>NZ_LT629971.1:0-5987831 GCF_900108565.1 Mycolicibacterium rutilum
TCATGGCCATCGAACGGGACAACAACCTGTGGCTGTCCGAACCGCGGCCGCTGCTCGCCGCCGCCGAGGTCGACGACGTCCTCAAGGCCCAGCTAGTGTCCTGAGTCATTAATTCCGGTCGAGTTGTTAGACTGGGTTATGCCGACTCCCCATGCCGCCGAGATCGTGTTGACCGATGCTGAGCGAGTAGAGTTGGAGGGTTGGGCGCGGCGACGCCGCAGCGCCGGGGACTTGGCGATGCGCTCACGAATTGTGTTGGCCGCAGCTGATGGCGGTTCCAATACGAGCTATCGCAACGACTCGGACTTGCGATCACCACGGTGCGGCGGTGGCGTAACCGGTTTGCCGTCGATCGTCTCGACGGTCTGCTCGACGAACCGCGCCCGGGACGGCCACGAGTAGTTGGCGACGAGCGGATCAAGGACCTGATCACCACGACGCTGGAGACCACTCCACCTAATGCCACCCACTGGTCGACGCGATCGATGGCCGAGCACCTGGGATTGAGTCAGTCGATGGTGTCGCGAGTGTGGCGGGCGTTCGGATTGACTCCGCACAAACAGGATTCGTGGAAGTTGTCCAAGGATCCTCAGTTCGTGGACAAGGTGCGCGACGTGGTCGGACTCTACCTCGATCCTCCCGAACGAGCCGTCGTGCTGTGCGTCGACGAGAAGACCCAGATCCAGGCCCTGAACCGGACTCAACCCGTGTTTCCCATGCTGCCGGGGACGCCGGCGCGGGCCAGCCACGACTACGTGCGCCACGGCACATCGACCCTGTACGCCGCTCTTGATCTGGCACCGGCAAGGTCATCGGCTCACTACACGCGCGTCACCGCGCCCGCGAGTTCCTGGCATTCCTGAAGAAAATCGACGCCGAGGTACCTGACGATCTGGACTGCCATGTCGTACTCGACAACGTCTCAACGCACAAGACACCCGCGGTAAAGCGCTGGCTGACAAACCATCCCAGATTCGTCTTGCACTTCACGCCCACCAGTTCATCTTGGCTGAACTTGGTCGAGCGCTGGTTCGCCGAGTTGACCACCAAGAAACTACGTCGCGGCACTCACACATCAGTGCGCCAGCTCAACCGACATCCGCGCATGGATCGACACCTGGAACGACAACCCACGCCCCTACGTCTGGACCAAAACCGCCGATCAAATCCTCACCAGCATCGGCAACTACTGCACCAGAATTAATGACTCAGGACACTAGAGGCGGGCATCGGGCTGCGCACCCTCATCCACATGGACGACCCGCACCACCGCAAGGTGCGCGCCATCGGCGCCGACTGGTTTCGCCCGAAGGCCATGCGCGACTTGAAGGTTCGCGTCGATGAGCTGGCGAAGCGCTATGTCGACCGGATGCGTGACGTGGGTCCCGAATGCGACTTCGTCACCGAGATCGCGGTGAACTTCCCGCTGTACGTGATCATGTCGCTGCTGGGCTTGCCGGAGGAGGACTTTCCCGCATGCACATGCTCACCCAGGAGATGTTCGGCGGCAACGACGAGGAGTTCCAGCGCGGGAAGACGCCGGAGGACATGCTCGCGGTGCTGGCGGATTCTTCAACTACTTCGCGACGCTCACCGCGTCACGGCGCGCGCGAATCCCACCGATGATCTCGCCTCGGCGATCGCCAACGGCCGCCTCGACGGAGAACCGTTGTCCGACATGGACACCGCCTCGTACTACGTCATCGTCGCCAGCGCCGGCCACGACACCACCAAGGACGCGATCTCCGGCGGGCTGCACGCGCTGATCGAGAATCCCGGCGAACTGGAGCGGTTGCGCACCAACATGGATCTGATGCCGCTGGCCGTCGAGGATGATCCGGTGGTCGACGCCGGTCAAGGAGTTCATGCGCACCGCCGCGAGGACACCTCGGTGCGCGGGGTGCCGATCGCCAAGGGCGAGTCGGTGTACCTGGCTTACGTGTCCGGTAACCGCGACGAAGAGGTGTTCGACGACCCGTTCCGGTTCGACGTCGGCCGCGACCCCAACCGGCATGTGTCGTTCGGATACGGCGTGCACTTCTGCCTCGGCGCGGCGCTGGCGCGCATGGAGATGAACAGCTTCTTCACCGAACTGATCCCGCGGTTGGACTCCATCGAGCTGGCCGGCGCGCCGGAGCTGACCGCCACCACCTTCGTCGGCGGCCTCAAGCACCTGCCGGTTCGGTACTCGCTGAGGTGATTTCGCTCGGCTTGCGCGCGTGCGTGGCCAGGAAGCCGTCGACGGCGGCTTCCGCGCACGCGCGGTAGTCGAAGTCGGCCACGGTCGAGAGCTTGCCGAGGATCAGTGGGCCGATGAGCAACGCGATGGTCTGGATGCGATCGGTCTCGTCGAGCTCCTCGGCCGCCTGCGGGCTGTCGAGGATCGCATCGAACGGCACCGAGTACAGCTGCACGATCCGGGACCGCAGCGTGCCGACGGCATCCGAATCCGCCTCCCGCACATCGGGATAAGGGCCGACATCCGGTCCGGACGCCATCCAGGTCATCGCGGTGAGCATCGCGGGCACCTCGGCGATCGACTCCGCCCAGCCCTCGACCACCGCGATCAGCCGGTCGCGCAGGCTGCCTTCGGCGGGCGGCATCGGCGCGGGGCTGAGCAGCCCCATGAACGCCGCGGCCATCAGGTCGTTGGCACTGGAGAAGTGGCGGTACAGCGTGGCCCGCGCGACGTTCGCGGTGCGGGTGACGGCGTCGATGGTCACGCGTTCGGCCGCCGCAGCAGCGTCGTGGCCGCTTCGAGCAGGCGCGCCCGGGACCGGGCGGGCCGCGGATCGCTACTCGGGCCGCTCATCGTTTACCCCTCCACACCGGGAACAAGACTATCGGTCTCAGTACAAGACTGTTAGTCTCAAAAAATCTCATCCGCCCGAAGGAGAACGACGGTTCATGGTCAACACCCTCGAACGGTCTGATCAGGATATCGACGCCAACCTGAGCACCCTGAGCAGATTCGGGCGTTTCTGGCTGCTGACGATCGCCAGCCTCGATGTGCTGCTGGTCATCGCATCGATGGTGGCGCTCAACGCCGCGATGCCCGACCTCGCGATCGAGACCTCGGCCACCCAGACCCAACTGACCTGGATCGTCGACGGCTACACGCTGGTGCTGGCCTGCCTGCTGCTGCCCGCCGGCGCGCTCGGCGACCGGTATGGGCGCCGTGGCGCGCTGCTGCTCGGGCTGGCGATCTTCGGCCTGGCCTCGCTTGCGCCGGTGTTCTTCGACAGCCCGACGCAGATCATCGTCGCGCGGGCGGTCGCCGGACTGGGGGCCGCATTCGTCATGCCCGCGACTCTCTCGCTGTTGACCGCCGCCTTCCCGAAGGACGAGCGCAACAAGGCCGTCGGCATCTGGGCCGGAGTCGCCAGTTCGGGGCGATCGTCGGTTTCCTGGGTACCGGCGTCCTACTGCACTTCTTCTCGTGGCAGTCGATCTTCTGGGCGTTCGCCGGTTCCAGCCTCGCGTTGCTGTTGTGCACGTTCACGATCCGGTCCTCCCGGGACGAGTCGGCCACCCCGCTGGACTGGGTCGGGGCGGTGACGATCGGCGGCGCGGTCGCCGTCTTCGTCTACGGCGTGATCGAAGCCCCGATCCGCGGGTGGAGCCATCCGATGGTCTGGGGCTGCATGGCCGCCGGCGTGCTGCTCGCCGGCGTGTTCACCGCGGTGGAACTGCGGCACCGCCATCCGATGCTGGACGTGCGATTGTTCGCCAAACCCGACTTCGCCACCGGATCGCTCGGCATCACCTTCCTGTTCTTCGCCAACTTCGGTTTCTTCTTCGTCGAGATGCAGTACCTGCAGCTGCTGCTCGGCTACAGCGCGCTGCAGACCGCGTTCGCCTTGTCCCGTTGGCACTTCCGATCATGGTGCTCGGCGCGACCATGCACCTGTACCTGCCGAAGGTCGGGCTGCGGGCCGCGGTGACCACCGGGTTGCTGTTTCTGGCCGCCGGGTTGTTCTGGATGAGCAGGCTCGGCGCCGACGCGGCGTACATCGATCTCGTCGGCCCGCTGTTGGCGGCGGCGGTCGGCATCGGGTTGTGCGTCGCGCCGACCACCTCGGCGATCATGAACGCGGTGCCGACGGAGAAGCAGGGCGTGGCCTCTGCGGTCAACGACACGACCCGCGAGGTCGGTGCCGCGGTCGGCATCGCGGTCGCCGGTTCGGTCCTTGCCGCGCAGTACAATTCGTCGCTCGGGCCGGCGCTGTCCACGGTTCCGGAGCAGGTGCGGGGCGCCGCGTCGGACTCCCTTGCCAATGCCCTGGCGGTGGCGCAGCAACTCGGAACCGCGGGCGCCGACCTGGCCGCCGCGGCCACCGCCGCGTTCGTCGACGCCATGAGCCTGTCCCTGACGGTGCTCGCCGTGGTCCTGGTGGTCGCCGCGGCGTTCGTCGCGGTCTGGGCGCCGGGCCGCGACGGCGAGCAGTTCGGCTTTGTGAAGCGGCGACGTGCGTCAGCCGATGAACTCGGCGGCGCGGTGCCCGAGCATGCAGATGCTGGCGTGCGGGCCGCGGCTGGTGATCGCCGGCAGAACTGACCCGTCGACCACCCACAACCGATCCACCCCATACACCCGGCACTGCGGGTCCACCACGGCGCGGTCATCGCCGTCGACACCCATTGGCGCCGTGCCCGCCAAGTGCTGTGAGGTGGACCAGGACACCGGGCCGAATCCGGTTGTCCTGCCGATCAGTTCGCGGACCATACCGACACCCGAGCGCAGCAGCGCCACGTCGCCGGGCGCGCTGTCGTACCGGTGCTCGATGACCGGCGGGGTGTTTGGGTCGGCGGTGCGCACCGTCAGCCGGCCGCGCGACGTCGGTTGCATGACCGCCACCCCGATGTGGGGATGGTCGGCGGGGTCGTCGCGCCGGCCGCTGACCATGGCACCGAACCCGGCGGTGTACGGCCGGATCTCCAGGCCGTCGGCCGTGGTCAGGACGGCTTCCAGCGGCGGCACCCCGTGGGTCTCCGCCCAGTGCACCGGCAGCACCCACTCCGGGTGGTCCGAGGTCGCCGCACCCACCGGAAGGTCGGCCACCACCGGGATACCGGCGGCCTGCAGCGCGTCGGCCGGACCGATGCCGGACAGCATCAGCAGGTGTGCCGACCCGATCGCCCCGGAGCACAGGATGATTCGGTCGCCGCGCAGGTCGGCGGGGCCGTCGGGTCCGACCGCCTGCACGCCGACGGCCCGACCGTCGGCGATCAAGATCCGCAGGACGCGGGTGTCGGCGAGCAGGGTGAGGTTCGGCCGGTTCATCGCCGGTTGCAGGTAGGCCCCGCCCGGGCCGACGCGCGTGCCCTGCTGGATGTTCAGCGGCACCGCCCCGATCCCGGAGCCCAGGGGTTGCTCGAGCGTCGACCCGTTCAGGTCGGGAATCCAGGGATGCCCGGCTGCGGTTGCTGCTTGAACGAAAGACGCTGTGCAGCCGTCGAATTCCGAAACCCTGCGGACTGCGATCGGGCCGTCGTCACCGTGCAGGGGGTTGGTGAAGTCGAGGTCGGTCTCGATCGCGCGGAAGTGGGGCAGCACGTCGCTGAACGACCAGCCCGGCAACCCCCAGCTGTCGAAGTCGGCGGGCAGACCGCGGCAGAAGTAGCCGCCGTTGACCGCCCCCGATCCCCCGACCACCGCGCCGCGCATGATCTGCGCCGCCCGCGGCGGGTCGACGGTGAGCGTGGTCGGGTACCGGTGCACGACCGAGCTGGCGTCGCCGATCGGCAGCCGCAGGCCGTTGCTGATCTGTGCGTGCACGCGCGGGTCGGACGGCGCCGGGCCGGCCTCGATCAAGGTGACTTGGCACGACGCATCGGCGGAGAGGCGTTCGGCGAGAACGGAACCAGCGCTGCCCGCGCCGACGATCAGAACGTCAGGCACGCGATCGGTGCCGCTTCACGTTCGGATCTGGGGCTTGAGCGCGCCGAGGTGGCGCTCGCGGACCACACCGGACCACAGGCCCACGCCGTAGGCCAGGTCGTCGAGCCGCTTGAGCAGCACGTAGGTCAGCAGCCCGACGGGTTTGGTGTCGTCCTCGGCCTTACCGTTGCGGGTCAGCCAGTCGACCACCCCGTCGACCACCGCGGCCACCAGCACCACCTGTCGGCAGCGCCGCGACACCAGCGCCGCGATCAGGGCCACCGGCCAGTAGTGCCGGCAGATCGCCGACGCCAACTGCATCGCCGCCGACCACAGACCGTGGGCGGCGACCACCGCGACGTCCTTGGGTTCGGTCTCCACACTCGACAGTGACTTGGCGATGCGCCGTCCGGTGAGCATGGCGACGACGACGGAGGCCAGGTAGCCGATCGACGATCCCATCGCCAGCAGCATCCACGCCACCAGCGTCCACCCCGAGATGACCAGCGGAGCGGTCTTGCCGGGGTGCCGCGAGGCCAGGGGCGCGGCGGAACTGCCGTAGAATGCCTTGCGCAAGAACCACTCTCGCATCTGGGTGCGGTGATCATGGGCCACCAGAGCGATCGGCTCGTACCGCAGCCGCGCCCCGGACTCGATCAGCCGCCAGCACAGGTCGACATCCTCGCCGGAGCGCAGCGTCTCGTCGAACCCACCGACCTCCTTGAGTACCGACCGGCGACAGATGATCGCCGCACTCGGGACGTAGGAGACCGTGCCGTAGGGCACCACCGGGGCCTCGCGCAGGCCCAGGTCCAGCGAGGAGCGCACGGCCTCGTAGCGGCCGACCAGACTGTCCGGTTCGCGCAGCCCGACGATGCGGGGCGCCACCAGCGCGACGGCCGGGTCACAGAAGTGGCCGAGCAGCGCCTCGAGCCAACCGCGCCGCGGCACCACGTCGCTGTCGAGGAACGCCACGTAGTCGGTGTTGCATGCGGCCATGCCGGTGTTGCGCGCGGCGGCCGGTCCCCTGCTGCGCGCGTGGCGCAGCACCTGCACGTCGCTGTGGACATCGGCCAGGTCGACCTGCTCGAGCGGTGTCTGCGAACCGTCGTCGACCACGACGACCCGCAGCCCACGGACCGCGGTGAGCAGGCGGCGAACTCCAGAAGCATTGTCCCGCACCGGGATCACGAGCGTGACATCGCGATGCGACGGGCCGCTGGCCGGCCGCGGGTGCGCGACGGTGGCGTCGAGCAGCGTGCGCGCCAGCTGAGCGCTGACCGCGTCGTGGACTTCGAGCCTGCCGCCGTTGAGCATGGTCTGCGCAGCGGGCGCGAGGCGCAGCAGCCGCGTCGGGGATCCGCCGAGCAGCGCTGACCCCTCCCCGAGCACCTTCACCCGGCGATCAACCTGAACGGCGAACCCGTCGGGGAGCCGTGGACCCGTCATGTCAACATCCCGTCGCGATCGGGTACCCAACGCTCGATTCGCTGCAAACATGATTCGACCATGGCGTCGAAAATGCGGGCGCCCTCGTCGGCGGTGGCCGTCGTCGGATCGCCGAGCACGCCGACGTCGCTCACGGCCGCGATGCCGCCACGACGCAATTCGGGCATCAGCTCGCGCAGCGGCGCGCAGTTTCCCGGCACGCGTTCGTCGACCGCGACGTCCCGCGGCGAAAGATGTAGCAATACAGACGTTTCGGTATGGCCGGCGTGCGCGTCGGCCCCGGCGACCGTGCACGGACACCACGCCACATCGCGCTCCTCGTACCGAAGCAAAGCCGTTGCGGCGGCCAAAGCCTCCACGTTCCCCCCGTGCCCGTTGACGAAGACCAGCCGCGACGCCCACCGCGACGCCGAGCGGCCAAACTCCACCAGCAACAACCGCAGCGCCGAGGTCCCCACCGAAACCGTGCCGTCGAAGGCCTCGTGCTCACCGCTGGCGCCGTAGCCGATCGACGGCGCGATCCGCCAGATCGATCCATCTCCGCGGGCCAACCGGTCAGCAACCGCGCGCGCCACCGCGTCGGCGATCCTGGTGTCGGTGTCCAGCGGCAGATGCGGGCCGTGCTGTTCGGTGGATCCGACGGGCACCAGCAGTGCCGACGGTGTGCCTTTCAGCTGCTTCGACGTCGCATTCGCGAGCTCGCTGACGAAAGGCACCCGCCGATGGTAAGCCGAATTCACCTGGTATGCGCCAATTGTTCGTGCATGCGCAGCAATTGATTCGCCGGAATTTTCACGGGCGACATCGACACTGTCCCGTCAGTCCCCTGCGCCACGTCTGTACCAGGAGCTTTGCAAATTCGACGCGCGCGACGGCGCACCGGACTGCGGTCAGGTGTCCGTTCCGCCGGGCACCCCGAGCGCCCGCTCGAAGCCGGGCGGCACCAGGATGTCGTCGGCGCCGAGGTCGTGCACCGACGCGCGGCCCAGACCCATCAATGCAGAATCGATGCCCCCGCGGAGCACGTCGAGCACGTTCTCGACACCGGCCTGCCCGTTGGCGGCCAGGCCCCACAGGTACGCCCGGCCGATCATCACGGCGCGTGCCCCCAGCGCGACGGCCTTGACGACGTCGCTGCCGCGCCGGATGCCGCCGTCGAGCAGCACCTCGATCTCGTCGCCGACGGCCTCGGCGATCGCGGGCAACGCGCGGATCGCCGCCGGCGTCCCGTCCAGGTTGTTGCCGCCGTGATTCGACACCGAGATCGCCGAAACACCGGCGTCCACAGCGCGTTTCGCGTCGTCGACCCGCATCACGCCCTTGAGCATGAACGGGCCGCCCCACAGCTCACGCAGCCACGCGATGTCTTCCCAGGTCGGCGGCGGGGTGCCCATCCATTCCCCGTAGGCGTGGAAGAACGGCGGGCCCGCCTCGCCGCGCGCGGCCTGGTTCGGCACCCGCAAGTTCGGCGGCCGCATCGTCTTGCCCCACTGCCACATCCAGCTCGGCCGGGTCAGCCCGGTCGGCAGCATCCGCACGGTGGTGCGCAGGTCCATCTGCTCGGGGATCTTCGGGCTGCCCCAGTCGCGGCCGTGCGAGAAGCTCCAGTCGGTGGTCACGATCAGCCCGACAGCGCCGGCCGCGCGGGCCCGCTCGACCCGCGCCGCGATCGCGTCCCGGCCGCCGAGCCAGTAGACCTGGAAGAACAGCTTGGGGTTGGCGGCGATGACCTCTTCGATCGGCTTGCTCGCGAACGACGACAAACCCATCGCGGTGCCGCGCGCGGCGGCGGCGCGGGCGACGGCGACCTCCCCGTCGGGGTGCACGGCCTGCACGCCGGTCGGCGAGATCAGCACGGGCAGCGAAATCTCCTGGCCCATCACGGTGGTCGCCAGATCGCGCTTCTCGGTCGCGCCGATGACGTGGGGCGCGAAGCCCAACTCCGCGAACGCCTCGACGTTGTCGGCGACCGTCACGCCCTTCTCGCTGGCCGCCAGCAGCGCGGAGTACACCGGCTTGGGCAGACGCCGCCTCGCCCGCTCCTGGGCGGCGGCGACGGTTTCGAACCAGGTGTCGGCCATGACTTACACCGGACTTTCGTTGCAGAGGCGTTTCGGAGGCGCGCCGGCGCCGACATCCGACCTTGGGGGTTTGGTCAGCAGCTTCAGTGCGACGGGCCCGCTGCGGGAGTGATCGACGCTGGACTTGGGCTTGACCCGCTCGCGGGCCAGCGCGGGAGCGCCGTAGCCCTCCACACATTCGGGGTCCGGGCCGTCCATCGGCAGCCCGGTGAAGAACTTCGCGGCCATGCAGCCGCCGCGGCAGCTGTCGTAGTGGTCGCAGCTGCTGCAGGCACCCGCCGACTGCGGCTCGCGCAGCTGGCGGAACAGCGGAGCGTTCTTCCACACGCTGTCAAAACCGCCGTCCGACAGGATGTTTCCGGCCAGGAAGCGGTCGTGGATGGCGAACGGGCACGCGTAGACGTCGCCGACCGGGTCGATCAGGCAGACCACGCGGCCGGCGCCGCACAGGTTCAGGCCCGCCAGCGCGCCGGGCGCACCGAGGCCGGACAGGTGGAAGAACGAGTCGCCGGTGAGCACCCGCTCACCCTTGGCCACCAGCCAGTTGTACAGCTGCACCTGCTGTTCTGAGGTGGGGTGCAGATCGTCCCAGACGTCGGCGCCGCGGCCCGACGGCCGCAGCCGGGTGATCCGCAGTGTGGCGCCGAACTTGTCTGCCAGGGCGACGAATTCGTCGAGCTGGTCGACGTTGTGGCGGGTCACCACCACCGAGATCTTGGCGTCCTTGAAACCGGCATCGGCCAGGTTCTGCAACGCCCTGGTGGCCATCTCGAACGAGCCGGCGCCGCGCACGGCGTCGTTGACCTCGGCGGTCGCGCCGTCCAGCGAGATCTGCACGTCGACGTAGTCGCTGGCCGCCAGCCGGGCCGCCACCTGCGGGGTGATGCGCACCCCGTTCGTCGAGAACTTCACCCCGACGTGGTGCGCGGTGGCGTAGTCGACGAGCTCCCAGAAGTCCGACCGCACCGTCGGCTCACCGCCGCCGATGTTGACGTAGAACACCTGCATGCGCTCGAGTTCGTCGATGATGTCCTTGCACTGCTGGGTGGTCAGCTCGCGCGGGTCGCGCTTACCCGACGACGACAGGCAGTGCACGCACGCCAGGTTGCACGCGTAGGTCAGCTCCCAGGTCAGGCAGATCGGGGCGTCCAGTCCGTGCTCGAACTGCTCGACGAGCCGAGGCACCGGGGCGATTGAAGTCATTGGGGCACCAGCATTTTCGATTGAGCAAGCACACCGAGTGCATGCAGATACGGCGCCTGCTGCGCGTCGTCGACACCGGCGGCCCGGCAGGCGGATCGGACGTCGGGATGCTCGGAGAGCACGTTGACGACGTCGACGATGGTGCGGTTCTTCAGGAACGACAGCTTGCGTGTGCCGAAGTGGTAGAGCAGCGCACCGAACGGCTCGGGCCGCACCGCCACCTGGTGGTGCAGCCGCCAGCCGCGCTCGGGGTCGAAGACCGCGTCCTCGGCCCCCGTCGACGTCGAGGTCACGGTCAGTAGACCCCGCACATCCCGTCGATCGACACCTCTTCGACGAGGGTCTCGGTCACGAGCTCGTCGTTGTTGACCTGCTGATTCGGTTCCATCGGGCTCCGCCTTTCACTTCACCGGTTCTCGACAATGTGATCGAGGTCGCAATAATATGGCATCGAGTGCCTAAATGGAAAGGGGGCCCCTGACGGACGAGCACCGGGTGGGCCGACGGCGCTCCACGACGTGGGACCACATCAGCAACGTCGCGATCGACCTCTTCGCGACCCGCGGCTTCGACGAGGTCAGCGTCGACGACGTCGCGGAGGCCGCCGGCATCGCGCGCCGCACCCTGTTCCGCTACTACCCGTCGAAAAACGCTTTGCCCTGGGGCGATTTCGACGCTCACCTGGCGCACATGCGCGACCTGCTGGCCGATTCCGATCCCGACGTGCCGATCCGTCATGCGTTACGCACGGCACTGCTGGCGTTCAACACGTTCGACGAAACCGAGACCGCACGACACCGCAGGCGGATGCGGGTCATCCTCGAGACGGCCGCGCTCCAGGCGTACTCGATGACGATGTACGCCGGCTGGCGCGGGGTGGTCGCCGACTTCGTCGCCAAGCGGCTGGCCACCACGCCCGGGGACCTGGTGCCCCAGACCGTGGCGTGGACGATGCTCGGGGTGGCGCTGTCGGCATACGAGTACTGGCTCGCCGACGAGGCGGTGCCACTGGCCGACGCGCTGGGCGCCGCGTTCGACACCGTCGCCGACGGACTGCGCGCGCTGGATCCCTGATTCACCCGGCTCCGGTCGCGGGCCCGCGCTAGTTTTGGGCGATGCCGGAGAAGAAGACGGGACAGACGCTTCTGTTCGACGGGCTGTGGACCAAGGGCACCGCGTTCACCGAGCAGGAGCGTCACGAATTCCGTTTGCTCGGTTTGCTTCCCACGGCGGTCAAGTCACTCGAACAGCAGACCGAGCACTCCTGGCTGGAGTTCTGCCGCCGGCGCGAACCGCTGGACAAACACATCTATCTGCGCAACCTGCAGGACCGCAACGAGACGTTGTTCTACCGGGTGCTGCGCGACCACATCGCCGAGACCATGCCGATCGTCTACACCCCCACCGTCGGCGAGGCGTGCCAGCGGTTCAGCGAGATCTACCAGCGGCCCCGCGGGCTGTTCGTGTCCTACCCGGACCGCGAATTCCTGCGCGAGGTGCTGCGCAACCGTCCGCGGCGCGAGGTCGACGTGATCGTCGTGACCGACGGGCAGCGCATCCTCGGCCTCGGCGATCAGGGCATCGGAGGCATGGGCATCCCGATCGGCAAGCTCTCGCTCTACACGCTCATCGGCGGCATCGACCCGGCGCGCACGTTGCCGATCGTGCTCGACGTGGGCACCGACAACGTCGAACTGCTCGAGGATCCGCAATATCTGGGTTGGCGGCACCGCCGCATCGGCGACGACGAGTACTACGCATTCATCGACGATTTCGTCACCGTCGTGCACGAGGAACTGCCCGACGTGCTGCTGCAGTGGGAGGATTTCGCGACCGCGCACGCGCTGCCGATCCTCGAGCGTTACCGCGACAAACTGCTCACCTTCAACGACGACATCCAGGGCACCGCCGCGGTGACGCTCGGCGCGCTGCACGGAGCGGCCCGGGTGGCCGCTCGGCCGCTGTCCCACCAGCAGGTGGTGATGCTCGGCGCCGGTTCGGCGGGCATCGGCGTGCTCGACATGGTGCACCGCCAGATGGTCACCGAGGGCCTGAGCGAGCAGCAGGCCGCGGCGCAGATCTGGGTCGTCGACATCAACGGACTGCTCACCGACGACCGCACCGACCTGTCCCCCGGCCAGCGCCGGTTCGCCCAGCCCGCCGACCGGGTCGCCGGCTGGGGACTGTCCGGCCCCGCGCAGCTGGCCGACGTCGTGCACCACGTCGAGGTCGGCGTGCTGCTCGGATTGTCCACCGCCGCAGGCGCATTCACCGAAGAGATCGTCCGGGAGATGGCGGGCAAGGTGGACCGGCCGATCATCTTCCCGCTGTCGAACCCGACCAGCCGCGCCGAGGCGCACCCGGCCGAGCTCGACGAGTGGACCGACGGCCGCGCGCTGATCGCGACGGGTTCGCCGTTCGCGCCGCTGCAGCGCAACGGCCGCGAGCATCCGATCGCGCAGTGCAACAACGTCTACATCTTCCCGGCGATGGGCCTGGCCGTCACCGCCGCGCAGGCCACCCGCGTGACCGACGAGATGATGCGCGCCGCGGCCGCCGCGCTCGGCGACGCCTCCCCCGCACTCGCCGACCCGGACGCGCCGCTGCTGCCCGCCTGGTCCGATGTGCCCGACGTCGCGCTGAGCATCGCCCACGCCGTCGCGGTGCAGGCCGTCGCCGACGGCGTCGCGCCCGAGCGCAGTCCCGAACAGCTGACCCAGCGGATCACCGAGGTGCGCTGGACGCCCGAGTACCGCAGCTGAGCGCTCGCCGAAAAAATTTTCCGCCAGGACCCGTCGGAGTTCGGTGCCCGGCGGCGACGATAAGGGTGTGAGCGCCGAACCGAACGGCCCCGACGCTCCGCGGGCACTGCTGGAGTTGTACGACGACGCGCTACCACGCGTGTACGGCTACTTCGTCCGGCGCTGCGGTGACCGCGGGACGGCCGAAGACCTGACGTCGGAAACCTTTCTGGCGGCGATGGACGCTGCCAGAAAGGACGCTCCACCGCCGATCACGGTGCCGTGGCTGATCGGGGTGGCCCGCCACAAACTGGCCGACCACTACCGCCGCCGCCACGACCGGTTCAGCGTCCCCGTCGACGAGGTGCCCGAACCCGACGTCTCCGACGACTGGGACGCCGAACTGGACCGCATCGTGGCCGAAAGCGTGCTGACCAAGCTGTCCGAGCAGCACCGCACGGTGTTGACGCTGCGCTACATGGACGACTGCTCGGTGCCCGAATGCGCCGAGCTGATCGGGCGCACCGTGCACGCCACCGAGGCGCTGCTGGTGCGGGCCCGCCGCGCTTTCCGCGCCAACTATCCGGGACCGGAAGGAGGGAAGTCATGAACGACCCGCTGGCCGTGCTGCGCGGCGACGACTTTCCGGTGCAACCGGATCCGGCTTTCGCCGCCCGGTTGCGTGCCCGGCTGGAATCGGCGCTGACCCTACCGAACCGAACCGAGGAGGTTGTCATGAGCGGAACCGATACCGCGATCGCCGAACTGTCCGACACCGCGTCCGACCCGGTGCACACCGCGCCGAGAGCGGCCGCGCTGCCGTACCTGACCGTCGCCGACGCGCGGGCGGCCATCGCCTGGTACGCCGAGGCATTCGGCGCGACGGTCGTCGGCGAACCGATCGAGATGGACGACGGCCGCATCGGCCACGTCGAACTGGCGATCGGTGACGGAGTGCTCTACCTGGCCGACGAGTATCCCGAGATCGGCCTGAAAGCGCCTGCACCGCAATCGACTTCGGTGAGCCTGATGCTGCACGTCGCCGACACCGACGCCGCGTTGCAGCGAGCCCGCGACCGCGGTGCCGAGGTGCAGCGCGAACCGTACGAGAACTACGGCGCGCGCAGCGCGGCGCTCATCGACCCGTTCGGCCACCGGTGGATGCTCAGCGGTCCGGTGACGCAGGCGGGTGTGCAGATCCAGCACGGCGACGTCGGCTACGTCTCGGTGTGGGTGCCCGACGCCGAGCGGGCCGCGGCGTTCTACGGCCACGTGCTCGGGTGGACCTACGACCCGGCGACCCACCAGGTGACCAACACCGACCAGCGGATCGGGATCTTCAGCGTCGACGGCACCCAGGGGATGCTGTGCTGCTACGCCGTCACCGACATCGACGGCGCGCGGCAGTCGATCACCGACGCCGGCGGCACCGTCGGTCGGGTCACGGAGTTCGACTTCGGCACCGTGCTCGACGCCACCGACCCCAGCGGTATCGCGTTCGCGGTGTTCCGGCCGAAGCCGGGCACCCCGCGGCCGGCGGTCAACGGCACTGGGCCGGGCGAACTCTCCTACATCACGCAGCTGGTGCCCGACTCCGCGGCGTTCCGGGCGTTCTACAGCCGGGTGCTGTTCTGGACGTTCGAGCCCGGCCGCGTCGACGACGGTTGGGCCGTGCGCGATGTCCATCCGATGGCGGGCATCGCGGGCGGCAACGCCGAACCGGCGATCGTGCCGATGTGGACCGTCGACGACGTCGACGCCGCGGTCGCGCGGGTCCGTGAGGCGGGCGGGACCGTGATCGAGGAACCCTCGGAACAGGCCTACGGCCGCTCGGCGCTGTGCACCGACGACCAGCACACCCGCTTCTACCTCGGCCAGTTCTAACGGCGACTTCGGTGTAGTTGGTGGCGCTGGGCGCAACTAACTACACCGAAACCGCAACGTACTCAGCCCAGGACGTCGGCGATGGGTGCGCCCGCGGCGATCTTGCCGCGGGCCTTCATCACCTTGCCCGGCATACCGCCGCCGACCACGCCGGCCACCACGCCGTCGCGCTCGTAGTAGGCCAGGAACTTGCGGCCGTCGTCCTCGACGACGTGCACGGTGTCGCCGGGTTCCGGTTCGCCGAGGCACTGGATCTTGACGTCGTACTGGTCGCTCCAGAAGTACGGCACCGACACGGCCGCGGGCGGCTCCTGCCCGAGCATCGCGGGCACCAGGACCCGCGCCTGGTCGGCGACGTTGCTCCAATGCTCAACGCGCACTTGATGACCCAGGCTGTGCCGCCACGACGCCACGTCGCCGATCGCCCACACGTGCGGCGCGCTGGAGCGGCCGTTGTCGTCGCAGACCACACCGTTGTCCAACTCCAGGCCGCTGCCCTCCAGCCAGTCGGTGCCCGGCCGCGACCCGATGCCCACCACCACGATGTCCGCCTCGACCTCGGTGCCGTCGCCGAGCACCACCGTCTCCACCCGGTCGGCCCCGCGCACCTCGGACACCCCGACACCGCAGCGCACGTCCACGCCTTCGGCGCGGTGCAACCGGGCGACGAGTTCGCCGATCTGCTCACCGAGCACCGACGCCAACGGTGCGGGCTGCGGCTCGACCAGCACCACGTCGGCGCCGAGCTTGCGCAGGCTGGCCGCGACCTCGCAGCCGATGAACCCGGCGCCGACCACGACGGCGCGCCGCGCGGAGCCGGCCTCCTTGCGCAGCGCGACGGCCTCGTCGTAGTTGCGCAGCACGTGGATGCCCGCCAGATCCGGGAACGACGGAATGCGCTTGGGCACCAGACCCGTCGCGATGATCAGCTCGTCGTAAGCCAGTTCGGTGCCGTCGGTGAGCGTGATCGTCTTCGCTTCGGTGTTCAGCGACTTCGCGCCGCTGCCGAGCCGCACGGTGATGTCGTTCTCCGAATAGAACTCCGCGGGCTTGAGGGTGACGTCGTCGGTCTCGGCGCGCAGCACTTCCTTCGACAGCGGCGGCCGGTCGTAGGGCAGGTGGTCCTCGTCGCTGACGATGGTGACCGGACCGGCGTACTCGGACCGTCGCAGCTGTTCGGCCGTGCGGGCCGCCGCCAATCCGCCGCCGACGATGACAATGCCGCTCGTAGAGGTCATGGACAGTTTCTTACACGATGCGTGTGGTGTTTTGTCCGCCACCCCGGCCTCAGGTGCTTAGCTGCGCGAGGGGGCGCCCCGGTCGCGATCGATGATGTTCGTCAGCACCACGATGCTCTCGCTGCGCTCGACGTCGGCGGCCGAGCGGATCCGTTCGAGCGCCTCTTCGAGATGGCGCATGTCGCGGGCCACCACGTGCAACATCGCGTCGGCCGTGCCGGTGACAGTAGCCGCGCTGATCACCTCCGGGATGTCGATCCACGCCGCGCAACCGTTCTGGCGCGATTGTGCCGTGCCGGAACACCTGCACGTACGCCTCGGTCGTCCAGCCGAGCGCGCTGCGGTCGACGACGGTGGTGAAGCCGCGGATGACGCCGTTGTCGAGCAGGCGGTCGACCCGGCGCTTCACCGCGGGCGCGGACGGGTTGACCCGTTCGCCGATCTCCGCGTACGTGGCGCGCGCATCGTTGGCCAACGCCGCCAGGATCTGCTCGTCGGTCTCATCCAGCCGGTCCACCATCACCTCCGCGCAACAAAACACTGCTATCAGCAGTTTGGCACAATGTATAGGTCCTGAACACGCAATGAACGACGATTGATTGCAAATTCATGCCGCCATACCGTTGATCTATGACGATCTCCCCCGTCGCCGCCGCCCCGGACGGCGACCGGACCGCCTCGCGACGGTCCCGCACCCGGCACTACGCCATGACCCCGCCGACCTTCTTCGCCGTCGAGTACGCGATCAACCCGTGGATGGACACCGACACCGTCGTCGACACCGCCCTCGCACTGGCGCAGTGGGAGACGCTGCGCCGGACGTACACCGACCTCGGCCACACCGTCGACATCATCGATCCCGTCGCCGGCCTGCCCGACATGGTGTACGCGGCCAACGGCGGCCTGATCGTCGACGACACCGCCGTCGTCGCCCGGTTCGCCTATCCGCAGCGCGCGGCCGAGGCCGACGCCTACGCCGCATGGATGGCCGCCCGCGGCTACCGGCCGGCCCAGACCCGGCACGTCAACGAGGGCCAGGGCGATCTGTTGGTGGTGGGCTCGATGGTGTTGGCGGGCTTCGGCTTCCGGACCGACCGCCGCGCCCACGACGAGATCGCGGACCTGGTCGGCAGGCCCGTGATCAGCCTGGAACTGGTCGACCCGCGGTTCTACCACCTCGACACCGCGCTCGCCGTGCTCGACGACACCACCATCGCGTACTACCCGCCCGCGTTCACCGACGAGTCGCGCGCCACGCTGTCGGCGCTGTTCCCCGACGCGATCGAGGTCGGCACCGCCGACGCCTACGTCCTCGGGCTCAACGCGGTGTCCGACGGCTGTCACGTCGTACTGCCCGCCGCCGCAACCGGTTTCGCCGACCAGCTCGTCGCCGACGGATTCCAGCCGGTCGGCGTCGACCTGTCCGAACTGCTCAAGGGCGGCGGATCCATCAAATGCTGCACGCTGGAGGTGCATTCATGACCACGATCGAGACCACCACGCCGGCGACCGAGCGGGCGATCGCGCTCGACGCCCGCCACACCGCGCACAACTACTCCCCGCTGCCGGTGGTCGCCGCCAGTGCCGAGGGCGTCTGGATCACCGACGTCGACGGCCGGCGCTACCTGGACTGCCTGGCGGCCTACTCGGCGGTCAACTTCGGCCACCGCAACGCGGAGATCACCGCGGTCGCGCACGCCCAACTCGATGCCGTCACCCTGGTCAGCCGCGCGTTCCACTCCGACCGGCTGGGGCCGTTCTGCGCCGCGCTGGCCGACCTGTGCGGCAAAGACATGGTGCTGCCGATGAACAGCGGCGCCGAGGCCGTCGAGAGCGGGCTCAAGGTCGCGCGCAAATGGGGCACCGACGTCAAGGGTGTGCCCGCCGAGACCGCGAACATCGTAGTGGCGCACAACAACTTTCACGGCCGCACTACGACGATCATCAGCTTCTCCGACGACGCGAGCGCCCGCCGTGGCTTCGGGCCCTACACGCCCGGCTTCCGCATGGCCCCGTTCGGTGACGCCGACGCCTTCGCCGACGCGATCGACGAACACACCGTCGCGGTGCTGGTCGAGCCGATCCAGGGCGAGGCCGGGATCATCGTCCCGCCCGACGACTTCCTGCCCCGGCTGCGGGCGCTGTGCACCGAGCGCAATGTGCTGCTGATCGCCGACGAGATCCAGTCCGGGCTGGCGCGCACCGGGCGCACGTTCGCCTGCGACCACTGGGGCGTGGTGCCCGACGTCTACCTGCTCGGCAAGGCGCTCGGCGGCGGTGTGCTCCCGGTGTCGGCGGTGGTGGCCGACCGCGACGTCCTCGGCGTGCTGCACCCCGGCGAGCACGGGTCGACCTTCGGCGGCAACCCGCTGGCGGCGGCGATCGGCGCGACCGTCGTCGAGATGCTCGCCCGCGGCGAATACCAGCGTCGCTCAACCGAACTCGGCGCTCATCTGCACCGGCGGCTGCGCGCGCTGATCGGACGCGGTGTCCTCGCGGTCCGCGGCAAGGGGCTGTGGGCCGGCGTCGACATCGACCCGGCGCTGGGCACCGGCAAGGAGATGTGCCGACGCCTCGGGCAGCGCGGTGTGCTCGTCAAGGACACGCACGGCTCCACGCTGCGGTTCGCCCCGCCGCTGGTGATCACCGAGGACGAGATCGACTGGGCGGTCGACCAGTTCGAGGCCGCGCTCACCTGATGCCGGCGAGCAGCCGCAAAGTGACCCTAAAACCCGCAAATTGTGGGCATTTCGCGTCTGCTCGCGGGAGAAAAGTCAGTACTTCATCGTGCCGCGGTCGACGGCGATCTGGCTGCCGGAGATGGTCCGGGAACTGTCGCCGGCCAGCCACGCGACGACGTCGGAGACCTCTTCGGCCGTCATGAACTCCTGCAGTCCCTTGTTGCCGTCGGAGTCGACCGGGTGGTACGGCATCGGCGAGAAGCTGTGGATGAAGTTGGGGTGCTTGCCGAAAAGCTGAATCATCGCTTCCTTCTCGACCATCGGGGTGTCGATCGAGTACGGGTGGATGGAGTTGACCCGGATGCCGAACTCGCCGGCTTCGATGGCCAGCGCGTTGGTCAGCGCGGTCACCCCGTGTTTGGACGCCCCGTAGTGCGCGTTGCCCGGGGTGGCTTTCAGCCCGGCCGACGAGCTGACGATGATGATCGACCCGCCGTTACCCGCCTCGATCATCGCGGGCACCGCCGCGCGCACGGTGCGCCAGGTGCCGTTGAGGTTGACGTCGATGACGGTGTCCCACTGCTCTTCGGACATCTCCCAGATGCGGCCCCAGCTCAGCACGCCGGCGTTGGCGACGACGATGTCGAGGCGGCCGAACTGCTCGACGCCGTCGGCGACGACCTGCTGCAGCGCGGCCAGGTCGCGGACGTCGACCTCGCGGGCCAGCACCTTGCGGCCGGTGGCCTCCACGGCGCGCACCGTCTCGGCGAGCTCCTCGGAGGTGGCCAGCGGATAGGTGATGGTCTCCGAGATCGGCGCGCAGACGTCGATCGCGATGATGTCAGCGCCCTCCTCGGCGAGCCGGATCGCATGCGACCGGCCTTGCCCGCGCGCGGCTCCGGTGATGAACGCCACGCGGCCTTCCAGGGGTTTCGTCGCCGTCACCGCTGCTCCTTCCGAGGGATGCTGCGGACAGGCTAACAGCCGAACTGGAACGTGTTCTAGTGCCGCGGTCAGTCGAGCGGGTCGCGGATGATCGGGCAGGTCATGCAGTGCCCACCGCCGCGGCCGCGGCCGAGTTCGGCGCCGACGATCGTGATCACCTCTACCCCGGCGCGGCGCAGCAACGTGTTGGTGTGGGTGTTGCGGTCGTAGGCGAACACCACCCCGGGTGCGACGGCGACGAGGTTGTTGCCGCTGTCCCACTGCTGACGCTCGGCGTCGTAGGCGTTGCCGCCCGTCTCGACCACCCGCAACTCGCCGACTCCCAGCGCCGAGGCCACCACCTCGACGAACGGCTTGGTCGCCTCGACGACCTCCACGCCGGGGTCGGCGTCGCTCGGATACAGCGTGAACGTCTGCATGGCGTCGACGATCTCCGGATAGATGGTCACGACGTCGCGGTCGGCGAACGTGAAGATGGTGTCCAGGTGCATGGCCGACCGCAGCTTCGGCATGCCCGCGACGATCACCTGTGTCGCCGCGCCCTCGGCGAACAGCGCCGCGGCCACCTGGGTGATGGCCTGGCGCGACGTGCGTTCGCTCATCCCGATGATGACGACGCCCTGTCCGGGGACCAGTACATCGCCGCCCTCGAATGTGGCCAGCCCCCAACTTGATTCGGGATCGCCCCACCACACCCGGGACCCGGCGAAGTCGGGGTGGAACTCATAGATCGCCTTCATCAGCAGGGTTTCGTCGTGCCGGGCGGGCCAGAACAGCGGGTTGAGCGTCAGACCGCCGTAGATCCAGCAGGTGGTGTCGCGGGTGTAGAGCGTGTTGGGCAGCGGCGGCATCAGATACTCGGTGACACCGCTGTTCTCGCGCGCCAGGCCGCGGTAGCCCGACTGTGTGTCCTTCGGCAGGTCCCGGATGGACATGCCCCCGATGAGCAACTCCGCGAGCCGCTGCGGCGGCAGCGAGTCCAGAAATCCCCGGGTGTCGTCGACCAGTCCGAGCCCGACCTCGTTGGGCACGATCTTGCGGTCCAGCAGCCACGCCTTGGCCTGCGGGTCGCTCATCGTCTCGGCCAGTAGCTCGTGCAGTTCGACGACCTCGACGTCGTGGTCGCGCATCTTGTCGACGAAGTCGAAATGGTCGCGGCGCGCGTTCTGCACCCACAGCACGTCGTCGAACAGCAGGCTGTCGCAGTTGGTGGGGGTCAGCCGCTCGTGCGCGAGGCCCGGCGAGCACACCAGCACCTTGCGCAGCCTGCCGACCTCGGAGTGCACACCGTAGTCCGTGGGGTTCGACACGTCAGTTCTCCTCCTGTGCATCAGATTTCGATGGCGCCGGTGGCCAGCGAGAACACTCCCGCGACCGCGCCGACAACGATCACGCCGAACAGCACGGCCTCGGCGGGACGGAACACCCGCAGGCCGCGTTCGCGTCGCGCCTTGAAGTACAACGCGGCCGCGGGGGCGTAGAGGATGCACGACAGCAGCAGCTTGTCGATGCCCGCCGCGTGGACCAGGAACAGGGTGTAGACGGTGGCGACCGCGGCGATCGCCATGTCCGGCGCGAGCGACTGTCGGGTGTCGTAGGTTTCGCGGGTGAGCGTGAGCTTGAGCGCGTAAGCCGCCGCGAGCAGATACGGAATCAGCGACAGCGCCGCGGTGAGGTCCAGCATGAAATCGAGTGCGTCCGCGGCGAACAGCAGCGCCACCAGCAGCAGCGTCGTCAGGCCCGCCGCCATGACCAGCGCCGTGACGGGGGCGTCGTGGCGGTTGGTGCTGCTCAGGAAGCGCGGCATGTCGTCGGACTTGGCGGGGATGAACAGCACCTCGGCGGCCATCAACGTCCACGCCAGGTAGGCGCCGAGCACCGACACGATGACCCCGACCCGGATGAACACCGAACCCCACGGGCCGACGATCGACTCCAGCACCGCGGCCATCGACGGCTGGCTCACACCGGCGAGGTCGCTCTGCGGCATCACGCCGTAGGACACCAGGGTCACCAGGGCGAAAACGCTGAGCACGCTGAGGAATCCGATGACCGTCGCCCGGCCGACGTCCTCCCGCCTGCGCGCCATCCGCGAGTACACGGCGGCGCCCTCGATGCCGAGGAAGACGAACACGGTGATCAGCATCGTGCCGGTGGCCTGCTCCCACACCGCGGCGAACGAGTACTGCCCGCCGCCGCCCCAGAAGTTGTCGGCGAACACCCCGGCCTCGAACGCGACGATCGCGATCAAGATGAACACCAGGATCGGCAGCACCTTGGCGATTGTGACGATGTAGTTGATGACGGCCGCGTCCCGGACCCCGCGCAGCACCAGGAACACGAACAGCCACACCCCGATCGCCGACACCACCACGGCCAGCACGGTGTCGCCCGCCCCGAACGCCGGCACCACCGCGCTCATCGTCGTCGTGATGAGCACCCAGTACGACACGTTGCCCGCGCACGCCGACGCCCAGTAGCCGATCGCCGAGTTGAACCCGACGTAGTCCCCAAAACCGGCTTTGGCGTAGGTGAAGATGCCGGCGTTGAGGTTGGGCTTGCGGATCGCGAGGCGCTGAAACACGAACGCCAGCATCAGCATTCCGGTGCCCGCGACGGTCCAGGCGATCAGCGCACCCGCCACGCCGGTCTCGGTGCCGAAGCGGCGCGGCAGCAGGAACACCCCGGAGCCGATCATCGACCCGACCACCATGGCGGTCAGGGTCGGCAGGTTGACCTTCTGCTCGGCCTGTTCGCTACGGGTCTCCGTCGACGTCATGTCACGTCCTCCTCGGTGGGTGCGGCCTTGACGACCCGGAAGCCGGTGAACCCGTAGACCACGCTGAGCAGCGGGCTGGCGATGTTGAAGATCGCGAACGGCAGATACGCCAGCGTCGACACCCCGAGCACCGCGCTCATGAACGCCCCGCAGGAGTTCCACGGCACCAAAGGCGACGTCACGGTGCCGCTGTCGGCCGCCAGCCGCGAGAGGTTCTGCGGTGCGAGTCCGCGCTTTTCGAACTCCAGCCGGAACACGCGGCTGGGCAGCACGAGCGCGATGTACTGGTCGCCGGCCACGATGTTGAGGCCGATACCGCTGGCGAAGACGGAAAGATACAGTCGGCCGGTCGATTTCGCGGATTCGATCAGCGGCCGCACCAACCGGTCGATCAACCCGAACTGCTCGAGCAGGGCGCCGAACGTGACGGCGCCGATGATCAGCCAGATGGTGAGCAGCATGCTGTCCATGCCTCCGCGTGACAGCAGCCGGTCGATGTCGGCGATGCCGGAGTTCATCGTGAACCCGTTGGCCATCGCACGCCAGATCGCCTGCACCGAGCCCGCGATCATGTCGCTGCTGCCGTGGATCTCGGCGACGAAGCCCGCCACGACATCGCGTTGCAGGAGCACCGCCTGGATGCCGGCCCACAGTGAGGCGGCCAGCAGCGCCAACGAGGCCGGCGCCTTGCGGATCGACAGCACCACCAGGATCACCAACGGCAGCAGGTTCAGCGGGGTGATCGAGAAGATCTCGCTCAGCTTGGCCAGTTCGACGTCCTCACCGACGGTCTGGCGTACCGGCGGGCCGACGATGCCGAGCAGCGCGAACACCACCGCGGCGATGACGAATGCCGGGACCGACGTCCACGCCTGGCTGCGGATGTGGGTGTAGAGGTCGACCTTGACCATCTGCGCGGTGAGGATCGTCGTCTCCGACAGCGGCGAGAGTTTGTCGCCGAGGTACGCCCCGGAGATCACCGCTCCCGCGGTGATGGCCGACGAAACCCCGAGCATGGTGGCGATCCCGACGAGCCCGACGCCGACGGTGCCCGCGGTCGTCCAGGAACTGCCGATCGACATTGCCACGACCCCGCAGATGACCGCGGCAGCAACGTAGAAGTAGCCCGGCGACAGCACCTGGATGCCGTAGTACACCAGCGTCGGGATGGTGCCCGACAGATTCCACGTCCCGATCAGGGCGCCGACGGCCAGCAGAATGAACAACGCGCTGGTGATCGACGACATCGCACCCTGGCCGGCCTCCTGCACGGCGGTCCAGCGGTGCCCGTTCTTCAGCGCGATCAAAGCCGCGACCGCGCAACACATCACCAGCGCGACCTGGATCGGACCGTCGAGGGCGTCGAGCCCGAACAACGCGATCGAGCTACCGATCAGGACTGTGAGAGCGATTAGCGGGACAATCGCGTCGACCAGCGACGGACTGCGAATCGCCTGATGCTCCAGCGAGTCCGTCATCGCAGGACCCCAGGGGGCCGCTACGCGGCACGAACCGACGGTAGCAGCCCGCGGCGTGTGATACGCCGAAAACTACAGGTCAGCGATAATTTGCTGACGCTTCGCGGTGTACTCGTCCTCGGAGATGGCGCCGGTGGCGCGCAGCGTTTCGAGTTCCTGGAGGCGCTGCGCGGTCGACGGCTCGGGCGGCGCCAGGTAGGGCGCGGCGGTGGCTGACGTGGCCTGCGGTGCCGCGGCCGCCGGTGCGGCGGCGGTCGTCTGCTGGGCGGCACGGCGGACCACGGCCTGGACCTGTTGTCGCGCAGCGGGATTGGCCCGCAGGTCGATCATGTTGTTGAAGCCGATGTTGTGCGCTTTGAGGATCTGCAGGATCTCCATCAACGGCGCCGTCTGCCCACTCAGGTCGTAGGTCCTGTTGTCCTCGGCGATCGTGAAGTTGGCGGGCATCATCCCGCTGACGAGAGCGCTTCGCTCCCAATCGATTTGATACTCCATCGTCACCGGGTCGACGAGCGCGACCAGTTTGCGGTTGGTGATCATCGGCAGCCGCGAGATCGAGGCGATGACCTTGTCCTGACTGGCGAACGGGGTGACGCCGGGACCGGTGATCTGCAGGTCGAGTTTGACCAGCGGCTGCTCGTTGATCCGGGTGTTGGTCTCCTGGATTCCGGTGACCTGCGCCAGCGCCAGCACCCCGGTCTGCTCGAGCGCGGCGGTCTTGGCCGCCGACCGCGCACCCATCCCGGTGATCGCCAACGCGATCAGCACGTCGGCGACGGTGATCAACAAGCCCGTCCAGAACATCCACTGCAGCAGCGGGTCCGCCCCCGTGGCGAAGTAGATGACCAGAAAGATCGGGCCGACGATGCCGCACAGCAGGACGAAGGCCTGGATCTTGACGTAGCGCCAGAATGTGGACACGGGCCTGACTCCTGTCGGTCGCGACGTTTCCGCGTCAGATTAACGCCAAACCGCCTCGAATGAGCCGTATCGTCGGTCGATGACGTCGGGGGCGGACACCAGGGCGAGGTGGATCCTGGCGCCGTCGCGCTGGCCTTGTTCTGCGTGCAGATCGACTACTTCGCGATGAACCTGGCGCTGCCGCGCATCGCGGCCGAGTTCGATCAGACCGCGACGGATCTGCAGTGGCTGATCAGCGCCTACATGCTGGCGCTGGGTGCGTTCATGGTGCCCGCCGGGCGCATCGGCGACATCTTCGGGCGGCGCCGCGCACTGCTCACCGGGGTGGCGTTGTTCGGCCTGGCGTCGGTGGCGTGCGCGGTCGCACCGTCGGTGGTGTCGCTCATCGTGTTTCGCGTCGTGCAGGGCCTGGGCGCCGCGCTGATCTTCCCGGTGTCGGTCAGCGTGCTGACCAACACCTATGACACCGCCAAGGCCGGCCACGCCATCGGAACGGCCTACGGGATCGCGGCTTTGGGCAACGCGGCGGGTCCGCTGATCGGTGGCCTGCTCACCGACACCGTCGGTTGGCGGTGGATCTTCTGGCTGAACGTGCCGATCACGTTGGCGTCGTTGGTGATCGCGGCGCGCACGGTGAACGAGTCCTTCGACGAGTCGGCACCGAGGCGGATCGACATCAGCGGTCTGGCGTTGATCAGCATCGGGATCGGCTTGTTCACACTGACATTCGACCGGGCACCGACATGGGGATGGCTTTCGGCCTGGACGGTGATCGCGTTCACCGGGTCGCTGGTCGCGCTGGCGGTGTTCGTCGTCGTGGAGAACCGCGTGCGCTGGCCGCTGGTCGATCTCATGCTGCTGCGCGATCCGCGGTTCACGCTGCTCGTCGTCGCCGGCACGGCCGCCAACGTCGCTTACGCGGTCGCCATCTTCCTGTCGACGCTGTTCCTGCAACAGGTGCGGGGGATGGACCCGCTGCTGGCGGGGCTGGCGTTCCTCGGTCCGTCGGCGGGCGCGGCCATCGGCGGTGTGCTGGCGGGCCGGCTCGCCGTGCGTCAACCGCCGGTGGTGATGGGCGTGACGACGGTGCTGGCCGCGGTCAGCCTGGCCGCGCTGGCGGTGTCGGGCGGCTGGGTCGGCTACCTGCTGGCGCTGACGGCGTGCGGGTCGACGCTGGGCCTGGTGTACGCATTCACGACGGTCGCGACCCAGGCCGTCGTCCGGCCCGAGCGCGCCGGCGAGGCGGCCGGCGTGACGCTGACGGTGCTGGTGTCGATGGCGGGTGTCGGCGTCGCGGTGGCATCGACGGTGCTGGAGATGTTGGGCCGCAACGGAATTGAACCAGCCGACGCCGTCGACCTCATCCTCGGGGCGCTGGCGGCCGCGCTGCTGGCCGCCGGAGCGCTGGTGCTGTGGCTCGCGCGTTCGGAGACTACGGAGTCGGCGCGCTCGCGTTGAGCGGAACCATCGGTTGCGCATCGGCCGTCGTGGGCGCCGGCCCGAGCAGGAAGTGCAGCGGCGCCGTCCACGGCAGGCCCGGGGTGCGGGCGTAGCTGGTGTGCACGGCCACGCGCCGGGCATACGCCGCCGAGGAGTCGTCAGCGTCCTCGTCGTAGTCGCACACGGCGTCGTTGAGATCGCAGACGCTGATCGTGCGGGCGCCCATGGCCGGCGACAGCGGGGCGGGCGCGTGGGCCAGGATCGGCCAGTCCTGCGCGACACCCTTGCCGCGCTCGGGGATACCCGCGGCGCTGCCGAAGTTCATCGTCGGGTCCGCCGGCAGCCGGTCGCCGTCGGCGACGAGCAGCACCGCGGCGAGGTTGGGGCTCGCTTCGAGGGCCGCAAGGTTGCGGTGCACGACCATGGCGCCCTGCGAGTAGCCGGCCAGCACCACCTTCGACGCCGGGCAGCGCTGCACGAATGCCGAGTACTGCTGGCCGAGCGCGGCCGCGCCGGTGTCGACGCTGCCCATGAAGCCGAGCCACTCGCCGATGCCGCCGTCTTCGCCGGGCACCTCGACGGCCGGGTAGGCGACGGCCTCGGCGGTCATGGTGCGGCCGTCCTTGGCGACCTCCGCCGACAGTTCCTGCAGCGACCGGTAGACCACGCGGCCCATCCCGTCGTTCTGGGTGACCTCGGCGGGCGTGCGCTCGCCGGAGCCGGCGGCACCGATCCAGTGCACGTCGGGGCAGTCAGGCTGGGCCTGCGCGGACCCGGTGGACAGCACCGCGAAGGCGGCGCCCGCGACCGCGGCTGCGCTGACGAACGACGTGAGACGACCGAACATGAAACCCTTACCCTTCTTTACCCGACCAGGGCATACGCGAAGTACATCGCGGTTTGGGCGCCGGGTGTTACAGCTGAGGCGCCGTTGGGCCCGCCCCACGCTCGCGATTTCTACACCAGGGCTGCGATCCTCGACCGATCACAACCCCCACGTAGAACTCGCCGCGCAGAGGCAGGCGCCCGCGCGTCCAACGGTCGCGATTTCTAC
Source organism: Mycolicibacterium rutilum (assembly GCF_900108565.1). Lineage (NCBI taxonomy): Bacteria > Bacillati > Actinomycetota > Actinomycetes > Mycobacteriales > Mycobacteriaceae > Mycobacterium > Mycolicibacterium rutilum. The sequence continues at coordinate 27,776 of NZ_LT629971.1, forward strand.
ACCAGGGCTGCGATCGCCGACCGATCACAACCCTGACGTAGAACTCGCCGCAGAATGCGAAAGCGGCGCCCACCCGAAGGTGAGCGCCGCTTCACGGCAGAACTAGATCACTTGTGGATCTTGGTCACCCGGCCGGCGCCGACGGTGCGGCCACCCTCGCGGATGGCGAACCGCAGGCCCTCGTCCATGGCGACGGGCTGGATCAGCTTGACGGAGATGTCGGTGTTGTCACCGGGCATCACCATCTCGGTGCCCTCAGGCAGGGTCACCACGCCGGTCACGTCCGTGGTCCGGAAGTAGAACTGCGGACGGTAGTTGTTGAAGAACGGCGTGTGGCGGCCACCCTCGTCCTTGGACAGGATGTAGACCTGGCCGTCGAACTCGGTGTGCGGGGTGGTGGTGCCGGGCTTCACGACGACCTGGCCGCGCTCGACGTCCTCACGCTTGATGCCGCGCAGCAGCAGACCGACGTTGTCACCGGCCTGGCCCTGGTCGAGCAGCTTGCGGAACATCTCGACACCGGTGACCGTGGTCTTGGTGGTGTCGGGGCGGATGCCGACGATCTCGACTTCCTCGTTCACGTTGATGATGCCGCGCTCCACACGACCGGTGACCACGGTGCCGCGGCCGGTGATCGTGAAGACGTCCTCGACGGGCATCAGGAACGGCTTGTCGGTCTCGCGAACCGGGTCCGGGATCGACTCGTCGACCGCGTCCATCAGCTCTTCGATGCTCTTGACCCACTTCTCGTCACCCTCGAGCGCCTTGAGCGCCGACACGCGGATGACCGGGGCCTCCTCGTCGAACTCCTGGGCGGCCAGCAGTTCGCGGACCTCCATCTCGACGAGCTCGATGAGCTCCTCGTCGTCGACCGCGTCCGACTTGTTCAGCGCCACGAGGATGTAGGGCACGCCCACCTGACGGGCGAGCAGCACGTGCTCACGCGTCTGCGGCATCGGGCCGTCGGTCGCGGCGACCACCAGGATCGCGCCGTCCATCTGGGCGGCACCGGTGATCATGTTCTTGATGTAGTCGGCGTGACCGGGGGCGTCGACGTGCGCGTAGTGACGCTTCTCGGTCTGGTACTCCACGTGGGAGATGTTGATCGTGATGCCGCGCTGACGCTCCTCAGGCGCATTGTCGATCTGGTCGAATGCGCGCGACTCGTTCAACTCCGGGTACTTGTCGTGCAGCACCTTGGTGATTGCTGCGGTCAGCGTGGTCTTGCCGTGGTCAACGTGACCAATGGTCCCGATGTTGACGTGCGGCTTCGTCCGCTCGAACTTCGCCTTCGCCACTGTGTTGTCCTCCTGGACTGTGTTAGTGCTTGTCTTGAAGCAGTGTTGATCTTTGCAGTTGTGTGGTCCCGCGAAACCAGCGGGTCAGATTACTGACCCGTCGCCTTCGCGATGATCTCCTTCGACACCGTCGCCGGAACCTCGGCGTACGAGTCGAACACCATGGAGTAGTTCGCCCGGCCCTGGGTCTTCGACCGAAGGTCGCCGACGTAGCCGAACATCTCCGACAGCGGTACCTGCGCCTTGACGACGCGAGCACCGGCCCGCTCCTCCATGGCCTGGATCTGACCACGGCGGGAGTTCAGGTCGCCGATCACTTCACCCATGTAGTCCTCGGGTGTGGTCACTTCGACCGCCATGATCGGCTCGAGGATCACCGGCTGGGCCGCCTGCGCGGCCTTCTTCAGCACCTGTGAACCCGCAACTTTGAACGCCATTTCCGACGAGTCCACCTCGTGGTAGGCACCGTCGAGCAGAGTGACCTTCAGGTTCACCAGCGGGTAGCCGGCGAGCACGCCGTACTGCATCGCGTCCTGCGCACCGGCATCCACCGACGGGATGTACTCGCGCGGGATACGGCCACCGGTGACCTTGTTCTCGAACTCGTAGGTCGCCCCGTCCTCGCCGGTGAACGGCTCGAGGTCGATGAGCACCTTCGCGAACTGGCCCGAGCCACCCGTCTGCTTCTTGTGGGTGAACTCGACCTTCTCAACCTTGCGCTTGATCGTCTCGCGGTAGGCCACCTGCGGCTTACCGACGTTGGCCTCGACCTTGAACTCGCGCTTCATCCGGTCGACGAGGATGTCGAGGTGCAGCTCGCCCATACCGCCGATGACGGTCTGACCGGTCTCCTGGTCCAGGTGGACCTTGAACGTCGGATCCTCTTCGGCCAGCTTCTGGATCGCCGTGCCGAGCTTCTCCTGGTCGCTCTTGGTCTTGGGCTCGATGGCCACCTCGATCACCGGGTCCGGGAACGTCATCGACTCGAGCACGATCTGCTCGTTGGCGTCGGACAGCGTGTCGCCGGTGGTGGTGTCCTTGAGACCGATCACCGCGTAGATGTGCCCCGCGGAGGCCCGCTCAACCGGGTTCTCCTTGTTGGCGTGCATCTGGAACAGCTTGCCCAGCCGCTCCTTCTTGCCCTTGGTCGAGTTGATGACCTGCGAGCCGGACTCCACCGTGCCGGAGTAGACGCGCACGTAGGTCAGCTTGCCGAAGAACGGGTGCACCGCGATCTTGAACGCCAGCGCCGAGAACGGCTCGTCGGTCGACGGCTTCCGGCTGATGGCCTCGTCCTCTTTGCCCGGCACGTGGCCCTGGACGGACTCGACGTCCAGCGGCGAGGGCAGGTAGTCGATGACCGCGTCGAGCATGGGCTGCACGCCCTTGTTCTTGAACGCGCTGCCGCACAGCACCGGGTACAGCTCGGAGTTGACGGTGAGCTTGCGGATGGCGCCCTTGATCTCGGCGACCGTCAGCTCTTCACCACCGAAGTACTTCTCCAGCAGCTCCTCGTCGGACTCGGCGACGGTCTCGAGCAGCTTGGTGCGGTACTCGTCGGCCTGCTCGGCCAGCTCCGCGGGGATGTCCTCGATCTCGTACTTCTCACCGAGGGCGGTCTCGCCGCGCCACACCTTCGCGCGCATCTCGACCAGGTCGATGATGCCGATGAAGTCGTTCTCCGCGCCGATCGGCAGCTGGATCACCAGCGGCTTCGCACCGAGGCGCTCCTCGATGGTGCGCACGGTGAAGTAGAAGTCCGCGCCGAGCTTGTCCATCTTGTTGACGAAGCAGATACGCGGCACGTCGTACTTGTCGGCCTGACGCCACACCTGCTCGGACTGCGGCTCGACACCTTCCTTGCCGTCGAAGACGGCGACGGCACCGTCGAGCACGCGCAGCGAACGCTCCACCTCGACGGTGAAGTCGACGTGGCCCGGGGTGTCGATGATGTTGATCTGGTTGTCGTTCCAGAAGCACGTGACGGCCGCGGAGGTGATGGTGATCCCCCGCTCCTGCTCCTGCTCCATCCAGTCGGTGGTCGAGGCGCCGTCGTGCGTCTCGCCGATCTTGTAGTTGACGCCCGTGTAGTACAGGATGCGCTCGGTCGTCGTGGTCTTACCGGCATCGATGTGCGCCATGATGCCGATGTTGCGGACCTTGTTCAGGTCGGTAAGCACGTCCTTCTGTGCCACAGAAGTCTTCTCTCTCGCTTGGTAGGTGCTGTGTGGTCATTGCGCCGGCGGCAACACTGCTCGCCGGCGGCTATCACCAGCGGTAGTGCGCGAAGGCGCGGTTTGCCTCGGCCATCTTGTGGGTGTCCTCACGCCGCTTGACGGCGGCACCCAGGCCGTTGCTGGCGTCGAGGATCTCGTTCGCCAGGCGCTCGATCATGGTCTTTTCGCGGCGGGCCTTGGAGAAGCTGACCAGCCAGCGCAGCGCCAGGGTGACCGAACGATCCGGACGGACCTCGACGGGAACCTGGTAGGTCGCACCGCCGACGCGGCGGCTGCGCACCTCGAGGGCCGGCTTGACGTTGTCCAGAGCGCGCTTGAGGGTGACCACCGGATCGGTGCCGGTCTTCTCACGAGCCTGTTCGAGCGCACCATAAACAATGCGTTCGGCCAGCGATTTCTTCCCGTCCAGCAGAACCTTGTTGACCAGCTGGGTGACCAGCTGCGACCCGTAGACCGGATCGTTGACCAACGGACGCTTGGGCGCGGGTCCCTTGCGCGGCATCAGCTCTTCTCCTTCTTCGCGCCGTAGCGGCTCCGGGCCTGCTTGCGGTTCTTGACACCCTGGGTGTCCAGCGAGCCGCGGATGATCTTGTAGCGCACACCCGGCAGGTCCTTCACACGGCCGCCACGCACGAGCACCATCGAGTGCTCCTGCAGGTTGTGACCCTCGCCCGGGATGTAGGCGGTGACCTCGACCGCACTGGTCAGCTTCACGCGGGCGACCTTGCGAAGCGCCGAGTTCGGCTTCTTCGGGGTGGTGGTGTACACGCGTGTGCACACCCCGCGACGCTGCGGGCTGCCCTTGAGGGCCGCAGTCTTCACCTTGGCGATCTTGTCGCGGCGACCCTTGCGGACCAGCTGCTGGATGGTTGGCATCTACCGGCTTCCTGTGTTGCGTTCCTGCGTTGTTCTAAGTCTCTGTACTGCACTTTTGTCCCCGGTCACGTACCCCGCGATCGGGTGTGTCGCACGCGTCCGCCCGAGACAATTCGGCATTGCCTCAATTCTCAAGGGCATGGCGACATGCAAATTAGCCCGGCGTGCAGGCACGCTTGCGCTTCAAACCAGCCGCCAGCGCCTTATCTGCCAGGCACGATCGTCCACAATACCAGCACCGGCGCAGCGCTCCAAAACTCGTCGCGCGCGCCCTAATCGCAGGTCAGGTTACGTTCTACCGGCGTTCCATGCCGGACGCCAGTCGCACCACCATATCGCTGTACACGGCGTCGCTGTCGATGCCCTGCATCGCGCCGGTCATCTCCAGCAGCACGAAACCGTGCATCGCCGACCAGAACTCCAGCGCCGCATAGAACGCGTTCTCACCCTCGAGTCCGTAGGACGCCAGCACCGCGATGACGGGTTCGGCGGCTGCCCTCGTCGCCTCAGTGAAGTCCGGGTCGTCGCCGCCCAGCGGCATCCGGGTGAACGCCGAGTAGCGGCCCGGATGGTGGTGGGCGTAGCTGCGGTAGGCACTGGCCATCGCGGTCACCGCGTCGTCGCGGGTGCGGCCTTCGGCCACGTTGGTGAGCATGCCGATGATGTCGCCGACGACCCGCATCCGCACGGTTCGGCGCAGGTCATCAAGGCTGTCGACGTGGTTGTACAGCGACGGGCCCTTGGTGCCGAGCTGGTTGGCCAGCGCGTTGATGGTCAGCGCGTCCCAGCCTTCGCGGTCCAGGAAGGTCAGCGCCGCGTTGACGATCGACTCGCGGCTCAGCCGCGGCGACCGGCGGGCCGGGGAACTCGACGGCTGAGCCATGCGCGCACCGCCCCCTGCCCGAGTCGTCGATCCGAAAGAGTCCACGAGAAAACTAACACCTCTAGTTCCCGTGATTCAGTTGACGCGCTCCTGGCTGAGCTCGGCGAGTTGTTCGGTGATCGAACACAGATCGGGCAGCGCGGCGGGGTTCATGGTCTGGATCGACCAGGTAATGACGTCGTCGCCCTTGGCCACATAGAAGCTGCACGCGTTGCCGTCGAACGCCTTGAACCCCTTGTTGCCGTCGAGCGACAGTTCGGTCAGCGTGCGACCGGCCTGCTGTTCGAGCTTGCGTTCGGTGTCCATGTCGCTGCCGCGGTACCACCACGTCGAGATGCCCATGCCCGCGCCGACCGTCCCGAACAGGGTCTCCTCCTGCCAGAAGCAGCCGGCGTCGCTGACCACCGCCTTGGTGAACTCCGCCCTGCCGACGGCGGCGGCGATGTCGGCGTCGGTGATGCCGTTGCAGTCCACGCTGTTGAAGCCTGCGGCCGACGGCGACGCCGGGCGGGCCGGTTCGTCGGCGTCCGAGCCGCAGCCGGCGAGCACCGCTGCGCAGGCCGCGACGGCGCAGATCCGCAGTAATCGAGGGGCTGCCATGGTCACATGTCCGACTTCAGGGTGGCCGACAGCAGTTTCTCGGCGTCGACGCACGGGTTGCCGGTGGCCGCGTCGCGCAGCTGCACCCACCAGCTGAGCACCCCGCTGCCGGCGGCGGCGGTGACCGAGCAGGCGGTGCCGGTGACGTCGCGGCGCGCGGTGAACGCGAGATGGCGTTCGACGACGAGGTCGGTGACCTCGGCGCCGCGCTCGACGGCCAGGTTCCGCTCGCGGTCGAGGTCGCCGGTGCCGAACCAGGAGAACGTGACGTCGATGGCCGCGTCGCCGCGGAACAGCACGTACTGGCAGACGGCGCCGCTGTAGGGGCGGCTGATGTCGTCGGCGGCGAGAATCTCGCGGACGGTGTCGTCGGACAGCAGCCCGCAGCGGTCGTCGACGTATCCGTAGTTGCGGTCGGGATCGGGCGCGTTCGACAGCGCGCGTTGCGCGGTTCCGTCGACGGTCTGAGCACACCCTGCCACCGTCAACATCGCTACGACCGCCGCGACAGAAATCGGGCTGACCTGCCAACGCATCGCCGCTCACGGTACCCAGCGCGGCTGTTAATAGCGACTCGGGCGAACCGCTGTCGAGACCCGCACCCGGCGACGTACGCTCTCTGCCATGACGTGGACTGTGGTGGCCCGGTCACTTGCGGCTTCGAGCATCGCGCTTCCGCTGATCGCGGCCGCGCCCCTCGCGCACGCGCAACCGGTGATCTGCAACCCGATCCTGCGTCAGTGCGCCGACAACAGCGTCGTCGGCAGCGAGCGCGGGACCGACACCCACATCACCGGCATCGGCGTCACCGAGGTCATCGACTGCAGGAACTCGACGCTTCTGGTCAACGGTGCCAACAACCGGATCACCGCGCTGGGCACCTGCTGGGCGGTGACGATGCAGGGCAGCGGCAACGTGGTCATCGCCGACAACGTCATCAACGACGTGACGGTCTACGGCTGGGACCAGACGGTGCTCTACAAGAACGGCGCCCCGGCCGTCGTCGACCGCGGCCGCGAACTGGGCATGACCAACCGGATCGATCGGGTGCCGGCATGAGCGCGCGGCTCGCGATCGCCGGAGCCGCCGCGGCCGCGGTGATGCTGGCCGGCTGCGGCTCGGAGAGCAGCGACACGAACACCCCGACCGCCACTGCGGGTTCGTCGGGTGCGCAGGTCGAGGTCGGCAACACGATCAACTACGGGTCGTTCGGCACCACCGCCGAGATCGATTGCGCGGACGGCAAATCACTCAACATCGGCGGGTCCAACAACACGCTGACGGTCAAGGGCACCTGCGCGAACGTGAACATCGGCGGCGCGGACAACAAGGTCACGTTCGACAGGATCGACAAGGAGATCAGCGTCGTCGGCCTGAACAACACCGTGACCTACCAGGACGGCGACCCGAGCGTCAACGACACGGGCAACAACAACAAGATCACCAAGGGCTGACCGCCTTTCGCACGCCGGCGCCGCATCGACGGTGCAACAAATCGCGTGACAGCGCCGCCTCCGGGATGCTCCGATGAGGCGATGGATGTGGAGCGCGACATTCTCACCCACTACGCGATCACCGACGAGGGCGACCGACTCTTTACCCGGGCCCGCCTCGAGGGTGAACGCACCCGCGAACTGCTCCGCCGTTTCCTGCCGCCGCCACCGGCGAAGGTACTCGATATCGGCGGAGCCGAGGGCGCGTACGCACTGCCGTTGGCGCGCAACGGATATCGCGTCCACCTGATCGACCCGGTGGCCCGCCACGTCGAGGCCGCGCGGGCCAATTCCGAGGCGCAAGCCGATGCACCGCTGGCCGGCGTCGCACTCGGCGACGCCCGCGAGCTGGCCGGCATTCCCGACGCCGGCGCAGACGCGGTGTTGCTGTTCGGCCCGCTGTACCACCTGGTCGACGCCGCCGACCGAGCGCGCGCACTGGCCGAGGCCCGACGGGTGCTGCGCCCCGGCGGACGGTTGATGGCCGCCGCCATCTCCAGATTCGCCTCGACCATGGACGGTCTGGCGCTCGGCTATCTGCTCGACGCGCGGTTCGCGGCCATGGTCGACCACACTCTCGACACGGGTGTGCACCGCAACCCCGACGCGGCCGAACGGCCGGAGTGGTTCACGCTGGCCTACTTTCACCGCCCCGAGGAGCTGGCCGCCGAAGTGGCCGCGGCGGGTTTCCTCGACACGCGTGTCCTGCCGGTCGAAGGCCCGGTGGCCGCACCCGATGCGGAGATCGACGCCGCGCTGGCGGACCCGAGGCAGCGCGCGACGGTCCTGCGCGCCATCGAGCGGATCGAGGACGAGCCGGCGCTGCTCGGGGCCAGCCCTCACCTGATGGCTGTGGCCGCGGCCCCGTAGGCGTCAGGCGTTGGCGCCGTGTCGCCCCGCTCCGGCGGCGAATCGCGCTGCGCCCTCCAGTGATTCGGCGGCCACGCGCGACATGCTGCCGAACTCGAAATCCATCGCCTCGGCCTCCGACCGGCCCCACTGGTTCAGCGCCGACAACCGGTCGGCGCGCATGCACTGCTGCGGCAGCTTGGCCAGTTCGGCGGCGAGTTCTTCCGCGCGCTGACGCGCCTCCCCCTTCGGCACCACGCGGTTCGCCAGGCCGATCGACAACGCCTCGGCCGCATCGACCGCGCGGCCGGTCAGGATCAGGTCCATCGCACGGCTGTGCCCGATGAGCCGCGGCAGCCGCACGGTGCCGCCGTCGATCAGCGGCACCCCCCACCGGCGGCAGAACACACCCATGATCGCGTCCTCCTCGACCACCCGCATGTCGCACCACAGCGCCAACTCCAGTCCACCGGCGACGGCGTATCCGCTGACCGCGGCGATCACCGGCTTGGACAGCGCCATCCGGCTCGGCCCCATCGGCCCGGGTCCGGTGCGGTGCACGGGGTTGGCGTCCGGTGTGCCGAACGCCTTCAGATCGGCTCCGGCGCAGAAGGTTTCGTTGTCGCCCCAGAGGACGGCGACGGCCGCGGAGTCGTCCTTGTCGAACTCGTCGAACGCGGCGAACAGTTCGGCAGCCGCGGGTCCGTTGACCGCATTGCGCGCCTGCGGCCGGTCCATGATCACCGTGGTCACCGGACCGTTCTTCTCGACCCGCACTCCACCAGCCGTCATGTCGCCTCCATCAGTTGAACACCATCGCGCCGCGTGGACAGTTCGGCGGCGAAGTCGTTGTAGGCCCGACGCAGTGCGGCACCGGGCCAGTCGTCGGGCAGCAGTTCGGGCGGCAGCACCGGATCGGTCAGCAGGTGCCGCACGATCGCCGCGGCGACACCGAACCGCGCGGGTACGTCGGCGGCCGCCGACATTTCGGTCAGCATCTTGTGGCCCGCGCGCGCCCAGCCGTCCAAGTCCCAGAGCTGTGCCGCGAGCGACACCGGCTCGTCGTCGCGCACCCGCATCAGCCGTCCGCGCCGCAGCACATCGGCGGGCAGGGTGGAGTCGAGGTTGTCCGGCCGCAGCCACACGCCCTCGCGAAGCTCGGCGAACCGATGCTCTTGCAACGTGTTCCGCAGCGCGGCGCGGGCCCGTGCGTCGACGCCGACGCTGGTGATCGCCAGCATCGTCCACTCGCCGTTCCATGCGCGCAGCCGCGGATCGATCGCGTCGTCCTGCCGGCGTTGACGCGCCAGCAGCCGGTCCGACAGCCGGTAGCCGTCCTCGGAGCGCACCAGGTCCCCCGCGCTGACCATCCGCGTCAGCGCAACCCGCACCGTCGGCTCACGGATGTCGAAATCCGCGGTGAGCCTGATCAGTTCGCTCGCGGTCGCCCACGCCGGGTGGGCGCCGAGCAACACGCTCAGCACCACGGAGCGGGCTGTCATCCGCGACAGCGACCTGGGCATCAGACCCCGGAGGCCTTGCGGCCGTGGTCGCCGAACGGCTCGTCGCGCTGGCGGACCGCTTCGCGGAACCCGTGCTCGCGCGACTGTGCGACGAACGCATGGCCCTCGGGCGTGTGGCGGGCGATCCCGTCGAACACCGTCGAGACCATCGCGCTGTTCGCGGTGCCCTGGTTGTAGAGCGCCGAGTTCATCGCCAGCTTGACCATGATCAGCTGGTTGATCGGCACTGCGGCGATCCGGGCGACCAGCCGTTCGGTGCGCTCGTCGAGGTCCTCGGGCGACGGCGCCTCGACCGCCAGCCCCCACTCGGCCGCCTGCGCGCCGGTGATCGAATCACCGGTCAGCAGAAGACGTTTCGCGCGCTGATCACCGAGCCGGTGCGCCCACATCCCGGCCGCGGGCACACCCCATACCCGGGTCGGCGGGTAGCCGATCTTCGCGTCGGCCGCCGCGATCACCTGGTCGGCATGCAGCGCGATGTCGGTGCCGCCGGCCACGCAGTAGCCGTGGATCTTGACGACCGTCGGCTTGTCGCAGTGCATCAGGCTGGAGAAGCCGCGCACGAACCGGCTCATCATCTGATAGTCGATCATCGGGTCCCACGGCTGATCGGGCAGATGGTTGACGGCCTGCGTCTTACCCGAGAGCACGGTGTCGCGGTACGGGCTGCCGCCGCCGGCCGACGAGGAGCCCTCCGCGTACGCCGACAGGTCAAATCCCGCGCAAAAGCCCTCTCCCCGACCGGAAACCAGGATCACGTGCACATTCGGATCCAGGTCGGCCCGTTCCACCAGCGCCGACAACTCCAGCGGCGTGTCCGCGACGATCGCGTTGCCCTTCTCCGGCCGGTTGAACGTGATGCGCGCGACCCGGTCGGTGACCTCGTAGGTCATGGTCTTGAGGTCGTCGAAGTCGACGGGCCTGATCGCGTGAGTCATGAACGGCTCACCTCACTTTCTCCCCGCGAGCAGTCGCGAAATGACCCGAAAACCCGCGATATCAGGACAGTTTGCGTCTGCTCGCGGAGAAACCTCACGCCTTCACCAACGCGCGCTCGATGATCGGGGCCAGGTCCAGGCCCGTCGGCAGCGTCCCGAACGCGCCGCCCCACGCGCGGCCCGTCCGGGTGGCCAGGAACGCCTCGGCGACGGCCGGATGACCGTGGCGCACCAGCAGCGAGCCCTGCAACGCCAGGCTGATGTCCTCGGCGACCTTGCGGGCGCGGTACTGAATGGTCTCGAGATCGCCCAGTGCGGGCCGCAACGCGCCGACGAATGCGTCCAGCCGCGGATCGGCACCGGCCGTCACACCCAGCTCGTCGAACAGCACGTCGATGCATTCCGGTCGAGTCGCCATGGCGCGCAACGTATCCAACGCGCTGACATTGCCCGAGCCCTCCCAGATGCCCATCAGCGGCGCTTCGCGGTACAGCCGCGGCATGCCCGACTCCTCGACGTAGCCGTTGCCGCCCAGGCATTCCATCGCCTCGGCCGCGTGCGGGGTGGCGCGCTTGCACACCCAGTACTTGCTGGCCGCCAGCCCGATGCGCCGCAGCAGCGCCTCACGCGAATCCCCGCGCACCGCCGCGTCGGTCGCGCCGGCCATCCGCATGGCCACCATCGTCGCCGCCTCCGCCTCGACCGCCAGATCGGCCAGCACGTTGCGCATCAGCGGCTGGTCGATCAGATACTCGCCGAACGCCTTTCGGTGCTGCGCGTGATGGATCGCGCGGGCCAACCCGTTGCGCATACTCGTCGCGCTGCCCAGCGTGCAGTCCAGCCGGGTCAGGTTGACCATTTCGATGATCGTCGGCACACCGCGGCCCTCTTCGCCGACGAGCCAGGCCACCGCGCCGTCGTACTCCACCTCCGACGAGGCGTTGGCGTGGTTGCCGAGCTTGTCCTTGAGCCGCTGCAACAACATCCGGTTGCGGGTGCCGTCGGGCAGCACGCGCGGCAGCAGGAAGCACGACAACCCGCCGGGCGCCTGCGCGAGCACCAGGAAGATGTCGCACATCGGCGCCGAGGTGAACCACTTGTGCCCGCGCAGCGAGTACGTCCCGTCGCCGTTGGGCGTGGCCTCGGTGGTGCCCGCCCGCACGTCGGAGCCGCCCTGCTTCTCGGTCATCGACATGCCGGCGGTGATGCCGGCCTTGGTCGTCGGCACCTTCAACTCGGGGTCGTAGACGCGGCTGGTCAGCAGGGGCTCGTACACCGCGGCCAGCTCCGGGTTGTGCCGCAGCGCCGGGACGACGGCGTAGGTCATCGAGATCGGGCAGATGTGGCCGGGTTCGGGTGTCCACACCGACGTCTTGGCGGCCCGCACGACATGGGCGCCGGGGCGGTCGTCGGCCCACGGCGCGCCGTGCAGCCCGTGCCCGACCGCGACCGTCATCAGCGAGTGGTACGCCGGGTCGTACTCGACCTCGTCGACGCGGTGGCCGTAGCGGTCGTGCGTGCGCAGGATCGGCTGGTTGCGGTCGGCGAGCTCGCCCCACCGCTGCGCCTGCCGCGACCCCGACAGCGCGCCCAGTTCGGTGACCTCGTCGAGCCCCCACTCACCGCCCTCGCGGATCAGCGCCTCGGTCAGCACCGGCGAGGTGGCCGGGTTGTAGTCCTCCAGCGGCGGGACCTGATTGGTGACGACGTGCGTGTCTGGCATGACGCCACTATTACACTTTGACCGACAACTGCACAAGAGTCGTAACAGCCCCGCGGGCGTCCCGGATGTCCGGTAGAAGAGTCCAATGGACCTGACGCTTCGCGAGTCGATGGCGCGGCGGCTGCACCGCCGGTCCATCGTCGCCAGCACGATCACGCTGCCCGCCGTCCCCGCGATGATCGACGAGTACGTGCAGATGTGCGACAGCATTTTCACCGCGGTCGGCCGCAAGTTCTCCGCCGAACAGCTCGACAACTGCCGGCAGGTGATCGCCGGGCAGCTCGCGATCGCCTACGAACGCTCGCCGCGGTCCAACATCGTGATCTCGATCGAGGCGCCGATCGGCACCGTGCTCAACTACCACGTCAAGGCCGAGTGGTACACCGTCGAGGGCGCGTACGCGAACTGGCTGTCCACCCGCGAGCCGCCGCTGTTCGGCACCGAACCCGACGCGCGCATCTGGGCGCTGGCCGGCGAGGCCGCCACCCCTGCGGAGTGTCCGGTGCTCGACATCGGCGCCGGCACCGGGCGCAATGCGCTGGCGCTGGCGCGCCGCGGCCATCCCGTCGACGCCGTCGAGATGACCGCCGATTTCGCCGACGTCATCCGCGCCGACGCCCAGCGTGAGCACCTCGATCTGCGGGTGCTGACCCGCGACATCTTCACGACGGCCGACGACCTGCGCGCCGACTACCAGCTGATCCTGCTCTCGGAGGTGGTCTCGGACTTCCGCAGCACGGCCCAGTTGCGGGCGCTGTTCGAACTGGCCGCCGCACAGCTGGCGCCCGGCGGGCGGCTGGTGTTCAACACGTTCCTGGCCCGCGACGGCTACGAACCCGACGACGCCGCCCGCGAGCTGGGTCAGCAGGTCTACACCAGCATCTTCACCCGCGACGAAATGACCGCAGCGTTAGGCGGATTGCCGCTAGACCTGATCGCCGACGACTCGGTGTTCGACTACGAGCGCGCGAATCTGCCCGCCGGGGCATGGCCGCCGACCAGCTGGTACGCCGACTGGGTCAGCGGTCGGGACCTGTTCGATCTGGCACCGGAACAGTCGCCCGTCGAGATGCGCTGGCTCGTCTACGGGCATCGAACCGGTTGAGCGCGAGGATCACCGCCGCCGCCAGCGCCCAACCCAGCAGGATGTCGATGACGTAGTGCTCGGCGGTGTACACCAACGTGAACGCCATCATGAGCACATAGGCCGCCAGCAGGGGACGCCACGCCCCGTGCACGCGGTGCCACAGGAAGGCTGCGATCGCCGCTGTCATGCCGGCGTGCAGCGACGGTATTGCTGCCACCAGGTTGACGCTGGCTTGCCCCGCATCGAGCAGCGCGCTGGCGGTATGCATGTTCAGGTTGCCCCAGCCGCGACCGACGATCCGCTCGATCCACGGGTTCGCCCCGTCCTGACTGCTCTGCATCGCCCCGAGGACACCGCCGTCGGGCACTCCGCGCGCCGAGCGGAACATGCAGCGCGCGTCGGCCGGTCCGCCGGCGACGTCAGCCGGTGTGCACCGGGCCGCTGCCCACGGCGGCGCGGCCGGCACCAGGGCGTAGATGAGCAAGCCCACGAAGTTCAGCCCGACGAACAGGCGCACGAATGCTTTCCACTCCTCGCGGTCACGCAGCCACAGCACCCCGGCCACCACGTACGGCAGGATGAAGAACGACATGTAGACGCAGCTCAAGACGATTTCCCACCACGGCGGATGGCCCTGTTTGAGCTGCTCCTGCAGCCACACGGTCGGCACGGTGCCGGCAAACAGCCAGCGATCGACCTCGACCGGCCACTCCCACAGCGTCGGTCGCCCGATCATGTCCGCGGCGCCCCGGCTCAGGTCATAGGCGATCAGCACCAGCGCGAACGGCAGCCAGTCCCGGATGACGTAGAGCATCTTTCGGCCCTGGCCGATGCTGGCGGCCAGCAACCCGGTGGCGATGTAGAGCAACACCAGTTCGCGGTTGAACGCGAAACCCGTTGTGATGGTGCGATAGACGATCACCACGGCCCAGGTCAGGACCGCCACGCGCCGCAGGATAGTCAGCCGCCGTGCGCGCTTGTCGACCGGTTCGGGCAACCCGCTCAGGTCTAGCTGTTCGACGGCACGCGGAGGCGCGATCGATGACTCGTCCACCGCGGCCACTCGGAAGAATCTAGTTCACCGCGAGGTCACCGCGAGTTACCGGGCCGTTCGGTTAGCGTTTCGTGACCTCGCTAGCCGAGGTTGTCGCGAAGAAACGCGATGTCGTCCTTGCGGCCCTCGTCGGCGGTTTCGCAGATCACCGGGGCGTCGGCCGCCTCGACGACCGCGACCAGCAACTGCGGGTCGATTTGACCGGTGCCGAAGTTGGCGTGCCGGTCGGCGCCCGAGCCGGCGGCGTCGCGCGAGTCGTTGCAGTGCACCAGGTCGATGCGGCCGGTGATGGCCTTGATGCGGTCGACGGCGTCGATCAGGGCCTCGCCGGCCGCCCAGGCGTGGCAGGTGTCGAGGCAGAACCCGATGCCTTTGTCACCGATGTGGTCCCACAGCCGGGCGATGACGTCGAAGTGCCGCGCCATCGCGTGATCGCCGCCGGCGGTGTTCTCCAGATAGACGGGTACATCGGTCTCGAGGTAGTCCAGCGCCTTGACCCAGCGCTCGAAGCCCGCCTCCATGTCGTTGTCGTCGGCGTGGCCGCCGTGCACGATCACCGCGGTGGCGCCGACGTCGGCGGCTGCGTCGCAGGTGTCCTGCAGGATCTTGCGCGACGGGATGCGGACCCGGTTGTTGGCCGACGCGACGTTGATCAAGTACGGCGCGTGGACGTAGATCGGGACGCTGGACGCACGCAGCGCGTCGGCGTCCTCGCGGGGTTTGGGCTTCTTCCAGCTTTGCGGGTTGCCGAGGAAGAACTGCACGACGTCAGCGCCGTCGGCTTGGGCAGCGGCGAGGGGGTCGTCACCGTGGACGTGCGAGCCAATGAGCACGGTCCCGATTCTAGGCGGGCGACGATCAAGCGGCGAGGAACGAGCCGCGTTGAGGAGCCCGCCCATTTAAGTAGGCCTGAGCCCCGACAGTCAGGTCGCCTCGTCGATGAGCTTCGCCGCGGCGGCGCGGGCGTGCAGCAGCGCGGCGGTGTCGTTCAGCGAGGTCGCCAGCGCCGTCGCACCCTCGAAGAGCACCAGCAGCTGGTTGCCCAGCGCGTACGGGTCGGCGGCACCGGCCTCCCCGGCCACCGCGACGAGCCGCTCGGCGAAGCGGCGTTTGTGGGTGCGGACCAACTCGTCGACGGTGGGCCAGGCGCCGGCCGACTCGACCGCGGCGTTGTGGAACGGGCAGCCGCGGAACTGCTCGACCGGAGGCGCGTCGAAGATCGCCAACAGCCGCTCACGCGGAGCCAGGTCGGTCCGGTCCAGGGGCCGCTCCATCGGCGTGCCCTCCGCGTCGAACATCCGCAGGTAGTTCTCGACGAGCTCGGTCTTACTCGAGAAATGTTGATAGAGCGTTCGTTTGGACACCTTGGCCTGCTGGATGACCATCTCGACGCCGGTGGCGTTGATGCCGTTGCGGTAGAACAGCTTGGCGGCGGTGGCAGCGAGACGCTCACGCGCGCCCCGGCCACCCCGCGCGGGCGTCTCGGTCGTCACGGTTGTGAGTATACCGATCGGTACCATGCAGAGAGCTCAACCGCAAGGAGGAACAATGACCCACCCGTTCGAGGCGGCGATCGATCTGCGGCCCGGCGCCGATCACCGCCTGCTGGGTCGCACCGTCCCCGAGTACGCCAACATGGTGGGCCCGTTCGGCGGGGCAACCGCCGCCGCACTCCTGCATGCCATCGAGCAACACCCGGACCGGTCCGGTGATCCGGTCGCTCTCACCGTGAACTTCGCCGCCCCGGTCGCTGACGGGCAGTTCACGATCGACACCACGCTGGTTCGCGCCAACCGTTCCAATCAACACTGGACGGCCACGATGAGCCAGGACGACGGTGTGGTGTCAACGGCCACTGCGGTTTTCGGCCTACGCCGCGACGCCTGGTCGGGCACCGAGGCGGTGATGCCCGTCGTGCCGGAGCCAGGCGCGGTCGAGCGGTCGAACGGTCCGGAAGGCGTTGCGTTCCTGCAGAACTACGATCTGCGCTTCGTCGAGGGCCGGCCGCCCGGCGACGGTATTCCGCGGGCGTCGTCGGCGACGACTCTGTGGGTGCGTCACGCCCCGGGACGCGTCCTCGACTTCAGCGCTCTGGCAGCGCTTTCCGACATCTTCTATCCCCGGGTGTACCTGCGTCGCGGCAAGCCGGTGCCTGCGGGCACCATCTCGATGACGACGTACTTCCATGTGGACGCCGCCGAGGTCGCCGAACTGGGCGACGACTTCGTGCTCGCCACCGCGCAGGGCCAACAGTTCGCACGCGGTTACTTCGACCAGACCGCGCAGTTGTGGTCCCGCGGCGGCGCGCTGCTCGTGACCTCCAACCAGACCGTCTACTACAAAGACTCCTTCGGCCGGTGACGAACCCATACTGAACCTGCACGGTACCGTCCGGTATTCCTGATCACGGTATTGATCACAGGGTGTAGCACTCGCGGTACCGCTCGGTGTACTTTGATGCGCAGCATCGAGGTAGGAGGTTCCTGTGCAGCATCTTGTGTTGACCAAGTTCGGCAAGCCCGAGGATTCGGTCGTACTCCAAGACAGTCCCGCACCGACGCCGAGCTGGGGTCAGGTGTCGGTCCGGCTCGAGGCCGCCGCGATCAACCCGTCGGATCTTTTACTGATTCGCGGGAAGTATCTCGCGCACCCGACACCGCCGGCCACGATCGGCGCCGAGGGCGTCGGCGTCGTCGAACAGGTCGGTCCCGGCGTGGACACCGCCATCGTCGGCAAGCGGGTGATCCTGTTGCCCACATACGAATACGGCACCTGGTCGCAGCAGGTCGTCGTCGCCGAGACCGACGTGATCGAGGTTCCCGACGCCGCCGACCCCCTGCAGTTGGCGATGGTGACGATCAACCCGGCGACCGCCCATCTTCTGCTGGAACGCGTGGACCTGAAGGTCGGCGACTGGATCGGCCAGACCGCGGCGAACTCGGCGGTCGGTCGGCTGGTGGTGGCGCTGGCCAGGCGACGAGGATTGAGAACGCTCAACGTGGTTCGCCGCGAAGAGGCCGCCGACGAGATCCGGCGGGCCGGCGGCGACGCCGTACTGGTGAGCGGTCCGACTCTGGCCGCCGACATCGCGCGCGAACTCGGCGATCAGCAGTTGCGGCTGGTGCTCGATCCCCTTGGCGGAGACCACGCGGCAGAGCTGGTCGGTGCGCTGGAGTTCGGCGGGACGGCGATCACCTACGGGTCGCTGACCGGCGCGCCGACGGGACCCTCGTCGGCCGCGCTGTTCGCCAAAGAGGTGTCCTACACCGGGTTTTGGCTCGGCAACTGGTACTCCCGGGCGCCGCGGGACGAGATCGCCGCGACGCTGTCGCACCTTGCTCACCTGGTGGCCGACGGTGACCTGTCGGTGCCGGTCGAGGCCACCTATCCCCTCGACGAGTACCTCAAGGCGTTCACACACGCGCAGGCCACCCAGCGCGGTGGCAAGGTCCTGTTCACCTTCGACTGAGGAGCCAACGATGACCGACAACCCGATCCTGGTGACCGGTGCGACCGGCCGCCACGGCAACACCGGCGAGTACCTGGTGCGCCGGTTGCGCGACGAGGGCCGCACGGTGCGAGTGCTGGCCCGCACGCTGGGCGAGCGCACCGATCGGCTCGTCGAATTGGGCGCCGAGGTCGTCGTCGGCGACCTGCACGACCGCCGGACTCTGGTGCCCGCCCTGGCCGATGTCGACCTGGCGTACTTCACCTATCCGATCGATGCCGGCGTCATCCCGGCAGCTGCGAACTACGCCTCGGCCGTTCGCGAGGTCGGGCGCCATCCGCGAACCGTGGTGATGTCGATGGGTCCGGCCCACCCCGACAACCTCAGCAATCTCGGTCGCGCGCAATGGCTCGCCGAGCAGATCCTCGAGTGGGCCGGCCTCGACCTGGTGATCCTGCGCGTCGCCGCGCTGTTCCACGAGAACCTCGTCGTCCTGCACGGCGACTCGGTCCGCGAACGCGGGCTCATCCGTAATTCGTTCGGGCCCGAGGGCGTCGCCTGGATCAGCGGCCGCGACGCCGCGGAGTTGAGTTTGGCCGCACTGCTCGATCCCGATCGTTTCACCGAGGCCGTCTACTACCCCAAGGGATCGGAAGTGTTCGGCCACGACGACGTCGCCGAACTCCTCGCCGAGCTCACCGACCAGCGCGTGCGCTACGAACCCGTCACGCGGGACGAGTGGCGCGCCGACCTGGAACACCTGGCCCGAACTCACGGCGAGAACGTCGTCAACCCGGCGATGGCGCAACACATTTCGGCCGTCGGGCACATGGTGTCGCAAAGCGGCCGGACGCTGCCCGCCGATGGTGAGGCGCTCAAGGCCCTCATCGGCCGTGCCCCGATCACCCTGCGGGAGTTCCTCGAGGCCAACCTCGACGCGTTCACCGGGCGCCAGCCCGCCTGACGCCCTCCCCCACAGCGCCGAGCGTGGGCTTGTGTCACGCCCAACCCGCGGCAGCCGTGCGGGTAACCCACGTTCGGCCGTTCAGGTCTGCGTGGTGAGCAGGAAAGACAGATACACCAGATACGCCGACACCATCAACACGCCTTCGAGGCGGCTCACGCGACGGCCCGAGATGAAGATCGGGATGCACACCAGCGCGACGGCCACCATGACCGGCAGGTCGATCGTCACCAGGCTCGACGGCAGCGCCAGGCCGTGCGCCGGCACCAGGCACGTCACGCCCAGGATCAACAAGATGTTGTAGATGCTGCTGCCGATCAGGTTGCCGATCGCGATGTCGCGGTCCCCGCGCACGGTCGAGATCAAGGTGGTCACCAACTCCGGCGCCGACGTGCCGATCGCCACAACCGTCAACCCGATCAACGCGTCGGACACCCCGAATTGGCGGGCCATGCCGACGGCGCCGTCGACCAGCCAGTCGGCGCCCAGCACCACGACCGCGATCCCGCCGACCGTCATCGCGATGTTGGCCGACATGCGACGGCCCCCGGATTCCGCGTGACCGGGTTCGTCGGTCGCGAACTCGTTGACCAGTTCGGCGGCGAACTCACCTGCCACCACCCGTGATTCGCGCCGCGCCGACCAGATCACCGCGACGGTGTAGACCACCGCCAGCGTCACCAGCACGATGCCGTCGACCCGCGTGAGGACCCCGTCGGCGGCCAGCACCCACAGCAGCACCGCGGCCGCCGCCATCATCGGCAGTTCGAAACGGATCGTGCGGGTCTGCAACGCCAGCGGCAGCAGCGCCGCGCTGAGGCCGAGGATGAGCAAGACGTTGACGACGTTGGTGCCGGCGATGTTGCCGACCGCCAACGCGCCGCTGCCCTCACCCGCCGCCACCACACCGACCGCGAGCTCGGGCATGCTGGTGCCGATCGACACCACGGTCAGGCCGACGACGATCGGGCTGATCCCCAGTCGGACCGCGACTCCCGCGCCGCCGCGCACCATTACCTCGGCGCCGACGATCAGCAGCGCCAGCCCCGCGGCGAACCAGATCGTGTGGCCCAGCATCAGACCACCGACCGCCGAGTGTGGGCTTGTGTCACGCCGAACCCGCCGACGCCGTGCGGGTAACCCACGTTCGGCGCAACAAGTAACAGGGCACGAAAAAGCCCCCGGGTCGAAACCCGGAGGCTTTTCCGTTGACTGCTAGCGGTAATCGCTGTAGCCGTAGTCGTCCAGCGGGACCGCGGCACCAGTGGCCTGGCCGAAGTCCGGGCTGTAGTACTGATCCTCGTAGGACGGGATCGTGTACGCGGCGGCCCGGGCCTCCTCGGTCGGCTGCACCTGGATGTTGCGGTACCGGTTGATGCCGGTACCGGCCGGGATCAGCTTGCCGATGATCACGTTCTCCTTCAGACCCATCAGCTTGTCGCTGCGGCAGTTGATCGCCGCATCGGTCAGCACGCGAGTGGTCTCCTGGAACGACGCCGCCGACAGCCACGAATCGGTGGCCAGCGACGCCTTGGTGATACCCATCAGCACCGGACGGCCGGCCGCAGGCTCGCCGCCCTCGGCGACGACCCGGCGGTTCTCCGACTCGAACTCCGAGCGCTCGGTCAGCGAGCCGGGCAGGAACTCCGTCGAACCCGAGTCGATGATCGTGACGCGGCGCAGCATCTGCCGGACGATGACCTCGATGTGCTTGTCGTGGATCGACACACCCTGGGCCCGGTAGACCTCCTGGACCTCCTTGACGAGGTGGATCTGCACCTCGCGGGGGCCCTGGACACGCAGCACCTCGTGCGGATCGGCCGCACCTTCCATCAGCTGCTGGCCGACCTCGACGTGGTCGCCGTCGGTGAGCAGCCGCTCGGTGCCGTCGTCGTGCTTGAACACCTTCAGGCGCTGACGACGAGACAGCTTGTCGTACACCACTTCCTCGCCACCGTCATCGGGGATGATGGTGATCTTGTAGAAGCGGTCGCCCTCCTCGAGCTGCACCCGCCCGGTGACGTCGGCGATCGGCGCCTTGTTCCGCGGGATGCGGGCCTCGAACAGCTCCTGCACGCGGGGCAGACCACCGGTGATGTCCTCACCGACGCCGCCCTGGTGGAACGTGCGCATGGTCAGCTGCGTGCCGGGCTCGCCGATGGACTGCGCGGCGACGATGCCGACGGCCTCGCCGATGTCGACGAGCTTGCCCGTCGCCATCGAACGGCCGTAGCACATCGCGCAGACGCCGGTACCGGTGGCGCAGGTCAGCACGGAGCGGACCTTCACCTCGGTGATGCCGGCGGCCAGCAGCGCCTCGATCGCCGGGTCGCCCAGGTCGTGGCCGCGCTCGACGACGACGTTGCCGTCCTTGTCGACCGCGTCGGTGGCCAGCGTGCGGGCGTAGGCCGACGTCTCGATGTGCTGATCGCGCACCAGGGCCTCACCCCGCAGCTCGGCCAGCGTGACGTTGATGCCGCGCTCGGTCTCACAGTCGGTCTCGCGAACGATGACGTCCTGCGACACGTCGACCAGACGACGGGTCAGGTAACCCGAGTCGGCGGTACGAAGAGCGGTGTCCGCCAGACCCTTTCGGGCGCCGTGGGTGTTGATGAAGTACTCCAGCACCGTCAGGCCCTCGCGGAACGAGGACTTGATCGGCCGCGGGATGAACTCACCCTTCGGGTTGGTCACCAGACCCTTCATGCCGGCCAGCGTCCTGGTCTGCGTGAAGTTACCCGTGGCACCCGAGTCGACGATCGTGATGATCGGGTTGTCCTTCGGGTAGTGCGCACGCAGCGCCTCGCCGACCTCTTCGGTCGCGTCCTGCCAGATCTTCACGAGAGCGTCGTTGCGCTCGTCGTGGTTCAAAGCACCACGCTGGTACTTCTTCTCGATCTGGTCCGCTTCCTTCTCGTAGCGGTCCAGGATCTCCTGCTTCTGCGGCGGCACCAGCACGTCGGCCATCGACACCGTGACACCCGAACGGGTGGCCCAGTAGAAGCCGGCGTCCTTGAGCTTGTCCACGGTCTGCGCGACCACGATCATCGGGTAGCGCTCGGCGAGATCGTTGACGATGCGCGCCTGCACCTTCTTGTGCATCTGCTCGTTGACGAACGGATAGCCAAGCGGCAGAAGCTCGTTGAAGAGCACCCGACCCAGCGTGGTCTCGGCAGTCCAGGCGTCGCCCGGCTTCCAGCCCTCGCTGAACAGCTCGGCCTCGATGTCGGCGGGCGGACGCAGCTGCGTCAGCCGCACCCGGATCTTGGCCCGCACCGACAGTGCACCGCGGTCCATCGCCATGATCGCCTCGGCCGGCGAGCTGTACACACCGGACTCCGCCTGATCCTTGGCGGCCGGCGTGAATTCGCCGGTGTCGCCCTCGATCATCGTGGTCAGGTAGTACAGGCCGGTCACCATGTCCAGACGCGGCATGGCCAACGGGCGGCCCGACGCCGGCGACAGGATGTTGTTCGACGACAGCATCAGGATGCGCGCCTCGGCCTGCGCCTCCGCGCTCAGCGGAAGGTGCACGGCCATCTGGTCACCGTCGAAGTCGGCGTTGAACGCCTCGCAGACCA
The DNA here is from genome assembly GCF_900108565.1 of Mycolicibacterium rutilum. Taxonomy (NCBI): domain Bacteria; kingdom Bacillati; phylum Actinomycetota; class Actinomycetes; order Mycobacteriales; family Mycobacteriaceae; genus Mycobacterium; species Mycolicibacterium rutilum. The sequence goes on from NZ_LT629971.1 coordinate 50,330, forward strand.
GCGGGTGCAGCTGAATGGCCTTACCCTCCACCAGCTGCGGCTCGAAGGCCTGGATACCGAGGCGGTGCAGCGTCGGTGCGCGGTTCAGCAGCACCGGGTGCTCGGCGATGACCTCTTCGAGGACGTCCCACACCTGCGGACGCTGCCGCTCCACCATGCGCTTGGCGCTCTTGATGTTCTGCGCGTGGTTCAAATCGACCAGACGCTTCATCACGAACGGCTTGAACAGCTCGAGCGCCATCAGCTTGGGCAGACCGCACTGGTGCAGCTTGAGCTGCGGGCCGACCACGATGACCGAACGGCCCGAGTAGTCGACGCGCTTGCCGAGCAGGTTCTGGCGGAACCGGCCCTGCTTGCCCTTCAACAGATCCGACAGCGACTTCAGCGGACGGTTGCCCGGCCCGGTGACCGGGCGGCCACGACGGCCGTTGTCGAACAGCGCGTCCACCGACTCCTGAAGCATGCGCTTCTCGTTGTTGACGATGATCTCGGGCGCACCCAGATCGATCAGTCGCTTCAACCGGTTGTTGCGGTTGATCACGCGGCGGTACAGGTCGTTGAGGTCCGAGGTCGCGAACCGGCCACCGTCGAGCTGCACCATCGGGCGCAGCTCCGGCGGGATCACCGGAACCGCGTCGAGCACCATGCCCATCGGCGAGTTCGAGGACTGCTGGAACGCCGCGACCACCTTGAGCCGCTTGAGGGCGCGAAGCTTCTTCTGCCCCTTGCCGTTCTTGATGACGTCGCGCAGTTCCTCGGCCTCGGCCTCGATGTCGAAGTTCTCGATGAGCTTCTTGATGGCCTCGGCACCCATGGCGCCGGTGAAGTACTCGCCGTAGCGGTCCTGCAGCTCGCGGTAGAGCACCTCGTCGACGATGAGCTGCTTGGGCGCCAGCTTGGTGAACGTCGCCCAGATCTCCTCGAGCCGGTCCAGCTCACGCTGGGCCCGGTCGCGGATCTGGCGCATCTCGCGCTCGCCACCGTCGCGCACCTTGCGGCGCACGTCGCTCTTGGCGCCTTCCTTCTCCAGCTCGGCCAGGTCGGCCTCGAGCTTCTGCGACCGCTCCGCCAGGTCCAGATCACGCTGGTCCTCAACGGCTTTGCGCTCGACGACCATCTCCGCCTCGAGCGTGGACAGCTCGTTGTGGCGCATCTCGTCGTCGACGGCGGTGATGACGTAGGCGGCGAAGTAGATGATCTTCTCGAGATCCTTCGGCGCCAGGTCGAGCAGGTAGCCCAACCGCGACGGCACACCCTTGAAGTACCAGATGTGCGTGACGGGCGCGGCCAGCTCGATGTGGCCCATCCGCTCACGGCGCACCTTGGCGCGGGTCACCTCGACGCCGCAGCGCTCGCAGATGATGCCCTTGAAGCGGACGCGCTTGTACTTGCCGCAGTAGCACTCCCAGTCGCGAGTCGGTCCGAAGATCTTCTCGCAGAACAGGCCGTCCTTCTCCGGCTTCAGCGTGCGGTAGTTGATGGTCTCCGGCTTCTTGACCTCGCCGTAGGACCAGTTGCGGATGTCGTCCGCGGTGGCCAGGCCGATGCGGAGTTCATCGAAGAAGTTGACGTCTAGCACGTAACTCCCTTTCCCCTTTCGGGACTAGAAAACTATTAGGCCAAATCCTCGACAGAGGCGGATTCGTTGCGCGACAGGTTGATTCCCAGGTTCGCAGCAGCGCGCTCCAGGTCCTCGTCATCACCGTCACGCATCTCGATCGCCGCGCCGTCCGAAGACAGCACCTCGACGTTCAGGCACAGCGACTGCAGCTCCTTGAGCAGCACCTTGAACGACTCCGGAATACCGGGCTCGGGGATGTTCTCGCCCTTGACGATCGCCTCGTAGACCTTGACGCGGCCCACGGTGTCGTCGGACTTGATGGTCAGCAGTTCCTGCAGCGTGTAAGCCGCGCCGTAGGCCTGCATGGCCCAACATTCCATCTCACCGAAGCGCTGGCCACCGAACTGCGCCTTACCGCCCAGCGGCTGCTGGGTGATCATCGAGTACGGGCCGGTGGAACGCGCGTGGATCTTGTCGTCGACCAGGTGGTGCAGCTTCAGGATGTACATGTAGCCGACCGTCACCGGGTACGGGAACGGTTCGCCACTGCGTCCGTCGAACAGCCGCGCCTTGCCGTCATCGTCGACCAGCTTCTCGCCGTCGCGGTTGGGCAGCGTGGCCGACAGCAGACCCTGCAGCTCGGCCTCGCGGGCACCGTCGAACACCGGGGTGGACACGATGCTGCCCGGCTCGGCCTCCAACAGCTCCTCGGGCAGGGCGCTGGCCCAGTCCGGCGAACCGTTGATCTTCCAGCCGGCCTTGGCCACCCACCCGAGGTGGGTCTCCAGGATCTGGCCGATGTTCATACGACGCGGCACACCGTGGGTGTTGAGGATGATGTCCACCGGGGTGCCGTCCGGCAGGAACGGCATGTCCTCGACCGGCAGGATCTTGCCGATGACGCCCTTGTTGCCGTGGCGTCCGGCGAGCTTGTCGCCGTCGGAGATCTTGCGCTTCTGGGCCACGTAGACGCGGACCAGCTCGTTGACACCGGCGGGCAGCTCGTCGTCATCCTCGCGGCTGAACACGCGGATGCCGATGACCTTGCCGGACTCACCGTGCGGCACCTTGAGCGACGTGTCGCGGACCTCGCGGGCCTTCTCACCGAAGATCGCGCGCAGCAGCCGCTCCTCCGGGGTCAGCTCGGTCTCACCCTTCGGGGTGACCTTGCCGACCAGGATGTCGCCGTCGCGGACCTCGGCGCCGATGCGGACGATGCCGCGCTCGTCGAGGTCGGCGAGCACCTCATCGGAGACGTTCGGGATGTCCCGGGTGATCTCCTCGGCGCCCAGCTTGGTGTCGCGGGCATCGATCTCGTGCTCTTCGATGTGAATCGAGGTCAGCACGTCCTCTTCGACCAGGCGGTTGGAGAGGATGATCGCGTCCTCGTAGTTGTGCCCTTCCCACGGCATGATCGCGACGAGCAGGTTCTTGCCCAGCGCCATCTCGCCGTTCTCGGTGCACGGCCCGTCGGCGACGACCTGCCCCGCCTCGACCCGCTGGCCGGCGTCCACGATCGGACGCTGGTTGGCGCAGGTGCCGTGGTTGGAGCGGGCGAACTTACGCATCCGGTAGGTCTGCCGGGTGCCGTCGTCGGCCATCACGGTGATGTAGTCGGCGGAGACCTCCTCGACCACACCGGGCTTGTCGGACACGACGACGTCGCCGGCGTCGATCGCGGCACGCAGTTCCATGCCGGTACCGACCAGCGGGGCCTCGCTGCGCACCAGCGGAACCGCCTGGCGCTGCATGTTGGCACCCATCAGGGCGCGGTTGGCGTCGTCGTGCTCGAGGAACGGGATCATGGCCGTCGCGACCGACACCATCTGGCGCGGCGAAACGTCCATGTAGTCAACCTCATTCGAGGAGACGTACTCGACCTCGCCGCCCTTCCGGCGGACCAGGACGCGATCCTCGACGAAGCGGCCGTTCTCATCGGTCGGCGAGTTGGCCTGCGCCACGACGTGGCGGTCCTCCTCGTCGGCGGTCAGGTAGTCGATCTGGTCGCTGACCACACCGTCGTTGACCTTGCGGTACGGCGTCTCGATGAAGCCGAACGGGTTGACCCGCGCGTACACCGACAGCGAGCCGATCAGGCCGATGTTCGGCCCTTCCGGCGTCTCGATCGGGCACATGCGGCCGTAGTGGCTCGAGTGCACGTCGCGGACCTCGAGGCCGGCGCGCTCACGGGACAGACCACCGGGGCCCAGCGCCGACAGGCGACGCTTGTGGGTCAGACCCGACAGCGGGTTGTTCTGGTCCATGAACTGCGACAGCTGGCTGGTGCCGAAGAATTCCTTGATCGCCGCCACGACGGGACGGATGTTGATCAGGGTCTGCGGCGTGATCGCCTCGACGTCCTGGGTCGTCATCCGCTCGCGCACGACGCGCTCCATGCGCGACAGGCCGACCCGGATCTGGTTCTGGATCAGCTCGCCGACGGTGCGCAGGCGACGGTTGCCGAAGTGGTCGATGTCGTCGACCTCGACGGGCACCTCGACGCCTCCGGGCACGGTCATCGTCTTCTGACCGTCGTGCAGCCGCACCAGGTACTCGATGGTGGCGACGACGTCTTCTTCGGTCAGCGTGGTCGCCGATGTCTGCGCGGGCTCGGCCGTAATACCCAGCTTCTTGTTGACCTTGTAGCGACCCACGCGGGCCAGGTCGTAGCGCTTCTCCTTGAAGAACAGGTTCTCCAGCAGGGTCTGCGCGGACTCCTTGGTCGGCGGCTCGCCCGGACGCAGCTTGCGGTAGATGTCCAGCAGCGCCTCGTCGGTGCCGGCGGTGTTGTCCTTCTCCAGCGTCGACATCATGATTTCGGAGAAGCCGAACCGCTCGGTGATCTGCTCGTTGGTCCAGCCGAGCGCCTTGAGCAGCACGGTGACCGGCTGGCGGCGCTTGCGGTCGATGCGCACGCCGACGGTGTCGCGCTTGTCGACGTCGAACTCCAGCCACGCACCGCGGCCGGGGATCACCTTGACGCTGTGCAGCGTCTTTTCGGTGGACTTGTCGATGCTCTCGTCGAAGTACACACCCGGCGAGCGGACCAGCTGGCTCACCACGACACGCTCGGTGCCGTTGATGATGAAGGTGCCCTTCTCGGTCATCATCGGGAAGTCACCCATGAAGACCGTCTGGCTCTTGATCTCACCGGTGTTGTTGTTGATGAACTCGGCCGTGACGAACAGCGGCGCCGCGTACGTCATGTCCTTGTCTTTGCACTCGTCGACGGGCGCCTTGACCTCGTCGAAGCGCGGATCGGAGAAGGACAGCGACATCGAGCCGGAGAAGTCCTCGATGGGGCTCAGCTCGGTGAGCACCTCTTCGAGGCCGCCGACCGGCTTGGCGTCACCGCGCTCCTTGGCCTTCTCCCGCCAGGCCTCGGATCCGATCAGCCACTCGAACGACTCCGTTTGAACATCAAGAAGCCCGGGAACCTCGAGGGGCTCACGGAGCTTCGCAAAAGAAATTCGATTTGGTGCTCCGGGGACGGAGTTTTTAGTAGCTTCAGCTGTCTTGTTTGGGCGAGACCCTGCCAAGATGCATCCTTCCAGCACCTCATGCGACGATCGAGATGACCGGTGACCGGTTCCCTATAGCCGCGATATCTGCGTCGGTTCGGCTGGCCACTCACGACCACAAACTCCCGAACAAAACGCACGCGACTAGATCACTGAGCGGGGGCTCAGGCTAGGACCTCGGTGTCAGGTGCGGGTTTAGGTGGGCAGGATGCAGCCAGCGCAACGTCCAACAGTACCGCAGGACGGCGTATTCCTCAACATCCACAACCCAACTGCATGCATGGCCGCTGACGGGACGCTGGCTGGCGACTCGTTACCTCTTACCCGTCCATACATTGCTGCCCAACAGATTGGCGCGTGATGGCCTTCCCGTCAAGAGATAACACGGTGTTCGGTGTGGAGTTTTGCGCAAAGAACCCGGCGTCCGGGTCCACCGCGCACGCCGCGAAGTCGTTCGAGTTGATCGAGTGCAGCAGCGCCGCGAAGAACCGCTCGATCGGCGACAGCGCCGCCGGCGGACCGGGCAGCACGTAACCGCGCGCCAGGCCGGCGTCGGTGTCGATGTCGACGATCTCGCCGACGTCGCCGTAGATGCCGGTGCGGCTGTCCTCGTCGTAGACCCGGCCCGCGAACATGTCGGCCAACCAGCCCTGCGTGAGCACCTGGACCGCCTCGACGTCCTGCGGCTGGGACTGACCGAACGCCAGCCCGACGAACGCCTGCACCAGACCGCCGTAGATGCTGCTGCGGAACCCATCCGAGTGGGCCCCGCCGACCAGCTGCACCCCGTTGAACTGATCAGGCCGCATCTCGCTGAACACCTGGTTGGCCTCGCCCCCGTTGTTGAACACCGTCGGACCACCGGCGATATTCAGTACCGGCACCGCGTCCGGCAGCTTCTCGAGAGCGCGGGCCAGCGCGCCGTTGGCGGCCGAACCGTCGTAAAGCAGAACACCCACCAGGTCGGCCTTCTGCTCCTCGGACGCCCGTTCGTAGTAGTAGCCCGACGTGCCCGCCGCCAGCATCGAACCCGCGGAGTGGCCGGCGAGCGCGAACTGCGTCGGCAGCGTGCCCTCGAATCCGGCGGCGGCCGCGCTCTCCCGCAGCGCGGTGCGGTCACCCGCGAACAGTTTCGCCACGGCCAGGTGCATGGGGTCGGCGGTCACGCTGCAGCCGTCACAGGAGAAGTAGTTCGAGGTGATCGACGGCGCGACGACGATCGCGTTGTTGCGTTCGGCCAACTCTGTCAGCGTGACGTTGTAGGTCGCCGCCGGGGACAGGAACCCGTGCTGGAAGTAGATGAGCTTGTCGGGTTCGCCGCTCGTCGGGAAGTACCAGTCGGCCTGGGCGTGGTACCCGTCGCCGCAGTCGATTTTCATCGTGGACCGCCCCGCGGTCACCGAGTACCCGGCCGGCACCACCGGCGGGCCCACCACGAGGTTGATGAAGAAATCGGCGACGCTCCACGCGAGCGTGCCGATCACGTTGATCAGGCTCGGCCGCGCCGGAGCCGGCACATCCGCGGCCGCGGTCATCATGACGCGGGCGGTGGCCGGTGAGGGCTCGACCTCGTCGATGAACGGCGCGTCGACGGTCACTGCCTCGACCGGCGCGGCGACGACGGTTTCGTCGGGCTCCTCGATCTTCTCGGGCTTCACCGGCGTCGGCTCGGGTTCCGGTGCGGGCTCCGGTTCCGCCCGCGTCGCTACCACGGATCGGGTGACGAGGGTGTCGCTCTTGGACTCGACGGCCGCGGGTTCGTCGACCTCGTCGTCGTTGTCCTCGGGCTTGGAGGTCGGCTCGTCGACGTCCTCGGCGGGGACCTCTTCGTCGTCGTCCTCGACGACGTCCTCAGTCTCTTCGTCCTCTTGCGCGGGCGGGTCGGCGTCGGTGTTGTCGACGTCCGAATCCTGTTGCGTGTCAGGCGAAGTCGACTGCGACGTGCCCGCGTCGCCGGACGGGTCGTCGTCGGCGAAGGCGAGGCCCGCTCCGAGGATCGTCCCCGCGGACACGCCTGCGAGGAGGACTCCCGCACTCAGCCACGCCAGAAACCGGCCCGCCATACGACCCCCTGAAGACGACGATTCAGCAAACGGTAACCCCGGCCGAGTCGCCATCAGGGCGGTTTACGCGGAACCGCCCGATCGTCACGCCGCGATGGACCCCTGACAGGTCCCGGCCGCGGTGCGTGCGCCGACGGACTCGGCGACACAGGTTGATTCGAAGGTAAATAACCCGTCCATGAGCGGCACCAACGGCTTGAGGAAGTTGAACGGGAACCACTTGGTCAGCGTGTTGGGCAGCGCGACGACCGACGCCTCACCCTTCGGGGTCTCGAAGCTGAACGCCTCGCCGGGCTCGAGGTAGATGCCCTCCTCCTGGTTTCCGGCAAACATGTCGTTGACCCAGCCGACCATCAGCATCCGCGCGGCCGCCGAGTTCTGCGGCTTCGAGAAGCCCGCCACCAGCTCCTGGGCGAACTGGATGAGCGGGTTGCCGCCTCGCATGGCGTCGACGTGCGACCCGCCCACGAGCGTGACACCGACGAACGTGTCCGGCCGCGCCTCGACCAGCGCGTCCAGGCCGACACCGAAGTTGTTCCAGAAGTACACCGGTGCGGCGAGCTGGTAGATCGGAATGTCGAGCGGAACGAGCCTGAGCGACTCCGTCATCCGCTCCGGGTCGTCGAGCCCGACGCCGTCGAGCAGCACCACGCCGGCCAGCCGGTCGATCGTCTCGCGCTCGACCATGTAACCGGCGATGCCCGACACCGCGCCGCCGCCGAGCGAGTGCCCCATCAGCACCACCCGGTCCGGAATCGGGCCGGTGTAGCCCGCGGCCGCAGCGCTTTCGGCGAGCGCGGTGTTGCCGTCGTCGAACAGCTTGGCCATGCCTTCGTGCATCGGCGCGGCGCCGAGCCAGCACGCGTCGGCGGCGAAGAAGTTCGACGTGATCGACGGGGCCACCACGATGCTGTTGGTCTGCTCGGCCAGCGCGGCCGCCGTGTGGCTGTACCACGGCCCCGCCGCCAGGAACCCGTGCTGCAGATAGATCATCCGCTCGGGTGGGTTCTCCTCGGCGCCCTGCGGGATGTACCAGTCGGCGGGCACCTCGACACCCTTGCCGTCCTCGCAGGCGCAGTCGATGCGCAGCGTCGAACTGCGCACGGTGACAGTGCTGTTCGCCGGCAGAATCGGCGGCCCGCCCAGCAGCCGGGTCGCCACGGCGTAGAGGTTGAACACCAGCGTGCCGATGAACCGCACGATGGCGGGCATCCGGGGAGCCATCGCGGTCGCGGTGATGGCCGCGGTGGCCGGCGCCGACGCGAACGCCACCGCCTCGGTCTCGGCCTGCTCGTCGACGACGGGCGCATCCAGCACGACGTCTTCCTGCTCGACGGCCGGTGCGACGGTCGCCGTCTCTGCGACGGTGTCGTCGACCTTGGCTTCGGACGTGTCCTTCGACCGGGTTTGGGTGGCGACGACGGCCTTCGCGGCGGGCGCCGCAGCCGTGTCCGGCTCGTCCTCGACGCGGTCGGACCCCTTGTCCTTCTCCGGCTCCCGCGCGGGTTCTTCCTCGACCGGCTCTTCTTCTTCGGTCGTCTCCTCTTCGGCCGGCTCCTCTTCCGCGACGTCCTCGTCCGTCGGCTCAGGCTCCATCGACTCAGGCTTAGTCGACTCAGGCTCAGTCGACTCAGCCGGCTCCTGATCCGTCGAATCCGCCTCGTTCTCAGCCGGTTTCGACGACTCCGAGGTGTTGGCCTTGTCAGCGCCGGACGAGCCGGTCTCGTCGGCGATCGCCGCGCCCGCACCCGCAAGCACCGCCGCCGACATTCCCGCCGTAAGCACACCGACGCTGAACCACGTCACGAACCGGTCGACCATGACCCACCAATCTCTTTGCGCCGAACGCACACGGATTTCGACGCGTAAAGATAACGTGCGTTGTCACTTCGGCGAGGTGTTTTCAGCCGCTCGGACTGATCCGCACCGGCACACCGGTCAACCGGGCCATCCCGGCCAAGCTCTCGACATCGTCGACGGCGCTCGACATCAGCCGGTTGACGTTCGCGCCGCCGGCGCTGTTGGCCACCCGCCAGCCGGCGGTGCCCTTGTGGCCCCAGCCGTGCGGCACCGCGACCACCCCGGCGACGATGTCCTTGGTCACGGTGGCGGGCAGCTCGATCTCGCCGTGCGGCGACGCGATGCGCACCAGGTCGCCGTCGTCGATGCCGGCCGCCGCGGCGTCGTCGGCGTGGACGAGCGCGTGCTGGGCGCGCCCGCCGCGCATCAGCAGCGGCGCGTTGTGCAGCCACGAGTTCTCCGAGCGCGCCTCGCGCATACCGATCAGCCGCATCGGATAGCCGTCAGGCACCCGGCGCCGCGACAGCTTGTCCACCTCCGCGCCGATCGAGTCGTGCCGCAACCGCACCCGCCCGCCGCGGTAGACGACAACATCGCGCAACACGCCGCCGCGCAAATAACGTGCCAGCACGGCGCCGTGCGGGTGCTCACGCGTCAGCTTCGAAAAGCTCAGCCCGCGCCGCAGCCCGAACCGGTCGCCGCCCTCGGACAGCCGGATCACCGCATCGGCAAGCATCCGCGGCGACAACCGAGCCCCGAACAGCGACAACACTTTCCGAACGCCGGCGAGGAGAGCGAAACCCGGCGTAGTCCGCGACAGCCGGCCGGCCAGGTCGTCGATGATCTGCCACTCGGCGCGGGCCTGCCCGACCGGCGCGATGACGGCCTCGGTGGCCTGCCGCAGCGGCGTCGGCTGCAGCGTCTGGAACGGCAGCGGAAAGTCGTCGCGCTCGTACATCGACGTCGCGGGCAGCACGTAGTCGCAGTGCGCGAGCGTCTCGTTGACGTACAGGTCGATCCCGACCATCAGGTCCAGCGACTCCAGCGCGCGTTCTAGTTCGTCGCCGTTGGGCACCGACAGCACCGGGTTGCCCGCGCCGACGAACAGCGCCTTGATCTGTCCGCGTCCGGGTGTGGTGATCTCCTTGGCCATCACCGCGGCGGGCTCGGACCCCAGCACCGCGGGGAACCCGCCGATGCGTGAGCGCCGGCGCGTGTAGACGCCGCGCAGCAGTGCACCGCCGGCCTTGGTCAGCCACCGCTCCCCCGGAATGCCGAGGCGGCCGAACATGCTGCCGCCGGGCACGTCGAGGTTGCCGGCAACCAGGTTCACCGCGTCGATCAGATACGTTGTGAGCGTGCCGTTTTCGCCGATACTGGTGCCGACGCGGCCGTACACGGCGGCGCGTTCGGTGCGCACCAGATCGCGGGCCAGCGCCCGCACGGTGCCCGGGTCGATCCCGGTGTGCGCCTCGGTGGCCTCCGGGCTGAACGGACGCGCCAGCTGTTCGAGCCAGTCGACGCCGTCGGCGTGCCGCGCCAGCCGCGCGCGGTCGGCGAGGTTCTCGGAGAACATCACCTGCAGCAGCGACAGGAGCAGGAACGCGTCGCCGTCGGGGACGATGCCGAGCCACTCGAACTGCGCGGCGGTCTCGGTCCTGCGCGGATCGATCACCAGCACGCGGCCGCCGCGTTTGACGATGTCGTGCATGCGGTCACGGATCCGCGGCGCGGTCAGCACGCTGCCGTGCGAGACGACGGGGTTGGCGCCCATGACGACGAGCAGATCGGTGCGCAGCACGTCGGGCACCGGCAGCGCCAGCGGCGATCCGTACAGCAGCTGGCTGGCCACGAAGCGGTTGTTGACGTCCTGCGAGCCCGCGGTGAACAGGTGCATCCGCGGAAAGCCGAACGTCATCGACTGCAGCGCGATCGTGTACGAGTAGTTGAACGCCCCCGGGTTGCCGAAGTACCAGCCGATGCCGCCCGAACCGTGGTCGCGGTGCACAGCCGCGACGCGCGAAGCGATGTCGGCCATCGCCTCGTCCCAGCTGACGGGTTCGAACCCGTCTTCGGATGAGCCGCTTGCGCGAAGACCATCAACGCGAGTGCGGCGCAGCGGGGTGGTGACGCGGTCGGGGTCGTTGACGACCTCGCTGAACGCGATGCCCTTCTGGCAGGCGAACCCCGCCGACACCGGATGGTCCTTGTCGGGTCGCAGGGCGACCAGCCGACCGTCCTCGACGGTGGCAATCATCCCGCAGAGAGGCTCGCAGATCCGGCAGAACGTCGGCTCGTGGCTGACGTTCACCGGGCCGGCTTACTGCTGGGCGCGCGGAATGGCGCCCGTCGGGGCGTCATCCTCCACATGGCGGTGCCGGGCGGTCTCCCCCTCGGGGAACGCGCTCGCCGAATACGTGTTCGTGCCCTCGAGGTCGGCGCGGATCGCTTCCTGCGCGGCGGGCGGCAGCGTGTGCATGATCTCGCGCACCCGCGCCTGACGACGGCCGACGGCCTGGCGCTCCGGCATACCCGGAGTGGCCTGGATCTGCGGCGGCACGCCCTCGATCTCCTCGACGCCACCGTCGTGGTGGCCGGCGTCGATCATGGCCTGCTCCTCGGCCATCGTCGACTCGTCCTTCTCCTCGGACATACCGATCGGGCCGATACGGCGGCCGTTGAGGAACTGACGCACGACGGGCTCGTCGCTGGTCAGCAGCACCTCGCGCGGACCGAACATCACCAGGTGCTTGCGGAACAGCATGCCCATGTTGTCGGGCACCGTGCGGGCGATGTTGATGTTGTGCGTCACGATCAGGATCGTGCAGTCGATCTGCGCGTTGATGTCGATCAGCAGCTGGGACAGGTAGGCCGTACGGACCGGGTCCAGACCGGAGTCGGGCTCGTCGCAGAGGATGATCTGCGGATCGAGCACCAGCGAGCGGGCCAGGCCGGCACGCTTGCGCATACCACCGGAGATCTCGCCGGGGAACTTGTTCTCGTCACCGGCCAGACCGACCAGTTCGAGCTTCTCCATCACGATCTGGCGGATCTCGGATTCCTTCTTCTTCGTGTGCTCACGAAGCGGGAACGCGGTGTTGTCATACAGGCTCATCGAGCCGAACAGGGCACCGTCCTGGAACATCACGCCGAACAGCGTGCGGATCTCGTAGAGCTCCTTGGCGGTGCACTGGATCACGTCGGTGCCGTCGACGATGATCTTGCCGCGCTCGGGGCGCAGCAGGCCGATCAGCGACTTCAAGAACACGGACTTACCGGTACCGGAGGGGCCGAGCAGAACGCTCACCTCACCCGGCGGCAGGTCGAAGGTAACGTCCTCCCAGATTCGCTGGGGGCCGAAGGACTTCGTCAGTCCTTCAACCTGGATACCAATGCCCACGCGAGATCCTTCCGCCAATCATTGTCACAGGCCACACGCCTACCCGCCTGTGGCTTGAGTCACTGTATCTTACGCAGTCAGGCCACGGCACAGGTCTGCGCTCAGATTGTGACCCATCGCAAAAACGCCGATGGGGCCGACCCATTTGCTGGATCGACCCCACCGGTGTGGTATCGCGTCGGCTGAGCCGACTCGGTGCTACTTGACGGTCACCGAAGCGCCGGCGGCCTCGAGCTTGGCCTTGGCATCGTCGGCAGCGGCCTTGTCGACCTTCTCGAGCAGCGGCTTGGGAGCGCTGTCGACGAGGTCCTTGGCCTCCTTGAGGCCCAGGCCGGAGACGATCTCGCGGACGACCTTGATGACGCCGATCTTCTTGTCGCCGGCACCCTCGAGGATGACGTCGAACTCGGACTGCTCCTCGGCGGCCTCGGCGGGGGCACCACCGGCGGCGGGGCCGGCAGCCGCGACGGCGACCGGAGCAGCGGCGGTGACCTCGAAGGTCTCCTCGAACTTCTTGACGAACTCCGAGAGCTCCAGCAGCGTCAGTTCCTTGAACGCGTCGAGCAGCTCGTCGGTGGACAGCTTGGCCATGATGGTCCTTTCCTTACTTACTTCTTGCTAGTCGGGGGGTTAAGCGGCTTCTTCGCCGGCCTTCTTCTCTTGCAGAGCGGCGGCCAGCCGTGCGACCTGCGACGCCGGAGCGTTGAACAGGCCGGCAGCCTTGGACAGGTTCGCCTTCATCGCGCCGGCCATCTTGGCCAGCAGCACCTCGCGCGACTCCAGGTCGGCGATCTGCTCGACCTCGGTCACGCTCAGCGGGCGGCCATCCATGTAGCCGCCCTTGATGACGAGGGCCTTGTTGTCCTTGGCGAACTTCTTGATCGCCTTGGCGGCGTCGACGGCCTCGCCCTTGACGAACGCGATCGCGGTGGGACCGACGAACAACTCGTCGAGGCCCTCGATGCCCGCCTCCGCCGCGGCACGCTTGACCAGCGTGTTCTTGGCGACCGTGTAGGTGGCGGAATCACCGAGCGAACGGCGAAGGTCCTTGAGGTTGGCCACCGTCAGCCCGCGGTACTCGGTGACAAGCGTCGCCGAGGCCTCCTTGAACTGCTCGGCGATGTCGGCAACCGCGGTGGCCTTGTCAGCCTTGGCCATGCATGCCTCCTCGTGGTGGGTTACCGCCGGTCAACCCCGGAAACGACGAACGCCCCGACGCAGACAGGTCGGGGCGCGCATGCATACTCGCTACTAGCCTCGTCCTCCTGCGTGGGCCGCCCGGGTGATCCGGGACCTTCAACCGATTTCTCGGTGACCGACGGTCTTCGGTGGAACGCCGTCAAGAATAGCCGACCACCCCACGATCAGCCAAAACGCTCAACCTCGTCACGCCTCGGGCGGCTCGGCAGCTTCGTCGGCCGCCGTTTCGGTGCCAGTTTTGGCGGGCGCATCGACCTCGTCCTCGGCGGGGGTCTCTGTCTCGACCTCCTCGACGACGTCGGCGCCGTCGGTCTCGTCGCTCGGTTCGTCGACGACGTCGCCGGGTTCGACCCGGTTGCCGTCCGACAGATCCGTGGCTCCGTTCGGAGCGGTGGTCTCCTCTGCATCGTCAGCGACGGGTGCCTCGGTGGCCTCCGGCTCCACCTCGTCCGGCGTCGACGTGCTGACGGTGACCGTCGCGGCGGGGAGCGAAAACTCGTCGGGCGCGGGCAATGGGTCCGTCACATCCGGCGTCGCAACCTCCTGCCGCGCCTGCGGAACCGCTTCCGGCGGAACAAGATCCGCGATGGGCAGCACGACGCCGAACGCGCCGATGAGATCTTGGAAGTACTCGACCGCGTTGTTGACCCGCAGCGTGACGGCCTGGATCAGGTCGGGAACCAGCCCACCCGGCGTGTCCACGCCGTCGATCACCTCGGCGACCTCGAGCGCCAAATCAGCGATCAGATTGGGCAGCACCGTCGCCAGCCGGTAGACCGACATCACCACACCGTCGGACGTCCCGAACGGCGGCGGCAACTCGCTTTCGAACACCCCGAGAACGGGTGCCAGCGCGTCGATGACGGGCCACCCCAACGCGATGTTGAGCGCCAGCACGCCGAGATGGGCGAACTCGCCGGCGGCGACGTGGGCCTGGATCAGTTGCGGCAGCGTGCTGCCCGCGAACTCGACGAGCCGCTGCCCGACCTCCGGGAGCGCGGCGATCAGCGCATCGGCGAAGGCGACCAGTTCGACATCGGCGGTCACCGTGCGCACCGTCGACACGGCGGCGACGTCGACCGGCGGCTGCGGGGGCATCACCACCAGCGGGCTGAGCGCGATGACGCCGGCGCTCATCACCGCGAGGCCGGTGGTCAGTCCATTCTGACGAGCGACAGGCATGGTGGTCTCCTCCCGATTACGCTTACGCCGCAGGTGGACCCGGTGGTGTCCACGCTCGCTGGGCTTCAGTGTGCGTGCGCCGCTTCGCCCGCCACATGAGGCGTTCACCTCATTTGTTGACGAGCGGCCTCGTAACCCGTGGCCCCGGAACACAACCGAGGCGGTGAGTCGATGGCGGTGAGGCCGCGTCTTCTCGAACGTGAGCGCGTGCACGACCGACTCGACCGCCACCGACAGCAGGCAGCACAGGGCCAGGGCAGCACGGTGTTGCTGCGCGGCGAGGCCGGCGCGGGCAAGACGGCGGTGATCGCCGAGTTCCTCGCCAAACAGCCCGGAGACACGAAAGTCCTGCAGGGCTGGTGTGACCCGTTGTCCACGCCGCGGCCGCTGGGCCCGCTGATCGACATGCTGACCGGGGTGGCGCCCGAGCACGCCGTGGATCTGCGTGCCGGCGTCGACGCGGGTGACGTCGAGGCGGTCCACGCGGCGGTGACCGCGGTTCTCGCCAGCGGGCCGACGTGGGTCTGCGTCGTCGAGGACGTCCACTGGGCCGACGGCGCGACGCTGGATCTGCTGCGCTACCTCGCGGGCCGCATCGAGTCGTTGCCGGTGTTGCTGGTGGTGTCGTACCGCGACGACGAGGTCGGCGACCGGCACCCGCTGGCCGTGCTGCTCAACGAGCTCGCAGCCGCCGACCACGTCGCGGTCGAGCCGCTCAGCGAGGCGGCCGTGGCCGAACTGTCCGCAGGCAGCGGGGTGCACCCGGCAGAACTGCATCGCCTCACCGGCGGCAACCCGTTCTACGTCACCGAGGTGCTGGCCGCCGGACCCGCCGCTCTGCGCGACGGCCCGCTGCCGCCGAGCGTGTACGACGCGGTGTGGGGACGGCTTGCCCGGCTGTCCATGGCGGGCCGCCAAACTGCGTATGCTGCAGCGATTTTCGGTCCGAGGATCGACGTGGCGGTGCTGCGCGCTGTGTGTCCGGCCGCCGTCGACGGGCTGCCGGCCTGCCTGGAGACGGGCGTCCTGGTTGCCGATACCGCGACGGTGCATTTCCGCCACGAGCTGGCCCGCCGC
The DNA here is from genome assembly GCF_900108565.1 of Mycolicibacterium rutilum. Taxonomy (NCBI): domain Bacteria; kingdom Bacillati; phylum Actinomycetota; class Actinomycetes; order Mycobacteriales; family Mycobacteriaceae; genus Mycobacterium; species Mycolicibacterium rutilum. The sequence goes on from NZ_LT629971.1 coordinate 66,134, forward strand.
GCCACCTACGAACAGATCCCGGCCTTCGAGCGCCGGTCACTGCACCGCCGGGTGCTCGACGCGCTCGCCGAGTACTCAGACCCGAACATGCTGAACCTGTTGGCTTTTCACGCCGACCAAGCCCGCGACAGCGAGGCGGTCATCCGGTACGGTCCTGACGCCGCCGCACGCGCATCCGCGCTGGCTGCCTACGCCGAGGCCGCCGAACTGTTCGCCCTGACGCTGCGTCACGCCGACGCGGTGCCCGACCATCGGCGCGTCGAGTGGGTCGAACAGCACGCGCTCAACAGCAACCTCGCCGGCCACGGCGAGGCCGCCGCGGGCTCTTTCCGGCAGGCGGCGGACATGCGGCGGGCGCTGGGCGATCGACTCCGCGAAGGCGACAACCTGAGATGGTTGTCCTACTGGTTGTGGGCGATGGGCCGCACGACCGAGGCCCTCGAGGTCGGTCGCGAGTCGGTCCGCCTCCTCGAGGATCTCGGCCCGTCGCGGGAATTGGCATGGGCGCTGGTGAACCTGACCGAACTGGCCGCGGTCGGATACGACCCGCAGTGCCCCGACTATTCCGCGCGCGCCGTCCGCCTCGGCGAACAACTCGGCGACCGCGCGGTGGCGGTGCGGGCGCGCTGCCACGGCACGCTGTCTACGGTGACCCGAACGGGCACGGGTTGGGAAGTGCTGGAATCGGTTTGGCGTGAGGCCATGGGCGACGACCTCGGCCCAGAGCATGCCGGCATCATCGGCGTGGTGCTGTGCTGGAACGCCGCTCACCATCACCGCCTCGACGACGCCGATCGCTACATCCGCACCAGTTCGGCCTTCTGCCGCGAACACGACCTGCGGGTGTTCGAGACGTTGACGACGGCGACGGCCTCTCTTACGGCGCTGCACCGCGGCGACTGGGTCAACGCGGCGTCGGCGGCCGAAGACGTGCTGACGAAGCCGGCGTTGTCCCCGCTGCACCGCTACCTGCCGTTGGTGACCCTGGCGCTGACCCGCGCGCGCCGCGACGACGCCCGCGTGTCCGATCTCCTCGATGAGGCGGTGGCCATCAGCGAGCCCCACGACGTGTACCGGCTCGGGTTGGTGTGGGCGGCGCGCGCCGAGGCCGCGTGGCTCGCCGGGGACGACGCGACCGCCCGCGCGGAAGCACTCGGCGGCCTGGCGGTGTGCACCGAACACACCGACCCCTGGCGCGTCGGGCAGTTGCAGCGCTGGGTGCGGCTCGCCGGCGGAGAGCACGGCATTGCGCCGAGCACCGACGTCATCACGCCGTATCGTCATGAGCTGCAGGGTGATTACGCGGCGGCCGCCGCGGAGTGGACTCGGCTCGGGTGTCCTACGACGCGGCGCTGGCCCAACTCGGCGGTGACGCCGACGCGGTCGCGGCCGCGCTGCAGACGTTCACCGACCTGGGCGCACCTGCAGCGGCCCGCCGCGCCGAGCAGCGGCTCGCCGAGCTCCGCGGCCGCGCCGACCGGCGCAACAAGGCCACCATCGCCGACCCCCGCGGGTTGACGCGCCGCGAGCACGAGGTCCTCGAACTTCTCGCCGCCGGCCACAGCGACGCCGAGATCGCCGCCGCGCTGTACATCAGCCCGAAGACCGCGAACCGGCATGTCGGTTCGATCCTCGCCAAATTGGGCGTCCGCAACCGCACCCAGGCGGCGGCCCACGCGCGGCTATCCGAGTGACGCCGGCGCCGAGAGCACCACGGCCGCAGCGCCGATCAGGCCCGCATCGCCGCCCAGTTCGGCCGGCACCACCTGCAAGTCGTGCAGGAAACTCAACCCGGCATACCCGTCGAGCGCCTCACGGAGCGGATCGAACAGCAGCGCACCCGCCTTGGCCACCCCGCCGCCGATGACGACGCGGTCCAGGTCGCACACCGCGCCGACCGCCGCGATCATCGCCGCCACCGCCGTCGCGCCGCGTCGATACGCCTGCAGCGCAAGCGCATCGCCCGCGTAAGCGGCATCGGCCAACTCCTTGGCGTCGGCGCCGGCGGGTGCCTGCCACCCGTGCTCGCGGGCCCAGCGCGCCATCCGCGGGCCCGCCGCGATCGTCTCGACGCAGCCGTGCCCGCCGCACGAGCACCCGTCACCGTCCGGGTCGACCACCACGTGCCCGACGTGTCCCGCGTTACCGGTCCGCCCGTCGTACGGTGCGCCGTCGAGCACCAGGCCGCCGCCGACCCCGGTCGACACCACCATGCCCAGCAGGAAGTCGGCGCCGCGTCCCGCGCCCCGCCACCGTTCACCCATCGCCATGCACAGCCCGTCACCGGCCAACCGCGCCGGCGCCCCCACCGTCTCCGAGACGCGGGACACGATCGGAAACCGTTGCCACGTCGTGATGTTGATCGGACTGACCGTGCCTGCCGCCAGGTCGATCGGCCCCGCCGACGAGATACCCACCCCGCGCACCCGGCCACCCGCCGCGGCCATCGCCTCGGTGACCAGCGTGTCCACCACGGCCCAGATCGCTTCGGGGTCGACGGCCGGGGTGGGCAGGGTGGCCCGGTGGACGAGCGTGCCGTCGTCGTCGACGAGGCCGGCGGCGATCTTCGTGCCGCCGATGTCGAGCGCGAGCGTGGGTGGTGCCATCAGTGCCGATGGGTGTTGTCGGGCTGCCGCGGATCGCCCGGATGCTCGTAACCCGGCGCCAGTTCGACGACGGCCGCGCACCGGGCGTCGAGCCAGAGCCGGAACGCGCGCCGCCGCGCCGCCGCCCGCAGGTGCTCATAGGCCTCGCTGTCGCTGTAGCGCAGCGGGTTTCGCGACTGGTACGACGCCACCTGCTCGGAGGTCACGTCGACGTCGGCGGTGACGCTCGCGAACACGGCCCGCGCGACCGGGTCGGCCAGCACTGACGCGGCGACGCTGCCGATCTCCATCCGCACGGTCAGGTCGGGCAGCAGCTCGTCCTCGGTCGGCGCGCCGTCGGCGGTCAACCCCCGCGCCGAGGCCTCCGCGGCGACCACCCGTTCGATCACCGCGAGCTGAGTCAGCCAGCGCCGCAACTGGCGTCCCTCGCTGGTGCCGGACCGCGGCAGCGACGACGCCAGCCGCGACGCCCGCAACTGCTCTTCGCGAGCATCGATCTCGGCGACCGGAACCGCCACCCCGCCCACCGTCGCGGCCACGTCGACGCTCATCGCACCGTCACCTTCACCGCCGGCGAGTACACGAGGTGCCCGGCCGCGGCAATGCGGATCAGCGCCCACCACTCCCCGGGTTCCGTCCAGGCCGGCGGCGCGACGTCGAACGACAGCGAAACCGTCCCCCGCGCAGGCACTTCCAGACCGCACGCGGCCGGGCCGATCCACTCCCAGGTGCCCCACGGGCTGATCAGGTGTGCCTCGGCCGCGATGTCGGCGTGCGCGTCGGTGCCGACGGTCACCGTGAGCCGCGCCGACTCACCCGCAGCGACGGCGACGGCGACCGGACCGTCGACCAGGCGCAGCAGACGGTCGTCCGGCGGCGCATCCACCGCGACCACGCACACGTCCTCGACCACCTGCCGCCACGACGGCGGGATCGGATCGTGCGCACCGGTCAACGCCATCTCCGCGCGCACGGGATACAACCCGGGCGCCACCCCGTCCGGCGGGCTCACTTCCACGGCGGCGTCCACGTATTCGCCGGGCGGCAGCATGAACGGCAGCACGGCCGGTTCGACGGTCCACCCGTCCGGACACACCATCCGCACCCGACCGTGCAGCACCTCGTCGGTGCAGTCGCTGGCGACCGTGAGCCGCAGGCGCACCTGCGAATCCGCGACCACATGCTGCGGGTGCAGGTGCGCGACGGCGGGCAACCCACCCAACGGGGCCGGGCCGCGGTTGTGCAGCCAGTAGCGGGCGTACAGCGGCTGCGCCTCCTCGGCGTCGGGCGCGAGCACCTCGTGGTCGGCGTCGATCATCCGCGGCAGGTTCAGCCGGGTCAGCGCGGTCGCGATTTCGTAGCCGTGCAGTGCCAGTCCGTCGGTCACCAGTTCCTGCACCCGCGGCTGCTCGAGCAGGTCCACCCGCGACGCCGACACGCGCCGCAGTCCCGAGGTGATCGTCACATCGGTTGCCGCCCCGCATTTTTCGACCAGCCGCATCGCGACGCCGTCGGAGGGGTGCAGCGGCTGGCTGCGGCCCGCGGCCAACGGATTGCCCGCCGCCTTCAGCGCGCCGAGGTGCACCTTGCCGGCGGGCTCGATCTCCAGCAGCGACCCCCACGACGGCAGGCTGCCGGTGACCGGGCGCCGCTCGGTGACCGGCAGCAGCGGCCGGGAGAACTCCGCACTGAGCGCCGGGACGCCCGATTGCCGCCAGTCACCGGCGCCGCTGACCAACGCGTACTCGAACGTGTGGGTCCAGTGCTGCAGCTGGAAGTTTGACCCGTCGGGTGCGGTGCGGCGCGGCGGGTCGATCCAGGTGCCCGACGGCCATCCGGTGCATGACCGCATCAACGACAGGTGCAGTGTGCCATCGGGTTCGACGGCGAAACCGGGTATCCCGCGGTTGAGCACCGCGACCGTGCGGTCCTCGAACTCGGCGGCCGGGGCCTGCTGCGCGACGGCGATCTCGAAGTCGGCCAGGTCGTCGGCCACCGCGGCGACCGCGTCCTCAAGCGCCGCACCCGCGACGATCAACACCGGCAGCGCCCGCACACCGCGTAGATCCGCGCCCGGCACCCAGACCGCGGACAGCGGCTCCGAAGCCGGCACCCACACCCGGGCCGTGCCGGTGGCCTGCAACTGACGGTGCAGTTCGTCGGTGTAGGCCTGCCCGGCATCGGCGAGAACCGCTGCGGTGAACGGGTTTTCCGACGGGCCGCCGAGGGCGATCCTCGTGTCGGGCAGGTTCGAGTCGACGGTCAGGTCGCCGTAGCGCGGGCCCGACGCCGAGCTGCACGTCGCGGTGACCCCGGCGCGGGCCAGCGCCACCATCAGCGGCCGCGCCACCGCCGACGACCCCACCACCTCGGCCACCGACACCGCACGCGTCGACGCGCCCACCCGGACCCGCACCGCCGACGATAGCCCGAACCACCCGTAGGCCGGATTGTCGAGTGTCCACGGGTGTTCGGCGGAGTCGACGGCCGCCTCGCCGGCGTGCAGCAGCCCGAAGCCGCGACCGATCACCGCGTCGCCGACCTCGCTGACCGGCAGCGCACCCGGGATCGGACAGGGCCACCGCAGCCGCAACAGCCGGTCCTCGCCGGTGAATTCGTCGATGACGGTACGACAGTCGACGCGCGCGACACCGTCCCACAGCGTCAACGTCTGGGTGTAGCGCAACAGCTCGCCGATGCGGCCCCGCACGACGAGCCGCGACCCGAGCGGCCCGCGGAACGCCTGCACCGACGCCGGCCCCGATGACGACGCCACCACCGGGCCGCGCGGCAGCAGATGCCACGGCCCCTCGCCGGCCTCCGGATGCGCCGAATACTCGTCGTAGACGGCCAGTTCGTTGCCGACCCGCCCGTCGGCCAGCAGCTCGCGGCCCGAGGCGACCAACGAGTCGACCGCCCCGCCGCGGGCCGGGTCGACCCGCAACCGGTACCACTCGTTGGCGATCTCGCAGCCGTCGACGGGTTCCCACGCCGACGACGTGTCCGCGGTCAGCACCCGGTACGACCGCCACCCCACCGACGGCACGTCGCGGGCCAGGAAGCTCACCGACCGGCCGTCGTGCTCGACGTGGGCGGGCACCTCGGCGCCGTCGGCGTCCATCACCCGCACCGCGCCCGCCGCGTCGGGCATCCGCGCGGTCACCACATCGGTCCGTTTGTGCGCCAGCGGATTCCACACGACGACACTGCCGTCGACCGCGCCGGACAGCAACGCCAGCGCGTTGTCTCGGGCGGTGCGGCCCAGCTCCCAGGCGTCGCGCCAGCCGGTCAGCAGGTCGAGGTACACCTGATCGGATTCCGACCCGGTGATCGCGTCGTGGTGGGCGCCGTAGACCAGTTGCACCCACGCCTTGGTCAGCGCCGCCTGCGGATAGGTGGCGCCGCCGAGCAGCCCGGCGAATACTGCGAACTTCTCGGCGTCGAGCACCGCGTCCTCGGCGGCCCGGTTGGCCTGTTTGGTGTCGATGTAGGAGACGTCCTTGCCGGTGTAGATCGGGTTCATGTCGCGTGTCTGCGGCGACGCCTCGACACCGCGCTCGGCCAGCTCGGCGCGCACGGCGGCGAAGAACTCGCTGGGCAGTGCGCAGATGAACCGCGGCCAGGTGTAGCGCGCGTTCCACGATCGGTGAATCTCGGTGACCCACTTGTTCGGTGGCGTGTAATCGGTGCCGACGGGCAGCAGCACGTTGCGGGTCAGCGCGACCTTCTTCAGCGCGGTGAACAACTCGTAGGTCTGCGCGGAGGCCTCCTCGAGCGTCGGCGCCGAGTCCATCCACCAGCCCGCCGCGTAGTGCGCAGGCATGTAGTGCGTCAGCAGCCCGCGCCCCGACGGCGCGATCCACTCGAACTCGCTGTCGAACTGCATCCGCTCCGGATCACCGCCGCCGGCCATCGGGCCCCACTGGTGGTGCGGCCCACGCGCCCACGAACTCGACGTCAGCCCGGCGTCGGCGGCCATGCCCGGGAACTGCGGGTCGTGGCCGAACGCGTCGAGCTGCCACGCGGTCGCAGGGTCGGCGCCGAGCACGTCGCGCTGAAAGCCGATGCCGTGCACGAAGTTCCGGATCGTCGTCTCGGGACTGGTCAGGTTGGTATTCGGCTCGTTGTAGGTGCCGCCCATGATCTCGACGCGCCCGTCGGCGATGAAGCGGCGCAGGTCGGCGCGCTCTTCGGGGTGGGTGTCCCAGAACGGTTTGAGGTAGTCGACCTCGGCGAGCACGAACTTGTATTCCGGTTCCCGGCGCGCCATTTCGAGGTGCGCGCTGACCAGGTCGAAGCCGTTGGTCTGCCGGCACCGGCCCGGCGGGTCCTCGCTCCACACGCTGGTGTAGGCGGCCTGGGTGTTCCACCACACCGGGTCGTAGTGGAAGTGGCTGATCATGAACATCGTCCAGCCGGGCTCGGCGACGGTGAAGTCGAACGGCGTGATCGCGTCGCTGGTGACGACGCGCGCCTGCCGTATGTCCCCGACGGCCGCCGCGGTCACCGCCACCGGCACCTCGACGGTGTCGGAGTCGGCGCTCGCATACGCCTGGCCGGTCAGCCCGTCACCGTCGACGCGGACGTCGCCGCCGCCGTCGGTGTAGCTCACCCGCACAAGCTGCAGCGGCGCATCGACCGGCCCGACGAACAGTTCCGTCGACTCCGCCGAAGTGACGCGCACGCCCCGACCCTACGTGCCGTTCTCCTGGCGAGCAGTCGCAAATTGCCCCAAATCCGCCGCGAAAAGGGCCACTTTGCGGCTGCTCGCGCAGGAAGCGTCAGGACCGGGACACGTCGACCACCAACGCGCGGTGGTCGCTGATCGGCAGCTCCGGTGTGCAGCACCGCTCGACACGCAGTCCGCGGTCGTCGGTGAGGATGTGGTCGAGCTGCCGGTCGGGCTGCTCGGCGGGAAAGGTGATCCCCGACGCGAGCGGCCGCAACCGCGTCCACCGGTGCACCGTCTCGGGCACCATGTTCAGATCGCCCATCAACACCCGCGGCGCCGGGAAACCCTGCATGTCGCGCACCAGCCGGCGCAGCTGCATGCGGTTCCACCCCGGCACGAACGACAGGTGCGTGTTGGCGACGGTCATCGGGCCCAGCGGCGTGTCCAGACAGCCGACCATCGCCGCGCGCGGCTCCTCGTTGACGACCTGCACGCGGTTCGGCCCCGGCAGGTACATCGGAAACCGCACCGGGATCCGCGGCAGCCGCACCACCTGCCACGACTCGGCCGGATAGCGCGACAGCAGCGCGATGCCGTAGGCGGCGGTGCCGGGCTGCTCGTGACCGGTGGCGGCCATCCAGGTGGCGCCCGGTGTGCCGGAGATCGCCGCGACGAACCGGTGGCTGACCGCGCCCATGGCCTCGGCGGCGACGGCGGTGAGGTCGGCCATGCCCGATCGCGGCTGGTCCAGGTCGACCTCCTGCAGGGCCAGGATGTCGGCGTCGAGCTCGCGGACGGACTCGACGAGCCGATCCCGGTGAACAACACCGTCGTGAACGCTGCGACCGTGCAGGATGTTGAAGGTGGCCATCCGCATCTGCATGGGTACTAGCTACCCACAATGACCGCTAGGTGATCAGTCGGCCCCGGGAGAGTAGTGCCACAGAGAAACGATGATCTGCGCGACGCGCTCAAGCGGGCGGCGTCGGCACTGCGCGCGCAGGGCCCGGACTTCGCGCTGGCCGGCAGCTATGCGCTGTGGGTGTTCGGCGGCCCGGAACCGGTGCACGACGTCGACTTCGTCGTCGCCGAACCCGACACCGAGAAGGCGGCCGCGACGCTGGAGGAGGCCGGTTTCCGCGTCGAGCGCACGCCCGAGGACTGGTTGTTCAAGGCGTGCGTCGAGGACGACTTCGTCATCGACGTGCTGCACCGCCTCAACGGCGTCCCGGTCGACAAGGAGAGCATCCTGGCCGCCGAGGAGCACGATGTGCTGGCGATCCGGATGCGGGTGTTGCCGCCGACCGAGGTGTTGACCGAGAAGCTGAACTCGCTCAACGAACACCATTGCGATTTCGCGGCGCTGCTGCCCGGCGTGCGTGCGGTGCGCGAACAACTCGACTGGGAGCACATCCGCACGGCCACCGCCGAGAACCCGTTCGCGGCGGCGTTCCTGTTTCTCGCCGACCGCCTCGAACTCACCGGCTGACGCTGCGCTGCAGCCGGGCCGAGACGGCGTCGACCGCACGTACCACTTCGTCGGGCTCGAGAACCTCGAAGTCGCAGCCGACCGTCGCGAAGTAGAAGACCATGCGCTCGGGGTCGTCGGCGCCGGTGGTGACGACGCACGCGTCGGGCCCGTCGGGTTCGATCGTCACCGACGCGGGTGAGAAGTGCTGAGCGACAGTGCTTTCCGGAGCATGGAAGCGCACGCGCGCGACGTAGCGGTAGGGCGAGCTGCTGATGGACCGCTGCACGTAGGTGGCGGCGTCGGGCGCCTCGCGCGGGGTGAACGTGCTGCCGGCCGCGCACACGTCGGCCATGCGGTCCAGCCGCAGGCTGCGCCAGTCCTGCTTGTCGCGGTCGTAGGCCAGCAGGTACCAGCGGCGCCCGGTGGTGACGAGCTGGTACGGCTCGAGGCGACGCTGGGTGGCGTTGCCGCGGATGTCGACGTAGCCGGCGGTGACGTGCTCGTGGTCGCGGCAGGCCCGCGCCAGCGTCATCAGCACATCGGGGGCGACGGGGGTGTCCGACGACGAGGCGAGGCTGACGGTCGAGTCGTGCACCGCGGCGACCTGCGAGCGCAGCCGCGACGGCATCACCTGGTCGAGCTTGCTCAGCGCCCGCAGCGCGGACTCGCCGACCCCGGCGACGGTCCCGCCCGCCGCCAGCCGCAGGCAGACGGCCATCGCGACGGCCTCGTCGGGGTCGAGCAGCAGCGGCGGCAGCGCCGCGCCGGCGCCGAGTTGGTAGCCGCCGCCGTGGCCCTTGCTCGCGTGCACGGGATAGCCGAGGTCGCGCAGGCGTTCGACGTCGCGGCGCACGCTGCGGGTGGTCACGCCGAGCCGCTCGGCGAGCTCGTCGCTCGTCCACACCCGTCGCGACTGCAGCAGCCCAAGCAGTTGCAGCACCCGGCTCGTCGTCTCCGACATAGCCGAAGACTGTCACATATTCAGGACAGATTCTGTCCGCTGAGTAGTTGGGCGGCTCCTCGCCGGTAGAGCGCCCAGCCGCCCGCGACCAGCAGCACCCCGAACACCAGGAAGCCGATGTCCCAGGACAGCGGGGCGCCGAGGTCGTCGCGCACGTGGTGCACGCCCAGCAGCTGGTGGTCGATGACGCCCTCGACGACGTTGAAGATCCCCCAGCCCGTCAACAGCAGCCCGACGTGGAACGACCAGTTCGGCGCGAGCCGGCGCTGTTGCCAGGCCAGCAGGGTCAGCGACATGCCGAGCGACACCAGCAGCCACGTCGCGGCGTGGAAGAAACCGTCGGCGACGACGTTGGCCTCCAGCCCGCCCAGCGTTTTCGGCGGATAGGCCTCAACGCTGCTGACCATGTGATGCCACTGCAGGATCTCGTGCAGCACGATGCCGTCGATGAAGCCGCCGAGCCCGAGCCCGAGCAGCAGACTGGGCGCGCGGGTCGGCATACGTTCGGTCACCGGGTACTGATGCCCGCTCGGTGGCGAGGTATGCGCCCGAAAATGTCATAGGACCGAAACTGTCCTATAGTTCTGCGACGCTGATCGTATGCGCACAACGGTCACCAACGAGCTCGCCGAACAGACCGACTTCCACTGGACCCGATTCCTGCGCCCGCGATTCCAGGGGCTCAGCGACGACGAGTACTTCTGGCAGCCGGTGCCCGACTGCTGGACCGTCCACCCGGACGGGTCGATCGACTTCGACTATCCCGAGCCGACACCGACACCGTTCACGACGATCGCGTGGCGGCTCGCGCACGTCATCGTCGGCGTCTTCGCGGTGCGCAACCACAGCCACTTCGGCGCGCCACCGGCCGACTATGAGACGTGGCAGTACGCCACCGACGCGGCCACCGCGCTGCGCCAACTCGACGAGCAGTACCAGACCTGGATCGACGGCGTGCGCGCGTTGTCCGCCGATGACCTCAATCGGCCGGTCGGACCGGCCGAGGGGCCTTACGCTGACTATCCGATGCTCACCCTGGTTCTGCACATCAACCGTGAGTTCATTCATCACGGTGCCGAAATCGCTTGTATTCGAGATCTTTACGCTCACACCAACCGAGAGGGAAAGTAACCATGCCAGGAATGCCGCCGCCCGCCGCCGACGAACGCCAGACGCTGATCGAGTTCCTCGCGTTCCAGCAGAACGCGTTCTTCTCGGTGGCGTTCGGGCTGACCGACGAGCAGGCGCGCTCGACGCCGTCGGTCAGCGCGCTGTCGATCGGCGGATTGGCCAAACACGCCGCCGGGGTGCAGAAGGGCTGGACCGACCGGATGGTCGCGGCGCCGGACTTCCCGCCCAAGGACGACCGTCCGATGGACGTGGTGATGGCCGAGTACCAGGACCAGTACGTGATGCGCGACGACGAGACACTCGCCGGGCTGCTCGACGCGTTGCGGGCGCAGAACGAGGAGACGCTGCGCGTGCTCAAGGCCGCGGATCTGTCGACGCCGGTGCCGGTGCCGCACGAGGTGCCATGGTTCCCGCACGACATCGACCACTGGAACGTGCGCTGGGTCGCGATGCACCTGATCGAGGAGCTCTGCCGGCACGCCGGACACGCCGACATCATTCGCGAATCCCTCGACCGCGCAACGATGTACGAGTTGATGGCCGCCAACGAGGAGTGGCCGGAGACGGACTTCATCAAGAGGTGGCGTCCCGCGTCGGTGGTGAGCTGACTCAGGGTCGGCGCGTCGTGCGCCGACGCGTCGTGCGCCGATTTCTACGCCAGGGCTGCGATTTGGGCCGTTTCACAGCCCTGGCGTAGAACTCGCGGAGACCCCGTGAACCCCGAGACCTACCGCAGCCACTGGCGCACGGCGTGGTCGACGACCGCATCGAGGTCCGTGCCCAACCGCCCCGCCAGCCACTGCTGGGCGAGCTCGGCCATCGCACCGGTGTACATCGCCGCGCCGACCTGCGCGGCGATCGGATCGGAGTCGGGGTGTAGCCGCCCGCCCTCGGTCAACACGCCCTCGCGCAACAGATCCTGCGTCGCCGCCCGCCGCGCCGCCAGCACCGGATTGGACCGTGCGTCGGTGAACAGCACGCGACCCCGCCGCGGGTCGGCCGAGCTGAACCCCAGCACCGCGGCGATGCCGGCGCGGGTCCGTGCGCGCACCGAGTCCTCCGCCGACGTCATCGCCGCCTCGACGGCCTCGCCCAACTCGGCGCTCACCTGGTCGTACACGGCACCGAGCAACTCGTCGGTGTCGGCGAAGCTTTCGTAGAAGTAGCGGGTGTTCATTCCGCACGCGCGGCACACCGAGCGCACCGACAGCGCCGCTTCCCCGCCGTCGCCGAACAACTGGAAGGCCGCGTCGATCAACCTCGCGCGCCGCTCGGCGCGACGGTCCGTCAGTGGCACCCCGGCCCAACGCGTGGGACTCGACATGAACCCAGGGTAGATCTGGTCACGGCCGTACCCAAAATGTATTCTGGCTACAGCTGTAACCAGAATCCGTGAAAGGACGCCGGACCGTGATCCTGCTGCCGCACCAGTTCATCGGCGAGTTCCTCAACCAGCGCTTCGACAAGGACGTCCGACGCAACTACTTCCGGGGCATGGAGTTCGCCGCGCCGGTCGGTGATCCCGGCTGGTTCGGGCCGGGCAGCGCCACCTGGCACGTGCACTCGCACATGCAGACGCTGATCTTCGGCCTGCAGTGCGCGGCGTTCATGGAGCGCCTCGACCCGTCGATCTTCTGGATGGGCATGCACCACTCGCGACTGGTCAAGCGCGACGAGAACGGCGTCGGCATCCCCGAGATCGACCCGAAGGGCGCGGCGGTGCGGCTGGGCCACTCGATCGCGTTCTTCATCGGCACCGCCTACGGGTCCACCGAGACCGCCGAGCGACTGGCGCAGACCGTGCGCTCGATGCACCACACCATCAAGGGCACCCGCCCCGACGGCGCCCGCTACGACGCCGACGACCCCGACTGGCTGCGCTGGAACTACGCCACCGTGGTGTGGGGCCTGGCCACCGCGCACGAGCTCTACCATCCGAACCCGTTGCGCGGCAAGGACATCGACCGCTACTACCGCGAGTTCATCCGCGTCGGCCACGCGCTGGGCGGCACCGACCTGCCCGAACCCAAGGCCGAGGTCGCCGAGTGCCTCGAGTCGTATCTACCGAAGCTGGCCGTCACGCACGGCACCGCGGTGGCCACCGGCCCGGAGCTGCCGCTGGCGGAGTCGGCCATCAACTGGGCGATCCGCGACACCATGCCGCGCTGGGCCAAGCAGTTGATCCAGCACAAGGACATCAACATCGTCGAACGCACCGCCCGCCGGGCCACCGTGTGGACGATCATCAACGGCCTGCATCTGGCGCAGGGCCCGATCCCGGAGTTCCGGCAGGCTCAGGCCCGGGTCAAAGCGGGGACGACGGTCAAGCACACGCTGCCGACGTACCAGCCGGGCGACGACCCCGTGCGCAGCCGCGACGAGGTCGAGCGCGCCTTCGCCGAAGCCTGAGGCGCGCCGGCTCACTGTGAGCCGGTCCACAGCTTTTCGCGGGCCACCACGGATTTTGAGAGACTGCAACCTATGAGTGCCACGCGAAAGACGCAGCACCGCGACATCGCCAGGCTGGACCGGGTCCCGCTTCCGGTCGAGGCCGCGCGCGTCGGCGCGACGGGATGGCAGGTCACCCGCACCGGCGCGCGGGTCCTCGGCAACATCACCGGCCGCGGTTCGCTGCAGCAGAAGATCCTCAAGCAGATCCCCCAGACCTTCGCCGACCTGGGCCCGACGTACGTCAAGTTCGGCCAGATCATCGCGTCGAGCCCCGGCGCGTTCGGCGAGCAGCTGTCCAAGGAGTTCCGCGGCCTGCTCGACCGGGTACCGCCGGCCGACGCCAACGAGGTGCACAAGCTGTTCGTCGAGGAACTCGGCGACGAGCCCACCAAGCTGTTCAAGAGCTTCGACGAAAAGCCGTTCGCGTCCGCCTCGATCGCGCAGGTGCACTACGCGACGCTGCACAGCGGCGAGGAGGTCGTCGTCAAGATCCAGCGGCCCGGCATCCGCCGACGGGTCGCCGCCGACCTGCAGATCCTCAAGCGCGGCGCGCGGCTGGTCGAATTCGCCAAGCTGGGCCAGCGCCTCTCCGCACAGGACGTCGTCGCCGACTTCGCCGACAACCTCGCCGAGGAACTCGACTTCCGCCTCGAGGCGCAGTCGATGGACGCCTGGGTGTCGCACATGCACGCCTCGCCGCTGGGCAAGAACATCCGCGTGCCGCAGGTCTACTGGGACCTCACCAGCGAAAAAGTCCTGACCATGGAACGCATCCAGGGCACCCGCATCGACGACGCGAAAGCCATCCGGCAGAAGGGCTTCGACGGCACCGAACTCGTCAAGGCCCTGCTGTTCAGCGTCTTCGAGGGCGGGCTACGCCACGGCCTGTTCCACGGCGACCTGCACGCCGGCAACCTCTACGTCGACGACGACGGCAAGATCGTGTTCTTCGACTTCGGCATCATGGGCCGCATCGACCCGCGCACCCGCTGGCTGCTACGCGAACTGGTCTACGCGCTGCTGGTCAAGAAGGACCACGCCGCCGCGGGCAAGATCGTCGTGCTGATGGGCGCCGTCGGCACCATGAAGCCCGAAGCCGAGGCCGCCAAGGACCTGGAGAAGTTCGCGACGCCGCTGACCATGTCGACGCTGGGCGACATGAGCTACGCCGAGATCGGCAAGCAACTGTCGGCGCTCGCCGAGGCCTACGACGTCAAGCTCCCGCGTGAGCTTGTTCTCATCGGAAAACAGTTCCTCTACGTCGAGCGTTATATGAAGTTGTTGGCGCCCAAGTGGCAGATGATGTCCGACCCGCAGCTGACCGGGTACTTCGCCAACTTCATGGTCGAGGTCAGCCGAGAGCACAAGGACGAACTGGAGGTCTGAGTAGTGGAGGTCCGGGAAGGTAAAGCCCGATCGAGGGATCTGCAGATCCACTACGAGGACATGGGCAATCCCGACGATCCCGCCGTCCTGCTGATCATGGGCCTGGGCGCCCAGCTGGTCTACTGGCGCGACGGCTTCTGCCAGCAGCTGATCGACCAGGGCTACCGGGTGATCCGCTTCGACAACCGCGACGTCGGACTGTCCAGCCACCTCGACGGTCAGCGCACCAAGGGCTCCCAGCTCGGCAACATGCTCCGCTCGCTGCTCGGCATCAAGAGCCCGGCGGTCTACACGCTCGAAGACATGGCCGACGACGCCGCCGCGCTGCTCGACCACCTCAACATCGGCAAGGCGCACATCGTCGGCGGGTCGATGGGTGGCATGATCGCGCAGGTCTTCGCGGCCCGGCACGCGCACCGCACCCGCACGCTCGGCGTGATCTTCTCGTCGAACAACCGCGCGCTGCTGCCCCCGCCGGGTCCGCGCCAGCTGCTCGCGGTGGTCACCGGTCCGTCGCCGGACTCGCCACGCGAGGTGATCATCGAGAACTCGATCCGGGTCAGCAAGCTCATCGGCAGCCCGGGCTACCCCGTCGACGACGAGACGCTGCGCGCGGACGCCGTCGCGTTCTACGAGCGCTCCTACTACCCGCAGGGCATCGCGCGGCAGTTCAACGCGATCACCGGCAGCGGCAGCCTGCTGCACTACGACAAGCAGATCACCGCGCCGACGGTCGTGATCCACGGCAAGGCCGACAAGCTGATGCGCCCGGCGGGCGGCATATCGATTGCCAAAGCTATCCCCAACGCACGATTGGTGCTGTTCGACGGCATGGGCCACGAGCTGCCCGAATCGCTGTGGGACGACGTCGTCGGCGAGTTGAAGAGCAACTTCGCCGCCAGGGCCTGAGCGCGCGACGGACTTTCTGCCGACGGGAACGCAGCGTACTGTCTGTTCCGAGTGCTTCGGGGCTTGAGATGTCACAGGCGACGCCGAGCTTTGAATCCGCCCAGAAAGGCACCACGATGGCTGTTGGCCGCAAATTGAAGCCGCATTTCAAGGACGTACAGGCCCACTACGACCTGTCCGACGACTTCTTCCGGCTCTGGCTCGACCCGTCGCAGACCTACAGCTGCGCCTACTTCGAGCGCGACGACATGACCCTCGAGCAGGCGCAGCAAGCCAAGGTCGACCTGGCGCTGGGCAAGCTGGGCCTGCAGCCGGGCATGACGCTGCTCGACGTCGGCTGCGGCTGGGGCTCGACGATACTGCGGGCGCTCGAGAAGTACGACGTCAACGTCATCGGCCTGACGCTCAGCGAGAACCAGTTGGCGCATGTGGAACGCAAGTTCGCCGAGCACGACAGCCCGCGCACCAAACGGGTCCTGCTGCAGGGTTGGGAGCAGTTCGACGAACCGGTCGACCGGATCGTGTCGATCGGCGCGTTCGAGCACTTCGGCAAGGACCGCTGGGACGACTTCTTCGCGATGGCCTACCGCGTGCTGCCCGACGACGGCACCATGCTGCTGCACACCATCACCGCGCTGACGCTGCCGCAGATGGCCGAGCGCGGGATGCCGCTGACGTTCTCGGTGGCCCGGTTCGTCAAGTTCATCCTCACCGAGATCTTCCCCGGCGGATATCTGCCGACGATCGAACTGGTCGGCGAGCACGCCGCGCAGGCCGGCTTCGAGCTGACCCGGACGCAGTCGCTGCAGCCGCATTACGCGCGCACCCTCGACTGCTGGGCCGAGGCGCTGGAAGCGCACAAGGACGAGGCCATCGCGGTGCAGTCCGAAGAGGTCTACGACCGCTACATGCATTACCTGACCGGCTGCGCGAAGGGTTTCCGCGTCGGCTACATTGACGTCAACCAGTTCACGCTGCAGAAATAGGCGTCAAACCCGCCCTCACCAGGTCAAACAACGGCCGCTCGGGGGCGAGTTCACAGGTTTCAGGGATGTACTGAAAGTCGAGGCACACACGTCGGGCAAACACCGCCGGAGTGGCGCGCCCGCGAATTAGGGTCAAGCTCTCGCCGACGGCTAGGGTGTACGACCAGATCATCAGGTGACGAACCGCGTCCCGATACCGGTCACGTCATGAGAAAGGCCAAGCAGGGGAAATATGTCTGACAACTCAACCGGCACGAAGGACATGCGGCCGCACTTCGAGGACATCCAGGCGCATTACGACCTCTCCGACGACTTCTTCGGCGTGTTCCAGGACCCGACGCGCAAGTACAGCTGCGCGTTCTTCACCGGCCCCGACGTCACGCTGTCGGAGGCGCAGATCGCCAATGTCGACCAGCACCTCGACAAGCTCGACCTCAAGCCGGGGATGACGCTGCTCGAGGTGGGCTGCGGTTGGGGTCTGACGCTGCAGCGGGCGATGGAGAAGTACGACGTGAACGTCATTGGCCTGACGCTGAGCAAGAACCAGCAGGCCTACTGCAACCAGCTGCTGGGCAAGATCGACACGCAGCGCACGTTCGACGTCCGGCTGGAGGGCTGGGAGCAGTTCCACTCCCCCGTCGACCGCATCGTGTCGATCGAGGCGTTCGAGCACTTCGGTTTCGAGCGCTACGACGACTTCTTCAAGACCTGCTACGACATCCTGCCCGAGGACGGCCGGATGACGATCCAGAGCAGCGTGGGCTATCACCCCTACGACCTGGCCGAGCGCGGCAAGAAGCTGACGTTCGAGCTGGCCCGCTTCATCAAGTTCATGATCACCGAGATCTTCCCCGGCGGCCGGCTGCCGACCACGCAGATGATGGTCGAGCACGGCCAGAAGGCCGGCTTCCAGGTGCCGGAGACCATGTCGCTGCGCAACCACTACATCAAGACGCTGGGCATCTGGGCCGATCGCCTGGAGGCCAACAAGGACGTCGCGATCGCGGCCACCGACGAGCAGACCTACAAGAACTACATGCGCTACCTCAAGGGCTGCCAGTACTACTTCATCGACGAGAGCATCGACGTCAGCCTGGTGACGTACCTGAAGTCCTCGGCCGCGGCCTGACTTCAGCAAATCCCCGCGGAACGTAGCGGTCGCGCCGCAGATGCGGTTGAATCGCTCCCAATCGCCAACGGGGAAGGCTGAAGTATGGGGGACGCGGTCGTCTCGGCGCGGATGCGCAAGAACTTCGAGAACATCCACGCCCACTACGATCTGTCCGACGAGTTCTTCGGGCTGTTCCAGGATCCGAGCCGGATCTACAGCTGCGCGTACTTCGAGCCTGCCGAGCTGAGCCTCGAGCAGGCGCAGTACGCCAAGGTCGATCTGCATCTGGACCGCCTCGCGCCCGAACCCGGGATGACGGTGCTCGACATCGGATGTGGTTGGGGCGCAACGCTCAAGCGCGCCGTCGAGCGCCACGACGTCAACGTCGTCGGCCTGACGCTGAGCCGCAACCAGCACGCCGCGAGCACCGCGCTGCTCGACGCCGTGGACACCGACCGCAGCCGGCGGGTGCTGCTGACCGGTTGGGAGGATTTCGACGAACCCGTCGACCGGATCCTGTCGATCGAGGCGTTCGAGCACTTTGGCTTCGAGCGCTACGACGAGTTCTTCGCCAAGTGCTACGACATCCTGCCCGCCGGCGGGCGCATGACGATCCAGACCAGCATCAGCTACCACCCGGAGGAGTTCCGGGCGCGCGGGATTCCGCTGTCGATCGACGTGCTGAAGTTCATCAAGTTCATGATCACCGAGATCTTCCCGGGCGCGCGGCTGCCGTCGACGCAGATGCTGTGGACGCACGCCGAGCGGGCCGGCTTCACCGTCGACGAGGTGGTGTCGCTGCGCGAGCACTACGTCAAGACGTTGACGCTGTGGGGCGACGCGCTCGAGGCCAACCGGGACGCGGCCGTGGCGATCCAGTCGCAGACCGTCTACGACCGCTACATGAAGTACCTGCGCGGCTGCGCCCAGAAGTTCGCCGACGAATACATCGACGTCCTGCTGGTCACCTACGCGAAGGACTGATCAGGCGGCTGCCTTGTCGGCGTCCTTGTCGTTCTTGTCGGCCTTGGCGGCGGTGTTGTCGGCGCCCTTGTCAGCGTCCTTATCGGCGTCCTTGTCCGCGTCCTCGCCGGCGTCGTTGGTATCGCCGGCGTCCTGGCCGTCGTCGGTGGTGACGGTTTCGTCGTCGCCCTCCACGGCGTCGGTCGGCTGCTCGTCGTCCTTGACGCCTTCTTCCTCGTTGACGACGTCGTCCGTCCCGATCTCCTCGTCGGTGCCCTCGTTCTCGTCGGCGTCGTCCTCAGTGCCGTCGGTTTCCTTGGCGCCGTCGGTTTCTTCGGGCTCATCGCGCTGAGTCTCGTTGTCCACCAGGGTCAGATTCGGCTTCGGGTCCGACCCGGTGATCTCGGTGGACCGGGCGGAGCGTTGCGACGTCGCGGCCAGCGTCTCCACCTCATCGGCCGGGACGGTAATCGTCGCGCCGCCGTTGATCGCATCCGAGATGCCTTGCACGACGGCGACGGCCAGGTCCACGCTCACTTTCAGCCAGTTGGTCGTCGGGCTGAACGGCAGGATCGACAGCCAGCGGGTCTTGCCGGGGTCACCGCTCCAGTCGTAGGCCAGGTCGATGAGCACCTTGGCCACCGGGCTGGTGAGGTCGACGATCGGCTTCACGAAGGGCCGTAGCGGTTCGGGCACCGCACCCATGATGAGGTTCATCATCGGCAGGCTCTTGGCCGGGATCATGTAGTACTTGTTGTCGAATTCGTCGACGCGGCAGTACGCGCCCGGGCAGCCGGTGGCGAGGATGTCCGCCAACTCCTGGTTCGTGTACCCGTAGGCCATCGGGTCGTCGGGGCCCTTGCCGTTGGGGGTCAGGTAGTAGCCGTGCACGTTGTCGAACGCCGCGAACGCGTTGAACAGCGCGAGCGGGTTGCCCCAGTACAGCGGCGCGTACATGACCGGGTCGTACTCGAAGCCGATCGTGGTCATCTCGACGCCGGTGTTGGTCGGCGTCGCCGGCCCGAACGTGATGTCCAGGAACGGGATCGTCGGCAGGAAGCCCAGGCGGGTGAACAGCCCGCCGTCGGGGTTGTAGGCGTTGCCGATCATCACGACCGACGAGATCTTGTCGAACAGACTTGGATCCTCCTTCGCGATGCGCCGCAAGGTGTTCGAGACGACGGCGCCGCCCTGCGAGTACCCGAAGACGGTGAAGCCGTCGGGGTCCTCCATGGTGTCCAGCGCGGTGTAGAGGTTTTCGACGCCGGTGCCGACCGAGGTGTTCCAGGTCTCGCAGCGGCCCGGATCGCACCAGCCGGGAAAGATCACCAGCGGGAAAAACGATGCGGGATAGTCGATTCCGTCGAGTGTGCAGGTAGCGTCGTCGCAGTTGGAAAACGGCGCGAGGTACCGGGTTTGCGCGTTCTCCTTGAAGTCTTTGACGACGTTGGCGTCCGGCGTTCCGGTGCCGGGCACGATCAGCGCGGTGGCCGCCAGGCTGACCGCCGACATCAGCGCCGTGACGACGCCGAGCAGCGCGGTGCTCAGCAGGCTGACGAAGAAAAGCACGATTAAGCGACCCGCTTTACGCATGTGTCAACCTTCACATATCACGCAGGATTCAAGCGGTAATTCTGAGCATTTTCAGAAGATCGGATTTCCACGAAAGGCCAGTTGATGATGCGGCGATTGTGGACGGCAGCCGGCGCGGTGGCGCTGGCGGTCGCGGCCGTCGCGTTCGCGGTGCGCTTCGTACCGCTCGTCAACCTCCCGCTGCTCGTGATCGCGGCGGCGGCGCCCTACCTGATGCTTGGCGCGCCGGCGGCCGCGATCGTGTTCGCGGCGCTGCGGCGCTGGTTCGTGGCGCTGCTGGCGGTCGGGCTCACCGCGGCCGTCGTCGCCACCCAGCTACCGGGCTATGTCGCCGACGAGGCACCGCCCGGCGTGACGGTGCGGTTCGCGTCGGTGAACCTGCGCTACGGCGACGCCGACGCCGATTCCGTCGTGCGCCTCGCCACGGACAGCGTCGACGTGCTGGCGGTGCAGGAACTCACGCCGCAGGAAGCGCAGCGCCTCAGCGGACTCGACGCCGACTTTCCGTATCGGGTGTTGGAGCCGCGCGACGGGCCGGCCGGGGTCGGGATCTGGAGCCGGTATCCGCTCAGCGGCGGCACGCTGTACGACGAGTTCTGGCTCGGCCTGCTCACCGCGCGCGTCACGGTGCCGGGCACCGGGGTGGAGACGACGGTCGTCACGACGCACATGTCGGCGCCGTGGCCCGACCCGTTCGAGGGTTGGCGCGAGGACATGGCGGGATTGGCGGCGACGCTGCAGCAGATCGCCGCCGACTCCCCCGGCCCTGTGCTGGTGGCCGGCGACCTGAACAGCACACCGGACATGCGCGAGTTCCGCGCGCTGCTGCGCGACGGCTACCGCGACGCCGCCGAGCAGGCCGGCGCCGGACTGACCCGTACCCACCCCGCCGACATCGCGGTGCCGCCGGTGTTCGCCCTCGACCACATCCTCACCCGCGACGCGACCGCGACGTCTGTGCGGACCGTGTCGATCCCCGGCTCGGATCACCGCGCGCTGGTGGCCGACATCGTGCTGCCAAGGTGAGCCACGAATTTCCTTGCATAGGGAAGAAATCGTCGGGAACGTAGGGAAACCCCGGATTCCGTTCCATTGACGAATGGCTACCGTCTGTCAGGTGGACAGCATTGACGGGGAGGCGTGCTACCTCGCCGAGTGGTACCTGCCGGAGTTGAGCGAGCAGTCGGTCGACGACATCGTCGCCCGCCTCGATGCCGCCGCCGCGACCGCCACCGATGAGGGCACGCCGGTGCGCCTGCTCGTCACGTTGTCCGTCCCGACCGACGAGGTTCTGTACGGCGTTTTCGGCGCCGAGAATCAGGAGAGCGTTTCGCGCACCTGCCTGGCCGCCGGCGCGCCGCACCAGCGACTGTCCGCCCACGTCGGCACGCGAATTCGCCAGTGCCACCATCAAACCGGCCAAGCCGCAACTCTTTGACATCGCCACGAAAGGCTGTCCCCCGAACGTCCTAACCTGTCCCGCCGAGCCTGCGTCCGTACCGAACAGCGCGGTATGGTCGACAAGCTGTTTGGGATGGGGAGGTCATGGCCGTTGGGGTAATCGAGCGTCCGGCCGAATTTCGGGCGGTGACAGAGTTTCTGCTGTCCGCCGAACGCTCCCCGTCGGCACTCGTCATCGAAGGTGATGCCGGCGTCGGCAAGACGACGCTGTGGCTCGCGGGCATGGCCGAAGCCGAGGAACGCGGCTTTCGCGTCCTGTCCGCGCGGGCCGCCCAGGCGGAGACCGCGCTGGCCTATGCGACCGTCGCCGACTTCCTCGGCGACGTCGACCCCGACGTCCTCGCGGGCCTGCCCGAGGTGCAGCGCCTCGCCGTCGACCGGGTGCTGCTGCGCGCCGAGGGCGGCGGTCCGTCGACGGATCAGGGTGTGGTCGCGGCGGCCTTCACTACAGCGCTGCAACGACTCAGCGACGAGCGGCCACTGCTGCTGGCCCTCGACGATGTGCAGTGGCTCGACCCGTCCAGCCATGCGGTGATCGCGTTCGCGGCGCGACGGCTGACCGGCCGGGTGGGTCTGCTGCTCACCGAGCGCAGTGAGCACGAAGGCGAAGGCGCCTGGCAGTGGCTGAAACTCGGCGAAGAAGCCGAGGTCGGCCGGGTGTACGTCGGCCCGCTGAGCCTGGGCGGTCTGCACGCGCTGGTCTCGGCGCGTCTGGGCCGGTCATTTCCGCGGCCGACCATGGTGCGGATCGCCGATATCTCCGGCGGAAACCCGTTCTACGCGCTCGAACTCGCCCGGGCGATCGAGACGGGCGCGTCGCAGTCGGTGTTGCCGGCGACGCTCGCCGAATTGATGCGCCAACGCATCGGCCGGCTGGAATCCGAGACGCAGGTCCTGTTGTTGGCCGCGGCGGCCGCGGCCACACCCACGGTTGATCTGCTCGCCCGCGTCACCCGCAACACCCCCGAGCGGACCCTCGAATTACTCGCCGAGGCAACGGAAAAGGGTATCGTCTCGATCGACGGTGACAGCGTCGCGTTCGCCCATCCGCTGCTGGCGCGCAGCGTCTACACCGACGCGACGCGCGGTGCGCGCCGAGCCATGCACCGGGCGCTGGCCGAAGAAGTTTCCAGCCCCGAATCGCGGGCCCGGCACATGGCGCTGGCGGCGTCGAGCGCGGACCCGTCGACGCTGGAGGCGCTCGACGAGGCGGCGGCCACCGCGTGGGCGCGGGGCGCGCCCGCGGCCGCGGCCGAACTGCTCGAACTGGCGATCGGACTGGGCGGCGACACCCCGGTGCGACGGATCGACGCCGCCGACCAATACCTGCACGCCGGGGATCTCCCCCGTGCCGAGAAGCTGCTGGAGGGACTGACTGACCGGGTGCCCCGCGGTGTGCACCGCGCGATGGCGCTGAACCTGTTGGCGTCCATGCGAATTCACAACAACAGCTTCAGCCAGGCCGTCGTGATGCTCGAGCAGGCGCTCAAACACGACGAGGGCGACCGCGAGGTCCGGGTCCGCACGCTGCTGCTGTTGTCCTACGCCCAACTCAACGAGGGCGACTTCGGCCGGGCACTGCAGAACGTCGAACGGGCCGCGGCCTACGCCGAGGACGTCGGCCACCACGACCTGACGAGCCAGGTGCTGGCGGTACGCGCGACCATCGCCTGCATGTGCGGACGTGGCATCGACTGGGCCAGCATCCAGCGGGCACTCGCCTTGCAGGACACGCATAGCCAGGCGCCGATCGCATTCCGACCCAAGGCGAACAACGCGCTGCTGTTGGCGTGGGCGGGTCGGCTGGAAGAGGCCAGCCAGCAGATGGCCGTGGTGCGCAACCGGTGCATCGAGCGCGGCGCGGAAACGGACCTGATCTTCGTCGCGGTGTTCACCGCGCTGATCGAGATCTGGCGCGGCCGCTACGAGGAGGCGGCCCGGATCGCGGCGGAGACCGTCGAACGCTCCCAACAGCTGGGCGGCGAACACATGCGCATCATCGCGAAAGTCATCCAGTCGCTTGTGGCGTCGTACACAGGCCGAGAGGCTGCAACACGTTCCGCGGCAAGGGAAGCGATGGAGCTCGCCGCGGGATGCGGTTCCCCGCGGTTGGCGGATTGGGCCGCGGTGAGCGTCGGCTTCCTCGAGGTCTCGCTCGGCAATCACGAGCGGGCGCTGCAGACGCTGCAGCCATTGATCGAGCGGTTCCCCTACATCCCGGGCACCGAGATCATCACGGTCGAGTACGTGCCGGATGCGGTCGAGGCGATGATCGCTCTTGGCCGCGTCGACGAAGCCGTGCCGATGATCGAGACGCTGGAGACCAACGGTCGGATGGTGGACCGGGCGTGGATGTTGGCGGTTGGTGCGCGGGGCCGCAGCTTGTGGTTGGCCGCGCGCGGGGATGTCCCGGCGGCCGTCAGCATGGCCGAGAAGGCGTTGACGCATCACGAATGGCTGCCGATGCCGTTCGAGCGGGCGCGCACACTTTTGTTGCTCGGCCAGTTGCAGCGCCGGCAGCGGCAGAAAGACACGGCGCGGGCGACGTTGAACGAGGCGCTCGCGGTGTTCGAACAGCTCGGCACGCCGTTGTGGGCGGAGCGGGCGCGCGCGGAACTGGCGCGACTGAGCACGGCGCCCAGCGGGAACCTGGGGCTGACGGCGTCGGAGCAGCGGGTGGCCGAGCTGGTCGCGACGGGGATGACGACGAAGGATGTGGCGGCCGCGTTGTTCATCAGCCCGAAGACGGTCGAGACGAACCTGTCGCGGATCTACCGCAAGCTGGGTATCAAGTCGCGCGCGGAGCTCGGCCGGATCTTCGGCGACGAGGGCTAGCAGCCGGGAGTTGGTTCCGCGGTGATATGCCTGCGTTCGGAGTTGGCCGACCGTAGGCTAGGGCCGACGTTGCGATCGAGGGGGTTTCATGAGGTCGTCATCGACGGCGGGGGTTGTCGCCATCGTGGCAGTGGCGTTGGGCATCGGTGTGGCCGGCTGTGGGTCGGACGGTGAGAAGGCGGAGTCGACGTCGGCGGAGCAGACAAGCGAGACCAGCGCGACGCCGGAGCAGGCCGCGCCGGAGATGACGATCGCGGAGTACATCCAGCAGAACGGGATCGTCGAAACCCCGGTTCTCCCAGGCGATCCCGGCGCGCCGGTGATCGAGTTGCCGGTCCCGCGGGGGTGGGGTCGGCTGGCCACGATGCCGGAACGGGCGTATGACGCGGTGATCGTGACCGACCCCGCCGCCGGCGGCGACCGGCCGCGGATCATCACCTACGTCACCAAGCTCACCGGCAATGTCGACCCCGCGAAGATCATGGAGTACGCGCCGAAAGAGATCCAGACGCTGGAGGGCTACGAGGGTCCGAAGGTAGGCAGCCCTACGAAGCTGGGTGAAACCGACGCCACGCAGATCGGCGGCGCCTACATGAAGAACGGCCAGAAGCGCGCCATCGGCCAGATGACCGCCGTCATCCCGGCCGCCGACGGCGTGTACATGATTCAGCTGAACGGGTCGGCCCCCGGCCAGCCCGAAAAGGTGCAGGCGCTGGCGGCCGGGAGTGCCGAGATCGCCATGGGCGCGAAGATCAATCCGGTCGCCTGATCGCAAACTAGATAGCAGACTTCCGCGCACCCCTGGTCAGGCCGAATAGTAGAAGAACTCACCTGCCAGCCGACGACCAGTCGCTTCCCGAGCGGATCGCTGGACAGACGCCGTGCCGGTGTCTTCCCAGCCACCTTCGGCAACCTCACAAAAACTGTGTCGTTCCAGTTGACAGGCGGGGCGAAGAGTGCGAAGCTACAGCTAATTCTCTGGAGGGGGGAAATTATGACATCGGTTCTTTCCAAGGTTCGTGTTGCAACCGCTGCGTCAGCCATCGCGGCCGCTGGGCTGGTCGGTCCCGCAACGGTCGCCAACGCACTTCCGGCCGTGCCGGCGCCCGTTGCCGACGTGGACGTCGAACTCGACTGCGTGCTCGACCCATCGGCCTGCGTGACACTCGCTGACACACCGACCCAGAACTCGCTCTTCTGGTTCGGCCCGGCCAACCCTAACTTCCAGCCGCTGTTCGGGTTCACCTTCCCGAACCTCTTCGGGCTTGACTTCGAAGCCTGCTTCCTCGGTGGTGCGGTTCACTTGTCGCCTTACGGCAACGGATTCGTCGGCGTCGGCCGCGGCTGCTGATCGGTCTGAAACCGTCTGAGTGCCAATCTTTTCGCGGGACCCGTTCCGGCGTAAGTCGAACGAGTTCGATGACGATGCTGTCGATGCGGATGACACTCCGAGCTGGCGCCTGAGGCTTTTCAACCGACGCAACACCGCACTAGCTGCTGCGGTTCTGATCCTCCTCGCAGTGTTCGGTTGCTGGCTCGCGTTTGAAGCGTTCACCGCAAAGTCGAACTTGGAGCAGGCGCGCTCCGCTGTCACCGGAGCGCGCGAGTCCCTCCTCAAAGGAGACTCCGCAGCGACAGCGCGGTGGGTCGACCGGGCCGAATCGCACGCCAATAAAGCGAGGATCGCGACACATTCGCTGCCATGGAACATTGCAGCGGTTATCCCGTGGGTCGGTAGCCCGTTGAAGACGGGCCAGCAGATCGCCGATGTGGTGCAGGGCCTGGCTACGAACGTCATGCAGCCGGCGGCGGATATCGCGGAAGTGCTCTCACCGGATCGACTCCTTCAAGACGGACGCATCGACGTTCAACTCCTACGCGAGTCGGCTCCGAGGTTGAATACGATTTCCAGATCGGCTGCCGAGCTGGAGAGACAAGCCCGAGCTATTTCGGAACCGGCTTATCTCGCCGTGCTGGCCGACGCGCGCACCCAACTTCAGGAACAGTCCGCCAACGTCACAGGATTGCTCAAATACACTGACCTCGCCGCGCAACTCGCACCGTCGATGATGGGCGCGGAGGGACCCCGAAGTTACTTCATGGCGTTCCAGACCAATGCCGAAGCGCGGGGCACCGGCGGGATGCTCGGCGGCTTCGGCATACTTCGCCTCGACGACGGCAAGCCGACGGTGGACAAGCTGGGACCTAATACGGAACTCGCGGGCTCGTCCTCCTCACTCAATCTGGGTCCCGAGTTTTCGTCCCAGTATGGCTTCGCCAATCCATTCACCGATTTCCGTAACAGCAACTTCAGCGCCCATTTCCCCTATGCAGCGGAGATCTGGCGCTCGATGTGGGCCGAGCTATCCGGAACGGAGGTCGACGGTGTCGTCGCTATCGACCCGGTGGCATTGAGCTACATTCTCGGCGCGGTCGGCCCGGTGATAATGCCGGACGGAGAGGAAATAACTCAGGACAATGTCGTTGAGTTAACTGAATCGTCGGTATACAGCCGTTTTCCGACAGATCAGGGTGCCCGCAAGCAGTACCTTCAAGACATCGCCAGCGAAGTAGTCAAGAAGACGACCGGTGAGGTCAAGTCACCACGCCTACTATTGGACGCTCTCGGGAAAGCCGTGAGCGAGGGACGCATCGCAGTTTGGAGCGCGTCGACGACGAATCAAGCGCTACTTGAGCAGACCCCGTTAGCCCATGTAATTCCCGATGATGCAGCTCCGTACGCGGGGATCGTTATCAACAACCTCGGAGGAAACAAGCTCGATTACTACCTCAGGCGCGAAATCGAGTACGCGGCCGATGGTTGCCGTGGCGACACACGAGAATCGACTGTAACGGTGCGGTTGTCGAATACGGCTCCCGACGCACCACTACCAGAATATGTAGCCAGTATCGGAGGACTGCCACCGGGACTCGCTACTAACATCCCTCCAGGCACCAACGTGACGTCCGTATCTCTCGTGGCAACCACGGGTGCAAAACTGAAGGGGGCTGTCGCGAACGGCGAGAAGATTCCGGTCTTCACGGGCACGGACAGGGGACACCCGGTGTTCGAAGTTCAGGTGGCGATACCTCGTGGACAGTCCATTGATGTGAAATATCTCCTGTCGGAGCCCACGACTCCAGGCATACCCCGCGTACCGATTCAACCCTTGGTCGACGCTGTCGAGCCGAATATGTCGGTGCCACAATGCTAGAGCTGAGTATCCGGAGGGAGTCCACGTTCAGTTATCGGTCGGTGCACGTCTTGCGTGGTCCGCCGGACTCCACGCGACCTCAACATATGTTCTTACGAGTCGCGCCCGCGCTTGATGGGGCCGCGAAAGGTTGCCGGTAGTGAAGGGCAAGCGTTGAATATTCAAGATCTCATCAAGCTGCTGCGCAATCGTTGGATGCTGATATGCGCGACTACCGCGATTGCCGTACTCATTGCGGTCGCTATCAGCCTCCTGACGACGCCTCTTTACCAGGCGACCACCCGTCTGTTCGTTTCGACGACTACCGGAGCGTCGGCGACCGAGATCTACCAGGGCAATCTCTTCTCGCAGCAGCGCGTTGTCTCCTATACGGAGCTGCTGATGGGTGAAACAGTTGCACAGCGGACCATCGAGAAACTCGACCTAGACATGACCGCGGAAGAGCTACGGGGGAACGTTCGTGCGAGCGCGAAACCAGACACCGTTCTCATAGACGTCCAGGTATTGGACGAGTCGCCTGTTCGAGCACGCGACGCAGCGGACGCCCTGTCGGATGAGTTCGTTTCCCTGGTTCGCGAACTCGAAACACCAGAAGCGGGGGCGAAGCCTGACGCACGAGTTGTTGTCGAGCAACGCGCCTCGATTCCAGCCGACCCCGTTTATCCGAAGACCTCACGAAATGTCACTGTTGGCCTTGTCCTCGGCCTGTTGCTCGGTGTCGGCGTCGCCATCATCCGGGATCTACTCGACAACACTGTCAAAGACGAAGAGACACTTGAACAAATCACGACAGTGGGTGTCGTCGCGAACATACCTCTCGACAAGAGCCGGCGAAAGGAACCGGGGATATCCTTCGACAACGACCACTCCTCGATCGCCGAGGCATTTCGCGAGTTTCGCACGAATCTGCAGTTTCTCGACGTCGACAATCCTCCACGCGTACTTGTGGTCACCAGCTCACTGCCGAGCGAAGGTAAGTCCACTACCGCGCTCAACATCGCGCTCGCCCTCGCGGAAGCTGAACACAGCGTAGTTTTGATCGACGGTGATATGCGGCGCCCCAAACTGGATGCATACCTCAATCTGGTTGGGTCAGTTGGTTTCAGCACCGTTCTGACCGGCCGCGCGACGCTGAAAGACGTGCTGCAGAAGACTCGATTTCCTGGGCTTTCAGTGCTTACGTCCGGAGCGATTCCGCCAAATCCCAGCGAGCTACTCGGCTCAATGTCCGCCAAGAAAGTGCTTGCAGAATTGCGGGCGAATTTCGACTTCGTCATCGTGGACTCTTCCCCACTTCTCGCCGTTACTGACGCCGCGATCCTGGCAGCGAACTCCGATGGTGTCCTGGTGATCGCCCGCTATGGCGAAACAAAGCGCGATCAGCTCTCACATGCCGTAGGGAACCTGAAGGCTGTCGGTGCCCGCCTTCTTGGCGCCGTTCTCACCATGACGCCCGTACGGGCAGCATCGTCCTATAGCTACTCGTACTACGGTCCCACGGGCGACGAACGGAAGCGGTCGTCCGGCGGGGAGAAGAAACAATGACTCCTGAAGACAGCGATTGCGTCGATTCGCCGGCCTATGCACTCAACTCGTTACGGCACACCTCTAGGATAGGGGGCAACACACGCGCGATCCGCTCACCCACCATTCGGAAGTACGCCTCATTCCTGCCGATCGGGTCAGGTATATCCAAGGCATCTCCTGACGGAACGTGGGCGCGTATCGCTGCGAACTCGGCAGTACGCTGCGTCTTGCCTTCACTGCTCAATCGGGCCGCTTCTTCGAGAGTGAAAGTCCTATTTAGCTGTTGCGGTGCGAGTCTCAGGACCGCGTCACGGTGGCTTCTCGTCATGCAAAGGACTAAGTCAGCCCCTGTGATCCGAGGCGGCGTCAGTTGCCGAGCAGAGAACTGTGATGGCTCACCTCCCAGGTCTTCCAGCACGCGCGCCGCCGAGGGCTCCATGGGGTGCCCGACAAGTGCGTGTGTCCCAGCACTTGATACCTCGAGTTGCCTGATCCCGGACCTGCCCGCATACGCAAGCATCAGGCGTTCAGCCATCGGGGAACGGCAAATGTTTCCCGTGCAGACGAACAGCACATGCATCGCGGACTCCTCCAAGCCCTTCCTTGAAGCCAATTCTGGCGTCCGCCAGAGTTGTTTGCCGGCCCTAGTCGAATCCAGTATGTATCTGGAGAGCGTCGAGCGCGCGAACCGGGGGTTCGTAAGCCTCATTAGTACACATCCCGTACCGCGGCGAGGCGATGGGGCCTTGACCCCGGATGTTGGACACGGGATTTGGATTACGCAGCTTCTGGCAGCGTAGCTGATGTGTGGGTGTTTTCGTAGCTGGCCGGGCTGGAATAGCGGCAGCGGGAGTGCCTCCGTTTCAGGTTGTAGCGGACCAGCCAGCGGAACACTTCGCGGCGGCAGGTAGCAGCGTCGGTCCACTGGCTGCAGTCCTGCAGGATCTCGCGTTTAACGCTGGCGTTGAACGATTCGGCGAGCGCGTTATCGGCACTTGACCCCACCCCACCCATCGACTGGACGACGCCCAGGTCTGCGCAGAGTGCCGCGAAAGCCTCTGAGGTGTACTGACTTCCGTGATCTGAATGGAACACAGCACCGGCCAGTGAACCCCGCAGCGACTCGGCGGCGATGAGGGCATCTTCGACGAGTTCGGTGCGCATGTGCTCAGCGATCGCCCACCCCGCCACGCGGCCGGAGAAGCAATCGATCACCGTCGCGAGATACAAATTCGACCCGGTCGCCAAGGGCAGGTAGGTGATGTCTCCAACGTACTTTTCGTTGGGTGCCGCTGCGGTGAAATCCCTGTTGAGCAGGTCCGGGACCTTCTGGTTGGCCGGATCCGGTGTGGTGGTATTCACCCGGCGGCGGCGTCGGTAGCCGGCGATCTTGGCCGCCCGCATCACCCGTGCCACCCGCTTGTGGTTGACCCGCTCACCCTCGGGCACGCCATCGTTGAGCTCGGCGGTGATCCGCGGCGCCCCGTAGGTGTTGTCCGCCTCATGGACGGTACGGATCCGTGCGGCCAGCGCCTGGTCAGCCGCTTCACGAGCGGCGCGGCCATCGGCACCAGCAAGCCAGGCGTAGAACGAGGAACGCGCGATCTCGACGATCGCGCACAGCCACTTCACCGGGTAGGCGTCGAGGTGGTCGGCGACGAACTGGAAGCGGCTCACCAGTTCGTCTCCCCGGCGAAATATTTGGCCGCCGACCGCAGAATGTCTCGCTCGGTGGACAACCGGGTCTTGTCCGCACGTAGCTGCCCTACTTCGGCACGTAGCCGGGCCAGCTCCTGGTCAGGAGTTTCCGCGCCCGGTACTGGTGCGGCACCCGTGGTGGGGTTGCGGTGCCGAATCGGCACCCCAGCGGCCTTGCACCAGGCCGACAGCGTCACTCCACTGATACCGAGCTCGTCAGCGATCTGGGTGATCGTCGCGCCCTCAGTGTCTCGGTACAGCGCCACCGCGTCACACTTGAACTCGTCGGGATAATTTTTCCTTGCCATCGCGTTGGATCATCTCGCTTCCCCCCGCCAATCATGCGGGATTCAGCGTGTCCAACATCTGGGATCAGGCCCCATGAGCGCTTCCACCGTGACTGACGAACGCCAACTGCTGCGCGCCGGAACGATTGAGGACATGGCGACAGCGTTGTCTTGAAACCCACGTTTATAGTCGACGAAACCGGGAACGGCTAAGATTTGACATACTGGAATCTGCAATTAATTCAGTGCGTTGGCGTTCAGGCTGATCGCATATATAGGGGGAGAGAATGAGTTCGGATCCACAGGTGTATGTGGGAATGAGTGCTGATCTTGTTCACCCGGGGCATCTAAATGTCTTGAAGACTGCGGCCACACATGGTTCGGTAATAGTCGGTCTCCTCAGCGACAAAGCGATAGCGAGCTACAAGCGGCTACCATATATGACCTATGAGCAGCGTCTAGAGGTCGTCAGCAGCCTGCGCTATGTAGATCGCGTCGTACCGCAGGACACCCTCGACTACGTACCGAATCTGCTCGAACTCCGTCCCGACTTCGTAGTACATGGCGACGATTGGCGCACCGGAGTACAACGCGAAACACGTCAGCGCGTTATAGACACCCTGGCGACATGGGGCGGACGGCTCATCGAAGTTTCATATACGGAGGGGATATCTTCGACGCAACTAAATCTCGCGCTCAAACAGGTCGGCACCACACCGGCCATCCGCCTTTCTCGATTGCGTCGACTGATTGACAGTAAAGACATCGTTCGAGTGCTCGAAGTTCACAGCGGATTATCGGGCTTAATCGTGGAGAACGCTTCTGTGAAGGTCAATGGTGCGATTCGTGAATTCGACGCCATGTGGTCTTCCTCGCTAACCGATTCCACGATGCGGGGCAAACCGGACATCGAGGCTGTCGATATCTCATCTCGACTACAGACAGTCAACGAACTTTTTGAAGTCACCACTAAGCCCCTCATCTTCGATGGTGACACCGGCGGAAAGCCCGAACATTTCGCATTCACTGTGCGGTCGTTGGAAAGACTTGGCGTATCGGCCGTAATCATCGAAGACAAAGAAGGGCTCAAGCGAAATTCACTCTTTGGGACGGAAGTCGCTCAGGAGCAGTCGCAGATTGACGATTTCTGTTTCCGACTGTCGACGGGCAAGAAGGCACAGATCACGGATGATTTCATGGTGATCGCGAGGATCGAAAGCCTGATTCTCGGTAAAGGTATGGATGACGCCCTGAGGCGTGCTACCGCATACGCAGAAAGCGGCGCGGACGCAGTGATGATTCACTCCAGGGCGAAGGAACCCGACGAAATATTCGAGTTTATCGACGCCTTCCGACGAGACCCCAACCACGTTCCCATCGTTGTGGTGCCCACCAGCTACGACCAAGTATACGAGAGCGAACTCATCGACCACGGTGTGAGTGTCGTCATTTATGCGAATCATCTGATGCGCGCGGCATATCCCCAGATGTCGAAAGTCGCGCATTCGATACTGGAGCATGGGCGCGCACGCGAAGCCGACACGATGTTGACTTCAGTCTCCGACGCATTGGCGATCATCCCCGAGAATCGCGCATGATCTCCCCGGAGACTTTCTGTGGCGAATTGCTCCGCGGTGGGGTGTCCTACTTCGTAGGAGTGCCGGACAGTCTGCTCAAGAATCTCGGTTCCCATTTCGCATCAAGCCTTACGCCAGACGAGCACACGATTGCAGCCAACGAGGGAACGGCTGTAGCGATGGCGATCGGCCATCACCTTCGCACCGGTGAACTCGCGGCGGTCTACCTACAGAATTCAGGCATCGGCAACGCGGTGAATCCCCTACTCTCATTGGCCGATCCGGAGGTTTATGGGATCCCGATGCTTCTGATCGTGGGCTGGCGCGGTGAACCGGGGGTAAAGGACGAGCCTCAGCACGTCAAGCAGGGGCGAGTGATGAAAGCCTTGTTGGAGGCAATAGAAGTCCCCTATACCGTTCTACCTCGCGACCAGGAGGACGCACTGACGTCGGTCCGAGATGCGCTGGAGCGAGCGGTATCGCGCCAAGGCCCCGTCGTCGTCCTCGTGGAGAAGGACACATTCGATCGACCCAGGAGAGGCGTAACCGTCACTCCGTTGGCTTCGAATCTGCCCACTCGAGAGGCAGCCTTGAAGAGAGTGATAGATACGCTAGGCACGGACGCCATAGTCGTCTCGACCACAGGCATGTTAAGTCGCGAACTCTACGAGTATCGCGTCGCCAACGCCACCGAGCCATCAGATTTCTTGACTGTCGGCGGGATGGGCCACGCCTCCTCGATCGCCCTCGGCGTGGCACTGAGGGAGCCGACCAGGCAGGTGTGGTGTCTGGACGGTGACGGGGCACTCCTCATGCATGCTGGCGCGTTGACCAATGTCGCCAGCCAGGCACCGCCGACCTACCATCACGTCGTGTTCAATAACGGAGTTCACGACAGCGTCGGGGGTCAACCTACGGCTATCTGCAACGTGGATCTTCCTGCGCTTTCCCTGGCTGCCGGGTACCGAGGCGCCCTGCGCGTAAACGAGATTGACGCAATTCCATCTGCGGTCGCGAAGATGCGTGAGAACGGTGGCCCCACCCTTATCGAGATATTGGTAAAGCCTGGTGCCCGATCAGATCTTGGCCGCCCAACAACGACACCGGCAGAGAACAAAACGGCATTCATGGAGAACGTTCGAAGCCATGCCAGAGCGCTTAATGCGGACTGAAAACTAGTGCAGGATAACAGCTCCGCCCCAAGGGCCCTTCCCCACGGGGACCGGCCCGGCGTCTTCGGTCGCGGCGCCATCGACAGCCTGCCCGAGTACGCGAAGCGACACGGATACAGTCGCATTCTGCTCGTCACCGGGAAAAGAAGCTTCGATAGCTCCGGCGCGGCTCGGGTGGTCGCAGGACTCGCGCCCATCGCGACGATAGACAGGTGGTCAGACTTCGAACCGAATCCCAGTACGGATGATCTCGCCTGTGGGCTGTCAAAGATCGCTCAGTTCAATCCTGAGTTAGTAGTGGGAATCGGCGGCGGAAGTGTGTTGGATATGGCGAAACTGGTTCGTGCGTTCGCCGGCACAACTGACTTGATGGCCGATCTCCACTCATATAAGGCAGGCGACTTTAGCCGGCTGCCGTCCGATCAGCCCGATCTTGTGTTGCTACCAACGACCGCTGGCTCCGGAAGCGAGGCTACGCATTTCGCTGTCGTCTATGTTGGATCCGAGAAGCACTCGGTGGCCTCTGCATCGTTGCGAGCCGACTACGTCATTCTCGACTCTGAGCTTTCGATGAGCGCAAGCCCATATCAGAAGGCTACGTCGGGAATCGACGCAGTGTGCCAGTCAATGGAAAGTATCTGGGCTGTCGCATCTACCGCGGAGAGTCACCGGTTCGCTGTTGAGGCACTCGCCCTGCTGATTCCGGCGCTGCCTGAATGGGTGGCCGGCAATAATGACATGGCGGAACGGGTGGTTGCCGGAAGCCACCTTGCCGGTAGAGCCATCGACGAGACTAAAACGACTGGCCCTCACGCGATGTCGTACGCCCTAACTAAACAGTACGGCATATCCCACGGACACGCGGTTGCCTTGACTTTCAGCGCATTCGCGGTGGCGCATGCGTCCGCTGGCGCTGACAAACTGCAAGGAGCGTTGCCGCCGCAGGCCCATCGAGTTTCGATGGCCGCTCTCTCAGATGCAGTTGGACTGCGCGAGCCTTCTGAATTGGGTGATTGGTTCCGGCGATTCTGTGCAAGTGTGAATCTTAAATTGGGACTACACCATTACGGCGTCGACTCGGCCGCGTACCCGGCGCTCGCGCAATGCGTCAACTTAGAGAGACTGTCCAACAATCCGATTGAAATGTCCCATTCCGACCTTTGCGAAATACTTCACAGGTCGCGATGAAGGATGATCGGCTGAGTGCCTGCGTGTTCCCGCGCGGCATGTCGTGCGCCAGGCGACACGGTATACGGCGCGTCGACATCGTGTTTTCGTGTAGTAGGAGGTGTGCGCGGGTATCCGACCGCCTTCCCTTGCCATACTGTAAACCCCCAAATCAAGCCAATAAACACCCACATGTACCGAACGTTCTGAAAATTCAGTGTGAACATCCCGATGCAAATTGCGAAGACCCCGAGGCCGAGCGCGTATCGAAGACGACCCTCTATCCGGCGATCCAGGAGGAGGCGAAACACCAGGAACGCCATTCCCCCGACGCAAAGAACGAGTCCGAGAATTCCACTTTCGACAAGAAAACTTAAGAACGTGTTGTGCGCGATCTGACCCACGTCGTGCTCGTCGTAACCGTTGACATCGATCGTGAACCTGCCGAATTGCCCGATGCCCACACCGAAGACGGGTTGATCACTCCAGATGTCCACCGCGCGTCGCCAGATGCGCAGTCTTGGATCCTCCCCGACCGACCGTCCGGCTTCCCCCAATCTCGCGATGGCCGGGCTCAGCCACGGCACGCTGAATCCCGTACCAACGGCGTATAGCGCCGCTGAGGCGACGCCCAGACCGCCGACGACGATCCGAACTTTCCATGTGGCCACGAAGACCAAAGCGAGAACCCCCACGAGTCCGAGTGTGATCATCGAACCGCGAGAAGCCGTCAGGACTACTGCAGCTGCCACCGACAGTATCTGCAAGATCGACCAATAAGAGGTTTTCATGACTTCTGCGGCGACGATAACGCAAAGCGAAAGCGTCAGATAACCCCCGTAAAGGTTGGGGTCCTGAAAAAACCCCTGCGATCGCGCGCCGTCGGATGAAAATGGAACTATTTGGACGAGCCCCACAGCGGTGAACACCGTAGCAATAGACACCACGGTCGCGGTCCATCCCCACAGACGAAGGAGGCTGAGAAACTGCTCACGCGTCAAAATCGCCGCGTACACCGCGAAGACGACCGCGTAGGCGAATACGACGACAAGTTTGATCGTGTTTAGGACAGCTAGTTTCGCGTTGAATCCTGGGTCGAAAAGCGAGGCGACAAGCGTCGAACATGCGACCAGCGTCAGCATCGCCAAAGCGAAGTAAGCCAGCGGACGCAAAGCCGAAAGCTGGCGCTTCGTCGCTGGGGCCGCGAAGGTGACCAGTGCCAAAAACGGAAAGATGAAGTCGGCGTACGCGATGTGCATTGACCCTGAGAGCCCATAAAACATAAAGGGGAGCGACATGACGACGAGTCGCTCGAGTGTGAACCACCGAGGATTGACGTATAGACCGCGGGAGGCGGCTGACTTGGCATGCCGCTCATCGCGAAGGTATTCGTTTGTGCTAAACAATTGCCCCCACCCGCACGCGCGGCTGCGAACGCACAGTCTCTTTGCTCTCGGCGCTCGTCCAGCGAGCCGACTACGGTCGATCGGCTACCGACATGATACCGGCGGTTAGCAGCCACGTACGACCTTCCTTGAGGCTGCTCGACCTGAAAACGCGACTGCCTGCATTTGCGCTCAAGTTCCGCTTGGCGCCTTCCCGGCAGCCATCATCGCTCGTAAGAACTAAACTCGTGGCGTATAGGCCGGTAGCGCAGCGAATGCGTCGGCCCTCGACTAGAGTTTGCCGAGCGTCGGTGGGGTGACGCAAAGCCGGCGACGGCTGCATGAGACGTTGATTGTGGGGGTGGGGCCTGATCCCAGATGTTGGACACGCTGAATCCCGCATGATTGGCGGGGGGAAGCGAGATGATCCAACGCGATGGCAAGGAAAAATTATCCCGACGAGTTCAAGTGTGACGCGGTGGCGCTGTACCGAGACACTGAGGGCGCGACGATCACCCAGATCGCTGACGAGCTCGGTATCAGTGGAGTGACGCTGTCGGCCTGGTGCAAGGCCGCTGGGGTGCCGATTCGGCACCGCAACCCCACCACGGGTGCCGCACCAGTACCGGGCGCGGAAACTCCTGACCAGGAGCTGGCCCGGCTACGTGCCGAAGTAGGGCAGCTACGTGCGGACAAGACCCGGTTGTCCACCGAGCGAGACATTCTGCGGTCGGCGGCCAAATATTTCGCCGGGGAGACGAACTGGTGAGCCGCTTCCAGTTCGTCGCCGACCACCTCGACGCCTACCCGGTGAAGTGGCTGTGCGCGATCGTCGAGATCGCGCGTTCCTCGTTCTACGCCTGGCTTGCTGGTGCCGATGGCCGCGCCGCTCGTGAAGCGGCTGACCAGGCGCTGGCCGCACGGATCCGTACCGTCCATGAGGCGGACAACACCTACGGGGCGCCGCGGATCACCGCCGAGCTCAACGATGGCGTGCCCGAGGGTGAGCGGGTCAACCACAAGCGGGTGGCACGGGTGATGCGGGCGGCCAAGATCGCCGGCTACCGACGCCGCCGCCGGGTGAATACCACCACACCGGATCCGGCCAACCAGAAGGTCCCGGACCTGCTCAACAGGGATTTCACCGCAGCGGCACCCAACGAAAAGTACGTTGGAGACATCACCTACCTGCCCTTGGCGACCGGGTCGAATTTGTATCTCGCGACGGTGATCGATTGCTTCTCCGGCCGCGTGGCGGGGTGGGCGATCGCTGAGCACATGCGCACCGAACTCGTCGAAGATGCCCTCATCGCCGCCGAGTCGCTGCGGGGTTCACTGGCCGGTGCTGTGTTCCATTCAGATCACGGAAGTCAGTACACCTCAGAGGCTTTCGCGGCACTCTGCGCAGACCTGGGCGTCGTCCAGTCGATGGGTGGGGTGGGGTCAAGTGCCGATAACGCGCTCGCCGAATCGTTCAACGCCAGCGTTAAACGCGAGATCCTGCAGGACTGCAGCCAGTGGACCGACGCTGCTACCTGCCGCCGCGAAGTGTTCCGCTGGCTGGTCCGCTACAACCTGAAACGGAGGCACTCCCGCTGCCGCTATTCCAGCCCGGCCAGCTACGAAAACACCCACACATCAGCTACGCTGCCAGAAGCTGCGTAATCCAAATCCCGTGTCCAACATCCGGGGTCAAGGCCCGGTGGGGGGAACCATTCTTCGGAAGTTCGGGCAACAGGTCGTATGGTCCACATCGGCGCGGGTGATCTTTGCGATGTTGCAGCTGGGTGTAACGGTATTGCTCGCCCGCTCCTTGACGCCCGCTGAGTTCGCTTTCGCCTCGACCGCAATTGCGTTACTGATGATCATGATTGCGCTGAACGGCTTCGGCATCATCCGTCAGATCGAGTACCGCCGCAGCCTCGACGCCGAGGACCCCGAGTTGCCCCTGCTCTTCATCGTGCGACTCCGCTACTCCTATGCAAGCGGAGTTGTGTGGGCACTCGGATGCCTCGCATTATGGTTGGTTGTTAAGGATGGTCGTTTCCTAATCCTTCTGCCGGCCGCGATTTGGCTCGTGATCGAGCAGATCACTCAGGTCTGGAATGGCATCTCGATAATCGATGGAAAATCTCATCTCCTAATCCCGTCATATGTCTCGAGGCGCCTACCACAGGTGCTCTGCCTTGCCGCCGGCCTGCATCTGGGCTTGGACGGTCTCTCTTGCCTAGTGACAGGCATGGTGATTGGAGCGCTGATTTCCTACGTCCAAGGGTGGTTTACGCAGGAATCGTGGGCGCGGGCGCTTCGACCGATCAGCATAAAGAATCGTGCGGCCCGCGTCGGGCTCGACATTCCGTACTGGTTTAGCCAGGTTGGCGAGCAAGTTAGGGATCTTGATGTCGCTGTTGTAGCTCTAGTAAGCACTTCGGGCGCCGGCATTTACGCCCTGCCAGCTCGACTCGTCCGCCCGATGAATCTTGTTACTCAAGCCGGCGGGATGGTGGCGTTTCCACATATGGTCCGGAGGCCGAAAGTCTCTCGCCGACAGCTCTGCCTCTTCCTCGCGGCGGGAACCGTTCCTGTCTTGGTCGCATCTTTGGCGGTATTCCTCGCGGCACCTCTCGTCCCAATGCTCGTGGGGACAGATTACGTCGATTCAGTGCCAGTCCTGCAAATCCTTGCGGTTACAGCGCTGTTGTCCGGCCCATCGATCCTGTTGTGTTTCTTCTTGCAGGCGCGGGGCCGGTCTGCAGTACGCTCCGCCGGTTTGATCATGCTGATCGGCAACCTAGCCCTCCTGCCATGCGTCTATCTCGGCGCGTTGAATAGCGGCGCCATCGGCGCCGCGGTGGGCGCGCTAATCGGACAAGGGCTGATCTTCGTCGCTCTCTTGGCGCGAGGATTCTTCGAATGCGGTGTTGGCGTAGGACTGCGAGGACCTAGACGATCCTCGTTGGTGACAGCAGATGAAGGGAAACCCAAGTGATCAGACCGCCGGGAGCTCCCACATGCCCCGCCTGCCTCGGCATTACCGAGCCGACGACAATTACGGTAACGGCCGAAGGAGCACTGCGTCGGCTGCATCGCTGCATAGGGTGCGGGTCACAGTCATGGAGCGGCGGCGAGCACGCCGTCAGCACGTACTGGGAAGGCTATAAAGGCATCCAAGCCTTCGATTTGTACAAGAATCCAGAAACGATCGCTGCCTATCATGCGCGCTACGCCAAGGCGTATGACGCGATGGTCGAAGCGCTCGGTCGGGCGCCCACGCGGGTGCTCGACTACGGCGGTGGAATCGGTAACTATGCGGCCTGGCTCGAGGGTAAAAACGTTGCCACGCTCACCATGGATGCCGACGAGGCCGCTGTGGAAGCCGCGAAGGGACGCGGTCTGCATGCCTGCCTACCCGAAGGTGCCTCTTCCCAAGCCGAAGATGGCGGTTTCGACGCCGTCACCCTGTGGGATGTCGTTGAGCACACGAACGAGCCTGTCGACTTGTTGGCGTCAGCTCTCAAGTATGTTGCACCCGGGGGTATCACCTTCTTGGAGACGCCAGATGCGGGTTTCCTGCTGAGAACCGCAGTCCGCGCGAGTCATCGCGCAAGCCGAGGCCACCTCGACGCCAGCGCCCCGCTCTACTATTGGGAGCACAAGGTCTACCTCACGCTGCAGGGCCTGCGTACTCTACTGGCACGTAACGGTTTCGGCATCGTTTGGGTTGACCGTTGGACCTCACCGCGGGGAAAGATGGTAAACATTTTCGACAGGGAAAGCGAGGGCGACAGTCAACCGGGCCTATACCGCGCCATGGCGCGCGCGTATCCGATCGCATCTGCGGCGGTCGAGTTCTTCGGTGGCGGAAACAAATTAGTCGTCGTAGCCCGTCGAGTAAGTTGACTCTGCCTGTGCTTCCGCGTACTACCGGAGATATCCCACTCTGTCCCATAACTCTCGATACTTGGCGGTCCAACCGGCTTTGTCGTAGCACCGCTCAGCTACCTGTCGTGCAGCTTGCCCTAGCTCGGTGCGTAGCGGCTCGTCTTGAAGAAGCTTCCTCAGAGACGCGGCTAGCTCGGATACCACATCCGCGTCCGTGTCT
Source organism: Mycolicibacterium rutilum (assembly GCF_900108565.1). Classification (NCBI taxonomy): domain Bacteria; kingdom Bacillati; phylum Actinomycetota; class Actinomycetes; order Mycobacteriales; family Mycobacteriaceae; genus Mycobacterium; species Mycolicibacterium rutilum. Next base: position 106,800 of record NZ_LT629971.1, read on the forward strand.
CCCCCCACTTCGAGACCCGCCGGCGAGAGCATTTCGCTCGAACCGTCTTTGGTGGCAATAATCGCGCAGCCGCAAGCCATGGCTTCTAGGAGCACCAGCGACAGACCTTCCCAGCGACTCGGGATGACAGCCACGTCGGCCGCTCGGTAGTGGGGAGCGGGATCGCATTCACCGAGAAATTCGACTTGCTTTGCGACACCTGTCCGAGCCGCGAGTTCTTCCAGGTACGAACGTTTCTCGCCGTCGCCGATCAGGCGTAAACGCACATGCCAGAGCTCGCCGTGCGACAGAGCCTTGATCAGTCGATCCTGCCCCTTCTGCTCTGTGAGCCGACCGACGCATATTACGAGGGGCTCAACAGGGCGTGCCGCGCCCGGCCCTCGCGGACTCCAATGCTCCGTGTCCACAGCGTTCTCGATGACGATCAACGGCGCATCTTCTCCAAGGACGCGCCGGCCGACTTCCAGCTCGCGCGCGGAAACCGCGACGATATACGCGCAGGAGTGCGCCATTCGGCGTTCAAAGGCGCGGTAAGCAACGGCCAGTGGCCCTCCTACACACCAAGACCAACCATGCGGTACGAAAATCAGTTTCCTTTGGGCATCTCGGTCGGACATCCTTGCGGCTATGCGTGCCGTCGCACCCGCCTTACTTGAATGCGCATGCACCACTTCGTATTCCGCCAACAAATTACGCATCCGAGCTATTGCCCGGATATCACTGAGATGCGGAGATCTGCGCATCTCCAGTGGAACCCAATCAGCACCCTCAGCCAAGATCCATTCCCGTAGTGGCCCGGAACTCGGACACGCAACGGACACACGGTGGCCATCGGCGACCCCTACCCGAACGAGCTCACGTACCACAACTGCCGTTCCAGCCGAGGTGGGTTGGGAGATGTGGAGAATCTTCAGCAGCGGCCCCTCTAATCAGCCGCAATGACGCCGAGGTCCTGCAGCGGCCTGACGTAGTACAGCTCCGCGATGTCGAGCTCCCTTGCCTGTTGCTCGGCGGAGACCGGTGTCATGAAATCACCGTAGACTCGTTCGAGGTAGCGCTCCTTATCGCGCGGCGCCTTGAATAACCGGCCATCCAACTCCACCTCCGTAGCGCTGTTGAACCAGGCCGCCTCGAAGAATTGTCGGGCTCCGAACCGACCGCAGCTATCGGCGACGGTTCCACCCCGAAACCGCGCCCTCCGCACGCGATTCATCCCCCAGAGCAGCACTCGCGACGGTACAAACGCAAGCGGGATCTTGGCGAGACGCGTGATGATGCGCTTCCGCAGGTCGTAATGGAGTTTTTCCTCGATCGCGACCAGCTTGAGCATGTGAGCGAGGTTCACCGCCTTGACGAAAACCGCATAGCTGAAGCGACCAACTCGGCTCTCGGGCCCCCGGCCCAGCGGGTAGAGGTCGATGCGCAAGATCTTATGATCGATACCTCGATATGCGACGCGCGAGAACGTCTGCTCGTATCCGGGAGTCGATAAGGGACTCAGCAGGCACATCTCGGGGGGAAGCTCTGCCTCCAGCACCCGACAGAGCGCGTCGTACCTATCCACTGGTACGAGGACGTCAACGTCGGTATCCCACGCTATGAGTCGTTGATCGCGCACTGCGCCAAGCAAAGTGCCGTACGCCAAGAAGTACGGCAACCCGTTGTCACAGGCCACCCGATTCAACTCCGTGAGCATGTCAATGAGCATGCGGTGTACGGAAATCATTCCCTTTGTCGGTGAACGATTGACATCGGAAAGACTGTCAACTTCTTCGTATGAGCTGTTCAAATTCAGTTCCTCGACTACTCGCGCACCGTGTTTACCTATCACGAACGAACTCACCGACCGCGGGAAAGCACCACTTCTCGGAAGGTCCTCAAGATGATCTTGATGTCGAGCCAGAGCGACCAGTTCTCGATATAGAAATTGTCGTAACGAGCTCGATCGGCAATCGATGTGTCTCCACGGAGCCCACTGACTTGCGCGAACCCGGTAAGGCCAACCTGCACCCGGTGGCGGTGGGCATACCTGTCGAACTGAAGCGAAAATTGTTCGACGAAGTGCGGCCGCTCTGGACGAGGCCCGACTAAAGTCATGTCGCCTCGGAGGATGTTCCATAGTTGCGGTAGCTCGTCTAGCGACGTACAACGGAGGAACCGCCCGATAGGGCCAACTCGACGGTCAGTCGCCACGCACCATAGCGTCTGGGACTCCGACTCACTGGCCGGCCGCATCGTCCGGAATTTCAAGACTTCGAAATGCTTGCCGTCACGTCCAACCCGGATCTGACGGAAGATTATCCCCGGTCCTCCCTCGATCCGAACGGCTAGCGCTGTGGCCAAAAGGAGAGGTAGCAACATGACGAGGGCAGCAGACGCGACTACGACGTCGAACGCACGTTTAACTATCCTCGACGGACCGTGAAGGTTCGGATTCCGTACGCGCGACACAGGGATAGATCCAATGTGGTCCGCGGCGCCCGTCTGCGTATGGAAGTAGTGAAGTCTGGGAACGACGAGTAGTTCGGCGCTATGACACGCCTTCGTACGCACTACGTCGATCAGTACACGCTCGTCGAACTGACCATCCGCAACAAGCAGCGTGTCCGAACCGCTCGTCAATACCGCGATCTCGAGATCTGCGAGACGTCCTAACCGAGGCACGAACTCTTCTGCCGGCGAGTGGTTCGCGTCATCGACAAATCCTTCGATGACAAGGCCGTACTCTTGGTGGTCTGAGAGAATCCTCGCGAGCTCAGCCGCGACAGCACCTCCTCCTATCAGGACGGTGCGATGCCGCGAGATCCCCCGGCTGCGTCCGAGCGCGATGAGGCGAGTCGTCAATAGGCGACCAAGGATCACCAGAACGGATGCTTGGAACGCCGTTTCGAGGAAGACCCAAACCTGTGATTTCTCGTGCAGGTGCAGTATCACTGCAGAGACCGCGGCGGCGGCCGTAAGCAGCCGAGTAACGAGCGTAGGCAGCTCGTCGAGAACGCTCAGGTGAAGTCGCGCAACGTACTTGCCGCCGTCGCTGAGCAACAAGGTCGCCAGTACAGCCATGGCCACTGCGGCATAAAACTGATGTGGGCGCCACGCCATAGGTAAAAGGATGAGGGCGAAATCTACAGCCGGGACCACCATCCACGCTCGTATGCCACTGAGTAGCTTTTTCTCGCGAGGGGACGGCGCCAGGTCTCTTCCGTGGAGGTACTTCTCACGAGCCTCACTGGCACTTTCGACAGCGTCACGAAGACCGAACGTCTCGCGATCGGCCAGATTCTCGGTGAGCGCGCGAGACACGATGTGCGGTTCAACGCCGGGTTGCTGGACAGCGGCTCCCCATCGAATAGCCGAAGCAGCAGGATCGACGACTTCGGTCACGATTCACCGCCCGGGGCAGCCATGATCGCTTCCAGGAAGAGCTCCGTTGCGGGCCGACCGCAAGCGGCGGTATCTGCTCGTTTCCTCCCGCTACCGATCTTGTTGACGCAGATATGCGCGCAACCAAATACAAACACCATTACCCCCTGTAGCCGCCAAAAGGCGACTTTGCTCGCACATGTAAGACGTCGCGGGCACCTACCAGCGGCTCACGCAGTAGCCCCAAAATGTGACGACTACGTCCGCGACTCTTCCCTCCCTACGATGAACAGCATATTAACGCACGGGATGGAAGGGAATACGGGGATTCCCTATGTTTTCAAGGAGTTAACTCAGCAACCCGTTCGTTAACCAACCTCGGACACGGCGCTCGACCCGCGAACGGCCCCTCACCACCGGGCCACCCGAGGAAACGCTGGCTTATTTCGCTTAACGGACAGAGCGCGCCGCCCGAGGGGCAAGTCACCGTCGTAACGCCCGGCCGCCGGCGGTCCGTCACACCCTTCACTGCGGCCGACACGACGTAACTACTACGGAGCCAGTGCATATGCGCAGCTAAGCAGCTTCCAGAGACTGCAGCACAGAAGCTATCAGCTTCACGAGGAGGTCGTTCGCATCTCCATCTAGCACAGCTAGGCGAATGTAATCGTCGCGCTCGAGCCCGGTTTTGCCGATCAACGGCTTGATCAGCAACCCACCCTCTTCCAGGATTCGACGCGCCAGCTGCTGCACCACCCCTCGGTGCCTCAGTCGGCAAAGAACAAAGTTTGCCTGACTGGAGAAACACTCAATCCCCTCGATCTCACGGAGATTCGCAATGAAACGGCTGCGCTCAGTTCGCACCCTCGCTAGCGATTGCACATAATCGTCGCGATAACGCGGAAGAAGTTCTAACAAAGACTCAGCCGGCGAACTGATATTCCAGATCGGAAGCCGTTCGCGGATGGCCGCCAGAAGCACCTCATTCGCCGTGGCAAGGACGCCGAGTCTCAGGCCTGGAAGGCCATGGGTTTTGCCTAGGCTCTTCAGAACTACGACATGGGGGTTGTCCTGCAGCCTGCGGGAATCGAGCCAAGAGCTACAACAATCTTGATCAGCGAAATCTACAAAGGATTCGTCTAGAAGGACCAACTTGTCCAGCCTCGCCGCCGCGGCGCACACCTCTTCTAACTGTGGGTTCGACAGCACTGCACCAGTCGGATTGTGGGGATTGACTAGCACGAGCACGTCGAGCGTTGGAAGGGCTTCGATTAACACCTCAACCGAGGGGGTCAGTTCCGTCGAGGCGGAATATATCTCGATCACTCGATCTGATCGGAACCGCGAACGATACTCCTCGAAACACGGCACGGGTACGCCGATGATTCTGTCACCAACCGCCTCAGCGACAGCGGCGATGAGTTCTGATGCGCCGTTGCCGAGGACAACTTCCTCGGGCGCAACGCCGAAGACCTCCGCTGCAAGATGGCCGAGTACCGAATGGGAGGACGGATACATGGATGCTACCGAGGCGAATTTCGCACTCAACTCGAGCTTCAAGGGTTCGGTTGGGAAATATGGGTTTACAAGAAGCGCAAAATCCCGCACATGCGGGAACCGCCAGAGACCTCCGTAACGCGTCAGGTACGCGTTAAAGACCTCATTGGAGGGGGCAAAGACAGTGCTGGCGTTTAAGAGATCGTGGGCATTGTCAATTTCGTACCACCGGTGGTCCGAAACGATCATAGCGCTCAGCTTCGGCAGAGCCGGACCAGTAAGGATGGAGAGAACCTCTTCATAGTATGCATTTTTGCCGATGGCTTCGACGTACGCATTTAGAAATGGCATATACGTCGAGGTGATATATTGCTTGGAGAATTTATAGATATTTATCGTTTTAAAATAGTCTGATCGACCGTGATCCTGGAGATTCTTTGGGATGAAAGACTCGACGGTCCCGGACTCGTTCACCGTGACTACGGTCCCGTCGAGTCCCGCGTGGTACTGCGCCACCGCGACGACGTTCGGTCGTGTGTCTTCGGCCAATCTTGCGAGAATCGAGTGATCGAATATAACGTCGGCTTCGAGAAGTAGCGAATCATCGGCCGAAAACTCATGGCGAGCGCGGTACAAAGAATAGATGTTGTTTGTTGTCGCGAACTCCGGATTCATCACGTAAATCACAGGTACACCTTGATAGGAGTCCCCGATCAAAGTCATCAGCTTCTCGGCCTTGAAGCCGACCACTAAAACTATGCGACTGACGCCCAGGGCAGCAAGTGAATCGAGGGCCCTCTCAATCAGGGCTCGACCGGCGACCTCCACCATGGCTTTGGGCTGGTCACGAGTCAGTTCACCAAGGCGACGCCCCATTCCGGCGGCCAAAATAAGGCCCTGCATCAGAGTTTCCCATCGTTCTCGTGACCCCCGCCGACCAAAACGAAGAATAATGGCCTGATCACGACACACTCGCGAACACGTTGAATCGGCCGGCGGCGTTTCCGTAGCCTTCGATATCCTGATCGCAGACTAGGACGCTTTTCGCGCCCGCCGATTTCAGTGCCTGCGCGAACCAATCCCGCTGATAGTATTGGTGATCAAGGTTTTTGTACCGCCGTTCATACTCTTCTTGGCTTCCCGCCGTCTGATATCGCAGCGCGATCGTCTGCTCTCTTACCGCGATATCCGGTATGTCCATGATTGCCACTCCGCGCCGCGACTTCGCACAGATGATCTGGATTACATCTCCTGCGTAGTCCAGCGAATTGAAGTACATGAATACCCCACTCGCTACTACATGGTCGTATTGCGGCTCTGCCGACACTTCGTTTGCCTCGCAGCACTCGAAAGTGCCTGCGGGCAGCGCCTTCGACGCCGCCTCGACGAGCGTCGAAGAATAATCCGACCCCGCGACGATCAATCCGCTCTCTTGCAGAGGAATCAGGAATGCTCCGGCGCCGCAGCCCACCTCGTACACACTGTCTCCCGGGCAGGCTCCTAGCTGCTCGCCTACCCGAGCCACGTACGATTTCCATGCATCGACAGTCAGATTGCCGTGCCCTGTGTCGTAGCCGTTGGCGCGGAGGAGCTGGCCTAGGTCAGCTGAGCCGGCCCGCACTTGGCTGCCCTTTCGTTCCCAAACGGCTTGCCAGCCATCGGCAGAAGTCATATTTGACCCTTCCTGTCTTTGTGCCGCCCACTCAACGCGCCTTGTATCGGGCCACGAACCATGCGAGCGGGTTGACTTTTGATCGCGCACTAAGCGTCCAATATGCCGATTTGACGCAAGGGCTTAAGGTAGTACTGGTCGGCGATCCTAAACTCGTCTTCCTGCTGGTCGGCAGGGGGCGGAGTCATATAGTCGCCGTATGTGAGCCGCAGGAAATGGTCGAAGCCCTCTGGGGCGGGAAACTTTCCTGACCCCATCCCGACCATCGTCGAAGACCTGAACCATTCCTCGTCGAAAAACTGGCGACGCCCGAACCACCCACAACTGTCGGCGAGCGTATTACCAGCGTATTCCCTATTCCGGATGTACTCTATTGCAGACAACATCAGCTTCGCGGGTATCGGCGCGAGAAGCACCTTCGCGATGCGCGCAACCACCCGCTTACGGAAGCCGTAGTGAATCTTTTGCTGCAGGGGAACGAGCTTAAGCATGTAAGCAAGGTTCAGAGTTTTGGTCAGGCTGGAATAAAGAAATTGCGCAGCCAAACTCTCCGGACCCCGACCAAGCGGATAGAGATCGATCCGGAGCATTTTATGATCGACTTCGCGAAAGCCTATGCGAGCAAAAGTATTCTCGTAGCCGTGCCCTGAGTGCGGGCTGTATAAGGATAGATCATCTGGAAGTTGCTTCTGAAGTGCATCGCAAAGGGCGGCGTAGTCGTCGACCGGTACAAAAACGTCAACATCTACATCCCAATCGATGAGGCTTCGCTCCCTTACCGCACCGATCAATGTGCCATATGTCAAGAAGTATCGAAGTCCGTTCTCGCGGCTCACCTGATCAAGCGATAAGAGCATGTGCATGAGCATTCTGTGAAGAGCCCACATGCCGCTGGCGAGGTTGTCGCTTGGGAGATGCTTCTCGCTGCCCTCAGGGTTGGAAGAAGTCGCGGGGTCCCGGCCGTCATCCAAGATTTTGACGAACATTTTCAGCGGCCCCGGTAAAATAGAACTTCGCGGAATGTCCTGAGGATTATTTTGATGTCCAGCCACAACGACCAATTTTCGATATAGAAGTTGTCGTATCTCGCCCGGTCCGCGATTGAGGTATCGCCACGCAATCCGCTGACCTGAGCGAAGCCGGTCAGCCCGACCTGAACCCGATGGCGGTGGGCGTAACGGTCAAACTGCAACGAGAACTGCTCCACAAAATGCGGACGCTCGGGTCGCGGCCCGACGAGCGTCATCTCGCCTCGTAAGATGTTCCAAAGCTGCGGCAGTTCGTCCATCGATGTGCACCGGAGGAAACGTCCCACGGGTCCGACGCGGTCGTCGGTGGCTACACACCACAGCGTTTCGGACTCGCGCTCGGTGGCCGGCCGCATCGAACGAAACTTGAGTACCTCGAAATGCCTGCCGTCTAGACCCACGCGGACTTGTCGAAAAATCACGCCTGGCCCGCCCTCCAACCGGACCGCCAAAGCGACCAACCCGAGCAGCGGTGAGAGCACGATCAGGGCTGTCGCGGCGACCGCGATGTCGAAGCCCCGCTTGATGAGTCGTGCAGGACCGTGAAGGTTCGGGTTCCCGATTCGCATGATCGGGATCGAACCGATGTGGTCAGCGACGCCGGTGAGCGTATGGAAGTGATGCAAGCGCGGAACCACCAGCATCTCCGTGTCTCGACACCCTGCAGAGCGAACTACATCGATCAGCGCGCGCTCGTCGAAGCACCCATCGGCCACGAGAATCGTCTCGGCGCGGGTAGCGATGACCACAGCCTCGAGGTCTTCCAACCGACCCAGGCGCCCCACGTACCCCTCCGCCGGGAATCGCGCGCCATCGTCTACGAAGCCGACGACGTTCAATCCGTAAACCGGATACTCGTGAAGGATTCTGGCTAGCTCGGCAGCCAACGGGCCGCCGCCGATGAGAACCGTACGGTGCTCAGCGAATCCCCGCCGGCGCGCGACGCCGATCAAGCGTGTAGTGACCAACCTTCCCGCAACCACCAGCAGGACTGACTGGCATGCCGTCTCCAAGAAGGTGACAACTGGGTACTGGGTGTGGAGCAGAAGGCTGACTGATGCGACTGATGCCACTGCGGTCAGCAATCGACCGGCTATTGTTGGCAGCTCATCCAGAAGACTAAGGTGCAACCGCGCTTGATAGCGGACGCCTCCCGACAAAAGAAGGACTGCTAATAGCGCAGTTGCGAACACCGGAACGGCCTGATGAGGCCGCCACACCAGGGGTGCCAACATCAGCACGAAATCGAGAGGCAGCACCAGCATCCATGCGCGGAGGTGCGCTGAACGCGTCGCCTCTCCGAGCAGCGGCGGACAACTCGTCGCGCCCACACCACCCTCGGGCCGCTGAAACGTCAGCTTCCGGTCGATTCGCAGCACGTCGGCCGACGGAGGCGCCGTAGCCACAGGAGCAATTGGTAGGGCATCGATCTCGACATGCGCGGTCATCGGAGGTCACTCCGGCCTCGCGCTGCGGACTTGGATGCGCAAGGCTTTTGCTTCTTGAGAGCGACTAGATCAAATGGCCTGTGCGACTCCAGCTGTCGTGGGCCCCTCGGCCATGGTTCGCGCTTGTCCGCGACCGACGACTCGCATCCCTGCGGTCTGCGAGCGGGCCCTAACCGCCGCGTTGATGTATGTACGCGCATCTCCACCCCCGGGGTTGCCGATTTTTTGACAACTTCCGCTGAGATGTGGGTTCCGCCGGTCTAGCCCCCCGGAGCAATTTCCCCAGGCTTAGATAGCCCTACAGCCAACTAGCCCCCGCATCTCAAGCAAACCGTATCGTATTAGCTGTTCTCGCGTTAGGAATCAGGGGTTTCCCTACATTTCACTCATCAGCGTCGGCTGCCTGCTGTGATAGTTGCGGTTGAATTCATCGGCAGTCCGTCAGCACATTGTGCGACCTTTGCCAGAATTGACGTAGTCGTGCTTTTCCGGTGTTGTCGAGTCGTTCTCAAACGGGGCACGCGACCACCGGCGGCGACGCTCTGCATCGCACCCATACTTGGGCAAGCAGCCTTCCCCACCAAGACTCGCTGAGATGACATCTCCGGGACGCTGACGTTGGCTCGCGGACTCCCGTCGAAGTTCGCTGCGTCCTGCCCGCCGTGCCTCATCGAATGGCGCGGTGCTGCTCTTCCGTGTAGGCGGGTTCCGGGGCGTTTGAGGCCCGGCATCCCGTCGGCAACCTGTCGTAACTACCGTTCGGCAAACAACTACCGTCCCGCGACAGCCTCCGCTGGCCCCGCTGAGGAGGGAAGTCCCCGCAGTGGCGATGTGCCTGTTTCGCGTTCGGCTCAAACCACACGAACCCAACATCCGCGCGACCAGCCCCACCTTGGCCATTGATCGGCGTTGCGCTCGTCGCCCTGGAGTCGGGCCAAGGTCCCGAAGCCGTTAATCCTGAATCGCTACCCGATTGTTTGTTGACTACCTTTGTCAACCCCGCGTCGCCTCGAGCGTCGAGCTTGACCTCATACCTCGCAGAGGCCGGTGCGCTTGCAAATCCGCTGACAATAAGAAAGGTTCTGGTCGCTCCGCTCACACCAAGACGGATTCTCCGCAATCCGTGCTGCTGTCTTCTGGTCTTCGCGAGCTTTCACCCCCTCGGGCGTCACCGCGGAATTACCTGGATGGCCAGCAGACGCGACGGAGTTATTGCAATTCAAGTGAACGTAGTACTCGTTTCTCCGGTCGTCCTTTCCGCGAGAGTTGAGGAACCCGCCCCTGCTCCAGGACGTGACTACGCAGTCATTCAGTGCGAGCTGGCTACCGTACACCGTGGATACCACCGGCGTGCCGTTGCGGGCAGAGATCCACGAAGCGGCATCTGAGTAGGTCTTGCCAATCAACGGATCGGCGGCAGTGGCAAGACCGGAGCTGAAGGCCGCGACCATAACTGCGATCGCGGAGACAACGACCATGATCTTGACGCCGACCACTCCCAACCTGCTTTCTCTCGCTCGGTACGCCCGCAACCGACAGATTCCGCCCATGATGGATCCCCTCAGATAAATCGCAGGCAACCCCTGCGGAATGATGCCCTCCCTATGACGAAACAATGTAGCGCATCGACCTTTGCTGCGCGACGAGGACGACGTCGTTTCGCATCCGATCTTCCCCTAAAACACCGACGCCCCCGCCTATTTCAGGCGGGGGCGTCGTGTTCGAGAAGGTTCTCTACCCCTCGGTGAAGTTGCGAGTCACCGACGGGTCGACCGGGATGCCCGGGCCGGTGGTCGTCGAGACCACGATCTTCTTCAGATAACGGCCCTTCGACGACGACGGCTTGGCCCGCAGGATCTCGTCGAGCGCCGCACCGTAGTTCTCGGCCAGCTTCTTCTCGTCGAACGAGGCCTTGCCGATCACGAAGTGCAGGTTGGCCTGCTTGTCGACGCGGAAGTTGATCTTGCCGCCCTTGATGTCGGCGACGGCCTTGGCCACATCCGGGGTCACCGTGCCCGTCTTCGGGTTCGGCATCAGACCACGCGGGCCCAGCACGCGGGCGATCCGGCCCACCTTGGCCATCTGATCGGGCGTCGCGATCGCGGCGTCGAAGTCGGTCCAGCCACCCTGGATCCGCTCGATCAGATCATCGCTGCCCACCGCGTCCGCGCCGGCAGCCTCAGCGGCCTCGGCCTTGTCACCGACCGCGAACACCACAACGCGGGCGGTCTTACCGGTGCCGTTCGGCAGGTTCACGGTGCCACGCACCATCTGATCGGCCTTACGCGGATCCACGCCCAGCCGGATCGCCACCTCCACGGTCGCGTCCTGCTTCTTCGACGACGTCTCCTTGGCCAACTTCGCCGCCTCCAGCGGCGTGTACAGCCGGGTGCGGTCCACCTTCTCGGCGGCTTCGCGGTATGCCTTGCTCGTCTTGCTCATTGAAATCTCCTCTGGTTCAGAAGTTGTGGTTGCGAGCCGATGCCAGCTCTCCCACAGGGACGGCCTATTCGACCGTGATCCCCATCGACCGGGCGGTGCCGGCGATGATCTTGGCGGCCTGATCGATGTCGTTGGCGTTCAGGTCCTCTTTCTTGGTCTCGGCGATCTCGCGCACCTGATCCCAGGTCACCTTGGCGACCTTGGTCTTGTGCGGCTCACCGGAACCCTTCGGCACCCCGGCAGCCTTGAGCAGCAGCTTGGCCGCGGGCGGGGTCTTCAGCGCGAAGGTGAAGCTGCGGTCCTCGTAGACGGTGATCTCCACGGGGATGACGTTGCCGCGCTGCGACTCGGTCGCGGCGTTGTACGCCTTGCAGAACTCCATGATGTTGACGCCGTGCTGGCCGAGCGCCGGACCCACCGGCGGGGCGGGGTTGGCCTGCCCGGCCTGGATCTGCAGCTTGATCAGCCCGACGACTTTCTTCTTCGGGGCCATGGGTGTGGTGTTTCCTTTACTTATCTCCGGGGACGCCCACGCGTCCGCTGATTAGATCTTGGCGACCTGGTTGAAGGTCAGCTCGACAGGTGTCTCGCGGCCGAAGATGGACACCAGCACCTTGAGCTTCTGCTGTTCGGCGTTGACCTCGCTGATCGACGCCGGCAGCGTCGCGAACGGGCCGTCCATCACGGTGACCGATTCGCCGACCTCGAAGTCGACCAGGATCTCGGGCCGTTCCAGCGTCGCGTCGGTGGACGCGGCGCCCGCGGTGGACGCGGCGGCCTTGCCCGGCTTCTTGGCCGCGGCCGGCGGCAGCAGGAACTTGACCACGTCGTCCAGTGACAGCGGCGAGGGTCGCGACGTCGCGCCGACGAATCCGGTCACGCCGGGCGTGTTGCGCACCGCGCCCCACGACTCGTCGTTGAGTTCCATGCGGACCAGGATGTAGCCCGGCAGCACCTTGCGGTTGACCTGCTTGCGCTGGCCGTTCTTGATCTCGGTGACCTCTTCGGTCGGCACCTCGACCTGGAAGATGTAGTCGCCGACGTCGAGGTTCTGCACGCGGGTCTCGAGGTTGGCCTTCACCTTGTTCTCGTAGCCGGCGTACGAGTGGATCACGTACCAGTCGCCGGGCTTGAGCCGCAGTTCCTTCTTCAGCGCGACGGCCGGGTCTTCCTCTTCGTCCGCAGCGGGCGCCTCGGAATCGGAGCTCGCCTCGGACACCTCAGCCTCACCGGCAGCGTCGGCGGCGGTGGCCGCCTCGTCGCTGACGGCGTCGCCGGCGACGTCGGCATCTTCGGTCGCGGGGTCGGTGGTCGTCTCGTCGACCAGATCGACACTGTCGGCCGAAGGCGTATCGCCCTCGAAGCTAGTCACTTGTCAGTCCTCTCAATACTTCGCGTCGCTCGTTACCCGAACACCAGCATCACGAGCTTGGCCAGGCCGTAGTCCACGCCGCCGATCAGGGCGACCATGAACGCCAGGAAGGCCAACACCACGATGGTGTAGCTGACCATCTGCTTGCGGTTCGGCCAGATCACCTTGCGCAGCTCGGCGACGACCTGCTTCAGGAAGTTCCAGACGAACAGGAACGGGTTGCGGGACGGGCCGTCGCCGCGCTTCTTGGCGGTCTTCTTCGCGCTGCCCGAGCCGTTCTTGGTGGGCGACGCCTCCGTGCCGGTGTCCAGGTCGATCGCGGAGCCGGCGTCCTCGCCGACCGGCGCCCGCCGGGACCGCTTGCCCGACGGCCGGTTCGGCCGGGTCACCACCGCGCCGCTGCCGGTGTCCTCGGGCCCGCTCGTGCCTGCGGAGCCGGCACCATCGCGCTCGTCGCTCACCGCATGCCTTTCGTCTGGTCTTTGTGGGGTCACCTTCCAGTGTCCACACTTGTCGAGTATTCAGTTGAGCAGGGGCGACAGGACTTGAACCTGCAACCTGCGGTTTTGGAGACCGCTGCTCTGCCAGTTGAGCTACGCCCCTTCGGGGTGGCGCTGGGCACCACACCACCCGGTTCGGGGCTCACACAATTTGCGCGCTCCCCGATCGGTCGATCTTCACACCGACGGAAGCGCGCTGTACTGGGAAAACCCCGAGGTCCGAGTGTAGCGTGCCTGCCGTCGGACTTACTAATCCGCCGCCTGGCCCGTTTCGACGGCGGCGGCCTCCACGGCGTCGTTCACCGGGTCGTGCACGACGGGCTTGCGGGTGACCTGCCCGGTCTTCGGGTCCCACCCCGCCGAGATCGAGTTGTCGCCCTCGTGACCCATCAGCGTGGTGAACGACTCCATCACGACCTCACCGTGCTGGTCGGTCAGCACGTTGCGGGTGGTGACGATGTCGGCGCCGAACCGCTCGTCGACGCTCTCGATGTGCATGACGCCGGTCAGCGCATCGCCGGCCTTGATCGGCCGGTGGAACTTGAATTTCTGATCCACCTGCACGATCTGCATCGTCTCGAAGCCGATGTCGTTGTGCTGGAAGAAGTGGCGCTGAATCATCACCGCGAAGATCGACATGAACGTCGGCGGCGCGATGAGCGCGTCGTGGCCCGCGGCCTTCGCGGCCTCCAGGCTGTGGCTGGTCGGGTCGTCGGCCTTGACGGCGTTCGCGTACTGACGGATCTGCTCGTGACCCACGACGTACGGCTCGGGGTACTCCCAGACCATGCCCTGGATGTCGATTTTCAGCGCCATGAGCTACGCCAGCTTCGCAACCGCGACGGCACGGCCGAAGATCTTCTTCCCCCCGGTCGTGGCCGACAGCGCGATGGTGACCGACTTCGTCTCCGGCTCAACCGATTTCACCCGACCGTTGAACACGATCTCGGCGCCCACGCCGTCGTTGGGCACCGGCACCACCGCGGTGAAGCGCACGTTGAACTCGGTGACCGCGGCGGGATCGCCGACCCACGACGTCACATAGCCGCCACCCAGACCCATGGTCAGCATGCCGTGCGCAATCGCGGTGTCCAGACCGACCTGCTTGGCGATCTCGTCGTCCCAGTGGATCGGGTTGAGGTCACCGGACACGCCGGCGTAGTTGACCAGGTCCTGGCGCGTCAGCGGGATGACCTTCTCGGGAAGTGTGTCACCCACCTTCACCGAATCGAACTCACGCAGTGGCATCTGAAAAACCCTCTTCTCCGTCACCCGTCCGACCCGCCAGGGTCGTGTATGTCTCCTGCAGGACGTCACCGGCCTCATTGGTGACGATGGTCTTGAGCACGACGATGTCGGTGCCGTGCGCCTGGCGCACCGAATCCACCGACACGTCGCAGTACAACCGGTCGCCGGCGAAGATCGGCTGCGCGTACTTGAACACCTGGTCGACCTGGACGATCTGCATGTCGGTGATACCGACACCGGCGTGCGCGAAGAACGCCGTCTGCGCCTTGTATCCCAGGACGCTGGTGAACGTCAGCGGCGCGGGCAGCCCCCTGTGACCGAGTTCGGCCGCGACGTCCTCGTCGAAGAAGGCGCGGTCGTCGTTCTTGACCGCGGTGGCGTACTCGCGGATCTTCTCGCGGCCCACGACAAAGTAGTCGGGGTAGCGGAACTCGACCCCGACGATTCGCTCGGACAACGACACAGTTAGTGAACCTACCTAGTCGGCCCGGGCGGTGCCCACGGGCCGGGCGCGTCTTAGCGCGATTCCTTGTGGGGCTGGTGCTTGCCGCAGTTCGGGCAGAACTTCTTGATCTCGAGGCGGTCGGGATCGTTGCGGCGGTTCTTCTTGGTGATGTAGTTGCGGTGCTTGCACACCTCGCACGCCAAGGTGATCTTGGGCCGTACGTCGGTACTGGAGGCCACGGTTGTCGTCCTTCGTCTACGCGTTCAATTGCCTGTAGCGGTGGGGGGGCTCGATCCCCCGACCTCACGATTATGAGTCGTGCGCTCTAACCAGCTGAGCTACACCGCCCCGGGATCCGGGCGGATGTCCGCCCGCTCACCGAGCCCCCTAACGGAATCGAACCGTTGACCTTTTCCTTACCATGGAAACGCTCTGCCGACTGAGCTAAGGGGGCCTGCCTACTTCGAGTCCCGCGCACTGAGGCGCGAGCCTTAAAGAGGGTACAGTCTCGCGGTTTGCCGCGCCAAACCGCAGGTCACTTCCTCGACTGTAGTCCAGGGTGCAACCACAGGTGATAGGACGGACCAGTGACCGAACCCAACCCGACGCGCGTGGCGGTGTACCTCGATTTCGACAACATCGTGATCTCGCGCTACGACCAGGTGCACGGTCGCAACTCGTTTCAGCGCGACAAGACCGCGGGCTTCCACAAGCACCCGGGCCGGCTGACCCAGGCGGTGGTCGACGTCGGCGCGATCATCGACTTCGCCTCGTCGTTCGGCACGCTGGTGCTGACCAAGGCCTACGCCGACTGGTCCACCGACGTGAACGCCGACTACCGCGACCAGCTGGTCGGCCGGGCCGTCGACCTGGTGCAGCTCTTCCCGGCCGCCGCCTACAGCAAGAACGGCGCCGACATCCGGCTGGCCGTCGACGCGGTCGAGGACATGTTCCGCCTGCCCGACCTCACCCACGTCGTGATCGTCGCCGGCGACTCCGACTACATCCCGCTCGCGCAGCGCTGCAAGCGGCTCGGCCGCTACGTCGTCGGCATCGGCATCACCGGGTCGATCAGCAAGTCGCTGACCGCCGCCTGCGACGAGTACGTCTCCTACGACGCGCTGCCCGGCGTGCCCGAGGTCGCCGCCGAGGCGCCGAAGAAGCGCCGCACCAAGGCCGACGCCGAAGCCGAACCCGAGCAGCCCGACCCGCAGGCCGCCGCGACGGCGCTGCTGCAGCGGGCGCTGTCGATCGCCCACGGCAAGGACGACTCCGACTGGCTGCACAACTCGGCGGTCAAGGCGCAGATGAAGCGGATGGATCCGTCGTTCTCGGAGAAGTCGCTGGGCTTCAAGTCGTTCAGCGACTTCCTGCGCTCGCGCACCGATCTGGTGGAACTCGACGAGAGCAGCACCATCCGGATGGTCCGGTTGCGTAGCGACGACTGAGCCGTCTATACGCTGACGACCATGGCCACCGACCGCCTCTACTTCCGCCAGCTGTTGTCCGGCCGCGACTTCGCCGCCGGCGACATGATCGCCCAGCAGATGCGCAACTTCGCCTACCTGATCGGCGACCGCGAGACCGGTGACACCGTCGTCGTCGACCCGGCTTACGCCGCAGGCGATCTCGTCGACGCACTGGAGGCCGACGGCATGCGGCTGTCGGGAGTGCTTGTCACTCACCATCATCCCGACCACGTCGGCGGGTCCATGATGGGCTTCGAGCTCAAGGGGCTCGCCGAACTGCTCGAGCGCACCAGCGTGCCCGTCCACGTCAACGCCCTTGAGGCCGACTGGGTTTCGAAGGTCACCGGCATCGCCCGCAGCGAGCTCACCGAGCACACCCACGGCGACGTCGTCACGGTCGGCGACATCGACATCGAACTGCTGCACACCCCCGGCCACACCCCGGGCAGCCAATGCTTCCTGCTCGACGGGCGACTCGTCGCCGGCGACACCCTGTTCCTGGAGGGCTGCGGGCGCACCGACTTCCCCGGCGGCAACGTCGACGACATGTTCCGCAGCCTGCAGGCGCTGGCCAAGCTGTCCGGCGACCCGACGGTGTTTCCCGGGCACTGGTACTCCGCCGAGCCGAGCGCGTCGCTGTCGGAGGTGCGCTCCACCAACTACGTCTACCGGGCGAGCAACCTCGACCAGTGGCGCATGCTGATGGGCGGCTGACTTCGCCGGAGCCCCGTCACCTGGGACAAAGGTCCGCATACCGGACGGTATTGCGATATTCTCCCGTTTGCTCAGCGCCTTGGGCGCATACGGGGAGGACCGCTTGCGATGACGACACCGCCCACCCCTGCCGGCTGGTACCCCGATCCCGAGGGCGCAGGCGGCCAGCGCTACTGGGACGGCTCGGCCTGGACCGAGCACCGCTCCCCCGCAGACACCCAATCGTACGAACCCGCCGCTGCCGCACCGGCTTTCGACATCGCGCCCGCGTCGGTCGACCGCGGGCTGCTCACCCGGTACCTGGCGGCCTGCGCGGCGATGCTGGCCGTGCTGATTGCCGCCGTCGCTTACGGCGTCTTCGTCAACGACGACACCGCCTCCGAGCCCGCCTCCATCCAGATCGAGACTCCCGCGGCGCTGCCGCCGGGCGGCTGGGGCGTCGAGACCGAGGCACCGACGGACCCGACCACCACCGAGGCGGCCGCCGCCGGCGGAGAGGCCGTCGACGGGCCGCTGGCGTTCAGCGTCGCCGACGTCGAGGTCGGCACGACGGTGTCGTCGACCGAAGCGCCCGTGGAGAAGGACGCCGTCGGCGAGTACGTCGTGGTGCGCCTGTCGGTGGTCAACATCAGCGATGCGCCCGCGCAGTTCCTCGGCACCTTCCAGACCCTGTTCGCCGGCGGCACCGAGTACAACATCGACGACGAGGCGACGTTCTACGTCAACGGCGGCTTCGTCGAGATCCCGCCGGGCGCCGAGGCGCAGGTCGGCGTCGCCTTCGACGTCCCGCCCGGCACCGCGCCCGAATTCATCGATCTGCACGCCGACCCGATGAGCCCGGGCGTGCAGATCCCGCTGCCGTAGCGTTCCGACACACTGGGAGGCGTGCCCGACACGCTCTATGCCGACGTGTCCGAGTGGCAGGTCGGCGTCGACGACAGTTACCCCTACCCGGTGCTGTGCATCCGGTCCAACGACGGAACGTATCGAGATCGTCGCTGGCGCAACAACTATGACTGGTGCGTGCGCAACGTCGACAGCGGCCGCCTGACGTTCTTCATCGTGTATTTCGTGTGGCGACCCAATTGGCGGCAAACCGTCGAGGTGTTCAAAAGCCAGATCGGTACGCCGCATCCGAGGATGGCGGTGATGCTCGACGTCGAATCCTGGGGCGGACAGATCCGCGGAAACCAGTCCGCGGGCATCAACGCCGCCCACGACGCCGTCGGCGCGTTCGTCGGCAGCCCGAAGAAAGTCATCGGCTACGGCAATGTCGGCGACCTCAACAACCTGTGGCCCACCAAACCGCCGGGCATCCGCCTCGTGGTCGCCGCCTACGGACACAACCCGCCGTATCCGGGGAAGGTCGCCCATCAGTACACCGACGGGTCCGGATACGGCGGCGGACTCCCCGAGGGCGCACCACCCTTCGGCAATTGCGACACGAACTCCGCCGACGGCTACACCCCTGCGCAATTCGCAGACACCTGCGGAATTAGCAACTCCGTTGAAAATGCCGTTCTCTCCACGGCGAAAACCCGTCGCACGAAAATGGGAAACAACGGGGGGAATTCGTAGACAAGATCGTTCCCGTTGGGCAAACTGTAACGCCAGCGTCAATAAACGGACGGGGACCGCGTGAAGAAGCTAGTGCTGTGCTTCGACCGCGCCCGTCGCTATCCGGAACCGAGCGACGCGACCAACGCGCACCGGCTGTTTCACCTTCTCGACGACCGCGCTGACCAGGTCACCTGGTATCACCCCGGCGTCGGGGTGCCCCGGTTGTGCTGGCGGGAAGCCGCCGCCGACGACGCCCGCGCCGCGATCGCCGAGGCCTACCAGTTCCTCGTGGATTGGTGGGAACCCGGCGACCGGATCTACATGTTCGGCGTCGGCCGCGGGGCGTACTGCGCGCAGACGCTGACCCGGCTGCTCAACACCGTCGGCGTGCTGCCCGACCTGATGGACTACGCGCTGGCCGCCTACACGTTGCCGCGCACCGCCCGCACGATTCAGGACTGGAAGCGGGTCCGCGACATCGCATCGCAACTGATCGAACAGCGCGGACTGGGCGTGCCGGTCTGGTTCCTGGGCCTGTGGGACTCGATGACGATCCCCGGCTTCACCCGCCGGTCGATGCCCAAGCCGCTGTCGAACGTCGAGATCGGCAGGCACGCGGTCGCGATCGACGGACGCCCCGGCGTGCGGCTGATCGGGTCGGCGTCCGACCGCATCGACGAGGTGTGGTTCCGCGGGGCGCACTGCGACGTCGCCGGCGGGCGCGGCGCATGCGAATCGCTGGCCGACATCACCTTCGACTGGATGCTCGATGGTGCCGTGTCGGCCGGGCTCGGCATTCCCGCGTCCCGCAGGCAAGCCGCCCTGGGCCCCGCGCAGTTCGACGCGCTGGCCGAGACACCGCCGACCATCGCACTGCGCCGGCTGCCCGAGTCCGCGGCGGTGCACGGCAGCGTCGAGATGTATCTGCGTGAGCATCCGCAGTACTGGAAGCGGCTGCCCGACGAGGTGACGTGGTCCGATCTGGAATGGGCGGCACGCGCCGCGCGCCGCGGCCCCGCCACGGCACCCGTCAGCAACAGCAGCGAGCTGAGCTTGGTAAACACCCGAGGAATCTCAGTTCGCCAGTGACCGTTGCTTGATCACTCATCCGGGACTGCCCAGCAAATTTACGCCGATGCCAATTAGCAAAGGCTGTGCAAACGGCTCCGGCGTGATATACAGCGGGGCGTGGACGCGGATCAAGAACTGCTCGGCTTATCGGCCGGCATGTGGACGGCGATGGCCGCATGGCTCGCCGTCGTGGTCGGTATCGCCGCCCTGATCTACGCGTGGCGGCAATACCAGCGGGCGAAGCGGCAGAGCGCCGAACTGATGCAGCCCAACGTGGCGATGTTCATGGAACCGGCCGCCAACGACTGGCACTTGATCGAACTCGTCGTCAAGAACTTCGGGCGCACGCCGGCCTACGACATCCGGTTCGACTTCGCTAACCCGCCGACGGTGGCCAAGTACGAGAACGTCTACGACGACCGGTACGTCGACATCGTCCACCTGAATCTGCCCGCCGAGATCCCCTACCTCGCGCCGAGCCAGGAGTGGCGGATCGTCTGGGACTCCGCGCTGGACCGCAAAGAGCTCGGCGAGAGCATCGCGTCGCGGTTCGACGGCGAGCTGCGCTACTACGACCAACCGCGCGGCGACAAGAAGAACCGCGGCCGAACCCAGTACCGCTCGACCGCGGTGCTGGACTGGTCAACGCTGCATCCCGTCGAGCGGCTCGAGCTGCTCACGACGCACGACATGGCGCGTCAGGAAAAGCAGAAGCTCGAACTGCTGCGCCACCTGCTGACCTACTACCACTACGCGGCCAAAGAGAGCCGCGAAGAGGTGCTGCGTAAGGAGATCAACCAGGTCCGCGCGGCCGCCGACGAGCTACGGGAGCGCTACCGCACCGATATCGAGGCGCCGCAACGCGTTTCCTACCACCCGGCGGCGACCAACGGTACTGGGCCCGCCCATATCGACGAGATCGACATCAACGCCGAGTTCGAAGAGGCGCACACCCAGATCCTCAACGGTCGCGCGGCACGGCACCGGCTCGACTAGAGGCTACTTCCAGACGGCGCCGACGCCGACCTCCCACAGCCCGAGCTTGGGTATGCCGCTGCGGCGAGATGCCTTGCGCCGCCTGGCGGCTGCGCGGTCGCTGTCGAGGTGCTCGGCGGACCGGCTTCGCTTCGCACGCATGATGTCCCCCTGATGTTCGGGGCCCGGCAACCCCTCGCTGCCGGGCTGAAACCAACGCTAGGGAGCGACGACGCACGCGTCGTGCGTAGTGGGCTACCCCACCACCTGTCGACGCCCACGCCGACGTTTCGTAACATCGATACGATTACGCACCGCATTCAAAGGAGAAGCGATGACCGTTGGCTATGAACTGACCGAATCCGTCGCGACGATCACGCTCGACGACGGCAAGGTCAACGTCCTCGGCCCCGATATGCAGGCGGCCATCAACGAGGCCCTGGACCGCGCCGAGAAGGACTCCGCCAAGGCGGTCGTGCTCGCGGGCAACAACCGGGTGTTCAGCGGCGGATTCGACCTGTCGGTGTTCCAGTCCGGCGACCCGAAAGCCGCCCTGGCGATGCTGGCCAGCGGGTTCGAGCTGTCGGTGCGGTGCCTGACGTTCCCGGTGCCGGTGTTCATGGCGGCGACGGGCCCGGCCATCGCGATGGGCTCGTTCCTGCTGCTGTCCGGCGACCACCGCGTGGGCCAGCCGAAGACCCGCTGCCAGGCGATCGAGGTCGCGATCGGCATGACGATCCCCAACGCCGCGCTCGAGATCATGCGGTTCCGGCTGACGCCCGCGGCGTTTCAGCGGGGCGCGGCGCTGGCGTCGACCTACGTCGGCGACGAGGCGATCGCCACCGGGTGGCTCGACGAGATCGTCGAAGCCGACCGCGTCGTGACCCGCACCCAGGAGTTGGCGGCCGAGGCGGCGTCGACCCTGCACACCGGCGCGCACCTGGGCACCAAGCTCAAGGCCCGCGAGTCGGCTCTGAAGGCAATCCGCGCCGGGATCGACGGCCTGGCAAGCGAATTCACGCTCGGCTAGGCCGCGCGTATGCCCAGGGCGAAGCAACGCACGCCCGAACTGGCCGAACACCTGCTGACGGTGGCCATCGCGACGCTGTCCGAGGAGGGCATCGCGGGGTTCACCACCCGGCGGGTAGCCGAGCGGGCGGGCACGTCGGTGCCTGCGGTCTACGAGCTGTTCACCGACAAGGCCGGCCTGATGCGGGCGATGGTGTTCGAGGGATTCCGGCTCCTCGGCGCCGAACTCGCCGAGGTGCCGACCACCGACGACCCGCTCGCCGACCTCGAACAGCTGGTGCCGGTGTTCCGGTCGTTCTGCCGGACGTATCCGCGACTGGCGCAGCTGATGTTCGCCCGGCCGCTGGCCGATCTCGAGCCGGGTCCCGACGACCGCGCTGCTGGCGCCTCGGTGCGCGACGCCTTCACCGGCCGCATCCAGCGCTGCGTCGACGCGGGACTGCTCGCCGGCGACGTCTCCGACATCGCGCACCTGCTGCTCGCGCTGGCGCAGGGGTTGGCGGTGCAGGAGCTCGGGCGGTGGCTGGGTTCGTCGGCGCCGTCGATCGAGCACCGGTGGCGGCTCGGCGTGCGCTCGCTGCTGGCGGGGCTGCGCCCGTAACCCGGCCTCCCCTCCGCGAGTTCTACACCAGGGTCGCGAAATCGGCCGAACGGCAGCCCTAGCGTCGATCTCGGCGACACCCAAATCGCCCGCATGCGGCCTCCCCTCCGCGAGTTCTACACCAGGGTCGCGAAATCAGCCGAACAGCAGCCCTAGCGTCGATCTCGGCGAACACCCAAGCCGCCCGAGGGATTGAGGCAATTGCCCCATGTGGCCGACCCGCCCGCCGGGCAACGCTAGCGGCCATGAACACACCACAAGCGGCCGCGACCGCCACCAAGTCCATGCCCCTGCCCGACGGCGACGAGGAGCGCGTCATCGGCTTCGGCGTGATGGGCCTGCCGTTCGCCAACGGTCACTATCTCGCCTACCGCGACTTCCCCGAGACGTCCTTCTCGCCCGCCTACAAATCGGTCTGGCACCGCACGCCCGACGGCGTGTGGACGTTCTACGCCACCACGCCGGGACCGCAGAGCTGCTCGCGCTACTTCAGCTCGGCGACCACCGTCGAACCGGTCGTCTGCACCATCGACACGACGTGGCTCACGCCGTGGTCGTTGACGATTTCGATTCCGGGGGTGCTGGATTGGAGCGTCGACATCACCAGGACCGCGGCGACCACGATGATGAGCGCGATGGCGTCGCGCATCCCCGCCGCGGCGGCCCGCAACCGAACGCTGCTACGCGCCATGAGCCGCGTCGTCGGCCCGGTCATGCGGATCGGCAAGGTGCGGCTGACCGGCCACATGCCCAACGGGCAGGAGTTCCGCATCGCGCCGCGGCGGGTGTGGGCGGTCGCTGACTCCTCGGCCGTGCTGAGAGGCGTCGATCTCGGGCCGATCGGGCCGCACGAAACCCAGGGCAGCCTCGCCGACTTCCAGTTGCCGCAGCGCGGTATCTGCGTGGTCGCCCAAGGCCTGTTCGAAGCGTTCGACGTCGCCCGGCACCGCGACGGCGACCGGCTTGACCTTTCCCGCTGAGCCGACGGACCTGTCGGTGCACAATCAGGGCGTGGCCAGCAGTTCCACCCGGCATGAGCTTCCGACGCGGGCGGAGGTGCTGGCCGCGCTGTCCGTCGCCGTCGACCTCGGGCTGGGCCAGCCGGCCGAACACATGCTGCGCTCGGCGCTGATCGCGCTGCGGCTGGCCGACCGGCTCGGTCTGACTGAGCGACAACGTGATTGCGTCTACTACACGACGCTGATCATGTGGATCGGCTGTCACGCCGACTCGCACGAGTACGCCCGCTGGTTCGGCGACGACATCGCGGTGCGGCGCAGCTCGTACCTGGTGGACTGGTCGGGCCTGCCGTACCAACGGTTCCTGCTGACCAACATCGGGCACGGCGAGTCGCTGCTCAGCCGCCTCAAGACCATGGCGACGCTGTATGCCAATGCGCGCGGGCACATTACGCAGCTGATCCATTCGCATTGCACGTCGGCGGGTCTGCTCGCCGACCGCATCGGCCTGGGCGCCGACGTGCGCGACGCGCTGCGCTACACCTTCGAGCGGTTCGACGGCGGCGGGCTGCCCACCGGCGCCTCGGGTGAACAGATACCGATCGAGATGCGCGTCGCCCAACTCGCCGACATGGCTGAAGTCCATCAACGCGAGTACGGCGTCGAGGGTGCTGTCGCGATGGTGCGCAGCCGCCGCGGCGGCCAGTTCGATCCCGCGCTGGTCGACCCGTTCGTCGCCGATGCGGCCGGGGTGCTGGCGGTGCCGTCGACCGGCGACGTGTGGGCGACCGCGCTGCAGTACGCACCGGATCACGGCACCCGACTCGACGGCGAGTCACTGGACGCGCTGCTGGTGGCGCTCGGCGAGTTCGTTGACCTGAAATGCCCGTTCACACTAGGGCATTCGCGGGCGGTGGCGACGCTGGCCGGCGCGGCAGCCGAAGCGCTCGGGCTGGACGCCGTGGCGGTCGCGACCACCCGGCGTGCCGGATACGTCCACGACATCGGCCGCATCGGCGTGTCCAACCAAATCTGGTCGAAGCCAGCGCAATTGAGCACAGCCGAGTTCGAGCGGATGCGGCTGCACCCGTATCTGACCGAACGGATTCTGTCGCAGGTACCCGCTCTCAAGGAGGTGGCCGCGGTTGCGGCCAACCATCACGAATGCCTGGACGGTTCGGGGTATCCGCGCGGGCTGTCGGCGCGGCAGCTGGGCATGCCCGACCGGGTGCTGGCCTGCGCGGTGAGCTACCAGAGCGCGCTGGAGCCGCGGCCGTACCGCGACGCGCTGGGCCCGGCGGGGGCGGCGCGGCGACTGCGGGAGAGGGCGACGAACGGTGAATTCGACCCGTCGGCCGTCGACGCGGTGCTGTACGCGACCGGTCACGCATCGACCAAGCGGACCGCGCGCCCGGACGGGCTCACCGCACGCGAGGTCGAAGTCCTGCGACTGGTCGCGCAGGGCGCGAGCAATAAGGACATCGCCGCCAAGCTGGTGCTTAGTGAGAAGACGGTGCGCAACCACGTCGAACGTGCCTACGCCAAAATCGGCGTCAGTAACCGCATCGGCGCCAGCCTGTATGCGCTGGAACACGGCCTGACGAGCGAATGAGTCGGAAGCTGGCGGTTGGGTGAGAATTCGCTCGAAGATTAGGTGGACGGAGATCGCCGGGGTAGCCTGAGGAAGCAGGTTGAGTTTCCAGCCTTCCGGAAACGTCACAGTTCCAAGCGTGAATCCGCCGCTTGACGCCTCGACGTGACCGTCCTAGCTTTTTCCTCCATTCCCCGGAGATCTCGATGACCCGCTCCACCTCTACCCAGCCGTCCCCAAATCACGAGGGTCGCAACCAGTTGACCATGTCCACCGAATGGATTGACCCGTACGTCGTGCGCATCACCGCTCGGGGTGAGGTCGATGCGTCCAACGCCGCACAATTACGCGAGTACGTCTTTCGTTACGCGGCGAACTGCCGCAACCTCGTGCTGGATCTGCGGGACGTGACGTTCTTCTCCAGCGCCGGCTTCGCGGCGTTGCGCACCATCAACGTTCGGTGCGGACGCGCCAACGTCGAATGGACGCTGCAGTGCGGGTCGATCGTGTCCCGCGTGGTGGACATCTGCGATCCCGACGGCAACTTGCCCCAGACGATCGACTGATCACCGCCGGAAGAAATCCACCGTCTTCGCGACACCCTCGACGATCCCGACACGAGGTCGCCAGTCGAGCACTTCACTTGCGAGGCGGATGTCGAGGCATGAGCGCCTCAGATCACCGACACGCGGCGGGCTGAACTCCGGTTCATCGGGCCGTCCTGTCGCCCGCGCCACGATCGAATGCAATTGGGTAGTCGACGTTTCCGTACCGGTCCCGATGTTGAAGCGTTGACCGTCACCGGCCTGTCCGCCGGCCCGCACGTAGGCGTCCACCACATCGTCGACGAAGACGTAATCGCGGGTGTCGCTGCCGTCGCCGAAGATCGTTGTCGGTTCGCCGGCGAGCAGTGCGTTGACGAAGATCGCGACGACGCCCGCCTCTCCGTGCGGATTCTGGCGCGGCCCGTAAACGTTGCCCGGCGCGATGTGCGAACACTGGAGTCCGTGGAGGTTGCGGTACATGTTCAGATACACCTCGCCGGCACCTTGCCCGCGGCGTACGGTGAAGCGGGATCGGTCGGGACCTGTTCGGAGACAGGGTAACTCGGCGGCACACCGTAAATGGCGCCACCGGATGAGGTGTGCACGATCTTGCGGACTCCGGCACGGCGGCACGCCTCGGCGAGCCGCACGGTGCCAACGACATTGACGGTGGAGTCGAACTGCGGGTCGGCGACGGATCGGGTAACCGAGATCTGCGCCGCCAAATGGAATACCACCTCGGGTCTCGCCTCAGACAGCAAGCCGGCAAGGTCGGCGGTGACGATGTCCGCCTCGACGAACGCGAAGGTACCGTGCTGCCGCGCCTCGGCGAGGTTCTCGGCGCGACCCGAACTCAGGTCGTCCAGTCCAGTCACTGTGTGACCGTCGGTCAGCAAGCGGTCGACCAAGGCCGATCCGATGAAGCCGGCCGCCCCCGTCACCAGCGCTCGCACCGGCTTCACAGTACCGATGCAAGGCAAAGACGGCGCCGAAATCGCCCGCTGCCATGATGGAGCGGTGACACATATCCGGGGCCGGGTCTGGCGGGGCGGCAAACCGCAGGACGAGTTCGACTTCTCCTCGATCTCGGACTATCTCGGCGAGGACGACGCGCTGGTCTGGTGCGACATCTACGATCCCGTGCACAGCACGCTCGAAGACCTCGCGCAAGAACTCGGCCTGAACACCTGGGCCGTCGAGGACGCGATCGCCGAGTCCGAGCGCACCAAAGCCGTCGTCTACCGCACCCACACCTTCTTCACCGTCTACGCGGTCTCCGAGGCTCCCGACGATGACGGCTCCAAGCTGTCGATCCACCGCATCTCCGGGTTCGTGCTGCCGCGCGGGCTGATCACCGTGCGACTGTCCCCCGAATTCGACATCGACACCGTCTCGCAGCGCTTCGACGAACTCGGCGGCCAGGAGTACGGCGTCGGCGCCCTGGTGCACGGCCTGCTCGACGTCGTCGTCGACGGCCACTTCGAAGCCGTGCAGAAACTCGACGACGAGATCGAAGACCTCGAGGACGAACTGTTCGAGGAGCGGCCCCAGCGCGGCGATCTGCAGCGCAAGACCTACCGGCTGCGCAAGGATCTCGTCGAACTGCGCCGCGTCGTGCTGCCGATGCGCGAGGTCGTCAATTCCATCCAGCACCGCCGCCTCGACGCCAAGACCGCCCCCGAACTCGACCCGCTCTACGCCGACCTCTACGACCACGTGCTGCGGGTCTCGGAGTGGACAGAGTCGTTGCGCGACATGATCACGACGGTCTTCGAGACCAACCTGTCGCTGCAGGACGCCCGCCTCAACATGGTCATGAAAAAGCTCACCGGCTGGGCCGCGATCATCGCGGTGCCGACCGCCGTCACCGGCTTCTACGGCCAGAACGTGCTCTACCCCGGCATCGAGACCGCGAGCGGCTTCATCGTGAGCACCCTGCTGATCGTGGTGCTGGTGATCGTGCTCTACGTGATGTTCAAGAAGCGAGACTGGTTGTGAGTCAAGCGGATCGCAGCATCTGCTCGGCGCGCCGGTAGTCGTCGTCGGCGTTGAGCGTCAGCACACCGACCACGTCGTCGCCCGACTCGTACCACACCGTGAACCCGTTGTGGTGCTCGACGAACCGGCTGCGCTCGTAGCCCGCACCCCAACCGCGGTAGCGCAGCACCGAACTGTCGATCACCGACGCGTACGACGGCACGATGTCCCACACCGCCGAGAACCCCGCCGCGGTCAGCCCGGCCACCCGGCCCTGATGCGCCGCGTCGCGCCAATGCTCGGCGGGGATCGGCCGCCCCGCGGTCACGTTGTGCGCCAACGCCACATCGCCGGCGGCGTACACGTTGCGCGCCGAGGTGTGCATGTGCTCGTCGACCACGATCCGCCCGTCGCGGGTCGCGATGCCCGCCGCCTCGGCCAGCCGGATGTCGGGCCGCACTCCCGCCGCGCTGACCACCAGGTCCGCCTCGACGGTCTCGCCGGTGCCCAGCACCACCCGGCCGTCCTCGATCGCGGCGACGGTGGTGTCGCCCGCGAAACGAACTCCGGTGTCCGACAGGATTTTCGCGACGCGTTCGCCGGCCTGTGCGCCGAACCTCCGCTGCAGCGGCACGTGCTCGGCGGCGACGATCATCGTCGCGACACCCCGCCCGGCCAGACACGACGCCGCCTCACACCCGATCAGCCCCGCGCCGATCACCACCGCGCAGTCGGCGTACCGCGCCGCCATCTTCAGCGCGACCGCGTCGGCGAACGACCGCAGCGTCAGCGCGGACTCGATCCCGGCGACCGGCGGGCGCACCGCCGCCGAACCGGACGCGACGACCAGATGCCAGTACGCGTATCGCCGGCCGCCCGCGGTCACCACCTCCTGCCGCTCCACGTCGATGCCGCGCACGGTGACGCCGCGGATCAGCTCGACGCGGTTGCGGTCGAACCACGCCGCGCTGTGCAGATCCAGGCGGGTGTCGCGGTCACACAGGAAGTCCTTGCTCAGCGGCGGCTTGGCGTACGGCAGCGCCGGATCGGTGGTCAGGATCCGCACGGGGATGTTCGGATGCCGGGCCCGGAACGTCTCGGCGGCGCTCACGCCCGCTGCGCCACTGCCGATGACGACCAACCCGGACACGGCCGTCAGCCCGTGATGTTGAAGACGAGACAGAAGGTGTGGCCGGACGGGTCACGGAACACGCGGAAGTCGGTCTCCGGCACCCCTGTCACGCGGGTCGCCCCGAGCTCGAGCACTTCCTGCTCGGCGGCGTCGGGGTCCTCGACGAGAATGTCGAGGTGCAGCTGCTGCGAGCCCTTCGGGTCGGGAAAGGTCGGCGCCTCGTGCTCGGGTGAGTACTGGAACGCGATCCGGCGCCCGCTCGGGTCGGTGAGCACCACCCAGGTGTCGTCCTCGTCATCGAGGTCCCCGCCGATCACGCCGGCGTAGAACCGGCCGAGTTCCCTCGGATTCCGGGAGTCGAGGACGACGGTACGTAGTTGGCCGATCATGGTCGCCGGGTTACCGCTGCACGCACGGCTCAAACGGTGCCGGCTACTCGCGCTGCCCGCCGTAAGAATTGGCGTTCCCCAGCATCTCCTGCAGCCGGTCGCGAGGCTCGCCCTCGCCGGGTTTGAGGCTCAACGGCGGGCCGGCGGTGTTGGGGTCGCCGATCGGCAGACCGTCGGGGCCGACCTGGCCGAGGATCCGAGTCGGGTTCGGCGCGGTGGGGTCGGCCACCTGCAGATCACCCGGGCCCGGTTCGGCGGGCGCTGCCGGCGCGGGCGGGGGCGGTGGTGGTGGCGGGGGCGCGGGCAGGTTCTCCCCCGGCAGGTTCGGCGGCTGACCCTGCTCCTGCCCCGGCCCGGGACCCGGTCCCGGGCCTTGGCCCGGCTGGCCGATCGGCGGCAGCCCCGGCGGCGGGCCGATCTGCTGGCCGGTCGACCCGGGCGGCGGCGGAGGCTCCGGCGTGACGGTGGCCAGCGTCGGCGGCGGGGTCGGGGCCGGCGGCTCGTTGATGATCGCGAGCTTGCGCTCCAACCGGGCCTGCGCGTCGGCGCGCACCGCCTGACGGTCCGCGACCGGGTCGGTGTTGTCGGCGAAGCAGCCGGCCGGCGCCTCGCCGACGACGGTGAGCGCGTCGCGGTACAGCGTGTCGGCGTCGGCGCTGCGACCGCTGGAGACGGCGAGATCACCGAGTGTCTCGCGGACCAGTTCGAGGTTGACCCGCACCGGACACGACGCCTCAGCGCTCGTCGCATCCAACGCCTCGGCGAAGCGGGCCTCGGCGTCGACCAGCTTGCCTTCCAGCACGAGCACGTCACCCTCGGCCAAACCGATTGTCCCCGAGTCGATGACACCGAAGCTGCGGAGCCGTTCGACGTCGCTGCGCAGCGTCGCGGTGTCGTGGTTGGCGAACGCCGACACCGCCGAGTTGCCCACCTTCACCATGTTCGCAATCAGACCGGCGGCCACCAGCAGACCGATCAGCACCGGCGCGGAGAACAGCAGCGCGCGGCGGCGCAGCCGCAGCCGGCTGCGCGGCGGGTGATACCAGGCCCGCCACCGTCGCAGCAGGGTCTCCGGGGCGCGGCGCAACATCATCGGGTCACGTCCTGCGCGGTGAAGTCGCTGCGCGACAACCTGTTCCGCCGGTATTCGCGGACCGTGAGGATCACCTCGACGAGCACCAGCGCCGACGCCAGCAGCGCGAAGACCCAGTACCACTCGGTGCGCCCGACCTGCGGGTCGTTTCGCCCGGCCTCGACGGTGTCGGACATGCTCCCGGCGTTGACCGCGGGCAGCACCGGCGTGATGTCCTGGCCGGCCTCGCGGTGCACGTAGGGCATATTGAGGCTCTCGGCGATGTTCTCGAGCCGCTGCTGGTCCATCGGCGCGGTCATCACCGTCGACGTGCCGGTGACCGGCAGGTACAGCTTGCGCCCGGCGGCGTAGTTGGCGGGGATCGGCCCGCCGGCGGTGGTGCCGTAACCGAACACCGCCCCGGCGGTGATCAGATCGGCCGGCACGTCGAACGGTTCATACGACACCTGCGACCCGAGGGTGCCGTCGCCGAAGTAGAACACCACGTTCTGGGCGCGCGGATAGTTCTTCTTGGCCTGTTCGAGTTGTTGGCGCAGTAGGTCGTTGGCCGCGGTGGGGTTGATGTGGTCGACGGCGTCGGGTGCGACGAGTGAGTACGCCGACAGGTTCTTGGCGTAGGCCCGGAAGCTGAACTCGTCGGCCGACAGCGGCCAGTCGACGGCGGCCTTGGTCGCGAAACCGATCATGCTCACCCGCGCGCCGCGGTACTCGTCGAGCAGTGCGGTGATGTCGTTGCGGACGCCGACCATGCGCGCCTCGTCGTCGCCGTAGTCGGCGACCCGCGAGGTGACCGAGCGGTCGACGACCAGGATGAGGTTGACGTCGGAGACGTAGGACGCCGTCGCCGAGGCGGTGCGGTCGCCGTCCATCGGATGTCCGGGCCGCAGCGCCGCCAGCGCCAGCAGCAGGACCGCGAACGTCAGCCCCGACCAGCGCAGCACCACGTCGCGGTATCGGCCCGCCGGTGTGCGCACCAGCAGCCGGTACAGCGTCACCACCCGCACGATCACGATCACCGCGGCCAGGACCGCGATCACGTACACCGGCAGCACAGGAAGGAACGTCATCGCCGCAACACCACCAGACCGACCGACAGCAGCGCGGCCGCCACCACCGCGACGGCGAGCGGCAGTTGCGGTTTGTCGAAGTACCGCGGCGTGTTCGTGCTGACGCCCAGCGACGCCGCCGCCGGCGGATTGTCGGTGATCTCCTCGAGGCTGGCGCTGAGCACCTGGCTGGTGCCGCCCGCCGTGCCCGCGGGGTTGTAGAGCGTGAACCGGCCGCCGGTCGCGTCGGTCAGTGTCCGCAGGCCGTCGTTGCCCTGGTCGCTGGTCTCGGCGACGTCGGCGCGGGAGATCGCGTTGATTTGCACACCGCCGCGCTGCGCCATGCTCTGCACCTGATCGAGGGTGTACAGCGCGGGCCGGGTCTCCTCGGAGCTGCGGAACCGGCTGTAGCCGAGGTAGACCAGTTGGCGACGGTGGTCGCTGGTGTTGTCCAGCGCGGGAAAACCGCTCAGGCACAACGCGAGTACATCCTCGAGGCTGGTGGCGTAGTCGACGTAGTTGACGGTGCGGGCGAACGCTTCGATGCCGCCGGCCAGTTCGAGGCGGTCGTCGAGCGACACCTCCTGGTGCGTGTCGAGGGCCTGCTGGATCTGTGGCATCGACGCGAAGTACCGCAGCCGCTGCTCGATGAACGTGTTGTCGCGGGTCATCGGCATCACCCGCAGGTTGGCCGACGTCAGGCCGATCTGTTCGTTGGTGAACGACTTCGCCTGTTCGGCATAGTAATTGAGGAAGTCGGCGGTGGTGGGGTCGGTGACCGGCTGCCCGACGCACAGCATGACGTCGCGTGGGTGGGCGGCGTCGTATCCGTCGTCTGCGGCGGCGAGCTGGACCGGGCGCGCGGCCGCGACGATCGCCGACAGGAACACGATGAGCAGCAGCCCGGCGGTGACAGCCATCGTAATCATGTAGATGCGTTGCACGCGGGCGAATTCGGGCAGTCGGGTGAGCCGGTTGACGTGGGCCAGCGGGCGCAGCCGGCGCGCGACCCGTTCGACCGGTGCCAGCCAGGCCGCGGCGGCGCCGACCGCCAGGCACAGCAGGCCGGCTGCGAGGATCACCCACCATTTCAGCTCCACGTGCGGATCAACTCCTCCGCCGAGCGGCCCAGCGCCGTGACGTCGGCGCGCGAGTCGGCGTTGAACTGCGCGTCGTGCAGCCTGGTCAGCACGGGCACCGCGCGGGCGAGCTCACCGTCGCGCAGCTCGGCCAGGTGCAGGTACTGTGCGCGAACTCCGGTGGCCACGAACAGGAAACTGCGCACAGCGCGACCGTAGGCGGCGCTGGCCTGCGGCCCTGTCAGCGCCCGCGCCTGGTACCGGGCGGTGGTGTCGGCGATCGTCTTCGAGAACCGGCGCCGCACGAGCTTGGCGTGCAGGTTGCGCAGCACCGGGATCCTGCGTAGCCGCGCCGGCGGCAGCGTCCACAGCACGACGCCGACGCACCACCCGACGGCCACCACGACGAGCAGCACGGCCAGCAACGTCCACCATCCCGGCAGCGGCAGCGGCCCGCCGATGAAGCGCAGCAGATCATCGCCCGGCATGGCTGTAGGCCTCCGTGAGTTCGACCATCTTCGCGCGGATCTCGGCACTGCTGTTGATCCGCACGAACGGCACGGCGCGGGTGAGGAAGAACTCGTCGAGTTCGGCGGCGCGGCGAGCCTCGGCTTTGCGGTAGGCGGCTGCCACCGCCGGCCCGAGGGTGACGCCGTCGGGGACGAACCGGCCGGTGGCCACGTCGTAGGCGTCCTGCTCACCGGCGTCGGCGCCGACGGCGGGCATGTCGGCGACAGCGACCCACACCAGTTCGTGGCGCGACGTGAGCCGGGTGACGACGTCGTCGAGGCGGTCGGTGACGTCGGGTTCGTCGCTGACCACGACGATCAGCAGGCGGCGCCGGTGGCCCAGCGCGACGTAATCGAGTTGCGTGACAATGTCACTGGTGCCGACGTCCCCGAGGCTGTGCGCGTAGTAGCCGTCGAGCATGCCCTCGATGTGGTTCTCGCCGCGGCGCGGCCGCACGTTCGCGCAACCGTGGGAGTCGCCGTAGACCATGCCGATCTGGTCGGTGCGCCGCTGGCTGATCAGCGCGACGGCACCCATGACGAGGGTGGCGACGTCGCGTTTGACCTCGCCGCTGGGTGTCAGCGCGCTCATGTCGCGGCCGGCGTCGCAGACCAGCAGGATCTTGTGGTGCTTCTCGGTGACGAACTGCTTGACCAGCGTCTCACCGGCGCGCACCGACGCGCGCCAGTCGATGTCGCGGATCTCGTCGCCGGGCACGTAGGGCCGCAGGTCGTCGAATTCCATGCTGCGCGTGTGTAACAGCGCATAGTGACCGCCCTCGAGCATGCCGCGGGTGTCGGTGCCGAAGTGGGCGATCGCCCGGTTGAGGTGTCTGCCCATGCGGTCAGGGCACCCGCACCGACTGCAGCACCGCGTCGATGATCGTCTCGGCGCTCACGCCGGCGCTGATCGCCTCGAATCGCAGGATCAGCCGGTGCCGCAGCACGCGGTGCGCGACGTTGCGGATGTCGTCGGGCAGCACGTGGTTGCGCCCGGTCAGCAGCGCGGCTCCGCGCGCGGCCTTGGCGAACGCGATGGTGGCGCGCGGGCTCGCGCCGTACTCGACGAGCCGGGCCAGCTGCGGGGCCAGCACCTCGGTGGGATTGCGGGTGGCGTACACCAGTTGCGAGATGTAGTGCACCAGCACCGGATCGAGGTGGATGTTGGAGCAGATCCACTGCAGCTGGCGCATGTCGTCGAGGCTGATGACCGGCCGCGTCGGCGCATCCCGGTCGTACACCCCGGCGTCGATGCGGAAGATCACCTCGGCCTCCTCCTGCGGCGAGGGGTAGCGCAGCACCTCCTTGAGCATGAAGCGGTCGGTCTGCGCCTCCGACAGTGGATAGGTGCCTTCCTGGTCGACCGGGTTCTGGGTGGCGATCACCAGGAACGGTTCGGGCATCGGGTAGGTCTGCCCGGCGATGGTGGTCTGGCGTTCCTCCATCGCCTCAAGCATCGCGCTCTGGGTCTTGGCCGAGGACCGGTTGATCTCGTCGAGCAACACGATGTTGGTGTGCACCGGACCGAGTTGGGTGACAAACGAATTCGACGCCGAGTCGTAGATCTGGGTGCCGAGGATGTCGCTGGGCAGCAGATCGGGCGTGCACTGGATGCGGTTGAAGCCGCCGGAGATCGATTCGGCGACCACCCGCGCGGCCGTCGTCTTCGCCAGCCCGGGCACCCCCTCGAGCAGGATGTGCCCGCCGGTGAGCAACCCGATCAGCAGGGTCTCGCGCAGGTTGTCCTGCCCGACCACCTTGGCGGAGAACGACCGCGCGATCGCGTCGACCACGCGCTGCGCGTTCTCCATGTCGGTGGCGTTGGGTTGCACGCGGGTCGCAGTCATTGGGGTCCTCAATACGGTTGGGCCGTCAGGCCTTGCGGATGGTGAAGGTCGGCGGGTTCTTGGTCATGTCGGCCTTGCCCTCGAACCAGTAGGGCGCCGGTTGGTTGTTCCGGTTGAAGATCGGGTCGGTGGCCTGCAGCGTCACCATGAACTCGACCGAACCCATCACCTGTTGCAGGCCCTGGTTGTCGATGGTGCCGGTGAAGCTCAGGTCGTCGAGGTCGGTGGGCGCGGTCCACCTGGCGGTGCCCTGCACCCGCGGCGAGGCCGCGTTCTGCGGGCAGTTCGGCGGTGAGAGTTCGGTCGATTTCGCGCATTCGACCAGCAGGGCCATGATCGCCTTCTTGACCGCCTCCTGGCCGGCCTCGCTGGTCTCGAAGCCGTAGTTCATGTTCTCCCCGTACTGCAGTTTGTCGAGCAGGAAGACCGGCTCTTCCGGGGTGAACAGCGTCGTGACGTTCGGGTTCGAGCCGGCGATGTCGACCCAGCCGGGGAACACGTACGGCCGTCCCGACGCGGGCATCTTCTCGCCGAACAACGTGATCTGGTCGATCAGCCCGGGTGCTTCGTCGCCGCCGTCCTTGCGGAAATCCAATGGCAGCGCAGCGTTTTCGAGTTTCCAGCCGCCGCCGTCGGCGCCCTGCTTGAGGTAGAGGGTCTCGTCGATCGCGACGTGCCCGAACGTCGCCATCACCTGTACGCCGCCGATGCCGCCGGTCTCGTTGACGACGATGTCGCTGATCGGCATCTTCTCCAGTTGCTTCTGCAGGATCTCGTCGGTCAGCAGCGATTTGTCGGGCGGCTGGTTGATCGCGTAGGACAGTGCCTTTTCGGCGTCGCCGGCGGCCAACGCCTCGAGGTAGCTGCGCATGGCGTCGGCCGGGGTCTTGGTGCTGCCGGAGCCGCCGTCGTCGCCTCCGCTGAACACCACGAAGCCGGCGACGAGCACGATCACCGCGATCAGCACGCCCGCCCCGGCGAGGATCAGGCGGCGCCGGTTGCGCGACGGCGGTCGCGGGGTGATCGGCGGGCCGAACGCCGGGCCCGGCGGGTAGGTGGGCGGCGGCTGCCATTGCGGCGGTTGCGGGGGCTGCCACTGCGGCGGGGCCGGTTGCCATTGTGGTGGTTGCCCTTGCGGGGGCTGTTGTGGCGGTTGCCCTCCGCCGATCGGGTTCGGGCCACCGAAGTTCGTCATTTGTTCTCCACCACGGTCGCGGGGTCTTCGCCGAGGTCGACTTGCTGGGTGAACCACACCTGGGCCTGCAGCGGCACGGTCTGACCGTCCTTGCGCCGCACGGTGACCGGCACGTCGTTGACTTCGCCCATCACCATCACGGTGCGCAGCACGCCCTGAAAGGTGTACTTCAACCCGTCGAGGTTGATCGGTCCGGTCAGCTGGATCGTCGAGGTGTCGTAGTCGGCCCAATCCTCGCCGCCGACAATCTCATTGCAGTAGGCGGGTTTCTGCCCCGGGCTGTAGCACTTCGTCAGCCACGCGCGCACGGCGTCCTCGGCGCCCTTCTTGCCCGCGTCGGTCATCGAATACTTGAACTCGAGGAACGCGAACCCGCTGAGCTGGTCGAGACCCAACGGCCCCGGCGGGGTCACCGCGATGAACGGCGTGGACGTGCCTGCCTCCAGATAGCCGGGGAACGCGTAGAAGTGGCCGGCGCTGTCGAGCGGCTTGCCGAAGATCTGCAGCGTCGCGTCCGGGCTCAGCTCGTTCTTCTCGGCGAGCGTCCCGACGTTGACGAACGCGTACTGGAGTTTCCAGCCGTTGTCGTCGCGCACCATCGAGATGTTGCCTTCGGAGCGGCGGTCGCCGAACCGGGCCGCGGCCTTGACGGCGACGTGGTCGGCGTCGACTCCCGCTGTCTCACCGAGGATCTCGATGTCGGTGATCGGCAGCGCGTCGATCTGCTTTTTGAGGACCTCGTCGGTGAGCAGGTCGTCGGATCCCGGCCGGGTCGACCCGAGCGACAACGCCGCCTCCGCGTCGCCGCGGCTGAGCGCCTCGAGATACGACTTGACCACCTCGCTGGCGTCGCCGCTCGTCTTCGCGGTGCCGGCCGCGGCGTCACCGGTGTCCTCGGCGTCCCCGCCCGAAAGCAGCAGCGCCGCGGTGACGACCGCGATCACCACCAGGACCACCACCGACGCACCGATCGTGATCAGCAGCGGCTTGCGGTTCTTCGGCGGTGGCGGACCCCCGAACTGTGGCGGATAGCCCTGCGGCGCAGTGGGATAGCCGGGCGGGTTGACCCATGGTTGTTGCGGACTGCCCCATGACGGCTGCGGGTTGGGACCCGGCCAGGGCGGCGGCTGGTTGCTCATCACCTTTCCAACGTGATCTTCGGCGGGTCCTGCGAGATGTCCGCCTCGCCCGTCACATAGGCGGTGGTGGTGGTGCTGTACGGACCGCGGTCGGTCTGCACCGTGATGCCCCATTCGGTGGACCCGTACAACCGCACCGTCGCGGTCCGCTGGTCGAGGAAGTCCGCGTCGATGTCGTCGAAGTTGGTCGGCGCCGTCCATTTCGCGGTGCCCTCCACGGCGCTGGGGATCTTGAAGTCGTTGGGGCAGTCGGGCGGCTCCAGTTGGTTGGACCGCGCGCACTCGTCGGCCATCGACTTGAGTGCATCGCGGATGGCCTTCTGACCGGCCTCGGAGATCGAGTACTCGGGGCGGCTGCTCGACAGACCGAGCCAGATCTCCTGCAGCGACGGCGGTTCGTCCTTGTAATTGACGATCTCGACGTTCGGGTTGGTCGAACCGAAGTCGACCCACCCCGGAAACAGGTACGCCTTGCCGGTCTTGGGTACCGGCTTGCCGAAGATCGTCACCATCTCGACAAGCTTCTTGCTCGTCAGATTGCCGATGTTGGCGTCGACGGATGCCACGCCGCGCTGCAGCTTCCAGTCATCGCCGTCCGCCGGTTTGGGCAGCGTGATCTCCTGATCGGAGGTCTTGCCGCCGAAATCGGCGCGCACCTGCACTGTCGCGCCCTTGGCGCTGGTGTTCTCGCCGAGGATCGTGATGTTGGTGATCGGGTACTTCTCGGCCTGCTTCTTGAGGATCTCGTCGGTGAGGAACGTCTTGTCCGGCGGGACCTGCTGGGAGAACGACAGCGCCGCCTCCGCGTCACCGCGGGCCAGCGCGTCCAGGTACCCCTGCACCGCCTCGCCGGGAGTGGCGGCCCCGCCCCCGCCGGCGCCGCTCCCGGAGAAGATCACCACACCGGCCACCACCAGGACGATGACCGCCGCCGCGGCGCCGATACCGATCAGCAGGCCCTTGCGCCGCTTCGGCGGTCGCGGCTGAATCTGGTTCGGGCCGAACTGGTTCGGATAGAACTGGCCCGGATACTGCGGCGGATATTGAGGCGGATAGTCCTGATACGGCGGCGGCTCCTGCGGCCACTGCGCGGGCGGTTCCTGCTGCGGCGGCTGCCAGGGCGCCTGCGGTGGTGGTGGTGGTGGTGGTGGCGGCGCGCCCGCCGGCCCGCCGATCGGGTTGGGCCCGCCGAAATCATGGCGGTCGCTCATCAAAACCCCCGACGGTCATGCGCCAACTGCGCCTCAACATGAACGGTGGCCCCGGCAGAACAGGGGCCACAAAAATCCTAAAGTCCGCCGGGGTATGGTCCGTGCACTAATTTTTGGCGGCGAAATCCCAGGTCGGCGCGGTCAGCCGCCGCAGTGCGGCGGTCGGGGCGATTTCATCTGGGCGACGTGCGTGACCGCGTCGTCGACGCGGGCGGTGCTCAGCTGGCCGGTTGTGACGGCCTGCTCCAGCGCGTCGAGCACCGCGGGCACCTCGTCGGTGGTGATCCACAGCGCCACGTCCGCGCCGGCCTGCAGCGCCCGCAGCACCGCCTCGGCGACGCCGTAGCGCTGATTGATCGCGGCCATGCTGGACAGGTCGTCGGTGAACACCGGCCCCGTGAACGGCGGGCCGCCGTACCCGCCCGAGCGCAGCAGGTCGTAGGCCGGCTGCGACAGGCTGGCGGGGTCCGTGCCGGTCAGGCCGGGCACCTCGAGGTGACCGAGCATAACCGCGACCGGCGCGACGGTCGTCAGCGTGTGATACGGAATGAGGTCGTCGGCCATCAACTGGTCGAGCGCGGGGGTGCTGACGAATCCGGTGTGCGAGTCCCCCGAACCGTGGCCGTGGCCCGGGAAGTGCTTGAGCACCGGCAGCAGTCCGGCGTCGCGCAGTCCCTGGGCGTACGCACCGGCGAACGCCGTGACGGTCTGCGGGTCGGATCCGAATGAGCGGTCACCGATGACGGTGTTGTCGGGCGCCTCGGTGACGTCGACGACCGGCGCGAAGTCGATCGTGATGCCCATCTCCCGCATCTTGCGGCCGCGGTCCAGCGCGATCGCGTACACCTGTTCGGGACTCATCGTGGCGGCCAGCTCCCGCGGTGACGGCTGCGAGCCGATCAGGCTCGACAACCGTTGCACCCGACCGCCTTCCTCGTCGACGCTGACCGCGAGCGGCAACGGGGCGGCCGAGTCCGCGATCGAGCGCAGCTCGCCGTTCTGCAGCATCGACCGGTCGGTCCAGCTGCCGATGAAGATGCCGCCGACCCGGTGATCGGCGACCACGGCGCGAGCGTCGTCGGCGCCGGTGACACCGACCATCAGCAGCTGGGCGAGCTTGTCGCGCAACGGCAGCGCGGTCGCCGCGATCGCGGGGTCTTCGCAGCCGGGCGGCGGCGGGGGCGGGGGCTGGTCGTTCGCGGGCGCGGCCGACGGCGCCTGTGCGGCAGGCGGATCCGGTTCCAGCCGCGGTTTCAGGACCACCCATCCGGTCACCGCGAGCACCGCCACCACGACCGCCGCCAGCGCGGCGGTCGCCCACCGGCGGTTCGCCGGCTGCGGGGCCGCAGGTTGTGGCGCGGGTGTGGTGGTGGTGACGCCCGTGGCGGCGTCGCGCAGCGCGTCCGCGAACGCCCGACATGTCGGGTAGCGGTCGGCCACGTTCCGCGACAGCGCTCGGGCGAACACCGGGTCCAGCGGCGCGAGGTCGGGTCGGTCACCGGCGAGCCCGGACTCGATGTAGGTGCCCGGTGCGCGGTTCGTCAGCAGGTTGATCGCAGTCGCGGCCAGTGCGTACTGGTCGATACGACGGCTGACGTTCTGGCGGGGCCGCCCAGTCGCGAAGTCGGTCAACAAGATTCGGTAGCCACCCGAGAACGGGTCGGCGACCAGGATGTTGGCCGGCTTGACGTGGCGGTGCACGAGTTGGTGTTCGTGCGTGTAATCGAGCGCGGCGGCGACGCCGTCGACGACCGTCGTCACCGCCGTTACCGGCATCCCGTCGGGGTACCGCTCGCGCATCAGCCGTGCCGCGCCGGGCCCGTCCACCGGTTCGGTGGCCACCCACAGCCGGCCGTCGGCCTCGCCGTGACCGAGCACCGCGGTGATGTTGGGGTGACGGAGCCGTGCCGCGATCTCGATGTCCCGGTCGAACT
Organism: Mycolicibacterium rutilum; assembly: GCF_900108565.1. Classification (NCBI taxonomy): domain Bacteria; kingdom Bacillati; phylum Actinomycetota; class Actinomycetes; order Mycobacteriales; family Mycobacteriaceae; genus Mycobacterium; species Mycolicibacterium rutilum. The sequence goes on from NZ_LT629971.1 coordinate 146,880, forward strand.
GGGCGCGAAACTGCGGGTCGGCCGAGACGTCGGCGTCCAGCACCTTGAGCGCGACGCGCCGTGAATCCTGTTGCCGCTCCGCCAGATAAACGGTGCTGGATCGTCCGGCCCCGAGCCGGTCCACGATGGTAAATCCGGCGAACGTCGCGCCGTTGGCCAGGGCCACGCGGTCTATCGCTTCTGCAGCAGCGTCGTGCCGTCGCTGCCCTTGGTGTGGCTCAGCATCTTCGCGAAGCAGTGCTCCCAGTCGTAATTGTGGTCGACGCACCAGCCCAGTGCCTGTTCGCCGGTGTTGAACGGTACTCCCGACACGGTGACCCACCAGGTGCGGTCACTGTAGACCGGCCAGTCCCCCGACCACAGCAGCCGGGCGCTGGGGTACTGCTCGCGGAACGCCAGGTGCTCACGCAGGATCTCGGGATTGGTCCAGGTGATGCCGTCGGCGAACAGGCCGGGCCGCTTGGAGCTGAGCTGCGGCTGCCACATGTCGAGCAGGGTGGAGTCGATGACCGAGCGGTCGGCGGCGGCGATGTCGTCGAGCGCGGACTGCGCGGCGGTTTCGAGGTCGCCGCTCTCGGGTGCGCCGGCCTTGTCGGCGGTCACCGCGGTCGCCGAGCGCATGCTCGAACCCGGTGTGGTGTCGTAGCCGTCGCGGTGCGGGATGAGCTCCAGATCCCCGCTGATCGCGTCGGCGGTGCGCCAGTAGGTGCCTGCCGGGAAGGTGAAGTCGACGGTGGTTCCGCCGCTGCCGACCGCGATCGGTGTGCTGCCGAGGTCGAAAACCCCTGAGGCGACGTTGTTTCCGGCACCGTCGACGACGGCGACGCGGAATCCGCGGTTGGCGAGCAGGTCGCCGTTGTCGCAGCCCGGCGTGATGTGAGTGGAGATCATCAACCCGCTGTTGGTGAAGCGGACCGTCTCCGGCTGCAGCAGCGGCGCCACGTCGCAGGGGCTGACCTCGTCGACCGCGGCCGGAGCCGCGTTCGGTCCCGACGCCGCGGTGTTGCGCGGCGACTCGTCCGATCCGGTGAGCGCGAAGATGGCCGCGGCCGCCACGATGCCGACCGCGACGACCGCGCCGGCGATGAGCATGGGGTTGCGCGACGTCGGCGTCCGCGACGGCGGCGCTTCGGCAGGCGCGTCCCCGCCGATGGGCAAGGGCGTCTGCGCTGCCTGCGTGTGGGCGAACGGCGAAACGGGCGGGATGGCCGTCGTGGGCGGCTCCGGCACTTCGGAGTACGCATGCGTCGGTTCCGAAAAGCTCACTGTCGGCGCTGAATTCGCGATCTCGTCGGCTTGCCGGAACGCGTAGTCGGCGAGCTGATTGGCCTCAGCGTTGACGGTCTCGGCCGTGGGTTCGACGGTCTCGGCCGGGAACGGCAGGTAGAGCACCACGATGTCGGACGCGAGATCGAGGCGGTACCGACCGTACGAGCGGCTGCGGTACTGCGGCGGGATCGCGCCGTCGACGGCCCCACCGATCGGCGCCAACAGGGCGAGGGTGCCGGGGCCGTGCGGCCCGAACACCATGGTTTGCAGTCCACCGCCGGTCACCGACAGGTCTTGACGGTAGACGTGATCGTCGATCTGGTTCCACCCCGTAGCGGTGAGCCGGGCACCCAGTTCCGGCGAGACCTGCACGGACTCGGCGGGCGCTTGTCCGGAGAACGACGACAACTGCCACAGCGGAACCATCTGCGCACCGGCGAAGATGGTGGCGACGCCGGAGGGGACCTCCCCACCGGCGGTGCTGATTGCCCAGTTCCACTCTGCGGGCATCCGCTGGATCGGTTTGAGGAGGTTGTCGATGATGCCCTGTCCCTCGCCGCCGGTCACGAAGAAGGCGATCATCGAACCGGCAGGACCCTCGAAACCGAGCCACATGCCCTCGACGCCCGGCAACTCCGCCGCGCCGGCATCGGACAGCTCGGTGTCGCGGAAAGCGGGTGCGGTCGCGAGCAGCCCCTGGACGTGTTCATCGAGCGGCCGCGGCCCCCACGACAGCAGGGTGAGCCCGCAGGCGTGGAACATCCTGTATGCCAACTGTTTCGCATCGTCGTCCGGCAGACCCGGGTTGACCAGCGGCACCTGCAGATCGGTCGAAGCGGGCTTGTCGCTGCCGGCCGACGCCTGCGCGGTGAGCGGATTGGGCGCGGCGGCCATTGGTTGCGCCGCGGCGGTCGGTTGTGGGGCCAGCGGTACCGGGTTCGCGGCCTGCTCGGCATTGCGCAGCGCCTTCGGAAGGGTCCAGCGCTTCCAGAACACCTTCTCGACGTGGCTGATCATCCCGTACTGCGTCGTCCACTGCGACAGCCACATGCCGACGAACGTCAGATCCGATTCGTCGTCGGGAAACACATTGATCGACAGCGTCGGCGGTTTGGCACCGCGGAACTCGAACCCGCGCGGTGAGTAGTTGAGCGTCCCGTCACCGTCGACCCGGCGCCAGCCCACCCGCGAGAACCTGCTGTCGCAGACCTCGACCGCGCGCTCCGGGGGCAACGTGGTGGCGATGGTTTTCTGCCGACGGGCCAACAGCGACAGGGTCCACATCAACACCATGAGGCCGATCAGGACCATGAACAGGACAAATACTGCGTCCATCGATCAATTCACCTCGAAAAAGCCGGAGCGGCTGACGGTTTCGGCGATACCGGCACCGGTGAGGAACAAGCCGTGCGCAGCCGATCACACGTGGGGCGGTGCAAGGCCGGTCCTTTCCGTTCGGTGAGGCATCACATTGACATAGGCAACGATATTTTGCTCAAGCCGTACGCGTGGAGATATACGCCGTTTGACCGACATCGCGGCTACGGTAGCCATACATCAGTATCGGCATACTGGTACGCTTTCCCCCGCATCAACCGGTCCAGTTAGCGAACAACGGACAATACAAATGTTCAGGGCCGGTCTGATCGTTGATCTAGACAGGATCGCAATAGCTGATAAATTTGACGTGCACGACAACCGAGCACGCGATTCCTGGCCGCGCCGCGTCGGGAAAATATTGCGGACTCAAGAAATGGTTGATCTAATCGATCAGTCACTGAATTAGCTGAAATGGGGATTGGGGTTCGTGCCGGGGGCTACTCGAGAAGAGACAGACGTCGCGGTTGCCGTGATCGACGGCCACGACGTCGTCCACGCCGGCATCGAGGCATGGGTGACGGGCAGCCAGCCACGGATGAAGGTCGTCGGCCATTACTCGCATCCACGCGACTTTCTCGACCACCACCCGAGCGCATCGCCGGCCATCGACGTCGTGCTGTTCGGCCTGAAGTACGAGGGCCATGTCCCGGAGTTCGACGCGCTGCGCGACCTGTGCGCCCGCGGCTACCGCGTCGTCGTCTACTCCTACCTCAGCGGCGACGAGATCATCCTCACCAGCCTCGACGCCGGCGCGGTCACCTACGTGCAGAAGTCCGAGAGCGGTCAGCACCTCGCCGACGCGATCTATGCCGCCACGACCGATACGCCCTACGTCGCGCCGTGCATGGCGCGGGCACTGCGCAACGGTGAGGTGATGGGCCGACCGCGGTTGAGCAGCCGCGAGCGCGAAGTGCTGATCGCGTGGTGCCAGACGGAGAACAAAGACCTCGTCGCGCGGCGCCTGTTCGTCGAACCGTCGACGGTGCGCACCCACCTGCAGCGGGTCCGCGCGAAGTACGCCGCCGTGGGCCGGCCCGCTCCGACCAAGGCGTCGCTGATCGCACGGGCGATCCAGGACGGCATCCTCAACGTCGACGATCTGTGATCGTCAGCTGGCGGCGCCGGCGATCCCGATCGCGATCAGGATGACCACCCCGACGGCCGCGATGCCCAGCGCGATCAGCAGCACGAAGCACACCGCCGACAGCACCAGCGGCAGCAGGCAGACGCCCCCGAAGCCGATCGCGGACTTGGTCGCGGTGTCCATCATGCGCAGGTCCAGGTCGGCGAAGTTGACCACCACCACCATGAGCACCAGCGCGGCGATCGCCAGCACCAGCGCGACCTGTTGGAACGTCGCGCTCGGAAAGTTCAGGATCTCGTGCACCCAGCTGAACGGCCACTCGGTCGTCGGCGGCACCTTGGGCGTCACCATGATGTGCGCGATGAGCGCCGCGACCGCGACGGCCGCCGCGCCGAGCGCCCGCAACGTCAGCCCCCGCTTGATCGCCTGATTACGGTGCCGGACCGCCGCGGCCTCGGCGGCCTCGATCTCGCGCCGACGTTCCTGTTCGGCGGCTTCGGCGGCCGCAACGGCCTGCTGGTAGTGCCGGGCCAGGTCGCCGACGCCGTGGGCGAGTGCCGTCGTCGCGATCTGTTGCGCGTCGGCGTCGGCGTTGTCGGGGTGGCGTGCGGGCGGCCTGGTTTGCGCGCACAGCGCGGCGAACCAGTGCGGTCCGCTGCGGTCCATCTGCGTGAGGTCGCGGTGCAGATCGGTCAGGCAGGCCGGTGACAGGAGCGCGGCGCGCGCGACGCCTTTGGCGCGGGTGATGCGCCGCGGGATGGCCTCGCGCACATCGACGCCGACGTCCACGCCGGCCACCCTGGTGGTGGCGGCCTGCACGATCGCGGCCGCGGCGGCGTCGATCCGCTGGTCGACGTCCTTGGCGTACCGCGACAGCCGCGCCAGCGCGTAGTACTCCGCCGACTGTCCGGCGGGCCCGGCTTTCTCGTCGAACTGGGTTTCGACGAGCGCGGCGACGACGTCGGGTTCGAGCGACTGCAGCAGCGGGTCGCGCGGCCAATCGTCGCCGGCCTGCAGATAGCGGATGGCGAGGTCACGCGAATTGATCGGCGCGCCACGGTAGATCACGTCGCTGCCGCGATAGTGGGCGGCGAACTCGAGGATGCGCGCGTCGATCTGTGAGCGTCGTCCGCCGACCGGCGTGAGCAGGTTGGTCTCGATGTGGGTGTCGCGGACGTCCTCGCGGATCCAGGCGCGCAGCGCGTCGCACTGCTGCTTCGACGTGAACAGCGAGACCGCCGCATCCCAGTTGGTCACCATGTGGGTGGCGAGTTGGACCGGGTCGGTGAAGCGTCGTCGGGCGAACCGGAACGCCGGAATCGGCCGGTCGCCGCGGATCCCGGCCGGTCGTGCCGCGGCGACGGGCGGCGAGTCGCCGTCCAGCCACGCGCGGATCTGCGGTGCGCTCCACCGGTCGACGGGGTTGTGCACCAACAGCCCGCGGCACAACAGGTTCCACCGCGGGTCGGCGACCGCGGACAGGTCGATGTCGCCCATCGTGATGGCGTGCCGGATGGCGTTCTCGTCGCGCAGCGGCCGCCCGCTGCCGTCCTTGAACGGGTGCTGGCCGGTGAGCACCTCGCACATCATCATGCCGACGGCCCACCAGTCGCGGCTGCGGCCGGCGTTCGGGGTGTTGAGCGTCTCGGGTGACTGATAGACCAGCGTGCCCTTGATGCCGCCGGTGGTGTCGCGACGCGACTGCCGGGTGGCCGCCAGTTCGGCGGCGATACCGAGGTCGGCGAGCACGAGATCGAGCGGCTGACGGCTCCGGATCAGGATGTTGGCCGGTTTGATGTCGCGGTGCACGATGCCCATGCGCTGATGGATGTACTGCAGCGCCTCGGTCATCTCGACGAGGATGTCCAACGCGAGTTCGGGGGCCCGGCCGCCCGAGCGCGCCAGCAGCGTCTCCAGCGAGCCGTCGGGCAAAAAGTCCATCACCTCGATGAAACGCGGTGCACCCCAACCGGTGTAGGTCGATCGCGTGACAGGCAGGACGTGGGCCGGGTCCGCGGTGGCGAGACGGTCGACGAAGGACTGCGACAGCGTGATACCGCGGTGGTAGATCTTGACGACCTTGCAAACGCCGTCGCGGCGGCGGCGGATGACCGCGACGTTGGCCTCGCCGCCGGAGTCGAGGTCTTCGATCAGGTCGTACTCGGCTTCCAGGTAGTCCGGCAGCCGCAGGGCGCTCCTGGGCGGCGCATGATCGCGTTGAGTGTGTGGCCGCTGGTCGCGTTGTGTCGGCGGGCGCTGATCGCGCTGTGTCGGCGGCCGCTGATCGCGTTGCGTCGGTGGCCGCTGGTCGCGCTGTGTCGGTTCACTGGCCATCCGCGGCCCCCGGTATCGAGATCAGCGCGAACGAGAAGTTGTCGTGCGCCCCCGCCTGCCGGGTGGCGTCGATAATCGCCTCGGCGGCGTCGGCGAAGTCGGCGGTCATCACCGCGGCGCGCAGCCCGGCTGCGGTCATCATGCCGCTCACCCCGTCCGAGCACAGCAGGTAGCCGGATCCGTCGCGGGGGTGCAGCGTGATGTGCGGGTCGATGGGCAGCCGCTGACCGAGGGACTGGGTGATCGTGTTCGTCGGCCGTCCCTCGGCGTCCAGTATCGCGTCGTCGATCGAAACCTGCTGCAGGAAACCGCTGTTCACGCTGTAGACCCGGCTGTCGCCGACGTTGAAGACCACGACGTGCTCATCGAGGACGCAGATGCCGGCGATCGTGGTGCCCATCCCCCGGAGTTCGGGGTTCTGGCCGACCTGGAACACCCGCTCGTTGGCCTGGTGCAGGCCGTTCACCACGTCGTCCGGCGTGCTCCAGTGCGTCGACACCTCGGCGATCGCGCCGAGTGCCACCCTGCTGGCCAGGTCGCCGCCCGCGTGTCCGCCCATGCCGTCGGCGACCGCGGCGACGAACGGCGCGTCGGCCGAGAACCGCATGCTGACAACGCTTCCCACAGCCGCCTGACACGACCACCCACCGATGAGCAGAGCGTCCTCGTTGCGCTTGCGCACCAGGCCGGTGTCGGTGAACGCGGTGACGGCGATGTGGGTCACTGACCGGTCCTCCTCATCGCCACGACCGCCCGCAGATGCGCGCCGAACCCGATGACGTCGCCGTCAGCCAGGGCGGTCGGCTGGTATTCGTCGATCCTGTCGCCGTTGACCGTCGTGCCGTTGGTCGACGCCTGGTCTTCGACGGACAGCTGGCCGTCGCGCAGCGTGAGCTTGGCGTGCAACCGCGACACGTTGGTGAACTCCTCGATCTGGGCGCCGCACCGGTCGGCGTGGTCGCGGCCGATGATCAGCTCGCCCTCCTCGAGCGCGACCGGTCCCCACGGGAACCGCAACTCCGTATCGGTCTGCGCGGTGGCCTGATTCGCGGTGATGTACGCCGCGGCCTCGGCTGCGTCGCGCTTGGCGCCCGTCGAATGCAGCGGGCACGGCACCGGCATGTCGCAGCCGGGCTCCGCGCACGCCTGCGGCTGCGCGGCATCCACATCGGGCTCGACCGGTTCGAAGCAGCCGGGCTGCTCGCAGACGTCGCCGGTCAACCGGCCGTGGGCGCGGCATCTCATCGGGGTCGCCACGACACCTCCTCGAGTTCGACGCCGCTGCTGCGCAGGGCGGTTTCGAGGCGGCGCAGGTCGCCGCGGCGCGGGATACCGATCATCCAGACCTGTCCGTCCTCGACGGTGACCTGAAGCGGCGGGTGCTCCGCGCGTTCGTCGAGGAAGGGCCCGTATCGGAGCCGCCCGAGGTCGGTGAGCGGGATCAGCCGCTGGTTGGCCGAGCCGCGCCACAGCAGGTCGGTCGGTTCGGTGATCGCGAACGCCCCGACGATCACCGCGTCGATCAGGTCGGCCGCCCACGGGAACGCGGCGTGGAACTCGGCCTCGTCACGGCCGGTGTAGCACAACACATCACCGGCGAAGTGGCCATCGCGACGCAGTCTTTCGATCCCCTGGAGCAGGGCGTGCAGCGCCGCGGGTTGTTCGGTCGGCTCGCCACCGGAGATCGTCAGCCCGTCCACCTCACCGAGCCCGGCGAGCCAGGCCAGCACGTCATCGACCTCGAGTGCGGTGCCGTCGCCGTGGTCCCAGGTGTCCCGGGACACGCACCCCGGGCAGCCGATCGTGCAGCCCTGCACCCACAGCCCCGCCCTGATACCGGGACCGAGCGCGGTGACCGGATGGTGCAGCCGAGAGACGTTCAGCTTCACTGGAGTTCGAGCTCCCAGTTCTGCCCGAGCTGCTTGGCCTGCACGATCTGCACCGGAACGGACCCGGCGTCGGGCATCGCGAACAACGCCCGCGACAGCGGGTTGATCAGCATGGTCTCGATCGCCGAGACGACGCCGCGGCCGCCGTTGTTGGAGTCGGCGGTGGCGGCGGTCCGGATGGTGGTGCGCGCGTCGTCGGACATCGTGATCGGGACGCCGAACCGGGTGGACGCGGTGTCCAGCGCCCGCGAGATCGACCCCTCGGCGATGTCGGCGAGCACGTCGGAGGGCAGGAAGTTGAACACCACCACGCCCTCGCGCAGCCGGTTGTACAGCTCGGGACGGCCGAGGGTCTCGCGGAAGTGGATCTCGATGTAGTCGCGCACCTTGGTGTCGATGACGTCGGGCGGGTCGGCGATCGTGACATTGTTGACCGGGCGTCCGTCGGGTCCGGGCACGACGATGCCGAGGTTGGTGGTGAACACGATGATCGACTCGGTGAAATGCACTGTGGCGCCGCGGCCGTCGGTGAGCCGGCCGTCGTCGAGGATCTGCAGGAACTTGTCGAGGATCCGCGGGTGGGCCTTCTCGATCTCGTCGAACAGGATCACCTGGAACGGCCGTGCGCGCACACCGTTGGTGAGCTCGCCGCCGGCGTCGAACCCGACGTAGCCGGGCGGCGCGCCGATCAGCCGGGCCTCGTTCTGCTCGGCGGCGAACTCGCTCATGTCGAACCGCAGATAGGCCTTCTCGTCGCCGAACACGATCTCGGCGATCGCCTTGGCCAGTTCGGTCTTGCCGACACCGGTGGGCCCGGCGAAGAACAGCACGCCGCGCGGCCGGCTGGACTGGCCGCGCATGTGCGCGCCACCCAGGCCGATCGCGGCGCGTTTGAGGATGTCGAGGGTGCGCATCACCGCCTGCGGCTGGCCGAGCACCCGTTCGGCGAGTTCGACGTCGGCCTGCGCGATACGTTCCCGCAGTTCGGGTTTGACCCATGGGTTGTCCGGTACGCCGATGCGGTAGGCGCGCACCGCGTCGGCGATCGCGGTGGCGGGCACCTCGCTGGCCGCCGCCAGCGCGCAGATGTCGCGGATCGCGCGGCAGTGCAGCCCGTGGGTGAGTTCGGCGAACGTCTCGATCAGCGCGTCGCCGCCGTCGACCGGGAAGCCAGGCACCCGACGCAGCATCACGTCGCACATCTGCAGCCGCGCCGCCAAATCCGGCGTCGGCACCACGGTGGTGCGGATCGCGTGGTTACCGGAGCTGAACCACGCCGGCAGGTCACCGGGCTGGTCGATCAGCCAGACGATCACCGGGTAGCTGCCGCCGAATCGCACTGCGTCGTAGGCCAATTGGTTCGCCGTGGCCAGGAACGTGCGCTGCTCCTCGGTGAGCGGATCGTCGAACAGCCGCCCGGCGTCGGGGAACATCAGCGCGATCGGCGCGCCCGGGTCGACGCCCGGCTGCACCGCGGTGATCGCCTCGAGCACCTGGCGCAGCATGTCCCACGACAGCCGGGTGCCCAGTTCAAGATTGCGGACCGCGCCGAGGATACGGCTCGCGTCGGGGCTGAACGACCCGGTCTTGTCGGCGACGACGCCCAGGCCCGCCGAATGCGTGTAGGTCAGCATCGCGGCGAATCCCTGCTGGCGCAGCACGAACCACAGCGCGTCGGTCATCGACATCGGCCAACGCCGGCCGGTAGGATCGTCGAGCAAATACATGTCGCGCAGGTTGCCGGTGAGGATCAGCTGCGGGTGCATGCGGGTGGCGAGGTCGATCTCGCGGATCCAGGCCGGCCGCGCATCAGGTGCGGTCACAGCGTGCGGCCTTTCTCGGCGGGCCTGGTCGCCGCCCTGGTGGCCGCCGGCTTGGCGAGCTTGTCGTCGGCGACCTTCTGCACGGCGTAGGCGCCCGGTTCGTGGCGCAGGTCGACGTCGAGGTCGACGCCGTCGCGCTTGGCCAGTTCGATCATCTTGTCCAGTGCATCGCAGAACACGCGTTCGGCGGCGGCGTCCTCGTCGGCGGTGGTGAGCACTGCGTCCGAGCGCACGGCCTGCGCGGTGAACCGGTTGGAGCCGGGTTCGAGCCGAACCTTCAGCCCGTAGTGCGAGGAGCCGTTGCGCGCCACTGCGGCGTTCGCGCTCGACAGGTCGGTCGAGAACTGCGGTCCCACCACGTAACCCAACTCCTGGAGCGCCTTGTTCATGACGCGCACGACGTGCTGACGGTCGGCCTCGGCGTCGGCCTGTTCGATCGCGGCCTCGACCGCCGCGGTGAGGTAGTCGGGGACGGCGGTCACGCCGTCGGCAATCAGCGTGGCGACGCGCTCGCGCAGCGCGTCGGCGCCGGCCACCCCGTCGAGGCGGGCCTGCATGGCGAGCAGGTCCGCGCGCGTCGCCGCTTGTGCCTCGCGTTGAGCCGTGGCGGCTCGACTCTCCGCGATCAGGAAGTCGAGTTCGTTGAGCAGCAGGCTTATTCGCGATTCAGATCGGCAGCGGTGGATGTCGGCGATGAGCTCCTGCGCGCGGGCGGCGTCGTGGTCGAGGTGCGCGAGGTCGCGGATCCGCCGGTCGATGCGCTCGTTGACGCGGTCCCAGTCGACGGTTTCGGGTTGGGGTTCGGGCGCGCGGGTCTGTCGCCAGCGCGACGCGCGGTGGTCGGGTTGGTGTTGCGGTTCAGCCTGCAGGGTGGCCACCAGTTTGGCGACCTGCGCGGCGTGGGCGGTCTGCGCGACCTCTTCACGCGCGGCCGACAACGCGGTCGCCGCAGTGGCGGTCGCGGCTTCCAGAGCCTGCGCGGCGGCCGAGAATGCCGCGGAGTCGGCGCTCGCCGGCGGCGCGGCAGGGCGTTCGCATGCCGGTGCTTCTCCCGCGACAGCGGCCAGCGCGGCGCGCCGGGAAACGATTTCCTGCCAACGGGATTCGGCGCGTGCGTAGGCGGCCTTCGCGTCGCGCAGCATCCGGGCTTCGCGTTGTTCGGCGGTCTCGACGTGGTAGGCGCCGCCCTTCGGGCCGCTCACAGCCTGCGCCGTCCGCTGAAGGGCCCGGCCACCGCGCGGGTGGCGAAGTAGGCGCCGCAGTACAGCAGGATCACCATCAGTCCGGCGGCGTTGCCGCCGCAGGTTCCGTCGAGAGTCGAGGTGTAGACGGCGTGCAGGCCGAGCGCGACCGCGGCCAGTCCGGTGACCACTTGCGGCAGCCGAATCACCAAGAGGCCGAGCACGAATGCCGTCGGCACCATCACCGCGAGGATCACCATGTCCGAAGTCGTGCCGTAGGTCAGGAACGTCGTGACGGCGACAAGCGCTTCCACCGCACCGAGCAGCGCCACCCCGACGCCGAACCGGAACGGCTTGTGCAGCGTGATGAAGGAGGCCGCCGCGGTGAGCGCGGCGACGGCGAGCAGCAGCGCGAGCGCGGTCCAGCGCAGCGGCGTCGCGACGCCGTTGCCGCACACCCCGTTGACGAACGACGCGATGGCGGGAAAGAGCAACAGGATCGCCATGCCGTCGAACAGCAGTACCGAGGGCCTGCGCAGGAAGTCGGCGAGCGCGAACACCGCCGAGGCGATACCCATGCCGATCGCCACCATCAGCACACCGCTGTCGGTGGACCCTGCCGAGGAGACCACGCCACCGAAGGCGACCGCGGTGATCAAGCCGTTGACGAACGGCCCGATCGCGCTCTCGTCGGTGCCCAGGTTCTTGGTGATGCTCACCGAGTGCTCCCAGTCGTCGACGGCTCCGCGCGTCCGCGGAACACCTCATCGTGGCCGACGCGGGAGCGTGTGGGTATCGACCGTTCGACTGACATTTGCCGTCGCAATCCATTGAGCAGGGGCGTTTGCTGTGGGAGCATCTGCGCATGAACCCGGAGGACGACCCGGAGGCCCGGATCCGGCAGCTGGAGCAGCCGCTGGCCGGCTATGCGACCGAACTGGGGAGCACGGAATCCGCACCCACGTCGGCGCTGCCGCCGCCCGTCTACACCGGCCCGTACGATCAGTCGCCTTATACGGCGCCCCCGTTCGGTGTCGCGTATCCGCGGATCGAGAAGTCCGGGCCGCCGATCGGGCTCATCATGGGTCTGATCGCGGTGGTGTTCGTGCTCATCCTCGGCGGGATCGGCGCGGTCGTGTGGATGATGTCGTCGAACACGGGCGGTCGGCCCGGCATCGTCAGCGGCTCTTCGGGTGACAACGACGAGTGGACGTTCGCGCCGACCTGGACGATGCCGAGCGTCCCGTCGGAGGTGGCCCCGTCCGATGAGCCGCCGCAGGTGGCGGTCGCGCCGGCGGGCGGGAGCTACAGCGTCTCCGGCGTCGACAACGTCGAGACCATTGAATGCAACGGCAGCAACATCAGCGTCAGCGGGGTCAACAACACCGTGACGCTGCGCGGTCACTGCCTGAGCGTGAACGTCTCGGGCGTCGAGAACAAGGTCGACGTGCGCAGCGCCGACCGCATCAGCGCGTCAGGCTTCGACAACGAGGTGCGCTACCACGAAGGCCAACCCGAGATCACCGTGACGTCACGCAACGTCGTCGCATTGGGCTAGGTCCGTCGCCCAGCTCCCCGCGAGTTCTACACCAGGGCTGCCGCTCACCGGAAATCACGACCCTCACGTAGAACTCGGCGCATCGCTAAGCCGACGCCGCGCCCAGCTCCCCGCAACTTGCCCGCGAGTTCTACACCAGGGCTGCCGATCGCGCGAAATCACGACCCTCACGTAGAACTCGGCGCGAGCCAGTCGAGGATCCGCGTCGCCAACTCCGGGCCGCAGTCCTCCTGGACGAAGTGGCTGCCGTTGATGCGGGCGTGCGGTTGTCCGGTGGCACCGGGCACGTGCGCGATCAGTGGGCGGTCGGCGCGGCCGAGAATCGGGTCCTTGGCGCCGAAGATGCACAGGAACGGTTTGTCCCAGCGGCCCAACGCGTCCCACGCTGCGCGGTTGGCCGGTAGCGCGGGATCGTCGGGCGTCGTCGGCACCAGCGCGGGAAAGGCGCGTGCACCGGCCTGAAATCGCTTGTCGGGGAACGGCGCATCGTATCCGGCGCGGATGCGGGCCGGGACGTCGGTGACAGTGCCGAACGCGACGATACGCCCGGCCGGAAACACCGGCGTGTAGCGGGCAAAGGCACGCCAGATGCGAAACGGCAGGTTCGCCTCCGTCTGCCCGGCGGGCAGGAACCCGTTGGCCACCACGATGCGCGCGATCCGGTCACCCTGCTCGGCGGCGATCCGCAACCCGATCAGCGAGCCCCAGTCCTGCACGACGATGGTCGCGTCGCGCAGATCGAGCGCCTCGAACCACGCGGTCGCCCACTCGACGTGGCGCTGATAGGTGTAATCCGTGATGCGGGTGGGCTTGTCGGAGCGGCCGAATCCGATCAGGTCCGGGGCCAGCACGCGACGGCCCGCCGCCGCCAGGGGCGGAATCATGGTGCGGTACAGGTAACTCCATGTCGGCTCGCCGTGCAGCAGGACGATGGGCTGCCCGTCGGACGGGCCCTCGTCCACGTAGTGCATGCGCACGGGGTCGGTGTCGGTGGCGGCGACGTCGACGTAATGCGGCGCGAACGGGTAGCCCGCGAGGTTGGCGAAGCGGACGTCGGGTGTGCGCAGAACCTCCATGAGTCCACCAGCGTAGACCCGCGGGTCCCCCGATCGGAGGACAACGGATTCCACCCGCTGCTCCCCCAGTCGCCCGACATACATCGTCGTCGCGGTGCCGCATCGTTGAGTCATCACCGGAACACCGGAAAATGAACTCACAGAGGAGATCACGACATGAACGCCAACACCACCACCCGCATCGCCCGCTTCTTCGCGCTGCCCTTCGTCACGGCCGGGCTGCTCGCCAGCGCCTTCTTCTTCTCCGCGGCGGCCCACGCCGGCACCTACTCGCCGGACAACTCCCCGCGGCCGGGCATCGTCGCGACGCCCGACACCCACGCGCACCACCACAACGCCGGCCCCGGCGTCCTGCACCACCGCCACGGCTACTTCCACGTCCAGGGCATGCAGCCCTGACAGCCCTCCACATAAAGAGGCCCTCCCCGATGGCGTATTCGGGGAGGGCCTCGCTCATGTTCGCCGAGTTCTACGCCAGGGTCGTTAAATCGCGTTATCCACAGCCCTGGCGTAGAAGTCGGCGGTCGAGCACACTTCTGCCGGTCGCTGGCCTCGCTCATGTTCGCCGAGTTCTACACCACGGTCGTGCAATCGCGTTATCCACAGCCCTGGCGTAGAAGTCGGCGGTCGAAGACACTTCAGCCAAGTCGCTCGCCGCGACGCATTTCGCCGAGTTCTACACCACGGTCGTGCAATCGCGTTATCCACAGCCCTGGCGTAGAGGTCGGCGGTCGAAGACACTTCTGTCGGTCGTCGCCGCGACGATCCGGGCATGTGGCAACCATTTCTCGGCCCCGAGGCGATCGCCGACGGCAGGCTCACCCGCGGCCAACTGCGATGGAACAACACCGCGATACTGCCCCGCGTCTACATTCCTAACGACGCCGAGCGCACGATCTACACCAACGCCGTCGCGGCGTGGCTGCACTCCGGGCGTCAAGGCATCATCGCCGGACGAGCGGCCGCTGCGCTGCACGGCGCGAAATGGGTCGACGCGTCGACACCTATCGAGATCATCACGAACCATGGACGCAGGCGGCCGGGCGTCATCGTCCACGAAGAGCGCATCGCCCCTGACGAGATCACCTACGTGGGCGACCTGCAGGTCACCAGCGTCGCGCGTACCGCGCTCGACTTGGCCCGCCACCTGCCCCGAAACTCAGCGGTCGCACATCTCGACGCCTTGGCAGCGGCGACCGGTGTGACCGCCGGCGACGCCCTCGCGCTCATCGACCGCTACCGGGGCGCACGCGGCGTACGACGTGCCCGCGCCTCGCTCGCGCTGATGGACGGCGGCGCCCAGTCACCCGAGGAAACCCGCGTGCGATTGATCCTGATCGACGCCGGGCTGCCCGCCCCGCGCACACAGATCAGGCTCGCCGACGGATACGACGAAGCGTTCCTCGACATGGGCTACGACGAGCCGATGGTCGGACTGGACTACGACGGGCTGCACCACAGCGAGAATCGACGACAGTACGTCTACGACGTCGGGCGCGCCGAGTTCGTCGACCGCCAAGGCTGGATCGACATCCACGTGCTCAAGGAACACAGCCGCGGCTACATCCTGCACCGGGTCTTCGAGGCATTCGCCCGACGCGGTTGGACGCCGCCGAGTTCTACACCACGGTCGTGAAATCGCCGAACGCACGACCCTGGTGTCGATCTCGGCGCTAAAGGCGAAACTTAGCCGCGCGCCACCGGCCGCGACGGATCCGAACTCCACTCCGACCACGAGCCGGGGAACAGCGCCGCGTCCACGCCCGCCTCCGCCAGGGCGGCGACCACCACCGACGCCGTCACCCCCGATCCGCAGTACACCGCGACGTCCGATCCGGGCACCTCGACGCGGGGCAACAGTGTGCCGTCGTCGGCGAGCAAGCTGGTGCTCGGAACGTTGACCGCGCCCGGGATGTGCCCGGCGACCGGGTCGACGGGTTCGACGTCGCCGCGGTAGCGCTCCGGGGCCCGCGCGTCGAGCAGCACCTTGCCCGACACGTCGTCGGCGCTGACGGTCGGCAGCGCGCCGGCGTACAGGTCGTCGTGCGCGACGGTCACATCGCCGGCCGGCGGCTCGACGACACCCGACTCCAACGCACCGCGCCACGCCGCCAGTCCACCGTCGAGGATCCGCACGTCCGGAATGCCCGCGGCCGTCAGCACCCACCATGCCCGCGCCGAGCCCGCCCGGTTCCAGTCGTCGTAAACCACGACGGGCACGCCCTGCCGCACGCCCCACCGTCGCGCCGCCTCCTGCACCGCGGCGCCCGACGGCAGCGGATGGCGTCCGCGACCGGTGACGCTGTGGTCGCTGAGGTCGTCGTCGAGCGAAACGTACACCGCGCCAGGCAGATGCCCCTGCTCGTAGGCGGGGCGTCCGTCGGGCTCGGCGAGCTGCCAGCGGACGTCGAGCAGCGTCACCGGCTCCCCGGCATCCAACAGTCGCTGCAACTCGTCCGCGCTGATGAACACGTTCGTCATCTCTCAAACGGTAGCCGCGGGCGGCGGACCGATCTTGTCGGCCAGCGCCTCGACCACCGCGGCCAGTTCGTCGACGATCCAGCTGTCGCTGCGCCGCCGGTACACCTCGAGCAGCGACTGGTAGTACCACAGGTGGTCATGCGGATTGGACGTGTTGAACCGCTCCCACACCGCGTCCCCGTAGCGGCGCAGGTCGCGCAGGATCGCTCGCGCGTTGTCCAGCTTGTCCGCCATCGACACGCGAATCGTACTGTCCGACACCGTGTTCAGATGCGCGATGTAGTTCTCCTTGCGCTCGCGCCACGGCGGTTTCGGGGTGATGACGGTGTCGCTACACTCCTCGACGATGCCGGCGACCTCAGGGCCGAAGCGGGAGTCGATCTCGGCCAGCGTCGCCTCGCCGCCCTGATCCTCGGCGGCGTCGTGCAGCAGCGCCGCGATCGCCTCGGTCTCGGTGCCGTCGGCCTCGATCACCAGCCCGGCGACCGACAGCAGGTGCCCGACGTAGGGCACCTCGCTGGCCTTGCGGGTCTGCGTGCGGTGCAGTTCGGCCGCGTACGCGAGCGCTTCGTGGAACTTCTTGCCCAGCCGGGGCGACGTCGTCGTCTCGCTCATGGTTCCTCCCTACGCCGAGGAGGGCGCCGGGTCCAGCATCACGACCCGATCGCCCTGCCACTGGTAGCGCACACTCGACTCGGGCTGGTCGGGCGTCTTGTACTTCAGCACGACGGTGTCGTCGTTGCTGGCCGCGGAATCCAGCGACGTGAACCCGCGCGCCTTGGCAGTGCCGGTGCCGACGTATTCGCCGTGATGGAACATCAGCGCCTGCACCGGCGAACTGCCGGTCGCGCCCTCGACGGTCACCAGCATCGAGGACAGCGTCGCGCACGGGTCGTAGTTGCTCTCGACGGGCACCGGATCCCACTTGGCGCCGGTCAGCGGTTCGAACGGCAGCTGAGCCAACGCGAACCGCATCGCGGCGGCCTCGTCGGGCCCGCAGGTCTGCGCGGCGGCGAGGGGACTCGCGATCACCGACAGGCACGTCAGTGCGGCAGCCGTCGTCGCAGCGACACATCGAGTCATTTGTCTCGGCTTCCCTGGCTCGGTGATGGACAAACGTCCCCCACGTCGGACCCACCTCCTAAGGTGAACAGCGATGGCGCTTCACATCCATCGCGCGGAACGCACCGACCTGCTGGCCGACGGTCTGGCTGCTTTGCTCGCGAACCCGCTGGCCGACCCGTTCGCCGAGGAACTGGTCCTCGTGCCGGCCAAGGGCGTCGAACGGTGGCTGAGCCAGCGCCTGAGCCACACCCTCGGTCGCGGCGACGGCGCCGACGGCGTCTGCGCGGGCATCGCGTTCCGCAACCCCCGCTCGCTGATCGCCGAGCTCACCGACACAGCCACCGACGACCCGTGGTCACCCGACGCCATGGTGTGGCCGTTGATGGAGGTCATCGACGCGCACTGCTCGCAGAACTGGTGCAAGCCGCTGGCCGTGCACCTCGGCCACTTCGAGGCCGGCGACGAGAAGGAACTGCGGCAGGGCCGGCGCTACGCGGTGACCCGCCGGCTGGCCGGGTTGTTCGCCTCCTACTCGCGCCAACGGCCGCAACTGCTGATCGACTGGGAGAACGGCGCCGACGGCGACATCGCCTCCGACCTGAACTGGCAGCCGCCGCTGTGGCGCGCGCTGATCGAACGCATCGACGCCGACACCCCGCACATCCGCCACGCCAAAACCCTTACCAGACTTACGGAGTCGCCGACAAACCTGCCGGAACGGCTGTCGCTGTTCGGCTACACCCGGCTGCCGGGCACCGAGATCGAACTGCTCGACGCGCTGGCCACCCACCACGATCTGCACCTGTGGCTGCCGCATCCCAGCGACGACCTGTGGCAGCGGCTGCGCGGCATCCACGGCCAGGTCGCCCGCCGCGACGACACCAGCCACCGCGAGGTCGGCCACCCGCTGCTGGCTACGCTCGGCCGCGATCTGCGCGAACTGCAGCGCAGTCTGCCCGCCGACCTGCAGACCGACGAATACCTGCCCGGCCGCGAGCATCCGGACGCGCTGCTGGGCTGGCTGCAGTCCGACATCGCCGCCAACGCGATCCGCCGCGACGGCCGGACCCATGACCCGAAAGACCGCTCGGTGCAGGTGCACAGCTGCCACGGTCCGGCCCGGCAGATCGACGTGCTGCGCGAGGTGCTGCTTGGTCTGCTCGCCGACGACCCGACCCTCGAGCCGCGCGACATCCTCGTCATGTGCCCCGACATCGAGACCTACGCGCCGCTGATCGTCGCGGGTTTCGGGCTCGGCGACATGATCAAGGGCGTGCACCCGGCGCATCAACTGCGGGTGCGGCTGGCCGACCGGTCGCTGGTGCAGACCAACCCGCTGCTGGGCGTAGCCGCGCAACTGCTCACCCTGGCCGGCGGGCGCGCCACCGCCAGCGAGGTGCTCAACCTCGCGCAGGCCGCGCCGGTGCGGGCCCGCTTCGGGTTCACCGACGACAACCTCGAAGACATCACCCGCTGGGTGCGGCAGGCCAACATCCGCTGGGGCTTCGACACCGAGCACCGCAAGCCGTACGGCGTCGACTTCATCCAGAACACCTGGCGGTTCGGCATCGACCGGGTGCTCGCCGGCGTCGCGATGTCCGACGACTCGCACGCCTGGCTCGACACCACGCTGCCGCTCGACGACGTCTCCAGCAACCGCGTCGACCTGGCCGGGCAGCTCGCCGAGTACGTCGACCGGTTACAGCGCGCCGTCGAATCGCTTACCGGCGCAGCGCCTCTCGCGCAGTGGCTGACGTCGCTGACCGACAGCGTCGCGCTGCTGACCCGGGTGAACGACGACGACGTCTGGCAGAGCGCGCAACTGGAGCGCGAATTCGCCGAGGTGCTGGCCACCGCGGGCCCGCGCGCCGACACCCTGATGCGGCTCCCCGACGTGCGTGCCCTGCTCGACCGCCAACTGGCCGGCCGGCCGACGCGGGCCAACTTCCGCACCGGCACGCTGACGGTCTGCACGATGGTGCCGATGCGTTCGGTCCCCCATCGCGTGGTGTGCCTGGTCGGCCTCGACGACGGCGTGTTCCCGCGCATCGGCATCGTCGACGGCGACGACGCGCTGGCCCGTGAGCCGATGACCGGTGAGCGCGACATCCGTTCCGAGGACCGCCAATTGCTACTCGACGCGATCGGCGCGGCGACCGAAACCCTGGTGATCACTTACACCGGCGCCAACGAGTACTCGGGCCAGAAACGGCCACCCGCGGTGCCGCTGGCCGAACTGCTCGACACCCTCGACCGCACCACCGAACACCCGGTCCGCAAGACCGTCGTCGTCGAACATCCGCTGCAGCCGTTCGATGACCGCAACGTGGAGCCCGACAAGCTGATTCCCGATCAGCCGTTCACCTTCGACACGACCGTGCTGCGGGCGGCGCAGGCCCGCACCGGTCAGCGCGGGCCGCGGCCGGGGTTCGTCTCCGGGCCGCCGCCCGCTCCCCCGCCCGATGACGTCGTGCTCGCCGACCTGGTGGCGTTCTTCCGCGACCCGGTCAAGGGATTCTTCCGGTCGCTGGAATACACGCTGCCGTGGGAGGTCGACGGCGTCGACGACGCGATGCCCGTCGAGATCGACGCGCTCGAGGAGTGGACGGTCGGCGACCGCATGCTCCAAGACATGTTGCGCGGCATGACCTCCGAGCAGGCCCGCCACGCCGAGTGGCGGCGCGGCACGCTGCCGCCGGGCAACCTGGGGTGGCGGCGGGCCAACGAAATCTGCGAGCAGGCCACGCTGATCGCCGACGCGGCCCGGCCGTATCGCGGTGACCACCCCTCCGCGGTCGACGTCGACGTCGAGATCGCCCCGGGCCGCCGCGTCACCGGCACCGTCGGCCCGGTCTACGGCGACCGGCTGGTGTCGGTCACCTACTCCAAGCTCGACGGCCGCCACCTGATGCAACCGTGGATCCCGTTGCTGGCGTTGCACGCTCACGCTCCGGCGCGCGAATGGAAAGCGGTGTGCATCGGGCGCCCGCGGCGCGGCAAGGATCCGCGGGTCGAGGTGATCGGCCGGCCGCAGGAACACGCCCGCGCACTGCTCGCCGACCTGGTCGCGATGTACGACGAGGGCCGGCGCCAGCCCCTGCCGCTGCCGGTGAAGACGTCGTTCGCGTGGGCGGAAGCCGTGCACAGCCACGGCGATCCCCAACAGCGGGCCGGGTACAAGTGGCGCTCCGGCAACTACCCCGGCGAGGAGGATGAGCCCGCGTACCAGTTGGCGTTCGGCCGGTTCACCTGGCTCAAGCACCTCGTCGACCGCGGGCTCGACACCTACGCGGGCCGGCTGTGGCTGCCGATGCTGCGGGCGCTGGAGACCTGATGGAGCCGTTCAACCTGTTGGGGCCGTTGCCCGCCGAGCGGTCGACGACCCTGCTGGAGGCCAGCGCGGGCACCGGCAAGACGTTCGCGCTGGCGGGTCTGGTCACCCGGTACCTCGCCGAAGGCGTCGCGACGCTCGACCAGATGCTGCTGATCACGTTCAGCCGCGCCGCCAGCCAGGAGCTGCGTGACCGGGTGCGGCGCCAGATCGTCGACGCGGTACAGGCTTTCAGCGATCCCGCCGGCGTCGAGACCAACGAGATCATCGACTACCTGCGCGACGGCACACCCGACGTACTCGCCGAGCGCGAGCAGAACCTGCGCGACGCGCTTGCCGCGTTCGACGCCGCGACGATCGCCACCACGCACCAGTTCTGCCAGCTGGTACTGCGGTCGCTGGGGGTGGCCGGCGACACCGACTCCGGGGTCACGCTCGTGGAGAGCCTCGACGAGCTGGTCACCGAGATCGTCGACGACCTGTACCTGCATCACTTCGGCCGCGAGCGCGACCATCCGCTGCTGGCCTACCCCGACGCGCTGCGGCTGGCCAAGGACGTGGTGAAGAACCCCGCGACCGAGCTGCGGCCCGCCGATCCGGAGCCCGAGTCGCGCGCCGCGGTCTGCGTCCGGTTCGCCAAAGACGTTCTGGCCGAACTGGACAAACGCAAGCGGCAACGCGGCATCCTCGGCTACGACGACCTGCTCAGCAGGCTGGCCGACGCGCTGGCGGCCGACGACTCGGCCGCGCAGGTCCGGATGCCGCAACGCTGGCCGATCGTGATGGTCGACGAGTTCCAGGACACCGACCCCGTGCAGTGGCGGGTCATCGACCGCGCATTCACCGGCCGCTCCACGCTGATCCTGATCGGCGACCCCAAGCAGGCGATCTACGCGTTCCGCGGCGGCGACATCGTCACGTACCTGAGCGCGGCGTCGAAAGCCGATGTGCAGAAGACATTGGCGACGAACTGGCGCAGCGACGCGGCGCTGGTCGACCGGCTGCAGGCGGTGCTGCGCGGCGCGCAGCTGGGTCATGAGCAGATCGTCGTGCACGACGTCGCCGCACACCACACCGGGGCCCGACTGGCGGGCGCCCCGTGCCCCGATCCGTTCCGGCTGCGGGTGGTGCGACGGGAAACACTCGGCGGCAGCGGAACCCGCACGCTCGCGATCGACCAGCTGCGCAGCCACATCCCGCGAGATCTGGCCGCCGAGATCGCCGGGCTGCTGGCCGCGGGCGCCACGTTCGACGGACGCCCGCTCGGTGCGGGCGACATCGCGGTCATCGTGGAGACGCACAAGGATGCCCGCGTCTGTTACCGCGCGCTGTGCGATGCGGGGATTCCCGCGGTGTACACCGGTGACTCGGACATCTTCACCAGCGATGCCGCCGCGGACTGGCTGGCGCTGCTGGAGGCGTTCGACCAGCCGCACCGGCCCGGCATCGTGCGGGCGGCCGCCGCGACGATGTTCTTCGGAGAGACCGCCGAGTCGCTGGTCGCCGGCGGTGACCCGTTGACCGACCGGATCGCGGAGACGTTGCGGGAGTGGGCCAGTCACGCCCGCGAACGCGGGGTCGCGGCGATTTTCGAGGCCGCGCAACTGGCCGGCATGAGCGACCGCGTGCTGTCGTGGCAGAACGGTGAACGGCAGATGACCGACCTCGCGCACATGACCCAGCTGCTGCAGGAGGCCGCGCACCGCGAGCACTTCACGCTGCCCGCGCTGCGCGACTGGCTACGCGCCCAGCGCGAGGAGGGCAGCGGCGCGGCCGAACGGTTCCGCCGCCTCGACAACGACGCCGCGGCCGTGCAGGTGATGACGGTGTTCGTCGCCAAGGGCCTGCAGTTCCCGGTGGTCTATCTGCCGTTCGCGTTCAACCGGCACGTCTGGGACCCCGAGATCGTGCTGTACCACGAGGGCGAAACCCGGTGCCTGCACATCGGCGGCAACGACAGCCCGGATTTCCACGCGGTGTCCAAGCTCGGCCGCGAGGAGGATGCCAGCGACGACAGCCGGTTGATGTACGTGGCGATGACGCGGGCGCAGTCACAGCTGGTCGCGTGGTGGGCGCCGTCGCGCGACGAGCCGAACGGCGGGCTGTCGCGGCTGCTGCGGGGCCGTCGTCCCGGTGAGGCGATGGTGCCCGATGTCGTTGTGCCGTCAAAGGTTTCCGATGCCGACGCGATGGCGCGGTTCCAGGAATGGGCGGCGGTCGGCGGACCCGTCATCGAGGACTCGGTGCCGCGTCCCATACCCGCGAGGCCGACTGTGCCGGGGTCCGGCGAGTTCGGTGTTCGCCACTTTCACCGCCCGATCGACACCGCATGGCGGCGCACGTCGTACAGCGGGCTGATCCGGGCGGTCGAGGCGACTCCGGTCAGCAGCGAACCCGAGGTGATCGATCTCGACGACGAGGTCGCCGAGATCGCGCTGACGTCGGAAGCCGTCGGCGCCGATGTGCCGTCGCCGATGGCGGATCTGCCGACCGGCGCGAAGTTCGGTTCGCTGGTGCACGCGGTGCTCGAGGACGCCGACCCGTTCGCCGCGGACCTGGCCGCCGAACTGGAGGCCCGGATCCGCGAGCATTCGGTGTGGTGGCCCGTCGACGTCGAGGCGGCCGAGTTGGCGGCGGCGCTGCTGCCTCTGCACGACACGCCGCTCGGTCCGCTCGCCGGGAACGTGACGCTGCGCCAGATCGGGCTGTCCGACCGGATGCGGGAGATGGAGTTCGAGTTTCCGCTCGCCGGTGGGGATCTGCGGTCGTCGGCGCCTGACATCCGGCTGGCGCATGTCGGCGCGCTGCTGCGTGAGCACCTGGAGGTTGACGATCCGATGCGCGCATACGCCGACCGGTTAACCGAGGCAGGGCTGGGCGGCCAGTCGCTGAAGGGGTACCTGTCCGGTTCGGTGGACGCGGTGCTGCGGGTCGACGGGCGCTACCTCGTCGTCGACTACAAGACGAACTGGCTCGGCGATCCGAGCCGCCCGCTGACGGCGGCCGACTACGCCCGCCCGCGGCTCGCCGAGGCGATGCTGCACTCGGACTATCCGCTGCAGGCACTCCTGTACAGCGTTGTGCTGCACCGGTTCCTGCGCTGGCGGCTGCCGGGGTATTCGCCCGAGCAGCATCTCGGCGGGGTGCTCTATCTGTACCTGCGCGGGATGTGCGGGCCGGGCACCCCGGTCGTCGACGGCCATCCTGCGGGGGTGTTCAGCTGGCAGCCACCGGCGGCGTTGATCATCGCGCTGTCGGAGCTGCTCGACGCGGGCCGGGCGGCGGCATGACGAGCGTGGAGTGGCGGCGGGCGGTCAGCGCCACCGGCGTGCTGCGGACATTCACCGATGCCGAGGTGCTCGACGCCGCCGATGTGCATGTGGCGCAACGCCTCTGCGAGATGTCCAAGGCGCCCGACGAACATGTCGCGCTGGCGGTGGCGCTGACGGTGCGTGCGCTGCGCAACGGGTCGGTGTGCCTGGACCTGTCGGCGATCGAGCAGCAGGTCGCGGTCGACGGGCTGCCGTGGCCGGCGCTCGACGCGTGGCGGGCGGCTGTGGCGGGCCATCCGCTGTCCGGGACGCCGCCGGTGCTGCGCCTCGACGAAAATCTGCTGTACCTCGACCGGTACTGGCTCGAGGAACAGCAGGTGTGCGACGACATCCTGGCGATGGTGGCGACGAAGCCGGGTGCCGCGGCGCCGGACGTCGACCGGTTGTTCCCGCCGGGCTTCGAGGAACAGCGAGCCGCCGCCGAACGCGCACTGTCGCAAGGGTTGACGGTGCTGACCGGCGGGCCAGGCACGGGTAAGACGACGACGGTGGCGCGACTGCTGGCGTTGCTGGCCAGCGGAACGCAATTGCGGGTTGCGCTGGCGGCGCCGACCGGGAAGGCGGCGGCGCGGCTACAGGAGGCGGTGCAGCTGGAGGTCGACAAGCTCGATGCGGCCGACCGGGAGGCGTTGTCCGGGATGCACGCGACGACGCTGCATCGCCTGCTGGGTAGCCGCCCGGACACGTCAGCGCGGTTCCGGCACCATCGGGGAAATCGGTTGCCGCACGACGTGATCGTCGTCGACGAGACGTCGATGGTGTCGCTGACGATGATGGCGCGACTGCTCGAGGCGGTGCGCCCGGACGCGCGCCTGGTGCTCGTCGGCGATCCGGATCAGTTGGCGTCGGTGGAAGCCGGTGCTGTGTTGGCGGATCTGGTCGAGGGGCTGGGCGCGCAGCGGATCGCGCAGCTGACGACGTCGCACCGGTTCGGCGAGTCGATCGGCGCGCTGGCGACCGCGATCCGCGACGGTGATGCGGACTCGGTCGTCGACGTGCTGCGCGCCGGCGGTGAGCACATCGAGTGGATGGACACCGCCGAACCCGCGGAGCATCTGCGGAAAGTGGTGATGCCGCCGACGATCGCGTTGCGGCAGGCGGCGCTGCTCGGCGACCACGAGGCGGCGCTGGCGACGCTGAGCGAGCACCGGCTGCTGTGCGCGCACCGCCGCGGCCCGTACGGCGTGCGGTACTGGAACCATCAGGTCGAGCGGTGGCTGGCCGAGGCCACCGGCGAGCCGATCTGGTCGGCCTGGTACGCCGGACGCCCGATCCTGGTGACCGCCAACGACTACGGGCTCGGACTGTACAACGGCGACACCGGGGTGACGGTCGTGCGTGACGGGGTGCTGCGCGCGGTGATCGCGGGCACGCAGCGGCTGGAGTTCGCGACCAGCCGGCTCGCGGAGGTCGACACCCTGCACGCGATGACGATCCACAAGTCGCAGGGCAGCCAGGCCGACGAGGTCACGGTGCTGCTGCCGCCCGAGGATTCGCGGCTGCTGTCGCGCGAGCTGCTCTACACCGCGGTGACGAGGGCGAAGAAGCGGGTCCGAGTGATCGGTCCGGAGGCGTCGCTGCGCGCGGCGGTCGGCCGCCGGGTGGTCCGGGCCTCGGGCCTGGCGCGCCGCCTCCGCGGCTGACTTTTTTCTTTCTTGGCGCCGAACGTGGGTTACCCGCACGCCACCCGGCGGTTCGACGTGCGTCGAGCCCACACTCGGCGAGATAGGGACAACCCGCCATCCCTTCCCTCCCCCGCGCGAACGTGGGTTACCCGCACGCTCCCCGGCGGTTCGACGTGCGTCGAGCCCACACTCGGCGCGAGACGGCTACCGATGTTTAGGGCGGCCCGCGGACCGGGCACTCCTGTCCGGCGGTGTGAGCTGGCACACATCGCTCCTTGGCGGACGGAGACGTGCGATGAGTACGGAGAACCAGGTCAAGCCCACCGACGTCGACAAGGCACTGCTTGGCAGCGCGACCTACCGAAGTCTCGGCGAGCAGCGACTCTCGCCGCAGGAGGAGCGCTTCGAGAAGGGCCGCCGCACCACCGGCCTGTTCCTGGCGCCGCTGCTGACGGTCGTGATGCTGGTGCTGCCGCTCGACATCCCGCGCGAGCAGCAGGTGCTGGCCGCGGTGCTGCTCGGCGTGATTGCGCTGTGGATCACCGAGGCGGTGCCGATCCCGATCGGCGGCCTGCTCGGCGTCGCGGTCGCGGTGTTCCTCGGTGTCGCGCCGGTCGACGACGTGCTCGGCCCGTTCGGCTCGTCGACGATCTTCACGTTCATCGGCGCATTCATCCTCGCGCAGGCGATGCTCAAACACGGGCTGGCGCGGCGCTTCGCGTTCCGCATCCTGGCGCTGCCGCGCGCCGGCCGCTCCACCACCGGCGTCATCATCGCGTTCGGCGTCATCACCTGCCTGCTGTCGGCGTTCGTGTCGAACACCGCGACCGTCGCGATGCTGTTGCCGACGGCGATCGGCATCCTCGCCGTGATCGCCAAGATGATGCAGCAGCGCGGCGACGTCGAAGCCGACTTCGATCCCAGACGCCTGCGAGTCGGCACGGCGCTGATGCTGATGCTCGCCTACGGCGCCAGCGTCGGCGGCCTGCTGACCCCGGTCGGCAGCCCCCCCAACCTCATCGGCCGCGGCCTGATCGAAGAGGCCACCGGTGAGCGCATCAGCTTCGGGCAGTGGATGGTGATGGCCGTACCGATCTGCGTGCTGATGTTCGTGCTGCTGGCGTTCACCCTGCTGCGGCTGAACCGGCCGGAGATCAAGCGCATCGACGGTGTCGCCGAGTACGTGGCGAGCGAACGCGAGAAACTCGGAAAGTTGTCGCGCGCCGAGAAGAACACGCTGATCGCGTTCGGCATCACGGTCACGCTGTGGATCCTGCCCGGCGTCGTCGCGCTGATCGCCGGCACCGAATCGTCGGCGTACGAGTTCGTCAGCGACCGGTTGGACGAAGGCGTGGTCGCGGTGTTCGGCGCGTCGCTGCTGTTCCTGCTGCCGACCGACTGGGGCACCCGCGAGTTCACCCTGCGCTGGAAGGACGCCGCCGAAATCGACTGGGGCACAATCATCCTGTTCGGCACCGGCATCATCTTCGGGTCGCTGATCTCGTCGACCGGGCTGGCGGAGACCATCGGCACGTCGGTCAACGACGCGCTCGGGTTGTCCAGCGTCGTGCCGATCACGATCTTCGCGGTGATCCTGGCGATCGTGGTGTCGGAGACCACGAGTAACACCGCGTCGGCGGCCGTGGTCGTGCCGATCGTCATACCGGTGGCGGTGGCCGCGGGCGTGAACCCGTTCGTGCCCGCCCTGGCGGCGACGTTCGCGGCGTCGTTCGGCTTCATGCTGCCGGTGTCGACACCGCAGAACGCGATCGTCTACGGTTCAGGCGTGGTCCCGATCACCAAGATGATCCGCTCCGGCATCACCTTCGACATCGCCGGGGCGATCCTCATCATCATCTTCC
The DNA here is from genome assembly GCF_900108565.1 of Mycolicibacterium rutilum. Lineage (NCBI taxonomy): Bacteria > Bacillati > Actinomycetota > Actinomycetes > Mycobacteriales > Mycobacteriaceae > Mycobacterium > Mycolicibacterium rutilum. Next base: position 174,170 of record NZ_LT629971.1, read on the forward strand.
TGCCGCTGATGATCAGCCTGCTCGGGTTGGGTTCATGAGCGATATCGCGGTCATCCCGGGCGACGGGATCGGCACCGAGGTCATCGAGTCGGCGCGCGCAGTGCTCGACGCCGTCGCCGGTAAGCACGGAATCTCGTTGTCCTACACCGACTTCGACTGGTCGTGTCAGCGCTACGCCAACGAGGGCGCGATGATGCCTGACGACGGGCTCGAGACGCTGCGCGGTTTCGACGCGATCTTCCTCGGCGCGGTCGGCTGGCCGGGTGTACCGGACCATGTGTCGCTGTGGGGGCTGCTGATCCCGATCCGGCGGAAATTTCGCCAGTACGTCAACCTGCGACCGATCCGGGTGTTCAACGGCGTCGAAAGCCCCTTGCGCACAACCGGTGAAGTCGACTTCGTGGTGGTCCGCGAGAACGTCGAGGGCGAGTACAGCGAGATCGGCGGACGGCTCAACCGCGGCTTCCCCGACGAGATGGCGGTGCAGGAGTCGGTGTTCACCCGAGTCGGGGTGAGCCGCATCGCCGACTTCGCGTTTGAGCTCGCCCGCAGCAGGCGCGGCTACGTCACGTCGGCGACGAAGTCGAACGGGATCGTGCACACGCTGCCGTTCTGGGATGAGGTCGTCGCCGAGCGGGCAGCGGAGTTTCCCGACGTCCGCTTCGACAGCGAGCACATCGACGCGCTGGCGGCGAAGTTTGTGCTGCAGCCGCAGCGGTTCGACGTCGTCGTCGGCTCAAACTTGTTCGGCGACATCCTGTCCGATCTCGCCGCAGCTGTCGCCGGGTCGATCGGCATCGCGCCGTCGGCCAACCTCGACCCGACCAAGCAGTACCCGTCGATGTTCGAGCCGGTGCACGGGTCGGCGCCGGACATCGCCGGGCAGGGCATCGCCAACCCGATCGGCGCGGTGTGGTCGGCGGCACTGATGCTCGAGCACCTCGGGCACAGCGAAGCCGCCGCGGCGGTGATGACGGCGATCGAGTCGACGCTCGCGAACCCCGACACCCGCACCGGCGACCTCGGCGGCCGCGCGTCGACGGCTCAGGTCACCGACGCGCTCGTCGCCGCCCTCTCTTAGTCCGCGAGCACCGGGAAAGGTCAGAAGATGACCCGCAGATGCCCGAGGTGTACGACGTCGCTGTCGAGCAGCACCCGACGTTCCCGTAGCAGCAGCCCATCGCCACCGTCGACGAGCACGTCACGTCGTTCGGCCGTCGCGAACACCGGCGGCTCGCCGCGCTGGTTCCAGCTCAGCAGGATGTTGCTCGCGACCCGCAACACGTCGTCGCCGCAGGGCTCCACCCGCACATTCGTGACGAACCGCCGTGTGCGCACCGGCGGGTTCTCCGCATAGGCCGACCCGATCAGCTCCTCGGACAGCCGGTCGACCCACAGCGCGATCGTCGGCTTGGTTTCGGCCGCCAGGACGCCTCGTTCGGAATAGCCGGCTTCACCGGTTGCGCCGTAGGTCACCGGGATCGGGACCTCGTAGCGGAAGTCGTCGTGCAGCCAGTTGTACCAGTCGGCCAACCGGTTGGCGTCGAGTTGTTCGGCCTCTCTGCGGTAGGCCGACTCCACCCGCGCCAATCGCAACAGCTCGGTGGTGTCGACCGCCGTCATCGGTCGCCCGCCGTTCCCGGAAGCCGGTCGGTCCACTCACGGAAGAATTCTCGTTGCAGCACTTCGGTGTTCAGCGGCGCCACGTGGACCCGGCCGGGCAGCTGGTGTCCCGCGACCTCACTCTGCGGCTCAACATGCGCACCGCCGAAGAACAGGAAATCGCCCTGGCTTGCGCGGGTTCCGGTGTTCACCGACGACACCGACGCCGCGTTCGCGAGGTCGTCGGGCTCGAACGTGCCGCTGACGCCGAGTGTCCGGACCAGTGACTCCTGAGACCACCGCTTCCAGCGCGACTCGGCGGCACGCGGCACCAGGATCCACATCCAGATGTCGGTTGCGGTAGGACCGACCGGTTGCGCCAGCCGCAGCATGAACGCCGCGACCGGCGGCGCCTCAGGATCGCCGGTGGTGTCGTGGACGAGCTCGATGAAGCTGAGATTCGGGAACACGTTGCCCTTGCAGACCACGTTGTCGGCGGCGAACCAGCGCTGCGCGGCGCTACCGCGGCCGCCGAACTCGGCGACGAGTTCGGACGGATAGCCCGGATAGCGCGGATCGCCGTCGGCGGGCAGCTTGGTGGCGGTGACGCCGTGCCCGCCTCCGGTGGTGACCGTGTACGCCGTCGGTTTCGCGTCGCCGGCGCCGAAGACTCCGAGCTTGATCGGGTTGGCGTGCAACGTATCCAGATGCAGGCTGTCGAAGCCGAAGTTCTCCACGGACAGCTTCCAGTTGCATTTCGTGCGCCAGCGCAGTGGTTCGCCGACCACCTCCCAGCCGTCGCCGCACTTATCCAGCAGCGCGTCCAGGTAGAACGCCATGTCGCCGAGCCACTCGCTGAATTCGAGGCCTTCGGTGCTCCACGTCGCAAAGATCAAGCCTTGGTACGACGCGACCGTGGCCGTGGTCAGGCCGTGCCGGGACGGATCGACCTCCGGCGGGAACAATCGGCGGTTACGGATACCGCGCAGGTTCCCGTCGGTGTCGTACACCCAACCGTGGTACATACAGCGGAAGTTGGTCGCCGAACCGCGATCGGTCCGGCACAGCTGGGTCCCGCGGTGGGCGCACGAGTTCAGCATCACCCGGACGTCGCCGCCCTTCGACCGGCAGACGATAACCTCGTCGTCACCCATCTTGCGCACGACGTAGTCACCGGTCTCCGGGATCTCCGACTCGTGGGCGACGAACAACCAGGACTCGCCGAAGACGTACCGAAGCTCGTCGTCGAACACCTGCGGATCGAACACGGTGCCGCGGCGGAGCCGGCGAAAGTCGTTGCGACGCTGCCCGGTTGTCGTCACCGTCACCTCCTGTCAGACCTCAGCGCACCGTCAGCACTGCCCGTTCTTGATCTTGGCCTGCGAGTCCGCGAGGTTCTCGGTCGTGATCGTCAGCGCCTCGACGGGCACGAACCGGTTCTCCGGCTTCTTGTTCTCGCGCAGATAGCCGATCAGCGCCTCGGCGCCGGCGCGGCCGGTGGCGTAGCCGCACAGGCTGATGGTCATGTCCATCGACTTGGCGGCGATCGCGTCGATCGCCGGTGCGCCACCGTCGGTACCGACGATGTAGATGCTATCCATCGGTCGATTACGTTGCTGCACGGCCATGATTCCGCCGAGCGCGATGTCGTCGTTGTCGAAGTACAGCGCATCGACGTCTGGGTTGGAAGTCAACACGTTCTCGGTCGCGGTCAGGCCGGCATCGGAACTGAACTGCCCGGCGTAGGGACCGTCGATGACGGTGATACCGGGGTTGGCCGCGAACACTTCCTTGGCGCCCTGGGACTGCAGCTCGCTGAACGTCAGCCCGCGGATGCCGTGTACGTAGCCGACGGTGCCTTGCCCACCGAGGGCGTCAACGAGATACTGAGCCTTCTGCTTTCCGAGGTCGACGTACTCCTGGCCGACGTGGGCCAGCTGCGAGTCGTGACCGGACTCCTCGATGTCGTTGGCCATCGTGACGACCGGCACGCCATTGCTGGCGGCCTGCTGGATCACGGGGATCAGCGCCGACGGGTTGACCGGCACGATCAGCAGTCCGTTGGGCGAGGTGCTCATCGCGTTCTCGAGCTGGTCGTACTGCAGCTGAGGATTGGTGTCGCCGTAGGTGACGTCGACCGTGGTGTGGCCGTCGGCCTTGGCGACGTCCTGCACGCCGCGGATCATGTCCTGGAAGTAGGGCAGCGTCCGGGAGTACACGTTCATCGCGAGCGTGAGTTCGGTGTCGGCACCGGCCGACCCGCCCGCGTCGCCCGCACCGGAATCGTGTGAACACGCCACCGTCAGCAGCGCAGCTGAGGTCACCGCCGCTGCGGCCTTGGCGAATCTGGCAAGGGTCATTCTGCTTCTCCTCGGTTGGTGGCGGATCGACTCGGTTGTGCGAGTTGCTGATCGGGTGGGGCGGGCTCGAGCGCCGCTGATTGGCGCCGCGACCGCACGAAGCGGCGACGCAGGAAGTCGACGGAAGCCGCGGCGATCAGCACCGCGCCGACGACGACGTTCTTGTAGTCCTCGCTGATGCCGCTGATGTCGAGTCCGTTGCGCAGCACCGCGATCAACAACACACCCCACAGCGTGCGCACGATCGACCCGCGTCCGCCGTTGAGGCTGGTGCCGCCGACGACGACCGCCGCGATCGCTTCGAGCGCCAGCGTGGCGTTGGCGTTGGGCTGGCCGGACTGCACCCGGATCAGCAACGCCAACCCCGCGAGCGCGGATGCGACGCCGGTGATCAGGAACACCAACATCGTGATGCGCTGAATCGAGATGCCGGACAGCCGAGCGGCTTCGGCGTTGCCTCCGACCGCGAGCACGCGGTAGCCGAACACGGTCTGGCGCTGCAGCCACCACAACACGAAGAAAACGACCACCGTCAACCAGACCAGCAGGGGCAGGCCGGCAATCCGCAGCGTGGAAAGTGAGCGGAAGCCCTCGGGCAGCCCGGTGACGACACCACCGTTGGTCAGTGCGAGCGCGATCGCGCCGCAGATGATCATCGTCCCGAGGGTGGCGATGAACGACGGTACCTCCAGGTACGTCACGATCGCGCCGTTGAGCAACCCGAGCACGACGCCGACCGCCAGACACACGGCGATGCCCTGCAACGCTGATCCGGTCTGCACCATCGCCGTCGCACCCAGCACGCTGATCAACGCCGACGCGCTGCCCATCGACAGATCGAGCTGTCCGGCCATGATCACAAACGTCGCGGCGAAGGACACGATCGCCAGGATCGACGCCTGGGTCAGCACATTCGTGATGTTCATGGTGCTCAGGAACGCGTCGTTGGTCGCACCGAGATAGACGATCAACAGCAGCAACACGCCTGGCACGAAAGCGGTGTCGATCCGCTCCCCCAGTGTGCGGTGCGGACGCCGCGGCGACGGCTCCGGTTCGGCCGGCTTCGGTGAAGCGATGTTGTGCGTGAGGGTCACGACCCACCTCCCTGACTGATGGACACCGCGTCCACGTGGACCGGTTGCGGCGCGACGTCGTCGTCACGGATCTGGTCGCCGACCACCAGGGCGGCCAGCTGATGCTCGGTGAGCTCTGATGTCGGAAGCATGCGGGTGAGCGCACCGTGCCGGAACACGCCGACACGGTCCGCCACTGCGAGCACCTCGGTCAGGTCGGTCGAGTAGACCAGCACACCGTTCCCCTGGGCAGCGAATTCGCGTAGCAGGTAATGGATCTGGGAGCGGCCGCCGATGTCGACGCCCTGTGTCGGCTCCTCGACGGCCATGATGCGGACGTCGGAGGCGAGCAGCTTGGCGAGCATGACCTTCTGCTGGTTGCCGCCCGACAGCGTGGCCGCCGGTGCGTGAGGCCCCGCCATCTTGATGCCGAGCCGCTCACGGTAGCGCTGCGCACGGCGGACGAGGTCACGGCGGGCCAGCCAGTACGACCGGCCCACCCGGTTGAAGGAGGCGAGTGAGACGTTGAACGCGCACGACTGATCCACCACCAGGCCCCGGGCCTTGCGGTCCTCGGGGATCAGCCCGATGCCGACCTTCTGCGCGTCACGGACCGACCGGATCGACGCGCCTGCTCCGGCGATTTCGCACTGCCCGCGCAGCGGCACATCACCGCCGGCCATCGCGACCACGGTGGCCGCCCCTGAGCCGAGAAGGCCGGTGACCGCGACGATTTCGCCGGCATGCACGTCGAGGTCGACGGCGGGTCCGTCGTCGACGGTACGCAGGTCCCGCAGCCGCAGCAGCACCTCGTCACGCTTGGTGGAGACGCTGTTCGGCGCCGACCGCTCCGATCGGTCTCCGATCATCATGGTGGCCAGTTGCCGGGTGGTCAGGGCGTCGACCGTCCTGTGGTCGACGCAGGCCCCGTCGCGCAGCACCGTCACCTCGTCGGCCGTCTCCACGATCTCGTCGAGTCGGTGCGACACGAACGCCAACCCCAGTCCTTGACCGCGCAGCGTGCACATCAAATCCAGCACCTGGCGCGCGGCAGCGGGTTCTAGCGCCGCTGTCGGCTCATCGAGGATCAAGAACCGCGGCTCCATCAACATCGCCCGGGCGATCTCGACGAACTTGCGCTCCGCCGCGCCGAGCGTGCCGACCTTCGCGTGCGGATCGAGGTCCACGCCGAGACGGTCGAGCAGCCGGCGCACCCGCTGCCGCCACCGCCGATGGTCCACCGCCCCCAACCGGCGCGGATTCCTGGGCGGCCGGGCAGCGCCCGCGAGCAGGTTGTGTTCGACCGACATCTCGGGGAACAGGTTGTAGTTCTGGTGCACCACCGCGATGCCGGCGGTTTGCGCCGCCTGCGGGGTCGTCCACGACACCTGCTCCCCGTTGAGCACGATCGCGCCGGCGGTCGGCTTCACCGCGCCGGTCAGGACCTTGATCAATGTTGACTTGCCCGAACCGTTCTCGCCGATCAGCGCGTGGATGCTGCCGCCGCGGATATCGAAATCGACGCCGCGCAGCACCACGACACCCGAGTAGTCGTGGGTGGCACCCCGGACTCCGAAGTGCACAGCCGGGTCTGCTGCGGTGACCGGCGCACCGGCCTCGGTGTCCGAGGTGGCCATCTTGGTCATTCCGCGGCCGCTCCGTTGACGCTCGCGCCCACGGTCTCGTACTTGCGGACGTCGTTGACCAGATCCAGGCGCATCTCCCGCGGCCAGTCCAGCTGGGTCTTGGGCAGCTCTCCGCCTTCGAACACGCGCTCGTAGGTCAGTAGCTCCCAGCCGTATTCGTGGGGCAGGTAGTTGTTGCGGATGAACCGCGTGCGGATGTCCTCGGGGAACGTCTGGACGGCGCCGTTCAGGATGACATGGGTGATCTTGCCCGGCGTGTAGAGCACCCGGATGTTCTTGAGCGGATCGCCGTCCACGACGATGATGTCGGCGAGCTTGCCTTCGGCGAGCACGCCCACGTCATCAGGCAGATTCACAGCTGGCGCACCGTGTTTGGTGCCGGCCTGGATGGCCTCGAGCGCCGACATGCCGGTGTAGAGCATCAGCATCTCGAGCTCACGCGCGTGGAACTGGCCGTACGGCACGGTGGCGAACCCCGAGTCGGTTCCCATGGCGAACTTGACGCCGGCGGCGTAGGCGCGGTGCAGGCTGACCATCGTCGCCTCGTTCATCCGGGCAGTGGCGTCCACGATGGACTGCCTGTTCCGGGAGATCTCGGCGAATTCGACGATGTGGTGCATGAACAGCTGTGTCGGCGCCAGCGGGATCTGCGAGGCGGCCAGTTTGGCGATCGTCTCGTCGTTCATGTGGTTGCCGTGCATGATGTGGTCGAAGCCCGCGTCCACGGCGGCGGCCACCTCCGCCGAACCCCGCGCGTGGATGGTGATCTTCTTGCCCAGTTGGTGAGCGAGGTCGGCGCACAGCTTCAGCTCGTCGTTTGTGAACGCCTGGAAGTCGCCGTAGGGGCTGTCGGCGAGTTTGATGAGGTCGACGCCGGCCTTGGCCTGGCGGCGGATCTCGTCGACCATCTCGGCGGTGGTGTTGGTGAGCTTGCCGATGCTCGACTCCGGGTTGCCCGTCGCGTCCGGGAACCAGTCGGTCAGACCGTTGCTGGTGGTGAGATACCTTCCGGCACTGGTCATCCGCGGTCCGTGCACGAGGCCCTGCTTGATACCTTCGCGCAGTCCGACGCCGATGAAGTAGCTTCCGCCGGGTTGCGAGATGCTGGTGACACCGGCGGCGAGCACCTTCTCCACGTTCGCGGCCGCGATCAGCGTCCGCAGCTCGGGCGGGGTGTAGATGCTGATCTCTTCCTCGGTGCGCGCCAACCCGTAGGTCATGTGGCAGTGGATGTCGATCAGGCCGGGCATCACCGTCTTACCGCGGGCGTCGATCACCGACAGCTGCGCGCCGCGAGGGATGTCGGTCTCCCGGTCGACCGCGCCCATCTTGACGATGCGCGCGTTGTGTACCAGCACGGCACAGTTGTCGATCGGCGGGTTGGCATCTCCGTCGATGACGGTGCCGTTCTCGATCAGCAGCCAGGTATCGGTCATGATGTACCTCCAAGTTCGGTGTCGTCGAAGAACGCCATCTCGGCGTCGTCGAAGAACGCGGCCACGACACCGACGAAGGTGTCGGGGTCTTCGAAGTACGGGGCGTGCCCGCATCCGGACATGACCCGCAGTTCCGAGCCCTTGAGCAGTTCGTGGGCCGCGTGCCCCATCGACAGCGGTGTCCACCGGTCGTCTTCACCCCACACGATGAGGATCGGCAGGTCGGGCCGTTCCTTGGTGAGACGCTCGGTCTGCCGGTCCGCGTTGGCTTCCGAGTTGAGGTGTTGCGCCGCTGTCAGCAGCGCATCGCGCGCGCCGTCCGACGAGTTAATCATCGACTCCTCACGCACCCAGGCGTCGCTGACCATCTCGGGATCAGAAACCACGAGGCTGAACTTTCTCCGCACCGCCGCCTCGCTGCCGTCGGCCACGCCCTCGGGGGCGACCATGTTCTCCTCGGGCAGCTCGGAGATCCCCATCGTGCCGATGAGCACCAGACCCGCGACCAGGTCGGGCCGGTCGCACGCGAGCCTGGCCGCGACGTGACCGCCCAGCGATGTTCCGGCGACGATCGCCTCCTTGAGTTGGAGTTCGTCCAGCACCGCGGCGATGAAGTCGGAGAACCCGCGTGCGCGGTAGTCGATGCCGTCACGTTTGTCGGCGAACCCGTGGCCGGGAAAGTCGATCGCGTAGACGTGGAAGCCGGCTTCGACCAGTCCCGGTATCGCCGGGATGAACCGGTCCGCACGGGACCCGACGCCGTGCAGGCACACCAACGGCACTGATCCGCCGTGAGATTCGACGACCCTGGTACGGATTCCGCGGGCGGTCACGGGATAGGAGATCACGTGGTCGCGCCCGTGGTTGAAAGGCAGCGTGCGCCGGTCGACGAACATCATGCGTCCTTGGACCGCGCGATCGCCTCGATCTCGACGACGAACTCCTCGTGCACCAGACCCGCGACGATCAGCAGCGTGTTGGGCGGGTAGACGCCTTCGGGATAGATCTCGGCGAACACCTTCTTGCGTTCGGACATGAACGGCGGAATGGTCTCCCTGCCGACCAGGTACGTGGTGAACTTGATGACGTCGGAGAACCCGAGTCCCGCGGCGGCGAGTGCCTTGCCGACGTTGGCGAACGCGCCGCGCACCTGCTCCTCGGGGGACGTTCCGTCGGTGCCGAACTGCCCCGCGACGGCGACCACGCCATCGGTGACCGCCACCGGCGAATAGTCGCCGAACAGCGAAAGTCCTTCAACTTCAGGCATATAACGTACAGTCATGTGTCGTCCCTCTCGTTTCGTGTTCACTCGGTCAGCGTCGGCGCAACGTGCTCGACGGTCGATCTGAGGTGTTGGCGGATCGCGGCCTCCATCGCGTCGGGATCGGCGGCACGCAGCGCGTCGAGCATCTCCTGGTGCTCGTGCACCGCCCCGATCGCAGGTGGTTTGCTGGACACCAGGATTCGGACGTAGAACTTGGCACGCGCGGCCAGCACACCGATCAGCGTGACGAGTTCGACGTTGGCGCACGGCGCGTATACCGCCGCATGGAACTGCTGGTTGAGTTGGGCCCATTCGACGGGGTCGTCGACCTGGGCCATCCGGTGATTGATCGCGGCGATCTCGTCGATGTGGCTGGTGTCGGCGAGCGAGGCAACCTTGCGGCCCGCGTACACCTCCAGCAGCTCGCGGATTTCGTACAGATCGAGCAGCTGCTGCACCGTCGGTTTGGTCACCACCGCGCCGCGGCGCGGGTCCAGTGTGATGAGTCCCTCGCTGGCGAGCCCGTGCAACGCCTCACGCAGCGGGGTCCTGCTCACCTGCAGACGGGCGGCCAGCTCGTCTTGTCGCAGTGGCCTGTCGATGTCGACGCCGCCGCTGATGATCAGGTCGCGCAGTGCGTCGCGCACCGCATCACGCACTGTGCTGCGTGCGATCGGCGCGATCCCGGCCACCCCGCCGGCTGGAGCGTCTGCATTGGTCGTCATGGATTCCCCGCGGCGCCAACGGTGTTCACCAAGGTGCCCAACCCGGTGATCGTCATCTCGATGACGTCCCCGGCGCGCAGGAAGCGCGGCGGGTCGAAGCCGATGCCGACTCCTGGTGGCGTACCGGTGGCGATGATGTCGCCGGGCACCAGGGTCATCCCGGCGCTGATCGTTGCGATCAGCTCGGGGATGTCGAAGATCAGGTCGACAGTCTTGGCGCTCTGCCGCAGTTCACCGTTGATCCGCGTCTCGATCAGCATGTCGCGGTAGTCGACCTCGTCGGCGGTGACAGCGAACGGCCCCATCGGGCACAACCCGTCCTTGGACTTGCCGAGGAACCATTGCCGGTGGGCGTGCTGGATGTCGCGGGCGGTGACGTCGTTGATGATGGTGTAGCCCCACACGTGCGACATCGCGTCGTCGGGACTGATGTCCCTGCCTTCACGTCCGATGATCACCGCGAGTTCCGCTTCGTAGTCGAGTGACTGGGTCAGCTCGTCGTGCGCGGGGATCTCCTGCTCGGGACCGATGACCGTCGTCGGCGCCTTGGTGAAAACGACAGGGCGGTCGGGGATTCCCTTGCCCGCCGTGGCGTTGAAGCCGGATTTGTCGAATTCGATCGAGTGCTCCACGTAGTTCTGTCCGACGCAGATGATGTTGCGCCGCGGCACCGGGATCGGGGCGACGAGCTCGACCGAGTCCAGCGGAACCTCGGTGCCGGTCGTGATGGCCTCGCGTCCGCCGCCGATGTGTTGCAGCAGTCCCGTGGGTTGTCCGGCCCAGTCGACAGAGTCACCTCCGTCCAGCGGAACCACAGCAGCGCCGCGTACGACGCCGGCGACGATGCCGGTCGGACCGAGGAACGACGCGAACTTCACCTGAAGGCCTCCTGAATATGTTGTGGAAAAGCAACTTTGATCGACATCAGAGCCGGACCGGGTCGGTCCTGGCGCCCGCGGGTACCGTGCGTGCGCCTTTGTTGAGTCCGTTCTGGAAGACCTTGGTGCCCGACACCGCGCGCAGCATCCGGGCGCGCACCGGGTCGAGCCGCTCGGGGAACTTGGAAACCACGAAGCCGTAGAGATACGACCACCATTGGACGTGGTCGGACAGCGCCCGGCACTCCTTCTCCCAGCGCCGTAGCGCGGTGGGGATGTCGGATTCGTCCTCGAGGACCATCGCCAGTGCCATGGCGTTGATGAACGCGGTGTTGGCGGCCTGCCCGAGATTCGGAGGCATCGCGTGTGCTGCGTCGCCGATGATCGCGGCGTGCCCCTGCGACCAGTGCCGGCAGCGCACGTTGACCAGCCGGTCCCATCGACTGGCTTCCGCGAACCGTTCGACGAGATGGGCCGCGCTGGGGAACGCCGCGCTCCACAGGTCTCGGTCGACGGGCATGGCGCTGGCCCGCTTGTCGTCGACGGGGGCGCTCAGGAAGATGTAGTCCTGGCCTTCAGTGCAGGGGTTGTAGAGCAGCCGCCGCCGGCCGTGCCAGTACTCGATGATCGTGTCGTCCGGATCGTCGTCCTTGCGGTCGATCATCATCCGGATGCCGGCCTCGACGCCGTAGTCCACCCACCCTGTCGCCAGAATCGATTCGCGCAGACGGGAATACGCACCGTCGGCGGCGACGACGAGGTCGGCCTTCAACTCGGTGCCGTCCAGCATCTGCAGGACGCCGTCTCCGGTGACGCTGACCGCGGTCGACGATGTCTGGATGTCGACACCGAAGTGCTCGGCCTGCGTGATGAGCGCTTCGTAGAGGTCGGCCCGCGGCGGCAACAGCAGGCGATCACTGGCAGTGGTGTAGCGCGACATCAAGGGGCGTCCGTTGTGGTCGGCGATGCGCCATTCGGCGATCGTCCGAGCGCGCGCGACCGCCTGGTCGTAGGCGCCCACGACCTCCAGCGCGCGCAGTCCGCTTTCCCAGATCCAGATTCCGGCGCCGAACATGCGGAGGTCGGGGTTGCGCTCATGCAGCCGCACCTGCCATCCGAGCTGAGCCAATCTGGTCGCCAGGAGCAGTCCTGACAAGCCCGCACCAGCGATTTCCGCAGTTCGTCGCATGCTTCTCCTGCCGTCGAGCTGTCGTTCGGATCCTGGATCCAGGATTCCGGACCCGGGATCCTGCGAGCGTAAGTCGACTTAATTGACTCCGCAACAGGAACGGCGAAATTGGTTGTTACGTTTTTGTTGACTGCGAAATTCGCGGTGAGTTAAGCGGTTTCGCCTCGCCTGATCCCGCGAGCGCCAGGAAAGGGTCAGCGCACCGGCGTGACCAACGCACCCGACGACAGGAACGACGCGACGTTGCGCAACGTCAGCTCCGCCATCGCCGCGCGGGTCTGCGTCGTGGCGCTGCCGACGTGGGGCAGCAGCACGACGTTGTCGAGCGCGAACAGCGCTTCGGGCACGTTCGGCTCATCGGCGTAGACGTCCAGACCCGCGCCGGCGAGCCGCCTCTCCGTCAGCGCGGCCACCAACTCGGCCTCGTCGACCACGCTGCCGCGCGCGATGTTGATGAGATACCCGTCGGGGCCCAGCGCGTCGAGCACGGCACGATCGACCAACCCGCGACTGGAATCACCGCCGGCCGCCGCGACCACGAGCACGTCCGCGTTCCGTGCCAGCTCCTCCGGCGACGACGCATACTCGTACGGTACGTCGACCCGGTGTCGATTGTGGTAGCTGATCGTGCAGCCGAATGCGCTGAGCCGCAACGCGATCGCGCGACCTATCCGCCCCAGCCCGAGGATGCCGACCCGCGATCCGCTCACCTCGCGGGTCAGCGGGAACATCTTGTCCACCGGCCACCGGCCGGCCCGCACGAACCGGTCCGCCGCCGAGAACCCGCGCAACGTGTCGAGCAGCAACCCGACCGCGGTGTCGGCCACCGCGTCGTTGAGCACCTCGGGGGTGTTGCTGACCCCGATCCCCCGCGCGAACGCCGCGTCGACGTCGACCGTGTCGTATCCGACGCCGAAGTTCACGATCGCGCCGAGGTTGGGCAGCGCATCGATCAGTGCGGCGTCGACCACCGCGGAGCCCGACGTCACGACGACAGTGATGTCGCCGCCGTGCGTCGCCAGGAATTCGGCCGGCTCATCGGGCAGGACGTAGGCGTCGTAGTCGTCGCGCAGGCCCTGCGCCACCGCGGGCATCAGCGGGCCGACCTGCAGGACCTGGGAAGTACTCATAGCCGCCACGATGGCGACCCGAGGCCGCGGTGTCCAGCGAGAACCGCGCTGTTTGAAGGTAGCCGGTACCGCCTTCTGCAACCACCCGGAGCCCAACTGCCTGACGCTGTCGTCATTTTCGCGTAGCGTGAGGTCGTGGCCGAGATCGACCGCAGCCGCACCCTCGCGGCAACCCCGACACAGATCTGGACCGTGCTGTCCGATTTCGGTGCGCTCAGCGCCTGGGTCGACAAGGTCGACCACTCGTGCATCCTCGAGCGTGGCCCCGACGGCGAGATGGTCGGCACGACTCGTCGCGTGCAGATGGGCCGCAACACCGTCGTCGAACGCGTCACCGAGTGCGACCCGCAGTACGTGCTGGCCTACGCCATCGAGGGGCTGCCGAAATTTCTGGGCCGGCTCGGCAACCGCTGGACCCTCGAAGCCACCAGCGCCGGCGACACCGTCGTCACGATCACCAGCAGCGCGCGCATCGGCGCAGGCAAAACCCAGCAACTCGTCGAGCGGTTGGCGTGCCGGCTGGTGGCCCGCGAGTCCGACGGCATGCTCGCCGGGCTGGCCCAGCGATTGGAGAACACCCGTGACTGACCGGCCCGACATCGTCATCGTGATGACCGACGAAGAGCGTGCGACCCCGCCGTACGAGGCGCCCGAGGTGCTGGCCTGGCGCGACTACACGCTGACCGGCCGCAAGTGGTTCGACGATCACGGCGTCAGCTTCCAACGGCACTACACCGGGTCACTTGCCTGCGTGCCCAGCCGCCCGACGATCTTCACCGGCCACTACCCCGACCTGCACGGCGTGACGCAGACCGACGGCATCGGCAAGTCCGCCGACGACTCCCGCATGCGCTGGCTGCGCGCAGGCGAGGTGCCGACGCTGGGCAACTGGTTCCGCGCGGCCGGATACGACACCCACTACGACGGCAAGTGGCACATCTCGCACGCCGATCTCACCGACCCCGGCACCGGCGCTCCGCTGGCGACCAACGACGACGACGGCGTCGTCGACCCCGCCGCCGTGCAGCAGTACCTCGACGCTGATCCGCTTGCCCCGTACGGGTTTTCGGGCTGGGTCGGCCCCGAACCGCACGGCGCGCTGCTGGCCAACGCGGGTGTGCGGCGCGACCGCCTGATCGCCGACCGGGTGGTCGCGTGGCTGACCGACCGCTATCAGCGCCGCCAAGCCGGCGACCCCGACGCTCTGCGCCCGTTCCTGCTCGTCGCCAGCTTCGTCAATCCGCACGACATTGTGCTCTTCCCGGCCTGGCAACGCCGCAGCCCGGTGCGGCCCTCGCCGCTGGATCCGCCGCACGTGCCGCCGGCGCCGACGGCCGACGAGGATCTGTCTGACAAACCCGCCGCGCAGATCGCGTTCCGCGAGGCCTATTACTCCGGCTACGGCCCGGCCCCGGCGATCGACCGCACCTACACCCGCAAGGCCCAGCAGTACCGCGACCTGTACTACCGGCTGCACGCTGAGGTCGACGGGCCGATCGACCGGGTGCGGCGCGCGGTCACCGACGGCTCGACGGACGCGGTGCTGGTGCGCACGGCCGACCACGGCGATCTGCTCGGCGCGCACGGCGGCCTGCACCAGAAGTGGTTCAACCTCTACGACGAGGCCACCCGCGTGCCGTTCGTCGTCGCCCGCGTCGGCGCCCACCAGACCGAGCCGCGCACCGTGACCGCGCCGACCAGCCACGTCGACATCGTGCCCACGCTGCTCGGCGCTGCCGGCATCGACGTCGACGCCACGGCGGCCAGACTGGCCGAAACCTTCACCGAGGTGCACGAGCTGCCGGGCCGCAACCTGATGCCGGTGGTCGACGGGGCACCGGCCGACGAGTCGCGCGCGGTCTACCTGATGACCCGCGACAACGTGCTCGAAGGTGACACCGGAGCCTCCGGACTGGCACGCAAGCTCAAGCGGTCGACGAATCCGCCTGCGCCGCTGCGGATCCGGATACCCGCGCACGTGGCGTCGAACTTCGAGGGGTTGGTGACGCAGGTCGACGGGCAGCTGTGGAAGCTGGTCCGCACCTTCGACGATCCGGCGACGTGGACCGAACCCGGGGTTCGTCACCACGCGGCGAACGGTATCGGCGGCGACGCCTACCGCTCGACGCCGCTCGACGACCAGTGGGAGCTCTACAACCTGACCGCCGACCCGGCCGAGAGCACCAACCGCTGGGTCGATCCGGATCTGCACGAGCTGCGTCAACACCTGCGCACGCAGCTCAAGCAGGTGCGGGCGGCCTCGGTGCCCGAGCGCCACCAGCCGTGGCCGTACGTCACGCGCCGGTCACAAGTGTGACCGTTTTCCGAATCTCCGTGCCCAATCACGTTTTGCCGCCACGCTGACGGCTACAGTCGGCACGTCCGGTCAACCCGCTTCAGCCGAAGCCAGGGCGAACCGGAGGCTCGGAGGGGCGATGTGAGCCGATTTACCGAGACGATGTACAGCAATGCCCAGTGGAGCACCCACGGCATGATCACCGGCGAACCGGTCGCACCCGTGCGGCACACCTGGGCCGAAATCCACGAACGCGCCCGCCGGGTCGCGGGCGGCTTGGCGGCCGCCGGGGTCGGACATGGTGACGCCGTCGCGGTGCTGGCCGGCCTGCCCGTCGAGATCGCGCCTGTGGCACAGGGTGTTTGGATGCGCGGCGCCAGCCTGACGATGCTGCACCAGCCCACGCCGCGCACCGACCTGGTGCGGTGGGCAGTCGACACGGCCGCGGTCATCGACATGATCGAGGCGAGCACCGTCGTCGTCTCCGACCCGTTCATGGCCGCCGTACCCGCGTTGTCCGGCCTCGGGTACTCGGTGGTCACCGCTGAACACCTGCTGGCCAGCGCCCCCTGCGACCCGCTGCGGTCCGATGATGACGACGTCGCGCTGCTGCAACTGACCTCGGGTTCGACGGGCAGCCCCAAGGCTGTCCAGATCACGCACGCCAACATCGTGGCCAATGCCGAGGCGATGACCGTCGGCTGCGATTTCGATCTGGACACCGACGTGATCGTGAGCTGGCTGCCGTGTTTCCACGACATGGGCATGACCGGCTACCTGACGGTCCCGATGTACTTCGGCGCTGAACTGGTCAAAGTGACGCCGATGGACTTCCTCAGCGATATCTTGTTGTGGCCCAGGCTGATCGACAAGTACCGCGGCACCATGACGGCCGCGCCGAACTTCGCCTACAACCTGCTCGCGAGCCGGCTTCGTCGACAGGCGACGCCCGGCGACTACGACCTGTCGTCGCTGCGATGGGCGCTGTCGGGGGCCGAGCAGGTCGACCCGCGCGACGTCGAGGCGCTGTGTGAGGCGGGCGTACCGTTCGGGTTGCGGCCCGAGGCGATCGTCGCCGCCTACGGGATGGCGGAGACGACGGTCGCCGTCTCGTTCTCCGAATGCGGGCGCGGTGTGCTCGTCGACGAGGTGGACGCCGATCTGCTCGCGCTGTTGCACCGCGCGGTGCCGTCGACCAAGGGCCGCACCCGGCGGCTCGCCACGCTCGGGCAGCCGCTGGAGAACCTGCAGGTGCGCATCATCGGCGACGACGGCGCCGAACTGCTGTCGCGGGGCGTCGGCGTGATCGAGGTCCGCGGTGACGCGGTCACCAGGGGATACACCACGACCGCCGGGTTCATCGCCGCCCAGGACGGCCAGGGCTGGTACGACACCGGCGACCTCGGCTACCTCACCGAGACGGGCAAGGTGGTGGTGTGCGGACGACTCAAAGACGTGATCATCATGGCCGGCCGCAACATCTACCCCGCCGACATCGAACGCGCCGCCGGCCGCGTGCCCGGAGTGCGGCCGGGGTGCGCCGTCGCGGTGCGGCTCGACGCCGGCCAATCGCGCGAGACGTTCGCCGTCGCCGTCGAGTGCACGGACCACGCCGACCAAGACGCGGTCCGCCGAGTCGAGCGCCAGGTCGCGCACGAGGTGTTCGCCGAGGTCGACGTCCGGCCCCGCAATGTGGTGGTCCTCGCGCCGGGAACGATCCCGAAGACACCGTCCGGCAAGCTGCGACGCGCCCACGCGTTGTCGCTGGTGAACTAGCGGTCGGCGAACTTGCGCTCGGACGCTGTCTCGGGGGCATCGTCGCTGGTCGCGGACAGGAATTGATCCGGAAGGGCGAGCTTGAGGATCGTCCGCATCGTCAGCAGGTACTGACGCGGCAGCGGGCCGGTGGTGTACGGCAGGTCGTACTTGTCGCAGATCGCCCGCACACGCACGGCAATCTGCGCGTACCGGTTGCTGGGCAGGTCCGGGAAGAGGTGATGCTCGATCTGGTAGCACAGGTTGCCGGTCGAGAACGCCAGCACCGGGCCCGCGGTGAAGTTGGCCGCGCCCAGCATCTGGCGCAGGTACCACTCGGGGCGGGTCTCCTCGTCGAGCACGTCGGCGGTGAATTTCTCGGCGCCGTCGGGAAAATGGCCGCAGAAGATCACCACGTACGTCCACAGGTTGCGCAGCAGGTTCGCGGCGACGTTGGCGCCCAACGTCCGGCGCCACCGCCGTCCGCTCAACGCGGGCGCCACCGCGTAGTCCTTGACCGCCTGGCGGGTGATCTTGCGGATCAGCCGCGTCCGCTCCCGCGTGACGCGCTGGGTGTCGCCTTCGGCCCGGTCGCGTTCGGCGTGCACGCCGTGTAGCGCGATGCCCCACTCGAAGATCAAGGCCAGCAACGCGTTTCGCAGCGGCTGCAGCAGATGGACCGGCTGCCAGGGCACGTCACGTGAGATCCGCATGATGCCGAAACCCAGGTCGTCGTCGACGCCGACCACATTGCTGAACACGTGGTGGCGGTAGTTGTGCGAGTACCGCCACTGCGACGACGCCGCGACCATGTCCCACTCCCACGTATTGGAGTGGATCTCGGGGTCGTTCATCCAGTCCCATTGACCGTGGCCGACGTTGTGGCCGATCTCCATGTTCTCGACGCTCTTCGCGTACGCCAGCGTCGCAGTGCCCAGCAGCCACCCCGCCCTCGACCGGGTGCCGGCGATCAGCAGCCGCCCCGCGACCTCGAGTAAGCGCTGGACGACGATCGTGCGCCGGATGTAGGCGGCGTCCTTCTCCCCCAGCGACTCTTCGATGTCGCTGCGGATCGCGTCCAACTCGGTGCCCAGCGCCTCGATGTCGGCATCACTGAGGTGCGTGTAGGCGGCGATATCGCTGATTGCCAAGAATTTTCCGTTCGCGCGGGTGGTGCAGGTCGGAACTCGCGGTGACGGCCGAAGAACGCGGACGACGGCAACGCGTCGAAAGTAATTCCAGCCTAGAGAAGCCGTCGGCGGGTGTCGATGCCATGGACTCAGCCGATCGACACGAGATCGTCGATGGAATCGCCGGGCAGGTCACCGTCGACGACCGCGGTCACCAGCAGCTTGTCCAGCGAGATGGTGCCGCCGTGGTTGGTCAGGAAGGCGGTGTCGGCCGCATCGCGGCCGGTGGCGATGCGCACCAGCGACGACCGCGGAGCCAGCAGGGTGCCGTCGACCACCCGCCAGTGGCCCTCGATGAACGCCTCGACCACCGCGTGGAAGTCCATCGGATACAGGCCCGGCGCGTAGACCGAGACCATCCTCGCCGGCACGTTGACCGCGCGCAGCAGCGCGACCACCAGATGGGCGAAGTCGCGGCACACCCCGGCGCCGGAGAGCAGGGTGTCGACCGCGCCGTCGATCGGGTCGCTGGAACCGGGCACGTAGTTGAGCCGGGTGCCGACCCAGGAGGAAACCCGCTCGAGCAGCGTCGCCGAATCGGCGTAGCTGCCGAATTCGGTTGCGGCGAAACCATAGAACTTGTCCGCCTCGGCGTAGCGGCTGGGTCGCCGGTAGGCGAGCAGGTCGTACGCGGTGACCGGCGGCGGTGCGGTCCGGCCCTCGATCGCTGCGCTGTACTGCACCGCCAACGTGCCCGTGGCCGCCGGCATCGTGTGGACGCGGGTGCCGTGCGGCCCGCTGATCTCCTCCGGCTCAATCGGCTCACCGTCCAGGACGAACGACAACCGCTCGGTCACCTCGGTGCCCGGATGCGGCGCGACCGCGATCTGGAATTCCAGCAGGGTCGGTTCGGTGATCTCCACCTGCAACTCGACGCCGACCTCCCGCCTCATGAGTAAAACGTCAGGCGCCGGTCGAGAGCAGTGCGTCGACGGTCGAGGTGTTGTCGGCGGAGGCCGCAGCCATCGAGATGGTGTGGGCGAGATCGGCCTCGGTGCGCGACGGCACCACCAGCAGGACCAGTCGATTTCCGCGCCCGTCGAGGACGCCGATCGTGTTGGCCGGTTGCCGCTGATAGCCGTCGAGTTTGACGAATCGGTCGTTGACCAGCATCTTGCGCGGCGCTTCCGCCCATTCGCCGAGGTGGTAGGTCACTCGGGCCACGCCCCCGAGGCGAACCGCAAGAACGCTCACCAGATCGGGGAGTTCGTGCGGCAGATCGTCGCTGTGCGGCCACCAGGCGCCGTCGACGTAGCCGCTGGCCGGAGCCTTCCGCTTGAGCCGAAGCCGCGGGCTGTTGTCGGGCCCGTCGTGCGGCCCGTCGTGGCGCCTCGAGTCAGTGGAAGTTTCTTGTCGTGCCATGGGGTTGATCCCGCCTGAGCCGACGCGCGGCTCATCTATCGAATCGGCGACGACACGATCTCAACCTTCGTATGCGAGGAATCGCCGATACCTACAGCCTACGGCACCGGTCAACCGTTCCCCGACCGTCGCGGTTTCCGTTGGCGCACTATGCATTTGGGCGCTCAAACGAAAAGTGGGCCGGTGGGATAACCCACCAGCCCACAATGTTCGATCTGACTAGACGGCGCTTACGCCGACTGCCTGAGGTCCTTTGGCGCCCTGTTCGATCGTGAACTCGACGCGCTGGTTCTCCTCCAACGACCGGAAGCCGTTACCTTGGATTTCCGAGTAGTGGACGAACACATCCTTGTCGCCGCCGTCGGGGGCGATGAAGCCGAAGCCTTTTTCGCCGTTGAACCACTTCACAGTTCCCTGTGCCATACTTTTCCAACTTCTTTCATCGTGATGGATGTAGAAGAACATCCAGGTAGAGGCTAGCACGGCCGACGGAAAACGCGGGTGTAGTGTCAGCAGGGAACCGTTTCGTCTGTCGACGTGGTCCACCCCGTGCGGTGTTGAACATGATCAATCTGCGATCCGATTCGTCGATTACAAACGAAGGATTGCAGTGAATCAGGCGACTCAGCGGCGCAGCGCCAGCCCGATCCGGCTCACCATGGTCAACGCTCCCGGCGAGGGTCTCGACGGCGCCTGGTGGCCCCGCACCCCTTCTATCGCGCGTGAGTTGCCCCAACTGATCGACGCGCTGCGCGCCTCGCTGGGGCAGATCGTCGACCTCAACGTCAACTGGTCCTCGGCCAATGCCGTTCCCGATCTCGACATGCTCACCCGCCGCGGCATCGGCGCCCTTCCCGGCTGGAAGGACCGCCCCCAGCGGGTGATGTGCGTGACCGGCGAGACGGCGAAGGCGAAACTGTTGGTGGTCCCCTGCCACACCACGCCGGCGCTGGCGGTCATGGTGCTTCGGCACGCGGCAGGCCTCCCTGTCGACAGCAAGCATTACGACTCGGCGCGGTATCTGGCCGCGTTCGACATCGTCGAGGCCGCTCGCACCGTGTGCGCGCAGCAGGCGACCTGAGCGCTGTTACGCGCACATTTCCGCGGTGAGCGCTTTCTAACGCAGACGTAGTCCATCGCTAACCACCCGGACATCGTCCAGGCCTGTAATCGGTAGAGCCGAACTTCACTCGGCCCGCGACCTGCTACCGAATCCTGGAGATCTCCATGCCATTTGACGCCGCCATCGACGAGAACATCAAGACCTCGCTCGCCGAGATCCCCCACCCCGCGCTGCCCAAAGGGTCGAACATCTACGGCGGCACCAAGATTTTCCCCGACTACAAGGCCGAGGACGGCGAGACCTACTTCACCCTCGTGCACGGCATCGCCCACGAGTCGTCGGTGAGCTTCGTCGCGGTGCTGCAGGCGACCCGCGCCCTGCGCAAGGGCTTCGAATCGGCCATCTACTTCTACGGCCCCGGCGCCATCAACTGCCTTGCCACCCGCGGCTTTCCGAAGACCGGCGACTCCGGGTTCCCGGGCGAGCAGAACATCAACGACGCACTCGAGACCTTCATCGGCGAGGGTGGCACCGTGTTCTGCTGCCGCTTCGGCCTGGCTCTGCACGGTGGCCGCGAGGAGGACCTCATCGCCGGGGTGATCCCCGCCCACCCGCTCGACGTGCAGGACGCGATCATCCACTACGCCCGCAAGGGCGCGATCATCAACTCCACCTACATGGTCTGAAAGCCGCTGCGAGATGACCACTTTGGCCGCCGTATCGGCGAACTTCACCCGCGACCTCGAACAAAACTACGCGCTGATCTCCTCACTGGCGGCCGAAGCCCGCGACCGGAACGTCGACTTCCTGGTCTTGCCGGAGGCCGCGATCGGCGGGTACCTGTCGTCGCTCGGCAACCACGGTGACACCGTCAAGACCACGCAGCGGTCGCTGCCGCCGGCGATCCGGCTCGACGGCCCGGAGATCGCCCGCGTGCAGTCGATCGTCGGTGATCTGGTGGTCGCGATCGGATTCTGCGAACTGGCCGACGACGGTGAAACCCGCTACAACGCCGCCGCGGTGCTCGACGGCGGCACCGTCTACGGCAGCTACCGCAAGGTCCACCAGCCGCTCGGCGAGGGCATGTCGTATTCGGCGGGCGCGCGCTACGACGTCTTCGACACCCCGGTCGGCCGGGTGGGCCTGCAGATCTGTTACGACAAAGCGTTTCCCGAGGCGGCCCGTGTCATGGCGTTGCAGGGGGCGCAGATCATCGCCAGCCTGTCGGCCTGGCCCGCGGCGCGCACCGCGACCGCCGAGAACCTGCAGGAGGACCGCTGGACCTACCGGTTCAACCTGTTCGACATGGCCCGCGCCCTGGACAACCAGGTGTTCTGGGTCGCGTCGAATCAGAGCGGCACGTTCGGGTCGCTGCGCTACGTCGGCAACGCCAAGGTCGTCGATCCCGGTGGAAATGTCTTAGCGACAACGCTTCTCGGTAGCGGCATGGCCGTGGCCGAGGTGGACGTCGACGCCACGTTCCGCACCATGCGGGCGGGCATGTTCCACCTGCGCGACCGTCGCCCCGACGTCTACACCGCGCTCACCGAGTGGCAGGAGCTGGTGTCGTGACCAAGGTGGCGATCATCGGTGCCGGGCAGGCGGGCCTGTCGGTCAGCTGGTACCTCGGCCGCGCCGGGATCGACCATGTCGTGCTCGAGGCCGCGACGCCGGTGCACGCCTGGGCCGACAGCCGATGGGACAACTTCACGTTGGTGACACCGAACTGGCACTGCCGGCTGCCCGGCTACCACTACGACGGCCCGGACCCCGACGGGTTCATGACCCGCGACGAGGTGGTGCAGTGGCTCGCGGGCTGGCTGGACACCTTCGCTCCGCCGGTGCGCACCCACACCCGCGTCACGAAGTTGCGTCCCGCCCCCGACGGCGGTTTCGAGCTCACGCTGCACACAGCGACGGGCGAAGAGACGCTGAGCTGTGAGCACGCGGTCGTCGCCACCGGCGGCTACCCGCTACCCGTGACACCGCCGTTCGCGAGCGCGCTTGACCCGTCGATCACCCAGATCCACTCCGAGCAGTACCGCAACGCCGACCAGTTGCCCGACGGCGCCGTCCTCGTCGTCGGCACCGGCCAATCCGGCGCACAGATCGCCGAGGACCTGCACCTCGCCGGCCGCCGAGTCCACCTCGCGGTGGGCAACGCGCCGCGGGTCGCCCGGTTCTACCGCGGCCGCGACTGCATGACCTGGCTGTCGGACATGGGCCTCTACGACCGCGCAGCCGGCGAGTACACCGGCGGCAAGGCCGCGATCGAGAAGACCAACCACTACGTCACCGGCCGCGACGGCGGACGCGACATCGACCTGCGCCAGTTCGCCGTCGAGGGGATGCGCCTCTACGGCACGCTCGACGACGGCAAGGACACCACCCTGCGGTTCGCGCCGACGCTGCGCGCCGCACTCGATCACGCCGACGCGGTGTACAACTCCATCTGCGCCGACATCGACGCCCACATCGACGCCACCGGCGTCGACGCCGGTCCGCCCTCGCGGTACACGCCGGTGTGGGAGCCCGAAAACGAGGCGACGACACTGGATCTCGCCGCCGAGGGCGTCACCAGCATCGTGTGGGCGATCGGCTACCGCCCCGACTACCGGTGGATCGAGGCCAGCGCGTTCGACGGCGCCGGCCGCCCGATGCAGAACCGTGGCATCACCACCGTGCCCGGCTTGAGTTTCATCGGGCTGCCGTGGATGCACACCTGGGGCTCGGGCCGGTTCCTCGGCATCGACCGCGACGCCCGGCACATCGCCACAACGATCGTGGCCGACTACGACGACTCCCTACTGCGCCTGGCCGCCGGCCACTGAGGAGGTCCGATGTCCGTATCGACCCGCGTCGACCTCGCCCTGCTGGGCATCCGCGGCCGGCCACCGGTCACCCGCACCGCCGGCGCAGGCCCCAGCGACGACGGGCACCTCGTCATCGACGGCCTCAACGCGGCGATTCCGCGAAACCCGCAGAGCCCGTTCGTGTTCGACGGTGATCAGATCCTGTTCGACGGGCAGGACACCGGCCTCGACGTGCAGGTGATCGAGCGTCCGAAGTTCTACGATCTGGTCACCGCCGACGGTGTGCCCTACGAGAAGCTGGCGCGGCTGCACGGACGCAACGTGCTGGCCACCACCGTCGTGCAGACCTGCATCCGGTACTCCCCCGACCAGCGCTGCCGCTTCTGCTCGATCGAGGAGTCGCTGCGCGCCGGCGCCACCACCGCGGTCAAGCGGCCGGCCGAGCTCGCCGAAGTCGCCGAAGCCGCAGTGCGATTGGACGGCGTGACGCAGATGGTGATGACGACCGGCACCTCCGCGGGCACTGATCGCGGCGCGCGCCACCTCGCCCGCTGCGTCGCCGCCGTCAAGGCCGCGGTGCCGTCGCTGCCGATCCAGGTGCAGTGCGAGCCACCCGCCGACCTCGCCGTCCTCCAGGACCTGCGCGACGCCGGAGCCGACGCCATCGGCATCCACGTCGAGTCGCTCGACGACGAGGTGCGCCGGCGGTGGATGCCCGGCAAGGCAACGGTCCCGCTCGCGCAGTACCGCGCCGCGTGGCGGGAAGCGGTGCGGGTGTTCGGCCGCAACCAGGTGTCGACGTACCTGCTCGTCGGGCTCGGCGAGGATCCCGACGAGTTGATCGCCGGCGCCACGGAACTGATCGCGATGGGGGTGTACCCGTTCGTCGTGCCGTTCCGGCCGCACCCGGGCACGCTGGCCGTCGACGTCGACGACGCCCGCGCGCCCGACGCCGCGCTTGTCGAGAAGGTGTCCCGCGAGGTGGCGACGCAGCTGCGGCTCGCGGGCATGTCCGGCGCCGACCAACGCGCGGGCTGCGCGGCGTGCGGGGCCTGCGGCGTCCTGCAGAATTTCGGCGGGTGACACCATGATTCGTGAGTTGTCGATCCTGGCGGGCCGCGCCGCGGACCCGCAGCCGCAGTTTCTCATCCACCCCGCCGACAACCATGAGGTCGCGGCGTACCGGCGGTTGCGGCGCGACGAGTTCGTCGTCACCCAGAACCTGTTCGACGGCAGCGACCGCGACGACATCGACGACGACCCGCGCGCCGTCGTCCTGGTCGCCACCGCGGCCGACGGTGCGGTGCTCGGCGGCGTTCGGCTGGCGCCCTGCTGCGCCGACGACATCGGCTGGTGGGCTGGCAGCCGGTTGGTCGTCGACGCGCGGGCCCGGGCCGCCGGTGTCGGGCCGGCGCTGATCCGCGCGGCCTGCGCGCACATCGAATCCGCGGGGGTGCTGCGCTTCGAGGCGACCGTGCAGCGACGCTATCGCGACCTGTTCATCGGGCTGGGCTGGGAGGTGCTCGGGGACTGTGCGGTCGCCGGGCAACCGCATGTCCGAATGAGGTATCCGCTCAACCAGTTCGAACGCCTGGCGGGCGCGACGAAGGCGTTCCTTGGTGAGACCTTGGCGCCGTTGCGGTCGGTGCCCGGTGCGCTCGGCCCGGCCGGCTTCGTCGGCGACGACGGGGTGCCGCTGCCGGGCAGCGACATCGTCGCCGCCTGCGACGCGATCATCCCGTCGATGGTCGAGCGCGACCCGGAGTGGGCGGGCTGGTGCTCGGTGCTGGTCAACGTCAACGACCTGAGCGCGATGGGCGCCGCGCCGATCGGTCTGCTCGACGCGGTCGGCGCGCCGACGCGGTCTCTGCTGACCCGCATCATGCGCGGCGTCGCCCGCGGATCGCAGGCCTGGCGGGTGCCCGTCCTCGGCGGGCACACCCAGCTCGGCGTGCCCGCCGCGCTGTCGGTGACGGCGCTGGGCCGCACCGCGAATCCGGTCCCGGCGGGCGGCGGTCGCGTCGGCGACGATGTCCGGTTGACGACGGACGTGACCGGTCGCTGGCGCGCGGGTTATCCGGACAGACAATGGGATTCGACCAGCACACGCTCCTCCGACGAGCTGGTGCGGATGGCGGGACTGGTCGCGTCGATGCAGCCCAGCGCCGCCAAGGACGTCAGCATGGCCGGTGTCGTCGGGACCGCCGGGATGCTCGCCGAGGCCGGCGCGACCGGCGTCGAACTGGACGTGGCGGCCATCCCGAAACCCGCCGCCGCGGACATGGGCGCGTGGCTGACCTGTTTCCCCGGTTTCGGGATGCTGACCGTCGGCGGCGAGGCGGTGCCCCTGCCCGACGGCGTGGCCGGCGCGGACTGCGGACGGTTGACCGCGCAGCCCGGGGTGCGGTTGCGGTGGCCGGACGGTGCGGTCACGACCGTTATCGGCGCCGGTGTGACGGGGTTGGGTTGCGCGTGACGGTGTCCGCATGGCGGTGGTGACGATCGGGGCGGTCGCGGCGCACTTCGGCCGCGACGTCGACCGCTGCGTCACCAAGGTCGTCGGCATCATCGAGTCGGCGGCCCGAGAAGGTGTGCAGCTGTTGGTGTTTCCCGACGCCTGCCTCGGCGGCTATCTGGGCGACCTGCGCTCACCGGATCCGGCCGACCCGCCGCCGGCGCTCGACCCCGACGGCCCGGAGATCGAAGCGGTGATCGCCGCAGCGGGTCCGATGACGGTGTGCGTCGGCTACGCGGAAGCGACCGTCGGTGGCGGACGGTACAACTCGGCGATCTGCGTGTCCGGCGACGGTGTGCTGGGCACCCATCGCAAGGTGCACCAGCCGGCCGGCGAATCGTTGGCGTATCTACCCGGTGACGCGTTCACCGCGTTCGACACCCCGGTCGGACGGGTCGGCATGCTGATCGACTACGACAAGACGTTCCCCGAGTCGGTGCGCGCGCTGACGCTCGACGGGGCGTCGATCATCGCGGCGCTGTCGGCGTGGCCGGCCAGCGTCACCGACCGCGCGTCGCGGCTGCCCGCCGACCGGCAGTCGCGGCTGTTCGACCTCTACGACTGCGCGCGGGCCGCCGAGAACCAGGTGGTGCTGGTGTCGGCGAACCAGACCGGGGTGATGGGGTCGCTGCAGTTCCTCGGGCAGGCCAAGGTCGTCGGCCCGGGCGGCGACATCGTGGCCACCACGCGGTCGAAGGGCGGGCTGGCAAAGGTGGCGCTCGACGTTGACGCCGAGATCGCCCGCGCCAGAAAGGTGTTGAACCACGTGGCCGAGCTGCGGCTGGACGCCTACCGAGGAGCCGACCGGTGCGCGTCGCCCTGATCACGTACTCGACCAAGCCGCGCGGTGGCGTCGTGCACACGCTGAACCTCGCCGAGGCGATGGCCGACCTCGGCGCCGACGTCACGGTGTGGTCGCTCGCGCGACAGGGTGACCGCGGGTTCTTCCGCACGGTCGACCCGAAGGTGGCCGTGCGGCTGGTCGATTTCCCGGAGGTCGACGGTGAGACGGTGACCGAGCGGATCGTGCGGTCGATCGACATGCTCGCGCACGCGTTCACCGCCGCAGACTACGACGTCGTGCACGCCCAGGACTGCATCAGCGCCAACGCCGTCGGCCCGTGCATCCGCACGATCCACCACCTCGACACGTTCACCACACCGATCCTCGTCGAGTGTCACGAAAAGGCCGTCGTCGCACCGTATGCGCGGATCTGCGTGTCGGCGGCCGTCGCCGCCGAGGTCGCCGCGGGCTGGGGGCTGAATCCGACGGTGATCCCGAACGGCGTGCGCGCGGACCGGTTCATCGCGGCGGCCGCCGACGTCGACGGCCAAGCGTCATGGCGGCGGCGACTGGGCCGCTACGTGTTGGCCGTCGGCGGGATCGAGCCGCGCAAGGGCACGCTGGACCTGGCGGCGGCGTTCCATCTGTTGCAGCGGCGGTACCCGGAGCTGTCGCTGGTGCTGGCCGGCGGTGAGACGCTGTTCGACTACCGGGACTACCGCGCGGAGTTCGACCGGTTGTGCGCCGACCTCGGCGTCGCGCCGGTGATCCTCGGGGCGGTGCCCGACGACGACCTGCCGAGCCTGGTCGCCGCGTGCGAGGTGTTCGCGTTCCCGTCGACCAAGGAGGGCTTCGGGCTCGCGGCGATGGAGGCGCTGGCGGCAGGCCGGCCCGTCGTCGCGCGCGATCTGCCGGTGCTGCGCGAGGTGTTCGGCGCGACGGTTCGCTACGCCGCCGACCCGGCGGGGTTCGCGTCGGCGCTGGCCGACAGCGTCGGCGACGACAGCCGGGCCGCCGCCGGCCGTGCGCTGGCGTCGGCGCTGACGTGGGAGAACGCCGCCCGCGCGCACCTGGACTTCTACGCCGGCCTGCTTTGAATCGCGCTGAACCTAACCGGTGACGCGCACGCCTCCGGTAGGCAGCCTTTCCGGGTGACCCGTGTGATCCGCTTCAACGCCTTCGACTGGGGGCACCACCCGCTTGCGGGGGAGAACTGCGTCGCCCATCAGTCCCCCGGGTTGTGGAAGCACCCCGACGACCAGTCGTGGCGGTACAAGGACCTCGAGTACTGGACCGAGCTGGCCAAGCTGCTCGAGCGCGGCCGGTTCGACGGGCTGTTCATCGCCGATGTGCTCGGCACCTACGACGTGTACGGCGCCAGCGACGAGGCCGCCATCCGGCAGGCCGCGCAGATCCCGGTCAATGATCCGCTGCTGCTGGTGTCGGCGATGGCGCTGGTGACCGAGCACCTCGGCTTCGGCATCACCACCGGTACGGGTTTCGAGCACCCGTATCCGTTCGCGCGGCGCATGTCGACGCTCGACCACCTCACCAAGGGCCGCATCGGCTGGAACGTCGTCACCGGCTACCTGCCCGCGGCTGCGCGCAACATGGGCCAGACCGACCAGCCCGCGCACGACGCCCGCTACGACCACGCCGACGAGTACCTCGAGGTGCTCTACAAGCTGTGGGAAGGGTCGTGGGAGGACGACGCGGTGGTCCGCGACGCCGCCCGCGGGGTGTTCACCGATCCGGACAAGGTGCATCACATCGGCCATCAGGGAACGCATTTCAGCGTCCCGGGGGTACACCTGTCCGAGCCGTCGCCGCAGCGCACACCGGTGATCTACCAGGCCGGGTCGTCACCGCGCGGGGTGCGGTTCGCCGCCGAGAACGCCGAGGCGATCTTCACCGCGTCGCCGACCAAGGAGATCCTGCGCCAGACGGTCAGCACCATCCGTCAGGAACTCGAAATCGCCGGCCGCGACCCGTATTCGGTGAAGATCTTCAACCTGTCGACGATCGTCACCGCCGCCACCGACGAGGAGGCGCACGCCAAGCACGCCGAATACCTGTCCTACGGCGATCCCGAGGGTGCGCTGACGTTCATGTCCGGATGGATGGGCGTGGACCTGTCGCGCTACGGGCTGGACGAACCGGTCGGCAACGTCGACTCCAACGCGATCCTGTCGGCGGTCGCGGCGTTCCAGTCCGCCGATCCTGACGGCCGCGAGTGGGCGGTCCGCGACATCGCCGAGTGGGGCAAGATCGGCGGTATGGGTCCGCGCTTCGTGGGATCCGGTGTCAGCGTGGCGGATTCGGTGCAGGAGTGGGTCGAGGAGACCGACGTCGACGGGTTCAACCTGGCGTATGCGATCACGCCCGGCTCCTTCGCGGAGTTCGTCGACCATGTGGTGCCGGTGCTGACCGAGCGCGGCGCGTACCAGCCGTCGTACACGCCCGGCACGCTGCGCCACAAACTGCTCGGCAACGGCGACCGGCTGCCCGACGACCATCGCGGCTCCCGCTATCGTGTCGGCGGGCCCCTCTCGACGGTCATCGACCGGCCCGCCACCGTGCCCTCGACAGGACTCTGACATGACGATTCAACTGCACTGGTTCCTGCCCACCTACGGCGACAGCCGACTGATCGTCGGCGGCGGCCACGGCATGCCCGCCGGCGCCGCGCACGGCGACCGCGACGCGTCGATCGACTACCTCGGCTCGATCGTGCGGGCCGCCGAGTCGTTCGGCTTCACCGGCGCCCTGATCCCGACCGGCGCCTGGTGCGAGGACGCGTTCATCACCGCGGCGCTGTTGGCGCGCGAGACAACGTCATTGGCGTTCCTCGTGGCGTTCCGGCCGGGACTGGTCAGCCCGACCCTGTCGGCGCAGATGGCCGCAACGTTCGCGCGGCACGCGCCGGGTCGCATCCTGCTCAACGTGGTCGTCGGCGGCGAGGCCCACGAACAGCGCGCGTTCGGCGACCACCTCGACAAGGACGGCCGCTATCAACGCTGCGACGAGTTCCTCGAGGTGGTCCGCCGGCTGTGGGCCGGCGAGACGGTGTCGCTGAACGGCGAGCACATCAGCGTCGAGGACGCGACGATCCCGACATTGCCGAACCCGGTGCCGCCGTTGTACTTCGGCGGCAGCTCGGCAGCGGCGGGCCCGGTGGCGGCGCGGCACGCCGACGTGTACCTGACGTGGGGTGAGCCGCCGGCCGCGGTGCGCGAGAAGATCTCGTGGATCCGCGGGCTGGCCGCCGAGGAAGGCCGCGACGTGCGGTTCGGCATCCGGCTGCACACGATCTCACGCGACACCGCCGACGAGGCGTGGGCGCAGGCCGACCGGCTGGTCGCCGCCCTCGACGAGGAGACCGTAGCCAACGCGCAGAAAGGGTTGCACCGCAGCCAGTCCGAGGGTCAGAAGCGGATGCTCGCGCTGCACGAGCAGGCCCGCAGCAGCGGCAGCTGGCACGACGCGCGGTCGCTGGAGATCGCGCCGAACCTGTGGGCGGGTGTCGGCCTGGTGCGTGGCGGCGCGGGCACAGCGCTCGTCGGCAGCCACGCCGAGGTCGCCGAGCGCATCGCCGAATACGCCGACATCGGCATCGACGAGTTCATCTTCTCGGGCTACCCGCATCTGGAGGAGCTGTACTGGTTCGGCGAGGGTGTGGTGCCGATCCTGCGGGAGCGCGGGCTCTACAAGGGTGCGGCGACGACGGTGACGCCGGCCTCGATCCCGTTCGTGAGCGGTTCGCGATGACGCAGATCGCTTCGGCGGACGAGGCGCTCGACGTCGCGGCGAAGCTGTCGGCCGAGTTCGAGGCGGAGGCGTCGACGCGCGACGCCGAACGCCGGTTGCCGCACGAACAGGTCGCCGCGCTCAAGAAATCAGGGCTGCTGGCGGTGACGGTGCCGGTCGACTACGGCGGTATCGCGGCGCCGGCGGCGGTGCTCGCCGAGGTGTTCCGGCTGATGGCCCACGCCGACCCGTCGCTGGCGCAGATCCCCCACTCGCACTTCGTGTTTCTCGAGGCGCTGCGATTGCAGGGCACCGACAGTCAGAAGGCGTACTTCTACGGGCAGGTGCTCGGCGGCGCGTTGCTCGCGAACGCGCAGTCCGAACGCGGTCCGCATACCATCGACGTCGACACCACCACGCTGGTGCGGCGCCCATCGGGTGACTACCTGCTGTCCGGCCGCAAGTTCTATTCGACCGGAGCGTTGTTCGCCGACTGGGTGTTGGTGCGGGCGTCGCTGACCGACGGATCGACGGTGCCGACGGCGCAGACACCGAAGGCGATCGCGTTCGTCGCGCGTGACGCCGACGGCGTCGAGGTGGTCGACGACTGGGACGGCATGGGCCAGCGCACCACCGCGTCGGGCACCGTCACACTCGACGACGTCGCGGTGCCCGTCGAGCATGTGGTGCCGTTCTCGCCGATCTTCGCCGGGCCGTCGGTGTACGGCGCACGAGCGCAGTTGATACACAGCGCGATTGACGTCGGCATCGCGACCGGCGCGTTGGCAGCCGGGGTGCGTCAGGCCGAACGGGCGCGACCGCACTTCGAAGCGGGCGTCGCGACCGCGGTCGAGGACCCGACGCTCGTCGCCCTGGCGGGCGAGCTGGCGGTGACGGTGCGCGGCGCGCAGGCGCTGCTAGCCGAGGCCGCGCGGGCCGTCGATCACGCGGCAGCGCACCTGA
Source organism: Mycolicibacterium rutilum (assembly GCF_900108565.1). Lineage (NCBI taxonomy): Bacteria > Bacillati > Actinomycetota > Actinomycetes > Mycobacteriales > Mycobacteriaceae > Mycobacterium > Mycolicibacterium rutilum. Next base: position 205,961 of record NZ_LT629971.1, read on the forward strand.
GCGACGAGTCGGCCGCCGAGGCGTCCATCGCGGTCGCCGTGGCCAAGGTCGCGGCGGTGCGGGCCTCGCTGGAGGCGTCGAACGTGCTGTTCGACTTGGGCGGCACCAGAAGCGCTTCGGCGTCGGGCAACCTCTCGCGCTACTGGCGCGACGCCCGCACGCACACGTTGCACGACCCGACGCGGTGGAAGGTGCAGCACATCGGCCGGTACACGCTGTCCGGCACACCGCCGCCGCGGCACGGCCAGCTCTGAGTCAGGCGCCCGCCTTACCGATTTCTACACCAGGGCTGCGATCGATCGGAGATCGCGACCCTGGTGTAGAAATCGCGCGCTACACGGCACCTACTCCTTGGAGTAGTCCAGGCTGATCCAGCGCTGCGGCCGCATCCGGATCGCGATCGAGGTCTGCGTCAGGTTCTCGTCGGTGAACGCGTTACCGGCTTCCTCGCCGAGGTAACGGATAGCCAGCCGGCGCACGTCGGCGTCGACCGCCGGGCCGATGCTCGTGACGTCGCCCTCTGCCGAGACGTACTTGTACGGCGGCGCCTCGTCCTGCGCGGTGATCGAGAACCGGCCGGCGTCGCGGATCAGCCGATGCTTCAGCGAATCGGACTCGGTCCACAGCAGCACCTCACCGCCCGGCTCGTAGCCGTACCAGATCGGCACGCTCAACGGCGCCCGACCTGGCCGTTCGACCGCTATGACGCCCACGTGCACGTCGGCTAGAAACTTCTCCCGCTCGTCATTGGTCATCTTGGCCATGACTCAACCAACCGCTGCGACGCCGATCACATTCCCGCGCCGGTCCGGCACCCGCGACAACCCGAGGTGGCCGCGCAGCGTCGTGTGCCGATACTCGCGGCGGAACAACCCGCGATCGCGCAGGATCGGCACCACATGGTCGACGAACAACTCCAGGCCCGACGGGAACACGTCCGGCATCAGGTTGAACCCGTCGACCGCGCCCGCGACGAACCACTCCTCGATCGCGTCGGCGATCTGCTCGGGCCCGCCGATCACCAACCGGTGCCAGGTGATGACGCGGTCGAGCAGTTGCCGCACCGTCAGGTTCTCCCGCCGCGCCAGATTCACCACGATGTCGCGGGCGCCCTGCGAACCGGTGTCGGTCACCGCGCCATCGAGCAGATACCGCGGCAGCGGCTTGTCCCAGGACAACTCCGACGGGTCGACCGACAACTGTGACGCGAAGTGCGCCAGCCGCCGCTCCCCCGCCAACGCGTTGAGTTCATCGTTGCGCCGACGCGCCTCCTCCTCGGTGCTGCCGAGCACGAACGACAAGCCGGGCATGATCCGCACCGCGTCCCGCGGTCGGCCGTATGCCGCTGTGCGCGAACGTAAATCGTCGGCGTTGCGCAACGCGTCCGGCAGCGACGCCTGCGCCGCGAACACCCCGTCGGCGTACTTGGCCGCCAGATCCAGTCCACCCGCGGACCCGCCGGCCTGGAACAGCACCGGATGCCCCTGCGGGGACCGCGGCAGCGTCAGCGGCCCGTCGACGCTGTAGAACTCGCCGCGGTGGTCGATGGTGCGGATCGCGCCGACCCGACTGAACGCGCCAGCAGCCTTGTCGGCGAGCACGGCGTCGTCGTCCCACGAATCCCACAGCGCCCGAACGACATCAATGAACTCCGCGGCCTGGCGGTACCGGTCCCGTCGGTCCGGCTGCCCGGAGACCCCGCCGCCACGGCCGAAGTTGTTCCACGCATACGGGTCGCTACTGGTGACGACGTTCCACGCCACCCGGCCGCGGCTCAGATGGTCCAGCGTCGCGAACCGTCGCGCCAGGTTGTACGGCTCCTCGAACGACGTCGACACCGTGCCGATGAGCCCCAGATGCGTGGTCGCCGACGCCAGCGTCGACAGCAGCACAATCGGGTCGAGCGCCAGCGGCGGCGCCGTCAACGGCGCGTCCGGCGGCTGGAACAGCGACGGGCTGTCGGCCAGGAACAACGCGTCGAGTGTGCCGCGCTCGGCGATGCGCGCCAGCTCGATCCAGTAGGCGGGGTCGGTGAACCAGTTCGGGTCGGCGTCGGGATGCTGCCACGCCGCCGGGTGCATCCCGTCGGACAGTACGTTCACCCCGAGGTGCAGTTCCCGGTCGGTCATGCCGGATTCCCGGGCAGCGCCAGCTTTTTCACCTCGGGATCCTCGGCGATATAGGCCTGCACCCGCGGATCCTTGAACGCCTTGATGAGGTTCTGGATGTTCTCAGTGTCGACGTAGTCGCTGCCGACGGTCAGCACGGAGGCGAACTCGTCGGGCGATTCCGGCGCGAAGATCAGCTCGTCCTCGGGCACGCCGGCCGCCAGGAACGACTCGGCGTAGCCGACGATCGCGTCGAGGTCGCGTAGCGCGCGCGGCTGAGCGGCCAGGTCGAGCAGCGTGAACTTCAGGTTCTTCGGGTTGTCGACGATGTCCTTCTGCGTCAACGCGGTGATGTCGGCGTCCGGGCGCAGCGTGATCAGCCCGGCCTGCCCGAGGTACCACAGCGCCTGCGCGTTGTTGGCCGGATCCGACGGCAGCGACACGCTCGCCCCGTCCGGAAGGGCCTGCGGCGTCGGGTACTTGTCCGACCAGATGCCGAACACCCAGTGGAAGAACGGCCCGGTGACCGCCTCCTCACGGAAACCGGGATTGGCGTCGAGCACCTGCTGCAGCCAGTGCCGATGCTGGAAAATCGTTCCGGCGTAACGCCCGTCGCTGACCGCCTGGTTGATCTGGGTGCTGTCGCCGAGACCGACGGCGCCGACCTTCACGCCGTAGTCGGGCGCGATGTTCTCGGCGATGTACTCGATGATCAGCTTTTCGGCAGGGTTGGAGTCGAGGTAGACGACGTCGAGGGTGGCGCCGGCCGTTTCGTTGGGTGACGCGCTGCCGCTGAAGCGCGCGATGACGAACGCGGCGACGACCGCGGCCACCACGACGGCGCCGATCACCAGATACGGCCACTTGCGGCGCCTGGCGATCGTGAAGCCGTGCGGATCGTCGCTGACGGAGACAGACTCGTCGATGCTCATGCCCATGACAGTGGGGCGCGGACACGCTCCCGGCCATGGTTTGAATCAGGGTGAATGCCTTATGACCGGCATTGATTCACGGTGAGCGCAAAGGTATTGGCCGCGACGGCCGTTTGGCACCGTCGATCCGGCGGCGATGCTGCCTGCGTACTTTCCCTTCCCACAAGGATTTCTCTCGCATGATTGAGCTGACCGATCTGACCAAGGTCTACGGGCACGGCGACGACCGCACGGTGGTGCTCGACCGGATCAACTTCCGCGTCGAGGAGGGCGAGATCCTCGCCGTCGTCGGCCCCAGCGGTGCCGGCAAGAGCACGCTGGCGCAGTGCATCAACCTGCTGACACTGCCCACCTCGGGGTCCGTCGTCGTCAACGGCGAAGATTTGACCACACTGTCGTCACAGAAGCTGCGGGTGGCGCGCCGACGGATCGGCACGGTGTTCCAGTCGTCGGGGCTGTTCGAACGGCGCACCGCGGCCGAGAACGTCGCACTGCCACTGGACTACCTCGGGGTGACGGCGGCCGAATCACACAAGCGGGTGGCCGAACTGCTCGACCGGGTGGGGTTGAGCGCCCGCGCGAACCACTACCCGTTCCAGCTGTCGGGGGGTCAGCGGCAGCGCGTCGGGATCGCGCGGGCGCTCGCGCTGCGGCCGTCGGTGCTGCTGTCCGACGAGGCGACGGCCGGGCTGGATCCGACGACGACGTCCTCGGTGGTCGACCTGCTGCGCGAACTGCGCGACGACCTCAACCTGTCGATCGTGTTCATCACCCACGAGATGGACACCGTGCTCAAGATCGCCGACTCGGTGGCACGGCTGGACCACGGCAGCATCGCCGAGTCCGGCCGACTGGTCGACCTGCTGACCAACCCGGCGTCGTCGTTGGGCGCCGAGCTGCGCCCGCAGGGCGTGGCCGCCGACGCGGGCACCGGCCAGCGGGTCTGGCAGGTGGTGTACGACGCGCCGGATGTGCCGTCGGACTGGATCTCTCGCGCGTCTGCCGACCTCGGTGCACCGGTGTCGGTGCTGGGCGCGTCGGTGCAGTCGGTCGGCGGCGTGACGGTCGGCAGCGCGACGCTGGGCATCGCCGACCGATTGAGCGCACGGGTCCCCGAAGTGTTGGGCCGCTACGGGCTGGCCACCGCCGGAGCTGAAGCCGCGAAAGAACTGGAGGGCGTGGCGTGACCGAGACCGTGCTGGCCAACGCCAAGGTTCCGGTCAACGAGCTGCCCGGCCTGCTGTTTCCCGCCCTGCTCGACACGCTGATCATGGTCGGCATCGTGATGACGATCGTCGTGCTCGTCGGCGTGCCGCTCGGTGCGCTGATCCACAACCTTGCCCCCGGCGGGCTGTTCGAAAACCCCACGCTGCACACGATTCTGAGTTGGGTCATCAGCATCGGACGGTCGCTGCCGTTCCTGATCCTGATGGCGTCGATCATGCCGTTCACCCGGTTCATCACCGGCACGAACATCGGTATCGCCGCCGCGGTGGTGCCGATGTCGTTGGCGGGTATCGCGTTCTTCACCAGGATCGTGGAGAACTCGCTGCGCTCGGTGCCGCCGTCGGTGGTGCAGGTGGCGCGCGCGTCGGGCGGATCGCGACTGCAGATCATCCGCACCGCGCAGGTCAGCGAGGCGGTGCCGTCGATCCTCGGCGGCCTGACCATCAACATCATCGCGATGATCGAGTACTCCGCGATCGCCGGCACCATCGGCGCGGGCGGAATCGGTTATGTCGCAGTCACATACGGATACCAGCGCTTCGATCAGGGCGTCATGCTGGCCACCATCGTCATCCTCGTCATCACCGTCGCCATCGTGCAGTTGACCGGCGACGCACTCGTCCGATTCACCACCCCGCACGCGCGGATCCGCGCGGCAGCAGCCTGAAAGAGGTAATCATGGCAACGACAACGACACCGGTCGACGGCGATCACGGTTTCGAACTCAAACGCAGACCCAAATGGCTGTGGATCGCGGTGAGCCTGCTCGTCGTGGTCGCGCTGGTGATCGCGGCGCGGTTCATCTTCTTCGGAAAAGCACAGTCGCCGAACGAGATTCCGGGCGCGACGCTGATCGTCGCCACCAACGAGGGCAACGCGGCCGAACAGGCTCTGATCGAGTACATCGCCCGCGAGGTGGCGCCGCGGCACGGCATCACCGTGGCCTTCCGCGGCCTGGCCGACAGCAACACGATCAACCGCGCGGTCAGCGACGGCGAGGTCGCGGGCACCATCTACCAGCACAAGCTGTGGCTCGGGCAGGTGCTCGAGGCGAACCCCGACTTCCGCGAGGAGGCCGCAACGCCGGTGTTCCGCTGGGGCTTCGGGATCTGGTCGGACAAGTACACCGACCCGGCGCAATTGCCCGACGGCGCGACGGTGTCGCTGTACTCTGACCCGGCCAACGAGGCGCAGGGGCTGTGGCTGCTGGAGCGCGCGGGGCTGATCACGCTGGACCCCGCCAAGGACAAGTGGACCGCCACGCAGAAGGACATCGTCGCGAACCCGAAGAACCTGAAGTTCACCCTGCTCGACTTCGCCGCGCAGTCCCGGTCACTGCCGGACCTCGACGCCGCGGTCGGCTACACCGAGTACTACTTGGCCGCGAAAGTGCCGCTGCAGTATCAAATCTTCGCGCCGCCGGCCCCCGACGAGTTCGCCGGCCAGTTGACGATCGGCAGCCGCTGGGCCGACACCGACAACATCAAGAAGCTCGTCGAGACGTTCAAAGACCCGGCGGTGCAGCAGTTCCTGGCCACCGACCCGAGCGTCAAGGACATCCTGCTGCCGCTGTAGAACCCTATTGCGCCGAGTTCTACGTCAGGGCTGTGAAATGTCGAGAATCGCTACCCTGGCGTAGAACTCGGCGCAGGATTAGGCCAGCTCGAACACCGGGATGACGCGGTCGGTGCGCTGCTGGTACTCGCCGAAGCCCGGCGCCCGCTCGACGACGATCGCGTAGATCCGATCGCGCTCGTCGCGCGGCAGCTCGCGAGCGGTAACGGTGCGCGGCGGGTCGGCGCCGATCTCGACCGAGGCGCTCGGATTGGCGCGCAGGTTGAACACCCAGCCGGGGCTGGCGTCGCGGCCGGCGGCGGAGCCGACGATGTAGATGCGGCCGTCGATGTCGAAATACGCGACAGGGCTGACGCGCCGCTTGCCGCTCTTGGCGCCGGTCGAGGTGAGCAGCAGCAGCGGGAACCCCTCGAACGGCCCACCGACCTTGCCGCCGTTGCGGCGGAACTCCTCGATGTTGCGTTCGTTGAACTCGCGCTCGGCGGACATGTCGTCGGTCATGCGGTTCATCGTGGCAGACGACGGCCGCCGGCGGGGCTCACTCGTTGTCGTTGGCCTCGCGCCAGGCCTGCCAGATCTCGGGACGCAGCCGCCCGCGGTCCGGCACAGACAACCCGGCGCCGCGCGCCCAGGCACGAACGGCGGCGGTGCTGGGCCCGGAATCGTTTGCCGGGATCGCGGCAGTCGGCACGTGTCCGATGCGCTGCAGTACGGCCTCTTCAGTGACAGCCCACGCGTGAGCAGCAGCGAGGAATCGATACGTCCATTCCTCGGCCAGCTGCCGGGTCTCGCAGAAGACGACCGGCACTGTGGGCCAACGGATCTGCAACTCAGCCAAGTTGTCGGCAGCCAGCGCCGGCCGGATGAAGCTGTTTCGGAAGAGTTGCGAGTACCGGTCCTCGACCACGACGGCCGCCCGTGGCAGCGACGCCAGATGCCCGACCTGGTATCGCAGCTTGCCGTTGGTCAGGCTCGACGTGAGGTCCGACAACGACTTTCGTTCCACGCTCGCCACCATCGATCCCTCGACGGCGACCCCGTAGTCGCCACACGGCAACGCCTGTTTGACGAGGTCGACCTGCTGAGTGGCGAACGTGTACGCGTAGCGCTCACGCGCGTCGACCAGGATCTGTAAGCGCTCGATGCCCTGTGCGCGCGCGGTCGGGGTGCGCACGTTGGGTCGTGCCTGCTTGCGGGTGCGCGGCGACTGCCAGAAGACCGTCTCGCGTCCGCGCGCGGTGGTGAACACGATCTGCGATCGGTTCTCCCGCCCGCGCGTCAGGATGACGTCGATCGCGGCGCCTCGGCGTTGGCACGACTGCAGCGGCAGCCGTTCGACGATCTCGGCGTCGGCGGGCCACTCGTCGATACTCATCGGGTGGCAGTAGAGCGCCTTGACCCGCGGCCAGGTGCCCGACGTTCGAAACAGCAGGTCACCGCCGGGCTGCGGAAGCCGCAGCAGGTACGGCAGCCGGGAGTCCTGCTGGGGATTGACTGCGATCAGCAGCTCTGCCACGCGTTCAGTGTTGCATCGGGACTCGGATTTGGCCGTCATACTGACCGACGTGGCGGCAAAGCGGGACACATCACCTAAACGGGGCTGGTTGACAGCCAAACAGCAGCGCGCCTGGCTCGCCTACATGCGGGTGCAGCTGCGGATGAACTACGAGATGAACCGCCAGCTGCAGGCGGACTCCGGGCTGTCGCTGACCGACTACGACGTGCTGGTGGCGCTCAGCGAGAACAAGCAGGGGATGCGGGTCAGCGACCTGGCCGCGCACATCGGCTGGGAACGCAGCAGGCTGTCACACCACTTGCGGCGCATGGAGGAACGCGGCCTCACCGCACGGCGTCCCGGGACCGAAGACGCCCGCACCACCACCGTCGTGCTCACCGACGGCGGGTGGCAGGCGATCGTCGACGCCGCGCCCGCGCACGTCGATCTGGTGCGCCGCCTGTTCTTCGACCCGCTGCCCGACAACCTGCTCGGTCCGTTCACCGCCGCGCTGGAACACATCCACGTCAACCTCAACCACAACAGCTCGCTGCCGCCGTCACCGCGCTGACCACGTTTCAGTCCCGACCACACGGGAATAGGTGACATATCACCTATGTTGCAGTGCGCGAACGCACGAAACACGCAGACGAAACGGAGCGCACTCATGGGACAACTCGACGGCAAGACAGCACTGGTCACCGGGGGAAACTCGGGCATCGGGCTGGCCTCGGGCAAGCGGCTCGCCGCAGAAGGCGCGTACGTCTTCATCACCGGCCGTGACCGCACCCGCCTCGACGAGGCCGCTGCGACGATCGGCGCCCAGGCCGTGCAGAGCGACATCAGCAAGCCCGAAGACCTCGACCGCCTGGCCGACGAGATCGCCAAGCACGGCAAGGGACTCGACATCCTGTTCGCCAACGCCGGCGGCGGCGACTTCGCCACCCTCGAACAGGTCACTCCGCGGCACTACGGCGACAACTTCGACCGCAATGTCGCCGGCACCGTGTTCACCGTGCAGAAGATGCTGCCGCTGCTCAACGAGGGCGCGTCGATCGTGCTCACGGGGTCCACCGCCGCCGCCGAGGGCGATGCGGCGTTCGGGCTCTACGCCGCGTCGAAGGCGGCCATCCGGTCGTTGGGCCGCACCTGGGCAGCCGAGTTGGCCGGCCGCAAGATCCGCGTCAACACCCTCATCCCCGGCCCCGTCGACACCCCCGGGCTCGCCGGGCTAGCCCCCGACGAGGAGCGGCAGAGTCTGCACGACAGCCTGGCCGCGCAGACGCTGATGAAGCGGCTCGGCCACCCTGACGAGATCGCCGCCGCGGTGCTGTTCCTGGCGTCCGACCAGAGCAGCTTCATGACCGCGGCCTCACTCGTCGTGGACGGCGGGCAGATCAAGCTCTGACACTCGCGGGATTGTCGTACCCCGTCTCTACAGTCCCGGACATGAACAGCGACACCATCGACACCACAGCGCCCAAGCCGGTGGCCAGGCGGCGTCCGGCCGACGTCGTGCCGGCTCGTCCTCGGCCGGTCACGACGGTCGCGGTCGTGGTCGCCGGACGCGGCGGTGAAGCTCGCTACTCGGCGTGTTCGGCGACGCGCAGCTGGACCGGCGCGGTGACGGTCGATTCGGCCGAGACCGCGATCCTCGATGTGATGCGGCTGGTCCGTGCCGAGTCGCCGGCGACCGCACGGCTGCGGTTCGTCGTGCAGTTGCCGCCGCGCAGCACGCTGTGGGCGCTGCGCGACGAGATCCCGGTGCTGATGCCGGGGGTGTGCATCGAGCGGCCGACGCTCGCGGACGACGCGTTGATGACGGCCGCGCGCACCGGGCTGCTGCGTCGGCCGGCCACGCAGGCGCCGGTGACGGTGGCGACGGACGGCTCGGTGCGCGGCAAGGTGACCGGATACGGCTGGCTGGCGTCGACGGGCGAGTACGGGCTGATGGGATTTCGCCACTCGCGCAAGCAGATTGGGCCGAGGGTCGTGCTGGTCGCCGAGCTGCGGGCGATCGCGAAGGCGGTGCAGTATCTGCGCGGCCGCGACATCACGGTGCTCAGCGACAGCAAGCTGGCGATCGCGATGGTGCAACGCTGGAAGGCCGGCGACGACGTGCTGCCCGACGGCTACAGCCTGATCCGGGAGAGCGGCAAAACTCCAGGACTGGTGACAGCCCAGCGGATGATCTACGCCGAGCGCGACCGGATCCATCCGGTGTGGGTCAAGGCGCACACCGGAGAGCCGCTCAACGAGGGCGCCGACGCCCTGGCCCGGCTGGCGTCGCGGTACGTGCTCGGCGACAGCGGACTCGACAGCGCCGAATACCGCCGTCGCGCCGAGGATCTCGCCGAAACCTTCGCGGCCGAGTTCACGCGGCGCAGGTCCGCCTGATCAGCGGGTCAGACGCACGGCGCCGAGGGAGCGGAGCACCCCGTCGGTGAGCCGCTGGGCGAAGTCGGTCGGGAAATCTTCGTCGAGGATGACTCCCTTGAAGTAGAGGGGGCCGCCGAACATGTCCTGGGCCATTTCGGGGTCGCTGTCGGGGGCGATCTCGCCACGATCCATCGCCCGCTGAAACATCGCGGCACCGGCGGCCCGCCGGGGCTCGATGAACTTCTCGGTGATGACGGCGTCGAGGTCGGGTGATCGCCGGCGCTCTGCGACCAGTGCTCTGATGACGTTGCGTACCAACGGATTCTTCAGCACGTTGATGGCGTCTTCGGCGACTGCGCGCAGGTCTCCGGCCAGGCTCCCGGTGTCCGGGGGCAGGACGGCTTCCGTCGCGTAGCGCCCGACCAGGTCGATCAGCATCTCCTTTTTGGAGTGCCACCGTCGGTACAGGGCCGCTTTCCCGACACCCGCGCGTTCGGCGACCTTGTCCATGGTCAGACCCTCATATCCGCAACCGCCCAGCTCACCGAAGAACGCGGCGATGATCGCCTCGGTCTTCTCCGGTCGCAGAACGGCGGCACCGGCCGGGGGTCTGGCTCGCATACGGCCAGTTTAGCTGCGTCGGCACTCACCAGTTCCGACGCACGTGTACGCTGAGGATACGACGGAACGAAATAGTTCCGTTCTAACGCGCGCCAGGAACGCGCTCCACATCCGACCAGGAGGAAGTACCCGCATGACTGCTCCCAACGATCTGGTGATCGCCGAGTTCCGCGCCAACGGCGGAGCCGTCGTCGAGGCCATGGGCGGCCACTTCAAGGAGGTGCACCTCCTTCTGCTGCACCACACCGGAACGCGCACCGGCCGGCGGTACGTCACACCGCTGATCTACGTCGCCGACGGTGACTCGTACGTCCTGGTCGGCTCCAACGGTGGGGCCGCCAAGGAACCCGCGTGGGTCGCCAACCTCGCCGCCGTGCCCGAGACCGTCGTCGAAGTCGGTGAGCGAACGCTCACGGTGCGGCCGACGGTCCTGCGCGCGGGTCCGGAGTGGGATCGGCTGCACCGCTTGGCAGTTGACTACTGGCCCGACCTCGTCGAGTACCAGTCCCACACCGATCGCACGTTCCCGCTGGTCGTGCTGACACCGCTCACCGGGTAGACGGTCCCGGGCGTGAGTCCGCGTGACCGTACTCAGGGCGTCACGAGAATCGCGACGTCGCTGTGCAATTGAGCAAGCCCTTCGTCGAGTGTGGCCAGTCGACCCGTGCGACTCCTCGCGAGCGCCGCCAGATACGCGTCCGTCACTTGCCGGTGCCCGATGATCCCGGCGGTGTCGATCTCTGCGTAGGACAACGAGTCCGGCCAAAACTCATGCCGGTCGCTGGCGGCCAAGGTCGTGACGACTTCCTGAGCCACAGCCACAGTCTGGCCAGCCCGAATGAGGAACCGGACCAAACTCCCCTCGGTGATCGGGCACGTCGCGATCGCGAGGTCGCTTGCCGCCAACCACTCCGCTGCCCGGTCGTGGTGGACATGGTCAGCGACGACGAGCGCAATGAGCACGTTGGCGTCGAGCAGTGCAGTGGTCACTCGTCTTCCAAGGAACGGACGTCCTCGGACGTCACCACGGTTCCCACGCTGATCACGGGCAATCCCGTCCGAGGATGCTTGGCAAGCGATGACACACCACCTGCTGCCAGACCGCGGCGCATGAGGTCAGCCACGGTCTGACTCAACGACCGGCGGGTGTCGCGCGCGATCGCGAGAGCCTGTTTATGCAGGTCATCCGGCAAGTCGATGGTGGTACGCATATCGCATCTTAGCATCAGTGCATCAAGATGCATCGATGTAGAGCTGTTACGCCGACGGCGCCCACGACTGCCGCAACAGCGCACACGCCTGCTGAAAACGCGCCCATTCCGCGGCTGTCGGACGCACCGCAAAGTCCGCCAACGCTTCGGAACCCACCTCCATCCCCGGCGCGAGGGGCGCCAGCATCCCGGCCAACGTGGCAATTTGACCGGCCGGACTGTCTTCATAACTCTCGAAAACCCGCTTGGCGATCCATGATTCGGCAAGGTCCACGCCCCCGACCAGATCGAGTTCCGGGACGCGCATCGCGCTGCCGCATGCGGCGACGTGGTTCTCGTAGCGATCGTCCCACCGTTCGGTGCGCCAACCCGACCACAAGTCCGGCAGCGCCTCGAAGAAGCCCATTGTGTCGGCGGTCTGCCAGGCGCCGATCGTCTTGTTGGGTACATCGATGTGCGCACCACCCTCCGGGATCTTCTTCAGCCGGATCCGGCTGATCCCGGGACCGGGCAACTTGTCCAGCAGCGCCGGGCCATGCCAAGCCTTACTCAGATGCCACCACAACGGCCAGAACCGGAGCCGACCGTCGCTGTCGACGACAGAGATCAAATGACACAGGTGGTTTCGCCCCCGGGCCAGCCGCAACGTCGGATCCCGGCCCCACTTCGACGGCCACAACTGCGCGCCGACGTACTTCGCGAGCTCGGAGGTCCGAAATCGATGAGGGCCCCGCCGTCGACCCACGACGCGTCGGTCCATTCGTCCTTGTGACACTTGCGAAGCGAATTCACGTATCGCCGCGCGAGATCGGGGCCGCCGATCAACGCGTCGAGCAGCCGACACCCGCCCCAGTGCGAGTAGTACAGCTTCCAATCCCGGTTCTCGACCACGACGACGTTAGCTCGGTTTCCCCATATCCTTTCCCGATCGCCCAGACGCGGATGCGTCGCTGCTGCGAGTCTCGGATGGCGCCCCGACAAAATCACCTCACCCGACCCGAGCCTGGGGATAACTAGGGCGTTGTCCACAACCTCCGCCCCACCCCGCCCGAAGGTCGGCCGCGTGCCTTATGTTGGACCATCGCGTCGAGACAATCGAGGGACATCGAGGACACCGGGTGGACGACACCGCCGACAACGGGGGGCTTGCGGCCGCCGACCTGCTCGAACTCAATCGCGACCTGCAGTCCAGCCCGACGATCCGGCTGCTGGCCACCACCAACCTGAGCTCCTACGCCACGCTGATGGAGCGCCACCTGTCCGACGGGGTGAGCACCGAGACCGAGCTCGTCGTGCGGCTGGAACGCGACCTCGACGATCTCGGGCATCCCGACGGGCAGTCCGGGCTGGCGCTGATCAAGTCGTGGGCGAGCCAGGGCTGGCTGCATCGCATCGTCGATCCGCGCACCGACCAGAACGTCTGCTACCTGACCCAGGAGGCGCGCCGGGCGCTGGACTTCCTGCGTGGGATGCGCCGCCAGGACACCATCGCGACGGGCGGCTCGATCCAGGGCATCGCGTCGCGGCTCAAGCAGGTCGCGATCCGGGTCGGCAGCGACCCGGCCCGCGTCCGCAAGCACATCGAGGCCGAAATCGCCGCTCTGCAAGCCGAACTCGACGAACTCGACGCCGGCGAACGCCCGCAGCCCGACGTCACCGACGCCTACGACGAGGCCCGCGCGATCGCGCTGCAGATGGAACGGCTGATCACCGACATCGGCCAGTACGGCACGATGATCGAGCAGGCCACCGCCGCGCTCGACGAGCCGATCGACAGCAACGTGGCCTACCGCGACCGGCAGCGCCAGATGTACGCCGACTACCAGGCGGCATGGGATTCGCAGGGCCGCGACAGCCACCGCGCGTTCCTGCGGATGATCAACGACCCCGACCAGCGCGCCGAGTTCGAGGCCGACGTTGCCGCGGTCGCCGAGGCGCTGCCCGCGCTGGATCCGGCGCTGCGCAAGGTGATGGCCGGATTCTTCGAACTCGTGGGCCACCAGATCGACGAGGTCGAGCGGATCCAGCAGCGGTGCGCGCAGCGGGTCAAGCGGTTCACCGCGTTCGGCACGCTCGAGCAGAGCCGCGGGGTGGCCCGCCAGCTCAACGAGGCGATCGGCGCGGCCCGCGCCCTGCTGAAGTCATCGCTGACCGATTCGCGGCTCGACATCGACGTCCCGCTGGCCCGGCACGCGATCAGTTCCGTTGGGGCGCTGAGCTTCAAGATCGGCGACCTGTCCAACCCGAAGCCGGCCGTCGCCGCCGAGGGTGAGGTCGACCTGACCAGCTTCGCGGCGCTGACGACGCAGGTGGACGCGCCCGCGATGTCGGAGATGCTCAACGCCGCGGTCAGCTCGGGCCCGGTGTCGCTGCCCGAGGCCGTTGCAATGCTGGACAATGCATACCTCGGCCACGTCATCGTGCTGTGGTCATGGGCGTTGAAGCAGCCGAATGGGGTTGCGGCCGCGGGTAAGTCGACGACGGTGCGGTTCCGCTCCCTGGACGGCCCCGACCGCGAGATCGACGTGCCCGACCTGTTGTTCACCGAACCCATCACCACCCTGGCAGGAGTCACGCAGTGACCGCTGAGCCCGAGGTCGACTTCAGCTCGCTGCCGGAAGTCGACCAGAACGCCCGTCCCCCGCACCAGCGCCGCCCGCGCTTCGACGGCGACGTCTCCGAACTGCCCGACCGCGCGTGCTGGGCGCTGCAGCACCTGCTGACCCGGCGCTACATCAGCGCCGACGCCGACAGCGACATCTACTCGTGGGTGCTGGAGTACCGCGACCAGCTCAGCGTGCGGCTCTCCGAACTGGACCTGATCATGCGCATCGTCGACGGGACCGACGTCGCGTTCGTCGAGCAGGCCCGCTACGAATCCGCCAGGGGCATCAAGCTTCTGCGCCGCGAGCCGCTGGGCACCTACGACTCGATCCTGGCGCTGCACCTGGCGCAGATGATGCGGGCGTCGGGCGGGCAGGCGGTGCTGATCAGCCGCGAGGAGATGCACGGCCTGTTCTCCGGGGTGCTCAACGACACCGACCGCGACGCGGTGACCTTCGCCGCGCGCATCGACGGCGCGATCGCCCGGCTGGCCGGGCTGGAGATCCTGCGCCGCAGCCGCGACGACGAGGACAGCTACACGATCAGCCCGGTGATCACCGCGATCATGACCGCGTCGGTGATCACCGAACTCCAGCAGCAATTCGAGCAGCTGCTGAGCGGCGGCGCACCCGCAGAGGAAGAACCCGAAAATGACTGAACAGTTCCACCTGTCCCGGCTGCAGGTCATCAACTGGGGCGTGTTCGACGGGTACCACTCGATTCCGTTCAGCGCGGGCGGCGCGCTGATCGCCGGCGCGTCGGGCAGTGGGAAATCGTCTCTGCTGGACGCGATCTCGCTGGGCTTCCTGCCGTTCAACCGGCGCAACTTCAACGCCTCGGGCGACAACACCGCGGCGGGGTCGAGCGCGGGCCGGCGCACCGTCGACAAGTACGTGCGCGGCGCGTGGGGCCAGCGCAGCGACGGCGGCACCAGCCGGGTTATGTACCTGCGCGGCGAGGGCACCGCGTGGTCGGCGGTCGCGGTGACCTACACCGGGGACTCCGGGCGCACCGTCACGGGCCTGGTGCTCAAGTGGCTGACCGGAGAGTCGCGCAACGACTCGTCGAGCCGGTTCGTCATCGGCGACGGCGACCTCGACATCGAGGACGTCTGCAACCGCTGGGCGGCAGGGCGTTTCGATACCGGCGTGTTCAAGGACGGCGGCTGGCGGTTCACCACGAAGGTGGAGTCGCAGTACCTGGCGCAGCTGTACGCGACGATCGGCATCCGCGCCTCCGACGCCGCGCAGCAGCTGCTCGGCAAGGCGAAGTCGCTGAAAAGCGTTGGCGGGCTGGAGCAGTTCGTCCGCGACTTCATGCTCGACGAACCGGAGAGCCTGGCCCGGCTGCCGGAGGCGCTCAAGCAGATCGACCCACTGGTGGAGGCCCGCGAGCTGTTGGCCGTCGCGCAACGCAAGCGCAAGATCCTCGGCGACATCGACAAGATCCAGCAGCGCTACGCCTCGGAGTCGACGGATCTGGGCATCATCGACCTGGTCGACCTGCCGATGGTGCGCGCCTACACCGACCATGTGCGGCTCGCGCAGTGCCCGGGGCAGATCGCGCAGCTCGACACCACGATCGAGCAACTCGACAACGAGTACGAGGACGTCACCCGGTCACTGAATCTGGCCAAGGCCGAGGCGGATTCGCTCAACGCGCAGATCAGCGGGTCGAGTGCGAGCATCGGGCCGCTGCAGTCGCAGGTGACGGCGGCCGAGACCGAGGCCGAGCAGGTGTCGCGGCGGCGCGGCGCCTGCGAGGACATGCTGACCGCGCAGGGCCTCGACGTCCCGGAGACCGCCGAGGACTTCTGGAACTTGCGCGAGGAGCTGCTCGCCGAGGCCACCGAGCTGCTGGCCAAGGTGGAACGCAACCGCGAGGCCTCCACCGACGCCGAGTACGCGCAGAAGGCGGCGCGCATCACCCGCGACGACGCGGCCAAGGAGCTCAAGCGCGTCGAGCACGTCGGATCGGCGCTGCCGGAGTTCGCGCTGGTGATGCGCGAGCAGATCAGCGCCGCGGTCGGGGTGGACCCGAGCGAGCTGCCGTACATCGCCGAGCTTTTGGATCTGCGGCCCGACCAGACCCGGTGGCGCACCGCGGTGGAGAAGGTGCTGCGCGGCGCCGGGTTGCGGCTGCTGGTGCCGGATCAGCACTGGGATGCGGTGCTGCGGTTCGTCAACGAGACGAATATGCGGGGCCGGCTGCAGCTGCACCACGTGCGGGCCCGCTTCCTCGGCGCCGAGCCGGTCGATCCGGAGCCGAACACCCTGGCGGGCAAGCTGTTCGCGGTCGACCCGGCGCACCCGTGCGCGGCCGAGGCCGTCGACGTGGTGACGTCGGCGGGCGATCACGTGTGCGTCGACACCCCCGACGTGTTCGCGCGGTTCCGTCGCGCGGTCACCGACACCGGCCTGTACAAGGACAGCGACCGGTTGGCGGTCAAGGACGACCGTCGTCCGCTCAAGCAGTCCGACTACCTGTACCAGGGCGACGTGTCGGCGAAGATCAATGCGCTGACGATGGATCTGGCCGCCGCCGAGGAGGCCTACCAGAAGGCCCGCCGCGTCGCCGACGACATCGCCGCGCAGCGCCAGCAGTGGCGGGACCGGGCCGCGGCGTGCAAGGCGATCTGCGAGCAGTTCCCGCAGTGGAGCCAGATCGACATCGAGACCGCCGACGGGCACGCCGACCGGCTGCGCGAGCAGTACGAGCTGCTGATGGCCGACCATCCCGACATCGAGGCGCTCAATGCGCGCGCCGACGAATGCTGGTCGCAGATCCAGACATTGATGACCCGGCGCGGCGCGATCCAGACGCGTCGCGACGACCTCGACGCGCGTCGCACCGCGGTGCTAGAGCTCTCGGAGCGGCTGTCGCCGGCGTTCGTGTCCGAGCCGCTGACCGAGTTGTTGACGCGGTATGCCGCGCAGTTGCCGGTGTCGCTCGAGTTGCTCGACCCCGAGCCGCACCGGGATGCGTTGTTCACCGCGATCAAGAAGGAGCGCGAACAGTTGCGGGAGAGCCGCCGTCGCTCCTACGACGAGCTGGCGCGCATCCTCAACACGTTCGACACCGCGTTCCCCGACGCGATCCCGAACGACAGCGACAATTTCGACGAGCGGGTGCACGACTACGTCGCGCTGTGCCGGCACATCGACGAACGCGAGCTGCCCGAAGCCTACGAGCGGATGATGCGGCTGGTGACCGAGCAGGCGCCCGACGCGATCCTGACGCTGCACCGGGTCGCCGAGCAGGAGGCGCGGCGCATCGCCGAGCAGATCGACCGGGTCAACACCGGTCTGGGCGCGGTCGAGTTCAACCGCGGCACCCGGCTGACGCTGCGGGCCACGCCGCGGTCGCTGACCGCGGTGTCGGAGCTGACCGAGATCGTGCGGGCGATCTCGCGGCGCATCGCCGAGGTGGGGCTGGGCGACAAGCAGGCGATCCTCGACCAGTACGCCGACATCCTCCGGCTGCGCAACCGGCTGGCGTCGACGGCGCCGGAGGACAAGGCGTGGACGCGCGACGCGCTGGATGTGCGCAACCGGTTCACGTTCGACTGCGCGGAATGGGATGTGTCATCCGACGAGCTGATCCGCACGCACTCGAATGCCGGCGACAACTCCGGTGGTGAGCAGGAGAAGCTGATGGCGTTCTGCCTCGCGGGCGCGCTGAGCTTCAACCTGGCCAGCCCCGAAAGTTCGGACAACCGACCGGTTTTCGCCCAGCTCATGCTCGACGAGGCGTTCTCCAAGTCCGACCCGCAGTTCGCGCAGCAGGCCCTGCAGGCGTTCCGCAAGTTCGGGTTCCAGTTGGTGATCGTGGCGACCGTGCAGAACGCGACGACGATCCAGCCCTACATCGACAGCGTGGTGATGGTGTCGAAGACGGAGCCGACGGGCCGCAACGCGCGCCCGGTCGCGACCGTCGCCACGCGGACGATCTCGGAGTTCTCCGCGCTGCGCCGGGAGATGCGGGAGAAGGTGCCGGCCGGCGTCTAGCGTTCGCGCGCCGCTTTGCGCCGAGTTCTACGCCAGGGCTGCGATCCGCGACTGATCGCGACCCTCATGTAGAACTCGGCGACCGGTAACGTGCCAAGCGTGAGCGAGTTGATCCTCACCGACGAGTTCCGGGAGGCGCTGGCGCTGCTGGCCGGCGGTCGCCACCTGTTCCTGACCGGTAAGGCGGGCACCGGCAAGTCGACGCTGATCCGGCGGTTCATGGCCGAGACCGAGCGCAACGTGGTGGTGGTTGCGCCGACGGGCATCGCGGCGCTCAACGTCGACGGCTACACCATCCACCGGCTGTTCGGGTTCCGCACCACGACCACCCTGCACGACGTCACCGGCGGTGAGTACCGACCGGGCCGGTTCGCCAAGACGCTGGCGTCGCTGCAGACGCTGATCATCGACGAGGCGTCGATGATGCGCGCCGACGTGTTCGACATGGTGGCCACCGCACTCGAGCGGTTCGGCCCGCAGCCGGGTGAGCCGTTCGGCGGGGTGCAGATCGTGCTCGTCGGCGACCTCTACCAGTTGCCTCCGGTGGTCGCCGACGGCGAAGAGGGTTACTTCACGAGCGTCTACGACACGCCGTACTTCTTCTCCGCCCGCAAGTTCTCCCGCGACGACTTCCCGACGATCTCGCTGACGACGGTGTTCCGGCAACTCGGTGATGACCGGATGACCGCGATCCTCAACGAGATTCGCGAGGGTGTGCTGCTCGGCCACGCGCAGGAGCAGCTCAACGCCCGCGCCGACAAAGATTTCGTGCCGCCCGACGACGAGTTCTGGCTGACGCTGGCGCCGACGAACCGGCTGGTGACCGCGCGCAACCGCCAGCAGCTCGAGCGGCTCGACGGCGACGAGATGCTGCACCGCGCCCGCGAGTCCGGCGACCTGTCGCTGTTCGACAAGCCGATCGAGGATGAGCTGCGTTTCAAGGTCGGCGCGCAGGTGATGATGCTCAACAACGACCAGGGCGACCGCTGGGTGAACGGCTCGATCGGCCGCGTCATCGGCGTCGGCTACGACCGCTACGGCGTCGTGGTGGAGATCGAGTTCGCCGACGGGACGTGCTCGGAGGTCACGCCGTTCACGTGGGAGGCGACGCGGCCGGTCATCGACGGCGGCTCGCTGCGGCGTGAGGTCATCGGGACGTTCACGCAGTTGCCGTTCAAGCTGGCGTGGGCAATCACGATCCACAAGAGCCAGGGGCAGACGCTGGAGCGTGTCGTCGTCGACCTGACCGGCGGCATGTTCTCGACGGGCCAGCTGTACGTCGCGTTGAGCCGCTGCACATCGCTGGCGGGGCTGGTGCTCAAACGCCCTGTGCTGCCGAAGGATCTGAAGACCGACCGGCGGATCGCGCGGTTCCTGCGCAGGTCGGTCGGCGGTGCGACGGCCCGCCGGTACTGCGCGATCGGCATGCTGACCGTCGGCGACGAGGGCCGGATGTCGCGGCCGCGGCCGGTGGAGCTGGCGGTGGTGTTCGACGACGGCACCGCGGTGTCAACATTGATCAACCCGCAGCGTGATCTGGCCGATGCGCGAAATGCGTACGGCATCACCGTGTCCGATGTGCTGCTGGCGCCGACGCTGCGCGAGGCGTGGGCGGTGATCGCGCCGATGCTGGCGGGATGCACCCCGGTCGGCCCCGGGGTGGACGAGACGCTGGGGTTGATCGACTTTGAGCTCAAACGCCTGGGCCATGTGGCGGTCATGCCGCTCGGCGTCGAGATGCGGCGCGTGCAGGTGTTCGGGCGCACAGCGCTGGAGCGGGCGCAGTCGGTTCTGGGGGCGTTGGCGTCGGCGACGGTCGAGGAGGGGTCGTCGGCGTTCGAGGAACCCGAACCGGCGGAGTCGGTTTCGGGTCTGCTGGTGACCCGCGATCCGGCCGTGCCGACGCCGACGGCCGACCATCTGCCGGGGCTGTCGGCGTTGCTGCGGATCAGCCGCGACGTGGGAGCGGTGCTGCTGGGGGCGACGGTGCACCGCGACCTCGATTCGTCGTGGGATGCGGCGGCGCGGTCGGCGGTGGCCGATCAGCTGCGCGCGGCGGCGAGCCGGGCCCTGTTGCCGGACGAGGTGGTGGCGCGGCTGCACAAGGCGTCGGAGCTGCTCGGTGTCGACGTGATGGCTGATATCGCGACGGTGGTCCGCCATGACATCAACGAGGCTCTGGTGCCCGGCGCGCGGATCTGTTTCACCGGAACGGCTTTGGACCCGGCGGGCCGGGTGGTGGAGCGCGACGAGATCGAGCGGATGGCCGAGTCGGCAGGCCTCAAGCCGGTGCGGTCGGTGACCAAGACACGGTGCGAGGTGCTGGTGACGGCGGAGGCCGGTACGCAGTCGGGCAAGGCACGCAAAGCGGTCGAGTACGGCAAGGCGGTGTTCACCGCCGACGAGTTCTTCGCCTGGCTGTCGGAACGTGTCGGACCGCGGACGTAGCGTCGATGCATGGGGGTCAGGCACGCCAAGGAGGCGTCGCACGCGCTGGAGTGCGCCAAGTGTCGCAGCGCGGGTGATGTGCTGCTCGAGTCCAGGGGTAGTGAGGCGCTCTGCCTCGACTGTCTCGAGCTCGGTCATCTGCAGTTCCTGCCGGCGGGTAGCGCGCCGCTGACCCGTCGTGTGGTGAAAGCCAGCGCAGAGCCGATCGGCGTGATGCGGTGGAATCCTCGGTGGTCTCGCTTCGAACGGCAGGGGATCCTGGCCGAACCGGCGGTGATCGAGGCGGCGGCGCGGGCGAGCCTGGTCGACGCCGACGTCCGCGGCCGCGACGAGGTCACTGCGCAGATCCGGGAGCAGTTTCCCGGCTGTCCGGTGGAGCGCGCGGAGGCGATCGCGTTGCACACGGCCGTCCGGTTCCGCGGCCGCGGCCGGTGGCGACGCGGCCTGCGGGAGGTCGGCCCCGAGGAGGTCCGCCAGGCCGTCGAGGAATCCGTGCTCCATGTGGACACCGACTACGACGAGCTGGTCCGATCGGGCGTCGACCGCGCTGCAGCCCTGGCGCAGGTGAGTGGTCGGTTGGGAAACGTCCTCAGCGCGTGGCGCGGCGGCGTCACCATGCTCGACCCCTGACTCTACTGCCCGCGAGCCAACATCTCTCGGAGCGTCGGAAGCACGCGTTGGTCCTTCGGCCGATTGGCAGCTTGTTTGGAACGGATCACATCGGCCAGTGAGGCAATCTCGACGGTGACGTCATAGATCTCCGTCACAACGGCATCGCGATGCAGATCGGCGTAGCCATGGGTTCCCGACGGCCGAAACGCGATGTCGATGTCGCCGGTGTCGGTGACGAGGTTCCACGTCTGAGCAGCCGCCAAAGACTTCGCGTCACAGATGAATTCGACGCCTTCGCGGACACCGTCGACACGGATCCGTGCGCCGAGTTCACGGAGAGCGGCCGCGAGCCTTTCGAGGTTTGCGTCATCGCTATCCGGCGTGATGTCGGCATCTTCGGTCGGGAACGGAGAGCCGTGAAAGACCGCGGCAAGTCCACCGATGAGCACATATCTCACGCCATGGTGGTCGAGCGTCGCGAGTAGCCGCGGAAGATCCAGCTCCACGTCATCCTCGACTGCCGGCGGCGCGTAATCCGCTGAGCTGGCGTGCTATCCGAGCGTGCCGATCGAGCCGCTGCTGACCGGAGAGTCCAGCCAGCCGTGACGCTTGGGCGAGATCACTGTTGTCACACTCGACGAGGTGCAGCTCCAAATCCAGCCCACAGAGGCGGACGAGCCGGATGACGTCGTCGAGGCTTACCGCCGTCCGGCCGGATTCCCAGCGCGCGATCGCCGGCTGAGCGGTGCCCGCGCGATCGGCGAGGTCCGCCTGCGTCAGACCGGCGCGCTTGCGGGCCTCGCGAATCAGATCACCGCCATAGGACATGAACTCACTATAACAGAACTGTTATAGTGCCTCTCTGACGTTGACGCACTAACGCGCTAACCCGAGGCGAGTGCGAGCACTTCCTCCGGCGACAGCGGGCTCGGCGGATGGTGGGTCAGACACCAGGGCGCGACGATGCGGTGGAACGCCTGCCCTTCGGTGGCGACGTAGAAGTTGCCGGAGCGCAGCCGGCTGATGTCGGGCACCAGTCCGCCTTTCGCCCTGGCCATTTCCTTGGCCGACTCGATCTGGGCGGGTGCGTTGAGCAGCCCGTAGAACTGGGTCGTCGCGTTGCCCGGGATCTGGTTGTGCAGCGACTTGGGTGCCTGCGTCGCGAACACCAGCCCGAGCCCGTACTTGCGGGCCTGCGACGCCAGCGCCAGGGTGCTGCGGGTGCATGCGGTGTAGCCCTTCGACGGCGCCAGCGTCTGCGCCTCGTCCATCACGAGCAGACCGCCCAGCGGCCGGTCCCCTGCCGGATTGCGTTTGATCCACGCGAACAACGCCATCTGCAGCTGATTCACGAACCCTTGCCGCTGCTCGTCGGACGGCAGCCCGATCATGCTGATCACCGACACCCGCGCGCGGTAACCCTGCGACGGCGTCAGCAGCACGGCCGGGTCGACGGGCGTTCCCGCGCCGCCGAACAGCGGGTCGTTGACCATCGACGCCCGCAGGTTCTGCCCCAGATCGGACGCGATCTTGCGCGCGTCGGCCAGGCCGCTGGCGTCGTCGGGCAGGTCGTTGAGCACGCCGATGAATCCGGCCAGCGTCGGATCGGGCTGTCTTCCATAGTGCTGCAACGCTTCCCGCAGCACGGCGCGGGCGCGGTGCGCCTTCTGGGTCTGTCCGGTGATCGACGCGCGGGGTTCGAGCGCGGCGGCCGCCGACTCGACCGCGTCGTTGAACTCGTCAGCGTCGTCGAGCACGCTGGCGAAGTCCGGCAGCGGCTGGAACGCCAACGGCCGTCCGTTGTTTCGCCGCGGCGTCCACACGACGACCTCGGTGTTGTCGAGGTAGGCGGTGGCGCGGTCGTCGTCGGAGCGTCGCCACCCGTTCGGCGGTTCGGGCCATGCGGTGCCGAGCCGGGCGAGGTCGTTGTTGGGGTCCAGCACGATCGAGGACACCCCGCGCAGCGCGCACTCCTCGACCAGACGCCGGATCA
This sequence comes from Mycolicibacterium rutilum, assembly GCF_900108565.1. NCBI lineage: Bacteria > Bacillati > Actinomycetota > Actinomycetes > Mycobacteriales > Mycobacteriaceae > Mycobacterium > Mycolicibacterium rutilum. The sequence goes on from NZ_LT629971.1 coordinate 229,173, forward strand.
GCACCGTCTTACCCGACCCGGATCCGGCGAACACCGCGACGTGCTTGCGCAGCGTCGACAGCTCGACCGAGACGGTCGTGTCGCTGCGCAGATCGGTGCCCAGCGGTAACTCGTTGTCGGGCACGAACTCTGGCTTGTCGTCGATGACGACGGGTTCCTCCCGCTCCCGCGGTGGCGGTGGCGGCGGCGCGACGCGCCCGTCGTCGCCGAGCACTTCTTGCAGCAGCGCCAAGCCGTGGGCGGGGCGACGGGCCCGCAGCCAGCCCGGCAGATCGGCGTCGTCTTCGGCGATGAGGTCGCGCAGCGCGATCATCGTGCGCAGGTCGTCGTCGGTCACCGCGAGCGTGCGGCCACCCGCGCGGTGGAACTCGTCGATCAGCGCGGCGGTCTTCGGCCCGGTCGGCCACGGGGTGTTGCGCAGCAGGAAGAGCCGGCGGCGGTTCGACCCCTCCCCCATTCCCGTTGCGCTCCAAGCTTTCTTGATCCGGTTCTGGGCGGCCAGGGCGTTGGTGGCGGCGATCGCGCGAAACGCCCAGTGCCGCTCGTCCTCGGTGGTGGGGTCGAGGCTCTGGCGCAGTCGCGCGTGCAGCAGGACGTGGCTGCCCGGCGGCGGATCACAGGCATAGGACTGGAAGTCCTCGTCGCGTTCGGCGATCCAGGCGGTGAGCGCGGCGGACAGCAGTTCGGGCATCGCGGTGTCCTCACCCTCGGCGTCGAGGGCGGCCGCGGGCACCGCGCGCTGCCGGTAGTCGGCGAAACGGCGCTCGAGCGCCGACGAAGTCGGGACGTCCACGACCGTCGTCCCGCCGCGGTGCACGGAATCGTCGCTCAAGTGGTCGAGTTCAACCACCTCACCGTCGCGCAGGCACTGGCGCACATGGGCGTCGGCGATCTTGAGCAAGTTGCGCGGGGTGCTGTCGGTCGCGTCGGCGAACGCCTCCGCCCGGATCGGCCAACTCGGGTACGGCGGGAGGAAGCCGACCTCGGCGTATCCGGCGGCGAAGCGGCGCTCGAGGATCGCGCGGCCGATGTCGGCGGTGGGCAGACCTTTGAGCGGCTCGGGCTCGCGGAACCGGTCGGCGACGCTGGCGGTCGCGTCGCGGCGGATGCGCTCCCACACGCCGGGCAGGCAGGCGACGACACCGACCGTGCGGCGCATCGTCTGGCGCACCGCCATCAGCCCGTCGGCGACCTGGTGCAGCACGTCGTCGCTGTCGTCGCTCGTGTCGTCGGTCCGTGAGACCGATTGCGCGAGAAGCGTATCGATCTGATCGAGCGCCAACACGGCGGGCCCGGCGAGCGCGACCAGCCGGGAGATGTCGCGCACGCACTCCTGCGCGGACTCGGGCGAGGCGCGCAGGCCCCAGGTGCTGCGGTCGTCGCCGCCGAACTCGTCGCTGGCCTGCAGCCAGGCCTCGCCGACGTCGTGGGCGGTCAGGTCGGAGGCGGCGAGCAACACCAGCGCGCGCAGGGTCTGGTGACAGTCGCGGACCGGGTCGCGGTGGCTCTTGGCGAGCGCGTTGACGAACTTGGTGAGTGTCTCGGGTTCGAGGTCGTCGTCGCCGATGATCGCGCGCCGCTCGGCGCGGCTGACGTGCGCGATCGACGACAGCTCCCACAGCAGGTCCTTGAGTTGCGTCTCGCGGGCGGCGCCGGGGCGGCCGAGGCTTTCCAGTACACCGCTGCGCACCGACTCCCAGAAGCTGGCCGCGTCGAGCAGTTCGACGACGAAGAAGAAGCCGCCGTCGGCCTGCACGCGTTCCCGGACCTGGCCGAGCAGGTGGGTCTTGCCGGAGCCGGCCGAGCCGCGCACGACGACGCCCAGCGGCGCGGAGACCGGGTCCCTGGCGGCGTCGCCGAAGGCGTCCATCACATCGTCGACGGCGTACTCGTTGAGCCCGGGGACGTGGGTCCTGGCCTGCGGGCGCCACAGGTCGTCGGTGGTCGGGGCCCAGGTGAGCCGAAGCGACGCGAGCGCTTCCCGTTCCGCGTCGCGCATCAGTGCTCGATCGCGATGAGGTGTTTGGGCTGACCGCCGATGACGACGGCGGCGGAGCGGTCGGCGTCGGTCAGCACTTTCTGGTTCTCTTCGGGGATCAGGCTGATGCCGGGTTGGCGGTACAGCGTGCGCAGGGCGGCGTCGACATCGTCGCGGCCGGCGCCGTTGAGCGCGGCGCGCAGCTTCGTCAGGCCGACCCAGCCGCCGGGGCGCGGTGCGAGGTCGGCGTATGCAGCGCGGATGCGGTCCTCGAGCGAGGGCGGTGGTGGCGATCCGAACACGTCAGCCAGGCTCAGGTCGGCGGCATCGAGGTAGCGGCCCAGCGCGCCGAGCACGGTGTACAGCGCCTTGCCGGGGCCGGCGGCGCGGGGTGGCGGGCCGGCGGAGACCAGGTCGCGGCAGGTGCGCCAGCCCTTGTCGGTGAGTTCGTGGACGAGGCGGTTGCCCTCGCGGGTCGACTCGATGAGGCCGAGGTTGTTGAGCTTGTCGCGGCCGGGCTTGTCGAGCTTGGGCCCGAGCGCGACCAGGTCGGGGTTGGGCACGGGTCGGGACTGGGCCATGAGCACGAGAAGGACGGCTCGTTCGGTTCCGGTCAGGTCAGCCACCCTTGCCAACTTAACGACTCCGGCGCGACGCGGTCGTCGGGGTGCGCCTGGGAATCGACGGTCGCGTAACGATCGGCGCAGTGGCCTCGATAACACCGGCAGCAACATCAACCTCATGAACCTCAGTCGGGGAGGTCGCATGCGTCGGTGGAAGACGGTCATCGGAGCGGTGGTCCTGGCGGCCGCCGCAGCACTTGGAGACGTGGGCACGGCGCAGGCGCAGCCCGCGCTCGTCGCGGCGAAGGACTTCTCGAAGCCGGCAATCGTCATCCTGGGCTACGGGCTGAACGACAACGGGACGATGCGCCCGATCCTGCGGCGGCGGGTGCTGACGGGGTTGACGGTGGCGCAGTTCTTCCCGCAGTCGCCGATCATCGTCACCGGCGGCAACCCCCGCAGCGGCAACACCGAGGCCGGCCAGATGCGGAAGATGCTGACGATGCTGGGCTTTCCGGGCAATCGAATCATCGTGGAGGACAAGGCGAACAGCACGGTGCAGAACGCGCGGTTCTCGGTCCCGCTGGCGAAGGAGGCGGGGACGTCGGGGATCATTCTGGTGACGTCGTCGACGCATCAGGACCGGGCCGACGGCAACTTCGCCGACGCGGGCGGCAACGTGCTGGCGACGGTGAGCTACCCGGACGGCAACCCGACGGTGAATGTCGTGCAGTTCGCGCGCGATGCGATGAGCCCGTTCCTCAACATCAGCTGACTCGTGGCGCCGAGCGTGCCGTTTCGTTCGCAACACGCCGCGCGGCCGTACCAATCCGCACACTCGCGGCGGCGATGACGCCTCGGCGTAGGGTGCGACGCGTGCACGTCGACGTGATGACCACGCCCCAGCCACTGCAAGCGATCGGCGACCTGGCCCGCCAAACTCACGATGCCGGCTTCGACGGAATGTTGTTCACCGAGACCGGCCGCACCCCGTACATGAACGCGGCGCTTGCTGCACAGGCCGCGCCGGGCCTCGAGTTGTCGACAGGCGTGGCGGTCGCGTTCCCGCGCAGCCCATTCGTCACGGCCGCGACGGCGTGGGAGCTGCAGGAAGCGACGGGCGGCAACTTCCGGCTCGGCCTCGGCACCCAGGTCCGCACGCATGTGGTGCGCCGCTACGGCGTCGAGTTCGAACGCCCCGGCCCACGGCTCCGCGATTACGTGCTGGCGGTCAAGGCCTGTTTCACGGCGTTCCGGACCGGCAAGCTCGACCATCGCGGCGACTTCTACAGCCTCGACTTCATCACCCCGCAGTGGAGCGCGGGCCCGATCGACGCACCGGACCCCAAAGTCGATGTGGCCGCGGTCAATCCGTGGATGCTGCGGATGGCCGGCGAGGTCGCCGACGGCGTTCACGTGCATCCGCTCGGCGAGCCCGGCTACATCGCACGGCATGTCATGCCGAATCTCGCTGAGGGCGCGGCGAAGTCGGGCCGCACCGCCGACGACATCGCCGTCATCGTGCCGGTGATGACGATCGTCGGCGACACCGACGAGGAACGCCACCACGAGCGCGAGATGGTTCGCGCCAGCATGAGCTTCTACGGCAGCACCCCGAACTACGCATTCATCTGGGACGAGGCCGGTTTCGAGGGCACCACAGCGCGGATCCGCGAGAAGCAGAAGGCCGGCGACTACAAGGGCATGGCCGCCCAGATCACCGACGAGCACATCGCGACGTTCGCGACCGAGTCGACGTGGGACGGGCTGGCCGACGCGCTGGTCGACAAGTACGGCGACACGGCGACGCGCCTCGTGCTTTACAACGCGCTGGCCGACATGGAGCGGTTCGAGCGCTACGGCGAAGTGGCGCAGCGCATCCGAGCCCGTTAGTCAGGCAACGGGCCGGATGGCCGGCCGACCGCCGTCCACATCGAGGATCGCGCCGTTGATGTAGCTGGCCGCCGGCGAAGCGAGAAACGTAATGGCGCTGGCGATCTCGTCGGGATCCGCCGCTCGTCCCAGCGCCGTCGTGCGGCCCATCGCCTCGATACCATCGGGCCCGAAATCCGCCGTGCCCGCGGTCTTAGTCGGGCCGGGCGAGACCGCGTTGAACCGCACGCCGCGGGCCCCGAACTCGTCGGCCCACGACTTCGTCAGCAGGTCAAGCCCCGCCTTGCTCGCGCCGTAGATACCGGCACCGTCCGCAGGGGTGCTGGCCGCCACGGTGGACAGATTCACGACGGCGCCTTCACCGCGGGCGAGCATGCCCGGCACCAGCTTCTGCACCAGCACATAAGGTGCCCGCAGGTTGACGTTGATCTGGGCGTCGAAATCGGCGTCGGTGGTGTCGAATGTGGGTGCCACGGGGTAGATCCCGGCGTTGTTGATCAGGATGTCGACCTCACCCGCCTCGTCAGCGAGCCGGCGGACGTCGTCGGCGTCGCTCAGATCGGCGGCGACGAAACGTGCTCTGCCCCCAGCATTCTCGATGTCCTGCACGGTCTTGGCGCCGCGCTCGGCGTCGCGGCCGTGGACGACGACCTCGGCGCCCTGGGCGGCCAGCTGCAGGGCGACGGCATACCCGATGCCCGCGGTCGCGCCGGTGACGAGGGCGGTCCTGCCAGAAAGTCCGTTGCTCATGACGGCTTCAAGCCGGCTCCTGGCGCGTTTATTCCGCGGCACACGACGTGCGACCCCTAGACTCCGCTCATGTCGCAGGGGGTTTACGACGACCTGGCCCGGTCGTGGCAGCAGCGGTTCGCGTTCTATGACCAGTACGGAGTGCCGAACACCTCGCCGCAGAGCCGCGAGGCGTACCGGCGGCTGCCGTTCGGGCAGAAGCTGCGGCTCAACACCAACATCTGGGGATTTCTGTTCGGCCCCTTCTACTTCTTCGTGAAAGGCATGTGGCGCAAGGGACTCGTGCTGCTGGCGGCGGCGATCGTCCTCGGGACGTTGATCGTCGGGCTCGATGCGCCGGACATCGTCAGCCGCGCGCTGTCGATCGTCGTCCCGGTGTTCGCAATGACCACCGCCAATTACGCCTACTACCTGCACGTGGTGCGGGGCAGCCAGTCGTGGAACGTCTTCGAAGGCCTCGGCCGGCGTTAGGTCACCACACGACGGCGATGGCGGCCGCGGCGAAGGACAGCACGCCGATCGTCCAGAACATCGCGCGCGGAATCGGCTCACCGGTGCGCTTCTGTCGCGCGCTGCCCATCCCGAGGAGCCCGCCGAGCACGATCAGGATGACGAGCTTGATGCCGATCTTCGGGTAGTTGAGCTCGATGCCCGCGGGCCACGGCGCCGCCAGCGCCAGGCCGGTGAGCAGGGACAGCAGCAGGCCGTAGTCCATGGCGCGGGTGGTGCGGAAGCGCTGGGCCAGGGCTTCGGCGGCCCAGCCACCGAACGTGATCGCAAAGCCGACGATGTGCAGCAGTACAACTACGTTGCGTAGTAGCTCCATGGGCTGAGCTTAGCGTCAAATGTCGGATTCGAGGATTACCGTCACCTCGTGCCGCTGCAGAACCGCGTGACGCCGAGCGGAGAGCTCATCGCGACCCGTGCGCGCGGGACCGTCATGGGCAACCGCGGGATCCTGCACGACGACCGCCGGCGCATCGTGCGGTCTACGCGCAACAGGGCATGGCTGATCTGCCGACTCGAGTTCCAGGGCCGCAGGCGCGCCGTGATGAGCCCCGGCTCGTACACCGAGCTGTTCTTCCTCGACGAGACCGTCGCCCTGGCCGCGGGTCACCGGCCGTGCGGTGAGTGCCGACGCTCCGCCTACCGCGCGTTCCTCGACGCCGTCAACGCCAGCGGTGCAGTCGAGCTCGATCGCCGGCTCAACACGTCGCGACGGGCCCCGAACGAGGTGGCGCGTATCGCCGACCTTCCCGACGGCGTCTTTCTCCGCATCGACGGCGACCGCCTCAAGTGGCAAGGCGCCCTACACCGTTGGACTCCCGGCGGATACGTCGATCCCGTTCCCGTCGCGGATGCCGGCGCCAACACCGCGATGGTGTTGACGCCGGCATTGTCGGTCGACGCGTTACGCCATGGCTATGCCGTCGAGGTGCACCCCACGGTCAAACAGTGAAGCCGCCGTCGACGTTGAGCGTAGCGCCCGTGATGTAGCCGGATTCCGGGCCGGCGAGAAAACCGACCAACGCCGCGATATCAGCGGCGCTACCGTAACGGCCCTGTGTGGTAACGGCTTTCATGATCGCGGCGAAGTCACCCTCATCCGGGTTCATATCCGTGTCGATCGGCCCCGGCTGGACGTTGTTGATCGTGATGCCGCGGTCACCGAGGTCGCGGGCGAGGCCGCGCGTGAAGGAGGCGACCGCCCCCTTGGTCATGCCGTAGACCGACAACCCGGGGCCGGGGATGCGGTCAGCGTTGACGCTGCCGATGTTGACGATGCGCGCGCCATCCCCGAGGTGCTTCATGGCGGTGCGCGTCGTCCAGAACACACCGCCGATGTTGATGGCCATCAGGCGCTCGAACTCCTCGGCCGGGAAGTCCTCGACCGCGGCCCAGTACACGGCGCCCGCGTTGTTCACCACGATGTCGAGGCCGCCGAGTTCGGCGGCGGCCCGGTCGACAGCGGCGACGCTCTGCTCACGGTCGGCCGCATCGGCCTGGATCGCCAGCACCTTGGCGCCGTCGGCGGTCAGTTCAGCGACGAGTTTGTCGGCGTGCGCGCTCGACGCCGAGTAGGTGAAGGCGACGGCCGCGCCGTCCGTGGTCAGTCGCCGCACGATCTCGGCGCCGATGCCGCGCGATCCTCCGGTCACATACGCGCGACGCCCCGTCAGGGGTGCAGTACTCATCTGTAAGGCCTTTCGCGATAACGAATCGATGTCGTGATCTGTACGTTCAAGCCGGACGTTTCATTCGCTGCGTGAGCGGCGTCATAACCCGTCGGTCAGACGGTGAAGCCGCCGTCGACGTTGAGGTTTGCGCCCGTGATGTACCCGGATTCCGGGCCGGCGAGGAAGCTGACGAACGAGGCGACATCGGCGGTCACCCCGTAACGACCCTGTGTGGTAACGACTTTCAGGCTCTCGGCGAAGTCGCCCTCGTTCGGGTTCGCGTCGGTGTTGATCGGCCCGGGCTGCACGTTGTTGACCGTGATGCCGCGGTCGCCGAGATCGCGGGCCAGACCGCGGGTGAACGAGGCCACTGCACCCTTGGTCATGCCGTAGACCGACAATCCGGGGCCGGGGATGCGATCGGCGTTGATGCTGCCGATGTTGATGATGCGCGCGCCGTCGCCGAGATATTTCATGGCGGTGCGCGTCGTGTAGTACATGCTGCCGATGTTGATGGCGACCAGGCGCTCGAACTGTTCGGCGGGGAAGTCGTCGATCGGCGCGATGTGCGCGACGCCGGCGTTGTTCACCACGATGTCGAGGCCGCCGAGCTCGTCGGCCGCGCGCTCGACTGCCGCGGCGCTCTGCTCGGCGTTGGCGGCGTCGGCCTGGATCGCCAGCACCGTGGCGCCGTCGGCGGTCAGTTCGGCGACGAGCTTGTCGGCGTGCGCGCTCGACGCCGAGTAGGTGAAGGCCACGGCCGCGCCGTCGGCGGTCAGTCGCCGCACGATCTCGGCGCCGATGCCGCGCGAACCTCCGGTGACCAGTGCTCGACGTCCGGCCAAGGTTGCAGTACTCATGTCGACGATGTCCTCTCCCTAATTACGAACCGTTGTGTTACTTAGTACGCTGAGGTCAAGCTAGTTTAGGCGGGAACCATTCCCGGTGTGACCGGCATCACAGGAGAGGTGGTGGGCGATGGCCGTCGGACGCCCGCGCGAGTTCGACCCCGACCAGGTCGAGGACGCCGCGATGAAACTGTTCTGGGACCGCGGCTTCGACGGCGTCTCGATCTCCGACGTGACCGAGGCGACCGGCGTGAACCGACGCAGCATCTACGCCGAGTTCGGTTCCAAGGAGAAGCTTTTCGAGCGGGCGCTGAACCGGTATCTGGCCGGCCCGAGCAGTTACACGGTCGAGGCGCTGACGCGGCCGACGGCCCGCGAGGTCGCCGAGGCCATGGTGCACGGCGCGGCCGACACCGTCAGCGGTGACGTGCACGGATGCCTGACGGTCGGCGAAGCGCCGGGGCTGGCCGAGTGGCGGGATGCGACGGTGCACCGGCTCGCCGAGCGGTTCGACGCGGCGGTGGCCGACGGGGACCTGCGCGAGGTCGACACTCTGACGCTGGCCCGCTGGATCGCCGCGGTGTGTCAGGGCATCGCGATCCAGGCGCGCAGTGGCGCTAGCCGGGCCGATCTGCACGCCGTCGCGGATCTGGCGTTGCGAGGTTGGCCGTCGACTGTTCGTTCTTGAACCCGTACGATGTCTCGGTACCGTTCTGGTACAGCGATACCGTACAAAAGGACATTGCATGAGCATCAGCGCCAGTGAGGCTCGGCAGCGCCTGTTCCCGCTCCTCGAACAGGTCAACACCGACCACGAGCCAGTACGCATCACATCGAAAGCGGGTGATGCGGTGCTCATGTCTGCCGATGACTACGACTCGTGGCAAGAAACGGTCTATCTCCTGCGCTCGCCCGAGAACGCCCGACGACTCATGGAGGCCGTCGCCCGCGACAAGGCCGGCCGGGAGGCAGCCACACAAGTCACCAAGTCGATCGACGAACTTCAGGAGATGGCCGGCGGGGAGGAGTGAGAAGCATCAGGTTCGACCCGGATGCTTGGGAAGACTTCCTGTTCTGGTTAGCCTCCGACCGCAAGACCGCTCGACGGGTCGTAAGACTTATCGGAGAGATCCAACGAGATCCGTCTGGCGGGATCGGCAAGCCAGAACCGCTCAAGGGCGAACTTTCCGGCTACTGGTCTCGGCGAATCGATCACGAACATCGACTCGTGTACCGCGCCGACGACAACGAAATCAAGATACTGAAGGCCCGGTACCACTACTGATCAGCGCGCACCAGTTCGCGCATAGTGAGACCCTTAGACGGCGTCGTCGAGATCCCAATCTCCGGCTCGCCGCAGGAGTTCTCGCTTGTAGTGCGACCGCATCGAATCAACCTTCGCGACCGTGCGCGCAGTCAGTTCTTCGCGAATCCCCGCTCGCGCATGCGCGTACGGGATGAATGCGCGCAACAGATCCGGCGCGTCGAGCGCGACCTCCAGCGGATAGTCGTAGAAGCCCTCGTCGAGATCCGGGCACCGCAGCGCAAATTTGACACGATTCTCGCTCCACCGCAACGGATCCTGGAAGTCCATGACGAGATCCCGCAGCAACTCTGGGTGGCGTTCGTGCGTGAACGGGGCGGCGAGCTCGGTTTCGAAGAACTCGTCGCAGACGCGATCCGCGTCCTTGCTGTACATGGTCAACGACCGCTCTCGGCCACCCTCGGGCATCGCACTGGCCCACCACTTGACGAGCGCGCGGTTGTGCGGCACATCGTCTGACTCGCACCCGAATGTATGCCTCGCGAGCGCACTCTCGATCCACGCCCGCGCATCAGCCAGAGACATGTCCACAAAGACGTCATCGGGCCAGTTTGCGGCTCCCCACGCGGCGATCTGGTCGATCGGCGCGGGCAACGCACTCGCGTCCGTGACGCCCGGCAGCCCGATTCTCTCGATGCGAACGCCGAGAGTGATCTCGTGCTTGTCGCCGATACGCGCGCCCATCCACACCTCGTCGAAGTCGCCGAGGGCATCGGTTCTGTGCACCGCGCGGTACACGTCGACTTGCGGAAGAGCGCTGACCCAGCGGGGCAGGTGCTGGTCACGCTCGGCCAGTTCGCGTCGGCATCGCTGCTGAAGCGACGGCTCGTCGACGAGAAGCTCAGCGAGGACCGCGAGGAGAGCCGTCGTCTCGTGCGTTCGTATACAGATCAGCCGGCTGACGAAGTCTCCGGAGCGGGACTTCACAACGTTGATCAGGACGCTCGCCACCGTGAGCAGGCCGAGTGGGTGCCCGCCCTTCATCGCGTCTCGGGTCAAGCGCCTCACTGAACGTTCGACGGGATCTCCCCGGTAACGCTTCCGCCGAAGATCGCGCCGGGCTTGCTTGGCTTTGCGTGCTCGTCGTTTGTCCCCCATGCAGCGGACGCTACGGAAGGGGTGTGACATCGCTCACTGGTCAGTCAGGCTTCGATTACTGGTTTGCGCACCGCGGCCAATACCATCGCAGGAAGCATGACCGACATCGCCCCCGCTCCGCCGAGCGCCCCACCTGCCCGTATCTCCACCGAGGCGGGTCGCCGCCGCACCTTCGCCGTCATCAGCCACCCCGACGCCGGCAAGTCCACGCTGACCGAGGCGCTGGCCCTGCATGCCCGCGTCATCACCGAGGCCGGCGCGGTCCACGGCAAGGCGGGCCGCCGCTCGACGGTGTCGGACTGGATGGAGATGGAGAAGGCCCGCGGCATCTCGATCACCTCGACGGTGCTGCAGTTCCCGTACCGCGACTGCGTCATCAACCTGCTCGACACGCCCGGCCACGCCGACTTCTCCGAAGACACCTACCGGGTGCTGACGGCGGTCGACTGCGCGGTGATGCTCATCGATGCGGCGAAAGGTCTTGAGCCGCAAACGCTCAAGCTGTTCCAGGTGTGTAAGCACCGCGGCATCCCGATCATCACGGTCATCAACAAGTGGGACCGTCCGGGCCGCCACGCCCTGGAGCTGATCGATGAGATCCAGACCCGCATCGGCCTCAAGCCCACTCCGCTGACCTGGCCGGTCGGCATCGCCGGCGACTTCAAGGGCGTGCTGGACCGTCGCGGCGGACAGTTCATCCGGTTCACCCGCACCGCCGGCGGTGCGACCGCCGCCCCCGAAGAACACATTCCCGCCGACGCCGCCCACGCGGCCGCCGGCGACGACTGGGACACCGCAGTCGAGGAGTCCGAACTGCTGAGCGCCGACGACGGCGACTACGACCGCGACGCGTTCCTCGCCGGAACCGCGTCGCCGACGCTGTTCACGTCGGCCGCACTGAACTTCGGCGTGAACCAGCTGCTCGACGTGCTCGTCGAGCTGGCGCCGTCCCCGAGTGGGGCCCAGGACGTCGACGGCGAGCGGCGCGCCCCCGATGCACCGTTCAGCGCGTTCGTCTTCAAGGTGCAGGCCGGCATGGACACCGCGCACCGCGACCGCATCGCCTACGCGCGCGTCGTCTCCGGGACATTCGAGCGCGGCGACGTGCTCACCCACGCCGCCACCGGCAAGCCCTTCGTCACCAAGTACGCCCAGTCGGTGTTCGGCCAGCAGCGTTCCACGCTCGACGACGCGTGGCCCGGCGACGTGATCGGCCTGGCCAACGCCCAGGCGCTGCGCCCCGGCGACACGCTGTATCGCGATGTGCCCGTGCAGTTTCCGCCGATCCCGAGCTTCTCCCCCGAACACTTCGCGGTCGCCCGCGGCACCGATCCGAGCAAGCACAAGCAGTTCCGCCGCGGCATCGAGCAACTCGAGCAGGAGGGCGTTGTGCAGGTGCTGCGCAGCGACAAGCGCGGCGAGCAGGCGCCGGTGTTCGCCGCCGTCGGCCCGATGCAGTTCGAGGTGGCCGTGCACCGGATGGCCGCCGAGTTCAACACGCCGATCGCGTTGGAGTCGCTGCCGTATCAGGTCGCGCGGACCGTCGACCCCGCCGACGCCGAGTTCATGAACAAGCAGGTCTCCGCGGAGGTGCTCACCCGCAGCGACGGCGTCATGCTGGTGCTGTTCTCCACGCCGTGGCGGCTCGAGGGCTTCCAGCGCGACAACCCCGACATCGAGCTCGGCTCACTGGTCGCCGCTTAGCCCGAGAGCGCCGCGCCGCGAGTTCTACGCCAGGGTCGTGATTGCCCCAAGATCGCGACCCTCACGTAGAACTCGGCGAACGAACTAGAGCCCGGCGTAGACCGCGGCTTCGAAGCCGAGGATCGTCTCGACCATCTTGTCGTCGAAGAACGGCAGCAGCTGCGTCGCGATGATCCCGCTGATCCCCGCCGCGCGGTCGATCCAGAAGAAGCTGTTGAACAGTCCCGACCAGTCGCCCGAGCCGGCGCTGCGCATGCCGGGCAGGTCGACGTGATAGAGGTGAAACCCGAGGCCCCAGCCCTGCGGAACCGGCAGCGGCTCGACGGCTTTGGCCAGCTCGGGCATCGTCGGCTCCATCTTTTCCGGCAGCGGCGCGCCGTTGAGGTGGTCCTGCAGCGCCAGCTCGACGGTCTCCTGCTTGAGGATGCGGGTGCCGTCGAGTTCGCCGCCGTTGAGCCAGGCGCGCACGAACCGCCCGTAGTCGGTGAGCGTCCCGTACGACCCGTGCCCGCCCGCGTCCCATTCCGCGTCGCGCGGCAAATCGATCTCGCTCGGCACCAGGCTGCCGTCGGCCGCCCTCGAGTAGACCGGCAGCAGCCGCGCGCGTTGCTCGGCGGTCGGGGCGAACGTCGAATCCGTCATGCCGAGCGGTCCGTACACGTGTTCGGCGAGGTAGTCGCTCAGCGGCTGGCCGCTCACCGCCTCGACGACGACGCCGATCCAGTCGGTGTTCACGCCGTACTCCCAGACCGTGCCGGGGTCGTGGACCAACGGAGCGCTGATGCTCTGCTTGAGGCCCGTAAACGGATGCGGGAACCCGAATTCGGTGCAGTACCGGTAGAGCTTGTCATTGAGGAAGTGGTAGCCGCAGCCGGCCGTGTGGGTCATCAGCTGGCGGACCGTGGCCTGCGTCTTGGGGGCACGCAGAATCGGCTCATCGCCGTCGAAGCCGTCGAGCACCTGGAGGTCGCCGAACTCGGGCACGATCGACGCGACCGGCGCATCGAGGTCGACGCGGCCCTGCTCGACGAGCTGCAGCGCCCCGGTGGTCGCGACGGCCTTGGTCATCGACGCGTTGCGGAACATCGAGTCGGGTCCTGCGTCGCCGGCCGCGCCCTCGTACAGCACGCCGTCGCGGCCGACGACCGTGGCGGCGATGCCGTGCAGCGAACCGTCAGCGGTCACCCCCTTCAGCAGGTCGTCGATCCGCTCAAACCCCATCTGAAGCTCCTTTGCTTTCGAATGTGACGACCTTGCCACGGTTGATCGACACCCAGTCCCTGGCCTCCAGGTACGGGCGGAAGGTCTCGGCGATCGCCTGCTGATCGGCGGGCGTCTTGGGCCGCTGCAGCTCGTAGAGATGGGGGAACTCGGTCCACGCGACGACGGCGTCCCACAGCCGCAACGCCGCCGCACCGGTCGGCGGATCTATGAGCACCGGCCCGAACAGGCACTGCCCGTCGGGGAAGAACAGGGTCGGCACCCCGTAGCCGTCGGCATCGACGACGCGCTGGTGGTCGGCCATCACCTCGTCGTTGGTCGTCGGGTCCGCGATGGCCTGGTCGACCAGGCCGGGGTCGAGGCCGAGTTCCTCCAAAAGTGCGCGGGCGACGGACTTTTCGTGCGGTTTACGCCCCTCGACGTGCAGCGCACGCGCGGCCCGCTCGTACCACCTGTCGAGGTCGGCCATCGAGTGCCGGCGCAGCAGCGCGCCGATGCGCATCATCGACCAGCCGTAGGACCACTCCCGTTCCCAGGGGTGCTTCTTGCCGTCCTGACGGTTGATCTCCTCGAGGCTGAAGAAGCGCCAGTTCACCTCGACACCGCGCAGGTCGCGCACCTCGCGGATCCAGCGCGACGTCTGGTACGCGTACGGGCACATGACGTCGAAGTGGAAGTCGACGGCGGCGGCGAGACGGTTGTTCACCGGTGTCAGTGTGCCACCGCGCCGGTGCGCTCAACCCGTCAACGCAAGACCCGCTCGTTTCGGGGCCCGACGGTGCAGGGCCGCGAACGCCGCACCGATCACCAGCCACATCAGCGCCTGGTTGAGCAGCGAGTAGACCCGGAAGTCGGCCAGCACCTGCGCCGGGAAGCCGTCGAGCAGCAAGCCGTCCGGCCCGCTGAGCGGTCCGGGCACCTCGTGGAAGCTCGGCAGCAGGACCATCGCGCACAGCATCACCGCGAGGTACCCGCCGACCGCGGCCGCACCCGAGCGCCACGCGCCCCACCGCCGTGCCCAAGCCACGCCGACCGCGACCGCGACGGCCGCGGCCACGACGGACACCGCCGTGATGGTCAGGAACGCCGAGCTGCGCGCCGCCACGGTGTCGTCCAGGCCGACGCTGGGCGGGTTGGCCGGGTACTTGAGTCCCGGGAACAGCGCGACGGCGACGAACATCCCCGCCGCGAGCAGCAGCGCCAGCGCGGTCTGATCCGGCTGAAATCCGCGGCGCTCCAACACCGTGCGCAGCACGCCGTACGCGACGGCGAACAGCACCCCCATGATCACCCCGAACATCACGATTCCTGTTGCGGCGCCGAGGTTCTCCTGCACCGCGCGGGTGAACAGCTCATGGCCGTGCGAATGGCCGCCGCCGAGGTGTTCCTCGGCGTGCTCGCGCGCGCCTTCGTACTCGATCGCGGCGGCGATCAGCGGCGCGATCATCAGCCGACTGAAGACGAATGCCACGAGACCGGCCACCAGGCCGGGCACCAGGTAGCGAACGGCGTTCAGTGGCATGGGAATCCCAGCAGGTGGCGGGCGTCGTGCAGGAACTCGTGGATGTGGGTGTCGGAGCCGAACACCGACACCGCGCCCTGGTCGTAGCCGACGAAGTAGTAGGCGATCAGCGCGAGCATCGTGAGCGCCGCCAACCGGGCGGGGGTGGCCAAGGCGGCCGGGTTGACCCGCGGAGCGGCGACGGCGGGATTGAGGCTGGTCATCGTGGGGTCTCCCTAGTGGTCGTGGTCGTGCGCGAGGGCGTGGTCGTTGGCGTCGGTGAGCACCGGGGCGGTCAGCAGCTCGTGGCGGTCGACGAGCTGTTCGAGCGCGGCGACCCAGTGGTCGTAGTACTCCCACTGTCCCCGTTGGCTTTCCGGCTTGCTCTCCCAGTCCCCGATCGTGGCGATCAGCTCCTGCTGGAACTCGCTCCAGTCGTAGTGGCGGAACTCCGAAAGCGCGAGCGCCAGGCCGAACGCCCGGCGCTGCCACTCGTGGTCGAACTGCGGCGCGGCCTGGTCGGTGGTGCAGGTCTCGTGCAGCTTCATGACGTGGGTCCCGCCGCCGCGACGCCGATCATCGACTCGGTGGTCACCAGGTCCATCAGCATCTCGTCGGTGAAATCCTCGGTGCCGGCGGGCCGTTCGGGGATGACGAACCAGCGGGAGTGTCCGCTGGAGTCCCACACCTTGATCTCGGTGTCGGCGGGCAGGTCGAGGCCGACCTCGGCGAGCACCTTGCGCGGTTCGCGGGCGGCGCGCGACCGGAACGTCGGATCCTTGTACCAGTAGGGCGGCAGCCCGAGCACCGGCCAGGGGAAGCATGAGCACAGCGTGCAGATCACCAGGTTGTGCACGCCCGGGGTGTTGGCGACGGCCTGCAGGTGCTCCCCCTCGGCGCCGGCCATCCCGTCGGGGAAGTCGAGTTCGGCGATGGCCGCGGGGGTGTCGGTGACGACCTTCTCGGCGAACTCCGGGTCGGTCCACGCCTTGACGACGATCTTCTTGCCGTTGAGGGGGGTCATCTCGGTCTCGAAGTAGGCGAGCACCTTGTCGACGGTCTGCGGGGTGATGACGCCCTTCTCGATCAGCAGAGACTCCAGTGCGGCAACCTTTTTCGCGCTGGCCTCCTCGCGGTCGGGCGGGTAGGCGAACTGGGCGGTCATGCTTCCTCCTCGATCGGTTCCAGATAGGCCTCGAACAGCTCGGCGTACAGGCTCAGCGGGCCGTCCTCGGCGCGCGGGCCCCAGATCTCCGCCGGGTCGAACGCGACGATGTAGATCGGCATGGGATCGCCGATGCCGTCGCCGGTGTGGACGAAGTAGGCGTAGTCGCCCTCGAAGACGCGTTCCACGGTGCCGGTGCGCCCGCGCAGATAACCGGGCAGGCGACTGTGGGCGTCGGCGGGCACGTTGGTGATGCGCACCGTGGAGCCGACGGCGAACTTCGGGTGCGCGACGTCGCGGCGGGGGCTGTCGCCGTGGCGCAGGTAGGCGATGACCTGGTCGTCGATCTCGGGGGCGCCGTCGGTGTCCGCGGAGGCCTGCTCGGCCATCCGCTCGGCGAGCTCCTCCTCGGTGACGTAGCCCTTGTCGAGGAAGAACTGGGTGATGCCGCCGAGCCACTTCTCGTAATAGCGGAACTTGAAGTAGTCGAACGGGTTCATCGCCTCGGCGCCGGTGCGCAGATCGGCCCACGTCCACTCGTCCTTGAACGCCGTCGGCACCTCGTCGATCGGATAAGCCGGCAACGCGTAGCCGAGATGGTTGGACAGGCCCATCATCGCGACGTGGATGCCGAAGATGCGCTTCTCCCAATCCTGCACGAAGACACGCTTTTCCAGCGTCAGCGGTTCGGGCAGGCCTTCGAGGCCGCCGAGATAGTGCTGCAGTTTCATCAGGCAGGGCTTCCTTCCGGGGCTTCGGTGGTGACGGGTTTCTTGGTCATCGCGGTGGCCGCGTATTCGGAGAGGATCCCGAACGAGGCACCGAGGATGCAGGCGACCGCGGCGACCAGGCCGGGGTGCGAGATGGTGGTGACGGTGATGGTGTTGCCGGTGCCCGCGACCGTGGAGACGGTGGAGGCGAAGCCGACGACGACGGCCGGCGTGGTCGACAGCAGCGGCACCCAGGACGCCTGCACCATGACCGCGCTGCCGACGCCGACGGCGATCGCGGTGACCAGCAGGCTGCCGCCCATCAGGTGCGCGGCGTACAGGCTGGCCGAGGCGATGACGACGCCGGCGAGGTTCGACGACACCGAGCGCACCCAGCCGGCGGGGCCGCCGCCGACGAAGAAGAACGACGCCCACGCCAGGAACACCACCCAGATGGGTACGGTGATGACTTCGGCGGTGAACGCGACCGCGATCCCGCCGAGGACGCCGATGCTCAGCGTCAAGGCTGTCCGAGAATCCATGGGCTCACCTTCTTGAAGGAAACGGCTGATATTCAGTGGATTCAGGTTCGCGGCAGCAGGTTTCGCCGGCGTAACGGCTGAATGTCTGGGGCCGTCGCGACCGGACACGAATCGCGCAGATCCGGACCACGGCACGCGCGCAACGCGGATGTAACACGTGCGCGCTAATTTGCTGGGATCACGGGAGGGCAGCGATATGTCCGAGGATCGAGCACGGCGGCACCACCGAACGGTCGTCTTCGCGCTGTACAACAAGGTGACGTTGCAGGACGTGGCGGCGCCGTTGGAGATCTTCGCGCGCGCCAACGACTTCGGGGCGCACTACCGGGTGATCCTGGCGTCGTTGACGGGTGAGGCGGTGAACACGACGTCGTTCGTGTCGCTGAAGGTGGACATGGCGCTCGACGAGGTGCCCGAGCGCATCGACACGTTGATCGTGCCGGGCGGCGTGCCGCCGGACTTCGACTTCACCCCCGGCGAGCACGACATCCCCGAGGAACAGACCCCCGACGTCGTCGCGGCCGCGTTGAAGATCGTGGGTGAGCTGGCGCCGCGGGCGCGGCGGGTGGCGTCGGTGTGCACGGGGGCGTTCGTGCTCGCCGCGTTGGGCCTCTTGGACGGCCGGCGCGCGACGACGCACTGGGCGCACTGTGCGGAGTTGGCGCGGGCGTATCCGGAGATCGAGGTCGACCCGGACTCGCTGTTCGTGCAGGACGGCCCGTTCATCACCGGGGCCGGGATCAGCGCCGGGATCGATCTCGGGCTGGCGATGGTGGAGAGCGACTACGGTCCCGACGTGGCGCGGCGAGTGGCGCGGTGGATGGTGGTGTTCCTGCAGCGTCCTGGCGGCCAGGCGCAGTTCAGTGTGTGGACGGAGTCGGCGGCGCCGGTGTCGCGGGGGCTGCGGGAGATCCTGGACGCGGTGGTGGCCGACCCCGGAGCGGACCATTCACTGGCGGCGATGGCGGCGCGCGCGGCGGTCAGCGAGCGGCATCTGGCGCGGATGTTTCGGATGCAGGTCGGGATGACGCCGGCGCGGTTCGTGGAGCAGGCGCGACTGGAGGCGGCGAAAGTGCTTCTGGCGACCGGTGATCACGGGCAGGAGGCGGTGGCGCGGCGGGCCGGGTTCGGATCGGCGGACACGATGCGGCGCACGTTCCGACGGGCGCTTGGGGTGTCACCGAGCATGTACCGCAGTCGGTTTCGGACGACGGGCATTCACCAGCACCTGTAGCGCTCAGGGGCGGACGACCGGCCAGAAAAGGTCGAAGAGTCGCGCTTCCCATCCTCTTGAGAGTCGGCCGGTGCGGGCGCGCTCGGCGATGACCGCGCCGACCACGGCGTCGATGAAGGTGGTGCTGTCGACGTCGGCGCGAAACGACCCGTCGGCCTCGGCCGCGTCGATGACCGACTCCAGATCGGCGCGCTGCTCGGCGAGGATGCGGCGAAAGAGCTTGTTGAATTCGGGGTCCTCGTCGGTGAGCATCGCGGCAAGACCGCCGAAACCGATGCCGACATCGATGGCCTTGACGGCTTCGCTGATGATCCAGCGCAGTCGGTCGGGGGCGTCGGCATCCGGCTCGAGCGGGTCGGGGGTGGTGACGCGTGTCAGCGCGGCGGCGAGCATGTCGCGGCGGTCGCGGTGGCGTCGGTAGATGGTGGTTTTGGCGATGCCCGAGCTCGCGGCCACCGCTTCGACAGTGACGGCCTTGGGTCCCCGGCGGCGCAGCAGCGCGAGCGTGGCGTCGGCGATGCCGGCGTCGACGTCGGGTCGCGAGGGCATCAGACCTCCTTTGAACTGCAGGGATGCATCTTGCCGGAAAAACGCTACACTAGGCGTAGCGCTACGCTACACGTAGCGTTTTATGCGAATCGGATCTTGTGAGGTGAGTGTTTTGATGAGCGTGCTGCGGCGGATTCCGCCGAGGTATGCGATGTCAATCTGTCTGCTGTTGGCCTTGGCCGCGCTGGGCACGGGCGCGTACGCGCTGGTGGCGGGAAGTGCGGTGGCCGGGATGTTCGCGGCCGGCTTGGTGCTGCTGCTCGCGGCGACGGCCATCGGATTCCGGATGGTCCCACCGATCCTCGCGCAGTCCACCCGCAATTCAGCGAAAACCCCACGGCGCGAACAGGTTGGCTCGTCCAAGGCGATGTACCGCGAGATCAGGGAGAACCACGAGCAATTGCTCCAGGCCGTCGCCGTCCCGGTCGGCGCTCCGACGACGCTCATGGCCCGCCGCAGGGCTTGAGGTCGTCGCGATCGTTGCGAGCTGCGCGCGACCGCGCAGGGCGGTCGCGCGTAGTCCGCCCCCCGCGCTGAATTTGGCGCTCCGACTGCCTCCGCAGCGGTGTTAGTGTGCGGCTAACGCCGATGCGGAGGCGGTGGAGGGATGATGGGTCTGTTCCGAAAGACGCAACGGCCAGAGCCGGCGCCTGCCGTGGAGGACAAGGTCTATTACTCCACTCCGTTCGGTGACACGAAAGACGGTGGGCAGCGGCTGTTCTTGCTTCAACGCGAGGGTGTTCAGTACATGCCGGTCTTTCGCAGCGTGGAGTCGATGAGGGACTTCTACGAGCGGATGAACCGAGCGGCGTACATGATCCTCGAGGGGGACGTGCAGTCGGTACTCGACACGAATCGCTCCATCGACGCGATGAGGAACGTGGGGCTCGTTATTGAGCCGTTCAGCGAGCAGCCGGTCTTGATCATGCCTTCCGGTACTGACTCGCACTCCAGGGAATAAGCAACGGATTCACCAAAATGCAGCCTCAACCGAGCAGCTCGCACCATTTGTCGCTGCGGGTGGAAGCATCGCCGACACATGGACTTTCGGCTATGTCGGCGGCATCATCGGCAATATAGTTTGTCCAGAATGAAGACCGTTCCCATCGCGATCCTTTGCGCGCTACTCTTCGGCCCTCTGGGTATCTTGGCGGCGATCTGGGCAGTTCTCAGCGTCGGGCGGGGCGAGTTTCTGGCAGCCGTCGTGTCGCTTGGTTTCGCGATGTTCTGCTTAGGACTCATCGTCCCGTTTGCCAAGGTCGTTCGCAAGAAAATATCCCCTGTCGGGGAGTTCGACGGTGAGGGAACAACGATTCGGCCAGATCGCGGCATCGACCTACCGATCCAGATCTCCGTGCTTGGACTGACAGTGGCGGGCGCTTTGTTCGCGATATTCGGTCCCCTTGGAATGGTGGACATTCCGGTGCCCGTGCAGATGCGCTATGCCATACCGTTCGTCAGCGCGGCGATCGCGATGATGGGTGCGCCGATCCTGTGGCGAACCCTTCGCCGCGGTAGCTTGCAGTACCTGCGCCTGACGCCTGACGGATTCGTGATCGTTCAGGGCTGGCGACCGCGGAGCGGCGACTGGGCGCAGGTGGCAAACGTCACCGATATGGCTCCGGGCCAGTCTGCCCAGACGCCTAGTGCGGTTGTCTTGGTGATGTCGGACGGGAGTGCCCCGACGCTACCGGGAGCCTCTTTCACTCCAGAGGGGCGCGATCTTCGCAAGTTGGTGCGCTTCTACTGGATGCACGCCGATCGCCGTGACGAACTCACCGATGGCAGAGCGCTCAGACGTCTCGCCGACGGCCGGTTCTCGGCTGATTCATAGACTCACGTCCGCGAAGCCTGAACGACCACCATCTCTAGCATTCCGACTCGGAGTAGCCCACCTCTGCGCTGTACATCCAAGGTGCTGCGAAGAACTGAAGGGTGCCGGCACGAACGGACACGCGCAGGCGCGACACCTCTCCGTCGTCGTGCACCCGCTCGAAGAACCTCACGAGATGTGTCAGCTGGTTGTCATCGATCATGATCTGCTGATTGAACCGGCCACGGCGAGCGGTCCCACACTCCCAGTACATCGGCGGCTCGGGCAGGACGACCTCCAGCCGCTCCGTGTCCGCCGACCTCTGTTCGCAGTCGTGCGAACCACCCATCCATGAGAAGTAGGCGACCTCGCAACACCTCCCGCAAACCGGCCACCGGGTCATGGCATCGAGCAGTGGAAGCACCCCCTTGTATCGCGGTCTCATCGCACGTACGGCCATTTTACCTGTGCAGACCGACAATTGCTGACAGCGAAAGCTCCACTTGTAGCGCTCACCGGCCCTCGCCGATGCTCGGCTTCCCGCACTCGACAGCAAATCGCGGAGATTACGCGCGTCGTCGTCGGAACAGCTCCGCGGGACGACCCCTGCCGCGGGCGGCACTCATGCCAGTGGCGACGAGGTGCGGCTCCATCGCGCGCCGGAAGGTGTCGCGTTGCAGCGGCTGTCCCGCGATCGCCTCGTGGGCCATACGTAGGTCCCGGAGGGTGAACGCGTCGCCGAGGAGTCCGTCCGGATCCGGCTTCTCGAGATAGTGCGCACGAACATCGCCGACGGCCAGTTCGATGATGTCGGCGTGGTCATACGGGAGCCGCCCGGGTCCGTCGACCGGCATGAGCCTGGTGGTCTCGGCGAACCGGTCCGCCAGTTGGTCCCGCCGGACCACCTGCACGTGGGCGACCGACAGGACCCACCCGCGGTCGTCGCGCGCGGGGTCGTCGAAGACATGGAGTTGGCGCGGGTGCAGACCGCGCACATTGGCCTTGGCCCGCAGTGACCGGTCGACGGCTTTGGCGAGTGTCTCCCCTTCGTGGACGAAGGTGCCCGGCAGCGCCCAGCCGGTCCCTTTCGGACGGCGTACTTCGAGCACGACCAGTCCGCGATCCGGGTCGAGCGTGAGAACGGCGGTGTCGACGGCAACCGAGGGTCGCGGGTAGTCGGTCAGCTTCCGCCCGCTGGTGTCTCGGTAGACGTTCTCGGTCATGTCGGAGCCTCAGCGTACAGTGTTTGACAATTAGCGCAGATCTGCTCAATATGGTTTGCGGGAGGAGGCGGAGCATATGACGTCGTACAACGATCGTGTAGAAGGTGTGCTGCTGGGCACCGCTGCGGGGGATGCACTGGGTGCGCCGTACGAGTTTCAGCCGCCACGCGGACCGGAGCTCGAGGTGGCGATGGTCGGTGGTGGTCCATGGCAGCGGGGTGAGTGGACCGATGACACATCGATGGCAATCGCAATCGCCGAGGTCGCGGCGACCGGCGCGGACCTACGGCACGAAACGGCGCAGGACGCGATCGTCAGCCGGTGGCTCGACTGGTCGCACACAGCCAAAGATGTTGGCTTACAGACGCGTTCCGTCTTGCAGTCTGCATCGCGCGGCGGACAGATCACTGCCGCCGATGCACGCGCCGCGTCCGAGTCGCTGCACCGGCAGACCGGCCGCACGGCGGGCAACGGCTCGCTGATGCGCACCGCCCCGATGGCACTGGCCTATCTCGATGACGAGGACGCAATGGTGGAGGCTGCGCGTGCTGTCAGCGAGCTGACCCATTACGACGACGACGCCGGCGACGCCTGCGTGCTGTGGTGCTGCGCGATACGGCATGCGGTGCTCACCAGTGAGCTCGATGTGCGAATCGGGTCGCAGCACATCGACGCCGACCGTCGTGATCTCTGGGCCGCACGTCTGGACGCCGCCGAGTCCGCCGCGCCCGCGTCGTTCCCCAACAACGGTTGGGTGGTCGCCGCGATGCAGGCGGCGTGGTCGGCTATTGCGACGACGCCGGTGCCCGCGGACGAGCCCGGAGCCGGATCGTTCCGCGCGGACCATCTACGGCTGGCGCTGGACGCCGCGGTCCGCGCTGGGTATGACACCGACACGGTGGCGGCGATCGCCGGCGGCCTGCTGGGCGCGGCGTATGGAGCGTCGGCGATCCCGAGCGCATGGCGCCGGGTGTTGCACGGCTGGCCGAACATCACCGCCCATGACCTGGTAGCACTGGGGTCGGCGATCGAGCGCGGAGGGAAGCCCGATCTGTTCGACTACTCCTACCCCGGTTCGGCGATCGACACCTGCGCACGCCACCCCTACGACGAAGGCGTCGTGCTGGGCGGCATCGGCGTGCTGCGGGATCTGCCGCCAGATGTCGATGCGGTGGTGTCGCTGTGCCGGGTGAGCGACGACGACATGCGCCGGGACATGCCGCACGTCGAGATTCGGTTGATCGACCGGACGAGCCATGACGAGAACCCGCACCTGGACTTCGTACTCCTGGACGCAGTGCGTTCGATCGAAGAGCTGCGCGGTGAGGGACGCACGGTGCTGGTGCATTGCGTCGCCGCGTACAGCCGCACACCGACCATCGGCGCGCTGTACGGCGCGCGGCTCCGGGGTGTGGGAGTGGACGAGGCGGTGCGAGACGTCACGGCGGTGCTGCCGGATGCTTATCCGAACCGGGCATTCCGGGAGGCATTGCGGCGCGTCAGGCCCTAGCGCGAAGGTCGCTTATGCGCGTTTTCTGGCCAGGAGCCATGCTTCGCCGTCGCCCTCACCGGCGGCGATGACTTCGAGCTGAACGAATGCCGTGGTCAATTCGCCAGGTGCGACGCGGAAGCGCCCCGGGCCGGCGCCGACGACGCTCAGAGCTGAAATCGCTAAGAGCCCACCGGGTGTCACTCGCTCGATGATCGGTTGGTCGAGCCGAGCGTCGCGGAATCGGTGGCAGACAAGGAGGTCGACAGGCGGTCCCGCCGGCA
Organism: Mycolicibacterium rutilum; assembly: GCF_900108565.1. Classification (NCBI taxonomy): domain Bacteria; kingdom Bacillati; phylum Actinomycetota; class Actinomycetes; order Mycobacteriales; family Mycobacteriaceae; genus Mycobacterium; species Mycolicibacterium rutilum. The sequence goes on from NZ_LT629971.1 coordinate 253,239, forward strand.
AGCCGAGATCGAGATCGACGACGTCGAACCGGCACCGATCGCTGACGCCGCTCCGCGTGGCGAGGTCATTCGCCTGACCGATGGCTGTCGGAGAGATGTCGATCCCCCAGACATCCATGCCGCGACGCGCGAGCCACGCGCTCACTAGTCCCGGCCCGCACGCCAAATCAAGTGCTCGGCCATGCGTGGGGAACATGTCCTCGAACGGCGTGAATAGGGCGGGGAGACCGACCGCGGTCGAGGGGGGCGTCTCTCGACTCCTGTACCGCTGTTCCCAGCGAACGCGGTCCTGCTCGCTCACGCACGTCAGATTACGCACCGATTCTCAGAATAGTTCCCGGAAAGGCACCTGGTACGTCGGGCATCCGATCAGCAAGGTCCGCGCGGGCGCTGCATGACGCGAGGGCGGAACTCCGACTGCGGCATGCAGTTATCGGTGACTGGCGTCTGCGCGAGCTGCAGACATGCAGGGCGTCGAGATCCGGTTCGGTTGATCAGACGAGGCCCGCGGCCTGAGCGGCTAGGAATCCTGGCACGAGCACGATCAATCCCGCGGGCACGCACAGAAGCCCAATCAACATTCCTCGACCGACCTGCCCGGAAGCGCCCTTCCGCGCCTCGAGAACTATGGCCACGATGAGGTCGACGACAATGAGTGGCACGACGTAGATCGCGAGAAGCAGGTACGGCAGCGTCGCCCAGACCGCCAGCTCAATGACGAGAACATTGAACAGCGCTGCCACGAGGGACCACGGCCCGTAGCCAGCTGTGTGCCTCTGTGCCGGAACGCCTTTCACCATTGAAGAAACCAGAGTCCGTAGATGGCGCACCCAACGAGGACGACCGCGTATGAACCGAGGACGCCAAGTGTCACTCCCCGTGCCCGCGGGGAGACCGACCGGCTCAGCAGTCCGCAGAGCACCGCACACAGAAGGAAAACTGTTGCGGCGCCGATGAGGAATAGGACAAGCCCGCTTGTGCCGGGGAACCACTTCCCAAGCAGCCATGCAATCACGAGGACCAGCCCCAGCAGTATCTGGGTGGCTAGCGGCGCCGCCCAGGTCGCCGTGCGCCAAACAACGGACTCCCCTGCCGCCATCGACATCAGAAATGCACCACGCCGGGGGACTGGATCGTCGGACCACGTGGCGGGGCCGCGGCCGGACCGAGCTCCGTCCACGGAAGCGGAACTCGGATGTCGTACTTCGGATTCCAGGAACCTTGATCAAAAGGCGCGAAGGCGGATCCGCCCGCGCCGATGTCATGATGCTGCGGCAGATTGATCATCGGCCCCGTTGAGTTCCCTGCTGTGGCCGGATCGATCAGTACCGTCCGAGTCGTCCCGTCGGGGAGGTCTTGATACACCTCCATCGAGGGGTAGTCGGTGCGGGTCCCGTCGACACGCACGCCGTCGGCCGTAGGCGTGACCACCAGATCACCGTTGACTGTCCACGGGTTGTCTTGCAGTGGCCACGGCGGATTTGTTGCGATGTCGGGCGCGAACGGATTGCCGGCGTCGTACTGGATGCGGACCGAGCCGTCGGGCAGTTGCTGAACCGCCGCCTCCGGTACGCCCACTCTGACGTCGCCCGGACCACCGTCCGGCGTCAGCTCGACCGAAGGGTTTTGGCGCATCACCACCAATCCATTCTCGTAGTCGATATACGCGGTCACCTTCGTGTTGGCCGGGTCGAATTGCGGATCGGCGCCTCTGGTGTTGCCGAAGTCCCGCCTCCATGGACCGCTGATGACATCACGTTGTTCGATCCATTGGCCCACACGGACGACTCCCTGACCCGCAACCGGATCAATCCGCGCGAGCACGACCTCCGGCGCAACACCCGCTGCAGCCGGGTCATAACTATGCGGATCGAGAACAGCCGCCGTTGTCCAATCCGCCGCAGAGACCGGCAATCGCCCGAAGACCGTGTGGAACGCCTCGATCTCATTGAAGCGCCGGTCACCCACGCCGCCCGGTCCCTGTTTGAGGTCGACGGATTGAATGCTCGAGGTTTCGTCGTCCTCGTTCTGCCCTTGACGTTCCTCCTCGGTTCGCAGGTCGGCGTACTCGTCGGCCAGCAGCCGGATCCTGGAGGCGATCACGTCGAGCTCACTACTTGAGCTCGTGACGGCCTGGCGAAGTTGTGTCAGACCCTGCAGCACGATCGGCGCCAGAAACTGTTCACGATGGCTGCCGGGCGGCACGGCTCGCGCTGTGGCCAATACCCAGTCTCTGACCGCTTCCAGACTCTGCCGGCCCACTGACACCGTCAGCGCTGACTCGGTCACGCAGGAGCCGAGCTCTCGGTCCAAGACCGCGACCCGCCCGATCCTCTGGGCTTGGCGAGCGTTCCTCTCGCCATAAGCCGTGGCCGCTGCGCCCGTCCAGTAGCTGCCGGGGTGGGCGGCATCAACGGCGGTTTGCAACTGGCTCAGTCGGTCACCGTCGAGCCACTCACCACCTCGAGGGATGCCCGTCCCGAAGGTGGCTCGCGCTCGCGACCACGTCGCCAGGAAACCGTCGAGCGGAGTCACATAACGAGCTTAAGCGCCCAGCGTGGGGGCGCCGCACACCAAAATGCGTCGCGCTTAGTCCTGCGGGACGTTGAGCCGGCGCGCCAGGTCCGGACCACCCACCTCGCGGATGAACTCCGGTTCCCCACAGACGACCAATTGGTCACGGGCGCGGGACAATCCGACGTAGAGGCGTTCGCGGGAGCGCTCGAACATGCTTGTCTCGTTGACGACGAGCACGACGCAGCGCCGTTCGAGGCCCTTGAACCCGAGTACGTGGCCGTAGAACACCTGGTCGGTGTCCCAGAAGGTGTCCCAGTAGGCCTTGTGGCCGTCCTTCTGCCGCTCGGCCTGTTCGGGGTGGCGGCTGCCGGTGGTCAGTAGCGCGACATCTTCTGGTCGCCAACCGTCTTCGAGCAGGGCATCGATCTGATCGTCGCCGACCTCGAGCGCATCCTCGCGCTTGCACGCGACGAACGTCACCGCTGGCCCCTCGCCGCCGAGGAACCGCATCGGGTGGTCGACGAGTGGCTGGAAGGCGTTCGCGATCTGGCGGGTGTTGCGCACGTTGTGGTCGAGGATCAGCGGGACCAGCGGGACCGGCGGCGCGCCGTGGCGGTCGAAGACTCGCTGGCCTTCGTCGGTGAACACGTACAGGCCGCCCTCGACCGGATCCTTCAGGGCGGCGAGAAGCGGATCCCACCAGGCATCGGCGAAGTCCTGGGCTTCGTCGACGACGATCGAGTCGAACCGGTGCCCGGGTTCGAGTTGCGCTGCTAATTCGGCCATTTGGAGCGGCAGGTCATGTTCCCAGAACTGGACCGTCTCGTCGGTGCGCAGTGCTTCGTCGGGCCCTTCGGGCGCACCCCACTGCACCCCGAGCGCGTGGAACTCCCCGACGTAGGCCGGTTGCTGGCGGCGGGGCCAGGTAGCGGCGATGCGCTCGAGGTAGGACGCGAGCCCGTGGGAGTAGCAGACGAGCGCGACGCGTTGTCCGCGCTGGGCCAGCCGGCGGGCCTGCTCCATCGCCAGGAAGGTCTTGCCGCTGCCGGCGCCGCCGCGGACCTCGACGCGGTTGAGGAGCCGGATGGCGTCGAGGATGACGGCTTGGTGTTCGGTGAGCGCGTCGGCGGCGTCCTCGTTGGCCAGGGCGCGGGCGACGACGTCGCGCTGCGGCAGCCCGCGCCCGGACAGCGCGGTGCTGAGTTGGTCGATGCCGTCCCTGCTCAGCAGCGGCCGGTCCAGCTCCTGCTTGACGAGGACCTCGCGCAGCTTGGCGACGAGCTTGGGCAGGTCGGTGCGGTCGATCACCTTCCACCGCGGACAGTCTGGTAGCCCGAAGTCGGCGGGTAGCTCGGTGTTCGGCAGCACGACGACGTGGTCCCAGCGCAGCCGATTCTGGGTCCAGCGCGGGTCTTTCTCGATGAAATCGCGCAGGGCATAGCAGGCTTCGCGGGCTTGGCGGACCGGCTCGATCGTGTGCTGGCGGCCGCCGCGGATCTGGCGCCAACCCTCGCCGTCGTGCCAGACCTCACCGCCCTTGACCTCGATGCAGACGATGCCTGCGCCCTCGATGGCGACGACGAAGTCGACCTCGTGGTCCTTGAGGTGGTCGGTGACCCGCTGTCCCGGCACGACAAGGTCGTTGGGCTCGAGCTGGTCGATCAGCGCCCGGTAGGTACTGCGCTCGGAGGCGTTGAGGCGCGGGTGCTCGTCGGGCGTCATGCTCATGTTCCGGGCTCCACGCTGTCGGAGGGTAGGACCTGCCGCTGAAGATTTCCCGATATTTGCGGTAACGGCGGTGCCTGAATCACTGCTAACTACCAAATCAGATGGCAGAGCCACCTCGGCTTGCGCCACTTGGCGAAAAATGTCGGTGCCTGCTGGCAACCTAGTAAGTGCCGGGCTAACCAACGACTCTCGAGCAACGCGTGAGCGTCGGTGCAGCAAGGTTGCGGCGGCACCGATGAGCTGCACTTGACACTGGCCTGCGGCTCACTGGGTTCGAACCAGACCCACGCCTCGTAGGAGAGGCGACACTCGGCCCGCGATCAAATATGAACGGAGGGAACAGGTGAACGTCTCCTCGACACCCGGGTACGACGTCATCGGTGACGTGCACGGCTGCGCGATCCAACTCGAAGCATTGCTGAACAAGCTCGGGTATCAGGTCGGAGAGTCGGGGTATTACAAACATCCGCGTCGACAGGCCATCTTCGTGGGCGATCTCATCGACCGCGGGGACGAACAGCTCCGCGTCCTCCAAATCGTTAAGTCGATGGTCGACGCAGGCAACGCCCGGATCGTAATGGGCAACCACGAATTCAACGCGCTGGCTTACCACACGGAGTGGCCCTCCGCTAGCGGCAAGTTTCTTCGTCCCCACGATGATCCTGACAACCCATGGTCAACGAAGAACACCAAACAACACGCTGCCTTCCTTGAGCAGGTCCAAGGCGATGATCGGTGTGTGTACCTGGAGTGGTTCTCGACCCTCCCTCTGTGGCTCGATCTCGGTGGGCTACGCGTCGTGCACGCGTGCTGGCACGACGATTCGATCAAACTCGTGGAAAGTCGGTGCGGGTCGAGCGCCCCGTTCACTGAGTTGTCTCATCTTGTCGCGGCGAGCACCGAAGGGAATCCGCTCTACGAGGCTGTCGAGACGCTGCTGAAGGGCCCCGAAATCAGCCTTGTCGCCCATGGACAACCGGAGTACCACGACAAGGACGGCATCGCGCGCGACCAGGCGCGGGTGCGATGGTGGAACAGCGAGGCCCGTACACTTCGCGACATCGCCGAAATGGGTGGTCGTTTCACCACTTACACCGGTGAACTGTATCCGCCCTTACCCGAACTAGAACTCGCCAGGGTGGACCGGTCGTACGTCTACACCGCCGAGACCCCCGTCTTCTACGGGCACTACTGGCGACAGGGCCCACCCAAGCGCCACCACGACTGGACCAACTACACGGCGTGCGTGGACTTCAGTGCTGTGAAGGGCGGGAAGTTGACCGCCTACCGCTGGTCCGGGGAAAAGAACGTCAACGCTGAGAACTACGTGGCCGCCGACTGACGCGCACGCTCAGGGACCGCAATGCAACGGTTCAGCCGTCGGCCATCTGGCGACGCCCGATAGAGTGACCGCGCTCGCTGAAATTCCCCACTGACGCTCATCGAAATTCCCCACCCGTGTGGCTCCGCCGAGAAGGGCGGGCCTCCCTCGAAGCTGCTGGTGTCTGACGCCAGTTGCTTCACCGAAGGAGGCCCGCTTTCTCATGCTCACATGGGAGGACGATTTGGAAGTACATGCCCTACGCCGTCGTGGCTGGTCGATCTCAGCGATCGCCCGCCACACTGGTTTCGACCGCAAGACGGTCCGCAAGTATCTGGCCGGTGGCGGCGAACCGGGGGTCCGTGCCCGCAGCGGTCCGGACCCGTTCGATCCGTTCGTCGACTACGTCACCGCCCGGTTGACCGAGGACCCGCACCTGTGGGCGCGCACCCTGTTCGACGAGCTCGAGCAGCTGGGGTTCGGCCTGTCGTATCAGAGCCTGACGCGCAACATCCGGGCCCGGGATCTGCGTCCGGTGTGCGAGGCGTGCCGCACGGCCACACAGCGCCCGAACGCGGTGATCCCGCACGCCCCGGGTGAGGAAACCCAATGGGACTGGCTGGAATTGCCCGATCCGCCGGCATCCTGGGGGTGGGGCAAGACCGCGCATCTGCTGGTGGGCTCGCTAGCGCATTCGGGCAAGTGGCGCGCCGCCCTGGCGCCCTCGGAAGGCCAGCCGCACCTGGTCGCCTGCCTGGACCGGGTGACCCGAGGCCTGGGCGGGGTCACGCGGGTGTGGCGTTTTGACCGGATGGCCACGGTGTGTGATCCCGGCTCGGGTCGGGTGACCGCGTCGTTCGCCGGGGTGGCCAAGCACTACGGCGTCTCAGTGGCGGTCTGCCCGGCTCGGCGGGGCAACCGTAAGGGTGTGGTGGAGAAGGTCAATCACACTGCGGCGCAGCGCTGGTGGCGGACGCTGGCCGACGAGGCCACCGTGGAGCAGGCTCAGGTGAGCCTGGATCGCTTCGCCGCGGTGCGCGGCGACACCCGGCTGCGGGCCACCGCCGACGGCCGGTCCTCGGTCGCTGTGGTGGCCAAGACCGAGCCGTTGGCACCTGCGCCGGCGTCGCCGTATCCGGTGATCGTGTCGGAGACTCGCACAGCGTCGCGGCAGGCGTTGGTGTCCTATCGCGGTAACCGTTATTCGGTGCCCCCGGAACTGGCGGCGGCTCAGGTCGTGGTCAGCCATCCTGTCGGTGGCCAGTTCTGCGACATCGCCACCACTGGCGGGATCGTGATCGCCCGCCACCGGATGGCCGCCGACGGGCTCGGGGTGATGGTGCGCGACAGCGGCCATGTCATCGCCCTCGATACCGCCGCGATGGCCACCGCCACCACCGGACGCCCACACCGCCGCAAAGAACGCATCCCACCCGGCCCAGCCGCCAAAGCCGCTGCCGCACAACTACTGCGGCTCGATGCCGAAACAATCCAAACATCAACTCCATCAACCAATTCCACCGTCATCGACCTGTCCGCCTACGAGCGGGCCGCCCAGAACAGGACCATCCAATGACCCCCACCCCACGCACCCCGAAGACCACTAGGGCCGCCGCCGAGGAGGCGCCGTCGGCAGCCGCGAGCCGCTATCAACAGCTGCGCTCGCATCTGGCCGAGCTCAAACTGGCTGCCGCCGCCGAAGCCTTGCCCGCCGTCTTGGACCAGGCCAGCGCCGAAGGACTCTCGCTCACCGTCGCCTTGGAGCGGCTGCTGGCCGTCGAAGTCGAGGCCAGCACCGCGCGCCGCCTAGCGGGCCGGTTGCGGTTCGCTTGCCTGCCCACCCCGGCCACCCTCGTAGATTTCGATGTCGATGCCGCCGCCGGGATCGACCGCAAGCTCATCGATGAGTTGGGCACGTGTCGCTACCTCGAATCGGCGACCAACATCTTGCTCATCGGCCCACCGGGCACCGGCAAGACACACCTCAGCGTCGGCCTCGCCAGAGCTGCCGCGCACGCCGGCTACCGGACCTACTTCACCACCGCCGCGGATCTGGCCGCCCGCTGTCACCGCGCCGCCATCGAAGGACGCTGGGCCACCACCATGCGCTTCTACGCCGGACCGACGCTGCTGGTGATCGACGAACTGGGCTACCTGCCGTTGCCCGCCGAGGCCGCATCGGCGCTGTTTCAGGTTGTCTCCCAACGATATTTGAAGACCAGCATCGTCATCACCACCAACCGCGGGGTGGGTGCTTGGGGCGACATCCTCGGCGACACCACCGTCGCCGCCGCCATGCTCGACCGCCTGCTGCACCGCTCCGTGGTAATCAACCTCGACGGCGAGTCCTACCGCCTACGCGACCACCAAGCGGCCGCCGAAACGCTACGCCGAACCACCACCGGCAACCGCCAACAACTACACTGACCGCTGCTCACAGGTGAGGAATTTCGGCGAGCACACCTGAGGACTTTCGATGAGCGCGATCAAGAGCCCTAGAGTTTGGCAGGCCTGCCGCTTTGGGGACCGGCAGGGGATGTTCCCGAAACTGAAAGTCTCCTCGGTGCGCAGGGCTTCGTCGGCCCCTTCGGGCGCACCCCACTGCACACCCAGTGCACGAAATTCACCGACATAGGCAGGCTGCTGGCGGCGCGGCCAGTTCGCCGTGATCCACTCGAAGGTAGGACCCCAACCCCGTGCGCGTGGCATACCTGCGCGACCCGTTGGCCGCGCTAAGCCAACCCGCGCGCCTGCTCCATCGCCAGGAAGGTCTTGCCGCTTCCGGCGCCACCGCGAACCTCGACGCGGCCGAGCAGCCGGATGGCGTCGAGGATGACGGCCTGCTGTTCGGTCAGCGCGTCGGCGGCGTCCTCATTGGCCAGCGCGCGCCACGTCGTCGCGCTTTGCCAGCCCGCGCTCGGACAGCGTAGTGCCGAGCTGTCTAATGCCCTCCTTGGGGAGCAGCAATCGATCCAGCTCCTGCATGCCGAGCACCTCGCGCAGCTTGGCGACGAGCTTGGGAGGTCGGTGCGGTAGATGACTACCACCGTAGGCAGTCTGGTAACCCCAGTCGCTGTAGACGGTCGCACGGTGATGGTGCACTGCGTCGCCGCGTACAGTCGCACGCTGACCGTCCGCGCTATATGGGCGCGCCTGCCTGGTGCCGGGATGGACGAAGCCGTGCGCGACGTACAGGGGGTGCCGTCGGACGCCAATCCGAACCCGGCGTTTCGGGAAGCGTTGCGCCGCATCGATTCGCTCGTAAACGGGCGAATCGTGAAACGGACGAAGCGCAAGGTCCGCTCGAAGTTCTGAACCTTCTGTCAAGTCAGGATGCGATCGCCCAACTGATGCAAATGCAGAACTACGAGTGCCGGCTCAACTCAAAGCGCACGCTGTAGAGGAACCATTCGCACTTGATGCCCAATCTCTCGGCCTGCACGCGCACGAGGTCGGCTAGCTGTTCGTCGGGCTGGCCCGTGATGATCATCAGACGGGCCCCGCGCAATCCTTCTGCCTCCGCTTGATCCTTGAGCACCGTCATGTACCTAGCCGCCTGCGCGACAATGCCCTGGTCCGGGTGACCCGCCTTCAGTTCAATCGCGACAAGCTCTCTGGTCTTGGTGTCGATCGCAACGAGGTCAGGACGCGAGCCAGGAGCCAACGTCTTCTCACGATCCGTAAGCCTCAGGTTCCGCACCGCCTGACCCAGGAAGTGCTTGTTCACCCATAGGAAACGCGCAAGCTGCGCTTCTTCATGGAAGAGTTGGCGGGCTGGGCGCAAGCCTTCGACCGGTCGCTTCATATCGAAGAAGTAGATGCGCGTATCTGGGGTGTTATCGGCGTCGAGAAGTTCGGGACTGAAATCGATGCCCTCAGCATGGAAGCGATCGCTGAGCTCATCGAGAAGTCTACGGGAGGCCCGCTCATAGCCGGCTTCTCGAACAAGCACACTCAATTTGCTGCTCGGCATGTGCTTGAGCAGGCGTGCCGATGGCGGGCTCTGGTCCACCCGTCGTCGCGTCTTCTCGACAAGACGATCGATCTGAACTTCCCTCGTCAACTTGGCAGCCACACGCTCCCCTCCCAAACGCCGGACGCGTCGAATGTTTCAAGCGCAGGCCCGTATGTCAATCACTTCCGGCCGGTGAGCGACGAAGCCGCTGCACTGCTCAGCCACAGTTGGCAGAGCAATACTGGGCACAAATGGAGGCCGCCGGCAGGTCCAGCCTCCTGACATGTGCCTGCGCCACCACATCGACCAGTGCATCGCGCTCAGATCGGATGTGGCCGTGGCCTCAGATCCAGGAGCGCCCCTCCTCGGCTGGCAGCAATACAATCTTCTGTCGGCGCGAGCAGTACGTTTTTCATGCAAGGGCATCACATGGGGAGAACACAGTGCTTTTTGCGATTGATGGTGATCGGCTAGTGAAACAGGACATCGCGAGCTTTTCGGAACTGAATATCCGAGAGCGGACCGACTTGCAGCGCCTGCTCCGTGCCCAACCCGACGCACTTGGTGAAGACCTAATGGTCGTGGCCGAAGAGTTCGGTGATTGGGAAGACTCTCGGCGCCGGATCGACTTGTTGGCGATCGACCGGCAACGGAGGCTCGTGGTGATTGAGCTCAAGCGTACCGAAGATGGGGGTCACATGGACCTCCAAGCATTGCGGTACGCGGCGATGATCTCGGCGATGACATTCGACGAGGTAGTCGCGGCGTATTCACGTCACCGCAACGGCTCAACGGCTTCGATGGCCTCGATATCCGCTGTATTCGCCTTGCGCCGTATGAGCTGGACGGCAAGGTGTACATCGACGTCAACCAGGTGATTCCCCTGCCTGAGGCACAGGACTATCAAGTCCGGTTGCGCAAGAAGGAGATTGCAAGGGAACGCAGCGTTATCGGGTCTGACGGACGAGACTTCACTCGCTACCACGTGGTTGTCGATGGCGTCGAGTCTGAGCCGCTGAACAAGCGTCACGCGGTAAGGACATTGATCACCGCGCTTGGGCAGAAAGGCGTGCCTTTCGAGAAGATTGCGGCGCAACTGTTCAACCGTGCGTTGCGCTTCGTGCCGGGTCAGTTCAACGACGCCGAAGCGCTCTGCGAAGCGTTGGCTGCCGATCATCCAACAGCGAAACCTCGAAGTTGGTTCGTGGAGTATCCGATATATGACTCCGACCATGACCGTACATGGGTCATCTTCCGCAAGTGGGACGGTGCTACGACTGAGGAAGCACTTTCCAGACTACAGATGGCCTTCCCCGACGCTGGAGTTCGGGTTCGAACCGCTACGTGAAGCACAGCAGCGCAAAGGCAGCCTCGATAGCCACCGCATCGAGGACCGCCGTACTGGCCACACATGGCCATAAGAACCCAGCAGCCTCAACAGCGGCCCACCCACGTGATATCACGATTCCGCGGGTGTCGATCAATTCAATGCCGTAACAATGGCATATGAGCTATCCGTACGACAGTCAGGCAAGCGAGGAAGCCGAACTGTTCAAGATCAAATCTGAAGCAGCCGACAGCGTGGCCGCCGCAGTCGAAGACACGCGGCGGTGCCTAGGTCCACCGGGCGTACGGGGCCACAAGATTAAATACGACCCACCAAAGTGGGGGGCGCTCCTTCCGGCCTCCCTCACGAATTGTGATTTGGGGTTCCCCTGAAAAAGTGGACACGGTTAGCTTGATTGCTGGTTGATCCGTGCGGTGATCTCGAAGTCGATTGGTGAGATCATTCCCAGTGAACTATGCCGCCTGCCATGGTTGTAGTAGCGAAGGTAATTGTCAAGTCCCGCAGTCAAATTCGCGTACGTGGTGAAGGCATGCCGCTTGTAGTACTCGTGTTTGACCGTCGACCACAGTGATTCGGACCCGGCGTTGTCCCAACATATGCCGGTGGCCCCCATAGAGCGGCGCAGGCCGTGATCGGAGCAGGCTTTGGCCAGGTCGTGACTGGTGTATTGACTGCCCCTGTCGCTGTGCAGGATGGTGCCGGCCACCGACCCGCCGCGGGTGAACACCGCCGCGTTCACCGCCTGCTCGACAAGCTCGGTACGCATGTGGTCGGCCACCGACCAGCCCAGCACCCGTCGTGAGTGCTCGTCGCGGATCGCACACAGATAGGCATCCCCTTCACCGCAGGTCAGATAGGTGATGTCGGAGGTCCACACCGCATCGAGGCGGCCCTGATCGAAGACCCGGTCCACCCGGTCGGGCGGAAACGACGCCGCCGGATCGACGATGGTGGTTTTGACCTTGAAGGTGCGCGGGCTGATGCCCTCGATGCCCATCTCGGCCATGATCGCCGCGACGGTGTTGACCGACACCGAGACCCCAGCGGCGTGCAGGTCGGCGGTGATGCGTGGTGAGCCGTAGGTGCGCTTCGATTCCTGCCAGTGAGCCAGGATCTTGACCTCCAGGTCGCGGCGCCACTGCTGCCGCGGCGTGGGTTCGGTGCGTCGCTGCCGTGCTTCCCAGGCGTAGTAACCCGAGCGTGAGACGCCGAGGAGTTCGGTCAGTGTGGCGATGTCGTGGTCGGCGCACTCCGCGGCGATGAGCTCAAACCGACTCACCGATGTTGCTGTGCCGCAAAGTACGCCGATACTTTTTTCAAGAAGGCGATATCGCGGTCCTTCTCGGCGAGTTCGGCACGCAGCCGCACCAACTCGGCGCGTTCGCGCGCTGTCAGATCGCCTTCTGGGGGCCCGTGGCGGACATCGCTGGCTATCCCGTCGCGGACCCGCTCCTGGCGCACCCACTTGCCCAGCAAGCTCTCGTGCAGGTTGAGTTCGCGGGCCACCTCCGAGACCGGCCGCCCCCCGTCAATCACCCGACGAGCAGCCTCCACCTTGAATTCGGGTGTGAACGACCGACGCGTCCGCGACATGTCGACATCCTTCCAGCAGGACACCGTCCCGCTATGTCAGGTGTCCACTGAAACTGGGGAACCTCCATTTCATCTCGCGCGGTGATCTTTTCGGACTAGCGCGATCCGGAAGCCTCGTCGACGTATTCGTCGCTTCCTACATTTGGGGAGTCGGCCGGGTTGGATACGGTCCTCGCCGCCTTCGTACGATCATCGACTCGACCGCTGGTCGGCTCAACGAGATGCTTTTCCGAGCCGCTGACGCAGCTGCGAAGGATCCTATTGGTGGGTACATGATGTTCTACGGCGGCGAGGATCCGAAGAATCGTGCGGCGCCCAATTCACCGCCATATGCCCGAATCCATGGCCTCGGTCCCGCCTTCTTCACAAAGTTTCTGTATTTCACTTCGTCGACTTCGTTGATCCTCGACAACGTGCTGGCACGAAAGGTCCACGAACTAAGCGGATTACCGTACCTCGTCAGAAGCGGCGGTCAGTCATACGTTTGGACCCCCTACCGGTACGCGGTGTACTTGCACTGGATGTCTCAGACCGCCGACACCCTGAATTGCGCGCCTGACGAACTCGAGTTGAGTCTGTTTCGGATGCGTCGCGCCTAGGCTGCGGGACGTTGAGCCGTCGCGCCAGGTGACGGCCTGGTGTTCGGGTGTCCCGGCGGTTCAATGCGCGGGGCCGGCGCTCACGTGGAGCATTCGCCCGCCCGAATCGGATCGGGTATCCCGACGACGGCTGAAGCGCGAAAATAGCGGTTCCTGCCCGGGACAGTGGCCGGCTGCATCGTTGATGGCATTCAGTCCGGTTCTACCTCCGGCAACATTCGTTTCTCCTCGGCCGCTTCGACGAACGCATTGAGGGTCGCTATCAGGCGCATATCTTCGACCGTGCGGGCACGCGTATCGAGCAGGGTTTCGGTGCATACCAGATAGGCCAGGCAGCGGGCGCGACTCACCGCCACGTTGAGGCGATTCCGAGAGAATAAGAAATCCACGCCGCGGGTAAGGTCTTCACCGCTGGAGGTGGCCATGCTGAAGAACACGACCGCAGCCTCGCGGCCCTGGAACTTGTCGACTGTACCCACAGGAACACCAGTGAGATGCGAGTGCTCTGCGAGTCGGGCCTTGATCGTGTTGACCTGATCGTTGAACGGCGCCACGACCATGAAGTCGTTTGGCGCCAGAGGCTTCAGATCCCCCTTTTGGTTCGTCCACTGGGACCCCATCAACAAAGACAACTGCTCGACGACCGCGTCGGCTTCCTCGACTGACGATGTGCGATTACCAACATGGTCCACCCGCACCCACCGAAGTCCGGTTCCAGCGACAGTGGACTGCTGCTCGCAATCGGGGTGGCTGTGCAGCTGGCCTTCGTAGATTTGCTGCGAGATGAACTTACAGACATCGGGATGCATCCGCCGCGTCTCTTCTAGAAACACCCCCCGTTCGGCGGGAAGCAGCGTCGCCTCACCCACGATGTGATCCAGCACGCTGCATCCGGAAATGCCTGGGTGGCTGCCCTGGGCGACTTGCGGTAGTTGCAGCGGATCGCCGAAAAGCACCACATTGTGTGCTGAACCCGACGCCGCCAACGCGTCCGCCAGCGCCAGTTGGCCGGCCTCGTCGACCAGTAGGACATCAACTGGTGCGTCCCGCATGACCGGGTTGGAGAACAGCCATGTAGTGCCCGCGACCACGTTGTACTCGTCGCGGGCGGCCCGAGCATTGTCGCTTGTGTACGTCACGCCGTACAACGGATTTCTCTGTCCGGCACCATCTTTGCAGACCGCACGCAGCAGATCACCTTCGCCGGACTCCGCAAGAGCCTCGACCGCAGCCTCGAGTAAGTTTGCAATCGCGTGATGGCTAACAGCGGTGATTCCAATTCGCTTCCCAGCCCGTACCAGAGCGCGGACCAATCGCGCTGCACGGTAGGTCTTTCCTGTACCCGGCGGACCCTGCACCGCCACCACGCTGTGATCAAGCCGGGTGACCCAATCAGTCATATCGTCGAGGTCGTCCACGAACGCCTCGCGCACCGTGGCATCAGTAAGCCGTGGCAGGGCACGCTGCAGCAGCGCCAATGTCACCGGGCTGGGATCACGGTTCTCCAGAAAGTTGATCGCAAAGGCGCGCAGCGCCTCGAATTTCACCGTCGCGTCGACCCAATCGTGCACTACAGCCACCCGTGGAATGTAGCCGGCCTGTTGTAGTTTCTCTCCCCACAGGAGGTCAAGGGTGAGCGCATTGCGATCGAGCTTGACGATGCTCGGGTACAGCCGTTCTCCGGTGGGAGCGGCGATCATGATTTTCCCGCCCATACGCGGGAATCGATCGATGTCTTGGGGAGGGAACGCGAACCGCATGGCCGGAGTGATCGAATTACCCTGCTTTCCAGTCCTTTCAATCAGCCCCACCGGACTCAGATTGGCGATGACCTCGGAATCATCGAAAAGGTCCGAGGGATCCGCTACGAGCTTCGCCTTCTTGGGCGCGAGGTAGGCAAACCACTCGTCGCGCCAGTAACACAGAAGGTCGCCGAGGTTGTGGTGGTCGGTCCCGATTGAAAATTCATGCAACCTGGCGATGGTTTCGTCGAGCTCCGGTAGATCCTGGTCGGGGTCGGTGACCGCAGGGCGCCACGGCGTTCCGGGAGGACGATGGTCGACCAGCCAGTCGCGTAGCGCCAGGGTCGCGCGGACGTCATCCTCGTTGTAGGCGGCAATGGCATCGAGGGCGGCCTGGTCATGCTCAGTCATGAAGCGTTCATACTGTAGGACCGCGCCGGCGCCTTTATCGATCTCGTGGCTGCGTTCGAAGTCGGTCAGCCGCTCGAGGTGCTTCAAACCGTAGGATTCAGTTCCCACCTGGATGCTGTTGCGGGCCACTAGCAACAGATCGACGAACGCTCCGGTATCAATGAGTTCGGCGAGTAAAAGCTCTGCGATACCGTGAGTTTCAGCCAGCCGTTGCAACGCGGACCGTTCAGTGTGGTTGTAGTGGTAGACGTGCATACCGGGGAACCGTTCACGCCGCTGGATGAGGTAGTCGACAAGCTGCTCGACTGCGGCCGCTTCCTCACCCAAATCGTGCGCCCACCAATGCCGATATCTCCAGCAGTCTTCGCCATTCCGTTCAATAAGCCCGAACAGGAAGAACAACCCTGTATCGGCGCGCCAGAAGGGGTGGCCCTCGAAGTCGAGGAAAACGTCTCCTGTATCCGGTTCCGGCAGCATCTCAAACCCATGACCCCAGGGCTCGTCACCGGATTCGATCAGTTCGAACGGCGGTCGCTTGTCAGACAGCTGGCGTGCCGCCAGCTGTAAGGAGGCCTGTCCGCGAAGCCGGGACAGACGGTCCGCCGGCAAACCGACCACTGGACTCTCGCCGGTGGCCAGGGTCGTCAACGTGGAGATGTCCGCTTCGACCAACGCAGCGATATCGGGCTTGCGAATGTTCGCAACGTAGATCAAAGAATCGGCGTCACGCCACTGGGCCTCACACGTGGGCTGGAACTCGCAGAACTCGCAGTGCGGACACTTCTCGGGAACCGTCCCCGCCGCACCATCGGTCAGTGCGGACGCGAGTTGGCCTTGCAGGCGGCGCCAGTAAGGCTGGAAATCGACGACTCGGAGGGTTTCCAGTTGCCCGGAACCGAGCCAGATATGCATTTTCTCAGGCGCCCGACCAGTCAGCGCTTCGATGGCGTCGGCGTAGAAGCAAAGCTGCAACACGTGCCCAGGCTTGGCTTCGATACGCGTGAGCTTGGCGTCGACCGGCTCGAAATTGATCTCGCCCGTAACAGGGTCCTGCACCCGCACGAGGAAGTCTGCGACCCCTCGGATCCCGTTGTTGACGAAAGGCATCTGGTAGATGACATCGTGATTGGCGAATAACGGGTTACCAACCGTCTCAACCCATGCTGAGAACGTCTGGCCATCCGCTTTCCCCGGTACCTCCAGGATGCTCTTGCCTTGTTGGCGGTAGTGGGCCAGGCATTCCTGCTCGTGGGTCAGGCCTTTGTCCAACAGAAGCTTTGCGAATGATCCGAAGGTCATCTCCGGCTTGGGGCGCGTCCCGTCATCTACCTCGGCAGTGAGAGTCAGGTAATGCGGACAGTCCAGCCAAGCCGTCACCTTCGACGGAGTCAGGAGTCGTTGCGTCGGAGCTCTGGTCATCGGTGTGCCGCCCATCTAATTCTGGGCGATAGATACCTACCGATCTGCATAAGTCATACGCCCCGATTCATGACGTTCCCATGGCCGATCACTGCTGCAACTCCCGCACCGCGCGGACCAACTGGCGGATCTCCGAAACGGTGGGTTGAAGTTCGTAGGCGTGGTGGTGAACCGCCCGGCTGAGTCGGTGCCACACTCGCCGGGTGCGCTCACCCTCGGCACCTCGGACAGCGCCTAGCGCAATAATTTTGGACCTGGTGGTCGGATAGCCCAGCGTCGGCGACACCCACGACGCGCTCTGTTCTTCGATCCACTCCTCCAGAACCGAGCGGGCCAGCAGCGCAGCGGTTCGCGGTCCACGCGCACCGAGACCGAACTGGCCATCGAGGAGCTTGTCGGCGTAGTCGAGGAACGCGGCGCGCGATGTCACGGCGAGAGCTTCCGGAGGTCTTCGGTCGCCAACCGCGTCTGTCTGACCGCCTCTGTGTAGTCCTGGATCCCCTTGTGCGCACCCTTGGTAGCCACCGACATCGCCGCACGGCGCGCAGATCCACCCGCGAGCCACTTCTCGAATGCGTTGTCGTCGGCTGGATCAACGGCGAGGCCCACTCGAAGCCGAGTCGTGGTCGCGTTCTCCCACGCCTCCTCCAGTTCAGCCCGCGACCGGCCTGCGGTCAGAAGCCGCGACGAGAACACATCCCACGCCGATGTTTCAATCGCCTCGCGACACAAGACTGGAACGGCCTTCTTCTTGATGTCGTCCGGGACCGCGTCGTCGACAGCAATCGCGAAAGCGTCCTCCAACAAGCGGTCAGCAGGACGCGTCGACTCCGTCACCGAGACAACAGAGTTCGCGGCCCGCGTGAGTTCGACGATCCGCGCCGGAGCACGCGAGACGCGGATTGCCGACGGCAGTCGATCGTCATGCGTAAAGACGATGACCTGACGGGTCTGGGCGAGCCGGACGAGCACCTCGAGGAACCCGTCGATCTTGGACGGGTCCATGGCTTGGATCGGGTCGTCGAGGACCAGGAACCGGAAAGGGCTCGACGGGGACGTCGCGCGAGGAATGAAGATCGCCAGCGAAAGCGCCTGCAGCTCACCTTGACTCATCACCCCGAATGCGTCGGTACCGGAGCCGTCGACGTCGGCCTTCAACACCACGCGGCGCGAGGTCTTCTGACCCTCGAGGCGGATTTCTCCGAGGTCGACGTTGCTCTCCTGGCGCAGAGCCGCCCAGATCTCCTTGGCCTCCTCGGCGAGCGGGGCAATTCGTTGATTGCGGAGTTCGCCGGCGTTTCTCTGCAGCCACTTGAGCGCCTCGTCGGCGACCTTGAGCTTGGGTGCGGCTTCGGCGGCGCGTTCAGACTTGCGAACCCATTCGGCGAGCTCGAGCGCGACCGGTCCCCAGGCATCGGCGCGGAGCTGGATCAGTTGTGCGGCTTCCTGACGGAGGGTCGCGTAGGTCTCACGCAGCACGCCGAGAGGTTTTGAGATGTGTTCGACGAGGGCGATTTCGCCGTCGGCGGGCAGTTTCACAAAGGCGTCGTATGCCTCACGCGCAGCGGCGAGCGTCGTCAGGTCCGGGTCAGTTGGAGGAGGCGCAGCGACTTCCCGCACGGCGGTCATGAGCGCCGAGCGCGCCTGGGCGGTCGCGGCACGCGCGGCGGTGAGGGCCTGCGCTGCCTCTTGGTCCTGTTCCAAGGCGGCACGGGCGGCGACGGCCCACGTTTCGTCGAGCGTTCCGTGTCCGCAGACGGGGCACTTCTGATCGCCGAAGTGCTCGTGAAAGTCGAGGCCGCGCTCCAGCAGCTGGGCGCGCTCGGCAGCCAGCGCGTCGGACCGCTGTGCTTCCTGGCGTTGACTCTCGGCAGCAGACCGCAGTGCTTCGCATTTGAGCGCGAGATCATCCGGATCGGGCGCGGACAGCCGTTCGGCGCGCAGCCACGCCTGCGGAACGGCCGCGTCGGAGCCGTCGGTGATGAGCGGGCGCACGGCGTCGAGGTCCGGTTTGGTCTTGCGGAGCTGCGCCAGCGCCGTGGCGGCGCGGGGGTCGTCGTGAGACTCCAGGGTCGGCTTGAGTGCGTCCCGCGTCTTGCGGAGGTCGGCGGCGGGTTGGCGCAGCTGTTTGACCTCGACGTCGAGAAGCGTGATGGCGTCGTTGAGCTGTTCGAGGCCAAGGAGCTTGTAGAGCTGGTCGTAGAAGGCGCTGGGGCTGCCCTCGAGGATGCCGCTCAACTCGTCGTAGCTGAGCAGCGGGCGGTACATCTCCAGCGCTGTCTGCCAGCCCAGCGCCGCGATGTCTTCCTGCTTCATGCCGGCGCGCTGGACCCAGGTTTTGCAGTCACTGACCGCGACGTCGCCGGAGGGCCAGTCGACACCGATGACCGCGGTGCCGGAGCCCTCCTCGGCCAGGCCGACGCGAATCCCGGACGTCTCACCGGCGTGCAGATTGCGCCAGTCCAGCGACCAGATCGCGGGCTTGTTCTTCCAGCGCGAGTTGGTGCCGGTGAGGGCGAGCTCAAGGCCTTCGGCCAGGCTTGATTTGCCGGAGCCGTTGCGGCCGGCGACGACGGTGAGGCCTGGACCTGGCGTCAGCGGCAGTATGGCCTGGGGGCCGATGCCGCGGAAGCCCTCGACGGTGATCGACGTCAGATAGGCACCGGTCGGCTCGGCCGTGGTGGCGGTGGGTGTGGTGAGGGACTCGACGAGTTCGGTCCGTGTGGTCTCGTCACCGAGCACCTCGGACAGATCGCCCGATCCCTCCAGGGCGGCCAGAACGACCAGTCGAGCTTCCTCGCTGAGGTCGGGGTCATCGTCGGCACGGGCGAGGACGTGGTTCTTTAGCCGGGCGTCGGAGACGGCACCGCCCTCGTCGGTAGTCGTCGACGTCATCGGGCGTCGGGATCTGGATCGATCGCTTCCAGCCACAGGCGCATGGCAAAGCCTCCCCGCTTCTCACGCTTCGTTCGTGCGACCTCGCCGATGGTATCGAGGCTGACGCCGTGTTCGACGGCGATCGCAGCGAGGACTTCGAGGACGTCCGCCGCCTCCTCCAGCACCGATTCTGTTGTTTGCGCAGCTGAGAGCTCCGCGGCTTCCTCGTGCAGCTTGTCCAGCAGGGCGCTGCGATAGGCGTTCGTAGACAACGTCACAACGTGGGGCGTTCGACCTGACTCCCGAATCATTTCGGGAACCCTGTCTCGAACGAGTTTGCCCACACAATCCCCCAATCTCGTCATAATGCGATAGTGCTGTTGTACCGTCCGGCCCGGACAGCGACGCTCGTTGTCGGTGCCAGTCGCCATACTGCGCTCTGCGGTCGTAACGCAAAACAACCGGCGACCGCACACGGGATCAGGGGGACTCGACATTGCACTCTGAAGCGCCGTTGACCTCGAAAGTCCTGAGTCATGATCGAGAAGTAGGTGCGCACAGTTGTCAATGACCACGCCGGAATCCCCCTTCTTCGGCATTCCGCAGGCGGAGTGGATCACCGCCAATCGGTCTGCATTCGCTATATGGGAGACCGATCCCGCGACCGTCGGACACGCCCTTGTGGTAACCCGACGGCAGATCGGCGACTGGTGGGAAGCGACGTCAGGAGAACGCGCCGACATCTTTGAACTGGTCGACGAGGTTCGCGCCACAATCGACCAGTTGCACCGACCCGATGGATACAACGTTGGCTTCAACGCGGGCACGGCCGCCGGTCAGACCGTCGACCATCTGCATATCCACGTGATCCCTCGCTACTTGGGAGATGTTGCAGAGCCACAGGGTGGCATCCGCAACCTTCTGGCGGCAGGGGCCCACACGGCTCAGCTCCTGAACAACTCGCGGACCCGCATGGCTGACGATATTGAACTCAGCGCGGCTGCTCCGGTGCTGATTGACGGCCAGGTCCGGCTCCTGTTGCCCCAGCTCATCCGACATCTCCGAAACACCCGATTCGACCGGATCGACATCGTGGTCAGTTTCATCAAGATGTCTGGGTTGAACCTGATCCTCGACCCACTCGAGGACGCTCTCCAGCGTGGAGCAGGGGTGCGGGTCCTCACGACCGACTACCTCGGGCTCACCGAAGTCGCCGCACTGACACATCTTCATGACCTCGTCGGAGATCACGATGAGCTGAACGTGCGGGTGTTCCAGGATCCCGAAGTCAGTTTCCACCCGAAGGCCTATCTGTTCTATGCCTCTCAGGAGCGTGAAGAAGCCGCGTTCGTGGGCAGCAGCAATTTGAGCAAGTCGGGCCTCGACGGCGGCATCGAGTGGAACCTACTTGTCGGTTCCATCGAAGAGCTCAAGCAGCGGTTCCTGGCCTTGTGGCACGACGTCCGCAGCATCCCTCTGACCGACGAACTCATCGCGTCATACCAGCCGGCTCCGCCCTATGTGCCCGAGGTCGTCGAAGTCATTGACCATCCGGAAGAGGCTCCTCAACCGCGGCCCATTCAAGAGGAGGCGCTCAAGGCGCTCGCACAGACAAGAACTGATGGCTTTCGCGCCGGAATGGTCACCATGGCCACCGGTTTGGGAAAGACATGGCTCGCCGCCTTCGATGCTGCACGGCCTGAAGTGAACCGAGTCCTCTTCGTCGCCCATCGTGAGGAGATCCTCAAGCAGAGCCGCGATGTGTTCCGACGAGTCATTCCGGACGCGACGATGGGCCTCTACCACGGCGGCGAAAAGAGCCCCAACGCGGCGTTTGTCTTCGCTTCGGTACAGACCTTGTCGCGAAACCTGGACCACTTCGCTTCAGATGCGTTCGACTACATTGCCGTCGACGAGTTCCATCACGCCGCCGCGGAGACGTATCGAAAGGTGCTGGACCATTTCAGCGCTGATTTCCTGCTGGGGCTCACCGCGACGCCCGAGCGAATGGACGGGGCGGATCTCCTGTCGCTTTGTGCGGACAACCTGGTGTACCAATGCGATTTGGTCGAGGGCATTCGCCGCAACGAACTAGTGCCGTTCCAGTATTGGGGCGTCCCCGACCCTATCGACTTCGAACCAATCCCCTGGCGCAACGGGCGCTTCGACCCCGCTGCGTTGGAAGCGGCCGTCGAAACTCAGGAGCGCGCCCAGGCCGCTTTCGACGAGTGGCAATCACGGTGCGGATCGCGGACATTGGCGTTCTGTGTGACGAAGCATCACGCGGATTTCATGAGTGAGTACTTCCGGGATCGAGGTGTCCGCAGCACCTCCGTTCACAGTGGTTCAACAAGCGCGCCCCGCCACGAGTCGATCCAAGCTCTTCGTAGCGGCGACCTTCAGGTCATCTTCACAGTCGACATCTTCAACGAGGGACTTGACGTTCCGGATATCGACACGGTCCTGATGCTTCGTCCTACGGAGTCGCCGGTCGTCTTCTTGCAGCAGCTGGGTCGTGGCTTGAGGACTCAAGAGGGCAAAGATGCGCTCACCGTCATCGACTTCATCGGCAATCACCGCTCATTCCTGCTGAAGCCGCGCACGCTACTCAGCTTGGGGCGTCACGAGGCCCCGACGACCCTACAGGTGCTTACAGCACTGGAGGACAACGACTTCGGTCTTCCGCCCGGTTGCTCTGTGGACTACGCACTGACAGTTGTCGAGATGCTCAAGTCGCTGGCGCGCACGACCGCTCGTGATGCGATCGAGGAGTACTGCCGGTCATACTTGGAAGAGGAGGGCTTGCGGCCCACCGCGGCACAAACATTGCGCGCCGGCCACGATCCCGCAGTAGTCAGTGCGAAGTACGGCAGCTGGTTCGCGTTTCTCCGTGTTGCGGATCTGCTCGGTGAGCGAGAAGCTGAAGTTGTCGACGCCCACGGTGACACGCTGCGAGCCTTCCAAACCGAGAGCATCACCAAGAGCTACAAGCTCGTGACAATTCGCGCGTTGCTTCACGACGGCGCGCTGCGCACCGGGGCCGAAGTGATTCGTAATGCAGAAACCTCACGCGAACTGCTTCTCGCTGATCCGCGACTTGCTCGGGACGTTCCGATTCGTGAGTTCCCCGACCTGGAAGATGCACCGTTAGAGCGATGGGGCAAGTACTGGGCTAAATGGCCAATCGCGCACCTGACTAGTACGGGTGACAGCGCTGGCTCGGGCACGAAACTGTTCATGCTCGACGGTGATCGCATCCGGCCGAACTTTGCGGTGGACGGTGAGCTGGGTGATGTTTTCGAGCCGATGGTCGCCGAGCTGATCGAGTACCGGTTGGCGAGTTATGTGCTGCACAAGGACAAGTCGGTCAGTCGAACCTGGCTGTGCCGCCTCGCTTACGCCGACGGGCATCCTGTCGTCCGGTTGGACCGCAGGCAGCATCCTGATCTCCCAGTTGGTCACCAGACATTGGTGGCCGACGGCACCGAGTACGAAGCTTCATTTGCGAAGGGCGCTCTGGCAGTTGCAAACCGGCCAGATGTGATGGGGAATGCGCTACCCGGCCTCTTGAGGGGTTGGTTCGGTCCGTCCGCCGGACATCCGGGTACCTCTCACGCTGTCGAGATGGAGCAGATTGACGGCACACTGTTGATGCGGCCAAGCAAGGCGGCCGCATCCGAGATGGAGATGGACTACGTTCCGTTCTTCGGTGATTACACGGTGGCGTGCGGTCCGGACGCGCCGACTTCATGGAGTGACCATGCCAGCACGGAGATCCCGATCAGGAAGCGGTCCGAGCAGGCGTTAACGCCCTCAGCACACTTCGTCTGCTTCGCACGCGGAGACTCGATGAATGGAGGGCCGAGCCCGATCCGGCATGGCGACCCACTGCTATTCGAGTGGATAACTGGCGGATCGGCGCGCGATTACGTCGATCAACCGGTATTGGTAGAAGCAGTTGGCAAGACCGGTGTTTCGGCTACCTTGAAGGTGCTGCGTCGGTCTGGCGGTGGATATCTTCTGGAATCCACGAACCCGGCGGTTTCTCCGATCGAGGGCCGCTCCGATATGAGGCCGGTCGCCCGACTCTTGACGAAGCTGGATCAGACCGACATCAATCCGCTAGCGCCCCGGATCGGTGAGCAATACAAGAGCATGGATGTGCCGCCGTTGTACGGCGAGGTGTACAACCCCGGCAACTGGCGTTCAGGACATGTCTCGTTGCGAAACCACGCGATCCTGTTTGTCTCGCTGGAGAAGCGGGCGGACCGTCCTCAATACACCGAGCACTTCGAGGGTCCCGACATCTTCGTGTGGAGTTCTCAGATGTCGACGGCTCCAGAAGGCAAAAAGGGCAGGGAAATTCTGCAGGCACTGGAAACAGGGAAATCGATTGAGCTGTGGATGCGCAGGAAAGGCAACGACGTGGCATTCACCTACCTGGGACGCGTTGTGCCGATCAGCTACGAGGGGTCCAAGCCGATGTTGGTGACGTTCCGACTCCTGACGCCTCTGTCGGGCGACCTCCAATCGCGGCTCGGGCTGCAACTGTAACCGCCGCCTCTGGTCAGTTTGGTCGAGCTATGGATGCGTTGAGCCGGAAGCGATATCTCACCCTTGTGGCACCGCCCGCGATGAGGTCGATTACATCGTGGAGACAACGTCGGATACCGGCGGACAAATGCTGGCGTCGCGAAAGTCGGGCAGATCGCCTTACGGAGACCTACGACCGAGTGAGCGAAGCCGAAGCCACAAAGCTGACCTTCGAGTCCCTTCCGATGACTACGCAGGCAGGATAACTGGAGATACGACAATGAGTGAAGATGAAGTCGGAACGTTTGCCCGCGCGGCTGCGCCGAAAGTTGAAGCAATCGGCAGGCGGCTCATCGACTCTGGACTGGGTGAAGACAATTCACTCCTGACTCCCGGGGAGCCGATCTGGAGTACTGCCAATCTCCAACAATTGAAGCGGAACTATGTCGACAAACCCGACCTAGGTGCCGGCGACTTCTTCGAGAAGTTGAAGAGTCAACTGGCCGGCACTTCTCCCTCCGTTGTGCAACTTTTCGCCGAATTGCTCATCCTTAACGTACTTCCCATCATCAATATGGGTGGCCCGCTGAAGTTGAAGCAGGTCCAAACGGTTCTCGACATGAGCAGCGCGCCCGCGACTATCCCCCCCGACGTCGAGCAAGCGTTGCTTGCCGGCGGGGTATTCCATGGCGGCCAGGCGTTCACGTCTTATCGGTGGGCGCAGATCGGCTACCTCATACAGGTAACGAGCCACTTTAAGTTGCTGCCCGATGTACGCCGACACGATGCACTGGCCGATCCGCTAGCGTTCCGCGATGAGCTCGACGCAGTGCCAACCGGCCAAGCAGCACAACGGCAGGCTTTGTTATATCTGGCCTTCCCCCACTTCTACTTGCCGGTGGTAAGCAACGCGCACCGCACCACCATGCGTGACGGACTGGCTGCCGACTACCTCGGCGCCCCATCGGACGACGTGGACATCGATCTGGCCCGCATCTATGAAGCGCTGATGGAAGCCGAGGGCGGGCACGTTGACCTTTATGCGCCCGAATGGCTAAAGAAGTGGCAGAAGGCGACTCCTCCCAAACCGGAACCGACGCCGGATGTCCAACACGCATGGAAGGTGCACGGCTCCAACGTCAAGGGTCAGGACATGGTTCCGATCTGGCGCCGCAAGCAGTCATTGTCGTTGGGGGCGAGTCTACTTCGACCAGTCGAATCCGACATTGCCCGCGAAGAACTCAAGGGTTTCGTCGACGAGGACTACCGATCATCAGGGTATGCGGCCCGGCTGGAGAAGTTCGACGAATTCTACGCGTTCCTGAAGCGAATGCACCCCGGCGACCTCGTGGTGACCGTGAGCCAGGGCGAGGTCCACTTCGGCACCGTCACCGGTGATCCGGTCTTCGTGGCCAGCAGCGACGGGCGGTCCAACTTGCGCCGGTCGGTCAGATGGTACGAGCGCCCCTGTCGGTTGGCGGAGCTGCCGGATGACGTCGCCGCACGGCTCGGCACCCAGGGCGAAGTGTTGGATATGAGCCAACACCTACAAACGCTTCTCGCACTGGCGGAACGGCGGCCGGCAAAGCCACGCGCCGGCGAATTGCATCTACCCGATGCGAGCGACGACTTGGCACAGCGACTTCACGTCGGAACCGACTGGCTTCAAGACTGCATCGACCTGCTACGTGACCGCCGACAGCTCATCTTCTACGGACCGCCTGGAACGGGAAAGACCTACATCGCCCAGAAACTCGCCCGCCACATCACTGATGAAGCGAATGTCAAGCTGGTGCAATTCCACCCCGCCTACTCCTACGAAGACTTCTTCGAGGGCTTCCGCCCGCAAGGAGTGGCCGGGGGCCACATCGGCTTCGCACTCAAGCCGGGCCCGCTGCGGTCCCTGGTCGACAAGGCTGCCGACAACCCTGATGCGGTGTACGTCCTCATCATCGACGAAATCAACCGCGGCAACCTGCCGAAGATTTTCGGCGAGCTATATTTTTTGCTCGAGTATCGGGACCAGGCAATCGATTTGATGTACTCGTCCGACAGCGCAGAACCGTTCTCGCTGCCGAAGAACATCTTCGTCATCGGCACGATGAACACCGCTGACCGCTCCATCGCGCTCGTCGATGCTGCACTCCGGCGCCGATTTGCCTTCCTGCCGCTGCACCCTTCGGAAGAACCAACCAGCGGCATCCTGCGCCGTTGGCTCGACACCAAGGGCTACCCGGTGACGCTCGCCAACCTGCATGACGAACTCAACGCCCGCATCGCCGACACGGACTTCAAGATCGGGCCCTCCTATTTCATGCGGGACAAGATCGTCAAAGACACGACCGGAGCCGCGCTCAGATTGATGTGGCGCACCGATATCCTGCCCCTTCTTGAGGAACACCACTACGGCGATCGTAATGTCGACGTGAAGTCCCGCTATGGCTTAGACGGGCTGATCAAGAGCCTCAACGTCGCGACAGTGCCCCCAGATAGTGCCGGACCGAATGTGGACACCGAAGCGAGCGACGATGACCTCAGCTCCCCTGATCCTTACTGAGGGTGCACCGGGCATCCCGGTAACCCTTTCCTCGGCGGAATACCGCGCACTGACAGACTTGGGCATCATCACCGTGACACCGACGCTTACCGACGGTATCTACGAGGTCATGGCGGGCCGCAAAGTGGGGGCCGTGGCCATCGGTGACCGCCACCTCATCGTTCGTCCAAAGATCACCGATCTGAACCGGCTGCTGTTCCTCCTCGGCTATGCCCAGAACCCCGACATATGGCGTGAGGAATCTATTGGCCTCACCGGCGCCGACGAACTGTTGTCCGGGGTCGCCGAGGCCTTCGCTCGTCTAGCTACCCGCGCCGTCGAGCAGGGGTTGCTGCAGGGATACCGCAGGATATCCGACACGCTGCCTGTTCTTCGCGGCCGAGTCTTGGCTGGCGAACAGATGAACCGGCTCTTCGGCCTTCCGGTGCCTATCGCCGTCGAATACGACGACTTCACCGTCGATATCGCCGAGAACCAGCTGCTGGTGATGGCAACCTTGCGACTGCTGATGGTGCCGCGTGTGAGCGAGCCGGCACGCCGTCTCCTGCGCAGGCTGCGGCGTACGCTGGCCGACGTCAGTGTGCCGCCGCGCGGCAGCATGATCCCGACCTGGCAGCCCAGCCGACTCAACGCCCGCTACGGTGCTGCCCTGCGCCTCGCCGAGATAATCCTCGCGGCCGAATCGTTCGAGCACCACCTCGGTGAAGTCACCGTGACCGGCTACATGTTCGACATGTGGCGCATCTTCGAAGATTTCGTCACGGTTGCCCTGCGCGAGTCGTTCAACGACCTTGGCTGGCGCTGCCGTATCCAAGCCTCGCTGTATCTGGACGAACGACGACAGGTCAGTATGCGGCCGGATTTGTTGTGTCATCACAACGGAGATGCCACAGCGGTCATCGACGCCAAGTACAAAGCAGAGCGGCCCGACGGGTTTCCCAACGCCGATCTCTACCAAATGCTCGCTTACTGCATCGTTCTCGGCCTTGGTCACGGTCACCTGGTGTACGCGAAGGGCAACGAACCGGTTAGTACCCACACCGTGCAGCACTCCGGCGTCACGATTCACTGCCACGCGCTCGACCTGACGCTGCCGCCGACGGAACTGTTAAAGCAAATTGACGAACTGACGTCGGTGATGGCAGCAGCGTGATGGCATTCAAAATGAAGCGTACCGGTGTAGACGACGGAAGAGTTGTCGCAACGTTTGCCAGCGGGCCGGTCGAGGCCCATTCGCGACAACGATGACGGAAGGTTGACCTGTGGCAGAAGGAACTGGTGGGCGGTTGGATATCGTCGACATAGCGCACGCATCAGGTTGGGAAGTTGAATCCACCATCCAGGCTGACGTTTTCACGAAGGGCGCCAGCCGCATTCAAGTTCAGTACTCCCAAGAGGACATGATCGAAAATGCGGTGAAGAACGACGGAGACGGCGACCGCGGCGCTCTCGGCAACCACGCGGAGTCGAAGGTGGCCCAGGTGCGGTACTGGTTGACGGGTCGGCCGATCGAAGCACCTGCGGCACCTACGCGTTTCCCTGAGGCAGACTTCACCACTGAGCCCAGCGGGTGGACGCGCCCTCGGTTCATCGCGGCCCTAGAAGACCCGGGTGACCGAGCGTTCCTTGCGGGGTTTCTGCAACTGATGGACGCAAACGGCCAACAACCTGCGCAGGGGACGCACGCACGGCTGACTTTCGGTAAGCGTCCGGGCGGAGCGGTATTTGTCTACCCCTTCGGTAGACGGTTTCCACCCTTCAAGTTCTCGATCAAAGATGGACGCTTGATGATTTCGGGCTGCTGGAAAGGTAACTTCAAAGTTTCGGGTCATCCTGGATTCGCCGAGATTGCAACGCTGTTGGGCCAAGACGAGTCAGGCCCTGCGAAAGCAGTGCCGGTTGCCGGCCTGGATCCTGACGAAGTATGGCAAATCGGGGATAGAGTTTCCCGAGCGATCAATCGGTAGGCATACGTCGGGACGCAGTAGCAGGTACACGCGGCGCGGAGACATCCACGCTTAGGGCGAGACGAAACGAAGACCTGCCGGCACTCCAAGGTCCGCGGGCTCCATTTCGCCCGGTGGGTTTCGTCACGTACGGGAACCAATGAACTGAGGAGGCAACCGATGGCAGATGAGACGGCCACTCGGCTAGACAATCTGGATGTCGCGTACGCCAGCGGATGGCATGTCGAGTCAACGGATATGATTGACGTCTTCAAGAAGGGCGACACGGTCATCGAAGTTCGATACACGATGAACGATGACTTGGATAGAGCGGTGAAGCGCCGCCCGAATGGTGACACCGAGACGATCGGGGTGCACACGACTGCGAAGGTCGATCGACTGCGATCGTGGCTCACTGGAGATAACCGCCAGCATCGCGGTGAACGATTTGTGTCCGCTGGCCCCACTTCCGATCGGTCTCAGCTTTACTCGGAGTTCTGGCACCAGTTCCGCAATCGAGTGGCAGCCGAACACCCCGACTGGAGGGCTCGAGCGGGTACATCGAGAACCGCGCCGAATGCCACCCTCCCGGGCGAAACGCCACGGACCCTGTGGGTCTCGGCTTTCAAACCTGGGCCGCTGCGTCTCGAGCTGGCGTTTGTGCATCCCGACTCCGCCGTCAATCTGGCACGGTTCGAGGCGTTGCGCGCAAAGAAAGGGCAGCTTGAGCGCGCACTCGGGGGAACCGTGACTTGGGATGAGATGGCAGGCAAGAACGACACTCGCGTGTACATCGAGTCGTCTTTCGAGAGCATCGATGATCGTGATCAGTGGCCGACCATGATGGACTGGCTGGTCGAAATGCATGTCCGCTTCAAGGAGGCAGTTCGAGCGGTCGGCACACCATAAGACGTCGTGGACGCGATTTGCAACCGACGACGACATTCGGCCGGTGAGTGCCGGTATCCCTGCCGCTTAGTTTGTAACTGTCTATTCCCTTCGTGAACCATACGGATGCTCGCCGCCATACGCGGTTCGCGCAAATTTAAACCTGGCACAAACCCAATATCAGTCGCGGTGCCTCCCCTTCAGCCCGCATGAGGTCAAGGCCCGTCAGACTAGTGAATTCCCTTCCCTTATTGCGGTACGCTTCGCGCGGGGTTTGCGGTGCCATGCGGGCTGCGAGCCACCGCCGACGGCCGCTCCTCGGTCGATGTGGTCGCCGAAGCCGAGCCGCTGAACCCCGCGCCGGCCATGCCGTAACCGGTGATCGTGGCCGAGACCCGCGCCGCTTCACGGCAGGCGCTGGCGTCCTGCTGCGGTAACCGCTACTCGGTGCACGCGGAACTGGCCGCCGCCCAGGTCTGGCCAGTCATCCCGTCGGCGGGGATTTCTGTGACATGGCCACCGTCAGCGGGATCGAGGTCGCTCGGCACGGCCTTTCCCCGACGGGCTCGGGGCCCATGGGTGCGCGACAGCGTCCGCGTCATCGCTCTCGACACCACAGCATGGCCACCGCCATGATCGGTCGTCCGCCTCGGCGCGCAAGCTACGCATCCCACCCGGACCAGCAGCCAAAGCTGCTGCACAACTACTTCAACGACGTGACACCAGTTCCTCTTCAGCCAGTCTCACACTCCATCAACCAATTCCACCGTTACGTACCCATCCGCCTACGAGCGGGTCGCTCCAGAACAGGCCCATCCAATGAACCCCACCCCCGCGCACCGAAGACCACCACGACCACCGCCGAGGAGCCACCGTCGGCCCCTGCCAACAACTACACTGACCTCTGCTCACACGTGGAGGATTTCGGCGAGCACACCTGAGGGCCGTCGATGAGCGCGACCATCTCATGAAGTGCTACGAGCTTGCACATCGTGATATCCGTGGAATTTCCGACGGCCGACTTGGGACATAGTCCGGTTCTAGCAAAAGCGTTAACTCATGCCGATTGATGGCCGCCCATCATCGCCCTGACCCCGCCGCGACGTCACGGTGAACTCGATCCGATCGACTACCGCCGCCGGGTCATCATGCTCCCAGAACCTGAGAGTCACCCAGCCACTTGCGGCGAGATGCGCATCAACGATGTTGTCTCGAGCGATATTTGCCGCGATCTTCGAACGCCAGTAGGAAGAGTTCGCTCTAGGTGGCCGGTGATGCTGGTTGCATCCGTGCCAGAAGCAGCCGTCAATGAACACAGCCACCTTCGCCCGAGTGAACACCATGTCCGCTTTGAAGCGCTCGGACGTAAGCGGCCGGTAATCGACGCGGTAGCGAAGACCTCGAGCGTGAGCGCGACGCCGCACACGCAGCTCCGGTCTTGTGTCACGCCGCCGATTCGCACGCATAGCATTGCGCGTCGCTGGTGATGATGCCCAACTCTCCACTCGTCGATCCCTAGGTGTCGAGTGCCTTCGCGATTTGTTCTGCCAATGCCGCAGCTAACAATGGCGGCACTGCGCTACCTACCATCTTGGCGACATGCGGCTCCGAGCCACTAAGGAAGTCGAAGTCATCGTCGAAGCTTTGCAAGCGGGCGGCCTCGCGCATCGTTATTCCGCGATCCTCTTCAGGATGCCCGAAACAACCTGAACCGAGATAGTTGCAGCTCTTTGTAATTGTCTTAGCCGGAGCGTCCCACGACAACCGACCATAGCAGTTATAATAGTGAGACTTTGGCAATAGCTCGGGCGGGAGATCTGACGTGATCATCCCCGGCCGCATCGCACGCAATCGCTTCAGTACCATTTCGCCAGGCGTTCTAGCCACATGGTTCATGGGGGTTGCAATGTTGGACTGCATCGCCTTTGCGTAGGCGGACCGTGTCTTGCGATAACGAGACACACCACCACGACCTGCCTCTGCCTTAGCAGCCGGAGGTAGATCAGCAATAGCATCCTTGACTGTGTTTATTGGTCGCAGCCGCGATTTGACTCCGGGCTTTTCTTTACCATGTGTGGGCTCAGGCCATCGAAATCCGTCGATACTATCCTGCCAAGCGACCACAAACGCACGCCTTCTAATCTGTGGTACGCCATAATCACTCGCCAATAAAATGCGCCATTCAGTATGGTAGCCGATCAGAGCCAGCGTACGCTGGATTTCTTGGACAGTCGCGCCCTTTCGGGATGAAACCATTTGCGGAACATTCTCGATCAGAACCATACGAGGACGTAAAATGTCGACGAGCGCAAGGAAGTATCGGAAGAGGTCGTTCCGCGCATCATCATTATCTAGTGGGTTGCGAGTGAACGTACGCTTCCCTCCGGGGAGTATCACCTCGTGCCGGCGGTTTTGACTGAACCCCTCACAGGGGGGACCACCCACAAGGATATCCAAGCTGCCCGGATGATCGAGGCCAAATACATTTAGCTTTCCGGCAAGTGCGCTCGGCGGAAGCGATCTGATGTCGCCCGATACGGTGACAGGATTCGAACCGTGTTTGGAATGATTATGTACGAACGTGTCCAGCGCACGCTCGTCTATGTCAGTCCCAAGTACGACATCAAACAGGCCCGTGCGCACGAACCCGTGCGATAGTCCGCCGCATCCGGCGAAGACGTCAGCAACGGTGAATCTCATGCAGCACCTCCGCGTTGGTTGTCCAGAAATGAACCGATGATTTCCTCCATCATCGCTGTGTTCTTCGGCAGCATTGGAACACCACCAACACGCACCGCGTGCCAACTCCGAAAGAAGCGGTGGTTGCGATACCGTGCGGAATCGCGGCCAGGGAACGCGATCAAACCCCCGTGAGCGATCTGACGGTACGGCGGCTGAGTATGCACAATCGCATCGCGATAACGGTGTATCACGTTTATGTCCGCGGCGAGCGGTCCAGGCGTACCGAATCGCGCCACATACTCGCTGTCGTTTTGAATCCTGTATTTCGCGTCTATTATCAGCATCCGGTCGACGTTATCGATCCAGATGACGGAGTCGGGCCGTTGATCCGTTGTCGGCAGCCCAACAAACGCACGGTTATACTCACACCTGACTTCTTCACCCGCGTCGTCCTGCAGCGTAATCCGAGATCGCCGACCTGCCACCATCACAAGCTGAGAACCAACTCGCTGCACTAAAGGCTCGCCAACGGAGGTCACCTTGGCATAGCGCCGACGCAATATCTCGACTATTCGCAGAAAAACCCAGTACTCGTACAGCGTCGGAAGATCTTTCAATCCAACGAGCGCGGCACCCTGCAACGGGATAAGAGAATTCCTCAAGGCACGGAGGTGACGAAAGGCACCCTCATACAACGGATCTCGGAGGTTTGTCTGCAGATTTGGCAGGTGCATTACAGGTGGGATATGCGCGAGGGCATTCGACCAGTCGGTAACCCGATGTAAGAGCTGATCAACATATGCGCTGAGATCGCTATTCAAAAGTTGATACCATTCTGCAGCAGTAACGCTGAGAACAACCCCGCGCAGCTGGTCGACTTCCCATCGCAGGTGTCCGTTGAGTGGAGTGGCTTCAGAGTCACACACTTGCTGGACCAGGACGGGCCGACTCTGCCGATTCTGCGCCTGATGGCGGCGTGATATCGGCCGTGCATTTCGTAGCCGATCTGACATAAGGACCCGAATGCTGCGGTCGACGCGTCGCCGTAGCATCGGAAGCAATCTTTGCATCTTTTCTGTGAGATCATCGAGTTCGCGACACACCAACGCCATCCATTCAAGCGCCGTCGTCTGACTATTCTGCGAAGTAGTCTCAAATCCCGCACCGGCAGCACCCGATACGGAGGCCGTCAGCATCGGCGCGATCCTTTCCAGGTCAGCTCGAATCGCGGCAAAATCTTTTCGGTAATCTAGCTTCGTCGGGAAAGATTCGAGTTCGATCGTCAACTGCCCGTTCGGTGTTGACCACTGCCAGTGAACATCGCCAACCGCCCCGCGATATTGCAAGGTGAAGTGCTGGAAAGTCCCTTGCCGGAAAACTGCTCTCACGGTAGCCCGATTAGGCGCCGTGGAAAGAGTAGACGGAAGCGGACCATCAATGTAGACGTCAATTGTGTCGTTCTCTTGCACCAGAGGTCGCGCGACTATCGCGGAGCCTTCAGCGTCGATTGCCATCTCTAGGCTGTGCGCAATGACTGAGAGTGAGGCGGGGTCGACTCCGCGAAAAGCCAAGCGCGTTGGCGTGAATGGCGGCCTTGCCGTACTAGTCAAAGCGCGTAAGGTGTAGCCTTTCCAAGATACTGTCAGAAACTGCCGCTTCATCACCATGAGTCGAAATACCCGAGCGCTAAGGCCTGTTCGAGCATGGATACCAGCTTCTCAACGGTGCGCGGGAAGCGGCTGTCGGGAATTCGAGATCGAGCAATCTCGGGCGTGATCTCATCGGCGTCGGAATCGATGTCCAATAGCAACCCGACCAGACCGCGCAGAGCGGCAATAGCCGACTGTGTCGAACCTTGCCACTTAGGTACCACGCATGAGCGAAGGCCGATGTCAACGACGGCCGGCCTCGTCAACACGTCTGACAGTTGGTGCCTCTCGGCGAGCGTCACCATATTGAGCAACGCGTCACGCTGACGGTACGCTATCGGGCCGCCGAGTGCGCGGGAGTACACATTGATGGCGTCGAGTAGATCGCCGAGCTCAGCTACCAGGCCGTCGGGGAGAGTGAGGTCCCTGAGCGCACGAGGACGGTCTGAGAGGAGATCCCGCACTGCTGCGAACGTCGATGGCGCCTGCCCCGTTGCCGTAGCTGTTGCGCTTGGGACGCTCGAAAGATCAACGTGGTGAAGGTCGTACACTGCCGCACGGTCAAGCACTTTTGGGCTAAGGGGGCGCGTCGTCTCGTCAATGTTCACAGTCCCGATAAGAAATACTTGATCTGAGAGATCAATTCGAGGTAAGTCAATCCCTTCCGGGACCGGTGGCAGCTGGACGACGTCAGACCGGTAGTGTCCGTTAGCATTCCGCTGCCACCCCTCCCCCGCGCTGAGCACTTCGGCTAGGTAGTACTCAGGTGACGCCAGGTTCATCTCATCAAACCGGATGAAGTGCAGGTTGGTATCGCTCTGTGCAGCGATGAGAGCCGATGTCAAGATTCCCGGTATGAAGGTTTGCGAGGTCTCAGAGAAATATCCGAGTGTGTCCTCGGAGGAAAGCCAATTCGGCTTCACTTGGATGTCGTGTAGTACCCCACCTAAAGCGTTGCACAGGTGACGCACAACGCTACTCTTTCCAGTGCCCGATGGGCCGGACAATATAAGCCACTGTCGTGCGGCCATCATGAGCAAAATGGATGCTATCTCTTCGATTCCACACAAGTAGCCATGATCCTCGAGATAGTCGCGCAGCAACTTGACCTCTTGGCTGACGCCGCTCAGCACGAGGCCCGTTTCACCGTCTGAACTGGCAGCGAACGCAAGCCTGGAACCAGGGCGGCTGTAGACGGCTATCAGCCGGCCTTTACTCTCGGGGACCTGCGACTTGACTCGCCCAACTTCCTCGATCAAGCCATCGCGCCGTGCTTTGTTGAACACCGGGGCGATCGCACGCGGAGAGACGCCCTCGCCAAGCAGCGGCCTTACGTCGTCCGGTGTGAAAGTCTCCCTATCTGCCGCCAGCTGGCGCACGATCTCATAGATATCGTCAGTCGATGTCACGTCACCTCCTTCGCACGTGAAGGATAATGCTGCCTACCGACAAGTTAGCCGCAACGGGTTGATAAGCGTGGTTGGCGCACCGGAGCCGGGCGCCATGTCTTTCCGTCTCCGACGGGACTCCAGCGCGTAGCTCTCGAGGAATCACACCTAGCTTTCGATCGATGGATCGTAGTCGCGGTACGGAGTATCACCCGTCATTTCACCGCGAACATTTCGGCGCAATGAAGGATGAGCCTCACTCTGGCATAATACCGCGCGTGGGTTCGCTACATGATTCCGAGATGGACTGGCCCTACTCCTTGCCCAAGCATGATCCACGGCACGGAACGGTGAACGGCTATGGCAATTTGGGTTGCAGATGCGCGGCATGCAGAGCCGCGAGCAGCGCAAATCATCGTGAGTACCTCGCACGAGTTCGAGCGGAAGGCCGGGTGCTAAGTCAACACGGGACCGAGACAGCGTATGCGTCAGGATGCCGGTGTGATGCCTGTCGGCTGGAGCATAACGCCAGGAGTCGCGACTACAAGCGTCGACGCGCAGAGCGTGAACGTAGTAGCCAACTTCCTACATCGGGTGATCGAGCATCGGGGCAATCGACCGCCTAATTACACGTAGGAACAACGAGACGCCGCGTCGCTTCTGAGCGCTTGGCATCGCGCACTTCCAGATACCGGCGATCCGTTTGCTTCACGCTCTTCGGTCGCCTCAGCGCATTCAGGTTTGTGCTCCACCCGTTGATCGCTTCAACAGAATGCGATGTCGAATCAGCATTAATCATGCCTCAATCGGTCTTGGACAGGCATTGATCGCACACCTAGCGTGGTGGGCAGGTAACCGACCTCGACGGCTAGGAAGACATGACTGCCACCATCCCCGAGACCACCGGCCTCACCGGGCAGATGCTCATCGCCGGCACGCCCGTCCGCGGAACCGGCACCCCCATCCACGCCTTGAACCCCGCCACCGGCGAGACCCTCGAGCCCGCCTACCACTACGGCGACGCCTCGAACGTCGACGCCGCCTGCGCCGCCGCCGCCGAGGCTTTCCCGGCCTACCGCGCCACCACCGCCGAAGCCCGCGCCCAGTTCCTCGAAGCCATCGCCGCCAACATCGAGGCCGCCAAAGACGCCATCATCGCCCGCGCCACCGCCGAGTCCGGCCTGCCGACCGCCCGCATCACCGGCGAGGTCGGCCGCACCACCGGCCAGCTCCGCCTCTTCGCCGCCGTCCTGCGCGAAGGTTCCTGGAACCACGCCGTCATCGACCCGGCCCAACCCGACCGCCAGCCCGCGCCGCGCCCCGACATCCGCCAGCGCTCCATCCCGCTCGGACCCGTCGCCGTCTTCGGCGCCTCCAACTTCCCGCTCGCCTTCTCCGTCGCCGGCGGCGACACCGCCTCCGCCCTGGCCGCCGGCTGCCCCGTCGTCGTCAAAGGCCACGACGCCCACCCCGGCACCTCCGAACTCGTCGGCCGCGCCATCACCGACGCCGTCGCCGCCTCCGGCCTGCCCGCCGGCACCTTCTCCCTGCTCTTCGGCGACGGCCCCGACCTCGGCACCGCCCTGGTCACCGACCCCCGCATCAAGGCCGTCGGCTTCACCGGATCCCGTTCCGGCGGAACCGCTCTCGTCGCCGCTGCGGCCCGCCGCCCCGAGCCCATCCCCGTCTACGCCGAGATGAGCTCCATCAACCCCGTCTTCCTGCTCGACGGCGCACTCGCCACCCGCGGTGCCGATCTCGGCAAGGCCTTCGTCGCATCCCTGACCATGGGCTCGGGCCAGTTCTGCACCAACCCCGGTCTCGTCATCGCCGTCGACGGCGCTGGCCTCGACGCCTTCGTCACCGCCGCCCGTGACGCGCTCGCCGACGCGCCGGCCACGCCGATGCTCACGCCCGGCATCGCGACCAACTACACCACCGGCGTGGACGCCCTGGGCAAGCACGCCGAGCTCGTCGGCCGCGGCCAGGCCGCCGAGACCGAATGTGCCTGCCACGCCGCGCTGTTCACCACCGACGCCGCCACCTTCCTGAAGTCCGAAGCACTGCAGGACGAAATCTTCGGCGCCTCCAGCCTCATCGTCCGCTGCAAGGACGCCGCCGAGATGCGCGCCGTCGTCGACAACATCGAGGGCCAGCTCACCGCCACGGTGCACGCGGACGAGTCCGATTTCGACGCCGCCCGCGACCTGCTGCCAACCCTCGAACTCAAGGCCGGCCGCATCCTGTTCGACGGCTGGCCCACCGGCGTCGAGGTCAACTACGCCATGGTCCACGGCGGCCCCTACCCCGCCACCTCCGACTCGCGCAGTACGTCCGTCGGCGCCCGCGCCATCGAACGGTTCCTGCGTCCCGTCTGTTACCAGGACGTGCCAAAGGCATTGCTGCCCAGCGTTCTTACCGACGACAACCCCGACCAGCTGTGGCGCCGCATCGACGGCCAGCTCACCCGCGACTGACCACCCTCACCACCACTCATCAAGGAGCTCCGCCCGATGCACCCCACCTTTAACGGTGTCCTGTTCTTCCCCGTCACCCCCTTCACCGAGGACGGCCAGGTCGACCTGGACCTGCTCGCCCGCCACCTCGCCAAGGGTGTCGACGCCGGACCGGGCGGCGTGTTCATCGCCTGCGGCACAGGCGAATTCCACGCGCTGGAACCGCACGAGTTCGGTGATGTCGTGCGCACCGCCGTCGAGGTCGTCGCGGGCCGGGTGCCCGTCTACGCCGGCACCGGCGGCGCACTGGCCCAGGCGAAACTGTTCGCCAAGGCCGCCAAACAGGCCGGCGCCGACGGCCTGCTGCTTCTGCCGCCCTACCTCGTCGAGATGCCGCAGGCCGGGCTCGTCGCCTACACCCGCGAGGTCGCCGCGGTCACCGACCTGCCGCTGATCGTCTACAACCGCAACAACGCCCGCTTCACCGAGGCCTCCGCCGTCGAGGTCGCCAAGATCCCCACCGTCGTCGGATTCAAAGACGGCACCGGCGATCTCGACAAGGTCGCCCGCATCGTGCGCGCCGTCACCGACACCGTCGACAAGGGCTTCCTGTTCTTCAACGGCATGCCCACCGCCGAGGCCACCCAGCAGGCCTACCGCGCCATCGGAGTGCCGCTGTACTCGTCGGCGACCTTCGCCTTCGCACCCGACCTGTCGCTGGCCTTCTACAACGCGCTCGAAGCCGGCAACGACCACCTCGTGAACAAGCTGTCGGCCGCGTTCTTCCATCCGCTGGTGCGGCTCCGTGACTCGGTCCCGGGATACGCCGTCTCCCTCGTCAAGGCCGGCGTCGCGATGGAGGGCGTCCCAGTCGGGCCGGTCCGCCCGCCGCTGGTGATGCCCAACTCCGACGACCGGACCGAACTGCAGTCGATCATCGCCGCCGGCCGCGCGGTCCTCGCCGAGGCGCTCATCGAGGCGGTCTGACGGTGGCGCCGAGCAGCATTCGGATCACCGGCGCCCGCATCACCCCGATTGCGTTCGCCGATCCGCCGCTGCTCAACACTGTCGGCGTGCACGAGCCGTACGCGTTGCGGGCCATCGTCCAGCTCGACACCGACGCCGGTCTTGTCGGGCTCGGCGAGACCTACGCCGACCAGGCCCACCTGGCCCGGCTCCACGCGGCCACCGACGCGATCATCGGACTAGACGTGTTCGCGCTCAACGTGATTCGCGCCGCCATCGCCGATCGCCTGCAGGGCGACACCCGGGCCGTCGGGACCGCCGGGATGATCACCACTGCCAGCGCTGTCGACCAGGTGCTTTCCCCCTTCGAGGTCGCCTGCCTCGACGTGCAGGGCCAGGCGACCGGGCGACCGGTGTCGGATCTGCTCGGCGGCGCGGTGCGCGATGCTGTGCCGTTCAGCGCGTACCTGTTCTACAAGTGGGCCGGGCATCCAGGACGCGAGCCGGACGTGTTCGGCGAGGCGCTCGACCCGGACGGCATCGTCGCGCAGGCCAAGCGCATCGTCGACGAATACGGCTTCACGGCAATTAAACTCAAGGGCGGTGTCTTTCCTCCCGAGGAGGAGATGGCGGCGATCGAGGCGCTGCACACGGCGTTCCCGAACCACCCGCTGCGCATCGACCCCAACGCCGCGTGGACCCCGCAGACCGCGGTCAAGGTCGCGTCGGGGCTGGCGGGCATCCTCGAGTATCTCGAGGACCCGACGCCGGGCCTCGACGGGATGGCCGAAGTCGCTGCGCAGGCGCCGATGCCGCTGGCGACGAACATGTGCGTCGTCGCGTTCGACCAGCTGAAGCCGGCGGTCGCGAAAGACGCGGTGCGCGTGGTGCTGTCAGATCACCACTACTGGGGCGGATTGCAACGCTCGCGGCTGCTCGCCGGGATCTGCGAGACGTTCGGACTCGGGTTGTCGATGCACTCCAACTCGCACCTGGGCATCAGCCTGGCCGCGATGGTGCACCTGGCCGCGGCCACCCCGAACCTCACCTACGCCTGTGACACCCACTGGCCGTGGAAGACCGAAGACGTCATCAAGCCTGGAGTGCTGAACTTCGTCGACGGCTCAGTGAAGGTGCCGACCACCCCGGGCCTCGGTGTGGAGATCGATGACGACGCGCTGGCCGCGCTGCACGAGCAGTACATCCACTGCGGCATCCGCGACCGCGACGACACCGGTTACATGCAGCGCGTCGACCCGAACTACCGGCTGCTCAGCCCGCGCTGGTAACTGCCACACTGATGTCGTGGTCCGCACGGGTGCGCGCGCGGCGGCGCTGCAGAGCCTCATGACCCGAGCCGGCTTCCGCCCGGTGGCCGTGGCTCCGGCGGCCCCGCGCCCCGACGTGCTGCCCAATGACGCCTACCAGCAAGTGTCCGAAGTGTTCGAGGCGCTGGGCGGCCGGGCGCCGATGCCGGCGTTGCGGCCCGGAGCATGGGACCTCGTCTTCGCTGATGGCCTCGTGGTGGAGCTCGACGAGGAGTTGCACTTCAACCGCTACCGGGCGCAAACACTCGGTTTCCCATGGGCGACCGTGTTGCCCTGGCGTGACGCCTATCTCGACTATTGCGGTGACTACGAGCAGGAGTGCCTCGCTGCAGGCAAGTGGGGTAAGCGGTGGACCACGACGTCCTGTGAGTCGATGGTCGGAACGCCGAGTGCACCCGGCGTGCTGGCCGGGTCGGGGTCTCCTCGATGGAAGCAACGCGCCCTGTACGACGCGGTCAAGGACATCGCGGCAATGCACTCGAGCGCCCTTCGGCTGTGCAGGCTCGCAATCTGGGACACCGTCGGTGACATCAGGTTGCATGACGCGTTCGCGGGCAGTGCCCTCGATCTCCAGCAGCTCGCCGACTTCGTCGCACAGCGCACGATCTGATCGGCGAACGCGCCTAGACTGATGCTCAATCGCCGCAGCGACGGCGCGCAGTGATTCGAGGAGTGCATCGGTGTTTTCGTTAGCGCGGTTGGCGTGCTTCGTCGCCGTCGCCGAGGAACTGCACTTCGGCCGCGCCGCCGAACGCCTGCACATGACGCAGCCGCCGCTGAGCCGGCAGATCCAGCAGCTCGAGCACGAGCTGGGCGTGCAGCTGATCGACCGCACCACCCGGACGGTCACGTTGACGCCGGCGGGTGTGGCGTTCCTGCCCGACGCCCGCCGCATCCTGCAGCTCGCCGAGGGCGCCGCGCAGACCGTCAAGCGCATCCCGGAAGGTGATCTCGGCACCGTCGTCATCGGGTTCACTGCGGCGTCGGCGCATGTCGTGTTGCCGCGGTTGCTGAGCGCTGCTCGGGAGAAGCTGCCCGATGTCAAACTCGAACTGCGTGAGATGGTCACGTCGGTTCAGCTCGACGGGCTGCTGTCCGGCGAGATCGACCTGGGCATGGCGCGGCCGCCGGTGCGACGCCCGGGGTTGGTGTCGCGGCCGCTGCTGCACGAACAGCTCATCGCAGCGATCCCCGAGGGGCATGCGCTGGCGGGGTTGGAGCGGCAGCTGACGCTGAACGACCTCGACGGTGAGGACATGATCATGTACTCGCCGATCCAGGCGCGCTACTTCAACGATCTGTTGATCAGTACGTTCACGATCGCCGGCGCGACACCGCGCTATGTGCAGTACGTGACGCAGGTGCACACGATGCTGGTGCTGGTGCGCACGGGCATCGGCATCGCGCTGGTGCCCGCCTCGGCGGCGACGCTGCATCCCGACGGTGTGGTGTTCCGCTCGATCGGCGCGTTCCGGGAGCGGCCGGTGGAGCTCGACGCGGTCTGGCGTTCCGACAGCACGAACCCGGCGCTGCTACGCCTGATCAAAGACGTTCTGCCGCAGCGGGAGTGGACGACCGACGATCTGGTCGAAGATGTGAGCTGATCCCGACTGAGAAGCCAGGGTCGTGATTCAGCACCGTCAGCGATCAGGACTGCTATTTCGCCTGCGTGGTCAAGCCTCGCACTGTGCGCGCCGGTGCCCAGCGGATTCACAGCAACGCGGTACCGCAGGTACGCATAACGGCCGATGCCATTGGGTACGCGCGAGATGGACGGTTGCCGCGCGGTCCCGTCATCGCGTCGACCGGCCCTTCAACG
Source organism: Mycolicibacterium rutilum (assembly GCF_900108565.1). Lineage (NCBI taxonomy): Bacteria > Bacillati > Actinomycetota > Actinomycetes > Mycobacteriales > Mycobacteriaceae > Mycobacterium > Mycolicibacterium rutilum. Next base: position 294,961 of record NZ_LT629971.1, read on the forward strand.
AAGAAGGAACCGACGAGCAGGCGGAGGTTTTCGATGCCAGAGGTCGCACTCCACCACGACGGCTACCCGAAGTATCGGCGCATGGTGCGTTTCGACTGGTCACAGACGCCGATCCACTGGGTCCCCGGCGATCCATTCGCCACCCACATGATGAACGTGCTCCATCTGCTTCTGCCCGAGGGAGAACGCCACTTCATCAAAGCGGTCCTCGAGGCGTCGTCACTGGTCGACGACCCGGAGTTGGAGTCGGCGATCAAGCCGTTCATCCAGCAGGAGTCCTGGCACGCGTGGGCGCACCAGGTGGTACTTGATCACCTGGCCGAGCAGGGCATCGACACCAGGCCGTACACCGACCGCCTCGGCAGAACGCTGTCCAAAACGCTGGGCGATCCGCCGAGATTTTTTCCGCCGCCGCTGAAGCGGTGGTGGCTCTACCGTCGACTGGCCGACGTCGCCGCATTGGAGCACTTCACCGCGGTACTCGGACAGTGGGTGCTGCAGAACCGCGGGCTGGACTACGCCCGCACCGACCCCGCCATGCTCGATCTTCTGCGCTGGCACGGCGCCGAGGAGGTCGAGCACCGCTCGTTGGTGTTCGACGTCTACCAGCACGTCTGCGGGAACTACTTCATCCGGGCGTTCTCCATGCTGATGACCGCGCCGCTGTTCGTCGGCTGGTGGATCGCCGGGGCGCGCTACCTGATGGCCAACGACCCGACCATCGACCAGAAATGGAGCTTCGCCGAGTGGCGCCGCGCGGCCCGCGAGTACAAGCTGCCCGGCCCGTGGAATTTCCTCGTGACGGTGCCGCTGCGGTACATGCGACCGAGCCACCACCCGAGCGAGGAAGCGAACACCCAGATGGCGATCGACTACCTGGAGTTCTCGCCCGCGGCCCGCGACGCCCGCGAGCGCGCCGCTGCCCACGGCAAGCGTGGCGGGTCCCCGATGACCGCGGGAATGACGGATACACAGGCAGCGGCGGAAAGGGCTGAGGCGCGATGAAGGTGGCGGTCGATCTTGATACTTGTGACGGCAACGGCGTCTGCATGAGCATCTGCCACGAGGTGTTCGATGTCCGCGAGGACGGCCTGCACGTGCTTGACGACGCGCCCCGCGAGGAACTGCGCGAGCAACTGATAGGTGCCGAGGTGTCCTGCCCGACCCAGGCCATCACGATCAAGGACTGACGCATGCCGGCAACTCGTGAATTACGGGAAGTGCTCGTGGTCGGGGCCGGCATCGCCGGAATCAGGGCAGCCGAGACCCTGCGGCAGGAAGGCTTCGACGGTGAGCTGACGATCGTCGGAGACGAACGCCATGCGCCGTATCATCGGCCGCCGCTGTCGAAGAAGCTCCTGACCGGCGAGGTGCATCGGGCCGGCGTCGACATTGCGCCACAGTTCGACCTCGACGCCCGAGTGTGGCGCAGCGCGTCCGCCGTCAGTTTGGACGCGACGGCACGCACCGTCCATCTCCGAGACGACGGCCGAGATCTGTCGCTGCGGTTTGATGGGCTGGTGATCGCCACCGGCGCATCGGCTCGCGAATGGCCGGGAGGCCCAGTGCCCGACGGTGTGATGATGCTGCGCACGGTCGACGACTGCCTCGCCATCCGGGACCGCCTCGCTGCGCGCCCTCGCGTCGTGGTCGTCGGCGGCGGGTTCATCGGCGCCGAAGTCGCCGCCAGCTGCCGGTCGCGCGGCCTCGACGTCGCCCTCGTCCAGAGGGCGTCCAGCCCGCTGCTTTCCGTGCTCGGTGAGGAACTGGCGCCGCGGTGGGCGGATCTGCACCGCGAACACGGTGTCGATGTCAGGGTCGGTGTCGGAGTCGACTCCTTCATCGGTGGCCGGCACGTGGCGGGGGTGCGCCTGACCGATGGCACCCACCTCGCGGCCGATCTCGTCGTGATCGGGCTTGGCGTGACCCCGGCGACTGACTGGCTGCGTGGTTCGGGATTGCGTACCGACGACGGCGTGCTGTGCGACGCCACCGGGGCGGCCGAAGGCGCCGAGGGCATTGTCGCCGCAGGTGATGTCGCAACGTGGTGGCATCCCCTGTACGAGCGTCACCTGCGGATCGAGCACTGGGACCACGCAGCGAGCCAGGGTGAAGCGGCGGCACGCACGCTGCTGGCCGGCCCCGGAAACGCCGCTGCCTATGACGAAGTGCCCTATTTCTGGTCCGACCAGTACGAGGTGAAACTTCAGATGCTGGGCGTGCCAATTGATTACGATGCAGTCGAAGTCGTCGAAGGAGATGTCGCAGGCTGGGAGTTCGTCGCCGCATACGGGCGTGGCGGCCGCACGACCGCCGTCCTGGCGACCATTCCAGGACGGGTGCACGCCTACCGCGACGCGATCAGCGGCGGAGCCGCGTTTCCGCCGGCGCCGGCTGTTTCAAGTGCATCGGTCAGCGTCTAGCGATCGCATGCGTCGGCACCGGCGTCACCAAAGCGCCCGTCGCCAAGTAACTTTCGAGGTTTCGCAGCGTCAGTTCCTCCATCGCCGCGCGCGTCTCGACCGTCCCGCTGCCGACGTGCGGCAGCACCACCACGTTGTCCATCGCCAGCAACTCGGCCGGCACGTTCGGCTCGTCCGCGAACACGTCGAGCCCCGCACCCGCCAGGCGGCCGTCGCGCAGCGCCGCCACCAACGCCTCCTCGTCCACCACGCTCCCCCGCGCGATGTTCACCAGATAGCCGTCCGGCCCCAGCGCCTCGAGCACCTCTCGGTTCACCAGCTTCGCCGTCGCCGCGCCCCCGGCTGCCGCCACGATCAACACCTCCACCGCCGCCAACTCCACCGGCGACCCGTAATACGTATACGGCGAGCCCTCAACCCGTCGGCGGTTGTGATACGCGATCGTGCAGCCAAAAGCGCTCAGCCGCTTCGCAATCGCCGAGCCAATCCGACCCAGCCCGATGATCCCCACCCGCCGATTGCTCACCTGCCGCGTCAACGGGAAGTTCCCCGACGCCGACCACTGGCCCGCACGCACGTACCGGTCCGCCGCCGCGAACTGCCGCATCGTGTCGATCATCAACCCGACCGCGGTATCCGCTACGCAGTCGGTCAACACATCCGGCGTATTGCTCACCACCACGCCGCGCCGCGCTGCCTCATCGACATCGGTCGTGTCGTACCCGACCCCGAAGTTCACCACCGCGCCCAGGTTCGGCAGCGCCGCCATCAACGCCGCGTCGACCCCCGTGCGCCCCGACGTCACCACCGCGCGGATCTCCGGCCCATGCTCGGTGAGGAACGCCGAGCGCTCCTCACCGTCCGGCAGCACGAACGCGTCGTACGTGTCCTTCAGCGTCTGCGCCAACGACGGCTTCAACGGACCGACCTGCAACACCTGTCGAGCACTCATAGTGCTGCCCACGCTACGGCGACCTGCGAATACCCGTCCAACATCCAATTGGCATGGACTTATATCCAACCGGCATAACTAGCCATTCAACGCCCGCGCCACGGTATCGGTGGGCCCGCCAACACATGATCGGCACTGCTCAGCCCCACTTTCTAGCTGATCAAAACACCCGCACGACCGTGCCAAAAGCACGCAATCCGCCCACCTGACCCGGGTTGACGCCCCGGAAACGGCGTCCTTACCGTGTGGCTGCGATCACACGTGGCATCCACATACGTGGACGTCACTCCACAGCCCGGGAGGATCCATGAGCCCACGCCCGACGCGGCGCCACGCAGCGCTGGCCCTCGTCCTCGCCGGCTCCGTCGTCGCCAGCGGCTGCACGGTCGCCAACTCCGGCCACGGCGGCTACGACCCCGACACCCTGCGCATCGTCCTGGCTCAGGAGCCGCCGACCCTCGAGCCCTGCGAGAGCTCGCTGACGTCGACCGGCATCGTCGTGCGCTCCAACATCACCGAACCGCTCATCGAGCGCGACCCCAACTCCGGCGACCTGCAACCGCTGCTCGCCACCGAATGGCGCCAGACCTCCCCCAACCAGTGGCAGTTCACGGTTCGCGACGGCGTCACGTTCTCGAACGGTGTCCCGTTCACCGCGAAAGACGCCGCCTACTCCATCGACCGCGCCGTCAACTCCGACCTCAACTGCAACGTCGACGGCTACGTCTTCGGCGACGAGAAGCTCGAGCTGCAGACCCCCGACGACACCACCCTCATCGTCGGCACGCAGACCCCGGACCCGATTCTGCCGCTGCGCATCTCGTTCGTCGAAATCGTTCCCACCGGCACGTCGATGACCGAGAAGGTCCGCGAGCCCGTCGGCACCGGCCCGTATGCGATCGAGGACTGGGAGTACGGCCAGAAGCTGCGGCTGGCCCGCAACGCCACCTACTGGGGCGACAAGCCCGCCTTCGCCAAGGCCGAATACCAGTGGCGCAGCGAGGGCAGCGTGCGCGCGGCGATGATCACCAACGACGAGACCGACATCGCCGTCAGCCTCGGGCCCGAGGACGGCGCCGAGGAGCTCGGTGTCCCGTTCCAGAACAACGAGACCACCGCGCTGCGCATGCAGGCCACCGAGCCCCCGCTCGACGATCTGCGCGTGCGCCAGGCCATCAACTACGCCGTCAACCGCGAGGGCATCGTCAAGGCGCTGTTCCGTGGCCTCGGTGACCCTGCGTCGCAACTGATCCCGTCCGGCGTCGTCGGCTACAACGCCGACCTGCCGCTGTGGCCGCACGACACCGACAAGGCCAAGCAGCTCGTCGCCGAGGCCAAGGCCGACGGTGTCCCGGTCGACCGGCAGATCCGCCTGATCGGGCGCACCGCCCAGTTCCCGAAGATCAGCGAGACCATCGAGGTGCTGCAGAGCGAGTTCACCGAGATCGGCCTCAACGTCAAGATCGAGATGATGGACACCTCCAACCAACTCGAGTACCAGCTGCGGCCGTTCCCGGACAACACCGGTCCGTACCTGCTGATGATCATGCACGGCAACCAGGCCGGTGACGCCGCGTTCACGATGGATCAGTACATGCTCTCCGACGGCCCCCAAGCCGCCTACGGCACACCGGAATTCGACGCCAAGATCCGCGCCGCCGAGGAACTCACCGGCCGGCAGCGCCAGGACGCGTTCGCTCAGCTCTTCGCCGACGAGCCGCAGGAGATCCAGCAGATGGCCTACATTGCGCACATGAAAGGCATCCTCGGCAAGTCGCCGCGCGTCGATTACACGCCCAACTCCGCCACCGGCGACGAGATGCGGCTCTCCGAGATGACCCCCGCCGGCGGCGGCGCCACCCCGACGGTCGCGCAGTAGGAAGGCCCCGCCCATGTTCTCGTTCGTCCGGCGCCGGATGTACACCAGCGCACTGCCGTTGATCGTCGTGCTGCTCGGCGTGTTCCTGCTCGCCCGCCTCACCGGCGACCCCACCAACCTCTACCTGCCCGAGTCCGCCACCCCCGAACAGCGCGAGGCCTTCGCCGCCGCCAACGGGTTCAACGACCCGCTGTGGACCCAGCTCGCCGACTACTTCTCCGGCGTGCTGCACCTCGACTTCGGCACCTCGCTGCGCACCGGCGAGTCCGCCTCGTCGATGGCGCTCAGAGCGTTTCCCGCCACGCTGCAACTCGCGCTGACCACAATGCTTTTCGCGATCGTCGCCGCCGTCGTGATCGGCTGCTGGGCCGCCTACCGGCCCAACTCGCTGGCCGACCGGTTCTCCAGCCTGCTGTCGATGACCGCGGCGTCCATCCCCGACTTCTGGTTCGCCATCACCGGTGTGTGGCTGTTCGCCGTGCTGCTCGGGGTGCTGCCCACCTCCGGCGTCGACAACGGCGTGCTGTCGTGGATCCTGCCGATCGCCACGCTGATGATCCGCCCGCTCGGCGTGCTCACCCAGGTGGTGCGCGGCGCCATGGTGTCCGCGCTGTCCGCGCCGTATGTGCGGCTCGCGCGGAGCAAGGGCGCCGGCGACTTCCGCGTCGTCAGCCACCACGCGCTGCGCAACGCCGCCGCGCCCGCGCTGACCGTCGCCGGCGACCTGGCGGTCGGCCTGATCAACGGCGCGGTCGTCGTCGAGGCCATCTTCGGGTGGCCCGGCATCGGCAAGCTGATGATCGACGCGATCCTGCAGCGCGACTTCGCCGTCCTGCAGGCCGCGGTGCTGCTCACCGCCGTGAGCATCTTCCTGCTCAACATCATCATCGACGCCTGCTACGCCCTGCTCGACGCCCGCGTCCGCGAACCGGTCATGGCCTGAGGGAGACACCGCAATGAGCACCCAGATCGACCAGATCCCCGTCAAGCCGACCACCGCGATCGTCGGCGAACCCACCAAGCAGCGAGCCACGAGCAAGTGGTTCCGACTGCTCGTCAACGACCGCGTCGCCACCGCAGCCGCCGTCGTGCTCGGATTCGTCTTCCTCACCGCCTTTTTCGGGCCGCTGCTGATGGGCGACCTGGCGACCCGCATCGACCTCGACAACTCCAACCAGGCGCCGTTCACGCTGTCCCACGGCTGGGCCAACATCCTGGGCACCGACCCGCTGGGCCGCAGCATGCTGGCCCGCCTCGTCGTCGCGTGCCAGACCACGCTGTCGGTCGCCATCCCCGCGGTGGTGATCTCGGCGGTCGTCGGGTCGGCGATCGGCATGTGGGCCGGCTATCACCGCGGCTGGCGCGAGACGCTGGCCATGCGCGTCGCCGACGTCATCATGAGCTTCCCGTCGCTGCTGCTCGCGGTCGTCGTGCTCTACGTGTTCTCCCCCAGCGCCGCGAACATCGTTCTGGTGCTGGCGATCACCCGCATCCCGGTGTACCTGCGCACCGCCCGCGCCGAGTCCGCCGAGCTGCAGAGCCGGCTGTTCGTCGACGCCGCCCGCACGTTCGGCGCGTCGGCGCAGTCGATCATCTGGCGCCACGTGGTGCCGATCGTGCTGCCCACCCTGCTGACCGTCGCGACGCTCGACTTCTGCTACGTGATGCTCGCCGAGAGCTCGCTGAGCTTCCTGGGCATCGGCATCCAGCCGCCCGACGTCAGCTGGGGCCTGATGGTCGCCCAGGGCCGCACCTACCTGCACACCGCGTGGTGGTTGTCGTTCTTCCCCGGCCTGGCCATCGTCATCACCACCGTCGCGGCGACGATCCTGGCGGCCTGGGCCCGCATCGCCACCGATCCCGCCCAGCGGTGGCGGCTGACCGTTCCGCAGAAGCGGTTGGCCAAATTCACCAAGACCGGAAAGGCGCTGTGATGACTACAGTCGTAGAAGCCCCGCCGGTGCTCGACGTCGCCGGTATGAGCGTGGAGATCCGCACCATCAGCGGCACCGTGCGCGCCGTCAACGACGTCAGCTTCCAGGCGCGGCGCGGCGAAACCCTCGCGCTGCTCGGCGAATCCGGCTGCGGCAAGTCGATGACCGCCACCGCGCTCGTCGGCCTGCTCGAACCGGTCGCCGACGTCGTCGAGGGCTCGGCCACACTCGGGGACGTCGACCTGTTCCGCGTCGACGACAAGAAGCGCCGCGCGATGGCCGGCACCGAACTCGCCATCGTCTTCCAGGACGCGCTCACCGCGCTCAACCCGCTCTACACCGTCGGCACCCAACTCGCCGAACCGTTCCGCATCCACCACGGCATGAACGCCAAGGACGCCAAACGCAAAGCCGTCGAACTGATGGCCCGCGTCGGCATCCCGCAGCCCGAGTCGCGGCTGGGCGCCTACCCGCACCAGTTCTCCGGCGGCATGCGGCAACGCCTGCTCATCGCGATGGCCGTCGCGCTCAACCCCAGCGTGCTGATCGCCGACGAACCGACCACCGCGCTCGACGTCACGGTTCAGGCGCAGATCATGGCGCTGCTGCGCGACCTGCGCACCGAATACGACATGGCCGTCGTGCTGATCACCCACGACCTCGCTCTGGTCGCCGAGGAGGCCGACCGCGTCGCGGTGATGTATGCGGGCAACATCGTCGAAACCGGCCCGGTGTCCGCGGTTTTCGCCAACCCCCGGCATCCCTACACCAAGGGGCTGCTGAACTCGGTGCCGGTGACCGCGCACCGCGGCGACGAGCTCAAGTCGATCGGCGGTGCGCCGCCGGACCTGCACGCGATCCCCGACGGTTGCGTGTACCAGGACCGCTGCCCGCTGGCGCGGGAGATCTGCGCGACGACGCGGCCGACGCTCACCACCGTGACGCCCGGCCGCGCGGCAGCCTGCCACTTCCCCGAGGAGGTAGTGAATGTCTGAGCAACTGCTCGAGGTCCGCGACCTGCGCAAGTCGTTCCGCGTGCCGGGCAGCAAGAACAAGCTGTGCGCGCTGGACGGCATCACCCTGGATCTGCAGCGCGGCGAGACGCTCGGTCTGGTCGGCGAGTCCGGCTGCGGAAAGTCCACGCTGGCACGGACATTGATGATGCTGGAACGCCCGGACTCAGGGACCGTGCGCTTCGACGGGATCGACCCCTACACGCTGCGCGGCAAGGAGCTGCTGAAGTTCCGGCGCCGCGTGCAGATGGTGTTCCAGGACCCGTACGCGTCGCTGAACTCGCGGATGTCGGCCGGCGACATCATCGCCGAGCCGTGGCGCAGCCACAAGGGCCTCTATGCCAGCCGCAAGGACCGCGACATGCGGGTGCGCGGGCTACTCGACCTCGTCGGGCTCGGCGCCAAGGCCGCCGACAAGTATCCGCAGGAGTTCTCCGGCGGCCAGCGGCAACGCATCGGCATCGCACGGGCGCTCGCGCTCGACCCCGATGTGATCATCTGCGACGAGCCGGTGTCCGCGCTGGACCTGTCGGTGCAGGCGCAGGTGCTCAACCTGCTCAACGACCTGCAACGCCAACTCGGGATCGCCTACATCTTCATCAGCCACGACCTGTCGGTGGTGCGTCACGTCGCCGACCGCGTCGCGGTGATGTACCTCGGCCGCATCATCGAAAACGGCCCCACCGAAGCGGTTTTCGACCGGCCCAACCACCCGTACACCGCTGCGCTGATGTCGGCCGCGCCGAAGCTCGACAGCGCGCTGCGCCAGGAGCGGATCCTGCTCAAGGGCGAGGTGCCGTCGCCGCTGAACCCGCCGTCGGGCTGCCGGTTCCGTACCCGCTGCTGGAAGGCCACCGAGGTGTGCGCCACGGCCGCGCCGCCCACCGCCGTGGACCCCGAGGTCGACGGACACGCCGCCGAGTGCCACCACCCGCTGCTGTCGGAGGGCATGCTGGCCACAGCATGAGCATTACGGGATATGTCATTGTCGCCGCGACCATTCTGTTGGCGTCTGCGCTGCAGGCGTCGATCGGTTTCGGCATCGGGCTGTTGTCCGCGCCGATCATCGCGCTCGTCGACCCGGGCCTCATTCCGGGCACGCTGATCATGATCGCGACGTTGGTGACGCTGTTGGTCGTGGTGCGCGAACGCGAGTCGATCGACCTGCACGGCACCGGCTGGGCGCTGCTCGGCCGGGTGCCCGGCACCATCGCCGGGGCGCTGCTGCTGCTGGTGCTGCCCGCACGCGGTCTGGCGATCATGCTCGCCGGCGTCGTGCTGGCCGGTGTCGCGATGACGAGCTTCGGCTGGATTCCGGCTGCGCGGCGGCGCAACGTCGTGCTGGCGGGCGCGGCCTCGGGGGTGCTGGGCACCGCGACCGCGATCGGCGGCCCGCCGATGGCGTTGGTATGGCAGCGCAACGAGGGCGCCCGGCTGCGCGGCACGATGAGCGGGTTCTTTCTCGTCGGGTCGCTGCTGTCGATCGCGGCGCTGGCGGCCACCGGCGCAGTCACCGGTCACACGCTGGTGATGTTCGCGGTGTTCGTGCCCGCCGCGCTGGCCGGTTACGTGGTGTCGCGGGGGCTGAACCGGGTGCTGGACCCGAACCGGTTGCGCTGGGTGGCGATCGTGGTGTCGGCGCTCGGCGCGGTGCTGCTGATCGGGCGTGAACTTCTGCAGATGGGGGGCTGAGGTGTCCGAACAACCGGATCTCGCCGTACGCAAGGTCAAGTCGGCGGTGCGGACCGTGGAACTGCTGGAGTTCCTCGCCGCCCGCCAGGACGAGCCGGTGCGGCTTCGCGAGGTCAGCGAGGCGCTCGACATGCCGCGCAGCAGCGCGCACGCCCTGTTGCGCACGCTCGTCGCGCAGGGCTGGGTGCGCTGCGATCTGTCGGGCACGTTGTACGCCATCGGGATTCGGGCGCTGCTGGTCGGCACCAGCTATCTCGACAGCGACCCGTACCTGCCGATGATCACGCCGTTCCTCGACGATCTGCGCAACGACCTCGACGAGACCTTCCACCTCGGTCGCCTCGACGGCACCGACATCGTGTACCTGGCGACGCGCGAGTCCAAGCAGTACACCCGCACCGCCAGCCGGGTCGGTCGCCGGCTGCCCGCCTACGCGACCGCGCTGGGCAAGGCGCTGCTCGCCGAGCGGTTCGGCGGCGAACGCGACGCGCACATCCCGTCGGCGCTGCGGCCGTTGACGGTCCACACCGTCGCCGACCGTCGCGCGCTGGATGCCCAGCTCGATGAGGCCCGCGTCCGCGGCTACGCGTGCGAGGACGGCGAGAACACCGTCGGGTTGCGCTGTTTCGCGGTCACGCTGCGCTACTGCACGCCGGCCCAGGACGCGATCAGCGCGTCGGTGCCGCTGGACCGGCTCACCCCGCAACGGGAACGCGAGATCGTCGACGCCCTGTGCGCGATGGGCGACAAGGTGTCGCGCGTCGTGCGCCCGCTGGCCAACGGCGACCGGTGGTTCACCTCCTCCCGAGTGTCAGGAGATTGACATGAGCACCCCGACCATCCGCGACATGACGGTCATCCCGATCGCCGGGCACGACAGCATGCTGCTCAACCTCAGCGGCGCGCACGGCCCGTACTTCACCCGAAACCTGGTCGTACTCACCGACAGTGACGGCAACACCGGCGTCGGCGAGGTGCCCGGCGGCGAGCCGATCCGCCGCACGCTGGAGGACGCCCGCGCGATCGTCACCGGCCGCAGCATCGGCGAGCACCACGCCGTGCTCAACGACATGCGCCGCGCGTTCGGTGACCGCGACGCCGGCGGGCGGGGCGCGCAGACCTTCGACCTGCGGATCGCCGTGCACGCGGTGACCGCCGTCGAGTCGGCGCTGCTGGACCTGCTCGGCCAGCACCTCGGGGTGCCGGTCGCGGCACTGCTCGGCGACGGGCAGCAGCGGTCGCGGGTGCAGGCGCTGGGCTATCTGTTCTTCGTCGGCGACCGCACCCGCACCGACCTCGCCTACCGCTCCCCCGACGACGAGGCGCCCGACGCCGACGACTGGTTGCGCGTCCGCCACTTGGAGGCACTGACCCCCGAGGCTGTCGTGCGGTTGGCCGAGGCGGCGCGGGACCGTTACGGCTTCCACGACTTCAAACTCAAGGGCGGTGTGCTGCCCGCCGCCGAGGAGGCCAAGGCCGTCATCGCGCTGGCCGACCGGTTCCCCGACGCGCGAATCACGCTGGACCCCAACGGCGGATGGCTGTTAGCGGACGCGATCACGACCTGCCGTGAGCTCCGCGACGTGCTCGCCTACGCCGAAGACCCGGTCGGACCCGAGCGCGGGTTCTCCGGCCGCGAGGTGATGGCCGAGTTCAAGCGCGCCACCGGGCTGCCGACCGCGACGAACATGATCGGCACCGACTGGCGCGAACTCGGCCACGCCATCCGCGCCAACGCCGTCGACATCCCCCTCGCCGACCCGCACTTCTGGACGATGGCCGGCTCGGTACGCGTCGCGCAGCTGTGCGACGCGTGGGGGCTGACGTGGGGATCGCACTCCAACAACCACTTCGACGTGTCGCTGGCGATGTTCACCCACGTCGCCGCCGCCGCACCTGGGAACATCACCGCGATCGATACGCACTGGATCTGGCAGGACGGACAGCGAATCACCAAGGAGCCGTACGCGATCGTCGACGGTTATCTGACCGTCCCGCCGGTGCCGGGGCTGGGTGTCGAACTCGATTCGGAGCGGGTGGCCGCCGCGCACGAGCTGTATCTGCGTGAGGGCCTCGGGTCCCGCGACGACGCGGCCGCCATGCAGTACCTGATCCCGGGGTGGACGTTCGACAGCAAGCGTCCGGCGCTGCAGCGATGAAGGTACTGATCGCCGACGCGAACCTGGTGCCGCACCGGGAGCGACTGGAGGCAGGCCTGCCGGACGGCTGCGCTGTCGCCTGGTTCCCGGCCGGGGCGCCTTCGGAGGAATTGCGTGACGCGACGGTCTACGTCGGGAGCCGGTTCACCGCGGAAATGGCCGCGACGGCCGAGAAGCTGCGGCTCATCCACGTCGCGGGGGCGGGCACCGACAAGATCGACTTCACCGCGGTGCCGCCGGAGGTGCTGGTGGCGAACACGTTTCACCACGAGCGGTCGATCGCCGAGTACATCGTGTCCGCGGCGGTGCTGCTGCGGCGCGACTTCCTGGCGCAGGACCGGGCGCTGCGCGACGGCCGGTGGGCGACCTCGGTGTACGACGTGTCGATCCCGCAGCTGCCGACACTGGGTGACGCGCGCATCGGGTTCATCGGATTCGGGCACATCGGACAGCAGACCTGGCAGCTGTTCCGCGCGTTCGGCTGCAGCGGCGTCGCGGTCACCGGCTCCGGACAGGTGCCGGAGTGTGGATTGCACTGGGCCGGCGACACCGGCGAGTTGGATCGGTTGCTGGACGAGTGCGATGTCGCGGTGGTGTCGGCGCCACTGAACTCGCAGACGGCAGGCATGATCGGTGCCGAGCAGCTGCGATCATTGGGAGCGGACGGCGTGCTGATCAACGTCGGCCGTGGACCGCTTGTCCAGGAGCAGGCGCTGTATGACGCGTTGCGGGGCAGGGTGATTCGAGCGGCGGCGATCGACGTGTGGTACCGCTATCCGTCCGGCGGCGGACAGTCCGCGCCGAGTGAGTTGCCGTTCGGGGAGTTGCCGAACCTGCTGATGACGCCGCATTCGTCAGGAATCACGCGCGACACCTTCGAGGGCCGCGCCGACGACATCGCCGCCAACATCCGCCGGTTGTCACGCGGCGAGGCGTTGGCGAACGTCGTCAATCAGCGCAGGTAGATCTGGCCCTCTTGCGGATAGCCGCCGCCGGCCGTCGCGATGTGCACGTGGTCGTAGTGATTGGCGGTGTCCGAACCGCGGTTCGCCATCGTTCTCTTCGAGCCGCCGGGCCGGTAGATGGTCTGCCGCCAGATCGCGTGATTGAGGCCGAAGCGCTCCGCGTTCGCCAGCACATAGTCCAGGACGCGGTCGCCGAGCGCCTTTCCCTCCTCGGAGCGGGCGTTCGGGATCATCACGTCGATGGCCAGTCCGTGCGGATGCCATTTCAACGCGTCTTGCCGGACGCCGCCGATGTCGAGGATCTCGGGGAACTCGGCGCTCACCGCGCGGGCGACGCGGATCGTGTCGACCTGCAGCCCGTCCTCCTCGGCCACGCCGTGCGGCAGCGGGGGCGGTGGAGGTGGCGGGGGCGGCGGCTGGGCCGCCATCAGCTGGACCGGGGGCTGCGGGGCCGGCGGCGGTGCCGGCGCGACATCGCAGCACGGGGCTGCCTCGGTGATGTGCGGGTAGCTGTCCGCACCGACAACAAACAGCGTCGCAGCCGAGACAACGCCCGCGACCAGGGTCAACCGCGGCCACCGCCGCGTCGTGGTTAAAGAATGCCTTCCCATCGCGGGCGCACCATATCGACTTCTCCCGGGTGCGGAGCAACCCGCGCACGCGCCGTCGATTGACCGGGTTCGCGCCCGTCGCTGGCGCGAAAGGCCAGGTCACGCGGGTGTTGGGGTTTTGCGCTGACGGCCTGCACCCGCGTACCAATCGTGGTGAGCGTCATGACCCGCCGTCGAGTGTGACGCCGGTCGATCAGCCCTTCAGCGCCTCGCCGGCCGGGCCGAGGTCGAGGAATTGTGTCTCGCCGTTCGCGTCGTCGAGGCCGTCGTTGTCGGTGACCACGTACAGCTTCCCGTTGCCGGCGATCGCGAAACCCTCCACCTTCTCCTGCACGTAACCGTTGGGCGCCTGCAGATCCGGTAACAGGTTGCGTGCCAAAGTCTTCGGCAGCACCTCGAGCGTGTCTCCCCCGCTGTCCGGTATCGCGACCCGGTAGATGCCCTTCACCCGGGCGTCGGGACCGTTGAGTTTGTCGCGTTCCAGCACCAGCAGCGAACCGTCGTGCACGGCGATCTCACTCAACCCGATCCAGTCGCCCTCGGCGGACGTGGTGTCCAGCTGGTAGCCGAACCACTCCCAGGTGTCGCCCTCCGGGGTGTAGCGACCGAGCCGGACCACACCCTTCGGGTCGCCCTTGGCCTCGCGCTGCACGGCCACCCAGACCCGGTCACCGTCGACGGCCACGCCCTCGAGGCCCTGCCCGCCCAAGCCCCGGGAGACGTCGTCGGGCAGCGCGACGCGTCGGTCGATACCGCCGTCGGCGTTGACGTAGACCAGCTGGTTGCCGGGGCCGTCCTCACCCTCGACCGCGAGCACGAACCCGCCATCCGGCCGGGCCGACACTCCCTCGATGTCCAGCGTGACCGGCTGTCCGTTCTCGGTGACCGGCAGCTGCGTGTCGATCAGCGCCAGCGTCTGCGACAGGTCGATGCCCAGGATTCGCGACGGCCCCACGGCGATGTCCGGCGCCGTATAGAGCCGGTTCTCGTCGGCGGGGTCGGCGCTGAGAGCACCCAGCGCGCCCCAGCCGATCGGCACGCCGTCGACATCGCCCGAGACGATCGACGGGAACCCCAGGGCTTCCTCATGGTCCTGGCCGTAGCCGTACACGGTGACAGAAGCGCGCACGCGGTTGTCCGGTTCGTCGGCCTCCGACGAGATGACGAGAAGGTTGCGCTCCGGGATGGGCAGCACACCTTCGGGGCCCGGCGTGGTCGGCATGATCTGGCGGAACACCGGCGCGGTCACGTCGCTCACGTCGTAGGCGGCGACGAAATTGCTGCGCTCCGAAGCGATCAGCGCGGTCGACACGCCGCCGATCTCGGTGATCGCAAGTCCTTCGGGCTCGGGGCCTTTGGACTCGGCGCGGCTTTCGATATGCAAACCGGTGCGCACGGCGAGTTGTTCGAAGGAGTTTCCGGCGTCCCAGACCACGTCGCCGGTGGCGGCGTCGAAGATGGTCCAGCCGCGGGTGCCGCCCTTCCAGTCGCCCTCGTTGGCGGTGGCGACATGGTCGTCGCCAATCCAGCCGATGGCGTCGGGCTCGCGCGGGGTGTCGGGGATCGAGCCGGTCTGGTCGATGGCGCCGTCCTCGGCGGTGTCGATGCCCTCGACGGCGACGCTTCCGGCGCTGAAGACCTTGTTCACCGTGCCGGTGCGGCCGTCGAGGATGGCGAACCCGTTGTTCTCCTGCAGCGTCACCGCGACCTGGCCGCGCGAGTTGATGCTGACGTACTCGGGTTCGAGGTCCTCGGGAGTGTCGAGCCCCGCGCTCCGGGCGGCGTCGACGTCGAAGTCGACCCGGCGAGGCGTCCACGCATCGGGCGCACCGCCGAGGTCGATCAGCTGCACGAATCCCGTTGGCGGTTGCGGGAGGTCACCTTCCTCCTTGCCGGGTGGAGTGGCTTCCTCGTCACGCTGGTTTTCCATCGCGATCGCGGCGAAGGCACCGTCCGGGCTGATTGCGATCGAGTCCGGTTGACCGCCGAGGTCGATGCTGCGCACCCGGGAGCGATCAGCGGTGCGGACGACGTCGAGCCGTCCCGACGGATGGGCGAAGTCGCTGCCGGTGGTGTCGACGACGACAAGGACGAACTCGCCGACAGCGGCCACCGAAGTGGGCTGGTCGTCGGCGTGGCCCAGCTCGGTCAGCGAAAGTGTGCCCAGGCCAACCGGTTTCGCCGGGTCACGGATGTCGAGGAAGCCGATGCGCTTGGCGGCGGCGTCGGTGTAGATGACGGTGTTGCCGTCGGGGGTGACCGTCGAGATCTCGGCGACGGTCTCTTGCGCCGGGTCCTGCGAGTTCAGATACACCGGGTAGGTGGCCAGGCGGTGGTAGCGCTGCGTCGTCGGTGTGTCGTCCTGCGAGGCGGTCGAGCATCCCGCCGCCATCAGTACCACGATCGCTGCCGCTGCCCGACCCAAGTTCGCTGTCACCCGTCATCCTCTTCAGTTGTCCGATGAGTCGGGTGAGTGTGACGTGGACACGTGTCGGGATGGGTAACGCCGGGTGAACTCCTTCGTCGGCGCCGAGATAGCACACACGGTCGTGATTGCGTCGCCGCAACAGCCCTGAGTGCTATTTCGACGCCACGGCGCTAAGACGCCAGCGTCCTCAGGCCGTCCCGATACGACGGGAACTTCGGCCGCCACTCGAGTTCCCGGGCGGCACGCTCGTTCGACACCCGCATCGACATGTCGAGCATCTGCGACGCGGCGAACGGCGCGCCGAGTCGCACCAGCGCCGCCGGTAACCGCAGCGGGCGCGGTGCGCCGACAGCTGCGGCCATCGCGTCGAGCATCACGTCCCAGCCGGCAGGTTCGTCGTCGACGATGTTGTACGCCCGATCCTTCGGTACATTCTCGATCGCGACGGCGGTCGCCTCCACCGCGTCGTCGATATGGATCCAGCCGATCGATCCCGTGCCCGGCGACGGCAACGGCAACATGCGGCGCTTGAGCATCGTGACGAACATGTCGGAAGCGCCCGGACCGTAGAAGATGCCGTACCGCAACGCGACCGCATCGACATCCGCGGCGAAGGCCAGGTTCTCGGCGTCGGCCATCGCGGTGATCGCCGGATCGGACCGGTCACCACGCAGTACCTCGAACGGTTGCTCCTCGGTGATCTCGCGTGCCCCGTGATCGGTCAACCCGTAACCGAGGATCAGTGACTGCGTGACGAACCGCCGCGCACCGACCGTCGCGGCCGCCTCGAGTATGTTCGCCGTTCCGGTCGTGCGCAGCGCGTTCGTGCGGCGCACGCCTTTGCCGCCGTAGCGCGTCGGCGGCGCGTTGCGGTAGCCGGTGAGCTGGTGCACGACGACGTCGGCTCGCTGCCCCTCGACTGCCCTCAAGAGTGCGTCACGATCGAGGGCATCCGCGAGAAGCGCTGTCGCACCGGAAGATTCGACGGCTTTCGCACCCGCTGCGCTGTGGACCAGACCGACGATTTCGTGGCCGCGCAATCGCTGCAGCAGTGGGCGGCCGATGACTCCGCTGGCTCCTGCAAGCAAGATCCGCACTCGACCACCTCTGTCGATCCCCCTCTCACTTTACGACAGGGGGTGGGGCTTGCGGCAAGGCCCCTGACCTGCTGCACAATCGTCCGGCCACGCCCCGCGAGCTACGGAGAACCGCTGTGCCGAACCCGCCGAAACCCTTCGAAGTCCACGAGTCCGGTGCCTATCTGCACGGCACCAAGGCCGATCTGAAAGTCGGTGACTACCTGATGCCCGGACGCCCGTCGAACTTCGAGGAGGGCCGGACCATGAACCACGTCTACTTCACCCAAACGCTCGATGCCGCCGTGTGGGGCGCCGAGCTCGCTCCCGGCGACGGGCCCGGCCGCATCTACATCGTCGAACCCGAAGGACCTGTCGAGGACGACCCCAACGTCACAGACAAGAAGCTGCCGGGCAACCCGACCCGGTCCTACCGCACCCGTCAGCCCGTGCGCATCGTCGGCGAACTCACCGACTGGGTCGGGCATCCGCCCGAGCAGCTGCAGGCCATGCTCGACGGCCTCGCCGAGCTGCAGCGGCGCGGTGAGGCCGTCATCTACGACTAGTGCCGGTCAGCTCCGGTGAACATCTGCTCGAGGGCGTCGGCGGTCTGCAGCACCAGCTCGAACGGGCCCTCGAACTCGTTGAGGTCGAGGTTGGCCAGCGGCACCGTGTGCCGCACGGCGAGCATGTCGCCGTAGGCGACGACCCCGCCGACGACGTACTCGCCGGCCTCCCGTAGCACCGCGCTGAGGTCGACGCTGTCGACGCGGGCGAAAGTCGATGCGATCTGGGCGAATTCGTCGTTGATCGCGTCCATCGTCGACCGGCCGACCAGCACCTGCTGGGAGCGTCCGCCGGACAGTTCGAAGTTCAGCCGCAGGATCGTGCCGCCGTCCTCGGCGATCTTGTACTTGCCGCGAAGGTAGTTGGCGACGTCATTCCAGGTGGCCACGACGCGTTACTTCCAGTGGCCGCCGTGCTGGCTGCACACCACGCCGGTGCTGTTGCACTTGCTGCACGTCAGCTTGCCGCCGATACCACTGGCGCGGCCGCCGTTGCAGCCGGAGCAGTCATGCAGCGGACGATGGCACTTCTTGCACTCCACGATGAAGCCTCTCGATCGGATGACAGTTCCTGAATCGTCTCCGAGGCAGCCGGTCTGGACAATCAGCCGTTCGGATGACATTCGCTAGCACTGGATCATGTGGCGCGGGTCGGTGGTGTTGTCCAGCCACTTGCCGTACGCAGTACCGCCCGCGGCGCGCACCGCCGAGCACACCTGCGACTGGGTGCGGCCCGCCGGCCGGTACACCGCGTAGATCGGATTGCCGGCGTCGTCGCGGCGCCGCAGCGACGAACACGACTCGTCGGTACGCAGATACGACGAGCCGGGGTACATGTTCAGGTAGCGCTGGATCTCGGAGTCGTACCGGCCCGGGGTGACGGCGTTGGCCAGCACCACGATTCCCGAACCGTCGCACGGCGGATGACTCATCGGGACACTGACGTTGAGGTCGTTCGACGATTGCCGCGGCCCCGATGCCGTCGACCCGTCGCCCGAACTGCCCCACTGACCGGAACCGCTTTCCGACTCCGCCGTCTCGGTGATCGGGTTGGTCACCCGTGACGATCCGGCGGAGTCATCAGAATCGCCGCCGCCCCCGCTGAACCCGATCACGACCACGATCAGGATCGCCACCAGTGCCGCGGCGCCACCGATGTAGAGCAGATTGCGCGACGGGCTTGCGGCGGGTGGTGGTGGCGGCGCGGCGGGACGGGTCACGGTGCCGCCGATTGGTCCGGGATCAAAGCCGGTCTCGACCGGGGGTGCAGCCGAGGACGGGAATCCGCTGTTCGAGGACTTGGGGAAGGCCGTCGTCTCGAAATCGCCTGGCGTCTCGCGGATCGGGCCGAAATTCGTCACAATGCGGTCAACGCCCCAGACCGGCGGCCAGTTGCTTGGTGCCGAAGTAGGTGACGCCCGCGCCGATCAGCTGTATCACGAACGTGAACATGATGCCCGCGCCCATGAAGATGCAAGCCAGTCCACCAATCAACGCAGCCACCTGCAGCATGACCGCCAGGCCGGTCTTGTTCGTCAGCGACGTGTAGCTCACGATCAGGGCGCCGGCCGTGCCGACCAACAACGCCAGCGTGATCAGCCCGACGAATCCCGCGGTCAGGTACGTCAACCCGACCAACAGCTGTAGCGCCAGACCACCGGCAGCGATCGCGATACCCCGCTGACGCAGAACCTGCTGTGTGCGTGACGAATTGAGGTCGCTCATCGGCCGAGGTACGCCTGCAACTGCTGGGCCTTGCGGGTCAGCATGCGCTGGCTCTCGTCGCTGACGGTCTCGATCTGCTTGGCCATCCGTGCGATCGCCTCGAGGTTCTTCTCGAAGTCGCGGCGCACGTTGTCGTTCCACTGGCTGCTGTTCAGCGCGCTGCGGACCCGGCGGATGGACTGGTCGATGGACTGCCCGGCATTCTTGAGTTCACGTGCCATGGCGATCAGCGCCGCCGGGTCCGTGTCGATACGCCCTGCCATTTCGTTCCCCTTATCTGTTGTCTACAAGAGCTTCTTGGCTTCGTCGAACGCGGCGTCGAGCCGCTTGAGGTCGGCGTCGAAGCGCCGGTCCTCCTGGTCGAGTTCGTCGAAGAGTTTGTCCTCGAACCGGTCGGCCGCCCGGTCCGACCACAGCGAGCGCGCGTGCAGGCGGGCTTGGCGCCGTGACCCGCGATGGCGTTCCAGCATGCTGATCTGGCTGCTGATCCAGCTCATGTCACCCTCCGATGATCCGGGCCGGCACGTGGTCGGCGTACGCCTCGCGCAGCAGGAAGATGCGGTGGTAGCCGTTGGTCACATCGAAGGTCCCGTTGGGCAGCGGTGACAGGGCCACTGCGTCGTCGCCACCGAAGAATCCGCGGTAGGTCTGCGCGTAGGACCGGGCACCCATCAGGCCCTCCTCGGCGTCGCGCCGTTCGAGGTAGTCCAGCGGGTTGTCCTTGCGCTGCATCGCGGGCAGCACCACTTCATCGAGCGCGTTCACCGCCCATCGCAACTCGCGGACCGGATGCTTGTTCGGGTTGTCGGCGAAATCGTCGATCGACGTGATGCCGCCGTCGTCGGCGATGGCCGACAACGGAACCAGGGCGAAGCCCGCGGGGAGCCACGCCGGCGTCTCGACACCAGGCCGGTCCCTCCATGACGCCGGAGCTCCAGTCGCACCATGGTCGGCCGCCGTTCCGCCGAAACCGTTGCTGCTCAGCCCTACCGGTGGACCGGAGTCGAGGATGAGCCCGCCGCCGGTGTTTCCGGTTCCCGACAGCAGTGTCGTCCCGGGCACGTACGTCGACGCCTTCTGGTAGCCCTCCGTGCGTTCGGCGGCGGCCCGCAGCAGCTTCTGCCCGTCGAGCAGGATCTCCGACATCTTGTTGGTGTAGCGCGACTGCGCGTGCCGGAACTGCGCGGCCGCTTCGGCGATCATGGCGCGACCGCGTATGGCCCGCTCCAGCTCGGCCTGGCATTGGGCGACCTGCCGCCGGTATCCGCCGCAGTCGTTTCCCGACTCACCGCGCTCCTCGGCCTCGGCGGCCGCCGCTTCACACGAACCCAGCTGCTCTACAGCGCGATTGAGGGCGCGGCGCCGCTCGGTGACCCGGTCGTCGGCCTCCTGGGACACCTTCGCGATGCTGCGCGCCACGTCCCGGGTGAGCTCGGCGTGCTCGGTCTCGTACTGCTTGAGCCGGGGTTTGAGGTAGTCGAAGACGGACTGTTCGACCTTCGCGCGATCGGCCATCGGCTAGCCCTCGGTGCGCATCGCGGTGAACCACTTCAACGGCGGCGGCGCGAACCGGCGGATCCGGTATTCGGCGGCGCGGTCGAGGTCCGCGCAGATGCCCTGACCGGACTTCAGCGACGCCGCGTTCTCGCTGTCGATCAGCTGCGAGGAGTCGTCGCGGTTGAGCACCCCGACGAGCCGCTGCCCGAACTCGTTGAGCTGCGACGAGCTGACCCGCTTGCCGATGCCGGCAGGCCGGTCGAACCAGCACAGCACGTGCACACCGACTTCCGGGCCGTCCTTGAGGATCGTGCCGAGCAGGTTGGTCAGCGCGTCGTCGTCGTAGGAGTTGGGGTCGAAGTCACGAGCCCGCCCCATCGCCGCGAGCGCCAGCACAATTGGGCGCGAGCGATATTCGCCCATCTCCTGCCGCTCGTTGACCAGCCCGGCGAGCCGCGTCAGCGTCGGCCCCGCCGCCTTGCGCCTGCCCACCCGCACGTCGTCGAGCGCCCCGAGTTCGTCGACGACGGCGGGCCAGTCGTTCTCGTCGCCGCCGAAGTCGAGCAGCTCGACCGCCGCGCCCTGCCGCTGCACGCTGGCGATCGCGATCGCCAGCGACGACCCGCCCTGCTCGTCGACGATCAGCAGATTGCTGCCCGCGTCGCGGCGCAGTGTGGTGAACAACGGGTCCGCGTCCAGCGTCAGCGGCAGGCCCACCGGAATGCCGAGGTGCCGCGCGTCGCCTTGCGGCGGGACCAGCGCGTCGAACGGAACCGTGGTGACGTCGGCGGGTTCGTGGCCCGCGAACACGGTGGTGATGTCGGGCATCCGCGCCGACCGGGCGCGCTGCGTCATCAGCCGCAGCGCCGCACTGCGCGCGTCGGGGTCCCAGAACGCCGCCTGGAACCGCTCGTTGGCGTCCTTGTGCCCGCCCTTGCGGTTGAGGATGCCTTCACCGGCGCGGCTCAACGTCTGCGCGTCGGTGTTCTCCTCGCCGAGCACAAGCCGCGAGTCCGATTCCGAGCTCTGCAATGCGATCCGGGTCGGGATGAACCCGAGGACGTGCTTGCCGAGGCTGGCCAGCCCGGCCAGCGACTGCGACGCCAGGATGACGTGGATGCCGAACGCGCGGCCCTGCCGCAGCACCAGCTCGAGGATCTCGGCCGATTCGGCGGCGATCTTGTCGTCGCGGTAGAACAGCTGCTGGAACTCGTCGATGATCAGCACGAGGCGTTTGAGCGGCTGCCGCGTGCGGGCCCGGTACTCGCGCAGGTTGGTGGCGCCGCCGCCTTCGTTGCGGAAAAGCTCACCGCGGCGGTTGATCTCGCGGGCGACGTTCTGCAGCACCGACAGCCCGAAGTCGCGTTCGGATTCGATCGCGATCACCCGGGCATGCGGCAGCCCCTCGTCGGCGTACTGCTTGAACTCGACGCCTTCTTTGAAGTCGATCAGGAACAGCTCGACCTCTGAGGGCGGGTACTCGATCGCGATGCTCATGATCACCGCGTGCAGCAGCACCGACTTACCGGAGCCGGGCCGCCCACCGATCAGCGCGCCGAAGGTGTTGACCTCCGAGTCGAGGATCAGGTCGGCGACCTGCCGTGCCCCGATGCGGCCGAAGTGCCCGGTGACGCCGCGGTCGCTGGTTGCCCGCCACCAGGTTTCGGGCTTGTCGGGCCGCGCCACCGTCGGCACGAACCGCTCACCGAACGTCGCGGCCGCGGACTGCTGCGCGGTGTGGGCGAGTTCGGCGACCCGCTCGGGGGTGACCCGCACATCGTCGGCCGTGTGCAGGTTGCGCTTGACCGAGTCGAGCAGGCTCGACGCCACGGGCGCCGACGGCAACGCGCCCGGCTCGAACCGCCACGTCACCGTGCCCGCGCTGACCTGCGCGCCGCCGGAATGCGTGTGCGCGCCGCCGGTGCTCTCCACCACCCGCACCCCACCGGGCTGACCCGCCAGCCGCTGCAGCGTGTGGTGGGTGAGCCCGCCGCCGCTGATGAACCACGGCAGCTCCCGGATGACCTTGGTGACGTGCTCGAGCGGATGATCAGTACCGACGCTGAAGTTGTTGTTGCGCTTCTCGATCGCGTCGGTCAGCACCGCCTTGTCGCGGATGACCAGCACCGTGAACACGCCGGCGCGCGGCCCGTTGCGGATGATCTTCTGCAGCCGTTCGAGTTGGTCGCGGTCGTAGTGCCCGCCGCGGGCGAAGCCGGACGGGAAGTCGTAGAGCAGCAGCATGCGGTAAGGCTCGGCGACTTCGCCTGCAGCGCGGTTGTATTCGGTCAGCGAGCTGTGCTCGCCCTGCAGGAACCGCTGCGTGACGAACGTGATGTGCTCTTCGGTGCTCTGCAGCAGGTCGTTGAGCTCGCGGTCGCTGGTCTTGACGCGGTCGCCGATGATGCGTTCGGCCGAATCCCCCAGCCCGTAGAGAAATTTGGCCGAGTTGCCGCCGTGCTCGGGGTCGAAGACCGGCAGCTGCAGCTGGTTGGCGGGCAGCGCCGAGAGCAGGTTGAGGATGGGGGTCTCGAGGCATTCGGCTTCAGTGACGACGAACGATCCGATCGCGTCGAGGTCGACCACCACCGGGATCGCGAGCTCGGGAATCGTCATGAAGTGGTCGTCGTTGCCGTGCCCGCCCTGCGCGGTGGAGTTGAACCACACGGTGCGCGGCGTCATCTGGCCGAGGAAGACCTTCAGCGGGCCGGGACCCGACACGAGTTCGCGGTCGACCGGTTGCGGGTACGGGCCGATGGGTGGCGGCGGCAGCGGAAGCATCGGCGAACGGCTCAGTGCCGAGGTGTAGATGGCCTCAGCCCGGGCGCTGCCCGCCGACACCATGTATCGCCATTCCAGCAGCGCGAACTCCTTGAGCGTCGGCTCGTAGGTCGACAGAAGTTGCTGGGTCTCGGTGGTGAATTCCTTCTGTTGTTGGTCGCGTCCGGTGCGGGTGAACGGCACCCGGCGGGCGTTGAGGCGCCCGATCAGGTCCTGCGCCGACGCGATCCACTGGTTGGGCTGGGTGGCTGTTCCCGTGCCGCTCGCATACGGCGCCGGCCCGAAGTGCTCGCGGAAGGTGCGGATGACGCTTTCGTGGGTGGCCGCCATCTGGTCGAGCACCGGGCGGGTGTCGCGGTGTGAGCCGATGAACGCCTCGACGATCTCCGTCGCGGCCCGCTCGACGATGTCGGCGGCGTACTGGTAGTCGTGCACCAGCGCGGCGTACTGCCCGTCGGCCTCGACCAAAGCCGGTGTCGTGCTAGCGGGTTCGGCGAAGTCCGGGTAGTCCTCGACGGGTTGAGCGATCCGCTCGGTCGCGGGCTCCGGCGGCGGCCCGGCAGGCGGCGGGGGCGGCGGGCCGGGACGGGACCACGTGGTCTGGGGCCCGGCTGCGGGGCGCGGCGCTCCGCCGGTGTTGATCGGACCACCGAACGGATTGGCTCTGCGGTTTCCACGGTCAGGATGCACGAGCAACTCCCAGTGCTACGTCGATTGTCTGCGTGTGTGTTTCGGTCACGTCGCGCAACTCCCGCTCGGGACGTCGGCGGCGTGTGAGGCGAGCCAGGAGGCGATCTCGGTCATCGCGGCCGTGCCGTCGCCGAAGGAACCCGATCCGGGTTGCACTGCGATCGCGACGGCGGCGGTGCCGGTGGGTGTCGGCATCAGGCCGAACTGGCGCACCAGGTAGCCGCCGGCCTCCGTCGGTCCCCAGCCGCCCTTGAACCGGCTGCCGTCGATCACGCCGAGTCCCCACCGCTGGTCGCCGCTGATCTGGCCCATGAGGCCGACGACCGGCGCGTTGCGCGGATCGCACAGCGCGGCGGCGGCGAAGTGCGCCTGATCGGTCAACGCCCACTGCGTCTGACCGAACGCGGTGAAGCCGGGACGCACCCTCTGCGACTGCACGACCGTCGGGTCGCCGTATTCGCGCAGCACCGCGTCGACCGCGTCCGCCGCTGTCCGCGGGTCACCCAGACCGGACCACATCGCTTCTGCCGCTGCGTTGTCGGAGTGGGTGATGGCCGCGGTCATCGCCTGCGACGGTTCGGTGAGGCCGTCGTAGCGGAAGGCGGCGATCGCCACCGGCACCTTGCTCGTCGACCACGCGGCGCCCGTCGTCCACGGCCCGAACGAGACGCCCGGGCTGTTCCCGCCTGCCGGTGCGACGGTGATCCCGATCTCGCCGCCGAGCCGCTCCTGCAGGGCGGCGAAGTCGGCCGTCAGGGCATCGGTGGCGGGGGCCGGCAGCGGTGCCGGTGGTGGCGGCGGTGGTGTGGTGTTAGCCGCTGCGGGCGGAAGTGCCTGCGGTTGTTCGGTTTTGCCGAAGATGATCACCGCGCCGAAGGCGACCGCGACGACGAGGACGGCGAGCACCGCGGTCCACCACGTCGGTCGTGGTCGACCGTGCCAGTCAGTAGACATAGACGACCGCGTCGTTACCTCCGCGGCACGTAACCAGATCGCTTCCGGTGCAGCGCATCGCGTAGGTCTTCTGCGTCACCGGGCTGTAGGCGGTGACCGTGCGCGGGAAGGAGTCGGCGCTGGAGCGCACCGCGTCGCGGACGGCGTCGGCGAACGGGCAGGAAGTGACGTCGTTGCCCCTCGCCGCGACGGAGAAGCGGCCCGAGCCCGACTCGCTGCAGACCACCGCGCCCGGCGGGAGGACCACGCGGACCGGTGCGGGAGCCTCGTACTCCGGGCTCGACCAGTCGCCGGACCCGCCGGCAGAGCTGCCCTCGCCGTAGGTGCCGCCCGCGGGGGTGGTCACGGCCGCCGGCTTGTTGCCGGTCACCATCACCACACCGATGATCGCGACGATCACGACGGCAGCGATGCCGCCGATCAACAGGAGGTGGTTGCGGCTCAGCGTCACACCGCCACTCGGCGGCCGACTCGGCGTCGCAGGGGCAGTGGGGACCGGCCCGCCGCCAACGGGACCGGGATCGAACGGGGCCGGCGTAGGACCGCCGAAGGATACCGAATTGCCGGGGAAGGTGGGCGCGCTGTTACCTCGTGCGTTCGCCCACGGATTCGAGGCGCCGCCCCCGAACTGGGTCGAGTCAGGATCCACTCGTATCTCCCCAGAGATCAAGCAAGTACCACCCGAGACTTGGCACCCCGAGATCGCGCGTTCAGCGCTGGACTAGGTTCTCACCTTGTTTGCTGTCTGTCTGTCGGCCGAACGGCTGACATCGGGTCAGCGGAAGCGGGCGTTGAGTGCGCCGATCTTGGATCGGAGGAGTTCGGCGCGCTGCTGGGCGGTCTGCATCGCCCCGTCGTCGGCGGGCACGATCGCGGTGCCGTGGGCGTGTGCGGTGGCCTGTAGGCATTGCGCCACCGCTGGATCGGCGAGCACCAGGGCGGCCAGGATGCCGGGTGCGAGCTGGCGACGACGGTTGAGGCCGCCGCGGTACTCGATCTCGGCGGGGATGAGGATCTCGGCGCCGCGGTCGAACTGCTCCTTGGCGGCGGCCAGCAGCAGCGTGAACACCGCCTTCGACAGCGCGTCGAGTACCCGTTTGCGGCCGGGGAAGCGCGGCAGCGGCAGCGCGTCGAGCGCCTGGACCACCCCGTCGGCGAGCAGATAGTCGACGATGTTGCGGGTGCGGATCTCGGTGACCGACGACCACTCGATGTGGTCGCCGTCGACGGACAGTCCGCGATCGCTGATGGCAAGCCCGCCATAGCGATCCAGCTTGCGGACCAGACCGTGCATCTGGGACGGCACCCGCGGGTGCTCGGCGAGCAGGCCGCCGATGCCGATCGACCACTCCCCCTGGACGGGTCCGGGATAGGGCCGACGCGAGGCGATGAACGCCTGCAGGCGGCCGGCCTCAGCGTGGACGTCGGCGCTCGACGCGGTCTCGTCCGTGTCGTGGGGGTCCGCGGTGTCGGCCCGGTGCGCGTCGATTTCCTGCGCGACGCGCGAGGCCGCCTGCTGTCCGGCGTCTTTCGCGCGTTTCGCCAGACCCCGGCCAAGACCGGTGAAGTCGGGCATTCGTCCATCACCTGCTCTACGCGTACGTCGCGGCAATGTGTCCGCGAGGTTTCAGCGTCCGTCGCGTTCCGGGGTGCGGACAAGAGGCGGCGACGAGATTCATCCGTTCGGCCGACAGTTTGCCGGGCGGCCGTATTGTGGCCGTCATGGAACGACCTCTGCCGCGGGTGAGCCGACGCGAGCTGCTGCGGCTTGCGGGTACCGCCGGCCTGGGCGTCGCCGCCACGGTGACCGGATGCACATATCCGACGAATCCGCCGAGCGCGGCCGCACCGGAGGCACCGGCACCGACGTCGACGGCCGCCCCACCCGCGCCGGTCGCGCCGCCCCCGGCGGTCCAGTCAGCACCGCTGCTGTGCCGCGACTCCTGGGGCGCCACGCCACCCATGCCGGGCGGTACGCCGCACACCTTGAGCCGGATGACCGTGCACCACACGGCGGTCAATCTCGGCGCGAACAGCAACGCGCCGTCGCGGCTGCGCCAACATCAGCGGTACCACCAGGATTCGCACGGCTGGATCGACATCGCTTATCACATCGGTGTCGACCGCAACGGCAACATCTTCGAGCTACGCAGGCCAGAACTCGTGGGCGATACCGCGACGAGTTATGACCCCACCGGTCATTTTCTCGTCGTCTGCGAGGGCAACTTCGATGAGGAACCGGTCAGCGAGGAACAACTGCACGGCGCGGCCTTCGCGTTCGCTTGGGCCGCACAGCGATTCGATATTCCGACAGCCACGCTAGGCGGACACCGCGATGCCAGTCCCGACACCGCGTGTCCCGGCGCGAACCTTTATGCACACGTCACCTCGGGCGACCTGAAGCGTCGCATCGACGACCTGATGGCCGCGGGCACAGTCGACCTGCACACGGTGTGCGGCCCCGAGGCGTCTGCCGTCGTGGCCGACATCGAGGCCGGGCTGCGTTAACCTCCTCGGTCATCAGGGACCGGTCGCCAGGTCGACCACCATGATCAGCGAGTCGAAGGTGTTGGCGGAGACGTCCGCCTTGTTGGTCGTGATCAGCGCGCGGGTGCCGTGCGCATCGATCTCGGAGTGCGACATCTGTCCCGGCATGTCCGCCGTCTCACCGACCTGCCGTCCGGCGGCGACGTCGATCACCGTCACCCGAACGTTCTGAATTCCCGCGACCGGCGGATAGTCGAAGGTGGTGAGCAGCGCTCGCCGACCATCGGGAGTCAACTGCAGGACGTCCTGCACTCCACCCCGGTACGGCATCCCGGTGTCGGTGATCGTTTCCCCCACCCGCTTGCCGGTCGCCAGGTCGATCACGACAACCCTTGTCTGGGCGTTGAACTGATTCGTGGTCGGATTGAACGTCGAGCCGATTGTGGTCAGCACCGCCCGGGTTCCTCCCATCGCCAGCTGGGGCGGGGTCGTCGACGCCCCGGCGACGTTGATCGAGTTTCCGAGCAGCGCGCCGGTGGTCGTATCGATCACCGAGAGTCTCGTCTCGAGTTCACTGCCGTTGAATACCACGCGTGTGAGCGTCGCACGCGCGCCAACAGGACTCACCTGGACGCCGCTCGAATTGCTCATGCCGTCTTGGAAGGTGATCACCGATCCGACCCGGGTGCCTGTGGTGGTGTCGAACACGACGGCGCGCACGGCGCCCACCAAATCCCGGGTCACGATGACTGCCCGGTCTCCGCTGGTGCTGATGCTCTGGTCGTACGGCGGCCCCATCCGTCCGGGCAGCGTGATCGTCTGGCCGATTTGCCGTCCGGTCGCGGTGTTGATCGCATACATCGTCACCGCCGGCGACCCCGTCGTGTCGTCCTGACTCAGGACGGTCACCCGGCTGCCGCTGGCATTGAGCAGTGGGAGCAGCGACGCCAAGTCGGGTGCCGTGAAGGTGTCACCGATCTGCGAACCTGTCGAGGTGTCAACGACTCTCACCCACTGCGATCCCGGCGTGGTGTCGGTCTCGTGGATCTGCCCCAAGGTAACGACGCGGCTGCCGTCGGCCGAGATCAATGTCTGGTTCACCCGTCCCGCTTGCAGGGACGTACTGACCAGCGCACCGGTGCGGGTATCGATGACTGTGACGTGCGAGGTGCTCACACCGTCGTCATAGACCTCCGTGGTGATCACCACGCGCCCATCGGCGGTGAACTTCGGCTGCGCATCGCCGGACGATGACAGGGTTTCGGGCAGGGCGATCGGACCGCCGACCGCGACCCCGGTCACGGTGTCGATGACCTGAACGAGATCACTGCCGGAGCCGACGTAACCGCCGACCGCGACCAGTCGGGTCCCGTCCGAGTTGTAATAGCCCAACGCCCGACCCGGCACGTCCACGTTCGTCCCGACCCGACGGCCCGTCGCGGTGTCGATGAACGCGAACCGGGTGACGGGTTCGGGTGTCGCGGTTTCGGTGGCGATCACCAGACGCGTGCCCTGCAGCGCGAACCCCGGAGAGTTCACGAAGCCGTCGATCTCGACGTCGGTGTCGAGGAGCCGCCCCGTGGTGAGGTCGAATGCGTGCACACGGGTCACGCCGAGGACGTTGACCGGCAGGAACATTCGCGTACCGGTGTTGTCGAACAGCGGCGTGTCGCCGTAGAACCCCGGGAAGCTCACCGTGGTCCCAATCTGCTCGAACGTCGCGGTGTCGTAGACCATCACGTCCGACCACGCGGACGAATTCGGTGACGCTGGATTGTGGGTGAACGGCACGACGACAGCCCGGGTCCCGGTCGGGTTGAACGCGACATGCGCCGCCCCAGCGAACCGCAGCGTCGCACCGATCTTCTTTCCGGTGGCGGCGTTGAGGAACGTCACGGCGGTGCCGTCGGAGCCCCAGAGGGCTGCCGGAACGATCGCCCGTGAACCGTCGGGACTGAGAACCGCGCCGTTGGTGTACATCCCGGGCAGCGAGACACCGAACGCCGACGACTCGAGTTCGGGTGAGTCGTAGCCGTAGCTGTTCACCGGTGTGATGGTCCAGGAGTAGTTGTCCTCGGTGCCGGAGATCGTCAGCTTGAAAGCAGTCCAGACGGTCCCGTCGCTGGCGCCGTCGACCCGGAAGACGGCCGGGTTCGTGGTTTGACCGTGGTAGACCTTCACGTACGCGCCGGACTGTGCGAGCGCGGTCGAGTCGGTGGCGAGCCGGTTCGAGTAGTCGTGCACCACGAAGGTGTACTCGCCCGGCTTGAGGTCGCGAAGCGTGATGCGTTCGGGGCCGGCACCGTCGGTGTCGTCGTAGTCGAGATCCGCCACCAACAGGCCGTTGTCGCCGGTCGCGGTGCCGTCGCTGAAATAGGCCGGGTTGGCGAAGTAGACGTGGAATCGGTCCTCGGCTCCGTCGGCGGGCGGGCCCGTCAGGTGCGCGTCCAGGTCGACCGGGGTATCACCCCAGCGCAGAATGATTTTGAACTCGTCAGGGTTTTCGATGCCGACCTTGGTGAACCCGCCGGCGACCGCCGCCTGCTGTCCTGGCGTGAAGTTGAGCGCCTTGGCTGCGCTGATGAGCGCGGCCCGCGCGTCGAGGAAGTCGGCGTCGCTCGGCATCCGGTGCATCGCGTTGTAGAACAGCCGAGCCCAGGTTTCATTCGACACCCCGGCGGCATCCGGGTCGGTCATCATCTTGTATGCCGCGTAATCGATGATCCCGGCGTTGGTGTGAGCGGACACCGGGGCACCGGGGTGACCAGGTACGGATTCGATCAGTCCGCGCATGTCGTCGGGATAGAACCGGAGGACGGTGACGCCATCTCGCGGGTCGACGTCGGTCACATAGTCCGAGGGGTTGGCCATACTCCGGATGGCCTCGAGCGAATTCTCACCGACGAGCCAGCGTCCCGGATCATTCCCGGTTTTCCCCTCGATCAGGTTGCCCATGATGTCAGCGAACGCCTCGTTGAGCGCGCCCGACTGGGCGTCGCCCCCAAGGGAATGCGAGCGACCATCTCCGATCACGTAGTTGATCACCGCATGGGTGAATTCGTGACCGACGACGTCGAGGGCTCGTTCGAGGTCGCCCCCGAACGCCAACTGCTGATTGCGTAGGTCGTTGCTGCGTTGCCAGAACGCATTCGCGTAACCGTTCGGCAGCACCGTCGCGGTGATGCGGGCGTCGTTTCCGTCGTAGGAGGTTCGGCCCAGGATGTTCTGGTAGTACGCGTAGACCTTGGTGAGGTTGTCGTACGCCGCCGCCGTCGAGGAGTCCCAGTTCGACGAACCGGGACTGGCCGGCGTTCCCGGGATGTTCTCCTTCTTAGCGGCTGTATAGATACTGATTCGCGGGGTGGAGGTCGTGATTGCCGAATCCGATGCCGATGTTTCCACGAAGACCTGCCCGGCGTCGGTGCCGTTCGCGTACAGGAAGTAGGTGCCGTTGACGGTCCCGATCCCGGGCTGCGCGATCTCTGGGTCGGTGGCGATGTCCACGCGCCACGCCAGTCGCGGGGGCGTCTTCCGGTCGAGATCGTAGACCACCAAATCGGCTTGGGCTCCGAGTGATTCGAACACAGCGTCGAGCTCGGCCGGGTCGAGCGCTTCGGACAGCTTGCTCCGCAGTGCGCTGAGCGCGACGGCCACTGCGGCCGCGTCGTCGGTCAACGCGGAGACCGGCACGGTGTCCACCGGGGCGAGTTTCGAGTTGTAGGTGCTGAGCAAGCTCGTGACCTTGCCGTCGCCGTCGGTGACCAGAACGACCTCGCTGCCGAGCACCGGAACACCGTTGAGCGTCGGGCGCAGCCGGTAGAACGCCTGGGTGACCTCGGCGTCGTCCGCGGCGATCTGCACCAGCTCTGAACTGGTGATCGCTTCAGCTGTGGCGAAACCGCCCTTGGCGCCGAGGATTACGGCGACCTGGTTGAGCACATCAGCCGCGTCCGCACTGTCGAGCACGATGTCGTCGGTGAAGCGACCGTCGATGACGCGTACGGTGCCGTTGGGATTTTCGAGGAACGTGACGTCGCCGCGTTCGAACAGCGCGTCCAACTCCGAGATGGTCAGCCGGCCGTCGTCGCCGGGATGGCTCGGCGAGATCAGGATCTTGATGTCGATGGTGGCGCTGTCCTGGCCGTCGCTGATGGTCACGGTGAGCGTGACGGGGTCGTCGCTGTCGGTGAGTGACGCTTGATATCTCGCGTCGGCCGTGGGCGCGAAGCGCAGCGCCCCGGTCAACGGGTCGAGCTTCACACTCGCGACATCCTGTCCCGGTGCGCTTGTCAGGGTATACGTCAGAGTGTCCCCGTCGGGGTCGGTGGCGACGACGGTGGCCGTCACCACCCCGGTCACCGAATCTGTCTGCATGTCCGTGACTTTGGCGTCAGTGGGCGCCTCATTGGTGTCGACGGGCGGAGTGATCGTCACCGTCACCGTGGCGACATTGCTGACGGCTCCGCCGTTGTCACTGACGCGGTAGGTGAAGCTGTCGGAGGTGGCGTCGTCTCCGCTCGACACGTACGTGATGACCCCGGTAATCGCGTTCACCGAGACCGATCCGTGCGCGGGCTGGTCGACGACGACCACGGTGCTCGGGTCGATCGATCCGTCCACATCGCTGTCGTTGGCGGTGACCGCGATCCCGATCGAGCTGCCGCTCGCGACGGCGGCGGCGTCGTTGTGGGCGACGGGCGCGTCGTTGGTCGCCGTCACCGACACGACGACAGTGGCGGTGTCGGCGTGGCGTGCCCCGCCGAAAAGACTGGCCAGGCCGTGCAGATGGAAGGGGCGGCTCTGTGCGTCGCTGACCGTGTAACTGAATGTGTCGACGCCGCTGAAGTTCGCCTTGGGCGTGTAGGTGATGGTGCCGTCGGCGTTGACGACGACCGTGCCGTTCGTGGGCTGTGTGACCTGGGTGATCGTCAACCGGTCGTCGTCGATGTCGTTGGCGAGGACATTGACCCTCGTCGCCGTTCCTTCGGACGTGGTGACCAGATCGGCGACGGCGTCCGGATTCTTGTTGAAGAACGTCCGCTCGATCTCACGGCGCACGAAGGCCAACACCGCCCACAACGAGGGCGGTTCTGTCGGAATGTTCGAGCCCCAGCCCAGAATCGGTGTCAGGACCGCATTGACGAGATCGGTAGCGAACCGCACCAAGGTGCCGGGCAGATCGACGGCGACCGCTCGCGGTGCCGTCGTCTCCACCGCCGTTGTCCGCGCCGACTCGCCGCCACCCGTCACGAACAGCTGGATCGCGTCGGTTCTGTTCTCGGCCGTGGCGTCGGGTTCAGGCGTCGCACTCGAGCCGGCCGGCTCGGTCGGTTCAACGGGCACCGACAACGTCCCCGCGTTCGTGTCGTTGTCCGGCGAGGTGGTCGTCGGCGGCGCGGCGCTGGGCTGTGGTGGCGGTGAATCGTTGGACGGCTTCGAAATTTCTGGCGCCGGCGGAGCGCTCGGGGCCGGTTCTTCCTCCGTTTCCGGTTCATCGGTGTCGGTGAGCTGGCCAGCATCGTTGGTCGACGTGTCCTGGCCACCCGAACTGCTGACGGTGGTGATCGGACCCGTGCTCTCGGAGATGGTCCCGCCGGGGCTATCGGCCCCGTCGCCTTCGGGCTGCGGACTCAGCACGCCGGCTTCACCGCCGTCCGGTGCCGACGGTGCCGGCTCTGATTCCGCGGATGTGTTCTCGCCGGCCCCTGCCCCGTCTTCTGCCGCCGCCACGCCCGCACCGAAGTTGGTCGCGACCGCGACACCCACGCCGAGCGCCACGGCCAAGGCACCGACTCGGCCGATGTAGCGGGCATAGATCGAGTCCATCGCTGGGACCGCAATCAGTTCCGAGACCTGCCGACCACCCGAGGCGGCGCGGTGACGACCGCCCTTGCCGGTTCGGCGGTTCGAAGTTGCGGCCATGAATGTTCCCCCCGAGCTGGCGTCGATGACGTGACACGACAAGCCCGCGGACGAGCCGCGGACAGTCAGCAAAATTTACGTCAATGCCGGTAACGAAAGGAATCAGGGATTTCCCTACGTTTTCAACTAAATGGCTGTCGCCGGCACACAGAGCGACAGCGGTCGAGTGAGTTTTCTGGGCGCCGCCGAGACACTCGCCGACCCCAACGGGACAGGTCAGCTACAGCAACTTTCGCGAAAGTGCAACGGTTGGCGCGTTACGATCTCGCCGTGGCCAACTACGTCACGGAGATCGGCCTGCTGATCATCGGCACGGTCCTGCTGTTCCGTGGGCTGCCCGGCGTGCTGCAGTTGATCGGCGCGCTCGGCTGGCAGCGGGTGCCCGGCACCCTCCTCGGCTCCGGCGTCGCCGGCTATCAGACCCAAGCCGGCGGTGGCCACGCGGGCGCCAACGTGCAGCGCTCCGTCGTCGCGTACCAATATCACGTCAACGGAGCGCCTTTCGTCGGTCAGCGCGCCGCGTTCGGCACACCGCTCGGGTTCGGGATGGGGCTCGGCGGCATCGCGTCGGCGCAGGCGTCGCGCTACGCCCCCGGCCAACCCGTCGACGTCTGGGTCGATCCGAGGAACCCGGCCAACTCGGTGCTGCGCCGGTCGGCACCGTCGTCACTGGTGTTGACCGCGATCGGCGCCGCCCTGCTCGTCGCCGCGGTGGTCTTCCTGCTCGGCTGAACACCCCGCCCCGACGAATCCGCGCCGGTAGCATCCGGCGCGTGCCCGACGGAAGTGCCGAACAGCGTCAGGTCTCGGGGCTGGCCGCTGCGATGACAATCATCGCCATGGGCCTCGGCTACGCCATCGCCATCGGCGACCCGACGTCCCTGTCGGCCAACCTGCAACTCGTCTCGTCAGGCCTGCACATCACCGGCGCCACCTCGACCTTCGTCGACAGCCTCGCCACGCTGACCATGGCGGCCGCCGTCCTGAGCGCCGGCGCCCTCGGCGACCTCTACGGCATGCGGCGCATGTACATGGCCGGGCTGTGCGGCGCGTTCCTCTTCAGTGCGCTCGCCGCCGCCGCACCCGTCGCCGCCGTGCTGCTCATCGCCCGCGCCGGAGTCGGCGTCACGCTGGCCTTCCTGATCGGACTGTCGCTGGCGATCACCAACGCGGTGTTCCCGCCCGGTCGCCGCGCCGCCGCCATCGCCGCGTACTTCGGCGTCGGCTACGCCGTCGCCACCCCACTTCCCGCGATCAGCGGCGCGCTGGGCCACGCAATCAGTTGGCGCGCCTGCTTTTTCGTCGTACCCGTGATCGCCGTCGTCGGGCTGATCGTCACCTGGCGGTTCGTGCCGAACACCGTGCGCGCGACCCGGCGCCTGGACGTGCTCGGCATGGCGCTGTTCGCGATCGCGCTGCTCGGGCTGATCTTCGGCATGTCGCGGATCGAGACCGGTTTCAACGCCCTCGGGCTCGCCTCGATCGGCGTCGCCATCGTCGCCGGCGCCTTGTTCGTCCTGCAGGAGTTGAAGACTCGCGACCCGGCCCTCGATATGCGGGTGTTCCGGTCGGGCCGGTTCAACGCGGCCGTCACCGCCGGGGTGATGTTCAACATCGTGCTCGGCGGGTCGATGGTGCTGCTGTCGTTCTACCTCGTCACGATCCGCCAGGAATCGCACGAACTGTTCGGGCTGCTGCTGATCCCCGCGACCGCGCTCGCCGCCGTCGCCGCCACCGGCGCCGGACCCGCGGCCAACCGGTTCGGTCCCCGCACCGTGATGGTGTCCGGACTGACGGTGATGCTCGGCGGCCTGCTGCTGATGCGGTTCTTCGACCTCGACACCACCCGCACCACCGTGTTCGTCACGACCGCGCTCATCGTCGTCGGCGGCGCGCTGACCACCACCCCGCAGGCGCAGATCATGATGAGCAGTGCCCCACCGGATCTCGGCGGCGCGGTGTCGGCCGTCAAGAGCGCGGTCAACGAGGGCGGCTACTCGCTGGGCCCTGCGTTGTTCGCGCTCGTCGGCATCAACCTGTTCCTCACCGACAGCGTCCGCGCCCTGTCCGGCACCGGGCTCACCCGCGCCGAAACCCGCGAGGCGCTGCAGATGGCGCACGGCGGCCGCGGCGCCCAGGTCGTCAACCCCGAACAGGCCCGGCTCGTCGTCGACAGCGCCCCGCACATCGCCGTCGACGCGATCCACACGTTGAGCCTGATCATGGCCGTCGGCCCGATCACCGCGATCATCCTCGCGCTCTGGCTGATCAAGCCGTCCCGCGAGAAGGCTACTTCCGGAACGCGTCCTTGATCTTCTCGCCGGCGTCCTTGAGGTTGGCCTTGGCCTGGTCGCCGCGGCCCTCGTCGCGGTAGCGGGCGTCGCCACTGGCGTTGCCGAGCGCCTCTTTGGCTTTGCCACCGAGGTTCTGAAGCTTGTTCCGTGCCTTGTCCGCTGCGCTCATCGCACGCTCCTTTCGTATTCCGGCCGGATACCCGATCTGCCGCCGTCACATGCGGGCGTAGCGGGTCAACGCGAAGCTGTACAGGCCGTAGGCCGCGAAACCCAGTGCCGCAACGATCAAGATCGTCTTGCCGAACTCGCCGTGACCCAGCGCCTTGACCGCCCCGTCGAGCCCCGTCGCCCTGGCCGGCTCGCTCAGGAACGACGCCGCGATGAGCGACAGGCCGGCGAGGGACAGCACCGCACCTTCGGCGACGTGACCGCTGACGCCCAGCACGGTGATCAGCCGCCCGCCCGGCACGGTGAGGTCGTCGAGGAACTTTCTCGACGCCCCCTTGTAGGCGAAGTAGCCGCCGATCACCGCGATCACGATGCCGGTCACCACCAGCACCGCCTTGCCGGCATCGGATTGCATCAGCCGCGCGCTCAGTCCCGCCGCCTGCTCACTGCCCCGCCGATGCGCGCCCAGGGCGAATTGGATCGCGGTGACGGCAAGCGCGCAGTACACCAGCGCCAGCCCAAAAGCCTTCAGCTTGTTCAGGAGTGGGGAATGCCGCTCGTCGGCGTCGGTGCACTCGCCGGGATGCAGGCCCAGCACGGTCTCCGCGAGCCGCCAGGCCGCCAACGCGAACAACCCGAACGCGACGATCCACAGCGAGATGTTCCCGCCCCGCTGCGCGGCGATCGTCGCCAGCGCGCCGGTCTGGTCGGCCTCGCCGCTCACGCCCATCGCGATCCGCACGATCAGGTACGCGATCAACAGATGCAGGATCCCGTTGACCGGATAACCCGATCGTGCGACGTATTCGACCACGCGACTGCCCGTCGCCTGGTTGACCGCGCCCTTGAAATCCTGGTAGCTCACCTGTCCCGCCCTGGCATACCACCGACTACCCGAGCCGGCACGCCCAGAAACGGCGCGTATGTCGAGCGCAGGCCGGGTAACCGGATACCCGACGGAAGGTGTTGGGATGCGTTATCAACCAGTCACCACGGCAGCGACGGCGCTGCTCGTCGCGGGATGCGGCCTGACCGGACCCGCGCCCAACGAGACGCCGGCGCAGTCCGGCCACATCACGATCGCCGACAGATCGCGGACCACGCAGTCCGTCGAGTGCACGCAGCACGACTGGGCCATGACCATCGACGCCGACGCGAATCCCGGTCGCGCGCAGGTCTATCTCGAGCTCGGCGGCGCGGCGCCCGTCGTCCGCACGGTCACCATCGAGAACGTCGACGGACTCGACGGCGTCTCGGGTGGCGATACCGGAAAAGCGACGGCCTCGACCGACGGGAACGTGTACAAAGTCTCCGGCACCGCCGTCGTTGCCGACCGAGGCAAGCCCGGCCAGACCCGCCCGATGCCGTTCGAGATCACGGCTCCGTGCTGATCTTGGCGACGAGTTCTTTGAGTTCGGCCTCGAAACTGTCGGCCAGATCCCACAAGTCGTCGACCAGTTTGCGGCACGAGATGATGCCGACGTTGAGCTTGCCGTCCAACGACATCACGGTGATGTTGAGCCCCGAGCCGTGGAAGATCGGGCCGAGCGGATACATCGCGTCGATCTTCGCGCCCATCGCGTAGAGCGTGACGTCCGGTCCGGGGACGTTGGAGATCACCACGTTATGGATGGGGGTGCGTTTCAGCGGGGTGTACGACAGCACCTCCATCACGGCGCCGAACATCGCCGGCGGCAGCACCTGGGTCACGTCGGCGAGCAGGGTCGGCGCGATGGCCTCACTGTGATCCTTTGCGCGCATACTGGATTCGGCGATGGCGCGGAGCCGGTCGACAGAATCCTCGACGTGGGTCTGCAGGTTGCAGAAGAATCCGGAGAGCTGGTTGCGGCCGGGCCGGTCGGATTTGTCGCGCACCGACGACGGCACCACCGCCAGCAGCGGCTTGTCCGGCAGCTCACCGCGATGGGCGAGGTACCGGCGTAAGGCCCCCGCGCACAACGCCATCACCACGTCGTTGACCTTCACCCCGAAGTGATTCTTGACGCTCTTGACGTCGTCGAGGTCGAGTTGGGCCATCGCCAGGATGCGGTCGGCGGTGATCTCGGCGTTGAACACCGTCGCGGGCGCGGTGAACGGCGCTGCCATCGCCGTGCCGCTGCGCGCCCGGGTGATCGTGCTGAGAATCGTCGACATCGTCGCGGGCACCGCCCGCGCCAGCTGCAGCGGCCGCGTCAGCGAACGCACCAGCCCCCCAGCCGCGATCTCCAGCGGCCGCGCGCCGCCCGGCCCGTCGACGGGGTCAGGTGGCGGGGCGTCGGGTTCGAGGTCGCACAGCTTGGCGATCAGGTTGGCCGCCGACACCCCGTCGACCGCGGCGTGGTGCACCTTGATCATCAGCGCGACGCGGCCGCCGTCGCTGGGGTCGGTGCCGTTGAGGCCCTCGATCACCCACATCTCCCACAGCGGCTTGCTGCGGTCCAGCGGCGTGGACGCGATGCGCCCGCACACCTCGGTGAGTTCTTTGCGGCCGCCCGGCGACGGCAGCGCGGTGCGCCTCAGGTGATAGGTCAGGTCGACATCGGGCTCCTCGACCCACACCGGATGGTCGAGGTTGAACTGGCTGTTGGCAACTTTGGTCCGCAATTCGGGCAGCGCCTGCATCCGCGACGCCAGGTGCTCACGCATCTTCTCGAAGCTGTAGCCGCCCGGGATCGTCGTGGTGTCCAACTCGGAGATCGACGACACATGCAGTGGGACGCTGGACGATTCGCTGTACAGCATGCTGGCGTCGAATGCGCTCAGCCGTTCCATGGGGGCGGCGTACCCGATTTGACAGCCGCGTTAAACCTCGTTACTCGGCGGCTTGCGGGGCGTGCCGCCGGACCGTCTCGTCCATCGCCTCGCGCAACGCGGGCATCTCGTCCATCAGCCGGGCGAGGTCGTCGCGGTTGATGTGCAGCACCTCGGCGCGTCCGGTGGTGGTCACGGTGGCGTTGCGCAGCGAGCCCCGCCGCAGCACCGACTCCCCGATCACCTCGCCGGGACCGACCACCGCGATGCGGTCGTGGCCGACATACACGCCGACCTCACCGCTGAGCAGGATGTAGCACGCGTCCGACGGCGTCTGCTCCTGGATCAGCGGCCACGGGCCCGACGTCGACGTGCGGTGCGCGGCCTGCACCAGGCGTTTGAGGTCACCGTCGGAGAACTTCGCGAAGGCGTCGAACTCGCGCAAACGGCTGGAGTCCTGCTCGATCTCCTGCGCGCGGGCCGCTTCGCTCTCCCGAACGTACTTGCGGTTGTCCATGGTCAGTCCCCGATCCCAGACAGCGTTTGCGCCGAACCGTAGTCGACGGACGACCGGTCGCGCAC
The DNA here is from genome assembly GCF_900108565.1 of Mycolicibacterium rutilum. Classification (NCBI taxonomy): domain Bacteria; kingdom Bacillati; phylum Actinomycetota; class Actinomycetes; order Mycobacteriales; family Mycobacteriaceae; genus Mycobacterium; species Mycolicibacterium rutilum. The sequence goes on from NZ_LT629971.1 coordinate 334,510, forward strand.
CGGAATCGCCACGTCAGCGGTCTGCGGTGCCGTACTCCAGCGCCGGTTCCGCCGAATCGACCTTGCCGCCGCTCGAGATCGTCAGCATGCCGGGCTGCACGTCGTAGCGGGCGCCGTCGGCCGGATTGACCGCGGTGAACCCGCTGCCCGACGGCTGCGCGTTCGACAGCTGCAGGTTCGCGCCGTCGCGCAGGCGTTCGCCGCGGTACTCGTACTGGCCGTCGCCCGTCTCGCAGATCACCGCCAGCGAGTTCGCGGTGCGGATCGCCGCCGCGGGGGTGCTGCCCGCGGCGCAGCGGGCGGTGTGCCCGACGAAGCCCTGCGCGTCGGTGCCGGACACCCCGGCGATCGGCGCTCCGCTGGTGGTCGGCGTCGTCGAGGTCGTGGTGCTGGGGCTGGTGGTTTCCGCCGACGGCGCGGTGGTCTGCGTCGTGGTTGACGGCGGCACCGCCAGCGGCGGTTGCTGCGTGGTCGTGTCGTTGCCGCCGAGCGCCAGCACCAGGGCCAGCACGATCGCGGCGGTGAACAGCACGATCGTCGCCGCGATCAGCCCGACCTGCCCCTTGCCGAGCCGCTCCTTCTTCTTCGGCGGCGCCGGCATCGGCGAGTACATCTGCTGGTAGGCGGTGCGCGCCGGGTTCGGGTCGACGGCGGAGAACTGCCGGGTCGACGGCGCCGGTGGCGGGGGCGGCGGCGCAGCGGGTGCGACGGGCGCGGGCTCGCTCGCCGCCTTCGCGGCAGCTTTGGCCAGCTCGCCGGCGGTGGTGAACCGGTCGGTCGGCTTCTTGGCCATGCCGCGGGCGACGACGTCGTCGAACGCCCGGGGGATCCCGCGGCGCATGATGCTGGGCCGCGGGGCGGGCGAGAACATGTGCGCGCCCATGATTTCGCGCAGGTCGCCGGCCTCGTAGGGCGCGCGGCCGGTCAGGCATTCGTAGAGCAGGCAGGTCAGCGAGTAGATGTCGGAGGCCGGGCCGCCGCGTTCACCGCTGATCCGCTCGGGCGCCATGTACGCGCACGACCCGATCACCAGACCGGTCTTGGTCACGGTCGCCTCGCCGCCGCCGTGCGCGATGCCGAAGTCGACAAGGTAGGCGAAGTCGTCGTTGGTGAGCAGCACGTTCTCGGGTTTGATGTCGCGGTGCACCAGCCCGTTGGCGTGCGCGTCGTCCAGCGCCGCCGCGACCTGCGCGATGATCGAGACCGCGCGCGTCGGCGGGAGCGGCCCGTCGGTGCGCAGCAGGTCCTTGAGGCTCGCGCCATCGACCAGGCGCATGTCGATATAGAGGACGCCGTCGATGTCGCCGAAGTCGTGCACGGGGATGACGTGAGGCTCCTGCAGGCGGGCCGCGACGCGGGATTCGCGCCGGAAGCGTTCCTGGAAATTCGGATCCGAGGCCATGTCCGGACGCAGCAGCTTGATCGCCACGGTCCGTTCCTTGGCGGTGTCGTACGCGCGGTAGACCTCGCCCATGCCGCCGACGCCGATCAGGGACTTCAGCTCATACGGCCCGAATCGCGTACCCAGCCGGGAGCCGCCGTTCGGGGAGCTCACATGCGGTCCTTTCTCTTCTCGACGCGGGCGCAGCAACCTTTGGTGTTCCCGCAACGCGCTCTCGCATAACCCGCTCCCCGCAGCGGGAGGTGCCGCGATCCGAAATCGCAGCGACACAGGCGAATTGCTCAGGCGCCGAGCTTACCGATCTTTGGCGACATGCGCTGTGAACGTAACGGTCACCGCGTCGGCGACCCGCATCGAGCCCATCAGCATCGAGTACGGCTTGAGGCCGAAGTCGCGATGGTGGACCGTGGATTCGACCGACATCGACCAGGTGTCGCCTTCGTCGGCGACTCGCACGTCGACGGGGTGTTCGCGCTCCGTGCCCGCGATCTGCAGCGTCCCCTCGAGGCGGTAGCCGTCGGCGGCCTTTGCGATGGTGTCGGCCTGGTAGGTGATTTGCGGAAAGTGCTTTGCATTCAGAACTTTCAGCGCGTTCGTCCGGGCGAGCGCTTTCTCCGGCGGTGTCAGCGGCGTCACACCGCCCTCACCGGAGAGCACCTCGACACCGTTGAGGTCGACGGTCAACGTGAGTGCGGCCGGTTCGTCACCCGCCCAGTCGACGGTCGCGTGCCAACTGTTCGCCGCGATGGTGAGCCGGTGCCCCATCCGGGCGGCGCGGCCCTCGACACCGGTGTGCAAGCGCAGCTGACCATCGGACTGGTCCAGGTTCCAGGTCATGGCTCCCCATTGTGGTGGGCCATTGTGGTGTGCCGTCGTTTCGCCTGGCTGATCCCGGGTACGTGACGTCAATGGAGTCAGCCCACTTCACCGACATCACGCTGTCCGTCGACGGCACGCAGCACCAGGTGCACGTCGACAACCGCATCACCCTTCTCGATCTGCTTCGCGAACACCTCGGCGTCACCGCCCCCAAGAAAGGCTGCGACCACGGCCAGTGCGGGTCCTGCACCGTGCTGCTCGACGGCCGCCGCGCCACCACGTGCCTGGCCTTCGCGGTCGCGCACGACGGTGCCGAGGTGATCACCGCGGCCGGCCTCGGCGACGGTGACTCGCTGCATCCGGTCGCCCAGTCGTTCCTCGACCACGACGGCTTCCAGTGCGGCTACTGCACGCCGGGTCAGATTTGCTCGGCAGTCGGCATGCTCGACGAGGTCAAGGCCGGCCAGCCCAGCAGCGTCACCCCCGACCTGGACGAGTCGCCGGAACTGTCCGACGCCGAGATCCGCGAACGGATGAGCGGCAACCTGTGCCGCTGCGCCGCCTACCCGAACATCGTCGCCGCGATCCACGAGGCCGCCCGATGATCCCTTTCGACTACCACCGGGCGACCAGTGTCGCCGACGCCGTCACCGCGGTCGCCGACCGACCCGACGCGGTGTTCCTGGCCGGCGGCACCAACCTCGTCGACCACATGAAGCTGGGCATCCTCGAACCGTCGCTGGTGGTCGACGTCGGTCACCTGCCGCTCACCGACGTCGAGCAGCTGCCCGACGGGTCCCTGCGCGTGGGCGCCGACGTCCGCAACAGCGACCTCGCCGCCCATCCGGTGGTGCGCAGCCGCTACCCCGTGCTGGCGCGCGCACTGCTGTCGGCCGCGTCCGGCCAGCTGCGCAACCTCGCCACCACCGCGGGAAACCTGTTGCAGCGCACCCGATGTGTGTACTTCCAGGACGTCACCACGCCGTGTAACAAGCGCAACCCCGGCGACGGCTGCTCGGCGATCGGCGGTTACGTCCGTTACCACGCGATCCTCGGCGCCTCGGAGCACTGCATCGCCGTGCACCCGTCGGACATGGCGGTCGCGATGGCCGCGCTCGACGCCGTCGTCGTCTACGTGGATGCCTCTGGCGAGCACCGGGTCCCGCTGGTTTCGTTTCATCGGCTGCCCGGCGACCGTCCGGACCAGGACACCGAGCTGCCGGCCGGGGCGCTGATCACCGGGGTCGAGATCCCGCCGCCGCCCGACGGCGCCCGTTCGACGTACCGCAAGGTGCGCGACCGCGCCTCGTACGCGTTCGCGCTGACGTCGGTGGCCGCCGAACTCGTCGTCGACGACGGCACGGTGGCCAAGGCCCGCATCGCGCTCGGCGGCGTCGCGCACAAACCGTGGCGCGCCACCCTCGCCGAGGATGCTCTTGCCGGCGCGTCCTGCGACGTCGACGCCTTCGGCCGCGCGGCCGACGCCGAGCTGGAACAGGCGAAACCGGTGCCGGGCAACGAGTTCAAGGTGGCGCTGACCCGCCGCGCCATCGTCGCGACGCTGGCCGAACTGACGGGAGCGGAGCGATGACCGCCCTGGAAATCCGCACCATCGGCACCCGCGTCACCCGCCTCGACGGGCCCGCGAAGGTGACCGGAACCGCGCAATACGCCTACGAGTACGCCGTCGACAACGCCGCCTACCTGCACCCGGTCCAGGCCACCGTCACCAACGGCCGGATCACCGTGATGGACACCTCCGCCACCGAGGCGCTCGACGGCGTCCTCGCGGTCCTCACGGTGTTCGACAAGGCCCGACTGGCCGACACCTCTAACGGCGACCTGACGATCCTGCAGGGTCCGGAGGTGCACTACCGCGGTCAGCTGATCGGCGGCGTGGTCGCCGAGAGCGCCGAAACCGCGCGGCAGGCAGCGTCATTGGTGCACGTCGAGTACGACGCCGCCGACCCCGACACCGAACTCAGCGCTGACCACCCGACACTGTATGCCCCAGAACAGGTCAACGCCGGATACCCGACGGACACCGCCGAAGGTGACGCCGAGGCCGCGCTGCGCGACGCGGCGATCGTCGTCGACCAGACCTACACCACCCCGCACGAGCACAACAACCCGATGGAGCCGCACGCCTGTATCGCGCTGTGGGACAACGAGACGCTGACGCTGTGGGATTCGACGCAGGGCGTGCACGTCGTCCGAAAGCAGATGGCGACGACGTTCGGCCTCGAACCCGAGCAGGTGCGGGTGATCGCGAAGAACGTCGGCGGCGGGTTCGGCTCCAAGGGGGCACCGCACTCGCACAACGTGCTCGCCGTGCTGGCCGCGCAACGGGTGCCGGGTCGGCCCGTGAAGCTGGCAGTGACGCGTCAGCAGATGTTCGACTTCGTCGGGTATCGCACACCGACCATTCAGCGGTTGCGGCTGGGGGCGGACCGCGACGGTGCGATCACCGCGATCAGTCACGACGTCGTGAGCCAAACCGCGACCGTCAAGGAGTTCGCCGAGCAGGCCGCGGTGCCGGTGCGCATGATGTACGCCGGCGCGAACCGGAAGACGTCGCACCGCTTGGCGAAACTCGATGTGCCGGTGCCGTTCTGGATGCGCGCCCCGGGTGAATGCCCGGGCATGTTCGCACTCGAGGTCGCGATGGACGAGCTCGCGGTCGCGTGCGGCGTGGACCCGATCGAACTGCGCATTCGCAACGAACCCGAGGTCGACCCCGAGACGGGCAACCCGTGGTCGGACCGCCGGCTGGTGGAGTGTCTGCTCACCGGGGCGGACCGGTTCGGCTGGGCGCCCCGCGATCCGCGGCCCGGGGTCCGCAGCGACGGTGAGTGGCTGCTCGGGACCGGCGTCGCGTCCGCGGTGTACCCGGCGATGATCCAGCCGGGCAACAGTGCGCGCATCGAATGCGTTGCCCCGCAATGCTATGCCGTACAGATCGGGGCCGTCGACATCGGCACTGGGACGTGGACCGCGCTGTCGCAGATCGCGGCGGACGCGCTGGGCTGCGACCTGTCCGCGGTGGACCTGCAGATCGGCGACAGCTCGTTGCCCGCCGCGTCGGTGGAAGGTGGCTCGTCGGGCATCAGTTCGTGGGGCCGTGCGATCGTGGCGGCGGCGCGGCAGTTCCGCCACGATCACGGCGACGACCCCGAAGTCGGTGTCGCGACGCTGGTGGATGCGCCGGAAAACGAAGAGGCGCAGAGCCATGCGATGTACTCGTTCGGCGCGCACTTCGTCGAGGTGCGGGTGAGCCGCTACACCGGCGAGATCCACCTGTCGCGGATGCTCGGGGTGTTCTCGATCGGCCGGGCGATCAACCCGGTGACACTGCGCTCCCAGTTGATCGGCGGCATGACGATGGGGTTGTCGATGGCGCTGCACGAGGAAAGCGTGCGCGACCATCGGTTTGGCCACATCGTCACTCGCGACCTGGCCACCTACCACTTCAGTTCGCACGCCGACGTCGCCGACATCGACGCGATCTGGCTCGAGGACGCCGACCCGCACTCGAACCCGATGGGCTCACGCGGCGCCGGTGAGATCGGCATCGTCGGGTCGGCCGCGGCCGTCGTCAACGCGATCTACCACGCCACCGGGGTGCGCGTGCGCGACCTACCTGTCATGTGTGACGCGCTGCTGACGGGGTAGCCGCACGCGAAGACATCCGAGGAGAACCGCATGAACGTCGTCGACACCGCGCTGGCACAGGCCAAGCAGGTCATAGGAAAAGTCACCGAGAAGGTCACCGACGCGGCCACCGCCGAGTCGCACATCCAGGCGATCACCATCGGGAAGCCACGGCGCGAGGTGATCGACCTGTTCCGTGACCCGGTCGGGCTGTCACAGGTGTTCGGTGACATCGCCGACGTGCACGAGGCCGGCGTCGACCGGTTGCGGTGGGCGTTTTTCGGTGACGGTCCTGCGTGGGACTGCGTCGTCTCCCTGGAGGACGAGTCGCGGTTGCGCTACGTCGACGTCGACCCCGAGAAGGACATCGGCGTCACCCTGCTGTTCCGCGACGCACCCCAGGACCGCGGCACCGAGGTGATCGGCAAGGCCAGCGCCCCGGCGCCCGGCGCGCTGACCGGACTGGTCATCTACAAGGCGCTCTACCGGGCCCGCGCCCTGCTCCAGACCGGCGAAGTGCCGACCATCAAACACAACCCCAGCGCCCGCGACTCGCAACGCTGACCGAAAGGCATCCCATGAAGGCACTGGTGTGGAACGGCGTCAACGACCTCGCCGTCGAAACCGTCGACGATCCCAAGATTCTCAACCCACACGACGTCATCGTGCAGGTGAAGCTGACCACGACCTGCGGTTCGGATCTGCATTTCATCGACGGCTACCTGCCCGGCATGCGCGAAGGTGACGTGTTCGGCCACGAGTTCATGGGCGAGGTGGTCGAGGTCGGCTCCGCGGTCAGCGCGACGGCCGTCGGCACCCGGGTGGTGGTGCCGTCGTTCATCGCGTGCAACCGCTGTTGGTACTGCGACCACGATCTGTACTCGTTGTGCGACACCACCAATCCGAACGCGGACCTGCAGCGGCCCATCTTGGGCACGTCGACCGCGGGCATCTACGGATACACACATCCGTTCGGCGGCTATGCCGGGTCGCACGCGCAGTACGTGCGCGTGCCGTTCGGCGACGTGAACTGTTTTGCGGTACCGGATTTCGTCACCGACGAGCAGGCCCTGTTCATGTCCGACGCGGTGCCGACCGGCTACATGGGCGCCGACTTCTGCGACATCGCCGGCGGTGACGTGATCGCGGTGTGGGGTGCGGGGGCGGTGGGGCTGATGGCGGCGCGCAGCGCTCTGCTCAACGGCGCCGGGCGGGTCATCTCGATCGACCGGTATCCGGAGAGACTGGCTCTGGCAGCGAAATTCGGCGCCGAGACCATCAACTACACCGAGGTGGACAGCGTGCAGGAGGTGCTCGGCGAGCTCACCGGCGGCCGAGGACCAGATGCCGTGATCGAGGCCGTCGGCATGGAGGCACACAGCACCGGCGTGCAGCAGGTCTACGACCGCGCCAAGCAGGCGCTGCGCATGGAGACCGACCGCGCGGCACCGCTGCGCGAGGCGATCCTGGCGTGCCGCAAGGGCGGTGTGGTGTCGGTGCTGGGCGTGTACGGGCTGACCGACAAGTTCCCGATGGGTGTGCTGATGAACAAGGGCCTGACCCTGCGCTCCGCGCAGCAGCACGGGCAACGCTACATCCCGCAGTTCTTCGACTACGTCCAGCAGGGCGATCTCGACCCGTCGCTGCTGATCACCCATGACCTGCCGCTGGAGCAGGGGGTGCGGGCCTACGACATGTTCAAGAACAAGACCGACGGGTGCATCCGGGTCGCGTTGCGGCCCTGATCAGATCGGCGGATAGGGCAGGGCGAACTCGTCGGCCAGCAGGCTCTGCACGATGATCATCGCCGCCTTCGACCCCGCGGCGATCGCCCCCGCGACATAGGGCTGCTCGCTGCACAGGTCACCGGCGGCGAACACGTCGCTGGCCTCGGTGCGGTGGATCGGGTCGATGCTGATGGTGTCGGCGGCCAGCGGGCCGGGCGTGCAGGCGGCGCCCAGCTGCTTGGCGAGTTCGGAGCGCTGCTCGAGGGGCGCCTCGACGAGCAGTCCGTCGCGGGCGAGGCGGTCACCGTCGGCGAACGCGATCGCGGTCAGTTTGCCGTCCTCGCTGAGCAATTCGACGACGCGGCGGTCATCGATGGTGACGTTGGCCGCGTGCAGGACGTTGATGTCGGCGGGTGAGAGGTCGGTGCGACCGTCGGTCAACAGCACGACGTCGTCGCTCCAGCCGCGCAGCATCAGCGCCGAGTGCATGGCCTCCTCGCCGGCGGCCATGGTGGCGAGCCGCTTGTCGCGCATCTCCCAGCCGTGGCAGAACGGGCACTGGAACACCGAGGTGCCCCACAGCTCGGCGAGCCCGGGCAGCTCGGGCGGGCAGTACCGCATGCCGGTCGCCAGCAGCACCCGCTTGGTGAGGATCGGGTCGCCGTCGTCGGGTTCGAGGATGAAGCCGTTGTCCATGGGACGGCCGCTGACGATCTCACCGTGCCGGTACTCGACGCTGGGATAGGCGGTGAGCTCGCGGCGTCCTTGCGCGTAAAGCTCGGCGGGCGGTCGCTGGTCATAGCCGAGAAGACCGCCGATGACGCTCGCGGCACGGTTGCTCTGCTGGTCGGCGTCGATGACGATCGTGCGTCGCCGCGCCCGCCCCAAGACGAGTGCGGCGCTCAGCCCGGCGGCTCCGGCGCCGACGACGGCGCATTCCCACTGCATGGCCCCATGCTTCCCCGAATGGCCTCGCGCAAACGTCGCGGCGGGTATGGACCGGCGTCGTCCGGGGTCAGCGGGGTCGCCGCCACGCCGACGATGTACGCGGTGAGGTGGCCGACCTCGGTGAACGTCGGCCTGATCGCGGTGTTGGCCGCCAGCGCGAGCAGTGCGAGTGCCTGGGTGCGGCGCGGCCGTCGCGTGGACCCGGTGAGCGCCCCGGCCACCCCGAGCACGAAGTAGCTGACGCCGACGTCGCGGGCGTTCTCGAGACGCTGCGGGGCCCGGCCCCGACGGATCAGCAGCCGCAGGTAACTCTGGCCGACGTAGGTGCCGATGGTGTGGGCGCTGAGGCCGACGAGAAGCCAACGCCACGAACGCAATCGGCGTTCGGCGGGCGCGACGACGCCGGCGAACACGGGCACGTACGGCCACCACCGCGCGTCGTCGAGCCAGAACAGGCTGGTGGTCAGCACCCGGTGCGGTTCGGTCCGCAGCCGGCGCAGGTTGGTGGAGTGGTTGCGCTGGATGCGGCGCGACCCCTTGTGGCCGGCTCTGCGCTGCAACCGCGTGGTCACGAGCAGGGCGAGCAGCCACGCGAACGTGAGCGGGGCGCGGGCCATGCCGCAGAGGTTAGCGCGGTTAGTCAGCGTCGCTGATGGGTAGGCGGGCGTCAGGAGCCAGCGATGACCACTGCAGACCCGGAGATCGATCTCGACGCGCTGTCGACCGACGCCCACGGTTACACCGTCAACGACGAGGACGAAGACGATCCCGTCCTGCTGGACCGTGACGGTCGGCCGATCGAGACGTGGCGCGAGCACTATCCCTACGACGCGCGGATGTCGCGCGACGAGTACGAGCGGGTGAAGCGGCGCCTGCAGATCGAACTGCTCAAGCTGCAGAACTGGAGCAAGCGCACCGGCGCGCGGCATGTGATCCTCTTCGAGGGCCGCGACGCGGCGGGTAAGGGCGGTTCGATCCAGCGGTTCATGGAGCATCTCAATCCGCGGGGCGCGCGGGTGGTGGCGCTGGAGAAGCCGACCGAGGAGGAGAAGTCGCAGTGGTATTTCCAGCGCTACGTGCGGCACCTGCCGACCGGCGGTGAGATGGTGCTGTTCGACCGGTCCTGGTACAACCGCGCGGGCGTCGAGCGGGTGATGGGCTTCTGCACACCCGAGCAGCACGCCGAGTTCATGCGGCAGGCACCGGCATTCGAGGAGATGTTGGTCAACTCGGGGATACACCTGACGAAGTTCTGGTTCTCGGTGTCGCCGTGTGAGCAGCGGACGCGGTTCGCGATCCGGTTGGTCGATCCGCTGCGGCAATGGAAGTTCTCATCGATGGACATGGAGGCGGTCAATCGGTGGGACGCCTACACGAAGGCCAAGGAGGAGATGTTCGTCGCCACCGACACCGACTACGCGCCGTGGATCGTCGTGAAGAGCAACGACAAGAAGCGCGGGCGGATCAACGCGATGCGATATTTGTTGTCGCGGTTCGACTATGACGACAAGGACGACTCGGTGGTCGGCGAGCCGGACCCGTTGATCGTGGGGCGGGCGCTGGAGGACTAGGGGCTGTCGGGCATGTGGACGGCGATCTTGCCGACGGTTCGACCGGCTTCGCTTTCGCGGTGTGCGGCGGCGATCTCGTCGAGGCGGTACATGGACGCCACCCGCGGGACGACCTTGCCCTCCGCCAGCCACCGCGCCAGCTTCGGCAGCCCCTCTCGTGCGGGCAACCCGACAAGGCCGGGCACCAAGCGGTACCGCTTGGTGGCATACCGGCGTGCCAGTTGCGCGACCAGAACGGCGCCGTCGCGCGGCCCGACGTCCTCCCCCGGCCGCCCCGGCTGAAATGACGGCAAGGCGATGGTCACGTATCGACCCGAGTCCTTGAGCAGCCATGGCGCCGACTCGGTGTAGTAGCTGTCGTCACCGACGCAGTCGAGGATGAGGTCGAAGCTGTGCTCCCACCCCGGGAAGTGTTGCGGATACTCGGACTTGGCGATGCGGTCATACGGCGCGACGGTTCGGGCACCGAGTCCGGTGACGAACGCTTCGTTGCGGGAACTCGACACCCCGATGACCTCCGCGCCCAGCCCGTTGGCCGCGATCTGCACCGCCAGGTGCCCGACGCCTCCCGATGCGCCGACCACGAGGACTCGGCTGTTGCCCTCGCGCAGAGCACCATGGACGACCAGCCCCGCGTAGGCGACGAGGCCGGCGAACGGAACCACTGCGGCGTCGCCGGATGAGACGCCTGCGGGTGTGTGCGTGATCGCCGCGCGCCGGCCGCGCGTTCTCGCCGTGAGATGTGTTGTGTAGCTTCCCGCTATCGGCTGCACACCCATCACCGCATCGCCGGCCTTGAAGCCAGCGGCCTCCGGGCCAGCTTCGAGGACGACACCGGCGAAGTCCTGACCGAGGATCATCGGTGACCCGATGAGGCGACGCCACAGCCATTTTGGCAAACCCAGACCCTGACGGATCTTCCATTCGATCGGGTTGACGCTCGTCGCGGCGACTCGAACCAGCACCTCGTCGGAGTGGCGGAGACGCGGCATCGGTAGGTCCGAGATCGCGAACATGTCGCTGTCACCGAAATCGGTCAGGACGGCAGCGCGGCGCATCACGGCCACCTCCTCGGTTTCGCAGTCCCCGGGATTGTACTGAGGAGCGTTCTGCCGACGAGATCTGTCGGTGGGTGTTGGCATGATGCGGGTATGGCTTCGGCGACGGCATCTGATGACGCTCCGGCGGTGAGTCGCGGGGACCGGTTGTTGAAGTTGTATGAGCGGTTGGCGGAATTGTCAGGCCAGCGCAACGCCATCGACGGTCAGATCGTGGAGATCGTCGCCGAGATCGACCGCGACGGTTTGTGGGCCGGCACGGGGCTCAAGTCGGTCAAAGCGTTGGTGGCCTGGAGACTGGGCATGTCGGAAACCACCGCGGGCAATGTGGCCGCCGTCGCCGATCGCTACGACGAGTTCCCGCGCTGCACCACCGAGATGCGCGAAGGCCGGCTGTCGTTGGATCAAGTCGGTGTCATCGCCGCGCACGCCGGCGAGGGCTCTGATGATCACTATGCCGATTTCGCGGCGGTGGCCACGGTGCGCCAAATACGCAAAGCGCTCAGCTTGGAGGTGCGCCCCGAACCCGAGCGCGAACCCGAACCCGAGTTCAAGCGATCGTTCTCCAGAAGCAGCGGCGACAACTACACGACGTATCGCATCACCGTGCCGAATCTGGAAGCGGCCAAGGTCGATGCCGCGTTGGCCTCGCACCGCGACGCATTGATCAACGAGTACCGCCGCGATCACGGCCCCGATACCGCCGGTGATCCCGACGCCCCCAGTTTTGCGGCCAGCGGCCAATACGAACGCGAAAAAGCCCAGGGCACCAAGCCGCCGTTTCCGACGTTGACCGATGCGTTCATGCGGATGGTCGAAACCGCCTGGGACGCCGAGGTCGCGCGGCGCCCCCACAGCGCGCACACCACGGTCATGGTGCATCTCGATGTCGACAAACGCGCCAGCTGGATCCACGCCGGCCCCGCCCTCTCCGACGCCGATCGCCAATATCTGTTGTGTGACGCCGACTGCGAGATCTGGCTCGAACAACGCGGACAGGTCATCGGCACCGGCCGCAGCACCCGGGTGATCAGCCGCCGGCTGCGCCGCGCACTGGAATACCGCAACAACACCTGCGCAGTCCCGGGCTGCGGAGCCACCCGCGGCCTGCACGCCCACCACATTCAGCATTGGGAAGACGGCGGAGTAACCGAACTGCACAACCTGGTGCTGGTGTGCCCGCACCACCACCGCATGCATCACCGCGGCGAAATCACCATCCGCGCACCCGCCGACCAACTCGTCGTCTGCGACCGCGACGGCGACCCCATCACCAACGCCTCCCTGGCCCGACCACCCACCCAACCCCCACCGGCCGTCCCACCCTGGCACGGACCCCTCGGCCAACGCGCCGAATGGTGGTGGTACGAACCCTACAAACCCTCACCGAACTAACCCCTCGAAACACTTAGCAGCATCGACACATTCGATGCCGCCCATCCCTGCACGCCGACCCCCTCGCAGAACTACATCCAGTCGTAATTGAGCGACATTGTCGCCACAAGGCTGGCAAGAAGGAGGGTGCAGGCCGACACCGCATCAAATACCGAGGTACTCAGCGCCCCCACGCGCGGATGGCCGCAGCGAACTTGGTCGGCGCGTCGGACTGGACGAAGTGGCCCGCGCCTTCGACAATGACGGTCCGATGGTCGGCCAAGGTCTGCTCCCAGCGCCGAAGTTCTCTGTCCCCGAACGCGATGTCGGCGTCGCCCCAGATGATCAGGGTCGGCAATGTGGCGAGATTGCCGAGCCCGGCTTCGACGCCGGCGAGAAACGCTCTGCTGGCGGTGATCTCGCGGGGGAAGATCGCCGACGGGTCACGCCTCGCTCCGCTGTCGAGGGCCTTTTGGTAATGCCTCATCTCGTCGCGATTGGGCTTGGTCAATCGATGCCCCGCGGGGATCATCACGTTGACGAACAGGTTGAACTGCCGGATCAGTAGGCGTCCGATCGGGCTGCCCATCACGTGCGACATCACCTGAACATGCGGGGCGCCGATGGGCCACGCCCACGTGTTGGCCAGCACCAACTGCTCGAACACCGCCGGTCGGTTCTGCACGGCCGCCAACCCGATGGGCCCACCCCAGTCGTGAGCCACCAGCGTGACTCCCGTCAGCCCCAGCGCGTCGATGAACGCGGTCAGTACCTCAACGTGTTCGACCGGCAGATAGCCATATCCCGGACCGGCCGTGGACAGTCCGAAGCCCGGGAAGTCGACGGCGACACAACGAAATTCGTCCCGCAGTGATGCGATGCCGTCGCGATAGACGAACGACCACGTGGGGTTGCCGTGCAGGAACAGCAGCGTAGGGCCCGACCCCTCATCCACGTAGTGAACGGTGTGACCGTCAATCTCGATAAATCGGCTCTCGAACGAGAACAGCGTGTCGTCGACCCACCCGGGCCTTTCTTTGACAGCCATCTCCACCCCTTCCCTCAACTGCTTGATATAATCAAGTGCGCTTTAGATTAACAAGTGAGGGCGATGAGTCGAGGTTACGGCCAATATTGCGGGCTGGCCCGGGCGCTGGACGTCGTCGGCGACCGGTGGAACCTGCTGATCGTGCGCCAACTGCTGGTCACGCCCGCGCGCTACCGCGATCTACGCCAGGCGCTGCCCGGGATTGCCACCAACCTGCTCGCCGACCGGCTCCGCGATCTCGAGACCGCCGGTGTCCTCGAGCGGCGATTGGGCGATGACGGCGCCGTCACCTATGCGCTCACCGATTGGGGTGCACAACTGCGCGAGCCGGTCGAGGGACTCATCCGCTGGTCGACACCGATGATGGTCCGCGGCCCCGAGGGCGACGAGTTCCGTCACGAATGGCTGACCCTCGCGCTGCCCGCCCTGTTCGCCGGCCGTCGTACCGACCGAACAGTGACCGTCGGCGTGGCCGTCGACGGCGGCGTCGTGCAGGTCCACGGCACCCCCGCCGGCATCGAGGTGACCCTGCCCGACATCGCCGAATTCGATGCTGTGCTGAGAGCCGACGCCCAGATCGTGCTCGGGCTCGCCACCGGGATGCTCACGCTCGACGACATGGCCGAGCTCGTCGACATTGACGGCGACAAGGCTGCCGTCCGAACACTTTTCGACGCGTCGACTAGCGGATGAACGCCGCACCCCGCTCGCGGTCCAGGTACGTCTCCGACTTGTTCTTCAGGAAGAACACATAGACCACCAGCGACACCGCGACACACACCGTGACGTACCCGATGAACAGCGGCACCTGGTCCCGCTCCTTGAGCGCCTGGTAGATCAGCGGGGCGGTGCCGCCGAAGATCGAGTTCGCCAGCGCATAGCCCACGCCCACACCGAGCGCCCGCACCCGCGCCGGGAACAACTCCGACTTGACCAGCGCGTTGATCGACGTGTAGCCGGTGAGGATCACGTAACCGACCGCGACGAGCAGGAAAGACGTGAGCGGCGAACGGGATTCGGGCAGATACGTGATCAGGATGTAGGTGTAGATCAGTCCGCCGAAGCCGAACCACAGCAGCAGCGGTTTGCGGCCCACCTTGTCGCTGATCATCCCGCCGACCGGCTGCAGCAGCATCAGGAAGATCAACCCGACCAGGTTGATCCAGGTGCCCGTCATCCCCTCGCCCTTGTACGCCGTCTTCACGATCGCCGGCGCGTTGACGCTGTAGGTGTAGAACGCGACCGTGCCACCCAGCGTGATCAGGAAGCACATCAGCAGCGGCTTCCAGTAGCGGGTGAACAGCTCGCGCATCGAACCGGCTCCCGTGTCCTCGCCGGCCTTCGTCGCCTCGATGACCTCCTCGGACAGCGACTCGTCCATCGTGCGCCGCAGCCAGAACACCACGACCGCCGCGACGCCACCGATCGCAAACCCGATGCGCCAACCGAAATCTCGCAACTGGTCGTCGGTCAAGAACGCATCCAGCACCAGCAGCGTGAACTGCGCCAGCACGTGACCGCCCACCAGCGTGACGTACTGGAACGACGAGAAGAACCCGCGACGCTCGCGGGTCGCCGCCTCCGACATGTACGTCGCCGACGTCCCGTACTCGCCGCCGGTCGCGAAGCCCTGCAGCAGCCGGGCCAGCACGAGGACGATCGGCGCGGCCAGCCCGATCGTCGCCTGCGACGGCACCAGCGCGATCACCGCCGAACACAACGCCATCAGCGACACGCTGACCGTCAGCGCCGCACGCCTGCCCCGGCGGTCGGCGAACCGCCCGAAGAACCAGGATCCGACCGGCCGCATCACGAACGTCACCGCGAAGATCGCATACACGTAGACGGTCGAGTTCTTCTCGGACTCGGCGAAGAACTGTCCTTCGAAGTACGAGGCGAACACCGTGTAGATGTAGACGTCGTACCACTCGACGAGGTTGCCCGACGAGCCGCGGATCGTGTTCCAGATCGCCCGCCGCGTCTCAGCGGGCGTCGACCGCGGCCGCTCGGTTGTCGTCAACGTGTACCTCTAGACGTCTCGCGGGGCCGGGAAGACTCGAGGCGCTCGCGCTGCGGGACCACCACGTACTTCGGGTCTTTGGTCGACGCGACGCCGGCCTCGAACACCGCGAACCGCTGCAGCGCGCTGCCCGCGAGCAATGCCGCGCCCGACGCGGCCAGCACCGCGCGGTTGCGTCCGACCACCGCGCCGAGCGCTCCCCCGACGGTCAGCGCCTCCGACAGTTGCCGCAGCCGGTGGGGCCGCCCGGTCGTGTAGGCCTCGCCCTCGATCCCGAGCCGACGTTCCATGGTGCGCGACGCCGCGACCTCCATGCCCGCGCCCAGCACCGCCATGCGTCGCGCCGGACCGGTCTCGCCGTACGGCGCCAACAGCATTCCCAATCCGGCGCCGCTGGCCGCCGCCGATCCGGTGAACACGAACGGCAGATACGGGTGCGCTTCCTTCCAAGCCGGAACGGCCGTGTGGGACAACAACACCGCGGTGTACGACGCCACCCCCGGCGCTGTCGCCGCCGCCCAGATGCCGGCCGGGCGCGCGACGACATCGACCAGCCTGCCCAGCCAAGTCCGCCGCAGCCGGCGCGGCATCATCTCCGCGACGCCGACCACGCCGGCTCCCGGCCCGTACGCCGACAGGATCCAGGTGCCCATGCTCATCGGCGAGCTCGGCTTGGCCACCCGCAGCATGTGGTGGAACCGCTCCGGGCGGCCGAGGTCGGCGATCAGGAAGTACAGGCTCGCCAAAACGCTGACCAGCGAACCGATTCGGCTCACCTTGCGCAGCTGCGGGCGACCGGTCAGGTCGGCGCCGGCCGCGAGCATCGCCGATCCGGCCGAGAGCCCGCCGCAGAACAGGTAGGCCGCGATCATCCAGTTCCACACCGGGCTCTTGAGGATCTGCCTGCCGTAGTAGGACCGGAATTCGGCCTTCGGCACGTTGAGCTGTTCGCGTGGCATCAGCGTTTCCGCCCGAAGAAGGACGACACCGCGATGCCCACGAGCGCCGACGCCGCCATCCCGGCGTAGCGCCACATCGCGCCGGCGTCGCGCGTCGGCACCACCGGATCGGGCGGCAACCCGTACACCTCGGGCTCGTCGAGCAGCAGGAAGAACGCGCCGTCGCCACCGACGCCGTCGTTGGGGTCCTCGCCGTAGAGCCGGGCCTCGGTCACGCCGCGCTCGTGTAACTCGTTGACGCGCAACGCCGCCCGCTCGCGCAGCTCGTCGAGCACGCCGAACTGGATGGAGTCCGTCGGGCAGGCCTTCGCGCAGGCCGGTTCGAGCCCGTCGCGCAGCCGGTCGTAGCACAGGGTGCACTTCCAGGCGCGACCGTCGCCCTCGCGCCGCTCGATCACCCCGTACGGGCAGCCCGACACGCAATACCCGCAGCCATTGCAGATGTCCTGCTGCACAACGACGGTCGCGAACTCGGTGCGGAACAGCGCGCCGGTCGGGCACACGTCGAGACACCCGGCGTGCGTGCAGTGTTTGCACACGTCGCTGCTCATCAGCCAGCGGAAGTCCTGGCGCGTCTCGGCGCTCATCGTGTCGCCGGGGCGGTCGAAGCCCGGCATACCAAGATCCACCCGCTCCCGGGAAGGCTGCTCGATGAACGCCACGTGCCGCCACGAGTTCGCGCCCAGTTCGCCGGTGTTGTCGAACGACATGCCGAGCAGGTTGAACCCATCGTCCGGGACGCCGTTCCACTCCTTGCACGCCACCTCGCAGGCCTTGCAGCCGATGCACACCGAGGTGTCGGTGAAGAACCCCATCCTCGGCGGGTGCTCGCCGTAGCCGGCGTCAGCGGCGACGTCGTCCAGCGGGCCGTAGAAGCTATTGGTACTCATGGCTTCTCCTCGGTGTGGTCGGTCGACGCCTCGGTCGTGTCGAGTTTCGTACCGGTGTCGATCGTGATGCGCGCGCGGTCCCGGTACATCGCGATGTACTCCAGCAGCGCCGGGCCGCGGGGCCGACGGCCGGGCTGGATGTCGCACGTCGCAACCTTGCTCTCCTGAATGAAGACGTTCGGGTCGGCCACCACACCGAGCAGGTCGTTCACGACGTCGCCGTCGATCAACCCGACGTTGCCCCAGTGGTACGGCATCCAGATCTGGTGTACGACGCGGTCCTCGATGCGCAGCGGCCGCATCCGGTCGGTGACGAACACCCGTGCGTCGACCGCGGCGCGGCTGGTGATCACGTGCGCCCAATCCATGTGTGTCAGGCCGCGTTCGGTGGCCAGCTCGGGTGACACCTCGACGAACAGGCCGGGCTGCAGCTCGCTCAGATACGGCAGCTGGCGGCTCATCCCGCCCGCGGTGTGATGCTCGGTGAGCCGCGCGGCGGTGAAGACGAACGGGAACACGTCACCGTGCAATTCGGGCGGTGACGGATTCGACGGGTTGTCGGCCCGCCCGTACACCTTGCGCGCCGGGTTGCCCTGCTGTTTGTAGAACGCGTTGGGCACCGGCGACTCGTGCGGTTCGTAGTGTGTCGGCATCGGACCGTCGGCCACCCCGTTCGGCGCGAACAGCCAACCCTTGCCGTCGGCCTGCATCACGAACGCGTCGTCGCCGCGCAGTGCCTCGACACCGACTGCGCCGCTGGGCGGTTCGTAGTCCGGCGGCTTGGTCTTCTCGAAGTCGGGGACGTCGTAGCCCGTCCACTCCCCCTTGTCGGGGTCCCACCAGATCAGCTTCTTGCGCTCGCTCCACGGCCGGCCCTGCGGATCGGCCGACGCGCGGTTGTAGAGCACGCGGCGGTTCATCGGCCACGTCCAACCCCACTCGGACTCGTACGGGCCCTGCTGGTCGTGTGGCACCCGGCGGGCGGCCTGGTTCACGTCGTCGGCGTAGACCCCGCTGTAGATCCAGCATCCGCACATCGTGGAGCCGTCGGCCTTGAGCGACAGGTAGTTGTCGACGGCGCGGCCGGTGGTCAGGTCGACACCGCTGATGCGCCGCAGCACGTCCTCGCCGGAAGGTTCGTCGCCGTGCAGCTCGTAGTCCCACGAGAGGTTCAGCAGCGGCTTGTCGCGCTCATCGGTTGAGCCGGCGAGCTTTTCGCGCAGGATGCGGCCGAGGTGGTAGAAGAACCACAGCTCCGAACGGGCGTCGCCCGGCGGTTCGACGGCCTGGTCGCGCCACTGCAGCATGCGCTGGGTCTGGGTGAAAGTGCCGGACTTCTCGACGTGCGACGCCGCCGGAAACAGGAACACCTCGGTGCGGCACGTCTCCGGGCTGATCTCGCCGGTCTCGATCTCGGGGGCGTTCTTCCAGAACGTCGCGCTCTCGATCTCGACGAGGTCGCGCACCACCAGCCAGTCGAGGTTGGCCATGCCGAGGCGCTGCAACCGGCCGTGCGCCGACCCGACCGCCGGGTTCTGCCCGAGCAGGAAGTAGCCGAACACCTTGCCGTCGACCATGTCCATCACCGTGCGGTACGTGCCGTGGTCGCCGTTGATGCGGGGCAGATAATCGAAACAGAAGTCGTTGTCGGCGGTGGCGTGCTCGCCCCAGTACTCCTTGAGCAGCGACACCATGTAGGTATCGGCGTTGTGCCAGAAGCCTTTCTGGTTGCGGCTCTTGATGTCGTCGAGGTAGTCGGCCAGCGTCTCCTGACCGGCGTGCGGCATCGCGAGATAACCGGGCAGCAGGTTGAACAGCGTCGGCACGTCGGTCGAGCCCTGGATGCTGGCATGCCCGCGCAGCGCGAACACCCCGCCGCCGGGACGGCCGATGTTGCCCAGCAGCAGCTGGATGATCGCCCCGGCGCGGATGAACTGCGCGCCCATCGTGTGCTGGGTCCACCCGACGCTGTAGACCAGCGCCGCGGTGCGTTCGCGCCCGGAGTTCTCCGTCCAGGCGCGCGCGATGTCGAGGAAGTCCTCCGCGGCGACACCGCACACCCGCTCGACCATCTCCGGGGTGTAGCGGGCGTAGTGCCGCTTGAGGATCTGGAAGACGCAGCGCGGGTGTTGCAGCGTCGGGTCGTTGGGGATGTCGCCCGCGCCGCCCTCGACCGGCGGTCCGCCCGAACCGCTTTCGTCGGGCACCGCCTGTTCTTTGGCCGCCGCGCCGCCGGACTCCGGATCGGTGCTTTCGTACTGCCACGTCGACGGGTCGTAGGAGGCGGACTCGTCGTCGTAGCCGGAGAACAGGCCGTCGAGGTCCTCGGCGTCCTGGAAGCGTTCGTCGACGATGAACGACGCGTTCGTGTAGGCGGTGACGTATTCGCGGAAGTCGAGGTCGTTGGACAGGATGTAGTTGATCACCCCGCCGAGGAACGCGATGTCACTGCCGGCGCGCAGCGTCAGGTGCCGGTCGGCGAGCGCGCTGGTGCGGGTGAACCGCGGGTCGACGTGCACGACCTTGGCGCCGCGCGCCTTGGCCTCGACCACCCACTGGAACCCGACCGGATGGGCCTCGGCCATGTTCGAGCCCATGATCACGATGTAGTCCGCGTTGACGAGGTCCTGCTGATAATCCGTCGCCCCGCCGCGACCGAAGGAGGCTCCCAGACCGGGAACCGTGGCGCTGTGTCAAATACGCGCCTGGTTCTCGATCTGTAACGCCCCTAACGCTGTGAACAGCTTCTTGATCAGGTAGTTCTCTTCGTTGTCCAGCGTCGCGCCGCCCAGGCTGGCGATGCCCATGGTGCGGCGCAGCGTGTGACGGTCGGCGTCGAACTGCTGCCAGCCCTTCTCCCGCGCGTCGAGCACCCGGTCGGCGACCATGTTCATCGCCGTGTCGAGGTCGATCTCCTGCCACTCGGTGGCGTACGGCGGGCGGTAGCGCACCTTGGTCAGCCGCTGCGGTCCCGTCACCAGTTGCTTGCTCGCAGAACCCTTGGGGCACAGGCGGCCTCGCGAGATCGGGCTGTCGGGGTTGCCCTCGATCTGGATGACCTTCTCGTCTTTGACGTAGACCTTCTGCGCGCAGCCGACCGCGCAGTACGGGCACACCGAGTGCACGACGCGGTCGGCGTCGACGGTGCGCGGGGTCAGCTCCGCCGAGCGTTTGGACTGGGCGGCCTTACCGCGACCCAACCGGTCCTCGCCGGTGAGCTGGCGATACACCGGCCACGACTGGAACAGCCCCTTGATGTCCACGAAGCCCTCCTTACCCGGCGGTCCCTCCATCAAACCGTGCCACAGATCGCCAGCGTGCCAGAACCCGGCGCGACTCGCCTGTGAACCCTCTATGGTGCTGCTGTGGCCGAAATCGACCGTCGCAGCCTGATGATGATGACCGGGATCGCCGCCATCGGCGCCTCTCTGCCCACACCGGTGGCGAACGCGTCGCCGCTGCGGCCCGCGCCACCAGCGCAACCACCCGTCGCCGCGTCCGGCTCCTACCTGTTCGCCGACGAGTTCGACGGCCCGGCCGGCTCGGCGCCCGACCCGTCGAAGTGGCTGATCCAGAACTGGGACGACCCGGTCACGCCCCCGCTGGCCGGCCACTACCGCGACGACCGTCGCAACGTGTTCGTCGACGGCAATTCCAACCTGGTGCTGTGCGCGACCCGCGAAGGTGACCAGTACTTCAGCGGCAAGGTGCTCAGCCACTTCCGTGGGCAGATCGGCACGACCTGGGAAGCGCGGATCAAGCTCGACTGCATGCACCCGGGCCTGTGGCCCGCCTACTGGCTGCTCAACCAGGACCCGCTGCCCGACGGCGAGGTCGACATCGTCGAGTACTACGGCAACGGCGACTGGCCGCCCGGCACCACCGTGCACGCGGCGTCTAACGGCAAGACGTGGGAGGGCAAGTCGATCCCGCAGCTCGTCGACCCGGCCTGGCACAACTGGCGGGTCAACTGGGCCGAGGACGGGTTCCGGTTCTGGCGCGACTACGTCGACGGCGCCGAGCCGTACTTCTACGTCCCGGCCAAGCCGATCCCGGTGCACGGCCGTCCCGGCGACCTGCGCTGGCCGTTCGGCATCCCGGGCTACTGGATGCAGGCGATCCTCAACCTCGCCGTCGGCGGCACCGGCGGCGGCAACCCCGCCCTGGCGCCGTATCCGTCGGTGATGCTGGTCGACTGGATCCGCGTCTGGTAGACGCACGGGCGCAGCGGCCCTGGGTGGCTCCGCTGCTCGTCGCCGTCCTCGGCGCGGCCGTCAGCCTCGCCGGCGCGGGCCGCCCGTCGTTCTGGTACGACGAGGCCGCCACCATCTCGGCCTCCTACAGCCGCTCGCTGCCCGAGCTGTGGCAGATGCTGCACGACGTGGACGCCGTGCACGGCCTCTACTACGTGCTGATGCACGGCTGGTTCGAGCTGTTCCCGCCGACCGAGTTCTGGTCCCGGGTGCCCAGCGGGCTGGCCGTCGGTGCCGCCGCGGGCGGCGTTGTCGTCTTGGGCACCCAGGTGTCCTCGCGCGCCGTCGGGGTGACCGCGGGCGTGATGTGCGCGATCCTGCCGCGCAGCACCTGGGCAGGCATCGAGGCGCGGCCGTATGCGCTGACGATGGCGTTGGCGGTGTGGCTGGCCGTCGTGCTGGTGTGGGCGCACCGGCGTGAATCCCGCTGGGCCTGGCTGGGTTACGGCGTGCTGCTGGCGGTGTCGGTGGTGCTGGACGTGTACCTGGCGCTGCTGGTTTTCGCGCACGCGGTGTTCGTGCTGGTGTCGCGGCGGCGCACCCCCGCGTTCTGGGTGACGTCGGCGGTGGCGCTGGCGGCGACGGCGCCGTTCGTGGCGCTGGTCGCGGGCCAGGCGCAGCAGATCAGCTGGATCACGCCGATCGGCTGGCGCACCTTCGAAGACGTTGCCGTGCAACAGTATTTCGATCGCGACCCGTACTTCGCGGTGCTGGCCGGGCTGGTGGTGGTCGTGGCCGTGGCGACGCGGCGGCTGGCCGGCCAGCGGGAGGTGGTGGCGCTGGCGGTCGGGTGGATCGTGGCGCCGACGACGGTGATCGTCGCGTACTCGGCGGTCGCCGAACCGCTCTACACGCCGCGATATCTGTGCTTCACCGCGCCTGCGGTCGCGCTGTTGCTCGGGGTGTGCATCGTCGCGGTGAGCCGGTCGGGGTGGGTGGCGGCGGCGGTGGTCGGAGTGTTCGCGGTGCTGACGGCACACAATTACGTTGCGGTGCAACGCGGTCCGTACGCGAAGTACGGGATGGATTACAGCCCGGTGGCCGACCTGATCACCGCGTCGGCGTCGCCCGGGGACTGCCTGCTGGTCAACGACACCGTCACGTTCCATCCCGCACCGATGCGCCCGCTGATGGCCGCGCGGCCCGACGCCTTCCGTCCGCTCGTCGACGTCAGCCTGTGGCAGCGAGCGACCGAGACGCACGCGGTGTTCGACACCAACCTCATCCCCGAGGCCTCCGTCGGGCCGCTGCAGCACTGCGCGACGGTGTGGATCCTCACGCAGGCCGACCCGGCGGCGCCCGCACACGAAACCGGCGTGGCGATCCCGCCGGGTCCGCTGTTCGGCGGCACCCGCGCCTTTGCCGTCACCCACGATCTCGGGCTCCGGCTGGTCGAGCGGTGGCAGTTCAACCTGGTGCAGGTGATCAAGGCTGTGCGCTAAGGGCTTTGCCGAGATCGCGTGGCGGTATAGCGTCGGTCCGTGCAGGTCGGCGATGTCTCGCGAGCCGCGACGCCGCTGACGGGGCGTCGCGACGAGACGGCTGTGCTCGACCGGTTCCTCGATGCCGTGACGTCCGGGGAAAGCCGCGCCCTCGTCATTCGCGGAGACGCCGGAGTCGGGAAGACGGCGCTGCTGGACTACCTGGCGACCCGGGCCACCGGGTGCCGCGTCCTGCGGGCCTCCGGCGTACAGGCCGAAATGGAGTTGGCGTTCGCAGCGCTGCACCAGCTGTGCCTACCGCTGCTGGACCAACTGGACCGGCTGCCCGACAATCAGCACACGGCGTTGAGCGTCGCGCTCGGTGTGACGAGCGGTCCTGCACCCGATCGATTCCTGGTCGGGCTGGCGGTGCTGAACCTGTTCTCGCTCGCTGCAGAGCAGCGACCCCTGGTGTGCCTGATCGACGACGAGCACTGGCTCGACCGCGCCTCAGCACAGGTGCTGGCGTTCGTCGCGCGACGCCTCGGTGCCGAGTCGGTCGGGCTCGTGCTGGCCGCGCGGGAGCCCAGCGACGCGGTCGACGGCCTGCCGGTGCTCGTCGTCAGCGGCCTGCGCGCCGTCGACGCGCGGGCGCTGCTCAACGCGGTGCTGTCAGAGCCCCTCGACGACCGGGTGCGCGATCAGATCGTCGCCGAGACCGGCGGGAACCCGTTGGCCCTGCTGGAGATCCCCCGGTCACTTCCTGCCGGTGAGCTCGCCGGCGGCTTCGGACTTCCTGCGGCAGTGGGCATCTCGGCCGACATGGAGCAGAGGTTCGGGCACCGCATCGA
Source organism: Mycolicibacterium rutilum (assembly GCF_900108565.1). Taxonomy (NCBI): domain Bacteria; kingdom Bacillati; phylum Actinomycetota; class Actinomycetes; order Mycobacteriales; family Mycobacteriaceae; genus Mycobacterium; species Mycolicibacterium rutilum. The sequence goes on from NZ_LT629971.1 coordinate 358,502, forward strand.
AGCGTTGCCCGCAGCGGCCCGCCGCTTGCTGCTGCTCGCCGCGGCCGAACCGACCGGCGATCTGGGGCTGCTGTGGCGGGCGGCCGAGCTGATAGGGCTCGGCAGGGACGCGATCGCACCGGTCGTCGAGGCCGATCTGGCGACGTTTGCGACGCGGGTCCGGTTCCGGCATCCGCTGGTGCGTTCGGCGACCTACAAGTCCGCGTCGGTCGCCGATCGGCTCGAGGTGCACCGGGTGCTCGCCGAGGCCACCGACGCCGATCTCGATCCCGACCGGCAGGCCTGGCATCTGGCCAACGCCACCCCGGGTCCTGACGAAGCGGTGGCGGAGGAGTTGGTGCGGTCCGCCGACCGGGCGCAGGCCCGCGGCGGGGTCGGGGCGGCGGCGGCGTTTCTGGAGCGTGCCGCGGGGCTGACACCCGACTCCGCGGTGCGGGCGGACCGCGCACTGACCGCCGCAGTGGCCAAGATCCAGGCCGGGGCCTACGACCGCGCGTTGGACCTGCTGGCCATGGCCGAGAGCGAACCCCTGTCCGAGGTCCAGCACGCACGCGTGGACTCCGCGCGGGCTCAGATCGCGTTCGCCACCAGCCACGGCAGCGACGCACCCCCGCTGTTCTTGGCGGCCGCCGAACAACTCAAGGATCACGACGTACAGCTCTGTCGGACAACGTTTCTCGAAGCGTTCCTCGCGTCCATGTTCGCGGGGCGACTCGCGGTGAACGCCACCGTCGGAGAAGTGGCGCACGCCGCCGCAGGCGCACCCGCCGACTCCGCGTCCCCACCCGGTCTTCTGCTCGACTGGCTGGTGACGCACTACACCCGCGGGTACGTCGCCGCCGCGCCAGCGCTCGGTCCGGTGCTCGGCGCGTTCGTCGACGCCCCGGCCGAGCACCTACGGTGGGCCCTATTGGCGTCGACGGCTGCTCATTTCGCCTGGGACGACAACTGTCTGGAAGTCATGACCCGTCGTCACGTCGAGTTGGCGCGCCACACCGGGACACTCAGCGAGCTACCGATCGCGCTCAGCTCGCGTGCCTATCCCCTGCTGTTCTTCGGCAATTTGGCCGAAGCCGCGGCCGTGGTCGACGAGTTGCAGGCCGCCCAGGACGCAACGGGTAGCAGGTTGGCACCGTATGCCGCGTTGGGAGTGGCGGCGCTGCGCGGTGACCGCGAACGGACGTCGGCGCTCATCGACGCCACGGTCACCGAGGTGAGCGGCCGGGGTGAAGGTAACGGGTTGACCGTCGCATGGTGGGCAGAAGCGGTGCTGCACAACGGGATCGGTGACTACCACCGGGCCTTCGCCGCGGCCAGCAGGGCGGCGGCCTTCCCGGGCGAGCTGACCGCGATGCATTGGTCTCTTCCGGAACTCGTCGAGGCGGCGGTGCGCGTCGGAGAGGACGAGGTCGCCGTGCGAGCCGCTGAGGAGCTGGCCACGATGGCCGCCGCGAGTGGCACGCCGTGGGCGCTGGGTGTCGGGTGCCGGGTCCGCGCGCTGGTCGCTGAGGACGCAGACGACGCCGAACGGCTGTACCTGGAGGCTATCGAGCACTTCGAGCGCACCCGGATCCGCACCGAACTCGCCCGCACCCATCTTCTCTACGGGGAATGGCTGCGGCGAGAACGTCGGCGCAGCGACGCCCGTGCGCATCTACGAGTCGCCCACGACATGCTCGGGTCCATGGGCATGGCGGCGTTCGCCGAACGGGCGCGGCGCGAGCTGAAGGCCGTCGGCGACACCGCGCAGAAGATCGACGCCGCGACCGGCGCCGAGCAGCTCACCGCACAGGAGGCGCAGGTCGCCCGGCTGGCCCGCGACGGGCTGTCGAACCCGGAGATCGGGTCTCGGCTGTTCATCAGCGCCCGCACCGTGCAGTACCACCTGAGCAAGGTGTTCACCAAGCTCGGGATCTCCTCGCGTGCGCAACTCGAGCGCGTGCTGCCCGACTGACTCCGCCCGCCCGCCCCTCGCCGAGCGCACGGTTCTGTCCGCATATCCCCAGGTAGGGGTGCACACAAGCGTGCGCTCGGCGAGTCACTGTTCAGGGACTGGCGACTTGGACTGGCCAGTTGCCGATGCGCGGGCCGCGCTCGCGGGTCGACGCTGGGAGCAGGTTGACAGGCAGAAAGAGAACGCTATGGACATGGGTTTGGTGGGCCGACGGGCGTTGGTCACCGGCTCGAGCGCCGGCATCGGAGCGGCGATCGCCGAGATGCTTGCCGAGGAGGGCGCCGCGGTCGTGGTACACGGCCGGGATCGGGACCGCACCGAGGCCGTCGCGCACCGCATCGAGGCCGTCCCGGTTGTCGGTGACCTGAGCACCGACGCCGGCGCCGCGTATGTCGCCGACGCCGCGTCGGCGGGCGGACCGATCGACATCCTGGTCAACAACGCCGGCGGGTACGAGGAACTGTCGTGGAGCGACGCGGTTCCGGAACAGTGGGCGCAGGTCTACCAGGCCAACGTCGTGTCCGGCGTACGGATGATCCGCCACCTGACGCCGGCCATGCGGCAGCGTGGCTGGGGACGGGTCATCCAGATCGGCGGCGGACTCGCCGTGCAGCCGATGGCGATCCAGCCGCACTACCAGGCGACGCTGGCCGCCCGCCACAACCTGACGGTCTCGCTGGCCCGTGAGCTGGCGGGCACCGGGATCACCGCCAACACCGTTGCCCCGGGGGCCATCCTGACCGACCAGGTGGCCGAGCTGTTGATGCGGATCGCGCCCGAGCATGGATGGACGGGCAACCTCAGCGACGTCGAACGCGTGGCGGCCGAATCGTGGATCCCCAACGACGTCGGCCGGTTCGGACGGCCCGACGAAATCGCCGCCGCGGTCGTCTTTCTGGCCGGCAAGCACGCCGACTACATCAGCGGCGCCACCATCCGCGTCGACGGCGGGACCATCCGCAGCGTCGCCTGACCCTGCGGTGAGCAAAAGCACACGGACACAACGAAAGGCCATCCCATGGGAATAGTGCACACCGACGACGGCGCTGACATCTTCTACAAGGACTGGGGCAGCGGTCAGCCGATCGTCTTCAGTCACGGTTGGCCACTGTCAAGCGACGACTGGGACGCACAGATGTTGTTCTTCCTGCAGCGCGGTTACCGCGTGGTGGCCCACGACCGTCGCGGCCACGGCCGCTCTACGCAGACGGCCGGCGGACATGACATGGACCGCTACGCCGATGATCTCGCCACGCTGGTCGACCACCTCGATCTGCACGACGTCATTCACGTCGGTCATTCCGCAGGCGGGGGCGAAGTGGTCCGATACCTGGCCCGACACGGCGAGCAACGCGCCGCCAAGGCGGCCCTGCTGTGCGCGGTGCCACCCCTGATGGTGCAGACCGACACCAACCCCGACGGGCAACCGAAGGCGGTGTTCGACGATCTGCAAGCCCAGTTGGCGGCGAACCGTTCCGAATTCTACCGCAGCGTGGCTTCGGGACCGTTCTACGGCTTCAACCGCCCGCAGGCCCGTTACTCCGAGGCGATCGTCGCCAACTGGTGGCGGCAGGGCATGACCGGGGCGGCCAACGCCCACTATGAGGGGATCGTGGCCTGGTCGCAGACCGACTTCACCGACGACCTGAAGAAGATCACTGTTCCCACACTGGTGATCCACAGTGACGACGACCAGATCGTCCCCTACCGCGCAGCCGGACCGAAGACCGCCGAACTGCTCAAGAACGGCGTCCTCAAGACCTATCACGGCCTGCCGCATGGCTTGCCGACCACTGACGCCGACACCGTGAACGCCGACCTGCTCGCATTCATCGAAAGGAACTGAAGAATGACCACGTTGGCTCCGCCCTTCACCCATGACACCGCGGTCGCGAAAGTCCGTGCGGGAGAGGACCTCTGGAACACGCGCGATCCCGAACGCGTCGCGCTCGGCTACACGCCGGACAGCTGGTGGCGTAACCGGTCGACGTTCCTGCAGGGCCGCGAGCAGATCATCGAGTTCCTGACCGGCAAGTGGGCACGCGAACTGGAGTACCGCCTGATCAAAGAACTGTGGGCGTTCGGCGAGGACCGCATCGCGGTCCGGTTCGCCTACGAGTATCACGACGCCGAGGGGCGCTGGTTCCGTGCATACGGAAACGAGAACTGGGAGTTCGCCGAGAGCGGGCTGATGAAGACCCGGCACGCCAGCATCAACGACGTGGCCATCAGCGAGGAGCAGCGGCTGTTCCACTGGGACCGTTCCGGCCCGCGGCCCGCCGACCACCCCGGCCTCACCGAATTGGGGTTGTAGCCGTGCCGATGATGACGGCGGTCGGTGTGCGCGAGTACGGCGGGCCCGATGCACTCGAACTCGTCGAGGTCCCCCGGCCCGTGACCGGGCCGACGCAGGTGCGGCTGCGCGTACACGCCGCGACGGTCAATCCGGGCGACGTCCTGCTGCGCACCGGCGTTCTGGACGCCGCGCTGCGCGACGGGCCGCTGCGGCCCCCGTACGTGCCGGGGATGGAAGCGGCCGGCGTGGTGGACGAGATTGGGCCCGATGCCCGCACCGACCTGCGAGTCGGCGACCGCGTCATGGCAATCGTCATGCCGATCGACGCCACCGGCGGCGCCTACGCCCAATACCTCGTCGTCGACCCGGACCAGGTGACCCACGTCCCGAACGGGGCGACGCTCGCCGAGGCCGCCACCTTGCCGATGAACGGCCTGACCGCGCGTCTGGCCATCGACCTACTGAATCTGCCTGCCGGAGAGACAATCGCAGTCACGGGCGCCGCGGGAGCCGTCGGCGGATATGCGGTTCAGCTGGCGAAAGTCGACGGTCTGCGCGTCATCGCCGACGCCGCACCCGCCGACGAGAACCTGGTCGTCGCGCTGGGCGCAGATCAGATCGTGCCCCGCGGACCGGGAATCGGAGCGCGCATCAGACAGTGGTGGCCCGAAGGAGTAGCCGCAGCGGTCGACGGGGCGTGGCAGGGCGCAGACGTCGTTCCTGCGCTACGCGACGGCGGTCAGATCGCGGTGCTGCTGCGCGGAGATCGCCCCGACGACCACCGCGACCTGGGCCGGTCTCACGGGATTGACGTGCGCGAGGTTTTCGTCCCGCAGTACACGCATGCCATCGACAAGCTCGAGCAGTTGAAAACGCTTGTCGAGCAGGACAAGTTGACCTTGCGCGTAGCCGCCACCTATCCCGCCGCGAAGGCCGCCGATGCGCATCGGGCCATGGAGGCCGGCGGCGTCCGTGGCCGCATCGTGCTGACGTTCGACCAGTGATGCGAGGACACGTGATGCAACCCATCGTGTCGGAGGCGACCGAGCATGTCCGCACGGTGCTGCACCCGCAGATCTTCAACCACAGTCTGAGGACTCACCTGTTGGGGTTGGAGGCGGCGCGGCGCGACGCAGCCGACATCGATTCGGAAGCACTGCTGCTGGCCGCGCTGTTCCACGACGCCGGCACCGCCGACATCTACGACGGGCCATCGCGATTCGAGGTCGAAGGAGCCGATGCAGCCGCGGAATTCCTCACCGCCCGCGGGTGGGATGCGGTCTCGGTCGATCCGATCTGGGAGGCGATCGCACTGCACACCTCGCCGGGCATCGCCGAACGCCGCGGTCCCGTCCCGCACTACCTGCGCGCGGGTGTGGCCATCGAGTTCGGGTCGCGGCAATTGCGTGCCGAGTACGCGGTGGCGATCGCCGCTGCGGAGGCCCAGCACCCGCGGTCCGGGCTGGATGAAGTCTTGGAGGGCCTGGTCGTCGCGCAGGCGTTACGACAGCCGCAGAAGGCGCAGAGACCCTCCTGGGCAGGCGATCTCGTCGCCGCCCGCAGACACAACGAAAGGACACTGCGATGACAGTTTGGTTCATCACCGGTTCGTCGCGCGGGTTCGGCCGCGCACTGGTCGAGGCGGTGGCACAAAACGGGGACCGGGTAGCGGCGACCGCCCGTCGACCCGAGCAACTCGACGATCTGGTCGCCAAATACGGTTCCGACGCCGTGTTCCCGGTGGCGCTCGACGTCACCGATCCCGCCGCGGTCTCCCGCGCAATCACGACAGCACGCGATCACTTCGGCCGCATCGATGTGGTCGTCAACAACGCCGGTTACGCCAACGTGGCGCCGATCGAAACCGGCGACGAGGACGACTTCCGGCGGCAGTTCGAGACGAACTTCTGGGGTGTCTACCACGTGTCGAAGGCGGTGATCCCGGTGTTGCGCGACCAGGGCGGCGGGCTAATCATCCAGTTCTCGTCGATGGGCGGCCGCGTCGGCGGGTCACCCGGCATCGCGTCCTATCAGGCCGCCAAGTTCGCGATCGACGGGTTCTCCCGCGTGCTGCAGACCGAGACCGCGCCGTTCGGTGTGCGGGTGCTCGTCGTGGAACCCAGCGGGTTCGCCACCGACTGGGCCGGCTCGTCGATGACCGTCGACGCGATCCCCGACCTCTATGCCGATACCGTTGGCGCGATGAACGCCGTGCGGGGCAGCGACGCCATCACCGCCGGCGATCCGCAGCGAGCCGCCGAGATACTGGTGAAAATAGCTGCGCGCAACGACATTCCGTACCACCTCCCGATCGGGGTCACTGCTGTCGACGGGACCCTGCGCCACGACGAGAAGCTGCTGGCCGACGACCGCAAGTGGGCAGCCGTCGGACGGTCGGCCGACTACGGCCAGCCGTACCCCGCCGCCTTTCCGTCCGACAACCTAGAAGGAAAAACCGCATGAGCACAATTGATTTCGACGAGATGAACCGTAACGTCATTCGTGAATTCCGGGAGACCGGCGGCCGCGCGGGCGGGGTGTTCGAGGGCAAGCCGCTGGTGCTGGTGCATCATTTCGGCGCCAAGAGCGGCACAGAGCGGATCGCCCCGCTGGTGCCCTACCTCGACGGCGACCGCATCTACATCTTCGCCAGCAAGGGCGGCGCCGACACGAACCCCGACTGGTATCACAACCTGGTGGCGCATCCGGACATCGCCGTGGAGCTGGGCACCGAGACGTTCCCGGCGACCGCGCGGGTCCTCACCGGACAGGAACGCGACGACATCTACGCCAAACAGGTCGCGGTCGAACCGCAGTTCGGCGACTACCAGCGCAACACGACGCGGGTGATCCCGGTGGTGGAGTTGGTCCGGGCTTAGCTTCTGGGCCGGCTAGTTGCGGCCGGACAGCGCGTCGCGCAACCGGTCGACCAACCCGGCGCCCGGCGCGAGGATGCGGTTGGCCGGCGGATGGTCGGGCGCGAGCGGATGAGGGCGGGTGGGTGCCATCTTCTTGGCCCGGTGGAACTTCTCGCTGAGCTCGCGCAACTGGTCGGAGGTCGCCGCGATGCGCATCTTCGCCAGCAGATCGTTCTCTTCGTCCTCGATGTGGTGGCGGATGTCGGCGATGAGCTTGCGGACGAGCTCGTCGTACTTGGGATCATCGGTGCCGACCTTTTCGATCTCCTTCATGACCTCCTCGGCCTCCGAGTGCTCCTGGATCTCGTGGTCGACCATCTCGTCGCCGTTGGGCACGATGTCGCGCGCCGCCGGATACACGTACTCCTCCTCGGCCACCGCGTGCCGCACGATTCCGGCGATCACGTGCTCGACGAGCTCGGGTTGGGTTCGGGGATCGCCCGCGGATTCGATCTCGCTGAAGACGCTTTCGAACTCGCGGTGGTCGGCGATGATGTCGTCGACGATATTGCCTGTCTTGGTGTCCGCCATGGTTGCTCCTTCCGTATCCGCGCGGCGTACCCGGGCGGTCGACGGCCAAACCCACGGCGGGGAGAAGACGGGCTCAGAGCAGCGTGCGGGTGCCGTCGGGTGCACGGCGGGTAAGCCTTCGGGCGTCGAGCTGTTCGAGCAGCGGCACCGCGACCCGGCGGGTGGTGTTCAGCGCACGCTTGGCCTCGGCGACGGTGAACGGCTGCGCCAGTCCCGCAAGGACTTTCGCGGCGCGGTCGTAGACGTCCGGGCCGAGCACCACACCGTCGGCGATCCTGGCCAGCCGCCCCGCACGCACTGCCGCGGCGAGCTCGCGCGGACCGAGGTGCAGGTCGGCCAGTTCGTCGGCCTCCGGCGCGCGGAACGGCTCGGCGGCCAACCACTCCTCCACCGTGCGCACGGCCTTGTCGACCCGCTCTGGTAGCCCCGCGTCGGGCCGGCGCACCACGCCGTCGACCACCTGCAGCCCGGTGCCGGCGAGCAGCGGGGGCAACAGGTCGGCGGCCGGCAGCCCGGCCTGCTGTCGCAGCGCCTCCAGCGGCATCCCGGCCGCGACGTCATGCCCGGCCGTCCACGCGTCCAGCGCCGCGAGCATCTGCTGACGGCACTGCGCCCACCAGTCGTCGTCAACGACCCACTCGCCGACCCGGGTGCCGTCGGTGTCAAAACCCATGGCGCGCAGCTCGTTCACCCGCGCGAATTCCGGGCGGCGCACGCGGCCGGTCGCCAGTTCCGCGCCGCGCTCCCGGGCCGCGCCGCGTCGGCGCAGCGCCGGTGGCCGCACGTCGAGCACCTCGACGCCCGCGGCGATCCGGTGCTCACCCGGGTCCCGTAACAGCCCGACGTCGCCGATGCGCAGCGGCAGCGGCCGGGTCAACCGCAACCGGGCTCCGGTCTCGCCGAGCGGGCGCACCTGCACCGGCACCGCCGCCGACCCGATGTGCAGCACCAGCTGCCGGTGCAGTTCACCGGAACGCCTGAGCAGCACGTCGATTTCGCTGGTGTCCAGCCACGCGCCGGGTGTGCGCACGGTGTCGCCGCGGCCGATGTGGTGGCGCTCGATGCCGCGCAGGTTCACCGCGACCCGCGCGACCGCCTCGACCCGGTCGCGGTCGCGGCCCAGCGACTGCAGGCCGCGGACCGTCAACCGTCGTCCCGCGTGTTCGAGTTCGTCGCCGACCCGCAGCGTGCCCGCCGCCAGCGTTCCCGTCACCACGGTGCCCGCGCCGCGCACGGTGAACGACCGGTCCACCCACAGCCGCACATCGGCGTCGCGGTCGGGAACCGGCAGCGCGTCGATCATCGAGATCACCTGCTGTTGAACGGCTTCGATATCGGTGCCGAGCACCACCGGCGCGTCGGGCAGCCGCTCGCGCACCTGCGCCAGAGCGGACGTCGGGTCGGCGAGGTCGGCCTTGCTGATCACCACCAGCAGATGGCGCACGCCCAACGCCCGCAGCGCGTCGAGGTGTTCGTCGGATTGCGGCATCCACCCCTCGGTCGCGGCGACGACGAAGACGACCGCCGGGACGGGTCCGACTCCGGCCAGCATGTTCGCGACGAACCGTTCGTGGCCGGGCACGTCGACGAACGCGACCTCGCGCCCGTCCAGGGTCGTCCACGCGAACCCGAGGTCGATGGTCAGGCCGCGGCGCTGCTCTTCGGCCAGCCGGTCCGGCCACATGCCGGTGAGGCGTTCGACGAGCGTGGACTTTCCGTGGTCGACGTGGCCGGCCGTCGCTACGACGTACACGCCAGGACCGCCTTGGCGAGCAGGTCGTCGTCAGCGGCGGCGACCGTGCGCAGGTCGAGCAGACAGCGGCCGCTCTCCAGCCGGCCGACCACTGCCGGGGTGCCGGTCCGCAGCGGCCTGGCGTAGGACTCGGGCAGGCTGACCGCGGCGCTGGGCAGCTCGACGTCGGGTGCGCCGCCGCCGCCGACCGCGGCGACGCAGTCCACCACCTGGGCGCGCGGCAGCTGCGCGGCCAGTCGCTGCGCGCGGGCCCGCAGGTCGGCGACGTCGGCGTCGAGCGCCTGCAGCACCGGCGGCGGCGGGCCGACCAGCGTGGCCTCCAGCGCGGCCAGCGTCAGCTTGTCGACGCGCAGCGCCCGCGCGGCGGGGTGCCTGCGCAGCCGTTCGATCAGCTCGGCGTCGCCGAACAGCAGGCCCGCCTGCGGACCGCCGAGCAGTTTGTCCCCGCTGGCGGTGACCAGGTCGGCGCCGTCGCGCAGCATCGTGGTGGCATCGGGCTCGTCGGGCAGCAGCGGATGCGGGGTGAGCAGGCCGGACCCGATGTCGGCCACCACGGGGACCTCGAGGGCGGCCAGGTCGCGCACGCCGACCGCCGAGGTGAACCCGCCGACGGTGTAGTTCGACGGGTGCACCTTGAGGATGAAGCCGGTGTCGGGGCCCAGCGCGTCGGCGTAATCGCGCAGGTGGGTGCGGTTGGTGGTGCCGACCTCGCGGAACCGCGAGCCCGTCGACTGCATCAGCTCCGGCAGCCGGAACCCGTCGCCGATCTCGATGAGCTCGCCGCGGCTGACCACGATCTCCTTGCTCGGGGCCAGCGTCATCGCTGCCAACAGCAGCGCGGCGGCGTTGTTGTTGACGACGTGCACGCCGCCGGCGGACGGCACCGCCGCCGCCAGCGCAGCCAGGGCGCCGCGACCCCGGCGGGCCCGGCGGCCGGTCTCGAGGTCGAACTCGACGTCCGTCGCGCCGCTGGCGGTGACGACCGCGTCGACCGCCGCCCGCGACAGCGGCGCCCGCCCGAGGTTGGTGTGCACGACGACTCCGGTGGCGTTGATCACGGGCCGCAGCCTCGCCGCGCTGTGCGGCAGGGCGGCGACGGCCTCGTCGGCCACCCGCTCCGGCGGGATCTGCCCGTCGCGGGCGCGCTGTTGCGCCTGTGCCACAACACTTTTCACCAGCGCGCGACCGAGGACGTGCGCCGCCTCGGCGAGCCGCGGGTCGGCGAGCAGCGCGTCGGTGCGCGGCACCCGGCGGCGCGGATCGGTCATGGAGCCATCATGGCCTATGGGTCCGATCGGGTACACCGGTGACATGTTGATCTCGGTCGGCCACGGGGCGCTCGACAGGACCGCGCTCGCGGGGCTGCTGCGCGGCGCGGACGTCGAGGCGATCGTCGACATCCGCCGGTTTCCCAACAGCCGCCACAACCCCGACGTCGAGCGCGGCGCGATCACCGCGTGGGCCGCCGAAGCCGGGCTGGCGTACCGGTGGGACGAGCGGCTCGGCGGGCGCCGCCGGTTGCCGCCCGACCAGCCGCCCGAGGACCCGTGGTGGCGCGTCGCGCAGTTCGCGGCCTACGCCGCCTACACCCGCACGCCCACCTTCGCCGCCGCGCTCGACGACCTCGTCGAGCAGGCGCGCACGCAGCGCACCGCGATGATGTGCAGCGAGGCGGTGTGGTGGCGCTGTCACCGGCGGATCGTCGCCGACGTCGCCGAACTGCGGCTGTCGGTGCCCGTCGTCCATCTCATGCACGACGGCCGGCTGACCGAGCATCCCGCGTCGGAAGGTGCCCGCATCCGCGAGGACGGCCAGGTGGTGTGGGACGGGTGAGGGTGGCGGAGGCGGACGGGAATCGAACCCGCCAGCGACAGAATCTGCCGCTCAGCGATTTTGAAGATCGCGCCGGTCACCAGACCGGATACGCCTCCCTGACCCACCGCCCGATCATGCCAGGCAGCATGGAGGGCGTGACCGAACAGCTGACGTATCGACTGACCCAGTACGCGCACGGCGGCGGGTGCGCCTGCAAGATCCCGCCCGGCGAGCTCGAAGAGGTGGTCCGCGGGCTGACCCACGCCGCGCCGACGGATCCGGTCGGCGAGCTGCTGGTGGGCCTCGACGACGGCGACGACGCGGCCGCGGTGCGCATCGACGGGGGCGTGGCGCTGATCGCGACGACGGACTTCTTCACCCCGGTCGTCGACGACGCCTACGACTGGGGCCGGATCGCGGCGACCAACGCCCTGTCGGACGTCTACGCGATGGGCGGGCGGCCGGTCGTCGCAGTCAACCTGCTGGGCTGGCCGCGCGAGCTGCTGCCGTTCGAGTTGGCGGCCGAGGCGCTGCGCGGCGGCCTCGACGTGTGCAACGCCGCGGGCTGCCATCTGGCCGGCGGGCACAGCGTCGACGATCCCGAACCCAAGTACGGTCTGGCCGTCACCGGCATCGCCGACCCGAATCGGTTGCTGCGCAACGACGCCGGCAAGCCCGGCGTGCCGCTGTCGTTGACCAAGCCGCTCGGTGTGGGGGTGCTCAACAGCCGGCACAAGAACACCGGTGAGACGTTCCCGGAGGCAGTCGCGGTGATGACGACGCTGAACGCCGACGCCGCCCGCGCGGCAGTGGGCGCCGGCGTCGAGTGCGCGACTGACGTGACAGGCTTCGGGCTGCTCGGACATCTGCACAAGCTGGCCCGCGCCAGCGGGGTGACCGCGGTGCTCGACAGCGCGGCGGTGCCCTACCTCGACGGTGCCCGCGAGGCGCTGGCCGACGGCTATGTCAGCGGCGGTACCCGCCGCAATCTGGAGTGGGTGGCCCCGCACGTCGATCTGAGCGCGGTCGACGGCGACGAGGCGCTGCTGCTGGCCGACGCGCAGACCTCCGGGGGCCTGCTGATCGCCGGGGAGATCCCCGGCGCACCGGTCATCGGTCAGCTGGTGCCGCGCGGGGAGCACACGATCGTCGTGCGCTGATCAGCCCTTGCCGGGCTCCGGCTGATCGGAGAACACCGGGTTGGTGACGGCGCCCGTGGTGTCGCGGTCCTCGGCGACGAACTCGGGCTTCTGCGGGTGCGAGAACAGGTCGGACGATTCCATGAATGAAGTCCTTAAGTCGATTTCCGCTGCTGCCGACGTGGACTGTGGCGCGCGGGACGTGCTGACCGGATACGGTCTGACCACCACTTTACACGTCGGTCGCGTCAACGGGTCGCGCCGTTGATCTCCGGGGTCGAGATCATGCCCTTCTCGACGCCCCACATCACCGCGATCGTGCGGTACTCCCCCGTCGAGATGAGATGAACGAGCGCCTGGCGCAACGGTTCTGCGAGCCCGGAGTCTTTGGCGACCGGCCAGCCGTAGGGCGCGGAGTTGAACACATCGCCGGCGGCCTCCAACGCACCGCCGGAGGTCTTGATCGCGAACCCGGCGACCGGTGAATCGGCGGCCATCACGTCGACCTCGCCGTTGAGCAGCGCGGCGTTGAGGTCGTCCTGGCTGACGTAGACGACCTTGTCGATCGGCGCGAGGCCGGCGGCCACGCACTCGTCGTTCTTGGCGGGAATCTCGTCGGTCTCCTGCAGCGTCGCGTACGAGACCCCGATCCGCAGCCCGCACGCGTCGGCCGGGGTGAAACCGGACCCGGTGCGCTGCGCCCACAGCGTGCCCGCGCGGAAGTAGGTCACGAAATCGACCAGCTGCTCGCGTTCCTTGGTGTCGGTGAACGACGACATCCCGACGTTGAAGTCGCCGGCGCGCACCGACGGCAGGATCGCCTCGAACGCGGTCTCCCGGTACTCGGGCACCAGGCCCAGTGTGCGGGTGATCGCGTTCATCAGGTCGACGTCGAAGCCGACGATCTGACCGTTGGCGTCCTTGAATTCGTTGGGCGCGTAGGGAATGTTGACCCCGATGATGAGCCGGCCCGCCGACCGGATGTCGTCGGGAACGGTGGCCGCGATGGCCTCGACGACACCGGGACCGGTGCCGGGGGCGGGCGTTTCGGTGCTCTCCTCGACGCTGGCCGGCCGGGCGTCGCTGCGGTCCGGGCCGCCGCGCCACTGCAGCACCCCGAACGTGCCCAGCGCGGCGACCAACACGATCGAACCGGTCACCGCCAGCACGCGCCGCGACACCCGTCGGCGTGTGGTGCGCGCCGGGCTGCGTCGCGCCTGGTGCCTGCCGCTGCCCGTCGTGCGCACCGGCGCGTTGAAGGCGCGCCGCGTGGCCTCGGCCAGGTCGCCGGCCTTCTGGAAGCGCTTGGCCGGTTTCTTGGCCATGCCCTTGGCGATCACGTCGTCGAACGCGGCCAACCGCGGGTCGATCGCCGACGGCTTCGGGATCTCCTTGGTCATGTGGCCGGCGATCTGCTGTTCGAGGCTGTCGGCCGGATACGGCCGCTCGCCGGTCAAGCATTCGTAGAGCACGCAGGCGAGCGCGTAGATGTCGGCGGTCGGGTCGACGGGCTTGCCCTCGAAGCGTTCGGGGGCCATGTAGGCCATGGTGCCGAGGGTGCTGCCCGCGGTGGTCAAACCCTTCTCACCGGCGGTGCGGGCCAGCCCGAAGTCGATGAGATAGACGAAGTCGCGGTCGGTGATCAGGATGTTCGACGGTTTGATGTCGCGGTGGATCAGGCCGGCGCCGTGCGCGGCGTCGAGCGCCATCGCGACCTGCTCGACGACCTTGACCGCGAGCGCGATGTCGATCGGCTTGCCGGTGTCGGTGAGCATGGCGCCCAGGTTGCGGCCCTCGATCAGCCGCATGTCGAGGTAAAGCCGGCCGTCGATCTCGCCGAAACCGTGGATCGGCACCACATGTGGGTCGTTGAGGCCCGCGGCGGCCTGCGATTCGCGGCGGAAGCGCTGCTGGAAGATTTCGTCGGCGGCCATGCTGGGCGGCAACACTTTCAGCGCGACGATGCGGTCAGTGCGGGTGTCGTAGGCGCGATAGACCTCACCCATGCCGCCACGGCCTATCAGCTGCTGCAGCTGATAGTGCCCGAATGGTGTCGAATCCACCGTCCCTGTTAACCCCTCGACAGCGGCCAACCCCGCATCGTGTGTCGCTTGAAGTTACCGCATGTTTGCCAGAATCTCTTAATAATCGACGCCGCCGATGATTGCAGCGCTTTCGCGCCCTGCTGAGCGCTAGGCGGTCAGCAGGGCGTCGAGTTCGCTGGCGGGTGCGACCGCGGTGGCGTTGGTGGTCGGCACCGACAGCTTCACGTTGGACACCGTGAGCCGCCCGTAGGTGATGAAGGCCTGGTACTGGATCGCGGACGCGACGATCTGCAGGGTCACCGTCTGGCCCGGTTCGAGCGTGTGCGCGATCTGTTCGAGGGAGACGGTGGCGACGTGTTCCTCACCGTCGAGCGTCACCGGTATCGGCGTCACCTGGTTGCCGAGCACCAGCCCGGTCTCGTCGTCGACGAGTTGGGCGTAGACGTGCCGAGCCTCACCCGTTCCGGAGTAGGTGAACTCCAATTGCGGTGCGCCGACGAGGTATTGGGTGGTCTGCTGGGCGGGCAGCGTGACGTTTACGGCGTTGGCGGCGCGCGAGCTGGACAGGATGCCCAGTAGCGCGCCGATCGGGCCCGCTTGCAGCGCACGCAGATTCGGGCCCGAGCCGTTGAAGAACTGGTACAGCCCGAGCGTCTCACTGATGGTGGTCTGCACCGCCAGCGCCGGTCCCGGCGTCACCGGGTACTGGCTGGAACCGAAGCGCCGGCCCTTCTGGTCGACCCACTCGAACTGCGGGCCGGTGCTGACTGCCAGGCCCATCACGTACCTGTCGAGCCAGTTCATCGTCGCTTCCTCGATCAGCGTGCCGTCGTTACCGCTGCTGATGCAGGCGCCGTGACCGCCGCAGAACCACACGACCTTGGTCGGAACCCCGTTGCCGATCAACGCGATCGCGTTGTCGTGCGCCTCCTGCAGCGAGAACAGCGTGTCGACGGTGCCCTGCAGCAGCAGGGTCGGCGCGGTGATCTGGTCGAGCAACCGGTCGGGGCTGCGTTGGTCGAGGAAGTCCTGCTGGGCGGGCGTGATCTGGCCGGTGAACAGCCCGGTCGCGACTGCGCCGTAGATCTGCGGGTTGACCCGGGCGCCGGTGAGCAGCAGCGCGGCGGTGAGGATCGCGCCCCAGCTGGTCTTCACCGCGCCGGCGTTGTACAGCGAGGTGTTGAGGTTGTTCCAGGCGATCGTCGGCGCGATCGCGTCGACCCGGTGATCGATTGCGGCGGTGACCAATTGGATTCCGCCGCCGTAGGAGGCGCCGACCATCCCGATCCGCGGGTCGCCCGGCGCGTCAAGCTGGACCTCGGGTTGCTGGGCGATCCAGTCCAGGATCGCCTTCATGTCCTGGCCCTCGTAGGCGGGGTTGTCGATCTGCAGGACGCCGCCGGATTGCCATTCGCCGCGCGGATCCCAGGTGACGACGTTGTAGCCGCCCTGCAGCAGCGGCGCCATCCCGATGACCTGGTTGGGCATGAACGGGTTGTCCTGCGCGAGCGGGTTGGTCTCGCCCGGCAGGCCGAGTCCGGGGCCGTTGAGGATCGTCGGCGCGACCTTGCCGGTGTTGGCGCCCTGGGCGGGGAAGAAGTGGACGTAGATCGCGGTGCCGTCGGCGGAGATGACGTGCACGTCGCGGGGTGTGGTGCCGCCGGTGAAGCCGACCGGGTAGCCGATGATCGGGTGCAGGATGTCGCCGACGAACGGCACCTGTTTGAGCGCCGCGACCACCGGGGTGACGAACAGCGGGCCGAAGATCGGTACGTGCTGCAGCGGGGTCAGCAGAGGCGTCGACGGTTTGGCGACGACGGTGGTGGCGGCGACGGGTGTCGCGCTGACACTGTTGGCGGCAGCTGGGGACTCGTCCTGCGACGCCCCGATCTCGCGCCGGCTGGCGGCGGCCAGCGTCCACGCCGCGGTCTCCACGGGCGCCGGTTCGTCCTCGCCGTCGTCGGCGGCCGGCTTGTCGACCGCTTCGTCCGGCTGCGAAACGGCGACCGTCGCTTGCTTTTTGGGTTTGTTGGCCGGTTCGTCGGGCTCGTCGGATTCGTCCTTGGGTTCTTCGTCGGCCTTGTCGTCGTCGTCCTTGGTGGCCTTGGTGTCTTTGGTGTCGTCTTCCTTCTCGGTGTCGTCCTCTTTGGCGGCACCGGACACCGTGGTGTCGGGCTTCTTGGCGTCGGCCTTCTTGGTGTCGGCTTTCGATTCGGAGGAACTCGATTGCGATGTTCCCGACGTCGACGCCGAGGTGTCCGACGGTTCGGCGGAGGCCACGCCGTGTCCGGTGAACACCGCCGTCCCGATGCCCAGCGCAACCGCCAACCCGCCGACTCGACCCACGTATGTCCCCGCACCCATACCTATGTGTCTACCGGCGGGCCCGTCACGCCATGGCGGGTTTCGGCCGATTCACAGCGAAGCTAGCCTGCGGGCTCGCTGTCGGTCACCGCGAGGGAGCCCAGCAGCTTCAGCGCGTGCGCGTCGGTCGAGTTCGGTGCCGCGTGATACACGACCAGTTCCTGACCGGGTGCCGACCGCACGTCGAACGTCTGCATCGACAGCGTCAGCTCACCGACCTCGTGATGGTAGAACCGCTTGGTCTCCAACGCTTTTCCGCGGGCGTCGTGCCGCTCCCAAAGACGGGTGAACTCGTCGCTGGCCGCGAGTAATTCGCTCAACACCCGCTGGATGCGCGGGTGGTTCGGCGACCGGCCGTGGTTGAGGCGGAAGCCGGCGACCGCGTTCGCCGCCGCCTTGTCCCAGTCGCGGTAGAACGCGCGGGCGCCGGGATCGGTGAACACGACGTGCATCAGGTTGCGCGAGTGGGTCCAGTCGTGGAACAGCGCATCGGCAATCTTGTTGGAGGCCAACACGTCATAGGCGATGTTGTAGACGATCGCCGGGTTGTCCGGCCACGCTGCCATCAGGTCGAGCAGCGCCGGCTCGACCTGGTCGACGACCGCCACGTCGTCGCGGGGAATGTGCCCGGCCAACCGGTACAGATGCCGGCGGCCGTCGTCACCGAGGCGCAGCGCCGTGGCGAGCGCCTCGACCACCTGCGCCGACGGTGACCGTTCGCGGCCCTGCTCGAGGCGCGTGAAGTAGTCGACGCTCAAGCCCGCCAACAACGCCACTTCCTCCCGGCGCAGCCCGGCCACCCGCCGGTGACCGGCGCGCGGCAGGCCGACCGACTCCGGGCTCACCGCGGCGCGGGCGGCGCGCAGGTATTCCCCCAGCTCGGTGTCGGCCATGGCGCAATGCTACGGCGCACCGCCGCCGCGAGGGTGGGTGCAGCACTCCCAGGAAACCCGCGCCCTTCCCGGTGTTGCTGCGCCGCACCAAAGTTGGGGTGAACAACAACACCGATCCAGGAGAGCGCGACCCATGATCGACCCCAAAGTCGCATTCGTCACCGGCGCCAGCAGCGGCATCGGACGGGCTGTGGCCACTCGCCTGGCCGCCGACGGCCTCCGCGTGGTCGCGGCGGCCCGGCGCACCGAGCGGCTGACTGAACTCGCCGAACACCACCCCACCATCGAGCCCTGCACCCTCGACGTCGCCGACCGCGACGCCGTGCGCGCGGCAGTGGACGACACCGTCGCCCGGCACGGCCGCCTCGACGTGTTCATCGCCAACGCCGGGGTGATGCCGCTGTCGCGGCTCGACGCCGGGCTCGTCGACGAGTGGGACCGCATGATCGACGTCAACGTGCGCGGTCTGCTGCACGGCATCCACGCCGCGCTGCCCCACTTCACCCGGCAGGGCAGCGGCCACTTCATCACGATGGCCTCGATCGGGGCGCACTCGGTCACGACCACCGCCGCGGTGTACTGCGGCACCAAGTACGCGGCTTGGGCGATCACCGAAGGGCTCCGGATGGAATCGCCGCCGGGAATCCGGGTCACGACGGTCTCCCCCGGCGTCGTCGAAAGCGAGCTGGCGGACACGATCAGCGACCCGGGCGCCAAGGAATACATGGCCGAATACCGGCGTCATGCGCTCGATCCCGACGCCATCGGCAACGCCGTCGCCTACGCCGTGCACCAACCGCCGGGCGTCGACGTCAACGAGATCGTCGTGCGGCCCGTGCAGCGGTGAGGGCATACCAGGTTTGAAGCCCTCACCTCGGTCAATCCCACCCGTGGTCGATCGAGGGAGACAGGGGTGGAAACGGTCACGTTCGGGTGGTGGCGCTGGCGGTGGTGCCATGCGTTGGGCCGCAATCCGCTGGTGCGAACCAGCGACCGCATCGAAGCCATGATCGCCGCGATGGCGGTCGCCGCCGTGCTGGTCGCGATTCCCATCGCCGCCGCGATGGCCACCGCCATCCACGACGAACGCGGCCAGGCCTACGCCGCCGAGGCCGAGCGCCACGTGCAGATCACGGCCACCGTGACCCAGGCCAGCCCGACGCTGCCGCGGACCAACGTCAGCGTGGTGCAAGCCGCGTGGGACTTCGGCGGCACCGAACACGTCGGGCGCTTCCAGTGGGACAAGCCGGTGCGGGCCGGCCAGAACATCGACATCGTCGTCGACCAGGACGGGCGGCGAATGGTGCCGCTGGACCCGTGGTGGCGCGCCGGGCTGGACGGGACGATCGCCGCGATCACGTTCTGGCTCGCGGTGGCCGGAGTTGCGGCGGGCTCCGTCGCGATCGCGCGGCCCTGCCTGAGGCGCATGCGCTACGCCGCGTGGGACCGCGACATCGCTAGCCTCGCCGACGATGGCGGAACCACGAACCGACACGGCTGACCTGATCGACGAGTGGCGGCTGCGCCCCGACGGCGGCCCCTTCGCCGACCCCATGGTGCTGCCGGTGCGCACCGAGGACGGCGCCCGGGCTGTGCTCAAGCTCGGGGCGTCCCCGCACGAACATCTGGTGTTACGCCGCTGGGCCGGACGCGGCGCGGTGCGACTACTGCGGGCTGATCCGCGCCGACGGGCAGTGCTGACCGAACGAGCCGGTCCCCGCACCCTCGAATCGCTGACCGACGTCGACGCCTGCCGGGTGGTCGCCGAACTCTACCGTGACCTACACGTACCCGCGATGCCGCAATTACCCTCAGCGCCAACGCTTCTGGCGCAGTGGGCGGAGGACTTCGACGCGCTGCCCCGGGGTGCGCCCATACCGCACCGGCTGGTCGAGCAGGCGTCGGTGCGGGCCCGTGAGCTGGCCGGCGCACCCGCCGAGACCGTCGTGCACGGCAACCTGCACTACGGCACCGTGCTGGCCGCCGACCGCGCGCCGTGGCTGGCGATCGCGCCGCGACCGGTCAACGGCGACCCGCACTTCGAGATCGCCCCGATGTTGTGGACGCGCTGGGAGGAGATCGCCGACGACGCGCGCCATGGCGTGCAGCGCCGGTTCTATGCGCTAGTGGACGCCGCCGGTTTCGACGAGGACCTCGCACGGGCGTGGGTGGTGTTGCGGGTGGTGCGGGAGGCAACGCGAGCGCTCGACGGCGACGCCGCGACGCTGACCCGGTTGGTCACGCTCGCAAAGGCTGTGCAGGACTGAGGTAGCACTTCGAGGTTTGAGCTTTGCTGCCGGTGGTAAAAGCACGAGCATGTTGATCAACTTGAAGAGGTTCTCACCGCTTCTGCTGGCCGGTGCGGCCGCCGCGGCGATCGCGGCTGCGCCAACAGGCTTAGCTTCTCCGTCATTCCTGCCGGCCGGTGGCCTGGCGGGATGTGTTGATCCTGCCGGCACGGGCTGCGCGGCACCTGCGCCGCCGCCGCCCGCCGCACCGGGGGCATGGGTTCCGCCTCCGCCGCCGCCTCCTGGCGCGCCTGTTCCCCCGCCGCCTCCGGGTGCGCCCGCGGTCGCGGGTGCGGTTCCGGGTGGACCGGGCGGCGTCGCCGGACCGGAGGGCGCCGCGGGTGCGATCCCCGGTGGCCCGGCGGGCGTGGCCGGCCCCGAGGGTGCGTCCGGCGTCATCCCGGGTGGTCCCGGGGGCGTTGCCGGACCTGAGGGTGCAACGGGCGCGATCCCCGGCGGCCCGTCAGGCACCGCCGGACCGGGCGGTGCGGCCGGTTGCATCCCCGGTGTGGGCTGCGGCAGCGTGCCCGCCACCGACATTCCCTGAGCTATTTCGCGTCGCGGGTGAAGCGGCGGCGGGTGTTGGGGTTTTCGCCCGCCGCCGCGTCCGCGTCAATCCTGTTGTAGCGCAGCGCTATCCGTGCGGACCGCCTCGACGGCGGCGTCGGCAACCTGTCTGCGCGTCCGCACGGTGATGCGCGCGCCGCGGTGCGGCGTCAGAATCACGTGTTTGATCCTCGGCCGTTCGCCGGGCGAGGTGGTCGTCGCCAATTCGACCCGGCGCAGCACCTCGCGCAGCACCACCCGCATCTCGACCATCGCGAAACCTGCACCGAGACAACGTCGATTGCCGCCGCCGAACGGCAGCCACGTCGTCGGGCTCAACGTCGCGCCGAGCATGCGGTCCGGTTCGAAGCGGTCGGGGTCGGGATAGATCTCGGCGTCGTCGTGCACGAGCGTGATGCTGGGCACCACCATCACCCCGGCGGGTAGCCGGTACCCCGCGATCTCGACGGGTTCGGTGAGGATCCGGCCGACGTCGGGCACCACCGGCCGAATTCGCAACGTCTCCTTGTCAATTGCGTCGAGGTACTCGTCGTCGCCGTCGTCCGCCGCGCGCACCGCGGCGACGAGCAGATCTGGGTGTCGCGTCAATCTCTCCAGCGCCCAGGACAGTCCGGTCGCGGTGGTGTCGTGACCGGCCACCAACAGGGTGATCAACTGGTCGCGCAGTTCCTTGTCGGTCATGGCCGAACCGTCGTCGGCGCCGACGCGCACCAGCATCGCCAGCGCGTCGGTGCGGTCGGCGAGATCCGGATCCGCACGGCGGTCGGCGATCTCGGCGTAGAGCAGCCGGTCGGCCTCCGCCATGAGCCGGCGCAGCCGCCGCCAGGGCCGGCGCTCGATCAGTTCCGGCCTCGCGATCGCCAGCGACTCCCACGGCCCGACACTCAACAGTCGCGGCATCACGTCGCGCAGCGCCGCGAGCCGGGCCGGGTCGCTGGCGCCGATCACCGTCCGCAGGATCACTTCGAGCGTGATCTCGGCCATCTTCGGCGCCACGGCGAAGGGCCTGCCGACGGGCCAGCCGGCGATGTTGTCCGCGGCGATCTCGGCCATCACCGCGGCTTGGCGCGCGACCGCGTCCCGGTGGAACGGCGCCATCATCGAGCGGCGGCGGTCCCGGTGCACGTCCTCGTCGATCACCAGCACCGAGGAATCGCCGAGCAACCCCGACAACATCGAATTCGCCTCGCCCGCATGGAAAATCCGTGGGTCGCCGGCGAAGACGGTCTTGATGTCGGCGGGGTCGGCCAGATACACCATCTGCCCCATGACGGAGTTGGTCAGCGTGAAGACCTTTCCGTAGCGACGCTGGGCCAGCGCCACCACGCGGGGCCACCAGCGCAGCATCAGCAGCGACATCGCGATCGACGGCAGCCGCGGGCCGGGCGGCAGCGCCGTTGTTGTACTCATGCCTAATAGAGTACGAGCGCCGCGCCGCGAAAGGAATAGGAAATCGCTAACCCATCGGCACGACCGTCTTCAGCCAGCCTTCTTTACGCAGGTCGAACCGCTCGTACGCCTGATCCATGGCCAACGGTTCGCTGTGTTGGGTGATGAAGGTGGTCGGGTCCAACTGGCCGCCGCCGACCATGCCGAGCAGCTTCGGCACGAAACGGCGGTGCGGGCAGTTGCCGGCCTTAACCGTGAGGTTGCGGTTCATCATGTCGCCGAGAGGGAAGGCGGAGAACCCCGGCGGATACACGCCGATGATCCCGATGCTGCCGGCCTTGGCGACGGCCTGCACGGCCCAGCGCGCCACCAGGCTGGGCGCGTCACCGGGCAGCCACTGATCGGACGACGTGTCGCCTTCCGGTGCCGCTGCCCGACGCTCGGCCTCGAACGTCTCCTCGTCGACCGGGAGATTGTCAGCAGCCGGCCCGTGTTTCGGACGCTGCGCGTCGACTCCCACCGCGTCGATCACGCGATCGGCGCCGATCCCACCCGTCAGTTCCTGAATCGCTGCGATCGGATCCTCGGTGTTGAAGTTGATCGGTTCGGCATTCTGACGGCGAGCGACTTCGAGGCGTTCCTCGATACCGTCGATCACCAGAATGCGGCCCGCTCCTTGCCTTTTCGCTGACGCGATCGCGCACTGGCCGACCACACCGGCGCCGAACACCGCAACCGTGTCGCCCTCGCCGACCTCCGCCAGTCGCGCGCCGAACCACCCGGTGGGCAGCACATCGGAGACCATGATCGCCTGGTCGTCGGTCACCGAGTCGGGCACCTTCACCAGCGTGGACATCGCATACGGGATGCGGGCGTACTCGGCTTGCAACCCATTGACCGGACCCGTGGCCTCGGGCCCGCCGAAGAAACTTGTGCCGGCGGATGGACCGTTCGGGTTTGCGTTGTCGCACTGTGAGAAATAGCCCGCGCGACAATAGGAGCACGTTCCGCACGACACCGTCGAGCAGACCACCACCCGCTCGCCGGGCGAGAAGCCGCGCACACCATCGCCGGTCTCCTCGACGACTCCGACGGCCTCATGCCCCAGCACCGTTCCTGCCTTCATGCCGGGCATGGTGCCGCGGATCAGGTGCAGATCGGTCCCGCAGATCGCCGACGTGGTGATCCGGATGATCGCGTCGGTCGGTTGTTCGAGTTTGGGGTCCGCCACGTCATCGACGCCGATCTCACCCACGCCCTTGAATACGACTGCTTTCACGATTCTTCGCTTCCTGTTCGACAATCCGCGTCGGCTACCCGTGCGCGAAGCCGTCAAACGCAGCGCTTGAGCAGTTCGTCGATCGCCGACGGATCGTCCTTCGTGACAACCGGGAAACCGGCGCCCGGCTCGCCTTGCGACTCGATCTCGATGCCGGGGTTGTGCACATCCGAGCCGTCGGGGAAGAAGAAGTGCGGGCTGCCCTGCACCTCGTCGGCGTGCTGGCGGTAGCTGCGCATCATCTCGCCGCGCGCCGCGCCGTCGTCGAGATCGTGGCGCAGGGTCTCGGCGTCGACGCTGTCACACCCCTGTGCGACGTCGACGATCTCGTGCAACAGCGATATCGGCCTGCTGTCGGTGAAGAACGCGTGCCGCAACGCCATGTCGAGATCCTCGGCCGCCTGCGGGGACTGTCGCTTCGCGGCGTGCACGGCTTCGTTGGGCAGCAACGACGTGATGGGCCACGTCGAGGGCTCGCCCTGCCATGGACTCCAGCCGAAATCGGGTGCAAGCGCCCCGACGACCGGAATTTCGGTGTCCAGCAGTCGTTTCGGGATCGCGAAGCGGTTGACGTCCTCGAGTAGGAACAACTGGTGGTCGACGCGGAGCCGGTCGTCGAGGCCGGCACGTCGACGCGCTTGATAGAAGCGGTGCAACGCGACAGTCGACCAGCCGCACACCACGTCGGTGAAAACCACCACAGTTCCGGGTTCCACATTCACAGCCATGGTCGGCGGGTTCCCTGGCCGATCGGCACCAAACGACTCCGCTTAACACCGTCGACACCGGGTAGCCCGCTGGTGCACCCAACGGAAGGAACCCCATGCGCGCCGCCGTACTGGAAGCGCCCGGACAGACGCCGACGGTCAAGGACTTCGACGACCCCGACGGCCCCGAGGTCGTCGACGTGCGCCTCGCCGGCTGCAACCCCGTCGACCTGGCCCTGGCGTCCGGCAAGATGGGCGAGCCCGTGACCCCGTCGGTGGTCGGCAAGGAAGGCATCGGCACGACCGCCGACGGCCGCCGCGTGTACTTCGACTCGCCGCCCAAACCGTTCGGCTCGTGGGCCCAGCGGTGCCGCGTCGATCCCACGCTGACGTTTCCCGTCCCCGACGGGATCGACGACGAACTGGCCGTCGCGCTCGGCATCGCGGGCCTGGCGGCGTGGCTGCCGCTGACCCGGCACACCGACGTGTCCGACGGCAAGTCCGTGCTGGTCCTCGGCGCCACCGGCGTGGTCGGCCACATCGCCGTGCAGGCCGCCAAGCTGCTCGGCGCGGGCCGCGTGGTCGGCGCCGGCCGCAGCGCCGAGGCGCTCGAGAAGGCACGCGCGCTCGGCGCCAACGCCGTGGTCCGCCTCGGTGAGGGCGACGACGCCGCGGCACTGAAAAGCGAAGCCGGCGACGGCTACGACGTCGTCCTCGACATGGTCTACGGCGATCCGTTCCTCGCGGCGCTCGACGCGACCGCCGTCGGCGCGACGCTGGTGACCGTCGGGCAGGGCGCCGGACCGACCGCCGCCGTGCCCTTCGCCAAACTGATGGGCCGCACGCACATCGGGCACATGAACAACTTCATGCCGGCCGACGTGATGCGTGCGGCCTACGAGGAACTCACCGAACACGCCGCCGCCGGACGCATCCGCGTCGAGACCGCGCGCTACAGCCTCGACGAGGCTCCCCGCGCGTGGCAGGCCCAGGCCGAGAGCCCGCACACCAAGATTGCGATCCAGATTTCATGAGTACTTATCCCGACTTCGACACCATGCCGATCGGCAAGCAATGGCGCCCCGGTTCGGCGAACAAGACCCGCCAGGACACCGACCCGTACACCGGCGACGTGCTGACCGAGATCCCGCAGGCTGACGCCGACGACCTCGACGAGGCCTACGCGACAGCCGCTGAGGCGCAACGGGATTGGGCCGCCCAACCGCCGATGGCCCGCGCGGAGGTGATGCGCAACGCCGCCGACGTCATGGGCGCGCGCAAGGACGAGATCACCGACTGGCTGATCCGCGAGTCCGGCGGCACCATCGCCAAGGCCGAACTCGAGTGGAGCCTGGTGCGCTCGGTGCTATGGGAGGCGGCGTCCATGCCGCACCACGTCGAGGGCAAGATCATGCCCTCGGACATCCCCGGCAAGGAGAGCCGCGTCTATCGCGAACCCGTCGGCGTCGTCGCGGTGATCTCGCCGTGGAACTTCCCGATGCAGTTGTCGAACCGCTCCGTCGCACCCGCGCTCGCCGTCGGCAATGCCGTCGTGCTCAAACCCGCCGGCGACACCCCGGTCACCGGCGGTCTGCTGCTCGCGCGGATCTTCGAGGAGGCCGGGCTGCCGCCGGGACTGCTGTCGGTGGTCGTCGGCTCGGGCTCCGACATCGGCGACGCGATCGTGCAGCATCCGACGCCGCGCGTCGTCTCGTTCACCGGGTCGACGCCCGTCGGGCAGGGCATCGCCGCCAAGGCCGGCATCAAACGGACCGCGCTCGAACTCGGCGGCAACGGCCCGATCGTGGTGCTCGAGGACGCCGACCTCGACCTGGCTGCGCGGGCGGCGGTGTTCGGCTCGTTCTTCCACCAGGGCCAGATCTGCATGATCGGCAACCGCACGATCGTCGACGCCCGGGTCTTTGACGACTTCCTCGACCGCTTCGTCGAGCACACCAAGCAGCTCAAAGTCGGTGATCCGCGCGACCCGCAGACCCAGCTAGGGCCGATCATCAACCGCTCGCAACTGGAGTCGATCCAGGACAAGCTCGAACGCGCCCGCAGCGACGGCGCCTCCCTGCTGATCGGCGGCGACCCGTTCGGCCCGACCGGGCAGTGCCTGCCGCCGCACATCCTCACCGGCTCCAACGACGTGGCGACCGCCCGCGAAGAGGTGTTCGGGCCGGTCATGACGGTGATCCGCGCCGACGGCGACGAGGACGCGCTGCGGCTGGCCAACGCCACCGAGTACGGGCTGTCGTCGGCGGTGTTCAGCCGCGACGTCGAGCGCGCGGTGCGCTTCGCCCGCCGCGTCGACGCCGGCATGACCCACGTCAACGACGCGCCGGTCAACGACGACGCCAACACCGCGTTCGGCGGGGAGAAGGCGTCGGGCATCGGCCGCTTCGGCGGGCAGTGGGCGATCGACGAGTTCACCACCGAGCACTGGGTCTCGGTGCAGCACCAGCCGCGCCAGTACGCCATCTGAACCGAGCAATGAGCAGGTTCGCCGCGGTCTCCGGTTAAGTTGTCGGCGGGTCGCTACCGACGCGGCCACGAATCCGGAAGATCGTTGATACATGCGTGTGGACGGGCGGGACATCGCCGTCTCGGGCAGCCTGCTGCAACCGCTGACGCGGCGGACCAACGACATCGTCCGCGTCGTGCTGGCCGCGCTGTTCCTCGCCGTCGTCGTCACCAGCTCGCTGATCACCCGCAACGAATGGGTGGCGCTGGAGCGGTCGATCTCCGAGATCGTCGCGGTGTTGACCCCGACCCAGGCCAACCTGGTCTACTTGATCTACGGCATCGCGATCGTCGCGCTGCCGTTCGTCATCCTGGTCAGCCTGATCATCGCGCGGCAGTGGAAGCTGCTCGGCGCGTACGCCGCCGCGGCCGCGATCGCCGGCGTGGCACTGTCGATCAGCGGGTTCGGCCTGACCGCGCCGCGCTGGCACTTCGACATCTCCGGCCGGCTCGACACGTTCGCCTCGCAGTTCGTCGACGACCCGCGCTGGATCGCGATGCTGGCCGCGGTGCTCACGGTGTCCGGACCCTGGCTGCCGGGCCGCTGGCGGCGCTGGTGGTGGACGCTGCTGCTGGCCTTCGTGCCGATCCACCTGGTGATCAGCGCCGTGGTGCCGGCCCGCTCGCTGTTCGGGCTGGCCGTCGGCTGGTTCATCGGCGCGCTGGTGGTGCTCGTCGTCGGCACACCGGGACTCGAGGTGCCGCTCGACGGCGCCGTGCGCGCGATGGCCCGCCGCGGCTGCACCGTCTCCGGGCTGAGCGTGGTCCGCCCGGCCGGCGCCGGCCCGCTGGTGATCAACGCCGTCTGCGACGAACAGCAGTCGACGGCGGTGATGGAGCTGTACGGCCCGCACCAACGCGGCGGCGGTGTGCTGCTGCAGCTGTGGCGCAAACTGCGGTTCCGCGACCGCGAGACCGCCCCACTGCACGCGTCGATGCGCCGCCTCGTCGAACACCGCGCACTGATGGCGATCGCGATCGGTGAGCTCAAGATCGCCAACACCTCGACGATCGCGGTGTCCGCGCTCGACCGCGGATGGACGCTGTACGCGCACAGCCCGGCGCGCGGCGTCCCGATCAGCGAATGCGTCGAGTCGGTGCCCGTCGCGCGGGTCTGGGAGTCCCTACGCGAGCTGCACGACTGCCAGATCAGCCACGGTGACCTGCGGCCCAGCGAGATCACCGTCGACGACGACGTGGTGCTGTTCGGCGGGTTCGACAACGCCGAGTACGGCGCCACCGACGCCCAGTTGCGCACCGACATCGCCCAGCTGCTGGTGACGACGACGCACCTCTACGACGCGCCGTCGGCGGTGAGCGCGGCGATCGCCGCGTTCGGCAACGACACCGTGCTGACCGCGTCGCGCCGGCTGACCAAGGCCGCGGTTCCATTGGGCATCCGGCATTCGGTGACCGACGCCAAGGCCGTCATTTCCGCGGCCCGCGACGAGGTCAAACGCCAGACCCGGGTCGACGAGATCCGCGCCGAGACGGTCACCCGATTCACCCGCGGCCAGGTGATCCAGCTGGTGCTGCTGGCCGCGCTCGTCTACGTCGCCTATCCGTTCCTGAGCTCGGTGCCTACCTTCATCACCGAACTGCGCACCGCGAACTGGTGGTGGGCGCTGGTCGGGCTGGCCGCGTCGGGGCTGACGTACGTGGGCGCGGCGGCCGCGCTGTGGGCGTGCGCCGACGGCCTGGTGACGCTGTGGGGGCTGGTCGTGATGCAGGTGGCCAACAAGTTCGCCGCCACGACGACGCCGGCGGGTGTCGGCGGCCTGGCGCTCTCGGCGCGCTATCTGCAGAAGGGCGGCGTCAACCCGATGCGCGCGACCACCGCCGTCGCGCTGCAGCAGTCGGTCCAGGTGATCACCCACGTCTCGTTGCTGATCTTCTTCTCGACCGCGGCGGGGGTGTCGGCCGACCTGGCCCGGTTCGTCCCGAACGTCACCCTGATCTATCTCGTCGGCGGTGTCCTGCTCGGGTTGATCGGCACTTTCCTGCTGGTGCCCCGGCTACGCCACTGGCTGGCGACGGCGGTGCGGCCGCGGCTGCAGGAGGTGATCGGGCACCTGGTCGCACTGGCCCGCGAACCGAAGCGGTTGGCGACCATCATGTTGGGTTGTGCGGCAACAACTCTCGGCAACGCGTTCGCGTTGTGGGCGGCGATCGAGGCGTTCGGCGGGGACACGTCGTTCATCACGGTGACGGTCGTGACCATGGTCGGTGGCACGCTGGCGTCGGCGGCCCCCACGCCCGGCGGTATCGGCGCGGTGGAGGCGGCGCTGATCGGCGGACTGGCCGCGTTCGGGATGGCCGCGTCCGTCGCGGTTCCCGCCGTTTTGCTGTACCGGGTGCTGACCACGTGGCTGCCGGTGTTCGCCGGCTGGCAGGTCATGCGGTGGATGACGCGCAACAACAAAATCTGACAAACGTCCTGCATATCTCGTGTGCGATAAATGCCGCGGCGCGCGAGTGCCGAATACTCCGTGAGGGGTAGGGTCTGTACATCGTGTCGAACACACCTGCGCGATAGGCAATAGTCGATCCCTCGATCTGCATTTAAGGGTGGACCGTGACCGAAGCATCAAACCTCCAGGACAACTCGACACAGCAGGCGCAATCGAAGTGGTTGTCGAAGTCGGCCTCCCAGACTCGCGGCTCGGACAAGGACGAAGTCCAGTTCCACTACGACATCTCCAACGAGTTCTTCAAGCTCTGGCAGGACCCGTCGCAGACCTACAGCTGCGCGTACTTCGAGAAGGACGACTACACCCTCGAGCAGGCGCAGCTCGCGAAGGTCGACCTCTCCCTGGGCAAGCTGGGTCTGCAGCCCGGGATGACGCTGCTGGACATCGGGTGCGGCTGGGGTTCGACAATCCAACGCGCGGTGGAGAAGTACGACGTCAACGTCATCGGCCTCACGCTGAGCGAGAACCAGAAGCGCCACATCGAAGAGAACCGGTTCGCCAACATCAAGAGCGACCGCAAGATGGAAGTCCGGCTGCAGCCGTGGGAGGAGTTCGAGGGCCAGGTCGACCGCATCGTGTCGATCGGCGCGTTCGAGCACTTCGGCTTCAACAAGTACGACGACTACTTCAAGAAAACCTTCAACTGGATGCCCGACGACGGCGTGATGATGCTACACACGATCATCATTCCCGAGGACGAGGAGATCAAGGCAAAAGGCCTGCCCCTCACCATGTCCCGGGTGAGATTCATCAAGTTCATCATGGACGAGATCTACCCCGGTGGTCGTTTGCCGCTGGCCTCGATGGTGCGTGAGCACGCAAACAAAGCGGGTTACACGGTGACGCGCGAGCAGCACCTGCAGCCGCACTACGTAAAGACGCTCGACACGTGGGCAGCGAACCTGGAAGCCAAAAAGGACGAGGCGATCGCGATCACGTCGGAAGCGATTTACGAGCGCTTCCGCAAATACCTGACGGGGTGCGCCGATCTTTTCCGGGACGGCTATACCGACGTCGCGCAGTTCACGTGCGAGAAGGCCGCTGCTTAGCCGGTATACGAAAAGTGCGATATATAAGTGGGTCGTTACTGAGCACACGCTGAGTAACCGCCGCAGAGGAGGTCAGTCGCAGATGTCGGACGGTTCGGGGACAACTTCAGGAGCCACCATGAAAGTGGCGTACGAAGACGTCCAGGCGCATTACGACACCTCCAACGACTTCTTCGGCCTGTTCCAGGACCCGACGCGGACCTACAGCTGCGCCTTCTACGAGCGTGACGACATGTCGCTCGAGGAGGCGCAGATCGCGAAGATCGACCTCGCGCTGGGCAAGCTCGACCTGAAGCCGGGCATGACGCTGCTCGACATCGGCTGCGGCTGGGGCTCGGTGATGAAGCGGGCGATCGAGACCTACGACGTCAACGTCGTCGGGCTCACGCTCAGCCGCAACCAGTGCGCGCTGGGTCAGCAGATCCTCGACGCGGTGGAGACCGACCGCTCGCGGCGGGTGCTGCTCAAGGGCTGGGAGGAGTTCGACGAGCCCGTCGACCGCATCGTGTCGATCGAGGCCTTCGAGGCGTGGCCCAAGTCGAAGTACAAGGCGTTCTTCGACACCTGCTACCGGGTGATGCCCGACGACGGCCGGATGGTGCTGCAGACGATCATGGGCCACCCGCTCAAGCGCTGGCCGGAGATGGGCATCCCGATCACCATGAGCGACCTGAAGTTCATGCGGTTCATCGCCAAGGAGATCTTCCCCGGCGGCGCGGTGCCCTGCGATGAGGACGTCTACGAGTTCGCGGGTAATGCGGGCTTCTCGGTCGACCACTTCGACGAGATGACGACGCACTACGTGCGCACGCTCGACACCTGGGCGACCGCGCTGGAGGCCGGCCGCGACAAGGCGATCGAGGCCACCTCGCAGGAGGTCTACGACCGCTACATGAAGTATCTGGTCGGCTGCTCGGACTTCTTCCAGCGCAACGTCAGCTACGTCGGGCAGTTCACGCTGACCAAGTGACGGCTCAGTAGGCGCCGAACACCAGCGCGACGTTGTTGCCGCCCAGCCCGAACGAGTTGCTGACCGCGTAGCGGTACTCGCCGCGGCGGGGATTCTCGGCGACCACGTCGAGGTCGATCTGCGGGTCGAGGTCCTTGAGGTTGAGCGTCGGCGGCACGACGCCGTCGCGCAGCGTCTGCACCGTCAGCACCGCCTCGATGGCGCCTGCGGAACCCAGGGAGTGCCCCAGGGCGGCCTTGGGCGCGTACACCGGCGCGCTGTGATCGCCCAGCGCGCGGCGGATCGCGCGGGCCTCGGCGAGATCGCCGTGCACGGTTCCGGTGGCGTGGGCGTTGATGTGGTCGATGTCGGTGGGCGTCAAGCCGGCCAGTTCGATCGCCCGCGCGATGGCGTCGCCGGCGCGCTCACCGTCGGGGTCGGGTTCGACGACGTCGTAGCCGTCCGAGGTGATGGCGGCGCCCATCAGCCGGGCCAGCGGTCGCGCGCCGCGCGCCTTGGCGTGCTCCTCGGTTTCGAGCAGCAGCAGCGCGCCGCCCTCGCCGAACACCATCCCGTCGCGGTCCTTGTCGAACGGGCGGCACGCCCCGGCCGGGTCGTCGTTGTTGGTGGACAACAGTTCCTGCAGGCTGAACGCCGCGACCGGGACGGCTTCGATGTGGGTCTCGACGCCGCCGCAGATCACGATGTCGGCCTCGCCGAGGACGATCTGGCGCCACGCCTGTGCGACCGCGGCGGCGCCGGACGCGTCGGCCATCACCGGCGAGATGACGCCGGCCTTGGCTTGCCGGTCCAGCCCGACTGCGGCGGCCGCGCCGTTGGGCATATACATCTGGATCGTCAGCGGCGACACCGCCCGCAGGCCCTTCTGCCGCCACAGGTCGTGCTGCAGCGGGATCTCCTCGGTGCTGCCGAGCGCGAGGCCGACCGAGACGCCCAGTCGTCGGGTGTCGACCTCAGGCGAGCCCGCCTGCGCCCACAGCCGTCGGCTCAGGATCGTCGACATTTTCTGCATGTACGACGTGCGCCGGCGCTCGACCCGGTCGAGTTGTTCGTCGAGGTTCTCCAGGATCGCGCCGCCGATGCGCACCGGCGAGTCGAACTCGTCGATGAACCACTTGTCCAACGGCCGGATGCCGCTGCGCCCTTCCTGCAGCAGCCGCCACGTCTCTTCGGCGTCGGTCGCCAGCGACGTCGTGGAGGCGACGGCTGTCACCACGACGTCGGGAAATCCGTCACCGGTCCTCAGCGCGGACATACTCGGTCTCCTTGTTTCATCCACCCGCCAGCCGAATATGTTGAGGTGTCACCAGGAGATACCTTAAAACCCCCGACACAGCTTGGACGACTTGTGGCTGAACTCAATGTCCTCGGCGAACCGCTTGAGCCGTGCGGCACCGAACCGATGACCGGCTTCTACCGCGACGGGTGCTGCTCCACCGGACCCGAAGATCTCGGCAGCCATACGATCTGCGCGGTCGTCACCGCCGACTTCCTGCGCCACCAGCGCTCGATCGGCAACGACTTGTCCACCCCGCGACCGGAGTACCGCTTCCCGGGCCTGTCCCCCGGCGACCGCTGGTGTGTCACCGCGGTCAACTGGCTCAAGGCCTATCAGGACGGGTTCGCCTCGCCGGTGGTGCTGGCCTCGACGCACGAACGCACGCTGGAGGTCATCCCGCTCGAGGCGCTGCGTGCGCACGCCGTCGACGTCCCCGACGACCTGGCCGATCTTTAGCGGTCGGCACAGCGGTCGGCATACCGTGGCGCCATGACGAATCCGACACCAGCGGTCAGCACCGCACATCCGCCGGATGCCCTGCTGCGGGTGGTCAACCCGTCCCTGCGCGTGCTGTTGCGCACGCCGTTGGCCGGGCCGCTGCGCAAGCAGTTCATGGTGCTGAACTTCACGGGCCGAAAGACGGGGCGGCAGTTCTCGATTCCGGTGAGCGCGCATCAGCTGGACGGCTCGCTGTACGCGATCGCCAACGCCGGCTGGAAGCACAACTTCCGCGACGGGGCCGACGCCGAGGTGCTGCACGGCGGCAAGACGACGTCGATGCGCGGCGAGATGATCGCCGACCCCGCGACGGTCGCCGAGCTCGCGCACCGGCTCGCGCAGTCCTACGGGGCCAAACGCGCGCAGACCATGATGGGGCTCACGTTCCGCGACGGGACCGTTCCGAGCGCGGCCGACTTCCGCGAGGCGGCCGAACGGGAGAAGATCGTCGCGGTCCGCTTCACCCCGCTCACCTAGCCGGAATACGAAGGGACTTTCGTCCCTCGAGTAGGGGACCTTGTCCGATTCCGGCGTGATCTTGACGCTGCGAACCTGTTCCGGTGAGCACCGAAATGATCATCCGCCTCGTGATCGTCGGACTCGTCGCCGCGGCACTGGTCGTCGGCTTCGCGCTCGACGAAAAGACCTACCGCGACTAGTTTCCCGCCCGCAGCAGCGCGACGTCGGAGACCATCCGGATGTGTTCGGCCATCGCGCGGGCCGCTTCCTGGGAGTCCTGGCGGCGCACCGCCTCGGCGATCCGGCGGTGTCCTTCCAGCGACGCGCGCGGCCGGTTCTCCTGCGACAGCGACTCGATGCGCGTCTCGCGGACCAGCCCGGAGATCTCGAGCATCAGCTTGGCCAACAGCGACGAATGCGCGGCCGTCGTGATGGCCCGGTGGAACATCTCGTCACCGACCACCCCGCGGTCGCCGTCGGAGACCTCACGCTCCATCGTGGCGATCGCCTCGTCGATCGCGGCCATCTCCTCGTCGGTGCGGCGTGCGGCGGCCAGGCCGGCCAGCTTCACCTCGAGCGCCTCGCGGGCCTCGATGATGTCGGGGATGCGGTCGGCGTGCTCGCGCAGCGCGCGGATGGCGCCGTCCTCGGTCGGCTGGCGCAGCAGGATCGCACCGTCGCCGTGCCGGACCGAGAGCACGCCCTGCACCTCGAGTGCGACCAGCGCCTGACTCAGCGAGGCCCGGCTGACCCCGAGCCGGGCGGCCAGATCACGTTCGGCGGGCAGCCGATCGCCGGGCTGCATGGCGTTCTGCGAGATGTATGCGCACAGCTGCTCGACGATCACTTCGTAGAGCCGCGGGCGCGTCACCGGCTTGAGTTGCTCAGCCACTAGCTCACCTACTCTCTGCACCAGCAACCATACCCGCTGCTCATCGCCGCGCTGCGAACGGCACCGATCACATTTAGGGTTGACAGTGAGATGCCTCACTGGTTTACTGGCTAGGCCAGTGCGCCACTGGCTCCTCATTGCTCGATCGTTCGGAGACGCAGATGCCGCTCGAATTGATTCCGATCCTCGCCCTCATCGCGATGTTCGTAGCGGCCACGCTGCTACCGATCAACATGGGCACGCTCGGGTTCGTCGCCGCCTTCCTGGTCGGCACACTGGCCGTCGGGATGAACACCGACGACATCATCGCCGGGTTCCCCAGCGATCTGTTCCTGACGTTGGTCGGCGTCACATACCTGTTCGCCATCGCCCAGAACAACGGCACCGTCGACCTGATGGTGCAGGGCGCGCTACGCCTGGTGCGCGGGCGCGTCGTCTTCATCCCGTGGGTGATGTTCGGCATCACCGGCGTGTTGACCGCACTCGGTGCGCTCGGCCCGGCCGCGGTCGCCATCATCGCGCCGATCGCGCTGACCTTCGCCCGCCAGTACCGGATCAACGCGCTGCTGATGGGCATGATGGTCATCCACGGCGCCCAGGCCGGCGGGTTCTCGCCGATCAGCATCTACGGCGTCACCGTCAACAACATCGCGGCCAAGGCCGAGCTCGTCAACAGCCCCCTGACGCTGTTCCTCGGCAGCCTGTTCTTCAATGCCGGGATCGGCGTGCTGCTGTTCATCTTCCTCGGCGGACGCAAGCTGATCGGCCGCACCGTGCACGACACCTTCGACGAAGAGGGCCCGAGCGGATCCGGCAGGTCGGCCCCGGCCGGGGCGACGGACGGCACCGGCGGAACCGGCGGAGCGGGCGCACACGGCGGCGCTCCGGTGTTCTCCGGACACGGCACCGCCGCGTCGACCGCGACCCTGACCGCGCCACCGAACAGCCCGCTGAGTCCCCTTCCACGCCGGTCGGTTTCGTTCGACCAGGTGCTGACGTTGATCGGACTCGGCGCGCTGGCGGTGTTCGCGCTGATCCTCGACCTCGACATCGGCTTCGTGTCGATGACCGTCGCGGCGGTGCTCGCGCTGGCCTCGCCGAAGGCGCAGAAGGGTGCGGTCTCGCAGATCAGCTGGTCGACGGTGTTGCTCATCGGCGGCGTGCTGACCTTCGTCGGCGTCCTGCAGGAAGCCGGCAGCGTCGAGTGGGTCGGCAACGGGGTGGCCGCGATCGGCATGCCGCTGCTGGTCGCGCTGCTGCTGTGCTACCTGGGTGCGATCGTCTCGGCGTTCGCTTCCTCGGTGGCGATCCTCGGTGCGACGATCCCGCTGGCGGTGCCGCTGCTGCTGGCCGGAGAGATCGGTCCGGTCGGAGTGATTGTGGCGCTGGCGATCTCGTCGACGATCGTCGATGTCAGCCCGTTCTCCACCAACGGTGCGCTGGTGCTGGCCAACGCCCAGGGCGTCGACCGCGACACGTTCTACCGGCAGATCCTCAAGTACAGCGCGATCGTGGTGGCCATCGGGCCGGCGATCGCGTGGGCCGTGCTGGTGCTGCCCGGCTGGCTCTAGGACCGTGCGCGACGGGATGCCCGCGGCCGCTCCGGCCGGCGGGCATTTCGTGCTGAATATGTTCTGGCGCAACGTGATTCAGTTCACCGTCGGATAGCGTCGGCACCGTTGACACCGGGCCGCCGTGATGCTTTCGTTGAATTGGCTAGGCCACTAGCCCAACAAGCCAGCACTATCCGAGGCGGTCCTCATGACAACTCACTCGAACACCTCGGCGGGCCCGCTGCACGGCCTGCTCGTCGTCGACCTCACCCGCGCCCTCGCCGGGCCGCACGCCGCGATGATGCTCGGCGACCTCGGCGCCGAGGTGATCAAGGTGGAGAACCCCGCGGGTGGCGACGACACCCGCGGGTGGGGCCCGCCGTTCGTGCAGCCCGAGGACGCGCCCCGCGAGTCGACGTACTTCCTGTGCGCCAACCGCAACAAGCGCTCGGTCACGCTGGACCTCAAGGACGCGCGCGGGAAAGATGCTCTGCGCGAGCTGATTCGGCGCGCCGACGTGTTGTTGGAAAACTTCCGGCCCGGTGTGCTCGACAAGCTCGGGTTCTCACAGCAGGCCCTCGGTGAGCTCAACCCGCGGCTGGTCGTCCTGTCGATCAGCGGGTTCGGCCACGACGGCCCGGAGGCCGCGCGCGCGGGGTACGACCAGATCGCGCAGGGCGAGGCCGGGCTGATGTCGGTCACCGGATCGGGGCCGCACGACCTGCAGCGGGTCGGTGTGCCGATCGCCGATCTGCTCGCGGGCATGTACGGGGCGTTCGGGGTGCTGGCCGCGCTGCAGGAGCGTTCGCGCACCGGCCGCGGGCAGGTGGTGCGCTCGTCGCTGCTGTCCGCGGTCGTCGGGGTGCACGCGTTCCAGGGCACGAAGTGGACGGTCGCCGCTCAGGTCGGCGAGGCCAGCGGTAACCACCATCCGTCGATCTGCCCGTATGGCCTGTTCGACACCGCTGACGGTGCGGTGCAAATCGCAGTTGGCAGCGAAGGCCTTTGGCGTCGTTTCTGTGACGGGTTCGGGTTGGACCCGGCCGCCGACGGGATGGAGACCAACCCGCAGCGGGTGGCCAACCAGAAGCAGGTCAACGAGCTCGTGGCGTCGGCGTTCGCGTTGTACTCGACCGACGAGCTGCTCGACAAGCTCGACGCGATCGGCGTGCCTGCCGGGCGGATCCGGTCCATCCGCGAGGTGTACGAGTGGGAGCAGACGCAGTCGCAGGGCCTGTTGATCGACGTCGACCACGCGACCCTGGGCCGGATCACGCTGCCCGGTCCGCCGCTGCGGTTCTTCGACACCGACGGCGCCGAGCGCACCCGCCGCACGCACACCGCTCCCCCGGTGCTGGGCGCCGACAACGCGCTGCTCGAGGCGGTCGGGCGATGAAACTCGGTGCGCGGCAGATTATCACCGCTGTGGCCGACCCGGGCTCGTGGACGACGTGGGACACCCCGGTGCTCGCGCTGCCCGCCGACCGCGACTACGCGGCAGCGCTGGAGTCGGCGCGGGCCAACACCGGGCTGGACGAGGCGGTCGTCACCGGCACGGCGACCATCCGCGGCCGCCGCGTGGCAATGCTGGTGTGCGACTTCGGTTTCCTGGGTGGCTCGATCGGCATCGCGACCGGGGAACGGCTGACCGCGGCGATCCGGCGCGCGACCGCCGAACGGCTGCCGCTGCTGGCGTTGCCGACCTCCGGCGGCACCCGCATGCAGGAGGGCACCGCGGCGCTTCTGCAGATGGTGCGGATCACCGACGCCGTCGTCGCGCACAAGGCGGCCGGGCTGCCCTACCTGGTGTATCTGCGCCACCCCACCACGGGCGGGGTGTTCGCGTCGTGGGGTTCGCTCGGTCATCTCACCGTGGCCGAACCCGGCGCGCTGATCGGGTTCCTCGGCCCGCGGGTGTACTCGGCCCTGCACGGTGAGGAGTTTCCGGCCGGGGTGCAGACCGCCGAGAACCTGTACGCGCACGGTCTGGTCGACGCCGTCGCGCCGGTTGCCGGGTTCGCCGGCATGGTGGACCGCGTGCTCACCGTGCTCGCACCGCCGTCACACGGGGCCGCGGCA
This sequence comes from Mycolicibacterium rutilum, assembly GCF_900108565.1. Lineage (NCBI taxonomy): Bacteria > Bacillati > Actinomycetota > Actinomycetes > Mycobacteriales > Mycobacteriaceae > Mycobacterium > Mycolicibacterium rutilum. The sequence continues at coordinate 396,216 of NZ_LT629971.1, forward strand.
CCGCTGTTCGACCTGCCTCCCGCGGCCGGGGCGTGGGAGACCGTGCTGGCGTCGCGTCACCCCTCCCGCCCCGGTGTCCGCGACCTGCTGCACCATACCGCTCGAGAGGTGTTGCCGCTGAACGGAACCGGGCAGGGCGAGGTGGATACTGGGCTGATGCTGGCGCTGGTCCGGCTCGACGAGACGGGTTGCGTGCTGCTCGGTCAGGACCGGTCCTGCCCGGCGCCGCTGGGGCCGGCCGCGCTGCGGCAGTCGCGCCGCGGCATGCGACTGGCCGCGGAACTGGGCCTGCCGCTGGTCACGGTGATCGACACCGCGGGCGCGGCGCTGTCGCAGGCGGCAGAGGAAGGCGGGCTCGCGGGCGAAATCGCGCGGTGCATCGCCGACATGGTCGCGCTGGACGTGCCGACGGTGTCGGTGATCCTGGGCCAGGGCACCGGCGGCGCCGCGCTGGCGCTGCTGCCCGCCGACCGGATGCTGGCCGCCCAGCACGGATGGCTGTCGCCGCTGCCGCCCGAGGGTGCCAGCGCGATCCTGCATCACGACACGGGCCACGCACCGGAGATGGCCGAGCGGCAGGGCGTCAAGGCCGCGGACCTGTATCGCGATCACATCGTCGACGCGGTGATCCCCGAGTGCCCGGACGCTGCGGCGGAGCCGCGGGCGTTCTGTGTGCGCGTCGGCGCCGCGGTGCAGAGCGCGCTGGCGGGGTTGGCATCTTGTCCGCCCGACGAGCGGCGCGCGGCGCGCACCCGCCGGTTCGACCGCATCGGACGGACATCGGTGCTCGCGAAGGCGGGCTAGCGGGGCACTCGTCGGCCTCAGGTCTTGTATGAATTAAGCCCTGACGTGTCGACGGAAAGGGCGCCCGATGTCCGATTCACCGCCGGAGGCAGACGCGCCGCCGGCAGCCGTCGTCGCCCGCGGCATCTCGCAGCGCGGCCCGTGGGGGCCGGTGTTCGGGCCCGTCGACCTGGACATCGACGCCGGCGGCGTGACCGTGCTGGTCTGTCCGCCCGGCTCGGGCCGCACCGCGCTGCTGATGACGCTCGCCGGGCGGATGAAGACGCTGACCGGCTCGCTGACCGTGTTCGGTCGTAGCACCGCGCGGGCGATCTTCGCGGTGGCGGCGTTGACGGGCATCGACGAACTCGACGAGGTCGCCGAGTCGGTGACCGTCGCCGACGCGATCACCGAACAGCTGCGCTGGGAGGCACCGTGGTATCGCCGGGTGCCGCGCGCCGGCGAGGCCGAGCTCGACCGGGTGTGCGCGCCGGTCTTCGGGACGCTATCGATACCCGCGCTCGGTGACTACGTCGAGGAGCTGTCCGAACTCGACCGCAGGCTGCTGCGGATCGCGCTCGCCAACCTCGGTCGGCCTCCGCTGCTGGTCGTCGGCGACCTCGACCGCGTGCCCAGCGACGAGCACCGCGCGCAGCTGCTGGGGCGCCTCGTCGAACTGGGCCGGGAGCAGACCGTCGTCACCGTGTCGGTGAACGGCGTGAGCACCGAATCCGGTGTGCGCGCCCAACTGACCGTCGACCTGAAGGGTGGTCGCTGATCATGCTTGCCGGATTCTCGCTGGGCACCGACATCAAGCGGTACTCGCGCGGCACGGTGCCGCGCATCGCGCTGGTGACGATCGTGGTGCTCCCGCTGCTCTACGGCGCGATGTACCTGTGGGCGTTCTGGAACCCGTTCGGCGAGGTGAACAAGGTGCCCGTCGCGCTGGTCAACGAGGACACCGGAACGATGGTGCAGGACAAGGAGTTACGCGCCGGAGACCAGGTGGCCGACGGTCTGCTGGACTCGGGCGAGCTGGACCTGGTCGAGGTGTCGGCTCAGGACGCCGCGCGCGGTCTGGCCGACGGCGACTACTACTTCACGATCACGGTGCCCGAGGATTTCAGCGCGGCGATCGCGTCCTCGGCATCGGACGACCCGCACAAGGCGCAGGTGCGGTTCACGTTCAACGACGCCAACAACTATCTCGGGTCGATCATCGGGCAGAACGCGGCCCGCGAGGTCATCAACGAGGTCAACGCGAAGGTCAGCGCGCAGACCGTCGACACCGTGCTGACCGGGGTGGCCGAGGCGGGCACCGGCCTGCGCCAGGCCGCCGACGGGGCGGGTCAGCTGGCTTCCGGCTTGCAATCGGCCAATGACGGTGCGGCGCAATTGGCAAGCGGCGCACAGCTGTTGGCTTCGAACCTGGCAGTGGCACGTGACGGGGCTGCGCAACTGGCCGCGGGCACCCGCGAGCTGTCGTCGTCGGTGAAGACCGCCACCGACCCGCTGCTGTCCACACTGGACCTAATCGGCGATCTGCAGGTGGACCCGCAGGTCGTCGGGGAGGCGGCCACGCACCTCAGCGCTGCGGCCCGCTCGGTGACCGACCGGATCGCCGCACTGAACATCGACTACGCGCAAGCGGCCTCGGTCATCGACCAGGTCGTCGGCGGACTGCGCACCAATCCCGACCCGGCCGTGCAGCATCTCGGCGAGACACTGGCCCGGGTGCACACGGTGCTGGTGGCGCGCGGCATCGACCCGGCCACCGACGAGGGGCTGACGCGGCTGCGCGACGGTGCCGCGCGGCTCGAGAACGACCTGGCCGACCCGACCAGCCACGTGCGCACCGTGCTGACAAAGGTGTTCGACGGCGGGCTCAAGGCGGACCTGGTGCGGCTGCGCGACGGCGTCACGGAGTTGGATTCCGGTGCGGGCCGGTTGAGTTCAGGGCTGGTGCAGCTGACCGACGGCGGTGAGCGGCTCGCGTCGGGCGCGGGTGAACTGGCATCGGGCACCGAGCAGTTGCGTGACGGCGCGCAGGTGTTGTCGACGAAGCTGCGCGAGGGCGCCGAACAGGTGCCGTCGTGGACGCCGGTGCAGCGACTGAAGGTGGCGTCGACGCTGTCGACGCCGGTGGCGCTGACCGAGCAGACCGACAACCGCGCGGTGACGTTCGGGACGGGATTCGCGCCGTTCTTCCTGCCGTTGGCGTTGTTCATCGGTGCGCTGATCATCTGGATGTTGTTGACGCCGCTGCAGGCTCGGCCCGTCGTATACGGGCTCAACGCCCTGCGGGTGGTGCTGGTGTCCTATTGGCCTGCGGCACTGCTGGCGCTGTGCCAGGTGCTGGTGATGTACGTCGTCGTGCACTTCGGCGTCGGGTTGCAACCGAAGTACCCGATCCCGACACTGCTGTTCCTCGGCTTGATCGCGGCGGCGTTCCTGGCGATGATCCAGGCCCTCAACGCGGTGTTCGGGGTCGCGATCGGCCGGGTGATCACGCTGGCGTTCCTGATGCTGCAGCTGGTCTCGGCCGGTGGCATCTATCCGGTGGAGACCACGGCGCGACCGTTCCAGATCATCCATCCGTTCGATCCGATGACCTACGCCGTCAACGGGTTACGGCAGCTGACGGTCGGCGGCGTCGACCACCGGCTGTGGGTGGCGGTCGCGGTGCTGACCGGGATCCTGGCGGTGTCGTTGGCGGCGTCGTCATGGGCGGCGCGGCGCAACCGGCAGTACACGATCGAACGGCTGCATCCGCCGGTGGAGGTGTAGCGGCTTGCCCCGCCGACAGGAAACCCTGTCTCTGCCGGCGGGAAAACTGGCGTCGCGGCGATTCTGCGAGGGCTTTTCGGCGACGACCATCGATGCATGATCACACGCGGAATCACGATCTTGATGACAGCAACGTTCGGTCTCGGGGTGTTGGTGACTGTCGGCGCACCGGCCGCGCATGCGAGCCAGAAGTCCGAATGCGAAGGCAGGGGTGGCACGTACTCCGAGACGGCGGTGACGTGGAACGGCAAGCCCGGCACGACCTATCGCTGCTGCGTCAAGGACACCGTCTCCAACACGACCAGTTGCACGAGCACGACGGTGACCAAGGCCACCCAAGCGATCACCTCGGCGGGCGGTGGTGGTCCGCGGGTTCCGCTCGTGGTGGCAGACTCCGGTATCGCGATCGAGGCGGCGCCGTGACCGAGGTGCACGCGGCCGATTGGTTCACGCTGGCCGACCGGATCTTCCCGGCCGACGTTCTGGGCCCTGAACGAAAGAAGCCGCAGACCAGGGTCTACGGCTTTCCAATGTCTTGCGAATCGCAGGGTCGCAGGTGCAGGCATCTAACAGCGGGGTACGGCAGGTCGAACCCCGTACAACTCCGCCAAAGTCAAAGTCAAACAAAACTTGACTTTGGGTGTACTTTGGACGCAACACGGTAGTAAGTCAAAGTCTAACGATTTTTGACTTACTTAGCTTTTGCGGTGGAGGTCCCAGTTGAAGACACCGATGCCCCCGCCAGATTTTCCGACGCTCCTGGAGAATCTGCGGGACGACATGCCGCGCATGGTCAAAGTGTTGAGCACTATCGGCACGACCGATGATGAGGAGTACCTGTGGTGGGACAAGCTACGGTACAAAGAACCGCCGGAGGGCCTTAACCACGAAGAGTGGTGGCTTGGCCTCAAGTTCAAGCGCCGAGCCAACATGCGCCAGTTGCCGCTCGAGATGATCGACGGTGAGCCGTTCGCATACTCACTACCGGACAAGATGCTGCGCGAGCTCGACTACGTCTCTCAGCGCGCCAGCGGTCAGATCGCGCTTCCGGAAGAGGTCGTGTCAAAGACCTCGAGAGACCGCTATGTCATCCAATCTCTCATCGAAGAGGCGATCAGTTCCAGCCAACTCGAAGGGGCATCGACGACCCGCCGCGAGGCCAAGCGGATGCTCGCCTATGGCGAGCCACCTAAAGATCGCAGCCAGCAAATGATCTTGAACAACTACCGAGCGATGCAGCGCATTCGCGAGATCAGTAATGAGTCGTTTACGCCAGAGCGGATCTGCGAGATCCACAGGATTGTCACTGAGAAGACGCTTAACGACCCACACTCGGCAGGCAGCATCCAGAGCAATCCCGACCCGGATGACAGGGTGAAAATCCTCGATGAGGAGGACCGCCTGCTGCATAAGCCACCACCGGTCGAGCAACTGCCAGACCGCCTAAAGCGCCTATGCGACTTTGCGAACGCTGGGATCGATTCCCACCCTTACGTTCCGCCCGTCGTCCGGGCCCTCACTATCCACTTCATGATGGGCTACGACCACTACTTCGAAGACGGCAACGGGCGTACCGCGCGAGCACTCTTCTACTGGAGCATGCTGAAGCAGGGTTTCTGGCTGACGGAACACTTGGCCATCTCCCTGATCCTGAAGGATGCGCCTGCTCAGTACGCGCGATCCTTCATTCTGACCGAACAAGACGAAGGTGATCTCACCTACTTCTTCCTCTATCACCTCGATGTGATCCGTCGAGCACTCGTCGCCCTCGACAAGTATTTGCACCGGAAGACGCTGGAACTGCAACGTGCGCGGTCGCTGCTCATCGGGGGCCCTTATGGGTTCAACCACCGTCAGGTTGCTCTGGTGCAGTCCGCGACCAGAGACCCGTCGAACTACTACACGGCCGAGTCGCACATGAATTATCACGCGGTTTCCAAGCAGACCGCCCGTAACGATCTGTACGACTTGGAGAGGCGGGGTCTGCTCGAGCGAACAAAGATCGGGAAGCAATTCGCCTGGATCCCCCGCCGCGACATGCTGGAAGCTCCTGAGGATGTCGCTTCTGGTTCGTGAGCCAAGTGCCGGGCGCAAGTGCGACATCGGTGACAATTGGGGTCCACCAACATCGTGTCGCACAGCCGATGTCTTGCGACATCGCAGCGTGGCAGGTGCAGGATTCGAACCTGCGTAGGCGTAAGCCGACGGATTTACAGTCCGCTCCCATTGGCCGCTCGGGCAACCTGCCTGGGTGCTGCCCCACCCGGTGACCCGGTGTGGTGCGACTAGCAGGGTACAACGAGGATGGGCTCAATACGAAAACGCACCCCGACCACCGAGGAGGAACGGATCCAATGGCGGATTCATCGTTCGACGTCGTCAGCAAGGTCGACCGCCAGGAAGTCGACAATGCGCTCAACCAGGCCGCCAAGGAGCTGAGCACCCGGTTCGACTTCCGCGGCACAGACACGTCCATCGAATGGCAGGGCGAGGAGACCGTCGTCATCACCTCCTCGACCGAGGAACGCGTCAAGGCCGCCGTCGACGTGTTCAAGGAGAAACTGGTTCGCCGTGACATCTCGATGAAGGCGTTCGACGCCGGCGACCCGCAGGCGTCGGGCAAGACCTACAAGGTCAGCGGCCAGATCAAGCAGGGCATCAGCAGCGAGCAGGCCAAGAAGATCACCAAGATCATCCGCGACGAGGGCCCCAAGGGCGTCAAGGCGCAGATCCAGGGCGACGAGATCCGGGTGTCGTCGAAGAAGCGCGACGACCTGCAGGCCGTCATCGCGCTGCTCAAAGGCGCCGACCTCGACGTCGCGCTGCAGTTCGTCAACTACCGCTGAGCGGGCACTCGAGTCGTTCCCATTCGTTCAAGACCGGCTCGGGAGCGGCTTGCGACGATCGGCGCATGATCAGCATCGAACCGTGCGACAAGCCCCAGAACCTGCTCGTCACCCCGCTTCACCTCGGGCCCGGCTCACAGGTCAGGACTGTTCGCGGCTTCGCCTGGCGCCCTGAAGCGCTCGCCGCCTACAGCACGGCCACGGCGGACGACGGAACCGACGGCCGCCTGATGGTGGTCATCGAGGACGAGGGCCGCGGCGACCACTGGGAACGCCACCGGGCCGACGAGGTGATCGTCTGCCTGACCGGGCAGGTGTCGGTGTTGCGCAGCCCCAACGGGAGCGACGACAACGCCGACGAAGTGCTCCTCGGCCCGGGCGACGCCGTCGTGAACCCCGCCGGCACCTGGCACGCCGTGGACATGCACGGCAGGGCCCGGGTGCTGACAATCACCCCCGGCCCTGGAAGCGAGCACCGGCCGAGGGCCTAGCCGTGCGACCGGCCGTCGACCAACACGTCGCCGGTGAACCAGGAGGTCGGCGTCCGCCCGGTGAAGCTGCGCCAGTCCCGCACCAGATGTGCCTGGTCGGCGTACCCGGCGGCCGTGGACAACTCCGCCCACGCCGGGGTGCCCCCGGCCGACACCAGCCGGACGGCGTGTTCGAAGCGCAGGATCCGCGCCAGGGTCTTCGGTGTCAGCCCGAACTCCTCGCGGAAGCGTGCGGAGAGGTGGCGGCGACTCCACCCCAGTTCGTTCGCGAGGTCGCTCACGCGCGCCTGCCCGTGCGCGGCGACGAGCCGGTTCCAGGTCTCGGCGACCTCCGGACGGACGTCGAGCGCCCGCGTGCGGGTGCGCACCGTGCCGGCGACGGCGCGCGCGAGGACGTCGTCGAGGATCTCGAATCGGCGCGGCCACGTCGTGGCCTCGCCGATCCGGGTCTCGAGTTCCGGCCACAGGTTCCCCAAGACGTCCGGCAACGGCACCACCGTGTCGACGAGCGCGCCCGCCGGGACTCCGTACACCACCCGCGCTCCGAGCGGCGTCAAGGACAGCTTGATACCGCGCTGACGACCGCCGTGCCGGATCGAAATCGCCCGTGTCATCAGACCGCTCGCCATCGACGGGTAACTGCCGCTCGGACCGTTCATCTCCGTCGGCACCTCGATCTCGAGCGGTTCGCCGAACGTCATCACCGCGGTCAACGTGTGCGCGGGCGTGCCGACATGCACACCAGGTTCGAAACCCCACAGGTCGAACCCCGTGTAGCCCGTGACGAACGGACGCAGCGGCGCCGCCGGCCGGCCGCCGAACTCGACCCTCACCCGCCCCAGCCTACGAGGAAAGGACCCATCCGATGAGCCTCCGCCTGTCCTGCATCGGCGACAGCATCACCCGCGCGCAGCTGAGCGTCGACTACGTCGCCCCGCTCATACGGCAGCACCCCGGGGCGCTCGCGGTCGAACGCTTCGGCGTCAACGGAGACTTCGCCTACAACCTGCTGCACCGGCTCGACCCGGTCGTCGCGACTCCCGCCGACGCGATCGCCGTGCTGATCGGCACCAACGACGCCCGCGCGAGCGTGCCCGGCTATCCCATCTCTAGATCCGTTGCGCGGAAAGGGCTTCCGCGTCCGCCGAGCAGGGACTGGTTCGCGGAGTGCCTCGCAGCGATCGTCGAGCGGTTGCACCGCGAGACCGACGCCCGGATCGCGTTGCTCTCGCTGCCCGCACTCGGCCAGATCCTGGACGCCGCCCCGATGCGCGCCGCGGCCGAATACAGCGGGACGATCGCCGACGTCGCCAAGGCGTCCGGTGTCACCTACCTTCCGCTGTACGAGCGGCAGGTCGCTGCGCTGCGATCCCGCCAGGTCGCTCCCGTGCCGTACCGCGAGCTGACGGCCGTCGGCTACCTCGCGACGCTGGCCCGCCAGCGTCTCGGGCGCGACCTCGACGCGATTTCCCGCCGACGCCGGCTGGAACTGACGACCGACCACATCCACCAGAACAGCCGCGGTGCAGCGTTGATCGCCGACGAGATCGACGACTGGCTCCGCGGCTCGACACTGCGCCCTCAAACCCGCCTCCGTCAGCGGCCGTCGGACCTAATCTGATCGCCATGGCACCTGCGCAACGCGAACCCAAAGTCGTCGTCCTCGGTGGAGGGTCCTGGGGCACCACCGTGGCGTCCATCTGCGCGCGGCGCGGGCCGACGCTGCAGTGGGTGCGCTCGGAGGAGACCGCCAAGGACATCAACGAGAACCACCGCAACTCGAAGTACCTCGGCGATGAGGTCGCGCTGCCCGACACCCTGAAGGCGACGACGGACTTCTCCGAGGCGGCCACGTGCGCCGACGTCATCGTCATGGGTGTGCCGTCGCACGGCTTCCGCGCGGTGCTGACCGAGCTGGCCCGCGAGCTGCGGCCGTGGGTGCCGGTGGTGTCGCTGGTGAAGGGTCTCGAGCAGGGCACCAACTACCGGATGAGCCAGATCGTCGACGAGGTGCTGCCCGGGCATCCGGCCGGCATCCTGGCCGGGCCGAACATCGCCCGCGAGGTCGCCGAGGGCTACGCCGCCGCGGCCGTCCTCGCGATGCCCGATCAGCACCTCGCGGCCAACCTCGCACAGTTGTTCCGCACCAAGCGATTTCGCACCTACACCACCGACGACGTGGTCGGTGTCGAGATGGCCGGCGCGTTGAAGAACGTCTACGCGATCGCCGTCGGGATGGGCTACTCGCTGGGCATCGGCGAGAACACCCGCGCGATGGTGATGGCCCGCGCGGTGCGCGAGATGTCCAAACTCGGCGAGGCCACCGGCGGGCACCGCGACACCTTCGCCGGCCTGGCCGGGATGGGCGACCTCATCGTCACCTGCACCTCACAGCGCAGCCGCAACCGTCACGTGGGCGAGCAGCTGGGCGCCGGTAAGCCGCTCGACGAGATCATTGCGTCGATGAACCAGGTCGCGGAGGGTGTCAAGGCCGCCAGCGTCATCATGGAGTTCGCCGACCAGTACGGCATCTCGATGCCGATCGCCCGCGAGGTCGACGGCGTCGTCAACCTCGGCTCCAGTGTGGAGCAGGCCTACCGCGGGCTGATGGTGGAGAAGCCGGGCCACGAGGTGCACGGCGCCGGGTTCTAGCCTCTAGGGACGCCGAGCGCACGGTTAGTGACGCGACGTCTCGACGTTTACGTACACAACCGTGCGCTGGGCGTAGAGAGATCAGTTGAAGTACGGGTTGGTGCCCTCGGGGCGATCCAGCAGCGGGTCGCGGCCGCCGTTGATGATGTAGCTGCCGGCCGGACTCAACACGAAACCCGACTGGTTGCGGGCGTCCGAGCACGTCGTCACGCCGCCCTCGCTGCCGCAGCTGACCGTCTGGAAGCTGATCCGCGACCCCGCGGGCAGCACGACGGCGTCCCCGACGCTGGCGAACACGTCACCGGCCGTCGACGAGAACGCCGCGGGACCCGGCCCGCCGCTGACGAAGTTCGCACCCTCGGGCGCGGCCGGAAGCGCGCCGCTGCAGCCGTAGCCGCCGTTGCGCTGCAAGACGCACGTCAGCCCTTCGGGGGTCTTGAACGCGTACCAGTTGCCGTCCATCTTCGCGTACTCCGACAGCTTCACCGGCGCGAGCGCGTTGACGTTCGGTGGCGGCGGTGCCGGCGGCGGCGGTGGTGGCTGCGCCCCGGCGATTGCCGGCGCGCCGACGAGGATCCCCGCGGACCCGACGACACCGATCAAGACCCTGTTCAGCACGGTCCACACCCTAGATGGTGCGGAAGCGACTCGCAGCATACTGCTGACATCGACGCTGGTCGGGCGGGCGTTACTCAGTAGTGGCCGGGGCCGCGACCGGCCATCGCCTCCAGGCGCGCGATGCGGTCGCCGATCGGCGGGTGCGTCGAGAACAGCTTGCCGATCTTCTCCCCCGAGCGGAACGGGTTGGCGATCATCAGGTGCGCCTGGTCGGCCAGCTTGGGATCCGGCGGCAGCGGCGCCTGCTCGACGCCCATGCTGATCTTGCGCAGCGCGCTGGCCAGCGCCAGCGGATCGCCGGTCAGCTCGGCGCCGGACTGGTCGGCCTGATACTCCCGCGACCGCGACACCGCCAGCCGGATCACCGTGGCCGCGATCGGGCCCAGCAGCGAAACCAGCAGGATCGCAAACGGATTCGTGCCGCCTTCGCGGTTACCGCCGAACATGCTCGCGAAGAACGCGAGGTTGGCCAGCGCGGTGATCACCGACGCCATCGCGCCGGCGACGCACGAGATGAGGATGTCGCGGTTGTAGACGTGCGACAGTTCGTGGCCGAGCACGGCGCGCAGTTCGCGCTCGTTGAGGATCTGCAGGATGCCCGTCGTGCAGCACACCGCCGCGTTGCGCGGGTTGCGACCGGTCGCGAACGCGTTCGGCGCCGCGGTGTCGCTGATGTACAGGCGCGGCATCGGCTGGCGCGCGGTCGTCGCCAGCTCCCGCACGATGCGGTACATCACCGGCGCCTGCATCTCGTTGACCGGCTGCGCGTGCATCGCCCGCAACGCGAGCTTGTCGCTGTTGAAGTAGACGTAGACGTTCATGCCGACCGCGAACAGCACCGCCAGGAACATGATGTTGCGGCCGAACATCGCGCCGACCGCGACGATGAGCCCGGAGAACAACACCAGCAACAGGAACGTCTTGGCGGTGTTCGCGTGCGGATTCCAACGCATCGGGGCTGCCTCCTACCAGAAGTCTCGCAGGGTCAACGCTTAGCCGGGCTCCGCAAGTTCCGCCGGCGTCAACCGTGTCGGTTGACCGTGTAGTCCACCAGCGTGGCCATCGCCTGGCGGCCCGGCCCGTCGGGCAGCCCAGCCAACTCCTCGCGGGCCAGCGCCGCGTACTGCGCGACGGTCTCCTTGGCCTTGACCATGCCCGTCGACGCGCGCAACAGCCGCAGCGCCTCGGCCACGTCGTCGTCGTTTTCGACCGGCCCGGCTAGCAGCTCGCGCAGCCGGTCGGCGTCGGGCCCGGTGTCGCGCAGCGCGTAGAGCACCGGCAGCGTGTGCACGCCCTCACGCAGGTCGGTGCCCGGCACCTTGCCGGATTCCTCGGGGTCGGAGTCGATGTCGATGATGTCGTCGGAGATCTGGAACGCGGTGCCGACGATGCCGCCCAGCCGCGAGAGTCGCTCGATCTGGTCCTCGTCGGCGCCGGAGAACGTCGCGCCGAAGCGGCCCGACGCCGCGATCAGGCATGCGGTCTTCTCGTAGACGACCTTGAGGTAGTGCTCGACGGAGTCGACGTGGTCGGCGGCGCCGCGGGTCTCGCGCATCTGACCGGTCACCAGCTGAGCGAACGTGTCGGCGATGATGCGCACCGCCTCCGGGCCCAGCCTGCTGACAAGCCGCGACGCGGTCGCGAACAGATAGTCGCCTGCGAGGATCGCGATGTTGTTGCCCCAGCGCGCGTTGGCGCTGTCGGCGCCGCGGCGGACCTGCGCCTCGTCCATCACGTCGTCGTGGTACAGCGTGGCCAGGTGCACCAGCTCGATGACCGCGCCCGCGACCGTGACCTGCCACGCGTCGGGCTCGGGGCCCAGCCGCGCGGACAGCACGGTGAACAGCGGGCGGAACCGCTTGCCGCCGGCCTGGAACAGGTGCTGCACCGCCTCGGCCATCAGCTCGTCGGCTTTGCCCAGCTCAGTGGCCATCAAATCTTCGATGCGGGCCACGCCGTCGCGCACATCCTGCGCGAATCCCGGGTCTCCGAAATCGACTCCGGCCACCACGGTCGCTGGCGTCCTCACACTGCCAACATACTGTGAACCATGAAGACGCGAGCCGACGTGGTCGTCGTGGGAGCCGGGCCGGCAGGTTCGGCCGCCGCCGCGTGGGCCGCCCGCGCCGGGCGCGACGTGCTCGTCATCGACTCCGCGCAGTTCCCCCGCGACAAGGCCTGCGGCGACGGGCTGACCCCGCGCGCCGTGCTGGAGATGCAGCGGCTGGGCCTGGGTCCGTGGCTGGCCGGGCGGGTGCAGCACCGCGGATTGCGGATGTCCGGGTTCGGCGCCGACGTCGAGGTCGCGTGGCCGGGCCCGTCGTTCCCGGCGACGTCGAGCGCGGTCCCACGCACCGAACTCGACGACCGGATCCGCATGGTGGCCGCCGACGACGGCGCCAAGATGATGCTCGGCGTCAAAGCCGTTGACGTACAGCACGACTCGAGCGGACGAGTCTCGGCGGTGGTGCTGGACTCCGGCGTCGAGGTCGGCTGCACCGAACTGATCGTCGCCGACGGCGCCCGCTCGACGCTGGGCCGGGTGCTGGGCCGGCAGTGGCATCAGGAGACGGTCTACGGGGTGGCGGTCCGCGGCTACATCGCCACCCCGCGCGCGAGCGAGCCGTGGATCACGTCGCACCTGGAGCTGCGCTCCCCCGAGGGCAAGGTGCTGCCCGGCTACGGGTGGATCTTCCCGCTGGGCAACGGCGAGGTGAACATCGGCGTCGGGGCGCTGGCCACCGCCAAACGGCCGGCCGACGCCGCGCTGCGGCCGCTGATGTCGTACTACACCGGGCTGCGCCGCGAGGAGTGGGGCTTCGACGGCGAACCACGCGCCGGGCTGTCGGCACTGCTGCCGATGGGCGGCGCGGTCTCCGGGGTGGCCGGTCCGAACTGGATGCTGATCGGCGACGCCGCTGCCTGCGTCAACCCGCTCAACGGCGAAGGCATCGACTACGGGCTCGAGACCGGCCGGCTGGCCGCGGAACTGCTGGGCACCGGCGACCTGACCGATGCGTGGCCCGCGGTGCTGTCGGCGCACTACGCGCGCGGGTTCTCCGTCGCCCGGCGGTTGGCGCTGCTGCTGACGTTCTCGCGGTTCCTGCCCGCGACGGGGCCGGTGGCGATGCGGTCGGCGGTGCTGATGAACATCGCGGTCCGGGTGATGGGCAACTTCGTCACCGACGACGACGAGGATCGGATCGCCCGCGTGTGGCGCGGCGCGGGCCGGCTGTCGCGCCGCATCGATGAGCGCCCGCCGTTTCGCTAGTCGTCCTTCTTCGGCGTACCGGATGCGGTGAGCGCCAACGCGATCAGCACGTCGGCGGTGGTGATGAACAACCCGATCCAGTACGCCCACCGCACGGTCGGGTCCGGCTGGGTGACGAAGTACATGACCAGAAAGATCGGACCCACGATGCCGAAGACGAACATCATGCCCTGAAACATCAGGTAGCGCTTGAACGTCTCCATGGTGGGGGCAGAATAGCGCGGATGGCCGAGGTGTACCGCGCTCCGATGCGGTCGCGGCGCGACGACATCGACCCGCAGGGCGCCATCGACCGCGCGCTGGAACATGGGCTGGTCGGTTTCGGTGACGCGGAGACCGGTGAGCGGTTGGCGCGGCGCATCTCGCGGTTCGCCGCGGCGCCGGACGGGTCGTTCGTGTGGACCCGCGACGCCGACGGACTGTACTGGCTGGGTCGCATCGACGGGCCGTATTTGCGTGACGATGATCCCGCCGCGGTCGCCGTCGACCTGGTGCATGTCCGGCCGTGCCGGTGGCTCGCGTCACCGATGGTCGAATCCGTCACGCCTGCAGCGGTTCTCGCGACGTTCGGCCGCGGTGGGCGCAACTTCCAGCAGACGCACGACCCGGACGTCGGCCCGCAGACCGAGCGGCTATGGGCCGACCGCACAACGCAATTGCCGAGCTGACCTAAATGTAAGCCCTGCTAGACGAGCTGTTTTGTGCCGCCCATCGGGATTAGCCTGGTGCGCAGAGGCGTTCAACTCTGCAGCAGCGGAAGGAACGACGATGCTTGGTCACACGGTACGAGCGATACTCGCGGCGGCGGTCATCACGGTGGCGGCCTCCGGGACGGCGACCGCGGCCGCCGCGCCGAAGGGGCCGTGCGAGAACGTGCCGTATGTCGGGGTGTGCGAGCCGCTGCGCGGGACGCCCCACACGCCGTCGAGGCAGAGCATGGGCGAGGTCGTCCTGCCCGGCACCAACCCGCAGACTGTCGGCTAACTCAGCGACTTCGCGAACCCGCTGACGTCGCGGATGCTCGCCGCGTACACCTCGGGCAGGTGTGCGCCCAGCAGAAGGTCGCCGCCGTGGCAGGTGCCCGCGACCACCCGCCCGACCGCGGGGACACCGGCGCGCAGCAGGCGGCGATAGTAGGTCAGCCCCTCGTCGCGCAGCGGGTCGAGTTCGTTGACCGAGATCACATGCGGCGGAAGCCCTTCGAGGTCCTGGTCGGTGGCGACGGCCGCCCAGCAGGTGGGGTTGTCGGCGTGCGAGCCGTCGGGGTTGTAGATCGACCCGAGCAGCGCGAGCTGGTGACGGCTGATGAAGTACTCGTCGTTCTCCTCGAGCGAGGGAAGGTCGTCGCACTGGTCGAGCCATCGGTTCGAGATGTACGGACACTGTGCGTAGAACCCGGCGATCTCGGACAGCCAGCCCTCGCGTTTGGCCTTGTGCGCGACCGTGAGCGTGAGGTTGCCGCCGCCGGACTCGCCGGACACGATCAGGTGCGACACCCCGAGCTCGTCGCGGTTGGCGGCGACCCAGCGCACCGCGGCGGCACAGTCGTTGAGGCCGGCGGGAAACGGGTGCGGCCCGAGCTTGCCCCCGGAGTTGCGGAATTCCACGCCGATCACGACCAGTCCGGTGGCGGCGAGGCTCTCGCGGATCCGGATGTAGCCGATGTCGGCGGCGCTGCCGATCGCCATCCCGCCGCCGTGCAGGTGGACGACCGCGGGCAGCGGGCCGTCGGCGTCGTCGGGCGTGCTGACGAACAGCGGGATGTCGTTGCCGTCGGGGCCGGGAATCGTCGTCTCGGTCGTGGTGACGCCCTCGACGGCGGGAAGGTCACCCCCGAGCGCGGCGAGGATCGCGCCCATCGCCTTCTCGCTCATGGTGGCGAACGCGATGCGTTCCTCGAGCGGGGCGTCGACGCTCAGTGGGATGGCGGGTAGCCGGCCGTCGAGCCCGAAAGGCGCGAACGCCTTGACCATTCGCGGGTCGGACCGGGGATCGAGGCCCAGTGTGCAATCGGGATCGAGGAGGCGTCCGTGCATGCTGCGACCGTACAACGCGTGGCTGTGTGCGGCGCCGCATTTCGGTCAGCGGCTGGGATACCCGGGACGTCGGGTCAGTGACGCGGTTTGGTGGCGGCGTGCAGTGCGACGATCCCGCCGGTGAGGTTGCGCCAGCGCACCGCCGACCAGCCGGCGTCGGTGATCTGGCGGGCCAGTTGCGCCTGGTCGGGCCAGGCGCGGATGGATTCGGCGAGGTAGATGTAGGCGTCCGGGTTCGACGACACCGCGCTGGCCATCCGCGGCAGCGCCTTCATCAGGTACTCCTTGTACGCAGTGGCGAACAGTCCGTTCGTCGGGGTGGAGAACTCGCAGACCACGAGCCGGCCGCCGGGGCGGGTGACGCGCGCCATCTCGCGCAGCCCCGCGGTGTGGTCGACGACATTGCGGAGGCCGAAGCTGATGGTGACCGCGTCGAACACGCCGTCGTCGAACGGCAGTCGCGTCGCGTCGCCGGCGACCTTGGGCACGGAGCGCTGCGCGCCTGCGGCGAGCATGCCGACCGAGAAGTCGGCGGCCACGCACCAGGCGCCCGAGGTCGCCAGTTCGACGGTCGACACCGCGGTGCCCGCCGCCAGGTCGAGCACCTTGTCGCCGGGGCCGATCCGCAGCGCCGAGCGGGTCGCCCGTCGCCAGAACCGGTCCTGGCCGAGCGAGAGCACGGTGTTGGTCAGGTCGTAGCGCCGCGCCACCGCGTCGAACATGGACGCGACCTCGTGGGGGTCCTTCTCCAGCGATGCGCGGCTCATGCGCCTACCGTAGCTGTGAACCTGCTTAGGGCGGGAATGCGGAGCGGCGGTGGACGACTATAGGAACCATGAGCGAAAAATTTTGGTTCATCACCGGGACATCGCGAGGCTTCGGACGCGAGTGGACGATCGCGGCACTGGAACGCGGCGACAAAGTGGCGGCAACGGCGCGCGACGTGTCGACCCTCGACGACCTGGCCGCCAAGTACGGCTCGGCGCTGCTGCCGATCGCGCTGGACGTGACCGACCGCGACGCGGACTTCGCCGCGGTCAAGCAGGCGCACGACCATTTCGGGCGGCTCGACATCGTCGTCAACAACGCGGGCTACGGACACTTCGGGTTCATCGAGGAGCTCACCGAGCAGGAGGCGCGCGCCCAGATCGAGACGAACGTGTTCGGCGCGCTGTGGGTGACGCAGGCGGCGCTGCCGTATCTGCGGGCGCAGCGCAGCGGGCACATCATCCAGGTGTCGTCGATCGGCGGCATCTCCGCGTTTCAGAACGTCGGCATCTATAACGCGTCGAAGTGGGCGCTCGAAGGGTTCTCGCAGGCGCTGGCGCAGGAGATCGCGCCGTTCGGTGTGCATGTGACGCTGATCGAGCCGGGCGGGTTCGCCACCGACTGGGCGGGACCGTCGTCGCGTCGCTCGACGCCGCTGCCGGACTACCGCGAAGTGCACGAGGCGGCCGACCGCGCCCGCAGCCAGCGAGTGGCCAAGCCGGGTGATCCGCAGGCCTCGGCGCGGGCGATACTCAAGGTCGTCGACGCCGAAAATCCGCCGCTGCGAGTGTTTTTCGGCGAGTTGCCGCTGCAGATCGCCAAGGCGGACTATGAGAGCCGGCTCAAGACGTGGGAGGAATGGCAGCCGGTCGCGGTCGAGGCGCAGGGCTGAAAAGTGTTCGGCCGTCAGGCCGCGTTGTTGTTCGGCGGTGAGGGGCCGCCTGGTTCACCTGCCTTGTCGTCGGTGGGTTCGTCGATGGCGGCCGTGTCGTCGGTTGGCTCGGAGTCTTCGATCGGTTCGACGTCGGTTTGGGTGTCGTCGATTGTGATGTCGTCGAACTGCGCTCGGAATCCTGATTGCGCGTCACCGGCCTCGTTCTGGTGGTCAGTGGGTTCGACCTCGTCGTTGGGTTCGCTGTCGGGCGTGGCGCCGCCGTGTTCGATGGTGTGGGCGGGCTTAGGGCGCGGTTCCGGTTCGTCGGCTTCGGTGTCGTTGATCGCCACCGCGGCATTTGGCTTAGCGCCGCCACTTCCGCTGTCGCGCACCGGCTTTGTGTCGCCGGTTTCGGTGTCGTCGGGTTGGAGGAGCAGTTCGGGGTCGGGTGGCCCGGAGGGGTTGCACCTCCGGGCTCCCTCAGAACCGGGCGTGACAGTCTCCCGTCACCCGGCTCCCATCATCTTGATCTTCAGCGGGGCCGTGACCTGGCTCCAGTGGGCGAACAGCCGAGGATAGTGTGCAACAGCACGGGCCCAGGCTTTACTGGCCTTCCGGTAGCCGCGGTAACGTCGATATTTCTTGCGGATCCAGCGCAGCAGGTAGGCGTTGATGCGCCCAAGGAAGGGGTTTAGCGCTGTGGAGTAAAAGGCTCCGTAGTAGCGCATCCACCCCCGGACGACCGGATTGATCATCCGAGCCAACTCAACGAAGGACAGATCGGTGCGACGGTGCAACTTCCATCGGCGCAGCACCTGCCCCATCTTCTTCAAGGCGTCGGGGCTGACCGCAGGAAGAAACGAGGTGAATACCACTCCGTTTCGATTGCGTGCCCCGCGAGCGCGAAACATGTAACCCAGAAACGTAAACGACGTGTGCTCAGCAGAGCCGCGCCGGTTGGCGTCCTGGCAGTACACGATCCGGGTCTTGTCCGGATGCAGGCGCAGCCCGACAGATTCCAGCCTGGTTGCGATCGCCGCCTGCACCTGGTGAGCTTGCCGCTCACTGGTGCAGTGCACGACCGCGTCATCGGCATACCGCTCGAACGGGACCGACGGAAATTCCCGACGCATCCACATATCGAACGCGTAGTGCAGAAACAGGTTCGCCAACACCGGGGAAACCGCCGACCCTTGCGGGGTGCCACGATCTCGCTGGTGCAGGGTGCCATCGGGCTGCTGCAGTGGTGCGGCAAGCCACCGCTTCACATACAGCAGCACCCATGATTGGTCGGTGTGTGCGGCCACTGCTTTGATGACCAGATCCCAGGGCACACTGTCGAAGAACTTCGCCACGTCCAGATCGATGACCCAGTCGTAGCTCCAACAGCGTTGCCGACAGGCCCCAACCGCGTCGAGGGCCGACCGGTTCGGTCGATAGCCGTAGGAGTCTGGATGAAGGATCGGTTCGACCTGCTCTTCCAGCCGTATGGCCACCACCGTCTGGGCGATCCTGTCCGCGACCGTGGGCACTCCTAGCACCCTGGTCCCGCCGCCATGTGGCTTGGGGATCTCCACCGCCTTCACCGGTGGGGGAAAGTAGGACCCCGAGGCCATCCGATTCCAGATCTTGTAGAGGTTGCTCTTTAGATCAGCCTCGAATGCCTGCAGATCCACACCATCGACTCCCGGTGCACCCTTGTTCGCCTTGACCTTCTCGTAGGCCCTCCAGATTTCCCACTTCGAAACTTCGAACGGTTTCGCTGATGATTTCAGCGTGCTCATACAGCTCCTCCCCGAGACGATTCCCCGGGTTGACCGGACAAACAGCCACAGATGACCCGGCCCCTTCGCTCCACCCCCATTACAGGGGCTTCCTCACTACTACGAGCCGGTCCGCCAGCGCGCCGCGCAACGGTACTCACACCGGGCCATGGCCCGGCTACTCCCTCTCGCTGGGGAATCCGGTTACATCCCAACCGAACTCATTCAGCAGTGTCGTGACGCGCCTTCCCACGTTTCCTGCAAGAGCCGCAGACCAGGCTCATGCCGCCTCAATGCCGGACACCACCTGGCCAGAATCGGGACACCCGCCAAGCCTTGCTCCCGCCGCCCACCACACGGCCGCGGTTTCGATGTCACTCCAAACTATGACGACACATCAACAGCGGTTCGGGGTCACTCATCTTCCTGGTCCCCACCTGACACCTCCTGGGGGTGCCTTTTCCACATCGCTCACCACGACGGTCTTCAGCCAACGCAGCATGTGGTGGTTTGAAGTCTCCGCCCGACCGACGACTCCGAAGGGCCAACCTTCATCTCTTGCAGAACACCGAATCACACAGTCTCGCTACCTACATCGAGCCTCCGATCCTCGTTCGTGGCACACGCGGTGGTAGTAGTTGATGCGGTTTTGGCCGGTGTCGAGGCCGGGTGGGGGGTGCCATTCGACGTTGTGTGTGTGGGTCATGTGGGTGGTCCAGCCGCTGTCGTCGTCGACGCTGCAGTTGTGGGGTCTGCAGGCCAGGCCGAGTTCGTCGATGTTGGTGTTGCCGCCTTGGGCCCAGTCGGTGCTGACGTGGTGGACCTGGGATCCGTAGGCGCCGACGGGGCAGCTGGGTTTGGTGCAGCCGCCGTCGCGGCTGATGAGCATGATCCGCTGGGCTGGAGAAGCCACCCGTTTGGACCGGTACAGATCCAGCGCGGAGCCGGTGGCGCGGTCGAACACGGCCAGGTAGTGGTTGGCGTGGCCGGCCAGGCGGATGACGTCGGGCAGCGGCATGCGGGTGCCGCCGCCGGTGGTGGCGACCCCGGCGCGTGACTCCAACTCTTGCAAGGTGGTGCGGATGATGATCGACACCGGTAGCCCGTTGAGCTGACCGAGCTCGCCGCTCATCAAGGCGATGCGGGTCAGGGCGATCAGGGCGTCGTGTTGGCGTTGCGCCAGGCTGCGGTGGTCGTTGTCGATCTGGGCTTGGGTGGGGGTGCCCGAGGTGCACGGTTCGGGGTCATCGGGATTGCACATCCCGGGGGCGGCGTATTTGGCGAACAGCACCTCGAGCCCAGCCCACGCTTCGGGCGTCAGCCGCGCGCGCAGTTCGACCATCCCGTCGGCGCCTTGTTTGGACTTGGTGACGGCGCGTTTGCGGGCGCGGTCGGTGTCGGTGGGCTCAGGGCCGTCTTGGTCGATGAGGTAGAGCATCAGTTCAGCGGTGTCGGTGAGTTCTTTGGGTCCGGCTTTGACGGCCATGCCGACGAGGTCGACTTCGAATGTCTCGCGGGTGGCGGTGTCGACGAAGCTGGGTAGTTTGGCCACCGATTTGCGGATGATCTCGACATGCTCAGGGTTGATCAACCCGTGCGCCTGGGCCACCGCGGTGGCCGCCAACTGCGGCGCCAACGCCGGCCCCGTCACCGACTGGCGCGGGGCGAGCAGTTCGGCTTCGGTCAGGCGGCGGTGCGCTTCGGGCGGAACAGCCGCCACCGCACACGCAGCACCTCTTTCCAGTTGTGCGCACCCATCTGCTGCGGCGTGGTTTCGGCGCGCAGCCGCGCCAACAACCGATGCCCCACCGCGGGCAGCTGACACGACACCGTTTCGAAGTCATCGAGAGCAGCCACCAGCTCGGGCGCATTCAGCAGGTCCAGATCGCAGGCGGCCAGCGCGTCGACGGCCGCGCGCACCGCGGCCATCGCGTCCTGCACCTGGCTCTCTGCCATATTTCGAACATACATTCGACCACCGACAAAAAAGCGCGACGCCAGTGGAGCGGAAACTACGCACTTTCGGCGCGGCGCGAGCGTGCCCGCACACCCGACGCAAGGACCTCGTCGTAATGGCCGAGCAGTTCGTCGCAGATGGCCGGCCAGGTGCGGGTGAGCACGCTGCGGCGGGCGGCGACGGAGTACCGCTGGCGCTCGGCGATCAGATGGTCGACCGACTCGGGGAGCCGGGCTTCGAACGCATCGACCTCGAGCAGCAGTCCGGTGCGGTAGGGCGCGACGAGATCGCGCGGCCCGCCGGCGTTCGGCGCGATCACCGGCAGGCCCGACGCCATCGCCTCCTGCACCGCCTGGCAGAACGTCTCGTGCTCGCCGGGATGGACGAACACGTCCATGCTGGCGTACGCGGCGGCGAGGTCGTCGCCGTACAGAGCTCCGGTGAAAACCGCTGACGGCAAGACACTTTCGAGCTTCGCGCGATCGACACCGTCGCCGACGACAACGAGCTGCAGGTCGTCACGATGTGCCAACGCCGCCAGCCGCTCGACATGCTTCTCGGGGGCCAGCCGGCCGACGAAGCCCACGACCGGCTTGCCGTCCGGGGACCACCGCCCGCGCAGGTCGTCGTTTCGCGCCGACGGGGCGAAGCCGGTGACGTCGACGCCGCGCGCCCACTTGTACACTCGCGGAATACGGTGCGCTTCAAGGTTTTCGATGGCCGCCGTCGACGGTGCCAGCGTGCGGTCGGCGCGGCTGTGCAGGTGCCGCGTCCACGCCCAGG
Organism: Mycolicibacterium rutilum; assembly: GCF_900108565.1. Lineage (NCBI taxonomy): Bacteria > Bacillati > Actinomycetota > Actinomycetes > Mycobacteriales > Mycobacteriaceae > Mycobacterium > Mycolicibacterium rutilum. The sequence continues at coordinate 417,845 of NZ_LT629971.1, forward strand.
CGGCGCGGGCGGTGCACCCGACCCCGTAACTCTCGGCGAAACCAGCGACGTCCGTTTGAAATACCGCGACCGTCGGCACACCGAGATGCCGCGCGGCGTGCAAGCCGCCGTAGCCCAGCAGCGCCGGCGACGCCAGATGCACCACGTCCGGATCGAATCCGCGCAGCACGCCCAACATCCGGGGCCTCGGCACGCCGAGCGGCAACGAGGTGACCTTCGGGAACATCCGCGACGGCACCCGGTGCACCCGCACACCGTCGTGCAGGCGGTCGGCGGCAGGTTCCCCTCGCGGAGTGTCCGGGGCGATGACGAGGGCTTCGTGTCCGGTGCGGCGCAGATGCTCGATCACCCGCAGCACCGAGTTGGTGACGCCGTTGACATTCGGGAGGAACGATTCTGCGACGATTGCAACGCGCACGCCCGAAGCGTGGCAGCGCCGGCTGTCGTGAAGGTTGCGGCCAGGAATATGGCACACGAAAACCTCGTGCCACCCGCACGGGTATTCTGCGGACCAGAGAAGGGCGGGTGACATGCGCAAATCCGTCGCCGTGCTGGCGTTGGCGCTGACGGTGCTGCTCGTCGCGGTGGGGTGCACCCGACAGGTCGGCGGTGCCGCGCAGCGCGACCCGGCGCACCCGCCGGTGACGGTCAGCGAGGACGGCTACGGCGTGGTCGCCGGATTCGACGACGCACCGGTCAGTATCGAGATCTTCACCGAACCGCAGTGCACCCACTGCGCCGATCTGCAGGCCGACTTCGGCGACCAACTCGCCTACTACATCGGCGTCGGACAGTTGAGCGTCACGTACCGTCCGCTGATCTTTCTCGACGAGGAGCGCGACGGGCATTCGGCGCGGGTGAGCAACGCGCTGTTCCTGGCCGCCGACGGTGAGACGACGGGCACTCAGTTCCAGCGGTTCGTCGAAGAGCTCTGGGCCAACCAGGATCCCGGCGGTCGTGGACCCAGCGACGACGAGATGGCCGACATGGCCCGCTCCGCCGGTATGCCCGAGTCGGCCGTCCGCCGGATCGCCGTCGGCGGGTCAGCGGTGAACATCGCCGACATGGACGCCATCAACTTCGAGTACCTCTACGAGATCGACAACCTCAACACCGGCACGCCAACGGTTTACAACCTGACGGCCGACAAGCGGCTCGACATCTACGACGACGACTGGCTGCTCAAGCTGGTCCAGTCGTAGCCATTTCCTGCTCACGCGCGACGATCTCACCCCGCACGACGCGGCGCTCGATCGCGGTCACGCCGAACAGCGCGGCGATCGCGACCAGCCAGCCGACCACCGCGGTCGAGCCGGCCGGGATGATCGCCAGCGACGCGTTACGGTGTTGCACGCGAACGAGATCCGGGTTGTTGACGTCGTACTCGACGTAGATGTTCATGCCCGTCTCGAGCTCTGACGGGTAGAGCACGCCCAGCTCCGGCCGGTAGGTCACGCGGTCGGGGGTGACGAACTCGATCGTCGAGCGCCGGGGACCGGCCGACAGCACCTCGGCGGCGGCCACCCCCATGTGCCGCTCGATCTGGCGGTCGTTGCGCCACGCCCCGAGAATCATCAGCACCGACTGCAGCGTCACCAGACATGCCACGACCACGATGCCGACGCGGATCCGCCGGAAGATGCGTTGGCGGCGAGTCTCGTTCGGATCCGCCGACAGGCGCGGCAGGAACCGTCGCACCCACTTCACCGGCTTCGCCCAGCGACCCCTCACAGGGCCGCCTTGATCGATGCGTGCAACGCCCGCAGCGACGACCGGTCGGCCTTCACCTCCAGCACCCGCATCCCGTCATAGGGCTCGTCGAGCGCCTCGACCAGATCATCGACCTCGAGCTGGCGGCTCTCGACGTGGTAGGCGCGGCACAGCGCGCCGACGTCGACGTCGTGCGGGGTGCCGAAGATCCGCGACGACACGTCGGAGAACCTCGGGTCGCCCTGTTCGAGCAGCTCGAAGATGCCGCCGCCGTTGTCGTTGGACACCACGATCGTCAGGTTGCGCGGCGTCGGCTCGGTCGGGCCGATCAGCAGCCCGGAGCTATCGTGCACGAACGTAAGGTCGCCAAGCAGCGCGATCGTGCGCGCCGGTGGGCCTTCCCAATCCACCCCGCCGGCCCGTTCGTGCGCCAGCGCCGCTCCGATCGCCGTCGACACCGTCCCGTCGATGCCGGCCACGCCGCGGTTCGAGCGCACCTTGAGTCCCCGGGTGCCCAGGCCGACCAGCGCCGCGTCACGCACCGGATTGGACGCGCCGAGCACCAGTTGATCGCCCGGCCGCACCGCGTCGGCGACCGCCGCGGCCACGTGCAGGCCCGTCTTGAGCGGATGCGCGGCGAGCTGACCGCGGACCGCGTCGACCGCATGTCGGTGCACCTCCGCGCAGCGCTGCAGCCACGCCGGGTCCGGCGCTCCGGAAGTCACCGCCCTGGTGCCGGTGGCCTGCGAGTTGCCGGACACATCGGGCCAGCGCGGACCCGTCGTCAGCGCATACACCGGCACCGACGGGTCGGCCAGCAGCGCCGACACCGGGCGATGCAGCGTGGGCCGGCCCAGCATGATGACCTGCTTCGGGCGCAACAGCGGCAGCGCGAACGGGTGCAGCGGGTTGGCCGCGGGCGGCGCGGTCGGCTCGGCGACGGTGGGCAGCGCCGCCAGGTTCGGATGCTCGCCGGCGCCGTGGCCAGCGATGACCACGGTGTCGGGGGTCAGGTCGATGTCGAGCGCCTGGTCGAAGGTCACCGGCGGCGTGATCGTCCAGGGCTGGCCGCCGGGGCGTCCGTCCGGCGCGTAGCCGGCGGTGTCCTCGCTGGCGCCGGGAACCAGCGGCTCGCGCAGCGGGATATCGAACTGCACCGGGCCCGCGTTGGCGGAGCGAGATCCGGTGGCCGCCACCAGAACCCGGCACACCGCCGAACGCCACTGCGCGTTGAGCGCGTCGAGGTGCTCGGGCGTTTCCTGCGCCAGCCCGAGGCTGATCGATGCGCGCACCTGGGTGCCGAAGTACCCCAGCTGCTCGAAGGTCTGGTTGGCGCCGGTACCCAGCAGCTCGTAGGGCCGGTTGGCGCTGAGCACCACCAGCGGCACACGGGCGTAGTTGGCCTCGACGACCGCGGGCCCGAGGTTGGCCACCGCGGTGCCCGACGTCATCGCGATGCACACCGGTGCGCGTTCGGCGACCGCCAGTCCGATGGCCAGATAGCCCGCGGTGCGTTCGTCGATACGGACGTGGAGCCGCAGCCGCCCGGCCCGGTCGGCGTCGTGCAGGGCGAACGCCAGCGGCGCGTTGCGCGATCCCGGGCACAGCACGACGTCACGCACGCCGCCGCGAATCAGTTCGTCGACGACCACGCGGGCCTGCGCGGTCGAGGGGTTCACCACTACAGCCTATCGGCGAAGAAATCGAGCACCGCTTTGTTCACCAGGTCGGGCCGCTCGATGAAGCCGAGGTGACCGGTGTCGGGAATCTCCAGGTAGCGGCCGCGCGGGATGGCGTCGGCGACCTCGCGGCCCAGGTGCGGCGGCAGCACGACGTCGTCGGAGAACCCGATCACCAACGTCGGCGCCGTAATACTTCGGTAAGCGGGCAGCCGGTTGCCCTGCGGGCCGATGCCGATCTGCGTGCGCATCCCCGGCGTCGGCTTGGACGGCCACATGGTGAACATGTCGATCCAGTCCCGCACCTTGGCGTCGTCGTTCAGCGTCTTGGGTGAAAAGCTCTCGAGCAGACGGATTTTCGCGTCGTAGTTCGGCGGCAGCTTGACCCCGGATTCGGCGAGCTCCCACTCGGCGTTGCGGAAGAACTCGCGGGTGCGGTCGGCGCGGCCGCGCGTCGCCATCAGCACCGCGCGTTCGACGAGTTCGGGCCGCGACACCATGAGCTCCTGGGCGATGAACGAGCCCATCGACACCCCGACGAGGTACACCGGCGCGGCGTCGAGCTTCTCGATCAGGGCGGCCGTGTCGGCCACCATCGTCTCGGCGGTGAAGCCGGTGGCCTTCTCGGTCGCGCCGACCCCGCGGTTGTCGAATGTGATGCAGCGGTACCCGGCGCGCTGGAACTCGGGCACCTGGTGCAGGTGCCAGGTCCGGCCCGCTCCCCCGCGACCGGCGATGAACAGGACTGATGGACCGCGACCGCGGTCGTCGTAGGCCAAATTCACCCCGCCGACGGTACTCACATCCCGGGTGTGACGGGCATCGCGGGTTTACAGATTCACTCGGTGCCGGCTTCGGTGAAGGCGATGACCGGGATGCGACGGCCGCCGCTGCGCTTCTCGTAGTCGGCGTAGTTCGGCATGAACTGCTTGGCCAACTCGAACAGCCGGTCGCGTTCGGCTCCGGTGATCTCCTCGCCGATGAAGGCGCCGCGGTAGCCGCGGGCCGCCAACGTGACGCGGGAATGGGCCTTGACGTTGTGGAACCAGCCCGGATGCCGCGTGTCGCCGTAATTCGAGGCGATCACGATCACCCGTCCGGCGTCGGTGAAGTAGGTCAGCGGGGTGCTGTACTGCTTGCCGGACTTGGCGCCGATGTGGGTCAGCAGCACCTCGGGACGGGTCGCCGACATCGACAGATGCCCGTCCGTCGCGGTGATCAGCGCGCGGTCGAGCCGCCAGCCGACGCGGCGCAGGAACCAGCGACCCGGCGCGATGCTGAAGAACCGGGCGCCGTAGCGGATCAGCGGCGACGGCGGGTCGGGTCGTACCTCGGGGATGCCCACAGAGGCGACGGTAGTGCAGCGACGGCTACCGGGCGGAGGCCGCCTTCTTACGGACCCGACCGATCGCGGCGTCCCACAGCAGCGCCACCGGCGCCGTCAGCTGCCCGTTCCTGGCGGTGTCGCGGCTGAGCAGCGCCGACGCGGTCGCCTTGGTCGCGGCCGACGCCTTCGACAGGTGCCCGGAGTCGTACGGCGGCTGCGGGTCGTACTCGATGACCAGCTGCACGGCCCTGGCCTTCGCGTCGCCGGCGATCTGCCCGAACAGCCACATGCCGAGGTCGATGCCCGCCGACACCCCCGCCGCGGTCAGCACCTTGTCGTCGTGCACGATGCGCTGGTCGCCGACGGTCTGGACGCCGAACGGCTTAAGCATCGGCAGCGCCATCCAGTGCGACGTCGCGCGGCGGCCCTTCAGCACGCCTGCCGCCGCGAGGATCACCGAACCCGAGCACACCGACGTCGTCCACGTCGACGTCGCGTGGGCGCGTCGCACCCAGTCGAGCACCTTCTCGTCGCGGGCGTGCTCGAAGCTCGTCAGCCCGCCAGGGATCAGCACGATGTCGGGCGACGGGGTCTCGTCGAACGAATGCGTCGCGCCGATCAGCAGCACACCGGAGTCCGCGGTGATCGGTCCCGGTTCGTGCCAGACGAACCGCACCTCGGCGCCGGGCAGGTTGCGCAGCACCTCGTAGGGCCCGATGAAGTCGAGCGCGGTGAAGCCGGGGTACACCATGATCGCGATCTGCATCGTCTTCTCCTTGTCACGCGAACGTTTTGCGGTACTGGTCCGGCGAGATGCCGAGCCGTCGAACGAAGTTGCGGCGCAACGTTTCCGCGCTACCGAAGCCGCAGCGGGCGGCGATCGCGGTGACCGTGTCGTCGGTCTCCTCGAGTTGGCGACGAGCGGCCTCGGTGCGGATCCGTTCGACGTAGGTCCCCGGCGCCTCGCCGACCTCGTCGGTGAACACCCTGGTGAAGTGCCGCGGGCTCATCGCCGCGCGGCGGGCCAGGTCGGCGATGCTGTGCGCGGCGGCGGGTTCGGCCTCGATGGCCTCCTGCACCTCGCGGATCGGGGCGCGTTTCGCGCGGGGCATCCACACCGGCGCGGCGAACTGGGTCTGCCCGCCGGGCCTGCGCAGATACATCACCAGCCAGCGCGCGACGGTCTGGGCGGTGTCGGTGCCGTGGTCGTCCTCGACCAACGACAGTGCCAGGTCGATGCCCGCGGTCACGCCCGCCGCGGTCCAGGTGCGCTCGTTGCTGCGCACGAAGATCGGATCCGGATCGACTGTCACGGAAGGGAATTCGCCGGCCAGCCGGTCGGCGAACGCCCAGTGCGTCGTCGCCCGACAGCCGTCGAGCAGACCGGCCTCGGCGGCCAGGAACGCTCCGGTGCACACGCTCACGACGCGCCGCGCGTGCTGGGCGACGGCCCGGACCCACGCGACCACGTCGGCGTCGCGGCGGGCGTCGTCCAATCCGAATCCGCCCGGCAGCACCACCGTGTCGATCACACCGCGCGGATCGGGCAGCGGTTCGGCCAGCAGCGCCAGGCCGGTGCCGGTGGTGACGGGTTCGCCCCCGGAGGAGACGATGCGGACCTGGTAGCCCTCTTTGCCCGCGTCCTGCAGCAGCATCGCGGCCGCGGTGAACACCTCGAACGGGCCGACCAGGTCGAGCGCCTGCACGCCCGGGTAACCGAGGATCACCACCGATCGCATGGATCCAGTGTTGGCCACCGTGGGCGTGGCGTCTATGCCATGCACCCCACAGATCAGGACACGCTCACCACACGAGGGGCGCCAGGTGTTTGACCGCGTACGCCCGCACGGCGGCGTCGTCGCGGACGTCGAGCACCGGGGTGCGTACCTGGGCCAGCGAGGTGGCCAGCCGGATGTGCAGTTCGCACACCGCCAGCAGGTCTTCGTCGGACATGGTCGCCCCGGCCGCGCGCAGCGCCTTGGCCATCCCCGCCGACGCGCTCTGCAAGAACTCCTCGGCTTCGTCGTACATGCCCGCCATCGCCGACAGGTCGCCGTCGAGCCGCAGGAACCGGCGCATGATCGGCTCGCCGGTCAGCAGCCGCAGACCCTCGCAGAACGCGGCGACCGCGGCCTCTTTCGCCCCCGACTCGATGCCCACCGTCTGCAGCCGGGCCATCGCGAAATCGAAGGTCTGCCTGCCGAGTTCGGTGATCAGCGCGTCGCGGCTGGGAAATCGGCGGTACAGCGTGCTGCGGCTGACGCCGGCCTGCCGCGCGATGACGTCCATGCTGGCGCGGCCGACGCCGACCAGCGACACTTCCTCGGCGGCGGCCTTGAGGATGGCCGCCTCCTGTTCGGTGCGGCTGTCGGTGTTGCGGAGCCGTCGCATCTGATCGAGCCTAGAGCGGGTCAGCGCGCCGGGCAGCCGGCGGGCGGGGCGAACGAGTCGAGTGCGACCGAGCGGTGAAAGCGGACCAGTTTCTCGTACTCGATCCGGTTGCGCGCCAACGGAATCAGCTTCAGCTTGTCGGGCAGCACCCGCCACGCCACCTGCAGCGCGCGGGTGTAGAGCTCGAACTCGCGTTCGTGGCGGGCGTCCCAGCCGAAGCCGGTGAGCTCGCGGACCCCGGGATGCAGGATGCCGAACGAGCAGATTTTCACCACCCGGCCGGCGACGGGCCGCACCAGCAGCCACGGCGGCGTCAGCGCCAGGCGCACCGCGGGCGGGAGCATCAGCGTCGGCAGTGGCAGCTTGGTCAGCCTGTCAGTGACCCGGCGCAGGAACGGGTTGCCCTGCAGACCGGTGGCAACCATGTCGTCGTAGTACCGCACGGCCTCGGCATAGCTAGCGGGCAGTTTGGCGTTCTTGCCGGGCAGTTCCAGCGACCGGAAGGCCTCGAGCAGTTGCAGGTACGCGGCGTCCTTCTCGGCCGGCGTCATGGTGATCCCGGTGCACGGGGTGAACGAGTTCAACACCACGAACAACCCGCTGACCGCGATCCAGTTCCACAGGTGCGGGTCGAGCGCGCTGTAGCGCACGTCGGCGAAGGCCCCGGCGCCGCGGCCGCGGACCTCGCGGTGCAGCCGTTTGAGCCGCTCCCCCTCGGCCGCGCGGTCGTGCGGGTCACCCCAGATCGCCAGGAACGCCGAGAACCCGCTTCGCACCCCTCGATCAGCGAAGTTGGCCTCGAATCGGCCGGTCTTGTCGACCGCCGCGGCGACCGGGACCAGCGCCACCTCGTCGAAGGCCGCCGCGCCGAAGAATCCGCCGAACGTGCTGCCGCTGTGTTTGCGGAACTCGGCCATGACCTTCGGCCGCACGATCCCGGTTGTCCGCTGAACAGGTGGTGCTTCGGCTGTCTCGGTCATGTCGCCTCCGCTCGTTGACACACAGACTATCGATCTGTGTCAACGTGTCAATGGATCAGCGGCAGGCAGGCGGCGACCCGGTCGATCCACCACTGCCGCCGCTGCGGCGTCGCGGCCAGTGCCTCGAGCCGCGCCGGCTCGGGGACGACGGACGCGACCGGTAGATACCCATCATCGGGCCGGCGCGGCGCTGCGACGTCGTCGACGAACAGGCCGCCGGTGCCCAGTCCGCACGCGTGCTGCAGCCGCGGAAGCGCCGCGGCGGCGAGCAGTCCCCGGCCGATGCCGACCGCGGAGTCGAGCGCGCTGGAGACCACGATCGGGATGTCGATCTGCGCGGCGATGCGCAGCATCGCGTCGACGCCGCCGAGCGGGGCGACCTTGAGGACCGCGACGTCGGCGGCGTTCTCGCGGACCACCCGCAGCGGGTCGTCGGCCTTGCGGATGCTCTCGTCGGCGGCGATCGGGACGTCCACCCGGCGCCGCAACTCGGCCAGTTCGGCGACCGTCGCGCAGGGCTGTTCCAGGTACTCGAGCGGGCCGTCGGCGGTCAAAGCCGTTGCGGCGGTTGCTGCTTCGTCGACGCTCCAGCCGCCGTTGGCGTCGACGCGCACGGTCGGCACGACGGCGCGGACCGCATCGACGCGGGCCACGTCGTCGACCAACGACTGCCCGGGCTCGGCGACCTTGACCTTGGCGGTGCGCGCGCCGGGGAACCGGGCCAGCACCTCGGGCACCCGGTCGGCGGTCACGGCGGGCACTGTCGCATTGATCGGGATCCGATCGCGCACGGTGGCGGGTGGCGGCTGGTAGGCCGCCTCCAACGCGGATGCCAGCCAGTGGGCGGCCTCGGGCGGCTCGTACTCGGCGAAGGCACCGAACTCTCCCCAGCCGGCCGGCCCGTCGATCAAGGCGACCTCGCGAACGGTGATGCCCCGGAACCGGACTCGCATCGGCAGCGCGACGACGTGCAGACGGTCGATGATCTCGTCGAGGTCCGGCATGGGGACCATCCTCCCCCGCGTCACAAATAAGTAAGAAAACCCAGGGTTTGGCAGATCCGAGACGGGGCACCTTTCAGTTACTTAACAATCCCTTCTCACGGCGAGGTGTGAAATGCAGGTGTCCGTTCGTTCGTATGTGATCGCGGGTGTGTCGGTGGTTGCCGCCGGGTTCGTCTCGGCCGGACCCGCCGCCCCGCCCGCCACGCCGCCCGCGTCGGGTGCGCCCGCGGTGCTGGCCGCGGCGGTCTCGCCCGTCGTGCCCGCGCCGGCGCCTGCGCCATCACCGGGACCGGGGCTGGCTACCGCGGCCGCCGCCGACACCGGCACGGTCACCGCGCTCGCACCGGCCGCCGCGGATCGGCCGGGCATCCAGCTCAGCTTCCTCACCGGCACACCGCCGAATCTGGGAGCGGGCAACATCGGCGGATTCAACGCCGGCATCAACAACACCGGTGTGGCCAACATCGGCAACAGCAACGAGGGCGACTTCAACATCGGCACCGACAACGTCGGTGACTTCAACATCGGCTCGGTCAACGACGGCGACTTCAACATCGGCTTCGGCAACCGCGGCGACTTCAACGTCGGGCTGAACAACGACGGGATCCGCAACTTCGGCGTCGGCAACCGCGGCTCGCTGAACCTCGGCGTCGGCAACGTCGGGACGCTCAACGCGGGCTTCTTCAACACCGGCACCGGCAACGTCGGGTTCTTCAACACCGGCGACTACACGATCGGGATCGCCAACATCGGGTTGCGCTACGCGCCGCCCCGGGCGACGACGCCGGCCGACGAGCCAGACGTGACCGACGAACCGGACGTGACCGAGAACGCGGTCAGCACCTCGCGCAAGTCGACCTCGGGTACGAACGCCGCGACAGCGGGTACCTCCACCTCGACGGCCGGCGCATCGACCGCGCGCGCCAAGGCGAACAACAACGCCACGAACGCGGACGACGACAAGCCCGCCGCCGCGAGCACCGACAAGCCGGACAACGACAGCAACGCTGACTGACCCGACGAAGGAGAGATTTTCCGTGCAATCGAAGACGCTGATCCCATCGGCGGCGGCCGTGCTGGCCACCGGGGTCGTCGGCGGGCTGGCCAGCAGGCCCGCACAGTCCGGGTGGTTCAAGCGGTTGCGCAAACCGCCGTATCAACCTCCGCGGCAAGTGTTTCCGATTGTGTGGAACGCGCTCTACGCCGACATCGCGACGGTGTCGGCATCGACGCTCGACGAGCTGGAACGCCAGGGACGCACCGAGGAGCGGCGGCGCTACATCGCCGCCCTCGGCGCGAACCTGGTGCTCAACGCCAGCTGGTCGTGGCTGTTCTTCAACCAGCGCCGACTGGGCACCGCCGCGGTGGCCGCCGGCGTGCTGGCCGCCAGCAGCGCCGATCTGACCCGCCGCGCCACCGCGGCGCGCGGTAAGGCCGCAGCACCGCTGGCGCTGTATCCGCTGTGGTGTGCGTTCGCGACCGTGCTGTCCTCGCACATCTGGTTACTGAACCGCCGATGAAGCTCTTCGAGATCCCCCGCCAGACCGTCGAGGGCGTGCTGTCGCTCGTCGGCATCCGCGTCGGCACCGAGGAACCGCACTACCTGTCGACGGAGCTGACCGGCCGCGTGCAGATCCGCCGATACGGCCCGCGGATCGCGGCCGAGACCACGGTCGAGGCCGACGAGGAACGCGCCCGCAACATCGGGTTCCGCCGCCTGGCCGGCTACATCTTCGGCGCCAACCACCGCAACGAGTCGATCGCGATGACCGCGCCGGTCACCCAGAGCGACACGATCGCGATGACGGCGCCGGTCACCCAGAGCCGCGACGGGCACCGCTCCACCATCCGGTTCTACATGCCGTCGAAGTGGACCATGGACACGCTGCCCGCCCCCGACGACGACGCCGTGCGGCTGGTCCCGGTCCCCGGCGAGACGGTGGCGGTGCTGCGCTTCAGCGGCGACCGCAGCCCGCGCACCGTCGAGTCACATACCGCCGAACTGCTCGAGGTGCTGCGCGCCAACGACATCGAGCCCACGGGTGCGCCCCAGGCCTGGTTCTATGACCCGCCGTGGACGCTGCCGTTCCGGCGCCGCAACGAGATCGCCGTCGCGGTGAGCGCCTAGCTACACCGTCGCGCGGTCGCGGCCGTCCCAATACGGTTTGCGCAGGTCCTTTTTCAGGATCTTGCCGGTCGGGTTGCGGGGCAGCTCGTCGGTGATGTCGACGCTCTTGGGGCACTTGTAGGACGCCAGCCGCTCGCGGCACCACGTGATGATCTCGTCCTCGGTGGCCTCGCCCTCCACGGAGACCACGGCCTTGACGACCTCGCCCCACTTGTCGTCGGGCACCCCGATCACCGCGACGTCGACCACGGCCGGATGCTCGGCGACGACCCGCTCGACCTCGATCGAGTAGATGTTCTCCCCGCCCGAGATGATCATGTCCTTGAGCCGGTCCTCGACGAAGATGTAACCCTCGGAGTCGATGCGGCCGATGTCACCGGTGCGAAACCAGCCGTCGGCGGTGATCGCCTCCGCGGTCGCCTCCGGCCTGTTGTGGTAGCCCTTCATCAACTGCGGTGTGCGGAACCACAATTCACCCTGCTGGCCGGTCGGCACGTCCTCGAGCGTGTCGGGATCGACCACCCGCACCTCGGCGTTCGGGATGACCCGCCCCGCGCTGACCAATCGTTCCTCGGTGCCCGAGCGGTGGTCCTCAGCCAGCAGCTGGCTGATCACCCCGCACACCTCGGTCAGACCGTAGACCTGGATGAAATCGGTGTTGGGCCAAGCCTTCAGCGCGGCGCGCAGCAGGGGCAGCGGCATCGGCGACGCCCCGTACACGAACGTCTTGAGCGCACCGAACAGCTTGACCGCGTCCTCGCCGGCCTCGAGCACCTTGGCCAGCACGGCGGGCACCAGGAAGGTGCGGTTGGCCCCCTTGAGGATCGCGCCGGCCAGCGACGCCCCGTCGACCTCGCGGGTCATCACCGACGGCATCCCGTCGTAGATGCCGAACTGCACATAGGACGATCCGCCGACGTGGAACAGCGGCATGGACACCATGTTCTTGTCGCCCTCGTCGAACGTCCACGCGTGGTGGGCGTTGATGGTGTGCGCGATGAGGTTGGCCTGGGTGATCTGCACGCCCTTGGGACGTCCCGTCGTGCCCGAGGAGTACATGATGATCGCGACGTCGTCGGGCGTGACGTCGTCGTCGCGTCCCACCGGTTCCGACGCGGCCAGCAGCGCCTCGTACTCGTCGCCGTCACCACCCTCGGGAGTGAGCAGGATGATCTCCTCGACGGCGGTCAGCCGGTCGCGGATCTTGTCGATCGTCGGCGCGAAATCACGTCCGACAATCATCAGCTTGGCGCCGGAATCGTTGATGACGTAGTCGAGTTCGTCGGCGGCCAACCGGAAGTTGAAGATCGCGTTCGCCGCACCCAGCGACGCCGCCGCGAGCGTCAGCTCGACGCATGCCGGGTGGTTCATGTCCAGAAAGGACACCACGTCGCCGCGCTTGATACCGCGCTGCTGCAGGGCACCCGCCAGCCGGCGCACCCGGTCGTTCCACTCGGCCCACGTCCAGGTGCGCTCGAAGTAGGTCATCGCTTCGCTGTCGGGCTTGGTTTCGGCCCAGTACGCGAGCCGTTCATCGAGGAACTGCGGCTCAGGCGGGTTCGACATGGGGCGAGCCTAGCGAGCGGCGTGCTGCCTGTCAGTAGCCTTGCGAGTACACCTTTCGCCCGGCCAGGAACGTGGACCGCACGTCGAGATCGGCGATGTCCTCCGGCGGCACGGTCCGCGGGTCGGCCGACAGCACCACCATGTCGGCGTACTTGCCCACCTCCAGCGAACCGATCACGTCGTCGGCGAACAACTGGTAGGCGGCATCGAGGGTCTGCGCCCGGATCGCCTGCTCGACCGAGATCCGCTGCTCCGGCCCGATCACCCGGCCGCTGGGCGCGGTGCGGGTGGCGGCGACGGCGATGTTGCGCAGCGGCTCCTCCGGAGTGACCGGCGGATCGTTGTGCAGCGAGATCCGCATACCGGTGGCGACCGCGGATCCACAAGGCATCCAACGGTTTCCGTGTTCGGCGCCGAACAAGCCGTCGACGATGATGTCGCCCCAGTAGTGGATCTGGTCGACGAACAGGCTGCAGGTGACCCCGAGATCGTGGGCGCGCCGCAGTTGGTCGTCGCGGATGGCGCCGACGTGTTCGAGCCGCAGCCGGTGATCCTCGCGCGGCCAGCGCCGCAACGCGTCCTCGTAGACGTCGAGGATGGTGTCCACCCCGGCGTCGCCCTGCACGTGGCAGGCCATCGGCCAGCCGTTCGGGAAGTAGGCGTGCACGATCTCGGTGAGCTGTTCGCGGGTGTAGTTGGCGTGGCCGCACGAGCCGGGTGCGACGCCGATGGTGCGGGTGGCGTCGGTGTCCAGGTACGGGAACGACAGGTCGATGTTGCCGATCCACGGTGAGCCGTCGACCCAGATCTTGATGCCGACCTGACGGAACAGGTCGTCACCGTTGTCCGGGGTCGCGTCGGTGTGCATCTGCGCGTTGGAGATCTCGTAGACCCGCAGCCGCACGGTCAGGTCGCCGCGCAGTTGGTCGACCACCGGGCGGAAGACCGGATCGAACGCCATCTCCGAGCACGTCGTCAACCCGACCTGGTTGAGTCGGCGCAGTTCGGCGTGCAGCATCGCCGGATAGTCGGCGGGGTTGATGACACCGGCCAGCAGGCTGAACACCGCGGCGGTCTCCTCGGCGGTGCCGTCGAGGTCGCCGTCGGCGTCGCGGCCGTAGCGCGCGCCCTTGGGATCGGGGGTGTCGCGGGTGAGGTTGAAGCGGCGCGCGGCGGCGCTGTTGAAGAACGCCTTGTGGCCGGAGTTGTGCACGATCACCAGCGGGCTGTCGGGCGCGATCCGGTCGAGCCAGTCCAGGGTCGGTTCGGGTAAACCGTTCTGCAGCAGCGGATCCCAGCCGTTGAGGTAGGCACCCTCGGCGCCGCGGATACCGACTTCGGCGGTGATGGCGGCGACGACGAGGTCGGCGTCGGGCAGCGTGACCGGCCGGATGTCGACCATCCGGTCGGACAGCACGATCGCCTCCATCAGCGGATGGCCGTGCGCCTCGACGAGTCCGGGCAGCACGCAGCCGTCGATGTCGTGGACCTCGGTGTCCGGGCCGATCCAGGTGTCGACGTCGCTGCGGGCGCCGACCGCGACGATGCGGCCGCCGGACACCGCGAGCGCCTCGGCGGTCGGCAGCTTCTCGTCGACGGTCAGGATGGTTCCGCGCAGGACCAGGTCAGCGGCAGGCACCCGGCCATCTTGGCAGCCGCCGCCGGTCGGTCTTGGGTTCTCCGATGAAAAAAGTCTGCGGCCCGTGTCGAATTCTGTGGGATCCCGTTCGACGTAGTGGTGAGGGCGCGAAAGATCGAGCCCCGACACCGTGAAAAAAGGAGACAGACCGATGGCGCGTTACATGCTGATCATGCGGGTGGCCCCCGAGGCTGCGGCCGAGTTCGCCGAGGCCGACATCGACTTCAACGAGGTCATCGAGCAGATGGGCCGGTTCAACGAGGAACTCGTCAAGGCCGGTGTGCTGCTGGCCGGTGAGGGCTTGACCGGGCCCGAGGAGGGTTTCGTCGTCGACTTCGACTCCGACCCGCCCGTCATCACCGACGGCCCGTACACCGAGGCCAAGGAGCTGTTCAACGGGTTCTGGATGATCGAGGTGTCCTCCAAGGAGGAGGCCAAGCAGTGGGCGCGCAAGATCCCGCTGGGCAAGGGCGTCAAGGTCGAGGTGCGACGGGTCTCGGAGACCAGCGATTTCCCGATGGACAATCCGTGGATCAAGAAGGAGATCCAGTGGAAGGCCGAGCTCGCCGAGAAGATCGCGGCGCAGGCCCGCGCCGAGGCCGACAAGCTGGCCTGAGCCGCCGCTACTTGGCGCGGATCCGGATGGGTCCGCGCCAAGTCGCGTCGGGGTCGAGCACCTCGCCTTTCTGGGAGATCTCGACGTCGCCGCGACGCGCGAGGTCGCGCGCGGTGGCGCGGGCGTCGTCCATCAGGTCACGCCAGTCCGCACCGCCGACCGCGCGGGCGGCGTCGGACGGGCAGATTGTCTTGTCCGGGCCGCGTTCGCGCGACAACTCCAGGATCGCTTCGCGCAGCCGCTGTTTCGTGCTCACCGGTCCAGCAGCCGCAACGGGTGCAGACCGTCGACGGCCCCGACGAACGGCGGATGGATGCTGTAGCCGATCATGCGCCGGATGTCGTCGGAGACCTCGCGCGCGGTGTCGCGGGATATCGACAGCGTGAACGCCTCCATCGGGCGCAGCCACGGCTGGCAGTACTGCGCGGTGACGGCGAGCCGGGCGCTGCCGCTGGTGTTCGCGCCGCCGCCGTGCCACAGCGTGCCGACGAAGAACACGCAGGACCCGGCGGGCATGACGACCGGCATCGCGGCATCGGCGGGTCCCGGCCGACGCCTGCCCCAGCGGTGGCTGCCCGGGTAGAGCACGGTGGCGCCGTTGTCGGCGGTGAAGTCGTCGATCGCCCAGATCGTCGCGGCGGCCAGCGGATCGCGTGGCCGCGGGATCGGGTAGAAGCCGTCGTCATGATGGGTCAGTTGCGCGGACTCGCCGGGTTGGATGTTGATGGCCTGCAACGCGGACAGCAGATAGTTGTCCATCAGCAGCCGGTCGAGCACCGCCAGCACCCGCGGATGATCGACCAGCCGGTCGCAGATCCGCGTCCGGCTCAGCAGGCTGTAGACGCGCTGGGTGTGCCTGCCCTCGAAGGCATTGCGCCCGGGATGCACCAGCCACGGCGCGACCGTCTCCTTGATCTGCCGGCACTCGTCGGCGTCGAGCAGGTTGTCGAAGACGAGGTAGCCGTCGCGGTCCAGGGCTGCCATGTCGGCCTCGACGATCGCGGGGTCCACCGAGGCGCCGCCGCTGGGCGCGAACTTGTGTCGGCGCGCCAGATCGCCCTTCAGGTCGTCCAGCGTGGTGACGGGCTCGTCGTCGACGCTCATCGGAAGCCCTCCCCGGACTCGTTCGGCCTACCCGAAACAGTGGACCTCGGGTGAGCACCGGTCAAGGGACAGCCGATCGAGATTCCGGGGACTTGGTGACTGGAACTGGAACACGTTCTAGTCTGGTGGCCATGAGTGATGCCCTGCTGCGCCATCCCATCCACTCCGGCCACCTCACGGTGGGAGCGCTGAAGCGCAACAAGGACAAGCCGGTGCTGTTCCTCGGCGACACCACGTTGACCGGCGGCGAGCTCGCCGACCGCATCAGCCAGTACGTTCAGGCGTTCGAGGCGCTCGGCGCGGGGTCCGGCACGGCGACCGGCCTGCTGTCGCTGAACCGGCCCGAGGTGTTGATGATCATCGGCGCCGGCCAGACCCAGGGCTACCGCCGCACCGCACTACACCCTCTCGGTTCTCTCGACGACCACGCGTACGTGCTCAACGACGCCGGGGTCACGTCGCTGATCATCGACCCCAACCCGATGTTCGTCGAACGGGCGCAGGGACTGCTGCAGAAGGTGCCCGCGCTCAAGCAGGTGCTGACCATCGGGCCGGTGCCGCCGGAGCTGGAGGGCGTCGGCGTCGACCTGACGGCCGAGGCCGCGAAGTATTCGCCGCAGCCCCTGGTGGCCGCCGACCTGCCGCCCGATCACGTCGGCGGAATGGCCTACACCGGCGGCACCACCGGCAAGCCGAAGGGCGTGATCGGCACCGTGCAGTCGATCACCACGATGACGACCATCCAGCTCGCCGAGTGGGAGTGGCCGCAACGGCCGAAGTTCCTGATGTGCACGCCGCTCTCGCACGCCGGCGCGGCGTTCTTCGTGCCGACGATCATCAAGGGCGGCGAGTTGGTGGTGCTCACCAAGTTCGACCCGGCCGAGGTGCTGCGGGTGATCGAAGAGCAGAAGATCACCGCGACGATGCTGGTGCCGTCGATGATCTACGCGCTGATGGATCACCCGGATTCGCGGACCCGCGATCTGTCGTCGCTGGAGACGGTCTACTACGGCGCCTCGGCGATGAACCCGGTGCGGCTGCGCGAGGCGATCGACCGGTTCGGCCCGATCTTCGCGCAGTACTACGGCCAGTCCGAGGCGCCGATGGTGATCACGTACCTGGCCAAGGGCGACCACGACGAGAAGCGGCTGACGTCGTGCGGGCGGCCGACCGTGTTCGCGCGGGTCGCGCTGCTGGACGCCGAGGGCAATCGGGTGCCGCAGGGTGAGGTCGGCGAGATCTGCGTGTCGGGGCCGCTGGTGTCCGGCGGGTACTGGAACAAGCCCGAGGCGACGGCCGAGACGTTCCGGGACGGTTGGATGCACACCGGCGACCTGGCCCGCGAGGATGAGGACGGCTTCTACTACATCGTCGACCGCACCAAGGACATGATCGTCACCGGCGGCTTCAACGTCTTCCCGCGTGAGGTGGAAGACGTTGTCGCCGAACACCCTTCGGTCGCGCAGGTGTGCGTGATCGGCACGCCCGACGAGAAGTGGGGCGAGGCGGTGACCGCGGTGGTGGTGCTGCGCCCCGACGCCTCCCGCTCCGAGGAGGCCGTCGCGCAGATGACGTCCGAGATCCAGGCCGCGGTCAAGGAGCGCAAGGGTTCCGTGCAGTCGCCCAAGCAGGTGATCGTCGTCGACTCGGTGCCGGTGACCGCGCTGGGCAAGCCCGACAAGAAGGCGGTGCGCGCGCAGTTCTGGGCCGGCTCGGACCGCGCCGTCGGCTGAGCGTGCTAGAGGCCGAGCACCCAGTCGGCGTTGCCCTTCAGTGCGGCAACGCGTTCGGCGTTCGGCTCGTCGACGGCGTCGACCCACGCCTCGGCCTGTTCGGGTGACTTGCCGAACTCGATGTGGCGGGCCACGAGGCGGCGACGGCGCTCGGCGGCGGCGAGGTCGACGAACCACACCTCGTCGAGCGAGGCGCGGACCGCGGGCCACGGATCGTCGTCGTCGAGCAGGTAATTGCCCTCGGTGACGACCAGGCGGACGTCGGGCGTGACGGCGATGGCGCCCGCGATCGGCTGTTCGATCACGCGGTCGAACGCCGGCGCGTAGACGGTTTCCGTCGTTTGCGTCCGAATGCGTTGCAGCACAGCGAGATAGCCGTATCCATCGAAGGTGTCTATGGCGCCCTTGCGGTCGAGACGCCCGAGCCGCCGCAGTTCGACGTCGGCGAGGTGGAAGCCGTCCATCGGCAGATGGACCGCACCGTCGACTCCGGCCGCGATCTGCTCGGCGAGCGTCGTCTTGCCCGCGCCCGGCGGGCCGGTGATGCCGAGGATCACCCGCCGACCGGTGCTGCGCAGCGCGTCGAGGCGGTCAGTCCAGGAGGGCATCGATCTCGGCGGCGAACCGATCGAGCCGCTCCTGTTCGCTGGGAATGCCGTGCAGCTCGTCGGCGGCGCGCTGCCAGCCCAGCCGCCACATCCGCGCCGCGACCCGGTCCCCCAGTCCCGCATACGGGTTGGCGAGCGTGTGCGGGAACGCCTTGCGGCCCTCCCGGTACGCGGTCACGAACCTGTGCGTCATAGCTGTCCACTCTGCTGCGCGAACAGACGCAAAGAGACCCGACACGCCGGGGAAGTTGAGCAATTTGCGCGTGCTCGGCAGCATGAGCGGGTGGCGGACATCCAGCAGACCGTCGACGCGGTGTGGCGCATGGAGGCCGCGAAGATCGTCGCGACGCTGACCCGCGTGGTCGGTGATGTCGGGCTGGCCGAGGATCTGGCGGCCGACGCGCTCGTCGACGCGCTCGAGCAGTGGCCGGCGTCGGGGGTGCCGCGCAACGCGGGCGCCTGGCTGACGACCGTCGCCAAGCGCAAGGCGATCGACCACTGGCGACGGCAGGAGAACCTCGACGCCAAGTACGCCGCGCTGGCCCGGGACCTCGAGACCCATGTCGACGAGTCGTGGGATCCCGACCGCATCGACGACGACGTGCTGCGGCTGATCTTCATCGCCGCGCACCCGGTGCTGTCGCGCGAAGCGCAGATCGCGCTGACGCTGCGAGTGGTCGGCGGGCTCACCACCGAGGAGATCGCCCGCGCGTTCCTGGCGTCGACCCCGACGATCGCGGCGCGGATCACCCGCGCGAAGAAGGCGCTGTCGGCGGCCGACGCCGCATTCGAGGTGCCCGACCCCGGCGAGTATTCGCAGCGGCTGTCGGCGGTGCTCAGCGTGATCTACCTGATCTACAGCGAGGGGTACTCGGCGTCGTCCGGGCAGCGCTGGATCCGCGACGAACTGTGCACGGAGGCACTGCGACTCGGCCGCGTGCTCGCGTCGCTGGTGCCCGACGAACCAGAGGTGCACGGGCTGGTCGCGCTGATGGAATTCCAGTCGTCGCGGTTCGCCGCGCGCACCGACGACGACGGCAGGCCGGTGCTGCTGGAGGACCAGAACCGCGCCCGCTGGGACCGCGCGCAGATCCAGCGCGGCGTCGCCGCCCTCGAACGCGCGGCAAACGCGGTGCGCCGCAAGGGCAGCGGCTGGGGTGCGTACGCGCTGCAGGCCGCGATCGCCGAGTGCCACGCCACCGCGCCGAGCGCCGCCGACACCGACTGGTCGCGGATAGTGACGCTCTACGACGGGCTGGTGCAGGTGTCGCCGTCGCCGGTGGTGCAGCTCAACCGCGCGGTGGCCGTGGCGATGGACGACGGCCCGGCAGCCGGGCTGTGCATAGTCGACGGGCTGACCGGTCTCGACGGGTCCTACCTGCTGCCCAGCGTGCGCGGCGAACTGCTCGCCCGGCTCGGCCGCGACGACGAGGCGGCCGACGAGTTCACCCGCGCCGCAGCCATGACCGACAACGAGCGCGAACGAGAAGTGCTGCTGGACAAGGTCGCCCGCGTCCGCAGCTAGGGTGGGCGCCATGGGTGCAATCGACGCGGTGCTGTTCGACTTCTCCGGCACATTGTTCCGTCTCGAGGAGGACGAGAGCTGGTTTCACGGTATGCACGTCGACGACCGCGAGGTCGACGGGCATGTGCAGGCCGAGCTGATGCGGCGGATGACCGCGCCGACGGGCCAGCAGGTCGCCATGGGTCCCGAGGCCCACCACGCCTGGGTCAACCGCGACCTGGCGCCGCACCTGCACCGCGAGGCCTACCTGCACGTGCTGCGCGAGTCCGGACTCGCCGACGAGCACGCCGAGTCGCTGTACGGCCTGATGGTCGACCCGCTGAACTGGACGCCGTACCCCGACACCGCCGACGTGCTGCGCGGTCTGCGGGCCCACGGCGTCAAGACCGCGGTGGTGAGCAACATCGCGTTCGACGTGCGGCCCGCGTTCGCCTCCGTCGGGGTGGCCGAGTGCGTCGACGAGTTCGTGCTGTCGTTCGAGGTCGGTGCGGTCAAACCGCACGCGGCGATCTTCACGACCGCGCTGACGCGGCTGGGTGTGCCTGCCGAACGCGCGCTGATGGTCGGCGACAGCGACGAGGCCGACGGCGGCGCCCGCGCGGTGGGCTGCGCATTCGCGCTCGTCGACCCGACGCCGACCACCGAGCGACCCGATGGGCTGCGCGCTGCGCTGGCACTGCACGGTGTGGCGGTGTGAGCGCGCGCGTCGAGTAGTTTCGAGGCCATGTCCGACATTCGCTTGCCCTGGTGGCTGAAGTACGTCAACAAGGTGATGATCGGCCTGCAGAAGGTCGGTGTCCTCGGCGAGAAGGGGCCCGTCGTGCTCGAGGTCCGCGGCCGCAAGAGCGGCAAACCGCGCAAGACCCCGGTCACGCCGATGGTCGTCGAAGGGCAGCGCTACGTCGTCGGCGGGGTGCCCGGATCGGACTGGGCCGCCAACGTCCGCGCCGCCGGCGAGGCGACGCTGCACATCGGCCGTCGCAGCGAGCGAGTGCGGATGGTCGAGCTGCCGCCCGACGAGGCGCGCCCCCTGCTGCGCCAGTTCCCGGAGAAGGTGCCCACCGGCGTGGACTTCATCAAGAACGCGGGACTGGTCACCGGCCCCAACCCCGATGAGTTCGAGGCACTCGCCGGACGCTGCCCCGTCTTCCGTATTGATGAGGTTTCCCCATGAGCGACAACCCTTTTGACCCGTCGGTGTGGCAGCCCGTCGAGGGCTTTGAGCTGACCGACATCACCTACCACCGCCACGTCGTCGACGGCGTCGCGCAGCCCACGGTGCGGGTGGCGTTCGACCGGCCCGAGGTGCGCAACGCGTTCCGCCCGCACACCGTCGACGAGTTGTACCGGGTGCTCGACCACGCGCGGATGTCCTCGGGCGTCGGCGTGGTGCTGCTGACCGGCAACGGGCCGTCCCCCAAGGACGGCGGCTGGGCGTTCTGCTCCGGCGGGGACCAGCGGATCCGCGGCCGCAGCGGGTACCAGTACGCGTCGGGTGAGACCGCCGAGACCGTCGATCCGGCGCGTGCCGGGCGGCTGCACATCCTCGAGGTGCAGCGGCTGATCCGGTTCATGCCCAAACCGGTGATCTGTCTGGTCAACGGGTGGGCGGCCGGCGGCGGGCACAGCCTGCACGCGGTGTGCGACCTGACGCTGGCCAGCCGCGAGCACGCGCGGTTCAAGCAGACCGACGCCGACGTCGGCAGCTTCGACGGCGGATACGGCAGCGCGTATCTGGCCAAGCAGGTCGGCCAGAAGTTCGCCCGCGAGATCTTCTTCCTCGGCCGCGCGTACACCGCCGAGCAGATGCATGCGATGGGCGCGGTCAACGCCGTCGTCGACCACGCCGAGCTGGAAACCGTTGCGCTGCAGTGGGCCGCGGAGATCAACGGCAAGTCGCCGCAGGCGATTCGGATGCTCAAGTACGCGTTCAACCTGACCGACGACGGGTTGGTGGGCCAGCAGTTGTTCGCCGGGG
Organism: Mycolicibacterium rutilum; assembly: GCF_900108565.1. Lineage (NCBI taxonomy): Bacteria > Bacillati > Actinomycetota > Actinomycetes > Mycobacteriales > Mycobacteriaceae > Mycobacterium > Mycolicibacterium rutilum. Next base: position 439,833 of record NZ_LT629971.1, read on the forward strand.
AGGCAACGCGGCTGGCGTACATGACCGACGAGGCGGTCGAGGGCCGCGACGCGTTCCTCGAGAAACGCGACCCCGACTGGAGCTCGTTCCCGCGTTACTTCTGAAGCGAGGCACGGTAGCGCAGCGGCGACATTCCGACCTCCCGTTTGAAGGCGTTGCTGAAGGCGCTCTCCGACGTGTACCCCAGCTCGATCGCCAGCGGACCGATGCGCGTGTCACCGCGTCGCAGCGCGTGTCGCGCCAGCTGCATCCGCCAGCCGTTGACGTAGGCCAGCGGCGGCACACCGGCGACCGCACGGAACCGCTCGGCGAACGACGTCCGCGACATCGCCGATGCGCGCGCCAGATCCTGCAGCTGCCACGGCTTTCCCGGTTCGGCGTGGATCGACTCGACCGCCGGCCGCAGCCGCTCGTCGGTCAGCAGCCGTAGCCAGCCCGGCGGCAGCTCGTCGGTCTGCGCGAGGAACGCCCGCAGCAGCTCCAGCAACAGCAGCTGACCGTACTGGCGGGCGGCGAAGGTGGCGCCGACGCGGTCGGCGGTGACCTCGTCGACCAGCCGGCGCATGATCGCGTGCAGGGCGGGCGCCTCGGTCGCCGACGCGCGCACATGGCCGATCTTGGGCAGCGCGCTGCGCAGCAGCGCCTCACCCGCCGGATTGACCTCGACGTGCCCGCCGAGCATCACGTCGCCGTCGACGAGGTCCGCACCGTCGATGTGCACCAGCTCCTCGGCGTCGTTGGTGGTGAACTCCGTCGGCTGCGCGGTGCCGGGCCCGCCCTGGGCCACCAGCCGCTTGCAGCCGTTGAGGATCACGACGTCGCCGGTCTCGAGGGTGATCGGTTCGCGCATGTCGTCGGCCCACAGCCGGGCGCGGCCCGCGACCATGCCTGCGAACTTGAGCGGAACGTGGAGATCGAACCGGGTGATCCAGTCGCCTCGCACGACGAACCCGCCCGACACCAGGCCCCGGACCTCGATGAGATCGAAGACGCTCGACAGCGGATCACTGACCATGTCCGTACTATCGCGCAGAAAATGCGGACTCACAACCATAAGTCGTCCGGCCTCCCCGCGTTGTAAACGGCATGACCAACAAACAGCACCCTCTCGGAACCGGATTCACCGCAGCCTCGACGACGACCGACGTCCTCGCCGGCGTCGACCTGTCGGGCCGCAACGTCATCGTCACGGCGGGCCATGTCGGCCTCGGCCTGGAGACCACCCGCGCGCTGGCCGGCGCCGGCGCTTCGGTGCTGGTCGCCAGCCGCAACCCGGACACCGCCAAGGCGGCGCTGTCGGGCATCGCCGGCGTCGAGGTCGACCAGCTCGACCTCGTCGATCCCAAGTCGATCGACGCCTTCGCGACCCGCTATCGCGACTCCGGGCGCGCGCTGCACATCCTGGTCAACAACGCCGGGATCATGGGCGGCGACCTGGTCCGCGACGCGCGCGGCTACGAGTCCCAGTTCGCGACCAACCACCTCGGCCACTTCCAGCTGACCAACGCCCTGCTGCCCGCCCTGCGCGCGGCGAACGGCGCACGCGTCGTCTCACTCTCGTCGTTCGGCCATCACATGTCCGACATCCGCTGGGATGACCCGCATTTCGAGCGTGACTACCACGGCCTGGCGGCATACGGGCAGTCCAAGACCGCCAACGTGCTGTTCGCCGTCGAACTCGATCGCCGCTGGGCGGGCGACGGTATCCGCGGGTACGCGCTGCACCCCGGCGGCATCGCCACCACCAACCTCGCCCCGTCGTACGACCTCGAACACCGCAGGGCGATGGGCATGATCGACGCCGACGGCGTGCCGATCATCGACCCGGACAACGACCTCAAGACACCCGAACAGGGCGCGTCGACAACGGTTTTCGCCGCCACCAGCCCGCTGCTCGCTGACGTCGGCGGGGTCTACCTGCAGAACAACGACATTGCCCCACTCGAGGAGGACGCCGAGCCGATCAACCTCGAGTTCGGCCCCGGGTTCCACACCTGGGTCGGTGTCGCGTCCTACGCCGTGGACCCGGACGCGGCCCGGCGGCTGTGGGAGCTCAGCGAGCGCCTCGTCGCCTAGCGTGCGGGCGATTTGTGAGTGATTTCGATCGGTGAGCGAACGTTTTCACTCACAAATCGCTCACCTAGACTCACCGCTCGTGAGCAAAAGCCCGTTGCGGCGGTTGGCCGACCAGCTGGTACTGACCACCATGCGTCCGCCGGTGGTGCCCGAGCTGCTGCAGTACCAGCCCGGCCGCGACGTCGTCGACCTGCGGGGCAAGCGCATCCTGCTGACCGGGGCGTCGTCGGGCATCGGCGAGGCGGCCGCGGCGAAGTTCGCCCGCCGCGGCGCGACGGTCGTGGTCGTCGCACGGCGCCAGGAGCTGCTCGACGCGCTGGTCGACCGCATAACCTCCGACGGCGGGAACGCGCGGGCGCACGCCTGCGACCTGTCCGACCTCGATGCGGTCGACGAACTCGCCGCCCGGGTCACCGACGAGCTCGGCGGTGTGGACATCCTGATCAACAACGCGGGCCGCTCGATCCGCAGACCGCTGGCCGACTCGCTGGAGCGCTGGCACGACGTCGAGCGGACCATGACGCTGAACTACTACTCGCCGCTGCGGCTGATCCGCGCACTCGCGCCGGGCATGCGCGAGCGGCACGACGGCCACATCATCAACGTGTCGACCTGGGGTGTGCTCAGCGAGTCGTCCCCGCTGTTCGCGGTCTACAACGCGTCGAAGGCGGCGCTGACCGCGGTGAGCCGCGTCATCGAAACCGAGTGGAGCGCCGGCGGCGTCCACTCGACGACACTGTTCTATCCGCTGGTGCGCACGCCGATGATCGCGCCGACCCGCGCCTACGACAACGTGCCGGGGCTGGACGCCGCCGAGGCCGCCGACTGGATGGTCACCGCGGCGCGGACCCGGCCGGTGCGGATCGCGCCGCGGGTCGCGGTCAGCGCCCAGGTGCTCAACAGCTTCGCGCCCGCGGTCGTCGACGCTGTCATGAAACGTCAACGTGTGCAGCCGAACTCCTGATATGCCGCATCCCGACATCGCCACGATCGCCGACATCGCGCGCGTCTTCGGCGCCGAGCGGCCCGAGGCCACCGCCCTGATCGCCGGTGAGCGCACCGTGACGTTCGCCGATCTCGACGCCCGTTCCAGCCGCGCCGCGCAGGCGTTCCGCGCCGCGGGTGTCGGGTTCGGCGACCGGGTCGCGTTCATCGAGAAGAACGGCGTCGAGTTCTTCGAGATCGTCTGCGCCCTGTCCAAACTCGGCGCGATCGTGGTGCCCGTCAACTGGCGGCTCGCACCGGCCGAGATGCTGCACATCCTGCGTGACTCCGACGCCCGGGTGGTGGTCGTCGGCACCGAGTTCTCCGGCCACGTCGAGGCGATCGAGGACGAGCTGACCTGCGCCGTCGTCGCCGTCGGCGACCATCCGCGCTGGCCGGGTTACGACGACTGGATCGCCGGCCATCCAGCCGACGACCCCTGTGTCACAACGCAACCCGATGACGTCGCGTTCCTGATGTACACCTCGGGCACCACCGGCGCCCCCAAGGGCGTCATGCTCACCAACGACAACTACTTCTGTAAGGCCACCGGCATCGCCGAGCGGTGGCGGTTCGACGCCGACAGCGTCAGCCTGGCTGTGATGCCGATGTTCCACATGGCCGGCTCCGGCTGGGCGCTGGTCGGGCTGTGCGAGGGCGCGCGCACCGTCGTGCTGCGGGACGTCGATCCGGCGGCGATCCTGCAAGCCGTTGCGCGGCACGGCATCACGAACATGCTGCTGGTGCCCGTCGTGATCCAGCGGCTGCTCGACACCCCCGGCGTCGAGTCCACGGACTTCTCCGCCCTGCGCGCGATCGTCTACGGGGCCTCCCCCATCACCGACGACGTGCTGGTGCGCGCGCTGGCGCGGTTCAACTGCGATCTGCTGCAGGTGTACGGGCAGACCGAGACCACCGGCTCGATCACCCAGCTCGACGAGCATCGCCCGGAACTGTTGCGGTCGTGCGGAAAACCGTTCCCGTGGGTCGAGATTCGGATCGTCGACGACGCGGGACGCGACCTGCCGCCCGGCACCGTCGGGGAGCTCTGGACCCGCTCCCGGCAGAACATGCGCGGCTACTGGAACAACCCCGACGCGACGACGGCCACCCTCACCGCCGACGGCTGGCTCAGGACCGGCGACGCCGGTTACGTCGACGACGCGGGTCATGTGTTCCTGCAGGACCGCGTCAAGGACATGATCGTCTCCGGCGGCGAGAACGTGTACCCGACCGAGGTCGAGAACGCGCTGATGACCCATCCCGACGTGGGCGACGTCGCGGTGATCGGCGTGCCCGACGCCACCTGGGGCGAGGCGGTGACGGCGATCGTCGTCCCCGCCACCGGCACGTCCCCGGCCGCGGCCGAGCTCATCGCCTACGCCCGCGAGCGGCTCGCCGGCTACAAACTACCGAAGTCGGTGGTGTTCACCGACACCCTGCCGCGCACGCCGAGCGGCAAGGTGCTCAAGCGCGCGCTGCGCGAGCCGTACTGGGAAGGTGTCGGGCGCCGGATCGGCTGAGCCGGCGTGATAGACACGAGGTCATGGAGATACTGGCCAGCCGGATGCTGATCCGGCCGGCGGATTACCAGCGCTCGTTGACGTTCTACCGCGACGAGCTCGGCCTGGCGATCGCGCGCGACTACGGTGCGGGCACCGTCTTCTACGCCGGCCAGTCCCTCATCGAGCTCGCCGGCCACGGGGGCCCGCGGGCCGGCGGCACGATGTGGCTGCAGGTCCGCGACGTCTACGCCACCGAGAACGAACTCGCCGGCCGCGGTGTGCCGATCGCGCGCGAGGCGCGGGAGGAGCCGTGGGGGCTGCACGAGATGCACGTGACCGATCCCGACGGCGTGCAGCTGATCTTCGTGCAGGTGCCCGAGGACCATCCGCTGCGGCGCGACACCCGGCGCTGACGACTCAGCGCGCGGGGGCCGCCAGCGGCCAGCCGACCGACGCCAGGCGCGACGCGACCTGATGCATCTCCTCGGGATTGGGTTCCTGCGCGGTGACCTGATGGATCGCGGCGCGGATCTCGTCCTCGGTGACGGTGTCGGCCGTCGCGCCCTTGAGCACAGTCTGCGCGGCCTTGACGACGTCATCCTCGGTCAGCGAGCGCTTCAACAGCGCCAGCAGCGGGAAGTAGTCCTTGGGCGGCACCCCTTCGGGATAGCCGCGCCGCAGCCAGGACAGGATGTTGTCGAAGACGCTGAAGTTCTCGGTCATGGTGTCGCCGTGCTCATTTCGCGGGCATGAAGGGGAACAGGTCGATCCCGGTGTGGTGGATGATCGTCGCCCTGGTGATCCACAGCACCGCGGTGAGGATCACCCAGCCGACGAACACGAACAGCGCCACCCCGACGTAGCGGCTGACCGGGCGGGCGGTCGCGGTGCCGTCGGCGGACTCGCCGTTGGAGAACGCCAGCAGCCCCGTCGCGAACAGCGCGGGCAGCCCGGCGCCCAGCACCAGTCCGATGACCAGAACCTTGAGGATGCTTTCCAGATACGTCATCGATCGTCCTTTAAACCGTCGCCGGCGTCCTGGCCGGCTCGTGCAGATCGGCGGGCAGCACGGAGTTGGTGTCGTCGTCCCAGTCGGCGTTGACGTTGCGGTGGTCGACCTTCTGCTGCTGGGCGCGCCACCACATGTACGCCGACAACGCGACCAGCACGAGGAAGATCAGGCCGTCTCCGGCGAGCGCGGAGCCGGTGACCGTCTCGACCCCATGCGCCAGCCAGTAGGACAGGGCGCCGACCAGGCCGGCGGCGGGCAGTGTGATCAACCACGCGACGGCCATCCGGCCCGCGACCGCCCAGCGCACCTCGGCGCCGGGCTTGCCGACACCGCTGCCCAGGATCGATCCGGTCGCCACATGCGTGGTGGACAGCGCCATACCCGCGGCGCTGGAGCTGAGAATGATTGCCGCCGAGGACGCTTCGGCCGCGAAGCCCTGCGGCGACTCGATCTCGACGAGACCCTTGCCCAGGGTGCGGATGACCCGCCAGCCGCCGAGGTAGGTGCCCAGACCGATGGCGACCGCGCAGCTGAAGATGATCCAGAACGGCAGCCCGGCCTCTTTGACGTCACCGCTGAGGTGGCCGGTGGTGATGAGTGCGAGCGCGATCACGCCCATCGTCTTCTGCGCGTCGTTGGTGCCGTGCGAGAGCGCGACGAGCGAGGCCGTCGCGATCTGACCCCAGCGGAACCCCTGCTTGCGGCGGTGTTCGACGACGTTGCGGGTGATCCGGTAGACCATCCAGGTGCCGCAGCCGGCCACCAGCCCGGCGATCACCGGCGCGGCGACCGCGGGGATGAGCACCTTCTGGGTGATGCCGCTCCAGTTGACGCCCGCGGTGCCCAGCGCGGCCAGGCCGGCGCCGATCAGGCCGCCGAACAGGGCGTGCGAAGAGCTCGACGGGATGCCGAACAGCCAGGTCAGCAGGTTCCACAGGATGCCGCCGATGAGGCCGGCGAAGATGATGGTCAGTCCGGTCGAGGCGTCGATCGTCGGCAGCAGTGCGCCGGTCTTGCCGTCCTGGACCTTGAGCACCGATGTGGTGACCGTCACGGCGACCTCGACCGAGAGGAACGCACCGACGAGGTTGAGGACGCCGGCGAGCAGCACGGCGGTCTTGGGCTTGAGCGCCCCGGTGGCGATGGACGTGGCCATGGCGTTGCCGGTGTCGTGAAAGCCGTTGGTGAAGTCGAAAGCCAGTGCGGTTGCGATCAACAGCACGAGGATGATCAACTCTGCGGTCACGGCGCTAATTCTGCTGCCATACCGGGCGTTCCACCTAATCCATGGCCACGTTCGGACTGCGTGTCGAGCAGGCATTTTGCCTGTTCGGGCAATGTGTTCATCAACTGTTCATCCAGCGTCGGCGCGACGTTCGCCTGTCGCGCTGACTTCGCCTCACCGGGAGGCGCATTAGCATCATGCAATCGGGGGCATACGGACCCGGTGCGACACGCGGAGAGGGCACGGTGACGAAATTTCTCGCGAAGATCGTCGCGTGGATCACCGCCGGTTATCCCGAAGGGGTCCCGGGACCGGATCGGGTGCCGCTGTTCTCGCTGTTGCGCCGGCGGCTCACCGACGATGAGGTGCGCACCGTCGCGCTGGAGTTGAACCGTGGCGGCGAGTTCGACGACGCCGACATCGGGGTGCTGATCACAGCGCTCACCGACGCGCTGCCGACCCCGGCCGATGTGGAGCGGGTGCGGGCGCGGCTGGCCGTGCGGGGCTGGCCGCTCGACGACCCGCGCGACCCCGAGGAGAACCCATAGCCGTCCTGCGCCCTGTCGCGGTCGGGTCCGGCGCCGCCGCGCTGGAGGTCCTGCCGGTCGTGCGGCAGATGCTCGCCGGCCGGGCGGCGGTGCTCCCGGTACCCGCCGACGACGAATCCAGCACGCTTACAACGGCGTTGCGGGTCGGTGAGCCGATCGACGACGACGTCGCGGTGGTCGTGTCGACGTCGGGCACCACCGGCACCCCGAAGGGTGCGATGCTGACCGCGGCGGCGCTGACCGCCAGCGCCGAGGCGACCCACCGCCGGCTCGGCGGGCCCGGCCGGTGGCTGCTGGCGTTGGCGGGCTATCACGTCGCGGGCCTGCAGGTGCTGGTGCGCAGCGTCGTCGCCGATAGCACTCCGGTGGCGATTGTGCCGAATTTCTCGGCGGCCGAACTGGTTTCGGCTGTGCGATCGATGGGGCCGGGACGCCGCTATGCCTCGCTGGTGGCCGTGCAGCTCGAGAAGGCACTGCGCGACGCGGAGGCGACGGCGGCGCTGGCGGAGCTGGACGCGGTGCTGATCGGCGGCGGGCCGCTTCCTGCCGGGATCGCTGAAAGAGCTTCAGCTGCGCGGATTCCCGTCGTACGTACCTACGGTATGAGCGAGACCGCCGGCGGATGTGTGTACGACGGGATGCCGCTCGACGGGGTGCGGGTGCGCATCGTCGACCAGCGGATCGTGCTGGGTGGGCCCACCGTCGCGAAGGGTTACCGCAATCCGGTGCGGCCGGACCCGTTCGCCGAGCCGGGCTGGTTCCGCACCGACGACGTCGGCTCCGTCGACGCGGACGGCCGGTTGACGGTGCTGGGCCGCGCCGACGACGCGATCAGCACCGGCGGGCTGACCGTCATGCCGCACCTGGTCGAGTCCGCGTTGGATTCGCATCCGGCGGTCGCGGCGTGCGCGGTGTTCGGCGTGCAGGACGACCGGCTGGGTCAGCGGGTGGTCGCGGCGCTGGTGCTGGCGCCGGGATGCGCGGCGCCGACGGTCGCCGAGCTGCGCGAGCACGTCGGCGCCCGGCTGGACGCGACGGCGGCGCCGCGCGAGATCCACGTCGTCGAGGACCTGCCGCGGCGTGGCATCGGCAAGCTCGACCGTCGGGCGCTGGCCGCGCGGTTCGCTACGGGGCCGGCTTGAGCGGATCGTGGCCGATGGTCATGAGCCGGTGGCGCCAGTTCTCCTGGCCCGCGGTGGGCTCGAGGTCGTCGCGACGCTCGGCGTGGATGCGGTCGACGACCTTGCGCATCACGCGTTCGTCCTCGTCGGTCAGGTCGACGCGGCGCTTCTGCAGGATGTCGAGCACCGCGCGCCCGGTCTGGGTGCCCGCCTGGTCGGGCATCTCCTCGGTGTCTTCGGCCGCCGACCGGGTGCGCAGCCAGTCCATCAGCTCACGCGAGGTCATGTTGACGACCCGGTGGAATTCCTCCCACAGCCCGGGGTCCACTTCGACATGGTGTACCATTGCACTCACCTCCGCCGATCGGCTACCCGGCCCCCGAGGGACCTAACCCACACCGCTGAGCTGTCGGCCATGATGGAGCGATGCGCCGTGAAGTCAGCACCGTCGACGAGTTGCGCGCCATCGTCGGACAGCCCGACGAGTACGTGGCGAACAAGGTCAAGGACCGGCTTTCGCCGGTGCAGCGCGACTGGCTCGCGCACTCGCCGCTGGGTTTCGTCGCCACCACAGACGCCGACGGCCGCGTCGACGTATCCCCGAAGGGTGATCCGCCCGGTTTCGTGCACGTTATCGACGACACCACGATCGCGATCCCCGAGCGGCCCGGCAACAAACGCGTCGACGGGTACCTCAACGTGTTGCAGAACCCACGCGTCGGCACACTGTTCCTGATTCCGGGCCGCGGCGACACGCTGCGGATCAACGGCACGGCGCGAATCCTTGCCGACGCCGACTATTTCGACGCACTGGCCGTCAAGGGCAAGCGGCCGCTGCTCGCGCTCGAGGTCGCGATCGAAGAGGTGTTCTTCCACTGCGCCAAGGCTTTTCTGCGATCAGATGCCTGGGACCCGTCGACGTGGAATCCGTCGGCGCTGCCGAGCGTCGCGCAGCTGCTCAAGGCGCTTCGCAACGACTGGAGCCAAGCCGAGCTCGAGGACTACTACAGCGAGGCCAAGACCCGCGAGCGGCTGTACTGACTCGGCCGGTCAGATCTGGTTGACGCCGCCGTCGACCGGAATGTCGGCGCCGGTGGTGTAGGTACTCAGGTCCGACGCCACGAACACCACCGCGTTGGCGACCTCCTCGGGTGTGCCGCGGCGACCCATCGGGATCACGCCGCGCTGCTGGTTCTCGAACTCTTCGGCGGCGTTCGGCCCGGTGATGAACTGGCTTGCGAGATTGTTCAGTCCCGGGGTGTCGGTGGCTCCGGGGCTGACCACGTTGACACGAATCCCCCTGTCGCGCAGTTCACTTGCCCAGGTGCGGGCCAGCGACCGCACCGCCGCCTTGATCGCCGCGTAGATGCCGATACCCTCGGAGCCCCTGGCGTTGGTGTTCGACGAGTTCAGGATGATCGAGGCGCCGTCGGTGAGCAGCGGCAGCGCCTTCTGCACGGTGAACACGACGCCCTTGAAATCGACGTCGAGTTGGTAATCGAGGTGCTGTTCGGTGATCTCGCCGATGCGCGCGACGTCGATCACCGCGGCGTTGGCGAACAGTACGTCGATGCGCCTGCCTGTGTCGGCGACCGCGGCGTACAGCCGGTCCAGATCCTCGGCGCTGGCGACGTCGCCTTGAACGCCGGTCACGTTGTCGCCGAGTGCCTCGACGGCCGCGTCCAGTTCAGCCTGTCGCCTGCCGGTGATGAAGACGTGGGCGCCCTCCTCGACGAACCGCTTCGCGGTGGCGAGCCCGATTCCCGTGGTACCGCCGGTGATCACCGCGGTCTTGTCCTTCAGCAGCGCCATGTCCGTACCTTCCGCTGTAGTTATGGACTATTCAGTCAAGAACTACCGACGCGGGGGCCGGGATGTTTATTCCGCAGTGTGCGTGCCGCGATCAGAGAAGAGCGAGCAGTTCGTCGACGGCGGGCTTCAGCTGAGCGGGTCTGACGCCACCTTGGTGCAGCGCGTCCTGCCCGCGCAGGAAGGCCAGCAGTACTGTCGCCAGCGCTCGGGCGTCGCGGCGGGTGTCGATGGCGCTGTCGCGCTGCGCCTCCTCGATGCACTCGGTCAGCAGGGCACGCCACTGGCGGTAGGCCCGCCCGACGACGCGCTCGACGGCCACATCGCTGCCGCTGAGTTCGGCGGCGCTGTTGGCCATCATGCAGCCGCGCAACATCTTGTCGGCAGCGGTGGCCGTCACCTGCGCGCGCAGATGACGCACCAGCCGGTCGCGGGCTTGACGTCGCGGGTCGCCCAGTTCGTCGCGGATCTGCGCCATCCGGGTACCGATGTAATCGTCGAGCGCGCGCAGGAACAGACCGTGTTTGTCGCCGAACGCCCCGTACAGGCTGCCCTTGCCCAAACCCGTGGCCGCGATCAGGTCGTCGACCGAGGTGCACGCATAGCCGCGCGTCCAGAACTCCTCGCGCGCGGCCGCGATCACCTCGGCTTCGTCGAACTGGCGGGGGCGGGGCACAACACCACCGTACGCCGTTATGGACCGGTCGGTCCGGATCTCACCTCACCAGCACGGCGCGGGTGTAGAGCAGGTGAAAACCGCTGCGCTGCACGTTCTGCTGCGATCGTGAACCCGGTTGCGTCGTCACCACCGCGATGTCGCAGCCCGCGTCGGCAGCGTCGATGAGGCGCGTCGCCAGCAGCGCGCTCTGCACCCCGCGCCTGCGGTAGGCGGGTACCGTTGCGGCGCCGACGAGTTGGGCCACCCCCTGCGACATCCGCATACCGGCGCCGCCGGCGATCGCGCCGTCGCAGTAGGCCAGATAGCTTTCGGCGCCTGCCGCCAGCATGTCGCGTTCGGCGTTCTCGACGATCTCGCGGGGGAACTCCTCGTGGGAGGGCACCCCTTCGACATCGGGATGGGCGAAGCCCTCGACCACCACGTCCAGCCAGGCGGCGAGGTCATCGGTGCGGCGCACCTCCACGCCGTCGGGCCGCAGGGCGCGCGGTTGCTCGAGCAGCGACCGCCCGAGCACGTTCTCGAACGACACCAGCCGGTACCCGCGACCGGTCAGGGCGTCGGCGATCTGCGGGTCGCCGAGGCTGGACAGCTCGACCTGCACCGGCGCGTCGCGCTCGGCGAACGCCTGCTCGATCGCGTCCAGCTCCGGCGCGCCGGGGACTCCGCCGAAACCCAGACCCACCACCTTGTTCATCGGCGACCCGGCGTCGGCCAGGCACGCCGCGCCGCCGGCCACCGGGAGCACGAGCGTGGAGTCGCCGGTGCGCCGGCCGGCCGCCTCGGTGGCCGCGCTGATGAGCTGCGCCTCGACGTGTTCGATGCGCTCGGCCAGCGCGGTGCTGGCGAAGAGGGGGTGATCGGAAGCACTCATCTCCAGGACACCCTACGTTCGGAGCCGCGCATAGGGTGGCCGCATGCGGACGAGTCGCAGAGAGTTGGTGGCGGTCGCCGTCGGCCTGGTGTTGGTGGTCGCGGCGTTCGTCGTCCCGCATCTGCACCTCGGCATCGTCACACCGCTGATCAACGCCACGCCCGAGCGCATCCGGTCGTTCGCCGACACCGCACCGATCTTCGGGTGGTGGAACGCGCACGTCGGCTGGGGCACGATCCCGGCCGTCGTCATCGGCGCCGCGGTGGTGCTGTGGGGGCCGGCGGTCGCGCAGCGGTTGCCGTGGCGGGCGGTGCCGTGGGTCACCTGGGCCACCGCGTGCGCATGGGCGTTCTCACTGGCGATGATCGACGGCTGGCAGCGCGGCTTCGCCGGCAGGCTGACCGCGCGCCACGAGTACCTGCGCCAGGTGCCGACCGTCACCGACATCCCGCACGCGCTGCGCACGTTCTCCGACAGGATCCTTGACTACCAACCGGATTCGTGGATCACCCACGTGTCCGGTCACCCGCCGGGCGCGCTGTTGACGTTCGTGTGGCTGGACCGCATCGGTCTGGGTGGCGGCGCGTGGGCGGGGCTGCTGTGCCTGCTCGTCGGCTCCAGCGCGGCGGCCGCGATCGTGGTGGCGGTGCGCGCGCTGACCGAGGAGTCGACCGCGCGCAGGGCGGCGCCGTTCGTCGCGGCCGCGCCGACGGCGATCTGGATCGCGGTGTCGGCCGACGGCTACTTCGCCGGCGTGGCGGCGTGGGGCATCGCGTTGCTGGCCATGGCCGTCGGCCGCACGACGCGTTGGCCGGCACTGCCCGCGGTGGCGGCGGGACTGCTGCTGGGTTGGGGCATCTTCCTCAACTACGGCCTCGGGCTGATGGTGTTGCCGGCGCTGGCCGTGCTGATGTGCGCATCGGACTGGCGGGCAGCGCTCCGCACCGCGGCCCCGGCGATCGTCGCCGCACTGGTGGTGGTGGCGGTCTTCGCCGTGCTGGGATTCTGGTGGTTCGACGGTTATCACCTGGTGCAGGAACGCTATTGGCAGGGCATCGCCAACGACCGGCCGTTCCAGTACTGGGGCTGGGCGAACTTCGCGTCGGTCGTGTGCGCGATCGGGTTGGGCAGCGTGGCCGGCCTCGGCCGCGCGTTCGACGGCGCGGCGATCAGGCGCCGACCCGGATTGCACATGCTGCTGCTGGGCGCCCTGCTCGCGGTGGTGTTCGCCGACCTGTCGATGCTGAGCAAGGCCGAGACCGAACGCATCTGGCTGCCGTTCACGATCTGGCTGACCGCCGCGGGTGCGTTGCTGCCGCCGCGCTCGCAGCGCTGGTGGCTGGGGGTCAACGTGGCCGGCGCGCTGCTGCTCAATCACCTCATTCTGACGAATTGGTAACGGCTGCGGGTCAACCGCACCCCTGAGCCCCGCAATGTGGACTCTGGAGACATGAGCCCCACCCCTCGGCGGCTGCTGCGCTGGCGATCCCCGCTGCGCGGCGCGTGGCTGACGTCGGTGCTGGGCGCGGTGCTGCTGGTCGGGATGCCAGTGGTGATCCTCACCGGCCTGCTGTCCTACATCGCCTACGGGCCACAGTTCGGCCAGGCCATCCCCGCCGACGTCGGCTGGCTCAAGCTGCCCACGTTCGACTGGCCGGCCGACCCGGCGTGGCTGTACCGGTTGACCCAGGGCCTGCACGTCGGGCTGGGCCTGGTGCTCGTTCCCGTGGTGCTCGCCAAGCTGTGGTCGGTGATCCCGCGGTTGTTCCAGGTGCCGCCCGCGCGGTCGATCGCCCAACTGGTCGAACGGGTTTCGCTGCTGATGCTGGTCGGCGGGGTGCTGTTCGAGATCGTCACCGGCGTGCTCAACATCCAGTACGACTACATCTTCGGGTTCAGCTTCTACACCGCGCACTACTTCGGGGCGTGGGTCTTCATCGCCGGTTTCGTCATGCATATCGCGGTGAAGATCCCGCGCATGCGGGCGGGCCTGCGGTCGCGGTCGATGCGCGAGGTGTTGCGGACCCGCACAGCCGACACCGTCGCCGAACCCTTCGAGCCCGACGGGTTGGCCGCCGCGGACCCGGATCCCGCGACGATCAGCAGGCGCGGCGCGCTGGCCCTGGTCGGCGGCGGCGCGGCCCTGGTCGCCGTGCTGACCGCGGGCCAGACCCTCGGCGGTTGGACCCGGCACGCGGCGCTGCTGCTGCCGCGCGGGCGGACCCTCGGCGACGGGCCCAACGACTTCCAGGTCAACAGGACCGCCGCCGCGGCGCGGATCACCCCCGACCTGACCGGTGACCGGTGGCGCCTCACGCTGACCGGCGGGTCCTCGCCGGTGGTGCTGGACCGTGCGGCGCTGACCGCGATGCCCCAGCACACCGCGCACCTGCCGATCGCCTGTGTCGAGGGATGGTCCACGACCGAGACGTGGACCGGAGTGCCGCTGCGCGACCTGGCCCGGCTGGCCGGGGTGCCGGATCCGGCGTCGGCGTTCGTGCAGTCGGTGGAGCGCCGCGGCGCGTTCAATCGTGCGACGCTGCAACGCAATCAGGTGCTGCACCCGGATGCGCTGCTGGCGTTGCGCGTCAACGGCGCCGACCTCTCCCCCGATCACGGCTTCCCCGCGCGCATCATCGTGCCGGCGCTGCCCGGCGTGCACAACACGAAATGGGTGGGCCGCATCGACTTTCGGGCGGGCGGCTGACATGTTGGGACGTTTCCGCGCGGCCTACGGATCGGAGCCGCTGCATCTGCTGACGCTGCTGGCCGGGTTCGCGTTGTTCGGCTACGTGGTCGTGACGATCACACCGGCCGCGCTGTGGAACCACCGCGTCTGGTGGCAGTCGATCATCGTGTGGTTCGCCGCGGCCGTCATCGCCCACGACCTGATCCTGTTCCCGCTCTATGCGTTGGCCGATCGGATCCTGTCGCGCGGCAGTCGGATTCCCCGGCTGCGGGTGCCGCTGCTCAACTACCTGAGGGTGCCGGCGCTGGGTTCGGCGTTGACGCTGCTGCTGTTCCTGCCCGGCATCATCGAGCAGGGGGCGCCGACCGTGCTGGCGGCAACCGGCCAGACGCAGGACCCGTTCCTGGGGCGGTGGCTGCTGCTGACGGCGGCGATGTTCGGCGTCAGCGCCGTGGTCTACGCGGTGAGGCTGGCGACCACCCGGTCGCCGAACGGGTAGACGCGGGTCAGGCTCAGCCCGGCGTCGGCGGCAATCTCGGCCGCGCAGTCGATTCCGACCGACGCCCACGGAAACCACGGGCCGACCGTGCGCCGCGATTCGAGCCGCACCCAGCGCGTGCGGATGCCGTGTCCCAGCGATTCGAACTCCGCGATGCAGCGGCCGCCGCGGCGCAGCAGTTCGGCGGCCCGGCGCAGCACCCGCACCGGATCGCCGCCGAGCCCCACGTTGCCGTCGGCGAGCAGCACGGTCTGCCAGCGGCCGGTCGCGGGCAGCTCCCCGAAGACGTCGCGGTGCAGCACCGGCGCACCGTTGCGGCGCGCCAGCGCAATCGCGGTGGCGGACTGGTCCACACCGAGCGCGGGCACGCCGCGCCGGATCAGTGCACTCACCAATCGTCCTGGGCCGCAACCGAGGTCGATGGTCGGCCCGTCGCAGAGTTCGACGACCGCACGGTCGAAGCGGCCGTCGGCGTGTTCACCGCCGAGCCACCGGTGCACCGGAAGGTGATGCACGGCGCCGTCGTCCTGGCGGATCCAGCAGCGTTCCCCGTCGAGGGCACGGTCGTAGAGGTGGCCGAGCATCAGGTGTGCACCGCCTTCGTCGCGCGGGTGAACCGGCTGTGCGGCGCGCACAGCCGACGGACGGCGTCGATGTCGTCGACGGTGTCGACATCGGCGAGCACGGGCAGCATGGTGACGTCGATACCGTTGCCTCGCAGAGCTTCTCGTGTCAGGTCGCCGGTGTCGGCGCGCGACATCGGCACGTGCCGCAGGCAGTCCGCCAGCGCCGGCCGCGCGACACCGAGCACCCACCAGCCGCCGTCGGCGGCGAGGCCGAGCACGGCGTCGGCGTCCAGCAGCGCGCGGGCGCAGTCGGCGAGCAGGTCGGCGCGCACCTGCGGGGTGTCCATCCCGATCTGCAGCACCGGGGTGCCGGTGAAGCTGTCGGCGTGGGCGTTGGCCAGGCGGGCGGCGAAATCCTCACCGCGCTGGTCGACGACGGTGAACGCGGTGAGCCGCTCGCGCAGCTCGTCGCCTCGGCAGGCGCGGCTCAGGTCGCCGGTCAGGGCGACGACGCGGCGTTGCACCGGCGCGGCCGCCACCGCGTCGAGGGTGTCCAGTAGCGCGGCCGCGGCGATGTCGGCGGCGGCGGCGTCACCGACCGTCGCCGCCAGACGGGTCTTGGCCAGCCCGGGCACCGGGGCCTTGGCCACCACCAGTGCCGTCACCGCCAGCGTCATGAGATCACCCGCCAGAAGTCCAGCGCGGCGGTCAGGCTGCCCCGCACCGATCCGCTGACCTTGGACTTGCCGCCGGTGCGTGGCCCGTAGTCCACGTCGCACTCGACGACGCGCCACCCGGCGGCGGCGGCGCGGACCAGCAGTTCGAGCGGATAGCCGGAGCGGCGGTCGGTGACCGCGAGCGCAAGCAGGGCGTCGCGGCGGGCGACGCGCATCGGTGCGATGTCGTGCACCGGCAGGCCATGGCGCCGGCGCAGCCGCCAGCACACCGCCGCGGTGCCGAGCCGGGCGTGCCACGGCCACCGCACCCCGCGCGCCGGGCGGCGGCGCCCGATCGCCATGTCGGCGCCGCGGTCGAGTTCGGCGACGAGTCCGGGTAGGTCGGCGGGAGCGAGTGAACCGTCGGCGTCGAGCACCGCGACGACGTCCGTCGTCGTCGCCACCACCCCGGCATGGACGGCCGCGCCGTAACCCGGGCGCGTCTCGGTGACCACCTCGGCGCCGTGCCGCCGTGCCACTTCGGCCGTGCCGTCGGTGCTGTTGTTGTCGACCACCAGGGCCCGGTATCCCGGTGGCATGCCCGCGAGCACACCGGGCAGCGACTCGGCCTCGTTCAGGCACGGCAGCACCACGGTGACCGGACAGTCGGGCATGGTTCGAAGGCTAATCACCGCGGAGCCGGGACGGCCAGGTCAACGATGACGAATCCGTGACATCGGTGCAGGTGGCGGCCACTCCCAGCTAACGTGGAGGAGTGACGCGGGTTCTGATCGCCGACGACGACGCCGTCGTGCGCGATGTCGTGCGCCGCTACCTGGAGCGCGACGGGCTCGACGTCTCGATCGCCAACGACGGGACCGAGGCGCTGCGACTGCTCGGCTCGCAACGCATCGACGTCGCGGTGCTCGACGTGATGATGCCCGGCCCGGACGGGTTGACGTTGTGCCGCAGCCTGCGCCGGCGCGGCGGTTACGCGATCCCGGTGATCCTGTTGACGGCGCTCGGCGAGGAGGACGACCGCATCGCCGGGCTGGAGGCCGGCGCCGACGACTACCTGACCAAACCGTTCAGCCCGCGCGAACTCGCGCTGCGGGTGCGCTCGGTGCTGCGGCGGGCGCCGGCGCCGACCGGCAAGCGTGGGCTCGAGATCACCGTCGGTGACCTGACCTTGTCGGCGGCGGCGCGCACGGTGACGGTCAAGGGTGCGCCGGTGTCGCTGACCAACCGCGAGTTCGACCTGCTGCTGTTCTTCCTCACCCACACCGACACCGTGTTCACCCGCGAGGAACTGTTGAAGCAGGTGTGGCAGTGGGACTTCGGCGATCTGTCCACGGTCACGGTGCACGTCAAGCGGCTGCGCTCGAAACTCGGTGCGCACCATCGGGTGCAGACGGTGTGGGGGCGGGGCTATCTGTGGGCCGGGGAGGAACGCTCGCCGGAAGGGCAGAGCGCGTAGTGCCGACCGGCGTGTGGGAGATCGTCGGGCTGGCGCTGGCGTGCTCGGTTCCGGTGGTGCTCGCGGGGGCGCTGGTGATCCGGCTGGCGCGGTCCTGGTCGCTGGCGGTCAGCATGGTGGCGCTGGTGCTGATCCCGGTGCTGGCGACGTTCACCGGCGTGCTGGGCGCCAGCCGGTTCATGATCACCGAGACCTTCGAGCAGACCGCGATCGTGTTGGTGATCGTCTCGGTCGTGACCATTCCCGCCGCGGTGATGCTGGCCCGCTACCAGGCCCGGCGCACGGTGTGGGAGCAGGAGATCCGCGAATCGGAGCGCTCGGCCGAGCACTCCCGGCGCCAGCTGGTCGCGTTCGTCAGCCACGACCTGCGCACGCCGCTGGCCGGGATCCGGGCGGTGTCCGAGGCGATCGCCGACGGCGTGGTCCCGGACGCCGAAGTCCGGGTGCACGCGAAAACCATTGAGCAGGAATCGGTTCGACTCTCGGAGATGGTCGACGACCTGTTCGAGATGTCGAAGATCAACGCCGGCGCGGTGCAGCCGGTGTTCGACTCGGTGGCGCTCGACGAGGTGATCGACGACGTGCTGACGGCGCACCGGATCGCCGCCGAGCGCGCCGGGGTGACGCTGACCGCCGAGCTGCCCGCCGCGCCGGTGCGGGTGCTGGGCAGTGACCGTGCGCTGGTGCGGGTGCTGTCGAATCTGGTGGCCAACGCGATCGCCCACACGCCGGAGGGCGGCCGGGTGTCGCTGTCGCTGGGGTCCGACGAGAACGGTGCGTGGGCGCGGGTCGACGACACCGGGGTGGGCATCGACGAGGTGGATCTGCCGCGGGTGTTCGACGTGGCCTACCGCGGCTCCAACGACCGGGTGCCGCGCGCGGACTCGTCGCTGCCCAGTGGATCGGGGCTGGGGCTGGCGATCGCGGCCGGTCTGGTGCAGGCGCATCGCGGCACGCTGTCGGCGCGCAACCTGGGCACCGGCGCGCGGTTCGAGGTGCGGCTGCCGCTGGCGGCGGACTGACCGTCGTTAGGCACCCGCGCCCGCGCCGAAATAGCATTTCTGGCTGCTGACCAGCGCTTTTAACACCACCACTTCTCTCTCGACGGTTAGGCTCTTGTTTTTGAGTGATCACTCAATTAACGTCGTTAACCTCAATGGTCAAAGGAGGTTGTGATGGCAACGAGGAGTGCGGACAAAGCGGTGCGCAAGTTCCGGTTGGAGCGACAACTGGGCCGCGTCGTGATGAACCCGGCCGTCGCGGCGCTGGACCGCATCGGTGTGCGGTCGGCGTTGGTGGTCGACCTGGAAACCGTCGGCCGCAAGAGCGGCGAGCCACGACGGGTGCCGCTGATCGGCAGCGCCGACGAGTCGGGCGTGTGGGTGATCTGCCAGCACGGCCGGCGCGCGGGGTGGGCGCACAACATCGCCGCGAACCCTCACGTGCGGGTGCGGGTCGGTGACGAATGGCGCACCGGCACCGCGACGTTCGAGCCCGACGACGACGTGCGGGCGCGGGCGCGCAGCTTCGGTGGGCGCGGCAGGGTCGGTCAGACCGCAACCGCACTGACGATGCGCGCGATGGAGAGCGACCCGATCTCGGTGCGGATCACCTTCACCGACCGGTGATTTCGCTCAGTCGGGGAGGGTGTTGCTCAGGCGTTCGGTGGCCGCGACGTAGTCCTCGATGAACTCGCGCACCACCTCGCGGGCGGGTTTGACCTTGTTCATCAGCCCGACGCCCTGGCCGACGAAATAGGTCGCCAGCGCCTGCGCTCCCTCGTGCCCCTGCGCGGCGAGCACATCGATGCGCCGCACGATCGGCTCGGCCAGCATCGACTGCAGCGGCAACGGCAGCGGCTTGTGCCCGCCGGGGTTCGGCGCCCACGCGTTGGTCCAGTCCGAAACCAGCTGTCGCGCAGGCTTTCCGGTACGGCCCGCCGAGCGCACCGTGTCGCGTGACGACGCGGCCAGGAACTTCTGCTTGGTGTGCGGCGCGGTCTCGGCCTCCTCGGTGGTCAGCCACACCGACCCGGTCCACGCGCCGGCGGCGCCCATCGCCACCGCGGCGGCCATCTGCCGGCCCGTCACGATCCCGCCCGCGGCCAGCACCGGGATCGTGCTGCCGATCGCCTCCAGCGCCTCCAGCACCTCGGGCACCAGCACCAGCGTCGTGACCTCACCGCAGTGGCCGCCGGCCTCGGTGCCCTGCGCCACGATCAGATCGACGCCCGCCAGCACCTGTTTGACCGCATGCTCCTTGGCGCCGACCAGCGCGGCGACCGGCACACCGTTCTTCTTGCCCGCCTCGATCATGTAATCCGGCGGCACGCCAAGCGCATTCGCGATCAGCCGGATCGGATGGCTCATCGCCACCTCGAGCAACTCCTGACCGGTGTTGCCCGACAGCGCGGCGTTACCCAGCCGGGGTGAGTCGTCGAGCGTGATGTCGTGTGCAGCCAGCAGTTCGGTGACATAGTCGCGGTACTCGTCGGGGATGCGGCCCGCCAGATCCGCCGTCGAAAGCTTCTCGCCCTTGCCCTCGAACTTGGCGGGCACGATCAGGTCGACGCCGTACGGCTTGCCGCCCGCGTGCTCGTCGATCCACGACAGTTCCTGGTCGAGCTGTTCGGGCGTGTACGCCGTGCCGCCGAGCACCCCGAAACCCCCAGCGCTGGACACCGCGGCCACCACGTCGCGGCAGTGGCTGAACGCGAACAAGGGGAAGTCGATGCCGAACTGTTCACAAATCGCTGGTTTCACCGCACCAGTATCACCAAGTGAGACCGCTGGCCGACACGAACCCCCGGATCGCGTCGAGCACGTGCGCGCCGGCGAGCAACGCGAGGTCGTTGTGGCCCGCGCCGGACACCAGCACGTAGCGCTTGGGTTCGGCCGCCGCGTCGTACAGCCTGCGGCTCATCGGCTCGGGCACGATGTCGTCGCGGTCCCCCGCGATGACCAGAAGCGGCACCCGCAGCGAGCCGATCCGTTCGATCGAGGGATAGCGGTCGCGCAGCAACCACCGGACCGGCAGCCACGGGTAGTGCGTCGCGCCGACGTCGGGCAGCGACGTGAACGGCGACCGCAGCATCAGCGCCTGCGGCGCACGTTCGACGGCCAACCCGACAGCGACTGCCGCACCGAGGGATTCGCCGTAGTAGCCGATGCGCTCGACGCCCGGTTGCTCGGCCAGCCACGTCGCCGCGGCCCGCGCGTCGGCGGCCAGCCCGTCCTCCGACGGCGTGCCCGGGTTTCCGCCGTATCCGCGGTAGTCGAACAGCAACACCGACAGCCCCATCCGGTTCAGCGCCGCCGCGATCGGCACCCGCATCGACCGGTCACCGCCGTTGCCGGGGAACACCAGCACCGCCGCGTCGGCCCCCTCCACCGGGAAATACCATCCGGCCAACCGGATTTGGTCGTCGGTGGTGAAGTTCACGTCCTGACCGCCGGGCAGCGCGGTGGCCGCGGGCGGCAGCGGTCCCGGCGACGGGAAGTAGATCAACCGTCGCTGCAGCGACCACACCAGCGCCAAGCCCACGAGCGCGACGATCACGAGCACGCCCACCGCGCGGCGCATCAGGTGCGCAGCGGAGCGAAGGCGAACTCGCGCAACCCGTCGCGCGGGTCGACTGCCGCCCGGAACCCCAGCACCGCGGCGGCGCGCGCCGGGTCCGCGACGATGTGGCGGACGTCGCCGCTGCGGTACTGCCCGGTGACCACCGGCGCCGAGTCGCCGCGCGTCTCGCACAGTTCGGTCGCGACCTCCATGATCGAGATCGGCCGGCCCGAGCAGACGTTGAACGCGGCGAACCCGTCGGGCCCCGACTGCACCGCCGCGACGTTGGCCGCGGCGACGTCGTCGACGTGGACGAAGTCACGCATCTGTCCGCCGTCCTCGAAAACCCTTGGCACGTCCCCGGACTCGAGCTCCGAACGGAAGATCGCGGCGACTCCGGAGTACGGCGTGTCGCGCGGCATGTACGGGCCGTAGACGTTGTGGTAGCGCAGCGCGGTGACCGCGCCGCCCGTCGCCTCCGCCCACGCCAACGCGTAGTGCTCCTGCGCGGTCTTGCTCGCCGCGTACAGGCTGCGCGGGCGCAGCGGCGCGTCCTCGGAGACCAGCCGCCACGCCACCAGCGACCCACACAGCGGGCAGCGGTGCTCGAAGACGCCGGCGTCGAGGTCGGCGCGGGTGCGAGGCTGCGGGTCGACGGGCCCGTGTTCCGGGCAGTCGTAGCGGCCCTGACCGTAGACCACCATCGACGAGGCCAGCACCAGCCGTGTGACGCCCGCGGCGAACATCTCGGCCAGCAGCACCGTCGTCCCGAAGTCGTTGTGCGCGCCGTAGGACGGGGCGTCGGCGGCGTTCACGCCGGCCCCGACCACCGCCGCCTGGTGGCACACCACGTCGACGCCTTCGAGCAGCGGTGCCAGCGCCGACGCGTCGCGGATGTCGAGCACCCGGCAGTCGGCGGGTGGCGTCGCGCCGGGGCCGTGCGCGGCGGGCAGCATCGCGTCGACGCCGAGCACGTCGTGACCCGCGTCGCGCAGCGCGGCACCGACCCGGGCCCCGATGAAGCCCGCGGCACCGGTCAGCAGAACTCTCACGGCAGGTCGAAGGGCAGGGCGACGCCGACGTGGGCCAGGCAGTGCGTACAGGTGCGCTCGACGTCGACCCGGTCGATCGCCTCGTGCACGAGCTTCTTGAACGGCACCAGGTTGCGTTCGAACTCGGCGAACACGTCGACGGCCCGCACCGCGGTTCCGCTGTCGATGCCCGCGTCCAGATCGGTCACCAAAGCGATTGCGGCGTAGCACATCTCGAGTTCGCGGGCCAGCACCGCCTCCGGGTAGCCGGTCATGTTGACCAACGTGAAGCCCTGGTCGGCGAACCAGCGGCTCTCGGCGCGGGTGGAGAACCGCGGGCCCTGGATCACCACCATCGTGCCGCCGTCGACGACGCCGGGCAGATCGGCGGCCGCCGCCCGCAGCGTCGGGCAGTAGGGGTCGGCGAATCCGACGTGGATGCCGCCGGAGTCGAAGTAGGTGTCGGCGCGTGCGCGGGTGCGGTCGACGAGCTGATCGGGCACCACGATCGAGCCGGGTCCGAGTTCGGGGGTCAGGCTGCCGACCGCGCAGGGGCCGAAGATCCGGCGCACGCCCAGCGCGCGCAGCGCCCACATGTTGGCCCGGTACGGCACGGTGTGCGGCGAGAACTCGTGGTTGACGCCGTGCCGCGGCAGAAACGCGACCTCGTGCTCACCGACCGTGCCGACGGTGATCGGGGCGCTCGGCGGCCCATAGGGAGTCTCGGAGGTGACGCTGCGGGCGTCGGCACCGAAGAAGCTGTAGAACCCGCTGCCCCCGATGACGCCGATCAACTGCCGGACGGTCCGTCGTCGCCGCCGTCGAGGCGCTGAGATGCCCGGCGCACCCCGTCGCGGATCTCGAACGCGTCGGTGGCGAACCCGCCGATCGCGTAGGCGACGTCCTTGACCGCGGTGGTGATGATCGACGCCACTTCCCCGACGGTCGTCACGCCGGACTCGAAAATCTCCTGCACGGCGTCCTTGCGGATCTCCGCCTTGCTGAGTCGGTCCTCCATGCGATCAGTCTGCCACGGTCGGCTGCGGGCGCCCTGGGGAATTTTCGGCCGCATGCGAGACTGACGCTCGTGGCGACATTCGCGCAGTGGGTCGAGGGCGCGCGGCCCCGCACGCTACCCAACGCGATCGCACCGGTGATCGCCGGCACGGGCGCGGCGGCGTGGCTGCACGCGGCCAGCTGGTGGAAGGCGTTGCTGGCGTTGCTGGTCGCGATGGCGATGATCGTCGGGGTCAACTACGCCAACGACTACTCCGACGGCATCCGCGGCACCGACGACGTGCGCGCCGGGCCGCTGCGGCTGGTCGGCGCGAAGGTCGCCTCGCCGCGGGCGGTGCTGACCGCGGCGGTGGTGAGCCTGGCGGTCGCGGCGGTGGCGGGCCTGGTGCTGGCGGCGCTGAGCGCACCGTGGTTGATCGCGGTCGGCGCGGTGTGCATCGCCGGGGCGTGGCTCTACACCGGCGGCAAGAAGCCGTACGGCTACCTCGGGCTCGGCGAGATCGCGGTGTTCGTGTTCTTCGGGTTGGTCGCGGTGCTGGGCACGCAGTACACGCAGGCGCTGCGGATCGACTGGGTGGGCGCCGCGGTCGCGGTGGCGATGGGCTGCATGTCGTCGGCGGTGTTGGTCGCCAACAATTTGCGCGACATCCCGGCCGACAAGGAGTCGGGCAAGATCACGCTCGCCGTGCGCCTCGGCGATGCCCGGACCCGCGTGCTGTTCCAGGCGCTGCTGGCGGTGGCGTTCGCGCTGACTCTGGTGTTGATGCTCGCGACGCCGTGGGCGGCGGTCGGTCTGGTGGCGCTGCCGCTGGCGGTGCGGGCCGCGGCGCCGGTGCGCAAGCGGCTCGGCGGGCCCGCGCTCATCCCGGTGCTGCGCGACACGGGGTTGACGATGCTGGTGTGGGCGGTCGCCGTGGCGCTGTCCCTCGCGATTTGTGCGTGAAAACGATCGCTGAGCGAACGAAATCACTCACAAATCGCTGACTAGGTGAGGTCCGTCGGGGCGTCGGCGGCCTTCACCAGACGCACCTCGGGCCGCGCGGGCACCGCGTCGGCGAGGAACCACCGGAACGCCAGGTTGCCGCGCGGATAGTCCACCGTGGTGATCGAATTCGGGTGCGCGGTCAGCCCGCGCGAGATCACCGCCGTCACCGAACCGTCGGAGTTGGGCACCGCGCTGTAGCCGTTGATCGAGGTCCTGGCGTCGGTCACGCCGGCCATGAACTGGTTCCACACGACGAGGTTCCAGAACCGGCAGGCCGGGGGCCGATGCGTCACGATGAGCGCCTCGTCGTCCTCGAGCACGAAGCTGCCGTAGGAGTAGCACGCGTCGCGGGCCGACCAGCCGAAGTTCGCGTCCGGCACCTGGTACGGATCGGCGAATTGGTTTGCCACCTGCGAGATTTCGTGGCCCAGCGTGTGCGCGTCGTCGACACGGACCCCGACCGCCAGCGGCACGATCGCGAACATCGTGCGCAGCCACGCCGCACTGGCCCGCAACGCCGCGGCCGTCTCGGCGTCACCGTGGCGGATCGGGTCGGGTTCGTCGAGCGCCTCGATGTGCCAGGACACCGGGCGCCCGGTGTGCGGGTCGGCCTGGTAGTCGCGGGTCACCAGCACGACGCCGCCGTCGGTCGGCCCGTACTCGAACGAGAAGTTTCCCGCTGAGTCGATGTCGAGGTCGTCGTCGCGGATGATCGCCACGATGCGGTCCGACCACGCGCCGGGCGACGGCTCGTTGTAGGCGGTCACCGAGAAGTAGACGCTGTCGCCCTTGTTGCCGCTGATGCGGTAGCGCCGCTTCGGGTCGACCGGGCACATGAAGTAGTAGGCGTCGGTGTTGTCGCCGCCCCAGCGCCGGTCGCGGCGGACCGGGGTGTTGAGCTCGATCCACACCGGCCTGCTCGGTTCGGCGAACAGGTAGGTGTCGAACGCGACGCCGAGCGTGGTGGCGAGCATGCGGTAGCCGTCGGCGATGTGCCGGTCGTCGGTGACCGCACGGTCGCCCTCGAGGAACGTGCGGTCCAGACCGCCCAGGGTGTCGAGCAGCTCGCGCCACGCTTGCGTCGATTCCGTCATGCGCAGATTCCTCTCGTGATGAACTCGGCGGTGCGGTCGACCCAGTCGTCGCCGAGGCCGTCCGCCCGGGTGATGAGCGCCAGGAACGTCATACCGGCCACCGCCTCCACGACCTCGGCCGCGGTGACGCCGTCGCGCACCTCGCCGCGTGCGGTGGCCGCGGCCAGCCGCTCGGTCAGGCCTCGCGACAGCACGTCGGCGAACCGTTCGAGCAGCACGGCGTGCAGCGCCGGGTGGGCGGCCATCTCGGCCACCAGGCCGGGCAGCGCGGCGCGGGCGGCCGGCGTGGTGAGCACGCCCACGGTGCGGCGCACCATCTCGCCGATGTCGCCGGCCAGCGTCCCGGTGTCGGGCAGCGTGGTGGCGGCGCTGACCGGGAACGCGGCCTCGTGCACGACGTGCGCCTTGCTCGGCCAGCGCCGGTAGATCGCGGGTTTGCTCGTGCCCGCGCGCCGGGCGATCGCCTCGACGGTCAGGTCCGCGTAGCCGGTCTCGGCCAGCAGCTCGACCGTCGCGCGCAGCACCGCGGCATCGATGCGCCGGTCGCGGGGTCGCCCGATCTCTGTACTCATTACGAAACTGACAGTAACATAACTGCTGTGACACAAACCACACCCGTCGTTCTCGACGACCTCGCCGAACCGCGCTTCCCCGCCGCGATGGAACCGATCCGCGAGATGATGGCCGCGATGGCGCCGGACTGTCCGCTCGACGCCGCCGTCCTGCACGCCAAGGCCGCCGCCGAAACCGGGCTCGACGACTTCGGCGACGACGACTACCGCGAGCGTCTCGACGTGTATCTGGCTGCGCTGCAGGAGATTCCGATGCTGCACGCCGCGGGCGTCGTCAACTTCCACGCGCAGATCCTGCAGTGGCTGAAGAACCGGCTGCTACTGACCGACCTGCTGACCCGCCATCCCGAGATCCACGACATCGAACTGGCGCCGCCGGTGGTGATCGCCGGCCTGCCCCGCACCGGCACCACCCACCTGCACAATCTGCTGGCCGCGGGGCCGACCTTCCGCACCATCCCCTACTGGGAGAGCAACGAGCCGTTTCCGCTGCCGTCGGAGGCCGGCGTCGAACCCGACCCGCGCCGCACCCGGATGGACGCCGCGGTGGAGTTCATGAACGCGGTGATGCCGCACTTCGCGCTGATGCACGAGATGACGACCGACCACGTGCACGAGGAGATCCAGCTGCTGGCCAACGACTTCTCGTCGATGCTGTTCGAGACGATGGCCCACGTGCCGCGGTGGCGCGACTACTACCTGTCGCACGACCAGACCTCGCACTACCGGCATCTGGCCACCCAACTCAAGGCGCTGCAGTTCCTGCGCGGCGGCCGGCGCTGGCTGCTCAAGTCACCGCAGCACCTCGAGCAGCTGCCGGTGCTCGACAACGTTTTTCCCGGCGTCGTCGTGATCGCCACCCACCGCGATCCGGTGCCGGTGGTGCTGTCGATGCTGGCGATGCTCACCTACAGCGCCCGGATGCACTGCTCGCCGGTGCCCGTCGAGCAGATCGCGGCATGCTGGGTCGACCGGCTGGAGCTGATGCTCGCCGCGTTGATCCGCGACCGTGAGGTCATCCCGCCACAGCGGTCGCTCGACGTCCGGTTCGACGATTTCATGGCCGACGAAATCGGCACCGCCGCAGCTATTTACGAGCTGGCCGGCGAGACGCTGGAAAGCCAGGCCCGCGACGCGATCGCCGAGTACCTGGCCGGCCACCAGCGCGGCCGACTGGGCCGGGTGGCGACGTCGGCGGAGATGTTCGGCCTCGACCCGCACGACCTGCAGGCCCGCTTCGCGCCGTACGCCGAACGGTTCCTTGCCTGACGGGTCAGGCCGCCGCGTCGAGCGAGCCGATGATCTCGGTGCGCAGACGTCCCGTGTCGACGTGTTCGGTGATCAGTCCGACGGCGACGGGGTCGCCGCCGCGCAGGATGCCGAGCACGAGGTGTTCGCAGAGGATCGTGGAATCCTTGTGCGCCACCGCTTCTCGCAGCGCGAGTTCGAGCGCCTTCTTCGACGCCTTGGTGAACGGGATGTGCCCGTACCGGCGCCTGCGCCGACCGGACTTGTTCAGCGCGTTGTCCCACGCGTCCCGACCGAAAGCCTCGGCCATCTTCGCGCGGATGGCGTACAGGTCGATTCCGATGCGGCGCAGGGCTTCTGCGTCGTCGTCGAACTGGGCGTCCTCGGAGTCGTCGGCCGATTCGAGGCGGCCGCGGACGGCGTCCACGGTCAAACCGTGTGCGCCGAGCAGGGCGGCAAGGCCGCGGCCGGCGCTCTGCAGGACGCCGACCAGGAGGTGCTCCGGCCGGATCTCTTCGGCCCCGAGTTCGCGGGCCTCCTCTTGGGCCAGCACGACGGTGACGCGGGCGCTGCGGCCGAACCGTTCGAACATCGTCACTTCCTCCGGTTGTACTTCTTGTGCACGGCCTGTCTGCTGACGCCCAGCGCGGCCGCGATGTCCTGCCAACTCCAGCCCTGTTCGCGTGCGTTGGTGACGTGGATCGCCTCCAGTCGCTCCTGCAACCGCTGCAGCGCCCGTATCGCACGCAACCCTTCCGCCGGATCCGTGCTGGTGGCGCCACCGAGCAGCGCGTCGAGGTCGTCACCCACGGCGTCAACTTTAGTTGACAGCAGCCGGAGGTGACAAGCGTGTGCGCATACCCTGTCCCGGGTATCCGCATCCGTCAGCCGCAGACGAGAGGCATTCATGACCGCAGCACGGACACTCGACCAGTGCGATCTCGCGGAGGCGCAGCGCGTCGTCGCCGCGATCTCCGACGCGTTCTCGGCCAAGGTCGTCGGGCAGGAGAACCTGCGCGAGTCGCTGCTGATCGGGCTGCTGGCCGGCGGCCACATCCTCATCGAGAGCGTGCCGGGGCTGGCCAAGACCACCGCGGCGCGGGTCGTCGCCGAGTCGATCGACGGCGGGTTCCGCCGCATCCAGTGCACGCCGGACCTGCTGCCCAGCGACATCATCGGCACCCAGGTCTACGAGGCCGCCACCAACTCGTTCGTCACCCAGCTGGGCCCCGTGCACACCAACATCGTGCTGCTCGACGAGATCAACCGCTCGAGCGCCAAGACCCAGAGCGCGATGCTCGAGGCGATGGAGGAGCGTCAGACCACGATCGCGGGCACCGAGTATCCGATCCCCGAGCCGTTCCTGGTCATCGCGACGCAGAACCCGGTCGACCAGGAGGGCACCTATCCGCTGTCGGAGGCCCAGACCGACCGCTTCATGCTCAAGGACGTCGTGCACTACCCCTCCGCCGAACAGGAGGTGGAGGTGATGGCGCGGATGGACGCCGGGCTCTACGACAAGGACCACCGCAGCCGGCCGGTCGCGGGCCTCGACGACGTGCGCCGGTTGCAGGCGGTCGTCCGTCACGTTCACATGGACCGCGCGCTGATGCACTACGCGAGCCAGCTGGTGAGCGTCACCCGCGAACCCGAGCAGTACCTGCCGCGGCATCTGGCCCGGCTGATCGAATACGGCGCCAGCCCGCGGGCCACCATCGCGTTCTGCAACGCGGCGCGCGCGCTGGCGCTGCTGTCCGGGCGCGGCCACGTCATCCCCGGTGACGTCGCGCGGCTCGCGCACCGGGTGCTGCGGCACCGCCTCATCCTCGGCTTCGAGGCGGCCAGCGCGAACATCACCCCGGAAGCCGTCATCGACGCCGTTCTGCAAGCGGTCCGAGTTCCGTAGCGCGACCATGGGTAAGCACCTCACCACGGCGCGAACGTATTTCGGCACCGACACCCGCGGCATGCTGGAAGGCGGCCGGTACGCGCTGCTGCACAGCCGCAGCCTGGAGTTCGACGATCTGCGGCCGTACGTGCCCGGCGACGACGTCCGCGACATCGACTGGAAGGCGTCGGCGCGCTCGGGCCACGTGCTGATCAAACGCTACGTCTCCGAGAAACACCACAAGGTGCTGCTGGTGGCCGACGCGGGCCGCAAGATGGCCGCGGCGACGCCGACCGGTGAGCGCAAAAGCGATGTCGCCGTGAACATCCTGGGGGCGGTCGGGCTGATCACTTTGGGCCGCGCCGATCAGATCGGCATGGTGTTCGGCGACACCCGTGGCTGCCTCAACATCCGCCAGCGCCGCGGCGAGACCCACATCGAGAGCATGCTGCACCGCTACTACGGGCACGCCGCCGCGCGGTCCGGGCCCAGTGACATCGTCTGCCAGTTGGATTACGTGGCAACGCATTACCGCCATCCGATGCTGATCGTCGTGGTCTCCGACGAGCCCGACGTCGACGATCGCCTGGCCGAGGCGGTCGCCCGGCTGACAGCCCGCCACGATGTGCTGTGGGCGATGGTCACCGACATGCCCGCCGTGGGCATGGGCGACGACCGCGCCGGCTTCGACGTCTCCACCGGCCGGTACGTCCTCGACGGCGCGACGCTGGGCGCGCGGGTGGTGGCCGCCTATCGGCGCGCCGAGCAGGACCGGATCCGGCGGCTCGCCGACTTCATGACCGCCAACGCGGTGCCGCACACCAGGATCGACGGCAGCAGCGAGATCCGGGCCCGCCTCGTCGAACTCACCGGGGTGTTCGCCCGTGCCGGATGACCTGCTGCGGTTCGTCGGCGGCCCTTCGCCGTACTGGACCGGATGGCTGTGGTTGGGGCTGGCGCTGCTGCTGATGGTGATCGTTTGGTACGCAGTCGTTCTGGTGTGGACACTACCGGCGGACCGGCTGCGGCGCCTGCCCGCGGTGCGGGTGCTGCACGCACGCCTGCTGCGGCGCCGCTTCGCGTCGGCGGTGCGGAGCATCGTCGCCCGGCACCGCGACGGCGACCTCAGCACCGCGCAGGCAGGTGCGGCGATGAGCCGGACCCTGCGCAGCTTCCTGCACCAGGCGACCGGCGCGCGCACGCAGTACATGCATCTCGACGCGATCGGCGCCGGCGCCCTGGCGCCCGCCGCGCCGGTGCTGGCGGCGCTCGACGACGCCCAGTTCAACCAGGCGTCGCCGGTGCGCGTCGGTGAGGTCGGGGCCGACACCGAGGAGCTGATCCGGACATGGCCCTGACGTGGTGGCCGGTTGCGGTCGTCGGGTTCGTCTGTCTCGCAACAGCTGTGGCGATGGCGCTGCTGTTGCCGACCGAACAGACCGAACGCCGGCTGCGGCCGCTGGCCAACTCCGCCCGGCTGACGCGACTGCCGGAGTACGCGCGGATCGCCCGGGCCAGGACCGTGTCGATGCTCGTGACGATCGCGCTGCTGGTGCTGTTGTTCGCGGCAGCGACGGTCGCCAGCGCCCGTCCCAGCGGGGTGTGGTGGTCGATGCAGCCGCCCGACGTCGGCGATGACATCATGCTGTGCGTCGGCGCCCCGGTCACCGACCCGGCCACCGGCGAGTTCCTCACCTACTTCGCCGCCCAGGCGAGAACGTATGGCACGCAACGGATCGGGTTGACCTCCACCAACCGCCGGGTAATCCCGCTGACGCGGGACTACCAGTACGCCGTCGAACGGCTCGGCGACGCCGCACGCGTCGCGACCCTCCCCGACGACGAGACGTTGTCGCCGGCGCAGCGCTCGGCCAAGCGCGCGACCGTCGCGGCGTTCACGGCGCCGGTGACCTACGCGGACTACGCGCCGACCGCGGCCGACGCACTCGCGTTGTGCCTGACCGGGTTTCCGGCCGACGACGCGCCGGGCGACCGTCGCCGGTCCCTGATCTACCTGGGCCCCGGCGACCTTCGCGCACCGGATGACCCGCGACCGTCGCTGTTCACCGACGACCAGGTCACCGAGCTGGCCCGCGAGCGCGGCGTCCAGGTCAACGCGCTGGTGTCGTCGCCCGGCGCGATCAGGACCGTCGTCGAGGAGACCTACGGGCGGTATGCCCCGATCGGTGCCGACCTCGCCACGCAGTTGGACGGGATCCGCGCCCACCCGCCGGAGGCCGACCGGACGGCCACGGTGGCCGGGTACCGCGGCGACGTCCCGACCATCCCGCTGGCCGTGGGTGTCGCGGTGGCCGCGCTGCTGTGTCTGTCGTTGGTGGTGTTACGGCGATGACGTTCTCCCCCGTGATACCGCCCGCCGTGCTGATCGCGGTCGCCGTCCTCGCGGTCGTGCTGCGGCTCATCACCATGCGCCAGCTCGCCGGCCGCGCCGGTCAGCGCTGGACGACCGTGTGGCGGTGGTCCGGGCTGACGCTGGCAGTGGTGCTGATGCTGATCGCCGCCGCCCGTCCCGCGATCGGCGGCGACGGCCCCGACGCCACCGCCGCGGGCACCACCGGTGCCCCCGACGACGTGCCCAACGTCTTCCTGATCGTCGACCGGTCGGCGGACACCGCGGTTCCCGACTACGACGGCCGACCCCGCATCGCCGGGATCCGCGACGACGTCACCG
Source organism: Mycolicibacterium rutilum (assembly GCF_900108565.1). Lineage (NCBI taxonomy): Bacteria > Bacillati > Actinomycetota > Actinomycetes > Mycobacteriales > Mycobacteriaceae > Mycobacterium > Mycolicibacterium rutilum. Next base: position 471,638 of record NZ_LT629971.1, read on the forward strand.
CTCTCGTCGACCACTACCCCGGCGCCCGGTTCGCGTTGATCACGTTCGCCTCGCGGCCATCCCTGGAATGGCCACTGTCCGAGGACGCCTGGAGCCTGGGGTCGACCGTCGCCGGGGTGACGGCCCTCGCCGGCGAGGACGCCGTCGGCGTGAACGCGGCGGCCGCGTCGAACGTGCTGCGCTACCAACTCATCGCGGCCGGCCAGCGGACGCCGGGGGCACCGAACCTGGTGTTCTACTTCGGCCCCGGCGCGCCCGGATCGCAGGCGCCGCAGGGCGAGTTCGAGCCGACGGCCGGTTCGGTCGACGGCGGCGCGGTGTTCGGCTACGGCGCCGCACGCGACGACGCGGGGCTGCAACGCATCGCCGACCAGCTCGGTGTGCCGTACGTGCCCCGCGACCCTGCGCAGCCCGTCGCCGACGCCGCGCCGGAGGTCGCGGGGGTGGCCGCGGGCCCCGCGCCACTCGAGCGCCCCGACCACACAGACCTGTACTGGGTGTTCACGCTGGCGGCCGCGGTGCTGCTGCTCTTCGAGATCTTCCTCAACCTGCGCGAGTACCGGGCCGCCAGGACCGCCCGACGGGAGGTGACACTGTGAGGGCGCGGCCTCGCCGGCTGCGGCTGCGGCGACGTCTCATCCTCGCGTCGGCGTTGCCGGCCGTCGTCGCCGTCGTCCTCGCCGTCAAGCTGATATCCGTTGTGGTAGCGGGCAATTCAGCCGTCTCGAACTTCGCCGCCGGTGACACGGACGGGCTGAGCGGTGACGTGTCGACGCTGAGCCTGCTCAACATCGTCGAACCGGCGAAGGCCCCGTTCGCCGCGGGCACCCTGGCGGTGCTGCAGAACCGGCTCGCCGACGCCGACCGCCACTTCGCCGAGGCGCTGGATCGCACGCCGCCCGACCAGTCTTGCCCGCTGCTGGTCAACCTCGAGCTGGTGCGCGAGCGGCAGGGCGACGTCGACGCCTGGGAGAACCGGCCCGACGCCGCCCGCGAGACCTACCTGCGGGCGCTGGACCTGGTGGCGTCCGCACCGACCGGCTGCTTCGAGGGCAACGCCGACCCAGATGCCGAGCGCCGCGCGGTCCGCGCCGACGCGGCGCCCCGGCTGTCGGCGAAACTGGCCGGGCTCACTGCGCTGCCACCTCCGCCACCGCCGCCCGCTGCCGCGCCCGTACCGCCGCCTGCTGCCGCACCGCCTCCCCCGCCGGAACCGGACTCACCGCAGGACGCGCTGCTGCTCGACCCGGGCGCCGGCGACCCGCTCGACAAGTTGCAGCAGATGCTGCGCGACGCGGCCGCCGGTTAACCCGCCGCGGTACTGGTCCAGTACTCGGCGATGCGGCCGTCGGCGATCCGCAGGATGTCGTTGCCGGTGAACCTCTTCGGGCCGTCCTTGGCCGCCCCGGTGCCGATCCACCGCGCCGCGAGGAGGTCGCCGTCGACGAACGGTTCCACCTCGATGACGAACTTCAGGTCGGCCAGCATGCGTTGCGTCTCCCCCACGACCGCCTCCAGCTCCGACGGCCCGCGCACCTCCCGTCCCGGCCAGTGCCCCACGAAGTCGTCGGTCACCAATTCGGCGGCGACGGGCTCGCCCGCCCACAACTCGTTCAACCACCGGCCATAGAGGTTTTTCGGAGAGGTCATGACCGTTACTTACCCGGCGAAATGCACAGATGCAATCCGCTGTGCGAACGGGACGACGCCAAAAGGACACGTTGCGGTTGCTGATTTTGCGGACGCTCCCGGGGACCGTGCCACCACGCGCTCGTCAAGATCGGTTCACCGAAATTGCGCGGATGGCATCCGGATTAGCTGACTTTTTGGTGCACTATCCGCACAACGATGTGCGGTACGCACAGCATTTCGCGGTGCGGCCGGTGAACAATTACCGAAGGGCGGCCAGCAGTAAATCGAGGTCGTCCTCGTTGTTGTAGAGGTGAAATCCGACCCGAACGGCACCCGCCCGCACCGCGGCCCGGATGCCCGCCCGCGCCAGTCGGTCGGCGGCGCCGTCGACCGGCAGCGACACGATCGCCGATTCCTGCGCCGGCAGCTCCAGCGCGGCGCGCAACCGGTCGGCCAGGCCGACGGTGTGCCGCTCGACGGCCGCCCGGTCCAGCGATGCGAGCCACGGCAGCGTCAATCCCGCGCCCAGCACGCTGAACCAGCTTGGCGAGAGGTCGAACCGCCGCGCGTCGTCGGCCAACCGCAACGGCAACCCGTAGATCGACTGCCAGGGTTCGGTGCCCGCGTACCAGTTGGCGGCATGCGGCGTCATCAAGTCACTGATCCTCGGGCGCAACGACATCCACGCGGTGCCGCGCGGCGCCAGCAGCCACTTGTAGACGGCCGCCACGGTGACGTCGGCCCAACTCAGGTCGAGGTTCTTCCAGCCCAGCGCCTGCGTGACGTCGACGATCGTGAGGGTGTCGGCGCCGTCGAGGGATCGGCGCAGCGCCTCGACGTCGAGCACCGCGCCGGTGGCGGACTGGACGAGGCTCACCGCGACGACGTCGAAATCGGCCGCGGCGTCGATCAGTTCGTCGGCGGGCAGTTCGGTGACCGTGACACCGCGGCCGGCCTGCGCCGCGAAGGGGAAGGTGGTGCTGGTGAACTCACCGGGCAGCACGACGACGCGGCTGCCGTCGGGGATGGCGGCCGCGACCAGACCCAGCAGCCCCGACACCGTCGCTCCCATCGTCACCGAATCGGCGGGCACCCCGGCGAGCGCGGCGTAGCCGGTGCGGGCCGCGCGCGTCGACTCGTCGAACGACGGGACGTCCATGGTGCCGGCCTGCCACCGGGCGATGCAGTCGTGCAGTGCCTCGACGACGAACCGCGGAGGCAATCCGTACGTGGGGCTGTTGAGGAAGCCGGCCGCTCCGGCGAAGTGGGCGCCGAACGCTTCCCGCGCGGCGGCGTCCGTCACGGCGTCGGGGGTTCCTCGCCGCGCAGCCGCGCCTGCAGTTGTTCGCGGTCGCGGCGCCGACGTTCGTCGACCGCAGCAATGCTGGCCGTCGCCCGGCGGCGCAGCGGTGCGAGCAGCCAGATGCCCAACGGCAGCGCGAGCACGAACGCGAAGAGCAGCGCGACGATGAGCGGAAACTCGCGCAGTCCGATCAGATGTCCGACGCCGAGGATGACGCCCGTCAGCACCGCGACCAGCAGCAGCCGGGCTGCCACGTAGAGCGCCACATCGAGTACGAGCCGAGTTCCTGGCCGAGCATCAGACACGAACCGAGCGTACCGACGGCGCGTATATTCGAGGCAAGGAGGTTTTTTCGGTGGCGTATCTGCTCCTGATTCTCGTGCTGGCTGCGTTGATCTATCTCGGCTGGCGAATGACACGAGATTCTTCGAGCCGTCAGCGGACCCGCGTGATCGGGCCCGACGACGACCCTGAATTCCTGCGCCGGCTCGGCCAGGAAGACAATCCGCGGCCCTAGGCAGGGCGGCGCGCGCCGACGAACCCCGCGGCGACCACGGCGGAGAGCTCGAGCAGCGCGCTGCGGGTCTCCGGTTTGAGACTGTCGAGGCTGATCTCGGCGCCCTCTTCGAGGTGCGGATCGAACGGCACCTGCAGCACCGCTCTGCAACGCCGGTTGAAATGGTCGACGACCTTCTTCATGTCGACCTTGCCCGACCGCGGCCGCACCGCGTTGATCACCGCCACCGAGTTGCGCACCATCTCCTGGTGGCCGTGGGCGTCGAGCCAGTCCAGCGTCGCCGACGCGCTGCGGGCCCCGTCGACCGACCCGGAACTGACGACCACCAGCGCGTCGGCCTTGGACAGCACGGCCGCCATCGCCGAATGCATCAGGCCGGTGCCGCAATCGGTGAGCACCAGGCTGTAGAACCGTTCGAGGACGTCCAGGGTGCGGATGTAGTCGTCGGAGCTGAACGCCTCCGACACCGCGGGGTCGCTCTCGGAGGCCAGCACCTCGAGGCGGCTCGGCCCCTGTGAGGTGTAGGCGCGCACATCGCTGTAGGCCTGGATACCTTCGGCGTCGCGCAGCAGGTGGCGCACGGTCGCCGGGGTTTCCAGCGGCACCTTCTGGCTGAGCGTCCCGCGGTCGGGGTTGGCGTCGACGGCGATCACCCGGTCACCCCGGACCGAGGCGAGGGTGGCACCCAGCGTCGCGGTGATCGTGGTCTTGCCGACGCCGCCCTTCAGCGACAGCACCGCGATCCGGTAGCAACCCCGCAGCGGCCGTTGCACCTGCGCGGTGAGGGTGCGACGGCGAACGGTCTTCGGGCCCTCCCCGAGGTTGATCAGCTTGGCCGACCCGTAGTACAGCCAGCGGCGCCAGCCCTCCGACGGCGCGCGTTTGCGCTCGCCGAGCAACGCGACCGTGGACAGGTCCAGATACGGCGGCGGGTCCTCGTAGCCCGGGTCGCCGTAGACCTGCGGCCCGTAGACGGGCGGCGCGTAGACCGGCGGTTCGTACACGGGCGGTTCGACGGGTGCGACGTCGACCGGTGGCACCGGTATCCCGTTGGGCGGTGTCGGCGCCGTCCATTCTGGCGGCGGCTCGGCGGACGGATCGCTGAAACGACTCTGCGCGCGGAATCCACCTGGCGCATAAGCGTTTTCAGGAATCACCGACGGAGAAGCCACATCTTTCGAGAGGCGGTGCGCCGGTTGGTCGGACACGCTGGAGTTCTCCCGTGGCTTCGCTTGGCTGTCGGATAGAGCTTAGCGAAGCCGACCGGTGAAGGCCGGATGCGCGCCGACCGGTGAGTTGCCTCGACGGGGTCTACGTGCCTCCGCCACCGCCGCCGGAGTCGTTGCCGCCGGTATCCCCGCCGCCGTCACCACCGGTGTCCGCGCCACCGGGACCGCTGCCCGCGCCGGGGCCGTCACCTTCGCCGCCGGTGCTGCCGCCGGTCGCCCCACCGGTCGGGCTGAAGTTGTTCGGCGAACCCGATTGTGCGGTCTGCGTGCTGGGCGTGTCGTAGGTGCTCGGATCCATGATGTCGCCGCCGCCCTCACCGCCGTCGCCACCGACACCACCGTCACCGCCGGTGCCGCCGGTGCCGGGGGTCACGCCCGTGCCGCCGGGGCCACCGCCGCCTCCGACGCCACCTTCACCGCCGAGACCGCCGTCGCCGCCGTCGTCGGGGATCGCCCCGCCCGGGCCGCCCTGACCGCCGTCACCGCCGTCGCCCGCGGGGCCGCCGGTTCCACCGTTGCCGCCGGTGCCGGTCGGGACGTCCGCGCCCGCACCGCCCGGGCCGCCGTTACCGCCCGCACCGCCGTTGCCGCCGTTGCCGCCGACGCCCAGCCAGATGCCGGCACGCCCGCCGATGCCGCCGTTTCCGCCGTCGCCGCCGGGCCCGCCGGTGCCACCTTGGCCGTTCGGTTGCCCCGCGCCAGGGGTGCCCGGTGCGCCCGCGCCGCCTGCGCCGCCGTTGCCGCCGACACCGCCGTTGCCCGCGAACCAGCCTGCGTTGCCGCCGTTTCCGCCGTTGCCGCCATCGGCGCCGGTAGCACCGGCCCCGCCGGCGCCGCCCGCGCCGCCCGAGCCGAGGATCCAGCCACCATGACCGCCGTTGCCGCCGGCCTGGCCGGGCGCACCCGCGCCGCCCTTACCGCCGAAGCCGAACAGCAGACCGCCGCTCTGGCCGTCCTCACCGATGCCGCCGTCGCGGCCGTTGCAGACCAGTCCGCAGCGGTTCTGCACCTGAAGCCCGCTGAGGATGATGTCGAGCGTGACCGCGGTCTCGCCCTCGAAGAAGCCGTCCGAGCCGCCGAGGAACGGCGCCGTCGTCGCGTACACCGTCGGCGTCGCCATGAACGAGTTCCGCACCAGTCCCTGATCGGCGCCGCGCGCGGCATTCGGATCGGGTGTGCCGTCCTCACCGACGACGCCGAGCACCGTCCATGGGGCGAGCGCGCCGTCACCGGCGGCCGTGGGTGTTGCGGTCGGGACGACGGTCTGCGGGCTCAGCGCGGCGGCCTTCGTTCCGGCGATCGACATGCCGGTCGTCACGTACGGCCGCGACGACACCGGCCTGACCGGGGACCATGAATCGTCGTCGACGCGTTGTTCCCCGGGTCCGATCGCCGTGAACAGGGCGGGGGCACCCACCCCCATCGCGATCGCCAACGCGCCGATGCGTCCGACGTACCTACCGTGCACCCTCAGCTACCCCTCTTGTCCATCGGGCGTACCCCTCGCAAGCGACCCCAGGCACCGCAGCGCTTTGCCACCAGCACGGTGGCGCGTCCGCTGCGAGCGCTGTGCCTCCCCTGTCGACAGTTGCCGGAGCCGCTTTTCACGCCCTGTTTCGGCAGTATCACAGCTAATCTTCTTGAAAGCTAGAGTATTCGCCGAACTGGTTGCGGTGTTTCCTCGCGAGCTAATGCTCCAGCGTCGATCAAAACGCGACACACCTGCACTTCGCCGTCAAAATTAACGCGGCCGTGTGAATCAGCAATCGCTACGGGCGGGAGTCCATGTGCCGTGCAAGCGACGGATTTATCGCCGCAATCTTGTCCTAGCAACTACTGCTGGACTGATTGCGCAGGCAACAACTTTCCGCGGGTCAGCGTCGTTACGGCCGCCGGATGCCGACCGAGGGGCCGATGGTATTCGTCTTTGCCGGACGGGCGGTCAGCCGACCCCGGCGTAGGAGTGCAGGCCCACGGTGACCAGGTTGATGAAGAACAGGTTGAACACCATCGCGGCGAACCCGACGACGTTGATCCAGGCCGCCTTCTTGTCGCGCCAGCCCGCGGTCGACCGCGCGTGCAGGTAGGCCGCGTACACCACCCACGCGATGAACGACACGGTCTCCTTGGGGTCCCAGCCCCAGTAGCGGCCCCAGGCCTCCTCGGCCCAGATCGCGCCGAAGATGACGCCGAACCCGAACACCGGGAACGCGAAGATCGTGGTGCGGTAGGCGATGCGATCGAGCGTCTGCGCGCCGGGCAGCCGGGCGATGACACGGCTCAGCGGGCTGTCCGCGCTGCGCTGCGGATCGCCGAAGCGCGACATCTTCAGCAGGAACAGGATGCTGGCCACGCCGGCGACCAGGAACACCCCGGAGCCGAGGCTGACCACCGACACGTGAATCGGCAGCCAGTAGGACTGCAGCGCGGGCATGACCGGCGCGGCGTGGCTGTAGAGCCAGCGCCCGGACACGGTCAGCAGGATGAGCACCGGAACCAGGACGAAGACCCACAGCGCCCGGTACTGAGGCCGACGCAGCACCACCGCGGCCGCGAGCAGACCGCAGAGGCTGGTCAGGTTGATGAACTCGTACATGTTGCCCCACGGCACCCGTGAGGTGGACAGCCCGCGCAGCACGATGCAGGCCAGCAGCAGCAGGATGCCGAGGTAGGTCAGCGCCAGTCCGGCGCCGCCGATCCGTTCGTCGACCGGCCGCTTGGGTGCGTCGACGACGCGACCGGGTCCGGCGGCGTCCATGCGTTGCGATCCGGCGGCGACCAGTTCGCGGTGCTCGGCCTTGCGGCCGCGGTTGTAGGCCAGCTCGATCGCGAGCAGCAGCAGCGCGCCGACGAGCACCAGCACCGACGAGGTGAACGCCCAGTCGGAGTAGCGGGCCAGCCCGATGTCGATCGCCTGCGTGTTCATCTAACCTTCTCTCCTGCGGACTGCGCCGACGTCGCATCGGGCAGGAGGCGCTGCGTCAGCCGCTCGAACTCGTCGCCCCAGCCGGAGTTGTCGGTGCGGGCCAGCCCGCCCAGCTCGACGGTTACGGTACCGGGACCTGCGGGCGAGATCCGAATCCAGACCCGGCGCCGGCGCACCACCAGCGACACCAGCAGACCGGCCATCATCGTCAGCGCGAACACCAGCACCCAGATCTGCGCGGGATCGTGCGAGACCTGCACGTTGATGAACGGCACCGCCCCGTCGAACCGCACCACCGTGCCGTCGTCGAGGCGCGTCGACTCACCCTGGCCGAGGTTCACCCGCGCCTTCTTGGCCAGCCGGCCCTGCTCGATCAGCCGCGGGTCGAGGGTGAACAGGGACTGCGGGCGGCCGGTGTCCAGCCCGGTGTCGCCCTTGTAGATGTCGACGGCGACGCCGGGGTCGTTGAGCGCGGGGAAGCTCGACGACAGCAGGGTGCCGTGCAGGAGCTGGGTCGGGGCGAACAGTCCCTGGATCGCGAGCTGGTTCTCGCGGCGGTCGTCGGGATCGGGATAAGTGCCGCCGGGCGGGTCGAAGCGCATGACGCCCGACGACAGGAACGTGACCTGGTCCTCGGGCCGCCACTGCACGGTCTGGGTGCGGGTCTGCCCGTCGGGATAGATCACGGTGAACGTGGGCGCGTAGCCGTGGCCCTGCAGGTAGATCCGGTCGCCGCCGACCCGCAGCGGGTGGTTGACCTTGAGGTGGTACGGGCGCCAGGTGCCCGTGTCGAGGTCGTCGCCGGCCTGGTATTCGATGTCGGCGGCGAACGAGGTGGCCTGACCGTTCGGCAGATAGTCGGCTTGGAAGTCGTTGACGCGCAGGCACATCGGGTGCAGGGAGGTGCCGTCGACGGTGTTGCCGGCGCGGAACGAGTCGAACGCGGCCGGTGATGCCGAGCAGAAGCCGGGTCCGCCGTCGGCGATCACGATGACCTGGCCTTCGTAGCCGAACAGTTTGCCCGCCGCGACCGCGACCAGCAGACCGAGCAGCGAGAAGTGGAACACGATGTTGCCGAACTCGCGCAGATAGCCCTTCTCCGCCGAGATCTCGGTGGTCTCACCCTCCCGGCGGGTGACGGTGCGCCAGCCGCGCAGCCGCTCGGTCATCGTGGTGGCCAGGGCCTGCGGTTCGGCGTCGAGTTCGGTGATGTGGTGCTTGGGCAGCCGGCTCAGGTTGCGCGGCGCGGCGACGGGAGTGGCCCGCATGCTGCGGAAGTGCTCGATCAGCCGCGGGGTCAGGCAGCCGACCAGCGAGACGAACAGCAGCGCATAGATCGCGGTGAACCAGAAGCTGGAGAACACGTCGAACGCCTGCAGCCGGTCCAGCCACGGCCCGATGGTCGGGTGCGCGGCGATGTACTCGCTGACCTTGGATTCGTTGAGGCTGCGCTGCGGCAACAGCGCGCCGGGGATCGCGCCGAGCGCCAGCAGGAACAGCAGCACCAGCGCAGTGCCCATCGACGTCAGCGTCCGCCAGGTGTTGCGGATCAGCGCGACCACCTTGCTCATATCGGCAGGGTCACATCGCTGACGAACGCGTCGCGCACCCAGGAGACGAAGTCGCTCCACAACCCGGTCACCAGCGCGGCGCCGACGAGGATCAGCAGGACGCCGCCGACGATCTGGATGGTCCGGGTGTGCCTGCGCAGCCAGGCCAGCCCCTGCACCGCGCGCGCCGAGCCGAACGCCAACAACACGAACGGGATTCCCAGGCCCAGGCAGTAGGCGATCACCAGCGCGACCCCACGCGCGACGTTGGAGCCGTCGGTCGCCGACGCGACCGCGATCACGCCGGTCAGGGTGGGCCCCAGACACGGTGTCCAGCCGAGCGCGAACACCGCACCCAAAAGCGGCGCCCCGCCGAGCGTCGAGACCTGCCGCGGGGTGAACCGTGCCTCGCGCTGCAGCGCCGGGATGAAGCCGACGAACACCAGGCCCATGACGATCGTCACCACACCGCCGATGCGTTGCAGCAGAAGCTGATTGGTGATCAGCGAGGTGGTCATGCCGAGTACCGCCACGGTGCCCAGCACGAACACCACGGTGAACCCGGCGACGAACAGCGCCGCGGCCCCGGCGACTCGGAGCCGGGTGGTTCTCGCCGAGACCGACGTTTTGGCGGATTCTGGCCGCGATTTTCCGCCAATACGTCGGTCTCGGCTCACCAAAGCGGGGTTGTCGTCCACCCCGACGACCGCGGCGAGGTAGCTCAGATAGCCCGGCACCAGCGGCACCACGCACGGCGACGCGAATGAGACGAGCCCGGCGAGCGCGGCGACCAGGAACGCCAGCAGCACCGGGCCGCCGGCCATCAACTGGTCGATCTGGTCGAGGTTCACGTCGCGGGCTCCGGTTCGGCCGCGAGGCGTTCCACCACGGGCTGCAGATCCTCGGCGAGCAGTTCGCGCAGGAACACCGCGGCGACGCGGTGCTCCCGATCGAGCACGATCGTCGACGGGATGACCGTCGTCGGGTAGCGGCCGCCGAACGCGATCATCGTGCGCATCGGCGGGTCGTAGATCGAGGGGAACGTGATCCTGCGGTCGACGAGGAAATCCCGCGGGGCGTCGATGTTGTTGTCGCGCACATCGATTCCGAGGAAGGCGACGCCGCGGGACTTGGTGGCGTCGTACACCTGCTGCAGCTGGGTGATCTCGGTGCGGCACGGTCCGCACCACTGCCCCCACACGTTGACGACGACCACCTTGCCTGCAAAGTCATCGAGCGAGAGGGTCTTGTCCTCGTTCATCAGGTCAGGCCCGCGCAGCGGCCCCGGCTTGCCCCGGTCCTGCGGCGGGTCGTAGAAGATGTCGGTCTGCCCGCCGGGGGCCACGAATTCGAAGGTGCCGCCCTGAGCGACGGCGTCGTCGCCGGTGGAACATCCGGCCAGCGCAGGCCCGCTCCACGCGACGACCGTCGCGCAGGCCAGCACGAGCCACCGCCTCACTGCCCGGCCAGCTCCGCGTAGCCCCAGCCGACGTAGGTGTCCCCATGGAAGTAGAACGACGTCACCGACGCCAGATTGCACAGCCGCCGCGTCGGGAAGTGGTGCAGCGGCTGGCCGGTCATGGCGCGGCGCAGGGTCTCCACCGGCAGCTGGTGGCTGACGCACACCGCTTCGTGTCCGGCGGCTTTGGCCCTGGCGCGGTGCACCGCACCGGTCATCCGCTCGGCGATCTCGGAGTACGGCTCACCCCACGACGGCGTGCGCGGATTGCGCAGATGCCACCAGTTGCGGGGGTCGCGCAGCGCACCGTCGCCCGGCGAAACCCGCTGTCCCTGAAAGATGTTCAGTGATTCGATGAGCTCGTCGTCGGTGTCGACCGACAGGCCGAGGCCGGCGGCGATCGGCGCCGCGGTCTCCTGCGCCCGCTCCAGCGGCGAGGCGACGACGTAGACGATGTCGCGCGAGATCAGCCAGTCGGCAACCGCCTGCGCCTGCGCGCGGCCACGCTCGGACAGGTGATAGTCCGGCAGCCGGCCGTAGAGGATCTTGTCGGGGTTGTGCACCTCGCCGTGCCGCATCACGTGCACGATGGTGTGATCCGTCATGCCGGTGCGACCGCCTCCGCGGCGGCGCGCGCCGCACCGGGCAACGCGTCGGCGATCCGCTCGAACGCCGCATCGTCGAGAGCCGTTGAGACGAACCAGGTCTCGAACGCGCTGGGCGGCGGGTACACGCCCGCGGCGAGCAGCGCGTGGAAGAACGGCGGGAACCGCCACGTCTCGGTGGCCCGCGCCGCGGCGAAGTCGTGCACGGGCTCGTCGGTGAAGAACACGCTGAGCATGTTGCCTGCGCGTTGCACCTGGTGCGCCACACCGGCGTCGGTCAGCGCCGAGCCGAACAGGCCGGCCAGCCGGTCGGCGTTGGCGTCGAGCGTGGCGTATGCGGCGTCGTCGGCCGCGCGCAGCGTCGCCAGCCCCGCCGCCATCGCGACCGGGTTCCCCGACAGCGTGCCCGCCTGATACACCGGCCCGAGCGGGGCCAGCCGCTCCATCACCTCGGCCCGGCCGCCGAACGCGGCGGCGGGCAGGCCTCCGCTCATCACCTTGCCGAACGTGAACAGGTCGGCCTCGACAGGATCGACGCCGTACCAGCCGGACCTGCTCACCCGGAAGCCGGTCATCACCTCGTCGACGATCAGCAGCGCGCCGTGGTCGGCGGTGATGCGGCGCAGGTCGGCGTTGAATCCGGGCAGCGGCGGGACGGTGCCCATGTTGCCCGGCGACGCCTCGGTGATCACGCAGGCGATCTCGTCGCCGAAGCGGGCGAAGATCTCCTCGACCGCGGCGACGTTGTTGTACGGCAGCACGATGGTGTCCGCGGCGGCGGCGCCGGTCACTCCGGGCGAGGACGGCAACCCGAGCGTGGCGACCCCCGACCCGGCGTCGGCCAGCAGCGCGTCGCTGTGGCCGTGGTAGCAGCCGGAGAACTTGACGATCTTGGCGCGGCCGGTGAAGCCGCGGGCCAGCCGGATCGCGCTCATGGTGGCCTCGGTACCGGAGTTCACCAGGCGCAACCGCTCGACGGGGCGCACCCGGTCGATGATCTCGGCGGCCAGTTCGGTCTCCGACGGGGTGGGCGCGCCGAAGGACAGGCCGTCGGCCGCGGTCTTCTGCACGGCCGCGACCACGTCGGGGTGCGCGTGGCCGAGGATCATCGGCCCCCAGGAGCACACCAGGTCGACGTAGCGGTTGCCGTCGGCGTCGGTCAGCCAGTAGCCGCTGGCCGACGTGATGAACCGCGGGGTACCGCCGACCGAGGTGAACGCCCGCACCGGCGAGTTCACCCCACCGGGGATGACGGCCGACGCGTCGGCGAACAGCCGCGCCGAGACCTCGGTCGGAATGTCGTCGGAACGCATGGCCACCAGTGTCCCAGCTGGGCCGAAGCCGTCAACTACAGGGTGTAGTGGTAGGGGGATCGGCGATGATGTCGGGCATGCAGCTTCCGCAGTGGCTGGCCCGGTTCAACCGCCACGTCACCAACCCGATACAGCGGATGTGGGCGGGCTGGGCGCCGACGATGGGCGTCCTCGAGCACACCGGCCGCAGATCGGGCAGGCGCTACCGCACCCCGCTGACGGTCTTCCCCACCCGCGACGGGTTCGCCGTGTTGCTGACCTACGGGCCCGACCGCGACTGGCTCAAGAACATCAGCGCCGACGGCGGCGGCCGCATCACGCGGTACGGCAGGACCTTCTCGGTGCGCGATCCGCGGGTGGTACCCAAAGCGCAGGCTGCGTCGCTGCTCACCGGTTGGATGCGGCCGCTGTTCGCGCTGCTGCCGTTCGACCAGGCCGTGCTCCTCACGCGGATGGACTGAGGTCTGCCGGGAGGCGCCGGCGAACGCCGCCGAAGTGAGGTAGCCAAATACCCCACGCAGCCCGCCGGCGACGCGGCAACGTTGTGTCATGGCCAGCGAGACGCGCCGATCGGAAATCCTGCAGCGACTGCCGGTTCCGTACGCGACCGCGTTGCGGTTGCGTGACGCGGGGACGGCCGACGAGATCATCGCCGAGCGGGTGGGCATCGAGCTGGACGCACTGCCGACGTTCATGAAAGTGGCCGAGGCCAAGCTCGCCGCGGCCGTCGCCCAGATGACGTGACGTCTTCTGGGCGACGGCGGATGCGTGAGAGGACCGGTCAGCACGGTCCCGGGATGAACAGATACCAGCACTGACCCGGCGGAAGCGGCGGCGTGATACCCGGCGGCGGTGGCGGAGCGGGCGGATTCGGCCCGTCCCAGATGTTTTGGGCGACGTTGCCCTGCCCGTGATACACGTAGTAGTACGAGTGGCAGATGTTGTTGTCCCACACCACCGGGTTCACCCGGATGTTGCCGGTGGCCACCGGCGGGTCGCCGGGACACCAGGTGTACGGACCGCCCGGCGGGGTCTGGGCGCCGGCCGAACCGGCACCAACCACCAGACCCACACCGAATACGGCCGAAATCAGCACTGCCGAACAGACTTTCATCGCGCTATCCCGCACACGAGACTTTGATCTCGAACGGTTTGCTGACCGGCTGCATCGGGTTGGCCATGTCCACACCGCTCGCCGTTCCGGAGATCGTGTAGGTGTCGCCGTCCTTGTGGACCTTCGCTTCACCCTGACCGGCACCCTGCTGGTATCCGAGCGTGACGCCGTTGACGTTGCCCAGCGCGACCGACTGCACGGTGGGCGAGTCACCCGTGCCGAGCACCGCGGCGATCCCCGTTGCCGCTTCGCCGATCACGATGTTCATGTTGCCGCCCATGGCAGTGCAGACCACCGTCCCGGACACGCTCTGGTCCTGGCCGTCGATGGTGACCTTGGTGGCGGCATCGCTGGCTGCCGGTGTGGCGACCGCTGTTTCGGACCGAGCGGTGTCGTCGGCGCCGGCGGTCGGGCTGGTGGATTTGTCGTCCGACGAGCAGCCCGCCAGTCCGGCGATGACGAGCGCCGCGGCGCCCACTGCGGTCGAAAGTGTCCGAATCATCATTGTTTCCCTTCTCGAGTGGTCGATCACGCTCAGCACGGCAGCGGTGTGCCGGTGAACAAGTCAGTGCCGCAACGGGGGTCCCGGATGCCCGAGCCGATCGGCGGAGGCGGCGGAAGTGCCGCAGCCGGTGCGGCTCCAGGAGGCGGCGGCGGTGCGGGTGCGGGCTCGACGTAACCGGGCGAGCCGCCCGCGACCGCTGTTGTGCCCGCGTCGAGACCCGGGACCAGGAAAGGCGTCATGCTGAGGGCCGCGACCGCGCAGGCGGAAACGGACCGTCGGACGAACTGTGCGTTGATCATGCCCGGAAACGTAACCAGCTGCGGTGACGGCGGCTGGGGTAAGGCGCTACCCCACTTTCGGGACCTACGGGTACCTCAGCGGTCCTGAAGTTGTGTTCGGTAGACCGCGAGCGGCACCGTCGGCGGATACCATTCGACGATGATCCGCCAGTGGCCTCTGGTCGGGCGTTCCGAGGAACTTCAGGTGATCGCCGAAGCGACGCGGGCGCAGGGAGACCATGCCCGCGGGATCGTCCTGTCCGGGTCGGCGGGCGTGGGCAAGACCCGGCTCGCGCGGGAGGCCGTCGAGGCGTGTGCGGCGCGAATGTCGCGGCGGCACTGGATCATCGGTACGGCGTCGGCACGCAGCGTCCCGCTGGGCGCGTTCGCCGGCGTTGCCAGCGACTTCGGTCCGGACCCGCTGCGCCGGGTCCGTGAGGTCATCGACGGGTTGATCGGTGGCGCCCGCCGCGGCGAGGTCGTCGTCGGGATCGACGATGCGCACCTGCTCGACGACCTCTCGGCGTTCACCGTCCACCAGTTGGTGACTCGACGCCTGGCGACGGTAATCCTGACGATCCGCTCGGGCGAGACCCCGCCGGACGCGATCACCGCCATCTGGAAGGACCTGCGCCTGCAACGGCTTGAGCTGCAACCACTTTCGCTGACGGAGACCGCCCGGCTGCTCGAGCACGTACTCGACGGTCCGGTGCACTCGTTCAGCGCCCAGCGGCTCTGGCAGTACACCCAGGGCAACGCGCTGTATCTGCGTCATCTGCTCGACAGCGAGCTCGACACCGGACGCCTGGCGCGGCGGTCGGGAATGTGGTTGTGGGAGGGCCGCGGTGAGCTGTCGCCCACGCTCGCGGAGTTGGTCGAGGCGCGCATCGCGCAGGCCGCGCCCGCGGTGCGCGACGTGCTCGACGCACTCGCCGTGGCCGAACCGTTGGACAGTGATGTGCTTGCGGCGGTGTCGGATCCCGACGCGCTGGCCGAAGCCGAAGCACTGGGCCTGGTCACCGTCGACGGCACCGTGCGGCCGCCGTCGGTGCGGGTGGCGCACCCGATGCTCGGCGAGGTCCGCCGCACCGGTTCGCTGCGGATGCGCAGGCTGCGCGGCCGCATCGCCGGTGAACTGGCCAAGAAGAGCGAAACCGATCCGCGGCATCTGGTGCGCCGGGCGGTGCTGACCGTCGACTCCGACCTGCCGCCGGACCCCGCGCTGCTCAACGCCGCCACGTGGGCCGCGATGCAGCTGCTCGATCTGCGGTTGGCCGAGACCCTCGCCGAGCGGGCGGTGCGGGTCGGCAGCGGCATCGAGGCCAAGATGACCCACGTCATGGCGTTGAGCTGGCAGGAACGCGGTCACGAGGCCGAGCGTGTCCTCGCCGAACTCGCCGATCAGACGGTTGGGCCGCTGCGCGCCCAGATCGCCCTGCTACGCGCGCTGAACTTCGCGGTGATCCTCAACCAGACCACCAGGGCGCAGGCCGAACTCGACGCGCACGTGCCCGCCGACGACGAGGCGGCGCGGCCGGTCACGTCCGCGCTGCGCGCGTTGATCGACGTCGTGCGCGGGCACGCGCAGGCCGCCGTCGACCGCGCCACCGCCAACCTCGCCGCCGATTCCGACAACGCGCTGGCCCAGATGCTGTCGATCTTCGCTCTGGTCAACGGGCTGGGCGAGCTGGGCCGCGTCGGTGAGGTCGGGGCGGCGGCCGAACGCGGCTACCGGCTGGCGGACCGCTCGGCCGAGGTCTCGCATCTGCGGGTGCCGCTGGCATTCCTGCACGCCTACGCCTATCGCCCGGCCGGCGCCCTGGCCGAATCGGATGCCGCGATCGCTCGCATCCGGCTCGACACCGTCGACGTGCCGTTCGAAGGCTCGTGGCACGTCGCCGAATCGTGGCACGCGTTCGTGGCCGGGCTGGCGATGGTCAACCATGGCGGACTGGCAGAGGCGCAGCGGCTGTGCCGGGAGTCGCTCGCCGACGCAGGCAGCGACCACAGCGGCCGGATGCGCAAGAGATTCGCCCGGTTGTGGCTGGCCACCGTCGACGCGATGGCCGGTGAAGCCGCCGATGCGCGCCGCGAGTTCACCCCGATCGAGCAGTCCGATTCCGATCCCGATGCGCGGGGATGGCACTCCGAGCGAGCCGTCGCCGAGGCGTGGGTGTGCGCGGCCGAGGGCGCGTTGACTCAGGCGATCGCGCTGGTCCGCGGAGCCGCGGCCGGTGACCGTGTGCTGGGCCGGCCGGCGTGGGAGGTGCTGCTGCTGCAGACGGCGACGCAGTTCGGCGACCACACCGCCGCCGACCGGCTGGCCGAACTGGCGACCGAGGTCGAGGGCCCGCGGGCGCCGGTCGCGGCCGCCCACGCCGCGGCGCTCGCCGCCGAGGACGGTGACGCGCTGCTCGACGCGTCCCGTCGGTACGAGGCGTTCGGCGACCGGATCGCGGCCGCTGACGCCGCCGCCCAGGCCGTCACGGTGTACCGGGACGCCGGGCTGCGCGGGGCCGCGATGACCGCGTCGGCCGTCGCCGAGCGGCTGGCGGCCGAGTGCGGCGGCGCGCTGACCCCGGCGTTGTCGGTGGTGTCGCGGCCGCAGCCGTTCACCGCGCGTCAGCGTGAGATCATCTCGCTTGCCGCACAGGGGCTTTCGAACAAGGAGATCGCCGAACGGCTCACCATGTCGATCCGCTCGATCGAGGGCCACCTCTTTCGCGCGTCGCAACGCGTCGGCGCCAACAGCCGTGAGCAACTGATCGCGATCCTGCAGGGCGGCTGACTTTTTGCCGAGGAAAACGCCCCGCAGGTTTAAAATTTGACGGTGATCCGCCAGTGGCCGCTGGTCGGACGGTCCGAAGAGTTAGCGGTGATCGCCGAGGCGACCCGCTCCGTCGGAGACCGCGCCCGCGGGGTCGTGCTGTCGGGCGCGGCCGGGGTCGGCAAGACCCGGGTCGCTTTCGAGGCCCTGTCCCGGTGCGGGCCGCGTGCGGCGCGCAGGCACTGGATCGTCGGCACGGCGTCGTCGCGCAGTGTTCCGCTCGGCGCCTTCGTCGAGATCGCCAGCGAGTTCGGGCCCGACCCGCTGCGCCGGGTCCGCGAGGTGATCGACGGCCTCATCGGCGACGCGCCGTTCGGTGAGGTGGTCGTCGGAGTCGACGACGCCCATCTGCTCGACGACGTGTCCGCGTTCACCGTGCACCAACTCGTCACCCGGCGACTGGCCACGGTCATCCTCACCATCCGCTCCGGTGAGACGCCACCGGATGCCATCACCGCCATCTGGAAGGACCAGCACCTCGATCGCCTTGAGCTGCAACCGCTTTCACCCTCGGAGTTGGGCCGTTTGGTGGAGCAGGCGCTCGACGGCCCGGTGGACTCGTTCTCCGCGGACCGGTTCTGGCAGTACACCCAGGGCAACACGCTGTATCTGCGTCACCTGCTCGACCACGAGGTCGACGCGGGGCGGGTGACCCGCCATTCCGGGGTGTGGCGGTGGGACGGTCAACCCAGCCTGTCCCCCACGTTGACCGAACTGCTCGAGTCACGCATCGCGCAAGCGCCCGCCACGGTGCGTGATGTCCTCGACGCGCTGGCCGTGGCCGAACCGCTGGAATCCGACGTGCTGGAAGCCATCGCCGACGCGGACGCCCTGGCCGAAGCGGAGTCGCTCGGTCTGATCAGCGTTGACTGCACGGCGCGCCCGGCCTCGGTGCGGCTGGCCCATCCGCTCCTCGGCGAGATCCGGCACACCGGTTCGCTGCGGCTGCGCCGGGTCAGCGGCCGGATCGCGGCCGAGCTGGCCCGGAAGGGGTCCACCGATCCCCGGGCGCTGATCCGCCGGGCGGTGCTCACCCTCGAGTCCGACCTCACCCCGGATTCGGAGTTCCTGCTCGCTGCGGCGTCCGCGGCGATGCAGTTGCTGGATCACCGGCTGGCCGAGCACCTCGCCGAGCGTGCCGTCGCTGTCGGCGGCGGGCCGTGGGCCAAGATCGCCCGCGCGATGGCGATCACCTGGCAGGAGCGCGGCGTCGAGGCCGAGGCCGTGCTCGCCGAGCAGGCCGACCAGGCGTCCGGGCTGGAGCGCACGCAGATCGCCATCCTGCGCGCGATGAACTTCACGCTGATCCTCGGGGAGGTGGCGCGCGCCGAGGCCGAACTCGAGCTGCTGCCGGCCGACGACGTCTCCGCCCAGGCCATCGCCACCGCGCTGCGGCCGTTGATCCAGTTGGTGCGCGGGCACTCCCGCGAAGCCGTGGCGATGGCCGATGTCGCCGCGGCCCAGTCGCCGGGTAGCGACGTCGCGACGATCTTCCTGGCGTGGGTGTACGTCACGGGCCTGGGTGACCTCGGTCGGATCGACGAGATCGAGGCCGCCGCCAAGGAGGGCTACGCGGTGGCCGACCGGTCGCCGGAGTCGGGGCATCTGCTGCGCCGGTTGGCCCTGCAGGAGACGCACGGCTACCGCCTGGGCGGCATGCTCGCCGAGTCCGACGCCGTCATCGACCGGATCCGGCGCGACACGCTCGACGTTCCGTTCGAGGAGTCGTGGCACCGCGTGATGGTGGGCCTGTCGGCGATGAGCCGCGGCGCCCTCGACGACGCGCGACGGTCGTTGCGCGATGCGCTCGCCTACCTGGGCACCGGCGACAACGGCCGCATGGTGAAGACGTTCGGGCGGACGTGGTTGGCGACAGTGACCGCGATGCTCGGCCGGGCCCAGGACGCGCGTCGCGAACTCGAGGCCCTCGAGTGGTGGGCGCGTGACCCGCAGGCCTGCATGTTCGACCCCTACCGATCACTGGCCGAGGCTTGGGTGTGCGCTGCGGAAGGTGCCTGCTCTGAGGCGGTTTCGCTGATGCGCCGCGCCGCGCAACGCGAGGTCGAACTGGACCGACCGGCGTGGCAGGTGGTGCTGTTGCAGACGGCGACGCAGTTCGGCGACCACACCACCGCCGACAGGCTCGCCGAGCTGGCGGCGACGGTCCAGGGCCCGCGGGCACCCGCGGCCGCCGCGCACGCCGCCGCGCTGGCCGCCAGGGACGGTGACGCACTGCTCGAGGCGTCGCACCGCTACGAGTCTTTCGAGGACCGCGTGGCCGCCGCCGATGCTGCCGCCCAGGCGGTTCTGGCGTATCAGGGCGCCGGCCTGCGTGGCGCCGCGATGACTGCGTCAGCCGTCGCCGAGCGACTGGCCGACGAGTGCGGCGGCGCGCTGACCCCCGCATTGTCCTCGGTCACCACCCCGCAGCCGTTCACCGCCCGGCAGCGCGAGATCATCTCGCTGGCCGCGCAGGGGCTGTCCAACAAGGAGATCGCCGAGCGACTGACGATGTCGGTGCGCTCGGTCGAAGGTCACCTGTTCCGCGCTTCGCAGCGGGTCGGAGCCAACAGTCGCGACCAGCTGATCGCGATCCTCACCGGGACCTAGGCGGGCCCGTCAGGTCACGTTTTTGCCCGATGCCGACAACGGTGTGGGCACCGATTGTCCCCGCGCGACAGCGACATTGACGCGTTCCCGAGGTCCGTCATGCGAATTGGCCGGAAACTGGCTTTTTATTTTTTCTGGGGTATGGTCGCGCATTGATGGAGAAATGCTAGCGGGAGGTAGAAAAATAGCTAGTAAGTCCCAGGGCAGTACGCTGAAGAAACCCGCGATGACGCTCAAGGAGCGGCGGGCGGCCAAGCGGGAAAAGATGGCCCAGGAGACCGTGGTTCGGCGCAAGAAGCCCAACCGTTAGGCGGACCGGACCACCACCGCTGAATTAGTGGATTAAACACAGCGGCACAATTTCGGCCGGCCATTGTTGCGCACCTTTTTCCGAGCGGAATTTCGCGCAATCAATGGTCGGCCGGATTGTGCCGTCTGACGAACTTTTCACAATAGGAGGGACAGTGCATCGTGGGGACAGCGGATGCCGCCGTGGCAGGTGATGCCCGGGTCGTGCTGCGGCGCATGCTCGACGAGTTGACCGACGTGTCAGCGCCGGCGGACCGAAGCCCCGCCTACCGCAGGGGGTTCGATGCGGGCACCCGATACGCCCGCATCTGTGTGCTCGACGAGATCGCCGCGGTGTCCGGCGGTTTGGATGAAGCCGCGATGATCGACGGGATGCGCCGCGACCGAGAGCTGATGCGCGTCCGGGCGGCGTTGCGGACCATCGAACGCCGACTCGCCGACGCGGCCGCACCGGGTGCCGGCGACAGCGCCACCGGCTTCCGGGACGCCGTCGACATTGCGCTGCAGTCGATTTCCGGCCTGCAGCCGGCAGGCCTTTCCAGAGAGTGAGGTTTTTTGTGACTGGTCATGACATCACGAGTTCATCGGTGCTGCTGTTCGGTCCGGACGGTGACCTGTCCCGGACGATCGCGGCAACGTGTCGGGCGCACGGCATCGAGGCCGCATCTGGGCCGGAGCCGTGCGGGGGTCCGTCGCGGGCCTCGCCCGAGGCGACACCACCGACCAAGTCCGCGGTGTTCATCCTGGCCGCCGAGACAACCGAATCGCTGTTCGGCCAGACGCTTTCGGTGGCCGCGCGCCGACGGCTGCGTTCCTGTGAGAACAGCATCTGCGACTCTGCCCTCGCGGCGGCAGGGGCCGACGGTGCGCGCCGGGTCCTGGTGGCGTGCGACGCACGCACGCTGTCCTTCGGCAAGAGGCTGCGCGCCGAGCGGTGGGCGCGCGATCTGGCGCACCGCATCGGTTACGAGGGCCGCATCAACGGATATTCCGACCTCACCACGTCCTATGCCGTCGTCGAGACCGAGGACGAGGTGCAGCTGCTGGCCGACGCGATCGTCGAGTGGCATCAAGGCGGAGCGCCGGCCGGCGAACCCCGGCGAGCGCTCGCGGTCCTCCGCTGATCTCAGTTCCGCGGGCGTAGGTGCGCCCGGATCGGCCCCTTGGCGACGGTCGTCAACGGCACCTCGCACTCGAAAAAGTCGTCAGTGGACCGGATTTCCATGGCGCGCACGATGGTCGCCAGCGCCAGCGTGGTCTCCAGGCGGGCGAAATGCTCACCGATGCACGGCCGTCCGCCACCCAGGAACGGCAGGAACTGCCACCGGTTACGGGCCTTGACGTTCTCGGGGCTGAACCGTTCGGGGTCGAACTCCATCGGGTTCGGCCATAGCTGCGGATCGTGGTGCAGCCCATACAGTCCCACCGCCACCAGGGTGCCCGCCTCGACGCGGTAACCGTCGACGGCGATGTCACGGGTCGCCATCCGGGCGACGCCTGCGGCGGGCGGGCACAGCCGCAGCGCCTCGTGCAGGACCTGCACGGTGTACCCCAGCTGCGGCACATCCTCCGGAGTGAGCTCGCGGTCACCGATCGCGGCGGCTTCGGCGGCCACCCGCGCCTGCGCGTCGGGATGATGTCCGAGCACCCACAGCGCGTACGTCAGCGCGGTCGACGTCGTGTCGTGCCCGGCGAGCATGAAGATCAACAGGTCGTTGGAGATGTCGTCGTCGTCGATCGGCAGCCCGGTCTCCGGATCGCGCGCGTCCATCAGGGCGCGCACCAGCGGCGCGTCGCGCGTCGGGTCGGTGCGACAGGCGCGCACCATCTCGTCGGTGATCACCTTCATCTCGGCGACCGCCTTGCGGGTTTTCCGGCGGGCCGGCGTGGGCAGCCAGCGCGGTGCGCGCGCCGGCCGCAGGGCGCGGTCGGTGGTGTAGGACGATGCGACGTGCATGCAGCGGGCGATGGTGTCGCCGCGCTCGTTGAGGTCCACACCGAGCACCGACCGCCCCAGCGACTGCATCGCCACCCGGCGGCACTCGACGTCCAGGTCGACGTCACCGCCGTCGGGCCAGCGATCGACGAATGCCTGCGCTGCACCGGACATGTGGCCGCCGAAGTTGCGGACGTTGTGCTTGGTGAACACCGGTTGCAGCGCGCGCTTACGGGGTCGCCACAGGTCGTTGGGCAGCACCCACAGGCTGTCCCCGGCCATGTTGCGGACTTCGTCGTGATAGATGCACCGCTCCGACGACGCGTCGGAGCGGCCGAGCACGTCGCGCATGCCGTTGGGAGACATCACCGCGACGATCGGTGGATACACCCATTTGGGCCCGAACTGGATCCGGGTGATCGGCCCGCCGGCGTCGCGGATCACCTCCTGCCCGGTGTCGAGTCGGCGCACGAGAGATACCAGCTGCCGGATCGGCAGCGGGTTCTTGGGCACCAACGGCAGCGACCGCACATCGAGCGTCGTGCTCATGTCATCGATCTTCACTCAAACGGCGCCGGCCCGCGGCCGGGTACCGGATTTTCGTGGGACCAGGTGAGCGGGGCGCCTTCGCCTTTCATCATCACCGCGCCCGGCATGACCCGGATGCGGTACGGGGCCAACCGCAGCGCCGCGAACCGGTCGGAGGTCGGGCCGTCGCGCCAGTCCGGGATGATCCGCGGGTCGTAGCCGACCGGGGCGGGCCCGTTGGCGAACTTGTCCCACACGGCGGTCCTGGTCTCGTCGTCGAGGTACCACTCGACCAGACATTCGGCGCTGCACGTGTCCTGACTGGGCGCCCAGTAGCTGACCGCCATCTCGGGATGGGCGGCCAGGTGCCTCTTCTTCACCGGGCTCGGCACGGTCGCGATCCAGCCGAACAGGTCGGTGCCGTCCCACTCCCAGATCGGGTGCAGGATTCGGGTGCGGGGACGGCTGTTGACGTCGACGGTGGCCACCGACGCCCACACGATCGAGTGGGCCATCTCGACGAAAGCCGGTGCGATCTCGTCCAGGGGTGTCACGCCCCCCAGCCTAGGCAGCCGGCGTCACGACTGTTCGGCCTGCCCGCTCCCCGTCGTGTTTTCCGAGTTCTCCGAGGCGCCCTCGCTGTACTTGGGGTTGCCGTCGTCGTCGAGCCAGTCGTTGACCGCGGTGCCGGCGACCGCTCCGCCGGTGCCCGGCATCTTGGTCGTCGGCCGCTCCTCCTCGTAGGCCTTGTGCATCTCCTTGGCCTTCTCGCGGTGCTCGTCGGTCACTTCCGGCTTCTCGGTCCCCGGCCGCTCCTCAGGCTCGTCGAGGACGTTGTGGTGTTCGTCGGTGCGGGGCTCCGCGCCCTCTGCTTCGCTGCTCATGGAACACGACTGCCCGATGGGCCAATTTGCGAAACGCAGAATGGCTAACGGGCCGGGACAGTTCGCAGCGCGGCGGGCAGACTCGGCAGAAAATGCTGATGGGCAAACGCCCGGATGTCGTCGGCGGTGTCCAGCGGCTGCGCGCTCGGCAGCAGCAGCACCATCGCCGCGTACCGCAGGATGGTGTCGGCGAGCTCGTCGACAGCCTGTGCGCCGATGCGCTCGGCGAATCCC
This sequence comes from Mycolicibacterium rutilum, assembly GCF_900108565.1. Lineage (NCBI taxonomy): Bacteria > Bacillati > Actinomycetota > Actinomycetes > Mycobacteriales > Mycobacteriaceae > Mycobacterium > Mycolicibacterium rutilum. The sequence continues at coordinate 495,397 of NZ_LT629971.1, forward strand.
GCGGGGAAGATGACCCGCAGCGCCTCGGCCATCCGGGTGATCGCGGCGTCGTAGTGACGGTGCGCCAGCTCGAGCACCAGCGCGGGCTCGTCTTGCATCATCCGGTGCAGCACCCGGTGCCTGCGAAACTTCAAGATCGACAGCGTGAACGCCTCGACGTAGTAATTGGACTGCGGCGCAGCGCGTTTGACCTCGGCGGCGATGTCGGCGAACAGCGCGATGTTCTCGCGTTCGATGACCGCGGCCACCAGCTCGTCGCGGTTGGCGAACCGCCGGTAGATCGTGGTGCGGCTGACCCCGGCGCGGCGGGCCACGTCGTCGAGCGCGACCCGCCGGAAACCGTGCCGCTCGAACTCGATGACCGCGGCGTCCAGGATCGCTTCCGTCGCACCGGTCGCGGGGTCAGGCGCGGGCATAGCCCCGGCACGCATAGCCGTTGTAGCGCAACCGCATCGGCAGCCGGTCCCACAACCAGTTGACCGGCCGCGACCGCCAGAGCGCCGCGAACCGCTGATACCGCCGCTCCTGGCGCTCGTTCCAGGGCAGGCCGAGCAGTTCGCGTGTCCGTGGCGGCATGCCGCCGGTGGTCAGGAACGCGGCCGCCGGATTGAACACCGGCGCGATCAGCCGCCACGCCCACGGCGGCACACCCTTCGGGCAGGGGAAGCCCTTGGTGACGTAGCCGACGCCGTACTTGGCGGTCGGGTGGGCGACGACGATCTCGTCGATCATCTTGTCCCAGTAGCGTTCGAAGTCGTCATAGGTGGCCGGCATCGGCCGGTCGCTGACGCCGTAGCGGCGGTACCAGGTCTTCGACTCGAGGTAGATCTGCTCCCTCTCCGCGCGGCTGAGCCGTTTGACGAAGGTATCCGCGAAATAGAGCACCTGGTCGACGAACGTCGCATGCGCCCAGAAGTAGGTGTCCGGATCGAGCGCGTGGTAGCGGCCGCCGCCGTACTCCGGGGCCATCTCGCCCTTGATGTCGGTGTGGAAGTCGCGCACCTGCGTGCCCGGGTGGTCGTCGTCGGCGCCGTACACGGTGTTGAAGATCGGCGGCAGCGACCGCTTGACCCGCGCCGCGGTGTCGTCGAAGAACACCGAGTGGTCCAACACGCCCTGGCCCAGTTGCGCGAGCATGTTCTGCAGCACCGCGGGCCGCGGGCCGATCAGATACATGCGGTTGTCGCCGAAGTACCGCCAGACCAGCGACTGCGGCCCGAGCGGCAGCGAGTCGGGAACTCGGGGGTCGGTTTCGGGCTTGTCCACCAACTCGGTCATGCGGAACAGTGTTACAAATTCTGCACTTTGTTCCAATCGGCTGTGAGCAGCCTCACGGCACGCCGAGTGAGAAGTGGCGGTCGTGAATCGGGTCGCGACGCGACCAGGAATGCTGATATGGGGAGCGGTTTGTCAAGTGGGCAGGGTGAAGCGGCGGTCGCAACCGTCGTTGTGGCCGCCGCTTCCTCGGCCAGTGCGGTGATGTCGATGCGGGGACTGGCGCGCGTGTCGTGGCGACGGCTTGTCAGTCTGAAATGCGCGGGTTGGTTACCGCAGGACGGTGTTTCGAGTGACGGTGGACCGCTGTCTATTTTCGAGCGTGATCCGTTGTGGCGCTTGGGGATTACTCATAGCATTCTCGCGGGTCACCGTCAGCTTGCCCGCCTGTACCCGGCATCGACACGGCACTGGACGTTCTGTGGGGTCGGCCTACTCCTCGAGGACGGCCAACGACCAGCACCAGCCGGCCAGCTCGCGTGCGATCGCGGTATTGGCTACCGCGGGGCGTTTGGCGCGGGCATCAAACCCACGCCAGCGGGTATGTAGACGCTGGTTTGCCTGCTGACCGCGTCGGCGTGCAGCCTTGCTGGCTACCTGCCAGCGGCGCCGCAGCTCTACCCCGGGGCGGTAGGGGCGGCGATGGTGCCAGGCCGCCTCGACTAACAAGCGGCGCGCGTGGGAGTTACCGGTGCGGGTGATCGCTCCCTGCACCCGGGAGGCGCCCGAGGAGTACTCGGTAGGCACCAATCCCAGATAGGCCCCGATGGTGCGGCCGTTTAACCGTGACCAGTCCCCGATCTCGACCGCCAAACCGAACGCCGTCAACGTCGATACCCCGCGCAGACAGCCCAGCCGGCGCACTACCGCGCTGAATTCGCTGTCTGCAGCCATCTCGGCGATCATGGCATCGAGACCGTCACGGCGATCCACGCACGCCAACATGGTCTGCACCGCGGTGTCGAACGCGGTCTGCGCTGGTAGCGCGTCGAAGCGTTGCCGCTGCAACCACGCCTCATGAGCGAGGGTCCACGCCGATCCGCCGGTGTAGAGCAGGTTGTGACGCAACAGCAGCGCGCTCACCCGGTGTCGGGCCCGCATCAGGTCAGCCCGGCAATCCTCGCGGGCGCGCACCAGATCCCGGGCCGCTTCACGCTCGACGCTGGGAATCTCGACCGCGGTGATCTCGCCCAGGTGCAGCAGGCGAGCCAGATGGGCGGCATCGCGGGCATCGGTCTTGACCCGATCACTGGACGGACGCACCAATTTCGACGGTGCAGCCACCAGACACTCAACCCCCGCCTCAAGCAGACACCGGGCTAACCCGAAGCCGGTCGGGCCGGCCTCATAAGTCACCGCGACCGGGCCGGGCAGCCCGCTCACCCAGTTCTGGATCTCCCGGTGATCTGGACTCAACCGGCGCTGGAACACCTCACCGGTCTGACCATCAAGTGCACATCCGAACACCGAACGTGCATGCACATCTAAACCAACACTCGTACGCTGAATCTTCACTGGGGCCTCCCACAGTTGTGGCTCTACCGGCCAGGACCCAATTCCTGATCGGCAACCCACGCTCACATGTGGTGAGGCCCCAGCCTCCCCATACCGTCTATTTCGCGGCAGGATGACGCCGGATGCGCGCCACCGCGAGCACGATCAGCACCCCGGCGACCGCCGCCAGCAGCAGCGACAGCCCGATCAGCGGGGCGCTGTACTGCACCGACGTGGTCTGTGGCTCGCCTTCGAGCACCGGCGGCACCACGATCGTCGAGGGCGCGGACAGCCAGCACAGCACGCTGCCGACGAGCGCGGCCGCGGCGACCACGAGTTCGACCGTCGCCCGCACCGTCATACCGATTCCGGCGGGATGCGCTCTTCGACCACCTGCGTCAGCGTCTCGCGCAGCTTCTGGTGCTTGCGCGCCCAGGCCTGCGCGCTGCGGTCGTTGGTCATCTTCAGCCCGATCCCGGTGCGTCCACGCGGCACCCCGGTCAGCTCGCCGAGCGCGCGCGCGGACTGCCACTTCGGCGCTTCGCTGCCGCTGGCCTCCGGATAGATCCGCACGATCTCGGCGGTGCTGATGGTCTCGGCGCCCTGACGCAACCACTCCGGGGTCAACTCGACCGAGGTGTGGATCCGCGCCGCCTTGACCTGGATGGCCAGGAACCCCGTCACCAGGACGAAGAAGATGCCGGGCACCAGCCACTGGAAGCCGTAACCGGCCGACGCCTGGATCAGCCCCATCGCCACGCCGGACGCCGGTCCCGCGGCGATCCACCACCAGCTGGCGCCCTGTTCGTAGAAGAGCACCTGCGGCGAGGCGCTGTGCTCGGTCACGACGGTTCCTCCTGTGGAGTCGCGCTCGGCCTGGTGATCAGCACCGCGCCGGCGATCAGCGGGAAGACGGCCAGCAGCGTGACCAGATGCACGACCCCGATGAACGAGAGCACGGCGATCAGCGCGACGACCGTCAACGCCAGCGCGACCCCGGCCCGGCGGAACCGGGGGTCGCCGCCACGGATCCGGCCCGCCAGAAACGCCAGGGCACCGCCCGCCACGACCGTGAGGACCCCGGCGCCGCGGAACACCGGCGGCAGGTTCACCGAGGCGGCGAACATCCCGCCGACCATCAGCATCACCGCGGCGGCGACCCAGCACCAGAACGCGGCGGTGACGACGCCGGGTCGCGACACGGGAGCGGTCATGGTCGGTCAGCGTATCGGGTCACCGCGTGAAGTAAGCGGTGGCGTCCTTGCGGTGCAACAGGTACGCGCCGCCCGCGATCGACACCACGCCGATGATCGCGGTGACGGCGAACACGACCGCCGCGACCGTCGGCCGTTCGACGCCGAACAGGTTCGTCGCCGCGTAGACCACCGACGCCACACCGCCGCCGGTGAGCAGCGTGCGGGCCCACCGGTAGCCGTGCCGCATCAGCACCATGAACGTCAGCACGACGGCGGCGATGATCAGCACGAAGACGACCGAGAAGGCCAGCACCGGCCCGGGCAGGTCCCGGGATTCGTCGGTGACCACCAGGTCGACGAGTTGGCCGGTGATCATCATCGGCAGCGCCAGCACCCACAGCCAGAAGCCGGTGTCGACGTCCTCGGGGCGGCCCGGCGGCTGCTGCGGCGGCTCGGCGCCGGGACCGGCGACGGGATGGCCCCCGTGCTGTGGGTTCACCGCAGCCAGCCGGCGGCGTCGGCCGCCCAGTAGGTCAGCACGATGTCGGCGCCGGCGCGCCGGATGCTGAACAGCGTCTCCAGGGCGACGACCGACAGGTCGATCCATCCGTTGGCGGCGGCCGCGCTGATCATCGCGTACTCACCGGACACCTGGTAGGCGGCCACCGGGACGGGCGAGATGTCGGCGGCCGCCCGCACGACGTCGAGGTAGGCCATCGCGGGCTTGACCATCACCATGTCGGCGCCCTCGTCGATGTCGAGTTCCACCTCGTGCAGCGCCTCACGCGCGTTGCCCGGATTCTGTTGGTAGGTGCGACGATCGCCGCGCAGGCTGGACGCGACCGCCTCGCGGAACGGGCCGTAGAAGCCGGACGCGAACTTGGCCGCATACGCCAGGATCACGGTGTCGGTGTGCCCGGCGGCGTCGAGCCCGTCGCGGATGGCCGCTACCTGCCCGTCCATCATGCCGCTCGGGGCGACCACGTGCGCACCCGAATCTGCCTGCGCGACAGCCAGTTCCACGTAGCGCTTGTTGGTGAGGTCATTGTCGACGCGGCCCGCGGCGTCGAGCACCCCGCAGTGCCCGTGGTCGGTGAACTCGTCGAGGCAGGTGTCGGCCATCAGCACCGTGTCGTCACCGAGGTCGGCCGACAGGTCGCGCAGCGCTACGTTGAGGATGCCGTCCTCGGCCACCCCGACAGCACCGGTGGCGTCCTTGTCGTCGTCGCGCGGCACCCCGAACAGCATCAGCCCGCCCACCCCGGCGGCCACCGCGTCGGCGGCCGCGCGGCGCAGCGAGTCGCGGGTGTGCTGCAGGACGCCGGGCATCGAGGAGATCTCGCGCGGCTCGTCGATCCCGTCGGCGACGAACATCGGCAGCACCAGATGCCTTCGCTCCAGCGTCGTTTCGGCGACAAGCCGACGCAGGGCCGGTGTCGCGCGCAACCGGCGAGGACGGTGCCTAGGAAACGCCATCTGCGGCTCCTCGCGGTTAGCGGCGGCGGCTCTTCTTACGCGGCGGCGGCAGCGCACCCTCGGCGCGCAGCCGGGCGGCGTGCTCGGCCAGCGCCTCGACGAGCGGACCGACCGCGGCGACCTCGGGCTGCACATCGACGCGCAACCCGAATTCCGCTGCGGTTTCGGCGGTCTTGGGTCCGATGCACGCGACGATGGTGCGGGCGTGCGGCTTGCCCGCGATGCCCACCAGGTTGCGCACCGTCGAACTCGACGTGAAGCACACCGCGTCGAAGCCGCCCGTCTTGATCATCTCGCGGGTCTGCGCAGGCGGCGGCGCCGCGCGCACCGTGCGGTACGCGGTGACGTCCTCGATCTCCCAGCCGCGCTCGCGCAGCCCCTCGGCCAGCGTCTCGGTGGCGATGTCGGCGCGCGGCAACAGCACGCGGTTCACCGGATCGAAAACGTCGTCGTAGGGCGGGAATTCGTCGAGCAGCCCCAGCGAGGACTGCTCACCGGTCGGCACCAGCTCGGGGTTGATCCCGAAGGCCCGCACCCGGTCGGCGGTGGCCTGCCCGACGCAGGCGATCTTCACGCCGGAGAACGCGCGGGCATCGAGGCCGAACTCGTTGAACTTCTCCCACACCGCACGCACCGCGTTGGTGGAGGTGAACACGACCCACTGGAACCGGCCGTCGACCAGACCCTTGACCGCACGCTCCATCTGCGCGGGGCTGCGCGGCGGCTCGACCGCGATGGTCGGCACCTCGATGGGCAGCGCGCCGTGGCCGACCAGCTTCTCGCTCATCTCGCCGGCCTGGTCCTTGGTGCGCGGCACCAGCACGGTCCAGCCGTACAGCGCGCGGCTCTCCCACCAGTTCAGCTTGGCGCGGTTGGCCACGGTCTTGCCGATCGTGACGACCAGCGGACCGGCCAGGGGGCCCGCCGGCTCGGTTCCGGCCGGCTTGTCCAGCACCGCCTTGTCGAGCAGACCGGCCAGCGTCGTCTCGACCGAACGCTGTTGGCACGTCGTGCCGTTCGCGGTGACGACCACCGGGGTGGTGTCGGTCAGGCCGTATTCGATCAGCGTGCGCGCGGCGTCGGGCAGGTGGCTCGCGGTCGCGTGCAGGATCAGCGGGCCCGGTGCGGCGGCCAGCGCCGCCCAGTCGACGTCCGGGGAGCGGACGTCGGCGACGGTGTGCGCGGAACCCAGCGGCAGGCCCGCGTACGTCGGCACCGCGGTGGTGTCCGGCAGGCCGGGCACGATCTCGAAGTTCAGGTGCGATTTCGCCAGCGCGGACACCTCGGTGATCACCGCGTCCAGCGACAGCGGGTCGCCGGCGACCAGCCGCACCACGTCGACGCCGGTGCGCGCCTCGGTGGTCAGCGTCTTGGCCACCTCGACCGGATCGCCGACCGCGGACCGGATGTCGGGTCCGCCGGGGATCGTCGGGGCGTCACCGTCGGCCGCGCCGTCAGCCGCCTCGGCGGGTTCCGGGCCCGACGGCGGGGGCAGCTCACAGCCCACCAGGGCGAGCACGGCCTCCGGCACATCGGGGTCGGTGAACACCAGCGCTGCGTTCGCGAGCACCGCGCGGGCCCGCGTCGTCAGCAATCCGGGGTCGCCAGGCCCCGAGCCGACGAACGTGATGCGGCCCGGCTTCGGCTTGCGGCCTCGCCCGCTACTCTGGGCAGTCATCTCAGTCACTCCGCTCTGCAGCTTCAGTTGGTATCCGCCATGAGCTCGCGCGCCCCGAGGTCGAACAACTCCTCGGCCACCGAGAGCCCCAGCTCCCGGGCCCGGTCGGGAGTTCCGACACCGGACGCGCGGATCACGTCGGATCCGTCCAGCGTCGCCACGCAGCCGCGCAGCGACACTTCTTCGAAGACGTTGCCGTCCTCATCGATGGACTCGACCACCTCGGCGATCGCGCCCACCGGTGCGGAGCAGCCCGCCTCCAGTCGGGCGAGCAGGGCACGCTCGGCGGTGACCGCGGTGCGCGAGTCGGCGTCGTCCAGCTCCGCCAGCAGCGCGGCAAGCTCGGTGTCGTCCCCGCGGCACTCGACCGCGAGCGCACCTTGAGCCGGCGCTGGCAACATCTGCACCGGCTCGAGAGTCTCGGTGACATCGGCCAGTCGTCCGATGCGGGCCAGTCCCGCCCGTGCGACCACGATGCCGTCGAGATCACCGTTGCTAACCCTGCTCAACCTGGTATCTAGGTTGCCTCTTAGGGGGCGGATTTCCAAACCGAGACCCAGTGCTCTAAGCTGTGCGGCCCGCCGCGGGCTCGACGTGCCGATCAGCGAGCCCGCCGGCAACTCCCCGAGCACCAGGCCGTCGCGCGCCACCAGGGCGTCGCGCGGGTCCTCACGCGGGGGTGTCGCGGCGATCGTGAAGCGCGGATCGTCGGCGGTGGGCAAATCCTTGTGCGAGTGCACCGCGGCGTCGACGCGGCCGTCGAGGATGGCCTCGCGCAGGGCAGCGGTGAAAACGCCCACACCGATGTCGGCGATCGGGCCCTGATTGCGGTCGCCCTCGGTGGAGATGATGACGAGTTCGGCGTCGTGGCCCCTGGCAATGAGCGCGTCGCGGACAGTGCCGGCCTGCGTGGTCGCCAGGAGGCTGCCCCGAGTGCCTATCCGGATAGGCCCCGAGCGTTGTGACCGGGGGGATGGGCTAGTCAAGCGCTACTCGGCCGCCTTATCCAGATCGGGTGCGGCGGAACGGGTTTCGTCTCCGGCGATCAGCGGCAGCTCGGGACCGGCGACCGCGTCGACGGCCTGCTGGTCGAGTTCGAACAGTTCGCGCAGCGCCTCGGCGTAGCTGTCGCCGCCGGGCGCACTGGCCAGCTGCTTGACCCGCACCGTCGGCGCGTGCAGCAGCTTGTCGACCACCCGCCGCACGGTCTTGGCCACCTCGTCGCGGTGCGCCGCGTCCAGGCCCGGCAGCCGGTTGTCCAGCCGCAGCAACTCCGCCTCGACGACGTCGGCGGCGCGCTGCCGCAACGCCGTGACGGTCGGCGTGACCTCGGCCATCCGCTGACCGGCCAGGTAGTTGGCGACCTCGGCGGCGACGATGGTGCGCGCCGCGTCGGCGTCGGCGGCGGCCGCCCGCGCCGACGGCTCGCGCTGGATGCGCTCCATGTCGACGACGTAGACGCCCGGCAGCCCGGCCACCGCGGAGTCGACGTCGCGGGGCATTCCGAGATCGCAGATCACCAGCTGTTTGGGCTCTTGACGGTGGGCCAGGCCGCGGTGCACGTCGGCCAGCGAGACCACCGGCCGCACCGCGCCGGTGCAGCTGACCACCACGTCGGCGTCGGTCAGCAGCGGCGGTAGGTGATCGAACGGGAACGCGTGCGCCTCGGCGCCCAGGTCCCGGATGTTGTCGGCGAGCCGCTTGGCGCGGGGCAGTGTCCGGTTGACCACGTGGACACGTTCGACGCCGGCGCGGATCAGGTGTTTGGCGGCCAGGGAGCCCATCGAACCGGCGCCAACCACCACCGCGGTGCGCCCGGCCAGCGAGCCGAGTTTGCCCTCGGCGATGTCGAGGGCCACCGACACCACCGACGCGCCCGCGGCGTCGATACCGGTCTCGGTGTGCACCCGCTTGCCGACCGACAGCGCGCGCTGCGACAGTTCGTGCAGGGTGCGGCCGACGGTGTGGTTGGCCTCGGCGGCGGCGTAGGCGCGGCGGACCTGCCCGAGCACCTGCTGTTCGCCGATGACCGCGGAGTCCAGGCCGGACGTGACCGCGAACAGGTGCTCGACGGCGGCCTCGGCGTAGCGCACGTAGGCATATTTGGTCAGGTCGTGCAGGCTCATCCCGGAGTGCTCGGAGAGCACCTGGCCGATCACCGACAACCCGCCGTGGAACGCCTCGACAACGGCGTACACCTCGACGCGGTTGCAGGTGGACAGCACCATGGCCTCGGTGACGAGCGACGACTGCAGCACCTGCTCGACGATCTTGGCCTGATCGGACTCGTCGGTACTCAACTGTTCGAGCACGGACACCGGCGCGCTGCGGTGCGAAACCCCGAAAAGCAGCACGCTCACGGCTTCATCACCACGTCATCCACGGTAGTCGCTGAACAGTTAGCTCACCAAATTCCCGGTGAATGTCACGTAACTTCGGTTATGAGCGATCAGGCGAGGTCCGCGCGCAGCCGGGGCTCGTCGACCTCCCAGTAGCTGTGCTCGCGGCCGTCGAGCAGGACCACCGGCAGCCGGTCGCCGAACTCGGCCCGCAGCGCCGCATCCCCGGCGGCCGCGGCGGCGTCGACGTCGGTCACGGCCAGCGTGAACCCCAGCTCGTCGGCGAGCCCCCGCAGCTGGGCGGCCGCCGAGGTGCAGATCGAACATCCGTCGCGCGTCAGCAGCTCCACCCGGTGCACACGGCCAGTATCACGGGGCAACCCGGCTCGGCCATAACTTAGGGTTGATCTGTGTCTCGCTCCGGTGACCTCGAAGCCGCGCACCAGCGCCTCGCCGGCGAGGCGAGCGCCGAGGCCGCCGTCACCGAACTGGCCGCCGAGGTTCCGGAGCCGGCCGCCCCGCCGCCGGACCTGACCGCCGCGGCGTTCTTCGACGTCGACAACACCCTGGTGCACGGGTCCTCGCTGCTGCACTTCGCCCGCGGGCTGGCCGCCCGCAAGTACTTCACCTACGGCGACGTCGCCAAATTCGTCTACGCGCAGGCCAAGTTTCAGCTCACCGGGCGGGAGAACAGCGACGACGTGGCCGAGGGCCGGCGCAAGGCGCTGGCGTTCATCGAGGGCCGGTCGACGGCCGAGCTGATGGCGGTCGGCGAGGAGATCTACGACGAGATCATCGCCGCCAAGATCTGGCCGGGCACCCGCGCGCTGGCCCAGATGCACCTCGACGCCGGCCAGCAGGTGTGGTTGGTCACAGCGACGCCCTACGAGTTGGCGGCGACGATCGCCAAGCGGCTGGGCCTGACCGGCGCGCTGGGCACGGTCGCCGAGTCGGTCGACGGGATCTTCACCGGCCGGCTGGTCGGCGACATCCTGCACGGCACCGGCAAGGCGCACGCGGTGCGGTCGCTGGCCATCCGCGAGGGCCTCAACCTGCGCCGCTGCACCGCCTACTCGGACAGCTTCAACGACGTGCCGATGCTCTCGCTGGTGGGCACCGCGGTCGCGATCAACCCCGACGCCGACCTTCGTGACCTGGCCCGCGAGCGCGGGTGGGAGATCCGCGACTTCCGCACCGCCCGCAAGGCCGCGCGCATCGGGGTGCCGTCGGCGCTGGCACTGGGCGCCGCGGGCGGGGCGTTGGCGGCCATCGTCTCGCACCGGCAGGAAAGCCGCCGCTGATAGGCTCGCGCGGCGAACTCCGAGCACACCGCCCAGGAAGACACGAAGCATGGCCATCGCCGAGAACATCATCGGAACTCACTACCGCTACCCCGACTACTTCGAGGTGGACCGGGAGAAGATCCGCGAGTTCGCGAGCGCGGTGCAAAACGATCATCCGGCGCATTTCAGCGAGGCGGCCGCCCAGGAGTGCGGGTTCGACACGCTGATCGCCCCGCTGACGTTCCTGGCGGTGGCCGGCCGGCGGGTCCAGCTCGAGATCTTCAACCAGTTCGACGTGCCGATCAACATGGAGCGCGTGCTGCACCGCGACCAGAAGATCACGTTCCACCGCCCGATCGTCGCCGGTGACCGGCTGTACTTCGACTCCTACCTCGACTCGGTGACCGAGTCACACGGCGCGATCGTCACCGAGGTGCGCGGCGAGGTGACCGACGCCGACGGCAAGCCGGTGCTGACGAGCGTCGTCACGGTCATGGGCGAGGCGCAGTCCGACAGCGAGGCCGACGAGATCAGCGACCGCATCGCCGCCAGGCGCGACGAGGCGATCGCGAAAATGATTGCCAAGCAAACCAGTTCGTAGGACTAGCCGAGGAACGTGTTCCGGCGGTTGGCCAGCAGCTGATAGAGCGTCTGCTGGATGGTTTCGCGGACCTGGTCGGTCAGCTCGAACGTGATCATCGGGTCGTCGGCGGCGGACTCGTCGTAGTCGGCGGTCTCGATCGGCTCGCCGAACTGGATGTGCCACTTCGACGGCAGCGGGATCATCCCGGCCGGGCCCGCCAGCGGGAACAGCGGCGTGATCGGGAAGTACGGCAGCCCGAGCAGCCGGGCCAGCAGCTTGACGTCGGCGATCATCGGATAGATCTCCTCGGACCCGACGATCGAGCACGGCACGATCGGCGCCTTGCTGCGCAGCGCGGCCGACACGAACCCGCCGCGACCGAACCGCTGCAGCTTGTAGCGGTCCTTGAAGTGCTTGCCCAGACCCTTGTAGCCCTCCGGGAACACCGCGGTGAGCTCGCCGGCGGCCAGCAGCCGGTGCGCGTCGGCGGTGCAGGCCATGGTGTGGCCGGCCTTGCGCGCGGCCTGCCCGACCATCGGCATGTCGAAGACCATGTCCGCGGCCAGCAGGCGCAGGTCGCGGTGCGCCGGGTGGTGGTCGTGCACGGCCACCGAGGTCATCAGCCCGTCGAACGGCAGCACGCCGGCGTGGTTGGCGACGATGAGCGCCGCACCGGTCTCGGGCAGGTTCTCGATACCGCTCACCTCGACGCGGAACCACGAGTTGAAAAGCACTCGTAGCAAAGGCAAAAAGATTGCGCTGTTGAGGTGCTGGTCGAAACCGAACTCGTCGACGGTGTAGTCGCCGGTCATCCGCTTGCGCACGAACTCGGCGACGGCGGCGATGCGTTTGGCGAGTTCGGTGGGCGTCTCCTCGGCCGACGGTGCTCCGCCGAGGCCTGCGCGGTGCTCGTCGATCTCACGGACGACGGCCGCGATCTCCTCGGCGGACGCCCGGGCGCCTTGCTCCGACATCATGGACGGATGTCGACGCGAACTCTGCGCACGGGCAGCGTTACGCCGCTGAGCCGCTGCTCGACTCGAATTCCCGTGCAGCGGAATCACTTTCGCTTTGGACTCGCCCGCCACGTCGTTACCTTCTCCCCCACCCGATCAGCTGATTGCGTCTACCGTCCCCACCGTTGCGCCACCGAGACGGCCCGACTCTCCATTGAGCGTACCCACCGCGGGTCGACGATCGAAGTCAATCCGCGACCCCGGACGTAATCGTCAAAGGCCTCCACAGTGGTCCACTTTGGGCTATAACCGAGGTCATTTCGCATCCGCGCGGTGTCCATGACCCGGCCGTAACTCATGTAGTCCAACTGCTCGCGATCGAGTTCAGTGTAGCGAGTCGCGCGCCGCAGCGAATCCACTGCCCACAGCGCCGAACGGGGCACCGGCAGCGGGATCCGGCCGGCCCGCCGGATGGCCTGACTCATCATGATGACGCCGGCCGCACCGATGTTGTACGTGCCCGCCTTGCCGGCCATCGTCGCGCGCTCCAGCGCGCCGAGCGCGTCCTGCTCGTGCAGCAGTTGCAACCGCGGATCGTGGCCGATGACGGTCGGCACCACCGGGCCGGCCAGGTACCGCGACAGCGCGGTGTCCATCGCCGGACCGATCATGTTCGCCAACCGCAGGATGGTGACCGCGATGTCGGGGCGCCGGCGGCCCAGGCCGCGGGCATAGCCCTCGATGTCGATGCTGTCGCGGGCGAAGCCCTCACCGGGCGGCCGCCGCGCGCTGCTGTCCTCGGTGAACAGCACCGGGTCGCGCGAACTGGAGCCGTAGACCTCCGAGGTCGACTTGAGCACGACGCGGCGCACCGACGGGGCCTTCTGACAGGCGGCGAACAGCTGGATCGCACCCATCACGTTGAGCTCTTTGAGCGTGGCCCGGCCGCCGGAGCGCGGCGCATACGAGGCCGCTGCCGCGTGCACCACGGTGTCCACGTCGCCGTTGCGAATCACCTTGGCGATGAACGGGTTACGGATGTCGGCGCGGACGAACTCCGCGCGGCCCATCCGTCGCAGCAGATCCTTGCTCGGAGTGATCGCATCCACCGCGATGACATGGCTGATCAGCGGGTTCTGCGCCAACCTGGCGGTCAGATATCCGCCGAGGAACCGGCACGCCCCGGTGACGAGCACGACCTTCGGGTACTGCACGGCGTCGCGCGGATCAGACCCGTTGGACTGACCTTCGGAATCCATAGCCGGTCAGCCTAGCGACCGCGCGCCGGACTTACTTGCCGAGTTTTCTGCGCTGGACCCGGGTGCGACGAAGCAGCTTGCGGTGCTTCTTCTTCGACATGCGCTTGCGCCGCTTCTTGATGACTGAACCCATGAACTCCGCTACCTACGAATTACCAAAGCACTCTTGACTGACCCGGCTACTTTACCGGGCTGCTCAGGCATCGCGAAAACGGCCCGACTCGCGCTCGGCCTCAGCCGGCGTCGAAGTACGAGCTCTCCAGCATGTCGTGGACCGCCTTGGCGTGCACCCGGAAGGACCGGCCGACGCGCACGGCGGGCAGTTCGCCGTTGTGCACCAGCCGGTACACCGTCATCTTGGAAACCCTCATCAGGCTCGCCACCTCGGCGACGGTGAGAAATTGAGCTCGTGGCTGTTGACCATCAGATCCGGCGTCCCGTGCCGACTTGCCTGCCGAATCCCGCGAGGATGGCCCGTTCATAGACGTCATCGCAACCCAATCATTCAGGCACGGGCAGTCCCAGCGGCTTCCCCACCGCTGGCACCGACCCGTGCTTACACGAGGAGAATAGCGTGGCTGATGGTGTTACTGCGACGGGTGTGGGCAATTAATCGAATTACTCAGATGTAATTCCTAGCTGCTCAGAGCGCCTTTTTGCGGCGTCGACCGCCTCGGCGACCGCAGCCCGCAAACCGCCCCTCTCGAGTTCCCGCAGACCAGCCGCGGTGGTGCCGCCGGGCGAGGTAACTGCCGCGCGGAGCGCAGCGGCCGTGGTGTCCATCGTGACCTCCCCGGACGCACCGACCGCGTCCGCCACCGAAGCCGCCTTGTCGAGGCGGTCCAGCAACATCGCGGCCGAGCCCGCCATCGTTTGCGCGACGAGGTCGGTGGCCACCGACCGTGACAGCCCGGCCGCGACCGCCGCGTCGACGAGCGCCTCGGCCATCAGAAAGAAGTAGGCCGGACCGGACCCCGAGACCGCGGTGACGGCGTCGAGTTGCGCCTCGGGCACGGTGAGCACGCCGCCGACCGCGTCGAAGATCGACGACACCTCCTTCATCTGCTCCGCGGTCGCGAACCGGCCCGCGGCCAGCGCGCTGACCCCGCCGCCGACGACGATCGGCGTGTTCGGCATCACCCGGATCACCGGCGAGCCGGCGGGCAGCTTGTTCTCGTAGAACGATGTGGGCACCCCGGCCGCGACCGTGACGAAAACCTGTTCGGCGGTGTCACTTTCGGCCCGCGTGGCCGCGTCGACGATCTCACCGACCAGGCCCGACACGTCGCCGGGCTTGACCGCCACGATCACGTACGTCGCGTGCCCCACCGCCTCGGCGACCGACGTCACCAGCACCGAATACTTCTCGGCCAGGTACTTCGCCCGGTCCGGATGCTTCTCGGCGACCACCAGGTCCTTGACCTGCCGCCCGGCGCGCAACAGCCCCGAAAGGAGCGCCTCACCGATACTTCCGCCGCCGACGATCGCGATTCTGGCCATGCCGGAAAGCATTGCAGAACGCCGGGGCGGTTACGCGCTCGGCACCATCGCGAGTTGCCGGCTCTGCACCACGATGTGACCCGCGCTGTCGACGACGATGTGATCCTCGTCGAACCAGTCCTGGCCGATCTGCACCGTCGTGCACAGCACCCGCAGCCAGCCGTCGGCGGGCAGCGCGCGCAGGTAGGCGGTCAGCTGCACCGTCGGCGCCCAGCCGAACCGGTTCACCCCGAACGTCACCGGCGCCGACACGTCGCCGCACAGCAGCGCGAACAGCACATCGGGCGCAACGCCTTTCGGCCGCACCCAGTACTCGATGACCGGCGGTCCGCCGTCGGACCGCGGTTCCATCGTGGTCAGCGAGGGCCGGATGTCGCAGCCGTGCGCGAGGTGCACGATGTCGGCCATCGGGTGGCCCTCGCCGATCGGCTCCAACCCCGGCGGCGGATCGGGCTGCATCAGCGGGATGACCGGGTTGACCGACAGCAGCGGGGTCACGTGGTGCTCGGGCTCACCCAGCGTGATCGCCGCTCGCACCGCCGTGCGCTCCCCCTGACGCAACTCGACGTCGATCAGGCTGACGCGGCGGCCCCGCTTGCGCACCGCGGTGACGACCTGCATCGGCCCCGGATCCGGCGCCCACAGGAAATTGCCCGACACCGCGATCGGCTCGGCACCCGGTTGGCCGTGTTCGGTGCGGGCCGCGTTCGCGCACAGCGCCAGCATCGCGCCGCCGTGCACCTTCGGCCCGATCGTCCAATGTTCGTTCAGCTCACCGTGATACACGCCGTCCCCGGCGGCGGTGAGCGCCATCGCGTCAGTGAACAGGGTCGAGCCAGACATGTGTCGTCCTTCGAGAAAGTCAGCGCAGCAGGTGCTGCCGGGCGAATTGCAGCGACTCGACCAGCAACGCTTCGCGTTCTGCGGCCGTGCGCGCGCCCGAGGTGGTCACCTCAAGGATCACATGCCCGGTGAAGTTGCTCGCCGCCAGCATCTCGCACACCTCGACCGTCGGCTGCGTACCGCGCCCGGGCACCAGATGCTCGTCGGCCGACGCGCCGCTGCCGTCGCACAGATGCAGGTGCACCAGGCCCTCCCCCATGCGCCGGGCCATGTCGATCGCGTCGGTGCCTGCCGTCGCGGTGTGCGACAGGTCCAGCGTGTAGTGCGCATGGCCACCGTCGAGCGGATCGTAGGACGGTGCGAACGCCGAGATGCCCGGGCCCGGCCTGCCGCCGCGCTTGCGCATCCGTTCGATCGACGTCTGGCCCGCGCCGAAGAACCGGTCGGCTCGGAACGGGAACATGTTCTCCACCGCGACCAGCACGTCGCTGCCGGTCTCGAGTTCGGCGACCTGTTCGGAGAACCCCTCCGCGTAGCGGCGCTGCCACCGGAACGGCGGGTGCACGACGACGGTCTGGGCGCCCAGTTGTTCGGCGGCGCGCACGCTGCGCTCGAGTTTGGGGATCGGGTTGGCGCCCCACACCCGCTGCGAGATCAGCAGGCACGGCGCGTGCACCGACAGCACCGGCACGCCGTAACGCTCGGAGAGCTGGGCGATGGCGTCGACATCTTGGCTGACCGTCTCCGCCCACACCATGAGCTCGACGCCGTCGTAGCCGAGGCGTGCGGCGTACTCGAAAGCGGCCTCGGTTCTCAGCGGGTAGACGGAGGCCGTCGACAGACCGACCTTGATGGCGGGGCGCACGTCAGATTCGGCGCCTCAACCCGCCTGGATCAGCGCCAGTGGCCCGAAGGTGACCATCGCGCCGACCGCGACGGCGATCAGGGTGCTGCCGATGTCCTCGGTTCTGCGCACCACCCGGACGCCCACGACCAGGCCGAGGATCACCAGCACACCGAGCACCAGCGCGACGATGCTGTTCCACTTCCACAGCTGGTCGAAGGCGATGAACAGGCCGGCGCCGAACGCGACCGCGACCACGCACTGGCCGACCACCCACGCGCCGCGCAGGAACGCCGACATCGCGCCGGCGGGTTCGTCGTCCTCGCGGTCCTCGAGGTCGAGGTCGAAGTCCTCGAGGTCGCCGTCGTTGAGGCCGGAGCGGTCCTTGAGGCTGGAGCGATCCTTCTGGCCGGTGGGGCCGCCGAACAGCGAGCTGTCCGAGGGCCGCAGGTACGACGGCAGGTCGTCGCGGTCCTCGTCGGCCGTGTCGTCGGCGGTGTCTTCCTCGGACTCGATCAGGTCGACGGCCGCGTCGTCGTCGAGGTCGTCGAGCGGGTCGGGGCTCATCTGTTCCGCGCCGACGGCGGCGTCCTCGACGGAGTTCTTGGCCGCGCGGCGGGCCGCGAACGACGAGCGGCGCGGCGGCGCGAAGAAGTCGAGGTCCTCGTCCTCGTCGCGGGACTCGACGTGCGCCTGGTAGTCGGCGACGGCGTCCGCGTGCTCATCGTCTTCGGCGACGTCGGTTTCGTCGGTGTCGAAGTCGGTCTCGACGTCCTTGTCGGGCTCCTGGTCCTCGACCTCCTCGACGACGGCTTCGTCGGTCTGCTCAGCTGCGTCGGTCTGGTCGGCTGCCTCGGCGACCTCAGCGACCTCGGTATCGCCGTGGTCGGCGGATCCGTTGGTCGCGGGCTCGGTCCGGGGGGCCGGCTCCTCGTCGCGGATGACCGGGATCTCGCCGGTCAGTTCGGCGACGGTGATGGAGTCGGTGTCACCGCGGCGGCGGCGGCGCCGACCGCCGATCGGCGGGGCGCCGATGGTGCCGTTGCGCGCCAGCAACTCCGCCACCGAGATCGGTCGCGTGTTGCTGTGGTCGTCTTCTGGTCCTGTCATCGCCTTTGCTTTCGGGCCTCGTCACTCATCGTCCAGCATTGCGCACAAACGTCTGCACCGAGGTGGGATTGTCGGGACCGACCTTTGCTGGGTCGTCTCCACCAGCCCCGGTCGGACCGGCGACGCTCTCGACGAAGCCGCTGCCGTCGGCTTCGCTGTCGAGTCTCCGCAGAATCAGCCCTTCCCGCAACGCCCACGGGCAGATGTCCACGCTCTCGATCGCGAGGGCCTTCATGCTCGCCTCGGCGACCAACGCACCGGCCACGATCTGTGGCGCCCGATCAGCACTCACTCCTTCCAGTTCCGCACGGTCGGCCGCGGTCATCCTAGAGATGAAAGCTATGAGTTGCCTTAACCCGGTCGCGGTCAGCGTCCGTTTCACCCGCGGGCCCGCGCCGGACGGGGCGGCGCCGGTCAGCCGGGCCAGCGAGCGGAACGTCTTCGAGGTGGCGACCGTCAGGTCCGGAGCACCTGCCTTGAGCATCTCGGTGCCGGCGTCGGCCAGCTCGGTGGCCAGCCAGTCGCGCAGCATCGCGACGCGACGCCTGCCGGGCGGGTCGTCGGGCAGCCACTCGCGGGTGAGCCGGCCCGCGCCCAGCGGCAGCGACAGCGCCACCTCGGGTTCCTCGTCGACGCCGCTGGACAACTCCAGCGATCCGCCGCCGATGTCGATGTTGATGATGCGCCCGGCGCTCCAGCCGTACCAGCGGCGCACCGCCAGAAAGGTCAGCCGCGACTCGTCGACCCCGCTGAGGACCTTGAGCGCGACGCCGGTCTCGGCGAGCACCCGGGCGAGCAGCTCCTCGGAGTTCTTGGCGTCGCGCACGGCCGAGGTGGCGAACGCCATCAGTTCGGCGCAACCGGAACTGGTGGCGATCTTGGCGAACTCGTCGATGGTGCCGATCAGTTTGTCGGCACCCTTGCGGGTGATCTTGCCGTCGTTGTCGATCGCCTCGGCGAGCCGCAGCGAGGCCTTGGTCGAACTCATCGGCGTCGGGTGCCCACCGCGTCGCGCGTCCACCACCAGAAGGTGAACGGTATTGCTGCCCACGTCGAGCACGCCTAATCGCACCCATCCAACTTAAACGGTCTACCGTTGGGATTTGTGAGCGCGCCACACCCTGGAGAGGTTGATCTCGATTTCGCTCGTGAGTGGGTGGAGTTCTACGACCCGGACAATCCCGAGCACCTGATCGCCGCGGACATGACGTGGCTGCTGTCGCGGTGGACGTGCGTGTTCGGGACCCCGGCGTGCCAGGGCACGGTGGAAGGCCGCCCGGACGACGGCTGCTGCTCGCACGGGGCGTTCATGTCCGACGACGACGACATCGCCCACCTCGACGACGCGGTGAAGATGCTGACCGACGAGGACTGGCAGTTCCGCGAGAAGGGGCTCGGCAAGAAGGGCTACCTCGAGATGGACGAGTACGACGACAAGCCCAACCTGCGCACCCGAAAGTACAAGGGCGCGTGCATCTTCCTGAACCGCCCCGGTTTCCCCGGCGGGATCGGCTGCGCGCTGCACAGCAAGGCGCTCAAGCTCGGTGTCGAACCGCTGACCATGAAGCCGGAGGTGTGCTGGCAGCTGCCGATCCGGCGCACTCAGGAGTGGGTGGAGCGGCCCGACGGCACCGAGATCCTCAAGACGTGGATCACCGAGTACGACCGGCGCGGGTGGGGCGAGGGCGGCGCGGACCTGCACTGGTACTGCACCGGCGACCCGAACGCACACGTCGGCACCCGGCCGGTGTGGGAGTCCTACGGCCCCGAACTGACCGAACTGCTCGGCGAGAAGGCCTACGCGGAGCTGGCCGCAATGTGCAAGCGGCGCAGCGGCTTAGGGCTGATCGCGGTGCACCCGGCGACCCGACTGGCCGAATGAACCTGTACTTCTTCCGGCTCAACCCGCCGCGCGCGGACTTCGCCCAGACCATGACCCCGGACGAGCAGCAGGCGATGGCCGAGCACCAGGAGTACTGGCGGGCGCTGCTGGCCGAGGGCCGGGTGGTGGTCCACGGTCCCGTCGCCGACCCCGAGGGCATCTGGGGGTTCGGGGTGCTGCGGGCCAACGACCGCGCCGAGGTGCTCGCGATCGGCGAGCGCGACCCGTCGGTCACCGCCGGCGTCAACACCTTTGACGTCTTCGAGATGCCGGACGCGACCACCGGCTAGCCCTCGAGCTTGTATCCCAGGCCGCGCACCGTCACCAGGTGCACCGGATTGGCGGGGTCGGCCTCGATCTTGCTGCGCAGCCGTTTGACATGCACGTCAAGCGTTTTCGTGTCGCCGACGTAGTCCGCGCCCCAGACCCGGTCGATCAGCTGGCCGCGGGTCAGCACCCGTCCGCTGTTGCGCATCAGGTACTCGAGCAGGTCGAACTCCTTGAGCGGCAACGTGATCGGCTGACCGTTGACCGACACGACGTGCCGTTCGACGTCCATCCGCACGGGCCCGGCCTCCAGCACACCGTCGGCGATGCCGGGGTCGTCGGTGTCGGCGCCGCGACGCAGCACCGCACGGATGCGGGCGATCAGCTCGCGCGCCGAATACGGTTTGGTGACATAGTCGTCCGCGCCGAGTTCCAGCCCGACGACCTTGTCGATCTCGCTGTCGCGCGCGGTCACCATGATCACCGGAACGCTGGAGCGCAACCGCAACTGCTTGCACACATCGGTTCCGCTCATCCCCGGGAGCATCAGGTCCAGCAGCACGATGTCGGCCCCGGCCCGCTCGAATTCAGCCAGCGCCGAAGGCCCGTCGGTCACGACCGTGGCTTCGAAGCCCTCCTTGCGGAGGAGAAAGGCCAGGGGATCAGCCAAGGACTCCTCGTCCTCCACGATCAACACGCTGGTCATTGGTCTCGCTGTTCCTCTCGTTCAACGGGTCGTTCCATGTCGTCGTCGTCGATGTGCGGATAAGCCGGAATCGACAGTGTGAACGTCGATCCCGTTCCCGGCTGACTCCACAGCCGGATGGCTCCGTTGTGGTTGGCGGCGACGTGCTTGACGATGGCCAGCCCCAGGCCGGTGCCGCCGGTGGCCCGCGACCGGGCCTTGTCCACGCGGAAGAAGCGTTCGAAGACCCGCTCCTGATCCTCGCGCGCGATGCCGATGCCGCGGTCGGTGACCGCGATCTCGATGTTGTCGCCGCGGCGCCGCCTGCTGATGGACACCGACGAGCCATGCGGCGAGTAGGCGATCGCATTCGACACCAGGTTCGCGATCGCGGTCACCAGCAGCGTCTGGTCCCCGAGTACGCGGAAACCGGTCGGCGCGTCGGTGTGGATCGCGATGTCGGCGTTGTCGGCGGACACCTTGTGCCGCGACAGCGCTTCGGAGACGACGGTGTCGACGTCGACGGCGGTCAGGTCGGGCAGCCGCTCGGCGCCCTGCAGGCGGGACAGTTCGATCAGCTCGCCGACCATGTCGGCCAGCCGCTTGGATTCGGCGAGCATCTTCTCGGCGAACCGGCGCACGGTCTCGGGGTCGTCGGCGGAGGCCAGCAGCGCCTCGGCCAGCACCCCCATCGCGCCGACCGGCGTCTTGAGCTCGTGGCTGACGTTGGCCACGAAATCGCGGCGGGTCGCTTCCATGCGGGCGTGTTCGGACTGGTCGTGCACGTAGACCACGGCGAACCGGCGGTCCTGCTCGGTCAGCAGCTGCGCGTGGCCGCGCACCGAGAGCCCCGACCGGCCGGGGTGGGCCCGCTTGCCTGCTTCGAGGTCGACGTCGGTGGGCTCGCCGGTGTCCAGCGTGCGCTTGGCGGCCAGCCAGGCCCGCTCGTCGAGGAGCCGGTCGCGGACCAGTCCCAGCGAGCGGGCCTGGTCGTTGGCGTAGACGACGTCACGAAAGTGGTCGACCACCACGATCCCCGTTGGCGAACGCGACGCGATGTGCGACAGCATCTGCGAGATCGTGATGCCGGTCTGCGCGGTCACCCGACGCTGCTTGCGCTGCGTCAGCCGCGGCGCCAGACCCGCCCCGAGTGCCACACCGGCCCCCAGAGCGACCAGCGCGACCACCGCTGCGAGCAGCAGTGCCGAAACGACACTCACGCGAAAAGCGTACGCATTCGGTGAACGTCATCCCAGCAGCGTGCAGCCAAACCGGCACAAGTCACACGATCAAACGCAGGTATTCGACCGCTGTTCACCGAAAGTTTGCCCCGCGGCGGTGCCCGTCAGCCGCTTTGCGCCCTACTTTGCGCCCTGCGAGGCGACCGCCGCCGCGCCCGCGGCCGCGGCCTCCGGGTCGAGGTAGGTGCCGCCGATGACGGTCGGCTTGAGGTCGGAGTCCAGGTCGTAGCGCAGCGGGATGCCGGTCGGGATGTTGAGCCCGACGACGTCCTCGTCGGACATCCCGTCGAGGTGCTTGACCAGCGCGCGCAGCGAGTTGCCGTGCGCGGCGATCAGCACGGTCTTGCCGGCGCGCAGGTCCGGTTCGATCGTCGAGGTGTAGTACGGCACGAACCGCTCGACGACGTCCTTGAGGCATTCGGTGAGCGGCGGGCCGCCGGGCACGTCGGCGTAGCGGGGGTCGCCGTCCTGGCTGTAGGTGCTGCCCGACTCGATCGGCGGCGGCGGGGTGTCGTAGCTGCGGCGCCACGCCATGAACTGCTCCTCGCCGTACTTCTCCTTGGTCTCGGCCTTGTTCAGCCCCTGCAGCGCGCCGTAGTGCCGTTCGTTGAGGCGCCAGTCGCGGTGCACCGGGATCCAGTGCCGGTCCGCCTTGTCGAGCGCGAGGTTCGCGGTGGTGATCGCGCGGCGCAGCAGCGAGGTGTAGAGCACGTCGGGCTGGCGGTCCAGCTCCTTGATCAGCTCACCGGCGCGCATCGCTTCGGCGCGGCCCCTCTCGGTGAGGTCGACGTCGACCCACCCGGTGAACAGATTCTTCTCGTTCCATTCGCTCTCGCCGTGGCGGAGCAGGATCAGCGTGCAGTCACCCATGAGGGAATCCTCTCACGGCTGATGGATCGACCACGCTCCGTCCCGAGACCGACGAAATGGCGGAATTCCTACGGCAAAACCCGCCAAAGCGTCGGTCTCGGCGAAGCGGTCAGTCCTCGTCGTCGATCAGGTGGGCGAACGCCTGCAGGTTCTTCAGCGACTCCCCGCGCGACACCCGCCACTCCCACTCTTTCTGGATCGACGTCCGAAAACCCAACTCCAGCAACGTGTTGAAGTCGTTGTCGACGGCCTCGAGCACCTGGCCGAGCACGCGGTCGATCTCGTCGGGGGTGACCGAGCTCAGCGCCATCCGGCCGACGAGGTAGATGTCGCCGACGTTGTCGAGCGTGTAGGCGACACCGTAGAGCCTGCGGTTGCGCTTGAGCAGGAACCGGTACACGCCCTCATGGTTCTCGTCGGGCTTGCGGCACACGAACGCCTCGACGCGCACCGAGTGCTCGCCGACCGACAGGATCGTGTTGGTCTTGAGCCGCCGCTCGCCGGGCAGTTCGACGATGATGCCGGGCAGCCCGCCGTGAGCGCCCTCGTGTCGGGTGCAGGTCAGCCCGTTCTCCCGGCAGGCGTCCTCGATGACCTTGGTGACGTCGGAGGCCTGGGTCATGCGCGCACTCCCCTACGCCGGGAGAACCGCCGGCCGGTACGACGCGCGACAGGTTGATGGCGGGTCCGGTAGTCGGCGATCGCCCGCCCGTAGCTCGCCAGCAGCGCGTCGACCGTGTGCTCCCACGAGAACGTCGCGGCGTGGGCGGCGGCCGCGGTGCGCATGCCGTCGGCGCGCTGCAGCAGGTCGCCGATCGCGTGCGCCCAGTCGCCGTCGTCGTGGCCGTCGACCAGCAGCCCGGTCTCACCGTCGCGTACCGCGACCGGCAGCCCGCCGACCGCCGCGGCGGCCACCGGCGTCCCGCAGGCCTGGGCCTCGACGGCCACCAGCCCGAACGACTCCGAATAACTCGGCACCGCGACCAGGTCGGCGGCGCGGTACACATTCACCAACTGGTCGCGCGACTGCGGCGGCAGGAACGTCACCCGGTCCGAGATACCCAGGTCGGCGGCCAGCCGAACCAGCCCGTCGGGCGCCGCGAGCCCACTTCCCGACGGCCCGCCGGCGATCAGCACCCGCACGCCGGGCAGCTTGGCCGCCGCGCGCAGCGCCACGTCCGGCGCCTTGAGCGGCTGGATCCGCCCGACGAACGCGACGATCTGCTCGGTGGGATCGAGGCCCAGCGCGGCCCGCGCGGCGCCGCGGTCCCCCGGTGTGAACGTGTCCAGGTCGACACCGGGATGGACCACGTCGATGCGCGAGCGGTCGGCGTGGTGCAGCGAAACCAGTTGCTGCGCTTCGTGTTCGGTGTTGACGATGAGCCGGTCGGCTTCGTCGACGACCTGCTGCTCGCCGACGGAGCGCAGCGCCGGCTCCGGCGCGTCCCCTTCGGCGAGCGCGGCGTTCTTGACCGCGGCCAGCGTGTGCGCGGTATGCACCAGCGGCACCGCCCAGCGGTCCCGGGCCAGCCAGCCGACCTGACCGGACAGCCAGTAGTGCGAATGCACGATGTCGTAGTAGCCGGGCTCGTGCGTCGCCTCGGCCCGCAGCACCCCGGCGGTGAACGCGCACAGCTGGGTGGGCAGGTCGTATTTGTCGAGCCCCTCGAACGGCCCCGCCACGACGTTGCGCACCAGCACGCCGGGCGCGACCCGCACCAGCGGCTGGTCGGCCGAGGACGTCGCGCGGGTGAAGATCTCCACCTCGACGCCGCGCCGCGCCATCTTCAAAGCGCTCTGCAGCACGTAGACGTTCATTCCGCCGGCGTCGCCGGTGCCGGGCTGCGCCAGCGGCGACGTGTGCACCGACAGCACGGCCACGCGGCGGGGAACCGGCAGGCCGGCGGCATCCGAACGGGACAGATCCGTTGCTAGGCGCACACAGACATGTCTACACCCCGCGCGAACGCGACCGGTCAGGCCGTGGCTTCGGGGACGCGGGGCTGCGACCGCCGCATCGCGCCGATCGGGTCGGCGTAGAGCCCGCCCAGCGACACCACACCGGCACCGGCCTCCTGCACGCGGTTGCCGAACGCGGTCAGCCGGATCTCGCGCGCCGGCATCACCGAACGCCGCGCGAACGCCTCTTCGACGGCGGCCATGCCCTCCGGGTACTCGGTGAACGCCTGGCCGCCGACGACCAGGTCGTCGGGGTTGAGCATGTCGCGCAGCAGGGCCACGGCCTCGCCGAGCACGCGGGCGCGTTCGGCGAGCAGTTCGGCCGCCGGTGCGCTGCCCTGGCGGGCGACCTTCAGCAGCGCCTGCATCGTCGAACCCGGGCCCTCGGCGGGGATGATCCGCGACTTGCGGGCCGCGGTCAGCACGGCCTCGTCGCTGACGGTGGACTCCAATTGTCCTGTGCCACCGAGCAGTTCGGAGTAGGCGGGCAGCGCGGCGATGGTGCCGGGACCGCTGGTCGGCGAGTGCACGCGTCCGCCGATCGACAGCGCGTAGCCGACGGTCTCGCGGGCGTAGAAGTACAGGATCGTCGCGGCGGCTCCGGCCCGCTGTTGACGGCGACCGCCGAGCAGCAGTTCGGCGCCGGCCATCGCGTCGACGTGCGAGGCGATCGAGACGGGCAGGCCCAGCGCCTCGGCCAGCACCGGGCCGACGGGCGCGTCGGACCAGCCCAGGCGCGGGTGGTCGAGGTGGCCGGTGGCGCTGTCGACGACGCCGCCCGCCGCGATGCCCACCCACAGCGGGCGCCTGCGGTGCCAGCGGCTCAGGTATCGGCGGGCGCTGACGGCCAGCGATTCCAGTGCGGCCGCCTGGTTGCCGCGCGGCGTCGGCGTCTCGACCACATCGAGGGTGCGGCCGAACAGATCGGTGGCCACGATGCTGGTGGTGCGCGCACCGATGTGGATGCCCAGCGTCAGGAACGGCTCGTGGTTCACCTCGACCGGGACGCGGGGCCTGCCGATGGCGCCGGAGACCGCGAGGTCGGCGCGTTCGCGCAGCATCCCGGCCTCCAGCAGCGCGGTGACCTGCCGGTTGACGGTCGCGATGCTCAACCCGCTGACCTGCGCGATCACGTCGCGGGCGATGGGTCCGCGCAGCCGGGCGGCGCTGAACACCGAGGCCGCGGCCGCGTCGGGAACCTTCAGCGACGGCGCGACGATACGGGCGCGGGTGTGCGGGTGGCGGCCGGCGGGAACGGGCGCGGCGGACAGCACCCGCTTGGAGCGCGGACCGCTCGCACGGACGGCGGGCTTGGCGGGAAGGGTGGTGGCGGAAGTGCGCATCTGCTTGTCCTAGAGGTGAAGTCGGCCGGTGGGTTTTCGGGCCACACCTGGCGACTCAGCAGGACAGCGGGTTGTCCAGGATCAGTCAGGCGCGGCGATGTGCGCGACAACAACACGCACGCCGCGGACAGACCTGACTGGACAACATGAAGCGAACTTAGCACGGCATCTACAGTTGGGCAGATGATGACCTCTCAGAGCGACCGCCGCGTCGCAGTCGTCACCGGGGCCAGCGCGGGCATCGGCGAAGCAACCGCGAGAACCCTTGCCGGACAAGGCTTTCATGTGGTGTGCGTGGCCCGCCGGGAGGGGCCCATCACGGCGCTGGCCGACGAGATCGGCGGGACCGCGATTGTGGCGGACGTCACGTCCACCGAGGCCGTGTCGGCGCTGGCCGACCAGCTGGACCGCGTCGACGTGCTGGTCAACAACGCCGGCGGCGCGCGCGGACTGGACCCCGTCGCCGAGGCGGACATCGAGCACTGGCGCTGGATGTGGGAGGCCAACGTGCTGGGCACGCTGCTGGTGACGCGCGCGCTGCTGCCGAAGCTGATCGCCTCCGGCGACGGGTTGATCGTCACCGTCACCTCGATCGCCGCGGTGGAGATCTACGACAACGGCGGCGGCTACACGTCGGCCAAGCACGCCCAGGGGGTGCTGCATCGCACGCTGCGCAGCGAGCTGCTCGGAAAACCGGTGCGGCTCACCGAGGTTGCGCCCGGCATGGTGAAGACCGACTTCTCGCTCAACCGCTTCGAAGGCGACGAGGAACGCGCGGCGAAGGTGTACGAGGGCGTCACTCCGTTGGTGGCCGAGGACATCGCCGAGGTGATCGGTTTCGTGGCCAGCCGCCCGTCACACGTCGATCTGGATCTGATCGTGGTGCGCCCGCGCGATCAGGTCAGCGGCGCCGCCGGTTCACGGTTCCACCGCAAGTAGCCCGCTCGAGTGGCCACTTGACGCGCGGTTTTGGCCGTGGAGCGTCGGATAAGTGGCCATTCGGCGCAGCAGTCAAGAAGCAGCTAGCCGCCGGGGCGGCCGTTGACGGGTTGCGGGGCGCCCGACGGCGTCGCCGGCGCGGTGCTCGGCAGGTCCGGCGCGTTCTCGTCGGTCAGCGCCGACATCGCCTTCCACTCCTCCCACGGCACGGCCCAGTCCCAGATGTCGCCGTCGGCGTAGGACAGCTGGATGCGGGTGCCGGTGACCTCGACGGGGTCGCCGTACATCGCGGTGTTGAAGTACTGCTGGGCGTCGGACTCCGACAGGTTGATACAGCCGTTGGTGACGTTGCTGTTGCCCTGCGCGCCGGAGCTGGCCGGGTTGGCGTGGATGAACTCGCCGTTGTTGGAGATCCGCACCGCGAACCGCTCGCGGATGTTGGCGTAGCCGGCCGCGGGGTTCGTCATGTAGAAGTCCTCGTACTTCTCGGTGACGACGTGGATGCCGCTGCGGGTGACGTTGCGATCCAGGTCGCCTTCGCCGTAGCTGCACGGGAAGTCCATGATCACCGCACCCGCCCCGTCGAGGACCTGGATGCGGTGCGACGACGCCTCGGCCTTGACGACCTGGCGCCGCCCGATCTCGAAGGTCAGCGTCGCGTCCTGCGCGCCGTAGGCGCCGTCGCCGAACGGCACCCCGTAGAGCTTCGCCTCGACGTGCACCTTGGTGCCCGCCGGGTAGTAGTCGCGGGTCCGGTAGTGCACGCGCGAGCCGCCTGCCTCGTCGGGCAGCCAGGCCCAGCTGCCCTCGACGGGCGGCTCGGTGGTGACCTTGAGCGCCTTCTCGACCGCGGCCTTGTCGCTGATCGAGGCGTCGAACTGGATGATGACCGGCGCCGCGACGCCGACGACCTGCCCGTCGGCGAGCTGGAACCGGCCGCTGACCTGGCTGCTCGGGTCGATCGTGGTGAACGACCCCTCGACGGGCACCGCCTTGCCGTCCTGGCCGACGGCGGACCCGGTCCAGCTGTACTCGACGCCGTAGCCGAGCGGTTCGGTGACCGTGAACTCGGTGCGCTCGCGGTTGAGCGCGCCGGCGACGACCTTGCCGTCGGGGTTGGTCAGCGCGATCTTCTGGAACCAGCCGTCGGAGACCGCGACGCGCACCGGCGCCGTCGGCGAGATGTCAGTGGCCGCATCCGCGGGGGTGAACTTCAGCTCGGCGGCGGCGTCCTGCGCCTCCTCCGGTGCTGCCGCCGGCGAATCCGACTTCGTCATGCACGCGGCCAGCGCCCCGGGCGCGACGACTCCGACCGCCAGTGCGGTCAGGGCGCGCCGCCGGTTCATCGACGGCAAAGGGTCCGGGGTCCTCACGTGAACCCAGCGTACCTACAGCGAACACCCCACCAGGGCCGGCTCGGGTGTGAGTTCGATCCCGAATCTCGTTCGCACGCCATCGCGTACGGCCCTGGCCAGCGCGATCACGTCGGCGGTGGTGGCGCCGCCGCGGTTGGTCAACGCCAACGCGTGCTTGGTGGACAGCCGCGCCGCGACACCGTCACCGGGATATCCCCTGCCGAACCCGGCGTTCTCGACCAGCCAGCCCGCGGCGAGTTTGACGCCGTCGGGCGCGGGATAGTTCGGCACCGGCCCGTCCACCTCGGCCCGCAGCCGCTCGAAGGTCTCGGGTGTGACGACGGGATTGGTGAAGAACGAGCCGACGCTCCAGGTGTCGTGGTCGTCGGCGTCGAGTACCATGCCCTTGCCCGCACGCAGGTCGAGCACCGCCGCGCGAACCGCCAGCGGATCGACCCGGGTGCCCTGCTCGGCGCCCAGCCTGGTGGCCAGTTCCCGGTAGCGCAGCGGCGCACTGCGGCCGTCGGGGTCCAGCGCGAACTCCACCTCCAGCACGATCGCGTCCCGGGAGTGCTTGAGGACGCTGGTGCGGTAGCCGAACCGCAGCTCCTGCGGGTCCACCCAGCGGTCCTCGCCGGTGCGGCGGTCCAGCAGACGCACCCGCGCGATCGTGTCGGCGACCTCGGCGCCGTAAGCCCCGACGTTCTGCACCGGCGTCGCACCGGCCGATCCGGGGATGCCCGACAGGCACTCCAGCCCGCCGAGCCCGTGCGCCAGCGAGGCGACCACGACGTCGTCCCACACCGCGCCGGCCTCCGCGCGCACGACGGTGTCATCGACGGTGATCTCGGTGTTGGCGATGTGCACGACGGTCAGGTCGGTCAGCTGGTCGGACAGCACGACGTTCGACCCGCCGGCCAGGATCAGCGACTCGTCGTCGGGGCCGAGGGCGCGGATCACGTCGATCAGCTTCTGCGTGGTGTCACAGGTGATCAGGCGGGCCGCGACGGGCCCGACGCGCAGCGTGGTCAGCGGCGCCAGCGGCACCGCCTCCTCGACGGAGGCACCCCCTAGCTGCGAAGTGACCACGGCCGGTAACGGTAGCGTGACCAGCTATGCCGCGTTCATTCGACATGGCCGCCGACTATGGCGGAAGCGTCGAACAGGTGCACCGGGCTTTCGCCGACGAACGCTACTGGTTGGCGCGGCTGACCGATTCGGGCGCCGACGACTACTCGCTGGACTCGATGACCGTCGAAGCCGACGGCACCATCGACGTCGTCACCCGCCAGACGCTGCGCGCCGACCGGCTGCCCGGCGTTGTGACGCAGTTCCATCGCGGCGATCTGAGCTTCGTGCGCGAGGAGGCCTGGAGCGCGGTGCACGACGGCCAGGCGACGGCCATCGTCAAGGGCACGATCCCCGGCGCGCCGGCGAGCCTGACCGGAACCGCCCGGCTGACACCGGCGGGCGACGGGTCACGCCTGGAGCTCACCGTCGAGGTCGAGGTGCGGGTCCCGCTCGTCGGCGGCAAGATCGAGAACTTCATCGGCAGCCAGCTCGTCGACCTGCTGATCGCCGAGCAGCGCTTCACGACGGAGTGGATCACCGAGAACGGTTGATCCGCAAGTAAACTGGCGACGTGTCACGACGCATGGACTACACCCTCGCGTTCGACGCGCCGCCGGAGACGATCTACGGCCACTTCACCAGCGCGCAGTACTGGGACGCCCTGATGGGCGTGTACCGGCGGTTCACCCCCTCCGACGTCACCCGGTTCCATTCCGACGAGCACGGCACCGACATCGAGTTCGTCCAGGTGATCCCCCGGTCGGAGCTGCCGACGATCGCGCGCAAGGTGATCCCCGCCGACATGGTGATCACCCGGACCCAGCACTTCGACCCGTTCGACCGAACGCACCGCCGCGCCGAGGGCACGTATGCGGCGTCGATCCCGCGCGGGCCCGGCCGGTTCAGCGGCACCTACACGCTCACCGAGGCGGACACTGGCAGCCAGTTGCTGCTGGCCAGCGTGTGCAAGGTGTGGATCCCCCTGCTGGGCGGCCCGCTCGAGGACCTGATGCTGCACCACGTCAAGGGCCTGTTCGACGCCGAAGAGGAGTTCACCGCGCACTGGCTGGCCCGGGACCACTGAGCGGCGTGGGGCCCCGGCGGTAGGCGCACCGGAACTTAGACTCGGGCCATGAGCGGGCCCATCGGTCAGCTGACCCGGGGCACCACCGGATACAACCGGTTGCGCCGCAGCGATCGCTGGCTCGTGCATGCACCACGGGTCCGCTCCGCACTCGTCTCGGCCGCCGACCCGCTCGTCGTCGACCTCGGTTACGGCGCCCTACCGGTCACCACGCTGGAACTGGCCGCCCGGCTTCGCGTGGTGCGCAACGACATCCGGGTCGTCGGCCTGGAGATCGACCCGCACCGCGTGCAGTCCGCGCGCGCCGCCGCCCCCGCCGGCGTCGAATTCGGTTTGGGCGGTTTCGAATTGGCCGGCATGCGTCCGGTCCTGGTGCGGGCGTTCAACGTGCTGCGCCAGTATCCCGTCGAAGAGGTGGCCGGCGCGTGGTCGACGATGCAGCGGCAGCTGGCTCCCGGCGGGCTGATCGTCGACGGCACCTGCGACGAGGTCGGCAGGCGCTGCTGCTGGCTGCTGCTCGACGGCGACGGGCCCGTCAGCCTGACGCTGGCCTGCGACCCGTTCGCGATCGAGCGCCCCTCCGACCTCGCCGAGCGGTTACCGAAGGTGCTGATCCACCACAACGTCGACGGCCAACCGGTGCACGCACTGCTGGCCGCGGCCGACCGGGCGTGGGCCAGCGTCGCCGGTCACGGTGTGTTCGGCCCGCGGATCCGCTGGCGTGCGATGCTGGAGTTGTTGCGCGACAACGGTTTCCCTGTCGCTCCGGCGCGTCGCAGGATGCGCGACGGCGTTCTCACCGTGCCGTGGTCGGCTGTGGCTCCGGTGTGAGTGCGCGCTCTTCCACGGCGGTCTCGTCGAGCGCGTCGTCGAGATCCCGCGCCACCTGGATGTCGAGCCCGCGAAGCTGGGCGGGCCGCGTCAACAGCGACACCGTGACGTAGGTCGTGATGGCGGCGGCGAACGCGATGAACGTCGGCCACCCGTCGAAGCTCGCAGGCACGAAATCGTTGGCGATGTAGAGGATCGTGTTGTCGACGCCGTAGATCGTCGGGGTCAGCACGAACAACACCAGCCGCACCACCAGGCCCACCGAGATCGCCGCGAGCGCCGCCGCCGTGGTGCCGCGCCGCCACACCAGGCCGAGGATGAACGGCACCACCAGACACGCCAGCAGCAGGTCGAAGGCCAGGGTCAGCAGGATCCCGGTCTGCTTGACGTAGATCGCGAACGCGATCGAGAACACCGTCATCGGCACCATCGCGATGCGGGTGGCGCGCAGCAGCGGATCGCGCTGACCGGGCACGTGCACCCGGCGGATGCCGCCGAGGTTGCGCACGCAGACGTTGGAGATCGCCAGGATCGCGCCGTTGGCGGTGCTCATCGACGCGCCGACCAGACCGCACAGCACGATCACGGTCAGCACCGTCGGGGCGTACTCACCGAGCAGCACAAAAAGCACTGGGCCGTCCAGTTCTTCGGGCAGGAACGACTTGGCCGCCAGCACCACCAGGCCGAACGGCACACAGATCGCGACCGTGCCCGCGGCGGCCATGAAGCAGGCGCGCCGGGCGGTGGCAGGCGATTTCGCGGCGAACACGCGCTGCATGAAGTCGATGGCGACGATGTCGCCGATGCCCAACGCGATCAGCGTCGCCCAGTTGATCACCGCGCCCTGCGCCGGATCCGACAACTGGCCCATCGCGAACGGACCTGTCCCGTCGGCGATCTCGAACGTATGGGTGGAGGCCAGCCAGACGATCAGGCCGATCGCGCCGACCAGGATCAGCGACATCTGGATGATTGCGGTGTAGGCGTCGGCGATCAGCCCGCCGGTGCCGGTGTAGGCGACCGCGATCGCCGCGATCAGCACGACGCCCAGCCAGTACGGCATGCCGAGGAAGTAGTTGAACAGGAACCCGCCCGCCACCAGGTTGCCGGCCACCAGCATGCAGAACGCGACGGCCAGCAGCGCCGAGGCGCCGACCTCCACCGACCGGCCGAACCGCAGCCGGTAGTAGTCGGGGAACGAGGTCAGCCCCATCCGGTTCATCGGCCTGGCGAAGAACAGTCCGGTCAGCGTCAGGCACAGCGCCAGCCCCAGCGGCAGGCTCGCGCCCGCCCAGAAGCCGAATTCGTATGCCAGGTCGGTGTTTCCTAGGGTGGCGTTGGTGTCGACCGCCGACCCCATCAGGGCGCCGCCGACCAACCAGTACGGCAGCATGCGGCCACCGACGAGGAAGTTGGCGCTGTCGCCCTCGATCCGTTTGGACACGTAGAAGCCGACGAGCACGACAACCGCGATGCTGACGGCAACACCGAGAAGGATCATGTGGAGCTCCCTATGCGCGATGGAGTCTCCCGGGCTTTTCTCCCGCCGTGGAACGGACGCCGCAGTCCGCCTGCGCCTCTCGGACCAGACCCGCGTCGCAACGCGGCGGAACCCTAGGCGCGCCTCACAGCCTGAGCGTGAGTCGTCGACCAGACAAACCCCGCGGCGTTACGGCCGACCGCGCGCAGTGTTAACGAATTGTTTCGATTCGAGTAGCGCAGCGACCGATTCGGACAAACAATGACCGCAGGAGCCGGTAACGGCTTCCCGGACGAGGTGCGTCGTACCCGGTCAGCGACAAGACGGCGCGTAAGGAGCACCCGTGACCGACGAGAAACCCGACTATCAACTGCCCAACGCCGAGGGCGCCTGGGCCCAGCAGGCCGAGGCGCGGCTGTCCGACCGTCGCGAACGCGAGGAGATCGAACGCAGCCTGACCTACGGGCTCGAGGCCGCACCGACCATCAACGACCGCCGCATCTCGACGTTCGTGCGTGGCGAGCTCCCCCATTTCGCCGGGGAGCGCGGCACTTTCCTCAAGTGTCCGTTCGTCGAGGACGTCAACCAGGTCGACGACGCCGAGGTGGCGATCTTCGGCGTGCCGCTCGATGCCGGCGCGACCTACCGGCCGGGAACCCGGTTCGGGCCGCAGGGAATTCGGCGCTCCACCAACCTGTTCGGCACCTACAACTACGAGTCGGGCGTGGATCTGCGCGAGCAGCTCAACATGGTCGACATCGGTGACGTGTTCACCATCCCCGGCAACCTGGAGAAGTCGTTCGATCAGATCAGCCAGGCGATGGCGCACGTCGCGAGCAAGGGCGTCATGCCGATCGTGCTCGGCGGTGACCATTCGATCGGCTTCCCCACCATCCGCGGGCTGGCCCCGTACATGGACGGCAACGTCGGGATCATCCACTTCGACCGGCACGTCGACACCCAGGAGACCGACCTCGACGAGCGGATGCACACCACCCCGTGGTTCCACGCGACCAACATCAAGAACGCTCCCGCCACCAACCTCGTGCAGATCGGCATCGGCGGCTGGCAGGCGCCGCGCGCCGGGGTGAAGGTCGGTCGGGAGCGCAAGTCGACGGTGATCACGGTCGGCGACGTGGAGCGCGTCGGGGTGGAGAAGATCGCCGAGATGGCGCTGGAGATCGCGTGGAAGGACGCCAAGGCGGTGTACCTGTCCTTCGACATCGACGTGATCGACGCCGGCTTCGTGCCCGGCACCGGCTGGCCCGAGCCGGGCGGTCTGCTGCCCCGCGAGGCGCTCAACCTGGTCAAGATGATCTCCGAGCCGGGCCTGGCGGGTATCGAGGTCGTCGAGTGCTCGCCGCCCTACGACTGGGCCGAGCAGACCGCGCTGATGAGTTCGCGGGTGATCCTCGACAGCCTCGCCGCCCAGGTGCGCTCGGGCAAGCTCGGCAAGAAGGCGGCGGCGCTGCCCCGGCCCGCGTGGGGGCCGTAAACCGTCACCGGGTCGTAGGCTGGGCGGCATGCGGATTGCCATGGCGCAGATCCTGAGCGGAACCGATCCGAGGGCCAACCTCGGGCTGGTCGAGAACTACACCCGCCGCGCCGCCGACGCCGGCGCCCGGATGGTGCTGTTCCCGGAGGCCACGATGTGCCGGTTCGGGGTGCCGCTCGCCCCGGTGGCCGAGCCGGTCGACGGGCCGTGGGCCGACGGGGTGCGCGCGATCGCCGAGCGCGCGGGCGTGGTCGTCGTCGCGGGGATGTTCACGCCGTCGGACGACGGCCGCGTCCTCAACACCCTGATCGCGACCGGCGACGGCGTCGACGCGCACTACGACAAGATCCACCTCTACGACGCGTTCGGGTTCCAGGAGTCCAAGACCGTCGCGCCGGGCCGCGAACCGGTGCTGATCGACGTCGACGGGGTCCGCGTCGGGTTGACGTTGTGCTACGACGTGCGCTTTCCCGAGCTGTACGTCGAGCTGGCCGAGCGCGGGGCCGAGCTGATCACCGTGCACGCCTCGTGGGGCAGCGGGCCCGGCAAGCTCGACCAGTGGACGTTGCTGGCCCGGGCGCGCGCGATCGATACGACGGGCTACGTCGCGGCGGTCGACCAGGGCTGTCCGGCACCCGACATCGCGGCGCTGGGCCCGACCGGTGTGGGTGGCAGCCTCGTCGCGTCCCCGCTGGGTGAGGTGGTGTCCGCGGCGGGCGCCGACCCGCAGTTGGTGGTGGCCGATCTCGAT
This sequence comes from Mycolicibacterium rutilum, assembly GCF_900108565.1. Classification (NCBI taxonomy): domain Bacteria; kingdom Bacillati; phylum Actinomycetota; class Actinomycetes; order Mycobacteriales; family Mycobacteriaceae; genus Mycobacterium; species Mycolicibacterium rutilum. The sequence goes on from NZ_LT629971.1 coordinate 530,486, forward strand.
CTGGAGGCCGGGCGCACCGCCCGCGAGACCGTCGCGGTGATGAACAACCGCGCGGACTTCACTCGTCGCCGTAAGGCAGAATCGCGGGCGTGACCGACCCCTGGGCCCGCCCGAACCAGCCACCGCCTCCGCCGGAGGGCCAGCTCCCGCCGCCTCAGGGACCGCCTCCGCAGGGTCCCCCGCCGCAAGGTCCGCCGCCGCAGGGACCGCCCGCCTCGACCGGGTCGCGGCTCAAGAAGGTCTTCAGCGACCCGCTGTCGATCGTGCTGGTGTTCGTGATCGTGGTGGCGCTGGTGCTGGCCGGCCTGCTCGGCGGTGAGCTGTACGCCCGCAGCCGCGCCGACACGGTCGTCGGGCAGGCCGTGTCGTGTGTGGTGCAGGACGAGGCCAGCGCCTCGTTCGGCGTGATGCCGCCGTTCCTGATCCAGCACATGAGCGGCCACTACACCAACATCCGCGTCGAGACCGCGGGCAACCAGATCCGCGACGCCAAGGGCATGAAGGTCAACCTCGAGATCAACGACGTCCGACTCGAGGACACCGCCAACTCGAGCGGATCGGTCGGCTCGCTCGTCGCGAACATCACCTGGTCCTCGGCGGGCATCCAGCAGACCATCGCCGATTCGATCCCGCTCATCGGCGCGTTCGTCAACGGCGTGAGCACCAACCCGTCCGACGGCACGATCGAACTCAAGGGTGCGCTCGGCTCTATCAGGGCCAAGCCCGCCGTCGTCGACAACGGGATCTCGCTGCAGGTGGTCGAGTTGACCGGGCTGGGGTTCACGCTGCCGCGCGAAACCGTCCAGCCGGCGCTGGACGCGTTCCTCGGCCAGCTGACCAAGAATTACCCGATGGGAATCAAGGCGGATTCGGTGAAGGTCACCGATTCCGGTGTGGAGAGCCAGTTCTCGACGACCAACGCCGACATCCCGAAGGGTCAGCAGGACCCGTGCTTCGCGGGGCTGTGACCGTCACACGCTGACGCCGCCCCAGCGAAAACTGTTGACGTACTTGCCCATGTCCATGGCGAGCTGCAGGTTGGCGCCCGACGGGTGGCCGGTGCCGAAGTCCTGGGTGAACTCGCGGTACGGCCCGGCCGCGGCGGCCACCAACGCGTAATCGTCGCGGACCGCGACCATCACGATCAGCCGCAGCCGGGTGAAGCTGCCGTTGGCGTCCTGCGGGTAGTCGTCGGCGACGACGCCGTAGCCGGGCTGATAGCCGACCATCGCGTTGGGGATCTCGTATTCGGTTGTCGCGTCGGGGTAATACGCGTCGATCAGCTCGTCGGCGATCTGCTTCGGGCTGCGGTTCTCGGCCGGCATCCCGAACAACTCCAGCGTGCCGGTGTCGCCGCCGGTGAACTCCACCTCGACACCGTCGGGATGCAGCGTGGCCTCGTAAGCGCTGCCGGGGCCGGGGTACTGCACCGAGAACGCCCCGTCCTCGGCGTAGAAGCGGGGGTTCGATTCGATCGGCTCGCCGATCGGCGGGCGGCCGCAGTCCGGCGGGCACACGATCCTGCCGAGGTCCGGCGTCGTCACCAGCGAGACCGCCGAACCCGCGGCGGCCACCACCGCGACCGCGACGGTGAACGTCGCCAACACCCGCACCGAACTGACCTCTGTCGACACGGGCTCGGGCACCACTGCGCGTTGCGCCACACCGAGCGCCCACAGCGCGACCACCGCGAGCAGCACGTGCACGACCAGGTGCAGGCCGTGCAGCATCGGCAGGAACTCGGTCACTCCCATGACCGCGAACAGCGCCAGTGCGACAAGGACACTCGCGACCGCGGGTCCTCGCTTCCGCGAGGCTACCGTGATACCGACCAGCCCGCCGAGCGCCGCCGCGGTCAGTGGCAGCGCGACACCCTGGATCGCCGCCTGCACCAGGAGCGCTGCAGCGGGGCGCTCGTCGGCGACGACCCCGGTCGTGAACTGGGGCGCCAGCCGCACCAAGGTCGCGGCGGCGGTGAACACCACCGCACCCCAGGCGCCGATCGCGTATCCCTGCACCGGCCGTAACGCACGAAAGACCAGCGCGGGCATCAGCATGAGAAGCGCGCTGCCGAGCGGTATCCCGATGCTGACGAGCAACCGCTCGTCGTCGGTTTCGGTGACACTGAGCCCGACGTCGTGCGACTGCGCGACCAGCGCGCCGCTGAGCAGTCCCCAGCCGGCGCCGAGACCGGCGGCCAGCACCGCACACCAGACCAGGACCCGCGCCGGTGCCGCCGCGACCGCCCGCAGGTACAGCACGAACAACAGCGTCAACCCGAGTGACCCCGCGGAGATCATCGCCGCCTGCCACCGCAGCAGCCCCGAAACCGCCAACAGCGCTACCAGGACCCCGAGGGCGACGACGAACGGCACCCGGGCGCGCCGGGGTAGGTCAGGAAACAGGCTGCCCAGCAACGAGTTCCGCAGTCTCAACGCACGCCCGCCCGTTGCAGGTCGAGCAGGTTCTGCGCCAGGTTGTAGGTGTTCGGGGTGCCCAGGCCGGTCGCGAGGTCGTAACCGGAGTCGGCGAGGTCGACGGCGTTGCCGCCGCGGCGCACGTCACGGAACCCCGGCAGCCTGGACCCGGCCGCGACACGGTACAGCAGCGGGTTGAGGTTGCCCAACTGCCGGCCGCCGTTGGCCACCAGGTACTGGTTCATCAGCACAGTCAGCGCCGCCCAGATCGGCGCCGATTGTGATGTCCCGCCGCCCATCACGTCGCGCTGCCCGAAGACGAACCGCACACCGGTGAACGGATCGGCCACCGCGGACACGTCGGGCGCCAACCGCCTGCCTGCCGTGTCGCGCTCTACCGTCAAGCGCTTCTGCCACGCCGGTCGCTCGAACAGTGTGGACACCCCGCCGCTGGTCCCCTGCGACAGCGGCGAATCCACCCAGGCGTGCTCGGCCAGCCACTGCCCGTTCTTGCCGGTCGACAAGGTGGTGCCGCCCACCGAGGTGATCGCGGGCAGCGAGGCCACCGCGTCGAGCCCAATGTCGTCAGGCCCGGGCGGCGCCGACCACTGGTCTCCGCCTTTGCATTCCAGCCCCGCGGTGTCTCCGCTGGCGTCGAAGGCCGACGTGCCGCGGCGCTGCGCGGCGGCCAGCGCGGCCTCCACCGGCGCCAGATCGGCGGCGGTGACGAACGCCTCGCAACCCCAGCCGATCGACAGACTCCACACCGCGCCGGGATAGTCGCGGTTCACCGACTCGAACAGCCGGCCGAGTTTCTCGTAGGCGCCGTCGCCGTCGACCGTGGGCCGGGCGTTGACGACCACCAGCCGCGCGTCGGGCGCAATGGCATGGGCCACTTGCAGATCCATCGCCGTCTCACCGTGCCGCTCCTCCGGCATGTCGCCGACCACGTCCGGCGTGAAGCGGGGCAGACCCGACGTGTCGGCGAACAGGTCGAGGTCGTCCTGATCGACGCCGTCGAACGCGAAGAACACGATCGTCGCACCCTTGCCGGTGAACCCGGCGTCGGCGAGCGGCGTCGCGTTGTACGCGTCGAGCAGTCCCTGCGGGGTCAGTCCGCCCTTCGGCACGTCGAGCGGAAGAAAGCCCGGCGATTTCGTGCGGTGCGGGGTGTAGCTCATGATCCGGCCCAGCCCGGTGACCGCGCCGCGCAGCTCTGGCGGCGTGACCGGTTGCTCCGGTGAGGCGTAGAAGACGCGGCCCTTGGGCGCGCGGTAGTCGTGCACCGGGACGCCGAACGCGCGGGCGACGTCGGCGGCCGCGCCCTCCACGACCGCCCAGCCGTCACCGGGCCGGGCGCGCACCCACAGCCCGCGCGCGCCGGCCCATGCCGTCAGAGCATCGGCGGCGGACGCGTCGGCCAGGGTCACCGTCAGCTGCACGTCTCCCGCCGCGGACGGACCGAGGTCGGCCGAGTCCGCGAGCAGCGCGGCCACCGGTCCGGTGATCGCGGCCCGGTGCTGTGGGGCGCAGGCGGCGCTGACGACGGAACAGACGAGCAGCGCTACGGCGCCCAGCGCCGTGAGACGACGATCAGTGATGGCCGGGGGTGGCCGTCGCCGGAGGCGGAGCAAGATGCGTCGGCGTGAACGGGTTCGGCTCGTTCGGGTTGATCCGCGGGGCTTTCTCGGTCGGGGTGGCGGCCGGGCCGGTCGTCGTGGTGGTCGTCGTGGTGGTCGACGTCTCGGGGGCCTGCTCCTCTTCGCTGGAGCAGGCGGCGGCGCCCAGCGCCAGAACCGCGGCCACACCGGCCACGACCGGAACACGTCGAAGCAAACCCGTCTTGGTCATCATGATCGGATCCTATCTGTGGTTTCAACGGCGGCGGAAGCCCCGGCCGCGACCTCTCGAAAAGTCGCTCACTACCCTACAGCAAATTTTCACGCTGTAGTCAATTACCGGCGCTGTGCGGTCAGGGCAGAGCGTCGAGGACCGCACGAGTCCCGGACAGGCCGAGCCGGCCGGCGCCCGCGGCCAGCATCGCGGTCGCGTCGGCGGCGGTCCGGATGCCGCCGCTGGCCTTGACCTGCGGCCCGACGGTCGCCATCAGTTCGACGGCCCGCACCGACGCGCCGCCCGCGGGATGGAAGCCGGTCGAGGTCTTGACGAAGTCGGCCCCGGCGTCGGCGGCCGCCCGGCACACGTCCAGCAACGTCTGCTCGGTGCCGAGCAGCAACAGCGCCGCGGATTCGACGATGACCTTCAAGACGGTGTGCTCCCCGACCGCCGAGCGGACCGCGGCCACGTCGGCGCCGACCGCGGCGATGTCGCCCTGCAGCGCGGCCCCGACGTCGATCACCATGTCGATCTCGTCGGCGCCGTCGGCGACCGCGATCCGCGCCTCCTCGGCCTTGATCGCCGACAGGTGCTTGCCCGACGGGAATCCCGCTACGGCGCAGAGCTTTTGGGCTGGCGAACCCGCGTGCTTGGCGGCCGCGACCATCGACGGCGACACGCAGATCGCGTACACCCCGAGCGCGGCGGCCTCCTGCGCGAGCGCCGCCACGTCGGCGGCGGTGGCTTCGGGTTTGAGCAGCGTGTGGTCGACCAGCGCGGCGACCTGGTCGCGGCGATACCCGTCGGGCACTAGAACGGCTCTTCGGTGCCGCCGGGATTACAGCCGGCCTCCAGCATCTCCTGATAGGAGACCTCGGGCCGCCACGGCTCGAGATTCCAGCTGGTCTTGCCGGGATAGCCGAGCTCGGCGTACTCCCAGTGGCACAGGAACTGCGGCTTCATTCCCGGGATGTCGGCGTCCGGCGACTGGGCCAGCACTTCGGCCCACGCCTGCTCGGCCGGCCCGTAGACCGCGGGCCCGGAGGCCGACCGGCCCGCGGCGGTGGGATAGACGCGCAGGCTGGACAGGTCGCCCCACTTGGCCCACTCGACGTGGTCGACGTAGGGCGGGGCGGGGGTCGCGTTGGCGACCGGGGCGGCGCAGAGCGCGGACGTCAGCGCGCCCGCCGCCGCCAACGCGGCGGCCACGGATCGGCGCACTAGCGCGACTTCCCTTGGATCTCAAGCAGTTTCGGACGCACGTCGACCAGATAGACACCGGTGGCGACGGCGGCGATCGCGGTACCGGTGACGCCGAGCACCAACGCGAGCAGCCCGCCGACCCCGATGATCACCAGCCATACCGGCTTGGTCAGCTTGTCGGCGGCCGGGTAGGCGTCCGGCCGCTGCATCGCCGCGTGCACGAACGCGTACACCGTCGCCGCGAGCACGATGATCTGCAAAATGAAGAGGACGTAACCCACGAGGCCTTGGAGCTGCACGCATCAAGACTAGGCGGGTTACGTCCCCTCGGTCGACTTTGGGCCTGCGACCCGCTGCCGGGAACTACTTCTGGGTGACCTTCTTGGCGGCCGCCTTCTTGGCCGGCGCCTTCTTCGCGGGGGCCTTCTTGGCCGGCGCCTTGGCCGGGGCCTTCTTGGCGGCGGTCTTCACCGGCTCGGCGCCCTTGTCGGCCTTCTTGGGCAGCTCGACGCCGACCAGCTTGGCGGCGCGCTCACCGACCGCACGGGTCTGGGCGGCGACGTTGCCCAGCGCCTCCTGGGTCAGCTCGACGGCCTGGTCGGTGTAGCCCTCGACCCGGCCGGCGGCCTCGGTGAAGCCCGGCTGGGTGCGCAGGCGCTCCAGCGCGACCTCGCCGCGCTCGATGAGCTTGTTGTAGGTGGTCTGCGCGGCGTCGGCGTAGGTCTCGGCGAACTTGCGCAGTTCCTCGGCGCTCAGCCGCTCGCGCAGCTCGCCGAACTGCGACGGCAGGTCCTCCTGCAGCCGGTCGATGCGGGCGCGGGTGTCCTCGACGCGGGTACGGGAGTCGGTACGTGCCTCGCCGGCGCGCTCACGCAGGGTGGCGACGATCTCGTTGACCCGCTCGAGGGCCAGGTCGGCGGCGCCCACGGCGGCGAGCAGCGGAGCCTTCAGGTCGTCAACGGTGGGCTGGTTCTTGGCGGGGGTGTTCTTGGCCATGGTTTTCCTTTCTCAGGAGTTCGTTTGCATCGGGTGAAAGAAGTCGAGGTCTCTACTCAGTCGCCGGCTCCTCACCTGTCGGAGCCGCTTCGGCCTCGTTCTGCTGGCAGAACGAGGTGTAGATCTCGAGCAACACCTGCTTCTGCCGCTCGGTGATCGCGGTGTCGTTGACGATCGCGTCGCGGACCTCGCTCGGCTCGCTGGGCTCGAGAATCCCGGCCCGGACGTAGAGCACTTCTGCCGACACCCGCAGCGCCTTGGCGATCTGGTTGAGGACATCGGCAGACGGTTTGCGCAGTCCCCGCTCGATCTGGCTGAGGTAGGGATTGCTTACGCCGGCCTTTTCGGCCAGCTGTCGCACGGACACCTGAGCGGCCTCCCGCTGGGTGCGGATGAACGTCCCGATGTCCTGCGCCGCGGTCTGGGCGGCGTTGGATACGACGACGGCAAGCTTCTCGTCCTGCGACATTCGTAGCCCCCTCGCGCAACGGGTATCCAACAAGCGACACCACTACCGTACGACGGGGTGCTAACTTTTGCAAGCACTAGTTAGCGCAGGTCAGAAGAGTAGCTGGGCTATCGAATAGATGACCAGCCCGGCCAGCGACCCCACCACGGTGCCATTGATCCGGATGAACTGCAGGTCGCGGCCGACGTGGAGTTCGATGCGGCGACTGGCCTCGTCGGCGTCCCAGCGCTCGATGGTCTCGGTGATGATCGCGGTGATCTCCACGCCGTACTCGGCGACCAGATGCTGCGCGGCGCGCACGATCCAGTTGTCCACCTTGTCGCGCAGGTCGACGTCGTCGCGCAGCGACTCCCCGATCCGCATCACCGAGTCGGCGATGCGGGTGCGCAGCGCCGAGGACGGGTCGTCGACGGACTCGAGGATGATCCGCTTGGCCGCCGTCCACGCGGTCTCGGCGGCGCGGGCCACCTCGTCGCGGCCCATGATCTGTTCCTTGACGTTCTCGGCGCGCTGGATCGTGGCCTCGTCGTGCTGCAGATCGTCGGCGAACTCGAACAAAAAGCGGGTCGCCGACCGGCGCAGTTCGTGGTCGGGGTTGCGGCGCACCTTGTCGGTGAAGTCCATCAGTTCGCGGTGGATGCGGTCGCCGACGAGATGGTCCACCCAGCGCGGCGACCAGGTCGGCGAATCGCGCTCGATCACCCGCTCGATGACCGGCCCGGCGTTGAGCGACCACTGGAACGCGCGGTCGGCGAGCAGTTGCAGCAGCGCCTCCTGGCGGCGTTCCTCCAGCAGCGTCGCGAGCACCCGGCCGACGGGCGGGCCCCACTGCGGTTCGGCGATGCGTTTGACGATCATCCGGTCGAACACCTGCTGGACGTCCTCGTCACGCAGCATCTCCACCAATACCCGCAGCACCGTAGCGGTTTCGGCCGCGACGCGTTCGGCGTGCGCCCGCTCGGACAGCCACTTGCCCATCCGGCCGGCCACCTCGGCGTCGCGCAGTTTTGTCGACACCACTTCCGGTGACAGGAAGTTCTCCCGCACGAAGGTGCCCAGCCCCTCGCCCAGCTGATCCTTCTTGCGCTTGATGATCGCGGTGTGCGGGATCGGGATGCCCAGCGGATGCTTGAACAGCGCGGTGACGGCAAACCAGTCGGCCAGCGCGCCGACCATGCCGGCCTCGGCGGCGGCGCGCACGTAGCCGACCCAGCCGGGCGCTCCGGCCGACTGCGCCCAGGTGCACACCAGGAAGATCACGGTGGCGCCGACGAGGAAGCTCAGCGCGACGACCTTCATGCGCCGCAGGCTGCGCCGACGCTCGGCATCGGCGGCCGAGTCGGCGCCGGCTAGGGACTCGGCGAAGCTCGGACGCGGGCCGGGCAGAGCCGTCTGCGCGGGTCCGCCGGGGCTCGGTCTGTGTGCCACTCCTCCATCATCCGCTACGGCGCGAGCGGCCCCCGGTCCGACAACCCGCGCGGTCAAGATCAGCCGTACTATCGAGGGGAACTAGGGAACGGATCACGGGGATAGTGGCACAGCAGACCCAGGCAGTTGCAGTCAAGACCGATGGCCGCAAACGGCGATGGCACCAGCACAAAGTCGAACGCCGCAACGAGCTGGTAGACGGCACGCTGGAAGCCATCCGGCGGCGCGGCAGCAACGTCAGCATGGATGAGATCGCCGCCGAGATCGGCGTCTCGAAGACAGTGCTGTACCGCTACTTCGTCGACAAGAACGACCTGACGACCGCGGTGATGATGCGGTTCGCGCAGACCACGCTGATCCCCAACATGGCCGCGGCGCTGTCGTCGAACCTCGACGGGTTCGAGCTGACCCGCGAGATCATCCGCGTCTACGTCGAGACGGTGGCCGCCGAGCCCGAGCCCTACCAGTTCGTGATGGCCAACAACTCGGCGAGCAAGAGCCGCGCGATCGCGACGTCGGAGCAGATCATCGCGCGCATGCTGGCGGTGATGCTGCGGCGACGGATGGTGGCTGCGGGCATGGACACCGGCGGCGTGGAGCCGTGGGCCTACCACACCGTCGGCGGGGTGCAGCTGGCCACGCACTCGTGGATGTCGAACCCGCGGATGACCGCCGAGGAGCTGATCGACTACCTGACGATGCTGTCGTGGAACGCGCTGTGCGGCATCGTCGAGGTCGGCGGCTCGCTGGAGAAGTTCCGCAGGCAGCCGCATCCGTCGCCGATGTTGCCGCCACGGCCGGACACCGCGTGACGTCGACGATCGCCGAGGCGCTGCGGTTCCGACCCGGCGCGACGGTGGCCGGGCTCGACACTTCGGCGACACCGGGATTCGACGGGGCAAAGGCCGACGCGGCGCCGGTGCAGGCGGCGCGCAGTGAGCGGCTCGCGGAGCTGCAGGAGATGCTGTACGCCAGCTCGAAGGGCGCCGACGACCACCGCTCGGTGCTGCTCGTGCTGCAGGGCATGGACGCCGCGGGCAAGGGCGGCATCGTCAAACATGTTGTCGGCGCCGTTAATCCGATGGGCGTGCGGTACACCGCGTTCGGCAAGCCGACTCCCGAGGAGCTCGAACACGACTTCTTGTGGCGGATCCGGCGGGCGCTGCCGCCGCCGGGGCACATCGGCGTCTTCGACCGGTCGCACTACGAGGACGTGCTGATCGTGCGGGTGCGCAACCTGGTGCCGCCGGAGGTGTGGGGTGCGCGCTACGACGAGATCAACGCGTTCGAACGCGAACTCGTCGACAGCGGAACGACTTTGGTGAAGGTCGCGATGTTCATCTCGCTCGAGGAGCAGAAGGAGCAGCTGCTCGAGCGGCTCGACGACCCGACGAAATACTGGAAGTACAACCCCGGCGACGTCGACGAACGCCTGCTGTGGCCGCAGTACCAGGAGGCCTATCAGGCGGTGCTCGATCGCACGTCGACCGATTACGCGCCGTGGCACGTCGTACCCGCGGACCGCCGCTGGTACAGCCGGCTGGCGATCACCGAACTGCTGATCGACGCGCTCGAGGGCCTCGATTTGTCGTACCCGGCAGCCGATTTCGACGTCGCCACGGAGCGCCGGCGCCTGCTGGACTCCTAACTTCTTGGGCGCCGAGCGCACGCTTGTTAGCGCTCCCACTCGCAGCTTGTGTACATAAGCGTGCTCTCGGCGAAGGGTTATCCACAGGAAAAGCAATTGCCGCTGCTGCCTCACCATCAGGCACCCGACGATTGATGCATGCGAACTCGCCTGATCGTCGCTTCTGAAGAACTTGCGACCGGCCACCTGACCCGCCGCGACCTGATGCGGAGCTACGCCCGGATCCATCGCAACGTCTACTGCCGAGCCGGCGAGGTACTCACTGCCGCCGATCGCGCGCACGCGGCGTGGCTCTGGTCAGGACGCACCGCAACGCTGTCCGGTCATTCCGCGGCCGCCATGCTGGGCGCCAGATATGTCCCGGCCGACGCCCCGGTCGAGCTCGCCCGGACCCGTCGGCCCGGAGCGCCCGGAATCCAGATTCACAGCGGAAAGATCGCAGACGACGAGTTGTGCGAGGTCGACAGCATCAGTTGTACGACCGTTGCCCGCACCGCATACGACCTGGGCAGAAGACTGCGCCTCGAATCCGGGGTGATCCGTATCGACGATCTGTTGCACTCGACGAAAGGCGATCTCGCCGAGGTCTATTCGATCGCGGCGCGATATCCGGGCGCTCGCGGGATCCGACAGCTCCGCGAGACCCTGAGCTACGTCGACGCGGGCGCCGAATCCCCGCAGGAGACCCGCCTCCGACTCCTGCTCGTCCAGTCAGGTCTCGATCGTCCCGGCACGCAGATTCCCGTCACCGACGATTGGGGACGGGTGGTACGGCGCATCGACATGGGGTGGCTCGAATGGAAGGTCGGCGTCGAGTACGACGGCGAACAACACTGGACCGATCCGGACATCCATGCCGGCGACATCGAACGGCTCGAGTTCCTCGCCGCGAGAGGATGGTTGATCGTCCGCGTCAGCGCCCGCCAGTTGCGCTATCAACGACCCGAGATAGTACGACGCGTCCGCCAGGCGCTGGCCAGTCGCGGTTACCCTGCCTGATCGACTCGCGAGCGCACGGTTGTTCGCGCCCGTACTCGGCGTTCACGTTCACAACCGTGCGCTCGGCGCAAGAAAGGGGTCAGTACGTGTAGAAGCCCTGGCCGGACTTCTTGCCCAGCTGGCCGGCCTCGACCATGCGCAGCAGCAGCGGCGGCGGCGCGTAGTGCGCGTCCTTGAGCTCCTCGAACATCGAGTCGGCGATCAGCTTCATGGTGTCCAGCCCGATCAGGTCCGAAAGCCGCAGCGGCCCCATCGGATGCGACAGCCCGGCCACGATCGCGGTGTCGACGTCCTCGACCGTCGCGACACCGGCCTCGACCATCCTGATCGCCGACAGCAGGTACGGCACCAGCAGCGCGTTGACCACGAAACCCGAACGGTCAGAACACCGCACCACCTGCTTGCCCAGCACCTCGCTCGCGAACTGCTCGGTCCGCGCGAGCGCACCCTCCGACGTCACCAACGTGTTGACCAGCTCGACGAGCGGCAGCACCGGCACCGGGTTGAAGAAGTGCAACCCCAGCACACGGCTCGGATTCTTCGTCGCCGCAGCGATTTTCATGATCGGGATGCTCGACGTGTTCGACGCCAGCACCGCATCGGGATCGGTGATGATCTCGTCGAGCTGGGCGAAGATCTTGCCCTTGACGGTCTCGTCCTCGACGACGGCCTCGATCACCAGCTGCCGGTCGGCGAGGTCGGCGAGCGACGTGGTGTACGACAGCCGCGCCAGGGTCGCGTCGCGGTCGGCCTCGGACAGCTTGCCCTTGCTCGCCGCCCGCTCCAGCGATCCGGTGATCCGCTTGCGTCCGGCGTCGAGAAGTTCCTCGGAAGGCTCGTAGACGACGACGTTCGCGCCGGCCTTCGCGGAGACCTCGATGATCCCCGAGCCCATCTGCCCGGCGCCCACGACGCCCACTCGTTGAATGCTCACGGGTTCTTCCTAGCAGACGCCGAGCGCACGGTTGTTGACGCGTCTACTCGACGTTTGCGTACAACAACCGTGCGCTCGGCGGACTTGCTTAGTGGAACTGACCCTCTTCGGTCGAACCCTTCAGCGCGGTGGTCGAGCTGGTCGGGTCGACGGTGGTGGCGATCCGGTCGAAGTAGCCGGCGCCGACCTCGCGCTGGTGCTTCGTGGCGGTGTAGCCACGCTCCTCGGCAGCGAACTCGCGCTCCTGCAGCTCGACGTAGGCGCTCATCTGGTTGCGGGCGTAGCCGTAGGCCAGATCGAACATCGAGTAGTTCAGGGCGTGGAAGCCGGCCAGCGTGATGAACTGGAACTTGAAGCCCATCGCGCCGAGCTCCTTCTGGAACTTCGCGATCGTCGCGTCGTCGAGGTGCTTCTTCCAGTTGAACGACGGCGAGCAGTTGTAGGCCAGCATCTGGTCCGGGAACTCGGCCTGCACGCCCTCGGCGAACTTCTTGGCCAGTTCCAGGTCCGGGGTGCCGGTCTCCATCCAGATCAGGTCGGCGTACGGCGCATAGGCCTTGGCGCGGGCGATGCACGGCTCGATGCCGTTCTTGACCCGGTAGAAGCCTTCCTTGGTCCGCTCACCGGAGATGAACGGCTGGTCGCGCTCGTCCACATCGGAGGTGATCAGGGTGGCCGCCTCGGCGTCGGTGCGCGCGATGACGACGGTCGGCACGTCGGCGACGTCGGCCGCCAGGCGCGCCGAGGTCAGGGTGCGGATGTGCTGCTGGGTCGGGATCAGCACCTTGCCACCGAGGTGGCCGCACTTCTTCTCCGAGGCCAGCTGGTCCTCCCAGTGCGAGCCCGCCACACCGGCAGCGATCATCGCCTTCTGCAGCTCGTAGACGTTGAGCGCACCACCGAAGCCGGCCTCGCCGTCGGCGACGATCGGCACCAGCCAGTTCTCGACCGAGGTGTCGCCCTCGACCTTGGCGATCTCGTCGGCACGCAGCAGCGCGTTGTTGATGCGGCGGACCACCTGCGGCACCGAGTTGGCCGGGTACAGGCTCTGGTCGGGGTAGGTGTGGCCGGACAGGTTGGCGTCGCCGGCGACCTGCCACCCGGACAGGTAGATGGCCTTCAGGCCGGCGCGGACCTGCTGGACCGCCATGTTGCCGGTCAGCGCACCGAGCGCGTTGACGAACTCCATGTCGTGCAGCTGGTTCCACAGGATCTCGGCGCCGCGGCGGGCCAGGGTCGACTCTTCGACGACGGTGCCCTGCAGTGCGACGACGTCCTCGGCGGAGTAGTCACGCGTGACGTTCTTCCAGCGGGGGTTGGTGTCCCAGTCGCGCTGGATTTCTTCTGCGCTCTTCGGCTGGCCGACGGTTGACATGGTGTTCCTCCGGATCTGTTCACTTCGCTGCGGCGTTGCCGGGATACCCGGCTTGTTAACACCTAAACGGCTTTGCCGTTCTGCTAATCCGAGCATGCCTCATGACATCACCGCAGGTCCAGCCGTTTCCATTGCCAACTTAAGCCAAGCACTCCGCCGATTTTGCAAATGTTGCGAAGAACACTTAGCACTTAACCGGTTCAGAAGTTACTTGTCGGTAACGCATTTCCGCTGGTCAGTACGCCCGTACTGTTAACCGGGCGGCAATCAGAGCGAGAAGATCGCGGCGACCGCTTTGGCCTCGTCGCCGACGGCGTATGTGAGCGTTGTAACAGTGCGGTCGGCGAGCTCGGGACCGAACTGGTCGGTGGACCCGGCCGGGTGCACATGGCTGAGGATCTCCATCTTGTCCCCCAGCGCGACCGCGGCGTCGTGTTCGATCGTCGCCCGCAGCGGATAGCGCGCCAGCTCCGGGTGATGGTGCAGGTAGTCCTCGATCACCGACCAGTACACGGAGTTGTTCATGTGGTCGAAGATGTCGATGTCGCTGACCCGGATCGGGTAATCGCGGATCTCGTCGGCGTCCTCGCGGCTGCCCGCCGACAGGTACGCCTTCCAGCGCAGCCGGTCCACGTCGGTGGTGCGGCGCAGCCCCTCGAGGAAGTCGTCGGAGATGCGCGCCGGGCCCTGCGTTTCGCGGTTGATGTTGATCCAGAACGCCTCGGACTCGATGAGCCCGCCCTTGCGCCCGTCGATGCGCACCCGCATCTCGCACCACCGGTTCGATGTGCCCGAACACCAGCGCCGCAGCCGCAGCATGTCCTGGAACTCGATGGGCCGGATCATGTCGATCATCGTGCGGCGCACGATCCACAGCGGGTGGGTCTCCTGGAAGCCCATCTCCCGCAGCTGATCGGAGCCGATGTCCTGGATGTGCCGGGTGGCGGCGTCGAACTTGAGCCGGCCCTCGCGGTCGACGTCGGCGACCCGCAGCGGCCACTCGATGTCGAACACGTCGGGATGCGGGTCGGGGACGGGCGTCATCGCCTTCGCGAGTCCGGGGCCCCGCTTGGTACTCACGGGCCGATCCTGCCACAGGGCCGGTTCTGCCAACAATGCGAAGCACCCCTTCGCAGTGTTGTTACGCTGGTTGACGTGGCGAAAACGTTTGTCGGTTCGCGCATTCGACAACTCCGCGGCGAACGCGGGTTCAGCCAGGCGGCGCTGGCCCAGATGCTGGACATCTCGCCGAGTTACCTCAACCAGATCGAGCACGACGTGCGACCGCTGACGGTCGCGGTGCTGCTGCGGATCACCGAGGTGTTCGGCGTCGACGCGACGTTCTTCGCCTCCCAGGACGACACCCGGCTGGTCGCCGAACTGCGGGAGCTGACGCTGGATCGGGACCTCGACATCGACGTCGACGTCGCCGAGATCGCCGACCTGGTCGCCTCGCATCCGGCGATGGCCCGCGCGATGGTCAACCTGCACCGCCGCTATCAGATCGCCAACACCCGCCTGGCGGCCGCGACCGAGGACCGGTTCGCACTGGGCGGCGGCAGTTCGGGGTCCGGTGCGATCACGATGCCGCACGAGGAGGTTCGCGACTACTTCTACGAGCGGCAGAACTACCTGCACGAGCTCGACACCGCCGCCGAGGACCTCACGATCCGGATGGGCATGCACCGCGCCGAGCTGGCCCGCCAGCTGTCGGACCGGCTGAGCATGGTGCACGGGGTGCGCATCGTGCGTCGCCGCGATCTGGGCGGCTCCGTGCTGCACCGCTACGACGCGTCGACCAAGACGTTGGAGATCAGCGACCACCTGTCGTCCGGCCAGACGGTGTTCAAGATGGCCGCCGAGCTGGCGTACCTGGAGTTCGGCGAGCTGATCGACCGGCTCGTCGAGGAGGGCAAGTTCACCGGCGAGGAGTCCACCCGGCTGGCGCGCCTCGGGCTGGCCAACTACTTCGCGGCCGCAACGGTGTTGCCGTACGGGCAGTTCCACGACGTCGCCGAGGAGTTCCGCTACGACGTCGAGCGGCTGTCGGCGTTCTATTCGGTCAGCTACGAGACCATCGCGCACCGGCTGTCCACGCTGCAGCGGCCGTCGATGCGCGGTGTGCCGTTGTCGTTCGTCCGGGTCGACCGCGCCGGAAACATGTCGAAACGCCAGTCCGCCACCGGTTTTCACTTTTCCTCCAGCGGCGGCACCTGCCCGCTGTGGAACGTCTACGAGACGTTCGCCAACCCCGGCAAGATCGGAGTGCAGATCGCCCAGATGCCCGACGGGCGAAACTACATGTGGGTGGCCCGCACCGTCGAGCGCCGCGCGCAGCGCTACGGCCAGCCCGGCAAGACGTTCGCGATCGGCCTCGGCTGCGAACTGCGCCACGCGCACCGGCTGGTCTACTCCGAGGGACTCGACCTGTCCGGCGAGGTGTCCACGCCGATCGGCGCAGGTTGTCGCGTCTGCGAACGCGACAACTGCCCGCAGCGGGCGTTCCCGGCGCTGGGCCGCGCGCTCGACATCGACGAGCACCGCAGCACCGTGTCCCCGTACCTTGTCAAACAGCAGCTATAGACTCGCTCCGGTGAGCGAACTCGAGTCGGCACGCATCCCGCCCGGTGGCTTCAAGGAACTCGGCCCGGTCAACTGGGCCATCGCCAAGATCGGTGCGCGCGCCATCCGCGCACCCCGGTTCAGCTTGGTGAATGTCCTTGGCCAGCATCGACTTCTGTTCCTGGCGTGGCTGCCCTACAGCGGCGTGCTGCTCGGGCTGATGAGCAAGCTCCCGGTGCGCGACGCCGAGACCGTGATCCTGCGCGTCGGGCATCTGCGCGACTGCGAGTACGAACTGCAGCAGCACCGCCGGCTGGCGCGCACCCGCGGCATCGGCCCCGACGTGCAGAAAAAGATCTTCGAGGGCCCGGACGCCGAGGGGTTGACCGACCGTCAGCGCGCGCTGATCACCGCCACCGACGAGTTCGTCGTCACCCGCGGCGTGTCCGCCGAGACCTGGGCGCGGCTGGCCGAACACCTGACCAAACCGCAGCTGATCGAGTTCTGCATGCTCGCCTCCCAGTACGACGGCCTGGCGGCCACCATCACCACACTCAAAGTGCCGCTTGACTTTCCGGACTAGAGATAGGTGATGCCGAGGACCACCACCGACAGCAGCACCGGTGAGATCGGCAGCCCGAACAGAAACGCCGCCCACACTTCGGCCTTGCGCTCATAAGCCCGCCAGCCGAGCCAGCCGGCGATCCCGCCGACGACGAAGGACACCGCGGCCACCACCAGAACCCAGGTGCTGACGGTCGACGTGGCCGTGGCGAGCGAGATCCCGCCCAGCCACAGGATGTGGCCGACCACCAGCCCGCCGATACCGGCGACCCAGATCGCTCGCGCTGGGGTGGACGTCTGACCCACGGTCAGAAGTTGATCATGTGGCCCACCAGGCCGTGGAAGCACTCCTGCAGGGCCTCCGACAGCGTCGGGTGGGTGTGCACGTTGCGCGCCAGCTCGTTGGCGGTGAGGTCCCACTTCTGCGCCAGCGTCAGCTCGGGCAGCAGTTCGGAGACGTCATGGCCGATCAGGTGCCCGCCGATCAGTTCGCCGTACTTGCCGTCGGCGATCAGCTTGACGAAGCCGGCGGGCGCGCCCATGCCGTGCGCCTTGCCGTTCGCGGTGAACGGGAACTTGGCGACCTTGACGTCGTAGCCCTCCTCGCGGGCCTGCTCCTCGGTGAGCCCGAAGCTGGCGACCTGCGGCTGGCAGAACGTCGCCCGCGGCATCATCCGGTAGTCGCCCAGCGGCAGGGTTTCCGCGCCGGCGATGGTCTCGGCGGCGACGACGCCCATCGCCTCGGCGACGTGCGCGAGTTGCAGCTTGCCGGTCACATCGCCGATGGCGTAGATGTGCGGCACGTTGGTGCGCATGTAGTCGTCGATGCCGATGCCCTTGCGGTCGGTCAGCTGCACGCGGGCCTTGTCGAGCCCGTAGCCGTCGACGTTGGGCGCGAAACCGATGGCCTGCAGGACGGTTTCGGGGTTGAGGTCCTCGCTCTTGCCGTCCTTGCTGACGGTGACGGTGACCTTGTCGCCGTCGTCTTTGATCGATTCGACCTTGGTGCCGGTGAGGATCTTGACGCCCAGTTTCTTGAACTGCTTCTCGATCTCCTTGGAGACCTCGGCATCCTCGTTGGGCAGCGCCCGCGGCAGGAACTCGACGATGGTGACGTCGACGCCGTAGTTCTTCATCACGTAGCCGAACTCCATGCCGATCGCGCCCGCGCCTGCGATCACAACCGACTTGGGCAGCTCCCGCCGCATGATCAGCTCTTCGTAGGTGACAACGTTCTCCGACAGCGAGGTGCCCGGCACCAAGCGTGTGCTGGCGCCGGTGGAGATGATCGCGTTGTCGAAGGTGACCGACTCGGTGCCGCCCTCGTTGAGGTCGACCTCGATGGTGTGGTCGTCGGTGAACTTGCCGTAGCCGTGGATCTCGGTGATCTTGTTCTTCTTCATCAGGAAGTGCACACCGGCCACGCGGCCCTCGGCGACCTTGCGGCTGCGGTCGAACGCGGCGCCGTAGTCCATCGACACCTCGCCGTTGATGCCGAACTGCTTGGCCTCCTTGGTCAGGATGTGCGCGAGTTCGGCGTTGCGCAGCAGCGCCTTTGACGGGATACACCCCACGTTGAGGCACACGCCGCCCCAGTACTTGGGTTCGACGATGGCGGTGTTCAGTCCGAGCTGGGCGGCGCGGATGGCCGCGACGTACCCGCCGGGGCCTGCTCCGAGAACGACGACGTCATAGTGGGTCACGCTCCCACCCTAGTAAGGAATGAGCCCCACGAAACAGCGGCTGGCCCATTCGCAGAAGTAGAGGCCGTGCAGAACGGCCGCGCCACCCACCGCGGCCAGCGGCGCAGACGTCACCGCGACGGCCACCGCGGAGGCCAGCGGCCGCGGCGCCATGGCGACCAGCAGGCCGCCGACCGTCGAGCAGATCACGAACACCAGCACGACGAACACCGACGCCGTCTTGTCCAGCGAGTGGTACCACCAGTGGTACAGACCCCATCCGGCCGCCGCCGCCAGCGCCCAGACAACCGCGACGACGAGCACGAACGTCCAGCGTTTGAGGTACTGGTAGTTGCCGGGCACCACGACGGGATGCGCCGGGATCGGCATCGGCTCCGAGCGCTCCTCGACCGCCACCTGGCCCGACTGCGGGGCCTCGAACGGGCCGGTGTCGAACGTCGGCGTGTACGGCTCGGTGGGCTCGCCGGCGATGGTGTCGGTCTCAGGCACCGTGCACCGCCTGGATCGCGACCAGCACGCCGAACCAGCCCGGCGCGACGGCGAGCAGGAACGCGCCGACCGTCGTCACCCAGCGCCGGCCCGACAACAGGATGGTCAACATCCCCAGCGCACCGGGCACGCCGACGACGAGCGCGATCACGACGTCGGGCCGCACCGGGGTGTCCACCAGCAGCGTCGAGGCGATCCCGAGGATCAGTCCCACGGCGGTACCGACGAGCAGCGCGCTCGTCAACAGCCATGCACGAGGCAGCGGTATCACGGTTTTCAGGTTAGGAGCGGCACGCCCGCTTTCGGGGTCAGGGGCCCGGCACGTCCGGTATCGGACAGGCATCAATTGCATCACCGACGATATGCGAGCCCGCCGCAGGCGGCCGCGCGCCAGACGCGTAGTCGGCACCGGTCACCGGCGGGTCCGCGGCCAGCGCGCGGTTCTCGTCGTCGGTGAACGCCCGGCCGCGGGTGAGGAACCGCATGCCCTCGGGCGCCTCGACGCTGAAGCCGCCGCCGCGGCCCGGCACCACGTCGATCACCACCTGGGTGTGTTTCCACGCGTCGAACTGCGGCCCGGAGATCCACACCGGCACGCCCGGTTCGCCGACGTCGAGAACGGCGAGCAGCACGTCGCGGTCGCCGACGATGAAGTCGCCGTCGGGGTAGCACATCGGCGAGGACCCGTCGCAGCAGCCGCCGGACTGGTGGAACATCAGCGGGCCGTGTCGGGCCTGCAACTTCTGCAACAGGTCGGCGGCTGCCGCGGTGATCAGCGCCCGCGGCGGCGTCGCCTCGTGTGCCGGCACGGTCAGAAGAATCCCTGCGCCTTGTTGCTGTAGGACACCAGCAGGTTCTTGGTCTGCTGGTAGTGGTCGAGCATCATCTTGTGCGTCTCGCGGCCGATGCCCGACTGCTTGTAGCCGCCGAACGCGGCGTGCGCCGGGTAGGCGTGGTAGCAGTTCGTCCATACCCGGCCGGCCTTGATGTCGCGCCCGGCGCGGTAGGCGGTATTGCCGTCGCGGCTCCACACGCCGGCGCCCAGGCCGTAGAGGGTGTCGTTGGCGATGCCGATCGCGTCGTCGTAATCCTTGAACGACGTCACCGCGACGACCGGGCCGAAGATCTCCTCCTGGAAGATGCGCATCTTGTTGTGGCCCTCGAAGATCGTCGGCTGCACGTAGTAGCCGCCGTTGAGGTCACCGCCGAGTTCGGCGCGTTCGCCGCCGGTGACGACGCGCGCGCCCTCGTCCTTGCCGATCTCGATGTAGGACAACACCTTTTCGAGCTGATCGTTGGACGCCTGTGACCCGATCATCGTCTCGGTGTCCAGCGGGTCGCCCTGGCGCACCGCCTTGGTGCGGATCGCGGCCAGTTCGAGGAACTCGTCGTAGATGTCGGCCTGGATCAGGCTGCGCGACGGGCACGTGCACACCTCGCCCTGGTTGAGCGCGAACATCGTGAACCCTTCGAGCGCCTTGTCCTGGTAGTCGTCGGCGGCGGCGAGCACGTCGGAGAAGAAGATGTTCGGGCTCTTGCCGCCGAGTTCCAGCGTCACCGGGATCAGGTTCTGCGACGCGTACTGCATGATCAGCCGGCCGGTGGTGGTTTCGCCGGTGAACGCGATCTTGGCGATCCGGTTGCTCGAGGCCAGCGGCTTGCCCGCCTCGAACCCGAATCCGTTGACCACGTTGAGGACTCCGGCCGGCAGCAGGTCGCCGATCAGCGACATCAGGTACAGGATCGAAGCGGGCGTCTGCTCGGCGGGTTTGAGGACGACGGCGTTGCCCGCCGCCAGCGCGGGAGCCAGCTTCCAGGTGGCCATCAGGATCGGGAAGTTCCACGGGATGATCTGGCCGACGACGCCGAGCGGTTCGTGGAAGTGGTAGGCCACGGTGTCGTCGTCGATCTGGCTCAGCGAGCCCTCCTGCGCGCGGATCGCCCCGGCGAAGTAGCGGAAGTGGTCGACGGCCAGCGGCAGGTCGGCGTTGAGGGTCTCGCGGATCGGCTTGCCGTTGTCCCAGGACTCCGCCAGCGCCAGCGACTCGAGGTTGGCCTCGATGCGGTCGGCGATCTTGTTGAGGATGTTGGCGCGTTCGCCGGCGGCGGTTTTGCCCCATGCCGTGGCGGCGCCGTGGGCGGCGTCGAGCGCCTTGTCGATGTCGGCTTCCGTCGACCGGGCCACCTCGCAGAACGGCTGGCCGGTCACCGGCGTCGGGTTCTCGAAGTACTCCCCCGAAGCCGGCGGCACCCATTCGCCGCCGATGAAGTTGCCGTACCGAGACTCATACGACATCAGCGCATCTGACGAACCGGGGCGGGCGTAAACAGTCATCGGTGACTCCTACTCGACGGGTGTAACGGGGCTCACACTACGCCGGAAGCCCACAATGGGTCTGTGGAAGAAGACCCGTATCTGTGGCTCGAGGACATCACCGGCGACGACGCGCTGGACTGGGTGCGCCGGCACAACGAACCGACCCTCGAACGATTCGGGGGCAGCAGGTTCGAGCAGATGCGGACCGAGGCGCTGGAGGTGCTCGACACCGACGCCCGCATCCCGTACGTGCGCAGGCGCGGCGAGTACCTGTACAACTTCTGGCGCGACGCGGAGCACCCGCGCGGTGTCTGGCGGCGCACCACGCTGGACAGTTACCGCACCGAGCAACCTTCGTGGGATGTGCTGATCGACGTCGACGCGATCGCCGCCGCCGAGGACGAGAACTGGGTGTGGGCCGGCGCCGAGGTGCTCGAACCGGACTACTCGCTGGCCCTGGTCGAACTGTCCCGCGGCGGGGCCGACGCCACCGTGGTGCGCGAATTCGACATGACGACACGGGAATTCGTCGACGACGGCTTCGCGCTGCCCGAGGCGAAATCGGCGGTGACGTGGCAGGACCGCGACACGGTGCTGGTGGGCACGGATTTCGGGCCCGGATCGCTGACCGACTCCGGCTATCCGCGAACCGTCAAGCGGTGGCGGCGCGGGCAGCCCGCCGAGGAGGCCCAGACGTTGTTCGAGGGCGAGACCACCGATGTCAGCGTGGGTTGCGGATACGACGCGACGCCGGGCTTCGAGCGGTTGCTGATCACCCGGTCGTTCGACTTCTTCAACCGGCACCGCTACGAACTGCGCGGCGACGACCTGATCGCGATCGACGTGCCCACCGACGCGGGCATCTCGGTGCACCGCGAATGGCTGCTGATCCGGCCGCGCACCGACTGGACCGTCGGGTCGACGACGTATCCGGCCGGGTCGCTGCTGGCCGCGAACTACGAGGAATACCTCGCGGGCACAGCGCAATTGCAGGTGGTGTTCGAGCCGGATGCGCATTCGAGCCTGGAAAACTACGCGTGGACGCGGGACCGCCTGGTGCTGGTCACGCTGGTCGACGTGATCAGCCGGGTGACGGTCGTGACGCCGGGCAGCTGGCAGCGGGCGGACATCCCCGGGTTGCCGTCGAACACCAACACCGTGCTGGTCGATGTGGACGAGTACGGCGACGAGATGTTCCTCGACGTCAGCGGTTTCGACACCCCGTCGCGGCTGCTGTGGGGCCGCGCGGGCGGCGAGGTGACCGAGGTCAAGCGGGCGCCGTCGTTCTTCGACGCCGCCGACCTCGAGGTCAGCCAGCATTTTGTGGCGTCGGCCGACGGCACCATGATCCCGTATTTCGTTGTCGGGCACCGGCACAAGAGCGCGCCGGGCCCGACCCTGCTGAGCGGGTACGGCGGCTTCGAGGTGGCCAACACCCCGAGTTACGCCGGGGTGCTGGGCCGGCTGTGGCTGAGCCGCGGCGGCACCTATGTGCTGGCCAACATCCGCGGCGGCGGCGAGTACGGCCCGACGTGGCACACCCAGGCGATGCGCGAGAACCGGTACCTGGTGTACGAGGACTTCGCCGCGGTGGCACGGGATCTGGTGGAACGCGGTGTCACGACCGTCGAGCAGCTCGGCGCGCAGGGTGGCAGCAACGGCGGCTTGCTGATGGGTGTGATGCTGACGCAGTACCCGGAGCTGTTCGGTGCTCTGGTATGCAGCGTGCCGCTGCTCGACATGCGCCGGTTCCATCTGCTGCTCGCCGGCGCGTCGTGGATGGCCGAGTACGGCGACCCCGACAATCCCGAGGACTGGGCGTTCATCTCGAAATACTCGCCGTATCAGAACATTTTGACCGACCGACGCTACCCTCCGGTGCTGGTCACGACATCCACGCGCGATGACCGGGTGCATCCCGGCCATGCCCGCAAGATGACCGCAGCGCTGGAGAAGGCCGGGCATCCTGTGCACTACTACGAGAACATCGAGGGCGGGCACGCCGGCGCTGCGGACAACGCGCAGACGGCGTTCCGGTCCGCGCTGATCTACGAGTTCCTGTGGTCGGTGCTCAGCTGAGCAACTGGTCGCCGAGGTAGCGGTCGGCGCCGGTGACGCCGGGCAGCGTGAAGAAGAACCCGCCGCCCACCGGGAGGATGTACTCCTCGAGCGGTTCGCCTTTCAGGCGGCGCTGCACAGTCAGGAAGCCCTTCTCGAGGCTGCGCTGGTAGGCGATGAACGCCAGGCCTTGATCGAGGCGGCCGGCGCCGTCGAACCCGCGGGAGTAGTTGAATCCCCGCCGCAGGATGAGGTTTTCGTCGGTCTGCGGGGTGCGTGGGTTCGCGAGCCGGATGTGCGCGTTGAGCGGGATCCGCTTGCCGTCGGGATCTTCGGGGTAGTCGGGATCGTCGAACTCGCCGCTGAGCCCGAGCGGTGCGCCGCTGACCTTGTTGCGCCCGATGAGGGCTTCCTGCTCGACGAGCTGGGTGCGGTCCCAGAACTCGACGAACATCCGGATGATGCGGATCGCCTGGTACGAACCGCCGACCGCCCACTCCGGTTCCCCGTCGTCGGGCCCCACCCACACGTGGCGGTCCATCAGCGCGTTGTCATCGACGTCGAGGTTGGCCGTTCCGTCTTTGAAGCCCAACAAGTTTCGCGGTGTGGCCGCCTCGGAGACCTGACCGGCGCCGATGCCGCGGGCGTAGCCGTCGACCATCCAGCGCAGCACCAGGTGTCGCCGGGTGCGGCGCATCAGCTGCCGCAGCGCGAACACCACGGTGTCGCTGTGGCCGGCCTCGATGATGATCGACACGTCGCCGTGCGAGAGTTTGGGGTCGAGCCGGTCGTTGGCCAGAAACGGCATGGTGGCCAGTTCCCGGGGTTTGCGGTCGGCCAATCCGAAGCGGTCGTCGAACAGCGAGGCGCCGACACCGACGACGACCGACAGATTGTCGGCGGGGGGCTGTTCACCCAGGATGCCGGAGTCCACCGGCGGATACGCGGGGTCGCGGACCTCGGGCGGCTTACCGGCCATCAACCCGCGGATCTCGTCGGTGAGTTCCTGCATCGCGTGCTTGAGCGCCTCGCGGTCGGGCGAGAGCACGTTGAACGACGCGACCAGGCCCTGCTCGGGGATGGGCAGCGCGGTGACGCCGGTCTGGTGGGCACCCTCGAACGGCACGAACGCCGCGGGCGGCGGTCCGGCCGGTGCGGGCGCGGGCGACGAGCACCCGGCCAGCGCCGCGCCTGCGCCGACGGCGGCGCCGGTGCCCAGCGCGCCGGTGAGAAAGCCGCGGCGCGAAAGCCCGAAGCGCCGCCTGGTCACTGCAGCTTCAGCACTCCCGAGACCTGCGACAGGTTCTCCGACAGCCCGGCCAGCTCGGCCTTGAGCTTGTCGATGACGTCGGGGGTCACGGTGACCTCCGGGCAGCGCGGCGACGGGTACGGGTCGTTCTCGGTGCAGAACAGCACCCAGCCGTCACCGCGGCGCAGCGGCCGAATGGTCTCGAAGACCGAGTCCAGCCCGGCGGTGATCTTGCCGAGCAGGGCCGGATCGGCCTTGACCAGCGCGGGGTCGAGCTTGGAGACCGCGTCGCGGGCGCCCTGCAGGTTGGCGTCGAAGTCCCACAGGTCGGTCTTGGAGTAGCGGTCCTCTTCGCCGGTGATCTTGCCTTCGGAGACCTCTTCGATCAGTTCGGCGGCACCGTTGGACACGTCGACCGGCTTGACGTCGACCGCGGGGAACTGCGCCTTGAGGTCGGCGACGTCCTTGTCGAGCTGATCGGCGAACGGGGCGCCGCCCTCGGTGGTGTTCTTCTCGAACAGCAGGTACTCGAGGCGGTGCCAACCGGTGAAGGCCGGGTCGTCGACGCCGGCGAAGTCGTCGACGCGGGCGTCGATCTTGCCGTCGATCTCCTCGACCAGCCCGGCGATCGGCTCGATGCGCTCCCACGGCGCGCGCGACGGGGCGAACGCGTCCTGGGCGGCCTTGAGATCGCCCGCGCGCACGGCGTCGGTGAAGACCTTGACGACGCGCTGCAGCTCGTCGATGTTGCTCTGCGCGTACGCCTTGTAATCCGCGGCGGCCTTGTCGAGCACCGCGGGTTCCACAGCCGGTGCGGCGCTGGTGGTCTCGGCGGCCGATCCGGTCGCGGACGTCGACGTCTCGCTGCTCGAGGAGTTGTCGCCGGAGCATCCGGACAGGATCAGAGTCGCGGCGGTGATGGGCGCAGCCCAGGCAAGATAGCGGTTCATTCGCACCTCGAAAGTTAGGAGAGGCTGAACATAACACTCAGCGAATCTGCACAGGGTAGCCACACCTAAACCTGGACAACTGCGGCGGTAGGCCTACCTCACCGACTGAGTCGCCCGTTGCACCTCGAACTCCAGCGTCAGCTGGTTCAGCGTCATCGGCAGCGGCCGGTCCGGCGACGGTTTCGGGTCCGAGGTCAGTTCGAAGTCCAGCGTGCCGACCAGATGCGCCAACAGCGTGCTCGTCACCAGCAGCACCAGGTTGCGGCCCGGACATTCGGCGGGGCCTGCCGAGAACGGCACCAGCTGCGGGTGGCGCTGCGCCGTCCCGTCCAGCCAGATCTGCGGCGCGAACGAATGCGCAAACGGCAGCAGCTCGTCATCGCGGTGGAACGCCGGCGTGACGATCATCAGCCCGGCACCTTTCGCGACGGTCGATCCGTCCGACCAGGTGGTGTCCTCGGTCGTGTCGCGCAGGATCGTCGGCGTCGTCGGCCACAACCGCACCGACTCCAGCACACAGGCCCGCAGATACGGCCGCGTCGCCACCCGGTCCGGCTCGCCGGCATCCTCCAACGCCCGCGCCCGTTCGCCCGGATGGGTGGCCAGCAGCGCCATCGCCCGCAGCGAGGCCATCCCCGCCGCGTCGAACGCGAAGATCCACTGCGGCATCTGCCCCACCGGGTCGACCGCGCCGCTCGACGGGGTCTGCGCGACCACGCTCGCCAGGCTGCCCGGTTCGGGATCCTCGACGTAGCGGTAAAGCCCCTCAAGGAATTTCGCGCGTGCGCGGTAGTGCGGCAGCGACAGAAACGACCAGTTGCCCGCCTTGCGTAACCGCATCAACGCGTCGGTGACGAGGTCGTCGTCGCGCGCACGGTCCCCGAGCACGACGCGACGCACGATGCGCCACCACGTCGTCATGAACCGGGCCGAATCGAGGTGTCCGCGCGCCGCCGCGTCGGCGGTCAACTCCCGCGCCTCCTCGGCCACGACCGTGACGAACGCATCCGCGAGCCGGTGCACCTCGGCGCCGCTGTCGAGCACCGCGTCGTTGAGTTCGCGGCGCTGCTGGCGGATCGGCCCGCGCGAGATCAGCACACCGTGCGGCTGAAACCATTCGAGCGCCTTGCGCTTCTCGGTGTTCGCCGGGTGAAACGGCGTCGGCGCCTCGGCCAGCACGCGGCCCACGTCCTCGGGGTCGAGGATCACCAGCATGCGGCGACCCGGCACCGCCAATTCGACAGGGCCACGACCGAATTCGCGCCGCAGCTTCTGCATGCGCGTCACCGCCCGGGAATCGGCCTGCATCGCCTCCAGCGCCCGGATGACGGGGCGACGCCGCGAGATCACGCCGGCGGCGATCGACGACGCGCCGAGATCCACCAACGTTGCCGCTGCACGTGCGCCACCAAGTCGTTTTGTCACCGAACCCGGTTACCCGAGGGGTCCTCTGCCAAACTCCAGGTATGTCGACAACCCCGCAGTTCGAGACCCTGCTCTACGCCGCCGAGTCACCGATCGCGACCATCACGTTGAACCGGCCCGAGCAGCTCAACACGATCGTGCCGCCGATGCCCGACGAGATCGAGCGCGCGATCGGACTGGCCGAGCGTGATCCGTCGATCAAGGTGATCGTGCTGCGCGGCGCCGGGCGCGCGTTCTCCGGCGGCTACGACTTCGGCGGCGGGTTCACCCACTGGGGCGAGGCGATGAACACCGACGGCCGCTGGGATCCGGGCAAGGATTTCGCGATGGTCAGCGCCCGCGAGACCGGGCCGACGCAGAAGTTCATGGCGATCTGGCGGGCCTCCAAACCGGTGATCGCGCAGGTGCACGGCTGGTGCGTCGGTGGCGCCAGCGACTACGCATTGTGCGCGGACCTGGTGATCGCCAGCGACGACGCGGTCATCGGGACTCCCTACGCCCGCATGTGGGGCGCCTATCTGACCGGGATGTGGCTGTACCGGCTGAGCCTGGCGAAGGTGAAGTGGCACTCGTTGACCGGTGAGCCGCTGACCGGAAAGGAAGCCGCCGCAGTCGAACTCATCAACGAGTCGGTGCCGTTCGAGAACCTCGAGGCGCGCGTCAAGGAGATCGCGCTCAAGCTAGCGCAGATCCCGCTCTCGCAGCTGCAGGCGCAGAAGCTGATCGTCAACCAGGCCTACGAGAACATGGGGCTGGCGTCGACGCAGACGCTGGGCGGCATCCTCGACGGCTTGATGCGCAACACCCCCGATGCGTTGTCGTTCATCGAAACCGCTGCGGCACAGGGTGTTCGCAGCGCCATCGAACAGCGCGACGGCCCGTGGGGCGACTACAGCCAGGCGCCGCCGGACAAGCGGCCCGATCCGTCACACGTCATCGAGCCCTGAGCGCAGGTCGAACAGCGCGCCGAGGTCCCCGATCGCGCGCAGCGTGTCGTTGAGGTGGGTGCACGTGCTGGTGCCGACGAACTCGCCGCGGACCCGGTCGCGGATCTCGGCCAGCGTCATCCCCACCGCTCGTTGCGCACTGGGCACCGCACCCGGGCACTCCTGCCACGGCAGCACGTGCACGTCAGCCCGGATCGTGGTGACCGTGCGCGTCGCGACGTCGACCGCGCCGGTGAGCGCGTACTCGTGCACGATCGTCTCGACGCCGTCACCGTCGACGTGGGAGTCGCGGAAGTGGGCAGTGAAACCCGACGAGTCCGCGTCGGCGGGATGCAGATCCAGCCGTCGCAGCCGGCGCATGCCGTGCGGGCGTAACGGCTCGACGTCGTGCATGCCGTCGCGGTCCAGCGGCGGTGCGAGCGGTCCGTGCACCGACGGGATCGTGCCGAGCCGTCGCGTCGCGCTCACCAGCGAGGCGTCCGGCGCGAACCCGGCGCAGATCCCCGCCATCCGGTCGGCGGTGCCCGGCGGCAGCCGGTCCTCGACGCCCGCCACGATCGCCCGGTGCTGCAGCGCATAACCGGAGACCAGCGCGGCCCCGACCCAGTCGTCGAGCAGCAGGTTCAGCAGGCTTGAGCGGCGGACGTCGTCGGCGAACAGCTCCCCGACCGCCGAGCGAAAGCCCGGCCCCACCCGCTTGCCCAGCAGCCGCTCGAGGCGGCTATCGCCAGAGATCTCGTCGATGGTCCGTTCGGCGAGGTGGGCCTGCACCCGCAGTTCGTCGCGGACATCGACCGCTCCGTCGCGCCGCCCCACGGCGTCACGGGCGCGCAGGTCGACGGCCGAACCCGATCCGTCCGGATGGGTGTCGATGGTGCTGGTCCGTCGCAGCACACCGGCGGCCAGCGGCGGCCACACCTGCACCGGCCGCTGGGGTCCCACGATGTCCGAGACGAACGGCATGCACTGACGGTAGCAATAGCGAGGTCAGCTAAACGTCGCGGCGACGCAACCCGGCCAGCACCGACACCAGCACACCGAACACCACCAGCACCCCGCCGGCGGCCAGCGTCAGGTTCAGCCAGTGGTGCAGGCTGTCCTCGGCGGTCGCCACCATGACGTCGGCGACCTCACGCAGGTCACCGGAGAGCCGGTTCAGCGCATCGTCGACCCAGCGGCGCGCGACCTCCATCCCCGCCCAACCGGCCGCCCCGACGATCAGCGCCGAAACCCCGAGCGCAGCAAGGGTTTTCCCGCGTGAGCGGGCGGCGGCCAGCGTCAGCAGCGCGAACACGGCGGTCAGGATCGTCGAACCGATGCTGATCCACGGTCCCCAGGTGGCCGCCGCCTTGAGCTGGCCGGGTCGCCAGGTGTCGTTGATCGTCACCGGCACCGGCAGCGACTCCGGTGTCTCGACGCCGAAGTTGCCCAGGGTGCGGCGGAACGACTCGTCGGCCAGCATCGGGCCCAGGTCCAGGATCCACTGGTCGGTGCCCTCGATCTGATGTGCCGCGTCGGTGAACATCCACCGGTGCCCGATGACGTTGGCCAGTGCGAACTGCCTGGGAAACGTCGGGTTCGCGGTGTACGCCGAAGCGACGCCGTTGATCAGTGTGGGGTCGACGTCGTAGCCGTTGTCGGACATGTACGACGACACCTCAGTGCCGAGAATCCCCGCCATCGCCTTCTGCAGTTGCGGGTCCTTGGCCGCGGTTTCCGCCAGCGCGGCATACCCGTTGGCGTCGACCACGGTGCGCTGCGCCCACATCGAGGGCACGGCGACCGCCAGCAGGACGGTGGTGATGAGCCACAAGAACACGGTCGTCACCAACCGCACGCGCATCCTCCTTCGCCGACAGTACGGTTTCGGACATGAAACGCGAGTAACGGCGTCAGAAACCGTACTCTCGGCGACCCACGTTACTTGGCCGTGCGCCTCGGGGTGATCAGCGCGAGTTTGGTCATCAGCTTGTTCATCCGCTTGAGCGCCTTGGGCGAGTTGTTGTAGTAGTTGCCACCGGCGCCGACTGCGGTGCGCGGCGCGACGACGGTCTCCTGCCGGCAGTACTTCCGCAGTCCCTCGGCGGCACCGAACCGCGCGCCCAGACCCGACGTCTTCCAGCCGCCCATCGGCGCGGTGGTGCACATCAGGTTCGAGATCACGTCGTTGATGTTGACCGCGCCGCAGTCCAGTTGCACGGCAACCCGTTTGGCCCGCTCAACATCCTTGGAGAACACCGCCGCACTCAGCCCGTACTGGCTGTCGTTGGCCAGCCGGATCGCCTCGTCGACGCTGGCGACCTTCATGATCGGCAGGGTGGGACCGAACGTCTCCTCGCTCATGCACAGCATCGAGTGGTCGACGTCGACCAGCACCGTCGGCTCGTAGAAGCTGCCTGCACCGTCGGCGCGTTTGCCGCCGGTCAGCGCCCGCGCACCCTTGGCAAGCGCGTCGTCGACGTGGCGGGCGGTGACGGCCACCTGCGAATCGTCGATCAGCGAGCCGAAGTCGTGGCCGTCGCCGGCGCCCATCTTGAGCTTCTCGACGTCACGCACGACTGCGGCGACGAACTCGTCGTAAACCGAGTCGAGCACATACACCCGCTCCACCGACACACACGTCTGCCCGGCGTTGAAGAACGCGCCCCACACCGCCGCGTGCGCGGCCAGGTCGACGTCGGCGTCGTCGAGCACGATCATCGGATCCTTGCCGCCGAGTTCGAGGCTGACCGGCGTGAGCCGCCGGGCGGCGCGCTCCATCACCTTGGACCCGGTCGCGCACGACCCGGTGAACTGGACGAAGTCGGCGTTGTCGATGACCGCCTCGGACACCTCACGCGCGCCCTGCGCCAGCGCCAGCACCTCCGGCGCACCCGAATCCAGCCAGCCGCGCAGCAGCAACTCGGCGGTCAGCGGCGTGCGCTCCGACGGCTTGAGCAGCACCGCGCACCCGGCGGCCAGCGCGCCGATCGCGTCCATCAGCGCGTTGGCGACCGGATAGTTCCACGGCGCGATGATGCCGACGACCGGGCGCGGCCGGTAGTGCACCTCGATCTTCTTGACCGACAGGAACGGCAGTGGCGCGGGCCGCTTCTCGGGTGCGAGCGCCTTCTCCATGGTCTTGATGTAGTACGACGCGATGATGATCAGCAGCGGCACCTCCTGGGCCGCGTCGACGGCGGACTTGCCGGTTTCCTTGATCAGCAACGCCTCGATCTCGTCGCGATGGTCGCCCAGCCACAGCGCATAGCGCGCGAGTACCTTGGCCCGACCCGCCGCGCCGCGCGCCTCCCACTGGCGCTGGGCCTCGCGCAGCCCGGTGGCGATGCGGGGCACGTCGGCGGGATCGGTCCAGCGCACGGTGCCCGCGACAGCTCCCGTCGCGGGATTGCGGATGGTGGTGGTCTCCGGCAGCTCAACGTCAGACGTCGCAGTCATAGCCCCATGCTAACCACCCGGTGTGACGCAGATCGCACCGGGGTTGACACCTGTCAAGAAACGGCGGCTACCTCAGCATCTGGTCGAGCACGCGCAGGCTGGTCGAGATCGGGTCACCGGGTAGCGGCGTGCCGTGCGAGGCGCCGATCAGCACGCCGGCGAGCACGCGGCGCTCGACGGGGTCGGTCGGCGCGACCGGACGCTGGGTCAGCGCGTCGGCGATCAGATCGATCAGCCGCACGTACTCGGCGTAGAGCAGGCCGGCCGCCTCGGGCACGGAGTACATCAGCCGCTGCCCGATGATCGCCTCTTCGCGTTCCTCGTCGCTGAGCGCGGCGAAGGTCGTCTCGACGGCGTGCCGGTACGCGTCGAGCACCGACAGGTCAGCGGGGGCCGCGACGAACGCCGCGATGATCGGCGCGATGTGGTCGTCGGAGAGCAGCACCGCTTCCTTGGTCGAGAAGTAGCGGGAAAAGGTGCGCGGCGAGATGTCCGCGGCGGCGGAGATCTGTTCGACCGTCGTGGCCTGATAGCCCTGTTCCTGGATGAGCCGGAACGCTTCCCGCCGGATGCGCGCGCGGGTCTGCAGCTTCTTTCGCTCGCGCAGGCCGGGTGAACTGTCGGGCGCGGCCATCACTCGATTCTGGCAGACAGCCGAGTTCGCTAGCGCAGGCTGCGGGTCAGGTCGCGCCGGGCGACGACGGCAGCGGCGCAGACGATGGCCGAGCCGAGCAGCAGCCCACCGATCGTGTCGGTGAAGTAGTGGAAGCTCACGCCGACCCCGAGAATCGCCAGCGCGACGGCGACGGCCGCAACCGTCACCGCCCACCACGCCGCACCGGTCAGCAGGATCAGCAGCCCCAGCACGATCGTCGTCGTGGTGATGTGCCCGCTCGGATAGGCCAGCCCGCCGCCCTTGTCTCGGCCGAAGATCGGTTTGAGCACGCGCACGAACGCCAACCCGATCAGCGGCGCGAGTGCGACCATCGCTGCCAGCCGCCAGCGCCGCTGCCACCCCGCCACGAGCAGCACGATCACCAGCACCGTGATCAGCACCCGCGGGTCGGCTATCTCGTTGAGCCGCCGCAGCGGGGTGTGCCGGAAGCGCTGGAACCAGTCATCGAGCGGGGTGGAGGATTTGCCGACCGCCCAACCCAGCAGCAGCACCGCTGCGAGCGCGATCGACGGGCACCACCGGATCACGCAATTCCGCGGATGTAGGCCGCCTGCCCCAGGTGTTGAGCGGCGTCGTCGACGATGCTGACCAGCCGCGCGCTCGCGGTGACCGGCGGATCCCAGTTGGTGTCGACAACCCGGCTCAACTCCTCGGGTGTCACCGACGCGATGTACTCCAGCGTCATCTTGTGCACCGCGTGGTAGTAGCCGGCCAGCAGGTCCGCCGAGGCCCGCACCTTGTCGACCTCCTCGGGCCCGTCGCCGTAGCCCATCGCCTCGCGGGGCAGGTCGAGGCCGAACCGGTCGACCCAGCCGTCACGCAGCCAGACCTGCTCGGTGCCGGCGAGATGGCAGATCTGCAGGTCCTGCTGGCGTGCGCTGTGCCAGATCAGCCAGGCGATGCTGTTGGCCGTCGGGGTGGGCCGGAAGAACGCGGTCTCGTCGGTCAGCCCGTCAGTCAGGTCCTCGACGTGTTCGATCTGCCGGGTGAACGCGTCGCGCAGAACTTCGCGGGCCGCCGCCGCATCTGAGTCAGCCATGCCTCGACCGTACCGAGGTCAGCCCGGCGGTGCCCCAGCCGGAGACCCGTGAAAGACGGCCTCGATGTTGTTGCCGTCTGGGTCGCGCACGAACGCGCCGAAGTAGCCGGGGTGGTATTCGGGCCACATCCGCGGCGCGTGCAGGGCTTCGGCGCCGGCGTCCAGCGCCGCGTCGTAGAACGCCTGCACGGCGTCGCTGTCGGCGGCCTGGAACGCGAAGTGCACCTCACGGTTCGGCCCCGCGGCCTCCCCCGCGGTCATGTCGGCGATCCAGAAATCGGGCTTGCCGTCGCGGCCGTAGCCGATGGCGACCTGGTAATCCAGTTGGCGGGTGTAGCCGAGGACGCCGAGCACTCTGTCGTAGAACGCCTTCGACTTCTCCCAGTCCGCACAGTTGATTCCGAAGTGGTCGATCATCGGCTCATCGTATGTTCGACCTATGACATATGAACTCGTCATCCGCGGCGGAACCATCGTCGACGGCCTGGGCGGCGAACCGTACGTCGGCGATGTCGCGATCTCCGGCGGGGTGATCGCGGCGGTCGGCACCGTGGCCGACCGCGGCGCCCGAGAGATCGACGCGACCGGTCTGCTCGTCACGCCCGGGTTCGTCGATCTGCACACCCACTACGACGGGCAGGCGATCTGGTCGGACCGGATGATCCCGTCGTCGGCGCACGGGGTGACCACAGCGGTGATGGGCAACTGCGGCGTCGGGTTCGCACCGTGCCGCGCCGAGGACCACGACGTGCTCGTCGACGTGATGGCCGGGGTCGAGGACATCCCCGGGGTGGTGATGGTCGACGGGTTGCCGTGGACGTGGGAGACCTTCCCCGAGTTCCTCGACGCCCTGGAGTCCCGGCACCGCGACATCGACGTCGCGGCGTTCCTGCCCCACTCGCCGCTGCGGGTGTACGTGATGGGCCAGCGCGGCGTCGACCGCGAGCCGCCGACCACCGAGGACCTCGCGTTGATGCGCAAGCTCGCGGAGGAGGCGGTCCGGGCCGGTGCGCTCGGGTTCGCCTCGTCGCGGCTGACGCTGCACAAAACCGCCGGCGGACAACCGATTCCGAGCTACGAGGCGGAATACGCCGAGATCGAGGCGATCGCCCGCGGCGTCGACGACGCCGGCGGCGGACTGCTGCAGTTCGTGCCGGACCTGATGGCCGGCGACTACGAGGGCGCGCTGAAAGCCGTCTTCGACGTCGCCTCCGAGGTCGGGCTGCCGGTGACGTTCACACTCGCGATCGGCAACGCCGGCCCGCCGATCCATCTCGACGCGCTGCGAATGGTGGAGAAGGCCAACGAAAACGGCGGTGACGTCACCGGGCAGATCTTCCCGCGCCCGATCGGCCTGGTGCTGGGCCTGGACCTGTCGGGCAACCCGTTCGTGATGTACCCGTCGTACCGGGAGATCGCGGATCTTCCCCTGGCCGAACGGGTCGCCGAGATGCGCCGACCCGAGGTGCGCGAACGCATCCTGACCGACAGCCCCGCCGCCGACGGACATCCGCTGATGTTCGCCGCCCAGGCCTGGGACTGCATGTACCCGCTCGGCAGCCCGCCGAATTACGAACCCGCGCCGGAGGATTCGATCGGCGCCAGGGCCCGTGCCCGCGGCGTCAGCCCCCTCGAGGAGGCCTACGACCGGCTGCTCGACGACGACGGGCACGCCATCCTGCTCGTCACGTTGGCCAACTTCCGCGACGGCAGCCTCGACACCGTGGCCGAACTGATCCGTCGCGACGACGTGGTGCTCGGCCTCGGCGACGGCGGTGCGCACTACGGGATGATCTGTGACGCAAGCTTTCCGACCTACATGCTGGCGTATTGGGCCCGCGACCGCGCGGACGGGCGGCTGTCGGTGGCCGAGGCGGTGCGGGAGCTGACATCGGTACCCGCCCGGATCGCGGGCCTGGCCGACCGCGGCCGGATCGCGGTGGGCTACAAGGCCGATCTCAACGTGATCGACCACGACGCGGTTCATCTGCACCGGCCCGTCGTCACCCACGACCTGCCCGCGGGCGGCCGTCGACTCGACCAGGCCGCCGACGGCTACGTCGCGACGATCGTGGCCGGTGAGGTCATCGCCGAGAACGGGGTGCCGACCGAGGCGCGACCGGGCCGGTTGATCCGCGGCCGCCAACCGGCGCCCGCGGTATGACGCGCGTCGCGCCGCTGGCTCC
This sequence comes from Mycolicibacterium rutilum, assembly GCF_900108565.1. Lineage (NCBI taxonomy): Bacteria > Bacillati > Actinomycetota > Actinomycetes > Mycobacteriales > Mycobacteriaceae > Mycobacterium > Mycolicibacterium rutilum. The sequence goes on from NZ_LT629971.1 coordinate 565,394, forward strand.
GCCGTGGAGCGCAGAAGACGCCGCGGGCATCAACAGCTGGGGCCACCCGGACCGCACCTACGAGCCGCTGATGCTGGTGCGCTGCCTGCAGCGTCATCCGAATCTCGCTGCGCGGCTGCGTAAACTCGGTGAGTCGCTGTACGTCGACACCCGGCTGCCGCCCCGGTTGCGCACGATCGCGATCCTGCGGATCTGCGCGCTGCTCGGGTGCGAGTACGAGTGGGGTGGGCAGGCCGTGTTCTGGGGGCCGATCGCCGGGGTCGGCGATGACGAATGCGATGCGCTGGTCACCGGCGACCTGGATCGGTTCGACGCGTTCGAGCGGGTGTTGATCGCGGCGGTCGACGAGGTCGAGTCGGCGGGGACGTGGTCGGACCAAACGTGGAATGCGTTGGGCGACAAGCTTGATGACGAACAGCGCATGGAGTTGCTCGTCGCGGTCGGCTGGTACCGCACGATCTGCACGCTGTGCAACGGGTTGGCGCTGCCCGTCGAAGGGTGGATGCGGCGCTGGCCGTCAGGTGGTTGACCGGTCACGTCGCAGCCCCGGGTGCTGCGCGCGAAGCGTCTTGAGCAGCAGCGGCCGCGGAAGTGCCTGCACGAGCCGGGTGGCCACCCAGTTCCGCCTGCCGGCGATGACGTTACCGCGGTCGTGCTCGAGGGCGTCGATGCCGATCCTGGCGACCTCGCGGGCGGGCATCCAGAGGAATTTCGGGAACGCGGCGGCGAACTTCTTCTCGTCCATCCCGGCCGCCGCCAGGAACTCGGTGCGCACCGGACCGGGCGCCACCATCGCGACCGTCACTCCGCTGCCGGCCAGTTCGGCGCGCAGGCCTTCGGAGTAGGTGTGGACGAACGCCTTGGTCCCGGCGTAGCCGGCCTGCCCGGGAAACGGGTAGTAGCCGGCGGTGGATCCGACGTGAAGGATTGCGCCGCGCCCACGGGGCACCATCTGGTGCACCGCGCGGGTGGTCAGGTCGATCACCGCCTCGACGTTGACGCGGACCTGTGCAATCTCCTCGGCGACAGGGATTTTCGTCACCGCGCCGATGGTGCCGATCCCGGCGTTGTTGACCAGGACGTCGATCGTCAACCCCCGGTTGGCGAGCTCGTCGAACAAGGCGGCGCGGGCGGACGGGTCGGCGACGTCGCAGGCGATGGTCTCGGCGCGGACGGTCTCGCCGAGTTCGGCGGCCAACTCCCGCAGCCGATCCGACCGGCGGGCCACGAGCGTGACACCGTGCCCGCGCGCGGCCAGCTCGCGGGCGAACTCGGCGCCGATACCCGACGATGCGCCGGTGATGACGGCGGTGGAGCTCGGCGAAGGCGGTGGCAGCGACATGAGCCGAACCTACCGGTGGACGCCGGACCTTCACTGCGCGGACCTCACAGCGAGAAGGCCCGGCCCCTCGCGGGACCGGGCCTTCTTGGCGATCGGCTCAGGCGGCCTGTCCGGAGGCCTCGCCCGGATCGCTTGTACTGGTATCGGTTTCACCGGCGTCGGCGCCGGTCGGCGCTTCCTCCGCGGGTTCGGTCGGTTCGGCCACCGGGTCCGTCGCGGCCGGCGACTCGGTACCGTCCGGCGTGCTGAGCGTCTCGCCGGGCACGAACTTGTTGCCGGACTTGACCTTGCTGTTCGGCGTCAGGTCAGGGCCCGGGTCGGCGGCAGGCGCGCTGTCGTCGGCGGGCGGCGGCGAAGTCACCTCGTCGGCGCCGGGTTCGGGCGTCTCCTCGCCCTCGCTGTCGGCAGCGGCTTCCTCGGCGGCCATCGCACGCAAGCCGGGCTCGTCGCCGCTGATGGTCTCGTCGGCGGCGAATCCCTCGACATCCGCGGTGACTTGCGTCGGGAACGGCGTCGGCGCAACCGGCGGCGGCAACAGGCTCAACACCTCGGCGATCCCGTTGAAGAATGCGTTCACGACTTGCTGGCTGAAGTCCCCGATCGGCCCCGGAAGGGCGATGAACGGATGGGCGATCGGCTCGACAATGCCTCCGAGCAGACCGGTGTTGCTGAACAGCCCATACGCCAAATAGCTGAGCAGTCCCGGAATCTCGCTGGGATCTCGCAGCGCCGACTCGAACGTGGCCTCCAGGGTGGCCGGCAGATACCCGAGGAAGCTGACGACGTTGTAGGTCACGTACAGTGGCGCAACCGCCGCCAGGTTGGCGGCCCACACCGTACGGCCGACCGTCGTCTGCTCCCAGAAGAAGTCCGTCGCGGACACACCGGGCGCTGAATCGGGCAGGGTGTTGGCGAACGCGGCGCCGATGGCGTCGGCGAACTGGTTGAGCCCGGCGATGATCGCCCCGCCGATCGGCGGCGGGAACGTTCCGGCGATGAGCTCGATCGAGTCTTTGATGTCCCACGGATAGGTGTACGCGGGATAGGCGTCGGACGGATTCAGGTACCGCTGCACGAACCAGCTGAACAGGCTCGGCCCGAGCGACGGGTTCTCCAATGCGATCAAGGTGGCGGTGCTGATGTCGAACGGCAGCGAGGTCTGCGCGTCGGCGTAAGCCGTGTATGCGCCCATCGCTCCGGCCACGATGTCGCCGAAGTTGTAGAGCATGTCCGTGACGACGGATGCGTTGGCCACGTCGGCGGTGATCGCCGCGGGCGCGCGATGCTCCGGCACCTCGACGATCGCCGTCGAGGCGACGACGCCTGCCGTCAACACGGCGGCGGCGAGCTTGGTGGGCGACGGCCGAGCGAAAGCGTTCATCAGACTCCCCCTGTGAAGTGAACTCGCATCAGCATACGACAGTGATCTACGTCAACGTCAATATTTGAGCAAATTATTGCATGAGCAAGTGGGGCCGGATTGCGCACGGCAACGCGTGGACAAACAACTCGACTGCGACGACAGCAACCCCACTGGCGAGCGGTCCGGTCGTGGGGGCAGGATGACCGGTATGAGCGTGAAGGTGGACCTCGACCGGTTGGCCGATGTGCTCGGCGACTATGCGTTCGGATACCTCATCTCCGTCGGCGACGACTACCGCGCCCACACCGTCGCCGTCGACCCGGTCTTCGCCGACGGCCACCTCGACGTCGGCACGGTCGGTAGGCACACCCGCGAGAACACCGACCGGCACAGCGACGTCACGATCGTCTGGCCGCCGAGCGATCCCGGCGGCTACTCGCTGATCGTCGACGGGCGCGCGCAGATCTCGGACCGAGAGACGTTGACCGTCGCACCGACGCGGGCGGTGCTGCATCGCAAGGCCACCGCGCAGTCGCCGTCGACGAGCCCCGACTGCCTGCACGACTGTGTGCCGCTCAAGGAGTGATCACACTCCGGTGGCGCCGTCGACGCGTTCGCGGATCAGGTCCGCATGTCCGCAGTGCCGCGCGTATTCGCTGATCATGTGCAGGTAGATCCACCGCAGACTGACCTGCCCGCCCATGAACGGGCTGGTGTCGTCGAGGTCGCGGGCGGCGCAGGCGGCGCGCGCCGCGGCGATCTCGTTCTGCCAGATCGCTTGTGCCTCAGCGAATGTCGACTGTTCCGACAGCTCGAACCCGCCGTCGTGGCCGGTTTGATCGTCGCGAGGGCCGTAGATCGGCGACACCGCTTCGCCGGTCAGCACCCGGCGAAACCAGTTGCGCTCGACCTCGGCCAGGTGCTGCACGAGCCCGTGCAGGGTCAGCGGCGACGGGTCGATGCTGGCGGTGCTCAACTCGACGTCATCGAGTTCGGCGCATTTGATCGCCAGCGTGGCGCGGTAGAAGTCGAGCCACGCGTCGAGCAGCACGCGTTCGTCGCCGTCCAGTGGCGGCATGGGTCGTTCGATCCCTGACACAACCGCGAGGCTACCCACGAAAAAACCCGGGCCACGAAAAAACCCGGGGCGCCGAAGCGCACCCGGGCTCTTCCGTGGTTCGACGGACTTAGAAGTCCATACCGCCCATGCCACCGGTCGGGTCGGCCGGACCAGCGGCCGCCTTCTCCGGCTTGTCGGCGACGACGGCCTCGGTGGTCAGGAACAGCGCCGCGATGGACGCCGCGTTCTGCAGCGCCGAACGCGTCACCTTCACCGGGTCGGCGACGCCGGCCTTGAGCAGGTCCTCGTACTCACCGGTGGCGGCGTTGAGGCCGGTGCCGGCGGGCGAGTTGGTGACCTTCTCGGCGACAACGCCGGGCTCGAGCCCACCGTTGAAGGCGATCTGCTTCAGCGGAGCCGACAGCGCCACGCGGACGATGTTGGCACCGGTGGCCTCGTCGCCCTCGAGCTTGAGCTCCTCGAGCGCCGGGGAGGCCTGCAGCAGGGCGACGCCACCACCGGCGACGATGCCCTCCTCGACGGCCGCCTTGGCGTTGCGCACGGCGTCCTCGATGCGGTGCTTGCGCTCCTTGAGCTCGACCTCGGTGGCCGCGCCCGCCTTGATCACCGCAACACCGCCGGCCAGCTTGGCCAGGCGCTCCTGCAGCTTCTCGCGGTCGTAGTCGGAGTCGCTGTTCTCGATCTCGGCGCGGATCTGAGCCACCCGGCCGGCGATGGCGTCGGAGTCACCGGCGCCCTCGACGATGGTGGTCTCGTCCTTGGTCACGACGACCTTGCGGGCCTGGCCCAGCAGCGAGATGTCGGCGGTCTCGAGCGACAGGCCGACCTCTTCGCTGACGACCTGGCCACCGGTGAGGATCGCCATGTCCTGCAGCATCGCCTTGCGGCGGTCACCGAAGCCCGGGGCCTTGACGGCGACGGACTTGAAGGTGCCGCGGATCTTGTTGACCACCAGGGTCGACAGGGCCTCGCCCTCGACGTCCTCGGCGATGATCAGCAGCGGCTTGCCGGCCTGGATGACCTTCTCCAGCAGCGGCAGCAGATCCTTGACCGTCGACACCTTCGACGACACGAGCAGGATGTACGGATCCTCGAGGACCGCTTCCTGCCGCTCGGCGTCGGTGACGAAGTAGCCCGAAATGTAGCCCTTGTCGAAGCGCATGCCCTCGGTGAGCTCCAGCTGCAGACCGAAGGTGTTGGACTCCTCGACGGTGATGACACCCTCGTTGCCGACCTTGTCCATGGCCTCGGCGATCAGCTCGCCGATCTGGGTGTCGCCGGCCGAGATCGCGGCGGTGGCAGCGATCTGCTCCTTGGTCTCGACCTCCTTGGCCGACTTCAGCAGCGTCTCGGTGATCTTCTCGACGGCCTTCTCGATGCCGCGCTTGAGGCCGAGCGGGTTGGCGCCGGCGGCGACGTTGCGCAGACCCTCGCGCACGAGCGCCTGGGCGAGCACGGTGGCGGTGGTGGTGCCGTCACCCGCGACGTCGTCGGTCTTCTTGGCGACTTCCTTGACCAGCTCAGCGCCGATCTTCTCGTACGGGTCCTCCAGCTCGATCTCCTTGGCGATGGACACACCATCGTTGGTGATCGTGGGGGCGCCCCACTTCTTCTCCAGGACGACGTTGCGACCCTTCGGGCCCAACGTCACCTTTACCGCGTCGGCGAGGCTGTTGAGGCCCCGCTCGAGGCCGCGGCGGGCCTCTTCGTCATACGCAATTGTCTTGGCCATTGCGAAGTGTTCCTCCGGATTGGGGGTGGCACGTCTTTCGGTCGGGTTCAGTGCCCGCGACGGACGGCCCGGGTGTGCTCCGCGAGTGCGGCCCCTGCCTCACCGTCCCGACCTAGCACTCGCCGGTCGCGAGTGCCAACTGCATTCTTAGCACTCGACCAGGGAGAGTGCAAGGTTGGCGGGGGAGCAGTTAGCCCGTTCGCAGCCCGTCGAGCACCACCTCGGTCAGCCGCTCGGCGTCCTGCGGTTTGGCTTCCTGGATCGCGAAGCATCCGGCCAGAATCGCCTTCACGTCCGACACGTCGAGATCCCGGCGCGCGGTCCCCGCCTTCTGGGCCGCCTTCAACATGTCGCCGAGCAGTTGCAGGAAGGCCTCCTCGGTTTCGGGGATGAGCGACTCGACGTCGACGCCTTCCCCACCGAGCGCGCCCTTGAGCCCCCGGTCGGTCGCCCCCCACTGCAGGACCAGCGACCGCAGGAAGACGAACAGCGCTTCGCCCGCCGGCACCCCTTCGGTCAGCGCGCGGCCCTCCGCCACAAGGGACTGGATCCGGTTCTCCACGACCGCGCGGTACAGATCGGTCTTCGTCGGGAAGTGCCGGTACACCGTGCCGGCGCCGACACCCGCGCGGCGGGCGATCTCGTCGATCGGTACCGCCAGGCCGTCGGTGGCGAAGGCCTCGTAGGCGACCTCCAACACCCGCGCCCGGTTGCGCGCGGCATCAGCCCGCATCGGCCGGTCAGAAGTCACGTCATCACCTCGGGAATGAAATTAAGCGGGGCGCGCGTTCCGTATATTCGTCAGCAAACCGGGGCGCTCGCTCCGCTTAACATCGTACCGAGGAAGAAGCCATGTCAACATCACCCAGCTGGACCCCCTCTGACATTCCGGACCAGACCGGTCGCACCGCCGTCGTCACCGGCGCCAACACCGGGCTGGGTTACGAGACCGCGGCGGCCCTTGCCGCCAAGGGAGCACATGTCGTGCTCGCCGTGCGCAACCTCGACAAGGGCGCCGACGCCGCCCGGCGCATCGAGCAGTCCGCCCCGGGCGCCAGTGTCGCACTACAGAAACTCGACCTGAGCTCGCTGGCCTCCGTACGCGCCGCCGCCGACCAAATCCGCGCCCAGCACGACACCATCGACCTGCTCATCAACAACGCCGGGGTGATGTTCACCCCGAAGCAGACCACTGCCGACGGCTTCGAGTTGCAGTTCGGCACCAACCACCTCGGCCACTTCGCGTTCACCGGGCTGCTGCTCGACCGCGTGCTGGCCGCGCCCGGCTCGCGGGTCGTCACCGTCAGCAGCGTAGGACACCGCTTCGCCCGCAACGGCATTCGCTTCGACGACCTGCAGGGCGAGCGCGACTACAGCCGCGTCGGCGCCTACGGACAGTCCAAGCTGGCCAACCTCATGTTCACCTACGAGTTGCAGCGCCGGCTGCGTGGCACGGGCACGATCGCGGTCGCCGCCCATCCCGGCGGCTCCAACACCGAACTGGCGCGCAACTCCCCGCTGCTGCTGCGCGCACTGTTCGCGGTCGCCGTGCCGCTGCTGACCCAGGACGCCGCCGGCGGCGCACTGCCCAGCCTGCGCGCGGCGACAGACCCCGGCGTGCTCGGCGGCCAGTACTTCGGTCCCGACGGTTTCGCCGAACAGCGCGGCAATCCGGTGGTCGTGGCGTCGAGCCGGGCGTCGCACGACATCGACGCGCAGCGCCGGCTGTGGACGGTCTCCGAGGAGCTGACCGGAGTGCGCTATCCGGTGCCCGCGACGGTCTGATTGTGGAAGGGTGGGTAGGGATGTCGCTCGTCGACCCGCGGCAGGTGCCGCCCTACCCACCCGCTCGCTACACCGCGCCCGAGCCCGAGGCCAGCGCATGGCTGCGGCGGGCCGCCGAACCGGCGGACTTCGACTCGTTCGGCCTGGTGCAGTACCACTATCTGGCGAACCAGCAGGCCACCGGCGGCGACTACGGGCTATACCGCGTCGACATCGCCCCCAACGGCGGCGGGCCGGGGCCACACTTCCACCGCGCGATGTCGGAAGCGTTCTTCGTACTGTCCGGGACGCTGCGGCTCTATGACGGCACAGACTGGACCGACGGCCACACCGGCGACTTCCTCTATGTCCCGCCGGGCGGCATCCACGGTTTCCGCAACGAGGCCGACGAGCCGACGTCGATCCTGATGCTGTTCGCCCCGGGCGCCCCGCGCGAGCACTACTTCGAGGGCCTCGCCCAGCTCGGCGACCTGACCGACGAGGAACGCCGCGACTTCTTCATCGCCAACGACAACTTCTTCATCGAGTGAGCCGCGCCGCCAGATACGGTGCGGTACGGCTGTTCTCGGCCCGGCTCACGTCCCGCGGGGTGCCTGCCGCGACCACCCGGCCGCCGTTGTCGCCGGCGCCCGGGCCCAGGTCGATCACCCAGTCCGACCCGGCCACCATCCGCATGTCGTGTTCGGCCACCACCACCGTGTTGCCCGCGTCGACGAGCCGATGCAGCTGCGCGTCGAGCAGGTCGACGTCGGCGGGGTGCAGGCCGGTGGTGGGTTCGTCGAGCACGTAGAGCGTGTGGCCGCGGCGGGGTCGCTGCAACTCCGAGGCCAGCTTGATGCGTTGCGCCTCGCCGCCGGACAGTTCGGTCGCCGGCTGCCCCAGCCGCAGATAGCCCAGCCCGACCTCACGAAGCGTGGTCAGGCTGCGCGCGGTGCCCGCGATGTCGGCGAGGAACTCGGCGGCCTCGTCGACGGTCATGGCCAGCACGTCGGCGATGGTGCGGCCGCGGTAGCGCACCTTCAGCGTCGCTTCGTTGTAGCGCGCGCCGCCACACGTCGGGCAGGTCGCGTAAGTGCCGGGCAGAAACAGCAATTCGACCGCGACGAAGCCCTCACCCTGGCACGTTTCGCAGCGGCCCTCGGCGACGTTGAACGAGAACCGGCCTGCTGTCCATCCGCGCCGGCGCGCCGCGGGGGTGGCGGCGAACTCGCGTCGCACGGCGTCGAACAGCCCCGTATAGGTGGCCAGCGTCGAGCGCGGTGTCCGCCCGATCGGCCGCTGGTCGACGGCCACGAGCCGGTTGATCGCCTCGATCCCGTCGGCCGTCACCCCGATGCTGGCGTCGCGGTCGAGGTCCACGATCTCACCGTCAGAATCCTCTGCGTCGCTGTCGGTTTCGGCGACATTGACGGCGCGGCCCAGGTGGCGGTTGACGACGTCGGTGAGGACCTTGACCACGAGCGTCGACTTCCCCGAGCCGGAGACGCCGGTGACCGCGGTGTAGACGCCCAGCGGCAGGTCGACGTCCACGTCGCGCAGGTTGTGAAAACAGATGCCGCGCAGAGCAAGACGCGACGTCGGCGTCCGCGGGGTGCGGGGTGCGGCCGGTTCGGTGTCGAAGATGTAGCGGCGGGTGATCGAGTCGTCGACGTCGCGCAGGCCCGCGACCGGCCCGCTGTAGAGCACCCGCCCGCCGAGTTCACCCGCGCCCGGGCCCACGTCGACGATCCAGTCGGCGCGGCGCACCACGTCCATGTCGTGCTCGACGACGAACAACGAGTTACCGGCCCGGCGCAGCCGGTCGAGGACGTCGAGCAACGGTTCCGCGTCCGCCGGGTGCAGGCCCGCCGACGGCTCGTCGAGCACGTAGAGCACCCCGAACAGCCCGGCGCGCAGCTGCGTGGCCAGCCGCAGCCGCTGCAGTTCGCCGGGCGACACGGTCGGGGTGCGGCGATTCAGCGTGAGATAGCCCAACCCGAGGTCGATGAGCACCTCGATGCGCGCGACGAGGTCGGCGGCGATCATGGTCGCGACCTCGGTGTGCTCGCCGGACTCGGTCGACTCGTAGGCCGCCGCGGCGTCAATGCGCGCCGCCGTGGGGCGCAGCGCGTCGGCGAGTTCGGTCAGCGGCATCGCGACGTAGTCAGCGATGCTGCGCCCGGCGAAGGTCACCTTCAACGCCTCCGGCCGCAGCCCCGAGCCGTGGCACAGCCCGCAGTCGACGCTGTCGACGTACTGCAGGACCCGGCGGCGCATCATCGCGCTCTGCGAGTTGGCCAGCGTGTGCCGGACGTGGCGTTCGGCGCTGGAGAACGTCCCGTTGTAGTAGTAGTCGGCGGTCACCGGGTGCTGGGCCGGATCGATCTCCACGGTCGGCTGGTCGTCGGTGAACAGGATCCAATCCCGTTGCCGCTTGGGCAGTTTGCGCCACGGCTTGTCGATGTCGTAGCCGAGGGTGATGAGGATGTCGCGCAGGTTCTGGCCCTGCCAGGCGCCCGGCCACGCGGCGACGGCGCCCTCACGGATCGTCAGCGACGGGTCGGGCACCAGCGTCTGCTCGGTGACCTCGTGGATGCGGCCGAGTCCGTGGCATCGCGGGCAGGCGCCGACGGCGGTGTTCGGCGAGAACGCATCGGAGTCGAGGCGTTCGGCGCTCCCCCGCGGATAGGTGCCCGCCCGCGAGAACAACATCCGCAGCAGATTGGACAGCGTCGTGACGGTGCCCACCGTGGACCGGGAGGTGGCCGTGCCTCTGCGCTGCTGCAGCGCGACGGCCGGCGGCAGCCCGGTGATGTCGTCGACCTTGGGGGCGCCGACCGGCTGCAGCAGACGCCGGGCGTAGGGGGCGACGGACTCAAAGTACCGTCGCTGCGCCTCGGCGTAGATCGTGCCGAACGCCAGCGACGATTTGCCGGAACCGGAGATGCCGGTGAACGCCACCAGCGCGTCGCGCGGCGCCGCGACGTCGACACCCCGTAGGTTGTGTACGCGGGTACCGAAGACGCGCACGCACGGGTCGAACTCGTCGTCGCGCTGGGCAGGGGTGGGCGGCATGGTGGCCGGAGAGTACCCACACCGCGCCGGGACAAGCATCGTGTTTGCTGTGCGCATCTGCGGATGGGGCACGGCGCGTCGTCGTGTGCCTGGGTCGGCGGGCGACGAAGGCCGCGCCGGCCGCCCGCGACACACCGCCGGTCCGGCGACACGCCACGCAAGGATGCGCGGCCGTAATCCGTTGCGCTAGGCTGCTGTCCGATCAGTGAGGAGTCTTGGGTGCGGGCAGACACAGCGCCCGACACCCAGGCTTTGAGGGGCTGGCAGCGTCGGGCATTGGTGCGGTATCTTCGCGCCAAACCACGGGACTTTCTCGCCGTGGCCACCCCCGGCGCAGGTAAGACGACGTTTGCGCTCCGCGTCGCCGGTGAACTGATGGCCGACGGCACCGTCGAGCGGATCACCGTCGTCGTGCCGACCGAACACCTCAAGATCCAATGGGCGCTGGCCGCCGCCCGCCTCGGCATCTCCCTGGACCCGAAGTTCTCCAACAGCGCCTCGCACCACTCCTCGGAGTACCACGGCGTCGTCGTCACCTACGCGCAGGTTGCCAGCCATCCGGCCCGGCACCGGGTGCGCACCGAGAACTACCGCACGCTGGTCATCTTCGACGAGATCCACCACGGCGGGGACGCGAAGAGTTGGGGCGACGCGATGCGCGAGGCGTTCAGCGACGCCACCCGCCGGCTGTCGCTGACCGGTACCCCGTTCCGCAGCGACGACAGCCCGATCCCGTTCGTCACCTACGAACCGGACGGGGCCGGGGTGATGCGCTCACGGGCCGACCACGTCTACGGGTACTCCGATGCGCTGTCCGACGGCGTGGTGCGGCCGGTGGTGTTCATGGCCTACTCCGGGGAGGCCCGCTGGCGCACCAGCGCCGGCGAGGAGTACTCCGCGCGACTCGGCGAACCGCTCAACGCCGAGCAGACCGCGCGGGCCTGGCGCACGGTGCTCGACCCGAACGGCGAATGGATCCCGGCGGTGCTGCAGGCCGCCGACACCCGGCTGACCCAGCTGCGCAACGGCGGGGTGCCCGACGCCGGCGCGATGGTGATCGCCTCGGACCAGAAGGCCGCCCGCGCGTACGCCAAGGTGCTCACCCAGCTGACCGGTGAGGAGCCGACGGTCGTGCTGTCCGACGACCCCGGCTCCTCGGACCGCATCGCCCAGTACGCCGCGGGCACCGGCCGGTGGATGGTCGCGGTCCGGATGGTCTCCGAGGGTGTCGACGTGCCGCGCCTCGCGGTCGGTGTGTACGCGACCAGCGCGTCGACCCCGCTGTTCTTCGCCCAGGCGATCGGGCGCTACGTGCGGTCGCGCCGGCCCGGCGAGACCGCCAGCATCTTCCTGCCGTCGGTGCCCGCGCTGCTCAACCTGGCCGGCGAGATGGAGGCCCAGCGCGACCACGTGCTCGGCAAGCCGCACCGCGAGTCGCAGGACGAGTGGGACGACGCGGCGCTCGAGGACGCCAACAAGCAGAAGGACGAGGCCGACCAACTCGACAACGGCTTCGAGATGCTGGGCGCCGACGCCGAACTCGACCAGGTCATCTTCGACGGGTCGTCATTCGGCACCGCGACGCCCGCGGGCAGCGAGGAGGAGGCCGACTACCTCGGCATCCCCGGCCTGCTCGACGCCGACCAGATGCGAGACCTGTTGCGGCGCAGGCAGGAAGAACAACTCACCCGCCGCAGCCAGGTCAGCGGCGGCGTCGACGTCGGCCCCGCACCCGGCAGCGCGCAGCGGGCGTCCACGCACGGGCAGCTGCGGGAACTGCGCCGCGAACTCAACGCGCTCGTGTCGATCGCGCACCACCGCACCGGCAAGCCGCACGGCTGGATCCACAACGAGCTGCGCCGGATCTGCGGCGGCCCGCCGGTGCCCGCGGCGACGACGGATCAGCTGCGCGCCCGCATCGAAGCGGTGCGCACGCTGCAGGCCTGAGTCCTGCCCGGGCCTCAGCCGCGGGCTTCGGCGAGGGCCGCGAGGTTCTTCAGCGAGTTGTCCAGGTGCTGGGGTTCGAACGGCGGGAACTCGATGTCGACCAGGTCCGCCGGGACCGCCGACCAGTCGTAGGACAGTGTGACCGTGGTGCGGTTCGGCCCGTCGGAAGCCAGGTCGTAGCGCCAGATCCAGCCGCCGAACTCGAGTTCGGTGCTGTTCATCAGGTGGCCGCGCTGCTCGGGACCTTGACCCGGCTGCCACGCGATCGCGCGCGGCGGGTCCAGCACGTCGACCCGGTTGGCCATCTCGTAGTCCTTCTCCGGGTGGTTCTCGTGGTACATGGCCATCCGGAAGATCTGCCCGACGGCGGTGAGGGGTTCGGGGTCGAGGGGTGCGCGGACCCAACCGGTGCCGTCGATCGCCTCGTGCGACGACGGGTCGGCGAGCACGGCGAACACGGCCTCGATCGGGGCGTCGACGGTGGCGGTGGTGTGGATACGTTTCTCAGTCATGGAAGTACAGACCGCGGTGGCGGCGAAGACTCATCGCTAGAACAGACCGCAGCCGGACACCCCGCACACCAGCGCGCTGAGCAGCAGCAGCGGCCACAACGCGACGGTGAACACCAGCGCGGCGATGTTGGCGAAGATGGTGAAGTCACCGGACAGCGCGGCCTCCAACTGGCCGATCAGCTCGATGTGGAACAGCGCATAACCGACCCCGAACACCGTGTAGACCAACGCGATCCACAACGCGAGCTCGAGGTAGGTGTTGATCCCCCGGCGCAGCAACATCTGCTGCACGCGCTGCCACATGTCGTCTCCTACAGCCCCAGCAGCCCCGGCAGGTCCGCCACCGAGTCGATCACATGGTTGGGTTGCATCGCGAATTCGTCTGCGGCCCAACGGTCCAGCGTGTCCTGCCGGAACTTTCCGGTGCGTACCAGCACCCCGGTCATGCCAACCACCTGCGCCGCCAGCACGTCGTTGTTCAAGTCGTCGCCCACCATGTACATCTCGTCGGTCTCCACCCCGAGCCGGTTCGCCGCGGCCAGAAAGCCCTCCGGCGCCGGTTTTCCGACCGCGGTGGCCTTGCGGCCCGAGGTCTCCTCCATACCGATCAGGTACATGCCGGTGTCGATGCGCAGCCCGTCGGTCGTCGTCCACGCGGTGCTGCGGTGCATCGCCACCACCGGCACGCCCTGCGCCATCCAGTCGTACACCCACGACAACGTGAGGTGGCTGTACTCCGGGCCTGCGCCGCCGAGCAGCACCACGTCCGGGGGCTCCGGCGCGCGCGGGCCGGTGAAATCGGTGGACGACACGATGTCGATGCCGGTCATGTCCTCGGCGATCTGGCCGCTGTTGACCAGAAAACAGCGCGCGTCTGGGTAGGTGTCGCGCACGTACTGCGCGGTCAGCACCGCCGCGGTGATCACCTCGTCGGGACGCACCTGCATGCCCGCGTCGCTCAGCAATTCCGCGATCTGCACCCGCGTCTTGGTGGTCGTGTTCGTCAGATACGAGCAGGCAATCTGGTTGTCGATCAACGCCCGCACGGTTTCGGCGGCGCCCTCGATCGGCTTCCATGACGTCACCAACACGCCATCGATGTCGAACAACACTCCACCGATCGCCATGGCCCGACATTAAACGGCGCACCCGTCAGCGCAACTCGGACCCCGCCCACCGCGTGTCGGCCACCCATGGTGTCGTCTCGGCCGCGATGCGCCACGCCAACCCGGCAGGCACGTCGACCACGTGATAGCGCTTCAACCCGGCCGCGGTCGCCGCGACCAGCGTGGCCACTCCGGCGCGCCGCTGCATCCACGTCTGCCGCACGGTCCAGCCGATGATCCCCGACGCGGCGATGCAGTCGCGGCGCCGCTGCAGGGTGCCGGTGCGCGCGACCAGCCAGCCGTCGCCGACCCGGTGTCCCAGCGAGCGCGCGCGGTCGGCCGCCAGCAGCGCGCAGCACACGGTCACCACCGCCCACAACACCCATCCCCACGCCGGTGCGGGCACCACCGCCAACACAGCTGCCGCGGCGACCGGCACCACCAGCGCCCTGGTCCAGCGGCGCCGCGTGGCGACCGGCCCGTGTGGGCGCAGCGCGCCGCTCACCGCCTCGGGTCGTTCGATCAGATCCGTCAGCACCTCGCGCGCCGTCGGCGCCGGACACGGCGGCAGCAGCAGCGACGCCTGCCCCTCACCGCCGACGCCGGTCATCACCGCGTCGAGGTGTGCGCCGCCGAACATCCGCACCAGCAACGGCTCTCGCAGCGTGCCGCCCCGCAGCCGACGCATGTCGAAGGTGTGCTCACGCACCCGGACCAGACCGTGCTTGAGGTGCAGCACGTCAAAGTCCCTGCGCAGCTCCAGGTTTCCGTAGCTGAGCAGCGACTGCAGCACCGAGAGCACCACCGACGCGAGCAACACCACCAGCGCCAGCACCGCGACACTGGCCGCCACCCCGAACCGTTCGGCCGCATCGAGCCCCGACTGCGCGATGCGCGAATCGCGCACCATCCGACCCGCGCCCGCCTGATACACCAGACCGACCGCGGCGGCGATCATCGCGAGCCCGGTGAAACTCAGCGGGCTGTACCGCAACCAGGACGGTGTCCAGCGCGCCAGCACCCGCCCCGGTGCGGTCGGCTCGTCGGGGGTCAGCGAGTCGGCCAGCAGCAGCGCCCGCAGCGGAGCCACCTGCCCGGTCTGCACCGCATCGAGCGCGAACGCCGCGTCGCCGCGGGCCTCCTGACCGGTGCTGACCCGCAGCACCGTCAGGCCGAGCACGCGGTGCAGCAGCCGCGCGTCGGTGGACACCGAGCGAATCCTGTTGCGCGGCACCGACAACACCTTGCGCTGCAGCACACCGGTGCGCAGTTGCACCTCGGCGGCGCCGATCCGGTAGGTGGTGGTGAACCAGCGCGCCAGGCCGATCGCGATGGTCACCCCGAACACCACGATCGCCACCAGCGGGTTGCCGGTCGCGGTGCCCAGCACCAACGACCCGATGATGACCGGGATCTGGCGCAGCACCTCATGGACGGGATGCACCAGCAGCATCCGCGGGCTGAGGCGCTGCCAGTCGTCGGTGATCACGTCGCGTCCTGCTCCCCGATCGCGGCGATGTCGGTGAGCCGCGCGACGATCGCGTCGGCGACATCGGCGTCCAGCGCGACGATGCGCACCGCGCCCGCCGACGACGCCGTCGTGACCGTCACGTTGGACAGCCCGAACAGCCGGTCCAGCGGGCCGCGTTCGGTGTCGACGGTCTGCACCCGCGAGATCGGCGCAATGCGGCGCTCCTGGGTCAGCCAGCCGGTGCGGGTGTAGACCGCCTGCGCGTCGATGTCCCAGCGGTGCACCCGGTAGCGCCACCACGGCACGACGACGACCGACACCGCGATACCGATCGCCGTGACCGCGGCCGCCAAGGCGTGCACCCAGGGCATGCGCGGGTCGACGACCAACCACACCAGCTGCCCGAGCACCAGCGCGGCCCACGGAATCGCCGCGCCCAGCGCCCACACCAGCGGCGCCTTGCGGCTCGGTTTGTTGACGGGGTCGACGAGTGCGGTCATTTGGGGTCCAGCGTAGGGAACACCCCGGCGGCGGGCGCTGAGTATGTTTGAACGTCATGGGCAGCAAGTGGACCGCGGCCGATGTGCCGGACCAGTCCGGGCGGACGGCCATCGTCACCGGAGCCAACAGCGGCCTGGGCTATGACACCGCGGCCGTCCTCGCCGACAAGGGCGCCCACGTCGTGCTGGCGGTGCGCAACCTCGACAAGGGCGCCGAGGCCGTCGCACGGATCAAGAAGACGAGCCCTGACGCCGTCGTCACGCTCCAGCAGCTGGATCTGTCCTCGCTGGACAGCGTCCGCGCCGCCGCCGACGAGATCCGCGCCCAACACCCCCGCATCGACCTGCTCATCAACAACGCCGGCGTGATGTACGTGCCGAACCGCGAGACCACCGCCGAGGGTTTCGAGATGCAGTTCGGCACCAACCATCTCGGCCACTTCGCGTTGACCGGCCTGCTGCTCGACCGGCTGCTGCCGGTCGATGGGTCACGGATCGTGACGGTCAGCAGCGTGGGGCACCGCATCCTGGCCCGCATCCGCTTCGAGGATCCGCACTTCGAGAACGGCTACAACCGGGTGCGCGCCTACGGGCAGTCCAAACTGGCGAATCTGTTGTTCACCTACGAGCTGCAGCGCCGGCTGGCGGCCAAGGGAGCGTCGCCGATCGCGGCAGCCGCGCATCCGGGATTCTCCGACACCGAGCTGATGCGCTACATCCCGGTGTTCGTGCCGGACATCGTGTGGAAGATCTTCACCCAGCCCGCGGACCGCGGCGCACTGCCGACACTGCGCGCGGCCACCGACCCGAGCGTGAAGGGCGGGCAATACTACGGCCCCGACGGCGCCGGCGAGGTGAAGGGGTATCCGAAAGTCGTTGCCTCCAGCGCACAGTCGCACGACGAGGACATCCAGCGCCGGTTGTGGGCGATGTCGGAGGAATCGACCGGCGTCAGTTATCCGCTGTGATGCGCACCGTCGAGGAACACCAGCGGGTGGTCGCCGGGCTGATCGGCGCGCGCGCACCGATGCGGGTGCCGATCGCCGAGGCGCTCGGTCTCGTGCTCGCCGAGGACGTCGTCGCGCCGCTGTCGTTGCCCGGTTTCGACAACTCCGCGATGGACGGCTACGCCGTCGTCGCCGAGGACGTCGCGTCCGCATCGGCCGAGCACCCGGTGCTGCTGCCGGTCGCCGAGGACATCCCGGCCGGCCGCACCGATGCGTTGACGCTGAAACCCGGTACGGCACACCGAATCATGACCGGTGCGATGTTGCCCACCGGGGCGACGGCCGTCGTGCCGGTGGAGGCGACCAACGGTGCGACCGACACCGTCGAGATCCGCGCGAGCGCGCGCCCGACGCAGCACATCCGGCGCGCCGGTGAGGATGTCAGCGCGGGCACGACGGTGTTGCGCGCGGGCCAGGCGCTCACCCCCGCGGCGCTGGGACTGGCGGCCGCGCTCGGACTGGGCGAGCTGACCGTCGTCCCCCGGCAGCGCGTGCTGGTGATGTCGACCGGCACCGAACTCGTCGCGCCGGGCACGCCGCTGGCGCCGGGACAGATCTACGAGTCCAACGCGGTGATGCTGGCCGCGGCGCTGCGCGATGCGGGCGCCGAGGTGGTGGCGGCACCGATGACCGGCGACGACGTCGACTCGTTCCGCGCGGCGCTGGCCGAACACACCGGAGACGCCGACCTGATCATCACGACCGGCGGGGTGAGCGCGGGTGCGTACGAGGTGGTCAAGGATTCGCTGGGCGGGTCGGTGGACTTCGTGAAGGTCGCGATGCAGCCGGGCATGCCGCAGGGGGCGGGCCGGATTCCCGGCGGCCCGCCGATCATCACGCTGCCCGGCAACCCGGTGAGCGCGCTGGTGTCGTTCGAGGTGTTCATCCGCGCGCCGTTGCGGGCCGCGATGGGGCTGCCGCATCCGGACCGGCCGCGGCGCACCGCGGTGTTGACCGAGGACCTCACCTCGCCGCGCGGCAAGCGCCAGTTCCGCCGCGGCGTGCTCGACGCCGACGCGGGCACAGTCACCAGCTACGGGCCACCGGCCTCTCACCACCTGCGCTGGCTGGCTTCGGCGAACTGTCTGCTCGAAATCGACGAGGACGTCGACGCGCTGCCCGCGGGCTCGCAAGTGCGGGTGTGGGACCTGGGCTAACCCCCTCGCCCGTAGAATCGCGACACGATGGCCAGACGCCCCGACCTGAAATCCGGCCCCGCGCGGCTCATGGCGCTGGCCCGGACCACGATCCCCCCGATGCACCCGGCAGGCCTGCCGTTCGTCGGCGCCAGCCTCGCCGTCGCCGCGCTCGGCCATCGGAACCGGTGGCTGCGCGGCACCGCGCTGGCCGCAGCGGCCGCCAACGCCGCGTTCTTCCGGCATCCGCCGCGGGTGCCGCCGACGCGCCCCGGGCTGATCGTCGCCCCGGCCGACGGGCTGATCTGCCTGATCGAGGAGGCGACACCGCCGGCCGAACTCGGGCTGCCGGCAACCCCGTTGCCGCGCATCAGCATCTTCCTGTCGGTGTTCGACGCGCATGTGCAGCGCGCGCCGATCGGCGGTGAGGTGATCTCCGTCGAGCACCGTCCCGGCCTGTTCGGGTCCGCGGAACTGGAGGCGGCCAGCGAGGACAACGAGCGCAACAGCATGCTGATCCGCACCGAGGACGGCGTCGAGGTGATCGCGGTGCAAATCGCGGGTCTGGTGGCGCGGCGCATAGTGTGCGAGGCCAAGGTCGGCGACAAGCTCGAGATCGGCCAGACCTACGGCCTCATCCGCTACGGCTCGCGGCTGGACACCTACCTGCCCGCGGGCGCCAACATCCTGGTGACCGTCGGCCAGCGCGCCCTGGGCGGCGAGACGGTATTGGCAGAGTTGGCATGATCCGGCCGCGCATCAAGAAGAGCGTCGTCAGCCTGCGCATCCTGCCCAGCGCGATGACCGTCGCGGCGATCTGCCTCGGGCTGAGCGCGGTGAAGATGGCGCTGGACAACCGGCCCACCGAGGCGATGGCATTTTTGGCGATCGCCGCGATCCTCGACGCACTCGACGGCCGCATCGCCCGCGCGCTCGGCGCCACGTCGCGGATGGGAGAGGAGATCGACTCGCTGGCCGACGCGGTGAACTTCGGTGTCGCACCGGCTTTCATCGTTTACGGCACACTGCTGTCCCAGTCGCAGGTCGGCTGGATCGTGGTGCTGGTGTACGCGGTGTGCATCGTGCTGCGGCTGGCCCGGTTCAACGCGATGCTCGACGTCGACAAACCCGACTACGAGAAGAAGTACTTCGTCGGCATGCCCGCACCGGCGGGCGCGATCGGCGCGATCGGCCCGCTGGCCGCGAAAATGCAGTTCGGAGAAGGCTGGTGGACCTCCGAGATCGCGGTGGTGATCTGGATGGTCGGCGTCTCGCTGCTGGTCGTCAGCACCATCCCGATGCGCAAGATCCACACGTTCTCGGTGCCGCCGAACATGGTCGCCCCGCTGTTGGCACTGGTGGCGATCGGTGTCGCGGCGGCGATTCTCTACGGCTACATCGTGATCCTGGTCATCATCGCGGCGTACGTCGTGCACATCCCGTTCGCGATCCGCACCCGCCGCTTCCTGGCCGCGCATCCGGAGGTCTGGGACGACAAGCCGCGTCAGCAGCGGGCCGCGCGGCGCGCCATCCGCCGAGCCCAGCCGCACCGGCGGTCGATGATGCGACTCGGACTGCGCAGGCCCGGGTCCTGACGTGACCGAACTGCAGACCTCCGACGAGGTCCCCCGCCGGCACCTCACCCTCACCGCCCGGCTCAACACCTCGGCGCTGGACTCGCGGCGCGGAGTGGTCAGGCTGCACCCCGAGGCGATCGCCGCGCTGGGCATCCGCGAGTGGGATGCGGTGTCGCTGACCGGTTCCCGCACCACTGCGGCCGTCGCCGCCGAGGCGCCCGCGGGGATTCCGGCGGGCACCACGCTGCTCGACGACGTCACGCTGTCCAACGCCGGGTTGCGCGAGGACGCCACGGTGCTGGTGGCGCCGGTGATGGTGTACGGCGCGCGGACGGTGACGCTGTCGGGGTCGAGGCTGGCCAGCCAGTCGATCTCACCGGCCACGCTGCGGCAGGCGCTGTTGGGCAAGGTGATGACGGTCGGCGACACGGTGTCCCTGCTGCCCCGCGAGCTGGGTCCGGACATCCCGACCTCGCGGGCGACGGCCGCGCTGGCGTCGTCGGTGGGGATCACCTGGACCTCGGAACTGCTGACCGTGACCGGCACCGACCCCACGGGACCCGTGAGCGTGCAACCGAATTCGTCAGTCACCTGGGGCACCGGGTCGCCCGGCGCTGTCGCACCCGCCTCGCCGGGAGCGACCGGACAGGCGGTCGTCACCACCCAAACGTCGCCGCCGCTGAGTGTGGCCGACCTCAAGGGCGCCCAGGCGCAGGCCGAGCGGCTCACCGAATGGCTCAAGCTCGCCCTCGACCAGCCGGAGCTGCTGGAAACCCTCGGCGCCACAGCCAATCTCGGCGTGCTCGTGTCCGGGCCGGCGGGTGTCGGCAAGGCAGCGCTGGTGCGCGCGGTGTGCGCGGGGCGCAGGCTGGTCGAACTCGACGGACCCGAAGTCGGTTCGCTGCGGGCCGAGGACCGGCTCACCAGCGTGGCGTCGGCGGTGTCGACCGTGCGCGGCGGCGGTGGGGTGCTGCTGATCACCGATGTCGACGCGCTGCTGCCCGACACGGCGGACCGGCCCGCCGAACCGGTGGCCACGCTGATCCTGGCCGAGCTGCGCAATGCGGTCGCCACCCGCGGCGTCGCGTTCGTCGCGACCTCGCAGCAGCCCGACGGCATCGACCCGCGGCTGCGGGCGCCCGACCTGTGCGACCGCGAGCTCGGGCTCAGCCTGCCCGACGGCACGATCCGCGAGCAGCTGCTGGGTGTGCTGCTGCGCGACGTTCCGGCCGACGACCTCAACCTTGACGAAGTCGCCCAGCGCACACCGGGTTTCGTCGTCGCCGACCTGGCGGCGCTCGTGCGCGAAGCGGCATTGCGGGCGGCCGCGCGGGCCAGCGCCGACGGCGAGCCACCGCGACTGACCCAGGACGACCTGATGGGGGCGACGTCGGTGATCCGGCCGCTGTCGCGGTCGGCAACCGAGGAGGTGTCCGTCGGCTCGGTCACGCTCGAGGACGTCGGCGACATGGTCGCCACCAAACAGGCGCTCACCGAGGCGGTGCTGTGGCCGCTGCAGCACCCCGACACGTTCCAGCGACTCGGCGTCGCCCCGCCGCGCGGCGTGCTGCTGTATGGCCCGCCCGGGTGCGGCAAGACATTTGTGGTGCGGGCGCTGGCGAGTTCGGGGCGGCTGTCGGTGCACGCGGTCAAGGGCGCCGAGCTGATGGACAAGTGGGTCGGTTCGTCGGAAAAGGCTGTGCGCGAACTGTTTCGGCGAGCCCGCGACTCGGCGCCGTCACTGGTGTTCCTCGACGAGATCGACGCGCTGGCACCGCGGCGCGGTCAGAGCTTCGACTCCGGGGTGACCGACCGCGTGGTGGCCGCGCTGCTGACCGAACTCGACGGCATCGACCCGCTGCGCGACGTCGTCGTCCTCGGCGCGACCAACCGTCCTGACCTGATCGACCCCGCGCTGCTGCGGCCCGGCCGACTGGAGAAGCTGGTGTTCGTCGAGCCGCCCGACGCCGAGGCCCGCCGCGACATCCTGCGCACCGCGGGCAAGTCGATCCCGCTGGCCGACGACGTGGACCTCGACGCGCTGGCCGGCGAACTCGACGGGTACAGCGCCGCCGACTGCGTGGCGCTGCTGCGGGAGGCCGCGCTGACCGCGATGCGGCGCTCGATCGACGCCGCCGACGTGACTGCTGCCGACCTCGCGACCGCCCGCGAGAACGTGCGGCCGTCGCTGGACGCCGCGCAGGTGGAGTCGCTGCGGGCCTTCTCCGCCGCGCGCTAACCCCCTCCCTCGCCACGTTCGTGGCGGACCGGGGAGCGCATCTTGACAGTGGCTAGTTGGCGCGGCATAGTCGGTGAATAACTTGTCAGTGTCAAGATCGAGGAGGCCGCATGACCAGCGCACCCATCGCCCCTCCGTCGCGCGCCGGCGACGCCGACCGCGGACGCACCGCACACCTGCTGGGCCTGGCCCTCGCCCAGGGCTACCTCGAGATGCCCGAGTACGAGACGCGGCTGCAGACCGCATTCAGCGCGGGCACCCGCGCCGAACTGCGCGGGCTCACCGCCGACCTGCCCGTCGACCGGTTGCGCCGCGACGACCCCGCACGCCGCGAGGCCGTGCACCGCGCCGTCCGCCGCAGCGTGCGCTTCCACGTCGCGGGCTACCTCGCGGGCTCACTGCTGATGCTCGGCATCTGGCTGGTGGTCGGACTGACCGCCGGTTTGTGGTACTTCTGGCCCGTCTGGCCGATCATGGGCTGGGGTATCGGCGTTGTCAGCCATGCCATTCCGGCGCTGGCTCACGGCTCGATGAGCCCGGCCCGAATCGCGTAGCGCGTCAACGCAACCCGGTCCTGCAGACCGAGCTTGGCCAGCAGGTTGGTGCGGTGCCGGTCGACGGTCTTGGCGCTGATGCCCAACGTGTTGGCGATCTCGCGCGACGAGTAGCCCTCGGCGACCAGCTTGAGCACCTCCTCCTCGCGCGGGGTGAGGATCGTCTCGGGCAGCCCGTCGCCCTGCCGCGCCCGGTGCAGGTAGTCGCGGATCAGCGCCGTCACCGCCCCCGCGTACAGGAACGGCTCGCCGCGCAGCGTGGCCCGGCACGCCTCGAGCAGGTCGCGGTCGGCGACCGACTTGAGCACGTACCCCGACGCGCCCGCCTTGAGCGCCTCGAAGAAGTACTGCTCGTTGTCGTACATCGACAGGATCAGGATCCGCACGTGCGGGTGGAGCCGGTTCATCTCCCTGGCCGCCTGCAGGCCCGTCATCCGCGGCATCGCGATGTCGAGGATCGCCAGGTCCACCGGCGTCGTCGCCAACGCGGCCAGCGCCTCGTGCCCGTCGGCCGCCTCGGCCACCACCTGCAGGTCGGGTTCGGCGTCCAGGATCATCCGCAGCCCGCTGCGCACCAGCGCGTGATCGTCGGCGAGCAGGATCCGCGCCGCCTGCCCGGCGGTCACCGGCACCGTCCGGCGGGGATCGCCAGCCGCACCTCGGTCCCCTCACCGGCCGGCGAGACGATCGTCAGGTCGGCCCCCACCAGCAGCGCGCGTTCCCGCATCCCGTTGATCCCCGCGCCTTCCTCGACCACGCCACCGACCCCGTCGTCGGCGATCCGCATCGTCAGCCAGGCGTCGGTGACGTGCAGATCGAGCCACGCCTTGGTGGCGCCCGCGTGACGCGCGATGTTCGTCAGGCTCTCCTGGGCCACCCGGTAGCACACGAGTTCGACGTCCGGTTGCAACCGATCCGTCTGCAGCACAATGTGTTTGACGACGGGCAGGCCCGTGGCGTTGGTGAACTCGGTGCACAGCGCGTTCAGGGCGCTGTGCAGGCCCAGGTCCTCGAGCGCCTCCGGCCGCAACCGGCGCGCGATGCTGCGCACCTCGTCGAGGCTGGCGCGCACCGCGTCCTGGGTGTTGGCCAGTTCACCGCGGATCTCGGCAGGCGCCCGGTCCACCGCCCGTTTGAGGATCAGCAGCGCCACGGTCAGCGTCTGGCCGATCTCGTCGTGCAGTTCGCGGGCGATGCGCTGGCGTTCGTTCTCCTGGGCGGCCAGCGCCGACGCGCTCGCGGTGGTCCGCTCGGTCTCGAGCCGGTCCAGCATCGCGTTGAACGACGAGATCAGGTGCTGCAGGTCGCCGGTGCCGCGGTCGTCCACCCGGTCGCTGCGCCGGGGCGGATCGACTCGCCGCATCGACGCGGCGAGCCGATCCAGCGGGGCAAGACTCGATCGCAGCAGCAGCGCGTTGGCGGTCAGGATCACCGCGAGCCCGATCAGCAGCACCGGGATCTCGGTCACCTTGATCCGCGACGACACGGACGCGGGCGAGAGCGCCAGGACCAGCGTGCCCAACGTGAAGATCAGGCCGTTGATCAGGAACACCCGCCGAAACAGCGCGGTCGCCGGCGTGCGCGCCCGTTTCATGTCCCCAGCGTGAACCGTGACATCGGGATTTGTCCATACACGGCACCTCCCCCGGCCTATGGGGGTCACACCCGATGGTGCCGGCGCGGCCGGGCGCAGAAACTGACCTCACCATGCGCATCTCTCGACCCGCAGCGGGCACCGCCGTCACCACACAGGACGGCGAACGGGTGAGCGTGACCGTCGACGACGACGGCACCTGCCGCCTCTACACCGAGGACAGCTGCGGCTTCGACGCTCCGGCCTGGGAAGTGGTCCTCAACCCCGACGAGGCCGCCCGGCTGGCCGAGATGCTCCTCAGCGCCCGAGACCGCGCGCCGACACGGGGTCGAAGGCTCGACGCAACGATCGGAGAGCGAGCACTATGACACTCACCGCCGACACCGCCGGGACCGCCCGAGAAGGCACAGTCATGCAAGCACACGAAATCGCCGTGAACCCGCCCACGGTCCGGATGACCGATCCGGTGTCCAAGGCGGTGCAGTTGATGGTGGTCAACCGGTTGCCCGGCCTCGTCGTGGTCGACGACGACGGCCGCCCGGTCGCGGTGCTACCGGGCACCCAGGTGCTGCGGCTGACCATCCCGGAGTCCTACCGCGACGACCCCGCGCTGGTCCGCACCGTCGACGAGATCCACGCCGACCTGTTCTGGCATGGCCCCGGCCGGCTGACCGTCGGCGACTGCCTGCCCACCCCGGTGGCCAAGCCCGTGACGGTGGCCCCTGACGCCACGCTGCTCGAGATCGCCACCGTGATGGCCACCAAGCGCAGCCCGCTGATCGCCGTCGTCGGCGACGGCGGCAAACTCGTCGGCGCGGTGACCCTGGAGCGGCTGCTGACCAGCCTGGCCGTGGCCGGCCCCAACGACTGACCCTCCGGTTCCGTGCTGGCTCCACTTCTGGCGCTGGCGATTTTCGTTGTCGCCTTCTGGTTCCTGGCGACCGAGCGCGCGAACAAGGTCACCACCGTCCTGGTCGCCGCAGGGCTGATGACGCTGCTGGGGCTCGCCCCCGGCGAGAAGGTGTTCTACTCCGAGCACGAGGGCATCGACTGGAACGTCATCTTCCTGTTGCTCGGCATGATGGTCATCGTCGGCGTCGTGAAACAGACCGGCATCTTCGACTTCCTGGCGATCTGGGCCGCAAAACGCGCCCGCGGCAACCCTTTTCGGCTCATGGTCATGCTCATGGTGATCACCGCCGTCGCCTCGCCGGTGCTGGACAACGTCACGATCATCATGCTCGTGGCGCCGGTGACACTGGTCATCTGCGACCGCCTGGAGATCGCCGCGCAGCCGTTCCTCATCGCCGAGGTGCTGGCCTCCAACATCGGCGGCGCCGCCACCCTGATTGGTGACCCGCCCAACATCATCATCGGTAGCCGGGCGGGGTTGACGTTCAACGACTTCCTGGTCCACATGGCGCCGGTGGTGATCGTCATCTTCGCGCTGTTCGTGGTGTTCACCCGGGTGCTGTTCCGAAAAGATCTGCGCGCCAGCGAGATGCGCGTCGACAAGGTGATGGCGCTGCAGGAGCGTCGCGCGATCAAGGACACCCGCCTGCTGGTGCGCTCGATGGCCGTGCTCGCGCTCGTCATCATCGGGTTCGGCCTGCACTCGGTGCTGCACGTCGCGCCGTCGATCGTCGCGCTGCTGGGCGCGGGCACGATGCTGTTGGTCACCCAAGTCGACGTCGCCGAGGTGTTGCCCGAGGTCGAATGGCCGACGCTGGTGTTCTTCATGGGGCTGTTCGTCATGGTCGCGGGCCTCGTGCACACCGGCGTGATCGGCTGGCTCGGCGACGCGGCGGTCAACGTGTTCGGCGACAACTTCTTCCTCGCCGCAACCGGGTTGCTGTTCGGCTCGGCGGTGCTCGGCGCGTTCGTCGACAACATCCCCTACACCGCGACGATGGCGCCGGTGGTCGAGGACATGGCCGCCCAGGCGCCCAACGTGGACACCGGCCGGGCGCTGTGGTGGGCGTTCGCGCTGGGCGCCTGCTTCTCGGGCAACGGCACCGCGATCGCGGCGAGCGCGAACGTGGTGGCCATCGGCATCGCCCAGCGCGCCGGGCAGCGGATCAGCTTCTGGCAGTTCACCCGCTACGGCATCGTGGTCACCCTGCTCAGCACCCTGTTGGCCTGGGTGTACGTTTGGCTCCGCTATTTCTGACGGTTACGAGCGGCAGGATTTCGATCGCGATGAGCAGTCCCGTGTCCGTCGCGCCTGTCCGCCCGGTGACCCGCGTCGCGCAGATCCGCGGCGATCTGGACGGCCTGCGCGGTCTCGCGATCGCCCTGGTGGTCGTCTACCACGTGTGGTTCGGCCGGGTCTCCGGCGGCGTCGACGTGTTCCTGGTGCTGTCGGGCTTCTTCCTCGGCGGGCGCCTGCTGCGGCAGGCGGCAGGCGATCAACCCGACGAGTCGTGGCCGCGCGCGATCGTCCGCATCGTGCGCCGCCTGGTGCCCGCACTCGTGATCGTCCTCGCCGCCTCCGCGGTGCTGACCGTGCTGGTGCAACCGCAGACCCGCTGGGAGGAGTTCGCCGACCAGGGCTTGGCGAGCCTGTTCTACTGGCAGAACTGGTACCTGGCCGACACCGCCAACGACTATCTGCGCGCAGGCGAGGCCGTCAGCCCGCTGCAGCACATCTGGTCGATGTCGGTGCAGGGCCAGTTCTTCGTCGGGGTGCTGACCGTCGCGGCGGTGCTCGCCCTGGTGGTCCGCGTCGTCGGCGCAACCCGGCACCGCCGCACGGTGCTGATCGGCACGCTCGCCCTGGCCACCGTCCTGTCGTTCTGGTACGCAAACGTCGCGCACCAACTCGACCAGTCGCACGCCTACTACGACACGTTCGCGCGGGCGTGGGAACTGCTCGCGGGCATGCTCGCGGCCGCGGCGATCTCGGCGGTGCGGTGGCCCGGGTGGCTGCGCGCCACGGCGGCGATCACCGGACTGGTGGCGATCCTGGCCTGCGGCGTACTGCTCGACGGCGCCGACGAGTTCCCCGGCCCGTGGGCGCTGGTGCCGGTCGCCGCGACCGTCCTGCTGATCTTCAGCGGCGCCGGGCAGACCGACCGCATGCCCGCGCCGAACCGCCTGTTGGCCGCGGCACCGCTGGTCACCCTGGGGACGATCGCCTATTCGCTGTATCTGTGGCACTGGCCGCTGCTGATCTTCTGGCTGGCGCACACCGATCAGGATCGGGTCGGTCTGCGCGACGGCGTCGTCATCATCGCGCTGTCACTGGCGCTGGCCTACCTGACGGCGCGTCTGGTCGAGGATCCGCTGCGCGTGGGCGCCTCATCCAAAACGCGTGCCGCACACCGGCTTCCGACCCCGCCCGGATACGGCGTCCTCGCGCTCGGCGGGCTGGTCACCGTGCTGGCCGTCGCGCTCGTGGTGTCCTCGCTGGCCTGGCGCGGTCACGTCGAGGCGGTGCGCGCCAACGGAGTGGAGCTGCAAACCCTGTCGACCCGGGACTACCCAGGCGCGCAGGCGCTGCTGGAGAACACCCGGGTGGCCAAGCTGCCGATGCGGCCGACGGTGCTCGAAGCCGGCGACGACCTGCCTGCCACCACGCTGGACCAGTGCATCACCGACTTCGCCAGCGTCGAGGTGCTCCGCTGCGTCTACGGCGACACCACCGCATCGCGGACCATCGCGCTGGCCGGCGGTTCGCACTCCGAACACTGGATCACCGCGCTGGACCTGCTCGGCCGCACCCACGGCTTCCGCGTGGTGACGTACCTGAAGATGGGTTGTCCGCTGAGCACCGACGACGATCCGCGCATCGCCGGTTCCGAGGACCCGTACCCGTTGTGCAAGGTGTGGGTGCGCGCGGCGATGGACGCGCTGAAAGCCGACCGTCCCGACTACGTCTTCACCACCACCACGCGGCCACACCCGAACGGGCCGGGTGATCGGGTGCCCGACAGCTACGTCGGGATCTGGGACGAACTGAGCGCCAACGAGCTCGCGATCCTCGGCCTGCGGGACACCCCGTGGATGTTCCGCGACGGGATCCTGTTCTCCCCCGTCGACTGCCTGTCCGAGGGCGGGGACCCGGAGAGCTGCGGCCTGCCCCGCAGCGAGGCGCTGGCCGATCGCAACCCGACGCTCGAGCACGCCGACCGCTATCCGCTGATGTCGGTGCTCGACGTCAGCGACGCGGTGTGCCGCCCCGACGTGTGCCGCGCCGTCGAGGGCAACGTGCTGGTCTACCACGACGCGCACCACCTCTCGGCGACCTACGTGCGCACGCTCGCCGACGAACTGGGCCGCCAACTCTCCGACGCCACGGGCTGGTGGTGAGCCGGCTCTCCTCAACGACGCCGGACAGTAGCGCCGATCGCCCCACGTAGAATGGCCTCACCGAAGCCAAAACTCGGCTGACACCCCGACCATCTGTTCCCCGGTTGGCGGCCGCGCGCCGTCAGCCCAACCGATCGGAGTGCCCTGCTCGCCATCCTGGTTGCTCACGCGGTCGCCACCGCGCTGGCGCCCCTGCTTGTCTACAGGTGGGGACGGATGGCGTTCTATCCGCTGGCGCTGGTGCCGCTGGGCTCGCTGATCTGGGTCGTGCTGAACTGGCCCGGGGCGGGCCGCTCGACGCGGGTCGACATCGCGTGGGTGCCCGAACTGTCGATGGACATCAACCTGCGCTTCGATTCGCTCGCCGCGATCATGAGCGTGCTGGTGCTGGCGATCGGCGCGCTGGTGCTGTTCTACTGCGCCGACTACTTCCACCACCACGACGGCCGCAAGGAGAACCGGCTGCCCAGCTTCGCCGCCGAGCTGGTCGCGTTCTCCGGCGCCATGTTCGGCCTGGTGACCAGTGACAACACGTTGCTTCTCTACGTGTTCTGGGAGATCACCACGGTGCTGTCGTTCCTGCTCGTCGGCCATTACGCCGAACGCATCACCAGCCGGCGCGCGGCCACGCAGGCGCTGCTGGTCACGACGTTCGGCGGGCTGGCGATGCTGGTGGGCATCATCATCCTCGGCGAGACCGCCGACACCTACCTGCTCTCGGAGCTGGTCGCGTCGCCGCCGAGTGGCGTCGCGGTGTCGGTGGCCGTGGTGCTGGTGCTGATCGGGGCGCTGTCCAAATCGGCAATCGTGCCGCTGCACTTCTGGCTTCCAGGTGCGATGGCCGCGCCGACACCGGTCAGCGCCTATCTGCACGCCGCGGCGATGGTGAAGGCCGGCGTGTACCTGATCGCCCGGATGACGCCCGGCTTCGCCGACGTGGCGCCGTGGCGGCCGATGGTCGTCTCGCTCGGCCTGCTGACCATGCTGCTGGCGGGCTGGCGCGCGGTCCGCGAATACGACCTCAAGCTGATCCTGGCGTTCGGCACCGTCAGCCAGCTCGGGCTGATCACCGTGATGGTCGGCACCGGCGGCAGCGACATGATGCTCGCCGGGCTGGCCATGCTGGTCGCGCACGCCATGTTCAAGGCGGCGCTGTTCATGGTCGTCGGGATCATCGACCACATCACCGGCACCCGCGACATCCGCCGACTGGCCTGGCTCGGCGACCGGGCCCGCCCCCTGCTGGTGATCGCGATCGGCGCGACCGCGAGCATGGCCGCGCTGCCGCCGTTCTTCGGTTTCGTCGCCAAGGAGGCCGACCTCGAGACGGTCCTGCACAGCCCGTATCTGGGCACCGCGGCGCCGTTCGTGCTCGCCGGGATCGTGCTCGGCTCGGTGTTCACGACGATCTACAGTTTGCGGTTCCTGTTCGGCGCGTTCGGCCGCAAGGGCCGAACCGAGCCGAGCACCCGGGTCGCCGAGATGCACCGCCTGGAGATCCCGTTCATGATCGCGCCCGCGATCCTGTCCGCGGCCGGTCTGGCGTTCGGCATCTGGCCGGTGGGCATCGGCGACGTGCTCGACCGCTACGCCGACACCGTGCCCGGCGGCGACGACGGCTACTACCTGGCCCTCTGGCACGGGGTGAACCTGCCGCTGCTGCTGTCGGTGCTGGTGGTGGCGACCGGTATCGCCGCGTTCGCCGGCAGGCAGCGGCTGCGCACGATGCGCAC
The DNA here is from genome assembly GCF_900108565.1 of Mycolicibacterium rutilum. Classification (NCBI taxonomy): domain Bacteria; kingdom Bacillati; phylum Actinomycetota; class Actinomycetes; order Mycobacteriales; family Mycobacteriaceae; genus Mycobacterium; species Mycolicibacterium rutilum. The sequence goes on from NZ_LT629971.1 coordinate 595,438, forward strand.
GATGCGCGAACCGCTCGGCAACGCCGACCACGTCTACGAGGCCGTCGTGCGCTGGCTCGATCGCTGGTCGGTGGAGCTCACCGCCGTCACGCAGCGCGGTTCGATCCCGGCGACGCAGTCGGTGATCCTGTCGACGCTGGTGCTGGTACCGACGGTCGCGCTCGCACTGGGCGCACGCGACCGGCCGAACTTCGCGCTGTGGGGGTCACCACTGCAGGTGGTCGTCGGGCTCATCATCCTGTCCGCGGCGGTGGGCGCCCTGGTGATGCGCAACCGCCTGGCCGCCGTGCTGCTGGTCGGGGTGACCGGCTACGGCTGCGGCGCGATCTTCGCGCTGCACGGTGCGCCGGATCTGGCGCTGACGCAGTTCCTCGTCGAGACGCTCACCCTGGTGATCTTCGTGCTGGTGCTGCGCACGCTGCCCGCCGAGGCCGACCGCGGACACATCAAACGGCACCGCTGGCCGCGCGCGGTGCTGGCGCTGTCCGTCGGCGCCGTGGTGACGATGCTCGCGGCGTACGCCATGGCCGCGCGCACCGGCATCCCGATCGCCGCGCTGATCCCGGACGCGGCCTACGAACGCGGCCACGGCGCCAACGCGGTCAACGTGCTCCTCGTCGACATCCGCGCCTGGGACACCATGGGCGAGACCATGGTGCTGCTGGTCGCGGCGACGGGCGTGGCGTCAATGGTGTTCCGGCACAGGCGGTTCGGTGCACCCCCGCGGGTGTCCGATGCGGGCCAGCCCGACATCGGCCGGCTCCCGGCGGTGTTGAACACCAGCCCCGCGGTCGGCGACGTCACCTGGCTGCGCGGCAGCGAGCTGCGCGACCCGCGGCACCGCTCACTGATCCTGGAGGTCGCGACCCGGATCATCTTCCCGCTGATCATGGTGCTGTCGGCATACTTCTTCTTCGCCGGCCACAACACCCCCGGCGGCGGTTTCGCCGGCGGCCTGACCGCGGGCCTGGCGCTGGTGCTGCGCTATCTGGCCGGCGGCCGCTACGAGCTGGGCGAGACCCTGCCGCTGGACGCCGGCAAGATCCTCGGCGCCGGGCTCACACTGTCGGCGGGCACGGCGTTGGCCTCGATCCTGGTGGGTGCGCCCGCGTTGTCGTCGGCGCTGATCGAGGTCGACGTGCCGGTGCTCGGCCACGTCAAGTTCGTCACCGCACTGTTCTTCGACCTGGGCGTCTACCTGATCGTCGTCGGCCTGGTGCTCGACGTGCTGCGCAGCCTCGGCGCGCGGATCGACGTCGAACTCGGCGAACAACGGGAGACGGCGGTGGTGACCCGATGACCACCTCGTTCGTCCCCCTCGTCCTGCTCGGCGGTCTCACCGCGGCCGGGGTGTACCTGCTGCTCGAACGCAACCTGACCCGAATGCTGTTGGGCCTGTTGCTGATCAGCAACGCGATCAACCTGCTGATCCTGGTGGTCGGCGGCCGGTCCGGCAGCCCGCCGATCCGGGGGCGCAGCAGCAACAACAGCAGCATCATCGCGGATCCGTTGGCGCAGGCGATGATCCTGACCGCGATCGTCATCACGATGGGAGTCGCGGCGTTCATCCTTGCGATGAACTACCGGTCCTACCGGTTGACCACCGAAGAAGAAGTCAGTGACGACCCCGAGGACGCCAAGGTCTCCGAGCTGGCGGCCAAGGACAGCGCCGCAGTCGAGGAGGACGTCGCGCATCCCGACCCGGCGCGAGACACCGACGGCCCCGACGAGCTGGACGCGCTGCCCGGTTACGAGGGGTCCAAATGAGTATCACCGCGGCCCTGATCCCGCTGCCGGTGCTGGTCCCCACCATCAGCGCGGCGGCGACGCTGATCGCCGGCCGTCGCCCGCGACTGCAGCGCAGCATCACGCTGGCCGCGCTGTCGATCGTCGTCGCGGTGTGCTGCGCGCTGCTCTACCTCGCCGACCGGGACGGCACGCTCGTCCTCAACGTCGGCGGCTGGGGCCAGTCCATCCCGGGCATGGGTCCGCTCGGCATCACCTTGGTGGTGGACCGGCTGTCGGCGCTGATGCTCGTGGTGTCCTCGATCGTGCTGCTGGCGGTGGTCTTCTACGCCATCGGCCAGGGCATCCGCGACGGCGACGAACGCCAACCCGTGTCGATCTTCATGCCGACCTACCTGGTGTTGTCGGCGGGTGTGTGCATGGCGTTCCTCGCCGGCGACCTGTTCAACCTGTTCGTCGGGTTCGAGGTGCTGCTGTCGTCGAGCTATGTGCTGCTGACCATCGGTGCGAGCAAAGACCGTGTCCGCGCGGGCATCTCGTACGTGATGGTGTCGATGGTGTCGTCGCTGGTGTTCCTGTTCGGCATCGCCCTGGTCTACGCCGCCACCGGAACCCTCAACCTCGCCGAGATCGCGGTGCGCCTCGACGACGTGTCCAGCGGGACCCGATCGGCGATGTTCGCCGTGCTGCTGGTCGCGTTCGGCATCAAGGCCGCGGTGTTCCCGCTGTCGGCCTGGTTGCCGGACTCCTATCCCACCGCACCGGCACCGGTCACCGCTGTGTTCGCCGGCCTGCTCACCAAGGTCGGTGTGTACGCGATCATCCGCGCGCACTCGCTGCTGTTCCCGTCCGGCGGGCTGGATCCGGTGCTGCTGGTCGCGGCCCTGCTCACCATGCTGATCGGCATCCTCGGTGCGATCGCGCAGAGCGACATCAAGCGGCTGCTGTCGTTCACGCTGGTGAGCCACATCGGCTACATGGTGTTCGGGATCGCGTTGTCCAGCCAGCTCGGTATGTCGGGGGCGATCTACTACGTCGCGCACCACATCCTGGTGCAGACCACGCTGTTCCTCGTGGTGGGGTTGATCGAACGCCAGGCCGGGGCGTCGACCATGCAGCGGCTCGGCGGGCTGGCCGCCGCGAGCCCGCTGCTCGCGTTCGTGTTCGTCGTGCCCGCCCTCAATCTCGGTGGGATTCCGCCGTTCTCCGGGTTCATCGGCAAGGTGGCGCTGCTGGAGGCCGGCGCGCAGGACGGCTCGGTGCTGGCCTGGACGCTGGTCGGCGGCGGTGTGGTGACCAGCCTGCTGACGCTGTACGTGGTCGCCCGCGTGTGGACCAAGGCGTTCTGGCGGTCCCGCGAGGACGCGCCGGAAGGGCACCTGTCGGCCGCGTCGCCGTCGGCGCTGCTCGACGAACCCGAGGACATCGAGTTCGTCGACCGCGACCACGTGGGCCGGATGCCCGCCGGCATGGTCGCGCCGACCGGCGCGCTGATCGCCGTCGGCCTGGCGCTGACGATCTTCGCGGGACCGATCTTCGCCTACAGCGAGCGGGCGTCCGGTGAGGTGCTGGACCGCGGGCAGTACATCACGGCGGTGGTGGGAACCCGATGAGAAGTATCGTGTTGCGCGCCTGGGTGCTGTGCTGGCTGGTGCTGGTCTGGGTGCTGTTGTGGGGCAACCTGTCTGCGGCCAACGTGCTGTCGGGATTGGCGGTCGCGCTGCTGATCACGCTGCTGCTGCCGCTGCCCGCGGTGCCCGTCGAGGGCAAGGTGCACCCGCTATCGCTGCTGTGGCTCCTGCTCACCGTCGCCTACCGGCTGGTGCTGTCCTCGGTGCAGGTGGCGCTGCTCGCCGTCAAACCCAGTCCGCCGCTGTCGGCGGTGCTGCGTGCGCACCTGTCGGTGAAGTCCGATCTGGTGCTGGCGCTGGCGGTCAACATCTTCAACCTGATCCCCGGTTCGATCGTGCTGGAGATCGACCAGTCCCGTCGCATGCTCTACATGCACGTGATCGATGTCGGCTCCGACCGCGCGGTGAGCCGGTTCTACGCCCAGATCGCCGAGGTGGAGCGACTGCTGGTGCGGGCGTTCGAACGCGAAGAGGACTGGCGGCCCACGACGAACGGACGCGACGCATGACGGTCGTCTGGGTGATCGCCGCGGTCATGATCACCGCGGCCGCCGCGATCACGATGTTCCGCTTGCTGGCCGGGCCGAGCACCCTGGACCGGTTGGTCGCCGTCGACACCCTGATCGCGGTGGCCATGTGCGGGGTCGGCATCTGGGCGGCATACAGCCTGGACAGCACCGTGACCTACGGGTTGACCGCGCTGGCGTTGATCAGCTTCGTCGGGTCGGTGAGCGTCGCGCGCTTCCGCGTGCCCGACATCAAGGACGGGCGGGGGCCGCGGTGAACGTCTACGACATCGTCACCGCCGTGCTGGTGCTCGGCGGTTCCACGCTGGCGTTGACCGCCGCGATCGGGGTGGTCCGCTTCCCCGACACGTTGACCCGGATGCACGCCGCCTCCAAACCTCAGGTGCTCGGACTGCTGCTGGTGCTCGCGGGCGCGGCGATCCGGCTGCGGGGCAACGCCGACGTCGGGATGCTGCTGCTCGCGGGGCTCTTCACCGTGATCACCGCCCCGGTCGTCGCCAACCGGGTTGGCCAGCTCGCATACCGGGAACAGAACGTCCGAGACGATCTGTTGACGGCGGACGAGGCGAACGAGTTCGCCGAGCGGACGGAAAGCGGTGCCAATGACCAGGACTGACGGCGACACCTGGGACATCACCGAGAGCGTCGGCGCGACGGCGCTGGGCGTGGCGTGGTCGCGGGCGCAGGAGAAGGACACCGAGTGTCCGTTGTTCATCGATCCGTTCGCCCAACTGTTCATCGACGCCGCCCTCGAGCGCGGCTGGCGGCTGCCCCCGGCGCACATGCTGGACCGGATCCGGGCGATCGGCGGGTACGCGGCGTCGCGCACCAAGTGGTTCGACGAGTTCTTCGTCGCTGCGGGTGCCAACGGCATCGACCAGGTGGTGATCCTGGCTGCCGGGCTGGATGCGCGGGCGTGGCGGCTGCCGTGGGTCGACGGCACCGTCGTCTACGAGATCGACCAGCCCAGGGTGCTGGGGTTCAAGGCCGAGACACTGCGCAAGAACGACGTCTCGCCGGCGACGACGTACATGCCGGTGCCGATCGATCTGCGCGACGACTGGCCGCGGGCGCTGCGCGACGCCGGCTTCGACCCGACCGAGCCGACCGCGTGGGCCGCCGAGGGGCTGTTGCCGTATCTGCCTGCCGCCGGACAGGATCTGCTGTTCGAGCGGATCTCCGACCTCAGCGCGCGGGGCAGCCGGATCGCGGTCGAGGCGTTCGGCGCCGACTTCTTCGATCCGGAGTACCTGGCCAGCAGGCGCGAGAAGCTGCGCGCGTCCCAGCAGGACGGCGACGCCGACGACAGTGCGTTCGACGTGGCGGACATGTGGTTCATCGAGGACCGCACCGAGGTGGCCGACTGGCTGGCCGAGCACGGCTGGGACGTGGCGGCCGTCGAGGCCGCCGATCTCATGGGCCGCTACGGCCGTTGCGCGGCCGGCGAAGTCGACGACGCCACGCCGCGAACGGTTTTCGTCGAGGGCCAGCGCAGCTGCTGACCTACTCGCCGGACAGCTGGAATTCGACCATCGCGGTGACGGTCTCCACCGCGTCGGCAAGAGCCGCAAGCCGGTCGGCGGGGCTCGGCGCGGCCAGCACCGCGTACCGGTCGGCCTGCCCCATCGGCAGCCGGGATGCCAACGCGTACAACCACTTCCCGACATCCCCGGATGCGTCGGCGCCCGCCACCACCTCCCGGGCGTCGACCTGGGCGCCGCGCGCCGCGGCGATCCGCTCGAACAGCGCGACCATCCGGTCCTCCACGGCGCGGATCGCGTCGGTGTCGACGGGGCCGCCGGGCTGATCCGGCCACGGCTCGATCGCCGCCCGCGGATACGGGTCGTCGGGCTGCCATTCCAGCACCCGGATACGTTCGCCCATCACGCATTTCAGGCGGTAGCGACCGTCGCCGTGGTCGCCGACATCGGTGATGTGCGCCAGCGCGCCCACGTCGCTGCGGGTGTCCCCGCCACCGACTTCGCGGCCGGCGGCGATCAGCACCACCCCGAACGCCGGGTCGGACTGGGCCAGGCAGTCGCGGACCAGCGCGGTGTAGCGGGGCTCGAAGATGCGTAGCGGCAGTTCCTCGCCGGGCAGCATCGCGACCTGCAGCGGGAACATCGGCATCGCCGGCATGTCAGATGTCCAGTTCGCCGATCAGCGCGTCGACCACGGCGTGCAGGTCGCCGTCGTGTTCCTCGGCGACACGGCGCTGCCGTTGATAGGACCCGCCGGTGCGGTAGATGTCCTCGACGCGCGCGAGTTCATCGGCGCAGTGCAGCGACGCCGCCACCGGTTCGAGCCGGTTCAGCAGGTCCTCGAGGTCGTCGGTCACCAGCCGCTCGTTGCTGTCGGCGTCCTGGATGATGATCGCGTCCAGACCGTAACGTGCTGCGCGCCACTTGTTTTCCTGCACATGCCACGGCGGCATGGTCGGCAGCGGCTCCCCCGCGTCGAGCCGGCGATCGAGGTCGACGACCAGGCAGTGGGTCAACGCGACCAACGCGCTCAGCTCGCGCAGGTTCGACACCCCGTCGAAGATCCGGATCTCGACGGTGCCGATGTGCGGCGAAGGCCGGATGTCCCAACGGATTTCGTTCATGTGGTCGATGATGCCGGTCTTCTTCTGGTCGTGGACGAAGTGCTCCCATTCGGCCCACGTCTGGAAGTGGAACGGCAACCCGGCCGTCGGCAACTGCTGGAACATCATCGCTCGGTTCGACGCGTACCCGGTGTCCTCGCCGTCCCAGAACGGCGACGACGCCGACAGCGCCAGCAGGTGCGGATAGTGGTTGAGCAGTGAGGTGTTGATCGCCATCACCTTGTGCGCCGAGCGCACCCCGACGTGCACGTGTACACCCCAGATCAGCATCTGCCTGCCCCACCACTGGGTGCGCTTGATCAGTTCGGCGTAGCGCGGTGCGTCGGTCAGGCTGCCCGGCGACCACTGGGCGAACGGATGGGTGCCCGCGCAGAACAACTCCATGTCGCGGTCGCGGACGATCCGGCGCGCGCTGTGCAGCGTTGAGCGCAGGTCGTCCATCGCCTCGGGCACCGAATCGCAGATGCCCGTGACGATTTCGACGGTGTTCCGCAGCAGCTCCTTGTGCACGTGCGGGGTGTCACCGAGTTCCTCGATGACGGCGGTCGCCTCGTTGCTCAGATCACGGGTCTGCGCGTCGACGAGCGCGAACTCCCATTCGACGCCGACCGTGGGCTTCGGTGAGCCCGCGAAATCGATGCGGCTGCTAGCCGGCAGAGATGACACCGCAAGCCACCCGTGCGCCGGCATCACCGGTCGCCAGAGTGGCCGCATCAGGCGGCGGATCGCCGTTGACCTGCTGGTAGCGCTCCGGCGGAATGTTGGCGAAGTTGTCGGCCTTCTCGTGGATGATGATGGCCGTCCCCGCACCCGAGGTGAGCTCCTCGGCGGTGAACGCGTCGGTGGTCGTCACCAGCTTCGCCGACCCGTCCTCGCGGACCTGCAGCGACGACAGGTCGCCGCTGGCGGGGTGGCCGCTGTGGCCGGGCACCTGGAAATGCCCACCGGCGGAGTTGAAGTTGCCCGGCGCGCCGCCGGTCGGGGCGACCGAGTTCGCCTCACACTTGCCGACCTGGTGGATGTGCATGCCGTGGAAGCCCGGGGTCAGCTCGCCCGGGGTGGTGGTCTCCACCGTGACCGTCGCAAAGTCGCCGGTGAACGCGATGTTCGCGGTGGCGACCGGGGTGCCGTCGGCGAGTTTCAGTTCGGCGGTGAGGGTCTCGCCCTGTTCGGCGGCTTCACCCTCCCCGGCAGCCTGCCCACCACCGTGACCGCCGCCGCCTTCGGCGGGCGGCGCCGACGGTGACGGCGAGCCGGTCCAGATCGACGGGGTCGTGCCGGGAGTGTTGCTCGGGATCTCGGGCGCGGAGCATCCGCTGAGCGCGAGAGCGGGAATGCTGAACAAGGCAGCGGCGGCGACGGTCTTGAACATGTGCAAGAGCCTAACCGGTGACCACCACGACCACGCCCGGCGGTTGCTCGGCGAGTGCGGGCACCCGCGGTTCGACCGGTGCTTCGAGCAGTCTGCCCACCTCCTCGGCGGCCTCACGCTCGCCGGGGGCATCGGAGAAGTACACCGTCGTCGCGGTCACGTCCGGCAGTTCGAGGTTGCCGGTGTCGGTGACGTTCCAGCCGGCGTCGCGCAGCCGGTTGGCGGCGCCTTCGGCCGCGCCCTGCACGGTCGAGATGTTGAACACCCGCACCTCGGCCCGCTCCGGTTCGGCCTCCGCCGGGGCACTGGTCGGGGTGCTGGTGACCGTGGAGGTGGCGATCGGTGACTGCGCGTCGGCATCGTCGTCGTCGGAGCCCATCGCCTGGAAACCCACCAACAGGAACACCACGCCCAGAAACAGCAGCACCATGACCATGGCGCGCAGGGGCAGACCGGACGAGTCTCGCTGGTTCATTGCGCCCACCTTATCGACCGGGCCCGCAGGCCTGGCGGAGAACCTCAGGTGACGTCGAAGCCGAGGCGGCGCGCCGCCCGCGCCTTCTGCCTGCTGGCCCGGAGCCGACGCAACCGCTTGACCAGCATCGGATCGGCCGCGAGTGCCTCGGGCCGGTCGACGAGCGCGTTGAGCACCTGGTAGTAGCGGGTGGCCGACATCGAGAACAGCTCTTTGATGGCGTCTTCTTTGGAGCCGGCGTACTTCCACCACTGTCGCTCGAAGGCGAGAATGTCGTGCTCGCGCCGGGTCAGTCCGTCGGAGAGTTCAGAGTTGTCCCCGGATTGCTCAGTCCGCGCGATCGCGCCGTCCATCTGGCTCTTGGACCCTTCCGACAACTTGAATGACATCGCTGTGGTTCGGCGCTCATTCAACCACGGGTTGGGCTGATGAGCGGTCCGACATGCCCGCGAGTCGGGCAGCGGAGATTGCCGACTTAAGATTTTCCGCATGGCCGTCGTTCCGATCCGCATCGTAGGAGATCCCGTCCTGCACACCGCCACCGAGCCGGTGCCCGTCGGGGACGACGGTTCCCTGCCGCCCGACCTCGCGGACCTCATCACCGATCTCTACGACACGATGGACGCGGCGAACGGCGTCGGCCTGGCCGCCAACCAGATCGGGGTGGCCAAGCGGGTGTTCGTCTACGACTGCGCGGAGGTGCGCGGCCGGCTGACCCGTCGGCGCGGCGTGGTGGTCAACCCGGTGCTGGAGACCTCCGAGGTGCCCGAGACCATGCCCGTCCCCGATGACGACGACGAAGGTTGCCTGTCGGTGCCGGGCGAGTCGTTCCCGACGGGCCGCGCGACGTGGGCGAAGGTGACGGGCCTGGACGCCGACGGCACCCCGATCACGCTCGAGGGCACCGACCTGTTCGCGCGGATGCTGCAGCACGAGACCGGCCACCTCGACGGGTTCCTGTACCTGGACCGGTTGGTCGGCAGGCATGCGCGCAGCGCCAAGAAGGCGGTGAAGTCGCACGGGTGGGGTGTGCCGGGGTTGTCGTGGATGCCCGGCAAGGACCCCGACCCGTTCGGTCACTGATGCAGGTGCCGCCGGCCGGGACGCGGGTGATCATCCGGTACCGGTTGCCCGCCGGCTCCGAGCCGCCGCTGACCGATGTCATCGGCCACCTGCTCGCCGACTATCCGAAACTGCAGGTTCGCACCAAACACGGCGAGATCGTCGACGTCGATCCCGCCGATGTCGTCGTGCTCAAGGCGTTGCCCCCGAAAACGGTGCGCACCGCCGACATCCGCAAACTCGAGTACGCCGCCGCGCTCGCGTGGCCGGGCCTGGAGCGCCGGTGGGTCGACGGCTGGCTGCTACGGGCCGCCAACGGACACACCCACCGCGGCAACTCGGCGGTGCCGCTGGGTTTCGACGCCGACGCCTCGGCGATCCCGACGATCATCGACTTCTACGCCGAGCGCGGGCTCACCCCGTGGTTGTCGCTGCCCGACCGGTTGTTCCGTCCACCCGAACGCCCGCCGCACCTCGAAACCGTCGTGATGGCAATCGAATTGGACGGCCCGCCGGAGGCGAGCGGGGTGCTGCTCGCCGGCTCACCCGATGCCGAGTGGCTGCGTCTGCTGCAGCGTGAGTTGCCCGTCGAGGTGCTGACCGCGGTCGTCGACGGGGAGGTCGTGTTCGCGACGGTCCCGGGTGCCGGCGTCGGGCGCGCTGCGGTCACCACGGCGCCCGACGGTGGGCGCTGGGTGGGCCTGTCGTCGGTGCGGGTGGACGAGGCGGCCCGCGGCCGCGGCGTCGCCCGGCGGTTGTGTACGGCACTGCTGGCGTGGGGCGTCGAGAGCGGCGCGACCCGCGGGTACGTGCAGGTGCTGGCCGACAACGCGGTGGCGCTGCACCTGTACGAGTCGATGGGTTTCGTCCCGCAGCACCGCAGCCGCTATCTCGACGCTCGTAGCCTGTAGGCCATGCGCATCGCGACCTGGAACGTCAACTCGATCCGCGCCCGGGTCGAACGTGTCACCGACTGGCTGCAGCGCGCCGACGTCGACGTGTTGGCGATGCAGGAGACCAAGTGCTCCGACGAACAGTTCCCGGTCATGCCGTTCCTCGCGGCGGGCTACGAGGTGGCGCACTGCGGGTTCAACCAGTGGAACGGGGTGGCGATCGCGTCGCGGGTCGGCATCGACAATGTCGAGGTCGGCTTCGACGGTCAGCCGACGTGGAGCGACAAGCCCGAGGTGGAGGCGGCCGCGGAGGCCCGCGCACTGGGGGCCACCTGCAACGGCGTGCGGGTGTGGAGTCTCTACGTGCCCAACGGCCGCTTCGTCGGCTCCCCGCACTATGCGTACAAGTTGGAATGGCTTGCCGCGCTGCGTGATACCGCGCACAAGTGGGTGTCCGACGAGCCGTCCGCGCCGATCGCGCTCGTTGGCGACTGGAACATCGCACCCACCGACGAGGACGTGTGGAGCGTCGATTTCTACCAGAACAGCACGCATGTCACCGCACCGGAGCGCGCGGCGTTCGACGCGATCGTCGAGGCCGGATTCACCGACGTGGTGCGGCCGTTCACCCCCGGCCCCGCGGTGTTCACGTACTGGGATTACACGCAGCTGCGGTTCCCGAAGAACCGCGGCATGCGGATCGACTTCATCCTCGGCTCACCCGCATTCGCACAGCGCGTCGCGCACGGCGAGATCGTCCGCGACGAACGCAAGAGCGGCAAGGACCGCATCGGGTCGCCCAGCGACCACGCCCCTGTGCTGGTCGAACTGACGTAGCCCGGACATGTCGGACGGCCGTGGCATGATGAGGTCATGGTCGAACATACGTTCGAACCCGCCGATCCCGGGGTCAGCCTCGCCGTCATCGAAGAGACGCACCGCGAGGAGTCGAAACTGATGGCACGCCAGATGGTGGCAGTCGCCGACCTGCTGGCGATCCGGACCAGCGAGGCCGAGGGCATCGATCCCGACCCCGGTTGGTCGATGGTCACCGGCTTCACCCGGACCACCGCGGAGGTGGGCGCCGCGCTGAACCTGGCGCCCGTGGAGGCCAGCAAGCTGGTGGCGTGTGCCGAGGCGCTCGACGCCCGGCTGCCGAAGATCTTCGCGCTGCTGGCGGACGGCCGCATCGACTTTCCGAGCGTGCGCTGCATCGTCACCCGCACTGAGCTCGTCGACGACGGACTGATCGGTCAGGTCGACGAGGCGTTGGCGGAGCGCATCGGCCGCTGGCAGACATGGTCGCGCACGCGACTCGTCACCACCGTGGACAGCGTGGTGCACAAGGTCGACCCGGAAGCCGCCAAGGAGCGCCGTGCCCGCGCCGACGGGGACCGGTACGTCAGCACCACGGCTCAGCCCGACGGAACCGCACGACTCCGGGGACGAATCTCGGCCACCGCGGCCGCCGCCTTCGAGCAGCGGATATCTGCGATGGTTAATTTGTTGTGCCCCAACGACCCCCGCACGATGGATCAGCGCCGCGCCGACGCGTTCGCCGCGGTGATGGCGGGCCGCAACCTGGTGTGTGATTGCGGCAGCGACGAATGCCCGACGCGCACGGAGGATACCGAGCAGAGCCGTGGGGTGCTCGCGGTCATCAACGTGATCGCCACCGACACGACCGTCAGCGGTGAGAGCGAGCAGCCGGGGTATCTCGAGGGTTACGGGGTCATCGGCGCAGATGTGGTCCGCGAGATCGCCCAGGACGCCGCGATTCGGCCGTGCGAGCAGCCGACCGTGACCGAGGCTCAGGCGCACAGGTACCAGCCCACTGCGGCGACGGCGCGATGGGTGCGGCAGCGGGATCTGACGTGCCGGTTCCCCGGATGTGATCGCAAGGCGAGCATCTGCGACCTCGACCACACCACGCCGTTCAATCATGCGGATCCGGCGTCCGGCGGGTTGACGGTGCCCTGGGGGTTGGCCGCGTATTGCCGTGAGCACCATCGGCTGAAGACCTTCGTCAGCGGGTCCAACGGCTGGCGTGACGAGCAGCTCGCCGACGGCACGATCGTATGGACCTCGCCGACGGGTCGTGAGTACCGCACGACGCCGATCGGTGCAGAGTTGTTTCCGCAGATGCGCCCGGCATGCGGGGAGCCGACGCCGCGGAAGCGCAGTCGGCAGCGCGAGCGCAAAACGCGGGTGAAGTACCTGCGAAGGAAACTTGCTGTGCAGCGTCCCGTCAACGCCGCCCAGCGCAGGCTGGACTATGCCCGCAAGCGGGAGATCGAGCATCGCAAGTGGCGCAATCAATCTCGCCGATTTCTGATTCTCTTCAAGGGGAACGAGCCCAGCAAGAGCCCCTTCGCCACCTGGATCAACGAGCCGTTCGAGCCCGAGGAGCTGCCGCCGGACTGGCGACCACCACCACTGCCGCCGATACCGGATGATCCCCCGTTCTGACCGGGGTCAGCAGCTGTCTCACCGCGGCGGCGGCCCGCTTGCCCGCGTGCCCGTCGCCGAACGGGTTGCGCTGTTGTGGGACATCGACGCGGCGTTGCGCCAGGCGCCGTGCGGCCTCGCGGCGGATCGTCGCACGGTCGGTGCCGACCAGCACCGCACATCCGGCGTCGATGGCTTCCCGCCGCTCGGTGGTGTTGCGCAGCACCAGCACGGGGACGCCGAAGCTCGGCGCCTCCTCCTGGATCCCGCCGGAGTCGCTCAGCACAAGCGCTGAAAGCTCCAGTGTCCGAATCAGATCGGGATAGTCGAGTGGAGCGGTGATGTGCATGCGCGGCTCGTCGCCGAGCACAGCCTCCACCTCACCGCGCACCACCGGGTTGGGATGTGCCGGCAGGACCGCGACAAGATCGGGATGCGCGGCGAGCACATCGCGCACTGCGTGCAGCACCGAACGCAACGGTTCTCCCCACGACTCGCGGCGGTGGACGGTGACGAGCATCAGCCGGGCGCCGGCCGCGACCTGTTCTTCGACGACCCGCAGCACCGGCACACCGAACGGGCGCACCCGGCCCGCGATCGCGAGCACCGCGTCCACCACGGTGTTGCCGATGACGTGGATATGTTCTGCCGCAACACCTTCGGCGCGCAGGTTGGCCGCGGCGCGCGGCGTCGGCGCCAGGTGCAGCGCCGCGATCTGCGCGATCATCCGCCGGTTGGCTTCTTCGGGGAACGGCGCCTGCAGATCGTGTGACCGCAGCCCGGCTTCCAGGTGCACCACCGGCACCCCGTTCCAGAACGCGGTCAGCGCGCCCACCAGCGCGCTGGTGGTGTCGCCCTGGACGACGACCGCTGACGGCATCCGCTGTCGCATCACGTCGTCGAGCTTGTGCGTCAACTGCGAAACGAGTTCGGCCTGCGTTCCGGTGAGGCGCTCGGGTTCGAGCACCAGGCCCGGTGTCAGCCCGAACGCCGCCAGCGCCTGGTCGAACATCGTCGGGTGCTGGCCGGTGCCGACGACGACCGGTGCGGCCCAACTCTGGTCGAGGGCCAGCGCGAGCGGCGCGAGTTTGACCGCTTCGGGGCGGGTGCCGCCGATCAGCCAAACCTCCGGAACCATCACGGGTCGCCTACCCCGCCGCCCGCGCGCCGAGCGAGGACGCCCACCACTTCGCGACGACCTGCTGCGCCGGCTTCCCGGCGATCGACGTGTCCAGTGCGGTTCCGCCGCGACGCGGGGCGACGGCCCACGTCCAGAAGAACACACCGGCGCACCAGGCTTGACCGGTGAAGGTGGCCAGGAATGCTTCGTAACCGGCGGCCTGCTCATCCGGCGCGGGTCGGCGGCTGATCGTGCCGTCCCATGGCGCGGTGGCCGCACCATGCTGGCTCGGAAACCCGGTCTCGGTGAACAGGATTCGTCGGCCGGTCATTTCGGCGAAGGCCGCGAGTTCGGTTCGCCGGCTGTCGAGCGCGCGCCGGAGCTCCGGCACATCGGTGGTCGGTTCGGTGGTCAGCGACCAGTAGGCGTCGATGCCGACGAGGTCGACCGCGTCCCAGAACGCGACGCGGCGGTACTCGTCGTGGTTGGCCGCGTACACCAGCGGACCCGAGAATGCTTGCCGCACGCCCGCGATGACCGCCAGCCATGCGGGCCGGTCACCGCTGACGCCGCGTAACTCGGTGCCGACCGCCAACTGGTCGACCGAGAGTTCGGCCGCGAGTGCGGCGTAGTGCGTGATGAAGCCGCGGTATGCCGAGAACCAGGCTGTCCGGTCGGCAGGGTCGATCCGGTTGCGGTCCGAGCCGTCGGCCACGTCGACGTGCGGTTTGAGCAACACCTTCAGGCCGTGGCCCCTGGCCAGCGCCACCACCGCGCGAATGTCGTCGTCGGCGACGGTGCTGGACGCCGGACTGATCACCGACGCCGTGCGGGTGCCCTGATACCAGGTCGGCACGATCTGTACCCAGTTTGCGCCCGCCGCAGCCATTTTCGTGAGCGCTTCGCCGGTCGACGGGTCGGTGTATCCATGCTTGTCCCAGGTCGGCAGGACCATGCCGCGCTGTACCGGTGCGGTGGTGATCGTCGGCTCGGCCGGTGTCGGCGCTGGAGCGCATCCGGCCACCAGGGCGAGCACGACCACGAGTGCCCGGATCACCGGGACGACCATTCGGGGTCGAGCATGGCCTCGCGCAGGGCCTCGCAGTAGGTCAGGTCCCACACCACGCTCATCGCGGCCATGCCGGCGCGGTCGGCACGCACGCCGTGCAGCAGTCGGCCGGCCCGCATGGCGGCGCGCGCTGCGTGTTGTCGGCCACCGGCAGTGCGGATCAGCGACCGGACCAGCCGCAGCGCCCAGTGTTTGTCCCGTAATTCGGCTTGCACGGACGACAACCGGTCGGAATCGGCGTCGAGTCGGTCCATCAACACGTCGAAGCGCGCGCTCGCCGCGGGTATGCGTTGCCACGATTCGAGGGTCCGGTCGCTGTCGTGGAAGACGACGGCCTGCGCGTCGAAGACGAACCGGCAGCCGGCCCGACCGAGCCGGTAGCCGAGTTCCATGTCCTCCTGGCGGCGGAACCGCGCGTCGAAGCCGCCGACCGCGACGAAGTCCGCGCGGCGCAGCCCGACGTTGCCGGTGTAGAGGTGGTGCCAGGCAGCCGCGAGCGAGCCATCCGCCAGTCGCGCGTACTCGCGGGCCAGCCGGTCGGCGTCCCACTGGTTCCAGACCGCGAGCCGCTGACCCGGCGGCGACAGGATCGGGCCGAGGGACACCGACGACGAATGGCGTTGCAACGCAGCGCGATGTCGCTCGATGAGCTGCGGAACGGCCAGACAATCGTCGTCGATCAACACGATGTCGCATGCGCTGGACGCTTCGATCCCGCGGTTGCGGCTCGGTCCGGGACCGCGTGCAGTGTCGTTGCGCAGGAATCGGATGTCCAGGTTTGCAGAGATGTTCGGCGGTACGGCGCTCTCCGCGGGTGTCGATCCGCCGTCGTCGACGACGACGACGCCGAAATCCGTTGCGGTCTGGCGGGTCAGCGCCGTGAGCGTGGCGGCCAGCTGAGTGGGCCGGTCGCGAGTCGGGATGATCACGTCGAGCGTCATCGCGGCTCCCGCGAACAGCACACCGCAGCCAGGAAGCCCATCGCCGCGGTGATGCCGAGGACGTTGAACACCGGGAAGACGATGCAGATCACGAGCATCGCAACGAGCGACGCCTGGCTGCCGCGGCGCAGCGCGGCCCAGTCGGAGTCGTCGCGCACCCGGCGGCAGATCGCCGCCGCGATCAGCGCGACAACGAGGAGCGCGGCGGGTATGCCGATCTTCCAGGCCAGCCACAGATAACCGTTGTGCGCGAACGGGGTGGTCACGGTCGCGAACGTGTCGCGCTGCCCCCACGTCACCGTCGCCCCGAAACCCGAACCGGCGAACGGCCTTTGGATGATGGCGTCGATGACGGCGCGCGACTCGACCAGCCGCGCCGTCACCGAGGTGTCGGTGGTGACCTGTCGGATCGACAGCAGCCGCTCCACCGCGGTGCGAGCCTGCCCGGGCGCCACCGCCGCCGCGACCACCATCAGGGTCAACCCGCCGACCGCCCACGGGACGCTTCGCCGGCGTCCCGCCGGCCCGGACAGCAGCGCGACGAGGACGCAGCCGATGGCCGTCGCCCCCCAGAGGCTGCGCTCGAACGTCAGCACCAGGCACATCCCGTTCAGGAGCAGGATCGTCGTCACCAGCGCCTGGACACGCATGTCGCGGTGGCGACCCGACAGCACCACCGCCCAGGCGAGGATCACCGCCACGGGATAGGCGTACATTCCGCCCTGCAGTTGGCCGTGCCCCGAGGAGGTCAGGTCGACGCCCGGGCGGATACCGACGTCGCCGGAAGTGGTGTAGCCGACCGACAGGAACCACTGCGCCAATCCCCAGAGCGCCAGCGCCAGAGCGATTCCCAGCATGGAGCGCTCGAGACGCTTGCGGGCCGTGGCGTCGTCGACCAGCGGGAGCGCCAACAGGAACGTGCCGCAGCCGAGGATCACCCGGCGCATCTCGTGGCCGGCCTCGCTCACCGACGCGCCGAGCGCACACCCCCACAGCAGGGCGACGGTCATGATCACCGCCACGGCCAGACCGGCCAGGACGCGCCGGTCCAGCAGTTGCCGTCCGCGTAGGAGCAGTGCCGCCACCCGGATCAGACCGAGCAGCATCAGCACGTCAACGACCAACAGCCCCGGCCGATCTCGCCCGCCGAACACCGCGAACGAGTCCTGAACCTCGAACGGCACCAGCACGGTCACCGCCAGCAGCACCGTCAGCGACGCGACCGGCGCGGCGAACGCCAGCGGCACCAGGATGGATACGGCCGCCACCGTCCACGGCGCGACCGGCAGCGCGGCGCCGAAGACCAGGGCGGCGAGGCACGCGATGGTGACCAGCGGTGCGGTCGGCCTCGGCAGCGGCACTGCGGCGGGCGCGTCGCGCGTGGGAATCATCGCAGCAGACCCCGCAGGCCGAGCCGGTAGAGCACCGGAAGGCAACTGATCAGACCGATGATCGCGGCCCACGGGGCGGCGGCCGACGACGCCACCCCGGTCCCCGTCAGCATCAGCCACGCCGCGGTGCCGACGCCGACCTGGACGAGCAGCGCCGCGGCGACCGGACGCAGCTGTGCCGCGAGGGCACGGGGCGAGGTGCCCGCGCGTCGGGCACCGGCACCGACATACACCCCCGCGTACGCCAGGAACACGAGCAGCTGCGCGAACGCCGCGCCACGAATCCCATCGGCAGGTACCAGCACCAGCAGAAGGAGAAGTGTTGCTGCACAACGGATCATCATGACTTTCGCGCGGAACGCGATGTGACCGTTGCCGGACAGCGTCTCTCCGATGCAGTTCACGACGGCGTGGCCGACGCCCACGATGAGCAACACCTGGAACGGCACCACCATCGGTTCCCACTGGGCACCGAGAACCGCGGGCAGCACCATCGGTGCGGCCAGCACCGCGACGGGCAGCAGGGGGACGAACAGCATCGACATCAGCCGCACCGACAGCTCGGTGCGTTGACGGTTGTTGTCGGGTTGCAGGGCGGCCGCGGCGAACAGCACGCGGCCGACCTGCTCGGAGATGTGCGTCGACGGTGCCATCGCGATCGTGAACGCCAACGCGTACAGCCCGACGAGGTGAGCGTCGCTTGTGGCACCGATCGTCAGGAAGTCAAGGTTGGCGGTCACCATCAGTGCCACCCCGAACAGGAAGAACCACCGCTCGCCGCCGGGTGTGCGGTCGCGGCCCGGTGAGCAGACCGATGTGGGGTCACGGAGTTCGCGGCGACCCCACACAGGTGTGGCCGCGGCGAGCACCGCGAACAGCACGAGTTGGCGGGCCACCAGCGCCCACACACCGGCGCCGCCGGCCGCCAGCAGCACCGCGATCATCGCCGATCCGGTGTTGGCGGCGGCGTTGAGCCCGGCCAGCGTCCGGAATCGCATCGCCTTCTGCAGCAGGGCCGTCGGGACAACCGACAGTGCGTGCAGCGGCAGGCACAACGCCAGTGCGGCCACCGCGGCCGCGTCGCCGCCGCTTGCGAAGTGGGTGACGACGATACCGGCCGTCGTCGCCATGGCCGCGGCGAGCGCACAGGCAGTCAGCAGACACCGCCGAAACGCTCGCAGGAGGTCGGTGCGGGTGAGTGACTGCCGGACGATGAGCCCGCCCAGGGTGCCGTGGTCGACGAAAAGAACTGCCACATAGACGATTGCCGTGCCGACGGCGAGCGTGCCGAAACTGGTCGGGGTCAGCCAGCGGGCCAGCAGGATCAGCGATCCGTAGGCGAAGGTTTGCGCCAGCAGGTGACTGCCGGTCATCCACCCGGCGGCGCGCAGCACCGTCGAGCCGTCCGTCGGAGGTGCCGTGTGCGTCACGCTCTTCGCCACCGCTGACGCAGCGCCGAAGCCAGCAGGAGCGCAGCGGTCGGCATACCGTCGACGAAGTAGCGCCGCCACATCTCCGGTTGCTGGGTCAGCCGCCATGCCCATTCAAGACACAAGCGCTGCAACCACTTCGGGGGGCGCGACCGGTCCCCGTTGACCAGTTCGAAGGTCGACCCGACGCCGACGAACCACGTCCGGGGTAACGCGGCGCGCAGTTCGTCCATCAGGGTGACCTGCACGCGGAACGGCAACCCGATGAACACGACGTCCGGTTCGGCGGCGATGATCGTCGCGCGTAGGCGGGCGAGTTCCTCGGCTTCGGTGTCGGGCCGCACGAAACACGCGTGCGTCCGGGCGCGCAGTCCCGAGAATTCGGCACGCAGCCGCTCGGCGGCACGTTCGGCGTCGCCGTCGCGCCCGCCGGCCAGCAGCACCGAGAAGCCGACTTGGGCCGCCGCACCGGACAGCGCCCACAGCAGGTCGGTGCCGGTGATCTGTTCGGGCACGGGTGTGCGTTGCAGGCGCAGCGCGACCACCAGCGGCATGCCGTCGACGACCCGGAGGTCGGTGCGCTCGAACACCGACCGCAGCTCGGGCGTCGAACGGTACTGGCGCAGGATCTCGATGTTGGGTGTCAGGACGGTGCCGCCGCGGCCGTTGGCGATGCTGTCGGAAATCCGGTGCACCGCACCGTCCATCGTGACGGCGTCAATCGGCATGTCGATCAATGTGGGCATTTCCATCACCCCGCGGCGTCGGTGGTCAACACGGTGGGCGGCGCCGGCTCGTCCGGCGGGCGTGCGGGCGCGGCAACGGCCGGCGCGCGAGCGCGCAACCGCACAGCGACGAATGCGCAGAGCGTCCCGACCACGGCGCCGCCGAGCGCGGCGAGCGCGAGGATCACCACGGTTGGCAGCCTCGGCTCCTCGACGGCTGCCCCGGTCGCCACGATGCGCAGCGTCGGATCAGCGCCGGCCTGGCGGATCAAGGTCAGGGTCTGCAGCCGCGCGGACGCCTCACCGGAGTTCGGGTCGGCCGGGGTGGTCACCGAGAGGGCGGCGATTCGGGCGTCCAGCTCGGCCGCGATCGTGCGCCAGCGATCGGCGAGCACGTCATCGACGAAAGTCCGCGAAACCTGTTCAGCCTCATGCGGACTGGCTGACCGTGCGGTGACCTCGACGATGTTCGTGTCGGGGACGGCCGACACGGTGATCGCCCGGCCGACGGGCTCGGGAGAGTCCAGCAGTTCGGCGGTGGTGGCGGCGGTGCTGTGGGCGTCGCCGCTGTCGCGGACGAGGCTGGTACCGAGGAACGTCTCGTCCCACTGGGCCAGCGGCACCACCGCGAGGCGGGTGGCGGCGGTGTAGGACGGCGACTGGTGGCTGACCGACCAGTACGCGGCCGCCGCGGCGATCAAGGCGGGCAGGACGATCAACGGCCACCAGCGGATCAAGGCCCGGACGTCGAACCCGCGGGCCTGATGACGGGTCATGACCGCACCCCGTAGGCCGACAGGTGCACGGCGACGGCCTCGTCCAGGTCCCTCGGCGACGGCGCGGGGGGAGCACCGCCGCCGAGGGCTTTCTGGATGGCGCGGTTGAGATCGCCGGGGTCCCCGGCGGTGAACGTGTGCGATGCCAGTTCGCCCATGCCGCCGATGTCGGCGGCCACGGTCGGGGTCCGCAGCTGTCTGGCCACGGCGAGCACACCGCTCTGGCTCGCCTGCTCGGACGGCACGACCACGACATCGGCGGCCGCGATGGCGGCGGTGAACTCGGTCAGCTCAACGAATTCCAGGCGCGCGGCGATGTCGACGAGATGCGTCCGGGCCAGCGCGTCGCAGCGCGCCCAGCCCCCGCGATCGGGTCCGACGACCGCGAGACGCCGGTCCGGCGGCCAGGTGGCGGCGCTTTCGACGAGCACGTCGACCCGCTTCTCAGGCCGGATGAAGCCGGTGAAGAGTACAACGGTGTCGGAGTCGTGTGCGCCCCACTCGCGGCGCCAGATCCGCCGCTGCAGCGCGGTCGGTGGTGGCACCAGCTGGACGAGAGGTGAGACATGCGCAGCAACTCCGCTTTTGGCGAGAATTCGAGCGTCGGCATCGGAGTACACCACCATCGCGTGCGGACGGCGGTATCCGATCCGCAGCAGGAACTCGTCGAGCGCGCCGCGACGTGAGAACACGTCGTGCGGCGAATACACGACCCGCGAACCGGCGCGGCGCGCGGCGGCCAACAACAGCAGGTTCACCGCGCCGCTCGCGGATACACCCTGCACATGCAGCACCGCGCCGGAGCCCGCGTGGATCAAGTGGGGCACCGTGCGTGCCACGAGTCCAGCGGTGATCGCCGCTTTCCGCATCAGGACCTTCGGCCGCGAGGTGTCCCTCGGCATCGGCCACCAGACGCACGAACAGATCCGCACGCCGGCAAGGTCAACGGGTTCGTGCTCGTGGCCGGTGTGGAGGGTCACAGTCAGTCCGCGTTGACTCAACGCCTGGGCCAGTCGGCAGGTGTGCTGGAAGACCCCGGCATAGCCGGTCGGTTCGAACAGGTGAATGTCCGGCTGCGCAGACGGTTTCGCGGACATCGCTCACACCAGATACCGGAACGCTGAGTCGGGCGCCGGGTCGGCACTTTCGCTTCTCTCATGAAGACGCAACGCCTGCAGGGCGAACATCGCGCACCAGGTGTTGGCGATGTCCTGGTCATCGGCGAACAGCACGCCGCCGTCGGGCCGGACGAAGTCGGTCAACGCGTGCGCGAGCCCGTCGAGGCGGTCGGCCCACCGCCTGCCGGTGAGATGGCCGCGGCCCCGCAGGAGCAGACTGATGCGGAGGGCCTGCGCCAGCACGTCCGAGCGCACGCGGCCACCGTCGATCGTCTCGGTCAGGGTGCCGTCCGGCGCCTGCAGTTCCATCAGGCCGGTGAAGATGTAAGCCGCCTGGTCGATCCGGTCGCCGGTGCCGCTGTCGGCGATGAGCAGACCTTCTATCCCGTAGCACAGGGCGTGGAGTTCTCGGCACGGCCAGTCGCCGGTGATCATCACCGTGGCCCAGTGCACCATCGTCCGGTGGGCGATGGCCGTCAGCGACGGCGGCGCGTCGTCGAGACGGAGCACGGCCGCCGCAGCCTTCAGGTGGTGCGGTCCGGCCTGTGTCGACCACCGTTGCGGGAGAACGGTTTCGTCGACCGAGTAGTGCGACGCCATGATCGCCGCGCCGGTCGAGATGCGGTTCAACCATCCGGTGAGCCGGTCGATGGTCCGCGTGTCGGCCCACGCTGAGATGCGGGATACGTCGCTCAATCCGCGGGCCGCCATGGCGAGATCGAACGAGAACACGGCGTCGTTGCGCCAATCCGGTGGCGCATCGCAGAGGTAGCGCCGAGTCGGCGGCGCCGTGGAATTCGCCATGAGTTCGGCGATCCAGGCGGCTGCCCTGTCCGCGCGGCCGCGCGCAAGAGTCGCGTGCCGCACCGACGATGCCCCGCCGGATAGCAGCCATGCCAGCGTGGTCAGGTAGTAGCCGGCGATCTCGGGATAGACGAACTCGGCGCGGCCCTCGTGGTCGAGCCACCCGGCGATGGCTCCGGCGTCAGGGCCGTCGGTGAGTTGAATGTCGCTGTGCAACAACCAGTGTTCGATACGGTCGGCGGCGAGGTGCTGCTCCTCGAGCAGTACGCCGAGATCGGGATAACCCGTCGACATCTCAATTCCCCCTGACTGGTGACGGCGCCGGCACGCCGTCGCTGAACGGTGTGGGGCGCAACGCCGCGCCGCACCACCACCGGGGCGGCTGGCCGCCGGGATAACGTGCCTCGGTCTGCTGCCATGTCGTGTTGCCCCATACGCGTGCCCGAGCCAGCGTGCGCGGATCCGGAATGGCGTCGCGGCGGATCCATTCCCCGCTGCCGGGCACTCCGCTGTAGAGCAGGAGGTAATCCCGCGCGAAGCGGGGATCGCCGGCGAGGTCGAGGCGGTCCAGTTCGAACCACAGCGCGAACAGTTTGACGAACGTGGGCCGGACGTCGTCGAAGACGTGGTCCCGCAGGCCGGCCATGTCGTCGTCGTGCCAGTACCGGGCGATCCGCTGGTCCGCCAACCCGGAGAGGTCAACGAATCGCATCCGGGAGGTGAGCCCGGTCCCTCCACCGTCGACGGCCAGCAGGCTGGCGTCGCGCAGCCGGAAGATGTCGGCGTATCCGTTCAGCCGATAGCCGTGCGTCTGCGCCACATTGCAGACGCCGACCGTCGGATTCGCGAGGAACAGCCGCTGCCACATGGTGAACTGGTTGATCAGCGAGGCGCCCGCCACGACGATCACCACGACCGTTACGACGCATCCGCGCAACGACAAAGTTGACAACAAGCCGGTGGTGCACGCAACCACGGCCAGCGCCGCCAACGGCCAGATCGGCGTGGCGAACCGCAGCTGTTCCATCCAGTCGGGCCGCAGCACGACGAGCGCGGTGAAAGCCAGCCCGAGGGGGATTCCCAGCATCGCGACCGCGACGCGGTCGATAGCGCCACGCCACACCGCAGCGCCGACGATGGCAATGGCTATGAACGTCGCTGTCAGACCGAGATATTCGGCGACGTCCCAGGCCCGGGCAAGGTCGGACAGGCTTGGCATGCCCTGCTCTTTCGCGCGGGCCGTGTTCGGAAGGTAGTCGCCGAAGGTGAACCAGCGCCACAGCAGGTAGAGACCGGTCGGCGCGGCGAACGCGGCAAGCGCGGTCAGGCAGGATCGCGCGGCGGCGCGGATGCCATAACGGTTGGCGGTGACGGCGATCGCGATGGGAAACGCTGCGGCGTAGATGATGCCGTCCGGCCGGCTGAGCGCAGCGAGCGCGGCGAGACTTCCCACGATGAGCGCGGTTCGGGTATCGGCGAGTCGCTGGTGGACGGCGGCCCGGACCAGGACGGCGGCGATCCCGGTCACCGCCAAAGCGAACAGCGCGTTCTCCAGCCCGCTTGTCGTCCAGATGGTGAAGGACGGGATGGCGGCGGTCAGTGTGCCCGCCACCACGGTGACGAGGAGCGGACGACGGACGAAGACTTGTGCGGCGGCGAACATGGCGGTGAAGATGCCGAAGCAGCACACGAGAGCGACGGCCTTGGGGTACAAGACGACGTCGGAAAGCCCGAATAACGCCCCGCGGTCGAACAATCCGAGCAACCGGCCGATGGCCAGGATCGCGACCCATGCCGGGTTCGAGTAGCCCTCGACGGCTTCGCCGCCGGGCTGCAGGACCGGCCCGGCGCCGGTGGCCAGCGAGCGGGCATAGGCGAAGGACAGACCGGCGTCGTCGACGATCCACGAACCGTAATAGCTTGCATGCAGAGCGGTTGCCGCCGTGGGGATTCCCGCGGCGATGAGCCAGGCGCGGCGAGGCGGTGACGCCGACGGTGTGGTCGCGACGGTCGCGGTTTCTGGTACACGCTCGGCGATCGCGGTCACGTGCTCACCCGGTCAGTGATGTCGCTTCTGCTGGGCGTCTCCCGCTGATCGGTGGCGAAGCGCTGGTGGACAGCGCTTTTCACGGTTTCGGGTAGTCGGCGGATGGTTTCCGGGTCGATGAAGGCGAGGTAGAGCACGAACATCGCGGGTGTGAAGAAGCCGACCGCGACGGTCACCAAGATGATCGAATGCAGCGCGACGCCCGCGGTCAACACGTAGCGCCGGCACCGCCGGTTCCACACCAGGATGCCGATCACGAGTTCGAGGACAAGCGTTCCCCACGTGGCCAGGTTCATCAGTTCCGCGCTCGTGACAACCCAATGCGGCAACGGGATGATCAGCATGTCCTCGAGCCGGAACGCGTAGGACAGGGCGGTGCCCTCGGGCCATTTGTTGCCGGTCATCCGGACCTGGAACGTGGAGATGTAGATCAGTGACAGTTGGAACTGCAACAGTCGCAGCGCCCACGGGGCACGCATCTGCGCGGACCAGAACTTGCCGCCGGCTCGGCGTTGATCGAGAGACAGGGCGGCGCCGCAGGGCGACAAGGCGAGCAGCAGCGCTTCGATACGGAGCAGCGCGTCACCGGAATTGAAGACGAACGGGTTGCGAAACTCGAAGGACAGTACGAGCACAAACACCAGCAGCGCCGCCAATCGGCTGTGCCAGCCGACTGTCAACGCGATCGCTGAGATCAGGAGCAGCGCCCAGCCGATCATCAGCGCGCGATCACCGGCCCAGAACTCGAAGACGCCGTTCTCGTAGGTGCCGCCGCGGTGGGCGGGGACGACGCCGTACGTGCTGAAGAGGTCGTCGAGGTCACCGAGCAGTGAGAGCGTCCAGAGCACGACGATTGCGCCGAAGAGTATGCGGACCGCGCCGAGAGTGTAGGTAGGGGTGGGCCGGAACCAGAAGTGTCGCCAGGCGTTGATCGCTCTCTCTGGCATCGGTTTTGCTGTACTTGAGGCCGGGTTCATGGCCGGCCCTCGAGTGATTCGGAATAGAGCGTCTTCACTCTGGCCGGCAGCGGACCGTCCTTGCCCGGTGGCGGTAGCGGCTGCACACGCAGGAACATCACGGCGTGTACCGGTCGTTCGGCTGCTGTAGTCATCTCGCGGACGACCCAGTGCACGAGGCCTGCCCGAGGTTCGGGTGAGCGGATGACCTGCTCTTTGAGTTTCTGCCATCGGTACCAGGAGAACGGACCCAGGACCTTGTCGCCGGGCTGCCATCTCCAGACGCGGTCGGATGCGTCGGCCATGCGGATTCTGATCTGGATGTCTTCGAGACCGGCGATCGGTTCCGGCGCATACATCTGCCAGTTCTGCTGCATGCCGGCGGCCGCGGCTACGGGTCGCAACGCGGGGGTCATCGCCCGCTTCAGCTCGGAGTTCGGCAGGTTCCACAGCACACCGATGAGGACGACGACGGTGACCAGTGCGCTGATGGCGACCTCGCCGGCGAAGGAGCGCTCGAATCGTCTGCCCAGGGCCGAAAGTCGAGCGTGCACCGAGCGGCGCTTACCGCTCGGTGCACGATGCTTCAGAACCACCAGCCACCGTCGCGGCGCGACAGGCCGAACAGACCGAGGAAGGTGCTGAACAGGCCGGCGAGGAAGGTGACAGTCCGTGAGAACAGGTCACTGAAGATCTCGAAGATCGCGCCGACTGCACCCGTCGAGCCTTCGCCGCTCGTGCCGGACGTGCCGGAGGTACCCGTCGTGCCGGACGTACCGGAGGTGCCAGTCGTGCCGGTCGTGCCCGAGGTGCCGGACGTGCCGGTCGTGCCAGACGTACCTGAAGTCCCTGACGTTCCGCTCGTGCCAGACGTACCTGACGTGCCGCTCGTTCCCGAAGTGCCCGACGTGCCGCTGGTGCCCGAGGTGCCGGATGTACCCGAAGTGCCAGTCGTACCGGAGGTTCCGCTGGTGCCCGATGTACCCGACGTACCGCTCGTGCCGGAGGTCCCTGATGTACCAGAGGTTCCGCTCGTACCGGACGTCCCTGAAGTACCGCTTGTGCCGGACGTACCCGAAGTGCCACTCGTGCCGGAGGTTCCGCTGGTGCCCGATGTACCCGACGTACCGCTGGTACCCGATGTACCGGACGTACCCGAAGTTCCACTCGTACCCGACGTACCGCTGGTACCCGACGTCCCAGACGTGCCGCTGGTGCCGGAGGTCCCGGATGTACCAGAGGTGCCGCTCGTACCGGACGTACCAGACGTGCCGCTCGTACCGGACGTCCCTGATGTACCAGAGGTTCCGCTCGTACCCGAAGTGCCAGACGTACCCGAAGTGCCGGACGTACCGCTGGTACCGGACGTGCCGGAGGTCCCTGATGTACCAGAGGTTCCGCTCGTGCCACCACCGTCGGTGGGGTCCGTACCTACATAGACTTCTTCGCCATCGGAGACCCCGTCGCCATCGCTATCCGGGTTGGCCGGGTCGGTCCCGTAGAAGCCGGACTCGTCATCGTCGTAGAGTCCGTCGCCATCGCTGTCCACTCGACCATCTGACGGATCAGTGGGGTCGTTGTCGTTGAAGACTTCGGCGCCGTCACTGATGCCGTCGCCATCGCTGTCCGGGTTGTCCGGGTCGGTCCCGTATACGTCTGTCTCGTCATCGTCGTAAAGACCGTCGCCGTCACGATCTGGCCGATCCTCACCGCTCGAGCCACTCGACTGACCGCTACTACCACTTGTTCCCGACGTACCGCTCGTTCCCGACGTCCCGCTCGTACCCGACGACGTGCCCGAGGTACCCGACGTACCGCTCGTGCCCGACGACGTGCCGGACGACGTGCTCGAGGTTCCGCTCGACCCACCGTCGGTGGGATCGGACCCTACGAAAACCTCTTCACCGTCGCTTATCCCGTCACCATCACTGTCGGGACTATCGGGATCGGTTCCATAAACATCGGTCTCGTCATCGTCATACAACCCGTCGCCGTCGCGGTCCGGGCGGACCTCGCCGCTTGAACCACTCGACTGCCCACTCGTGCCACTGGTCCCACTACTGGTCCCACTCGAGCCACTCGACTGGCCGCTCGAGCCGCTACTGGTTCCGCTAGAACCTCCACTGCTCGTCCCGCTCGAACCACTACTGGTTCCACTTGAGCCGCCGCTGGAGGTCCCACCATCAGTGGGATCGGACCCTACGAAAACCTCTTCACCGTCGCTGATCCCGTCACCATCACTGTCGGGACTATCGGGATCGGTTCCATAAACATCGGTCTCGTCATCGTCATACAACCCGTCGCCGTCGCGGTCCGGGCGGACCTCGCCGCTTGAACCACTCGACTGCCCACTCGTGCCACTGGTCCCACTACTGGTCCCACTCGAGCCACTCGACTGGCCGCTCGAGCCGCTACTGGTTCCGCTAGAACCTCCACTGCTCGTCCCGCTCGAACCACTACTGGTTCCACTTGAGCCGCCGCTGGAGGTCCCACCATCAGTGGGATCGGACCCTACGAAAACCTCTTCACCGTCGCTGATCCCGTCACCATCGCTGTCGGGGCTATCGGGATCGGTTCCATAAACATCGGTCTCGTCATCGTCATACAACCCGTCGCCGTCGCGGTCCGGGCGGACCTCGCCGCTTGAACCACTCGACTGCCCACTCGTGCCACTGGTCCCACTACTGGTCCCACTCGAGCCACTCGACTGGCCGCTCGAGCCGCTACTGGTTCCGCTGGAACCGCTACTCGTCCCGCTTGAACCACTCGTGCCACCCGACGTGTTCCCACTTGTGCCACCGGAAGTGTTCCCGCTCGAACCCGTCGACCCACTCGACTGCCCGCTCGAGCCCGTCGAACCATCACCAGTCGTCCCACCCGAGGTGTCACCACTCGTGCCGCCCGAGGTGTTCCCGCTCGTCCCACCCGACGTGTTGCCGCTCGTCCCACCTGACGTGTTGCCACTTGTGCCGCCAGACGTGTTCCCGCTCGAACCCGTCGACCCACTCGACTGCCCGCTCGAGCCCGTCGAACCATCACCAGTCGTCCCACCCGAGGTGTTTCCGCTCGTGCCGCCCGAGGTGTTCCCGCTTGTGCCGCCCGAGGTGTTCCCGCTTGTGCCGCCGGACGTGTTGCCGCTCGAACCCGTCGACCCACTCGACTGTCCACTCGAACCGGTCGAACCCGTCGAACCCCCGCTCGAACCTGTCGGCCCAGAGGTGTCACCACTCGACCCGCTCGACGCATCCCCGGTCGTTGCGTTGGCAAGCGCCACCGGCGACGGCGGGTCGGCCGGCTGATAAAGCGTCAGGCCGCACACGGCGAGGCCGCCGGCGAACAACACCGCGCTGCCTTTACGACGCGTGCCCTCCCAATCGCGCTTGGACTCAAGAACCCGTCCATAGGGATCAAGACCTGACACATTGCGGATAGGCATCGTCATCCCCCGATGAACGCTCGGAATCCTGCGGGTTGACGCTAGTGACAGTTCAGATCGCTTGAATCGGGTGTTTCCCTATGTTTCGGACCAGAACTGCGCCTCAGCCGCGGCAGTCACCCGCTGCGCCGGGCATCCTGCCATCTGGCAAACATCGAGCACACCACGCTCCGACGACGATCCGAAGACCGCAAAGACCACCTCGTCGGTCGGGACCGACAACGTCGCCAACAGGGTCACGGGCGCACCCGCCGACGACACCGACGTCGCGCAGTCCTTCAATCTTGCGACGACGCGGTCGAGCGGCTCGTCAGCGATCGCAGGCCGGAACCACTCGACGAGGTAGCGGCCGACCGTGTTCCCGGTCTCCATGGCGTCACCTTAAGGCGGTGATCCTCACCGCGAATCGGGTGTTTCCCTATTCCTCGCCGCCAACATCGGCGTCACGCATCGCTCGGCCCAGCTCCGCTCGCGACCGGATATTGAGCTTCCGGTAGATGCGAGAAAGGTTCGCCTCCACGGTCTTCGGGCTGATGAACAACGCGGCGGCCATCTCCCGGTTCGTGCTTCCGGTTGCGGCGAGCTCCGCTACCCGACGCTCGGAGGCCGTCAATTCGAGTCGGGCCCGGACGCCGCTGGCGCGCTGCAGTTCGGCTCGCACGCGCTCGGCCCACAACGGCGTCCCGATCGCCTCGAACGCCGCCATCGCTGTACGCAATGTCTCAGATGCCAGCTCCCGTCGACGCTGCCGGCGCTGCAGCTGGCCGAGGACAAGCTGCGTACGTGCGAGTTCGAATGGCATAGGAACTCGCGCATGCACGTCGATGGCCTGTTCTGCCTTCTGCAACGCACGAGTGACATCACCCTGCGCTGCCAAAAGCATTGCCCGACAACGCGCTGCGACGGCCACCATCCACGGACGATCGAGCCGCTCTCCGTTTGTCTCCAGCGCCGCCACCATCGGCTCGGCCTCGTCGACACGTCCCAGTGCGATGAGCGCCTCGACCGCATCGGGGATGAACGACGCAGCCGGGATCTCGGTCGCCCTAGGTGCCATTTCGAGGCTGAGCCGCAGGGGCGCGAGCGCCGACAGCGCCGCCTCGTAATTACCCAGCGATACCTCGAGGAAACCGAGCGTCGTAATAGGCCATACCACCAGGAGATTCGCTCCGCACCGCTGGCTCGCATCGAGTGCTGATGCCACAGCGCTGCGCGCACTGTCCTCATGCCCACGATGAGCTTCCACCGTTGCGTGCAGTGTCATCGCGACGAACTCCGGGACGTTGCCGCCGAGCTGTAGTGCCCGCTCCATGGTGTCGTCCGCGATGCGCCGCGCCTCCCCGAGATCCGCTCGCCAGATTTCGACAAGCACGCTGTGCACGGCGACGAACATCAGCTCGTTCTCCTCGCCACGCTCGATGCAGCGGTGACGGATCTGTGCGAGCTCAACGTGCGCGCGATCGAGAGTTCCTGCCCACCCGAGAAGCATCGCGTTCTGCATCCGGGGCCTGAAGCCCATCGGCATTTCGGCGTCGGGATCGTCCAATTCGACTGCTCGCCGCATGCTTTCGTCGTCGAGACCGTCACCCTTCAAGAAGCGCAGCGTCGTCCTCATGCTCAGCGCCTGGCTGATCGGTGAGGCTGATCCCAGCCGCTCCGCGCAGGTGACTGCCTCCTCGATGCTGCGGGTGGCGGAACCGAATTGCCCCGCGTTGTAGCGCGCATACGACAGCGAGATGAGGAGCGTGGTGCGCAGTGCGAGGTCGTCGGCGGCCTCCTCGATCGCCGCCGCCAGGACATCGGCAGCTTCGAGGAAACCGTCGTCGAAGAGATGAACGAAGCCCAATAGACTCGCAGCTTCGGCGCGCAATCGCCCGGGTTCGAGCTCCGCGATGATGTTACGCAACAACTCTCGGGCGTGTGCCGTGTCGCCGGCGGCGAAGTGGTGGCCCGCCGATCGTATGCGACGTTGCGCCGTTTCGCCGCCGAGGCCGATCGCCAACTCGCACAGCTCGGCCGCCGCGGCGGGCGCTCCGCGTGCCCGTGCCGACTCCGCGGCGGAGTCGAGCGCCGCCAAGGTTTGCGCATCCGCGGTGACAGCGGCCAGAGCGAGGTGGCGCGCCTTCAGTTCGGGCTCATCGATGATGCGCGCCAACCGCCGGTGCATACCCCGCCGGTGTGCATTCGACGCGTCGGCGTAGACACCTTTGGTCAACAGTGGATGACTGAACCTCACTGTGTCACCGACAAGTTCGGTGATGCCCTTCTCGTTGGTTTCTTCGAGCAAATGCCGTACCCGGGATTCCGGCATCTCGGTCGCGTCCGCTACCAGTGTCACCGTGGGCTCGGGAAGGCACGCAGCGGCCAGCAGCACCTCGCGGGTGTCTGCGGGTAGGGATTCAATCCTGGTTCGCACGAGCTGGGTGAGGTTGGTGGGCAGTCGTGTCGCCGATGTCGACTGTTGGTCGCCCATCGCTCGGGCCAACTCGATGGCGTAGAACGGGTTTCCGGCAGAGACAGTGAAGATCTCGGTCATTTTCGGCCGCGAGAACGAACGGCCCAGGCGGTCCTGCAGAAGGCGATGGAGCGCACCGATGCTCATCGGCTCCACGTCAACACGAAACAGTCTGTCCGACCGACGCAACGGCAGGTCGACCGCATCGGATCGCATGTCGGGCGATGTCCTCAGGGTCGCCAGGAATCCGACCGCACCGGTCACCCGGCGGGCAGCCGATGCGATGATCCGGGCGCTCGGCGGGTCCAGCCACTGAAGATCGTCGATCGCCACCAGCACTCCGGTCTGTCCCGCGAGGTGCTCCAGCACCGAGACGAAACCCGCGGCGACGGCGCGCTGATCCGTTCCGGGTCCGTCATCTTCGGCCCGTAATAACACCCGGTCAAGGGCCACTGTCTGCGGCACCGGCAGACCCGCGAACACGTCCTTGCCCAGCTTTTCCATCAGAACGCTCAGCGCTGAGTACGCCAGGACGGATTCGGCGGCCGCGGCGCGCGCCGAGAGAACCTCGAACCCGAGCGAAGCGGCCTTTTCCAACGCCGCTCGCCACAGCGTGGTCTTACCGATTCCGGCCTCTCCCTGCAGCACCAGGGCACACGGTTCCTCGCGGACGGCAGCAAGGAACCGGTCGACCGAAGGCGACGCCTGGTGTGGGATCACCTACTGTCCGCTTTCGCCCATCACCCGTCCCAGCTCCGCGCGGGATCGGATGTTGAGTTTGCGGTAGACCCTGGCGAGGTTGGCCTCAACCGTCTTCGGGCTGATGAACAACGCCGCGGCCATCTCCCGGTTGGTGATGCCGGTGATGGCGAGTTCGGCGACGCGGCGCTCCGAAGCGGTGAGTTCCGCCCGCGTGCGGGTACCGCTTGCGCGGGCCAGTTCCGCGCGGGCTCGGTCGGCCCACACCTGCGTGCCGAGGCGTTCGAAGGTGGCCAGCGCATCTTTCATGGTCGCCGATCCGGATTCGCGATGGCGCTGTCTACGTTGCAGTTGCCCGTGGACCAGTTGCGTGCGGGCGAGTTCGAACGGCATCGGCAACCGAGCGTGTTCGGCCAATGCCCGCTCCGCCTCGACGTTCGCTGTTTCCAGGTCGCCTTGCGCAGCATGCAGCAGTGCCCGGCACCTGGCGCCGGTGGCCAGCATCCATGGTCGGTCGAGGCGTCGGCCGTTGCTCTCGAAGATGTCGAGCAGCTCGCCAGCCTCGGCGAAAAGGGCAAGCTGGACCAGCGATTCGACCGCATCGGGTAGGAACGGGGCGATGAAGATCTCGGTGGCGCTCGGCCGCCTCCGAACCTCTGCCAGCCATGGCTTCAGAGCGTCGAGCGCGGCTGCATAGTGACCCAGCGATAAGTCGAGAAAGCCGAGAATGGTGTCGGGCCAGACCGTCACCAAGTCGGGTGAGTCGCATCGCCGGCAGATCTCGGCTGCCTCCTTGGCGTCGTGACGGGCGTCGTCTTCATGGCCCGCGTAGGCAGCGACCGCGGCCCGAAGCATCAGTGCGACCGACAACGGCAGGTCGCGGTCGAGTTGCACTGCTCGCTCCATGGCGTCTTCGGAGGTGGCTTTCGCCGACGTGAAGTCGGCCCGCCAGATCTCGTTCAGTCCGCTGTGGAACGCGAGAATCATCAACTCGCTCTCTTCACCGCGTTCCAGGTAGCCACGCCGGATGCGTTCGAATCGCGTCCGTGCCTCGTCTAGATTGCCCGTAGCAGAGAGTATTTCGGCATTGTGGATACTCGGGCTGAGGAGCGCGGGTAGCGGGCTTGCAGTGTCCTCAACCTCGAGTGCCCGTGCCAGCACCTGCTCATCCAGCCCGTCCCCGAGGAGGAAGTGCACGAGGGCCTGCATACTCAGGGCTTGGCTCAGCACCTGGTGCCGGTCGACGTTTTCGGCGGCGCTGACGGCTTCGTCCGCGCTACGCGCCGCGTCGGCAGGATGCCGCGCGTTGACCTCGGCGAAGGCCAGCGGGATCAAGATGCCCGCCCGCAACGCGTCATCGTCACCGACGTGCTCCAGTGCGTCGGTGAGAAGCTCAGCGGCTTCCCGCGAACTCCCGTCGAGCAGACTCCACAACCCGAGCAGCCGCAGCGCCTCAGCCTTCAGCCGCGTGGGTCCGCTTCCCGCGATGACCGTCTCGAGGATGGTGCGTGCCCGCCCGGCGTCACCGGAGTTGAAATGGTATGAGGCGGAGAGCAACTGACGTTGGGGCGTGTCGCCGCCAAGGTCGATGGCCATGTCGAGCAGTTCAGCCGCGCCGGCCGGTGCGCCCCGGATTCGGAGCGTGCCGGCCGCTTCGTCGAGCGCACGCAGGGTCTGTTCGTCCCCACGTTCCGCCGCCAGCGCGAGATGTCGTGCTTTCAACTCCTGCTCCTCGACGAGCGCGGCGAGGCGCTGATGCATGCCGCGGCGCCGGCCGGCGGCGGCGGCACTGTAGACGCCGTGCGCCAGGATCGGATGAGTGAAAGCGACGCGACCGCCGGAGATTTCGATGATTCCATCGTCGACGGCCGAATCCAGTGCGGCGACGATGGCGTCGGTATCGACACCACAGGCTCGTGACGCCATCTCGATGGTGGGCTGAGCCAGGCAGGCGACGGCCAGCAGAGCTTGTTGGGCATCTTCTGCCAGGTTGGCCAGCCGCGCTCGAACCAGTTCGGTCAGGGATCTCGGCAGGATCGATGGGTCGCGGGCGCCGTCCCCCGTCGCTCGTGCCAGTTCGAGTGCGTAGAACGGGTTTCCACCGGATATCTGGTGAATGCGCAGCAGCCGTGGCCGGGCGAATGACCGGCCGAGTCGCTGTGAAATGACGGCGTGCAGGGCCCCCGGGCTCAACGGTGGAAGATGGATGTTGCGCAGTTCGTCCGGTTCCTGCAACCGCAGCAGATCGGGTTCGGCCTCGGCCTGGGGGTCCGTTCGTACTGTGGCGAGAAAGCCGATCGGACCGACGACGCGGCGCACCGCCGACGACACGATGAGCCTGCTCGGTTGGTCGAGCCACTGGAGGTCGTCGATCGCGAGCAGGACGGGTCTGCGCTGCGCCAGGTATTCGGTCACCGCGACGAACGCGGCGGCGACCGCCCGCTGGTCGGACACGGGCCCCCGGGGCGTCGCCCGGGACAGCACCCGGTCGATCGCCAGGCGTTGCGGCGACGGCAGACCGGCGAAGGCGTCATCGTCGACACCATCGAGCAGCGCGGCGAGTGCGCCGTAGGTCAGCACCGAGTCCGCCGACGAGGCGCGTGCCGACAGCACCTGGAAGCCGGCCTCCCGCGCCTGCTGCAGCGCCGCGAGCCACACCGTGGTCTTTCCGATGCCCGCCTCGCCCCGCAGCACCAGTGCTGCGGGTTTGATGGCCGCGGCAGCAAGAAAGTCCGCGACCGCCCGCACTTCCCCCGCGCGGCTCACCACGTGGGTGGCCATCCGTCAATACTCGCAGTCAGCTAAGCGTTGCGCGACTCGATTGCCTCGACTGCACGGTCAAAATGTGCCAAACGACAGAATTGGCAACGTCTACACCGTCTCCTGCTCGCCGTAGCGACCGGGGTTGAACAGGGAGGCGACCGCGCCGACAGCCATCATGGCCGCGGCGGCGACGAACACCACCACCAGACCGGAGTGAAACGGCTCGGTGATCAGATGGGGGAAGAACGTCTGGCCGGTGAGCGCCTCGGCGTTGACTCCGGGTTGCTGCAGCGCATGGGACGGCTCCAGTAATTCGGCCATCGGGTTGTAACCGAGGAAGGCGGCGAACAGGCTACCGACCGGCGGCAGGTTCGCGACGTCGTGGGCCACCGACGCCGATACACCCTGCGCTTGCAAACCGGCGCTCATGGCGGTCGGCAAGGTGTTGGCCAACCCGACGATCATCAACGAGAAGAAGATGCCGATCGACAGCGAGGATCCGGCGTTGAAGAACGTCGCCCGCACGCCCGAGGCGGCACCGCGTTCGGCCGCGGGGACACTCGACATGATGGCGGCGGTGTTGGGTGCGGTGAAGATGCCGCCGCCGAGTCCGTTGAGGAAGACCAGCACCGCGAACACCCAGTAGTTGAAGTCGACCGGGATCATCACCAGCGCGATGAAGGTGAGTCCCATCAGCAGCATCCCGCCGACGGTGAAGGCCCGCGCGCCGAAGCGGTCGGCCAGCGATCCCGCCAGCGGCGCGGACGCGAGGAACCCGAACGTCATCGGCAGCAGATAGATGCCCGCCCACAATGGTGTCGACTCGAAGCTGTAGCCGTGCAACGGAAGCCAGATGCCCTGCAGCCAGATGATGAGCATGAACTGCAGCCCGCCTCGGCCCACCGACGACATCAGTCCGGCGAGGTTGCCCATGCCGAACGACGCCGACCGGAACAGTCGGATGTTGACCATCGGCTGGGCCACCCGCAGTTCAATGATGCAGAACCCAACCAACAACAGCAGCCCGCCGACGATGCCCCCGAGCACCCACGGGTTCGTCCACCCCGTCGTCGAATTCCCGTACGGCTGAATGCCGTAGGTGATGCCGGTCAGCAGGGCGGTCAGCCCGATGCCGAAGGTGAGAGTGCCCGCCCAGTCCAGCTTGCCCGGAGTGCGCACGCCGACTTCCCGCAGCGACCGGTAGCTCCAGATTGTGCCGAGCACCCCGATCGGCACCCCGACCCAGAAGATGGCCTGCCAGTGGATCTCGGACAGCACGCCGCCGATGAGCAGGCCGAGGAACGAGCCTGCCACCGCGGCGACCATGTTGACGCCCAACGCCATTCCGCGCTGGTTCGACGGGAACGCATCGGTCAGGATGGCCCCCGACGACGCCATCAGCATCGCCCCGCCGACCCCTTGCACCACGCGCCAGCCGATCAGCCACAGCGCGCCGGCGTCGAGGTGGAACGGGTCGACCGACAGGGCGATCGCCGCGACCGTGAACACCACGAAGCCGAGGTTGTAGATGCGCACCCGGCCGAACATGTCGCCGAGCCGGCCGAAGAACACCACGAGCACAGCGGTCACCACGAGGTAGCCCATCAGCATCCACAGCAGATAGCTGACGTTCGCCGGGGCCAGTGGGTTCAGCCCGATGCCGCGGAAGATGGCCGGCAGCGAGATCAACACGATCGAGGCGTTGATCGACGCCAGCAGCATGCCCAGCGTCGTGTTCGACAGCGCGACCCACTTGTATCGCGGATGGTCGTGGTCGATGCGCATGCGGCGGCGCGCAGTTGTGGCGAGTGCCGTGTCCGCCGCAGTGGCGGGAATGCCCGTATCGAGTTCAGCCATTTGCCTTATCTGCCCTATGCCAATCGGAGCGCCCCGGAGGGCACAAAACACATATATTACCTATGTAAACCTTGGACGGGCAATTCGTGTTCGGCCTCCCCATCAGGGGTCTGCTGCGCTAACGTGACCAACGTCCACACACGGGAGCGCGCACCAGTGCGCTGAGAGGACGGGTGGGCCCGTCGACCGTACGAACCTGACCGGGTAATGCCGGCGTAGGGAGATGCTCGAATGACCGATGTTGTCGTCAATCCGTCTGTGACCACCGGCCCCGTCGAGGGCAGCGTCAAGCACTACCGCGACCTCGACGGCGTGCCCGGCGCGAAGGTGCCGTTCCGGCGGGTGAACCTGTCGAACGGCGAACACCTCGACCTGTACGACACCTCGGGGCCGTACACCGATTCGACGGCCCACTTCGACCTGCACGCCGGCCTGCCGCCGCGCCCGGGCGTGGTGCGCGAGCGCGGCACCCAGTTGCAGCGGGCGCGCGCCGGCGAGATCACCGCCGAGATGGCGTTCATCGCCGCGCGCGAGGGCGTGCCTGCGGAACTGGTCCGCGACGAGGTGGCCCGCGGCCGTGCGGTCATCCCCGCCAACCACAACCATCCCGAGTCCGAGCCGATGATCATCGGCAAGGCGTTCGCGGTGAAAGTCAATGCCAATATCGGCAATTCGGCCGTCACCAGTTCGATCGCCGAAGAGGTGGACAAGATGGTCTGGGCGACGCGCTGGGGTGCCGACACGATCATGGACCTGTCCACCGGCCGCGACATCCACACCACCCGGGAGTGGATATTGCGCAACTCCCCGGTTCCCGTCGGAACCGTGCCGATCTACCAGGCCCTGGAGAAGGTCAACGGCGATCCCGTCGCGCTGACGTGGGAGCTGTACCGCGACACCGTGATCGAGCAGTGTGAGCAGGGCGTCGACTACATGACCGTGCACGCCGGGGTGCTGCTGCGCTATGTGCCGCTGACCGCCAAGCGCGTCACCGGCATCGTCAGTCGCGGCGGGTCGATCATGGCGGCGTGGTGCCTGGCGCATCACCGTGAATCGTTCCTCTACACGCACTTCGACGAGCTGTGCGAGATCCTGCAGCGCTACGACGTGACGTTCTCACTCGGCGACGGCCTGCGGCCGGGTTCGATCGCCGACGCCAACGATGCCGCCCAGTTCGCGGAGTTGAGAACGTTGGGCGAATTGACGAAGGTCGCGAAATCCCATGGCGTGCAGGTGATGATCGAGGGACCGGGTCACGTCCCGATGCACAAGATCGTCGAGAACGTCCGCCTCGAAGAAGAGCTGTGCGAAGAGGCCCCGTTCTACACCCTGGGCCCGCTGACCACCGACATAGCGCCGGCCTATGACCACATCACCAGCGCCATCGGCGCGGCGATCATCGCGCAGGCCGGCACCGCGATGCTCTGTTACGTCACGCCCAAGGAGCATCTGGGCCTGCCCGACCGCAAGGACGTCAAGGAAGGGGTGATCGCCTACAAGATCGCCGCGCACGCCGCAGATCTGGCCAAGGGACACCCCCGAGCGCAGGAACGCGACGACGCATTGTCGCGGGCGCGCTTCGAGTTCCGGTGGAACGACCAGTTCGCTCTGTCGCTCGACCCCGACACCGCACGGGACTTCCACGACGAGACTCTGCCCGCCGCGCCGGCCAAGACCGCGCACTTCTGCTCGATGTGCGGCCCGAAGTTCTGCTCCATGCGCATCACGCAGGATGTCCGGGACTACGCCGCCAAGCACGGCCTCGACAGTGAGGAGGCGATCGAAGCCGCGATGGAACAGGGAATGGTCGAGAAGTCCCGGGAGTTCGCCGAACACGGCAACCGCGTCTATCTTCCAATGGCATGAGCTACCTGCCACTGCCCGAACCCGGCAGCACACCGGTGCGCGTCATGACCATCGCCGGCTCCGACTCCGGCGGCGGCGCAGGCATCCAGGCCGACATGCGCACCTTTGCGCTGCTCGGGGTGCACAGCTTGGTCGCGGTGACGGCGGTGACCGTACAGAACTCGATGGGCGTCAAGGGGTTCCATGAGATCCCGGTCGACGTGATCGCCGGACAGATCGAGGCCGTCGCCTCCGACATCGGTGTGCAGGCCGCCAAGACCGGGATGCTGGCGTCCTCGGAGATCATCGACACCATCGCCCGGACGTGGCGCGGGCATGGTCTGGCGGGCACCGTCCCCCTGGTCGTCGATCCGGTGTGCGCGTCCATGCACGGCGACCCGCTGCTGCATCCCAGCGCGCTCGATTCGCTGCGCACGCAACTGTTCCCGCTGGCCACACTGGTGACGCCGAACCTCGACGAGGTGCGCCTGCTCACCGGCATAGAGGTCGTCGATTCGTCATCCCAGCGCGACGCGGCGCGCGCACTGCATGCGCTCGGGCCGCAGTGGGCGCTGGTCAAGGGCGGGCACCTGCGGGCATCACCGCACAGCCCGGACCTGTTGTTCGACGGCACCGACTTCCACGAGTTCGACGCCACCCGCATCGACACCGGACACGACCACGGCGCCGGCGACACCTTGGCGGCGGCGACCGCCAGCGCGCTGGCTCACGGCTACACCGTGCCCGACGCCGTCGCGTTCGGGAAGCGATGGGTCACCGAATGTCTGCGCGCCGCATACCCATTGGGTCACGGCCACGGTCCGGTGTCGGCGCTGTTCCGGCTCGCCGAATGAACCTCGAGCAGATCGCGGGTATCGCCCACCGCCCCGATGCCGCACCAGCCGGTGTCGTCGTGCTGACGCACGGCGCGGGTGGCAGCCGAGACGCGCCGCTCCTCACCCGGATCTGCGACGAGTGGGCCCGCCGCGGTTGGCTCGCGGTGCGCTACAACCTCCCGTACCGGCGGCGCCGGCCCAAAGGCCCGCCGTCCGGCTCGGCGGCCGCGGACCAGGCCGGCGTCGCCGAAGTGATTGCCGTCGCCAAGACGCTGGCCGACGGGCCCGTCGTCGCCGGCGGGCATTCCTACGGCGGCCGGATGACCTCGATGGTCGCCGCCGGGGAGAATCCGGGCATCGACGTGCTCACGCTGTTCTCCTATCCCCTGCACCCGCCCGGCAAGCCGGAACGCGCCCGCACCGAGCACCTGCCGCAGATCGCGGCGCCGACCGTGTTCACTCACGGCACCGCCGACCCGTTCGGCACGATCGACGAGCTGCGGGCGGCCGCCACGCTGCTCACCGTGCCTACCGAGATCGTCGAAATCACCGGCGCGCGACACGATCTGGGCTCCAAGAAGCTCGACGTGCCCGCCCTCGCGGTGGATGCAGCGCTACGGCTGCTCGACGAGCGCTGACAGATTGGTCAGCTAACCGGCATTCGCCGCGATACGGTGACTCGCGTGACCACTCCGCCGGGCCCGCCACCACCGCCGCCACCACCGCCGGGGTCCTACCCCGGGCCGCCGCAGGGCTCCTACCCGCCCCCACCGCAGGGCTCTTACCCGCCCCCACCGCCCCCGCCGCCCGCGCCGTACTCCGACCCCTCGGCCGCCTACTACGCACCGCCGCCGAAAAAGTCCCGCAAGGCTCTCTACACCGTGCTCGGCGTAGTGGCCGCGCTCGTCCTGGTCCTCGTCGGCGGCGGGACACTGCTGTACCTCCTCGTCGGCAAGGGCACCGTCACCGCGACCGATGTCAAGGTGGGCGACTGCCTGCGCGACATCCCGGGCGACACCAAGGTGCTGACCGTGCAGACCGTCGCATGCGACCAGACGCACGCGGGCGAGGTGTTCGCCGTGCTGCTGATGCCCGAAGGCGACTTCCCCGGCCAGCCCGCGATCGACGACTACGCCGACAAGTGCAGTCCCGAACTGGCCGCGTACTCCCCCGAGGCGATGCTCGATGACTCGGTGCAGATGTACGTGCTCTACCCCACCGCCGAGACGTGGGCGGAGGGCGACCGGGCCGTGACCTGCATCGCGACGCTCGACCCGCCGCGCAGCGGGTCGCTCAAAGGGTGACGCCGCGACCGGAGCCGTGCGGGCCCTAACCGGTACCTGAGGTACCGTTTCGGCATGACTTCGGAACAATTCGACGCCGTCATCGTGGGCGCCGGTTTCGGGGGGATCGGCGCCGCCATCCAGCTCAAACGGATGGGGTACGAGAACTTCGTCATTCTCGACCGCGAGGACGACCTGGGCGGGACCTGGCACGTCAACCACTACCCCGGCCTGGCGGTCGACGTGCCCACCACCACCTACTCCTACTTCTTCGAGCCGAACCCGAACTGGTCGCGGCTGTTCTCCACCGGCAACGAGATCAAGCAGTACGCCGGCGACGTCGCCGACAAGTACGACGTGCGCAGGCACATGCGGTTCAACACGTCGGTCGAAAGCGCTCGCTGGGACGAGGAGTCCGAGGTCTGGCGGGTGACCCTGGCCAACGGTGACACGCTGAGCACCCGCTACCTGATCACCGCGACGGGCTTCCTGTCGCAGCCGCACATGCCCGACATCCCGGGGATCACCGGCTTCGCCGGCAAGATCATCCACACCACCGACTGGGACGACTCCTACGATCCGCAGGGGCGCCGCGTGGCGATCATCGGCACCGGCGCGACGGCGGTGCAGCTGATCCCCGAACTGGCGAAGAAGGCCGCCGACCTGACGGTCTACCAGCGCACGCCGATCTGGGTGGTGCCGAAGCTGGACTTCCGGTTCTCCGCGCGCGCCAAGCGGCTCTTCGCTCGGATCCCGTTGACGCAGCGGGTGGTTCGTGCCGTCACCGACATGCTGTATGAGTTCTTCGTCTACGTCGGCCTGCACCACCGGCAGACCCTGTTCCGCCGGCTCAACATCGCGGCGTCGGACCTGGCGAAGATGCACCGGTTCTTCTCGATACGCGATCCCGAGTTGCGCAGAAAACTCACCCCGGACTACGACTTCGGCTGCAAGCGCCCGACGTTCTCCAACAGCTATTACCGCGTCTTCACCAAACCCCATGTGCACCTGCAGAGCTCGGGTATCCAGCGTGTCGATGCAGACGGCATCGTCAACAACGACGGCACCAAGACCGAGATCGACACGCTGGTGCTGGCGACCGGCTTCGACCTGTGGGAGGCGAACTTCCCCGCGATCGAGATCATCGGCCGCGACGGGCGCAACCTCGGAAAGTGGTGGCGCGAGACGCGGTTCCAGGCCTACCAGGGCATCACCGTGCCGTACTTCCCGAACTACCTCAGTCTGGCCAGCCCCTACGCCTTCCTCGGGTTGAACTTCTTCAACACGATGGAGTACCAGATGCGCCACATGGAGCGGCTCTTCGGCGAGGTGAAGCGGCGCGGCGCGGCCACGTTCGAGATCACCGAGGAAGCCAACACCCGCTACCTGGACCGGATGACGGAGTTGATCGGCGACTCGGTGTTCACCGTGGGCAACTGCGCGACATCGCGGTCGTACTATTTCAACCCGAGCGGCGAGGCCACTCTGCTGCGGCCGATGTCCACGCGCACCGCCATCAAAGAAGCCTCGCAGTACCCGTTGAGCGACTATCGCATTGCGTGATCAGAAGGGAACATCAGTGTCATCTCAGGAATCGGGCGGCGGTTCGCGAATTGCCACGCTGGCGGGTCTGGGCGTCGCCGGCGTCGGCCTGTCGCATTTCGTCAAGCCGGAACTGTTCGAATCGGTGACCGCGCAGCCCTTTCCACGCAACACCCGCCAGTTCATCTACGTCAACGGCGGCATCGAGACCGCACTCGGTCTCGGGCTGGCCGCCCGCAAGACCCGCAAGCTCGCACTGCTGGGGACCGTCGGGTACCTGGCCTACTTGGCGGGCAACGCGGCACGCAACCGGTAACGGCCCAACAGCGTCACGTCGAGTATCCGCTGCAGCACCGCACGGTTCTGCGGCGAGTTCGTGTACCGCATCAGCCGACCGAGGTCGATCACCAGCGACATCGCGGCATGCACGGCGAAACGTGCTTGTGCGGGCGTCCATTCGGGTCGCACGGCGACGACCAGATCGACGATGGACTCGACGGTCGAGCGCTGCATGTTGCGCAGGATCTTCTGATCCGTCGGCGACATGTTGAGCCGCTCGGTGTAGTAGACGTAATCGAGTTCCGGTTGGGCGAACGACCGCGCCACGTACGCGTCGATGACGGCGGTCAGCGCGTCCTCGCTGTCGGGGATCGCGGTGGTGATCGCGGTCAGTTCGTCTGAGAGGCGGTCGGCTGCGCGCCGGAACGCGGCGGCGAGGATGTCACTCTTGCCGGCGAAGTACCGGTAGATCCCTGAGGCGGGCATGCCGACCGCGGCGGCGATGTCCTCCATACCGGTGTCCCGGTAGCCCTTGTTGTTGAACAGCCGCATCGACTCGGTGAGCAGCGCCTCGTACTTCGACGACTCGACACTCGCCGTCGACACCGGCGCGGCCGGCTCGCCGACGGTGTCAGTGCTGCCCGGCAGTTCGGTGGCCATCAACGCCGTCGCCAGCTCGGCGAGCAGCGCCCGCACCTGAACGGCCGGCAGCTTGGCGCGATGGTCGACGATGCTGCCGATCACCGAGAGCACCGAGATCGACAGCGTCCACCGCTGCCGCGACGTCAGGTCCGGGCGCAGCGCGCGAAGCGGG
Organism: Mycolicibacterium rutilum; assembly: GCF_900108565.1. NCBI lineage: Bacteria > Bacillati > Actinomycetota > Actinomycetes > Mycobacteriales > Mycobacteriaceae > Mycobacterium > Mycolicibacterium rutilum. The sequence goes on from NZ_LT629971.1 coordinate 638,383, forward strand.
CGTTGCAGCCGGTGGTTGACCGTGCGCATCTGCGCGATGAGCGACGCCTGGTCGTCGCCGCGCAGATACCGGCCCTCCCAGCGGTACAGGCCGCCGGATTCCCGGTTGGCCATCGCGGTGTCGATGAGTCCCGACACCAGCCGGCGCAGCTCGTCGTGCGGATCGTCGAACTCGGTGCCGTCGGCGAACGCGGTGCAGTCCACCAGCTGTTGGCCCAGGTTCAGCACCGCGTCGCGAAAGAGGTCGTACTTGCTGGCGTAGTGCCGGTACAGCGCGGCCGCTGAGATCCCCACCCTCGAGGCGATGGCCTCCATGCTCACGCCGTGAAAGCCCAGCGCACTGAACGCCTCGGCCGATGCCCGGGCGATCTGCGCTTTGCGGTCCTTCGGCCGGCGCCGAACCGCGTCACCACTCGCCGGCCGGGTGCGCGACATGGCAACACGATAACGGACCGGGCCGCCGCACAACGGCCGGCTGCGGTTGCCGATAATCGTCAAACCCGTCACACTCGACGGAATCACTATTAACATATTGTCGTGTCCGGCACGTTGAGGAAGGTCCTGAGCTTTCAGGTCGCGATCGGCGAGTTGATCGCGGTGGCGCTCATCGTCGGCACCCCGTATCTGCTCGTCGGAGTCTTCTGGTCGACGACACACACCGACCACCTACGCGACATGGACGGCGCTGACCTGGTTGTTTCGTACCTCGGGTCGATCGTGTCGTGGCCCGTGCTGCTGGTTGCGGACGTTTGTATGACATGAATGGGGGTCTGTCTTGTCCCAACGCCACCACCGCCTCGCCTACACCGGGATCATCGCCGCCGTCGTCCTGATCATCGGGCTGCTCGCCATGAACTTCCCGGTCTTCCTCGACAGCTATGACCAGTACGGCTGGCAGATCAGGTGCGGGACCGGCTATCTCACCGATCTCACGCAGGCCGCCGCCGCGGTCGGCGACGCCGACTACGTCGATCAGTGCGAAAGCGCGTTGCTCATCCGCCGGATGTGGACGATGCCGATGACCGTCATCGGCGGCACCGTACTGCTCGCGGTGCTCGTCGCCTCCGCGACCACGTCGGCCCGTGATTCCTTGATGCCGCACCACGACGACGCCCCGCACCACCACAACGCCTGAAATACGATTCCGGCGTGAGCACGCCGGACGGCCCCGCCCTGAACCGGCGGCTCGGCACCGTCGACGCGGTCGTCATCGGTCTGGGTTCGATGATCGGCGCGGGCATCTTCGTCGCGCTTCCGCCCGCTGCGGCGGCGGCCGGTTCGGGTCTGCTCCTCGGACTGGCGGTCGCAGCCGTCGTCGCCTACTGCAACGCAACCTCGTCGGCGCGGCTGGCGGCGCGCTACCCGCAGTCCGGCGGCACCTACGTCTACGGGCGTGAACGCCTCGGCGCGTTCTGGGGACACACGGCGGGCTGGAGCTTCATCGTCGGCAAAACCGCCTCGTGCGCAGCGATGGCACTCACAGTCGGCTACTACCTGTGGCCCGAGTGGGCGCGCGGAATCGCCGTGGCGGCGGTGGTACTGCTGACCGCCGTCAACTACGCCGGGATCCAGAAGTCGGCCGTGTTGACGCGCGCCATCGTCGCCGTCGTCCTCGCCGTCCTGGCGGGCGTCGTGGTGACGGTGCTGGGATTCGGCGACGTCGACCCCGAACGGCTGTCGTTGAGTTCGGACACCACCGTCGGCGGAGTCCTGCAGGCCGCCGGGTTACTGTTCTTCGCCTTCGCCGGCTATGCGCGCATCGCGACGCTCGGCGAGGAGGTCCGCGACCCCGCCCGCACGATTCCGCGGGCCATACCGATCGCTCTGGCCATCGCGCTGGCGGTGTACGCCGTGGTCGCGCTGGCCGTGTTGAGCGAATTGGGAAGCGCTGCACTGGCTTCGGCGACCGCGCCGCTGGCCGACGCCGTCACCGCGGCCGGTGTCCCCGACATGGCGCCGGTGGTGCGGGTGGGTGCGGCGGTGGCCGCGCTGGGATCGCTGCTCGCGCTCATCCTCGGGGTGTCGCGCACGACGCTCGCGATGGCCCGCGACCGGCACCTGCCCCACGCGCTGGCGGCCGTGCATCCGCGGTTCGGCAGCCCGCACCGAGCCGAGGTCGCGGTCGGGGTGGTGGTCGCGGCGGTGGCCGCGCTGGTCGACGTGCGGGGCGCCATCGGGTTCTCGTCGTTCGCGGTGTTGCTCTACTACGCGATCGCCAACGCGTCGGCGTGGACGCTGGGGCGGCGCACGGTGCCGACGCTCGGGTTCATCGGATGCCTGCTGCTGGCGGCGCTGCTGCCGCCGGCGTCGGTGGTGGCCGGCGCCTGCGTGGTGCTGGTGGGCGCTCTGGCATACCGTCTAACACCGTGATCGAGCTGACCTGGCGGCGCGTCGACGCCCGACCCGATGAAGATTTCGTCGTCGCCCCTGACGAACGGCTCGGCTGGGGCCGCACCATCGGGCTCGGCGCCCAGCACGTGGTGGCGATGTTCGGGGCCACCTTCCTGGTGCCGGTACTCACCGGGTTCCCGCCGGCGACGACGTTGTTGTTCTCCGGGATCGGGACGGTGCTGTTCCTGCTCATCACCGGCAACCGGCTGCCCAGCTATCTGGGCTCGAGCTTCTCGGTGATCGCACCGGTGACCGCCGCGGTGGCGTCGCAGGGCACCGGCAGCGCACTGGGCGGGCTGGTGGCGGTGGGGCTCGCGTTGATCGTCATCGGCGCCGTCGTGCACCTGGTCGGCACCCACTGGATCGACGTGACACTGCCGCCGGTGGTCACCGGGGCGATCGTCGCGCTGATCGGGTTCAACCTGGCGCCGGCGGCCAAGGCGAACTTCGAGGAGGGCCCGCTGGTCGGGCTGGTGACGCTCGTGCTGCTGGTGGCGACGCTGGCGTTCTTCCGCGGGATCATCGGCCGGTTGGCCATCTTCCTCGCGGTGGTCGTCGGATACGTGTTGGCGTTGATCATCGGCGACGTCGACACGTCGGCGATCGCCGAGGCGCCGTGGCTCGGCCTGCCGGAGTTCCAGACCCCGACGTTCACGCTCGCGGTGCTGCCGATGTTCCTGCCCGCCGTGATCGCGCTGGTGGCCGAGAACATCGGCCATGTGAAGTCGGTCGGACAGATGACCAACACCGACGTCGATCCCGTGATGGGCCGGGCGCTGGCCGCCGACGGTGTGGCCACCACCCTGGCCGGATTCGGCGGCGGCTCGGCGACCACGACCTACGCCGAGAACATCGGTGTGATGGCCGCGACGCGGGTGTATTCGACTGCGGCGTATTGGGTTGCGGCCGCGGTGGCCATCGCGCTGTCGTTGTGCCCGAAGGTCGGTGCGGTGATTTCCGCGGTGCCCGCCGGCGTGCTGGGCGGCGCCACGGTCGTGCTCTACGGCCTCGTCGGCGTGCTCGGCATCCGGATCTGGCTGACCAACCGCGTCGACTTTTCCAAGCCGGTGAACCAGATGACCGCGGCGATCCCATTGATCATCGGGATCGCCGACTTCACCTGGAACGCAGGAAGTCTGACGTTCACCGGGATCGCGTTGGGCTCGATTGCGGCGCTGGCCGTCTATCACGGCATGCGGCTGCTCGGGTTTCGGTCGGCTACGGAGCGGTCCGATGCCGTTGATCCCGAACCGGAACACCGTTGACCCCGTCGACGGCCTGCGCATACGCGGCCACGGCGTAGGCAGCGGCCGATCCGAGGGTGGACAGCGCGTCCCGGTTGACCGCGTCGATCTTGTCCCGCGCAGTGCGGTAGTTCGGGTCGTACGGGATCCCGGCGCGACCGCCCCAAAGCCGTGCCTGCACTTCGCTTTTGCGTTGTGACGAACCCGCGGTCAGGCCGCCGACGGGAACACCGGCCGCCAGGAACGGGTAGTAGTCGGTGAACCGGGTCAGCGGCATGTCGGCCGGTCGGACTCCGGCGGTGTTCAGGTATCCGGCCAGTGTCCGCTCGATGCCCGCGGAGCCGTCGGGCACCGACTGCAACGGGATGTCGGGGTTGGGCTGAGCCGACTGGTCACCGTCGTAGGTGAAGTACCCGGCGTTGGGCGAGCCGAGCATGTCGAAGCCCAGATACAGTGCGATGTCGGCGAGTTCCTCCCGCGACAGCCCCTGCACATAGCGTGTCGGCCCGGCGGGCCCGTTCTCCTCGGACGCCCAGAACGCGAAGCGGACCGCGTTGGCGACCTGGGGTTCGGACCCGAGCGCGGCCGCGGTCTCCAGCAGCGCGGCGACACCGGTGCCGTCGTCGTTGATTCCCGGACTGCCCCGCGAGCTGTCCAGATGTGCGCCGGCCACCACGACGTTGCGGGTGTCCCCGGTCTTGGTTTGCGCTAGCACGTTTCGCGTCTTGCGCATGACCGGCTTGCTGTCGAGGACCAGGCGCACGGAGGCGCTGGTGCGTCGCAGCGCGGCGTCGGCGGCGCTGTCGATGACGGCCACCGGAACGGTCAACCCGCGGTAGTACCCCGGGGTGAACAGCCCGGGCGGGGCCCCGGTGTTGCCGGGGTTGCTGACGACGAGGAGCCCGACGGCGCCCTGATTCACGGCCGCGTTCTGCTTGTCGACGACCGAGCATCCGGTGTCGTCGACGATCGCGATCGCGCCGCGCATCGACCTGCCGCCGTAGTCGGCGGTACGGCAGCCGGCGGCCCGCTGCGGCCGCAGCGTGACGGCGTTCAGCCCGCCCCGAGGCGTGGTGATCAGCAGGGACGCCTGATCGACCGGGAAGTCGCGGCCGCCGACCCGCAGCGTGGGTTTACCACCCTCGGTGCGGTCGAGCAATTCGAATTCCGGCGTGGTCACGTCGAAACCCTTGTCGCGCAGGAACTGCGCCACGTAGTCGATGGAGGCGTCGTATCCGCGGGTGCCGTCGGCGCGGCTACCGGCGTTGGTGTCGGCGATGTCCTGCAACTTCTGCAGGTGGGTGTACATCCCGTCGGCGGTGACCGAGTCGGCGATGTGCTGCGCCTGGTCCGCCGGCGGCGCCTGCTCCGACGAACACGACGTCAAGCCGGCGAGGACACCGAGGACGCCGATGAGGGCCGCCCACCTGGTCATGATGCGAGCGGGTGGCGGGTGCGGAGGTCGCGGGCGGGCACACCGTTCTGGCCGCCCTGGTCCTGCGAGTAGATCCCGATGGCGTATGCGACGCCCGCGCCGTGGATTCCGAGGGCGGTGCGGTCGATGTTGTCCACCGTGTCGGAGGCCTTGTGGTAGTTGGGGTCGTGCGGCTCACCGGCCCGGCCGCCCCATCGGTCGGCCTCCTCGGAAGTCATGTCGGAGTCCGCTCCGGCGAAGGTTCCGCCGGCCGGAATGCCGGCGAGGGTGAAGCCGTCGTAGTCGGAGCGGCCATCGAAAGTGGTGTCCTGCGCGGGCTTTCCGGCGGCGTCGAGATACGCCGCCAGGGTGCGCTCGACACCGGCGGACCCTTCGGGGATGCGGCGGACCACGCCGTTGCGGTCGGGCGGCAGCGACTGGTCGCCGTCATAGGTGAAGTAGCCGGGGTTCGGCGAGGCCACCATGTCGTAGTTCAGGTACAGCGAGATGTCCTTGAGTCCTTCGGTGTCGAGGGACTGCACGTAGTTGTTGGACCCGTACAACCCGACCTCCTCTGCGCCCCAGAAGCCGAAGCGCACCGCGTAGTTCACCTCAGGGGAAGCTCCCAGTTGCAGCGCCGTCTCGAGGATGGCGGCGACGCCGGATCCATTGTCGTTGATGCCGGGGCCTTCCGGAACACTGTCGAGGTGCGCGCCGGCCATCACGACGTTGTGGGTGTCGCCGGTCTTGGTCTGGGCGATGACGTTGCGGGCCTTCTCGGTGCGCACGCCGGCGTTGAGTTTGATGGCGGTGTCGCCGGGTTCGGCGCGCAGCCGTTCGCCGTCGGCCTTGTTGACACTGATGACCGGTATCCGCACGGCGGTGTTCTCGCCGAGCGTTCCGCCCATCTCGTCGTTGTCCTCGTTGTTGGCGACGATCAGGGCGACGGCGCCGCGGTCGGCGGCGGCCTTCTCTTTCTCCGAGAACGGGCACTTACCGCGATCGACGAGCACCACCGCTCCGTCGACGGGCAGACCGTCATAGTCGGCGGCGGTGCAGCCCGGGGTGTCCTCGACGCGGGCGGGCACCAACGGACCCGACACCCCGTCGGGCGGGGTGCCGATGGTGAAGTTCAGCGGACGGGCCTCGACCGAGGTGCCGTCGACCGTCAACGACGGTTCCTCAGCGAACGGCAGGCGCACCTCGAACTCCGGCGTCTGGACGTCGAAACCCTTGTCACGCAGTGTGTTCGCTACGTAGTCGACGCTGGCGTCGTAACCGGGCGTGCCGAGAGCGCGATTACCGCCGTGCTCGTCGGCAATCTCCTGCAGCCGCGACAGATGCGCGTACATCGCGTCGGCGGTGGTGCGCCGGGCCAGCGAGCCGGCGAACTCGGTGGCGGCCGGCGCGACGCCGGGCTGGGTGGACGGCGGCTGCACGGTGGGCTGCGGCTGGGTGTCGCTGCCGCAACCGGCAAGCACGACGACGATCGTGGCCAGCAGCCCAACAGCTCTCGACATCGAAGTGAGGGTCATCGCCCACTACGTTAGCGCCGACTGGCCGGCACTCAGTTCCTGTGGCCGGTGAGCTCCCCGTTTCGGCGGGCATGGCGACCCGCTGGAGCGTCGGACAAGTGCTCGGCCCCGGGGATGGGAAGCGGTATCGACAACGCGTCCGGGTTGCGGCGACCGCCGGGGATCGGACTGCTGATGTCGGTGTGACCGTTACCGTTGCGGGCCCGTCCGGCCTCGACGATCCGTTGCTGACGCGGGTCCCCGTGACGGTCGACGAAGATCTCGGTCGGCAACTTGACCCGCAGCGGGCGCTGCGGCGGGCGGTGCCCGTTGGTTGCGGCGGGGCGCGACGCAGTAACCGGAACGTCGTCGCGGTCGGGTGACTCGGTGTGGTCTGCCGGACTGGGCTCCTCACGCGGCGCCGCGGGTACGAACGCGGCCTCGTCGTCTTCCTCGTCGTCGTCCTCGTCGGAGAACCTGTCGAGGACGCGCGCCTTGAGCGCGGCGAGTCGGGTTTGCGTGCCTTTCGCGAGTGCTTCGGCCCGCTCGGGCGGAATGAACGCGAGGTAGAGCACGAACATGGCGCAGGAGAAGAAGCCGACCTCCAGGAACAGGCTGATGGACAGGTGCAGGACCACGCCGCCGGCCAGCACCCAGGGCCGCCATGACCGCTTCCAGACCAGGATTCCGATCGCCAGTTCGATGACGAGCGTGCCCCATGTCAGGGCGTTGGAGAACAGCAGATTGTGTGACAGCCAGTCCGGGGTGGGGACGATGAGCAGGTCCCGTTGGCGCAGCGAGTATCCGACCGCGGTGCCGTTCTGCCAGGTTTCGCCGGCCAGCTTGTGGATGACCGTCGTCACGTAGATGATCGTCAGCTGGATCTGGAGCAGGCGCAGCGCCCACGGGCGGATGTCGCGGGCCGAGAAGAACGACCCGGTCCGCCGGCGTTGATCCATCGACAGGGCGGCACCGCACGGCGCCAGGGCGAGATAGAGCGCCGTGATGCGGATGACGGTGTCGCCGGAGTTGAAGATCACCGGATTACGTCGCTCGAAGGACATGATCAGGACGAACACGACGATCGCTGCGATTCGGCTCTGCCATCCCACGGTCAGCGCGATCGCGGCGATCAGCAGGACGAGCCACCCGATGAGGACTGCGCTCTCGCTGGCGTAGACATGAAAGACACCCCAGGTGAAGGTCCTCGACGGCGGACGCGGAACGACGCCGTCGGTACCGAACGCGACGTTGAGGTCGGACGCCAGCAGCAGCGTCCAGCCGATCATCAGCAGTCCGAACACCATTCGCACGATGCCGAGGGTGTAGCCGGGTTCCTTGCCGAACCAGAAAGACTGCCAGGCGTTCACCGCGCGCCGGCCGCGGTCCTGGACGGCGGACATGGCTTTCACTTCGGCGCTCCCGGGTTGATGGTCTGCTGCGGATCGCGCTTCGGCTGGGGAATGCGCACGTCGTAGATGATGTTCTTCGCCCGCTTGGGTTCGCCCTTGAACGGGAGTGTTTCGGTCTTCACGACCATCGCGACGCGTGCCGGGCGCTCACCTTTGTCGGTCATCTTGCGCACGACCCAGGCGGCCAACCCGTCCCGGAACTCCTTGTGCTTGATGACTTCCTCTTTGATCTTGCGCCAGTACAACCCGGGCATCGACGGGTCGTCACTGATGAGCCAGACGCGGTCCTGCCCGTCGCGCATGACCACGTGCACCTCGAGCACGGAGAACGTGCGGGGCGGGTTAGGGGCGAACATGCCCCAGTTCTGGTCGAGCCCGGTGGCCCGGGCCACCGGTGTAAGTATCGGAGCGGCAGTCTGTTTGAGCACCGAGTTGGGTAGCGATGACAGCAGTGCGGTAGCGAGTATCCCGATGATCAGCAGGCTGACGCCGATGTCGCGGACCCGCCGGAACAGCACCAACGATTTCTTCGCGCGGACTTTCTTCGCGCGGCGACTCTTTGCGTGCGACGTTCGCGCGGGCTGCGAGTTCTCCTGCTTGGTGACCGTGCTCATGTCTACAGCTCCCACCATCCGTTGCCGCCACTGGTCCCGAACGGCGGTTGTCCGAAGACGAGTTCGACGGCCGTGCGGATGAGCTGAACGAAGAAGTTGATGACCCCTTGGATCAGACCGCCGAGCCAGTGGAAGAAGCTGGCGAGCGCATCCGGCCGGCCCGGGTTGCCGTCGGTGGAATCGGTGGCGCCGTCGAGTCCGCCGGTGACGTCGCCCGTGACGTCGCCGAGTGTGTCGGTCAAGTTGCCGGTCACGTCGCCGAGCGTGTCGGTGACATCGCCCAGCGTGTCGGTCAAGCCGTTGGTGATGCCGCCGAGCGTGTCGGTGACATCACCGAGGGTGTCGGTCACGTTGCCGAGGACATCGCCGACGGTGTCGGTCAGGCCCAGAGTGTTTGTCACATCATTGGTTACATCACCGACGGTGTCGGTGACATCGCCGAGGGTGTTGGTCACGCCGCCGGTCACGTCGCCGACCGTGTCGGTGACATCACCCAGCGTGTCGGTCACGCCGCCGAGCACATCGCCCAGGGTGTCGGTCACATCGCCGACGACGCCGGTGACGTCAGCGGTGGTAAGCCCGTCGGTCACATCGCCGACGGTGTTCGTCACGTCGTTGGTGATCCCACCGACGGTGTCGGTGACGTCGCCCACGGTGTCGGTGACGCCGTCGGTCACGTCGCCGACCGTGTCGGTGACATCACCGAGGGTGTCGGTCACGTTGCCGAGCACGTCGCCGACGGTGTCGGTCAGGCCCAGAGTGTTTGTCACATCATTGGTTACATCACCGACGGTGTCGGTGACATCGCCGAGGGTGTTGGTCACGCCGCCGGTCACGTCGCCGACCGTGTCGGTGACATCACCCAGCGTGTCGGTCACGCCGCCGAGCACATCGCCCAGGGTGTCGGTCACATCGCCGACGACGCCGGTGACGTCAGCGGTGGTAAGCCCGTCGGTCACATCGCCGACGGTGTTCGTCACGTCGTTGGTGATCCCACCGACGGTGTCGGTCACGTCTCCGAGTGTCCCGGTCACGTCGTTGGTGATCCCGCCGACGGTGTCGGTCACGTCGCCCAGGGTGTCGGTGACGTTGCCGAGCGTGTCGGTCAACCCCAGCGTGTTGGTCACATCGCCGACCGTGTCGGTGACATCGCCGACCGTATTCGTCACGTCGTTGGTGATCCCACCAACGGTGTCGGTGACGTCGCCCAGGGTATCGGTCACCCCACCGGTGACATCACCGAGCGTGTCGGTGACGTCGCCCAAAGTGCCTGTCACATCAGCAGTCGTGAGCCCATCGGTCACATCACCGACGGTGTTCGTCACGTCGTTGGTGATCCCGCCGACCGTGTCGGTCACGTCTCCGAGTGTCCCGGTCACGTCGTTGGTGATCCCGCCGACGGTGTCGGTCACGTCGCCCAGGGTGTCGGTGACGTTGCCGAGCGTGTCGGTCAACCCCAGCGTGTTGGTCACATCGCCGACCGTGTCGGTGACATCGCCGACCGTATTCGTCACGTCGTTGGTGATCCCACCAACGGTGTCGGTGACGTCGCCCAGGGTATCGGTCACCCCACCGGTGACATCACCGAGCGTGTCGGTGACGTCGCCCAAAGTGCCTGTCACATCAGCAGTCGTGAGCCCATCGGTCACATCACCGACGGTGTTCGTCACGTCGTTGGTGATCCCGCCGACCGTGTCGGTCACGTCCCCGACAGTGTCGGTGACGCCGTTGGTGATCCCGCCGACAGTGTCGGTCACGTCGCCGAGGGTGTCGGTCACCCCACCCAACGTGTCGGTCAAACCGACGGTGTTGGTCACATCGCCGACCGTGTCGGTGACATCACCGACCGTATTCGTCACGTCGTTGGTGATCCCACCAACGGTGTCGGTGACATCGCCCAGGGTATCGGTCACCCCACCGGTGACATCACCCAAGGTGTCGGTGACATCACCCAAAGTGCCTGTCACATCAGCAGTCGTGAGCCCATCGGTCACATCACCGACGGTGTTCGTCACGTCGTTGGTGATCCCGCCGACAGTGTCGGTCACGTCCCCGACAGTGTCGGTGACGCCGTTGGTGATCCCGCCGACAGTGTCGGTCACGTCGCCGAGGGTGTCGGTCACCCCACCCAACGTGTCGGTCAAACCGACGGTGTTGGTCACATCGCCGACCGTGTCAGTGACATCACCGAGCGTGTCCGTCACTCCACCCGTGACGTCGCCGACCGTGTCGGTGACATCGCCCAGGGTATCGGTCACCCCACCGGTGACATCACCCAAGGTGTCGGTGACATCACCCAAAGTGCCTGTCACATCAGCAGTCGTGAGGCCATCGGTGACACCGCCGACGGTGTTCGTCACATCGCTGGTGATCCCGCCGACGGTGTCGGTGACGTCTCCAACGGTGTCGGTGACGCCGTTGGTGATCCCGCCGACCGTGTCGGTCACGTCACCCAAAGTGTCGGTCACCCCACCCAACGTGTCGGTCAAACCGACGGTGTTGGTCACATCGCCGACCGTGTCGGTGACATCACCGAGCGTGTCCGTCACGTCGTTGGTGATCCCACCAACGGTGTCGGTGACATCGCCCAGGGTGTCGGTCACGCCGCCGGTGACATCACCCAAGGTGTCGGTCACGTCGCCCAAAGTGCCTGTCACATCGGCAGTCGTGAGCCCGTCGGTGACATCACCGAGAGTCCCGGTCACGTCGTTGGTGATCCCACCAACAGTGTCGGTCACGTCGCCGAGCGTGTCGGTCACCCCGCCCGTGGCGTCACCGACCGTGTCGGTGACATCGCCGAGGGTGTCCGTCACCCCACCCAACGTGTCGGTCAAACCGACGGTGTTGGTCACATCGCCCACGGTGTCGGTGACATCACCGAGCGTGTCCGTCACTCCACCCGTCACGTTGCCGACTGTGTCCGTGACATCGCCCAGGGTGTCGGTCACGCCGCCGGTGACATCACCCAAGGTGTCGGTGACATCGCCCAAAGTGCCTGTCACATCGGCAGTCGTGAGCCCGTCGGTGACATCGCCGAGAGTCCCGGTCACGTCATTGGTGATCCCGCCGACCGTGTCGGTGACATCGCCGACCGTGCCGGTCACGCCGTTGGTCACGTCGCCGACGGTGTCGGTCACGTCGCCGAGGGTGTCGGTCACCCCACCCAACGTGTCGGTCAAACCGACAGTGTTGGTCACATCGCCGACCGTGTCAGTGACATCACCGAGCGTATCCGTCACTCCACCCGTCAGGTCGTCGACACCGCCGGTGACGTCACCCACGGTGTTGGTGACGCTTCCTGTCACGTCGCCCAGCGTGTCGGTGACACTGCCGAGCGACCCGGTGACATCGGCGGTGGTGAGTCCGTCCGTGACGCCACCGACCGTGTCGGTCAGCCCGTTCGTCACGCCACCGACCGTGTCGGTGAGGCCGTTCGTCACCCCGCCGACCGTGTCCGTGAGTCCGCCGACGAGCCCACCAAGCAGGGCGGTCGGGCCGAACGCCCTCTCCGGGTCCGAGGAGGTTGTCCGGCGACTGGAGTCCGACTCCGACTCCTCCTCGTCGCCGCCAGAAGTCGTGCCGATCGCGCCGCCGGTCGTCGTGCCGGCGCCTACCCGGGTTTTCGGGCGACTGTCGCCGCCGGTGCTTCCGCCGTCGGCACCGCCGTCCGTGTCGCCGCCGCTGCCGGTGTTGCCGTCGTCATCGCTGCCACCTGAAGTGCTGTCGGCGCCGCCGTCGTCATCGGCTGGCGCGAGCGGCACCTGTCCGGACCCGAGCGCGCCGGGGGCATTCACCAGTTGGATCGAGACCGTCGGCGGCGCCTGGTACTGAGCCAGCGTGAGCGCCATACCGCCGGCGAACAGGCTGAAGCCGACCGTGCGGGGCTTGACCAGAGGATTCTGCGTCGCGCGATGGCGGCCGCCCGACATCGACGCTGCCTCGACTTGGCCGCTGCCGCCCGGCTTCCTCTTCGAAGCGCGGTGGCGTCCCCGCGCCGGCGTATCACCCATCGACCCGACCCTTCTCACCGCAGAACCAGGCGGTTCTGCTTCAACCCCGGATGGGGCATATGTCCCAAAAATGGGACTAATGGCCCTTGCGGCGGGATTTTGCCACACCGTCAGCAAAATTCGCTAGCTTCTTTCGCTAAGCGAACTATTTAGCGTCACGAACGGTACGAAGTCCGGTCGGGAACGGTTGCTCCCTCCGTAGCGGGCAACCCCCTCGAGCGCGGCCACGGCGCGCTAGTCGCTTCAAAGGCCCTCGTCAACCCGGTAGTTCGCTGATTGGGATCGGCTACGTGCGGCAGTCGGCCTGATCTAGCCACAGTTGTCACTCAGCGCCCCCCCCGGAAGTCAGCAAACAAATTACACTAGCGCTGATGCTTGGCAGGTAGTTTGCTGGCCGCCCTGACGGATTCCTGCGTTTCCGCCCGTCAAGGGACCTGATACAACACCTCCGGTCATTGCAAAAGCACAGATCAGAGCATCAAGATCGCCGTCGCGGGCACGTTCGACCTCCGAAGAACAGCCCAAGATTTTTGACGTGCGCGTCAACCGCGGGCTTTGCCATGAATTCATCGCACCGACAAGTTGCTGCATCGGTGGCATCGTGACGCCGGGGCTGGGCGCCGCGTTCGATGCCGGGTGTGCCGGGCTCTCAGGCGTCACGCATGTTGACCACCGCGACCGCCCCGGCGAACAGCGCGGCGACCAACGCGACAAAGAACACGAGCGACCCCGCCGGCCCCCACGGCATGTCGTACACCGGATACAACCAGGGCACCTCGGTAACCAGGAAGATGTTGGCGAACGGTAGATACGGGCCGACGCGCGGTCCCACGTCGGGCAGGTTTCCGAGCATGGGCTCCACCACCAGCGGCCACAGCAGCAACACCGCCACCGCACCGGGTCCCGCCCGCAGCAGCGCGCCGACGGCGACCCCGAGCACCGCGGCGAGCGCCGCGTAGAGCCCGACCGCGCCGGCGACCCGCCAGACCGCCGGCGACGACGCCGAAAGCTCCGCTCCCGCGGGCACCGCCGCGACCGCGCGGGCGACCAGGACGGAACAGATGACCAGCACGGCCGCGTATACGGCTGAAAACAGCGCCACCACAAGCGCTTTGCACATCAGCACCAAGCTCCGGTTCGGCGCCGCGATGAACGTCGTGCGGATCATCCCGCTGCGGTATTCGGCTGTGACCGTCATCGACGCGAGCACCGTCAGCACCGGCACACCGAAGACCGCGATTCCCAGGGCGGCCCGTTGCGGTTCCAGCGGCGAGGAGGCCAGGCCCCCCTGCAGGGCGGCCAGCGCCAGGCTCAACGCCGCGACCCCGACGGCGATCCACACCGACGACCGCGTGGTCGCCAGTTTGATCCGCTCGGCGTCGAACACCGCTACCGCGTTCATGCGCCCGACGTCCGATACTCGACGGCTCCGTCGGTGAGCGCCATGTACGCCTCCTCCAGTGAGGCTTGCCGGGCGCTCAATTCGTGCAGCGTGATCCCGTTGCGGGCGGCCAGATCCCCGATCACGTCGGTCGTCGTCCCGGTCACCACAAGGGCCGAGCCCGTGGCATCGGACTGCGCCGCCAGACCGGCCTCGGCCAGCACGCGCTGCAGTGAGCTCGCCTGCGGGCTGCGTACCCGCACCGCCCCTGCGCCGGAGCGCCCGACGAACTCGCTGACCGTCGTCGACGCGATCAGCCGGCCCCGGCCGATCACCACCAGGCGGTCGGCCGTGTTGGCCATCTCGGCCAGTAGGTGGCTGGACACGAACACCGTGCGCCCCTCGGCGGCCAGGCTGCGCATGAGCGTGCGGACCCACCGGATGCCCTCTGGATCCAGGCCGTTGACCGGTTCGTCGAACAACAGCACCGGCGGGTCGCCGAGCAGCGCCGCCGCGATGCCCAACCGCTGACTCATGCCCAGCGACAAAGTGCCGACCCGTTTCCCGGCGACGGTGCCGAGGCCCACCATCTCCAGCACCTCGTCGACCCGCTTGGTCGGAATGCGGTTACTCGCCGCGATCCAGCGCAGGTGGTTGCGCGCCGACCGGTTGGGGTGGGCCTGCCGCGCGTCGAGCAGCGCGCCGACGCTGCGCAGCGGATCGGCCAGCCGACGGTAGGCACGCCCGTTGATCGTCGCGGTGCCCGACGTCGGGTGGTCCAGCCCGAGGATCATCCGCATGGTGGTGGACTTCCCCGCGCCGTTCGGGCCGAGGAAGCCGGTCACCAGCCCTGGTTCGATCGTGCAGGTGAGGTCGTCGACGGCCCGGGTCCGGCCGAACACCTTGGTGAGACCGGCCAATTCGATCATCGGCCCACTATTTCAGCTCACCTGCGCCACAACCAGGTCCGCCACGGCACTCATCCCCGCGGCGTTCGGGTGCAACGGCGCTGGGCGCCCCGGAAGCGGCAGCCCGGTCGTCGTGGTCCAGGGGTCCTGCGACCAGGCGTGGTGCGCACGACTCGGTTCGGCGACCTTCACGACCTGGCAGCCGGTCGCCGCGGCCGCTTCGGCGGTGGCGCGTTCGAGCGCGTCGGCGATGTGCCGGCCGGTGTCGGCGTCGGCGTCGGACAGCGGCGGCGCCGGGGTGCCGGCCGGCGGCAGCAGCGTGAGGTAGTCGACGAAGCACACCCGCGCGTGCGGCGACCGCGCCCGCACCTCCCGTCCGACCGTCTCGAGCGCCGCGCCAACCTGGCGCAGCGCCGCGTCACGGGCACTGCGGTCGACCTGTGCGCGCAGCAGGCCGCCGATCAGCGGCACGGCGCGCAGCATGTGCGGCAGGCCGGCGACCGCCAGCATCGGCACATAGCCGACGTCGTTGCCGCCGATTGTGATCGTCACGAGCTCCTCGGTGCCGTCGAGCGCCGAAATCTGCGGCGGCTCACCGTGTTGCGGTTCGGTCAGTATATGGGCGGTGGTGGCCCCGGAGTACGTGACGTCGACGAGGTCGAGACCCAACCGGGCGGCGACCAGATGGGGGTAGTTGCGCTGCGAGCGACCCGCCCGCCGCGGTGACCCGGTGGCACGCGGCCGGATACCCGGACCGGCGGCCATCGAACTGCCCAGCGCCACATAGCGACTCATAGGGCGGGGCTGGAGGCCTGCGCCCAGAACCGCTTCGGGATGCGGCCCGCCCGCCGTGCGAGGTGCCCGGCGGTGACCGCGGCGGCCATCGCTGCGGCCATGGTCGGCGGGTCCGCGGCCCGCGTGACCGCCGTCGCGAGAAGCACTGCGTCGCAACCCAGTTCCATCGCCATCGCGGCGTCGCTGGCGGTGCCGATGCCCGCGTCGAGGATCACCGGCACCGAGGCGGCGTCGACGATCATCTCGATGTTGTGCGGGTTCGCGATGCCCAACCCGGTGCCGATCGGCGACCCCAACGGCATCACCGCGGCGCACCCGGTGTCCTGAAGACGACGGGCCAGCACCGGATCGTCGTTGGTGTACGGCAGCACGGTGAACCCGTCGTCGACCAATTGCTCTGCGGCCCTGACGAGTTCGACGGCGTCGGGAAGCAGTGTGCGATCGTCGGCGATGACCTCCAGCTTCACCCAGTCGGTGTTCAGCGCCTCGCGGGCGAGCTGTGCGGTCATCACCGCCTCGGCGGCGCCGCGACAGCCCGCCGTGTTGGGCAGCGGGGTGATCCCGAGCCGGTTGAGCAAGTCGAGCACGCCGGTGCCGCCGTCGGCGTCCACCCGTCGCATCGCGACCGTCGTCAACTCGGTGCCGGACGCGACCAGCGCCTCCTCGAGGACGGCCAGGTTGGCCGCGCCGCCGGTGCCCAGGATCAGTCGCGACCCGAACTCGCGCCCGGCGATCGTAAGCTTCGAGTCAGCCACCCTGCACCGCCGTCACGACCTCCACGCGGGCCCCGTCGGCCAGCGCGGTGTGCCACTCCGACTTGGGCAGCACCGACCAGTCGACCGCGACCGCGATGCCCTTCTCCGGAAAGCCGAGCTGTTCCAACAGCCCGGCGACGGTGATGGCGGAATCCACTTCCACCGCTTCATCATTGACGGTGACCTTCATCGACCTACTCCAACTGTCACATCGAGCTCCGCCGCGATCCGCTGCGCGGTCCACGGCGCGAGCAGGAACCCGTTACGTCCATGGCCCGCGGCCACCAGTGTGCGCTCATCGAGCCGCCGGACGATCGGTAACCCGTCCGGCGTCATCGGCCGCAGTCCCGCGGCACACTCGGCGAGTTCGTACTCGCCGAGCGCGGGCAGCACCGCGCACGCGTCGTCGAGCAATTCGCGCACGCCCGTCACCGCCGGCGCGGTGTCGCGGCCGTGTTCGTACTGGGTGGCGCCGACGACGACGCCGTCGGCCCGCGGCACCAGATACACCTGTCTGCCGTGCACGCGTGCGCGGATCACCCGCTGCGGCACCGGCATGCACCCGCGGCGCCACCGCAACCGCAGCACCTCACCCTTGACCGGCCGAATCGGCAGATCCGGCCACAGGGTGGGCGCGTCGATCCCGTTGGCGATCACCACCGTGTCCGCCTCGGCGTCGGCGAGGTCGGCCACCGGCGGCGCCCACTGCACCCCGAGCCGCTCACAGTGCGAGGACAAGGCCTGAACGACCGCGCGATTGTCAACGGCCAGTTCGGTTTCCGCGCGGAACCCATGCCGGATTCCCTGGGCGAGCAGCGGCTCGATGTCGCGCGCGCTGGAGGTCATCGTCACCGGATGCCCTTGCGCGGCGAGCCATTCGCCGACCGTCTTGAGGTCGGCGGCGTCGGCGCGGTCGACCGCGACGACCAGCGACTCGCGCGCGGTGACCACGTCAGCGGGCAGGCCGTCGAGAAACCCGCTGTGCCACAGCCGCAGCGACTCCAGGCCGACGTTCAGCAGCTTTTCCTCGCCCGGCCAGCCCTCGCTGTGCGGGGCGAGCATGCCCCCGGCGACCCACGACGCACCGCGGTCCTCGGTGCGGTGTACACGAACCGTCCAGCCGTCGAGCAGCGCGCGGCGTGCGACCGCGAGCCCGATGACACCACCGCCGATGACGGCGAGACTATTTCCGGTCACCTTCCTCTCCCTTCGCCGGCATGATCCGGATCAGGTGTGACGGTAAGGGCGGCGCGCCCACTCTCAGCCCCCGTCCCGGGACTCCCGTGTCGACGTCCCACGGTAGTCGCTAGCGTCGCGGTGTGCACAAACCTCGGGAACGCCTGGCCTCCGCATCGCTGTACCTGTGCACCGACGCCCGCCGCGAGCGCGGTGACCTGGCTGAATTCGTCGACGCGGCGTTGGCCGGCGGCGTGGACATCGTCCAGCTGCGCGACAAGGGTTCGCCCGGCGAGCAGCGGTTCGGGCCGCTGGAGGCCCGCCAGGAACTCGACGCGCTCGAGGTGCTGGCTGACGCCGCACGACGGCACGGCGCGCTGCTGGCCGTCAACGACCGCGCCGATATCGCGCTGGCCGCCGGCGCCGACGTCCTGCACCTGGGCCAGGACGACCTGCCGCTGTCCGTCGCGCGCGGCATCGTCGGAGCCGAGCCGGTGATCGGCCGGTCCACGCACGACGCCGCGCAGGTGGATGCCGCGGTCGCCGAAGCCGTCGACTATTTCTGTGTCGGTCCGTGCTGGCCGACCCCGACCAAACCGGGCCGCCCCGCTCCCGGCCTCGACCTGGTCCGCTACGCCGCCGGACTGCACACCGACAAGCCGTGGTTCGCGATCGGCGGCGTCGACGCCCAGCGGCTCCCGGAGGTGCTGGCCGCGGGCGCGCGCCGCGTCGTCGTGGTGCGGGCGATCACGGCGGCCGACGATCCGCGGGCGGCCGGGCAGCAGCTGAAGGACGCGCTTACGACTGACGGTTGACCAGCAGCGGGATCGCGGCGGACTCCTGCCGCAACAGCTGCCAGCTCGCGGCGAACCCCGGATGCAGCGGCAGCTCGGCGACCTCGTCGACCGAGACCCAGCGCAGTTCGGCGCTCTCGCGGTTGGGCACGGTGGCCAGCATCTCGGGCGCGTCTGCGATCACGGTCGTGTAGCTCCAGCGCGCGCCGTCGGACGCGACGACCTCCTTGGTCACCACGACTTTGCGGACCGTCACCTGGTCCTCGGCCAGGCCGGCCTCCTCGTGGGCCTCCCGGATCGCGGCCTGTTCGGCCGTCTCGTGGCTGTCCCGCGCGCCGCCCGGCAGTCCCCAGGTGCCGCCCTGATGACTCCACGCCGCCCGGTGCTGCAGCAGCACGGCCGGCGCACCGTTGTGGCCCGGCGCCCGCAACATCAGCCCCGCCGCCCCGAACCGTCCCCAGAAAGCCTGACGGCTGTCGGACACCACCCAGCCGTCACCATCGCCACGCACGCGTCAACAATAGGGCCGCCCGCGCTGCCGGAAGCTCTTAGACTTCTTTCATAGAGTGAGAGCGGTCGGAACAACGAGCCGGAAAGCGATGCTGATGAGGTCCGCGCGCACGTGACTGTGGAGTTGGCGCACCCGTCGACGGAGCCGCTCGCATCGCGGTCACCGAGCACCCCGGCGCACCCGCGCTGGTGGTTCCTGTGGACGACGCCCGGCCGCATCCTGACGATCGGTGTGGTGCTGTCGGCGCTGGTCATTGCCAGCGCGTTCGCCACCTCGACCACGATCAACGACCGCCAGCAGGCGCTGACCACGGTGCTCAACCACACCGAGCCGCTGGCGTTCGCCGCCGGCCAGCTGTACACGACATTGTCGGTCGCCGACGCCGCCGCGGCGACGGCGTTCATCGCCGGCGCCGAACCCCGCGACGTCCGGCAACGCTACGAACAGGCCATCACCGACGCGTCGGTCGCCGTCACCCGCGCGTCCAGCGGACTCACCGACGAGGACCTCGTCCAGTTGCTGGGCCGGGTCAACGCCCAGCTGTCGGTCTACACCGGGTTGGTCGAGACCGCGCGCACCAACAACCGTTCCGGCAACCCTGTCGGTTCGTCGTACCTGTCCGAGGCGTCGGCGTTGATGCAGAGCCAGATCCTGCCCGGCGCACAGCGGCTCTACGAGCTGACCTCCGCGCGGGTGGACGCCGAAACCACGGCGTCGACCCGCATCCCCGGCCCGGTGATCCTGGTCGTGCTGGCGACGCTGTTGTTCGGGGCGTTCGCCAGCCGCTGGCTGGCCCGGCGCACCCGCAGACGGATCAACATCGGTTTCGTCGCCGGTGGGCTGGCGGTGCTGATCATGCTGATCTGGGTCGGCACCGCGCTGATCATCTCGACCGCCGACAGCCGCAGCGCCAAGGGCACCGCCGCCGAATCGCTCAAGACCGTCACCAACCTGGCGATCACCGCGCAGCAGGCGCGCGCCGACGAGACGCTGTCGCTGATCCGCCGCGGTGACGAGACGGTGCGCAAGCAGTCCTACTACCAGCGCATCGACATGATGCAGCAGCAGCTGTCGGACTACCTGGCGCGCGAGGATGCGATCGACAAAACCGACCTCGCCGACGCCGAGGAACTGTTGCGGCGGTGGCGCGCGGCCGACGACCGGATCAACGCCTACATCGGCGTCGGCAACTATCAGGCCGCCACACAGGTGGCGCTGGGCACCGGTGAGGACGACTCCACGCCGGCGTTCAACAAGCTCGACGCGGCGCTGAGCAAGGGTATTGAGGAAAGCCGCACGCAGCTGCGCAACGACATCGTCAATGCGCACCGCGTGCTGTCTGGCGCGACGGTGGGCGCCGCGGTGCTCAGCGTGGTGGCGGCGATCGCGGTGGCGCTGGGGTTGTGGCCGAGGCTGAGTGAGTACAGGTGATGAGGCTTTTCGGGATCCTGCTTACCGCGGCGCTGCTGTTGACCGGGTGCACGCAGGCGGCGTCGATGACGTCGACGCCCGGCGTCACGTTGGCGCCGCCGACCCCGGCGGGGATGGAGGAGATCGCGCCGGAGCCGGTGCGGGTCCCCGAGGAGGCCACCGAGGACTGCAACCGCACGGAGAGCTTGCGCCCGTTCCCGACCAAGGCCCAGGCCGACAGGGCAGTCGAGAACATCCGGACCCGGGGCCGGCTGATCGTCGGGTTGGACATCGGCAGCAACCTGTTCTCGTTCCGCGATCCGATCACCGGTCAGATCACCGGCTTCGACGTCGACATCGCCGGTGAGATCGCCCGCGACATCTTCGGCACCCCGTCGCAGGTCGAGTATCGGATCATGTCGTCGGCCGACCGGATCGCCGCGCTGCAGAACAACCAGGTGGACGTCGTCGTCAAGACCATGACCATCACCTGCGAGCGCAAGAAGCACGTCGGGTTCTCCACGGTGTACCTGACCGCCAATCAACGCATCCTGGCCCAGCGCGACTCGACGATCCGGCAGGCCACCGATCTGTCGGGCCGGCGGGTGTGTGTCGCCAAGGGCACCACGTCGCTGCAGCGGATCCAGCAGATCACCCCGCCGCCGATCATCGTCGGTGTGGTGACGTGGGCCGACTGCCTGGTGGCGTTGCAGCAGCGCCAGGTCGAGGCGGTCAGCACCGACGACTCCATCCTGGCCGGGCTGGTGTCCCAGGATCCGTATCTACACATCGTCGGGCCGAGCCTCAACGAGGAGCCGTACGGCATCGGGGTGAACTTGCAGAACACGGGCCTGGTGCGGTTCGTCAACGGCACGCTCGAGCGGATCCGCCGCGACGGCACGTGGAACACGTTGTACCGCAAGTGGCTCACGGTGCTCGGCCCGGCGCCCGCGCCCCCGGTCGCGAGGTATTCGGACTGATGGCCGGCATCGAAGAATTCGACGACGAGGGCCCGGGCACCCAACCGGCCAGCTTCGACGACATGGGCATGGATTCGGTGTCGACGGTGCGCCCGATGGCGACGCAGGCCGTGTTCCGTCCGCAGTTCGACGATGACGACGACGGCATGTCGGCGGGCACCGGCGACACCGAACCGCAGGACCATTCGACGACGACAAGGGCGCTGTCGCGCACCCGGCGCCTGGGCGGCGGCCTCGTGGAGATCCCGCGCGTGCCCGCCAAGGATCCGCTCGAAGCGTTGATGACCAATCCCGTTGTCGCCGAGTCGAAACGGTTCTGCTGGAACTGCGGCCGCCCGGTCGGCCGGTCACACGGCGGCGCCCCTGCCCAGTCGGAAGGCGAGTGCCCCCACTGCGGTAGCCCGTATTCGTTTCTGCCGCAGCTGAATCCGGGCGACATGGTCGCCGACCAGTACGAGATCAAGGGGTGTATCGCGCACGGCGGCCTGGGTTGGGTCTACCTGGCCTTCGATCACAACGTCAACGAACGTCCGGTCGTGCTCAAGGGTCTGGTGCACTCCGGCGACGCCGAGGCGCAGAAGATCGCGATGGCCGAGCGGCAGTTCCTGGCCGAGGTCACCCATCCCGGCATCGTGAAGATCTACAACTTCGTCGAGCACGCCGACAAGCACGGCAACCCCGTCGGTTACATCGTGATGGAGTACGTCGGCGGCACGTCGCTCAAGCAGGCGAAGGGCGAGAAGCTGCCGGTCGCCCAGGCCATCGGGTACATGCTCGAAATCCTGCCCTCCATGGGGTATCTGCACTCGATCGGGCTCACCTACAACGACCTCAAACCCGAGAACATCATGATCACCGAGGAGCAGCTCAAGCTCATCGACCTCGGCGCGGTGTCGACGATCAACTCGTTCGGCTACCTCTACGGCACGCCGGGCTACCAGGCACCCGAGATCGTGCGCACCGGGCCGACCGTCGCGACCGACATCTACACCGTCGGGCGCACGCTGGCGTCGCTGACGCTGAAGCTGCGCACCCGCAAGGGCCGCTATGTCGACGGCCTACCCGAAGACGATCCGGTGCTCGCCGAGTACGACTCGTTCGGCCGTGTGCTACGCCGGGCGATCGACCCGGACCCGCGGCGCCGGTTCGGCAGCGCTGACGAGATGTCCGGACAGCTACTCGGCGTGCTGCGCGAGGTCGTCGCCAAGGACACCGGATCACCGAAACCCGGTCTGTCGACGGTTTTCTCGCCGACCCGCTCGACGTTCGGCATCGACCTGCTGGTTGCCCACACCGATGTCTATCTCGACGGTCAGGTGCACTCCGAGCGGCTGACCGCGCAGGAGATCGTCAAGGCGCTGCCGGTTCCACTGGTGGACCCCACCGATGTCGGGGCGCCGGTGTTGTCGGCCAGCGTGGTCAGCCAGCCCGTGCAGACGCTCGACCAGTTGCGGGCGGCGCGCCACGGCGCACTGGACTCCGAGGGCATCGACCTGTCGAATTCGGTTGAGCTGCCGCTGATGGAGGTGCGCGCCCTGCTCGACCTCGGCGACGTGGCCAAAGCCACCCGCAAGCTCGAAGACCTCGCGGAACGGGCCGGCTGGGCATGGCGGATGGTCTGGTTCAAGGCCGTCTCCGAGCTCCTGACGGCCGATTATGACTCGGCGACAAAGCATTTCACCGAGGTGCTCGACACCATGCCCGGCGAGCTGGCGCCGAAGCTGGCGCTGGCGGCCACCGCCGAACTGGCCGGAGCCGCTGACGCCGGCAAGTTCTACAACACCGTGTGGTCCACGGACAACGGGGTGATCTCGGCCGGTTTCGGGCTGGCCCGCGCGCAGTCGGCCGCCGGTGAGCGCGACGCCGCCGTGAAGACCCTCGACAAGGTGCCTGCGATGTCGCGGCACTTCACCACCGCCCGGCTCACCAGCGCGGTGACGCTGCTGTCGGGTCGGTCATCGAGCGAGATCACCGAACAGCAGATCCGCGATGCGGCCCGCCGGGTGGAGGCGCTGCCCGACACCGAGCCGCGGGTGCTTCAGATCCGCGCGCTGGTGCTCGGCACCGCGATGGACTGGCTCGCCGACAACTCCGCGAGCACCAACCACATCCTGGGCTTCCCGTTCACCGAGCACGGGTTGCAGCTCGGCGTGGAGGCGTCGCTGCGCGCGCTGGCGAGGGTGGCTCCTACCCAGGCGCACCGCTACGCGCTGGTCGACCTCGCCAACAGCGTCCGGCCGACCAGCACGTTCTGACGCTCAGGCCACGCTCGGCGAGGTGATGTCCGCGCTCAACGGCGCGATCGCCGACAGGATTTCGGCGGTCGTTTCGCCGGGCACGCCGGCCGCGGCCAGACTCGCGGCAAGGTGGCCGGCAACCAGCTCGAAGTGGTGCATGGTGATGCCGCGGCCCTGGTGCACCTGGCGCATCGAGGCACCGGTGTAGGGCAGCGGCCCGCCGAGCGCCGCCGCGAAGAACTCGACCTGCTTGCCCTTCAGCCGCGGCATGTGCGTGCCGCTGAAGAAGCCGCGCAGCTGGTCGTCGTCGAGCACGCGGCGGTAAAAATCGTCGACCACGGTCTCGAGGGCTTCGTGGCCGCCGATCCGGTCGTAGATGGATGTCATCGAATGGTCCCCTCCAGCTCGGATGTTCCCGAGTCAAGGTCACGCCGGTTGCCCCGGCATTTCCCTCCGTTGCCGGTCGGCAAATTCGTGCTCACCGCCGCCCATGCGGGTTTGTGAGGCGGATCGGGGGCTACGAAATCCGCAGCAAACCCCAGCAAACACGGACCTGTCCGGGCCTTCGTTACAGCGTCTGCGCTTGTCGTCACATGGATGGTCAATGATCGGATTTCGTAGTAATCTGCGTCACAGGTTGAGGTCACAGCCGACTGCAGAGGTCATCGATGTAGGGCTGAACCAGCACGATTTCGGCTCGCCCTGACGACTTCGCGGTATCCAGAGCATCTCAACGAGCAGGGAGTGCGCCGTGACTGCTGTAGGCACTTGCCGGGTGTTTCGTCCCGACCCCCGGACGGTCGACCAGTGCGAACGTCATCACCGGGGCAGCTTCTCTGCGACCCGCACGCACAACTGGACCGTGGTCGTCACCGTCGGCGGCGAGGTCGACGCGGCCAACAGCCGGGCCCTCGCGACGTATGTCGAAGGCCAGGTCGCCGGCGCCCGCCGGTTGCTCATCGATCTGCGGTTGGTCGATTTCTTCGGCACGGCCGGATTCGCCGCGCTGCACTACATCAACGTGATCTGCGCGCGCAACGGCATCGACTGGGAGGTGCGGTGCGGCAGGCAGGTTCGGCGATTGCTGGCGATCTGCGACCCGGCCGGCACGCTGCCCCTCGAGAAGACCCGCTCACTGCTCGATGACATCGGCGCAAGCGCGGGCGATCGCAAGCTCCTCGTCAGTCGGAACAACTAGCACCGTCGTCGGCGACGCCTCCGTCGAGATGCGGCGGGCGGCGCGGTCCGGGCTCGAGTTGAGCTGCTCGTCGAGTTCGACGCCCAGCGCGGTCAGGCCGGTCAACGCGTCGCGGCGCACCTCGGCGTCGTTCTCCCCCACCCCCGCGGTGAACGTGATGACGTCGGCACCTCCCAGCAGCGCGAGGTAGGCGCCGATGTACTTGCGCAACCGGTGGATGTACACCTCGTAAGCCTGACGCGCCTGCGCGTCGCCGGCGTCGATGCGCTGATGCAGGATCCGAAAGTCGATCTCGCCGCCCAGCCCGCGGACCCCTGAGCGCCGGTTGAGCATGTCCTCGATGTCCTCGACGCTCATCCCCGCGGTCCGCCAGAGGTAGACGAGCGCACCCGGATCGATGTCGCCCGAGCGGGTGCCCATCACCAGGCCTTCCATCGGGGTCAACCCCATCGACGTGTCCACCGGGCGGCCGCCGGCGATCGCGGACGCGGACGCGCCGTTGCCCAGGTGCAGCACGATCTGGCGCAACGAGTCCAGCGGTGCGCCGAGAAAGCGCGCGGCCTGCTCGCTGACGTACTGGTGCGACGTGCCGTGGAAACCGTAGCGGCGCACATCCCACCGCTCGGCCACCTCCCGGTCGATCGCGTACGTCGCCGCCGCGGCCGGTAGATCGTGGAAGAACGCGGTGTCGAAGACCGCGACGTGCGGCAGCTGCGGCAGCGCCTTGCGCGCCACCTCGATGCCCTGTAATGCAGGCGGATTGTGCAGCGGCGCAAGGGGGGACAGCTGTTCGATCTTGGCGATGAGCGCGTCGTCGACGAGCGTCGGCCGGTAGATGTCCGGACCACCGTGCACCACCCGGTGGCCGACGGCGACGAGGCGGTCCATGTCGTCGGCCAACTCGTCGAAAACGACCTGCAGCGCGGCGGCGTGGTCGGTGACCTCGCTGTCGCCGATGCGTTCGACGATCCCGTCGGCCACCGTGTCGCCCGAATCGGCGTCCACGACGGCGTATTTCAGCGACGACGAGCCGGAGTTCAGCACCAGCACGTTGCGGTTCACAGGCTCTGCGCCTGTATCGCGGTGATGGCCACCGTGTTGACGATGTCTTCGACCAGCGCACCGCGCGACAGGTCGTTGACCGGCTTCTTCAGCCCCTGCAGCACCGGGCCGATCGCGATGGCGCCCGCACTGCGCTGCACCGCCTTGTAGGTGTTGTTGCCGGTGTTGAGGTCCGGGAAGATCAGCACCGTCGCCTGCCCGGCGACCTTCGAGTCCGGCATCTTCGACTTGGCGACCGACGGTTCCACCGCGGCGTCGTACTGGATGGGCCCGTCGACGAGCAGGTCGGGTTCGCGTTGGCGCACCAGATCGGTTGCGGCGCGAACCTTGTCGACATCGGCGCCGGTACCGCTGGTACCCGTCGAGTACGACAGCATCGCCACGCGGGGTTCGATGCCGAAGCGGGCGGCGGTGGCGGCCGAGGAGATCGCGATGTCGGCCAGTTGTTCTGCGGTCGGATCCGGCACGATCGCGCAGTCGCCGTAGGCGAGCACCCGGTCGGCGAGGCACATCAGAAAGATGCTCGACACGGTGGAGACCCCCGACGACGTCCGGATGATCTCGAAGGCGGGCCGCACGGTGTGGGCGGTGGTGTGCCGGGCGCCGGACACCATTCCGTCGACCATGTCGTTGTGCACCAGCATCGTGCCGAAATACGAGACGTCATGGATGATCTCGCGGGCCTGCTCGACCGTGACGCCCTTGTGCTTGCGCAACTCGGCGTACTGTTCGGCGAACTTGTCACACAGATCGCTGGTCTTCGGGTCGATCACCGCGGCGCCGGACAGGTCGACACCCAGTTCGGCTGCGCGCGGCCGGATCTGGGCTTCATCGCCGAGGATGGTCAGGTCGGCGACGCCGCGCTGCAGCAGCCGACCGGCCGCGGTCAGGATTCTGTCATCGTCGCCCTCCGGCAGCACGATGTGCTTGCGGTCCGACCTCGCCCAGTCCAGCAGCTGGTAGGTGAACATCTGCGGGGTGACCACGGACGGAATCGGGATCGACAACCGGTTCAACAGGTCTGCGGTGTCGACGTAGGTGTCCATCAGCGACAGCGCGGTGTCGATCTTGCGCAGCGATGTCGAGGTCACCCGCCCCCGCGCCGCGGCGACCCGGCTGGCGGTCTCGAAGGTGCCGAACGGCGTCGCGATGATCGGCACCCGCAGCCCCAGTCCCGCGACCAGGGTCGCGATCGCCGGGTGCAGTTCGAGCCCGCCGTTGAGGATGAGGCACGACAGCGATGGAAACCCTTCGGCGACATGGGCGCTGAGCACGGCGAGCACGACGTCGGACCGGTCGCCGGGGGTGATCACCGCGACTCCCTCGGTGAGGCGCTCGAGCACGTGTTCGGCGGTCATCCCGGCCACCAGTACGCCCATAGCCTCGCGCGACAACAGCGCGGTGTCGCCGCCGACCACGGTACCCTCGACGGCCTGCTGCAGTTCGGCGACCGACGGCGCCACCAGCAGCGGTTCCTCGGGAAGCGCGTAACAGGTGGGCCCGAAGCCCTTGAGCGCCTCGGCGACCGCGGCCGGTGCCGCGGGGTCGCAGCGGTTGGCGACGACGGCGGCGGTGTGCGCATGCTGGGTGGCGATCTCATCCAGGCAGATGTCGACGATGTGGGCGACCTGCTCGGGACTGCGATCCTTGGCCTTCACCGCCAGCACGATCGGCGCGCCGAGGTTGGCCGCGATGCGGGCATTGGTCGACAGTTCCGACGGCGCGGCGACGTCGGTGTAGTCGCTGCCGACGATCAGCACCGCGTCACACTGGTCGGCCACGCGGTGGTAGCGGTCGACGATGTCGCCGAGCGCGCCGTCGGGATTGTCGTGCAGCTGTTCGTAGCCCACACCCACGCAGTCCTCGTACGGCAGGCCGGCGGTGCTGTGGTCGAGCAGCAGCTCGAGGATGTAGTCGCGGTCCTCGCCGAGGCGGGTGATGGGACGGAACACACCCACTTTGGCGACGGTGGCCGTCAGCCGGTCCAGGACGCCCAGCGCGATCGTCGACTTACCGGTGTCGCCCTCGGGCGATGCGACGTAGATCGCGAAGGCCCCCTCACGCGACGACCACGGACCGTTCTTGGGCGTCTCCGACACGCGTCCCAGCCTGCCAAATCATCCCGCCCCGCGCACCAGCGGATCCCGGAACTCCTCGGTCAACTCGGCGAGGCGGTCGAGGAACCTCAGCGCGGCGCCGCGGTCCTGGCCGGCATCCCGGAAGAACACGCATTCGTCGACGCCGCCTTCGGCGAGCACCGAGAGCTCCCCCGCGCTGAGCGGATCGATCGGCCCCGCGCGCCCGGTGAACCCGCGCCGGTCGGCGCCGATGAGCGTCACGGGGACGTGACCGCGCCCGGCCGCGTCGGCGCGGCGGCGCAGTTCGGCGATGTCGGCGACCAGCGACTCCGGCGGCCCCAACAGGTTGGGCGCCCATCCGTCGCCGTATTCCAGCACCCGGTCGAACACCGTCGGGCCGTTACCGCCGACGAGGACGGGAACATGCGGCTTCTGCGCGGGCTTGGGCCACGAGTAGACCGGGTCGAAGTCGACGAACTGGCCGTGGAACTCGGCGCGCTCCTGCGTCCAGATCTGCTTCATGGCCAGCACCCGTTCCCGCATCAAGGCCATCCTGGTCTTCGGGTCGGTGCCGTGGTTGGCCATCTCCTCACGCAACCACCCCGCGCCCACGCCCAGTCTCAGGCGGCCGCCGGACAGGACGTCGAGGGACGCCACCTGCTTGGCCAGCGTCAGCGGGTCACGCTGCACGACCAGCGCGATACCGGTCCCCAGCGACAGCCGCCGGGTGGCCGCGGCCGCCGCGGTCAACGCGACGAACGGGTCCATCGAGCGCAGATAGTCGCGCGCCGGCATGTCCGTGTCGGGCGGGGCGGGCGCCGCGACGGGATAGTGCGTGTGCTCACTGACGAACAGCGAGTCGAACCCGCGCTGCTCGAGCGCGGCGGCGAGTTCGTCGGGCCGCAGGCCCTCATCGGTGATGAATGTGCACACGCCGAACCGCATGAGCCCCAGCGTGTGGGATCGGCGGTGGTTTCGACAGAGTCGGCTGATGATGGGACCCGCACCACCACCCTGCGGCCTACAGTCGAGGTATGTCCGTAGAGGAGATCCGCCGCGCGCCGCGACGGCCCGAGCTGCGGGACTTCCTGAGGTCACGACGCGCCCGGCTCTCGCCCGCCGATGTCGGGTTGCCTGTCGGCGGCCGGCGCCGCACACCGGGTCTGCGGCGCGAGGAGGTCGCCATGCTCGCCGGGGTCGGGGTGTCCTGGTACACCTGGCTCGAACAGGGCAGGGACATCACCGCTTCGGTCGACGTGCTCGACGCGATCAGCGCGACCCTGCGGCTCGATCCCGCCGAGCGCATGCACCTGCACCGGCTCGCCGGGACCGGCCCGCGCTCATCGGCACCACGCGATACCGGCCCGGTGCCGCCTGAGCTCCTTCGCCTGGTCGAGACGTGGTCGCCGCGCCCGGCGATGCTGCAGGACCGCCACTGGAACCTGCTGGCGATCAACTCCGGCACTCGAGAAGCGTTCGGCTACACCGGATCCGACCACAACTGCTTGATCAGTTTCTTCACCAACGCCCGCTACCGGGAGATGTATGTGGAGTGGGCCGCGGCCGCGCCCGGCGTCGTCGCGGCGTTCCGGTCCGATGCGGGCCGCTACCCGGACGACCCGGAGTTCGGTCGGATCGCCGGTGAATTAGCCTCGCGCAGCGTTGATTTCGCCGAGCTGTGGGCACGCAACGACGTCGGCCCGCACCGGCAGGCGGTCAAGGCGGTCCGCCACCCGCAGGCCGGCGAGCTCGTGTTCGACAAGACGACGCTGACCGTGACCGACCATCCCGACTGGCACCTGGTGCTCTACAACCCGCGGCCGGGCACGCCGACGCAGCAGCGGCTGGCCGCGGCCGTGCCCGATCAGGGGTAGCTGGCGGTGGGGTCCACCGGGATCTCGACGGTGGTCGCCAGCCCTCGGTGATCCGAACCGGGCACCACGAACGTCTCCGCCGCGGTGGCGGTGCTGTTGCGCACCAGCACATGGTCGATGCCGACGACAGGTGGGCGCCAAGGCTTGCTGGGATAACTGCGGGCCAGACCGGCCCCGGCCTGCTCGACGGCGTCGCGGTACCCCTCGTCGAGTAGCCGCCGGAACGGGCGCATGTCGTAGGTGGCATTGAGGTCGCCTGCCACGATCACCGCGTCGGAGCCGGCGTCGCGGGCGATGGCGCGCAGCGTCTCCGGCAGTTGCGCGATGTCGTCGCCGAACCACTCCAGGGGCTGCACCCACGGTGCGGCCAGATGCACCGCGAGTACCGAGACCTCCCCGCGCACACCGGGCGGCCGGATCCGGGTGCGCAGCATCGGCATCTGGTACCCGGCCACGGCCGTCGATGCCGTGATCGGGTGGCGGCTCCAGACGCCGATGCCCGCGGCCATCGGGCGCGGGTCGATGACCCGGTGCGGAAACGCCC
Organism: Mycolicibacterium rutilum; assembly: GCF_900108565.1. Taxonomy (NCBI): domain Bacteria; kingdom Bacillati; phylum Actinomycetota; class Actinomycetes; order Mycobacteriales; family Mycobacteriaceae; genus Mycobacterium; species Mycolicibacterium rutilum. The sequence goes on from NZ_LT629971.1 coordinate 668,684, forward strand.
GGTCGAGTCCCGCGGCCGACATCGCGACGGCCACCTCGGGCGTCATCTCCTGCACGACGAGCACATCGGCTGCGGCGTCGGCGATCTGGACGAGCGCCCGCGCATCGGCGCGGCCCAGCCCGAGATTCGCGGTGACGACGCGCAGCGCGACCGACGGCACCGTCGGCCGCTCCGGCCCGAGGTACCTCGGCGCCAGCACCGCCAGCATCGCGATGCACAGCAGCGCGGCCACGATCGTCGCCACCCAGCGCCGCGCGAGGCCGAACAGCGCCATCGACGCGACCGCCGCGGCGGTCAGGTAGGGCGAGGCCGCGGCCAGCACCAGCACCAGCTCGTGACTGACCGGCAGATAGCGCGACAGCAGCGCAGCCAGCGCCACCACGAACGCGAGCCCACCCAGCACCGTCGCCGACAATCGAATCATGCTGTGCCGGTGCGGTTGACGGGGTCAGCCGAGGCGGCGCAGCCGGGGCTCCAGGTCGCGCTGGAACAGTTCGAGGAACCGGCGCTGATCGTGCCCGGGGGCGTGGAACACCAGGTGGTTGAGTCCCCAGTCGACGTAGTCCTTGACCTTCTCGACCGCCTCGTCGGGATCCGAGGCGACGATCCAGCGCTTGGCGACCTGCTCGATGGGCAGCGCATCCGCGGCCTTCTCCATCTCGATCGGGTCGTCGATGGAGTGCTTCTGCTCGGCGGTCAGCGACAGCGGCGCCCAGAACCGGGTGTTCTCCAGGGCGAGCTCGGGATCGGTGTCGTAGGAGATCTTGATCTCGATCATCCGGTCCACGTCGTCGGGATTCTTGCCCGCCGCCTCGGCGCCCTCGCGCATCGCCGGGATCAGCTTCTCCTTGTAGAGTTCCTCGCCCTTGCCCGAGGTGCAGATGAAACCGTCGCCGGCCCGGCCGGCGTACTTGGCGACCTGCGGGCCGCCCGCGGCGATGTAGATCGGGATGCCGCCCTCGGGCACGTCGTAGATCGAGGCGCCCTTGGTCTTGTAGTAGTCGCCCTCGAAATCGACGCGGTCGCCGAGCCACAGCTCCCGCATCAGCCGCACCGATTCCCGCAGCCGCGCGTAGCGCTCCTTGAACTCCGGCCACTCCCCCTCGTACCCGGTGGCGATCTCGTTGAGCGCCTCGCCGGTTCCGACGCCGAGGAAGATGCGATCCGGGTACAGGCATCCCATCGTCGCGAACGCCTGGGCGATGACGGCGGGGTTGTAGCGGAAGGTCGGGGTGAGCACCGAGGTCCCCAGGACGAGGTTCTTGGTGCGTTCGCCGACGGCCGCCATCCAGGCCAGCGACCACGGCGCGTGGCCGCCCTCATGTCGCCAAGGCTGGAAGTGGTCGCTGACCGTCGCGCTGTCCATGCCGTGCTCTTCGGCCGCCACGGCCAACTCGACGAGTTCGCGCGGCGCGAACTGCTCGGCCGACGCCTTGTATCCAAGTCTTATTTGTGCCACGACTACTTTCTACTCCGCTGCCTACACTCGCGGCATGGCAGTAGCCCTGAGCAAGGTCACCGACACTGTCCACTTCGCCCACACCGACCTCGTCAATTGGGCGCTGGTCACCGACGGCAGCGGAGTGCTGTTGATCGATGCGGGCTTTCCCGGGCATCGCGCCGACGTGCTCGCATCGTTGCGTCAGCTCGGCTTCGGAATCGACGACCTGCGCGCGATCCTGCTGACCCATGCCCACGTCGACCATTTCGGTTCGGCCATCTGGTTCGCCAAAACCCATGGCACGCCGGTGTATTGCCACGCCGCCGAGGTGGGACACGCCAAGCGTGAGTACCTCGAGCAGGTGTCGGTGCTCGACGTCGGCAAGCGGATCTGGCAGCCGAGCTTTCTGACGTGGACGGTCGCGATCACCCGCAAGGGCGGCCTGGTGCGCGACGGGATCCCGTCCGCGCAGCCCTACACCGAGGAAGTGGCGGCGCGACTGCCGGGCACGCCGACGGCGATCCCGACACCTGGGCACACCGGCGGGCACTGCTCGTTCATCGTCGACGGAGTCCTGATCAGTGGCGATGCGTTGGTCACCGGGCACCCGGTGTCACCGCGAGGCGGACCGCAGCTGCTGCCCAGCCTGTTCAATCACGACGAGCGGGCCTGCGTGCGCAGTCTGGCGGCGCTGGGCCTGCTCGACGGCGAGGTGTTGTTGCCCGGCCACGGCCCGCTGTGGCGCGGGTCGATCCGCGAGGCGGCCGAGCAGGCCGCCGCTCGCTGAGTCGAACGGTTTGGCGACGTTCGTCGTCGTTGCATAGAGAGCCCCCACCGCCGTCGGCTCCTCTGGTGCGAAATTGTGGTTCAATAGATGAACCGGTTTAATAAATGAACCGCCTGTCGGTTCGATATTTCTGATTAGCGAGGATCGCGATGACGTTTACCCATGCAGCGGTGCTGTCGACGAACGGCGTCGAACACCTGCACTCCACCGCCAAGCGGATCGGCGACATGGCGGCCGGCATGGCCGCCGACATCGACGCACACCGGCGGCTGCCGGACAAGGTGCTGACCGAGCTCGCCATCTCGAAGCTGCTGCGCGCCGGCGCGCCGGTGGAGACCGACGGGCTCGAACTCGACCCGGCCACATCCCTGCGCTGCGCTGAAACGGTGGCCCGCGGCAACGCTTCGGCGGGATGGTGCGTGTCGATCGCGACGACCGCCGGCCTGCTGCAGGCCTACATGCCCGAGAGCAGCCGGATGACGTTCTTCGGCAACGGGATCGGGGTCGCTGCGGGCGTCTGGGCGCCGCGCGGCAGGGCACGGCGCGTCCCCGGGGGAGTCAAGGTCAGCGGGCGGTGGCAGTTCTGCAGCGGAATCAACCACTCGGACATGTTCTTCGGCGGCTGCATCATCGGCGACGCCTCCGAGCACGTGGTCGTCGCCATTCCCGTCGCGGATCTGCAGATCCTCGACACCTGGCACACGCTGGGACTGCGCGGCACCGGTAGCCACGACGGCGTGGCCGAGGAGGTGTTCGTCCCCGACGACCGCGTGTTGTCGTTGACCGACGGACCGCTGATCAACCGCGCGTTGTACCGATTCCCGATCTTCGGCTACTTCGCGTGCAGCATCGCCGCCGCGGCGCTGGGCAACGCACGCGCGGCGGTCGACACGTTCATCGACCTGGCCGCGACGAAGAAGGCTGCCGGATCGTCGCGCACCCTGGCCGAGCGGCCGACAGTGCAGAGCACCGTCGCCGGCGCCGAGGCCGCACTGCGCTCGGCACGTGCACTCTACTATCACGCGATCGAAAAAGCCTGGACAGCAAGCCAACTCGACGTGATCACCGCCGACGATCGGCTGCAGCTGCGACTGGCCGCCACCCACGCCGCCCGGACCTCAGTCGACGTCGTACGCACGGTCTACGACCTGGCCGGGGGCAGCGCGATCTACGACGACGCGCCGCTGCAACGCCACCTGCGCGATGCGTTCACGGCCTCGGCACACTTCCAGGTCAGCGAAGCCTCGCTCGAGATCAGCGGTCGCCTTCTGACGCATCAGCCGACGAACGTGGCGACATTGTGAACCGCCGGATCGAGGCGGCACTGCCCTTCTGGCTCGACCGCCCCGACACCGAGGCTCTCGACGTGGCCTACGAGGCGTGGCGGTCCGGGCTGCGCGGCCTGTGGGTTGGCGAGATGGCGACGTACGACGCGTTCGGGTTGGCCACCGCCATCGCCCTGCGCGCACCCGGGATGCGGTTGAACATCGGCCCGCTACCGGTCAGCGTGCGGGCCCCGCCGGAATCGCCCTCGGGGTGAGTACGGTCGCGTCGCTGACCGGCTCGCAGGTGAGCGTTGCGCTCGGCGCATCCAGTCCGATGATCGTGACCGGATGGCACGGCCGCGACTGGGGCCGCAGCGTGGCACGTATGCGCGACACCATCGAGGTGCTGCGCCAGCTGCTGCCCGGACAGCGCAGCGGCTATAGCGGGGATGTGTTGTCGAGCCGGGGTTTTCGACTCCGACACCCGGTACCGTCGGCGCGGATCGCCGTCGGCGCTTTCGGCGAGGGCATGATCCGGCTGGCCGCCGTCCATGCCGACGAGCTGGTGCTGAACCTGGCCACCCCGGAGCGGGTGGCGCAGGTTCGGCAACGCGTCGACGGGTACGCGCGGGCGGCGGACCGCCAACCACCGCATCTGACCGTCTGGGTACCGGCCGCGGTGGATCCGAGCGAGGAGACCTGGCGACAGGTTGCCGGTCAGATCGCGGTGTACCTGCGACCACCCGGTTACGGCGAGATGTTCAGCGAACTCGGCTTCGGATCGCTGGTCACCGCCACCCGCCGCGGCACTCCGCGTGCCCAGTTGGCGTCGGCTGTGCCCGTCGAGCTGCCGCGGCTCCTCGGCGCGTTCGGCACTGCCGAGGAAGTCAGTGACCGGCTGACCGCGTTCCTGGCCGCAGGCGCCGACACCGTCGCCGTCGTCCCCGCCACCGCGACCGACCCGGGAGGGCGGGAGACGCTGCGCTGCGGGGCCGGCTGCCTCGAATCAATCAGCGCAGCAATGTGACTCAGTCCTGCGCGCCCCCGAATCCGGGACCGGGTTCGGGGGTTACATTGCGAGCGTTGAGTTCCTGATTGCAGTTGCTGCAGAGCAGGCGAGCTTCGACGATCTGCCCGCATGACTGATGCCGCAACACCAATGGCGGGCCCTCCGGAACCGGCAGATGTTTGTCGCCCCACTGCATCAGTGTCACGACCGCTGGGAACAGGTCGCGTCCCGAGTCCGTGAGTCGGTATTCGAAGCGCTCCGGATCCTGTGCGTAAGGCACCCGGACCAGCAAGCCGTTGTCGACCAGTGACCGCAGTCGCGCCGCCAGGGTCGGCCGGGGGATGTTGAGGTTGCGCACGAGCTGACCGAATCGTCGCACTCCCAGGAAGATCTCGCGAAGAATCACGAAGGTCCACCGCTCCCCGACCAGCGCCAGCGTGCGCTCGACGGATTCCACCTCGAAGCGGTGGGACAGATCTTCGGGACCGGTCATGACCCCACCACTGTATCGGTTCACTCAATGAACCAGAACGCTGCCTGCGGCGCCTCACGCCACGACGCGGCGCGGCGGTGACCCCTGGGCGGCAGACAATCTCTGCAGCGCCGAGCACGATGACGTACCCGGCCGCGCGTGATAGATCACCAGCGCAAGTCCGTGGGCGCCGGCGATGTGCAGTTTCTCCGCGAACAGCTCGAGCAGCCCGATCTCGGGGTGACGCAACCGGATCGGACTCATCGGCGCCGGTTCGACCTCGGCGCGCGACCACAGCTGACGGAACTTCTCACTGCTGTCCATCAGCTCGCGGATGAGTTGCGCCGGCCGCTCGGCGGTGACGTCACCCCCGATCGAGAGGCGAAGCTGCGCAACACAATTGGCGGTCGCGCGGTCCCAGTCGACGAACATCGCCCGGTCGTACGGGTGAGTGAAGATCGCGCGGATACGGTTCTCACCCACCCGCAGATTCGGCGAGAGCTTGCCGGCGAGTCGATTCGCCGCCAGCACGTCGGTGTACCTGTTCTGGATGATCGCGGGCACGCTGAGAGTGTCGATCAGGAGCCGACTGCCGTCCGGGACGCACGGACTGCCCTCGCCGGGGCGCGATCTCCTCGGATTGGCCAGATCGAGCAGATGACAGGTTTCCAGCTCGTCGAGGCCGAGCGCGCGGGCGAGGGCTTCGCATACGGCGGGCGACGGCGTGCGGACCCGGCCCTGTTCGAGGCGGCTGTAGTACTCGACGCTGATATTGGCGCGGGCGGCCACCTCCTCGCGGCGCAGGCCGGGAACGCGGCGCTGTCCGGCGCCCAGGAGTCCGATCTCCTCGGGCCGGCGCCGAGCGCGCTGGTGGCGAAGGAACTGGGCGAGCGGGCTTGTAGACACGGGCGACACGCCTACTTCAACGTTTCCTCGACGGATAGGGTTCAATTTTCTTACTTGCACCCTGCGCCGCCGGGCGGCTGGGGTGTCCGCCAGGGTCGCGTGACCACATCGCACGCGTACCGGTACTCGCACATCACCTGGGTGGCGTGGCGGTCATCGGCCTCCGACCCCTCCGCTGATCCGGCGGGCAGGGCGAGCACCGCGACGCTGTGCGCGATCGATGCGCGCTCGGCGCGATGCGCGGTCGCGGCCGCGCAGAGGCTGATCTCGCGCAGCCATCGACTGAATCTCTCGAGCGTGAGGGCCGTGGCGTCGGCGCCCGTTCTGGCCAGCGAACGCATCAGTTCCGCGACAGCGGCGTCATAGTCGTCGGCCACACTCGCCATCTCGTCGGCGATCAGGTCCCACGCCGCGCAGGCCCTGGCGAGCGATCCCGGGCCCTGCCCTCGGGTGAGATCGCGGACCACCTGGCTGCACCTCACTTTCACCGCTCCTCAACACCCATGGCGCGCAGTGCAGAAGCGAGCAGCCGGATCTCGTCGGCACCGCGGTCCACCGACCGAATGAACTCCTCGGCCCTGCGATTCAGGGCGCCGGCGACCCGACGGGAAACGTCGTCGCCACCGGCCGCCGAGACCGACAGGTTGGCGTCCTCGCGTCGCATCAGAGACACGATGCGTTCCGCAATCGCCTCGAGTTGCACAGCGACGGCGGCGGAATCACTGCTCACGAGAGCTGCCCGATCTCACGACCGGCCGATTGCCCTGCCGGTGCGCACCCGAAAGACCGCCGCTGCAACAGATCACGCATCCGGCGGCGGGCACGGTGCAGACGCGATGCCACGGTCCCGACCGGGATGCCGAGGATCGCGGCGATCTCCACGTTGCGGTACTCCAAGACGTGCGCATAGAACACGGTCAACTTGAGATCCTCCGGAAGCGACCGCACCGCGTTGGACACGTCGCCGGGCAGCGACTCAAGTGCATGCGTCTCCGCCGACCTCGCCTCAGGTCGAGAGGCTGCGGTTTCCGACTGGGTGACCATGAGCGCGACGTCGCCGGTCAGCCGAGTCGGCGGTCGCCGCTGTGCGCTGCGGTAATTGTCGACGAAGACGTTGGACATGATGCGGTGCAACCAGGCTCGGATGTTGCCGCCCGGCTCGAATGTCCGCAGCCCGACGTAGGCCTTGAGCATGGTCTCCTGCACCAGGTCCTCGGCGTCGGCGCGGCAGCCCGTCATCACGTACGCGTTGGTGCGCAGGTACTCGAAATGGGGCATCACGTCGCGCACGAATTGTGCTTTGGCGTCCTCGCGGTGGGTCGGTTTCATCGGAAGTCCTCGGTTCGGGCATGCGACGTGATTTACGCCTGCTCGGATGAACACCGCCGAAATCCAATATATTGCACGTTGCGCTGCGGCGCCGGCAATGGATCGCCGGCGGGCCACCCGGTTCATGGCTCGATCGTCACGGTTCGGAACCAGCCCAACCAGGTTCTCTGAGTGCCTGGACTGTGAGGAACGCCAGGTCAGACGGCCGCACTGTGAAATCGGTCACCCGACTGAAGCCGCCGAGCGCGTGGACCGTCTTCGTACGTGTAACAAGAATTTAACGCCCTGGAGACACCATGACTTATCCGTCCGGTACGGCGAATCCGACCGTCGGCGCGCAGGTGGCGGCCCGGTTGTTCACCGGCCGCCTCGACCAACACCTCGCGGTAGGGGTGATTCCCCGCGCCGGCAGTGCGCTCGCCGTACACGCGCAGCGCCTGCAGTCCGATCGCGAGCGTCAAGCAGTCGCCCGGACGCTTCGCGCCGCTGTCGAGCAGGCCCGGTCGGGTCGTGCACCGGGTGGTTCGGTGGTGCCGGTGCACCGCCGCAACGTGAGGGCCGCGGCGGACGTGATCGAGGCGATCGCCCGGGTTCTACAGTCACCGCGACGCGTCAACGTCATGGGCATGGCTCGGCTGCGCCGGGTGTTGTCCGACGGCCAGGGCCCGATGTATGACGGCAACCCGGGCGATCTCGTCGGCCGGCTCTCAGCAGCACTGGCGGCCCTGTGATGGTCGCCGTCCATCCCGGCACGGGGTTGATCCTGTTGCTGCGGCGCCGGTTTCGCAGACCCCGCGTGGACTGGCAGTCCGATCCCGTGGTCGATCCGATTCGACTGCGCTTTGCGCGCCGGCCCGTCTGGCCCTCACCGGGAGTGCTCGGCGACCGGCGCTGAGCCGGTCAGTGCGAGGGGACCTCGACGTCGGACATCAGCACGCGCACGCCGCCGGTGGACAACCGGGCCATGGCTTCGAAGAACGCGCCCGCTTCGGGAGTGGACACGGCGTCGACGGCGGTGGCGTAGTCCGGGTAGTACAGGTCGATCATCCGGTATGCCGGCGTGGGGCTGCCATCCTCTTTCGGCCAGACCTTCGACGCCTCCAGCCGCAGATATCCCGGAATGCGTCGCGCGGCCTCCAATTGCTCGGCCTCGTAGGCGGATTCGAACGCCGCGGGATCGGTCGGATTGTCATAGATGACGGTGATCTTCGTTTCGGACATGAGCTTCCTTACTTCTCGAATTCGACCAGAGACGACAGTGTCTCCCAGTTCTGTTGTGTCGCTTCTGCTGCCGCGTCGGCATCGCCGCGACGGCAGCAGTCGATGATCTGTTTGTGCTGCGCGATCGATTGCCGGCCGGACAGCGACGAGAAGCGCAGGAACTCGAGCCTGCGCAGCACGGGGGTGACCTGCTCGAGCACGGTGCGGATGGTTTCGTTGCGACTGGCCTCGACGGCCACACCGTGGAATTCGTCGTCGCTGCGCAGCGCGGCCTCGGCGTCACCGTCGGCGAACGCGGCGGCAAACTCCTTGTTGGCCTTCGTCATCGCCTTGATCTCGGCACTGCCCATCAGCGGCACCGCCGTGCGCACCGCGAGCGCGTGCATCGCGGCGGCCACCGCCTGGGCGTCGAGCACCGTCTTGCGCTCGATCGTCGACACCACTGTCGACCGGCCGGGGGTGGTGTGTACCAGCCCTGCCGCTTCGAGCCTTCCGATCGCCTCGCGGATGGGCGTGCGGCTGACGCCGAGCCACTGCTCGAGCTCGGCGTCGCGCAGCTTCTCGCCCGGTAGGAAAGTTCCGTTGATGATGGCGTCGCGCAGGGACAGGTAGGCCTGCTCGCGCAGCAGCGATCGCTTGTGTCTACCGCTCTCCGTCGGAACCGGCATGCAAAATATCGTATCTTACAGTTAGCGCCGTTATGTAAGTTTCTGGTAACCAAGCAGGAAGACCGCGGTCAAACACAGGCCGCACGCGATCACCACCGTCGGCATCAGGATCATCGCGTCGAGTTCGTCGTCGTCGAGCACGTCGCTGTCGAAACGGCCGAACAACACGCGGGCCACGCCGGTCCGGCGGAAGGTGTGCACCATGACGCGCACCGCCTTGGTCCCGCGCCGACGACCGATCAGGACACGGGAGGCCACGCCGACCAGAAAGGTCAGCACGCCGGCGGCCACCAGCAACCAGCCGACCGCGGTCTGCGATAACGCCACGTCCACCCCCGGTGGTCCTGCCCGACTCCGGACGCCAGCCTATAGGCGGAGGTGTTCTCTGAGCGTGTGGCCGGTGTACTCGGTGCGGAAACTGCCACGCTCCTGCAGCAGGGGCACCACCTGGTCGACGAATTCGTCGAGCCCCCGCGGGGTGAGATGCGGAACAAGGATCAAACCGTCACACGCATCGGCCTGCACGTGCAGGTCGATCTCGTCGGCGACCTCGGCCGCGGTGCCGACGAACTGCTGTCTGCTGGTCACCGCGATGACCAGTTCACGGATGCTGAGGCGCTCAGCCTGTGCGCGTTCCCGCCACGCCGTCGCGAGTGCTTTGGGATCGCCGTGCCGGACGCGTCCCTGCGTCACCGTCGGGTCCTCGGCAGGCTCGACGTCGGGCAACGGTCCGTCGGGGTCGTATGCGGACAGATCACGCTGCCAGACCTGCTCGAGCATGGTGATCGCAGTCGGACCGCTGACCTGCTGCAGGCGGATGTGACGCGCCCGGTCGACTGCCTCGGCGTGATTGTCGCCCAGCACGAAGGTGGCGGCCGGGAAGACCTTCAGCCGGTTAGGGTCCCGACCGAACGCCGCGGCGCGAGCCTTGACGTCCGCGTAGTACTGCTGGCCGGCTTCCAAGGCAGAGTGCAGGGTGAACAGTGCGTCGGCGTGCTCGGCGCCGAATGTCCGACCGTCGGCGGAGTCACCGGCCTGCAGCAGTACCGGGTGCCCCTGCGGTGCCGCCGGCAGTGTCGCCACGCCGCGCACGTCGAACTGCGGGCCGGTGTGCGCAACACTGCGGATCCGGTCCGGGTCGACGTAGACTCCGCGGGCCGGGTCGGCGATCACAGCTCCGGGAGCCCAGCTGTCCCAGAATTCGCGTGCAACCGTGATGAACTCCGCAGCACGGCGATAACGGTCCGCGTGATCCAGGAAGCCGCCGCGGCGGAAGTTTTCACCGGTGAATGAGTCCGATGACGTCACCATGTTCCAGCCGGCGCGCCCGTCGGACAGGTGGTCGAGGGTCGCGAATTGCCTTGCCACTTCGAATGGTTCGTTGAAGGTGGTGTTGATGGTGCCGACCAGTCCCAGCCGGTCGGTGACCGCCGCCAGCGCGGCCAGGACCGTGAAAGTGTCCGGCCGGCCTACTACGTCGAGGTCGTGGACTCGGCCGAGGTGTTCGCGCAACCGCAAGCCTTCGGCGAGGAAGAAGAAGTCAAACTTTCCGCGCTCGGCGGATTCGGCGAGGTGTCGAAACGAGGCGAACTCGATCTGGCTGCCCGAGTCCGGGTCCGACCACACCGTGGTGTTGTTGACCCCCGGAAAGTGCGCGGCGAGGTGTATCTGTTTGCGTTCTCGTCCTTCTCGAACCCGCACCGTCACAATCCCCACCTCTTGGCGATCAGTTCGTGCGAGCGCAGCCGGTCAACGTGCCGGTGACACACCGAGGTGATCACCAGCTCGTCGGCTGCGGTTGCCCTCTGCAGCGTCTGCAGCTTGTCCGCGACTTCCTCGGCATCGCCGACGAACTGGGTCGCGATGCGGTCGCGGACGACATCGAGCTGCGGCTCGGACAACGGCACCACGGCGTCCGGATCCGGATACGGCGCCGCACCGTCGCCGGCCCGGATCGAGTACACCCAGTGGCCGTAGCTGGAAGCGAGATGATGTGCGGTCGCGCTGTCGTCGGCGACCACGACGTCCGCCGACACCACGACGTAGGGTTCGGCGAGCATCGCCGACGGCCGAAAAGCCGCGCGGTAGGCGTCGACCGCGTCCAGCGCGGTGGCGGGCGTGATGTGATAGCTCGCCACGAACGGCAGACCCCGGGCGCCGGCGACCTGCGCGCTCTGGCCACGGCTGCTGCCGAAGATCCACGGCGTCAGCCCGCTGCCCTCGCCAGGCACCGCCCGCACGGGCACGCCGTCGACATGGTGTCGGCCGTTGACCAACTGCAGGATGTCGTCCACCTGCCGGTCGAAGTCCGGCGCGACGGCGTCCGGTTGCTGCAATACCGACGTCCGGGCGCGCAGTCGCGGATTGCGCATCAGCGCGCCGACGTCGAAAGCCGGCGGGATGACCACGCCGTCGCGGTCGCCCCACCGCGCCTCGGCCGTCGGCTCAGGCGGGGCGGTCCGCTCGGTGCCCTGCTGTGCGTCGCGGCGGCGCTGACCGGACCGACCGACCCCGAGGTCGATGCGGCCTGGATGCAGCGCCTCAAGTGTGCCGAAGCCTTCTGTAGCCGCGATCGCGGTGGTGAAGCCGAGCTGTACCGCCGCGGCGCCCACACGGATGCGTTCGGTGGCAGCGGCGATCTGGCCGATGAGCACAGCGGGTTGCGAACTTGCCACCGCAACGGAGTGGTGTTCGGCCACCCAGTACCGCTTGAAGCCCCACCGTTCGGCGTGCTGCGCCAGGTCGATGGTATTGCGCAATGCCGTTGCAGCATCAGAACCTGCGCTGATCGGCGACAGGTCGAGTATCGACAGGGGGACGGTCATGATGGTCCCGCTTTCGCGTACCGGTTCACCGCGACCGGAAGGTCAAGCCGGGCCCGCAGCGTCTCGCCGGCGCGGTAGGCGGTGCGAAACACGCCCTTGCCCTGCAATATCGGCACCACCTCGTCGGCGATGACGGGAAGGTCGGTGGCGTGGACGGCCGGCCGCAACCGCACCCCGTCGACACCGTCGTCGTGCCAGCGCAAGATCAGGTCGACGAGCTCGGTCGCGGTTCCCTCGAAAATCGCTGCGTCCGAACGCGGGTCGACGTTGCCGGAGAACGACACGTAGACGTCGGCGTAGATCTTCGGAGCCGCTCCTCCAGCCACTTCCCCGGCCGCGGCGACCTGATCGATCAGCGTGTCGAGGTCATCGTCGCTGCGCGGGGTGATGAACACCAAATCTGCACTGCGCGTAGCGAATTGGTAAGCAGCAAGGGTATGGGCGAGTGCGGCGACGACGGGTTGTCCCTGCGGTGGCCGCGGGGTGATGGACGGCCCCTTGACCGAGAAGTGCTCACCGACGAAGTCGATGTAGTGCAGCTTGTCCCGGTCGACGAATCGGCCGGAAGCGACGTCGCGGATGACCGCGTCGTCCTCCCAGCTGTCCCAGAGCCGGCGGGCGACCTCGACGGCGTCGCTCGCCTCGCCGAAAAGGTCGGCACCTCGCACATCCCGACGGCCGAACAACTCTGCCTCGTGCGCGGTGCCGCTGACCCTGACCTGCCACCCGGCCCGGCCGCGTGAGATGAAGTCCAGTGTGGCAACGGCTTTGGAGACGTGGAACGGTTCGGTGTGCGTGACGGTCGCGACAGGCATCAGGCCGATGTGCCGGGTCAGCGGAGCGACCCGGGCCGCGACGAGCACGGCGTCCGGCCGGCCGGCGGGCCATCGCGGTTCGATATCGGGACGGCGGCGTCGCTGCGGGGTCAGCGCGTCGTCAAACGTCACGAAATCGAGCAGGCCGCGTTCGGCGGTGAGTACGGTGTCGACCCAGTACCTGCCACTGGTGACCGGTAGCGGGTCGGGGGTGTGCCGCCAGGCCTCCGGGTGCCAGCCGTAACCGTCGAGCGCGACACCGACGTGCACATGTCCGGTCATCGCAGCGCCTTGACGAACGCAATCGGGAAGACATCGCCGTCGGCGGGCAGCGGCTCGGTGAGCCTCTCGTACCCTGCCGCCAGGTAGAGCGCCTCAGCTTCGGGTTGGCGGTCGCCGGTGGTCAGGTAGACCCGTCGATAGCCCCGCTGGACGATCCGGGTCTCGAGTTCGGCGAGCAGCGCCTTCGCCAGACCCTGTCTCCGGTGCCGACTGTCTGTCCAGATCCGCTTCAGTTCGGCGGTGGTGTCGTCGAACCGGCAGAACGCGCCGCCCGTCACGGGCCGGCCATCGCGCAACCCGAGCACCAGGGCGCCGTCCGGCGGTGCGAACTCCGCGGCGGGATGGTCGCGCAGCCACTTCAGCACGGCGCTCTCGGTAGGCCCATAGCGCTGTGAGTACTCGACTGCCAATTCAGCCAGCAGCGGCTCGACCAGGGGGTCGTCCTGGCTGACGGCGACGAAGCTCAACTGGCTGGACACGGACATCACTCAACTGTCCAACGCGGAGTGGGCACGTGCATTCCGGTGCGGTACATCTACTCAGGCTGATCGAAAAAACGCGCACTTCCGCCGAAAACTTGACACGTGTAAAGTTTGGCGCCATGGACAACATCAGGGGTAAGACCATCGCGATCACCGGTGCCGCCCGCGGCATCGGGTTCGCGACCGCGAAGGCGCTGCTGGCCCGCGGCGCCCGGGTCGTGATCGGCGACCGTGACGTGGCGCTGCAGGAGTCGGCGGTCGCGCAGTTGACCAAGCTTGGCTCGGTGTCGGGCTATCCGCTCGACGTGACCGACCGCGAGTCGTTCGCCACCTTCCTCGACAAGGCCCGCACCGACGGCGGCGGCCGCATCGACGTGCTGATCAACAACGCCGGCGTGATGCCGATCGGACCGTTCGTCGACGAGTCCGAGCAGTCGATCCGCTCGTCGCTGGAGGTGAATCTCTACGGGGTGATCACCGGCTGCCAGCTCGTGCTGCCGGACATGATCGCGCGCCGCAGCGGTCACATCATCAACATCGCGTCGCTGTCCGGGCTCATCCCGGTCCCCGGTCAGGTGGTCTACGTCGGCGCCAAGTTCGGTGTGGTGGGACTGACGGCCGCGCTGGCCGACGAGGTCGCGCCGCACAACGTCGACGTCTCGGTCATCATGCCGCCGTTCACCAACACCGAATTGATCTCGGGCACCAAGAGCGGCGGCGCGATCAAGCCGGTCGAGCCGGAGGAGATCGCCGCCGCGATCATCAAGACGCTCGAGAAGCCGAAAACCCATGTGGCCGTGCCGACTCCGCTGCGTTTCACCGCGCAGGCCGCGCAGATGCTCGGCCCCCGCGGCCGTCGCTGGCTCAACAACAAGCTGGGGCTGGACCGGGTGTTCCTCGACTTCGACAGCTCCGCGCGCAAGGGTTACGAGGACCGGGCCCGCGCCGCGCAGGGCGTCGTCGAAGACTAAGTCCGTTCCCCCGCGAGCGCTAGAACGTCGGTGCGGGGTCGCCGAGCCGGTAGGCCTCGATGACGTCGAGGCTGGCGAACAACTCGTCGAAGTCGAACTGGTAGTCGTCGGCGGTGCCGACGAACACGACGTGGGCGATGTCGGCGGCCTCCTCCGCGGTCAGCACGATCGTCGTCACCGTCACGAGTTCCTCGTCGGGCACCTCGGCGTGCGACGGCGGAAAGAACCACAGCGCCGACTCCTCGTCGGACACCTCGTCGTCGAATACCCACCCGCGCTCGGTGATTCGCTCGTCGAACGCCTCCAGCACCGCTGCGGTCGTGGTCTGCTCGGCCACGGCGTCCATCACGCCGGCCGGCAGCCACCGCTCGTCGCGGGCGGCCTGGCGCTTGCGGCGACGAGCCTTCTTGCGTTCGCTGTTGCGGGACACCTAGGCCAGCGCCTGATCGAGGTCGTTGAGCAGGTCGTCGGCGCCCTCCAGCCCCACCGAGATGCGCACCACGCCGTCGCCGAGGCCGATCGCCGCCCGCCCCTCGGGTCCCATCGCCCGGTGGGTGGTGGTCGCCGGATGGGTGATCAACGACTTCGAGTCGCCGAGGTTGTTCGAGATGTCGATGATGTTCAGCTTGTCGAGCACCTCGAACGCGCGCTCCTTCGTCCCACCCGCGAGCTCGAACGTGACAACCGTTCCGCCCCCGGTCATCTGGCGCTTGGCCAAGTCGTACTGCGGGTGCGACTCCAGGAACGGGTAGCGGACCCAGCTGACCGCGGGATGGCCCTGCAGGAACTCGGCGATCCGCTGCGCCGACGCGTTCTGGTGCTCCACCCGGACCGCCAGCGTCTCCAGACCCTTGAGCAGCGTCCACGCGTTGAACGGGCTCAGCGCGGGTCCGGTGTGGCGCATCAACTTCTGCACCGGCTCGTCGATGTACTGCTGATCGCCGAGAATGGCCCCGCCGAGCACCCGGCCCTGGCCGTCGATGTGCTTGGTGCCCGAGTAGACCACGACGTCGACGCCGAGCGGGAAGCCCTGCTGCAGGATCGGTGTCGCGAACACGTTGTCCAACACGACTTTTGCGCCGGCGGCGTGCGCCATTTCGGACACCGCCGCGATGTCGACCAGCGACTGCATCGGGTTCGACGGCGTCTCGAAGAACACCGCCTGAGTGGGCACCGACAGGGCCTGCTCCCACTGCGAGAGGTCGTCACCGTCGACGAACACCGTCTCCACACCCCAGCGGGGCAGGATCTCGTTGCACACCACAAAGCACGAGCCGAACAGGCTGCGCGCCGCGACCAGCCGGTCTCCCGCGGCCAGCAGTGCACCCAGCGAGGTGAACACCGCGGCCATGCCCGTCGCGGTGGCGAAACACGCCGGCGCGCCCTCGATCAGCCGCAGCCGCTCCTCGAACATCGAGATCGTCGGATTGCCGTAGCGCGAGTAGACATACCGGTCCACCTCACCGGTGAACGCCTTCTCCGCTTCCGCCGCGGACGAGTACACGTATCCGGAGGTGAGGAACAGGCCCTCGGCGGTCTCCTCGAAACCCGACCGCAGCAACCCGCCGCGCACGCCGATCGTGGCCTGGCTGACCCCCTCGGGCAGTTCGGCGGGCCTGCGCACCGACGGCACCTGGTCGGTCATGACTGCTTCCAGGGCAGCCCGACGGCCTTCCAGCCGGTGCCGCCGCGGTGCTGGTGCTCGTCGAGGTTGCCCTCGAAACCGTCGAGCACGTTGTAGGACGGGCCGATCCCGGCTTCGGTGGCCGCCTCGGCAGCCCCGATCGACCGGTTTCCGGAGCGACACAAGAACACCACGGGCCTTTCCCCTGGCGTGACGCCCGCGCTCTTGAGGTCCTCGACGAACGCCTCGTTGCGGGTGCCGTCGACGCGGTTCCACTCGATGAACAGCACGTCGCGGTCCAGAGTCGACAGATCGGGCACCCCGACGAACCGCCACTCGGCGTCGCTGCGACAGTCCACCAGCACGGCATCCGGGGTCTCGGTCAGCAGCGTCCAAGCCTCCTCGGGCGTGATGTCTCCGGCGTATGTCACGGTCGTTGAGTCTCCCACAGCTACCTGGGTCCGGGGGAACAGACCTTCCAGGCCTCACCCTCGCGGACGAACGTCATTTCGACGGTGTTCTTAGCGTCGGGCGCCTTGTCGAAATGGTAGGTCACCTTGGCGGTGGCCCGGTCACCGTCGATCGCGATGTCGGTGACGTCGTCGACGAATCGCTCGCCGTGCTGACCGACCGAATCTCGTTGCGCGGCAAGTACATCTGCCTCCGACCCCTGCTGCCCGGCGCATGTGTAGGTGCGGAAGTCGGCATAGCTCTGCCGTTGCAGCGCATCATTCTGGCCGACCGCGGCCAACGCCACCTGCTGATCGGGTGGAGGTGCGTCGTCGCCGAAGAAATTCAGCAGCCCGATTGCGATCACCACGAGCACAAAGATCACCAGCCCGGCCATAAACGGCGCCGCGGTCGAGCGGTCCCGGGAGGTCCCGTCGGCTCCGGACACCGGCGTCACCACAGCCCGCGCAGGGTCGCCGTCACGCGCCGGGCACGGTCCCGCGCGACGATCGGATCCGGTGCGGTCGCCAGCGCCACCGCCAGCCGGCGGGCCTCGGTCTCGTCGGGGCGGTCGAACAACCGCAGATCGCTCTCGGCGACCTCGAGCGCCTCGGCGAGCACGGTCTGCCGGTCGGCGCCTGCCGTCGGCTTCATCTCCGCGCCCGCATAGGTGACCTCGGCCGCGGCCGGCGAGATCATGATGGTGTCGACGGGCAGGCCGAGGATCGCCCTGGCGTGCAGTTCGAACTCGGACAGCCGCTGCGAGCGCAGCGTGACCAGGCCGCTGTCGTGCGGACGCGGCCGCACGGTGTCGAAGTAGACCTCGTCACCGCGGACCAGCAGTTCGACGCCGAACACACCGCGCCCGCCCAGCGAGTTGACGATGCGGGCGCCGATCGACTTCGCGGAGTCCAGCGCGGTCGGCGACAACGCTTGCGGCTGCCAGGTTTCCAGCACGTCGCCGTCGCGCAGCCGGTGTCCGATCGGCTCACAGAAGTGCACCGCCGGACCGGTCGGGCCGATCGTGCGCACGGTCAGCAGCGTGACCTCGACGTCGACGTCGACCACCGACTCGACCATCACCCGGTTGTGCGGGATGCGGCCCGCCGCGATCGCGCGGTGCCACGCCGGTTCGACGTCCTCGGGGCGCACCAGCACCGACTCCCCTTCGCCGGGCGCCGACGCGATCGGCTTGACCACCAGCGGGAACCCGGCGTGCTGCGCGACGGCCGCCAACTCCTCCGTCGACCCGGCGAACCAGAACGGCGCGGTCGGCAGCCCCAACTCGTCGGAGGCAAGCCTGCGCAGGCCCTCGCGGTCCAGCGACAGCCGGGTGCTGCGCGGGGTCGGAAACACCTCGACGGCGCCGCGCTCGGCGACCGCGATGAGCGCGTCGGTGGCGATCACGCCCGCCTCGGCCACCACGTAGCGCGGCTGCTCCTTCTCGATGAGCGCCGTGAGCGCCTCCGCGTCGTTCATCTTGACGACGGCGGAGCGGTCCGCGACACCGTGGGCGGGCGCGTCGGCGTAGCGGTCCACCGCGATGACCTCGGTGCCGAGCCGCTGAAACGCCAGCGCCAACTCGCGGCTGAGCTCGCTGGCGCCGAGCAGCATCACCGCCGGCGCCTCGTTCTCGGTCCCGTCACTCATAGCCATCCGCGCGTCCAGGCTGCCAGCATGCTGACCAAGATACGACCGAGCAGGGTAAGTCGGTAAAGCGCGCACAGCTCATGGAAGGTTGGTGTCTCGTGGGTGCCCCACTGCTTGCGGCTCTGGTGGCCGCGGTCCTGTTGGCCGCGCTGGCCCGCCGGTTCGACGTGTCGGCGCCGCTGGCGCTGGTGGTCGCCGGGTTGGCGGGGAGCCTGATCCCGGGCCTGGGCGCCGTCGAGCTCGATCCCGACCTGGTGCTGTTCGTGCTGCTGCCGCCGCTGCTGTGGTCGGCCGGCTTGGAGAGCAGCTACCTGGCGCTGCGGCGCAACATCCGGCCGATCTCGCTGCTGGCGGTCGGGCTGCCGCTGGTCACGACGTTCGCGGTCGGGATCGTCGCGTTCCACACCGTGCCGGAGCTGACCGTGGCCGCCGCGCTGGTGCTGGGCGCGATCGTCGCGCCCCCGGACGCGGTGTCGGCGACAGCGATCGGCCGACGCGTCGGCCTGCCGCGCCGGCTGATGACCCTGCTGGGCGGGGAGAGCCTGCTCAACGACGCCACCGCGCTGACCGCCTACAAGGTGACGCTGGCCGCGGCGATCGGCACCGCGACCAGTTGGACCGGAGGGCTCGCCACGTTCGGGTTCGCGGCCGCCGGCGGGGTGGCGGTCGGCGCGGTGCTGGGGGCGGTGCTCTCGTGGCTGCGGTGGCGGCTGCGCGATCCCCTGATCGAGAGCGCCCTCGGGCTCGTCGCGCCGTTCCTCATCTACCTGGCCGCCGAGACCATCGACGGCTCCGGCGTGCTGGCCGTCGTCGTGGCCGCGCTGATCCTCGGGCAGCGGTCCACTCGGGCCAGCTACCAGACCCGGTTGCAGGACTTCGCGCTGTGGAAGGCCGTGCAGCTGCTGCTGGAGTCGTTCGTGTTCCTGATGATCGGCCTGCAGCTGCCCAAGGTGATCGACGAGTTGACCGGCATCCGCGCGGCGACGCTCATCGTGGCGTCGGTCTCTGTGCTGGCGACGGTGATCGGCGTGCGGATCGCGTGGATGTACCTGTTCGCCTACGTCCCGCGGCTGCTGTCGCCACGCATCCGGCGCAACGAGAAGGCCCCCACCCCCGCGCAGGTGTTCGTGCTGGGGTGGGCAGGCATGCGCGGGGTGGTGTCACTGGCAGCGGCGTTCGGCGTGCCGGCCGCGACGCTGTCCGGCGACCCGTTCCCGGGGCGACCCCAGCTGGTGTTCCTCACGTTCGTCGTCGTGGTGGGGACCCTGCTGCTGCACGGGCTCACCCTGCCGTGGCTGATCCGCCGGCTCGGGGTCTGCGGTGACGACGCCGACGCCGACGCGGTCGCCGAGGCGGCCGCACAGGACAAGGCGTCGCGCGCGGCGGCCGACCGCCTCGAGGAGCTCCTGGCCGACGCGGACCCCGGCGGCGTGCAGGCCCGGGCCGCCGATGTGTTGCGCGCGTGGAACACCCGGCGCCGCGATTCGGCGTGGGAGCGGCTGGGCCGCGGCCGGCCGCCGGCTTCAGGTGATGAGACCCCGATGGCCGCGTTTCGCCGGCTGCGGCTGGAGATGCTGGCCGCCGAACGGGCCGCCTTCATCGCCGAGCGCGACAGCGGCCGCATCGACGACGAGGTGCTGCGATCGGTGCTGCACAACCTCGATCTCGAGGAGGCGACCCTCAACGCGCGATGACCGTCACCCCGAGACCACGGTGTCGTCGAGCTCACCGCGGAACTCGCGCATCGCCTCGATGAGCGCGGTGAACGTGCGGTGCGCGGCGGCCAAGTCGGCGTCCGACAGCCCCTCCAGCGCGCCGCGGGTGCGCTGCCCGAGCGGCGTGAAAAACCCGCGCGCGACCGCCATTCCGTGCTCGGCCACCCGCAGGATCACCTTACGGCGGTCCTTCGGATCGGACTCGCGACGAAAGTGCCCGGAGGCGATCATCCGCTCGACGAGATAGGTGATCGCCGCGCCCGACATGCCCATGCGCCTGCGCAGGTCACCCGCCGTCAGCGGCGTGCCCGCGGTCTCGGCCACCATCACGTAGAGCAGTGCGCGAAAGTCGTTGGCGGCCACGTCGTGTCGGCTCGCGAACAGCCTGCCTATCTCGTCGGACTCGGCGTTCATCGCCCGCACGTCGGCGGCGATCATCGCCTCCAGTGCGTCACGGTCGGCGGCCACGCCGAAAGCATAGGGCCGTCCGACCGCATTTGATTAATCGTTAAGAATCTGAAATATTTGTGGTATGTCCCGGCGCTTATCCTGGGTCCTCGCTGTCCTGGTCGTCCTGCTCTCCGGTGCCCTGATGGGCATCGTCGGAAGCGACGACTCGAGCTCGCAGTCCCCAGTACCCGTTCCCGAATCGGCCGAATCCGCGCGCGTCGACGCGCTGCGCGCCCAGTTCCCCGGCGGTGAGGTGGTGCCCGCGATCGTCGTGGTCACCCGCCAGGACGGCGCACCGCTGTCCGGCGCGGACACCGCCGCGGTCTCCGGGAAGTGGCCCGGCGCCCAGGTTTCCGAGGACCGTGCCGCGGCGTTGGCAGTGGTGCCGTTGAACGGCGAGCTGTCCGGTTTCGCCCTCACCGACGAGGTGGAGAAGGTCCGTGCGCAGGCCACCGACGGCCTGCCCGCAGACCTGCGCGCGGAGGTCACCGGCGGCCCCGCGTTCGGCGCGGACATCGCGGACTCCTTCTCCGGGGCCAACTTCACTCTGCTGGCGGTCACCGCGACGGTGGTGGCGCTGCTGCTGATCATCACCTACCGGTCGCCGGTGCTGTGGCTGGTGCCACTGCTGGTGATCGCGTTCGCCGACCGGGTCGCCGCGGTGCTGGGCACCGCCGTCGCGCAGACATTTGGGATGACGCCGGACGGCTCGACCTCCGGGATCACCAGCGTGCTGGTGTTCGGCGCGGGCACCAACTACGCGCTGCTGCTCATCTCGCGCTACCGCGAGGAACTCGCCCGCACCGAGAGCCACCACGACGCGCTGGACACCGCGCTGCGCCGGGCGGCTCCGGCGATCGTGGCCAGCAACGCCACCGTCGTGCTGGCCCTGCTGACCCTGGTGTTCGCCACGTCGCCCAGCGTGCGCAGCCTCGGCGTGCAGGCCGCCGCGGGGCTCATCGTGGCCGCGGTGTTCGTGCTGCTGGTGTTGCCGCCGCTGCTCGGGCTGTTCGGCAAGCGCCTGTTCTGGCCGTTCGTCCCGAAGGTGGGTGACCGCTCGCTGACCGACACCGGCATCTGGCACCGCATCGCCGAGGGGGTGGCCCGCAGGCCGGGTCGCGTCGCGGTCGTCGCGATCGCCGGCCTCGCGCTGCTGTGCACCGGGCTGATCACCACGCCGATCGGGTTGTCGCAGACCGAGCAGTTCCGTGTTCAGGCCGAGTCGGTCAGCGGATACGAGCACCTGGCCGAGCACTTCCCCAGCGGCCTGACCGATCCGACCCGGGTCATCGCGGCCACGGACCGCGCCGCCGACGTCCAGCGCGCGATCACCGACACCCCGGGTGTGGTGTCGGCCGATCCGGCGGGCGAGAGTCCCGACGGTCTGACCCAGTGGTCGGTTGTGCTCGACGCCGAACCCGCCTCCGACAAGGCATTCGAAACCGTTGACGCGCTGCGGGATTCCGTGCGCAATGCCGATCCGGGTGCGCTGGTCGGCGGGTCCGACGCGACCGCGCGCGACGCCGGCGCCGCCGCCTCGCGGGACCGGATGGTGGTGATCCCGGCGATCCTGCTCGTCGTTCTGGCGGTGCTGTACGTCCTGCTGCGGGCCGCGCTGGCGCCGCTGGTGCTGGTCGCGGTGACCGTGCTGAGTTCGGTTGCCGCGCTCGGCCTCGGCGGCTGGGCCAGTGTGCACCTGTTCGGCTTCCCCGCACTCGACAACACCACCCCGCTGTTCGCGTTCCTGTTCCTGGTCGCGCTCGGCGTGGACTACACGATCTTCCTGGTCACCCGCGCCCGCGAGGAGACCTCCGAGCACGGCACCCGCGGCGGCATCGTTCGCGCGGTGTCGGCCACCGGCGCGGTCATCACCAGCGCCGGCATCGTGCTGGCGGCGGTGTTCTGTGTGCTCGGCGTGCTGCCGCTGATCGTGCTGACGCAGATCGGCATCATCGTCGGCCTGGGCATCCTGCTCGACACGTTCGTCGTGCGCACGGGGATCATTCCCGCCCTGTTCACGCTCATAGGCCCGCGGATCTGGTGGCCGGCGCTCAAGGGGCAGCACGTCGAAAGGGACGTTTTGGTCGATCAGCGTGAGTGAAAACGACCAAAACGTCGGTCTCGAGACCTTTTGCGTTCCGCGGGTAACGTCGTGTCATGACGCGAGCCGCAGCGCAGCCACCGGTCCACATGCGTCGGGACGCGTTCAGCCCGACCCCGGAACTCGCCGACATCCGCGAGCACGCCGGCGTGAGTACCGTGACCAACGCGTTCGGCATGACGGTGTACCTGGTCGCTCGCCACGACGATGTCAAAGAGGTACTCTCCGACCATCAGCGGTTCTCCAACGGCCGGCCGCCGGGGTTCGTGATGCCCGGCGCGCCAACACTTTCCGATGAGGAGCTGGCCAGCTCGCGGGCGGGCAACCTACTCGGCCTCGACCCGCCGGAACATCAGCGGCTGCGCCGGATGCTCACCCCGGAGTTCACCATCCGGCGCATGCGACGGCTGGAGCCGCGCATCGTCGAGATCGTCGACGCCCAGCTGGACCGGATGCAGAACGCCGGAGCGCCAGTCGATCTCGTTGAGCATTTCGCGTTGCCCATCCCCTCGCTGGTGATCTGCGAGCTGCTCGGTGTGCCCTACGAGGACCGCGCCGACTTCCAGCACCGCAGCGCGCGTCAGCTCGACCTGTCGCTGCCGTTCGACGAGCGGCTGGACCTGCAGCGGGCCGGGCGTGCCTACATGCAGTCGCTGGTCGAGCGGGCGCGCCGGCAGCCCGGGGAAGACATCCTCGGCATGCTGATCCGCGAGCACGGCGCGGAGCTCTCCGACGACGAGCTCGTCGGCGTCGCCGGACTGCTGCTGCTCGCCGGCCACGAGACCACGTCGAACATGCTGGGTCTGGGCACCCTGGCGCTGCTGCGTCACCCCGATCAGCTCGCGGCGGTCCGCGACGATCCCGACGCCGTCGGGCCTGCCGTCGAGGAGCTGCTGCGCTGGCTGTCGATCGTGCACACCGCGATACCGCGCATCACGACCACCGATGTCGAGCTCGCCGGAGTGAAGATCCCGGCGGGGCAACTGGTGTTCGCGTCGCTGCCGTCGGCCAACCGCGACCCGGATTTCCTCGACTCCCCCGACGTGCTCGACATCGCGCGCGGCGCCGCCGGTCATCTCGCGTTCGGCCACGGCGTGCACCACTGCCTGGGCGCGCCGCTGGCCCGCATGGAGATGCGCATCGCGTTTCCCGCTCTGCTGCAACGATTTCCGACGTTGCAGCTGGCCGAGGACTTCACCGACGTGCAGTTCCGGTCGTTTCATTTCATCTATGGGCTGAAATCGCTGCAGGTGACCTGGAGGTGAGGACGTGAAAGTGCAGGCCGACCGCGACGTGTGCATCCAGGCGGGCAACTGCGTGATGTCGGCGGACGCCGTGTTCGATCAGGATGACGACGGGATCGTCGTGGTGCTGGTCGACGAGGTGCCCGACGACGAACTCGACCACGCCCGCGAGGCTGTGAAGCTCTGTCCCGCGCAGGCGTTGCGGCTCGTCGACTAGGCGGCGGTCACGGCTGGCCGGCGAGCAGCTGGATCATCAGGCCGTTGGCCTCGGCCAGCAGGTTGTCCTCCGGATCGCGCAGTTCGGCGTTGACAAACGCCTTGCGGCCCTGCGCTTCCCGCATCCACCCGCGGGCGGTCAGGTCGGTGTCGATCGGCGTCACCTTGCGGTAGTCCACGTGCAGGAAGCCGGTGCGGCTGATCGGTCTGCCGACCGCGTGGATCACCATCCCGAACACCGAGTCGAACAGCAGCGGCAGCACCCCGCCGTGTACGGCGCTGTTACCGCCGACGTGGAACCGGCTGAACCTCACCGTGAGGTCGACCCCCTCCGGGTGCAGCCGGACGCCGGTATAGGGCGGCATCAGCAGGCTGCCCGCACCGGGCAGCGACGGCACCCGGTTGGCGGGGCCGACGCCCTCGGCGGCCTCGAACGGGTCGAGCAGCGCGACCAGCGCCTCGGCGTGGTCGGCGGCGCGGTCCCAGGTGCCGCCGTCGGGGTCGGCCGACACGGCGAGGTCCTGCGCCCGGCGCATCGCCGTCAGGAACCGCCCGAAACCCGGCCCGGGTTCGGCGCGCTGGTAGTTCGGGAAGCCGCCGTGCTTGTCGTAGTCCGGATCGACGAGGTGTGGGTCGTCGGTCACGACGGAGCCAGGATGTCGCGGCGCACGATCGTCTGATCGCGGCCGGGACCGACGCCGATGCACGAAACATGGGCTCCGGCAAGCTCTTCCACCCGCAGCACATAGTCGCGCGCCCGGACGGGCAGGTCCTCGAACTCGCGGGCCCCGGAGATGTCCTCCCACCAGCCGGGCAGCTCCTCGTAGATCGGCTCGGCCAGCCCGATGTCGGTCTGGGTCACCGGCATGTCGTCGACGCGCTTGCCGTTGACCCGGTATCCCACGCACACCGGCACCGTCTCCAGGCTGGACAGCACGTCGAGCTTGGTCAGGAAGTAGTCGGTGATGCCGTTGACCCGGGTGGCATAGCGGGCGATCACCGCGTCGAACCAGCCGCAGCGACGGCGCCGGCCCGTGGTGACACCGAACTCGCCGCCGGTCTTGGACAGGTACTCGCCCTTCTCGTCGAACAGCTCGGTCGGGAACGGACCGGACCCGACACGCGTGGTGTACGCCTTGAGGATGCCCAGCACCGTGGTGATCCGGGTCGGCCCGATGCCGGACCCGACGGCGGCACCACCCGCGGTCGGATTCGACGACGTGACAAAGGGATACGTGCCGTGGTCAACATCGAGCAGGGTGCCCTGGGAACCTTCGAGCAGCACGGTCTCGCCGCTTTCCAGCGCGGTGTTGAGCAGGTACCGGGTGTCGGCGATGCGGTGTTTGAAACCCTCGGCCTGGCTGAGCAGGTTGTCGACCACCTCCGCCGAGTCCAGCGCCTTGCGGTTGTAGATCTTGACCAGCACCTGGTTCTTGAAGTCCAGTGCGGCGTCGATCTTTTCGGCCAGGAGCACCGGATCGAGGACGTCGGCGACACGGATACCGATGCGGGCGATCTTGTCCTGGTAGCACGGGCCGATACCGCGGCCGGTGGTGCCGATCTTCTTGCTGCCCGCGTACCGCTCCACGACCTTGTCGATCGCGACGTGATACGGCATCAGCAGATGGGCGTCGGCCGAGATCAGCAACCGCTCGGTGTCGACTCCCCGGTCGGTGAGGCCCTGCAGCTCGGTGAGCAGCACCCCGGGGTCGACCACCACACCGTTGCCGATGACATTGGTGACCCCCGGCGTCAGGATTCCCGACGGAATGAGGTGTAGGGCGAAGTTCTCGCCCGTCGGGAGTACGACGGTGTGGCCGGCATTGTTGCCGCCCTGGTATCGCACGACCCACTGAACGCGGCCGCCGAGTAGGTCGGTGGCCTTTCCTTTGCCCTCGTCACCCCACTGAGCGCCGATGAGCACGATTGCCGGCATGGCGTAGTCTCCCGCTAAATCTGCACCGACGCTCAGTTGCATCGACGCTTGCAGCCGGTGAGCTACCTTATCCCAGCCGCGTGTGAGGAGTTGGCATGAGCACCGCCGACGTCGTGGTGTTGCTGTTCGGAGGCCGCAGATCGCCCCGCCCGTTGCGGGGCCTACCCGTGGTCGACGACCCCGATGCCGACTGCCGGCGGCTGGTCGTCGTCGGCACCGACAGCGACCTCGCGTCGGTGCTCACCCGGCTGATGCGCACCGACCGGCTCCACATCGAGGTCGCGCACGTGCGCCGTTCGTGGCAGGCACGACGGGCCCTGAGCGGGAGCGCGACCCGGGTTCCCCTCATCCGTGACGACACCGGCACCGTGATCGTCGGCGCGGCCGAATGGCGGGGCGCCGAGACCGGGCGGCCGGTGCACGGCGAAGCCGTCGTCGACGACACCGTGCTGTTCGACGGTGAGGTGCCCGGCGTGCGGATCGAGCCGACGACCGCCATGCCCGGCCTGCGCGCGACCGTGCTCGGCACGCGGCCGCGGCGCTGGGTGGCCGGACGCGCCGCGCAGCTGGGCACCACCGGCGCGGTCCTGGTCCGCGACGGCGCGCCGCACCCCCGCGTGGTCACGCGATCGACGCTCTACCGGCACACCGAGGGTTGGCTGCGGGTGCGCTGACCTGGCGGTAGCGTCGACGCGTGAGTGTTCGCCCGCTGCACCAGTCGGTGCGGCCCAGTCCGATCTTCCTGCTCATCGTGGCGGTCACGGTCGTCGGCGGCGTGCTGGCGTGGATGTGTGCGACCGACGCCCGGCGGCCGCTGGCCTACGTCGCGGTGTTCACGTTCGTGATCGCGGGCTGGCTGGTGTCGCTGTGCGTGCACGAGTTCGCGCACGCGTACACCGCATGGCGGTTCGGCGACCGCGATGTCGAGGTGCGCGGCTACCTGACGCTCAACCCGCTGAAGTACTCCAATCCGCTGCTCTCGATCGGGCTGCCGGTGCTGGTCATCGCGATCGGCGGCATCGGGCTGCCCGGCGGGGCGGTGTATGTGCGCACGTCCTGGATGACGCCGCGGCAGCGCTCGCAGGTCAGCCTCGCCGGCCCGGCCACCAACCTGGTGTTCGCCGCCGCGCTGCTGGTGCTGACCAACCTGCTCTACGACCCGGCGCACGGCGTGTTCTGGGCCGGCGTGGCGTTCCTCGGGTTCCTGCAGGTGACCGCGTTCGTGTTGAACATGCTGCCGGTGCCCGGGCTGGACGGCTACGGCGCGCTCGAACCGCATCTGAGCCCGCAGACCCAGCGGGCGGTGGCCCCGGCCAAACAGTGGGGGCTGCTGATCCTGTTGCTGTTGCTGTTCACCCCCGCGCTCAACCAGTGGTTCTGGCAGCTGGTGCTGTGGTTCTTCGACTTCTCCGGGGTGCCGCAGCCCCTGGTGTGGAGCGGCAGCGGCCTCACCCGATTCTGGTCGGCCTGGTTCTAGACACGGCCAGGATGGGCATCCCGCCCGGGTGAAACTCTCCCAGCCGTTCACCTACGACGACGTCGGCGCCACCGCCCGGGAACTGCCGCCGGGCTACGACCACTACCGCGAGTCGGCCGTGATCGGCCGCGGCCGGGACCGTTTCGAGGCGGCCGCCGAGGCGGTGATGGGGTGGGCCATGCAGCGCGGCACCGGCCTCGGCGTCACCGCCGACACCCCGCGCGCCGAGATCAGCGCGACCGTCGTCGTCGGGCGCTGGCCGCTGAAGGCGCCGTGCCGGGTGGTCTACCTCGTCGACGAACCGGACCGCCGCGGTTTCGCCTACGGCACACTGCCCGGGCACCCGGAGTCCGGCGAGGAACTGTTCACCGTGCGCATCGATCCCGCCACCGACGAGGTGCGCGCGGAGGTCGTCGCGTTCTCCCGCCCGGGCACCTGGTGGAGCAGGGCGGCGGCGCCGCTGACGCGAGTGTTCGCCCGCCTGATGATCAAGCGGTACCTGCGCGCGGTCTGAGCCTCCGGCGTTTCACCGGGTCTGCCCCGGGTACGCCGCGCCGATGCCTGCGTCAAAACCCTCGTCCCACACCGTCCTGATCACCGGCGCCTCCAGCGGCATCGGCCGCAGCGCCGCGCTGCGGTTCGCGGCGCGGGGATGCCGCCTCGTGCTGGCCGCCCGCGGCGCCGAGAACCTCGAGAAGGTCGCCGCCGAGTGCTCGGCCGCCGGCGCCGCCGATGTGCTGGCCCGGCCGACCGACATCGCCGAGCGGGACGGGGTCGATGCGCTGTTCGCCGCGGCCGTCGAGCGGTTCGGCGGGGTCGACGTCGTCGTGCAGAACGCCTCGGTCGCGGCGTTCGGCCGCTTCAGCGACGTGCCCAGCGAAATCTTCGAGGCGGTGATCCGGATCAACGTGCTCGGCGCGGCGAACGTCGCCCGCGCGGCCCAGCACCGGTTCCGCGAGCAGGACGGCGGCAGGCTGATCGTCGTCGGATCGCTGCTGGGGCATGCGGCGGTGCCGTACATGGGCGCCTACGTGATGAGCAAGTTCGCGGTGACCGCGCTCGTCCGGATGCTGCGCCAGGAGAGCCGCGAGACGCCGGGGATCACCGTGCACGGCGTCTACCCGGGAGCGGTCGACACGTCGATCTACCCGCTGTCGGCCAACTACTTCGGCCGCGTCGCGCATGTGCTGCCGTTCAACGACACCCCCGACAAGGTCGCGCGCGCGATCGTCGCCGCCGCCGACGCCGAGCGCAGCAGCGAACGCCAGGTCGGCCTGGCGAACTGGCCGATGATCGCCGGCTACCGGCTGCTGCCGCGGGTGTTCGACGCGCTGGTCGGCCCGCTGATGCGGGTCGGTAGCTTCACCCGCGAACAGTTCGAGGCCGCCCCCGGTAATGCGCTGACCCGCGTCGCGGCCAACTCGCCGTCCGACTAGGCCCCTTGCAACATATGCGTGTTTGCGCATAGATTGCTGGCATGGGTGCCGGCCACGACCACAGTCACGGAGCGGACGCCCGGGTCAGCCGCATGGTCATCGCCGCGGCGATCCTGACCGCGTTCTTCGTCGTCGAGCTCGTCACCGCGCTGCTGATCAACTCGATCGCCCTGCTCGCCGACGCCGGCCACATGCTCACCGACCTGGTGGCGATGTTCATGGGTCTGACCGCCGTGCTGCTCGCCCGGCACGGCAGCGCCTCGCCCGCCCGGACGTACGGCTGGCACCGCGCCGAGGTGTTCACCGCGGTCGCCAACGCCGCGCTGCTGCTCGGGGTCGCGGCGTTCATCCTGTACGAGGCGATCGAGCGGCTCGGCGACGCGCCCGAGGTGCCCGGTGTCCCGATGATCGTGGTCGCGCTGGCGGGACTGCTGGCCAACGCCGTCGTCGTGCTGCTGCTGCGGTCGCACTCGGAGAGCAGCCTGGCGGTCAAGGGCGCCTACATGGAGGTCGTCGCCGACACCGTCGGCAGCATCGGCGTGCTGATCGCCGGCATCGTCACCGTCACGACGCGGTGGCCGTACGCCGATGTCGTGGTCGCGGTGTTCGTCGCGCTGTGGGTGTTACCGCGGGCGTTCTCTCTGGCCCGCGCGGCGCTGCGGATCCTGTCGGAGTCCTCGCCCGCCCACATCGACGTCGAGGAGCTGCGCTCGGCGCTGTGCGCGGTCAAGGGCGTCACCGACGTGCACGACCTGCACGTGTGGACGCTGGTGCCCGGCAAGGACATGGTCACCGCGCACCTGACCAGCAACCGGGACTCCGCGCAGGTGCTCGACGACGCGCGCGCGGTGCTGACCGCCCGCGGGCTGGACCATTCGACGGTTCAGGTCGAACCGGGCGAAGGTAGCGGCGACTGCACCTGCGAGGCCGAGTAGTCAGGCCAGCCCGAGCTCGGCCCGCGCCGCCGGATCGCAGTCGTCGAGCAGATCGAGGCACCGCTGGATCTCGTCGGTCTCCCCGATCGCGTCGGCGGCCCGCGCCAGCGCCGCGACACAGCGCAGGAACCCGCGGTTGGGCTCGTGGCGGTACGGGACCGGCCCGAAGCCCTTCCAGCCGTTGCGCCGCAACTGGTCGAGCCCGCGGTGATAACCGGTGCGCGCGTAGGCGTAGGCGGTGATCGCCTTGTCGTCGGCCAGCGCCTGCTCCGCCAGCGCGGCCCACGCGACCGACGCCGACGGGTGCGCCGCCGCGACGATCGCCGGGTTCTCCCCGGCGTCGAGTTCGTCTTCGGCTTCGGTGTCGCCGGGCAGCAGCACCGGATCCGGTCCGAGCAAATCACCCATCCGTGTCATGGCTTCATTGTGCCGTGCCCGCCGATGACTAAGCTTCCGGCGGTAGCGCCATTAGGAGGAAACCGCAGGCATGTCGAACCCATCAGGGCCTGACCGACCCGAAGACGACGCGAACGTCGCCGACGATTCCGGCGCTCCTGACGACTCCGCCGCGGACACCGGCGAGACGCCGGAGCCGGTCACCGAAGTGATCGAGCACGACGGCGACCACGAACCGGCGACCGAGATCATGTCCGCGGCCCCGCAGGACACCGGCGGCGGCTCCGAGCCCGACGCGGGCGAGCGACGGTTCACCGCGCCGTCCGGCTTCGATGCGGGCACCACGCAGCGCATCGACACCCCGGTGGAACCCGCCACCGAGGTGTTCGCCTCCCCCACCGCACCGGCACCCGTTGCGCCGCAGGTGATTCCGCCGCGCGGCGAGGTGCCCCCGCCGAAACCGCCTACTCAGCGCCGCAGCTGGGGGTGGGTCGTGGCGGTCGTGCTCGTCATCGCCGCGCTGGTGGCGATCGCCGTGCTGGGCACCGTGCTGCTGACCCGCGACTCGAAACCCAAAGTGTCGCAAGAGGAAATGGTCCGCATGACCATCGAGGAGTTCGACGCCGCGATCCAGAGCGGCGACCTGGCCAAGCTGCGCGGCATCACGTGCGGCAGCAAGCGCGACAGCTACGTCAAGTACGACGAGAAGACCTGGGCGGAGATCCACGAACGGGTCGCCGCCGCCAAGCAGTACCCGGTGGTGGCCAGCATCGACCAGGTGATCATCAACGGCGACCACGCCGAGGCCAATGTCACCGCGTTCATGGCCTATGCACCGCAGACCCGGTCGACCCGCAGCTTCGACCTGGAGTTCCGCGATGATCAGTGGAAGATCTGCCAGGCCCCGGTCAACTAGCGAGTTTCAGGCGCCCGCCGACACGGACCGCCCGGCGCTGTGCAGGTCGCGGCACGCCTCGACGACGCGTTCGGTCATCGACGCCTCCGCCTTCTTCAGGTAGCTGCGCGGGTCGTAGGCCTTCTTGTTGCCCACCTCGCCGTCGATCTTGAGCACCCCGTCGTAGTTGGTGAACATGTGGGCCGCGATGGGCCGGGTGAACGCGTACTGGGTGTCGGTGTCGACGTTCATCTTGACCACGCCGTATTTGAGGGAATCCTCGATCTCGGATTTCAGCGAACCGGAGCCGCCGTGGAAGACGTAGTCGAAAGGTTGTGCATCCGAGGGTAATCCGAGTTTGGCGGCCGCGACCTTCTGCCCCTCGTCGAGGATGTCTGGACGCAGTTTGACGTTGCCGGGCTTGTATACGCCGTGCACGTTGCCGAATGTCGCGGCCAGCAGGTAGCGGCCGTGTTCGCCCGCGCCCAGCGCCTCCACGGTCTTCTCGAAGTCGGCTGCGGTGGTGTAGAGCTTGTCGTTGATCTCGTGCGCGACGCCGTCCTCTTCGCCGCCGACCACGCCGATCTCGATCTCGAGGACGATCTTGGCGGCGGCGGCCTTGGCGAGCAATTCCCGTGCGATGGAGAGGTTCTCGTCAATCGGCACCGCCGACCCGTCCCACATGTGCGACTGGAACAGCGGCGGCCGACCGTTGCCGACCCGCTCGGCCGAGATCGCCAGCAGCGGTCGCACATAGGTGTCCAGCTTGTCCTTCGGGCAGTGGTCGGTGTGCAGCGCCACGGTGACGGGGTACTTCGCGGCGATGACGTGGGCGAACTCGGCCAGCGCGACCGCACCGGTGACCATCTCCTTGATGCCCAGACCTGACGCGAATTCGGCTCCGCCGGTCGAGAATTGGATGATCCCGTCGCTGCCCGCGTCGGCGAAGCCCTTGATCGCGGCGTTGATGCTCTCCGAGGAGGTGCAGTTGATCGCGGGGAACGCGAAGGCGTGCTCCTTGGCCCGGTCGAGCATCTCCGCGTAGACCTCGGGCGTGGCGATCGGCATGAGCAGTCCTTCCCGCGCGGGTTCGGTTCGCGACCGATTGTCTCAGGGATCGGGCGTACTCACATGGTCAAGACCATGCGGTAGCGGGCCCGGCCCTCGTCCATCGCCGCGTACGCCTCGGCGGCCTCGGCCAGTGGTCGTTCCTCGATGCGGGCCCGCACCCCGCTCTGCAGCGCGAAGTGCATCGTCTCCTCGACGTCGCGTGAGGTGCCGGACGGGTGCCCGCTCACGCTGATACCGGCCTGGATCAGGTCGGCCGGGGAGATCGGCAGCGGGTCGGCGGTCACGCCGACGATGACGAGTTCACCCTCGGGCCCCAGCCCGCCGACGGTCGCGCCCATCGCCGCGGAGTTGGCCGCGGTCGCCAGCACGACGGCCGCGCCGCCGAGATCCTGCAGTGCACCGGCGACGTCCTCGGCGCTCGAGTTGATGTAGTGGTGCGCGCCGAGTTCCTTGGCGTCGTGCGCCTTCTCTCCGCCGCGCGCGATCGCGACGGTCTCGAAGCCCATCGCTCGCGCCCACTGCACGCCGAGGTGGCCGAGCCCGCCGATACCGAGCACGGCGACCAGATCGCCGGCCACCGCCTTGGTCCTGCGCAGCGCGTTGTACGTCGTCACCCCGGCACACCCCATCGGTGCGGCGTCGGCGAACGACAGCCCGTCCGGGATCCGGGCCAGCGCGGTCGCCGGCACGGTGACGGACTCGGCGTAGCCGCCGGGATACGCCAGGCTGGGCACCTGGAACTCCACACACTGCATGAACTTGCCCTTGCGGCAGGGCAGGCACCGGTTGCAGTTGCCGCCGAACCAGCCGACCGCAACCCGGTCGCCGGCCGCGAAGCCCTCCACGCCGTCGCCGAGCTCCGCGACGGTCCCGGCGATCTCGTGACCCGGTGTCACCGGCCAGCTCACCGGGAACGCGCCGTTGATCACGCCGTGGTCGGTGCCGCACACCCCGCAGGCCGCGACCGCGATGCGGACGTGCCCGCGCGGTGGTGGCGCGGTTTCGACGTCTGTGAGGGTCAACGCGCCACCGAGAGATTCGACCTGCACGGCCTTGTGAGTCGCCATTTCGTGAGCGTATCGGCGCAGCCGCGCGTCCGCCCGCCATCGACGTTTCCGGGCGTCCGCGGGGCGCCCGGTATCTTGGGGCACTGTGACGACGACGATCCTGGCGGCGACCGACCAGCTGGCGCTGATGCCGGACTTCCTCGACCCGATGACGCTGCTCGGGTACTTCGGCACCTGGGCGCTGGTGGGTCTGCTGGTCGTGATCTTCGTCGAGTCCGGCGTGCTGTTCCCGATCCTGCCCGGCGACTCGCTGCTGTTCGTCGCCGGCATGCTGGCCGCGGGCACCGCCGCGCTGGCCGAGGGCGGCGGCGAGGTGATCAACTTCCAGCTCTGGCAGCTGCTGGTGTTCATCCCGATCGCCGCGGTGCTCGGCGGCCAGGCCGGCTACTGGATCGGCCGCAACCTGGGCACGGCGATGTTCAAGCCCGATGCCCGGTTCCTCAAGCAGAAGTACCTCGAGGAAGCGCACCTGTTCTTCGAGCAGCGCGGTCCGTTCGCGATCGTCATCGCCCGGTTCGTGCCGATCGTGCGCACGCTGGCCCCGCTGACGGCCGGCGCCGCCCGGATGAACTACGGCGTGTTCACGCTGTTCAACGTCATCGGCGCCGTGGTGTGGGGCGTCGGGCTGACGCTGCTCGGGTACTGGCTGGGCCGGTTCGAGGTCGTCCAGAAGCTGCTCGAGCCGATCGTCATCGCGATCGTCGTGGTGTCGGTGCTGCCGATGCTCATCGAGTGGTACAAGCGGCGTCGCGCGGCCAAGCGGGCGGGGATTCCCGCGCCGCCGATCGAGTCCGGCGAACAGCCGGGCTAACGGCCCTCCTCCAGCGCGCGGATCAGGCTGGCCGCGTCCCACGGGCCCTTGTGCCGTTTGCCGTTGACGAAGAACGTCGGCGTCGAGTTCAGGTCCATCACCTCGGCGTCCTGCGCGTCGTCCTGGACGTGGTGCAGCACCTTCGAGGCGTGCACCCGCACATCCTGGTCGAACCGCTCGATGTCACATCCGGCCGCCACCGCGTAGCGGTAGATGTCGGACCATTCGAGGTCATCCTGGTGGCCGAACAGTTCGCGGGCCATCTCCCAGAACCGGCCCTGCAGCGCGGCGGCCTCGCTGGCGCGGGCCGCGTCGAACGCCCGCGGGTGGGCCCGCTCCAACGGCATGTGCCGCCACACGTAGCGCAGTTCGGCGCCGAAGTGCTCGCGCACCTCGTCGATCGCGCCGGTGGCCCGGCTGCAGAAGGGGCATTCGAAGTCGCCGTACTCGACCAGCGTCAGCGGTGCGCCGGGATCGCCCTTGATGTGGTCGCGGTCCGGGTCGATGGGCCGCACCAGTTTCAGGCCGATGGGTTCGGGCGGGCTCAACCAGTCGGTGAGTCGGAAGATCGCCCAGCCGACGAAGAAGGCCACCACCGAGGCGATCAGCACGCCGATGATCGCCTGCTCCTTGCGGCTCGCGTCGTCGATCGCGATGTCGACGATGAACAGCGAGATCGTGAACCCGATACCCGACAGCGCCGCGCCGCCGGCCACCCGCCGCAGCGACATGCCCGGCGCGAGTTCGCCCCAGCCGGTGCGCGCCATCACCCATGTCGCGGTCGTGATGCCGACGAATTTGCCGACCACCAGGCCCGCGACGATGCCCCACGTCAGCGGTGAACGCAGCGCGGCGGTCACGCTTTCCGCGTCGAGCATCACTCCGGCGTTGACCAACGCGAACAGCGGCAGCACCAGGAACGACACGTACGGCCCGACGCTCATCTGCAGCCGCTCGTTGATCGAGATCGAGTCGCGCAGGCCGCGGGTCACTTCACGGGCGTAGCGCGAGTTCGGCGACTGCCGGAACGCGCGGATCCGTTGCACGACTTCTTCGACCTGGCTGCGTTCCGGGGAGAACACCGGGATCAGCAGGGCGACCGCGACACCGGCCAGCGTCGGGTGGATGCCCGCCATGAACAGCGCCACCCACAACGCGAACCCGAGCACGGCGTAGGCGGGTCCGCGGCCGGCGGGCAGCAGCCGCACCGCCGCGATGGCCGCGATCAGCACCAGCGAAACCATCAGTGGCGCAACGTTGATGCGTTCGGAGTAGAACAGCGCGATCACCAGCAGCGCGCCGACGTCGTCGACCACGGCCAAGGTGAGCAGGAAGATCCGCAGCCGCGCGGGGAACTTCGGTTTGATGATCGCCAGCGCACCGATCAGGAACGCGGTGTCGGTGGAGATCACCACCCCCCACGCTTGCGCGTTGTCGCCGGAAGGGTTGAACAACAGGAATATTGCGGCCGGTACCGCGAGCCCGGCCAACGCCGCCACCACCGGCACCGCCGCGCGGGCCCGCTCGGTGAGTTCGCCGATCGCGAACTCGTGTTTGACCTCGAGGCCGACGATGAAGAAGAAGAACGCCATCAGGCCGTCGTTGACCAGATGCTTGACGGTCAGCTCGAAGCGGTGCTCGGCGAAGGTGAATCCGACGTGGGTGTCCAGCAGCGTCCAATAGCTGTCGGCCCACGGCGAATTCGCCCACAGCAGTGCGGCGACGGTGAACAGCAGCAGCAGCCCGGCGGCGGTGTTCTCACTGGTTTTCGTCGCCTTGGCGTCGCGACTGAACCGTGCCGGCAGCATGCGGACGAGCCGCGGTATCGACTCGGTGGTCATGCGTCCGGTTGTCCGTCTGTCACCGCGTGCGCGGCCTCCATCAGCATCCACCCCGACAGCTGCACCGACAGGTCCCGTTCGGGCACCTCCGACGCGTTGACCGCGCCCTCCACGAATTGCGCCTGTGCGCCTGCGGCAGTGGGGATTTCGGCGACCCGGTCCCAGAAGGCACTGAACAGCGGCAGCCCGTCGACGCTCTGGTGGTTCTGCCAGGCCGCCTCCGCGGATGTGAGCACCAGCCTGCGGGCGGTGTCGCGTGCCGCGGTGTCGGCGTCGGTGCGCTGCGGCAACTCGGTGGCGACCAGGGCGAGGTAGCGCGCGAGGATGCCGTTGAACAGTCCGCCGTCGCCGCCGCCCGCACCCTTGATGACGCCGTCGGGTGCCATGTGCTCGGCCACCGCGGCGACCAGGCGGTGCACCCGGGCGGCGTGGTCGCCGTCGTCGGTGCGCGCGGCGAGCTCGGTCTCCACGCCCAGCACCACGCCCTGGCAGTAGGTGTACTGCGCGCGCACCAGCGAGCCGCCTTTGATGCCGTCGAACACCAGGTGGGTGTCGGGGTCGATCAGCGTCTCGTCGATCCAGTCGGCCATCTGCTGCGCGCGCCGCAACCGGTCGTAGCGGGCCAGGAAGATCGCGGCGGGCCCGTTGGCCGGGGCGTTGAAGAACTGGTCCTGTTTGCGCCATGGGATCCCGCCGCCGTCCTCGGGCACCCAGCTGTCGAGGAACTGCTCGGCCAGCTTCTTGAGCGCACCCGGGCGCGGCACGTCGGCGAGCCGCCCGGCGCGCTCCAGCGCGAGCGCCAGCCAGGCCATGTCGTCGTAGTAGTCGTTGACCCAGGACAGGTTGTTGCGCAACCGATGTGCGCGGATCTGGCGCGCGATGCGGGTCTGCCGTTCCGGCTGCGGGTCGCGCAGCTGGGCGTCGACCAGGTTGTCCAGCAGATGCGCCTGCCACCAGTAGTGCCAGGTGCCGTACCACCGGTGCCGGCGGGTGGCGGGCCAGGCGACCACGCCCAACTGGGTGCCGGGCAGCCCCCACAGCCGCCGCAGGTGCCGGGTGGTGACTGCGGCCTCGGCGCTGGCGGCGCGGTTGGCCCAGAGCTGATCCATGTACCCGATCCTGCCCTACCACCCGGGCTCCGGTGGGCCGGCTTCGACGACCGCAATGAGACGTTTTTGTCTCATATGCGCTACTGTTGTTTCATGCGTGATCGCGAGCAGCTCCTGCGCGCCGCCGCCGACTTCCTCGGCAGGCGGCCGAACGCCACGCAGGACGAGATCGCCGCCGCCGTCGGCGTCAGCCGGGCCACGCTGCACCGACACTTCGCCGGCAAGCCGTCGCTGCTGGCGGCGCTCGACGAACTCGCCATCGCGGAGATGCGTCGCGCGTTGACCAGCGCCGAACTGCACGCGGGCACGGCGACCGAGGCGCTGCACCGGCTGGTGTCGGCGTTCGAACCCGTATCGCCGTATCTGGCGCTGCTGTACAGCCAGAGCCAGGACGTCGATCAGGACACCTCGCTGCAGGCGTGGGCCGAGGTCGACGCACAGATCATCGACCTGTTCGAACGGGGCCAGCGCGCAGGTGAATTCCGGCCCGACCAGACCGCCGCCTGGCTGACCGAGGCCCTCTTCAGCCTGGTCGCGGGGGCCGGATGGGCCATCCAGGTCGGCCGCGTCGCCGGCCGCGACTTCCACCGGATGATCGTCGACCTGCTGCTGGACGGGGTACGAACCGCATGACGCGGCGTTGGTTCGCCCTGGTCATCCTGACGCTGGCCGTGCTGCTGATCGGCATCGACGGCACGGTCCTGGCGTTGGCGACCCCGTTCATCAGCCGCGACCTCGGCGCCTCAGGCACCGAGATCCTCTGGATCGGTGACATCTACTCGTTCGTCCTGGCCAGCCTGCTGATCAGCATGGGCAGCCTCGGAGACCGGATCGGGCACCGCAGGCTGCTCCTCACCGGCGCCGTCGGCTTCGCGGCCGTGTCCGCGTTGACCGCCTACGCGCCGAACGCCGAACTGCTGATCGCCGGACGCGCCCTGCAGGGCGTCGCGGGCGCCACCCTGACCCCGGCCACGTTGGCGCTGATCCGCGGGATCTTCACCGACTCACGGGAACGGTCGCTGGCAGTGGGCATCTGGGCGTCCGCGTTCTCAGCAGGCGCCGCGCTCGGCCCCATCCTCGGCGGTGTGCTGCTCGAGCACTTCTGGTGGGGATCGGTCTTCCTCATCAACGTGCCGGTGATGGTGGTACTGCTCGTCGGCGGACTGCTCCTGTTGCCCGAGCACCGCAACCCCGAACCGGGTCCGTGGGACCTCGCCTCGGTCGCGCTGTCGATGGCCGGCGTGCTCGGCGTGGTCTATGCGGTCAAAGAGGTTGCCGCGCAAGGCGTTCACGCCGGTGCGCTGGGTGCGGGGGCTGCGGGCGCGGTGGCGTTGGTCTGGTTCGTCCGGCGCCAGCTGCGGCTGCCCGATCCGCTGATCGACGTGCGGCTGTTCGGCAACCGGGCGTTCTCGGGTGTGGTGGCGGCGAATCTGCTGTCCGTGCTCGGCCTTTCGGGGCTGGTGTTCTTCCTGTCGCAGTACTTCCAGCTGGTCAAGGGCTTCGGTCCGCTGCAGGCCGGGCTCGCCGAACTGCCCGCGGCGCTGACCGCCACGGTGTTCGGGGTGCTCGCCGGTGTCGTGGTGCGCTGGTGGAGCCAACGCGCAGTGCTGACCGCCGGGCTGGCCCTGGTTGGGGTGGCGATGGCGACGCTGGTGTCGATCCGGCCGCACACCTCGTATCTGCCGCTGGGCTTCGCGCTGTTCGTGGTCGGCGTGGGACTGGGCCTGGCGTTCACCGTCGCCAGCGACGTGATCCTGGCCAGTGTGCCGCCCGAGCGCGCCGGATCCGCCGCCGCGGTGTCGGAGACGGCCTACGAACTGGGGATGGCACTAGGCATTGCGACGCTGGGATCGATCGTCACCGGCGTCTACCGCGGCTTCGCGACGCCGGCCGGCATTCCGTCGCGCGCGGCGACGAGCGCACACGATTCCCTGGCCGCCGCCACCGAGCAGGCCGCACAGCTCCCGGCCCGACAGGGCGCGGCGCTGCTGGCGGCGGCGCAGGAGGCCTTCACCGCCGGCTTGGCGATCGCGGCGGGCGTCGGGGCTGTGCTCATGCTGGTGTCGGCGCTGGCGGTGTGGCTGCTGCTGCGCAGCGCGCCGCTACCAGGCCAGTCCGAGATCGGCGTGCTGGACGATCCAGGCGTGCATGGCGATCCCGGCGGCCACGCCGGCGTTGATGCTGCGGGTGGACCCGAACTGTGCGATCGAAACCACTGACACCGCACCGGCTTTCGCGTCGGGTGTGATGCCGGGACCTTCCTGGCCGAAGATCAACAGGCAGTTTTTCGGCAGCGGGGTGGTCTCGATGCGCGTCGCGCCGGGGATGTTGTCGACGGCGACGACGGTGAGGTCCTCGGCGGCCGCGAAGGCCAGCAGGTCGGCGGTGGTGTCGTGGTGGCGCAGCCGCTGGTAGCGGTCGGTGACCATGGCGCCGCGCCGGTTCCAGCGCCGCCTGCCGACGATGTGCACGGTGTCGACGGCGAACGCGTTCGCGGTGCGCACCACGGCGCCGATGTTGGCGTCGTTGCCGAAGTTCTCGATCGCGATGTGCAGCGGATGCCTGCGCCGGTCGATGTCGGCGATGATCGCTTCACGCGTCCAATAGCGGTACGGGTCAACGACATTGCGGGTGTCACCGTCGCGCAGCAGCGCCTCATCGTAGCGCGGGTCGTCGGGCAGGGGACCCTCCCAGGGGCCGACGCCGGGCCCCTCACCCCACTCGGTGGGGCCGGGATGCTCAGTCACCCTTGGTCCACACTGCGGCGTGGGTGCCGACGAGCGAGACGGTCGCGTACAGCAGCGCATTGTTGATCTCGCCCTGGGTGCACAGCGACGCGCGGACCTGAACGGCGTCGCGGGATTCGTGCGGCAGCACGAGCACCGATGCGCCGTAGATGTCGCAGGCGTGGCTCAGACCGGGCGGCGGCAGCGTCGGCGACACCAGCACCATCGCGGGCCCGCCCCGCTGCTCGGACACTTCGCGGTATTGCTCTGCGAGCCCGTCGATCTGGAGCCCGATCAGCATGTAGCCGTTGCCGGTGAACGCGTCGGGCTCACCGAGCGCCGTGGGGTCGAGCATCGCACCGTCGGCACGGAACGCGTCGAGGCTGGTGGTGCTCAGCGACAGCCCGGTGTCCTGGTCCCGCGTCGCGGGCAGGCCGACGGGGAAGGCCGCGGGGTAGGCGGTCGTCGTACCGTCCATCCGGTCGCGCGGCGAGTAGACGTACACCCCGCGGACCTGCACCTGGTCCCGGGCGGGCCCGATGCACACGGTGCCGGTGAGCCGGTCCGGCGTCGGCGCCGAAACCGGTTGGACGCCAAGGTTGGTGACGTCGCGACAGCCGCCGATCGCGTTGGCCTCGACCGGGTGGGCCAGCGCCCCGGACAGCCCGAAGCGGATGTCCTCGGGTTTGGCGCGCGGT
Source organism: Mycolicibacterium rutilum (assembly GCF_900108565.1). Classification (NCBI taxonomy): domain Bacteria; kingdom Bacillati; phylum Actinomycetota; class Actinomycetes; order Mycobacteriales; family Mycobacteriaceae; genus Mycobacterium; species Mycolicibacterium rutilum. The sequence goes on from NZ_LT629971.1 coordinate 709,005, forward strand.
TTGTCGGGATCCGACGGGGAGGCGTCGATGTCGACAAGCACATGGTCGCCCTCGAAGCGCAGGTTGGTCAGCGACATGTTCCAGCCCAGCACCGCAAGGGATTCGCCGATCGTCGCGGTCTGGGCGGCGTACGGTGAGGCGTCGCCGTCGTCGTTCGAGCATGCCGAGGCCACCAGGACGACGACCGCGGTCAGCGTCGCGATCAGCGCGCGCACGTAAGTGTTGCTCTACGTCCGGCCACGGCCCCTGCCCACGACTTTGGTCATGGCGCGCACCAGGTTTCGCGGTACCACGCGTCCGCCGGTGGTGAGCGCCTTGTACTGCAGTCCCGGCACGATCACGACCTTGCCCTTGGCGACGTCGGCCAGCGTCTCGCCGACCACGTCGTCGACCTCGAGCCAGAACCACGACGGGGTGCCGTCCATGTCGATGCCCGCCCGCTGGTGAAACTCGGTGCGCACGAAGCCCGGGCACAGCGCGTGCACGCCGACGCCGGTGCCGCCCAACCCGTTCGCCAGGCCTTCGGAGAACGCGATCACCCACGCCTTGGACGCCGAGTACGTCGACCCGCGACCGGGCAGCAGCCCCGCGACGCTGGCGACGTTGATCACCGTGCCGCGGCCGGCGGCCAGCATCGGGGGCAGCACCGCGTGGGTGAGCTGCATGACCGCGGTGACGTTGACGTCGAGCTGCGACTGCAGTTTCGCGAAGTCAGAGCTCCAGAACTCGCCGGACGTGCCGAACCCGGCGTTGTTGACCAGGACCTGCACCCCGGCGGTCAGCCGGTCGGCCACCTTGGCGCGGTCGGCGGCGTCGGCCAGGTCGGCGACGAGCACCTCGACGTTCGCGCCGACCTCGTCGTGCAGTTCGGCGGCCAGGCTTTCGAGCCGTGCGCCGTCACGGGCCACCAGCACCAGGTCGTGGCCGTCGCGGGCGTACCGGCGGGCGAAGCCGGCACCGATCCCCGACGTCGGACCGGTGATCAGGGCGACAGGGCGAGCCATGGGTCAAGGCTACTTCCCGTAGCCGGAGGGTTTTCCTACCGCTGGTAGTGCGGTGACTGGCGTCCGTTGCGCGCCGGCGGCTGGCGGCGGGCGGCGTCGGGACGGCCGGGCGGCTGCTGGTAGCGCGCTGCCTCGGGACGCGGCGCCTCGGGACGGCCGGGCGGCACCTCGGCGCGGCCGGGGGACGGGGTCAGCGGACGGCTCGGCGACCCGCTGCGCCGCGCCAGGGCGCCCTGGCTGGACTGTCCGGCCAGCGCCTGCGGTGTCGGCGGCAGCACCCGCAGCAGGTCGTTGAACTGGCGAACGGTGCGCAGCCCCTCGTCCCACTGTGCCCGGGTGCTGGTGACCGGCATCGACACCAGCGTCCAGTGCTCCTCGTTCCACATAATCTCGGCGCAGTCCGGCGCGGTGTGGGCGAACGTCACCATCCGCCGGTCGCACGCGCGGCGCGCGGCGTCGAGGTTGGTGGAGTAGACCATCCGCGGGCCGATCGCGCCGAGCAGCCAGATGTCGTTCTCGCGCGGTTCTTTGATGCCCTTGAGCCGCAGGTCGACGACGACGTTGGTGCCCACCTTGCGGTGCAGCGCGATCACCGTCGCGACGTCCTCGAGGTCGAAGATGAAGACTGCCTCGCCGCGGATCTGGCCGAGCACGACGTTCTTGGCGCTGATGTCGCCGACGGTCGACATCACGCCGCGCTTCCAGCGCTTGACGATGTCGTGGGATTCGTGTTCATAGTCGAAGCCGTGCGACTTCGCCCAGGATTTGCGTCGGCGCCCCAGCCCGCGTCGCCGGTCGATGTCGACGTACAGCAACACGCCCGCACCCACGAAGCAGAGTGCGGACAGCGTGAACCAAAGCGGAACCATTGCGTTCAGCGTACTTGCACCGGCCGCCAAATCCCGAACTTGATTTGGTCACAGGCTCATCTCGGCTGCTCTCAGCTGCCGAGTGGGAAGTTAATCAGCGTTTGTTGGTCGAACTCGCGTCATAACTGGCCACTCGGCAGCCAAGCGCTCAGCCCAGGACGAGGGAGTCCCCGTCGGGACTGACGTTGACCGGCACGATGTCGCCGTCGTGCACGTCGCCGGCCAGCAGCATCTTGGCGAGCTGGTCGCCGATGGCCTGCTGGAGCAGCCTGCGCAGCGGGCGGGCACCGTAGAGCGGGTCGAATCCGCGCTGGGCGAGCCACTTCTTGGCGGGCAGCGACACCTCGAGGGTGAGTCGGCGCTGCGCCAACCGCTTGGCCAGCTGCTCGAGCTGGATGTCGACGATGTGCACCAGCTCCTCGGGGTTGAGCCCGTCGAACACGATCACGTCGTCGAGCCGGTTGATGAACTCCGGCTTGAACGCGCCCCGCACCGCGGCCATCACCTGCTCCTCGGTGCCGCCGGCGCCCAGGTTGGACGTCAGGATCAGGATCGTGTTGCGGAAGTCGACGGTGCGGCCCTGTCCGTCGGTGAGCCTGCCCTCGTCGAGCACCTGCAGCAGCACGTCGAAGACGTCCGGGTGGGCCTTTTCGATCTCGTCGAACAGGATCACCGTGTACGGACGGCGGCGCACCGCCTCGGTCAGCTGACCGCCCTGGTCATAGCCGATGTAGCCGGGAGGCGCACCGACCAGGCGGGCCACCGAGTGCTTCTCGCCGTACTCGCTCATGTCGATGCGGACCATCGCCCGCTCGTCGTCGAAGAGGAACTCCGCCAGCGCCTTGGCCAGCTCGGTCTTGCCGACGCCGGTCGGCCCCAGGAACATGAACGAACCCGTCGGCCGGTTGGGGTCTGCCACACCGGCGCGGCTGCGGCGCACCGCATCGGAGACCGCCTGCACCGCCTTGCGCTGGCCGACGACCCGCTTGCCCAGCTCGTCTTCCATCCGCAGCAGCTTGGCCGTCTCGCCCTCGAGCATCCGGCCGGCCGGGATACCGGTCCACGCCGACACCACCTCGGCGATGTCGTCGGGGCCGACCTCCTCCTTGAGCATCACGTCCTCACGCGCCTCCGCCTGAGGCAGCGCTGCGTCGAGCTTCTTCTCGACCTCGGGGATGCGGCCGTACCGCAGCTCGGCGGCACGCTCGAGGTTGCCGTCACGCTCGGCCCGGTCGGCCTCACCGCGCAGCGTCTCGAGCTGCTCCTTGAGCTCGCGGACGATGTCGATGGCGTTTTTCTCGTTCTGCCAACGAGTGGTCAGCTCGGCCAGCTTCTCCTTGTGGTCGGCCAGTTCGGCGCGCAGCTTCTCGAGGCGCTCCTTGGAGGCGGCGTCCTCTTCCTTGGACAGCGCCATCTCCTCGATCTCGAGGCGACGCACCAATCGCTCGACCTCGTCGATCTCGACGGGCCGGGAGTCGATCTCCATCCGCAACCGCGACGCGGCCTCGTCGACCAGGTCGATGGCCTTGTCCGGCAGGAACCGCGACGTGATGTAGCGGTCCGACAGCGTCGCCGCCGACACCAACGCGGAGTCGGTGATGCGCACCCCGTGGTGCACCTCGTAGCGCTCCTTGAGTCCACGCAGGATGCCGACGGTGTCCTCGACCGACGGCTCGCCGACGTAGACCTGCTGGAAGCGGCGCTCCAGCGCGGCGTCCTTCTCGATGTACTTGCGGTACTCGTCGAGCGTGGTGGCGCCGACCAGCCGCAGCTCACCGCGGGCCAGCATCGGCTTGATCATGTTGCCCGCGTCCATCGAACCGTCGCCGGTCGCGCCGGCGCCGACGATGGTGTGCAGCTCATCGATGAACGTGATGATCTGGCCGGCCGAGTTCTTGATGTCGACGAGGACGGCCTTGAGCCGTTCCTCGAACTCGCCGCGGTACTTCGAGCCGGCGACCATCGAGCCGAGATCAAGGCTGACGACGGTCTTGTCGCGCAGGCTCTCCGGCACGTCGCCGGCGATGATGCGCTGGGCCAGACCCTCGACGATCGCGGTCTTGCCGACACCGGGCTCGCCGATGAGCACCGGGTTGTTCTTGGTGCGACGGCTCAGTACCTGCACGACGCGACGGATCTCGTTGTCGCGCCCGATAACCGGGTCGAGCTTGCCCTCGCGGGCGCGCGCGGTCAGATCGGTCGAGTACTTCTCCAGGGCCTGATAGGTGCCCTCGGGGTCGGGGCTGGTGACGCGGGCGCTGCCGCGCACCTTGACGAACGCCTCACGCAGCGCCTGCGGCGACGCGCCGTGGCCGGTCAGCAGCTTGGCCACCTCGGTGTCGTTGCTGGCCAGGCCGACCAGCAGGTGTTCGGTCGAGACGTACTCGTCGTCCATCTCGGTCGCGAGGTTCTGCGCCGCGGTGATCGCCGCGAGGGCCTCCCTGCTCAGTTGCGGCTGCGAGGCCGCGCCGCTGGCGCTGGGCAGCCGGTCGAGGATCCGCTGCGTCTCGGTCCGGATGGTGGCGGGTTCGACGCCGACGGCCTCGAGCAGCGGCGCGGCGATGCCGTCGTTCTGCGTCAGCAGTGCCATCAGCAGATGGGCAGGCGTGATCTGCGGGTTGCCCGCGGCCGTCGCCGCCTGCAACGACGCGGTGAGCGCCGCCTGAGTCTTGGTCGTCGGGTTGAACGAGTCCACGAAACCTTCCCTTTCCTAGGTACGTGAGCTTGGCGAAAATGCTTCTCGCGTTGTTCAACGCAGTCAAGGTTGAGTGTGTTCCGCTCAAGTCTGGAAATTTTTGACGACAGCTCCGTGCGTCCGCCCGTCGATCCATGCGATCGCGCGATCCGCGGGTTAGCTTCGCTGTATGTCCGATACCGGCGACTTCGAGTTCGAGCGCAAGTTCGTGGTCCGCGACATGCCCGCCGTGGTGGACTCCGATCCGAGCCCGGTGCTGATCGCGCAGGCGTATCTGTTCGCCGCGGACGGCTACGCGGTACGCGTCCGCGTGCAGGGGCCGGCGCCTGCCGAGCTGCGGGGAACCCCCGCCGAGCTGGTGTCCGCGCTCGACGACGAGGCGATCGGCACCATGACCGCGAAGGGCCCGGCGGTCGGCGGCACCCGCTACGAGGCCGAGCGCGAACTCGATCCGCTGGTCGCCGGCGCCATCGTGGCACGCGCCGAGCACGTCGTCCTCAAGATCCGCTCCTCGGTCTGGCTCGGCGAGGACGGCTGGATCTTTGACCGGTTCCTGGCGGGCAACGCTCCCCTGATCCTGGCCGAGGTCGAGCGCAACCAGCCCGTGGTCGACCTGACGATCCCGTCGTTCTGCGCCACCGAGGTGTCCGAGGACGACCGGTTTCGCAACGAGTACCTGGCGCGCGACCCGTTCGGCGCCTGGGCCGAAGACTTTCGGCGTGACCTCGACCGCGTCGGGCCGCGGTTTGTCGAAACCCTCGGCGAGAACCGGTTCGTCGACACATGGGGCTCGGCCGCACTTTAGGCCGGCCCGGCGCGTCATACCCCGAGCGCACGCGGACACCCGCGATCCTGTGTGTATGCGCTTCAACGCACTCGCCGGCGGCGCGGTGGTCGCGGTCGCGGTCAGCGCGCTGCTCCCGGTTCGGGCGGCCGCCGACTCCGGCGAGCACGAGATCCGCGCGGTGCTGGACACGATGAACTCCTCCTACAACCGCGCCGACTTCACCACGTTCGCCGCCCACGTCTGCGCCGACGTGCTGCAGGGCGCGCAGTTCGAGGCGGGCTGGTACGCGAGCCGCAAGGCCGACGGGCCCACCCGCATCACCGTGGAGTCGGTGAGCACCCGCGGCGACGACGCCGTCGCGCACGTCCGGTTCGAGGCCGACGAGCACAGCCGCACCTTCGACGTCGACTTCCTGCGCGAAGGCGACCAGTGGAAGGCGTGCCAGTACCACCCGACGCAGAGCGCCTGACACATACAGAGCGCATAGTCATACCGTGCTGACCGAACTGATACCGCTGGCGCTGGTGATCGCGCTGTCACCGCTGTCGATCATCCCCGCGGTGCTCGCGCTGCGCACCCCGCGACCGCGGCCGACCGGCCTGGCGTTCCTGGCGGGCTGGGTGCTCGGTCTCGCCGCCCTCACGATTCTTTTCCTGCAGGTGTCAGGGCTGCTCGGCGGGCGCGAGGGCCGGCCGCCGGGCTGGGCGTCATGGTTGCGCATCGTCGTCGGCGCGGGGCTCGTCCTGTTCGGCTGTTACCGGTATTTCACCCGCGGACAGTCGACGCATACGCCGCGGTGGATGCAAAGCATGAGCAAGCTGACCCCGGCGCGCGCCGGTGTCACCGCGCTGATGCTCACGGTCGTCAATCCGAAGGTCCTGTTCATGTGCGCCGCAGCGGGTTTGGCGATCGGCTCGTCGGGCGCACACCGCCACGAGTGGGCGGGCGTGCTGTGGTTCGTCGCGGTGGCCGCCTCGACGGCGGCCCTGCCGATCCTGGCCTACGCGGTCTCCGGCCACCGCCTCGACGACGCGCTCACCCGGCTCAAGGAGTGGATGGAGCGCCAGCATGCCGCCCTGGTGGCGGCGATCCTCGTCGTCATCGGGATCATGATGTTGTACAAGGGTTTTCACGGACTCTGAGGAAGGCCGAGCTCGGCGGCATCGGCGGTCAGGTACCGCGTGATGGTCGGCGCGATCAACCGCACCAGGTCCTCGCCGGCCAGCGTCGCCAGCGGCGCGATCTTCATGACATATCGCAGCATCGCGGTACCCACCAACTGGCTGGCGGCCAGCAGCGCGCGTAGCCGGGCCTGTTCCCCGCCGCCGAGTTCGGCCGACACCGCGGTCAGCACATAGCCCTGCATGAAACCGCGAAAGGCTTCGTGCGCATCGCTGTTCGACGTGGCGGACTGCAGCATCGCGACCATCGTCGGCCCGGTGTCCTCGGACTCCCAGATCCGCAGGTAGGTGCGCACCATCCGGACACCGATGTCGGGATCCTCGTCGGGCCCGCCGGAGAGCGCCGACACCAACGCCTCGGGGCCGACGATCACCCGCAGCGCCTCGCGGAACAGTTCGGATTTCGACCCGAACAGATACAGCACCATCGACGCGTCGACGCCCGCATCGGCGGCGATCGAGCGCAGCGTCGTCTTCTCGTAGCCCTCGGTGGCGAACCGGGCGCGGGCCGCAACCAGCACCGCATCCCGAGACACGGGCGCGCCTTGGCGCCGTCCGCGTCGCTTCGTGGCTGGTGAGGGCATGTTTCGACGATAGCATTTCAATGACTGTTGAAATCGTGGCGCGGCCGCGTTACGCTCCCGGTAGCCCAGAATTCAACATTCGATGAAAAGGCTTCGTCATGACCACTGACACCGCCAGCAGGCCCACCCACCACGGCTCACCCGTCCACGAACCGCCCGCGGCGATCCGCGCGACGGCCGTCGTCGTCGTGCTGACCGTCGCGCTCGCCATCGTCGCGCTCGCCTTCGCGCTGCCCGCCGCCCGCACCGCGCCGCACAACGTGCCGATCGGAGCGGCCGGACCGCAGGCCGCCGGTGGACAGCTGACCGCGATGCTGGAGCAGCAGGCGCCCGGCGCGTTCACGGTCACCTACTACCCCGGCGAGGGCGCGTTGCGTGAGGCGATCGAAAACCGCGACGTCTACGGCGGTTTCGCGCTCACCCCTGAGGGTCCCGCCGCGCTGGTCGCCACCGGGGCCAGCCCGATGATCGCCCAGATGCTGACCCAGATCGGCGGCGGCATCGCCCAGCACACCGGCGCAGAGCTGCGCGTCGAGGACCTGGCCCCGCCGACCGCCGACGACCCGCGCGGCGCCGGGCTGGCCGCCTCGGCGCTGCCGGTGACCCTGGCCGGGCTGCTGCCGGCGATCGCCCTGGTGTTCGCGCTCAAGCGCGAGGTGTGGAGCCGGCTGGCGGCGATGACGGTGTTCGCCGGGGTGGCCGGCCTGTCGATCGCCGCCCTGCTGCGCTGGGTGCTCGGCTCGATCGACTCGAACTTCTGGGGTGTCACCGGCGCGCTGACACTGGGCGTGCTGGCCACCGGGCTCACGGTATTGGGCCTGGGCTCGCTGTTCGGCCGGGTCGGACTGGCGCTGGGCTCGGTGGCCGCGGTGCTCGTCGGGAACCCGCTGTCCGGGCTGACCAGCGCCCCGGAGCTGCTGCCGAGCGGCTGGGGCCAGTTCGGCCAGTTCCTGCCCCAAGGCGCCAACGCCACGCTGCTGCGGTCCGCGGCGTTCTTCGACGGCGCCGGCGCGATGGTGCCGGTCGCGGTGCTGACCTGCTGGGTGGTCGTCGGCGTGGCGCTGACCGTCACCGCAGCCGTGCGCGCACGCCGAACCGCCGCCGCCTGACCGGCCCTTACACTCGGGCGGCGTGGGACTCGACGACCGTGACGCGCTGCAACAACTGCGCGATGCGGCCGATCCCACGCTCGGGTCCGACGAGCTGATTCGCACGTTCTACACCCACTGGTTCGCGATCGACACCTCGGTGCGCGATTTGTTTCCCCCCGATATGGCCGCCCAGCGCCAGCGGTTCGCCCACGCGATCACCTGGGTGCTGGGCGAGCTGGTCGCCCAGCGGGCACAGGAGCCGGTGGCGTTCCTCGCGCAGCTCGGCCGCGACCACCGCAAATACGGTGTCACACAACATCATTACGAGAGCATGCAGACCGCGCTGTACAGCTCGTTCCGCACGCATCTGAGCGAGAGCTGGACCGACCAGCTCGCCGAGGCCGCCCACGACGCGGTCGCGTTGATGATCGGCCTGATGCGTGGCGCCGCCGATGCCGAGAAGGGTCCGCCGTTCTGCGACGGCACCGTCATCGAGCACATGCGGATGACACGCGACGTGTCGGTCGTGCGGCTGCAACTGGACCAGCCGCTGTTCTACCACCCCGGCCAGTACGTCACGGTGCAAGTGCCGCAGTGGCCCCGGCGCTGGCGCTATCTGAGCCCGTCCATCCCGGCCGACCGGGGCGGGGGCATCGAATTCCACATCCGGTCGGTGACCGGCGGGATGGTCAGCACCGCGATCGTCGCCGAGACCCGGCCCGGCGACCGGTGGCGGATCTCCAACCCGCACGGCGGCCTGCACGTCGACCGTGACGCCGGCGATGTCCTGATGGTTGCGGGCAGCACCGGCCTGGCCCCGCTGCGGACGCTGATCATGGACCTGACCCGCTGGGCCGACAACCCGCGGGTGCACCTGTTCTTCGGCGGGCGCTATCCCTGCGACCTATACGACCTGCGCACGCTGTGGCAGATCGCGTCGCATAACCCCTGGCTGTCGGTGACGCCGGTGTCGGAGTTCAACGTCGACCCGCCGTGGGCCCCCGACTATCCCGACGTGCAACCGCCCCGCGGGCTGCACGTCCGCCAGACCGGCCGCCTACCCGACGTGGTGACCCGCTACGGCAATTGGGGTGACCGCCAGATCCTGATCTGCGGAGGCCCGCAGATGGTGACGGCGACCAAGGACGCGCTGCTCGCCAAAGGCACGCCCGTCGAACGCATTCAGCACGATCCGACCGCCGGGTAGAAACGGGCGCGCGCCCGGCCGCAGGCCCGTAGACTCCGATCAAGATCAACCACCGGGGAGTGCCGATGACAACGATGCGGGCCGCACGCATGCACGGATACAAGCAGCCGCTTCGGCTCGAAGAGATCCCCATCCCCGACATCGGCCCCAGCGAGGTGCTCATCAAGGTTGGCGGAGCGGGCATGTGTCGCACCGACTTTCAGCTCGTCGACGGTTACTTCAGCCTGCCGATGGACTTCCCGGTGACACCCGGGCACGAGGTCGCGGGAACGATCGACCGGATCGGCGCCGAGGTGCCGGCGTCGGCGGGACTTGCCGAGGGCGGGCAGGCGGTGGTGTTCGGACCGCTCGGCGACGGCTCGTGCCGCCAGTGTCACCGCGGCAACGAGCAGATCTGCAATCAGGGCCACTGGGTCGGATTCGGCCCGCACGGCGGGTACGCCGAATACGTGCCAGTGGCCTACCAGCAGGTAATCCCGGTCAGCGGGCGACTGACACCGGTTTCCCTGGCGCCGCTGACCGACGCCGGGCTGACCCCGTACCGCGGCCTCAAGAAGCTCCGTGCCGCAGGGGTTCTCGGGCCGGGCACGACGCTGGCCGTGATGGGCGTCGGCGGCCTCGGCGCGTATGCGGTCCAGTACGCCAAGCTGCTGGGGGCCGGCGCCACCGTCGTGGCGTTCGCGCGCAGCGACGAGAAGCTGACGCTGGCCGCAGACAACGGTGCCGACCACACCATCAACTTCCGCGACAAGTCCGACGACCAGGTGCGCGACGCGCTCGAAGCGGCGACCGGCAGGCGCGAGGTCGACGCGGTCATCGAATGCGTCGGCGCCGAGCAGAGCGTGCGGCTGGCGTTCGCACTGCTGGCGACCGAGGGCGCGGTGGCGTCGGTAGGACTGGTCGGCAACCGCATCGACATCCCGCTGTTTCCGTTGGTGGGCCGGGAGTACACGTTCTTCGGATCGTTCTGGGGCAACTACAACGACCTGACCGAAGTCGTCGCGCTGGCCGAGGCCGGCAAGATCAAGGACTCGGTGACCGAGGTGCGGTTCGAAGACGTCAACGAGCACATCGACGCGCTGGGCCGCGGCGACTTCGTCGGACGCGCCGTGATCGTCTACGACTGAACCGTGCGACGATCGTCAGGTGCTTGACTTCGAGACCGTGACGCTGACCGATCCGGCGTCGTCGCTGACCGCGACGTTCGTGCCGGGCGCCGGCATGGTGGGCACCTCACTTACCGACGGAGCCGACGAGTTTCTCGGCCAGCGCCGCGGACTGGAGGCCTACGTGGCCCGCGGCAAGACGATGGGCATCCCGATCCTGTACCCGTGGGCGAACCGGTTGAGCGCCAACCACTATGAGGTCGATGGGGCCGTCGTCACCCTCACCTCCGGCGCCGGGGGCGTGCGCACCGACGATCACGGCGCCCCGATGCACGGCGTGCTCGCCGCCTATCCCGGCTGGCTGGTGACCGACCGCACGGCCAACAGCGTGACCGCGGCGCTCGACTTCGGCAAACCGCAACTGCTGGCGTCGTTTCCGTTCCCGCACGTGCTCACCCAACGCGTCACGCTGGAGAACCGGCGGCTGACGATCGAGACGACGGTGCGGCCCACCGCTGCGGCGTCGGTACCGCTGTGTTTCGGCTATCACCCGTATCTGACGATCCCCGGCGTCCCTCGCGGACAGTGGACACTGACCACCCCCGCGATGCGCCACCTGCCGGTCGACGCCACCGGCATTCCCACCGGCACGCACGAACAGCGGTCCGCGTCGAGCGAACAACTCGGCGACACCGCCTACGACGACGGGTTCGACCAGGTGCCCGACGGCGCGGTGTTCACGCTCGTCGCCGCCGACCGGCGTATCGACGTGACCTTCGAAACGGGTTATCCCGCAGCACAATTGTTCGCGCCGCCGGGAGACGACCTGATCGGCATCGAGCCGATGGCCGCGCCGACCGACAGCTTGCGCCGGGGCGGATACCGGACGGCGGCCCCCGGCAAGCCGGAGACCGCCCGGTTCTCGATCACCGTGTCTTAGCGCTTGTTACTCCGCCTGACGTCGCCGCCGAGCGGCTCCAGGTTGCCAGACCACGACGGCCGTGCTCTTCGGCAGCACCGCCAGATCGCGGCGCGGCGTCCCGCGCAGCGCCTCCACCTCTGCGGTGAGTTCGCGCACGCGCGCCTGCAGCGCCTCGACCTGGTTGGTCAGCTCGATGATGCGTTTGATGCCGGCGAGGTTCACACCCTCGTCCTGGGAGAGCCGCTGCACCTCGCGCAGCAGTTCGACGTCGTGCTGCGAATAACGCCGCCCGCCACCGGAAGTCCGCTGAGGGCGGACCAGGCCGAGCCGGTCGTAGGTGCGCAGGGTCTGCGCGTGCATGCCCGCCAGTTCGGCGGCCACCGAGATCAGGAACGTCCGCGCCTCGTCGTTCGACCGTTTACTCATCAGGCACCCGCCCATCCGGCCCGCGGGTCGAATCCGCCGGCCCGCTCCGCCTTCGCGTAAGCCTCCAACGCCTCGGCCGCCTCACCTTCGAGGTTCGGCGGCACCGCCACCTTCACGGTGACGAGCAGATCACCATGACCGCCAGAGCGTTTCGGCACACCACGCCCGCGCACCCGCAGGATCCGGCCGTCGGAGGTGCCCTTGGGCACCCGAACCCCGACCTTGCCCTCGAGCGTCGGGATCGACAGCGTCGTGCCCAGCGCGAGTTCGTGGAAGCTGACCGGAACGGTGACGGTCAGGTCGTCGCCGTCACGGCCGAACACCTTGTCCGGGCGCACATGCACGGTCACGTACAGGTCACCCGACGGCGCTCCGCGCAGCCCCGCCTCGCCCTGTCCGGCCAGCCGGATCCGCTGACCGTCCTCCACACCCGGGGGGATCCGCACGTTGATGGTGCGCGTGCGGGTGGTGACGCCGGTGCCCTTGCACTCCTCGCAGGGGTGCTCGATGATCGACCCGCTGCCGCGGCACTCGGTGCACGGTTCGGAGAACCCGAACGCGCCCTGGTTGCGGTTGATCACGCCGGAGCCGTTGCAGTTCGGGCACACCTTGGGGCTGGTGCCCGGGCGCGCGCCGCTGCCATGGCAATTCGTGCACGGGGCGGGGCTGGTGAGCCGCAACGGCATCGCCACGCCCTTGGTCGCCTCGAGGAACGACAGCTCGGTCTCGGTCTCGAGGTCGTTGCCCCGGCGCGGCCTGCTGGGCCGCGGCTGCTGGGCACCGCGCCCGAACAAGCCGCCGAACAGGTCGCCGATGTTCGCGCCGCCGGTCTGGCCGGCCGCGTCGAACAGGTCGTTGAGGTTGAATTCGACGCCATCGGAGCCGAACCCGCCGAAACCGCCGCCGCCACCGCCGAACCGGCCGCGGCCGAAACCTCCGTTGGCGAACAGCCGCCGGGTCTCGTCGTACTCCTTGCGCTTGGCCGGGTCGGTGAGGACCTCCTTGGCCTCCGACACGGCCTTGTACCGGTCTTCGGCCGCCTGGTTGCCCGGGTTTCGGTCGGGGTGGTTCTCCGCGAGCAGCTTTCGCGCCGCCCGCTTGATCTCTTGTTCGCTGGCGTCAGAGGAGACGCCGAGCTCTTTGTAGAAGTCTTTCTCAACCCATTCACGCTGGGCCATGCCGCGTCACCTCCTTCCGCGCTTCTCGGTTCAACGCTTTCGCTATCTGATTCTGCTGGTTGCCGACGAATCTCGTCGGATTCTCGTCGGCGGGCCGAGCCACAGGTGGCGCAGGCAGCCGATTCGTCGGCCGTCCTGCGCCACCTCGTCGCTCATTGGGCCCCGGTCTCACTCGCCGGCCGGAGCCGCGTCGTCGTCGGGGACGGTGTCGACCACCCCGACCATCGCGTGGCGCACCACATGCTCGCCGACCTTGTATCCGCGCCGCATGACGGTCCCGATGATCGGGTGAGTGCCCTCACCCTCATGCTGGACCGCCTCGTGCAACTCGGGATCGAAGTCGTCGCCCTCAGCGCCGAAGCCCGAAAGCCCCAGCCCCTCAAGCACACCGACAAGTTTGTCGGCGACCGCCTTGAGCGGTCCGCCTTCCAGGTCCCCGTGGCTGCGGGCGCGGTCGAGGTCGTCGAGCACCGGCAGCAGCTCGGTGAGCACCGAGGCCTTGGCGCGATCGGCCGCGGCCTGCTGCTCGCGCAGCGCCCGTTTGCGGTAGTTGGCGAACTCGGCCTGCACGCGCTGCAGATCGGCGAGCAGCTCGGCGGCCCGTTCGGCCTCCTCACCGCCACCGGTCTGCGCCGCGGCGGGTTCCTCCGGGGCCGGCTCGGCCGCTGCCGGAGCCGGCCCGGAGCCCGAGTCTCGGACTTCGCCGGTGACCGGATCGATGCGCCGTTTGTCGGTGACGGTCACCGGCTCGTGCGGATCGTTTCCTGTCACTTGTTCTCCTTGGAGTCGTCATCGACAACCTCGGCGTCGACCACGTTGTCGTCGGCCGGTGCGCCGGCGTCAGCGCCGCCCGCACCCTGCTCGGCCTGGGTGGCCTCGTAGATGGCCTGGCCCAGCGCCTGCGATTCGACGCCCAGCTTCTCCATCGCGGACTTGATCTCCGCGATGTCGGTGCCCTCGAGCGCCTTCTTGGCGTCGGCGATCGCGGCGTCGACCTTGCTCAGCGTGTCCTCGGGCACCTTCGAACCGCCCTCGGCCTCACGCTGTTCGGAGACGAACTTCTCCGTCTGATAGACCAGCGACTCCGCCTGGTTGCGGACGTCGGCTTCCTCGCGCCGCTTGCGGTCCTCCTCGGCGTGCGCCTCGGCGTCCTTGATCATCCGGTCGATCTCCTCCTTGGACAGGCCGGAGCCTTCCTGGATCTTGATCGTGTTCTCCTTGCCGGTGCCCTTGTCCTTGGCGGTGACGTGCACGATGCCGTTGGCGTCGATGTCGAAGGTGACCTCGATCTGGGGCACGCCGCGCGGGGCCGGCGGAATGCCGGTCAGCTCGAAGCTGCCGAGCAGCTTGTTGTGCGCGGCGATCTCGCGCTCACCCTGATAGACCTGGATCTGCACCGACGGCTGGTTGTCGTCGGCGGTGGTGAAGGTCTCCGAACGCTTGGTCGGGATCGTGGTGTTGCGCTCGATCAGCTTGGTCATCACGCCACCCTTGGTTTCGATACCCAGGGACAGCGGCGTGACGTCCAGCAGCAGAACGTCTTTCACCTCACCCTTGAGCACGCCGGCCTGCAGCGCGGCGCCCACGGCGACGACCTCGTCGGGGTTGACGCCCTTGTTGGGCTCCTTGCCGCCGGTCATCTCCTTGACCAGTTCCGACACCGCGGGCATGCGGGTCGAACCACCGACGAGCACCACGTGGTCGATGTCGGAGACCGAGATGCCGGCGTCCTTGACCACCTGCTGGAACGGCTGGCGCGTGCGGTCCAGCAGATCCTGGGTGATGCGCTGGAACTCGGCGCGGGTCAGCTGCTCGTCGAGGAACAGCGGGTTCTTGTCCGCGTCGACGGTGATGTAGGGCAGGTTGATCGAGGTGCTCTGGCTCGAGCTGAGCTCGATCTTGGCCTTCTCGGCCGCTTCGCGCAGCCGCTGCATCGCCATCTTGTCCTTGGTCAGGTCGATACCCGACGTGCCCTTGAACTTGTCGACGAGCCACTCGACGATCCGGTCGTCCCAGTCGTCGCCGCCGAGGTGGTTGTCACCGGAGGTCGCGCGGACCTCGACGACGCCCTCGCCGATCTCGAGCAGCGAGACGTCGAACGTGCCGCCGCCGAGGTCGAAGACCAGGATGGTCTGTTCCTTCTCGCCCTTGTCCAGGCCGTAGGCCAGCGCGGCCGCGGTCGGCTCGTTGACGATGCGCAACACGTTGAGCCCGGCGATCTGGCCGGCCTCCTTGGTGGCCTGCCGCTGGGCGTCGTTGAAGTAGGCGGGCACCGTGATGACGGCGTCGGTGATGTCCTCACCGAGGTACGCCTCGGCGTCGCGCTTCAGCTTCATCAGCGTGCGGGCGCTGATCTCCTGCGACGTGTACTTCTTGCCGTCGATCTCCACCGACCAGTCCGTGCCGATATGACGCTTGACCGAGCGGATCGTCCGGTCGACGTTGGTCACCGCCTGGTTCTTGGCGGGCTGACCGACCAGCACCTCACCGTTGCGCGCGAAGGCGACGACGGACGGCGTGGTGCGGGAGCCCTCGGAGTTGGCGACGACGACGGGGTCGCCACCCTCCAGAACTGCGACGACGGAGTTGGTGGTCCCGAGGTCGATTCCGACCGCACGAGCCATGGTTGTTTCCTCCTGGATAGTCCTTCTAAGGGTCTGAGTGCACCACACTCAAGACTGCGCCGACGGACTATAGCCTGTCAACCCAGACTTGAGTCTGGATCACTCAAGTGTCGTTAGGCTCAACGGGGCGTCGCGGTGATTTGTTCCCGGCCACCGCGGCAGAAGCAAATGGGGTACCGCCTTACCCCAGTCACCGGCCACCACCGTGCCGACACTCGATGCGAATGCACGATCGGCTACGGAGGATGCAATGTCCCGACATCACCAGGCGGCCCGCAGGACGAACCGGCCCCTGCTCACCTACATCGGCAGCGCAGGCGTCATGGCGGCGGCCCCGGCCGTGGCCATCTTCCTCGCACCGAGCGCGACCGCGGAGCCCCAATCATCCTGCAGTGCACCACTTCTGATGACCGGCTGCGCGCCGGCGGCGAGCGGTCCGATCCCCGGACTCGGCGCGCGGGGCTCGGCGGACCCGTTCGCCTCGCTGCTCAACAGCCCGCTGATGGACATCGCCGGCACCGTCCCCGTGCTCAACGTGTTCATCGGCAACGGGATGGACGGCACCGCCCTGCACCCCAACGGCTTCAACGGCGGGATGTTCATCGGCAGCGGCGGGGACGGCTGGAACTCCACCACCCCGGGGGTCGCCGGTGGCGACGGCGGCAATGGCCGGCTGTTCGGCAGCGGAGGCAAGGGCGGCAGCGGATACTCCGACATCCGGACCTCGGGCGACGCGACCGGCACCAACGGCGGCAAGGGCGGCAACGGCGGCGTCCTCCGCGGCAGCGGCGGGGCGGGCGGTGACGGTGGCGATGCGGTCACCTACGGCGCCACCGCGACGGCAGGCCACGGCGGCTCCGGCGGCTTCACCACGAACGGCAGCGGCGGCGACGGCGGTGACGGCGGATACGCCTGGGGCGGCTCGCTCGCCACCACCGATCCCGACACCGGGCTGACCACCGTCCAGGCCGGCACCGCCGTCGGTGGCAACGGTGGAGTCGGGCGCGGCTCCGGGCCGACGTTCCCCAACGCGAGCACCGGCGACGGCGGTGACGGCGGTGACGGCGGTTACGCCATCGCGTACGGCGGGGACGCAACCGGCGGTAAAGGCGGCGGCGGCGGCAACGCGACCAGCACCGGCGACGGCGGCCAGGGCGGGCACGGCGGCTACGCCATCGCCGTCGACGAGCTCAGCGTCACCGGCATCACGACGCGGACCTTCCCGGGCGTCCCGGGTCCCGTCACCGTCACCACCGGTGAAGTGATCGGCGGCGATGCCGTGGGCGGGACCGGTGGGCCTGGCGGTGCCTCGTTCGAGGGCACCGGCGGCGACGGCGGCCAAGGTGGCAGCGCGACGGCAGCGGCGGGTAGTGCGACCGGCGGCAATGGCGGCAGCGGCGGAAACAACTGGGAAGGCAACATCAACGGGCACGGCGGCGACGGCGGCAACGGGGGTGGCGCGTCGGCGACGCCGGGCGGGCAGTACACCATCGTCTCCACCCCGACCGGCACCGAGATCAGTTCGACGCTCACTCCCACAGCGGGCGAGGGCGACGCAACCGGCGGCCGTGGCGGCGCGGCCGGCAATGCCGGCCATGCCGGCGGCGGCTTCGGCAGCGGCGACGGCGGCGACGGTGGCAACGGCGGCAACGCGGTGAGCGACTACAAGAACGCCACCGGCGGTAACGGCGGACCCGGCGGGCACGGCTCGCTGGGCGGCACCGGCGCCGGCCAACCGCAGGACGACGCCAACGGCGGCGACGGGGGTGACGGCGGGGACGCGCAGGTGCGCAACACATCCGACTTCGACAGCACCGTCACCGGCAGCGCCGAAGGCGGCAACGGCGGCAAGGGCGGTGCACCGGGCAGTCAGGGCGCCAGCGGCTCCGGCGGTGAGGGCGGCACCGCGACCGGCGGGGTGACCAATGACGCGGGAATCGACGGTTAGAGACCGCATCGGCACGGGCGCGTCCAATCCGCCACGGCGCTACGGACTTCGGCGCACCATCGAACGATGGAGACCACCGTCGAGGAGATCGCACCCGACATCTACCGGTTGTCGACCTTCGTACCGGACATCACCGAACACGGCTTCACGTTCAACCAGTTCCTGCTGACCGGCGATGAACCGTTCCTCTTCCACTGCGGACACCGCCAGTTCTTCGGTTCGGCGTCCGCGGCCGTCAACCGGGTCATCCCGCTGGAGAAGCTGCGCTGGATCTCCTTCGGCCACCTGGAGGCCGACGAGTGCGGCGCGGTCAATCTGCTGCTCGAGGCGGCGCCCGACGCCGAGGTCATCCACAGCGGGCTGGCCTGCATGCTGTCGCTGACCGATCTGTGCGACCGACCGCCGGTCGCCGCACCCGAGGACGGCGTGCACGACATCGGCGGCCACCGGTTGCGGTTCCTGCCCACGCCGCACGTCCCGCACAACTGGGAAGCCGGCCTGTGGTTCGACGAGACGACGTCGACACTGCTCGCGGGAGACCTCTTCACCCATGTCGGCGCCGGACCCCCGGTCACCGACAGCGACGTCGTCGAACCGGCACTGGCCGCCGAGCAGTTCTTCCGCGCCACCGGCCTGACCACCAACCTGCAGCCGACCCTGCACACGCTCGCCGACCTGGCGCCGACCACGTTGGCCCTGATGCACGGCTCCTCCTACTCCGGTGACGGCGCCCGCCAATTGCGCGCACTGGCCGACGGTTACGCACAGATGGCGGAAGCGCCCTAGCCGACACGCGATTTGCGCGAGTCACTCACGCCTCATCCGTCACCGCGTGCGTACCGTCGGAGCGTGCGAAGGATTTCCGCGACGGTCTGCGCGATCCTGGCCGTCGCGACCGCCGGCTGCACGAGCAGCACGCTCGGGCGGCCCGTGGCCGTCCCTGCGGACGGCATCGAGCCGACGTTCCCCGCGCCGCGGCCTCCTCGCACCACACCGGCACCGCCACCCTCGGCTGCGCCCGCCCCCGCCCCCGGCCCCGCGCCGGGTGCCGACGTGCTGACCCCGGAGAACGGCTACGTCTTCATCGAGACCAAGTCCGGGCGGACCCGCTGTCAGCTGACCGCGGCCGAGGTCGGATGCGAGACACAGTTCGTCGACCCGCCCGACGTCGCGGGCCTGCCGGCCACCGGAGTCCGCCTCAGCGCCGACGGCGAACTGTCTTGGGTGGTAGGCAATCTCGGTGCGATCCCCGCGGTCACCCTGGATTACCGCACCTACCGAGCCGAGGGCTGGACGATCGAGGCCGGCGAGAGCGGGACGCGCTTCACCAACGACGAGACCGGACGAGGCATGGTCGTCGCCGTCGAGGGCGTCGAAACGTTCTAGGGTGAATCATGACCGCAGCACAACGGGAACGCGCCGCACTAGTCGCCACCATGCACGAGGTCGGGCCCGACGCCCCCACGCTGTGCGGGGACTGGACCACCCGTGACCTGGCCGCGCATCTGGTCGTGCGCGAGCGCAGGCTCGACGCGACCCCGGGGATCATGATCCCTGTGCTGGCGGGATACACCGACAGAGTGCAGCGGCAGACAGCCCAAACCGACTGGGCGGAACTGCTCGACAAGGTCGCCTCGGGCCCGCCGCTGTACTCGCCGTTCAAACTGCTCGACCCGGTGGCCAACATGGGCGAGATGTACATCCACCATGAAGATGTGCGGCGTGCGCAATCCGATTGGGAGCCAAGGCCTCTCGACGACAGCACGGTCAGTGCGCTGACGCGTTCACTGCCGCTGATGGCGCGGATGACCCTGGCCAAGGCGCCGGCTCGGATCACGCTGAAGACCCCGCAGGGCAGAGTGCTGGCGACCGTCGGGAGTGGGCCGGCCCTGACGATCACCGGCGAAGCCCAGGAACTGCTGCTGTTCATCTCGGGCCGCGACGCGGTGCGCCTCGACTTCGACGGCGACGCGGCGACCGTCGACGCGGTCCGCGGTAACCGCAAGGGGCTGTAGCGCCCGTTCGCGCCTAAGCTGGCGGCCGTGACAGATTTCCGCGTCTTCGTCGAACCGCAGCAGGGTGCCACGTACGCCGATCAGTTGGCCGTCGCCAAGGCCGCCGAGCAGCTCGGGTACTCGGCGTTCTTCCGCTCCGACCACTACCTCGCGATGAGCGGCGACGGGCTGCCCGGGCCCACCGACTCCTGGGTCACGCTGGCCGGCATCGCCCGCGAGACGACGTCGATCCGGCTCGGCACGATGGTCACCTCGGCGACCTTCCGCCATCCCGGCCCGCTGGCCATCTCCGTCGCACAGGTCGACGAAATGAGCGGCGGCCGAGTCGAATTCGGCATCGGCGCGGGCTGGTTCGAAGCCGAGCATCAGGCGTACGCGATTCCGTTCCCGCCGCTGGGCGAGCGGTTCGACCGGCTCACCGAACAGCTGGAGATCATCACCGGGCTGTGGACGGCGCCGCCGGGCCAGACCTTCGACTTCTCCGGAACCCACTACAGCGTCGTCGACTCGCCCGGACTGCCCAAACCGGCGCAGCGCCCGCACCCGCCGGTCATCATCGGCGGCCAGGGCGCCAATCGCACACCGGCGCTGGCCGCCACATACGCCGCCGAGTTCAACGTCCCGTTCGTCCCGCTGGACACGGTCAAGACCCAGTTCGACCGGGTCGCCGCCGCGGTCGCCGACGCCGGCCGGCCCGCCGACTCGATGACGTACTCCGCGGCGTTCGTGCTGTGCGCCGGCCGCGACGATGCCGAGATCGCCCGGCGCGCCGCGGCGATCGGGCGCGAGGTCGACGAGCTGCGCAGCAACTCCCCGACCGTCGGCACCCCTGCCGAGATCGCCGACAAGCTGGCCGCCTTCACCGAGGCCGGTGTGCAACGGGTGTACCTGCAGGTTCTCGACATGTCGGATCTCGAACACGTCGAGTTCTTCGCCCGCGAGGTGATCCCCCAGCTCGGCTGAACAGGCGGCGGCGAGCAAGCCGCCGTTACTATCAGTGGCCGTGGCCAGGGTCGATCGTGACGACGGGCGCGATCCGGAATCGCAGCCCTGGTACAACCGCACACCCGAAGTGATCGGCGCGAGCCTGGTGGCCCTGGTCGCGATCGGGCTGCTGGTGTTCGCCGGCACGTACGTGTCGCGACAGTTCAACGAGCCGCAGCAGGCCCCGCTCAACTTCGTCGAGCCCAGCTTCGCCCCGGCTCAGTCGCGCACGCCGACGACCACCGCGACCACGCAGACGATCACCAGCACCAGCCCGCCGCAGACCACCGAGATCAACGAGCCGACGACACCGTCGGAGTCGACGACCTCGGAGAGCGAGACCACCAGCGAGCGTCCCCGGGTCCGTGACACCGAGGACGACGACGAGGAATCGACGCCGCGCACGACACGCCGCGGACCTCGGACGAATGTGACACGCACCCTCAATCCGTTCCCCTGAGCGCCTACTATCGGCGCGTGGCGCGATACGGCTCTCCCGACGACCCGAACTACTCCGACGACGACCCGACCGTCTACGCCAACTACGGCGATGACGGCGGTTACGGTGAGCCGCCCCAGGAGGAAGTCCCCTGGTACCGCAAGCCCGCCGCGCTGGTGGGGTTCGGGGCGGCCGGCGCCCTGCTGGTCGCGCTGATCGTGTGGCTGCTGGTCAGCCTGATCACCGGCGGTGACGAACCGCCGGAGTCCACTCCGCTGACGCCGCTGACCACCACCTCCCGCTCGGTCACGACCGCACCGACGACCACCACGGCGGTCACCGAGACGACCACGGTGCCGACGACCACGACGGAGCCGACCACCACCACGACGACCACGACCGAGCCGACCACGACCACCACCACGACGACGACCACCACGACGGAGCCGACGACCAGCGTCAGCACCAGCACCGAGACGAGCACGGAGACCAGCACGGTCACCGAGACGGTGACCGCTCCGCCGTCCCCCTAGTAGTTGCGCGCCGCGTACTCGGCCACCAGTGCCTCGGCGCTGCGCACCGCCGCCCGGCACGCGCGCGTGGTGAACGGGTCGTTGAGCGGATGATCGGCGCGCCTGCGCCAGCGCTGGGCGGCGGCGAAGGCCGCCCGCGGACCGTCATAGGGATTGTCGGGTTGCAGCCCCAGCCTGCTCGCCGCGTCGGTCCCCGAACCGCCGATGATCCGTCGCAGCGAGGCGATCTCGTCCTCGTTCAAAGTCGTTGGCCGCGAACGGAGTTGGCTGAGCAGCCGCAGCTCCTCGAACGCGTGCGTGTCGGCGAGCAGCGGGTCGATGTCGGCGATGATGTACGGGCTGGCGTAGATCGGGTTGTTCTGCACGAACCGCCGCAGCGACAGCAACGCGGTGTGCGCCTTGAGCAGATCCGACCGCTGCGCGAACTGCTGGTCGATGACGTCGCGCAGCGCGACCAGACCGCTGCGCTCGAGCAGTTCGTCGGCCAGGGCCACCGAATCGCTGACCCCGGCCCGCAGCACCGCGATCGAGATCCGGATCCCGAACATCCCGAACCGGTCCAGCAGCGCTGCCCGGGTGGCCGCGTCGACGGGCAGCGAGTCGTCCTCCCGCACGAAGCGGTCCACCGACAGCATCGCCTTGGTCAACTCCGCCGCGTCGACCGCGGCCAGTTTCTCCAACGCGACGAACTCGCTCTGCCGCAACGTGCGCGCCGTCAACGCCAACAGCCCGGACACCGGCACCACCGCCTGACAGATGCCGGTGCGATCCATTTCCGCGGTGAACCGGCTCGCGACGTCCTTGGCCGACAGCATCGCGTCGATCCGGCCCGCGCCGATCTCGTCGGCACGCGAGGCCACGCCGATGACACCGAGCGCGCCGTTCGACCCGCCGACCAGTTCACCGATCTGCTTGAGCAACGCGATGTCGGCCGCGTTCAGTGTGCGCAACAGGAAGACCACCGCGTCGATGCGCGGCACCCCGTCGTCGGGCACCAACAGCCGCAACGTGCGCTGGGAGACATCCGGCGACAGGGACGAGGTGCCGGGGGTGTCGATGATCGTGGTGTCGATCAGTTCGGCCGCCGGCCACTCCACATCGAGGTCGACGATGTCCTCGGCGTCGAGCGAGGCGAAATCGAACGTGAGCCCGCCTGCGGTCGTGTCGCGTCCGATCGGCACGTTCGACCGCCGGCCGCCGCGGTGGTTGGCGGTGACCTTCGGGGTGGGACCGTGCCGGAACCACGTCACGATGCGCGTGGCCTCGGTGGCGTCGGTCGGCGCAATGTCCTCGCCCACAAGGGCATTCACCAGCGTCGACTTGCCCGCCTTCAACGTGCCCGCCAGCGCGATGCGGATCGGCTGGTTGAGCCGGCTGCCGATGCGATCCAGCTCGTTGTGCACGTCGGGCCGCTGGCGGTATGCGGGGTCGGCCTGGTACGCCTGGATGGTTCCACCCAGGATCGCGCGCACCTGATCGCTCGTGCTCATCTCGCGCTACTCACCAACGCTCCCCGCTCGGTATTGCCGGGGATCCAGCTTAGGCACCGATCCGGCTAGGTGGTCCCCACGGGTTCGCGCATCAGTTTGACCGCATGTTCGGTCACCTGGTTGAGAATGTTGAGCGCACGCTCCAATTCCTTGATCCGGCCGTTGCGTTCGGTCTCCTGCAGCTGCGCGGCGGCGAGCGTCGCCTGCAACGACTCGTTCAGTGAGCGGGTGGTCTGGTTCGCGATCTCGCGGTAGTGATCGCGCAACTGGCGCTGCACGGCTTTGAGGCGGTCCCGCGACTCCTTGGAGACGGCGAACTGGGTGTCGTCGATGAACCGGCGGGTGTTGGTCTTGGCCTCGTTGCGGACCCGCAGCATGCGGTTCTCGACGTTCTCCTTGTAGGCGGTGCGGCCCATCAGCAGGCCGGCGCCCAGCGAGATCGGGTTGAACATGCCCAGTCCCGCGAACGAGGTCATCATCCCGAACATCAGCACCCCGCCGTAGGAACCCTGCATGCCCATCGTCAGCTTGCGGCCCTTGCTCAGCTGTTTGGCCTCGAGGTTCGACAGCGACTTCATCTCACCGAGATTGGCGCCCATACGGCTGGGGTCGATGTGCGGCATGTTGACCGCGTCGAGGCCGGCGTCGACGAACGTGCGGGCCACCTCGGCGGCCAGCGCCTCGGCCCGCTGATACGCCCAGACGAAGTTGTCGCCCACCGCGGTCGCCACCGCGTTCTCCAGCTCCGCCCCGATCTCGGCCCAGTGCTGGGTCGGGTCGCAGGAGTCGATGACCTTCTCGATGTGCTGGCTGATCACCCGGAACCGGCCGCGCAGATCGTGATCGACGTCGGCGGTCAGATCGGCGATCCCGTCGTTGAGCACCTGCTGCCACAACGCGGTCTGCTGCAACGCATCCTGGGCTTCCTGCTTACGCCGCTCCAGGTCCTCCTTGAGCCGGTCACGGGTCGCCGGATCGTTGAGCGCCGACAACTCGGCGGACACCTTCAGCGTGAGATGCTCTGCAGCCGAGTGGATCTCACTGACCACATGGTCACGGATCCGGTCATTCTGGCGGGCCAGCACCTCCTCGCTGAGGAACTTCACGATGGCCGGGAAATTGGACTCCTCGTTGAGTTCCTTGTCGTTGAGTGCGATCGCGTGGCTGCGCAGCAGCGACGACGCGGGGATCATCGGCACCGACAGCCCGGCCCGCTGCAGGTGGGCCCGGTTGGCCTCCACGATCTGACGCCAGTGCGGGTACAGGTCGGTCTTGGTGGCGACGATCGTTGCGACAGGGCAGATCTCGAAGGCCTGACGCATGAACGTCATCTCCGGCTCGGTGAACTCCTGGCTGGTGTCGCTGCACATCAGCACCGCATCGGCGTCGGGCAGCAGCCCCAGCGTCGCCGACAGATGCGGTTGACCGTGCCCGCCGACACCGGGGGTGTCGACGAACGCCAGCCCGTTCTTCAGCAGCGGGCTGGCCGCGGTGACCTCGACCCGCAGCACCTCGCGGCCACCGGCCTGCGGTGCGCGCCGCAGATCGTTGCGCAGGTCGGCCATCGGGACGTCGACGGCCTCAGGCTCCTCGCCGTCGCCGCGCGCGACGATCAGCTTCGCGCTGGGGGTTTCGCCGTAGGACACCATCGTCGCCAGCACCGTGCTCTCGTCGTCGCCGACGCGCGCGACAGGGACGTTGAGCAATGAGTTGAGCAACTGGCTCTTGCCCTGTTTGAGCTGCCCGGCGACGACCACCCGGATCTGCGGATCGGTGACGCGGGCCTTCGCCCTGGCCAGCCGCTCGACGAGATCACCGCGGTCGTTGGCCTCGGCGATCCGGCTGGTGTGATCGATCAGCTCGACGATGACCTTGGTTTGCCGGGCCGGCGCAGTCTGGTTGGGCTCGTTGCTTTGCGTCATGAGGTCCTCGAGTCGAAGCGGTCAGTCAACGGTAGACGCGCCAACTGGCGGGGACCGGTTGTTCGGTCCCCGCCAGCTGCGCTGTTCGGTTGTGCCGGCGGATCAGAAGATGCCGACGTCGTTGCTGACGTTGACGTCGGTGTCGACCGTCTGCGAGTTGTCCACCGAGTTGTCCTGGTTGGAGTTGTCCACCGAGTTGTCGACGGAGTTGTCGTCGTGGCTGGCGTCGATGCCGCCGGAGATGTCGCCGCCGCCGGTCTCGACGGTGGTGACGTCGCCGCCACCGGTGTTGGTCGACTGGTCGGTCGGCACGTTGATCACCACGCCGCCGCCGGCTCCACCGGCCGCGTTGCCGCCGTCGCCGCCGCCACCGGTCAGGATGCCGCCGCCCTTGCCGCCGTCACCGCCGACGGCGCCGCCGCCGCTGGTGTCGATGTCGCCGGTGGACACGACCGGTCCGTCGTTGTCCTGGATGATGTCGCCACCGTCGGTGTCCTGGTTGGTGTTCTCGACGTCGTTGTCGTCGCCGATGATCACCGGCGAGCCGTCACCGGTGTCGATGTCGCCGGTCACGTTGCCGTCGTTGTCGTCGCCGACCACGTTGCCGTCACCTTCGACGTTGGTGGTGTCGATGTCGCCGGCGGTGCCGGTGTTGACGACGCCGCCGTCGGTCGCGGTGTTGGTGGTCTTGTTGCCGAACGTGATGTCGCCGAAGTCCAGGTCGACGTTGCCGACGCCCTGCTGCTGGTCCGCACCGGCGTGGTTGACCGTGTTGGTCTCCGGGCTCAGGAGCCGGGTGTCGTTGTGGCTCAGGGTCTCGTTGCCGGAGAGCAGGTCGGTCTGGCGCTGCGGCGCGAACGCGATGCCGTGGGTCTGGGCCACGGCCTGCTGCAGCCCGACGACCGGGTTGCCGCCGCCGTGCACGACCGCGGCGGGCGCTACGGTGGCGGCCACGGCCTGGACCTGTGCGGCCGAGACGTTGCCGAAGCCGGCCTGGTGCAGTTCGCGGTCGGGGTCGGCGACGAAGGCCGCCGCGGCGACCGGGTCGCGGAACAGGTTCAGAAACCAGTCGATGAGGTTCATTTCGGGGTCCTTTCGGGGTTCGTGTTCGGGGTTCTTGTCGCCGGCCTTCCGGCGATCTGATGACCACGTTATGGACCGCGCGCCCCCGCAGAAACGGGGTCGCAACCCCTCCCTGCGCGGCGCCGTGCCGGGATCGGCATGGGGGGTGCGTTAGGGGATTAGGGGATCGCTAGGGGTGCCGTTCGGTTCGCAACAAAAAGCGCGGCCCCCCTCAAGGGGGCCGCGCTTTCCTGCGTCGCTGGATCAGTCGAACAGGTCGAATCCGCCGGCGTCGACGTCGAGCTCCTGGATCTCGGCGACCGCACCGCCGAGGTCGGCGATCTCGGGGACATCGTCGAGCGGCGCGTCCTCGCCGACGGTGTCGATGACCGGGTGGTCGACCGGCAGTGGCGCGTCGTCGGCGCCGGCCACGCCCGGCACGTCCGCACCCGGGTCCGCGATCGTCGGGACATCCACCGCGAAGTCGTCGAAACCGGTGGCAGGCACCTGGTCGCCGAACGCGTCGAAGGCGGCGGTCGCCGCCCCGCTGGCCCAGACGTTGCCGGCCGCCTCGGCGATGCCGCCGTCGAACCCGGCGGTCGGGACCGTCGTCGGCAGCGCCGACAGCGACTCGGACACCACGGGGATCAGGGCGTTGACGTCGGCGGCGCTCACATCGGTCAGATTGGCGTCGAGGATCGCCTGGTCCGGATTCGCGGCGAACCGCGCCGCGGTGTCCGGATCACGAACGACCGACATCACGAAGTCGAGCAACTCGTTGGCCATGAAACACCCTCCCTCCCTTTCGCAGATATATGGAGAAGATCGAAGACCGCCCAAAGCGGCTTGCCACGATGCTATCGACGGTCACCGCCCCGGTGATCGGTGCGAAACCCACCTCTGTCGGCGCCCTGTTAGGGGACACACCGTTAGGGGATCGCGGCGCACTAGGGGCAGCTCCCGTGTTCGCGGCCGCCGAGCCGCTATCGTGATGAGCGGCCGAACGCAGAAGGATATTGATGAGCGACTCTCTGGGGTTGTCGATCGGGTCGACCAATCTGGTGGCGGCCCGAGTCGGCCGACCCCCGGTCATGCGCCGGTCCATCCTGACCATCTTCGAGGACCGCCCGCCCGAGGTGGGCGTGCCGTCGGAGAACCCGAACCTCAACCAGCCCGGCATGGTGCTGAGCGGCTTCGTCGAGCGGGTCGGCGACCCGGTTCCGCTGGTGGCCGCCGACGGTTCACCGCACCGCGGCGAACGCGTCCTGGTCGAGGCGCTCGACGCGATGGCGCGCACGGTCGACGGCGGCGCCCCGATCGCGGTCGCCGTGCCCGCACACTGGGGCCCGGCAACGGTCGGCGCGCTGCGCGGCGCCCTGCGGGCCGCGCCCGCCCTCTCCCCCGACGGGGTGGCGCCGGTGCTGGTGCCCGATTCGGTGGCGGCGCTGGCCGCACTCCAGGCCGCCCCGGGGCTGCCGACGGCCGGTGTCGTCGTGCTCTGCGACTTCGGCGGCAGCGGCACCAGCATCAGCCTGGCCGACGCGGCGGCCAACTTCGCGCCGATCGGCGAGACGGTGCGCTACGCCGACTTCTCCGGTGACCAGATCGACCAGTCCCTGCTCAACCACGTCGTCGCCGGTGTCGCGGCGGCCAACGACGCGGATCCCGCGGGTACCGCGGCGGTCGGGTCGCTGGCGCGGCTGCGCAACGAGGCCCGGCTGGCCAAGGAGCGGCTGTCGGGCGAAACCGCGACCGTCGTGCACGTCGACCTGCCCGGCGTCGACACCGATGTGCGGGTGACGCGCACCGAGTTGGAACAGCTGATCGCCGACCCACTGACCGGCGTGCTGAACACCGTCGAAGAAACGTTGCAGCGCAACAACATTGCACCCGCGAACGTCTCGGCGGTGGCGACCGTCGGCGGTGGCGCGAACATCCCGCTGGTGACCCAGCAGCTGTCCACTCGGTTGCGGGCGCCGGTGATCACCACCCCGCAGTCGCAGCTCAACGTCGCCGCAGGCGCGGCGCTGATCGCCGACACCGCGGGTGCGGCCGACGCGCCGACCGGAATGGCGGCCGCCGCCGATGCCCCGACGGGCATGGCCGCCGCCGCGTGGGCCGCGGGCGCGGCGGGTGTGGCCGCCGCCGAGTCGGCCTCCGACGGCGCCGCCTCGGCGACGTTCCGTGCGCTGGCCTGGTCCCAGGACGAGTCACCCGCGGGCGAACCGGTGCCCTATGCCGGCGAGGACTACACGTTCGAGCCCGCCGCGACCGGCGCCCGGCCCGCGATGGAGTTCGCGCACGAAGAGGAGCAGTACGAGCCGGAACCGCCGCCGCTGCCGTGGTACCGGCGGCCCACCGTGCTGTTCGGCGCCGCGGCCGCGGCCGCGCTGCTGGCGATCGGCGGGCTCGCGGTCACGCTGACCGGAAACAGCGGCACCACCGGCCCGGTCACCGAAACCGCCACGACCTTCGAGACCGGACCGTCGCCCGAGCAGCCGACTTCGATTGCGCCACAGACGATCACGGTCACCGGTTCGGATGGGCAACCGAGCACCACGGTGGTGACTCCGCCGCCGCCGTCACCGTCGGAGACCACGACCACGTCGCCGACGTCGTCGACCACCACCACGACGACCACCACGACCACCACAACGACGACCACGACCACTCCGACCACGACGACGACCCGCACCACGACGACGCCGCCGCCGACCACCACCACGCCGCCCCCGACGACCACCGAACCGCCGGTCACCACGACCGTCGAACCGCTCCCCGACATCCCGATTCCGGACGAGCCGTAGGCCATGACCGCGTCGGACTCGCCGGCCGACATCCCGCTGCCCGCGCGTGACACGGTCGCGAGGCTGACCGCCGCACCGACCGAACCTCACAAGGTCGTCGTCGCCGGCGGCATCGGCACGGGAAAGAGCACGGTGCTGGCCGAAATCCGCACCGCGCTGCGGTCCGCCGGCGTGCCGGTGCTGACCCGGCCACCGGGCCCGAGCGAGACGGCGGGCGCGGCGATCGTCGACGACGCGCACCTGCTCGGCGACGACGACCTCGCCATCCTCGCCGATCGGGTCGCCGACCCCGCGGCGACCGTGGTCATCGGCACCGAACCGGTGGCACACCGGGCCGCGCTGCGCGCACTGACCCTCGCGCTGGAGCGCGAGAACCCCGCCATCACGCTGGGACCGTTGGCCCCGGCCGAAGTCGCCCGCATGGTGACCGGCGCGGGCGGGTCAGCATCGACGGATCTGGTCCGGTCGCTGATGGTCGCGACGGCCGGGCTGCCGTTTCTGGTGCGGCCCGCGATCGCCGCCGCGGCGAACCCTGACGGCGAAGCGCCGCCCACGGCCATCCTGCAGTCCGCGCAGTTCGCGTTGATCGAACGGTTGCGCCGCGTCGACGACACGATCCTCGACACCCTGCTGGTGTTGTCGCTGAGCCGCGGCCTCGGCGCCGACGACGTCGCCGCCGCACTGCGGCTGGACCCCGAACAGGCACAGGCGGTGGTCGACCGGTCCCGCGCCACCGGTCTGATCGAACCCTCGCACAGCCGGGCATTCGTGCGGACCCTGCACCGCTGCCTGGCCCAGATCCTCGGCGCCGCACGCCATCACGACACCGAGATCTCGCTGCTGGTGTCCCAACTCGAAATGTCTACACTCTCAGCAGAATTGGCACTACAGCTTGCCGAGCACGGCCTGCGCGACGAGCGGCTGGCCACCGCACTCGCCGACCTCGCCGCCCGCAGCCACGCCCAACCGGCAAGAGCGGCAAGGCTTTATCGCGCCGCGGCCGACGCCGGGGCCACCGCACTGAGTCCGCAGCTGGCCGACGCGCTCGCGATGACCGGCGACTGCGCGACGGCGGGCCGGCTCGCCGACGAACTGCTCGGCTCGCCGGACCCGGGCGAACGCGCCGCCGCCGTGCGCATCGCGGCCAGCATCGCCGCGCACGACGGCAGCGCAGCGCAGGCCGCCGACCTGTTCCGGTGGCTGGGGCCGCACCCCGACGCGTTCGTCAGCGCCGCCGGGGCGGTGGTCTCGCTGGCCGCGGGCGATCTGGCGGCCGCGCGTGAATCTCTCAGCGCGGAGGGCGGCGGACCGCCGACGTCGACGGCGCGGGCGGCCCGCAGCCTTGCCGACGGGTTGCTGATGTCACTGGACTCGCCGTATCCCGCAACCGTGGCCCGCCTCGGTCAGGCCGTCGCCACCGACGTGCCCGCGACCGGCGTCGCGCCCGACACCCCGGCCGCGCTGGTGACGCTGGCCGCGCTGCACGGCGGTGATCCGGTGCGGGCCCGCAGCGTGATCGGCCGCGCCGTGCGCAGCGGCCACGACGACGCGGCCGACGGAGCGTTGTTCGTCACCCGCAGGCACCGCCTGCTGCTCGGCTGGGTGCGCATGCAGGACGGGCAACTGACCGCGGCGACAGCCGACGTCGCGACCGCCTGCGCCGACTCCGAGACCAATGCCCTGCATCGCCGCGACGCGCTGTGGGCGACCGCACTGCAGACCGCGATCGCACGACGCAGCGGTGACACCGGCGCGATGCAGAAGCACTGGTATGCGGCCATGGAGGTGCTCGCCGAGTATTCCGTCGACCTGTTCGCGCTGCTGCCGCTGGGCGAACTGTGGGTCGCCGCCGCCCGGCTGCACCAGGTCGACCGGCTGCAGCACACCATCGACGAGGCGTTCGCTCTCCTCGGGTCGCTCGGTGATCCGGTGCTGTGGACCGTTCCGCTGCACTGGGCCGGTGTGCACGCCGGCATCCTGGCCAACGCGCCGGACGCGGTCGCCCCCCACGGTCAGGCGCTGACCGCCGCCGCCCCGCACAGCGCATTCGCCAAGGCGCTGGCCACCGCGGGCCGCACCTGGTTGCGCGTGCTGGCCAACCACGTCGACGTCGACGAGGTCACCTGCGCGGCGCGGCTGCTGGCCCAGTATGGGCTCACGTGGGACGCCACCCGGCTGGCCGGTCAGGCCGCGCTGCAGACACCCGACGGCCGGGTGTCGGGCGCGATGCTGCAGCTGGCCCGGGATCTGAAGCAGGCTGTCCAGATGCCGGCCGTCGACGACGTCCCGGCCGCCGAGGCGGCCGCCGCCGAGCTCGCGCCGCCGGGTCCGGCCCGACCGATGTCGGCGCGGCTGTCGGACCGCGAGCGTGAGGTCGCCGAACTGCTGCTGCTGGGCATGCCGTACCGCGACATCGGCGCGCAGTTGTTCATCTCGGCCAAGACCGTCGAACACCACGTCGCCCGGATCCGACGGCGCCTGGGCGCCGAGTCGCGCTCGGAGATGCTGTCGATGCTGCGGGCGATGCTCGCGCCCCAGCCGTGAATCCCCTAGGGGCGGCCCAGCCCCTAACCGCAATCCCCTAAGCCGTCGCCGCGACGAGGGGACTCGCACCGGATTCGCCCGCCCACCGCGCGCCCTACCGTCATCGGCATGTGGAATCACCAGGCATTTTCCGAGCCGTTGGGCGTGTCGGTCGGTGCGACGAACCTCGCCGCGATCGCCGACGGCGAGCCCGCGGTGATCCGGCCGGCCGAGCTGACCGTGCACGGGGAGCGGTTGTCCGGCTTCGTCGACCGCATCGGCGATCCGGTGCCGCTCGTCGGCCGACGGCGCCCGGCACCGCCCCGAGGCCCTGCTGGCCGCGGCGCTGCGCGACCTGAACCCCGCGGTCGGACGGGGTACGACGATCGCCGTGCCCGCGCACTGGCGCCCGTCGGTCGCCGACGGGCTGCGCCGCGAGATGCACGACGAGGTCGCGGTGGTCTCCGACGCGACGGCCGCGCTGGCCGCGCTCTCGGCCGAACCCGGTCTGCCCGGCCGCGGCGTCGTCGTCCTCGTCGACTTCGGCGGCAGCGGCACCAGCATCACCCTGGTCAATGCCGCGGCCGGCCACGCCGTGGTCGGTGAGACCGTGCGGATCACCGAGTTCTCCGGCGACCTCGCCGACCGGGCCCTGCTGACGCACGTGATGACCTCGCTGCCCGACGCGGTCGACCCGTCCGGCACGGCCGTGGTCGGGTCGCTGGCCCGCTTGCGCGACGCGTGCCGCGCCGCCAAGGAGCGGTTGTCCGCGCACACCGCGACGGCCGTCGCCGTCGACCTGCCGGGCCGGCGGACCGACGTCCGCGTCACCCGCACCGAGTTCGAAAGCCTGATCGCCGCGCCGCTTCACGACGTGCTCGCGGCGGTCGACGAGACGCTCGAGCGCTACGGCGTTCCGCTGGCGGCGGTGTCGGCCGTGGCCACTGTGGGCGGCTCGGCCCGCATCCCGCTGGTGACCCAGCTGCTCTCCGAGCATCTGCGTGCGCCGGTGGTGACGACGGCCGAGCCTCACCTCACCGCGGCGGCCGGGGCTGCGCTTCTCGCGCACCGCGCCGCGTCACCCGAAACCGCGACGGTGCTGGCACCCGCCGCCGCGGCCGTGACGGCGGCCGTCGGCGCGCTGGCCTGGTCCGAGGCCGAGCCGGATCTCGCACCCGAATTCGCACCGGAACCGCGGCCGGAACTGTCCTTCCAGCACGAGGATTGGGTGCACGAAGCCGAACCGCCGCGACGCGCCCCGTTGATCCTTTTCAGCCTCGCGGCGGCAGCGGTGGTCATCATGACCGCTGTGTTCGGCGCGATGCACCTGCGCGGCGACACCGCCGCCCCGATCGAAGCGGCGACGACCTCCACTCCCGAGGTCGCGCCCTCCCCCGCGCCTGCGGCGCCGGCTCCCACTCCTGCACCCCCGGCGCCGCAGGCCCCTTCCATCACCACGGTCGTCGTGCAACCGGCGCAGCGGACGAACCCCGCCCCGCGGCGCGCGGTGCCCGCACCTGTCGCTGCGCCCAGCTCGGCGCCGCCCGCGGCCCCGCCGCCCGCACCGCCCGTGACGACCCCACCAACGACACCTCCTACGACTCCGCCGAGCACGCCTCCCAGCACACCTCCGAGCACGCCTCCCAGCACACCTCCGTCGGAGCCGCCGTCCGAGCCGCCCGCCTCCCCGGAACCGCCGCCCGTCGACCCCGGACCCGGCGACGGAGGCTCCGATGAGGGCTCGAATCCGGCTCCCGCAGACCCGGGTTCGGCGGACCCCGAGACGGGTACCGACACGGTGCCTGCCGACCCCGAACCAGGTGGCGCAGGCTAGTTAGGTAAGCCTTCGTAGCGGCGTTTCCCGGCGAGATGCAACTATGAGCTGGCCCGGAGGGAAAGTTACTGACGGGTAACTAGCGGTAAGTTACTCTTGGGTAACTTAGACATGGGAGGCACGCGGTGGATACGCAGATGCTGATCAGGCTCGTCGTCGGCCTCGGGTTGACGGCCCTTGTGCTGGTCTTCGCGGCCAAGCGCGTGCTGTGGCTGACCAAGCTGATCCGCTCCGGGGCGCCGACCAGTCCGTCGAACAACCGCAAAGACGACCTCCGCAAACGCATCACCACCCAGTTCGAGGAGGTGTTCGGGCAAACCCGGCTGCTGCGGTGGTCCATCCCCGGCATCGCGCACTTCTTCACGATGTGGGGCTTCTTCATCCTCGCGTCGGTCTACCTCGAGGCCTACGGCTTGATCTTCGACCACGACTTCCACATCCCGTTCGTCGGCCGCTGGGATGTGCTCGGCTTCCTGCAGGACTTCTTCGCCGTCGCGGTGCTGCTCGGCATCGTCACGTTCGCGATCATCCGCGTGCTGCAGGAGCCGAAGCAGCACGGCCGCGACTCCCGGTTCTACGGTTCCCACACCGGCGGCGCGTGGCTGATCCTGTTCATGATTTTCAACGTCATCTGGACCTACGCGCTGGTCCGTGGCGCCGCGGTCAACACCCACGCCCTGCCGTACGGCAACGGCGCGTTCTTCTCGCAGTTGATGGGCTGGGTGCTGCGCCCGCTCGGCGAGACCGCCAACGCGTGGATCGAGACCATCGCGCTGCTGCTGCACATCGGCGTGATGCTGGTGTTCCTGCTGATCGTGCTGCACTCCAAGCACCTGCACATCGGCCTGGCGCCGATCAACGTCACGTTCAAGCGGCTGCCCAACGGCCTGGGCCCGCTGCTGCCCGTGGAGTCCAACGGCGAGATCGTCGACTTCGAGGATCCCGCGGAGGACGCGGTGCTCGGTCGCGGCAAGATCGAGGACTTCACCTGGAAGGGCTACCTCGACATGACCACGTGCACCGAATGTGGTCGGTGCCAGTCGCAGTGCCCGGCGTGGAACACCGGTAAGCCGCTGTCCCCCAAGCTCGTGATCATGAACCTGCGCGACCACCTGTTCGCGAAGGCGCCCTACATCCTCGGCGACAAGGAGTCGCCGCTGGAGAACACCCCCGAAGGCGGCCTCGGCGAGGAACTGCGCGGCGAGAAGAGCTCCGAGAAGCACGCGCACGACCACGTCCCCGAGTCCGGCTTCGAGCGGATCCTCGGCTCGGGTCCCGAGCAGGCGACCCGGCCCCTGGTGGGCACCGAGGAGCAGGGCGGCGTCATCGACCCCGACGTGCTGTGGTCCTGCACCACCTGCGGCGCCTGCGTCGAACAGTGCCCGGTCGACATCGAGCACATCGACCACATCGTCGACATGCGCCGCTACCAGGTGATGATGGAGTCCGAGTTCCCCGGCGAGCTCGGCGTGCTGTTCAAGAACCTGGAGACCAAGGGCAACCCCTGGGGCCAGAACGCCAAGGACCGCACCAACTGGATCGACGAGGTCGACTTCGACGTGCCGGTCTACGGCAAGGACGTCGAGTCGTTCGACGGCTACGAGTACCTGTTCTGGGTGGGCTGCGCGGGCGCCTACGAGGACCGCGCCAAGAAGACCACCAAGGCCGTCGCCGAGCTGCTGGCCGCCGCGGGCGTGAAGTACCTGGTGCTCGGCGAGGGCGAGACCTGCAACGGCGACTCCGCGCGCCGCTCGGGCAACGAGTTCCTGTTCCAGCAGCTGGCCGCCCAGAACGTCGAGACCCTCAACGAGCTGTTCGAGGGTGTCGAGCGGGTCGACCGCAAGATCGTCGTCACCTGCCCGCACTGCTTCAACACGTTGGGCCGCGAATACCCGCAGGTCGGCGGCAACTTCACGGTGCTGCACCACACGCAGCTGCTGAACCGGCTGGTGCGCGACAAGAAGCTGATCCCGGTCAAGCCGGCCGACGGTGGGATGGACATCACCTACCACGACCCGTGCTACCTGGGCCGGCACAACAAGGAGTACTCCGCGCCGCGCGAGCTGATCGGCGCGTCGGGCGCGAAGCTCACCGAGATGCCGCGTCACGCCGACCGCGGCCTGTGCTGCGGTGCGGGTGGTGCGCGGATGTGGATGGAAGAGCACATCGGCAAGCGCGTCAACACCGAGCGCACCGAGGAGGCGCTGGACACCGGCGTCTCGGCGATCGCGACCGGGTGCCCGTTCTGCCGCGTGATGATGACCGACGGTGTCGACGAGGTCTCGGCCGCCCGCGAGGTGGAGAAGGCCGAGGTGCTCGACGTGGCGCAGCTGCTGCTGGGCTCGCTGGACAAGAGCACCGTTACGCTGCCCGAGAAGGGCACCGCCGCCAAGGAGGCCGAGGAACGCGCCGCCAAGGTGGCTGCGGAAGCGCCTGCGAAGGAGGCGCCCGCCGAAGCCGAGCCCGAGCCGCAGGCCGAACCGGAACCCAAGGCTGAGGCGGCGCAGGCCACCGAGACCAAGCCGGTCAAGGGCCTCGGCATCGCGGGCGGGGCCAAGCGCCCCGGCGCGAAGAAGTCTGCCGCCCCCGCCGCGGCCGCTCCCGCCGCCGACGAAAAGCCCGCCGCCGCAGCACCTCCCGCGAAGGGTCTCGGCATCGCGGCCGGAGCCAAGCGGCCCGGCGCCAAGAAGGCCGCCCCCGCGGCACAGGCGGCGCCCGCTGCGGAGCCCACTCCCGAAGCCAAGCCGGAGCCCGAGGTCAAGGGGCTCGGCATCGCGGCCGGAGCCAAGCGCCCCGGCGCCAAGAAGGCGCCCGCCAAGGCGGCCCCGAACGAGGGCGAGGCCACGGTCACCCAGCCGCCGAACGTCGATCCGGACCAGGCGGTGGCGGGTGAGAAGACCGACACCGCGGATTCGGACCGAGGCTTGGACGCCAAGCCCGAGCCCGAGGTGAAGGGGCTCGGCATCGCTCCCGGCGCCCGCCGGCCGGGAGCCAAGAAGGCACCACAGAAAGCTACGGCACCGAAACCCGCTGCGGCACAGCCTGAACCGGCAGACAACGGCGAATCTGACAGTGCGCCTTCGGCATCCGCCGAGGACAAGCCGGCGGCTCCGCCGGTCAAGGGTCTGGGTATCGCCAAGGGTGCCCGCCCACCAGGTAAGCGCTGAGAGGCGTTGTCCGGCGATCAGCCTTAATCGTTGGACAACGGTGAGACTATGGAGGATGTGACGACCCACCACGTGCCGTTCCATGCGACCGGGCATCCGCGACCGCGCACGTTCACGCAGTCATCGAAGCTGCAGGACGTGCTCTACGAGATCCGCGGGCCCGTGCACGAGCACGCGTCGCGACTGGAGGCCGAGGGTCATCGCATCCTCAAGCTGAACATCGGCAATCCCGCGCCGTTCGGCTTCGAGGCGCCGGACGTGATCATGCGCGACATCATCCAGGCGCTGCCCTACGCCCAGGGCTACTCGGATTCCAAGGGCATCATGCCGGCGCGCCGGGCGGTGTTCACCCGCTACGAACTGGTCGACGGATTCCCGCGTTTCGACGTCGACGACGTGTACCTCGGCAACGGGGTCTCCGAGCTGATCACGATGACGCTGCAGGCGCTGCTCGACAACGGCGACCAGGTACTGATCCCGGCGCCTGACTATCCGCTGTGGACCGCGTCGACGTCGCTGGCCGGCGGCACCCCGGTGCATTACCTGTGTGACGAGACCCAGGGCTGGCAGCCCGACATCGCCGACCTCGAGTCCAAGATCACCGACCGCACCAAGGCGTTGGTGGTGATCAACCCGAACAACCCGACGGGTGCG
The DNA here is from genome assembly GCF_900108565.1 of Mycolicibacterium rutilum. NCBI lineage: Bacteria > Bacillati > Actinomycetota > Actinomycetes > Mycobacteriales > Mycobacteriaceae > Mycobacterium > Mycolicibacterium rutilum. The sequence continues at coordinate 746,057 of NZ_LT629971.1, forward strand.
GTGTACACCCGCGAAAACCTCGAGCAGATCGCCGAATTGGCGCGCAAGCATCAGCTGATGCTGCTCGCCGACGAGATCTACGACAAGATCCTCTACGATGATGCCGAGCACATCTCGATGGCGTCGGTGGCGCCGGACGTGCTGACGCTGACCTTCAACGGCCTGTCCAAGGCCTACCGGGTCGCCGGATATCGCGCGGGTTGGCTGGTGATCACCGGCCCCAAGGAGCACGCCGCCAGCTTCATCGAGGGCATCAGCCTGCTCGCGAATATGCGGTTGTGCCCGAATGTGCCTGCCCAGCATGCGATTCAGGTCGCCCTCGGCGGATATCAGAGCATCGAGGACCTGGTGCTGCCGGGTGGCCGGCTGCTCGAGCAGCGCGACGTCGCGTGGCAGCAGCTCAACGAGATCCCCGGGGTGTCGTGCGTCAAACCGCAGGGCGCGCTGTATGCGTTCCCGCGGCTCGACCCCGAGGTCTACGACATCGTCGACGACGAGCAGCTGGTGCTCGACCTGCTCCTGCAGGAGAAGATCCTCGTCACCCAGGGCACCGGGTTCAACTGGCCGACACCGGATCACCTGCGCATCGTGACCCTGCCGTGGGCGCGCGATCTGGCCAACGCCATCGAGCGGCTCGGCAACTTCCTGGTCAGCTACCGCCAGTAGCCCCGCCCCCTCTCGGGCTGCCTCTACCCTGGCCGGGTGACCCACTCGCACTCGCACTCCCACTCGCTGAGCGGCCCGTCACCGCTGGGCCCGCTGGCCGCCAGGGTCGTCGTCGGTCTGCTCGTGGCGATCGGGGTGGCCGTGCTGATCGGCGCCGCGCTGCTGTGGCCCAGCGGAGAGAAGGCCGACATTCCGCTGCCGTTCCAGAACGCGGCGGGTGGCGCGGTGACCACCGAGACCGGCCATGTGCTGTCCAGCACAGGCGCGACGTGTGGGAGCCCGTCGGCGGGCGAGGTGCTCACCGCCGACCCCCTGCCCGCCCAGGGCGAAGGCGCGCCGTGCGTGCAGTCCCTCGTCGCGATCGACACCGGGCCGAACAAGGGCGCCAACACCCTGCTGGAGATCGGCGTCGGCCCCGGGCAGCCCAGCCTGGCGGTCGGCGACGACATCCGCATCAGCCGGCAGGTCGACGACGCGGGCACCACCACCTACGCCTTCTACGACTTCGAACGGACGTGGCCGCTGGCCGCGTTCGCCCTCGTCTTCGCGGTGGTGGTCGTGGCCGTCGCCCGGTGGCGCGGGCTGCGCGCGCTGATCGGCATCGTCATCGCGTTCGGGGTGCTGGTCGTGTTCCTGCTGCCCGCGCTGCGCGACGGCGCACCGGCCGTCCCGGTGGCGCTGGTGGCGTCGGCGGTGATCCTGTACGCGGTCATCTATCTGGCGCACGGGGTGAGTCTGCGCACCAGCGCGGCGCTGCTGGGCACCCTCGCGTCGCTGCTGCTGGCGGCGGTGTTGAGCTGGGCGGCAATCGAATTCACCCACCTGACCGGCCTCTCGGAGGACCAGAACAACGAGGTCGCGGCCTACCTGGGCAACGTGTCGATCACCGGCATGCTGCTGGCGGGGTTCATCATCGGCTCGCTCGGCGTGCTCAACGACGTGACCGTCACGCAGGCGTCTGCGGCGTTCGAGTTGGCCGCGCTGGGCGACGGGGCGTCGCGCCGGCAGGTGTTCGTCGGCGCGATGCGCGTGGGCCGCGACCACATCGCGTCGACCGTCTACACGCTGGTGCTGGCCTATGCGGGCACCGCGTTGCCGCTGCTGCTGTTGTTCAGCGTCGCCAACCGCTCGCTGGGTGACGTGCTGACCGGCGAGAGCGTGGCCATCGAGATCGCCCGGTCCGCGGTCGGCGGTATCGCACTGGCGCTGTCGGTGCCGCTGACGACGGGGATCGCCGCGGTGCTGGCGACGCCTAGCGTTCCAACAGCTCCAGCAGATAGCGGCCGTAGCCGGACTTGAGCAGCGCCTGGCCGCGGGCGGCCAGCTGGGCGTCGTCGATGAACCCGACCCGCCAGGCGACCTCCTCGGGCACGCTGATCTTGAGTCCCTGCCGGCGCTCGATCGTGCGCACGTAGTCGCTGGCGTCCAGCAGCGAGTCGAACGTGCCGGTGTCCAGCCAGGCGGTGCCGCGGGCGAGCACCTCCACCCGCAGCCTGCCCTGGTTGAGGTACGTCTGATTGACCTCGGTGATCTCGTATTCACCACGGGCCGACGGCTTGAGCGAACGGGCGATCTCCACCACATCGTTGTCGTAGAAGTACAGGCCCGGCACGGCGTAGTGCGATTTGGGCGTGGCGGGTTTCTCCTCCAACGACAGCGCCGTGCCGTCGGCACCGAACTCGACCACACCGTAGGCCGACGGGTTGGACACCCAGTACGCGAAAATCGCTCCGCCGTCGACGTTTTGGAACCGGCTCAGGCTGGTGCCCAGACCGGGGCCGTAGAAGATGTTGTCGCCCAACACCAACGCCACCGAGTCGGTGCCGATGTGGTCGGCGCCGATCACGAACGCCTGCGCTAGACCGTCCGGCCGCTGCTGCACCGCATAGCTCAGGTCGATGCCGAAAACCGACCCGTCGCCGAGCAGGCGGTGAAACGCCGCGGCGTCCTGCTCGGTGGTGATGATCTGGATGTCGCGGATGCCGGCCATCATCAGCGTGGACAGCGGGTAGTAGATCATCGGCTTGTCGTACACGGGGACCAGCTGCTTGCTGACGCCCATGGTGATGGGGTACAGCCGGGTGCCCGCGCCGCCGGCCAGGATGATGCCGCGCATGCCGTCAGCCTAAAAGGCCGTGCGCTCCAGCCAGCCGTCCCACACCGCCGCGTCGCCGAGCACTTCGACACCGAGGTCGGCGGCCGTGCGCCGGCGGGTCAGCGCCAGCAGCAGGTCGGTCGCGGAGCCGCGCAGCGCGGCGTCGGCCTTGCTGTGGTTGTGCGACCACCAGACGCCGTCCTCGTCGTGCACGATCGTCCACTCACCGGTGGGCCCCAGGCCGTCGTCGAGGGCGTGCATGTGCAGGCTGCGGCCGCGGTCCAGCGCGCCGGGGCGTGCCACCAGTTCCACCCACTCGCTGATCGCGTCGGCGGCCAGATCCGGCGGCGGGTCGTATTTGATGCCGAGGGCCAGCGCCGCGTCGGCGCGGTGCACCTCGACCTCGTGCAACCGCCTGCGGATCCACCAGCCCGCCGGGCGGGGGCCGCGGAAGGTCCACACCCGGGCCGCGGCACCGACCCGGTCGACAGCGTCGATGATCAGCTGCGCGCCCTCGATCAGCCAGTCGGTGGCGGCGTCGGGGTCCTCGGGCGGTTTACCGTCGCGCACCTCGCGGGGATCCAGCTCGGCGATGCGCTGTTCGGCGATGATCTGTGCGGCCCAACGGCTTCCGCGGCCGACGTGGCGGAACAGGTGTTTGAATGTCCAGTCGGGGCAGGTCGGTACGGGTGTTGAGGGGTCTGCACTGCGGATCAGCTCACCGAAGGATCGGGTCTGGTCGAGCAGCGCCGCTCGGAAATCCACGTCTGCGAACCTACTCAATACTCGACGCGAAAGCCTCCGATAATCGTGATCTCGTTGCCGTCCGGATCTTCGACCCTCGCCAGGCGCACGCCCTTGTTGGCTTCGACGATCTCGCCGGGCGCCAGGCCGCGCTCACGCAGTTCGGCTAGGTGGACGTCGAGGTCGTCGACGGCGAGGTTGAGCAGTCCGCGACCGGCGCGTTCGGCGTCGCAGAACACCTGCACCCAGGCGCCCGGGCGGACCTGCCATTCGACCAGCGTCGGCATCGGGGTGTTGTCGGGCGCCCTACCGAACAGGTCGGTGTAGAAGCGGCTGCTGACCTCGATGTCGGCGACCGGTACGACGGCCAGCACGTGTTCGATCGTCATCGAATCCTCCGTTTCGTCTCGGAGGTACAGACCGCCTCAGGGCCGCGCACTCACCGCCGCGCGGCTGCCGAGCTCGATCGGCAGCGACGACCAGCCGCGCAGCACCCGGGTTTCGCGCCGGCTGCCGTCGCCGGCCAGCTTCGCGTCGGGAAAGCGCTCGAAGAACGTGCGCAACCCGACCTCGCCCTCGGCGCGGGCCAGCGCCGCCCCGAGGCAGAAGTGCCTGCCACCGGAGAACGACAGGTGCTTGCCGGCATTTTCGCGTTCGAGGTCGAACCGGTGCGGGTCGGCGAACACCTTCGGGTCCCGGTTGGCGCCCGCGACGTACAGGATCACCCCTTCACCCGCGCGCACGAGGTGACCGTCGATCTCGGTGTCCACCTTCGCGATTCGCGCGGTGAGCTGCACCGGCGGGTCGAGGCGCAGGATCTCCTCGACGGCGGTCGGCCACAGTTCCGGGCGGGCCGCGAGCGTGCCGAGGTGCTCGGGCTGATCGAGCAGCAGCCGAATCCCGTTGCCCAGCAAGTTGACCGTCGTCTCGAATCCCGCCGCGAGGACCAGTCCGGCGGTGGCCAGAAGTTCCTGCTGCGTGAGTTGCGCGCCATCGTCGGAGGCCGCGATGAGCTGGCTCATCAGGTCGTCACCGGGAGTGCGCCGCAACTGTTCCAGGTGTGCCGACAGCCAGTCGTTGAATCCCTCGATGCCCCGGTAGACGGTGCGGTACTGCGACCACGTCAGCCCGATGTCGAGGCTGGGGGCGGCCAGCTCACCGAATTCGAGCACGCGCGGACGGGCTTCGTCGGGCACGCCGAGGATGTCGCCGATGATGGCGACCGGCAACTGGGCGCAGTAGCGCTCGACGACGTCGACGGTTCCGGCGCCCGCCAGTTGATCCAGCAGGGTCTCCGCCGTTTCCTGTACCCGATCCTTCAGCGCCGCAACGGCTCTGGTGGTGAACACCGACGACACCAGCTTGCGGTAGCGGGTGTGTTGCGGCGGCTCGACCGACAGCATCGACGGCGGTTCCAGCGGGTGCAGCAGTCCGGTCCTGGTGCGGTTCGCCACCCACTGCAGCGGCTTGGGCAGGTTCGAGCCCATCGCGATGACGTGAAAATCGTCCGAGCGCAACAGATCGTTGGCGATCTTGTGGTCGACGGTCATGTGCACGGCGGCGGCCCGCACGATCGGTCCGCGTGCCCGCAGTTCCTCGGTGAATGCGACCGGGTCGGCCCGCACCGCCGGATCGGCGATCAGCCGGCCCTGCGGATCTCCGCGGCGGGCAAGCAGTTTCGACGCGCCCCGCACGAAGCCGTGCACGGCCAGCCACCGGATCCGGTGCCGGACGGGACCCGCCCGCCGGCCCGTGCGCGTTGATTCCACGTGATCTCGCTAGCTGCAGAAGATCAGGAAGCAGTTCGATCCGCCGCCGGATCCTCCGCGTTCGTAGCCGCCACGCGAGCCTCCGTCGCCGTACCGGCCGGATCCGCTGCCGGGGTATCCGCCGGATCCTGGGTAAGCGCCGGACCCGCTGCCCGGACCGTTCTGCCACGGCGGGGTTTCGGGTTCGGGCGCCTCGGGCTCCTCCTGCGACGGCGGAGACCACGGCGGTTTGGGCGGCGTCCAGGTCGGCTTCGGCGGCGTCCACGTCGGCTTGGGCGGTGTCCAGGTCGGGCGCGGCGACCACGGGTTCCACGGGTTCTGCGGCCGCGGGTAGTAGTACGGCGGCGGCGCGACGACCGGCGGCACGAAGACCGGTACCGGAGCGGGTGCGACCGGCGCGGGCGCGGGAGCGGCCGGCGGTGGTGGCGGTGGCGCGGCGGGTGCCGGCGGCGGTGCCGCGGGCGCCGGGGCCTCCACGTAGACGGTGCGCGGCGGTGCCTGCGGGGCGGGCTGCTGCTGCACCACGGGAACCGGCGGTTTGATGGTCTCGGCCACGACAGGCGGCGGCGGCGGTGCCTGCGCGGGCTGCGCCTGCTCGACGGGCGCGGGCGGCGGCGCGGGTGCGACGGCACTCGGCACGATCGCACTCTGGCCGGGGCTGGGCCGCTGATCGGCGGTGGGCCGGATGCTGACCGCCAGCGAAATCACCAGCGCCACAACGCCGACGACGAAGATCGACGTCAGCGCGCTGCCGACGAGCAGGAACGGCTTACGGTCCTCGGCAGGCGCCGGGGACAGGTCGGTGCGGGGTTCGAAGGCGGCAGCGTATGCGCCGTCCCCGCCGACGGGCGCGAGTTGGGTCTCGGCCGCGGCCAGCCCGGCGTAGACGGAGCCCGCGGTGGTTCCGTCGGGGTCCTGCGAGTACGCCAGCCCGACGGTCGAGGCCTCGAACGCCGGGGCGTGGGCCGCGGCGAGCGCGGCGCCGCGCGCGAGCGCCATCTCGGGTTCGTCGGGCGCATGCACGGGCAGGCTCACCAGGTCGGCGAGGTGGCTCTTCACCGAGCTGACGTCGACGCCGGAGCCGACGACGAACATGCCCTGCGGCGGCGCGTCCTGGGCGGCCACGGCCGCGGCCATCTCGGCGAGCACGGCCATCGCGTCCTCGCTGTGCAGGGAACGGCTGAGCACCTTGACCACCGAGCCGTCGTCGGTCTGCACCACCGACAGCGTCGCGGTGTCGCGGTCGATGAACAGCAGAGCGGTGGTGGCGTAGCCGACGGCGCGGCCGACCGCCTGCGCCAGCGCGGCCGCGGCGTGGCCGTCGGAGACCAGCATGACGTCGTCGATGCCGCGCGCTGTCAGAGTGTCGCGTAGCTGGGCTGCCTCGGCGTGATCGCTCCACGTGACGCCGATGGCCTTGAGGTCGTGGCCCCCGGCATCGGCGCTCTCCTTGGTGCCGAGCACGGCGTCGACGACCTGGCCGGCGACCGACGTTGCCGACTGGTCGCCACCGCCGACGTCGAACACGTCGTGGTCGACCGTCGCGCCATCGGCCTTCTCGCCCTCGACCAGCACCATGCGGACCGTCGTCGGTGTCATCGACACACCAAGAACGATGTCCACTGACCCCTCCAAAGTGTTTGCTGCCTGGTTCAGTTCGCCGCCGCGCACGGCGCTCCGCACAAGCCGGCGACTAGTAATAAATCGTCCTGGCCAGCACGGGCGTTACACCCCGACCGGAATTTGCTACGGCATGGGTGCCGCCGACGCCGACATCTCGACCCTACTCGTGTCAACGACCGACCGCGCCGGACCGTTCAAGGAACCGTAGGAGGCTCAGGACTTGATGAAGTTCTGGTACGACCGCGACGGCGTCGGCCCGCGCTGGCCCTGATATTTGGAGCCGGCACGCGCGCTGCCGTAGGGGTGCTCGGCAGGGCTGGTGAGCCGGAGCAGGCAGAGCTGGCCGATCTTCATGCCCGGCCACAGGGTGATCGGCAGGTTGGCCACATTGGACAGCTCGAGGGTGATGTGGCCGGAGAAGCCGGGGTCGATGAAGCCGGCGGTGGAGTGGGTCAGCAGGCCCAGCCGGCCGAGCGAGGACTTTCCTTCCAGGCGGCCCGCGAGATCATCGGGCAGCGTGCACAGCTCGAGCGTCGAGCCGAGCACGAACTCGCCCGGATGCAATACGAACGGCTCCCCCTCGTCCGGCTGCACCAGCGTGGTCAGCTCGTCCTGCTGCTTGGCGGGGTCGATGTGGGTGTAGCGGGTGTTGTTGAAGACCCGGAACAGGTTGTCCAGTCGCACGTCGATGCTGGACGGCTGGACCAGGGTGTCGTCGAACGGCTCGAGGCTCAGGCGTTCGGCGGCGATCTCGGCGCGGATGTCGCGGTCGGAGAGCAGCACGCGACGAGCGTAACGGTCGCCGACGGCGCATCAGACGCCGAAGTCCCCCAGAGCACCGCGTGGTGCGCTGGGGGACTTCGTGCGAGTTACTACCGGCCGAAGCCGCTCAGGCCGCCGCCGATGGCGCCGAGCCCGCCCTGGATCGCCTTGCCGGTCTGGCCGGCGCCGAACTGGGTCAGGTCGCCGAGGCCGCCGAGGCCGAACTTGCCGAGGTCGCCGGTGCCGCCGACGCCGAACTTCGTCAGATCCCCGGTGCTGCCGATACCGAACTGCACCAGATCACCGGTGCTGCCGACGACCCACTTGCCGAAGTCGCCCGCATCGCCTTCGTCGGCGTGGGCGGCCGGTGCGAGAACACCGATCAGAGCCGCACCGGCGATCGCGATGCCGCTGGCCACAGTTGCGCGGAGTGTGAATTTCATGAGGGTCCTCCCAAATCAATGATCCCGACAGCAAAAAGATAACTCGGGTTCTGTCGAATGTGAAGTCGATTGCCTGTGAAGTGTTTAACACGTCACAATGTTTATTGACGCGGATAGTGGGTACCGCCGCTAGCTGTTAGCTGGACTACGGGCTGAATATCAGTTTGACGAGCCCTCTATCAATATCACATCGGCCAGCAGACCGCCGCGCCGGGGCTAGTGGTTGCGTTGCGATAGCGCGATATGTGCTGTTGATCGTGATTTTTACCGTAGCCAAACAGTCGACCCGCGCGCCTGAGTCGCTCGGCGATAGAGCCTTTTCGTTCGAGCCCGCGACGGCGTTACAGTTCGCAGGTCAGTTGGCTGGAAGCGGGAAGTCGCCGACTCGCTTTTGGAGGAGCGCGCGTTCGCATGGACGATCGGATTCATTGCTGCGCTATTTACGTAACAGTTAATTACGCCTTATCCAGCAAATTCAACAGGAATCGAGGCGGCGCCAGACGTACCGCGACAACGCAACCGACGGCGCGCGGATGTTAGCCTTCGTGATCGAACTAGCCGGTGTAGTTCAATGGCAGAACATCAGCTTCCCAAGCTGAATACGCGGGTTCGATTCCCGTCACCGGCTCCACGTCGCATCGACCCCTTCGCGCGAGGATTCGCGAAGAATCTCGTCGGGCCCTACAGACCCCGGCACTGAGCGATGCCGGGCGATGCCGGCAAGCGCCTGACGCGATTACGAGCCACTTGGAATAACCCGTGGCGCAGGTCGTTGAAGTAACTGAGTCCTGGTCGAAAACTCGCACTCGACTTCAGGCCCGGCGGTTTCAACCGCCGGGTCTGTTTGTGTTGCGACCCGGCCGGAGGGCAGCGAAACGCCACGAAGAGAGGGAGATTGACGATGAAGAGACTCGCCGCCACCGTTGCCACGATCGCCGCGACCACAGGTCTTGCGCTCGCCACCGCCGCCGGAGCCGCCGCTGCTCCCAGCGGGGCCGGCCCGGCCGATCAGACCTTGAACAAGCTGCGCGCCGACGGCTACAACGTCATCATCAGCCGCACCGGCACCGGCGCGATCGATCAGTGCACCGTGACCGAGGTACGCCCCGGCCAGACCTACTCACGGACCGACTCCGGCGTACCGGGTCACCTGCTCGGCACGCCCGGGCCCAACATCGCCACCACGGTGACGAACAAGACCGCGCTCGTCACGCTCGCCTGCTAACGGTCGAAACCAGACAGCCCCGATGCCCTTCGGCATCGGGGCTGTCCTCATTCTTGCCGAAGAAATTAGCTCCTACCATGATCAATCGTCTGGACAGCCTCGGACATGCCGGGCAGTCGCAAACGGTTAACAAGAGCGGTGATGGACAAACGCAGACGTCACTGCTATTACTTAATTCCGCAAGTAGATTGGCAGCAACCAAGTAGGCGACAGCCCATCGTCAACTCGCTGCACTAAGCATCGGTTGCTGAAAATTGACGGTAGCGACAACAACGTCGTCACGACGCGTATTCACGGAGGAAACGTGCCATCGAAGAAGAGGGTCCGCAAGCACGTCAAGAAGGCCGGACTCGTCGCCGGCGCGGCCGCCACCGCGACCGCATTGACCGTCGGTCTGGCTGCGCCGTCCGCCACCGCGGCGGCGATTCCGTTCCACGGCGCGGCCGCATCCCCGACAACGACCGATGTGGATCTGGCGGCGCTGGCCACCGCGCTGACCGACGTGCTGCGTGCGTACGCCGAAGGCAAGCCGCCGACCCAGTTCCCCGATGAACTGAAGGCGCTCGTCCCGGGCCTGGAACAGCTGGGCCCCCAGCTGCTCGCCGCCCTCGGCAGCGACGACAACATCGCGTTCCTGCGCTCCCTGGACTTCAGCGGCGCGCTCGCGGGCCTCGGGCTCAACATTCCCAGCCTCGATACGCTGCTGCCGATTCCGACGAGCTTCAACTTCGGTGGTCAGGAGATCGACCTCCCGCTCAAGGTGATCACGACGGGTGGACCGTTCGGCGCGCTTTCGGCCTTCGGCTTGAATCCCTACTGGGCGCCCGGTTTTCCCGACACCATCGCCGAAGCGATCAACAGCACTCCGTACGGTGACATCAACACCGAGATCAGCGCGCCGGTGTCGCAAACGATCGACAACCCCGCGTATTCGGTCGCCTACAGCGCGGCCTACGCGGCAGCCACGCTGCCGACGTGGCTCGGCGGCGGCGGGTGCTCGTCGTCGAACACGGCGTGCCGTACCAACTTCGCGCTCAACGCTGTTCGCAATATCTCGCCGACGATCACCCTCAACGCCACCGCGACGGTCCCGGTCAACCTGGAGAACCTTCGCATCCCGGTGGTCATCGCGTTCGGCATGGGCGCGCTCTCGGCCGGTTCGGCGTACTCACAGCTCGTGGCGGACCTGCCCAACCAACCCGGCGGCACCGCCGAGGGTGCCGAAGCCGGATCGAGCCTCACGATCCTGCCGATGATCCTGCTCCGAAATCCGGGCCGTGCCAACGGCGGAATCGCCGCCAGGTTCGCACCGTTCTTCGACCTCATCGGGCTCAACACCGTCACGCCCGACGGTCAGGTGGCCCAGGACGGCGGCGCCGTTCTCGTCCCGATCAAGCTGGACGCGACGGTCGAGTACGACCCGGTGTCGGACTTCCCGGTGTGGCCGAACGCGTTCTCGCTCGCAAACTCGTTGGCAGCGTTCGCGTTCCCGACCTACATCCTGCGCGGCACCGAGCTCAACCTCGACGACCTCGAGGCCGCCCTGGGGCCGGTGCTCGACCCGGTGTTGAACGCGGTGCTCGGCAACGTGCTGTCGGCGGCCATCGGGGACGGCGTCACCGTCGACGTCGATTTCGGAAGCCTGACGCTGCCGATCAGCCTGAGCCGCGACACCCTGCTCGACCTCGCCGGCGGTCTGCTGCCCGACGGCATCGAGATCCCCGAGGAGGGGTACACGGCGCTCAACCGGTATCTGACGTTCCGGTCCAACGCTTTGCCGATCCTCGAACCGTTCCGGCTGCCGGTCGATTTCCTCAACCTCGCGACCGGACAGAACTTCAGCAACCCGTTCGCCGACGCGCTCGAGCCCGCGCTGCGGATCCTGACAAACCTCGGCTACACCGATGTCGATCAGGAGAACGGATATGTGCGGACGTTGACCGACGGCGGCACAGGGGCCGACACCGGCGGTGTGCCGTTCGGCACCCTGCCGACCAACATCGACTGGAGCCGGGTTCCCGCGGACGTCTTGAGCGCCTTGGTGACGGGAATCCAGCAGGAGTTCTTCAACGGCGGCATCCCCGGCGTCAACGCACCGTCGGATCCGCAGGCCAATCCGATCGCTGCGCTGCTGCGCCTGCTGGGCGTGCCGAGCGCGCCGCAGCCGGCACCGGAACTGCAGTCGGAACCGGAGTCGGAGTCCAACCTGCTGGCGGCGAATTCGCTTCCGTCGACGGACAGCGGCGAGTCGATCACGGTGTCGACTCCGGATCCGCAACCGCAGGAGCCGGTCGCGAAGCGCACGGCGTCGACGACAACCCCGCAGCCGGTCGCAGAACCGACTGAGCCCGCCGCAGAGGCGACGACGCCGACGACACCGAAGAAGCGTCCGGTGCTCAACAAGGTCACGGAGCCGATCACCTCTGTGCAGAGCCCGGAAGAAGATAACGAAGACGCGACCGGTTCTGCCGACACCAACCCGACCGCGCCCGCGAATCCCGCGGGCCAGGACGGCGGCGAGCAAGGCGCCGACGACAACGGCGGCAACGACTCGAACGCGTCCGGCGACGCGGCGGCCTGAGCCGAAGCATCAAGCAGCCCCGGCACCTCAGGTGTCGGGGCTGTTTGGTTGCTCAGCGGAAGTAGATCTCGTTCCCGGTCGGATAGCCCCCGCCGGTCGTGGTGATGTGCACGTGGTCGTAATGGCCGTAGCCGCCGCGCTGCGCACCACCCGGCGTGTAATAGACGCCGCGCCAGATCGCGTCCTGCAACCCGAACCGCTTGGCGTTCCGCAGGGCGTACGAGACGATCTCGTTGCCCAGCGCGATTCCCGCGGAGCTACTCGGGTTGGGGATCATCACGTCGAGGGCCAACCCGTTGGGGTGCCAGCGCAACGCGTCGGCTCGCACGCCGCCGATACTGCTGATCTCCGGAAACGCCTCGCTGATCGCGCGTGAGGCCAGGATGGTCTTGACCTGCAGCCCGTTCTCCGGGGCCATGCCGACCGGGAGCGACCGGTCGACCGTGCGGTACCGCGACGCGGCGACCATGCGGTCGGGCGCCGCGGCCAGGCTGGCCTGACCGATCGACGGTCCCGCTGTCGACGCCGCTGCCGCCACGATCTCCATGCAGCAGGGCGTGGTGTCCTCGACGATCACCGGCTCGCTCTCGGGCGCAGGCCGTGCAGTCAGATGAACGTCCCCGCCGACCGCGAAAAAAACGGCGGCCGGCGCGATGACTGCAGCCACGCCCATCGGCGACGTGCGTCGCTTCTTGGCTAAGGAATGCCGTCCCACGAAAACGGATCGTATATCAAATCGTTACATTTGCCGCAATTCTGCCGAATTCGCTGGGCGATCGCCCAACGGGCCGGAATCATCTCTGCCGTGACGGGACTGCTCGCTGACAAGGTCATCCTGCTCGCCGGGCTCGGCGGTATCGGCAACGGTCTGGCGCGCCGGTTCGCCGACGAGGGCGCCTCGCTCGTGATCGGCGATATCGATGCTGACCTGGCCGAACGGGTCGCCGCGGAACTCGGCGGCACCGTGCGCGCAGTCCCGCTTGACGGCGCCGACGAGCAGTCGGTGATCGCCGCGGTCGAAACAACCGTCGGCGCGTTCGGCCGGCTCGACGGCATGCACCTCAACTTCACCAACGCCGCCGACGCTTATCTACCTGGCGGCGTCGTCGAGCTCCCCCTCGACGCCTTCGACGAGGTGATGCGGGTCAACACCCGCGGCTTCGTCATCTGCGCGAAGCACGCCATTCCCGCGATGGTCGACACCGGCGGCGGCTCGATCGTCTTCACCGCGTCCATCGACGCCTACAACGGGGCAGGCACCCGCGTCTCCTACGCGATGAGCAAGGCCGCCGAACTGGCGCTGATGCGGCACATCGCCCGCCGGTACGGCCCGAAGGGGATCCGCTGCAATGCGATCGCTCCCGGGTTGATCTGGCATTACAAATTCGACGAGATGCCGATGCCGGACGGCGTCGTCGAGCAGACCCGCGCCAGGCAGATGATCAAGTCCCGGTTCGGCAGGCCCGACGACGTGGCTGCGCTGGCCACGCTGCTGCTGTCCGACGACGGCAGTTTCATCACCGCGCAGACGATCAGCGTGGACGGCGGGGTCACCTTCCGACCGTGACAAGGCCGGTTGTGCAGCAAATGTCGACGGCGACGTTATCCGACGTCCGGGCGGTATGTCCCAGTTCTGGGCAACGCGTCCCACATCACGATCTTTGCTGTAATAGTAATCGACGGCGTCGCAGCTTGCGCTCTCGAGTTGCCTTGATTCGGCCGCCCTGACGCGAAATCAAGCGGTTGTACTGCACTGATAATGGCGTAACACCTTTCGTTAGCGTAATAAATTGGTTTGCCTGTGCCGTCAATCGCTTCGGAAGAAAATTTTGCTCGCCGGCCATACCGTCTGTTACGGTCCAAGAACGTGCGCGGAGGCTCCGGAAGGGCGGCTGACATGGCGAGCGGACATCATCGCAGGCTGCACCAGCGCATCCGGCGCACCCGGAAAGCGGCCGTCGTGGGCGCGGCGACCATCACGGCCGCCGCGCTGACCGCGGGACTCGTGCCGCTGCCGACCGAGGAGATGCTCAACCCGGAGGTCGAACTCACGGCAGCTGTGAAGGTGTTCCCGGAGCCCGACAAGATTCCCGATCTGACCGGTGGACTCGGCAGCGCCGGATACGACCTGTCGCAGAGCATCGCCGCGGCCATCCTCGAGGCCATCACCAACAACATCAACCTGATGGCGTTGGCGCGGGCCGCCGGCATGGACCCCGAGAGCCTGTTGAAGAACCTGCCGCCCAACCTGTTGCTCGGCGTCCTGGACACCGCGCAGGTCAACCTGCTGCCGATCCTGACCGAGATGCTCGGACTCGATCTTGCCGACGGGTTGCTGCTGCCCGTGCTGCAGACGCTCGGTATCACCGACGGCGCGGGCATCACCACCGTCAGCAAGCTGCTGAGCCTGCTCGGCATCGACCTCAGTGATCCGCTGAACCTGTCGGATCTGGATGTACCGGGGCTCAACCTGATCACCGCGGGCCCCCCGTTCACCCTGCTCAAACTTCTCGGATTCGACCTCGGCTGGGTCCCCGGGCTGCCGAATTCGGTTGCCGCCGAAGTGAACAACACCGAGTACCTGCCGATCGGCGTCAACGGCCTGCTCACCACGGTCCTCGACCGGCTGCGGCTGCTGGAGGGTGAGAACCCGCTGCTCGATCTCGGCGGCATCCTCGGCCCGAAGGGCCTGCTCGATCTCGGCGGCATCGTCGACCTCGGCGGGCTGGTCGACCTGCTCGACTCGGTGGTGCAGACCATCCCCGAGAGCCTCGACGTCGTCGACCTCCGCGTGCCGATCGTGATCGGCTTCGGCATGGGCGCGTTCGCGGCGGGCGCGGCCTATCCGCAGATCGTCGAGGACCTCAAATACCAACCGGGAGGCGAGAAGTCGCCGACCGCCGCCGACGACCCGCTGCTGGGTAGCCTGACGATTCTGCCGATGTTGTTATTGCGCAACCCGGGCCGCGCCAACGGCGGACTGTTCGCGCGGGCCTACCCGTTCGCCCGGTTGTTCGGCATCGACACCGTCACGCCCGACACCGAGGTCACCCACAGCGGCGGCATCCCGATCCTCAACACCGGACTCGCCCTCGGCGGCGCGAACCTGATCCCCGTCAAGGTCGACGCGACGGTGCAGTACGACCTGTTCTCGGACTTCGCGGCCTGGCCCAATCCGTTCTCGATCGCCAACAACCTGATGGGTTTCCTGCTACCGACCTACATCCTGCGCGGCGTCGACCTGTCGAACCTGACGCCGCAGTTGGAGGCGCAGCTCAAACAGATCCTCGGCAGCCTCGGCGCCGATCCGCTGGCACTCAACCTCTACCTGACCCTGCCCGCGAACAGCCTGCCGCTCCTGGAGCCGCTGTACCTGCTGACCGACCTGACGAACCTGATGACGCTCGGCGCGTTCCCGAACCCGTTGGGCGCGTTGGCAAACGCGCTCGCGCCCGCGTTGACCAGCCTCGTCAACCTCGGCTACACCGACGTCCAACGGATGCCCGACGGCACCTACATCCGGACGCTGGACCAGGCGGGCGATCCTACGGCGTTCATGTCGTTTCCGGACGTCGACTGGGG
Organism: Mycolicibacterium rutilum; assembly: GCF_900108565.1. Taxonomy (NCBI): domain Bacteria; kingdom Bacillati; phylum Actinomycetota; class Actinomycetes; order Mycobacteriales; family Mycobacteriaceae; genus Mycobacterium; species Mycolicibacterium rutilum. The sequence continues at coordinate 761,547 of NZ_LT629971.1, forward strand.
CAAGGTGCCCGCCGACATCTTCAACCTGATGGTGCAGGGCATCCAGAAGGAGTTCTTCAGCGGTAACCCGACGCCGGGCACACCGAACGCGATCACCGGTGTCTTCAAGCTGCTTTCAACGATTCTCGGCGGCGGCGGACTGAACCTCGGCGGTATCAGCGACGTGATCAACGCGATGGTCGGCGGCCTCAATCCGCTTGCCGCGCCGGCCGCGCGCGAGGCGCCCCCGGTCGCGGCCGCCGCGCTGCCCTCGGCCACCGCGACCAGCACCACCGTCGCCGCGACGTCGAGTCCGTCCGGTACCGCCGCCCCGGTTCTGATCGAAGAAGGCCGTACGACGAGGGCCACCGAGGCCGAGGAGGAACCCGCCGAGGTCAAACCGACCGGGCCGAGGGCGGCCGGACCGTCGGCGGCGCCGGGCAAGCCGACGAGCCCGGCGGGCAGCGTGCTCGGCGGCGTCACCAACACCGTCGGCGGTGTGACCGGCGGCGTCACGGGCACGGTCGGCGGGGTGACGAGCGGCGTCACCGGAACGGTCGGCGGCGTCACCGGTGGGGTGGCCGGCGCCGTGGGCGGACTGACCGGGGCGGTCAGCGGCGTGCTGGGCGGGCTCGGCAAGAAGCCGTCGGACTCGGGCGGTTCGGCGAGCGCGAACGACGCCGCCTGAATCGTTCTGTTACAGCAGCCCTAGCACATCCGCCATCGCGCGCGCCGATTCCGGGCTGCTGATGATCCGCCAGTCCGTTTCCTTGGCGTGCTCGAACCAGACGAACCCCATCACATCGGGCTGAGCGTCGAGATACTCGACGAACCGGTGAACCCAATCTGCCTTGCTGCCACCGCTTTCCGCGCACCCGACCTCGGTCACCAGGATCGGTTTGCCGGTGCCGACGGTACGCAGCTCGCTGAGCGCGGCACCGAACAGCTCATCGGGCTCGATCCACCGTGTCGACGTCAACCGTGTGCCCCAGTTGTAACCGTCGATGCCGAGTACGTCGACGTAGTCATCGCCGGGATACCACTGCGCCAGTGACCCGAGCCCGCCGACGGTCGGGGCCCACACCCACTCGACATTGGCGACCCCACGCGCCGTGAAGATGTCGTGCACGTGCCGCCACGCAGCCGTGTACGCCGAGGGCGAGGTGCCGCACGCCGGCGTCCACGGATACCAGTCACCGTTGAACTCGTGCGCGAACCGGATGAAGGTGTGGCGGCCCCACTCGCCGATCTCGTCGGCCCACCGGTGCACGTACTCGTCGAGAGCGCCCGACTGAAGCGACTGCATCACTGCGGGCGACCGGTCGTCGGTCCAGCACCACGGTTCCCACGACACGACCGGGTCCGCCCCGCAGTAGGCGGCGACCGCCATCGCGGCGACGGGCGGCGGCGCAAAGAAGTCCTCGAAGGCCAACACCATCTCAGCGCGCCGACCCACGGCGTCGGCGACGGCCTGCCACTCCCGCGCCGCCGTGAACCCGCCGTGCGTACTCACCCCGAACCGCAGCGCGGCGGTGCGTGGCGTCCGCCGAGCGTCAACCGCCGTACCTGGTCGAACCTTCAGCTGGTGCTCCACCTGATCCCCCACAGGCCAGTCATCCAATCCCCTTCGCCATGGTCGCAAACCGGTGGGCGTCCAAGGGGACGTTTTGACGGATATGGAGAAATTGCTCCGCAGCGGGTTTGCCGGCGCGGCGGCCCAGCGAACTGGATGAATACTGCCCGGGGCGGGAGGGGTAACCTCGGGACCTGAATCCAGTCGTTAGATCGGGGGCGCACCTATGGACCTCGTGCTCGGCCTGTCCATGACGTCGCGCACTGTTCGGTGGGTGCTCGTCGAGGGCACGACCGGCGAGGGCGCCATCGTCGACCGCGGCAAGTTCGACTTCGACGCCGACGTCGACCCCGACGAACTGCTCAACGTGGTGCTCGCCGACGCAGCGGGCACCGCGGTCCACTCCATCGGCGTGACCTGGACCAACGAGGCCGAAGAGGTGGCGTCGGCGGTGCTCGCGGCGCTGCAGGCGCGCGGCTACGGCAACGCGATCGCGGTCTCCGAACTCGAGGCGGGCGACGTGCTGGCCGCCGGCATCGCCGACATCGCCGATTACGACGACGTCGCGGTCTGCATCGTCGAGCCCGACGCCGCGGTGATCGCGATGGTCACTGCCGAGGGTGTGTCCGTGGACCGGATCGGGCGGCCGCTGGACGGCGCCGACGCGATCGAACTGCCGAGCAGCGTGATCGCGATGCTCGAGCTCAACGAGTGGCACCCGCAGGCGATCTTCGTCGTCGGTTCGGCCGCCGATGTCGAACTGGTCTGCACGACGCTCGACGACGTCACCGAGTCGCCGGTGTTCTCCGCGGCCGAGGCCGATCTCGCGCTCGCCCGCGGCGCCGCGCTGGCGTCGGCCCGTGCGGTCACCACGCTCGACGCCGCGGGCACCCGCCGGCGGTCGCGGGTCGGCACGCTGGCCGCGGTGCTCGCGGCCGCGGTCGTCGCATTCGTGGCGTCCGTCTCGGCCGCGGTCGGGCTGAGCCTGTCCGGTGACCGGGGCACCGACGTGCACGCCGCCGCAGACGAAGAACCTGTCGCGGTCGCCGAAGCCCCGGCCCCGGCGCCCGCTCCGGTGAAGAAGACCCTCACGCCCGCCGAGGCCCGGCCCGTCGTCGCACAGACCATCGCGGTCGCCGCCCCGCCACCGCCGGCCGCGCCGGTCTATGAGCCGCCGGCGTACGAGCCGCCCGCCTACGTGCCGCCACCGGCACCCGAATACACCGCGCCCGCACCGGCATACGTCCCACCGCCGGCGCCCGCTTACGTCCCGCCGCCCGCCCCGGCGTACGTGCCGCCAGCCCCGCAGCCGCGGCTGCGCGACCGGATCATCGAGCGCATCCCGATCATCAACCGGTTCCACGAACCGGACTATTCGTACGGCCGCTAAGGACAGGCCGCGGGCGCGTCGTCGCGCACCGCGCGGTCTGCGGGAACGGTGTAGGTGACCGTCGCCGCCGCATGTTCGGCACCCGTGTTCGACACCACGTGCGGGACGCCGGCCGGGATGAAGATCGCCTGCCCGGCGCCGAATGCCGCTGGCGCACAGCCGTTCGCGGTCTGCAGATGCAGTGTGCCCTCGTTGATCACCGAGTACTCCGGCCCCGGATGGCTGTGCCAGCCGCTGCTCGACGCCGGCCCGAGCGCGAGGTTCTGCACGTACAGCGTGGTCGGTTGTCCGACCGCGACGATCGCGATCGGCACGTCGGTGGTGCCCTTGGCGATGTCGGTGCGCTCGATGTCGCCCTCGGCGGGCGTGGCGTAGGCGGTCGCCGGGCCGGCTCCGGCAATGAGGGTTCCGACGGCGAGGCCGAGAATTACGCGTTTCACATGCCCTCCCGATCACACGATGTCGCGATTGCCGAAGCGTACCCGCCGCAACCCTGATCGGTAGTTGCTTGGGAACCGGAACCGACAACTACAGGCTGTGCGGCCATTTGCTGACCGGTCGTCCGCACTGGTGCCTGATCATGTTGCCGGACCGGAATATTGACGGCTCAACTAATTGAATCGCCGGAAAGTTTCTGTGAAGTTCAGGATGCGCGGGCGTCATTTTGCGCCCAAGATGCCATGCAGTCCGGAAAAGCATCGGAAGGGAACCAGATGAGACGAGTCCGTAAGGCGGCGGCCATCGCATGTGCGATCGCGCTGCTGGCGACGGCATGTGGCAGCGACGACAGCACGAGCGGGTCGGGCGGCGGTGACATCGAGGTCGCGATGACGTCGTTTCCGGACTACATCGACCCGCAGCTGTCCTACACCGTCGAGGGGTGGGAGGTGCTGTGGAACGTCTACACCCCGCTGCTGACCTACAAGCACGCCAAGGGTGAAGAGGGCACCGAGGTGGTGCCCGGCCTGGCCGAGGCCATGCCCGAGATCTCCCCCGACGGCACCACGTACAAGCTCAAGCTCCGGTCCAACATGAAGTACTCCGACGGAACCCCCATCAAGGCATCGGATTTCACGTACGCGATCCAGCGGTTGTTCAAGGCCGACTCCGGCGGCTCGGTGTTCTACGACGTCATCGTCGGCGCCACCGACTACGCCGAGGGCAAGGCGCAGACGATCAGCGGCATCACCACCGATGACAACACCGGCGACATCACCATCAAGCTGACCGCGCCCAACGGCACCTTCGAGAACATCCTCGCGCTGATGTTCGCCGCCCCGGTGCCGCCGAGCACCCCGCTCGACAAGGACGCCACGAACACCCCACCGCCGTCCAGCGGCCCCTTCATGATCAGCAAGGTCGACGCGCCCCGGACCATGACGATGGAGCGCAACCCCAACTTCTCCACGGTCAAGGACGCCGGCGCCACCGAGGTGGCCGACGCGAACGTCGACTCCATCACGATCACCGAGAACAAGAACAACAGCGCGCAGGTCACCGACATCCAGCAGAACCGCGTCGACTTCATGGTCGACCCGCCGGCCTCGGATCGCCTGCAGGAGGTGAAATCCCGCTACGCCGACCGGTTCCGGTTCGAGGACACGATCAACACCTATTACTTCTTCATGAACACCGAACGGGCGCCGTTCAACGACCTGCGGGTCCGCCAGGCCATCAACTACGCCGTCGACCCCGAGGCGCTCAACCGCATCTTCGGCGGCCGTCTGCACCCGAGCCAGCAGATCCTGCCGCCCGGCATGCCCGGCTACCAGGAGTACAAGCTCTACCCCGGCCCCGACATGAACAAGGCCAAACAGCTGATCGCCGAGGCCAATCCGGCCGACCGTGACATCACGGTGTGGACCGACGACGAGCCCGACCGCAAGCGGATCGGCGAGTACTACCACGACCTGCTCACCCAGCTCGGGTTCAACGCGACGCTGAAAGTCATTGCCGGTGACGTGTACTGGACGACGATCGGCAACCAGTCGACACCCGACGTCGACACCGGGTTCGCCGACTGGTTCCAGGACTTTCCGCACCCGGACGACTTCTTCCGGCCGCTGCTGCACGGCGACAGCATCCTGCCCACCAACGGCAACAACCTCTCCCGGGCGAACATCGGTGCCAACAACGCCAAGCAGGACGAGCTGCTGACCAAGCAGATCACGGACGACGGCGTCGAAGATCAGTACGCCGCGCTGGATCGGGCCTACATGGAGCAGGCGGTCTGGGCACCGTACGGCAACGAGCAGTACACCACGTTCCTGTCGGAACGCATGGACTTCGACAAGTCCTACCACCACCTGCTGTTCCATCAGGACTACACCTCGTTCGCGCTCAAGTAGGCGCGCGTGGTCACCCCCATCAGCGAAACGGCGGTCTCGGATCAACCACCACTGCCCACCGGAGTGCCCGTGGCCGCCATCCGCGGTCGCAGCCCTTGGTATCTGGCGTGGCTTCGGCTGCGGCGCAACACGGTTGCGCTGGGCTTCGGTGCGCTGTTCATCCTGATCGTGCTGTTCTGCCTGGCGGCGCCGCTGTGGGCCGACCATGTGGCGCACACCGGTCCCAACGACAACCACATCACCGATTCGGTCTCGATCAACGGCGTCGACACCGACGTCGTCGGGGCCGACGGCACACCGATCGGACCGGGCCTGCGGGGCCAGTTCCTGCTCGGCGCCGACCAGAACGGCCGCGATGTGATGGTGCGGTTGATGTACGGCGGCCGCACCTCGATATATGTGGGCCTGGCCGCGGCCGCGTTCACCACGCTGGTCGGTGTGGTCGTCGGACTGCTGGCGGGCTTCTACCGCGGCTGGCTCGACGCGGTGCTCACCCGGATCTTGGACGTCATCTGGGCGTTTCCCGTGCTGCTGCTCGGGATCGCGCTGGGCACCGCACTGGCGGTGGGCGGCCTCGAACTCGGGTTCATCTCGATCGCGGGTGACTCGATCTGGATACCGATCCTGATCATCGGTGTGGTCTACGTGCCCTACATGGCCAGGCCGATCCGCGGCGAGATCCTCGCGCTGCGGGAGAAGGAGTTTGTCGAAGCCGCTGTGGCACAGGGCATGAGCCCGCTGCGGATCATGTTCTCGGAGTTGTTGCCGAACGTGATCTCCACCATCATCGTGTTTTTCACGCTCAACATCGCCAACGACATGCTGTTGGAGTCGGCGCTGTCGTTTTTGGGGGCCGGTGTGCGGCCACCCAATGCGTCGTGGGGCACGATGATCGCCGACGGCTACGACATGATCTACACCGCACCGCATCTCACTGTGGTTCCCGGGCTGATGATCATCGCGACGGTGTTGTCGCTGAACGTGTTCGGTGATGGCCTGCGTGATGCGCTGGACCCGCGCGCCAAGATCCGGTTGGAGCACTGATGGCGCGGTTCATCGCCCGGCGGCTGGTCGGGATGGTTGCGGTGCTGTTCGCGATCTCGGTGATCGTGTTCCTCATCTTCAACGTGATCCCGAACTCCGACCCGGCGGCGCGCATCGCAGGCAAGAACGCCGATCCCGCGCTGATCGCCCGGGTGAGCGCCGATCTCGGGCTGGATCAGCCCATCGCCGTGCAGTACCTGACGATGATGCGGCAGATCTTCACCGGTCAGCTCATGTCGTATGCCAAGGACCGCAACGTCCTCGAGCAGATCTGGGACGGACTGCCCGCGACGTTCTCGCTGTGCATCGGCGCCGGCGTGCTGTGGATGGCGCTGGCCATGCTGTTCGGCTATCTGTCGGCGGTGCACGCCGGCCGGTTCACCGACCGCGCGCTCACCATCCTGTCGTTGGTCGGGGTGTCGGTGCCGGTGTTCTGGCTTGCGGCGATCCTGCTGTACTTCCTCACCTACAAGGTGCAGCTGTTCCCGACGGGCAGCTACGTGCCGTTGAGCACGGATCCGCTGGAGTGGGCGTATCACCTTGTGCTGCCGTGGTTCACGCTGGCCGTGCTCTTCATCGGGTTCTACAGTCGCGTGCTGCGCTCCAACATGCTCGACACCATGAACGAGGATTTCGTGCGCACCGCGCGGGCCAAGGGCATCAGCGAACGTCAGGTCCGGATGCGGCACGTGCTGCGCAACTCGATGATCCCGGTCATCACGCTGTTCGGCCTGGACTTCGGCATGGTCGTCGGCGGCGGGGCCATCCTCACCGAGACGGTGTACAACCTCAACGGCGTCGGGCTGTACGCCGGCGAGGCGATCCGGTCCCTCGATCTACCGCCACTGATGGGAGTGACGATGTTCGGCGCGTTCTTCATCGTGCTGCTCAACACCGTCGTCGACATCGTCTACGCGGTGCTCGACCCACGGATCCGGCTGGGTCAGGCGGCGGCCGCGTGAGCGCGCTGCTGCAGGTCGCGGATCTGCGGGTCGGGTTCCGCACCGACGACGGCACGGTGCAGGCGGTCGACGGTGTGTCATTCGACGTGCGCGCAGGCGAGGTGCTGGCCATCGTCGGCGAGTCCGGATCGGGCAAAAGCGTGACCGCCCAGACGATCACCGGATTGACCCGAGCGCCCAACGCCACCATCACCGGCTCCGTGACGTACGGGGGACGTGAGCTCGTCGACATGGACGACGACGGGCTGCGTGCCGTGCGCGGTGAGCAGATCGCGATGGTCTTCCAGGACCCGATGTCGTCGCTGAACCCCGTCTACCGGGTGGGTGACCAGATCGTGGAGATGATCCGCGCCCACCGCGACGTCTCGAGGGCCGAGGCCCGCGCCCAAACCGTCGAGCTGCTGCGGTCGGTGGGAATCGCCCGCCCCGAGAGCAGGATTCGCGATTACCCGCATCAGTTCTCCGGCGGTATGCGCCAGCGGGTGATGATCGCCATGGCGCTGGCCCTGGAACCGGCGCTGCTGATTGCCGACGAACCGACCACTGCACTCGATGTCACCGTGCAGGCGCAGATCCTGGGGCTGCTCGACCGGCTCAACCGTGAGCGCGACCTGGCCGTCATCATGATCACCCACGACCTCGGCGTGGTCGCCGAACTCGCGGACCGGGTGCTGGTCATGTACGCCGGGCAGGTCGTCGAGGACGGCACGCTCGACGACATTTTCTACCGGCCGCAGCACCCCTACACCTCGGGGCTGCTGGGCTCGCTGACCCGGCTCGATCAGCCGCGTGGCGGCCGGTTGCCGCAGATCTCCGGTCAGCCTCCGTCGCTGCTGGCGCCGCCGCAGGGGTGCCGCTTCAGCCCGCGCTGCCCGTACGTGTTCGACAGGTGCGCGCAGCTACCCACACTCGAGATCCGTCCCGGTGCAACGCATCTGGACAGGTGCTGGCTCGATCAGGACCACAAGCAACAACTCAGGGAACCGGTGACGTCGTGACCAAGGGCGATCCGCTGCTGGAGGTCACCGACCTCGTCAAGCATTTCCCGATCAAGTCCGGGGTGGTGGTCGACCGCGAGGTCGCGCGGGTACGCGCCGTCGACGGCGTCAGCTTCACCCTCCACGAGGGCGAAACCCTCGGCCTGGTCGGCGAATCCGGCTGCGGCAAGTCGACGCTGTGCCGGGCGCTGCTGCAACTCACCACACCCACCTCGGGTTCGGTGAAGTTCCAGGGCGACGAACTCGTCGGGCGGTCGACGCGCGAGCTGCGCCCGCTGCGCAGACAGATGCAGATGGTGTTCCAGGATCCGTTCGCATCGCTGAACCCGCGCAAGCGGGTGGGCCAGATCATCGGTGACCCGATGAAGCTGCACGGCATCGCCGACGGCGCCGAGTTGATGCGGCGCGTACAGGACCTCCTCGACCGGGTCGGCCTGAACGCCGAGCACTACAACCGGTTCCCGCACGAGTTCTCCGGCGGCCAGCGTCAGCGCATCGGCATCGCCAGGGCGCTGGCGCTGCGGCCGAAGTTCATCGTCCTCGACGAACCCGTGTCCGCGCTCGACGTCTCGGTGCAGGCCCAGATCATCAACCTGCTCAAGGATGTGCAGGACGAGTACGCGTTGTCGTTTTTGTTTGTCGCGCACGATCTCGGTGTGGTGCGGCATGTTTCGGACCGGGTCGCGGTGATGTACCTCGGGCGCATCGTCGAGGAGTCCGGTGCCGACGACCTGTTCGCACAGCCGATCCACCCCTACTCGACCGCACTGCTGTCGGCGATCCCGATCCCGGACCCCCGCCGCAACGCCGCGCGCGAGCGACTCGTGCTCGACGGTGATGTGCCCAGCCCGATCGACCCGCCGCTCGGCTGCCGCTTTCACACCCGGTGCCCGTGGGCGACCGAGGTGTGCACCTCCGACGACCCGCTCCTCGTCGAGCACACGGCCGGTCACGCGGCGGCATGCCATCATCCGCGCCACGTCGCCGAGAGCCTGGCGACGCGGTCGGGAGTGCAGCGGATCTAAGGCGCGGGCGCCGGTACCGGGATCGGTATCGGCACCGGTACGAACGGGACGGTCAGATACGTCGTGGTCATCGGCGTCGTCGCCGGAGTCGTCGTCGTGGTGGTGGTCGTGGTGGTCGGCGACGTCGTTGTCGTTGTCGTTGTCGTCGTTGTCGTTGTCGTCGTTGTCGTTGTCGTCGTCGTGGTGGTCGTCGGTGGTGTGGTGGTCGTGGTGGGTACGGTCGTCGTCCACGTCGTCTCGGTCACCGGCGGCGGAGGCGGCGGCGCGCTGGTGACGGTGACGGTCTCCACGGGCGGCGGTGGCTGCGCCGGTGGCGGCGGCTCGGCCGACACGGGGACCGGGGCCGGCGGCGACGCGGTCGTGCGCGGCACCTCGCTGACGCCGGTGCTGCCTGTCGCGCTGGTCAGGGCGATCGCCACACCGCCGACCGCGACCAGCGCGATCGCCGCCGCCGCGCCGAACACCAGCCCGGGCAGGCGCTGCCACGCGCGGGGTTGGTCGATCGGGCCGGTCGCGGGCACGTACTGCACCGGCGGGCGCAGCGAGCCGGTGTCATAGACGGGTGCGTAGGGCTCGGGGCCGGTGTAGGGCACGGGCTCGTCGGCGGGTCCGTCGTCCTGCGACCACGCCAGGGCGCGAAACGTCGCTGAACCGGGCGCCTCCGCCGAGACCTGGGCCACCGGCGCGATGCCCGTTTCGGCTTCGGCGGCCGACGCCGTCGCACCCAAGGCAACCGCACCGGCTGCGGCGTCGAGGCCCGGTTGCGGCGTCGTGATCACCGGCACGCCCGTGTGCACCCCGAGCCGCGCACCGACCGCCGGGATGCTCGCGCCGCCACCGACGGCCACCACGGCCGCGAGATCCGGGTAGCCGATTCCGTTGCGCTGCAACGTCATATCCAGCGCGCTGAGCACCCCCTCGAGAGGCGCGGCGAGCAATTCGTCCAAGCCGGCGCGGGTCAACTGGATCTCGGCACGGCGGCCGGGTAGTTCGGCCACCACGTTCGTCGCGGGCGATGCCGACAGGCGCTCCTTGGCGGCGCGGCAGTCCTCGCGCAGCCGCGTCAGCGACCCCACCGCGGCGGTCCCGGCCGGGTCGACGTCGCCGGGCAGACCGTCGAGGACGCGGCCCAGCAGCGCCTGGTCGATCGCATCGCCGGAAAAGTCCGTGTGGCGGGTGGTCTCGTCGATCGCCTCGAACGCCGCCCCGGCGTCGGCGAGCGTGATGCTCGTGCCGCCGCCGCCGAAATCGAGCAGCGCCACCACACCCTGCGTCGGCAGGCCCGTTCCAATGCGCAGCGCGGTCAGCGACGCCACCGCATCCGGCACCAACCGCGCGGACGCCAGTACCGGATGCGCCCGCAGCGCGGTGCGCAGGGCGCGCGTCGCGGCGGCACCCCAGTGCGCGGGCACGGCCACCGTCGCATCGGCGGCGGGCGCGTCGACCAGCGCGGCCAGCGCCTCGACCAGCAGTTGTTCGGCCGGATATGCCGAACCGTCGGCGGCGACCAGCGGCACCGGGTCGCCGATCCGCTCGACGAAGCCGGTGATGGTCTCGCCGTCCGGCAAGATGTGCACCGAACGACGCATCACGGGTTGATTGCCGACGCGTACCGCGACCAGATTCGTCGTCCCGATCGACAACCCCAGGGGGTCGCTCATAACGGACCACACGATAGCCCTCCGGCGTCGTCTGATCCCTCCGACACTCCGGTGACGAACCACGTTCGGCGACCACGGTTTTGGGCCTGGTCAAACGGGTACCTGCAATGCCATGACTTCTCTGTGGCTGGCAAACCGCGTCGAACAACCGGCACCGGCCGATCCGCTGGCCGAATCCGACCGATCCGCCGACGTCGTGGTGGTGGGCGCGGGCATCACGGGGCTGATCACCGCGGTGCTCCTGGCGCGCGCCGGCAAGGACGTGCTGGTGCTCGAGGCGTTCCGGGTGGGCGCGGGCGCAACCGGCAACACGACCGCCAAGATCAGCCTGCTGCAGAGCACCAAGCTGTCCAAGATCGTGTCCAAACACGGCGCCAAGACGGCCGGCCAGTACGTCGAGGGCAACCGCGAGGGCCAGCAGTGGCTCGTGCAGCACTGCGAGGCGCACGGGTTGTCGGTGCAACGCGAGGACGCCTACACCTACGCGCAGTCCGAGCAGGGCGTGGGCATGGTGCGCGAGGAGTTGCAGGCATGCGAGGCCGCCGGACTGGACGTCGAGTGGGTCGACGACGCCGATGTGCCGTTCCCGTTCCACGGTGCGGTCAAGTTGGGCGAGCAGGCGCAGTTCGATCCGATGCCGTTGCTCGACAGCCTGGTCGTCGAACTCGACGAGCGCGGCGGGCGGCTGGCGCAAGGCGTTCGGGTGCAGAAGGTTTCGACCGATGGCGACGGTTTGACGCTGGGCGTACGCACCTTGACCGGGGGCGAGTTCGACGTGCACGCCAAGCAGTGCGTGCTCGCGACGGGGATCCCGATCCTGGACCGCGGCGGCTTTTTCGCCCGCCTCAAACCGCAACGCTCCTACTGCATGGCCTACAAGGTGCCCGGAAACATCACCCGCGGCATGTACATCTCCGCCGACTCGCCCACCCGGTCGCTGCGGTACGCGCCGACCCCCGACGGTGACCGGCTCATCGCCGGCGGCGCGGGCCATCCCGTCGGCCACGAGAAGAGCCCGGCCTCGTCGGTGCAGGAGCTCGACCAGTGGACGAAGCTGCACTTTCCCGGCGCGATGCAGACGCATTACTGGTCGGCACAGGACTATTCACCGATCGACGAGCTGCCCTACGTCGGACCGATCCTGCCCGGTAACGAGAAGATCTTCGTCGCAACGGGTTTCGACAAGTGGGGCATGACGAACGGGACCGCGGCGGCGCTGGCGCTGGCGAGCCGCATCCTGGGCGGACGGATGGACTGGGCCGAGGCGTTCGACAGCTGGAGCCCGCACGAGCTGTCCGGCATTCCGAAGGCGCTGCAGACCAACGCCCAGGTCGGTTTCTACCTGGCGCGGGGCTGGATCACCCCGGTCACGCGGATCGCCAACCGGACCCCGGAGGAGGGCGGCGTGGTCAGCGGTCCGCCGTGGGATCTGGAAGCCCGCAGCGTGGTGGACGGTTGCGAGTACCGGGTGTCGCCGGTGTGCCCGCATCTGGGCGGCATCGTCAACTGGAACGACGCCGACGAATCGTGGGAGTGCCCGCTGCACGGGTCCCGTTTCGCGCCGGACGGCACCCTGCTCGAAGGCCCGGCGACGCGCAATCTCACTGCGGCTCGGTGACTTTCGCCGTCTCGGGCAGCAGCCGACGCACGGCGATCGACGCGAGCACGCCGATCACGATCAGCGTGATCCCGACGGTGTCGGACACCTCGTCCGACACCCAGCCGACGATGCCGGTGATCACGACGAACGGCGGCAGCCAGTCGACCGCGCCCGCCCACGACGTCGTCTCCCCGGTCGCGTACTCGGGATAGAACTCGGTGAACGCCGTGGCGAAGACGAGCGCGCCGATCGGGATGATCCACGCGGTCCAGAAGTTGTCGTTGTCGTGCAACACGGCGTCGCCGATGCCGCCCGAGATCGCCGACACCACGAACGCGAAGGCCCAGGCGCCGGTGATCGCGAAGTTGATCCGCCGGAACTGGTCGGTGTCCCAGTGCTCGGGTGGCGTGGTGTCCTTCGCATACGCCATGGTGAAGGGGCGGCGCACGATCAGCGTGCCGACGGCGAATGCGGCGAGCACGATGTTGCTGAGTTCGCCGGCCCACAGGTCGAGCCAGTCGATCACCCCGGCGGGCGCGAGCAGGCCGATCACCGCCAGCACGCCGAAGTAGCCGACCGACAGCGCTTCGAGGGCGTGCACGGGAACGCCGCGCCGGGTGCCGACCCACAACGTCAGCAGCGCCAGACCCAGCGCCGCCGCCGCGGATTCCTCGAACCTGCCGGGACCGGCGACGACCGCCATCAGAATCCACGGCGCCAGCCCGGCGAACGGAGATTTGACGTAGGCGTCGATGAATTTCATGAGCGGACTGTACGCGCTGCGAGGGGGTTGTGTTGCAATGTCGGCATGGGTGACATCGAAGAGATCCAGCAAGTCAAGTTCCGGTACCTGCGTGCGTTGGACACCAAGCACTGGGACGACTTCGCGGCGACGCTGACCGAGGACGTGGTCGGCAAGTACGGCGAGTCGATCGGCGAGGACCACCACTTCACCGACCGCGATGAGTTGGTCACGTTCATGCGCAACTCGCTGGGCCCGGAGATCATCACCGAACACCGCGTCACCCATCCGGAGATCACTGTCGACGGTGACGAGGCGACCGGCACCTGGTACCTGCAGGACCGGGTGATCGCGGCCGACTTCAACTTCATGTTGATCGGCGCCGGTTTCTATCACGACCGGTACCGCCGGACCAGTGACGGCTGGAGGATCTGCGAAACGGGTTACGACCGCACCTACGACGCGTCGATGTCGTTGGAGGCGCTCAACTTCAAGGTGAAACCCGGTCGCGCTTTAAATATCTGACCACGGGATATCTGAGCGCTACTGCGCGATCGCGATCACCGCGCCGGGGCGTAGCCAGCGCATGATGTCGACGAGCGTGTTGTCGTCGATGGCCACACATCCCGCGGTCGGTCCGCCGTCGGTGGCGTGCAGGAAGAACGCGCCGCCGTTGCCTGGCACCCGCGCCTTGTTGACGCCCATCACGACGGCGTGGACGTATTGCGGGATCTGCAGGTTCTCGGTGCCGCTGGCGGGGTCGGTGTTGAACGGGCACTGCGACTTCTCGCAGACCTGCATGGTGTTGTAGGTCGGGCTTTTCATGTCGCCGTCCCACCAGTGGTTGGGCCCGACCTGGACGTACTGCAGGCCGCCACCGGGATTGGGCGCGGTGCCGAAGGCGAAGTCGAGCGAGAACACGCCCATCGGCGTCTTCATCTGGCCGTCGTGGGTCTGGGGCGCCATGCCGTTGGCGCCGATCCGCGCCGGGATCCCGGCGGCGACGGGCTGCCAACCCGCGGCGGTGCGCTGGTAGACGTCCATCTTGGCCTTCGAACCGCCAACGCCGACAACAGAAATCACTTGGGTGGCGCGGCCCACCGACTGGGCGAACCACGGCGTCATCTGTGCTGCGGCGACCGGGGACACGGCCACCGTCAGCACCGCCGCACAGATCAACGTCAGCAGCCGGCGCACCGGCTCATGCTAAGTGGCGATGGGCTCCGGTTGGAGTACGCCACGCAGCCAGGCGGACCACTTCGGTTGTTCGGCGGCCGCGACCTGCTCGGCGTCGTCGCCGTAGAGGTAGATGCTGACCGTGGTGTAGGCCTGCTCCCCGACCGTGCACGCACCGACGAGCGCCACGCCGGCGGCGGGTCGATCGATCCGCACGCTGATCAGGCGCGCGCGGCCGTCCTGGTGGATGTGGCTGACCGCACCGGCCAGCGGTGGTGCGTCTGAGGGGGTTTCGCGGCGTTCACCGACGTCGGCGCCGGCGAGCCCCAACGCCGCGGTGACCCGCTGCCACGCCGACAGCTCGCTGTCCGAGGTCTCCGCGGCGGCGTGCACCAGCGCCGAACGCTCCCCGGGAAAGTCGGCGAGGTAGACCTTGAGCACCTCGAAAAACCCGGGCCACCCGGTCTCGAAGCTCTCCATCTCGTCGTCCCAGTCGTCGCGGTCGGTGAACAGGCTGTGCACCATGCGGATCACGCACCGGTCACCGGAGCGGCTGGTGACAGTCACCTCGGTGGCCAGCGGTGGCGCGTCACCGCTCCAGTCGTACTCCTCGTAGGCGAACCGGCGCGGCGGGTCCCACGCCGTCACCGTGCCGGCTTGTACGGCCTCGCCGCAGTTCTCGTCGCCGAAGTCGAACCGCACGGCGCCGCCGACGTGTTCCTCGACCGAGGTGGGCGTGAACCAGGCACTCATGCCGACGCCGGTGGCGATGGCCTGCCACACCTGTTCCGGGGTGCCGGGCACGAGGACGTCCGTCGACACCCAGCGGCGACCGGATTCGTCTTTGTTCACGGGCATTTCGTCTCCTCCTGCGGTGCCGGGTAGGCGGCCACCATCAGCCGGTAGCCGCGGGCCTGTGGATCGGTTTCGTCGTGGTAGCGGGCCGCCAGTGCGGTGACCGCGTCGGAGAGGTCGCGCGTGAACGCCGCCCGTTCGGCGGGTGAGCGGAACCGGATCGTGGTGTCGATCGACAACGTGGCCAGTCGCTTGTCCTTCGCGCGCGCCGTCGCCCACAGGTCACCGACTTCGCGGACCGCGCGGGCGGCCAGCGCGATCAGGTAGCTGGCGGACAGCCGGTCGTGGGTGCGGCCGGGATCGGTGGCGACCGGTCCCATCGCGCTCGGCGACACCACGTACGACGCGGCGGTCGCCAGCAGCAGCCGCTCGCGCAGTCCGCCCCACTGGCGCTCGCCGGCCTCGGCGACGAGGCGATGCTCCTGCAGGGCACGCAGATGGTAGTTGACCTTCTGCCGCGAGATGCCGATGCGCGAGGCGAGGGTGGCCGCCGAGGCCGGTTCGGTCAGCTCGGCGAGCAGGCGGTTGCGGATCGGGTCCAGCGCGATCACCGCCGCGGCGGGGTCGGCGATCACCTCGACGTCGAGCATGGCGCCATACTCGCCCTTGACAAGATTATTTGTCAATAGGTCTGGCTACGTTGAGGGACATGGACTTGCTGCCCACACGACGGCGACGCGGTATCCGGCAGATCGGCGAGGGCCTCGGCACGCTCGACCGCGAGGTGTTCGAGGCGATCGCCGAGTCCCCGAGCCCGCTGCTCGACGCGGTGATGCCGCCGCTGACCAGGGCCGCCGATCACTCGAAGCTGTGGTTCGCGATCGCCGCGGCGCTGGCGGCGGTCGGCAATCCGTCGGTCAAGCGGGGCGTCAACCGGGGGCTGGTGAGCCTCGCGGTGACCAGCCTGGTCACCAACCAGGGCGCCAAGCGGGTGTGGAAGCGCCAGCGCCCGAACCGTCTGCTGGTGCCGCTGGCTCGGCAGACTCGCCGGATGCCGACGTCGAACTCGCTGCCGTCGGGACACTCGGCCAGTGCGGCCGCGTTCGCGGTCGGCGTCGGGCTCGAGAGCCCGGCGGTCGGACTCGGGCTGGCGCTGCTGGCGGGGCTGGTCGGCATGTCGCGGATCGCGACCGGTGCGCACTACCCCGGTGATGTGCTGGCCGGATTGGGTCTCGGCGCGGCGGTCGCGGTGGTGGGCGGGCGGGTGGTGCCGACCGCGGTGCCGACGCGGATCCCGGCCGCCGACCCGTTGTGGGTGGACACCCCGCAGCGCCCCGACGGTGCCGGTGTGGTGCTGGTGGTGAACCCCGCCTCCGGCAGCGGCACCGGTGCGCGGATCCTCGACGAGGTACGAAATGCGTTGCCGCAAGCCGAGATCGTCGAGCTGTCCGATGACGACGACATCGGCGAGGCGCTGCGGTCGGCGGCCAAGCGGGCCGAGGTGCTGGCAATCGGCGGTGGCGACGGGACGGTGTCGTGCGCGGCGGCGGCCGCGGTGGACGCCGGTATCCCGCTGGCGGTGTTCCCGGGTGGCACGTTCAACCACTTCGCCAAGGACATCGGATGCGACACCGTCGACAAGACGGTGCAGGCCATCCGGGAGGGCACCGTCAGTTGCGTTGACCTGGTGTGCCTCAACGAAAAACAGATGTTGGTGAACACCGCGAGCATCGGCGCCTACCCGACGTTCGTGCAGACCCGCGAGAAGCTCGAGCACCGGATCGGTAAGCCGCTCGCCGGGCTGTACGCGATGTTTCACACCCTGCGCCACGGCGAGCCGGTGCGAATCCGCTACGACAACAAGACGCTTCAGACGTCGCTGTTCTTCCTCGGCAACAGCACCTACCTTCCGTCGGGCTTCGCGCCGTCGCGCCGCACCAGAATGGACGACGGGCTGATGGACGTGCGGATCCTGGAGACGGGTCGGCGGTTCAGCAGGCTGCGCATCCTGCTCGACATAACGTTCGGCCGACTGGAGCGAAGCCCGCTGTATCACGAGATGCGGGTGCCGGAGTTCGAGTTCACCGCGGTCGACGGGCCGACGGTGCTCGCGCACGACGGTGAGGTCGGCGAAGAGGTCACCGACGCCAGCTTCACTGTGCGGTACCGGGCGCTGTCGGTGTTTCGTCCGGCTCTGTGATCGGCCGGGTGGGTGACACCGCGAGCAGGCAGAAGACGAAGTACGCGTAGCCCAGGGCCCAGCCGGCGATCACGTCGGAGGGGTGGTGCACGTTGAGCACGACGCGGCCGACACCGATCGCGATCACGACGACCACTCCCGCGGCGATCAGCCAGCCCCGCAGCGACGGCCGGACGACCGGGAGTGCGACGGTCAACAGCGCCAGCACCGCGACCATCACGCCCAGCGCGTGGCCGGAGGGGAAGGACGTGCCCAGCGCGGTGACGAACGCGGTGGCGGGCCGGGGACGGTCTGCGGCGGCCTTGGCGATCTCGGTGATCAGGCCGGCGAGTTCGACGCTGATCAACAGGAACATGGCGAAGCGGACGTTGCGGCGGACCAGCGCGACGATGATCACGACGATGGTGCCGAGCCGAAACGCGGTCGGCCCGAGCACGGTGCAGAAGATGTCCCAGCCGAGCACCCACCCGGGGCGGTCGGCGCCGTAGCGGTGCAGCGGGTCCAGGGCGGCGTCGTCAACGGTTGCGAGCCAGTTCCATTGCTGCGCGAAGGCGATCCAGAGCAGGACGTAGAGCGCGACGGCGGCCAGCGCGGTTCCGATGAGCCAAGTCCGCTTCGATGCCACGGTTCCAGCTCTACCACCTGCTCGGCGCTGCGGTTAGGGTGACTGCCCATGGCGGTGTTCCTGCGCAAGCTGTTCCGCATCGGTGGCTTGCCCGACGACCTGCGTGCCGAGGTGGAAGCCGAGGGCGTCCTGTTCCTGGGCGAGTACCTCGCGGTGACGCGGCGGTTCAGCGGCAAGATCCCGGGCCGGCGCGCGAAGGGCAACGTGACGAGCTACTCGGGAACGCTGGCGCTGACCAATCAGCGGGTGCTCGGCACGTTGTCGACGGTGCCCAAACTGGCCGGCCGCACGATCGACCGGCGCTGGGACGCCACGCAGCAGGGCGCCGTCACCGCCGAGTTCTCGGCGACCGGTCTGACGCTGGATGTGGATCTCCCGGCGGTGGATTCGCGCTTCAGCGGGGAACTTTCGATGCACTACAAGGTCGCGATCCCCGACGACATCCTGATGCGGCTGCCGCGCCGCTCGCTGGCCTTCGACGTGCCGCCCGAGTACGTGTTCCGCGCGGTCGGGGTGCCGTACCACCCTTGAGGTTCGGTACTCAGACAAACCGCCAGTCACAGCGATCCACTTTCTGCAGACAAAGTTCGAGAGGAACGCCGCAAAACGTTGATCGCTGTGATTCCCGTTAGGCAAGTTGCGCGATCGGACAACCCGCG
The DNA here is from genome assembly GCF_900108565.1 of Mycolicibacterium rutilum. Taxonomy (NCBI): domain Bacteria; kingdom Bacillati; phylum Actinomycetota; class Actinomycetes; order Mycobacteriales; family Mycobacteriaceae; genus Mycobacterium; species Mycolicibacterium rutilum. Next base: position 780,324 of record NZ_LT629971.1, read on the forward strand.
TGATTTGAACGGTTGCTTATCCTCCGAGTGCCCGGTGGAGTGGACGGATCGGCGACGAGAGGATGCAACTGTGACGGACACGCGGCGAGACAACGTGCTGATCGTGCACTGGCACGACCTGGGCCGGCATCTCGGCGCCTACGGCCACAGCGACGTGTCGAGCCCGCGCCTCGACCAACTCGCTGCCGAAGGAATCCTGTTCACCCGCGCGCACGCCACCGCCCCGCTGTGCTCGCCGTCGCGCGGCTCCCTGTTCACCGGCCGCTACCCGCAGAGCAACGGCCTGCTCGGGCTCGCCCATCACGGCTGGGAGTACCGCGCCGGCGTCCGCACGCTGCCCCACATCCTGTCCGAATCCGGTTGGCACACCGCGTTGTTCGGTATGCAGCACGAGTCCTCCTACCCCGCGAAAATCGGCTTCGACGAGTACGACGTCTCCAACTCCTACTGTGAGTACGTCGTCGAGCAGGCGTCGAACTGGCTCAGCCAACCGCCCGACAAGCCGTTCCTGCTCACCGCGGGTTTCTTCGAGACCCACCGCCCCTATCCGCGCGACCGGTACGAGCCCGCCGACGCCGGCGCCGTCGACGTGCCGGACTACCTGCCCGACACCGAGGAGGTCCGCCAGGACCTCGCCGAGTTCTACGGGTCGATCTCGGTGGCGGACGCGGCCGTCGGCCGCCTGCTCGACACGCTCGCCGCGACGGGTCTGGACCGCACCACCTGGGTGGTGTTCCTCACCGACCACGGCCCGGCCCTGCCCCGCGCGAAATCCACGCTGTACGACGCGGGCACCGGCATCGCGATGATCGTGCGCCCGCCGCGCGGCACCGACATCACACCGAAGATCTACGACGAGCTGTTCAGCGGCGTGGACCTGCTGCCCACGCTCCTCGAGCTGCTCGGCGTCGAAATCCCGGGCGACGTCGAGGGACTGTCGCACGCCCCCGCTCTGCTCGCCCAGCACACCGAACCCGTGCGGGCCGCCGTCTACACCGGCAAGACGTACCACGACTCGTTCGACCCGATCCGCGCCGTGCGCACCAAGGAATACAGCTACATCGAGAACTACGCCGAGCGGCCGCTGCTCGACCTGCCGTGGGACATCGCCGACAGCGCACCCGGGCGCACCGTCGCCCCGCTGGTGCGCGCGTTGCGACCGGCCCGCGAGCTCTACGACCTCACCGCCGACCCGACGGAGTCACGCAACCTGCTCGGCCAGGACCGTTCACCCGAGATCGACGCGGTCGCCGACGAACTCGCGCTCCTGCTCAACGATTGGCGGGTCAAGACCAACGACGTCATCCCGTCCGAGTTCGCGGGAACCCGGATCTCCGAGCGCTACACCGAAACCTATTTGCGCATTCACGGACCCACCGTCACCAGCCGATCCGCGATCGCCTCGGACCGCGGCATCGACGACGACCACAGCCAATAGTTTCCCTCACGGTGATCGAAAACGTCGGGCGCGCAGATAAATTGACGTGGCGTTAAGCTGCGCCCATGGCAACGCATCCGACGGCGTATCTGGTTCTCGCGTCGCAGCGCAGTGGCAGCACGCTGCTGGTGGAGTCGCTGCGCGCGACGGGCGTCGCCGGTGAGCCCGGGGAGTTCTTCCAGTACCTGCCGAGCACCAGCCAGTCGCCGCAACCGCGGCAGTGGTTCGACGGGGTGACCGACGAGTCGATCCTGCGGCTGCTCGACCCGCTCGACGAAGGCAAGCCCGACCTCGCACCGCCGGAGATCTGGCGTGATTACATCCGCACCGTCGGGCGCACCCCCAACGGCGTCTGGGGCGGCAAGCTGATGTGGAATCAGACGCCGCTGCTGCTCGACCGCGCCGACGGCCTGCCGGACCGCTCGGGCACCGGCCTGCTCTCGGCGATCCGCGACGTCGTCGGCAGCGATCCGCTGCTGGTGCACGTGTACCGGCCCGATGTGGTGTCGCAGGCCGTCTCGTTCTGGCGTGCGGTCCAGACCCGGGTGTGGCGCGGTCGCCCCGACCCTGGGCGCGACGCCCGCGCCGAATACCACGCAGGAGCGATCGCCCACGTGGTCACGATGCTGCGCGCGCAGGAGGAGGGGTGGCGCAACTGGTTCGCCGAGGAGAACGTCGCCCCGATGGAGGTGCCGTATCCGGTGTTGTGGCGCAACCTCACCGAAGTGGTCGGCGACGTCCTCGAGGCGCTCGGCCTCGATCGGCAGCTGGCGCCGTCTCCGGTGCTCGAGCGCCAGGCCGACCAGCGTTCCGACGAGTGGGTGGACCGCTACCGTGCCGAGGCCGAAACCCTCGGACTGCCAACCTGATTCACCGGACCTGCGCAACCACGAAGATGCGCCGGAACGGAAAGAACGTTCGGCCGTCGGAGCGCCGCGGATAGGACTCGTCGAGCAGCGGGATCAGCTCGGCGCGGAACTCGTCCCACTCCGGATCGGAAAGACGGCTGCGCACCGGCCGCAGCGCGGTTCCGGTGATCCAGTCCAGCACCGGGTTCTCGCCGGTGAGCTCGTGGATGTAGGTGGTCTCCCATGCGTCGACGGCACAACCCGCGTCGGTGAGCAGCCCCGCGTAACCCGCCGGGCCGTCGACCTGTCCTTCACGAAACGGGAAGTCCCGCAGCGGTTCTGCCCACCGCTCGCGACGCGCGAGTTCCCGCACCGCACGGTGCGACGGGGCATCGAAGTTCCCCGGCACCTGGATGGCGATCCACGACCCCGCCGCCAGCTGTTGCGCCCACCGCACCAACAACGCCGAATGGTCCGGTATCCACTGCAGCGTGGCATTGCTGACCACCACATCGGTGTCGGGGGCCGGTGACCAGTCCCGGACGTCGCCCACCCGCGCGTCCAGACCGCGCTCCTGCGCCGCGGCGACCATCTCCGGTGAACTGTCCCAGGCCTCGATCACGGCGTTCGGCCACCGCGCGGCCAGGGTCGCGGTCAGATTGCCCGGTCCGCAACCGAGATCAGTCACCCGCCGCGGAGCGTCGGCGTTGACCCGGGCCAACAGGTCGTAGAACGGGCGACCGCGCTGATCGGCGAAAGCCAGATACACGTCGGGATTCCACATGCCCCCAGTCTGCACCGTCATCGCGCCGGTCCCGCGGGTTACCATTCGGGCGTGACGCAATCGGACGTGGATCCGCCGATCCCGGTGCCCGACGTCCCCGGCGCCGACGCCACTGCCCGCGGACTGCCCCGTCGGATCGATCTCACCCTGCGTCAACGCCTCGTCGTCGACGCCTCGGCGGTGGCCGATCTGGGCCTGCGCACGGCGATCGCGTCGCTGCTCGCCACCACGATGCTGCCGACGCTGGCCGGCGGGCTGAGCCGCTCACAGTTCCGCGCCGAGCGGAAACAGCTCGAGTTCTACGCCGAACTCGCCGACGCCAAGGATCCTGCCCGGTCCTTTCCCGCGCCGACCGAGGTTCCCCGGGTGTCGTCGCGCGCCGCGAACCCGCTCGCGGAGTGGATCGCCAAGGGCCGCGTGCACAACATCCGTTTCAACAGCAGCTTCACCGCGGTGAACCCGGCGCTGCGCGATCAGTGCCGCGGTTTCACCCGCAACAACGTGGTGCACGCCCAGCACTGGCGTCACGACGACGGCCCGCACCCGACGCTGTGTTTGATCCACGGCTTCATGGGATCGCCGTACCTGTTCAACGGGCTGTTCTTCTCGCTGCCCTGGTTCTTCCGGTCGGGCTACGACGTGCTGTTGTACACCATGCCCTTTCACGGTAGCCGCGCCGAAAAGGGTTCGCCGTTCAGTGGATACGGGTTCTTCGCCAACGGGTTCTCCGGTTTCGCCGAGGCCATGGCGCAGGCCGTGCACGACTTCCGCTCGATCATCGACTACCTCGAGTTCACCGGCGTCGACCGCATCGCGCTGACCGGGATGTCGCTGGGCGGCTACACGTCGGCGCTCATCGCCGGCGTCGACGACCGCATCCAGGCCGTCATCCCCAACGTCCCGGTGGTCGCACCCGACCAGACCGTCGACGAATGGTTCCCGGCCAACAAAGTCGTGGCATTGCGGAACCTGTTGAGCGGCACTGATTCCGGGCTCGCCGGTGCGGCCAACCGGTACTCCTCACCGCTGAACTACGCCCCGCTGGTGCCCAAGGACCGCCGCCTGATCATCACCGGCCTCGGTGACCGGCTCGCGCCTCCCCAGCAGGCGGAGATGCTGTGGGAGCACTGGGACCGGTGCGCGTTCCACTGGTTCCCGGGCAACCACATCCTGCACGTGAGCCAACCGGATTACCTGCGCCGGATGACCCGGTTCATGCAGCACTTCATGTTCGACTGAACTGCTCGGTGCCCGCCGGCCAGCCCAGCGTGTCCAGCAGTCCCGCCGGCGCGGGCCTGCTCGGCACACCCAGGCGGCCCACCGCCGCAGGATCCAGCGCGGTCAGCAGCGGGCCCTGCAGCCCGCGCTGCTCGATCAGGCCCGGCAGCGCCGGCCCGGGTTCCGTGGCTCGGACCGCGCACACCGCGGCCACCACCGGTTGTGCTGCGGTGCCGCTGAATTCGAGTGCCGTCCACGTCTCGGCCCGGTCCGACCAGGCCTGCGCGAGCCGCTCCCCCAGCAGTTCATCGACAGGGATGGCATAGCCCGAGATGAAGCCGCGCTCGTCGTGCACACCGCGCCAAGTCTCGCGTTCCCATCCCTCCAGCGGAGCGGGCGCGGATTCGACGATCACGGCGTCCAGCCCGGTCTCCCGCAGATGGTCGGCGAGCCGGCGGCCGGCGATCGTCGCCGTCTCACGCAGCGGCAGCTCTTTCGAACGTGCCTGCAGCGCAGCGAGGTTGGTGCGGGCATCGAACGTCAGGCTCACCCAGGTGTCGGTGACCCCGGCACTGGCGCGGTTGGTCACCCGGACCTTCTCGCTGCGCAGCCCGAAACGCTCGACGTATCCGGCCAGCACCGGCAACGCGACCCCGCGGCCCGCCGGGTCGTCGACGCGCAGCACCACGGTCGTCTGGTTGGGGTGCTGCTCGATCGTCCTGCCGTGATTGCGTCGCCACACCGCGAACCGCCGCGCGATCATGGTGGTCAGGAACTGCCCGCGCCACCACGCCAGCACGACGATGACGACCGCCGCGCCCACGCCGAGGATCCACCAGTCCGTCGTCGACTGCCAGGGATACGCCAGGACGGCCAGGACGACGGCCAACGCCGCCAATGCGATTCGTACGGTCACGATGCCTCCGTCTGAGGGTCAGAGTTCTTGCGCCGGTGCACACCGACCGCCGCCGCGACCACCGCGAGCACGGCCAGCACACCGGTGCCGACGAACGCGACGATGCGCGGGGTGGCGTCGGGCGGGGCCGGTTGGTCGGGGGCGGCGACGGGCCGCGGTTCGGCCGCGGCGTCATCACCGACGGCTGCGCTGACGTCCCAGGTCAACGCCGCCACGGCGTCGACGAGTCCGGCGCCGGTCAGATTCGACGGTGCGCGCGCCGCGCCCTGCGCCCCGGCGGTGAGCCGGTCGCGCACCTGCTCGGCGGTCAGCTCCGGAAAACGGCTGCGCACCAACGCCGCAACGCCGGACACATACGCCGCCGCGAAGCTGGAACTGTTGAGCGGGAACAGCCGGCCCTGCGCATCGGGCACCGCGTTGGCCAGGCCGCCGCCGTCGGCGTTGCCCACCGACGCGATGTTCTGCCCGGGCGCCGCGATGCTCACCCAGGGACCCGCCATCGTGAAATCCGATGGCCGGCCGTCCGGATTCAGCGATCCGACGGACAGCACGTAAGGCTGCCACGACGACGGGATCGACACCGAGGTGACGCCCGCCCAGTTGCGCGGGTCCTCCGGGCGACCGGGGTCGGACAGCGGGTTCGAGGGGCACGCCGACCCCGGGTTGAGTCCGGCCTTGTTGTTTCCTGCGGCGGCGACGATCACCGCGTCCTTGTCGACGGCCGCGTACCGCAACGCCGCGCCGAGTTCGGACTGGTCGACCTCTTCGGTGGCGGGCAGACAGGTGACAGCGGAGATGTTGATCACCCGCGCACCCAGATCGGCCGCCCGGACGACGGCGCGTGCCAACGTCGCCACATCGAGCGCGACCCGGGCCGTGGCCGGGTTCTCACCGGTCTCTCGGGGCGCGAAATGCGCTGACGTGGAACGAATCGACAGGATCCGGGCACCGGGTGCCACCCCGGAGAACCCGTCGGCGCCCGGCTTACCCGCGATCAGCCCGGCGACCAGCGTGCCGTGCCCGTCGCAGTCGGTCAGGCCGTTGGTCGATTCGACGAAGTCACCGCCCGGGTCGACGTCGGGCAGCCGCGGGCCCGGCTTGACGCCGGTGTCGAGGACGGCGACGAGTTGCCCGTCGCCGCGGCTGTACTTCCACGCGCCGTCGAGGTTGAGCATCGTCTGGTTGGGGTTCGGCGCGCCAGGGTCGGTGCCGGGCAGCACGCCCGTCGTCACGCACTGGCCGCGCTGCGCCATCGGCTGAACCGGGCCGGGCGCGCCCGACGGCGGCGGCACCCCGGGATCAACCTGTGGCGGGGTGATCGCCTGCGCGGCAGGCATGGTCGACGCCGCCACGATCAGCGCGACCGCCGTCGCCGCGAAGCCGCGGATCACCGGCGCCTCATCGATTGAGCACCCACGCGAACAACCCGACCAGGTAGGCCAGCACCGGGATCACCGAGGCGTCGACAGCCGAGGCCAGGAATCCGACCAGGCGCCGCATCGGCAGCGAGTAGGTGTCGGGTTCGGCGACGCGCGGGAACGCCGCGGCGATGACGAACACCGCGGTCAGCGCCGCGATCGCGGCCAGCGCCCACCACGCCGCGGTGTAGCGGCCGTCGACGGCGAACGCGACGAGCAGCGCGGCGGCGATCAGGAACGGCCCGGCCAGCAGCCAGGCCTTGCACAGCGCCGAATCCCACACCCGCGCGCGCAGCACCGAGCCCAGCGCCACCGCAGCGACGACATACCACACCCAGTTCGAAACACCCTGCGGCGCAGCCAGGATCACCACACCGGCGGTGGACAGCAGCACACCACCGGCGATGAAGCCGGTCTGGTGCGAGTCGCTGACACGGACCCGACGCGGCAGGTCCTCGAGCACCTTCAGCGACGGCGGAGCCGGAGTCGGATCGCCGGGTGCGGGGATGACGGGCACAGGCAGCCGCGACCACATCGCCGACAACTGAGCGGCCTGCACAGTGATCACCAACGCCAACACGATCACGATCGATCCGACGATCAGCGAGTTCAGTGTCCAGATCGCGGCGGCGCCCGCGGTGACCAACGCACCGAAACCGACCACCGCCGCCGCGGTGAACACCGCGATGGCGCGTTGCGCCACAACGACGCTCATGATCGACCACGCGGTCACCCCGGCCGCGGCGAGCAGCAGCTGGGACGGCCCGAACTCGCCGGGCACGGCGAGCCCGAGCGCGGCGGCGATCGGCACCAACGCGGTCACCGCCAGCGCAGTGCCCAGGCGCGGGGCGCGGCCCCACGTCAGCAACGCGGCAAGGACCGTCAGCAGCGCGATCGCCGTGGTGGCGATGAGCCCGGCGAATCCGCCGGTCACCGCGCGGTGCACGGTCCCGAAAACGGTCCCGGCGAGGATCAACGCGATCACCGCGGCCGTCGCTCCGCGCTGGATATGAGCTGCGCTCCACGGCTTTTCACGGGCGGCCGAGAAGATCACCGCCGCGTCGCCGATGTCCTCGACGATCCGCGGGGCGGGCGGTCCGGCGGGCAGCGGCTGCAGCGCGAGCAGGTCTCCGTCGACGACGCCGACGGTGTCGAGCGTGGCGTCGAGGCTGAACGGGGCGCCCCCGATCGGCGCGAGCGACAGCGCGACCGGGGCTTCCTCGCCGTGCTCCTCGTCGGCAGACATCGCCATCCGCCGCACGGCGGGCAGGATCTCGCGCAGCGGGAGTTCGGTCGGCAACGCCATATCGGTGATGCGATCGCCGTTCTCGCCGGCGGCGAGCACGGCGACCCGGACGATCGGCATCGACCGCGTCGCCGTCAGAGATGCGCTCGCGCCCGTCATTGGACTGTCTGCCATTGGTGTTCCGTTCTGTGTTCGGAGCTTGTGTTTTCGAAGTCTCGGGTCATGGTCACGTCGGGGAACCACACGCCGTCGGGAAGTGTTGCGGTGAGCCGTTCGACCGCGGTCGCGATCGCCTGCGGCGTACCGGGAGTGAACGTCGAAACCCACTCGCCGTCGAACGCCTTCGCCGGGTGCACCAGCACGCGGCCTTCCCGGGTGTCGACGACGCTGACGCCGACATCGGTGCTGACGCGGTGGCCGTCGCGGTGGTCACCGGCGACGATCTCGACGTAGCTGCGGTCGGCCGAGTAGGCGGCCTCCACGACGGCGCGTGCGCTGGGCGGGATGCCGAGGAAGTCGATGACCTCGGCCAGGTCCGCGCCGCTGCGCAGCTGCTCGTCGGCGCGCGCCCCGATGCGCGCCGGGATCGCGAACTCGTCGAACCGGGCGGGTGACCGGCCGGACAGCCCGGCGGTCAACACCGGCACCAGCGCCTGCGGGTGATGCAGGTCCAGCGCTGTCAGCGTCACCAGGCCGCCGCTGCGCAGCGCGACCACGGTGTCGTCCTCGCGACGGCCGACGTGTCCGCGCAGCATGCTGCCCGTACCGCGGACGAACCGCAGCTCGAGCCATCGCCGCGCCCGGCACGCCGTCGTAACCCACTGCCGCACAGCGCCGTTGACGGCACCGTCCGCGCTCATCACGCCGAGCTCGACCAGCTCTGCAGTCAACCTCGACTCGACGCGACCGCGCGCCGCGTGATCGCTGTACGGCGGGGTGATCGCGAGCACCCAGGGATAGTTCCCGGCGCCCGCGCGGTCGGCGACGAACCAGGCCTGCTCCGCGGTCAGCTCGACGGCGTTAGCGGCCACCGTGGTTCAGGCGCCCCATTTGGCGCCTTCGGCCTGGTCCCGGGCGCTCATCGACAGCGTGTTCTGCTCGTGCGTGGCGGCCATCGACCGGTACGCCCGCACCAGTTCCTCGAGCGCGGTGTTCCACTGCGCCTGCCACGCCTGGTAGCTCGTGCCGGTGTCGCCCTGCCACGCGCCGGCCAGCGCGGCCTGCTCGCTGGCGATGTCGGCGCCCACGCCGTGCATGGCACCCGCATAGCCGGCCATCTCGCCCGCGTGCGCCAGCATCGCCGGGTAGTTGTACATGATCTGAGACATCGAGTACTCCCTGAAAGTCGGTGGTCGAGTAGGTCAGATGGCGGTGTAGGTGCTGGCCGCGGCGGCGTCCTGGGCGACGTAGGTGCCTGCGGCGTCGCCGAGGTTGGCCTGCGCGACGTCGAGCAGCGCGTTGATCTTCGCCGACACCTCGATGAAGCGGGCGTGCGCGGCCTGGAACGCCGCCGACGACTCGCCCATGTGGAACGCCTGCGCGGATTGGGCGGCCTGCTCGGCCTGGGCCATGGTGCTGCGCATCAGTGCAGCCTTGGCGGCGAACGCGGCCTCAGATGAGACGAGTTGCGGGATGTGAGCGTCGAGAAGGCTCATGGGATGTCCTTTCGGATCGTGGTTCGTAGCTCGAATGGTTCTTCAGTCAAGGGCCGTGTGTTCAGTCGCGCGCTCCCCCCTTGTCGTCCCAGTCGCCGGGCAACAGAGGTTCGGTGGGCCCGCCGCCGAACGGGTCGCCGGCGAGCTCGGTCAGCCCCGCCGCCTGTTCGGTGTCGGACGTCGTTGCGGCGCCGGTGAACCCGACGGTGCCCGCCCCGCGCTCCGACGCCGCGACCGACGGCCGCCGCACCGGTTCTGGCGGGGTGTCGTCCTCGTCGGGCTCGTAGTCCATGTACGCATCGGCGTACTGACGTTCATGGATCGGCTGGGTACGGCGGCGCCGCGCCTTGCGTTTGGCCAGCGAGGACGCGACCGCCGACGCGGCCGCCGAGGCCGCGATGTCCGATGCGGGGGCTTTGGCTCCGGTGCCCTCCCGCAACGTGGGTGTTTCTCCGCCGCCCGGGTCCGGGCCGGCGATCGCGTACGGCACGGCCGCACCGACACCGGGAGCGGGGGCGCCACCGGCGGGCGCCGCGCCGGCACTGACCGAGGGCGCGGGCGCGCTCGGCGCCGTGGGCACGGTGGGCGCGACCGAGGCGGCCGCCGGAAGCGGATCGGCGCGCGGTGCCGGGGCGGCCTGCGCCGGAGCCGGGGCGGGCGCCGGTTCCGGCACCGGCTCAGGCGGCGGCGTCATCTTGTTGAGGTACTCATTGAGGAAGTAGCCGCCGACTCCCAGACCGATCGCCAGCAACGGCTGAATCAGCAGCTGGGGGTAGGTGAGAGTTGCTCCGACCCACGAAACCGCCTGATAGGCAACGGCGAACAGGAACGGACCGTAGGTGACCAAGGTCGGCCCCGGGTTGGTGAGCAGTCCCACGATCAGCTGTTGGGTGTTGCCGATCGGGTCGGCCATGAACTCGATGATCGGCTCGAACAGTGAGTACGTGTACTCGGTGTAAGCCTGGTAGAACTGGCCGACGACACGCAGGAGCGCCGAGATGAAGTCCGCGTTGTTCAGTCCCGAACCAGAATCCGCGGCGGTCGCCTGCGCGAACATCTGCTGAACATCCGCGCCTGCCGAACCGGCCTCACCGACACCGGGCGCCAGCAGCAGCGGAGCGGGACTCGTCGACGGGGTGGCGGCCACCGCAGCACCCGAGACGGCCTGATAGGTGCTCATGGTGGTCGCGGCCTGGATCCACATCCGCACGTAGTCGGCTTCGTTCAGCGCGATCGGAATCGTGTTGATGCCGAGGAAGTTCGTCGCCAACAGCACGGCATGCGTCGCATGGTTGGCCGCCAGCTCGCCCAGCGTCGGCATCGTCGCCAGGGCGGTCGAGTACGCCGCAGCGGCCGTCTCGTGCTGCACCGCGGCCGCGGCGCTGTTCGCGCTGGCCTGCGCCAGCCACGCCAGATACGGCGCGTGCGCGGCCACGTACTGCTCGGCGCTGGGGCCCTCCCATGCACCGCCCTGTACCGCACCCATGATGGAGGTCAGTTCGGCAGCGGCAGAGGAGTACTCGGTCGCCAGCGACTGCCACGAGGCGGCCGCGGCCAACAGCGAGCCCGGCCCGGGTCCGCTGCTCAGCATGGCCGAGTGCACCTCCGGCGGCAGGGCCATCCAGATGGGAGCGGTCATGGTCAGCTACCGGCCACCAGATACATCGTCGCCGCCGCCGCATCACCGACGGCGTAGCTGGTGCCGGACTCGCCGACGCCGACGCCGGACCGGCCGAGTTCCTCGACGCCCAGGGCGGCAACGGCATTGTGCTGCATCCCGTGTGCGCTCAGGCTCACCGCGGTCTGCAGCGACACCGCGTCGGCGGCGGGTGGCAGAACGGTGGTCACCGCCGGTGCGGCGGCCGCGTGCGCGGCGGCCAGTCGGGCGGTCAGCGCCTCGACGGCGGCGGCCGCCGCGGCCAGTCCTTCGGGAACGACGCGCAGAGTCATCAGTTGTACTCCCTTCCTCTGTTGCCCGGGGCTCCGGGAACAGCGTCGGCGATCGGGTTGACCAGTTGGAGGAACGTCGGGGTGTCGCCGTCGTCGAGCAGCATCGCCCGACCGGCCGGCAACCGGCGGAACCTGTGCCCCCGGATCTTTCCGCTGTCCTGCGGGTTGCCCGACAGCATCAGGATGGTGGCCTGCAGCTCGTTGAGCCGGCGCAACAGCGGCGCCGTCATCAGCGCGTGCGCCGAGCCGGTCGCCCGTGCGGTCACGATGACGCGCAGGCCGAGCTCACTGGCTTGCGAGAGCAGGCCGATGATCCCCGTCCACGGCCGCTGACCGGCGAACGGGCCGCTGACCGCGGGCGCATCCGGGATCTGGTCGACGTCGTCGATGATCAGGTAGTGGGTGTGGCCGCTCTCGGCGGACCGGTAGCTCCAGCCCGTCAGTTCCTGCGGGCTGAGACCGGCTGGTGGACGGCGCTTTTCGAGCAATGCGGTCAACCCCAGCATGGCCGGCGTGATCCGGTCGATGTTCGGCGTGTACTCGTTGTCGTCGAACAGCGGCTCGTCGACCAGGTGCAGGCGCCGGTCGATCACCGTGAACGCCACCTGATCCGGCGTCGAGTGCTCGCGGATCGTGCGGATCAGGTGACGCAGCAGCGTCGTCTTACCGGACTTGGCGTCACCGAACACCATCAGCAGCGGGTTGTCGTCGAACGCCACCGGCACCGCGGCGAGGTCTTCTTCGCGCTGACCGATGATCACCCGCTCCGGCGCCGGGTATAGCGGCGCCACCACCGCGGGCGCCAGGTCGGCGGGCAACAGGCGCACCGGCGGCGCGGTGACACCCGGATGGCGGGCGTTGATCACCGCGATGTCGCTGAGCGCCGGCTCGGCGAACAGGAAGTGTTCGGCGGCCATGGTCAGGCCGCGACCCGACTGGTCGGCGGGCACCGCTTCGGCGGGCCGACGCAGCGCACCGGTGACCCGCACGTTGCTGTCGCGGGCGTCGGGCAGCTTGAGCTCGAGGCGCAGACCGAGGCCGTCGCGCATGGCCAGCGGTACCTCGAGCCAGTTCGGCGTGGTGACCACGACGTGGATGCCGTACGCCAGCCCGGTGTTCACCAGCTCGGTCACCTTGGCCAGCAACGGGTTCCGCGTGTTGAACGTGTCGGTGTTGTCGCGGCTGAACGCGTACAGGTTGTCGATGACGAGGAAGACTTCGCCGTACTCGTCGCGGCGCTCACCGTTGCCGGCGCCGTTACCGTTGTGCCCTCGGGCCTGCCGTGCCCGCAACAGCTGCTCGAGCTCGCCGAAGGTGCGCCGGATGCGTTCGGGCTCCAGCTGGGACGCCACGCTGCCGACGTGCGCCAGGTCGGCCAGCGGAGCCAGCTGCCCGCCGCCGTAATCCAGGCAGTAGAACGTCACGTCGCGCGGCGAGTGCAGCGCCGCCGCCGACATGATGAACGTCTGCAGCGCGGTGGTCTTGCCGGACTTCGGGCCGCCGTGGATCACCAGGTTGGCCGCCGCCGACGTGGCATCGAAGATCAGCGGGTCACGTCGCATCGCGAACGGGCGGTCGATCTCGCCCAGCGGCCAACGCCACTGGCGCTCGGGCACACCGGTGCGGGCGAGCAGCTCGTCGAGCGGGATCGCCTCCTCCAGCGGCGGCAGCCACAGCCGCGGCGCCTTCGGACCGTAGTGGGCCAGCTGTCCGCCGATGGTGGCGATCAGCTTGCGCGGCGGACGGTCCTCGTGCGCGGCCGGATCGGCGACGATCACCGTGTCGGCGGGCGCCTCGACGTGACCGGCGGTGAACGGCTGCGGTACCGGGACCGATTGCACGACAACGGATTTCTCGGCGCGTGGCGGGTCGTAGATGCCGTCGACGTACGTGCTGCGGAACTTCACCGGCATCGCACCGGGGGTGGGCACCAGGTAGCCCTCACCCTTGTGTTCTGGGCCCGCTTCGATGTGGAACGCGTCCTCGACGCCGATGATCTGGCGGCTGACCGCCGGGCTGGCGACCTTGAGTCCGATCCGGTAGGAGGTGTTCTTGTCGATGTCCTTGATCCGTCCGACGTCGAGCGTCTGGGACGCGAACAGGATGTGGATGCGGAACGACCGCCCCTTGCGGGCGACGTAGTCGAACAGGTCGGCGTACTCGGGGTGGTCGGCCAACATCAACGAGAACTCGTCGGCGACCACCAGCAGCGTGGGCAGCGGCGGCAGGTCGTGGCCCTCGGCGATCGCGGCCTCGTACTCGCGCACCGAACTGAACGCGCTGCCCTGCACGCGGCGACCCGCCTCCATCAGCAGTTGCTCGCGACGGGCCACCTCACCGCGCAGAGTGTCGGCGAACCGGTCTGCCAGCGAACGCTTCTCGGCCATGTTCGAGATGACCGCGACCACCTGCGGGAAGTCCCGGAAGATGTCGGCGCCCGCCTCACCCTTGAAGTCGGCGTAGATGACGATCAGCCGGTCGGCGGAGTGGGTGGTCAACAGCGACAGCAGGATCGACATCAGCGTCTGCGACTTGCCCGAGCCGGTCATGCCGATCATCAGCCCGTGCGGACCCATGCCGCCCTCGGCTTCGTCCTTGAGGTCGAAGATCAGCGGTTCGCCGGTGGCGGTCACGCCGATGGGGACTCGGAGTTCGTCGGCCCGCGACCGCGGCGCCCACAGGCTCGCGACGTCGAGTGCGGCGGCGTCGGGGATCCCCAGCAGCGTCGAGAAAGTCGCCACCCCGGCGCTGCTGGTGCGCGCCTGGCTGGGGTTGGAGTCCCAGCGCGACAACCGTCGGGCGATGTGCCGGGCGCTGCCCACGTCGAGGTGATCGGCGGCGTCGACGTACGGCTGCCAGCCGCCGGTCTGCCAACGGGTCAGCTTGCCGTCGCCGATGCGCAGGATCGGTCGCTCGGGGTCGGGGTACTGCTCGCGGTGCGGTTCGGCGGCGCCGCGGTGGATCAACGTCACGCCGGCCAGCCCGCTGCGCGGCAGCAGTGCGGTGGGGTCGACGTCGGGATCGTCGACGACGATGAGCAGGTGTTTGAGTCCGGTCTCGGCGTCGCCGCCGAACGGCGGCCGGTCGTCGAGCGCGGACGCCAGCAGCGAGCGCAGCTCAGCGGGGTCGCTCGACAGGTAGCGCGCCGGGCCCGCGCCGTCGACGGCGCCGGGAACGTCGTTGTGCGGCAACCACTTCAACCAGGACCAGTCGTCGCTCTCGATGTCCGGCGAGAGCAGCGCGACACCGAGCACCGCCGGGTCGTGCCAGGTGACCGCCTGCGCGATCCACGCCCGCAGCGCCCCGCGGACATCGTCGGGCTCACCGAGCACCGTGACGCGCGAGATCTTGGCCAGATCCAGCCCGGCCGGCACGGCGCGCACCGTGCGTTGCACGTCGAGCAGTCCGCGTAACGTGCTGTGCGACACGGGTTCCAGATCCACCTCGTCCGCGCTGTCCTTGACCCGCAGGGTGGCGTTCAGCGGCGCGTCGTGCAATCCGGTGCGGATGACCAGGAAGTCGGCGTCGTGCGGGTCGCGCTCCCATTGCCTGCGGGTGTCGGGCACGTCGATCAGCAGTGTGGGGTCCGGATGCGACCACTCCAGCGCTGCACGCTGTTCGGCGGCGTGGGCGCGGATGTTGTCGCGGACCACCGACAGGTAGCGCAGGTAGTCGGCGCGTTCGGCGTCGACCTCCTCGGTGCGCATCTTGTTGTCGGTGCCGCGGTACAGCGCGGTGGCGGCCAGCAGCAGCACGAACGGGAAGAACAGCGTCGTCGGGGAGATCAGCCGCATGCCGGTGGCCACCAGCGCGACGATCATCCCGACGATCAGGATGACGATCAGATACGGCAGCACCCGGCGCAGCAGCGACGGCGGCACCATCCGCGGCAGTTCCGGCGGCGGTTCGATGGTGATGGTGCCCTTGCGCGTCGTCGGCACCGGGATGCGGCGACGCGCCTGGAAAATCAGCCGGCTCACTACGGGGTCTCCCTAATGACTGCGGGGCGTGGGTCGGCGGCGAGCCCGTCGTGCGCCAGCAACGCGTCGGCGCGCGACAGCGTCGGGCCGGGCGCGAACTGGCTCAGCAGCGACCACGGAATCGGGACCGCGGGCTCGGTGAGGCCGAGCGCGGTGATGGCTTCGGATGTGGGACCGTCGTCGGCGTCCTCGTCGAGGCCGTAGCGCACACCGGTGTCGCTGAGCCAGAAGTAGGCTCCGCCGGCCGGTGCCGTCGCGGCGCCCCCGCCGTCCTGGCCGACGCTCTGCACCAGGTAGCCCTGTCCGGGGGTCAGCACGACGTGGTCGGCGGCGGCGCCGGCTCCGGCGCCGACCAGCGCGACGGTGCGCAGTCCCTCGGCGACCGGCAGGGTGACCCCGGACCGCAGGTCCAGGCTCGCGCCGGTGGCGTCGGCGGGCCGCGTCCACTGCGCGCAGGTCAGCGGCGCGTCGGCGGCGTCGATCACCGAAAAGGGTTCGGCGGGATAGGCATTCGTGTCGATCGCGGTCGCGACCGGCAGCCGTGCGATGTCGTCGGCGCCCAGCCGCGGCGGCTGGTCGAGACCGAACGAGTTCGTGTTGCGCATGATCGTCGCCAGTACCGGCGAAATCGGTTGCAGCCCATCGTTGAGCACGGCGTAGTGGCGCAGCGTGTTGTCCGCGGCGTAGGCGGCGACCACGGAGCCGACCGGCGCGGCCACCGGCAGCGGGTAGCGCGGCGGTTCACCGGCGCCGGGGATCGCGGGTGGGGTCAGCGCGGGCGCCTCGGGTACGGCGTTGAACAGCCCGGGCGCGACGGGGCGCACGTCGGGGTCGGTACCGAGTCCCAGCGCGCTGGTGACCGCCCGGTCGGCGAGGTCGATCCGGCTGCGCCTGCCGTCCCACAGCAGCCAGGTGCCCGCGTTGGGGCCGCTCGGATTGCTGACCAGCACCGCTTCGTTACCGGCGAGCGGGGCGGCGCGTTCGCCACCGTCGGTGAGGGCGCCCGCGATCAGCGTCACCCCGGCCGCCGGGCCCGACACGCCGTCGCACACCGTCCACTCGGCGTCGTGAGTCGTGTTCTGCACCATGCGTTCTGGCGCACCGGGAATGCCGACCAGGTTGCCGCGCGGGAACTGGTCGATCTCGCTGGTCTTGACCTGCGTCGGGTTGTCGGGGCGGCCCGCGATCAGCCGGGCCGACGTCAGGTTCAGCACCGGGTGCACGGCGTCGCCGAGGCGGACGTAGAGCGCGGAGGTGGTGCGGTCGGCCAGGATTGCGTCGTTGCCCGCGACCCCGCCGGGCCGGATCAGGGAGAACACGAAACACCCGGCGAGCCCGGTGATCAGGACCAGCGCGCCGACCAGCACCGAGCGCGTCTGCGTGCGCAGCGGATCGACCAGCATGCGGGTGTCGTGCAGCGCGACGCCGGAGGCGATGCGGCGCATGACGAATCGCCAACCCGACACCTGGTGCCGGGTGACGAACCCGCGGCGGTACACCACGCGTTCGGGGTTGTTGTTGGCCGGCGTGCGCGACGTGAACGCGCGGCGGTCGCCGTCGTCGGGGGTGCTCATTCGGTCACCGTCAGGCCCAGGCCGCGCAGCAGCGGGATGGCGGACTTCGTGACGTCCTCGTCGGTGATGGTCATCAGCTCTTCATCGGTGAAGTCGTGGTCTTGTCCCAGTTGCGGTGAGTGGTCGAGGCGGTACTCGCGCTCCTCCTCGGAACGCTCGACCAGGTTGCGCACGAAGCGGCCGTTGCCGGCGATGTCGAGGTTGCGCCGCTGCACGCCGGCGGCGTCCGCCGTGGTGGCCTCGGCCAGTTGACCGAACAACGCTTCCATGTGTGCCAGCGCGGCGGGTTCGAAGACGCTGTCGCGCTTTTCGGCCATCCGCACCGCGATCTCGACCAGTTCGTGCGGCGTGTAGGAGGGGAAGTCGATGCTGCGGGTGAACCGCGAACGCAGGCCCTCGTTGGTGTCGAGGAACGCGTCGAGGTCCTTGCGGTAGCCGGCGATGATGACGACGAGGCGTTC
The DNA here is from genome assembly GCF_900108565.1 of Mycolicibacterium rutilum. Lineage (NCBI taxonomy): Bacteria > Bacillati > Actinomycetota > Actinomycetes > Mycobacteriales > Mycobacteriaceae > Mycobacterium > Mycolicibacterium rutilum. Next base: position 797,812 of record NZ_LT629971.1, read on the forward strand.
GCGGTCGTTCTCCATGCGGGCCAGCAGTGTGTCGATGGCGACCAGGCCGAAGTCGTTCTTGGCGCCGGTCGACACCAGCGCGTAGGCCTCGTCGAGGAACAGCACACCGTCGAGCGCGCTGTCGATGATCGCGTTGGTCTTGGCCTCGGTTTCGCCGATGTGCTGGCCGATCAGGTCGGCGCGGTGCACCTCGCGGACCGTCTCCTTCTTGAGAATGCCCAAGCCGCAATAGATTTTGGCGACGACGCGAGCGATCGTCGTCTTACCGGTACCGGGCGGGCCCGCGAACACCAGGTGGTTGGTGCGCTGCGCGACGGTCAGCCCACGCTCCTGGCGGCGCAGCGCCATCGCCACCGAACTCTTCAACCGGGCGACCTGGTACTTGACCTCTTCGAGGCCGATGAACTCGGCGAGTTCGGCCTCCGCCTCGACCAGCAGGTGCGCCTTGCGCTCCTTGGCGCCGGGGTCGACGAAGTCGGCCTCGGTCGGCTCGGTCGCGGGGTCCCACGGGTCGATGCGGCCCTCGATGCGGGCGGCGGTGGTCGGGACGATGCCATACGAGCTGTCCGACAGCGCCAGCTCGACCTCGTGGTTCTCCGGGTTGGCGGCGTACAGCTCGGCCAGCACGTCGGCGGCCTCGAGGTCCTCACCCTGCGCACGCAGCGACAGCGCCTTGACCAGCGTGCCGTCCACGGTCGCGACGTCGATGGGGCCCGCCGGCTCCTCGAGATACGACAGCGCGGGGGCGAACATGCCCAGTCGGGCCAGCGAGGTGCCCAGCGCGACCCGCACGGCGTGCGCGGTGGTCTCGTCGAGCGTGTCGTCGGTGACGACCGGGGTCAGCAGGCGCACCACGTCGGACCAGCGCTCGGTGCGGAAGTACATGGCCGCCCGCACCCAGCGGGCCTGCAACCAGCTCGGCCGACGCGCGATCAGCGGTTCGACCAGTTTGTCGGCGCCCGCGTAATCGCCTGCGTCACATCGGGTCACCGCGTACGCGAGACAGAAGTCGTCGGACGTGGCAGCTGAGAACTGCAGATAGAGGCCGGTGTCGTACGTGAAGGCCAGATCGCCGTCGGTCAGGTCCACGTGCCGCTGCAACACTCCCGCGGTCGCGACCGTCTGCCAGACGGCTTCCAGCACCCGGGGGCTGGTGTCGCCCGCGGCGGCCAGGCCGATCCAGGCGTCGCACTGTTCGCGCGCGATGCGCGTCAACTCGGCGAAGCCGGACCGCGCGGCGGCCGGATCCGGTGGGCGTCTGCGGTCGTGGACGGACAGGCCCAGGGCCCGACAGCACGTGGCGAACCGATTCACCACGTCGTGGTCGACGCGCGAAGTCGCAGCAAATTCAGTTGGTAGCGGCACCCGCCGTGGTCTCCCCGTAGTTATCGCAGGCTAACTTTCCGCCCGAAGTTAGCATTGACTAAGCTAACTTGTACAGACGTACCCCGGGAACCGCGACCGGCGGCGTGCCCTATCCTTTGACGGCGCTGACCAGGCTAATTGTTCCCGTCATCACCGCAGCTTCGGAGCCCTCGGCCGGTACCGGGCGGCCGTTGATTCTTAGCCATTCTTGCAGCGGTGTGGCCTCGGCGCGCCACCCCCGGGCACCGAACCATCGGTCGGCGGGTTCGTGCTGCTCGTTGTAGACCAGGGTGAAGAACGCCTCGCCGCCCTCGGACTGCGCCTCTGCCCGCTTGGCCGCGAAGGCGGCGGCATCCATCGGCGCGGCCTCCTCCACCGCAACCCGACTGCCCGGCGCGGCCAGCGCGTCGATCCCGGCGAACAGCTCGCGCTGGGCGGCCGCGGGCAGATAGATCAGCAGGCCTTCGGCGATCCAGGCCGACGCCCGTGAGGCATCGAACCCGTTGTCGCGCAATGCTTTCGGCCAGTCATTGCGCAGATCGACGGCGATCTCGCGCCGGTCGGCGTTCGGGCGGCGCCCGGCCAGCACCTCCCGCTTGAAGTCGAGCACGCCGGGCTGGTCCAGCTCGAAGAGCACGGTGCCGTCGGGCCAGTCGAGCCGGTATCCGCGGGAGTCGAGACCGGCCGCCAGCAGCACGATCTGACGCACCCCGGCGGCCGCCGCGGCACGGAAGTAGTCGTCGAAATACCGGGTCCGGACGGCCTGGAAGTTCACGAAGTCGGCGCCGAACTGGCTCCTCAGCACGTGTTCGGGCGCCCCGCCGTCCAGCAAATCCGCCCATTCGCCGCCGACGGCGCGGCAGAAGACCTCGGCGAGCGGGTCCACGGCGACCGGGTCGGGCTTGTGCGCCTCCAGGGCGCGCGCCGCCGCGACGAACAGCGCGGTGGACCCGACGCTGGTGGTGATGTCCCAGGTGTCGTCATCGGTACGCATGCCGTCGGTTGTACGCCGCGACCCTGACAGTGCGCTCAGACCAGGGGACGACCTGTGCGCACGCGCCAGTCGAGGTCCTTGAGCAGCACGTTGAACGGGAACTGCCGGACGAACCGCGGCATCCGGTTGTAGACGCGGCCGACCGTCCACATGATCCGGTTGAACCGGCGCTGTTTGGCCGCGTCCCAGGGCAGGCCCATCTCGTCGCGGAACCGCTGCGGCAGGAACCCGGTGGTGATGAACAGGTTCACGGCGTCGGTGCGCTGCTGCAACCAGGCCGGCGGCTTGAGGTTGCCGATGCGGCCCGCCGCGATCGGCCACAGGTATTCGCGCACCGCGTCGTCGATGTGCACCTTGTCCAGCGACTGCTGCCAGTACTCGTCGAACGCCTTACGGTCGGCGGGCCACATCTCGGCGGGCACCTGCAGGGTGGTGCCGAGCGTCGCGCCCTCCCGGTAGTGGCGGTCGGCCGATTCGTCGTCCATCTCGCCGACGAAGATCCGGTAGACGTCGACGAAGCCCTTGTAGAGGCACGCCGCCACCCACAACTGCAGTTCCTTGTCGAACGCGTTGTATTCCACCGGGTCGCCCGGCCGCGAGTGCACCTGCGCATGCGACCAGTTGACCGCCCGCCGGTAGGTCGCCTTCTGCTCGTCGCTGCCGGCCAGCGCGACGGCGAGATACGTGAACGTGGTGCGCGCGCGCTTGATCGGGTGGCGGTCGGCGCGGCCCGACTCGACGCGGCTGTCCTTGACGCCGTACCCGACGCCGGGCCTGGCCAGTTCCATGATCACGTTCGCCGGACCCGACAGCAGGCCGATGCCGAGCATCGCGTCGGCCGCGGGCACGTTGCGCCGCAGCGGCCGGTCGGGCAGCGCCGCGTCGTTGATCGCGCGTCCGACGTGGTCGACCGGTTCGGTCATGGCAGCCCCTTCAAGCGCAAATGTGAGAACACGTGTTTCCTGATTCTGCTCCCGCCCGGTGACGGGTGTCAAGGCGCGGCCCGGGTGCCAAGATGGCGCTATGGCACAGGTCCGGCCCTACCGCGGCGTCGACGCGGCCGAGCGCCTGGCCCAGCGGCGGAACCGGCTGCTCGAGGCGGGCCTGGACCTGCTCGGCGCACGCGCGCAGGACCCCGCCGAGTTGACCGTGCGCGCGATCTGCGCCGAGGCCGGCCTCGGTGTGCGCTACTTCTACGAGAGCTTCACCGACAAGGACGACTTCGTCGGCCAGGTGTACGACTGGGTGATCGCCGACATCGCGACGACGACGCAGGCCGCGGTGGCGGCCGCACCTGCGCGTGAAGGTTCGCGCGCCGCGATGGCCAACATCGTGCGGACCATCGCCGCCGACCGGCGGGTGGGCCGGCTGGTGTTCAGCTCGCACCTGTCGAACTCGGTGGTGCTGCGCAAACGCGCCGAGTCATTCACGCTCATGGTCGGGTTGACGTTTCAGCACGCCGGGGCGCTGGGCGCCGAACGCAACGACGCGACCAGGGCGCTGGCGCACTTCGTGGTGGGCGGCGTCACCCAGACCCTGACCGCATGGCTGTCGGGCGAACTGGCGTTCGACGACGACGAGCTGATCGACCGGCTGGCGACCATGCTCGACGCGCTGGCGGCCTAGGCGGTCACCCGCGGCCTGCGGTCCGCGGTGGTCTTGGGTGCGGTGACGGTGTCGTCATCGGTGAATTCCTTGGTCCAGCATGCGAATTCGAGCGTGATGCCGTCCGGGTCGAGGAAGTAGAACGAGCGGACGTACACGCCGGGGTGCAGGGTCGACGACACCTGCGCGGGGCTCTCGTCATGGTTGAGCACGGGACCGACCCGCACGCCCTTGTCCTTGAGCCGTTGCCGGTACTCGTCGAACTTCTCGGCCGGTACGTGAAATGCCAGGTGGTTCATCGTGCTCACGGCGCTGACGATGTCGCCGATGCCGGGGATGGCCTCCGGCGAGGAGATGCCCGGCACCCGGTCCGGCGCGTCGGCGAACCAGAAGAACGCCACGCAGTCACCATTGCCCGCGTCGAAGAAGAAGTGCTGGCCCATCCCGCCCGGCAGGTCAAGCGATTTGATCAACGGCATACCGAGCACGTTGCTGTAGAAGTCCACGGTCCTCGCCATGTCCGAGCACACCAGTGCGACGTGGTTGATGCCACCGAGTTCGAATTCGGAATTGGGATTGTCGGGCCTGATCATCGGCGCCTCCTCAGGCGATTCTCTGGCCAAGAACGCGTTCTGAATCTAACATCGGGTTCAGTTCTCAAGCAATGAGGAACGGACCGGGCACTGCTATGACAATCGCATCTCGCGCACCGCTGCCGACGGTCCGTGGCGGGCACACCCGGACCGCGAGCGATTCGGTGGCGACATGACCAGGGCCCGCACCAGTTCCCAAACCCCCGGTGTGACACGCGAATTCGTGGGACTGGACTCCCCGACCGCCCGGCGGGCCGGCGCGGGAGGGCATCCGTGCCAGGGCCTCTACCACCGCGGCGTGGGGCGCAAGCCGAAGGTCGCGATGATCGCCACCCACTACCAGATCGACTTCTCCGAGCACTATCTCGCGGACTACATGGCCACCCGCGGCATCGGCTTCCTCGGCTGGAACACGCGCTACCGCGGGTTCGAGAGCAGCTTCCTGCTCGACCACGCGCTGGTCGACATCGGTGTCGGGGTGCGCTGGCTGCGCGAGGTGCAGCACATCGAAACCGTTGTGCTGCTGGGTAACTCCGGCGGCGGCTCGTTGATGGCGGCATACCAGGCGCAGGCCGTCGACCCACACGTCAACCCGCTGCCCGGCATGCGGCCCGCGGCCGGCCTCCACGACCTGCCGCCGGCCGACGGATACGTCGCCACGGCCGCGCATCCGGGCAGGCCCGACGTGCTGACGGCGTGGATGGACGCCGCCGTCGTCGACGAGAACGACGCGCTGGCAACCGATCCCGATCTTGACCTGTTCGCCGGGCACAACAGCCCGCCCTACTCGGCGGACTTCGTCGAGCGCTACCGGGCGGCCCAGGTCGCCCGCAACCACGCGATCACCGACTGGGCCGAAGCCGAACTCGACCGGGTCCGCGCCGCCGGCTTCTCCGACCGCCCGTTCACCGTCCTGCGGACCTGGGCCGACCCGAGGATGGTCGACCCCGCGCTGGAGCCGACCCGGCGGCCGGCGAATCTGTGCTACGCCGGAGTTCCGGTGCAGGCCAACCGGTCCGCGCGCGGAATCGCGGCGGCCACCACACTGCGCAACTGGATCGGGATGTGGAGCCTGCGACATGCGCAGACCCGGGCCGAGCCGCACCTGAACCGCATCACCTGCCCCGCCCTGGTGATCAACGCCGACCAGGACACCGGCGTGTTCCCCTCCGACGCGCAACGCATCTTCGACGCGCTCGCCAGCAGCGAGAAGACCCAGACCTCGATCGACACCGATCACTACTTCACCACGCCCGGCGCGCGCAGCGAGCAGGCCGATACCATCGCGAAGTGGATCGCGAAACGGTGCCGATAAGGGTTCTGGCGCACTATGTCGCCGGGCCGAAAGCGGCTGAAGTCGTTGCACCCGAGACGGATTGGCTCGACATCCGCTACAGCGCCGAGGATGACGACGACACGTTCTACCGCGAGCTCGCCGAGGCCGAGGTGATCTGGCATGTGTTGCGCCCGCTGTCGGCAGCAGACCTGGCCGCGGCCCGGCGCTGCGTGCTGGTGCACAAGATGGGCGCCGGGGTGAACACCATCGACGTCGACGCCGCCACCGAGCTGGGCATCGCGGTGGCGAACATGCCGGGGGCCAACGCCCCGTCGGTCGCCGAGGGCACCGTGCTGCTGATGCTGGCCGCGCTGCGCCGGCTGCTCGACCTCGACCGCGCGACCCGGGCCGGGCGCGGGTGGCCGTCGGACCCGAGCCTCGGCGAGACCGTGCGCGACATCGGCGGCTGCACCGTCGGGCTGGTCGGCTACGGCAACGTCGCCAAGACGGTGGAGCGCTACGTGAGCGCGATGGGCGCCCGGGTGCTGCACACCAGCACCCGCGACGACGGCCAACCGGGCTGGCGTCCGCTGCCCGACCTGCTGGCCGAGTCCGACATCGTGTCGCTGCACCTGCCGCTGACCGACCGGACCGCCGGGCTGATCGACCGCGCGGCGCTGTCGCGGATGCGCGACGACGCCGTGCTGGTCAACACCAGCCGCGGCGCGATCGTCGACGAGGCGGCGCTGACCGAAGCGCTGCGCGAGGGCCGGCTGGCCGCGGCCGGCCTCGACGTGTTCGCCACCGAACCGGTCGAGCCGGACAATCCGCTGCTCACGCTCGACAACGTCGTGGTCACGCCGCACGTCACCTGGCACACCGCCGACACGATGCGGCGCTATCTGCACCACGCACTGGACAACTGTCGCCGGCTGCGGGACGGCCGCGAGCTGGCCAACGTCGTGAACGGTATCGTGTCACCCAACCGACCGGTTAATAGGGACACTCCGTCACAGTGAGGTGCACGTATGCCCATCGCAATCACCCCTGAGCACAACGACCTGGCCGATTCGGTGCGGTCCTTCGTCGCGCGGGTGGCGCCGTCGGAAGTGCTGCACGAGGCACTCGAGACGCCGGTGAGCAACCCGCCGCCCTACTGGAAAGGCGCCGCCGAGCAGGGCCTGCAGGGCGTGCACCTCGCCGAGAGCGTCGGCGGGCAGGGCTTCGGCATTCTCGAGCTCGCGATCGTGTTGGCCGAGTTCGGCTACGGTGCCGTGCCCGGACCGTTCGTTCCGTCCGCCATCGCCAGCGCGCTGATCGCCGCGCACGATCCGGACGCCAAGCTCCTGGAAGATCTGGCGTCGGGCGAGAAGATCGCCGCGTACGCGATCGAGTCCGCGCTGACCGCGACCCGGCACGGCGAAGGCGGCGGCCTGGTCATCCGCGGTGAGGCCCGCGCCGTCCCGGCTGCCGCGCAGGCCGCGGTGCTGGTCCTGCCGGTCGCGATCGAGAGCGGCGAGGAATGGGTGGTCTTCGACGCCGATCAACTCGAGATCGAGCCGGTGACCAGTCTGGACCCCGCCCGCCCGATCGCCGATGTGCGCGCCAACGCCGTCGAGATCGGCGACGACCGCGTGCTGGGCAACCTGAGCCGCACCCTGGCCCGCGCGCTGATCTCGACGCTGCTGTCGGCCGAGTGCATCGGCGTGGCCCGGTGGGCGACCGACACCGCCGCGGCGTACGCCAAGATCCGCGAGCAGTTCGGCAGGCCGATCGGCCAGTTCCAGGCCATCAAGCACAAGTGCGCGGGCATGATCGCCGACACCGAGCGGGCCACCGCCGCGGTGTGGGACGCCGCCCGGGCCATCGACGAGGCGCGCGAGGCGGCGGGCGGCGCGAACGACGGCGCCGACGACAGCGCGTACGAGTTCGCGGCGGCGGTCGCCGCGACGCTGGCACCCGAGGCCGCGCAGCACTGCACCCAGGACTGCATCCAGGTGCACGGCGGCATCGGGTTCACCTGGGAGCACGACACCAACGTCTACTACCGCCGCGCGCTGGTGCTGGCCGCCGGCTTCGGCAGGCACGCCGACTACCCGCAGCAGGTCGTCGACGTCGCCACCAGCACCGGGATGCGCAAGCTCAACATCGACCTCGATCCCGAGACCGAGAAGCTGCGCGATGAGATCCGCGCCGAAGTTGCTGCGCTGAAAGCGATTCCGAGCCAGGAGCGCAACACCGCGATCGCCGAGGGCGGCTGGGTGCAGCCGCACCTGCCCAAGCCGTGGGGCCGCGCGGCCGGGCCCGTCGAGCAGATCATCATCGCCCAGGAGTTCGAGACCGGCCGCGTCAAGCGCCCGCAGATGGGCATCGCGGCGTGGATCATCCCGTCGATCGTCGCGTTCGGCACCGACGAGCAGAAGCAGCGGTTCCTGCCGCCGACGTTCCGCGGCGAAATGATTTGGTGCCAGCTGTTTTCCGAGCCGGGTGCCGGTTCGGACCTGGCCAGCCTGACGACCAAGGCCACCAAGGTCGACGGTGGGTGGCGCATCACCGGGCAGAAGATCTGGACCACCGGCGCGCAGTTCTCGCAGTGGGGCGCACTGCTGGCCAGGACCGATCCCAGCGCGCCGAAGCACAGCGGCATCACCTACTTCCTGCTGGACATGGCCAGCGACGGCGTCGAGGTCAAGCCGCTGCGCGAGCTGACCGGTAACGCGATGTTCAACACCGTGTTCATCGACGACGTGTTCGTGCCCGACGAGTTCGTGCTCGGCGAGGTGAACCGCGGCTGGGAGGTCAGCCGCAACACGCTGACCAACGAGCGGGTGTCGATCGGCAGCAGCGAGCCGCCGTTCCTGGCCAACCTCAACGGGTTCGTCGACTTCATGCGCGACGGTCAGTTCGACCAGATCGAGCAGAACCACGCGGGCCGGCTGATCGCCGAGGGGCACGCCGCCAAGGTGCTCAACATGCGTTCCACCCTGCTGACCCTGGCCGGCGGCGACCCGATGCCTGCCGCGGCGATCAGCAAGCTGCTGTCGATGAAGACCGGGCAGGGGTACGCAGAATTTGCGGTGTCCTCGTTCGGCACCGCCGCCGCGGTCGGCGACGGCGGGCAGCCGCCGGGCCAGTGGTCGGAGTACCTGCTGGGCAGCCGGGCCACCACGATCTACGGCGGCACCTCCGAGGTACAGCTCAACATCATCGCCGAACGGCTGCTGGGCCTGCCGCGCGATCCGTAGCAGCCGGCGGGCCGATTCGCGGATAGCGGTTGCCACCGGGCGTAACCTGGAATTAATCGGTTGCGTCAAGGCGTTTGGTGGTAGGTATGAGCAACCTCAAGAACCGTGTCATCCGCATCGCCGTGGGCTCCGCCGCGGCGGTGGGCTTCCTCACCGCCCCGACGCTTCTCGCCGGCCAGCCCGCGGTGCCGCAGGCCCAGCCCTGCTACAACGGCGTCGTCGTCGGCAACCCGTGGGCCACATCGTGCAACTTCGGTCCCCGGCCGCCGCGCGTGCGCGGCAGCGCCCCGGACCAGACCGCGATCATCGCCTGCCGCAACATCCCCGGCTGCCTGTCCTGGTACGTCAACGGCCCCTGGTGACCGTCCGCCAGGCGTTTAACGTCCTGCCCGACGGCAACCCGGTACGCATGGTTAACGATGTCGAGAAGCGCTGGGACCGGCCCGCGGCGTTCCGGGCCGCCGCCACCTACGCCGGTGTCGTCGTGGGGGTTGCGGCTGTCGTGTTCGTCGCCTACGCGCTGATCTCCAAGACCTCGATCGTGGCGGCGTCCGCCGTCCCCGCGGTGCTGTTCCTCGGCGGCCTCGGGGCGTTCGTGAAGACCTATCAGGTGTGGAAGGCGCAGGGCACCTGGGTGCCGTGGCAGGGCGCCGGTTGGTTCCTGCTCACCCTCATGCTGGTGTGCCTGGCGATCCCCGGCGCCGCCGCGATGGCTGATTAGGGCACGATCGAATCCACGTAGCCACCGTCGGCACGCACCGCGGCACCCGTCGTCGCCGACGCCAGCGGCGACGCGAGATAGGCCACCAGATTAGCGATTTCGGCCGGCTCGATGAGGCGCTGCAGCAGTGACTGCGGCCGGTGGTTGCGCATGAACTCGCGCTGCGCCTGCTCCCACGGCAGCGACCGGTCTACGAGTTGGTAGACGAAATCCTCAACGCCTGCAGTGTGCGTCGGGCCGGCGATCACCGAGTTCACCGTCACGCCGGTGCCTGCGGCGTCCTTGGCGAAACCCCGCGACAGCGCGAGCAGCGCGGTCTTGGAGACGCCGTAGTGGATCATCTCCTCCGGGATCACCAGCGCGGAGTCGCTGGCGATCTGGATGACCCGGCCCCAGCCGCGCTCCGTCATCGCCGGCAGATAGGTGCGGATGAGACGCGCGGCGGCAAGGACGTTGACCTCGAAGTACTTTCGCCACTGCTCGTCGGTGATCTCGCGGGCGGGCACCGCCCCGAAGATGCCGAGGTTGTTGACCAGGATGTCGACATCCGGCAGCTGCTCGACGAGTTCGGCGACCCCGTCGTCGGTCGTCACGTCGACCGCCACCCCGAACGCGTCGCCCGGCAGCGTGGCGACGGCCTCCTCGACCCGTTCGGGTGTGCGGCCGTTGACCGCGACCCTGGCGCCGCCGACTGCCAGCGCCTCGGCGATCGCCAGGCCGATGCCCTGGGTGGATCCTGTGACGAGTGCGGTCTTACCGCTCAGATCGATGTTCACGCCCACCTACTACCACCGGGCGGGCGCGGCTATTCCTTTTTCGACTCGGTGTCGAGCTCCATCTCGCGCAGCTCGCGCTTGAGGATCTTGCCGGTCGGGTTGCGCGGCAGTTCGTCGATGAACACGACCTCGCGCGGGACCTTGTAGCGGGCCAGGTGGTCACGCACGTAGTGCTTGATGTCGTCCTCGCCGATCGAGGCGCCGTCGGCCTTGACCACGAACGCACGCAACCGGTGGCCCCACTCCTTGTCCTCGACGCCCAGCGCGGTGGCCTCGACGACCTCCGGGTGTCCGCTGATCAGATCCTCGACCTCGGCCGGGAACACGTTCTCCCCGCCGGACACGATCATCTCGTCGTCGCGGCCGCTGACGTAGAGCAGGCCGTCCTCGTCGAAGTAGCCGACGTCGCCCGAGGACATCAGGCCGTCGACGATCTGCTTGTGCCCGCCGCCGGTGTAGCCCTCGAACGGGAAGAAGTTGCCGACGAAGATCCGGCCCACCTCGCCCTGCGGTAGCTCGTTGCCGTTGTCGTCGAGGATCTTGACCTTCACGCCCTTGACGACGGGCCCGACCGTGGCGGGGTTCTTCTTCAGATCCTCGGGCCGCGCGATCGTGGCGAACGCGATCTCGGTGGACCCGTAGAGGTTGTAGATCACCGGTCCCAGCGTCTCGAGCGCGCGGGTCGCGAGTTCCGCGCCGAGTTGGGAGCCCGAGACGAACACGATGCGCAGCGAGGACAGGTCCGGTTTGGTGTCCATGGCGTCGTACGCGTCGAGCATGCGCGACAACATCACCGGCACCACCACGATGCCGGTCACCTTGTGTTTCTCGATGTCGGCGAACACGGTGGCGGGCTTGAACTTGCGCCGCAGCACCAGCGTGTTGCCCAGCATCATCGCGATCGTCGCGTGCAGGAAGCCCAGCGCGTGGAACATCGGCGCCGGCAGCGACGTCAGTTCTCCGCCCTTGAACGGGACGTGCGAGAGCACCCCGCCGATCGGCGCGAGGGTCGGTGGTGTACTTCTGTTGGCGCCCTTGGGAGTTCCGGTGGTGCCGCTGGTCAAGATGATCACCGACGAGTGTCGGGTCGCCTTCGGCGCACGCTTGCCCGAACTGCGGGCGACGAAGTCCTCGAGGGTCTCGTCGGTGCTGCCCGACGGCTCGTCCTTCTCCGGGTTCACCCCGAGCGCACGCAGCTTGCCCAGCGGCGGGTCGGCCTTGGCCACCGCCTGGCAGTACTCGTCGTCGTAGATGATCAGCTTGGCGCCCTCGCGCTCGGAGACCTCTTTGATCTGCGGGCCGGAGAACTCGCTGTTGAGCAGGATGATGCGCGCGCCGGTGCGGGCCGCCCCGTAGAACGCGACCAGGAACCAGCGGTGGTTGCGGGCCAGGATCGCGACGCCGTCGCCGCCCTTGATGCCCTTCTCGAGCAGCCCGTTGGCCACCTCGTGCGCGGCCTCGTCGAGTTCGGCGAAGGTCATCTCACCGAAGTCGTCGATGATCGCGGTGCCGTTGGGGGTGCGCCGCGCGTTGAGGGCGGGGATCATCCCGAACTCGCCCCAGCGCCGGATGTCGGCGAGCATCGCGGCGACGTTCTGCGGTGGTTCGAGCTTGAACGCGCCCGCGCCGAACATCTTGGCGGCGTAATGCAGCTCGGCCGACCCCCGTTCGACGAGCTGCTGCGCCTTGGCGACTGCCTGCAACGGAAGATCGGTGAGCTTGGGGGTGCGAGCCATGAAGCCACAATATGTGACCGGCGTCGCACCGCGGCCGGGAAACTAGCATGACGGTATGGCCGCACCCCAGTACTTGGAGGTCGAGGGTCAACAGGTGCCGATCACCAGCCCCGACAAGGTGGTCTTTCCGGCCACCGACACCGCCGGGCCGGTCACCAAGTCCGATCTCATGCAGTACTACCTCAGCGTCGCCGACGGTGCGCTGCGCGGTGTGCGGGACCGCCCGATGATCCTCAAGCGGTTCGTCAAGGGCATCACCGAGGAGGCGGTGTTCCAGAAGAGAGCACCGAAGAACCGACCGGACTTCGTGTCGGTGGCCGAGCTCAAGTACGCGTCGGGAACGTCGGCCGCCGAGGCGGTCCTGCACGACGCGGCCGGGCTGGTGTGGGCGGTCAACAGCGGATGCGTCGACCTCAACCCGCACCCGGTGCGCGCCGACGACCTCGCGCACCCCGACGAGCTGCGCGTGGATCTGGACCCGATGCCCGGGGTGACCTGGCCGCAGATCATCGACGTGGCCTTGTTGTCGCGCGAGATCCTCGAAGAGCACGGGCTGACCGCCTGGCCGAAGACCTCCGGTTCCCGTGGCTTCCACATCTACGCGCGCATCGAGCGGCGCTGGCCGTTCAAGTTCGTCCGGCTCGCCGCGCAGGCGGTGGCCCGGGAGGTGGAACGCCGGGCACCCGAGATCGCGACCGCGCGCTGGTGGAAGGAAGAGCGCGAGGGCGTGTTCGTCGATTTCAACCAGAACGCGTTCGACCGGACCGTGGCCTCGGCGTACTCGGTGCGCGCCACGCCCGACGCCCGGGTGTCGACGCCGCTGCTGTGGAGCGAGGTGCGGGGCTGCCGGCCCGAGGCGTTCACCATCGCGACGGTGCCGGACCGGTTCGCCGAAGTCGGCGACCCCTGGGAGGGGATCGACGACGCGGCGGGTTCGCTCGACGCGCTGCTCGACCTGGCCGACCGGCTCGGTCCCGCCGAGAAGGCCCCGCGGGGATCCAGGCGGACGAAGGACGGTCGCCGCGAATCGACCATGCCGCTCATCGAGATCGCCCGCACCAAAACCAAGGACGAAGCGATGGCCGCGCTCGACGAATGGCGCCGACGTTACCCGTCGGTAGCCGAAATGCTGGCGCCCGCAGATGTTCTCGTCGACGGTATGCGCGGGCCCAGTTCGATCTGGTATCGGATCCGGATCAACCTGCAGCATGTGCCCGAAGACCAGCGGCCACCGCAGGAGGAGTTGCTCGCCGACTACAGCCCGTGGACCGACTATTCCGGGCCGCAGTGGATGCGCGGTGGCTGACGGGTTTGCTGCGTCGGGGTATTTAGGCTTCTTACCAAAGTATTAGCCACTGCTCCCAGTTGCCTTAAGTTGACGCCCTAACTTGGGTTTCACGTTGAGGTGCTTCGAGGGGAGGCAGTGATGTACGGCAATCCGTCATTCGACTGCGCAGGCGCCCAGATTCATGCGGTGTGTCGCCAACTGGCGACGGTCGTGACTGTCGATGGAACCATCGACGACACCAACATTGAACGGGTTTCCGCGCTGGCACGTCGGTTCGTGCTCACCGAGAAGCCCTTTGTTCTCGACCTGAGCGGAGTGACTTCGGCTGCGGGACAGCTCATCTCGATGCTCTACGACGTCGACGAGTCCTGCTTCCACGCCGATGTGGAATGGTCGGTGATCGCCAGCGACGCCGTGGCCCGCGTACTGCGCGCCTCCGGTGTCAGCTTCCCGGTCGCCGAGTCGGTGCCCGAGGCGCTCCATCAGTTCGCTGACAACATCGACCAGCGCCGCCGTCTGCTGCCGCTGTTGACCAAGAAGACCGCATAGCGGAAGGCGAAAGCGTGCTACTCGACATTCGTTGGCTCGGATACCTGCTCGGCCGCCGGCACACGCCGGCCAGGCAGGTCGGCCACTCAGCTCACTGACACTGCCCCGTCGGCCTGCGCCGTGCGGTGGATCGTCGACGGGATGAACGTGATCGGCTCCCGCCCCGACGGATGGTGGCGGGACCGGCACCGGGCCATGACCACCCTGGTCGAACGGCTCGAGCGGTGGCGACCCGACGGTGACGCCGTCACCGTCGTGTTCGAACGTCCACCCGATCCACCGATCGGCTCGTCGGCCATCACGGTGACGCATGCACCGCATGCCGCGCCCGACTCCGCCGACGACGAGATCGTGCGCCTGGTGCGGGCCGACGCCGACTCCGCCGGGATCACCGTCGTCACCTCCGACCGCGCGCTGGCCGAGCGGGTGCGTGCCGCCGGGGCGGCGGTCCACCCCGCCGAGCGGCTCCGTGACCTCATCGATTGAGTGACCTCATCGACTGACCGGCCGCCAGTCCGGCGACCGCCCGAGGTGGCGCAGCAACCGGTCCAGGTCGCCCGCCCCGTCACGCTGCACCAGCGCGTGCGCGAACGGTGAATCGTCCGCATCACGGAACTCCTCATCCGGAACGGCCAGGGCGATCGGCAGCACTGCAGCGAGGACCTCGGTTGGTGGTTCGAACGGCACGCCGAGGCTGCGAGCCACATCCCAGCCGTGCACGACGTAGTCGACGAAGTGGAACCCGATCGCCATGGCGCCGGGAATGGTTGCGCCAGGACCGAATTCGGGCATGGCGAACGTGGCGTCCAGCACCCCGGGTGCGCTGAACGCGTCCAACACGTCGGCGGCGGCCGCGGCGTAGGCACCTGCGGGGTCCGCGCGCACCGCGTCGGCAACCGTCGCCGGATCCCACACGGCCAGATCGTCGCCCCCGCCGCGGGCGGCCGCCGCGAACCCTCGGTGCTGCACCGTCATGTGCGCGAGGAGGTCGGCGAGATCCCAGCCCGCGCACGGGGTGGGGCGGGTGAGGTCTTCGGTCGTCACCGCCGCGACGAGGTCGACGGACGCGGCAACGGCCGCCCGGTGCAGCAGTCTGACATCAGTATTAGTATGCATGCGCTGACGATATGCATCTGCGTATGATCTGTCAACGCCTAACATCGCGATGTGCCACCGCAGCGTCGTCCCGACCTCGCGGCGATGCTTGCGCCGCTGATCCGCCGGCTGATGGCGGCCGAACGCCCGGTACTGCAGGCACACGGGCTGTCGATGTGGGGCTACACCGTGCTGACCGCGCTGGATGATTCGCCGATGCGCACCCAGGCCGCGCTCGCCGAAGCCATCGGCGCCGACAAGACCCGGATCATCGCGACGCTCGACGAACTCCAGGCCGCGGGCCATATCGAACGCCGGCCGGACCCCGACGACCGGCGCGTGCGCCTGTTGGCCATCACCGAGGCGGGCCGAGACCTCAAGGATTCGGTGCAGGCCGAGATCCAACGCGGTGAGGACCGCTGGCTGTCGGTGCTGAGCCCCGGTGACCGCGAGGCGTTCCTGCGCGCGCTACACGAGATGACGCGCGTCGACGGCACCCCATAGGGTCTGAGGAATGAATCGCCTGGACCGCTTCTTCGAGATCTCCGCGCGGGGCACCACGGTCGGAGCCGAGTTGCGCGGCGGCCTCGTCACGTTCATCGCGATGGCCTACATCATCGTGCTGAACCCGATCATCCTGTCGAGTTCCGAGGACGTCACCGGCACGCGACTGGAGTTCGCCCAGGTTTCGGCGGTCACGTCGCTGGCCGCCGGTGTCATGACGATCCTGTTCGGGCTGATCGCGCGGCTGCCGTTTGCGTTCGCCGCCGGGCTGGGCATCAACTCGTTCGTCGCGACGACGCTCGTCGGCGACCTCACCTGGGCCGAGGCGATGGGCCTGGTGGTGATCAACGGGCTGATCATCGTGATCCTGGCCGCGACCGGTCTGCGCCGGCTGGTGTTCGATGCCGTGCCGATGCAGCTCAAACTCGCGATCACCGCGGGCATCGGGCTGTTCATCCTGTTCATCGGCCTGGTCGACGCCGGGTTCATCGGCTCGACGGGCGTCGCCTCCCCACCGGTCGGCCTGGGGAACACCGGCGGCGGTTCGATCAGCACCGTGCCCACCGTCGTGTTCGCGTTCACGCTGCTGCTGACCGGCATCCTGGTGGCGCGCAAGGTGCGCGGCGGCATCCTGATCGGGCTCGTCGCGGGCACCGTCGTCGCCGTGGTCATCGAGGCGGTCTGGCATCTCGGCTCGGCGGTCGACAAACCGGGCGGCTGGAGCCTGTCGGTGCCGACGCTGTCGGGGTCGCCGTTCGCGCTGCCCGACCTGTCGCTCGTCGGCGCCTTCAGCATGGACAGCTTCGGCCGCATCGGGGTGATCGCCGCGGTCATGTTCGTGTTCACGCTGGTGTTCGCGAACTTCTTCGACGCGATGGGCACGTTCACCGGGCTGTCCCGGGAAGCCGGACTGTCCGACGAGCAGGGCACGTTCCCGCGGCTGAAGTCCGCGCTGATCGTCGAGGGTGCCGGCGCCGTGGTCGGTGGCGCGTCGTCGGCGTCGTCGAACACGGTGTTCATCGAATCCGGCGCCGGCATCGGCGAGGGCGCGCGCACCGGCCTGGCGAACATGGTGACCGGCCTGCTGTTCATCGCCGCGATGTTCATCTCGCCGCTGGCGTCGATCGTGCCGACGGAGGTGGCCGCCGCCGCGCTGGTCATCGTCGGCGCGATGATGGTGTCGCACCTGCGCCACATCGACATCACCGAGTTCTCGGTCGCGCTGCCGGTGGTGCTGACCGTCGCGACGATGCCGTTCTCCTACTCGATCGCGAACGGCATCGGCGTCGGGTTCATCGCGTGGGTGGTGCTGCGCTCGGCAGCAGGAAAAGCCCGCGAGATCAGCCCACTGTTGTGGGTGGTCGCCGCGGGCTTCCTGCTCTACTTCTCGCGAGGCTGGATCGAGTCGCTGCTCGGGATGTAGCTACCGGTCGGCCTGCCGCTTCTCCTTCTCGGCGTCGGCCAGGTCCTCGATCCGGTCCGCCTGGGCGCGGGTGACCGCCGCGTCCACGCGCTTGTCCTGCGCGTCCTCGAGTTTCGCGCCGGCCACCTTCGCCACCGTCTGCTCGGCGTCGGCGATCTCGGCTTCCTCGCGGCGCTTGGCGGACTCGACGTTCTTCTTCCGCTGGGCCGCGATGTCGTCGGCGCGCTTCTTGTCCTCGACGATCCGTTTTTCGGTGTCCTCGACCGCTTGGCGCTTGCGCTGCTGGGCTTCGGCCCGCGCCTGCTGGGTCTCGCGGGTCGTCTCCTGGAACGCCTCCTGCTTTTCCTGCGCGGCCTTCTCCTGGGTGGCCTTGAGGTCAGCCTCGGCCTGCTTGGCGTTCTCGGCGGCGGCCTCGTCGAGCCGGGCCGCGCGGCGCAGCGCGTCGCTGCGGTCCACCAGGGTGGCGCCGCGCTTGCGCAGCACCGGGTCGCCCAGGGCGCTACCGACGGCGGTGTCGAGCATCCCGAGGGACCGCTCGAAGAACAGCCGCGCGGGCGCTTCGGAATCCATCCGGGCGACGAACCGGTCATCGATCATCTGCAGTGGGAACCGAGCCACCTGATACTGCAGTTTCAGTACGGCTCTCGGTATCGCGGTCAAGCTCATGTCAAGCTCCTTAGTCGCCGAATCAGGCGTCGTTGTTGAGGTTTTCGGCCTGCCGCCGGATGCGGGCGGCTTCGGCTTGGGCCGCTGCCGACTCCTGGACGGCTTCGCGGTGGTCCTCCACCGCCTCGGCGAGCTGGCTGTCGGCGTCGCGGATCTCGGCACGCTGTTCGGCCTTGGCCTGCTGGGCCTTACGCTCGGCGTCCAGTTCCGCCTGCGCGCGCTCCTGCTCGAGCTTGCGGTGCGCGGCCTGCTCGGCTTCGCGTTTCTGCGCGGCCGCCTGGCTCTCGACCTGGCTCTTCTCGGCTGCGGCCTCGGCGTTGACCTGCGCACGCTCGGCGGCGCCCTCGCGCTTGGCCTCGACGAAGTCGCTGCGCGCCTCCTGAGCCTCGGCATCGGCGACCGCCTCGACGGTGTTCGCCTCCTTGCGCTGCTGGGCCTCGGCCTGCTGAAGCTGCCCCTCGGCGGTCAGCGAATCATTTCCGGTGACTGCGCCAAAAACCTCTTTGGCCTTGCCTTTCACCGTGTCCATCAGGCCTTCGCGTGCCTGACCAGCTTTATCGTGGTCCGTCATTCGGGCCCTCCTCTCGAGGGCTTAGGTTCCACGTCCGGCAGGGTCCGAAACCCCTTGTGCGCAGACGCACAGCAACATCAGCCGCGGCGCGAGTCGGGCGCTTCGCCGGTGCGGCCCAGCAGCAGTCCGAGCGCCAGCATCCCGGCCGCGAGCACCAGGTGCAGCCAGTTGTCGGCGGTGTTGAGCGGAACGAAGTTGGCCTGCGAGTGGTGGTCGATCAGCAGGCCGTAGAGCCACAGCAGCGCGTAGACCACACCGCTGCCGATCAGGTACCACTTCGCGGCCCTGAAGGTGCCCGACAGGGCGAGGCCGAGCACCCCGAACAGCAGGTGCACGATGTTGTGCAGCACCGAGACGTTGAACAATCCCAGCAGCTCGGCCTCGGAGTGATGCCCGGCGAACATCATCGTGTCGTAGTCCGTGGTGACGCCGGGGATGAAGCCGAGCACGCCGACGAGCAAAAACGTCGCACCGACCGCGACGGCGGCCCACTGCACGGGTGCGCGGCCCGCCGTGGGCGCCGCGCTGGGGGAACCTTGAGATCCGGGAACAGCCATCGCGGCGGGGTATCCGGCAGGCGGGGTCTGAAACCGGCGGGGCCGAAACGCTGCGATCATGGGTCGCGTGGTGGCCACGACTTCGAAGATCCCCGTCATCGCGCTCACGGGTTACCTGGGGGCGGGCAAGACCACGCTGCTCAACCATGTGCTGCGGCAGCCCGGCGCGCGGGTCGGCGTGGTGATCAACGACTTCGGCGAGCTCAACGTCGACGCCGCGCTGGTCACCGGTCAGGTCGACGAGCCGGCGTCGATCGCCGGTGGCTGCATCTGCTGTCTGCCCGACGACGGCGGACTCGACGACGCGCTGGCCAAGCTGGCCGATCCGAAACTCGGGCTCGACGCCATCATCGTCGAGGCCAGCGGGCTGGCCGACCCGATCGCAATCTCACGCATCATCCGCTACAGCGGTGTGGACCGGGTGCGCAGCGGCGGCATCGTCGACATCATCGATGCCGCAGCGCATTTCGACACCGTCGACGACGGGCGCACCCCGCCCGCGCGGTACGCCGCGGCCTCGCTGGTGGTGGTCAACAAACTCGACCAGATACCGGAGCCCGACCGCGCCGCCGCGCTCGAGGCGATCGGAAGCCGGGTGCGCGAACGTAATCCGGAGGTCCATGTCGTGGGCGCGGTGGCGGGCCGCGTCGACCCTGCGCTGCTCTACGACGTGACCGATGCGGCCCCCGGCGACGGTCAGCTGTCGCTGCGGGAACTGCTGGTCGACGACGAACACGCCGCCGATGCCGACGGGCACCCGCACGTGCACGCCGATGCGGTGACCGTGACCGGCGACGGCTGTGTCGACCCGGGCGCCGTGCTCGACCTGCTCGAGAAGCCGCCCACCGGCGTGTACCGGCTCAAGGGCACCATCGCGGTGGGCTACCGCGACCGGGTCCGCCGCTACGTGGTCAACGTCGTCGGGCCGTCGGTACACGTCGCCGCCGCACCGCCCGCCGCGCGGGTGAACAGCCTGGTCGCGATCGGCACCCATCTCGACACCGACGACGTGCGCACCCGCCTCACCGAAGCGCTGCGGCCGCACGACGGCCCGGCACCGGCGGCGGCGGTGCGCCGACTGCAGAGGTACCGCAGGCTCAGCGTGTAGCGGCCTATCGTGGGCGCATGAGCTCCGAGGCAGAGCGCGCCGGTGTCGAGCTGACCAACCTCGACCAACCGCTGAGCCCGGACGCCGGCGCCACCAAGCGTGATCTCGTCGACTACCTCGACGCGGTGGCCGACCGCATCCTGCCGGGACTGCGCGACCGGCCGCTGACCGTGCTGCGCGTGCTGCGCGGGCGGGCGCCGTTCATGCAGAAGAACGTCCCGAAGTACACGCCCGACTGGGTGAAGACGGTGACGATGTGGGCCGAGTCGTCGCACCGCGATGTGCGCTACGCACTTTGCGATGACCGGCGCACGCTGCTGTGGCTGGCCAACCAGCGCGCCGTCGAATACCACCCGACGCTCGGGCTGGCCGACGACATCTACCGGCCGACCCATCTGGTGCTCGACCTCGATCCCCCGCCGGACAGCAACTTCTCGGCGGTGGTGGCGGCGGCTGCGCTTGTCCGCCAAGCACTTTCGGATTGCGGCCTGAGCGGTGCGGTGAAGACCAGCGGCGCCAAGGGGGTGCACGTCTTCGTGCCGGTCGACGACAACGCACCGGTGGAGGACGTCGCGGCCGCCACCCGGGCGCTGGCCGCGCGGGCCGAGGCGCTCGACCCGGACTGTGCGACAACGGCTTTCATTGTCGAGGACCGTGCGGGCAAGGTGTTCATCGACTCGACCAGATCCGGCGGCGCGACCGTCGTCGCCGCCTACAGCCCCAGACTGCGGGCGGGCACCCCGGTGTCGTTCCCGGTGGACTGGTCCGACCTCGACCGCATCAGCCCGCGCGACTTCACCGTGCACACCGCACTCGACGCGCTGGCCGGGCGCGACCCGTGGCAGCAGGCGATGCCCGGCCCGCAGCGGCTGCCCGAGGACCTGATCGCACACGGCCGCACGATCCCCGTCGCGCGCGTCGCCGCGATGCACGAGGGCAAACGGCGGGCCAGGGCCCGGCGTGCCGCGGATTGACCCACCCCCGGAACGGGTATCGCCCAGCGCATCGGCGGGGAAGCCGCCCTGAGGGGGTCCGATGGTGGGCTGGCTGGACAGGCTGCAGCGGCGCCACCGGCGGCTGGGGCTCGTCATCGCGGTGATCTACAAATACATCGACGACCAGGGCGGATACCTGGCAGCGCTGATCACCTACTACGCGTTCGTGTCACTGTTTCCGCTGCTGCTGTTGATGACGACGGTGCTCGGCGTGGTGCTCGTCGGACATCCGGAGCTCCAGCAGCAGGTGTTGGCGTCGACGCTTTCGCAGTTTCCGGTGATCGGCGCGCAGTTGGAGCGGCCCGACGAGCTCAGCGGCGGCGTGACCGCGGTGGTGATCGGCATCGCCGGCGCGCTGTACGGCGGGCTCGGCGTCGGCCAGGCGCTGCAGAACGCGATGGACTCGGTGTGGGCGGTGCCCCGGCACAGCCGGCCCGATCCGTTCCGGTCCCGGCTGCGCAGCCTGCTGCTGTTGTTCGTGCTCGGCTCGGCAGCCCTGACCGCGACCGTGCTGTCCGCGGCGGGACACGCCACCGCCGGGCTGGGCTGGCCCGGCAAGGCCGGCATCACGGTGCTGACCATCGCGATCAACGCGGTGATCTGCCTGGTCGCCTTTCGCGTCACCACCGCACGGCACCTGTCCTACCGGGAGGTGCTGCCCGGTGCGCTGCTGGCCGCGGTCGTCTGGCAACTGCTGCAGTGGTTCGGCGCGGGCTACGTCGCGCACACCGTGAAGACGGCCAGCGCCACCAACAGCGTGTTCGCGTTGGTGCTGGGCCTGCTGGCGTTCCTGTACCTGATCTCGGTGACGCTGGTGATGTGCGCGGAGGTCAACGTGGTGCGCGTCGACAATCTGCACCCGCGCGCACTGCTGACCCCGTTCACCGATGACGTCGACCTCACCTCCGCCGACCGCCGCACCTACACCCGCCGCGCGAAGGCCGAGCGGGTCAAAGGGTTTCAGCGGGTCAGCGTGCGGTTCGACACCGACCGGGAAGCGGACTCGCCACACTGACTCCGGCAAATTAGCCGCACGGTAAACTCGGCGCGGGAGGCTGAGCCCACGCCTCACAGCAGTGTGCCGTGTCCGTGGGGGTGTGATGATTCCGAGTGCCGACGTCGTGTTCAACAGCGACGATCTTGGCGAGACCGAGGATTTCCTCAGCGCCGCCTACACCAAGATGTCGATCGGCGGTGACGCCGAGCGCCCGGGAGTCTCGATCACCCGTCGCTGGTTGGGGGACATCAACTTCGACGAGCTGGACTTCGGCTTCGACCTGTCCTTCGAAGCCGAAGCGCTGGGCAGGGTCACGCTGTGCCGCGTGCACCGCGGCCACCTCGAGGGGACGATCTTCGGCGCCACCGACGACGTGTTCAAACCCGGTGACGTCACATTGGCGTCCCCACCGGAGCTGCCCTACACCGGGCGGCTGGCCGCGGCGAACTACGACCTGACGATGTTCGACCCCGAGCTGCTCAACCGCGTCGCCTCGCCGGCACCGGGTGCCGACGGGGACCGGGTCCGGTTGCTCGGGCACCGCCCGGTCAGCGAGCAGGCGGCCCGCCAACTGGACGCCGCCATCGAGTTCGTCCGCGAATCGGTCGGCAACGACACCGGGGAGATCCCGCCGCTGGTCGCGTCGACCACCGCGACGCTGCTGGCGTCGGTGGTGGTCTCGACGCTGCCCACCAACGCGGTGCTGGACCCGGACGCGGCCGATCGGGTAGACGCGCGCCCCGTGCTGCTGCGGCGAGCGGTCGCATTCATCGAGGCCAACGCGCAATGCGATCTCGCGCTCGCCGACATCGCCGCATCCGTGCACGTCACGCCCCGGACCCTGCAGTACATGTTCCGCAAATACCTCGATGCGACGCCGATGGAGTACCTGCGCCGGGTGCGCCTCGACCACGCCCACCGGGACCTCCAGCGCGCCGATCCGGCCCAGACGACGGTCAGCACGGTCGCCGCCCGATGGGGCTTCATTCATGCCGGGCGTTTCTCCGGCCTGTACCGTCAGACATACGGGCGCGCCCGTCGGTCACGCTGCGCGGGTGAATCGAGACGTTCTGGTGCACGTCAGATGCGTCAGCCCGGTTGAGGAGGCCAGTCTTGCGCGATAAGGCTTCCATCGGTGACGGCATCGACGCCGCGTGGCGGTCGGTCCCGCACCCCGTGGTGGTCGCGGACGCGGCCGGCACCATCCGCGCGCTCAGCGCTGCGGCGCAATCCGTTCTTCCCGAAGCGACGCCCGGTGCGCCCCTCGCGGACGTCGCCGACTGGCTCGCCCACGCCCACGAGCAGTTCGTCCGGACCGCCCAGCCGGGCGACGCGGCAGGCACCCTCGACGGCACCCCGGTCGAGGCGCAGCCCACCGCACTGCCCAGCGGCCAGGTGGCCTGGTGGCTGATGGTCGGCGACACCGAACGCTTTCTTCAGCACGCCCACGACGCGCTCGAGCGGGAGCGGGAACGCGCGACGTTCCTCGACGACGCATCCGCGGTGCTGATGGCGTCGCTGAACTACGACCGGTGCATGGAGGCGACGGTCCAGATGGTGGCCCGGCACCTGGCCGACGCCGCCGTCGTCGTCGCCCCGGACACCGGCCGGGAGGTGCACCTGGTCTGCAGCGGATCCGAGGGCACCACCGAACAGCACAGCATCGCGGCCGACCCCGCCGACGTGCCCGGACTAAGCGAAGCGCTGCGCGGCTTCCCGCCGGTGCCGTCGCGCTGGATCGACCCCGCGCTGGTCCCCGGCTGGCTGATTCCGCGCCACTTCGCGGGACCGGTGGGTTCGGTCCTCATCACACCGCTGCCGGGCCACGGTGTGCCGGCGGGTGCGCTGGTCCTGCTGCGGCACACGTCGCACGGCGCCTTCACCGAAGGCGAGGAGCTGTTCGCGCGGTTGTTCGCGGCACGGGCCGGCGCGGCGCTGTCGGCGGCCCGGCTCTACGCCGAGCAGGCCGCGATCACCCGCACCCTGATGCGCGACCTGATGCCTCCCCAGCTGGAGCGGCTCGACGACTTCGAGCTGGCCGGCGGCTACCGAGCGTCGGCGGACCACGAACTGGTCGGCGGCGACTTCTACGACGTCCACCCCGCGGCCACGCCGGACGGCGAGACGCTGGTGGTGTTGGGCGATGTGTGCGGCAAGGGCCTGGAAGCCGCGGTGTTGACCGGCAAGATCCGCAACACCCTGCAGGCTTTGGCCCCGCTGGCCGACCAGCACGAGAGCGTGCTGCGGCTGCTCAACAGCGCGCTGCTGTCGCCGGACAACAGCCGATTCGCCACCGTCGTGCTCGCCTCGATCTCCCGCCGGGACGGTCAGGTCGCGCTGCGGCTGACCTGCGCCGGGCACCCGGCTCCGCTGATCGTGCGCACCGACGGCACCGTCGAGGAGGCCGACACCCGCGGCATGCTGGTCGGCGCGCTGCCGCAGTTCCGGGCGCGGTCGTTCGAGACGACGCTGGCGCCCGGCGAAACCTGCCTGCTCTACACCGACGGGCTCACCGAGGCCCGCGGCGGCCCGCTGGGCGCTGAGGTCTTCGGCGACGAGCGGCTGGAGGCCGCGATGGCGCAGTGCGCGGGCCTACCAGCCGAGGCGGTTGTCGAGCGGATGATGATGCTGGCCTCGGAATGGGTAACCGACCGGGAACATGACGACATGGCCGTCGTCGCCATCACCGCACCGCGGCGGACACATCTGAGCGCGGTCGACGGTCACACAGCAGGCAGGTACATCGCGTGAGCAGGCAGGGCGCCGACCGGCGGGCGGTAACGCCGGACGCCGCCGTCGTCCGGGAGCACCTCTGGGAAGCGGCGCTCGCCGCCGACGAGGACGCCGCTGTGCGCAGCGTCTTCTCCGCCGTCGAAGCGGGTCTGAGTCCCGAGGACGCGCTGCTCGAGGTGATCGCACCGGTGCAGCGCCGGATCGGCACCGAATGGGCGGCCAACAACATCACCGTCGCACAGGAGCACGCCGCCACCGCGATCAACGACCGCGTGATCGCCGCGCTCTCGCGGCACCCGGCAGCGCAGGGCGCCGCCGACGCGGGTCGGGTGACGGTCGCGTGCGTCGACGGCGAATGGCACGCGCTGCCTGCTCGGCTGCTGTCGGAGGTGTTACGGCTGCGCGGCTGGCAGGTGGATTTCCTCGGCGCTCAGGTGCCGACCCCGCACCTGATTGCGCACCTGCATCAACACGCGCCCGACGCCGTCGCACTGTCGTGTTCGATCCCGACCCGGCTGCCCACGGCGCACGCCGCGATCACGGCCTGCCAGGCCGCCGGTGTCGCGGTGCTGGTCGGCGGCGCCGCGTTCGGGGTGGACGGCCGCTACGCCCGGCTGCTCGGCGCGGACGCGTGGGCGCCCGACGCGCGCACCGCGGCCCAGTGCCTGCGGGCCGGTCTGCCGCGGCTCCGCCTCGCGGCCGGCCACCAACCGATCGACGATCTTCCGCACCTGGCCGACCAGGAGTACTCGATGGTCAGCTCCGCCAAGCCGAAGCTGGTCCGCACGACGGTGGCCGAGCTGGAGGAACTCTTCTCGCCGATGGCCGAATACACCGAGCAGCAGCGCCGGCACACGACCGAGGACATCGCGCACATCGTCGACTTCCTCGCGACGGCCCTCTACACCGATGACGACGAGCTGTTCACCAACTTCGTGACCTGGACCGCCAGCGTGCTCGCGGCCCGCGATGTGCCCGCGGGTTCACTGAACCCGACCCTCGACCTGCTCGCGGCTCAGCTGCGAGACTTCCCCCGCACGCAGCGGATGCTTGCCGCCGCGCGCACCGCCCTGACCACCCACGAGACCACCCCAACCGCATGACACTTTCACTGACCCTCGACTCGACCGCCCGATCGGCCTGCGTGCGCATCGCCGGTGACCTCGACTACGGGCACACCGACGAACTGCTCGACGCCGTGTCCGGCGTGCTGGCCGACGACGCCGACGTGGCGGCCGTGCACCTGGACTTCACCGATCTGACGTTCTGCGATTCGGTGGGGTTGTCGGCGCTGCTGCAGGTGCGCCGGTTGACGTCGAACGCGGGAGCACGGCTGCAGCTCGACAACCGGCCCGCGCATCTCGACCGCATCCTGGAACTGACCGGCGTGCTGGACTACCTCACCGCCGACCCGCAGGCCTCACCAGATTCGGAAGAGACCGAAATCGGTTGAGTTCGAGTCCCTTCGGAGACCTCACGTCAGCGCCGTTCGAGCTGCGTCGCGAGCTCCTCGAGGTCGGCGCAGACCACCGTCGGCTCCGGAACGCTGCTGCCGCCCCGCAGCGGAGCGTGGCCCGGCCGGGTGAGTAGTGCGCCGCTCAACCCGGCGCTCTGCGCACCGATGACGTCCCACGCATGTGTCGCCACCATCATGCACCGGGCCGGTTCCACCCCCATCTGCTGCGCGACGTCGCGATACAGTTCGGGCGACGGTTTGAAGACCCGCGACGCATCGACGCTCACCTGCCGCTCGAAGAACCGGGAGAGCCCCGCGTTGTCAAGCGGCGAGGCTCCGGCGCGGATCGGCGAATTCGTCAGTGCAGCAAGGTGATAACCCTGTCCCGACAGGCGCTGCAGTCCCGGGACCACGTCAGGATGAGCAGGCATTGTGCGCATCGCCTCGGCGAGCGACTCCCGGTCGTCGTCGCTGACCTCTCGGCCACGGACCTCGGCGAGCATGGTCAGAACCGACTGCCCCAGCGAGAAGTAGTCGAGGTAAGTACCCGCGACCGTCAGCGTCATCGAGTACAGAACGAGGTTCGTGAACCAGTCCCGCAGCACGGGACCGTCTCCCAGGACCCGTTCGAACAGTGGCGCCAGCACCTCGAGGTCCAGCAGTGTCTCGTTGACGTCGAAGACGAGCACCGTCGGCGGCCAGACGGGCTCAAGATGCGTCACCGCTGTCCCTCTCAGACGGCCGGGTGGGTTGCACGACCCAGAATGGCACAACGCTGCGCCTGTTGGAGGCCCGCCGCGACATGCCACCATCGAGTGGATGACTGAAACTCCTGTCGGCCGCGTGGCCGCGCTGCAGCGCTATCCGGTCAAGTCGATGCTCGGTGAACAGACCGACTCCTTACAGGTCGGGCCGTCGGGCGTCGCCGGTGATCGGCAGTTCGCGTTCATCGACGGCGAGACCGGCCGCGTCGCCACCGCCAAGCATCCGCGGCTGTGGAGCGCGCTGCTGCAGTGCGCGGCCGTCACCGAGGACGCCGGCGTGACCGTGACGCTGCCCGACGGCCGCGCCCTCCCGGTCACCGAAGCGGCCGGCCCGCTGTCGGAGATGCTCGGCCGCACAGTGCATCTGGCGGACGAGCGGGCGGCCGGCGCCGTGCTGGAGCGCTCCGACCCGCTCGAGGTCCTGGCGCACGGCATCGACGCCGAGTTCGATCCCGTGCTGCTCGAACTCGGACAGGGCGCGCCCGGCGGCGCGTTCGTCGACCACTCCCCCGTGCACCTGATCACGACGGCTACGCTCGACGCGATCGGCGTCGGCCTGGCCGAGGCGCTGCGCTACCGGCCGAACATCATCATCGAGACCGACGCTGCACCATTCCTCGAGAACGACTGGGTGGGCGCGAAACTTCGTCTCGGCGACGTCGTGCTGCGCGGCACACTGCCGACCCCGCGCTGCGCGGTGCCGACGCTGAAGCACGGTGACACCGAACGCCTTCCCGACGCGGTCCGGTATCTGCTCGACCACAACCGGGTCGAGGTGCCGGGCTTCGGCGGCAACCTGCCGTGTGCGGGCCTCTACGCCGAAGTCGTCACCGTCGGCGCGGTGACGGTCGGCGACGAGGTCCGGGTCGGAGCACCCTGACGCTCGCGACGGAGCGGGGCGGCCGCTGTCGTGACGGCCTCGGTCACCCGGGCGACGATCGTGCTGTCGAGCTTCCAGCACTGCCAGTACAGCGGGACGTCGAGATGCGCATCGGCGATCCGCACGAACGACCCGTCGGCGAGATGCGGCTCGGCGAGCGAGTCGGGGAACATGCCCCAGCCCCGTCCGGCGAGCACCGCCGCTCCGAAACCCTCCGCGGTCGGCACGAAGTGCTGCGGGCGGGCGATGTCACGGCGAAACACTTTGCGCACCAGCATGTCCTGCAGGGCGTCGTCGCGGTTCCACGCCAGCGACGGTGCCTGCGCGGCGGCCGCGGCGGTGAACCCGTCCGGCAGGTGTCGATCCCGATAAGAGGGGCTGGCCACCGGCACGTACCGCATCACCCCCAAGGGGCGGACCCGACACCCGGACACCGGGGCGCGTTCGGTCGTCACCGCGCCCATCGCCACCCCCTCGCGCAGCAGGCGCGCCGAGTGATCCTGATCCTCGATGCGGATGTCGAACAGCACGTCGTCGAGCGTGCCCAGCACCGCGGTGAACCACGTCGCCATCGAATCGGCGTTGACCGCCAACGCGATTCGCGGCGGCCCTGCCGATCCACCGCCGATCTCGGCCAGCGTCTCGGCCTCCAGCAGCGCGGTCTGCGTGGCCAGCCGCACCAGCGGTATTCCGGCCGTCGTCGGCACACACGGCTTCTCGCGCACCACCAGGACCTGGCCCACGCGCTGCTCGAGCGCCTTGATCCGCTGGCTGATCGCCGACGGCGTGACGTGCAGCTGGGTAGCCGCCGCGTCGAACGACCCCTGCTCGATCACCGCGGCGAAGGCAGCGAGCTGCTGGGCGTCGATCCTCACATTAGCGATGCTAATGCAGATGCAGTTTCTTTAGCTGTACTGATCGCAAGCCGCCCCATAACGTCGGGTTCATGAGTTCGCCCCTGGCCGTCGGTTTCCTGACCTCGTTCGCGCTGATCGCTGCGATCGGCGCGCAGAACGCTTTCGTCCTGCGCCAGGGCATCCGCGGTGAGCATGTGGCCGCGGTGGTCGCGGTGTGCACGGCCTCCGACATCGTGCTGATCGGCGCGGGCATCGCCGGTTTCGGGGTGCTGATCAGCGCACACCCCGGCGCGGTGGCTGTGGCGAAATTCGGCGGCGCGGCGTTCCTGCTCGGATACGGACTGCTCGCCGCCCGCCGCGCCTGGCGGCCGTCGGCGCTCACCCCGTCGGAGAAGGCGCCGGCGCGCCTGCTGGAGGTGCTCGTCACGTGCCTCGCACTGACCTGGCTCAACCCGCACGTCTACCTCGACACCGTGGTCCTGCTGGGCGCGCTGGCCAACGAGCACCGCGACGGCCGCTGGCTGTTCGGCGTCGGTGCCGTCACCGCCAGCGCCGTGTGGTTCCTCAGCCTCGGTTTCGGCGCGCGCCGGCTCGCCGGCCTGTTCGCCACCCCCGCCACCTGGCGGATCCTCGACGCGCTGATCGCGGTGACGATGATCGGACTCGGCGTGTGGATGGCAGTGTCCTGACGATTCATCGGCTTCGACGAAGAGTGTGTTCAGAGATCACCCCTTTTTCCATCCCGAACCTGCGATGCAGGGTGGACGCATGTCCTTCCCCAGCACGCGCTACCGCACCGCCAACATCGACGGCCTCGACGTGTTCTACCGCGAAGCCGGTGATCGTTCGAACCCCACACTGCTACTGCTGCACGGCTTTCCGTCGAGCTCGCACATGTTCCGCAACCTCATCAACTCGCTGTCGGACAGCTTTCACCTGGTGGCCCCGGATCACATCGGCTTCGGGCGCTCGTCGATGCCTTCGGTCAACCAGTTCACCTACAGTTTTGACCGGTTGACCGAGGTCACCGAGAGGCTCATCGCGCACTTGGACCTGGACAGGTTCGCGATCTACATCCACGACTACGGCGCACCCATCGGCCTGCGCATCGCCAGCTCCAGCCCTGAGCGCATCACTGCGATCATCACGCAGAGCGGCAACGCCTACACGGAGGGGTTCACTCCTTTCTGGGACATCCTGTTCGCGCACGCGAAAGATCGTGCCGCCCATGAGGATGCTGTCCGGCAATACCTCACCGCGGACAAGACGCACTGGCAGTACACCCACGGTGTGCCGGCCGATCGCCTGAACCGCATCGCCCCTGAGGCCTGGCTTCTCGACCAGGCCGGCCTGGATCGCAACGGCAACGACGCCATCCAATTGCAACTGTTTTGGGACTATCAGTTCAACCTCGACAGCTACCCCAAGTTCCAGGAGTACTTCCGTACGCATCAGCCGCCCCTGCTGGTGGCCTGGGGGAAAAACGACGAGATCTTCGGTGCCGCAGGCGCGGAGGCCTACCGGCGGGACCTGCCCGGCGGCGAGTTCCACCTGCTCGACACAGGTCATTTCGCGCTCGAGACGCACGGCGAGGAAATCAGCGTCTACATCCGCGAATTCATGAGGCAATTGCCCGGGTCATGAGCAAGCACTACCCGGCGCTCGCGTTCACCGACGACGTCATGTCCGTACAGCGCGCGTACGGTAGCGACACCTTTTACCGACGCAAGGTGCTGGCCGGCAAGGCGTCGGCCGGTCCGGATCCACTGACCGAGGACGAGCACGAGTTCCTCCGGGACCGAGACACCCTCTACGTCGCGACGGTGAGCCAGACCGGCTGGCCATACGTCCAGGTCCGCGGTGGGCCAAAAGGTTTCGTCCACATACTCGACGAGCACACCATCGCGTGGGCCGACTTCCGGGGCAACCTTCAGTACATCAGCACCGGGAATCTGACCGCCGATGACCGCGTCGCGATCATCGCGCTGGACTACGCGCGACGCACCCGCCTGAAAATTTTCGGCCGCGCGAAGATCGTGCCGGTGCAGGAGAACCCCGAACTGGCTCGCACGCTGATCGATCCCACCTACGAGGCGGCCGTCGAGCGCCTTGTGACCGTCTCGGTCGAGGCCTTCGACTGGAACTGCCCGCAACACATCGTTCCGCGCTTCAGCCTCGACGAGATCGAGCCGGCACTGACAAGGCTGCGGGACGAAGTCGAGGCTCTGAAAGCCGAGAACGCGAGGTTGCGGTCCGGCACCGCGCATTGATCGCGTCAGAGGATGAGCAGTTCTCCCGCCCCTATGATCAGCAGGTGGAGTTCCGCCAGCTGGAGGCATTCGTTGCCGTAGGTACCGAGCTTCACTTCGGACGGGCCGCCGAAAAGCTGCACATGGGTCAGCCGACGCTGAGTGAGCTGATCCGTCGGCTGGAGCGCGAACTCGGCACCAGCCTGCTGACCCGCACCACACGCCGGGTCGCGCTGACCCAGGCAGGCACCGAACTTCTGGGTCGCGCGAAGCTCATCATCGATGAGGTCGAAGGCGCCGTGGCTGCGGTGCGCCGGATCGCCGAGGGTGGGGCAGGACGCGTCCGGTTGGGCATCACGCCGCCCGTCGCACCGGTGCTCGCACCCCATCTCGCTGCGGCGCTGAAGGCGGCCGCCCCCGACGTCGAGCTCTCCGTCCGCCGGATGTGGCTACCCGATCTCCAACGGGTGGTTGCCGACATCGACGGTGAACTGGACATCGCGATCACGTGTGGCTTGGTGCCCGATCCGCCCGGCATCATCAGCGAGGTCTTCTGCGCCGAGCCGCTGATGGTGGCGGTGCGCCCCGATCACCGGCTCGCCGGCCAAGGCGCGGTGGATCTGACCGACCTGTCGAGCGAAACCCTCGGAGTGCACAGTGACGCGCTGTTCCCGGCGTGGACGTTGGCACAGCGGCAGGCTCTGGAGGCCGCGAACGTCTCGCCTCCGACGGTGGAGCTCACCGACACCGACCTGTCCGCCGGGCGGTGGGCCGCCCAACCGGATGTCGACTGGATTCTCACCACCAGGTCGGTTGCCGGCAGCCACATGTCGACACCCCTGCTGCCGACCTCGCCCGCGCGAATCGTGCCGTACACGCTGCAGTGGTGTCCGATCCGGGCGGCGACCGCCGCTGTCGGGCGCTTCGTGCACCTGGCCCTGTCGGTCGACGTACCACCAGGTTGGCTCACCCAGCAGGACCACCTGCGGCACGCCACGCACTGATCCCGGCGCGTGGATGGCGGTGTCCTGACACAATCACTGCCCATGGGGTCCTCCGGCGATGCGCGCGGTCTGCGGGACCGCAAGAAGCTGCGCACCCGCGAGACCATCAGGAACGAGGCCATCCGCCTCATCGAGCGCAACGGTTATGCGAGCACCACGGTCGAGCAGATCGCCGAGGCGGCCGACATCTCGCCCAGCACCTTTTTCCGGTACTTCCCGAGCAAGGAAGCGGTGCTGATGGGCGACGAGCTCGACCGTGTGACGATCTCCGCCCTCGAGCAGCAGCCCGCCGACCTCACGACACTGCAGGCGTTCCGGCGTGCGGTCGAGGCCACCATGGTCACGCTCTCGGAGTCCGACTGGTCCTTCGAGCGCAAACGGCTGCGGCTGGTGTTCTCGGTGCCTGAACTCAAGTCCGCACAGCTCGACGAGTACCAGCGCACGATCGTCGGGCTGGCCGACGCCGAATGCCGGCGTACCGGCCGGCCCACCGGCCACCTCAAGACGCTGATCTACTTCGGTGCACTCGCCGGGGGCCTGGTGGCGGTCCTGGACACCGAACCGGCCGCATGGGTGGACCGCATGCTCTATGCGCTGGATTTCATGGAAGCGGGTATGCAGCTGCCGTGACCACACCGAACGCAGACCGCAGGTCGGTCTTCATCACCGGCGCCGCCGCGGGAATCGGCCGCGCCACCGCGCTGACCTTCGCGCGCAAGGGCTATGTCGTCGGCGGCTACGACATCGACGAGGTCGGGCTCAAAACACTGGCCGACGAGATCGACCAGATGGGCGGAAGCTCTCAGACCGGGCATCTCGACGTCACCGATTCCGACGAAATGGCTAGGTGCGTCGGCGAATTCGCCGAAGCGGCCGGCGGCCGGCTCGATGTGATGATCAACAACGCGGGCATCCTGCGCGCCGGCCGGTTCGAGGAGTTGGACGTCGCGGGCCACCTCAAGGAAATCGACATCAACACCAAGGGCGTGGTGAACGGGTTGTACGCGGCCTTCCCGTACCTTCGGGACACGCGGAACTCGGTGGTGGTCAACCTGTCGTCGGCATCGGCGATCTACGGGCAGGCCGAACTCGCCAACTACAGCGCGACGAAGTTCTTCGTCCGCGGCATCACCGAGGCGCTCGACATCGAGTGGAGCCGCCACGGCATTCGCGTCATCGCGATGTGGCCGCTGTACGTGCAGACCGCCATGACCGACAACATCAAGACCGGCACCACCGACTCGCTGGGAATCCGGCTGACCGCCCAGGACATCGCCGACGCGATCGTGGCGGCCACCGAACCCTCGGCCCTGCGCCGCGCCCTGCACCAGGTGCACTTCCCGGTCGGCTCGCAGACCAAGGTGCTGGTCGCGGGTTCGCGGTTCTCGCCGGCCTGGCTGACCCGGCTGGTCAACAAGAAGCTGGCGCACTCCTGATGTTCTCGATGACCGTTGACGAGGTGTTCGCGATCCGCAACCGCGGTGTGGTGGCGACCGGCCGCGTCACGGCAGGCACGCTGCATGTCGGCGACACCGTGCACATCAACGGCGGTCCCGGCGTCACCGTCGCGGCCATCGAGAAGTTCCGCAAGAAGCTCGACGAGGCCGCCGAGGGCGACACCGTCGGCCTGCTACTCAAAGGCCTCGAGCGCACCCAGGTCAACCGCGGCGATGTGATCACCTCCTCGGGCGAGGCTGCGCCGATCGAGTCGGTGAACGTCGTCCTCTGAGGTTCGATTCGCACTGATCTCAACGGGTGACCGTGCGCGCCGTCCGGCATACGGTGCGCGACATGAACGAGGACTGGCTTGCTGTCATCGTCGGGCTGGCGCTGCTCGCGCTCGTCCTGCTCGGCGCGATCCCGGGAAGCGTGATCCCGTGACCGATCAGGACACCCGCCCCGCCGCGCAGACCCGTGGTGTCGGCTACGCCGTCGCCGGTGTGCTCGTGGTCGTCGCACTGGGTGCCGCGACCCGGTTCCTGGAAACCCAGGTGCCGAAGTGGGCCGACGGCACCGCGTTCGAGGGCGTCGCCAAGGCAATCGAATTCCCGGTCTACGCAATCGCTTTGGGGTTGATCGGCAACTTCGTACTGTCGCGGCTGGCCTTGCGCGACGCGCTCTCGGGTGGCTTCCGCACCGAGTTCTTCATCAAGACGGGCCTGGTGCTGCTCGGCGCGTCGATCAACCTCAAGATCCTGGTGACCGCCGCGGGCCCGGCCATCATCCAGGCACTGCTGCTGATCTCCATCGTCTTCGGCTTCACCTGGTGGCTGGGCGGGGTGCTCAAACTCGAGGACAAGCTGCGGGCGCTGCTGGCGTCGGCGGTGTCGATCTGCGGTGTCAGCGCGGCGATCGCGGCCGCCGGTGCGGTGCAGGCCAAACGTGAGCAGCTCGCCTACGCCGCGTCGCTGGTGATCGTGTTCGCGCTGCCGTCGATCTTCCTGTTGCCGTGGCTGGCAGACGTTTTCAACCTGTCCGACGCGGTGGCCGGGGCGTGGATCGGCGGCAACATCGACACCACGGCGGCCGTTGCCGCCGCCGGCGCCATCGCCGGCGAGCAGGCGCTGCAGATCGCGACGATCGTCAAGACCACCC
Source organism: Mycolicibacterium rutilum (assembly GCF_900108565.1). Classification (NCBI taxonomy): domain Bacteria; kingdom Bacillati; phylum Actinomycetota; class Actinomycetes; order Mycobacteriales; family Mycobacteriaceae; genus Mycobacterium; species Mycolicibacterium rutilum. The sequence goes on from NZ_LT629971.1 coordinate 832,414, forward strand.
AGAACGCGCTGATCGGCATCGTGGCGATTGCGCTCACCGCGTACTTCGCGCTGAAGGTGGAGCGCAAGTCGGCGGCCGAGGCCAGGCCGGGCTTCGGCCAGTTCTGGGAGCGGTTCCCGAAGTTCGTGCTCGGCTTCATCGCCGCCTCGATCGTCGGCACCCTGTATCTGCAGTGGGGCGGCGACAAATCGGCGATCAGCACGGTCAACGATCTGCGGACCTGGTTCCTGATCTTCGCGTTCGTCGCGATCGGGCTGGAGTTCTCGCTGAAGGGCCTCAAGGAAGCCGGCTGGCGGCCGGTGGCGCTGTTCGCCTCGGCCACCGTCGTCAACATCGTCGTCGCCCTGGGCCTCGCCCTCGTGTTGTTCGGGAACTTCCACGTCGGTTAGTCCCGCGACGACGAGTCGCGTTGAGGAGTTCGACGTCGAAGGCAGGCTACGCTCGGCGAGTGGCCACACGGCTGAGTCGACGCGGCTTCCTGACGATGGCCGCAGGCGCGGCACTGCTACCCGTGGGACTCGCTGCGGGCTGCGGCGAGGACAAACCGGGCACGGTCGCCAAGGACGGTTCGGTCACCGTCCGGCACGCGTTCGGCGAGACGAAGATTCCGGCGCCGCCGACGCGGGTGGTCAGCGCGGGCCTCACCGGGCAGGACGACTTGCTGGCGCTCGGCGTGGTGCCGATCGCGGTGACCGACTGGTTCGGCGCCGAACCGTTCGCCGTATGGCCTTGGGCGCAACCGAAACTCGGCCCCGCCCAACCAGTGGTGCTCAACCTCGCCGACGGTATCCAGGTCGAGCAGATCGCGGGGCTGCGGCCCGATCTGATCATCGCCACCAACGCGGGCCTGGATGCCGACACCTACACGCGGCTGTCGGAGATCGCGCCGACCGTCGCGCAGTCGGGCCGCGACGCCTTCTTCGAGCCGTGGCGCGACCAGGCCACCACGATCGGGCAGGCGGTCTTCAAGCACGACGAGATGCAGGCCCTGATCGCCGGCGTCGACGAGAAGTTCGCCGCCGTCCTCAGCGCCAACCCGTCGTTCGACGGGCGCACGGCCGCGCTGCTGCACGGCCGCCTCGACGCCGGCAAGGCGCGGGTGCTGACCCCGCCCTGGCGCGCCGAGTTCCTCACCGCCATGGGACTGACCGTCACCGACGACCCCGCCGCCGCCGACGTGGCGATCTGGGCCACCGAGAGCGACGAGGAGGCGGCCGCGCTGCTGGCCGATCCCGCGGTCGCGCAACGGGGTCGCGCCAACGTGTTCACCGGCAAGGAGCTCGCCGGAGCGCTGGCCTTCGCCTCGGTGCTGTCGTATCCGGTGGTGGCCGACCGGATGCCGACGCTGATCGCCGGTGCCCTCGGCTGAGAAGATGTCCCGGTGACCGCCACCGGACCGACCGCGCCCCGCGGCTTCGCGACCACCGGATCCGCCTACTACCCGACGCTCGTCGCGGTATTCACGGGCCTGGTGCTGATCTCCAACGTGGCGGCGACGAAGGGCATCGCGTTCGGCCCGATCCTCGGGGACTGGTCGCTGATCACCGATGGTGGCTTCATCGTCTTCCCGCTCACCTACGTGATCGGCGACGTGCTCTCCGAGGTGTACGGCTTCCGCGCGACCCGGCGCGCCATCTACATCGCGTTCGCGATGGAGGCGCTCGCCGCATTCACGTTCTGGCTCACCGCCGTGCTGCCCGCCGCCGACTTCTACACCAACCAGGCGGCGTTCGAGGCGGTCGTCAAACCGTTCACCCAGTTGATCATCGCGGGCCTGGCCGGGTTCATCGTCGGGCAGACGCTCAACGCGTGGGTCGTCGTCAAGATCAAGGAGCGGGTCGGCGAGAAGCAGCTGTGGGCGCGGCTGATCGGGTCGACGGTCGTCGGCGAGTTCGCCGACACCCTGGTGTTCTGCAGCATCGCCGCCGGCGCGATCGGGATCGCGACGTGGCCCGACTTCCTCACCTACGTCGCTCTGGGCTGGATGTACAAGACCGCGGTCGAGATCGTCGTGCTCCCGGTGACCTACCGCGTCATCGCCCACGTCAAGCGCAACGAACCGACATATCAGCCCGCCGATTGAGGCTTCGTTAAGGCTCCTCTGGCAAGGCTCGCAGAGCGCGTGTACCGGTAGCTACTCGCGGGTAAGTTCGGGCCATGAGCGTGACAGCCGATGTGGTGGACCGACGAAAGCTCGGCACCGTGCATGACTATGGCGACCAGGCGCTGCTGCTCGAGTTCGACAGCACCGCCGAAGTGTTGGCGTGGATGGACGCGATCCGGCGGGCCGAGTTGCTCGGCGTGCTCGACATCGTGCCCGCCGCGCGCACCATCCTGGTCAAACTGGCCGGCCCGCGGTATCAGGCGCCGACGCGGCAGCGCCTCGGCACCTTGCGGATCGAGGCCGACCTCGACGCCGAACTGGCCGCGCCGGGTGATCGCACCGCCGACGTCACCATCGACGTCGTCTACGACGGTCCCGACCTCGACGAGGTCGCCCAGCTCACCGGGCTGACCCCCGAGCAGGTCGTCGCCGCACACACCGGCAAGCTGTGGCGCGTCGGATTCGGCGGCTTCGCACCGGGTTTCGCCTACCTGGTCGGTGGTGACGAGCGGTTGGAGGTGCCGCGCCGCGCCGAACCTCGCACCAAGGTGCCCGCGGGCGCCGTCGGTCTGGCCGGCGAGTTCAGCGGCGTCTACCCGCGGGAGTCGCCCGGCGGGTGGCAGCTGATCGGCCGCATCTCGCAGGACCAGGCCCCGCTGTGGGACATCGACCGCGACCCGCCCGCGCTGCTGACGTCGGGGCTGTGGGTGCAGTTCCGGGCGGTTCAGGACGGAGCCGGGTCATGACCGCGACGCTGGAGATCCTGCGGTCGGGCCCGCTGTCGCTGATCGAGGATCTGGGCAGGCCCGGGCTGGCGCACATGGGGGTCGGGCGCTCCGGCGCCGCCGACCGCCGCTCGCACACGCTGGCCAACCGGCTCGTCGCCAACCCCGGTGAGCACGCCACGATCGAGGTGACCTTCGGCGGCCTGGCCGCACGCGTGCGCGGTGCGGGCAAGGAGGGCGTCGCGATCGCGGTGACGGGTGCGGACACCGACCCGGCCGTCAACGGGGTCCCGTTCGGCACCAACAGCATTCACTACGCCCACGACGGCGAGGTGATCACGCTCGGCGCGCCGCACTCCGGGCTGCGCACCTACCTGGCGGTGCGCGGCGGCATCGACGTCGAGCCGGTGCTCGGCTCGCGGTCCTACGACGTGATGTCGGCGATCGGTCCGCTGCCGCTGCAACCCGGCGACGTGCTGCCGATCGGCGCGCACACGGACGAATTCCCCGAACTCGATCAGGCGCCGGTCGCGGCGATCGAGAACGACATCGTCGAGCTGAACGTGGTGCCGGGCCCGCGCGACGACTGGTTCGTCGACCCCGACGTGCTGACCCGGACCAACTGGATGGCCACCAACAAGGGCGACCGGGTCGGCATGCGGCTGGTCGGCATGCCGCTCGAGTACCGCTGGCCGGACCGCCAGCTGCCGAGCGAGGGTGTGATGCGTGGTGCAATCCAGGTGCCGGCCAACGGTTTTCCGGTGATCCTGGGACCGGACCATCCGGTCACCGGCGGTTACCCGGTGATCGGTGTCGTCGCTGACGAGGACATCGACAAGGTGGCCCAGGTCCGGCCCGGACAGACGGTGCGGATGCACTGGACGCGGCCGCGGCGGCCGTTCGACGACGCCTGAGCGTTGGTACAGACAGCGGTGCCGTGCGCTGGTAGAACAACAGTGTGCATGTCGCTGACCCCCATGCTGCCGTCGCTCGGATCCACACCGCGCGGCTGATCCACACCTCCGACCTCGACAACGAGACCCGTGCGGACGCCAAGCGCATGGTGATGGACGCGTTCGAGGGTGAGTTCACCGACGCGGACTGGGAGCACTCGCTGGGCGGGATGCACGCGGTGATCTTCGACCACGGCGCGCTCATCGCACACGCCGCGGTGGTGCAGCGGCGGCTGCTCTACCGCGACACCGCGCTGCGGTGCGGCTACGTCGAGGCGGTCGCGGTGCGGGAAGACTGGCGCGGCCAGAGGCTGGCCCGCGCGGTGATGGACGCCGTCGAACAGGTGCTGCGCGGCGCGTACCAACTCGGCGCGCTGAGCGCCTCGGAAGCCGGTCGCAACATCTACATCGCGCGGGGCTGGCTGCCCTGGCGGGGCCCCACGTCGGTGCTCGCGCCGGCCGGGCTGACCCGCACGCCCGACGACGACAACGCGCTGTTCGTGCTGCCGGTCAGCCTCCCCGAGGGCCTCGAGCTGGACCCGGCCGCCGAGATCACCTGCGACTGGCGCGACGGCGATGTGTGGTGATCTGTGGTTCACAACGGGGTCGCGCGGCCGGTGAGAGGAAGTTCACGGCGGGGTCACGGCCAGGCACGTTGAGGCAATAATGCCTGCTTAACGTGGTTGCCATGAGTGTCCACGACCGGTCGACACGTCGGCGCAATTGCCGGGTAACCGCTCGGAAACATGCGCTGAATACACAGGGCACATGAGTGCGCCCGACTGGGCACCGCTCACCGGATTCCGGGTGGCGGTGACCTCCGCCCGCCGTGCCGACGAACTGAGCGCGCTGCTGCAACGCCGCGGCGCGACCGTCACGAGCGCCGCCGCGATCACGATGGTGCCGCTGCCCGACGACGACGCGCTGCGCTCCCACACCGAAGGCCTGATCGCCGCGCCGCCCGACATCGTCATCGCGACCACGGGCATCGGGTTGCGCGGCTGGATCGCGGCGGCCGACGGCTGGGGGCTGGCCGGTGATCTGATCACCGCGCTCGGCAAGGCCCGCGTCGTCTCCCGCGGCCCGAAGGCGACCGGCGCGCTGCGGGCGGCGGGGTTGCCCGAGGAGTGGTCACCGGATTCGGAGTCCTCGCGCGAACTGCTGCACTATCTCGTCGAGGGCGGCATCGCGGGTCAGCGCATCGCGGTCCAGCTGCACGGCGCGACCGAAGAGTGGGACCCGTTCCCCGAGTTCCTCGACGAGCTGCGCGCCGCCGGTGCCGACGTCGTGCCGATCCGGGTGTACCGGTGGCATCCCGCCCCGCGCAACGGCGACTTCGACCAGCTCGTCGCCGGGATCGCCGACGGCAAGTTCGACGCGGTGAGCTTCACCTCGGCGCCCGCGGTGGCGTCGATGTTGTTGCGCGCCACCGAGATGGGCATCGAAAACCGGGTGCTTGCCGCGTTGCGGGGTGACGTGCACGCGATGTGCGTCGGCCCGGTGACGGCGCGTCCCCTGGTGCGGCTCGGGGTGCCGACCTCGGCGCCCGAGCGGATGCGGTTGGGGGCGTTGGCCCGTCACATCACCGACGAGCTGCCGCTGCTGTGCGCCCGCACCGTGCGGGTCGCCGGTCATGTGCTCGAGATCCGCGGCACCTGCGTGCTGGTCGACGGTGTGGTCAAGGCGGTGTCGCCTGCCGGGATGGCGACGATCCGCGCCCTGGCCCACCGGCCCGGCGCGGTGGTGTCACGCACCGACCTGTTGCGCGCGTTGCCGGGCACCGGCACCGACACCCACGCCGTGGAGACGGCGGTGCTGCGGCTGCGAACGGCGTTGGGCGACAAGAACATCGTGTCGACGGTCGTGAAGCGCGGTTACCGGCTGGCCGTCGAGGACACCCTGGCGCAGGCGCAATGAGCCTGCTGTTGGTGGCGCACGGCACCCGCAAACGTACCGGTGTCACGCTGATCGGGTCGCTGGCCGAGCGGGTGGCCGAGACGCTGGACTCGCCGGTGCACGTGGCGTTCGTCGACGTGCTGGGGCCGACGCCGAGCGAGGTGCTGCAGACGTTGTCGGACCGCACCACCCTGGTGCCGGCGTTCCTGTCGCGCGGTTATCACGTCAGCACCGACATCCCCGCGCATGTCGCGGCCAGCGGGCATCCGGCGGTCACCGTCACCGAGGCGCTGGGGCCGAGCCCGCAGCTGGTCCGTGTGCTGGTCGACCGTTTGCTCGAATGCGGTTGGCGCCCGGGCGATTCGGTGGTCCTGGCAGCGGCGGGTACGTCGGATCTGCGGGCGCTGTCGGATCTGCGGCGCACCTCGACGCTGCTGTCGGCGGTGATCGGCGACCGGGTCGAACTGGCCTACGCCGCGACCGGGGAACCCAAGGTTGCCGACGCCGTGGCCCGGTTACGCCGCCGCGGCGCGCGCCGCGTCGTGGTCGCGTCGTACCTGTTGGCGGAGGGACTGTTCCAGGACCGGTTGCGGCTCAGCGGGGCCGACGCGGTGGCCGATCCGCTGGGCACACACCCGGCGCTGGTCCGGCTGATCGTCAACCGGTTCCGCCGCGCGCGGGTGCCCGTCGCGGCCTGACTTTCTCCGGCGAGCAGACGCAAAAGTGCCCCTTTTCGCCGGTTTTTAGGTAGTTTTGCGTCTGCTCGCGCCGGGAAAGTCAGGCGCCGATCTCCACGTGACCGTCGTCGGTCAGCCGCGTCGGGTACACCGGCAGCGCGACCGTCGGGTCGTCCAGGCACACCCCGTCGTCGAGGGCGAACGCCTGCTTCTTGATCGGCGACTGCACGGTCGGGCGGCCGCCGCGGTCCCCGACGATCCCGCGCGACATCACCGCGGCACCGGAGAACGGGTCGATGTTGCCCACCGCCCGCAGCGATCCGTCGTCGAGGCGGAACAGCGCCGCCTGCGCGCCGTCGGGCAGCAGCACCCCGACCCCGCGGTTGACGATCAGATAGTCGTACCTGCAGGCGGTGGTCCACACCTGGATATCGTTGGCCAGACTCATGATTGGGGCACCTTCGGCATTCCGATGGAAACAGGGACTCGTCGGCCCGCCGGGGCGGCGAACTCGATCGTCGGGTCGGCGACGTCGGGGGCATTGACGAACGACACGAAGCGCGACAGCTTGTCCGGGTCCTCGAGCACGCCCTTCCATTCGCAGGCGTAACCCTCGACGTGCCGCGCGATGGCCTCCTCGAATTCGGCGGCCAGGCCGAGCGAGTCGTTGCACACCACGTCGCGCAGATGGTCCAGGCCGCCCTCGAGGCTCTCCACCCAGGGCGCGGTGCGCTGCAACCGGTCCGCGGTGCGGATGTAAAACATCAGGAACCGGTCGATGTAGCGCACCAGCGTCTCGTCGTCGAGGTCGCCGGCGAGCAGTTGCGCGTGTCGCGGTGTCATGCCGCCGTTGCCGCCGACGTAGAGGTTCCAGCCGGTTTCGGTGGCGATCACGCCGACGTCCTTGCTGCGCGCCTCGGCACATTCGCGGGCGCAGCCGGACACACCCATCTTGATCTTGTGTGGCGCACGCAGGCCGCGGTAGCGCAGCTCCAGGTCGATCGCCATCTGCACGGAATCCTGCTGCCCGTAACGGCACCAGTCGCTGCCCACGCAACTCTTCACGGTCCGCAACGCCTTGCCGTAGGCGTGGCCGGACTCCATTCCGCCGTCGACGAGCCGGCGCCAGATCTCGGGGAGCTGGTCGACCCGCGCGCCGAACAGGTCGATGCGCTGCCCGCCGGTGATCTTGGTGTACAGGTTGAAGTCCCGTGCGATCTCGCCGATCAGGATCAACTGCTCGGGGGTGATGTCACCGCCGGGCACCCGCGGCACCACGGAGTAGCTGCCGTTCTTCTGGATGTTGGCCAGGAAGTGGTCGTTGGAGTCCTGCAGCGACGCCTGCTCACCGTCGAGGATGTGCTCCGAGCTCGTCGACGCGAGGATCGAGGCGACGACGGGTTTGCAGATGTCGCAGCCTTTTCCGCTGCCGAAACGCTCGATCAGTTCCGAGAAGGTGCGGATCGAGGTGGCGGTGACGATCTCGAACAGCTCGGCCCGCGACTGGGTGAAGTGCTCGCACAGCGCCTTGGACTGCGCGACGCCCTCGGCCTCCAGCAGTTGTTTGAGCAGCGGCACGCACGACCCGCACGAGGTGCCGGCCAGCGTGCACTTCTTCAGTTCGGGCACGTCGCAGCAGCCGCCGGCGATCGCCTCGGTCAGATCACCCTTCGTGACGTTGTTGCACGAGCAGATCTGCGCGCCCGCCGGCAGCGAGCCCACCCCGAGACCGCCTGCCCCCGAGTCGCTTCCGCTCGGCGCGATCAGTGCCATCGGGTCACCGGGCAGCGGCTCGCCGACCATCGGGCGGAGGATGCCGTAGGCCGAGGCGTCGCCGACGAGGATCCCGCCGAGCAGGGTCTTGGCGTCGTCGGAGAGCACCAGCTTGGCGTAGGTCTGGTTGACCGCGTCGTTGACGACCACCTCCAGGCAGTCGGGCGTCGTGCCCATCGCGTCCCCGAAGCTGGCCACGTCAACACCGAGCAGCTTGAGCTTGGTGGACAGGTCGGCCTCCCCGAACTCGGCGCCGCCGCCGAGCAGCCGGTCGGCCACCACCTCGGCGGTGGTGTAGCCCGGGCCGACGAGGCCATAGCAACGGCCGTCGATCGCGGCCACCTCACCGATCGCGTAGATGTCGGGATCGCTTGTCACACAACCCCGGTCGGTCAGCACACCGCCGCGCTCAGCGCGCGCCAGCTCCGCCTCGACGGCGAGCTCGTCGCGGGGGCGCACACCGGCGGCGAACACGACGACGCCCGCGTCGATCGTGGTCCCGTCGGTCAGCGTGACGCGCACCGAGTCGTCGTCGGCGGAGCGTCGCAGCGGCCGGTTGCGCTGCGCCGGGCGGATGCTCTCGGTGCCCACTCCGGTGTGCACGGAGATGCCGAGGTCGCCGATCATCCGGCCGAGCAGCGCGCCGCCGGCCTCGTCGAGTTGTTGGGCCATCAGCCGCGGCGCCATCTCCACGACGTGCGCGTGCAGGCCGAACGAGCGCAGCGCGTTGGCCGCCTCCAGTCCGAGCAGCCCGCCGCCGATCACCACACCGGCCGCCGGGCGCCCGCCTTCGAGTGCGGCGGCGGCGCTGACGCGGATGGCGTCGAGGTCGTCGAGGGTGCGGTACACGTGGCAGACCGGCAGGTCGCGGCCCGGCACCGGCGGTACGAAGGCATACGACCCGGTGGCCAGCACCAGCGCGTCATAGGGCACCTGCTGCCCGTCGGCGGTCGCCACGGTCTTCGCGGTCCGGTCGATCGCGGTGACCCGGCTGCTCAACCGCAGGTCGACGAGGCCGTCGCCGCGGTAGTCGTTGCCGGCCAGCGCGAGCAGCGCGCGGTCCCAGTGGTCGGTGTAGCCGGTCAGCCCGACCCGGTCGTAGGCGGCGTCGGCCTCCTCGGCCAGCACGGTCACCCGCCAGTCGCCGTCGGCGTCGCGGGCCCGCAGCGCCTCGACGAACCGGTGCCCGACCATGCCGTGGCCGATGACCACCACGTTCTTTGCTCCCTGCATGCCGCCGACGCTAAGCAGCCGATATTGCCGCAATGTCGCCTCGTGTGAAGCACCGATCACGGTGTGCTCACCAGCACCCGCAACGAGGTGTGAGTGTGCTTCGCCGACAGCGAACGGCGCTCCGGAACATGAGCGGGATCGACTCAAGTTCTATTGGGTAGCCGACCGGCGCGGGGCCGGTCCGTCACGCGAGGAGAAACAATGAGCACTCTGGCATTGCGCACTCGTCCCGCCTGGGACATCGACCGCTGGATACGCGACTTCTTCGGGCCGGCGACCGCCGACGACTGGTTCGCGGGCGCGTTCACCCCCGCCGCGGAGATCGTCCGCGACGGTGAGGACGCGCTGGTCCGCGTCGAGTTGCCCGGGGTCGACGTCGAGAAGGACGTCAACGTCGAACTCGAACGCGGCTACCTGGTGATCCACGGCGAGCGCCGCGACGAGCGCGCTCACGAGGAGGGCGGTCGCAGCCTGCGCGAGGTCCGGTACGGGTCGTTCCGGCGGGCGTTCAAGTTGCCGTCGCACGTCACCGGTGAGGCCATTTCCGGGTCGTACGACGCCGGCGTGCTGACGGTGCGGGTCTCCGGCGCCCACCGCGGCGCCGAGCCGCAGCGCATCGCGATCGAGAGCAAGTAGTCCCAAGGCGCGAGCCGGCGGGACCCTTCGGGGTGCCGCCGGCTCGTCGTATCAGCCGACGGTCGTCTCGGTCGTGGTCTCGTCGAAAGTATTTGTCGTTTCGGTGGTTTCGGGATCCGTCGTGGTGGTCGTCGTCGTGGTGGTCGTGGTGGTGGTCGTCGTTGTCGATGTCGTTGTCGTCGTGGCGGTCGTGGTCGTCGGCGACGTGGTCGTGGTCGTCGTCGTTGTGGTAGTCGTGGTCGTCGACGGGGTGGTGCGGGTCAGCGACGGCACCGGCGGCGGGATCACCTCAGGGGTCCTCGACGAGTCGGCGGTGCGGACGACGGCGTAGATGAGGATGACCATCAGGATCGCCAGCGCCACGCCGCCGGCGATCACCACCGGTTGCTGGTCATGCCAGTTGCGCTCGTCGACGTCGTGCTCGGTGTCATGCTCGTCGTGCTTGTCGGGGGGCACGCCCGCACCTTAGACCCAGCGCTGCAGCAGTTCCTTGGCCTGTGCCGACAGGGCGCGCTGCAGGAAGGGTCCGAAGCTGACCCGCGCGACGCCCAGCGGGCCGAACGACGCGGGGTCGTCCTGGTCCGGCACCCCGATCGCATTCACCGGAAGTGGTAGCTCGGATGTCAAGCGGCGCAACGTATCCGGGTCATGGCGGCCCACCGGGTAGAGCACGTCGGCACCGGCGGACGCGGCCTCGGCGAGCCGGGCGATCGCTCGCTCGACGCGGTCGGCCTCGTCGCCGTCCTGACGCAGGAACAGGTCGGTGCGGGCGTTGACCACCACGTGCACGCCGGCGCTGTCGGCGGCCTGGCGCAGCCCGCCGACGAACTCGGCGTGTTCGGCGACCGACCGCAGCCGGCCGCCCTCACTGTGCACGGTGTCCTCGATGTTCAGCCCGACGGCGCCCGCCTCAAGCAGGCCCTCGATCAGCCGGGCCGGGGTCTCGCCGTAACCGGCCTCGATGTCGACCGACACCGGCACGTCGACCGCCGCGGTGATCTGCTTGACGCGGGTCACCACGTCGTCGAAGACCATGCCCTCGTTGTCGGCCTTGCCGATCGAATCGGCCAGCGGATGACTGCCGACGGTCAAAGCAGCAAAGCCTTCGTCGACGGCCAACTTCGCCGACCATGCGTCCCAGACGGTCGGCAGGATCACCGGGTTTCCGGGTTGGTGGAGTGCCAGGAGCGCCTCGGCGCGCTGTTTGGCGACCTCGTCGGGCATCGGGCCTCCTAATACGTGTTTGACGTGATCTGTCTCACTCTGCACTGCATGATGTAGCTAGCATCGGGTGTCGTACTGTGATTCCCGACACCCTTCAGCCCAAGGAGGTCAATTGTCCAGCACTACCGAACTTGCCGAGCTGCACGAGCTAATCGGGAGCCTGCGGCGGTGCGTGACATCGCTGGCGTCGAGGTACGGAGACACTCCGGCCACGCGTCGCATCGTCAACGACGCCGAACGCATCCTCAACGACATCGATCGACTGGACATCGACGCCGAAGAGCTGGAGCTGGCCCGCGGCGTGGTGCACCACCATGCCGGTGACCGCATCCCGATCCCGGACACCCAGTACGACACCGATTTCTGGCGCGGTGTCGACGACGAAGGGCTCGGCGGAGTCCGCTGAGACATCGTCGCCCGGGACAACTCAACACCGAAAGGCAACAGTGAGCGCACCCACCGCCGACCGCAAGGCGACCGGCGTCTTTTCGCCGAGCCGTGCCCAGATCCCGCAGCGCACCCTGCGCACCGACCGGTGGTGGCAATCGCCGCTGATCGTGAACCTGGGCTTCGCCGCATTCGTGATCTACGCGACCGTGCGGGCGTTCATGCAGAAGTGGTATTACGTCGCCGACTACCACTATCTGACGCCGTTCTACTCGCCGTGCGTGGTCAAGTGGAACGCCGCCGAGCAGTCCGGCTGCCTCCCGGAAGCCAGCCATTTCGGGCAGTTCCTGCCCGACGTGTGGTGGCTGCCCTATGCGGCGGTGTCGCTGCCGTTCCTGCTGCTGTTCCGGCTCACCTGCTACTACTACCGCGGCGCGTACTACCGGTCCGTGTGGCAGGCGCCCACCGCGTGCGCGGTCGCCGAACCGCACGCCACCTACACCGGTGAGACGCGTCTCCCGCTGATCATCCAGAACACCCACCGGTACTTCTTCTACATCGCGGTGCTGATCTCGCTGGTCAACACCTACGACGCGATCGTGGCGTTCCGCTCCCCCGAGGGCTTCGGATTCGGTTTGGGCAACGTCATTCTCGTCGTCAACGTGGTGCTGCTGTGGACCTACACGATCTCGTGCCACTCGTGCCGCCACGTGGTCGGCGGCCGCCTCAAGCACTTCTCCAAGCACCCCGTCCGGTACTGGATGTGGACCCAGGTGAGCCGGCTCAACACCCGGCACAAGACCTATGCGTGGATCACGCTCGGGACGCTGATGCTCACCGACTTCTACGTCATGCTGGTGTCCAGCGGTGCGATTTCCGACCTGAGATTCATTGGCGCCTAGGTCTTTTCCAGAAACGGTAGTGAGGTTTATTTGATGGCGGAAACTGATGCTCTTCGCGCAAGCGGCTCATCGGAAATCGAACGGCACTCCTACGACGTCGTCGTGATCGGGGCCGGTGGCGCCGGGTTGCGCGCGGTGATCGAGGCACGTGAACGCGGCCTGAAGGTCGCGGTCATCACGAAATCGCTTTTCGGCAAGGCACATACGGTGATGGCCGAGGGCGGCTGCGCCGCCGCGATGGGCAATGCCAACCCGAAGGACAACTGGCAGGTCCACTTCAAGGACACCATGCGCGGCGGGAAGTTCCTCAACAACTGGCGGATGGCCGAACTGCACGCCAAAGAAGCCCCGGACCGGGTGTGGGAGCTGGAGACCTACGGCGCGCTGTTCGACCGCACCAAGGACGGCCGGATCAGCCAGCGCAACTTCGGCGGCCACACCTACCCGCGGCTCGCCCACGTCGGCGACCGCACCGGCCTGGAGATCATCCGCACCCTGCAGCAGAAGATCGTGTCGCTGCAGCAGGAGGACAAGGAAGAGTTCGGCGACTACGACGCTCGCATTCGGGTGTTCCACGAGACGACGATCACCGACCTGATCAAGGACGGCGACCGGATCGCCGGTGCGTTCGGCTACTACCGCGAGACCGGCAAGTTCGTGCTGTTCGAGACGCCGGCGGTGGTGCTGGCCACCGGCGGCATCGGCAAGTCCTACAAGGTGACGTCGAACTCCTGGGAGTACACCGGCGACGGGCACGCGCTGGCGCTGCGCGCGGGCGCGACGCTGATCAACATGGAGTTCGTCCAGTTCCACCCGACCGGCATGGTCTGGCCGCCCAGCGTCAAGGGCATCCTGGTCACCGAGGGTGTGCGCGGCGACGGCGGAGTCCTGAAGAACTCCGAGGGCAAGCGCTTCATGTTCGACTACATCCCGGCGGTGTTCAAAGGCCAGTACGCCGAGAGCATCGAGGAAGCCGACCAGTGGCTCAAGGACAACGACTCCGCGCGCCGCACCCCGGACCTGCTGCCCCGCGACGAGGTGGCCCGCGCGATCAACTCCGAGGTCAAGGCCGAGCGCGGCACCCCGCACGGCGGCGTGTACCTCGACATCGCCTCGCGGCTACCCGCCGAGGAGATCAAGCGCCGGCTGCCGTCGATGTATCACCAGTTCATGGAGCTCGCCGAGGTTGACATCACCAAGGAGCCGATGGAAGTCGGGCCGACATGTCACTACGTGATGGGCGGCATCGAGGTGGACCCGGACACCGGTGCGGCCAAGACGCCCGGACTGTTCGCGGCCGGTGAGTGCTCGGGCGGTATGCACGGTTCGAACCGGCTGGGCGGCAACTCGCTGTCCGACCTGTTGGTGTTCGGCAGGCGCGCCGGGATGGGCGCGGCCGACTACGTCCGCGCCCTCGGTGAGCGGCCCCAGGTGACCGACGACGCGGTCGACGCGTCGGTGAAGCTGGCGCTACACCCGTTCGAGGGCCCGTCCAACGGGGACGCCGCCGAGAACCCGTACACCCTGCAACTCGATCTGCAGGACACGATGAACAGCCTGGTCGGCATCATCCGCAAGGCCGACGAGGTGTCCGAGGCCATCGACAAGCTCACGGAACTGCGGGAGCGCTACAAGCGGGTACGGGTGGAGGGCGACCGCCATTTCAACCCGGGCTGGCACCTGGCGATCGACCTGCGCAACATGATCCTGGTCAGCGAGTGCATCGCCAAGGCCGCGCTCGAGCGCACCGAGAGCCGCGGCGGGCACACCCGCGACGACTATCCGTCGATGGAGTCGTCGTGGCGCAAGACGCTGTTGGTGTGCCGGGCAGAAGGCGACACCGTCGTGCCCGACATCGACATCACCCGCCAGGACCAGGTTCCGATGCGCGACGACCTGTTGGAGCTGATCGACATCGAAGAGCTGGAGAAGTACTTCACCTCCGAAGAGCTCGCCAACCACTCGTCTAGGAGAGGCGCATGAGTTACCAGGCAAAGATGCGCGTGTGGCGCGGCGACGACGACGGCGGCGCGTTGCAGGACTTCTCCGTCGAGGTCAACGAGGGCGAGGTGGTGCTCGACATCATCCACCGCCTGCAGCAGACCCAGGCCGGCGATCTGGCCGTGCGGTGGAACTGCAAGGCGGGTAAGTGCGGATCGTGCTCGGCGGAGATCAACGGTCGGCCCCGGCTGCTGTGCATGACGCGGATGTCGACGTTCTCGGAAACCGAGGTCATCACCGTGACGCCGCTGCGCACGTTCCCGGTGATCCGCGACCTCGTCACCGACGTGTCGTTCAACTACCAGAAGGCCAGGGAGATCCCGGCTTTCGCACCGCCGAAGGATCTGCAGCCCGGCGAGTACCGGATGGCGCAGGAAGACGTCAACCGGTCGCAGGAGTTCCGCAAGTGCATCGAGTGCTTCCTGTGCCAGAACGTCTGCCACGTCGTGCGTGATCACGAGGAGAACAAGCAGGCGTTCGCCGGTCCGCGCTTCCTGATGCGTCAGGCCGAACTCGACATGCATCCGCTCGACGTGCACTCCCGGCGCGCCGAGGACGCGCAGGAGGTGCACGGCCTGGGCTTCTGCAACATCACCAAGTGCTGCACCGAGGTCTGCCCCGAACACATCAAGATCACCGACAACGCGCTGATCCCGATGAAAGAGCGCGCCGCCGACCGCAAGTACGACCCGGTGGTGTGGCTCGGCGACAAGCTCTTCAGGCGACGGTAGGACCTCGGCACAACCGTTGACGATTACGCAACCGCAGGTACCCTGCGGGTAGCGGCCAATCAACGACGAAAGGTTGCACCGTGGCACTTCGGCAGCGACATAACGCCAACGACATTCGCACCGCGATCCGTGAACTGAGCGCGCGCGCCCAACTGGCCCGCCGGGAGGGACGCCCCGCCGACGCGGCCGAGCTGGAGCAGCGTATCGCCAACTACCGCGAGGAGCTCGGCGCCTGCCCCTAGGCCGCTCTAGTCTCCTGCGCCCAAGCGGCGAAACGTGCTGCGGTGGAACACGATCGGCGCGACATCGGGATGCACGGTGATGTCGCAGACCCGCAGCAGCACGATCGTGTGATCGCCGGCGGGCACCAGCTGCTCGATGGCGCTCTCCAGCCACACGCTGGTGCCCTCGACTAACACCGCGCCCGACTCCCGCGACACGGTCTGCAGGCCGGCGAAGCGGTCGCCGGTCTTGGCGGCCAGCGTGCGCGCGGCCGCGTCGTGCGCCTCGCCGAGCACGCTGATCCCCAGTGACGGCAGGTCCTTGAGCTTGGGCCAGGTCTCCGAGGTGTTCTGCACGCAGAACGACACCAGCGGCGGGTCCAGCGACACCGGAACGAACGTGCTCGCCGCCAGCCCGACCCGCACACCGTCCACCTCGGCGGCGATCGCGATCACGCCGGTCGGGAAGTGCCCGAACGCCTCACGCAGCGTCGAGGGGCTCAAATCTGTAGCGCTCATCGCTTCCATCTTCACACGATGGCGTGCGCAGCCACCACGGCCCGGTTCCACCTACCGGGCATCGACGGTGCATACGGCACCGGCGGGGGTCGGAATCGCGGTGAGCCCAAACCGGTAACCTGACGCGAACCGACCGCTCGGCCGAGGGACTGACGCATCGCATGTGGATCACGCTCTTGGTGATGGCCGTCGCGGTCAGCCTGGAGCCGTTCCGAGTGGGGATGACGGTTCTGATGATCAACCGCCCCCAACCGGCGCGGCAGTTGCTCGCCTTCCTCGCGGGCGGTTTCGCGATGGGCACCGTCGTCGGAGTCATCGCCCTGTTCCTGCTGCGGCCGGCGCTCGACACCGCCCGCTTCACGCTGCCGGTGGTGCAGATCGTCGTCGGCGTCGTACTGCTGATCAACGCGGGGCTGGTGCTCGCCGGGGTGTGGAGCCGCGGCCGGGACGTCGTCAACGTCGCGGACAGCC
This sequence comes from Mycolicibacterium rutilum, assembly GCF_900108565.1. Lineage (NCBI taxonomy): Bacteria > Bacillati > Actinomycetota > Actinomycetes > Mycobacteriales > Mycobacteriaceae > Mycobacterium > Mycolicibacterium rutilum. Next base: position 848,867 of record NZ_LT629971.1, read on the forward strand.
GGTTCGGCCCCGTCGCCACCCGGGCCCGGCGCGTGCTCGACGGCCGGTCGCTGTGGACGGCCGGGGTCGCGGGCCTGGGTATCGCGCTGCCCTCGGTCGACTACCTCGCTGCGCTGGCCCTCATCGTCGCCTCGGGCGCCGCGACCACCGTGCAACTGGGCGCGCTGCTGGCGTTCAACGTGGTGGCGTTCGCGCTCGTGGAGATCCCGCTGCTGTGTTACCTGGTCGCCCCACAGCGCACCCGGGCCGCGTTGTCCGCGCTCTACGACTGGCTGCGCGCGCAGGGCCGCCGCGGGGTCGGCGCGCTGCTGGCCGTGGTCGGTGCGGTGCTGCTGGCGGTCGGCGTCGCCGGGCTCTGACTCAGGGCTGCGGCTGATTGTTCAGCACGTACTGCAAACCCGACAGCAGCTGCGACACCGGGTCGGCGCCGCCGCCGAACGCCGCCTGGGTGGCGGGCGCGGTGACCTCCGCGGGGTCGTAACCGTTGACCGGGTCGACGGTGATCGGCGCGGTCAGCGGATTGTCGTGCCGCGAGTAGCCCGCGTCGACATACGGTTTGAGCACCGCGTCGAGCTTGTTGAGCGTGTCCTTCTCCACCCCGAGGTACTTGAACGGCAGCACCAGCGGCAGGTGCTCCTCGGGGATCATGAACGTCGTCGTCTTGGCGCCCCGCGAGTTGACGGCCGTGCGGATGTTCTGCGCCGGCACCATCTCCGGCCGGGTGAACGCGACCGCGGTGTGCCCGGTCGCCAGGCCGACGATCGCGTTGGCCACCGACAGCCAGTTGTCGGGGCGGTCGGGCCAGTCGGCGATGCTGTCGTAGGCCGAGACGAACTGGTAGGTGTCGTACTGGCTCTCGACCGGCGGCGGGATCCGGTAGTCCAGCGACGGCACCACGGCGCCGACCGGGAACATCTGGGTCAGGAAGCTCTCGCCGAAGGCATGCCGGGCCACCGGGTCGCCGTACATCGCGAAGCTCAGCTGATCCGGCGGCGGCGCGGCCGGGTCGTAGGCGAGTTTGGCCTGCACGTCGTTGAGCACCATCGCGCCCTCGGACAGCCCGATCACGGTGCCCTGCCCGCCCGCGCGGACCGCGTTGATCACGTTCGGTGTCCCGACGTCGACCGACTCGCCGACGCTGGGCCCGTCGAGGCCCAGCCCCGGCACGTAACGGTCCCCGAAGGCGCCGATGCCCGGGAACAGCCGCTCCAGGGTGTGCCCCTGCACCTGTCCGGCCGGGTAGTCGACGATCTGCCGGTCCAGGCCGGGGAACCAGTCCGATCCGGTGCGCATGATGTATTCGTCGTACGGGATGCCCAGCACGTGCGCGCCGCCCAGCGCGTACGCCCGGCCCGGCGTGCCCAGCGGCGGCGGCGCGTCGGTCGGGTTGACCGGCGGCGGCGGGGCGGGCGGTTCGTCCGCGGCGGCGATTCCGAGGCCGAAACTTCCTGCGGCGCCGAGGGTTGTCAGCACGGAGCCGAGGGCGAGAAATCGTTTCATGCCTGTGCGCACACCTCCCCGGCCTGTCGGCCGTACTGCCACCAAACCATACCCGGCGTCGTCACGACGAGGCCCCCGCTGCGGCGTCCACCCTGGGGAAGCCGTCGCGCCGGTACTGCTCGACGCAGGCCGCGCGGCGGATCTTGCCGCTCGTCGTCGTCGGGATCGTCCCGGCGGGCACCAGCACGAGATCTTCGACGCTCAGCCCGTGCGCGTTGGAAATCGCCGCGGTGACTTCGCTTTTGATCTCGCCGAGCCTGCGCTGCGCGGCCTCGTCACCGTCGGCGGGCGTCTTGACCTCGATGATCGTGACCAGCCGCTCGGCACCATCGACCGGGACCGCGATCGCCGCGACGCGGCCGCGGCTGACCTCCTGCACGGTGGCCTCGATGTCTTCGGGATAGTGGTTGCGGCCGCGGATGATCAGCAGGTCCTTGATGCGGCCGACGATGAACAGTTCGCCGCGGTGGACGAAGCCTAGGTCGCCGGTGCGCAGCCAGAGCCCGGCCGGCGTGCCCGGCGACGGGTCGACGAGCGTCGCCCCGAAGCAATCCTGTTCCCCTGCGGGCTTACCCCAGTACCCGTCGGCGACGTTGTCACCGTGCACCCAGATCTCGCCGACCACGTCCGGCGGGCACTCGCGCAGCGTCTCGTCGTCGACGATCCGCAGTGAAGGGTCCTGCAAGACACGGTATTTGACGAGTGCCACGCCCTTGCCTGCCGCACTCGGTCGAACCCGCCCGGCGCCCAGCTCGTCGGGGTCGAAGTGGACAGCCTCGCCGGAATCACTCCAGGTGCCGGCTGTGACGAACACCGTCGCCTCCGCAAGGCCGTACGACGGACGCAGCATGTGGCTTCGAAAGTTGAAGTGCGCGAACCGGTCCGCGAACCGGTCCAAGGTCGCCGACTCGACGCGCTCGGCGCCGTTGATGATGCCGCGCACTCCACCGAGGTCGAGCCCGTCCAGATCCCTGTCGGCGGTCTTACGGGCGGCCAGATCGAAGGCGAAGTTGGGCGCCGCAGAGAAGGCGCCGGGGTTTTCGGCGAGCGCCCGTACCCACCTTGCGGGTCTCTCCAGGAACGCGGTGGGGCTCGTCAGCACACCGGGAATGCCACTGAGGATCGGTGCGCAGACGCCCAGCACCAGCCCCATGTCGTGGTAGAAGGGCAACCACGACACGAACGTCGCATCGGTTGAGGCACCTCCGAAGAAGTGACCCATCACCTGCTCGAAGTTCACCTGCAGGTTGCGGTGGGAGATCATCACGCCGGTGGGCAGCCGCGTCGAACCCGAGCTGTATTGCAGGTAGGCGACATTCGGCAGCTCGGTCAACTCGGGGACGGGCCCGCCCTCGGCGTCCAAATGCAGCGAATCGATCTCGACGAGCGCCGGCGCGGTGTCCAGCGGCGCCGTGCCCACGAAGTCGCCGACGTCGGCCGCGGCAGCGGACGTGGTGAGCACCACCGCGGGTTCGGTGTCGGTGAGCACGGAATCGGCGCGCTCGTGCCCCGCTCCGGGATGCGGGAGCGGAAGCGGGACCGCGATGAGCCCGGCCTGCATCGCTCCGAGGAACGCCAGGATGTACTCGACGCCCTGCGGAGCCAGGATCACCGCCCGGTCCCCCACCGACCCGTGCCTGCGAATCTCGCGGGCCACGTTCATCGTTCGTCGCGCCAACTGCGACCAGGTGAGGCTCTCGGATACGCCCGCCTGGTCGCGGGTGTAGTCGGTGAACGTGAACGCAGTGCCGTCGGGCCGCAGGCCGGCACGGCCGTGCAGCATCGACAGGATCGAAGACTGGGCTGTTGTCACGATTTGTCCCGCATCAGCTCGTCGAGTCCGCGGGTACACGTGCGGTGGGGGCGGGCGGGCTCAGCCGCGACGGCCACCAATTGGCCCGGCCGACCAGCGCGGCGATCGCGGGCACCGTGATGGTGCGAACCACGAAGGTGTCCAACAGGATTCCCACCCCGATCACGAAGCCGCCCTGGATCACGATGCCGATGCTGGAGAACAGCAGACCGGCCATCGACGCGGCGAAGATCAGGCCTGCTGCGGTGATCACCCCGCCGGTCGAGCCCAGCGTGCGGATCACGCCGTAGCGCACGCTGTGCGGTGACTCGTCACGCAGTCGGGACACGAACAGCATGTTGTAGTCCGCGCCCACGGCGACCAGCACCACGAACGCCAAAGGTGGCACGCTCCAATGTAATTCCTGGCCGAGGATCATCTGGAAGGCCAGCACCCCGATGCCGATCGCCGCGAAGTACGACACCACCACGGATCCGACGAGGTACAGCGGCGCGATGATCGCACGCAGCAACACCATCAGTGTCAGCAGCACGACGATCAGCGTCGCGGCGATGATGAACCGGATGTCCTGCTGGTAGTAGTCGCGGGTGTCACGCAGCGCGACGGGGAACCCGCCCATCGAGATCGTCGCGTCGGCCAGCATCGTGTTCGGCTGCGCGCCCCTGGCGACGTCGGAGATCTCGTTGACCTGGTCCATCGCCTCGGCGCTGAACGGATTGAGCTTGGTCTGCACCAGATAGCGCACCGATCGCCCGTCGGGCGAAATGTACGCCGCCGCCGCCTTTTTGAAGTCCGGCAGGTCGAGCACCTCGGACGGGATGTTGAAGCCCGCCTGGTTGGGGTCGGCGGCGTTGTTGCGCATGGTCAGCAGGAACGTCGACGCCTCGTTGAGCCCGGCGGCGATCACCTTGACCTGCTCGACGAGTTCGTCCACCCCGCCGGCGACTTCGCGGCTTCCGGTGGCGAGCCGGTTCGCACCGCGCTGCAACTCGGCCAGGCCGCGTTGCGGGCCGCCGGGACGGTCCAGGCCCATCGCGTTGACGGCCTTGGTGACGTTGGCCATCGCGGTGTTGAGCTTGGTCACCGCCTGGTTGAGGCTCTGCCGGTCGTCCACGCTCTGGAGTTCCTGGGCCAGGCCGTTGATCTCGTCGAGGCTGCCGTCCTCGCGGGCGGCCACCAGCCGCTGGAACTGCTGGCGGGTGTCGACGCAGGACGGGTTGGCGTCGCAGACCGCGTTGCCGTTCAGCGCCGCCAGCACCGGGCCGATCCAGGCGAACATGTCGCGGACGGTCCGGAAGTTCACGCCCATCGAGTTGCCGAGCGCGTTGATGCTGGTGACCAGTTTCGCCGCGACCTCGACGTCGCGGACGAGTTTGTCGCCGCCGTACTCGGTGCGCACCGACGAGAAGGTGTTCACCAGGTCCTGGATGCTCGGCGCGATCGTGTTGATCTGGCCGCGCACGTCGGCGAGGCTGTCGGCCAACGTGTTCGCGCCGTCGGTCAACCGATTCAGATCGCCGGTGCGCTGGCCGATCTGGGCGGACCCGTCGGCCAGCCGGTCGCCGACGATGCCGGCCTGGAAGGTGGCCCGGAACTCCTGCGGCACCTCGCCGACCGGGCGGGTGATGCCGCTGACCAGCCCGATGTTCGGCAGCTGCGCGACGCGCGAGGCCAGCTGCTCGAGGTCGGCGAGCGCCCGCGGCGAGCGCAGGTCGTGCGGCGACTGGATCAGGATGTACTCGGGGATCGACTGGCTGATCGGGAAATGGCGTTCGAGCGCGGCGTAGCCGACCGAACTGGGCGCCGACGCGTCGACCACCTTGCGGTCGTCGTAGTTGTAGTCGCCGAACACCGCGATGCCGGCCAGCAGCGCCAGCACCAGCAGGCTGGCCACCAGGTGCGGCACCGGCCGGCGCACGATGCGGATGCCGGAGCGCCGCCAGAACCGGGCGGTCAGCTCGCGCCGCGGTTTGACCCAGCCGCGCGGCCCGGCCAGCACGAGGATCGCCGGGAGCAGCGTGATGCCGGCCAGATACGCGATGCCGATGCCGATCGCCGAGGACACGCCGACGGTCTTGAACACGCCCATCTGCGCGAAGCTCAGCATCAAAAACGTCAGGCCGACCGTCGCCGCCGAGGCGGTGATGACCTTGCCGATCGAGGACATCGCCGCCCTGACCGCGTGCTCGTAGCCGTCGCCCGAGCGCAGGTAGTCGTGGTAGCGGCTGATCAGGAACACCGCGTAGTCGGTGCCCGCGCCGGCCATGATCGCGCTGAGGAAGACGATCGACTGGTTGGACACGCCGGCGCCGGTCAGTTGCGAATAGCCGGCCACCGCGCCCTGCGCGATCAGCAGCGACGAGCCGATGGTGATCAGCGGCAGCAGCATCGTGACCAGGCTTCGGTACACCAGCAGCAGCACGCCGAGCACCAGCACCGCGATCGCGATCTCGATCGGTAGCCGGTCTTGCTCACCGGCCACCGTCAGGTCGGCGACGGTGGCGGCCGGGCCCGTCACGTACGCGTCCACCGAACTGCCCGCGACGCTCTGCCGGATGATGTCGGAGACGCGGTTGAACGAGTCGAACGCCCGCGGGGTGCCCAGTTCGCCTTCGAGGCTGACCGGCAACACCCAGGTCGTCTTGTCCTCGCTGGTGAGGAACGGCCGCAGTTGCGGGGTGGCGATGAAGTCCTGCACCGACACCACGTCGGTGACGTTGTCGCGCAGGTCGTCGACGAGTTTGCGGTAGGCGTCCTCGTCCTGGCGGGTCAGCCCGTTCTCGTTGATCAGCGCGACCAGCAGCAGGTCGTCGTTGCCGGACTCGCCGAACGCCTCGGCCATCTTGGTGGCCGTCACGGTCGAGGGCGCGTCGGCGGGCAGGATCGCCAGCGGATGCTTCTGCGCCATCTCGCCGAGCGACGGGAAGCTCAGCGGGAGCGCGACGAGCAGCGCCACCCACACCCCGATGACCGCCCACGGCCACCGCACCACAAAATCGGCTAACCGCCGCATATCGTCCTTATCCCAAAACCGTACTGATGCTCCACGCTAAGCGACGCGCCCCCAATTGCCGCTGTCGGCGACCAGAGCGCACACCGACCGCATCGTCTTCATGTAGCGGGTGACCGACTTGGCGGCGACCGGATTGTCGGGATGCATGATCGCCATCACCGTGCCCTCGCCGTACCGGAAGATGTAGATCGTCAGCTGGTAGGAGAACCGGCCGTCCGGATAGATCCCGATGTTGTCGGCCAGTCCCATGTCGGCGGCGGCGAGCACCGCGTTCAGAGGCGCGGCGCCGGCATGGAAGAAGTTCGACACCGGGAAGTTCGGCCGCGGCCAGTCCAACTCCGGTGCCAGTTCGAGCACCCGGTAGTACGGCACCTTGGCCATGTTCAGGTTCGAGTCGAACGACGCCTGCGCCGACCACGCCGCGTCGGCGAAGGAGGCGGCGCCGATCGGGACCGTGATCGGGATCAGGCCGGTGAACCAGCCCTGCGTCATGAAGTTGTCCGTCGCCGATCGGGAGTCCCGGGGGGTGAGCCCGTAGTAGGTCAGCGCGCCGGTCAGCTCGTGCTCGACCTGGGCCAGGCAGGCGAACAGGCCCCCGACGAACCGCGCACCGGCCGAAGCGCACGCCGCCTCGAAGCGCTCGGTCTGCGCCGTGTCCATCAGGACCTCGGTCGTCATGTCGCTGCGGGTGGCCTCCAGGTGGTTGCCCAGCGGCAGCGGGAACTCCGGGAAGCTGCCGCCGCTGCTCTCGGCGAAGTCGATCCAGGCCCGGACGTCCGGCGAGTCCACGGTCAGGTCGGCGGTGCGCTCGCGCTCGCGGATGCAGAACTCGTCGAAGCTGCCGGGCTCGGGCAGCACGAGGGCCTCTCCGCCGCTGCTCAGCGCCGAGTACATGCCGTTGGCCTCGAGCATCGTGGTGCCGATCAGGGTGGCGTCGCCGTGCACGTGGTCCATGGCCGCGAAGAACGTGAACCGGCCGTCGTTCTGGATGATCCCGAACGTGAAGCAGCCCCACTCCAGCGGGCTGGGGATGCCCACGACGTGCTCACGGATCTGCTCGACGGTCATGGTGCCGTGGTCGATCGGGACGAACTCGATGTCGGCGGGGTCCTCGAGCGCGTGCCGGATGAACTCGCCGTCGCCGGCGTGCTCGAACCAGCTGCGGAACGTGTCGTGCCGGCGCAGATAGGCGTTGACCGCGTGGTCCATGGCGGCGATGTCGCACTGGCCGGCAACCTCACAGCTGGCGATGATCTGCCGGGAGAAGTTCAGGCCCGCGGCGGTGCGCTCGCAGTAGTTCCGCAGATGCTGGCCCTGCATGTAGCTGACCGGCACCGAGCTCACCGGCGCCTGCCGGGCCTTCTCGACCGCCGCGGCCGTCGGATGCCACGACGTGACAGAACCCGGGCTCAACGACCATTCATCAAGTGCGCCAACCGTGATCTTGCCGATGCGCAAAAGCTTGTGTCCTTCCCAGTGCTGCCCGATCCGCCGGCTGAAGACCCGGCATCGGCAGTCGCCGGATCAACATACTCCCGCCCGACACGCGGTTGCCCGGCCCGTGCTGCGGGCCGCCCGGCGGCGACGCGCATATGGCTTGACGACATGCCATAGTGTGCGTCGGGGGAACGTTATTTTCGGGCGCGACAGGCGGCCCGCGAGGTCATGTTCCGACCAATCAATGCTATGGAGGTCGACACGGGCATGGGATCTGCCGCACAACCGAACGAAGCTGCTCGTTTTGCGATCGTCGGATACGCGGCGCGATTCCCAGGGGCTCAGGACGCCGACGAGTTCTGGGACCTGCTGCGTGAAGGCCGCGACGCGATCTCCGACGTGCCCGCCGACCGCTGGAACGTCGACGACTTCTTCGACCCCGAACCCGGTGCGCCCGGCAAGGTGGTGACCCGCCGCGCGGGGTTCGTCGAGGACTCCACCGGTTTCGATGCGCCGTTCTTCGGGATGTCGACGCGCGAGGCCCGCCTGGTGGACCCGCAGCACCGGCTGCTGCTGGAGACCGCGTGGCGCGCGGTCGAACACGCGGGCATCGCGCCGACCTCGCTGGCGAACTCCAACACCGGTGTGTTCGTGGGTCTGGCCACCCACGACTACCTGGGCATGGTGTCCGATGAGCTGTCGTACCCCGAGATCGAGGCGTACATGGCGATCGGGACGTCGAACGCCGCCGCGGCCGGCCGCATCAGCTACCGGCTCGGGCTGCAGGGTCCCGCGGTCGCCGTCGACACCGCGTGCAGTTCGTCGCTGGTGGCGATCCACCAGGCCTGCCAGGCGCTGCAGCTCGGCGAATGCGACCTGGCGTTGGCCGGTGGCGCGAACGTCCTGCTCACCCCGGCGACCATGATCACGTTCTCCAACGCCCGCATGCTCGCCCCCGACGGCCGCTGCAAGACGTTCGACGCCGCCGCCGACGGCTACGTGCGCGGCGAGGGCTGCGGTGTCATCGTCGTCAAGCGGCTCGAGGACGCGCTGCGCGACGGGGACCGGATCCGCGCCGTGATCCGCGGCAGCGCGGTCAACCAGGACGGCGCCTCCGGCGGTTTGACGGTGCCCAACGGGGTGGCCCAGCAGCGGGTCATCACCGATGCGCTCAACCGGGCGGGCCTGCAGCCCAGCGACGTCGGCTACCTCGAGGCGCACGGCACCGGCACATCGCTGGGCGACCCGATCGAGGCGCAGGCCGCCGGTGCGGCGTTCGGTCCCGGCCGCGCGGCCGACCAGCCGCTGCTCATCGGTTCGGCGAAGACCAACATCGGCCACCTGGAAGCCGCCGCGGGTATCGCCGGCGTCATCAAGGTGATCCTGTCGCTCGAGCACCAGGCGCTGCCCAAGCACCTGAACTTCGAGACCCCGTCGCCGCACATCCCGTGGGATCGGCTGCCCGTCGAGGTGGTCACCGAGACGATTCCCTGGGAGCGCAACGGCCGCCCGCGCATCGCGGGGGTCAGCTCGTTCGGCTTCGCAGGCACCAACGCCCACGTCATCCTCGAGGAGGCGCCCGAGCCTGCGCGGCCCGAGCAATCCGCCGACGAGCCCGACGCGACGTTCAGCCTGCTGCCGCTGTCGGCGCGCACCCCGACCGCGCTGGTGCAGCTCGCGGACAGTTACCGCACCTGGCTGACCGAGCACCCGGAGGCCGCGCTGGCCGACGTGTGCTTCACCGCGGGGACGGCGCGGGCGCATCTGGAGCAGCGCGCCGCGCTGGTGGTGAACTCGCGCGAGTCGGCCGTCGAACTGCTGGGCGCGCTCGCCGACGATCGGCCCGCCCCCGGCCTGGTCCGCGGCGAATCGCAGGACGCACCCAAGACGGCGTGGCTGTTCACCGGGCAGGGCAGCCAGTACCCCGGCATGGCCAGGGAACTGTTCGACACCGAGCCCGTGTTCGCCGAGACGGTCCGGCAGTGCGCGGACGCGATCGCCGGTGTGCTCGAAAAGCCGTTGCTCGACGTGATTTTCGCCGTCGATGATGCGGACGAGACGCTGCGGCAGACCGCGTACGCGCAGCCGGCGCTGTTCGCGGTCGAAATGGGCCTCGCACGGCTGTGGCAGTCGTGGGGCCTCGAGCCCGACGTCGTACTCGGCCACAGCGTCGGCCAGTACGCCGCCGCGTGCGTGGCCGGGGTGCTGAGCCTCGAGGACGGCACCCGGTTGATGGCCGAACGCGGCCGGCTGTTCGGCAGCCTGCCCGCGGGCGGGCGGATGGCGGCGGTGTTCGCGCCCGCCGAGCGGGTGGAGAGCCTGACCGACCGGTACCCGAGCCTGTCGGTGGCCGCCTACAACGGCGCGAACACCGTACTGTCCGGTCCGGCAACCGATCTCGAACAAGCCGTGGCCGCACTGGTCGGTGACGGTGTGCGGTGCGACTGGCTCGAGACCAGCCACGCGTTCCACTCGGCGCTGCTGGACCCGATCCTCGACGAGTTCGAGGCATACGCGCAGCAATTCGACTTCGCTGTGCCGCAACGGATTCTGATCGACAACCGGACCGGCGCGGCGCTCGGCCGCAGCGTCAAGCTGGACGGTGCGTACTGGCGCAGGCACGCCCGGCAACCGGTGGAGTTCGCCAAGAGCGTGCGCACGCTTGCCGAGATGAACTGCAAGGTGCTGCTCGAGATCGGTCCGCGACCGGTGCTCACCGCCGCGGCGCTGGCGGCCTGGCCCGACCCCGCCTCCGCGCCCCGCGCGATCGCGTCGCTGCGCCGCAACGTTGCCGACCACCGGCAGATCACCGAAGCGCTCGCCGACGCGTACGCGCTCGGCCACATGCCGCAGTTCGCGGCGTTCCGCAGGCCCGATGCGCGCAAGCTGGACCTGCCCACCTATCCGTTCGAGCACCGCCAGTACTGGTTCTCCGACAACCGGCCCGACACCGCAGCCGACACCGACGCCGCACAGACCGCCCCGTCCGCGGCGCCCACCGAAGCCGTGCGGCTGCTCGAGGACGGCCGGATCTCCGAACTCGCCACGCTGCTCGGCGACACCACCGACCAGCAGACCCTCGACGTGCTGAGCAAGCTTGCGGCACAACACAATCAGCAGCGTTCGACGCAGTCCGTCGCGGACGCGCGCTACGAGATCCGCTGGGAGCGGGCGGGCGCACCCGGGCCGGCGGCCGCCGAAGCGGGCACGTGGCTGCTCATCGGCGACGATAGCGCCGCGGTCCGGCCCCTGGTCGAGGCGCTCACCGCCCGCGGCCACGCCCACCGCTTCGTCGGACTGCCGACCTCCGACACCGACCAGGAGCAACTCGAGCAGACCCTGCGGGCCGCAGATCCGGCGGTGCGCATCGTGCACGTCGCCGCGCTGGACTCCGCCGCCGCGCCGTCGATGCGGTCGTTGTTGCGGATGCAGCACCAGATCATAGGCGGCACCCGGCGACTGTTCCGCGCGGTGGCCGCCGGTCTGCGCGCACCGGTCTGGCTCGTGACGCGCGGCGCGCAGCGGGTCGTCGACACCGACCGCGTCGCTCCGGACCAGAGCTGCCTGTGGGGCTTCGGCCGCGCCGCATCGCTGGAATTCCCGCAGTTGTGGGGCGGGCTGGCCGATCTGGCCGACTGCTCGGCCGACGAATGGACGCGGTTGCTCGACCGGATGACCGCAACGGGTTCGTCGCCGGTCACCGACGACCAGCTGGCGGTGCGCGGTTCGGACGTCCACGTTCCGCGGCTCATCCGCCGGGCTGGGCAGCCCAGCGGATCGTCGCTCGAACTGCGTTCGGACGCAACGTACCTGGTGACCGGCGGGCTGGGATCGATCGGTCTCGAGATCGCCGGTTACCTCGCCGCGCACGGCGCACGTCATCTGGTCCTCACCAGCCGCCGCGAGCCGGCGGACGCGGTGCGTGAACGCATCGATGTCCTGACGGCGCAGCACGGCACCGAGATCCGGACGGTCGCCGCTGACGTCGCTGATGCCCACGACGTCGCGCGCCTGCTCACCGGCATCGCCGATCTCCCGCCGCTGGCGGGCATCGTGCACGCCGCCGGCGAGATCGGCACCACGCCGCTCAGCGACCTCGACGACGCCGAGGTGGACCGCGTGTTCGCCGGAAAGGTCTGGGGTGCCTGGCATCTGAGCGAGGCTGCGAACGACATGGCCTTGGACTTCTTCATCAGCACCTCCTCGATCGCGTCGGTGTGGGGCGGGTTCGGACAGACCGCATACGGCGCGGCGAACGCGTTCCTCGACGGGCTGGCCGTCAGCCTTCGCGACCGCGGCATCCCCGCGACCAGCGTCAACTTCGGACCGTGGTCGGCCGGTATGGCCGACGCCGAGTCGCGGGCGCGGCTCGAACAGCGCGGCGTGCACACGCTGTCCCCCGCCGATGCGCTGGCCGGGCTGGCCGACGTGGTGGCCCCGGGCCTGGCGCAGGGCGTGGTGGCCCGTATCGACTGGAGCCGCTTCCTGCCGCTGTACCAGCAGGCGGGCCGGCGTGGGTTCCTCGCCGAGGTGGAGCGTGAGGTGCCCAGCGCGGTACCGGCGGTGGCACCGTCGGCAGGCAGTAGGACCGAGCTCGTCGAGCGGCTTACCAACGCGCCTGTGCAACAACGCAAACGATTGCTCACCGACTACCTGCGCGACGCGGTGGCCGAGGTGACCCGCGTCGATGCCGCCGAGATCCGCGAGGACGCCGGATTCTTCGACCTCGGCATGGACTCGCTGATGGCCGTCGAACTGCGCCGCCGCCTCGAACAAGGCCTCGGCACCGAGATCCCGGTCACCCTGGTGATGGACCAGCCGCGGCTGACCGACGCCGCCGACTATCTGCTCGGCGAGGTGCTCGGGCTCGCCGAGCAGCCGGTCAAGGCGGCGCCGGTAGTGTCGGTCGAGCGCACCGACGAGCCGATCGCGATCGTCGCGGTGTCGTGCCGGTTCCCCGGCGCACCGAACCCCGAAGCCTTCTGGGAATTGCTGTCCGGCGGCGTGGACGCCATCCGGGAGATCCCGGAGGACCGCTTCGACATCGACGAGTTCTACGACCCCGACCCGGACGCCGCCGGCAAGACCTACACCCGCTACGGCGGCTTCCTCGACGGCATCGACGGATTCGATCCCGAGTTCTTCGGCATCTCCCCGCGTGAGGCGGTGTGGATCGAGCCGCAGCAGCGGCTGATCCTCGAAACCGTCTGGGAGGGACTGGAACGCGCCGGGTATGCGCCTGCCGACCTGCGGGGCAGCCGGACCGGGATCTTCACCGGGGTGGCCGCCAACGAGTACGCGCATCTGCTGTCCGCCGAGTCGATCGACAAGATCGAGCCCCACTTCATCACCGGCAACGCGCTCAACGCCATCTCGGGCCGCGTCGCGTTCGCGCTCGGCCTCGAGGGCCCGGCCGTCGCCGTGGACACCGCGTGCAGTTCGGCGTTGGTGGCCGTCCACCAGGCCGTGCAGGCGTTGCACGCCGGGGACTGCGACCTGGCGTTGGCGGGCGGGGTGAACGTGCTGCTGAGCCCCGTCACCGTCGTCGCCGCGTCCCGCGCCAGGATGCTGTCGCCGGTCGGGCGCTGCAAGACATTCGACGCATCGGCCGACGGCTACGTCCGCAGCGAGGGCTGCGGCATCCTGGTGCTCAAGCGGTACAGCGACGCGGTCCGCGACGGCGACCGGATCGCCGCGGTGATCCCGGCGAGCGCGGTGAACCAGGACGGCGCCTCCAGCGGTCTGACCGTGCCCAACGGCGGTGCGCAGCAACGGCTCATCGAGTCGACGCTGGCCCGTGCCGGCCTGACGGGCGCCGACATCGACTACCTCGAGGCACACGGAACCGGCACCCCGCTGGGCGATCCGATCGAGGTGCAGGCGGCCGCGGCGGCTTACGGCAATTCGCGTCCGGCAGACCGGCCGCTGCTGATGGGGTCGGTCAAGACCAACATCGGCCACACCGAATCCGCCTCGGGCGCAGCCGGATTGATCAAGGTCGTGCTGTCGCTGCAGAACAACCTGCTCCCCCAGAGCCTGCACTTCGACAACCCCTCACCGCACATCCCGTGGAACACGCTGCCGGTCCAGGTGGTGGACAAGGCCGTGCCGTGGCAGGCCAACGGCAGGCCGCGGCGCGCGGGCGTGAGCTCGTTCGGGTTCACCGGCACCAACGCGCACGTGCTGATCGAGGAGCCGCCGCAGACCCCGCAGCCGGAGGAGCGCGGCGAACAGCCCGCGGTGCATGTGCTGCCGCTGTCCGCACGCTCCCCCGAGGCGCTGGTGGAGTTGGCGCAGCGCTACGACACGTGGCTCGACCAGCATCCGGACGCCGACCTGGCCGACGTGTGCCGCACCGCGGGCACCGGCCGGTCGCACTTCGAGTACCGCGCCGCGATGGTCGTCGACTCGGTGGCCTCCGCCCGTCAGGGCCTGGCCGACGTGGCCGAGAACCGCACCCGCCCCGGTGTTCTGCGTGGCGAGCACACCCATCAGCCCACCACCGCGTGGCTGTTCACCGGGCAGGGCAGCCAGTACCCGGGGATGGCGCGGGAGCTGTTCGAGGCCGAACCCGTGTTCGCCGAGACCGTGACGCGCTGCGCGGACGCCGTGCGCGATTTGTTGCCGGTTCCGCTGCTGGACGTGGTGTTCGCGGCCGACCGCGAGACCGGGGAACGGTTGCGGCACACGTCGTTTGCACAGCCGGCGTTGTTCGCGATCGAGATGGGGCTGGCGCGGCTGTGGCAGTCGTGGGGCATCGAACCCGATGTCGTGCTGGGCCACAGCGTCGGCCAGTACGCCGCCGCCTGTGTGGCCGGGGTGTTCAGCCTCGAGGACGGCGCCCGCCTGATGGCCGAGCGCGGCCGGATGTTCGGCAGCCTGCCCGAGGGCGGGCGCATGGTCGCGATCTTCGCCGACGCCAAGCACGTCGAGCAGGTCGCAGGCGAATTCCCGCGGGTGTCCGTCGGCGCCTACAACGGACCCAACACCGTGTTGTCGGGCCCGGGCGGTGATCTCGAGCAGATCGTCGAGAAGTTCTCCGACGAGGGCATCCGGTGCACCTGGCTGGAGACCAGCCACGCGTTCCACTCCGAACTGCTCGACCCGGTGCTCGACGAATTCGAGGCCTTCGCCGCGCAATTCGAGTTCGCCGCGCCGACGCTGCCGCTGGTGTGCAACCGCACCGGTGCGGTGCTGACCGCGCAGAACCCCCTCGACGCGCAATACTGGCGGCGGCATTCGCGCCAGCCGGTGCAGTTCGCCGAGAGCGTGCGCACCGTCGCGGCGCTGGGCTGCTCGGTGCTGATGGAGATCGGCCCGCAACCGGTGCTGACCGGCGCCGCGGTGCAGGTGTGGCCCGAGCACATGGCCGCCCCGCGGGCGATCGCCTCGCTGCGCAAGGGCGTGGCCGACCGGCGCCAGATCGCCGATGCGTTGGCCGCGGCCTACGTCGGCGGGCACCGGCCCGATTTCGCCGCGCTGTACCGCGAACCGGGCTCGCCGCTGGAACTGCCGACCTACCCGTTCCAGCGCCGCCGGTTCTGGCCGAGGACCACCAGCATCGCCGTCGACGGACCCGCGTCGTCCGGAATCCTGGGCAGCGCCAAGGAACTGGCGTCCGGCGACACCGTCTACACCAGCAGGCTGTCGGTCAAGTCGCAGCCGTGGCTGTCCGACCACGTCATCTACGGCACGGTCGTCGTGCCGGGTGCGACGTATGCCGCCATGGCGCTGACCGCGGTCGGTGCGCCGGCGCGGGTCAAGGACGTGTTCTTCTACGAGCCGATCATCCTGCCGGAGAAGAGCTCTCGCGAGGTGCAGCTGACCTTGCGCCCCGGTGAGGGCGACGGCCAGTGGACGTTCCAGGTGCACAGCCGCCCGTACGGCGAACGCGGCGCCGAGTGGTCGCTGAACGCCGACGGCACTGTCGTCAGCGGGCTCGACGAGGCGCCGGTGGCCGAGGATCCGGTCGACGAGGCGATCGAGCGGTGCAACCGCATGCGCCCGCAGGACCTGTTCGAGACGTTCGCCGACATGGAACTGGCGTGGGGCCCGACCTGGTCGGGGTCGCTGAAGTCGTTGTGGCTCGGCGACGGTGAGGCGATCGGCGACGTGTTCGTCGGTGAGGAACTCGCCGAGCAGCTGGGCGCCGAGCCGATGCACCCGGTGCTGATGGACCTGTGCACCGGCGTCGCGTTCCCGGCGTTCCCCGCGCTGCTGGCCGCCGAGCAGGGGGTCAGCGACCTGTTCCTGCCGCTGCGCTACGGACAGGTGTCGCTGCGGGAGAAGATGCCGCGCCGGTTCTACTGCCGGGCGCGCTGGCACAACAGCGAGCTCGACAGCGAAACCCAGGTCTTCGACCTCGATTTCGTGAGCCGCGACGGGCGTCCGCTCGGCGGCATCCGCGAGTTCACGGTCAAGCGGGCGCCGCGCGAGGCGCTGCTGCGCGGTCTCGGCGGCGACGCCACCCGGCTGCTGTACACGCTCGGCTGGCATGAGGTGCCGCTGCCCGCGTCGGCCTCCCCCGACGGCACCTGGCTGATCTCCGGATTCGACGAGCTGGCCGCGACGGTGCCCGGCTGCATTCCGGCCGATCGGTCCGCGGACAGCGAGTCGCTGGGCGAACTGCTGACCCAGGCACACGAGCGCGGTCTGCCGTTCTCCGGTGTGGTGTGGCGCGCCACGGCGCCGCGCGCGGACGAGTCGACCGCCGACGTCGCCGCACGGATCGAGACCGAGATCGCCGATCTGCTCAGCGCGGTGCACACCGTGCAGCGCGGTGAGATCACACTGCCCGGCGGGCTGTGGATCGCCACGGAGCGGGCGGTGGCCACCGAATCCGGCGAGTTCACCGATCCGGTGCAGGCGGCGCTGTGGGGCTTCGGGCGCACCACGATCAACGAGGAACCGGCGCTGCGCTGCAAGCTGGTCGACTGTGACGGTTCGCCGGAGGCGGTGCGGGCGCTGGCCGACCTGCTCGCCACCCCGGTCGAGGAGCCGGAACTGGCGCTGCGCCAAGGCAAGCTGCTGGCGTCGCGGCTGCTGCCGTGGGCCCGCAGCGGTCACCTGACCGTGCCGCGGTCCACCGATTACGTGCTGGCCCCGACCGAGCGCGGTGCGATCGACAACCTGCGGCTGACCGAGGCGGACGTGCCGTCGCCTGCCGAGGGTTACGTGCAGGTCCGCGTCGAGGCGGCGGGCCTGAACTTCCGCGACGTCCTCAACGTGCTCGGCCTGTACCCAGGTGATCCCGGACCCATCGGCGGCGATTTCGCCGGCGTGGTCACGCAATTGGGTGACGGGGTGACCGGCCTCGAGGTGGGCCAGCGGGTGTACGGCTTCATGCAGGGCGCGTTTGCCAGCCGGTTCAACGTGCCCGCTCAGTTGGTGGCGCCGGTGCCAGAGGGGCTGAATCCCGTCGCGGCGGCGACCATCCCGGCAGCCGCGCTGACGACCCGGCTCGCGTTCGACTGGGCGCAGCTGCAGCCCGGCGACCGGGTGCTGATCCACGCTGCCAGCGGTGGCGTCGGGCTGGCCGCGATCCAGATGGCCCAGCAACACGGGGCCGTCGTGTTCGCGACCGCCAGCACGTTCAAACGCGCGACGCTGCAGAAGATGGGCGTGAAGTACGTCTACGACTCGCGCACCACCGATTTCGCCGATCAGATCCTGGCGGACACCGGCGGTGCGGGCGTCGACGTGGTGCTCAACAGCCTGACCAACGAGGGCTTCATCGAGGCGACGGTGCGGGCCACCGCACAGAACGGTCGGTTCGCCGAGATCGCCAAGCGCGACATCTGGACGCCCGAGCAGATGGCCGCGGTCCGGCCCGACATCGCCTACGAGATCGTCGCGCTGGACACGGTGACCTTCCAGGAGCCCGAACGGATCCGGAAGCTGCTGACCGAGGTGTCCGACGGCCTCGCTGCCGGCGAGTGGGCTCCGCTGCCCGCCGAGATCTACCCGCTGACCGAGGCCAGGACGGCGTTCCGCCGGATGCAGCAGGCCCGGCACATCGGCAAGATCGTGTTGCAGATCCCGAATCCGCTTGCACCGCAGCCTGATCGGAGCTACCTGATCACCGGCGGGCTGGGCGCTATCGGTCTGCACACGGCGGCGTACCTGGCGCAGCTGGGGGCGGGTGACATCGTGCTGACCAGTCGGCGCGCACCCGATGCCGAGGCGCAGCGCACGATCGAGGAGATCACCGAGCGCTTCAAGTGCCGCATCCACACGTACTCGGCCGACGTCGGCGACGAGGCGGAGGTGGCCGCGCTCCTGGACCGGATCCGCACCGAGCTGCCGCCGCTGGCCGGGGTGGTGCACCTCGCGGGCGTGCTCGACGACGCGCTGCTGTCCCAGCAGGACGTCGAGCGTTTCCGGACGACGTTGGCGCCCAAGGCGTTCGGCGCCTACCACCTCGACCGGATGACCGACGGCCTGGACTTCTTCATCGTGTCCTCGTCGGTGTCGAGCGTGTTCGGCTCACCGGGTCAGGCCAACTACGCGACGGCCAACGCGCTGCTCGACGGCCTGGTCGCGCGTCGCCGCGCCCAGGGCCTGCCGGCCACCGGCGTGAACTTCGGTCCGTGGGCCGACGGCGGTATGGCGTCGTCGGAGGCCGCCCGCGCCAACCTCAACGCGCAGGGCCTGGTGCCGCTGGAGCCGTCGGCGGCGCTCAACGGGCTCGCCGAAGTGGTCGCCAACGGCACCGCGCAAGCGACGGTGGTCAAGGCGAACTGGGCACGGGCCGCCAAGCTGCTGGGTGCGACGCGGCCGCCGATCCTCGATCTGGTGCTCCCGCGACCGGAGGGCGAGGTGACCGGGGACAGCGAGCTGCTCAAGCAGCTGATGGAGATCCCGGTGCCGCAGCGCGCCGGCTTCGTCACCGAGTTCCTGCAGCGCGAGGTGCAGAACTTCCTGCGCCTGGCGTCGCCGCCCGCGGCGACGAGCCGGTTCCTGGACCTCGGCACCGACTCGCTGATGGCGATCGAGCTGCGCAACCGGCTGCACAGCCAGTTCGGCGGCAAGTTCACGATCAACGCGACCGCGGTGTTCGACTACCCGACGATCGGCGGGCTGGCCGAATATCTCGTGGGTCAACTGCCCGACGCGGAGGCCGAGCCCGCGCCCGCGGCGGCCGACTGATCGCGCCGGAGCCGGTTCAGGCCCAACGCTGTGCCTGGACCTCCGGCGGCAGCGTCGTCTGCAACGGCACGTCGAGCCCGTCGTAGATACCGGGCTTCTGCTCGGCCAGCCAGGCCAGCGCGCCGAGCAGTCGGTTGGCCGCGGTGGCGTTGCCGCCGTCGGCGCGGGTGCCGCCGGGCACGTCGGCGCGGGTGGTGATGGTCAGCTGCGGATCGCCGTCGATGATCACGCGGTGGTCGCCCACGCCCTCGTCGGGATAGGGCCAGTCCGGCGCGCAGGACGCGTGGATGCGGGTGATGTGGTCGATGACGATGCGGTCGCGGCCTCCGGAGCGGCCGATGACCTTGAGCCAGAACGCCCCCTGGGTGCCCTTCTCGAAGCGCCCCATGACGGTGTCGACCGATTCCTCGAGCGGCCGCCGCTCGACCTCCTCGGCGATCTCGTCGATCTCGATGCCCAGCCCGCGGCCGACCAGTCGAATGTTGCCGCCCCACACCATGGTCGGGATCGACGGCAGCAGCATCATCGGGGTCTCGTCCATCGAGCCGCCGAAACCGCAGGACACCTTGACCGCGAACGGCTGGTTGTAGGTCGAGTAGTCGAAGATCTCCTGGCAGTGGATGGTCTTGATCCGGGTGCACAGCCCGGCGGCGATCACCGCCAGCGCGTCGTTGCCCCATCCGGGGTCGACACCGCTGACCAGCAGCGTGGCCGAGCCCGCCTCGGCGGCCGCGGTGAGCCGGTCGACCCAGTCCTGGGGCGCCGAGCGCGGGTCGTAGAGCGAGTACAGCGACGGCGTCACCACATGCTTGCCGGCGCTCAGGCAGCGTTCGATGTCGGCGACCGCCTCGTCGGGGCGGATGTCGCCCGACGCCATGTAGGCGACGGCGTCACAGGCCGCGAGTGCGGCGTCGATGTCGGTGGTGGCGGTGACGCCTGTTTGCGCCTCGAGGCCGGCGAACGACGCGGCGTCGCGGCCCGCCTTGTCGGGCGTCGAGGTGATGACTCCGGCCAGTTGCAACCCCGGAAAAGCCACCGTCGAGCGGATGGCCGTGGCACCCATGTTTCCGGTTCCCCAGACCGTTACGCGCAGCATCGCCACACCCTAACCGGGGCGGCGTGACGATTCTCACATCACCGGGAAATCCCCGGTCAGACACGTGTCAACTGCACCTTTGGCATCCCCGACCAACCACCTGGTCAGGGCGGCCGCGGGAATTGCCCGCGGGGGGTTTGAGTTGAAGTTACTGATGGGTATAGTCCGACACAGTTACTGGTGGGTAACTTAACCCGAGTACCCAACCGTAAGTGGCTATCTCACCGAGGAGGAACCGTGAGCCACTATAAGAGCAACGTACGTGACCAGGTGTTCAACCTGTTCGAGGTGCTGCGCCTCGACCAGGCGCTGGGTACGGGTGAGTACAGCGACCTCGACGCCGACACGGCCCGCGAGATGCTTTCCGAGATGGCCCGGCTGGCCGAGGGCCCGATCGCCGAGTCGTTCGTCGAGGGCGACCGCAACCCGCCGGTTTTCGATCCCGAGACGCACTCGGTGACGCTGCCGGAGGCGTTCAAGAAGTCGGTGCACGCCTGCATCGAGGGCGGCTGGGACAAGGTCGGCCTCGACGAGGACCTCGGCGGCGTGCCGGCCCCCAAGGCGATGCTGTGGGCGCTCAACGAGCACATCCTCGGCGCCAACCCCGCCGTGTGGATGTACGCCGGTGGCGCCGCGTTCGCGCAGATCTTCGCGCACAACGCGACCGAGGAGCAGAAGAAGTGGGCCGTGCTGGCCGCCGAGCGCGGCTGGGGCTCCACCATGGTGCTCACCGAGCCCGACGCCGGTTCTGACGTCGGCGCCGGCCGCACCAAGGCCGTCCAGCAGGACGACGGCTCCTGGCACATCGAAGGCGTCAAGCGGTTCATCACCTCGGCCGACTCCGACGACCTGTTCGAGAACATCTTCCACCTGGTGCTGGCCCGCCCCGAGGGCGCAGGCCCGGGCACCAAGGGACTGTCGCTGTTCTTCGTGCCGAAGTTCCACTTCGACCCGGAGACCGGTGAGCTCGGCGAGCGCAACGGCGTCTTCGTCACCAACGTCGAGCACAAGATGGGCCTGAAGGTCTCGGCCACCTGTGAGCTGACCTTCGGCCAGCACGGCGTTCCCGCCAAGGGCTGGCTGGTCGGCGAGGTGCACAACGGCATCGCGCAGATGTTCGACGTCATCGAGCAGGCCCGAATGATGGTGGGCACCAAGGCCATCGCCACCCTGTCGACCGGCTACCTCAACGCGCTGGAATACGCCAAGGAGCGCGTCCAGGGCGCCGACATGACCCAGATGACCGACAAGACCGCGCCGCGCGTCACGATTACGCACCACCCCGACGTGCGTCGTTCGCTGATGACCCAGAAGTCCTACGCCGAGGGTCTGCGCGCGCTGTACCTGTACACCGCGACGTTCCAGGACTCGGCGGTCGCCAAGGCGCTGCACGACGTGGACGCCGACCTGGCCGTGCGGGTCAACGACCTGATGCTGCCGATCGTCAAGGGTGTGGGCTCCGAGCAGGCGTACGCCAAGCTCACCGAGAGCCTGCAGACCTTCGGTGGGTCCGGCTTCCTGCAGGACTACCCGATCGAGCAGTACATCCGCGACGCCAAGATCGACTCGCTGTACGAGGGCACCACCGCGATCCAGGCGCAGGACTTCTTCTTCCGCAAGATCGTGCGGGACAAGGGTCAGGCGCTGGCGTACGTGGCCGGCCAGATCGAGCAGTTCGTCAAGAGCGAGTCGGGCAACGGCCGGCTCAAGGCCGAGCGTGCGCTGCTGGCCACCGCTCTGGAGGACGTGCAGGCCATGGCCGCGTCGCTGACCGGCTACCTGATGGCGGCGCAGGAGAACCCGGCCGAGCTGTACAAGGTCGGCCTGGGCTCGGTGCGCTTCCTGATGAGCGTCGGCGACCTGGTGATCGGCTGGCTGCTGCAGCAGCAGGCCGCCGTGGCGATCGGCGCGCTCGACGCCGGAGCCGGCGCGCCGGCGACATCCGGCAGTGGCGCCAGCGGCGACGACCGGTCCTTCTACGAGGGCAAGGTCGCGGTGGCCTCGTTCTTCGCGAAGAACTTCCTGCCGCTGCTGACCAGCACCCGCTCGGTGATCGAGAATCTCGACAACGACGTGATGGAACTCGACGAAGCGGCCTTCTAGTCCCCTCTTAGCCGCTTCCGACCAAACCGCCCCCGGTCTCTTCCCGGGGGCGGTTTGCGTTGCGGTGCTAGGAGTTCAGGTACGTGACCACGGCCAGGACCCGCCGGTGGTGCGCCTGCGAGGGCGGCAGGTCGAGCTTGGTGAAGATCGCCGACACGTGCTTCTCGACCGCCCGCTCGGTGATCGAGAGATGCCGCGCCAGACCGCTGTTCGAGTGGCCTTCGGCCATCAGCGCCAGCACCTCCCGCTCGCGCGGGGTGAGCCGGTCCAGCACCGTGGACGTCTGCCGCCGTCCGATCAATTGGCGGACCACCTCCGGGTCGAGTGCCGTCCCGCCGTCGGCGACCCGCCGCAGCGCGTCGTCGAACTCGCCGATATCGGTCACGCGGTCCTTCAACAGATAGCCGACACCCTCCGGCGCGCCGGCGAGAAGCTCGGCGGCATAACGGGTTTCCACCCACTGGGAGAACACCAGCACACCCACCGACGGATGCGAGCGACGCAGCGACACCGCGGCCACCAGACCCTCGTCGGTGAACGTCGGCGGCATCCGGATGTCGATGACCGCGACGTCGGGCGTGAGTTCGTCGACGGCGTGCAGCAGTTCCTCGGCCGTGCCGACCTTGGCGACGACGTCGTGGCCGCGCTCGGCGAGCAGTTGCGCCAGCCCGTCGCGCAGGATCGCGTTGTCCTCGGCGATGACGATCCGGATCACCGGTCTGACCCCGGCGGCACGGACACGGTGACCACCGTCGGGCCGCCATCCGGACTGTCCACGGTCAGCTGTCCGTCGAGCATCGCCAACCGGTCCCGCAGACCCGTCAGGCCTGATCCGGTGCCGACCTGAACCCCGCCGGAACCGTTGTCCTGCACGACGATCCGCAGTTCGGCGGGATCGCTGCGGATGGTCACCGTCGCGTGGTCGGCCCCGGAGTGCCGCGACACGTTGGCCAGCAGCTCGGCCACGCAGAAGTACGCCATCGTCTCCACGCCCAGCGACGGCCGCACCGCGAGGTCGACCGACACCTCGACCGGTAGCGGGTTGCGCGCCGCCAGCGTCGCGACCGCCGCCTCGAGACCGAGATCCAGTGCGGGCGGCCGGATCCCACGCACGATCTCGCGCAGCTCGGTCAGCGTGTCCTTGGTGTTGGCGAGCGCATCCGAGACCAGGGTGCGGGCGCGGCCGACGTCGGAGGCGGCGAAGTGCTCCTCGGCGCGGGCCAGCGCCATCGCCACGGTGATCAGCCGCGCCTGGGTGCCGTCGTGCAGATCCCGCTCGACCTGCTGCAGCGTGGCGGCCGACGCGTCGATCACGTCGGCGCGGGCCTTCTCGAGTTGGCCGACGCGGCGGTCGCGGTCGCTGGCGCCGAGCAGGCTTCGCGCCATCCACACGTCGAACCGGCTGGCGGCCAGCATCAGCCAACCCGTCGCGTACAGCCCGGCCACGCCGGCGAGGGACAGCAGCAGGTAGATCGGCAACGAGTCGATGGGCTCGCCGATCGTGATGAACGCCTGGCCGGTCACCAGAAACACCAGCGGCGAGGCGACGGCCGACGCGCACACCACGACCGCCAGGATCAGGCCGTACCCGACGGGTGTCATCACGACCGAGTGCAGCGCGACGAACCCGAGGCTGCGCCAGCCGACGCCGTCCGTGAGCGCGGCGGCGACGGTCTGCAACCGGCCCGGTGGTCGCGCGAACGGCGGCGGCGCCTCGATCTCGGCACCGGTCAGTCGGGCCAGCGACCGATAGAGCCGGTTCCACGCCCGGCCGCTCATCACCACCAGGGCCAGCAGCGGGATGCCGATCAGCGTCGCCAGCAGCAGCCCCGACGCCAGTCCCGCCGCGAACAGGAAGGCGACGCCGACCACCGCCAGCGCGCTGGCCAGCAGGAAGTACAGGTAGGTGCGCCAGGCCTCGCGGCGCAGGGGTTGCGAAAGCGTTCGGGTCCAGTCGGATTCGGCCATCAGGGTTGTCGTCACGGCATCCATCGTGGAGTCGGTCGGCGGTTCGATCGATCGTGGTGCCCGGTCAATCGGCGGTGTGGCCAGCCCCACCGTGCGCCGGACAAAAAAGGGCGGGTTCGGGAGGGCAGATAGGTGCGTCTCATCAGTACGCGCGGTCGGCTTTCAACCCTTGCCGACTCTTTGGATAGGCCACTCCCGAACCCGTCGTGCGCTCGATCGTACGCCGGTGATCTAGAACACACCAGCCCGATTTTCGGATCAGGAATCTTTCGATCGCAGCAGCGCACGGGTGCGGGCGCGGGTCTCGGGATCGGCATCGAAAACGCTGGCCACGAACTCGTCGACGCCGGACGCGCTGAGCTCGTCGAGCCGTTGGGCGACGGTGTCCTCGTCGCCGATGATCGCCGCGTCCTCGGGTCCGGCGAACCCCTCCCGGTCGAGCATCGCCCGGTAGGACGGCAGCGTGCCATACACCCCGAAGCTCTCGGCGGCCTGCTTGCGCGCGCCGTCGACGTCGTCGGTCACGCTCACCGGCAGCGACGCCGCCACCCGCACGTCGCCCGCGGAGCGGACCGCTTCGACCGCGGCGTCGCGCAGTGCCGGCACGATGTGGCCGGCCAGCGTCTTGGGTCCGGTCATCCACGTGAGCGTGCCCTTGGTGCGGCGGCCCGCCAGCCGCAGCATTTGCGGCCCGAGCGCCGCGAGGTAGACGTCGGCCGGTGGGGCGGTCACCTGCAGCGCGCCACGGGCGGTCCAGAACTCCCCTGCCGCGTCGGCGGGCTCCCCGGCCAGCAGCGGTTGCAGCGCGTCGAGGTACTCACGCATCTGGCGCACCGGCCGGTCCCACGGAACACCCCACACCCCCTCGGTGACCATGCGGTGGCTCATGCCGATGCCGAGCGTGAACCGCCCACCGCTGATGAGGTTGAGCGTCAGCGCGCGCTGCGCGAGCTGCCACGGGTGCTGGGCCTGGATCGGGATCACGCCCGAGCCGATCTCGAGCCCGTCGACCTCGCGGAACGCGATGCCGAGCATCGTCGGCAGGTCCGCGTCGAACGGCAGTTGGGCCAGCCAGATGCGGCGGAAACCTTCGTCACGCAGGTCCGCGAGGGTGCCGACCAGCGTGTCGACCGGCGACGGCTCGTGAGGATTCAGACCGACGATGCTCAGGCTCGTTTGCATGCTTACATACTGGGCCATGGCCACCGACGCCGCGTCAACGGAACTCGCCCGGCTGCAGCACCTCGGGCCGAACTGGTTCGCGTCGGTGATGGGCACCGGCATCGTCGCGACGGCCGGCGCCACGCTGCCGGTGAATGTGCCTGGACTGCACGTCTTTTCGCGGGTGGTCTGGGTGTTCGCGGCGGTGCTGCTGGTGGTGCTGTCGGTCGCGGTGTCGGTGCAGCGGATCCGGCACCCGGTGGCCGCGCGCAGCCACGCCCGCAATCCGCAGATGACCCACTTCTACGGCGCGGCGCCGATGGCGCTGCTGACCGTCGCGGCGGGCGCGCTGCTGATCGGCAAGGACCTGATCGGCGAGCGGGTGGCCGTCGATCTGGCCTGGGTGCTGTGGACCGCGGGCACGATCGGCGGGCTGTTCACCGCGGCGACCATTCCGTTCCTGATGTTCACCCAACTCAACGTCGAACCCGACGCCGCGTTCGGCGGTTGGCTGATGCCGGTGGTGCCGCCGATGGTGTCGGCCGCCGCCGGCGCGCTGCTGATCCCCCACATGGCGCCGGGCACCGGCCGCGCCACGATGCTTTACGGCTGCTACGCGATGTTCGGGCTCTCGCTGATGGCGGCGCTGATCATCATCACGATGATCTGGAGCAGGCTCGCGCTGTACGGCACGTCGGGCACCGCCCGGGTGCCGACGCTGTGGATCGTGCTGGGCCCGCTCGGCCAGGGCATCACGGCGGCGGGTCTGCTCGGCGCGCACGCCGCGCTGGCCGTGCCGCCCGAACTGGCCGACGCGATGAACGTGTTCGCGGTGCTGTTCGGGGTGCCGGTGTGGGGTTTCGCGGTGCTGTGGATCGTGCTGGCCACCGAGTTGACCGTGCGCACGCTGCGCCGCGGCATGCCGTTCGCGTTGACGTGGTGGAGCCTGACGTTCCCGGTCGGCACGTTCGTCACGGGCACCACCCAGCTGGCCAAGCACACCGGGCTGCCGGCGTTCGAGGTCGCCGCCGCGATCGCCTACGTCGGGCTGCTCGGCACGTGGACGCTGGTGGCGGTGCGCACGGCGCGCGGCAGCCTCGGCGGCGCGCTGTTCGCCCCGCCCGCTGCGGGCCCGGTCAAGGCGAAGAAAGATCCGCCGCCGGGGGCGTGAACGTCAAGAGCCCCGCACTGCCGCCGGGTCGGGGGGTCAGACGGCAGTACGGAGCTATCCCGTTTATCGACGTCGTTTCCGCGAGCGTTACAACCGTCGGCACAAATCTTTTCCGCAGGCGTCAGGCCTCGAGGATTGCTGCCACGCCCTGCCCGCCCGCCGCGCAGATCGAGATCAGCCCGCGCACCGGCTGGCCGCTGTCCTTGCGCTTCTCGGCGAGCTGCTTGGCCAGCTGCGCGACGATGCGCCCGCCGGTGGCGGCGAACGGATGCCCGGCGGCCAGCGAGGAGCCGTTGACGTTGAGCTTGGACCGGTCGATCGAGCCGAGCGCCTGGTCCAGGCCGAGGCGCTCCTTGCAGTACTCCTCGGACTCCCACGCCTGCAGGTGCGCGAGCACCACCGACGCGAACGCCTCGTGGATCTCGTAGAAGTCGAAGTCCTGCAGGCTCAACCCGTTGCGGGCGAGCAGCCGGGGCACCGCGTAGGTGGGCGCCATCAGCAGCCCGTCGCGGCCGTTGACGTAGTCGACCGCGGCGGTCTCGGCGTCGACGAAGTACGCCAGCGGCTCGATGCCGTGCGCCGATGCCCACTCCTCGGTCGCCAGCAGCGACACCGAGGCGCCGTCGGTCAGCGGGGTCGAGTTGCCCGCGGTCATCGTGGCGTCGCCGTTCTTGACGCCGAACACCGGCTTGAGCTTGGCGAGTTTCTCCGCCGACGAGTCCGCGCGCAGGTTGTTGTCGCGGTAGACGCCGAGGAACGGGGTGACCAGGTCGTCGAAGAAGCCGCGGTCGTAGGCGGCGCTCATGTTGCGGTGGCTGGCGGCGGCCAGCTCGTCCTGGTCGACGCGCTTGATGCCCATCTCCTTAGCGGTGACCGCGGCGTGCTCGCCCATCGACATGCCGGTGCGCGGCTCGCTGTTGACCGGGATCTGGATGCCGAGGGAGGCGGGCAGCTTGCCGACCAGTTTGAGCCGGTCGACGTTGGACTTGGACCGGCGCAGCCCGAGCAGCGTGCGGCGCAGGTCGTCGCCGAGCGCGATCGGCGCGTCGGAGGCGGTGTCCACCCCGCCCGCGGCCGCGACCTCGTAACGACCCGCGGCGATGCCGTCGGCCGCGGCGATCGTGGCCTGCAGGCCGGTGCCGCACGCCTGCTGGATGTCGAAGGCCGGGGTGTACGACGACAGCGCGCTGCCGAGCACGCACTCGCGGATCAGGTTGAAGTCGCGGCTGTGCTTGAGCACGGCCCCGCCGATCACCGCGCCCAGCGTCTCGCCCGCCAGGTTGTAGCGGTCGACGAGACCGCCCAGCGCGGCGGTGAACATGTCCTGGTTGGACGCGTTGGCGTAGGCGCCGTCGGAGCGTGCGAACGGAATTCTGTTGCCACCGAGGATCGCGACGCGTCGCTGGGTATCACAAGCCATGACCCCATAGTACCCACTCTTCTTACTCTGGAGTAAGTTCTTCCCATGGCATCCGATCTGTACTCGCAACTCGTTCACTCGGCGCCCGGATCGTTCCTCGCCAAGCAGCTCGGCATCCCGCAGCCCGAGACGCTGCGCCGCTACCGCCCCGGCGACCAGCCGTTGGCGGGCACGCTGCTCATCGGCGGGGAGGGCCGGCTCGTCGAACCGCTGCGCACCGCGCTGGCCGAGGACTACGACGTGGTCTCCGACAACCTCGGCGGCCGCTGGGCCGACTCGTTCGGCGGGCTGGTGTACGACGCCACCGGCATCACCGACCCGGCCGGGCTCAAGGGCCTCTACAAGTTCTTCACCCCGCTGCTGCGCAACCTCGGGCCGTCCGGGCGCATCGTCGTCATCGGCACGATCCCGGAGGAGGCAGGCAGCGAACACGAGCGGATCGCGCAGCGCGCGCTGGAGGGCTTCACCCGCTCGCTGGGCAAGGAGATGCGCCGCGGGGCGACGGTGAACCTGGTGTACCTGTCGGCGGCGGCCAAACCCGCCGCGACGGGCCTGGAGTCCACGATGCGGTTCCTGCTGTCGGGCAAGTCGGCCTACGTCGACGGGCAGGTGTTCCGGATCGGCGCGGACGACTCGGCGCCGCCCGCGGACTGGGACCGGCCGCTGGAGGGCAAGGTTGCGATCGTGACCGGCGCCGCCCGTGGGATCGGCGCGACGATCGCCGAGGTGTTCAGCCGCGACGGGGCGAAGGTGGTGTGCATCGACGTCGAGGGTGCCGCCGACGCGCTGGGCCAGACGGCTTCCAAGGTCGGCGGGACCGCACTGACGCTCGACGTCACCGCCGACGACGCCGTCGACAAGATCACCGCGCACCTGCGTGAGGTGCATGACGGCAAGGCCGACATCCTCGTCAACAACGCGGGCATCACCCGCGACAAGTTGCTCGCCAACATGGACGAGGGCCGCTGGGACTCGGTCGTCGCGGTGAATCTCGTTGCGCCGCTTGCCCTTGCCGAGGGGCTGGTGAGCAGCGGCGTGCTCGGCGAGGGCGGCCGCGTGGTCGGGCTGTCGTCGATGGCCGGCATCGCGGGCAACCGCGGGCAGACCAACTACGCCGCCACCAAGGCCGGCATGATCGGGCTGACCGACACGCTGGCCGAGGTCTACGCCGACAAGGGCATCACGGTCAACGCGGTGGCGCCCGGTTTCATCGAGACCAAGATGACCGAAGCGATCCCGCTGGCCACCCGCGAGGTGGGCCGCCGGCTGAACTCGCTGTACCAGGGCGGCCAACCGGTCGACGTCGCCGAGACCATCGCGTACTTCGCCAGTCCCGCGTCCAACGCCGTCACCGGCAACACGGTGCGGGTGTGCGGCCAGGCGTGGCTGGGGGCGTGACACATGGCTGAGGCGCAACCGTCGGGCTTGATGAACCTGGTGCGCGCGGCCGCGGGTGCATTGCCCTTCGTGCCGCGCGGTGAGACGCTGCCGGAGCGCACGCTCACCGTCGACGAGTTGAGCATCGACCCGGCCAACGTGGCGGCCTACGCGGCGGTGACCGGGCTGCAGTTCGGCGACACCGTGCCGCTGACGTATCCGTTCGCGCTGACGTTCCCGACGCTGATGTCGTTGGTCACCGGGTTCGACTTCCCGTTCGCCGCAATGGGTTCGGTGCACATCGAGAACCACATCACCCAGTACCGGCCGATCGCGGTGACCGACACCGTCTCGGTGAAGGTGCACGCCGAGAACCTGCGTGAGCACCGGAAAGGTCTACTGGTCGACATCCTCACCGATGTCAGCGTCGGTAACGAGCTGGCGTGGCACCAAGTGACGACGTTTCTGCATCAGCAGCGCACCAGCCTGTCCGACGAGCCCAAGCCGCCGCCGCAGAAACAGCCCAAACTCGGTCCGCCGAATGCGGTGCTGCGCATCACGCCCGGTCAGATCAAGCACTACGCGTCGGTCGGCGGGGACCACAACCCGATCCACACCAATTCGGTGGCGGCCAAGCTGTTCGGCTTCCCGACCGTGATCGCGCACGGAATGTTCAGTGCGGCAGCGGTTCTGGCCAACATCGAAGGGCAGCTGCCCGGCGCGGTGAAGTACTCGGTGAAGTTCGCCAAACCCGTGGTGCTGCCGGCGTCGGCCGGCCTCTACGTCGACCGCGTCGCCGACGGCTGGGACCTGACGCTGCGGCACCTCAAGAAGGGTGACCCGCACCTGTTCGGCACCGTCCGCGCGCTGTAGGTAATCCCGTCGAGTCTGCGTTCAGGGCGTCGGCTACTCGGACAAGTGCGCCGTCGCCGCAGAGTGAACGGACCCGTCGGCGTGCTCGGCCGGGGTGCCCTTGAGGCCGCGCCAGAACAAGTTGATCATCAGCTCGGCGGCCTCGTTGACGTCGGCGTCGCCGGTGGACACCCGGCTGGCCACCGCCTCGCCGGCGCCCACCAGCGCGACGGCCATCATGTCGAAGTCGGTGTCGGGCTCGGGATTACGCGTTCCCGACCGCAGCAGCCTGCCGACCAGGTCGATGATCCGCTCACGACCTTCGCGCACCGTGTGCGCGAACGCCTGCGAACTGGTGGCCTGGCTGTAGAGCACCATCCACGACGCCCGATTCGCGTCGATGTAGTTCAGAAACGCCAGAACGGCGTTGCGCAGCAGGTCCTTCGGGCTCTGCTTGAAGTCGATCCGGCTGCGCACGTCGTCGACGAAGCGGCCGAGCTCACGGTCCAGGCACGCCGCGAACAACTCCTCCTTGGAGCCGTAGTACAGATACAGCATCGGTTTGGAGATCTGCGCCTGCGCGGCGATCGCGTCCATCGACGTCTCGTGGTAGCCGTTGACAGAGAAGATCTGCACCGCGGCGTCCAGCATCTGCTGCTCACGCACGGCGCGCGGCAACCGCTTGGTACCTCCGGCCATCCCACCAGGGTAAGCAATACCCGACCTCGCAGTCGTCAGCAGCGGGCGGCGGGTGGGAATCAGCAGCGCGGGTTGGGGCCCTTCATGCCGGCCAGCCGCAGCACCGACGCATCGACGCTCGACATCGACAGCTCACCGGCGTCGAGCGCCTGCTCCAAGCGGTCGAGCACCGCGGGCACCTCAGCCGTCGTCACCCATAAGGCGGTGTCGGCACCGGCCTGCAGACCGCGCAACGCCGCCTCCGCCACGCCGAACCGGTCCGAGATCGCCTGCATCGAGGAGATGTCGTCGGTGAAGATCGGGCCGTTGAACGGCGGGCCGCCGTAGTTGCCGGAGCGCAGCAGCGCATACGCCGCCGGGCTCAGGCTGGCCGGATCGCTGCCGGTCAGCCCGGGCACCTGCATGTGCCCGACCATCACCCCGACCGGCGCCTGGCTGGTCAGGGCCCGGTACGGCACCAGATCGGTCTGCTCCAACTCGGCCAGCGGCGGCGACGTCACGGCACCGGTGTGCGAGTCACCCGATCCGCGGCCGTGGCCGGGGAAGTGCTTGAGCACCGGCAGCACGCCGGCGGCGCGCAGGCCGCGCGCGTACGCGCCGGCGAAGTCGGTGACGACGGCCGGGTCCGAGCCGAAGGAGCGGTCGCCGATCACGGTGTCGTCGGGCGCGTCGGTGACGTCGACGACCGGCGCGAAATCGATCGTGATGCCCAGGTTGCGCATCGCCTGGCCGCGCCGCAGCGCGATGTCGTAGACCTGCTCGGGCGTGTTCGACTCGGCGAGCACCCGCGGGGCGGGCTGCGTGCCGATCACCGACGACAACCGCGAGACCCGGCCGCCCTCCTCGTCGACGCTGACCGCCAGCGGCAGTGGATTCGCCGAAGCGGCGATCTCGCCCAGCGGACCGCCGAGCATCGACAGGTCGGTCCAGCTGCCGATCATGATGCCGCCGACGTGATGGGTGTCGACGACGGCGCGGGCGTCGGCCGCATCGGCGACGCCGACCATCAGCAGCTGCGCGAGCTTGTCGCGCGTCGACATCGACGCCAGCAGCGCCTCACCGGTCCCGCACGCGGGCGCCGCCGGAACCGGCGCGGGAGCGTTCGGCGCCTCGGTGGCGGCCTTGGTCAGCGGCGCCGACGACGCGTCCGCCGCCGCGGTGTCCTGGTCGGCCGGCGCACAGGCCAGCAGGAGTCCGGCCGTGGTCACCAGTGCGCAGAGCGCTCGGGTTTTCGCCATGGGCCTCGACACTAATAGGAGCGGAAGCCTCGTTCTATCCCGCGGTCGTGGAGCCAGGTCCGCTCGCCGCGCGCCATGATCTCCTCGGCGTGCCGGCAGACCAGGTCGACGACGTCGGCGGCCGGGTCGGCGCCCAGCGCGCGGCGCAGCTCGTCGAACTGATCGGCGCCGACGGTCACCTCGTATTCGTAGCCGTCGAGGTGACCGCTGTCCTCGCCGGTGAACACCAGCGCGCCGTCGTCGTCGTAGCCGACCCACACCGAGCACGTATCCGTCCGCCAGAACCGGCGTTCATCTGCGGACATGGCCCGCATGCTACTTTTGCCGCATGGATCGGTTCCTCGTGCCTGCCGCGGCCAGCATCGTGGTCGGACTGCTGCTGGGCGCGGCGGCGATCTTCGGTGTGACGCTGATGGTGCAGCAGGACAACAGGCCTCCGCTGCAAGCGGGCGATCCGGCGTCATCGGTGCTCAACAGGGTCGAGTACGGCGACCGAAGCTGACTCCCCGGCCACCGGTTTCTCGCACGTGGGCCCGTCGCCCCTGCCCTCTGACGTCGAGACCGCTCCGCTGTCACGGCGCTGGCTGTGGGTCGCGGCGGCCGCGGCGCTGCTGCTGACGTTCGCCCAGTCGCCGGGGCAGATTTCACCGGACACCAAGCTCGACCTGACCGCGAACCCGCTGAACTTCCTCGCGCGCGCGTTCAACCTGTGGAACAGCGAACTGCCGTTCGGCCAGGCGCAGAACCAGGCTTACGGCTACCTGTTCCCGCACGGCGCCTTCTTCCTGCTCGGTGACGTCGTCGGATTGCCCGGCTGGGTGACGCAGCGGCTGTGGTGGGCGCTGCTGCTGGTCGTCGGCTTCTGGGGTGTGCTGCGGGTCGCCGAGGCGCTCGGCATCGGCAGCAGGCCCTCGCGCGTCATCGCCGCGGCGGCCTACGCGCTGTCCCCGCGGGTGCTGACCACGATCGGCGCGATCTCCTCGGAGACGCTGCCGATGATGCTGGCGCCGTGGGTGCTGCTGCCGGTGATCCTCGTGCTGCGGGGCGACCCCCGGGTGCGGCTGCTGGCCGCGCGCTCGGCGGTGGCGATCGCGCTGATGGGCGCTGTCAACGCGGTCGCGACGCTGACCGGCTGCCTGGCCGCGGCGATCTGGCTGGCGTGTCACCGGCCGACGAGGACCTGGTGGCGCTTCACCGCGTGGTGGGCGCTGTGCATCGCGCTGGCGGTGACGTGGTGGGTGATCGCGCTGGTGCTGCTGGGCCGCATCAGCCCGCCGTTCCTCGACTTCATCGAGTCCTCCGGCGTCACCACGCAGTGGATGTCGCTGACCGAGATGCTGCGCGGCACTCACGCCTGGACGCCGTTCGTCGCGCCGAACGCGACCGCGGGGGCGTCGCTGGTGACGACGTCGGTGGCCGTGCTGGCCACCACGCTGGTCGCGGCCGCCGGGCTGGCCGGGCTCGCGATGCGCAACATGCCGTACCGGGGCCGGCTGATCACGATCCTGCTGATCGGTGTCGCGCTACTGGCCGCCGGCTACTCGGGCGGCCTGGGCTCCCCGATCGCCCAGCAGGTCCAGACGTTCCTCGACGCGGCGGGGACACCGCTGCGCAACCTGCACAAGCTCGACCCGCTGCTGCGCCTTCCGCTGGCGCTCGGGTTGGCCCACCTGCTCGGTCGCCTCCCGCTGCCGGGCGGCGCGCCGCGCGAGCAGTGGGTGAGTGCGCTGGCGCATCCGGAGCGCGACAAGCGCATCGCCGTCGGGGTCGTCGTGCTCGTCGCGCTGACCGCCGCCAGTTCCTTGGCGTGGACCGGACGCCTCACTCCGCCAGGCGCTTTCGACGCGATCCCGCAGTACTGGCACGACGCCGCGGCCTGGCTCGACGAGCACAACACCGAGGGCCGGGTGCTCGTCGCGCCCGGAGCGCCGTTCGCCACCCAGGTGTGGGGCAACAGCCACGACGAACCGCTCCAGGTGCTCGGCAGCAGTCCCTGGGGTGTGCGCGACTCGATTCCGCTGACCCCGCCGCAGACCATCCGGGCACTGGACTCGGTGCAGCGCCTGTTCGCCGCCGGGCGCCCCTCCGACGGGCTGGCCGAAACCCTTGCCCGTCAAGGTATTTCGTATGTCGTGGTGCGCAACGACCTGGACCCGGATGCGTCGCGGTCGGCGCGGCCGCTGCTGGTGCACCGCACGGTCGACAACTCGCCGGGTCTGGAGGAGGTCGCCGAGTTCGGTGATCCCGTCGGGCCCGGCACGCTGGCCGGTTTCATCGCCGACAGCGGGTTGCGGCCGCGGTATCCGGCCGTCGAGATCTACCGGGTGACCGCGACGACGCCGGTGGGGCCGTACCTCGTCGACACCGACCGGATGGCGCGCGTCGACGGTGCCCCCGAGGCGCTGCTGCGGCTCGACGAACGCCGTCGGCTGCTGGGCCAACCGCCGCTGGGCCCGATGCTGCTGACCGGCGACGCCGAACGCGCCGGCGTGCCGGCCCCGCTGGTCACCGTCACCGACACCCCGTTGGCACGCGAGACCGACTACGGCCGCGTCGACGACCACTCCTCGGCGATCCGCACCCCCGACGACCCACGGCACACCCACAACCGCGTCCTCGACTATCCCGCTCCCGGAACCGATCTGGTGTACGGCCAGTGGAACGGCGGACGCATCTCGGTGTCCAGTTCGGCCGCGGACTCCACCGCGCTGCCCAACGTGGCACCGGCGACCGGGCCCGCCGCCGCGATCGACGCCGACCCGTCGACGAGCTGGGTGTCCAACGCGCTGCAGGCGGCGATCGGCCAGTGGCTGCAGGTCGACTTCGACCATCCGGTCACCAACGCGACGATCACGGTCACGCCCAGCGCCACCGCGGTCGGCGCGCAGATCCGCCGGCTGGAGATCTCCACCGTCAACGGCACCAGCACGTTGCGTTTCGACGAGGCCGGTAAACCGCTGACCGCAGCTCTGCCGTACGGCGAGTCGCCGTGGGTGCGGGTCACCGCGGTCGCGACCAGCGACGGCTCCCCCGGTGTGCAGTTCGGGCTCACCGATATTGCCGTCACCCAGTACGACGCGAACGGGTTCGCCCACCCGGTCAATCTCCGGCACACCGTCTCGGTCCCCGGCCCACCACCGAATTCGGCAGTGGCGCAATGGGATCTGGGTTCCGAACTGCAGGGCCGGACCGGCTGCGCGGAAAGCCCCACCGGAACCCGGTGCGCGGCGACGATGGCGCTGTCGCCCGAGGAGCCGGTCAACCTGAGCCGGACACTGACCGTGCCGGCACCGATCGCGGTGACGCCGACCGTGTGGGTGCGCGCTCGCCAGGGTCCCCGGCTCGCCGACCTGATCGCCGCCCCGGGTGCGGCCCGCGCGTTCGGCGACGCCGACCCGATCGACGTGCTCGGTTCGGCCTACGCCGCCGCGGACGGCGACCCCGGCACGGCGTGGACCGCGCCGCAGCGCGTCGTGCAGCACCGCATCCCGCCGACGCTGACCCTCAAGCTGCCGCGCCCGACCGAGGTGTCCGGGCTGCGGGTGACGCCGAGTTCAAGTGCGCTGCCGGCACATCCGACGATGGTGACCGTCGACTTGGGCGACGGCCCGCAGACCCGTCGGGTGGCCCGCGACGCCGGGGCGCAGACCCTCGAACTCAAGCCGCGGGTCACCGACACGGTGACGGTGTCACTCCTGGGTTGGGACGACGTCATCGACCGCACGTCGCTCGGGTTCGATCAGCTCAAGCCGCCGGGCCTGGCCGAGGTGACCGCGATCGACGGCAGCGGCACCCCGATCGCGGCGGCCGACGCGGACCGCAACCGCGACCGGCGCATCGAATTGCCCTGCGGCCGCGGGCCGGTCATCGGCATCGCGGGGCAGTTCGTGCAGACCTCGCTGAGCGCCACCGTCGGCGACCTGCTCGACGGTGTGCCGGTGGCCGCCCGCCCGTGCCGGACGGAGCCGATCGTGCTGCCCGCCGGTCAGCAGGAGCTGGTGATCAGCCCCGGTGACACGTTCTTCGTCGACGGCGCGCAGCTGGCCGGCCCACAGGCACGTCAGATCACCCCGGCGCCAACGGTTCCCGCGCAGACCGGTGCCTGGGGCTCCGACCGGCGGGAGGTGACCGTCGAGCGGTCCGATGCGTCGCGGGTGCTGGTCGTGCCCGAGAGCATCAACCCCGGCTGGGTTGCGCGCGACGCCGACGGCACGGCCCTGACCGCGATCACCGTCAACGGCTGGCAGCAGGGCTGGCTGCTGCCGCCGGGAACCGAGGGCCCGGTCACGCTGACCTTCCCGTCGAACACTCCCTACCGGGCCGGGTTGATCGGCGGGTTGGCGTTGCTGCCGGTGCTGTTCGCGTTGGCGTTCGTCCCGGCGCGCCGACGGCAGGCGCCCGTCGTGCCGACGCCGGCGTGGCGTCCGCATCCGGTCGCTGCCGCCGCCGCGGTGCTGGGCGTGGGAGCGATCGTGTCCGGGGTGGCCGGCGTCGTGGTGACCGCTGCGGTGCTGGGGCTGCGCCACCTGTTGCGTCGTCGCGAGAAACGGTGCGAGGCGGTCACTGTCGGGTTGGCCGCGGGCGGGTTGATCCTCGCCGGGGCGGTCCTGAGCCAGAGTCCGTGGCGGTCGGTCGACGGATACGTCGGCCACTCCTGGGGCGTGCAGCTGCTGGCGCTCATCTCGCTGGCCGCCGTCGCGGCGTCGGCGGTGCCGGGGCGCGACCGGCTCAGTTGACCGCGATCAGGTGCTGCAGCGTCGGCTCGCCGGTGACGAACTTGTCGACGGCCTGCTCGGCGAGGAGGTCCTGGCCGGTCTGACGGATGACGTGCTGGCGTAGGTGCTCGCCCCACGACCGCACGATGAACGCCTCGACGAACGTGTTGGGCTGCTCGCCGCTGCGGAACAGCCGCCACTGCGCCGCGCCGGTGCGCTGCCGCGAACGCCCGACCCGCGCCATCGCCGCGATGAAGCCCGCCTCGTCCTCGGGCTCGACGCGGTAGGACTTGAGCACCACGACGGGCCCGTCGGGCGGTTCGGGCTCGAACACCAGCGCCGGTTCACCCCAGTGCGCCGACACCTCCACGTCGAGATCGCCGGTGCCCGGGTGCAGCGGCCACCACAGCAGCGACACCGCGCAGCCCGCCAACAGCGCCGCGCTGATCAGCAGCGCCGCCACGCTGCCCGCGCCCTCGGCGATCAGACCCCACACCAGCGACCCGACCGCCTGCCCGCCCATGAACACCAGCTGATAGACCGACAGGCCGCGGGCCCGCACCCACGCGGGCAGGCTCAGCTGCAGCGACGCGTTCAACGTCGACAGGGTCAACAGCCATGACAACCCGCCGATCACCAGCGCGGCCAGCACCACCCCGAAGATCGGCACCACCGCGAGCACGACGGTCGCGACGGCGAATCCGCCCGCGCCCACCAACAGCAGCACGTTGCGCCCGAACGTGGACTGCAACCGCGACAGCACCGTCGCCCCGCACACCGCACCCACCCCCAGCGCACCGAGCAGCATGCCGTAACCGGCCGACGACAGGTGCAGCTGCCGGTCGGCGATCACCGCCAGCAACCCCCACAGCGCGCTGCCCGGCGCGATGAACAGCAACGCGCGCAACAGGATCCGTCGCACCACCGGCGAGCTGCGGATGTAGCGCTGGCCCGCGCTGAGCGCCGCCAGCGGCCGCTCGGTCGGCAGCACGCGTTCCTCCGCCGGGCGCCGCCAGCCGACCAGCACCACGACGATGCCCACGAACGACACCGCGTTCAGCGCGAACACCAGCGTCGGCCCCGACAACGACACCAGCACACCCGCGACCGCCGGGCCGATCGCCCGTGCACCGTTCATGCTCATGCTGGTCAGCGCCGCCGCGGCCGGAATCTGGTCGCGGGGAACGAGTTCCGGCTGAATCGCCTGCCACGCCGGAGCTGTCAGCGCCTGACCGCACCCGATCAGGAACAACAACGTGAGCAGCAGCGCCGGCGTCGCCACCCCGACACCGGTCAGCACCGCCAGCAGCGACACACCGGCCGCCATCGCGGCCTGGGTGGCGATCAGTAACCGGCGGCGGTCGACGAGATCGGCCAACACCCCGGACGGCAGCGCCAGCAACATGACCGGCAACGCGGTCGCGGTCTGCACCAGCGGCACCAGCACCGCGGCACCAGGATCGCCGACGAGCATCCACTGCGCGCCGACGGTCTGCATCCAGGTGCCCAGGTTGGACACGAACTGCGCGATCCACAGGGCGCGGTACACCGGCGACGCGAACGGCGCCCAGGCGGACGGCACCGCGCGATCACGGGTGGGTGCTGCCATGTGTGCTCCTGTACCCGAATTACACAGACAATCGGCCGGCTCCGGTCCTAGCATCGGCCGGGTGCCGACGATCAACACCGCCCGCGGGGCGATCGACACCGCAGACCTCGGTGTCACGCTCATGCATGAGCACGTCTTCATCATGTCGACCGAGGTCATCGAGAACCACCCGCAGGGGTGGGGTGACGAGGAGCGGCGGATCGCCGACGCCATCGACCGGCTCAACGAGCTCAAGTCGCGCGGCGTCGACACGATCGTCGACCTGACGGTCATCGGCCTGGGCCGTTATCTGCCCCGCATCGCCAGAATCGCGGCGGCCACCGAACTGAACATCGTGGTGGCCACCGGCCTGTACACCTACAACGATGTGCCGATGCACTTCCACTTCCGCGGGCCCGGCACCGCGCTCGGCGGCCCGGAGTTCATGACCGAGATGTTCGTCCGCGACATCGAGGAAGGTTTCGCTGACACCGATATCCGGGCGGCGATCCTCAAGTGCGCCACCGACGAGCCCGGCGTCACGCCCGGTGTCGAACGGGTGCTGCGCGCGGTCGCGGCCGCGCACCGGCAGACCGGCGTGCCGATCTCCACCCACACCCACGCCGCCAGCCGCCGCGGCCTCGAACAACAGCGCATCTTCGCCGACGAGGGCGTCGACCTGACCCGCGTCGTCATCGGGCACTCCGGCGACACCACCGACATCGGGTACCTCGAGGAGCTCATCGCCGGCGGCTCCTACCTCGGGATGGACCGGTTCGGGGTGGACGCCTACCTGGGTTTCGAGGACCGGGTGAACACGGTCGCGACGATGTGCGAACGCGGCCACGCCGACAAGATGGTGCTATCCCATGACGCCTCATGCTATTTCGATGCGCTGCCGGAGGAGACGCTGCACGTGGCGATGCCGAACTGGCACTACCTGCACATCCACAACGACGTCATCCCCGCTCTCAAGGCGCGCGGCGTCACCGACGAACAGTTGACCACGATGCTGGTCGACAACCCACGCCGGATCTTCGAGGCACGGGGCGGGTACTGACATGACCGAACCGACCCCGCCGATCAGCACCCAGATCTCGCGACTCGCCGCGGCCGCCCCCGACGCGCCGGCGGCCACCTGCGAGGGGGTGACCATCACCCGCGGCGAACTCGACGCGTCGACCAACCGGCTGGCCCGCGCCTACGCCGAACTCGGTGTGCGACAGGGCGATTACGTGACGGTCGTGCTGCCCAACTCGATCGAGTGGGTGCAGGCGGTGGTGGCCACCTGGAAACTGGGTGCGGTACCGCAACCGCTGTCACCGCGGCTGCCCGACGCCGAACTGGCCGCGCTGCTCGACCTGCGGCCCCGCGCGCTGGTGGTCGGCCGCGACGACCCGACCGGCCGGACTCCCAGTGTGCCAGCGGGTTTCGCGCCCGACCCGGCACTGCCTGATGCGGGCCTGCCGGAGAAGGTGTCGCCGGTGTTCAAGGCGATGGCCTCCGGTGGCAGCACCGGACGGCCGAAGCTCATCGAGGCGGGCGGCGACAGCCGTTTCCCCGCGCTGGCGGGGTATCCGCTGGGCGCGCAGGAGGGCGACGTGAACCTGCTCTCGGTGCCGTTGAGCCACAACACCGGCTTCACCACGTTCGCGATCGGCCTGGTGCAGGGCCATCACCTGGTGCTGATGCCGCGCTTCGAACCGCACGAGTTCCTGCGGCTGGTCACCGAACACCGCGTCACGTTCCTCGCCACGGTGCCGACGATCATGCAGCGCCTGCTGCCGGTGTACCGCGCCGACCCGGACGCCTACGACCTGTCGTCGATCCGCCGGTTCTGGCACCTGGCCGCGCCGTGCCCGCCGGCGATCAAACGGGCGTGGATCGACCTGCTGGCGCCGGAAGCGGTGTGGGAACTGTACGGCGGCACCGAATTACAGGCGTTGACGTTCATCTCCGGTGAACAGTGGCTGGCGCACCCGGGATCGGTCGGCGTGGTGGTGGCCGGTGAGATGAAGGTGCTCGACGACGACGGCAACGAATGCCCGCCGGGTGTGGTCGGCGAGATCTACATGCGGCCCTCGCCGGGCAGCGCGCCCACCTACCGCTACGTCGGCGCCACCGCGAAGTCGCGCGACGGCTGGGACTCGCTGGGCGATCTCGGCTACTTCGACGAGGACGGCTTCCTGTACCTCAACGACCGCCGCGTCGACATGTTCACCGTCGGCGGCCGCAACGTCTATCCCGCCGAGATCGAGTCCGCGCTCAGCGAGCACCCGCGGGTGCTGTCGTGTCTGGTGGTCGGCGTGCCCGACGAGGATCTCGGCCAGGTGCCGCACGCGCTGGTGCAGGCCGACGGTCTCGACGAGGCCGACGTCGTGGCGTTCCTGGCCGAGCGGCTCGAACGCTACAAGGTGCCGCGCACCGTCGAGTTCAGCGAGACGCCGCTGCGCGACGACGCGGGCAAGGCGCGCCGCTCGGCGGTGCGCGACGACGTCATCTCGAGATTGGCTCAGGCGCGTCGGTGACCGAGGAGTCCAGCGGCGGGACGGGCCGCTGGTGCCGGTACTCCCAGCGCCGCAGCGCCTGCCGGCACGGCTCCTCCACCAACGCGTAGCTGACCGCCGCGATCGCGAACCCGAACACCAGCGTCAGCGCCAGCACCACCGGCATGTTCCCGTTGAACGCGAACTGCCCGATCATCGGGAACACCATCGCCAACGCGGCCAGGTGCCAGATGAACAGCCCGTAGGACCAGCGGCCCAGCGTCACCATCGCGGTGCTGCCGAGGATGCGGTGCGGGGTGCCCGGGCGGTCGAGCACCAGCGGCGCGAGCAGCGCCCCCGCCACCACCGCGCCCATCGCGGTCTTGACGGTGACCTGGGTGATGCTGCCGAACTGCAGGCCCTCGTTGCCGGCCAGCGGGGAGGCGGCGACGCCAAACGCCGCCGCAGCGACCAGCCCCATCAGGATCGGCTGGCGGCCCAGCCGGTGCGCCCAGCCGACCCGCGTCACGGTCAGCTCGGCCAAGATCATGCCCGCGGCGAACCAGGAGAAGAACGCCGGCGGCCAGTTCCACAGGTTGTGCCCGGAGTCCGGGTCGAACGGGATGCGCACCCAGAACAGGCTGGCCACCGCGGCGGCCAGCAGGACCGGGATCCGCGCGCGCACCGGCACGCGGCGCACCAGCAGCGCCAGGAAGGGCAGCGCGATATAGAAGGCCACCTCGACCGACAGGCTCCACATCTGGGTCAGCCCGGCGGTCAGGGTGAGCGGCACATAGATCTGCGTCAGGGTCAGGTTGGCCAGCCAGACCGTCGCGTCGGCGCGGGCGTCGACCGCACCGGGCAGCAGCAGCAGGATCACGACGACCGCCACCAGGTAGCCGGGCAGGATGCGAACCAGGCGGGACCGCAGGTAGTGCCCAGTCGGCGGGATCGGGCGCAGCCCCCGCGCGGCCGCGGCGTGCCCGCGCCACAGCAGGAACCCCGACAGCGCGAAGAACACCGCGACGGCCAGGTCGAACCGCCCGAAGATACGGCCGGTGATGCCGCTGGAGTGCCCGGTCTGGAAGGCGACGTGGGTGACGACGACGCCGATGGCTGCGCACGCGCGCATGCCCTCGACGGCAGGCAGGAAGCTGCGGGTGCCTCCTACTGCGTCGTTGTCCACGTCCTTACCCGGCACGCCGACCAGTGTGCCGCGTTGGTGCAAAGCCGGTGATTAGCGGGTAGTCAGCGCGGGCGGCCCTGCAACTAAACGACTGCCTTAACTTGGGCTGTTAGGGTCAAACGGGTTTTTGGGTCCTGCAGGCTGAAGGAGGCACGGTTTGAACCGCGCAGTCGCGCTGCGTATCGCAGCGTGCGGGATCTTGGGGCTGGGCGCTGCCCTGTTGATCGCCGCGCTGTTGCTGTCCACCTACACCGAAGGCAAGATCGCCAAGATCCCGCTGGACCTCGACGCCACCCTCGTCAGCGACGGCACCGGCACCGCGTTCAACCCGGCGTCGCTCAACGAAGAGAAGTTCGTGGTGGACCGCGACGTGCCGATGGCGCTACAGGAGCAGGTCTCGGTGGAGTCCCCGTCGAACGCCGACGTGGTGACGCTTCAGGTCGGCAGTTCGCTGCGCCGCACCGACCAGCAGCAGGACAACGGCCTGCTGCTCGCGATGGTGGACACCGTGACCGTCAACCGCAGCACCGCCGAAGCGGTCTCCAGCGAGAGCAATCCCGGCGGCGCGGTGCAGAAGCCGCGGGCCATCGACGATGACAAGCCGCCGACCAACATCGCGCTGCCGCACGAGGGGCTGGCCTACCGGTTCCCGTTCCAGACCGAGAAGAAGACGTACTCGGTGTTCGATCCGATCGCGCAGAAGCCGTTCGACGCCAACTACGACGGTGAGGAAGACGTCAACGGGCTGACCACCTACAAGTTCAGCCAGGACGTCGGCTACGACTCCGACGGCAAGCTCGTCGAGCCGGTCAAGTACGCCTCGCTGTACGAGGACGACGCCGACGCCGAGGTGACCGCCCGCGCCGCGATGTGGGGTGTGCCCGGCGAACCCGACGAGTCGATCACCATGTCGCGCTACTACGCTGCGCAGCGCACCTTCTGGGTGGACCCGGTCTCGGGCACCATCGTCAAGAAGGAAGAGCACGGCTACCACTACTACGCACGCGAACCGCTCAAGCCCGAAGTGACGTTCGTCGACTACACGGTCACGTCCAACGAGGAGACCGTGGAGTCGCAGGTGGCCAGCGCCAGCGACGAGCGGGACCGGGTGGCGCTGTGGGGCCGCATCCTGCCGATCACGTTCACCGCGACGGGCCTGGTGCTGCTGGTCGGCGGCGCCCTGCTCGGATCGTTCAGCTTGCGCGCGGAGTCCGCGTTGATCGATCCCGGGCTCGACGAGGCCGATCACGGGTTCTTCGACACGCAGGGCATCAAGGTGCCCGGCGCCGAGGCCAAGACCGAGAAGCTGCCCACGCAGCGGCCGACCGACCTACCGCCGGACAGACCGGTCTGACCCGGCGGTTCCTCACGCGCGCGCCGGTGATCCCGGCGTATGCGCTCCTGCTCGCGTTGGCGGTGACCGCACCGCTGCTGCAACCGGGCTATCTGTTGTTGCGCGACGCGGTCTCCACACCGCGCTCCTATCTGTCCGATGCGGCGCTGGGCCTGTCGGAGGCGGCGCCGCGCGCGCTGCCGCAGGACTTCTTAGTGGCCCTGGCGTCGTCGGCGTTCGACGGCGGCGTGGTGGTCAAGGTGCTGCTGATCGTCGGGCTGTGGCTGGCGGGGTGGGGCGCGGCCCGGTTGGCGGCGGCGGTGCTGCCGGAGGCGGGGCTGGGCGGGCAATTCGTGGCGGCGACGCTGGCGGTGTGGAATCCCTATGTCGCCGAACGACTTCTGCAGGGGCATTGGAGCCTGCTGGTGGGATTCGGCTGCCTGCCGTGGGTGGCGGTCGCGATGTTGCGGTTGCGGGCGGCGGCGTCGTGGAGCGCGCTCGGCGCGCTGGTGTTCTGGATCGGGCTGGCCGGGTTGACCCCGACGGGGCTGATGCTGGCGGCGACGGTGGCGTCGGCGTGTGTTTGCGTTGCCGGCGAAGGGCTTTCGCGGTGGCGGTGCCTCGCGGTCGGACTGGGCGCGGCGGTGGTCGCGGCGCTGCCGTGGCTGACCGCGGCGGCGGTCGCGCAGTCGCTGTCGTCGTCTCAGGCCCAGGGGGTGGGCGCGTTCGCGGCGCGGGCGGAGCCGGGCCTCGGCACCCTGATCAGCCTGGCCGGTCTCGGCGGCATCTGGAACAGCGACGCGGTACCCGCCTCGCGCGCAACGCTTTTCGCGGTGGTCGCGACGGCGGTGC
The DNA here is from genome assembly GCF_900108565.1 of Mycolicibacterium rutilum. Lineage (NCBI taxonomy): Bacteria > Bacillati > Actinomycetota > Actinomycetes > Mycobacteriales > Mycobacteriaceae > Mycobacterium > Mycolicibacterium rutilum. The sequence goes on from NZ_LT629971.1 coordinate 893,023, forward strand.
TGCTGGGTGTGGTGGCGCTGGGCCTGCCGGCCGCGGCGCGACGGCCGGCGGCGGTGCCGCTGCTGGTGCTGGCCGCGGTCGCGGTCGTGGTGCCCGCGGCGATGGCGACCGGGCCGGGTGTCGCGACGGTCGAGGCGCTGATCCGGTCGCTGCCCGGGTTGGGCATCGTGCGCGACGGCCAGAAGTGGGTGGCGCTGGCCATGCCGGGCTATGTGGTCGCGGGCGCCGGCGCCGTGCTGGCCCTGCGCCGGGTGCCGGTGGCGGCGACAGCCGCGGTGTGCTGCGCCGCGCTGATCGCGGTGCTGCCCGACCTGGCCTGGGGTGTCGGCGGCAAGGTGTCAGCGGTGCAGTACCCGCCGGGCTGGGCGCGGGTGGCCGCGCTGATCAACGACGAGCCGCTACCGGTGGCGGTGCTGCCGGTCGACAGCATGCGCCGGTTCGAGTGGGCCGGGGACGCGCCGGTGCTCGACCCGCTGCCGCGCTGGGTCCGCGCCGACGTGCTCAGCACCGGTGACCTGCAGATCGGCGGGCGGACGGTGCCGGGCGAGGGGCAGCGGGCGCGCGTCGTGCAGGACCTGCTGCTGAGCGGCGCGGACCGGGACTCGCTGGCGGCCGCCGGTGTCGGCTGGGTCGTTGTCGAATCCGGCAACGCCAGTTTGGAATTACCGGTCGCCTACACCGACGACGACATCACGCTGTACCGGGTCGGCGGCTCGGCACCTGCCGCCGAGGGTCGCGGGGTCGTGCTGGCCGCGCACTGGGCGTGGCTGGCGATGCTCCTGATCCCGCCGAGCGCACGGTTGTTGACGCTTCTACTCGGGTTTCGGGTACGAAAGCGTGCGCTCGGCGAAGAAGGGGTCAGCCCTGGACGACGCCGCTGACGTGAACGCCGGCGTGCACGGACTCCAACACCGTGCGCATGGCCGCGGCGCTCTGCTGCCAGGAGAACTCGCCGCAGCGGGTGTGGGCCTTGGTGCCGAGCTGTTCGCGCAGCACGCCGTCGGTCAACAGCCGGCCGAGGCTCTCGACCAGGCCGTCGAAGTCGTCGACCAGCAGGCCGGTCACCCCGTCGACGATCGAGTCGGTCAGCCCGCCGGAGGACCGGTACCCGATCGTCGGCACCGAGTGCTGGCCCGCCTCGATGACGGCCAGCGCCCAGCCCTCCTTCCGCGACGGCAGCACGTGCACCCAAGCCTGTTGCAGGACATGATGTTTCGCTTCGTCGTCGACGTGCCCGTGGAACGTGACGGCGTCGGAGATGCCCAGCAGCTCGGCGTGCTCGACCAGCCGCTGCTCCCACCAGCCGCCGCCGACGACGTCGAGTTGCAGTCCCGGGATCCGCGGCCGCAGCGCCGCGACGGCCTCAAGCGCATCCTCGATCTGTTTGTGCGGCACCAGCCGCGACAGCACCACGACCCGCGGGGCAGCCGCCCGCGGCGCGCTCAGCGTGGACGGCGGCGCCTCGTCGAGCCCGTTGCGCACCACCGCGATCTGGCTGGGCCGCACGCCCAGCGCGGTGAGGTCGCGCGCCGACGGCAGCGACACCGTCACGTACTGGTTGCGGCGATGCGCCCGCGGCGACAGCTTCGACTCGACGAACCAGCCGAGCCTGCCGACGGCCGCACCCGCGACCGGCCACTGCTCGCGGTGGCAGTGGTGCACCAGCACGGCGACGCGGCGCCCGTAGGCCAGCCGGGCCATGAACGGGATGCCGTTCTGCGTGTCGAGCACCACGTCGGGCTTGGCGTGCCGCAGCGGCCCCAGCCCGATCCGGGCCAGCACCATCGCCAGGCCGGCCCAGATGTAGACGGTGTAGCGGCCGCCGCCGCGGCTGACCCGCACACCGTCGACCACCTCGCGGCGCGGGGCACCCGGATAACCCGCGGTGCGCATCGTCACCTCGACGCCGGACGCGACCAGTTGCGCGCCGATGCGCTGCAGGTAGGCCTCGCTGCCGCCGCCCTGCGGGTGTCCGGTGTCGCGCCAGCACAGCAGCAACACCGATTTGAGAGGGCGGACAGACATCACCGGTAAGGGTAGTCGCTGCGTAGGGTGCGCAGACATGCACCGGTTCGCGCACAGGGCGACGCTGTCGCGCTCGCTGCGGCTGCTCGGCGCGTTCCGGTTCGAGCAGAGCCACCCGGCCCGGTTCTACGGCGCGCTCGCCGACGACACCGCCGCGATGGTCGGCGACCTGTGGCGCGACGCGGTCGGATCGTCGACGGACGGCACGACCGTGCTCGACGTCGGCGGCGGACCCGGTTATTTCTCGGAGGCGTTCGCCGCCAACGGTTTTCACTACATCGGCGTCGAACCCGATCCGGCCGAGATGCACGCCGGGCCCGGGGTGGCCGCCGACGCGACCTACGTGCGCGCGTCCGGGCTGGCGCTGCCGTTCGCCGACGCCAGCGTCGACATCTGCCTGTCGTCGAACGTCGCCGAACACGTCGCGCAGCCGTGGCGGCTGGGCGCCGAGATGCTGCGGGTCACCCGACCCGGCGGTCTGGTGGTGCTGTCCTACACGGTGTGGCTGGGCCCGTTCGGCGGGCACGAGACCGGGCTGTGGCACTACCTCGGCGGGGCCAGGGCGGCGCGCCGATACACCCGCAGGCACGGCCATTTGCCGAAGAACAACTACGGCTCGTCACTGTTCGCGGTGTCCGCCGCCGACGGGCTCGAGTGGGCGGCCAGCACCGGCGCGCTGATCGCCGCATTTCCCCGCTACCACCCGCGATGGGCCTGGTCGCTGACCAAGGTGCCGGTGCTGCGGGAGTTCCTGGTGAGCAACCTGGTGCTGGTCCTGCGGCCGTCGCTGGAACAGGTTCTACTTCCGCCGGATCCTAGGTAGTGTGACGGGCATGACGCAGACCGTGGCTGACAAGACACCTGCCGGCGGGCCGGCACATCAGACCCAGTGGGACAAGCTGTTCATCGGCGGTAAGTGGGTCGAGCCCGCGACCTCGGACGTGATCGAGGTGCGCTCGCCCGCGACTGGCGAGGTGGTGGGCCAGGTGCCGCTGGCCGCGGCCGCCGACGTCGAGGCCGCCTGCGCGGCCGCCCGCAAGGCGTTCGACGAGGGCCCCTGGCCGCACAAGTCGCCGCAGGAGCGCGCCGCCGTGCTGGCCGAGGCCGTCAAGCTGATGGAGGAGCGCGCCGACGAGCTGAAGTATCTGCTGGCCGCCGAGACTGGCCAGCCGCAGACGATCGTCGACATGATGCAGTACGGCGCGGCGATGTCGTCGTTCCAGTACTTCGCGGGGGCGGCCGACAAGTTCGCCTGGAAAGAGATCCGCGACGGCATCTACGGCCAGACCTTGGTCGTGCGCGAGCCGATCGGCGTCGTCGGCGCCGTCACCGCCTGGAACGTGCCGTTCTTCCTGGCCGCCAACAAGCTCGGCCCCGCGCTGCTGGCGGGCTGCACCGTCGTGCTCAAGCCGGCCGCCGAAACCCCGCTGTCGGTGTTCGCGATGGCCGAGATCTTCGCCCAGGCCGGCCTCCCCGAGGGCGTGCTGTCGATCGTGCCCGGCGGCCCGGAGACCGGCCGCGCGCTGACCGCGAACGACCAGATCGACAAGTACACGTTCACCGGCAGCTCCGCGGTCGGCAAGGAGATCGCCAAGATCGCCGCCGAGAAGCTCAAGCCGTGCACCCTTGAGCTCGGCGGCAAGTCGGCCGCGATCATCCTCGAGGACGCCGACCTGGACTCGACCCTGCCGATGCTGGGCTTCTCGGGCGTGATGAACAGCGGACAGGCCTGCGTCGCGCAGACCCGCATCCTCGCCCCGCGCTCGCGTTACGACGAGGTCGTCGAGAAGGTCGCCAACTTCGTCTCCGCGATGCCGGTCGGTCTGCCCGACGACCCGAACGCCGCGATCGGCCCGCTGATCTCGGAGAAGCAGCGCGACCGGGTGGAGTCCTACATCAAGAAGGGTGTCGAGGAAGGCGCCCGGCTGGTCACCGGCGGCGGCCGGCCCGAGGGGCTCGACAGCGGCTGGTTCGTGCAGCCGACCGTGTTCGCCGACGTCGACAACTCGATGACGATCGCCCAGGAGGAGATCTTCGGGCCCGTGCTGGCGGTGATCCCCTACGAGACCGAAGAGGACGCGATCCGCATCGCCAACGACTCGGTGTACGGGCTGGCCGGATCGGTGTGGACGACCGACAACAAGAAGGCGCTCGAGGTCGCCTCGAAGATCCGCACCGGCACCTATGCGGTCAACATGTACGCGTTCGATCCGGGTGCGCCGTTCGGCGGGTACAAGAACTCGGGCATCGGACGCGAGAACGGACCCGAGGGCATCGAGGCCTACGTGGAGCACAAGAGCGTGCTGCTGCCGTTCGGCTACACCCCCGAGGACTGACGCTTTCTTGCGCGAGCAGTCGCATAGTGACCCGAAATCCCGCGGAATTAGGGCACTTTGCGACTGCTCGCCCTGTCTAGAACGCGGCCTCGGGCAGGTCCATGACCGCCAGGTCGACGTTCTCGACGATCCGGCGCTCGGCCGTCAACCGCGGTAACACGTTGCGGGCGAAGAAGTTCGCGGCGCTGACCTTGCCGGTGTAGAACGCGCGGTCGGCTTCGGCGGGTGAACCGTCGAGGGCGGCCAGCGCGACCTCGGCCTGCACCAGCAGCAGCCAGCCGATCACCAGGTCGCCGACTGCCAGTAGGAACGGCACCGACTCGAGGCCGAGGCGGTACAGCTGGCGCGCGTCCTCCTGCGCCGAGAGCAGATAACCCGTCAGCGTCGCCGCCATCGCCTGCACGTCCTGCAGCGCGGTCGCGAGAAGCGCGCGGCCCTCGGCGAGGTCGGCGTGTCCGGAGTCGGCGCCGACGAACTGCTGGATCTGTCCGGCCAGGTGCGCCAGCGCGGCCCCCTGGTCGCGGGCGATCTTGCGGAAGAAGAAGTCCTGCGCCTGGATCGCGGTGGTGCCCTCGTAGAGCGAGTCGATCTTGGCGTCGCGGATGTACTGCTCGACCGGATAGTCCTGCAGGAAGCCCGATCCCCCGAAGGTCTGCAGCGATTCGGTCAGGCACTGGTAGGCGCGTTCGGAACCGACGCCCTTGACGATGGGCAGCAGCAGGTCGTTGATCCGGTTCGCCATGTCGGCGTCGGCTCCCGAAACCAGTTGTGCCGCAACCGAATCCTGGTGTGCGGCGGTGTAGAGGTACAGCGCCCGCAGCCCCTCGGCGTAGGACTTCTGCGTCATCATCGCCCGGCGCACGTCGGGGTGGTGCATGATCGTCACGCGCGGCGCGTTCTTGTCGGTCATCTGCGTCATGTCCGCGCCCTGGATCCGCGTCTTGGCGTACTCGAGCGCGTTCAGATAACCCGTTGACAGCGTCGCGATCGCCTTGGTGCCCACCATCATCCGCGCGTACTCGATGACGCGGAACATCTGCGCGATCCCGTTGTGGCTGTCGTTGACCAGCCACCCGACCGCGGGCACGCCGTGCTGACCGAAGGTCAACTCGCACGTCGCCGACACCTTCAGCCCCATCTTGTGCTCGAGCCCGGTGACGAACACGCCGTTGCGCTCGCCGATCTCCCCCGTCTCGGGGTCGAAGTGGAACTTGGGCACCAGGAACAGGCTCAACCCCTTGGTCCCGGGTCCCGCTCCTTCCGGGCGCGCGAGCACCACGTGCATGATGTTCTCGAACAGGTCGTCGGTGTCGCCGTTGGTGATGAACCGCTTGACGCCGTCGAGATGCCAAGTGCCGTCTGGTTGTTCGACAGCCTTCGTGCGCCCGGCGCCGACGTCGGATCCCGCGTCGGGCTCGGTGAGCACCATCGTCGCGCCCCAGTTGCGCTCCATCATCAGATCGGCCCAGTGCCGCTGGCGCTCGTTGCCGATGCCGTAGAGGATCTCGGCCATCTTCGAGCCGGCCTGGTACATGAACGCGGCGGGCTGCGCGCCGAGAGCGAGTTCGTTGATCGCCCACTCGACGGTGGCAGGCGCGGACACCCCGCCGATCGCCTCCGGCACGCCAACCCGGAACCACTCGCCCTGATGCCACGCGCGGAACGACTTCTTGAACGCCTCGGGCAGCGTCACGGTGTGCGTCGCCGGGTCGAACGTCGGCGGATGACGGTCCCCCTCGGCGAACGACTCGGCCAGCGGCCCCTCGGCCTGGCGTGCCGCTTCGTCGAGCATCTGCCGTACCGAGTCCACATCGAGGTCGGCGAACTCTCCGGTCGCCAGCACCTTCTCCAGCTGGAGCACTTCGAACAGGTTGAACTCGAGATCGCGGACATTGCTCTTGTAATGGCCCATGACGAGCGTCCTTCCCTGGCGCGGTAGGGCCGAGCGTAGCCGTCTGACCGGGCGCCGGACCGCAGATCCCCCCGGCGTCGCCGATTATGGTCCTCAGCATAATCGGCAGGACACCAAGCGCATTTCTGTGACGCGGAATACAACGCTTGGTGCCCGGCGTTGAGCGTTTTATGCTGATGGTCATACCCAGGGAGGCGCCGATGTGGATCGTTGAGGTCAACTTCGCCGGCCATCAGTTCACACATCGTGTGCACGACAGCCATCGGTCGTTGTTCCGGTTCGCCCCGCGGACCCTCAACTGGCGCGCGGCCCAGCTGCGCCGCACCCGGGCCGCCTGACCGTCCCGCTGGAGGCCACCCTGTCTTCCACCATGGCCAAGACCCCGCAGAAGCGGGGGTCGACGCGCACCAAGATGCTGATCAGCGCCGCCGAGGTGATGCGCGAGCGCGGCGCCGCCGGTGTCACGATCGACGAGGTGCTGGCGCGCAGCGGCGCGCCGCGCGGATCGGTCTACTACCACTTCCCCGCGGGCCGCAACCAGATCCTCACCGAGGCCCTGAAGTACGCGGGCGAGGAGATCACCGGCGTCATCGACGAAGCCGCCGCCAATGGCGGCATGTACCTGGTCCACAAGTTCGTCGCGTTCTGGGAGGAACTGCTCGTCGAGAGCGACTTCGCCGCGGGGTGCCCGGTGGTCGCGGCGGCCATCGGCGCGGTCGATCAGCAGCCGCAGCTGACGACCGTCGCAGGCAACATCTTCCGGCACTGGCGCGACGCGTTGACCCGCGCGTTCACCTCGGACGGATTCGGTGAAACCGATGCGGCGTCGCTGGCGATCACGTGCATCGCCGCGTTGGAAGGCGCCGTGGTGCTGTGCCGGTCCACCCGCACCGTCGAACCGTTGCGCGACGTCGCCGAACAGGTCGAATTCCTGATCAGGTCGCGGGAGTTCATCCGTCGCTACGGTTTTCCCGGGAAGCGGTGACCCAGCGGGCGCACACGAAGTCGCGGTTCACCGCCGACTCCGCCAGTGCCCATTCCGAGCGCACCGGCAGCACCGGCGACCCGGAACCCAATGAGCACGGCGCGTAGCTGACGATCATCTCGTCGATCAGGCCCGCCGAGGTGAACTGCGCGGCCACGTCACCGCCACCGACCACCCAGACGTCCTTGCCGGCCGCCGCGGCCACGAGTTTGGGATGCAGTTCGGCCACGTCACCGGCGAAAGTGTCCACCGGATGCGACTTTTCGATGATCTGCGGGCGGTGGGTGATGACCCAGGACGGCTGTTCGTACATCCAGTCGCCCGGATGGTTGCGCACGATCCACTCGTAGGTCACCGAACCCATCACCACCGCGCCGATCGTGGCGATGAACTCGTCGTAGTTGAACGGTCCAGCCCGGTTGATGTCGCGCGACGTCAGCCAGTCGAGGCTGTCGTCGGTGTCGACGATGTAGCCGTCGAGGCTGGATGCGGTGTAGTAGACGGTCGCCAATTCAGTTGCCTCTCATCCATTCCAGGGGATCACCGCGATGGGTTTCGACACCGTGCCCGGCCAGCATCGCCCGGGCCAGGCCGCGCCGCAGGGCCGCGTAGTTCAGCACGTGCGCGATGATCCCGTACAGCTGAAACGACTCGGGCGGATCGCACAGCGCATCGATCACGGTGTCACCCAGCCGGCCGTCGGCCGAGTATTCGGAAACCATTGCCGCCCAACGGCCACCGATGACCTCGTGGTGTGCCGCCAACGTGGCCGCGGTCGTCGTCGCGGCGCGGGTCGCGGACCGATCCGGGAAGTCGCGGCCGTCGATGGTGGCCAGCCAGACCTCCTTGGTCCACACGATCGCGCCGAGCACGTCGCCGACGCTGGGTTCGGGACCGTCCCAGTCGAGGACCACCTGGCCCGGCGCGACCGGTTGCGCCCATTGCGTTTCGGTCAGTTCGCCGGCCCGATCCAAGAGGTATCCGGTGTCGGCGATGTCGTGCGCCACCATCAGTTGCGAGATGTCGGGCTCCTTCGCGTCGCCGGCGCTGTCGAGCCACAGCGAACCGGGTGGATGAAAGTGCAGCCCGTTGGGTGCGGTCACACGGAACGGCACATCGGCCGCGCGCGACGGCGGCACCCCGAACGTGCGGCGGAACGCCCGGGAGAACACCTCCGCCGACGACCAGCCCTCCTCGGTGGCGACCGCGGTCACCTTCTCCCCGCGCTGCAACCGCCACGCCGCGCGCTCGAGCATGATCCGGCGGCGCATCGCCGCCGGCGACTCGCCGGTCAGCCTGCGGACCTCGCGCGAGAAGTGGAACTCCGAGGCGTGGCTGCTGCGCGCCATCTCCTCGACGCCGCTGTTGTCGGCGTCGACGACCGCGTCGAGCAGTTCCCGGAGGCGGTCACGGCGTGGTCCTGGGCTCACGGTCACCGAGTATGGACCCGAATCGCCGGTCAGAACATGACTTTTCCTGCTGCGTTCAGGCGTCCAACACGTCGGCGACGCGGGCCTCGAGCGCGCTGCGATCACCCAGGTCGTCGAGGTTGATCCCGAAGCAGTCGGTGAGCGCGGCGAGGACGTCGGCGGCCGTGTCGAAGCGCACGCGTTCGGTGGTGCCGTCGCGGTGAACCGCGAGATGACGACCGCGCAGGTTGTAGCGGGCGTCGTCGGTCACCCGCGCCGCCGACAGCCCGGTGACAAAGCCCGAACTCGGATGCGTTGAGACGTACCAGCTTCCGACCTCGAGATCGATCTGCGGCTGTGGCCGGGTGTCGAACGTGTACAGCGGCTGCCACTGTCCGCGGACCTCGGCTTCCAGGACGAAGCCATCGCCGTTCGCGCGCAGCCGGTACGGTTCGTGGCGGGTCTGCTGGACGGGCCCGGCCACCAGCCGGATCGGCGACGACAGGGTCTGACCGCCGAACCCGACGTCGACCAGCCAGCGCCCGTCCTCACCGGGCGCCTGCACCGAAAGGGTCTCGTGGGTCTGCGCGGGCAACTCGGCCGACGGGTTCATCCACACCACCCGCCCGGCCAACCGGTGCACGTCGTACCCGAGCTCCGAGAGCACGTAGCCCATCAGGCCGTTCTGTTCGTAGCAGTAGCCGCCGCGACGCCGGTGCACGAGCTTGTCGACGAGTGCCGGCGCGCTCAGATCGGCGACAGGGATGCCCATCAGCGGGTCCAGGTTCTCGAACGGGATCGCCCGGTTGTGTCCCGCCACGAGTTCGCGAAGCGTGGCGAGCGTCGGCTCGGTGGGCCCGGTGTATCCGATGCGGGTCAGATACGCGGCAACATCCGTCGTCATGACCACATCCTGCGACCTCAACCGCGGTTGGGGTCAACCTTGGGTGCACACTGATCAAATGGCGGTACATCTGACCGAGCAGCTTCGCGGGGACCTACTGGCGCGGTGGTCGGAGCCGCACCGCAGGCATCACACGCTCAAGCACCTGGACGAGGTCCTCGATGCGGTCGGGGTGCTTGCCCGCGCCGGGATCGAGTTCGACCGTGAAGCGGTCGAGCTGGCCGCCTGGTTCCACGATGCGGTTTACGAGATCGGCGCCGACGACAACGAGGACCGCTCCGCGGAGTTGGCCCGCCGCCTGCTGCCCTCCCCTGTTCGCGACGAGGTGGCCCGGCTGGTGCTGGTCACCAAGAGCCACAAGGCCGATGACGGAGACGTCGACGCGGCGGTGCTCAGCGACGCCGACCTGTCGGTGCTGGGCAGCCCGGCCGACCGGTACCGCGCGTACGCGCACGCCGTGCGCGAAGAGTATGCGGCGATCCCCGATGACGTGTTCAAACCCGCTCGCGCGCAAGTGCTCTCAGCACTACTGGATGGAACGATCTTTCACACCGACGCCGGTCGGGCCCGCTGGGAGCAGCAGGCCCGGCGCAACCTGGGCGACGAGGTCGCCGCACTGACTCAGGGCTTGCCGCGGGCCGGCGTCTGATACGCGACGCCGTGCCGGAGCGGCGTGTTGGCCTGCGCCGCAGTCGATTCCTGCACCGGTGACCCGCCCGCCGTACCTGTCACGCCGGGCGCGTTGCTCTGGTCACCGGGCGACGGCTCGGCGCCGTGGGTGAGTTCCTTGAGCCGCGCGTTGAGCAGCTCGAGCACCGGGATGCGGTTGCCGTGCTCGGTCTCGTGCTCGAAGACCGCGCGCAGTGTCGGTTCGTCCAACGACCGGATGCGATGCCGCAGCTCGGTCAGCGGCAGCTGGTCGTAGTCGGGGATGGGCAGATCGCTCTGCGGCATGCGCTGTCTCCTCACAGGTGCGGTAGGCCGTCGACGGGCGTCACTGACCCGTCGGCGCGATTGCGGTACCGGACGATGACCGCGGCCAGTGCACCGACACCGGTGAGCACCACCGTCGGCCACGCGGCAGCCTGAAGCAACCACAGACGTCGCTGTGCCTTGAAGATTCGCTTCTGCGCGCGCCGCGCCCGGGCCAACGTTTCCATGTCTAACGGTTGCCCCGGGCGGCGGCATCGAAACCCCTCAGGGCAGCGTCAGGTGCCCGTCCACTTCGGCGCACGCTTCTCGGCGAACGCGATCGCGCCTTCCTTGGCGTCGTTCGACATGAAGACCGGGCTGAAGATCTCGAACTGCTTCTTCCACATCTCCTGGGAGTTCCAGTCGCGCGACTCGACGATGATCCGCTTGGTGGCGGTTACCGCCAGCGGGCCGTTGGCGGTGATCTTCTCGGCGAACGCAATCGCCGCCTCCAGTGCCTGACCGGGTTCGGCGAGCACGTTGACCAATCCGAGGTCATGGGCGCGCTGGGCGGACAGGCTCTCACCGGTCAGCGCGAGCTCCATCGCCAGGCCGTACGGGATTCGCTGCGGCAACCGCAGCAGGCCGCCACCGCCGGCCACCAGACCGCGCTTGACTTCGGGGATGCCGAACGCCGACTCCTTCGACGCCACGATCAGGTCGGTCGCCAGCGCCAGCTCGCAACCCCCCGCCAGGCAATATCCCTCGACGGCCGCGATCAACGGCTTGGCCGGCGGCTTCTCGGTGAAGCCCAGACCGCGGCCCTCGATGGCGACGTTCTCGCCGCGGGCGAACGCCTTGAGGTCCATCCCGGCGCTGAACGAGCCGCCGGCGCCGGTCAGGATGCCGACCGACAGTCCGGCGTCCCCGTCGAGCCGGTCCATCGCGTCGGCCAGTCCGCGGCTCACCTCGCCGTTGACCGCGTTCCTGGCCTGCGGACGGTTGATGGTGATGACCAGGATCCGGTCGCGCTGCTCGACCAGAACTGCTTGTTCGTTGTTGTCACTCACGTGGCTGATCGTAACGATCTAGGCGAGCGCCGAAGCGGCCGCCACCGCTGCGACTTCTACACCAGGGCTGCCGATCGCCCGACATCACGACCCTCACGCAGAACTCGCGGCGCGCCAATGGGGTCAGTCGCGCTTCTTGCCGTTTCCGTGGCCCTTCCCATTGCCGGGGCCGCCCTTCTTGGGCGGCTTGGGCGCCTCGACAACCGGCGCTGCGGACGTGGGCGGCGCGGACGTCGTCGGCGGCGGCGGTGGGGGCTGCACGGGTGTGCTCGTGCTGATGGGCTGGGGCGTCTGCGTGGTCGACGACGGGTCGAGGGCCAGCGCCAGCGTCCCGACGACGAGACCCACGAACGCGGCCGCGGCGATCAGCAGTTTGCGTTCCCTGCTCATCGGTTTGCGCTTCGGCCCCGCCGGCACGAAGTAAGCCGCCGACGGTGCGACGACAGGTTGGGCCATCACCTTGGTCGCCGGCCGCGGCGGCGGGGCGGCGCCTGACAGGGCGGCCCGCATCTCGTCGGCGCTGCCGAACCGCAGGCCGGGATCCCGGGCCATCGCGCGGTCGATCGCGGCGGCCAGCGCCGGGTCGGCGTTGGGTCGCACCGCGCCGATCGGCGGCAGCGGCTGATCGAGGATGGCCCGCATCACCGCCGCCGGGTGCTCCTGGGGAAACGGCGGACGCCCGGTGAGCGCTTCGTAACCCATCAGCCCGACCGCGTAGAGGTCGTCGGCCACCGACGCCGGGGCCCCGGCCACCCGCTCGGGGCTCATGTAGGCCATGGTGCCGATGAGCTGGCCGGTCGCGGTGTGGGCGGCGCCCGCGGTCTTGGCGATGCCGAAGTCGGCGACCTTCATCGTGCCGGCGGGCGCGATCAGCACGTTCGCGGGTTTGATGTCGCGGTGCAGCACACCCGCCGCGTGCGCGGTGGCCAGCGCGGCGAGCACATCGTCGAGCATCGCGCGCACCTGCGGCAGTGGCATCGGGCCCGAGGCGATCTGGTCGTGCAGGGTCCGGCCGGGTAGCCGCTCCATCACGATGAACGGGCTGCCGTCGTGGTCACCGAAGTCGTGCACGGCGACGATGTTGGGGTGGTTGAGCGCGGCGGCGGCGCGGGCCTCGTCCTCGAACCGGCGGCGCATGCCGGGGTCGGCGGCCATCGCGGGGTAGAGCAGTTTGATCGCGACCGCCCTGGACAGCCGGGTGTCCCAGCCGTCGTGCACCTCGGCCATTCCGCCCCGGCCCAGAACGCCTCGGAGTTCGTAGCGGCCCGCAAGCAGATCGCGGCCGTCCATAGGGACAAGGTAGCCGTCGCCGCGCAGAGCCAAACAGCGCCTGTTTGTCCTGCACAGCGCCGATCGCTAAACTAGAACACGTTCCAATTTTTCCGTCGAGGGGGAACCCGTGGCCGATACCGAACGCTCGGAGCTCACCAAGTGGGATCCGTCGCTGACCGAACGGGTCATGAGCGTCACCAGGCCGTTCCTCAAGCGCTACTTCCGCACGGAGGTCCGCGGTCTGGACAACGTGCCGCACGGCGGGGCGCTGCTGGTGTCGAACCACTCCGGTGGCCTAATGCCGATGGACGTGCCGATCCTGGCGGCGGAGTTCTACGCCGAGCACGGCTACGACCGGCCGCTCTACACGCTCAGCCACGACATGTTGATGACCGGTCCGACCGGCGATTTCTTCCGCAAGATCGGCTACATCAGCGCCAACCACGAGAACGCCGACCGGGCGCTGCGCTCGGGCGGACTGGTCGTGGTGTTCCCCGGCGGTGACTACGACGTGTACCGGCCGACGTTCTCCGAGAACGTGATCGATTTCGGCGGCCGCACCGGCTATGTGAAGGCCGCGCTGAACGCCGGCGTGCCGATTGTGCCGACCGTCGGCATCGGCGGTCAGGAGACGCAGATCTTCCTGTCGCGTGGTACCTGGCTGGCCAAGCGGCTCGGCCCGATCGCCCGGCTGGCCCGCACCAAGATCGTGCCGATCTCGTTCGGGTTCCCGTTCGGGCTGTCGCTGGTGGTGCCGCCGAACATCCCGCTGCCCTCGAAGATCGTGATGCAGGTGCTGCCGCCGATCGACATCGTCGCCGAGTTCGGTGAGGACCCTGACATCGACGAGGTCGACGCGCACGTGCGCCGCGTCATGCAGCGCGCGCTCGACGAGCTGGCCACCGAGCGCCGGTTGCCGGTACTCGGGTAGGGGTTTCGCAGTGGTCCCGCGCGGCTATGACGGTCCTCGATGACCAGACGCCGTTATCCGCTGCTGCGCGCGGCGGCCGAACTCCTCAATGCCGCCAATGGTGTGCAACCGCTGGGCCGCGAGGGCTACATCACGCTGCCCGTGTTCGCCTTCGGCTGGCCGACCACCGAGGCCGCACCGCTGTATCTGGCGGGTTCGGTGCTCGACGCGGCGCGACGCGGTCTGCGCGGCGACTTCCGTGGCGCCCGCGGGCGAATCGCGTTGGTGCTGACCGCGATCGCGTGGGCGCTGCTCGGCCTGATCGCGTACCGCAACTCGAACGCCCGGCCGTACTTCGAGGAGCCGCTGCGCGAGGCGCTCGGCGACGACTACGAGCAGGTCGCCGCGGCGTCGCAGCCCGGACGGCGACGCCGGCTGATCGGCATCCCGCCCAACGAGCTGATGCGGCGGCGTTACGTCGAGAAGGCCAACACCGTGCAGTACGGCCCGCACGGCCGGGTCAACCGCGCCGACATCTGGCGCCGGGCCGACCTGCCGCGCGACGGCAAGGCTCCGGTGCTGCTGCAGGTGCCCGGCGGCGCGTGGGCCATCGGGATGCGCCGGCCGCAGGCCTATCCGTTGTTGAGCCACATGGCCGATCGCGGCTGGGTGTGCGTATCGATCGATTACCGGGTCAGCCCGCGCAACACCTGGCCCGCTCACATTGTCGACGTCAAGCGGGCGCTGGCGTGGATCAAGGAGAACATCGCCGACTACGGCGGTGACCCCGATTTCGTCGCGATCACCGGGGGTTCGGCCGGCGGGCATCTGTCGTCGCTGGCCGCGCTGACTTACGACGATCCGCAGTGGCAGCCGGGTTTCGAGGACGCCGACACGTCGGTGGTGGCCGCGGTGCCGATCTACGGCCGTTACGACTGGGTGTCGGCGCGGGGTTCGGGCCGCAAGGAGTTCATCGCGTTCTTGCAGAAGTTCGTCGTCAAACGACGTATCACCGACCACCATCAGACCTACGTCGACGCGTCCTCGATCATGCGGTTACGTCCCGATGCGCCACCGTTTTTCGTTCTGCACGGCGCGGACGACTCGATCATCCCGGTACAGGAGGGCCGCGAGTTCGTCGAGAAGCTGCGGGAGGTGTCCGCCTCGACCGTCGCCTACGCCGAGATCCCGCACGCGCAGCACGCGTTCGACTTCTACGGGTCACCGCGGGCGCACTACACCGCGCAGTCGGTCGAGAAGTTCCTGTCCTGGGTACACGCGAAATACCAGGCGGGCATCAAGCCACCGTCGGCGGAGCCGACAATCAAGCCATAGCGGATTCGACGACTGTCAGTTCCTCGGAAAGTCCTGCGGTGCGGCGGATTTCGATGAACGCGCGGACCATCGCATCGGTCAGTTCGTGTGGGTCGTTCAGCGTGGCGCCGTCGGAGAGCACCGAGATGTTGAGCTGGTCGACGTAGCTCCACACCGTGATGTTGAGCCCGCTGCCCGTCGTCAGCGGGCCGACGGAGTAGATCTCGGTGACCAGCGCGCCGCCCACCCGGCCGGGCTCCCGCGGCCCGGGCACATTGGAGATCGGCAGATTCAGGACCTTGTTCTGGCCGTCTTTTTCGGCCAGCCAGTGGAACAACCGTTCGGCGGGCCGCGGAGGGAAGTAGGACGACCACCGGCTCACCAGTTCGGGTCCCATCAGGTGATGGGTTTCCTTGGCCTCGACCGCGGCGTCGTGCACCGCCTGCACCCGCTCGAGCGGGTCGTCGAGTTGAATCGGCACCGTCATCATCACGCCGGTGAAGTAGTTGCCCGAGATCCGGTCTGGTGAGAAGTCGAAACTGACTGGCACAGAAGCCAACAGCGGGTGGTCGGCGTGGCCGTCGTACTTCAGCGAGAGCTCCCGCAGCGCACCCGCGGCGATCGCCAGCACCATGTCGTTGATCGTCACACCGAGGTGCTTGGCGGTCTGCTTGACATCGGCCAGCGCCAGCGTCGCGGTGGCGAACTTGCGCTGCGCGTCGACCCGGTGGTTCATGAACGACGGCGGCGGGGTGAACGGCCGGGTCAGCTCCGGTGAGAGCTTCTTGGCGCTCTTGCGCACCCGCTGTATGCCCTGGGCGGTGTAGCGCATGACGCCGGGCAACCGCCCGATTTGGCGCATGTGGTCGGCGAACGCGGTCCGCACCAGTTCGGCGCGGCCGGGGGGCGGATCGGTGGCGTACGAGTCGCGCTCCCCCTGCGGTCCGGTCTGCAGATCCATCCCGCGCGCAAGCAGATTCGCCGACGCGACCCCGTCGGCGAGGGCGTGGTGGATCTTGCCGAGGACCGCGATGCGACCGTTGGCGAGGCCCTCGATGAAGTACATCTCCCACAGCGGCCTGCTGCGATCAAGCGGGGTGCTGGCGATGCGGCCGACCGCCTCGTCGAGTTCGCGACGGCCACCCGGCGGGTCCACCCGCCACGGCCGGACGTGGTACTCGAGGTCGACCTCGCAGTTCTCCCGCCACATCGGATGGTGGAACTTGAACGGGATGTCGACCAGTTCGTAGCGGAACGGCTCGAGCTTGTAGAGCCTGCCGTGGATGACACGGCGGAAGTCGTCGATGCCGAACGCCCGATCCCCCAGCTCGGAGAGATCGATGACCGCCAGCTTCAGCGTGTGCATGTGCACGGTCGGCGTCTCGGTGTACAGCAGGACCGCGTCCCACCCGCTGAGCCTCTTCACCACGCACCCCTCTTCCGGAGTGCCTATATAACCTCTTTGGCGCCCACCAGCGTTCGATTTCGGTGGATCTGGTTGAGGAACAGCCCGATCCCCTTCGCCGTCGACCCGGTCCTGGCGCCGTCGGTCATGTCGAACGCGTGTCCGGCGCCCGGCAGTTCGATGTAGCTGACCACCGACCGCGACACCGCGCGCAGCCGCTCGACGAACGAACGGGCCTGCGCCACCGGGATCACACTGTCCCCGGTGCCGTGGATGACGAGGAACGGGGGCGCGTCGCGGTGCACCCGGGCGATCGGGGACGCGGCGCGGAACACTTCGGGGTGCGTGTCCTGCTTGCGGCCCACGACGATGCGCTCGAGGAAGTCCATGAAGCGCGCCCGCTCGACGGTGGAGCGGTCCTCCCAGTCGTAGCGGCCGTAGATGCCCACGACGGCGTCCACCGAGGTGTCCGAACCCTCCGGCAGCTCGGACTGCAGCTCGGGGTCGTTGATGGTCAGACCGGCCAGCGCCGCCAGGTGCCCGCCCGCCGAGGTGCCAGCGACGGTCACGAAGCCGCGGTCGCCGCCGAACTTGTCGACGTTGGCGCGGGCCCACGCGATCGCGGTCTTGACGTCGGTGAGGTGGGCCGGCCACCGGTGATGCGGCGCCACCCGGTAGTCGATCGACAGGCACACCCAGCCCATCTCGGCCAGGTGCGACATCAGTGCGTAGCCCTGCAGAATCCGGCTGCCGTGCACCCACGCCCCGCCCGGCACGAAGATCATCACCGGCGCGGGCTCGGCGGGCAGTTCCCTGGGCCGCCACACGTCGAGCAGCTGCGACGACCGCGGTCCGTACTGCACCGACGTGCGGTACACGTTGCGGCGGTGTTCGCGCAGCTTCCACAGCGGCGGCACCGACTCCGGCTCCGGCCAGTCGCCCGTGAGGTCGTTCGCGTTGACGACGCCCCGCAGCGCGGCCTCGGTGATCGCGCTGGTGCTGTTGCGCTCGCACTCTTTGAGTTCGGCGTCTTCGGGATTGAGCAGGGACTTCGCTGTCGCGGCCAGGAAGTCGGGCAGATGGCGGTACCCCCAAACCCCCATCGCGGTCACGACGCCCAGCGGTTCGAGGTGCTTGCCGACCACCGGTAGCGAAGCCGACGCCACGCTCATCGCCAGCATGTAGTCGGATGGCCCTGCGTTCAGCAACCATCGCGCGCGGGTCAGCCACGTCGGGCCGGGATACCGGACATCCGGTCGCACCGTCATGGCGCGACTGTACCCCCAAGGTTCGCGCGCAGAAGACAACATTCGCCGAAGTGTCTACCCTCGACTTTTGCGCCGCGGTTAGGCTGCCGTCGTGAGTAAGTCAGCGCTTGCCATCACCGAAGAGCACATCGACCTCGCCGACGCCGTGTTCGGCCAGCTCAACCGCGTCGACAGCCGGGCGGCGGCGCGCGCCACGCTGGAGGACGGGTCCTCGCATCCCGAGAAGATCTGGGCGGCCGCGGCCGACCTGGGCTGGACGGGTCTGGCGCTCGCCGAGGAGCACGGCGGTTCGGGCTTCGGCCTGGCCGAGCTCGCGGTGGTGCTCGAGGCGCAGGGGCATGAGCTGTGCCCGGGTCCCTTCCTGCCGAGCGTCGCCGCGGCCGTCGTCATCGACCGGTGTGGGTCGGATTCGCTTCGCGCCGAACTGCTTCCGGGCCTGGCGGACGGTTCGACGGTCGGCGCGCTGGCGGTGTCGGGCAGCATCACGATCGGTTCGGACCTGACCGTGACCGGCGAGAGTCCAGCCGTGCTGGGCGCCCCGGATGCCGGCCTGCTGGTCGTCGCGGCCGGGGAGGACGTCGCGGTGATCGACGCGGCGGCGGACGGGGTGACGGTCACGGCCCTCGAGTCGATGGACACCACCCGCAGCCTCGGGTCGGTCGCGCTGCGCGGCGTCGCGGTACCCGAGGGTCGAGTGCTGCGCGGGGCAGCGCGCAAGGCGCGCACGGTGTTTCGCATCCTGGCGGCCGCCGAGGCGGTCGGCGTCAGCTGGGCGACGTTGGAGATGGCCGTCGACTACGCGAAGGTCCGCGAGCAGTTCGGCCGCACGATCGGCACCTTCCAGGCGGTCAAGCACCACGCCGCCAACATGCTCGTCAACGCCGAGGAGACCACCGCGGCGGCCTGGGACGCCGCCCGCGCCGACGACCTCGACAGCGCGTGGTTCGCCGCGGCCGTGGCCGCGTCCCACGCAATCCGGACGCAGATCTTCAACGCGCAGAACAACATTCAGCTGCACGGCGGCATCGGCTTCACCTGGGAGCACGACGCGCACCTCTACCTGCGCCGGGCCCGCACCCTGGCTGCGCTGATGGCCGAGGCCGGTGACCCGCTGCTCGACGTGGTGGAGGGCCAGCGCAGCGGGCAGGCGCACGGTGCGTCGTTCACGCTGCCGCCGGAGGCCGAGCAGTTCCGCGAGCAGGCGCGCGAGGCCGTCACCACGCTGCGGTCACTGCCGGCCGACCAGCAGCGCGACTTCCTCGTGGACTCCGGCTATCTGGTGCCGCACTGGCCGAAGCCGTGGGGCCGCGCGGCGGAGGTGCTCGAACAACTGGTGATCGAGGAGGAATTCGCCGACATCGAGCGCCCGGACATGGGCATCACGGGGTGGGTGACGCTGACCATCGCGCAGGCCGGCACCGACGATCAGCGCGAGCGCTGGGTCGAACCGGTGCTGCGCGGTGAGGTGATGTGGTGCCAGTTGTTCTCCGAACCGGGCGCGGGTTCGGACGCCGCCGCGGTGCGGACGTCGGCGAAGAAGGTCGACGGCGGCTGGCGGGTGACCGGCCAGAAGGTGTGGACCAGCCTGGCGCACATGTGCCAGTGGGGCCTGGCGACGGTGCGCACCGATCCCGACGCACCCAAGCACGCCGGTGTGACGATGATGGCGATCGACATGAACGCCCCTGGCGTGACGGTGAATCCGCTGCGCGGGTTGACCGGCCACGCGCACTTCAACGAGGTGTTCTTCGACGATGTCTTCGTGCCCGACGCCGATGTCGTCGGCGATGTGAACAAGGGCTGGCTGGTCGCCCGCGCGACGCTCGGCAACGAGCGCATCTCGATCGGCGGCGGTTCGGGTGGCACGTCGGGTTTCACCGGGGGCGATCTGGTCAAGCTGCTCGACGGCGCGCCTGCCGAAACCCGGGCATACTACGTGCGCCGCGCCGGCGAGGTGCTCGCCGAGGCGCACACGTTGCGGCTGCTGAACCTGCGGCGCGTCACCCGCGCGATCGCCGGGTCCGAACCGGGACCCGAGGGCAACGTCACCAAGCTGCTGGTCGCCGAGGCCGGCCAGCGGATGACCGAGCTGGCAATGGAATTGGCCGGTTCGGCGGCCGTCGTGGGGCAGACCCCGACGCTGACGCAGGCCTATCTCGGCAACCGGGCGATGACCATCGCGGGCGGCACCTCGGAGATCACCCGCAACACCATCGCCGAGCGGATCCTGGGACTGCCGCGTGATCCGCTGCTCAAGTAGTCACGCCAGCAGCGCGATGCCGCCGACGAGCAGGGCGGGCACCTTCACCAGCTCAAGCGCGACGTAACCGTAGTGCGCCCGCGACCGGCCGCCCGGATCGGTGCCGTCCGGAGCCGCCAGCACCGCGTCCGAGCGCCGGTTGAGCGCGGGCCGGATCGCCAGCTGCCCGGCGAGCATGACGACGGCCACCCCGACCGCCACCATCGCGGTCGTTCGCGGCGGGTCGAATGCGAAGGCGGCCAGCAGGATTGCCGCCAGCACCACCTCGACGGTGTTGAGCGCGCGGAACACCAGGCGACCGATGCCCAGACCGACCTGCAGCGTCACCCCGGGCGCCCGGAACTTCAGCGGCGCCTCGAGGAACGAGATGGCCAGCACCATGCCCAGCCAGACGAAGACGACCGCGACGGCGGTCGCGTGTGCCGTGCCCATCATGACTCCTCCTTCGGTGCCAGCGTCGCGACGCACATACCGGGTTCGGCGAACGGAATCAGCGTGTCCACGGTGAGCGGCGCCTCCCAGACAGCCAACGCGCCCTGCATGATCCCGAGATGAACGGGACAGACGACATCGCGGTGGCTGACAGCGAGCTCGAGAAACGGACAGTTCTTCAGCGCGATGTCGCCGAGTGTTCCTGTCCGCGGGCGATATTCAGGATCAAATCCGAGTTCGTCGAGGAACTCGGTGAGCCGGTCGACGGCGCGGCCGGGTCCGGACAGGCGCATCCCCTCGGCGACTGCCCACGCGCGACCGGCGGCGACGGCTCGTCCGCGGGGGTCACGCTGCCGGCTCAGGGCGTCGGCAAGGACACCGGCCAAAACGCGATAGTCGCGCGGCCCGTCGGGGTCCATCGTCGCGGTCGCCCGGAACATCATCGGCGGCCGGCCCGGCTTCGCGCGCTCAGGGGGGACGGTCTCCGCCCGGCCGCGCTTCACCAGCGCGTCCAGATGAAAGCGCGCGGTGTTCGGGTGGATCGACAACCGCTCGGCGATGTCGCCGATGCTCAGCGGCGCACCCGCGGTGCGCAGCGCCGCCAGCACGTCATCGCGTCGCCCCATCTCCGGATGGCCTAATCGGCTCGGGACAGCGCCGCGCGTGGGCACTCGGCGACGGCCTTCTCGCTGCGCTCCTCCTCGCCGGGTGGGATGGGGTCGGACGTCACCACCGCATAGTCGTCCTCATCGAGTTCGAATACCGCCGGTGCGTACTTCACGCATATCGCATTGCCTTCGCACCGATCGCGGTCGACGATGACTCGCATGGCCTCACTCCCCGAGTTTCTACAAGCGTCGCTTGTATAAACAATAGGGGGAAAATCCGCCGCCGGCTAGCCCCGCGGGCCCATCCGCCTGCCCAGTTCGGCGCGCGACCGGATTCCCAGCTTGCGGTAGATCTGAGTCATGTTGGCCTCGACCGTCTTTGCACTGATGAACAGCGAGGCGGCGATGTCCCGGTTGGTCATCCCCGAGGCGGCCAACTCGGCGACGCGCTGTTCGGAGGGCGTGAGTTCGGCCGACCGCCCGGCTGCGACGTTGGTGCGCTTCAGTTCGGCACGCGCGCGGTCCGCCCACAGCGGGCTGCCGAGTCGCTCGAAGGTCCGCTGCGCATCGGTCAGTGTGTCGGTGGCGCTCTGCTTCTGTCGCTTCCGGCGCTGCAGTTGGCCGAGCACGAGTTGGGTGCGGGCCCGCTCGAACGGCATCGCGAGCCGGTCGTGTTCGACCATCGCCTGCGCGGCGGCCTCCTCGGCGGCGGCGACGTCGCCCGCGGCGGCGAACATCAGCGCCCGGCACCGCGCGGCCATCGCCAGCATCCAGGACCGGTCGAGCCGGCGGCCGTTGCGCTCCAATGCGGCGACCATCGGTTCGGCCTCGCCGGAGCGGCCCAGCGCGACCATCGCCTCGACCGCGTCGGGCACGAACCCGGCCTTGATGATCTCGGTGCAGCTGATCTGGTCGAACCCCGCCAGCAACGGCTCCAGATCGCGCAGTGCCTGCTCGTAGTCACCGACCGAGACGCTCGCGAAACCCAGTGTCATGATGGGCCATTCGGCCAGCAGCGGGGCGCCGAACCGTTCCGCGGCCTCGATCGCCGCGGTCGCGTCGGCGCGCGCCGCCTCGATGCGTCCCGTGTAGGCCGCCGCCAGACCGCGCACAGTCAACGCGATCACCAGCGGGTGGTCGCCCCCGATCTGCTCGGCGTGTTCGATCGCGTCGTCGGCGACCCGCGTCGCCGCGGAGTAGTCGCCACGCCACACGTGGATCAGCGTGCTCCACACCGAGACGAACAGCATGTCCCCGTCGGCACCGCGGTCGACGCAGCGCTTGTGCAGCACCTCCATGTGTTCGCGCGCCTCGTCGAGGCGGCCCGCCCACGCGAGCACCTGCGCCGCGGTCGAGTGCGCGCGGAACGGGATCGGCACGTCGACGTCGGGGTTCTCCAGCGCGATCGCACGGTTGAGGCTGCCTTCGTCGAAACCGAAGCCGCACAACGCCTTCAGCACTTCCAGGTCGGCGATCGCCTGGCTGGTGAGCACGTCGATCCCCAGCACCTCGGCGTGCTTGACGGCCTCCCGCGCGTTGGCCAGCGCGTCGTCGTAGTCGCCCTGGTTCGCCTGGGCGAACGACAGCATCAGCAGGGTCTGCGCGAGCACCGGCGGATTGTCGTCGCAGTGCTGCAACGCCTCGGTCAGCACCGTGGCGGCCTCGGCGAAGCTGCGCCGGTAGATGCAGATCCCGGCGAGCAGGTTCAGTGCGATCGCGCGCAGCATCCCGGGCCGCACCACCTCGAGCGCCGGGGCCAGCACATCGTGCGCCTTGTCGTGGTCGCCCGCGCGGAAATGGTGGCTCGCCGAACGGATTCGGCGCGACGGCGTGTCCCCGCCGAGCCGGATGGCCAGGTCCAGCAGTTCGGCGGCGGCGCTCGGCGCGCCGCGGGCGCGGGCCCCCTCGGCGGCGTCGTCGAGCGAGCGCAGGATCTCCGGATCGGAGCGCGACGACGCCAGCGCCAGGTGACGGGCCTTGAGTTCGGGTTGCACCACCGCGTCGGCCAGCGCGCGGTGCATGCGTCGGCGGCGCGGCGCCGACGCACCCACGTAGACACCGCGGGCCAGCAGCTGGTGAGTGAAATGCACCCGGTTGCCGGTGATCTCGATGATGCCGCGGCTCTCGACTTCCTCGAGCAGCTCGGTCATCCGGTCGGCGTCGTTCCCGGTGGCGCGGGCCAGCAGCTCGACCGTCGGGTCCGCGACCGCGGCCGCGGCGAGCAGGGCGTCGCTGGCGTCGTCGTCGAGATCTGCGACCCGGCGCTGCACCAGCTCGGCCAACGTGTGCGGGAGTTCGGGTTCGGTGTCGATCGCGCGCGCCATCTCCAGCGCGTAGAACGGATTGCCGCCGGAGACGTCGGCGATTCGCACGATCGTCGGCCGCGGGAGCGACCGGCCGAGCCGGCTGCTGATCAGCTCGTGCAGGCCGCCGAGGCTCAACGGGCTCACCCGGACCCGGGTGAGCGCATCGGGTCGCGCCAGGTGCAGCCAGGACGCGGTGCCGCCCCGGTCCGGTTCGGTGCGTTCGGTGACGACGACGCCGACGCGTCCGCGCAGCCGCCGGGCCACGAACGCCAGCACGTCGCGGCTACAGGCGTCGAGCCACTGCAGGTCGTCGACACCGAGCACGACGGGGTTGTCGGTGGCCATCGCCTCGATGACCGACAGCATGGCGGCCGCCACGACGTGCTGATCGGTCTCGGGACCGCCGGCGTCGTCGCGCAGCAGCACCCGGTTCACGGCGACGCGCTGCACATTCGGCAACGTGGCCAACGCGTCGGGGTCGATGTCGGCGAGCAGATCGGCGACGGTGCCGTAGGCGAGTTTGGACTCCGCTTCCCACGCCCGCGCGGACAGCACGGTGAACCCGTTGTCGCGGGCCTGCTGCAGCGCGGCCAGCCACAACGTGGTCTTGCCGATGCCCGCCTCACCCTCGAGCAGCAGACCCGCCGGCCGCTGCGCGGCCACCGCGACGATCTCGGAGATCGACTGCATCTCGTGCGCTCTGCTAACGACCCCCACCGCCACATCATGACAGTGAGCAAACTTTCCCGGCGAGGGTTACCCAGACTTTGTCTCCTTCGCGTCACCACTGGACGCAATACTGAGCGGGTGCCTTCTCCTGAATTTCATCCCGATCTGCGCCGCAGCGCCCGCCTCGTCCCCAAACAGATCATCACGCCGGTGACCCTGCCCGTGATCCGCATGGTCACCCGCCGGATGTGGCGCAAGGTGCCGCGCGACGTCGAGGGCCTGACGCTGCCGTCCGGCGTCGGGATTCGGCTGTTCCGCCCCGAAGGGGTGACCGGCCCGAGTCCGGCGCTGCTGTGGATCCACGGCGGCGGGTACGTGATCGGCCACGCCGGTCAGGACGACGAACTGTGCCGCCGCTACGCGCGTCGTCTCGGGGCCACCGTCGCGTCGGTGGACTACCGACTGGCGCCCGAACACTCCTATCCGACGCCGCTGGACGACTGCTACGCGGCGCTGCGGTGGCTGGCTGCGCTGCCGTCGGTGGACCCGGCGCGGGTCGCGATCGGCGGCGCGAGCGCCGGCGGCGGGCTGGCCGCGGCATTGGCACTGCTGGCGCGCGACCGCGGCGAGGTCCCACTGGCCGCGCAGCTTCTCGTCTATCCGATGCTCGACGACCGCACGGTCGACCGCGCCGAACTCGACAAACCCGGTCTGCGACTGTGGAACAAGACCAGCAACAAGTTCGGCTGGTCGGCCTACCTCGGCGACGCCGACCCCGAGATCGCGGTGCCCGCCCGGCGCCAGGACCTGGCCGGGCTGCCGCCCGCGTGGGTCGGCGTCGGCACGTTCGACCTCTTCCACGACGAGGACCTCGCCTACGCCGAACGGCTGAAGGCCGCCGGTGTGCCGTGTGACGTCGAGGTAGTCGAGGGGGCGTTCCACGGGTTCGACGGCGTGGCGCCGAAAGCGTCGGTGTCCCGGCAGTTCTTCGAAAGCCAGTGCACGATGCTGCAGCGGGCGCTGACGCCGACCGCCACCTAGGTCACTCGCGCTGGTAGACCATGCGGCCGGCCACGATCGTGGTGTCGACCATGCTCGAGTCCAGGACGTCGAGGACCTCGGCGGGCGGGCCCGCGAGCACGACGAGGTCGCCCGGTTCACCGGACCGGACGCGACGGGCCTGAGCCGGATGGTCGGCGCTGCCGAAAAACATCTCGAGTGCTGCGAGGGGTGCGACGCGTTCGTCGGCGCCGAGCAGATGACCGTTTGCGCTGGTGCGGTGCACGGCCGCCCGCATCGCCCGCCACGGGTCACCGTCGCCGAACGGGCTGTCCGTCGACAACGCGACCGGCACGCCCGCCCGGACCAGCGAGGCCACCCGCCACAGCTCGTGGTGTTCGGCGGCGGGCACGTCGTCGAAATACTGGTCGCCGCGCTCGGCGACGAAGTTGGGCTGGGTCACCACCGTCACGCGGCTGTCCGCGAGCGCGGCGACGCTGTCGTCGGGCACGACGGCGGCGTGCTCGATCCGGTCCCCCGGGTGCCGCCCGGTGTTCTGCAGGGCGGACAGCGTGACGACGAGTTGGGCGGCGGTCACGCAGTGCAGGGCGACCGGCACACCTTGGGCGTGGCGGGCCGCGATCCATGCCGTCAGCGCGTCGAGGTCGAGGTCGGTGTCGTGCAGGATCCGCTTCCCGGGTGCCAGGACGTGCACGCGCTGGCGCAGATCGTGTGCCTCGCGCAGGCCGGTGGTTCCTGCGGCGTCCAGGTCGGGTGTGGCGTCGGTGACGCCGGTGACACCGAATGCGCACAGTCGCGCGCTGATCTCGGACAGCCCGGAGTCGTTGCGCGACAGGGTGTTCGACCAGTCGTCGTCGGCGCTGCGGAGGCGACCGTCGGGGTGGTCGGCCAGCCCGACGCGCTCGAGGCCCGCGGTGTTGAGCGTCCACAGCACACCGCTGCGGTGCTGCACCCGCACCGGCGCCGACGGGGACACCTCGTCGAGCACGTGGCGGTCGAGCGCGCCGGCGGCCGCCTCGTGGTAGCCGACCGCGCGGACCCAGCCGTCGTCGTCGGTCGGCGCCTCGGCGAGTATCCGCTTGAGGTCGGCCCGGCCGTGAACCTGGTCCGGGCCGACGTGGACCGACCGCAGCGCTGCGGCCGCCGAGCGCAGGTGGACGTGGTGGTCGTGCAGGCCGGGCAGCACGGTCCGGCCCGCGGCATCCAGCACGTCCTCGCCGGGCAGCGGGTCCAACTGCGTTGCGACGGCAATGATCTGGTCCTCGACGCGGATGTCGACACCGGCGCCGTCGAGCAGCGTCGCCCGCTGGATCAGCACGCGGCGAACCGTCGGCGGATCAGTTCGTCGACGTCGGGATTGTCGGCGCCCAGTGCGGGCGCATCACCGGTGATCCGAGGCGTTGTCGCGCAGTCGATCTCGCCGTCCTGCGGGAGCGCGGCGTAGGTGGCGGCCACGGCGGCCATGGACATCTCGATCAGCTCGCCGCCGCCGCTGCGCAGCGACTGCGCGACCGCCAGCGCAGCTTCCAGGCCGGTCAACGGGTCGGCGATCGCGTCACCGCGGAACACCGGGCCGTGCTCGTCGGCGCCGACCAGTCCGCCGGACACCGCCGCGTCGTCACCGAATGCGACCCAGTTGCCGCGCTCGTCGTCGGTGCCGTGGCCGGTGATCCGCAGCCAGACCCGGCCGTCGCGCGGCGACACGTCCGTGGGCGACAGGCTGCGTCGTGCCAGCGCGGCGGGGCGCGACGACTCGATCACCACATCGGCGACGTCGAGTAGTGCGCGCAGGCCGTCGGGCTCGTCGAAATCGACTCGGTAGGAGAGCTTTTTGGCGTTCATCCACGCGAAGAACGGTGCCGGGCCGCTGCGGGCGCCGTCGGGCCGGGCGGCGCTTTCGACCTTGACGACGGTGGCGCCGGCCCGCGCCAGCAGCTGCCCGCACAGCGGTCCGGCCCACATCGCCGACAGGTCGGCGACCAGCAGACCCGACGGACCGCGTGTCGTGGTGGCGGCGCCGAAGGGGTAGACCCGCGGCGCCTCGGCAGGCGTCTCGGCCAGCGCGGCCACCGGCAGTCCGAGCAACCGGGCCTGTTCGGTGACGTCGGCGGCGTCGCTGCCTGCGACCCACCGGTGCACGGCGTCCCACGGATCGTCGACGGCGTCGGCACCGACCAGTGCCGGTACCGCCGCGACGTCGTCGGGCCTGGACAACGTGAGCGCGCACCAGCCGTCCCGGCATCGCATCAGGCGGCTCGCCCCACCGGCAGACACCCGGCCCCGCGGCGCGATGTCCAGCAGCGCGGCCCGACCGCCGATCAGCTCGGCGGCGTCGACGGGCACGCCGGTGAAGGTCTCGTACGAACCGGCCACCCGCCGCGCCCGGTCGAGCACGGCGGCGGGGACGGCCAACGACGTCACACCCCCATTGTGCTTTCCGGATCGAGCAAAGGGCGTGTGGGGTCTCAGAACTGCAGTGCGGTGAATCGCCAGTCGAGCACTTCGCGGTCGGGCTCCCCGACCGCGTACACCACCGACCGCAGCGTCAGCACGCCGCCGCGACCGTCCGGCAGCGGGACCGCCCGCTCGACGTGCAACTCGCTGTGCAGCGTGTCGCCCTCGTGGACCGGCCCGGTGTGGTCGCAGGACTGCCAGCCCAGCACCGTCACCAGGTTCGGCAGCAGCCGGCTGGCCTGGGCCAGCGCCAGCCCGATGGTGTGCCCGCCGTACACCAGGCGCTGCCCGCTGACCCGTCGATCATGGTGTGTCGCAGCGATGTTCAACGACAGCCGGGCCAACTCGGGCGCGCTGCTGACGACGTCGCCGGTGCTGTGCAGCACCGTGCCCGCCAGGCCCGCATCGAAATGGTCACCCGCGACGCGCGTGCGGTAGGCCTCGGCGTCCCAGTCCGCGGTCGGGACGGGGGCGGGCAGGTCCTCGGTGCCGATGACCGACAGGTCGTCGGCGTGGCCGGTCTCGCCCGCGCCCTCGCTCAACGGCAGCATCGCGCAGCGGTAGAAGTCGAGCACCATGCGCCCGACCTGGTCGACCGTGGTCATCCGCAGCGCAGCCAGGCCGGTCGGCGCCCGGCCGGGCTTGGTCGAATTCTGTTTCAGGCCAACGACTTCGGTGCGGGTGAACATGGTGTCGCCGATGACGGGGAACCGGTGAAACGTCAGGCCGCGGTAGAACAGGTTGGCCTTGACCCGCTGGGTCACCAGCGTGGTCTGGCCGATCGCCACGTCGCACACCAGCGCCGGATGGGCGAGCGGCCCGGGCGCGCCGGTGACCGCCATCGCGAGTTCGGCGTCCAGGGCCAGGCGCAGCCGGTCGCCAAGAATCGACTGGTGCACGGCGGCGGCACCGTCGGTCAGCGTCATCGAGGGTGCGGTGTCGAAGACCTGCCCGACCTCGAGGTCGTCGAAATAGGGGCCGCTCACGGGTGCCCACTCTGGCATTCGGCCGGACAAAGTGTCAATATGGCCGTACATATGAGCACACTCAGCGAAGAAGAGATCCTGCTGGTCGCGACCGTGCGCGCCTTCATCGACCGCGAGGTCAAGCCCCGGGTGCGCGACGTCGAGCACGCCAACGAGTACCCCGAGGCGTGGATCGAGCAGATGAAGCAGATCGGCATCTACGGGCTGGCGATCCCCGAGGAGTACGGCGGTTCGCCGGTGTCGATGCCGTGCTACGTCGAGGTCACCCAGGAGTTGTCGCGCGGGTGGATGAGCCTGGCCGGCGCGATGGGCGGGCACACCGTCGTCGCCAAACTGCTCACGCTGTTCGGCACCGAGGACCAGAAGCGCCGGTACCTGCCGGACATGGCGACCGGCGAGGTGCGCGCGACGATGGCGCTCACCGAGCCGGGTGGGGGTTCGGACCTGCAGAACATGTCGACGGTCGCGCTGCCGTCCGAGGGCGACGGGCTGACCATCAACGGGTCGAAGACGTGGATCTCCAACGCGCGTCGGTCCGGGCTGATCGCGCTGCTGTGCAAGACCGACCCGGCGGCGACCCCGCGGCACAAAGGCATCTCGGTGGTACTCGTCGAGCAGGGCACGACCGGGCTGTCGGTGTCGCGGGACCTGCCCAAGCTCGGTTACAAGGGCGTCGAGTCCTGCGAGCTGGTCTTCGAGGACTGCCGGGTGCCCGCGTCGGCGATCCTCGGCGGCGAACCGGGCAAGGGCTTCGGGCAGATGATGAAAGGCCTTGAGACCGGGCGCATCCAGGTGGCGTCGCGGGCGTTGGGCGTCGCGACCGCCGCGCTGGAGGACGCGCTGCGGTATGCCCAGGAGCGGGAGAGCTTCGGGCAGCCGATCTGGAAGCACCAGTCCGTCGGCAACTACCTGGCCGACATGGCGACCAAGCTGACCGCGGCGCGACAGCTGACCCGCTACGCCGCCGAGCGGTACGACAGCGGCGAACGCTGCGACATGGAGGCCGGGATGGCGAAGCTGTTCGCCTCCGAGGTCGCGATGGAGATCGCGCTCAACGCCGTCCGGATCCACGGCGGTTACGGCTATTCCACCGAGTACGACGTCGAGCGGTACTTCCGCGACGCGCCGCTGATGATCGTCGGCGAGGGCACCAACGAGATTCAGCGCAATGTGATCGCCTCGCAACTGATGGCGCGGGGCGGCATCTGACGATGAAGCCCGCGCCCGCGTACCAGACGCTGCGGGACCAGCTCCGCGACGAGATCGCCGAGGGCCGCTACCGCGACGGGACGCGGCTGCCGACGGAATCTGAACTCGTTGCGGCGCACGGCTTGTCGCGGCAGACGGTGCGCCGGGCGTTTCAGGACCTGGTGGCCGAGGGCGTGGTGTACCGGGTGCCGGGGCGCGGCACGTACGCCAGCGACGCCGGCGGGCGGTACCTGCGTCAACTCGGGTCGATCGAGGACTTGATGAGCCTGTCCGACGACACGTCGATGGAGGTGCTCAGCGGGCTGCGCAGGCGTGTCGATGTCGATGTCGCGAGTCGATTGCGTCTCGACGACGACGTGGTGTTCACGGTGGCGTTCCGGCGCCTGCACGCCGGGGTGCCGTTCGTGGCGACGACGGTGCATCTGCCGCCGGCGGTGGCCGCTTCGGTAGCGGGTTCGGCGGAGTTGGCGACCGGTGCAGTCGGCACGCAGACCGTGATCGGCCTGCTCGAACCGCATCTCGGCGTTCCGATAGTGCAAGCGGCGCAATCGATCACGGTGGCCGCGGCCGACGCGGCGGTGGCGGATGCGGTGCGCTGCGAGGCGGGGCATCCGATGCTTCGGGTGGACCGGTTGTACTCGGACGCCGACGGCCGACCGGTCGAGTTGTCGGTGAGCCATTTCCTGCCCGAGCAGTACACGTACCGGGTCACGCTGCGCCGCTCGGGCTAGCCGACCGCGGGCGATTTGGGTGTAGTTGGTGGCGGTGAGCGCAACCCACTACACCGAAATCACGCGATGGCGTCGATCAATCCCCAGCGCAGCGCGGTCGGCGGGTCGATCGTCCGGCCCGACAGCACGAGATAAGCGGTGCGCCAGCGGCCGATCCGCCGGGTGATGCTGACGGTCCCGCCCGCCCCCGGGATCAGCCCGAGGCTCAGTTCGGGCAGCCCGAACACCGCGTCGGCGGTGGACTCGACCCGACCGCAGAACGCCGCCATCTCCAGACCGCTGCCCAACACCTGACCGTGCACCTGCGCACGGCATCGATTGCCCAGTCGCGCAGTCAGTTCCGCCAACACCAGCGCCGGGCTGTACCGCGTCCTGGCGAAGTGAGCGGTGGCCGGGTCGGTGAAACTGCCGAATTCCGCGAGGTCACCGCCGCTGCAGAACGACGGTCCGTTGCCTGACAGCACGACCGCGGTGACCGACGGGTCGACCCGCGCCACCTCAAGCGCCTCGAGCAGCGCGGCGCGCGCATCGGTGGAGAACGCATTGTGCCGCTGCGGCCGGTTGAACTTGACGAACAGGGTGTCGTCGACGCGTTCGGCCACAACGGGATCCGGCGATGCGGGCGCCTGCGCGGGGCCGCGTTCGGAGAGCCAGCGGGCGAACTCCTGGCCGGACTGCAGTGTCGAGTACGCCAGCGACTCGGTGATCACCCCGGTGAACGCCGGCGCATCGGGGTCGAAGGCGCGCAGCACGTCGTCACAGATTCCCGCGGCCTGCGGCCAGCGGTCGCAGCGCTCACGCAGCTCGTCGATCGCCGCGGAGACCGACGCGACAGTGACCGCTCGACGGTCGTCGGTGTCGTGCTCGGTCAGCGTGAAGGTGGCGTCGTCGGAGGGTGTTTCGATCGCGACGACGACCCCGCCGGGCAACTCGATCGCGGTCACGAGTACTTCTTGATCAGCTCCTGCTTGTACAGCTTGCCGGTGAAGGTGCGCGGCAGCTGCGCCTCGAACGTGATCGACCGCGGACACTTGTAGTGCGCCAGCCGATCCCGCAGCCAGCCGATCAACTCGTCGGCGAATTCAGGGGCGGCGTCGGCGGGGTCGACGGTCTGGACGACACCGTGAACCCGCTGGCCCATCTCGTCGTCGGGCACCCCGAACACCGCCGCATCCAACACCTTCGGATGGGTCACCAGCATGTTCTCGGCTTCCTGCGGATAGATGTTCACACCGCCGGAAATAATCATGTGGTGCCTGCGGTCGGTCAGGTAGAGGTAGCCCTCCTCGTCGACGTAGCCGATGTCGCCGACGGTCATCCAGCCGTGCTTGTTCTGCGCCTTGGCCGTCTTCTCCGGGTCGTTGAGGTACTCGAACGCGTGGCCGCCTTCGAAGTAGATCTCACCCGGTTCGCCCGGCGGCAGTTCGTTGCCCTCTTCGTCGCAGATGTGCAGGCTGCCGGTCATCGGCCTGCCGACTGAACCCGGATGGGCGAGCCACTCCTCGGCGCTGATCAGCGTCGAACCATGCGCCTCCGAGGAGGCGTAGTACTCGTCGATGATCGGGCCCCACCAGTCGATCATCTGCTTCTTGATCTCGACCGGACACGGCGCGGCGGCGTGGATCACCCGCTTCAGGCTCGACACGTCGTACGAACTACGCACGGACTCCGGCAGTTTCAACATGCGGGTGAACATCACCGGCACGAACTGCCCGTGCGTGACGCCGTAGCGCTGGATGGCGTCCAGCGCGCCTTCGGCGTCGAACTTCTCCAACACGACCGTCGTGTAGCCCGCGGCCTGCACCGTCATCGACCAGACCGACGGCGCCGTGTGGTACAGCGGAGCCGGGCTCAGATACACCGAGTCGGGCTGCATCCACACCGCGACGAGCATGGTCATCAGCCCCGGGGCCTCAGCCGGGGACAGGTGCGGCAGTTCGCGTTTGATGCCCTTGGGCCGGCCCGTGGTGCCCGACGAGTACTGCAGCAGATCGCCCTCGATCTCGTCGTCGATCGGGGTGTCGGGGTGTCCGGCAACGCATTCGGGGTAGCGCTGCCAGCCGTCCAATTCGTCATCGGCGATGACGAGCAACTCGGGCAGGCCGTTGGGCAGCTCGGCGCCCAGGCCCTCGAGCGTCTTGCGCAGCGCCGCCGATCCGATGATGCCCTTGGCGTTGCTGTTGTCGATGATGTAGGCCGCTTCGGCGGACGTCAGGTGCGTATTGATCGGCACGTAGTACAGACCGCTGCGCCGCGCCGCCCACATCACGGCGTGAATGTGCTCGTTGTTCTCCATCAGGATCGCAACGGTGTCGCCCTCGACCAGTCCGTGCTGGCGGAAGTGGTGGGCCAGTCGGTTTGCCCGCGCCTCGAGATCGGCGAACGTCACCACGGTGCCGCTCGGATGCATGATGATGGCGGGCTTGTCGGGCGTGGCCACGGCATGTTCGCGGATCTGCATGGACCGACTTTACGACGTCCGGAATTGACAGGTGTCAAGAGGGGCCCGCCAGCCCCGACCACCAGACGCAAAATGCCCCAATTCCGCGTGGGAATGGGGCACTTTGCGTCTGCTCGCGCAGAGAACGACTTACTCCGCTTCGAGGCGGTGCTTCAGGGCGTCGAACTCGTCCTTGATGCCGGTCGGCAACTTCTCGCCGACGAACTCGAACCACTCCTCGATCTGCGGCAGCTCTTGGCGCCACTCGTCGACGTTGACCGCCAGCGCGGCGTCCACGTCAGAGGGGTCGACGTCGAGGCCGGTGAGGTCGAGATCCTCGGCGGTCGGGACGGTGCCGATCGGGGTGCTCTTGCCGTTGGCCCGGTGCTCGATGCGGTCGATGACCCACTTCATCACGCGGCTGTTCTCACCGAAGCCCGGCCACAGGAAGCGGCCGTCGTCGCCACGGCGGAACCAGTTGACGAAGAAGATCTTCGGCATCTTGGATTCGTCGTTGTCCTTGCCCAACTTGATCCAGTGGGCGAAGTAGTCGCCGACGTTGTAACCGAGGAACGGCAGCATGGCCATCGGGTCGCGGCGCACGGTGCCGACCTTGCCCTCGGCGGCGGCCGTCTGCTCGGAACCCATGGTGGCGCCGAGGAAGACGCCGTGCTGCCAGTCGCGGGCCTCGGTCACCAGCGGAACCGTGGTCTTGCGGCGGGCGCCGAACAGGATCGCCGAGATCGGCACGCCCTGCGGGTCGTCCCACTCGGGGGCCAGCGTCGGGCACTGCGACATCGGGGTGCAGTAGCGCGAGTTCGGGTGCGCGGCCTTCTCACCGGACTCGGGGGTCCAGTCGCGGCCCTTCCAGTCGACCAGGTGCTGCGGGTCGCCCTCGAGGTCTTCCCACCACACGTCGTTGTCGTCGGTGAGCGCCACGTTGGTGAACACGGTGTTGCCCGCCGCGATGGTCTTCATCGCGTTCGGGTTCGACTTCCAGTTGGTGCCCGGCGCGACGCCGAAGAAGCCGAACTCGGGGTTCACCGCGTACAGCCGGCCGTCCTTGCCGAACCGCATCCAGGCGATGTCGTCGCCGACGGTCTCGGCGCGCCAGCCCGGGATCGTGGGCTGCAGCATCGCGAGGTTGGTCTTACCGCACGCCGACGGGAACGCCGCCGCCACGAAGTACGACTTGTTCTCCGGGCTGATCAGCTTGAGGATCAGCATGTGCTCGGCGAGCCAGCCCTCGTCGTGGGCCATCGCCGAGGCGATGCGCAGCGAGTAGCACTTCTTGCCCAGCAGCGCGTTGCCGCCGTAGCCCGAGCCGTAGCTCCAGATCTCCCGGGTCTCGGGGAAGTGGCTGATGTACTTGGTGTCGTTGCAGGGCCACGGCACGTCCTTCTGGCCCGGCTCCAGCGGCGCGCCGATCGAGTGCAGCGCCTTGACGAAGAAACCGTCGGTGCCCATCTTGTCCAGCGCGGCCTTGCCCATGCGGGTCATGGTGCGCATCGAGACGACGACATACTCCGAGTCGGTGATCTCGACGCCCAGCTTGGGGTCCTCGGCGCCGAGCGGGCCCATGCAGAACGGCACCACGTACATGGTGCGTCCGCGCATCGAGCCGCGGTACAGCTCGGTCATGGTCTCGCGCATCTCGGCGGGGGCCATCCAGTTGTTGGTGGGGCCGGCGTCGATCTCGTTCTCGGTGCAGATGTAGGTGCGTGACTCGACTCGGGCCACGTCGGAGGGGTCGGAGAGCGCCAGGTAGGAATTCGGCTTCTTCTCGTCGTCGAGGCGCTTGAACGTGCCGGCGGCGACGAGCTGCTCGCAAAGCCGGGCGTTCTCTTCGTCAGAGCCGTCGGCAAACACCACGCGGTCGGGCTGCGTCAGCTCGGCGACCTCTTGAACCCAGGCGAGCAGACCCTTGTGTTTCGTCGGTGCGGTGTCCAAACCGGGGATGGTCGCTGCGGTCATGAAAATCTCCTGTGTCTGTTGCTGCCAGGACCCAAGGCTCCGTATGCGCCACCCAGACAGGAATCGGCGGCGCTGCGTTCCTTATCAAGAGGTTAACGCGGGTGAGATACCCGCGGTGAATCGGGAGTATGTCCGATCACTCACAGGAACGATTCAGAAAGGGCTTTTCGGCGGTTTTATCGATCAAGCCGACGCCGAGATCTCGGTGCGCACCGCTTCGAGTACCCGTTTCAGCGACGGCAACCGGCGGTCCCGTTCGGTCGCGGCGCGGGCGGTCTCCAGCGCATGCTGGCGCAGTTCGGCGTCGACCTCGGCGATGCGCTCCTGCGCGGCCTGCGCGTCGCGTTCGTCGCGGGCGGCCGATTCGGCGCTGAACGCGCTCTCGGCGGCCAGCACCCGGGTGGCGACCCGCTCCTCGACCGTCGACCTCAGCGCGGTGAAGACGTCGGAAACCCAGCGGTCGAGCACCCCGCGGTCGTACAGCAACCCGCGGATGCCCACCACCCACACCGTCAGCGTCAACCCCAGGACCGCGCCGACGGCCAGGCCCGCGACGGTCAGCCCCGGTGCCAGACCGGCGAACAGCCGCGTCACCATCAGCGCCACGCCAAGCCCGAAGCCGGCGCCGAGGACCGTCATCAGTTGAGTCTCCAACCGCCGCGACTTCAACGGCGGCGGGTCGATCACCGGGGCGTCCGGCGGGGTCGGCGGCCGCGGCGCGGGCAGCTGAAGCTGGGCCGCCACGTCGGCCACCTGCGCGGTGATGCCTTCCTCTACTTCTGTGACGACGTCGGCCGCCCGGCGTCGCACCTGCGCCTCGAAGTCGCCGAGCTGGCGTCGGCCCAGTTTCGAGGCGTCGTCGGCCAGCTCGGCGCGCACCGATGTGCACCGGTTGCGCGCGAAGTAGCCCAGCTGCAGCCGGGCCTGTTGGACCTGGGTGCGCAGCGCGATGGTCCGCTCGGATTTCGCCAGCCGCCGCCCGCGGGTGATGTCGTCGCGGTTCTGCTGCAGCGTCGCCACCCGCGCCCGCCTGCCTGTTCCGTCACCGTCGGCGGTGTACCGGTCGATCAGCTCTTGGATACGGGTTTCCCACGCCCGCAACCGGTTTCGGCGGACCAGCTCGGGATCGGCCAGCCGCTGACGCAGCAGACCGACGAGTTCGTCGACGCGCGGCTCACCCAGATCCGGTGCGGCCGCGGCGCCCACCCACGGCACGTGCGCATACCGCTCCGACCACCCGCTCAACGCCTCCCGGTCGGCGGTCAGCACCTCGCGCCAGCCGCGGTAAGTGTCGATCTTCGACACCACCCCGACCACCAGGTCGGTGTGGCGGCTCACCAGATCGACCAGCTCGCAGTCGGATTCGGTCAACGGTGTCGCCGCCGACACGACGAACACCACGGCCAGCGGCGCGTCGCCGGTGGCGAGGTCGTCGGCCTCGACGACGGTGGTCTCGGACATCCGGTCGCGCAGTGCGGCGGCCAGGCTGGTGCTGCCCGCCAGCCACGGCCCTGTCACCAGCACCACGTCGCGGGCCCGCACCGCGGGCGGGGTCAGTCCCGGTTCGACCGCGGCGACGACGGCGTCGGCGGCCGCGACCTGGTCGGCGACCGTGTTCATCGCGTGCGGCCCAGCAGCCGCAGGGAGCCGCGGCTGATGTCGGCTGCGCACGCCCGGTGCAGCGCGGTGACCGGTCCCCGCCCGTAGCGCCGCCAGTGGGTGGCGCGCCGCAGGTGGGCGCTCGGAGAGTCACCGCGGTCGACGTGGGCCCCGGCGGCCTCCACCACGTCGACCGCCGCGCCCATCACCGCCAGCACGGTGTCGTCGGTGGTGAGCAGGTCGGCGAGTCGCCGGTCGCGGGATTGCGCCGCGATGGCGTGCACGTCGGCGATCGCGGTCCGCAGCCGTTCGTAGCGCTGCGGCGCGGCCGCCGCGTGCAGATTGTCGACGACCCGGTCGAGGTTGCTCAGCTGCCGCAGGTGCGGCACCAGGTCCGCGGCCGTCGCGCCCCTGGAGAGCGTCAGCACCGCGTGGGCGATGCCGAACCGGTCCAGCGCGTCGAGCAGCCGGGCGCGCACGTCGCTCGGCACCGGGTGCGGGCACCGGACGAACCCGTCGGTCGACGACAGGTCCGCCGGCTCGGTGACCAGCGTGTGCAGCGCGGCGAGCAGGTCGTCGGCCAGCGCGACGTCGGCCAGCAGCGCCGCCATCGGCACCGTCGGCAGCCCGGTCACCGCCCGGTGGTGCGCGGCGCGGTGGTGGGCCGCCGCGAGCGGACCGCCCGGGCCGTATCCGGACAGGTCGGCCTTGTTGAGCACGACGACGGCGGGCCGGCGCGACGCGTCGACCATCGCCAGGTCCTCACGCTTGGGAGCCTCGGCGATCACCAGCACATCCACGTCCGCGCCGGCGGACACCACCGTCACACCCGCGCCGCCGAGCGCCTTGGCGACCGTGCGCACGCCCACGCCGGGCCTGCCGTGCACCGCGACCCGCGTCGGCGCCGCCAGCCGCCGCACGATCGGCATCAGCCGCGGATCGCGGTCCTGCGCGATCTGCCTCAACGCGTCGACGAAAATCGGGTGACCCTCCCTGTCGGTGGGCCTACGTGTATCGAGCCCGCCACGACGATGGTGGCATCCCGCCGCACCCACGGCGAGCACGCCGTTTCCCGGCCTGGGGACAACTTCCGGGCCGAAGGCAACTGTTGGGTATCAATCTGTACCACGATGCGGGTACTCGACCCCTGATGAGCGACCATGGACGGATGCATCAACCCGGACCCGATGTCGCCGACGCGTCGGCTTCGGGTCCCGAAACCCCTGCTGACCGGTACCGCTTCCCGCGCGTCACCAGCTTCCGCACCCGGCGCAGCACTCTGTCGGCTGCCCAGCAGGCGACCTGGGAGCGGCTGTGGCCGGAGCTGGGGATGCATGCGCGCGACGGCGACGTTCCGGCCCCCCGGCTGGACACCGACGCCTGGTTCGGCCGGTCCGCGCCCATCGTCCTGGAGATCGGCTGCGGCACCGGCACCTCGACGCTGGCGATGGCGCAGGCCGAACCGCATCTCGACGTGGTCGCGGTGGAGGTCTACCGGCGCGGGCTGGCGCAGCTGCTGTCGGCCATCGACCGCGCGCACGTCACGAACATCCGGCTGGTCCGCGGCGACGGCGTCGACGTGCTGCAGCACATGTTCGGCCCGGACTCGCTGACCGGCGTGCGGGTGTTCTTCCCGGACCCGTGGCCCAAGGCCCGCCACCACAAACGCCGCCTGCTGCAGCCGGGCACCGTAGCGCTGATCGCCGACCGGCTGCGTCCCGGTGGCGTGCTGCACGCAGCCACCGACCACGCGGACTACGCCGAGCACATCGCCGAGGTCGGCGACGCCGAGCCCCGGCTGCGCCGGATCAGCCCGTCGGACGCGTTG
Organism: Mycolicibacterium rutilum; assembly: GCF_900108565.1. Taxonomy (NCBI): domain Bacteria; kingdom Bacillati; phylum Actinomycetota; class Actinomycetes; order Mycobacteriales; family Mycobacteriaceae; genus Mycobacterium; species Mycolicibacterium rutilum. Next base: position 931,261 of record NZ_LT629971.1, read on the forward strand.
CCGATCTCCGTGCAGCGACCGGTCACCAAGTACGAGGGCAAGGCGCAGCACGTCGGCAGCGCCGTCACCGAACTGCTGTGGGAGAAGACGTCATGAGCGTCACCGAAGACCTCGGACACAGAGAAGAACACAGAGAAGAAGTAGCCCCGCCGCCCGAGCCGCCGACCGACGGGACGGCCCGGGTGCTGCTGGTGTGGGACGCACCGAACCTCGACATGGGGCTGGGCTCCATCTTGGGGGGACGGCCGACCGCCGCGCACCGCCCGCGCTTCGACGCGCTGGGCCGCTGGCTGCTGGCGCACACCGCGGAGCTGTCGGCGACGCGCCCGAACGTGTCCCTGGAGCCCGAGGCCACGGTGTTCACCAACATCGCCCCCGGCAGCGCCGACGTCGTCCGGCCGTGGGTCGAAGCGTTGCGTAACGTGGGGTTCGCGGTCTTCGCGAAACCGAAGATCGACGAAGACAGCGACGTCGACTCCGACATGCTCGACCACATCGCGCTGCGCCGCAGCGAGGGTCTGGCCAGCGTGTTGGTGGCCTCCGCCGACGGGCAGGCCTTCAAACTTCCCTTGGAGGACATCGCCCGCGACGGCATTCCGGTTCAGGTGCTCGGATTTCGCGAACATGCGAGCTGGGCGCTAGCGTCGGATACCTTGGAGTTCGTCGACCTGGAGGACATTCCTGGTGTTTTCCGGGAACCGCTACCGCGAATCGGCCTCGATTCGCTGCCCGAGCAGGGGGCATGGTTGCAGCCGTTCCGGCCGCTGTCCTCGCTACTGACCTCGCGCGTGAACAACTGAAGTGCGCAGGGCCGGTGTTGACTTGAGAAAACCCGAGTAAGGAGCTTACGTGTTCGCCTGGTGGGGTCGAACGGTGTACCGGTATCGATACATCGTCATCGGCGTCATGGTTGCGCTCTGCCTCGGTGGCGGTATCTACGGGATCTCCCTCGGTAACCACGTCACGCAGAGCGGCTTCTACGACGAGGGCAGCCAGTCGGTGCACGCCTCGGTCATCGGTGACGAGGTCTACGGGCGCGACCGCACCAGCCACGTCGTCGCGATCCTGACCCCGCCCGACGGCGAGAAGGTCGACAATCCCGAGTGGCAGCGCGACGTCGTCGGCGAGCTCGACACGTTCGTCAAGGACCATCCGGACCAGGTGGTGAGCTGGGTCGGGTGGCTGCGAGCGCCCGACGCGGCCAGCGAAACCGTCCAGCAGATGAAGACCAGCGATCTGTCGAAGACGTTCGTCAGCATCCCGCTCAAGGGCGACACCGACGACGAGATCCTGAAGAACTACCAGGCCGTCGAACCGGACCTGCAGAGCATCAACGGCGGCGACATCAAGCTCGCCGGGCTCAACCCGCTGGCCAGCGAGTTGACCGGCAGCATCGGCGAGGATCAGCGCCGCGCTGAGGTCGCGGCGATCCCGCTGGTGTGCGTGGTGCTGTTCTTCGTGTTCGGCGGCGTCGTCGCCGCGGCGCTGCCCGGCATCATCGGCGGCCTGACCATCGCCGGCGCGCTGGGCATCATGCGCCTGCTCGCCGAGTTCATGCCCGTGCACTTCTTCGCCCAGCCGGTGGTGACGCTGATGGGCCTGGGCATCGCGGTGGACTACGGCTTGTTCATGGTGAGCCGGTTCCGGGAGGAGATCGCCGAGGGCTACGACACCGAGGCCGCCGTGCGTCGCACGGTGATGACCTCGGGCCGCACCATCATGTTCTCGGCGGTGATCCTGGTCGCGTCGTCGGTGCCGCTGCTGTTGTTCCCGCAGGGCTTCCTGAAATCGATCACCTACGCGATCATCGCGTCGGTCATGCTGGCGGCGATCCTGTCGATCACCGTGTTGGCCGCGGCGCTGGGCATCCTGGGCGCCAACGTCGACGCGCTCGGCGTGCGCACCCTGCTGCGGGTGCCGTTCTTCCGCAACTGGAAGCCGATGCGGGTCTACCTCGAGTGGCTCTCGGAGAAGACGCAGAAGACCAAGACGCGTGCCGAAGTCGAGAAGGGTTTCTGGGGCAAGCTCGTCAACCGGGTGATGAAACGGCCGGTCGCGTTCGCGGCGCCGATCGTCATCGTGATGATCCTGCTGATCATCCCGCTCGGCCAACTGGCGCTGGGCGGCATCAGCGAGAAGTACCTGCCGCCGGACAACCCGGTCCGCTCGGCGCAGGAGGAGTTCGACCGGGTGTTCCCCGGGTTCCGCACCGAACCGCTGACCATCGTGATGGAACGCGACGACGGCGAGCCGATCACCGATCAGCAGATCGCCGACATGCGCAACAAGGCGATGACGGTGTCCGGGTTCATCGACCCCGAGGACGACCCGTCGAAGATGTGGCAGGAACGGTCCGTCCAGGAGGGCGGATCCAAGGACCCGTCGGTGCGGGTGATCCAGAACGGTCTGGAGAACCGCAACGACGCGGCCAAGAAGATCAACGAGCTACGTGAGCTGACGCCACCGCGCGGGGTCAACGTAAGTGTCGGCGGCACACCGGCTTTGGAGCAGGACAGTATCCACAGCCTGTTCGACAAGCTGCCGTTGATGGTGACACTGCTGATCGTCACGACGACGATCCTGATGTTCCTGGCGTTCGGGTCGGTGGTGTTGCCGATCAAGGCCGCGGTGATGAGCGCGCTGACGCTCGGTTCGACGATGGGCGTGCTCACCTGGATGTTCGTCGAGGGCCACGGTTCAGGCTTGATGAACTACACGCCACAGCCGCTGATGGCGCCGATGATCGGGTTGATCATCGCGGTGATCTGGGGCCTGTCGACCGACTACGAGGTGTTCCTGGTCTCGCGCATGGTGGAAGCCCGTGAGCGTGGCATGTCGACCGCCGAGGCGATCCGCATCGGTACCGCGACCACCGGCCGGCTGATCACCGGCGCCGCGCTGGTGCTGGCGGTCGTCGCGGGCGCGTTCGTGTTCAGCGACCTGGTGATGATGAAGTACCTCGCGTTCGGTCTGCTGCTCGCGTTGCTGCTCGACGCCACCGTCATCCGAATGTTCCTGGTGCCGGCGGTGATGAAGCTGCTCGGCGACGACTGCTGGTGGGCGCCGAAGTGGATGAAGCGCATCCAGGAGCGGCTCGGCCTCGGCGAGACCGAACTGCCCGACGAGCGCAGGCGTCCGGCGGTGCGCGACGGTGTCGAGAGCCCCGAGGCGTTGGTCGGTGCGGGTGCGCCTGTGCCGCCGCGTCCGCTCGATCGGCCGCGCCCACCGCACGATCCGACGCATCCGGCCGCCGAGGGTTCGACGCGTCCGGGAGCGACGCGGGCCGCACCGCGGGCGACCGCACCGTCGGTCGCCGGCACGACCCGGATCCCAAGCGCGGCCCCGCCCGCCGACGAGCCGCAGACCACCAAGCTGTCGATCGCGAAGAACGCCGTCCGCAACGCGGTGACCAACGCCGCCGCCGCGACGCGTCAGGCCGCCAGGCCGCCGGCACCGCCCGCCCCGCCGGTCCCGCCGGAAGGCCGCGGCCGCCCGGCGCGTGAGGAACGTGAGATCGAGTCGTGGCTCGGCGAACTGCGCGGCACGTCCGCTCCCCCGCCTCCGGCACCGCCCGGACCGCGACCGCCCCGCCCGCCGCGTCCCGCACCCGACGCCGGCAACGAGCCGACGACCGCGATCCCGACCGCGCGGCCGACGCCCCCGCGGCAGGACCCCGATGCGACGACGGCGATCCCGACGCCGCAAGCGGGGAAGGATGTCGAGGCCGCGACCGAGAAGCTCAACACGCGCGAGGACGAAGAACGTCAGCGCCGTGGCGGCGGGGTCAGCGCACAGGACCTGCTGCGCCGCGAAGGCCGGCTGTAGGGCTCAGCTTTCGGGAACGTCGTCGGATTCGGCCTTGACGAGCGGGCCGTCGTCGGCGTCGAGCGCCTCCTGCTCGGCTTCGGGGTCGCGGGCTACCAGCACGCGCACCGCGCTGTTGAGGAACGCCAGGGCGGGCACGGCCAGCAGCGCGCCGACGATTCCGGCGAGCACACCGCCGCCGGCGATCACCAGCACGATCGCCAACGGGTGGATCGACACCGCGCGGCCCATCACCAGCGGCTGCAGCACGTGGCCCTCCAACTGCTGCACCGCGATGATCAACCCGAGCGTGATCAGCCCGTAGATCGCGCCCTTGGCGATCAGCGCGACGATCACCGCCAGGAAGCCGGTGACGACCGCGCCGACCAGCGGGATGAACGCGCCGAGGAACACCAGCGAGGCCAACGGCAGCGCCAGCGGTACCCCCATGATCGCCAGGCCGGTGCCGATGCCGATCGCGTCGACCAGCGCGACGAGGAACGTCGCGCGGATGTAGCCGATCAGCGAGTGGAACCCGGCGCGGCCCGCGTCGCGCACCCGCCCGCGCACGTCGGTCGGGAAGATCCGGGTGACGAACTCGTAGATGTTGCGCCCGCCCTGCAGCAGGAAGATCAGCGTGAACAGCACCAGCAGCGCGCCGGTGACGATCTCGGTGACGGTGCCCGCCGTCGACAGCGCGCCGCTGGTCAGCCGCTCCTGGTTGTCGCGCAGCGCCTCGATCGCCGCGTCGCCGGAGCGTTCGATCTGTTCGCGGCTCAGCCCCAGCGGCCCGTCGACCAGCCAGGCGCGCAGGCCGTCGATGCTGCGGCTGACCTGCTCGGTCAGCTCGGGAGCGCCCTCGATGAACTGGCTGACGACGAACGCGAGGATCCCGCCGACCACCGCGAAACCGCTGAGCAGCATCAGCGCCACCGCGCCACCGCGCGGCGCCCCGCGGCGGTCGAGGAAGTCGACGGCGGGCATCAGCAGCGCGGCCAGCATCGTCGCCAGCGCCACCGGCACGACGATGATCTCCAGCCGCTTGACCGTCCACAGCAGCACGACGACGGCGGCAAAGATGAGCAGCAGTCGCCACGACCAGGCTGCGGCTTTGCGGACCAGGGGCGTCACCGCCGCGTCACCGATCGGATCGAGGGAGGAGCCGGCGGGCATCCCGATAGCGTAACGGCCTGCTCCCATGATCATCGGATCTCCGGAATCGGCGGCGACACGCTCTACTCTTACGTCGTGGCCCACGATGCGCCTGCGAGGGCAGCCCGCACCCAGGGGACCGCCCGCAGCAAGTACTGGTGGTTGCGGTGGGCGATCCTCGGTGTCGCGGTCGTCGTGTTGACCGTCGAGCTGGGCCTGGTCTGGGATCAGTTGGCCAAGGCGTGGCACAGCCTCTACACCGCACAGTGGTGGTGGGTGCTGGCCGGGATCGGCACGGCGCTGGCGTCCATGCACTTCTTCGGCGACATCCAGCGCAAGCTGCTGCGTTCGGCCGGTGTGCCGGTGCGGCAGTGGCGTTCGCAGGCCGCGTTTTATGCGGGCAATTCGTTGAGCACGACGCTGCCCGGCGGGCCGGTGCTGTCGGCGACGTTCATCTACCGCCAGCAGCGGATGTGGGGCGCGACGCCGGTGATCGCGTCGTGGCAGCTGGTGATGTCGGGTGCGCTGCAGGTCATCAGCCTGGCGCTGCTGGGGTTGGGCAGCGCGTTCTTCCTCGGCGCCAAGCACAATCCGTTCTCGTTGATCTTCACGCTGGCCGGGTTCGTGATGCTGATCGTGTTGGCGCAGGCGGTCGCGTCGCGGCCGGATCTGCTCGACGGCATCGGTGTGCGGGTGCTGTCGTGGGTGAACTATCTGCGCGCCAAGCCGTCCGACAACGGGCTGGCCAAGTGGCGCGAGACGCTGGCGCAGCTCGAGTCGGTCAAGCTGAGCCGCGGCCAGCTCGGCGTGGCTTTCACCTGGTCGATGTTCACGCTGGTGACCGGGGTGGGCACACTGCTGTTCGCCTGCTACGCCGCCGGCGGGAAGCCGTCGCTGCTCGGGGTGATCGTGGCGTACGTCGCCGCCCGCGCGGTCGCGTCGATCCCGCTGATGCCGGGCGGCCTGCTGGTGGTCGAGGCCGTGCTGGTGCCCGGCCTGGTGTCCAGCGGGATGACGTTGGCGTCGGCGATCTCGGCGATGCTGATCTACCGGCTGATCAGCTGGATCTTCATCGCCGCGATCGGGTGGGTGGTGTTCTTCTTCATGTTCCGCACCGAGACCGACGTGGACCCCGACGCCTGTGAGGACGCCTGATGCCCGTCGCGAGCCCGGAGACCACGCGCGCGGCGCTGTCCGCGTTGGCGACCGATCTGGCGTGTGTCGTGGTGTTCGCGGCCATCGGCAGGCGCAGCCATGCCGAGGGCCTCGACCTGACCGGAATAGCTTCGACCGCTTGGCCTTTCGTGACCGGGGCGGCGGCCGGCTGGGTGCTGTCGCTGGGCTGGCGGCGGCCCTACGCGCTGTTGCCCACCGGTGTCGCGGTGTGGGTGTGCACGATCGTCATCGGCATGCTGCTGCGCAAGCTCACCGACGCCGGTACCGCACCGGCTTTCATTGTGGTGGCGTCGATTTCGACTGCGGTGCTACTTCTCGGCTGGCGCGCCGGCGTCCATTTCATGACCCGTCGCTGACACCGTCAGCGTCGCGCGCAACCCGCCCAGCGGGCCGTCGGACAACTCGATGTGCCCGCCGTGCAGCTGCGCCTGCTGCGCGACGAGCGCCAGGCCGAGTCCCGACCCGCCGGGAGCCGCGGTGCTGCCGCGGGAGAACCGGCCCAGCACCGCGGTGTGCTCCTCGACCGGCAGTCCGCAGCCGTTGTCGTCGACGGTGATGGTGATCATCGAGCCGTGCCGGTGCGCGGCGAGCACGATGCGGCTGGAGCGGCCGTGGGTGACCGCGTTGCGCACCAGGTTGTCCACCGCCAGGCGTAAACCGCCCGGCCAGCCCCAGATGGTGCCGAGGTCGTCGTCGGCCTCGACGACGATCTCGACCGCGCCGCCGACGCGGGCGTTCTCCCGGGCCACCCGGTCGAGAAGTTCTGTGACGACGATGATTTCGCGGTCCTCGGCCTGCGCGAGCTGACCCGAAGCCAGCTGCCCCAGCGCGGTGATGATGGCTTCGACCCTGCGTTGCGCGCGGGACAGGTCGGCCACCACTTCGTCGCGCTCCTCGGCGGGCAGGTCGTGGATGCGCAGGGTGTCGAGGTCGGCGCGCATCGCGGTCAGCGGGGTGCGCAACTCGTGGGCGGCGTTGGCCGCGAAGTCCTGGGCGGCCTGCAGCGAGTTCGTGGTGGCCTGCTGGGCGGCGGCCAGGCGGCTGAGCATCGCCGACATCGCCTCGGACAGGTCCTCGGCCTCCCGAACGCCACGCACCTCGGGCATGTCGTCGCTGCCCTCGCCGAGCGTCTTGGTGTGTTCGGTGAGCCTGCGCAGCGGCCGGATCGCCGGGCCCGCGAGCAGCCAGCCCAGCCCGGCGGCGATCAGCACTGTCACCACGCCGACACCCGAGTAGAGCGGAATTCGCCTGGGGCTCAACAGGATACTGTCGGCGCGGATGCCGATCGACACCAGCATCCCACCGTCCTCGTTGACCGTGACGGTGCGCACCCGGTACTCGACGCCGTTGACCTCGACGGTCTCGGTGCCCGGCGGCAGCGGCGGCAACTGGAAGCCGCGCTGGAACACCACCTGACCGGAGGACCGGGACCGCCCGGTGGTCAGCACACCGCGGCGCGGATCTCCCCTGCCTTGCGGCGGGGTCCCCAGCAACTGATCGGGGGACATGCTGGCGTCGACGATCGAGTCGAGCCGCCGATCCAGTTGCACCTCATCGTTGTTCGCCAACACCACCGAGGTCAGGATGAGGAAGGCGGCGACGACGGCCGACGCCGCGGCCGCCGAGGCGACCGCCACCCGCGTGCGCAGCGACGCCGAGCGCAGGATCCGCGGCGCCCTCACGACTCCTCGCGCAGCACGTATCCGATCCCGCGCACCGTGTGGATCACCCGCGGCAGGCCGTCGCGTTCGAGCTTGCGCCGCAGATACGAGATGAAGACGTCGGCGACGTTGGTGTCGACGTCGAAGTCGTAGCCCCACACGAGTTCGAGCAGACGCTGCCTGCTGAGCACCACACCGGCGTTCTCCACCAGCACCGCGAGCAGATCGAACTCCCGCTTGGTCAGGTCCACGCGTTCGCCTTCGACGAAGACCAGTCGGCGGGCGGTGTCGATGGTCAGCGGGCCGACCGTCATGGTGTCGGACTGCTGCTCGGAGTGGCTGGACCGGCGCAGCAGCGCGTGCAGCCGGGCGACCAGCTCGCCGAGGTCGAACGGCTTGGTCAGGTAGTCGTCGGCGCCGGCTTCCAGCCCCGCGATGCGGTCGTTGACGGTGTCGCGGGCCGACAGCACGCAGATCGGGATGTCGTTGCCCAGCGCCCGCAGCGCGGTCACGACGGCGACCCCGTCGAGCTCCGGCATCTGCACATCGAGCACCAACGCGTCGTGAGACTCGTTGGAGAGCAGTCGCAGTGCTTCCTTGCCGGACGCAGCGACCCGAACGTCGAACCCCGAGTGGCGCAGTCCGCGCGCAACGGAGGTCCGTACGTCCGGGTCGTCGTCGACCATCAGCACGGTGCGGCCCGCACCTTCGGGGTGCGCGGCCGACTCAGGTGCCAACCGGACGCTGGCCTAGCTGTCGGCCAGGCCGTCGCCGTTGGTGTCGCCGCAGCGGTTCTTGATGTCGACAAGAGGCTGGCGGATACCGGTCAGGTCGGCCTTGGTCTGAGGATTGGCGTTCAGGTAGTCCTGCACCTTGGTCCGGACCTCTTCGCGCGGCAGGCCCTCGAGGCTGGTGAAGAACCAGTTCACGTCCGGATGGGTGAACAGGTAAGCCGAGGTCGACGCCGAGACGCCGGACGCCACGCCGGCGAGGTCGGCGGCCGTGCAGTTCGGCGGCTCAGCGCCGGCCGTGGGCATCGCACCGAAGAACATCGCACCGGCAATTGCGCCGGTGCCGACCGCGCCAGCTACCGCACGTCGCGCAATACGGGCCGAGAGCAACATGGACAGGCTCCTTCATCAAGAGTGGTGTGGCCGTAACCAGGCCGGTTACCGATTGGGACCAACGCTGAAAAGCTAAGCAGAATGTCGGCCGACTTTCTTGCCTTGCGCTCAACCAATCGTGAGAAACTCCGAAACCCCAGGTCAGCGAGGGCCGGAGAAGTAGCTGCGCGTCGCGGTCGTCAGGGCAGACCGGCGATGGCCGACCCTGGCAGCGGCCCACCGCCCTGCGAAATTGTCGTCGCCGCAGGTGTTTGCGAGGCGGCACCCGCAGCGGGCAGCCCCGCCGTCTGTGCGGTCGGCGCCTGCGCCGGCAAACTCGCGGGCAGCCCGCCGTTCTGCTGCGCAGCCTGCATGAGCCCGAGCAACTGCGGCATGGTCAGCGGCAGGTTGCACTTGCCCGACAGGCTGGTCAACGGTTGCTGCAGCTGTTGCATGTCCTTGGCGACGGAGGGGTTGGCGTCGAAGTAGTTCTTGAGCATCGCCAGCGACTGCGGTCCGGCCTGCTGCTTGGCGATCGTCGTCAGCACCTGGTTGGTCTGCGGATGCTGGTCGAGGTAGTTGCCGGTCGACGTCGCCACCGAACCGATCGTCCTGGCGACCTCGCTGGCCGCGCACGGGTCCTGAGCGGCCGTCGCCGATGGGGCCGACGGCATTGCCAGGGCCGCGACCGCGGCCCCGCCCGCGGCGCTGGCAGCGAACACGGCGAACAAACCTCGACGCATCGCACGCGCGGTCGTTTTCATGGACAACTCCTAACGGTTTGCGAACGGACGACGGACGTCGCAAACGCACTCGCAACGGACAGCAACGATGTCCCCGACGGCGCTACGGCCAGCGCTCATCCTGCCATCCGCGCGGTTGGAGCCGCCAATCCAGCGAGCAAACCCACAGCTGAGAGGCAGTGCGACCACAGCCGCGGGTAACGGTTCGGCGGCGATTCGCGAGAACTCCATTAGAGCGGCGTGAGGCGATGCTGGCATCTTCTTGGGGCCGCTTGAAGGGCGCGGCAGCCTACCTCACGCTGTTGTACGCTTCGGGCACGCAACGCCGGGCAGAAAGCGGGGACATCCGATACAGCAGTTCATGATGCGCTTGAGCAGCAACCTGCGCAGATATCGCTGGGCGGTGTTCGCCGTATGGCTGCTTCTCTTGGCACCTTCGATCTACCTGGCGTTGAACCAGTCCGGCCATCTCACCGGTGGCGGCTTCGAGGTCGAAGGCTCCCAGTCGTTGCGTGTGCAGCGCGAACTCGAAGAGCACTTCCCCGATCAGGGGGCGTCTCCGCTGGCGCTGGTCGCTGCCCCGCGCGCGGACGCGTCGTTCGACGACATGAACCGCGCGGTCGCCGAACTCGAACGGCTCGCCGCCGAGGTGCCCAGCGTGACGGTGGTGCCGAACCCGCCCGGCGCGGCCGGCCAACCACCGCCGCAGCCCGACCGCCCCTACGTCATCACGCTGCAACTGGACTTCGACAACACCGGTGCCGTCGACGTCGCCAAGCAGCTGCGGCAGAAGGTCGGCATCCAGGGCGAGGACCCCGGCGAGCTCGAGGACGGCCGGGTGAAGGCCTATGTGATCGGGCAGGGCGCGCTCGGCGCCGCCGCGACGCAGGCCACCAAACACGACATCGCGCAGGCCGAGAAGTGGAACCTGCCGATCGTCCTGATCATTCTGCTCGCGGTGTTCGGCTCGCTGGCCGCCGCGGCGATGCCGCTGCTGCTCGGCATCTGCACCGTCGTGGTGACGATGGGGCTGGTCTACCTGCTGTCGAAGTACACCGCGATGTCGGTGTTCGTCACGCCGACGGTGTCGATGTTCGGCATCGCGGTGGCCATCGACTACTCGCTGTTCATCCTGATGCGGTTCCGCGAGGAGCTGCGCGCGGGCCGAGAACCCGAGCAGGCCGCCGACGCCGCGATGGCCACGTCCGGGCTGGCGGTGGTGCTGTCCGGGGTGACCGTCATCGCGTCGGTGACCGGGATCTACCTGATCCAGACGCCGGTGCTGGTGTCGATGGCGACCGGCGCCATCCTGGCGGTCGCGGTGGCGGTGCTGACCGCCACCACGCTGACCCCGGCGGTGTTGGCGACGTTCGGCCGGGCCGCGGCCAAACGGTCGTCGTACCTGCACTGGTCCCGGCGCCCGGAGTCGACGCAGTCGCGGTTCTGGACCCGCTGGACCGGGTGGGTGATGCGGCGGCCGTGGGTGTCGGCGCTGGCGGCCTCCGCGCTGCTGCTGGCGCTGGCCGCGCCGGCGTTCTCGATGGTGCTGGGCAACAGCATGCAACGCCAGTTCGAGCCGACCCACGAGATCCGCGGCGGCGTCAACGCCGCCGCGGAGGCCCTCGGCCCCGGCGCGCTCGGCCCCGTGCGGGTGCTGATGTCGTTCCCCGAGGGCAACGCCGCGTCAGCCCCGGCCAAGGAGCCTCTGCTCGACGCGGTGCGCCAGCGGATGGCCCAGGCGCCCAACGTGGTGTCGGTCAGCCCCGCGGCGTTCGGCGAGGACTACCGGCACGCGCTGCTGTCGGCGGTGCTGTCGGTCGACCCCGAGGACATGGGCGCCCGCGAGACCGTCGACTGGCTGCGCGCCGAGCTGCCGGGAACGCCCGGGCTCGGTGACGCCAAGGTCGACGTCGGCGGCCCGACCGCGCTGATCAAGGACTTCGACGACCGGGTGTCGGCCACCCAGCCGTTCGTGTTCGTGTTCGTCGCGCTGATCGCGTTCCTGATGCTGCTGGTGTCGATCCGGTCGGTGGTGCTGGCGTTCAAGGGTGTGCTGATGACCGTGCTGTCGGTCGCCGCGGCCTACGGCAGCCTCGTCGTGGTGTTCCAGTGGGGCTGGCTGGAACGGTTGGGCTTCGAGCCGATCACGTCGCTGGACAGCACGATCCCGCCGCTGGTGCTGGCGTTGACGTTCGGCCTGTCGATGGACTACGAGATCTTCCTGCTCACGCGGATCCGGGAGCGCTTCCTGCAGACCGGCAACACCCGCGACGCGGTGGCCTACGGCGTGAGCACCAGCGCCAGGACGATCACCAGCGCGGCGCTGATCATGATCGCGGTGTTCATCGGGTTCGCGTTCGCGGGCATGCCGCTGGTCGCGCAGCTCGGGGTGGCGTGCGCGGTGGCGATCGCGGTGGACGCCACCGTCGTGCGGCTGGTGCTCGTGCCCGCGCTGATGGCGATGTTCGACGAGTGGAACTGGTGGCTGCCGCGCTGGCTGAACCGCATCCTGCCGTCGGTGGACTTCGAGAAGCCGCTGCCCAAGGTCGAGAACACCGACCTCATCATCATTCCCGACGACCTGTCGTCGCTGTCGCCGAGCGGATCGGAACTGCGGCTGGCGGTCAGGTCGGCGGCGAAGCTCAAAAACCTTGCCCCGCAGGCAGTTACGGTTGCCGACCCGCTGGCGTTCAGCGGCTGCCGCCCCGTCACCAAGCTGCGCAGCGCCGAACGGCTCAACGGCACGCACCGCAACGGTGCCGGCAGCACCGCGGTGACCACCGCGACCCGGCTGCCGGTGCATCCGGTGACCATGTGGAACGGCCGGCTGTCGGTGGCGCTCGACGCACTGGCCACCGAAACCGACTACGCGCGGGCCCCGGTGGAACGGCGCAGCCCGATGGAAACCACCAACGTCCAACTCCCGACCGGTGATCGGCTGCAGATCCCGACCGGCGCCGAGACACTGCGACTGAAGAGCTACCTGATCATGTGCCGCAACACCACCCGCGATTTCGCGGAGTTTGCCGATCTGGTCGAGTCGATGGAGACTCGTACCGCCGCAGAGGTACTGACCGCCATGGACCGGTACTACTGTGGACAACAGTCAAGGAAGCAGTGGGTGGCTACCCAGTTGGTCCGCCGTTTGGCCGACCCGCAGCCTTCCGACGAGCACGACACGCGGATGTCGGGCCCTGAGGCGGAGGCGGAGTGGGCCAAGGTCAAAGAGCGGTGCCTTTCGGTGGCGGTCGCGATGCTGGAGGAGGCGAGGTGACGGTGACGTCCGACATTCGCCGTCGCGAGCCTGCCCCCGGCGACCGTCCGCTGCCGCAGAACGGCCGGCCGCCGGCCGACGAGCGGCCCGTCGAGTTCTGGCCGACCTCAGCGATCCGGGCGGCACTGGAGACCGACGACCTGGCGGTGTGGCAGCGCATCGTCGCCGCGATCAAACGGGACCCGTTCGGCCGGACCGCGCGTCAGGTCGAAGAGGTGCTCGAAACCGCTCGGCCGTACGGCGTCTCCAAGGCGCTGTCGGAGGTGCTGAGCCGCACCCGCGAACACCTCGAGGCCAACGAGCGCGAAGAGGTGGCGCGCCACATCCGCGTGCTGCTCGAACATTCCGGGCTGGGCCAGCAGGAGTTCGCGTCCCGCATCGGCGTACCCGCCGACGACTTCGCGAAATACCTGCACGGGCAGACCAGCCCGTCGGCGGCGCTCATGGTGCGGATGAAGCGGCTGTCGGAGCGCTTCGGCCGGATGCGCGCGGGCAGGCAGGCCGGCGAGGGCTGATGGATCTCGCACAGATCCTGCGTGACACCCGCTCCATCGCGATCGTCGGCGCGTCGAACAACCCCGCCCGCGCCAGCCACGACATCTGGACCTACCTGAAGGCCGCCGGCGGCTACGACCTGTATCTGGTCAACCCGACGATCAGCGATGTCGACGGCACCCCGGTCTACCCGTCGCTGGCCGACCTGCCGGTGGTGCCCGACCTGGTCGACGTGTTCCGCCGCCGCGACCACCTACCCGAGGTACTCGCCGACACCATCGCCGTCGGCGCCAAGGTGCTGTGGCTGCAACTGGGGCTGTGGGACCCGCAGATCGCCCGCGACGGTGAGGCCGCGGGACTGCAGGTGGTGATGGACCGCTGCATCAAGGTCGACCACGCCCGCCTGCTCGGCTCGGCAGGCTTCTAGTTTCTCTGAGCCTCTGGGCCGAGCGTCAGCGGGAGTGGATCGGCGACACGTCGTCGACCAGCCAGCGTCCGTCGGTTTTCGTCAACGTCACCCGCAGCGCGAGCACCGCGGTGTCCGACGGCTTACCCGGTGCACTCTGCGTGCCGTGCAGGATCACCGCGACGCTGGCCGCCGACGGGCCGATCGCCTCGATACCCGCCGACACCGTGCTCGCCTGCGCCGACACCTTGCGACTCGTCAAATCCCTTGCCACCGCTGTGAACTCGTTCTTGAACGCGTCGGCACGGTCGGGTGCCATCAGCGCTGCGGCGCGGTCGATCGACGCGGTGGGGTTCTGCGGGGTGAACGTCGCCGAGGCCTCGGCCACACTGCTGGCGATGCCCACCACCTCCGCGCTGTCGTTGCGCAGAGTGCGGTCGGGCACCGTCCACTTCAGGTAGCCGACGAGCACCGCGGCCACCACCGCCAGCGTCGCGACCGCCGCCACGCCGAGCCGCAACGCGGGCCCGTCGTCGTCGGTGCCGACGGTCACCGCGTCGCGGCGCGCGAGCACCACGTTGACGACCGCGCCCTCGACGATCAGCAGGCACAGCACCGAACACACCGAGACCCACCACAGCGGCCAGCCCAGCGCCATCCCGATGTAGACCAGCGCCGCGATCGCTGACAGGGGTGCCGCGACGTCGAACGCCGCGACCCGCCACGCATTCCTCATCGGATCGGCTCCAGCCGCGAGATCATCAGGTTGCCGTCCACATCGGAGACGTCGAGGCGCAGCGTCCAGCGCACCGTCTTCGGTTTGTCGTCGCCGACGTTCTCGCTGACCGACGTCGCGACCACCGTCACCGTGTCGGTACGCGACGCGAACTCGTCCAGCTCGGGCTGGGGCCGCGGCGGGCGGGCACCGTCGGGACCGGGGGGCGGATGGTAGATCGACTCCACCGCCACCGAGTCGATCTGTCCCGAGGTGCGCGACTGCAGGGTCTGCACCAGGCGGCGGTACGGCTCGACGGCGGCGTCGAAGTCGGCGTTGAGCTGGCCGACGGTGCCCTCGTGCAGCTTGACCATGTCGGCCTGCACGGTGTCCTTGTTCATGTTGATCAGCACGCCGGTCCACTCGGCGGCGGCCTGCATCACGCGGGTGCGGTAGTGCAGCTCGTCGGCGTCGCTGCGGTGCTGGGTATAGACCAGCGCGGCCAGCGCCACGGCGGCCACCGCGATGACCCCCAGCACCGTCGACGCGATGCCGTACCGGGTGAAGACGGGACCGTCGTCGGCTTCGGTGGGCTCGTCCTCGGGCATGCGCGTGAGGGTACCGGGACGTTCTGGCACCCTGGTGGGGTGACGGTAGAAGCGATCAAATCCGGCATCGACCTGAGCTACGTCGACGCCGACGCCCGCCCGCAGGACGACCTCTTCGGCCACGTGAACGGCCGCTGGCTCGCCGAGTACGAGATGCCCGGCGACCGCGCCACCGACGGCGCCTTCCGGTCGCTGTATGACCGGGCCGAGGAGCATGTCCGCGACATCATCACCGAGGCCGCCGAGTCGGGCGCGGCTCCCGGCACCGACGAGCAGCGCATCGGTGACCTCTATACGAGCTTCATGGACGAGGAAGCGGTCGCCGGCCGCGGTGTGCAGCCGCTGCTCGACGAGCTCGCCGCGATCGACGCCGCGGCGACGCCCCAGCAGCTGGCCCAGGTGCTCGGGAAGTTGCAGCGCACCGGCGTCGGCGGCGGCGCCGGGGTCTACGTCGACACCGACTCGAAGGACTCGACGCGATATCTGCTGCACCTGAGCCAGTCCGGGCTCGGCCTGCCCGACGAGTCCTACTACCGCGACGAGCAGCACGCCGAGATCCTGGCCGCCTACCCGCAGCACATCGCCGCGATGTTCAGGCTGGTGTTCGGGTTCGGTGACCACGACGAGACGGCGGCGCGCATCGTCGCGCTGGAGACCAAACTGGCCGCCGCGCACTGGGACGTCGTCAAGCGTCGTGACGCGGACCTGACCTACAACCTGCGCGCGTTCGCCGACCTGACCGACGAGGCGCCCGGCTTCGACTGGGCCGGCTGGGTCACCGCGCTGGGCACCACACCGGACAAGGCCGCCGAAGTGGTTGTCCGCCAACCTGATTACCTGACCTCATTCGCGGAGGCCTGGTCGGGCGCGGATTTCGATGACTGGAAGAACTGGCTGCGGTGGCGGCTCATCCATGCGCGCGCGTTCCTGCTCACCGACGACCTGGTCGCCGAGGACTTCGCGTTCTACGGCCGCAGGCTCTCGGGCACCGAGCAGATCCGGGACCGGTGGAAGCGCGCGGTGTCGGTGGTGGAGAGCCTGATGGGCGACGCGGTCGGAAAGCTGTACGTGCAGCGGCATTTCCCGCCGAAGGCCAAGGACCGGATGGACGAGCTGGTGGCCAACATCCGCGAGGCCTACCGGGTCAGCATCAACTCGCTGGACTGGATGACGCCCCAGACGCGGGAGAAGGCGCTGGCCAAGCTCGACAAGTTCACGCCGAAGATCGGCTATCCCGCGAAGTGGCGCGACTACTCGGCGCTGGTGATCGAGCGCGACGACCTGTACGGCAACTACCGCCGGGGCTACGCGGTCGAATACGACCGCGAGATGGCCAAGCTCGGCGCACCCGTCGACAACGACGAGTGGTTCATGACGCCGCAGACCGTCAACGCGTACTACAACCCGGGGATGAACGAGATTGTCTTCCCCGCAGCGATTCTGCAGCCGCCGTTCTTCGACGCCGACGCCGACGACGCCGCCAACTACGGTGGTATCGGTGCGGTGATCGGTCATGAGATCGGCCACGGCTTCGACGACCAGGGCGCCAAGTACGACGGTGACGGCAACCTCGTCGACTGGTGGACCGACGAGGACCGCACCGAGTTCGGTTCGCGCACCAAGAAACTCATCGAGCAGTACGAGGAGTACGTGCCGCGGCAGCTGAGCAACGGGCATCACGTGAACGGCGCGTTCACTGTCGGCGAGAACATCGGCGACCTCGGCGGCCTGTCGATCGCGCTGCTGGCCTACCGGCTGTCGCTGAAGGGCGAAGAGGCGCCGGTGCTCGACGGGCTCACCGGCGAACAGCGGGTGTTCTTCGGCTGGGCGCAGGTGTGGCGCACGAAATCCCGTGACGCCGAGGCGATCCGTCGACTCGCGATCGACCCCCACTCACCGCCGGAGTTCCGCTGCAACGGCGTGATCCGCAACATGGACGCGTTCTACGAGGCGTTCGAGATCAGCGAGGACGACGCGCTGTACCTGGACCCGCAGCGCCGGGTGCGTATCTGGAACTAGCGGTTTCGGTGCGCTAGCAGTCGCGTGGCGATTGCTAGCGCACCGAACCCGTCAGAAAATCTGCCAGTCCGACGCGCCGTCGGGTTGGTTGTAGAGCCCGCCGTCGGTGTTCTTGATGACGACCGCGTCGCCGGAACCGAAGTTGTCGTAGAACCACTGGGCGTTGGCCGGGCTGAGGTTGATGCAGCCGTGGCTGACGTTCTCCTCACCCTGCGATCCGACCGACCACGGCGCGCTGTGCACGAAGATGCCCTGGTTGTCGATGCGCACGGCGTTCTTCACCTTGAGCTTGTAGCCGTCCGGCGAGTCGACCGGCACGCCGTAGGTCGACGAATCCATCACGATGTCGGGGAACTTCTCCAGCACGTAGTAGGTGCCGTTACGAGTTTCGTTGCCCGCCTTGCCCATCGAGATCGGGAACGTCTTCTCGAGCTTGCCGTTGCGGTGGATCTCCATCTGCTTGGTGGCGTCGTCGATGGTGGCCACCAACTGCTCGGGCACGCTGAAGCTGGACTTGGTGCCCGAGGCGTCGATGTTGACGACGGTGCCCGCGGGCCAGAAGTCCTGCGGACGCCAGCGCACCTGGGTGTCGCTGGTCCAGTAGAACCGGCCGGGGACCGGCGGGTTCGACGAGATGTGGATCGCGTCCTCGGCCATCTTGCGGTCGGCGATCGGCCGCTGGAAGTTGATGTAGATCGGCTTGGCGGCGCCCACGATCGAGCCGTTGGTCGGGTTGAACGACGGCGGCGCGAAGACCGGCGCCCCGACGTACGGCGTCGGGTTCTGCCCGGCGGGCGTGCCCTCGGGGATCGGCTGCTGCTGCGCCAGCGGATTGGCCGGCGGGAAGAACGGGTTGGCCGGGGCCGGCGCGGCGGGCGGCGCCTCGGCGGGAGGCGGCGGCGCCGGTGCCGCGAACGGGTCGGCGGGCGGCGGAGGCGCGAACGGGTTCACCGGTGGCGGTGGCGGCGGGGGCGGAACCGGCGGCTGGGCCAGCGCGGACGGGGCGCTCAGGACCATCCCGCCGACCAGCCCGGCCGCCATGATGGCGGTGAGCAGCCGGCTACGCATCGGCCTTCGCATACAGAACCTCCCGATCGAGAAACTTCGTCCAGTGTGGCATAGCGCCCGATCATGATGAGCCCGCGCGCGGCCCCGAACGCCTTGGTCGTCCGCCCAAATCTCGTCGTTGACCTGCAGGGTTCATCGCCGCTGCGGGGTGGTTGTTACATCGCGCGCGAGACGGGATGCTCGGGGGAGCTAGATCCGGTTGTCACCGGGTAACCCGTCGTCGCCCCCTACCAGGAAGGATCTTTCATGGTCGCCGTTCCCGACGGATACGAGCATCTCCTCGACCTCCCGCTGTACGGACACCTGGCGACGGTCAGGCCTGACGGCACCCCGCAGGTCAACCCGATGTGGTTCGCCTGGGACGGCGAGGTGCTGCGGTTCACCCACACCACCAAGCGGCAGAAGTACCGCAACATCGAGGGGCAGCCGGCCATCGCGATGTCGGTGAGCGACCCGGACAACCCGTACCGCTATCTCGAGGTGCGCGGTGTCGTCGAGGCGATCGAACCCGATCCGACCGGCGCGTTCTATCTGCAGTTGAACGACCGCTACAACGGGCCGCTGACCGAACCGCCCGCCGACAAGGCCGACCGGGTGATCCTCGTCGTCCGCCCGACCGGCTACAGCAAGCAGTGATCGTTGCCTTCAGCGTCAGCCCGACCGGCGGCGACGACAGCGTCGGTGACGCCGTCGCCGAGGCGGTGCGGGTGGTGCGCGCGTCGGGTCTGCCCAACGAGACGAATGCGATGTTCACCAACATCGAGGGCGAGTGGGACGAGGTGATGGACGTCGTGAAGCGGGCCGTCGACGCGGTGGCGGCGGTGTCGCCGCGGGTGAGCCTGGTGCTCAAGGCCGACATCCGGCCCGGGCACACCGGTCAGCTGACCGCGAAGGTGCAGCGCATCGACGACGCGCTGAGTTAGGAGCGCACCAGCCGCGCGATCGCGGCCGAGGCCTCGGCGAGTTTGGCCTCGGCCTGGTCGCCGCCCTCGGAGACGGCCTGGGACACGCAGTGGCCGAGGTGCTCGTCGAGCAGACCGAGGGCGACGGACTGCAGCGCGCTGTTGACCGCGCTGATCTGGGTCAGCACGTCGATGCAGTACTTGTCGTCCTCGATCATCTTGGCGATGCCGCGGACCTGCCCCTCGATGCGGCGCAGCCGTTTGGCGTAGTTGTCCTTCTGCTGCGAATAGCCATGCGCCCCAGTCATTCAGCCTCCCAGCATCTGGTTCATCTGGTTGATCTCGGCCTGCTGCGTGTCGACGATCGTCTGCGCGAGCCGCTTGGCGTCGACGTTCTCACCGTTGGCCAGTTCGGCCTTGGCCATCTCGATGGCCCCCTGGTGGTGGCTGATCATCGACTGGAGCCACAGCGTGTCGAACTCGGCGCCGGTGAGTGACTTCAACCGGGTCATTGTCGCCTCGTCGACCATGCCCTGCATGTCGGCGCCGTGGCCCTCGTGCCCGCTACCGGCGTCGGGATTTTCCTTCCACTGCACCAGCAGCACCTTCATGGTCTGGATCTCGGGCCCCTGCGCGCCGGAGATCTGCTCCGCGAGGGCCTTGACCTCGGGATTGGTGGAGCGTTCGGGAACCAGCGCCGACAGTTCGACCGCCTGCTCGTGGTGCGGGATCATGTTTGTGGCGAACGACACGTCGTCGGCGTTGTAGCCGGCGGGTTCACCGGTGATCACCGGCTCGTCGGGATGTTCGTGGTCGGTGTGGCCGTCGGAAGCCGGGCTGCTGCACGACGACAACAGCAGCGCGGTGGCGAGGGCGAGCAGAACAGCAGCGAGGCGGGCGGTCAACGACGACATGGACCCAGCCTACCGAATACCCCTGCGGGGTATGTAAACGGTTTGGTCCGGGAGAAACGCCGAAGGCATAATCGTTTGATGCCCTCAGAAACTCCGGATATCAAACCCCGCAGCCGCGACGTTACCGACGGCCTGGAGAAGACCGCGGCACGCGGGATGTTGCGCGCGGTCGGCATGGGCGACGACGACTGGGCCAAGCCGCAGATCGGCGTCGGTTCGTCGTGGAACGAGATCACCCCGTGCAACATGTCGCTGCAGCGGCTGGCGCAGTCGGTCAAGGGCGGCGTGCACGAGGCCGGCGGGTATCCGCTCGAGTTCGGCACCATCTCGGTGTCCGACGGCATCTCGATGGGCCATGAGGGCATGCACTTCTCGCTGGTGTCGCGCGAGGTGATCGCCGACAGCGTCGAGACCGTCGTGCAGGCCGAGCGGTTGGACGGCACGGTGCTGCTGGCCGGTTGCGACAAGTCGATCCCCGGCATGCTGATGGCGGCCGCCCGCCTGGACCTGGCGAGCGTGTTCTTCTACAACGGCTCGATCATGCCGGGTGTCGCCAAGCTCACCGACGGCACCGAGAAGGAAGTCACGATCATCGACGCCTTCGAGGCGGTCGGCGCGTGCGTGCGCGGCCTGATGTCGCGCGAGGACGTCGACATCATCGAACGCGCGATCTGTCCGGGCGAGGGCGCCTGCGGCGGTATGTACACCGCCAACACGATGGCCAGCGCGGCCGAGGCCCTCGGCCTGTCGCTGCCGGGCAGTGCGTCGCCGGTCGCGATCGACAAGCGGCGCGAGGACTTTGCGCGCAAGTCCGGGGAGGCCGTCGTGGAGATGCTGCGCCGCGGCATCACCGCGCGCGACATCCTCACCAAGGAGGCGTTCGAGAACGCCATCGCGGTGGTGATGGCGTTCGGCGGGTCGACCAACGCGGTGCTGCACCTGCTGGCGATCGCGCACGAGGCCAACGTGAAGCTGACGCTCGAGGACTTCACCCGGGTCGGGCAGAAGGTGCCGCACCTGGCCGACGTCAAGCCGTTCGGTCGCCACGTGATGAAGGACGTCGACGAGATCGGCGGCGTGCCCGTGGTGATGCGCGCGCTGCTGGATGCCGGTCTGCTGCACGGCGATTGCCTGACCGTGACGGGTAAGACGATGGCCGAGAACCTGGCGCACATCGCTCCCCCGGATCCCGACGGCAAGGTGCTGCGCGCGATGGGCGATCCGATCCACCCGACCGGCGGCATCACGATCCTGCACGGCTCGCTCGCCCCGGAGGGCGCGGTGGTGAAGTCGGCAGGCTTCGATTCGGACGTCTTCGAGGGCACGGCAAGGGTTTTCGAGCGTGAGCGGGCGGCGCTGGATGCGCTGGAGGACGGCACGATCACGCACGGCGACGTCGTCGTCATCCGCTACGAGGGCCCCAAGGGCGGCCCCGGGATGCGCGAGATGCTGGCCATCACCGGCGCGATCAAGGGCGCGGGGTTGGGCAAGGACGTGCTGCTGATGACCGACGGCCGGTTCTCCGGCGGGACGACGGGCCTGTGCGTCGGGCACATCGCCCCGGAAGCCGTCGACGGCGGGCCGATCGCGTTCGTGCGTGACGGTGACCGGATCCGGCTCGACGTCGCCAACGGCACGCTCGACCTCCTGGTCGACGAGGCCGAGTTCGAGTCGCGCAAGACCGGTTTCGAGCCGCTGCCGCCGCGCTACACGACGGGCGTGCTGGCGAAGTACACCAAGCTGGTCGGATCGGCGGCGATCGGCGCGGTCTGCGGCTAGCGGCGGTTCATCGCGAGCTTGGCGATGCGCGGCAATGCGATGGCGCACACCGGCAGGTAGGCCGTCGCCCACCACGGGACGCCGAACACGATCCGGGAGCCGTCGTCCTCCGCAAGCACTTCGTGGCGGGTGGCGCCGACGCCGACGACCTGCCACGCCCAGCAGTGCCGGGGGCGGAACTCGGTGATGGTGAACGGCAGCTTCAGGCCCACCGGCGTCACGACGTTGCCTTCGGACCCGAGCCGCAGCGGGCCGGGCTCCTTGAGTTCGGCGCCCGAGACGGTGGGACCCCACTGCGGCCAGGTGTCGAGGTCGGTAATGACGTCCCACACCGCCTGCGGTGGGGCGGCGCAGTGCAGTTCGACGGTGGGCATACCGTGCCGGAATCCGAGGTCCACTCCTGGCAGATGCCCGGCGGTGATGGGCGTTAAACGATGGCTTGAGGCTGCCGATTCAGCAGACGCGGGCGACGGCGAAGCCGTCCCAGCCTTTGGTGCCGACGGTTTGGATGGCGGCGGCTTCGAGTTTCGGATGTCGGCCCATCATTTCGAGCATGTCGCGGACAGCTTGAGCTTGGCGGTCGTCGGGAGCGGGTTCGAGGACGCGGCCGAAGCGGGCGATGTTGTCCACCACGATGATCGAGCCGGGCGTGCCGAGTTTGATGGCCCATTCGACGTAGGCGACGTTGTTCTCTTTGTCGGCGTCGATGAAGGTCAGGTCGAAGGTGTCGCCGCGGTCGGCGAGGGTGGGCAGGGTGTCGAGGGCGGCGCCGACGAGAATTTCGACGCGATCGGCGACACCGGCGCGGTCGAGGTTCGCGCGGGCGACGTCGGCGTGGCGGGGTTCGTATTCCAAGGTGACGACGCGACCGTCGGGGCCGACGCCGCGGGCGAGGTTGATGGTGCTGTAGCCGGCGAGGGTGCCGATCTCGAGGACCCGGGTCGCGCGCGAGAGGGTCGTGAGGAGGTAGAGCAGCTTGCCGTGCTGGGCGGAGACTTCGATGGGCGGCATGCCGGCGTCGTTCGCGGACGCGCGGGCCGCGCGCAGCGCATCGTCTTCGGTGTCGAGAAGTTGGGTGAATAGGCTGTCGAGGGCTTTCGGATCAGGCTCGGCCACGTGACAACGGTAGCCGAATGCGGCGGGCGTCGAGCAGGCCTAGCGGAGTTTGCTCGATCTTAGTTCTGGCCCTGCGAACTGGCTTCTTCTTGGTCTTATGAGTAGCTCATCACGCTTCATGTCTTTCGCCTGCGATAAAGGCAGTAGTGCGATATGGCTAATACGAGCGGCATTAATTGGCGACATGGAGGCTATTGCTGCTCAGGTAGCATTTGGCTCGTGACGCCTGAGGGGTTGCGTATTTCTGGGCGGACTTGATCGCTGTGCGGAGAGACGATGACTGAGACTTTGCGAGTCGACACCGAACTCGTACAACAGGCCGGTGGCCGACTTCAGTCTCTCGCGAGCGAAATTCCTAAGCCGCCGTCGTCCTACATCCCGCCGGGTGGTGATGCGCTGTCTTCGGCCATCGCCCAGAAGGTGACCGAAGTGGTTGACCCGGTGATCGCGCAAATGCCGATAACCAAAGAGGCGTTGACGAAGTATGCGCAAAACGTAGTCAACGCGGCGAACACTTACGACGCGGTGGACCGCCAGATCGCTGAGGAAATCCTCAAGCGGTTGGAGGCGCTCGACGGTCCGGGGCAGGGTGGTGGCGCCTCGAGTGGTGGCGCTCCCGGAACCGGCGGAGGCGGCACCGGAGGAGGTGCCGCCGGCGCCACTTCAGCGGCAGCGGGCGGCGCAGCGCTCGGATCGGGCGCTTCGGGTGCTCAGCAGGCGGCGGGTGGCGCGCAGCAGGCGGGGCAAATGATGCAGATGCCAATGCAATTGGCGCAGCAGGCCGCGCAAGCACCAATGCAGATGGGCGGCATGCTCGGGGCTATCCCGCAAGCGGTCCAGCAGGCCGCGCAACAAGCGATGCAGCAGGTCGGTCAGCCGTCAGAAATGACGGGCGAAGACGAAGAGAAGGCTGCGGCAGAACAAGTGGCCCCCGGGCAGGAGTTACAGGTTCGACCGGAAGAGGATCAGGCGGCGGCCCCGGGTAGCGCTGCAGGCGAGCGGACGCCCGAGACGTTGACCGAACCTAAGTCGGAGCCAAGACGAGAAGACGCGGGACCGGAGATCGCACTGTGACCTATCCGCCGCAGGGGCCGCCTCCGCAAGGCCCACCTCCTGGGAATTACGGTCCGCCGCAAGGACATCCGGGCCAATGGGGGCCGCCTCCGCAGCAACCGCCGTGGCCACAGCAGCAGTGGTCGCCAGGCCCACCACCCAAGAAGCGCAACGGTTGGAAATGGGCGCTCGGCGCGGTCGCTGTATTGGCAGTCATCGGAGTGACTGCTGCGGTGACGATTTCGGTGACGTCAGGCGACGGAGGTGGCGACGATCCGGTCCCGCCTCAGGAGACGTACGGCCTTGCGAGTGCAGACGACACCGGACCGGTCAACATCATCACGGAGGATCCGACTTGTGCAGCTTGGACCCCGATCAACGACAACCTCGCTGCGGTCATCAAGCGAGGCTGGAACAAGCGGGATCCCAATGTTTCGGAGGCAGACTGGACTGCGGAACTCCGATCACAGTATGAAGAGGTCGGGGAAGCTCTCACGCGTGCTGCTGACCAGACCGTTCGTCTGGCGGAGCAAACACCCCACCGCGCCATGCGCGAATTGTTTGAACAGTTCATCGCGTATGGTCGCGCGTTCACCGACACCATTCCTCGATACACAAAAGACGACAATCACCTTGCGCTGGCGGCGATAACCACGGCTAACGTCATCGTCTACGTGTGTTCAGCGATTCACTATGGGTCCGCGGCGTCACGCGCTCCATTAGTTGACCCGCTCTCGGCGTCCCCCGAACCAGCCGTGCTGCGCGACCCGAACGATGCACGTCGAATGCTCGAAACTGACGACCCTACGTGTCCGGAATGGGATCGCATACTTCACCGATTCGACGATGACACACGAGCGTGGCAAGGCATTGATCCCAATCTACCCGCAGCACAATGGAATTCTGAGCAGCGGGCTGTCATTGACGGCGTGATTCCTCTGATGAAGGAATTCGCCGACGAATTCGAGCGGTTGGGTATGCAGACGTCTAATCCAGTTCTGCGTGATTTCGCCATGTTCGCGGCCCAGTACCGACGTGCGCACGCAGAAGCCCTTCCCACCTACACTCCGGCTGACAATTACCTCGACCTGACCGCTTGGCGTACAACGTCAGTAATTTACGAGGCGTGCAAAGCAGCGGGAGTCTGAAGGTGGGCAAGTCGCGACCGGATGACCCGTACAACCTAACGACGCGTCCGGCATGGCCTGAGGTCGACGAGGATGTTCTTCGCGAAAGCGCTTCAGCGTTCGACTCGGTGGCGAACACAGTCGGTGAGAAGATTAGCTCTGCCAAAGGAGAACGTTCAGAATTATTTGGCGGGGTGAAACTTTGGTCAGGGGCGGCGAGCGACGCGGCCAATAGCGTGCTGGGCAAGCGAATTGCAGATCTCGAGTCAGTCAAGCAGCGACTTGACGCCTCGGCGCAACTATTCAGGAACAGCGCGTCGGCCACCTCATCGGCTAAGGAAGAAATAACGAACCGAACAGAACTTGCCACCGACATCCTCAACTGGGTACGCGACCACGACGACATTCCTCAGGACGCAAAGGACCGCGCGATTGAGGAGGGGTCCGCCGCCATCCGTGCTGAAAATGAGACAACGGTAGTAGACGCAGCAGCCGGGCTGTCTACGCCGCCTGCAGAGAAGCCAGGCGGCGATGCTGAATCGGAAGACTCTGACGAAAAGCCAGGCGCGGCTGACACTATCCGCGGCGAGGACCCCGATGCGCCGTCCATCGTCACGGTAAGCAATAGGAGGGGACCCGAGGGCACCGGCGATTTGGATGCCGTTAGCCCAGAACCGCCGGTGTCAAGTGTCGACCCGGCGACCAACCCGCGTGGACCCGAGGGATCATCCGAAAATGACACTGGCCCACCAGCGACATCCGAGCCTGGACCGTCGCAGCCGGTTGCCCACAACCCTGGTGGCACGACTGACCTTCCAGAGGGGCCCCCCACGTCTGGCCCGAGCTCTCCACCTTTCACCGGAGTCCCAGCTGCACCCGGAGCGCCGGCCCCGGCTCGGCCGAGTGCGCCGCCAAGTCCGCTAACAACGACGTCCGGATCGTCCGCGCCGTCGGCTCCGTCAGCGCCCGCGGCATCGGCGGCGCCGTCCGCGCCCTCCACTCCGTCCACCACCGCACCTACAGCGCCGACCACCAGCCAAGCCCAGATGGCTGAGTTCCAGCGGTCGATGGCAGACGCAGCGGCGAAAGCTGCTGCACAGCAACCAATTCCGCAACCGCAGCCGTCCGCGCCCCTGACCTCTGCGCCGGTCGCGCAGCCGCCGGCGCCTCCCCCGGTCCCCGACACCCCGGCCGCACCGTCACCGAACCAGACGCCCTCTGCCGCAGGACCGACAACCGGTACCGGCCAGGCTCCGATCGCCCCGCCACCCGCCACCGGCGGCGCCCCCGCACCACCCGTCCAACTCGGCCCGCCTGCCACTCCCCCGCCGGCCGCACCCGTCGCGCCGGCAGCCACCGCGGGTCCCGCCATCCCGCCCGCCGCCGCAGCAGGCTCTAGTACCGTCGGAGCCCCTGCGCCCGTTCCGGTTTCAGCTGCCCGTGCTCAGCGTGAAGCGGTTGCCGCCACGCTGCGTCGCGGCTCGAGCACCGATCCGGTCCAACTCGCTCAACGCGTCGCCGCGGCGCTCAACGTCGGCGTCACGGACATCGGATTCTTCTGGCTCACCGGCCTAGCCAAGGACGGCTCGATCATTGTCGCCAACAACTATGGACTCGGGTATATCCCTGACGGCGTCAACCTTCCCGACCAGGTCCGCATGGTCACCGCCGACGAATCGATCCCGGCCAACGTGCGTGGCACCTGGACGACGTATCCGATTCTCGCGCTCCATGGTTGGGCCCAGCACCACAATCTGGACTTGCGCGCCGTCATTGCCACCGAAGACCAGTTCAAGGGATTCGATCCCGGCGCACCCAAGATCATTTTGCATCCTGACGACATCCCTGAACGTGGCCAGATGGAAGGTCGTCACCGCCTCCAGGTGATAGCGCCCGGTGCAGCAACACAATTGGCAGCGATTACCCCATCCGGTCTCACCGAACTCCTGCCGCCACCGCCCACAGACGCCAAGCCTCCCGAGGACAAGCGCGCCGATCTCTGGTTCGAGGTCTTCCGCCCACTGCTCAGCAACGCACCCGATCGCGCCCAAGTCCAACTCGGAGCCTTCGTCGCCTACGCCGAGCACGCACAGGAGATCGCGCTGCACCGCGCCCACACCGCGGCCGAGGCCGCCGACCAACGTGCCGCAATCGCCGACTGGATCTACTGGCAGCACCTGAGCGTGCTCATGTCGGACGCGATGGCCTCCAACGCTGCGGTCTAGTCGCGCGACGAAGATTTGATGCTCCTATTCGTGTCAAGCGGCGTTGAGCCAATTTCTGTAGGTGTCTGCGAAGGTGTCGTCGCGTTGGAGTCCGCGTTCGATGCGGGAGATCACGGTGGGCCAGACACCGAAGTGATTGGCAGCGGCGGTGACGGTGATGTTCTTGGCTTGCCGCGCCGGGCGTAGGTCTGCGTACTCGGGCACCGCGACGTGGCGGGTCAGGAGCTTGAAGATCTCCCGGGCGATGGCCCGTTGGAGCTTGCGCAGGATCTCCATGCGGGTGTGGCCGAGCGCAATTTGTCGCTGCACGTAGTGCTTCGTCGGCTTGTGGCGCGACATTCGCACCAAGGCGATACGAAACAGGGCGTTGTTGGCGGCGCGATCCCCGCCGCGCGAGAGGCGGTGCCGGTTGGTTCTGCCCGAGGACGCCGGCACCGGGGCTACTCCACACAGCGCGGCGAATGCGGCTTCACTGCGTAGGCGATGCGGATTGGCCCCGGCGGTAATCAACAGTTGGGCAGCGGTGTCGGCGCCGACGCCATAGGCCGCCCGCAGCCCAGGATTGGCGTCGGTGACCAAGGCGTCGATTCGTTCTTGGAGCGCCTCGGCTTGGGTCTCGAGGAACTGCACCCGTTGAGCGAGCATGTTTGCCGCCACCAGCACCGACTGTGAACACGGATCGGCCTGTGCATCAGGGCGGCAGTGGGCGATCGCCTCGATCAACCTCAATGTGGTTAATGCACGGTACTTTTCCCGCACGACATCGGGCGCGGACACCAGCATGGCCTTGATCTGATTGATCGCTGCGGTGCGGTGCTTGATCGCCGAGCGTCGAGCGATATGCAGAGCTCGCAGACCTGTTGTCGCATGGTCCTTTGGAGTGGCAAGCCGATCACCGGCTAAGGCTGTGCGGGCAGCGCTGTAGGCATCGAGCGGATCTGATTTGCCTTTGAGCCGGCGAGCGGACTTGATCGCCCGGCTCACCTCAACGACCTCGATATCGGCGGCGATGGCCGCTCGGCTGAACCCGGCACCATAGCTGGCGGTGCCCTCGACCCCGATCCGCTCCACGTGACCCAACGACGTGAGGTACTTGATGGCTGCTGTGTAGCCGGCGGGGGTCGTCGGGAACTCTCTGTCACCCAGAGCTGTACCGGTCATAGTGACAGCGGCGACGTGGATGGTGTCGGCGTGGGTATCTGCACCGGCGACGATGAGCGTGGATTCTGACAAGATGACAGTGTCCCTTCTGACCTCATGTGGATAGGGCACACACCGGCCAGGACGGGCAGACAAGACATTGATGAGGCAGCGGCCAGGCTCCTGATTAAGTCATGTCCGTCCTGACCGGCGTGCTCAAGGCACGCACCACACAGGCCGGACAGATCAAATGATGGACAACCCAGCAGGGCGTCAGTCAGACCCAGAGTCACAGCCTGCGCGGTAACGCTCTTACATCATCAATGTCAGACCCCGTTGGCATGATGGGTTTATGTCTTCGGCGACCGCTTCTGATGACGCTCCGGCGGTGAGCCGTGATGAGCGGTTGTTGGAGTTGTATGAGCGGTTGGCGGAATTGTCGGGGCAGCGCAACGCTATCGACGGTCAGATCGTGGAGATTGTGGCCGAGATCGATCGCGACGGTTTGTGGGCCGGCACGGGGCTCAAGTCGGTCAAGGCGTTGGTGGCGTGGAGACTGGGGATGTCGGATACCACCGCGGGCAATGTGGCCGCGATCGCCGATCGGTATGAGGAGTTTCCGCGGTGCACCGCCGAGATGCGCGAAGGGCGGTTGTCGTTGGATCAGGTCGGGGTGATCGCCCAGCAGGCCGGTGACGGCTCTGATGACCATTACGCCGATTTCGCGGCGGTGGCCACGGTGCGCCAACTACGCAAGGCGCTGAGCTTGGAGGTGCGCCCCGAGCCCGATCCCGAACCCGAACCCGAGTTCAAACGGTCATTCTCCCGAAGCGTCGGCGACCATTACACGACGTATCGGATCGCCGTGCCCAATTTGGAGGCGGCCAAGGTCGATGCGGCGTTGGCCTCGCATCGGGATGCGTTGATCAACGAGTATCGCCGCGATCACGGCCCTGACACCGCCGGTGACCCTGACGCGCCGAGTTTTGCGGCCAGCGGCCAATTCGAACGCGAGAAAGCCCAGGGCACCAAGCCGCCGTTTCCGACGTTGACCGATGCGTTCATGCGGATGGTCGAAACCGCCTGGGATGCCGAGGTGGCGCGGCGCCCGCACAGCGCGCATACCACGGTGATGGTGCATTTGGATGTCGACAAACGGGCCAGCTGGATCCACGCCGGCCCCGCGTTGTCTGATGCGGATCGCCAGTATTTGTTGTGTGACGCCGATTGTGAGGTGTGGCTCGAACAACGTGGGCAGGTCATCGGCGCCGGCCGCAGCACCCGGGTGATCAGCCGGCGGTTGCGCCGGGCGCTGGAATACCGCAGCAACACCTGCGCGGTCCCGGGCTGCGGGGCGACCCGCGGGCTGCACGCCCATCACATCGTGCACTGGGAAGACGGTGGACAGACCGAACTGCACAATCTGGTGCTGGTGTGCCCGCATCACCATCGGATGCATCACCGCGGCGAGATCACCATCCGCGGCCCCGCCGACCAACTCGTGATCACTGACCGCGACGGCGATCCCCTCACCAGCGCCTCGCTGGCCCGACCACCCACCGAACCACCCCCGGCCGTGGCGCCCTGGCACGGGCCCCTTGGTGAGCGCGCCGAATGGTGGTGGTACGAGCCCTACAAACCCTCACCGAACTAGCCCCTCGAAATACCCTGCAGCATCGACACATTCGATGCCACCCACCCCTGCACGCCGACCCCTCGCGAAACTACATCCAGTCGTAGTTCAGCGACATCGTCGCTACAAGGCTGGCAATCCATGCGTCCACCTGTGAACCGGCGCGTTTGAGTCCTGCCTCAGCGGGCACGCCTGCACTAACACAACAGGAGGTGCTCATGCGGGCAGTGACGTGGCAAGGCCGTCGAAAGATATCCGTCGACAACGTGCCGGATCCGGCGATCAAGGAACCCAACGACGCGATCATTCGTGTCACGAGCACCAACATCTGCGGCTCGGACCTCCACCTCTACGAGGTGCTCGGCGCCTTCATGAATCCTGGCGACATCCTCGGCCACGAAGCGATGGGCGTCGTCGAAGAAGTGGGCCGCGAGGTCGACGCCCTCAAGCCCGGTGACCGCGTCGTCATCCCGTTCAACATCTCGTGCGGACACTGCTTCATGTGCGACCACGGCCTGCAGAGCCAGTGCGAGACCACCCAGAACCGCGACCAGGGCACCGGCGCCTCACTGTTCGGCTATTCCAAGCTCTACGGCGAGGTCGCCGGCGGCCAAGCCGAATACCTGCGCGTCCCGCAAGCCCAGTACACCCACATCAAGGTGCCCGACGACGCACCCGACGACCGCTATGTCTACCTGTCCGACGTGCTGCCCACCGCATGGCAGGCCGTTGAGTACGCCGAAATCCCCGACGGCGGCACCCTCGTCGTCCTCGGCCTCGGCCCCATCGGCGCGATGGCCTGCCGTATCGCCGCGCACCAGAAGGGTTGCAAGGTGATCGGCGTCGACCTGGTCGACGAACGCCTCAACCGCGCCCGCTCCTACTGCGAGGAAGTCATCGACCTCCGCAGCGACGACGCCGACGAGATCGTCAAGAGCCACACCCAGGGCCGCGGCGCCGACTCCGTCATCGACGCCGTCGGCATGGAAGCGCACGGATCGCCGGTCGCCGAGACCATGCAGACCATGAGCGGCTTCCTGCCCTCACCCGTCGGCCGTGTGGTGATGAAGAACGCCGGCGTCGACCGCCTCGCCGCGTTCAACTCCGCCATCGCGCTCGTCCGCCGCGGCGGCACCATTTCGCTTTCCGGTGTCTACGGCGGCGCCGCCGATCCGATCAACATGATGACGTTGTTCGACAAGCAGATTCGGCTGCGCATGGGTCAGGCCAACGTCAAGAAGTGGGTCCCCGACATCCTGCCGCTGCTCACCGCCGAAGATCCGCTCGGTGTCGAGCAGTTCGCCACCCACCGGCTCCCCCTCGAAGCCGCGCCCGGCGCGTACGAAACCTTCCAGAAGAAGGAAGACGGCATGTTCAAGGTCGTCCTCAAACCCTGACCCGGGAAACTTCCGATTGGCCGCGCGCGGTCCCGGGTATGCGTCGCCCATGGAGCAATCGGAGGCGCCTCTCTTAAGCGCGCTCGCCGACTACCGCGAACAGAACCGCTACGGCTTCACCCCGCCCGGCCACCGTCAAGGCCACGGCACTGACCCCCGCGTGCTGTCCGTGCTCGGACACGAAGCCTTCGCCGACGACGTGCTGGCCAGCGGCGGGCTCGACGACCGTCGCACCAGCAACGAGTACCTCAAGCACGCCGAGGACCTGATGGCCGACGCCGTCGGCGCCGACATCGCCTGGTTCTCCACTTGCGGTAGCTCACTGTCGGTCAAGGCCGCGATGATGGCCGTCGCCGGCGGGGACGGTGGCCTGCTCGTCCCCCGCGACTCCCACAAGTCCATCGTCGCCGGGCTCATCTTCTCCGGCGTGCAGCCCCGCTGGGTCACGCCCCGCTGGGACGCCGACCGGCACTTCAGCCACCCGCCCTCCCCGCAGGACTACCGCGACGTCTTCGACAAGTACCCCGACGCCGCAGGCGCGCTCGTCGTCAGCCCCAGCCCGTACGGCACGTGCACCGACCTCGCCGCCATCGCCGAGGTCTGCCACGAACGCGGCAAGCCGCTGATCGTCGACGAGGCGTGGGGTGCGCACCTGCCGTTCCACGAGGACCTGCCGACCTGGGCGATGGACGCCGGCGCCGACGTCTGCGTGGTCAGCGTGCACAAGATGGGCGCCGGTTTCGAGCAGGGCTCGGTCTTTCACCTGCAGGGCGACCTCGTCGACCAGGACCGCCTCTCAGCGTGCGCCGACCTGCTGATGACCACCAGCCCCAGCGTGCTCATGTACGCCGCGATGGACGGCTGGCGCCGCCAGATGGTCGAGCACGGTCACCAATTAATCGGCGACGCACTCGATCTGGCCAATCATGTGCGCGACGCCATCGAACTCATTCCCGACGTCGAGGTGATGGACGACGAGCTGCTCGGCGCCGAGGCCTCCCACGACCTCGACCGCTTGCAGGTCCTGATCGACGTGTCCGCCACCGGCACGTCGGGCTACCAGGCGCACGACTGGCTGCGCGCGCACAAGAAGATCGACCTGGGCATGAGCGACCACCGCCGCATCCTGGCCACCATGTCGTTCGCCGACGACAAGGACACCGCCGAGCGTCTCCTCGACGCGCTGTGGGCGTGGCGCAAGGCCGCCGAGGACCTCGAGCCCGCGCCGCCGATGCGGCTGCCGTCGCCGACCGAGATCCAGCTGGAGACCCGGCAGCTGCCCCGCGACGCCTTCTTCGGGCGGGTCGAGCAGGTGCCGACGACCGAGGCCAGCGGGCGGGTCTGCGCCGAGCAGATCACCCCCTACCCGCCGGGCATCCCCGCGGTCGTCCCGGGCGAAGTCCTCGACGACGCGGTGCTGGAGTACCTCCGCAGCGGCATCAAGGCAGGTATGAACGTTCCCGACGCAGCAGATACAACGATGGAGACAATCCGTGTTGTCGGTACCTGATACCCCTGGTTTCGCATTGCGGTGTTCTGGCAACATTACCGACGAGTAAGAAGTTTCCTCCGACATTGAGGTGGGGCAGATGACGGGTTCGCCGGAAATTTCATACCTGGCGCAGGACGAGGGTGGCGGCACCGCCATCCACGAGGTGATCGGGTTGTCCGTGGCCGCGGTGATCGTCACCGCGATCCTGCTGTGGATCGGCTGGATGCACCGCAGTCACAAGATCACCTGGCTGACCAGCCTGGCCGATCGATTCGCCAAGCGCTTCAAACGGCCGTCGTGGGTCGCGCTGCCGATCGCGATGTTCATCGCGTCGATCATCTGCGCCCTGTTCGGCTTCATCTGGGACGTCAGCCTGCACATCGGCAACGGCCGCGACGACGGCGCGCTGGCCAACCCCGCGCACTACTTCATCCTCATCGGCCTGTTCGGCATCTTCGTCGCCGGGTGCACCGCGATGGTGCTGCCGTTCGACAAGCCCGGCCCGGCCGCCCTGCGCCTCACCGACAACTGGTCGGCGCCCGTCGGCGGCATCGTCATGGCCGGCTGCGGCCTCTACGCGCTGATGGGCTTCCCCCTCGACGACATCTGGCACCGCATCTTCGGTCAGGACGTCACGCTGTGGGGGCCGACGCACCTGATGATGATCGGCGGCGCCGGCTTCTCCACCCTGGCCGCGGCCTACCTCGAGATCGAAGGCAAGCGCGCGGCCGGGCCCGACGCACCCCGGGACGGGATCGGGCTGAAGTTCGTCCAGTACCTGGCGTTCGCCGGCGTACTGATCGGCATGTCGGTGTATCAGATCGAGTTCGACTTCGGCGTTCCGCAGTTCCGGCAGGTGTTCCAGCCGATGCTGATCGCCGCCGCGGCCGCGCTCGCTCTGGTCGCTGCGCGGGTGTTCCTCGGCCGCGGCGCCGCGCTGCTCGCCGCGATCATCGCGATCGGCCTGCGTGGCATCGTCGCGTTCCTGGTCGCCCCGGTGCTCGACGCGCCGGCCAACTGGTTCCCGCTGTACCTCGGCGCGGCGGTCGTCGTCGAATTGCTCGCGCTCACACCGCTGTTCAAACGGCCGGTGCTGTTCGGCGCCGTCGCGGGTCTGGGCATCGGCACCGTCGGGCTATGGCTGGAGTCACTGTGGATCGGTGCGGTCTACCCGTATCCGTGGCCGACCAGCATCTGGCCCGAGGCGCTCGCGATGGCCGTGCCGGTCGCCATCCTCACCGGCGCGTGCGGCGCGATGATCGGCATGGTGCTGACGGGCTGGCGGCTTCCGCGCCGCGCGATCGGTGTCGGCCTGGTCGTGTTGACCGTGCTGGCGATCGGCGGTGCCACCGCCAACGGGCTGCGCTACGACGTGCCCGAAAGCGCCTCGGCAGCAATCACTCTCACCGAGGTGCCCGGTGCCGACGGGCAGCGTGAGGTGACGGCGGACGTGCAGCTCACCCCGGCGAACCTGGTCAGCAGCGACCCCAACTGGGTGTCGGTGCTCGGCTGGCAGGGCGGGCTGCAAAACGAGCGCGGCATCTACATCGACCGCCTCGAGCGGGTGGGCCCCGGCCACTTCCGGTCCACCGAACCGATGCCGGTGTCGGGCACCTGGAAGACGTTGCTGCGCCTGCACGACGGGCGCACCCTGGCCGCCGTGCCGATCTACCTCGCCGGCGATCCGGGGATCGGCGCCGAAGAGGTGCCCGCCGAAGCGAACATGACGCGGCCGTTCGTCTCCGAGATCACCATCCTGCAGCGTGAGCGCAGCCCGGACATCCCGCAGTCGCTGTGGCTGATCGGCTGCCTGGTGGTGCTCTTCTGCACCCTCGCGATGGTCGCCGGAATCACCTGGGGCGCAGGACGTATCGACAGCAGCGAGCCCAGTGGGAGCGAGGCTGAGCTACAACCGAGCGCCCAGGCATGACGGCCGGCCAGGACGTCGTCATCCTCGCGGATCACCCCGTGTGGATTGCCGTGCCCGCCTTCGCCCCGGCTATCGTCGTCGCGGGCGTGGTGGTGTACATCGCCGTCAAGAACCGACGCAAAGGCCCAGCCAGTCCGACCGACGAAGGGACACCGTGACATTGACCGCACGCCGATCCGGAATCGCGATCCTGGCCGCAGCCGCGCTGCTGACCGCCGGATGCGGGGGCTCGAAGTCTGAGGACTCCCCGTCCCCCGGCGCGAGCAGCCAATCGACGGTCAACCCGTCGGACATGTCCGACGTGCAGCGCCCGCCCGACCGGCTCACCATCGACATCTCGATCGAGGGCGGTAACGTCACCCCGACCAACGAGCAGGTGCAGGGCAAGGTGAACGAGCCGATCGTGTTGCGGGTCAACAGCGATGCCGCCGACGAACTGCATGTGCACTCGGTGCCGGAGCACACGTTCAGGGTGGAACCCAACGACGGTCAGCAGTTCCAGTTCACCGTCGATGTGCCCGGCAACGTCGAGATCGAACTGCACGAGCTGAACCGCGTCGTCGCGACGGTCCAAGTCCAGCAGTGATGCCGGCGTCGTCGGTATCCGTACTGGCGCACGGTCTCGGCGGCTCGACTGATCTGCCGATCCCGTACACCTACGCGCTGATCGGCGCGGCCTGGGCGCTGACGTTCACGTTCGCGGTCGTCGCGCTGGCTTGGAAGAAGCCCCGCTTCGACCCCGCGAAACCCGCACGTGCACTTCCATCGTGGGTGACGATAGTGGTCGACGCGCCGGTCACCCGGTGGGTCGTCGCCCTGGCCGGACTGGCGCTCGCCGTGTGGGTCGGCGTCGCCTCGGTCATCGGGCCGCAGGACGCGAACAACCCGCTGCCGGGTGTGTTCTACGTGCTGATGTGGGTGGGGCTGGTCGCGGTCTCGCTACTCATCGGGCCCGTGTGGCGGGCGATCTCACCGGTGCGCACGGTCCTGCGGCTGCTGGGCGGCCGCTCGTTCGGCCTGACGTATCCGGCGGCGCTCGGATACTGGCCCGCAGCGTTCGGCCTGTTCGCGTTCGTCTGGCTGGAGCTGGCCAGCCCCGACCCGGGATCGCTTGGCGCCATTCGTATCTGGCTGTTGGCGTACCTGGTCATCACACTGGTCGGCGCGCTGAGCTGTGGTGAGCGCTGGTGCACCCGCGCTGATCCGTTCGAGATGTACAGCGTGGTGGCGTCGCGACTGTCCCCGTTCCGCCGCAACTCCGACGGCCGGATCGGGATCGGCAACCCGTTCGACCACCTGCCGTCCCTGCCGGTGCGGCCGGGACTCGTCGCGGTGATGGCCGTGCTCCTGGGATCGACGGCGTTCGACAGCTTCTCGGCGATGCCGGTGTGGCGCAACTTCGTCGACGACACCGCGTCGTCGGCCGCGACGGCGACGTTGATCAAGACCGCCGGCCTCCTCTTCTTCGCCGGCGTCGTCGCTGCCACGTTCTGGTCGGCGTCGATCGCCACCGGCGGAGTGGACCGCGCGCGCCGCCGCGAGCTACCCGGACTGATGGCGCACTCGTTGATCCCGATCGTCATCGGTTACGTGTTCGCCCACTACCTGACCTACCTGATCGAGCGCGGACAGCAGACCATCATCCTGTTGTTCAACCTGGACCTCGAGGTCAGCTACGTCCTGTCCCAGCACCCGGCGGTGCTGTCCACCCTCAAGGTCTGCTTCGTCGTCGCCGGGCACGTCGGCGGCGTCATCGCCGCCCACGACCGCGCACTGCGCGTGCTGCCCAGCGGGCATCAGCTGACCGGGCAGCTGGCGATGATGCTGGTGATGGTCGGCTACACCTTCACCGGGCTGTACCTGCTGTTCGGCGGGTAACGTCGACGCCCATGAAGGCGCTCATCATCGTCGACGTACAGAACGACTTCTGCGAGGGCGGATCGCTGGCCGTGACCGGCGGCGCCGGCGTCGCACGCGGGATCAGTGACCTGCTCGACGGTGACCACGGCTACGCACACGTGGTGGCCACCAAGGACTTTCACATCGACCCGGGTGACCACTTCTCCGACAACCCGGACTACGCGGCGTCCTGGCCGCGGCACTGCGAGGTCGGCACGCCCGGCGCCGACTTCCACCCGCAGTTCCGGCCCGACGCCGTCGAGGCGGTGTTCACCAAGGGTGAGTACTCCGCCGCCTACAGCGGGTTCGAGGGCAGCAACGACGACGGCACACCGCTGGCCGACTGGTTGCGCGGCCATGGCGTCGACGAGGTCGACATCGTCGGCATCGCCACCGATTACTGCGTGAAGGCGACCGCCGCCGACGCGGTCGCCAACGGGTTCGCGACGCGGGTGCTGCTGGACCTCACCGCGGGTGTCGCGCTTGAGTCGACTGACCGCGCCGTCGACGACCTGCGCGCGGCCGGCGTGCAGATCGCCTAATCGGGTCGGCCGGTCCATTTCGGCGGCCGGCCCTGCAGGAACGCCCGTACCCCCTCGCGGGCGTCGTCGTGACCCATCAGCCGCAGGTGGATCTCGGTCTCCCGCGCACCGACGGCCTCGCGGTCGAGGTCGAACGACTCCCACAGCAGCCGCTTACTGGCCGCCACCGACATCGGTGCGGTGTTGACGGCGATGTCGCGCGCCACCTCCAGCGCGGCGGGCAGCACCTGCTCGGCAGGCAGCACCCGGCTGCCCAGGCCGAGTTCGACCGCGCGGTGACCGTCGAAAGTTGCTCCGGTGAGCAGGATTTCGGCGGCGTTGGCGATACCGACCAGCCGCGGCAGGATCCAGTGCGAGTAGGCGTCGCCGACCACGCCCCGACGGACCTGCACCACACCGTAGGAGGCGTCGGCGGCGAAGAACCGCAGATCGCACTGCAACGCCAGGGTCAGCCCGAGCCCGATCGCGTGCCCGTTGACCGCCGCGATCACCGGCTTCGGCACCGTCCACGCCGGCACCTCGAGACCGGCCGCGCTGAACCCGGGACCGGGCGCACCGAAGGTGTCCTCCCCGGCGGCTAGGTCCGCGCCCGCGCAGAACGCGGGCGGGCTGCCGGTCAGCACGACGGCACGCACGCGGTCGTCGGCGCCGAGCCTGCGGTAGGCGTCGGCCAGCTCCTCGCGCATGCCGTCGCCCACGGCGTTGCGCTGCCGCGGCCGGTTCAGCGTGACGGTGGCCACGCCGCCGTCGAGGGCGGTCAGCAACGTCCGGTAATCGGGCAGGTCAGGGCCGTCGGACACGCCGTCTCCGTGAGGTTGTGTGATTTCTGTGAGGAGTTGGTTGCGATGGTGCCGCATCGGGCACACCCCTATCGTCTTATCTACCCGTCGTCTGGAGTTACGTTGACCCAAGCCCCCGCCCCGCACGCCGCCACGTTGGAGATCTGGCCCGGCAAGGCGTATCCGCTGGGGGCCACCTACGACGGCTTCGGCACGAACTTCGCGCTGTTCAGCGAGGCCGCCGACAAGGTCGAACTGTGCCTGTTCGACGCGGACGGCACCGAGACGCGGATCCCGCTGCCCGAGGTCGACGCCTTCGTCTGGCACGGGTTCATCCCCAACATCGAGCCCGGGCAGCGCTACGGGTATCGGGTGCACGGCGCGTACGACCCGGCCAACGGCCAGCGGTGCAATCCGAACAAGCTGCTGATCGACCCGTACGCCAAAGCCATCGACGGCAGCTTCGACTGGGACCAGGCGCTGTTCAGCTACAACTTCGGCGACCCGGACAGCCGCAACGACCAGGATTCGGCGCCGCACATGCCCAAGTGCGTCGTCATCAACCCCTACTTCGACTGGGGCAACGACCGGCCGCCGGGCTACGAGTACGCCGACTCGGTCATCTACGAGGCGCACGTCAAGGGCCTGACGCAGACGCATCCCGACATCCCCGAGCAGATCCGCGGCACCTACGCCGCCGTCGGGCACCCGGTGATCATCGAGCACCTCAAGTCGCTGGGCGTGACCGCGATCGAGTTGATGCCGGTGCACCACTTCGCCAACGACTCGACGCTCGTCGACAAGGGACTGTCGAACTACTGGGGTTACAACACCATCGGCTTCCTCGCGCCGGACTCCAAGTACAGCTCGAACCCGAACCCGGGCGGGCAGGTGCAGGAGTTCAAGGCGATGGTGCGCGCGCTGCACGAGGCGGGCATCGAGGTCATCCTCGACGTCGTCTACAACCACACCGCCGAGGGCAACCACATGGGCCCGACGCTCTCCATGCGCGGCATCGACAACGCCGCGTACTACCGCCTCGTCGACGACGACAAGCGGTACTACATGGACTACACCGGCACCGGTAACAGCCTCAACGTCGGGCATCCGCATTCGCTGCAACTGATCATGGACTCGCTGCGCTACTGGGTCACCGAGATGCACGTCGACGGGTTCCGGTTCGACCTGGCCTCGACGCTGGCCCGGGAGTTCTACGACGTGGACCGGCTGGCGACGTTCTTCGAACTCGTGCAACAGGATCCGACGGTCAGCCAGGCCAAGCTGATCGCCGAACCGTGGGACGTCGGGCCCGGTGGCTATCAGGTCGGTGGCTTCCCGCCGCAGTGGACCGAGTGGAACGGCAAGTACCGCGACACCGTGCGTGACTACTGGCGCGGCGAGTCGGCGACCATCGACGAGTTCGCCTCTCGACTCACCGGGTCGTCGGACCTCTACGAGCACACCGGCCGGCGCCCGGTCGCGTCGATCAACTTCGTCATCGCCCACGACGGCTTCACGTTGCGAGACCTGGTGTCCTACAACGAGAAACACAACGAGGCCAACGGCGAGGACAACAACGACGGCGAGAGCCACAACCGGTCGTGGAACTGCGGTGTCGAAGGCCCGACCGACGACCCGGAGGTCAACGCGCTGCGGGCCCGTCAGCAGCGCAACTTCCTGACCACCCTGTTGCTGTCGCAGGGTGTGCCGATGATCGCCCACGGCGACGAGCTCGGCCGCACCCAGCAGGGCAACAACAACGTCTACTGCCAGGACAACGAACTGTCGTGGATCGACTGGGCCAGCGCGGACACCGAGCTGATGGAGTTCACCCGCCAGGTCTCCGAGCTCCGCGCCGCGCATCCGGTGTTCCGCAGGCGCCGGTTCTTCTCCGGCCGGCCCGTGCGCCAGCGCGGCGGTGACGGGCTGCCCGACATCGCGTGGTTCGCGCCGGACGGCTCGGAGATGAGCGACGACGACTGGGACAGCGGGTTCGCGAAGTCGATCGCCGTCTACCTCAACGGCAACGGCATCCCCGACCTCGACGTGCGCGGGCAGCGCGTCACCGACGACTCATTCGTGCTGTGCTTCAACGCCCACTACGAGCCGATCGACTTCGTGGTGCCGGAGCGCAAGTTCGGCGAGTCCTGGCGGCCGGTCATCGACACCGCGGCCGACGGCGACGCGGAGACGCAGCCGGTGGCGGCCGGG
The DNA here is from genome assembly GCF_900108565.1 of Mycolicibacterium rutilum. Classification (NCBI taxonomy): domain Bacteria; kingdom Bacillati; phylum Actinomycetota; class Actinomycetes; order Mycobacteriales; family Mycobacteriaceae; genus Mycobacterium; species Mycolicibacterium rutilum. Next base: position 971,624 of record NZ_LT629971.1, read on the forward strand.
GAGAAGGTGACGGTCGCGGCGCGGGCGGTCGTGGTGCTGCAGGCCGAGCCGACGGAGTAAGCGCGAACCCCGCTACTCGACGACCGGGTAGAACCCGTCGCCGTCCTCCGGCGTGCCGTCGACCTGGCCCTCGGACTGGCCGTGCACGTCGGGGTCCACGCGGTCGATCTCGTCATCGGCACGGGACTCGGTGTCACCGCTGGGGTCGGCGAGCGGCTCGGCGAGCTCGGGTTGCTCGGGCTGTTCTGCGGCGAGCTTGTCGTCGAGGGACTCGTCGACCTCGCCGTCGGCATTGATCTTGTCGGCCTCACGCCACCGGTCCGGCGGATCGACGGTCGCGTCGCCGTCGTCGTTGCGCAGGTCGTCAGGGTCGGTCGCCTCCATGGGACGAAGCGTGTCGCCGACGCCGCCGCCGTCGTTGGGTGAATAGCCTGGGTCCGGGTTCGTGCTCACGCCTGTTCGGGTGCCCACCTGGGTGTCCGCTAAACGCCGCTGCGCCGATCGAGACCGCCGTCACCGGCTCGCCGCCGAAATGCGCTGTGCGACACCGAGCTTGACCTCCCCAAATGGCCGATCTTGGTGGTCGCCGTGTGCTACGGTCGCCGCTACAGCAACCGTGGCCGCCGCGTCGACATCCTCATGTCACCGGCCAGGCGGGCCTTGGCGGGGCCGATGAGCGGCGGACCCCGCCCCGGCGGCCACGGTTGCCGAAATCTGCCGGGTCGTTCGCCTGTCGAATAATTTTCGCGAGTGTCAGTAAAAGCGTCCGATCCCCCGTATGCTGCCCATCATGACGGCCGCGACCAGTACCGGCCGCCGGGTGACGGCGGACGACTGGATCCAGGCTGGCTTCGATGTGCTGGCCGAGGGTGGCCCGAACGCGCTGCGGATCGGCCGGCTGTGTGAACGCCTCGACGTCACCAAGGGCAGCTTCTACTGGCATTTCGCCGATATGCGGGCCTATCGCGCCGCGCTGGCCAGGGCCTGGGGCAACCTGCACGACGAACGTCGCCGCCGGTTCGAGAACATGCGCGATGCGGACCCCCGCAAGCGGTTGGCCGTGATGATGCAGACCCTGGTGTGCCCGGACCACTGGGCCCTGGAGCGCGCCATGCGGGTGTGGGCGCTGACCGACGAGTCGGCGCTGGCCAGCGTCCAGCGCAGCGACGGCCGGGTGCTCGGCGCGGTGCGCGAGGCGCTGGTCGACTACGGGTTCGAACAGGACGAGGCCGACCTGCGCTCGGCGGTGCTGTTCGCCACCGGCGTCGGCCTGCTGCACGAGGCCAGCTCGACCGTGCAGGAAGCCACCCCGCTCAGCGAGCGGGTGCTCGACCTCGTGCTGCGCCGATAGCTCGCTCCCCGACCGGCTAGGGTTACCGCGGCGGGAGTTTTGTTAACTTTTCGCTGGGCAATTCCGATACACCACGTGTTCCGGTACCGAGATGGGGGAATTGTGCGGAAACTCTTCAAGGCGTTCGGTGCGCTGGCGGTCGTCGCGGTCCTGGCGACGACGCTGACCCAGATCCTCGGCGACGAGGGCACCGCGCCGCGGACCCGCAGCGTCCCGGTCACCGAGACCGCGGCCGTGAGCAACCTCGGCTTCTCCGATTCGTGGCTGTGGTTCCTGTCGCCCGACGACGTGAACCGGCAGCTGGACCTGATGGTCAGCACCGGTGTGCGCAGCGCCCGCATCATGCTGCCGTGGGCCGGGATCCAGCCCGCACCCGACGCGTGGGACTGGGGCCAGGCCGACCTGATCGTCAACGCCGCCAACGCGCGCGGCATCGGCGTCGTCGCGTTGCTGAACTCCACCCCCGGCTGGGCGACCGGCGGCGGCCCGGCCATCACCGGCCCGCCCGCGACCGCGGAGTCCTACGCCGCTTTCGCCGGCGCGTTCGCCGCCCACTTCGCCGGTCGCGTCGCGGCCTACGAGATCTGGAACGAGCAGAACGCCGTGCAGTTCTGGGCCATCCCGGAGGGCCCGCAGCCGGAGCGGTTCGCCGCGATGCTCAAGGCCGCCTACCCCGCGATCAAGGGCGCCGACCCGAACGCGACGGTCATCGCCGGCGGGCTGGCGCCGACCATCAACTTCTTCTCGTTGACCATGAACCCGGTGACGTTCGTCGAGCGGATGTACGCCGCGGGCGCCGCGGGCTCCTTCGATGCGCTGGCGTTCCACCCGTACCTGTTCACCCCGGACGCCAAGGCGCGGTTCTCCGGCGGCCGCGCCAACGGTCCGCTCGGGCTCTACGACCAGCTGCGCGGGCAGATGAACCGCAACGGCGACGGCGGCAAGCAGATCTGGGCCACCGAGTTCGGCGAGTCGACCACCGATGTCGACGAAACCACCCAGGCCGAACGCATCCGCGACTTCATCGTCACCTGGCGCTCGCTGCCCGGCGCCGGTCCGGCGTTCATCTACACCACTCGCGACCGCGCCACCGGCAGCCCCAACGCGCAGGACAACTTCGGCGTGTACCGCACCGACTGGACCCCGAAGCCGGCCGCCGACGTCATCCGCGGGCTGGCCTGAGCGCGGGTCAGCTGACCAGCCGCGCGATCGACTTCAGCGGAATCGGCAACCAGCTCGGTCGGAAGCGGGCCTCGTAGGCCGCCTCGTAGACGGCCTTGTCCAGTTCGTAGGCGGCCAGCAGGTGCCCGGTGTCGCGCGGGTCGACGCCGGCGATCTCGGCGTAGCCGTCGCAGAAGGACCCGGCGTTGCGGTCGACCCACTCGCGGGCCCGCGCCGCCAGCTGACGGTCACGGTCGCCGTCGCCGGCCTGTTCCATCAGCCGCTGGTAGGCGGCGTACTCGTAGGAGCGCAGCAAGCCGGCCACGTCACGCAGCGGGGAGTCGGGTCGGCGCCGCTCGTCGAGCGGCTGGCCGGGCTCGCCCTCGAAGTCGATCAGCAGCCACCCTTCGGGGGTGCGCAGCACCTGACCCAGATGCAGATCGCCGTGGATGCGCTGAACGGTGATCGTCTCCTCGGCGAGCTTGCGGTAGCGCTCCTCGATCAGCGGCGCGTACTCCTCGAGGTCGGGCACCGCCTTGGCCGCCGACGCCAACCGCTCCAGCGCGGTCTCGGTCGGGAACGCGACGGCCTCGGTGCCGAGCTCGTCGGCCAGGGTGGCGTGCACCGAGGCGACCGCCTCGCCGAGCCGGTAGGACTCGCCCGCGAAGTCGCCGCCGACCTCGTCGGCGTAGAGGTCGCCCTCGGCGAACAGGTCGCGGGTGCTCGCGGTCGCCATGTCCCAGCCCTCGGCGGAGTTCGCGGCGAACTCGGTGACCATGCCCAGCGCGCACGGCTCGCCGTCGCCGTCGGACTCCCACGTCGTCTCGAAGGAGCCGAGCAGCCGCGCGACGTGCGGGTTACCCGCGCGGGCCAGCACCCGGTTGAGCTCGATGTCGGGGTTGGTGCCGGGGGTGATCCGGCGGAACACCTTGAGGATCGCCTTCTCCTCGAACACCACGCTGGTGTTGCTCTGCTCGGCGCTCGACACCCGCGGCGCGGCGTCCAGCGGGAGGTCGATGCCAGGCTCCTTGACGAACCGCACGTCCCCGACGGTCGCCGACGAGTCGATGAGCGACAGCAGGAACTGTGCGGCCGCCGGATCGTAGAGCGCGTCGTAGGCGGTGGGCTCACCGTCGGAGTCGGCGGCGACGCCGATGGTGGCGACTTCCGCGTATTCGTCGATGGGCCCGGCATTCCAGCGGATCAGCACCTGGTAGCGCTCGCTGGAGCCGTCGGTGTAGGACACGTCGAGCAGGACGAGGTCGAGATCGTCGCGCAGGGTCGTGCTCGCCGCCTCGCGCACGGCGGCCAGTTCCCTGCTGCGGCCGGCGTACCACCGCTGCTGCGGTAGCCACGCGTCGAACTGCAGGGTCATGGGTGCTCTCCAGGCTCGAATTCGGGGGCTTTCAACGAGAACCAGTAGAAGCCGTGTCCGGGCAGGGTCAGCAGGTAGGGCAGCTGGCCGATGGGCGGGAACTCAACGTACCCGGTCATCTCCACCGGTGTGTAGCCGTTGTAGGCCTGCAGGTTCATCTCGATGGGCTGCGGGAAGCGCGACAGGTTGTTGACGCACAGCACGGTGTCCTTCGTCCCGTCGTCCTTCTCGACCTCACGCACGTAGGTCAGCACCGACGGATTCGACCCGCCCAGCTCGTGGAAGGTGCCGATCGCGAACGCGTCGTGGCGGCGGCGCACCGCCAGCATGGTGCGCGTCCAGTTCAGCAGCGAGTTCGAGATGTCGCGCTGCGCTTCGACATTCACCGCCTGATAGCCGTAGATGGCGTCCTGGTTCGGCGGCAGATACAGCCGGCCCGGCGTCGCGGTGGAGAACCCGGCGTTGCGGTCCGGCGTCCACTGCATCGGGGTGCGCACCGCGTCGCGGTCGCCGAGCCAGATGATGTCGCCCATCCCGATCTCGTCACCGTAGTAGAGCACCGGCGAGCCAGGCAGCGACAGCAGCATCGCGGTGAACAACTCCATCTGGTTGCGATCGTTGTCCAGCAGCGGCGCCAGCCGCCGGCGGATGCCGACGTTGGCCTTCATCCGCGGGTCCTTGGCGTACTCGGCGTACATGTAGTCGCGCTCTTCGTCGGTGACCATCTCCAACGTCAACTCGTCGTGGTTGCGAAGGAAGATGCCCCACTGCGCCATCTCCGGGATGTCGGGCGTCTGCGCGAGGATCTCGCTGATCGGGAAGCGGGATTCGCGGCGGACCGCCATGAAGATGCGCGGCATCAGCGGGAAGTGGAACGCCATGTGGCATTCGTCGCCGCCGGTCTTCGGGTCGCCGAAGTACTCGACCACGTCGGCGGGCCACTGGTTGGCCTCGGCCAGCAGCACCCGGCCCGGGTACTCGTCGTCGATGACCTTGCGGCAGTGCTTGAGGAACGCGTGCGTCTCCGGCAGGTTCTCGCAGTTGGTGCCCTCACGCTCGAACAGGTAGGGCACCGCGTCGAGGCGGAACCCGTCGATGCCGATGTCGAGCCAGAAGCGCAGGACGTCGAGCATCGCCTCCTGCACGGCGGGGTTGTCGTAGTTGAGGTCGGGCTGGTGGCTGAAGAACCGGTGCCAGTAGAACTGGCGTCGCACCGGGTCGAACGTCCAGTTCGACTCCTCGGTGTCGACGAAGATGATGCGGGCGTCGGAGTACTTGTCGCTGGTGTCGCTCCAGACGAAGAAGTCTCCGTACGGTCCGTCGGGGTCCCGTCGGGACTCCTGAAACCAGGCGTGCTGATCGGAGGTGTGGTTCATGACCAGGTCGGTGATGACCCGGATGCCGCGGCGGTGCGCGGCGTCGAGGAGTTCGACGAAGTCGTCGACGGTGCCGAACTCCGGCAGCACCCGGTAGAAGTCGCGGATGTCGTAGCCGCCGTCGCGCAGCGGTGAATCGTAGAACGGCGGGAGCCAAAGGCAGTCCACGCCAAGCCATTTGATGTAGTCGAGCTGTTCGGTCAGCCCGCGCAGGTCGCCGACGCCGTCGGAATTGGAGTCGTAGAACGCGCGCACCAGCACCTCGTAGAAGACGGCGCGCTTGAACCACGTGCGGTCCTCGGGCAGCACTCGCGCGTGACCGAAGTCCTCGGCGGTGGGGTGTTCGACGACCCCGTCCTCGACATGGCTGCCCTCCGCCGGGTCGTGGTCGGCGGACGCGTCGGATGCTTTGACACCGCTGAGTTGGTCCATACGGTTTCAAAGCTACCCACGTCGCCGCGAATTGAATCGCCCGCGGACCGGATCACACCGGTTGAATCCGCGATCTTGAAGGGTTACGGTTTCGACGTCTCGCTCACCCCCTACGAATCGAGTGGCTGTGGCTGATTCGACGCCCAACGATGGTGAAGCTCAAGTCATTGTCGGCATGGCCGACGCGGCGATGCACATGTACGGCGCCGCCATCGACGCGCTGCCCGATCACAGCGACCCCGATTTCCCCGACCGGGTGGGGGTGATCCTGGCGGGCATGCGCAAGCTGCAGGGTTCGCTGACCGAGGCCGCCGGCCGCAGCCGGTCGACGCCGTCGGTGATCGTCGCGCTCAGCGGTGTGCGCAAACGCTACGACGAGTTGATGGAGAACGCGGCGACCGGACCGAACGCGACGCTGGGTCAGCGGCTGTACGTGGCGCGTGGCCGGGCGAAGCTCTCGACCAAGGAAGCCGCCAACGGTGTCGGGTTGCGGAAGGACCTGATCGAAGCGGTGGAGGCCGAGGAACCGGCCAACGAGGAAGAGACCTCGCGCATCAAGGATCTGATCGCCGCACTCGGCGGCTGATCGGCGCGCGGCGCTTCGGTATCGTTCCGGCGTGGCAACTCGCGATCATGGCGACCCCGGCGACGCGCCGAGCGTGCCGCCCCCGCTGACGGAGATCGTCAATCCCGTTCGCCCGTCGGCGGCCGAGGAAGCCAGAACCATCGCCGCGTCCACCAACGTCGGCACGCTGGCGACGCTGACCGGCGACGGCGACCCGTGGGCGTCGTTCGTGACCTACGGACTGCTCGACGGCGCTCCCGTGCTGTGCGTGTCCAACCTCGCCGAGCACGGCCGCAACCTCGCGGGCGACCCGCGAGCCAGCATCGCGATCGTCGCGCCGAGCGCGCAGTCCGATCCGCTGGCGAGCGCCCGGATCACGCTGGCCGGGGTGGCCTCGCGCCCGGAGGGCGACGAGTTGGCCGCCGCGCGCGAGGCGCACCTGGCAGCCGTCGCGGCCGCGAAGTACTACATCGACTACAGCGACTTCACGCTGTGGCTGCTGCGGGTGAACCGGGTGCGCTGGGTCGGCGGGTACGGGCGGATGGCCTCGACGTCCGGCGAGGACTACACCGCCGCGCAGCCCGACCCGGTGGCGCCGCGGGCGGCCGGGGCGGTCGAGCACCTCAACGCCGACCACGCCGACTCGCTGGTGGCGATGGCCAAGGTGCTCGGCGGCTATCCGGACACCACCGCGGCGACCTGCACCGGCGCCGACCGGTACGGCCTCGATCTGCGCCTTCAGACCGCGCGCGGCATGGCCTACACCCGCATCGGCTACGCCACCCCGATCGACTCGATCGGCGAATTGCGTTCGGCCACCGTGGAGCTGGCGCGCCGCGCCCGACAGGCCTGAAATACGATCGCGGTATGTCTGCAGCCCCCGGACGACCGGCCACCTGGCAAGCCGCGTTCGACCTCATCGCCACCCGCGGCCATGAGCGTCGCGAGGAGCCGTTCAAGCTGGCCAGCGGTCAGCTCAGCCACGACTACATCGACGGCAAGTTCGCGATCGACACCGGCGAGCGGCTGACCGTCGTCAGCCGCGCGGTCGCCGAGCTGGCCGAGTTGCACGGCATCGACTTCGACGCCGTCGGCGGGCTCACCATGGGCGCCGACCCGCTGGCGCACGGCGTCGCGATGGTCACCGGCAAGGCGTGGTTCTCGGTGCGCAAGGAGCAGAAGCAGCGCGGCCGCGAGCAGTGGATCGAGGGCACCCGGCTCCAACCGGGCACCCGGGTGCTGCTGGTCGACGACGTGATCAGCACCGGCGGGTCGACCGAGATCGCGTTCGACCGGGTGACCGCGGTGGGCGCGGTGGTGGCCGGCGTGATCCCTATGGTGGACCGCGGCGACATCGCGGCCAAGCGGTTCGCGGCGCGCGACGTGCCGTTCGTCGCACTGGTCACCTACCGCGATCTGGGCATCGAGCCGGTCCAGGACGTCTAGTTTTTCTCGGCGAACGTGGGTTACCCGCACATTTTTTCGCGCGCAGGTGTGCGGGTAACCCACGTTCGGCGGGTCTAGGGGGCGGGCACGACCAGGACGCCGTCGGACTCCACACCGACGCGCACCGAGTCGCCGGGCGCGAACGCCCGCGCCGCCGAACTGCCCAGCTGCGCGCCGACCACGGTGCCGTCGGGCAGCGTCGTGTACACCCGCGACACCGGGCCGAGGAACGCCACCGAGCTGACCGTCGCGCCGCCGGCCGGGTCCGCCGTCACCGTCACCGACTCCGGGCGCACCATCGCCAGCCCGGCGCCGGACGCGATCGATCCGGGCAGCGTCGGCACCGATGTGTCGAGCAGCCGCACCCGGCCGTCCGAAACCTGGCCCGGCACTTTGTTGTTCAGCCCGACGAACTCCGCGACGAACGGGGTGGCCGGGTTGGCGTAGAGGTCGGCGGGCGCGGCCAGTTGCTCGAGCTTGCCCTGGCTCATCACGCCCACCCGGTCGGCGACGGCGAGCGCCTCCTCCTGGTCGTGGGTGACGAACAGCGTGGTGGTGCCGACCTCGAGTTGCACCCGGCGGATCTCGTCGCGCAGCTGGGTGCGCACCTTGGCGTCCAGCGCCGACAGCGGCTCGTCGAGCAGCAGCACCCGCGGCTGGATCGCCAGCGCGCGGGCCAGCGCCACGCGCTGCTGCTGCCCGCCGGACAGCTCGCTGGCGTACTTGTGCGTGTGCGCCGACAACCCGACCAGCTCCAGCATCTCGGCGGCCCGAGACGTCCTCTCCGCCTTAACTTTTCCGCGCATCTTCAATCCGAATGCGACGTTGTCGAGCACGGTCAGGTGCGGGAACAGGCTGTAGGCCTGAAACACCATGCCCATGTCGCGCTTGTTGGCGGGCACCCGGCTGATGTCGCGGCCGCCGACCGACACCGCGCCCGAGGTGGCCTGGTCGAGACCCGCCAATATCCGCAGCGCGGTGGTCTTGCCGCAGCCCGACGGGCCCAGCAGCGCAACGAGTTCGCCCGGTTCGATGTGCAGCGTCAGCCCGTCGAGGGCCTTGACCGTACCGTACGACCGGGTCAGGTCGTTGAGTTCGACGGCCACTCCGTCGGTCATGCGGTGACTCCTTGAACCCTTCGGCGCCCGCGGGTGACGAGCGACAACACCAGAAGCAGGACGAACGCCAACAGCAGCACCGCCAGCGACGCCGCCACCGACGTCGGGCCGTCGGACTTGCCGATCGCCACGATCTGCACCTGCAGCGTCTGGTATCCGCTCAGCGAGGCGATCGTGTACTCGCCGAGCACCACGGCGATCGAGATGAACGACGCGGACAGGATGCCCGACCAGATGTTGGGCACCACCACCCGCAGGATCGTCGTCGCCCACCCGGCGCCCAGCGACCGGGCGGCCTCGGTCAGCGTCTGCAGGTCGATCGCGGACAGCGCCGCGTCCAGCGCCCGGTACGCGAACGGCAGCACCAGCACGATGTAGACGAACGTCAGCGTCAGCGCGGACTCCCCGAGGAAGTACGTCACCCACAGGTAGACGTTGCGCAGCCCGACCACGATCACCAGCGCGGGAATCGTCAACGGCAGCAGGCACAGAAACTCCACCAGCCCCCGCGCCCACGGCGCCCGCAGCCGCACCCAGATCATCGTCGGCAGCAGCAGCACCAGCATCGCCAGCACGGTGAGCACGGCCAGCAGCAGCGACACCACGATGGCCTGATACAGCGCGTCGTCAGCGACCAGGTTGGCCCACGCGCGCAGCGTCCGGCCGCCCGCGATCAGGTTGCGTGTCGAGAAGTCGGCCATCGCGTAGAGCGGGAACAGGAAGAACAGCGCGAAGGCCACCCACAGCACACCGCGAATCACCCTGCCGCCGTTCATCGCAACCACCTCGCGGTGCGTCGCACCAACGCGTTGTAGGCGACCATCACGACGGCGACGACGACGATCATCTCCAGCGCCAGCGCGTAGGCGAACCCGGACTGCCCGAGCACCACCTCACTGGTCAACGCGGCGCGGATGAGCAGCGGCACGATCGGGGCACCCTGGCTGACCAGCGCCGCTGCCGTCGCATATGCCGCGAAAGCGTTGGCGAACAACAACAGTGCCGACCCCAGGAACGCCGGCGTCAGCAACGGCACGGCCACCTCGCGGAAGTACTGCCACCGCGACGCACCGAGGCTGACCGCCGCCTCGCGCCACTGCTCGCGCAGGCCCTCGAGCGCAGGCACGAACACGATCACCATCAGCGGGATCTGGAAGTACGTGTAGACGACGATCAGCCCGGTCAATCCGTACAACCAGCCCGATCCGGCGAGGTTGAAACCGAACAACTGCTGGACCCACAGCGTCAGCACGCCGTTCAGCCCGATCGTCGCCAGGAACGCGAATGCCAGTGCGACACCGCCGAACTGGGCCAGCACGCTGCACAGCGACAGCACCGTGCGGCGCAGCATCGAGGCCGACGGGCTGGACACGATCAGCCACGACAGCACCGCGCCGAGCGCCGCCCCGATCAGCGCCGTGCTGCCGGAGAGCACGACGCTCTTCGCCAGCGCCGACAACGCCGCACCGGAGAACAGCGCCTCGATGCGGCTCAGCGAGAACACGCCGTCGACGATGAACGCGTTGACGATGACCGTCACCGTCGGGATGACCAGGAAGACGACCACCACGGCCAGAAACGGCAGCAGCGGCAGTGCGGAGGCGGACGCCTCCCGCAGCTTCTTCATCAACCGATCGCGGCGGCCCAGTGTTCGGACAGGTACTTGGTGGCGGCCTCGGTCTGCTCCGGGGTCGGCACCGTCACGGGTCCGTCGATCACCGGCACCGACGCGGTGGCCGCCTTGTCCAGCGTGCCGTCGGCGGCCATCGTGTCGGCGCGCACCGGCCGAACACCGCCGAGCGCGAACAGGTTCTGGCCCTCGTCGCTGTAGAGGAACTCCTGCCACAACCGGGCGGCCGCGGGATGCGGCGCGTCCTTGTTGATCGCCTGGTAGTAGTAACCCGCGACCGCGTGGTCCGGCGGCACCAGCACCTGCCACGACGGCAGCTTCTTGGTCTCGGAGGCGTTGGTGTAGTTCCAGTCGATGACGACGGGGGTCTGGCCGGACTCGATGGTGGCCGGCGTCGGGTCGACGGGCAGGAAGTTGCCCGCATCGGCGAGCTTGCGGAAGAACTCGACGCCGGGCCCGATGTCGTCGGCCGAACCGCCCTGCGACAGCGCAACCATCAGCACCCCGGAGAACGCCGCGCCGGCCTGCGTCGGATCGCCATTGAGCGCGACCTTGCCGCGGTACTCCGGCTTGAGCAGATCGTTGACGCTGGTGACCGCCGGCACCTTGGCCGCGTCGAACCCGATCGACATGTAGCCGCCGTAGTCGTTGACCCAGGCGCCGTCGGCATCCTTGAACGCGGCCGGGATGTCGTCGAAGTTGGCCACCTTGTACGGCGCGAACATCGCCGTGTTCGCCAGCGCGACCGACTGCCCGAGGTCGAACACGTCGGGCGCGGAGCTCTTGCCCTTCTGCTGGTTGGCGGCGTTGATCTCGTCCTGGCTGGACGCGTCGGGCTGCGCGGAGTTCACCTTGATGCCGTACGTGTCAGAGAAAGCCTTGATGATCGCGCCGTAGTTTGCCCAATCCGGCGGCAGCGCAATCACATTGAGCTCGCCCTCCTTCTTGGCGGCCTCGACGAGGCCCTCGATGCCGCCGAAGTCCTCGGCCGACGTCGCCTCGGCGGCCTTGACGCCCGACTGGGTGTCCTCGCCGCCGCTGCTCTTCTCCGGCGGCGCGCAGGCCACCGAACCGCCGAGCAGCAGGAGGGCGGCGGCGCCGGCAGCGGCGAGCCTTCGGGTACGCGGGGAGTGCATCTTCATGGCCGAAACCTTCCGATGGTCAGGAGGCGGCGCGATGGCGCCGTGGTGACGGCAGCCGGTCGCCGCGGTGAATGAATCCATACGAGGCGCTCGAAACCTTATCGCGGCGGCGGTCCGCACGCGCGACTTCGCCTGACTTTCCCCGCCCGCGCGTTTGCGCAGGTACCGGCGTTAACATTCCTGTGTGGCAGAACGCGAAGCCTCGGGGGACTTCGACTACCTGTTCGACGACATCGCCGACCAGACGGCTGATGTCGACGAGTCGAGTGGCGACGCGCTGCCCGCGGCCGGTCCCGGCGAGGTCGAGGAGATCGGCGCCGAGTACCGGGACCTCGAACATCCGGGTTTCGACGCATTCGATTCCACCACCTGGTATTTCGAACCGGCCCCGCCGCCGTGGTACCGCACCGGCAAGACGCTGGGCCTGCTGATCGCCGCGTCGCTGGCGGCGGTGGCGCTCGTCGTCTCCGGGGTGCTGTTGGTGTTCGGCGGATCCGGCGACTCGGTGCGGGAGGCCACCACGGTGTCCCCGACCGCGCAGACCACCGCGCCGCCGCGCAGTCAGCCGCTGCGCAGTGAGCCGCCCCCGCCACCGCCTCCCCCGCCGCCGGCCGAGACGTCGGCCGCGCCCGCGCCTGCGCCGGTGCAGACCTACCGGCCGCGCAGCCCGTCGACGCGGCCCAGCCGCGAACCCGAGATCGGGGTGACGCGCACCCCGGTCACGCGCTCGCCGATCAGCGTCGCACCGCAGCGGCCGAATCAGCGCTGAGCCGGGCCGCGGCTAGCGGTGCCTGCCGATCTCGTGGTGCAGGATGACCCCGAACGGCTCGCCGTAGAACGGGGTCTGCAGCTGGGCGGCGTCGCTGGCCGCCGTCCCGGGTTGCGCATTGACCTGCGCGTTGCCCGGGGTCACGCACTCGGTGGCACCGCCGGTGTAGGAGCATCCGGTCGGCGCCGCGGCCGCGGTGGGGGCGAAGCCGACGGCAGCGGCAGTCGCTGCCATGGCCAGGGATGCGATCAAACGTGTTCTCATGCCGGTTCCTTCGATCACGCGGGGCGGGGTCCGCAGCGGACGGCGTCTCCGCAATTACTGAACTATCCGTTCAGTTTTGATGGTACGCGCGCTCGGCGGCCAGCCCGCCGAGCGCGGAACCGATGATCGCGTCGATCGCCGGGGCGTCGAGCGGTGCGTGACCGAGCAGCAGCCGGTACAGCAGGGGCCCGAGCAGCAGGTCGACGGCGACGTCGGGATCGACATCGTCGCGTAGCTCACCGCGTGCCACCCCGCGGTCCCACACCGTGCGCATCAGTGCGCGCCGCGGGGCCACCAGGTGCGCCTGCAGCTCGGCGGCGACCGTCGTGTCGGACTGCCCCTCGCCGACCAGCTGGGCGAACACCCGGCCGCTGGCACCCGAGTAGAAGTGCGCCAGTCCCCGGATCACGCCGAGGATGTCCTCGCGTGCCGAGCCGGTGTCGGGATCCGGGGCCTCGGCCATCAACTCCCCGAGAAACGCCTCGATGGCCACCGCGTACTTGTTGGGCCACCACTTGTAGATCGTCGCCTTGCTCACGCCGCTGCGGTTGGCGATCTCCTCGGTCGTCATCGCGCGTAAACCGGCCTCGCGCAACAACTCCGACGCCGCCCGCAGCACCGACTGGCGGGACTGCTCACTGCGCGGCCGGCCGGGCCGCGGGGGCGCTGACATGACACCACTATCGGGGACCGCCCCGGGCTACGGGCGGCAAACGGGTCAGGCGGCGTTCTCGTCGGCCGACCAGAGCCCGTCGATCTCGGCCAGCGCACGACGCAGACTCTCGGCGGCCAGCGGCCTGAGGTCGGCCATGGCGGGGTTCACGTCGGCCATCGTCAGCTCCGCGGTGATGAAGCGCGGTCGCAGCCCGGTCAACGACACCGCGTGCGGCAGCCAGGCGATCGCGTGGTCCCATCCCTCGCGCGGGGTGCCCGGCCCGTAGCCGCCGCCGCGGCTGGTGAGCACGACGAAATCGACGTCGCCCAGCAGACCCTGACCGGTCTCGTGGTCGATCGAGAGCCCCGGCGCGATCAGGTGGTCGACCCAGGAGTGCACGGAACTCGGCGCGCCGAAGTTGTACAGCGGCAACCCGAGCAGCACGGTGTCGGCGCGCTTGATCTCGTCGATGAGCTGCACGCTGAGCTCGAAGGACGCCTGCTGTGCTGCGGTGCGCGCCTCGGCCGCCACCATGCGCGCGGTGCCGGACTCGGCGTCGAGGTGCGGCAGCGGCTCGGCGCCCAGGTCGCGGTGGGTGACGGTGCCGCCGGGATGCGTCGCACGCCAGCGGTCGGCGGCGTGCGCGGTGAGCCGGCGACTGACCGAGCGCTCTCCCTGGATGGACGAGTCGATGTGGAGCAGATGTGCCATCGGTGACCCTTCATAGATCGTTAGTGTTGTACTAACGATCTATACCACATGGGTGATTGGTGTATTGCCGTAGGCTTGATCCGTGCCCTATCTGTCCGCGCCCCTGCTCGTGCATCTCGCGCGGCGCGTGCAGAACGAGGCGGACGCCGCTTTGGGGCGTTCGGGGCTGCGCGCCCGGCACGTGATCGCGATGACGCTGCTGCGCGACCTCGGCGAGCAGAACCAGTCCGACATGTCCGCCACGCTCGGCGTCGACGCGACGAACGTGGTCGTGCTCCTCAACGAGCTCGAGGCCGACGGGCTCGTCGAACGTCGCCGCTCGGCGCAGGACCGGCGTCGCCACACCGTCTCACTCACCGATGCGGGGGCCCGTCAACTCGCCGAGATCGAGACGATGCTCTCCGGTGTCGAACGCCGGGTGCTGGGCGGCCTCAGCGCCGACGAGCAGGCCCAGCTCTACGCGTTGTTGGCGCGCGCGACCTCCAACGTCACGTGCACCGAAGCCGCGCACATCTCGACCGCATGCCTGGCCGAGCCGGAATAGGCTAGGCGCATGGCCGGATTCGACGCGCAAGCCGAGTTCGCCGGGGCGCCGGTGGCGCGGCTGTCCACGGTCGGACCGCAGGGCGCACCGCATTTGGTCCCGGTGGTATTCGCGGTGCACGACGGCGTCGTCTACACCGCCGTCGACGCGAAGCGCAAGACCACCCAGCGGCTGCAACGGTTGGCCAACATCGAAGCCAACCCGCAGGTGAGTCTGCTCGTCGACCACTACGACGACGACTGGTCGCAACTGTGGTGGGTGCGCGCCGACGGGCACGCCGAAATCCACACCAGCGGTGACGAATTGGCGATCGGCTACACGCTGCTGCGGCGCAAGTACCCGCAGTACGAGCGGCTCGCGCTGGACGGCCCGGTGGTCACCGTCGCGGTCAGCCGGTGGGCGTCCTGGCAGGCCTGACGGTCCGATTTCGCCAATCCCTTGTGCGGACCGCCACCGAGGAGAATGGTGGTGGCACACACACCACACTGCGGCGGCTGGGCGGCCGCCGTGGGGAGGGAACGTCATGGCCGACAAGACGACACATGCCCAGGGCGCAGGAGCCGCCCCCACCGCGGACAGTCCGGCCGCCATCCGCAACGTGGCGCTGGTGGGCCCATCGGGTGGCGGCAAAACCACACTGATCGAGGCGCTACTCGTCGCCGCGGGCGTGCTCACCCGGCCCGGTTCGGTCGTCGACGGCACCACGGTGTGTGACTGTGACGAGGCCGAGATTGCCCAGCAGCGATCGGTGGGCCTCGCGCTCGCGTCGCTGCCGCACGGGGCCACCAAGGTCAACCTGATCGACACCCCCGGCTATGCGGACTTCGTCGGGGAACTGCGCGCCGGGTTGCGGGCCGCCGACTGCGCGCTGTTCGTCGTCGCCGCGAACGAGGTCATCGACGAGCCCACCAAGTCGCTGTGGCAGGAGTGCGCACAGGTCGGCATGCCGCGCGCTGTGGTGATCACCAAACTCGACCACGCCCGGGCGAACTACGACAACGCGCTGACCGAGGCCCAGCAGGCGTTCGGCGACAAGGTGCTTCCGTTGTACCTGCCCGCGAATTCACCGTGCACGGGCCTGATCGGGTTGCTGTCGCAGACGCACTACGAATACCGCGACGGCAAGCGCGTCGCCGCCCACGAACCCGATGCGTCCTACGCCGACGCGATCGCCGAGCACCGGGGCGGTTTGATCGAGGGCATCATCGAGGAGTCCGAGGACGAGACGCTGATGGAGCGCTACCTCGGCGGCGAGCAGATCGACGAGACCGTGCTGATCGACGACCTGGAGAAGGCGGTCGCTCGCGCATCGTTCTTCCCGGTCATCCCCGCCTGCAGCAGCACCGGCGTCGGCACGCTGGAACTGCTGGAGATCATCACCGCCGGCTTCCCGTCGCCGCCGGAACATCGACTGCCCGAGGTGTTCACCCCGCAGGGCAAGGCCCGCGAGACCTTGCCGTGCGATCCGGCCGCCCCGCTGCTGGCCGAGGTGGTCAAGACGACGTCGGATCCCTACGTCGGGCGCCTGAGCCTGGTACGGGTGTTCTCCGGCACCATCACCTCCGATGCGACTTTGCATGTGTCCGGGCACTTTTCGTCGTTCTTCGGGGCGAACGGGTCGGGTGCGGGCCACGAGGACCACGACGAGGACGAACGCGTCGGCACGCTGAGCTTCCCGTTGGGCAAGCAGCAGCGGCCGGCAGCGTCGGTGATCGCCGGTGACATTGCGGCGATCGGGCGGCTCAGCCGCGCCGAGACCGGTGACACGTTGTCCGACAAGGCCGATCCGCTGGTCCTCAAACCGTGGACCATGCCGGAACCGCTGCTGCCCATCGCGGTGCAGCCGCGCGCCAAGACCGACGAGGACAAGCTCTCGGTCGGGCTGGGCCGGCTGGCTGCCGAGGACCCGACGCTGCGCATCGAACAGAATCCCGAGACGCATCAGATCGTGCTGTGGACGATGGGCGAAGCGCACGCGGGGGTGGTGCTCGACGCGCTGGCGCGCCGCTTCGGTGTCGCCGTCGACACCGTCGAGCTGCGGGTGCCGCTGCGAGAGACGTTCGCGGGCACGGCCAAAGGCCACGGCCGCCACGTCAAGCAGTCCGGCGGCCATGGCCAGTACGCGGTGTGCGACATCGAGGTCGAACCGTTGCCGCAGGGCTCGGGGTTCGAGTTCGTCGACAAGGTCGTCGGCGGCGCGGTGCCCCGGCCGTTCATCCCCAGCGTCGAAAAGGGCGTTCGGGCCCAGATGGAAAAGGGCTTGTCCGGGGCGAGCGGCACCGGCTATCCCGTCGTCGACATCCGCGTGACGTTGTTCGACGGCAAGGCGCACAGCGTCGACTCCTCGGACTTCGCGTTCCAGATGGCCGGCGCCCTGGCCCTGCGCGAGGCGGCCGCGGCGACTCGGATCAACCTGCTCGAACCGGTCGACGAGGTGACGGTTCTCGTTCCCGACGACTTCGTCGGCGCGGTGATGGGCGACCTCGCCGGCCGCCGCGGCCGGGTCCTGGGCACCGACAAGGTCGGCGACGACCGCACGCTCGTCAGGGCCGAGATCCCCCAGGTAGAGCTCACCCGCTACGCCATCGACCTGCGCTCACTGGCCCACGGCGCGGGGTCCTTCACCAGATCGTTCGCGCGCTACGACCCGATGCCCGAGCACGCCGCGGCCAAGGTGCTCGCGACGGTCTGATCAGCGACCTGCCCGGACCCGCACAGGCCGTTCCCAGCCCGGCTGCCTACCGTCGGCGCGCATGAACGACCCGGACACATCTGCTCGCTCATCTCGTCACGACCGGAGCGCTGGCGGTCACGATGCTGGTGGCCGTCTGGCTCTGGCTGTTCAACGGCGTGCTCTGAGTCAGCGCGGTGTGTCGCCGCGCCAGGCGAAGCTGTTGACGTATTTGCCCATGTCCAGAGCGATCTGGAGGTTGGCGCCGGACGGCTTGCCGAACCCGAAGTCGGGTCCGAACTGGTGATAGGGCCCGACGGCGGCGGCGACCAGAGCCAGGTCATCCTTGACCGCGACCATCACGATCACCCGCATCCGCAGATAGCTGCTGTTGGCGCCCTGCGGCCAGCAGTCGGCGACCTCGCCGTAGCCGGACTGGTAGCCCACCATCGCGTTGGGTATCTCGTAGGCGGTGCGGGTGTCAGGAAAAGTGCTGTCCACCAACGACTTCGCGATGTCGCGCGGGGAGCGGCCCGCGGCGGGCTCACTGAACAGCTGCAGGGTGCCGCCGTCGCCGGCGAGGAACTCCGCGGTCACGCCGTTGGGTTTGGTGGTGATCCGGTACGCCGAACTCGGGGCCGGGTGCGCCACCGAGAACGCGCCGTCGGCCGCGGTGAAGCGCGGGTTGATCTCGACCGGTGTGCCGGTGGGCGGGCGCCCGCAGTCCGGCGGGCAGATGTAGCGCGCGGGCGGTTTGGCGATCATCGACGACATCCAGACGAGCGCACCCGCGACCAGGCCGATGGCCAGCACCCAGGTCAACACCAACCGCGTGCGCGACGTGCGAGGCGGCGGCGGGGCGGCGTAGTCGCCGGCCGGGACCACGTAGCCGGGAAAGAAATCCGTCGTCGGGGCGCTCATCAGCTGTCCGGTCTCGGGCCGCGCACCGGGCGCGCCTCACGCCGCGACCGGCGCGACGACCGCGATGACGCGCGCGTCGCCACCCCGCACGCCGGGCAGAACGCCATATCGGGCACGACGTGGCCGCAGTGCGGGCACAGCAGCGGTTCGTCGGAGCGGATCTCGTCGTGGGCCTCGTGCAGCAGCGCCAGGTGCAGCCCGAGCCGCAACAGGAACAACGCGATTACCGCCAGCAGCAGATACAGCATCAGCATCAGCACCTGCGGGAAGTGCGACACGTCGATCAGGCCGAGACCCAGGTAGACCACCAGCACAGCGACCGCAAAGCCGACGAGCACCGCGCGGACCACGCCGGGGTGCTGGTCGCGTTTACTCGGCGGGCGCGTGAACCACAGTGCGGCGCCGATCAATCCGCCGGCCGCCGCAGCGGTCAGGGGCACCGCCACACCGCGGATGCCCGCCTCCACCAGCAGGCTCTCCATCGGCCGCCTGCTGACCACCCCGGTGCCGAACTGCGGCCACAACCGGGTCAGCGTCGCCGCGGCGGTGAACGTCAGCGCCCCCAGCGCGCCGACCATGAACCCGTCCAGCGCTTCCCGCGACGGCGGTCGCCACACCCGCACGATCACGGCGGGCAGCAGCATGAGCACGACTCCGCCGAGCGGGATACCGATGCCGTCGCGCAGCATCCGCGCACCGACGATCCCCGTGCCGAGCCCGACACCGTACGAACGCGCGACCATCGCGCCGGTCAGCAGCACCCAGCCGACACCGAGTCCGATGCCCAGTCCCATCGTCAGCGCGATCGTGCGAATCGGGAAGTCGCGGAACGCGTCTGACTCGCGCAGGTAGATCAGGTACAGCAACGGCAACCCCAACGCGGCCACCGTCACCAGCGCGGCGGGCAGCCGCAGCAGGGTGAACGCGACCAGCGCGGCGAGCAGCACCACCAGCCCGATCCGGAACGCCGTGCGGGACCGCTGCGGCAGATGCGGGAACAGTGAGCTGGCCACCGAGAGCTGCAGCAGGTGTTCGTTGGGCGCGGCCCCGAAGTCGCGGGCCCGCAACCAGTCCGGGCCTTCCCGCTTGCGCGGCGTCAGGTGACACCCGCACAAACCGCAGTACTCGCCGGCGGGGACGTCGGTCTTGCAGATCCGGCATTCGGTGGTCGGTACGCCGTCGTTGTCTTCGATGCTCATGTCGATGCCCTCTGCAGTGTCAGCAGGTTGCGGACGAGGTTGTCGACGTCCGGGGTGCCCAGTCCGGTGACCAGGTCGTAGCCCGGCGCGGCGTCGGCGACGACGTTGCCGCCCAACGTGACGTCGCGGAACGCGGGCAGCGCTGCGCCCTGCGCCATGCGGTAGAGCAGCGGGTTGAGCGCACCGATCAGGCGGCCGCCGTTGGCGAGCAGGTACTGGTTCATCACCGCTGCGATGCCGGCCCAGATCGGCGCCGACTGCGACGTGCCGCCGCCGACCAGCGGGGTCTGCTGGAACACGATCCGCACCCCGGTGAACGGGTCGGCGACCGCGGCGACGTCCGGGGTCAGCCGCCGGTCGGTGTCGCGGTCACGCAGCACCGCGCGCTGCCACGGCGGCCGCTCGAACAAGGAGGACACCCCGCCTCCGGTCCCGACCGTCAGCGGCACGTCGAACCAGGCCTGCTCGGACAGCCAGCGGCCCTGGTTGTCGGTGGACAGCGTGGTGCCGCCGACGTCGGTCATCTCCGGCAGCGATGCGATCGAGTCCAGCCCGATGTCGTTGTCGCCGGGCGGCGATGACCAGTCGTCACCGCCCTTGCACTCCAGCCCGGCGAGGTCGCCGCTGGCGTTGAACGCGGTCGTACCCCGCGCCTGCGCCGCCGCGAGCGCGGCCCGCACCGGCGCGAGGTCGGCGGCGGTGATCAGCTTGTCGCAGCCCCAGCCGATCGAAAAGCTCCACACCGCACCGGGAAACCGCCGGTCGGTCTCCTCGAACATCTGGCCGATCTTCTCGAAGGCGCCGTCGCCGGTCACCGTCGGCTGGGCGCTCACCACGACCTTGCGCGCGTCGGGGGCGACGGCGTGCGCGACCTGCAGATCCATGGTGGTCTCGCCGCGTGGTTCGTCGAGTTCACCGCCGACGATCTCGGGTGCGAACCGCGGCAGCCCGTAGGTGTCGGCGAAGGTGTCGAGGTCGGCCTGGGCGAAGCCGTCGAACGCGAAGAACACGATCGTCGTGCCCTTGCCCGTGTACCCGGCGGCTGTCAGCGGCGCGATGTTGTAGGTGTTGAGGAGGTTGCCGGGGGTCAGGCCCTTGTCCGGCACGTCCAGCGGCAGCGTCCAGATGTGCGACGTGTGATGCGGCAGATAGCCCAGGATGCGGCCGAGTTCGCGGACCTCGTCGCTCAGTCCGGCGGGGATCTGCGGTTGCTGCGGGGATGCGTAGAAAACCTGGCCGCGCCGGCCGCGGTAGTCGTGCACCTCGACGTCGAACGCGTCGGCGACCTGCTGCGCCGCGCCCTCGACGACCGCCCAGTCCTGACCCGCGCGCCACCGCACCTCAAGGTGCCGGCCGCCGGCCCAGTCGTAGAGGGTGACCGGGCGGCGGCGGTCCCGCAGGGCCATCGTCACCTGGACGTCGGCGTTGCGCGAGGGCCCGAGGTCCGTCGAGTCCGCCAGCAGGTAGGAGTACGGCCCCGCGATCAGGCCGCCCCCGTCGCGCGGGGGAACGGGACGCAGATCTGAGACGAGCACCCATACGCCCGCGGCGATCAGCGCCAGCACGCCCACATGCCGCGCACTCACGGACGCCAGCGTACGTCCGATTCGGATGGGGTCAGTTGTCGCCGGGGATGGCCGTCGGCGCGGGCGGCGCGATGACGGTCGGCGAGAACGGGTTCGGATCGTTGGGGTTGATGCGCGGCGCTTTCTCCGTCGGCTCCACCGGCGCCGTCGTGGTGGTGGTCGTCGTCGTGGTGGTTGTGGTCGTCTCCTCCGGCGCCGACTCCTCGCTGGAGCACGACGCTGTGAACATCACCATCGCCACTGCGGCCGTCCCGCCGGCGAGCACTCCGATGCGGCGGCCCAACTGAGCTGACCTCATATGCAGTCCTATCTGTCCCGACCTGTGCCAGGTCCGTCAAGATCAGCCCGGCGTCGAAACTCTAACCGAACGCGCAGGCCAGCGCTCGGTTAAGCGCAAAGGGGCACCGGGACGTCAGGACCCGCCCTGCAGCGCGGCGAGGGCCTCGGCCAGCGTCGGGAACAGCGAGAAGACCTGATCGAGCCCGGTCAGCTGGATCGGCCTGCTGGTCGCGGGACCGTCGGCCACGACCGCGAAACGGGCGGACTTGCTGACGCTCTCGTGGGTGGCCACCAGCGCCTGCAGTCCCGCGGAGGCCAGGAAGTCCACCGCCGTCAGGTCGACGACGAGTGCCGTCGGTTCCTGCGTCAACGCCTCGGTGATACCCGCTTGGAACGCCGGCACGGTGGCGAGGTCGACATCGCCACCGACCGTCAGCACGGCGATGCTCCCCTCTTGGGACACCGAGGTCGTGATCGGATCATTACGAGACAACGTGGTCCTCCGGTCAACGCCGCCCTCACGGCGGCAATGCGCCGAGCTTAATACGTGGCGCTCGACGACGAATCAACGCTTCACAGGATCATGCCGGAGTCGCAGGCTAAGGTCGTGAGGACACTTGTGCGCATGCTGATTCGAGCGTGACTACCGGCGGATGACCCGAGGATGACCGAGCCCGCAGACCTGTACCACCAATACGAACGGGAGCGGGCGCGAGCCGAGCGGCTGGCCGACCGCGACGAGTTCCGTGGGGCATTGGTCAATTCACTGCAGGAGGGGTTCTTCGTCGTCGACGGCAGCGGCGCCGTGATCGAGATCAACGATGCGTTCGCCGAGATCACCGGCTACGGCCAGGCCGATCTGCCGTACCCGATGCCGCACCCGTGGGTGGGCGACGAGGCGGCCGCCGAAGGCCGCAGGGACGCGCTGCTGCGCGACGGTCGGCTGACCGGCGAAATCGAGATCCGGCACCGTGACGGACGGCGGCGGTGGGTGGCGGTCAGCATCAACGCCGTCACCGGTCAGCAGACGGGCGGGGACCATTCGGGGGGCCTCTACGTGGGCACCATCCGCGACGTCACCTCCGCGCGCGCGACCACCGCACGCGACCGCGCGGTCGCACGGCTCGCGACCGCGGTCAGTGTCGCCAAGAGCGTCGACGAGGTGCTGAACATCACGCTCGAGCAGTGCCGCGAGTCCCTGGACGCGCAGCGGCTGATGGCGGTGATCTGGCCCAAGACCCCCGGTGAGGGGCCCGCCGTGCATGTGGCGGGTGAGCCCGCCGTCGCGAGTTGGGACGAGCTCGACGACGACTGGCGCCGCACCCTCGACGACGCCCGGTCCTGGATTCCGCTGACCGTGACGCCGGTCGGCGCGGCGCCGAGCGCAGGCACCACCCGCGGGTTCGTGACCGTGCTGTCCGGCGCGCGCGACGTCGTGGTGTGCCTCGAGCACCGCGTTCCGCGCGTCGTCAGCGACGAGGACCGGCACCTGATCACCGCGCTGGTCGGCCACCTCGGCAGCGCGATGCAACATGTCCGGCAGTTCGAGAACGCCCGCGACACGTCGCTGACGCTGCAGCGCTCGCTGCTCGCGCCGATCGACCTGCCCGCCGGTTTCGCCGTGCGCTACGAACCCGCGGTGCATCCGCTCGAGATCGGCGGCGACTTCTACGACGTGCTGCCGGTCGCCGAGCACCGCATCGGCGTCGTCGTGGGCGACTGCGTCGGACGCGGTCTGGCGGCCGCGGCGGTGATGGGGCAGCTGCGGGCATCGACCCGCGCCCTGCTGTTGACCGGCGCCGGGCCGGCGGCCCTGCTCGAACACCTCGACTCGGTCGCCGAGCTCATCCCCGACGCGTTCTGCACGACGGTGTTCGTCGCGATCGTGGACACCGAGAAGGGCACCGTCGAGTACAGCAGCGCGGGCCACGTGCCGCCGATCCTGCTGGGCGACGACGGTGTGCGTGCGCTGTTGGACGAGGCGTGCTCGGTGCCGCTGGGCGTGGGGCGCAGTGAACCGCGTCCGCAGGCGTCGCATCCCCTGGCGCCCGGGGTGACGCTGATGCTCTATACCGACGGCCTGGTCGAGCGGCGCGACGAGCCGATCGACACACAGATCGACCGGGTGGCCGCGGTGGTGGCCGAGTCGAGGGCGCTACCGGTCGAGGAGGTGGCCGACACGGTGCTCGGCAAGCTCGCCCCCGACCACGGCTACGACGACGACGTCGCGCTCGTGCTGTACCGGTTCGATCACGCGCCGCTGATCATCGACGCCGCCGCGACCGCCCCGGAGCTGACCGAGATCCGCCACCGCCTGACCGACTGGCTCTTGGACAACGGTGTCGTCGATCCGGCCGCGTCCGACCTGGTGCTCGTGGTCAACGAGGCCTGCTCCAACAGCGTCGAACACGCCTACCGCGGACGCGACCCCGGCCGGATGCACGTGCTCGCCGAGCGGCAGGGTGACTCGATCCGGGTGCGGGTCACCGACTTCGGGTCGTGGAAGATCCCGCCCGCCGACCCCGGGACCCGCGGGCGGGGGCTGCTGTTGATGCGGGCGGTCAGCGATCAGGTCGACCTGGACGGCACCCCGGCGGGCACGACGGTCGATATGACGTTTCAATTACCGGAGAACGTGAATTGACGGCGCCCTGCTCCTCTCGACACCTTGCGCGTGATATGACAATCACCAGCAAGGACCGTCTGTCGAGGAGAGGCAGCGATGCGGGTTGTTTGGCATGCACTGAGGCGGTGGCGCCTCTAGTTCATCGGGGAGGCGCTGTGACCGACTCTGCGCGTCACGAGCCGTTGACGGTGGGGGTCTGAAAGTCATGAGCGGCAACCAGTTCCGGTTCAGTGCCGGAGGCGCTGAGTCATCCCCGACCGTGACCGCGTCCGGTGAGATCGACCTGGCGAACGTCGATCAGTTCGCCGCGGTGCTGTCACAGGCGGCCGAGGCGCACGAGGTGATCACCGTCGACCTCACCGCGGTGACCTATTGCGACAGCGCGGCATTGCGGGAGTTGTTCTCCGCGGCGGCGAACGCGAAGCTCGAACTCGTCGTGCCCGCCCGCGGCTCGATCACCACGCTGCTGCGGATCTCCGGCCTCGACAAGGTCGCGTCGGTCAGAGTCGTGGACTGAACGGATCGTCGTGCCGGCTCCGGACTTTCAGCCCCGCCAACACCCCGAACTCATCACGCTGCTGCATCGCGTGCTGGAACGGTTGCGCGCCGAATTGCCGAACGCGCTCGGCGTCGCGGTCACGGTGCAGGACAAGCGCGCCGAGACACCGGCAGCGCTGGCGGCGCTGGGCATCGAGGCCGACATGGTGGCGATGCAGCTGTCGGGCCTCGGCGGGCCGGTGTCGGATGCGTTGACCTATCAGGTGCCGGTGCTCAGCGTCGACCTGTGGACTGATGAACGGTGGCCCGACCTGAGCGCCGACGCGGCGGCCGCACAAGCGCCCAGGATCGTCGCGGAGCTGCCCCGGGTCTGCGGGGTGGCGGCGGTGTCGGGCTTCTGGCGCACCGACGCCGCGCTCATGCTGTCGTGCACGCTGAGCGAACCGGGCACGGCGGCCACCGTCGCCTCGCTGATCGCCTACGAGCAACTGGTGTCGGCCGCGCTGGTGACCACCGCCGCGCAGAACGAGGCCGCGTTCGAGGACCTGCTGACCGCGCTGCAGTCGCGCGGCGCCATCGAGCAGGCCAAGGGCGTGTTGATGGGGTTGATCGGGTGCGACGCCGAACAGGCGTGGAGCGTGCTGCGCCGCGCCAGCCAGGAGTTCAACGTCAAGCTGCGCGAGCTGGCGGTGGCGTTGATCGAACACGTCAGCGGCGTGCCCGCCGAGCAGCCCGGGGTGGCCGAACCGATCGCCCCGAACGAGCCGGCGCGTAACGCCGCCCGGCTGCTGTGGTCGGCGATGTCCAAGGACCGGCCCGCCTGACGGTCAAGACGGCTGCTTTGCGGCCGCCTCCAGTTGCTCTTCGAGCGCGCCCTCGTCGCGGCCGAGCGCGATGGTGGCCGAGGTCATGGCGGCCACCGCGACTGCGATCGCCGCGGCCTTGATCCCGTTGACGGTGAGGTGTTCGCCCAGCACCACGGCGCCGAGCACGACCGCGATCACCGGTTCGAGCACCAGCATCGTCGGCACCGAGGTCTGCAACGACCCCGCGTGGAACGCCGACTGCTGCAGGAACACCGCGACCACGCCGAGCACCACCAGCAGGTACAGCACCGGCGCGGTCACCACCGCGCCCAGCCCGTCGTTGGTCAGCATGTGCATCACGATCTTGGTGAGCACCGCGACGACGCCGAACAGCAGTCCCACCGCGACCGCGAGGATCACCGCACGTTTCCACCCGTTACTGCGCACCGCGATCACCACGCACGCCAGCACCGCCGCCGCGCAGACGACGGCGACCGCGGCGGACGTCGGCGCGGAGGCCTCGTAGTCACCAGGCCGCGTCTTGGCGAGGACCACGAACACCGCGAGCGCCGCGGTGAGGACCAGCGCCCACAACCACTCGCCGCGGGTGACCCGGCGGTTGGCCAGCCGCGCGCTCAACGGCAGCGCGAACAGCAGCGCCGACACCAGGATCGGCTGCACCAGCAGCAGCGACCCCTCGGCCAGTGCGAGCGCCTGGAAGACGTAGCCGGCCACGGCCGCACCGGTGCCCGCCCACCACAGCGGCGTGCGCAGCAGCGTCATCACCATCACACCGCTGACACCGTGCTCGGGCGGAACGTGCATCGTGGCGCGCTGCCGGACGACGATGCCGATGGCCAGGAAGAGGGCGGCCAGCAAGGCGAGAAAAACAACCAGGCCCTGGGTTACCACTGTGCGCCCACCGACGCCTCCCGTTCCTGTCCGACTGGGCCCAGCATCACCGCACAAGCAGAACACATCCGCCGCGTCGCCGCGAAAGCGGCCGCGTCGGCACCGCAGGTTTGACGGTCCGCCCGACCGGGCATCAACCCGATCATGAATTTGCGACGGTTGGTGTTGCTGGCGGGTGCGATCGTGTTGCTCGTCGGCGTGATTGGTCTGCTGATGCCCGTGTCGATCCCCGGGCCCGACAATCAGAAGATCGGGTGCGGCAACGCGGTCGCGGCCGATGACTCCGCCGCGAGCCAGGCCGACAGCAGCAACCCGGTGAACCTGCCGATCCTCAACGAGGTCGTTCCGCACACCGACTACGTCGCGCAGTGCCAGGCCGCGGTCTCCGACCGTCGCACCTGGACGATTCCCGTGGCGATCGTCGGGGTGGTGCTGCTCGCGGGCTCGTTCCTGGTCGGCGGCCGCACCGCCCGTACCGGCTAGCCCTAGCTGGCCTCGCGTCCGTTGACCACCCGCAGGCGCGGCGGTGCCGGTTCGTCCGGAGCGATCCGGTCGTTGACGGTGGCCACCACGGTGTCGACGCGGTTGACCGCCCGGTCGCACAGCCCGCGGACCTTACCGCTGGCGGCGTCCACATCGTCGGCGGCGCTCAGCAGGTAGGCGCGGACGTTGAGGCCCAGCCGCTCGCCGGCGGCGCGGACCCGCCGGCGCAGGCGATCGTCGATCTCGACCGTGACGTAGGGCGTCACGCGAAGCTTCATAGCGTCACACTAGCTTTGTTTCTTCTTCGCGTTCGCTTCCTTGATCGCCTGCCTGCCCTGCGGGCTGGCGGCCGAGTTACCGGGGTCTTTCGCGGTGGCCACGGTGGCGTTGCAGTTGATGTCGAGCAGCACGGTGTCGGTCACCGGGGTGAAGGCGTCGCCCTTGAGCCACGGCGCCGACTCGGAGTGGGTGACGACGCACTTGTCCCGCGGCAGGGTGTCGCCGGCCCGCGACGAGACGACGGCCTTCTTGCCCGCCTCACTCAGCTTGCCCGCCGCGTCGCCGTAGGTTTCCCCCGCGTATGCGTCGGCGTTGGCGATCCCCGCACCGGCCAGCACCGCGATCGACAGCGCCGTCATACCGGCCGCGGCGAACTTTGCGCACCTCGTCATGAGCACCAGACGTTAAGCCGCCGAGCTGTCAGGCACCTGACGACTCGGTCGGAGTTCGCCGCCATCCCGAACTGCTTTGGACTATCTCGTCCAGTTATTCCCGATATCCAGCGCTTTACGTCGTTGACGTGCGTTGATCTTGGACGATATAGTTCAGTCCAACTACAGTTAGGACACATGATGAAGTCACTGCACTCGGGTCGCCGGATCGCGGCCCTGGCCGGCGGCACTGCCGCTCTCGCGATGGTGCTGTTCACCGCGTCGTGCTCCACCGAGGAGCAGGCGCCGGAGGAGACCACCACGACGACCACCACCACCACGACCACGAGCGCCGCGGTGGAGCCGACGGACAAGGCGCCGCGGATCAATCCCAACGATCCGAACCCGTTCTCGCCGACGGTCATCGCGCCGCCCGCGCCGACCGCCGTTCCCGGCGACAACTGACGGGTCTTTTCCCGTTCGATCCAGCGCCGTCGGCGCGTCAGTGCACTGGCGCGCCGACGGCCGCGAATGATGCCACGTGGCCGATCGCCATGTTCAGCGCCGACTGCATGAGCCGCGGGTCACGCCCGGTCTGCGACAGCAGGTAACCACCTTCCACCGCCGCGAGTAATCCCGTTGCCAGGGCTTTGATTTCAGCGTCCGGGCGGAGCACCCCGTTGTCCCGCATCCGCGCGAGGGCACCGGCCAACAACCCGTGCCACTCGGTGAAGTGCTCGGAGAGCGATGCGCGCGCACGGTCGTCGGTGTCGGACAATTCCGCAGCGAGAGAACCGAGTTCGCAACCCCACAGGCCCCGCCGCAGTGTGCAGCGCTGCACCATCGCGTCGCGCCACTGATAGAGCCCCTTGAACGAGTCCACCTTCTCCAGCCGCAGCCGCTGCCACGACAGCACCTCGTCGGCACGCTGCGTGATGACCTCGTAGACCAGCTCCGCCTTGTCCTGAAAGTGTTGGTAGAACTGGGATTTGCTGGCCGCACTGGCCGCGAGGACATCGTCGATCGTGGTGGTCGCGACACCCTGGGCATGCATCAGTTCGGCTGCGGCCAGCACGATGCGGTTGCGCGTGGCGGCTCCGCGGGAGGTCAGTCGGGGCCGCGGCGGATGATCCGGTTGCGGCGGCATCTGTTCACTGTATCGCTGCCGCCGATTCGCGGCGCTGAGTCTGCGCGAGCGGCCGGCGCGCGGACTCGGTGAGCGTCAGGATCGTCACCATCGAGATCACCGCGGCGGCGATGAGATACCAGGCGGGCGCGAGGTTGTCGCCGGTCGTGGCGGTCAGCCAGGTGACGACGTAGGGCGTGGTCCCGCCGAAGCCGGCGACGCAGATGTTGTAGCCGACGGAGAAGCCGCTGTAGCGCACACGGGTGGCGAACAGTTCGACACCGGCGGACACCGCCGTCGAGACGTAGATCGACTCGATGGCCGCCAGCGCGCAGTGCGCCGCGATCGCGGCCACCACCGAACCCGAGTTCAGCAGCAGGAACAGCGGATAGCCGAACACGATGAACGCCACCGACCCGGCGATCAGCATCGGCTTGCGGCCCACCCGATCCGACAGCGCGGCCAGCGGCAGGATCAGGATCAGCGCGACCAGGCTGGCCAGCGTGATCGACACGAACGCGTCGGTCTTGGAGAACTGCAGCGTCTTGATGAAGTAGCTCGGCAGGAACGTGAACACCACGTAGTAGCCGATGTTGAACACGATGAACACGCCGATGACCTGCAGGATGGGTCGCCACGACGTCGTCACCGCCTCACGCAGCGGTGACTCGGCGACCTGCTCGGTCTTGCTCAACTCGGCGAACTGCGGAGTGTCGTCGAGGCGCAACCGGATGTAGAGCCCGACCAACCCCAGCGGCCCGGCGATCAGGAACGGGATCCGCCAGCCGTAGCTGTCCATCGCCGCCGCAGGCAGCAGCGCCTGCAGCAGCGTCACGGTGACCGAGCCGAGCAGGAAGCCCACGACGCCGGACCATGCCATGAACGTGATGGTCAGACCGCGCCGCCGTTCGTCGGCGAACTCGGCGAGATAGACTGCGCCGCCGCCGTATTCGCCGCCTGCCGAGAATCCCTGCAGGCAGCGCAGCAACAGCAGCAGCAGCGGGGCCGCGACGCCGATCGTGGCGTACGTCGGCAGCAGACCGATGAGCACCGTGGCCGCGGACATCAGCAGGATCACCAGCGCCAGCACCCGCTGCCTGCCGAGCCGGTCGCCGAGCGGGCCGAAGACGAACCCGCCGAGGGGACGCATGAAGAACGCGGCGGCGAAGATCGCGAACGTGTTGAGCAGCGCCGCGGTGTCGTTGCCCGCGGGGAAGAACTTCGCCGCGATGAACGTCGCCAGGAACCCGTAGATCGCGAAGTCGAACCACTCGACCGCGTTTCCGATCGACGCGCCGGTGACCGCCTTGCGCACCTCGCTCGACATGTCGACCTCCTGAAAGTAAGCGTCCCGCTGAGCAATTCGCTTACCCGGTGGCAAGCGACACTGAGAAGATATCGGTCCCCGGGCGGCCGGATCCATCAGTTCCGCCTGCCGTGCAGCCGATCCGCCCACAGCGGCCTGGTGGCCAGCACCACCACCGCGAGCACCACCAGCGGCGCGGCCAGCGGCGCCCACGGCAACCGCAGCGGTATCGCCACCGCCGCGAGCGCGGCGAGCGCGAACCCGGCCATCGCCATCGCGGTCGGTGCGGTGATCTCCGCGGTGTGGCGCAGCACCAGGTAGCCCGCGGCGGTCAGCCCGCACACGGCGGCCGGTGCCGCAGCAGCGCCGGCGAGCACCAGGGCAACAGCCACCAGGAGCACCGCGGCCGTCGACATCGCCCGCACGACGGTGCCCGCCACCACCGCGGCCGCCGCGCCCGCGCACACCCACAGCGCCGCCGTGTCGGCCGACAGCGCCGCGGCCGCCACCATCACCAGCCCGGCGGCGGTCGACAGCAGGCGGTTCACCGTTGCCTCCGGTGGTCGGGCACCAGCTGCAGGGACTGATCGAGGGTGTCCTCTTCCCGCCAGGCCACCACGTCCACCCCGATCGTGCCCATGTCGCGGTACATGAACGAGCGTTGCATCGCCCACATCCGGGCCACCAGGTCATCGCATCCACCGGGAAACGGCGCGCCCTGCAGGACGTCGACGGCCACCACCGTGTGGCCGCGTTTCCTCAGGTCGATCAGCGCCAGCGCGAACTCGGTGTCCAGCAGCGTCGAGAACGCGATCACGATCGCGCCCGGCGGCACCGCCGCCCGCGGCGCCAGCGTGCCGGAGGTCGTCTCGAAGCTGCCGCTGACGCCGAGCAGCACGTCGAGCACCCGGTAGAACTGCCGCCGCCCGATGTCGGCGCTGAGCCACCGCGGATGGCGGTCACCCAGCGCCACGACGCCGGCCCGGTCGCCGCCGCGCAACGCGCTCTGCACCACCTGCACCGCGCCGCGCGCAGTCCGTTCGGTGGCCTCCGTCGCCGGGCCGGGGGGCTGATGGTAGTTGTCGACCAGCACCACGACGTCGGCCGCGCGGTCGGTCAACCGCTCGGTGACGTGCAGGCTGCCGCGCCGCGCGCTCACCGGCCAGTTGATCGTCCGCAGCTGATCACCCGGCACGTAGCGGCGCACGTCGGCGTATTCGACGCCGGGCCCCACGTAGCGGGTCAGGTGTGTGCCGAGCCGGTCCAGCAGGTCGGTGCGCGGCAGGACCGTGGACTGCGGCGGGGCCAGCGGGAAGACATAGACGTCGGCGGCGTCGGCGACACCGGTGCCCTCGACAAGACCACCGCGGGCCGGCACCGTGACGCGAGCCCGCACGGGGTACCGACCCCACCGGTCCGCCGACACCGTCACGGTGTGCCTGCCGTCGGCGTCGCGTTGCCTCTGCTGAACCGCCATGCCGTCGACGAATTCGAGTTCGACAGCCGCGTTCTCGGTGTCGGTCCAGACCGTCACCCGGGCCGGCTCGCCCTCGAAGCACCGGTGCGTACCGGGTTCGCCTCGCACCCGGAGCGCAGGCGCGGGCGGCTGCCAGCCGACCGAGCAGAGCACGCCGATCAGCGGAGCGGCGAACACCACGAGTTCCCAACGCAACCCGATCACCGCGACCGCCAGCGCAACCCCGACGCAGGTCAGCAGGGCGCGAGCGAGAGCTGATGCCCGCCAATGTAATTGGACATCGGTGGCGCGCGCTTCGATCACGACGACGTTCTCGGCACCGGTAGCCGGCGCAACAGTTCGTCCACCACGTCGCTGCCCTGCACCCGGCGCACCCACATCTCGGGCCGCAGGCTGATCCGGTGCGCGATGGCCGGTATCGCAAGGGTTTTCACGTCCTCGGGCACCACGTAGTCCCGCCCGACCAAAAGGGCGCGGGCGCGCGCGAGTTGGACGAGGTCGAGTTCTGCGCGGGGGCTGGCGCCGACCGCGACCTGCGGATGCTGCCGGGTGGCCGCGGCCAGGGACACCACGTAGCGCAGCACGTCGTCGTGCACGGTGACCTGCTCGACGGCTTCGCGCATCGCGAGCAGATCGTGCGCGTCGACGACCTGGGCGACCTCGGGCCGCGCCGATCCGCGGTCGATGCGCCTGCGCAGCATGTCCGCCTCTTCGTGTTCGGATAGATAGCGCAGTTCCAGCCGGATGGTGAAGCGGTCGAGTTGGGCCTCGGGCAGCGGATAGGTGCCCTCGTACTCGATCGGGTTGTCGGTGGCCAGCACGATGAACGGCGCCGGTAGCCGGTGAGTGGCGCCGTCGATGCTGACCTGGCTCTCGGCCATCGCCTCCAGCAGTGCCGCCTGCGTCTTCGGTGGCGTGCGGTTGATCTCGTCGGCCAGCAGCAGATTGGTGAAGATCGGCCCTGCCCGGAATTCGAAACGGCCGGACTGCATGTCGTACACCGTGGAGCCGAGCAGATCAGCCGGCAGCAGATCCGGCGTGAACTGCACCCGCGTGAACTCCAGCCCGAGCGCGGCCGCGAACGAGCGGGCGATCAGCGTCTTGCCCAGTCCCGGCAGGTCCTCGATCAGCACGTGCCCGCCGGCCAGCACGGTGGTGAGGATCAACGCCAGCGCGCCGCGCTTGCCGACCACCACCCGGCCGATCTCGTCGAGCACCGCGTCGCAGTTCGCGGTCGCGGCCGCCGCGGGCAGCCCTTTGCTTGACGTCATACCCGCTCCAATCGCCGCAGAATGTCATCGAGCACCGCCCGGCCCGGACCGGGTTGGTCCACACCGCTTCTCGCGACGTTCTCCGGATTGACCCACTCCCACAACCGGTCACCGAACAGCATGCAGCCCGTTGCGTGGTACGCGTGCCGATCCTTGGTCCGGCGCTGTCCGGTCGACAACTCGAACTGGCGCGCGAGCATCGGCCGCAGGTGCCGGTCCCAGTCCCGGCGCGTCGACTCCGCCCGGCTGATCAACGTCTCGGTGCGGGCCAACCAGCGCTCCAGCGACTCGGCCGCATCATCGGAATACGTTGCCGCATCGGAGGGTTCGGTCTCGCGGGTCAGATACCACCGCAGCCCGAGCAGAGTCACCGCCAGCGCCGCGCCCGTGACGATCAGCACCACTTGCCGGTCACGAGCGGCCAGTGCCATCAGCTCGACGCCGAGCACGAGCAGGAAGCCGGCGGCGACGGTCCTCTTCATGTGACCGCTCCGGCTTCGCGCTGCGGAAGTTCGGCCAGCACCCGATTGAGCACCTGCACGGCGGCGTCGCGATGGGATTCGGTCATCACATGCGGGGAGAACCGCGCCTCTTCGAACAGATGGACCAGTTCGGTGGCGCTGTCGGCGCGCAACGCGCCGCTGTCGACGGCGCGGGCCAGTACCTCGGTCGGTGTGTCACAGGCCTGCGGTGCGGCGCCCGGCACCCGGGTCAGTTCGCGCTCCATCGCCGCGTAGCACGCGATGATCGCCTCGCGGGGCTCGCGGGTCACGTCGCCGATCTCGGCGAGACCGATCTCGGCCGCCCTGGCCAGCGACGGGGCGCGCGGAGTCGGTGGGGCGCCGGTCCGGTCGACGGCCACATCCGGCGTCGGACTGGGCGGTCGGCGCCGCGATGCCACCGCGGAGCCGACGACGATCAGCGCCATCAGCACCAGCATCGGCGGGATCAGATAGTTCACGACGTTGCCGGGCGGTTCGTCGTCGGCGGCCGGATCAGCACGCCTTTCCTCGGCGGGGTCCTCGGCCGCCGGTTCGTCGACCGTCGTGGCCTCCGGCGGAGCCGGCGGTTCGGCCGGGTCGATCAGCCGGCTGAGCAGCGACACCGCGAGCAGCCACCCGATCACCGTGAGCAGCGCGACGACGACGAGCCGCCACGACGGCCGCCGCCCGGGCGCGGACTCCCGCGCCACGCTGCCCGCGGGCGCACGAACCGGTCGCGGGCTTCGCAGCCGCGCGATGACCGCCAACCCGATGATCGCCACCGCCGCGCACAGCAGTGCCAGCACCGCGGCGAGCGCCAACGGATTGCTGCGGTGCGGTTCGCGCGGGCCGGGCGGCTCGACGTCGGGGAGGTAACCCCGCAGCGAAACTGCGGCAAGGGCCATGAGCGTGATCACCGCAATCACGCGCCGTGTCGACGTCTCGGATGCGCCCATGGCCCTGACGCCATCCTGACACGGTTAGGTTCGATGGCGTGAGTACTACTCTGCAGAACCCCCGGGTCGCCGCGGCGCTCGACCGGATGTACGCCGAAGCCGAGGCCCAGATGGCCGCGCTGCGTGAGCGCGGCGCGGACTTCGCGCGCCTGTCGTCGGCCACCGCGCAGGAACGGGCCGACGCGCTCAGCGAGTTCTACCTCCCGGTGACACCCGACGCGGGGCGGCTGCTCTACTCATTGGTCCGGGCCGCCAGGCCGGCGACCGTCGTCGAGTTCGGGATGTCGCTCGGCATCTCCGCGATCCACCTCGCCGCCGCGGTGCGCGACAACGGCGCCGGGCGCGTGGTGACCACCGAGTTGAGCGCCGCCAAGGTCGCCGCCGCCAGCCGTACCTTCGCCGAGATCGGGCTCGACACGGTGATCACCGTGCTCGAGGGTGACGCGTTGGCGACATTGCAATCCCTCGACGGCCCAGTGGATTTCGTGCTGCTCGACGGCTGGAAGGAGCTGTACCTGCCGGTGCTGGAGCTGCTGCAGCCGCGGCTGTCGCCGGGGGCGCTCGTCGTTGCGGACAACACCTCGATGGCCGAACTCGCGCCGTACCTCGACTATGTCCGCGACGCGGCCAACGGTTACGTCAGCGTGGCGTTCCCGGCCCGCGACACCGACAGCATGGAGATCAGCTGCCGCGCCGTCACGTGATCCGCCGCACCCGCGCCTTGGCCTCCTTCACCGCCGCGGCCGCGTCCCGGCTCGCCTGCTTGGCCTGGTCGTAGGCGTCTTCGGCGGCAGCGAGCCCGCGTTCGGCCTCCTGCAGTCGCCGCTGCGCATCCTGGTGTCGCAGCCGCGCCGCGGCCAGATCGGACTGCAGCTCGGCGAGCGCGTCGTCGGCCTGCGCCCTGGCGTGCTCGGCGGCCGCCAGGTCCGCCTTCGCCTGCTGACGCTCCTTGTGCGCCGCGGCCTCCCGGTCGTCGCGCGGCGCGGGTTCGGCCTTCTTCTCGGGTTTCGGTGGCGGCTTCCGACGCGTGGTCGGGCTGAACACGATCGCGGTGTCACCGAACTCGCCGAAACCCGACCACGTCTCGGCCTTCGTCAGCCTGCCGAGACGGTCGGCGACGTCGGGGTCGGCCACCGCGGCCTGCAACGTGCCGGTGACGTCGTCGCGCAGCCCGCCGGTGGGCTTGAGCCCGGCCTCCTCGAACGCCGCACGGGTGAAATCGTCGACCAGGCGCCGCTGTTCGGTGGACAGTTCGCGGATCCGGTCACCGTCCATTGCCGCGTGCGCGTCGCGCAGCCGCACCCCGAGATCCTTCAGCCGTTGTACGACACTGTCGTCGCCGATCGCGAGCTGGTTGACCACCCACGCCGCCGTCGTCGGCTTGCGTGCGCCCGAGATACGTTTGGCCACATCGGCATCGCCGTTCTTGCGGGCGTCGCCGGCCAGCTGCTTGCGCAGCGCGGTGAACGCGTCGGGCTTCGCGGCATAAAGGTCGTCGAGCGGATCGTCGGCCATATCCTTCTCTACCACCGCGAGGGCCCGGGAATAGTCGCATCGTCACCGGTGTTGCGCCGCCCGTGAGTGAGAACGCCGAACTGAGCCCCACCGAGTGGGTACGCGAGCAGACCGAACGCATTCTGGAGCAGGGCACCACTGACGGGGTCCAAGTACTGGACCGGCCGATCGTCCTGTTCACCACCACAGGCGCGAAGTCGGGCAAGAAGCGCTATGTCCCGTTGATGCGCGTCGAGGAGAACGGCCGGTACGCCATGGTCGCCTCCAAGGGCGGCGACCCGCAGCACCCGTCGTGGTACTGGAACGTCAAGGCAAATCCCACCGTCACCGTGCAGGACGGCGACACGGCGACCACCGGCACCGCACGCGAGATCGAGGGCGCCGAGCGGGAGCACTGGTGGAAGCTGGCGGTCGAGGCCTACCCGCCGTACGCCGAATACCAGACCAAGACCGATCGACAGATCCCGGTCTTCGTCGTCGAATGAGCCGAGGCGCTCACGGCGCCTGACCGTGCGCGCGCAGCCAGCGGTCGGTCAACTGCCGGTACGCCTGTTTGCCGATGCTGCCGGGCCTGGCGTCGAACACGTGGTCGGCGAACGGCACCGTCACCAGTTGCGTCTGCACCCCGACGGCGTGCGCCTGGTCGACGAACGTAACGGTTTCGGCGGGCGGCACGAGGTGGTCGGACTCGGGCAGCACGATCAGCGTCGGCGGTGCGGCGGCGCTGATGTGGGTCGCCGAGGCGATGCTGCGGTAGCGCTGCGGATACTGATCGGGTGAGCCGCCGGTGTAGGCGGCGGCCATCGCCCGCGCCCGCGGACCCGTGACCGGATAGTCGTTGTCATACAGCGCCGCCGGGTCGACCGCCGGATACAGCGCCGAGACGGCGGCCACGGCGGGGACCGCTCCCCCGCACGACGACCGCA
The DNA here is from genome assembly GCF_900108565.1 of Mycolicibacterium rutilum. Taxonomy (NCBI): domain Bacteria; kingdom Bacillati; phylum Actinomycetota; class Actinomycetes; order Mycobacteriales; family Mycobacteriaceae; genus Mycobacterium; species Mycolicibacterium rutilum. The sequence continues at coordinate 1,007,853 of NZ_LT629971.1, forward strand.
ACCGGTCGGCGGCGCGCAGGTACGCGACGTTGATCGCGAGGTTGCCGCCCGCCGAGTCGCCGGTGAGCGACAACCGCTGCGCGTCACCGCCGTAGCGCGCGGCGTTGTCCCCGACCCACGTCAGCGCGCAGGCGATCTGGCCGTGCAGAACATCCCACAGGTGCCGTGACGGCGACGACAGCGAGTAGCCGACGCTGATCGTCAACCAGCCGCGGTCGGCGAACCAGCGCAGGTCGTCGCTGTGCGCGCCGCGGTCGCCCGCCACCCAGCCGCCGCCGTGCACGAAGACCAGGACCGGCGCGGGACGGTCGCCACCGGGTGGGCGATGAATGTTGAGCGACAGGGGTTTCCCGTCGAACGACGAGTAGACCTCCTCGGCGTCCGGTGCGACGGGCCGCACCGACCCGAGAGTCAGCAGCGCGGGCAGGTCGAGCCGCGCCCCGGCCGCCTCCACCGCCGCCGTCATCCGCGCGGCGATGACCGAGGCCCCCGCGACCGCCAGCACCGCCGTCACCGCGACCAGCGCCGACCACCGGGCACGCCGCCGCCACCACAGCGCCGCGGCCAGCAGCCCGCCGGCGGCCGCCGCCACGATCAGCCAGCCGAGGTACCACGGCGCGAAGGCCGTCGCCAGGCCCAGGTACGGCACCGACGGCAGGTACATCCCGAGGACGGCGACGGCGGGCACCGCGACGAGCGGCACCGCCAGCACGGGACCGACCATCGAGGCGATGCGCACACCCCATCATCGCCGAGTGCCGGGATGCACCGCGAAGACGCCCGTGCTCGGCGATGATCGTCGGATGCAGACCGGAACCGGATCGCTGCGCGCGGCGGTGGTCGTCGCCGCGCTCGGCGTCGTGTTCGGCGACATCGGCACCAGCCCGATCTACACGATCCAGACGGTGTTCAACCCCGGCGACCCGCATCCGGTGCCCGTCTCCGACGCGCACGTGTACGGCGTGGTCTCGCTGATCTTCTGGTCGGTCATGCTCATCGTCACGCTGACCTACGTGACGCTGGTGATGCGGGCCGACAACCACGGCGAAGGCGGGATCATGGCGCTGATCACGTTGTTGCGCCGATGGTCCGACGGGCGCGGCCGGCGCACGGCCGCGCTGCTCGCCGGCGCCGGACTGTTCGGCGCCGCACTGTTCTTCGGCGACAGCATGATCACGCCCGCGATCTCCGTGCTGTCCGCCGTCGAGGGGCTCAAGGTGATCGATCCCGGGCTGGGTGAATTGGTCGTGCCGATCACCGCGGTGATCATCGTCGGGCTGTTCTCGGTGCAGCGCCGGGGCACCGCCGCCATCGGCCGCTTCTTCGGGCCGGTGATGATCCTGTGGTTCACCGCGATCGGTGCGTGCGGGGTGGGCGGCATCGTCCGGAACCCCGAGATCCTGCGCGCCCTGTCCCCCGCCTACGCCGTCGCGTTCCTGACCGACCACTTCCACATCGCGTTCTTCGCGCTGGCGGCTGTCGTGCTCGCGGTGACCGGCGCGGAGGCCCTCTACGCCGACATGGGTCATTTCGGCAGGCGCGCAATCACTTTCGGGTGGGTCGGGCTGGTGCTGCCCGCCTGCACGCTGAGTTACTTCGGGCAGGGCGCGCTGGTGCTGGCCGACCAGTCGACCGTGGCCGCGCCGTTCTTCCTGCTGACCCCCGAGTGGGCCCGCATCCCGATGATCCTGTTGGCCACCGCCGCGACCGTGATCGCCTCGCAGGCCGTGATCACCGGCGCGTTCTCGGTCGCCTCGCAGGCGGCCCGGCTCGGCTACCTGCCGCGGTTGCGGATCGAGCACACCTCGGCGGCGACGATCGGTCAGATCTACGTCCCGTGGATCAACGGCGCACTGCTGATCGGCGTGCTCATCCTGGTGTTCGCGTTCCGCAGTTCGGCGTCGCTGGCCTATGCCTTCGGGATGGCGGTGACCGGCACCATCACGATCACCACGACGCTGTTCTTCTACTACGCCCGCACCCGCTGGGGGTGGCCGCTGTGGGCGGTGCTGCCCGGCGCCGGTGTGCTGTTGACCGTCGACCTGATGTTCTTCGGCGCCAACCTCACCAAGCTCGTGCACGGCGCGTGGCTCCCGCTGACCATCGCCGTCGCCACGTTCACGGTGATGACCACCTGGCAGCGCGGCTACGAGATCGTCACCGGCCGGCGTCAGCAGTCCGAGGGGCCGCTGCGCGAGTTCATCGACGGGTTGGTGCACCGCGATCCGCCGCTGATCCGGATCCCGGGCACGGCGGTGTTCCTCGACCGCGGTCGCCACACCGTGCCGCTGGCCATGCGCGCCAACGTCGAACACAACCACGTGCTGGCCGAACACGTGATCATCGTGTCGGTCGAAACCGAGACGGTGCCGCGGGTGCCCGATTCCGAGCGGATGACCCATGACGACCTCGGCTACGCGCGCGACGGGATCGTCCATGTGGCAGCGCGTTTCGGCTACCTGGAGCGGCCGAACGTGCCGCGGGCGCTGGCGCTGCTGGCGCCCGAGGACACCGAGGGCCCGATCGACCTGGCGAGCGCGTCGTACTTTCTGTCGAAACTCGACCTGCGGCCCGGCGACGCGCCGACCATGGCGCCGTGGCGCAAGCGCTTGTTCGTCGCGACGTCACACATCACCGCCGACGCCGCCGCGCAGTTCGACCTGCCGCTGGACCGGACCGTGATCGTCGGCGCCCGCATCGAGTTCTGAGGATCAGCGGCGGAACACGACCCAGCGCATCATCGTGTACATGAACACCGCCTCGCAGGCGCCGGCCGCCAGCCGCGCGACGCGCACGTCGACGCCGTTGGCCGCCAACAGGTTCGACACCCCCAGGATGAACGCCAGGTAGTTCACCACGACGACGACCACGTACACGCCCACCTGCGGGCCGACCCGCGCGTGGGACCGGAAGTTGGCGACCCGGTTCAGCACGTAGCTCAACGCGAATGCGCACGCATACGCCACCGTCACCGCGAGCGCCAGCGGCATCCGGCCGTACAGCACGCTCAGCAGGACGAGGTCGACGCCGAAGGTGAAGCCGTTGATCAGACAGAACCCGAGAAAGGTCGGCGCGACGACCGCGCTCAGCCCGAACGGCAACCGCGCGACGGCCCCCTCGCACAGCGCGTGGAAACGGGCGACGACGTTGGTCGCCGACGCCGCTCGCACCCCACCACGCTGGCACACCCGGGTGACCGGTCCGTGAGCGTGAGGCGAACGACACGCGGCGGGTTCAGGCCAGGCCGACCGCCGCCCACAGCGCGGCCGTGCGCCACCAGATCAGCGCCGCGCACAGCACCACCACCGCGACCGTCGCCCCGAGCTGCACCGCGGTGCGGGAGGTGCGCGGCGCGTGGGTGTAGGCCGCGGCGACGACGGCGCCGGTGACGAGCCCGCCGATGTGGCCCTGCCAGCTGATGTTCTGCGAACTGATCAGCGGGATGACGAACGTGAAGGCGAGGTTGAGCGCGATGATCGCAACCACCCAGCGCACGTCCATGTTCAGCCGCTTGCCGACCACGAACGTCGCACCGAACAACCCGAACACCGCGCCCGAGGCGCCCGCGGTCGCCGCCATCGGCGAGGACAGCAGGTACACCAGCACCGACCCGCCGAGCGCGCTCAACGCGTACAGCCCGAAGAACCGCAGCCGGCCCAGCGCCATCTCCAGCGGCGGGCCGACCACGTAGAGCGCCCACATGTTGAACAGCAGATGCGGCACGCCGTAGTGCAGGAACGCCGACGTCAGCAGCCGGTACCACTCGCCGTCGGCCACCGCGTACGGCCGCAGGACGAGCTCGGACTGCAGGCCCGGCACCGCCATCTGCAGCACGAACATCACCACGTTGACGGCGATCAGCGCGTAGGTGACCGTCGGTTTCGCCGACGGCACCCCGCCGAACTGGGTACGCGGCTGCCGGACCGTCCTGGCGCCCTCGTTCACGCACTCCACGCACTGGTGCCCGACCGCCGCGTCGCGCATGCATTCGGGGCAGATGTAGCGGTTGCAGCGCGAGCACCGGACGTAGGTGACGCGGTCGGGATGGCGGTAGCAGGTCGGGGTGACCGCCGGGCCGGGCATGTTCACAGCGTCACGCTCACAGCGTCCCGAACAGTTCGATCCAGTTGCCGTCCGGGTCGGCGACGAACATCCAGCCCATGCCCGGAACCGGCGCGAACTCGGTCAACGGCTCGACCACCTGGTAGTCCGACGCCGCGAACGCGTCGGCCATACCACGCAGATTGCTCACGCCGATCGTGAAGTACCGGATGCCCGCCTGGGCCCGGCCCCCGCCCGGCGCCGCGGGTGCCGGCGGCGCCGGCTCGTAGGTCACCAGCTTGAGCACGCTGCCGCCCAGCGAGTACCGCCGCTGCGACCCGCCGGGGAAGTCGATGACGCCCTGCGGTTCGAGTTCGAGGAAACCCTCGTAGAACGCGACCATCGCGTCGAGATTCGTCGTGACGAGGCCCACCTCGATACCGGGGCTCAACAGGTCCAGCTGCACGCCACCACCTTAGATTCCGCCGCGCCGGGCGCCCCGCTGCGCCGCCGCGGATAACAATTCGGTCACCGCGCAGATCACGATCATTTAAGAGGCTGCGGGCAATATTGAGAGAATTCAAGATCTCTTGTCGCGCGCTTATCGAATTCGGCACAAATTGCGGCACAGATCACGGCCATATGCTGTAACGCCAGCGTGCCGGCGGTTTCCGAATTTCGCGACCGGGTTTGTCCGCTTTTGCCTTGGGTACCTTGGTTTTCGGGGACGGGGGAATCAGCGAACATCGCAATTGAAGGAAGAAACGACATGAAATTCCGTGGTATCGCCATGCGTCGGCAGGTCGCCGGCGCCTGCGCCGCCAGCCTGCTCGGCGGCCTCGCCGCAGCAACCATCGCAGCGCCGTCGGCCATGGCCGCGCCGGACTGCAGCGCCAGCGCCGTGTCCGGCACCGTCAGCTCGGTGACCGGTGAGGCCCGTGCCTACCTGGACAACCATCCGGGTGCCAACCAGGCCGTGACGGCTGCGTTCAGCCAGCCGCGGCCGCAGGCGTCGGCCACGCTGCGCGGGTACTTCAACACCAACCCGCAGGAGTACTACGACCTGCGCGGCATCCTGTCGCCGATCGGTGACGTGCAGCGCACCTGCAACATCCAGGCGCTGCCGCCGGAGCTGGCGTCGGCCTACGACGAGTTCATGGCCGGCTGACCCGCCTGCGCGTGAACCGCGGACCGCACGTCCGCACCGACCCGTCGCCACAGCGCTGTGGCGACGGGTTTTCTCATGGTTTCTCCCCGCGCCGGGAAGCGCTTAGACTGGCTTCCTATGAAACTCACGCGACCCGTCGCCGTCGCCGCGGCGGTGCTCCTCGCCGCCGGCGGGGCGGGCATCGCGCACGCCCAACCGGCCCCGCCCGCACCCCCGGCGCCCGCGCCGCCCGCGCCGAAGACCTCGATCGACGCCGACGGCACCTACAAGGTCGGTATCGACATCGCGCCCGGCACCTACGCCTCGGCGGGCCCGACCGAAGACGCCGCCTGCTACTGGAAGCGCTCCGGGCCGGACAAGATGCTCGACAACGCGCTGACCAAAAAGCCGCAGGTGGTCCGCATCGAACCGGGCGACACGACGTTCACCACCAACGACTGCCAACCGTGGGCGCTGACCAACCAAGCCCCGCCGCCGCAGGCCGCCCCCGGCGACCTGCTCGGCCAGCTCGGTGCGTTCATCGGTCAGGGCATCCTCGCCGGGCCCCGTTAACCTGGCCGGGTGGCCGACCTGCACCCGAACCTCACCGCGCTCGCCCCGCTGCTGGGTGCCTGGCGCGGCCGGGGCGCAGGCGAGTATCCGACGATCACGTCCTTCGGCTACACCGAGGAGATCGAGTTCGGCCACGTCGGCAAGCCGTTCCTGACCTACCGCCAGCGGACGTCGGCCATCGACGACGGCCGGCCCCTGCACGCCGAAGTGGGGTACCTGCGTGTCCCGTCGCCGGGCCGCCTCGAATGGGTCCTGGCCCATCCGACCGGCATCGCCGAAATTCAGGAGGGCACGCTGACCGTCACCGACACCACGATCGAGATCGAACTCGCCGCCACCACCGTCGGTCGCACCACATCGGCGAAAGACGTTGAGGCGCTGTCGCGTTCGATCACCGTCACCGGCGACTCGCTGACCTACCGGGTGCGGATGGCCGCGGTGGGCCAGCCGCTGCAACACCACCTCGGCGCGACTCTGCACAGGATGGCGCCGTGACGGCCGACGGACGGATCCGGGTGCCCGCCGACCTCGACGCGGTCACCGCGGTCGGCGCCGAGGACCACTCGGAGGTCGACCCCGCCGCCGTCGAGCGCATCTGGCAGGCCGCCCGGCACTGGTATGGCGCCGGGATGCACCCCGCGATCCAGGTGTGCCTGCGGCACAACGGCAAGGTGGTGCTGAACCGCGCGATCGGGCACGCCTGGGGTAACGGTCCCGACGACCCCGCCGATGCCGAAAAGGTCGCGGTCACAACGGAAACACCGTTCTGCGCGTACTCCGCGGCCAAGGCGATCACCTCGACGGTCGTGCACATGCTCGTCGAGCGCGGCTGTTTCTCGCTCGACGACAAGGTGTGCGAGTACCTGCCCGAGTACACCAGTCACGGCAAGCACCGCACCACCATCCGGCACGTGATGACCCACAGCGCGGGCATCCCGATCCACACCGGCCCGCGCCCGGATCTGCGGCGCATGGACGACAGCGCATACACCCGGGAGAAACTCGGTGAGCTCAAACCGCTGTACCGGCCGGGCCTGGTGCACATCTACCACGGGCTGACCTGGGGTCCGCTGATCCGCGAGATCGTCGGCGCCGCCGCGGGCCGCAACATCCGCGACATCCTGGCCACCGAGATCCTCGAACCGCTGGGCTTCCGGTGGACCAATTACGGTGTTGCGCCGCAGGATGTTCCGCTGGTCGCACCCAGCCACGCCACCGGCAAGGAGCTGCCGCAGCCCGCGGCGACGGTGTTCCGCTTGGCGGTCGGCGGGTCGCTGTACAAGATCATCCCGTTCTCCAACAGCCCGCAGTACCTGACCAGCGTGCTGCCGTCGTCGAACACGGTGTCCACCGCCGACGAGCTGTCGCGGTTCGCCGAATTGCTGCGCCGCGGTGGCGAACTCGACGGTGTGCGGGTGCTGTCGGCCGAGACACTGGCGGGCGCTACGGCCGAGTCCCGACGGTTGCGCCCCGATGTCGCGGTCGGGCTGGCGCCGCTGCGCTGGGGCACCGGGTACATGCTCGGCTCGAAGCGGTTCGGGCCGTTCGGCCGCGGCGCGCCCGCGGCGTTCGGGCACACCGGGCTGACCAACATCGCGGTGTGGGCCGACCCGCAGCGCCGGCTGGCCGCCGGGGTGATCAGCAGCGGTAAGCCCGGACCGCACCGGGAGGCCGACCACTACACCGCGCTGCTGGACCGCATCGCCGCCGAGATCCCGCGAAACTGAGCTTATGCGCGACTTTCCGCCAAAATTTCGCGCATTTCTTCAGTTTCGGCGCTGATCCAGCGGCGGGTTCTCCCGCACCCCGCGGTAGATGCCGCGCCGCACGATCCACGGCTGCAGGATCCGCTCGATCGACCAGGCCGGAAACCGGACCGCCTGCCCGCCGGGCGTGAACACCTCGAGCCCCTCGGGCTGGGCGCCCAGCACCGAGCCCCACCGCCGGGTCGCGGGCCGGTAGGCCTTCAGCGGCCGGCCCGCGAGTTCGGCGCGGATGTTGCGGGCCAGCAGCCCGTCGGCGCGGTTGCGGGCCGAGGACCGCAGCGGGTCGGTGGCCGCGACATCGCCGATCGCGAACACCCCGCGGTGGCCGGGCACCCGCAACTCCGGGGTGACCCGCACGAAGCCGTCGTCGTCGAGCAGCTCCGCGGGCAGCCAATCCGTGTTGGGTGCGACGCGGCCGATCGCCCACAGCACCGCATCGGCCGACGCCGGCGGCTGCCCGGTGCTCCACTGCACGGGGGCGTCGGTGATGTCGTCGCAACTGTCGGGCAGCACCGCGCGGTGCGCCGGATGCAGCCGGACCCCGGCGTCGGTCAGCAGTCGGCTGATGCGCTGCCACACCCGCGGGTGGTGTCCGGTCAGCGCGCGCTCACCGGGGAAGTACAGCGAGATCGACTTGTCCGGCCAGGTGCGCGCCAGGTTCGCGGCGCTGCTGACCGCGGCCGCGCCGCCACCGATCACCAGCACCGATCCGGCTGCGGCCAGGCGCCGATGTCGGTCCATCAGGTCGGCGCGCACCTCGTCGGCGGACTGCAGGTCGGGCCGGCGCCAGAAACCGTTGCGCACCCCGGTGGCGATGACGAGCACATCGTAGGGCTCGGACGTGGTCACGTCGTCGCCGTTGCGGGCGAACACTTTTCGCGCATCGAGGTCGACGCCGGTCAGGGTGCCGTGCACGGTGCGCACACCGTCGAGGCCGCGGAACCGATCGAACGGCACCCAGTAGTCGCGGGCCCAGTCCTGCGGCCTGCTGAGCCGGATGCCGAGCTCCTGCCCGCTGACCAGTCCCGGTTTGGCGGAGATCCCGACGACGTCGGCGGGCCGGGCCAGGCGCAGCGCCGTCAGTACCCCGCTGTCGCCGAGCCCGGCGACGACGACCCTCGGCCGGGTCCCGCTGTGTCGCATCCGGTCACCCTAGCCACCGGGGCGGCTGCCGACCTCCAGACCCGCGATCTCGGATTCGCCGTCGAAGACCACCCGGCCGAAGTCCGTGACCCGGCAACGCAACCGGCCGGCGAGGTGCTCGTAGTCGCTGTCGATGTTGCGCCGCTCGGCCGGCAGCGGCACCGGCAGCGTGTGCGGGTCGAGATGCGTTCCGTCGCCGAACAATTCGACGTGGTACCGCAGCGACGTCGCCTGCACCCGCCATGTGTGCCGGCCGAGGTCGGAGCGCACCCACGCTGTCGGCGGCGTCATCCGCAGCACCTTGCGGCCCATCCGCACGACGACACCGCCCACGTCGCTCTTGAGCGGCCCGAGCGCGAGCAGACCACCCGAGAAAGCCACCGAGACGTCGGCGTCGCCGAAATCGTGCGCCTGTCCCCACCACCACCGCTCCGGAAAACCCGCGCCCCAGTTGCGTTCGGTGTAGAGCTTGGCGCCGTCGAAGGTCCAGCGTTCCCCGTCGGAATCGACTGTGCCGCTGACGGATCCACCCAACCGGTAAGGGTGCCAGTACTGGTTGAGGAACGGCACCGCCGACGCTATCCCGCCGCCGCCGAGCGCCTTGGGCCACCGCACCGGCGCGTCGAAGCGCATGTCGACGCACACGCCGGGCAGGTCGACGCGCAGCCGGTCATAGCTCGCGGAGAACTGCCCGTCGCCGGCATCGAGCCGAAACGGGTCCGCGGTGGCGCCGGCCGACGGCAGCGCCGCGCTGTAGACCCGGCCGCCCGGATGCAGCGCGACCGCGGTGGTCGCCCAGTCACCGTCGGGATGCTTGTTGACGCTGAACAACGCGATCACGGCGCGCCCCGACGCCGCGTCGGTGAACCGCCAGAACCAGCCTTCCATCTCGGTGCCGTGCGAGGTCAGCGGATCGCTGAACGGCAGGTCGGCGCCGCTGCGGCGGTACAGGTGGGCGAACGGGCCCGCGACGAGGCGGGTGGCGTCCCTGGTGGCGTCGAGTACGGTCATGCCCGCTGCGTTGACGGTTCTCGCCGCAGGCAAACCCGGCTAGGCGGGCGGGTCCAGCCGCACGCGGTACATCGACGGCCAGTACTTGCCGGTCAGCAGGTACTCGTCGCCGTCGATGTGGGCGATGCCGTTGAGCACCCGTTCGCGGCTGCCGTCCTGGCCGGGCCACAGCCCGGTCGCGTCGACGACCGTGTTGACGACGCCGTTCTGCGGGTCGATCCGCACGATGGTGTCGGTCTGCCAGATGTTCGCCCACACCTGCCCGTCGACGCATTCGAGTTCGTTGAGCTGGGTCACCGGTTGCCCGTCGCGGGTGACGGCGACGGACCCGGTCTCGGTGAACGTCGCCGGGTCGTGAAAGCGCAGCCGGTCGGTCCCGTCGCTGCGGATCAGCCGGTCGCCGTCGCGGCACAGGCCCCAACCTTCGCCGTCGACCGGCACCTCGCGCACGGGTGTGAGGGTGTTCTTGTCCCATTCCACGGCGACGCCGTTGCGCCAGGTCAGCTCCCAGAGGTGGTCGTCGACGACGGTGATGCCCTCGCCGTAGTAGTTGTGCGGCGCAGGCGCGGACCGGCGGACCGCCCCGGTGGCCGGGTCGAGTTCGCGGACCTGCGACTTGCCCGCGATGCCGGTGCCCTCATAGAGCGTCGGCCCGTCGAACTCCAGGCCCTGGGTCCACGCGGTCGGGTCGTGCGGCATCTCCGCGAGCACGACGGGTTTGATCACCGGGGCCGGGCCGTCGGGAGTGCCGGTCTGACTGTGCGAGGCCGGTGGTGATCCGCCGCAGGCCACGGCGGCGACCACGACGAGTGCGCCGAGCCAGACGACGGCGCGTCGTGATGCGTGCATAGCGCTATGCCTACCGGATGCGGTGGCTGTCGCGCGTGATTGCCGCGGAAGTGGCTAGCCGTCCAGCCCGGCCCGCAGCTGAGCGAGGGTCCTGGCCAGCAGCCGCGACACGTGCATCTGCGAGATGCCGAGCTGCTGGGCGATCTGCGTCTGGGTCTGCGACCCGAAGAACCGCATGGTGAGGATCTCGCGTTCGCGGGCGGGCAGCCCGGCGACCAGCGGGCGCAGCGCCTCGCGGAACTCGACCGCTTCGAGGTCGGTGTCGTGATCACCGATGAGGTCGACGACGGCGGTCGCGTCGTCCGACGAGTTCGACACCGGCGCGTCCAACGACCGCGTCTGGTAGCACTGCGCGGCGATCAGCGACTCGACGATCTCCTCGCGCGCGACGCCGAGTTCGTCGGCCAGCTCGGTCGCGGTCGGCGCGCGCCCCAGCCGCTGGCTGAGTTCGGCCGTCGCCGCCGTCACCTGCGCGCGCGACTCCTTGAGCCGGCGGGGCACGTGCACCGCCCACCCGTTGTCGCGGAAGTAGCGCTTCACCTCGCCCATGATCGTCGGCACAGCAAAGGCCAGAAAGTCGTTGCCCGACGCCGGGTCGAACCGTTCGACCGCGTTGAGCAGCCCGAGCCGCGCGGTCTGCACCAGATCGTCGCGCGGTTCCCCCCGCCCGTCGTAGCGCCGGGCGACGTGCTCGGCCAGCGGCAGGCACCGGCGGATGATCTGCTCGCGCAGTCTGTCTCGCTCGCGGCCCGTCGGCAGGCCCGCCAGCGTCTGTAGCAGTTCGGGCACGTCGGCGTAATCACGGTGGCCGCGTGCCGCACCCACCCCGCCGTTCGCCGTACGATCCAGCGTCGCCGTCATGCGCACGGCGTACCCGGAACACCACCGACGCTAATGCCGGTATCGGCAAAGTCTTCGCGGATCGGACCATTCGGCGCGGACCTTTTCGCGATATGGCCGTCCCGGTACTCAGGGGGTGACCGCGTCGATCGCGCGGTAGATCCGTTGTTCGCTGACCGGGCGCGGAGTGCCGAGCTGTTGCGCCCACAGGCTGACCCGCAGCTCCTCGATCTGGCGCGCGATGTCGCGGACGTCGGGGGCCGCGGCCCGGGCCGGGGTGAGGGCGCGCACCAGGTCGGCGTAGGCGTCCTCGACCGCGTGCACCCGATCCATGCGCTCGCGGTCGGCGCCCAGCCCCTGCGGCAGCCGCTGGAGCCGCCTGCCGATGGCGATCAGGTAGCGGGTGAGATCGGCGAGGTGCGCGACGCCGGTGGCGGTGACGAAGCCGGCGGGCAACAGCCGGCCGAGCTGCGCGCGGATGTCGGCGACCGCGTCGGCCTGCGCGGCCGACGGCTGGGCAGGCAGGGCGACCTGCGCGTCGGTCGCCGCGGCGAGCACCTTCTCCACCCGTGCCAGTACGCCGGAAGTGGTCTGCGTCAGTTCGGCGGCGACGCGGTCGCGCAGCGCGGTGAACTCGTCGCGGGTCCACACCGGCTTCGGTGCCAGCATGTCGGTCGCGGCGTCCGCGCAGTCCTCGATCAGCGCCTGCAGCGATCCGTCCGGGTTGTTGGCCAGCACCAGGCGCGCGCGTGTCTGCAGTTGCCGCTCAACGACTTTCACCGGCGACGGTGCCGACAGCCGCAGCAGCCGGCGCGTGCCGCGGGCCGTCGCGGCGGCCTGTTCGGCGGCCGTCGGGAACACGTGCACGTCGACCGCGGAGCCGGCGTCGACCAGCGCCGGATATCCGCGCACGGTGTGCCCGCCGACCGCGCGCTCCACGGTGCGCGGCAGGGTGAAGAGGTCGTCGGGCCACCCGCGCAACCCGGTCCGGTCCAGTTCTCCGGCGACGGCGTCGGCGACGGCGCGGCGCACGGGCGCCGCGAGGTCGTGCTGCAGGGTCTCGAGGTCCTTGCCGCGCGCGATCTCGGTGCCGTCGGTGTTCTCGACGGCGAACGTGACCCGCAGGTGTGCCGGCAGCTTGTCCAGGTCGAACGCGTCGATCGGTACCAATATCCCGTTGCGCCGGTGTAATTCGCGCTGCACCGCCTCCAGCAACGGCGCGTCGCCGGGGGTGATCGCGGCGAGTACCGCCCGCGCGGTGTCCGGCGCGGGCACGAAGTTGCGCCGCAGCTCCTTGGGCAGCGACTTGATCAGCGCGGTGACCAGTTCCTCACGCAGTGCCGGGACCTGCCAGGCGAACTCGTCGCCGCCGAGCCGGGCCAGCACCTCGACCGGCACGTGCACGGTGACACCGTCGTCCTCGGCGCCGGGCTCGAACCGGTAGCTCAGCGGAAGCGACAAATCCCCCGCCTGCCAGGCGTCGGGTTGCCCGTCGGCGCCGTCGTCGGCGCGCAGCAGGTCGTCGCGGGTGAACGTCAGCAGCTCCGGCGTGCGGTGCCGCTGCTTCTTCCACCACGCGTCGAAGTGCCGCGCGGACACCACCTCGGCGGGCACCCGCGCGTCGTAGAAGGCGAAGATCTCGTCGTCGCCGACCAGCAGGTCGCGTCGGCGCGCCTTCTCCTCGAGCTCCTCCAGTTCTGTTCGTAGCCGGGCGTTGTCGCGGAAGAAGTGGTGCCGGGTCTGCCAGTCGCCCTCGACCAGCGCGTGTCGGATGAACAGCTCCCGCGACACCTCGGGGTCGACCTGCGCGTATCCGACGCGGCGGCGCGGCACCAGCGGCAGCCCGTAGAGCGTGACCCGCTCGTAGGCCATCACCGCCCCGCGTTGCGCATCCCAGTGCGGCTCGCTGTACGTGCGCTGCACGACTTCGCCCGCGATGCGCTCGACGATCTCGGGCCGGATCCGCGCCGCGGTCCGCCCGTACAGCCGGCTGGTCTCGACGAGGTCGGCCACCACGATCCAGCGCGGCGGGCGCTTGGTCAGCACCGAACCGGGCGCCAGCACGAATTTCGAGTTGCGGGCGCCCTGGAATTCGCGGGACTCGCCCTCGCGCAGCCCGATGTGCGACAGCAGCCCGGCCAGCAGCGCGGCGTGCACACTGTCCGGGTCGGCGTGCTCGTGCGGATCGCCGGACTCCCGGATCCCGAGGTCCCTGGCGATACTGCGCAGCTGCCCGGTGAGGTCCTGCCATTCGCGGATCCGCAGATAGTGCAGGAACTCGTCGCGGCACATCCGTCGAAAAGCGTTGCCGGACAACTCCGCTCGCTGCTCGCGCAGATAGCGCCACAGGTTGAGGTAGGAGATGAAGTCGGAGTGCTCGTCGGCGAACCGGGCGTGCTTCTGCCGGGCTGCCTCTTCGCGGTCGACGGGCCGCTCGCGCGGGTCGGGGATCGACAGCGCGGCAGCCAGCACGAGGATCTCGCGCACGCACCCTTCGGCGTCGGCCTGCAGGATCATGCGGCCCAGTCGCGGGTCGACCGGCAGCTGGGCCAGCCGGCGCCCCACCGCGGTGATGGCGCCCTGGGCGTCGAACGCCCCGAGCTCCTGCAGCAGCTGCACACCGTCGCGGATGCTGCGGCGCTCCGGCGGGTCGAGGAACGGAAAGGTCTCGATCTCACCGAGATTGAGCGCCGCCATCTGCAGGATCACCGCGGCGAGGTTGGTGCGCAGGATCTCCGGGTCGGTGTAGCGCGGCCGCGCCGCGAAGTCCTCTTCGGAGTACAGCCGGATGCACACGCCGGGCGCCGTGCGGCCGGACCGGCCGGCCCGCTGCGCGGCCGACGCCTGCGAGATCGGCTCGATCGGCAGCCGCTGCACCTTGGTCCGGCGGCTGTAGCGCGAGATGCGGGCGGTGCCGGGATCGACGACGTAGCGGATCCCGGGCACCGTCAGCGACGTCTCGGCGACGTTGGTGGCCAACACGATTCGGCGACGCGCCCGGCTGGGCGTGAACACCCGCTGCTGTTCGGCGGTCGGCAGCCGGGCGTACAGCGGCAGCACCTCGGTGCCGGCGTCGACCAGCCCGCTCAACGCCTGTGCGGTGTCGCGGATCTCGCGCTCGCCCGACAGGAACACCAGCACGTCGCCGGGCGGTTCGGCTTCGAGTTCGCCGATCGCGTCGATGATCGCCTCGGTCTGGTCGCGCATCTCGGTGCGTACCACGTCATGGTCGGGGTCGTCGGGGTCGTCGGCCTCGGCGCTACGCACCTCGACTTCCAGCGGCCGATAACGGATCTCGACGGGGTAGGTGCGGCCCGACACTTCGACGATCGGGGCACCACCGAAATGCTCAGCGAACCGCCCCGGCTCGATCGTCGCGGACGTCACGATCACCTTGAGATCCGGCCGTCGGGGCAGCAACTCGCGCAGGTACCCGAGCAGGAAGTCGACGTTGAGGCTGCGCTCGTGGGCCTCGTCGATGATCAGCGTGTCGTAGCGCAGCAGTCGGCGGTCCCGCTGGATCTCGGCGAGCAGGATGCCGTCGGTCATCAGCTTGACCAGCGTGCGGTCGCTGACCTGATCAGTGAATCGCACTGTGTAGCCGATGGTTTCGCCCAGCGGGCTGCCCAGCTCGTCGGCGATGCGCTGCGCGACAGTGCGCGCGGCCAGCCGGCGCGGCTGGGTGTGGCCGATCGTGCCGCGCACCCCGCGGCCGAGTTCGAGGCAGATCTTGGGCAGCTGGGTGGTCTTGCCGGAGCCGGTCTCGCCCGCGACGATGACGACCTGGTGCGCCCGGATCGCCGCGGCGATCTCGTCACGACGCTCGCTGACCGGCAGGTCGGGGTAGGTGATCTGCGGGACGGCGGCTGCCCTGGTCGCCACCAGCCCCTGCGCGGCGGCGATCTGCTCGCCGAGCGCGGCCACCTTGTCGGGACTCGCGCCGCGCAGTTGGCGCAGGCGCCGACCGAACCGGGCCGCGTCGCGGAGCGTCAGGTCGTCGAGGCGGCTGCGGAGCTCGGCGACGGACGGGTCGGACACCGGTGCCAGGATAGGCGGCCGGTCACGGGGCCTGCAGGTCAGCGTCGGCCGACGAGACTTCGGGCGGCGAGGCGTCGGCTGCGGTGCCGGTCCAATTCGCCAGCAGCCGCAGCGCGGTCTCCGACGGTGAGCCCGCCTCGGCGGTGTAGATGCACAACGTCTGGTCGGCGTCGCCGAGGACCGCGACGCTCTCGTAGTTGACCGTCACCTCCCCGACCAGCGGGTGGCGATAGCGCTTGACGCCGTGAGTGCGTTCCCGCACGTTGTGGTCGGCCCACCACCGCCGGAACTCGTCACTCTTGACGGCCAGTTCGCCGACGAGCTCGGTCAGCAGCGGATCGTCGGGATGCCTGCCTGCGTCGAGGCGCAGGATCGCGACGTTGTCGCGGGCCACGTCCTCCCAGTCGGCGTAGAGCTCGCGGGCCGACTCGTCGAGGAAGGTGAAGCGCAACAGGTTCCGCTCGCGCGGCGGCAACACCTCGAAGTCCCCGATGAGCGCACGCGCCAACCGGTTCGCGGCCAGCATGTCCATCCGCCTGCCGAACACGAACGCCGGTGCCACGTCATCGAGCGTCTCCAGCACCCGGCGCACCCCCGGACGCACCCGCTGCACCGGCGCGGGCGCGCGGCGCTTGGTGCGCCGGTTGTTGGCGCGGGCGATCTCGAACAGATACGACCGCTCGACGTCGTCGAGCCGCAACGCCCGCGCGACCGCGTCGAGCACCTCGTCGGAGACGTTGAGGTGCCTGCCCTGCTCGAGCCGGCTGTAGTAGTCGACGCTCACGCCGGCGAGCTGGGCGACCTCTTCCCTGCGCAGCCCGGGCACCCGCCGGACCCAACCGGTGCCGCCGATCTCGACGTCCTCGACGCGCAGCCGCGCCCGCCGTGTCCGCAGGAACTCCTTGAGCTCGGCGTTGTGGTCCATGCGTTTCAGTGTGCGGCCATCCGGACGCGCGCACCGCCCCAAACGTGGGTCTGCCAGACCTAGGTGGGGCAGACCAAGGCCGAGCGGGGCGCGCTATGACCGCCGCAACGGGCCCCGCGCGCTGTTGTCTCGGATACGCGGCACCACCGCCGCGGCGCAACAACGAAGGAGAATCCTCATGACAAGCTCGATCAGAAACGCAGCCCCGCTGGCCGGACGTGTCGCCGTGGTGACCGGCGCCTCCAGCGGCATCGGCGCCGCCACCGCCAAGCGGCTCGCCGCCTCTGGCGCCAAGGTCGCGGTGCTCGCCCGCCGCGCCGACCGCCTCGATGACCTGGTCGACGAGATCCGGCGAGATGGCGGCACCGCGCTGGCGCTGGCCGTCGACGTGACCGACGCCGCCGCCGTGCACGCCGCCGCGGAGCGGGTGGCCGAGGAGTTGGGCACCGTGGACGTGCTGTTCAACAACGCCGGCGTGATGTTGCCCGGGCCCGTCGACGACGTGCCCGCCGACCAGTGGCAGCAGCAGATCGACCTGAACATCACCGGTCTGATGACCACGATCGGGGCGTTCGTGCCGCAACTGGTCAAGTCGGCCGCCGACAAGGGCGTCGCCGATCTGGTCAACACGTCGTCGATCGCCGCGCAGAACATCTTCCCGAACTTCGCGGTGTACTCCGGGACCAAGGCGTTCGTCACCCACATGTCGCGCACGCTGCGCGCCGAACTCGGCGCCAAGGACGTGCGGGTCTCGGCCATCGAGCCGGGGATCGTCGAGACCGAGCTGCAGGGCCACGTCACCGACGCCGGCGTGCAGGAATGGCTCGACGGCACCCGCGCCCAGATGGACTGGCTGGCCCCTGCCGATGTCGCCGAGGCGGTCAACTTCCTGGTGTCTCAGCCGGCGCGGGTGAACCTGCAGCAGCTGACGATCATGCCGACCCGTCAGGCGTCGTGATCGAGGCGCCCGAATGAGCGAAGGCGTCGCGGGCGGACTCGACCTCCTCGCAGAGGCGTTCGGCGTCGGTGTACAGCGCGCCGTAGATGCCCCACTGGGTCGGTCGGTCCAGCCTGCGGCCCTCGACATGTGCGGTCAGGTCGTCGAGGGCGGCCCGGCAGCGCCGGCCCTCCTCGGCGAGCGGCGCGTCGGCGTGCTCGGCGTCGGGCAGGGCGCCCAGCTCCATGACCGCGTCGCGCACCGCCGACAGCAGCACGCCGTACCGGCGCAGAAACTCGTCCTGTCCCGGCCGCGGACCGCCGGTGAACTCGACCGCCCTGGCCAGCCCGACGGCCACCCACTGCAGCTGTCCGGCGATCCGCTCGAGCGCCTGGATCGTCCAGCGTTCGCCCGCGACGCCCGGCTGGCGCCGCACCAGCAACCGGCGCGGATTGAACCGCGTACTGCGCTCGGCGTCGTCGACGGTGTGCCGGGCCTGGGCGCCCTTCTTCGGCAGCAGGTCGGCGCGCCACCGCCAATCACGGCCGGCGTCGGCGCTGGGGGTGTCCTCGCCGCAGAGCCCGTCGGCGATTTCCGACAGCAGATCGACCAGCGACCCGGACAACGAGTCGACGGCGTAGCGCGCGCTGCGGTACCGCAGCGGCGGTGCGATCAGCAGCGTCACCGCCAACGCCACCGCGGCGCCCAGCAGCACCATGCCGGCGATCTCGGGCAGCGGACCGCCCGGGGGGCCACCGCCGCTCGGCAACGCGAACGCGCCGTAGGCGAAGATCGCCGCGACGGCCACGTTGACACCCTGGCTGCCGAGCCGGTGCCAGCGGCCGATCAGCAGCGCGAGGGCGAGCGTCAGCGGGAGCAGCCACAGCTGCACACCCCACATCCACACCGCCGCACCGGCCAGGCCGATGCCCGCCAACATCGCCGCCGTGTAGCGCACCGCCTTGGCGACCGAGTCGGCGACGGTCATCTCGACGAGCATCAGCGCGGAGAACGCCGCGAACGTGGCGTGCCGGGCGTCGAACACCCGGGTGGCCAGGATCCAGGCGGTCGTGCACGCGACGGCCGCCTTACCCAGGGTCAGCGCGGCCTCGCGGTCCATCCGCAAGCGGGTGAGAAGACTGCCGGCCATCTGATCCGGCCTTCCCGATTCGGCGGGAACTAACCGTCAGCGCGTGTCGGGTGCCCAGTAGTCGAGCATCTGGGCGAACGTCTCGAACGCCGGCGTGGACACCCCGTAGGTGGCCTCGAGGTGGATGCTCAGCGGGAAGCCCAGGTCGCCGACGCCGTCGACGACGCGCTTGTACAAGTCGAGCATCAACTTGCGTTTCTCGGCCGGATCGGTGCCCGCCAGCCGCTTGACGAACTCCTGCTCCTCGGCGACCGCCGCGTTGCCGGGGTCCTGGATCAGCCAGTTGATCAAACCGACGTTGGCTTCCATCTTCGGCACGAAGCCGAACGACAGCAGGATCTCCGGGCGGTGGTCGCAGGACCGGGCGAAGTCGCGCAGGAACCCGACGATCGCATCGGAGTACAGCAGCTGCGTCATGCCGTAGGTGGCGCCCTGGTCGCACTTGAACCGGAACCGGCCCTGCTCGCCGTCGCGGGTCGGGATCAGGATCGCGCCGCGGTTGGGCACCAGATCGGAGTAGATCGACAGCGCATCGGTCGGCGCCACGCCGGAACCCTCGCCGTCGCTCATGGTGCGCGGCACGCCGACGAACGCGATCCCGTCGAAACCTGCCCCGGACAGCTCCGTCAGCCGCTGCCGCAGCGCGTTCTCGTCGAGGAACGCCGTGACCTGGGTGCACAACCCGTTCGTGCCGTCCAGCTCGGGCCGGATGATGTTCCAGAACTCGAGAACATCCATCTTCGGCTTCATCTCGATGGGCCGGTCGTCGTCCTCTTCGATCATGCCGGGGATCATCACGTGCCTGATGCGCCCGGTCAGGCCGGTCTCGGCCGAGCAGCGCACCACCTTGTGCGCATCCTCCAGCGCCTGCTCGTGGCCGCGTTCGACGTTGGGCGGCACGAGTTCGAGCGCGATGGTGTTCAGCGTCACCGTGCGGCTCCTCAATAAGCGATCAATTCCCGCGCGCGCGGCAGGTCCGTTCCTGCGGTCCGCGCTGCTCCCCCTCGGGAGCCTCACGATACAGACCGGCACTGTGCCCGTCGCGGTCGCGCTCAGCGATCTCCCAGCGTCTGGGCACCGGTCTCCCGACTGCCGTTGGTACCAACGAGTCTCATGACATGCCGACAATCACCCGGACGACAGAACCTCGACACCGCCGAAGGTGTCCTCATCGCGCTGCGCCACTACACGGTCGACGAGGCGTTCCGCGAGATGGTCCGGGCCGCACAACAGCATCGGGTGCCGCTGTTCGCACTGGCCGACGCCTTGGTCAGCGCCGCGGGCGGGCGGCCGGCAGCGAGGGACGGCGCCGCCCGCACGGCCGTCATCGCCGAGTGGGGTGCGCTGTTGGCGGGACCGGCCGTGAGCCGGGGCTGACCGCCTGGACGCGCTCGTACTGTGGATGGAGTGAGCGCTGCACCCACCACCGTCGCCTTCGGCGACCTGTTCGCGTCCGAGCTGCCCGAGCTGGCGGTTCGCTGGCAGGCCGAAGCCGCGCCCGGCCCGACCCTGCTCGTCCTCAACGAGGCACTGGCAGGTGACCTCGGACTGGACCCGGACTGGTTGCGCGGGCCCTACGGCGTGCAACTGCTGCTCGGCGCGCGCGTCCCCGCGGATGCGACGCCGGTCGCGCAGGCCTACGCCGGACATCAGTTCGGCGGCTACGTGCCGCGTCTCGGTGACGGCCGCGCGCTGCTGCTGGGCGAGCTGACCGCGGCCGACGGCACACTGCGCGATCTGCACCTGAAGGGTTCGGGCGCGACCCCGTTCGCCCGCGGCGGCGACGGGCTGGCCGCGGTCGGCCCGATGCTGCGCGAGTACATCGTCAGCGAGGCGATGCACGCGCTCGGCGTGCCGACCACCCGGTCACTCGCGGTGGTCGCGACCGGTCGCCAGGTGCAGCGCGAGACACCGCTGCCGGGCGCCGTGCTGGCGCGGGTGGCCAGCAGTCACCTGCGGGTCGGGACGTTCCAGTACGCCGCCAACACCGGTGACGTGCACCTGCTCAAGCGGCTGGCCGACCATGCGATCGCGCGGCACCACCCCGGCGCCGCGTCGTCGGGCAACCCGTACGTCGCGCTGTTTGAGGCCGTCGTCGGCGTGCAGGCGGAGCTGATCGCGAAGTGGATGCTGGTCGGGTTCGTGCACGGCGTGATGAACACCGACAACATGACGATCTCCGGCGAGACCATCGACTACGGCCCGTGCGCGTTCATGGAGGCCTACGACCCGGAGACGGTGTTCAGCTCCATCGACTCGTGGGGCCGCTACGCCTACGGCAACCAGCCGTCGATCGCGGTCTGGAACCTGGCCCGGCTGGCCGAGGCGCTGCTGCCGCTGTTCGCCGACGACCAGCAGCAGGCGATCGCGATCGCCGAGGGCAGCCTGGGCGGATTCGCGCCGAAGTTTCAGGACGCGCTGGCCGCCGGGATGCGCGCCAAACTCGGGTTGGCCGCCGACACCCCGGACGAGATCGCGGTGCCGTTGATGAACGACCTGATCGCGCAGCTGCACCAGAGCCACGTGGACTTCACGTCGTTCTTCCGGACGCTGGCCCACGCCGCTCGGGGCGACGACGAGCCCGCGCGCGGGTTGTTCGTCGACCTCGCCGCGTTCGACGGCTGGCTGGCCCGCTGGCACGGGCTGAACCCGGATGCCGCGGTGATGGACCGGTCCAATCCGGTCTACATCCCGCGCAACCACCTGGTCGAGGAGGCGCTGACCGCCGCGACCGACGGCGATCTGCAACCGCTGCACCGGCTGCTCGACGCGGTGACCGCCCCGTATGACGAGCGGCCGGGTCTCGAACGCTACGCCGAACCGGCACCCGAGGACTTCGGGAAGTACCGAACCTTCTGTGGCACCTGAGGCGCCCCCATACACTGCGGTCATGAGTTTGCGACGGTCACTGATCGCCGGGCTGTTCGCGGCTGCGCTGACGGCCGCACCGCTGCCGGCCGTCATCGCCTCGGCCCAGCCCGGCAACTGCTGCTGCCCGCCGGGGCAGACCGGCGCCATCTACGGCTGCGCGTCGTTCTGTCGACGGTAAGGCCCTCGACACCAGCACCGGGTTGTGCGTCGCGGCGCCACCGCCGTATCCGCACCCGTCGGTGTCCTAGTCGAGGCTGGCGCGCAGCAACTCCCAGGCCAGGCGACGGGCCTCGGCGGCGCGTTCGTAGAGCAGCCGCTGCGCGGCGGGCACCGGATTCGGGTCGGGAGCCTGCCCGTCGAGCACCGCGACGTGGACGTCCTCGGCCACCTGCAGCGCCGCCAGCACCGCCTCGTTGACCCTGATCAGCGCGCGGTGCAGCCGGTCGTCGGCGATCAGCACCTGCGCGTTGGCCAGTTCGACCGCGAAGTCCTTCACCACCTGAGCGATCTGCTCGAAGATCGGTGACATGGCGGCCTCGCGGTCGTCGCGGTCGGGCATCCGCAGTATCCGCGCGCCCTCGTTCCACAGCGCCGCGAGTAGCTGGGTGTGGGTCCCGACCGCCCGCGACACCTCGGTGATCGCCAGCTTCTGCTGCTGGGCCAGCAGCTGTTCGCGCTCGGCGCGGAACACGTTGCGGTGCGCCTCGAGTTCGGCGCGGGCCAACTCCCGTTGGGCTTCCCGCTCGGTCTCGTGCAGCGACCGCATCAGCGCGAGCTGGCGCGCGGCGCGCAGGTCCGCGGCCGCCAGTTCGGCACGCAGCCGCTCGTCGGCGTCGGCGGCGGTGCGCGCGGCCTGACGTGTGATGACCTGGGTCTGCCACAGGGTCATCAGCACCATCGCGAAGACGGCGGCGCCGAAGAACCACTGTGCGCGCGAGCCGCTTTCGCCCGGGCTGAACAGGATCAGCCAACCCAGCAGCAGCGCCGCGACCGCCGCGCCGGCCAGCCACGCGTAGGTTTGCTGACGGTTCCGCGGCACGCGATCCGGCGCAGAGCTCGTCCTCTGTGCGAATTCTGCCGTGGCGCTTACCGTTTCGTCACTTTGCGCGGGCGAATCGGACTCGGTCATCTCGGCCTCCCCGTTTTCTGCCACCACACCCCGCTCCGATGTACCCGGCCCCTTGTGACGCTAACCTCGAAGCAGTACCGCGTCGAGCCGTGCCCACGAAAAGCCTTGCGACAGAATCGAGAGCCGATGGAAAGCGCGCCAGAAGGTGAGTCCTCTGTCATCGTCAGCCTGTCGGAGGCGGCGATGCACATGTACACCGCGGCCATCGACGCCCTGCCCGCACCCGAGGACGACGCGTTCCACCAGCGCGCCGATGTCGTGCTGTCCGGGCTGCGCAAACTGCGGTCCGGGTTGACCGAGGCCGCCGGGCGCAGCCGCTCGACGGCGAACGTGATCGTCGCGCTGAGCGACGTGCGCCGGCGCTACGACACGCTGATGGCACGCGCCGCAGCTGCGCCGGGCGCCGGCCTCGGCCAGCAGCTGTACGCGGCGCGGATCGACGCCCGGCTGTCGGCGCAGGAGGTCGCCAACGGGGCGGGGCTGCGCCCGGATCTGATCGACGATCTCGAGGCCGGCGAGATCCCCACCGAGGACGAGGCCGCGAAGGTCAGGGAGCTGATCGTCGCGCTCGGCGGGGTGCCCGCCCCGGAGCTGCCCGTCCGTGACGACCCGGTCCCCGACGACCCGGTCCCCGACGACCAGCCCTCCGAGGAGGCCGAGGCGGAGATCCCCGCGGAGATCCACCAGGGTTGAGCGGGCGCGCAGGGGGCAACTCAAGATCAGTGACCGCCGAGAACGCTTTCCCTGACGACCTGCTGCAGGAGCTGCTGCACGCGTACGGACCCTGCGGGCAGGAGGACGCCGTGCGCGAGGTCTGCCGCCGCGAACTGGCACCGCACACCGATGAGCTGTGGACCGACGAGGCCGGCAACCTGGTCGGGTTGATCCGCGGCGACGACGGCGATGCGCCGCCGACCCGGGTGCTCGCCCACATGGACGAGCTGTCGATGCTGGTCAAGCGCGTCGAACCGGACGGCACCCTGCACATGACGCCGCTGGGCACGATGTATCCGGGCAACTTCGGCCTCGGGCCGGTCGCGATCCTCGGCGATCAGCGCACGGTGTGCGGGGTGCTGACGCTGGGTTCCGAGCACACCACCAAGGAGACCCGGCAGATCTGGGAGACCAAACCAGATCAGGGCGACATGGCGCTGGACTGGCTGCACGTCTACGTGTTCACCGGCCACACCCCCGAGGAGTTGGCCGACGCGGGCGTCGGGCCCGGCACCCGCGCGTGTGTGCACCGCAGCAAGCGCACGCTGGTCGACGTCGGCGCCGACTATCTGGGCTGCTACTTCATGGACGACCGCGCGGCGCTCGTCGCGCTGCTGGAGACGGCGCGCGTGCTCAGCGAGGGCGCCCGCCCGGCGCGCGACACCTACGTGGTGTGCACGACGAGCGAGGAGGTCGGCGGTGTCGGCGGGTCCTACGCCAGCCGCATGCTGCCCGGCGACCTGACCCTGGCGTTGGAAGTGGGGCCCGCCGAGCAGGAGTACGGCACCAGCTGCAGCGGCGGCCCGATCGTCGCGTACAGCGACGCCGAGAGCGTCTACGACAAGGCGGTGGCCGACCGGCTGATCGGCGTCGGCACCGAACTGGGACTGTCGCCGCAGCGGGCCGTGCTCGGCGCGTTCGAGTCCGACGCCTCACACGCCAAGGCCAGCGGGCTGACCCCGCGGGCCGGACTGCTGTGCCTGCCGACGCTGAGCACACACGGCTACGAAGTCATTGCGCGACACGCGATTCCGGATATGACGAGGGTGTTGGTCGAGTTCTTGCGCCGCGCGGCGTAGGTCAGCCGTCGAGCTCGCCGGCGATGCCCCGCTCGACTGCGGCGCGGACCCGTTCGGGCAGCACGATCAGCCCGTCGAGTTCGCGCTGCGCCAGCGCGTAGCCGCGTTCACGTTCCTGCGGGGTGGCGGCGGCGTCGGTGGCGACCCGCAGCATGCTCTGTGCGCGGGCGATCCGCTGTTGGTCCTGCGCCGTGAAGTCGTTGCGGCGCCGCCGGACCGCCTCGCTTTCGGCGGCGTCGAACGCGGTGACGTACTCTGTGACGGCGTCGATGTACTCGCGCGCGGCCTCGGGGTCGTCGACGAGCGCTTCGGCCTTCACGGGCCGCAGCAGGTCGGCGCGCACCCTGCTGCGGTGGAACCGCTCGGTGAGCGGGTCGCGCATGTCGGTCATCAGCGGGAAGTCGAGCAGCTTGGCGACGTCGAGTTCGTACTCCAGCCACCGGGTGTCGGTGTGGTCGTGGGCCTTGACCGCCCGCGCGATCGCCTGCCACTGCACGCCGGGGCTCGGCCGCGGCTGTTGTTCGACGGCGGGCTGATCGGGGGTGGTGTCGTGGCGCGCGCGGGCCGC
Organism: Mycolicibacterium rutilum; assembly: GCF_900108565.1. NCBI lineage: Bacteria > Bacillati > Actinomycetota > Actinomycetes > Mycobacteriales > Mycobacteriaceae > Mycobacterium > Mycolicibacterium rutilum. The sequence continues at coordinate 1,032,634 of NZ_LT629971.1, forward strand.
CGACACCGCGCGCCACCCGCCGTACAGCACACCGGCGAGCGGGACGAGCAGGATCAGCAGCTCGACCAGCCGGATGATCAGCCCCATACAGCCAGCATGCCACCGGCTCGGACCGACGACCGGGAGGGCCGAATCAGGCTGGCGGCCCGTAGGCCCGCGCGATGTCGGGTGAGTCCAGCCAGCCCGCGTACGTCGGCCCCTGCGGCCAGCCGTCGGGCGAGTCCTGCCATTCCTCCTGACGACCGAAGGGCAGCAGGTCGATCAGCGCGAACGAGTGGCTGAGTTGTTCGGTGCCACGGCCGTTGGTGTGCCAGGTCCGGTAGACGACGTCACCGTCCCGCAGGAACACGTTGACCGCGAATCCCTCACCGGGCGCGGCGTCGACGTCGGCGCCGAACGAACTCTGCGACGACGAGTACCAGTCCATCTTGTTGCCGACCTTGGTGCGATAGGCCAGGGCCTCCTCGATCGGACCGTTGGTCACGATCACGAACCGCGCGTCGTAGTTGTCCAGGAACTCCAGCCGGGTGAACTGCGAGGTGAAGCCGGTGCAACCGCCGCACTGCCAGTCGGCGCCGTCGGTCCACATGTGGTGGTAGGTGATGAGCTGCTTGCGGCCGTCGAACACGTCGGCCAGCCGCACCGGGCCCTGCTCGCCGATCAGCGTGTAGTCGGGTAGCCGGACCATGGGCAGGCGCCGGCGCTGGGCGGCGATCGCGTCCAGTTCACGCGTGGCGGCCTTCTCCCGCACGCGCAGTTCGTCGAGCGCCGCGCGCCAGGCCTGCTGGTCGACGATCGGCGGCAGTGCGGTGGGTTCGGTGGTGACGGACATCGGGGTTCCTCCTGCGGTGGGATGCGCTCCCAGGAGTAGACCCGCTCAGCCCGCCGAACTCATCGCTAACTGCTCTTTTTGCCGCCGGATTTCTTGCCGCCGCCGGAGTTCTTGCCGCCCCGGCTCGACGAGCCCGGCGAGTTCGCGATGGCCGCCGCGCGCGACTTGCTCATGCCCTTGTCGCGCAAGCCCTCGTATTGCTTGTCGTTCTTGACGCTCGATCCATGATCCTTGGTCATGCCTGATCGGATACCCGCGAACGTGCGGGTCTGCACACGACAAACCGCATGACATCCTGGTCCGCATGCGGCAGCCGACCGACGACGTGTGGGAGACGCTGGCCACGGCGCGGGCCATCCGCCGGTTCACCGACGAACCGGTCGATGCGGCCACGCTGGACCGTTGCCTGGAGGCCGCCACGTGGGCGCCGAACGGGGCCAACGCGCAGCTGTGGCGCTTCGTCGTGCTGGACTCACCGGAGCTGCGGGCGGTGGTGGCACAGGCGGCGCAGCTGGCGCTGCGAACCATCGAGTCCATCTACGGCATGCGCCCCCCGCTGCCGCCGACGACAGCCGGGCCGCACGCAACAACCGCGCCACCTACGAATTGCACGACCGCGCCGGTGACCTCACCTCGGTGCTGTTCGCCGCGTTCCGCAACGAGTTCTCCTCGGAGTTCCTGCAGGGCGGGTCGATCTTTCCGGCCATGCAGAACTTCTATCTGGCCGCCCGCGCGCAGGGCCTCGGTGCGTGCTTCACCAGCTGGGCGTCCTACGACGGGGAGAAGTTGATCCGCGACGCCGTCGGTGTGCCCGACGAGTGGGCGCTGGCCGGGCACGTCGTCGTCGGCTGGCCCCGCGGCAGGCACGGCCCGGTGCGCCGACGCCCGATCGCCGATGTGGTGTTCCGCAACCACTGGGACGCCGGGCGCAGCGACATCATCTACGGTGCAGGCGCCCGCAAGCGCTGACGCTCAGACCGCGATCGGCAACCGGGCAGCCGGGTGCAGCCACGCGGCGACGTTGCGGACGTAGCCCTTGAACACCTCGAGCCGAGCCGGGTCGTCCTTGATCTGCGAGCCCGGCGGCTCCGTCACGAATGACGGTGCGCCGCAATCGATGTCCCAGTTGTAGTCGGCGAAGTGGTGGAAGGTGGACTCGGCCACCGCGCGGCCCATCGGCTGTCCGGCCGGTCCGCGTTCACCGTCGAGCAGCACCGCGAGGTTGAACACCCTGCCGGTGGTGGCACTGCGCCCCTGGGCCAGCACGCCGGCGTCGGGCACGTCGTCCGCCGACACCAGGCCTTCGTGCGGATGGGCGGGGAACCACTCGATCCGTCCACTGGCGGTGCGGTCGGTGCGCAACAGGTCGTGCACCCGGTCCGGGGCCAGCACCGGCTGGTAGTCGCCGTTGGCGCCGGAGTGGTAGTTCGGCCACGAGATGGTCGGGGTGTCGAGGTCGTCGCACATGGTGGCGGGATCGACTGTGACATCGTGGAACTCGTTGACCGCACCGAGTGAGCCGAGCAGGTTCAGGCAGCACCCGAGGTCTTGGTGGTCCCGTGCGGTGAGCACACCGCCGCCCGCGCAGCGGAATCGCGCGATCGCGGCGGCGTCCGCGGCCGTCAGCCCGTCTCCGACGTCGACGGCCATCAGCCACAGCTGGTCGAAACCCAGCTCGTCGACGCGGCTGAGCACCGGGTCGTGACCGGCGACCCGGTTGCGGGCGACGACATCGTGCCCGGCGGCGCGCAGCTCGTCGGCCAGCATCGAGAACCGGGACACGTCCCAGTCGTCGGGGTTGGCCTCAATGGTGGTTTGCAGCAATATCTTTGACATCAGATCACTCCTGTTCGGTAGCCGGAATCCGGAGGTGCTTGCGCGCCTCGAGTTCGTCGTCGTCGACCAGGACCAGCATCGGCCGGCCTGGCTCGCAGAGCATCGTCACCGTGAACCGGCACCACATGTCGTCGCGGTTGTTGCCGTCCGAGTAGTGGATGACGTCACCGCCCGGTTCCCAGAACGCCTCGCCGGCGCGCACGACGCGCGGCGGCTGGCCCTCGAGCTCGAACAGCATCTCGCCTTCCAGCACATAACCGAACGCGGGACCACCCGGATGGCGGTGCGGCGGTGCGCCTGCGCTGCCGGGCGGATAGTCGATGACGACGGTCATCGCGTGCGCGCCTGCGGGAATGAACGGCGGCTGCACCTCCTGCAGGACGCTGAACGCGTTCTCCCATGACGGGTCATAGCTTTTCGTCATTGTCGATCTCCTTTCCCGAACGACTCAGACCGCGGCGCCGCCGCCGTCGGCGTGCAGCACGGATCCGGTGATGAAGCTGGCCCGCGGCGACGCCAGGAACAGCACCGCCTCGGCGATCTCCTGGGGCCGTGCGGTGCGCCCGAGGGGCAGCGAGCGGCCGAGCTCTTCGTTGGTCTCGCCCCACTCCGCCTCCACGCCTTCGGTTTTGGTGGGTCCGGGCGCCACACTGTTGACGCGGATGCCGGCTGCGCCGAACTCGGCGGCCCAGGTGCGGGTGAGCGATTCGACCGCGGCCTTGGACGCGCTGTACACGCCCGCGCCCGGCACACCCTTGCCGGCAACCATCGTCGTGACGTTGATGATCGAGCCGTGGCCGCGCGCCAGCATTGCCGGCACCAGACCCGCAGTCAGGAAGTACAGCCCGCGCACGTTGGTGTCGAAGGTGCGCTCGAACGCGCCGACGCCCTGCTCGACGGTCAGCGCGGCCGGGAAGCTGGCGGCGTTGTTGACCAGGATGTCGACCTCACCGGCCGCGTCGAGCAGCGCCCGCACCGAGTCCATATCCGACAGGTCCGCCTGAACGAAGCGGACACTGCCGTCGATGCTCGCGGCGGCCTGCTTGCCGCGCTCGGCGTCGCGGCCGGTGATGACGACCGCGGCGCCCTCCCGCGCGAACAACCGGGCGCAGGCCAACCCGATGCCGGCCGTACCGCCGGTGATCAGTGCGTTCTTGTATGCCAATTCCATTCCTGTGTCCTTCGTTATGCGATTGCTGGTTGGGAGTCGGTGCACGAATGTGCGAGGTGGGCCAGGGCGATGCGTAACCGCTTGCGGCCGCGCGACACCCGGGACATCACGGTGCCGATCGGGATGTCGAGGATGACCGCGGTCTCGGCGTAGGTGTAGCCCTCGATGTCGGCGTAGAACAGCACCTCGCGGAAGCCGTCGGGCATCGCGGCCAGTGCGGCCTTGACGTCGTCGTCGGGCAGGATGTCGAGCACCTCGGCCTCGGCCGAGCGCATCCCGCCCGGCGTCCGGGCGGCGTCACCGACCAGATCGCGCTCGGTCAGCGCGTCGGCCGAAACCTCGGTGACCCGACGCTGTTTGGCGCGGTGCCCGCTGACCCAGCGGTTGTAGAGGATGCGGAACAGCCACGCCTTGAGGTTGCTGCCCTCCTGGAACGAGTGGAAACCGGCGTAGGCGTGCAGCAGGGCGTCCTGGAGTAGGTCCTCGGCGTCGGCGTCGTTGCGGGTCAGCCGGCGCGCTCCCCGGGCCAGCACGTCGAACAGCGGTTCTGCCTCGCGGGTGAACCGGGCGGCCAGTTCACGGTCCGGACTTCTGGTCGGAAGGGTTGTGATGGTCATGATCAAATCTCCTCAATGTCGTTGCGACTCAGCGGGTAGGCGCCGGCGCGTGGTCGATGAGCCAGTCGGTGAACGAGGTGTCGTAGGTGTCGGCGGTGGTGGCGGGGATCAGGGTGTGCTCGTCGAGCAAGACACCGAAATAGGCGGCGTCGCGGTCGGTGACGACCTGCCGGGGGTCGGCCTGCGCGCGCAGCCGGGTGCGAACCAGGTCGTCGAGCGGGTAGCGGTCCGGCCCGGCCACCTCGCGGATCGCGTTGGCCGGCCTGCCGACCGCGGCGCGCGCGACGGCGGCGGCGACGTCATCGGCGGCCATCGGTTGCGCCAGCGCCGAGGTCACCCGCACGGTGTCGCCGTCGGTGGCCGAATCGGCGATGCGGCCGACGAATTCGTAGAACTGCGTGGCGCGCACGATCGAGAACGGGACCGCCGCCTCCCTGATCAGCCGTTCCTGGGCGGCCTTGGCGCGGAAGTATCCGCTGGCGACGAGCCGGTCGGTGCCGACGACCGACAGCGCGACGAGGTGCGCCACCCCGGCCTCTTCGGCGGCGGTGAGCAGGTTGCCGGTTCCGGTGGTGAAGAAATCCCACGCGGGGCCGTCCTCGAACGACGGTGAGTTCGAGACGTCGACGACGACCTGTGCGCCGGTGAGCACCTCGGCCAGACCCGCACCGGAGAGGGTGTTGACGCCCGTTTCCGGGGAGGCGGCGATCGCCTCGTGTCCGTGCTCGCTGAGCGTGGTGACGACCTTGCTGCCGATGAGCCCGGTTCCACCGATGACGACTACCTTCATGACGTTCCTCCGTTGCCGCTGGTGAGAGCCCGTCCGGGCTGCCACCACCTACATTTGTGGGCGGGCAGGAAAAGCGGACCCTTGAAAACCCCTAGTCCGTGGTCCCTGGTGCGTAGTCCGTAGTGCGGTCCCCGCCCCGTGGTCCCCGGGTCATGCGTCGATGAACGTCACCGTCTCCTCGACCGGCGCGCGGCCGGTACGCACATAGCTGACGTCGGGGTCCTCGTAGCCGATCGACAGACCGCAGAACAGCATCAGATCGTCGGGCGGTTGCACGGTCTCGTCGACCGTCTTGCGGACCTGCGACCAGGCCATCTGCGGGCAGCTGTGCAGGCCCTCGGCGCGCAGCAGCAGCATCACGGTCTGCAGGTACATGCCGACGTCGGACCACTGCGGCCTGCCGAGCGCCCGGTCGATATAGCAGAACAGGACGGCGGGCGCGCCGAAGCACTCCCAGTTCGCGATGGCCGCGCGCTGCCGGGCCTCCCAGTCCTCGCGCTCGATGCCCAGCGCGCTGTAGCGCTCCTTGCCGAACGCGGAGCGGCGTTCGGCGTAGGGCGATTTCAGCTCACGCGGGTACATCTCGTACTCGCGTTCGTCCCACGGGTCGCCGGCGGCGACGCGTTCGGTCGCCAGCTTCTTGAGCCGCTCCAGCGGCGCACCGGTGACCACATAGATCCGCCACGGCTGCAGGTTGGAGCCCGACGGCGCCCAGGCCGCCCCGGCCAGCACCCGCTCGAGCGCGTCCATCGGGACGGGTTCGTCGGTGAAGCCGCGCACCGCGCGCCTGCTTGTCACCGCGTCGTAAACGTCCATCGTCGCCTGCCTTTCGTGTTCGCAGCCGTATCGGCTGTTGCTTCCAGCCTCGCGACCGGCGCCGTGGTGCGAACCCTTGAAAGTTCGTGGTGTCGGGAGATCACGAATTCCGGGATGATCGCGTCGGCGCCCATCCGTTCTGGTCAGCATGAGCAGCCCCGAACAGCAGATCGCGACGTCCGTCCTCGTCATCGGCACCGGTGGATCGGGCCTGCGCGCCGCGATCGAACTCGCCGAGCGCGGCGTCGCTGTGCTGCTCGTCGGCAAGCGGCCTCGCAGCGACGCCCACACCACGCTGGCGGCCGGCGGCATCAACGCGGCGCTGGGCACCATGGACGCCGAGGACTCCTGGCAGCAGCACGCCGCCGACACCCTCACCGAGAGCTACCTGCTCGCCGACCCGGTGACGGTTCAGATCGTCACCGAGGGCGCCGCGGAGTCGATCCGCGACCTCGAGCGCTACGGCATGGCCTTCGCCCGCGAGCAGGACGGGCGGATCTCGCAGCGGTTCTTCGGCGCCCACACGTTCCGCCGCACCGCGTTCGCCGGTGACTACACGGGGCTGGAGCTGCAGCGCACCCTGGTCAAACAGGTTGCCCGACTGTACATCCCGATCCTCGACTCGGTGTACGTGACGAAGCTGCTGGTGCGCGACAACGTCATCTTCGGCGCCTACGGCTTCGATTTGACCGACGGCACCCGCTGCACCATCCACGCCGACGCGGTGATCCTGGCGACCGGCGGGCACACCCGGATCTGGCGCCGGACCTCCTCGCGCCGCGACGAGAACACCGGCGACTCGTTCCGGTTGGCGGTGGAGGCGGGCGGGCGCATCCGCGACCCGGAACTCGTGCAGTTCCATCCGTCCGGCCTGATCGAGCCCGAGGACTCGGCGGGCACGCTGGTCTCGGAGGCCGCCCGCGGCGAAGGCGGCATCCTGCGCAACGATCTCGGCGAGCGCTTCATGAAGCGCTACGACCCCGAGCGGATGGAGCTGTCCACCCGCGACCGGGTCGCGCTCGCCGCCTACACCGAGATCAAGGAGGGTCGCGGCACCGCGCGCGGCGGGGTGTGGCTCGACGTCTCACACCTGCCGCGCGAACAGATCATGAGCCGGCTGCCGCGCGTCTATCAGACCCTGATGGATCTGCAGCTCAAGGACATCACCGCCGATCCGATCGAAATCGCGCCGACCGCACACTATTCGATGGGCGGGGTGTGGGTGCGGCCCGAGGACCACCGCACCGACGTCGAAGGCCTCTACGCGATCGGCGAGGCCTCCAGCGGGTTGCACGGCGCCAACCGGCTCGGCGGCAACTCGCTGATCGAACTGCTGGTGTACGGTCGCATCACCGGCCGGGCGGCCGCCGCGTACTCGATCGGACTGGGTGCGCAGATGCGCTGTCGGGCAGCCGTTTCCGCCGCGCGCGACGAGATCGACGAGGTGCTGTCGATCAACGGCCCGGAGAACGTCCGCTATCTGCAACGCTCCCTGCGCAACGCGATGACCGAGCACGCGGGCGTCGTGCGCGACGAGGCCGGCCTGCTCGCGGGGCTGCGCGAGGTCACCGAGATCGAGCAGCGGGTCGCCGGTCTGGGCGTGCACCCGGACATCGCCGGATTCCACGACCTGGCGCACGCATTCGATCTCAAGTCCAGTCTGGTCGCGGCGCGCGCGACGCTGGAAGCCGCGCTGGAACGTCGCGAAACACGCGGCTGCCACAACCGTTCCGACCACCCGCGCACCGACGACCGGCTCGCGGTGAACCTGGTGTGGTCGGGCCCGGGCCGCATCGAGCGCGAACCGATCGCAAACATTCCCCCCGACATCGCCGGGTTGATGCGTGAGGTGTCCAGCCACGGCAAGCTGGTCGAGTGAACCGCCTCAACTGGCCCAGGAGACGGTGCGCAGCTGTCTGCGCGAGGTGATCCCGAGTTTGACGAACACCTTGCGCAGGTGCCACTCGACGGTGTGGGTGCTGATGAACAGCTGGGCGCCGATCTCCTGATTCGTCAAGCCGTCCGCGGCCAGCCGGGCGATCTGCGCCTCCTGCGCGGTCAGGTCACTGTTGGTGCCGGCCTGCTGCTTGCGCACCTTCTCGCCGGTGGCGACCAGTTCGCGCCGTGCGCGTTCGGCGAACGCCTGCGCCCCGATCCGGGTGAACATCTCGTTGGCTTCGGTGAGCTGGCTGCGCGCGTCGGTGCGCCGGTTGACCCGCCGCAGCCATTCGCCGTACAGCAGCCGCGTCCGCGCCAGATGCACGACGATGCGGGTGCGGCCGAGCCGCTCGATCGCCTCGGTGAACAGCGCCTCGGCCGCGTCGTCGTCGGCCATCATCGCGCGCGCGTTGGCCAATGCGCCCAGCCCCCAATCGGTTCCGCTGGCCCCGGCGCGTTCGGCGAGCATGTCGAGGGCGTGCGCGGCCGTCTCGCCGTCGCCCGTGCGCGTGGCGGCCTCGACGAGTTCGAATGCGCACCAGCCGTAGATTCCGAAGTCCTCGTACTCGCATGCGGTGCTGGCGGCGGTGAACGCCTCCTGGTAGCGCCCGAGCCCGTTGTAGAGGATGGCGGCGGCGTAACCGGTCAGCCCCAGCAGCCGCCCCTCCCCTCTGGCGACACCGTCGGCCGCCGCCCCGTCGAGCAGGCGGCCGGCTTCGGCCGCGTCACCCCGCCACGCGGCCAGCAGTAGCGCGTGGTACCGCACCGGCGACAGGTGTCCGGTGGCGGCCGTGATCGAATCGGCCTCCTCGAGAAGCTGTGCAGCACTGGCGAACTCACCGGAAACCAGATGCACACCCGCCCGGTAGACGAGCGCGCGGGGCAGGCCGGCCAGGGCGCCGGCGGCGCGGGCGTGGCGCACCGCGGCGCTCGACAGCTTGAAAAGGCTCACCTCGTCCCACAGTTCGTGGGCGCACGTCTCCTGCATGATCGGGAATCCGGGCACCTTGAGCCAGCGCCCGACCGCACTCTCGTCGGTCTCGGCCTGATCGCACATCGCCTGCAGCGCGGTCCGCATGCCGGCGGCGCCCTCGTGCACCCCGCCCGCGATGCGTTCGGCGATGCCCCGCAGCAGGTAGTCGACGGGGCGGGGCAGTTCGGTCACGTCGCGCAGCGCGGCGCGCGCGGCGTCGGCGGCCAGGGTGAGCGCATCGGGTTCGGCGAGCCGCCCGGCGTACATCAGCGCGGCGATGGCCTCGAGAAAGCTCTCTCGCGACGAGTAGTCGTCGACCCCGTCGAGTTGGCGCGCCGCATCGAGCAACGGCGTTGCGGTGTCGGCCAGTTGCGGGGCGCCCGGTTCCCCGGCGCGGCTGCGCACGAAGCTCATCTGGGCGCGCAGCCGGGTGATCACGGCCCGCTGGAAGTCCGACGGTCGGCCGAGTTCGGCGACGGCCAGCAGCTCGTGTGCGGCGTCGGAAGCGGCGACGTCGCGTTTGGCCTGCGCGGCGGCCAGCGCCCGGGACACCCGCCGCGCCGGGTCGGCCGTCAGCGCCGTCGCGCGCTCCAGAAACGTTGCGGCCGCCGCGATCCCGCCGCGTGTCTGGGCGCGCGCGGCCGAGCGCTCGAGTTCGTCGGCGACCGAATCGTCGGGACCGACCGCGGCGTTGGCGGCGTGCCAGGCCCGCCGGTCGGGATCGGCCTGCGGGTCGGTGGCGTCGGCCAGCGCCCGGTGCGCCGCCCGGCGGTCGCCGAGTTCGGCGGCGCGGTACGCCGCCGACCGGATCAGCGGGTGGTGGAAGCGCATCCGGGGGCCGAACTCGATGAGCCCGTCGTCCTCTGCGGGCGTGAGCTCGTCGACGGGCACACCCAGATGTGCTGCGGCGCGCATGAACAACGCGGCGTCGCCGATCGGTTCGGCGGCGGCCAGGAGCAGCAGCTGCCGGGTGGGCGCGGGCAGGGCCTGGATGCGGCGGACGAAGCCGTGCTCGACGGCGGCCGACGACGACCGCTTCCCGGAGATCCAGAACCCGCCGGCGAGTTCGGTGGCCGACACGCTGCGCGGCACCTCGAGGATCGCCAGCGGGATGCCGCGGGTCTCGGCGACGATCCGGTCGCGGACCCGGGGGTCGATGGCGCCGACCATGACCGAATCCAGCAACTCGCGGGCGTCGGTGTCCGACAGGCCCTCGACCGCCAGCTCGGGCAGACCCGCGAGTACCTCGGGATGCTCGCGGACCGCGAACACCAGCGCGACGGGTTCGGCCAGCAGCCGGCGCGCGATGAACCCGAGCGTCTGCTGGGTGACCTGATCGAGCCACTGTGCGTCGTCGACGATGCACAGCAGCGGCTGCTCGTCGGCCGCGGCGGCCAGCAGGCTCAGCCCGGCCAGGCCGACCAGGAACCGGTCTGGGGTGTCCCCGATGCCGCGGCCGAAGGCGACGTTGAGCGCTTCCCGCTGGGGCTCGGGAAGTTCCTCGAGGTGGTTCATCAGCGGCGCGCACAGCTGCTGCAGCCCGGCGAAGGCGAGTTCCATGTCGGACTCCACCCCCGACACGGCCACCACTCGGAAGCCGGTGGCCTGCGCGTGCACCTCGTCGAGCAGCGCGGTCTTGCCGACCCCGGCCTCGCCACGCAGCACCAGCACCCGGCTGCCGTCACCGGAACGGACGTCGGCGATCAGGCTGTGCAGGACCTGGCATTCGGGGGCTCGGCCCCGAAGGCGTTGTTCTGCACCCTGGCCTGACATACCCACCACCGCGTGTTCGCATTGAACCCCGCGTGCTCCGGAGCCGATCTTGACTGTAGCGACCGCCGCGGCGGTGGGTCTACGCCGTTATGGGGTGTGGCCCGTCACGCCTTGGCGGCGCTCTCCAGGATCCAGTCCTCGAACCGCGTGTCGAACAATGTGGCGCCCTCGCCGGGCACCAAGGTGCGCTCGTCGAGGTCGATGCCCCAGTACTGGGCGCTCGGATCCGACACCACGGTGCGCTCGTCGCCGCGCGCGGCCAGAGCGGTGCGGATCATGTCGGGCAGCAGTACCGCGGTCAACCCGCCGATCTCGGTGATCCCGTTCACCGGCGGGTTGACCGCGGCGATCGCCAGCCCCTCGGCGACGTCGGCCGCGGCCATGGGCTGGAAGTACGCCGGTGGCATCCGCACGGTGTCGCCGTCGGTGGCCGAGTCGGCGAGCGTCTTGAGGAACTCGAAGAACTGCGTCGCATGCACGATCGTGTACGGGACCGGACCCTGGCCGATGAGCTGTTCCTGGGCCAGCTTGGCCTGGAAGTAACCGCTCTGCGGCGCCAGTTGCGCGGTGCCGACGACCGACAGCGCGACGTGGTGGCCGACCCCGGCGGCCTGCTCGGCGGCCAGCAGATTCGTTGTGGCCGTTCGGAAGAACTCCTTGGCCGAGTCGTCGAGGTTCGGCGAGTTCGACACGTCCACCACGACGTCGGCGCCGGCGAGCACCTCGGACAGGCCCTCGCCGGTGATCGTGTCGACCCCGGTCGACGGTGCCGCGGCGATCGCGTCGTGGCCGCGTTCGCTCAGTTTGTGGACGAGCTTCGAACCGATCAGGCCGGTCCCGCCGATGACGACGATCTTCATGATGAGCCTTCCGTGTGGTGTGACAGCTTTCTGCCCGCCAGAACGGATGGCGTCACCCGGACTCATCCCGGCTCTGCGCCGACGCGCTAGAACGCGTAACGGACCCGGCAGGTCGGCAGCTTGGCGGCGATGAGGTCGGTGAGCTCGCCGACCCAGCGGCCCTTCCACGGGCTCTTGTAACGCACGTTCCACTGCCCGCTCTGGCTGCGCTTGAGTTGCTGCAGGTCCGGGCGCCACAGCAGCTCCTCGCCTTTGGGGTGCCAGCCGAGGTTGACGTCGTGCAGCCCCTCGTTGTGGGTCAGGAAAATGATCTCGGCGGCCAGCTGTGCTTTGGTGCGCTCGTTGGTGCCGTCGGCGATCTGCTCGAGCAGTTCGGCCCAGTCGGCCAGCCAGTTCTCGTGCACGACGACGGGGCTGAAGTTCAGGTGCACCTCGTAACCCGCCTCGACGAAATCGTCGATGGCGGCGATCCGCTCGGCGATCTTCGAGGTGCGGACGTCGACGACCCGCGATGTCTGCGCGGGCATCAGGCTGAACCGCACCCGGGTACCGGCGCGGGGGTCGTAGTCGAGCAGCCGGCGGTTGACCAGTTTGGTCGCAAAGCTGGCCTTGGCGTTGGGCAGGCGGGCGAACAGCTCGACGAGGTCGCGCACGTTGTCGGAGACCATCGCATCGACCGAACAGTCGCTGTTCTCGCCGATGTCGTACACCCAGTCGACGGGGTCGCACTGGTTCGGCTCGGGTTTGACGCCTTGGCGCGCCGCGTGCCGCTCCAGGTAGCCGGTGATCTTCTCGATGTTGGTGAACACCGTGATCGGGTTGGCGTAGCCCTTGCGTCGCGGGACGTAACAGTACGAGCAGGCCATCGCGCACCCGTTGGCCGTCGACGGCGCGATCCAGTCGCTGGAGCGCTCGTTGCGCCGCGCGGACAGGCTCTTCTTCTCGCCGAGCACCAGCACCTCGCGCTTGTTGCGCACCCAGTCCTCGACGTTGCCTTCGTTGCCGTACAGCCCCGGGATGGCTTGATGGGACAGCACCTCGATGCGCTCGGCGGACGGGAACCGCTCGAACACCTGCTGCGCCCGCGGGAACCGGTCGATGTCGCGTTCGTGGTAGATCCGTTTGACGTCGAGCAGCCGGTCGGCGAGTTCGGCGGGCACCCGGCGGGCGTCCTCAGCCATCGTGGTCATACCTGCTCAACGTTCGACGGTTCCTGATCTTGATCCTGTTGGCGGGCAATGAGATTCGTCACACGTCAGGAAGCGCGCGATCGCTGCGGCCATCGGCGCGGCCTGCAACCGAAACGCTTGCAACGGCCCGATCAGCGGCTCCTCGTAGCCGGCGAACCACAGGCCGGGCGCCGCGCCGGACGGCCCGTTGATCCGCGGCCGACCGTCGTCGAGGACCCGAGGTGGCCCACCAGCGGTTCGAGGCCACGCCGGTAGCCCGTCGCCGCGATCACCACATCGGGGGTCAGCACGGTGCCGTCGGCCAGCGTCACCCGGTCCCCCTCGAAGGACGCGACCGGCGCCACGATCTCGATGGCACCGGCCTTCACACGCGGCACCAACTGGTCGCCCAGTGTGGGGATCTGCTCGTCGGACAGCAGGGCCGTGTAGATCCCGCTCCGTGGTGCGGGCAGGCCGAGCCGGGTCAGGTTCCCGAACCACACACGCTGGAACGCCGCCGCCGCGTGGTCGAGCACCGGCACCGGCAGGCGGTCGAAGGCCGCGCCGAACGCGTCGATCGGGACCCCCGCGGCGGCCCGGGGCACCAGGTGCGGCGGGGTCCGCACCGCCATCCGGACCGGGCCCGCCGCGGTGTCGCTGAGCTGCACCGCGATGTCGGTCGCCGAGTTGCCCGCGCCGACGACCAGCACGTCGCGGCCGGCGAACGGTGCCGGGTTGCGGTAGTCCTGCGAGTGCAGCACGGTGCCGGTGAACGCGTCGCGTCCGGGCCAGGCGGGCAGGGTCGGGGTGTGATAGTTGCCGGTGGCGACGACGACGGCGTGCGCGGAGAGCGCTGCGGCGCCGGTGTCCACCAACCACCCGTCATCACCGCGGTACAGCCGAGAGACGTTGGCGCCGAATCGGATCCGCAACCGTTGCCGTCGCGCGTAGTCGTCGAAGTAGGCCACCATGTCGTCGCGTCCTGGCCAGCGGCCGTACCGCAGCGGGATGCGCTGGCCGGGCAGATGCGACCACAGCCCGCAGGTGTTGAGCCGGAATCCGTCATAGCGGTTGCGCCACGACGACGCCGGCGCATCGGCCCGGTCGAGCACCAACGCATCGATGCCCCGCTGGTGCCGCAGCTGCCGGGCGATCGCCAGCCCGCACGGCCCGGCGCCGATGATGACGACGCGCTCGGTCATCTAGGGCAGGTGCCTGGTCGTCAGCAGCCCCTTGGTGAGGTCGCGCTGGAGCTGTTCGAGCAGCGAACGCCTGCGCAGCGGCGGGCTCTCGGTGTGCGCCTGCTCGGCGACCCCGGCGATGACGTCGCGCAGCGCGTCGACCGACGACCACCGCGGCCGCCAGTCCAGTTCCGCGGCGGCCCGTCCGCAGTCCAAAAGCGGCACGCTGAACGCCATGTCGAGCCAACCCCGGTCGATGGGCTGCAGCCGGGCCCGCCAGCTCAGGTCGACCAGCGGGCCGAGCACACCCGAGGGCAGGTGAACGGCCTTGGCGCCCAGCACGTCGGCGACGTCGTCGCGGCCCAGGGGCGGCTCACCGGCGAGGTTGAACGGGCCCTGCGCGCGTCGCTCGACCACCCTGACCATGGCGTCGGCCACATCGGAGGCGTGGATCAGCGGGATGCACAGCTGCCGGTCCAGCGGCAGCACCGGCAGCAGCGGCACCACGAGCATCGGGACGTATCCGGGCAACGCGTAGCGCATCAGCCCGCTGGCCGCGGCGCGCTGGACGATGAAGCCGGGCCGCATCCGCGCGATCGTCACCCCGTCGGACCCGTGCCGCTGCTCGTACTCGTCGAGCAGTTCCTCGGCGGCCGACTTGTCGCGGCTGTACGGCGAGGTGCGCACCCCGGTGGTGGGCCACGACTCGTCGACCCGCTCCCCGTACCGGCCGGGAGCATACGTGCCCACCGAGGACATGTGCACGAGGTGCCCGACACTGGCGGCGTGCGCGGCGGTCAGTACCGCCGAGGTGCCGCCCACGCCGACGCGGGTCAGGTACTCGGTGTTGCGGGTCGGCTGGAACCCCCAGGCGAGGTGGATGACGGCATCGGCACCGTCGAACACCTGGCGCAGCGCCGCACCGGCGTTCGGTGCGGCCAAATCCTGTTCGTGCCAGCGCACCCGGGCGTACACCCCGACCGGGTCGGGCGGTCGGCGCACGACGCCGACGAGCTCGTGCCCGGATTCCGACAACCGGCCCAATAGGGCGGTGCCGACGTTGCCGGACGCGCCGGTGATCACGATGCGCATACCTGAGGTTTCCCGCGCCGCACCGGGTTGACACGGGTTCGCGCCAGGAATCGCGGCCGCGGTCACCGCGTTGCACTACGCGACCATGACCAGTGCCGTGGCCGAGTTGCGGTCGTGGTTCGAGGCCGAACTGGCCGCGACGCTGCCGCACGCGCGCCTGCTGTACTGGACGTGACCTCAGACTGCGGCGGCCGTGTCGGCCTGCAGCTGCCGGTCGCGGACGCTCCCGAGGAACCGGCCCACCTCCACGGCCAGGCGCCGCGCGTGCGAGCTGTCCACCAGGTCGAAGGCGTGACCGGCACGCGGAATCTCGCTGTACTGCACCGGGTTTCGGGATACCGCGGCGAGTGCGTCACCGAACGCGCGCGCTTCGCCGACCGGGATGATGGTGTCCTGCTCGCCGTGGATGAGGAAGAACGGCGGCGCGTCCTGATGGATCCGTGCCAGCGGTGACGCGGCCTCGAAGAGCTCCGGCCGACGGGACTGCCGATGGCCGACCACGACTCGCTCCAGGAAGCTCTGGAAGTTCCTGCGCGTCGGGGTCGAGCGGTCCTGCCAGTCGTAGCGGCCGTAGATACCGACCACCGCGTCGACCGAGGTGTCGGCGTCCTCGGTGAGCTCACCGCGGAACGCGGGGTCGCCGGGCGTCAGGCCGGCCAGCGCCGCGAGGTGCCCGCCCGCCGAGCAGCCCGCGACGGCGACGAAGTTGCGGTCCCCGCCGAACTTGTCGACGTTGGCGCGCGCCCACGCGATCGCCGCGTTGACGTCGGCGATGTGCCGGGGCCAGCGGTTCACCGGTGACACCCGGTAGTCCATCGTCAGGCACACCCAGCCCTGCTTGACCAGATGGTGCAGCAAGGTGTGGCCCTGCAACACGCGCGAGCCCTGCACCCACGCGCCGCCGGGCACGAACAGCAGCACCGGCGCATCGGGCGGCAGGTCGGGCAGGCGCCACACGTCGAGCAGCTGCGCCGGGTGGTCGCCGTAGCGGACCGAACTGCGGTACAGGCAACGTTGACGCTGCGCGCGGAAGCTCAGGTACGGCGGCACCCGGCGGCGGCCGGTGCTCTGCTCCCCGGTCACGACGACGGGCGCGGCAGCCACCTCCCGACCACCGATGCGACGGGTGACCATCCCGCGCACCGCGGCGGGTGCGTAGTGGTGGCCGTACATCGCCATCGCGGTGAGACCGGCGAACGGTTCGAGGTGCCTGCCGACGACCGGCAGCGACGAGTACACCCTCGTCGACGCCATCACCAGGTCGAACGGATGCAGGGAGCGCGGCAGGGACATGCCGTTACCCGGCCATCGCGATGTCGTGGCTGGCGTCGCCGACGCTGCATGACTGGCAGCTCGCCTCTTCCAAGCTGAAATGCCCGCACGAGGGGCAGATGAACTCGAGCATGCGTTACGCCTTTCGAGATGGTGTAGACGCCGACTGTCTGCAGCCCGCCTCACATACCCCGGCCTCTCCGGGACAAAACCCCTCGATCTCTCCGTACTGTGGGCCCGGTGAAGTACATCGACGTCGACGGGGTGGGCCGGGTCAGCCGGATCGGCCTCGGGACCTGGCAGTTCGGCTCCCGCGAATGGGGTTACGGCGACGACTACGCGTCCGGGCCGGCCCGCGAGATCGTGCAGCGTTCGCTGGCCCTGGGCGTGACACTGTTCGACACCGCCGAGGTGTACGAGTTCGGCAAGAGCGAACGCATCCTCGGTGAGGCGCTGGGCGAACAGCGGGCGAAGGTGGCCGTGGCCAGCAAGGTCTTCCCGGTGGCCCCGTTCCCGGCGGTGGTCAAGCAGCGCGCCAGGGCCAGCGCGCAGCGGTTGGGCCTGCAGAGAATCCCGCTCTACCAGGTGCACCAGGCCAACCCGGTGGTGCCGGACTCGGTGATCATGCCCGGGCTGCGTGACCTGCTCGACACCGGCGTCATCGGCGCGGCGGGCGTCTCGAACTATTCGCTGGACCGCTGGCGCAAGGCCGACGCGGCGCTCGGGCGCCCGGTGATCAGCAACCAGGTGCACTTCTCGCTGGCCCACCCGCAGGCACTGGCCGACCTCGTGCCGTTCGCCGAGCGCGAGAACCGCATCGTGATCGCCTACAGCCCGCTCGCTCAGGGGCTGCTCGGCGGCAAATACGGGCCCGACCATCGGCCCGGCGGCGTGCGGGCGGCCAACCCGCTGTTCGGCACGGAGAATCTGCGCCGCGCCGAACCACTGCTGCAGACGCTGCGCGACGTCGCGGCCGAGGTGGGCGCCAAACCCGCGCAGGTCGCGCTGGCATGGCTGATCGGCTTGCCGAACGTCGTGGCGATCCCGGGTGCCTCGAGCGTCGAACAACTCGAGTTCAACGTCGCCGCCGCCGATATCGAACTCAACCCCGAGCAGCAGGAGGCGCTGACTTCGGCCGCGCGACAGTTCCGGCCGGTCTCGACGGTCCGCTTCCTCACCGATACGGTGCGCGAGCGCCTCGGCGTCGGCTGAGTCAGCGGCGCAGTTTCCCGTCGAGGTAGTCGGCTCGGCATGCGCCGCGGGCCAGCTTGCCACTGGTCGTGCGCGGGATCGCTCCCGCCGCGACGAACCGGACGTCGGCCACCGAAAGACCGTGGCGCGCTTGCACAGCAGCGTGAATCGCGGCGATCTGCGGTGCCGGTTCGGTGCGCGCCGTGCCGCTGGCGCGTTCGGCCACGATCACCAGGCCCGGTTCGCCTTCGCCAGGCACACTGAACGCGGTGACGTGGCCGGGCCGCACCATCGTCGACGCATGCTCGGCGGTGGCCTCGATGTCCTGCGGATAGTGTTGGGATCCGGCGATGACGATCATGTCGGCGCGGCGGCCGGTCACATAGAGTTCGCCGTCGAGGTAGCAGCCGAGGTCGTCGGTGCGCAACCAATACGCATCCGCCGCAACACCTTCGGCGTGGCTGCCGGACCCCAGTCGTGAGGTCAGCGTGGCGGCGAACACGCGACGCGTCTCGTCGGGCCTGCCCCAGTAGCCGCGGCCGATGTTGTCGCCGTGCAGCCAGATCTCGCCGATGTGACCGTCGGGCAACTCGGTTCCGGTGTCGGGGTCGACGATGACGGCCCACTGGCTGCGCGCGACCTGCCCGCACGACACGTGGGCCACAGCGTCGGCGGCGCCGGCGGGCACCGCGACGGCCCGCCCGTCCCGCAGCGCGTCGCGGTCGAGGTACACGGCGGCGGCCCGCGCGTGCGGGGCGATGGTCGACACGAACAACGTCGCCTCCGCGATGCCGTAAGACGGCCGGAAAGCGTTGGGCGGCAGTCCATATCGGGTGAAGGCCGCGTTGAACGCGGTGATCGCGTCGATGCTGACCGGTTCGGAGCCCAGGATCAGCACCGCCTTGCTGAGGTCGACGTGCTCGCCGGGTCCGGGGAGCCCGCGCTGGGCGGCGTACTCGTAGGCGAAGTTCGGTGCCGCGGTCACGACGCGGCCCTCGCGGGCACCGTCGGACAGCGCCTTGATCCAGCGGTGCGGGCGGCGCAGGAACGCCGTCGGCGACATCAGCGTCGAGTGCCCGCCGTAGACGGCGGGGAACCCGATCATCGACAGGCCCATGTCGTGGAACAGCGGTAACCAGCTCACGCCGTGGACTTTTCGGTCGAGCAGGTCGATGGCCAGGATCATCTGGATGAGGTTCGTCCCGACGGCGCGGTGGGTGATCTCGACGCCCGCGGGCGCCCGGGTGGCGCCCGAGGTGTACTGCAGGTGCGACACGTCGTCCAGTGACAACTCGACGGGTTCGAATTCGTCGGTCTCGGCGATCTCGTCGAGGATCACGACGCGCGGCGTGGGCACACCGTGGAGGTCGGCCAGAAATCCGGCCACCCCCGCGGCGGCGGACGCCGTGGTCACCACGACCGAGGGCTGCGAGTCGCGGAGCGCGATGTCCAGGCGCTGGGCATGCCCCTGGAGTTCGGGGGCGAACAGCGGCACCGCGATGGTGCCTGCCTTGATGACAGCGAAGAACGCGGTGACGTAGTCGAGCCCCTGCGGCGCGAGAATCGCCACCCGGTCGCCCCGCTCGGCGACCTGCTGGATCCGGGCCGCCACGGCGCGCATCCGGTCACCGAGTTGCCTCCAGGTCAGCTCGGTGACCGCACCGTCGTTGGCGCCGCTGTAGTCGAGAAACCGGTAGGCCGGCGCGTCGCCGACGTTGGCGATGTTGCGGTCGATCAACGAGATCAGGTTCACGCCCGCGGGTACGACGACCCGGCCGTCGGCATCGAGGCAGTCCTCGATCCGCAACAACCCGTCGTGGGGCACCGATCGCGCGGGGGTGACCATGCCCGCAGTTTAGGGACGCCCGGCACGTGTCAGGGCTCACGCTCCAGCGTGAGCACGGTGATGTCCGGCGGTGCCCCGATCCGCATGGGCGGGCCCCAGAAGCCGGCGCCGCGGGTGACATAGAGCTGCGTGCCGTCGACGGTGGACAGACCCGCGAGCGACGGCTGCACCGCACGCACCACGTAGTGGAACGGCCACATCTGCCCGCCGTGGGTGTGTCCGGACAGCTGCAGGTCGACTCCGCGCGCCGCGGCCTGCTCGACCTGCACCGGCTGGTGCGCC
Source organism: Mycolicibacterium rutilum (assembly GCF_900108565.1). NCBI lineage: Bacteria > Bacillati > Actinomycetota > Actinomycetes > Mycobacteriales > Mycobacteriaceae > Mycobacterium > Mycolicibacterium rutilum. The sequence continues at coordinate 1,052,273 of NZ_LT629971.1, forward strand.
AGCAGCACGGTCGGCGCGTTCGGGCTCCGCGCCGCCAGCGCGCGGTCGAAGTCGGGACCGTCGTCGACCCGTTCGCCGGCCAGATCGTTGACGCCCGCCACGTTGAGCACCGCCCCGTTCCGGCGGATGAGCGTGTTCTCGTTGCGCAGCGGCTGCACGCCGAGCCGCTCCAGCTCGCGCAGCCACGACAGGGTGTCGTCGACGAAGTACTCGTGGTTGCCCGTGACGAAGAATGCGCCCTCGCGCGACACCAAGTCAGCCAAAGGGGATACGGCCGAACCGAGTTCGTCGACGGTCCCGTCCACCACGTCGCCGACGACCGCGACGAGGTCGGGGGTGGTCTCGTTGATCATCGTCACCAGCCGCTCGGTGTGCGCGCGGCCGGCCAGCGGGCCGAGGTGGATATCGGAGACCACCGCGATGCGGAACCCGCGCAGCGCCGGGTCCAGGCCGCGCAGCCGCACCGGCACCTGCAGCACGTCGGGCGGTCCGAGCGCACGCAGGGTTCCCGCGCCGACCAGCGCCACCGACGTGACGCCCGCGACCGCGGCGCCCGTGCGAGCGAGGAACAGCCGGCGGCTCACATCCGTTGTGGCGCTTGAGCTTTTCCGGTCGAGGCGGCGGCGCAGGATGAACCTCAGCGGCTCCAGCACCAGCAGCACCAGGAACAGGTACGCGGCCAACCCGAACCACAGGTATCCCGGCCACGCGAACCATCCGGCGTCGGCGAGCCCGATCACCCGCGGCAGCATCAGCGCGGCGACCAACACGAGCGCCAGCGCGACCAGTGAGCCGGTCAGCGCCCAGCGCACCCGACCCGGGCGGGTGGTGTCGCGGACCAGCCGCAGCCACAGGAACAGGTGCATGACCGCCAGCACCGACCCGAGAACGACGATGAACATGGGCGCCTCTTCCTGCGCTTCTCATCGCCGAGCGCTCACTCTTGTACGGAAGTCAGGCCGCAAACTGTACAAGGGTGAGCGCTCGCGAAGGAATCGTGCGCTACAGGGAGACGGTCCCGTAGTCGCCGATGTGCGGGATCAGCACGCGCACCTGGTCGTCGGCGGTGCCGAACGTGTTGTCGATCGCCGTCAGCCGCGCGGCGTAGTGCCCGACCGGATACTCGGCGGTCATGCCGATGCCGCCGTGCATCTGGATCGCCTCCTGGGCGATGTGCCGCCCGGAGCGCCCGATCTGCAGTTTGGCCCGCGCGGCGATCACCGGGTCGTACCGGCCGTCGGCGATCGACATGGCCGCGTAGAAGTTCATGCTGCGCGCCAACTCCAGCGACACGTACATGTCGGCGGCGCGTTGGGCCAGCGTCTGAAAGGTCGCCAGCGGAACGCCGAACTGCTTGCGGCTGCTGAGGTATTCGGTGGTCAGCCGCAGCGCCTCCTCCATCGCGCCGACCGCCTCCGCGCACAGCGCCGACTGGTACCGGATCACCGCGCGGGCGATCTGTTCGGTGGCGTCACCGCCGTCGCCGAGCGGTTCGGCTGTCGCGTTGTCGAGGTCGATCTGCGCGCCGCGCCTGCCGTCGAACGTGCGGTACGCCCGCCGGGACACGGCCGCGGCGTCGACCAGGAACAGGCCTGCCCCACCGTCGGGCAGCGCGGCGGTGACCACCACCGCGTCGGCCGAGTCCCCCGCCAGCACCGGCCCTTTGCGACCGCTGAGAGTCCACCCGCCACCGGCACGTTCGGCGCGCGTCTGGAGCGGTGCGGCCGGCGAACGCATCCCGGGCTCGGTGTGCGCGAAGGCTGACAACGTCGCACCCGATGCGACGGCGGCGGCGATCTCCTTCTGCTCGTCGGTGCCGAGTTCGGCGATCAGCCCGCCCGGCACCAGCGCGGCCTGCGCCACCGGTTCGGGCGCCAGCCGCCTGCCCAGTTCGGTGAGCACCACCATGATCTCGATCTGGCCCGCCTCGGTGGGGTCGAAACCCAGTCCCAGGATGCCGATTTCGGCCAGCTGACCCCACACGTCGCGGCGCCAGCCCGGTTCACCCTCGGTCATCTCGGTGATGTCGCCCGCCACGAACACGTCGCGGGCGACGTCGCGCAGCAGCTGCTGTTCTTCGGTCAGGTCGAAGTCCACGGTCGGCTCACAATCCCAGGATGGTCGAGGCGATGATGCTGCGTTGAATCTCGTTGGTACCGCCGTAGATCGACGTCTTGCGGTAGTTGAGGTAGCGCGGCGCGGCGTCCTGCGCCCACTGCGGGGCGTCGATGTCGGCATCGCAACCGACACCGAACGGCAGCGCGTCCTCCCCTGCCACCTCCACGAACAGCTCGGTGGCGGCCTGCTGCAGCTGGCTGCCCCGCAACTTGAGGATCGACGACGCCGGGTTGGGTTTACCGTCGGCCTCCGATCCGCTCACCCGCATCTGGGTCAATTCCAGTGCCAGCAGCCCGTTTTCGATTTCTGCGACCCGGGCTGCGAACAACGGGTCAGCCAGCAGCGGCCGTCCGTCAATGGTGACCTTGGCGGCGCGCTCCTTGATCTGCGCCATCCACAGCTTGGTCAACCCGATCCGGGCGATACCGGTGCGTTCGTTGCCGAGCAGGAACTTGGCGTAGGTCCAACCCTGGTTCTCCTCGCCGACGAGCTGGTCGGCCGGGATGCGGACGTCTTCGAAGAACACCTCGTTGACCTCGTAGCCGCCGTCGATCAGCTTGATCGGGCGCAGTGTGATGCCCGGGGTGGACATCTCGGCGAGCAGGAACGAGATGCCGGCCTGCTTCTTGGGCGCTTCGGGGTTGGTGCGCGCCAGCAGGAAGATCCAGTCGGCGTGCTGCCCCAGCGTCGTCCAGGTCTTCTGGCCGTTGACCACGTAACTGTCGCCGTCGCGCACCGCGGTGGTGCGCAGCGACGCCAGATCAGAGCCCGCCTCGGGTTCGGAGAACCCCTGGCACCACCAGATGTCGAGGTTGGCGGTGGGTGGCAGGAACCGCTCCTTGATGGCCTGCGAGCCGAACTGCGCGATCACCGGGCCGACCATCTTCGCGTTGAACGCCAGTGGCTCGGGCACGCCGGCCAGTTGCATCTCGTCGAGCCAGATCTGCCGCTGCAGCGGCGTCCAATCCTTGCCGCCCCACTCGACCGGCCAGTTCGGCACGGCCAGGCCGTTGGCGTTGAGGATCCGCTGGCTGGTGACCATGTCATCGGGAAAGTTCGGGTGCCCGGCCTGCATCCGCTCGCGCAGATCGGCGGGGATCTCCGTGGTGAAGAACCGCCGCATCTCGTCGCGGAACGCGGCGTCGGCATCGCTCAACGCCAGTTTCATCGCATCACCTCGTTCTCGGAAAGCGCCAGTATGGCGCGGGACCCTCGACGCGCGGCAGTCGGCATGCTCAGCAACTACCCACATCGTGCCCCGCCACACCTGACAATCGCCTGGCAACCCTGCACGCCGGGCGCTGCGCCGCTATGGTTACCGCGGAGGTGCGATGCGTCGTTGGGACACCCGCCGTGCCGCCAAGGCGGAGCGGATCGCCGCGGCACAGCCGTACGCCACCGGCAAGGTCGTCGACCAGCAGCGGCTGATCGATCTGCTGCACAACGTCATTCGCCCTGGCGACCGGGTCGCACTGGAGGGCGACAACCAGAAGCAGGCCGACTTCCTGTCGCGCACGCTGGTCGACTGCGATCCGGCGCGGCTGCACGACCTGCACATGCTCATCTCGTCGGTCTCGCGGACCGAACACCTCGACCTGTTCGAGCGGGGCATCGCGACGATCCTCGACCTCGCCTACGCGGGTCCGCAGAGCGTGCGCATCGCCCAGCTGGTCGAGGACGGCGTTGTGCGCATCGGTGCCATCCACACCTACGTCGAGCTGTACGCCAGGATGTTCACCGACCTCGCGCCCGATGTCGCGCTGCTGTGCGCCGAACTCGCCGACGCCGACGGCAACCTCTACACCGGCGCCAACACCGAGGACACGCCGACCATCGCCGAGGCGGTCGCCTTCCACGACGGCGTGGTGATCGTGCAGGCCAACGAGATCGTGCCGACCGATCAACTGCCCCGCGTGGACATTCCCGGCAGCTGGGTCGACCTGGTCGTCACCGCCGACCGCCCGTTCGCGCTGGAGCCGCTGTTCACCAGGGATCCGCGCCACATCGGCGACGTCGAGATCCTCAAGGCGATGATCGCGCTGCGCGGCGTCTACGAACGCCATCAGGTGGTGTCACTGAACCACGGCGTCGGATTCGACACCGCGGCAATCGAATTGATCCTGCCCACCTACGGTGAACAGCTCGGACTCAAGGGCAGGGTGGCACGACACTGGGTGCTCAATCCGCATCCGACGCTGATTCCCGCCATCGAGTCCGGGTGGGTGGAGTCGATCCACAGCTTCGGCGGTGAACCCGGCATGGAGCGCTACACGGCCGCGCGGCCCGACGTCTTCTACACCGGCGCCGACGGGTCGCTGCGGTCCAACCGGGTGCTCGCGCAGCTGGTGGGCCAGTACGCCGTCGACATGTTCATCGGGTCGTCGCTGCAGATCGACGGCAATGCCAACTCGTCGACCGTCACCGACGGGCGGCTCTCCGGATTCGGCGGCGCCCCCAACATGGGCCACGATCCGCACGGGCGCCGGCACGCGTCGGTGACCTGGCTCGACCTGGCGCACGGTGAGGGCGCCGACCGCCGCGGCCGCAAGCTCGTCGTCCAGATCGCGCAGACGTTCCGGGCGGGCGGGGTGCCGACCTTCGTCGAGACGCTGGACGCCGTCGCGGCGGGCGAGCAGGCACAGATGCCGCTGGCGCCGGTGATGATCTACGGCGACGACGTCTCACATGTGGTCACCGAGGAAGGCGTCGCGTACCTGTACAAGGCGCACTCGTTGGCCGACCGGCGGGCCGCGCTGGCCGCGGTCGCCGGTGTGACGCCGGTGGGCCGCGGCGCGCGTGACGTCGAAAAACTGCGCAGCGACGGCCTGGTCGCCTTCCCGGAGGATCTCGGGGTGCCGACCCGGCTGGCCACCCGGTCACTGCTCGCGGCCCGCAGCATCGCCGACCTCGTGGCGTGGTCCGGCGGGCTCTACGACCCGCCCGCCCAGTTCCGGGACTGGTGACCGTGACCTCCGTCGAAACCCCCACGCTGACACCGGCCGAGATCGCCGAGCTGGCCGTCACCGCGCTGCACGACGAGGCCGACCTCACCCCCAAGCCCGGGCTCGTCGACCGCCGCGGTCCCGGCGCCCACCGCGACATGTCGGTCGACCTGTTGCACACCTCCGCCGAGGAGCTACGCCGGCCGCTAGTCCAATGCGCGGAAGTGACAACACAATTGGCAATCGGTCCGGAGTTGCGCGCGCGCATCGGCGTGATCGGCCGCGACGGGGAGACCGCGATGCTGGACGCCACCGGTGGCGTCAACACCCACCGGGGAGCGCTGTGGGCGCTCGGCCTGCTGTGCGCCGCTGCCGGTGCGGGCGCCGTCACACCCGACCGCGCCGCCGGGTTCGCGGCCGAGCTCGCCGGCATCCCCGACCCCGGACTGGCGGGCCGGGAACCGATGTCACACGGCAGCCGGGCACGCCAGATGTTCCACGTCGCCGGTGCGAAAGGCGAAGCACAGCAGGGGTTTCCCACCGTTATCCGGCATGCGTTGCCCACGTTGCGTTGCACGCTCGATCCCCGCGCCGCGCGACTCGACGCCCTGATCAGCGTGATCGCCCACCTCGACGACACCTGTCTTCTGCACCGCGGCGGCGCCCACGGGCTGGCCGACGTCCAGGCGGCGGCGCGCGCCGTGATCGCGGCCGGTGGTGTCCGCACGCCGGCCGGGTGGGACGGCTTCGGGCGGCTCGACCGGCTGTGCGCCCGGCGGCGGCTGTCCCCCGGCGGCGCCGGCGACCTGCTGGCCGCCGCGATCTACCTCGACGCGCTCGACAGCGGGTCCCGCGCATGCAGACCTTGACCTACCGGTTCCCCGCCACCCGACAACCCAGCGCGCCGGTGCATGTCGGGGTGGTCGGCTCCGGCGATCTGGAGATCCTGCTCGAACCGGCGCCCGACACCGACACCGCCACCGTGCGGGTACGCACCAGCGTCGACGGATTCGACACCGTATGGCGTGAGGTGCTGCAACGGTTCTTCACCCGAACGCCGCTCGCCGGGCGGTGGGAGCTCAACGATTTCGGCGCCACGCCGGGCGTCGTCACCCTGCGGTTGCGCCAGGTCGCCGAGGCTGCGTCGTGAGCGTCGAGGCGACGTTCGCCGAGGGCGACTGGGAGCAGTTACTCGCCAGGACCAGCTTCATCGAACTCGACGCGCTGCAGCGCTGCGCGGCGCTGCTCGACGACGGCACACTGCGGGTGCTCGCCGGGCCGTTCGCGCGGATCGAGTCGCCCTGGCTCGAACCACAGGGCATCACACCGCAATCCGACGACGGTGTGGTGATCGCCCGCGGCACGATCGACGCCGGGCAGGTGGTGATCGCCGGCATCGAGCAGGGTTTTCAGGGCGGCGGGATCGGCGAGGTGTCCGGCGCCAAGATCGCCACCGCGCTGGCGCTGGCCGCCGAGCAGTCCCGCGCCGGCGACCCGGTCGCCGCGATCATCCTCTTCGAGACCGGCGGCGTCCGGCTGCAGGAAGCCAACCTGGGGCTCAACGCCGTCGCCGAAATCTGTTCTGCCCTACTCGATCTGCGACCGCACGCACCGGTGCTCGGGGTGGTCGCCGGAACGGTCGGCTCCTTCGGCGGCACCAGCATCGCGGCCGGTCTGTGCACCCGGTTGATCGTCACCCCGCAGGCGCGTATCGGGCTCAACGGTCCCGCGGTGATCGAACAGGAACACGGCACCGACGAGTTCGACAGCAGTGACCACGCGTTGATCTGGGCGGTGGACGGTGGCCGGGCCCGGCACGCCGCCGGCCTGGCCGATGATCTCGTGCCCGACGACGCCGACCGGATCCGCGCGGCCGTCATCGCGGCGTTGCGTGCGGGCCCGCGCGGCGCGGGTGAGCACCGCAGTGAGCGCCTCGACGTGCTGGCCGACCGCCTCCCGCAGTTCGATGCCCGAGCCGCAGCCGCGCCGCCCCCCTCGCGTGGCCGTACCTGGTTGGCCGCGTTGACCGTCGGGCACTCCGCGCAGCCCGTCGTCCCGTCGGTGCTGCGGGTGCTGACGGACACCGCTGTGTTCCTGGCCGTCGTGCCCGACCCGGCCAATCCGTACCACTGCGCGCGCAACGGTGAGGTGGGGCTGACGGAGTCGCTGGCGCTGGCGCAGGCGGTTCGCGACGTCGTCGCCGCGGATCGTGATGTCGCGGTCAAACGCCCGATCATCGCCGTCGTCGACCTGCCGAGCCAGGCCTACGGGCGCATCGAGGAGACGGTCGGCCTGCACCAGACGATGGCGGCCGCCACCGACGCCTACCACGCCGCCCGCACCGGGGGCCACCCCGTCGTCGCGGTCGTGGTGGGCCGCGCGCTGTCGGGCGGCTTCCTCACCCACGGGCTGCAGGCGGGCCAGATCCTCGCCCTCGACGACCCGGGCGTCGAGATCCACGCCATGCACCGCGAGGCGGCTGCCCGCATCACGCAGCGCACCGTCGAACAACTCGATGCGCTCGCTGCTCACATCCCGCCGTTGAGCTACCGCGTGTCCGATTGCGCCACACTGGGTTTCTGTGACGGACTGTTGTCCGTGTCCGATGCCGATGTGCCGTCTGATGAGGACATCACCACGGTGACCGCCGCGATCCAGGCCGCCGTGCAGCGTGCTCGGCGAGGGCCGACGGATCTGTCCGGCAGGCTCGACTCCGAGGGCGCGATCACGACCCGCGCGGCGTCGCGCGCCGTGCGGGACCGGCTGCGCAGCGACTGGGATGCCCCGCCGTCGTGAACGCCCCTCGTCCGCACGATCTTCTGCGCCTACACGACGTGCACACCGTGATCCCAAGCGATGCGCCGCGGTGGGTCGCCGACTCGCTGCACGAGACGCCGTGGGTGGTGGTGCGGCGCGCACGGTGCGCACACGGGGTCGTGCCGGTCGGGGTCCGCGGCGCGACCCGGGCGCAACGCCATGCGCTCACCGTCGCGCTCACCACGATCGCCGAGGTGGTCACGCCGGAGGACCTCAGCCGGCGAGAACCGCCGGCCCGTGCACCCGCATTCGAGGCGCTGCGCATGGTGCGAAACCACCTGTCCGCATCGCTGTTCCGGTGGGGACCCACCGGGTCCGTCGGGTTCGAACTCGCGACCGGAACGCCCACGGTCCACCCCGACAGCGACCTCGACCTGCTGATCCGGGCACCGGTCGTCGACCCGACAACCATGCGACTACTCCGGGAGACGCACGGCATACTGGCCGATCAGAACATTCGGGTCGACTGCCAGGTCGAGACGGACGGCGGTGCCGTTGCGCTCAGCGAATTGTGTTCCGGATCAGTGGAACTGATGATCCGTACCGCGGACGGACCGGCTCTCGTCGACGCGGCGGCGCTGAGCCGGTGAGCGTCGCGCTGCTGTTCCCCGGCCAGGGCGCGCAGCGCCAGGGCATGCTCGCCGATCTGCCGGACTCCCCCGCCGCCAGCGCAGCGCTCGGCGAGTGTCTTGTGGTCTGCGCGGAGTCCGGTCTCGAGGACCTCGACTCGACCGCCCACCTGTCCGACACGGAGGGCGCCCAGCTGAGCCTGCTCATCGCGGGCATCGTCTGCGCACGCGCCATCATCGAAGATGGCGGTGTCACACCGGCTTTCGTCGCGGGTCACTCGGTCGGCGCGTTCGCTGCTGCGGTTGCGGCCGGTGTGCTGACCACCGGTGAGGCAATCGCCGCGGTGCGGCGGCGGGCGGACTCCATGCGCGCGGTCTGCGCCGGCCGCGACTGGGGTATGGCCGCGGTCGACGGCCTTCCGGCGGCGGCCGCGAGCCGCGTCGCCGACGCCGCATCGAGTCCCGACCAGCCGCTGTGGGTGGCCAACGTCAACAGCGCCACCCAGACCGTCGTGGCGGGCACCGCAGCCGCGCTTGCCACCGCGGAAGAACTGGCCGACCGGGCCGGCGCGCGGTCCTTCCGCCGACTCGACGTCGCGATCGCGTCACACGGAACCCTGCAGCGGCCCACCGCCGATGCGCTGCGGGACGCACTCGCCGGAACTCCGCGACGAACGCCGACCGCCCGGTACGTCACCAACGTCGGCGGGCGCACGGTGGCGACGGCCGACGCGGTGCTCGGCGACCTGGCCGCGGCGGTCGCGCACCCGGTCCGCTGGTACGACGGCGTGCGGCTGATGGCAGAGCTGGGTGTCACCTGCGCGGTGGAGACCGAACCCGGCCACGTGCTGAGTCGCCTGGTCGCCTCGGCCGCCCCGCGCGTCACGACCGTCGCCCTGAGCGAGACACCATGGCGCGACGCGGTCGCCAGGGCGCGCCGCCACACCACGTAGCCGCGCTACTTCCAGGCGAACACCGGCTGCTCGAGTTCGTCGACCGGGTCGTGGCGGCCTTCCAGGCACAGCCACCGCACCTGCAGCAACACCGCGCCGGTCGGCGCGTGGATCAGGTCGTTACCCAACGGGATCTGCACCACCGGTCGCGGGCTCTCCGGAATCTCGATGAACCGCGGCGAGTCCTCGCGCTGCAACTGGTGCAGCCCGACCCGATACACCGCGACCACCTCGTCAGGCGCCGGGTCGGGGTCGAGCCGTCCGCCGCCCCAGATCACCACCGGGGTGATGACGTAGCCGGACCGGGTCGGATAGTCGTCGAGCAGGCCCAGCACCGACGACGCCGGCAGCTCGACCCGCACCTCCTCGTGGAGTTCGCGCAGCGCCGCGTCCACCGCGGTCTCGCCGGGATCGAGGCGGCCACCCGGCAGCGCCCACTGCGCGGCATGCGACGTCAACCGCGACGCGCGGCGGCACAGCAGAAACGCCGCCCCGCCGGAGACGTCGACCATCCGCCCGTCGAGGCCCTCTTCCGGCATCGGCCGCCCGTCGATCCAGTCGTCGACATTCGCGGGGTCGACCCGGTCCTCGCCGACCTCGGAGTCGACCAGCACGACGGCCACCGCCGCGTGCCGCTTACTCGGATCGGTGACGGCTCGGCGCTCGTGGCCGGCCAGGTTCGCCCGGATCCGCTCGCGCAGCGCCTCGTCGTAGGAGATCGTCACCGCTCGACCATAGTGAGCGGTTGTTTCGTCGCGTCTTTCCGGGGCAACTCCTCCTGGACCCTGCGGTATTCGCAACAGAAGGGATCACCATGGCACTCGACGATGACGACATGACCACCTCGGGCGGGGGCGGCGAAGGCCCGGCCGACGGTGGCTCCAACCCCGGAGGCCACGACGGCGGAGCTGACGGCACCGCGGGCGGCGAAGGCCCGGCCGACGGCGGCTCCAACCCCGGAGGCCACGACGGCGGCGCTGACGGCACCGCGGGCGGCGAAGGCCCGGCCGACGGCGGCTCCAACCCCGAAGGCCACGACGGCGGTGCCGACGGCACCGCGTGACACCTGCTCGGTGCTGAGGCGCTGCGTCGCCGTCGACCCTCGACGGTTCGCCGACGACTACTGGGGGCGCACGCCGCTCCTCAGCCGGGCCGACGCGTTGCCCCGCGATTTCGGCGATCTGCTCAGTCCCGATGCAGTGGATGAGTTGATCGCCGAACGCGGGGTGCGTTCGCCGTTCATCCGGCTGGCCAAGGAAGGCGGCCTGCTCGCCAAGGACTGCTACCTGGGTCCGGCCGGCTTCGGCGCGGAGGTTGCCGATCAGGTCGACTCGGCCAAGGTTCTCAGTGAGTTCGCCGCAGGCGCGACGATCGTGCTGCAGGGACTGCACCGGTTGTGGCCCCCGCTGATCGACTTCGTGCGGGGCGCCGTCGACGACCTCGGCCACCCGGTCCAGGTCAACGCCTACATCACCCCGCCGGTCAACCGTGGCTTCGATCCGCACTACGACGTGCACGACGTGTTCGTGCTGCAGGTGTCGGGGCAGAAGCGCTGGGTCGTGCACGAACCGGTGCACGCGCACCCGCTGCCGTCGCAGCCGTGGACGCAGCACCGCGCCGCGATCGAGAAGCGCGTCGCCGAGGCGCCGGTCATCGACGCTGTGCTCAACGAAGGCGACGCGCTGTATCTGCCACGCGGGTGGGTGCACTCGGCGCAGGCGCTCGACACCGCGTCGATCCACCTCACCGTCGGGGTGTCGCCGGTGACCGCGCTGGACGTGGCGCGTGCGGTGGTGGACCAACTGGCCGATGTCGACGCCTTCCGCCGGCCGCTGCCGCTGGGCGCCGACCCGACGGACCCGGATGAGACGATGGCGGCGGTGAGCAAGGTGATGGCGGAAATGGTCGGGGCGCTGCGCGACGACGCGACCCCGCTGAGCGCCGCGGCCGCCGCGCAGCTCCAACGCCGCCACGCCGACCGGACCCGACCGGTGGCGGTCCGGCCGCTGGCGTCGCTGGCCGCGACCGACCGCGCGGCGACGACCACCGTGCGGTGGCGGCACGGGCTCATCGCCACCCTCGAGGACTCCGGCGAGCGGGTCGTGCTGAGGCTGCCCGACAAGACCATCACCTTCCCGCGCAGCTGCGGCGATGCGCTCGCCGCACTACACGGCGGCCTCACCGCCGACGCCGCGAGTCTTCCCGGGCTCGACACGGCCGACGGGACCGTGCTGATCCGGCGGCTGCTCCGGGAAGCCGTCCTGCTCCCGGTGTCCGACCGCGACGGATGAGCACGCCGAAGCGGATTCCCTGCAGCGACCAGTCGCTTGCCAGGGCCGACCCGATGTACGGCACCGCGTCCGCCGGCTCGAAGTGGGTGCTGCTCGAACTGTCCGGGCCGTGGGGACCGTCGGCCTTCCTGCAGTCACCCACGTGCATCGACCCGCAACTCGGTCGCGAGGTCGTGCGCCGGATCGAGAAGGCCGGGATGCGGATCGCCGCCATCCGCAGACACGGCCGCAGGCCGGAAACCCCGCGGTGGCGCTGGTTCATCGCCCACTGCGACATCGGCCAGGAAGCGCTCTACCGCGGCGAGGTCGACGACCCGCGCGCATTCCTCGAGCTGGCCCTCGACGGCAGCGACGGCGAACCGAGCACCGGCCCCCTGGTGGCGATCTGCTCACACGGCAAGCACGACCAGTGCTGTGCGGTCCGCGGCCGCAGCGCGTGCCGGGCGATCGCGGCCGAGTATCCCGAATTCACCTGGGAGTGTTCCCATCTGGGGGGTGACCGGTTCGCGGCGACGATGCTCGTGCTGCCCGAGGGGCTCTGCTACGGCCGGGTCGATTCGGCGAACTCGGCCGAGCTGGTCCGGCTGTACCTCGAGAGGCGGCTCGACCACCGCTACCTGCGCGGTCGCACGTCGCTGCCGCATGCGGTGCAGGCTGCGCAGCACTTCGTGCGAGAACGATTCGGCGACAACCGGATCGACGCGTTGCACCCGATCGATGTCGAGCGCTCGGAACACCGCGTCCGCGTTGTGCTCGCCGGCGACACGGGGCCGATCGAGGTGATCCTGCACGAGGAGCTGTCCGACCCGCTGCTGTCGCAGTGCCATGCGCAGGTGCCCGGCCGGGTGCGGATCTTCACCCTCGCGTCGCTGAGTCCGGCTTGAAGCCGACGGCGGGCAGCACCAGCGTATCGACCACGGCGCGCACGAACGTCGCGTCGACGCGTTGACCGTTGACGACCCGCATCAAGCTCATCGCGGTCACCACATCAGCCACCAGCGACCAGTCGCGGTCGCTCGCGATCTCACCTCGGTCGACCGCCCGCTGCAGGATCACCGACATCTTCCGGCGCCCGCGCAGCACCATCAGGTCGTCGAGCGCCGAGCCCAGTTCGCCGTCGTGCACCGCCGCCAGGGCCACGCGCAGGATGAGGTCGTAGGTGATGATCTCGTCCTCGTTCCGCCGGGCCCGGTCGACGAGCGCGTCGAGATCCCCCGCGAGACTTCCGGTGTCTGGGGTGTCATCACTGAGCAGCTCGGGGCGCCAGTACACCAGCGCGTCGGTGATCAACGCGGCCTTCGAAGACCATCGGCGGTAGATCGCCGCCTTGCCGACACCGGCACGCGCCGCGATGTCATTCATGTTGGTGGCGTCGTAGCCGTGTTCTCCGAGCGCGGCCAGCGCCGCGTCGAGGATCGCGGGATCCCGCGACCGATCCAGCCGCCCGTCGGTGCGCTGGCGCAGTTTCGGCTCTGACGCTGCCATCCCCGACGAGCCTAGGCGTCAGCCGCCGGGCTGGGGAATCGGTGCTGTGTCGGCCCGGTCGGACGACGTCGGCGTCCGCCGAACGATCTTGAACGTGTTCAGCGGCCACCAGAACCACCTGCCGAGTGCCGCCGCTATCGACGGGGTCATGAAGGACCGCACTATCAATGTGTCGACCAGCAGGCCGATGCCGATCGTCGTGCCGAGCTGGCCCACCACGCGCAGGTCGCTGACGATCATCGACAGCATGGTGAAGGCGAACACCAGGCCGGCCGCCGTCACCACCCGTCCGGTGGCTCCCATGGCGCGGATGATTCCGGTGTTCAGACCTGCGTGGATTTCTTCCTTGAGCCGCGACACCAACAACAAGTTGTAGTCCGAGCCCACCGCAAGCAGGATCACGATCGACAGCGGAATCACGATCCACTGCACGCCGAGACCCAAGATGTCCTGCCACAGCAGCACGGACAACCCGCACGCCGTCCCGAGCGAGGCGGCGACGGTCCCGACAATGACCAGTGCAGCCACCACACTGCGGGTGATCAGCAACATGATCGCGAAGATCAGGATCATCGAGGCGATCACCGCGATCAGGAGGTCGGCTTTCACACCGTTCTGCATATCGCTGTAGAGCGAAGCCGTTCCGGCCAACGACACCTTCGCGTTCTCCAACGGTGTCCCCTTGACCGCGTCCGCGACGGTGTCCCGGATCCCGGCGACATGCTCGATGCCGTCCACGGACGCCGGATCGCCCTGGTGGGTGATGATGAACCGCACCGCCTTGCCGTCCGGTGAGACGAACATCTTCAAGCCGCGCTCGAAGTCGGGGTTCTTGAAGACCTCGGGCGGCAGGTAGAACGAGTCGTCGTTCTTGGCCTGGTCGAAGTAGAGGCCCATCTCGGTGGCGCCCTGTGCGAGTTCCTGTGAGTGGGCCTGGATTCCGGCCATCGTGCTGTGGGTGGACAGCATGAAGTCGCGCATCGTCTTCATCGACTGGATTGTCGGTGGGAGGGTCGCAAGCATCTGCGGCATCAGCACGTCCAACTGGTCGAGATCGCCGGTGACACCCTGGATCTGGTCGGCGAGTCGGTCGATGCCGTCAAGCGAGTCGAAGATCGAGCGCAGCGACCAGCAGATGGGAATGTCGTAGCAGTGCGGCTCCCAGTAGAAGTAGTTGCGCATCGGCCGGAAGAAATCGTCGAAATTCGCGATGCTGTCGCGTAGCTCGTTGGTGGTGTCGACCATGTCGTGGGTCTTGCCGACCATGTCGTGCGTGGTCGCGGTGACCTTCTGCATGATGCTGTACATCCGCTCCATGTTGGCGATGGTCCTGCTCAACTCATCAGCCTGTTCGAGCATCTGAGCGGTGTTGTCGTTCATCACCTTCGCCGTCTGCAGCGTGCCCGAGTTCTGCATGGCGATCTGGAACGGGATCGAACTGTGCTCGATCGGCGCACCGAGCGGGCGGGTGATGGTCTGGACCCGCTCGACACCGCGGGTGTGGAAGACGTTCTTGGCGACGCGGTCGATGACCAGCATGTCGGCCGGATTGCGCAGGTCGTGGTCGGCTTCGAGCATCAACAGCTCGGGGTTCATCCTGGCCTGGGAGAAGTGCCGTTGTGCGGCAGCCATCGACACGTTCGCCGGCATCTCCGCCGGAGTGAACTTGTCGTCGTTGTACTGCGGCACGTAGGTCAGCAGGCTGACGAACCCGATGATGGCGACCACCGACGTGGCCACGATGATCGGCACGGGCCAGCGGACCACAGCCGTACCGACCTTGCGCCACCCACGGGTGGACAGCTCGCGTTTCGGGTCGAGCAGACCGAACCGCGAGGCGACGACCAGGATCGCAGGTGCCAGCGTGAGCGCGGCGGCGACGATCGCGAGCATCGACAGCGCGCACGGCAACGCCATCGTGTGGAAGTACGGCAACGTCGTGAATGACAGACACATGCAGGCACCGGCGATGGTCAGCCCGGAGCCCAGAATGACGTGTGCCACACCGTGATACGCGGTGTAGTAAGCCTCCTCCCTGCTCTGGCCGGTCGCTCGCGCCTCGTGGTAGCGGCCCAGCAGAAAGATCACATAGTCCGTCCCCGCCGCGATGGACAGCATCGTCACCATGCTCACCGCGTACGGGGTCAGGCCGATGATGTCGAGGTTGCCCGCGGTCGCCGTGATGCCCTGACCCGCGAACAGTTCGATTCCGACGATCAGCAGCGCGATGACGGTGGTGACGATCGAGCGGTAGACCACCAGCAGCATCACCAGGATGACGCCGATGGACACCAACGCCATCACCGCCATGCTCTCGTGCCCGGCGATACTGGTGTCGGCGTTGAGGACGGTGTTGCCTGCCACGTAGGCCTTCACACCCGGCGGCGGGGGCACGGACTCGACGATGTCGCGCACGGCAGCGACCGAGTCGTGGCTCGGGGTGGTGCCCTGGGCGCCGACCAGGAAAACCTGGACATACGCGGATTTGCCGTCGGGGCTTTGCGAACCCGCAGCGGTCAGGGGGTCGCTCCAGAAGTCCTGGGCGAACTGCACGTGCTCGTGGTCGGCCTTCAGTTTGGCGACGATCTGGTTGTAGAACTGGTGCGCCTCGTCGCCCAGCTTGTCCTGGCCTTCGAGAACGACCATGGCCGTGGAGTCGGAGTCGAACTCCTTGAACACCTCGCCGATGTTCATCATCGACGAGTAGGCCTGTGAGTTCTCCGGCGCCAGCGAGACCGCGTGCTGGTCCGCCACCTCGTCGAGCGAGGGAGCAAGCATGCCCAGGCCGACGGCGAGAGCAATCCAGAACAGGATGACCGGTATCGCCAACATCCGAACCGCTCGGGCGACGATCGGGCGGCGGGGCACGGAATGTCCGGCGCTCATACGGATTTCACCAAGCAGTAGATGAACGGCTGGTATTCGTCGGTGCTGCGCTCGTCGCGGACCTGGCCGTCGACGACGACTCGGCAACGCAGCCCTTCGACACCGGCGTCACCCTGGGCGACGATGTTGGCCGACATCGACGGCAGCGTTGTCACGATGGTGAACGACCACGGCAACGCCGCCGCGTCGACGCGATGGGGTTGACCGTTCTCGTCGAGGTAGTCGACGTCGACGGACCCGCCCGTCCCGGTCACCTCATAGGTGATGTGTTTGGGGTTGAATGGGTCGGTGATACCGGAATTCGCGTCAGCGCCGGCCGACGGCGGCGGCTGGACCGCAGACTCGCGGATACGCACCACCGCATATGCGCCGAGCGCCACCACGGCCACCAACAGCAGTGGCATCCAGAACCTCTTGAACACCCCGAGCACCTGACCTCCTGACCCGACCGACCCGGAACGGCGCAACGGAACTCGGGTTCCGTGTCGCGTGCCGATCGGACACTACCCCACCGCCCGGTGGCCGTTCCTGTCAGTGGGTCTGACGACGGCAACCTGCACGCTCGTACACGTTTTGGTAGAACCGATCTTGGGTACGCCGGCGCAGTCCGCTGGGTCAACGGAGCCGGTCGCGGGGTCACTCTGATAGAGGCGGGTCGAGATGAAATATGTTGGTTACTTGGCGGGTGCGGCTTCTGCGGTTGCGGTGATGGCTGGTTCCGTCATCGCCGCGACACCGAGCCAGGCGGCGCCCTGTCCAGATGTCGAGGTGGTTTTCGCGCGCGGCACCTTCGAGGCGCCCGGCGTCGGCGCCACCGGTCAGGCGTTCGTCGATGCGCTGCGGGCCAAGACGCCCGGCAAGTCGGTCGACGTGTACGCGGTGAATTACCCTGCGTCGCTTGACTTTGCCACGGCGGCCGACGGCGTGATCGATGCGAGCAACAAGGTCATCGCCACGGCGGCCAACTGTCCGGACACCAAGGTGGTGCTGGGCGGTTACTCGCAGGGCGCGGCCGTCGCGGCTTACATCACCGAGGACGCCATTCCGGAGGGTTACGTCCCGCCTCCGGGGATGACCGGGCCGATGCCGCCGTCGGTGGCCGATCATGTTGCCGCAGTTGCGCTTTTCGGCAAGCCGTCGAGCGGTTTCCTGCAGATGATCTACACCGGCGCACCGCCGATCACGGTCGGCTCGCACTACACGGGCAAGACGCTCGACCTGTGCATCCCGGCGGATCCGGTTTGCTCACCCACCGGTAACGACAACGGCGCGCACGGTGCGTATCTCGTCAACGGCATGGTCGATCAGGCGGCGCAGTACGCCGCGGACCGGTTGCCACACGGCACGGGCACCGGGTCCGGCACCGACAGCGTGCGGCAGGCTGCCGGTCAGGGCTGAGCGCTTCAGCGCCGCCAGAACAGGTGGTGCGTCACCCCACTCGGGCTGGGGACGACGTCGTGGTGGTACCGGTCGTCGAGTTCGCTCGGTGACGTCCACAGCCGTGATCCGGCGCCCAACTCGACCGGGGATTCCGCGACGTGCAGCGTGTCGACCAGACCGGCGTCGAGGAACTGCCGGATCGTGGCGGCTCCGCCGCCGAGGCGGACGTCACGCCCGTCGGCGGCGTCCCTGGCCTGCGCGAGCACCGTGCGCGGGTCGGCGTCGACGAAGTGGAACGTCGTGTCCGACAGGGTGAACGACGGCCGCGGATGGTGGGTCATCACGAAGACCGGCGTGTGGAACGGCGGCTCGTCGTCCCACCACCCCTGCCAGTCGAGGTTCTGCCACGGTCCGCGGTGGGGGCTGAACTTGTTGCGGCCCATGATCTCGGCCCCGATGTTGTGGCTGAAGTCGCGGGTGAAGTAGTCGTCGAGCCCGCGGCTGCCACCGGGTTCGGTCCGGTTCGGCCAGCTCGCGGTCGCGCCGCACCACGCGAACATCACGCCCGGGTCGGCATGGCCGAACGGCCGCTCGATGCTCTGGCCCTCGCCGGCACCGAAGCCGTCCCGGGACACGTTGAAGTTCTGCACCCGCAGCAACTGCTCCACCCGTACCGCCTGTAGCGGTTCTGATCACCCGAACAGACCGCGGCAGGCGGCGAAACTCATCGCGGCTCGCCGGCCACCAGGGCGACAGCGTCCGGCGACACCTGACGACCGTCCCGGCCGCGGAATCCGACCGCGACGGGCTTGCCGGTCGCCGTATCGATGAAGCGGTAGTCGCTGCTGTCGGGGCGGGCGAGATGCGCGTGCCCCCACTGGCCGATCGCGGCAACGACCGGCGCCAGATCGCGTCCGGCCTCGGTGAGCACGTAGCGGCGACGGGTCCGATCCCCCGGTTGCTGATAGTCGGCCACCTCGAGAATGCCCGCCGCGACGAGTTCGGACAACCGCGCGCTCAGCACGTCGGACGCGATGCCCAGCTGCTCGCGGAACTCCGAGAACTTCGACCGGCCCAACAGTGCCTCGCGGACGATCAGCACCGCCCATCGCTGGCCCAGCACCGCCATGGTGCGCGCGATCGGACACACCGCATCTGCCCATGGATCGTGTCGCATCCGCCTATCATAGCTGAGTTGGCAGTACCAACTCAGCCCTGGTAGCGTCTCGGCCAGTCATCGAACGGAGGAATCATGGGAATCGACGTGAACGGCGCGACGGCGGTGGTGACCGGTGGCCGGCGCGGCCTGGGCAAGGCCGTCGTCACCGAACTGCTCGCCCGCGGAGCGGACCGGGTCTACGCTACGAGCCGCTCGCCCGAGGAGGGCGGTGACCCACGGATCACCGGCGTCGAACTCGACATCACCGATGACGCCGGGGTCACCCGGTTGGCCGACACCGCCGCAGGCGCCACGATCGTGGTGAACAACGCCGGACTGCTCGGCGGCCAGTCGCTGCTGCTCAGCGATCTCGGCGAGATCCGCTCGGTATTCGAGGCCAATTTGTTCGGAAGTCTGCGTGTGACAAGGGCATTCGCGCCGAAGCTGGCCGCCGCCGGCGGCGGGACGATTGTCAACATCGCTTCGGTGCTGTCCTGGTTGCCCGGTTCCGGGGCGTACGGTTCGTCGAAAGCCGCCCTGTGGTCGGCGACCAACTCACTTCGCGACGAGCTGCGCGACCTCGGCATCCACGTGATCGGGGTGTACCTCGGCTACACCGACACCTCGATGATCGCCGATCTGGACGTGCCGAAGAACGATCCCGCCGACGTCGCGCGCCAGATCGTCAACGGCATCGAGAGCGGCGCCGACGAGGTGCTGGCCGACGAGCTGACACGGCGTGTGCGCGTGTCTGTCTTCAGTTGATCGGGTCCGGCCGGTGACCGATATAACGGTGCCGATCCGCCGCGTCACCGTGACGAGCCGACGGTCCTTCGACGATGTGGCCGCGGCTGTTTACGCGGGCTTGGGCCGGCTGCCTGACTTCCGTTCTGCCGCAGCAGATTTAGCCACCCGCGGGGACCGCGCGTCGTTCGACGCGGCGGTGCAGTCACAGGCGGGGCGCAGCGGTCTGATCGAGTTCCTGAGCCTTGACCTCGGCGGCCCGGTGACGCTGCGCTATCCGGACCGGGGCCGCCGGCTGCTGCGGATCATCGCGGGCAACCCGGTGACGATGAGCCGGATGGCCGTGCATGTCCCCGACGCCGGTTCCTATGCCCCGGTCACCATCCTCATCGCCGAACGCGACGACGGCGTCACGCTGTCCTATGACAGCGTTGCGAGCGCGATCGCACCGTACGGCAGCGCGGACGCGTCGGCGGTCGCCGAAGAACTCGACGCAGCCGTGCTCGATCTGCTGCAGGAGGCCGCCGGTCCGCGTCAGCGGCCGCCCCTGCCGAAGTAGAGCTCCTGGGTGGCGATGCAGACCAACTCACCCGAGCGGTTGTACATCGTCGATGTGGTCAGACCGCGGCCCGCGATGCCGCTCGGCGAAAGCTGGTCGGAGAGCACCCAATCCGACAGGTCGACCGGCCGGTGGAACCACAGTGCGTGGTCGATGAGCGCGTTGAACGTGCCGATCGGGGTGGCTCGCCGCATCGCCAGCGCCGTCTCCACCATCGTCGTACCCGACAGGTAGGCCAGCAGACCGCACGCCAGCACCTCGTCGGCAGGCACCGGCTCGGCGGGTTTCCACCACATCCGCATCCGCGGCGAAGGCTCGGGCAGGTCGACCGCAAGGCGGGGTGGCGTGTCGATGTAGCGCAGATCGAATGGTTGCCGCCGCACCCAGTGCCCGCCCAGCTCGTCGGCGAACGCCGCCAACTGCTCCTGGACCGGTGGTAGCGAATCCGGTTGCGGCACATCGGGTATCGCCTGCTGGTAATCGAGCGCGTCGACGGGTCCGCTGAGTGACACCAGCGCCTCGAGCAGGATCTGGCCGTCCTGGCGTGCGGTGACCTGCCGTGTCGACAGCGTGCCGCCGTCGCGCGCCACGTCGACGTGCAGGTCGACCAGGTAGCGTGCGTCGCCGGCCCGCACGTAATAGACGTGGGCGCTGTGCGGGGTACGGCCGGGCGCCGTCCGGTTCGCCGCCACCAGCGCCTGACCGGCGATGTGACCGCCGACGATGTGGTGCGCCGGGTTGTCCAGTTGCGTGGCGACGAAGTGGTCGTCGCTGTGCTGGTCCACGTCGAGGGTGGCGATGATGTCGGCGAGCGCGGGCGGGCGGAACGTCACCCCGGCATCATGCCAGTGCCCCTCAGCGGGCCAATTCCTCGGCGATCACCGCGACGAACCGGTCGACGTCGTCGGTGGTGGTGTCCCACGCCGTCATCCACCGCACCTCGCCGCGGGCCCGGTCCCAGTCGTAGAACCGGACCCGCTCGCGGATGCGGTCGGCCGCCTCGATCGGCAGCGTCGCGAAGATCGCATTGGCCGGGCTGCGCTGGGTGAACGCCAACCCGGGCAGCGTGCCGTCGGCGATCCGGGCTTCCAGCGCCGCGCGCAGCCGCGCCGTCATCGCGTTCGCGTGCCCGGCGTTGCGCAGTCCGAGGTCATCGTCGAACAGCGCCAGCAGTTGCGCCGACGCGAAGCGCATCTTGCTGGCCAACTGCATGGTGAGTTTGCGCAGATACGTCAGGCCGCTGGCCCGGCCGGGATCGAGGAGCACCACCGCCTCGGCGCCGAGCACACCGTTCTTGGTGCCGCCGAGGCTGAGCACGTCGACGCCCACGTCGCTGGTGATCGCGCGCAACGGCACGCCGAGCGACGCCGCGGCGTTCCACAACCGCGATCCGTCCATGTGCACGGCCATCCCGCGAGCGTGGGCGTACTCGGTGACCGCGCGGATCTCGTCGGGGGTGTACACGGTGCCCATCTCGGTGGTCTGGGTGATGCTGACGGCCAGCGGTTGCGCGCGGTGCTCGTCGCCCCAGCCCCACGCCTCCTGCGCGACGAGTTCGGGGGTCAGCTTGCCGTCGGGGGTCGCGACCGTGAGCAGTTTGATCCCCGTCATCCGTTCGGGGGCGCCTGCCTCGTCGGTGTGGATATGCGCGGTGGCGGCGGTGACGACGGCGCCCCAGCGTGGCAGAACACTGGTCAGCGCAACAACATTCGCGCCGGTCCCGTTGAACACCGGATACACCTCGGCGCCGTCGCCGAACTGCTCGGCGATCACCTCCTGCAGGCGCGCGGTGTAGACGTCCTGCCCGTAGGCGGGCTGATGGCCGCCGTTCGCGGCGCCGATCGCGGCCAGCACCTCGGGGTGGACGCCGGCGTAGTTGTCGCTGGCGAAGCCGCGCCAGCCGGAATCGTGCAGGGGCCGGTAGGTCACCCGGCCATCCTTCCACCGCCACCCGACGATCTGCTGTGCGCGCCGTCAGCCGCCCGGCACGCCGGCGGCGGCCAGGATCAGCTGCGCGACCCGGCCCGGTTCGGTGATCAACGACAGGTGCGACGTGTCCAGTTCGATGGTGTGCGCGCCCATCCGGTGGGCCAGGAACCGCTCCAGGTCGGGGTCGATCGTGCGGTCCTGCGCGGAAACCTGGTACCACGAGGGTTTTTCGCGCCAGGCCGCGACCGTGGTGCGCTCGGACGGCAGCGTGACCCTGTTGCGGCCCTGCACGGCGTAGAGCGCCCGGGCGCGCTCGGGCGGAACGAAGCCGGCGAAATCGGTGAGGAAGGCCGGTTCGCTCAGCTGCGCATAACCGTCGGGCGTGACCACGACGCCCGCCGATGCGGGCGGTGTCGGGTACCGCTTGGCCAGCGCGGGAAAGTCCTCGCCCGCGTCGGGGGCGCGGGCTGCGATGTAGACCAGCGCGCTGACGGCCGGGTCGACGCCCACCTCGCTGATCAACGTGCCCGACCAAGAGTGGCCGGCCAGCACCGTCGGCCCGGGCTGCAGCGCCAGCACCCGACGTGTCTCGGCCACCGCGTCGGCCAGCGTTGTCAACGGGTTCTGCACGACGGCCACGCTCAGCCCGGCGTTCTGCAGGTGCGGCACAACGTCGATCCACGACGACCCGTCCGCGTACAGGCCGTGCACGAGCACCACGCTGCGGGCGCGGGTCTGCGCCAGCGGGATGTCGTCGACCGGGGTCTCCGCCCGCGCGGGCGCGCGACCCGCCACCGCGGCGGCGACCGCCGTACCGACCGCCAGGCCGGCGAACGTCCTGCGGGAAAGCTCCATCTGATGTCCCTCGGTCGGCTGCCGGTGTCGTCGTCAAGATCATGACAGCCGGCGGCCCCAGTCGTCGGTTCGACGATTTCACCCGGGATATATGCATGTGCTATGCATGCTTTTGTGTCCGTGTCCCGCTACGACCGTCTCGACGATCTGCTGACCCGCATCGCGGTGGCCCGGCAGCGGCCGAGCTGGCGGGACCGGATCCTGGACCGCACCGGCCCGGTCGCCAATGCGTCGACGCTGCGGGTGCTGCGCGCGGTCGAACAGAGCCATCCCGCCGGCGGCGCCTCGATCGGCGACGTCGCCGAGTTCATGGCCGTCGAGCATTCGACCGCCAGCCGGTCGGTCGGCGCCGTGGTGGCCGCCGGCCTGGTGGAGAAGGCGTTCGCCGCCGAGGACCAGCGCCGCTGCACACTGGTGCTCACCGACGCCGGGCGCCGCGCATTGGAGACGGTGACGGAGCGACGCCGCGAACTGGTCGCCGAGACCATCGCCGACTGGCCCGACGCGAACGTCGACACCCTCGTCGACCTGCTCGACCGGCTGGCCGAACGCTTCGAACGCGCGGCAGCCCGGTGACCGCCGACGCCACGGCCCGCCCGGCCGCGCGCGGCGCGTTCGGGTTGATCGTCGACCCGGTCTTCGGCGGCCTGTTCTGGGGCAAGATCTTCTCGGTCGTCGCGGTGTGGACGCACGGCATCGTCGCGGCGATCGTGATGTACGACGCGACCCGCTCGGCGCTCATGGTCGGCATGGTCGGCGTCGTCCAGTTCGCGCCGCAACTCATCCTGAGCCCGACCAGCGGTAAATGGGCCGACACCGGCGATCCCGCCCGGCAAATCCTGCTCGGCAGGGTGCTGTGCGTCCTCGGGTCCGGGGCCACCGCGGCGTGGCTGTTCACCGAGCCGACGCAGCAGGGCATGTCGGCCGCGATCGCCGTGCTCGCCGGGACGCTGCTGGTCGGTTTCGGTTTCGTGGTCGGCGGTCCGGCGATGCAGTCGATCGTGCCGAACCTGATCCGCGACGGTGAACTGTCAACGGCGATGGCGCTGAACAGCTTTCCGATGACGGTCGGCCGCATCGTGGGCCCCGCCGCGGGCGCCTACATCGCCGCGCACGTGGGCCCGGCGTCCGCGTTCGCGGTCAGCGCCGCCCTGCACCTGGTGTTCGCGCTCGTCATCGTCGCGGTGCGGTTCCCCGCCCCGCCGGCCCGCAACGCCGACGCCGACTACCGCGTCCGGGTCGCGGTGCGCTACGTATGGCGCGACCGGCCGCTGCTGATCGCCCTGCTGGCGGTGGCGATGGTCGGTCTGGCCTCGGACTCGTCGATCACGTTGACGCCGTCGATCGTCGACGAACTCGGCGGCGACGCGCGCCTGGTGGGCACGCTGTCCGCGGTGTTCGGGGTGGGTGCGGCGCTCGGGATGGCGATGCTGGCGCTGATGCGCGGTCGGATGGCGTCGCCGAAGGTGTCGTCCATCGGACTGGCCGGCCTCGGGTTGGGCTGCGCGGTGCTGGCGACCGCGATGTCACCGGTGGTGGCCGTCGCGGGTTTCGCGCTGGCCGGGTTGGGCTTCGGCTGGGCGATGACCGGGCTCGGCACCGTGGTGCAGGAGCGTGCGCCCGAGGAGTTGCGCGGCCGCATCATGGCGCTGTGGCTCGTCGGCTTCCTGGGTTCGCGGCCGATCGCCGCCGCCCTGCTCGGTGGCACCGCCGACGTCTTCAACGTCTATGTCGCGTTCGCGGTGGCCGCGGCGCTGTGCCTGGTGATGGTGATCTGGGCGCGGCCCGCCAGGCTCGCCGGACCGGTGCCCGCCGCGTAATCTCGCGCGCTACGCGGACGCCTTGCGAGCGCGTTCGGTCATCGAGGCGATCACGCCGCCGTCGTTGAGAATGTCGGTGCCGGTGAGGTATCCGGCCTTCTCGCTCGCGCAGAACGCGAGCAGTTCGGCCATCTCCTCGGGCCGTCCCCACCGCGGCACGGCCGCGTCGGCGACCATGGCGCCCGCGCCGGCGTTCTCCTCGAGGCGGCCCATCTCGGTGTCGATCGATCCGGGCGAGACCGACACGATCCGCAGCCCCCTGGTGTTGAACCGTTCCGCCTGCGCGGTGCTGTACCAGCGCACGAAGCTCTTGCTCAACGCGTAGGAGATGCCGGACTGCAACTCCTCGGGCACGACCGCGCACGCCGCGAGCATGTCGGTCATGAACGCGTCCGGATCCGAAAGCGCCTGCGGGAACTTGTCCTTCGGGATCATCTCGTCGGGCAGCATGTGCGCCGCCATGGATGCGACGTTGACGATCGCCGCGCCTCCCCCGGCCGTCGCGAAGAACGCCTCGTTGACGTTGACCGTGCCGAGCGCGTTCGTGCGCATGACGTACTCGGCGTCGCCCATGCTCGGGCTCACCCCGGCGGTGTGGATGACCGAGACGAGGTCACCGAGCCCGGTCGCGGTGTCGAACAGCCGGTCCACCGCGGCGCGATCGGTGACGTCGGCGTTGACCACCGTGGCGCTGATCCCGAGCCCGCCGAGCGTCTGCGCCGCGCCCTCGAGCCGGTCCCCGCGGACGTCGCACAGCACGACCGTGTGGTCGCGACCGACCACCGTGGCCGTCGCTACGCCCATACCGCCCGCACCGCCGGTGATCACCGAGACTCGATTCATACCGGCACCGTATACCGTTGCCCTTACCGCAGAGGTGTTGGCAGGGTGATTCAGGCTGCGCGCAGCACGAACAGTTCGCCGGTGAGCGTGCCGTCCTCGAGGAGCTTGCCGATCTCGCCGCTCTGCTGTTCGGCCAGCTGCCACGCCTCGGTGTGGCCGTACCGCTGCGCCAACGCGTCCTCGACCGCCTGCGCCCGCTCACTCCAGTCCGCCGGGATCGCCGGCAGGTCGGCCGTCGTGACCTGGTGCTCGACCTGCAGGCGGGCGTCCCGGATCAGGTCGGTGAGGCGCCCTGTCGTCGGGAAATGGTTGTCGGGCAGCACGTCGCCGGGTACCTCGCGGTGGGCGACGAACGCCAGCAGGCCGATCGGGCCGCCGGCGCGCACGACGCGCCGCTGCTCGGCGAGCAGGGCGAGTTGATCGGGCATCGTGCACAACACGCCCAGCGACCAGGCGGCGTCGAACACCGCGTCGGCCACCGGAAGCGCCGACCCCGACCCACACAGGACCGGATGGTCGAACAGTCGCCGCGCCGCGTGGCACGCACCGGTTTCCGGCTCGACGAGCACCGGCCGCACGGACCGGCTGCGCGCGGCGTAGGCGGCCGGCCCGCCGACGCCCGCACCGCAGTCCAGCAGTGCGTCGCCAGAACGCAACCCCATGTGTTCGACCAGCCAGTCCAACGCGGCCGGGCTGCCACTGCCGCGGCACCCGGCGGGCACGTGGTACTCGGCGCCTAGCGCGGTGGCCACCGTGGCGGTCCATTCCGCGACGGTGTCGAACTCGGCCTCCATCGCCTCGCTCATGCCACCAGTTCCTTGATGCGACGGCCGACTTCGGCCTTGATCTCCGCGCCCACCCGAGTGCCGGACGCCGATGCGAGACCGGACACGTTCACCCCCTCGACTCCATCGATCGACAACAATTGCCGGGCTTCCTCGACCGCGGCGTCGATGCCGGCAGCCACCGGATCATCCGCTCCCAGAACAGCTTCGGTGACCACCGGATCGAGTTCGAGCCCTGGAAGGCCTTGCAGGACGGCGGCGGACACGTCGTCGGTGAAGACCGCGACGGCGGCGATCACCGGGATCGTGAGCCCTTGCGCCCGTGCCGCGGTCATGAAGTCGGCGACCATGGCCGGAAACGGCACGTGGTTCAGCACCGCGGCCCCGGCACCGGCACGCTGCTTTTCCACCAGCCGGGCGGGCCTGGCGTGCACGGGCGGCGCGGTGGGTGTTTCCGGCACCGCCGCCGCCATCCCTAGTGCCGCCGCGAGCGAAACCAGCCGAGGCCCATCCAGATCGAAGGTCTGCGTGACGTCCGGCCGCACGTCGTAGCCGCGGCCGTCGCCGGTCACACACATCGCGGCCGGCACACCGATCAGCTGCAGACCGCGCAGCTCCTGCTCGAGCACGACCCGGTTACGGTCCCGGCAGGACAGCGTGATCCACGGCGACACACCGGCGTCGAGCAGCAGAGCACCCATCAATGTGGGCGGGAAGTCGGGCCGATTCTGGTGTTCCCCGACCAGGACGGCATCGCAGGACGGCGCCAGAACGGCGGCGGTCTCGGCGACGTCCTTCTCGTCGAAGGGCAGGCAGCTGAAGTCGGTCAGCACCCGCGGGGCGGTGGTCTGTACCGGCGTGACCGGCGGTCCGGACCACGGGACCACCTCACCGAATGCACAGGCGCCGGGACGCATCTCGCACTGACCGTCCGGCCGTACCCCGCCGCACGGTCCGAACGTCATGCGTTTGGGACACTCCGGCGCCCTGTTCCCGTCCACCACCTGCTGCCCTATACCCCGCCCTTTTCCTGCGCAAGCATGCCAGTCCGGTAGCCCGCGTAACCGGTGTTATCACAGTAAGCTCCCGGTTCTGTCTTCTATTTGGGAGTGACGGACGTGGCGCTGCCTACGGGTCCGGTCGATGCTCGAGGCGAGTCGCGTGTCGCCTCGGACGACACTTTGCGCCTTCAGATCCTCGGACCACTGCGGATCTGGCGGGACGGGGCCGAAGTGGACCCGGGCCCCCGCCAGCAGGCTGCCCTGCTGGGTCTCCTGCTGGCCAGGGAGAGCCGACCGATCAGCACAGCCGAGCTCATCGATCTGATCTGGGACGAGAACGCACCGGCCAGCGCGATGAACGTGCTGCACAAATACGTCGGCATGCTGCGACGGCTGCTCGAGCCCGGGTTGCAGCCACGTGAAAGCGGCTCATACCTGCTCCGGCGGAACAACGGCTACCTGTTCACAGCTGGCCTGGCCAGACTGGATCTGGCACTGTTCCGGCGATACACCGCCGCCGGTGCGGCCGCCGTGACGGAGCACCGACGAGACGCCGCACTCGACGATTACGCGCAGGCGTTGGACCTGTGGACCGGCGCCGCCGGTGATGGACTCGTCCAGACCCGGGCGGCGACGGCCGTCTTCGCCTCCCTGAACGAGGACTTCTTCGATGCCTGTGTCGCCGCATCCGAACTCGCGATAGAGCTCGGGCGCCCGGAGCGGGTTCTGACGGCGCTGCGGCTGGCGGCCGAGATCGGCCCACTGCACGAGCCCGTACAAGCCGGCCTCATCGCGACCCTGGGTGCGGCGGGGCGACAGGGCGAGGCGCTGGCGGTCTACCAGGAGGTGCGCACCCGGCTCGTGGAGGACCTCGGCATCGATCCGGGGCCGACCCTCGAGGCCGCGCAACGCGCTGTCCTGACTCAGGCGTCGGCTCCCGTTGCCGCGCAATCGAACTCAGAACAGCCGACCAGACTCGTCGGCCACGCGGAAGAACTGGCCGTGCTGCGGCAGATGGTCGATGTCGCAGGGGAGGGCGGCTCCTGTCTCGCGATCGTCGAAGGGCAACCCGGCTCGGGTAAGACCACCGTCCTGCAGGAGGCCGCCGCGGACGCCGATTCGCGCGGCCTGTTCGTGGTGTGGGGGAACTCGCTGGAAGGTGAGGGCACACCGTCGATGTGGCCGTGGGTCCAAGCCGTCGGCGCGGTCTTGGCGACCCTGCCACCCGCCGCGCAGGAGAAGTGGCTTGCCAGCGACGTGGGCCGGCTCATCAGGCCGCACGAGGGCATACTCGCCGGCTCGTTCCTTCCGGACAGCGGCACGCAGTTCCGCCTGTTCGAGGGTGTCGTCGGCGTCCTGGCGGAGGCGGCGGCCCAGCGGCCGATCCTGCTGGTGCTCGACGACCTGCACTGGGCGGACGACACGTCGCTGCAGATGCTCACTCATCTGGCGGCTCGGTTGCCCAGCGCCACAGTCGTCTTCGGGGCGCTGCGTGACCGCGCCCCGGCGCCCGGTACGGCGTTGGCGCGCACGCTCGCCGCGACCAGCCGAGTGGCAGGGCACCGGCGGATCAGGGTCCGCCCGTTGTCGGTTGCCGAAGCCGCCGAGGTCGTCCGCCGTGAGACCGGGAGCGTGCCCGACGAGGCGCTGACGCGCAGCGTCTACGCGCGCACCTCAGGCAACCCGTTCTTCGTGCGCGAACTTGCGCGCTTTCTCGCCGACAACGGAGCACTCGACTCGACGGCCGCGGTCAGTGCCGGAGTGCCGGCCACCGTGCGTGACCTCGTGCGGGATCGGTTGGCCCGACTGGACGACGCCACCAGGGATCTGCTCATGGCAGCGTCTCTGGTCGGTCGCATCGTCCGGGTTGACGTACTCGCCGAAGCCGCCGGTATCGACCTGCCGACATGCCTCGACCGGCTCGAGGCCCTCGTATCGTCGGGCACGGTCGAGCCGACTCCCGGCGACCCGTACACGTTCCGGTTCGCGCATGACCTGGTTCGCGAGTCCGTCGTCGGCATCATTCCGCCACGACGCGCCGGCCAGCTGCACATGCAGATCGCCGATGCGCTCGAACGGGTCTCCTCTGCAGAGGAAGCGGTCGCCGAACAACTCGCCTACCACCTGTGGTCGGCCGGCCCGCTCGCCGACCCGAAACGCACCGCGGCGGCGTTGGTGCGAGCAGGCAGCTGTGCGGCGACGAAGTCCGCACTCGAGGCCGCCGAGCGGCACCTGCGGTCTGCCGTCGAAATCTCACACAACGCTCGCCTGCCCGAACTGGAGCTGGCGGCCCTGTCCCAGTTGACCGCGGTCGTCGGTATGCGATCCATGTACGGTGCCGCGTCGGTCGACCTGATGACCCGTGCCGAGGTGCTGGCACGCGAACTCGGCCACGAGTTGGAAGCCACCGGGTTTCTGTACTCGAGGTGGGCTGCCCATGCGCAAGGCATCGAACTCGATCGCAGCGGACCGCTGGCGCGCCGCCTGCTCGAACAAGGCTATGCCTCCGCTGACCCGATCGTGAAGGCATACGGCCTGCAGGCGTGGGGGATTCATCAGTGGGACATCGGCAATATCGGCGAGGCGTTCCGCTATCTGAGCCAGTCTGAGCGGACCCTGCTCGCCAACCTTGCACGTCACGACGAGGATCCTGTTCGCCGCGATCTGAAGTTGCTGATGACCGGGATGCTTGCAGAAGTGACCGCGCTGCACGGGGATATCGAGGGCGCCCGAGGCCTCCTGGATACCCTGGAAGCGACCGCGGGCGACAGCCCCTATCGAATTACGGTGTGGGCCAGCATGACTGCGAGGATAGCGTCGATAGTCGGCGATCCGGACTGGGCACTTCCCGTTGTCGGACGGGGCATCGCGGTGGATCCGAGTTTTTCGTTCGTCTTCCTCGGCACCTATCAGCGCCTCGCTCGCTGCTGGGCCTTGGTGATGGTCGGGAAGGGCACTGATGCAACGATTTCGGAGGCGCAGAAGCTGATCGCCGCCAACCTGCTCGATCCGCCCCGTTCGTGCGTTGCCACCTGGTACGGCCTGCTCGGTGAAATGCACCTGGCCGTCGGGGCGACTGAGGCGGCGGCCGGTGCCCTCGATCGGGCAGATTTCTATCTCAATGCTTACGGGCAGCGCAATCCCGAGGGTCTGTTGTTGCTGCTTCGCGCGCGCCTTCTGCATGCCCGAGGTGAACCTACCGGGGTTGTCCGCAGGGCCGCCGAGAGGGCGCGCGCACTGTCCCTCGAACGCGAGGCACGTCTCTACGCCGACCGCGCGGAGCTGTTTCTGTCCGAACTCGACTGAGCCTCGCGCCTTCGCGGGAGATGCGGTCAGGAACCGACGGCGCGCTCGAGGTCCTTCAGCGCCGTCTCGAGGTGCCCGAGCAACCGCTGCAGATGCGGGACGTTGCGGCGGTCGCCGACCAAGCCAAAGTCCAGGAACTCGGCGCGGTTGGCCAGCGTGATGTTGAGAGCCTGCCCGTCGAGCGGAATGGAGAACGGGTAGTTGCCGTCGAGCCGAGCACCGTTCCAGTACAGGGGTTCCCGCGCACCCGGCACATTGGAGATGACCAGATTGAACGGCGGCGGCGCGGTGCGCACGAAGCCGGGCAGCAGACCGAACGCCAGGCCGCTGATCAGAAACGCCGACACCGCGAGTTGCTGCGTACGCGGCAGCTCCGAGTACACCTTCTTGTTGTCGCGCATCGACGCGGCGATGGTCGCCAGCCGCCGGGCGGGGTCCTCGACATCGGTGGCCAGGTTGCACAGGATCGCACCGACCAGGTTGCCGCCGCCCTCGACGTCCTGTTCGGTGCGCAGGTTGACCGGCACCATCGCCACCAGCGGTGTGTCGGGTAGCGCGTTCTGATCGGCCAGATAGAGCCGCAGCGCGCCCGCGCACATCGCCAGCACGACGTCGTTGACGGTCACACCGGCCTCGGCCTTGACCTTCTTGATGCGGTCCAACGCCCACGACTGCGCCGCCACCCGGCGGGCGCCGCCGATGCGCACGTTCAGCATCGTCTTCGGCGCCCGGAACGGCAGCGTCAGCTGCTGCTCGAGCAGCGCCGCACGCGCCAGCGACACCGTGGTCGGCGCGACCCCGGCCACCGAACCCGCGACCTGCCCGAGGGTCTGCAGCAACGACGGACCGGAGGTGTCGCGCGGTGCGCTGCGCCGGGGCGGCAGGCTCCACGGTGCGCGCACCTCGGTTTCGGTGGCGTCAGGCGACAGCACCCGCTGCATCACCTTCATCGCCGACACCCCGTCGATCAGCGAGTGGTGGAACTTGGTGTACACCGCGAACCGGCCGTCGCTGAGACCTTCGATCAGGTGCGCCTCCCACAGCGGGCGGTGCCGGTCGAGCAGCGTGCCGTGCAGCCGGGAGATCAGCTCCAGCAGGTCACGGACGCGGCCGGGCGACGGCAGCGCCGAGCGGCGCAGGTGGTAGTCCAGTTCGACATCCCGATCGGCGGACCACACGACGTTGGTCAGCCCGCCGAAGAACGCCGGATGCTTGCGGAACGTGGGCTGCACGTCGGTCTGGGACAGCAGCTCGTCGGCCAGCCCGCGGAGGTATTCGGGGCCGGCGCCCTCGGGCGGTTCGAACAGTTGCAGCCCCCCGACATGCATTGGATGCTCGCGTGATTCGCCGAGCAGGAAGATCGCGTCGGTCGGCGATATCGGCTGCATGGGACCTCCACTGTCCGTGCTTCGTGTCGTCACAAACGTGGTGGATACATCCCCCACCGTGGCGTTCGACAAACGTCACACCGCTCGCAACCCATACAAGTATGTCGTCAGATACTCCTCGATGACAGGGCGCCGGACCTCGCGGGAACCGGGCATCGTGATGAGCAGTGCGTAGAGCCCGACCAGGAACGACACCCCGTTGAGCATCACGTCGACCTCGCCCGGGATCTCGCCGCGTTGCTGCGCACGCTGCAGTTCCTCGACCACGGCGACGATCACGGGATGGGTCGTCCACTCCTCCGACGGCGGCCGGGTCGTCGAGAAGTGCAGAGCCAGAAAGTCTTTGAACAGCCGCGCCCCGAGGCGGCGCTCGAGTGCTTCGAGCGCCTCGACGGCCTTGGCGAGGGTGGCGCGGACGTCATGCCCACGGCGGTAGTAGTGGCTGAGCTCGGCGGCCATCCGCTCCTGCTCCCGGCGCTCGAGTTCGAGCAGGACGTGCTCCTTGGTCGGGAAGTGGAAGAAGAACGTGGCATGCGCGACACCGGCGGCGTCGACGATGGCGCCGACGTCGGCCGCGGCGATCCCGCCGCGCTTGAACTCGGCGATGGCCGCACCCAGGAGCCGCTCGCGGGTCTGCACGCCCTTTCGGGCGCGCTCCGACTTCTCCGTCTTCGGCACTATCGGCTCCGTCTTCCGGCTACTCCTGCGCGCAGCCTAGCGGGTCAATTACTGACTTGAATCAGAAATAAGTCTTCCGTTCCAGCGCCGAAGCCGATACCGTTCAGCCGACAGTATCGGTTGTGACAGGCGATTCAATCGCGCCGAGCGAGCCGCACCGGCCGGCTATTTCTGACTTGAGTCATAACGGGAGGGCACCACACGTGCAGATCCTCGAGCAGGTTCAGGACCTGCCGAAGGCAGGCAACATCAAAGCCCAGTGGGTGAGCCTGTGGACCGGCCCCGCGGTGGGCGCCGTCCTGCTGGTCGCGCTGATCGCCTTCCCGGGATTCTGGCCGCCGATGTCGCCGCTGCTGAGCGCCGAGCAGGTGGCGGCGTTCTACGCCGAGAACACCGCATGGATCCGGTTCAGCCAGGTGACGTTCAACCTGTGCGGGATCATGATCCTGCCGTTCTTCATGGTGATCGTCGCGCAGATGAAGCGGATGAAGACCCAGAGCCACGTCTTCGCGTACTGCTATCTCACCGCAATTGTCAGCAGCGCAACGATTTTCGCGTTGTCGAACATCTTCTTCCTGGTCGCGGCGTTCCGGCCGGAGCGCAACCCGGAGTTGGTGATGGTACTCAACGATCTTGCCTGGATCGTGTTCATCGCGCCCGTCGGGATGGCCGTCACCCAGTTCGTCCTGCTCGCCGTCGCGGTCTACTTCGACGACGGTCCCGACCCAGTGTTTCCCCGGTGGGTCGGGCACTACTCGCTGGCCACCGGGATCGCGATGATCCCCGCCGCAGGCGCCGCCGTGTTTCAGAGCGGCCCGCTGGCCTGGGACGGCTTGCTGTCGTTCTGGTTGCGCAACGGCGCCTTCGCGCTGTTCGTGATCGTGATGTTCTTCGTGCTGCGGCGGGCGGTGTTGCGTCAAGCCCGCGAAGACCAGGTCATCCGGTGAGCATCCTGACCGCGCGCCGGTTCGCCGCGCCGACCGGAGAGGACCCCGGCGGTAAGCGCGACGTCCGGTGGGTGTGCTGGTTCTTCCCGGCGTGGTACGCGGTGTTCGGCGTGATCATCTGCGTGCTGGCGCGGGTGACGCCGCCACCGCGGCCCGACGTGACCGCCGCCGACAAGGTCAACTTCTTCGCCGAGAACGGGTTGACCATCCAGATCGGGTTCTGCCTGCTGCTGATCCTGCTCGGCGGAGCGGCGGTGACCAACGGCCTGGTCGCCTATCACATGATGCGGATGTCGGTGGGCTCGGTGTTCGCCTACGGCTACATCGGCGGCATGGGGGTCGGGGCGCTGCCAGGCTTCCTGCTGGTGGCGGTGTGCTTCCTGACCGCCACCTTCCGGGCCGACCGGGATCCCGAGATCGTCAGCCTGCTCTACGACCTCGGCATGCTGTCCTACAACGGGTCACTGGGCTGCTTCTCGGTGGCGTACCTGGTGTTCGCGATCGCCATCCTCTACGACAAGAACGACATCTTCCCGAAATGGTTCGCGTACGTGACCATCTGGCAGATCATCACGGAGGTCATCGCGACGCAGATGTTCGTCGCCCACTCGGGGCCGTTCGCGTGGAACGGTTCCCTGGCGTTCTGGTGGTCGGTCGTGGTCTTCAGCATCTGGCTGGGAGCGCTGATCCTGCTGCTGCGCCGGGCGACCATGCGCGAACCCGCCGATTCGCCTGGACTGCACTGACGGGAACGACTGTGACGCAGACTGATTCACATCCGAAGCCGACGAACGGCCGCCTGCCCGGCGATGTCGACATGTGGGTGATGGTCCTCGGTGACCTGATCATCTTCGGGGGCTACTTCATCGTCTTCATGGTCTACCGCGCCATGAACCCCGCGGAGTTCCTGGCCGCGCAGCAGCACCTCGACATCAACCTCGGTGTGCTCAACACCGTGATCCTGCTGACGAGTTCGTGGTTCGTCGCCCGCAGCGTACTGGCCGCCAGGTCCGGCAACCCCGCCCAGGCGATCCGCCTCGTCTACGCCGGCGGCGGGTGCGGGCTGCTGTTCATGGCGGTCAAGGGTTACGAGTGGTTCGCCAAAATCACGGCGGGTCACACGAACTCCGACATGTTCTACGCGTTTTACTACGTGCTGACCGGGGTGCATCTGATCCACGTGTTGATCGGGCTGATCGTGCTCGGGGTGGTGGTGCGGGAGTTGCGCAATCCCGGCCGGCGGCGCGCCTCGCTGGTCGAGTCCGGCGCGGTGTACTGGCACATGGTCGACCTGCTGTGGGTCGTCATCTTCGGCCTGCTCTACGTGATGAGGTGATCATGACCGAGACGACCGGCGCCGCGCACACAACCGCGCGCACCATGACCTGGACGTGGGTTGCGCTCACCGCAATCACGGTCGGGTCGTGGTGGTTGGCGCCCGCCCACTTCACCGACACCGTGCACCCCAGCACCCCGATCACCGCACTGGTGTTGATGCTCACCGCGATCAAGGCCCGCCTGATCATCCGCAACTTCATGGAGGTCGGAACCGCGCCGCGCTGGCTGAAGCACTCGACCGACGCCTGGCTGATCGTGCTGCTGGTCGCGGTGTTCGTGATCTACCTGGTGTGACGACGGGTAGCTTCGATGTGGTGACCGACCGCATCGACGCCAGCGCGCTGCAGGGTGTGTCCGAGACCGCACTGCTGACCCTCAACGGCCGCGCGCACCAAGCCCGTCACCCGCGCGCCATCATCGACGACCCGATGGCGATCCGGCTGGTCGACGCCATCGACTTCGACTTCGACAAGTTCGGCCGCAAGGGCCAGGAGATGGCGCTGCGCTCGTTGGCGTTCGACAAAGCCACCGCGGACTATCTCGCCCAGCATCCGCGCGCCACCGTCGTCGCGCTCGCCGAGGGATTGCAGACCACGTTCTGGCGGCTGGACGCACGCATCCCCGATGCCCAGTTCCGTTGGCTCACTGTGGACCTCGAGCCGATCATTGAACTACGGCGCAGGCTGTTGCCGGGGTCGCCGCGGATCACCACCCTCGCCCAGTCCGCGCTGGACTACACCTGGACGGACCGGGTGGACACCGCCGAGGGCGTGTTCATCACCGCCGAAGGCCTGCTGATGTATCTGCCACCCGACGACGCGATGGGGCTGATCACCAACTGCGCCAAGCGGTTTCCAGGCGCTCGGATGCTCTTCGACCTGCCGCCGGTACTGGTGAAGCGGTTCGCCCCCAAGGGGCTGCGGTCCTCGCGGAGCTACCGGGTCCCGCCGATGCCGTTCAGCCTGTCGGCCGCAGAGCTGGCCAACCTGGCCGGCACGGTGCCCGGGATCCGGGCCGTGCACGACCTGCCGATGCCGCGGGGCCGAGGGTTCTTCTTCGAGAAGGTGTTTCCGGCCGTCTGGCGTTCGAAGGCGGTCATGAACTACCGCGGGGCGTACACGCTGCTCGAGTTCGGCTGAAGTTGGGGCAGAATTGCGAGCGCGTCGACGTCGAGCACGTGCTCGCAGTGCCTTTGCAGCATCGTCATGAACATCGTGTCGCCGCGTTCGGTCTGCTCGATGAGCATGGGCGAGATGATCGTCATCATCACCCCGAAGAAGGTCTGCCTGCGCACCCCGTCGCGCACCTCGTCGAGCGTGAGCTTTGCACCCAGCGCCCGGTGATACGACTCCAGCAGCGCGTCGTAGTGCGCGCGGCGCACCTCGGCCGGCAGCGCGCACCCCAGGAAATAGGCGACGTCGGTCAGCGCCGGTCCCCACGCGACCGTCTGCCAGTCCACGACCGTCAAGGGCCGGTCCGCGCCCTGTTGACCGAACAGCATGTTGTCCAGCCGGTAGTCGCCGTGCACCAGACCCTTGACCCGGTCTTCGGCGGCCTCCGCCGCGAGATACGCGTCGAACCCGGCGACCAGCCGCTCGCACACCACCCGATGCTCGGGCGCGATCTGATCGGCATACCGCTCGGCGAACCCCGCGTAAAGCTGCGTGATCAACGCCTGGTCGACGGGAGACTCGCGGTTGAGCCAGTCCGCACTGGCCGCCGCCGGATCATCGAGCAGCGGGCCGTGCAGCCGACCCAGCTCCGCCAGCGCCAGCATCGCCTGCTCGGCGGTGGCTCCGCGGATCTCATCGCCGACCACCGCGGGCCCGGCGTCGCCGAGCAGCAGGTGAAACGCCCCCGACTCCGCGTCGAACGCCGACGAATAGCACGGCGCCACCGGCCCGCCGATGCGCGGCGCGATGTCGGTGTAGAACCGCACCTCCCGCTCATACAGGCCCAGCGCCAGGCCGGTCTGCCTGCTCACCGCATCGGTGGCCGCGACCTTGAGCACCACCGACCCGGGCCCCTGCCCGCTCTCGCCGTAACCCAACGTGATCCGGTAGCACTCGC
The DNA here is from genome assembly GCF_900108565.1 of Mycolicibacterium rutilum. NCBI lineage: Bacteria > Bacillati > Actinomycetota > Actinomycetes > Mycobacteriales > Mycobacteriaceae > Mycobacterium > Mycolicibacterium rutilum. The sequence goes on from NZ_LT629971.1 coordinate 1,089,136, forward strand.
TCATCTGACCGGTGCCGATGCGCTCGAACGAGAACCGCTCGACCGGCACCCCCAGCACCGAGACCAGCCACTCGACACTCAGATCGGCCGGACGCTCCACAACGTCAGTGCTGGGCACTGGTCACCTCCAGTGCGTGTGCGTCGCCGATCAGTTCAGCGGCGCGCTCCGCGATCACGACCGACGGCGCCATCGTGTTACCGGTGGTGACCCGGGGCATGATCGACGCATCGGCGATGCGTAAGCCGTCGATGCCGTACACCCGCAATTCGCCGTCGACAACCGACATCTCGTCGCGTCCCATTTTGGCGGTGCAGCTCTGGTGCCAGTAGGTGCACACGGAGTCGCGGACGAACCGAAGGAGCTCGGCGCCCGTCAGAGTGCCCGGCATCACTTCACGTTTCGTGAAGGCAACCAGTGGCCCCGCGTTGCCGACCTCGCGGGCCAACTCCACTGCGGCCAGCGCAGCCGTCACGTCGTCGGGATGCGACAGCATGTTGGCGTCGATGCGGACCGGGTCGTCGGCGCTCGGCCCGGTCAGCCGCACCGAGCCCCGGCTCGCCGGGCGGACCACGCCGGCGAACATCGTCCAGCCGGCCTCCGGCACGCCGAAGCGGCGCGCGGCCTCCTCGCTCACGAACGGCGCCTCGATCTGACAGGTCTGCAGATCGGGGGTGGCCAGCCGCGGATCGCTGGTCCAGAAGTAGGTGGCTTCGGATCCGGTGTTGCGGGGCGCGATCGGCGCGCGGTACTCCCACACGCATCCGATCGCCGGATGGTCCTGCAGGTTCTGCCCGACGCCCGGAAGGTGCTGCACGACAGGGATACCCACAGCGTCCAGTTGCCCGGCATCGCCGATACCGGAGAGCATCAACACCTTCGGCGTGTGGATCGCCCCGAGGCTGAGCACCACCTCGGACGTGGCACCGATCCGGTGGGTCCGGCCCCGGTGGACGAACTCCACGCCGGTCGCCCGCCCGCCGTCCACGGTCACCTTGGTCACCAGCGACCCGGTCAGCACGGTCAAGTTCGGCCGGCCCACGTAGGGGTAGGTGTAGGAGCGGAACACCGACTGCCGCACGCCGTCGCGCACCCGGATGTCGCTGATCGCCGCGCCCCCTTCGCTTTCCATCATCTTGCCGTTGGGATGATCGAAGGTCGGGATGCCGGCTTCCGAGGCGGCGGCGACGAACGCCGGGGCGATCGGATTCGGGTCGGGCGCGGGTGCGACGAACACCTCGCCGCCGGTCCCGCGGTAATCCGGATCCGGCACGCCGTGCCAGTCCTCGATGCGGCGGTAGATGTCGAGCACGGCCTCGTATCCCCACCGGGGGTCGTCGGCCTCGGAGGCGAAGTGGTCCCAGTCGCTTCGGTGGCCGCGCGACCACATCATCACGTTGATGCTGGAACCGCCACCGAGGACCTTGCCCATGTTCATCGGGATGGACCGGCCGTTGAGGTGCGGATTGGGCGCGGCGACGAACTGCCAGTCCCGCTCGGTGCCGAGGTTCAGCGGCCACTGATCGGCGTTGCGGACGGTGGGGACGTCGTCGTCACCGCCGGCTTCGAGCAACAGCACTCGCACCGACGGGTTCTCGGCCAGGCGACGGGCCACGACCGATCCCGACGAGCCCGATCCGCACACGATGAAGTCGTAGTGCGGGCTCAGCCCGGCACCGTCGTCGGCTCCGCCCATGACCACTGCTCCGTTTCTGCTCGGGTTGCAGTTGTCTAGACGTCGGCGGCGCCGAAAGCGTTCACTCCTGCCGGCGCAGCCTCAGCACCGTGATCTCGCTCGGCGCGAACACCCGGAACGGAGGTCCCCAGAAACCGGTGCCCCGGCTGGTGTACAGCTGAGTGCGCTCGCCATGCCGGCTCAGTCCGTGCACGACCGGTTGTTCCAGCCGCACAAGGAAATTGAACGGCCAGATCTGACCGCCGTGAGTGTGCCCGGACACCTGCAGGTCGACGCGCGCGCGGACGGCCTCGGCGACCTGCTTGGGCTGGTGCGCGAGCAGCAGCACCGGCAGCGACCGGTCGGCGCCCTCGAGTGCCGCGTCGAGATCCGCGCCGTGCCCGCCCACCCCGGAGGAGCGCGCGGTGGCGTCGTCGACGCCGGCGACGACCATCGCATCGCCCCCGCGCTCGATGACGATGTGCCGGTTGTGCAGCACCGTCCAGCCGATGCGGTCCATGTACTCCAGCCAGCCCTGCGCCTCACTGAAGTACTCGTGGTTGCCGGTCACGTAGACGCGGGCGCAGGTCGCGGTCACCGACGCCAGCGGTTGTGCCTGCGGTTCGCGGACGCCGACCGTCCCGTCGGCGATGTCGCCGACATGGCACACGACGTCGGCGTCCAGTTCGTTGACGCGGGCGACCACCCCGGCCGACCACCGCGCGCGGTCGAGGGGGCCGTAGTGCGTGTCGGTGATCAGCACCACGCGCAGACCGTCGAGCCCGCGGCCGAGGCCGGGGATCGCGACGTCGACGTCCTTGACGCGCGGCACCCGCATCGCCTCGGCGTAGCCCCAGACGAGCAGGACGGCCACGACGGCCACCACGGCCGCGGCGGTGACCCGCGCCGCCGTCGGTTCGGCGACACCCGCCAACCGGAGCACCAGCCGCAGCGCCAGACCGAGCACCGACCACACGAACAGCACCCAGCCGGCGCCCAGCAGCGCATCGCCGGCGGCGGCGGCTGTGTCGATGTGGCGGCGGCCGTGGCCGAACACCATCAGCGACGGCATCGCGACCAGCGCCGCGGCGAACAGCACCGTACCGGTGATGAACACCGCGGGCGGCCAGGCCGCACCCGACGCCAGCAGCGTCCACCAGGGCACCCCGAACAACAGCAGCAGGATGGCGGCGACGATCAGGAACCGCCGCCAGTGCCGGCGTCGGCGCGGCGGGGTGGCGGACTCGACCACTTCGGCTGGCGTGTCTGCCATGGCACCTCGGTTTCTGCTCGTCAAGGGACTGTCAACGACGGTACCGACGCCCGCGCGTGTTGTCGGCGGACCACAACGGGGGTCCACGATGTTGTCCGGGTTCGGCAACCGCAGCAGCCGATTTCGGGCTCATCATGGAAATGTCCGCATACGACTCCGCGACGGAAGGGGAACTCCGTGTACCGCCACGACGCCGACGACGGGCGTCCGACCACCATCGAAGAGCTGACGACCTTTCGCCTCGGCGTGCCGACGTGGCCGGCTTTCATGTATCTGCGCGGAGGAGATCCGTTGGTGCGCAGGACCGATCGCATCGAAGCCGTGGTCCTGCTGTTGGCCGCGTTGGTGTCGGTCATGACGATCCCCGTCGCGTTGGCCGTCACGACCGCGGTCCACGACGGCCGCGGCACCGTGGCCGTGGGGGTGATCGCGGGGGCGGTGCTGTGGATCGGTGTCAGCGGTGCCGCGGCGGCGGCGTTCCTGGCGACCAGGTCGGTGTGTGAGCGCATCCGGTCCGCCAGCTGGCAGCGCGGTCTCGACGCTCTGGTCGACCACGGCGACGGGCAAGCCCGCAGCCATCCCTGAAGCCCGACTCGATCCCCGGGAACAAACGCCGTTGCCGAACGGTTATCGAGGTTTGTCCCTTCTGTCACATGGGTAACTTCAGTAACAGGTCGGCCACATCGCGCCGGTCATGGGAACCGAAGAAAGAGTCGAATGGAACAAGGCTATGAACACAGTTCTGTACTTCAGCGCCGCCGGCGCCGTTTATGAGACCCGCGCGTACACCTCGGCCGACATCGATCGGCTCATCCAGGACCACGGGCTTCAGAGCCTGACCAGCGCCGACCGGCAGTTCGACTTCTGGTTCAGCCCGTCGACGCCCGGCTGCCAGCGCCGCATCAACCGTCGGGCCACCGAGCTCCTGCTGGCCACGACGGCGTTCACCCCCAAGACCGTGCCGCTGCTGCGCGGCTGCGTCGTGATCGCCACCCACGACCACGACGGCGACCTCGACGGCCTGAGCTGGATGCAACTCGACCAGCTCGCCGCGAAGAGTCGCGCACTGACCAAGCGCCAGGCGCGCGCCCTCGACCGGCGAATCGCCCGCGAGGACCGTCGCCGACGCGAACCGGCCCGCCGCCCGGCCCCGGCCGTGGCTGCGCGCCCGCGCACCCCCGTACACGGCTGACCGCTACCGTCGAGTCGTGGACTTCGACGAATACCGCTCATACGACGCCGTGGGGCTGGCCAAGCTCGTCGCCGACAAGGAGGTGACGGCGGCCGAACTGCTCGACGCCGCGAAAGCGCGCTCGGCAGTGGTGAACCCGCGGATCAATGCGATCGTCAAGGACATCGCGGTCAACCCGTCCGAGCAGCGGGACGGACCCTTCGCCGGGGTGCCGTTCCTCATCAAGGACCTCGCTCAGGACTACGCGAGTCTGCCGACGTCCCGCGGCTCGCGCGCGCTGATGTCCACGCCGGCGAAGGAGCACGCCACGGTGGTGCAGAGGTGGCTCGACGCGGGCCTGGTCATATTCGGCAAGACCAACACCCCGGAGTTCGGTGCCAAGGGCATCACCGAACCCGAGGCCTGGGGGCCCGCCCGCAACCCGTGGGATCTCACCCGCACCCCCGGAGGGTCGTCGGGCGGGTCGGCGGCCGCCGTGGCGGCGGGCATCGTGCCCTGTGCGGGCGCCAACGACGGTGGCGGTTCGATCCGCATCCCGGCGGGCTGCTGCGGGCTGGTCGGGCTCAAACCCGGCCGCGGCCTCACCCCGTCGGGACCCGACGTCGGCGAATCCATGCACGGCGCGGCCGTGCAGGGCGTCGTGTCGCGGACCGTGCGGGACACTGCCGCGATGCTCGACGTGATCGCCGGCGGGGAACCCAGCGGACCATATACGCCGGTACTGCCGGACGCGTCGTTCGCCTCCGCTGTCGGCACGGACCCCGGCCGATTGCGGATCGGCGTACGGGTGCCCTCCGCGATCAATCCTCAGCCGCACGCCGAGGCGGCCGCCGCCGTCGAGCGGACCGTGCGCGCGCTGACCGATCTCGGCCACCACGTCGACGAACTGCCCCAGGCACCGTTCGACGACGCCGCGTTGGCCCGCGACTTCCTGCTCACCTGGTTCGTCTACGCCGCGTGGGAAGTGGCCGAGGTGAAGCGGTTGACCGGCGCCGGCGACGACGTCTTCGAGCGAGACACGTTGATAATGGCCGCGATCGGACGCGCGACGAGCAGCGTCGACTACGTGGAGGCGGTGCACCGGCGTCACGAGCACACCCGCCGGCTCACGACGTTCTTCGAGTCCTACGACCTGCTGCTGACCCCGACGATGGCGACGCCACCGGCGAAGATCGGCGAGTTCGACCTGCCGCCGCTGCTGCAGCGCGGGTCCGACCTGCTGCTCAAGACCCGCACCGCCGCATTGTTGCGCCACACCGGGATCGTCGACGACATGGTGGACAAGAACCTCAACTGGGTGCCGTACACGCAGTTGGCGAATCTCACTGGGCGACCGGCGATTTCACTGCCGTTGCACTGGACCGCCGACGGGCTGCCGCTGGGCGTGCAGTTCGTCGCACCGCTGGACGGTGAGACGCTACTGCTCCAGCTGGCCGCCCAGCTCGAGCAGGCGGTGCCGTGGGCGGACCGGGTACCGCCGATCTAGTCAGGACCGCCGGCGCAGGGCGGCCGCCCGCAGCGTCAGGTGGTCGCGCTCGGCGGTGGTCTGTGCCGTCGCCGCCGCCTCGACGTAAAGCGCTGTGGCCGTGTCGATGTCGCCTGCCCGCTCGTGCAGGTATGCGGCGGCGGCGGTGTGGCGCGGCAGCGCCGGGTCGAGCCCCGCCAGCAGGGCCAGCCCGGCCCGGGGTCCGTCGGCCTCACCGACTGCGACCGCCCGGTTGAGCCGCACCACCGGGCTGTCGGTGAGGCGGACGAGTTCGTCGTACCACTCGACGATCTGCACCCAGTCGGTCTCCTCGGTAGTCTGCGCGTCGGCGTGCAGCGCGGCGATCGCGGCCTGCGCCTGATACTCACCGAGCCGGTCGCGGGCCAGCGCGGCCTGCAGCACCGCGATGCCCTCCGCGATCAGGTCGCGACGCCACAAGGTGCGGTCCTGCTCGGCCAGCGGCACGATGCCGCCGTCGGCGCGCAGCCGGGCCGGGCGTCGCGCGTGATGCAGCAGGAACAGGGCGAGCAGTCCCGCGGACTCGGGGTCGTCGGTGACCGTGACGAGTTGACGCGCCAGCCGGATCGCCTCCGCGGCAAGGTCGATGTCACCGGTGTAGCCCTCGTTGAACACGAGGTACAGCACGCGGTGCACGGTGCCCAGGTCGCCGGGCCGGTCGAACCGGGCTCCGCTGACGGTGCGTTTGGCCCTGCTGATCCGTTGCGCCATCGTCGCTTCGGGGACGAGGTACGCCTGCGCGATCTGGCGGGTGGTCAGGCCGCCGACGGCGCGCAGCGTCAGCGCGACCGCCGATGCGGGGCTGAGGCTGGGATGCGCGCACAGGAAGTACAGCTGCAACGTGTCATCGACATCGGCGGCGGGCCCCGGTTCCGGTTCGTCGGCCGACTGCAGCTCACGCCGCCGCCGGGCCGTCTCGGAGCGGGTCAGATCGAGGAAGCGCCGCCAGGCCGTGGTGATCAGCCAACCGGTCGGATCCGACGGCGGCCGTCCGGGCCAGGTCTCGATCGCGCGGATCAGCGCCTCCTGCACGGCGTCCTCGGCGGTCGCGAAGTCCGCGCCGCGGCGGACGAGCGCGGCCAGCACCGCAGGGATCAAATCCCGCAGTTCGGCCTCGTCCACCGCGGCGCCCCGATCAGTCGGTGACCGTCGGCGAGTGGGACATGAACGGCCGCAGCTCCAGCCATTCGTGGATCGGCTTGCCGCCCGCGCCGGGTGCCGCGGACAGCTCGCCGGCCAACTCGATCGCGCGGTCGTAGCTGTCGACGTCGACGATCATCCAGCCGGCGACCAGGTCCTTGGTTTCGGCGAAGGGGCCGTCGACCACCGGCGGTTTACCTTCGCCGCCGAACCGGACCCAGGCCCCGTCCGGCCGCAGGGCCTGGCTGTCGACGTACTCGCCGCTGTCCTTGAGCCGGTCGGCGAAATCGTTCATGTACGTGATGTGGGTGTCGATCTCCTCGGGCGTCCACTGGTCCATCGGCACATCGTTGACCGACGCCGGCGCACCCCGGTAGTGCTTGAGCATCAGATACTTGGCCATGCGCGCTTCCCTTTCGGTGGTGGCGATCGCGACCCTAGTTGGTCGCGTACCCAGGGGACGGAGCCATTGCGCGGTTCTCGACATCGGCCGCCTTCTACTGTTCAGCCATGAGCCTTGTGACCTATGCGCTGGAGGACCACGTCGCCACCATCACGCTCAACCGGCCGGAGGCGCGCAACGCGATCAACGGCGCGCTGCGCGCTGAGCTCAACGCGGCGTGGGAGCGGTTCCGCGACGACGAGGACGCCTGGGTCGCGATCCTGACCGCCAACGGCGACGTGTTCTGCGCCGGCGGCGACCTCAAGGACGGCGAGGGATCGGTCGGCACCTTCGCAGGCACGTTCTGGGAGAAACCGACCATCAACTCGTTCGAGAGCGGCATGGAGTTGTTCAAGCCGACGATCGCCGCGGTGAACGGGCCGTGCATCGGCTACGGGGTGACCGGGGTGTTGTTCTGCGACTTCGTGATCGCGTCGACGACGGCGACGTTCGCGTTCCCGGAGGTGTCGCTGGGGGTGCCGACGATTGTCGGGGCGATCCGCCTGCCCGAACGGGTGCGCTGGGCCGACGCGATGGAACTGCTGCTGACGGGCAAACCCATCACCGCCGAACGCGCCAAGGAGATCGGCCTGGTGTGGCGCCTGGTCGAACCCGACGAGCTGCAGGAGCAGGCCCGCGCGTGGGCGCGCACGCTGACCGAGGCTGCGCCGCTCGCGCAGCGCGCCACCAAGGAGGTCGCGTGGCGCACCGCGAACATGGGCTGGATCGAGTCGGTGCGGTTCGGCGAGACGATGCGCAAGGTCGCCGCCGCGACCGAGGACGTCGCCGAGGGCCTCCAGGCGTGGCGGGAGAAACGCGCGCCCCGCTGGCGCGGCCGCTGACGTCTTACCGGTAGCCCCCAGCCCCGGCGGCGGTCAACGGGACCCCGGGTTGGTGGGCAGCGTGGGCGACAGCGGTCGCCGCTGCGAGGAATCTGTTCGACAGACCCGCAGCCCGACTCCAAGGAGACGAAATGTCTACGCCCACCGCCGCACCCATGACCGGACTCGACGCCCCGGTGATCGAGAAGTTCACCGCCGCCGCCGAGGTTGTCACCGACACCGCCGCGCTGACCGATGCCGGCCACGACTTCTGGGGCGTCGGCGGCGTCGCCGAACTGATGCTGCGCCCGCACAGCCGCGACGAGGTCGCGACGATCATGCGCATCGCCTCGGAGCACGGCGTGCCGATCGTGCCCCGCGGTGGGGCGTCGAACTGCTCGGGCGGCATGATGCCGGCTGGCGGGCGCGTCCTGCTGGATCTGTCGGGACTCGACCAGATCCTGGAGGTCGACCCGCAGGCGCGCCGCGCGCGGGTGGAGCCCGGAGTGGTCAATTCCGATCTGCAGGACCGGCTCGCTCCCCACGGACTGTGCTTCTCCCCCGACCCGGTGTCGTCGCACCTGGCGACGGTCGGCGGCAACCTGATCGAAAATGCCGGCGGCCCACACGCTTTGAAGTACGGCGTGACCTACAACCACATCCTGGCCGCAGAGGTCGTGCTGCCCGACGGGTCGACCGTCACGCTGCGCGCCGACGACGACGGTCCCGATCTGCTCGGGATCATCATCGGCTCCGAGGGCACCCTGGGTGTCGTCACGGAGGTGACGGTCGCGCTGCGCCCGATCGCCGAGGTCACCCACAGCCTGCTGGGCGCGTTCGCCACCGCACGCGAGGCCGCCGACACGATCGCCGCGGTGATCGCCACCGGCGTCGTGCCCGCCGCCGTCGAGTGGCTCGACCGCGACGGCATCAACGGGCTGCAGCAGTTCTACGACACCGGCTATCCGCTCGACGCCGACTCGATCGTGCTCATCGACGTCGACGGCACCGCCGCCGAGGTGGCCCGCGACCAGGCGATCGTCGAGCGGGTGCTGCGCGAGCGGGCCACCGAGGTCCGCGTCGCCGAGACCGAAAAGGACCGCGCCGCACTGTGGTACGGCAGGCTGAACGCACCGAACTCCGTGATGCAGAGCGGCAAGGGCTTCTTCATCGGCGACGTCACCGTTCCCCGCGACCGGATTCCCGAGATGCAGGAGGCGATCCAGGCGACCGCGCACCGGCACAGCGACGGCCTGCTGTTCATCGCCGTGTGCGGACATGCCGGCGACGGCGACCTGCACCCCACCACGTTCTACGACAAGGACAACCCGAAAGCTGCCGAGGCACTGGCGGCGGCCAACAACGAGATCATCGAGGCCGCACTGGCTTTGGGCGGGACGATCACCGGTGAGCACGGCGTCGGCACCGAGAAGATCCAGTTCATGACCAAGCGGTTCACCCCGGTCGAGATCGCCGCTCAGCGTGCCATCAAGCGCACCTTCGATCCGGCCGGACTGCTCAATCCGGGCGTCATGCTGCCCGAGGAGTTGTCCGACGAGCCCGACGTCGGTGAGTTCGCCGCCGCGGTGCGCAACGGGATCGCGGGCACCCCCGCGTCCGCCGCACCGCTGACCGTCGGCGGGGACACCACGATCTCGGTCAACCTGGGCAACCTCGACATGGTCGTCGGCGCCGAGGCCACCCTCGACGACATCAACCGCTACCTCGACGACAACGGCATCACCTGCGTCGCGATCCCCCGCTCCGGCGGTCAGCGCACGATCGGTGAGCTCGTCGCCACCGCCACCGGTGAGGAGCGGATCGAGGTGCGCCACGCTCTGTTGGGTGCCGACGTCACCGTCGTCGACGGCCAGGCGCCGGCACGTTTCGGCGCCGAGACGATGAAGGATGTCGCCGGCTACGACACCAAGCGGCTCTACATCGGCGGCAACGGTGCCTTCGGCGCGCTGCGGTCGTTGATCTTCAAGATCGGCGTGCGGACTTAACCCGGCGAGCAGACGTGAAGTGACCTAAATTCCGGCGATTTCCGGTCACTTTGCGTCTGCTCGCGCTAAATGAGCTCGAAGTACGGAACCGCCTCGGCGGCGTCACCCTCGCCGAGGGTCTTGAACGCCACGCGCACCCGGGCACCGAACAGGTCGGCATCCGGGTCCGCCTTCGGGAACGACGTCCACCACCACGGGCCCTCGTCGAGTTCGACGATCCCGACGGGCAGCCGGTGCACTGTTCCGTTGCCGGCCTTCTGGTGGATGACCGACCAGCTGACCACCGTGCCGTTACCTGCGGCCGCGACGCGCTCGTAGCGCTGCGGGTCCGCCGAGACATCGAACTGCGGCGCCAGGATCTCACCGGTTTGCACGTCACGCACGAGCAGGAACTCGCCGCGCCTGGTGCCGTCGAGGAACTCCGCGGACAATGCGTCGCGCTGAACAGGAAAGAGTGGCATCGGAATTCGCGCTCCCTAGTTGTCGGTGCCCAGCACCAGCGTCGAGTGGTAGTCGAGGATGCCGCCGTTGCCGGAGACCAGCACGCGGTCGTGGTCGTCGACCTGGCGCTCACCGCCGTGGCCGCGGGCCTGCACCACCGCTTCGTGTAGCGGCGTCATCCCCCACATGTAGAACGCGCTGAGCTCGCCTCCGCCGGTGTTGAACTTGATCCTGCCGTTCGGGCCGATCATCCCGGGTTCGGCCATCGCGGGCCCGCCCTCCCCCTTCGGCACGAACCCGTAGTCCTCCAGCGTCAACAGCGCGGTGAACGTGTAGCAGTCGTAGATCTGGGCGACCCCGACCTCGTCGAGCGTCGTCTGCGCCATCTTCAGCGCCGCCGGCCCGGACTGGGCGGCGCCGCTGACCAGACCGAAGTCGTCGTTGCGCACCCCCGAGCGGCCAGGATGCGCCTGCGCCCAACCCATTACGCGCACCGGCGGCTGACGCAGGGTGCGTGCCCGCTCCAGCGACGTGACGATCAGCGCCACCCCGCCGTTGCTGACCAGGCAGCAGTCGTAGAGGTGGAACGGCTCGGCGATGTAGCGGCTGGCGTGGTACTCTTCGAGCGTCAACGGCGTCCCATAGAACTGGGCGATCGGGTTGCGTTGAGCCCATTCGCGTTGCGCCACCGCGATATGGCCCAGCTGATCGGACGTCGTGCCGAACTTCTTCATGTGCCGACGCGCGGCCAGCGCGTACATCGTCGTCGGCGACATGATGCCGTTCGACGCGGTGATGCCGTCGAACCCGCGGGGCAGCGACCGGCCACCCGAGTACGCCGCCGACGAGCTGCCTTTCTCTCTGAGCGGGGCGTCGGCCCACACGATCGCGACGGTCTCGGCCATGCCCGCCTGTACGGCCATCGCCGCGTACTGCACCATCTGACCGGCCGTCGACCCGTAGCCCTGCATCTGGGTGAGCAGTTTGAGATCGACCAGGCCCAGCGAATGCTGCAACTCGATGCCGACGCGGCCCTTGAGGCCGCCGGAGACCAGCAGCCCGTCGATGTCGGCCAGGCCCAGGCCGGCGTCGGCCGCGGCCAGCCGCACCGCCTGCGCGGCGAACTGTTGGGCAGTCTTGCCGTACACCTTGCCCTGCTCGGTGATGCCGAGGCCGGCGATGGCCGCCGTGGGTTCGCTCATGCGTCGATTGTTTCCGTGCCGGTCGGCGCCTGTAAACGACCGAACGGCTCACCGGGGCATGTCGCAATCGGAAACCCGCCGGTGTCGGAATTCGTGATTTACACAGCGCCCGCGAGGCCCAACGATGAGAGCAACGAGAGGCGGTTGGAATGACGATCAGCGTGGCCGAACGCGCCGAACTGCGATCGGCGGTCGGCGAGTTGCTCGCCGACAAGTGCACCGAGGCCGACGTGCGGCAGGTGATGGACACCGACGACGGGTTCGACCGCGCGCTGTGGCGGCAGCTGGCCGAGCAGGGCGTGCTGGGGATGCTCGTCGACGCCGACCACGGCGGGCTGGGTTTCGGCGCGCAGGAGCTCGAGGCCGTCGCCGAGGAGACCGGCGCGGCGCTGCTGCCCGCCCCGTTCATCTCCAGCGCGGTGCTGACCGTCGCGCTGGTCAACGCCGCCGGATCGGATGAGGACCGGCAGCGGCTGCTGCCCGGTCTGGCCGACGGCACGGCGATCGGCACCGTCGCGCTGACCGGCCCGGCCGGCTCGTGGACCGCCGAAGGCGTCGACGTGCGCACCGCCTCTGACGGGACGCTCACCGGCCAGGCCCACTACGTCACCTGGGGCCAGGTCGCCGACGTGATCCTCGTCGTCGCGCGCACCGGCGACACTGTCGGGGTGTTCCAGGTCGAACCGGACGCGGAAGGCTTCACCCGCACCGCCGCAACGGTTTTCGACCCGGCCGTGCGGCTGTCGGCGTACACGTTCGACAACACCCCCGCCCGCCGCATCGGATCGGCCGGCTGGGAGGCCGTGCAGCGGGCACTCGACTTCGCGGTGGTCGCGTCGGCCGGCGAGCAGGTCGGCGGGTCGCGCCGGCTGTTCGACATGACCGTCGAGTACCTCAAGACCCGCGTCCAGTTCGGCAGGCAGATCGGCAGCTTCCAGGCGCTCAAGCACATGGCGGCCGACCTGCTCCTCGAGGTCGAGAACGCCACGTCGGCCGCCCAGCACGCCGCCGCACAGCTGGACGGCGACGACGAATCCGCCGACGGCGCAGTCGCGTTGGCCGGCTTCGCCTGCGCGGAGGCTTACGAGACCATCGCGATGAACTCGATCCAGATGCACGGCGGTATCGGCTTCACCTGGGAGCACCCCGCGCACCTGTTCCTGCGCCGCGCCCGCACCGGTCTGCACCTGTTCGGCGGCACCCGGGCGCACCGCGAACGCTACCTCGTCTCGAAAGGCGCCTGACATGACCAACACCGAGCAGCCCAGCGCCGACGAACTGCGCGTCGAGGTGCGGGACTGGTTGCGCGACAACTGGGTTCCGCTGCCGAAGAACCCCGACCCGTGGGCGTCGTCGCCGGAACGGATCGCCTGGCTGGAGAAAGTACTCGAGGCCGGCTACGCGGTGCCGACCTATCCCGCCGAATGGTTCGGCCGCGGCTACTCCAACAAGCTGGCCAATGTCATCGGCCAGGAGTTCGCGGCGATCAAGGCGCCGGGCTCGCGGCAGGACAAGTACAACATCCCGGCCAACACCGTGCTCGCGCTCGGCACCGAGAAGATCAAGCACGACCTGTTGCGCGACTTCCTGATCGAACGCGCCCGCACCTGCCTGCTCTACAGCGAGCCGGGCGCCGGGTCAGACCTGGCGAGCGTGCGCACCACCGCGGTGCGCGACGGCGACCGGTGGATCGTCAACGGGCAGAAGGTGTGGACGTCGGGCGCGCTGACCGCCGACTACGCGCTGCTGCTGGCCCGCACGGACTGGGATGTGCCTAAGCACAAGGGCCTCAGCCTGTTCATCATGCCGATGAAGCAGCCCGGCATCGAGGTGCGCCCGCTGGTGCAGATCACCGGTGAGTCGCACTTCAACGAGGTGTTCATCAACGACGCCGTCGCCGTCGACGACTATCTGCTCGGCGGTGAGGGCAACGGCTGGCGGGCGCTGCAGACCGCGCTGGCCTACGAACGCTCGATCATGGGCGACAGCGGCCGCGGATCGCGAAACCGCAAGGCGGACAGCCTGATCGAGTTGGCCCGCGAGAACGGGGTCCTCGACGACCCGGCGGTGCGTTACCCGCTGGCCAAGGTGCTGGCGATGCGCGAGCTCAACAAACTCAACAACGCCCGCGCCAAGGCCTCGGCGAACCTGGGTACGTCGAGCTCGATCATGTCGCTCGGCAAGCTCGCGATGTCGAAGATCCTGCACACCGAAGCCGCGATGAAGACGCAGATCGTCGGTGCGCAGGCGCTGCTCGCCGGTCCGGACAACCCGGTCGCCGACGACGTCAACTTCCTCACCCTCAACGCGTTCTTCACCTCGATCGGCGGGGGCACCGACCAGATCCAGCGCAACATCATCGGCGAGCGCGTGCTCGGATTGCCCCGCGAACCCGACCCGGAGCGCGAGATCCCGTTCCGTCAGGCCCGCAGAAGCTGACCGCGGTGGCCGACGCACCCGCATACGACCCGCCGCTGCGCGGTGTCCGCATCCTGGACCTGACCTCGGGCCCGATGACGGCCGTCGGCCGCCTGTTCGCCGACCTCGGCGCGCACGTCACGGTGGCGAACCTGGCCGCGATCAGCCGCGACGACGTCGTCGGTCCGCATGTCGACGGCCTGGCGATCCAGACGGCGATCAACCGGCACGGGATGGCGTCGATCGACGTCGACCCGGCGTCCGCCGAGTTCGAGCAACTGTTGGCCGACAGCGACATCCTCATCGAGAACACCGCGCCCGGCTCGCTCGCCGAGGCCACCCTGGCGGTGCGCAACATCCGGCGCCAGCACCCGGCACTGGTGATCCTGTCGATCAGCGACTTCGGCCGCGACACCGACTACCGCACCTGGCAGGCCACCACCCCGGTGCTGCACGCGCTGACCAGCGAGCTGTCGCGGTCCGGGATTCCCGGCCGCGAGCCGGTGGTTCCGCCCGCCGAACTGCCCTATCTGGTGGCGGCGGCGCAGGCCGCGGTGCTGACCACCGCCATCTACCTGGACCGGCTGCGCACCGCAGAGGGCGACCTGATCGACTTCTCGGTCCTCGACGGCGCGATGCAGACGCTCGACCCGCCGTTCGGGTCGGCGGGCAGCGCGTCGGCGGGCGTGGCGGTCAGCGCGCAGCAGCGCGACTGGACCGCCGAACAGATGCGCTACCCGATCATCGCGTGCAAGGACGGCCATGTCCGGATCTGCATCCTGGCGAAACGGCAGTGGCGCGGCATGTTCGCCTGGCTGGGCAGCCCGGAGGAGTTCGCCGACCCGTCCTTCGACAAGCTCGGCAAGCGGTTCCACTCACCGGAACTGCTCGCGGCGATCACCCGGTTCTGCGCCGACAAGACCCGCGCGGAGCTGGAGGCGCAGGGACAGGCGCACGGCGTGCCGACCGCGGCGGTGCTCACCCTCGCCGAGGCGCTGGGCGCCGAACACTTCACCGCGCGCGGCTTCTTCCGCGATGTGGAGCTGGCTCCCGGTGTGGTGGCCCCGATCCCGGTGGGCGTCAGCGAGATCGACGGCCACCGGGCCAGCGCGCTGACCGAGGCGCAGACGCCCGCCGCGCGCCCCGCGGGTGCCCCGCTGCTGGGCACCCGCGCCCGCCGCGGCCAGGGCCTGCCGCTGGAGGGAATCCGCGTGCTCGACCTGGGCGTCATCGTGGTCGGCGCGGACACCGCCCGGCTGTTCGGCGACCTGGGCGCCGACGTCGTCAAGATCGAACACTCCGCGCACCCCGACGGGCTGCGGGTCGGCAAGCTCACGTCGATGACGCAGCCGTTCGCGGCCGGTCACCGCAACAAGCGCTCGATCGGCCTGGACCTGCGCACCGACGAGGGCCGTGCGCTCGCCCACCGGCTGGCCGCGAACTGCGACGTCGTGTTGTCCAACTACAAACCGGGCGTGGCCGAGGCGCTCGGCATGGACTACGCGACCCTGCGCCGGATCAACCCCGAGATCGTGGTCGTCGACAGCTCGGCGTTCGGTCCGACCGGGCCGTGGGCCAGGCGGCTGGGCTACGGTCCGCTGGTCCGCGCCGCCGTCGGGTTCACCCACCTGTGGGCGGATCCGCACGACCCCGAAACGTTCTGCGACACCGTCACGGTCTACCCCGACCACGTCGCGGCCCGGATCGGCGCGTTGTCGGCACTGGCGCTGCTGTTGCGCCGCGAGCGCACCGGCACCGGCGGGGCGGCAAGCATCTCGCAGGCCGAGGTGATGCTCAGCCACCTGGCCGCCGACATCGCCGCCGACGCGCTGGTGCGCGCCGGGCACACCCGCACCGATACGCCGACGCCCGACTATCCGTGGGAGCTGTTCCCCACCGCGGACGACGACGGCTGGATCGCGGTCACCGTCCGCGACGACGCCGACCTGCAGGCGCTGCGCTGGGTCATCGGGCTGCCCGGTGAGGACCGGGTGGACCCCGATGCGCTGCGCGCCTGGACGTCGCGGCGGTCCCGTTTCGAGGCGATGGAGCGCCTGCAGGCCGCCGGGGTGCCCGCCGGCGCGGTCATGCACGCCGACGAGCTGCCCGGTTTCGAGTACTACGAGCAGCGCCGCGGGTTCCGCGAGGAGCTGCACCCGTACGGGTCGGTGCCGTTCCGAATGGAGAACGTGCAGGTCCACTGCGATCATGTGGCCGACCCGCCGCTCGGCCAAGCACCGCTGCTGGGCGAGCAGACCACCGAGATCGCCGCCGAACTGCTCGGCCTGGACGCCGGCGAGATCGCCGACCTGTGCGCCCGAGGCATCCTGGAAATACCGGCGCTGGACGGCGCGCAGTCCTGACCTCGTAGCATTCGTGGGTAGCTCTACCACGCTCGAGTGCGGCAGGAATGGACATCGACTTCACCAGGCTCCGGTATTTCGTGGCCGTCGCAGACGAGCTGCACTTCAAGCGGGCCGCGGACAAGTTGATGATCACCCCGCCTCCGCTGAGCAAGCAGATCAAGCTTTTCGAAAAGGAGTTGGGCGGCCCGCTGTTCGAACGCGGCTACCACGAGGTGCGGCTGAGTCCGCTGGGTCAGCGGCTGATCGGACCGGCGCGCGAGATCCTGCGTCAGGTCGAGGAGTTCAAGACGACGGCCGTGCAGGGTGTGCGGGGCCTGGCGCCCATCCGGGTGAGCGCCACCGCGTACGCGCCGTCGGATCTGCTGACCCAGCTCGAGTCGGTGTTGGCGACGCTGCCGGAACCCACGCAGTTCGACGTGCCGGGGTCCGCGGCCGAGGTGACCGCGAAACTGATCGCCGGGCATGCCGAACTGGGGTTGATCCACCTGCCCGCCAGCGACAAACGCCTGCGGTACACGGTGCTGGCCAGCTATCAGGGCGCCATCGCGGTGCGGTTCGACGACCCGCTGGCCGAACGGGACCTGGTCACCATCGAGGAGTTACAGGACCGCGACGTGGCCATCGACGTCGCGCGGCCCAACCCGATGGTGCTGGCGGGCCTGACGCGCCAGCTGAACAACCGCGGCGTGCACAGCATCGTGCGCACGACCAACCAGCGCGGCGGCGAAGTCGAGATGGCCACCCAGGTGTTCAACCGTCACCTGGTCGCGATCGTGAGCTACGCACCGGAATCGTTCATCGGCAAGATGTTCTCACCGCCGGAGTTCAAGCTGATCCCCGTCGACGAAAGTACCTGGCCGCCAGCACGAATCGCGTTGGCGTGGGTGCCGGAGCGGCTGCAGGCCAGGCAGACCGAGGTCGAGTTCGCGGTCGAGCAGATCGCCGACCGGCTCGGACCGGTGCATCGCGGTGCCTGAAGCCTCGCTGACCGCCGCCCCCGAAGGGACCGACCCCGACGAACTGTTGATGTCGTTCGCCGGGTGGGCCGAGGCCAACGGCACCACGCTGTATCCCGCGCAGGAGGAGGCGCTGATCGAACTGGTCAGCGGCGCCAACGTCATCCTCGCCACGCCGACCGGTTCGGGGAAGTCGTTGGTGGCCACCGGGGCGCTGTTCGCGGCGCTGGCGGCGCGGCGGCGCAGCTACTACACCGCCCCGATCAAGGCTCTGGTCAGCGAGAAGTTCTTCGCGCTCTGCGACGTCTTCGGAGCGGCGAACGTCGGAATGCTGACCGGCGACGCCGCCGTCAACTCCGAGGCGCCGATCATCGCTTGCACCGCAGAGATTCTCGCCAACATCGCGCTGCGTGAAGGAGCCGACGCCGATATCGGCCTGGTGGTGATGGACGAGTTCCATTTCTACGGTGATCCCGACCGCGGCTGGGCCTGGCAGGTGCCGCTGCTGGAGTTGCCGAAGGCGCAGTTCCTGCTGATGTCGGCGACGCTCGGCGACGTCACGTTCCTGCGCGACGACCTCACGCGGCGCACCGGACGGCCCACGGCGCTCGTCGCCAACGCTGAACGTCCCGTGCCGCTGTTTTTTTCGTATGCGACGACGCCGATGCACGAGACGATCGGCGACCTGCTCGACACCCGGCAGGCACCGATCTACGTCGTGCACTTCACCCAGGCGTCGGCACTGGAACGCGCGCAGGCACTGATGAGCGTCAACGTGTGCACCCGGGAGGAGAAGGCCACCATCGCCGAGCACATCGGCGCGTTCCGGTTCTCCACCGCGTTCGGTTCGACGCTGTCGCGGCTGGTGCGACACGGCATCGGTGTGCACCACGCCGGGATGCTGCCGAAGTACCGGCGGCTGGTCGAACAGCTCGCCCAGGCCGGCCTGCTCAAGGTCATCTGCGGCACCGACACCCTCGGCGTCGGCATCAACGTGCCGATCCGCACCGTGGTCTTCTCGGCGCTGTCCAAGTACGACGGTGTGCGCACGCGGCTGCTCAACGCCCGCGAGTTCCACCAGATCGCGGGCCGGGCCGGCCGGGCCGGCTACGACACCGCGGGCACGGTCGTCGTGCAGGCACCCGACCACGAGGTGGAGAACCTCAAGCAGTTCGCCAAGGTTGCCGACGATCCGAAGAAGCGCCGAAAGCTGGTGCGTCGCAAGGCACCCGAGGGCATGGTCCCGTGGAGCGAGTCGACCATGACCCGGCTGGTCGACGCCACCCCGGAGGCGTTGACCAGCAATATGCGCGTGTCCACGGCGATGATCCTCGACGTAGTGGCCCGGCCCGGTGACCCGTTCGCGGCGATGCGGCGGCTGCTGACCGACAATCACGAACCACGCAGGCGACAGCTCCAACACATCCGCGAGGCCGTCGGCATCGCCCGCTCGCTGTTGCAGGCCGGCGTGCTCGAGCGGCTCGACGAACCGCAGCCCGACGGGCGCCGCTACCGGCTGACCGTCGACCTGCCACCGGACTTCGCGCTCAACCAGCCGCTGTCGACCTTCGCGCTGGCCGCTGTCGAGACGCTCGACCCGGAGTCGGAGACCTTCGCATTTAACGTCATCTCCGTGATCGAGGCGACGCTGGAAGATCCGCGGCAGATCCTGGCCGCGCAGCTGAACAAGGCCAGAGGCGAGGCGGTGGCCGCGATGAAAGCCGAGGGCATCGAGTACGACGAGCGCATCGAGCTTCTCGACGATGTCAGCTACCCCAAGCCGCTCGAGGAACTCCTCACCCACACCTTCGAGGTCTACCTGCGGAGCAATCCGTGGGCCGCCGACGGCCGGCTGTCGCCGAAGTCGGTGGTGCGCGAGATGTGGGAGCGCGCCATGACGTTTCGCGAGTATGTCAGCGAGTACGGGCTGACCCGCTCCGAGGGCGCGGTGCTGCGCTATCTGTCCGACGCTTACAAGGCCCTACGGTCGGGTGTGCCCGCCGCGGCCAGGACCGAGGAGTTCACCGACATCGTCGAGTGGCTCGGTGAGCTTGTCCGTCAGGTGGATTCGAGCCTGCTCGACGAGTGGGAACAGCTGACCAGCCCGGATCAGCCGCACGACGTGCCGGTCGCGATGTCCGCGAAGCCCCGACCACTGACCGGCAATCAGCGGGCCTTCACCGCGATGGTGCGCAACGCGTTGTTCCGGCGGGTGGAACTGTTCGCCCGGCGCCGGTGGTCCGAACTCGGCGAACTCGACCGGGGCTCCGGGTGGACGGCCGAACGCTGGGCCGAACTCGGCGACGAGTACTTCGCCGAGCACGACGACGTCGGCACGGGCCCCGACGCACGGGGCCCGGCCATGCTGATCATCGAGCGCGAACCCGACGTGTGGCGGGTCCGCCAGATCCTCGATGACCCTGCCGGAGACCACGATTGGGGATTCACGGTCGACGTGGATCTCGCGGAGTCCGACGAGGCCGGCGCGGCGGTCCTGCGGCTCACCGACGCGGGTCGGCTTGACTGAGCGCCTGCAGCGATTCGCCGAGGCTCCACACCGCCACACCGATCAGCACGAGGTCCTTGAGAAGAAACTGCCCCGGCAGCCCCGACAGCACCGGGATCGGGCCGGCGTGTGCGGACACCACGCCCGGCGTGGTGAACAGGAAACTCAACGTCCCGAGGAACAGCACGATCGCCATCGCACTGCCGACCGCCGAACTGCGCGCCGAAAACGGCCGCACCGCAATGAGAACCGCGGCGATGATCTCGGCGGATCCGAGCGCGACCGCCACCTGCTGCACGCTGAGGATGTCGTAGATCCAGCTCATCAGCGGGCTGTGCTCGATCAGCGTGCGGCTCTCCATCTTCACGTACTTGCCGACACCGATCCACGCGAGCACCACGACCAGGCCGTACCGGCAGATCACCTGTCCGGCCGCGGTGATGCGGGCCGGTGTCACGGGCGTCATGGCGGCTGTGCTGGTCAACGTTCCTCCTGCGTTTCGCCATTGTCTGCGCGGACGGCGGCCAGCAACCCGTCGAAGTCCTCGGCGCACGGGCCACACGCAAGCAGGTGCGCCAGCAGCCCCGGATACCGCTGTTCGCGTTCTCCGGCAGGCAAATCGACGTAGATGTGCAGAACCGCCACCGCCTCCTCACATCCGACGTCGCGTGGATCGGTGTCGAGGAACCGGTTCAGTCGGGTCCAGTCGGTCACGTCTTGTCCAATGCCACGCGGTTGGTCAGATACTCATTGGCGACGAGGAAGTCGCGGATCTTACGTCGCGCCTCGAAAACAGTTTTGTAGATGGCGTTCCGGTTGGTTCCGAGCCTGTCGACCAGTGCGTCGAGCGGGATGCCGCGCAGCACGATGTCGACGAACATCTGGCGTTGGCGTTCGGTGAGCGTGGTCTCCACGGCTTGGCGGATGGCGGCGGTCAGTTCGGCGGCTTCGGCGTGCTCGCTCGGGTCGACGCCGAACCGCTCCGGCAGCCGGTTCCAATCCTCGACATCGAGATCCGGCGGCGGGTTGCGCCAGTAGTGCCGCCCGATCTTGTTGGCCACCTCGAGGATCACGAACTTGTAGGCCCAGGTGGTGAAGCGGCTCTCGCCGCGAAACGTCGCCAGCTTGCCCAGGATCGCCATCGTCGCGTCCGACGCCGCCTGCGCGGCGATATCGTCGAGTTCGGTGCCGGTGATGGGGGTCTGGCGACGTCGGACCTCGCCGTGCGCGACCCGCAACGACTGCGCGTGCAGATCAGCGATGCCGGTATCCCGCTCGGTGCACGTGGCGTCGAGTATCCGCAGCCATTCGCGCGACTCGGCGTCCACCTCACACTCCCTTGCTGTCCGTCGCGGGCCTGTCGATTATTAGCGACGCGATCTGCCGGCGTCTTACCTGCCGAGCGGAATTTTCTTCTCCGCCGCCTCCCACAGCTGATCCGCAGGTAAGGCGAGCGTCGGCGCCCGGCGCTAATTCCATATGGCTGTTCTGCACCCCGGTAACCCGTTTCCCCCTCTGTCCATCACGCCGCCCGGCGCCGATCCGGTGCAGGTGCCGGACGTCTTCGACGGCTGGTTCGGTGTCGTGCTGTTCTACCGCGGCGCCTGGTGTCCGTACTGCGTGGCGCAGCTGCGCGCGTTCCAGCGCGCCACCGATGCGCTGCACGACGCCGAGGTGGCCGTGGTGGCGTTGTCCGTCGACGACGAGGCCACCACCGCGGACCTGATCGCCAAACACCGGCTCACGTTCCCGATCGGGCACAGCGCCGACGCCGCCGCGCTCGCCGAACTGACCGGAGCGTTCGTCAACGCCGACCCCGTGTTTTTGCAGTCGACCGGCTTCGTCTTGGATCCGCAGGGCAAAGTGGTGATCAGCGTGTACTCCAGCGGCGCGATCGGCCGGCTCGTTCCCGAGGACGTCGTCGCGCTGGTCCGCTACATCCGGCAGCACTGAATGTTCGCCGTAGCGCGGTCGGACCGGTGGCATTTCGTCAGTCCGGACGGTGCGTCGTTCCTGTCGATCGGTGTCGTGCACGCCGACGACACGAACCTGCGCTATCGGCACAACATCGGTATCTTCACGGCGCGCTACGGCGGCTCCCGGCAGCGGTGGCTGAGCGAGGGCCTGGTCCCGGAGATGACGTCGTGGGGGTTCAATACCCTCGGCTGGACCTCGGAGTACGTCAGCGGCTCAGGGCTGGCTACCGAAGCCGACGTCGTCGACCTCGGCCACTCTGCCGGTCTACCCGCCGACGACGTTGCCGCGCTGGGCATTCCGTACACCTTGTCGATGCGCATTGCCGAGATCGAACAGTGGAACGGTCACCCGGCCTACCGCGATCCACGGACGCCGGCCTTCGCACAGTGGTGCGACCATCTCGCCAGGACCGTGTGCCGTCCCGACGATCCGAATCTGCTGGGGTATTTCCTGGTCGACGTGCCGTGCTGGGATCGCCATCCCTCGGGCGCGGGTTGGCCACCGGACGAGCTCGCGTCCATCGCCGACGCCTACTACCGCACCGCGACCGGGGCCATCCGGCGCCACGATCCTCATCACCTGATCCTCGGGGACCGCTACGGCACCCGGCGCGGTGTACCGGACGCGGTGCTCGACGCGATGGCGCCCTACGTCGACGTGCTGTCGGTGCAGACGTTTCCCGGCCCCGACCCGCGCCGGTTGGACGCGGCCTTGAAGCTGATCGAGCGCTGGCATCACCGCACCCGGCTGCCCGTGCTGATCGCCGACACCGGGAACTGGTGTCCCACCACGATGAGCCCCGACCGGACCGGTTCGTTCCGCGACCAACGAGAGCGAGGCGCGGGTTACGTCGCATCCGCCGAGGAGTTCACCGCGCGGCCGTGGTGCCTGGGCTGGCACTGGTGCAGCTGGCTGGAGAATCCGCATCGCGGGTTCGGCCTCAAGGATCCGTGGGACGAGCCGTACCGGGAGTTGACCGACCTGGTCACCGAGACGAACCACCGGCTGAGGGGCGCCGCGTGCCGCACCAATGCCCGGCGGCGCGCGAGTCGATGATGACCAGATCCCGACGGTAGTTGGCCAGCCCGCCACTGTCGGACGGCGCAGCGAATCGGCACCGTGTGGTCATGACCACCAACACAAACGTCGCCGATCCCGCGGTGTGGAACCTGCCGGATTCGGAGATCTGCACTGCAGCACTGCAACTGGTGCACAATGTCTCGCCGGCGTTCCTCGCCAACCACTGCGTCCGCAGTTATCTGTTCGGGCGCGAACTGGCCACCGCACAGGGCCTCCGCGCCGGTGCCGACTACGACGAGGAATTGGTTTTCCTCGCCTGTGCGCTGCACGACCTCGGCATCACCGAGTACGGCGGCGGCAGCCAGCGATTCGAGGTCGATGGCGCCGACGCCGCGGTCCGCTTCCTGCGCGAGCACAACGTCACCGAAGACCGGCTCACCCCCGTGTGGCAGGCCATCGCCCTGCACACCAGTGTGGGGTTGGCGCATCGGTTCGGACCTGAGCAGTCCGTCACGCACTTCGGAATCAGCCTGGACATCAACGGTTTCGGCACGGAGCAGCTGCCGCCCGGTTTCGCTGAGCGAGTGCACGCGGCATTCCCGCGCCACGATCTGGGCTACGCGATCACCGACCTGATCGCCCAGGGCACCGCGGCCGACCCAACGAAGGCGCCGCCGTTCTCGTTTCCCGCACACGTGCACGAGCTGATCAACGGCGGCAGGCTGACCTTCCTCGACGTGGTCGCGGCCTCACCGTGGGGTGACCGACCCCGGTAGCGACATTCCCTGGTGTTGTCCGCGCGCAACACGATCCCGATCGCGGGCTCGACGATCGTCGCATGACGATGACACACCACACCCCCCAACCCCGTCGGCGCCGGCACGCCTGGCCGATCTGCGCGCGCACCGGCAAGCGCCGACTCGGTGAGCGCAAGGACGTCAAGCTGGTTCTCCAGGATGCCCGCCACACCCGGGCACACGCGCAGCTGCGCGACTCCACTTCCGCGTGGACAGTTGTCCGCGGCTACCGGTGCGAGCACTGCAGCGGTTGGCATCTCACCTCACAGCCCGCACGCACCTGATCGCGACCCAAGGAAAGGCCGCCCCCTGTGGGCGGCCTTCTCGTTGTCAGGAGTCGATCCTGATTCGCGTTGTCCGGTTGAGCGCCGCGGTCGCCGGATCCACCACCGGTGGATTCGCGGTGTAGCCCAGTCCCTCACAACGGACCTGCGCCGGGTCGACACCGAGCGTGTCGACGAGCAGACGTTCGACCCTCCGCGCACGCGCGGTCGCGAGCGCAACATGGTCGAGCCAGCCCGTCGGACCATTGGACGTCGTGCCCGACACGGTGACGCTCCGCGTACCGTCACCATTCAGATAGTCGGCCACCGGTCGCAGTGCGTCGGCGGCCGCGGCCGGGTCGGCGAGTTCGTCGGTGTCGAGCCCGAATCGCAGTTCGCTGTTTCCGATGAATCGGAGGGTCTTGCCCACCGGCGCCATCACCGCATCCGGCTCGGGCGTCACGGGGTTCACGGTGTGCCGGGTCTCGGGTCCCGGCTCCGTGCGCGGTGTCGGAACCAGGTCGAGTCGGCCCCCGCACGCGGCGATGACGGCCTGCCAGATCTTGCCCACCTGGTCG
The DNA here is from genome assembly GCF_900108565.1 of Mycolicibacterium rutilum. Taxonomy (NCBI): domain Bacteria; kingdom Bacillati; phylum Actinomycetota; class Actinomycetes; order Mycobacteriales; family Mycobacteriaceae; genus Mycobacterium; species Mycolicibacterium rutilum. Next base: position 1,113,711 of record NZ_LT629971.1, read on the forward strand.
ACCTGCCGAAGGGACAGCTTCTGCTGCGGTTCGACGCCGTATCCCGCGCCGTACATCGTCATGCTGGTGCCGGCGAGACTGGCCGGGCAGCCACCGTGTGCAGCCAGGAAGTCGGCGACCTCGCCGGGGTCTGCTGCGGTCATTCCGGGCCTGGTCATGTCGACGGCGCCACTGTCGCTCAGCCCGTTGTCGACGATGAGCACCCGCGTGGTCGAACCGGTCTGCCGTCCCTGGTCGGCGGCCATCGTGAGAGCGGCCAAGAGGTCATGGTGTTCGGAGGATGCCTCGGCGGTCTGCACCGCGGTCAGCACCGTCGAGTGGGCGACGGTGAGATCGTCCTGATATGCCTGCGGATTGGCCGACTCAGGCTGTCCGTCGTTCAGCGACCAGGTCGCCGATCGGAGCACCAGTCGCGGCCGCCCTTCGGCGGTCACCACGCTGATCGGTGTGGTCGACCTGATCGCCGATTCGACTTCGCACGCCGCGGCCACCGGCACCGACGGCGACGAGGCGCCCTGATGGACCGCGACAACGAGCACCAGCGCCGACGCAGCGGGAGGACTACATGGCGGACCCGCCGGGCCGAGCTCGGTTGGGGAGCAAGCTGTCAAAGAAGCGATCGCATACACCGCGAGGGCGCAGAACCGTGAAACATGCTGTGCTGTCATAGTTCCCACTGAACCACCAGGTACGCGCCCGCTGTTGTGCGAGCGCAACACCCTAGCGGGCGCGAAGCGCAACGACTCGGGCACCGTAGAGCGCGGCGGTGATCACCGAGATCAGAGCGGTGATCGCGGCGAGCGCGAGCACCACGTTCGGCCACCCCGATTCACTCGGGATCAGGAACGGGTACGGCACGGTGAACCTCGTCGTCGCCCCGGCGATGCTCACGGCCGCGAGATACAGCGCAGCCCAACCGTATGCCGACACCATCCAGGTTCCCAATCCTCGCTGCGGCGGCCGCACCAGCAGCTCGGCGACGACGAGCACCGGCGCCACACCGTGCAGGAGCACGGTGGCCGTTCTCACCCACCCGTCGTCCCAGGGCTGAAACCAGGTGCCCGTCGGCGTGGCGGGCGCGATCACCACTGCGAAGATCAGCGCGGACAGCACAACACCGACCGCACCGGCGATTCTGAGCCGGTTCACGGCGGCGCGCTCCGGCCACGCCAGAGAAGCGGCCGCGGCCGCGCCTGTGAGCAAGGCGGAACAGATTGTGAAGTACACCAGCGGAAACCGCGGATCTGTCGACTGTACGAACTGGCAGGCCACACCGAGCATCTCGGTGCCCACGACACCGACGGTCAGCCAGCGTGATCCCCTCGCCACTGTCCTCACGATGGGGCCGCGGTCCAGCGACTCATCGTGGCGCGGGCCAGATGGGCGACGTCGGGCAGCGAATGCCAGAGCGCGTGTCTGCCGTGGACGACGATGTCGTCGGTCGCAACGCCATCGTCACGGCACTGCTGTGCGAACCGGGCGACGTCGCAGCACCCCGCGAGCCTGCTGCGAGCGCCATGCACCAGCTGCATGGCGAATCGGTGTGTGCGGTGCGCGCGCTGCACATCGACCGCCAGATATCCCCGGCTGAGCGCGAACCCGAGGTGAGCGAGATCTGTACGGGACTGCTGTGGTGGCGTCTCGTCCCGCCTCTGCAACGGGATGACCACCTGCGGGATGTCGTTGTTGCGGTCGAGATACTCGTCGAGCACCTTGTCCTCGTTGCGGGTCGCATGCACCAGCCGTGGCAGGTTCCACCGCTTGACCGCGACGGGCTCGACCAACGTGAGGTTGTCGACCCGCAGGGCCTGCGAGCCGGCGGCCGCGGCGGCGATGCTTGAGCCCATCGAATATCCGACGATTGTGACCGGCCCGCGGCCCAGGTCCGGCTTCGCAGTCAGCGCCACCGCGACCATTCGGTCAGCGACCGCTGTGAAGTCGCCTCGGCGTAAGGCCCGCCGCTCCGAGCTGCGGAGCCGCCCGGAACCGTATCCGCAGCCCGGCGCGTCGACGACGGTGACACGGGCGTCCCAGATCTCCGACAGGAGCGTGAACCGCTGCAACTCGAACGCCTCGACACATGCCAGAAAACCCATGAACATCAGTACTTTTCGCGGAGCATCAGGTCGGCCGAGGGTGGCGAAACGCAGGCCGTCGACTTCACCGACGGTCACCGTGCCGCCGGTCACGGGCCGATCTCCGTGCCGGTGCGTTCGCGGTAATGCCGCAGGGCGGTCCGCACGTCGGCGGCGGTCAGGAACTGTCCGCACTCCGGTCGGGCACCGAGGAAATCAGTGAATGGGTTGAAATGGTCCCAGTGCGAGAGATCCTGCTTACGACGGTCCGCACGGATCTCCGCCTCGTCCACCATCGGCCAGTCGTCCCAGCTGATCACCTCGTCATCGATGGAGAATCCGTAGTACATCTCGGCCAGCAGCACCTGCCAGCCGGCCAGAAACGCGGCCAACCGGTGCCGGTGCACGGTGATTTCGCGTCCGGTGATCTGCTGCAACCGCTCACCCAGTCGGGCCGTGAAGCCGCCGGGACCGTAGTTGCGTCGAGTCAGTGTGGCCATCGCCCCGAGCCAGTCGAGGGTCTCGACGCCCTGGTGCGTCTTGTTCATCAGCTGATCGAACAGCGCGGTGGAATGCTTGACGACCGGCCACAGTGGATTCAGGTGCAGCGGGTCCCGCGGGTTGTCCAACTCGGCAACGAGGTTGGCGACGTGCTCATCGGTATCGCGAAACCTGTTGACGTCCATGGGTTTCGCGCCGAGCCACAGGCTCGCGGCGCTAGTGTACAGCGGCGCGTGGGTGGCGGACGTGTCGATCAGTGCCCAGGTGGCGACGCCCGGCAGGTTTCGGTGCACCCAGTCGAGGACGCCGAGTCCGGTGGACAGCATGTAACCACGCCCGCCCGAGTCCTCGACGCGGACCTGCTTGTCGGCGACGACGTCGGCGCGGGTGGCGTTGAGGTCACAGTCGGCGAGCACGCCGCTGAACTCGTCACCTCGTTCGCTCAGAATCTCGATCGCCCGGCTCGGCGCGTACGCGGGGGTGAACACGATGTCGGAACTCGACCCTCTGACCCGGGTGGCCACCGGTTTGTAGCGGCCGTCGAACCGGCCGAGGTCATCGTCGACGATCAGGTACCGCCGCGTCACAGTTCCTCCAACTCGAAGACCTCGCCCACCTTGACTTCTGGTGTTCGGTCCGACCAGGTCGCCACGATGGCCTTGGCGCCGTGCGGGCTGCCGGTCTGACGCAGATCACCGCCGTACTGATCGCGCAGCACCGCGCGCAACGACGTCAGCGATCGGCCCGGCTCGCAGAAGTGCTCGATGACGGGCAGGTGGTCATGCACGGCGACGGTGTACTCAATGTCCCGACCGGATCCGGTCGAGAACGCCTCGATCACGAGGTCGGTTGGTCTGTTCCGGAATTCGTTCTTGGACAACGCCTGCGCGACGTTGAGGCACAGCGCAGCGGTGACCTTCTCCGCGATTGCCTGGTGGCGGTCGTCGCCACCGGACCAGTCGATCGCGTACGTCACCGAAGCGTACTTGGTCGCGTCGTACTCACCGAGGATCTTCTTGGCAAGATCGTTGAGCGGCAGTGGTTTGCGCGAGGCATTGATCGGCGCGCGGGCGATCAGATGGGTGACGATCGCCGGTATGGCGCTGAGCTGCCCCTTGAGCGCGAGCGGCACCGCGTCGATGTTCTGCAGCTCGAATATCGGGCCTTTGACCTTGTTCATCTCGGTGTGCGTCAGGTCGGTCATGTCGAGACGACCGTCGGTGATGGCCTCGCGCGCGGTCGGCACCGCCGCGGCCAGCACGCGGTCGTGGTTGCGGATCGTCGAACCCAGCTGCAGGGTCAACAGCGAGCACAGGTAGGCGATGGGGACCATCGCGTCCTGCCAGCGGCCGTGGCGGACCGACAGTGCGACGAGGGTGGCCACCACGACAAGGGAAATCGCCGGCGCGTACGGCCGCACCCAGTGCATGAACGGCGGCATCGTGCTGTTCTCGGTGTAGTTGGGCGGGTCCAGGAAAGCGTTCGCCAGACCGGTGTTGAGGTAGACGATCGCGGCCGCCAGCGCGGCGATCTTCACCCAGCCGGCGTCGCCGCCGGCGGGAGCGAACGCCACCGCCGCGACATTGAGCGGGCATCCGACGGTGCCGAGCAGCCCGGTGACGTTGAGCAGCTTGTTCGGATGATTCTCCTGCACGATGCCGGTCATCATGTTGACCCACGACAACCTCGACCGCGATTGGACGTCGAGTGCATAGGGCTCGAGGTAGATCTCCAGTGACACCTGCGCGATGGCCGGCCACAGCATCAAGGCCATCACCCACCACGCGGTGTCGAGCCACAGCAAGGCGGCGATGATCACCACCAGCATCGCGGCACGCGTCACCGGTAGCCGCAGCCGGTCATACAACGCGACGCGGTCCTTGGTCACCTTGGCATGCCAGAGGCTGAACGTTGCGGGCGCGACCAGGTCGACGACCAACTGCCGCCACGCCGACGACCGTCGTGTCTCGTCGTCGGGCAACTTCCACCAGGCATCGCCCGCGGCCACGTCTCGACGCGACTGCGCGGTCACGAAGTGGCGTCTGAGCAACGTTGCGACCGGCATCGTCGCCCTCCCCTCAGTGCTCATCATCGGCTCCATCATGGCGCGCCCGCGGGTTGCGCGGGTGGTCGGTGCTGGCCACACCGAGCACCGCGGTGCTCGCCGTGGCGATGCCGAACCGGACCAACGCGAGCTGCTTGAGCCGATCCACCAGCGCCTGCTGCGTGACCTTGGCCAAGGCGCCCTCGCCGGTGATGGCGGCGAACGTGTGTGTCGCGTTGGTCAGATTCATTGCCAGCCGGTGCAGTAACGCCTCGTCGTCGATCAGCGCGGCACGTGCCGGCATGAGCTGGCGGTGCGCGGTCAGCTTCTGGTCGAAGACGTCGTTGCGTGCGCAGTAGAAGTCCACCATCGCCAGCAGTCCCGTCACGGCGTAGAGGCCGAGGAAGACGTAGGCGGCCATCTGCGCCGTGTCGACGGCCGGGTTCGCGGTGACGGCACTGCCGCCGTCGTAGCCGACGGCCGCGGGACCCGCCAGTCCCGCTGCGTGCCTGCGGGCGGCGGTGATCAACAACCCGACCGCGGCCCACACCGCGATCAGCACCGCCGCCGCGAACCCTTCACGCCTGCGCAGTCCGGGATCACACACGGCGCCGCGCAGCAGCCAACCCGCGCGCGCCATGGTCAGCGCGGTGAGGATTCCGATGACGTAGGAGATGAACGCCACGTGGTCGGCATGCCCACGCAGGATGTGGTTCAGCGCGGGTTGCATCACCTGTGCGTCCATCACGGCGCCGACGACGACGGCCGCCCCGAGCGCGACGATCAGTATCTTGTGACCGGCGCTGCGCTGCGTCAGGTACGCCAGGCGCGGTTCGGTCCAGCCGGTCGCGGTCATGCCACACCTTGTTCCGGGGTTGAGGGTACGACCATCAGGCCGGGCGTCCGGACCGGCGCCGAGAGGTCGGGGTGTCCGAAGGCCGCGGGATCGGGCAATGCCCCGGGTCCGGCGTCGACGGGCGGCGGTGCGCCGGTTCCGGACAGCACCGCATCGGCCCGGTCGACGACATCCTGCAGCGCGGCGACGCGGCGGCGTTGATGTACCAGGCGGACGTTGACCAGGGCGTAGTTCTGGGTGATCTCGGCGATCAGCACGCGTTGAAGATCCAGGCGGCGCAGCGTTTCGGCGTCGGTCCGGGCATGCCACCCGGGTAGGTGCTCGTCGAGCCAGCCGTTGAGTACGTCGGCGATGAATTCGTCGACCACCGGCGCGGCGGCCTCGACAAGGTTGAGGGTTTCGGTGGCGGTCGTCGCTTCGTCGGCCGCATCAACCGCCATCACCGGGTCGAGCGGGCGGTACTGGTCGGGCCGTTCGATCCGCATCGACAACGTGTCGTGGGACTGGCCGACATCACTGAGATTGACCTTGCGGGTGTCGAGCGGGACTTGGGGTTCGGGCGTTCGGCGACGAAACCAGGAAAATGACATGCGGTGATGGTGCCGTCTGCGTGCAGCGAGCTGTTGCGCGAAAACAACACCCTCTGTTGTGTTGTCCCGGCGCAACACCAGTCTGGCGGGAGGGGTTGTCATCGTCGGCATGACAACCAGCAACGAGCGGCCGATCCGCACACCACGCCGAGTCCCCCACACCCGCTCCTACGGCTTACTGCTGCGGCTCGCCGACCGCACGGCCGGCCGCACCGACCGCCGGACGCTGTCCACCGCGGCGCCCGGCAGCGGCACTGCGCTGATGTCCAGATTGCAGGCCACGTTCGACGAGAACGACCGCAGCCTGGTGGTCCGCTTGCGGGAGGTCTGTGAGCCTTCGGCGCGACGGCTGCGAGAGCTGCTCGACGAAGCGGATCGACTCAGCGCAGTGATCGACCGGCAGCGCAGCGCGCTCGCGGCCACCACCCCGCCCACCGCGGCGGACCTCGCGCACCGCAACGGCGGTGAACTCCACCTCGACGCCGAGGCGGTCAGCACTCGCCGACTCCGCGAGCACCGCGCCCGCGTCGACGCAACGAACGCTGCTCTCGAAAGCGCGCAGCGGCAGCGTAACGCCGTTCTCGTCGAAAGTGTCAGGCACACGGCCCGACTGGTCGAGCAGTTCGAGTTGGCCTGCACGGTATCCGAGCAGTTGCGTCACCACTACAACCGCCGGTTGGCGACTTACGCACGCGCTGCTCGCCTCGCGCCGGGCGCCACCCCGTCGATCACGGTGCCGGAGTGGACCACACGACCTTGCCCGTGGTTACCGCACAACGCGCAGGTGTCGAAATGACGTGCACCAGAGACGGACACGGCTTCATCACGGCGGTGTGCGCCCGGCCGGCGCTGTCCGAACGTGAGGTCGAAGTGCTGCTGAACTGGTTGCGCACCGGCAGCAAGGCATCTGTGGGCAGGGCGCTCTACATCTCGTCGAGCACCGTCAACACCCACCTGCAGCGGATCCGCGAGAAGTACGCCGCGGTGGGCCGGCCGGCCCGGTCGAAGGTCGCGCTGGCCATCCGCGCGATCCAAGACGAATTGCTGACCATCGACGACCTCGCCGACTTGCCGGCCTAGCCATCGGACGCGACGACTCGTCGTCAGGGCGCGATCGACGCGCGCAAGGCCCCCAGCGGCGCGGCGGTGAGAGCCGAATCGGCGGCGTCGAGGCCGACCGGATCAGACACCAACGATGCCCACGGGTAGGCGTCGCGGGTCCGCTGCAGGAAGTCGACGGCCAGTTCGAGGTGGTGCCGTTCGTAGTTGTGCACGCCGGTGATGGTCCACCAGCCCCGCACCACGGCCTCCGGGTCGACGGACAACGGCGGGCCCGGCAGTACGGCGCCGGCCAGCACCAGTATGCCGCCGACCTCGAGCCGGTTCAGCGCGGCGGCCGTTGCGGGCGCCGATCCCGAGAAGTCGATCGCGACGTCGACCGGGCCGCCCGAATCGGGGACAGCGCCGAATCGTTCGGCCAACAGCACCCGGGCCCGGTCGATGTCGGTGATCGCCACTTTGGCGCCCGATTCGGTGCACGCCGCCGCGGCGGTGACCCCGAGCATGCCGGCGCCGACGATGAGCACCCGCTGACCGGGCAGGGCGCCCGCCGCTTCCAGCGTGGCCATCACCGTGGCCGTCGCGCAGGCCGCGGGCGCCGCGACCTTGTCGTCGAGTGTGTCGGGGATCCGTTGTACCGCAACCCCTGCCGGGAGCGCGATGTGCTCGGCGTAACCGCCCGACAACGGCCAGTCACCATCGAACGGCTCGTGCCCGACTTTGCGCACCGCGTGGCATTTCGCGGTGCGCCCTGATCGGCAGCGTGCACAGGCGCCGCAGGTCGAGGTGACCGACCAGACCACCCGGTCGCCGACGCGGATGTCTCGCTGCGCTCCGGCGACGACCACCTCGCCCACCGCCTCGTGCCCGAGCACACTCGGGCAGGGGCCGCCCCGACGGCCGGCGACGGTGTGCAGGTCGCTGCCACAGACGGTCGCCAGCCGCACGCGCACCAGCGTCACGTCGGCCTCCTGCGGCAGCGCCACGTCGCGGACCTCGACACCGGTTCCCGTCCAGACGGCAGCCCTGCTCACACCAGTCGCGAGCGGATCCATCCCGACAACCTCTCGATGGTGTAGACGATGGCGAAGATCACCAGCACGATCGCGCCGGCGACGTCGAAGTTCAGGGTGCGGATCGACTCGAAGAGCAGATATCCGATACCGCCGGCACCGACGACGCCCAAGATCGTCGATGTGCGCACGTTGACGTCCAGCAGATACAGGCTCGAGCCGACCATCGCCGGAATCGCCTGCGGTATCACCGCTGCCGCCAACGTCTTCCACCACCCGCCGCCGACCGATCGGACCGCTTCCATCGGACCGGAGTCGATCTCCTCGACGGCGTCGGCCACCAGCTTGGCCAGGAACCCGACCGACCCGATCGCCAGGGCGCAGGTGCCCGCGATCGGACCCAGCCCCAGCGCCGCGACGAAGACGACCGCCAGGATCAGTTCCGGAACCGCCCGCACCGCCACGATCCAGGCCCGGGCGGTCCAGTAGCAGGCGCTGTTCGGGGTGACGTTGCGCGCCGCGAGGATTCCCACCGGAATGGACAGCACCACGCCGATGGCGGTCGACACCACGCCGATCGCGATGGTCTGCAGCGCGGCGTCGACGAGTCCGGCGCCCAGCGCGTCGAAGTTCGGTGGGATCATCCGGGTGAACACCTCGACCGAGGGACCCACCCAGGTGACCAGCGAGACCGGGTTGATCTTCAACACGATCAGCGCCGCGACGGTCGCACCGATCAGGCCGACAGACAACGCAAATCGAGCCAGCCGGTCGCGGACGGGATCGGAGACCGACGGGCTGAGCAGGATCCGCCGGATGCCGATCGCGACCAGTTCCATCGCGACGATGATCGCCAGGATCACCAGGACGATTCCCAGCGCCCGCGGATAGATCAGTCCGCGCAGTGCGTCCTGCAGGGCGAACCCGATACCGCCGGCGCCGACGAAGCCCAGCACCACCGACATCCGCAAATTGATGTCGATGCGGTAGACGAACGCGCCGATCCAGGCGGGCACCACCTGCGGCACGACGGCGTTCAACATCTCGCGCAGATAACCAACGCCGGTGCTGCGCAACGTTTCCCGCGGACCGGCGTCGCTGGCTTCGATGGCGTCGGCGAACAACTTGCCGAGCATCCCGATCGAGTGCAGGCCCAACGCGAGGATGCCCGGTAGGATGCCGATACCGAGCGCCCGCACGAACAGGACCGCGAACAGCAGGTCCGGCATCGCGCGGCAGAACGTGATCACGGCGCGTGCGACCGTGTACACCGCCGGGTGCGGAGTGGTGTTGCGGGCGGCGAGAAATGCCAGCGGTACTGAGGCGATCGCGGCCAGGACGGTGCCGAGCACCGCCATCAGGAGTGTCTGCACGGCCAGCACACCGATGCGGCCGGGATCGTCGAGCCGCGGCGGGACCATGCGCTCCAGCAGCGCCGCCACTTCGTCGATGCCGCCGAACAGAGCAGTGGGGACGAAGTCGATGTACCACGCCGACAGGAGCGCCACGACGACGGCACCGACGGCCACCGCGTGCAGCACACCGGGCAGTCCGGTACGGGACGTCGTGGCGCGCTCGGCCAGGGGCGTGCTCACGGTGTCCGGGTGACCGGGCGATCGACCTCGGGATCGACGCGTTGGTAGATGCCCATCACGTCGTCGCGGTTCAGTCCCACCGCGGGCCGGTCCAGGACCTTGCGCCCGTTGCGTAGCCCGACGAGCCGGTGCGCCCAGCCGAGCGCGAGGTCGACCTGGTGCAGCGTGCACACCACGGTCAGCTTCTCCTCGATGCAGATCCGGAACAGCAGATCCATGACGACGCCGGCGTTTTCGGGATCCAGCGACGCGACCGGTTCGTCGGCGAGCAGCAGCGCCGGACGCTGCATGAGCGTGCGGGCGACCGCGACCCGCTGCTGCTGTCCGCCGGAGAGCGTGTCAGCGCGCCGGGCGGCGAAGTCGGCAAGGCCGACCCGGTCGAGATGGGCCAGGGCCTCCGCGCGCATGCTGCGCGGATAGGTCAGCGCGCCGTACCGCGGCAGCGTCAACCGACCGAGACCTCCGATGAGGACGTTCTCCAGACAGCTCAGCCGGCCGACGAGGTTGAACTGCTGGAAGACGAATCCCACCCGACGGCGCAGCGCCCGCAGTTCGGCGCCGGACGCCTTGTCCACGCGGGTGCCGCCGACGTTGACCTGACCCGCGGTGACCGGGTGCAACCCGTTGAGGCAGCGCAACAACGTCGACTTCCCCGAGCCGGAGAGCCCGAGCAGCACCAGCAGTTCGCTGCGGTGCACGTCGAGCGAGACGCCGTCGAGTGCCACCGTGTCACCGAACCGCTTGGTGAGGTTACGCACCGCGACCACGACGTCGTCGCCGGCGACCGCGTGCCCGGGTTCGACGACGTCCACCTCGGTCAGCCCTTGCACTTCTCGGAGCCGGTGATCTCGCAGACCTTGCGTACGCCGTCGTAGGCGGAGTCGTCGACCGGCACCACACCCCAAGCACGTTCGTCGGTGATCAGGCAGTCGTCACCGGTGCAGTAGCCGGCCGCTTCGAAGGCTTTCGCGTTGGCGTTCTCGGTGAAGATCGATTTCAGCTTGCCGATGGCGTCGGGTCCCAGGGAGTCGTTGGCCGCGAACACCGAGCCGGCGATCATCTCCGACTTCCACACCGTCTTGAGGTCGCCGGGGGCCAGATCGCCCTTCGCGACCATGGTTTCGTCGACCATGCTGTCGAAGGCGAAGCCCGCGTCACAGTCCCCGTTCTTGATGGCCAGCGCCGAGGCGTCGTGACCGCCGGCGTAGATCGGGGTCATGGCCGCCGAGATGTCGGCTTCTGATCCCGATTTGATCACGCCCGCCTCGATGAGTCCGGCCGACGGGTAGAGGAAACCGGAGGTCGAGCCGGGGTCGACGAAACACACCTTCTTGCCGGCGAAGTCGGGCAAGCCGTTGATGGCGGCGTTGTCGGAGCGGGCCAGTCCGTAGGACTGGTACCCGGGGTCGGCTCCCTCCTCCTCGATCACGGCGCCCAGCGGGCTGATCTTGGCCCCGTTGATCTTTGCGACGACGTAGGCGAAGGGGCCGAAGAACGCGAGGTCGACGTTGTTGGCGATCATGCCCTCGACGACACCGGCGTAGTCGGAAGCCTGCACGAATTCGATCGTCGATCCGGTCTCCTTTTCCAGGAGCTTGATCAACGGTTCATAGCTGGCCCGCATGTCGGTGGAGTTCTCGGCGGGGATGGCGGCGAGCGTGATGGTGTCGGGGAACCCCGACGCATTCGAGCCGCCGGCGTCAGATTCGGACTCGTTACTCGAGCATCCGGCCAGGGCCAGCGCCATACAGGCGGTGGTGGCCATGACTCGGGCAGCGTGACGTAACAGCATGGGAAACAATCCTTTTCGGCTTCGGTTACTTGAGTATCTGGGGCAGTTCGGCGATGGAGCCGAGCACGTGCGTCGCGCCAGCGGCGTGCAGAGTCTGTGCGTCGTGGGCCCCGGTGAGTACGCCCGCGATTACACCGGCGCCCGCACGCAACCCGCTGGTGATGTCGTTGGCGGTGTCACCGGCGACGGCGACGTTGCGCACGTCGTCGACGCCCGTTCGCATCAGCGCGGTCAGCACGAGATCCGGACTCGGTCGGCCGCGCACGCCCGGTCCGGGGGCGAGCACGACGTCGGCCACGTCATTCCAGCCGAGAGTGTCCAGGACGCGCTGCTGGGTCGCCGGGCTGAACCCGGTGATCAGCGCGATCCGCAGCCCGGCGTCGCGCAGTGCCGAAATCGCCTCGGGGGCACCGGCGATCGGTTTGACTCCCCCTTCGATGAACCGCTCGTAGGCCTTCTCGAAGGCGGTGTTGGCTTGCTCGGCCAGTCCGTCGCTGCCGAACAGGCGGGTGAAGACATCGATCTTGGAGTAGCCCATGGTGTCGAGGACGTACTGGCGGGCCGCGTCGCGTTGCTCTCCTTCGGCCGGGACGCCGACGGCGGTGGCGGCCTCCTCGAAGGCGCGCATCACCAGCCCGTCGTCGCTCACCACGGTCCCTGCCATGTCCAGGACGACTAGTTCGATGTGCATGTCTTCACCTTCGGATGCGGGCCGGACGGGAGGGTTCCGAGGACCGGAACTTCGGGTGAACAGCGGGCGATCATTTGGTCTAGGCCAATCCTTCAGAGTCCGAGGAGGTCGGCGGTCTGCTCGGCGAGCGCGGGCCCCAGCGTCATCCCGCGCCCTCCGGGCCCGGTCACCAGGTGCACGCCCTCGGCCGGGGACCGACGGCAGACCACGGCGCCGTCGTCGGTGCACTGGCTGTAGACCCCCGCCCACCGCCGTTCCACCGGCGGCAGGGTGCGGCCGAGCAGCTCTTCGACGAGCCCGACGAGATAGTCGTAAGGCGCCTCGGTGACGTCGAAGGGGAACGGTTCGCTGTAGTCGTGGGTGTCCCCGATGGTCAGCCCGCCACCCAGCCGCTGCACGCACAGCATCTGCATGTGGTGCTGTTCGGCGACGAGATCCTGGGGCTGGCTGCGGATCAGGCCGTCGAGTGCTGCGCCGGCGTACCCGGGGTAGTACCGCAGACTGTCGCCGTCGGCGATCGAGGTGCTCAACTGCTCGCCGAGGGGAGCCGTCTGCATCATCTGCAGGCGGACCCGGCGCACCGGAAGATCCCCGGCGAGTTCGCGGACCAGCCCGCCGTGCGCAGCACCGGTGCAGACCACCACGAGATCGCCGTCGTGCTGCACGCCGCGGTCGTCGCGAACCCGGGTGCCAGTGATCGCGCGGGCTTCGACGCCGGGCAGGAACGTGTACCGGCCCGTCGCCGACAGGTGGTCACGCAGCGCGGGCATCGCCTGGCGTGACTCGACCGCGGCGTCGCGGGAGCAGTGCAGCGCGGCCAGGAACTTACCCCGCAGGGCGGCGTTGAGCGTGCGGGCCTCGTCGGCGTCGAGCAGGGTGAAGCCGCGCGCGTCGGCGTCGGACCGCCCGACGACCTCCTCGGCAACCGCCAGTTCGGCCGGGGTCCGCAGCAGCGTCAGAGATCCGTTGGCCCGGAAGCCCACGCCGGGCACCGCCGCACCGATCTCCTCCCAGAGTTGTCGCGCCCGCAGCGTGATCTCGAGTTCACCCGAGGACCGTCCCGACACCCAGACGAGGCCGAAGTTGCGCACGGTGGCGCCCCGGGCTTCGGTCTCGCGTTCGAGGTGGATCACCTGGTGGCCTCGGCGTACCGCCTCGAAAGCGTGCGCCGTGCCCAGGATTCCGCCACCGATGATGATGATCCGCACGGCCGGACTCTGACGCGGTCGCGCGACGCCGCGGCGACGGGACGGGGACAGCGACGCGAACGCCAGGTGAACGATTGGTATAGACCAATTTCTGGTACGTTCGGCGCGTGACGGCTGGCGAGATGGTTGCGGTTCTCGAGTCTCTGCGCGGTGTGTGGGACGAGGACGTCGTCGACGAGTTCGACCACGCATGTCAGTGTGCGGCAATAGCATTGGCTGACGGCGCCGACGACGAACTCGTCCTGGCCGCGGCCCTGCACGACATTGGACACAGTCCGCTGCTGGCGGACGGCTCGCGCGCCCACGACGCGATCGCCCGGGACTGGTTGACCCCGCGATTCGGCGCCCGGGTGGGATGGCTGGCCGGCGCACATGTGGCGGCCAAGCGCTTCCTGGTCGCGACGCGGCCGGGATACGGCGAGACCCTGTCCGCGGTGTCGGTGGCGTCGCTGGTCAACCAGGGCGGAGCCGCGGCTGACGTCGAGTTCGCCGGGCATCCGTGGTGGCCGGACGCCCTGCGGCTCAGGGCCTATGACGATGCGGCCAAGCAACCCGGTGCGGCGGGCGTCGAACTCGGGGTGCTCATCGCGATCGCCGAGCGGCTTGCCGAGGGTGGTCGGCGATGACCCGCGCGATACGCACGCCGAAGGTGCATCGTGTCCGCACGGAGCTGGACGCCTTGCTCGCCGAACTCGACGTCGGCGATCCGGTTCCCGCCGAACGCGAGTTGGCGGCCCGCTTCGACGTGGCGCGCGAAACGGTGCGCCAAGCTCTGCATGAGCTGCTGGTCGCCGGTCGCATCGAACGCCGCGGCCGAGGGACCGTCGTGTCGCGGCCAAAACTCGTGCAACCACTGTCGCTGCGGTCCTACACCGAGGGCGCCGAACGCATGGGTCGCGTTCCCGGCCGGCAACTGGTCGGCTGGGAAGACCTGCGCGCCGACGCCGACACCGCCCGCGCGCTCGGGCTCCGGCGCGGCGCCGCGGTGATGCGGCTCGAACGGGTGCTGCTTGCCGACGACGAGCGCATCGGGTTGGAGAGCACCTACCTCGCGGCGTCCCGGTTCGGTTGGCTGCGAGAGCAATTCGATCCCGCGACGTCGTTGTATGCGGCCATCCGGTCGTCGGGCGTCGTGTTCGGTGCGGCACTCGAGCGGATCGAGACCGCGCTGCCGTCCCCCCGCGAAGCCGAGCTGCTCGGCACCACCACCGCGATGCCGGTGCTGTTACTCAACCGGCGCACGGTCGACACGGCCGACGAGCCGATCGAACTCGTCCGCGCCCTGTACCGCGGGGACCGGGTGGCGTTCGAGGCCATGCTCGTCGACCGCTGATGCTTCCTCTTTTTCTATGCGCCGAGTGTGGCCTTGCGTCACCCCGCCCGCGATATTGCGTAGCACAAGTCCACGCTCGGCGAAGAGGGCCGGCGATGGAATCAGCCACGACGGCGTCGCGTTGAATCCCTTCATGGCGATCGACGACCTGTTCCGACCCTTCACGGTCCGCTCCCTGACGGTGCCCAACCGGTTCGCGATGGCGCCGATGACCCGTCAGGCCTCGCCGAACGGGGTTCCGGGTGCTGACGTGGCCGAGTACTACCGGCGCCGGGCCGCCGGCGGGGTGGGCCTGATCATCACCGAGGGGGTCCGGCTACCTGATCCGGCGGCCGGCTACCCGTTCAGCATCCCGACACTCGCCGGTGACGAGGTGCTCGCCGGCTGGCGGCGCGTCGTCGACGGTGTGCACCATGAGGGCGGCCGGATCGCCGCGCAGCTGTGGCATCAGGGCGCCGAGCGCGCCGACTCCGACGGTGTCCTCACAGTCAGCCCCTCCGGCGTCGACGGGCTCGGTAAGCTGAAGGGACGCGCGCTGGACACCGACGAACTTCCGCGGATCGTCGCGTTGTACGCCGAAACCGCCCGCACCGCACAGGAAGTCGGGTTCGACGCGGTCGAATTGCACGGTGCACACGGGTACCTGCTCGACGAGTTCTTCTGGGAGCGCACCAACCTGCGGACCGACGGCTACGGGGGCTCCCTGGCCGCGCGGACCCGGTTCCCCGCCGAGGTGGTGGCCGCCGTCCGCGCCGCGGTCGGCCCGGACTACCCGATCATCTTCCGGTTCTCGCAGTGGAAGGGCACCGACTACACCGCCACCATCGCCGAGGACCCGGCCCAGTTGCAGGAATTGCTGGCCCCGCTGGCCGACGCCGGCGTCGACGTCCTGCATCCCTCGACCCGCAGGCACTACGTGCCCGCGTTCCCCGAGCACGGCGAGCTGAGCCTGGCCGGGTGGACCAAGAAGGTGACCGGGCTGCCGGTGATCACGGTCGGTTCGGTCGGACTGGAGACGCAGTTCCGCAGCGAGAAGAAGGGGCAGGTGATCGCGCCCGCCCCGGTGGACCACCTGGTCGAGCAGTTCGACGCCGACGAGTTCGACATCGTGGCGATCGGACGCGCGCTGCTCGCCGACCCGGGCTGGGTCAATCGGCTGCGTCGCGGCGAACTGGGCGGGTTCGGCGGCTACGACCCGGCGACCGCGCTCGCGGCGCTCGCCTAGCCGGAGCCGGCCGAGGTTCGAAACCGCCGTCGATGGGCATGCTCGCGGTACCCCGTACGCGAAGGAGAGCCCATGGTCAGCACCGTCGACCGCCGAACGTCACTGCTGTGGCCGATCGCGGCCGCGGTCGCGACGGCGGCGACGCTGGTGGTCAACTACCTGGCCAACGGGCTACCGATCAACGGCCAGACCACCGGCGACGTCACCCGCCGCTTCGAGGTGTACTTCGTCCCGGCCGGCTACGTGTTCTCCATCTGGAGCCTCATCTACCTCGGGTTGATCGCCTACAGCGGCTACCTCGCCGTCGCGGCGACGAAGGGCTGGGCGGACAGCGGCACAGCGCGTGCGATCGCCCCCTGGTACCTGGTGACCGCGCTGGCCAACTGCTGCTGGCTGTTCGCCTGGCACCACAACCAGTTCCCGCTGAGCATGTTGTTGATGCTCGTACTGCTGGCCGCGCTGATCGTCATCTACCGGCTGCAGGCGGCGCACCCGCCGACTTCGACGCTGGAACGCTGGGCGGTGCACATCCCGTTCCGGGTGTATCTGGGCTGGATCTCGGTGGCCACCATCGCCAACGCGACGATCACTCTCGACAACGCCGGCTGGTCGGGGTTCGGCCTATCCGAGCCGACGTGGGGCGTCATCATGGTGGCGGTCGCGACCGCGCTCGGCGTCGCGATGAGCCTGCGCCACAACGACATTGCCTACGCTCTGGTCATCATCTGGGCCCTGGTCGGGATCGCCGTGCGGCTCAGCGAGACGACATCGGTGCTGACGGCCTCACTGGCCGGCGCCGCGCTCCTGGCGCTGTTGCAACTCATGCTGGGACTGCGGTCCCGCAGATCCCACACACCTCGAATTCGCGGCGCTGCCACCGCGCAACCGGAACGAAGAACAGCGTGAACTGTTTGAACTCGCGCATCCGGTTCCACTGCGTGGTGTTGTGGCAGCGCGGGCAGGTCCGGACCTGACCGGCGCCGAGATACTTCTGCTTGGCGCCGTAGCCGAACAGAAAGAAGAACACGACTCCCAGCGTACGGACCGCGCTCGGCGGCCACACTGAAGACATGTCCGCGCCGACCGCCTTCCGGTACCCGCAGCTGAGCCGCCGCCGGGCCCGGCTGCGCACGGCGGTGCACCGCGTCACCGGCGTCGACCCGCTGCCCTCCGACGACGTCGCGCAAGCCTTCATCGCCGGCCTCACCGCGGGAGATCCGGTCGCGGAGCGGTTCGTCGCCGAGACCTACCACGGTGAGCTCGGCGCCAGGAAAGCCCGCGAGCTGGTCGAGCGCGCGCAGCGCGACGGTATCGACGCCGTACCCGAGGCGCCCGAGTCGATGCGCGCGCTGTTCGAGGAGTTCGAGCAGCTGCCCGACTGGGTCGATCCCGACCTCGTCGAGCAGGGCGCGGCGGTGTGGCGGCGCTGGGCCTACGCGCTCGGCGCGCTGGGCAACGCCGGCACCAACGACACCTACACCGAAGGCTGGCTCGCCGTACCGCTGTCGCTGTCGGGCGGCTACGCCGGGCAGCGCGCCCTGCACCGCTACCTGGAGACGTCGCGCTGGTGGATCGAGGTATGCCGGCCCGGGGCGATCCTCACGCCCGGCTCGCTCGGGCGCAACATCTCGCTGCACGTGCGGATCATGCACGTCAGCGTGCGCGACCGGGTCAAGCAGCACCCGGAGTGGGACGCCGAACGATGGGGGTTGCCGATCAGCCAGTCGGCGATGCTGTTGACCCTGCTCGGCGGAAGCGTCGCCCCGGCGCTGGGGCTGTACCCGCTGGGGCACCTGACCTCACCGCAGGAGATGCGCGCGGTACTGCACTTCAACCGCTACTGCGGATACCTGGTCGGCGTGCGCTGCGACGGCTACTTCCCCGAGACCGTCGCCGATGCCTGGCGCATCCTGTTCATGGCCGATGCCGCTCGCAGCTACGACAGCGGCGGCAGCGGCACCGAACTGGTGGAGTCGTTCGTGCCCGCCTTCGAACCCGCCGTCCAGCACCGCGGCCTCGCCCGGCTGCGCGCGGAGTACCACTACCGCGTGCAGGCCGGCTATCTGGGCCTGTACATGCTGCCGTGGAACCGCAGGCGCTACCGGCTGCCCTCGGCGGTCCCGGGGATTGTCCTGCTGCTGGCGCGGTCCCCGGTGATCCTCGCGCTGGAACTGGCGCGCCGGATGTCGGCCACGGTCGACGAGCGCTGGCAGCGGGCCAACCTCCGGCGCTGGGAGGCCTGGCTGCGCTGGCAGTCCGACGGCAAGGCGGCGGCGTTCGAGGCCGCGGTCCCGCTGCGCCGTTGACGGTGGTGCCCTGTAGAGTCGCCGCGTGCCCGAGAGCTTGACCGTGAAGTCCGTAAATGCCCGCCTCGCTGAGGAATTGGAGGTCGGCGAGTCCCAGGTCGCGGCCGCGGTGCGGTTG
The DNA here is from genome assembly GCF_900108565.1 of Mycolicibacterium rutilum. Lineage (NCBI taxonomy): Bacteria > Bacillati > Actinomycetota > Actinomycetes > Mycobacteriales > Mycobacteriaceae > Mycobacterium > Mycolicibacterium rutilum. Next base: position 1,132,117 of record NZ_LT629971.1, read on the forward strand.
CTCGACGAGGGGTCGACGGTGCCGTTCATCGCGCGCTACCGCAAGGAGGCCACCGGCAGCCTCGACGACGGTCAGCTGCGCACCCTCGAGGAGCGGCTGCAGTACCTGCGCGAGCTCGATGCGCGGCGGGCCGCGGTCCTCGCCTCGATCGAGGAGCAGGGCAAGCTCACCGACGAGTTGCGGGCCGCGCTGCTGGCGGCCGACACGAAGTCGCGGGTCGAGGACATCTACCTGCCCTACAAGCCGAAGCGCCGCACCAAGGCGCAGATCGCCCGCGAGGCCGGGCTGGAGCCGCTGGCCGACCGGCTGCTCGCCGATCCCACACCGGTGCCGCAGGACGTCGCCGCGGAGTTCGTCGGCGGTGAGGTGGCCAGCCCGGAGGCCGCGCTCGACGGCGCCCGGCACATCCTGACCGAGCGGGTGGCCGAGGATGCCGAGCTGGTCGGCGCCGTCCGCGAGAAGTTCTGGAGCAACGGTTCGCTGCGCACCGCACCCTGGAACGACGAGGTGGCGAAAAGCCCTGCCGCACAGAAGTTCCGGGACTACTTCGAGTTCAGCGAGCCGTTGGACGCGATGCCGTCGCACCGGGTGCTCGCGGTCATGCGCGGCGAGAAGGAGGAGGTGCTGGCGCTGACGTTCGACGGCGGCGACGACGCCGGCTACCACGCGATGATCGCCGCGACGCTCGGGGTGGACATGGCCGCGGCGTCCGCGGCGACGAAGTGGCTGGTCGGCACCGTCGAGTGGGCGTGGCGCACCAAGCTGATGATCTCGGCGCGGGTCGACGCGCGGGTCCGGCTACGCAAGCGCGCCGAGGAGGAGGCTGTCGCGGTCTTCGCCAGAAACCTCAAGGACCTGTTGCTCGCCGCGCCCGCAGGCAACCGCACCACCCTCGGCCTGGACCCGGGCTTCCGGACCGGGGTGAAGGTGGCCGTCGTCGACGGCACCGGCAAGGTCGTCGACACCGCCACGATCTACCCGCATCAGCCGCAGCGCCAATGGGATTCGGCGAAGTCGGTGCTGGCGGCGCTGGTGGCCCGCCACGGTGTGGAGTTGATCGCCGTCGGCAACGGCACGGCGTCCCGCGAGACCGACGCGCTGGCCGCGGAGCTGATCGCCGACATCCGGGCCGCCGGCGCCGAGGCGCCGGCCAAGGCGATGGTCAGCGAGGCGGGCGCCTCGGTCTACTCCGCATCCGCATACGCCGCGCGCGAGTTGCCGACGCTGGACGTGACCCTGCGCGGGGCGGTGTCGATCGCGCGCCGGCTGCAGGATCCGCTGGCCGAGCTGGTCAAGATCGAGCCGAAGTCGATCGGGGTCGGTCAGTACCAGCACGACGTGACGCCGGGGACGCTGGCCCGCAGCCTCGATGCGGTGGTCGAGGACGCGGTGAACGCCGTCGGAGTCGACCTCAACACCGCCTCGGTGCCACTGCTCGCCCGCGTGTCCGGCGTGTCGGAGACCCTGGCCGAGGCGATCGTGGCATACCGCGACAAGACCGGGCCGTTCCGCAACCGCAAGGCGCTGCTCGAGGTTCCGCGGTTGGGCGCCAAAGCATTCGAGCAGTGCGCCGGGTTCCTGCGGATCCGCGGCGGTGACGATCCGATCGACGCCTCCGGGGTGCACCCGGAGGCCTATCCCGTGGTGCGCCGCATCTTGGACCGCTCCGGGATCACGCTGGCTGAGTTGATCGGCAACGAACGCGCACTGCGGTCACTGAAGCCCGGCGAGTTCGCCGACGACCGGTTCGGCGTTCCGACCGTCACCGACATCCTCGCCGAACTCGAGAAGCCCGGGCGTGACCCGCGGCCCGCGTTCACCACGGCCACCTTCGCCGCCGGTGTCGAGAAGATCGCCGACCTGAAGGTGGGTATGGTGCTCGAGGGCGTGGTCACCAACGTCGCCGCGTTCGGCGCCTTCGTCGACGTCGGCGTGCACCAGGACGGCCTCGTGCACGTCTCGGCGATGGCCGACCGGTTCGTCTCCGACCCGCACGAGGTGGTGCGCTCCGGGCAGGTGGTGCGCGTCAAGGTGGTCGACGTCGACGTCGACCGCCAGCGCATCGGGTTGAGCCTGCGCCTGAACGACACGCCGCAGCGCGACAAGGCCAAGCGCCCAGAACGCGGAACACCACCACGGAAACCGCGTCGGGACAAGGACTCCGGTCGCCGGTCCACTCCGCCGGCGGGGTCGATGGCCGACGCTCTGCGCAAGGCCGGCTTCGGCAAGTGACGGGCTGCCGTCACAGGTCGGCGATGATGCGCTCGCGCTTCGCCGCGTACTCCTCCTCGCTGACGTCTCCTGCGGACCGCAGCGCCTCGAGTTCGTGCAGCCGTTGGGCCGTCGACACCGCCGCGGTGCGTGCCGGCTCGGGCTGAGCGCCGCGCACAACCGACGGATACTGCACGGCCACGCGCTTGATGTGATCCCGGATCTGTTGCCTGGCAGCCGGGTTCGCCCGTAAGGCGCCCTCGTCGGTCAGCGCGATGCCGTGCGACATCAGGATGCGCAACACGTCCATCAGCGGCTCGATGTGACCGCTGAGGTCGAAGGTGCGGTCGTCGTCGAGGAGGGTGAACTCCGCGGGCATCACACCGGTGAGCAGAGCGCTTCGCTGCCAATCGATATCGAACTTCTTGGTCGCCGGATCGACCAGCGCGGCCAGGTTGCGGTTGGTGATCATCTGCAGCTGCACGGGAGAGGCGGTCACCCGCGTCCGGCTGACGAACGGCTCGAGGCCGGGGCCCGAGAAGTTGAGCTCGAGTTTGAGCAGCGGCCGCTCGTTGATGTAGGTGCCGGTCTCCTCGATGCCGGTGACCTCGGCCAGGGCCAGCACGCCGGTCTTCTCGAGGCCGGCGATCCGGGTGGCTGTGCGTTGGCCCTTCATGACGACCGTGACCGAATACACCACGGTGAGCGCGGTGACGGCGAGCCCGGACCAGAAGAACCACACCAGGAACGGGTCACGCCCGGACGCGAAGTACAGGATCATGAACAGCGGTCCTACTGCGCCGCACAGCAATGCGAACGACTGCACCTTCAGGTATTGGCTCAACATGGGTTGTCCCCTTCTGTCGGCCGAACACGCACCCCTCGTCTGACGTGTTCGGTGTTCCTAATGAGGCACCGGTCCCTGCACACCGGGCGGGCACGGCGACGGCAGGAACAGGCCCCAGCACCAGCCCGGCGGGATCGGTGGCGGCGGGCGGAAACCCTGCCCCGGCGGGGGTCCCGGCGGGTTGGGTCCGTCCCAGATGTTCTGCGCGACGTTGCCCTGGCCGTGGTAGACGAACCAGTACTCGTGGCAGATGCTCTCGTCCCAGCGCACGGGATTGAACTTCTTGTTTCCCGTTTCCACCGGCGGATCGCCGGGACACCAGGTGAACGGGCCGCCGGGCGGAGTCTGCGCCGCAGCGACACCCGGGGCGACGCCGGCACCGAAGGCCGCGACGCCCAGCGATATCAGCGCCCCGGCGAAGATCCTCGAGGCCTTCGAAGCTGTTCTCATGAATGTTCCTTCTCGTCACCCGCGACCGGCGTCGCGTCGGTAGGCCCAGTACAGGGCTGCCCGACGGCTACCGATCCCAAGAACATTCACAGCTTCGCGCAGCAAACGGCCGCGCGCGTGAGGTGATCACCTCATATTTGGCCGATCACGGCCGCGGGCGTTCAGCGCTCCGATTCGAGCCAGACGCCCGCGGCGACGAATGCGACCGCGAGCAGCGTGCCCGGCAGCAGGCGCCGGGCGGGCACGGGGCCGAGCGCGACGAGCGAGCCCGCGACGTCGCCAAGGTCGGCGACGACCCCCGCGCGTGACCATGACGTGTCACCGGACGGCGCAGCCAGCAGCCCCGCGCCCAGCGCGACGTCGCGCGCCCCGATGCTGCGGAACAGCAACCCGACCCCGGCGTTGTCGCCGTCGGGGCCGAGCCAGGCGCGGGCCGCGACGCGGGGCGTCGCGAACAGCACCGCGCCCAGGCCGACGCGGGCCCAGCCGACCACTCGACGCGCTCGCGTCCGATCCACACTCACCAGATTTCTCCTCAGCGGGTCGCTTTCTTTTCAGATGCTTCGGCGAAGCACCGGCATGACGTCGAGGTCCACGATCGCCGCGTTCGCCCGTTCCACACTCTTGGCGACGTTCTCCGGGGCCTGCAGACCCGGCCACACCAGCGTTATCGCCGCGGAGTCCCACGCGTCGAAGGCGAACAGGCACAGCGCATCCCAGGCTTGATCACGTGTCGGCACGGCGGGAACGCCGTTGCGCGCGAGCGTCTCGAGGTAGGTCTGCAGCAGTTCGTCGGTGTGCGCCCGGCGCACCTCCACGGGCACCGAGGTCACGAGGAAGTAGGCGACATCGCGCATACCCGGCGCCCGGTACAGCACCTGCCAGTCCAGCAGGCCGACGCCTCCGTCACCGAGCCCGAACGTGTTGCCCAGATGGGTGTCACCGTGGATGACGGTCTGCGGGCCCTTATCCCAGTTCGCGTGCAGCGCCCAGTCGTTGGCGTTGACGAACGCGGCCATCTCGCGCACCTCACGCGGCAGCTCGTACTCGGCCGATTTGAGCAGCTTCGAGCGCACCTGCCGAAACTGCCGCAGCAGCAACGGAAAACCCGGCCGTTCCCGCTCCGGGCGGACGAAATCGAGGTCACCGCGCAGCCGCGGTGAGTCCCAGAACGTCGCGTGCAGTTCGCCCAGGGTGACCATCATCGCCCTGGCGTAACCGGCGTCGACGTCGTCGCACAGCGCCTTGGGCTCCCCGCCGCGGTCCGTGAGGTCCTCCAACACGAGCAGGTGCCGCGCACCCATGCCCGCGTGCGCCGAGAAGCAACGCGGAGCGCTCCGCTCGCTGAGCGCGGACCGGGCGTGCCGATAGAACAGCGCCTCGTTGCGGGCCAGCGCCAGCGCCGCGACCATCGTGCGGTTCTTGGCGCTCGTGGGGGTGCTCTTGATGAACACGTGCCGTGGCAGGTCGCCGCTGTCGCGGTCCCAGCTGAGGTCGAGCCGAACGCGATCGGTCGTGCCGCTGGTACCGCCCACCGGCCGCGCGGCGACCACGGTGGCCCCTCCGGCGACGTCGCGCAGCGCACGGGTGAGAAAGCCGGGGTCGACGTCCGCGGCGGTGAGCGGGAAGTCCGCCCGCACCCAGCGCAGCGGCAGCACCGCTGCTGCGGCTTCGGCGAGCGCCCGGCCCGTCCGCACCGCACCGTCGATTCCGGCGGTTCGATCGGTGACGACGTCCACGCGGCCTCCAAGGTGAACTAGGGGACCCCGCCACCATACAGTGAAGCATCCTTCACTAAAAGGAGACGGTCAGGCGGTGCGGCCGTCGGCGACCCGTGGCACGCGATCCTCGGCGGCGGCGTCCAGCACCATCGCCGCCACCCGGTCCCGGTGCTGCTCGGCGCTGCCCAGCAGCACCGCGTCGGTCGTGGCGCGCTTGTAGTAGAGGTGCGCCTGGTGCTCCCACGTGAAGCCGATGCCACCGTGCACCTGGATGGTGTCGGTGGCGACATGGGTGAGCGCCGCCGAGCACACCGCCTGAGCGATGCTGGTCGCCAGCGCGGGATCGTCCGAGCCGTTCGCCAATGCCCACACCGCGTGATACGCAGTCGATCTGGCATGTTCGACATCCACCAGCAGATTCGCGAGGCGGTGCTTGACCGCCTGGAAGGACCCGATCGGCCTGCCGAACTGCAACCGGGACTTCGCGTACTCGACGGACAGATCGAGCAGATGCTGGGCGGCGCCGACCTGTTCGACGGCCAGCAGCGCCGCGCCGACCTGGAACGCATGCTCGACCACCCGCGGCGCCTCGTCGGCGCCGGCGATCAGCCGCGCGGGCGCGTCGGCGAACGTGACGTCCGCCTGAGAGCGGGTGAGATCGAGGGTGGCCAACGGTGTGCGCTGCACCCCGGCGTTGTCGGCCTCGACCGCATACAGGCCGATGCCGTCGGAGCCGCGCGCCGCGACCAGCAGGACGTCGGCGATACCGCCATCGACCACGCGGTCGACCGTGCCCGACAACGTCTCCCCCGCCGCGGTGACGGTGACCGCGTCGGCGTCGAAGGCCGCGGCCCGGTCCTGCGCCGCGACCGCCGCCGTGCGTCGACCCTCGACGAGGTCGGCGAGGAGTTCGTCGCGAACTGCACCCGCCGGGGCGGCGACGAGCGCCGGGATCGCCAGATACACCGTGCCGAACAGCGGCCCGCACGCCAGCCGCGCGCCGAGTTCCTCGATGGCGACCGCCTGGTCGATCAGTGTGCCGCCGACACCGCCGTCGGCTTCGGGCACCGACAGACCGAGCACTCCGAGCTCGCCGCCGAGCCGGGACCACACCTTCGCGTCGAACGGCGGGTCGGACTCCATGAGCTCGCGGACCTTCTCCTCGGAGAAGTGCTCGGCGCTGAATTTGCGTACCGCGTCACGCAATTGGGCCTGCTCGTCGGTGAACCTGTACTCATACTGGTCAGCCACATTGTCGGGCTGATCCGCAAGCTCCTCAGCCACGCGGGATCTCCTTCCACGGCATACCCGAATCGGCCCGCAGATCGCCGGGCAGCCCGAGGATCCGTTCGCCGAGGATGTTGCGCATCACCTCGGAGGTGCCGCCCTCGATGGTGTTGGCGCGGCTGCGCAGGAACCGCTGCTGGATCGGGCCCTGCCAGTCTCCGTCACCGGTACCCCGGCCCTGCTGGTACCCGTGGTACAGAAGGCCTTCTGGCCCAAGAAAATCCATGCACCACTGGTAGATGTCCTGGTTGAGTTCGGCGCCGACCAGCTTGCCGATCGAGCCTTCGGGGCCGGGTCCGCCGACGGTGGCCGCCGCGCGGGACCGCTCCGAGGTGAGCCGCTGCGCCTCCGAACGCAGCCACAGCTGGGTCAGCCGGTCGCGCAGGACCGTGGTCCGGCGTTCGGGCCGTGACGTCCACAAGCCGGTGGCGTCGGCGATCGTGCCCGCACCGCGGCGACTTCCGCTGCCGCCGAGCGCGGTTCGCTCGTTCATCAGCGTGGTCATCGCGACGTTCCAGCCGTTGCCGACGTCACCGAGGCGGTGCTTGTCGGGGATGCGGGCGTCGGTGAAGTACACCTCGTTGAACTCGGCCTGACCGGTCATCTGCCGCAGCGGCCGGGTCTCGACGCCTGGGCCGTGCATGTCGATCACGAAGTACGTGAGCCCCTTGTGCTTGGGCACGTCGGGATTGGTCCGCGCCAGCAGCAGGCCCCAACGGGCGCGATGCGCGAGGCTGGTCCACACCTTCTGGCCGTTGATCACCCACTCGTCCCCGTCGCGCACCGCCGAGGTGGCCAGTCCGGCGAGGTCGGATCCGGCGCCGGGCTCGGAGAACAACTGGCACCACAGGTCTTCGGTGGTGGCCAGGGGCCGCAGCCACTGCCGTTTCACGTCCTCGGTCTGCGCGTGTTCGCGGATGGTCGGCGCGGCCATTCCGTAGCCCATCGGGTTCAGCCCGAGCGGGACCGGTCCGCCCGCGCCCTGCAGGATGCGGTCGGCGACCGCCTGCAGCCCGCGGGAGACGCCGAGCCCGCCGAGTCCTTCGGGGAAGTGCACCCAGGACAGGCCCGCGTCGTAACAGGCCCCAAGGAAGTCAGGGATCGGCACCGTCTTGGGGTCATGCCCGGTGACGACTTCACGCGCCAGCCCGGCGACCCGTTCGGCGTCAGCGTCGTCGCTCATACCCGTCACCATAGAAGGTGCGTCAGGCGGTGCTGCGGCGGGCGATGTTGTAGAACCGCACCTCCTGGTATTCGTCGAGTCCCTCGCTGCTGCCTTCGCGGCCGATGCCGGACTGCTTGGTGCCACCGAACGGCGCCGCGGCGTTGGACGGCACCCCCTGGTTGATTCCCACCAGCCCGGTCTCGAGGCGGTCGGCGACGTTGAACGCCCGATCCAGGCTCTCGGTGAACACGTAACCGGCCAAACCGAATTCGGTGGCGTTGGCCCGGGTGATCGCCTCCTCCTCGGTGCGGAACCGCTGCACCGCGGCGATCGGCCCGAAGATCTCGGTGGTGGCGGCCAGCGAATCGGGGGCTGACCTCCGACAGCACCGTCGGCTCGAAGAAGTGCCCTTCCGACGGCAGCCTCGATCCTCCTGTCCGCACCGAGGCGCCCCGGTCGCACGCGTCGGCGACCAGCCGCTCCATCGACGCGACCGCCCGGTCGTCGATCAGCGGTCCGAGCCCCACCTGTGGGGCGAACCCGCTGCCCACGACGACCGCCGCCATCGCCTCGACCAACCCTTCGACGAACGCGTCGTGGATGCCGTCCTGCACGAGGATGCGGTTCGCGGCGATGCAGGACTGTCCGCCGTTGCGCATCTTGGCGTTGAACGTTCCGGTGACCGCCCGCTCGAGGTCTGCGTCGTCGAAGACCAGCAGCGGTGCGTTGCCGCCGAGTTCCATCGAGGTTCGTAACACGTTGTGCGAGGCCAGGTTCAGCAGGGTCCGACCGACCGGCGTGGAACCCGTGAACGACACCTTCCGCACCCTCGGGTCGCGCAGCACCGTCTCGCGGAACGCCGCGGGCGCGTTCCACGTCGGCCGGGGACCCGTGCGGGAGGCACTCAAGCGACTCACCGAGCAGGGTCTGCTGGTCTCCGAACGCAACCGCGGGGTCTTCGTGCCGGTGTTGTCGACCGCCGACGTGGAGGACATCTACCGGCTGCGTGAGGCGGTGGAGCTCGCGGCGCTCAAGTACCTCGTGCAGAACCCCGACCCGCAGGTGTTCGCCAAGCTGTGGGACATCCTCCGGCAGTACCGGGAGAACCTCGCGATCCAGGACTGGGACAACGCCGACGAGAACGACATGGCGTTTCACCGCGAGCTCGTGCATGCCACCGGCAGCCGACGGCTCATCCAGGCGTTCGACACAGTCGTCGTCGAGACACGAATGTGCCTGCGAGCGCTGGTTTTTCACCATCCCGACCATCCCGATATGGAAAGTTGGCACGCCGACATCCTGCGGGCCGCCGAGCGGGGTGATCTACCCGCGGCTCAGCACGCGCTCGAGTTCCACAACTCGACGGTCATCGCCGATATCAAGCGCGGCCACGAGACGGGCGCATAAGTCCTTCAGCGACGGTACTTTTCGACCTTGTCGGCGAAATCGTCGAGTATCCGCAGAGATTCGTCGAGCGGTTTGGTCGGCAGCAACAAGTTGGCCTGCCGGTAGCCCAGCGTCTGCAGGCTGTCCCAGTACGACGGGTTCGCCGGGGTGCCGAAGGTGGTCAACGGGACGTCGTGCTCCGCGCCGGCGCGCATCTGCTCGATACGTTTGGTCAGCCGCTCCACCGGCAGCGGGTTCGACATCCAGCCCGCCCGGTGCCGGATCACCCGCTTGACCGTCGCGTCGGAGTCACCGCCGATCAGGATGGGCGGGTGCGGCTTCTGCACGGGCTTCGGCCGCAGATAGGACGGATCGAAATCGACGAACCGGCCGTGGTACTCCGCGGGTTCGTCGGTCCACAGCGCCTGGATGGCTTCGATGCGTTCGTCGAGCAGCGCGCCGCGGGTCTTCGGGTCGGTGCCGTGATGCCGCAACTCCTCGATGTTCCAGCCCGCGCCGACACCGAACACGAAGCGGCCGCCGGAGAGGAGGTCGATGCTGGCCGCCTCCTTGGCCGTGATGATCGGGTCGCGCTGGATGAGCAGCGCGATCCCGGTGATCAGCTCGATGCGCGACGTGACCGCCGCGGCGGCGGCCAACGTGACGAACGGGTCCAACGTGCGGTAGTAGATGCTGGGCAGTTCACCGCCCATCGGATAAGCCGATTCCCGACTGGCCGGGATGTGGGTGTGCTCGGCGATCGTCAGCGCGTGGAAGCCGCGCTCCTCGATCGCCTTCGCCAGCGAAACCGTGTCGATGGTGTCGTCGTTGACGAACGTCGAGATCCCGAATTCCATGTCCCTACCTCACCGTGGTGTTTCGGCGCAGTCAACGTGTGCGCAGCGGGGGCTATTCCTCAGCCCAGCGGTCGGCCCGCCTTGGTCAGGACCCGCCATTCGCCGCCGAACATGTCGAGGCCCTGGCCGTTGGCGTCGATGTCCAACGTGTCCCCTGCGTAGCGGTACAGCGGAATGCCCCGGTAGGTCACCTGGCTCCCGCCGTCGCGCCGGGCGGTGGTCTTGGCTGCGGCGGCGTCGATTCCGATACCGCCCGCGGGATCGCTGTCGGACAGCAGCGGCATCCAGGTCGCGGCGCAGTCGCCGTAACAGGTGGGCTCGTTGGCCGGGTCCTTGGAGAACGCGTAGACGGTGCGCCCGCTGCTGTCGACGATGATCTCGCCGAGGTCCCCCCTGTCTTCGATCGCCAGCGACACGTCACCCGTCGGCGGGATCTGCTCGGTCGACGGCGGCGGATTGGGCGCGGCGGTGAGCGGTTCGGTGCGCGGCGCCGTCACCGGGCTCTGCGTGCTCGTGGCGTCGGAACTGTTCGCGTTCTGGTTCTCGACTGCGGCGCATCCGGTCAGCGCCAGGACGCCGAGCACCAGAACCGAACCGGCGGCTGTCGGTCTGAGCATGCCTGGTTCATTTCCGCCGACGGCGACGCTCAAACGACGGTCTGCTTGAAACCTCGGTGAGCTGGGTACGAGACGTGGGCGCCGTTACAGATCCGTCCACGACTGTCGCGTGCGCTGACCCTCGAACCACACGGAGGATGACCGATGTCGCCTGATGAACGTCCAGACGAGACCGAGGAAGTGCTGACCACGCCGGCGACGCCCGGCGCCGAGGCCCTGCCGACCGAGGCCGACGACGAGGACGAGTCCTAGTACCCGGCGTTGCGCGCCAGCTCGACCACGTACTGGTTGACGAAGTCACCCGCGGGCGGATCACCCTTGCCGCAGGTGCCGTCGGATTCGCCGGGACGCTTGATCCACAGGTAGGCGTCGGCGTGCGGGCCCGCGGTCACCGAGGTGGGCGGGACGCCCAGCGCGCGGCCGCTCGGGTTGCACCAGTAGAGCTCACCTTCCGCGGGTCCGGCGCCGTTGCGCGACGTGTCGATCACGTAGTTCTTGCCGCCTGTCAAGCCGGAAATGGCTTCGCCGTAACCGATCTCGTCCTCGGTGGTGAAGAAGTTCGCGACGTTGAGACTGAAGCCGCGGGCGCGCTCGACGCCGGCCTGACCGAGCCGGGCCGCCATCTCCTCGGGGCTGTGCCACTTGAGGTGACCGGCGTCGACGTACACCGCGGTGGCCGGATTGCGGCTCAGCGAGTCCACGGCGTAGCGGATCAGATCGAACCGCTCTTGACGCTGATCTCCCGACAGGCAGTCCGCCATGGCGAGCGCATCGGGCTCGAGGATGACGGCGGCGGGGACCGGGCCGATATCGGCGGCGATGCCGTCGATCCACTGGCGGTAGGCCTCGCCGGATCCGTGACCGCCGGCGGCGAAGCTGCCGCAGTCGCGGTGCGGGATCCCGTAGATGGCGAAGACCGGTATCGCGCCCGCGGCCTGCGCGTCGCCGGCGTACTTGGCGACCGTCGATGCCGACGAGCCAGGGACCAGCCAGTAGGCCTGCGGTGTGTTGGCGACCGCGGTCAGTTCCGGGCTGGGCGGGTTCGCGGCCTGCGCGGCGCGCATCGCCTTCGACGCCGGGTTGACATAGAACGGCTTGCCGGCGAACGGGTTGGCCTCACTGGTCAGGCGCACGGCCGGAGCCGGCCCGGCCGGAGTCGGGTCGGCGGCCACGCCCAGCGCGGCGACGGCGGCCAGGGCGACAACGGGCGCGGTCCACCGCGCGACTGCACGTGCAGCTGAGGACATCACTCCAGGGAAATTAATGGTTCGCTCTGGCGGGCGCCAATCCGCCCCACGGCTGGGTCTACTCCCCCGACGGATCTTCCTCGCCGCCGGCGTCGGTCGATTCGGTGTCGGGGGCCGAGACCTCACCGGCCGGCGCCGTGACCTCACCAGCCTCGGCGTTCTCGTCGTCGCCGCTGTCGGCCGCTGCGCCCTCGGTCTCGGCCGCCGCGGCGGGCTCGACTTTGTTGCCGTCGGTCAGATCCGTTGCGCCGTTGCCGGATACCGCACCGTCCACGGAGGCCTCCGGCTCGCCGCCATCCGGTTGGGCCTCGATCGAATCAGCTTCGGGCGACGCCGAATTCGTGGTCAACGTGACCGTTCGGGCGGCGGGGGGCAACGACGAGGACGCCGAATCGGAGCCCGCGTTGTCGACAGCGACCGACACCCGGGCTTCGGGCTGATCGGGCGGCGCCGCGAGCGCACTGAAAGGCAGGGCGCCGCCCAAGGCACCCGCGATCTTCTCGATCGACTCCAGCGCCGATGCGACCGCGACCGATACCGCGTCGATGACGCCGGTCAAGGCGGCCACCGGCGACAATCCGTCGTCGATGACCTGGGCGAACAGGGAAAGCACGGTGGTGCCTGCGACGAACGGTGTGTTGATGGCGAGTTTGAGGAACTCGTTGATCACGCCGCTCGTGGTGCCGAACGGCAGCGGCAACGCGTTCATCACCGCGACCGCGAACGGGGCGATGGGCGTGAGCGTTCCGGTGTAGACCGTGTTGGCCGCCAGTACCGCCAGGTGCGCGAACTTGCCGGCCGCCACCAGGGACAGCGCGGCGGCGGGTAGCTGCTCGGTGAACACCTTCACGGTCTCGGTGATCGCGGGTCCGAACGCCTTCACGAGTTCGACTGCGAGCGTTTCGAGTTCGGCGGGCAACGGCAGCGGCTGAAGGACGGTCTGCAGGACGAGGCCCGCGACTTCGGGAACCGCCGCGATCAGAATGGGCGGTCGGTGGGCCACCTGGAGTTGTTCTTCGACCTCGTGTTCGTGTACGCGATGTCGCAGGTCACCCACCTGATGCTCGAGGACATCTCCTGGCAGGGATTCGGGCGGGGTGTGCTGGCTCTGCTCGCCGTGTGGTGGGCGTGGGTGTGCTACGCCTGGCTGACCAACACGTTCGAAACGGCGCGGGTGATCCAGCGGACTTTGATCATCGTCGCGATGGCGGCGATGCTCATCGCGGCGATTGCACTGCCGACCGCGTTCACCACCGGGGCCCTGGTTTTCGGGCTCGCATTGCTCGCCGTGCGCCTCATCAACGCCGGTATGTTCCTCGACTCGTCGTCGCGAGACGAGGATGGATTGGCGTCGGCGATCCGCCGACTGGCGCCGGGGCTGCTCGTCGGGCCGGCCCTGATCGTTGCCGCCGCATTTGTGGCCTCCCCCTACCGTGAGTTGCTGTGGGTCGTGGCGGCGGCGGTCGACTTCGGCAGTCCCCTGATAGCGGGAATCAGCGGACTTCGGGTCGTACCTTCGTATTTCATCGAGCGCCACGGTTTGGTCATCATCATCGCGCTGGGTGAGACGATCGTCGAGCTGGGAGCGGGGGCAACCGAAAACCTGCGCCATCCCGGTGTCCTCGGCGCGGTGGTTCTCGGGGTGCTGATCTCGGCCACCTTGTGGTGGACCTACTTCGGCCTGACCCCCGGCGCCGAAGAACGTATGCAGCGGACATCCGGTGTCGATCGGGCGCGGTTGGCGCGCGACGCCTACAGCTACCTGCATCTGCCGCTCGTCGCGGGGATTGTCTTCTTCGCCCTCGGGGCGCGGGTTTCGGTGGAACACATCGATGAGCCGCTGGCGCCGCTGGCCGCCCTAGCCCTCACCGGTGGGGTGGCACTGTTCTACGCCGCCGAGGTGGCCTACCGATGGCGTGACCACCATCAGCTCACAGTCGATCGGCTCCTCGCCGCCGCCGCGGCGCTGCTGGTGTATCCGGTGGCGGTTTCTGTCCCCGCCGTCTTGTCGCTGACCGTTCTTACCGCGATCGGAGTCCTGCGACTCGCATGGGAACTGTGGCGGCGCCCCCAGATCGGCGCCGGCACAGCGGGAACCGTGCAGTGAGAACGACTCCCGCCGAAGCAAGCACCGCCTAGCTGACAGGTCGTTCGGGGGGATCAGACACGTCCACACCTTCGCGGGGCAGGATACTGATCATCCCATTGGGCTCCAGGTAAGTCCGCGCGACCTCCGTGGGGTCCGAAATGCCGTGCAACCGTAGCTGAGACAGCACATCGTCCTCGGTCATGAACTCGCGTCTCATCAGCCGGCGATTGAACTGCCCGTCTGAGATCAATGGTCGTGGCCGCGCCTTTATCAACCCGGCAACTCGCGGGCAGCGGTATGCCACCGCGTCGAGCACAACGCTCCAGAACACCATGGTGATCACCACGACGAGACCGTCGGCGATCGTAGTGGCGTCACCGATGAGCCCCGCACCCGCCGCCTCGGCGACCAATACGACCACGAGAATATCGGTGAGCCCGAGGCCACCCGACTCTCGCTGACCCACGACCCGAATCAGCAGGCCCAAGGCCAGGTACATGACGCTTCCGCGGACGATCAGCCCAACCAACGCCGTGCTCGGCAGCACGACTTCGTTCCAGTCCATAATCGCCTCGACCTTGTCGACGGGCGCACAACCGCCTATTCGGCGGGAGTATCCGCCAGGCGGGCCGGAGAAACATCAGGAGCTGGGCACATGGCCGAACGTGACTGCGACGAACGGCCGCCCCCGAAGCGCCCGCCCGCGCGACGCTCTGGGTCGACCGTTACCGCAAGGGAGTACGGGCATTCCGCGTATCCCGAATGAAAGGTTCCCCAGTTTCCATGTTCGGGGTCGTGTCTGCTCACGCCGAGAGCACCGGTCGACCGAGCGTCGCCTCAGGACGCAGTTCGACGGCCAGCTCCGCGCCGAGGGCTGCCTGCGCGAGCGCTTGGCCGAGCCCGGGGGCCTGCTTGAACAGATTGTGACCGGCGATGAAGTAGATGCCGTCGGCCTCCCAGATCGCCACTCCGTCCTCACTCCAGGGCAGGTCGGTCACCCAGCAGTGGCGGTAGTCCACCGGCTCGGGATCCAGCCCCGGCAGAGCCCGGCGCACGTAGTCACCGGCCCGGTCGGCCAGCGCGGCGAGCTGGGCCGGATCGACGAAGCTGCCGTCGTCGCGCAGGCCGAGGGTCTCACTGAGTCCCACCGCGTACTGCCGGTTGCCGGGCATCGCCGCGGCGTAAATGCCGGTCTCACCGAAGTCGCCGCTGCTGTCCTGCAGGCATGCAAGTCGCTGAAACCGCTCGCGCACATCGAAGGTCACCCGTACGTGCGCAGCCGAGCGCACCGGAAGCGATATCCCCACCCCGCGCGCGAGCCGCGCGGTGCCCTGGCCCGCGCACACCACCACCGCTGCGTGTTCGACCCGTTCGCCGCCGGTCTGGACCTCGATGGTGCCCCGCCCGGTGGGCGCTACCGATAGCACCTCGTCAGCCACCAGAGCGTCCCCGATCCAACTGACGAGCCCATCGATCGCGGCCCGCGTCCGGATGGCCCCACCCGCCTCATCGAGCATCGCCGGGCCGTCGTAGCCGGCCAACAGCGGCATCCGCTGCGCCAGTTCGTCGGGCTCGATGCGACGCGCGCGCACCCCACCGACCCGCTGCAGGATCGTCAGCCGCTGCTCAACGCTGGCACCGATCGCGACCACGCCGTCAGCCGAGATCAGCTCTCGGCCTAGCCGCTGCGCCCATTCGTCCCAGATGGCACGGCTGTCCCGGGCCAACGCCACCAGCCGCGGGTCGTCATGGGCATGGCGAAAGATTCGAGCTTCACCGCCAGACTGGGCATTGCCCGGCAACCCCCGTTCGTACACCCGGACCGACTCGCCCGCGCTCAGCAGCGCGTAGGCGGTGGACAGCCCGACGATGCCCGCGCCGATGACCCCGATATCCGCAGCGTTCATGGTGGTCTACACCTGCGCCCGCCACATCCAGTGCAGCTGCTCGAGGCGCGCCGTGACGGGCGATGAGCAGGTCCTGTGTGTCTTTCGTCCACCCTTCGCCGAATCCCTTTGCATTCGTATCCTGGCCACGGTGGCCGCCCGGCCATTGGGGCTCACTCCGATCGCGGTGGCACGTTCGGCGGCGTCGTCAGTGAATTCGCGTGCGGCGCTGACCAATTCGTCCAAACCCAGGTGCACCGATCGGAAGTTCGTGCCGATGACGTTCCAGTGCGCGTGTTTGGCGATGAGGGTCAGGTCGATGAGGTCGACGAGCGTCCCTTGCAGGGCTTCTCCGGCGACCCTCTGTTGGGTGGCATCCAGTGTGCTGGTGTTCGGATTAACCGTGACGCACTCCTCGTTTCCGATTCGGTTCGGACGCTATTTCGGGAGCTTGTGGGCGAGGACGTCGACGTTCTCGATGGCCGGCGGCTCGCTGAACAGCTCGTCGGCGCGTTGCATCAACGCTGTGCCTACCCCGCCCGACAGGTGGGCCTGGCGGCCGTCGTCGTCGGGGAAAGCGTCGAAGATGCCGAAGCTGGACGGGCCGAACCGCACCGCAAACCATGCCACCGTGGCCGGTTCGCCCTCCACGATCGGCAGGCCGTCCCGTAGGAACCGCTCGACCTCGTCCTCCTTGCCGGGTTTGGCTTCCACCCGGACCAGCAGCGCGACGTTGACCATATGAGTTCTCCTTGGGTGTGTGGGTTGACGCTGATCCATTCGAGGTTTCTCAGAACGCCGCCGCGGCGGCGCCCACTACGTCGCCGTTTTGCTGGAGCGGGATGCCTCCGGCGAAGATCATGATCCGGCCGCCATTGGAAGCATGGATCCCGAAAAACTGCTCGCCTGGCCCCGCGTCGGCGGCAAGATCCTTCGTCGCGATGTCGAGCGCCCGGCTCGTAAATGTCTTGTTGATCGAGATGTCGATGCTGCCGATCCACGCGCCGTCCATTCGGACGTGAGCCACCAGGTTGCCGCCGACGTCGACGACCGCGATGTTGGAGGGTTGCCCGTTCTCCTCCGCCTGGGCTTGCCCGGCGGCGATCACACGTTGGGCATCGTCGAGGGAAACAGACTGAAGCTGCGTGGTCATGATGCACCGGCCGGTGTCTTGGCGAACTGCTCGACGATCGTCGCGCAAAACGCGGGCAGGTCGTCGGGTGAGCGGCTCGAAATCAGATTCCCGTCGATGACGACCTCCTCGTCAACGACGTCGGCTCCGGCGTTACGCAGGTCGGTTCGCACACTCGGATACGACGTGAGCGTGCGACCCCGGGCGACGCCGGCCTCGATCAGCGTCCACGGGCCGTGGCAGATCACCGCGACCGGCTTGCCGGACTGAACAAAATCACGGACGAACGCGACCGCCTGCTCATCTATCCGCAGCTTGTCGGGGTTGACGGTCCCGCCGGGCAGCAGCAGCGCGTCGAACTCGTCGACCGATGCGTCTCCCACCGCCTTGTCGACGCTGAACGTGCCGGCCGGATCGAGGTCATGGTCCCGAGCTTGGATCTCGCCGGTCTGCACAGACAGCACTTCGGTTTGGCCGCCGGCCTGCTGCACCGCCTCACGGGGTTCCTCGAGCTCGACTCGCTCCACGCCGTCGGCGGCGAGGATCGCAATCCTTTTGTTCTGCAATGTGTTTGCCATGGCAGATCCTTTCGTCGTTTGCAGCGACGTCGCTGTCAGGATGCGGCCAGCTGCGGTTTCAGGACGACCTTGGTCCAGCCGTCTTCGCGCGCGTCGAAGTGCCGGTAGGCGTCCGGGGCCTTGTCCAGCGGCAGCTCGTGCGAGACGATCCAGGACGGCTTGGCTTTGCCAGCGTGAATGAGCGCGCGCAGTTGGCGGTTATAGCGCTTAACAGGGGCTTGGCCGTTGCCCAGCGTCTGGCCCTTGAGCCAGTGCAGGCCATAGTCGAACGCGATCTGGCCCTGTTTGCCGAGTTCGTCAGAGCTGCCGGGATCCTGGGGCAGGAACACACCGACCGAGCCGATACCGCCGATAAACTTCACCGACTGAACGAGGCTGTTCATGGTCAGATTGGGGTTTTCCTGCCCCTGCGGATCGTGCGCCTGATAGCCCACGCATTCGCAGCCCCGGTCGGCGCCGACGCCGTCGGTATGGTTCAGCACTTGCTCGACGGGGTCGCCCTTGGAATCGTCGATGGGAATGGCGCCGATCTCCTCGGCCAGCCGCAGACGATCGGGGTGACGATCGACGACCATGATCTTCTCCGCGCCCTTGATCGAAGCGGAAAGCGCCGCCATGAGGCCCACCGGCCCGCCGCCATAGATCACGATCGATTCACCCGGCTTCATGCCGGACATCTCGACGGCGTGCCAGCCGGTCGGGAAGATATCGGAGAGCATCGCGTAGTCGTTTTCCTTCTCGCGCGCGTCCTCAGGTAAGCGCAGGCAGTTGAAGTCGCCGTAGGGCACGTGCAGATACTCGGCCTGCCCGCCGTCGTAGGGGCCCATGGCGGCGAAACCGTAGGCCGCGCCGGCCATGCCCTCATTGGGCTGCATGGTGATGCAGTAGTTGGTAAAGGTGGTCTCGCAGTTCCGACAATGACCGCAGCCGATGTTGAACGGCAAAGCGACCATGTCGCCGACCTTGATCTTGTCGACGCCGTTGCCGATCTCGACTACCTCGCCCAGATTTTCGTGGCCGAAGATCCGGCCCTTCTCGAAGTCGGTGCGGCCTTCGTACATGTGCAGGTCGGAGCCACAGATGTTGGTGGTTGTCATCTTGACGATGAGGTCGGTTGGCCGCTTGATCTCCGGATCGGGCACGTTGTCGACGCTGACGTCGCGTGGCCCGTTGTAGACGACTGCTTTCATGGCGATCCTTAATTGGGAGTTCGGGTTCAGGTGAATATCGCGAATGGGTACCCACTGTGCTGACGGGTAATCCCTGTGCTAATCGGAATCTGAGCGACGCATGGTCGTCCGTCGCTAGTCGAGACTCGTAGTCGGCGAGGACCGGGGTGCGCCATCACCTCTGGCGGGCGCGCTGGTGTTCGCCGGTCTTAGCCACATGTTCTGGGGCGGCGAGAGTTTTCAGCCTCATTCGCCTCGCCATCGTCGTTTGTCTGCGCGTTCTGCATGATCTGGGCGATGGTGTCGATGGACACCGGGGCGAGGTTCCATGCGTCGAGGCCGACGTGGATCGACTTGCCGCGGCGTCGGATTGAATCGTGGCTGTGGCCGTGCAGCAGCCAGGCTCCCATCCCCGGTAGGCGCCATTGGTCGAATCTGCTGTCGGTTTCGACGTATGGACCGAGTGCGGCAGTGCGGTAGGGGAAGTGTGAAAGCAGCAGCGTCTGGCCGGCCAGCTTGCGCCGCGCGGACTGCTGCACGGAAGCGAACACCTCCAAGTATGTCGACAGCATCTTGTGGGTGTCGATGTGCATGGGATGAACGCTGTCGTGGTTACCAGCGATCAGATGCTTCACCCCGGGTCGTTCCGACAGCCACTCCAGTGCGCGCCGCTGCCCCCCGCGACCACCGGCCGAGATGTCGCCGAGCACCCACACGGTGTCCCCGGCGCTCACGTCGTTGTCCCACCGCCTGGCGAGTTCCGCGTCATGATCGTCCGAGTCGTCGAAGCCCCGCAGCCCCGCGATCAAGCGGTGCCCAATATGCAAGTCCGATGTGTACCAAACCTGCGCGCGGCGAGGCTGCCGCGTCAGGTTGGCTCCATCGAGCTGGCCGGTCATCCTGCAACTCTGACTACGCCGAGGCGTCTTGGCAACGGACTTCATGCTGGCTGCACGATGCACGGCGTAGCCGAGCCACCGCTGTGTTCCGGTACTGCGACAAGCTCGGCGATGTTGCGGATCGCTGACAGCATCGCCCAAGCTCGACAATGGTGGCAGGTATCGCCACTGCGTGTGCAAACCCAGCTTGGCTCCGTCGTCACGAAAATGCGGCCCCCACCTCCCAAAGCGCCAGCGGGCAGGCGCACGGCAGCGCCCAGCTCATTTAGCGCGATCCCAGCTAGCCACTGTGACCACCTCGGGAACAAAAAGGCTTTCTGGTGCTGGTTCAGTCAGTCGGCAGCACAACGTTGGCCCACAAATTGCACTCAGACCCGATTGAGTGGGCGGCGCGGGCAAGGATTCTCGCCTCCCGAGACAGGTCGTGGGGGAACGTTCTATCGGCGCCATTGGCGAGATGACTGTGCATGTCGGCCAAGTCGCCCAGCCTGACTCCCCGCGTCCGGTCTTTGCGAAGTCGCCGCGCGGCGAGAATGGGTTTCGAAATCGCCCAAAAACGGATTTCGGCTTCGATGTCGCCGAGTAGCGCCGCCATGGACTGCGAACGTGCGTCCTGCGGCGGGAGCTTCAGAAGGGTCACAGTGACCAGATCCTGAAGGTCGGCACGACGGTAGACGGTAGCCCCCGCGGCTCCCTGATTGAACCCTTCCGCCGAGTCGGTCACCCCTGGAGTTCAAGGAGGCCGCCACGTCAGAGGGCCGCTGGGCCGTATGCCATTTGCGGTGGCCATGAGTTCGTAGGCGTTCCGAAAGGACGAATTGTGCTTCTCATCGATCCGCAGGCGCATTGTTGGCCAGGCTGGAAGGTGCTCGGCCGGAATCGCGTATGGCGAAGCCGCGTAGCGGATGTCACCTCCGGTGAAGAGCTCCCAGTAGCGGCGCACGACGTTGTGGAACTGCTCACGGCCCATCGTGCGGCTGTTGGCACCCGCACGATTCAACGCCCGTATCAGTCGTCGTGGATCGTCGGCGATGATGCGCCGCTGCTGGTAGTCGATCGGGGGTGGGTTGTGGCGAAGCTGTTCCTTCAGATTCGTCAGCGAGGCAAGGGCGTCGGTCCAGTGGCCGTTGCGGACGACCCAACGCCAGTACTGCGTCACCGGCAGTGCGATGCCTTTCGGCGGGCCGATATCCAGGGCGATGATCGTCCACGGCCGCGTATCGCCGATCTTGCTCACTGCCATCGCCTGGGCCGCAGCAGCGAGCGCGGTGGTGTCTCCGTGACCTGCCCACACGACGCCGGGCCAGAGCACCTGTGGGATCCGTGCGGGGTCGAGTTCGGGCAACACGGGGTGGTGCCATCTCGTTGGCCAGGCCCTTGAGGTGGTTCGACACGTCGATGCCGTGGCGGTGCTTGAAGTCCACGAAGTGCAGGTCGTCGATCACGATCAGCCTCGTCGCGCACGACGTCGCGCAGTCGACGGCCAACGCGCCCAGCTTCGACGTGGAGGCCCGATCGACGGCGGGATGCCCGTAGAACCGCAGGATCTGCTGGTTGAGGCCCTTCAGTGTGATGCCGGCGCTGAGCGGGACGAACGCCACCGGGAGTCGTTGATGGCCTTCAGGGGTGCGCGGGCCTTCGCGTCGGTAGACGCGGCGATGAAAGTCGCGGGCATATCGGATCGCGATGGTGGTTTTGCCCAGCCCGGGTTCGGCGTCGATGACCACTGCGCCGCGCAGCTTGTCCCCGTCCCGGTGACTTGAGGCCATGACCTGGTCGATGATCCCGTAGGCCATGTCCAGCTGCATCGTCTTGACCGTCGGCAGGTTGGCGTTCCAGACGAACCGTGCCTGGTTGTAGTCCTCGAGTTCTTCGGCGGATAACTCGGCCATCTGCGGGCGGGTCAACACCTCCAACGATTGCCTGGGTGCGGCGTTGACGAACGCATCCCAACCTTGTTTGCGTGACAGCTGATAGCGCGCAGTGCCGTTGGCCGCCAGCCACCGTGCCCACGGGTTGCTCACTCCTCGAACACCTCCAACCCAGCGGTGTCGGGGTGCTCGACGAAGTACCGCTCGAACACGTCGATGTCATCGACGACCTCCAACGCAGCGCGTCGTTCGCGGCGCTCCAACAGATCGACCACGCCGGGAAGCGAAGCGACCATCCTGGCGTCCTCGGTCGGTTCGTCCTCGCCGGGTTCGGGAGCGACGATGGAGGCGCGTTGAGCGCTCAGGCGGCGCGCGAGGCTGCGTTCGCGTCGGGTTTCAACCTCGCCGCAGCTCCACTCGGTCAGCAGATCGTGGACCGCTTGAGCCGGGTCGACATGCCTGTTGCGGCGCAAACACAACTGTTTGACGTAGTCCACCGCGTCCTGGCTGAACGGCTGGTGCAACGCGGCGGCATGCTCCCAATCCAGACGATGCCAGCCCCGGGAGTCGGGGTCCTGGAACCAGGCATGGCGGACATCGTGAACGTCGACGAAGATCGGCCACTTGCCGGCGCGGATACCGCCGTAGGCGGAGCGGCGGCCGCGGTAGCGGAGCGGTTCAACGCCGCGCCGTCATAGCGCAGCCCGTCGACCTCAACACCGTAGTGCTGGATGGTGCGCCACCGGACATCAAGAAACTCGAACGCCAGATCGGGGTTCGACGGAAGTAACAGACCGCCAGCCTTGGCGATGCCGATCTCGAACATCTCCATCGGCGCCAAGCCCACCCCTGGCAGCTCCGGAACGCAGAGCCCGGAATGCTTGGTGCGGTGGTACACCGTGGCGACCCATTCGCGGATGATCTGCTCGAGCTCGCTGACGTAGTAGAAGGCCTGGCCCTCGACATCCTTTCCGCGCGAGTACACATCCGGACCCTTGTACGCCGGAAGATACTGCAACAAGGATTCGCGCAGCGTGCGGAAAAACCGCTCAACTGTCGGCTTGTCGGTCGGCTTATTCGGAATGGCCGGCTGCACCGTAATCCCCAGCCGATTACAGGCGCCCAAAATGTGCGCCGACAGAAACGGGCGGCCGTGGTCGACGACGATGGTCTCCGGCACTACCGCCGGAGCACCCGCAGTTGCGGGGGGATTCTCGCCGCCGATCAGCACCATTTTGGGTACGCCATGAAACGGCCACCCGTGGTCTGGTTGCGAATGGGTTGTCACGCACTGGTACAAGACGTTGGCCACGTCGATCGACTTGGTCGACACCGGGGACAGCCGCAAGCCCAACACACAACGGTCGAACAAATCCATCGCGACGGTCAACTCGACACCCACCCACCGCAACGTGACCGGCTCCATCGCGAAGACGTCCAGCGGGGTCGAGTCCAAGACGACGTACTCGCCAGGGCGTGTGCCGTGTAACCGCCCGAACGGGCCCGGCGCCCGATTGTCGACCGAGCGGCGGGCCTTGGCGCTGCCAAACGAGTACTTGCCCCTGGCCAACTCGTCGACCCGACGATAGGCGGTCGCCCGCGACGGTATCGGCACCACCGCCGGGCCGTGTTCGGCTTCCACCCGGCGCGCGACGGCGGCGATGATCGCACCCTTGGTCGGTGTCGATCGGTCGGTGTGGCGGCGCAGCTCTGCCAGACATGCCTCATCCCACAACGGATCCACCGCGCTACGGATCCCCCGACGCAACCGCGCGTCCACCAGGCCGGCCACCCCGGCCGCGTCGTAGGCGGCCTTCCAGCGTCGAACGGTCTTCTCCGAGACCCCGAGTTCGGCCGCTGTCGCCGCGATCCGTTCGGTCGCTTCACGGGCACCGGTGACCGGTTCTGAGAGCCGACGCATGTGAGCGGCCTTGGCTTCCAACTCCCGCAACACCTCGGCGGGCAAGCTGCTCAACACCACCGGGACCGGATCTGAATCCGGCCGGTCCAACTGCGCGGTGTCCACAGGTTGGGCATGCCGAGCCAAATGAGCTGTCGACACCCGGATCAATCGGTCACCGGACACCAGCACGGCATCACCGCCGTCAAACTGGTGAACGGTCCAGATGTCGCCGTCCATCCACAACTTGGTTCCCGTCGTCACGCTCACGCTGCCGGGCAAGGTGACACCTTCCCCAGCGCCAGCACCGACGAGCGGTCCAGCGGACGAGTCAGGTCGGCTTGCCACCTCGCGCGCCACAACATTGCGGCGATCACCGCACCGGCGGCCCGGCATCCTGCAGCCGCGAGGTCATCAGCGACTTCGCTCCACGGGCGGCCCGCCGGGTCCAAATCCGCGGCCGTCCGCATCTCATGCTCCGGAACCAAGTAGTCGCGACGGGCATAGGCCAAGTGACGGATGTTCGCGAGCAGCACATCATCACCACCGCCGTACACCTCGTAACGCCAGCCCTTCGCCGCGCACGCGCGTGACGTCCAGTCGAGCACCGCCGCCACGTCCGGATCGGACTGGAACTCGGTCGGCTTGACGTCCACAACGACGAACTCGCCCGACGCCAGCTTCAACATCACGTCCGGCACATGGCGCCGACGAGTTCCCCCGTCCTCGCCGCACAGCCAGAACGGTTGCGTCGCGATCCACACCACGTCGGAATCGAAGTCCGCCAACCAGAGTCGATCCAGCTCCAAGCGGCTCTCGTAGACCACACTGCCGCCCGTCGTGGCCGACCAGAACCAGCCGCAGTAATTCCGCTGCCCAGCATGACTGCGGACACGCCGCACCGGCAGGCCCCGCACCACGCGATCCGCGGTCACCGATTCCAGCGTCGTCTCCACAACCACGCCGTCATCAGCCTGGTAGCTGACCGCATTATCCAGCAGGTGCCGCCTACCCACGACCACACGCTGATACGAGGACAACAAGATGAGACGCGGACACGCCGGGACACAAACATGAGAAAAGGACAAGTTGGATGAGAACCGACAGCGAGCGCGGGCGTTACTGTGCTTGGGTCGGCCTCAGCGACAAGCCGGCAGAAGAGTTGAGCAGACGTATGACAACTTCCGCAGAGACCTCGGCGCTGGAAGCGCGGGTCGGCCACCACTACCAGATGGACGGCACCTACCTGGTGGGCCGCGAGAAGCTGCGCGAATACGCCCGCGCCGTGCAGGACTACCACCCCGCGCACTGGGATGTCGCCGCGGCGGCCGAACTGGGTTATCCGGACGTCGTCGCGCCGCTGACCTTCACCTCCGCCCCCGGGATGCAGTGCAACCGGCGCATGTTCGAAGAGATCGTGGTCGGCTACGACACCTACCTGCAGACCGAGGAGGTCTTCGAGCAGCACCGCCCGATCGTCGCCGGTGACGAACTGGTCATCGACGTCGAACTCTCCTCGGTGCGCCGCACGGCCGGGCGCGAATTCATCACCGTGACCAACACGTTCACCGACACCCACGGCGAGCGGGTGCACACGCTGCACACCACCGTCGTCGGGGTGACCGCCGAGGACATCGACGCCGGAGTCAAGACCGCCGTGCAGAACGCGATGATGCACGACATGAACATCCTCGACATCGGCGCCAACGCCGCGGCCTACGAGAAGACCGTGCGCCCAGAGGGTGCGATCACGATCTCCGAGGGCGGGCTGACCCGCACGCCGGGCACCCGCTCGTTCGACGAGGTCACGGCCGGTGAGGAACTGCCTGCCCACCACGCGCGCCTGGCCCGCGGCGACCTGGTGAACTATGCCGGCGTCGCCGGTGACGCCAACCCGATCCACTGGGACGAGGACATCGCCAAACTCGCGGGGCTGCCGGACGTCATCGCCCACGGGATGCTCACGATGGGCCTGGGTGCCGGGTTCGTCTCCGCGTGGTCCGGCGACCCCGGTGCCGTCACGAAGTACTCGGTGCGGCTGTCACAGCCGGCGATCGTGTCGGCCAAGGAAGGCGCCGACATCGAGTTCAGCGGCAAGGTCAAGTCGTTGGATCCGGAGACCCGCTCCGGGGTCGTCATCGTCGGCGCGAAATCCGCGGGCAAGAAAATCTTCGGCCTGGCCACGTTGCAGATCCGCTTCCGCTGACGAACGCGTCAGGTCAGCACAGCTTGATGACGGCGCCGCTCACGATGTCCATGGCGACGCCGACGTTGACCTCCAGATCGCGCATCACCATGCCCGCGGCATCCGGCGACAGCGTGCCGGCGTCGGTGACGGCGCAGACCCGGTAGCCCGCGTCGAGCAGCTGCTCGGGCGTCAGGAACCGGTACCGATCCTGCAGCTCGTGCAGATAGTCGCCCTCCTCGGCCGACGCGCCCGGCGCCGTCATCACCGCGGAGATGGCGAGGGCGGCCAGCGCACGCATGATCGTCGACATACGAACCTCCACCGGGTCGGGTTCCCCTGTGAACCTAGGCCGATGGTAGATCTACAGATGTTCGCTCAAGGGCATTTCAGCAAACAGGCTGCCGGGCCTTGCTGATACGTGGCGGTACTGTAGCTCGATGACTACAGCTGGTGGTGGCACGGCTGCGGGTGCGCGTATCCGGCCAATCGTGCTGTCGCATGCCGCAGACCTGTTCGCCGACCGGGGCCCGGCAGCAACATCGCTGCGCGACATCGCCGCTCGCTCCGGGGTGAACGCGGGGCTGATCTTCCGGCACATCGGCAACAAGGACGCGTTGGTCTCGGCCGTGCTGGACTACCTGGCCGACGACCTGGCGTCCGCGCGTGACGCCGACGCGCCGCGCGCGGTGGTGGAGGCGCGCGCCGAGCGCAGTTGGAAGGTGATCGCCCGCGCGCTGTTGGACGGCTTCGATCTCGGCCGGCTGCAGCACCGTTTCCCGAACGTCGAGCAACTGGTGGCGGCCGCTGGAGGGGGTGACCCACACGCGGCTCGTCTCGCCACCGCGGACGCGTTGGCTCTGCACCTCGGTTGGCGATTGTTCGGCCCGTTCCTGAAGGCCGCCACGGGTCTGTCCGACGACGACCCGCGACCCTTCACCGACATCGCCGACGCCCTGGCGGCGCTGCTGGGCGGCGGCGACACGACTCGGTGAGCGCCGGTCACTCAGGGCAGCCCGGCGGCAGCGGCGTGGCGTCGAAGAGACCGTGCGGGTCGAATCTGCGCTTGATCGCGAGCAGCCGTGCGGTGTTGGCGCCGTACGCCTGCGCGATCTGGTCCGGGCTTTCCGGTCCGAGGAGATTGACGTATCCGCCCGGCATCGCGTAGGGCTCGAGCGCTGCATGCACGTGCTCGAGCCATCGTTGGTGGGGGGTGTCGACCGTGTCGGCAGGCCGACTGTCGTTGTCCCACAACGCGATCAGCTCGGCCATGGAGTGCGGTTCGCGCAGGGCGAATGCGGTGGCGTCCAGCGGCACGCGGGTGGGAGCACCGTGGAACTGGTGCAACAGGAGCGCCGAGAACGGTGAGCTGAAGTTGCGTGCCGCCCGTTCGAGGACATCGCCGACCGGCTCGGAGATCCCCGGGAGCATGCGGGTGCGGATCGCTCCTCTCCGCCCGAAAGGAAACATGGCGGTCGTCGCCGCGAGCGGCACGGACCGGGCGACCGGCGCGATGTCGGCCAACACCGGTGTGCCGAGCCGAGTGAGCGTGTGCACCGGACCGCCTGGTGCATCCCCTCGCCGAACGTCACCCGACCAGGTGGGCGCGACGTACACCGTGGGTGATCCGTCGGCGCCGGGCAGGAAACCGACGTCGACCGTCAACTCGTCCGGCGCGCCGGCGAGGATGTCGTGCAGGCCGGCGAGGACGCTGCGCGCCTGCGTGACCGGGTAGAGGATCGTGCCGCTCACGACGACCGGCACCGGGTGCAACTGGATGCGCGCCGAGGTCACCACCCCGAAGTTCCCGCCCCCACCGCGCGACGCCCACAACAGATCCGGCTCGGTGTCGGTGTCGACGAGCGCACCGTCGGCAAGGACGACCTGCGCGCCGAGCAGGTTGTCGGCCGCCAGGCCGAAACGTCCGGTCAACGGGCCGTATCCGCCGCCCAGCGTCAATCCGACGATGCCCACGGTGCCGACGGTCCCGGTGACGGCAGTCAGTCCGGCTTTCTCCGCGGCGCGCACCACATCCGAGGACAGCGCGCCGCCTTCGACGGTCGCGATCCGCCTGTCCTCGTCGACCCGGACCGCGCGCATCGCGGACAGATCCAGCACCAACCCGTCGCTGCGTAGTCCACGTCCCCAGAAGTCGTTGGCGCCGCCGCGGACCGATAACGGGATGGTGTGTTCCCGGGCCACGCGGATCGCAACCTGCACGTCAGGGGCGGACTCGCATCGGACGACGACGGCGGGCCGGATGTGGACCGCACCATTGAACTGGTGCAGCGCCGCGTCGAATTCCGGGCCGTCGACGAGCACGCGGTCGGGCGCGATCGCCGACCGCAGGTCGGTCAGGATGGTCATACTTCAGCGCACCGGTTGCGTCGCCGGCGAGGTCGGCGTGCCGACCTCGCGTCCGCGGCGCGTCAGCGCGATGGTCAACCAGACACCGGACACCACGAAGTAGAAGGCGCCGAAAGCGGCGTAGGGGGCGATGTCGGCGACGCCGGGTGTCTGCGGGGCTCCGGCCTTCTGCAGGAACAGTGCGCCGGCGGCCGCGGACTGCAGGCCACTGATGGCCATCAACCACTGCGCGCCAACGGATTTCCACCGGCGCACCGCGGTCGCCAGCTGAAGTAGCCCCGACAGCACCGCCCAGATTCCGAAGACCCCGAGAACGGCGTTGAGACTCGCAGCGAGCGCGAAGGCCACCGCGACGGTGGTCAGGCTGCTCGCGGCGGCGTTGACGGCTTGGGTCCGGTTGCCACGCAGGCCACCATTGCGCCGCGCGTCTGCCACATTGGCCAACGCGTCCCATGCGGGATAGATCAGCAGCAGGATGTCGGCGGCCACCTGCCATCGTGCGCCGATGGTCAGCGCCGCGGCGACCCACACAAGTGAGAATCCGCCACGCACCAGGTAGTAGGAGCGCAGCCAGCGGTCGGTGGTGACGGGTCCGTGGTTCGACATGTTTTCTCCTCGATCGGCGTTCGGACGGCAACGACGACGCCCTCGGGTGAACAGCAGGGGGCCGGTTGGCCC
The DNA here is from genome assembly GCF_900108565.1 of Mycolicibacterium rutilum. Lineage (NCBI taxonomy): Bacteria > Bacillati > Actinomycetota > Actinomycetes > Mycobacteriales > Mycobacteriaceae > Mycobacterium > Mycolicibacterium rutilum. The sequence goes on from NZ_LT629971.1 coordinate 1,160,659, forward strand.
CGGCGGCTGTAGTCACGCGACTACAACCTACCGTAGTCGCGTGACTACATTGCGCGCACCGACGCTACCAGTTAGTTTGACGTTATGTCGATTTATAGTCGACAGCCCGTCGAATAAGGACCGCTGACGAGGAGGCATCCATGAAGACGTTTTTCATCACCGGCGTGAGCACCGGACTCGGCGCCGCGTTCGCCGCAGCAGCCGTCGAGGCCGGCCACCAGGTGGCAGGCACCGTCCGCCGACGTGAGGACGCCGCTGCGTTCGAGGCGCTGGAGCCGGGCCGGGCCCACGCCAGATTGCTCGACGTCACCGACGATGACGCGGTGCTCCGCACCGTGGCCGACGTCGAATCGACGGTGGGACCCATCGACGTCGTCATCGCCAACGCCGGTTACGGCGTCGAGGGCATCTTCGAAGAGACCGCGCTGTCGGATTTCCGAGCACAGTTCTCCACCAACGTTTTCGGCGTGGCGGCCACGCTGCAGGCGGTGCTGCCCTATATGCGACGACGCCGCGCCGGCCACCTCATGGCCGTGACGTCAATGGGTGGACTGATGGCCGTACCCGGGATGGCTGCCTACTGTGCGAGCAAGTTCGCGGTCGAGGGCATGCTGGACAGCCTGCGCCAGGAGGTCGCCGCCTTCGGCATCCACGTCACCGCCATCGAACCCGGCTCCTTCCGCACCGACTGGGCGGGGCGCTCGATGACGCGCGCGCAACGCTCGATCACCGACTACGACGCGCTGTTCGAGCCCATCCGCGCGGCACGCCTCGCGGCCAGCGGAAACCAGTTGGGCAATCCCGAGAAGGCCGCCCAAGCGGTGCTGTCGATCCTCGACGTCGAGGAGCCGCCGGCGCACCTGGTGCTGGGCTCCGACGCCCTGCGGCTCGTCACCGCTGCCCGTAGCGCTGTCGACTCCGACATCCGGCGGTGGGAGGATCTGTCCCGCAGCACCGATTTCCCCGAGGGAGCACAACTTGCCGCGAACTGAGGCACCCGGTATGCGCCGATGACGAAATCCTGGCCGTCGCGCCGCCGGGAGCCGCAGGCCGTGCGCAAAGGCGACGTCCGCGAACAGCAGATCCTCGATGCCGCCGAGAAGCTGCTGACGACACGGGGTTTCGTGCAGATGACGATAGCCGAGATCGCCGAGGCAGTGGGGATGACCCGCAGCGCGCTGTACTTCTACTTCGCGTCGAAGCAGGACATTCTGGTTGCTCTGGTCGCGCGGACGGTCGGGGCACTGCGGGAGGGTTCTGCTGACGTGCTGGCGCGTCCGGGTCCCGTCGCCGAGGTCATCGCGGCAGCGTTGGAGAACACCGCGCAGCAGTGGCGTGAGCACGGTGTGGTCATGCGCGCGGCTGTGGACTTCGGCTCCACCGTTCCCGAGGTCGACCGCGTGTGGACCGAGGCGGCACACGCGATCGCCGACGCGGTGGCCGCCCTGTTGGTGCGCGGCGGACTGTCGCCCGGCGACGCACCCGACCAGGCGGGCGCGGTCGCCCGCATGCTGTGCTGGATGGTGGAGCGCAGCTTCTACCAGGCGTCGCGGATCTCGGTGGAGGAGTTGGACGCCACCCGGCAGTCGTGCGAGTCGGTGTGGCTGCGCGTACTGGCCGCCGGATGACAGGCTGAGAGTTCGCTGTCAAACAGGCGGTATTGCAACAGCTTTCGTTACCATGGCTTGGTGATAACGCAGAGCCGGTGGCGAAAACCCGGAAGATGCAACATGTTCGGAGTTGGAGTACTGCTCACACTGGTGCCGCTGCAGGTGTCGACGGCGCCGCAAGCCGCCGCCACCGCGCCCGTCGGGGTCGACTCCACAGTGTTGTCGCAGCAGGTCCGCGACGGCAAGGACTACATCGTCGCCGACATCACGATCGCGCCGGGCGGGAGCACCGGGTGGCATACCCATCGCGGCGTGATCTATGGAATCGTCGAGGTCGGTGAGCTGACCCACTATTCGGCCGACTGCCGACAGGACGGGCTCTACCGGGCCGGTGACCCGATCACCGACCCCACCGGACCCGACCATGTCCACGACGCACGAAACCTGGGTACCACGCCGGTGGTGCTCGAGGTGACCTACGTCGACCCCGCCGGCGCCCCGACCTCCGACAGCGCGCCCGACCCGGGATGCGGCTTCGGGTGACGGGTCAGCCGGTGAACAACAGCACCGTCACGACGGCGAATGCGAAGCTCACCGTCGCGCCACCGAGCAGCAGCACCTCGCGGCGCGGGTCCACGGCGGCGGTCCGGATCCGGCGGGAGCGCCGATACCCCAGCGCGAGAACCACCAGCGCCAGCACCACCGCGATGGCCGCCAACAGTGTTCGCGCGTGACCCAGCGGACCGTGTTGACGGAGCAGGATCAGCGCCCCGCCGACGAGAAACCCGAATGAGCTTCGCTCCCATGACAATAGGGTGCGTTCGGCCGCCAGCCCGGGTTTCGTCGGTTCGCGCCGAGGCATCTCACTGCCCGGTCGGTGGCCAGATGACCAGCACTATCAGGACCACCACGGTGACCACGAACAGCGCGCCCCCGAGCAGGGCCGGCACCTGGGTCGGCGGCAGTTCCTCGTCGCGGCGCATCGCGGCCTGCACCTGGCGCCAGCGCCGAACGGCCAACGCGGCCAACACACCGCCGGCCGCGACCAGGGCGACGCTGAGCGCATGGCGCACGCCAGGAACACCCAGCGACGGCACGAACTGGACGACGGCGATCCCACCGGCGATCAACGCCAGCGAGGTGCGGATCCAGGCCAGGAAGGTGCGTTCGTTGGCCAACGTGAAGCGATAGTCCGGCTCTTGCTCGTCCATCGCCGATCAGCGTACGTTCTCGCGCTTCGAATTCCCGTGACCGCGACCGGTCCCCTACCGTGACTGCTGTGAACGACCCCCGGATCCGCCGAGCCACCGCCGGCGATGTGCCGGCCATCGAGCGCCTGGTGCGCGACGCGTTCGACATGTACGTGGCTCGCATCGGCAAGCCCCCGGCGCCGATGCTGACCGACTACGCCGACGCGGTCGCGACCGCACGGGTCTGGGTACTGGAGGCGGACGGCCGGATCGTCGGGGCGCTCGTCAACGAGGTCGGTGACGGCCACCTGCTGCTGGACACCGTCGCTGTCGCGCCGGGCACGCAGGGCCGCGGGTACGGGGCGCGATTGCTCGAGCGCGCCGAAGACGACGCACGCGAGCTCGGCCTGCCCGAGGTGCGGCTCTACACCCACCGTGCGATGACCGAGAACCAGACGTTCTATCCGCGCCACGGGTACCAGGAGACGGGTCGGGGCAACCAGGACGGGTACGACCGGGTTTTCTACCGCAAACGCGTCGAATTGCGCTGAGCGCGGGTCACCGGCCCCGCAGGCCGAGCGTGCGGCGCCCGGCCGCGATCAACTGCTCGCGCAGCGATGCCTCGTCGAGGTCGCCGTAGTCCGCGCCCGCGGCGGACGCGATCCCCGACATCACGAGCGCGGCTTTCACCTGCCCGCCCAGTCCGGGCGCGACTCCGGCCAACAGTGCCATCTGCCGTTCGACGACGGCGGCCCAGTCCGTTCGCGTCCGCAGCAGGGCGATGACGGCGGGATCACCGGTGAACAGCGGGATCAGCTCGCGGTTGGCGGCGGCGAGCGCGGCGTAGTCACGCAGCAGGTGATCGGCGCGGGCGTGCGGCCCGCGCCGGGTCTCGGCGGCGGCGACCATTGCGGCCACCTCGCTGATGAGCGGTTCCATCACCGCGGTGAGAAGTTCGTCGCGGGTGCGGAAGTGGTGGTAGATCGCGGACTTGGTCAGACCCAGTTCGTCGGAGATCATCTGCAACGAGGTACCGGCGACGCTGTGTTGTTTGAACAGCTCGACGGCCACGTCGATGAGTCGTCGCCGGGTCGGTCCGCCGGCCTCCGCCGGGTGGCTGCTCACGGCGCCGCCTCTCCGTGTGGGATTGCTGACATCGGTCACTCTAGCTGACCATTCGTACAGTTTTCTCCTGTACGTTTGGTCAGGAGATTCGCACGATAGAGGAGAACCGTGTCGTTTGACTTCGACCGCAGGGACCGCACGGCGTTCGACTTGTCCGGCAAGGTGGTCGTCGTGGTCGGAGCCGGGCAAAGCGCCGGACCGGGCATGGGCAACGGGCGGGCCATCTCGATCCTCGCGGCGCGCCACGGCGCGCAGGTCGTCGCGGTGGACCTGAACCCCGACGCGGTCTCCGAGACCGTCGACATGATCGCCACCGAGGGCGGCAGCGCCTACGCCGTCGAAGCGAACGTCGCCGACAAGGACGACTGTCAACGCATCTTCGACACGGCGATGGCGACGAGCGGCCGGGTGGACGGCATGGTCTACAGCGTCGCGACGAACCCGCCGTTCGACTTCGAGTCCAACTCGATGACCGTCGAGAACTTCAACTACGGCATCAACGTCAACATGCTCGGGTGTTATCACTGCAATCTCTTTGCCGCGCAATGCATGGAGAAGAACGCAGGCGACACCACCGGCAGCATCGTCAACATCTCGTCGATCGCGAGCGTCAAGAACGAGCTCGGGCTCAACATCGGCATCATGCCCTACGCGTTGGGCAAGTGCGGGTTGAACCAGATCACCGAACTGACCGCCGTGCAGTACGCGGAGATGGGCATCCGCGTCAACACGCTGATGCTCGGCCCGATCAACTCGGTGCTGGCCAATCGGGAATCCCAGTCGCTGTTCGGCCTGGATCCCGACGAGGCGACCGAACGGCACAACGAGGTCGTCAAGCTCAAGATGGGCCGCGGCACCGTGTGGGAATCCGCTTATGCCGCCGTGTATCTGCTCGCCGACGAGTCACGCTTCATGACCGGCCAGCAGATCCGCCTCGACGGCGGCGCCACCCTGGTGCGGTGACGCGAGTCAGAACCGTCAGGCGGCCACCACCCGGTCCCACACCCGGTGTCGCCCGAGCGCGTTGAGCAGATCCTGGGCCAGTGTCGCCGCATCGGAGCCGGAGAACACGCCCGGCCCGTCGGTCGGAACCGCTGCGGCGGTGGCCAGCTCAGTCCCCTCGGGCAGGACCGCGATCGCCTTGTGGTGCCGGAACGTCTCGTCGACAATCGTTTTCGCCTTGGCGTTATCCGGCGATCCCGCGATGAGGATCGCGTCGAACTCCACCGAACGGGCGGTCGCATAGGTGCGCGACACCGGGATGGTGCCGCCGTCGTGCTCCAGGGTGCCGCCGTGGGCGGCGACGACGAACGGCACGTTCTTGGCGTTGGCGATCGCCATGACGGCGGCCGCCACGCCGGCGAGGTCGGAGTCCGGGCCCGTGAGGATGCCGATCTGGCGGCCCTCCACCGGCCATTCCGCACCGACCTGAGACAACGCGGCACTGAGCACCTCGGCGTCAGCGGGGACCACGGTCGGAGTCGGCGCCTCGAGGCCCAGCCCATCGGCCACCTTCGCGCACAGGTCGGCGTCGATGTTGGCCAACGCCACCAGTTGACGCTCCTTGATGGCCTGCTCGTAGCACTTGCCGAGTTCGAAGGTGTAGGCCTCGGCGACGTGTTCCTGTTCGGCCGCGCTCAGGCTGCGGTAGAACATGGTCACCTGGCTGAAGTGGTCGTCGTAGGTGGCCGGTGCGTCGCGGCGCTTGGTGGATTCGGGCACGACGGTGGGCACCTCGATGAACGCGCCGGTGTCCGCGCCCGCGAGGAACGGGCAACCGCCGTCGAGGGAGTTCGGCTTGTACGGCGCCACGCCGGGATGCACACCGGACTGGTGGAATCCGTCGCGGAACATGTCGTTGACCGGAGCGTGCGGCCGGTTGATCGGGATGTGGCTGAAATTCGGGCCGGCCAGCCTGGTGATCTGCGTGTCGAGGTACGAGAAGAGCCGAGCGTGCAGCAGCGGGTCATCGGTGATGTCGATACCGGGCACCAGGTGGCCGGGATGAAAGGCGACCTGTTCGGTTTCGGCGAAGAAGTTCGTCACGTTGCGGTTGAGCTGGAGCGTTCCGATGACCTGCACCGGTGCCAGTTCCTCGGGCACGATCTTCGTCGGGTCGAGGAGATCGATGCCCTCGAACATCTGCTCCGGGGTGTCCGGGAACACCTGCACCCCGAGGTCCCACTCCGGGTAGACGCCCTTCTCGATCGCGTCCGCGAGGTCACGGCGGTGGAAATCCGGATCCACCCCCGCAGTGATCTGGGCTTCTTCCCAGACCTGTGAGTGCACACCGAGGCGGGGCTTCCAGTGGAACTTCACCAGCGACGTCGATCCGTCCGGCGCGGTCAGCCGGAACGTGTGCACGCCGAACCCCTCCATCATCCGGTACGACCGCGGAATTCCGCGGTCGGACATGTTCCACATGGTGTGGAACTGGGCTTCGGTGTGCAGCGACACGAAATCCCAGAAGGTGTCGTGCGCGCTCTGCGCCTGCGGGATCTCGCGGTCCGGATGTGGCTTGGCGGCGTGCACGACGTCGGGGAACTTGATGCCGTCCTGGATGAAGAACACCGGGATGTTGTTCCCGACGAGGTCGAAGGTGCCTTCCTGCGTGTAGAACTTGGTGGCGAAGCCGCGGGTGTCGCGTACCGTGTCGGCCGAGCCGCGTGAACCGAGCACCGTCGAGAAGCGGACGAAGACGTCGGTTTCCTCGCCGGACTTCAAAAACTGTGCCTTGCAGATCTTTTCGGCTGCGCCATTGCCGCGGAACACACCGTGCGCGGCGGCGCCGCGCGCGTGCACGACCCGCTCCGGGATGCGTTCGTGGTCGAAGTGGGTGATCTTTTCGCGAAGGTGGTGGTCCTGCAGCAGGGTCGGCCCGCGCTCGCCGGCCTTCAGGGAGTGGTCGGTGTCGTAGAGCCTCGCGCCCTGTGCGGTGGTGAGGTACGCACCTTGCTGTCCACGAGCGGTCACTGGTCCCTCGGCAGGAGCACCCGTCGCGGTGCGCAGTTCAGGCGCGACCTGATCGGCCTTCGGCGGCAGTGGGTCGCGCGGAGCCGTCGGCTCATCGATCGACGGCGCCTCCGGCCCGGGCGCACCGGGGATGTAGGACGGATTGTGTTGTTCGGCCTGGCCCTCGCGCTTGAGCTCTTCGTTGCCGATCAGCGTGCCGGCCGCCTCCTTGGCCTTGCCCTTGGCCTCCTCGACGATGCCCTTGACGGCTTCCTTGGGTGCGCGGTCATCCGCCATCGATCTCTCCCTATCGCGACTGTGTCGGTGCCGATAACCGTCATCGACGGCAGGCCTGCTCGCGACGGCGGGTTTCCCATCCGGAGCCGCTTGAAACGTTTCCGACGCATCTGTGGCGCCGAAGACCGCTACCGCGGCAGCCCACGGCAGTAGCGTGGTGCGCACCGAGCAACGGAGGTCGCCATGCCCTATGACGTCATCATTCGCGATGGCCTGTGGTTCGACGGAACAGGCGCGGCACCCCAGGTGCGCACGCTGGGCATCCGCGACGGCGTGGTCGCGACCGTCTCCACCGGACCGCTCGACACGACCGGCTGCCCCGACGTCGTCGACGCCGGCGGCAAATGGGTGGTCCCCGGGTTCATCGACGTGCGCACCCACTACGACGCCGAGATCCTGCTCGACCCGGGACTGCGCGAATCGGTGCGGCACGGCGTGACCACGGTGCTGCTCGGCATGTGCTCGCTGTCGACGGTGTACGCCGACACCGAGGACGCCGCCGACTTGTTCAGCCGCGTCGAGGCGGTGCCGCGCCACTACGTCCTGGGCGCACTACAGTCGCACAAGACGTGGTCGGGCCCGCGCGAGTACATCGAGGCCATCGACGCACTGCCGCTGGGCCCGAACATCGCGTCACTACTGGGACATTCGGATCTACGGGCATCGGTGCTCGGCCTCGACCGCGCTACCACCCCCGGTGTGACACCGACCGACTCAGAACTCGAAGAGATGGCCGACAAGCTCGACGAGGCATTGACCGCGGGCATGCTCGGCATGTCGGGCATGGATGCGGCGATCGACAAGCTCGACGGGGACCGGTTCCGTTCGCGCGCACTGCCGTCGACGTTCGCGACGTGGCGGGAACGCCGGCGGCTCATCAAGGTGCTGCGTGCCCGCGGCCGCATCCTGCAGAGCGCGCCCAACGTCGCCAAGTCACACGAGACGCTGAATTTCTTCCTGCAGAGCAGCGGCCTGTTCGGCCGCCGCCGCGGCGTGCGGATGAGCCTGCTGGTCTCGGCCGACGCGAAATCCTCGCCCGGCGCAGCGCAGGTGATCGGGTTCGGCACCCGGCTGTTGAACAAGGTCCTCGACGCCGAGGTGCGCTTCCAGCATCTGCCGGTGCCGTTCGTGCTGTATTCGGACGGCATCGACCTGCCGGTGTTGGAGGAGTTCGGCGCAGGCACCGCCGCGCTGCATCTGCGTGATCAGCTCGAACGCAACACGCTGCTCGCCGACCCCGAGTACCGCCGCCGGTTCCGCCGCTCGTTCGACCGCCGCAAGCTCGGACCGACGTTGTGGCATCGCGACTTTCACGACGCCACGATCGTCGAATGCCCGGACGAGAGTTTGGTCGGCAAGAGCTTCGGGCAGATCGCCGACGAGCGGGGCAGCCATCCGCTGGACGCGTTCCTCGACGTGCTCGTCGACAACGGTGAACGCAACGTCCGCTGGACGACGATCGTCGCCAACCACCGGCCCGAGGTGCTCGACAAACTGGCCCGCGATCCGGCCGTGCACATGGGCTTCTCCGATGCCGGTGCGCACCTGCGCAACATGGCGTTCTACAACTATCCGCTGCGCCTGCTCAAACGTGTCCGCGACGCACAGTCGGCCGGGCGCCCCTTCCTCACCACCGAGCGGGCGGTGCACCGGCTGACCGCCGAGGTCGCCGACTGGTTCGGGGTGAACGCGGGCACCCTGCGGCAGGGCGACCGAGCCGACTTCGTGGTGATCGACCCCGCGGGCCTCAATGCCGACGTCGACGCGTACCGCGAGGAGGCGGTGCCGTTCTACGGCGGATTGAGCCGCATGGTCAACCGCAACGACGACGCGGTCGTGGCGACCGGGGTCAACGGTGAGATCGTGTTCCGCAGCGGAACGTTCCGCGACGGCTACGGCGACACCGTGCGGTCGGGCCGATACCTGCGCGCTCAGGACGACGCAGGAGCCGACTCGTCCTCCTCTCGCAGCAGCGTGCGCACCGACGTCCGCGTCCCGTAGGGCCGCAGCATCCGACTGGCCGGCCGCGGCCGCACGTTGAGCGGCCACCAGAACCACCGCCCCAGCAGCGCCGCGATCGACGGTGTCATGAACGAGCGCACGATCAACGTGTCGAACAACAGACCAAGGCCGATCGTGGTGCCGATCTGCCCCAGCACGATCAGATCGCTGAAGACGAACGACGACATCGTCGCCGCGAACACCAGCCCCGCCGCGGTCACCACCCCGCCGGTGCCTGCCATGGCGCGGATGATGCCGGTGTTCAAGCCGGCGCCGACCTCCTCCTTGAACCGCGATATCAGCAGCAGGTTGTAGTCGGCGCCGACCGCGAGCAGCAGGATGACCGCCAACGCCAGCACGATCCAGTACAGCGGTATCCCGAAGATGTACTGCCACACCAGAACCGACAGCCCGAACGACGCACCCAGCGACAGCGCCACCGTGCCCACGATGACGACGGCAGCGACCAAGCTGCGGGTGATGAACATCATGATCAGCAGGATCAGCGCCATCGCGGCCAGCGCCACGATCAGCAGGTCGTACTTGGCCCCGTCCTGGATGTCCTTGTAGGTCGAGGCCGTGCCCGCCACGTAGATCTTGGCGTCGGACAACGGGGTGGCCTTGATCGCGTCGAACGCCGCGTCCTTGATCGCGTCGATGTGTGAGATCCCCGCCGGGGTGGCCGGCTTTCCGTCGTGGGTGATGATCATCCGGGCGGCTTTGCCGTCGGGTGACAGGAACAGTTTCAGGCCGCGCTTGAAGTCCGGATTGTCGAAGGCTTCCGGCGGCAGATAGAACGAGTCGTCGTTCTTGGCGGCGTCGAACGCCTGCCCCATCGCGGTCGAATTACGCAGCGCCTCATCACTTTGCGCGTTGGTGCCGGTCGTGGTGGCGTAGTTGGACAGGATGAGGTCGCGGTTGCGCTCCTGGATCGCGATCTGCGGCGGCAACAGCGCCAGCAGCTGCGGTTGCAGCGCGTCGAGCTTGTCCAGGCTCGCGGTGATGCTGCCGAATTGTTCGGCGAGCTGGCTGATTCCGTCGAGCGAGTCGAACACCGACCTGAGCGCCGAGCACATCGGGATGTCGAAACAGTGTGGTTCCCAGTAGAAGTAGTTGCGCAGCGGCCGGAACTGGTCGTCGAAGTTGGCGAGCTTGTCGCGGAGGTCGTTGACGATGGTGACCGTGTCGTGGAACGCCTGGGTCTGCTCATGGGTGGCGTCGGCACTGGCCTGCTGCAGCGTCACCTGCTGGCGGAGGATGTCGACGGTGTTGCTGATCTCGTTGGCCTGTTTGAGCAGATCGGCTCCGCGCGCCTGTTGGTAGCTCAGGTTCATGATCTGGCTGGCGCTCTGAGCGCTGATCTGAAACGGGATGGAGCTGTGGCTGATCGGCGTGCCCAGTGGCCGGGTGATCGACTGGACGAGGTTGATGCCCTTGGTGTGCAACACGCTTTTCGCGATGCGTTCGAGGATCAGCATGTCGGCGGGATTGCGCAGGTCGTGGTCGGCCTCGACCATCAGCAGTTCCGGGTTGAGCCGCGCCTCGGAGAAGTGGCGCTCGGCGGCGGCGTAACCGGTGACCGCGGGCGCCGAATCCGGAAGATAGGGCCTGGCGTCGTAACTGGTCTTGTAGCCGGGCAGCGCGACCAGGCCGACCAGCGCCAGCAGGAGCGAGACAGCCAGGATCGGCCCGGGCCACCGCACGATCGCGGTACCGATGCGGCGCCAACCGCGGGTGTTCGTCTTGCGTTTGGACTCCATCAGTCCGAACCGCGTCGCGATGAGCAGCACCGCGGGCCCCAGCGTCAGCGCCGCGGCCAGCGTCACGAGGACCCCGATCGCGGCCGGGATGCCCAGCGTCTGGAAGTAGGGCAGCCGGGTGAAGGACAGACACGCCACCGCGCCGGCGATGGTCAACCCCGACCCGACGATCACGTGCACGGTGCCGCGGAACATGTCGTGGTAGGCGGCGACGCGGTCCATCCCCTTGTGGCGCGCCTCGTGGTACCGGCCGACGACGAAGATCGCGTAGTCGGTGCCCGCCGCGATCGCCAGCAGCGTCAGCAGGTTCGTCGCGTAGGTGGTCAGGCCGATGAGCCCGTTGTCCGCAAGCATCGACACCACACCGCGCGCCGCCGACAGTTCAACGAAGACCATGACCAGCACGATCAGCGTGGAGACGATCGAGCGATAGACGATCAGCAGCATCACCGCGATCACCAGAAACGTGATGGCGGTGACCTTTTCGGTGCCTTCGCTGCCGACTTCGAAGTTGTCCGTGATCAACGGGGCGGCGCCGGTCACGTAGACCTTGAGCCCGGGCGGGGGCGGCGTGTTGTCGACGATCTCACGCACGGCATCGACGGACTCGTTGGCCAGCGCCTCGCCCTGATTGCCTGCGAGGTACAGCTGGACCAGCGCGGCCTTGCCGTCCTTGCTCTGCGAACCGCCCGCGGTCAGCGGGTCTCCCCAGAAGTCCTGGATGTGCTCGACGTGCTTGGTGTCTGCGGCCAGCCGGCGCACCAGCCCGTCGTAGTACTCGTGCGCCTCGGCGCCGAGGGGCTGGTCGCTTTCCAGCACGATCATGGCCGCGCTGTCGGAATCGTACTCGTCGAAGACCTGCCCGATGTGGCGCATCGCCATGATCGACGGCGAGTCGGCCGCGTTCTGCGACACGGACCGTTCGGCGCCGACGATCTCGAGCTGCGGGGCAGCGATGTTGGTGATCGCGGCGACGGCGAGCCACAGCAGCAGGATGGGCAGGGCAAGGCGACGGATGAGGCGCGCGGGCCGGGAGCCCTCGACCGCCGCGTCGGCGCGGTGCTCGCTCATGCGGTCTTGTCCAGGCACGAAATGTATCCGTTCAAGTTGTCGGTGGACCTTTCGTCCTTGACCACCCCGTTGACGGTGATGCGGCAGCCGATCGTGGCACCGTCACCCTGTGCGCGCAGGTCGGCGAACAGGGTCGGTTCGTCGGTGGTCAGTTCGTGCGACCACGGCAGCGGCACGTCGTCGACCCGCTGCGGTTGGGCGTCGGCATCGAGGTAGTTGATGGTGGCGACGGAGCCGGGGGTCCCGAAGACCTCGAACAGCACGTGCTTGGGATTGAACCCGGTGTTCTCCAGCGCCTCCGAACCGGTCCGCGACACCACGTTGTTCGAGCCGAAGATGCCGTGCAGCCGGTGGATGCTGAAGCCGACGATCGCCACCACGATGATCGCGACGATGGCGGTCCATCTCCGCCGCACCAGCTTGCCTACCGAGAAACCGCTCACCCGAGGCCCTTTCGCTCTCCGACCGACGGCTCCGGCCCTTGGAGAAATGCCCGCTCCACGCATGTGGAGACCAACAGGGAACGGTACGGTACCGTACTGCCCGTCGCAACCGCTACGTTGGTGGCGTTCGTCGAAGTGGGAGGAGGACCCGTGGCCGGATCGGGCAGCGATGTGCCGGCACGATCGCGGTGGTCCGCGCGGGAAGCCGAGTTGCTGGCGATCACCCTGCAGCTACTGCAGCAACACGGCTACGACCGCCTGACGGTGGAAGCCGTTGCGACACAGGCGAAGGCCAGCAAAGCCACCGTGTACCGGCGCTGGCCGTCGAAGGCGGACCTGGTGTTGGCGGCGTTCATCGAGGGCACGCGCCTGACCGTCGTCCCGCCGAACACCGGCTCCCTGCGCGGCGACCTGCTGGCGCTAGGCACGCAGGTGTGCCGGCAGGCGTGCGAACACGGCAGCACCATGCGAGCCGTGCTCAACGAAATGTCACACAATCCCGGGCTCAAAGAGGCGCTGCAGAACGAGTTCGTCCATCAGCGCAGGCTGGTTATCGACCAGGTCCTCGCAGACGCCGTGGCACGCGGGGAGGCCGATCCCGCCAAGTTCAACGACGAGATCTACGACCTGCTGCCCGGGTACCTCGTGTTCCGCTCCCTGCTGTCGGCGCGGGAGCCGACCGACGAGACCGTCCGCATCCTGGTCGACGAGGTCCTGCTACCCATCCTGCGGTGACCACCGTCGTCAGCCGCGCAGGTAGGTCAGCACGGCGAGCACGCGGCGGTGTTGTTCGTCGTCGCGCGGCAGCATCAGCTTGGTGAAGATGTTGCCGATGTGCTTCTCGACCGTGCCGTCGCTGACCACCAGGGTCCGGGCGATCTTCGTGTTCGAATGGCCCTCGGCCATCAGCGCGAGCACTTCCCGCTCGCGCTCGGTCATCTGCCGCAACGGATCGTCCCGGCGGCGGCGCACCAGCAGTTGCGCGACGACCTCGCGGTCGAGCACCGTGCCGCCCGCCGCCACCCGGACCGCCGCGTCGAGGAACTCGTCGATCGCGCTCACCCGGTCTTTCAGCAGATAGCCGACGGCGCCGGACGCGTCGGCGAGCAGGTCGTCGGCGTAGGAGACCTCGACGTACTGGGAGAGGATCAGCACCGGTGAACCCGGGACCAGGCGGCGCGCCTCGACCGCGGCGCGCAGCCCCTCGTCGGTGTGCGACGGCGGCATCCGCACGTCGACCACCGACAGGTCCGGCCGGTGCTGCTCGACGGCGCGCACCAGCGATGGGCCGTCGGCCACCGCGGCCACCACCTCGTGGCCGTTCTCGGAGAGCAGCCGAATCAGGCCCTCCCGCAACAGTACTGAGTCGTCGGCCACCACCACTTTCAGCACGGCATCTCCACCCCGATGGTTGTGGGCCCGCCCGGCGGACTGCTCACCGTCAGCCTTCCGCCGGTCGCCCGCGCCCGGTCGGCCAGGCCGGACAGGCCGTGGCCCTTCGCGACGTGGGCGCCGCCGCGCCCGTCGTCGACGATCTCGGTGCGCACGCGACCGGGTCCGTGCGCGACGGTGACCCAGCAGTTCGCCGCATCGCTGTGCTTGGCGACATTGGTCAGTGCCTCGGCGACCGCGAAGTACACCGCGGTCTCGACCGCCGCGTCGAGTCGGCCCTCGGGCGAGCCGAGGTCGGGATCGACGACGAGTTCGACCGGCACCGTACACCGAACAGCCAGCGCCGCAAGCGCACTGGGCAGTCCGCGGTCGGTCAGCACTGGCGGCGCGATACCCCGCGACAGCGCCCGTAGTTCGTCGAGGGTCTCCTGGGTCTGGTTGAGCGCCTCGTCGAGCGCCCCGCGCAGCGCGTCGGGATCGCGGTCGACGTGCCGGCGGGCGCGGCTCAGATCCATCGCGAGCCGGATGAGCCGCTGCTGCGGACCGTCGTGGATATCGCGTTCCAGCCGGCGCAACGCGGTGGCCTCGGCAGAGGCCGCGGCCGCCTTCTGTTCGGTCAGCACCGTGATCGTCTCGCGCATCTGCGCGACCCCCGTCAGCAGCAACCTGCTGAAGTACGCCGAGAACGCCGCGCACCCGCGCGCTACGACGGGAAGCGTGATCAGGCAGACCACGCCGATGGCGGTCTGCAGCCCGATGCGCGCGACGGCGCCGTCGCCGAGCCCGACCAACTCGGCGAGCGAACGGTTCTCGGGGCCCCGCGGGATCGCCCAGTCCCAGGCGATGGTCAGCGTGCCGCCGATCGCCGCGGCCCACCAACTGACGACGATGCAGAACGTCGTCACGGCGATCGGGAAGTACAAGACGGCGTGCAGGACGTCGAGCCAGAACTGAAACTGACCGAGCGGCAGGATGGTTCGCTTCCACCAACCGGCGTTCTCACCGGCGGTTCGGTACACGGGCCGGGTCACCGGTCGGCGGAGGACGGGGGCGATCCGCATGCGTTCGATGTCGGCGAAGAAGCGCGCGACCAGCAGCGTGCCGGCGAGGATGGGCACGCCGATGACGACCACCAGCGTGCCGAGCCCCGCCGACACACCCGTCACCACCAGGCTGAAACTCAAGGTGGCCAGCGGGAGGCCGAGCAGCAGGTAACCGGTGTCGGACACGAGCCGGTGAAGCAGGCTGGGCTGCGCAACGGCGGGCAACGCGCTGGCAGTGCTCATGCTCTCGACGCTAGGCATCCGCCGACATCGCTCCCATCCAGTGCGCCCGTGTCTTCAGGGTAGGGCTGTCCCTACCTTCGCGGGCCGTGATGTGGTTTCGTCGGCACCGTGACCACGCATCAGCCGAGCCCCGCTGTCGAGCGCCGGACGCTGACCAAGGTCACCCGCCGGTTGATCCCGTTCCTCGTCCTGCTCTATTTCGTCAACTACCTCGACCGGGTCAACATCGCGTTCGCCGGACCCAACGGCATGAACGAGGAGCTCGGGATGAGCGCCGAACTGTTCGGGTTCGCGTCGGGCATCTTCTTCCTCGGTTACCTGTTGTTGGAGGTGCCCAGCAACATCGCCCTGCACCGCTTCGGCGGACGGCGCTGGCTGGCGCGGATCATGATGAGCTGGGGAATCATCAGCGCCGCAATCGCATTCGTGCCCAACGCCGAGACGCTGATCGTGTTGCGGTTCCTGCTCGGCGTCGCCGAGGCCGGGTTCTTCCCCGGCATCATCCTGTATCTCACCTTCTGGTTCCCCGAGAAGCAGCGGTCGCGGGCCATTTCACTGTTCATGATGGCGGTACCGGTGTCGACGGCCGTGGGGTCGACGATCTCGTCGCTGATCATCGAATGGGGTCACGGGGTGTTCGGGCTGGCCGGCTGGCGGTTCATGTTCCTCGTCGAGGGTCTGCCCGCCGTCGTGCTCGCGGTCGTCTGCTGGTTCTACCTCACCGACCGTCCCGGCCTGGCGCCATGGCTCGATGATGACGAAAAGCGTTGGCTGCAGGCGACGTTGGATGATGAGCGGGCGGCCGCCGAGAGTGCCGGGCACTGGCCGCTGAAGCGGGCCCTGCTGCATCCGCGGATCCTCGCGCTGGCGTTCATCTACTTCGGCATCACCTACGGGCTCTACGCCGTCGGGTTCTTCCTGCCCACCATCGTCGCGGGCTTCCAGCAGGAGTAAGGAGTGCACCTCGACGTGATCGAACGCGGCCTGGTGACCGCGGTGCCCTACCTCGTGGCCGCCGTCGTGATGGTGCCGTGGGCGCGGCACTCCGACCGGACCGGCGAACGGGTCTGGCACGTCGCGATTCCGGCGATCGCCGGTGGCATCGCGATCCCCGCGGCGCTCTACATGACCAACGTGTACCTCGCGATGCTGGCGGTCACCGTGTGCACGTGTGCGGTCATGTGCGCCCTGCCGGTGTTCTGGTCGCTGCCGTCGGCGTTCCTCACCGGGGCGGCCGCGGCCGGCGGCATCGCGCTGATCAACTCGCTGGGCAACCTCAGCGGCTTCGGCGGCCCCTACATCACCGGTTGGCTGACCGACCTGACCGGCAGCAGCAAGGTCGCGCTGTGGGTGGTGGGAGCGCTGTCGCTGGCGGCGGCGGTCCTGGTCGTCGTGCTGGGCAGAACTCAGCCCCGGGCCGCCAGCGCCGACTCGAAGAAGCCCAACTCCAACCGCATCGCGCGCCGATAGGCCGTCCGCACGGCAGGGCTGTCACCGCCATGCTGGTCGAGCAGTTTCTCGAGCACGGCGGCCACCTCCTCGAAGCCGGGGTCGGCGTAGGTCTGCACCCACTCGGCGTACGGTCCAGCGCTCGCGGCGTCCAGCGTCGTCCCGATGTGCGCGTACAACCGCATGCACGGTGTCATCGCGGCGCACACCACTCCCAGGTCTGCAGTGGCGGCGGTGGCCAACAGGAACTCGGTGTAGGCCAGCGTCGCCGCTGCGGGCTCGACGCCACCCATGTCGATACCCCACGACGCGGCATAGGACGCGTGCAGTCTCAGTTCGTCGCGCACGCCGCCGAGCAACTCCGCGAGCGCCAGCAGCGTGGCCGTGTCGCCGCTGCGGGCGATCGCCAAACCATATGCGCGGGCGAAGGATTCGAGGAAGAACGCGTCCTGGGCGATGTAGCCGGCGAACAGGTCGCGGTCCAGCGAGCCGTCGCCGATGCCCCGGACGAACGGGTGGGCCAGCACGTCGGCCACCACGTCGGCGTTGTCGGTCCACAGCTGAGCTGCCAGCGTCATGCCCGCACTCTAGCCGCGGCCGGTTCGGCGGGTGGCTGCCCGCCCGGGTGGGTACCCGGTAGCCCATGGCAGACAAGGAACCCCGCGCCGACGAGTCCGATGACCGACCCGCGGTGGTCATCTTCGCCCCGTTACCCGTCCTCACCGTGACCGTCGAGGAGCGCTCCGGGGCAGCCGACATCCACGTCCACGCCGGCGGTCAGGGCGTCTGGCAGTCGCGCATGATGTCCTCACTCGGCGTGCCGGTCGTACTGTGCTCGGCGCTCGGCGGAGAGACCGGCGATGTCCTGGGGCACCTGCTGCCGATCCGCGACGTCACCGTGCGCACCGTGCCGGTCAGCGCGCGCAACGGCTCCTACGTACACGACCGCCGCTCGGGCGACCGGGAGGTCATCGCCGAGGCCGCCGGTAGCCCGCTGGACCGCCACGAACTCGACTCGTTGTACGAGCTCACGCTGACCGAGGGGCTGACGCACGGCCGAGTCCTGCTGTCCGGCCCCCAGGAAGACGATGTGGTGCCCGCCGACCTCTACCGCCGGCTGTCGACCGACCTCGCCGCCAACGGCTGCAAGGTCGCCGCCGACCTCGCGGGCGAGCGGCTGGAAGCGGTACTGGCGGGCAAGCCGGACCTGATCAAGGTCAGCCACGAGGAACTGCTCGACGACGGCCGGGCGAAATCGGAGGACGCCAAGGACCTCGTCTCGGCCATGCGCTCGATCCGCAAGGACGGCGCGAACACGGTCGTGGTGTCGCGGGCCGGTTCCGCGCCGGCGCTGGCCTTGCTCGCCGACAGCGACGATGTCGTCGAGATCTGCATGCCGACATTGGAACCCGCCGACTCGGCGGGCGCCGGAGACTCGATGACGGCGGGCATCGTCGCCGCACTGGCGGGCGGTCGCCCACTGCCCGAGGCGTTGCAGGTCGGCGCGGCGTGCGGCGCTCTCAACGTGGTGCGGCACGGGCTGGGTACCGGCGGGGCGCGGGCCGTCGAGACGCTCGCCGAACGGGTCGAACTGCACGCGTGGAAATGAAGGAGGGCGTTCCGTGCCGCTCGCACTGGTGACCAATGACGACGGAATCGACGCTGCCGGCCTGCACGCGCTGGCGGCCGCGGCGCTGGAGGCGGGGCTGGATGTGATCGTGGCTGCGCCGGCCGAGCAGGCCAGCGGGGCGAGCGCGGCGCTCAGCGCGGTCCGCCGCGACGGCCGCACGGTCATCGATCGCCGGGAGTTACCCGGCCTCGACGTTCCGGCGTGGGCGGTGCAAGCCCAGCCCGGGCACATCGTCGCCGCCGCACTCAACGGCTGGTTCGACCCGCGTCCTGACCTGGTGCTGTCGGGAATCAACCACGGCGCCAACGTCGGTCGGGCCATCCTGCACTCCGGCACGGTCGGCGCGGCGCTCACCGCCAAGATCAGCGACACCCGCGCGCTGGCCGTCTCGCTCGCCGTCGACCTGCACCCGACCGGCGTGCGGCATTGGAAGACCGCCGCCGGTCTGGTCGCGCCGGTGCTGGAGTTGCTGTTCGACGCACCCGACGGGACCGTGCTGTCGCTCAACGTTCCGGACCGGCCCGCCGCGGAGGTGGGTCCGCTGCGCCACGCGCGGCTCGCCCCCGGCGGAGCGGTGCAGACGCGGGTCGAGGAGGTCGGTGACGGCGGGGTGCGGCTGAGTGAGGTCGAGGTGCCCGACATGCCCGAGCCGGATACCGACAGCGCCCTGCTCGACGCCGGTCACCCGACGCTGACGGAGTTGCGGTCGGTCGAGGCGGACGACGGCGAGCTCGTGCAGAAGTGGCTCGCGGGCCGCGATTGAGGGCACTTCAGGTTCGTCGAAGAGCACGACTCGAGGGGCTGTGGCGCACGTGGTAGCGCGCCGCACTGGCAGTGTGGGGGTCAGGGGTGCAAAGACTGAAAACCTCACCGGCGCATGCCTCTGCCCCGGAGACTCTTCCGGTGTCTCCGGGTGAGAGGTTTCGGGCCGGCGGTCAGGCCGCTTCGCCGTCTGGTGGTGACGGTCCGCCGTGGTGGTCGGCGGGGCCAGCCCGGGTGGTCGTTTCGGTGTCGATCGGCGTTGTTGCTTCGGCATCGTCGGGTGGGCGTAGGAGGAGTTCGGGGCGGTGGTGGTAGTTGAGGCGGGCTTGGCCGGTGTCCAGTCGGGGCGGGGGATGCCATTCGACGTCGTGGCGCTCGCTCATGCGGGTGGTCCAGCCGTTGTCGTCGTCGACGGCGCGGTTATCGGCCCCGCAGGCCAGCCCGAGGTCATCAACGTTGGTGTTGCCGCCGTCGGCCCAGTCGCGGCTGACGTGATGGACCTGGCAGCCGTAAGCCCCGACGGTGCAGCCCGGTTTGGTACAGCCGCCGTCGCGGGCGATAAGCATGATCCGCTGCGCCGGCGAAGCGACGCGCCGAGCCCTGAACAGCTCGAGTGCACTGCCGGTGGCGCGGTCGAACACCGCCAGATAGTGATTGGCGTGCGCGGCCATGCGCACCACGTCACGGATGGGGACCACGGTGCCCCCGCCGGTGGTGCCCACCCCGGCGCGGGATTCCAGGTCTTGCAAGGTGGTGCGGATGATCACCGAGACCGGCAGCCCGTTGAGCTGACCCAGATCGCCACTCATCAGCGCAATGCGCCCGATCGCGATCATCGCATCATGCTGGCGCTGGGCCAGGCTGCGGTGATCGTTGTCGATCTGGGCCTGCGTCGGCGTCCCCGACACACACGGTTCATCATCGTCGGGGTTGCACATCCCGGGGGCGGCGTACTTGGCGAACAGCACTTCCCAGATCGCCCACGCCTCCGGGGTCAGCCTGGCCCGCAGCTCGATCATCCCGTCCTCGCCCTGTTTGGACTTGGTCACCGCCCGCTTGCGGGCCCGTTCGGTGTCATCGGGTTCGGGGCCGTCCTGATCCATCAGGAATAGCTTCAGATCCGCGCTGTCTTGCAGTTCTTTGGGCCCAGCCGCGGCCGCGGTGCGCACCAGGTCCAGTTCGAACCGCTCGCGGGTCGCGTTGTCGACGAACCCGGGCAGCTTGTTCATCGATTTGCGGATGACCTCGACATGCTCGCCGGTGATCAACCCGTGCGCCTGAGCGGCCGCGGTCGCCGGTAGCAGCGGTGGCAGCGCCGGACCCGTCACCGCTTGGCGCGGAGCCAACAACGTGGCCTCGGTCAGGCGCCGGTTTGCCTCACTGGTCGATATCCGCCACCGCACACTCAAGACCTGCCTCCAGGACTTGGCGCCCATCTGCTGCGGCGTGGTCTCGGTCTGCAACCGCGCCAACACCCGATGCCCCACAGCGGGCAGCCGACAGCCCTGGGTTTCCAGAGCGTCGAGGACCTCCACCAACTCAGGGGCGGTGGACAAGTCAAAATCGCAAGCGAGCAGGTCATCGACAGCAGCACGCAATGCCGCCACCGCCGCCTGCACCTGACCCTCTGACATATTTCGAACATACATTCGAACACCGACAAGTCCGGAATGGCCGGCAGATGCGGTCGACTCCGTCAGCAGGGCACGTCGACAAGCACCGCGTCGATGATCGCCGCTGCCGTGCGGGCGGCCTGCTCGCCGTCGCCGGCGGCGATGTGATCGATCAGCACACCGTGATCGACGACGTGCACCGCCGCCTCGTGCCCGGTCGCGACGCTGGCCGTGATCGCCTCCATCAGGCCCCGGTACAACTCGGTGAGCGTGGCGTTGTGCGAGCTGCGGACGACGGCGAGGTGGAATTCGGCGTCCGCGCGGGCGAATTCGTCGGCGTCCGCGCTCCGGCAGTTGTCGCGACGCGCCAGCAGTGCCCGCAGTGCGGCGAGGTCGTCGTCGGTGCGGCGCGCCGCGGCGGCACGCGCTCCTTCGACCTCGAGGGCGCGCCGGACCTGCAGCACGTCGCGCCACTCGGCGCCGCACAGCCGGCGCAGCGCACCCGACACCTCGCTGGTGGCCCGCACGTAGGTGCCGTCGCCTTGCCGCACCTCGAGGATCCCGGCGTGCGCGAGGGCGCGGACCGCTTCGCGCACCGTGTTGCGGCCGACGCCGAGCGACTCCACGAGGACGGTCTCGTTGGGGATGCGCCGGCCGACGGGCCACTCACCGGAGGCCACCGAGGTCCGGATCTGCTCGATGACCTGATCGACGAGACCCGAGCGGCGCGCGGTGACCAATGGCACAGAGACGTCCTTTCAACCAATCATGGGATGTATGGCAGATTAGCAAGGTGGCAGTCGGTCAGCAGGATGAACAAGCGGTGTCGACGGCGCCGCTGACCCGCGTCGCCGGGGGCGCGCTGCTCGCGGCCGCCGTCGTGCTGACCGCCCTGAACCTGCGGCCCGCGGTCACCAGCGTGGCGCCGCTGCTCGGCGAGATGCGCACCGACCTCGGGGTGTCGGCGACGTGGGCGGGCGTGCTCACCACCCTGCCCACGCTGTGCTTCGCGGCCGCCGGGCTCACCGCACCCCGGCTGGCCGCACGCCTCGGCCTCGGGCGCACCATCTCGATCGCGTTGGCGGTGATCACGGTCGGACTGCTCGGGCGGATCATCGACGGCCCGCATGTGGTGACCGCCGCGACGCTGGTCGCGTGCGCGGGCATCGCACTGGCCAACGTGTTGATCCCGGTCGTGATCAAGCAGTCGTTTCCGGCCCGGATCGGGCTAATGACGGGCATCTACACCGCGGCGCTGCAGAGCGGTGGCGCGCTGGGCTCGGCCCTGACCCCCGGCCTCGAGGGCCCGCTCGGGGGATGGCGGGGGGCGCTGGCCGCCTGGGCGGTGGTGTCGCTCATCGCGCTGATCGCGTGGCTGCCGACGTCGCGGCGGCACGGCCCACACTGGGCGGCGAACACCACGCCGATCAGCGGCAGGCGTTCGCTGCTGCGCAACCGGCTGGCGTGGACGGTGACGTTGTTCTTCGGGTGCCAGTCGATGATGGCCTACATCGTGATGGGTTGGCTGCCCCAGGTGTTCATCGACAACGGGGTCGGCAAGACGCAGGCGGGCCTGCTGGTCGGTCTGACGTCGCTGATCGGCGTGCCCATCGCGTTGGTGGTCGCTCCGTTGGCCGCCCGCAGCCGCGGCCAGAGCGGGTGGATCGTCGGGCTGGGCGTCGTGGGTCTGATCGGCACCGTCGGGCTGACCGTCGCGCCCGCGGCGCAACCGGTGTTGTGGAGCGTGCTGATCGGTATCGGTATGGGCGTGTTCGCCCTTGCGCTGGCGGTGATCGCGCTGCGCGCCCGCGACGCCGAGGACACCGCTCAACTGTCCGGGATGGCGCAGGGGTTCGGCTATCTGATCGCGGGGGTCGGCCCGTTCCTGTTCGGCCTGCTGCACGACGTCACCCACGGCTGGACGGTGCCGTGGACGATGTTCCTGGCCGTCTACGTCCTCCAGATCCTTCTCGGCGCCCAGGCCGGCCGCGCCCGGTACGTCTGAGCTGGAAGCCTCCACCTCTCAGCAGTGAGGAAACCGGTCGTATCCGGCCGGATGTCCGTTCCCGCAGGATCCGTTCTCAGAAGCGCACATCCGCTGGAAAGGACTCCTCATGAGCGAACAACCGAAAGTCGCCATCATCACCGGCGCGTCCCGCGGGATCGGCGCAGCACTGATCCCCGCGTACCGCAAACTGGGTTTCGCCGTCGTCGCGGCGGCGAGATCGATTGATGATCAACATGATCCAGAACTTCTCACCGTCTCGGCCGATGTGTCGGTACCCGGCGACGGCGCACGCATCGTGGACGCGGCGCTGCAGCGCTTCGGCCGGGTCGACACGGTGGTCAACAACGCCGGCATCTTCGTGGCCAAACCCTTCACCGAGTACACCGATGACGACTACGACGCCGTCACCGGGGTGAACCTGAGGGGCTTCTTCGACGTGTCCCGCAGCGCGGTCGCCGCCATGACCCAACAGGGCGGCGGCCACCTGGTCACCGTCTCGACCAGCCTCGTCGACCATGCCAACTCCGCCGTACCGTCGGCGCTGGCGTCGCTGACCAAAGGTGGCCTCAACGCTGTCACCAAGGCGTTGGCCATCGAGTACGCCGACCGCGGGATCCGCGCCAACGCGGTATCTCTCGGGGTGATCCGCACACCCATGCATCCCCCGTCCACCCACGCCGCCCTGGCCCGGTTGCATCCGCTGGGCCGGATGGGCGACATCGACGACGTCGTGGAGGCCATCATGTATCTCGAGCAGGCGCCGTTCGTCACCGGCGAGATCCTGCACGTCGACGGCGGACAGAGCGCGGGCCACTGATGACCGGAGGAGCAGCGATGAACAGTCCCTTGACGAATCTGAACGTGACGCTTCCGGTCATCGCCGCCCCGATGGCGGGCGGACCCACCACGCCGGCCATGGTCATCGCGGCGTCCGGGGCCGGCAGCCTGGGTCTGCTGGCGGCCGGATACAAGGCCCCGGACGCCGTGCAGTCGGAGATCGCGGCCGTCCGCGCGGCGTCAGTTCCGTTCGGAGTGAATGTCTTTGCGCCGAACCCGGTTCCGATCGATGAGCAAACCTACCGGCGTTACGCCGACGCGGTACAACGCGAAGCCGACCGCTTCGATGTCCGCCTGCCCGCCGGCCCGGTGGACGATGACGACGCGTTCCGCGCGAAGATCGAGCTGCTGCTGTCGGATCCGGTACCGGTCGTGAGCTTCACGTTCGGCCTGCCCGGCGACGACGTGGTCCGCGCGCTGCAAAAGGCGGGCACCACCGTCGTGCAAACCGTCACGACCGTCGACGAGGCGAAGGCCGCCGCGGCTGCCGGTGTCGACATGCTCGCGGTGCAGGCCTCGGTCGCCGGTGGCCACTCGGGCACGTTCACCCCGGACCGGTTACCGGCGCCGGTACCGCTGGCCGAGCTCGTCGCGCAGGTGATCGCCGCCGCGGACCTGCCCGTCATGGCGGCGGGTGGGTTGGCTTCCGCCGACGACGTCGCGGGTGTCCTGCATGCCGGCGCGGCCGCGGCGGCGGTGGGCACCGTGCTGCTGCGCGCGCAGGAGAGCGGCGCGTCGGCCACTCACCGGGCCGCGCTGACCGATCCGTCGTTCACCGAGACCGTCATCACCCGCGCGTTCACCGGGCGACCGGCGCGCGGGCTGCGGAACCGGTTCATCGACGAGTTCGAGGCGCGCGCACCGCTGGGCTATCCCGCGATCCACCATCTGACGAGCCCGCTGCGAAAAGCGGCGGCTGCGGCGGGCGAGCCCGAGCTGGTGCACCTGTGGGCGGGGACGGGTTACCGCCAGGCGCAGGAGAAGCCGACCGCGGCGATTCTGTCCGAACTCGTTGCGGCGGTGTGACTCTCACACGGTGAGCCGCAGCTCCTCGCCGCGGTGCGTGCTGAGCGTGACGACGACGGCGCCGGGACCCGTGGCGAACTTGGTGTTGGCGTAGCCGATGAAGCCGTAGTGGCCGTCGATCCTCGACACGGCGGTGAAGTCGCCGCTGCCCGACGCACCGGTGTCGAGGTTCGTCCAGTCGGCGGTCACGGTGAGAGCACAGGATCCGTCGTAGATCCCGGCGTCGTAGTGGACCGCCACGCGGACACCGTTCTCGTCGCGGTAGCCGTTCCGCACCGGGTCGACCTGCGCCTCCGCGCGGACGGTCCCGCCACACGTCGGCGAGGCGACCACCGGGACGGCCTCGAGCTGTGCGGCGCTCTGCGCCGAGGCCGGCGCCGCTAACACGCACGGTGCGATGAGCGCGGCAGCGAGCGGCCCGGTGGCACGCAGCGATGTCATGCCCTGGGTATCGCTCACCGCCGCCGCGGCGTTAACGCGCCGGTGGCGGCGCCGTGCGACGGCGGCGCCGAAACCGCGTGCTGCTGTTGGCCCGTCATGAACGCGACGATGGCGGCCCGGTCCTCCGGCGAGGGCAGCCCCATCCCCGCGGTATAGCCGTACACCTCGTGCAGCGGTGTGGATCCCGTTCGGCCGTCGAGGATGTCGATCGACTCCGTGCCGATCAGGCCGGGATGCTCGACGCCGCACGCCTCGGCCACCTTCACCAGATCGCGCCGCAGGGTCTTGATGTAGTTGGCCACCCGCACCGCCTTGACCTCAGGCACCAGTCCCCGGGCCAGCCAGGCGTTCTGGGTGGCGACGCCGGTGGGACAGGTGTCGGTGTGGCACTTCTGCGCCTGGATGCAGCCGACCGCGAGCATCGCCTCGCGCGCCACGTTGACCATGTCGCAGCCCAGCGCGAACGCCACCACGGCGTTGTCCGGCAGGCCCAGCTTTCCGCTGCCGATGAACGTGACCGCCTCGTGCAGGCCGCGTTCGGCGAAGATCCGGTACACCTGCGCGAAGCCGAGCTGGAACGGCAGCGAGACCGTGTCGGTGAAAATCAGCGGCGCCGCGCCGGTGCCGCCCTCGCCGCCGTCGATGGTGACGAAGTCGACGCCGCGCCCCGTGGTGTGCATCAACTCGGTGAGCTCGTACCAGAAGTCGAGGTCGCCCACCGCGGCCTTGATGCCGACGGGCAGACCGGTCTCGGCAGCCAACAGCTCCACCCAGTCGAGCAGGCTGTCGGCATCGGTGAACTCGGCGTGGCGCGAGGGGCTGACGCAGTCGCGGCCTTCGGCGATGCCGCGCGCGGCGGCGATCTCCGCGGACACCTTCGGCGCCGGCAGCAGCCCGCCGAGGCTGGGCTTGGCGCCCTGACTGAGTTTGATCTCCAGCGCCCGCACCGACGCGCCGGCCACCACGTCCTTGAGCTTGTCGAGGCTGAACCGGCCCTCGGCGTCGCGACACCCGAAGTAGGCGGTGCCGATCTGGAAGATCAGTTCGCCGTCGTGCCGGTGATAGCGCGAGATGCCGCCCTCGCCGGTGTTGTGCAGACAGTCGGCCATCGCCGCGCCGCGGTTGAGGGCTTCGATCGCGTTGGCCGACAGGGACCCGAAGCTCATCGCGGAGATATTGACGACCGAGCTGGGCCGAAACGCTCTGGCCCTGCCGCGGGCGGCGCCGAGGACCTTCGCGCTGGGCAGGTCGATCTCGTGTGACGCCGACGGGTTCGACTTCGGGGCAGCCCTGCCGAACGTGCTGTGCTTGATCACCGGATAGCCGGTCGCGTGCTCGATGTCGTTGTCGGTGCCGAACCCGAAGTAGTTGTTCTCCTTCTTCGCCGACGCATACACCCACCGGCGCTGATCGCGTGTGAACGGCCGTTCCTCGTCGTTGGCGGCGACGACGTACTGGCGCAGTTCCGGGCCGATCGCCTCGATGAGGTAGCGGGCATGCCCGACCAGCGGGAAATTGCGTAGCAGCGCGTGCTTGCGCTGAAAGACGTCGCGGGCAGCGACGGCTGCCATTGTCGAGGCCACCGCGGCGGCGAGGTGGCGGACCGTCTTGCTCATGCCGTCAGCGTTGCCACCCCGACAGCAGCCGAAACGGATCTAGCGCGACGGTGTGCTCTGCGCCAGCGCCTTGATGTCCTCGAACCGCACGATCGTGCCGCCGCCGCCCCACGTGCCCTCGGGCTGTTCGTGCACGAGCACCCAGACCCGCAGCGCGTCGGCGTCGGTGAGGCCGGTCGTCGCGAGCACCTGTTCGGTGACCTCCTTGACCAACCCCTCCTTGCGGCGGGCCGACAGCGCGCCCTGCGGCACGGTCACATCGACCCGGAACCGCGGCAGGTCGTCCTCGAGGGCGGCAAAGCGGTCGCCGGGCACCTCGTCGACCCGGCACCACGCCAGCGCACGAAAGACGGCGTTGTCCGGTGCGCCCTCCCACTTCAGCAGGGTGGCGGCCAGTGAGTTCTGCAGACCTTTGCGCGCGGTGTCGTCGAGCACTCCGGCGGGCGTCGTCAGCTGGATCATCGGCATGACCTTCTCCTTATAACGATCGTCATAACCAGGTCTGACGGTAGGCTATAACGGTCGTCATAGCAAGAAGGGGTTCGATGGCCGAGGATCGCAAGGGGCGCCAGCGCATGGTCGCCGGCGCGGCGGACATGATCAGCCGGCGCGGCCTCAACGCGACCAGCGTCCGCGAGCTGGCCAAGCACACGAACGCTCCCCTGGGGTCGACGTATCACTACTTCCCGGGCGGCAAGTACGACCTGGCCACCGAGGCGGTGCGCTGGGCCGACGGCGTCATCGCCGACGCCCTCACCGGCGAACTCGCGGCCGGACCGGAGGCGGGAGTGGCCGCCTTTCTCTCGATGTGGCGGAAAGTGGTGCTCGACAGCGACTTTCGGGCCGGGTGTCCAGTTCTGGCGGTCTCGGTCGAGGATTTGCCCGACGGCCACAGCGCGCCCCGCGACGCCGCGGCGGCGGCGTTTGCGCGCTGGACGTCGATGCTGGCCGCCTCGTTGCGGAACGCCGGGGCCGAGCCGGCCGCCGCCGAACGGCTCGCGACGCTCATCGTCGCCTCCGTCGAAGGCACCGTGGCGATCTGCCGAGCCCAGCGCGACATCGCCCCGCTCGATCTCGTCGCCGAACAGCTCGGCGGGCTCATCCGGGGTGCACTGGACAAAAGCCGCAGTTAGCGCGGGTTGACGGCGTCGCCCGGGGTTGAAACCATTGTGATCTAGGTCATAGGGCCGCTCGGTCCGATCGGCAGAGGGGCGGCACGCGCATGACGACACGGGACAGGTACACCGACGTTCCCGAGCCCTACTCATGGGAGGTTCCGAGCGCCGGCGACGCGCGCTTCAACTGGGAGTACGACGACGGACGGGCCCGGCTTCTTTCCTTGTACCAGAAGGGGAAAGACAAGCAGTGGGACGCGCAGTCGCGCATCGACTGGACCAAAGACGTCGACCCGATGAACCCGATCGGACTGCCCGACGAATTTCATCCGCTGTTCGGCAGCCCGATGTGGGAGACGGCCGACGAGGCGCGCCGAGCCGAGATGCGCCAGCACTCCCAGGCCTGGCAGTTCTCGCAGTTTTTGCACGGCGAGCAGGGAGCGATGGTCTGCGCCGCCAAGATCGTCGAGGTCGTACCGGATCTGGACGCCAAGTTCTATGCGGCCACCCAAGCCATGGACGAGGCCCGCCACGTCGAGGCGTTCTCGCGGTTCCTGCACGAGAAGGTCGGGTTGGTGTATCCGATCAACACGAACCTGACCGCGCTGCTGGAAGACACGTTGCGTGATTCCCGTTGGGACATGCCATATCTCGGCATGCAGGTGCTCATCGAGGGACTCGCGCTGGCCGCCTTCGGTGTGCAGCGCGACCTGGCGCAGCCGGACTCGGTGGCCAAACAGCTGCTGGCCTACGTCATGCAGGACGAGGCCCGGCACGTCGCCTTCGGCCGGATCTCGCTGAAGGACTACTACTCGGAGCTGACCGAGGCCGAACGCGACGAGCGCGAAGAGTTCGTCGTCCAGGCCTGCTACCTGATGCGCGACCGGCTCCGCGGCGACGAGGTCTTCGAGACCCTCGGCCTCGACGTCAAGGCGTGCGCCGACTGGGTCGAGACGTCGCCGATGATGCTCCAGTTCCGCTCGCACCTGTTCAGCCGCATCGTCCCGATCGTCAAGGACATCGGGTTGTGGGGCGAGAAGGTGCAAAAGGCGTTCCGGGACATGGGCGTGCTCGACATGGGCAGCTTCGACATCGAGACGCTGATGAAGGCCGACGAGGACCAGGCCGAGGCGCTCGACAAGGCGCACGCCGAGATGGCCGTGCGGGCCGGCGAGGTGGACGAGGTGATCGCCGCCGGGGCCAACTGACCCGACCGGTATCCGTCGCTGCGCCGTGCCACGCAGGTTGCACGGAGATGTCGTATGCGCCGTCTACGATTCCTGCGGCCCTCTCTCGGCATCGACACTAAGGACCAGCAGTGAGCTACACCGCCGCCGACATCACCGAACTCGACGATGTCCAGCACACACGCCTGCGGCCGGCCGTCAACCTGGGCCTCGACGTGCTCAACACCGCGCTGCGTGAACTCATCGACAACGCCATCGAGGAAGTCGCCGATCCCAGCCACGGCGGGTCCGCCGTGACGATCACCCTGCACGCCGACGGTTCGGTCAGCGTTGCCGACGATGGTCGCGGGCTGCCCGTCGACACCGACCCGACCACGGGCAAGAACGGCATCGTCAAGACGCTGGGCACGGCACGGGCGGGCGGGAAGTTCGACGCCCACGCCGATGCGACGGGCACGGGTGCCGGGTTGAACGGAATCGGCGCTGCGGCAGCGGTGTTCATCTCCGCCCGCACCGACGTGACGGTGCGTCGGGCCGGGAAGACCTACGTGCAGAGTTTCGGCCGTGGCTACCCCGGTGTGTTCGAGGGCAAGGAGTTCGACCCCGACGCCCCGTTCACCCGCGCCGACACCCAGAAGCTGCGCGGCCTCGGCAACCGCAAGCCCGACGCGCACGGCACCACCGTGCGGATCCTGTTCGACCGGGCGGTGGTGCCCGATTCGTCGATCGACGTCGGCGAGGTGCTGTTGCGCGCGCACGCCGCGGCCCGGATGTCCCCCGGCGTGCACCTGGCCGTGATCGACGAGGGCTGGCCCGGCGACGAGATCGCCCCCGCGCTGCTCGAACCCTTCGACGGTCCGTGGGGCACCGACACGCTGCTCGACCTCATGTGCACCGCCGCCGGCACCCCCGCCCCGGGCGTGCGCGCCGTGGTGGAGGGCCGCGGCGAGTACACCACCGGCCGCGGTCCGACGCCGTTCCGGTGGTCGCTGACCGCGGGTCCGGCCGAGCCGGCGACGGTGGCCGCGTTCTGCAACACGGTGCGCACCCCCGGCGGCGGGTCGCACCTGACGGCCGCGCTGAAGGGGCTGTCCGAGGCGCTGGCCGACCGCGCGTCGCGCATCCGCGATCTGGGCCTGGCCAAGGGCGAAGAGGGCCCGGAGGCCCAGGATTTCGCGGCCGTCACCGCGCTGGCCGTCGACACGCGCGCACCCGACGTGGCGTGGGACTCGCAGGCCAAGACGGCGGTGTCGTCACGCTCACTGAACGTCGCGATGGCACCGGACGTGGCGCGCAGCGTCACGGTCTGGGCGGCCAACCCGGCCAACGCCGACACGGTCACGCTGTGGACCAAGCTCGCCCTCGAGTACGCCAGGGCGCGGCGCAGCGCCGAGGGCGCCAAGGCGCGGTCCCGCGCGGCCTCGAAGGCCAAGGGCCTGGGAACCAACCTCTCACTGCCCCCGAAACTGTTGCCCTGCAGGGAAACCGGGCGCGGCTCGGGCGCCGAGCTGTTCCTCTGCGAGGGCGATTCGGCGCTGGGCACGATCAAGGCGGCACGCGATGCGACCTTCCAGGCGGCGTTCCCGTTGAAAGGCAAGCCGCCCAACGTCTACGGCTTCACCCTGAACAAGGCGCGGGTCAAGGACGAGTTCGACGCCATCGAGCGGATTCTCGGCTGCGGGGTGCGCGACAGTTGTGATCCGGAACAGTGCCGCTACGACCGCATCCTGTTCGCCTCCGACGCCGATCCCGACGGCGGCAACATCAACTCGAGCCTGATCTCGATGTTCCTCGACTTCTATCGACCGCTCGTCGAGGCCGGGATGGTCTACGTGACGATGCCGCCGCTGTTCGTGGTGAAGGCCGGCGATGAACGGATCTACTGTCAGGACGAGGCCGAACGCGACGCGGCCGTGGCCCAGTTGAAGGCCGCCTCCAAGAAGCGGGTCGAGGTGCAGCGCAACAAGGGTCTCGGCGAGATGGATGCCGACGACTTCTGGAACACCGTGCTGGATCCGCAGCGCCGCACAGTGATTCGCGTTCATCCCGACGACGCCGAACGCAAGCTGCACCACACGCTGTTCGGCGGACCCCCCGAGGGCCGGCGCACGTGGATGGCCGACGTGGCCGCCCGCGTCGACACCCTGGCGTTGGACCTCGACTAGGAGTATTTGGTGACCGCCACCCTCGATGTTCCCGAGCAGAACCCCGACCTGGTGCTCGAGCAGAGCGCCGACGACTACTGGAACCGCTATCAGCTGACCTTCGCGCTCTACAGCGTCAGCGACCGCGCCATCCCGTCGGCGTTCGACGGGCTCAAGCCAGGTCAGCGCCGGCTGCTGTACCAGATGCACGATTCTCGGCTGCTGCCCGGCAACAAGCCGCAGAAGTCGTCGAAGGTGTGCTCGGCGGTGACCGGCAACCTGCATCCGCACGGCGGCGCGTCGATGTACGGGGCCGCGGCGCTGATGGCCGCGGAGTTCCAGCGGGTCAAGGTCATCGACGGCCAGGGCGCGTTCCCCCGTATCCAGGGCGACATCCCGGCCGCCGACCGCTACACCGAGATGCGGCTGTCGGCGCCGGGCGCGGCGCTGACCGCCGAACTCGACGACCACGCGGTGCCGATGGTGCCGACGTTCGACGGCGAGTGGACCGAGCCGACGGTGCTGCCCGCCCGGTGGCCGGTGCTGCTGTGCAACGGCGCGGTCGGCATCGCCGAAGGCTGGGCCACCAAGGTGCCTGCGCACAACCCCCGCGAGGTGATGGCGGCCTGCCGCGCGCTGCTGAAGACCCCGAACATGACCGACGACCGGCTGGTCAAACTCATCCCCGGACCAGACTGGGGATCCGGCGCCCGCGTGGTCGGCACGGCTGGGCTGCGCGAGTACATCACCACGGGCAGAGGCCATTTCACCGTGCGGGGCACCGTGACCGTCGACGGCAAGAACTGCATCATCACCGAGCTGCCGCCCGGCGTCGCGAGTGCCACTGTGCAGGACCGGATCCGGGCGCTCGTCGAGTCCGGTGAAATGTCGGGGGTGGCCGACATGTCGGATCTGACCGACCGGCGCAACGGGCTGCGCATCGTCGTGACCGCAAAGCGCGGGCACAGCGCCGAGCAGATCCGCGAGCAGCTGCTGGCGCTGACACCGCTGGAGTCGACGTTCGCCGCCAGCCTGGTCGCGCTCGACGAGAACCGGGTGCCGCGCTGGTGGTCGGTGCGCGAGCTGATCGCGGCGTTCCTGTCCCTGCGGGACAAGGTGGTGCTGCACCGCAGCGAGTACCGGCTGGAGAAGGTCACCGCGCGCAGGCACCTGGTGTCCGGTCTGATGACGATCCACCTCGACATCGACGCGGCGGTCGCGGTGATCCGCGGATCCGACACCGTCGACGAGGCCCGCCAGGGACTCCAGGAACGATTCGGCATCGACGCCGTGCAGGCCGATTACGTTCTGGCGCTGCAGCTTCGACGGCTCACCAAACTCGACGTCATCGAGCTGCAGGCCGAGGCGGAGAAGCTCGACGCCGAGTTCGCCGAGCTGACCGAGCTGGTGTCCAATCCCGACGCCCGGCGCCGGGTGATCGACCAGGAACTGGTGGAGACGGCGAAACTGTTCAAGGGCCCGGAGTTCGACCGCCGCACCGTGCTGGACGCGGAGGCCACCCCGGTGACGGCGAACGGCGGCGAGGACGGCCCCCGCGAGCGCAAGGTCAACACGGCCTGGCGGCTCGACGATCGCGGCGTGTTCTCCGACAGCCACGGCACGCTGCTCACCTCGGGTCTGGGCTGGGCGGTGTGGACCGACGGCCGGATCAAGTTCACCACCGGCGGCGGGCTGCCGTACAAGACCCGCGACATCCCGGTGGCGCCGGACATCACCAAATTGCTGGTTTCCGGCGTGATGCCGGAGGGGCACCACCTGGCGCTGGTGACGCGGCGCGGGAAGATCCTGCGCATCGACCCCGCAGCGGTGAACCCGCAAGGCGTGGCCGGCAACGGCGTCGCCGGTGTCAAGCTCGCCGGCGACGACGATCAGGTGATCGCGGCGTTTCCGCTCACCTGCCAGAACGGTGAGGCCATCCTGTCGATCGCCGAGAAGAGTTGGAAGGTCACCGAAGTCGCCGACATCCCGGTCAAGGACCGCGGCGGTGCGGGCGTCGGATTCCATCCGTTCGTCAAGGGCGAGAACGCGTTGGTGTCGGCGACGGTGTCGGCGACCGGATTCGTCCGCGGCCGCAGGACCGTGCGGCCGGAGAATCGCGCCAAGGCCGCCGTCAAGGGACCGGGAAGCGACGTCACTCCGGCGGAGTGACACCGGCGTACGGACGCCACGCGTCACGAAGGCAAGACCGCCAACCAGATGTCGGCCAGCGTGTGCGCCGCGTCGGTGAGCGACGTGCCCTGCGTGAAGGCGCGGTAGAAGTACCGTTCGGTCATCAGCACCAGGGCGGTACTGATGGCCTGGGCGCCGTGGGGACCGTGGTCGTCGGGTACACCGGCGCGCACCAACACCGGCCAGGTGGCACCGCCCGCGGCCGCGAGCGCCGCCTGCCAGCAGGTCTCTATCTGGGGCACGCTGGGCGACAATTCGACCGCTGCCCGCATGACCGCGCCGTGCTCGGCCCACGCCCGTGCGGTCCGCGCGAGTCCCTGGCGCAGGGCTTCGCGCGGATCTTCGGGAGCGGACTGGTCGGCGTTTTCGATGGCGGCGACGACAGCGTCCGCCGTCCGCTGCACCAAGGCAGCCAACACGTCGTTCTTCGACCCGAAGTAGAAGTACAGCGCGCCGCGAGTGATGCCGGCCGCGGTGGCGATCGTCTCGACCGTGATGCGGTCAGCGCCGCGATCGGCGAGCTGCTGTTCCGCGGCGTCCAGGATCGCCGCTTCGCGGAGGTCGCCCTTGCGCGGCGCCGTGCGGCGCCGCGGTGACTGACCTTTCGGGGACGGCACGCGCCGATCGTACATCCCGATTTTCTACGGTGTGTTGATTTTTCTCATCGTGGCGTAGAGTAAATCCAGCACCGCATCGAAGCGGAGGAATCCGCAGGAAGAAGGACCTCATGTCCACAGGCACACTGCAGAACTATCGCGAAGCGATCGGCCGCGGCGACGTGACCAGCCTGAGCGCGGTCTTCGCCGAGAACGCACAACTGCGGGTTCCGCTGTTCAACGAACCCCTCACGGGCCGACAGACCATCGCCGAGATCCTCGGCCTGCTCTTCGGCGTCGCCGATTCCGTGCACCTCGGTGATGCCTTCACCGGATCAGACGGCGGCTATGCCCTCGCGCTGACGCTGAAGGTCGGGGGCGTGGAGTTGGAGGGCATGGAGTACGTGCACTTCGACGACGACGGTCTCGTCGACGTGTTGTTGGTGGCGTTGCGGCCGCTGGACGGTCTGATCGCCATGCACAACACCATCGCGCCGCTGCTCGGACAGCCGGCCGTGGAGCTCGTCGCTCAAGCGAGCTGAGCGACCTCGTCAGCGGGGCGTCGTCGTGACGTGCACGTGGTCGTAGTGCCCATAGCCCGATGCCTGCGGGCCGGAGGGCGTGTAGTACGTGCCGCGCCAGATCGCGTCCTGCAGCCCGAACCGGCCGGCATTGCTCAACACGAACGCAAGGATCTCGTCGCCGAGCGCGATGCCCTCGGGGCTCTCCGGATCGGGGATCATCACGTCGATCGCCAGTCCGCTCGGATGCCACGGCTTGGAGTCCGGCCGGACCCCGTCGATCGTGCCGATCTGCGGGAACCTCGCGCTGATGGCGCGGGCAGCCAGCACGGTGTTGGGCTGTAGCCCGGCCTCGCGGGCGACGCCGACGGGCAGGGCCTCCGGGATGTCGACGCGCGCGGCGGCGAGTAGCGGCGGCGGCAGGTCGCCGGGTGGCGGCGCGGGCATCGCGGCGATGGCCGGGTCGGGTACAGGTGCGTTCGGTGGCGGCGGTGGGACCGCGTTGACGACCGCCTGCTGTTGTGGGGTCAGCGCCGCGTACTGCGCCTCGGCGTCGGCGATCCGGCGCAGCAGTTCCTTCCATTTCCCGTCCAGGTCGGCGCGGACGGCGGCAGCCTGCTCGGCCTTGCCGCGAGCATCGGCGGCCGATCGCTCGGAGGCCTGCGCGGCGGCGGACGCGCGGTCACTGGCTTCCTTGTAAGCCTTCATCTGATCGACCGTCGTGGCCGCGACCACGCGCTGGAGCGAGAGCTGGTCGATCAGCTGTTGCGGGGCGGTCGCGGTCAGCACCGCCGCGAACTGCCCGGTGCGACCGCTCATGTAATCCATCGCCGCGATCCGGTCGACGGCCGCCTGATACGGCGCCAGCTGGGCGTTCGCCGCGGCGAGGGCTTCCATATCTGCGCGGTGGCGGTCTTCGGCCGCCGTCTGCTCGGCCAGTTTGGCGGCCGCGTCGCGCTGGGCAGCGGTGACGGCTTCGCGAGTCTTCAGCGCCTGACTGGACAACTCGTTGAGCTTGGCCAGTGCGTCCTCGGCGGGATCCGCGTGCACGCCGCTCATCGACAGCGCCAGCACCAGAAACGCAGCGACCGAACCGCACACCGCACGCCGAAGTGAATGGCGCACTTCGGTCATTCGGATGGTCACGATCCTTCGCTGCAGAGCGGTCGGGGTCGGCGATAGACGCCTCGGACAGGCTACGAACTGACCCAGACGATGTCCACTCGTCCCTACGCTTGTCCGCACATCGCCTTGGCGTGATGCGCGGCGATCTCGAGAATCCGCAGATATCCGGGCAACTGCCATGCGGCCCGTCCGATGAACAGCCCGGTGACGTGGTCGATGCCGAGCAGATCGCCGGCGTTGTCCGTACTGACCGAGCCGCCGTACAGCAATCCCATTGTGCACCCGCCATATTCGCGTCCCAGGTCGGCGAAGGGCTCCCGCAGTTCGTCGACCGTGGCGGGCCGCCCGTTCTCGCCGATGGCCCAGATGGGCTCGTAGGCGATGAGCACACGCCCCAGCTGCTCGGCGGTCAGGCCGTCCAGCGCGCCCGCCGCCTGCTGCAGGATGAAGCGGGACGATTCGCCGGCGCGTTTGACCTCGTCGCTCTCGCCGATGCACAGCAGTGGCACCAGCCCGTGTGCCAAGGCGGCGGCCACCTTGAGCCTGGTAGTCGCCACCGTCTCGCCGAAGTGCTCACGCCGCTCGGAGTGACCGATCTCGATGAGCTGCGCGCCGGCATCTTTGGCTTGGGCGACGGACACCTCGCCGGTCCAGGCGCCGTGGTCCTCCCAGTGCGCGTTCTGCGCGCCGAGCAGTACCGGCGAGTCGGGGCCGAGTTCGTCGCGGGTGGCGGCGAGCGCCGTGAACGACGGGATGATGAACGGCTGTACGCCGGGCGGGGCGGTTCCCGCGAGGTGATCAGCCAGCCCACGGGCATAGCGACGGGACTCGGCGAGCCCCTTGTTCATCTTCCAGCTGGTGCCGATCCAGAGTGGGGCGCCGTTGCGCGCCGCCGTGTCAGTCACCCTCGTAGGCGCAGATGTCGTTGACCTTGGCCGCCGACGAGGACTGCGGGTCGAACTCCAGACCCAGCCACTCCTTGACCAGGGCCCGCGCCAACTCCAGGCCGACCACCCGCTCGCCCATGCACAACACCTGCGCGTTGTTGGACAGCACGGAGCGTTGCACGGAGTAGACGTCGTGAGCTGTGACGGCGCGGATTCCCTTGACCTTGTTGGCGGCGATCGCGACGCCCAGCCCGGTACCGCAGATCAGCAGCGCCCGGTCCGCCTCACCTCGGGCGATCTTCTCTGCGGCGGCGACTGCGACGTTCGGGTAGGACGTGCTGTCCTCCACGTCCGCGACGCCGACGTCCTCCACCGCGGCCACCCGTTCGTCGGACTCCAGGTCTTTGCGCAGCGCCTGCTTGTAGTTGAACCCGGCGTTGTCGCCGCCGATGACGATCCTCAATGTCATGGTGTTTCCCTTCTCGAGTCTTTGTTCAGCGGGTCAGGTGCTCGCCGAGGGCGGCCATCAGCAGTGCGAACGACAGCGCACCCGGGTCGGGTGTCCCGACACTCTTCTCACCGAGTACCCGCGCGCGGCCCAACCGCGCCGCGATGTCTGCGGTCTTGTCGGCCGCTTCGCGGGCCGCGGGCGCCGCGGTCGTGATAGCCGCACCCGCGTCCATGTCGAACGCTTCCCGCAGGGCCGCGCGGAACGGCACGGCCGCGTCGACCATCGTCTTGTCCCCCGGTTGCGCACCGCCGAGACGCAGCACGGCGTCGATCCCGGCGCAGACGGCGTCGACGATCACCTCGTCGGTCGCGCCGTCGGTGTCGGTGAAGACGCCGCCGGCACTGGTGAGCGCCGCACCCCAGAGCGCACCCGAGGTGCCGCCCGCCGCGTCGGCCCACGCCTGCCCGGCCAGCAGCAAGGTCGTGCGGGCTCCGGCGTTGCGCTCCACTGCTTTTGCGGCCGCCTGCGCCGCGCCCCGGGAACCGAACGCCATGCCCTGGCCGTGGTCACCGTCGCCGGCGACCGCGTCGAGGCGCCCCAGTTCGGCCTCGCTCTCGGCGCACACCCGTTGGAAGGTCTCCAGTACCGCGGTGATGGCGCGAGCGCATTCCCGCGAGTCCTCGCTCGACTGCGGAATCTCCGCCTCGCCGGCATTCCAGATGTCTGCGCGCGGAATCCGGTTCGCCGCCGGCATGGCTCCGCGCCGGTAGGCCGGAGTCTCCACCGGCGCCGTCCACAGTGTCTCGAGCTCCTCGTCGAGAAACACGAATGTCAACGACAGGCCGGCCATGTCGAGACTCGTGACGAACTCCCCCACCTCCGGGCGGACGGCGGTGAACCCCTTTTCCTCGAGGCGTTCGGCGATGCGCGCGTAAACCACGAAGAGTTCTTCGTACTTCACCGTGCCGAGGCCGTTGAGGATCACGGCCACCCGGCCCTCGTAACCGTTCTCACCGCGCACTGGCTCTTCGGCCGTGACCGCGTCGAACAACAGGTCGGCCACCTCCGAGGCGCTGCCGAGCGGGCTGTCGCGGACTCCGGGCTCGCCGTGGATGCCGAGTCCCTCGCCCATCCGGCCCTTCTCGACATGGAACAACGGCTCATCGGCACCCGGCAGGGTGCAGCCCTCGAAGGCCAGACCGAACGACCGTGTCGCGTCGTTGGCTTTCCACGCCACGCGCTCGGCCTCGTCGAGATCCGCGCCTGCTTCGATGGCCGCACCCGCGATCTTGAAGACCGGTAGGTCACCGGCGACGCCGCGGCGATCGCGATGATTCTCCGGCGAGTTCGAGGCGATGTCGTCGCTGACCGTCACGATGCGGACGTCGATTCCTTCATGGCGAAGCTTCTCCGCGGCCAGCCCGAAGTGCAGGACGTCTCCGGCGTAGTTTCCGAAGCCAAGGATGACGCCGCCGCCGTTCTCGGCGTTTCGCACCACGGAGTACACCTCGGATGCCGACGGCGAAGAGAAGATGTTGCCGCACGGCGCCCCGTGGCCCATTCCGGGCCCGACCCATCCGGCGAAAGCCGGGTAGTGCCCGGACCCTCCGCCGATCACCAGCGCGGGCTGCCCCTCCGGGGTCTGAGTCGAGCGGGCAACACCACCGGGAACCTCCACGAGGAGCTCGGGATGGGAGGCGACGAGGCCGCGAACCGCCTCGTCGGCGAAATTGTCCGGAGAGTTCAGGAGGTACGTCATTGTTCCGCCCTTCGGGATGCCCGTCAGCCGCGGAAATCATGCGGCGCGGTGTCCGGGTTTCCCCAATCCTATAGGATTCGCGCGGCCAGTTCAGCTTCTTGAACGGAGTGCAGCGTCGTGCGCCAGACCCGAGTCCGGCGTCTGCGCCCCACGCTCAGCCTGGGCGTGTTCCGCCAGAGCGCGTGCTTTCACGCCGTTGATGTGCGTGTGCATCGTGCGGTAGACCTCCGGCGCATAGCCCCGCCGAAGCGCCGCCAGTATCGTGCGATGCTCGGCGATCGCGTGCTCAGCATCTTTGACGCCCACCCCGACGAACAGACGGAAGCGTTGGCCGTGGCCACCGAGCGCGTCATACGCCCGGAGCAGCGCATCGTTGTCGGCGTGTTCGGCGATCAGCCGGTGAAAGCGCTCATCCGCGCGATGGTAGGCCGTGATCGCCGCGACATCCGCCGTGTGCGGCGCCCGCGCCTGATCTTCGATGGCGGTTTCGAGCGCTGCCAGAAACTCGGAATCCGCTCGCGTACAGGCTAATTCAGCCAGGTGCGACTCGATGAGCAGGCGGGCATCCATGATGTCGGCGATCTCTTTGGCGCCGGGCATCTCGGGCACGCGGTACCCGCGCATCGCCACGCGAACAACGTTGCCCGTGGACTCCAGCCGAGCCAGTGCTTCGCGCACCGGCGTCGGCGATACGCCCAGGTGACGCGCCGTCCCATCGATGCTGATCGGGTCTCCCGAATGCAGAGTTCCGTCGAGGAGCAGCTCCATCAGGCGTTCGTAGACCTGGTCGACCAGCGTGCTGCGCACCGGCATCGAGTGCTCGTCGTCCCCCAACCTCGTGCCCTTCCCGCATCCCGACAGCGTTTG
The DNA here is from genome assembly GCF_900108565.1 of Mycolicibacterium rutilum. Lineage (NCBI taxonomy): Bacteria > Bacillati > Actinomycetota > Actinomycetes > Mycobacteriales > Mycobacteriaceae > Mycobacterium > Mycolicibacterium rutilum. The sequence continues at coordinate 1,200,010 of NZ_LT629971.1, forward strand.
CGCCCGCCGCCTGCGCCGGGCCCTTTTCGGACGCCGCCTGATACGACGCCCTGTTCAGGAGGCGAATCCTACCCAGCGTTGACAGCGGCCACCCGTCGGCCTATATCCTATATTGTGATGCCGACCACTTTTGAGGTTTCCGATGTACTCAGCTAACACTTGGCCGATCGCCGCGAACATGCTCGGATTTGGCAACCGGGCACACGACGGGGGCCACATCAAGGACGCGCCGGCCGCCGTATGGGCGTCGCAGTTGCGCCAGGTCCGCGAGCTGGGCTTCGACTACATCGACCCGACCGATGCCTGGGTTCCGCTGGCCGCGCTGTCGGACAGCCGGATCGAGGAGTTCCGCACCGTGCTGAGCGACGAGGGGTTGGCGATCTCCTCGATCTCGATGACCCGCAACTCGGTCGTCGACGTGAACAACGGCGAGCGCAACGTCGCCGACGCGCACCGGCTCATCGACCTGGCCCCGTCGTTCGGGGCGACGATCGTCAACACCGGATTCATGCAGGCCGTCACTCCCGAGCAGAGCGAGCAGATCTGGTTCTGGCTCGTCGAGGGTCACGTCGACGACCCGGCCCTGCGCGATTTGGCCCTCGAGCGAATCCGCGAACTCGGTGACCACTGCCGCACCAACGGGATTCAGCTCAGCCTCGAAATGTACGAGGACACCTACATCGGCACACCCGACGAGGCCGTCCGCTTCATCAAGGACGTCGACCACGACGCGGTCGGACTGAATCCCGACCTGGGCAACCTGATCCGACTGCACCGGCCGATGCCGCATTTCAGCGAGATGTACGCCCAAGTGCTGCCGTACTCCAACTTCTGGCACATCAAGAACTACTCACGCGATTTCGATCCGGCCACCGGCGCCTACAGCTCCGCACCACTGCCGCTCAAGTACGGCTACATCAACTATCGCCAGATGATCCGTCTGGCATTGGAACTCGGCTACACGGGACCGTTCTGCTGTGAGCACTACGGTTCCGACTCCCTGGGCGTGTGCGCCGAGAACCGGGAGTACATCAAGCAGGTTCTCACCTCCGCACTCGCCTGACCCCAACTCGAAGGACATCTCATGCGCAAGATCAACACCGTCACCGTCGTCGGGGCGGGTTACATGGGCGGCGGCATCGCCCAGGTGCTGGCACTCAACGGATTTCAGGTGAAGATCGCCGACGTCAACGCCGACGCCACCCGCGAAGCACTCAAGCGGCTGGAGCGCGAGGCGCGGGAGTTCGAGGAGCAGGGCCTGTTCGACGCCGGCAGCGCCGACACGATCATGGCCAACCTCACGGCGGGCGAGAGCATCGAGGACGCCGTCGCCGACGTCGACTACGTGATGGAGGCGGTGTTCGAGGACGTCGATGTGAAGAAGGAGGTGCTGGCTCGGGTCTGCGCAAGCGCCCGGCCAGACGCCATCATCGGCACCAACACCTCCACCATTCCGGTCAAGGTGCTCGTCGACGCGGTCACCAACCCCGAGCGCTTCCTCACCGTGCACTTCTCCAACCCGGCGCCGTTCATCCCCGGGGTGGAACTCGTTGCGGGCGAGGCCACCACGCAAGAAGTCATCGATGCCATCAAGGATCTCCTGGCTCGCGCCGGCTGTGAGGGTGCGCAGGTCGCCGACACCCCGGGTATGGCGCTGAACCGCCTGCAGTATGCGCTCCTCAAGGAGGCGACGCTGATCGTCGAGGAGGGAGTGGCCACCAAGGAGGACGTGGACACCATCGTCCGCACCACCTTCGGCTTCCGCCTCGGCTTCTTCGGTCCGTTCGCGATCGCGGACCAAGCGGGTCTCGATGTGTACGTCAAGGGGTTCCGCACCCTGGAGAACGAATTCGGTGAGCGCATGGCCACGCCGAAGCTCCTCACGGACAACGTCGACGCGGGCCGGCACGGCACCAAGAACGGCAAGGGGTGGACCGGCGACTTCGACGACGCCACCAAGGCCGCGGTGATCGCCTACCGAAACAAGGCGTACTCCCGCATGGGCGACCTGCTGCGTGAACTCGGGCCGGCACCGAAGGGCTCCTGACAACTCTCATCGCGGCGGCCCGACCCGCGGTCGCCTCCAGCGTCTGCCTCCCGGAAAGGGATCCTCATGGACGAAGTAGCTCTCGCTGAGCGGCCCGCCGCCGTGCTCATCCTCATCGCCGTCGTCGCGATAGCGGTGCTGCTGTTCCTGATCATCAAGGTCAGGCTGCACGCCTTCTTCTCACTGATCGTGGTGAGCGTGCTGACGGGTCTCGCCGCCGGAATCAGCATGGGCGATGTGGTCAGCGTCGTCATCGACGGTTTCAGCACCACCGTCGGCACCGTCGCGCTACTGGTCGGATTCGGCGCGGTCCTCGGTCGATTGGTCGAGATGACCGGTGGCGCACAGGTTCTGGCGGACCGGATGCTGGCTCGATTCGGTGAGCAGAGGGCGCCGCTGGCCCTCGCCGTCGCCTCGTTGTTCTACGCGTTCCCGATCTTCCTGGACGCCGGCTTCATCGTCATGCTGCCCATCATCTACACCGTGGCACGGCGCCTGGGCGGCTCGTTCATGCTGTACGTGCTGCCGTCCATCGGTGCGTTCCTGATGATGCACGCACTGACACCACCGCACCCCGGACCTACGGCCGCGGCCACCGTGATGGGGGCCGACGTCGGAATGGTGGTCATCATCGCGCTCCTCGTCGGGCTGCCCACGTGGTATCTCGCCGGCTACCGGCTCAGCCTGATCATCGCCAAGCGCTATCCGAGCATGCCGGTGCCCACGCTGCTCGGGGAGCCGAAGAATTACCCCGAGGACGAACGGCCCGGCTTCTGGACCGTCATCTTCGTCCTGCTGCTGCCCTTGGTGCTGATCTTCTTCAACACGGTGTTCTCGACCCTCGAAGCAGACGGCGTGGTGACAGAAGACAACATCGCATTCCAACTGTCCCGCCTGATCGGGACAACCTCGATGGCCCTGCTGATCAGCACCCTGCTGGCCATGGTGTTGCTGTTCGTCATGCCGCGCCGGGGCCGCGAACCGGTCGGGGGCCTGTTGGAGCGCCTGATCGACGATGCGCTGGCGCCCGTCTGCTCGATCATCCTGATCACCGGCGCAGGCGGCGCCTTCGGCAAGATCCTCACCGAGACCGGTATCGGCCAGACGCTGGCCGACGGACTGGAGGCACTGGGCCTGCCGGTCATCGTGGCCGGCTTCCTCATCGCGATCGCGTTCCGGGTTGCGCAGGGCTCCGCCACCGTCGCGGCGACGACGGCCGGCTCGATCATGGCGCCCGCGGTGACATCGATGAACCTCGGAGCGATCGCCCTGGCGGCGGTCGTCGTCGCCATCGCCGCAGGCTCGATCACGTTCTCGCACGTGAACGACTCGGGCTTCTGGTTGATCGGACGCTTCTGCGGCTTCGACACCGTGACCACATTGAAGACGTGGACCGTCATCGCGACCGCGATCGGCTTCCTGTCCTTCGCACTGGCTTCGGTGGTCTACCTCATCGCCAGCTGAGGTAATCGCGGCCACCGTGCGCTTGACGGATCGTGTCACTTAGCGACAGTGTGGAGCTGTCACTAAGTGTCAGGAGGTGTTCGGCATCGCGGGCCCGAGGCAGGCGCAGGCACGATTAGAGGTGTCCCGCCATGCGTGCGCGCTGTTCTGGGAGCGCGGTGTCGCCCAGACGAGCGGCGACGACATCGCCGCAGCCGCAGGACTTTCCACCCGAACAATCTGGCGGTACTTCCGTAACAAGGAGAGTTGCGTCGAGCCGGTGCTGGAGTTGTCGGCATGTCGCTTCATCGCGTTGGCGCACCTCTGGCCGGCCGAATTGTCGCTCGCCGAGCACATGTCGGCACGCATGGCGGCCAACCCGTTGAGCGAACAGGAGATCGCCGACGAGGTCAGCGCATTGCGGATCGCGACGATGTCGGCCGAGGAACCGGCGCTGCGGGCCGCCTACCTGATGGTGCACGACCAGATGGAATCCGGCTTCGTCCCCGTCGTCGCCAAGCGGCTCCGGCTGCCGGACGACGATCTGACCGTTCGCCTCTGCGCGGCGGCGGTCACCGGCGCGTTCCGGGTCATCGACGAGGACGTCGGCCGCCGCGCCATCCTCGAGAAGGAGAAGGTCACCCAGCAGGAGGCGCTCGGTCTGATAGACCGTGCGATCCGCGACGCCACCAACGGTCGGCTCGGAGGTCCCGTGCCGACCTGATATTCCGTTAATCCGCTGTCTCACAACCGAATACCTCGAACAACCGCCGAGCGACCGATCGCCGGCGGCCGGATGACTCATGCCGAAAACCGAGAGGACTGCCATGGCACTGCCCGACTTGCTGACCGTCGAGGACCTGTTCAGCCCACCCGTGCGCGCAGCCGCGACGATCTCGCCCGACGGGACGCGTATCGCGTTCCTGGCCCCCTGGAAGAACCGCCTGAACGTGTGGGTCGAGAACCTCGACGGCTCCACGGAGCCCCGGTGCGTGACGGCCGACGCGAACCGCAGCGTGATGCACTTCGAATGGACCGACGACCCGCGGTGGCTGATCTATCTGCAGGACACCGACGGCGACGAGAACTGGCACATCCACCGCGTCGACCTCGACGACCCCGACGCTCCCGCCGTCGACCTCACGCCGTTCCCCGGTGCGATGGCCATGCCGTTCCGCGAGATCCGCGACGGCAGGACCTCGGTGATGACCAACAACCGGGACGTCACGCTGTTCGACGTTCACGAACTCGACATCGCCTCCGGCGAACTCACGCTGGTCGCCGAGAATCCCGGCCATGTCTTCACCTGGCTGTGCAGTGAGAAAGGCGACCTGTTCGCCACCTCACTGACCCCCGACGGCAACGTCGAGCTGTCGAGGTGGGAGGTCACCTCAAACACGTTGCGCGTCATCACAATGTTCGATGCCAGCGGTTACCCCATGGGCGTCCACCCGATGGTCATCACACCAGACGGCACAGGCGTGTGGATGGGGTCCAATCACACGACGGACCGCACGCGACTGGTCCACGTCGACCTGGCCAGCGGCGAAGAGACCGTGGTCGACAGCCACCCCGAATTCGACCTCGACCCGCGGGCGATCGTCAGCCCCCTCATGCCGGCGCCCTTGATCCAGGACCGCCGATCCGGTGAGCTGCTCGGTGTGCGCTATCTCGGTGCGCGACAGGTTATTCACGCGCTCGACCCGCACTTCGCCGACGTGCTGGCCAATCTAGAGCAACTCTCCGACGGTGACATCGGACGGCTCTCCTCGGACGAGAGCGGACAACGCTGGATCGTCGGTTTCAACCATGACCGCGATCCGGGTGCCACGTACCTGTACGACCATCGCAGTGGCGAGAGCCGGCTGTTGTACCGGCCGCTGCCGCACTTGGACCCCGAGCAGCTGGCTCCCATGCACCCGGTCACCATCACCTCCCGGGACGGCCTGGCCCTGCACTCCTATCTGACGCTGCCGGTCGGCGTCGAGGCCACGGGACTGCCGCTGGTTCTCGTCGTGCACGGTGGGCCGTGGTATCGAGACAGCTGGGAGTTCAATGCCGGGGTGCAGATGCTCGCCAACCGCGGATATGCGGTGCTGCAGGTGAACTTCCGCGGTTCGATCGGATACGGCAAGTCGTTCACGCGGGCCGCGATCGGCGAGTTCGCGGGCAAGATGCACGACGACCTCATCGACGGAGTGAACTGGGCGGTCGAGCAGGGGTACGCCGATCCGACACGGGTCGCGATCCTGGGTGGATCCTATGGCGGTTACGCCGCGCTGGTGGGGGTCACGTTCACTCCCGACGTCTTCGCCGCCGCCATCGACTACGTCGGCATCTCCGACCTCGCGAACTTCATGCGGACCCTGCCAGCGATCGCGCGGCCGCACCTTGCCAACAACTGGCACACCTACGTCGGCGATCCTGACGACCCAGACCAGTTGGCCGACATCATGTCCCGCTCGCCCATCACCCGCGTGGCGGCCATCAAGACGCCGTTGTTGGTGATCCAGGGCGCCAACGACGTGCGCGTGGTGCAAGCCGAATCCGACAACCTGGTCAACGCGCTGCGCGCCCGCGACGTCGATGTGGAGTACCTTGTCCAAGGTGCCGAGGGCCACGGTGCCGTCAATCCCGAGAACGTGATGGAGATGTGGCACCGCATTGACCGCTTCCTGGCCAGGCATCTCGGCGGTCGAAGCGGATAGCGACCGCCCCGACGATACGTGCACTCCCGCTCTCATGACAGGGCCGGGATGGGGGCTTGCGGCACGGCCCGGGATCGGGCACGGAATCGCCACCTCTGCTCGTATCACTGAGGGGTTGTCGATGGGGACATGGCCGGACATGCCGGAGCGTTTCCTGGTGCATGAGTCGGGCAAGTACTCTCACGGCACCAAAGCTGACCTGCGGGTCGAGGATTTTCTGACGCCCGGTCATCCGTCGAACTACCGCGCCGGACACATCTCGAACTACGTCTACATGACCAAAATTCTCGACGGTGCTGTGCTGGCGGCCGAGATGGCCGTACGACTACCGATCCCAAAGACCGCGTCGCACGTGTGGTGATCGGATTGTCGGCAGTCGGCCGACTCCGGAGCATGAGGTATTCACCCCAACTTCGGCCCCCGAGCGATGTCAATACCGGCTGACCGGAAAAACGGATACCGGAAAACCGCGCGCGATATGGAGGTTAGCGGCCTCGACACCGGGGCCGTCAGCCGCAAAAGTTACCTCATCGACCGTCGCTCGCACACGAGGAGACCTGACGATGACCATCCCATTCCGGGTCTGCTCATGATGATGGTCGAGTGTCGCAGGGAGATCGACGTTCCGTCCGGTCACATGTCGACGGTGGTCGATAAACTCTGTGAGCTCTCCGAAAGCGAGCGCCGCGCAGCCAAACACCGACTCCGGCCGGGCACGGCCCTCGACTACACGGCATCGCTGAGGGTGTTCGACGTCGCCGCCACGGGCCGGGTGCTGGCGGTATGGATTGGCACACTGCATGTTTCCAGCTTGGATGACGCCACCCTGCTCGCCTACCGCGACGCGGCCTTCGCCGACTTCGTCGACCAGATGCGCCGCGAGTGGCCGGTGCTCGCCGAGCAGGCATCATGACGTCGACGATCGGCCGCGCGATACCCCGCGTGGAGGCGCGCGACAAGGTGACCGGCCGAGCGGTCTACACCGCCGACGTCGCGATACCCGGGCTCACCCACGCCGTACTGGTGCAGTCCGACATCGCCAGCGGCCGCGTCCGCGAGGAGTCGCTGCTGGCGGCCGCGGCCGTGGCCGGCGCCGCGCCGGGGGTACTGCACGTGATCACACCGCTGAACTGTCCGACGCTCAAACCACCACCGAGCGACATGAGCGATGACATGCCGCTCGAACGCAGGCCTCCCCTGTCGGACCTCACCGTGCAATACGTCGGCCAGCACATGGCCGTCGTCGTCGCCGACACACTCGAAAACGCATCGTATGCCGCATCATTGATGCGCCTCGACTACGACGAGCATCCGGCGGTACTGACCGCCGACGAGGTGCGCGCCGGCGGCGGGCGCGTCGACGAAGGGGACGGCCCGATCCGGCACGGTCTGTACTGGCCCGATCACTTCGTCAAACTCGAACACGAGAAACTGCAGGATCGGCGGGGCCCGCAGGACGCACCGCCCGGCGTCGAGGTGTCCGCTCGATTCACCACAGGCATCAACACGCACTACCCGCTCGAGCTGTCCGCCACGATCGCCGAGTGGGACGGCGCGCAGCTCACCGTGCACGACACCACCCGCTGGATCGCCGGGGAACGGCGCGCGCTCGCGTCCTACCTGGACATGCCCGAGGACGACATCCGGATCCTGGCTCCACTCGTCGGCGGGGCGTTTGGCTCGAAAAACTTCCTGTGGATGCACGTCGCACTGTGCGCAGTGGCAGCACGTGAGGTGCAACGGCCTGTCAAGCTAGTGCTCACCCGCCACCAGATGCTGACCTCGACCGGACACCGGCCACGCACCGACCAGCACGTCGCGTTGGTCGCCGACAATGACGGCGCTATCGCCAGCACCGAACACCACACGCTGACCGAGACGTCCACGGTCGCGCACTTCTGCGAACCGGTCGGGCTGTCGGCCCGCTTCCTGTACCGCTCCGCGCGCATGGTGGTGTCCCACCAGGTCGCCCGCATCAACATGGCGACACCGTGTTTCATGCGCGGGCCGGGCGAGGCGCCGGGTTTGTTCGCTCTGGAGGTCGCCATGGACGAGCTGGCGTACCAGACGGGCATTGATCCGGTGGAGCTGCGGATCCGCAACGACGTCGACGTCGACCAGCCCAGCGGGCGGCCGTTCGCGGGCAGGCATCTTCGACAGTGTTACGAGATCGGCGCCGAAAGGTTCGGCTGGTCGGAGCGGCCGATGACACCGCGGTCGATGCGGCGCCGCGGCGTACGGGTCGGCTGGGGCACGGCTACGGCGAGCTATGCCGGTCGCCGGATGCCGGCGTCGTGCCGGGTCACGACGTTCGTCGACGGGACCGTCGAATTCGCGTCGGCGACACATGAAATCGGTACCGGTGTGCGAACCGTCATGAGCCAGATCGCGGCCGACGCCGCCGGACTGCCGCTGTCGCGGGTGACCTTTGCCTCTGGCGATTCCTGGTTCGCGACAGCGCCTTACAGCGGGGCGTCCCAGACGACGGCCAGCGTGGGATCGGCGGTGCACGCGGCCGCGCGGGAATGGCGCAGCCGGGTCGACGGCGGCGCGTCGGATCCGGCCGATCTGTCGTTCACCGTCTCGACCGGTGGCGTCGACGACGCCGGCCCGCTGTCGCAGTCGTTCGGAGCGCACTTCTGTGAGGTGGAGGTCGACGAGCAGATCGGCCGCATCGCGATCACTCGTTGGGTGGCCGTGATGGATTGCGGCAGGGTGCTCAACCCGACACTCGCCCGCAGCCAGGTGGTGGGCGGCATCGTGTTCGGACTCGGGATGGCGCTGATGGAGTCCGCGCCGTATGACCCGCGGACCGCCCGGCCGATCGGCGAGTACTACGTGCCGACCCACGCCGACGTCCCGGCCTTCGACATCGACTTCATCGACACGCCCGACTCTGCGCTCACCGAGATCGGAGTGCGCGGAATCGGTGAGATCGGCGCCTGTGGAGTACCCGCGGCCGTCGGCAACGCGCTCTTCCACGCCACCGGTCGGCGACTACGGGATCTTCCGATCACACTGGAGCACCTGATGATTCCGTTCGACGAGGAGAACGCCGATGACTGAGATCGCCACCGGACGCACGACTCTGACGCTGGTGATCAACGGCGCACCGACGGAGGCGGACGTCGATGTCCGGACGACGCTGCTGGACCTGCTGCGCGAGCGGCTGGGCATGACCGGCACCAAGAAAGGGTGTGACCACGGGTTGTGCGGCGCGTGCACGGTGACGGTCGACGGTGAGCGGGTGCTCAGCTGTCTGACCCTTGCCGTGACGGTCGCTGGCCGCACCGTGGGAACCATCGAGGGCGTGTCCGACGGTGAGGAGCTCAGCGACCTGCAAGCGGCGTTCGTCGCCTGCGACGGATTGCAGTGCGGCTTCTGCACGTCGGGTCAGATCATGTCGGCCGCCGCGATGCTGCGCGAGCACGCCCGTGGTGATCTGTCGGCGGCATCGTTCGAAGCCGACCGGGCACCGGCGCGCTACCCTCGCGTTCCGCTGACATCTGCCGAGATCCGGGAGCGCATGGCGGGCAACATCTGTCGCTGCGGAGCGCACCCCAACATCGTCGACGCGATCACCGACGTGGCGGCCCAACGCGGGTCGACGGAGATGCCATGAAGACTTTCACCTATGAACGCGCCAACACCGTCGACGACGCGATCCGGGTCGTGGCAGAGACCGGAGGCAGCTACTACGCCGGCGGGACGAATCTGCTCGATCTGATGAAGAACGGCGTCGCGACGCCGGACGTACTCATCGACGTGACAGGGCTCGGACTCGACGCAATAGCCGAGACCGACGACGGCGGCGTGATGATCGGCGCGAGCGCCACCAACACCGCCGTCGCCAACCATCCGTTGGTGCGCACCCGGTACCCCCTGTTGTCGCAGGCGATCCTGTCCGGTGCGACCACGCAGCTCCGCAACATGGCGACCGCGGGAGGCAACTTGTTGCAGCGGACCCGCTGTCCCTATTTCATGGACGCGGCCGTCGCCGCATGTGACAAGCGTCTGCTTGGCACGGGATGCGCGGCGCGCGACGGCCTCAACCGCGAGCACGCGCTGTTCGGTGCGCGCGACACGTGCGTGGCGGTCCATCCGTCCGACATGGCCGTCGCGCTGGCCGCCCTCGATGCGCGCGTCCATGTCCGCGGCCCCGACGGCGGTCGCGTCATCGACATCGGTGAGTTCTTCAGGCTGCCCGGTGCACACCCGGAGCGCGACAACACCCTTGGCGCCGGGGAGTTGATCATCGGCATCGAGGTGCCGTCGTCGACGTACGCCGAGCACAGCTGGTACCTCAAGGTGCGCGACCGGCACAGTTATGCGTTCGCGTTGGTGTCGGTGGCCGCCGCGCTCGACATCGTCGATGGGCTGATCGCATCTGCGGCCGTCGCGATCGGCGGCGTGGCCGCCAAGCCGTGGCGCATTGCCGCGACCGAGGAAGTTCTCACCGGCCGCGCGCCCACCGTCGAGGCGTTCCGTGCGGCCGCCCGGGCCGCGATCGCCGGCGCGGAGCCGTTGAGCCAGAATGGCTTCAAGGTCGACCTCGGTAAGCATGCGGTCGTGCGTGCGCTCAGCGTGGCCGCCGGGATCCTATGAAATCGTCACCGAGCTGGGATTCGCTACGGGAGCCGGCGGAGCGAATCGCGGCACCGTGAACGCGAACAGCACCAGCGCGACCGCGATGAGCAGCACCCCCACCCATGCGGTCGACAGGGCGCCGAAGCCGGCGGCCAGAGTCGCTGCACCACCGATTGCCCCGAGAGCGTTCGCGAGGTTGAGCGCCGCCAGGTTCAGCGACCCCATCAGCGTCGGCGCCTCCGGTCCGTAGTCAGTCAGCAGAACCTGAACGGTGGGGATCGCCATCATCGCCATCGCACCGACGCCGAAGAGCCCTATGCAGAGCACTAAAAGGTTGGCACCACCGGTGGCGATCAGCACTGAGAACGCCGCCGTGCCGACATATCCGAGGATCAGCCCTCGGAATCGGTGGCGGTCAGCGAGCACACCACCCACCTGATTGCCGACGGCCATGCCGACCCCGAAAACCGCTAGGCCGAGGGGAATGACGGCCGGGCTGTCACCGACAGCATCGACGACATAGGTGCCGATGAATGCGTAGACCGCGAAGATGCTGGCTATGCCGAAAGCCGCGACGGCACAGACGACCCACACCATTGGCCGGCGAAGTGCGCTCAACTCTTGAATGATCGGTCCGCCGTCCAGCTCTGCTGTGCGCGGAACCCACAGCAGCAGGGCTAATCCCGCGGTTGCGCCCAGCACCGCGACCGCCAGGTACAACGTCTGCCACCCGAAGCGCTGGCCGAGGAACGTCCCCATGGGCGAGCCGACGATGGTCGCCACGGTCAGCCCGGTCATGACAGCGGCGAACGCTTTCCCGCCTCGCCCAGGTCCGTACGCATGCGCGGCGACAACCGCGCCAGCACCGAAGTAGGCGCCCTGGACTGTGCCGGTGATGAACCGGGCGCCGATCAGCATTCCGATGGTGTTCGACAGAGCGGAAGCCAGGTTCCCGAGCACGAACAGGAGCACCAACGCCAAAAGCAAGGTTTTGCGGTTCAGTCTGGCGGCGGCGATGGTGATCGTCGGCGAGCCGATCATGACGCCGACCGCGTACGCGGTCACTGCGTATGTGGTGGTGGGCACCGACACGTGCAGATCCTCAGACAGGAGTTCGATGATCCCGTTGGAGCCGAATTCGCCTGTGCCGATGGCGAAGGTGCCCAGCGCCAAGGCGAACAGCGTGAGCTTGGTGCGGGCGTCGGTGCGGGGTGCCGTACAACGCAGTTCCTCGGCTGCGCACTGCGCGGCGAACGCATGGGTGTGCATCGCCATCAGGTCGATGGCTCCGGCTGGAGCCGTCCGAGGAATTCCCGGATCAGGCCGCTGATCTCGTCACCGTGCGTCTCGAGTGCGAAGTGGCCCGCGTCGATCAGATGGACTTCACCATCGGGTAGATCGCGACTGAACGCCTTCGCTCCCGCTGCGCCGAAGATCTCGTCATTGCGCCCCCACGCGACGAGCAGCGGCGGCTGGTGTGCGCGGAAATACTCCTGAAATCGCGGGTACTGCGGGAGGTTGGATTGGTAGTCCCAAAACAGCTGCAGCTGTATCTCGTCGTTTCCTTTCCGATCGAGCCCGGCCTGATCGAGCTGCCAGCACTCCGGAGCGATGCGATCCAGACGGTCAGCGGGAACTCCGTGTGTGTACTGCCACAGCGTCTTGTCGGCGGTGAGGTAGTCACGTACTTCGCGTTCGTGGGCCGCGCGGTCCTTGGCATGTGCGAAGAGGATGTCCCAGAACGGCGTGAAGCCCTCCATGTAGGCGTTCCCGCTCTGGCTGATGATTCCGGTGACCCGATCCGGCTCGTTGCTGGCGATGCGCAAGCCGATGGGTGCGCCGTAGTCGTGGATGTAGAGGGCGAAGCGGTCGAGACCGAGCTTGGTGATGAGCTTCTCGGTTATCGCGCTGAGATTGTCGAAGCTGTAGTCGAATTCGTGTACCGACGGCATGGAAGACTGTCCAAAACCGATGTGGTCCGGTGCGATGAGGTGGAACGTGTCGGAAAGCGAGCTGATCAGGTTACGGAACATGTGTGAGCTGGACGGGAACCCGTGCAACAGCAGCAGCGTTGGATTTGCTGGACTCCCGGCCTCCCGGTAGAAGACCGAATGCCCGTCTATCACGGTGGTCCGGTGACGGGTAGCATTCACGGTGTTACTCCTCAAATCTGTTGTGCAGGAACATCAACAACTAGAGTTCAGTTCGCCATCTTCTTCAGGTGCGCGACTTTCGCCGTCGCAAAGACCTGTTTGACCGGGTCCAGCGCTTGCACGAACTCCAGTTGTTCTCCCTCAGGGCCCTTGCAGTAGATGAGCGACCATCCGTTCGATGCGCCCTCCCGGATCTTGATGGTGTTGGCGCTTTGGGGCGCTGACCGTCGTTCGGATTCCGTCCGGACCGTGATCACTCTGTTCGCCTTGACCTGGTCCATGCCGCGACGGGCGCATTCGGCCTCCAGATCGGTGATGAACTTGTCGAAGTCGACGTCGTCGCGGATGTGGAAGCAGATGTGCATACTCCGTGGATATGCCGGGCTCATGCGGTCGCGCGGCTCCGCGAAGCTCTCGCCGCTTCCCTGTGGCTGATCGGCATCGCGGTACTGGAGCAGTTCGACGACGACGTTGTCGAACTGCACGAACCGCACGTCGAGCCGCTGAGAGCCCCCGGCGAGGTCCGGTACGCCGATCGACACGGGCGCGACGCCCTGTTCCGCGGCGAGAATCTCCTGATCGGTCAGGATGGTGTTGTGGATCTCCACGCCCCTGAAGTCGCCGTCACGCAACACTTCTGTTCCACCCAAGACCTCCGTGTAGAACTCGAATGCCCGATCCATGTTCTGTACGGTCACCCCGAAGTGCTGGATGCCCTGCAAGCGCAGTCCCAGCGGGGCGTCATTTCGCGAACCCGTCGCCGCCGCCGACGCAGCCGAACCGGCGAGCGCGGTCATCGACAGCGACAGCCCACCTGCTACTCGGATGGCATCGCGGCGTGAAATGCCGTAATTCATGAGACCTCTTCGCGAGGTCGAAGGAATTCAACTGTCCTGTCGGTCAGCAACGGACGGATACTCCCCACGACCAACTCCTGATAGTGGGGCGAGTTGAGGTGATCCTCGAGAGCGACCTCGTCACGGTAATGCTCGACGAGCACGAGATGGTTCGCGTCCGTGGTGTCCTGCAGGACTTCATAACCCAGGCAGCCCGGTTCCGCCAGCGACGCCGGGCGAGCCTGGGCGGCGAACGTGAGGACGTCCGACAAGCCCGCCCCGGTGGTCCACCAGTGCGCGACGACGACAACATCGGCATGGCCGGTCATGCAATGGCCTTGAGTGCCTCGACGAGCGCTTCGCCGACGAGCCCGCCGGATTGCGGATTCTGGCCGGTGATCAGCCGCCCGTCGACGACCGCCTTGGGCTGCCAGGGATCGGTCGACTCGTACAGCGCGCCCTCCTCCCGCAGTGCGGTCTCGAGGTCGAACGGCACGTCTTCATCGGCGTAACCGGCTTCTTCCGCAGTCGAAAAGGACGTCAGCCTGCGGCCTTTCACGAACGGATTGCCGTCGTCGAGGGTGACCCCGAGGAATGCGGACGGGCCGTGGCAGACGGCTGAGACGATCAGCCCGGCGTTCCAGGCGGCGACGACGACACCTTGCACCTCGGGGTTGCCGGTGATGTCGACCATCGGCCCGAGGCCGCCTGGAAAGAACACCGCGTCGTAGTCCAGCACGTCGACCTCCGAGAGTTTGCGACTCCGCGACAGCCTCCGGTACGCCTTGCTGTCGAGGAAGTCCGTCTGCTCGGAGTCAGTGCCGTCGAACCCGTCCTCGGGTGGTGTACCTCCGAGCGGTGAGGCGAATTCCACAGCGATGCCGGCCCGATCGAGGGTCCGGAAGGGGTGGGCGATCTCGGGGAAGAAGAAGCCGGTCGCGCGGTTGTGCGGGCCGATCACGGGGGCGTTCGTCGCAACGAAAAGTACGTAGGGGACGGTCATGGCGGATCTCCTTTTGAGTGGTTTGACATGGACGCTCAGCTGACACCGCGGTGTTTCATCCAGGACAGGACGGTGTCCGCGACGTCGCGCCAGCCGTGGTCGATCGTCAGCGAGTGCCCACGCCCATCGAATTCGTGGAAGTCGGTGACCGCCTCCGACTTGCGGTAGAGCCTGTGCGCCGCTCGCGCCGTCTTCAACGGCACGGTGTGGTCGGCGGTCCCGCCGGTGATCAGCAGCGGACCTCGCCGACTGTTGGCAGTGTCGACCTTGGCCGGGGATCGTGGCGCGAAGTTCGCGCTGGCGGCCTCGAACAGCGGTTTGCCCGGTGAGGGAATGGACCACTGCTCCCACAGGGTGTCGGATTCGTCTTGCGACAGGGCGTTACCGAACCCGTATCGCCACTGCGCGCGGGTCAATGCCTTCGCGCGTCCCTTGTTGAGGGGGTTGCCGAGAACGGGAAACGCCGACCGTAACTGGGCCCACGGCAACGGTTTCACGCCTTTGATCGGCGCCGGGTTGATGGCGACCGCGGCTGCGGCCGTGGCCTGGCCGAGTAACTTCTGGGCGATCAGCCCGCCGAAGGAATGGCCGATCACGACCGTCGGGGCGCCGATGCCTTCGATGATCCCGCCGAAGTGCTCGGTGAGTGCCTCGATGCCGTATCCGGCTTGCGCCTTGGCCTTCTCGCGTGTCGCCGTGACGGTATCCAACTCTCCTGGCCATGCCGGCGCGATCACGCGGTGCCCTTGCGCGGCGAAGTGGTCGATCCAGGGCTGCCAGGCGGTGTGTGAAACCCAAAGCCCATGGATGAGGACGATGTCGGTCATGGTGAAATCCCCTGCTTCCGAGGTCAGTCGAAGACGATGACGGCGCGCCCGACGATGTCACCGCGGCCGAGCGCTTCGAGGTTGTCGTTGACGTCGTCGAGTTTCACTGTGACCACGTTGTGTTTGATCTTGCCTTGGCTGGCCAGTGCGAGGACTTCTTGGAGATCGTTGTGATTCCCCCAGAAGGACCCGTAGTAGGACCGTTCGCCACTGACGAAGGGGAACAGCGGGAGTTCCACCTTCGTTCCCATCAGCCCGACCTGAGACAGTGCGCCTTCTGTGGCGAGTACGGCAGCGGCCAGCCCCAGCGAGTCGGGCGATCCGGCGCAGTCGAGGACGGCGTCGACGTCACGACGGTTGGTGAGGTCCTCCAGTTCGTTCTGCACGTCCTCCACGGATTTGCCGCGGACGTTGACGGTGTGGTCGGCACCGTTGTCGCGCGCCACGGCGAGTTTGTCGTCGCTTCTCGCGAAGGCGATCACGGTGGCGCCCGCGCCGAGCAGCTTCGCGTATTGGACGCCGTAGGAGCCGAGCCCGCCGATACCGTTCACCACCAGTGTGCGTCCCGGACCGAGTTTGCCGGCGGCGCGCAGTTTCTTTATTCCCCGATAAGGGGTGAGGCCTGCGTCGGTGAGGGGGGCGAGATACTGCGCCTCGGCACCGGCCTGTCGGATCGCGATGACGTGGTCGTAGGGCGCCAGCATGTACTCGGCGAACCCGCCGTTGGGGCCGAAGCCGACCAACTGCCCATTGCTGCACAGCTGCTGATTGCCCTCGTTGCACTGCCGGCAGGTTCCGTCGCCCCAGTTCGGATCGACGATGACGAGATCCCCTTCGCCCAGGTCAACGTCCTGCGGTACACCGCGGCCGAGCGCGGCGATGGTTCCCGCTACTTCGTGGCCGGGAGTAAACGGCAGGTCCACGGGTAACCCTGCCGCGAAGTATCCGTCAAGTAGTTGAAAGTCGCTGCGGCACATGCCGGTTGCCGAGACCTTGAGCAGAACCTGGTTCGGGCCGGGATCGGGGACCGGAATCTCGTCGATCTCGAGGGGCTTTTTGAACTCGTGAATACGAGCGGCTTTCATCTTCATGGTGCCTCTTTCGTTGGATGCTGCGTCTGACTGAACGCTAAGTAGGTGCTGTGGAGTGACAGTGGACAGATAGTGAAGCCGGCGGTCAGTGCGCGGTGCGGTGACATGAGAGCGGGATCTCCGGTGCAGGCGCCTGGAGTGGCAGTGTCACCGTGAACTCCGTTCGGCCGGGCGTCGAGGTGACCGACACGCTCCCCCGATGTCGTTGGACGATTCGCCATACCAAGTCCAGTCCCAAGCCGGCATTGCGCTCGGCGGTTTTGGTCGTGAAGAACGGCGCGAAGATGTGCTCGATGATGTCGTCACCTATCCCGTCGCCGTCGTCGGCGATGGTGACCGCAACCCTGTCGTCGTCCGCCAAGGCCGTCCGGACCGTCAGCGTTCCGGACATGCCCATGGCATCGACGGCGTTGTCGAAGAGGTTCGTCCAGACCTGGTTCAGATCCCCTGCGTAGCAGTGGATCTTCGGTAGAGACAGATCCCATTGGCGCCGAACGGTGATGCTGGCCCGCTGCATCTGCGGTGCGCACACCGTCAGGGTGCTGTCCAGCAGGTCGTGGACATCGGCGAGCTGGTAGTCGCCACGATCCATCTGTGAGTACCGCTCGGCGCTGGTCAGCAACGCCGAGATTCGCCGACTCGAGTTGGTGACCTCCGAGATGCAGGCGTCGGTGCGAATCAAGCACCGCAGCCAGTCCAGCGCATGCTGCTGATGGGTGGTGCACCGGTCAGGTGCAGAGCGCTCAGCGATGCGCGCGAGCAGGATTGTCAACCACTCGATCTCGAGCGCGGACTCGGCGAACACCGCTGCGAACTCAGGGCCGTCACGCAGGCCGCGTTGCTCGACCAATGCGCAGACCGCATCCTCGCGGTCGGCGATGTCCAGCGACGCGCGGGGCATCGGGGTCTCTGTGCCGGCGCCAGTATCCCGGACCGCCTGCTGCACCATGTGCACGATGGCGATGGCCTCGGGCCCGGTCTGCGCTGCGGCCAGGTCATCGACGTGTTTCCTGATGGCGGTGACGCTGTCACAGAGTTCAGCTGTCGCTCGGTCGATCGCCGCGGCAGGGTTGTTGAGCTGATGGGTCAGCCCCGCGGTGATGGCGCCGAGTCCCAGCAGGCGTAGCCGCTGACTGAGCAGCTGCTGTTGTCGCATCCCACCCAGGACGTGTCCGCCGATCAGGTGCACCGCGATGGGGAACTGCGCCTTCATGAAGTGCGCGAAGTCCGTTGCAGCGAGGACGAACAGCTCAGATTCGCGAGTCAGGCGCACCGACACCTCGTACCGTTGAGCGGCGCCGGATACGTAGGCATTCCATGCTCCGAAGTACGCGCCGCGTTGCGAGGTCTGACCGAAGCGACCTACGCCCTCGATGAACTGCGCGCCGACGGCGTCGTCGTCTTGGCGAACTCGGAGGGCACCTATCTTGGTGATCGGCGCTTCGACCCGCTGCTCGAAGAGTTGGATCGACGCGGCGCCGTGGTCTTCAACGCACCGTCGACGTCCGGCAAGGTGACGGTCGCCCAGAAGCCGAAGCGCGTCGGGTCAGCTCGAACAACGCTGGCGCAGAACTCGTTCAGTTCCCTGGCCAGCGAGGGCCGTCGGTCCACCGCGGCGGGCTCCACACCCGGCGTCGACACGGACAGGATCGCGGTTTCGACACCGATCTCGTCCATGAGGCGAAGCGAGTCGGCTGCGCTCCAGTCGGGGATCGCGCGACCGCCCGCGGATTCGCCGTGCGTATGAAGCCACTGCTGATAGAACGGCGGAACCACGTGGTGATGGACGTCGATTCGATTCGGATCCATGGCATCGTCCTTACTTATCTTGTTAATGACTATCTTGATAACGGTGCGGAGGCCTATGCTCTTCCCGTATGGGAGGCAAGCGGCCGAAAAAGATGCCGGCTCGCGACGACACCGGCGTCGACGAACTCGGCGAAGCCGCTGACCAGCTCTTCCTGTCGATGCGCCGGGCCCGCGGCAATCCAGCTGCTACCGGCGGGCTCTCACTCGCTCAGCTGACGTTCCTCGAGCCGTTGGTCGCGGGGGAAGCACTCACCGTCGGACAGCTCGCCGCAGCTGCGAATGTGAGCACGCCCAATGCAACGCGGATGATCCAACAGCTCGAGGCCAAGGGGCACGTCGTGCGCGAGCGGTCCCGAACGGACGAACGCAAGGTACTGGTCCACCTGACGGATACCGGAGCGAAGCTGCTGACGCGACTTCGCGCCAACCGGCGAGCGACCCAGGCCAGCGCCTATGCCGCCTTCACACCTGACGAGCGGGTCGAGCTGGCGTGTCAACTTCGCCGGCTGGCCGAGATCATCGACGGCACGGCATAGGGGCGGGCGTGGCCCGCAGGATAGGGACCTGAGTACGGCCGGCCCGGGACCGGTTGTGACGCAACGAATCGGACACGAACCCGCATCCGAGCCTGAGGTTCCCCCATTCACAACTGTCACTTTGGTAACTTCGCGCGGTGCAGGTATCTCGGCGTGACGCGCTGCGCTACGCCGCGACGCTGTCGGGGATCGCCGGCCTCGGTGCGGCAGCGGCAAGCGGCTCGGCGGCCGCGGCCGGCCGCCCCACTTTGATCGACTATGCGATGCGGCAGATCCCGGCGCAGGACATCCGGGCCGCCGGCCACGCCGGGGTGATAAATTACGTCTCCACCTCGCGGCCGGGGTCGTCTTTCGGCGCCAAACCGATCACGCTGCCTTACGCCCGGTCGTTGAACGCCGCCGGTCTGGTGATCGTCAGCAACTACCAGTACGGCAAGCCGGGCGGCACGGCGCCGTCGGACTTCACCCGCGGGTACGCCGGCGGCGTCGACGACGCCCGCACCGGCTGGCATCACCACATCGCCGCGGGGGGTGGTCGTAGTGCACCGATCTTCTTCAGCGTCGACGACGACATCGACCGCCAGGCCTGGCTCAACACGGTGCTGCCCTGGTTCCGCGGGATCAATTCCGTGATCGGAGTACAGCGAACAGGGATCTACGGCGGGATCAAGGCGTGCCAGTGGGCCGCCGCCGACGGGGTCATCGGCAGGTCAGGCTCGCCCGGACACGTATGGGCCTGGCAGACCCGGTCTTGGTCGAACGGTCAGATCTACCCGGCCGCCGTTCTGTACCAACGCATCATCGACACCGCCTCGAACCCGGGACCGGTGGTCGGCGGCATCCGCGTCGACGTCAACGACGTCCTGGCCCAGGACTGCGGCCAGTGGAACTTCCATCCATGACGCGGGCGTCGCGCTAGGAAATGGCGCCTCGCGAGTCTCTCCAACAGATGGTGTCGGATTCAGGATCAACCGCGGTTGACGCGGCCGAACCCGATTCAGCACAGAACTGAACATCATCCCCGGCGTCATTCCAGCGCTACGCCGAGCTCCTGGGCGAAGACCCGGATCATGTGTTGTACGCCGATTTCGTTGCGGCCGATGATCATGTGATCGTGCTGGCCGTGGCGGACGCCCTGCCCGCATTGGGGCAGCATGGCGAAATCCTCGTCGCGAACGGCGGCATGGACGCTTTCGTACACCTGGTCGTAGGCCGCGCGCATCTCGTCGTTGATGGCCGGTACCTTGCCCATCCAACTGTGCTTGACCGTGCACCGCGTGGGCGCGCCTGCGGGCAGGATGTCGATGATCTCCACACCGACCGGGCTGTTGGCCAATATCAGGTTCGGGTAGATCCAGTAGATCAGGCCCATGTTGGCCGAGGGGTCCCAACTACCGGAAGGATCCGCCTCGAGGTTGACGATCCAGTTGAACGGAAACCCCATCCGGTGGTGCATGCCGAATTCGTCGTGCACCGAGGTGTTGGCGAGGGTGTTCTGCCCGATCACGCTGTCTCCGTGGACGAATGGGAAGTGGTAGGCCTCGGCGAAGGCCTCCAGGGCTCCCTTCCAGGACACCTCGGATTCGAATTCGCGGTCGGTGTGATAGCCGTACGACGCGTAATTGAACTGCGCCAGTTCGGGTCCCATGGCGCCGAGGTGGGCATCGACGTCGATCGCGGCGTCAGCGCTGAGCACAGCCCAGATGAATCCGTGCCGTTCCTGACTGGGCAGCTCGACGAGCCCGTAGTCCGCTTTGTTCATCGAATCGAAGCCGCTGCTGCCGGGCACGGTGAGCAACTCGCCGGTGTTGCGGTAGGTCCACGCGTGGTAGGGGCAGGTGAACCGTGAGGCGTTACCGGCTCCGCAGGCGGGCATGGCTCCCCGGTGCCGGCAGTAGTTGAGGAACACATGACTGGCCCCATCGCGGTCGCGGGTTATCAGCAGCGAGTCCCCAAGCACGGATCGCACCACGTAGTCATTGGCGTTCGGGATCTGCGCGGAGGGCAGGACGGCCAGCGGCACCCGTCGCAGGATCTGCGACTCTTCGATCTCGGTGAGCTTCGGATCGCGGTAGTAGTGCAGCGGGACGCGCAGTTCGCGCTCGGCCATGTTGGTGGTCTTGTCGAGGGCGAGGCGCAGTGCCCGACGCGTGAGCGCTTCATCTTGACCACTCGTCACGGGGTCGATCGTCGAGGTCACTGCAGATGCTCCTCACGCACGGTGATCACTGGTAGAGCAGACGATACAGGTGGCCATTACTGTAAAGTCAAGAGGTGCGCAGACATGGGTGGGCCGGCGACATTCCAGCCGATGACGAGGAGGCCATCGCGCGCATCGTGGCGGCCGCGCGGCGGGTGATCGACGAAGACGGAACGGTCAATGTGTCGCGGGTCGCCGAAGACCTCGGCATCACCCGGCCCACCTTGTACCGGTACTTCCCGAATCTGGAGGCGCTGTTGCGCGCCACGGCCATGTCCGCGGTGTCGGCCTTCCTCGACAACCTCGCTGTACACCTGCAGACGTACACGGCACCGACCGACGCCGTGGTCGAGGGCATCGCCTTCACCCTCGAACAACTGCCACACGACCGCTACCTCGGCATGGTGATGCAGCCGGGCAAGGCCAGCGCGTTCACCGCGGGCGTCACCGGCGAGATCGCCATCACCTTCGGACGGTCCATCCTGAACCGATTCAACGTCGACTGGCGCGGAAGCGGATTCGACGACACCACCCTGACCGAACTCGTCGAGTTCATGCTGCGGACGCTGCAGTCACTGATCATCGACCCCGGCAGGCCCCCACGCCACGGGACCGATCTGCGCACGTACCTCCACGATTGGATCGCGCCGGCGGTACAGGCACACTGCCGCGCCGCAGTCCATTGATCGAGTCGGCCTGGAGCCGCGGGCGGTCGACTGTGTGTGGGCCTGGTGAGACGGTCACATCGCTTGCTGTTCGACAGCGTGGTGGATGGTGCGCAGGGTGGGCCGGAAGCCGAGCCGGCGTGCCAGCGCACCGTCCATCTGTAGATGCCAGGGATGCTCCAGCGCGTGCGACGACGGGTTCATGGTGCCGCAGGCAAGCGCGACGAGCTCGTACAGTGACGTCGGCGCCTCGTCGGTGATGTTGACGATGCGGCCGTCGAATGCTCCGGCGAGTGCGAGGCGGGTCGCGGTCGCGACGTCGCGGTGATGAACCAGGCTCATCCGCTGCGCTGGATGCAAGCCGGCGTCGGCGGCGTGACCCGGCAGCGCTTCCAGGTGACCATCGCCGTCACCGTAGACGAAGCCGTAACGCTGGACCGTCCATGTCAGACCGCTACTGCGCAGGGCGTTCTCGGCGGCAAGCTTGCTCGCCGGGTACGCCTGTTTCGGGTCGGTGGCGTCGTCCTCACGGCCCGGACGCGCGCTCTCCGCGCCGTAGACGTGCGCAGTGCTCGCCATGACGAAACGCACCTCGGAGGCATGCTCTTGCGCCGCGGCGATGAGATTGGCTGTGCCATCGCGGTTTATCTTCCAGATCAGGTCGGTGTCGCCTGTGCGAAACGCCGCCGCGAGATGGACGATTGCCTCGACACCGCGGACAGCGGCTGCCAGCGACTCGCCATCGAACAGGTCGCCGACCACCTCCTGCACGCCGGGAGACACCACTCCGCGTCGACGCACCAACGCGCGGCAGTCGTAGCCGTCTTCGACGAGGCGCGGCAGTAACCGCGCACCCACCAATCCGGTCGCACCGGTCACCAGAATTGTCATCACTGTTCCGTTCGTTGCCGTTGTTCGAGTCGCTCGGTTGCGGTTCGTAGCACCCGCAGCGCAGTTTCGACGTCATCGGCGTCGATGCCGTCGAAAGCGACCGCATGTATTCGGGTCAGGTCTGGCAGATCACTCCACAGCACTTCACCAATTTCGGTCAGGCGCAACAGCTTCTGTCGCTGATCGACACTGTCCGGGACCTGCTCGACGAGCTTCTTGCGTACCAGGGCGATGACGACTGCACTCAGCGTCGCGCGTTCGACCTGCAGGATGCGCTGCAGATCACGTTGCCGAGTAGGTCCGGCGTTCACGAGTTGGTACAGCACATACCACTGGGTGGCCCCGAGTCCGTAGGGCCGGAGCGCGTCCTCCATGGCTGCACGCCCTGCGAGATAACACCGCTTGGTCCACGCGCCGATCGTGTCGTGCTGAGCCGCAGCAATTTTGTCAGCCACCAGACAATACTGTCTGCTAGCAGACAAACTGTCAAGAGCCCGGCGCAATCGACAGGCGACGTCGTGTTTCGACGGATTTCGGAGGCAGCTTCTGCAGGTAGCACTCCTGGTGCTAGGAAAAGCACTGCCTGGGCAGCACTTTTCAGCGTCGCCAGGATGGCGTCATGAGCGTGCAGCCGATCGGCGATCAACTCGGGCAGACCCCGTTCATTCTGGGTGAATCGTTTTATCAGGATCCTCACGCGGTGTACGCCGAGCTGCGGCGCCGCGGCGCGGTCCACCGGGTACGGATATGGGGCGAAGTGGACGTCTGGATGGTCACAAGCTATGCCGAGGCACGAAGGTTGCTCACCGATCCCCGGTTGAAGAAGCACGGCCCGACCGCCAGCAGTCTCTTTCCTCCGAGCACCACCACCATCGGCTCGGTTGTGGGTGACAACATGTTGTTCCGAGATCCGCCTGACCACACGCGGTTACGCCGTCTCGTCACCGCGGCGTTCACGGCACATGCGGTGCGCGCGTTACGCCCGGCGATCGAAGGTGTCGCCGACGACTTGCTCGACGCGCTGAGCCGTCAGGTACCGGGACGGGTCGATCTCATGCAGTCGTTCGCGCAGCCGCTTCCGCTGCGCGTGATCAGCGAACTGCTGGGTGTACCCGAGGAATCGCGCGAACGGTTCTGCTCGCTCATGCTGCCGATCCTCGACACCAGCGCTCCGGACGAGATGTACCGCGCGCAGCAGGAGCTGACGCTGCTCCTGCAGTCGATCGTCGCCGCCAAGCGGACGGAACCGGTGCGCGACATGCTCGGCCATCTGGTCAATCTGCGTGACGACGGTGATCGCCTGACCGAAGAGGAACTACTGGGGACGGTGTTCCTGTTGATCGTCGCGGGCTACGAGACCACAGTGAACCTGATCGCCAACGGAGTACTGGCGTTGTTGCGGAACCCAACTCAGCTCGCGGCCGTACGCGCCGACAGATCGCTGATTCCCTCCGCGATCGAGGAGATGCTGCGGTTCGACAGCCCGCTCAACACCGCGACCGCGCGCTTCACCGCTGAGCCGGTCCGCGTCGGCGATATCGAAATCCCGTCCCGTGAACTGGTGATCATCGCGCTACTGGGTGCCAATCACGACGACGCGCAGTTCGACCAGCCCGACAGTTTCGACGTCTTCCGCACGGACAACCGTCATCTCGCGTTCGGCCACGGCATCCACCACTGCCTCGGGGCGCCGCTGGCGCGGATGGAAGGCGAGATCGCGCTCAATGCGCTGCTGTCGCGCTTTAGCCACATCGCACTGGCCGCCGATGAACCGCTGACGTACCGCCCGAGCACGTTGATGCGCGGCCTGGTGAGCCTGCCTGTCGACATCGGTGACCACCGCTGAACGAGCTGCGCCCACGCACTCGGCTCTTTCGAATTTCGACCACAGCGACGAGTTCGGCATGCGGCCGACCCAAGAGACTCGATCAGCGCAGTTCGACGGTGCGCAACTGGCGGCGAGATTTGATGGCGAGTTTGGCGTAGACGTTGCTTAGATGCCATTCGACGGTGTGGGCGCTGATGAAAAGCTGCGATCCGATCTCGCTATTGGTGAGCCCGGCCGCGGCCAGCTCGGCGACCTGAGTCTCCTGAGGGGTCAATGCAGTACCGGTGCGTGCGCGCTTAGCGGTGTTCTCACCTATCAACAGCAGCTCGCGGCCGGCTCTGTCGGCATACGCGTGCACCCCGAACTGTGTGAGCATCTCGTGCGCGAGGCGCAAGTGTCCGCGAGCATCGTTGCGGCGGCTCTTCCGTCGAAGCCACTCACCGTAAAGGAGGTGCGCGCGTGCGAGCTGCACCTTCACACGGCTTCGACCGAGGTGCTCGATGGCTGCGCGGTAGAGTGATTCGGCGTCGGCATCGTCGGCCAGTAACGCCGCGCTGCGGGCACAGACGCCCAAAGCCCACGGCGTGCCGGCGGCGCGGGTTCGTGCTTGCAATTTGGCGAGGGCGTCGGCGGCCGAGTCAAACTGCCCAGCGCGCGTAGCACATTCGACGAGTTCAGTGAGATTCCAGCCGGCAATACCGAGATCGTCGTATCCACAAGCGGGTTGCAGGGCCGCCAAAGCGGCTTCATACCGGCCCAGCCCGTTGTTGAGGACACCGATCGCGTACGCGGCCAGCGCGATCGTTCGGTTCTCGCCGCGCTGCACACCGTCGCGCAACGCGGCCTCGGCCATCGCTATGGTCTGCGCCTCGTCACCGGCCCACGACGCCAAGGTCAGCTTGTGGTACTGCAACGGCGCGTAACCGATTGCCGCGGATACGTCCTCGGCTTCGGCGATCAACAGCCGCGCGGCTGCCAGGTCGCCGGCCATGACCTTCGCCCCGGCGCGGCTGAGGAGCGCGGTAGGCAGGATCTGCAGGACGGCGGTGTCGGTCGCCAAGCGCACCGCGATCGCCGAGAGCCGTTCCCAGGCGTCGTCGTCCCAGATTTCGTGCACGGTCACCTCAAGCGCCAGTGGGAAGGCCTCCCACTGCCAACTGTGCTCGGTGATGGTCGAGACCGCGGCGCGCATCGCCGCCACCGCCGTTGCGGCGTCGGATATCACTCGTCGCGCGAGGCCCTGGGCGAGAAACCCGACCGGCTGTGCAGTGCCGCTGTCATCGCGATGGCGCACTGTCGCGCGGGCGATTTCAGCCAATGCGGCGGGCTCGCTCCCGCGTCCGGCGTAAACCAGCCCGCAGAGGGCCTCCAAGAACGCCTGATCAGCTTCGTCGGCGTCCAGGGGCGCCAGCCGCTGAGCTGCCTTGACCATCGAGGCCGCGTGTACGGCCAGCGGAGGGCCGTACTGGTTGGCACGGCGGCGGTGAAATGCCAACTGAATTGCCAGATGCAGTCGCCGGGCGTCGTCGAGGTCGTCGAGCGGCGCGAGTGCCGCTGCGGCGACGAGCTCCGTGGCGGCGTCGAAATCCGCTGCGCGACGCTTGGCCTGTGCCGCCTGCAGAGCCCTGATACCGCGCCGAGTCGGATCCGGTGTCAGTTCGAACGCCCGCGTGAGAAAAGCTGCGGCAGCCGCGATCCCGCCGCGTTGCTGGGCGCGTTCAGCTGCTCGAACCAGTTCCGCGGCGACCGACTCGTCGGGCCCGGAAGCGGCGAATGCGCGATGCCAGGCGCGCCGGTCGGGATCGGCCGCGGCGTCGATACTCTCCGCGAGCGCGGCGTGCGCTCGTTGTCGTCGGTCCGCGGCGGCGTCGCGGTAGGCCACCGAACGCACCAGCGGGTGACGGAAGCGCACCCGCGAGTCGATGTCGATCAACCCGGTGGCGCGCAATGCGGTGAACGCCGCCGCCTCGATCCCCAGACGCGCCGCAGCGCGGGTGAGCAGAGCGGGATCTCCGACCGGCTCGGCTGCTGCCAGCGTCAACAGCAACCGGGCATCGTCGCACAGCGTCGACATACGTTGCCGGTATCGCGACTCCACTGTCGCGGCCACCGAATGCGCGTCGGGTAGGTGGTAACCGCCGGCCAGGTCCGCCGACGCCAGATCACGCACAGACTCCAACAGCGCGAGCGGGTTTCCGCGCGCCTCGGCGACAATGCGGTCACGCACTCGCACATCGATGCGCCCGAGCAGCGCCGAGTCGAAGAGTTCGCGAGCATCGGGCACCGCCAGTCCCGAGACCGTCAGTTCGGGTAGTCCATGCAGTTCGACCGTCGACTCACGCGACGCGAACAACACCATCACGCGTTCGGCCAAAAGACGCCGCGCCACGAAACTCAGCGTCTGCGCCGACACCTGGTCCAGCCACTGCGCGTCGTCCACGATGCACAACACCGGGGAGTCCAGCGACGCGGTGGCAATCAAGCCCAAAACCGCCAGGCCGACGAGAAACCTATTCGGCGTCGGTCCCGAAGTCTGACCGAATGCGATGTCCAACGCCCGGCGCTGCGGATCCGGCAGCGCCGCTATGCCCGCGGTCAGAGGGGAGATGAGGCGGTGCACACCAGCGAACGGCAGCTCCATATCCGACTCCACACCTGCGGTGCGCAGTACACGAACCTCGGACGCGGCGGACACCAGGTGTTCGATGAGGGCGGTCTTGCCGATACCGGCCTCTCCGCGCAACACCACCACCGCACTGGTCCCGGCGCGCGCGGACTCCAACAACTTCTGCAAGCGGGACCACTCCGCCGCTCGGCCACGCAGAATGTCTCCGCTCACAGGTCGCTCCCCACCGATGCCGGGAATCGGCCATCAGCGGGGCGGTCCGGCCATCCTGCGCACACCTTCGCGGACATCCCTTCTCACTGCGGCGGCGCACGCGCACTCGCCGTGTCCGCCCGACGGCTTGGTAGCCCGTCGAACGTCGCACCCAACCCTAATATCGCTGCAGTCCGGCACCCCTGGAGCCGACGTTCAAACCCCGGGGGTTTTCCGGGGGGCGCGCAACGGTGCCCAACTGGCAGCGTTCAAAGCGTGCCCGCTAACAGCCGCGATGTCGCGCACGATGCCAGGCTGGCCGCGGGCTGAACATCCAAGCCAACCGCTTCACTGACGAGAGAGGCAGCACGGCGATGACCACGCCAACGAAAAAGATCACCGTCATCGGCGCGACCGGCCAGATCGGCCGCCAGCTCGTTTCCCTGCTAGGCAACCGAGGCCACGACGTCACCGCAGCCTCCCGTAGAACCGGTGTAGATCTGTTCACCGGGCAGGGCCTCGACGACGCCCTTGCTGAAGCTGAAGTTGTCATCGACGTGATCAATTCCGCCGCACCCGACGACTCCTCCGAAGCTTTCTTCAAACAAGCCGCGGCCACCCTCTCCGCTGCGGCCGCCAAAGCCGGCGTCGGACACTACGTCGTGCTGTCCATCGTCGGCGCAGACGAGATGGCCGCCGAAGCCGGATACATCCGCGGCAAGGTCGCTCAGGAGAACGCGGCCGAGTCCTCGGGGCTCCCATGGACGGTCCTGCGAGCCACACAGTTCCACGAGCTGGCTGAACCCATCACCGAATCCCTGATCATCGGCGAGGAAGTGCGCGCCCCGGAGGCACTCATTCAACCTATCGACTCTGTCGAGGTCACTGCAATCCTGGCCCGCATCGCGGTTAGCCAGCCGCTCAACACCATTCACAACGTCGGAGGCCCGCAGAAGATGACTTTCTCCGACATGGCCCGCGCCGTCCTGCGCCACCAGAGCCGGATGCTCACCGTCGTCGACGACCCATCGGCAACCTATAGCGGGCTGGAGATCGACTACACGACACTCGTCACCGACGACGAGGCCGAGCTCGGCACCCTGCGGCTGACCGACTGGCTGACGCGCCGCTGATCCGCCCGATTCCGAAAGGACCTGCGGACGTGTGTGCGATCGTCGGCTATGTGGGACACCGGCCCGCCCGCGACATCGTGGTGAACGCACTGCGCCGGATGGAATATCGCGGCTATGACTCGTCGGGAGTCGCATTACTCGATGGACACGGCGGACTGACCGTACGGAGACGTGCCGGCAGGTTGGCCAATCTCGAAATGGCGCTGGACGAAACCGTCGGCGACGTTCTCGCCGGCAGCACCGGCCTCGGCCACACCCGCTGGGCCTCACACGGCCGGCCCACGGACCGCAATGCTCATCCGCATCGGGATGCGAGTGGCAAGTTCGCCGTCGTACACAACGGCATCATCGAGAACTTCGCGTCCCTGCGAGCCCAGCTGGAGGTCGCCGGAGTCGAGTTCGCGAGCGACACCGATTCTGAGGTCGCCGTGCACCTGGTGGCGCAGGCCTACCGCAGTGGGGCGACGGTCGGAGACTTCGAGGGCTCGGTGCTGTCGGTACTACGACGGCTCGAAGGCCACTTCACGCTGGTGTTCGCGTTCGCCGACGAGCCCGGCACCATCGTCGCCGCGCGCCGCTCGACCCCGCTGGTGGTCGGTGTGGGTGACGGCGAGATGTTCATCGGCTCCGACGTGGCGGCATTCATTGAATACACTCGTGAGGCAGTCGAACTCGGTCAGGATCAGGCGGTGGTCATCACCGCCGACGAGTACCGGATTTACGACTTCGCGGGGAACCGGGCGGACGGACATGCCCGGCCGTTCTATATCGACTGGGACCTGAGCGCCGCCGAGAAAGGTGGCTACGACTACTTCATGCTCAAGGAGATCGCCGAGCAGCCGTCGGCTGTGGCCGACACGCTGCTGGGGCACTTCGATGACAACCGCATCGTGCTCGACGAGCAGCGGCTGTCCGATCAGGAACTCCGCGAGATCGACAAGGTCTTCGTCGTCGCGTGCGGGACCGCCTACCACTCGGGCCTGCTCGCCAAGTACGCCATCGAGCACTGGACCCGACTGCCCGTCGAGGTCGAGCTTGCGAGCGAATTCCGCTACCGCGACCCGGTTCTGGACCGCAGCACGCTAGTTATCGCGATCTCGCAATCCGGGGAGACCGCTGACACACTCGAAGCGGTGCGACACGCCAAGACTCAGAAGGCCAAGGTGCTCGCGATCTGTAATACCAACGGCAGTCAGATCCCGCGCGAAGCAGACGCGGTGCTATACACCCGCGCGGGACCGGAGATCGGAGTCGCGTCAACCAAGACGTTTCTTGCGCAGATCACGGCCAGTTACCTCGTGGGCCTGGCGCTCGCGCAGGCGCGCGGCACCAAGTACCCCGACGAGGTGGCGCGCGAATACCGCGAGCTCGAGGCCATGCCGGATCAGATCGAACGCGTTCTGGTCGGCGTGGATTCGGTGTCCGCGCTCGCCAAGCGCTTCGCGCTTTCGTCCGCGGTGCTGTTCGTAGGTCGCCACGTCGGCTACCCGGTGGCGCTCGAAGGTGCGCTCAAGCTCAAGGAACTTGCGTACATGCACGCCGAGGGCTTTGCGGCCGGTGAGCTCAAGCACGGCCCGATCGCGCTCATCGAGGGCGACCTGCCGGTCATCATCGTGATGCCCTCCCCCAAGAGTGCGGTCACTCTGCATGCCAAGCTGCTGTCCAACATCCGCGAGATCCAGGCGCGCGGTGCAGTCACCATCGTCATCGCCGAAGAGGGCGACGACACGGTCGCTCCGTACGCGGATCACCTCATCGAGATACCCGCTGTATCGACTCTTTTTCAGCCATTGCTGGCAGTGATCCCGATGCAAGTGTTCGCCGCCGGGGTGGCGCAGGCCCGCGGCTACGATGTGGACAAGCCGCGCAACTTGGCCAAGTCGGTCACCGTCGAGTGAACCCCGCACACTCTGATTCGGCGCCTGCGCCAGCACCGCCGTCATTGCTGCCTGGCGCAGTTGTTGCCCATTGAGTAGCCACAACAACTTGCGCGCCTTGAAGCGTCACTGGTCAGGGCCGCTGGTAGACGCCGGTCAGTGTGCCGCGCGCGGTCGCGTACTGCCGTATCGCCTGCAAGAGTCGACTTTTGGTCTTGATGGTGCCGGGCACCGGATTGTTCAACGCAAACAGGTGGAAGCGGTAGTGGTGGCAGCCGTGGCCGGGTATGGGGCGGGGCCCTGAGTATCCATGCCCAAGCAGTGTTTTGATGAACCGAAAATCGGTGCTGGGGGCTACCAGGGCGTCTTCGTCGATGTGGTCGCGTTGAGGCTCGAGGATCGCTATCGTGTGCATCAGCGGGCGGGGCAGCGGAACGTCATCGTCCTCAATGATCAGCACCAGCGCCTCTGTGCCCTGCGGAACCCCAGACCAGCGCAGCGCCGGAGATTGATTGTCCCCCACGCCTTCACCGGCATACTTGACCGGAATGGTTCCGCCATCCTGGAAGGCGCCGCTGGTGACGGTGATCGTGTCGGGCACGTCGATCCCCGCCAACAAGCTGCGGTCACCACCTGCCCGAACACTACGTAACAGTCGGCCGAGACTGGTCATGCGCCGCCACCCGATCCGGCTGCCGGTAGGTAACCCTGCTCGGCCAGCCGCGGCAGGACACCGCCGCTGGCCAGAATGTCGAGAAGCAGGTCAGGCAATGCAGGCACTTCGAGGAAATCCTCTAGGCGCGCCGGGATTCGGTGGTCGTAGACATCAGTCCAGTGCCCTTCCCGCCGGGCCGGAGAGCAGCTCCACCAGCGGTGCGACATCGTCGGCCTCCGGTAGCCCGAGGACCGCGTGCCGGATCGCGGCGGCACGGTCGTCGGATATGACAGCACTGACCAGGTTGTGGAACTTGGTCATGACCTCGTCGTTGGTGACGGGGTCGGATGGGTTGCCGTGCGGCGCGAGCACCGATGCCGTTTCGGTGCGGCCGTCGCTGAAGGTCAGAGTCAGGTGTGTCTGGAAGCGCTCGGTGGGCGCCGATTCGTCGATGCTGGAGTCTAATTCGACGTGTGTGCGATCCAGTAGCCGCCACACGTCGTCGGTGTCGAGGCGCTCAGCGGTGAACTGCTGCGGTAACGCGACACCGTCGAGCAGTGTCACCGTGGCGGCGTAGCCGATGTTCATCTGGGCGCCGATCGCCGTCAGCGGCCGTTGCGGCTGCCACCAGCCGTGGTGGTACACGACGTCGCCGACACGGATGTCGATGCGGTCGATCATGCGGCCGTTCAGGCGGTTTCGGAGGGTGCGCGCGGCCTCGACGACACCGTGCAGGCCGCCCATGACCGCCCAGGACTTCACCATGATCGCGGTGGTCTCCCAGCGGTCGCCGAGGTCGCGGGTGATCGCGGCGGCGTCGGGGTGGTGGCCCTCGCCGTAGACCGCCAGGAATCCGCCGTAGGGCCGCACGAGTACCTGGTCGATGCCGGTGTAACCGGACTGCGCGAGCGCGGCGGAGTAGAAACCGTTACGGGCGGCGAAGCCGTGTTGCATCCGCTTGCCCATCGCCTCGTACTGGGCCGACATCAGCCCCGCCGACTGGGTGGCGGCGAAGCCGACCGCGTCCTCGAGCTGCTCGCCGTCCAGGCCGCGGACCTTGCCGCACGCCAGCGCGGTGGCGATCCCGCCGAAGACCGGGCCGGAATGCCAACCGCGGGAGAGCATCTCGGCGCCTCCTAATGCGAGACCGATCCGCGGGCCGGTCTCGAAACCGACGATCGTCGCCAGCAGCAGTTCCCGCCCGCTCACCGGCCGGTCCAGGTGGGCCGCCGTCGCGAGCAGTGCCGGGACCACCAGCGAGGCCGAGTGCAGCGGTGCCAGGGGATGAAAGTCGTCGAGTTCGAAGCCCTGGATGAAGGTGCTGTTGAGCAGGGCGGCGCCGGCTGGTGTGGTCGTGCGCCCCGTGCCGATGACGGCGGCGGCACCGTGGCCCTCGATGCCCAACACCGCGTCGGTGGCGAGGCGCGACCACGGCAATTGCGCGCCGACCAGTGCGCAGCCGATGCCGTCCAACACCAGGTGGGCTGCCCGCACCCGGACCGGGTCGGGCACCTGGCGCCATTCGAGTGTGCGCACCCAGTTCACCAGCCGGCCCGTCGGGCCGTCGGGGGCGCTGGGGCCGTGGCCGGTGGCGTCCACCGTGTGCTCGGTCAATGTGCTCATGCACCCATTGCAGGGACCGGGTCCTCTAGACGCCAGCCAACTTGCGTAATCCGCAAGTACGCTGGTGGCGTGGCTACGACCGCGCTGCGCGGGCTGCAGATGCTGGAGACCCTCGCCGGAATGCGCCAGCCCGCGACGCTGCGCGACGTCGCGGCACGGGCCGGGCTCTCGGAGTCGAACGCGTTCCGCATCCTGCAGGCACTCGAGAACGAGGGCTACCTGCACCACCTCGGGCGGTCCGGCTACCGGTTGGCCAGCCGAGCGATGGCGCTGGCCACCGTCATCGGTCCACGACCGGCGATGCTCCGCCTGATGCACCCGGTCGTCGCCCGACTGGCCGCCGTCAGCGGTGAGGCCGCCGTGGTGCACCTGCGGGCCGGCGAGTTCCGGGTGTTGGTGTTGGGCGTCCCGGCGCCGTCGGACCCGCTGCTGGATCCGGCCGGCGTGCTCGGGGAACGCTCACCGCTGGCAGCCGGCGCCAGCGGCCGGATCATCCTGGCGTACCTACCCGAGTCGGAGCGCGCCGACGTCGACCTCCACGGCGTCACGCCCGAGCAGCTCGCCGCCATTCGCGATCGGGGCTACGAGACGTCCTACGGCGAGAACCACCCCGGCATCAACGGCATCTCCGTACCACTGCTGGCCACGCCGGACGATCCGACCGGCACACCAATCGTGTTGGGGTCCATGACGATTGCCGGACCGGCGGAGCGACTGACGCCGCACACGGTGGCGCGCTTGGTGGGCCCGCTGCAGGGCGCGTGTCGAGATCTCAGCCCGCGGCTGGCCGCACTGCTCGGACCCAATCCGGGCAGCACCATCGAAGCTCTCGATCTCTAGCGCCGGCATCGCGCCGAGTGTGGGGTCGACGCACACCGTCCGCGGGTTCAGCGTGCGGGTAACCCACGTTCGCCGGTCAGCCGGTGAAGCCCTCTCCCGCTGTCGAGCGGTCGTGATGGGTGTAGGTCAGGGGGATGTCCTTACCGCGGGCGATCTTGTTCAGTGTCGCGATGCGCTCACGCGCGGCCGCTCCGGTCCGCTTCCGGTGCTCTCGGATCGGGTTGGACCACGGCAGCCGGTCAGCCACCCGCGCGATGCCGACGTTGACCTTGGCGATGTTCTCGAACACGCGGATCCGCCGTTGGAAGTTGTAGCCCAGCGGCTCGAACAGGGTGCCCGCGACCATCGCCTCGATCTGGCGGTAGCCGAACACCACGCTGGCCGGGACCAGCGCGACGCTCGCGGTGAGCTGATTGACGTGTCGTGCCACCAGCTTTCGCGCCCAGCCGGGGAGGGTTTCGGTCAGGGTCATCAGGTGCGCCGGGCCGGCGATGGCGTCGACAAGTTGGGCACGCCACGGCGACGGGTTGCCACCGCGGGCCAGCACGTAGTTCAAGGACTTGATCAGCTCGAGACCGTCGGCGGAGTGCAGCCGCTCGGGCGCTCCCCAGAGCCGGCCCGAGAACGACGAGTACTCCGCCAGGTCTTCGAGTTCTTGGCGCGTGAGCTTCCGTCCGAATGCGTGGTCGACGAGTCGGCCGAGCAACATGCCGCTGCCGAATCCGAGCAGCGAGGTGACCGGAATCGGTTCGCCGAACTTGAGATAGACGTCGTCGCCCCATTTGCGGCGCAGCCCGCGGCTGACGATCGCGTGCATCAACCGCACCCGCACCACGTCCTGGAAGGCATCGGAGTGTCGGTCGAAGATGTCGGGCAGGGTGAACTCCGCGAACACCCGCGCGGTCTCGATGAAACGCCGGGGTCCGTCGTCGGCGAACCGGCCGGTGGCGCCGGTGGCCGCAGAGATGTCGCCGGTCATCGCGGTCTCGTAGAACGCCCACCCGCGGATGATCATCGTCGCCGCCACGGTGGCCGACATCGCCAGCATCCGGCCGCGTTCGGCGGCGGCGAGGTCGAACTGGCCCGGCAGTTGATCGAGGTGCTCGAAGAGTTCGACGAACTCTTTCGGAGGATCGTCGAGTGTTTCGATTCCCTGGGTCAACGCCTGTTCGAACAGGGCCCGGCCCTGCTCGTGGCCGATCCGCTCGAAGGCGTCGACCACGCCGATCATGTGCTCGTCGGCCTGCCAGAAGTAGTCATCGCGCAGGCGGGTGATGGTGTTCGGCTCGACCTCTTTGTCGATGTCGATCCAGTCACCGAAAATGAACTCGCGCATCTGGCGCCACTGGGTGGCGAAATGGTCACGGCCCGGCGGGATGGGCCGCAGCGGCCGGTCGGGGTGGTCGCGTCGATTGAACTCGACGTCCTCGAGGGAGATCTCTTGACGTTCACCGGTCACGGTCATGAAGTGCGTCCATTCGCAGAGGGCATCAGCGTCGAAGCTATCTCAGGATGCCCGGTTATGTGAACGGTGGTTCCGGCTCGGCCGCGGTTTCGGGTCACAATGGACGACGTGGATGCCGCCTTCCCCGACACCTCGACGTTGGAGCGCGTCCTCGACCTCGCAGCAAATGCGCCGTCGGCGGGTAATGCGCAGCCGTGGCGATGGCTCGTCGGCCGTCGCGGTGTGCAATTGGCCGCCGACTGGCAGCGCCGCCGCGGTGACAGCAGATCCGACCGCGGCGATGTCCTCCTGAGCTGTGGTGCTGTGCTGCACCACTGTGTGGTCGCGCTCGCCGCCGCGGGCTGGGCGAGCCGGGTTCACCGGTTCCCCGAGGCCGAGGTGCTGGCGTCGATCTCGCTCGACCCGCGGCCGGCCGGGGCCGGCAGCCTTGAACTGGCCGAGGCGATTTCGCGTCGTCGCGCGGACCGCCGGCCCTTTCGGGGCACACTGCCTGCCGGCACGATCGAACAGCTCGTCGTCCGCGCGGCGCGGTTCGACGTCGAGGTTTCTGTGGTGCCGACCGCTCGCTGGGCCCGGCTCGGGGAGGCCGAGTATGCGTTGCGGTACGACGACGATGGGGCGCAGCAGCTCGACGAGGAGGCCGCGATGCTGGTGCTGGCGACCGGAACCGACAACGACCTGGCGCGGCTGCGTGCGGGCGAGGCGCTCAGCGACCTGACACTCGCGGCGGCGGCCCTCGGACTGGTGACGTGTCCGCTGACGGAGCCGTTGCGGGATCCGCGCAGCCGGTTGGCGTTGGCGTGCGAGGTTTTCGACGGCGCCGCGTATCCACAGGCGTTGATCCGGCTCGGGCAGCAGTCTGTGGGTGAGCCGCTTCCGCCGCCGGGGCGGCGGCCGGTCGCAGAGACGACCACGTTCGCGCTGGGATAGCGGAGCACGAACGTCTCAGACGGAGACGGTAAAGCCGGCACCGCTGAGGGTGTCCAGAACATCCTGTCGATGGGCCGGACCCCGGGTTTCGACGGTGAGCATCACCTCGACTTCGTTCAGGGCCAGTGTGGGCGTCGTGCGGGAGTGCACGACGTCGAGCACGCTTGCGCCGGTTTCGCTGACCACGCCGAGCAATCGACTGAGCCCGCCGGGGCGGTCAGGAATGGTGACTCGCACCGCCAGATACCGGCCGGCGGCACGTAGACCATGCGTGAGCACATGGGTGAGTACCAGCGGGTCGATGTTGCCGCCGGACAGAACGGCGCACACCGGGCCGTGCAGCTCGAGGTCGAGGGCCGATGTCATCAGCGCCGCGACAGCCGCTGCGCCGGCAGGCTCGACGATCAACTTCGCACGCTCCATGCAGAGCAACAGGGCGCGGGAGAGTGCTTCTTCGCTGACGGTCTGGACCGAGTGGGCGAATTGTTTGACATGCGCATAGGGAACCACCCCCGGCAGCGCGACAGCGATACCGTCGGCCATCGTCTGCATCGACTCCGCGCGCACGGGTTGTCCGGCGGCCAACGAACTGGGCCAAGCGGCAGCACTCGCGGACTGGACCCCGATCACTTGGACCTGAGGCGCCAAATAGTTCGCGGCTGAGGCTATTCCGGCGAGCAGGCCGCCTCCGCCGGTCGGCACGACGATGGTCGCGACATCCGGGATCTGTTCGATGATCTCCAATCCGACGGTGCCTTGGCCGGCGACCACGTCGGCATGGTCGAAGGGGTGGATCAAGACTGCTCCGTGGTGTTCGGCGTACTCGCGGGCAGCGACCAGGGCGTCGTCGATCGTCTCGCCGGCCAGGTGGACTTGCGCGCCGTAAGCCTTGGTGGCCACCAGCTTTGGCAGCGCGACGTTGACCGGCATGAAGACTGTCGACGCGATCCCGAGCTCTGTCGCGGCCCATGCGACTCCCTGCGCGTGGTTGCCGGCGCTGGCGGCGACGACGCCGCGCTCCCGTTCGTCGCGGGATAGGTTCGCGATCCGGTTGTATGCCCCCCGCGGTTTGAACGAGCCTGTGCGTTGCAGGTTTTCGCACTTGAAGTACACCTGTTGGCCGATTCGCTCCGACAGCACGCGCGAGGCGATGACCGGCGTGCGTCGAACCACCGGACCCAGACGTTCAGCGGCCGCCGCTATCTGTTCCCTCGAAATCAGCTGCGTCACTTCACCTCTTGTCTGGGCGCCGGTTGATCGCGTCGAGCAACCGATGTTCGGCATCTTCGCCCGGCTCGATCCCCGCCGGGATGCGCAGCAGGAAGACTACGCCGAGCAGCCACCAGGCACCGAACAAGATCCACGGTTGAGGGTCGAGGAACGCGGGCATCCCCGGCAGGTAGAGGCTCAGCAGCCCGACGCAGAGCACGACGGCCGCGCCGCCGATCACCAAACCCGCTTTCCCGCGTCCGCCGACCCGCAGCGGCCGGTCCATCTGCGGTTCGCGTCGGCGCAGGATCAAGAAGACGATGGATACCAACAGATAAGCGACGACGATGCTCGGCGACCCGGAGTCGACGAGCCACCCAAGCATCGCCTCACCCAGGAACGGGGCGAGGACGGACAGCCCGCCGATGAACAGCAGCGCGTTGATCGGGGTGCGGAACCGGGGATGCAACTTACCGAACCAGGCCGGCAGCATGCCCGAGCGCGCCATCGAGTACATCAACCGGGAGGCGCCGAGTAGCAACGAGTTCCACGACGTGAGGATTCCGGCGATCCCTCCGGCGATCAACACCTTGGCCATGAAGTCGTTGCCGAACAGCACTCCGAAGGCGTCCGCGGTGGCGATGTCCATCTCGGCCAGTTCGCCGGCGGGCATCGACGATGCGGTGGCCACGATCGTGATGAGGTAGAAGATGGTCGCGAGGATCACCGCGATGACAACAAGGCGCCCGACCTGACGGGCGGGGACGTTCACCTCTTCTGCGGACTGCGGAATGACGTCGAATCCGACGAAGAGGAACGGCACCACGACGAGCACCGCGAAGAATCCTGCCGTTCCGCCTGTCACGAACGGCTGCATGTTCTCGGTTGATCCGCCGGTGAAGGAGCCGACGACCAGCATCAGCGCGATGACCAACAGCAGCACGACGACGAATGTCTGTGCCACGCTGGCCATTTTGACGCCCAGGATGTTGATGGTGGTGATGACGACCGCTGCGATCGCGCCGACCAGCGCCCACGTCAGATACACCTCGCTTCCCGCGACGTCCCACAACCGAACCTGATTGAGACCAGGGAAGAGGTACAACGCTGTTCGGGGCAGGGCCACGGCCTCGAACGCCACGATGGTCACATAGCCGCCGACAATCCCCCAGGACCCGATGAACGACCAGCGCGGCCCCATGCCACGAAGCAGGAAATTGTGTTCTCCGCCCGCCTTGGGGATGGCGGCAGTGAGTTCGGCGTAGGTCAGGCCGACCATCGCCATGATGACGCCGCCGGCGGTCATAGCCAGCACGGCTCCGAGGGTGCCTGCAGAGCCGATCCAGTCGCCGGTGAGCACCACCCAGCCGAAGCCGATCATCGCGCCGAAGCCGAGGGCCAGCACGTCCCAGTTGCCGAGGACCTTCAGCAGAGACGTGTCCTCAGGCTTTTCGACCGTTCTTCCCATACGAACGCCTTCCTGACTCTCGAAGGGGCTAGGGCGAGGGATGAGATCAAGCTAGCCGCTGCGGTCACAGTCGGTCTGCTGAATGGTTTCCGCGTTACCCGCAGCGCGCCCGGTGAGTTCTCGGCTTCAGGCCGGTCCAAGTTCGTGACACCTGCTGAAAGGACACCGACATGGCGGAGCTTCTGGTCGACTTCATCACCTCCCTCGACGGTTACGCCTCGGGCGAGGGATGGCCGGGTTTCTGGGGCCACGAGGGGCCGGAGTACCTCGCATGGCTTGGCGAGCAACCGGAGGTCACCTACTTGATGGGGGCCAATACCTACCGCCTGATGTCGGGCTTCGCCGCCGGGGAGGTTCCGAATGGCCAAGACGAGTTCAGGCCCGAAGAGGAGGAATCCGTTGACGAGCTCACGCAAGCCCCCAAGGTGGTGTTCTCGTCGACCCTCGAGGAACCGCTGACGTGGGCCAATTCGACGCTCGTCCGCGACGACGCCGTCGAGGCGGTCCGCGCCATGAAGTCGAGTGGCTCGGGGCTGCTCAGCACTATCGGAAGCCTGAGTCTGTGCCGGTCCCTGCTGCGAGCAGGACTGGTTGACCGCTTCCGGGTCGTGATGTTTCCGGTGATCACCGGAGCGACGGGCGCAGAGCGCATCTACGACGGCTATCCAGACGTCGCCCTCGACATGATCGAGCACCGCACCTTCGACGGCCGCATCCAGTTGGTCGAGTACCAGCCTCGAGTGCTTGAGCATCCGCCGCTCGGCGCGCCCGCGTGAAGTCGCCTGTCTCGGGGATCTAGGAACCTACAGCGCAAGTGACTTGATCGTGGCCTCGATTTCATCGAGGGCGGGTGCTACGTCGGTGTTCCATGCCTGTTCGATCTCTTCGCCGAAGTTGGGGTCCTCTGCGGCAACATCAATGTTTTCCGTGAGGCGACTAACGCCAGCGCGGAAGGCGCCCAAGGCCGGGCTCAATTCAGTTCGGATGTCGAGGATTTCGGAGGTAGAGGCGTACGGGAACAACGGAAGGCGGTCGAACAGTCCATCCGCCATCAATGCATGTTGACCAAGCCGTTTCGCAACTGGCGTTCGCGTGAATATGCCCATCTCCAAGCCACCTGACACGATGCTGCTGGCGTTCGCGTCGAACAGAGGATATTCGTTACGCGTGTCGAAAAGCTTCTGAATCCGATCTAAATACCCGAGCACCATCGTGTCATCGCCATCGCTGATCGCAGACACATCGACGCCGGCCATGCGCTCGATGCTAAGAATCCCCGCATCCACTGCTAATTGAAGTTGATCGAAGCCTGTTTGCGCGTTCAGCGCGTGGGCTTGTTTGCGCAGTTTGTCGCTGATTGGGCTGAACTGCTTACTGGCTTCCACGACGACAAGTTCGTACTCACGTTGTTCACGTGCACTCCACTGCGCCCGAGGGGGCAGATTGTCGATTGTGCGCTTGAAGGCGAGCAGCTCCTTCGCTGCGTCAGGAAAGTATTTGGGCGCGACCTTGGCGAGTTCGAGAAGCAAATCAACACCCACGCGGTTCCCCACATCGTCCGCCGACTGCATCAACGCAACCGACGGACTTACCAGTGTCACCTTATCGGCATACAATAGAGCGGCATGGGTCTGCTGAACGGCAACACTAATCACATCGTTGAGTGAGACTTCTGAATTCCTCTGTCCTATAACAGCATTGACCACTGTCATGTTCAGCTCGGTCTTGCGCTCATCCCGTCGGACTCTGCGAATGCGCTTGGCGTCAGCCTTCTTTCGGAGCTTCGCCGCCCGCAGTTCCCGTCTCTCACGGCCCATCGAGCTTTGCTCCTTCCAGGAAAGCAACCGCTACTACGGACTACTAGCCATCCCCGCACATCAGGCTAGAACACGTCGTCGCCACGCGTTGCGGGGCCGAACGCCCCGAGGATCGACGTTCGTCGCCTTGTCCAGGCGAATCGCTCCCGACTGGCACTACTGAACGACTGATTCCCGCATCATATGCACGGCTGCGGCTCCACGAGAGCCTGCCACGCCTTTCGCGTGCTTGCACTCCCACTGGACACCTCGACCACCCCTCCTCGGCTTTCCTGCGTGATCCCGGACGACGGGCGGCTCCACATCATCTAACTCTGTGTGGCCCTTCGGGAGGATACGACGATTTGACGAGCTACCGGGACATCGCCTCCGCGGACCACCTCTCCAGTCCGAGCGCATCTGGGATTGGCCCATACAGCTAAGCGAATCCGCTATCTTTCGTTGAGCGCATCCCTCGCCGATACAGCGCGCCGCCCCGTGTAGACGTTTGCGCAAGACCGCCTAGGAGCTGTAATGCATCTCAACTACGGTATGCACAAGGAAAAAAGCGACTCCTTCTTTGAGTCGCCTGCGCTATCCTTCCGGTCCCAAGAGGATCTGCATTCGCTGTTCGACCTCCTGCTGGACACGGAAGCTGGCTTCACCCTAGTGGTAGGCGCTGGAGTATCACTCGATGCGGGACTGCCGAGTTGGGGGCAGCTCATTGCGAACATGGTTAACTCATCTCAGTTTGAGGATCGTTGGCGAGAAGCGGCCGTACTGGACGACGCCGATTTAATCCGTAAGGCTGAGACCGTCTTACAGATGATCCTTGCCAAGCGCGCATCAACTCGTAGCCAGATTGTCCGTGACGCCCTTTATACTGATCGCGGCGGTAACGACAGGCCGATCACCCCCGGCCGTCTCGCAGATGCGATCGCACGGTTCTTCCTCATGCTCAAACAGATGGGCAAGGCCGTAGGGCTCGTCACGACAAATTACGACACCGTCCTCGAGACCGCAATCAATGGGTACGAAATTGCGAAGGATCCTGAAGGAACCGGCGAGGGAGATACTTTCATCGTCAGTCCACACGTACTAGCCGATTCCAAAGCCGAGGACGGTGATGACGACTCTTGGGATCCAGGCTCATCAGTCATGCACCTGCACGGCCTATTGCCTCCTGGGGATGAGGCTCGCGGCAAGTTAGTGCTCACCGAAAGCGACTTTCTGTCGGTCGGTCCTCGCGTGAAGCAATTCCTGCTGGCTCGAATGCGGAAGACGGTCACGATTTTCATTGGTGTAAGCCTCACCGATCCAAACCTCGTCGGCCCGTTATGGCAACGTCAAGAGGACGACAACGACTCAGGAGAAAGGACGTTCGTTCTCTCTGTATGCACTTCCAGAAATGCAAGCGCTCACAACGGCATTGACCCTGATACAGCCGAGGCGTATGAAATCAAGAAGGTGGAAGCGTTGGCTCGGGTGCTACCTGTCACACCGATCCTGCTGAAATCGTACGGTCAACAGATTCAGCTCATGAACGAACTTGCATACGTCCTACAGCTCCAACAGGACGAACGCGAAGAGGCGTACATGGACGACGACGAACCTTCGACGTCTGAACGTTACGGGCATCGGTTGACTCGAGTTCTGGAGGCCGCCTATACCAACATCAACTGCTCGCCAGACGAGGATTTCCCCTCGGGTGATCATGCGAAGACCCTCTCGGATCGACTGTTCGCGCCACTAGATGAAGACCAGGACGGCGAGCTAGCCAAGCTGTTAAAAGAAGCGCGGTTCGAACTTCGCGACTCCCACTCGTTACATGAGCGCAGAATCTTCAGGGAGTTCCACCAGGCTTTCGAGGACGAACGGTTTGGGATCTTCCTCTGGCTTCGGTCGCGGACAAACAGCGGCGCCTTTCGTGCCGACTACTCGCTGAGACTGGTGGGAACCTCGGTCTACCAGCATCGTCATGAGTGGTCACTTGACAGGACAGCACCGGTGCGCGCCGGTAGTAGGTTTCCTGCTGCTCGTGCGGAATTCAACGGCACGTTCGCACTTCAGGATGACGAGAAAGATTCGGATTGGCAACTCTGGCGATCGATCCTGGCTGTACCGATCAGTTGCAATATCACCGACATAGAGCGAGGCGGCGAAACAACATCACGGCTGCTTGCCGACGTTCCCATCGGCGTCATCACCCTCAATTCAAGACTGCTCGCGACCCGCTCCGTTTGGCAGCGCGACGACCCGCGCTCGATATTGTCAGCGATGTACGCTCCGACGTTCGACCGACTTACAGCTCTACTGCATGCAGTCGCGATCGCCGCTATTTCGAGTGAACAGCCTTAGGCTGATCGCGGGATCCCTGTATATATCTCTTGAAGGTCTCTTTGCCATGGATAGGTGCTGGTCCGACGATGACCGACGTCTTGCCGACGGTCTCTCGGCGCGAGTACGTCGCCGTGGTTGGCTTATCGGCCACGTCTAACCTCACATCCCTCAAGCTGTCTGTTCGTCAGGATAGCCTGGCGCATTGGGGCCCCGAGTGTGGCCCTATCTCCGCGGCTCGACACCATTGT
The DNA here is from genome assembly GCF_900108565.1 of Mycolicibacterium rutilum. Taxonomy (NCBI): domain Bacteria; kingdom Bacillati; phylum Actinomycetota; class Actinomycetes; order Mycobacteriales; family Mycobacteriaceae; genus Mycobacterium; species Mycolicibacterium rutilum. The sequence goes on from NZ_LT629971.1 coordinate 1,243,036, forward strand.
TACCCACGTTGCTGAGCTGAGCGATCGAGTTCGGTTCCGAACCTAGTAATCTCCGACACTTCCGAAGGCCGCGGGCCACGCCGACAAGCGTAGCGACAAAGTAACACTGATGTGTTTACGCAGATAGTCGGCGTGTCGCGGACGTCCGCGCTAGAGGCCGTCCGCCATGACACGCGCACGGGTTGAGGCGTGAGCGGCCTCACCAACACTTTGCGGGCCGCATCGGACCTCGGATACCTAAACACTTCAGCGCTTGCCCCATCTACAAAGAGAAAGGAGCCGCGGTTCGAAGTGAACGCCGAAGCCTGTCGACGACGGTCGAAAACTAGGCCAGAAGCGACGGTGAAAAGTAGGCCACGTGGTCGTGGTTATTGTGCCGTGTTGTCGGCTCTGGCGGAGGGCAAGGTGTCGATTCCGGTGTCTTTGAGGCGGTAGCTGGAGCCTTTGAGGGTCAGGACGTCGGCGTGGTGGACGATGCGGTCGATCATCGCCGCGGCTACGACTTGATCCCCGAAGACGTCGCCCCAGCGGGCGAAGGGCAGGTTGGAGGTCAGGATCAGCGAGGCGTGTTCGTAGCGGCTGGAGACCAGTTGGAAGAACAAGTTCGCGGCATCCTGCTCGAACGGGATGTAGCCGACCTCGTCGACGACGAGCAATCCGATGCGCCGCAGTTTGGTCAGCTCGGCGGGCAGGCGCCCGGCGTTGTGGGCGGCCTTGAGGCGAGCGACCCAATCGACCGCGGTGGCGAACGCGATGCGGTGCCCGGCCTGAGCGGCCTTGACCGCCAACCCGATGGCCAGGTGTGTCTTGCCAGTTCCGGGCGGCCCGAGCAGCACCACATTTGATGCCTTAGCCAGGAAAGCACCGGTGCCCAGGTGGGCGATCATGTCCCGATTCAATGCTGGTTGATGATCGAAGTTGAAGTCCTCCAACGACTTGCGAGTCGGGAACCCGGCCGAGCGGATACGAGTCGCCGCACCCGAGGCCTCACGGGCCGAAACCTCCCGCGACAGGACTGCGGCCAAATACTCTTCGTGAGTCCAGTTGGCGTCGCGGGCTTGCTCGGCCAGTCGGGCCGCCGAGTCGCGGATGCGGGGTGCTTTGAGTGCTTGGGCGTAGTGCAGGACGGCTTTGATCGGTTCTTCGGCCATGCTCATGCCACCTCACCATCGGAGGTCGCTGTGCCAGTGGTGAATTCGACGCCGAATGCGCGGTCGTAGTCGGCCAGATCGCGAACCAGGTGATCACCTGCGGTGGGTGGCTGGCCGGTTTGGAACTGCTGTCGCAGCGCTGCGGCGGCGGCGACGTGGGCGGGATCGGTCAGCGTTTGTCGCGCCGCCCAGCAGCGGTCATGAGCCGCCAGCAGGCGGCCGCCTCGGGCCACCGTCACCTGGGCAAGGGTGGTGGTCACCTCGACGAGTTGGCCGATCGCACCCGGGTCCACGGAGTAGTCGTTACCGGCCACCCGCACGTAGTAGTCACGTCCCAGCCGCACCGAGGAAACCGACTGCACGACCGGCGGCACCGGCGGCAGCGCCAACATGTGGGCTCGATCGGCATCGATGAAGTCGACCGGGCGACCATCGAGGACCCGCACCCGACGCGCGTTGGCAGTCCGAAGCCATTGGTCGAGTTGACTGTTGAAATCCTGCGGTGAGATGAAGAAGCGGCCGGGCAGAAACGACGTCTCCAGATATCGGTTGGCTCGCTCGACCATGCCCTTGGATTCGGGGTCATAGGGTTTGAGTTGCACCAGCCGCGACCCCAGCGTCCCCATCAATGCCGTGACCGACTCGGTCAACCGGCCGCGCCGTCCGATCCCGGCCTCGTTGTCCCACCACAACTCGTGCGGTATCGCGGTGAAGTTCTGCGAGAGCAGCTGCCACATCCCGGCCACCAAGTCCATGGTTTGGCGTGAGGGCAGCATCACCGCGGCGATGAAGCGGGAGAACGCTGCCACCATCACCAGCACCGGCAGCATCGTCTCCTGGTCGAAACCGACCGGGATCTTGGGCGCCGGGAACCACAGGTCGCACTGCACCACCCGTCCCTGCGGATGCTCGAGGCGGTCGACCGGATCAGCCGGCAGGTACTCCGGGCGGATCGCCCGGACCCGCTCCCGGAACCAGGAGATCGAACCGGTCCACCCGACCCGCTCGGCGATCACCGTCGCCGGCATCGTCGGGTAGGCCGTCAACAACGCCCGGATTCGGGGCTCCACCTCGTTGATCGCCGACGGCGCCGAGGCCCGCTCGTACTTCGGCGGACCATCACTTGCCACCGCGGCCGCCACGGTGTCTCGCGCGATGCCGAGTTGCCGTGCGATGGCCCGCTGCGATAGCCCTTCGCTGCGGTAAAGATGCCGGATCAAGGCCCAGTCTTCCAAGGAGATCACCCATCCAATCTGATCGGGTGGCCTACTTTTCAACCGTCGCGACTGGCCGGATCTTCAACCGTCGTCAACAAAGCCGCTCGGTGTCACCGTCGCCAGGCTCCGAACCGTGCGCGAGCGCCCCCCTCCCGCCGATAACACCCAACACGTCGACTGCCGCCGGCTCAGCCATGCGGCGGGCGTGGCCTGTTGTGCAGGGATCAGTCGTTGAACGCTGCCTGATACGCCTCGGCTTCTGAAGCTTCAGCTTGCCACTGACCCGTAGCAACAGGTTGGCTTTCAGGGTTTGGTACTCGGCGCCGACGATAGCAGCCCCTTGATGTAGCTCTCTCGCTGCTAAGCTGCTGGCTCGTGAGGCCACTGCTCGATTCCTGCGCCACACACGATGCCAACCTTCGCTATGTCGCAACCTTCTCCTATTCGGGAATCGACGAGCACCGTGGCTGCAACGTATCCATTGACGCGGCCAATCATGTCGTTGGCGTCGTTGTTTCCAGTGATTTCGATCAATCTTGTGACCTCGGTACACCGACTTGGATCCTCTCCGCGAGGCCCTGGGCGGTGAAAGATGGAACGCCGGACGGTGCCTCCACTGTTGTGGTGAGTTCGACCTGGGCAGGAACTCCGCTCGTGCTCTCCTGCGACCCGCAGCTGACGGCGAGTATCAGCACTGACGCGCAGCAGAGCGGCTTAATGGCGATCGTCATTTGGCTTACTCCATTTGCTGCTGCTGATGGTCGTCAAAAGGTACAGCCCCTCGTGGCCGGTGGAACGGCCACCGCCCTGCAACCGTCGGCCGCGCCGAACGGATGTTTCGGAGGTGATCGGTGTCATAGGGCAGTGGCAGGCTGTTCCTCGGGAGGGGCGACGACATGCTTACGGGTAACTCAGACGGAGGTCATCACTCGAACAGTCTGAATCTGGCGTTGCCATTGTTGGCGGCCGAGTGGCATCCCACGTTGAACGGTGATCGGACGCCGCTGACCACCACGACAGGCGCGAAGCTCAGAGCATTCTGGCTATGCCCGGTCTGCAATCACGCTTGGCAGGCGCGGGTGAGCAGCCGGGCCCATGGTCATGGATGCCCGGCGTGTGCTCGCCAGGAGGCGGGCCGGTTGAAGAGTATGCCGAGCCCAGGCGACTCACTGGCGGAACGGTTCCCGGCGGTCGCCGCCGAATGGCACCCCAGCCGCAATGACGAACTGGCCCCAGCAACGGTCGGCTATGCCAGCAACAAGAAGGTCTGGTGGCTGTGCGCGCGATGCGGTCATGAGTGGGCAATACAGGTGGCAAATCGCACGCGAGGTAGCGCGTGTCGAAAATGTGCGCATGCCGCGTTGGGTAGACCTAAGCCTGGTTCCTCGTTGGCCGAGCGCAATTCGACGGTGGCAGCAGAGTGGCACCCCACCCTCAACGGTGACCTCACACCCAGCGACGTAGCGTTCTCGGCCAAGCGTAAGGCGTGGTGGAAGTGCCCTTGGTGCGACTACGAGTGGGCTGCGTCGGTGGGCAATCGCGCTGCAGGTGCAGGATGCCCCGGTTGCCGTCGTCGCGGCCAAGGACGGCTCGGCGCGCAACTACCGGCCAAAGACACGGCTTGCCAGCGTGGCTCGGAACGTCTGAGTTCGCAACCGCTCTCCATTCCACTGCCGGGCAAGCCCGAACCACTGTCCACGGCCACCGACGCTCCGACTGGAACCTTCCTCGCGGAGCAGTACCCGGAGGTGGCGGCGCAATGGCATCCCGTCCGCAACGGTGAACTGACTCCCGCCGAGTTTCGTGGGGCAAGCAATGTGCGAGCGTGGTGGTTGTGTCCGACGTGTGACCACGAGTGGTCCGCAATGATCAACAGCCGAACCCGTGGAGGTGCGGGATGCCCGAAGTGCGGGCGGCGGCGCGGGGGTGCTGCATTGGGCGCTCCCAAGCCCGGGCAGTCGCTGGCGGAACGACTTCCAGACCTCGCTGCGCAATGGCATCCTGTGCGCAACGGTGGTCTCACCCCGGTCAAAGTCACCGTGAAGAGTGGGAAACGCGCCTGGTGGTTGTGCCCCGATTGCGGTAACGAGTGGGAGGCACAAATTGGCAGCCGCGCAGACGGTTCCGGGTGCAAGGTATGCGCGACGCGGCAGGTAGCTGCGGCTCACGGCAAACCCGACACAGGGCATTCCCTTGCCGAACAGGACTCAGAACTGGCCAGCCAGTGGCACCCGACTCGCAACGCCGATCTGACGCCTGCCGATGTCACGGGCAACAGCGGCAAGAAGGCATGGTGGATGTGTCCTCGTGGCCACGAATGGCAGGCGATGATCAACAACAGGACGAAGGCGCGGGGTTGTCCGAAGTGCATCCTGTGGGGTACGAGCGCCGAGGAGATTCGTCTACGGCACGAGCTCGTCGCCGCCGGCGTGCCGATAGATGTCGAACACTCGATGATCTACCCGCCGCGGGGCAGGCCGCTCAACTGCGACATGGTTGCGCCCCCGTGGAATCTCGTTATTGAGTTCGATGGCAACAGGTTTCACAAGACGGCAGAAGGCCACGAGAAGGACTGCCGCAAGACCGCGGCATTGGAAGACGCCGGCTGGTCGGTCATTCGCATCCGGGAGGACCTCAAACCAATCGGGCAATACGACGTGATGGTGCCGAAGTTCTCGTCCGAAGTTGAGCGCGCCAAGGCCGTGCTCCGCAGACTCGATCAACTCGGCCGCCGCGTCACGCACCACGACGAATACCTAAGTACTAGCGAGCCCTGGGCCGCAGCGGCCGCCGCGGCGGAAATTCAACGGCCCCGGCCTCGGTCGTTGGCGTCGGAGCGGCCGGAACTGGCCGCTGAATGGGATCCGATCAAGAACGCACCACAGACACCCGAGCACGTCACATTCGGTAGCGGGCAGAAAGCATGGTGGCTCTGCCCAGAGTGCGGCAACAGCTGGCAAGCCGTAATCGGAAGTCGCGCCTCGGGTGTCGGGTGCCCGGTCTGCGGACGCAAATCCAGTTTGGAAAAGCGACGCAAACGAACCTCACTGCTTGCTGACAGGCCGGTGCCCGGCGATCATCGCTGAATGGCAACGGCCAGCCGACCTTCATCAACACGCCGGGGCCTTCACGCGGCTCCAAGCAACATAGGTTCGGTCCGCACCAATCCTCAAAGACCGATGGCATGCGCTCACGTGAAAAGAAGCCTGTTACGCATGTCGCTTGCCAGGGTGATGGGACCACCTGATTGCCAGGGGGATGGGACCACCGTGGCGCGTTATTGAGGATGCTTGTCGGCGGGGTCTGGGTCAAGCTGAGGGCGGGTTCGTTGGCGGTAGGACGGTCCTTCGATGACCAGGGTGTGCGCGGCGGAGGTCAGTCGGTCGATGGCTGATTGGGCCAGCAGGGTGTCGGCGGTCATGGTCAGCCATTCGGCGGGCTCGCGGTTCGACGTCATGATGGTGGTCTTGGCGCGGTGGCGCTCGACGACGATTTCGTAGAAGTCGCTGGTTTCGGTGGCGTCGAGGGGGCGTAGCGCGAAGTCGTCGATGATCAGAACGTCGACGGCGGCCAGTCGGCGGATCTCTGCGTCGACGGTGTGGTCCAGGCGGGCGGCGCGTAGCCGGGTGAACAGTTTGTCGGCGCGGCCGAAAACGACGGTGTGGCGGCGGCGAATAGCCATGTGGCCCAATGCTGTTGCCAGATGGGTCTTGCCGACGCCGACGGGCCCGAGGACGATCGCGGACTGGCCGGCATCGAGGAACCGTAGCGAGGTGAGATCACCGAGCAGGGTGCGGTCATAGCGCAGGTCGTCGTGGGCGTGATCGCGCTCATCGAAAGTCCTCAGGTGTGCTCGCCGAAATTCCTCACCTGTGAGCAGCGGTCAGTGTAGTTGTTGGCGGTTGCCGGTGGTGGTTCGGCGTAGCGTTTCGGCGGCCGCTTGGTGGTCGCGTAGGCGGTAGGACTCGCCGTCGAGGTTGATTACCACGGAGCGGTGCAGCAGGCGGTCGAGCATGGCGGCGGCGACGGTGGTGTCGCCGAGGATGTCGCCCCAAGCACCCACCCCGCGGTTGGTGGTGATGACGATGCTGGTCTTCAAATATCGTTGGGAGACAACCTGAAACAGCGCCGATGCGGCCTCGGCGGGCAACGGCAGGTAGCCCAGTTCGTCGATCACCAGCAGCGTCGGTCCGGCGTAGAAGCGCATGGTGGTGGCCCAGCGTCCTTCGATGGCGGCGCGGTGACAGCGGGCGGCCAGATCCGCGGCGGTGGTGAAGTAGGTCCGGTAGCCGGCGTGCGCGGCAGCTCTGGCGAGGCCGACGCTGAGGTGTGTCTTGCCGGTGCCCGGTGGGCCGATGAGCAAGATGTTGGTCGCCGATTCGAGGTAGCGACACGTGCCCAACTCATCGATGAGCTTGCGGTCGATCCCGGCGGCGGCATCGACATCGAAATCTACGAGGGTGGCCGGGGTGGGCAGGCAAGCGAACCGCAACCGGCCCGCTAGGCGGCGCGCGGTGCTGGCCTCGACTTCGACGGCCAGCAGCCGCTCCAAGGCGACGGTGAGCGAGAGTCCTTCGGCGCTGGCCTGGTCCAAGACGGCGGGCAAGGCTTCGGCGGCGGCAGCCAGTTTGAGCTCGGCCAGATGCGAGCGCAGCTGTTGATAGCGGCTCGCGGCTGCCGACGGCGCCTCCTCGGCGGCGGCCCTAGTGGTCTTCGGGGTGCGTGGGGTGGGGGTCATTGGATGGTCCTGTTCTGGGCGGCCCGCTCGTAGGCGGACAGGTCGATGACGGTGGAATTGGTTGATGGAGTTGATGTTTGGATTGTTTCGGCATCGAGCCGCAGTAGTTGTGCGGCAGCGGCTTTGGCGGCTGGGCCGGGTGGGATGCGTTCTTTGCGGCGGTGTGGGCGTCCGGTGGTGGCGGTGGCCATCGCGGCGGTATCGAGGGCGATGACATGGCCGCTGTCGCGCACCATCACCCCGAGCCCGTCGGCGGCCATCCGGTGGCGGGCGATCACGATCCCGCCAGTGGTGGCGATGTCGCAGAACTGGCCACCGACAGGATGGCTGACCACGACCTGAGCCGCCGCCAGTTCCGGGGGCACCGAATAACGGTTACCGCGATAGGACACCAACGCCTGCCGCGACGCTGTGCGAGTCTCCGACACGATCACCGGATACGGCGACGCCGGCGCAGGTGCCAACGGCTCGGTCTTGGCCACCACAGCGACCGAGGACCGGCCGTCGGCGGTGGCCCGCAGCCGGGTGTCGCCGCGCACCGCGGCGAAGCGATCCAGGCTCACCTGAGCCTGCTCCACGGTGGCCTCGTCGGCCAGCGTCCGCCACCAGCGCTGCGCCGCAGTGTGATTGACCTTCTCCACCACACCCTTACGGTTGCCCCGCCGAGCCGGGCAGACCGCCACTGAGACGCCGTAGTGCTTGGCCACCCCGGCGAACGACGCGGTCACCCGACCCGAGCCGGGATCACACACCGTGGCCATCCGGTCAAAACGCCACACCCGCGTGACCCCGCCCAGGCCTCGGGTCACCCGGTCCAGGCAGGCGACCAGGTGCGGCTGGCCTTCCGAGGGCGCCAGGGCGGCGCGCCACTTGCCCGAATGCGCTAGCGAGCCCACCAGCAGATGCGCGGTCTTGCCCCACCCCCAGGATGCCGGCGGATCGGGCAATTCCAGCCAGTCCCATTGGGTTTCCTCACCCGGGGCGTGCGGGATCACCGCGTTCGGGCGCTGTGTGGCCGTGCGGCACGCCTCGCACACCGGACGCAGATCCCGGGCCCGGATGTTGCGCGTCAGGCTCTGATACGACAGGCCGAACCCCAGCTGCTCGAGCTCGTCGAACAGGGTGCGCGCCCACAGGTGCGGGTCCTCGGTCAACCGGGCGGTGACGTAGTCGACGAACGGATCGAACGGGTCCGGACCGCTGCGGGCACGGACCCCCGGTTCGCCGCCACCGGCCAGATACTTGCGGACCGTCTTGCGGTCGAAACCAGTGTGGCGGGCGATCGCTGAGATCGACCAGCCACGACGGCGTAGGGCATGTACTTCCAAATCGTCCTCCCATGTGAGCATGAGAAAGCGGGCCTCCTTCGGTGAAGCAACTGGCGTCAGACACCAGCAGCTTCGAGGGAGGCCCGCCCTTCTCGGCGGAGCCACACGGGTGGGGAATTTCGATGAGCGTCAGTGGGGAATTTCAGCGAGCGCGGTCAGGCGGTCCAGGTGTCAAACCGCATGCTCGGATCGAGTCCGGCTTTGGCCGCTCGTAGTGCCGCGGAGCGGGATTCGCGTCGGGAGACCTCGTCAGCCAGCAGTGTTTCCAGGAAGCCGATGTGGCTGAGTTTGTGTTGTCGGGCCAAGGCGGCGCGTTCGGGCAGGGTGTCAGCCAGTGCACCGAGCTTGAGGGCTTTGAGCAGTCGGAGCAGATCAGCGCCGATCGGGTCGGTAGCTCCACGGGCGGTGGTAGTCATGTCAGCGGTTCTCCTCGGAAAAGATGGTCAATGATGTTGGGGTGGAGTTGAATTCGGAAGGATCACGGGCGAAGCGGGTCGCGGTGTGACCGACCGCTTTCGGCAGGGCCGGGGAGCTGGTCTCGGTGGCGCGCTCCAGCATGGAGGCGATCTTGTTCACCGAGACGACATCGAGATCCAGCGACAATGAACAGGCCTGTTCGACCCGGTCGGCGCCGTAGCGGCGCACCAGACCCAGCAGCCGGTAGACGGTACGCATCTTCGTCCAGGGCAGCCGGTCATCGAGGATGCGTTCGGCGTAGATCCCGACGTTGGGGCCGTGGGAGGCGCAGGTGGCGATCAACGCCGCCACATCACGCAGCGCGTAGCCGGTCTTGTGTTCGGGCAGATCAGCGGGGGTCGGTGCTGCGCCCACCGGCCGGTTGGCGGGGATGGACCTTGACCAGCACGCCGCGGCGATAGAACTTCACCAGCTCGGTGTCGGCGCGCACGTCCAGGTACTGACCGATCCAGCATTCGGGCAGCGAATACAGGGCCTTGGCGACCTCGGCGTGGAAGTCGCGGTGGACCTTGACCCTCTTGAACACCGGCACGTCATAGACCTGCGGCACCGCCAACAGCCGGGGCTGCTCTTCGTCGGTGAACACCTCCAGCGGGCGTGCGCAGGTGGTGCCGTGGGTGCGGGTGCCCGCAGTGTCACGACACCACGCTGTGGCGGCGTCCTGCGCCTGCTGCAGACTGGTGAATGTTTCTCCGTCCCAGAAGTTTCGCCGCACGTACTGCACGGCGCGTTCCACCCGTGGCTTGTCTTTCGGCGAGGCCACCCTGGCGGGGTCGGTCAGAAACCCGCTATGCCCGGCGTAATCCAGCCAGCCCTGGCTGAACTGCGGGTTGACCGCGTCCGCGTCGGCGATCACCGGCTTGAGATTGTCGGGGATCAGCACGGCGAACACCCCGCCGAAGAACTCCCAGGCCGCCTCGCAGCCTGCGATCACCGCGGCCAGGGTCTGCGAGTACGACAACCACACGAACATGTGCCGGGAGTACACCGCGGTGAAGATCAGCGCGTGCACCTTGCGGCGGCGCCCGTCAGCAGCGTCGGTGAGCATCCCCAGGTAGCCGAAGTCGACCTGGCACTCCACTCCGGGATCGCCATCAGCGACCCGCACCGTGAGGTCTTTGCGGCCGAAACCGCAACGCTGGCTGGCGAATCGGTGCAACGTCCGATACGGCACCACACACCCCTGCCGGGCCAACAGGGTGTGGATCTTCGTGACCGTCAACGGCCGATGCTCACCGGTGCCGGCCACCCAGGCGGTGATCTGATCTTCGAAGCCCACCAGCTGCTCCCACGCCGCCCCGTGGCCATCGGGGCGCACCGGACGCACCGCCTCGGCAACCATCCCGATCAACGCATCATCGACCGCGCTGACGTCGTCGTCGCGACGCAAACCCGCCGCCTGGGCGGCCTCGACGTAGCGGCGCACCGTCTTGCGGTCCAGGCCGCAATGCGCGGCAATGCTGCGGTACCCCGGCGCCGGCAGTCCCACCACCCCCAGCCACACCCGCAGCACTTCCCTGATCTCATTCACACTGACCTCCCGAAAAGCCATGCCCGCCGACCTCCGTGACCTTGAGCCGTCACGGCGATCGAACGAACAAATGAAAAGACCACCGACGCGACGCGCCGGTGGTCCCATAACTGGCAATCCAGGTGGTCCCATCACCCTGGCAAAAATCAGGTCACACTGGTCCCATCCTCATGGCAGACGACACCAGCCTCGTTCGTTCCGCTGCGACCATGTGTGGGCATCCGCAGCTCTACTCCCCGGTCCGACCGTTTCGTGACGACAGGGGGTTCACCTCGACATAACCGTCGCACTCCGTTCTCATGAGTCGGGCGCCGCGTTGGAACCACAACTACTAGGTCGGACCGTTCCGTAAATCTCACTTTCATCTCCATTTGGACATCAGATGGACATCTCACCTGAGAATTCGACGTCAAACTTGAGAAGCCACATCGTCGGCTATCTTGTGGCTTCTCAAGCTTTGCGTCCACTCGTCAGTCGCTGAGCTGGACGAAACGCAAGATTCTCACGTCGTGTCCATACCGAGGATTCTCAAGTTCATGTCCACTCGCCGGCAGGAAGGATTTCGCGCTGCCCGCCCTCAGGTGATGTAGCCAACTCCATGCGCCATGTTTCGTCACGTGACAGCATCCCGGCCTCTGCTTCGACGGATGTTGTTGCAGTCCAGTAGATTTGGCTACAGACTGATATCATACGCGGAATTTTCAAGTTTGTGCCCTCTTCGCAGACACCTCTGCCGTACCGCAGAGCAGCACGTTCCAACCTGCGGGGACTGTCTAAATAACGGTGGAACTGGTTCTGGTCTGACACGCCGAGTGTGGAGCTTGGCGGGAAGGACTGATGATGCCATCGTGTGGACATTTAGGAAGAGAATTGGCCATAAGACTTGATAAGCCACAGCAGCCGTCGTCACCGGCAACAGCAGCCGCCGCACCACCACCGCCTGGCGCCGCCGTTGTGACTTCTCGCGCTTGATGACCAATCGGCGGTCCGTCAAGTGGGGTTATGCGCGTTGGCTCACAGCATGACCGTCGAGATCTGTCCCGACTTTGTGACCAATGTTCGCGGGCGCTTCACAGCCGATATTCGGCCAGCGAAACGGGGCGCCGTGCCGGCACGGGCAGCGAGGCTCGGATCTAGCAGCGGTGACCCGCGCATAGAGCAAGGGAGACGCGACGTTCGTCGCTAGTGCTCCAGACTTGTCGAACTTCCTTAATTACTGCGGCGATCGTGCGTTGGGCGTCACCTACCGCTTGGCGACAAGCACCGGGACCTCGCTCGTGGTGAGCTGTCGGAAGGCCGCAACTCGGCTGATGTCAGCTAGTTTGGCGTTCGCACCCGTTCCGACGACGATCAACTGAGCGGAACGTGCGTCGGTCACGAGTGGCTTACAGTTGCTGTCACTGGTCGTGATTCGGCGTACTCGAACATCGGGGTAAAGTTCCTGAAACCCGGCAAGCCGTTCTGCTAGCACCTCTCGTTCCTGCTCTCGGTTGTTGGCCCATTCGATGGGTGACCAGCTGATAGCCGGAAATCCGAGGTGACCTGGCTCGCTCCAGGTATGGACGGCGATCAGGCTGGCGTGGCGTCGTGATGCTTCGTCGAACGCGGCGCGAATTGCCGGTTCAGATGAACGGAGTCCGTCGATCAGCACGATTACCGGCAGCCGTAAATCTGCCGCGGCTTCGGGAATGCTTGCAACGTTGCTGTGTCCCCGACGGACGAGCGCGCTGAGTGTCCGATGTGTACTGGGACAATCGTTTCCCAGGGCGACGATCTCCGCTTGTGCCGACAGCTGGATCAGCGTGTGCTCCAACGGCGCATCGACTGCTATCGCTCGGACGAGTGGCAAGGAATCCCACCCCGTTTTGATTGTTTGGCTGGCAGTGGTGCCGGTTGTGACGAGCGTGAGCGGGATGCGGTGTGTGGCTGCGTGGTGCGTGGCCCACTGCGTTGCCGTGGTCGAGACGCCGGTCCCAATTCCGACCACGACACCTAGTCGGCTCGACGGCAGCGTCTGCGATGAGACTGCGGATTGGCGGCTGGAGTGGATGTGTCTCGTGGCCATCTTCGTGGTCGTCCTAACTATTCCTGCGTGCTCTCGCGGCGGCGGTTTCCGAACGTTGTCCGTGTGGTTTCACTGTCGCGCGCGGAGCGGTGCCGTGTCTTTAGGGGTAGCCGTAGCCCTGCGGCGGGTCCTCCCGACGGTGACCTTCCGGCTAGCCGGAAGGCAGGGGTAAGGCCAACCGTGAAGTAGTCACGGAGGGTGTGCAGGGGCGGCCACTATACGGCAGGCTGACGCCGTGGCGAGTATGAGCGTGGTAGCCCGATGAGGAGCGGTGCGCCGACCGTGCTCGGGCTGTGCTGGGCCGCGTTGACGCTCGAAGGCTACGACATCGTGGTTTACGGCGCGGCGGTCCCGTATTTGCTGCAGGTTGAGCCGTGGGGGCTAAGTCAGGTCGACGTCGGCCTGCTCGGTGCGGTGGCTCTGTCCGGGATGCTGGTCGGCGCGTTGATAGCGGGGATTCTTGCCGACCGCTGGGGGCGCCAACCCACGCTGATAGCAGGTGTGGTCGTGGTCGGCGGAGGCATGCTGGTGTGTGCCGGGGCACCCACACCGATGGTTTTCGCGGTCGGTCGTCTGCTCGTCGGGATGGGCGCAGGTGCCATGCTGCCGGCGACGTCCGCCCTTATCGCCGAGATTGCCCCGTCCGATCGCCGCAACCTTTATCAAGGGCTGGTATTCGGTGGGATCGGCGCCGGCGGCCTGCTGAGTGCGCTAGCAGCTCTGGCGTTGGCCGAGTCGGGCGGATTCCGCATACTCTTTCTCGTCGGTGCGCTGCCGCCAATCATTCTGGTTCCCGCGATGTTGCGGTGGTTGCCCGAGCCGGCGGAGTTTCTGAGATCCGCGGCAATGCCGGCGCATCCCGCCCGTTGGCGCTGTCTGTTGGGCCGCGGGTTCGTGGTCCGCACCGGGTTGTTCTGGGCGACGACATTCTTGAGCCTGCTGGTGTTGTTCGGCGCGTACACGTGGCTGCCGGTGCTGATGATCCGCGCCGGCTACTCCCTTGGTACGTCACTGGTGTTTCTCATGGTGCTCAACATCGGCGTGGTAATCGGATCAGTCGCGGCCCCGTGGGCCGCCGACCGCTGGGGTACTCGTGCGATGATCCTCACCGCGTTCGGCACCGGCGCGGTCGGGTTCACCCTGCTGGCTCAGCATCCACCGGCGATCGCCGCCTACGTCCTGGTGGCCGTCATCGGCGCCGGCGCGGTCAACGCACAGTTCCTGCTCAATGGGTTGATCGCCGCCTCCCATCCAACCGACCTGCGGGCCACCGCGCTGGGAGCGGCACTGGGCGTCGGCCGTCTCGGTGGGGTGGTCGGCCCTCTGTATGGCACCCAGCTGCTCGCCGAGGGGGCGGCAGTCGCGGCGGGGTTCTACGGTTTCGCGCTGCCCTCGGCCTTGGCCGGCGCGTTGAGCCTCGCGCTACCGAAGGCTCGCAAGGAGTTGACGTGACGTCGGCTGCGTTGGTGGGACGGGAACGCGAAGTACAACACCTGCGCACGTTGATCGCGGGGGTCGAGGACCGGGGCGGTGTGCTCGTGCTGCACGGCGAGGCCGGCGTGGGTAAGTCGACGCTGGTGGCCGAAGCCCGTCGCCGCGCCGCGGCGTCAGACATGCGGGTGCTCGCCACGGTCGGTGTGGAAAGCGAACAGCATCTGCCGTACGCGGGTTTGCATCAACTCGTCTTCCCAGTCCGATCGGGCATCGACAACTTGCCGGTATCGCAGCGTGATGCCCTGCGCGCCGTGACCGGCCTATCCGACCAACAGGTCCCTGACATCTACTTGGTCGGGTTGGCGGTACTGAATCTGCTTGCCGAAGTCGCCGCTGAGGCGCCGCTGCTGCTGGTGGCCGAGGACGCTCATTGGCTCGACCAGGCCAGCGTGGACGTCCTGACGTTCGTGGCCAGACGGCTGGAGTCGGAGCCCATCCTGCTGCTGGTGGCCGTCCGGGACGGCACGCCAGCGCGGATCCTCGACGCAGAGCTGCCTTCCTTGGCGGTCGCGCCGCTGTCCGACTCCGCAGCGGAAACGCTCCTGGACTTGGTGGCGCCTGGTCTGGTTCCGGTGGCACGGCGTCGCCTACTCGATGACGCTGCGGGAAACCCATTGGCGCTGACCGAACTTCCCAAGGCCGTGCAATCCGGCGCCGGTATCTCGACTGCGGGGCCACTGCCGCTCACGCGTCGCCTGGAGCGCACGTTCACCGCTCGGCTGGCGCTGCTCCCACCCGACACCCGGTCGGTGCTGCCGGTCGCGGCGCTCAACGACAGCGCCGCGGCATCTGAGACCCTCGCAGCGGCGGCGTCTGTCCTCGCCCGAGTCGTCACCGACGCGGTCTTGGCACCCGCGGTATCCGCGCAACTGATCGTCTACGACGGCGCTACCGTCACCTTTCGGCATCCGTTGATGAGGTCGGCGGTCGTGTCGACCCTGAGCGGAGATGATCGCCGACGGGCTCACGCTGCGCTGGCCGCGGTTCTTGGCGACCAGCCGGACAGGCGGGCCTGGCACCGCGCGGCGGCGACGCCGGGCCCCGACGAAGACGTTGCCGTCGAACTGGATTTGGTGGCGCAGCGCGCCCAGCGACGCGGTGTCGTCGATTCTTCGATCATCGCCCTGGAGGAAGCAGCTCGGCTCAGCACAGATAGTCGGCGTCGAGCGGAGCGGCTGCTGCGTGCAGCCGATCTTGCGGTGGAGTCGGGTCGCCGCGACATCGTCCAACGGGTGCTCGCGGAGGTCGAGTCGCTGGAGCTGTCCGGGCAGCAACAGACGCGCGTGGCATGGATCCGCGGCAGTTTTGACGACGGCATGCGCGACCCCACCGTAGGCGCTGTGGAGTTGGCGCGCCTGGCCGAAGCAATCGCAGCCGACGGAGACCATGATCTCGCGGTCCGCATCCTGTGGAGCGCCGCTTTGCGCTGCTTCTGGTCTGAACCCGGCACACCTGCCCGCCAGTACATCGAGGGGGTTGCGGATGCGCTGCTACCCAACCCCGAGGACCCTCGGTTGTTGGCCATCCTCGCCTATGCCGTGCCGATTGAGCGGGGCTCGACGGTGATCGCCGGCCTGGCCCGCCCTGATCATCAGGCCGAGACCGAGCCGCGCGAGGAAAGGTTCCTGGGCACCGCCGCACTACTGGTCGGTGCTCTCGACCATGCGGTGCGACTCAACGCCGCCTCGGTGGAAGGTCTACGGGCGCAGGGCCGGCTGGCGCTGCTGGCGCGAGCCCGCGCGGCGCAGGCATGGAGCGCGACCCGACTGGGCGACCTCGCCGTGGCCATCCCCGCCGCCGACGAAGCGCGCCGCCTCACCCGCGAAACCGATCAGCCGTTCGTGTTCGGCATCGTCCGCGCCTCCCAAGCCGAAATCGCGGCCCTGAGGGGAGAGCACGAACAGGCGGCCCAACTCGCCGCCGAGGCCGAACGGGCCGGAATGGCCGTCGGCGCCCGGCCCATCCTCGCCACCGTGCAAACCGCCAAGGGGATATCGGCACTCGCCCAGGGACGCTTCGCCGACGCCTTCAACCAGCTGCGCCGCATGCACGACCCGTCGGATCCCGCGTTCCAAGTAGCGCTGCGGTGCTATGCACTACCAGAACTGGCTGATGCCGCGGTCCGCAGCGGTCAGGCCGACGTGGCCGCCGAGATCGTCGATCGAGTGGCGTCCTTCGCCGAAACCAACAGCTCACCCGCAATGGCACTGGGCGTGCGGTACGCACGAGCCGTACTTGCCGACGCAGACGGGGCCCAAGAGCTCTTCGAGCAGGCGCTGAGCATGATGCCCGAGGGGTGGCCGTTTCAACGTGCCTGGGCGCAACTCGCCTACGGCGAATGGTTGCGGCGTCAGCGCCGCACCACCGAAGCCCGCCCGATGCTGCGTTCTGCACGCGAAACCTTCGATGCGCTCGGCATCATTCCATGGAGCGAACGGGCGCGCAATGAGCTGCGCGCGGCAGGAGAAGGCAGCCCACGACGCGTTACGGACGTGAACGAACGCCTCACCGCCCACGAGTTACACATTGCTCAGCTCGCCGCGGACGGCCTGACCAATCGCGAGATCGGCCAGCGGCTCTACCTGTCCCACCGCACGGTGAGCACCCACCTGCACCGGATCTTCCCCAAGCTAGGAGTCACCTCCCGCGCCGAACTCGCCGCAGTCCTGCACACCACCCCGCCGCGCCGATGACGTACACCGACAGCGTCATCTGACGCTCGCGAGCCCCACCGCCCCGTTCCTAGCCTTCTCCCATGTACGTCGATCAAGGAGGCAGGCATGGGACTATCAGCGACCGAGGCCAGGAGCAACCGCGGTGTGGCCCAGCCGCTGATTTCCGGACACCTCGTGTTGGCGGCGGTGCCGCAGCCGATCCTCGTCATCGATGCGAACGGCAACGCTGTCTACGCCAACCCGGCAGCCTCACAGCTGCTCGGACAGGAGCCCGCAGACGCGGTGGATGGTCGGCTGCTGCATCGCTATTGGCATCACGACTGCTCAGCTGAGACGCTGCCCGACTGCCGACTGCTTCGCGCCGCATCGACTGGCGCGGCGACCGAGCAGCAGGCGGACCGGCTGATCCGCGCGAATGGGTCGAGTTTCCCGATCACGTGGTCGACTGCGCCCTTGAACGTCGACGTCGGGTTCGCGGTGGTACTGACCTTCGCCGACATCAGCGCCGCACCGTTGCCCACCGAACGACTACGCATGCTCGAGGCGGGGAGGGCCGCGCGCAGGCAGGTGACCCGCGATCTGCATGACGGCGCTCAGCACCGGCTGATCAATCTGTTGATCCGCCTGCAAATCACTCGGGACGAACTGCCGGACGGCAGCCCGCTAGCCGATACCTTGGCGGCGGCGATGGTCGAGGCGAAGCTGGCGATCACCGATCTGCGGGAGCTGGCCGCGGACGGGTTTCCGGAGGTGCTCGCCACCGACGGCCTCATTCCGACGGTGATGGCGCTTACTTCACGGACAGTCGTACCGACGACGCTGCACACGCGACTGCACGAGCAGTGCAATGTCGGTGTGTCTCTGGATATTGCGCGCCACGCATACCTGCTGATCTCCGAAGCGTTGACCAACGTGGTCAAACACGCCCACGCCACCCGCGCCGACGTTCGTCTCGATGTCGAGGCGGACCAACTGCATATCGTCGTTTCAGACGATGGCCTCGGAGGCGCCGATGTGGGCCAAGGCTCGGGAATGTCGGGGATGCATGACCGCGTTGGCTCCGTCGGCGGCATGCTGGTCGTCGATTCACGCCGGGGCCGGGGAACGGTGGTCGCAGCCCACCTGCCGCTGCGCTCAGACGCTGGCCTTCAGATGACCCCGTGCAGCGATGCGTTCGCAGCAGCTGAGGCGGTCTCGTGATTCAGGTCGTCGTTGCCGACGACAACGCGTTGATCAGGGCGGGCGTGGTCCGCTTGTTGGAGCGCGAGGGGATCGCAGTCGTCGATGTCGCCTGCGACGCCGATCAACTGCTCGCCAGTGTCGAAGCCCATACGCCCGATGTTGTAGTCACCGACATTCAGATGCCGTCCCGTCAGGGTCGCGACGGCCTCACCGCCGCCATTGCGCTTCGTCAGCGTCATCCCGGCATCGGGGTACTGGTGCTGTCGCAATACTGCGAAGAGGAATACGCGCTGAGCCTGGTCGGTGACCGCGCTGAGGGAGTCGGGTACCTACTCAAGGAGAAGTTGGTGGAGCCCGATGTGCTCCACGACGCCGTCCGGCGGATAGCCGCGGGTGGTTCGGTGTTGGATCCCGACGTGATCGCCCGGCTCGCTGGGCGCCCCCGTCCGGGCGGTCGGACCTCTGCGCTGACCCCGCGTGAACACGACGTGCTCCGCCTGATGGCGACGGGGCTGTCCAACGCCGGTATCGCGGGAGAACTCGTCGTGAGTGTCGCCGCCGTGGAACGCCACGTCACAAGCATCTTCTCCAAACTTGGTCTCTATCAGGAGGATACGGATCAGCACCGGCGCGTCGCGGCTGTTCTCACCTTTCTCAGCGGCTCCGCACCGCAGTGAGAAGCGGTGCTCACCGACAGAAGCTCTTGAAGTGCGTCTGTTTCGACGCATCCCGACCCGACGGCATATCGCGCCAGATGTCTGCGGTAGCGGTCGTTTCCGCATTTTTTGCGGGTGGCGTCGACCACGTTCGAAGGCGTGCGATCTCTGCGGTCGTGTCGAGGAGCCGGTAGAAGTCCGGACATCACAGGTAATCCTGTGCGGGTAAACCCCACGCCGGGCTGGGGGTTAACACGCATCACAGTTGTGGCGCCACCACGACAGACGCGGGCCCTTCACGGGGGCACGATTGATTTCTCGGTGCGATGAGCGCACAACGTGTTGGGAGGATGCGATGACGACCTACCGGCTGCTCGGCCGCTCGGGGTTGCGGGTCTTCCCGCTGTCACTGGGCACGATGACGTTCGGTACCACCTGGGGGTGGGGCGCCGACGCCGAGGAGGCGCGCCACATCTTCGACGCCTATGTCGACCGGGGAGGCAACCTCGTCGATACCGCGGTCAACTACACCGACGGTGAATCCGAACGATTCGTCGGGCAGCTGATCGCAGGGAAGCGTGACCGGTTGGTGGTGTCGACCAAGTACACGATGTCGCGCACGCCAGGAGATCCGAACTCCGGAGGCAACCATCGGCTCAACATGATGCGCTCGGTGGAAGCCAGTCTGCGGCAGTTGAACACCGACCGCATCGACCTGTTGTACGTACACGCCTGGGACTTCACCACCTCCCCGGAGGAGGTGATGCGCGGGCTGGACGATCTCACGCGCGCAGGCAAGGTCGTCTACGTCGGAATTTCCGATACGCCCGCGTGGCGGATCGCGCAGATGCAGACCCTGGCGCAGCTGCGCGGCTGGGCGCCCCTGGTCGCCTTGCAGATCGAGTACAGCCTGGTCGAGCGGACCGTCGAACACGAACTGATTCCGATGGCCGCGAACCTCGGCGTCGGGGTCATGCCGTGGTCTCCGCTGGGCGGCGGAGTTCTGACCGGCAAGTACACCCGCAGCGACCTGGACCGCACCGAATCAGCGGCGGTGAGCGGTAGTCGCGCCTCGGTGATCGCCTCGGTCGGGCACCTGACCGAACGGAGCCTGCAGATCGCCGCCGTCGTAGCCGAAGTCGCCTCCGAGATCGGCTGTACCGCAGCGCAGGTGGCGCTGGCGTGGGTGTTGCACCAACCCGGTGTCGCTTCGCCGGTCATCGGTGCGCGCACGGTGGCGCAGGCGGTGCAGAACCTCGATGCCATGTCGGTGGCACTGACCTCCGATCAGATCGTGCGCCTCAACGCCGTCAGCGATTCCGGATCGGTCTTCCCGACCAGCTTCCTGCGCCGGCCGATGACCCACCAGCTGATCTTCGGCGACACCACCGTGGATCCCACCCGCGCCACCGCACTGCCCTGATCGACGTTCCCCTCACCTGCACGCAGTACACCGGAAAGGATCCATCATGAAGCGCACCACTGTCGGCGGTCTCGACGTGTCCGCCCAAGGCCTGGGGTGCATGGGGATGAGCGAGTACTACGGAGTCTCGGACTGGGACACCAACATCGCCACCATCCAGCACGCCATCGACGTGGGAGTCACCTTCTTCGACACCGCCGACCAGTACGGGTCCGGCCACAACGAGGTACTGCTGGGCCGCGGGATCGCCGGCCGACGCGACACCGTCCAGATCGCCACGAAGTTCGGCATCGACCGCAGCAGCGGAGACGATCTGCGCGTCTATCGCGGCGACCCGCCCTACGTGAAGCGGTCCTGCGACTCCTCGCTGCTGCGCCTCGGTATCGACCACATCGACCTGTACTACCTGCACCGGCCCCCGCAGAACGCCGAGATCGAGGACACCGTCGGCGCGATGGCCGAGCTGGTCTCTGCAGGCAAGGTCCGGTACCTGGGTTTGAGCGAGGTCAGCGCCGACCTGCTGCGGCGCGCCCACACGGTGCACCCGATCGCCGCTGTGCAGAGCGAGTACTCCTTGTGGACGCGCGACGTCGAACACGTCACCCCAGTGATGGCCGAACTGGGCATCGGCCTGGTGCCCTACTCCCCACTGGGACGGGGCTTTCTGACCGGAGCGGTCCAGACCGCGGCCTTGGACCCCACCGACTTCCGTGCCCGCAACCCGCGGTTCACCGGTGACGCCGCCCAGCACAACCAGGTGATCGCCGACACCGTCCGTGGCGTCGCCGACCGACTCGGGGTGCTGCCAGCTCAGGTGGCACTGGCCTGGGTGTACGCCCAAGCGCCACGCTTGGGCGTCTCCGTCGTGCCCATCCCCGGCACCCGTCATGCGCAGCGTCTCGATCAGAACGTCGCCTCGCTGGACGTTGACCTCGACGCCGACGCTTTGGCGCAGTTGCAACCGCTCAGCGACTTGGTGATGGGTGGACGCTACGCCGATCACGGCGTGCGCTGAGACACCCGAAACAACCTGCGAGAGAGAGAAGCGCCGTGGCCTACCGACTCGACGGAAAGACCGCCGTCGTCACCGGCGCATCCAAAGGACTTGGCGCCGCGATCGCGCTGCGGTTCGCCGCCGAAGGTGCCGCCGTGGTCGTCAACTACTCCCACAGCCGGCAAGCCGCCGACGACGTCGTTTGCCACATCACCCGATGCGGGGGTGCAGCGGTGGCGATCCAGGCGGACATGCGCGACGAGGAGCAGGTCCGCCGGCTGTTCGCCGAAGCTCACCACACCTACGGCGGCATCGACGTCCTGGTCAACAACGCCGGCGTATATCACTTCCAACCCTTACAGGACCTCACCCTGGAGACGTTTCGACACCACTTCGACCTCAACGTCTACGGCTACCTGCTAGCGATCAAGGAAGCCATCGCATACATGTCACCCGGCGCGAGCATCGTCAACATGAGCTCCACGGTCACCGCCTTCGGTCCCACGGATTCCTCGGTGTACACGGCAACCAAGGGGGCGATCGACGGGTTGACCCGCGCCCTGTCCAATGAGCTGGCGCCACGGGGGATCAGGGTCAACGCGATCAAGCCAGGAGTCGTCGACACCGACGGCGTGCAGGCCGGCGGCTTCCTGACCGACGGCTTCGGCCAAGCCATCGTCGCCGAGACGCCACTGGGTCGCCTGGGAGCACCCGAGGACATCGCACCCGCCGCCGTCTACTTGGCATCCGACGAAACAGCCTGGATGACAGGCGAATACATCACCCTGTCCGGCGGTCACCGCTAACCGACCGACCGCCTACGGAAGGACATCCGATGCCGAATGCCATCCCCGAACCAACCGCCAGCGACGTGGTTTCGCACTACTTCGACACCTTCTTCAGCCACGACATCGGCCGGACGCTGGAATGCCTCACCGACGACGTGCTCTGGCATGTCCAGGGCGCACCCGACGTACCGACGATCGGCACCCGCCACGGCAAGGACGAAGTGCGGGAATGGTTGCAGTCGTTTCCCAAACACTTCCAGCCGCTCAGCTTCGCCATAGAGCACACCTTCGAGCACGGTGACCACGTTGTGGTGGTCGGTCAATTCAGCCACCGGATCATCGACACCGGCCGAGAGTTCAGCAGCGACTTCGCGACCATCTGCACCGTCCGCGACGGCAAGCTGGCCAGCTACAACTTCCTGGAGGACTCCTTCGGGCTGTGGAACGCCTTTCAACAACAACCGGACGGGGTGAGTGCCACGCCGACCTTGGCGTGTGCCGATGCACCGCGGACGCCAGGACTGTAGAGGACGAAGGGAGAACTCGGATGAACCGACGAGTAGTCGTGGTGACCGGCGCATCGAGCGGATTCGGGCGCTTGAGCGCGGAGGCGTTGGCGCGCGCGGGGCACCGCGTGTACGCGGGCATGCGCGATACCGACGGACGCAACGCCGCGGAGGTTGCGGCACTCGACATCCTCTCGCTGACCGAGGAACTTGACATCCGCGGCATCGAATTGGATGTGCAGAGCCAGGATTCGGTCGACGCGGCCATCGCCCACATCGTGGCCGCCGACGGCCACCTCGACGTCGTCATCCACAACGCCGGACACATGGTCTACGGACCAGCGGAAGCCTTCACCCCCGACCAGCTGGCCACGATTTACGACGTCAACGTCATCGGCACACAACGAGTCAACCGGGCCGCGCTTCCGCACTTACGCCGTCGCGGCGAAAGCCTCGTGGTGTGGGTGTCCAGCAGCAGCTGCGCCGGAGGGACACCCCCGTACCTGGGTCCATACTTCGCGGCGAAAGCCGCGATGGACGCGCTGGCGGTCAGCTACGCTCGTGAACTCGCGAGATGGGGCGTCGAAACGACCATCATCGTGCCCGGCGCATTCACCTCCGGTACCAATCACTTCGCCCATGCCGGCGCCCCTGCCGATCGCGACGTGATCGAGCAGTACGAGCGCGGGCCGTACGCCGGGTTCGGTGCGCAGCTCCAGGTCGCCTTGGATGGCATCGTGCCCTCCGACGCCGACCCGAACACCGTTGCCGCGGCCATCGTCGATGTGGTCGACACACCCTTCGGTACCCGCCCCTTCCGCGTTCACCTCGACCCCAGCCAGGACGGCGCCGATGTCGGATTCGCAGTCCAGGACCGTCTCAAGGCCGAAATGCTGCGCCGACTCGGACTGGCCGACCTCCTGGCACCCACCATCACCGCGACGTCGCAACTGCCCCAAAACCACAGCTAGCCCGTTTCCGAGAGAAAGAACTCCCCGTGAACATCACCGGCAACACGATCTTCATCCCCGGTTCGACAAGTGGCATCGGCTTGGCGTTGGCGCTCGCCCTACACGAGAAGGGCAACACCGTCATCGTCGGCGGACGCCGCGCCGATCTGCTCGACGGCATCGCCGACCGGCATCCCGGGATCGACACCGTGCAGATCGACACCACGGACACGGCAAGCATCACCCGCGCAGCCAACCAAGTCCTGGCCCGCCACCCCGACCTGAATGCTGTCATCGCGATGGCCGGCGTCATGCGCGTCGAAGACTGGCATCACCCCGCCACCTTCCTGGATTCCGCCGAAGCTGTGATCACCACGAACCTGCTGGGTCCCATCCGCCTGATCGCGGCGTTCATCGAACACCTTCAACGGCAACCGGCTGCGACGATCATCACGGTGTCCTCGGGACTGGCGTTCGCGCCGCTGAAGGTCACGCCCAGCTACAACGCGTCAAAGGCCGCCGTCCACATGCTGACCGAGACACTACGGCTGCAGTACGCCGACACCAGCATTCAGCTGATCGAACTCGAACCTCCCTCGGTGGCCACCGATCTGCTTCCCGGACAACGCGACAGCTCCTTCGCGATGCCGCTGGACGAGTTCATCGACGAGGTGATGACGATCCTGGAAGCAGACCGCGACGTCAAGGAGATCCAAGTCGAACGCGTCAAATTCCTCCGCTACGCCGAGGCGCGCGGCGACTACGACCACGTGGTGGCAACACTCAACGCGGCCGACCCACACGGGAACCAGACCTGAGCGCAATGACCCGGCCACATCCCGTTCTCACACCGCTGAGTCCCGCGGCGATCTTTCTCGTCGCGACAATCGACGACGGCGGCGAACCCCGCGCGCACAGCACACTCACCGATCTGTCGGCTCTGGTGCGCGGCGTCGCGTTCCGGGTGCCATCGGCCAATCTGACCCTCGTCACCGGCATCGGATCCGACGCCTGGGATCGGCTGTTCGCCGGCGCCCGCCCAGCCAAACTGCACCCCTTCATCGCACTCGACGGCGCACGCCACCGCGCTCCGTCCACACCGGGAGATCTGTTGTGGCACATCCGTGGCCGATCGATGGATGTCTGCTTCGAACTCGGACGCAGGATCCTGGACTCGGCGTCTGGCGCCGTGACGGTCGTAGACGAAGTGCACGGGTTCCGGTTCTTCGAGATGCGCGACTTACTCGGATTCGTGGACGGCACCGAGAACCCCCAGGGCACGGAAGCCGAGACAGCCGCCGTCGTCGGCGACGACGATGACCCGGAATACGCAGGCGGATCCTATGTCCACATCCAGCGGTACACCCACAATCTGTCGGCGTGGGACGCGCTGAGCGTCACGGAGCAAGAGTTGGTGATCGGGCGAACCAAACTGGAGAACATCGAAGTACCCGATGCGGCCAAACCGTCGAATTCTCATCTGGCGCTCAACACCATCACCGACGAGGATGGACACGAACTCACGATCGTGCGGGCCAACATGCCCTTCGGAGAACTCGGCTCCAGCGAGTGCGGCACCTACTTCATCGCCTACTCGGCTGACCCCGACGTGCCCGAGACAATGTTGCGAAACATGTTCCTCGGCAACCCACTCGGGAACACCGACCGCATCCTCGACTTCTCCACCGCTCACACCGGCGGCCTGTTCTTTGCGCCCACACCGGCGTTTCTCGACGATCCGCCCCCGCTGCCCGTGCAACGGGCCAAGACCAGCCCACCTCCACCTCACCGAGCCCAAACCGCCCCGGATCACTCGCTGGCCATCGGCAGCCTGAAAGGACGATCCTGATGGACAACCTGTACCGAAACTTGGCACCGATCACCGACGCCGCCTGGGAGCAGATCGACACGGAAGCCAGCCGAACCTTCAAGCGCCATATCGCCGGACGCCGCGTCGTTGATGTAAGCGCGCCGGCCGGCCCGACGAAAGCAGCAGTCAACACCGGTCATTTACTCGACCTGACGCCACCGGCCGGCGATGTCATCGCCCACCTCCGCGACCTGCGACCCTTGGTGCGGTTACGGATTCCCTTCACCGTCCAGCGTCGCGACGTCGACGACGTCGAACGGGGATCGCAAGACTCCGACTGGAGTCCGGTGAAGGACGCGGCCAAGAGGCTGGCGTTCGCCGAAGACCGGGCCGTCTTCGAGGGCTACGCCGCCGCGCGAATCGAGGGCATCCGCAGCTGCACCTCCAACCCCACCATGGCGCTTCCGCCGGATCCACGCGGCTACCCCGATGCCCTCGCCCAGGCGCTGTCGCAATTACGTCTGGCGGGTGTCGACGGGCCCTACTCCGTGTTGCTGTCCGCGGATGCCTACACGAAGGTCAGCGAGACGACCGAGCACGGCTACCCCATCCGAGAACACCTCAACCGCCTCGTCGACGGAGACATCATCTGGGCGCCGGCTATCGCTGGCGGCTTCGTATTGTCCACCCGCGGCGATGATTTCGACCTACAGATCGGCCAGGATGTCTCGATCGGTTACCTGTCTCACGACGCCGGCACCGTCGTGCTCTATCTTCAGGAGACCGTGACGTTCCGGTGCTACACAGCCGAGGCCGCTGTCGCCTTCACCGAGTGACCGCCGTCTCGCTGCCCTGAAGTCCGCCCATCCATCGACCTCACTGCTACACAGAATGTCCCGCGACGGATCCTGCGGCCCGAGCCGTGGCGTTCCCATTCCGAGCTGTTCGTCGGATCGTCGCCGTCCATCAGGGGGCTCCACGATGCACGCCCTACCTGTTCGAGGAACGTTGTTGTGGGGTTCGCCGCGAGCCCCAATGGAGGCTAGCCCTACCGCGGAAGTAGCGTCGCCACCATAGCCTTAGCCGACAGCACCCGAACATACTCAGGTCATGAATGTTGCCGCATCACAGCAGAATTCCATGACTGACGGCATGCACCTGCTGGTGGATGCGCTTCAGCTCAACGACGTCGAGACGATCTACGGGGTGGTGGGCATCCCGATCACCGACGTGGCCCGGCTGGCTCAGGCCTGCGGTATCCGCTACATCGGATTCCGGCACGAATCGGCGGCCGGTCACGCCGCGGCCGCGGCGGGCTTCCTGACCAAGAAGCCCGGCGTCCTTCTCACCGTGTCGGGACCGGGGTTCCTCAACGGCATGGTCGCTGCGGCCAACGCCACGGTGAACTGCTTCCCGCTGGTGCACATCGCCGGCTCCAGTGATCGCGCCGTGGTGGATATGCGCCGTGGCGACTACGAGGAACTCGATCAGATGACCGCCGCGAAACCGTTCGTCAAGGCCAGCTTCCGGATCAATCGCGTGCAGGACATCGGACGCGGCGTGGCCCGAGCCATCCGCACCGCGGTCTCGGGCCGCCCCGGCGGCGTGTACCTCGACGTGCCGGCTGCAGTGCTGGCCGAGACCATCGAGGCCGCGGCTGCGGCCGAGACGCTGTGGCGCGTGGCCGACCCGGCTCCGGCGCAGCACCCGGCAGCCGAGCGAATCACCGACGCGCTGGCGCTGCTGGCTAGTGCGCAGCGGCCGCTGATCGTGCTGGGCAAGGGCGCTGCCTACGCCCAGGCCGACGACGCGATCCGCGAGTTCGTCGAATCCACCGGCATCCCGTTCCTACCGATGTCGATGGCCAAGGGCCTGCTGCCCGACGATCACCCGTCCTCGGTCGCCGCGGCGCGATCGCTGGCGCTGGCCAAGGCCGACGTCGTACTGCTGATCGGGGCGCGACTGAATTGGCTGCTGGCGCAGGGGGAAGCACCGCATTGGTCGCCTGCCGCGCAGTTCATTCAGGTCGACATCGACCCCGGCGAGTTCGACAGCAACCATCCGATCGCCGTCCCGCTGGCCGGGGACATCGGCTCGGTCATCGGCGATCTGAACGCCGGCCTTGAACGTCATCCGGTGTCGTGTCCGCAGCTGTGGCAGATCGAACTCGGAGAGAAGCGCCGGACCAACGACGCCAAGATGGCCACCCGCCTGGCGCAGGACCCGCATCCGATGGGGTTCTACAACGCACTGCGCGCCGTGCGCGACGTCCTGGCCGACCGACCCGACGTGTACGTCGTCAACGAAGGCGCCAACACCCTCGACATCGGCCGCAACGTGCTCGGCATGAGCGTGCCGCGCCACCGCCTCGACTGCGGCACCTGGGGAGTGATGGGCATCGGTCTCGGCTACGCGATCGCCGCCGCCGTCGAATCCGGCAAGCCGGTCGTGGCGATCGAAGGCGACAGCGCGTTCGGGTTCAGCGGGATGGAGGTCGAAACCATCTGCCGCTACCAGCTTCCCGTCGTCATCATCATCCTCAACAACGGCGGTGTATACCGCGGCGATGGCATCGACCCCGCAGGCACCGACCCGGCACCGACGGTGCTCGCACCCCGCGCCCACCACGAACAGGTGATGACCGCCTTCGGCGGCATCGGTTACCACGTCACCACCCCCGCCGAGCTGCACACCGCTCTGCAACGAGCACTGGACGCCGCAAGGCCCGCGCTCATCGACTGCGAACTCGCCGTCACGGCCGGCACCGAATCCGGACACCTGACCAACCTCAACCCGCACAGCACCGTCCCCCTGGCCCCCGTTTCCTGAAACCACCTCAGCCCTTCACCATTCGAGAGGACCCAACACCATGGCCGCCACCGCAACCGCCCCGCTCGCCGGTATCAAGGTCATCGACTTCACCGGCGTGCAAGCCGGCCCAGCCTGCACCCAGATGATGGCCTGGTTCGGCGCCGACGTGCTCAAGGTCGAACGCGTCACCGGCGGCGACGTCACCCGCCACCAACTGCGCGATATCCCCAACACCGACGCGCTGTACTTCACCATGCTCAACAGCAACAAGCGCTCACTGGCCATCAACACCAAGACCCCCGAAGGTCTGGAGGTGATGGAGAAGCTGATCCGCGAGGCCGACGTGCTGGTGGAGAACTTCGCCCCCGGCGCGATGGACCGCATGGGGCTGTCCTGGGAGCACATCCACGAACTCAACCCACGCCTGATCTTCGGCTCGGTGAAGGGCTTCAACGACGAATCCCCCTGGAAGGACCTCAAAGTCTACGAAAACGTCGCCCAGTGCGCCGGTGGTGCCGCCTCCACCACCGGCTTCTGGGACGGTCCACCGACGGTCAGCGCGGCGGCCCTCGGCGATTCGAACACCGGCATGCACCTGCTCATCGGGCTGCTCACCGCGCTGCTGGCGCGCGAGAAGACCGGTGTCGGTCAGAAGGTGTCGGTGTCGATGCAAGACGCCGTGCTCAATCTGTGCCGGGTCAAACTGCGCGACCAGGAACGCCTCGAGAAGGTCGGCTACCTGGAGGAATACCCCCAGTACCCCAATGGCACGTTCACCGACACCGTGCCCCGCGGCGGCAACGCCGGCGGGGGCGGGCAGCCCGGCTGGGTGCTCAAGTGCAAGGGCTGGCAGGACGATCCGAACGCCTACATCTACTTCACCATCCAGGAACAGAACTGGGAGAAGACCTGCCAGGCGATCGAGAAGCCGGAATGGGTCGACGACCCCGCCTACGCCACCGCCACGGCGCGTCAGCCCCACATCTTCGACATCTTCGCCGACATCGAGAAGTGGCTGGCCGATAAGACCAAATACGAAGCCGTCGGCATTCTCCGCACCTTCGACGTGCCGTGTGCGCCGGTGCTGTCGATGAAGGAGATCGCCGAAGACCCCGCGCTGCGGGCCAGCGGCACCGTCGTGGAGGTGCAACAGCAAGGCCGCGGCACGTTCCTGACCGTCGGCAGCCCGATCAAGTTCTCCGACTACACCCCCGCCATCACCGGCGCTCCGCTGCTCGGTGAACACAGCACCGCCGTGCTGAGCGATCTGGGCTACACCGCCGACCAGATCGCGAACTTTCAGGTCGCACACGTCATCGCCGACCCCGCTGAACACTGACCTCCGACAACGAAGGAACACAACATGTCACACCACCTCGACTCTCCACTTGCCCGCCAGGACATCCGGCTCGACATCACCGACCTCTACGTCTTCCGCGGCGAAATCGGCACGGTGTTGGTGATCAACGTCTGCCACTCCCTGGGCGGTGACATCCCGGCACCGGGCTTCCATCCCGAGGGGATGTACGAGTTCAAGATCGACCTCGACGGCGACGCGATCGAGGACATCACCTATCGCGTGCAGTTCACCGACCGCGACCACGACGGCCGGCAGTACTACACGGTTCGACGCCTCTCCGGACCGGACGCCGCCGATCTCGATGCCGTCGGCCCGGAAGTGCTGGCCGGCACCACAGGTGATACCAACGTCAACGCTGCGGGCCTGCGGGCGTGGGCTGGCCAGGCGAGCGATCCGTTCTGGATAGAACCCGACGTGCTGCACGCCGTTGGACACGCCGTCCAGGACGGCACCACCGTGCAACTCGGCGAGTGGACACCGGCGAACGCGACCAATCTGTTCGCAGACCAGACGGTGTACTCGCTGGTTCTGGAGGTGCCCGACGCCGATCTGACACCCCGCGCCGCGGACGACCGCATCGGGGTGTGGGCGGTGGCCACGCTCGGCACCGACGCCGGCGGCTGGCGGCCCATCAACCGGGTGGGCCTGCCGATGATCCATCCGCTGTTCACCCAGTTCGACGAGCAGCTCGGCGACGACCTCAACGCCGGTTACCCCCGCGACGACTACGCCGTCTACGGCGAACGCGTCGCCGGCAAGCTCGCGGCAGTGATCGGCGCCTACGGTA
This sequence comes from Mycolicibacterium rutilum, assembly GCF_900108565.1. Taxonomy (NCBI): domain Bacteria; kingdom Bacillati; phylum Actinomycetota; class Actinomycetes; order Mycobacteriales; family Mycobacteriaceae; genus Mycobacterium; species Mycolicibacterium rutilum. The sequence continues at coordinate 1,272,979 of NZ_LT629971.1, forward strand.
CGGCCACCGATCCGCACGCCCAGGCCCGCGCCGTCGCGCGCCGACTGTTCCCCAACGTCCTGCCCTACACCGTCGGCACGGCGGCGGCGTTCAGCTTCGCCGAGTTCAACGGCCGCTCCCTGATCGACAACGCCCCCGACGTGATGTTCACCCTGGCCGCAAACACCCCGATCACGTTGGGCATCGGCAAGGAATCGGTCAAGGCCGCACTGCGGTCCGAGTTCCCCTACGTGCCCCCACTGGGCTGACCCGAACAGGATCGCCGTCGATGACCACCACCTGTAGTGCCTCGCACCCTGCCGTCTGTGGGCCGCCTCGACGATGGCGCCTCGGTGACGTCCTCGCCGAGACCGAGGCGTCCACGCCCGGACGCACCGCGCTGATCGTCGGAGCTGATCGTCGGCACATCAGCTATCGCGAACTATCCGCCGCCGCAGGCGATCTCGCCGCGGCACTTCGCCGCAGGGGGCTGCGCCGCGGCAACGTCGTCGGACTGCAGACCGCGACATCTGTACATTTCGTGGTGGCCCTGTTAGCCGCAGCACGGCTGGGACTGATCGTCGCCCCCCACGATCCCACGCTGCCCGGGATCGAGAAGCACCGCCGCGCCGACCTGCTCGGGGCGCGGGCCACCCTCGTCGAGGGCAATGTCGACGATGACGGAGACTGCCCGGACTGGCCAATCGTGGAGGGGCGACTCGGGCTGCCGACCGAGGTCGACGCCGCGATGCGGCCACGCACCGTTGAATCACCACCGGCGCTGACCTCGGCGGACGCGCTGATCATGGCCACCTCCGGCACCAGCGGAAGCCCGAAGTTCGTGCCGTGGACCCACCACAACCTGGCCGCGTCGCTCACCTCTACGGCATCGAGTTACGCACTGTCGTACAGTGACTCGACCGTGGCCGTCATGCCCCTGTTCCATGGGCACGGACTGGTGGCCGGCCTGCTGGCCACCCTGGCCACCGGCGGCAGTGTGCTGCTGCCCGGCGCCGGCCGGTTCAGCGCCCACACGTTCTGGGACGACGTCGACGCCGCCGAAGCCACGTGGTTCACCGCGGTACCCACGATGCTGCGCATTCTGCTCGACCGCGCCGCAGTTGCGGGACCGGACCATTGCCGAAACTTCGGCACACTGAGGTTCATCCGCAGCTGCAGCGCACCGCTGCGCGCCGACACCATCACCGAATTGGAGTCGACGTTCCACGCGCCCGTGCTGGGCGCCTACGGGATGACCGAGACCACCCACCAGGCCGCCACCGTTCGGCCCGGAGACGGGGATGACACCCGACTGCATACCGTCGGCGGCCCGACCGGGCTGACCGCGCGCATTCACCGCGCCGACGGCGCGGAAACCCCAGCCGGCGCTGCCGGAGAGATCTGGTTGCGCGGACCGACCGTCACCCGCGGCTACCTACCCGTCACACCCGACGCGCGGAGCCAGAACGCCCTCACCTTCGACGGTAGTTGGTTGCGCACTGGCGATCTCGGCGTGCTCGACACTGCAGGACGCCTCATCGTGACCGGACGCATCAAGAACCTCATCAACCGTGGGGGCGAGAAGATCTCCCCCGAACACGTCGAGCAAGTGCTCGCGGCCGATCCGCGGATCGGCGAGGTCGCGGTCGTCGGCATCCCCGACTCCACCTTCGGTGAACAGGTCGCCGTTGCCGTCGTGCCCAGCGCTGACACCCTGACCGCCGAAGAAATCACCGCCTATTGCCGGTCACGCCTGACCCGACACGAAACACCCGAGGTCATTGAAATCGTCCACCAACTCCCACTGACCGCCAAAGGCGACATCGACCGCGTGCGCTTGCGCGCCCTTCTATCGCCAACAACCGATCGATGAACCCGGCCCCGAACGCACCGGTGACACGGTGCCTGTGCGGCAGAGCGATCGAGGGCATGATCCCCGCCACCGAGGCCGCCGTCGACGCGCAGGAGTCGCCGTCCACCGAGCGCCGCGCTGCACCGTCAATGCGGTTGATGCGGCCGCACCTCGAACGCTGCTGAGAAGCCCAGCGCACTCCGCGACGGCGACGACTCGGGCGTCGGCGCACGACACGAACGGATGCACCACCATGACTGTGCCCGCTGGAGCTCACGAGCATCTCTGCCGACGCCTGGTGATTGCCTTGCCGGGCACCTACGAACAAGCCCGTGAACGGTTCGAGCGCGCGGTGCCCGTCGCCGACGAACTCGGGTTCACCGCAGCCCGATCCTGGCAAGAAGTCGCCATCGTGGTCCAGACCAACGCACCACACGGCTTCATGCGGTTTCGCCGCGGCGACGTCGCCGTCCTGCCGCCCACGCTCTCACCCCGCGAGCAGGCGGTCCAGTATCTGATCGGCAATCATATGATCACCCAAACGGTGTTGCGCCGTGAACCGTCGGCGATGCTACACACCGCCTTGCCCGCAGTCATCTACCGGGACCGACAGGGTGCGGCCCGGCTCGCGGTGGATCAGCCCGGCTTACCGTTCGCCAGCTACGACGACCCGCACCTCACCACAGTGGGCGAGCGCCTCGACGCACTGCTGGGACGCCTGATCTGCGTGCTCGGAGGCCGCGTGCCAGAGTCGCTCGGGTCGGCCCTCGCGCATCACTACGGACTGCGCTCCGCTGGCAACGACACCCGGTCGAGTCCTCGCCCGAAGAGCTTGCAGCGGGCCGAACTCCCCGACGTGGCGACCTGAACGCATGGGCGCCAGGTGGTCGATCCTCGCTGCGCTGCTGGCCTTTGGTTCCGGTGCACTCGACGTGCTGGCTTTGACGCACCTCGGCGGCGTGTTCGCCAGCATGATGACGGGAAACCTCGCGCTCATGGGGTTCGGCATCGCCCATGTCGACACCGCGGTGCTGACCCACACCGGTGCCGCTGTCGCTGGATACGCCCTGGGTGTCGGCGTGGGTACCCGCATCGCAGGGATACGGCCACAGCGATCATCGGCCCTGCCACACGCCGTGACCACGGCCCTGATCGTTGAGCTGATCGTGCTGGCGGCGTTCTCGGCCGGGTGGGCGGCTGGGCACGTCTTCGGAGTCAGCGCGCCGCAACTGGCGCTGTTGATCACCGCGGCCGTCGGTATGGGGCTGCAGAGTGCGGCCGTGCGGCAGTTGAGAGTCCCCCTGACCACCACCTATCTAACCGGGACGCTGACTGCGCTCATCGCCGGTCGGGCCGCCGCAGGTCCCGCCAAGCGGGTCAACATGCCAGACGTCGCCGCCGTGATCGCATTCCTGGCGGGGGCGGCTGCGTCAGGTCTCACACTGACCGCGGCACCGGCGATCGCGCCGCTGCTGTGCCTCTGCCCGCTGGCCTCGGTGATCGTCGCCTGCGGGCGTCGGCACCCGTCACATGAGCTGCCGTCGCGGTGTGGGGGTGGGCCCCACCTGCGGTCTGGAGGTCAGCAGGGGGACACATGTAGTGCCCACACGACAGACGGCAACCCGGAGCAGGACCAGGATCGATGACACGGGTCGGTCGTGACCCGTCCGCGTAGCCACTCTCTGCGAAAGGCCTCCGATGAGCCGAGACCCATTGTCCACCATACTCGTTCACCCGGCCCAACGGCCCGCTCCGGAAAGGTTGGGCTGATCATGGCCAAGGTCCTGCTCGTGCTGTATCCCGATCCGCTGACCGGGTATCCGCCGGCGTACGCCCGCGACAGCATCCCCGTCCTGCACGGCTACCCCGATGGCCAGACGCTGCCGACACCCTCGTCGATCGACTTCACCCCCGGCCACCTCATCGGGTGTGTCTCCGGCGAGTTGGGGCTGCGAACGTTCCTCGAAGCCGCCGGGCACCAACTTGTGGTGACATCGGACAAGGAGGGCCCGGACTCGGTGTTCGACCGCGAACTGCCCGACGCCGACGTCGTGATCTCCCAGCCGTTCTGGCCGGCTTACCTCACCGCTGATCGAATCGCCAAGGCCCCCCGGCTCAAGCTTGCGATCACCGCCGGCATCGGCTCGGACCACGTCGACCTCGACGCGGCGATTCAACGCGGGATCACCGTGGCCGAGGAAACGTACAGCAACAGCATCAGCGTCGCCGAACACACCGTCATGCAGATCCTGGCGCTGGTCCGCAATTTCGTGGCCTCCCACCGATGGGTTGAGCAGGGCGGATGGAACATCGCCGACTGCGCTCAACGCGCCTATGACCTGGAAGGGATGGACGTCGGCATCATCGCCGCCGGACGGATCGGGCTGGCGGTGCTGCGCCGACTCGCACCGTTCTCGGTGAACTTGCACTACACCAAGACCCACCGCCTTGATCGTGCCGTCGAACGCGAACTCAACCTGACCTATCACCCCGACACCGCGTCGCTGGCCCGCAACGTCGACGTGGTGTCAATCCACGCCCCACTACATCCGCAGACCTACCGGCTGTTCGACGCGGCCATGCTGGCCTCGATGCGGCGCGGCGCGTACATCGTCAACACAGCACGCGCCGAGATCGTCGACCGTGACGCCATCGTCGCGGCGCTCACCGACGGCCACCTGGCCGGCTACGCCGGCGACGTGTGGTACCCGCAACCGCCGCCGACCGATCACCCCTGGCGCAGCATGCCCCACAACGCGATGACACCCCACGTCTCCGGCACGACACTGTCTGCGCAGGCCCGCTACGGCGCGGGCACCCGCGAGATCCTCGAAGCCTGGTTGAGCGGCAAACCGATTCGCCAGGAGTACCTCATCGTCGACGGTGGCCACCTCGCCGGAGTCGGGGCCACCTCCTACACCGTCGACGGCACCACCAGCCCCGGCAGCGGGCACTAGATCACACATGTCGTTTCCGCCGACAACAGCGGACAACGCGACGGCTCGTCGCCAGATTGGAGCGCCGCCGATGAACCCCCTACGTCGCACCCGTGCGCCGGACGACCCACCGTCGGCCGAATGGCTCCTGTGTGACCTCAACCAGTTGTACACCGGCGCCGTGTATTTGACGTTGGAGGCCACCCGCGCCGAAGCGCTCGTCGAACACACGGTAGCAGCAGGACTCACCGATCCCAAGTGGTGTCTTCTGCGGCCGGACAGAAGAGAGATCTGGCTTCGTGCACTCATGAACGAACTGCACGACGCCACCGCTGCTCCATCCGAAGATGGCGCCATCACCACGGCCGCGTACCACGTCGGTTGTGCACCAGATGTTCTCACCCATGCCCAGCTGGCGGTAATCGAAGCCCTTCCCAGCGCAGCGATACGAGAGGCATTGCTGACGCTTCCGCAGGCGCTTCGGATGGCGCTGTACTACGGCGACGTTGAGGGCAGGCCAGGCGAGGTGGTGGCTGAAATCATGGCCAAACCGTGCCGACTGGTGCGTCTGTATCAATGCCGCGGACGCCTCGCTCTGGCACACCTGCTGTGGACGTCCGTCCAACGTGCCGGGGTCCGTCAGTTGTAGGGCCGGCCCGGCGGCTTCTGGGTGCTAGCCCTACCCACTGTTTTGAGGTGTGCCCTGGCGACAGCCCAACGCGAACCGAGCACAGTGATCGCTACAACCCTCAGATCTGAAAGGTGTCAACATGCCGACCATCACCGGACCCGACGGCGTCGAGCTGTTCTACAAGGATTGGGGCCATGGACAGCCTCTCGTGTTCAGCCACGGGTGGCCGCTGTCGAGCGACGACTGGGACAACCAACTGTTGTTCTTCCTCCAGCACGGCTACCGCGTCATCGCGCACGATCGACGCGGACATGGCCGTTCCACACAGGTCGCCGACGGTCACGACCTCGACCACTACGCCGACGACCTCGCCGCCGTCACCGCTCACCTCGACTTGCATAACGCGGTCCACATCGGCCACTCCACCGGAGGTGGCGAGGTGGTGCGCTACCTGGCCCGCCACGGCGAGGAGCGGGTCGCCAAGGCGGTGCTCATCAGTGCCGTACCCCCGCTGATGGTGCAGACCGAAGCGAATCCGGAGGGACTGCCGAAGTCGGTATTCGATGATCTGCAAACGCAATTGGCCGCCAATCGGTCGGTGTTCTATCGCGCATTACCCTCGGGACCGTTCTACAACTTCGACCGACCGGGCGTGGAATCGTCGGAGCCGATCATCGAAAACTGGTGGCGACAGGGCATGATGGGCGGTGCCAAAGCACATTACGATGGGATCGTCGCCTTCTCGCAAACCGACTTCACCGAGGACCTCTCGAAGATCACAGTGCCCACCCTGGTGATGCACAGCGCCGATGATCAGATCGTCCCCTACGTGGCCTCTGGACCCAAAACCGCGAAATTGCTCAAGAACGGCACCCTCAAGACCTACCACGGCTATCCGCACGGGATGCCGACGACCCACGCCGACGTCATCAACGCCGACATCCTCGCGTTCCTCAACGAGTGAGGTGGCTCCTCAAGTGTGATGTCCACTTCTCAAGTGAAATGTCCAGACGGATTGTCCAGTTGGACATTTGAGTGTGACTGGCATTCGGTGCGCCGCACGTTGGTGTCCTACTTGTCCTAACAGTGCCAGACCTTCATGATTCGACGCATCCCGATTCACTCGAGTGTTTCAACACATCGTCGTCCGACTTCGCACCGATCTGGCTCGGGGCTATTCAATGTGTGGCGAGGCCGTCTGGCCGTCTACGGTTGCTCTCCGCGACGGACGGGCGGCTCTGAGTGTGAATCGCCGTGTCTGGGTGGTGTAGTCACGCCAGTAGGCGGCTGCAGCGGCGGCGGTGACTGCTGCTGTTGTTGCGCTGGCGGCGAGGAAGATCCACCCATGCCGGATGGCGGTGAGGTCGATCGTGGGCTGGCAGAGCAGGATGGTGATCGCCGTGCCGAGCGCGATGCCGATTTGGCGGGCAGTGTTGACCAGCGCGGAGCCTGCTCCCCATCGGTGCTGGGGTAAAGAGACGGCGACGACTGCAGACAAGCTGGGTATGACGAGTCCGACGCCCGCGCCGGTGAACATTTGGCCTGGGAAGAAAGTGTGGATGTAGTCAGGGTCGGGGCCGGCCAGCCACAGCCAACTGATGGCGCCGGTCGCGAAGCTGAGTGAGCCGACGGCTGCGACGGGTCCCACGCCGAAGCGGCGGATCAGGCGGCTGGCGACGGTCAGCGAAATCAGTACCGCCGCCGCAGGTCCGGGCGCGAGGCCAAGGCCGGCGATCTGCGGGGGCAGGTGCCAGACATCGGTGAGGAACAGAACGTTGCCGAGGAGCATCGCGCCGAATGCTGCGGTGAACATCAGCAGGGCAACACAACTCGTCCACAACGGGCCGACCGCGAGCGCGGCGAGGTCCAGTGCTGGGTGATGGTGTCGCCGCGAGCGCAATACCGTCAGCGCCAGAGCGAAGACGGCGACGGCGAGGGGAACCCACACTGCGGGGTGTTTCCAGCCGTTGGTGGGGAGCGTGATCAGGGCGCCGACGATGGCGCCGACACCCACGGTGAGCAGCGCCGCGCCTACGAGGTCGGGGGTTCCGGATCCAGATTGTGGTGTCCGGTTGAGGATCCACGGTCCGACGGCTAGGGCGATGATGGCGATCGGAAGGTTGATGTAGAACACCCACCGCCACGACAGGTCCACGAGCGCACCGCCGACAGGTGGGCCCAATGCGGCTGCTGAGGCGCCGATTGCTGCCCAGGTGCTTACTGCGGTGGCGCGGTGCGCCTCGGAGACCGCGGCGAGCAGGAGGGCCAGTGAGGTGGGCATCAGCATGGCCGCGCCGGCCGCTTGAATGGCGCGGGCGGCAACGAGCGCTTCTAGCGACGGTGCTAGTCCACACGCTGCGGACGCGACAGTGAATACCGCGAGACCGAAGAGGAACACCTTGCGGTGTCCGTAGCGGTCCCCGAATCGTCCTGCGGGGTTCAGGAATGCGGCAAAAATGATGGTGTACGCGTTGAGGATCCAGGATGCCGCGGCGAGGTCGTGGCCCGGGAAGCCGTCTTGGATCTCCGGCAAGGCCAGGTTGACGATGAAGAGGTCGAGGCTGGCGAGGAAGGTAGCCACGGAGATGACCACGACGACCGCCGCTGTTCGCATTTGCTGTCGAGGCGCGAGCGCAGTTTCGGTGGCAGTCATCGACGCCTTTGCTGTTTCGAGTGGTCACGGACCGCGCTCGGCGGCCTGGCTGAGACGCGTTGCAGCGCTGAGAATGTGCGTGCTTTCGTGTTTGTGGTTTCAGGGGGCGGTGTCGGGTTGCGGGTCACGGCAACAGCTCCAGCTGTCGGAGGTCATCGATGTATTTGGTGATGAGCGCGGCGGTGATGTGCGGTATGTCGTGTTCAGCACCGATGTGGGCGGCGCGGACCGCGGTGTGGAATACGCCGGTGGGTGCTGCGGCGCCTCGCAGAGGTGGTTCTGGTTTGGCGAAGGCGTGCAGTAGTGGGAGCACGGATTGTTGGCGTTGGGCGTCGGGTAGTTGCCGGAGCGCGGTTTCGAATCGGTGCAGCCATTCGGTGTGGTCGGTGATGCGTTGGATCGGGTGGCCGGCATCGATGAGCCAGTCGACGAACACATCGAGTGATACACCGTCGTCGTGGGGGTTCATCACGTCGAACGAGGTGTAACCCGCGGTGTGGGTGGCGCCCAGTGTGGTGATGGCGTCAGCGACGAAATCGACTGGTAGGCCGTCGTAGTGGGCACGCGCACGGGATCCGTCGGGGTCGCTGAGATAGAAGGAGTGCGGCGCGGTGTGGGTGGCCAAGACGCTGAACAGCAGTCGGGTGAACATGTCGGGCAGGTTGAGCTGCCCGCGGTAGCGGCTGTGCGCCAGGATGAGGTCGGAACGGAACACCGCCACGGGCAGCCCGCACAGGTCGTGGCCTTCGCGGAGCAGCACTTCACCGGCCCATTTGCTGTTGGCGTAGCCGTTGGCGTAGTCGTCGTTGAGGGGCCGGGTCGGGCTGACGGCGCGGATGTCGCCGTCTTCGAGGAACCGTTCGGGTGCGACGGTGACGGCGACGGCGATTGTGGACAGGTAGTCGATGGCGGCGATGCGGTGGGTCAGGGCCAGCCGGATCAGCTCGGCGGTGCCGAGCACATTCGGTTCGAACAATTGCCGGTAGGGCAGAACGTGGTTGACCAGCGCGGCGGGGTGCACGATGCGATCAACGGTGTGCGCCAAACGGTTCCAGGTGGTCTCGTCGAGGCCGAGGTTGGGTTCGCTGATGTCGCCGGCCAGGACCTCCAAGTGCCCGTCTGCCAGTGCGGTGAAACGGTCCTGCAGTTCAGGATCGGTGGCGTAGACCTGGGTGAGGCGGGCGCGGGCGTGTTCGTGGTCGCGGCCGCGGACCAGCGCGATGAGGGTGCCGCCGCGCTCTGCGAGCCGTTCGAGCCAGTCCAGGGTGAGGAAGCGGCCCAGCCAGCCGTTGGCGCCGGTGATGAGCACGGTGTGGGGTTGGTCGGCGGCGCGGGGCAGGTCGGCCGCGGCGTCGAGGGTGGTGCGGTCGATGAACTTCTCGAGGGTGAGGTCCGCGGCGTGCAGGGCCGCGGTGTCGGCGCCGATCACGGTGGCGGCGGTGGGTCGGGTCGCGGTGCTGGTCCGTAGTTGGTCGAGGTGTTGGGCGAGGGTGGCCAGGTTGGTGGCGGGGTTGATGATGGTTCCGACGGAGATGTCGGTGCCGAAGAGGTCGGTGAGCAGGGTGCTCAGTGTGAGCGCGGACAGGGAATCGCCGCCGAGGTCGGTGAAGTGCGCATCCGGGGTGGGGTCCGGGACGCCGAGGATGATGCGTACGGCGGCGAGCAGGGTGTCGATGACGGGGCGGTCGTGGACGCCTTGGCGCAGACTCTGCAGGTGTTCGGCTTGGGCGGCGGCGTGGTCGGTGTACAGGGTTTCGAGGCGGGCCGCGTAGTGAGCTTTGAGGTTGGGGCGCAGCAGTTTCCCGACGCCGGAGAGTAGGCCGTTGGCGGCGGTGAACGGCGTGGTTTCGATGAGGAAGTCGGTGGGGATCTCGTAGGACTGCAGTTGGGTGGCTTTGGCGGTGTCTTGCAGCGCCCGGTGGAGTTGGGTGCGCAGGGTTTCGCCGTTGCCGTAGCGCTGTAGGGCTTCGTCGGTGGGGACGACGACGGCCAGCAGGTTGGGGCGTTCACTGTTGCCGTAGACGAAAATCTGCCGCACGCCGGGTGCGGCGCTGTAGACGGCTTCCAGGTGGGCGATGGCGACGAATTCGCCTTGGGACAGTTTGAGGACGTTGTTGCGGCGGTCGAGGTAGACCAGGTGGTCGGGGGCGATCTCGGCCATGACGTCGCCGGTGCGGTAGAAACCGTCAGCGTCGAACACGGTGGCGGTCACGTCGGGGCGTTGGTAGTAGCCGGGGAACAGGATGGTCGACTTGATCAGCAGTTCACCGCGGGGGTGGGGCTGGTCGGTGGTGTAGTAGCCCAGTTCGGGGACGTCGACGAGTTTGTAGTCCACGATCGGCGGGCGGACGAGGTGGCCGTCGCGGGCGACGGGCCCGGCTTCGGTGAGGCCGTAGCTGTCGACGATGTGGACGTCGAGGGTGTCGTGCAGGAAGTCGCGCATCTCCGGGGCCAGTGGTGCGGTGGCGATGAATCCGCTGACCACGCGGCCTCCGAGCACGGTGTCACGGAGGTCGACGGTGGCCGCGGCGTGCGCGGCGCCGGCGTCGAGCCCGTCTGCGCGCAGCCGGTCCACCGTGGTCAGGTAGTGCTGATACAACATGTCGACGATGCGCGGCACCAAGGCCAGTTCGGTGGGCCGCACCTGGGCGAGGTCGTCGAAGAGGGTGGACAGGTCGGGTTCGGCGACGAAGTAGCTGGTGCCGCCGGATTGGATGGCCGACAGGATCGGCATGCGGCCGCCGAGGTGATTCAGCGGCATGAAGTTCAGGTTGATCACCGGGTCGTCGGTGATCGCGAAGCCGCGTGAGGACCAGATGCGGCAGAGCATGTCCTCGGTGAACATGGCGCCTTTGGGGGTGCCGGTAGAGCCGGAGGTGTAGAGGATCATGGCCAGCCGGTCGGGGGTGCCGTCGGTGTAGAGCGGTGGTGGGGTGTGGGTGGCACCGTCGGCGAGGAGGGTGTCGAGGGTGTGGACGTGCACGCCGCGCGGGCTCAGCTGCCGCCGGGCTTGTTCGAGGGCTTGACGGTGGCGTGGCAACCCGGGTTGATAGTCGAAGACCACCAGGTGACGTAATGCGTCGTGTCCGGAAGCGACGTGCAGTGCCAGGTCGAGGTAGTCGGCGCTGGCGGCCAGCACGGTGGGCGCGGTTTCGGCGATGATCGGGGCCAGCGTGGTAGCGGGGGCGTTGTGCTGCAACGGCACTGAGACCAGTCCCAGGTAGGCGCACGCCATGTCGAGGGTGAGGTAGTCGGGGCTGGAGAAGCCGATGATGGCCATGAACTCGCCGGGGGCGACCGGTTCGGCGACGGCGATGCTCAGGGCGGCCGACACCGCCTGAACATGGACCCAGAACTGTTGCCGCGTCACCGTGTCGAAGTGCGCACCGCCGGCGGTGATCTGTGAGGTGGGGTGGTCAGTCCGGCTACGAAATCCCAGCAGTGGGCGCTCGGAGTATCCGCGCATCAGGGTGTCGAGGATCTCGGCCAACCGGAGTCCGGGCAACGCCGCGGCGGCGAGCACGCCGGGGTCGGGTTGCGCGGCCCGGAATTGCGCGTCGGTGCGACGCAGCTCGGCGACCCGACGTGCCAGCGACTGACGGTGATCATCGGGTGTGGTCGTGTCGGCGGGTGTGTTGTTTCGGTGCTCATGGTGGCTTCGTTCTTCAGGGCAGGGGAGGACGTCGCCCCTGCTGGGCGGGTGCGGGCGTGAAGCCTTTTAAGTCGTTGTTGCAGTTCCGGTTTCAGGGACAGATGTGTGGCTACACGCGGTGTCGATCAGCTGGGCCGCTGCTGCCCGGGCGTGAACCATCGGTGCGGTGTCGTTCAGTGTGGTGGCCAACGCGGTGGCGCCTTCGAAAAGCACGAGGATCTGCTGGGCGAGCAGCCAGGGGTCGTTGGCGCCGGCGGCGGTCGCCACGGCAGTCAGCCGGTCGGCGAAGTCCTGCTTGTGGGCGCGGACAATGTTTTCGGCGCCGGAGAGTTCTCCGGCGGATTCGACGACGGCATTGTGGAACGGGCAGCCGCGGAACCGGGCGGTGGTCTTGGTGTCGAAGATGGCCAGGAGCCGCTCGCGTGGCGCGAGTCCGTCGATATCGAGTCGTCGTTCCATGGGCGACCCGCCGGTTTCATCGATGCCACGCAGATAGTGCTCGACGAGTTCGTTCTTGCTTGTGAAGTGTTGATAGAAGGTGCGTTTGGAGACCTGTGCCTCCTGGATCAGTGCTTCGATACCGGTGGCGTGGATGCCGTGTCGGTAGAACAGTGTGGCGGCGGCGGTGGTGATGCGCTCCCGCGCGCCGCGGCCTTTGCGCGTGACCACCGGTGGTGTGCTCATGATGCCAACCATACCGAGCGGTGTACTTGAGGTCAACGACGTCGACGGTGGGTGATATCACGACGTCCGGTGAAATGGCGGCTTTCTGCGCGGCGTTGATGGTGCGTCGTGGTGGAAGCGTCACGCCGTGAACGCGATATCGCTGAATGCCATGTCCACCATCAGTTCCTCCCACACGGTCTGGCCGTCGTCGGTGGCGCGGTAGGCCCGGCGCGTGGTCGGCACCGCCAGGCCCGCGGCGGTGGTGTAGTCGCCGAGATACTGGCTGGCGGGGAACGCGCCGGCGATGTCAACCCGGTAATCGTGGCGGCGCAGCAGCCGGTCAGGCCCGAAGTAGAACCGCTGATGGCGGCTGTGAGTGGGCACGCTGGGTGGAAAGACGACGCCGATACCCGGTAGCGCCTCGCCGTGATGTTCGACGGCAGGCACGGGGTAGAGCTCCACATCCGGGCGGGCCAACAGGAACGGGCTGTTCAGGTAGGTCCACAGGGCGTAGCCACTGAAAAAGGCGCGCTGCAACGGATTCCAGGCTGTGGTGAGGGTATGCCCGGCGAAGCTGCGTCGCACGTCGTCGGTGGCGACGTCGGCGACGACGGTGCCGTCGGTCTTCTCGATCACCGTGCGTGCGCAGGTGTACACCATGCTCTGGTCGCGAGCGCCGAAAGGGCGCAACGCTGTGTAAACCTCCCGCAGCGTCACGCGGATCTGTCGGGCGGCGCGGTCGCTGGGTTGGCCTTTGAGGTCGTAGAGCAGACCGCCGCTCACCAGTGATGCTTCGACGTTGCGCAGGCCGTTCCACCGAGTGAGGCCACCGTGGGCATCGAGAGCGTCTCCGAGGAGGGTCGTGGGGCGAGTCGTCGTCATGCCGACCATCTAATCACACCGATCGGTTTACATCTGGCTGGTGGGGAGGTAGGTACCGTCACCGGTGACAGATGCACCGCGCCGAGACTTGCTCTGCGCTGGGCTGTCCATCGTGGCGCACCACAGGTGCGTCAATCCACTGCGCTCCACTGCTAGCGCGCTGACTGTATGGAGAACAATGACTTCGGATCCGACGAACCCCATCCTGGTGATCGGCGCCACGGGCCGTCACGGCAACACCGGTGAATATCTGGTGGGGCGGTTGCGGGCGGAGGGCCGCGCTGTCCGGGTCCTGGCACGCACTCGCAGTGAGCGCACCGAGAAGCTGGAAGCACTCGGCGCCGAGGTGGTCGTCGGTGATCTGTTCGACCGCGCTAGCCTGGCCGCCGCGTTGCAGGAGGTGGACCTCGCCTACTTCACCTACCCCATCGCTGCCGGTGTGGTGACCGCCGCAGCGACCTACGCCGCGGCGGTGCGCGAGGTAGGTCGCAGGCCGCGCACAGTGGTGATGTCCATGGGGCCCGCGCAACCCGACCATCCCAGCGATTTGGGCAAAGCGCAGTGGCTGGCTGAGCAGGTGATGGAGTGGGCCGGCCTGGAGTTGCTGGTCCTGCGGGTGGCGGCACTGTTTCACGAAAACCTTCTGGTGTTGCATTCGCAGTCGATTCGCCGTGAACACGCCTTCCGCAACTCGTTCAGCGACGTGGCGATGCCGTGGATCAGTGGACGCGATGCCGCCGAACTCGGCGTGGCAGCGCTGCTGCATCCAGAACGGTTCGAGACAGCGGTGGTGTACCCGCGCGGCTCGCAGGCCTACAGTCACACCGCCATTGCGGCGATGATGTCCGAGATCGCCGGGACCCCGATCACCTTCGAGCCGGTCACCCAAGAACACTGGCGTCAGGAGCTGATCGACCTGTCCCAAACCGACGGCGCGCATGTGGTCAATCCGGCCATGGCGCAGCACATCTCATCGATCGGGCACGCAGTATCGGCGGGCGCGCCGGCATTCCCCGCGGACTGGGACGCCCTGCAGGCCGTGCTCGGTCGTGCGCCGGTGACGATGCGAGACTTCCTCGCCTCACACCGCGCCGAGTGGGCGCCGGCCGACGAGTCCACCACCGTGGCAGCGGGGTAGGGCACTCCAGTGCAGCTCTTGCACCCGTCCTATCTGGTGACCGGCGCAACCGGCAGGGTGGGCGGCCACGCGGTACGTATCCTGTTAGGCTGGGGGTGCAGCGTCACCGCGATCGTGCACCGCACCGATGCCCGCTCGGCGGCGCTGAGCGCCGCCGGCGCGACCGTGGTGAGAGCAGACCTGTTCGACGTCGACGCGCTCACCGCGGCGATGGACGGCGCTACGCGGGCGCTGTGGGTGTACCCGCTGCAGCCGGGTCTGGTGGAGGCCACCGCCATCTTCGCCGAAGCCGCCGCCCACGTTGGCGTCACCGAGGTGGTCAATGTGTCACAACTCGCGGTCCGCCGCGACGCCGGCAGCGCAGCAGCCAGGGCCCACTGGCTGGCCGAACAGGTGCTGAACTGGAGTCCGCTGTCAGTCACCCACCTGCGGGCCACGCTGTTCGCCGAATGGCTGACTACCTTCGGGGTCTACACCCGCCGCGGTGGCGTGCTGCGCCTGCCGATGGGACACGGCCGTCACGCCCCGCTGGCCAGCCAAGATCTGGCACGGGCCGCGGTAGCGGTACTGCAGAACCCACATCCGCACGCTGGCGCGACCTACTCCATGACCGGACCTGTCGACATGAATCACGACGACATCGCCGAGGCCCTAGCACGAGCAATGTCGCGGCCCGTGCATTTCGAGTCCGTCGCCGGAGACGCCTGGGTCACCGCACTGCACATGCTCAACAGCCCGGCCTATCTGGCCCAGCATCTGAGCAATGTCGTCGTGGACTACCGCGCCGGCCTATTTGCCGGGGCCACAGATGCAGTCGAAACCCTCACCGGGACCAAACCGATGTCCGTTGAGCAGTTCGTGACACGCAATCCCGATGCATTCAACGATCCGCGGCACGCGGTGTGAATCCCACGGCCTGACCAAGGAGGCGCCGCCATGAACCCCAGTCCCGTGAGTGAGCACGAACATCCCGGTATCTTGTTGCTGCGACGGTTTTTGAGGCAGCGGCAGCCTCGGGTTTAGTCGGCGAGGGCACCGCGTCGGGTAGTTAGCCACACCGCCCACCCACAAGCGCAGAGCGCTGCTCCGGCTATCGCGACGGCTGTCCATCCACCGGCATTCCACAGAATGGCGGCGGCCAGCGAGCCCAGCGCGCCTCCGACGAAATTGGACGTCACGTACGCGGTGTTGATTCGGCTGCGAGCCGCGGCTGAAAGGGCGAAGACACGTGACTGATTGAGAATGTTGAGGCCCTGGATCGCGATGTCGAACACGATAGTCGCGCAGATCATGACTGCAAGCACATCCCGTTCGAACGCGGTTGCCACCCATGCGACGGCCGCGATGACCCAACAGCAGCCGGTGGCGGCGACGTTGTGACCGCGATCGTGAAGCCGGCCCGCGCCTTGGGCGGCCAGCGCACCCACAAGACCAGCGATGCCGAAGAGACCGACCTGCCAGGCGGAGAATCCGTAGGGTTCGCTGCTGAGCAGAAGTGTCAGCGCAGTCCAGAACATCGTGAACGCGGCAAATCCCGTAGCGCCCAAAACCGCGGTGACGCGAAGCTTGGGTTCGGACACCAGTAGAGTGACGACCGACTTCAGCAGGGTGGGATAGCGAATTCTGGTCTTGGGGTTCAGGGACGGGATCTGCACATACAACACCGCCGCCAGTATGGCGGTAAGAACTGCGGCGATGACGAACACCGAACGCCATCCCCAGGCGCTGGCAATGACA
Organism: Mycolicibacterium rutilum; assembly: GCF_900108565.1. Classification (NCBI taxonomy): domain Bacteria; kingdom Bacillati; phylum Actinomycetota; class Actinomycetes; order Mycobacteriales; family Mycobacteriaceae; genus Mycobacterium; species Mycolicibacterium rutilum. The sequence continues at coordinate 1,289,105 of NZ_LT629971.1, forward strand.
CCGCTGGCTATGCGGGAAACCAGGATCCCGGTGATCAACCCCGACACGACGATCCCGACGACGCGACCGCGGTCGCGGTCCTCGGCGAGGTCGCCGGCCAGTGGGGTGAGCAGTTGGCCCGAGACCGTCGTCAGCCCCAGCATGACGCTAGCCGCCGCCAGGCTGACCAGGGTGGGCGCCACCGCGGACGCAACGAGGGCGCCCGCGGACAGCGTCATGAGAGCGGGGATCAGGGCGCGCCGATTGTGGCTGTCGCCGAGAGGTACCAGAAGGAGAACACCAAGGGCGTAGCCGATTTGGGTTCCAGTCACCAACAGCCCGGCGTGGGCGGTATCGACGTGGAGGTCGGTGCCGATGAGGTGCAACAGCGGCTGACTGTAGTAGAGATTGCCGACCGCGACGCCACCGGCGATCGCGAACAGGACAGTCAGACGGGTCGGCATGGCGAGGTGAAACGAGTTATGCAGACGAGTACTGCGGTGAGCGGACGGCGGCGGGACACCGGACAGTCAGCTCGCTGCCGCAGTCGGCAACAGGGTCTTCTCCAGCGCCGCGAGACAGTCTCGAAAGATGCCGTTGCGCACCCACTCTGCTACGGACTCGGCGTCGCCGGCTGCGTCGAAAGAGGCGATCCAGGTGACGAAACAGGTTGCGGTGTCGGAAACTTCATAGACAGTGAGAGTGGCACTGTAGTTGCGCACTGGAGCGTCGCCGCCGATGACGTCGTAGCTGATTCGATGGTCCCGGTCGGACAACTCAGTCAGCTTCTCGACTACTGCGGTGCCGTCGTCAATCTGGTTGGTGCGGACCGCTCCGACCTGGCGCGGCGCCCCAGCGGGCACCAGATCGCTGGCCGTGACGAACGGGAACCACATCGGCAACGAGCCGAAGTCGCTGACGACTTCCCACACCCGTGGCAACGGTGCGCGCAGGACCTTGCTGAAGTAGACGGTGGTCATGATGGGAAAGCTCCTTGATTTGAAGGGGGATGGCTGTATACCAGTCAGTCGGTACGGGCTGGCGCGGGTAGTTCGCTACTCGTTGATCAGCACATCGCTGAAGTCGGTGGATTCCGCCAGGGCTCGCCAGCGCCCCATCTCTTCGCTGACGTCGAGCAGTTTGCGCTCCACCCGCGCGATGCAATCCGCGCCAAGTTGCACGCGCAGCGGGGCTGGTTCGGCACCGGCTATCGTGAGGATCGCCGCCGCGGCCTTGACTGGATCTCCCCGTTGACCGCCGTCGTAGCTTGAAAAGGCCTGGCGTGCAGCGCCTGCGGTCGCTGCGTAGTCGTCGATCACGACGTTTGCGAAGCGGACGCTGCGCGGGGATAGGAAGTCGGTACGGAAGGCGCCGGGCTCGATCACGGTCGCCGAAACGCCGGTACCCTTGAGTTCGAGATCCAGCGCCTCGGTGATGGCCTCAACTGCGAACTTGGTGGCACCGTAGAGACCGGATGAGGCTACCGCGGCGAAGCCGCCGACCGATCCGATATTCAGTATGCGTCCGCTGTTCTTGCGCCGCATGTGGGGCAACACAGCGCGGATCATCCTGTGCACGCCAAAGACGTTCGTGTCGAACATCGCTAGCGTCTCAGCGTCGCTGAGCTCCTCGACCGCGCCGAGGATGCTGTACCCGGCGTTGTTGACAAGCACATCGATCGCGCCATACCTGGCGATACCGTGCTCGACCGCGGCGCAAACCTGGGTGGGGGCAGTGACGTCGAGTTCAACGACGGTCATGGCAGGGTGGGCAGGCAACGCTGCGGCGCCGGCCCCGACATCGCGCGACCCCGCGATCACGGTGTGCCCCGCCGATAAAGCAGCCGTGGCGATTTCACGCCCCAGTCCACGTGATGCGCCTGTGATGAGCCATACAGACATGATTTGCCTCCGTTAATTATGGGTTGTCCCCGAAGTCGCCCGGTCACTCCGACTGCTCGTCGCCGACGAATGCCGAAGTCTCGCCCGCAATAGCGGTACTTGGTGGGCGGGCGGTCGTATCGACTGTGTTCGGGCAACAGACGTCGACACCTGTCGCTTGCCAGGGTGATGGGACCACCTGATTGCCAGGGGGATGGGACCACCGTGGCGCGTTATTGAGGATGCTTGTCGGCGGGGTCTGGGTCAAGCTGAGGGCGGGTTCGTTGGCGGTAGGACGGTCCTTCGATGACCAGGGTGTGCGCGGCGGAGGTCAGTCGGTCGATGGCTGATTGGGCCAGCAGGGTGTCGGCGGTCATGGTCAGCCATTCGGCGGGCTCGCGGTTCGACGTCATGATGGTGGTCTTGGCGCGGTGGCGCTCGACGACGATTTCGTAGAAGTCGCTGGTTTCGGTGGCGTCGAGGGGGCGTAGCGCGAAGTCGTCGATGATCAGAACGTCGACGGCGGCCAGTCGGCGGATCTCTGCGTCGACGGTGTGGTCCAGGCGGGCGGCGCGTAGCCGGGTGAACAGTTTGTCGGCGCGGCCGAAAACGACGGTGTGGCGGCGGCGAATAGCCATGTGGCCCAATGCTGTTGCCAGATGGGTCTTGCCGACGCCGACGGGCCCGAGGACGATCGCGGACTGGCCGGCATCGAGGAACCGTAGCGAGGTGAGATCACCGAGCAGGGTGCGGTCATAGCGCAGGTCGTCGTGGGCGGTCCAGGTGTCAAACCGCATGCTCGGATCGAGTCCGGCTTTGGCCGCTCGTAGTGCCGCGGAGCGGGATTCGCGTCGGGAGACCTCGTCAGCCAGCAGTGTTTCCAGGAAGCCGATGTGGCTGAGTTTGTGTTGTCGGGCCAAGGCGGCGCGTTCGGGCAGGGTGTCAGCCAGTGCACCGAGCTTGAGGGCTTTGAGCAGTCGGAGCAGATCAGCGCCGATCGGGTCGGTAGCTCCACGGGCGGTGGTAGTCATGTCAGCGGTTCTCCTCGGAAAAGATGGTCAATGATGTTGGGGTGGAGTTGAATTCGGAAGGATCACGGGCGAAGCGGGTCGCGGTGTGACCGACCGCTTTCGGCAGGGCCGGGGAGCTGGTCTCGGTGGCGCGCTCCAGCATGGAGGCGATCTTGTTCACCGAGACGACATCGAGATCCAGCGACAATGAACAGGCCTGTTCGACCCGGTCGGCGCCGTAGCGGCGCACCAGACCCAGCAGCCGGTAGACGGTACGCATCTTCGTCCAGGGCAGCCGGTCATCGAGGATGCGTTCGGCGTAGATCCCGACGTTGGGGCCGTGGGAGGCGCAGGTGGCGATCAACGCCGCCACATCACGCAGCGCGTAGCCGGTCTTGTGTTCGGGCAGATCAGCGGGGTCGGTGCTGCGCCCACCGGCCGGTTGGCGGGGATGGACCTTGACCAGCACGCCGCGGCGATAGAACTTCACCAGCTCGGTGTCGGCGCGCACGTCCAGGTACTGACCGATCCAGCATTCGGGCAGCGAATACAGGGCCTTGGCGACCTCGGCGTGGAAGTCGCGGTGGACCTTGACCCTCTTGAACACCGGCACGTCATAGACCTGCGGCACCGCCAACAGCCGGGGCTGCTCTTCGTCGGTGAACACCTCCAGCGGGCGTGCGCAGGTGGTGCCGTGGGTGCGGGTGCCCGCAGTGTCACGACACCACGCTGTGGCGGCGTCCTGCGCCTGCTGCAGACTGGTGAATGTTTCTCCGTCCCAGAAGTTTCGCCGCACGTACTGCACGGCGCGTTCCACCCGTGGCTTGTCTTTCGGCGAGGCCACCCTGGCGGGGTCGGTCAGAAACCCGCTATGCCCGGCGTAATCCAGCCAGCCCTGGCTGAACTGCGGGTTGACCGCGTCCGCGTCGGCGATCACCGGCTTGAGATTGTCGGGGATCAGCACGGCGAACACCCCGCCGAAGAACTCCCAGGCCGCCTCGCAGCCTGCGATCACCGCGGCCAGGGTCTGCGAGTACGACAACCACACGAACATGTGCCGGGAGTACACCGCGGTGAAGATCAGCGCGTGCACCTTGCGGCGGCGCCCGTCAGCAGCGTCGGTGAGCATCCCCAGGTAGCCGAAGTCGACCTGGCACTCCACTCCGGGATCGCCATCAGCGACCCGCACCGTGAGGTCTTTGCGGCCGAAACCGCAACGCTGGCTGGCGAATCGGTGCAACGTCCGATACGGCACCACACACCCCTGCCGGGCCAACAGGGTGTGGATCTTCGTGACCGTCAACGGCCGATGCTCACCGGTGCCGGCCACCCAGGCGGTGATCTGATCTTCGAAGCCCACCAGCTGCTCCCACGCCGCCCCGTGGCCATCGGGGCGCACCGGACGCACCGCCTCGGCAACCATCCCGATCAACGCATCATCGACCGCGCTGACGTCGTCGTCGCGACGCAAACCCGCCGCCTGGGCGGCCTCGACGTAGCGGCGCACCGTCTTGCGGTCCAGGCCGCAATGCGCGGCAATGCTGCGGTACCCCGGCGCCGGCAGTCCCACCACCCCCAGCCACACCCGCAGCACTTCCCTGATCTCATTCACACTGACCTCCCGAAAAGCCATGCCCGCCGACCTCCGTGACCTTGAGCCGTCACGGCGATCGAACGAACAAATGAAAAGACCACCGACGCGACGCGCCGGTGGTCCCATAACTGGCAATCCAGGTGGTCCCATCACCCTGGCAAAAATCAGGTCACACTGGTCCCATCCTCATGGCAGACGACAACACCGCTTGAAAGTCACGTCCGAGCACTGGGTATCCTCCAGATTCGATCTCCTCTGACGCCAACTATCTTTCGGCGAGCACGACCAATCTGTCAGCCCTGCTGGCACAACGCCCCAAGCAGTGCTAGCCCCCAACCCCGTTGTGGGGTTGGCCCCACATGTCCGGACGACGTATTGAACCGCGAACCTCTTTCACGCTTGGTCGTCAGCAGTTGGTCATTCCGGACGGGATTTGGTCACGACGCGTGAGAAGTCACACAAGTGTAGAGATGCAACGAAGATTGACAGGACTCGCCTGCCTACTTTGACAAAACTCGGGCGTGTCGCAAGAGCTTGTTAATCTTCGTTGCAAACGCCAGGTCAGAGTGTGTGACGCTCTCACCCCTTCCGGAGGCGGGCGCACCAGTTGCCGACTGGCTCTCCCTGTGTCCAGTCTTGCTTCGTGAATCTCGTCCTCCGGCGGAGTCGCGAAGTGCGCCTAGTGCCTGTACTTCCGGTTGCCAATTTGCGCGCCGAGTTCGCTGCTCGCGAACTTGTACCCCTGCGCTGACTCCACGCCGCCTTACCTCGAGGACAAAGTAGCCTAGCTACGTTCCACGGGCTGGTCCTTTGCCCACTGACGCGCAAGATCTGCAGACTTCTCCCACGCCTCTTGCAGGGTCTTCCCTCTGGCTTTAAACGGCCCGTCGATGATGTTGTCGTGTAACCGGTCCGACCCATCACCTTTCGTACGGTCGTAATAGCGGGTCACGAAGACTTCATACTGCTCGCCTCCCCGACCGCCAATCGGCGGGTAGTGCTCGTACTCAAAGAAGGAGAAGCCGTTCTCATCGACCTCTTGATCCATCATTGCTGTGATGTTACCGAGCGGCGCTTCGACATTCAGCCCGCAATGTGGACCACAGGTCGTAGACGCTCAGTTAGCCCGTAGGTCGATTTGCCTACACAACTGGCTACTTTGAGAACATGCCGGTCAAGTAGGCGCTGACTGCCGGATGCGGATGGCAGTCTTGTGGACATGCACGCAGGATCGGTCAACAGTCAACCGATCTTTCGCCGTACGAAAGGTGCGGGCTGCGAATGACTACGAAGTTCAAGGTCAACGAGCAGGTCTTCGTACCCTCACGCCTTCTACCTAATCCCGCGGCACAGAACTTCGCGCTACGCCGAGCAAAGGTGCTGGAGCAAAAAGCTCGCTCTGTACGCATCAACCTTCAGGACGAGCATGGCAACGACATCGAGGTCGCATCGAGGTTGGTGCATCGCAAGAACCTCGGAATCGGTGTCATCCGAATCGGAGACTTCAAGACCGAGCTGAACGCGCTAGACCCATTGGCGAAATCAATGATGCACTACCTGCGGCTACTCCTCGAACCTGATGCAGTAGTCCTACGTGAGGTACGAACCTCTACTGAAATCTGCGCGGTGTGGGCAGAACTTGCACCGAGGACCAGCCACATAGTCTTGATAGGTCACGGCAACGCCGACAGTCTGAACTTCTTGGATCTCGATGCGCCAGTCGGTGGCGATCGATTCGGGACCATGCTTGCAGGCGCGGCGCCGAAAAGCCCACCGAAGGTGGTCATATCGCTGACTTGCCTCACCGGGCGCGCGGCGTTCGCGAGTCCCTTCAGCGCCAGCAGCGTTTGCACCGATTACATCGCTCCCTTTCAGCTTGTGCACTCTGCGGCCGCGTCGCTATTCGGCCAGAGCTTCTTTGCCAATCACCTTTTGTCCGGGCTTGGGGTTGCTGCCGCATTCCGCAGAGCCCACGCCGCAGTTGGGACAGGCGTGACGTTTCGTCACTGGCGTACCGGAGGATTCACCACTCTCAAGCGATGACACGGGGCTGCCGTCCGCCGCTCCTGCCCCGATTATGGATTGACTAAAGGGGCTGCGGAGTTGGGCCGCACGAAGACTACTTGATGACGGGCGCGAGTGAGGGCGACGCGAAGCAACCTTCGACTTGCTAGGTGCGGAGGATCCTCCCGGTCACTGAAAAATACTCCCGTATAGGGCTTCTCGACGATTGCGACACCGTCGAACTCCTTGCCCTTCGATTTGTGTATGTTCATGAGAATGCAGCCCTGCGGGTCGCGGAATTCAGTCGCAAGTCGGCCTTGGTCAAGGGCTCGACGAACAAGACCTGCCGCATCGCCATAGCTACCAGTCTGATCCCATTGTTCCGAAAGACGTCCGCCGATTTCGTCGGTGGCTCCGAACATTCGGATGAATCGAGCCGCCTGCACTATCTCCCGGAGTGCTGGCGGACCTACCAGCACATCTCTGGCCGTTCGCCAATCGACGACAGGATTGCCCACAAAGACGATGCCACTCGCATTGCGCTCGTATAAGTGTTTGGCCGCTCGTAAACGTAACTTTCCGCCGTCGAGAAGGGTTGCGGCATTAGCTAAGTAGCTATCTCTAGATGCGAGGGCGCTCGCGATCGGACTATTGCTAATCGCGCTCTTCACTTCAAAGTATCGTGCAATCAACCGCAGCGTGTTAACGACGCCTTCGTCGTGTTGCCGCAGAGGCCACTCCAAAACAGACGCAACGACCTGCGCTGCCGCTGCGGACAGTTCTACATCCCAAAGGACGTCGTGCCGAATGGGTTTCAGCATGCTTCCGTTGTACGTCCTCGAAGTTGAAAGCCACTGCGATACATCAGCAACAAGGCCGTTAGCGCGGCACAGCACCGCGACGCTCGGGCTTGGAATTCCTTGCTTGCGGAGCTTCGAGAAGAGCCAACCGACTGCCGCATGCGTCGTCGATTCAAGCGCTGACTGCCATACGGTCAGCACTTGGACATCGGCAGTGTCCGGGAGGCGCCGGTTATGGAGCACCGCGTCAGCAAAATCTAGAATGCCGGCGTCGGGACTTCGATGATTGTCCCCACCGAGGTCGAAGACTGCGGGAGCAAGCGCTTCTTTGACCTGGTCCAACCGATGAGGATCGATGTTGTCGTCGTACTCAAAGATTCGCTGATCAGGATCAGCGAGGATGACGACGTTACTTCGAACGGCGAGACCCTGCACGAGAGTCCACTGCGCGTCGGTTGTGTCTTGGAACTCGTCGAAAATGATGGTGGGATATCTGTCCGCCACGAGCTCGGCGACCTTGCCAACGTCATTTATAAGACGTGAGGCTCCATCGGCAAAACAGTCGAAAGCGAATAGCCCCTCGTCCTTGGCGAGGCGCTCGCGCTCTCGACTCCAATCTCCATCAAAGCCGGCCTTTGCAACCTTCTCCCGGTCGGGAAATAGTATTCGCGTTGGCCGGCCAGTCAGAAGTCGACCGTGCCCGCGGAGAAGATCGAGACAAAAGGCGTGATATGTCTGCACCGAAATCCACTGCCGCTCTTCGCTAGTCAGTACATCTCGACACCGCATCATGACCTGACGTACGGCGGCACGGGAGAAGCTGAGAAACAGGATCTCTTGCGCAGTCGCCAACAACGGGATGATCCGCTTCGCCTTCAGCAAAGACAGCGTTGTCTTTCCGGACCCGGGTCCCCCATAGACCATGACGCGTCCGTCGTGCTCGATGGCGGCGCGGGCTACGTCACTGAGATCAAACGTCATACTTCATCGGGCTCATTCGCACCCTGCTCCTCCGGCACCACCTCGGGCTGGGCCGCCATGTGAATGTCGATTGCGACCAGTACATCGACCAAATCACTGGGCAGGTCCGCTTCGGTCTTGCAGTGGCCTATCAGAACAGCTGCGTAGGCGTACGCCTCGCCTTTTCGTGCCTTCAAGACTTTGCCCGCCAGAGCGGGCACGTCCTCATCGGGGATACCGGGACTGTAGGGATGAGATGAGGGATAGTCCGCTCTCGTCGATACGTCGGCGAGGAAATTTCGAAGGATGTCTGATGGAATACCTTTCGTAAGCACAAGCTCGATTCCCTTCTCGGAGGATTCCCAGAAGTGATCAAACTGCGCACGATTGGCCAATGCGTCGGTGGGAGTTGGCCCGCTCGGCTTGTCGCAAGCGCCGTAGACATTCTTCCCGAGCGCTTTGAATATCGGGCCGTACCGATCGACATCCCCGTCGCCATTGCAGGTAAAGATCGATACACCCGAGAAGTCCAAATGGGTATAGCCGGGGCGTACCCGCTCAAGCACAGTTGATACGGCCGGGAAGACGACTGCTTCGGTCGACCCCTCGACGACAAGCACGCCACGGGCCAGAATGCTTTCCGCGAATTGGCGCCGGTTGGTCGAGTATGTCTTGGGTTTGATCTTCTCGAGATTGATCGGCGCGCCAATGAGCTTCGCCCCGTCGCGATGCACCATCACAATGCTTTCAGGACCGAACTGTTCGATCACGGGCCCCGAGTGCGATGTGACGATCGATTGGCCCATCTGTTGCAGGACGTAACGGGTGACGCGACGCTGTGTATGCGGCGGCAGCGCGATCTCAGGCTCCTCCATCGCAAAAATCACCGAGTGCGTGTCCTTCAGGTCGGCGATGATCGTTAAGAGCGCGAAGACGAGCAGGTTGATGGACCCGGTGCCCTGGCGCAGGTAAGGCACGGGATGATTGCTCGGCTGCGTAGCAATAAACAGCCGTACAACCTCCCGCAAATGTTGCCGCGTCAGGTCAGACGCAAAGAAGGCCGTTGAGTCCTGTCCAGCGGCAAGATTTACGAAGCGCCCCAGACGTTCCCGCAGACTTTCGCGGACCGCTTGCAGTTGCGGGATGTCCCCGATGGCGGGCTCAAGTGACGACAGGTGATCAAGAGTTTCCTGCCACATTTCCGCCGACCCTTCACCGCCAAGGTGCAGGATCGTGTCGAGGAGCGAACCGCGCTGCAAACTTAGCGCACGCGTACCCGTACGTAACGCACGTAGGTATACGTACCCGGCCAGCCGCTTATGGTGACGACGAAACGAGGATAGCCCTCCACCCAATGCCGAAAGCCGCTCCGAGTCGGTGTCATCCGCAACCACCTCGGGATGAGCGAAGAACGTGTCACCAATGAAGTCGTCTTCTTCCTTGTCGTAGCGGCCGATGAAGCAAACAGGAAGACCCCACCCCACCCCTTCGTCGTTTGCACGGGCCGCTCCACCGGGTTCATCATCGATGAACCGGCGAGTTCTGTAGTCCCAGAGGCGCAGATGCTGATCGCCGAACCTGCGTGCCTCTTCTGCGCTCAAGTCGGTGAGCACGACATCGATCCGCATTTCGATGGGCGTGCCTTCCGGATCGACGTACTGGCCGCAGTGGAAATCATGCTCATCGATGACGGGCCGACGGAACAAGCGCTCGGGGCCCAGTACAAGGTCCAGGGCTTCGCACACAGTCGATTTGCCAACGTTATTCCCCCCGACGAGCAGAGTGTGCGGCGTGAAGGCAATCTCACCGGACTCAATACCGCGAAAGTTGCCGATGCGCAGAGAGGAAACCTTCATGACAAAGCTCGCATACGTACATCTGCGGGTAGCTGTATCAGTCGTGAGACACCAACGGCCAAGTAAAGGTTCAATGGAAGTTCCCCCCGTCTCATTCTCGCATCCAGCCCCCTCGATTGGACCTGTTCGATGAAGTGTCCGGTTACTGCTGCAGCGGGAGCGACCGTCACGCACACCGTCAACGGCATAGATCGTTCTGCGAGTGCGTGCCAGTACTCTTACGCAATCGGACGATGTCGCCGGCGATCTCCAGCACGTCTGCCCGCCGATGATCTAAGTGCCCATGTAGGATTTGATTCTTCGTTACGAATATCAAGTTTTCTTCCACATAGAATCCGTAACTCTGATAGCTGGCGCCGTATAGGCCATCAGAGCTGCGCGGGTAGTCTGCGTACTGAGTTACGTTGTACTCTGGTTTTAACAAATGAATGAACGCTTTCTCTGCGTCTGCGACTATCACCTTATGGTGATGCCTCGAGACTTGGCCTCCCTCAAAAGCGGGGGCGGTGCCGACCTCGCGAATTACGGTTGGTACCAGCTCAAACGGAAAAAGAATGAGCTCGTCGCTGACTCTAGCGCCGATTCTATGCGGATGCTCATTCGATAATATCTTTTGGCGCGCATGATGCGCGCCTTCGAAAAGCCGGTCAAACGTGTCCGAAGCCTTCGCGATACCGACGTAAAGTAAATTGTAGGTTGCGAACTCTCGATACCGCTCGAATGCGTGTATGCCAGGAAGGTTTCGGCTGCGATCAAATATCAGCTTTTCGGTGGAGAACCACTCAAGGGGTTCGGTGTTTTCGTCGATGTCCACGTCACCTTCAACGTAGAATTTGATAATCTTGGGCCCTAGGTCAACAACTAATTCTTCCGGATCGAAGCCTTCGAAGCTCTTGGCAATGACGAATGGTTCGAGGATAACTTCATCGTAAAGGCCTTCTCCACCATCAATGAAAATATGCACGTTCCCAGAATCTTCCACGCGGCAACCGTGAAATCTGACCTCATGACGGGTAGCCATGAGGTAGAAATCGCTTTGGCGCAGCACCGACTCCGCCGCCTTGTCTGATTTCACCCATTCGGCCTCCTGATTGGAAATTGGAGGATAAACCAGCCTCAGTGCGGCCGACATTACATTGAGCGGGGGACTCACGCCGTAATGCTACGCTCACGAAATGTCTGGGCGGTCGGAAAACTGCCTGGAGCGGTAAGCAGAGCGGCCGCTCTGCTTACTTCAGCTACGCCACCTACCGATAACACCCGATCCCGTCGGGTCAACTTACGAAAGTCATCGGTCCGCTGGCGGGGCCCCTACAATCCAGAAGTGCCCGACTCCGAGTTCGTTGAGACAGACCACCGCGGACGCATCACTCTGCCAGGCCACCCGAATAGCCGGTTCCTTTTGCGGCACAACGCGGATGGCAGCATTCTTCTTCAGCCTGCTCAGCTCGTTGCTGACGCTCAGTACGAGTACTGGTCCAATCCCGAACTACGAACCCTGCTCGCCGCCGCAGCCTCATCACGCACCGTTCACCGAAAGCGCGACCACCGCGACTAATCACTCCGTACAGCGACGTAACTCACGAGGACGACGTTGATCCGTTTGGCCCGCCCGCTGCCAGGATCCAACAGTTCGTCCGCGATTCGGTCTCGGTCCGCAGCCCGCTCAGGATCCTCGGGTCCGTCGAAAACGTCGGCCGCCTCAGGCAGATGATCGCTAGCGTCGGCAGGGTCCACCTCGTCGTCGGTCACGCGCCCACGCTCCTGTTGTTCGAAGATCCAGTCACTCTAATGTGACTTCGGCACCGCCGGATCGAGCCGATAAATGTCGCCTTATGTCGGGTACGCCAGCATTGCCCGGTTCGCGCCTGCACGCCGACAACACTCGGAATTTTTCGCCGCCGCTGGCCGAGACGCACGGGTGCCGACACCGCGCGGACGCAATAGTGCCGAGTAGCATCGCGGATCCACGGAGGATTGGAGACTATGTGGGACCAGGTGGCCATGCGCCAAAACGAAGCGGCCGATCACACTGGCGGTGCCGGCATTTATCGACAGCCACAGAACGTTTTACGTCAAGAGTGGATACGGGCGGTTTCGCAATGACATCTCAGCTCGTGCGATTCGCGTGACGCTATGATGAGCCGCCATAGGCAAGGACACGATGGCCGTCCCGGCAAGAATGCACGGCGGTGGTGGTGGATCGCGGCGGTCGGCTGCGCGTTGATTGTCGGCGTAATCGCTGTCACGACAACTGTTTTCGGTCTCGGTGGTTCTGATGACCGTGATGAGTCGGAAAGAGAAAAGGCACAGAAGCGCTGCGAAACCGAAACTCTCAATCGATTGATATCACCATCGACTGCACAGCTAACAAAAGTGCAAACGGAGCTTAGTCAGCTCGACGCGGGCAGCCGCGATCTCTTTTCGCTACTGGACGAGCCTCTCAAAGGGGTTGATCATTCCCGCATACGAGTTTGGAATGTTTCGGGCGTTGTCGACGCGAAGAACGACTTCGGAGGCACAATCAAAACTCCCTTCACATGCCGCGCATATTTCGTCGACAGCGGCTTGGCTCATACCCTCGTTCTCCTCGACAACCACTAGCACCGCCGCGCCACTTCGGCCGTCATCACAACCGCCGATGTTGCCGTGGATGCATTGATACCAGGACGATTCTGAGAACGGTCAACGCCGCTCATTCGGCAGACCGCGGAGGTCGAATGCACAAGCCTCTTTGCCAAGACACGCCTGTCCGACCGCATCTCCCCCGAGGACAGTGACAGTGGCATCTCATTGCTATTGAGAAGTGATGTCTCTTCCCCAACGACTGGGCCCACAGTGCCATCATTCTCGAGTGACCTCGAGAGCAGGGACGAAGACTGACGGCAGGCCGGCTATCCGCCTGGCGGCGATCTCATCCTTCGGCGCGGCGATAATTCACTTCGCGGTCATGCCCACACATTGGCAAGCGTGGACGCAATCCGGAGTGTTTTTCGCCTCCATCGCGATGTTTCAAGTGTTGTGGGCATTCCTGGTGTCGCGACGCCCGATGCCGGCAGTGTTCGCCGCAGGCATCCTGGCCAATGTCGCTGCGGCGGCGCTCTGGGTGATGTCGCGGACCGCGGGCGTACCCTTTGGCCCGCACTCGGGACAGTCAGAAGCGGTTGATACTGCAGGTCTTTGCGCTCTCCTACTTGAGTGTTATGTCGTCATGGGGGCCGGCTGGGGGTGGTATCGCGTCGAACGCGCCGATCCGATATCGCGATTCGGAAACGCGATCATCCTGGGCGGCGCCAGTGCCGTCGTTACCATCGCAGCGACGCTGGGGGCAGCGTCAGGGGTGCTGCTCGACCACCACGGGTCGAGTGAGGCGGAGCAGAGCGACCATCCGTCGGCTAGTGACCATGCGGGCAGCCATAGCGGTGTTCCAACTCCTGCCGCTATACCCGTGGTGGAGGCGGCTCCGAAAAGCGATTCTCCGGCCCCGGTCGAACACCCCGCTCCGGCGACGGAACTATCAGATAAAACCGCGGAGGATCACCACCACAGCGAGTGAGTGATCCAGCCGCACAGCAAAAGCAGCTACATCCGATCGCGACAGTGCGGGCACGGCATTTCCATAGCGGCGCACATCGGGCATTTGTCCATCGACATCGGCATCTGCATGGCTTGGTCGCAGCACCACATTAAGTGGCGGCCGTTTCCGTCGGCATAGAGTACAGCCATCGGATCTGCCCCCACGATGTCGAAATAGACCTTGCCGGTAGAGCTTTGGCCTTGTGCCAGTGTGGTGGCGGGCAGCCCTTCCGGGGTTGCGATCTGCCACAGGACGGGGTGCCGCTGACCGTCGATTGGAACGGCGTACAGGTTGGGGATGATGGGTGTAACGGTGCCGGTGACTGCGCGCACTGTCGCCGAGCTTTCCCAGAGCTGACCCCGCGGGGTATATCCCGGCAGGATAGTCGCCGACTTCTGAAGGTCGGCCACAGTCCACTCCTGGACTACCGCACCCCCGGCATCGACGATCTGTTGCGCTGAACCGAATTTATGGGGGCAATGCTTCGTGGCGGCCGCTGGGGCAGCGAACGCTATTGCTCCAGCGACGAATGCGGCGGCGAGCGTCGCGGTGAGCACTGTTAGGAGTCGCAAGCAACCTCTCCTTTCAAGAGAATTGGCGAGCAGCACAAAATCAGGCGCGGACAGCTCGCTTAATACTACGTACTGGGATAGTAGATGAGTGTTGATTTCGGATGGTGGCGCCTCGATGGGGCGCGAGAGGCGCGAAGAGCGAGTCGGCGAATGGGCGAGACCCACGCGAGGCCCGAACGGTTCAGGCATGACACGTGCATGGCGCCGCCGCACTGCTGCTGAATTCCTGTTGGCCCGCTCCGTTGCCGTCCGGCCGCCAGTCGAACGGGAAGTGCTTGCTGGAGGCGCCTTGATAGTCGCGCGACCACTCGAACCCGACAGCGTGATCGCGCTCGACGACCCCCCACGTGGCGACCTGGCCGGGACCGACCTCGGCGCCCGGCGGGTTGGCGGTGGTCACGCGACGGTTGAGATCAGAGGTGGGTCCGGTTAGCGCTGCGACGCGGACATCGACCTTGCCGGGGATTTCGGCGCGCCAGTAGGCCAGGTCATCTGCTGCATCGAAGGTAATCGGCGCGTACTCGATGCCGCGCAAATCCGCGATCAGGCTTGCGAATTCGGCTGGCCAGCCGCCTTCCTGTCCGGTAAAGATGCGCTCTAGGGCCTCACGCTGGGCGGCGTCGGCGTCGGCATCAATGTAGAACATCAGCTTCATCATGGCGTTGGGATCGCCGACCCACATGTTGCCGGTGAACTCCCCGAGGGAAACGACGTTGAGTCCCCCCAGATCTACCGGACCGAAGTGGCCTGCCCGGATATGCCATACGAGGGTGAACAGGCAGTCACCGTGGGTGGGCTCTTGAGCGAAGGTGCATGGGCAGGGCAGCTTGCAGCTACACACGTCGAACCAGTCACCACGCAGATGCCAGTCGGTGGTTGTCGAGATTGTTTTCATCGTTCAAACCTTTCGTTGTATACCCCATGGGGGTATCGGGCGGGTTGACCATATCCCCATGAGCGCTTCTCCACAAGTACCCCCAGGGGGTATATTTATGTCATGAGTGAATCGGTGTGCCCCAGGCGTGTCGAGGGGTCACAAACCTCGCTTCGACGTGCGGTGAGGACCGGGTCGGCGTCCCGGCTGCTTGCAGCAGTTCTGGCAGCAGTCGGCGCGCTTGCCCTAACCGCGTGTGCATCGGACGGCCCATCCCCGCCCGCACCTGCAGCGCCGACGTCGCAGGCCCCGGCCTCGGGTGCGGCCCGGTTGGTAGATCCCGGCGAGTTCGCCGCGGTGATCGCTGAGCCTGATCGGGTGACGGTGAACGTCCATGTGCCATTTGAGGGCGACATCCCGGGCACGGACCTGTCGATACCGTTCGATCAGATCACCGCACAGGCTGGTTGGCTGCCAGCCAATCGTGACACCGGGTTGGCGATCTATTGTCGGTCTGGGCCAATGAGTGCGACCGCGGCGGAGACGCTTCGCGATCTCGGCTACACCGATGTCGTCGAACTTCGCGGGGGCATGCGCGCTTGGCAAGCCGACGGCCGCGAATTGGTCGGCATCTGATGACGGTCGAGCACTCGGGGCTACCACCGGGTAGACCCCGACGTTCAGGCCGGTATCAACGTGATAGCCGCGCAGACTATTACGCAGGAGTCATTGCATCGAGGGACTTTGGTGCCTGTAGCCGGCCGGCGCGGTCTAGGCGGTACAGGGTGAGCGCCGCGATCAGGCCGATGACGACCAATCCGATCCACGTCAGCTCGGGCATCCCGGCGTCGGAAGCTTTTTGCATGAGCGTTCCGGTGGCGAGGTTGCCGACGAGGATGCCGATTCCGACGATGGTGTTGTAGAAGCCGTAATGTGTGCCGACGAGCCGGCCACCGGCCAGTGAGACGACGGTGTCCATTTCGAACGGGAACACCGCAGCCGATCCGATGGCAAGCACCGCAGCGCCGACGAGAAGCGCACTGATGGCGGCGATTTGGCCGGCACGCCGATCATCGGGCAGCACGGCCATGGGTATGAATGACGCCGCGAGGACCAGCATACCGATCACCAGTGAGTGTCCTGGTCCCCACCACTTAGCGAACCATCGGGTGATCCTGAGCTGACCAGCGACGGCGATCAGGCCGGAGATGACGAATACGCCTGCCACTACGGCGGTTTCAGCATTGGGCACCAGGTTCTTGGCGTGCAGCGGCAGCGCCAGATAGACCTGAAAGGACAGCACGTAGGAGCCGATCATCGCCACGGCGAACAGCAGGAATGAGCGGTTGGCCAGTACAGTGCGCCAGTCGTCGAGCACCGACGTGCCATGTTCGGTCGGAGAGGCCTTGCGTTGTGGCAGAGCGAAAAGTTGCGCGACGGTCAAAGCTGCGAAAACCCCCGCAGCGGCCGCGGCGGCGATGCGGAAGTCGAGCGCCATCAGCGCCAGTCCCACGAGCGGACCGGCGAGGATCCCTCCTTGGTAGAAGATGTTGAACAACGCGAAGGCTTCGACCCGGCGTGGGCCGGCCTCGGCGGCAAGATAGGCGCGCACCGCTGGGTTGAACAATGCTCCGGCGAAACCCGTTGCTGCTGAAGCGATCACCATTGCCGGCAGCGAATCGGCAATCACCAGAAGCCCGAATCCCGCGGTGCGCAGCAGGCAGCCGGCAACGATGAGCGGCTTGTATCCGATGCGATCGGCCAATGTGCCGCCGATGATGAACATGCCCTGCTGGGAGAAGTTGCGCACGCCCAGCACCAGACCGATGGCCCATGCGGCCAGCCCGAGCGGCCCGGCGAGGTAGCCGGCCAGATACGGCATCAACATGTAGAAGCCAAGGTTGATGCCGAACTGATTGATCATCAGCAGCCGGCTCGGCCATCCGAAACTGCGGAATTCGGTGAGGAAGCCCGTCATCGCGGTGCCTTGACCGGATCTACCACCCTGGGGCACCGTGTCCAGGAGTCCACCACATGCTGTGTGGGGTCATCGATGAGCGCCGGCTCAGCGGGCGGCGCTATGTCATGGAGATTGTGCTTGCGGCAGTAGTCGTCGTTGTAGATGGTGTCGAAGTAGCGTTGCGGGCCGTCCGGGAAGATCGCGGCGATCGTTGTGTCTTCGGGGCGGGTCTGCGCCGCCCAGCCGGCGACCAGGGCAACGGCGCCCACGCTCCATCCGCCGCTGGCGTAGTGGGTGGCGGCCAGCGTGCGGCATGCCCAGACGGCTTCGGCCGGGGCGACCCAGTGGACTTCGGTGAAGGCGTCGTAGTCCACGTTGCGTGGATAGATGCTCGACCCCAGCCCGCGCATCAGTCGTGCGGTTGCCGGTTGACCGAAGATCGTGGAGCCCACCGTGTCGACACCGATCAGTTGCATGTGGGGATTGAATTCCCGCAGCACGCGAGCCACGCCGGCCGAGTGCCCCCCGGTGCCGACCGAGCACACCAGTAAGTCGATGTGGCCGAGTTGCGCCTGCACCTCGAGAGCAAGCCCGCGGTATGCGTCGACGTTGTCGGGGTTGTTGTACTGATCGGGATACCAGGCGGATTCGTCGGTGGCGAGGATCTGCATCACCCGGTCCCGTCGCGCCTGCTGCCAGCCGCCTTCGGGGTGCGGTTCGGTCACCAAGTCGACCTCGGCGCCGTAGGCCGTCAACATCCGCTGAATGATCGGTTCCATTCCAGGATCGGTCACGAGCGTGACGGGGTGGTGGTGCACGGTTCCGGCCAGTGCCAGGCCCAATCCCAGTGTTCCGCTTGTTGATTCGACGATCCGGCCATCGGGGCGCAGGGCACCGGTGGCGCGCGCTCGTTCCACCATGTACATCGCCGGGCGGTCTTTCATCCCGCCGGGGTTGAAGCCTTCGAGCTTGGCCCAGAAACCTCGACCGGGCGAGGTGAAGGGCTCGGCGATGCGCAGCACCGGTGTGTGGCCGACCATTGTGCCGGGCCGGTCATAACGGCCGAGGCATCGCTGTCGAGGGTTGTGAAGTTCAAGGTTGCGAACGGACAGGGCGTGATTCATGGAAGTACATCGCTTCTGCTTCGAGCGGCGCGCCGTCCGGCGCGCAGCAGCTGAAAGGGACGGCGGTCACCGACCCCGCCGCAGCGAGGCAGCGTGGTCTGGCGCCACCGGATCAGCAGCGTGCGATACACAGCCGGGTGAGCCTCACCCGACCGGAAATAACTGTCGCTAGCGGCCGTGGCGGACCACGCACCACAGCCAGTGTCGATTGACTCCATAGTGAAGCCGCGACGGCCAAAGCGGCGATCAGCCCCAACGCGATCAGTATGGTCGATGTGCGCGGCAGCACTCCCTCGGCGACTGTGTCCGGCAGTAGCGGCACCGATCCATCGCTGATATGCGGATGCTCAATGACCACGGAATGGTCGGGAAGAAGGTCAGAAGACAGGGCATGCGGCCCGTGAGCAGAGGGCTGGTCTCCTATTGGCAACGCCCACTCAGCGGCAACAACGACGACCCAAGACGCCAGCACCAGCGCAATCAATGCGCGGGTTCGCGTCCCGAGAAAGCCCACGTTGCTGTTCACAATGGTGCCAAATGTAGCAGCGGATCGCGCGTCGGTTCGGCGCCCACGAACTCGACGCATAGTCGTTACCGCGCCGCGATAGGGCCGTCGCCAGCGACGGTGCGTCGATCCGGACGCTCGTTGCATCGAACCCGACGAGTGCAGGCGGGCAACCGCAGCAGAACACTGTGCATTCGCCAACATGGTCATCGGCGCCTCGTCATGTCAGATCATGCCCCGTCGCGCCTATCGCCGATGTTGAATGCCCAGACTCGGTGTCAGGGCGTGTCAGCTGGTCGGCGAGCGACACCACCAAGCCACCCAGCATGAATGCGGTGATCGCGGCGACAAGGGTGGCGGTACTGAAAGCGGGGATGTACCGCCTCGCCCCCGTCGGCGCGCTGGCGCCGTGGTGATACTGGTGCGTCAGCGCATGTCCTTTGCCCCTGCCCAGCAGGTAGCGGTTCACCGGGTAGGCAGCGACGAAGGCGGCCCCGAGCGCGATTATCATGCCCACCCAGAAGACCGGATTCACCAGGCCCGCGTTCATGGCGCCGGGTATGACCGCCATGACGGCGTTGTCGACGATCTCCATCGTCAGGATCGACAGCGTGTCGGCGGCCAGCACCACACTCAGTGCTGTCCCCAGTGCGAGACCCGCGCGCAGCAGCGGCATGGTTGAAAGGGTGTAGCCGAATAAGAAGGCCAACCCAACGGCCAGCGCAATCGTGCCCACGTTGCTTAAGCCCAAAGCGGTGCCGATGATCAGGCCGACGATCTCGCCGATGGCACACCCGGTCAGGCAGTGCAGCGTCGCGCTGAGGGCCATCGTGTTTGTGCTGCCATCGTGTTCTTGATGAGTATGACCACTGGGTTCGTGGTCGTGAGTGTGGACGGTCATGTCGTACTCCAGAGTTGACTGTGGAAGGTGTGGCGGTATTGGCTGATCGATGAGGTCCCTCCAGGTAATAGCCCGTGAACGGCGTATTCCCATTGCGTGTTTGAGCAACCCGAATCGTCGTGAACCGTGGTGTTTGCGGTGCCGAGTTGGTGGATGTCGCCGGCAGCGCCCATGCAGACCTGATCTTGCTCCTCCGATTCCCGTACACCCCCCAGGGGTAATCGCCTGTATACCCCACAGGGGTATATGATGCAAGGACTCCCCCCCTCGATGAGTACCCTCGCGCCTACCCGGGGCGCCGCCACCAGGCTGCTGAAGGTGCTTCGAATCAAAGGTTCTGGGAGCGTGCGCGGCAATCGGCCACGCTTCTGAGGCGGGCTGAGCCGTGCCTGTCACCCGGGAGGGAGATGACCACTTGCAAGTCCCTGAGGGGTACTGCCGGATCTGTGACTACCCCTGTTTCACAGGGGCGTGGGATCTTTGGGAGGTCGGCCTTTTGCCCGGAGATTTTCCGTGTCAGCACCACTGCTGTTACTCGCTGTAGCCAAACCGTGACGGACACTTGATCGAATTGCTAACACGCCCTTGCGTATTCATTCGCTGCGCCACCCATAGCATCAATTGACACAGTCGAAATTTCGAGGGAGCCCGAGACGATGCGTGGGGTTGTTCGGTATGTTCTTGCCGCGATCACGATTCCTGCGAGTGTGGTCATGGGTCCGGTCGATACAAGCATCGCGGCAACGAAGCAGCCGTCGGGGAATAGCATCGCGTCTGTTTCACCGACGCGGGACGCGGTCGTTGGCGTCGCACACCCCGTGGTCGTGACCTTCGGCGGGCCAGTCTCCGACAGGCGCGCAACCGAACGTGCCCTCGACATCACTTCGTCGCCCGCGATGACCGGTGAATTCGACTGGCTCGCAGACAACGTCGTTCAATGGGTTCCCAATCAATTCTGGCCTGCTAACAGCGCGATAGCGCTATCTGTGGGCGGGATGAAGACGAACTTCGCGACGGGTCCCGCTGTGGTCGGCGTTGCCAAGACCGCGGATCACACATTCACCGTGACTATCGACGGCGTGGAGGCGGCCGTGCTCCCAGCGCCACACCACCGTCCCAACTGGGGAAAGCCGGGCGTGTTCCCAGCTTCGATGGGTCGCCCTGAGTACCCCACACCCGTAGGTACCTACACCGTCTTGGCGAAAGAGCGCGACGTGGTGATGGATTCGAGCAGCGTCGGCATCCCCGTCGACTCGCCCGACGGTTATCTACTCGACGTGGAATACGCCGTCCGTTTCACCAGACGTGGCCTCTTCGTGCATTCAGCTCCGTGGGCGATCAATTCGCTCGGCTATGAGAACGTCAGCCACGGGTGTATCAGCCTCAGCCCTGAGGATGCCGAATGGTACTTCAACACGGTCAACATCGGTGACCCGATAATCGTGCAGGAGAACAGCATAGAAGTTCCTCGATCGGTACCCGCGCCGGAAAACGGAGTTGAAGTTCCTCGCGTAATCCCCCGCTGACGAGGCCTCAACGCTGCTACAGAGAATTGTGTCGTCGTTGCAACCGGCGCCTTGGGATAACGTCCGAAAACAGCCCTTGTCTTCGGTCGGATCGTTATCCACCGACGATGATGTCGGCCAGCACCAATTAGGTCGCGTGGGCGGGCCATTGCAAGAGGCTCCGGCCATGCCCTGGACGTTATTGCATCCGAAGCAGTTGGCCCCGCACACGTGCACAGCGCGCTTGATGCGCTTTCACTGCCACCTGCAGCCCGCGAATTCCAGCCTTGTAATTATGTTGCCGGTGTTACTAATGATGCATTTGTGAGCTACGCTGATCTACGTACTCGCTACGTACGTGGTTGCTACTCAATGCGAACCGTCGCCAGATCCAAGGTTTGGCAGCCCGCGGCCCGCCGCTTCGACCGCCGGAAGAAAGATTCAACATGGGACCTACTGCCCGTGGCGTGCGCTCAAAGCGCGCCTGCCCTTCCCGGATCGATTTTCGGCGCGCCGCTAGCGTGGTCCTCACTGTTGTCGCGTCGCTATTCCTCGCGTGCACCCCAGCGGCATCCGCCGAACCGACCGCCGGGCAATGGGATCCACTACTGCCAAAGCTGCCGAGCGCGGGAGCGCCCGGCGATCCGGTAGCCATCGCCAATGCGTCGCTACAGGCAACGGCCGCCGCAACTCAGACAGCGGTCGACTTAGGGCGCAGCTTTCTTAGCAGCCTCGGAATTGCCAGTCCCACGGCTAGTCCTCAAATGACCGTTCGCGGCAATAGGTTGTACGGTGCCCAGGCAATCGAATACGTCATTCGCAGGGCCGGAACGCAGATCGGCGTTCCCTACTCCTGGGGAGGCGGCAGCCTGAACGGCCCGAGCCGCGGTGTCGACCAGGGAGCAGGCACCGTCGGATTCGACTGCTCTGGTTTGACACGTTTTGCGTTCGCCGGCGTCGGTGTACTGCTGCCACGATGGTCGGGCGATCAGTACAACGCTGGCAGAAAGGTGCCTCCCTCTCAAGCCAAGCGCGGCGACCTATTGTTCTGGGGGCCCGGCGGAAGTCAGCATGAGGCGATCTACTTGGGCGGGGGACAGATGATTGAGGCCCAACAGACAGGCGTTCCCATCAAGGTCTCACCCGTACGTACGGCGGGAATGACACCCTACGTCGTTCGAATTATCGAGAGCTAGTTGCAGCGCCCAAATTCGCTAGCTCGCAACGCAATTCAGGCCGCCGCGTGATGAGCTATCCGAGTAAACAATAGCCGATGCCGCGGACCGTGCGGACGTAGCGCGGACATGTCGGGTCGTCGCCCAGCTTTCGGCGAAGATTTCCGATGTGCACTCCCAGAGCGGAACGACCGCCAGAATGCGGAGAGCCCCACACGATCTCCTCAAGGCGTCGGCAGGTCACGGGCTCGCCCGGATTGTCAGACAAAGCCTGAAGGATCGCAAACTCGATCCGAGTAAGCGATATGGCGCCTCCGCTTCGGAACGCACGCCGGGCGGCCACGTCGACCACGAGGTCGTCAATGCGGCGTCGCCGCGTGTCGCCGATCTCACCGTAGAGGCGAATGTGTCTGAGGGCGCGCCGAATTCGTGCGCTCAGCGTCTCGCAGTGCCCAATGGCGACCACTCCAGCACGTGACATTAGTGGCGCGATCTCTGCGTCAGCAAGCGCGACGACACCACCGCCTGCCGCCTGGCGAACCCGATCCAGAACAGCAGCACCCTGCTCGCCCACGCACACCACCACCACGTCGGGGTCATACTCGCGCAGTGCACTGAGTGCTGCGGCTTCTGAGCATGCGACAGCAACGACGAAATCATCGGCGCGCATCTTGTGGGCCAGAATGTCGGCGTAGATGCGCCGCGGCTCAACGAGCAAGACGCGGATTCGGCCGGCGGCCACCACCGGACGTGCGTCACCGTCCACTCGGACTCCGGGGTGTGAATCGATGGTCGTGACAGTCTCCTTCGCCGATGTGGGGCATCGTTTAACTGCGTCACCTACATGGTTACTGGGAGCCTTAGCGTATCACGATCTATGTATCTACTACGTAGATCAGTAGTTGATGATTGAGGCTGATATGTCGACGTTCATCCGCCTGCTGCGAGCCTCGGCAGCCTTCGAATGTCTAGTGGTGGCAGAGCACTTGAAAAAGGGTAGGCGCGGCAACCACTGCGCAAATCATGGCGGCCAAACAGATGCGATGGCGCCATTGCACGTGACTGCGTGTAGGAGTGACCAACCGCTGCGCGCGAGTGACGACCGCCGTCGCCGCCGCGGCGAGGCCGTCGTACGCAACGGGTTGGTGTCCGGCCAAAGCGATCAAGCCGGTGAGCAGAGGTCGGGTACCCACCCGACGTGCCGCGGTGTCATCAGCGCACATCTCCAGCAGCTCCGCCACACAGCGCTCAGCCCGGGCGAAGAGAGGTAGTCGCGGAAGTGTGAGCGCCACGGCACGCAGCACCATGAGAATGTAGTGGTGACGCCCAGAAATGTGGGCGTTTTCATGGGCAAGGACCGCTTTCAGCTCAGACCGGCTTAACGACCTGAGTGCCGCTGAGGTGACGACGATTGCGTTGGGGCGTCCGACGACGCAGTAGGCGGCCGGACGGTCGTCTTCCACCATGACGACGTTCGGGTGACCGGTGGGCCGGCCGATGATCCGCGCGGCCTGCGCATGCTCGTGACTTCGCGCGCGTAGGCGAGATATGCACCGGCAAACACGAAGCGCGACAAGCCCCAACGTCAACGTTGCAGCCACGATGAGGGTAAGTAACCCGATAGGGCCGGCCATACGCGTGTGATCGGAGAAGCCGAACAGTTCCAGACACAGCGTCACGACCGCGCCTGTGTGAACGCTGTCTGCCGTCGCTCCGATGGCGAGCGCGAGCGCAACCAGCCATGTCACCAGCGCCGCGGCCACCGCGGCTATCCATGCGGCGGCGCCCATGCGGGGGCTGATGCCGGAAGCGGTCATCCGCCCAAGAATGGGCGGAGCCAACCATGCGAGCGTAGCGCCGTAGAGGAGTAGCCACACCGCCGTTGTCATCATCGTCGTTCCATACACAGAACCGCCCTCGGTGGGACCAAGTGGTCAGTGGTCAGCACTCTTCTTCGTCCAGGGCTTGCGATACAGATTGGCCACAGTCACATCACGGTGGTGCGAGCGACCTGGCGGTGTCGTGAAATCTCGTCGACGAGATGGAGCACCGTGACGGGCTCCATGCGAATCCACAGGCAGTTCATGCCCAACGCTTCGAGGTCGCCGAGTTTTCGTTGTCGCTGTCCATTTGCGTGCCACTCCTGATCTCCCCGACGAGTTCGCCCAGTCGCCGTGTGACCCCAGCCCCCAAATGTAGCGGCCGGCTTGGATAAACCGTCGATTCGCCACACCCAACGTGTGATCATCGCTTTGGAAATGTCTGCCGTCCTTTTCAAGG
The DNA here is from genome assembly GCF_900108565.1 of Mycolicibacterium rutilum. Classification (NCBI taxonomy): domain Bacteria; kingdom Bacillati; phylum Actinomycetota; class Actinomycetes; order Mycobacteriales; family Mycobacteriaceae; genus Mycobacterium; species Mycolicibacterium rutilum. The sequence goes on from NZ_LT629971.1 coordinate 1,313,661, forward strand.
TCCGCCGTTCGGCCGAATGATCTCGTTCCTTCTGAAAAGACACGGCCGATCCGGCGCGACGCCGTACGTCACCAGCTTGATCGAGTGCTGACATCTGGCAGCGGGGCCACGGTGAGTGCACCGCTCTACCGGTCAGTCCGCACCGGCGCGGCAGTTCCAACAGATTCCTGCGCAGAGTCCGGCCGCTCGGAACGGCGCGGCCACGGCGAAGCGCCAAGTAACGCCATTGCTCCGGCGATAGCCGCAGCCCACAGCACAACGACAACGACACTCAGAATGAGCCACACTTCCGACCCGACACTGTTCGCGCACACGACAGTCATCCAACGCATATCTCGCCTCCTCGGCGTCCAGCGTCACCCCGCCGCAGGTTGCAATCGGTATGAGTCTGGTAAAGATCTGCTGAAGATCGAGGCTCTCCGACGGTGGCACGTCACCGCGGCCGCATCAGCGGGCACCATATGGGCATGGAGCACCACCCGGGCACACCGCCTGAGCAGGCAAACGGTTACCGCGCGCTCGTCGTCGACGACGAGCTTCCCCTAGCCGAAGTGGTCGCCAGTTATTTGGAACGCGAACAGTTCGAAGCCGTCGTGGCGGGCAACGGCGTCGACGCGATCGCCGTCGCCCGCGACCTTGATCCTGATGTCGTCATCCTTGATCTCGGTCTTCCCGGCATCGATGGGCTGGAGGTCTGCCGGCAGCTGCGCACATTCTCTGACGCTTACGTCGTCATGCTCACCGCTCGCGACACCGAACTCGATACAGTCCTCGGCCTCAGTGTCGGCGCCGACGACTACATCACCAAACCTTTCAGCCCGCGCGAGTTGGTAGCGCGCATTCGCGCCATGTTGCGGCGGCCGCGTGTCCTGCAGTCGGTCACTGCACGCGCCGAACTTGACGTGAGGCCACCACGCTGCTTCGGCGCGCTGAGCATCGACGTCGCCGCCCGTGAGGTACGCATCGGCGACGAACAGATCCTGTTGACTCGCACAGAGTTCGACATTCTCGAAGCTCTTTCAGGTCGGCCGGGCATCGTGCTGACCCGTCGCCAACTTCTCGAAATCGTGCGTGACGGACCCTGGGTCGGTAACGAGCACCTCGTTGACGTCCACATCGGGCACCTGCGGCGCAAACTCGGCGACGTCGCAACTCGCCCGCGCTACATCGCCACTGTCCGAGGCGTGGGTTACCGGATGGGGTCCGGAAAATGAGTCCCCCGGCTACGTCAATGCTGCGCCCATTTCGACGAGGTGGCCGCCCCGGCATCGGCCTGAGGCTCCTGGCAGCCCAAGCCATTGTGCTCGCGGCCGGGGCCGCGACAACCTTGGTAGTGGCCGCCGTCGTCGGCCCTCCCCTGTTTCGTGAGCATTTGCATCGCGCAGGGGTGCCGATGGACTCCCCGGAGGAAGTTCACGCCGAAGAAGCCTACGGCTACGCAACGGTGATCTCCCTCGGAGGCGCCTTGGCGGTGTCCATACTGGCCGCACTGGCTGTCAGTTTCTACATCAGTCGACGGCTCCAGCGGTCCATCGCCGAGGTCGCTTCCGCTGCAACCAATGTCGCGCAGGGCAACTATGACATTCGGGTGTCGCCGCCGGGCCTCGGCGACGACTTCGATGCCCTCTCGTCCGCCTTCAATCAGATGGCTTCCCGGCTTCAGGCTGTTGATTCGTCGCGGCAGCGGTTGTTCGGAGACTTAGCGCATGAGATCCGGACACCAGTCGCTGTGTTGGAGGCATACATCGAGGCGCTCGAAGATGGCATCCGCACTCTGACGCCGCAGACAGCCGCCATGCTGCGCGACCAAACCCGGCGGCTTGTGCGATTCTCCGATGACGTCGCCGCCCTCGCAAACGCCGAAGAAAGCTCGGTTTCGATGTCCTACGCGAACATTGATGTCGACCGCTTAACGCGCCAGTGCGTCGTCGCTGCGCAGGAAAGCTACAGCAAGAAAGGAGTGGCGCTGCTTGTTCGCGTCCAGGAGGGACTACCGCGGCTGTGGGCAGACGAGCAACGACTGGCCCAGGTCATTGGCAATCTGCTGCAAAACGCGTTGCGGCACACGCCATTCGGCGGCTCTGTCGAGCTGAGCTGTGTCCGGGACGGCGGTCGGCTCCAGATCACTGTCTCCGACACAGGCGAGGGAATCCCAGCAGAGCACCTCAGGAGAGTGTTCGATCGGTTCTATCGCGCAGACACCGCCCGCGATCGTGAACACGGCGGCGCCGGTTTAGGGCTCGCGATCGCTAAGGCGCTGGTCGAGGCTCACGGCGGTTCAATAGTCGCAGCCAGCGCTGGACTCGACGCTGGTGCAGTATTCACCGTCGACCTGCCCATCGCGCAATCTCAACAGAATCTCGGATAAACCGCACATCAACGCGATCCCGCCCAGCCCACTTGGGATTGGTCACTTGTCCAGCATTCCCTGCATGGTGTCGATTTCTGCTTGCTGAGACGACACAATGTTGCGCGCCATCTCCATCGCCGCGGGGAACTGACCATTGTCAATTTCCTGCTGCGCCATCATGATCGCGCCCTTATGGTGCTCAATCATCTGCATCAGAAAAAGCCGGCTGGCCTCGGCGCCCTGCGCGTTCTGCAGCGCGGCCATATCGGCATCCGACATCATGCCGTGCCCGCCACTCATACCAGGCATCTGATGTCCGGGCATGCCCTGGCCGGGCATGCCAGTGCCGCTCGGCGTAGGTGTGGAAGAGACTTCCCACTCCCGGAGCCATCCCTGCATTTGCTCGATCTCGGGAGCCTGCGCGTTCTTGATCTCGTTTGCCAGCGACACAACCTCGGGGTCGATGCCTTGTTTACCGAGAAGAATGTCGCTCATCTCGATCGCCTGCAGGTGATGGGGAATCATTCCTTGAGCGAACCTCACATCGGCGTCATTATGGGTAGCGACGCTGCCGGCCGCACTGGGTGAGACCGACGCTTCCGCCGAGGTAGGGCTGGCCGCTGGCGCAGAGTCTGTTCCGGTGTTCGAACAGGCTCCTACCAACAGGGCCGCCGCCACCAAAGCCGCGAGCCTCAATCCATTTCGCCTGTGCTGCATGGCACATCCTTCCTCACAACTTCGTGACATCACGCATCAGCGCGGCGAGCACTCTCGCCGCCTCAGTTCAGCCTCAGGACCCCATGTATGGGTGTGTTCGTGTTCCGATGAAGATTTGATGAAGACACGTTCACTACCTGTTACCAGCCGCGCCGCTGAGTCGACGCTGAGCTCGGCGCCTGGCCGCCACTAGCGCATGATGGGTAACTGGCTTGCGCGACACCGAAGCGCTCAGACCGGCTGGCGTCCGGTCACGTAGCCTCTACGCGGGAGTTACGGTTGCAAACTGTCGGTGCGCTTCCGCCGACCGGGCGACCGCCGAGCATGGTGGTTAGGACGCGGGTATGAGGCAGGTCAGAGAGCGGACAGGTCAACGGGTTGCGATCCACGACAATCATGTCGGCATGATGGCCGGCGACGAGCGACCCGATGTCATTCCACCTCAATACTTGTGCAGCAGTGCGCGTCCAGGTGGCGAGCGCGTCTATGCGAGAGACCCCGGCGGTAGCGGCGGCACGTCCAGAAGCGCCGTAGCGCGGTTCCGCAGCCAGGGCCAGATGTTCGAAGACGTTCTTCGGCCCCCAGTCAGTGCCACAGCCTACGGTGAGCCCGGCGTTGAGAAACCGCTGGAGCGGCACGAGGTGCTCGAGGATGGCCTCGCCGACACGGTCGGCGAACAGCTCACCCTTGCCCCAGGAGAACGACATGGTGGTGGTGAGGTCGAGATCCAAGGCCGCGAGGCGGCTGATCTGTTCGGGTTCGGCGATTGCTGCGTGCTGCACGATCCACGGACGGTCCTCCGCGCGTAGCGGCCGGATGAGGCTTTCGAGCTGTTCGAGATAGTCATCGAGTTCACCGTTGCCGGCGATCATCATGTTCAGCCGTAGGCCGCTGGCGAGGCAGAACCGCATGACCTTCTCGACGGTGTCCACAGGCACAAATGATCGTCCAGATGTCATGGTGCCGAAGGGTCCCCGATACGGCTCACGGAGCAGCAACTGTCCGGCGTGGCAGGATCCGCCGCGGCCAATGGTGATGCCGTCGATGCGCAATATGTCGTCGTCTCGGTTGACCATGCCGGCCGCTCGCCGAAGCCGGGCAAGTAATCGGTCGACATCAGGCGGATGGTCGTCGGGCATGCCATAGACGTGGGCTTCGGGTGCGCACTGCACGCGCAAGCTGAGCTGATCGGTGCTGCGCAGCCACTGGTAGAGCTCGATGTGGGAGAAGTCCATAGCGTGGGCTTCGTAGATGGTGGTCACACCGTGCGCATTGGCGTCTCGCATCGCGTGAACGACGCCAGGCTCGAATGCATTGGGCTGCAACAGCGGTAGCTGCCGCAGCAGGCTATTCATGAAGTCGTCGTTGTTGTAGTAGAGCGTGACCGCGCCGTGGAGCCGGCCGGTCGGCTCACCGCTGGCGTCTTTTTCGACCCAGACATCGCCGACGCGGTCGGCGGTGTGCCGGTCGATGCCCAGGCGCTGCAATCCTGCGCTATTCAGCACACAGGTGTTCGGGATGACCGGCGCCCAAGCCTGAATGAACACGGGATGGTGCGGCGCGGCACGGTCGAGTGTGATTCGATCAGGCAAGACCCGTTCGGTGAGGTGGCGGTAGGACCGTCGCAGGAAGTAGTGCGGCTCTCCTACCGGGGTGGTCATGATCCACTCCCCCGCCGGAGTCGTCTTGGTGCGGAAAGTGAGGCGCGCGGCGATGTCCATATGGTCGACTGCGTCACCGAGATCGACCAATGGCTCGGCGATCACCCCGAAGTGCAGCAGGTGAGGGTGGGTGTCGATGAAGCCCGGCATCACCGTGGCCCCGTCGAGGTCTACGACGGCGGCGTCCGGTCCGGCAGTGCGGCGGACGAAAGCCTCGCTGCCCACGGCGGTGATGCGCCCGTCAGCCACGGCAACCGCTTCGGCAATCGAGTTTGAGCGGTCGCACGTGAGGACGGTGGCATTGGTATAGAGGGTGCTCGTCATGAATGGTTCGCCACAGTTTGAGCGCTGTCGTTTGCGTCGTCCTTGAGTTGGCAAGCGCCGGTCGCGCGGAACGGCTCAGCCAGCTGAGCCAGATAGCCGACCGGGTAGTTCGGTTTGGCGGCCATGCCGAGGTCGTCGCTGCTGAACCGGCGATGCGGGTCGAAAGAGAATGTGCGCAGCGCGCGGTCCCAGATGAGCGTGAACAGGCCGAAATTCACGTCACCGATGCCTGCCCACTTGAGGTGATGGAAGCGATGACCTTCGTTAAGTGCCAGTATTTTCCGCAGCGGACCTATGCGGTAGTCGGCGTTGGAGTGTTGAAGCAACAGCTGTACCGCAATGCACACGGTCAAAACCTCGGCCACAGTCTTGGGCATGCCGAGTAAGAGCAGAGGCACGGTCCCCGCCGCGAGTTCCAAAGCTCCGTGAAGGGGATGCTTCATGAGTCCGTTGAATCCGTAGAACCGTTTGACGCTGTGATGCACGGCGTGAAAGCGCCACAGCCACCCCACCTTGTGGCTGGCCAGGTGCGCGACGGTCACGCCGAAGTCGGTGACGACGATCGCGATCAGAACCTGCACGACGAAGGGCAGCGACGAAGGCCAACGTTGACCGAATGGTGACAGCGCGGCCATCAGCGGGATAACCAGCACTGTAAGGAGCAGCGAGGTCTCGTTGATGAAAGCGTGCGCCACGTCGCGGCGCCCATCACCAACCGAGGTGTTCCATTCATCGGTGTAGGGCAGAATCCGCTCAGCGACGAACGACAATCCGATCGCCGCAACAATGAGCGCAGCCATCCATGACTCAGCCCACGGTGCATGTGCCAGCCCGATCGCGGCGCCGTTTATACCGATCAACATCAGCGGCACGTAGCCGTACCGAACAAGTGTCTTCGCCATGTCTTCAGTCTTCAAAGTGTCTAGACCGCGGCGCATGTACAGATCCGGTGACCTTCACGCGAAGCGAGTCGTCGAAGTCTCTAGGCGCCGGGGCCGACGACGGCATACTCAAGAGGTGACGTGGTCGGGTACAGCGGTGATCGAGCCGGGTCGGCTGATCTACGGCGGCCGCCTCGGTGCCGCGCATGGTCACTCGCATGCGGCCGTTCAGATCGCCATCGCCGCCGATGACCCTGTACTTCTCACCGACTCGTCCGGACACAGTGCCCAGAGTCGCGTCGGTGTCATTCCGTCTGGCGCCGCACACGCTGTGGATGCCGGCGCAGCGACTGGACTCATGATTTATCTCGATTCGGCCAGCGCATACGGGCGCCGAGTCGAAGCTCTCGTCGACCGGACCACGAGGCCAGAGGTGGATGGATGGATTGCAGCGGCTCAACGCCTTTCGGCAGATCTTCCGCGATCAGACGATCTCGCAGCTGCAGCCGATGCCGTGATCGCCGAGCTTGTCGGACCAGAAAAACAAGTTAACGCTCACGCCGAGACGCACCCGGCTGTGTCGGCTGCCATCACGTTGATACCCGACCTCCTCAGCGGCCCAGTTCGACTGACCGACGTCGCTGCTGCGGTGCATCTGTCGGCCGACCGGCTAGGCCGGCTGTTCGCGCGCGACGTCGGTCTGTCCTTTCCAGCCTATGTCCGGTGGGCGCGCCTGATCCGAGCGATGGAAGTCGCGCGTACGGGAGGGACAATCACCGCCGCGGCTCACGCCGCCGGCTTCGCCGACAGCTCTCATGCCAACCGCGCGTTCCACGAAATGTTCGGCGTCGCACCGATCGACGTCCACCGAAGCGTTCGGCTTGCCTGACCGGTCGTCGGGAGCGCCTGGGCTCACACCTCCGTGGCGCATTAGTGTTTTCTGCGCGGGTGGTGCAGGTAGCAGAGGGGTGATCTGTGCTCGCGCGAACAAGATCTTCGTCATCTGATTCCTGCTTATATCGATTACGGCGCATGTGAGGCCTGTTATCTATGGGACGAATGAGTTACGCTCATCTACGTATTAACTACGTACATTGTCACGGAGCGGTCCGGGCCGTTTGAGCCTTGCCGCTCCCCTTTCGTTGGCCACCTCATCCGTCGAGGCAGTAGCCACGCCTCACTGCGAGGTGTCGCTTACCGTCTTCCTCAGTCCCGCACCAGTTTTGACGCTGAATACCGATAGCATCATATGCCCGCGCGCGGACTTCGCAGCTCCGACTATTGCGGGCAACCCCTAGGCCGGCGAGAGCAATATCTGGGCCAGGCGCGTTGTCGTTTCAACGCCGTCTTCGTAGCCGCCCTCCCCTTCGAGTGAGTTCATGATTGCCAAGGTGTATCGCTGTTGTGGACCCGCGAAACCGACGCTGTTGACCACCCACCCACCTTGCTCCTGTGACCATCCGTTCTTGTTGCCCGGAGACATTTCCGCACCCGCGCCCCACACGCCCCATTGTTGGTTTGAATCGAGGTGCTGCATCTCCGCGACAATCGCCGCGCTCTGCGCCGGCGGCAATTTGGTGAGTGTGTAGTTCATCAGTCGGTCGAGGTCGTCACTCGTCGATTTTTGGAAACCCCAGTAGGGATACGTTTCGCTGAACCCTTGTTGCGCCTGCAGACTGGTCAGTCCATAGGCGGGGAAATTGCGGTTGAACGCCATGTTGTCGGGTCCGCTGTAGCGCTTCCAGAGCGTATCGGCGGCGTCGCTGTCAGAGGAATGCATCATGTCGGCCATGAGTTGGCTGTCGGCCGGACTCAAACTGATTTGGCCAGCGCGCGCCCGCGTCAACAGATCCACCACCATCGCGAGTTTGATGGTGGACGCGGTCCATCTCATCGTGCCGGCCGCGTCGTTGCGGTGCGCCTGTCCAGTTGTGCGGTCGCGGAACACATAGCCGACGGTGCCAGGACGAGTGGTGAGGTAGGCCTCTGCCTGCGCAATACGCTGGGCCATGTCCGCGTTCGCGACGGGCGTCGGGACGACGAGCAGCACCACCAGTGCGACAAGTCCAGTCGCTAGCGCCTTCACAGGTTCAGCTTCTCAGTCCCTTCCGCATGTTGGCCTAAGGCACGCCGCTGCCGACACCGCTTCCTACTGCTCGTCTACGTAGGTGTGGTCGACGAGCCTTATCGTGTCGGCCAGCAGTGGCCGCAATCCTCAAAAAGCGAGGCCGCTCACCAGGATGAAGATGCCCAGGCTGATCAGAACGATGGGGAATAGCACGTGTTCCCAGCGTTCGAGGACGTCGGCGATCGGCTGGCGGGTAGCGACGAATCTGGCGGCGAGAACCAGCACTGCGACGAGGACGAGGAAGACGACACAGTAGGCCACTACCGCCGCGGGTACGACGTTGAGGAAGACGGGAACGTAGACGCCGATGTTGTCGCCGCCATTGGCGAAAGTAACTCCTGCGACAGCCCAAATACCGACGTTCTTGCCTGCGATCCCTCCATCGTTGTCATCTTCATCGTTGCCGCGCCGCGGTTCCCATGCCGCCCGCAGTCCCAGGGCTAAGGGGATAAGTCCGAAATAGGGGACCACTTCGGAAGGAAGGAATGCCCCTGCGCCGACCGTCACAAGTACCGCCGCACCCAGGATGCCCGCGAAACCTAGGTACTGGCCTGCGGTGATCCGTGCCGTTGTCCCGCGCTGCCCCGCGCCGCGCGCAAAGAACAGCGAGAGCACGATGATGTCGTCGACGTTGGTGGCGATGAACAAGCCGATTGCGGGCAGAACCGAAGACAGCATCATGTGCAAGTCGCGGTGTCTCCGGGATCGCGTGCACACCCGACGATCGACGCGAGTACGAATGCCTCGGCGAGAGCGAAGGCGGATCTGCCGGCATTCACTGACCTGCGCCCACCGGCGCCGCGGAAATCCGGCTCACGGAGCGCTCCCCCGGCGCGGTGACCAGCACTGTGGCGCGGCCGGCCCGGACACCGTTGGCGATGACGACGATTTCGGCGACCTCATGGACCAGCACGACGGCGGCTAGGCCGAGAATGCCGAGCAGCGCCAGCGGAATCAATACAGCGATCAGTCCCAGTGATAGGCCGACGTTTTGCAGCATTATCCGGCGGGCCCGGCGCGCGTGGGTGAAAGTTTGCGGCAGGTGCCGTAGATCTTCGCCCATCAACGCCACGTCGGCGGTTTCGATGGCCACGTCGGTGCCCATCGCGCCCATGGCGATACCGAGGTCGGCGGTAGCCAGCGCGGGGGCGTCGTTGACGCCGTCGCCGACCATGGCGGTGGAGCGCTCGGCGCGCAGCGCTTCGATCAGCCGCGCTTTGTCCTCCGGCCGAAGTTCGGCGTGCACGGCGTCGATGCCGACGTCCTTGGCCAGTGCGGCCGCGGTTGCGTGGTTGTCGCCGGTGAGCATCGCGACGTGGTAGCCGTCGCGATGCAGTTGGGCGACGACGTCGGCGGCCTCGGGGCGCAGTTCGTCGCGCACGGCGATCGCTCCGATCACCCGCGCGTTGTCCTCGACGAGGACGGCGGTCGCGCCGGCCTGTTGCATGCGCGCCACATCGCTGGCCAGTGATCCGGCGTCGAGCCAGCCGGGGCGGCCCAGACGGATGGTGTGTCCGTCGCGGCGGCCGGTGAGCCCGGCGCCGGTCACGGCCGCCACATCAGTGGCTGGGATGACGTCATCGACGGCGGAAAGGATCGCCGCGGCCAACGGGTGTTCGCTGCGCGCTTCCAGGGCCGCCGCCAGGTCCAGAACCTGTTCGCGGGTGGCGCCGTCGGCGACGGCTACATCAATGACAGCGGGCCGGTTGGCGGTCAGGGTGCCGGTCTTGTCGAGAGCCACACCGCGGACGGCACCCATAGCCTCGAGTGCGGCGCCGCCCTTAACCAGGGCGCCAAGCTTGCTGGCGGCGCCGATCGCCGCGACCACGGTGACCGGCACCGAAATCGCCAAGGCGCACGGCGAGGCCGCGACCAGCACCACCAGCGCGCGTTCAATCCAGGTGGTCGGGTCACCGAGCAGGCTGCCGATCACCGCGATCAGCGTCGCGGCGATCATTACCCCGGGCACGAGGGGTTTGGCGATGCGATCGGCCAGGCGCTGCGAGGCGCCCTTTCGGGATTGTTCGGCCTCCACGATGCGCACGATGCGGGCCAGCGAGTTGTCCTCGGCGGTGGTGGTGACCTCGACCTCCAGCACGCCCGTGCCGTTGATCGACCCGGCGAACACCTCGGCACCGGGTCCTGCTTCGACGGGCACCGATTCACCGGTGATGGCCGAAACGTCCAGCGCGGTGCGCCCTTCGCGAATGACCCCGTCGGTGGCGATCCGCTCGCCTGGCTTGACCAGCATACGGTCGCCGACCCTTAATTCGCCTGATGCGACAACGGTTTCGGTGCCCTCACGCAGCACGGTGGCCTCATCGGGCACCAGCGACAGTAGTGCGCGTAGGCCGCGGCGGGTGCGCGCTAGGGAGTACTCCTCTAGGCCTTCGCTGATGGAGAACAGGAACGCCAGCATGGCGGCCTCGCCGACCTCGCCGAGGATGACCGCGCCCACGGCGGCGATGGTCATCAGCGTGCCGACGCCGATTTTGCCCTTGGCCAGCCGCTTGAGCGTGGAGGGGACGAAGGTGTAGGCGCCGACGACCAGGGCCAGCGCTTCTAGCGTGAGCACCACTGGGCGTGCGGCATCAGCGAACCCGGCGATCAAAGCGGCCAGCAGCAGCACCCCCGAAATGGCGGCGAACTGCAGTTCGCGCACTTGCCACAGGCGTTCGGGCTCGTGCTCTTCGGCCTGTTCGTCGGTGGTGGGTTCGTCGTGGCCGCAGCCGCACGCGTCGCTCATTTACTTCCCCTCGTCTTGGTCGTTGCCCCGGCGCGGACTCCGTAGGTGGGGCACAGCGCCACCTTGTTGCCGGTGGCGGCCAGCAGCGTCTCGGCCGAGGCCAGCAGATCCATCAGCTCCGGGCGGGTCAGCGAGTAGAACATTTGCCGCCCTTCGGGACGGCCGGTGACCAGGCCGCACTCGCGCAGACAGGCCAGGTGCGCCGACACGGTCGACTGCGCCGCTCCCAGCAGGCCGGTCAGATCCACCACGCGGGCTTCGCCTTCGGTGAGTCGCTCCAGGATCGCCAGCCGGGTCGGGTCGGACAGGCCGTGAAACAGCGCCACAGCCGGTGCCAGGTCTGTGGTGGGTCGCGTTGAGGATCTCCCCGTTGTCATCGCCATTCGACGATGATAGCGTGCGAGGTGCATCGATCGTCAAATTACGGTGATAGCGTTCAATGGCGCTGATTCGGGAGGCGGAGAAGATCCAGTAGGAAACGCAAGCGGTGGTGGATCTTGGCGGGGTCGCTGATCGCGGGTTCGACATCACGATCATGAACGTGGCGTCTGCTCGACACACAACTCACCCGTTCTCGGGCCGAAAAGCGTTCGGTCACAACCCAATCAGTGGACCGAGCGGTGGGATGACTCAAACACCGTCGTCGATCGTAGAAAGGGATGGCTGCGATGTTGATGAACCGGGCCGAGATCGGGCTGGTGAATTCGCCGCCGCGGCGCTGGCTGCAACGCATCTATGAGGTGCCGGTGCTGCTGCGGTTTGGCGGTCGCCTGCTGCCCGGCACACCAGCCTTGGAGATCGGGTGTGGGTCCGGATACGGCTTGGAGCTGATCTTGGAACGGTTCGGGGCGGGTACCGCGGACGCGGTGGATCTGGACCCGGCGATGATCCGTCGCGCCGGCCGGCGCCTCGCCCGCTACGGGGATCGGGTCCGGCTGGTCCAGGGCAGCGCCACCGATCTGCGCACCGCACTGGATGCCGACGACGACAGCTACGGCGGGGTCTTCGATTTCGGGATCGTGCACCACATCCAGGACTGGCGAAAAGCCATCGCCGAAGTCGCCCGGGTGATCGCACCGGGTGGGCGGTTTTACTTCGAGGAGGTCACCTCGCACGCCCTGGCGCGCCCCATCTACCGGCGGCTGTTCGATCACCCCACCGACGACCGATTCAGCGCCGAACAGTTCCTCGATGAACTGGCCCACCACGGCCTGGTGGTGCTCGGATCGCTCACCCGAACCCAGGGTGATTACCTGCTCGGCGCTGCAACCAAGCCCGTGCCCACCGGGGGTGAGCGGTGATGGCGAATGCTGTGCTGGCCCTGTTCGCCGCCATGATGTTGGTGATGGGCGCCCTGCGCGCAGCGATTCAACGGCGCCACACCGGAGAGATCGGCACGCGGCGCTCGATGCGCCCTGACGGCTCCCTGGAGTGGTGGGCGCTGGCCGGAACCGACCTCGGTTGGCTGACTGTGGGGATCGGGGCACCCGTCGCCGACTTGGCCGGCATGTCGCCGCTGGCGATCTTGGATCATTCGATGCTGCGCGGGGTCGGTGTCGCGGTAGCAGTGCTCGGCATAGTCTTGGCCTTCACCGCTCAAATGGCCATGGGCGCGTCCTGGCGGACCGGGATCGACGAGGCGGAACGCACGACTCTGGTAACCACCGGTGCCTTCCGGGTCGTTCGCAACCCGGTCTTCGCCGCCGCAACTGTCGCGTTTATCGGCCTGGCGCTCATGGTGCCCAACGCGGTGGCAGTCGCCGGGCTGGTGGTTTCCGTGATCGGCATAGAAGCACAGGTGCGCTTCGCCGAAGAACCCTACCTACGCCGCGTCCACGGCGTGGCCTACACCAGCTACGCCTCCCGCGTGGGTCGCTTCCTACCCGGGATCGGACGCCTGCAACCCGAACACCAGTACCGGAGCTAACCGATGCGGGCGAAATGGAGCGATCCGTTGCGTTACTCACCGCGCCGTGATCGCGGGCTGCGGCCCACAAAAGTAGCCGCCAAAAGTGCTGCGTCACAACCGAATCACTCTGGCGCTTGTTGGCGGTCGAACACCGCCGGCACAAGGATGCTCGAGGAGGTGGCACCGAATGATGCTCGAGGATCTCGCGGCCTGCTGCGAATAGCGCGCATGTCCGCCATGGGCTTGCGGGTACGAGCGCTGCTGAGCCCGTGGCGGGTGATGCATCGGTTCAGATGCGCCGCCAGACATCAGCGCATCTGAGGGATGATGGAGGGACGATCAGGTGACTGAATCGGAAAGTGTCGAGGCGACGTTCGCGTTCGTCGATCTGTCTGGGTTCAGCGTCCTGACTGAAATGTGCGGTGATGAACAGGCGGCCAGTCTGGCGGGCCGCCTGCTTACCGTGACCCGTGACGCGCTATGGCCGGGCGTCACCATCGTCAAGACGATGGGTGATGCGGTCATGCTGCGCTCCAGCAAACCCGAGCAGATGGTGGCGACCATCCTGCAGCTTGCTGACCGGGCCGCCGATGAGGACGGCTTCCTTGCACTGCGGGCTGGCATTCACCACGGCAGCGCGGTGCACCGCGACAACGACTACTTCGGACACGGCGTGAATGTGGCCGCCCGCATCACGGCGCTGGCCGGCGCCGGGCAGGCTGTGGTCACCGACAATGTTCGTCAGGCCTGCGCGCAGCTTGGTCTATCGCCAGATCCATTGGGCGCCAAGAAACTCCGCAACATTGCGACACCGATGGAGGTGTACGCGGTGTGCCTGGCGGCGGCTCGCTACCCAACCGACCCGGTGTGCCGCGTGCGGGTCGACCCTGGCACGGCGGCCAGCCATCTGCGTCACGCCGATCGTGACTGGTGGTTCTGCTCACCAGAGTGCGCTCAACGATTCGCCGCCGCACCAGCGCAATACGCGAGTGTCGACACAGTCAGCGATCACCAGCAGCGTGGGATTACCCGGGACTGAGCGCCAATCCGGCTCACCTGGCGCCGTGGCTCAGATCGATTCGCCCTGTTGTCTTTCAGCTGCGGCGTGGGTCTGCGCCCATGCGTTGTAACCGCCGATCAGGTCGCTCACGCGTCCCAATCCGTCGGCCCGCATCATGGAGGCGGCCACACTGGATCTCCAGCCGCCGGCGCAGTGCACCACGATCGGCTTGTCACCGGCAATGTGCGCCAGTTGGGTGCGCAGTTGTGCCAGCGGGATGTGCACCGCGCCGGGTATCGTCCCGGTTTCGCGTTCGCCGGGATTGCGGATGTCGATCACCGTCACCGCATGCGCGGCCCGCAGGCGGTCGAGCTCAGCGACATCGATTCGCGGTGCGGGTTGAACAAGGTCGGTCAGCTCGGCGGGGAAATTTCCGTCATGCGCGACGGTGAGATAGCCGATCACGTTGTCGGAGCCGACTCGGGCCAGCCGCATGGCCGCCGCCTGCTCCTCATCGGGATAGGTGACCAGCGCGATGGTCGCACCCACCTCGGCAACCATGCCGCCGGTCTCGGCGAAGCGGCCGTCGAAACCGACGTTGACCGATCCGCGGAGATGACCGGCAGCGAAGTCGTCTACCGACCGGGCATCCACCACGCGGACACCGGCCGCCAGAGCGGACCACAGCTGGGCCGCGGTCAGTTCGGGGATGTTGCGGTGCTGATCCAGCAGTGGATGCACGCGTTTGTTCATCGCGGCGTCAACCGAGAAATAGGCGGGCGCCGCCGGCTGGCCGTGGGTGATCAGCTCCACGAATTCGGCCTCGGTCATCGGCTGCGTGGACGGGTTGGTGCGGCGCTGCACACCGATGGTTGAGGTGAGTTCAGCAGAGAGGTTCTTGCCGCACGACGACCCGGCGCCGTGGGCCGGCATCACCGTGACGTGGTCGGGCAGCCTCAGCAGCCGGTCGTGGATGGTTCGATACATCGCCCGAGCCAGGTCGGTAGTTGAGCCATCACCAAGGTTGGCCAGGTCCGGGCGGCCCACATCGCCGATGAACAGCGCGTCACCGGTCAGCACCGCGACCGGGTCGACCCCGGCACGTTCACGCACCAGGACGCTGATCGATTCCCAGGTGTGCCCGGGGGTGGAGAGGATCTCCAGGTCGACCTCACCGAGCGAGAGGTGCTGCCCGTCAGACAACCGGCGGATCGGGTAGTCGGTCTGGGCGGCCGCGCCGAAGCCGATCCACGCCCCGGTGGCCTGCACCAATTCCAGGTGACCGGAGACGAAGTCGGCGTGAAAGTGGGTGTTGATTACGCCTTCGATTGTCAAACCGTGTTTGGCGGCGTCGTCGAGGTATTCGGTGATGTCGCGGCGCGGGTCGACAACGACTGCGCGCCCGGTGGTTTCGTCGCCGACCAGATACGACGCGTGCGACAGGCACTCGATGTAGTACTGCTCCAGAATCATCCGTTTCTCCTATGTCCCGCGGATACGCAGAAACCCGTGCGGTCTCAGCCGATACCCCTGGCGCATACCGGCGTCATCCGATGTATACCCAGGGGGGTATCGACTACTATAGCCCGCATACCCCCCGAGGTATTCCGGAGATGGCGCGGTTCGGTCCCGGCCCCGACAGACAGGACGACACGAGATGTTGAACAAGGCGAGGTTCGAATCTGCCGCGATGAGGTCGCCATGATGGCGTTGACCGTCGCCTTGGCCGTGTTGGTCGGGGTCGCGCTGGGGCTGCTGGGCGGGGGCGGCGCGATCCTGACCGTCCCGCTGCTGGCCTATGTCGGGGGCCTGGACGCCACGCGGGCGATCGCAAGTTCGCTTCTGGTGATCGCGGTCACCAGCGCGGTCGGCGCGATCGCCCATGTGCGGGCCGGGCGGGTGCGGTGGGGCGTCGCGCTGCCGTTCGGCGCGGCGGCCATGACCGTGGCAGTGGGCGGCGGTCTGCTAGCCCGCTTCATTCCCGGGACCGCGCTGCTGATTGCATTCGCGGTGATCATGCTCGCCGCCGGGGGTGCGATGCTGCGCGGCCGCAGCAACACCCATGCGTGCGACGCGGTCCGGCGCGTGCCCATGGTAAAGATGGCCGTGCTGGGTGTTGCCGTCGGCGCGGTCAGCGGGCTGGTCGGCGCGGGTGGCGGCTTCCTGTTGGTGCCTGCGCTGGCCGTGCTGACCGGGCTCCCGATGCCCGCCGCGGTCGGCACCTCCCTGGTGGTGATCGCGATGCAATCGTTCGCCGGTCTGACGGGGCATCTGGCCAGCGGACAGGTCGACTGGCCAGTGGCCGCTGTGGTCACCGCCGCCGCCGTTGTGGGCGCTCTGATCGGCGCACGCTTTACCGGCGCGGTCGATCCCGATGCGTTGCGCACGCTCTTCGGCTGGTTCGTTCTGGTGATGGCGTCGGTGCTCCTCGCGCAGGAGACAACCCTGGCTGTCGGTGCCGCGTCTGCAGCCCTGATCATGATCGGCGTCGGCACTTATGTCACCTGCCGTCGAACCGCCTACTGTCCCCTGCGGCGGCTCATCCCTCGCGTGCACCCAGCCGCCGCGGCCTGACCAGGCGAAGGCACCGGGAAGAATACCCCCACGGGTAATGTTGACCTGCTCGAAACCGCAGAAGGGAAACCGCGATGGTTGGCGACGAAGACAGCATTGCCGCCGTATTGAATCGGCTGCGGCGCGCTCAAGGACAGCTCGCCGGTGTGATCTCGATGATCGAGCAGGGACGCGAGTGCAAAGACGTCGTCACCCAACTCGCCGCCGTCTCACGCGCCCTGGACCGGGCGGGTTTCAAGATCGTCGCGACCGGTCTGCGCGAATGCATCACCGGAGACAGCACCGAGGGTGTCGAGCCGATGACCGAAGCCGAACTGGAGAAGTTGTTCCTCGCGCTAGCATGACCGGTCGCTGTCGGCGGAATGATGCTGAACGCCTCCGGTACAAGCTGTCGTGTGGTGCTCGCTCGAATTCCGCATCACGGGGTTCAGCGGACAACCCGCAAATTTGAGTTTGCCTCGCTTGCGAGAGGTTAGCCGGACGCCATCACCATGAAAGTCACGAAATCGAACAGCAGCGCTCTGCCCGCGCCGGCCGTCGCTATCGCCGTAGCGTTGACGGCCGGGACGCTGGGCGTGGGCTATTGGGCCCTGGGGCTGGCGACCATGCTCATCTTCACCGCCGGGTTCGTCGGAGGCTTACTCCTATGGCTGGTGCGGCCGGATGGCGGCACCTGGGCCGACATTCGCGCGCCATATTGGATGGCGTTGACATTGTTTGTGATTCACCGCGTCGAAGAAAAGCAGATGGAATTCTTCGCGTTCCTGGCGGAGGTCACAGGGGTGCCCACTCCCGCGGTGACGTCAGTTCCCGTGGTCTTGCTGGTCGTCGTTTCGGCTGGCGCCTGGCTGCTGGTGCCAGTCCTCATGCAGCGCCGGCGGCCAATCGGCCGCTATCTCGCATGGACGTTCTTTGCCTCGATGGGCCTGACCGAGTTGGCGCACTTCCTGGTGTTTCCGTGGCTCGATCCCACCGGCGCCGGCTACGTGCCCGGAATGTGGAGCGTGATCGCGCTCGCTCCAGCCGCCTGGTGGGGAATGTGGCGTCTCGCTCGAGCGCCATCCATCACCTAAGGCGACCGTGCAAACGGTAACGCACGGCGCTGCTGCTTCATCGTCGGTTAGCTGTGCGCCAGCGGGCACGCCGCAGTTCTACGGTGTCGCTACGTATATAGTCACAGGAGAGATGCATATTTTCACGTCCGTTCCGATGCGCCGCTACGGTGCGCGGCCGCCCACGCAGAACGGACGCTCTGTGACAGAAGGACGTACTTAGATGGCACCCATCACACGTATTCTGCTGACCGCGTTTGCAGTCATCACCGTGATCATCGGGGCCGGCGTTTACCTCTCGGTCCAGAAAAAGGACACGCCCGCCGCAGCGCAGGCCGGAGGCGGCGAGGTAGGTCAACTGGTCCGGGACAACAGCCGCCGCCTCAACAACGCCCCGGACAGCGATGTCACCCTTGTCGAGTTTCTCGACTTCGAATGCGAGGCGTGCCGCGCAGCATTCCCGATGGTCGAGCAGGCGCGATCCGAGTACGGGGACCGTGTCAACTTCGTCATCCGCTACTTCCCCATTCCGTCTCACTTCAACGCCGAGCGAGCAGCACGTGCGGTCGAGTCAGCCGCCCAGCAGGGCAAGTTCGAGCCGATGTACAAGAAGATGTATGAAACCCAGAGCCAATGGGGTGAACAGCGGACTCCGGCCGACTCCACCTTTCGCGGCTTCGCCACCGAACTGGGACTGGACATGGCCGCGTTCGACGCCGCTTACAACGATCCCGCCACGCTTGACCGTGTCAATGTGGACGTCGCCGACGGTCAGGCCCTCGGCGTCCAGGGCACCCCGACTTTCTTCCTCAACGGAAACGAAATGGAATTCAGAAGCTACGACGACTTGTCGGCGGCGGTTGAGGAAGCCTTGAAGGAGCAGCCGTAAAGGATGGGCGGGTATGCCCCGTTGCGGTACGTGGCCACCTTCACGCGTCAATGGTCGGCGCACGTAGGTTGTCCGTTCGCAGGCAACCGGTGCGCTTTGCGGCGACGATTGCGATGACCGTCAACATCGCCACAGCACTACTGACTGAGACGATTACACCGCCCACCCTCTGGTCACTAAGAAGATTCGTCTGCCAGCTCAGCCTCAGCGAACGGTAGAAGTCGCCACCAAGGACAGCCTGCATCCGCACCACCACAATGCCTGCGACCACGAACTGGGACAGCGCGAACAACGTCATCGCAACTCGACGCTGCGTGGACATCGGCCCTGGCGTTGGCCCCGCGCCGCTGACGGCAACGAAGAACAGCGTGCCACTGAACAGGAAAAAGCCGATCGTCGCCATGTGCGCGGCATGGTCGCTCATTGCGACGTCGTAGACGCCAGCAATGCATAGGCCGTAGACGCCCACCATGAGTATCGCCAGCGCCGTCCACGGTTGGGTGAGTAGGCGCGTCATCGGTGCGGCCACGACGCTCTGAACCCATTCGCGTGGGCCGGGAGCAGAATTCGGCTCAGCTGCCTTCAGCGCCTTGAGTGCCAGCGTCACAGGCGCGCCCTGGACGAGCAGCGCCGGCACCGCGATGGTGAGCAGCAATTGAACGATGGCGTGCATGCTGTACATCGCCGCCATGTACATGCCCAGTCCCGACGAGGTAGCGAATAGCATTGTGATACAACCGATCAGCCAACATATGGTGCGTCGCTTCGACCACGGGTCCCCACGGCGGGCCAGCCGGTACACCGCAGCGAGGTAGATGCTTGCCATGACGACCGCTGCTGTACCGAAGATGAGGTCGAATCGCCAATCGGTAAACACTGCAGCAATCGTTGGCGACTCGGAAAGGTCGAATCCGAGCGCAACCTCAGCTGGCGAGGGCTCGCTTCTCGTCGGAGGCGGCGGAGTGCGACCAAGCCCGACCGCGACTCCGACCGCGATGCCGAACAGGGCAGCCTCGCCGAGCGCGAGCCGCAGGAGCGGTCGACGTGCAGTCGAATCATGCTGCAGCGCAACGATTGCCGAACGCCGTTGGCGCCAGCCAAGAACACCGAGACTAACAAGCGCCGCCACCTTCGCCAGAATCAAGAGTCCATAGGTACTGGTCCAGAGGTTCGTCAGGTCGATCCGCACCGCGGCATTGATGAACCCACTGGCAGCCATCGCGACGAAGCATCCAAGCGCCAGTCGCGAGAATCGTCGAGCGGCGAGGTCGGTGTAACTGCCACGGCGCAGCGCGTGTACGACCAGCGCGAGCAGTCCACCGGCCCACAACGACCCGGCAACCAGATGGATGAGCAGGCTGTTGGTCGCAATATCGTGTGATCCGCCCGTGGAAGAGTGCCCCGTCACGGCGACCGGCACCAAAGTCACCAGCCCCCCGATCAATAGGCCAGGTGTCCACGACCACCGCAACACCGTCAGACTCGCCACGGCGACGACTGCGGCCAGGATGGAGGTGGTGCGCCACGCCGCAGTGGTTTCGACAAGGCCGGCCGCCGACCAAACATCCAGCGGTGTCAGGTCCGTCAACGGCACTCCCGACACATCGGAGACGGTCAGCGCCACCAATAGCGCAGCGCACATCGCCCACACCACACAAGCGACAGCGCCGACCCGCACCGCGCGGTACCCATCAACGTCGAGCACTCCACTGGTTTGTGGCGGCACGAGGAAGGCGGCGAACAAGAAGTGCCCGATCGTCACTATCGCAGCGATCTCACCGGCGCCGCGCAGGAAGGGCAGCCCGTAGGCAGTGGTCGGCCCAGGATCTCTGAGTCCTGTTACCTCAAGCGCGTCGTCCAACATGAGGGCGCCGATCGCGCCGGCGGTCACGCCCGCCACCAATGCGACACCGAGCAACACCGGCCACACCACCCGGCGACGCCCACCGGCAACGGAGGTCGCCGTCACGTTTTGCGCTCCGTCAGCGCAGAAGGCCGCTCACGCACCGTCATATCGGAAGTGTGGTGTTGCTGACGAAGACATCGCGCACCCACGTCACCACCTCATTCCACAATCCGGTCAGCAAGGCGATGCCGACGACGACGAGGAGCACGCCACCAAAAGTTTGAATTCGCCGCGTGTTTCGACGAAGCCAGCCCAACGCCTTAACTGCGCGCCCGGATGCGATTGCCAACAGCACAAACGGGATGCCCAGCCCGAGACAGTAGGCGACTACAAGCAAAACGCCACGAAATACAGTTGGCCCCTCGGTGGCAGAGGCCACTGCTATGACGCCCGTAAGCGTCGGACCCAAACAAGGAGTCCAGCCGAGCCCGAAGACAGCCCCAAGCAGCGGTGCACCCCCGAGCGTTGACAACGACTTCGGCGCCAAACGCGCTTCCCGTTGCAGTGCAGGGATGACACCCATAAACACCAGACCCATCAAGATCGTGATGACCCCACCAAGGCGTTGCAACCACAACCCGTTACTGATCACCGTCGACGTCAGGCCCAGGATCGCGACAGAACCCATCAGGAACACCGCCGTGAAGCCAGCCACAAACAAACCCGCGGCGCCGGCGACCCGCAAGTGCGCACTGACTTGCCGCTGGGCACGTGCCTCGTCGTCGACGCCAACAATGGCCGCCAAATAGGACAGATACCCGGGTACGAGCGGAACGACGCACGGCGATGCAAATGACACCAGCCCCGCCAGCACCGAGACAAGCACGGCGAACAGCACATGTCCAGACGTCGCGATCTCGGTGAAACTAGTCACGGCGTTTCAGACTCTTCACATCCACCTGTCCTGAACTCCCACATCTACTACGTAGGTCAGCAGTCACGCTATGCGCTGCCCATCATCTACTATGCAACTACGTAGCAACTCGGCGGCCGTCGACGTCCTCTAACGCATTGACGGCGACCAGTGGATGGGAGAAGACCTGTATGCGGTGTCCGCCGCTAACGCCAGTCGTCGCGATATTGACATCCCTCTTCGCGGCGATGGCGCTCCTGGCCGCGCCGTCAGCCTCCGCCCAACCACCAGTACCCGTGCCTACGCCCGGCGACCCTATGGGGATCCCAGTACCGACCTCGTCGAACCCTTTCGTGCCGTCCCTCGGGTCGGCGCCGGCGACTGCAGACCCACCCGCCGGCCAGAATCCGGCACCGTACCTCGGCCCGCCAGTATTCGCGCCACCCACGTTCAACCCGGTGAACGGCTCAACCGTTGGCGTCGCCAAACCCATCATCATCAACTTCCAGCGGCCGATCGCCGACCGGCCTCTAGCCGAACAAGCCGTCCACGTCTCGTCGAACCCCCCGGTTCCCGGCAAGTTCTACTGGATGAGCGCGACTCAACTCAGGTGGCGCCCGATCGACTTCTGGCCCGCCAACACCACGGTGACCGTCGACGCGGGCGGAACTAAGTCGAGCTTTCGCACCGGTGACGCGTTGGTGGCGACCATCGATAACGCGACCCTCCAAATGGAGGTGATGCGCAACGGCGTGCTCGAGAAGACCATTCCCGTGTCTCTAGGTAAGCCGGGCTATGAAACACCCAACGGCACCTACTACGTGCTCGAGAAGTTCGCCGACATGGTGATGGACTCCTCGACCTACGGCGTGCCCATCAACTCCGCCGAGGGCTACAAGCTCAAAGTCAAGGACGCGGTGCGCATCAACAACGCGGGCATCTTCGTTCACGGCGCACCCTGGTCGGTGGCGGACCAAGGCAAACGGAACGTTAGCCACGGCTGTCCCAACCTCAGTCCAGCCAACGCCCAGTGGTTCTACGACACGTTTGGTAGCGGCGACCCGGTCGTGGTCAAGAACTCCGTCGGCGTGTACGACGAGAACGACGGTGCGCAGGACTGGCAGATCTGATACGCGCACAACGGGTCCCGCGTCTCCCGACCCGGTGGCCGCCCCTCGATGCCCGGAGGCTAGGTGGTGTCACCGTCGATGCGCTGAGCGAATTGCTGCATGCAGGCGGTCGAACAGAACCGGTACGACGTACCCGCATGCGTGATCGTCAATTCTCGGACGCCCGTCGCGACGTGCATCCGACAGACAGGATCCACATGCTCGCGGTGATGAGTACCGATGTCGAGAGCAAATGCACCAATAGGCGATCCGACGTTGCGCAGCGTCAGTGATCCCAACGCGGTCATCGCCGCGAGATCAGCTGCCGGAAGCGCCGACGCGACACCTTCATTGACGACGATCTGCCCGGCCTGCGCGAGGCTAGCGAGCCTCGCCGCGGTGTTGACCGTCGAACCGAAGACGTCTCCGCGTCGCTTCACCACGGGGCCAGCGGCGATGCCGGCCCGCAACATCGGAAAGCCTTGGACGCGACTGATCTCGGCGGTGAGTCTTCGGAGGAAAGTCACTGCCGTAGCCGGGCTCTCACTCACCACCAGCACCGCATCGCCGATTGTCTTGATGACCTCGTCGGCGGGACCGAGAACCCGTGTCGCTGAGGCGGCGAATGTTTCTGCCAGCTGTGCAGCGCTGTGATCGCCGTGGGTTTCGGTGAACGCGGTGAAGCCAGACATGTCGACGAAGACGACGGCTGCTTCGACATCGGCGTGCTCGAAGTTCGCTGCTGCACTCAACATCATCACGGATCCTGTAGGAGCCTCGCGTCCGCCGTAACGCTCGGTTCTGGGGCTCTCACGGGTTCCATCCGCATCCCTAAGAGCCGAAGTGCATTGGCGACCACGATCAGTGTCGAGCCTTCGTGAATGAGTACGGCGGGACCGATGCCCAATCCGAGGATCGTCGCCGGAATGAGAAGCGCGACGATGCCGAGACTCGCCCACAGATTCTGCTTGATGATCCGTGAGGAGCGGCGACTCAGGCTCACGGCGAACGGCAACGCTCGCAGATCGTCTGCCATCAGCGCGACGTCAGCGGTTTCTAAGGCAACGTCGGAACCGGCCGCACCCATCGCGATGCCTACGCTTGCGCCCGCCATTGCGGGCGCGTCGTTGACGCCGTCTCCCACCATGCCCACGCGTCCGTAACGCTCACGCAGAGCAGCGATCTCAGCCACCTTGTCCTCGGGCATCAGATCCCCGCGGGCGTAGGCAACACCGACTTCGCCGGCGACGGCGTCGGCCACCCGCTGGTTATCTCCGGACAGCATCACGGTCTTTGAAACGCCGATCTCGGCGAGACGGGCGATGACCGCCGACGCCTCTGCGCGAGGAACGTCCATCAATCCGATCGCACCCAGCCAACGCTCGCCTGCGCGGACGAGCATCGTGGTGCGGCCGGCCTGTTCGAGGCGCTCCACCTCGCCGGCCAAATAGGCTGGCGGTCGCTCGTCGGCGCCGGTGAACATTTCGGTCTTGCCGATGCGGATCTCGACCCCATCGACGGACGCCACGATGCCGCGGCCTGTGAGAGCTCGAACGTCCGTCGCGCGGGGTACTGCCGCGCCCGCGAGGCGCTCGCGGCCGTCGCGGACGATGGCACGGGCCAGCGGATGATCACTCTGCTCCTCAACGGCAACGGCGACGGTAAGCAGCTCCGCCTCATTGCTGTCGGCGCTGGCAACGACCTCGGCGATCCCGGGCTTACCCTCGGTGAGGGTGCCGGTCTTGTCGAAAGCCAGCACATCCACCCGACCCAACTCTTCGAGCGCGGCTCCGCCTTTCATCAGGATTCCGGCTCTGGCCGCTCGCGCCACCGCCGACAAAACCGCACTGGGCGTGGCGATCGCCAGCGCACACGGACTGGCAGCCACCAGCACGGCGAGTGCGCGGTACACGGTGGCGGTGAACGGTTCATCGACCACGAAGCCGGCGAACAACAGCAGGACGACTCCGATCAGAATCGTCGGCACGAAAATCCGCTGAAACCGGTCGGTGAACCGCTGAGTAGAGGTGGTCTTGGTCTGCGCCTCGGCCACCAACCGGACGACTCGGGCAAGGGTGGAGTCACCGGCGAGCCGAGTCACCTGGATCTCGATGGCGCCGGCACCGTTGATCGTCCCGGCGAACACCCGCGATGCCGCGTCAATGAGGTCGGGCGACGCCGCCGCTGCCGCCACATCCGGCACCGGATACTTATCGACGGGAACGCTTTCCCCGGTCACGGGGGCCTGATCGATGCTAGTGGCGCCAGCCACGACGAAGCCGTCGGCAGCAAGCCGCACGTTGGGTCGCACGACGACGATATCCCCAACGCGCAGGTCGCCCACCGGCACTTCCACAGTGTCGCCCGTGCCGCCGCGGCGGACCAGGGCCGTCTTCGGAGCAATCTCGGCGAGCGCTTCGATCGCCCGGCGGGCTCGCCCCATCGCATAGCCCTCGAGCGCGTGGCCGACGCTGAACAGGAACAGCAGAAGCGCGCCTTCGGCGACTTCACCGAGCGCCGCCGCACCGGCGGCCGACACCAGCATCAGGAAGTCGATCTCGAACCGACCCTGACGAACGCTGGCGAAGGCTTCCTGCACGGTGAAGAACGCACCGAAGAAAAAGGCCAGGGAGTAGACCACCAACTCCGTGGAACGCGGTGTGTCGGCGAAGGTCGCTAGCAACCAACCCACCAGGAGAAGCGTCCCCGCCAGGCCCGCGAAGATCAGCTCGGTGCGCTCGCCAAAGATTCCGCCGTGCTCATGCTGGTGCCCGGTGTGCTCCCCGTCTTTTACACCGTGGTCCACCGGATGGTCCGTCTCGGCGACAGTCGCAGGTGTCGTGTCTGGCCCGGCGATGGCGGCGATCACGTCTACCAATTCCTGGGCCGTGACCGAGGATCGTTCGAACTCCACTTCGAGTGAGGTCGTCGTAGCGGTTGCGGCGACGACGCCGGGCATCCTGGTTAATCGGTCGACCAGTGCCGTCCTCGTCGATTCGTCATCCTCGGCGGTTCCGGTCAGCAACCAGCGCAGATGGCCGTAATGCGAACTGATGGTTTCGGCGACCTGCCAAGCGCGTCGTTGCACATCGACTGCCGTCGCCGCGGCAGCGTCGTAGTGCACGCACAGGCGCGGCGTGAGCGTCCCGCCGTCGACGACGTGGACTTCGTCAATCAGCGGAGTCGCTGCCAAATCGCGCGTCAGACGGTCCGCGCAGCGGTCGTCACTGCCCGGCAAGAGGTCCGCCAGGTCGAGCGCCAATGTCTCGTTCGCCTGGAGACGGCCGGCATCGCGGTTCATATCGCACTCGTCGCGACGGGTCATACATGCGACTATACGCATGTATGCATGTACTGAGTCAATACCTACGTTTGATCGTTCGGTGCGGGTTCAGTGCGTCGCCCGACGCCCTGCCCCGGCCCGACCGCGCTCAGTCAGGTACGGACATGTTCATCGTCAAGCCGCGTCACGTCCCCGTCGTCTGGCCCATGGGCGCGCCCGACGTGCGCCTCGGCGCGCATCCGGTCGACCATATGCGGATAGTGCAGCTCGAAAGCCGGTCGTTCCGAACGGATACGCGGCAGCTCGGTGAAGTTGTGCCGCGGCGGCGGACAACTTGTGGCCCATTCCAGTGAGTTGCCGTAGCCCCACGGGTCGTCGACAGTGACCGGCTCGCCGTAGCGCCAGCTCTTGAACACGTTCCACACGAACGGAAGTGTCGAGACTCCCAGGATGAACGCACCGATCGTGGAGATGATATTTAGGGTGGTGAAGCCGTCGGTGGGTAGGTAGTCGGCGTAGCGGCGCGGCATGCCTTCGTTCCCGAGCCAGTGCTGCACCAGGAAGGTGGTGTGGAATCCGATGAACGTCAGCCAGAAGTGCAGCTTGCCCAATCGCTCATCCAACAGGCGGCCCGTCATCTTCGGGAACCAGAAGTAGATGCCCGCGTAGGTCGCGAACACGATCGTGCCGAAGAGCACGTAGTGGAAGTGCGCGACGACAAAGTAGCTGTCGGTGACTTGGAAGTCCAGCGGGGGGCTCGCCAGCAGCACACCCGACAGACCACCGAGCAGGAAGGTGACGAGGAAGCCGACCGAGAAGAGCATCGGTGTTTCGAATGTCAACTGCCCCTTCCACATCGTGCCTATCCAGTTGAAGAACTTGATACCGGTTGGCACGGCGATGAGGAACGTCATGAACGAAAAGAACGGTAGGAGAACGGCACCCGTTGCGTACATGTGGTGCGCCCACACCGCGACCGACAGCGCGGCGATCGAGAGCGTCGCGTAGATCAGCGTGGTATAGCCAAAGATTGGCTTTCGGCTGAAGACAGGGAAGATTTCGGACACGATGCCGAAGAATGGCAACGCGATGATGTACACCTCGGGGTGGCCGAAGAACCAAAACAAGTGCTGCCACAACAACACGCCGCCGTTGGCCGGGTCGTAAACGTGAGCGCCCAGATGGCGGTCGGCCGCCAATGCAAAGAGTGCGGCCGTCAGGATCGGAAACGCGACCAGCACGAGGATCGACGTCACCAGGATGTTCCAGGTAAAGATCGGCATCCGGAACATCGTCATACCAGGCGCGCGCATACACACCACCGTGGTGATCATGTTGACCGCGCCCAGGATGGTGCCCAACCCGCCGACGATCAGGCCCATGATCCATAAATCCGCGCCGGCGCCCGGGCTACTAATGGCATTCGACAAGGGCGTGTAGGCGGTCCAACCGAAATCAGCGGCGCCGCCCGGCGTGATGAAGCCGCCCATCGCGATCAGCGCACCGAACAAGAACAACCAGAACGAGAATGCATTGAGCCGCGGGAAGGCGACGTCGGGAGCACCGATCTGCAGCGGCAAAACCAGGTTGGCGAACCCGAACACGATCGGCGTTGCGTAAAACAGCAACATCACCGTGCCATGCATGGTGAACAGCTGGTTGTACTGCTCGTTGCTGAGGAACTGCAGCCCCGGTATCGCCAGCTCGGTCCGGATGAATAATGCCATCAACCCGCCAGCGAAAAAGAACACGAAGCACGTGACGACGTACATCATGCCGATCAGCTTGTGATCAGTGGTCGTCACCAGCTTGTAGATCAAGGTGCCTTTGGGTCCCACGCGGGCCGGGAAGGGACGGCGTGCCTCGAGTTGTCCGACAGGCGGCGCTTCGGCGACCAACGAATTCTCCCGCTACTAGTTCGACGACAAGATGTGCAATCTACGGACTAAATCAGTAGATTCTTCTACTGAGCAATCTAGTACTAATCGATGTAGTTGAACACTCCGACCACCGGTAGGCCGCATCACCCGGCACGACGGGTGTCCCGCTGGGGCGGGTGCCGAGTACTCGCACCCGCTCCGGCCCTCCCGCACACCGACCGACGCCATATCGAGATCTAGTTTGCCAAACATTTGTTTACTACGTACGTACGTGTACTTCACACGGCAGGCTGCTCAAAGAGATAGCTGGTCACGGGCGCCACGCGTGGTTGACACACGCGGAGCCGAAGTAGACGGGCGCACGGAAAGCGGCAATCGTAGGCTTGCCGAATCGTGAGCGTTCGGTTAGCGTCTCGCCAACTGATAACGAACCGGTAACGGTAAGGAACGTCTCGATTGGTGGCACACCGCCGGACCGCGCGGCCCAACGCGCCACGCAGATACCTGTGGGACGCCGAAGCCACTGAGATCATCCCGGTCAATGAGTTCAGCCCGGCGGCCGATTTAACGGTCAATCGCGGTCCTTTCGCCACCGACGTCGAGGTACTGACTGCACCCGAGCTCGACGATCTGAACGACCTGACCGACGAGTGGCCACTACTTCTACTTGCGCCTACGCGTACGTCGCGATCTCCTCGCCCCGCCTCCACTGGCCCTTCACGCGTATACGTTCAACAAACTGGCCAACGTGCAACGTCGGCCGGTGCGCACCGTCGGATACCCGCGACACATCGGAAACGGCCTGAGGGCGCTGGGTCCGTGCACGGCCGGCTCGTCGTTGCGGGTGTTGCTGCTGGGGCCATAGCCGCTGGGGCGAATGCGATGGTGGAAGCGTCGGAAGTTCCGGCCAACCCGACTTTGATCGCGGACGCCACAACAGCGCAAGGCGTTTCCGTACCGGACGCGGCGGGAGTGCAGATCGTCCAAGTAGCCAACAGTTTCGACTCCGCAGTCCACCGAGAAGAACTGGTTCGCGGAGCGGCATTCGCCCAAGAGCGTGCCCAGCGAGAGGCGCGAATGCGACGCCCGCAGTTCGTCTTCCCGGCCCGTGGCATTTTGACTTCGGGATTCGGAACACGGTGGGGCTCCCTGCACGCGGGACTCGACATCGCCAACGCCGTCGGCACGCCGATCTATGCCGCCTCGGATGGCGAGGTGGTCGCTTCCGGGCCGACACCCGGTTACGGCATGTGGGTCAAGATCCGCGCCTCGGATGGCACGGTGACGCTCTACGGTCATATCGACACTGCGACGGTTCAAGAAGGCGACCGTGTCTTGGCTGGCGATCAAATTGCCACCATGGGCAACCGTGGCAATTCGACAGGTCCGCATCTGCATTTTGAGGTCCACCGCAACGGATCAGACAAGATTGACCCGATGGCGTGGTTGCAGGAGCGCGGGGTGCCCCGCCAGTAGCAGGTGATTCCGCAACTGACTAGGTCTACCAGACCACAATTCAGCGTCAGATGCTGCGGACACCGTAAGCTACCTACTGACTAATTCAGGAGGTTCGTTCATGGCGCGGGTGCGTGGCTTCGGAGAGCTCGAGGCGGCGATCATGGATCGCCTCTGGAATCGCGATCCCGAGACCGACACCACGGTTAGGGAGATATTCGACGAGTTGAGCATCGAACGTCACATCGCATACACCACGGTGATGTCGACGATGGACAATCTGCATGGCAAGGGCTGGCTGTCGCGGAAACGCGACGGTAAGGCCTACCGATACCGACCGACGCTGACTCGAGAAGAGCACAGCGCCCGTCTGATGCTCGAGGCCCTGAGCGGCGGAGGCCGATCGGAGGCGGTCCTCAGTCATTTCGTGGCGCAAATCGACGCGGAGGAATCGGCGGACTTGCGCGCTGCGCTGCGGCGCGTTGCCCGTAAGTCTGGTCGGCGATGACCGTCACGGCGGCATTGCTGCTGTACGTCGTGGCAGTCCTATCGATCGGGCCGAAGCTTTTGGCCCGGATCACAGCCGATGGCGGGGCTCCACGCCTGGCGATATCAGCTTGGCTCACGGCCGTCGTTACCGTGCTCGGCTGCTCGATTGCTGCAATCGCTCTGCTACTCATCGAGGCCGCCGGGCACTGGGACAGCCCGGACGCGTTACTCGTGTCCTGTCTGGAGCGTCTCCATGCAATTCTCGTCGGGCACGCGGGGGGGCCGGCCCGAATAGTGGCAACAGCCGCAGTGGCCATCGCTGCCGGGAGTCTGCTGGCAGTTTGCGTTCGAGTCGGCCGCGCTTTGAGTCGCATGCGCAGGCACACCTTCGCGCACGCAGACGCCGTGCGCCTGGTCGGTAGTTCAGACGGCAGCGACGTCGTGTACATCGAGGCATCCGAGCGTGCGGCGTACTGCGTGGCGGGCCGTCCACCGGCGATCGTCGTAACCACGGCTGCTCTCGCTGCACTCGATGAAGCGCAACTGGCGGCCGTCATCGCCCATGAGCGTGCTCACCTCCACGGGCGCCATGCCTACGTCATCGCCGCAATGCGCGGACTGACCACCGCGCTGCCCAAGATCGGGCTCTTCACAAGCGCAGCCACGCACATCAGTTCTCTGCTGGAGATGTGTGCCGATGACGCCGCCGCGCGGCGACACGGTCGTCAGCCGCTGCTGGCGGGTCTGTTGACCCTTTCAGGCGCCCACACGCCGGCCCACGGTTTGGCTGCCGCCGGTGTCGCCGTGCTCGCGCGTGCCGAGCGGTTATCGGATCCACCCAATGGATTCGCACGAGTCCAAACCCACCTCACGCTCAGTGGTGCGGTCGCGGCGATGGCCGCTACCCCGGTGGCTATCGTCGCGTTATCACTATCGGGTGTATTGATCTGCTTCGCGTGACCCGCTAGCGCACTCGACCCGGTCCATCACTATTCTGCGCAGCGCACCTCGAATGCTCTGCTGCACAGCAGCCTTGCGGTCGAGGATGTGAACATAACGGAGGACGCTTCAATCTGCGCGTCTAAACGTACGAAAGCGCAGCGGCAATGGCGCGGTCAGCGGACGTCGGTTCGGCCATGAGCAAGGCCACCACCGCCAACCCGAAGGCCAGCAACAGGGCAGCCACAATCCATCGGCGAGTCAGCCGTTCCCTCTGTAGCGCTCGGCGCTGTCGGTTCCAACTCCATCGCGGCCCACCGCAGGACACGGCCAGTGCGCTCTTCACGGCACCAATCTACTATGTCACTACGTATGTGACCATCGCTTCATCGGTCACCCGATACGAGGTGTGGTGATCGCCTTCGGACAACGCGGCCCCCGGACGCTTTCGTCATATCTGCGTGAAGCACCTGATGCACTGCGTACGCTCGAACTGACACCTCGTATAGGTGGCAAATTCCGCCGGCTATCCGTCGCATTCGGAATCCCAATCACAATTACCGTAGCGGGATGTGGCGTTGAAACAGAGGGTGTTTCGGCGCAACGTCCTTCAAGTACCTCGGTTGTCACCGCCGAAGAAGCACACACCCGGTTCGATCTCTTATTCGCACGCGACATCATCGACCACAGCGCACAAGCTATTGCGCTGAGCAACCTGGCTATCGCCAAGGACGGTCTTGCGCCCGAAATCGTCGACATCGCAAGCCGAATCACGGACAGCAGCACCCGGCGCACCGATGAGCTGCAGGCGCTTCTCCTGGCCTGGGGATTCGCCCCGATGAGCGCCAGCTCAGCTCCTCCGGCGGGCGCACAAAACCTTCCGGTTCAGCCAGGCGAACACCCCCTCGCCACCGAAGCCGATTTCCGCCGCCTTCGCGACGCGGCCGGAGCACATGCGGCGCAGGTGTATCTCGAATTGATGATCAGGCAGCACCAGTTCACGATGTCTGCCGCGCGTGACCAACTTCAATCAGGGTCGCGCCCCGCAGCGATGGCCATTGCCCAATTGCTCGTCGAAACTCAGGAGGCCGAGACCTCTGTCATGGAGGCCCTGCAACGCTGAACGCTGCGCAGCGAGGTGCACCACGACCGGATGTACTCCCAGGCGTTGTCGACATCCCCCGTCAGTTGTGCTCGTTCGCAACGCCTTCCGCCCCAGTGGGTCGCGGCGGCCGTTGATGCAGTCCGCGCAGAAATGCGTTGTATGCGGCCAGTTCGGCGTCGCCGCGTTCGACGTCGGCTTCCCTCTTCGCCGACTCCGACTCCTCGTCACGACGCCAGCGGACGGCGAAGATCAAGGTGGTCAATAGGGCAACAGGTTCGCCGTATGACCATGCCAAGGCGCCGGCGCCCGCCTGATCGGCGACCGGGTCGACGTTCCAATTCGCCGGCGGCTGCGCGAATGTGTCGGTCAGCGCGCGTGGTGCCATCATCAGAATTACGCCGATGAAGACGTGCAGCGGCATCTCGACGAAGATATCGAAGAAGCGACCTAGATTGCTCTGCCGGACCGGCAGCGGACCAGTCGACAAGATCGGCAGGATGAACAGCAGCCCGCTGGCGAGGAAGAACACTTGCAGTGCGACGTGGCCGGCGACGCTGGCCGCCGCCGCGTCGAACAGGTCGGACAGATAAAGGCCGTAGTAGCTCAGAAGAAACACCGGAATGGTGAAGCCGGGGTGCAAGACGATTCGGCTCGCGCGGCAACGTAATGCCCCCAACGCAGCGATCAAGACGTAGCGTCCAACGCCACGGTGTGGTGTCGACCTGAGCAACAGCCGGCCAGGTGCGCCCAACACCAGCAGCGGCGGGACGAGTATCGATAGCGTCAGGTGCTGAAACATGAAGGCACTGAACAACCGATAGCCATAGCTGTCGATGGCCAGACCCGTCACCGCCGCCAAGGCGATGCACCCAGCCAGGAAACTCGCAGTTCGCATCCACGTCCATTGCCGGCCGTGCGACCTGACGATTCGAACGGCCAACAGATACCACACCGCCAAGCCGACCGCCACCATGGGAAGAAGCGGAACCGGCGGCGGCAGCCAGCCAAGCATCGCCGATACCGACGGTGGCGACGCAGGAGTGCCACTTGACCAATCACTGTTCGTCGCGCCAACGAAGTGGCGCGCAGTCGCCGTTCACTGTGGTGGCCCGGTGTCGGTGGTGGGCTCGACTGCGAGGCGTCGAACCACCGGTTCGAGATCCTCGGCAAGCAGCGCCCGCAGAAACACCGCGGCGACGCGATGGGCTCGGTCCAACACGATCGTGGATGGAATCACCGTGGTGGGATACCTGGCCCCCAGGGCGATCATCGTGCGCATCGGCGGGTCATAGATCGACGGAAAGGTGACCTTACGGTCAACGATGAAATCGACCGCGGCTTGGCGATTGTTGTCGCGAACGTCGATGCCCAGGAAGGCCACGCCCGCGGTCCGGGTCGCGTTGTACACCCTCTGCAGTTCAGGCATCTCGGTACGGCACGGGCCACACCACTGACCCCACACGTTGATCACTACCACCTGGCCGGTGAAGTCCTCGAGCGCAATCATGCGGCTCGGATCCATCAGGTCGGGCCCGCGTATCGGTCCGGGGCGACCTCGCGTCTGCGGTGGGTCATAGAGGATATCGACTTGCCCACCGGGCGAGACGAACTCAAACGTGCCCCCCTGCGCGACGGCATCGTCGCCGCTCGAACACCCGGACACTGCGGCGCCGAGCAGCACTGCGCTGACACCCGCAATAATGTGTCGTCGTATCGCCGAAGAAACGGATGCTATTCGTCCTCGGCCCCGCACACGTTCATCGTCCGTGTCGATCCTCGGCGGAGGTAATGCAGAAACCTGCGGATGACCTATCTCACGTTTCATCTTTCTTCCAACCCTCCCGTGAATCGGGTCGCGCGATCCGACCCGGGAGATTGCCACGCTTGACGTGCGTCATCGCCAGAACTACCTCAAGGCACTCGACGCTTCGAGGTCCGCTCCCAGAACACGTTCTACGTACAGACTACGTACGATGGTAACGACACCAGTTCATGGCGAATGACGGGATAAACACAAATGAGGCGGATCGGCTCCGCGGCCATCCATCGGCGCAGGGGTCTGTGGTGGACGACAATGGCACTACTGGCAATCGCCGGCGTTGTCCTGGGGGTTGGCGCCTGCAGCGGTTCGACGCCGCCGCAGCAGCCCCAAGCCATTGTTGACAAGGGCACACCCTTCGGCGATCTGCTCGTACCCAAGGTGCAAGCGTCCGTCACTGACGGCGCCATCGGCGTCCCGGTTGAGTCACCGGTGACCGTTACTGCCGACGCCGGCGTGCTGGGGGCAGTGACGTTGGTGAACGAGCAGGGCCGCGTCGTCGCAGGGGAATTGAGTCCCGACGGTGTCATGTGGAGTTCAGCCGAACCACTGGGCTACAACCGGCAGTACACGCTGAACGCGGAGGCGCAGGGGCTGGGAGGGGTGGCGCGCACCAGCGCCACCTTCGAGACTCACTCGCCGCAGAACCTCACGATGCCGTATGTGCTGCCCAACGACGGCGAGGTCGTGGGGGTCGGTCAGCCCATCGCCGTGCGGTTCGATGAACCCATCCCGGACCGACTGGCCGCGCAGCGAGCGATCACCGTCACTACGAACCCTCCGGTCGAGGGTGCGTTCTACTGGTTGAACGATCGCGAGGTTCGTTGGCGGCCAGCGCAATATTGGAAGCCGGGAACGTCGGTCGACGTCCAAGTTAAGGCCTACGGGGTCGACCTGGGTCAAGGACTGTTTGGGCAGGACGATGTCGCCACTCGCTTCACGATCGGTGACGAGGTGATCGCGACCGCCGACGACGCCACCAAAACGATGAGCGTGCGCGTCAACGGCACCGTCGTCAAGACGATGCCGATCTCCATGGGCAAGGACAAGACGCCCACCGATAACGGCAGCTACGTCATCGGGGATCGGTACTCGTTCCTGGTGATGGATTCCTCGACCTACGGCGTGCCGGTGAACTCGCCCGACGGCTACCGCACCGAGGTCAACTGGGCGACTCAAATGTCCTATAGCGGAATCTACGTCCACGCCGCTCCGTGGTCGGTCGGCAGCCAAGGCCGCGCCAACGTCAGCCACGGCTGCCTCAACGCCAGCACCGAGAACGCGAAGTGGTTCTACGACAACACCAAACGCGGCGACATCGTCGAGGTCGTGAACACGGTGGGGCCCACCCTTTCTGGTACTGACGGACTCGGCGACTGGAACATCCCGTGGGACCAGTGGAAAGCGGGAAACGCCACGGTAACTGGCTAATATCGTCGAACGTTGTAAATCGGAGCCGACGAGATCGGCGCCACCTTGACGGGGGTCCCGTACGTCGAGGCGTGCACCATGTTCCCGTTTCCGATGTAGATTCCCGCATGCGAGGCGTCTGAATAGAAGGTGACGATGTCACCGGGCTGGACGTCGGACGTGGCGACGGGCTGCCCACCGGCGGCCAGGGCTTGACTCGACCGCGGCAGCGATTTGCCGTTCTGGAGGAATGCCCACTTGATGAGTCCTGAGCAGTCGAATGCGTTCGGTCCGGTCGCGCCCCAAGAGTACGGAGATCCGACGCGGGTCAACGCGGCCTGCACGACCGCCGCACCTTCCGGCGAGCCGGTGGGCCCCGGCGCGACCGGCGGCAGTCCCATCTCAGGCATCGCCACGATGGCGGGGTCCCCCGCTGGCGGAGGCGGCGGCTGAGGCGGCACCGGTCCAGGGTCCGCCAGCGCGGCACGCTGATCCGGAGTCAATGCTCGGTACTGCGCCTCGACGTCTGCGATCTGGGTGCGCAGCCGACTCTGCTCGGCCTGAAGGCCTGCACGGACCGCTGACGCCTGTTCTGCTGCCGTCCTGGCATCGAGCGTCGAAGATTCGGCCGCGCGGGCGGCACTCTCGGCACGGGTTGATGCGGCGCGATAGGCCGCGATGCGGTCCGACATCTGGGTGGCCATCAGGCGGTCGAAGGAGAGTTCGTCGAGCAAGCTTTGCGGAGACTCTGCGGCCAGGACGGCGCTGATGCCGCTGGTCGCACCTCCCATGTAGGACGCGGCCGCCACCCGGTCCACGATTTTCTGATACATGCGCAGATCTGCTCGCGCCGCGGTCAAGGCCTCAGACTCGGCGCGTTGGCGATCCTCGGCTTGGCGCTGTGCTGCCAGTTTCGCCTCAAGGTCGAGCTCGGCCGAGTAGATGGCTTCCGAGGTTCGCTCGGCCTCCCGAGACAGCTCCCTCATGCGGGCCAACGCATCGGCCGCGGGGTCGGCCCGGCCGGTGCCCGTCGAGTTGCCGAGCGTCAATGCAAGCACGATCGCCACGACGAGAGCGCCCGCCGATCGGCATATCGCGGCAGGGCAGTCCATCTTCAAAACACAGATCCTCACACCGCAGGGGCATCTATGGTCTAACTACGTAGATCACGAAAAGGTTACGAGCGAATGCGTCGGATTTCAACTGCATAGAAGAGCGGCAGACGTCGTCCACACCGCTGCTTGCGCGTCCACAACTCGGCGATTCGGGTGGAAGGTCCAGTTGCAGAGCGTCTTTCGCATCTCGCGAATGCCGGCGTCCAGGTGGCCGGACGTCTATCTACTATGTGCCATAGTATGCAGTGACTTAGTAGATCGCCTGCGGATTTGCATTGAGGGACGGCATGACAAGTGGAACCGCCATCACGGCCCGGGTTCATTCTCTAAATCGGCCCAACATGGTCTCCGTCGGGACCATCGTTTGGTTATCCAGCGAGCTGATGTTTTTTGCCGGCTTATTTGCGATGTACTTCACCGCTCGCTCCCAGGCTGACGAATGGCCGCCGCCGCCTACAGAGTTGAACCTCGCGCTCGCGGTGCCGGTGACATTGGTACTCATCGCGTCGTCGTTCACGTGTCAAATGGGTGTCTTTGCCGCCGAACGCGGTGACGTCTTCGGACTGCGCCGGTGGTACCTCGTCACTTTTGTGATGGGATTTTTCTTCGTTTTAGGCCAGGGCTACGAGTACATCAACCTGGTGCATGAGGGAACGACCCTGTCGAGCAGCGCCTATGGCTCCGTCTTCTACCTGACGACTGGGTTTCATGGATTGCACGTCATAGGCGGTCTGGTCGCCTTCGTCTTCCTGCTCATGCGCACGCGAATGAGCAAGTTCACCCCGGCGCAGGCGACGGCCGCCATCGTCGTCTCGTACTACTGGCATTTCGTGGACATCGTCTGGATCGCACTGTTCGCCACGATCTACTTCGTACGGTGACGACCCCAACGCCGCGCCCGCCCCAAGTCCGTCGCCGCATTCGTCAGGCCATCACGGTTACTTTGGCAGCCCTACTCGTCAGTCTGGTGTCGAATGCTATGCCATCTGTCGGTGCAGAACCGTCGGTGCAGTCTGCGTCGGCGACAACCTCGCAAACCCCTGCCATACCCACTCCAACCAAGCATTCCTACGACGACACCCACAGCGGACAACAACCCGAAGGTGCAAGCCCAGCCCTTTATATTTTGGGGGGTGCGCTCTTGGGCCTGATGGCGATCGCTGTCATCCTGTTACGAGCTGGCAAGACTGAACGCCACCACCTCACTCGAAGTGCATCAGCGTCCCGGTCGATCGTCGTTAACCCCCGAACAACAGATACAAGCCGGTGAACGTATATCCGACCATCGTGAGCATCATTGCAAGCTGCCCACTGATCTGATTCCGCTGCGGAAGTAGCCGCAGCGCTCGATCGTGGGCCGCGACCACAGCCACGATGTGGCCCATCACCACACAGGACACCTTGATCGTCCACAGCACCGAAGGGTGCTGGGACAGCACATACACCACGTCGGTCGAATCCAGCCCGAGCAGGTGCCACCCGCGGCCCAGTGGATCGGCCAGCCGCACGATGGTCTCTTGGCCGCGCTCAACCAGATATGAGAGGTAGTGGGCGAAGATGTAACCGACGACGATCGGTATTAACGAATGAGCCAGTTCGCCGGGTAGTTGCCGGCGGCGGTCCGGGTCCACCCCGCCGGTTGCCCTCGCCGCAGCCCAGAAGGTCACGCCGACAACGGACACGAACACCACCAAGCCGACGGTCCGAAGTGGAGAGGCGGCCCAGTCTTCGGCGAACATTGGGAACGAGGCCGCATACCGATCGACGAAATTACGGAACGCGGGTGATTGCGAGAAGCTGTCGAAGGCCGTAGAGCCGAGCAACACCGCCAGGACGGCTACGCTGCCCGGACGAACTGGCAAGGTCGTCAGGTGGTCCATTGGGTTGATCACCGTGATCCGGGCGGTCACGGGGCTGCGCCGAAATGGAGCGAGCCGCGACACGGCCATGCTGTAGACCTCGAACGGGTCGGCCCGGGCGAACCAGCGCGAACCGAAGAGTCCAGCGCCCAGCAACATTAGAACCGTGTACGTGAGCAGCCATGCTTTGATCGCCGTCAGCGAGCCGGGGTCCGGGCTGGCCAATTCGAGCCAAACGAAAGCAAAGAGACCGAACGCCGCCGGCCAGAACCCCCACGACTTTGGATACTCACGCGACGTGGGCCGGTCGGATGACTCACGACGCATCATGCCAAGCAACCGATATACCGTCCGCATCGGCGAGATGACTCTCCACACCGGGCCGATGACCACCGACACCGCCACCAGCCCGACCCAGAGCAGCACGTAGAACACCCCCGGTAGGGCGTTCTCACCACCGTCCGGTCCGAAGACCGCCGCGACGACCACCCATACCGCGAAGAGCAACGCTGCCAGCGATACCATCCATCGCAGTCCCACGGAGTCCACGGCGCGGGTAATCCACGTCGGTAGGTCGCGTCCCGGTTTGTTCGGGTCGAAACGTGGTGTCTTCCAAGCCAATGCGACCACAGCGAAAGTCGCGGTCAACGCCCACGCAGCGCCTATCAACGCGAACGACAGCGGCACCGGAAGGTCAGTGGAACCGCCTACGCCGTGCGCCAGCACATCCACGGTCCGCGCAGGTGTCACGGCCGAACTTGGATCGTCGCGACCGTGCGATTGAGATCATGCAACTCGATGTCGACCTGGCCCGGCACGTCAACCGTGAACTCGAACTGCTGGTCCGGCCGAGGCTCGACCTGAAAAGTATGCTCAGGCACTGAATGGACATGCAGTGAGTCCGAGACATCGCTGTCGACCTTCAGAACAATCGGCTTGCCGACTGTGCCCTGCGCTTGGCCGTTCGTCGGCGTGACTTTTCCGCCCGCGATGTTGATGTCGACGACCGTGCCGTCAACGGCCGGCGCGGACGACGTGGTCGGCGCAGGTGCCGGCGCGGCGGGTAAACCGGGAGCAGCACCGGAGGACGCTTCGGGCGCGGCCGTCTCGGAGGGGGCGTTAGAGGATCCACAGCCGACCAGTGCTGCGGCGAGTACCGCCACAGACATGACGACTAAACGGGCCGCCCTGACGCTCACTCAGCATCGTGCCTTTCCTTGTCTGTCTCTCCGGTGCCGTCGGCAGCGGCGGCGCTTTTACGCCTGTCCCGCCGAACCACGTAGAAGACGACAGCTACGACCACGAACGCCGGACCAAAAGCAGGCAGCGACATCCACAGCCCGACATCGGTGGCGACGTACAAGACATCGGTTGCCGCTAGATCGCGCATCGGGCTGCAGCCTGACAGGCATCCCGTGCTCCGCGACAGCGAATGAGTCGAAGTTTCAACATCAGCTCGGCCTCCATCGATCCACGACAGCATCACGGCAGCTGGTTGCGCATACCGACTACCTACGTACGTATCATCCCCATACGTAACTGCCCGAAACATACACTCGGATGCGCTGAGCGCCGCGGGGTGTCAGCAATAGCGTGAACCGAGAAGAGGACCGTGAATCCAACC
Organism: Mycolicibacterium rutilum; assembly: GCF_900108565.1. Lineage (NCBI taxonomy): Bacteria > Bacillati > Actinomycetota > Actinomycetes > Mycobacteriales > Mycobacteriaceae > Mycobacterium > Mycolicibacterium rutilum. The sequence goes on from NZ_LT629971.1 coordinate 1,352,738, forward strand.
TTGCGCACTATCGTTCCCAGCTTGGGGATGTTGGTTGCCTTGACGTGTGGAAGCGGAATCGCTGCGGCTCACACAGCGCTCTCGAGCTCCGATCCCGCGCCGGACGCCACCGTCACTGCCGCGCCGGCTGCCATCATGTTGACCTTCAACGAGGACATCAGCCCACAGTTCGCGAGTGTCGTCGTCAGCAGCGCTGACGGTCGCAATTGGATATCCGGCTCCCCACAGGTGGAGGGACAGCGCCTGACGGCGGCCGTCGAACCAGGCCGGCCCGGTAACGGCGTCTACACCGTCGGCTATCGGGTGGTCTCAGCAGACGGACATCCTGTCACCGGCTCCTACAAGTTCACCCTCGCCGACGTATCCGACGAACCCCGGCCCATTTCTACATCGGCAGCTGCCGCGCCTAGCACCGCAGCTCCGCCGCCGTCAACGGCAGCTCCTGCCACATCGGACACCAAGACGACGGTAATAACCGCAGGTGCCGCGGGTCTGGCCCTGGGCGGCGTGATCGCTTTCTGGCAATCGCGGAGGAATCGACGGAAGTCCGCAGCAAATGACGCAACCAGGCTATCCGCGGATTCGCCCGACCCATCCTGAGCGTTACCGAACGACCGGCTCGTGAATCGTTACCGGTACCACAACCTGTGCGCTAGCGAGCGCAGGCCCTTACGCCTGAACAATGACCGGGTCACCGATGGTCACCGTGTCGAAGTACCACGCCGCATTATCGGGACTGAGATTGATGCATCCGTGGCTGACATTGGCACTGCCTTGCGAGCCAACCGACCATGGCGCTGAATGCACATAGACCCCTCCCCACGTGACACGCACCGCGTATTCGCCGTCGATCAGGTAGCCCTCCGGCGAATCCAACGGAATGCCGATAGTGCGTGAATCGAACTTCACCCGGCGCTGCTTCTCCAGCACCTTGAAACTGCCCTGCGGAGTGTCAAAACCCGGCTTGCCCAACGACGCCGGCATCTCACGCACCGTCTGACCGTCGATGCTCACAGTGAACGTATGTGCGGAAATGTCAGCAACGGACACGACCGCTGCCCCGACATCGAAGCTGGTCGACATCCCGTCCGTGCGCACCGACACCGGAGTATGGGCCGGCCAGAAGCCTTTCGGCGCCCACTGCACGACGCGGTCGCTCGTCCACGTGAACCGTCCTGGCACCTCAACGGGCGTGTCGATGGTGATGCCGCGCTCGGCCGCCTCACGGTCGGCGACGACGCTGCTGAAACGGATAGTCACCGGCGCGGCGATGCCGACCACCTGGCCAGGTTCAGGTGAGACAACCGTCGCCAACGCCATGCTGCTTGGTGTCGCCGTCCCGGCGTCGGCAACCCCTGCGCCGGTGAATACGAAGTACGCCACGCCCACCGCGACGAGCACAGCGCGAATCTGACCGACCATAGGTTCTCCCTCCGCCGCTTCGGTGTTCTGCAACTACTATTCTGCTACGTAGGGCCGTTAACGTTGTAACGACATCCGAACGGGATTCATATCGACTCACTCCGCTCCGCCGGCTGGCCGTTTGCAGCCTGCGCTCCTGTCAGGCGCCACCTCCATACGGCGGCCGTACGGTGTGACCCCGAGAACGGGTCTGCCGAACTCTTGCTGAATCAGATCGGCGGTGCCCTCCAGTCGTCAGCGGCGGCCAGATCTCCGTCTTCAGATCTCAAGCAGTTCGGTCATCCGACGTTGCGCCGCGAACACTCCCGAGTTCGTTCAGCCGGAGGGTCGCGGTCGCTTTACACTTCGGGGTCGTCCCAGTCGGTGTTTCCTGTCGCGGCGCAACTAGGACGGCGGCTTCCACCTTCAACCTGCGCAGGACGTGAGAAAGGCCGGGACGGGTGCCACTACAGGCGCTGTTCGCCGCCGCAGCTTCCGGACATAGCGTTCGCCGAGCACGCCATAATCGTGACTGACGTTTTCAATAACGGCGGGACCGGCTCGGCCGACGTTGATCCGCCTGAGCTGGCCGTCTGTCCATTGATCTTGCAGTCCGGCTGCGACCTGGTCTGGGTCCGTCGCTACAACGAATCCGCGCGGCCGTGAAATTTCTGTCATTGCTTCGCTGGCATCGCGGCGCATCGCTCGTCGTGCGCCATCCGTTCACTCCTCTTGCAAGGCGGCAAACTCCACCGCCTCCAGGGTGTTGGGGTCATCCTCCCCCCGATAAGCGCCGATCCCGTCGGGTCAAGATTGTCATCGGTCCGCTGGCGCGGCGACTACGATCGTGAAGTGCCCGACTCCGAGTTCGTTGAGACAGATGACCGCGGACGCATCACTCTGCCAGGCCGCCCGAATAGCCGGTTCCTGTTGCGCCACAACGCGGATGGCAGCATTATCCTTCAGCCTGCTCAGCCTGTTACTGACGCCCAGTACGAGTACTGGTCCAATCCCGAACTACGAACACTGCTCACTGCTGCAGCGACATCACGCAACGTCCACCGAATGCGCGACCACCGCGACTGATCACTCCGCAGCGACGGGACTCACGAGGACGACGTTAATCCGCTTGAACCGCCCGCTGCCACGGATCCTGCAGCTCGTCCGCGATTCGGTCTCGGTCCGCCGCCCACTCAGGATCCTCGGGTCCGTGGAAAAGGTCGGCCACCTCAGTCGATGATCGCCAGCGCAGGGTCCACCTCATCGTCCCTCACCTGCCCACGCTCCTGTTTTTGCTCGAAGATCCAGTCGCTCTAGTGTGACTCCGGGATCGCCGGATCGAGCGCCGATAACCGCTCGTTCCATCATGTAGATGTGGCCTCAACTAGACGGTCGTCCTCCGTCACACGCAGCAAAGGCTGGTCGAACGCGTGTCTAATCAGTTGCACGGTGTCAATGAGGTCCTGGTACCGCTCCCAGCGAAGAAGGTCGCGGGAGCCGTCGACCCACCCCAGCTTGTCGCCGGCGTAATACACCTCCGCGATGAAGTACTCGGATCCGTCGGCTGACTGCACTACGCGGTAATTCCAGTGACCGACACTTGCGCTATCCGAATCAGTGTACGAAATATTCTGCGCTGCATCGCGTTTACTCCTTGATGCCAGCCCGTCGAGGTAATCCTGAACGGCCTGTGAGCGCGTGTGGCCATCGGGCGATTCCCGTCCTTCGAGCCGCGCAGAGGCCCTGGTGTTTCGGGCGATCATGTCCTTGATCGCGCTATCAGTCACGCGCTTGGTCCGGCGCATCTACTTGGCGCCAACCGCTAGCGCACCGTGTGGACGAGGTGCGGCCCGCGCAATCAGGGTTCCGGGCTTGCTCCCGGGGATGGCCCGAGTTGTCCGCCGTGATGCCCGAAGGTTGTCGTTCGTCGGGCAACCGCAAGGATAAGCAGGTGGCCCGCTTAGCCATCTCGGAGCCGCTGCGGCGCATCTTTGCCCTGGTCTGGCCGCCATACTCACAAGTTTAGTGTACTACTAGTAGGGCTTCATCTGAGCCGGTTCTGTGGCGTCCAAGGCGTCCCTGCAATCACGGCAGTAGTTCCGCCGGCGCAACCTCCAAGGCCTCCGCAATATCGAGGAGCCGCTCGAATAGGAGGCCGCGCCGTCCATGTTCGACGTCGATGAGCACGTTTCGGGTCACGCCAGATCGCAGCGCGAGCGACTCCTGAGTCATTTCCTGCGATAGCCGGACGTCGCGAATTCTCGTGCCTACCTCCAACCGCCAGGCCTCCCACTTGGCAACCCGTTCCGGGTTGTTTTGACTAGGGCGAGTCGGCACCCATCAAGTAGTCAGCGGACGCCCATCATTGTCTGCCCTACTAGTAGTACATTGAGCGTTGCGCCGCACCTCACACACAGTGGTCGACCGAGGTCACAGGATCATGCCGACGGAACTAAGCTTGCTGCCAACCAGGGTGTCTCTGGGTGAGGACGAAGCTCTCGATAGCTTTCTCGAGCGCCTCACCCAAGCCAACGATCTCGACCCTGAGCACATCCTGGCTGCGCTCCGCCGCGGCGAAGGCGCAACCCATACGACACTCGCGTTCTTCATGACGGCGCCCACCAACACCGTGCTCGCGCGAATCGAAAGGCTCAGCGGCATCCCTGCCGAGCGGCTTCGAACCGCGACTCTCATGCGCTTCGACGCAGGAAGGCCTCTGTACCTCGATGCCCTCAATCCGTTAGACAGGCACAGCTATCGCAGGATCGTGGTGCAGGGGTGGTTTCCTCCCTTCGGCACGCAACTCTGTCCTTTATGCGTTGCACAGCAGGGAATCTGGCGAGTTGGTTGGCGATTGCCGATCGTGGCCACGTGCATTCATCACGGCACCTATCTGACCACCGAATGCGGCGGCTGCGGCCAACGGTTTCGCAGCCACCGGTACTGGCCATTGCGCCCAGTGCTCGGACCGGAGCAACCGTGCGGCAATCCTGTCGTCCTGCGGCAGCCGTGTCTTCGCTCGGTACTCACAAACGCCGCTGAGCCGGCGAACGGCCCTGCGCTCGACTGCACGGAAGCCGTCCATCGAGCGATAAATGGGCAGACGGTGATCATGTTCGGCACACCTGCCGACCCTCGTACTTTTCTTGCCGAACTCCGCAACCTTGCAACACTTTTGCTTCATCTGGGAGCGAGGACGTCGGCCCAGACTGCCGTATCGTGGGCGAGCGGTTTGCGTGATGAGGCGCGGGCCCGGTCCAACATGGTTCGTGGAGCTCGTTGGGGCTTCAGTCCCCCGCACAGCGCCAGGGTTCGCGGAGCCGTCCTCGGATGTGCCTACGAAATTCTGATGCAACGGGATCTCGATTCTGGGGGTGCCCGGTTGCGTGAGTGGATTCGCTTTGTCGAAGACGAGAAGAACGGTCCCGCCGTCTGGCTCATTAATCGCACCAAGAGAACGCCGATGATGCATCAGTTGATCACCGCGGCTACATCCGACCGCCGCGATGTGGGTCGAAGACTCGATCGCGGTAATCACTGTTGGAGGATTCAACCATCTGCGATACCCCAAATGATCGATGTCGGCATCTATCGCCGACTTTTTAACGGCATGCTTGGCGGCTACGAACACACCGGCCGGCTCTATGTGTCGCTATGCATGGTGAGAGCGATTGTCTTAGTGAAGAACTGGGCCGACGCGGCTGTCAGAATTGGGCTGCCGCCCGACCTCGGCTCCCGTACCTAACGCGCCGCGCGTGCGCGGATGCGTGCAACGCCGGAGGATCTTCAACGCTCAATCGATCTGGCGCTGAACGATATTCCCGCGAGCAGAGACTTTCGCACCCTCGAAGCGCAGGTCCGGTTGCTGGCTCGCAATCCCGCCGATTGGTACCCAGCTTGGCGCCTGTCGACCACCCCAGCACGGAGTCCTGACCTGTGGGTCTACGCCGTCACATGGATGTGGTGCGAGGTGGCACAAGGCTGCCTCGACAACAGTCCGGCGTGGGCTGTGCCGCCTTGCCATCGCATCAAGGCCGGCTATCGCGCCTTTCGTGACCGACTGCCGGCCGCAGCCCAGGACTCGCTGCGCCGACTCGTCCTTCCGCCCCCAGCGCGTTGAGATCAGACACGCGTGCGCGCTTCCGGCGCCGCCGCCGGGTCTGCGTCGATGACTCAGTGCGGCGGCGCTCCGTCTCCGCTGCAGTATCACGAATTGCACGCTTGCTCAGGGTGATCGCTTTGAGGTGCTCCGCGCTGATCCGGTATGAGCCGTCCGTAATCGCCGCAACGGTCGCTCGACTGACTAGCTTTCGCAGGTCGCCAACGTAGCCCTGCGTGCGAAACCATAGTTCGCCGGCCAGCTTCAGGAAGAGCATTCCCGGCTCACCTGCGGGCAGGTGTGGCAGCACCAACCTTTCTAGGTCACGTACGACGCGTTGCCATTCGGCTTGTTCTTCCTCGGTATCTACGCCGTAGGGTGCGACGGAAAACTCCGTTAATCGACATGCGATCTGTGGGTCGTTCACTAGGTCGCCGTTTGCGAGGTTGGCTCCGACCAGGACGAGGGTCGCGCTCGAGACCTGACCAAGTTTGGTGTTGATGCTCTTGATGTGGTCTAGAACATCGCGCCCACTCTTGGAGTCGGTCTTCAGAAGATGCGCGTCGTCCATGACGACGATCTGGGTGCGGTGCAGACGTAGCCCATGCATCGCTCGATGAGTCAGATCACGTGTGAGGCCGGTGCTCGCAAGGTTGAAACCGTTGAGCAACTCGGTGGTCACATCATTGACTTTGGCGGCCGAACCCAAGTCGATCCAAATCACAGGACATAGGTCGGCCTCTACACCGTCCGATGGATAGTGGACGGGACGCCCCCGACGGTCGTGCAGCGCATCATGGGTCCATTCCACATATCGTCTCTGTGCCCACCGCAGCATGAACGTGCTCTTGCCAACGTAGTTCGGTCCGGTCAACACGACGATCTGTTTGGCGCCCGGACCTTCCAGCATGTTGTCCCGGACGGTCCGGTCAAGAGCATGCTCGATCTCGGTAAACGCCGCTGTCGGAAGGTAGAGCCGGGCGAGCCACGCCTCGAGTTGCTCGATATAAGCATTTCGCGCCTGGTCTGACATGGCGTTCAGTTGCTTGGACGATCGGCTGGGAGGCGCGTGCGGTAGCTCTTTGACGCAGTTGTCGTGCCACTCCTGCGAGTCCATCGCCTACTCGGTCTCCAGCAAGTTGTCCCACGCCCGCCTGATCGACGAAGTCGGCACCGTCCGCGGTGCGATGCTGCGCACGGGATGGGCGCGTTCCTGGGCAGCTTCCGCCTCGGCATGATCGATACGCGACTGTTCGACCCGTTGTGCCGCAGCAGCCGTCTTGCGGCGATCCGCTTTCGATTTTGCCGACGTGAGTTCGCCGAGTTCGTTGATGATCAGTTGGGTTGTCAATCCGCGCTTGAACACATGGTTGCCGCCGCGGCGCCTGATCTTCCGACAGAGCTCGTCGAGGATGACGTCGGTCATCGGTGCGTCAGCTTTACTACGGCCGACCCATTCGATGGGCTCGATCCTGTCGGTGGATTCGTCATGAAACCATATGCGCGACAGATCGTTTGGATCGTAGAAGAACGGTGCGGCCCGGTCCCTTTCGCGAAATCGGCCCACCTCGACGTAGCGCAACGGCTCGAAGACAAGCGGGTTTTCGTATCGGAGGTTGGAGAATTCGACTCCCGCTGGTCCGATGGTGCCCCACTTGATCGGTAGGAACTGGTAGATCAGGTCGTGCCGCTGGGGGACGTCGATACGACCCGTGGCTTCGACCATGACGTCCCATAGGTCGAGTGGACACATCTTGGCGGCCTCGACGCCCGGCTGAATGAGACCGTCGTGTCCGTGTCTGTGGTAATCAAGCGCAATGAACTTTCGCAGGTGTAGTTGCAGTTCGCGAGCCGTCAACAGCGGCTCATCGGCGACGAGTCGCCCCCGCTCAGACACGTTCCGCCCCTTGTAGCCCGGAATCTGCTGCAAGCCACGTTGGATCGTCTCATGCCACCGCTCGACCTGCGGGTTGTCGGTGGGGTTTCCCGGGCGGCTGAGCAACAGGTCGATCTGAAGGTCGCGCAGAAGTGCACGGAAGTGCACGCTCGTGAAGATCGCGGCGTTGTCGCAATGAATCGCATCCGGCATCACAGACGGGATGGGGTGCTCGCCCTGCAACGTGTCGAAGTCGACCTCCAAGTCTTGACGCCACACCTTGACCACCGCACTCGAAAGGTCGACCGTTTCAGGCAGGCCGACCCATCTCCAATCGCTGACGGTCGTGCCTGCGACGAGCATCGAGAACGGCCTGCAGACGTCATAGAGGAGTAGTCCCGCTTCGAAGCCATTCGCGCTCATCGGGACCACCCGGAGCGCCAGGACCACGCGTGTGGCGACGTCGATAGCGGTGATGATCTCAACGCTGAGCGGCCTACCGTTGAAGGTGTCGTATACGAGATTGTCGGCTCGCGTGACATCAATCGCTACCACTTGGCCGGGCCGAACGCCTGGGTATTGTGTTGAACCTGAGGCTGTTTGCAGCTTCTTTGTACGCTGCGACCTGGTGGTCTCACCTCTCTGGTGCTTCAAGTTCGAGAGGAACTTCTGCGTCGTGCGCTGCGGCGCGTGGTAGTCGTCAATGCCTGCGTTACGGAGCTTGACCAGCACTCGTCTGTGCATCTCTTGGATCGCCAGATTCGATTTATCACCGTCCAGAGTCGCGAACTCTTCCTCAGCGATCGCGCGGTAGCGCGGATCGATGACTTCCCACGACAGGCTCTTGCGGATGTGCCGCCCATCGATCAATCCGAGCAGTCCCTTCTGCCTCCAGCTTCGCACCCAGTTTCTGATGGTGCTCTCGTTCGTCCCGACCGACGTCAGCTCGCCGTCTCGCAAGCGGCGCTGGACCTTACGGTCATTTCGACCCTCCTGAATGAGGACCGACGCCATTGCTACGGCCCGCTTCGACTCGGATACGCCAAACCCTGGACCGAACGGAGGGTATGGTTCGCCGGGTCGTCTGAGTTCAGGATGACCATCGCGGTATCCAGTCACGATCTCGAGAACAATTTCGAGTTTGTTGAGCGCGCGTTCGCGGGCTTTGTCGTCGAGGCTGTCCCAGAGCGGTCGGAGAGTCCGAGCGACGGCAACCGGCCGGCCATCGACGATATTCTGCACGAGCGGAAGATCGTTCCAGTCCCTATGCCGAATGTTGTTGAGACAGTCGCGAAGATCGACACCCGTAGGGTCGAAACGAACGACGAGCTCCGCACCCGTCTCCGTGAGCACCCGCGCTCCCTCGTAGAGAAATGTCCGGCCGGCGTTCATCGCAATACTTCGACAGATAGGCGCACAGACGTGTCCAGCCCCCACTGGCACGTCGTGTCGATACTCAAAGCCCCCTTCCAAACCATATGCCAAACAGACGATTTCAGTTCACCGCAGCCGTCGTCCGCGTCAAACAACGCTCCGAGGGTTGCTTCGTGACCGGAGACGAGGTCAACAATCTGGCGTTCATGAAATTGCAACCATGATGGCTCTCTTCTAAACCCGTTCAGCCACATGAGATTCAGCCGCTCAGCTTGAGCCATTTCGCCGAACACCTCATAGCGCCATCCCACAGCAGCGCACGCGTGCTCTGTGATGCGGCTCTGGGCCCTGAACTCGTCGTCCTGCTTTTCGGGTGCGCGTACGTCCCAGATAGTCACGCGCCCCTCGACATCAACGGTTAGAAGGTCGGGAGTGTGACGTCCAGGCAAACCTCTCCACGCGAGCCGGAATGGCTGCGAGACCATCCAGGCGACACGCGGGTCTCTGTCGAGTCTCCGGAAGAGGTCGTGCTCCAGTCCGGATTCGAGATGCACGCTCGCACCGTTAGTCATGGAGTGAGCCGTCACGGGTATATGGCGGCTGAAGGTGGACGAGACAATCCTTCGCATTGGTTCGAGACTGTGCACCGGCGGCGAGCTACTCCGCTGCCACATCCACACGATTTCGGTGCCCTGCAGCCTGAACGTCCACGTAAGCCCTGGCGCGCGCAATGCCAAGGCGTCAAGGAGATCGTCTTCATCGTCACTCGAAGGCATGGTTCGGACCTTTTCGTCGGTTCCCGCGCGCCAAGAAGGACAAGCCCCCGCGCGAGACCAGCGCGGACTATCTTACGTGGTCAAGACGACGGTGAATAGCACAAGTTGATTCTGCGAGGGTGTTGAAATGCGCTCTAGCCCAACCGATCTTCTAGTTTACGGGTAGCTATGTTAGGTCCGCGACACCAATTATTTTGAGCGGCGGATGCCACTCTACAGGCTCGTCGATCCCGAGGCGACGTAGATGCACCAGCGCCTGGTCTGGTTGCTGGGGCGCCGTCCGCGGCAGCGTTTCGTCGGCGGATTCGCCCCTGATCCTGAGCCAGTCCTGCCACTCGAGCCGAGCCGAGTAGACCAACTTCCTCCGACGCGCGTAGTCGATTTCTGAACCCTGAGTTACGAGATAGTCGCTCAGACTGATTAGCGTTCTGCATATAGAGTTCCAGCGCGGCAACGAATAGAGGAGCTCGAGTTGTTCATTCACGGTGCGGTGGGACGGGCGCGCAGACAACAGTTTCTCTGCACCACCGATCGTGATATTGCTGCCGACGATGAGCGTGGCGATCGATAGCGCGCGCCTCATATCCGCATCTACTGACGTATCCGCGAGCAGCTTCTCGCACCAGGTTGGCCACATCAATGCGGGTAGTGTCGCCGCGAAGCTCCAGTCATCGAGATAACTGCGCCGTGGGGCTTCGGGCGCTGGAGTTGCCGCGCGGTAGCGGAGTTCGCCCTGCGCTCCAAGCTGTTGCCTACTCGCCTTAATCGTGATCGCCGCAGCTAGCGCATCGTCGGTGCGACACCAGAGCAACTCGGTCTGGCGGGCTTTGGCGTCTTGGCTGTCTACCAGCCACCGAAGCCGGCTCGCTGATTCCTCAATGGTTTCGGCGCCTAAGACCTTGACAGCAACGGTTATCCCCACGGCGGCCTCAACGGTCCGCATCGATGGGTACGAATTCACCGCACTTCGTCCACGGCTCGGATTCGGTTCCGCGGAAAGTTCATCGAATGTGAATCCGCCTCCCAGTCTTGCTGCGGTTGCCAAGCCGTGGCGTGCCGCGAAGTTGATCGTTCGATTGGCCAGACTCCGGACCGCTTCCAGTGACTCACGACGCGATCGCGCCTGACGCGCAAGCACTCCGCCGCTCGGGCGGGCTCCGCTGAGAATCTTACCGATGAAGCGTTGCGCAACAACGACGTCGTGCTCGCTCCCAACCGCAGGGGTGGGCACCGACGTGAGATCGCAGCCGCACCGACATTTGGTCGGCATCGGAATGCTTGTGTAGTTCTGCCGACGCCGCTGATCCTCTCCACAACTCGGACATTGAGCAGCCAGCAACCGGCCGTGGGTTGTGCATGCGAATGACCAGCCCAACCGCCACACGAGCCGCCATCTGCCGCTCGACTCGTGTAGGCACTCGGGACAGAACCTCGACCCCGGTAACACGCCGAACGGGAATGTGCGGTCGGGTTCGTGTGAATCGGTGAGGACGGGCAGACCTTTGACGGCGTAGTCGTCGAGTGTCATCGTTGCGATGTCTTCGGCCGGGGTGCCCGTTAACACTTGAAGAGAGTCCAACTGGTACTGCGGCAGCCACCAAATCCATTGCGGCTTCGCGGCTATCGGTAGATGCAATTGGCGAGATACATCGCCGAGCGTAACTCCCATCACAGCCGCCGTCGCATCCAACCATGAATCGATGCACTCCCCTGACGCAGGCTTGACCCGCACAGGCAAGAGAGCGGCGGTCACCATTAGCCGGATCCCCATCTTGTGGCTCGATCCGGAAGGAGCCAGTCTGCTCGTAGCCGACTGCGCATACTTCAGGAAGCCACGTGCGGAGCGACGTGTCCGCCCTACTAGTGGTGCTGCGATCGCGCCGGTCTCAGCTAGGAACTATGGCGTCGCCGACTCGAGTGCGGCGAGGGCATTATCGCTATACGTTGACCCCGGTACGTTTACATCCACGAGCTGGGTGAGTTCGGACTGATCGAAGTAACCGACCCGGTCTCGAACCGCAAACGCAGCCGCATCCAAGCGGGACAGAAGGGCGAGAAACCCCCTGAGCCCTATGAGATTTCGGTGTCGATGTTCAATGGTATGCCGTCCACCGACGCCCGATTCGATCTCTCGAAGTTCAACATGCCGGCCACCGACCGCGTGGTGTTCAACCTCACCTTTCAAGCGCCACGGTTCAGATAGCACAACGGGGGAGGGTGAAAATCGGCCCCGGCGCGCCATGGGTAGCACGATCCAATGCCGCGCAATTGCTCGATATGGTGTTGGCAGCATATGGCTCTAAAGCCATACTTGTGGACATGGACGTCGACGGACCCTCGAGTTCTTCGACTGGCTGGACCGCACCGAAGACAAGGCCCGAAACGGGGACGAACCCCCAGACGGCTACTGGCCCGCGCAGTTGACGCGCTCAAACAACTGCGAACGCTCGAACAGGCACCGACCGAAGACACACCCGACCTAAGAGGAGTATGACAATCGAAGATTCGCCGGGCGCACAGCCCACCCCTTCGATCGCGAAATCGCCTTCCGCTTGATCTGCTTCTGGTTTCTACCGCACAGCACCACCGTCGTAGTTGCGCTCTTCGCCGCCGACAAAGCCCGCATGGGCGACGTCTTCTACAACAGCGTCGGAAGCCGGGCCGACGCCGCAATATCCATATGGCTTCACGAAACCAAGGAGGACCACGATGAGTGATGAAGGCAAGACGTTCCGTCGGATGAACAACAGGATCGACGAGCTGGTCGCAGATCCCCTCATCGCGGACAACGTGCGCAGCTACGCGGCTGAACGCGAAAACGTAAACCGGGTCTACGCCGAAGGTCTGGCCGACATCCGCCGCGCAGGAAACCTTACGCAACAACAGATCGCGGAGGCCTTGAGCACCGACCAAGGCACCGTGTCACGCATCGAGCGACGCCACGACCTTCTCCTATCGACGCTGCGCGACTATCTCAAAGCCGCAGGCATCGAGCATTCACGAATCGTCGTAGAACGCGACGGAGTCGAAATCAGCATCGACCTCGACACTTTCGCCCAGTAGTAAGAGACCACGACCTGCTTCAACTTGGCCAGCCTAGAGGTCGTCGACGATCAACGAGCGCGACATCAGCCACAAGGTGTCGGGATTGCCGTCGACGAGGTGCGCTCCTCGTCCGTGTTGGCGGCCTGGGCGGCCTCTCGTATGGCCAAACGCCGCAAAGCCGCTCGTTCGTTCATGTCGGCCCTCGCAGTCGGACCCCGAAGCACGCGTCCATCTTCGAGGACGATCCAGCCTGAAACCACCAACCACGGCAGGCTCTTGAGCACATCCGCCTCGCCGCGAAAGATTCGCTGCACTCGAGCATTTCGGAGGAAATCCGCAAACTCTTTGATGGTCGGGTTGTGTTTGTGCTTGTACCTAAACCTTGCGACCGCGCCAGCAACACGACGGCCCATGTCACGCGGCTGTCTAACTCGCAGCTTTTGTCCGGGTGATGCCAGGTAGGTTGGCCCAACGCGAAGCGACCGCGGCTCGTCCGAGTAGGCCAGCCAGCCGCGACCGGCAGCGCGCGCCATCAATGCCTCCATTCGCGGGTGCAAGCCGGGAAGCCTCTCTTGTTCAAGGAAATTCAACACGTCCGGTGAGTCGAAGACTTCCCTCCAGGAGGGGGCGGCAGCGCCCGAGCACCAACGCAGATAGAGCAGGTCACCGACAACTCGACCGAATCGATCGACATACTCGAGGCTTGGCGCAGGCGAGCAATCATGCAGTGTCTCAACCATTTCAACCTCGCAATCGGGTCTCCCGTGCCCTACTAGTAGTACTAGACGATACCGCACTGCGCCCGGAATCGGCGGCATTAACACGCTTGTGAAGACCGAAAGTTGCTGGCGTACAGTCAAAAACGCTTAGAGAGCCTGTTGTTTCGCGCGCCACTGCCGGACTATCGCGGTAGCCTCCGATCGACCGACTTTTCTGTCGCGGAAGCGCTCGTAGATGGTCCCGAGGCGGGGATCGATACGTCCGCCGTGCCCGATACAAAGGCCCGCCTCGCCCGGACTAATGCCACAACCTGCTAGTTCGACAGCAATGTCTGGACGCTGGCCATCACTGAGCCGGATCCACTTGATTACTAGAGATTCATCGTCTCCAAGACCGTTTAGTTGTGCTTCAGCCCACCGCTTGCTGAGTCCTGCGGCCTTTTTCAGTTCCCGTACGAAGTATCCACTCGCCGGTGCGGCGAGATGTTCTGGCCGCTGCGGAACGACAACATCGTCGAGTAGCGCCTGCAGGATCGGTGGATGCCATCGCGCAACCTTGTTCTGGCCCTTAACCTTCGACCGAGCTCGAGCCTTCGCAAGTTCACTCTCGAAACCTGTGTCGTCTTCGCCTGTCGCAAGCTCCGCCGAGTGGCCATACATCCCCGGACTGAGCGTCGCGTCTGGGTTTGGCCCAGTGCTGACGGTCCCAAACTCGCGCAGAAGGGCGCGGACGACCGGCGCCTCTAACTGGCTAGCCGCCGACTTCACGAACTCGCCGCGCCGATTCAACTCGGCGAGCAGCTGCCGAGGCGTCCAACCCAACTCACGGGCCAGTTCGCGCACTCGGACCTTCTGCCGTGGCGGAGGGTTTAGTTTCACCGGCTAACCAACTTGTTAAACAATTAGGGATCGTTTGTTAATTTCCGTTGCATCTCGACAACAAGAGTCTACTGCTTGGCCATGTTCGCGAAGCGGCTCAAATGCAGTTGGTGCGCAACGGTAATCGTCTTCGTCGGGCCGTTACGGTGCTTGCCGAGAATCAGGTCCGCTTCACCACCGCGCGGGTCGTCCCGCTCGAATGCATCCGGCCGATGCAAAAGTATGACCATATCGGCATCCTGCTCCAGCGACCCGCTTTCGCGCAGGTCAGACACCATTGGCTTCTTGTCCGTGCGCTGCTCCGGACCGCGGTTCAGCTGGCTGATCGCCACCACGGGGACGTCGAGTTCCTTGGCCATCAGCTTGAGGCTTCGCGAGAAATCCGACACCTCCTGTTGGCGCGACTCGTACTTCTTGCCCGATGTCATCAGCTGCATGTAGTCGACGACGATCAGCTTCAGGCCCTTCTTCTGCGACAGCCGGCGCGCCTTCGCGCGGATCTCCATCATCGTCAGGTTCGGCGAGTCGTCGATATACAAAGGGGCTTCGCTGATTTCGCTCATCCGGCGCGCCAGTCGAGTCCAGTCGTCGTCGCTCATCCGACCCGAGCGCATGTCGGCCAGCTTGATCTTCGCTTCGGCCGACAACAGCCGCATCACGATCTCCGACTTGCTCATTTCCAGCGAGAAGATCACGCTCGGCAGTTGGTGCTTGATCGAGCACGACCGCATGAAATCCAGTCCGAGCGTGGACTTCCCGACGCCCGGCCGCGCGGCGATGATGATCATCTGCCCGGGGTGCAGGCCGTTGGTCACCTCGTCGAGTTCGACGAAGCCCGTCGGCACACCGCGCGCCAACCCGCCCTGCGAGGCGATCGCGTCGATCTCGTCCATCGTCGGCTGCAGGATCTCCTCCAGCACCACGAAGTCCTCGGCCGCTCGCCGCTCGGTGACGTCATAGATCTCTGACTGCGCGCGGTCGACGATGTCGTTGACATCCGCGCCGTCGGCGCCGGCGTACCCGTACTGCACGACGCGGGTGCCCGCCTCGACCAGTCGGCGCAGCAGCGCCTTCTCGGCGACGATGCCGGCGTAGAAGCCCGCATTGGCCGCCGTCGGCACCGTCGAGATCAGGGTGTGCAGATACGGCGCCCCACCGATGCGGCGCAGCAGTCCGCGCCGGTCCAGCTCCGCGGCCACGGTCACCGCGTCGGCCGGTTCACCGCGGCCGTAGAGGTCGAGAATCGCGTCGTAGACGTTCTGGTGCGCGGGGCGGTAGAAGTCCCCGGGCCGCAGGCGCTCGAGCACGTCGGCGATGGCGTCCTTGCTCAGCAGCATCCCGCCCAGCACGGCCTGCTCGGCGGCCTGGTCCTGCGGGGGCTGGCGTCCGAAGTCCTCGCTCGGCGGCGGCGCATCCATATCCGAATGACCCAAGTCATCCACGACAGCCACGAAGCGGCTCACCCCCTTTATTCACTATCGAACGTGCATTCGATACTGCACATCGCGACTGTAAGCACCGACCCCGACAAATTCTCGGGATCGCCCGCCGACGGCCTACGCTAGACGTTGCTGGCGAGGGTGCAACCCGGCCCTGTTCATAGCCCTGTGGATCGCGTGTGGATAGCTCTGGACAGCCATGTTGAGTCGTTGTGGACAACCTGTTGATCAACCACATCACTTACTGCATCTTCGCAGCTAGGGGCACCATAAACCGGCGGGGATGCTGTGCATGAGAATTGCTCCGGCGTGTCGCCCTGGGTTGCCGGGTCGGGCGTGTTGTATTGCCGCCGGGGGGCCCGCAGGTTAACAGCTCGTAAGCTTCGCTGCGGGCTAACGATCAACAGGAGTTCGCCAGCGCGCACAGCAACGGCCGGGTGGAGGCGTATCGCGCCTCGACCCGGCCGTATTGACGCTGTCGTTACTGTCCGGCGACGACCTCGAGCGAAACCGCAGCAGCGATCTCGGGGTGCAGCCGCACCGCGATCGGGTGCGTGCCCGTCGTCTTGATGTGCGCCTTGGGCAGCTGAACGGTGCGCTTGTCCAGGTTCGGCCCGCCGGCGCTCTTGATCGCGGCGACGACGTCGGCCGTCGTCACCGAGCCGAACAGCTTGCCGCTGTCGGAAGCCGCCTTGACCGACAGCTGCACCGGGCCGAGGCCCTCGATCGCCGTCTTGAGTTCCACGGCGTGCTCGCGGCCCTTGATGGCCTTCTGCTCGCGCGCCCGACGGATCTCCTCGGCCTGGCGCTCCGCACCGCGGGACGCCGTGACGGCCAGCCCGCGCGGCACCAGATAGTTGCGGCCGTAGCCGTCCTTGACCTCGACGATGTCGCCCTGCACACCCAGGTGTTCGACGTCGGCGGTGAGAATCAGTTTCATCTTCTGTGTCCTGCCTATCGCGTCGACGAGCTGAACGGCAGCAGCGCGACCTCGCGGGCGTTCTTCACGGCGATCGCGATATCACGCTGGTGCTGAACGCAATTGCCGGTCACGCGGCGCGCGCGGATCTTGCCGCGCTCGCTGATGTACGTGCGCAGCAGCGCGGTGTCCTTGTAATCGATGGTCTGCCCCTTCTTGGAGCAGAACACGCACTTGCGGGTCTTGACCGGCTTCTCGGGAGCCGGCCGCCTCTTGGTCGAGGACTTGGCCATGTGTCTTTCTCTCTCTTACTTCTTTTCGCTGATCAGTGGTGGATCAGAAGGGTGGCTCGTCGTCGGCGCCGGAGAACGAACCCGATGCCGGGGCGCTGCCCCACGGATCGTCCTTCGGCTGCTCGGCCGGCCGCGAAGCTCCGCCGCCGCCGCCACCGCCGAATCCGCCGCCGCCTCCACCGCTGCGGCTGGCCTTGTTGACCTTCGCAGTGGCATAACGCAGCGACGGGCCGATCTCGTCGACCTCAACCTCGACGACGGTGCGCTTCTCCCCCTCGCGGGTTTCGAACGAACGCTGCTTGAGCCGGCCCTGCACGATGACCCGCGAACCGCGGGTCAGGCTCTCGGCGACGTTCTCGGCCGCCTCGCGCCAGATGTTGCAGCGCAGGAACAGCGCCTCGCCGTCCTTCCATTCGCCGCTCTGCCGGTCGTAGATGCGCGGTGTCGACGCCACGGTGAAGTTGGCGACGGCCGCACCCGACGGGGTGAAACGCAGTTCTGGGTCGGCGGTCAAGTTTCCGACGACGGTGATGGTGGTGTCACCAGCCACGATGTCCTCCTGGGCTTTGGCGGTGTGCGCGTGATAGTCGCAGGCGAGCCTACGGAAGCACTACGACGTGCACACCCCGTTCGGCTAGTGCTTGTCGGTCCGCATCACCTTGGTCCGCAGCACGGACTCGTTCAGGTTGAGCTGACGGTCCAACTCGGACACTGTCGCGGGTTCAGCCTTGACGTCGACGACGGCGTAGATGCCCTCGGCGTGCTTGGCGATCTCGTACGCCAACCGGCGCCGGCCCCAGATGTCGACCTTGTCGACGGAGCCGCCGTCCTTGCGGATGACGTTGAGAAACGTTTCCAGCGACGGAGCAACGGTGCGCTCGTCAAGGGTGGGGTCGAGGATGACCATGATTTCGTATGGACGCATGAAGACCTCATCACCTCCTACGGTCTGATCGGCCACGGACTGTCCGTGGCAGGAGGGTCGCCTGCGTCGGCAACCGGCCCAGGCTACAGGAAACCGCGCTGATCTGCGAAATCGTGCTGCGCGGCGACTTACGCTTCGACCATGTTCTCCGAGACGCGCTACGCGCTCAACGGAGACCTGCACGTCGCCTACCGCGCATCGGCACCCGGCGAGCGCGACGTCCTGTTCCTGTCGAATTGGTTCACCCATTGCGAGGTCGTGCCGGAGATGCCGTTGCTAAGCGGCTGGATCGAGGCCATGACCTCTCTCGGTCGGCTGATCTTTTTCGACCAACCCGGAACGGGCGCGTCCGACCCCGTCGCCCGGGGCGCCGAGGCCACGCTCGAGCAGTGGACCGACAGCATCAGCGCGGTGCTCGATGACCTCGGCAGCCCCGAGGCGGTCCTGATCGCCGTCGACGGAGCCTTCGCGACCGGTGCGCTGTTCGCGGCGACGCATCCGTCGCGCACAACCGCTCTGGTATCGCTCGAGGGGTACGCGGATGTGTTCGTCGACGACACCCGGACAGACGCGCGCACCGACATGCTGTCCCTGTGGGGAAGCGGCGAATTGCAGCGCCTGATCAACCCGGACATGCCCTGGAATGAAGAGATTCGGGCGTCATGGGCGCGGATGGAGCGGCTGGCGGCCAGCCCGGGAGTCGCGGCAACCATGCTGCCCTTCGTTGCGGAGATGAACGTCCGCGCCGTCCTTCCGAGCGTGCGCGTACCGACACTCGTCCTGCAGCACGCCGACGATCCGTACATCACTCCCGCGATGGGTCGCGACATCGCACACCTCATACCGGATGCGGAATATGTTGAGCTGCCCGGCAGTAACATGTACCACTTCGTCGAGCCGTGGCGCGAGTCGTTCCAGGTGATCGCCGAATTCGTCACGGGCGAACAGGCATCCGTCGCCGACGAGCGCGTGCTGGCGACGGTGCTGTTCACCGACATCGTGGACTCGACCCGTCGCGCGTCGACCATCGGCGACCGCGACTGGCACGCCCTGCTCGACGCCCACGACGCCGTCGTGCGCGCACAACTGACCCGTTACCGCGGCCGCGAAGTCAACCGAACCGGCGACGGCTTCCTCGCCATGTTCGACGGACCACAACGAGCCATCCGCTGCGCCATGGCCATTCGCGACGCCGTGCGCGCCCTCGGCATCGAAATCCGCGCCGGCCTGCACACCGGTGAATGCGAAGTCCGCGGCGACGACATCGGCGGCATCGGGGTGCACATCGGCGCACGCGTCAGCGCGCTTGCCGCACCCAACGAAGTCCTCGTCTCCAGCACCCTGCGCGACCTGGTCATCGGCTCCGGCCTGCAATTCGACGAGCACGGCACCCACGAACTCAAAGGCGTCCCCGGCGAATGGCGCCTGTACGCCGTCGCGACCTAATCAGTCGACACTGCGGACAGGTCGCGATTCTCGTCCGATTCGCGATCTGTGCGCAGTCTCGACGCGTCCGGGCGCAGCCAGTCCGGCAGCCATCGCGGCGGCGCGTCCGGCGCGCGGTTGAACACCCCGCCCGCCGGGTCGTCGACCTCACCGCCGGCCCGGACCAGGTCGAGTTCCGGGCGGTAGATCTGTCGAATCACCAACGCGCACAACCCGACCACCGCGATGTCGCGCAGCAACACCGTGATCGTGAACGGCTGCTCCGGCAGGCCCTTGTTCGCCTCGCCGTACAGGTAGAGCATCCGCGGCACCCACACCAGCGCGTCGATCGTCATCCACGCCAGCAGGATGCGCCGGTGCGGCAACGCCAGCACCGCCAGCGGCACCAGCCACAGCGAGAACTGCGGGCTCCACACCTTGTTCGTCAGCAGGAACGCCGCGACCACCAGGAACGCGATCTGCGCGACCCGCGGCCGCTGTTTGGCCGTCAGCGCGATGTATCCGATGGCGATGCAACACGATACGAACAGGATCGCCGAGACCGTGTTCGTCACCGTCGGCGGCTGCCAGAACCCCAGGTCGGGGTCGAACCCGCGCCATCCGGTGAACGACTTGATGACGTTGTAGATCGAATCCATGTCGTCGCCACGACGGGTGTTGAGCCGGAAGAACTCCGACCACCCTCGCGGGAACAACACCATGATCGGCAGGTTGACCACCAGCCACGCGCCGAACGCCGCCGCCGCGGTCTTGCCGACCTCGCGCAGCTTGCCGGTGCGCACCGCCAGCACCGCCAACGGCGCCAGCAGCAACAGCGGATACAGCTTGGCGGCCACACCCAGACCGATCAGCGCTCCGGCCAGCACGGGTTTTCGGCGAGCCCAGGCCAGCAGCGCACCGGTCGCGAAAGCCGTTGCCAGCGCGTCGAAGTTGGTGAAGATCTGGAAGATGACGATCGGCGACGCCGCCACCAGCGCCGCGTCCCACACCCGTCGCGGACCGGCCAGTCGCGACGTCGCCCACACCGTGATCAGCCACGCCAGGGCCAACCCGAACGCGGCGATGTTGAAGAACATCACCACCTCGGCGATGACCGGCACCGACACGAGCTTCGTCACCGCGGTGTAGGTCTTGGCCAACGACATCGACAGGTACTGGTAGATCCCGGTCAGCACCGGATACTCCATGTAGCGCACCGCGGTGTTGCCGTCGTACTGGATGTGCGGCTTGCCGGTGGCGTCCTTCTCCACCCAACTCGACTTGTACGGGAACTTCCCGAGATTGAGCAGTTCGGCGGTGTACAGCGGCACCGTGTCCGAGTAGCACAGCTGGAAGTAGGCGCGCTGGTTCTCCCAGTTGCCCACCCGCTGATCGGCCGGGCCGGTGCCGGTGCTCTGCAGGCACGCCGCCTTCGTCGAGTAGCCCAGCGCCAGGAACACCAGCGCGATGATCAGCATCACCCGCAGCGGCGTCAGGAACCGCTGCCTGCCGATCAACGCGTGCTTGCCGACCGGCCCGCCCACGACATCCGACAGCGCCGACCCGATGGTGTCGGTGCGGCTGGGCAGGTCACGGTTGCCGAAGCTGCGCCGGTCCTCTACGAGAGGAGCAGGCGAAACGAACTGCGGCGTAGCCGGTTTCGGCTCGCCGTGCTCCTCGCCCCCCACCTCGGTCACGGGGGCGGCGGCGGGGCGCCGGGCGCCAGCGGCGCCGGGGCACCGACCGGTCCGGGCGCCGGACCGGGAACGGGAGCGCCCGGTGGCGGCGGCGGAGCGACGGGAACCGTGGTCGGCGGGCCCCACGGGATCGTGATGCCCGGCGCGACCTCGATGGTCGGCTGGATGACCGTCTGCGACGGCGTCGGCGGCGCATCGGTCGGCGTCGTCGGTTGCGGCGGTGGCGGCGGGGCCTGCGGCACACCCGCGTAGCCACCGATCTCCTCAGGCTTGGGGAACGTCTCCTCGTCGGTGCCCTCCAGCGCGCCGTCCATCGTGGCCTTCCAGATGTCCGACGGCAGACCCGACCCGTAAACCGGTGAGCCCCACTTGTTCTCCAGCGGCTTCGTGCCGTCGGTGGTGCCCACCCACACCGCGGTCGACAGCGACGGGGTGTAGCCGACCATCCACGCGTCGCGGTTGTTGTCGGTGTCGCCGAGCTGGTTGGTGCCGGTCTTGGCGGCCGAGGGCCGGCCACCGGCCAGGGCGTGGCCGTTGGAGTAGGCGGCGATCGGCTGCATCGCGGAGGTCACGTTGTCGGCGACCTTCTTGTCGATGCGCTGCTCACCCGAGTTGTCCTGCTGCGACGCGTCGAAGAGCACCTCGCCCTCGGAGTTGACGACCTTCTGCACGAAGTGCGGCTTGTGGTACACCCCCGACGCCGCCAGCGTCGCGTACGCCGAGGCCATGTCGATGACGCGGGACTGGTACTGCCCCAGCACGATTCCGTTGTTCGGCGGTCCGCCCTGCCCGTCTTCGGACAGCGTGTGCTCGACACCGGGGAAGCTCTCGGCGATACCGGCCTGGTGCGCAGCCTCGGCGACGTCCTCGGGCCCGTTCTTGAGCTTGAGCATCAGCCGGTAGTAGCTGGTGTTCAGCGACCGCTTCAAAGCCTCGGCGATGTTGCAGGTGCCGCAGCTGTTGCCCTCGACGTTGGAGATCTTGATCCCGTTGACCTCCAGCGGGGAGCTGTCGACCTGATAGCCCAGGCCCATCCCCTGCTGCAGCGCCGCCACCAACGCGAACACCTTGAACGACGAGCCCGTCGGCAGGCCCGCCTGCGCGAAGTCGAAACCGTTGGCGTCGGTGCCGCCGTAGTACGCCTTCACCCCGCCGGTGCGCGGATCGATCGACACGATCGCGGTGCGCATGTCGGGGTCCTGGCCCTCCAGGTACTCCGAGGCGGCCTCCTCCGCGGCGGCCTGGGCCTTCGGGTCGATCGTCGTGGTGATCTGCAGACCCTCGGTGTTCAGCGACTGCTCGTTGATGTTGAACAGCTCGAGCAGTTCCTTCTGCACCTGCCGCTCGATGAGCCCGTTGGGTCCGGTGGTCTGGTTCTGCGTGCGCGCGAGGTCGGGCGGGACGGTCGCCGGGAACACCTGCGCGGCGCGTTCCTCCGGCGACAGCGCACCGATCTCGACCATGCCGTCGAGCACCCAGTTCCACCGTGCCGTCGCGCCTTCGAGGTTGACCGCCGGGTCCAGCCCCGACGGCCGCTGGATCAGCGCGGCCAACAGGGCGCCCTCGGCGACGTTGAGTTCCTCGACCGGCTTGTTGAAGTACGCCTTGGCCGCCGCGGCGACACCGTAGGAGCCCCGACCGAAATAGATGATGTTCAGGTAGGACTGCATCACCTGGTCTTTGGACCATTCGCCGGACATCTTCGTCGAGATGACGAGTTCCTTGGCTTTGCGGATCAGCCCGCCGACGCCGGCCCGCTCGGAGCCGACCAGCGCGTTCTTGACGTACTGCTGGGTGATCGTCGACCCGCCCTGCACGTCACCGCCGAACAGGTTGTTCTTCATCGCCCTCGCGAAGCCGGTGAACGAGAAGCCCGGGTTCGAGTAGAAGTCGCGGTCCTCGGCCGCCATCACCGCGTTGCGCACCTGCACCGGGATCTGGTCGATGTTGACGTCGACCCGGTTGCCTTCCGGCGGAACGATTTTCGCGAGCTCGCTGCCGTCGCTGGCCAGGATCGTGGACACCTGGTTCGTGCGGATGTCGCCGGGCTTGGGCACGTCGACGATCAGGTAGGCCATGCCGAACGTGATGATCGGCAGCACGATGAACACCGCGGCCATCGCGATCGCGCCGCGCCGCACCCACTTCCAGTTGATCTGCTTGGGCAGCCCGCGGCGCGGACCGGACGGGCCGCCTCCGGAGGATCCCCCGCCGCCGGGTGGGCGTCGCGGCGGTGGCGGCGGTCCGGGAGGCGGCGGCTTGGGCGCCGGGGTGCCGTCGAGCGCGGCCTTGACGACGTCGACGGGGTCGCGCAGGTGCGGCGGCCTGGCCTCACGCACCGGCGGGAGCACGGCGGTGTGGCGGTCGTCGGGTGGCACCGGCCGCTGCGGTGGGCGGCCCTGCCCGGCCGGGCGCTGCTGGGGCGCGTCGGCGGCCGGCCGGTGCCTGCCACCGCCGTCGCCGGTCCTGGGTCGCGGCGCGCTCACGCCATCAGCCTCGCGTCCGGAACGGACCTCGTTGACTGACCGGTCGTGGCGCCCTTCGCTATTCACTGGCCGTGCGCGCACGGTTGCGCGCCGTTCGAGTGCCGCGCGAACCCCCGGTCGGAGGGACCGCGCCGAGCACGTACGACTTGACCAGATGATTCCAGCTGCAGGTCCGGCATACCTCCACCACGTGTACTGAGAATTCGTCGTATCGGGACGCCAGCAGGACCAGCTCCTCTGCGGTCCGCGCGGAACCCGACACCGGGCCTAGATGATCGCCGAACACCCACGACACCAGCGTGAGCTGTTCCTTGCGGCAGATCGGACACATCACCGAACTCTGCTTGCCGTGGAACTTGGCGGCGCGCAGCAGGTAGGGATTGGCGTCGCAGACCTCCGAGACGCCGGTGCGGCCGGAATAGACCTCGGCCAGCAGGGACCGCCGCCGGAGCGCGTAGTCCACCACCTGTCGCTGCAATCGCACGAAGACCAGAGTACGTCGGCGATCCGACTGCGGAGGCGTGACGGCCCCGCGAACGCCGTCTCTAAGGTGTTTGAACTGGACATCCGACGGACCGACCCCTGGAGAACCGATGCTGGACGGGCGCGACTTCGCCCTCGACGGCGGACCGACCGGCGAGCACACCAGCCGCTTCGTCCGCGACCTGCCCGACAACTGGTGCTTCAGCGGCCGCGCGTTCGGCGGCTACACCTCGGCGCTCGCGCTGGCCGCGGTGTTCGAGCACAGCGGGCGCGCCGCGGCGGCGTCGCTGTCGGTGACGTTCGTCGAGGCCGGCACACCGGGTCCGCTCGAGATCGACGTGCGCACGGTGCGCGGCGGCCGCTCCGCCGCGGCGTACGAGGCCACGCTCAGCCAGGCCGGCCGCACGATCCTGTTCGCCGGCAGCTGGCTGTCCGACGGTTGGCTGGGACCGCCGTCGGTGGACGCGCCGGTTCCGTTCGAGCGCTACGGCACCCCGACCGCCGAGTTGCCCGACCCGGAGTCCTGCCCGTCGCTGGAGTGGATCGCGCAGACCTACCCGTCGCTGCGGTTCGCCCACCGGCGCGGCGTCGACTATCCGTCCGGGATCGGCGAGTTCGGCCGCCACCATCCGGAGGTCGCGCTGTGGGTCGCCACCGACGTCGGCACCGGCGGCGACGAACCGCTGCCCCATCCGCAGGTCGCCGACGTGCTGCACGCCGACGCCCACCTCTTCGACGCACCCGGCAAGGTATCCGGCTTCGTCGACGCGTGGCTGCTCAGCCTCGACCTGAACCTGGTGTGGCAGCCCGGGGCGCATCTGCTGCCGTCGACGTCCTGGCGTCTCCTGGAAGCGCGCGGCTCGGTGACCAGCGGCGCCTGCACCGCCTACGGCTCGCTGCGCGGGCCCGACGGATCCCTGCTCGCCGTGCTGACGTCACAGGGTCTCATTCGCTGATCTTTGCTTCTACGATCATCGTCGTGGCAACACGGCAGACGACCGGGACGCGGGCGAAAGACAGCGACCGCAACGACACGTGCCAGATCCTCGACAGCGCGCTGAGCGAGGGTCAGCTGTCGATGGCCGAGCACGGTGAGCGGGTCAAGGCGGCCACCACCGCGACGACGCTCGGCGACCTGCAGGCCCTGGTCGCCGACCTGCAGACCAACAACGCGCCCGTCCAACTACCGACGCTGCGCAAGCCCCGCAAGATGCCCGCGATGCGCAATGGCTGGGGCCTGCGGGTCGCGATGGCCGCCGTCCTCGTGGTGTTCGGCATCGCGGTCGGCTGGGGTCTGTACGGCAATACGCCGTCGCCGCTGAACTTCACCTCCGACCCGGGCGCCAAGTCCGACGGCGTGACGCCGGTGGTGCTGACCCCGCCGCGGCAGCTGCACTCGCTGGGCGGTCTGACCGGTCTGTTCGAGCAGATGAAGAAGCGCTTCGGCGACACCACCGGCTACCGGCTCGTCATCTACCCCGACTACGCGTCGCTGACCCGGCCCGACCCGACCGAGGAGCGGCGCGAGCTGAACTACACCTACCGCGGCGGCTGGGACGACCCGTCGACGAGTTCGAAGACCAGCGATGTGGCTGCCGATCTGGGCAAGTTCGACATGAAGGCCGTCGTCGGCGTGCTGCGCGGCGCACCGGAAACCCTCGGCATCAACCCGGCCGACGTCACGAATACCTATCTGAGCATCGATCCCGCCGACGATCCGACCGATCCCACCGCGCTGTCCATCGACATCTACGTCTCCAACGACTATGGCAGCGGCTCGATCGAGCTGGCCGCCGACGGCAGCGAGAAGGCAATTCGCTACCCCGACAGCTGACCGCGGGCGTTCCCGCCGTCGTCACCCTTTGTTCGCGCCGAATATATCGGGGCGATACTATGGTGCGAGGTGTTGGACCGCCGTAACGGACGAGCTGGGATTTCAGGAGGAGGTGCCCGCGATGCTGGAACTGGCCATCCTGGGGCTCCTGCTGGAATCGCCCATGCACGGCTACGAGCTGCGTAAGCGTCTGACGGGGTTGCTGGGCGCCTTCCGGGCGTTCTCGTACGGCTCGCTGTACCCCGCGCTGCGGCGGATGCAGGCCGACGGGCTCATCGTCGAGGACGCCGCGCCGGATGGCACACCCAAGATGCGCCGGGCGCGCCGCGTCTACCAGCTCACCGAGAAGGGCAAGCAGCGCTTCTCCGAGCTGGTCGCCGACACCGGCCCACAGAACTTCTCCGACGACGGGTTCGGCGTCCATCTCGCCTTCTTCAACCGCACCCCGGCCGAGGCCCGGATGCGGATCTTGGAGGGGCGTCGTCGTCAGGTAGAGGAACGCCGTGAAGGTCTGCGTGAAGCCGTTGCGCGGGCCAGCAGCTCGATCGACCGGTATACCCGGCAGCTACATCAGCTCGGGTTGGAGTCCAGCGAGCGTGAAGTCAAGTGGCTCAACGAGTTGATTGCGGCGGAACGTCTGGGGCAAGGAAGCCCGGACAGCTCAGTGCAGCCGTAGGAATACCGAACCAAAGCTAAGAAGGGACAAGTCGTCATGGCATCAAACGGAGAGGTGCGGGTCGCGATTGTCGGCGTGGGCAACTGCGCGTCGTCGCTCGTACAGGGCGTGCAGTACTACCACGACGCCGACGAGACGGCCACTGTGCCCGGTCTGATGCATGTCCGGCTCGGCCCGTACCACGTGCGCGACGTCAAGTTCGTCGCCGCGTTCGACGTCGACGCCAAGAAGGTGGGCTTCGACCTGTCCGAGGCGATCTTCGCGTCGGAGAACAACACCATCAAGATCGCTGACGTGCCGCCGCTCAACGTGACCGTGCAGCGCGGCCCCACGCTCGACGGCATCGGCAAGTACTACGCCGACACCATCGAGGTGTCCGACTCCGATCCCGTCGACGTGGTCAAGGCGCTCAAGGACGCCGAGGTCGACGTGCTGGTGTCCTACCTGCCCGTCGGCTCGGAAGAGGCCGACAAGTTCTACGCGCAGTGCGCGATCGACGCCGGCGTGGCGTTCGTCAACGCGCTGCCGGTGTTCATCGCCTCCGACCCGGAGTGGGCCAAGAAGTTCACCGACGCCGGTGTGCCGATCGTCGGCGACGACATCAAGAGCCAGATCGGCGCGACGATCACCCACCGCGTGATGGCCAAGCTGTTCGAGGACCGCGGTGTGCAGCTGGACCGCACCATGCAGCTCAACGTCGGCGGCAACATGGACTTCCTCAACATGCTCGAGCGTGAGCGCCTGGAGTCCAAGAAGATCTCCAAGACGCAGGCCGTGACCTCCAACCTGCAGCGCGAGTTCAAGACCAAGGACGTGCACATCGGCCCGTCCGATCACGTCGGCTGGCTCGACGACCGCAAGTGGGCCTACGTGCGGCTCGAGGGCCGCGCGTTCGGCGACGTGCCGCTGAACCTGGAGTACAAGCTCGAGGTGTGGGACTCGCCGAACTCCGCGGGCGTCATCATCGACGCGGTGCGTGCGGCCAAGATCGCGCTCGACCGCGGTATCGGCGGTCCGGTCGAGGCGGCCTCGGCCTACCTGATGAAGAGCCCGCCGAAGCAGCTGCCCGACGATGTCGCGCGGGCGCAGCTGGAAACCTTCATCGAGGGCTGACCCCCTACTCGTCGCCGAAACCGACGCTTTGGTCGATTCGCGCCCGCGCGATCCGCCATTTCGTCGGTCTCGGCGACACGGTTAGATGATTTCGTGACCGATATTTCTGCCGACGACGAACTGGCCACCCTCGACGAGTTCATCTTCCTCGAGGAGAACGCCCGCCAGGCCGGCGTCGCGACGGTGCCCCCCGCCCGGCGCATCGACCGCGGTGCGATCAGCGCGCTGCAGTACGGCGACGCCGCGCCGCGGGTCGTGTTCCTGCACGGCGGCGGGCAGAACGCGCACACCTGGGACACCGTGATCGTCGGGCTGGGCGAGCCGGCGCTGGCGGTCGACCTGCCCGGGCACGGACGGTCGGCCTGGCGCGAGGACGGCGATTACGGACCCAAGCGCAACGCCGTCGAGGTCGAACCCGTCATCCGCGAACTCGCCTCGGACGCCGATCTGGTGGTGGGCATGTCGCTGGGCGGGCTCACCGCGATGCGCATCGCGGTGTCCGTGCCGGAGCTGGTGCGCCGGCTCGTGATGGTCGACGTGACACCGTCGGCGCCCGAGCGGCACACCCAGATGACCGAGGCGCAGAAGGGCACCGTCGCGCTGGTGCAGGGCGACCGGACGTTCCCGTCGTTCGACGCGATGCTCGAGAAGACGACCGCGGCGGCGCCGCACCGGGACCGGGAGTCGTTGCGCCGCGGCGTGTTCCACAATGCCAAGCGCCTCGAGGACGGCACCTGGACGTGGCGTTACGACGAGATGCGCAAGGGCGAGGGGTTCGAGGGTCTGTGGGACGACGTGCCCCGGCTGACCGTGCCGACGACGTTGGTCCGCGGCGCCAACTCGTTCTTCGTCAACGACGATGACGCCGCCGAATTCGCCCGCACGGCACCGGGGTTCAAAGACGTGCAGATCGTCGCCGACAGTGGGCACTCGGTGCAGAGTGATCAGCCGCGCAAGCTAATCGAGATCCTGCGCGCCGTGTTGGCGGGATAGTCCGTCAGCGGTTCGCTGACTTCACCGTGCCGCGCCTGCGGCGCAGCAACACGAACCCGACCAACGCCGCGGCGTAGGCCGGCGACTGCGGCACGACTGCGTGGTAGCCGAGGTCGCGCAGGATGCCGACCTCGAATGCGCTCAGCACCCGCACCCCCGGCCCCGTACCGGTGGCTGCGTTCATCAGCTTCTGGTCATCGCCGGCGAAGACGACGTCGTTCAGATGGCTACCCGAACTGCCGTCTTGCCACGGATTGGGCGTGAACAACGGGACCAGCCCGCCGTAGGCGGCCGTCGCGCGGGGTCCGCCGAAGAACATTCCGCCGTCGCCGCCGACGAGGATCGCGTCGTAATCGGTGTTCCAGGCGTAGTTCGCACCGATCGGGTGCACTCCGTCCGCGGTGACGAGGAAGCTGTCGAAGATCGGCCGTGCCACCCAGTCGTCTTCGCCGGCCGCCTCCGTGTAGGACAGGAACCCGAACGAGTGCAGCAACTCGTGCATCGCGGTCGACACGAAGTCGTACTCGTCCGCGGTGATCTCGTCGGCATCGCCGAGACCCCAGGCCTCCCAGAAGTTCCAGTCGATCGAGCCGTCGGCTGCGGCACCGTTCGCGTCGGTTCCGGTGAGCAGCTTGTGCTGGACGACGGTGCGCCAGAAGCCGGGCTGCTCACTGATCAACGGGCTACCGGCCGAGGCGAGTACGGCGGTGTCCTCCTCGCGTCCGGTGACGTCGTAGGTGAGGACGACCGGCGTCTCCACGATGAGGTAGAGCAGCAATTCGTCTGCCGACCTTTGCAGCGCGGCGCGTCGCTCCTCGGTCCAGACCTCCGCGCCGACGGTGAAGTTGAACGCGAACTTGATCGCCCCCTGGTTGATCACCGCGCGCGCGTTCGTTCCGATCGACCGGAACGGGTCCAGCAGGTTCATGTGCAGACCCACGTCGACTGCCATGACGCTGAAGGTGTCCACGCCGTCGAACGTCTCCCCCGGCGTGTAGGTGTAGGCGCCGTCGCCGTTGAGCTTCACCGTGCCTTCGCGAGGCGCGCGGGTCATCACGAAGAAGATGCGGTCGCCCTCGGGATCTACAGCGGCGAGGGTGCCGTCGATCGGTCCGGTGACGTGACCGCTGATCTGGACGGGCGCCACCGACGGCGCCCGGTTGAGGAACGTGCGGCGAAGCGTCCACAGCGCTCCTTCGAGGGTGGCCCTGGTGGTGTTGTCCACCGGCAACGACTCGATCCACCGCAAGGAGGCGTTGGTCCAATTGTCGATCGCCAGAGCGACCAGGCCGGTCCAGGTGCGGGGCTGCGCCCGCGGGGCCGTAATCGCTGTCGTCGTGGCTGTCGGGGTTGTGGTTGTCGGAGTCGATTCACCGGCCTGCACCAAGTGCGTCTGCGGGGCGCGCGCGGCGCTGTCGACCGGCGGATTGTCGCGCGAAGCTACGGGGTCGACGATCGCGATCTCGTCGTCGGGGACGGACCGGCCAACGACGGTGGTGGCGTCGGCCGACTCGACGCCGCGCTCGACCGGTGCGTCGTCGTCAGCGGCCTCGGGCGCCGGGTCGACCTCGTCGTCGTGTTCGTCTAGTTCGTCGGGTTCGTCTTCCTCGTCGATTTCGTCTTCTTCGTCGTTCTCGAGTTCTTTGTCGTCGACCTCGCCGCGCGAGTTCCCCACGGTGACGGCAGGGCTTTCCGACGCGCCCTGCGTCGCGCCGCTATCCGAGTCGGGCGCATCGGTCTCGTGCGACTCCGTACCCGGCGACTCGCCGGCCTGAGTGTCCGCCGCCGATGGCGGATTCTCCTCGGCCACGGCAATGGCGCTCTGCGGACCCATCAGCGAAAAGCTCAGCAGCGCTGCGCCCATACCGGCCGATGCCGCACCGGCTTGCAGCCAGCGGCGGACCGGGAAGTCGGACCGGCGCACCCGTCGCCTATGAGCCATATTATTATCCCTTCCGTAAATAACTGGAGTTACGGTAACCCGGAGCGGGCCACCTCCGGGGCGAAACGCTCGGCGCGCCAACCCCTTGTTCATCTCGTGCTTGCCGGCTGCTCACCGAGCTGTCGTAACTTCCCGCCGTGGCCCTCATTCCGCTGAATCTGTTTGTCTCCCACGACGGCAAGTCCCGTCGTCAGCACCTGACCTGCCTGTACAAGTGCGGCGACGCCTGCTCCAAACCCGCGCCCAACCGCAGCGACAACGAGTACTTCGGCGACGTGGTCAAGGCGGTCTCGCGCCGCTCGATGCTGCAGGCGGGCGGCATCGCGGTGCTCGCCGTCGGCGCCGGGTCGGCGTTGGCCGCCTGCGGCACCGATGAATCCCCGGCGGCGGTGCCGTCGTCCACGCCGGCACCGGACGCAGCCCCGCCCGGAATGAACTTCGCCTCGGTGGCGCCCAACAGCGACGACGCCGTCGTCATCCCGGACGGCTATCAGCAGAGCGTCGTAATCAGCTGGGGCGACCCGATTCTCGACGGCGCACCCAGGTTCGACGTCAACAACCAGAGCGGCGCGGCTCAGCGCGGACAGTTCGGCTTCAACAACGACTTCGCCGGCCTGCTGCCGATCCCGGGACAGCACAACCGCTTCCTGCTGGTGACGAATTTCGAGTACGTCGACCCGATCTTCATGTTTCCCGGCTACGACAAGGACGCCCCGACCCGCGAGCAGTTCGAGGTCGAGATCGCCGCCGTCGGCATGGGTGTGGTCGAAGTCGAGCGCACCCCGCAGGGCCTGAAACCGGTGCTGGGCCGCTACAACCGCCGCATCACCGCCGACACCCCGATGACGCTGAGCGGCCCGGCGGCGGGCACCGACTTCGTCAAGACCGCCGCCGACCCCACCGGGCGCACCATCGCCGGCACGTTCGCCAACTGCGCGGGCGGCGTCACACCATGGGGCACAGTGCTTTCCGGTGAGGAGAACTTCCAGGACTACTTCGGTGCCGCCGAGGGCGCGCCCGCACCGAACCCGGTGGCCGCCGACCGCCTCGACCGGTACGGCATCTCCGCCGAACCGACCGCGCTGCGCTGGGAGACCTTCGACCCGCGGTTCGACCTGACGCAGACCCCCAACGAACCCAACCGCTTCGGCTACGTCGTCGAACTCAACCCGTGGGAACCGAACTCGACGCCGGTCAAGCACTCGGCGATGGGCAGGCTCAAACATGAGGGCGCCAACATCCACGTGACCGACGACGGCACCGTCGTCGCCTACACCGGCGACGACGAGCGGTTCGACTACATGTACAAGTTCGTGTCGAGCAAGAAGATGCGCCCGGGTGCAGATGCCGCCGCGATGGCGCACAACATGACGCTGCTCGACGAGGGCACGCTGTACGTCGCCAAGCTGACCAGCGACATCCCGGCCGGCGAGATCGACGGCTCCGGCAGGCTGCCGTCCACGGGATCCTTCGCCGGCACCGGCACCTGGCTGCCGCTGCTGCGGTCGGGGCCGGGCGGGCAGGCCGAGTCGCTGGTCGACGGCATCTCGGCGCAGGAGGTCGCGGTGTACACCCGCATGGCCGCCGACAAGGCGGGCGCCACCAAGATGGACCGCCCGGAGGACGTCGAGGCCAACCCCAGGACCGGCAAGGTCTACGTCGCTCTGACCAACAACGACGAGCGCGGCGCGGCGGGCGAGGCCGCACCCGATGCCGCCAACCCCCGCAACGACAACAAGAGCGGCCAGATCCTGGAGATCACCGACGACCACGCAGGCACCGCCTTCGGCTGGGAACTGCTGCTGGTGTGCGGGGATCCCGCCGCGGCCGACACCTACTTCGCCGGCTTCGACAAGACCAAGGTCAGCCCCATCTCCTGCCCGGACAACCTGGCGTTCGACAGCCACGGCAACCTGTGGATCTCCACCGACGGCAACGCGCTCGAATCCAACGACGGGCTGTTCGCGGTCGCGCTGGAGGGACCGAACCGCGGTGAGACCAAGCAGTTCCTGACCGTGCCGCTCGGCGCCGAGACGTGCGGGCCAGTCGTCACCGACGACCTGGTCACGGTGTGCGTCCAGCATCCCGGCGAGCACGACGACAACAGCATCGACAACCCGCTGTCGCGCTGGCCCGAGGGCGGCAACGGCACCGCGCGGCCGTCGGTGGTGGCGGTGTGGAAGTCCACGGGGAATATCGGGACGTGATCCGGGTTACTACATCAGCGTGAGCAACCCAATCCGAATCGGCGTGCAATTGCAGCCGCAACACTCCCCGCAATACCGTCACATCCGCGACGCGGTCCGCCGTTGCGAGGACCTCGGCGTGGACATCGCATTCAACTGGGACCACTTCTTTCCGCTCTACGGTGATCCCGACGGTGCGCACTACGAATGCTGGACCATGCTCGGCGCGTGGGCCGAACAGACATCGCGCATCGAGATCGGCGCGCTGGTCACGTGCAACTCCTACCGCAACCCCGAGCTGCTCGCCGACATGGCGCGCACTGTCGATAACATCAGCGACGGCCGGCTGATCCTCGGCATCGGATCGGGTTGGAAGCAAAAGGACTACGACGAGTACGGCTACGAGTTCGGCACCGCGGGCAGCCGCCTCGACGATCTCGCGGCGGCCATGCCACGGATCATGTCGCGGCTGGCGAAGCTCAACCCTGCGCCGACCCGCGACATCCCGGTCCTCATCGGCGGCGGCGGCGAAAAGAAGACACTGCGGCTGGTCGCCGAGTACGCGACGCTATGGCACAGCTTTTCCGACAGCAGCGC
Organism: Mycolicibacterium rutilum; assembly: GCF_900108565.1. Taxonomy (NCBI): domain Bacteria; kingdom Bacillati; phylum Actinomycetota; class Actinomycetes; order Mycobacteriales; family Mycobacteriaceae; genus Mycobacterium; species Mycolicibacterium rutilum. The sequence continues at coordinate 1,385,915 of NZ_LT629971.1, forward strand.
CTATCCGCGCAAGGCCGAGATTCTCGCCGGCCACTGCGCCGACGTCGGCCGGGACCCGTCGGCGATCGAGCGGTCCGCGGGCGTTGCCGGGAAAGACGCCGATGCATTGATCGCCGAGGCCGAGGCGTTGGCCGAGCTCGGGGTGACGGTGCTGACCGTCGGCGTGAACGGGCCGGACTACGACCTCACCGAAGCGGAAGCGTTGTGCCGCTGGCGCGACCGTCGTCGCGACGAAGGAAACTGAAGCGGCGAAATCGCCACGGCGGCGCGGACACCGTGAGAAGCTGTCGCCGCCATGCCCAAGAAGTACGGGGTCAAGGAAAAAGACCTTGTGGTCGCACACGTCGTGAACCTGGTTCTGACCGGCAAACTCCGGTCGGGTGATCGGGTGGACCGCAACGAGATAGCCCACGAACTCGGGTTGTCGCGTGTGCCGATCCAAGAAGCCGTGGTGCAACTCGAGCACGACGGCATTTTGTCCACCCGATATCACCGCGGCGCGTTCGTCGAACGCTTCGACGAGTCCGTCGTGCACGAACACCACGAGATCCACGGCATGCTCACCGGTATGGCGGCCGCCCGCGCCGCCGCCGACGCCGACCCTCGGGTCGCCGAGCACCTCAACGCGCTGACCGACTCGATGCGCACCGCGCGGGAGTCACGCGCCTTCCACGAAGCGGCCTGGCAGTTCCGCGCCGTGGTCACCGACGCCTACGCGGGTCCGCGGCTGGCCGCGATGATCCGCTCGTCGCAGGCGTTCATGCCGCGCGCATTCTGGGTGGCCTACCTCGACAACCACGACGAGCTGCTGCCGTACTACGCGGGCGAAGCGGCCGCGATCGGACGCGGTGACACCGAGGCGGCGCGCACCGCCTGTATCGAGCGCAGTGCGCTGATGGGCCGGATCATGATGACCGAACTGGTGCGCCGCGGCGTCTTTCGGCCGGTCACCGTCGCCTTCTGATCGGGCGCGGTCGGTATGAGGACGGCGTTCGCGGCTACTTTGCATACATGACTCCGTTCGCGCGGCTGAACAGCTCGCTCGTCGTGGTGTTGACGGCGCTCCTGGTGGCCGGCCTCGCCCTGGCCGGTCCGGCGCACGCCAACCAGGACCAGTGCGCCCCGCCGGGCATCGAAAGCGCCAGCGCGCTGCCGACCAACCTGGCTTCCGCGGCCCAGGGACCCGGCGAGGACCGCTACACCACACCGAACGTCGAACCCCTCGACGCGGTCGACATCAACGCGCTGAACCTCGGCACGCCCGGCACGCTGACCGTCGGCACGCTGTCGGACGCCCCGCCGAGCATCTGCATCAACTCCGCCGGCCAGTTCACCGGCTTCGACAACGAGCTGCTGCGCGCGGTCGCCGACAAGCTCGGCCTGCAGATCGAGTTCGTCGGCACCGAGTTCTCCGGCCTGCTCGCTCAGGTGGCGTCGCGGCGCTTCGACGTCGGGTCGTCGTCGATCACCACCACCGAACCGCGGCGCCGCACCGTCGGTTTCACCAACGGCTATGACTTCGGGTACTTCTCGCTCGTCGTGCCGACCGGATCACCGATCACCGGCTTCGACAAGCTCCCGGCCGGCCAGCGCATCGGCGTCGTGCAGGGCACCGTGCAGGAGTCCTACCTCGTCGACACGCTGCGGCTGCAACCGGTCATCTTCCCCGACTACAACACCGTCTACAACAACCTCAAGAGCCGTCAGATCGATGCGTGGGTGGCGCCGTCGCAGCAGGCGTCGGGCACCGTGCAGCCGGGCGATCCCGTCGAGATCATCGAAAACACGTTCAGCCTGGACAATTTCGTGGCCTGGGCGGTCGCCAAGGACAACCAGCCGCTCATCGACGCGCTGAACTCGGGCCTGGACGCGGTGATCGCCGACGGCACCTGGGCGCGGCTGTACACCGACTGGGTACCGCGGGCGCTGCCGCCCGGCTGGAAACCCGGCTCCAAGGCCGCGCCGATGCCGCAGCTGCCGGACTTCAACGCGGTTGCCGCCGAGAACGCCGAGACGCAGGGGGCGCCGGTCGGCGGGGCAGCGCCGAAGTCGACGCTGTCGCAACTGAAAGACGCGTTCCTCGACTGGGATCTGTACAGGCAGGCCATTCCCGACCTCCTCAAGACCGGTCTGCCGAACACGCTGATCCTGACCGTGTCGGCGGCGGTGATCGGGCTGGTGCTGGGCATGGTGTTGGCGGTGGCCGGCATCTCGCGGCAGCGCTGGCTGCGGTGGCCGGCGCGGGTCTACACCGACATCTTCCGCGGCCTGCCCGAGGTGGTGATCATCCTGTTGATCGGGCTGGGGGTCGGGCCGGTCGTCGGAGGGCTGACCGGCAACAACCCGTTCCCGCTGGGCATCGCCGCGCTCGGCTTGATGGCAGCGGCCTACGTCGGGGAGATCTTCCGCTCGGGCATCCAGAGCGTGGAGTCCGGTCAGCTGGAAGCCTCACGCGCCCTGGGCTTTTCCTATCCGACGGCGATGCGGCTGGTGGTGGTGCCCCAGGGTGTGCGACGGGTTCTGCCCGCGCTGATGAACCAGTTCATCTCGCTGCTCAAGGCGTCGTCGCTGGTGTACTTCCTGGGGCTGGTGGCCAATCAGCGTGAGCTGTTCCAGGTCGGCCGCGACCTCAACGCGCAGACCGGCAGCCTCTCGCCGCTGGTGGCCGCCGGCCTGTTCTACCTGATGCTGACCGTGCCGCTGACACACCTGGTCAACTTCATCGACAACCGACTGCGCCGCGGCCGCAAACCCACCGAGGAAGACCCGCTCGAACTGTCCACGTCGCAGGAGATGATCTGATGGCCTTCGATCCGGTTTCGTTGAGCGCCACCGACATTCACCTGTCGTTCGGCCCGAACCCGGTGCTGCGCGGAGTGGACATCGACGTCCCGGCGGGCAGCACCACCGCGGTGATCGGCCCGTCCGGGTCGGGCAAGTCGACGCTGCTGCGCACGCTGAACCGGTTGTACGAACCCGACAGCGGCGACATCCTGCTCGACGGCCGGTCGGTGCTGGCCGACAACCCGGACCAGCTGCGCCAGCGCATCGGCATGGTGTTCCAGAACTTCAACCTGTTCCCGCACCGCAGCGTGCTCGACAACGTGACGATGGCCCCGCGCAAGCTCAAGCGGCTCAGCGCCGAGCAGGCGCGTGACCTCGGGCTCGCGCAGCTCGACCGCGTCGGGCTGCGCCACAAGGCCGAGGTGCGCCCGACGACGCTGTCGGGTGGTCAGCAGCAGCGGGTGGCGATCGCGCGGGCGCTGGCGATGGAACCGCAGGTGATGTTCTTCGACGAAGCCACCTCGGCGCTCGACCCGGAACTGGTCAAGGGCATCCTCGCGTTGATCGCCGACCTGGGCGCCGACGGGATGACGATGGTGGTGGTGACCCACGAGATGGGCTTCGCGCGGTCGACGTCGAACGCGGTGGTGTTCATGGACCACGGCAAGGTGGTCGAGGCGGGCCCGCCCGAGCAAATCTTCGACGCCGCCGAGACCGACCGGCTGCAACGGTTCCTATCCCAAGTTCTCTGAGATTTACGCGTTCGTCACGCATCGTGACAGCGACTGACAGGTTAGACTGCCGAAGTTATGGCGGAAGTCGTCGAGTCGCAGGTGGCGGAACTGTCCGGGGAGCTGCAGCGTGTGCTCTCTCGGGTGTTCTCCGTGCTGCGGCGCAGCGATACCCACCGCACCGATGCCGGGGACCTCACGCTGGCGCAGCTGTCGATCCTGCTCACCCTGCTGGAGCAGGGCCCGATGCGGATGACTGACCTGGCCGCCCACGAGCGGGTGCGCACCCCGACGACGACGGTGGCGATCCGCCGACTGGAGAAGCTCGGCCTGGTGAAACGTTCCCGCGACCCGTCCGACCTGCGGGCGGTGCTCGTCGACATCACGCCGGAGGGGCGCGCCCAGCACCAGGAGGCGCTGGAGGTGCGCCGCAACTACCTGGCGGCGCTGCTGGCCAAGCTCAGCCAGGAGGACCTGGAGACGCTGACCAAGGCGTTGGCCCCGTTGGAGCGGCTGGCCGAGTAACCGGCTATCCGAGCCAGTCCAGTACCGCCGCGGCGGTCCACGACTGCTGCATGCTGCCCAGCGGCTCACCGGTGAACGGTTCGTAGTACTCCGCGAAGGTGCCGTCGCTGGCTTGGCGCAGCCCTTCCTGGCGTAGCAGCCGTGCCCGTTCGGCCCAGCCGCGCCGGGCGAAGCACCAGGAGAACAGCCACGTCATCACCGGCCACACGGGTCCGCGCCAGTACTCGCGGGGCCGGAAGTCGCGCGACACCGGCGATGTCGACGGGATGCAGGCGTACTTGAGGTCCGGGTGCGTGCAGAACCGCGGTCCCTCGAGCAGCTTCACCAGTGTGCGCTCCCGGTCGTGCGGCAGCCCACCGCACAGCAGCGGGGCGAACTGCGCGACTGTCTCCGTGGCGATCCACTGGCCGGAGCGGACGTCGTAATCCCTTGCTGCGCCGGTTCTTTCGTCCGTAGCGTCGATGACGCCGGCGCGGAACCGCTCGGCCCAGGAATACAGGTCGCGGACGTCGGCGTTGGGGCGCCGGTAGTCCTCGCCGATCTCGGCGAGCACATCGCAGGCCACCGCGAGGATCGCCGAGACGAAGACGTCTTCGACCGCGAAGCTCATCACTTTCGGCAGTAGATCGTCGTCGTAGCGGGCCGACTTCATCTCCTCGAGCAGCCACAGGTAGCGGTCGTACTCGAGGTCGGACGGCCGCTGTGTGGCGTCGGTGACGATCGTGTTGTCCTCGCGTTGATACTCGGGCACGTTGCCGGGAATCACGTTGGCGTAGGCGCCGTCCCAGCGCGGCGAGTTGTCCATCCCGGACTCCCAGCCGTGGTACAGCGTGACGCGGCCGTGTTGGTTGGGGTCGCGGGCTTCGGCCAGCCAGCGGTGCCAGTTGACCAGGTCGTCCCAGCGGCGGTCGAGGAAAGCCTCGGCGACGGCGCGGGTGGAGCGGCCGCGGGTGCGGGCGTGGTCGAGGATGCGTTGCACGGCGATTGCGTGCACCGGCGGCTGGGTGATCCCGGAGGTGTGCCGGTTGCGGGGAGCGTGGGCGGCCAGCGCGGAGGTGGCCCAGCGCGCCGGCCCCGGGAAATAGCCGTCGACGCCGTTGGCGAACACGATGTGCGGGATCATGCCGTTGGTCCACTGCGCCGACAGCAGGGTGTCGAGTTCCACGACCGCGCGTTCGACGCTCAGCGGGGCCAGCCCGATCGCCACGAACGCCGCGTCCCAGCTCCACATGTGGGGGTAGAGCAGCGGCGCGGCCGTGGTCATGGTGCCCAGGTCGTTGCCGCGCAGCAGATAGGCGGCGCGGGCAGCGAGTTGCGTCGGGGCGAAGCTGTGGTCGGGTGGCATCCGTTCCATGATGCGTCCCCCGGCTTCCGCGCGCAGGTCGGTTGAGGGGGTGTGTACGGTCGAGCCCATGCCGACCGCGATGATCACGGGCGCTTCGCGAGGGCTGGGCACCGCGATTGCGACGGCCCTCGCCGACACCCACACGTTGTTTCTGGCGGGCCGGCCGTCGGCGGCGCTCGACGAGGTCGCGGCGCGGTTCGGGGCCACCACATGGCCGATCGACCTGACGGACGTGCCCGGGATCGAGGCGGCAGTAGAGCCGATCGTCTCGCTGGATGTGCTGATCCACAACGCCGGCGCGGCTTATCCGGCGCGGGTCGCCGAGTCGACCGTTGATGAGTGGCGGGCCACCATGGAAGTCAATGTCATTGGCGCCGTGGGGCTTACGCTCGCGCTGCTCCCTGCGCTGCGGGCGGCGCGCGGCCACGTGCTGTTCGTGAACTCCGGCGCGGGCATCAACGCGTCGCCGGGACTGGCGTCGTACTCGGCGAGCAAGTTCGCTCTGCGGTCGTTCGCGGACTCGCTGCGCGCCGACGAACCGTCGCTGCGGGTGACGTCGGTGCATCCGGGGCGGATCGCGACCGAGATGCAGGAGGGGTTGGTCGCCTACGAGGGCGGCACGTACGACCCGTCGCGGTTCTTGAGCGTCGAGAGTGTGGCGCGCGTCATTGCCGACGCGGTGCACTCGCCGCCGGATGCGCACGTGCACGAGGTGATCGTCCGCCCGCGCTCCTAGCCCCCTCGGTGGGCGATTTCGGTGTAGTTAGTGGCGCTGGACGCATCTACCTACACCCGAATCGCTGCTCGGATGATCGCGATCACCCGATCGGGGTATGCGGTGAGGTCGAGCCAAGTGAAGCGGAGCACCTGCCAGCGCAGCAAAATGATGTTGTTCTGACGCACACGGTCCTGGTGGAACTCGTCCGAGCCTGAGTGGAAACCGAGACCGTCGACCTCGATCGCGACCTTCGCCCGCGGAAACGCCACGTCGACCTTGTAGCCGCCGACGGGGTAGTTCGCCTCCCAGCCGACGATGCCCGCCTCTCGCAGCAGCCTGATGAGAATCCGCTCCGCCGGAGAGCGCGCTCCGTCGGACGCCGCCTGCAGGAGGACGCGCGCCGCCGGTGACCCGTATCGGCCCTTGTTGCGCATATGGGCACGCCACAGCTCAGGCAGTTCGACATCGCGTTGAAGAGCACGATCCATGATTTTGGCGCCGTCGCGGATCCGCGTCGCCGCTTCGATCACCGTCAGGGGCAGTGCGGTGACCCGCAGGCCGCCCTGCTCGACGATGTCCTGCGGTGCCAGGTCGCGTCGCCGAAGCCGCACACCCTTCTGGGCCCGGCCACTGGCGTTGCGCGGCATCGTCACCTCGACCGTCTGCGGTGCGAATTGCGTTATGCCGTGCCACCATCCGGCCGCCAGCCCACTGGCGACGGCGTGCGGTCCGAGGCTCCACACCGCGACCCGGATACGGGCGGCGTCCGTGAACGGTCGGTCGTCGACGAAGTACACCCCACGCGCACATCGACGCCATTGACCTGACCGCACCCGTCGGGTTACGGCGTCTTTGGTCAACCCGGCGGCGCGGGCTTGGTCTAGCGTCAACACGCCGTCGTGGAGCCGCAGAATTTCGCTGAGCACGTCGATTTGGACGCACCGGACGTCCCGACCGGTTCCACTGCTGGCGATTTGGGTGTCGTTAGTGGCGGTCAGCGCAACTAACTACACCGAAATCACAAGACGATGTTGACCAGGCGGCCGGCGACCACGATCACCTTCTTCGGCGTGGCCCCGCCCAGGAACGCCTGCACCTTCTCGTCGGCCAGCGCCGCGGTCTCCAACGTGTCGGCGTCGGCGTCCGCAGCGACGGTGATCCGCCCACGCACCTTGCCGTTGACCTGCACCGGGTACTCGACGGTGTCCTCGACGAGGTACTGCGGGTCGGCCACCGGGAACGGGCCGTGCGCCAGCGACGTCTCGTGTCCCAGCCGCCGCCACAGCTCCTCGGCCAGGTGCGGCGCCAGCGGCGCGACCATCAGCACCAACGGCTCGAGCGCCGCGCGCGCCGTGACCCCCTGCTTCGTCAGGTGGTTGGTGTACTCGATCAGCTTGGCCGCGGCGGTGTTGTTGCGCAGGTTCGTGTAATCGTCGGACACACCGGCGATGGTGCGGTGCAACAACTTCAGCGTCGCATCGTCGATCGCCTCGTGTTCGGCGACCCGGTTGGCACCGGTCTCCTCGTCGACGACCAGCCGCCACACCCGCTGCAGGAACCGGTGCGCGCCGACGACGTCCTTGGTCGCCCACGGCCGCGACGCCTCCAGCGGACCCATCGACATCTCGTAGACCCGCAGCGTGTCGGCGCCGTAGCTGTCGCAGATCTCGTCGGGCGACACCGAGTTCTTCAGGCTCTTGCCGATCTTGCCGAACTCCTGGAACACCTCGATCTCGCCGTCGGGGCTGGTCCAGTAGAACTTCCCTTCGCGCTCAACGACTTCCGCCGCTGGCACATATGCCCCGCGCGCGTCGGTGTACGCGAACGCCTGGATGTAGCCCTGGTTCACCAGTCGGCGGTACGGCTCGCGGGAGCTGACGTGGCCCAGGTCGTAGAGCACCTTGTGCCAGAACCTCGAATACAGCAGGTGCAGCACCGCGTGCTCGACGCCGCCGACGTACAGGTCGACGCCGCCCGGGTCGTCGGCGCCGTGCTCGGCGGGCCGCGGCCCCATCCAGTAGGCCTCGTTCTCCTTGGCGCACAACGCGTCCGAATTGTACGGGTCGGTGTAACGCAGCTCGTACCACGAGCTACCCGCCCACTGCGGCATGACGTTGGTGTCGCGGGTGTAGGGCTTGAGCCCGTCGCCGAGATCCAGCTCGACATGAACCCACGACGTCGCCTTGTTCAGCGGCGGCGAGGGCTCACTGTCGGCGTCGTCGGGATCGAACAGCACCGGCGAGTAGTCGGGCACATCAGGCAGTTCCACCGGCAACGCCGATTCCGGCAGCGGATGCGCGCGGCCGTCCTCGTCGTAGACGATCGGGAACGGTTCACCCCAGTAGCGCTGCCGCGCGAACAGCCAGTCGCGCAACTTGTACTCCACGCGCGGCCGGCCGCGGCCCTCGGCGTTCAGCCGGTTGGTGATCGCCTCTTTGGCCGACGCGATGCTCAGGCCGTTCAGGTAGTCGGAGTTCACGATCTCGCCGTCGCCGGTGTACGCGGCTTCCGAGACATCGCCTCCCGCAACGACTTCCGCGATCGGCAGCCCGAACGCGGTCGCGAAGTCCCAGTCGCGCTGGTCGTGCCCCGGCACCGCCATGATGGCACCGGTGCCGTAACCCAGCAGCACGTAGTCGGCGATGAACACCGGCACCCGCTGCTTGTTGGCCGGGTTCGTCGCGTACGCACCAGTGAACACCCCGGTCTTGGTCTTGCTCTCCTGGCGCTCCAGGTCCGACTTCGCCACGATCGACGCGCGGTAGCCGGCCACCGCCTCGGCGGGCGTCGCCGCCCCGTTCGTCCACCGCGAATCGACGCCGTCGGGCCACTGGTCGGCGACCAGCCGGTCCACCAACTCGTGCTCGGGCGCCAGCACCATGTACGTCGCGCCGAACAGCGTGTCCGGGCGCGTGGTGAACACCTCGATGTCACCGGCGTCCGTACCGAACAAGACCGACGCGCCGGTCGAGCGGCCGATCCAGTTGCGCTGCATGGTCTTGACCTTCTCCGGCCAGTCCAGCAGCTCCAGGTCGTCGAGCAGCCGATCCGAGTACGCGGTGATGCGCATCATCCACTGCCGCAGCCGCTTACGGAACACCGGGAAGTTGCCGCGCTCGCTGCGCCCGTCGGAGGTGACCTCCTCGTTGGCCAGCACCGTGCCCAGTCCGGGGCACCAGTTCACCAGCGAGTCGGCGCGATACACCAGCCGGAACCCGTCGATGACGTCGGCCCGCTCGGCCGCCGACAGCGCCGACCAGTCCCGGCCGTCCTCCAGAGCCCTTGCCCCGGAATCGAACTCGGCAATCAACTCCCCGATGGGCCGCGCCCTGTTCAGGCCGGGGTCGAACCACGCGTTGTAGATCTGCAGGAAGATCCACTGCGTCCACTTGTAGAAGTCGACGTCGGTGGTGGAGAAGCTGCGGCGCGAATCGTGCCCGAACCCGAGCCGGCCCAGCTGACGCCGGAAGTTGACGATGTTGGCCTCGGTGCGGATGCGGGGGTGCGTTCCGGTCTGGATCGCGTACTGCTCGGCGGGCAGGCCGAACGCGTCGAAACCCAACGCGTGCAGCACATTGCGCCCGGTCATCCGGAAGTACCTGGCGTAGACGTCGGTGGCGATGTAGCCCAGCGGATGCCCGACGTGCAGTCCCTCACCCGACGGGTACGGGAACATGTCCTGGACGAACATCTTGTCCGCGGGCACCGCGGCGCCGTCGGGCGGCGCGAGCGAGCCGACAGGGTTCGGCACGTGGAATGTCCCGTGCTCGTCCCACCACTGCTGCCAGTCACGCTCGATCCGCCCGGCCAGTTCCGCGGTGTAGCGGTGTTGCGGGGTCTCGGTGGTCGGCGCTTCGGTCACGTGAACAGGGTATAAGCACGCCGATCGGCGCTTGCTCGGCCACGGGTTGGTCTCGGTTCCGTTGCAGGGAAGTCAGGACACGGTTGCAGGTCGATTCCGGCCCTGGTGGCTATTGCTCGGCCGTGGATACAGTCAGCGCCTGACCCTGACCCGTGCTGTTCGGAAGGACCGACGCAGATGATCGAGATCGCCCCTCGCTGGCGGATTCTGGCCGCAGGTGTGGCCGCCGCCACCGCCGGCGTCCTCGGTGTCGCGGGCACCACCGCATCGGCGCAGCCGCTCGTCCCGCAACCCCCGCTGCCCGCTCCCGCGACCGTCACCCAGACCGTGACCGTCGCCCCCAATGCGATGCCCGTCACCCAGCCCGGTGTGAGTTCGGCCACCGGCGTGGCGCCCGTCGCCGCCGCCGGAACGGCCCCCGCCACCACCCCCGGTCTGGTCGCCGCGCCTGTGCCGGCTGCGGCTCCGGTCCCCGCCATCCAGCCCGCCGCGTCCGGCACCCTCAGCGAGTTCTTCGCCGAGAAGGGCGTCGCGATGGAGCCGCAGGCCAGTCGCGACTTCACGGCGCTCAACATCGTGCTGCCGATGCCGCGCGGCTGGGCCCACGTGCCGGACCCCAACGTCCCGGACGCGTTCGCCGTGATCGCCGACCGGGTGGGCGGCAACGGGCTCTACACGTCGAACGCCCAGATCGTGGTCTACAAGCTGGTCGGCGACTTCGACCCGAAGGAAGCCATCAGCCACGGCTTCATCGACAGCCAGAAGCTGCCCGCGTGGCGCTCGACCGCCGCGTCGTTCGCCGACCACGGCGGCATGCCGTCGTCGCTGATCGAAGGCACCTACCGCGAGAACGCGATGACGCTGAACACCTCGCGCCGCCACGTCATCGCCACCGCGGGCCCCGACAAGTACCTGGTGTCGCTGTCGGTGACCACCAGCGTCGATCAGGTAGTCGCCGCCGCCGACGCCACCGACGCGATCGTCAACGGCTTCCGGGTCAGCGTTCCGGGCCCGGCTCCCGCGCCGGGCGCACCGGCGCCCGCGCCCGCCCCGGGTGCACCCGCCCCGGCCGTACCGAACGTGTCCGCACTGGGCGTCGCCACCCCCGCGGCGGCCCAAGCCGCACCGCAGCCGGTGGGGCTAGGAGGGTAGACATGTCCCCCGGGCGAAGCCTGGCGCCCGGGGGACGCCCCACCTGCCCGCGGTGCGGCGCCTCGTAAGCTGATCCCATGTTCATTGCCGCGGTGTTGTGTCTCTGCGCCGCCGTCGTGACCGGGGCGATCGGGGCGTGGATGCTGACCCGCCCGCCGGCGGGCGACGCCGTGCGCGAGGTGCTGCGCTCGGTGGCGCCCACCCAGTTGGCGGCCGCCGCGATGCTCGCGGCCGGCGGCGCCGTCGCGCTCGCCGTCGACTCCGGCACCGGGTTGGTCTTGTTGGTGATCTGCGTGCTCGGCGCGCTCGGCACCGTCGGCGCCGGATGCTGGCAGAGCGCCAAGTCCGTCGCGACCCGGGAAGCCGCGGCACCGGCGGGCGCCTGCGGCGGGGGCGCGTGCGCGACCTGCACGCTGTCGTGCAGCTGAGGTTCAGTTCCTGCTGACGTCGATCGGGTGGGTCGCGAGCAGCGACAGCGGCAACGGCTGACGCCGCAGCACCCGCGACCACAGGTCGACCCGCGGCTCGACCAGGACGTCGGACGGCAACGCGGACAACACGATCCAGTCGTCGCGTTCGATCTCGCCCTCGAGCTGGCCGATCGTCCACCCGGAGTAGCCCGCGTAGATCCGCACCCCTTCGACCACCGGCGCGATGGCGTCGGGGTCGGCGTCGAGATCGACCATCACCATCCGGCCCTGCACGTGGCGCAGGCCGGGCACCCCGGTGGCGTCGACGCCGACGCGCAGCGACGCCAGACACAGCGCGGCGTCTCGTTTGACCGGCCCGCCGATGAACATCGTCTTCGGTTTGGCCGACAGCTTCGCCCACTGCGGCAGCACGTTGTAGACCGCGGTCTCGCTCGGCCGGTTGAGTACCACCCCGAGGGTGCCGCCGTCGTTGTGCTCGACGACGTAGATCACGCTGCGGCGAAACGTCGGCTCCAGCAGGTCGGTGTTCGCGAGGAGCAGGGTGCCTGCCCGCACCCGAGGCGCGGCAGGAGCGACGAAGTCCTCCGGATCCTCTGACTGCGCCACGTTGTCCATCATGGCACCAGCCACGGCCGTAGTGGCGGACAAGCGCGCCCCGCCGCGATATTTGTACTGTGGGTCCGGTCCCGATCCGACGTGCTTAGGAACGTGATCCCTCCGGTGGCTGACCCCCGTGCGCTTCTCGAACTCTGGCGGTCGGTGCGCGGTATGCAGGAGTTCCGCCGGCTGCTCGAATTGCGCGCGGTCAGTCAGTTCGGCGACGGCTTGTTCGCCGCCGGCCTGGCGGGCGCGATCCTGTTCAACCCCGAGCGCGAGGCCGAGCCGTGGGCGATCGCGGGCGCGTTCGCCGTGCTGTATCTGCCCTATTCGCTGCTGGGGCCGTTCGCCGGCGCGCTGCTGGACCGCTGGGACCGGCGGCTGGTGCTCATCGGCGCCAACCTCGCGCGGCTGCTGCTCGTCATCGCAGTCGCCGCCCTGCTGGCCGCCGGCGCCACCGACATCCCGATCCTGTTGGGCGCGTTGATCGTCAACGGGTTCACCCGGTTCGTCTCCTCGGGTCTGTCGGCGGCGCTGCCCGACGTGGTGCCCCGCGAACGGGTGGTGGCGATGAACGCCGTGGCGACGGCGACCGGGGCGGCGGCCGCGTTCTTCGGCGCGCTGTTCATGCTGCTGCCGCGCACGCTGTTCGGCGACGACGACACCGGCGCGTCGACGATCATCTTCCTGGTCACCCTGCCGGTCGCGCTGGCGCTGCTGCTGTCGGTGCGCTTTCCGCCCGATGTGCTCGGTCCGCACGAGAGCAAGCGCTCGATCCACGGGTCGGCCCTCTACGCCGTCGCCACCGGATGGGTGCACGGCATCCGCACCGTCGCGGCGGTGCCGACCGTCGCGGCGACGCTGGCGGGGCTGGCCGCACACCGGATGGCGTTCGGCATCAACTCGCTGCTGGTGCTGGTGATCGTGCGGCACACCGAAGCACACGTCGTCGCGGGCCTGGGTACCTCGGTGCTGTTCCTCAGCGCGGGCGGGGTCGGCGGCTTTCTGGCCACCATGGCGACACCGACGCTGATCCGTCGCTTCGGGCGCTACGGCGCGGCCAACGGCGCGCTGGGGTTCGCCGCGGTGGTGCAGCTGGCCGGGACGAGCCTGCACGTGCCCCTGATGGTGGTGTGCGGCTTCCTGCTCGGCGCGGCGGGCCAGGTGGTCAAGTTGTGCGCCGACTCGGCGATGCAGATCGATGTCGACGACGCACTGCGCGGCCACGTCTTCACCGTGCAGGACGCGTTGTTCTGGATGTCGTTCATCCTCGCGTTGTCCGTGGCGGCCGCCGTGATCCCGCTCGACGGCCGCGAACCCTGGCTCGCGGCAGCCGGCGTCGGGATCTACGTCGTCGGGCTCGGCGCGCACGCGGGCCTGGCACGCAACCGTCGGGGTTAAGGTGACCGGCATGGCTGGTGCCGCGCCGATGGTGGCGGATCTGCGTGCCGAGAGCGAGGACCTCGACGCGCTCGTCGCCGACCTGCCCGCGGCGCGCTGGGCCGAACCGACCCCGGCCGCCGGCTGGACGATCGCGCACCAGATCGCGCATCTGCTGTGGACCGACCGGGTCGCGCTGACCGCCGTCACCGACGAGCCGGCGTTCGCGGCGCTGCTCGAGGAGGCGGCCAAGAACCCGACCGGCTTCGTCGACGCCGGTGCCGAGGACCTGGCCGCCGCCCCGCCCGCCGAGCTGCTGGCCGACTGGCGCCGCACCCGCGGACGTCTGCACGAGGAACTGTTGACCGTCGAGGACGGCCGCAAGCTGCCTTGGTTCGGCCCGCCGATGAGCGCGCCGTCGATGGCCACGGCGCGGCTGATGGAGACCTGGGCGCACGGCCTGGACGTCGCGGACACGCTCGGTGTGCGCCGGCCCGCCACTGCCCGGCTGCGGTCCATCGCGCACATCGGAGTGCGCACCCGCGACTTCGCGTTCGCGGTGAACGGGCTTGCGGCGCCGGCCAATCCGTTCCGCGTCGAGCTGAGCGCACCCGACGGTTCGACGTGGGAGTGGGGACCCGAGGACGCTGCGCAGCGGGTGACCGGTTCCGCGGAGGACTTCTGCATGCTGGTCACCCAGCGCAGGCCGCGCTTCGCGTTGGACGTGCGCGCGGTGGGCGAGGACGCCGAACGGTGGCTGGGCATCGCGCAAGCCTTCGCCGGGCCGCCGGGATCCGGCCGCGGTTAGAGCTCGCCCGCCGAGTCCGCGCGCCCGTCGCCGTCACCGTCGGTGAGCTTGACGTCCCACCGGCCGTCGGCATCGGCGTCGACGTAGGCGTCTCCGGCGCCGAGCGCGCGGTCGGCCAGCCCGTCGCCGTCGGTGTCGAGCAGCCGGTCGTCGGGGGCGCCGTCGCCGTCGAGGTCGACCGTCGGCCCGCCGAACTGTTCGACCCCGTCGAGCCCGAACCAGCGCAACCCCCTGACCGCGTCGACGCTGACCGTCCACGTCCCGGTGCCGTCATCGGTGAAGTAGGCGGCGGCGCCGGGGTGGTCGCGCACGAGGTGCTCGGCGGTGCCGTCGGCGTCGAGGTCGGCCATCGCGTCGTCGAGCAGGCCGTCGCCGTCGAAGTCGATGCCGACCGCGTCCAGCGTCCCGTTCCCGTCGACGTCCACATCAGGGGGCGCCGACCAGATCGTCGCCGAACCGTCGCCGTCACCGAGGCAGTAGTCCATGTCTGATCAGACGGACGACTCGCCCTTCGCGTTCCACCACGCCAGAAGTTCGGCCACCGCCTCGTCGCGCGGCAGCGGGCCGCGGTCCAGCCGAAGCTCCTTGAGGTACTGCCACGCCTGACCGACCTGCGGGCCGGCCGGGATTCCGAGGATCTCCATGATCTCGTTGCCGTCGAGGTCCGGGCGCACCCGCGCGAGGTCCTCCTTCTCGGCGAGCTCGGCGATCCGGTGCTCGAGGTCGTCGTAGTTGGCCTGCAACCGCGCGGCGCGCCGCTTGTTGCGGGTGGTGCAGTCGGCGCGCACCAGCTTGTGCAGCCGCGACAGCAACGGACCCGCGTCGGTGACGTAGCGGCGCACCGCCGAGTCGGTCCACTTGCCGCCGCCGTACCCGTGGAACCGCAGATGCAGGTACACCAGCTGCGAGACGTCGTCGACCATCTGCTTGGAGTACTTCAGCGCCCGCATCCGCTTGCGGGCCATCTTCGCGCCGACCACCTCGTGATGGTGGAAGCTCACCCCGCCGTCGGGCTCGTGCTTGCGGGTCGCGGGCTTGCCGATGTCGTGCAGCAGCGCCGCCCAGCGCAACACGAGGTCGGGCCCGTCGTCCTCCAGGTCGATGGCCTGCCGCAGCACCGTCAGCGAATGCTGGTAGACGTCCTTGTGCTGGTGGTGCTCGTCGATCGCCATCCGCATCGCGCCGACCTCCGGCAGCACCACGTCACCGAGCCCGGTCTGCACCATCAGGTCGACCCCGGCGACCGGGTCGGCGCCCAGCAGCAGCTTGTCCAGCTCGGCGGCCACGCGCTCGGCGGTGATCCGGCCGAGTTGCGGCGCCATCTCCACCAGCGCCGACAGCACCCGCGGTGCGACGGTGAACTCCAGCTGCGAGACGAACCGCGCGGCGCGCAGCATCCGCAGCGGGTCGTCGCCGAACGACTGTTGCGGGGCGGCCGGGGTGTCGAGCTCGCGGGCGCGCAGAGCCGCCAACCCGCCGAGCGGGTCGTGGAACTCGGCCGGACCCTCGGCGGTGATGCGCACCGCCATCGCGTTGACGGTGAAGTCGCGGCGCACCAGGTCGTCGTCGAGGGTGTCGCCGAACCGCACCTCCGGATTGCGCGACACCTGGTCGTAGCTGTCGGCGCGGAACGTGGTGATCTCCAGGCGGTGCTCGCCCTTGCCGACGCCGAGCGTGCCGAACTCGATGCCGGTGTCCCACAGCGCGTCGGCCCAGCCCCGCAGCAGCTTCTGCATCTGCTCGGGGCGGGCGTCGGTGGTGAAGTCGAGGTCGGACTGCCCGGTCAACCGGCCCAGCAGCGCGTCGCGCACGCTGCCGCCGACGAGGTAGAGCTGGTGGCCGGCATCAGCGAACACCGCGCCGATCTCACGCAGCACCGCGCGGTGACGGTTCAGCGCGACCTGCGCGGTGGCAAGCAGTTCGGCGTCGGTGGGCGATGCGGGCACGTTCGGACAGCGTAGTCGGGCGACGATTCAGGGGCCCCGGCCGCGCTGAGTCGGCGCGACATTCAGCACGAGTCGGCAACGGCTGTATCACGACCGGTGAGTGCGGCGTGAGCGAATATCCGTGGCAGCTACTATCGCTTGGGTGTCGGACGGCGAACAGGCCAAACCACGACGGCGCCGCGGGCGTCGTCGCGGCCGACGCGCGGCGGGTCCCCCGGAGGCGCCTTCGGAGACCTCATCCAAGGCCCTGTCCAACGCTTCTACCAGCCAAGCAAGCCAGCCCGCCCCGACACCGAAACCCGGCAGCCACCACAAGCACAACGGCGCCGAACCCAAACCCGGCCAGGCGAAGAAGTCGCGGCCGCGCCGGCCGCCGGACCGGTTGCGCACCGTTCACGAGACCTCGGCCGGCGGGCTGGTCATCGATGGGATCGACGGCCCGAAGGACGACCAGGTCGCCGCGCTGATCGGGCGCATCGACCGGCGCGGCAGGATGCTGTGGTCGCTGCCCAAGGGCCACATCGAGATGGGTGAGACCGCCGAGCAGACCGCGATCCGCGAGGTCGAAGAGGAGACCGGGATCCAGGGCAGCGTGCTCGCCGCGCTCGGCAGCATCGACTACTGGTTCGTCACCGAGGGCCGCCGGGTGCACAAGACCGTGCACCACTACCTGATGCGGTTCCTCGACGGCGAACTGTCCGACGAGGACGTCGAGGTGACCGAGGTGGCGTGGGTGCCGCTGCGCGAGCTGCCGTCGCGGCTGGCCTACGCCGACGAGCGCCGCCTCGCCGAAGTCGCCGGTGAACTGATCGACAAACTGCACGCCGACGGGCCGTCGGCCCTGCCGCCGCTGCCCAGGTCCGCACCGCGGCGACGGCCCCAGACGCATTCGCACACCCGCAACCGTCGCCGCGCCGACGAGTCCGCGCAACCGGCCATGGGCGCCGAGCGCTGGGGACAAGGTGACCGGCAGGGGAAGGACCGCGGGCGCACCCAGCCCGGCCGGCGGACGAACGGCTGCGGACAGGGCCCGTGACCCCGACCGCGCTGCTGCGCCTGCTGGCCGCGCTGCTGCTGTTGACGCTGAGCGTCGTCCCGATCGCCGTACCGCGCGCGGCCGCGGCGCAGGAGAGCACCACACCGTTCCTTCAGGTGCGCGTCGACGACGTCACGCCCGACATCGTGACCACGACCAGCGAGCCGGTCGTCACCGTGACCGGCACCGTGCTCAACGTCGGTGACCGGCCGGTGCGCGACGTGGTGGTGCGGCTCGAGGACGCTGCCGCGGTGTCGACGCCGACGGGTCTGCGGACCGACCTCACCGGCAACGTCGACCAATACGAGCCCGTCGCCGATTTCATCACGTTGACGCCGGAACTCGGTCGCGGGCAACAGGTTCCGTTTGTCCTGTCCTACCCGCTGCGCTCGTCGGACCGGCCGTCGCTGTCCATCGAGCAGCCGGGGGTCTACCCGGTGATGGTCAACGTCAACGGCACCCCGGACTACGGCGCACCTGCACGCCTCGACGACGCCCGGTTCCTGCTGCCGGTGCTCGGTGTCCCGCCCGACCCGGCGGCCGGATCCGCCGACGCGGTGACCGCCGTCGAACCTCCCGACACGTCGCGGCCCGTTCAACTCACGCTGCTGTGGCCGATCGCCGACCGGCCGCGGCTGGCCGCGGGCGCGCCGGGCGGTACCACCCCGGTCCGGCTGGTCGACGACGACCTAGCGACGTCGCTGGCCGCCGGCGGACGGCTGGACACGCTGCTGTCGGCCGTCGAGTTCGCCACCAGCCCGCAGGTCGACACCGACGGCCTGGTCCGCACGGCGACCTGCCTGGCGATCGACCCGGACCTGCTCGTCACCGTCAACGCGATGACCGGTGGCTACGTCGTCAACGACGGACCCGACGCCGGGCCGGGCACGCCGACGCGCCCGGGCACCGGCCAGGCCGCCGCGGTGGCCTGGCTGAACCGGCTCAAAGCGCTGGCCAAGCGCATCTGCGTCGCCCCCACCACCTACGCCCAGGCCGATCTGGACGCGCTGCGCCGCGTCGGCGACCCGGGGCTGAGCCACATCGCCACCGCCGCCGCCGGCGACGTCGTCGACCAGATCCTCGGCATCGCGTCGGTACGCGGCGCCACCCTCGTCGGCGACGGCCCGCTCACCGGGCCTGCGGTGCGGTTGCTCTCCGAGCAGGCGCCGACGGTCGCGATCGCGGCCAGCCCGTCGGCGACCGACGATGGCACCGAGACCGGCACCGACACCGCGCCGGTGCGCTACACGCCGCGACTGGTCGCCGCGCCGTTCGATCCGGCCGTCGGCGCCGCGCTCGCCGGCGCCGGCACCGAGCCGACGACCCCCGGATATCTGGACCCGGCGCTCGACATCCCGCTGCGGCCCGAGTCCGAGGTGGCGCGGCGGCAGAGCGCGCTCGGGGCGCTGCTGTGGCGCAGCCTCAACCCCGACGTGGCGCCGCGCACGCAGATCCTGATGCCGCCGCTGGCGTGGAACCTGCGACCCGACGACGCGCAGGCGATGTTCACCGCCGTCGCCACCGCGATCAACGCCGGGTTGGCCCAGCCGCGCCCGCTGACCGCCGTCATCGGCGAGGGCAACGCGGTTCCGCCGGAGCCGACCGCCGCGCTGCCGGGCGACGACGTGGGTGACCCGGCCGCCCGGTTCGACGACGCCGTGGTCTCCGGTATCGCCGCGGTCACCGGCCGGCTGTGGGGGTTGACCGGTGCGCTGACCACCGACCCGCGCACCGGCCTGACGGGCTACGGCTACACCGCGCCGCTGCGGGAAGACATGCTGCGTGCGCTGAGCCAGTCCGTCCCGCCGGACACCCGCAACGGCCTTGCGCAGCAACGGCTTACCACCGTGGGCAGCACCGTCGACGACATGTTCGGTGCGGTCACGATCGTCAACCCCGGCGGCTCCTACACGTTGGCGACCGAGCGCAGCCCGCTGCCGCTGGCGTTGCGCAACGACCTGCCGGTGCCGATCCGCGTCCGGCTCGACGTCGACGCCCCGCCCGGCATGACCGTCTCCGACATGGGCGAGATCGAGTTGCCGCCGGGATACCTGCCGCTGCGGGTGCCGATCGAGGTGCACTTCACCCAACGCTTCGCCGTCGACGTGGCGTTGCGCACCGCCGACGGTCTGCCGCTCGGCGAGCCGGTGCGGCTGTCGGTGCACTCCAACGCCTACGGCAAGGTGCTGTTCTTCATCACGCTGTCCGCGGGCGCGGTGCTGGTGCTGCTGGCCGGGCGCCGGCTGTGGCACCGGTTCCGCGGCCAGCCCGATCCCGCCGACCTTGACCGCCCCGATCCGCTCGAGGTCGCGCTGCGCTACGACGAGAGCGCCGATCCCCCGCTGAGCCGGTCCGGGCGGGACCGGTCGGGCCCGTCGGGCGGTGCGACGTGAGCACCCGAGGCCAGGCCGCTCCCCCACCCCGCCGACACGCACCGCCGCCCCGCCGGCCCCCGCCGCCGCGGATCAGCCGCGGGCCCGCGCCCCGTCGCCGCGCGGGCCGCGAGGAGCTGTCCGACTCGGCCGTGGTGTCGCGGTCCTGGGGCATGGCGGTGGCCACCCTGGTCAGCCGGCTCACCGGGTTCGCGCGGATCGTGCTGCTCGCGACGATCCTCGGCGCCGCGCTGTCGAGCGCGTTCTCGGTGGCCTACCAGCTGCCCAACCTGATCGCCGCGCTCGTCCTCGAGGCGACGTTCACCGCGATCTTCGTCCCGGTGCTCGCCCGCGCCGAACGCGACGACCCTGACGGCGGCACCGCGTTCGTCCGGCGCCTCGTCACGCTGGCCGCGACGCTGCTGCTGCTGACCACCGCGTTCTCGGTGGCGTCGGCGCCGTTGCTGGTCGATCTGATGCTCGGCGCGGACCCGGAGGTCAACCGGGACCTCACCACCGCGTTCGCCTTCCTGCTGCTGCCCCAGGTGCTGTTCTACGGGTTGTCGTCGGTGTTCATGGCAATCCTCAACACCCGCAACGTGTTCGGGCCGCCGGCCTGGGCGCCGGTGTGCAACAACCTGGTCGCACTGGCCACCCTCGGGCTGTATCTGATTGTGCCGGGCAAACTCTCGCTCGATCCGGTGCAGATGGGCAACGCCAAGCTGCTGGTGCTCGGGATCGGCATGACGATGGGCACCGTCACCCAGGTGCTGGTGCTGCTGGTGGCGCTGCGGCGCGAACGCGTCAGCCTGCGGCCGCTGTGGGGCATCGACAACCGGATGAAGCAGTTCGGCGCGATGGCCGCGGCGATGGTGCTGTACGTGCTGATCAGTCAGATCGGGCTGATCATCGGCAACCGGATCGCCAGCGGCGCAGCAGCATCCGGGCCGGCGATCTACAACTACACCTGGCTGGTGCTGCAGCTCCCGTTCGGGATGATCGGCGTGACGGTGTTGACGGTGGTGATGCCGCGGCTGAGCCGCAACGTCGCCAACAACGACCAGCGCGCCGTCCTCGCCGACCTCGAGTTGGCGATCCGGCTGACCATGGTGACGCTGATCCCGATCGTGGCGATGATGACCGTCGGCGGCCCGGCGATCGGCAGCGCGCTGTTCGCCTATGGCAACTTCGGCGAGGTCGACGCCAACTATCTCGGCATGGCGATCACCCTGTCGGCGTTCACCCTGATCCCGTATGCCCTTGTGCTGCTGCAGCTTCGGGTCTTCTACGCGCGCCAGCAGCCGTGGACGCCGATCCTGCTCATCGTGGTGATCACCACGGTCAAGATCATCGCGTCGCTGATCGCGCCGCACCTCACCGACGACCCCGACCTGGTGGCCGGCTACCTCGGCACCGCCAATGGGCTGGGCTTTCTGGCCGGCGCGACGGTCGGCTACTTCCTGCTGCGGTCCAACCTCGATCCGCCGGGCGGGCGGCTGATCAGCCTGCAGGTGGTGCGCACCATCCTGGTCACCATCGCGGCGTCGCTGCTCGCCGGGATGCTCGGCCACGTCTTCGATCAGCTGCTGGGGCTGGAGAAGCTGACCGAGCACTGGGGCGGCGCCGGCTCCCTGCTGCGGCTCGCCGTGCTGGGGCTCATCATGGTGCCGATCATCGCGGCGGTCATGCTGGCCGCCCGCGTGCCCGATGCGCAGTCCGCGCTGGCCGCCGTCCGGCGCCGGCTGGGCGGCCGGGCCGCGACCCCCGAACCGGTAGCCGCTCCGCCTGCCCGGCGCGCCGACCGGCCACGGGCGAGGACCCCGCTCCCGTACCCTGAACAGAGGAATTTGTCCCCGTCGGATGGGCGGCAGCCCGCGGCGACCGTCCGCCGGGGACCGCCCAGTCCCGTTGCCGGGGACCCAAGGGGGAAAGGACCAGCGGTGAGCGACGAATCCGCAGGCGGCTCCGCGGCCAGTCCCGACAGCACCGCCACGACCAAGCTCCCGGTGCCGCCGACCGAGACCGAGCAGGTCGCGGCCGACGACTTCCAGCCCGACGTGCCCGAACCCCCAGATCAGAGCAGCGCCACCACCGAGTTCGCGGCGGAGAACGGCACCGCGCGCATCCCGGTGTCGGGCCGGCCACCGTCCGACTACGGCGGCGATCCCACCCGCGAGCCGCTGGCGTTCGACCCGCCGCGCGAGCCGGCCATCGAGGCCGCCACCTCCGACGAGGACGTGCACCTCATTCCCGGCGCCGTCATCGGCGGCGGCCGCTACCGGCTGCTGGTGTTCCACGGCGGCCCGCCCACCCTGCAGTTCTGGCAGGCCCTCGACATCGCCCTCGACCGGCAGGTCGCGCTGACCTTCGTCGACCCCGACAACACGCTGTCCGACGAGGCGCTGCGCGACATCCTGGCCCGCACGATGAAGCTGAGCCGCCTCGACATGCCCGGCGTCGCCCGGGTGCTCGACGTGGTCAACACCGGTTCCGGCGGCCTGATCGTCTCGGAGTGGATCCGGGGCGGCTCCCTGGCCGAGGTCGCCGAGACCTCGCCGTCGCCGATCGGCGGGGCCCGGGCGATCCAGTCGCTGGCGGCGGCCGCCGAGGCCGCGCACCGCGCGGGTGTGGCCCTGTCGATCGACCATCCCAGCCGGGTGCGGGTCAGCATCGAAGGCGACGTCGCGCTGGCCTTCCCGGCCACGCTGGCCGGCGCCACCCCCGAAGACGACATCCGCGGGATCGGTGCGGCGCTGTACGCGCTGCTGATCAACCGGTGGCCGCTGCCCGAGCACGGGGTGCGCAGCGGGTTGGAGGCCGCCGACCTGGACCCGGCCGGACAACCCGTGGAACCGCGGGCCGTCGACCGCCACATCCCGTTCCAGATCTCGGCGGCGGCCGCGCGCGCCGTGCAGGAGGGCGGCGGCATCCGCAGCGCACCCACCCTGCTGAACCTGCTGCAGCAGGCGACGGCGATCGCCGACCGCACCGAGTTGATCTCCCCGGTCGACGAGCCCGGACCCTCCCCCGACGCGGACGCAGACGACTCCGACCCCGACGATCAGGCACGGCGACGGCGGGCGCTGATGATCGGGCTCGGCGTCGGCGGCGCGATCATCGTTGTGGCGTTGGTGGTGCTGGCCACCGTGCTGAGCAACATCTTCGGCGACGTCGGCGACGGCCTCGGCGGCGACCGCCTGGGACTCAACGACCCGACCACCTCCGAATCCGCCGACGGCGGTACCGGCAACGTCGTCAAACCCGTTGCGGCGACCGTGTTCTCACCGGAAGGCGAAGCCGACGCGCCGTCGCTGGCCGGGCTGGCGATCGACGGGAACAAGACGACGGTGTGGCCGATCGACACCTACACCGACCCGGTGCCGTTCCCGAACTTCAAGAACGGTGTCGGGCTGATCCTGCAACTGCCGCAGCCCACCACGGTCGGCGAGGTCGACATCGACCTCAACAGCACCGGCACCGCGGTCGAGATCCGTTCGGCGCAGAGCGCGAACCCGTCGTCGCTGACCGACACCACGGTGCTGACGCCGGCCACCGCACTGCAGCCCGGCGAGAACACCATCAAGGTGGACAACGCCACCCCGACGTCGTACCTGCTGGTCTGGGTGTCGACGCTGGGCCAGGTGAACGGCGAGAGCCGCTCCGACATCGCCGAGGTCACCGTCAAGGCGGCGTCTTAGCAAGATGTCTGAGCCGGATCTATCCCCAGCCTGACAAAGATGTGTCGGGTGCCCCCTCCGGAGCCGTTTAGTGTTCGGCTGTGGGGACGTTCGGGACCGGCCGAGAGCGCAGCGACGCCGAACTGCTCGCCGCGCACGTGGCGGGCGACCCGTACGCCTTCGAGCAGTTGTTCTACCGCCACCAGCGCCAGCTGTACCGCCTCGCGCGGATGACCAGCCACCACCCCGAGGACGCTGCCGACGCGCTGCAGGAGGCGATGCTCAAGGCGCACCGGCGGGCCCCGGCGTTCCGCAACGACGCCGCGGTCAGCAGCTGGTTGCACCGGATCGTGGTCAACGCGAGCCTGGACCGGTTGCGGCGCAACAAGGTTCGGCCCACCGAGGCACTGCCCGACGATGTCGGCCACATCGGTGACCCGACGTCGCACGTCGACACCGCGATCGTCGTCGAGCGTGCGCTGATGCGGTTGCCCGTCGAGCAGCGCGCCGCGGTGGTGGCCGTCGACATGCAGGGCTACTCGGTGGCCGAGACGGCCCACATGCTCGGTGTCCCCGAGGGCACGGTGAAGAGCCGATGTTCACGCGCCAGAGCCAAGCTGGCCGAGGTGCTCGAGTACTTCGACGCCGAGGCGGCCGCGCGGACAGAGTGAGGGGAACCGCAGCGGGGCCGCGCGCGTCTAACGTCTCGTGGTGGAAACTGGCTGACGATGGACAGCGCAACGGACGGGTCCCCCGACCCGGCGATCGAACGGGTGCGCCGCGAGTTGGTCCGGCTCGGGCGCGATGAGTCCTCGGCCCCCGAGGTGCCGCCCGAGGTCACCGCGCGGATCGGCAGCGCGCTGCGCAACGCGCCCGCCCACTCCGCGCGCACACCGCTGCCCCGCGCCAAGATCATTGCCCTGGGCGTCGGGCTGGTCGCCGTCGTGCTGGCGGCGCTGATCGGGGTGGCGATGCTGGCCCGCACTCCCTCGTCGCCGTTCTCCGACCAGGGCCCGACCGCCGAACGCATCACCGTGAGCCGCACCACCACTCCGGGTTGGTCGACGACACCGTGAGCGCGCAGCCGTAGTCTTTGCAGCAGTCGTAGGCAACACAGATTTGCTCGGGAACACGGCGGCCTACCCTGGTGTTTGTATCCGTGCCGCCGAAAAGCGGCAGAAAGGCGCTCATGACCACCACATCCCCGGTTCATGACCTGATCATCATCGGATCCGGCCCGGCGGGTTACACCGCCGCGATCTACGCAGCTCGCGCCCAGCTCAAACCGCTCGTGTTCGAGGGCATCCAGTTCGGCGGAGCACTGATGACCACCACCGAGGTCGAGAACTACCCGGGCTTCCGCAACGGCATCACCGGTCCCGAATTGATGGACGAGATGCGCGAGCAGGCCCTGCGCTTCGGCGCCGACCTGCGCATGGAGGACGTCGACGCCGTGTCGCTGGACGGTCCGGTCAAGACCGTCACCGTCGGCGACGAGACGTACCAGGCCCGCGCGGTCATCCTCGCGATGGGCGCGGCCGCCCGGCACCTCGGCGTCCCCGGCGAGGAGGCGCTGACCGGCCTCGGGGTGAGCACCTGCGCCACGTGCGACGGCTTCTTCTTCCGCGACGAGGACATCGTCGTGGTCGGCGGCGGCGACTCCGCGATGGAGGAGGCCATCTTCCTGACCAAGTTCGCCCGCAGCGTCACGCTGGTGCACCGCCGCGACGAGTTCCGCGCCTCCCGCATCATGCTCGAGCGCGCCCGCGCCAACGAGAAGATCAACTTCGTCACCAACACTGAGGTCCTCGAGATCGAGGGCAGCCCGAAGGTGAGCGGAATTCGGTTGCGCAACACCGTAACCGGTGAGGAGTCGAAGCTCGCGGTGACCGGTGTGTTCGTCGCGATCGGGCACGACCCGCGCTCGGATCTGGTGCGCGACCAGGTCGAGGTCGACGAGGACGGCTACGTCGTGACGCAGAAGGGTTCGACCAGCACCTCGATCGAAGGTGTCTTCGCCGCAGGCGATCTCGTCGACCGCACCTACCGCCAGGCCATCACCGCCGCAGGCACCGGCTGTTCGGCCTCCATCGACGCCGAGCGCTGGCTCGCCGAAATCGGTTCCGGCCCAAGCGATGAAACCACCGAAACCCCTGTCTGATAGGAGTACCAATGACTGCAGGTTCGACCGCCACCGTCGCGGTTACCGACGACTCGTTCTCCGATGACGTGCTCTCCAGCAGCACGCCGGTGCTGGTGGACTTCTGGGCCACCTGGTGCGGACCCTGCAAGATGATCGCCCCGGTACTCGAGGAGATCGCGTCCGAGAAGGCCGGCGAACTGACCGTCGCCAAGATCGACGTCGACGCCAACCCGGCGACGGCCCGCGATTTCCAGGTGGTCTCCATCCCGACGTTGATCGTGTTCAAGGACGGCTCGCCGGTGAAGCGGATCGTCGGCGCAAAAGGCAAGGCTGCGCTGCTACGCGAGCTCGCTGACGTGGTCTAACGCCGAAATCCGGCGCACGGACACCGGCCTGGGGTTTTCTTGAATCGGCCGGGTGTCTGAGACAATCGTGCCAGCCCGTCAACCTGGCCAGCGCCGATGCGCGCCCGCCGACCGTGACCGAAAGGCCGCATATGTCCAGTCTGCGTCGCGGTGACCGCGGGGCCGCGGTCACCGAGATCCGGGCTGCGCTGTCGGCGCTGGGCATGCTCGACGGTGCCGACGAGGAGATCACCACCGGCAAGCACGTCGCGGTCGACCTGTTCGACGACGAGCTCGACCACGCGGTGCGCGCCTTTCAGCAGCACCGCGGGCTGCTGGTCGACGGCATCGTCGGTGAGGCGACGTACCGCGCGCTCAAGGAGGCGTCGTACCGCCTGGGCGCCCGCACGCTCAGCCACCAGTTCGGTGCCCCCATGTTCGGCGACGACGTCGCAACGCTGCAGGCCCGGCTCCAGGACCTCGGTTTCTACACCGGCCTCGTCGACGGACACTTCGGCCTGACCACGCACAACGCGCTGATGTCCTACCAGCGCGAGTACGGGCTCTACCCCGACGGCATCTGCGGACCGGAGACGTTGCGGTCCTTGTACTTTCTCGGCTCCCGCGTCACCGGCGGCTCGCCCCACGCGATCCGCGAGGAGGAGCTGGTGCGACGGTCCGGGCCGCGACTGTCGGGCAAGCGGATCATCATCGATCCGGGTCGCGGCGGCGACGACCACGGGCTGATCATGCAGGGTCCCGGTGGACCGATCAGCGAGTCGGACATCCTGTGGGACTTGGCAAGTCGGCTCGAGGGCCGCATGACCGCGATCGGCATGGAGACGTTCCTGTCGCGGCCGGCCAACCGCGCGCCGTCGGACGCCGAACGCGCCGCGACCGCCAACGCCGTCGGCGCCGACCTGATGATCAGCCTGCGCTGCGCCACCCAACCCAGCCCGGCCGCCAACGGCGTCGCGTCGTTCCACTTCGGCAACTCGCACGGCTCGGTGTCCACCATCGGCCGCAACCTCGCCGACTTTATCCAACGAGAAGTCGTGGCACGCACCGGTTTACGCGACTGCCGCACCCACGGACGCACCTGGGATCTGCTGCGCCTCACCCGGATGCCCACCGTGCAGGTCGACGTCGGCTACATCACCAATCCGCGCGACCGCGGGATGCTGGTGTCCACCCAGGCCCGTGACGCGATCGCCGAAGGCATGCTGGCCGCGGTCAAACGGCTCTACCTGCTCGGTAAGAACGACCGCCCCACCGGGACGTTCACGTTCGCCGAACTGCTGGCCCACGAACTGTCGGTCGAACAGGCCGGCCGGGTCAGCCCGAGCTAGCCGCTACCCACACGGATTCGCGCCGGCACCGACCGGCTGCTGCAGTTGCGCGCTCTCCAACAGCCGTTCCAGCGCCGCCTCCACGTCGGCCTTCCAGCCCAGACCCTGCTCGAGCTCGAGCCGCAGCCGCGGGAAGTACCGGTGTGGGGACACCACCACGAAGCCGGCGTCCTGCAGCAGATCCGCTTGCAGCACACACTGATCCACCGCGCAGTCTCCCAACACCTCGAGCACCGGCCGCAACTCCGGTGTCGCTGCGCCGGGTTCGAACAGTTCGGTGACCGCGGCGGTGTGGCCGAACGCCTCCAACGCGCGCGCGCCGCGTCGGACGAGGTCGCCGACCACCGCACTGATCAACGTCCGCGAGAGCCCCTCCGCGTCCTCCCCGGATTCCACCCCGAGTGACGTCAGCAGGACTGCGTCCGCGCTGACCGGTCCGGTCGGGAACTGCTGAGCGCGCGGCACCGCACCGGGCGGCGCGTAGAACGCGTACCCGAGGCACGCCTCGTCACCGCTGAGCGCGGCGAACCCGTCGTCGGTGTCGGCCGTCGTGCACTGCACCGCGAGCTGTCCGCACGACCCCCACTCGAGCATGACCATCGACAGCCATGCCTCTTTCTCGAACTCGGGATCCGACAGGTGCTCGGGACCCGCCGCGTCACGGCGCAGCGTGAGCGGATCGACCTCCCAGTACACGCACCGGCGGGCGTGCTTGGGCAGCTGCTCGAACGCTTCGAGCCGCAAGGGCGTGATGCGTGCCGACACTAGACTCCCGGGGTTTCACGCGGTGCGGAGGTGCACAGCTGCCACTCCAGGATAGAAGGGTGCGGCCGCGGTGGCCCGCTTTCGGCAGCGCCGACCGGGCGAAGTCCGCGCGAACGCGAAAAACCTTGGCTCACAACGAAACTCCTCTGAGAAGCGCCCCGCACACGCGCTGCTGACCCGGGTCGTGTCACAGTGACGTAATTACCCGGTGTGGTAGGTCATTGGTCGGACGCGCTCATCAAGTCCACGATGCGTTGCAGATCGTCGACCGACCCGAACTCCACCACGATCTTGCCTTTGCGTTTGCCCAGACTCACCGTGACGCGGGTATCGAACGCAGTGGACAGCCGCTCAGCAACGTCCTGCAGGCCCGGCATGCTGATCGGCTTGCGCTTGGGCGCCGACGGCGGCGTGGGCCCGGCCCGGTTGGCCAGGGTGACCGCCTCTTCGGTCGCGCGCACGGACAAGCCTTCCGCGACGATGCGCGCGGCGAGCTCTTCCTGCTTCTCCGGACCACCCTCGAGTGACAGCAGCGCCCGGGCGTGCCCGGCGGACAACACCCCGGCGGCGACGCGCCGCTGCACGGCGATCGGCAACCGCAACAGCCGGATCATGTTGGTGATCAGCGGGCGCGAGCGGCCGATGCGTGCCGCAAGTTCATCGTGGGTTACACCGAACTCGTCGAGGAGTTGCTGATAGGCCGCTGCCTCTTCGAGCGGGTTGAGTTGCACGCGGTGGATGTTCTCCAGCAGCGCGTCGCGCAGCATGTCGTCGTCGCCGGTCTCGCGGACGATGGCGGGGATCGCGGCCAAGCCCGCCTGCTGGGCAGCGCGCCACCGCCGCTCCCCCATCACCAGTTGGTACCGCGGAGCGCCCGGCTCGCCGGCGGGCAACGCGCGCACGACGATCGGTTGCATGAGGCCGAACTCGCGGATCGAGTGGACGAGTTCGGCGAGCGCCTCGTCGTCGAAGACCTGACGCGGCTGGCGAGGGTTGGGCTCGATCGAGGATGGCTCGATCTCGCGGTAAACCGCGCCGGCCGGGTTGGCGGCGGCAGCGTCGGGCACCCCGCCGCCGATCACCACATCCGCGGCGGCGTCACCCAGGCGCGGGCCGAGGCCGGAGGCGTCACCGTCGGCAGGCCCGGTCGGAATGAGCGACGCGAGGCCGCGTCCGAGACCGCTGCGCTTGCGTGTTGGTTGGGTCATGCCTGCTCTCCTGTTCGGCCCGGTGTCTGCCTGCTCATCACTGCCGCCGCTCCGCGATCTCGCGGCTCGCGTCCAAGTAGCTCATCGCCCCCCGCGAACCGGGGTCGTAGCCGAGGATCGTCATCCCGTAACCCGGCGCCTCGGACACCTTGACGCTGCGCGGGATCACGGTGCGCAGCACCTTGTCGCCGAAGTGCGCCCGTACGTCGGACGCGACCTGGTCGGCGAGCTTGGTGCGGCCGTCGTACATCGTCAGGATCACGGTCGTCACGTCGAGCTGCGGATTGAGATGTGCCTTGACCATCTCTATGGTGCGCATCAACTGGCCCACACCTTCGAGTGCGTAGTACTCGCACTGGATCGGGATCAGCACTTCCGGCGCCGCCACGAATGCGTTGATCGTCAGCAGGCCGAGTGACGGCGGGCAGTCGATGAAGACGTAGTCGAAGTTGTAATCGGTGAGCGACGCCAGCGCGCTGCGCAGCCGGCCTTCGCGCGCGACCATGCTGACCAATTCGATCTCCGCACCGGCGAGGTCGATCGTCGCGGGCACACAGTAGAGCCGGTCACTGTGCGGGCTGCGCTGCAGGGCGTCGCGCAGCGGGATCTCCCCGATCAGCACCTCGTACGACGAAGGGGTGCCGGGCCGATGCTCGATGCCGAGCGCGGTGCTCGCGTTGCCCTGTGGGTCGAGATCGATCACCAGCGTGTTGAGCCCCTGCAGTGCAAGTGCCGCCGCCACGTTGACCGCGGTGGTCGTCTTGCCCACGCCCCCCTTCTGGTTGGCGATGGTGAACACGCGCTGGCGTTCGGGTCGCGGCAGGGTGCCCTTGGCCGCGGCGTGCAGGAGCCGGACGGCTCGCTCGGCCTCCGCGCCGATCGGGGTGTCGATGGCCGCCGGCTCGGGCCAAGCCGGCTCGCCGGCCTCGCTCCATGTTTCACGTGAAACATCGTCCCGCGCGGTTTCACGTGAAACATCTCGGGCGGGCCCGCCGGGCTGCGGCGTCATGCTCTTCTCCTGTTCGGCGACCGGCGCGCTATCGGAGCGGTCCGGTGCGCCACGACGACGGTCGCGGGAGGGTCCAAGTAGTTCGCGCCACACTTCATCACCCTTACATCGGCCGCACCCAGCGACGTCATCACACGCCGGTGGTCGCGGATCTCCTCTTCGGCACGTTCGCCCTTGAGGGCAAGCATCCGACCCTGCACCCGAAGCAGCGGCATGCTCCAACGGGTCAGCTTGTCCAACGACGCGACCGCCCGAGAGGCCACCGCATCCAACTCCCCCACTTGCTCCCTCACGTGTGGCTCCTCGGCCCGACCGCGCAAGACCGTCACGTCGATCTCGAGTTCGTCGACCACTTCGCGAAGGAACTCACTCCGTCGCAGCAGCGGCTCGATCAACGTCACCTCAACATCTGGCCGGGCCAACGCCAACGGTATCCCGGGCAGCCCGGCGCCACTACCGATGTCGCCGAGCCGAGTGCCCGATTCGACGAGCTCGCCGACGGCCGCGCTGTTGAGAATGTGGCGGTCCCACAACCGGTCGACTTCCCGCGGCCCGATCAGACCGCGCTCTACCCCGTCGCCGGCCAGGATCTCCGCGTAGCGACGAGCCCGGGCGAGCCGCGCACCGAACACCGCTTCGGCAGCCTCCGGCGGCGTCGACACCTCGCCATGTTTCACGTGAAACATCCTCCGGATCGTCGCATCGGACGGCCAGCGCCTTGAACTACACGCGTGTAACTCGGCTGTCAGTCGGCCAGCACAACAACCCGGCGAGACGGCTCCACGCCCTCGCTCTCGCTGTGCACGCCATCGACCGCGGCGACGGCGTCGTGCACGATCTTGCGCTCGAACGGAGTCATCGGCGCGAGCTCCTCGCGCTCGCCGGTCTCCAGCACGCGGCGCGCGACCTTCTCCCCCAACGCGGCGAGTTCGTCGCGGCGCCGCCGACGCCAGCGGGCGATGTCGAGCATCAGCCGGCTGCGCTCACCGGTCTTCTGGTGCACCGCCAGCCGGGTCAACTCCTGCAGCGCGTCGAGCACCTCGCCCTTGCGGCCCACCAACTTGTTCAGGTCCGACCCGCCGTCGATGCTCACCACCGCGCGGTCCCCTTCGACGTCGAGGTCGATGTCCCCGTCGAAGTCGAGCAGATCCAACAACTCCTCGAGATAGTCGCCGGCGATCTCACCCTCGGCGACCAACCGCTCCTCCAGGTCGTCCTCCCCCGACGCGGCGGCGTCACGGTCGTCGTCCTTGAGGTCGTCGTTCTCGAGATCCCCGCGCTCGGTGGTCTCAGCGTCCGTCATATCCGTCTCTCCTCATCCCCACAGGGCCTGGGCCCCGGTCAACGTTTCCGCTTCTTCTGCCGCCCGCCCGGCCGCGGGGTCGCCCCCGGCCGCGGCGTGCGGTTGGCCGCTCCGGCCGACGTCTTGCCCGGACTGCTTCCGGTCGCCTTCTTGGGCGCGCCGTTGTCGGCGCCGTTCCCGGTCTCGGCGGTGTCGGAGTCCTCGCCCGCTGCACTCTCGGTGACGGCCGCCTGACTCTTGGCGTTGCGCTTCGGCTTGGCACCCGGCGGCGGCGCGTTCTTGGCCTGTCGCTCCTGGGCCTCGAGCTTCTTGGCCTCTTCCTCTTTCTCGATCTTGCCGAACACGTAGTGCTGCTGACCGAAGGTCCAGATGTTGTTCGCGAGCCAGTACATGATGATCGCCAGCGGCAGGAAGGGTCCGCCGACGACCACGCCGAGCGGGAAGACGTACAGCGCCAGCTTGTTCATCATCGCGGTCTGCGGATTGGCCGCGGCTTCCGGACTCTGCCGGGCCACCGACGCGCGGCTGTTGAAGTAGGTGGCGATACCGGCCAGGATCATGATCGGCACGCCGACGGCGATCACCGCCGGGCGGCTGAACTCGGTGAAGGCGTCCAGACCGGTGGTCTGAATCATGGTGGCGCCCAGGGGTGCACCGAACAGGTGCGCGTCGAGGAAGTTCGCGACGTCGGTCGGGCTGAACACGTAGTTGCCGGTGGCCCGGTTCTGCTCCACCGAGAGCTGGATCTGGCCGAAGCCGCCCTGGGTCCGGTTGAACGAGCGCAACACGTGGAACAGTCCGAGGAACACCGGGACCTGAGCCAGCATCGGCAGGCAGCCCAGGATCGGGTTGAACCCGTGCTCCTTCTGCAGCTTCTGCATCTCCAGCGCCATCCGCTGGCGGTCCTTGCCGTACTTCTTCTGCAGCGCCTTGATCTGGGGCTGCAGTTCCTGCATCTGCCGCGTCGTGCGGATCTGCTTGACGAACGGCTTGTAGAGGATCGCGCGCAGGGTGAAGACGAGGAACATCACCGACAGCGCCCAGGCGAAGAAGTTCGACGGCCCCAGCAGGAAGGCGAACAGCTTGTACCAGACCCACATGATCGCCGACACCGGGTAGTAGATGATGTCGAGGCTGAACCAGTTAAACACGCGTCTCGCTTCCTGCTCGCTCTGCTGACACGCCTCCGCTCACGTCGGCGGCCGTGCCCTCCGAGGACTTCTGCGCGGGCGCGCACCGGTGGGTGTCACCGCGGCGCTCGGGGATCGGGTCCCATCCTCCCCTATGCCACGGCCCGCATTTCAGCAGCCGTATCACCGCAAGCCATCCGCCGCGGATCAGTCCGTACTCCGTCAGGGCGTCGACCGCGTACTGGCTGCAGGTCGGCATGAACCGACATGTCGGAAGGCGCAGCGGCGAGATGGTGTGGCGGTAGAGCTGGATGAGGAAGATGACCCCGCGGGCGGCCGCAGCCCCGGCCGACCTCATCGGTCGACCTCGGTCTTGGGCCGCGCGCGCCGCAGCGCACTGCGCAGTTCCTGCTCCAGCCGCGCCGAGATGGCGTGCCGGCTGCTGGGCAGCGCGCGGATGACGACCCGGTCGGCCGGGTCCAACTCGTCGATGACCGCGCGCGCGACATGGCGCAGGCGACGGGCCACCCGGTGCCGTTGGACGGCGTTGCCGACGGACTTGGAGACGACGAGGCCGATGCGCGGCCCGGGATCGGTGCCGGTCTTGCTGCGCAAGGCATGGACGACGAGATCGGGCTGCGCCGCGCGCACCCCACGACTCACCGTGGCCCCGAACTCGGTCGACCGCGTCATCCGGTATCGCGCCGGAAGCACCGCGTCAGACCTCGGATCGAATCACGCAGTGAGCTTGCGGCGGCCCTTGCCACGGCGATTCGCCACGATCGCCCGGCCGGCCCGTGTCCGCATGCGCAGCCGGAACCCGTGCACGCGCGCCCGGCGCCGGTTGTTCGGCTGGAAGGTCCGCTTGCCCTTGGCCACGGCTGTCTCTCCTTGTTGCGTTTGGCATCCGCAGCCCACACCGAACCCGTCTGGCTTCAGTGAGGACGCAGTCGCCGTTGGTAAGCTCGTCCGTCTCGCTAACCGGCGCGGTCTCCAGGCCATGCTGGTCGCAGCCGTATCGCCACGTACGGGCGACTGTTCGAGGGTACTGACGAGATTTCGCTGGGTCAAACCTCGCCGGCGCGGCCCGCAAACGGCGCCCACCGCACCGTCGGCCGGCCGTGCGTCCCGGCCGCAAATCTACGTCGGCGCAATGTTGCAGAACGGTTGGCACCCGCGAAGAAAACTGTTAGCTTCTGCCAATGCCGTTCGATAACGAAACGGCGACAGACAACAAGGCGGGGACCCCCGACGAGTCGTGAGCCCACGGTGATCACCGTGACGCGCCCCGGCTCGCGGCATTCTCGCCCGTAGACAACCGAACGAAGACGACCGTCCGATATCCACAGACTGTGGATAACTGTGTGGACAGATCGTCATCGTTCCTTCGGTCGTCCCTGGATCGGCCTCGAGGGGGTGCTCGTCATTGACAGCTGACCCCGACCCACCGTTCGTGGCCGTCTGGAACACTGTCGTAACAGAACTCAACGGTGGCCTGGGAACCGGCACCGACGGGCCGATGCTCACCCCTCAGCAAAGGGCATGGCTCAAACTCGTCAAACCCCTCGTCATCACCGAGGGGTTTGCGCTGCTGTCGGTTCCGACGCCGTTTGTGCAGAACGAGATCGAACGCCACCTGCGTCAGCCGATCATCACAGCATTGAGCCGTCAGCTCGGCCAGCGCGTCGAACTAGGTGTGCGCATCGCTGACCCCGGACCCGACGACACCAATTCCGGCCCGACCGGACTGGCCGCCGTCTCCGAGCCCGACGAAGTCGACGAGGACCTCGAGGCCAGGGCCAGCGCCGAGGAGAGTTGGCCGACGTACTTCACCAACCGCTCACCCGGCGCGCTCGCCGACGACACCACCTCGGTCAACCTCAACCGCCGCTACACCTTCGACACCTTCGTCATCGGCGCGTCGAACAGGTTCGCCCACGCGGCCTCGCTGGCCATCGCCGAAGCGCCGGCCAGGGCCTACAACCCGCTGTTCATCTGGGGTGAGTCCGGCCTGGGCAAGACGCACCTGCTGCACGCCGCCGGGAACTACGCCCAGCGGCTCTTCCCCGGCATGCGGGTCAAGTACGTCTCGACCGAGGAATTCACCAACGACTTCATCAACTCGCTGCGCGACGACCGCAAGGCGTCGTTCAAGCGCAGCTACCGCGACATCGACGTGCTGCTGGTCGACGACATCCAGTTCATCGAGGGCAAGGAAGGCATCCAGGAGGAGTTCTTCCACACCTTCAACACGCTGCACAACGCGAACAAGCAGATCGTCATCTCCTCGGACCGGCCGCCCAAACAGCTCGCCACCCTCGAAGATCGGTTGCGCACCCGGTTCGAATGGGGCCTGATCACCGACGTTCAGCCGCCCGAACTCGAGACCCGCATCGCGATCCTGCGCAAGAAGGCGCAGATGGATCGCCTCGACGTGCCCGATGACGTCCTCGAACTGATCGCCAGCAGCATCGAGCGCAACATCCGCGAACTCGAGGGTGCCCTGATCCGGGTGACCGCGTTCGCCTCGCTCAACAAGACGCCGATCGACAAGTCGCTGGCCGAGATCGTGCTGCGGGACCTGATCTCCGACGCGAGCACCATGCAGATCAGCACCGCGGCGATCATGGCGGCCACCGCCGAGTACTTCGAGACCTCGGTCGAGGAACTGCGCGGCCCGGGTAAGACCCGCTCGTTGGCGCAATCCCGCCAGATCGCGATGTACCTGTGCCGCGAACTCACCGACTTGTCGCTGCCGAAGATCGGCCAGGCGTTCGGCCGCGATCACACCACCGTCATGTACGCCGAGAAGAAGATCCGCGGCGAAATGGCCGAGCGGCGTGAGGTTTTCGATCATGTCAAGGAACTCACCACCCGCATCCGCCAGCGTTCCAAGCGCTGATTCGACTGCTGAATCCCCCGCCGCGTCGACCACGCGGCGGCTTCGTCTTGCCCCGCGCCGCGGGTCCCGGACGCCCACCGGCATCTCGTCGGGAAAATCTTTGAAATTTCTTCTGCACCGCCGGCACCACCAGTCACAGAGCAGGGTTGTGCACACAGCTGTGGAGAACTTGGGATCAACCGTCGAATTACCTGCCGAACGCTGCACAGCCGGCCGCGGCTCCACAAACGGCCCGCCGCGGTGCGCACGTCATCCACAGTTCATACACACCCGTGGCAAGCCCCTCAACTGCGCGGACGCCGATTGATCCCCACCCTCCACAGGACCTAATACTGTTGCTTGTATATCTCCCTAGATCTCTCTTCGAAGAAGCACCTTGGGGACACACGGAAACTCGGCCGACTCGACCGGTCCGGTCGCACGGATGTCACCCCGATCGATTAGCTTTCAAGTTGGGACGGAAAGCTCTACGGTGATTCATCGACAGCCGTTACGGTCGTCGGGGCGCCTCGATCCGGAGCGCGACGAGACACCGGGAAACCGCTGGTTATTGCTTGTTGTGGTATTGATCGAAGGGACTCTATGGACGTGGCGACGACAACAGTTGGTGTCACCGATCTGAAGTTCCGCCTGGTACGAGAGGACTTCGCCGACGCCGTGGCGTGGGTGGCGCGCAATTTGCCCACCCGCCCGACCGTTCCGGTGCTGGCCGGCGTCCTGCTCACCGGCTCCGACGACGGCCTGACGATTTCGGGGTTCGACTACGAGGTCTCCGCCGAAGTCCAGGTCCCCGCCGAGATCGCCTCGCCGGGCAGCGTTTTGGTGTCCGGGCGGCTGCTGTCCGACATCACCAAGGCGTTGCCGGCCAAGCCGATCGACGTCACCGTCGAGGGCACCCGGGTGTCGCTGACCTGCGGTAGTTCGCGATTCTCGCTGCCGACCATGGCCGTCGAGGACTACCCGACGCTGCCGACGCTGCCCGAAGAGACCGGCGTGATCTCCGCCGACGTGTTCTCCGAGGCGATCGGGCAGGTCGCGATCGCCGCCGGGCGCGACGACACGCTGCCGATGCTGACGGGTATCCGCGTCGAAATCACCGGGGAGAAGGTCGTTTTGGCGGCCACCGACCGGTTCCGGCTGGCGGTCCGCGAGTTGACCTGGTCCACCGCGAGCGCCGATGTGGAGGCCGCGGTGCTGGTGCCGGCCAAGACGATGTCGGAGGCCGCCAAGGCGGGAGCCGACGGCGGCGACGTCCATCTGTCGCTGGGTGCCGGGTCCGCCGTGGGCAAGGAAGGTCTGCTCGGTATCAGCAGCGGCGGTAAGCGCAGCACCACGCGACTGCTGGACGCGGAGTTCCCGAAGTTCCGGCAGCTGCTGCCGACCGAGCACACCGCGATGGCGACCATCGGCGTCGCCGAGCTGACCGAGGCGATCAAACGTGTCGCGCTGGTCGCCGACCGCGGCGCCCAGGTGCGCATGGAGTTCGCCGACGATGTGCTGCGGCTGTCGGCCGGCGCCGACGACGTCGGTCGCGCCGAGGAGGACCTGCAGGTTTCGTTCGTCGGGGATCCGCTGACCATCGCGTTCAACCCGAACTACCTGACCGACGGGCTCAGCTCGCTGCATTCGGAGCGGGTGACGTTCGGGTTCACCACACCCAGCCGCCCTGCGGTGCTCCGCCCGGCGGGCGAGGATGATGGAGAGGTCGGCACCACCGGGCCGTTCCCGGCCGCGCAGACCGACTACGTCTACCTGCTGATGCCGGTGCGGCTCCCCGGCTGACCGGCCCGACGCCACGAAAGGGGCGCACATGCAACTCGGTCTGGTCGGCCTGGGCAAGATGGGCTTCAACATGCGCGAGCGCCTCCGGCAGGGCGGGCATGAAGTCGTCGGATATGACCCGCGGCCGGAAGTGACCGATGTGCCGACCCTGGCGGCGTTGGCGTCGGCCCTCGACGCACCGCGGGTGGTGTGGGTGATGGTGCCGTCGGGCCACATCACCCACGACACGATCACCGAACTCGCCGAGGTGCTCAGCGAAGGCGACTTGGTCATCGACGGCGGCAACTCCCGCTACACCGAGGACGCGCCACACGCAGAACTGTTGGGCGCCAAGGGAATCAAGTTCATCGACGCCGGGGTGTCTGGCGGCGTCTGGGGTCTCGACGAGGGCTACGGATTGATGGTCGGTGGTGACGCCGCCGACATCGAACGAGTGATGCCGATCTTCGACACGCTGCGGCCGCCGGGGCCCCGCGAAGACGGCTTCGTGCATGCCGGCCCGGTCGGCGCCGGGCACTACGCGAAGATGGTGCACAACGGGATCGAATACGGCTTGATGATGGCTTACGCCGAAGGGTATGAGCTGCTCGCGGCCGAGGAGCTGATCACCGACACCCAGGCCGTCATCCAGGCCTGGACTAACGGCACCGTCGTGCGGTCCTGGCTGCAGCAACTGCTCGCCAAGGCGCTCAAGGAAGACCCGAAATTCGTCGAAATCAGCGGCTACACCGAGGATTCCGGCGAGGGCCGGTGGACGGTGGAGGAGGCGATCGCCCATCGCGTCCCGATGCCGGTGATCGCCGCGTCGCTGTTCGCCCGGTTCGCGTCGCGGCAGGAGGACTCGCCGGCGATGAAGGCCGTCTCGGCGCTGCGCAACCAGTTCGGTGGGCACGCGGTCAAGCGGATCAGTGAGTCGGGGTAGGTGCCGAGCGCGTGTACGTCCGCCGGCTGGCGCTGACCGACTTCCGATCCTGGCCCCGGGTCGAGTTGGATCTCGAACCGGGCCGCACCGTGTTCGTCGGCCGCAACGGCTTCGGCAAGACCAATATCGTTGAGGCGCTGTGGTATTCGTCGACGCTCGGTTCTCATCGGGTGGCCACCGACGCCCCGCTGATCCGGACCGGCGCCGAACGCGCCGTGGTGTCGACGATCGTCGTCAACGAGGGTCGTGAGCTCGCCGTCGATCTGGAGATCACCGCCGGCCGGGCGAACAAGGCACGACTGAACCGCTCCCCCGTGCGCAGCGCCCGCGAGATCCTCGGCGCCCTGCGGGCGGTGCTGTTCGCCCCCGAAGATCTGGCGCTGGTCCGCGGCGACCCGGGTGAACGCCGCCGCTACCTCGACGACCTCGCCACCATCCGCCGGCCGCAGGTGGCCGCGATCCGCGCCGACTATGACAAGGTGCTGCGGCAACGGACCGCACTGCTCAAAACGGCCTCGGGTGCCCGATTCCGCGGTGACCGTTCGGTTTTCGACACCCTCGATGTGTGGGATGGACACTTGGCCGCCAACGGCGCCCGGCTGATCGCGGCCCGCGTGGAGTTGACCAACCAACTGGCGCCCGAGGTCGAGAAGGCCTACCAACTGCTGGCGCCGACCTCGCGGCCGGCCGGCATCCGGTACCGCAGCGGCGTCGAGCTCGTCGAACAGGAGGCCGCAAGCGGCACCGCCGACCCCGAACTGTTCGAGGCCGCGCTGCTCGACGCGCTGGCCCGCCGTCGCGACGCCGAACTGGAACGCGGCGTGTGTCTGGTCGGTCCGCACCGCGACGACCTCGAACTGCGGCTCGGTGACCAGCTGGCGAAAGGGTTTGCCAGCCACGGGGAATCGTGGTCGATGGCGCTGTCGCTGCGGTTGGCGGCCTACCAACTGCTGCGCGCCGACGGTGGGGATCCCGTGCTGCTGCTCGACGACGTGTTCGCCGAACTCGACACCGCGCGCCGGCAGGCGTTGGCCAATGTGGCCGCGTCCGCGGAGCAGGTGCTCGTCACCGCCGCGGTGCCCGAAGACATCCCGGCGGAATGGGATGCGGGCAGGATCGGGGTGACGATGCGGGACGAGGATGCGGGGCGGATCTCGGTGATCGACGATGAGTGAACCACCCGAAGACCAGGGCGGAGTTTCCGACCGTGACGAAATGGGCCCGCCCGCTCACCTGGCTCATCTGGCCGGAATGGATTTGGTGCGCCGGACCTTGGAAGAGGCGCGCGGGGCGGCTCGCAGCCAGGGTAAGGACGTCGGCCGCGGTCGTCAGCGCGCGCCGCGCCGGATCGCCGGCGCGAGTCGGCGCCGCTGGTCGGGGCCCGGACCGGACGCGCGGGACCCGCAACCGCTGGGATCGGCGGCCAGTGAACTGGCCCGCCACCGCGGGTGGTCGGGACGCGTCGCCGAGGGCGCAGTGTTCGGACGGTGGGCCAGTGTTGTCGGAGAGGGTATCGCTGATCACGCCACTCCGACCTCGCTCAACGACGGGGTCCTGACCATCTCGGCGGAGTCGACCGCGTGGGCGACCCAGCTGCGGATGGTGCAGTCGCAGGTGCTGGCCAAGATCGCCGACGCCGTGGGCGACGGCGTGGTCAAGTCGCTGCGTATCGTCGGACCGGTGGCGCCGTCGTGGCGAAAAGGCCGCTATCACGTCTCCGGTCGAGGGCCCCGCGACACATATGGCTGAGGCCCTATCGGCCGGTTGCCTCAAAGGCCTGAGAACGCCGCGATCGTAGCTCTCAAGCGTCTTGACGCACCTCGGATCGAGAAATTCCCCAGGCGACGCAAATAGGTGTGCAGAAACGCGGCCTCAGAATCGGTCCTGTCGCTTGGAAACGGTAGACTGGTGACAAGATCCGCAGGCGGCTGTTGAACGCCTGGCAAGCCTTCCCCGGCAAGAGACCAAGGAGACGCGTCCAACGTGGCTGCCCAGAAGAAGAATGCCCCGAGCCAGTACGGCGCCGACTCGATCAAGGTCCTCGAAGGCCTCGAAGCGGTCCGCAAGCGGCCGGGCATGTACATCGGTTCGACCGGTGAGCGTGGTCTGCACCACCTGATCTGGGAAGTCGTCGACAACGCCGTCGATGAGGCGATGGCCGGCTTCGCCACCAAGGTAGAGGTCAGGATCCTGCAGGACGGTGGCGTCCAGGTCACCGACGACGGCCGCGGCATCCCCGTCGCCATGCATGCCACCGGCATCCCGACCGTCGACGTCGTGATGACCGTGCTGCACGCGGGCGGCAAGTTCGAAGAGGGCGCCTACCAGGTATCGGGTGGTCTGCACGGCGTCGGCGTCTCCGTGGTCAACGCGCTGTCCACCCGGCTCGAAGCCGACATCCGCACCGACGGCTACGAGTGGTTCCAGACCTACGACCGCTCGGTACCCGGCACGCTCAAGCAGGGCGAGAAGACCAAGGAGACCGGCACGACGATCCGGTTCTGGGCCGATCCGGACGTCTTCGAGACCACGAACTACGACTTCGAGACCATCGCGCGCCGGCTGCAGGAGATGGCGTTCCTCAACAAGGGCCTGACCATCGAGCTGACCGATGAGCGGGTGACTCCCGACGAGGTCGTCGACGACGTGGTCAGCGATACGGCCGAGGCGCCGAAGTCGGCCGACGAGAAGGCTGCCGAGGCCGCCGCGCCGCAGAAGCTCAAGCACCGCGTCTTCCACTACCCCGGCGGGCTGGTCGACTTCGTCAAGCACATCAACCGGACCAAGACGCCGATCCACCCGAGCATCATCGACTTCGACGGCAAGGGCGACGGCCACGAGGTCGAGATCGCCATGCAGTGGAACGCCGGTTACTCCGAGTCGGTGCACACGTTCGCCAACACGATCAACACTCATGAGGGCGGCACCCACGAAGAGGGTTTTCGCGCGGCGTTGACCTCGGTGGTCAACAAGTACGCCAAGGACAAGAAGCTACTCAAGGACAAGGATCCGAACCTCACCGGCGAAGACATCCGCGAAGGCCTGGCCGCCGTCATCTCGGTCAAGGTGTCCCAGCCGCAGTTCGAGGGCCAGACCAAGACCAAACTCGGCAACACAGAGGTCAAGTCGTTCGTCCAGCGGATCTGCAACGAGCAGATCAGCCACTGGCTCGAGGCGAATCCGGCGGAAGCCAAAACCGTTGTGAACAAGGCGGTCTCGTCGGCTCAGGCGCGGGCGGCGGCGCGTAAGGCGCGGGATCTGGTGCGGCGTAAGAGTGCCACCGATATCGGTGGGTTGCCGGGTAAGTTGGCTGATTGCCGGTCGACGGATCCCAGCAAGTCCGAACTGTATGTGGTCGAGGGTGATTCGGCCGGCGGTTCGGCCAAGAGCGGGCGCGATTCGATGTTTCAGGCGATCCTGCCGTTGCGCGGCAAGATCATCAACGTCGAAAAGGCCCGCATCGACCGGGTGC
Organism: Mycolicibacterium rutilum; assembly: GCF_900108565.1. Taxonomy (NCBI): domain Bacteria; kingdom Bacillati; phylum Actinomycetota; class Actinomycetes; order Mycobacteriales; family Mycobacteriaceae; genus Mycobacterium; species Mycolicibacterium rutilum. The sequence continues at coordinate 1,427,608 of NZ_LT629971.1, forward strand.
TCAAGAACACCGAGGTCCAGGCGATCATCACCGCGCTGGGCACCGGCATCCACGACGAGTTCGACATCTCCAAGCTGCGTTATCACAAGATCGTGTTGATGGCCGATGCTGATGTCGACGGCCAGCACATCTCCACGCTACTGTTGACGCTGTTGTTCCGGTTCATGAAACCCCTTGTCGAAAACGGGCACATCTTCTTGGCCCAACCTCCGCTGTACAAACTCAAGTGGCAGCGCAGCGCCCCCGAATTCGCGTATTCCGACCGCGAACGCGACGGGTTGCTCGAAGCCGGGCGCGCCGCGGGTAAGAAGATCAACACCGACGACGGTATCCAGCGCTACAAGGGTCTGGGCGAGATGGACGCCAAGGAGCTGTGGGAGACCACGATGGATCCCTCGGTGCGGGTGCTGCGCCAGGTCACCCTCGACGACGCCGCCGCCGCCGACGAGTTGTTCTCCATCCTGATGGGCGAAGACGTCGAAGCCCGCCGCAGCTTCATCACCCGAAACGCCAAAGACGTCCGCTTCCTCGACGTTTGATCCCATTCGCCCATAGATGCCGAAGGCTGATTACCGATGACTGATACCACGTTGCCGCCCGGCGACGAAGCGGGCGACCGCATCGAACCTGTCGACATCCAGCAGGAGATGCAGCGCAGCTACATCGACTACGCGATGAGCGTGATCGTGGGGCGCGCCCTGCCGGAGGTGCGCGACGGCCTCAAGCCGGTGCACCGCCGCGTGCTCTACGCGATGTTCGACTCGGGCTTCCGGCCCGACCGCAGCCACGCGAAATCCGCTCGCTCCGTTGCCGAAACGATGGGTAACTATCACCCGCACGGCGACGCATCGATCTACGACACCCTGGTCCGGATGGCCCAGCCGTGGTCGCTGCGCTACCCGCTGGTCGACGGGCAGGGCAACTTCGGCTCGCCGGGCAACGACCCACCGGCTGCCATGAGGTATTGCGTTACAGGAGACGCGTTGGTAGCGCTGCCCGAAGGCCGTACGATTCGCATCAGCGATGTGGTACCGGGTGCTCGACCTAACAGCGACAACGTCATTGACCTCAAGGTGCTTGACCGGCACGGCCTTCCCGTCGTGGCTGACCGGCTGTTCCACTCAGGTGAACACCCGACGTGGACGGTGCGCACCGATGAGGGCCATGAGGTCACCGGTACCGCCAACCACCCGTTGCTGTGCCTAGTGGACGTCGGCGGCGTGCCGACGCTGTTGTGGAAGCTGATCGAGGAGATCCGTCCCGGCGATATCGCGGTGATGCGCACCGAGACTACGGTTTCTGATGAGAATCAGCGATATTCCGTCATAAACCGTAGTCTCGCGGGGTTCAGCGACGCGTACCGCGAGGATCCGGACGCCGACGCCATTGTGGCTGAGCTGACCGATGGCCGGTTCTCCTACGCGCGCGTCGCTTCGGTGACCGACGCTGGTGTGCAACCCGTCTATAGCCTCCGAGTCGATACCGCCGACCACTCCTTCATTACGAACGGATTCGTCAGCCACAACACCGAGGCGCGGCTGACTCCGTTGGCGATGGAGATGCTGCGCGAAATCGACGAGGAGACAGTCGATTTCGTCCCGAACTACGACGGCCGGGTGCAGGAGCCGACGGTTCTGCCGAGCCGGTTCCCGAACCTGCTCGCCAACGGTTCGGGTGGCATCGCGGTCGGTATGGCGACCAACATCCCGCCGCACAACCTGCGCGAGCTCGCCGACGCGGTGTACTGGTGCCTGGAGAACCATGACGCCGACGAGGAAGCCACGTTGGCCGCGATGACCGAACGGGTCAAGGGTCCCGACTTCCCGACCAGCGGTCTGATCGTCGGTTCGCAGGGCATCGAGGACACCTACAAGACCGGGCGCGGGTCGATCCGCATGCGCGGTGTCGTGGAGATCGAAGAAGACAGCCGCGGCCGCACCGGCATCGTCATCACCGAGCTGCCGTATCAGGTCAACCACGACAACTTCATCACCTCGATCGCCGAGCAGGTCCGCGACGGCAAGCTGGCCGGCATCTCCAACATCGAGGACCAGTCCAGCGACCGCGTCGGGCTGCGAATCGTGGTGGAGCTCAAGCGCGATGCCGTCGCCAAGGTGGTGCTGAACAACCTCTACAAGCACACCCAGCTGCAGACCAGTTTCGGCGCCAACATGCTGGCCATCGTCGACGGCGTGCCGCGCACGCTGCGCCTGGACCAGCTGATCCGCCACTACGTCAACCATCAGCTCGACGTGATCGTCCGGCGCACCAGGTATCGGTTGCGCAAGGCCAATGAACGGGCCCACATCCTGCGCGGTCTGGTCAAGGCGCTCGACGCGCTCGACGAGGTGATCGCGTTGATCCGAGCGTCGGAGACCGTCGACATCGCCCGCCAGGGCCTGATCGAGTTGCTCGACATCGACGAGATCCAGGCCCAGGCCATTCTCGACATGCAGTTGCGCCGCCTGGCCGCCCTGGAACGGCAGCGCATCGTCGACGATCTGGCCAAGATCGAGGCCGAGATCGCCGACCTCGAGGACATCCTGGCCAAGCCCGAGCGGCAGCGTGCGATCGTGCGCGACGAGCTCAAGGAGATCGTCGACAAGTACGGCGACGACCGTCGCACCCGGATCATCCCGGCCGACGGCGACGTCGCCGACGAGGATTTGATCGCCCGCGAGGACGTCGTCGTCACGATCACCGAGACCGGCTACGCCAAGCGCACCAAGACCGACCTGTACCGCAGCCAGAAGCGCGGCGGCAAGGGCGTGCAGGGCGCCGGGCTCAAGCAGGACGACATCGTCAACCACTTCTTCGTCTGCTCGACGCACGACTGGATCCTGTTCTTCACCACGCAGGGCCGGGTCTACCGCGCGAAGGCCTACGACCTGCCCGAGGCGTCCCGCACGGCGCGCGGTCAGCACGTGGCCAACCTGCTGGCCTTCCAGCCCGAGGAGCGCATCGCGCAGGTCATCCAGATCCAGGGTTACGAGGACGCGCCGTATCTGGTGCTGGCCACCCGCAACGGGCTGGTCAAGAAGTCCCGGCTGGTCGACTTCGACTCCAACCGCTCCGGCGGCATCGTCGCGGTCAACCTGCGCGACGGCGACGAACTGGTCGGCGCCGTGCTGTGCTCGGCCGACGACGACCTGCTGCTGGTGTCGGCCAAGGGCCAGTCGATCCGGTTCTCGGCAACCGACGAGGCGCTGCGGCCGATGGGTCGCGCCACCTCCGGTGTGCAGGGCATGCGGTTCAACACCGACGACGCCCTGCTGTCGCTGAACGTGGTGCGCCCGGACACGTACCTGCTGGTCGCGACGGCCGGCGGCTACGCCAAGCGCACCGCGATCGACGAGTACCCGGTGCAGGGTCGCGGCGGCAAAGGGGTCCTGACGGTCCAATTCGACAAACGCCGTGGCAGTCTTGTGGGTGCGTTGATCGTCGATGACGACACAGAGCTGTACGCGATCACCTCGGGTGGCGGTGTCATCCGGACGGCCGCACGCCAGGTCCGCAAGGCCGGGCGGCAAACCAAGGGCGTTCGGTTGATGAACCTCGGTGAGGGCGACACACTGGTTGCCATTGCGCGCAACGCGGAGGAAGGCGACAGCACCGACGAGGTCAACACCGACGTCGGCGAATAGCCGACGACCGGACGACGTGAAGGAGCCGTAGGTGGGTTCACCGAACGAGCCGGGATACCCGCGTGCCGGCGAGGGTCCCGACGGCGCCAACGGCCCGAACAACGGGCCGGGGGCGAACGGTTCGGCCGGTAACCACCAGTCGCTGGGCCCGCGGCCCGGCGGCGACTCCGGGGACGTGCCGCCCTGGCAGCGTGGCCCGGCGGCGCGTGCGGCGCAGCCCGGGCCGCGGCCCGCAGAACCGAGGCGCGCGCCCCGCGGCGATGACGACCACTCCCCCGGCGTGGACGCCAGGCTGAACCGGTTCGTCGGCGGCGGCGGCGCGACCCCGACCGAGGAGGTGCCGGTGCGGGAGCGCCAGGACGCGCCGCGTTCGGAGGCTTATGCCAGCGAGTTGCCCGATCTGTCCGGGCCGATGCCGCGCCCGCAGCAACAGCAGCCGCCGCGTAAGCCGGCCGAGCGGTCCGGCGGTGAGCCCGCAAGGCCGGCGGCCGGTTCCCGCGTGCAGGTCGGCACCCGGCACAAGGGGCCGGTCCGGGCCAGCATGCAGATCCGCCGGGTCGACCCGTGGAGCACGCTGAAGGTGTCGCTGCTGTTGTCGGTCGCGTTGTTCTTCGTGTGGATGATCGCGGTCGCGTTCCTGTACCTCGTGCTCGGTGGCATGGGCGTGTGGAGCAAGCTCAACAGCAACGTCGGCGACCTGCTGACCAGTGCCGGTGGTGGCGCCGGCGGCGAGTTGGTCTCCAGCGGAACGATTTTCGGCGGCGCCGCGCTGATCGGATTGGTCAACATCGTGCTGCTGACGGCGATGGCGACGATCGGGGCGTTCATCTACAACCTGTCCACCGACCTGGTCGGCGGTGTGGAGGTCACGCTGGCCGACCGGGACTAGGGTCGCGGCGGGTGGGCGCGGTTTGGGCGGGAGCCTACGATTGCGGTAATCTCGTCGCTCGGCCGTACCGGCGTAACGGGGCTATAGCTCAGGCGGTTAGAGCGCTTCGCTGATAACGAAGAGGTCGGAGGTTCGAGTCCTCCTAGCCCCACGGAAAGGTTTCACACCATGAAGTTGGTGGCGGTGCTCGCCATGATCGCCGCGGCAGCCGCGGTGGCCGTCTGGCGCTCACGCACCGGCGCAGAGGTGTGGCACGTGGCGCCTGACGCGCCGTCGGCGAACCAGGGGCCTTAGCTCAGTTGGTAGAGCGCTACCTTTGCAAGGTAGATGTCAGGAGTTCGATTCTCCTAGGCTCCACAAACCTGTCTCATGAGTGCAATGCGCGAAGTCACGTACGACGTCGACGGCTTGACCATGGTCGCCCACCTGGCGTTGCCGCAGGGCGAGGGCCCGTGGCCAGCCGTGCTCATCGGACACGACGGGATCGGCCTCGACGACTATCAGCGGCGCCGCGCCGACGAGCTGGCCGACCACGGTTACGCCGCCTTGGCGATGGACTATCACGGTGGCCAGTTGTTCACAGGTCGACCGGAAGCGATGCTGGCCCGGGTCATGCCGCTGCTGGCCGACGCTGAGCGGATGCAGGCGATCGGCCGTGCCGCGCTCGATGTCCTGCTGGCGGTGCCCGGTGTCGACACCGGCCGCCTCGCCGCTCTCGGCTATGGCGCGGGCGGACGCATCGTGCTCGAACTCGCCCGGGCAGCGGTGCCGTTCAAGGCCGTCGCCGTCGTCCATCCCGGGCTGCAGGACGTCGACGCCGAGGACTGGACGAACGTGGCCGGCGCTGTCCTTCTGTGTACCGGTTCCGACGACCCGCTCTGCACCCCTGACCAGGCCCTGACGTTCGGCCGCACGCTTGGGGACGCCGGGGTCGATTGGCGCCTGAATGTCTACGGCGGCGCCCAGCACGCTTTCTGGGCCCAGCCGACGAACCCCGACGGGTCGCCTGCCGACGGGACCACCCACAGCCAGCCCACCGTGCCCGGCGTCGGGTATCACCCCACACACACTCCGCGTGCATGGCGGGCGGTGCTGGACCTGTTCGAGGAAGCCCTCGGGGGCCGAAACGACGCGCGCCCGGGCTCACGGCCGCGGTGAGACCTCCACACTCGGCGGTAGCGGCGACGGCTCCTTCTGCGTGGAGCGCCGCACGATCGAGAACGCCACCGCTCCCCCGGCCAGCGCCACGACGCCGACGGCGGCCACCAGCAGCGGGCGCCGGCGCCGCCGCGAGCGCGCCTTGGTCACCGCCGCGGGCAGACCCGCCACCACTTCCTGCGCGACCGCCAGCTCCTTGGCCAGCTCGGCCTTGAGCCGTCCGGTGCGGTACCGCTCGCCCACCCAGGACGCCGACGACTGGGCGCCGTTCAGGCCTAGGCCCACCGCCCCGCGGGTAACGTCGACCGGGCCGAGCGCGGTGTACTTCAGCCCACGGCTCAACCGCTGGCCGGGACTCAACCGGACATCCGTCTTCGGGCTCATCGCACACCTTTCTCACCGCGCCGAGGGGTCGCCCCCAGCCTGCCACCTACCGCAATCCCACGGTGCCCGTTGGCCGCCGAACGCGGCGTGGCACACTGACAACCCGTGACGAGCCCCATTCAGACCGCGACCGCGACGCTGCACACCAACCGCGGTGACATCAAGATCGCACTCTTCGGAAACCATGCACCCAAGACCGTCGCCAACTTCGTGGGACTGGCACAGGGAACCAAGGACTACAGCGGCGAGAACGCCTCGGGCGGCACCTCCGGACCGTTCTACGACGGCGTCGTCTTCCACCGCATCATCGCCGGCTTCATGATCCAGGGCGGCGACCCGACCGGCACCGGCCGCGGCGGACCGGGCTACCAGTTCGAGGACGAGTTCCACCCGGAGCTTCAGTTCGACAAGCCCTACCTGCTGGCGATGGCCAACGCCGGACCCGGCACCAACGGCTCGCAGTTCTTCATCACGGTCGGCAAGACGCCGCACCTGAACCGGCGGCACACCATCTTCGGTGAGGTCGTCGACCCCGAGTCGCAGAAGGTCGTCGACGCGATCGCCAACACCGAGACCGACCGCAGCGACCGCCCCACCGACCCGGTGGTCGTCGACTCCATCACGATCGCCTAGCGGCGTTCAGGAACCGGCGCCGGCGTATCCGGCGTCGGTCAGGGCGTCGAGCACATCGAGCGGATCGGCGCCCAGATCCCAACGGCTGAACACCAGCAGCCGGTCGTCGGCGGTATCGATCTCGAGCAGCCGCACTTTGCGGGCCAGCCGACGGAACTCGGTGATCCGGATCAGCTTGATGTCCGCGCGAGCCAGCACCCGCGTGCCCACCCAACCGCGGGTTACCAGGCCGTCGTTTCCGATTGCCAGTTTCGGCCGCGCGCGCCACGACAGGCTTGCAAACAAGATCAAACCCACCGCGGCAATGCCGGCCAGGACACGTCCGGGAGGGTCTGTGATCAGGCTCACAGCGGCGACAGCCAAGATAATCCCGCCTACGCCGCACGCGACGATGCCGCCGGTGGGAGGGCTCCACTCAGTTTGCTGCATCCGTTTTCCACACCCTTTAACCGCTGCGAACGGGGTTATCCACAAGTGCTATCCCCAATGGGGATGAATCACATCCGTGTGATCCGGTTACCGCGAGGTTGCTGACCGGGTAACGCGCAGCGACGAGAATGAATTCATCCCTTTGCTCGGCGCGGTCAGCGCCAGCGCATCGTGAGCAACAAGCCGGTGATCATGAAAGCAAACGCGATCGCGTAGTTCCACGGACCGAGGTCCTGCAGGAACGGGATGGCCGACGACGCCAGCTGGAAGACCAGCAGCCACACCAGGCCGATCAGCATCAGACCGATGAACAGCGCCACGAACCAGATGCTCGACGGGCCGGCCTTCACCTTCACGGGCGTCCGGCTCACCGCGTTGGCGGTGAAGTCGTTCTTCTTGCGGACCTTGGACTTGGGCATGGTTACCTTCGGGACAACTAGGTGCGACGATGTTGGCACGAGCCTATCGCAGGCCCGGCGCGGCGCGGTCGGGCGAGCAGGCGGAAACCGGGGAGACGATGCGACGCTGGCGGCTTACACAGGGCGGGTGGCGCCTCGGCGTGCCCGTGGTGTGTCTGCTGGCCGGTCTGCTGCTGGCCGCCACGCACGCCGTCTCCGGCGGCGGGGAGATCCGGCGTAGCGACGCACCCCGGCTGGTCGACCTGGTGCGTGAGGCGCAGCAGTCGGTGGATCGCCTCAGCGCCCAGCGCGACGCCCTGGTGACCGAGGCGGATTCCCATCACGGCGGAAGCCCGGGCGCCGACGCCGCGCTGGCCGCGATCACCGGGCGCGCGGACCGGCTGGCGGCCGAGGCGGGGCTGGACCCGCTGCGGGGGCCGGGGCTCGTCGTCACCCTCAACGACGCCCAGCGCGACGCCGAGGGCCGGTTCCCCCGCGACGCGACCCCCGACGACCTCGTGGTGCACCAGCAGGACATCGACGCGGTGCTCAACGCGCTGTGGAGTGCGGGCGCCGAGGGCATCCAGATGCAGGATCAGCGGATCATCGGCACGTCGGCGCCGCGATGCGTGGGCAACACCCTGCTACTCAACGGCCGCACCTACAGCCCGCCGTACGTCATCACCGCGATCGGCGACGCCGATGCCATGCGCACCGCCCTGGCCGCCGCGCCGCTGGTGACGCTCTACCGGCAGTACGTGGTGCGGTTCGGGCTGGGGTACTCCGAGGAGCCGCGGTCGTCGGTCGAACTTGTCGGCCACAGCCAGCCGGTGCGGATGCAGTTCGCCAAGCCCGCCGGTCCGATCGGTTACTGAGCCCTGGCAAGTAATCTGGACTGATGCAGGTTTTGGTCGTCGACAACTACGACAGCTTCGTGTTCAACCTCGTCCAGTACTTGGGTCAGCTCGGGGTGCACGCGCAGGTCTGGCGTAACGACGACGACCGGCTGGCGACCGACGCCGACATCGCCAAGGCCGCGGCCGAGTTCGACGGTGTGCTGCTGTCCCCCGGCCCGGGCACCCCGGAGCGGGCGGGGGCGTCGATCCCGCTGGTGCGGGCGTGCGCGCAGGCCGCCACTCCCCTGCTCGGCGTGTGCCTCGGCCACCAGGCGATCGGGGTCGCGTTCGGCGGCACCGTCGACCGTGCGCCCGAGCTGCTGCACGGCAAGACCAGCGTCGTGCACCACTCGAATACCGGTGTGCTGCAAGGCCTTCCGGATCCGTTCACCGCGACGCGGTATCACTCGCTGACGATCCTGCCCGACACGGTGCCCGCCGAACTCGAGGTCACCGCGCGCACCGAGGGCGGCGTCATCATGGGTGTGCGCCACGCCGAATTGCCGATCCACGGGGTGCAGTTCCACCCCGAGTCGATCCTCACCGAGGGCGGCCACCGCATGCTGGCCAACTGGCTGGGCTACTGCGGGACGGCCCCGGCCGAGTCGCTCGTGCGCCAGTTGGAGGACGAGGTCGCCAGCGCGCTGCAGGCGGGCCGCACCGCGGCTACTGCGCGAAGCTCAGCGTGATCGACGACCCGAAGGTCACCGGCGTTCCCGCCGACGGCTCCTGAGTCACGACGCCGTTGGACGGCACGCCGCTGTTCTGCGCGTTCGGCAGCTTGATCAACCCGCCGGTCCAGCCCAGGCTGCGCAGGTAGGGCTCGGCCTCGGTCCAGAACATCCCGCGCAGGTCCGGCATCGTGAACTGGTTGCCGCGCGACACCTGGATCTGGATCACGGTGTCCACCGCCACGTTCTGGCCCGCCGTCGGGCTGGTGCCGACGACCTGGCCGACCGACCTGATGCTGTCGACCTGCACGTCGACACTGTTCGCGAACCCGGTCTCGGTCAGGATGCGTCGGCAGTCGTCGACGGTGAGGCCGACGCAGTCGGGCACCACCTTGCTGTCCGGACCTGATCCCACGATGATCGTGATCTCGTTGGTGACCGCCGCGGTCTGATTCGCGGGCGGGTTGGTGCCGATCACCTTGTCCTTCAGTTCAGGAGTCGACGGCGACGCGGACTGCCGGAACTTCTCGAACCCGGCCTCCCGCAGCCGCTGCGCGGCCTCGGTGTAGGTCAGGTTCTTGACGTCGGGGATCTGGCGCTGTTCCGGACCGACCGAGACGTTGAGCGTGATCTCCTCGCCGGCGTCCACCGACGAATCGGCGGTCGGGTCCGTGCTGATCACATGGCCGACCGGCACCGCGGAGTCCGTCTGCTGCTCGGTGCGGGTCTTGAAGCCGCGGTTCTGCAGCTCGGCGATCGCATCGTCCCTCGCCTGCCCGCTGACGTCGGGCACCTGAACCTCTCGGGTGCCGTTGCCGAACATGTTGATCGCGACGGTCACCACAACCGTCAGCACTGCCAGCGCGGCGACCGCGATCAGCCAGCGGCCGACCGATCCGCGGCGCTCGCGGTCGGCGTACTCGGGCGGCTGCGGCCGCGACACCGGTTCGATCGGCTCGGTGCGCTGGTGCGTCGGCGGGGTGGACATCAGCGAGTTGCGCTCGGCGTCGGTGAACACCTTCGGCGCGTCCGGCTGCTCACCGCTGTGCACCCGCACCAGATCGGTGCGCATCTCGGCGGCCGTCTGGTAGCGGTTGTCGGGGTTCTTGGCCAGCGACTTGAGCACCACCGCGTCGAGTTCGGGACTGATCGCCGAATTGCGCTGCGACGGCGGTACCGGATCCTCGCGGACATGCTGGTAGGCGACCGCCACGGGCGAATCACCGATGAAAGGCGGCTCGCCGGTGAGGATTTCGTAGAGCACGCAGCCCAGCGAGTAGACGTCGGAGCGGGCGTCGACCTTCTCGCCGCGGGCCTGCTCGGGCGACAGGTATTGCGCGGTGCCGATCACGGCGGCGGTCTGGGTGACGCTGTTGGCGTCGGCCAGCGCGCGGGCGATGCCGAAGTCCATCACCTTCACCGCGCCGGTCTTGCTGATCATGATGTTCGCGGGTTTGACGTCGCGGTGGATGATGCCGTGCTGGTGGCTGAAGTTCAGCGCCTGGCATGCGTCGGCGATCACCTCGATGGCCCGCTTGGGCTCCATCGGGCCGTCGTTGTGCACGATGTCGCGTAGCGTGACGCCCTCGACGTACTCCATCACGATGTAGGGCAGCGGCCCGGTCGGCGTCTCCGCCTCGCCGGTGTCGTACACGGCGACGATGGCCGGGTGGTTCAGCGCGGCGGCGTTCTGCGCCTCGCGGCGGAACCTCAGATAGAAGCTCGGGTCGCGCGCGAGGTCGGCGCGCAGCACCTTGATCGCGACGTCGCGGTGCAGCCGCAGATCGCGCGCGAGATGGACCTCGGACATGCCGCCGAAGCCGAGGATGTCGCCCAGTTCATACCGGTCGGACAGGTGTTGCGGGGTTGTCATGACAATGTCTGTTCTGAAGCCGAAAGTCGCAGGTCACCCGGCCGGTCCGGCGGGGAGTGGAGCACCGGCATCGTTGCCGGTGATGCCATCATCTGCGATGGGGTTACCCCCGATTGTCCCTTATCACCCCCGGGCGCCCGCGGGCCGGTCGTGCCCGGGCCACGGTCAGGCGCCGCGGCCGGCGACTCGAACGGGGTGGTCTCGGTGATCGTGTTGGTGATCGTCGGCGGCTGCGGACTCTGGTCCTGACGGTCCTGCGCGTTGAGCACGATCAGGATCGCGATGATGATCGCCAGCGCACCCAGGACGCCCGCCGCCCACAGCAGCGCCCGCTGACCCGACGAGAACGTGCGCCGCGGCGGGGGCGGACGGTGACTGCCGGTGGCCGGCCTCGGTCGCGCGGCGGTCGCGGGCGCGCGGCCGGTCATGTCCGCGGCTGCTCGTGCCTGGGTAGCCGACGGCACCGCGGTGGGCGCGGCGCGGCCGATCGACGGTGCGGCGTTCGGTCGCGGCGGGCGCCGGCCGGAGCGCACCGCGGCGACCGCGTCGGCGAACGCGCCGCCCGACCGGTAGCGCATCCCCGGATTCTTGACCAGGGTGATCTCGATCAGCTCGCGCACATTGGGCGGCAGATCCGCGGGCAGCGGCGGGGGAGTCTCCTTGATGTGCTTCATCGCCACCGTCAGCGCGCCGTCGCCGGTGAACGGCCGCTTGCCCGAAACCGATTCGTAGCCAACAACTCCCAGCGAGTACACGTCGCTGGCGGCGGTCGCGTCGTGGCCGAGCGCCTGCTCGGGAGCGATGTACTGGGCGGTGCCCATCACCATCCCGGTCTGCGTGACCGGGGCGGCGTCGACGGCCTTGGCGATGCCGAAGTCGGTGAGCTTCACCTGACCGGTCGGGGTGATGAGGATGTTGCCGGGTTTGACGTCGCGGTGCACCAGGCCGGCGGTGTGGGCGACCTGCAGGGCGCGGCCGGTCTGCTCGAGCATGTCGAGCGCGTGCCGCAGCGACAGTCGGCCGGTCCGCTTGAGCACCGAGTTGAGCGGTTCGCCGTTGACCAGTTCCATCACCAGGTACGCGGTGCGGCCCTCGCCGTCCATGTCGGTCTCGCCGTAGTCGTACACGCTGGCGATGCCGGGATGGTTGAGCATGGCGACCGTGCGGGCCTCGGCGCGGAACCGTTCGACGAACTCGGGGTCGGTCGAGTACTCGGCCTTGAGCACCTTGATCGCGACCCGGCGCCCGAGCCGTGAGTCGACGCCTTCCCAGACCTGACCCATGCCGCCGGTGGCGATCAGCCGCTGCAGCCGGTACCGGCCCGACAGCGTCACTCCCACGCGGGCTGTCATGGCGCCTCCCTCAGCGCCGCGGCTATCGTCGCCCGCCCGATCGGGGCGGCCAGCGCCCCGCCGGTGGCCGACAGCCGGTTGCCGCCGTTCTCGACCAGCACCGCGACCGCCACCTTGGGCGCCTGGGCCGGAGCGAAGGCGATGTACCAGGCATGCGGAGGGGTGTTGCGCGGGTCGGTGCCGTGCTCCGCTGTCCCGGTCTTGGATGCGATCTGCACGCCGGCGATGGCTCCCTTCTGCTGCGTCACCTGCTCGGCGGCGACCATCAGATCCGTCAGTGTATCGGCGACCTGCTCTGACACTGCCCGCCGCACTTCCTGCGGAGCGGTGGAGGCGATGTTGGCGAGGTCGGGTCCCCTCAGGCTATCGACCAGATAGGGGCGCATGGCCACCCCTTTGTTGGCGATGGTCGCGGCGACCATGGCGTTCTGCAGCGGCGTCACCGCGACGTCCTTCTGCCCGATGCTCGACATGCCCAGCGCGGCGGCGTCGGGAATCGGCCCGATCCGCGACTCCACCACCTGCAGCGGGATCATCGGGGCCGGCGCGTCCAGGCCGAACGAGCGGGCGGTCGAGCGCAGCGCATCGGCGCCGGTGTCGATGCCCAGTTCGACGAACGCGGTGTTGCACGATCGGGCGAACGCCTCCCGCAGCGGGGCGGTCGGGCCGCCGCCGCACGAGGATCCGCCGAAGTTCTCCAGCGTCGCGGTGCTGTCCGGCAGCGGGATGCGCGGCTGAGCGGTGAGCTGGGTGTCCGGCGTGGCGCCGTGCTGCAGGGCCGCCGCGGTGGTGATCACCTTGAACGTCGAGCCTGGGGGATAGGTCTCCGAGATCGCCCGGTTCAGCAGCGGCGAGTCGGCGTCGTCGCGCAGCCGCTGCCACGCCTCCGACTGCGCGGCCATGTCGTGGGTGGCCAGCAGGTTCGGGTCGTACGACGGCGACGACACCATCGCCAGGATCTTGCCGGTCGACGGTTCGATCGCCACCACCGAACCCTTACAGGGCCGGCCGTCGCAGCCGTCCTCCATCGCCTCCCAAGCTGCTTGTTGCACTTGAGGTTTGATCGTGGTGTCGACGTTGCCGCCGCGCGGGTCGCGACCGGTGAAGAAGTCGGCGAGGCGGCGGCCGAACAGCCGCTGGTCGGAGCCGTTGAGGATCGAGTCCTCGGCGCGCTCGAGCCCGGTGCTCGAGTACTGCAGCGAGTAGAAGCCGGTGACCGGCGCGTAGGCCTGCGGCTCGGGGTAGACCCGCAGGAACCGGAACCGGCCGTTGGTCGACACCGAGTACGCCAGCAGTTGACCGCCCGCCGAGATCTGGCCGCGCTGGCGGGAGTACTCGTCGAGCAACACCCGCTGGTTACGCGGATCGGAACGCAACCCGTCGGCGGTGAACACCTGGGTCAGGGTGGCGTTGGCCAGCAGCAGCACGATCAGGGCCATGACCGTGACGGCGACGCGACGCAGTGAGGTGTTCATACCTTCTCGATCACCTCGGTGCCCGCCGAAGCGATCGGTGTCGACGACTGCGGGGTGGTCACGATCGGGCGGCGGGCCGCGTGCGAGATCCGGACCAGGATCGCCAGCAGCAGATAGTTGGCCAGCAGCGACGAACCGCCGTAGGACATCCACGGGGTGGTCAGCCCGGTCAACGGGATCAGCTTGGTGACGCCGCCGACGACGATGAACAACTGCAACGCCAGTGTGGCCGCCAGGCCGGCGGCGAGCAGCTTGCCGAAGCTGTCGCGCACGGCGATCGCGGTGCGCAGCCCGCGCACGATGACGATGGTGTAGAGCATCAGCACCGCGGCCAGCCCGACCAAGCCGAGTTCCTCACCGACCGCGGCGATGATGAAGTCGGTCGAGGCCGCGGGCACGGTGCCGGGCTGCCCGTTGCCCAGGCCGGTGCCGAAGATCCCGCCGGTGGCGAAACTGAACAGCGACTGCACCATCTGATACCCGGCGCCGTCCGGATCGGCGAACGGGTCCATCCAGGTCTGGACGCGCACCCTGACGTGGTCGAAAAGGTAATACGCCGCAACGCTTCCCGCGGCGAACAGCGCCAGGCCGATGACCACCCAGCTGAGCCGGTCGGTGGCGATGTACACCAGCACCAAAAACGACGCATACAGCAGAAGCGACGTGCCGAGGTCCTTCTCGAACACCATCACCGCGATCGAGGCGATCCACGCGGCCAGCAGCGGCGCGAGGTCGCGCGGCCGCGGCAGGTCCATGCCCAGTACGTGCTTGCCCGCGCTGGTGAACACGTTGCGCTTGGACACCAGCACCGCGGCGAAAAAGATCAGCAGCAGAATTTTGGAGAACTCGGCGGGCTGAATAGAGAAGCCCGGCAACTGAATCCAGATCTTCGCGCCGTTCTGCTCCGACATCGAGCGCGGCAGCACCGCCGGAATCGCCAGCAGGATCAGGCCGGTGAAGCCGCACACGTACCCGTAGCGGGAGAGCAGCCGATGGTCGCGCAGGAAGATGACGATCAACGAGAAACCGATGACGCCTAGCAGTGTCCACAGCATCTGCTGATTCGCGGTGCCGCCGAGCCCGTCCTGCGTCATCTCACCGGAGGCGAGGTCGAGACGGTGAATCATCACCAGCCCCAAGCCGTTCAGCAGCGCGACGACGGGCAGCAGCAGCGGATCGGCATACGGTGCGAACCGCCGGATCGCGAGGTGGGCGCCGAGGAACAACGCGAGATAGGCGACGGTGTACTGCGCCAGGTCCCAGTGCAGGCCCTGCTCCTGGTTGGCCTCGACGAGCAGCAGCGCCAGCGTGGTGATGCCGGTGGCGAAACCGAGCAGGAACAGTTCGGCGTTGCGCCGGTTGGGAAGTGGCGGCGTGACGGCGACGGCGGACTGCGGCTGGGTGGTCATGCCAGTGCTCTCGCTCGGCTGGTCATGACGTTTCCCGGCAGTTGGTCCCCGGCTCGGGTACCGGCGGCAGTGCGGTGACGGTCGGGGGCGGCGGCGGCTTGGGCGTCGACTCCGGGGCCGGCGCATCCGGCGGTGGGGGAGCGGGTGCCGGCGGTGGCGCACCGGGGTCGGTGGGCTCGGGCGACGGCGGGGACGGGGACACGGTGCGCGGGGTCTCGGGTGCCGGGGTTTCGCCCTCGCTCGGCGGATTGTTCGGCAGTCCAGGCGAATTCGTCGGCGCAGGGCTGTGCGGTGCGGTGGTGCGCGGCGGCGTGGGCGGCACCGGTGTGCAGATCGGGAGCAGGGAGTCGCGGGCCAACTGGTTGATCTGGGTGATGGCCTCGTCCTCGGTGCCCGTCGGCAGGCCCGCCATCACCTGGCGCTGCTCGGACGGTTTGAGGTCGCTGACCCGCAGCAGTTCACAGTCGCGCGGCTGTTGCCCGGGGCTGATCAGGGTCAGGCCGTTGCGCTCGGTCAGGCAGCCCTGCCGGTACGGCTCCTGCAGCGGGAAGCCGAGGATCGATCCGGGGATGCCACGCATGATCGAGACGGTGTCCTCGTGCGCGGTGACGTAGAAGTTGTTGCGGATGATCTCGCGGCCCACCGCCAGTCCGGCGAGCACGACGAGCACGAGCAGCACTGCGGCGATGTACATTCGCCGCCGCGACTTCGGCGGTCGCGGCGGCTCCTCCGGTTCCGGCAGAACGCGTTTGGCTTCGTTGCGTTTCGGGTTGAACGCCGACGCGCGGCCGGCCGCGGTGTTCGGCGGTGGTTGGTCGTCGTCACCGGAGACCGCACCGGCCAGGATCGGCTGGGTCTGGCCGTAGTCGTAGTCGACGACGTCGGCCACCACGACCGTGACGTTGTCGGGCCCGCCGCCGCGCAGCGCCAATTCGATGAGCCGGTCGGCACTTTCGGACACGTCGGAGATCTGCAGCGCCTCGAGGATGGTGTCGTGGCTGACCGGGTCGGACAACCCGTCCGAGCACAGCAGGTAGCGGTCACCGGCGCGGGCCTCGCGCATGATCAGCGTCGGCTCGACCTCGTGGCCGGTCAGCGCGCGCATGATCAGGGAGCGCTGCGGGTGGCTGTGCGCCTCCTCCGCGGTGATCCGGCCCTCGTCGACGAGCGTCTGGACGAACGTGTCGTCCTTGGTGATCTGGGTGAGCTCACCGTCGCGCAGCAGATAACCCCGCGAGTCGCCGATGTGGACCAGGCCAAGTCGGTTGCCCGCGAACAGGATCGCCGTGAGCGTGGTGCCCATGCCCTCGAGTTCGGGGTCGGCCTCGACGTGGGCGGCGATCGCCGAGTTGCCCTCGCGGACCGCGGAGTCGAGCTTGGAGAGCAGGTCACCGCCGGGCTCGTCGTCGTCGAGGTGGGCCAGCGCGGCGATCACCAGCTGCGAGGCGACCTCGCCCGCGGCGTGCCCGCCCATGCCGTCGGCGAGCGCCAGCAGCCGCGCACCGGCGTACACCGAGTCCTCGTTGTTCGCGCGAACCAGGCCGCGATCGCTGCGCGCGGCGTATCTCAGTACAAGGGTCACGGGCGCAGCTCGATTACCGTCTTGCCGATTCGAACCGGCGTCCCCATCGGAACCCGTACCGCCGTCGTCACCTTCGCCCTGTCGAGGTATGTGCCGTTGGTCGATCCTAGGTCTTCGACGTACCACTCCGACCCTCGCGGCGACAGCCGGGCGTGGCGCGTCGAGGCGTAGTCGTCGGTCAGCACCAGCGTGGAATCGTCGGCGCGGCCGATCAGCACCGGTTGGCTACCCAACGTGATCCGCGTTCCGGCCAGCGCGCCCTCGGTGACGACGAGCTGGCGTGCCACGTTGCGGCGGCCGCGGTTGGGCAGCAGCGAGGCGCGCAGCGGTAGCCCGCGGCGCACCATGACCGCGCCCGTCGGCGCGTAGAGATCGGTCCGCAGGATCCGCAGCACCGACCAGATGAACAGCCACAGCAGCAACAGGAAACCGACGCGCGTCAGTTGCAGTACCAACCCCTGCATCTGACGTCCTCTCCGTCTCCGTCCCGTACGCGTCGCTTCGGCATCCACGCAGCCAGCCTCGGCACCGTCACGATACTTGGACGGTCACCGAGATGAGCGGGAAGCGACCAGCTTCGCCGCCCGCCGCGCCGCGCTCAGTGCACGCGAACGATGATTTCGGAGTGGCCCAACCGGATCACGTCGCCGTCGGCGAGCTGCCACTCCTGCACGGGCGCGTTGTTGACCGTCGTGCCGTTGGTGGAGTTCAAATCGGACAGCAACGCGACCTGACCGTCCCAGCGGATCTCCAGGTGGCGCCGGGACACGCCGGTGTCGGGCAGCCGGAACTGGGCGTCCTGGCCGCGGCCGATGACGTTCGTACCCTCACGCAGCTGGTAGGTGCGGCCGCTGCCGTCGTCGAGCTGCAACGTCACCGTCGCGCCACCGGCCTGGTAATCACCCTGGCCGTAGCCGCCGTATCCGGCGGCGGGCTGGCCATAGTCGTAGCCCCCGCCCGCGGGCTCGGCGTAACCCGGCTCGGCGTAACCCGGCTCGGCGTATCCGGCTGCTGGCGCGTCGTTGTAGCGGCCGTAGTCGGGCGGCGCGTAGCCCTGTTCCTGACGGCCGTAGCCCTGTCCGCCGTAGCCCTGGTCGGGGTAGCCACCCTGATCGGGATAGCCCGGCCGCGGCTCGGGCCGGCCGTAGCCGCCGTCCTCGTGTCGTCCCGGCGCGGGCGGGCGGCCGTAGTCGTAGTCGTTGGCGGGTGGCTGGCCGTAACCCGGCTGGCCGTATCCGGCGGGCGGCTGACGGTAGCCCTGATCGGGATAGCCGCCCTGCGGGGGCGGGCCGTATCCGGCCGGCGGGCGCTGCTCGTAGGACGGCGGCGGGTAGCCACCCTGATCGGGATAGCCACCTTGGTCGGGGTAACCACCCTGCTCGGGATAGCCGCCCTGGTCGGGGTAGCCGCCGTGGCGGGGTGGGTAGCCGGGCTGCTCGCCCTGCGGATAGCCGCCCTGTTCCTGCGGCGGGTACTGGCCGCGGTCATCGGGACGGCCGTATCTGTCGTCGTAGTACTCGTCGGCGGGCCGCCCCGGTCCCTGGCCGCCGCCGCGATAGCTCGGGTTGTCGCTCATCGGTGGTACTCCTGATTCTGCGCTTGACGCACGTTCTCGGGGTGATGGGGCGGGTTCGCCGGTGGTCGAGTCAGGGTTGACAACGCCACGCGCGCGAAACTGTCCGGTGTGCAGGTTGGCCGACTGCTCGAACTTGACGACAACATCACCATAGGTTTGCCATCCCTGCTCACGGATGTACCCCTCCAAATGCTTGGCAAAAGTCGCTGATGTGAGGTCTGGGTCGGCGCTCACCTTCTGATAGTCAGGCACACTGAGGGTAATGACGTACTCGTTCGGCGCCAAAACTTGACCGCCGAGCACTTCACGCGCCCCGGTGTCGGCTTCGCGGCGCAGTAACGACTCGACTTCCTGCGGGACGATGGACCCACCGAAGACGCGGGCGAACGCGTCGCCGACCGTCGACTCGAGCTTGCGCTCGATCCGGTCGACTAGACCCATTTCACCGCCCGCCTCACTCGTCGTCGTCCATCGGTCCTGCTCACCCGCAGCGGGTGCCAGCGTGTCGCCTGGCCACAATGCTTCTCTGCATGGTATCGGCCAAGTGCGGCGGTGCGGGACCAACAGAATTCTGAGAATCGGCGCGACGGCCGCTGAGGGTGCGATAAGTGGAGGTCAACGCGTCGTCGCCGGCGCCATCGCGACCTCTGTCGCGCTGATCTGAAGGCAGCCGGTACGGTTGGGGAGCGGGGCGCCGAGCGTGATAGGCTCCCCCGGTTGTTGGGGCGAGTGGCGGAATGGCAGACGCGCTGGCTTCAGGTGCCAGTGTCCTTCGGGACGTGGGGGTTCAAGTCCCCCTTCGCCCACAATCGCAGAGGCCACGAACCGAGACTGGTTCGTGGCCTCTGTGCTCGGTGTTGCCCGTACTCATCGCTGAACAGATTGCCGCCGGGCTCCGCCCTGTCGACGCCCGACCCCGGGCCTTGACCTCAAGTCCGATTGAGGTTCTACGGTCACCGGCATGGACACGGCAACATCACGACCCACTTCCGCAGTCGAGCTTCACGCAGACGTCGTTGACGCGGGAATCTTGTTCCTGCGCATCGTCTTCGGCGGCCTGCTAACCGCGGCGGGCCTTCAGAAACTCTTCGGCTGGTTCGGTGGTCAGGGGCTCACCGCCACCGGTGCAATGTTCGCCGACCTCGGTTATCGGCCGGGCATGTTCTTCGCCGCCGTCGCGGGGACGCTGGAGGCGGTCGGAGGGACTTTGCTGCTGCTCGGGTTGTTCACCCCGCTGGCCTGCGCCATCGTCCTCGGGGTGATGATCAACGCGGCGAGCGTCACGTGGTCAGGTGGCCTCTTCGGCCCGACCGGATACCAAATGGCGCTGCTCTATGCCACTGCGGCGGTGGCGATCGCCTGCACCGGCGCCGGACGACTTGCGCTCGACACCGGTCGCGCATGGCATCGAGAGGGCGCGGCATGGGCCGCGGCGAGCATCGGTCTCGGTGTCGCATCCGCGGTCGGTGTCTTGCTGCTCAAGACCGTCCTGTAGCGACCAGCTGTCAGTCTGCGGACCTACCCGTCCGCTGTTGCCCAATTGGCCCTTGGCGGCGCCGCTGGCAGCGATCGGCGCGATGTTCGATCTCGCTCAGCCGACCGCTTAGGTGGGGAAATCCGCGCTGCGAGAGAGCATCTCGTTAGTCCGGATGTCGGCCAGGGTCTGCTCCAGCGTGTCGGTCACGGCGTCGTATCCGCTATTGCCCAGGACCAGCCGGCGCGGCGGCGGGTCTTGAGCCATCGCAGCGATCACCGCACGGGCACCACGGCGCGGATCGCCGGGTTGCACGCCGTCCATCTCCACGAAGGCGGCACGGACCTGCTCCAGCATGTCGTGATACTCCGGAATAGCCTCCGATACGGGCTCGTTCGAGAAGCCGGCGTAGGCGTTCGTGCGAAACGCCCCCGGTTCGACCGTCAAGACGGAGATGCCCTGTGCTGCGACCTCCTCGCGCAGGGCATCGGTGATGGCTTCGATGGCGAACTTCGTCGCACTGTAATAGCCGAATCCGACCGCCGACACGAGCCCGGCTACCGAGGACACGTTGACGATCCACCCGTTTCCGCGGGCGCGCATCCCCGGCAGCACTGCACGCGTCACCGAGAGCACCGCGAAGAAGTTCAGTTCGAACATCGCCCGTATCGAGGACTCGTCCATCCCTTCGATCGATCCGTACCAACCTCGGCCGGCGTTGTTGACGAGCACGTCGATGCCGCCGAAGCGCTCCTCGGCGGCATACACCGCGCGCTGCACCTGCGCCGTATCGGTGAGTTCGAGCGGCACGACCAGAACGCGGTCGCCGTACTGGTCGGCCCACCCCGCCAGTTCTTGCGGGCGCCGGGAGGTGAGCGTCACGCGGTCCCCGATCTCCAGCGCCGCCTCTGCGAACGCCACTCCGAAGCCGCCGGGCGTGCCACCTGTGATGAACCATCGCCTGCTCATGGCTCGATCACCAGCCGGCTGATCGACGCACCATCGAGGGTGAAGCGGAAGTGCAGGTCGGCGACCCCGCCGGAGAAGTTGCCCTCCAGGTGCTGCTTGACGTCGACGGTCGTGTCAGTCGTGGTCGCGCCGGTGAACTCCGATGTGTAGGTGTACTCGCCGGCCGAGGCGGTCAGCCAGGCCCCGATCTCGTCGCGGCCCCTGTAGTCGCGGCCTTCATCGGTCACGACGGCATCGGCGGTGAAGGCGGCGACCGCTCGGCCGTCCTCTGGCGTGTTGAGCGCGGTCATGAACGTCTTGATGGTGTCCGGGAGTGCATCCCATTCTGTGGTCATGACCCCACGGTGGAGCCTCCCCCAAGGGGAGAGTCAAGCCAGATCGTCGTTAGTCCCGATCGTGGTGTTGCCGCAGGCGATCGCGAACTCATTTACCGCGTCGACGAAGATGCGCCGACGAACCATGAAAGCCAAGTGCCGAAGCCCCGTTTGATCTGATGAGTAGTCGCCTGCCGCGGTGGCCGGATAGAAAAACAGATAGGTGCCGGGTTTGCCGCCTGCCGGTCGGAATGCGAACTCATCGTGAGCGTCAAGGAAAGGCTCGAAGCCAGCCAGGGGCATCAGCGCTGCGTAGTACCGCTTCGCGGAAGCCGGATCGGGCACGTTGACGCCGAGATGGCCAAGCACCGGACGAGTATCCCCGACGGCGTTTCAGCGCCCGCTCTACGGAAGCATCTAGTCTGTCGGGGGTGCTCACCGAACTCGTGGAACTGCCCGGCGGCTCGTACCGGATGGGATCGACCGCCTTCTATCCGGAGGAAGCTCCGGTCCACACCGTGTCGGTGGCGCCGTTCGCCATCGAGCGCCATCCGGTGACCAATGCGCAGTTCGCCGAATTCGTCAGGGCCACCGGCTATGTCACGGTCGCCGAACGTCCGCTCGATCCTGCCGACTTCCCCAACGTCCCGCCCGCCGACCTCGTCCCTGGTGCGCTGGTGTTTAGACCGACGGACGGACCGGTCAACTTGCGCGATTGGCGGCAGTGGTGGGACTGGGTGCCCGGCGCCTGCTGGCGGCATCCGTTCGGTCCGGACTGGTCGATCGATGACCGCCCCGATCATCCGGTCGTCCAGGTCGCCTACCCCGACGCCGCGGCGTACGCGGCGTGGGCTGACCGCCGCCTACCCAGCGAGGCGCAGTGGGAGTACGCCGCGCGTGCCGGTTCCACCGCCGCCTACGCCTGGGGCGACGACGTGCGTCCCGACGGTCGCCTGATGGCCAACACCTGGCAGGGCAGGTTCCCGTACCAGAACGATGGCGCGCTCGGCTGGGCCGGCACCTCGCCGGTAGGCACGTTTCCCCCCAACGGATTCGGGCTCGTCGACATGATCGGCAACGTGTGGGAGTGGACCACCACCCCCTACAGCCGTCACCACCGAATCGACGAGCCCGCACAGAGCTGCTGCCCGCCGCCGGCGCCGTCCGGCGACCCGACCGTCAACCAGACCCTCAAGGGCGGTTCACACCTGTGCGCACCCGAGTACTGCCACCGGTACCGCCCGGCCGCGCGCTCGTCGCAGTCTCAGGACAGCGCCACGACGCACATCGGCTTTCGCTGCATCGCGTGAGTGGCGAAACATTCGAGGTTCCGCCGCGGCAAAGACGCTGGCCTGGACGTTTCGGCGACATCAGGTGGCGTAACATTCGGTAATCCGCCACCGGGCTCCCGGGGTGGCACAGTGAGTGCATGCCCCGCCGCCCGAAGGTTCCGCCGAAGGACTTCCCCCGTCCGTCGGTACGCGAGTACGCGGGCACCCGGGCCGACGCCGCGCGCTGGGTGCGCGACGTGCTTCGCAGCCAGATCCTCGAAGGCGCGTTCGGTGGACTCGCCGCGGCGCGGCCGGCGCTGCCGCCCGAGTCTGAGCTTGCCGCGGAGCTCGGTGTCAGCCGCAACGCCATCCGCGAGGCCCTGGAGCTGCTGCGCGGCGAAGGCCTGATCACCCGCGTCCAGGGATCGGGCACCTTCGTCACCGGCGCAAAGCTGCGCCAACACCTCGACCGACTGGAGGGTCTCGCTGAATCCCTTGCCGGACACCAGCTGCCGGTCGACAACGAGGTGCTCTCGGTGCGCGAGTCGGCGGCGACCCCGTTCGTCGCGGCGAAACTCGAGCTGCCGGAGAATGCGCCGATCCTGTTCATCGAACGGTTGCGGTCGGTCGGCGGGCTGCCGCTCTCGCTGGACACCACGTCGCTGCGCATCGGCGCCATCCCCGTCGACGCCGAACTCGCTCAGCAGGACGTCTTCGCGATCGTCGAGCGCGAGCTGGGCGTGCGCTTGGGCTGGGCCGAGATCACCGTCGAGTCCGTCGCCGCCGACTCCCGAACCGCCGAATTGCTCAAGATCCGCCCCGGTGCACCGCTGCTGCTGCTCCATCGTCTGACCCACCTCGAGGACGGCACCCCGTTCGACCTCGAAACCGTCCGCTACCGCGGCGATCGGTGCTCATTGGTGACCACCGCCGCACGGGGTGACGCCGCGAGTCCGTAGGACTGGCGCCGCCACCCACCCCACGCCCGAAAGGGTTATTCCGCAACCGAATTGGAAGGTGTATTCGTCATGCCCGAACAACCCAACATCGTGTACTTCCATGTCGACAACCTCGGCATGGGCGAGCTCGGCTGCTACGGCGGCGGCATCCTGCGTGGCGCCGACACCGCCCGCGCGGACGCGTTCGCCGCCGAGTCGCTGAAACTGTCGCACTTCGTCGTCGAGCCGCAGTGCACCCCAACCCGGTCGGCGCTGATGACCGGCCGCTACCCCATCCGGTCCGGTAACCACACGATCGCGCTGGGCGGCAACGGCGGCGGCATCGTTGCCTGGGAACGCACCATGGGCGACATCCTCTCTGAAGCCGGTTACGCGACCGCATGTTTCGGCAAATGGCACATCGGCGCAGAGGACGGTCGCTGGCCGACCGACCACGGCTTCGACGAGTGGTACGGGCCGGCCCGGACCTACGACGAGTGCCTGTGGCCCGACGACCCGTGGTACGACGGTGAGCGCGACGGCTACTCCTACATGTACGAGGGAACCAAGGCCGACGGGGTCACCACCACCGACCAGCAGCTGACGGTCAAGCTCAAGGGCGAGATGGACGGCGAATACGACCGTCGCGCCAAGGCTTTCATGAAGCGCAGCGTCGAGGCCGGCAAGCCGTTCTACCTGTACCACAACCACTCGCTGATGCACTTCCCGATGGAGGTGCGCGAGGAGTTCAAGGGTAAGAGCACCAACGGCGCGTGGGGAGATTCGCTGCTGATGCTCGACCACGACTTTGGCAGCATCCTCGACTATCTGGCCGAACTCGGCATCGAGGACAACACGATCGTGGTGTTCGCCGGCGACAACGGCGCCGAGGACCACTTGGCCGGTCGCGGCACCGCAGGGTTCTTCGACGGCTCCTACTTCAGTTCGGCCGAGGGCGGCATCCGCACGCCCTGCCTGATCCGCTGGCCGGGCAAGGTGGCGCCGCGCGAGAGCAACGAGATGGTGCACGTCACCGACATGTTTCCGACGCTGCTGCGCTGGGCCGGCTGTGACGTCCCCGACGACCGCATCATCGACGGCATCGACCAGCGCGAGTTCTTTGCCGGCGCCGACGAATCCAGGCGCGAAGGCTGCATGGTGTGGCTCAACGAAGAACTGCACGCCGTCAAATGGTCACAGTTCAAGATCAACTTCAAGCGCCAGCAGCACTTTCACGATCCGGAGATTCCGCTCGGCTTCGCGCGCATCACCAACCTGCTGGAGGACCCGAAGGAGCGTGAGGCGGTCAACCAGACCTGGGTGCGGTGGTGGGTGATGCAGCACGCGTACCGCTTCATCCAGGCATTCGAGGAGAGCGTGCAGACCGAGGAGCTGATCCCGGCCGGGGCGCCCATCGACTTCGTGCCGGCGCGCACGCAGTAACAGCGCCATGACGTCGTCGAAAAGCTACGGTGCCGAATCGATCACGATCCTGGAGGGCCTCGACGTCGTCCGGAAGCGACCCGGCATGTACATCGGGTCGACGGGCGAACGCGGCCTGCACCACATGATCTGGGAGGTCGTGGACAACGGCGTCGACGAAGCGATGGCGGGACACGCCAGCCGGGTCGACGTGACCCTGCTCGCCGACGGCGGCGTCGAAGTGGTCGACGACGGACGCGGGATCCCGGTGGCCCAGCACGCCACCGGGATCCCCACCGTCGACGTGGTCATGACGCAACTGCATGCCGGCGGCAAATTCGACTCGGACTCCTACAGCGTCTCGGGCGGTCTGCACGGCGTCGGCGTCTCCGTCGTCAACGCGCTGTCCACCCGGCTCGAGGTCGACATCTGGCGCGACGGCTATCAGTGGTCGCAGTCCTATGACCGATCGCTGCCCGGCACTCTGACCAAGGGTGCGCCTACCGCGAGAACCGGTACCAGAGTGCGCTTCTGGGCTGACCCGGAAATCTTTGAGACCACGACGTACCGCGTCGAGACGGTCGCGCGCCGCCTTCAGGAGATGGCATACCTCAACCGCGGCCTGACCCTGACCCTGAGTGACCAGCGCGGCGCAGACGCCGATAGCCGCACGTTCCACTATCCCGGCGGGCTGGTCGACTTCGTCGCCCACATCAACCGGAACCGAGAGCCGATCCAGCCGACCGTCGTCGGCTTCACCGGTACGGCGCCGGCCATCGAGGTCGAAGTGGCGATGCAGTGGAACGCGGGTTACACCGAGTCGGTACACACCTTCGCCAACACGATCAACACCCATGAGGGCGGTACTCATGAGGAGGGTTTCCGTGCGGCGCTGACGTCGGTGGTCAACAAGTACGCCAAGGACAAGAAGCTGCTCAAGGACAAAGATCCGAACCTCACCGGCGAAGACATCCGCGAAGGCCTGGCCGCCGTGGTGGCGGTGAAAGTGGCCGAACCGCAATTCGAGGGCCAGACCAAGACGCGACTGGGCAACGCCGACATCCGCTCGTTCGTGCAGAAAGTTTGTCACGAGAACCTGACCCACTGGTTCGAGGCGAATCCTGCCGAGGCGAAGACCGTCATCGCGAAGGTCACGTCGTCAGCGCGGGCGCGGGCGGCTGCGCGTAAGGCGCGGGATTTGGTGCGTCGTAAGAGTGCCACTGATATCGGTGGGTTGCCGGGTAAGTTGGCGGATTGCCGCTCGACGGATCCCACCAAGTCCGAACTGTATGTGGTCGAGGGTGATTCGGCCGGTGGTTCGGCCAAGAGTGGGCGCGATTCGATGTTTCAGGCGATCCTGCCGTTGCGCGGCAAGATCATCAATGTCGAGAAGGCCCGTATCGACCGGGTGCTGAAGAACACTGAAGTGCAGGCGATCATCACCGCGTTGGGCACCGGTATCCACGACGAGTTCGACATCTCCAAGCTGCGTTATCACAAGATCGTGTTGATGGCTGATGCTGATGTCGACGGCCAGCACATTTCCACGCTGTTGTTGACGTTGTTGTTCCGGTTCATGAAACCCCTGGTCGAAAACGGGCACATCTTTTTGGCCCAGCCGCCGTTGTACAAGCTCAAGTGGCAGCGCAGCGCCCCCGAGTTCGCCTATTCCGATCGTGAGCGTGACGGGTTGCTCGAGGCCGGGCGTGCGGCGGGTAAGAAGATCAACACCGATGACGGTATCCAGCGCTACAAGGGTCTGGGTGAGATGGATGCCAAGGAGTTGTGGGAGACCACGATGGACCCGTCGGTGCGGGTGCTGCGCCAGGTCACCCTCGATGACGCCGCCGCCGCCGACGAGTTGTTCTCCATCCTGATGGGCGAAGACGTCGAAGCCCGCCGCAGCTTCATCACCCGAAACGCCAAAGACGTCCGCTTCCTGGACATCTAAAACAACGGCAGCGCCAGGTAGGTGATCACCAAGGCGCCCAGAATCAACACGGCCGCCCCGGCGCAGAACACCTGGCGCCGAGCGGTGACGCGTACCGCGAGCGGACGGGCCGCGAGCGCGCGGCGCCGCCGGACCCCGATCAGAAACACTGCGGCGGTGCACACCAGTGCGGCCACACCGACATTCACCCGGGAAGGCTGGTCGAGACCGTGCTCTCTGGCCAGCAGCAGTCCGCCGGCCACCAGCGCCGCCAGCGACGTGCGGGCCCACGCCAAGTCCGTGCGTTCGGCTTGCAGCCCGCGGTCCTGGGCCAGCGCCTCACGGGTCACGCTGCGACCGCCACTGTGATCGTCACCAACCCGATCACGATCAGGCCGATCGTCAGGTAGACCGGCGTCCGCGGTCGCGAGAGCGGCTGATCCCGCCGCATCGCGTAGTCCACCCGGTGCCACCGGTGCAGACCCGCGCCGGACGTGAGAACCGCGAGGACACCGACAGCCATGCCGACGGCGTGCCGCGACCCGGGGACGCCGAGTTCGGGCATGAACTGCACGACCGCGACCGCGGCGGCCAGCAATCCGAGCGCAGTGCGCTGCCACGCCAGAAAGGTCCGTTCGTTCGCCAGGGTGAACCGGTAGTCGGGCTCGGTGAGCTCCGAGTCATGCTCGGCGACAACAGTTTCAACGTTCACCGTCCCAGTGTTCGGGACCCCCCGGGCGGCCGCCAGTACCGGGCAGGTGGCGTAACGCAGATGTCACCCGAATGTGCGTCGAGATCTACGTCAGGGTCGCGATCGGGCGTTGCGAACAGCCCTGACGTCGATCTCGACGGCACATCGCTCGGCGGAACGCCGGAAGAATTGGCAGCGCCCGCGCCTCGACCTCGGCCTGCAGATCAGCGCCGATGGCGTAACTATCGGGCAACCTCCAGTGACGGCGAGGTAACAGAAAACGTCGACTCTGGTCAACGTGAACCAGCGAACCCAGAGCCCCCGCCGCCGTGCCGCGGCCCTACTCGCGGGCCTGGCCGCCGTTGGCGCCCAGGCGCTGAGCGGGTGCGGGCTGCTCACCGACCCCACGGTCACCGTGAACGTCGGCTACCAGTCCAAGACCATCAACACGGTCAACGCCGGCACACTGCTGCGCGACAGCGGCGAGTTCGAGAAGGCGCTCGAGCGGCTCGGCGAGCAGACCGGACAGCGGTACCGCGTGGTGTGGCAGGATTTCGCGTCCGGCGCGCCGCTGACCGCCCAGATGATGGCCACCCACGTCGACATCGGTTCGATGGGCGACTACCCGCTGCTCACCAACGGCTCCAAAACCCGCAAGTACGCGGACGCCGAGACCGAGATGATCGCGACCACCGGCTACAGCCTGCGCGGGTCGCTGAACCAGGTGGTGGTGCCGCAGACATCGAGCGCACGCACACTGGCGGACCTGACCGGGCAGCGCGTGTCGACCAGCTTGGGCTCCGCCGGCGACGGCATGTTCTCGACAGCGTTGCAGCGCAACGACATCGACAAAGCGGTCGTCAACATCGTCAACCAGGACCCGGCCGTCGGCGCCGCAGCAATCGAGGGCGGTCAGGTCGACGCACTCGCACAGTTCGTGCCGTGGCCGCAGCTGGTCGTCTTTCGCGAGCAAGGCCGGCTGCTCTACGACGGCGGTGACAACGAGGTTCCGACCTTCCACGGCGTCGTGGTGCGCAAGCACTTCGCCGACGGCCACCCCGAGGTGATGACCGCCTTCATGGAAGCGGTGCAGAGCACCACCGAGGCGATCGTCGCCGACCCGCTGCGGGCAGCCCAGCGCGTCAGCGCGCTTACCGGCATCGAACCCGAGGTCGTCTACCTCTACAACGGGCCCAACGGGTTGGTGTCGTTCGACATGACGATCAAACGGCAGTTCTCGGCCGCGTTCGATCAGGTGAAGGCGTTCCTGGTCAAGCGCGGATCGGTCACCGCCGACTTCGACGTCGCCGACTTCATCGACGACAGCTATCTGCGCACGCTGTTCGGGCCCGACTACGAACGGCGCCTCGACGACGTCGCGAACCCGGCGAAGCTCAGCGGCACCGACGACCTGTGCCGGCTGCCGGTCGCGGACCCCGCGCAGGCATCGGAGGTGTGGCCGGCCGGCGCCGACACGACACATCCCGCCGCCACGCCGACGTGTCTGCTGCGCCGGGTGGCCGCCACCGAGGAGGTGCGTGCCGCCTACGTCCCGGACACGCTGACCGGCATCCGACTGTTCGCCGACCACGCCGTCTGGCTCGCGGACCCGGGCGCCCCGCCGACGCAGCGCTACAAGCCGTTCGCCACCGACGCCGGCGCGGACGCCTATCGCGCCACACACCCGCAGGCCACCCCTGTCGGATACGACGCCGCGGTCTCGCAGTCGAGATCGTCCCGCTGAAAACCCGCCCGACCCGGAAACCGAGGAGAAAAGATGACGCTGACCCTGAACGACGTCGGAGCGGTGCCCACCCGGGCGCCCGCGGCGCCACCGCGAACCCCGCTGCGGGTAACCCTCGCCGGGCTGCTGCCGGCGAGGCTGCGGACCCGCACCGCGGCCTTCGTCCTTCCGCTGCTCCCGATCGCCGGCTTCCTGGTGCTGTGGCACCTGCTGACCGACTACGGCGTGGTGGCGTGGCTGCGGTTCAACCGGATGCCGACACCGGCGAGCGTGTTGGACGCCTTCATCGCGCGGGTCGGATCGGGCTCCTACTACGACGACCTGTTCGCCAGCCTGCAGCGCATCCTGCTCGGCTTCGGCCTGGCCGCCGTCGTCGGCGTCGCGCTGGGCATCCTGGTCGGCCGCTCCGAGGTGGCGCGAATGACGTTGCGGCCCTTCATCGAGATCATCCGACCGATACCGGCGATCGCGCTGGTGCCGCTGACCATCCTGCTGTTCCCGTCCAGTGAGCAGGGCATCGTGTTCATCACGTTCTTCGCCGCGTTCTTCCCCGTCGTGGTCAGCACCATCCACGCGATGGACTCGTTGCCGAAGGTGTGGGAAGAAGCCGCCAAGACGATGGGCGCGGGCCGGGTGTCGCTGCTGTTCCAGGTGATCCTGCCGGGCGCACTGCCCGGCATCTTCGCCGGCCTGTCGGTGGCGATGGGCGTCGCATGGATCTGCGTGGTCAGTGCGGAGATGATCTCCGGCCAGTTCGGCATCGGCTACTACACCTGGCAGTCCTACGGGCTGCTCGACTACGCCGGCGTGGTGGTCGGCATGCTCTCGATCGGCGCACTGGGCCTGGGCACCGCCTGGCTCGTCGAGTACGTCGGCCGCCGCGTCAACCGCTGGCTGCCGAGGGCCGCCCGATGACCACCGGAGCAGTCCACCTCGACCACCTGAAACTCGGTTTCGACGGCGTCCTCGCCGCCGACATCACGCTGACCGTCGAGCCCGGCGAGATCGTCGTGTTCCTCGGCCCGTCGGGCTGCGGCAAGTCGACGATTCTGCGAGCGCTGGCCGGGCTGCTCACCCCGGTGGGTGGCACCGCCACCGTCGACGGTGCGCCCGTCGCCGGCAATGCGGCCCAGTGCGCCATGGTGTTTCAGGAGGACGCGCTGTTCCCGTGGCGCACCGCGCTGAAGAACGTGCAGTACCCGATCCGGCTGCGCGGTGTGCGGGGCCGTGAGCTCACGCGGGCGGCCACCGCGCGGCTGCAGCAGGTGGGCCTCGACGCCTACCTGGACCACCTGCCCGCGCAGCTGTCCGGTGGCATGCGCCAACGGGTGCAGCTTGCCCGCACGCTGGCGTGCGAGCCGCAGGTGATGCTGATGGACGAGCCGTTCGGCGCGCTGGACGCCCAGACCCGCTTGGACATGCAGCGGCTGCTGATGTCGGTCTGGGAGCAGCAGAAGATGACGATCCTGTTCGTCACGCACGACGTCGACGAGGCGCTGTTGCTGGCCGATAGGGTGGTGCTGCTGAGCCACCGGCCCGCGACCGTCGCCGACGTCATCGCCATCGACAATCCGCGTTCACCAGAGGCGCAGTTCCACGAGGACTATCAGCGGCTGCGCCGCGACATCCTCGCCTTCCTCGGTCAGAGCCCTGCCAAGAGCGCCTGACCGCCATCGTCTAGGAGAAGTCCGTGAGTCTCACGCTGCCATCACCGCGGGTCCATAGCCCCGCGACACCGTCTGTGCTGCAGGCACTTCGATCTCCTGCGCTGCTGCGCACCGAGGTGCTGGCGGGGTTGGTGGTGGCGTTGGCCCTCATCCCGGAGGCGATCGCGTTCTCGGTGATCGCCGGTGTCGATCCCCGCGTCGGATTGTTCTCCTCGGTCACGATGGCCATCACGATCGCGATCGCCGGCGGCCGGCCGGCGATGATCTCGGCGGCGACGGCGGCGGTGGCCCTGGTGGTCGCGCCGGTGGCGCGCGAGTACGGGGTGGGGTACCTGGTGGCGACGATCGTGCTCGCCGGGTTGTTCCAGGTGCTGCTGGCCGTCGGCGGCGTCGCGAAGCTGATGCGGTTCATTCCGCGCAGCGTGATGATCGGCTTCGTCAACGCGCTCGCGATCCTGGTGTTCGTGTCGCAGGTGCCGCACCTGCTGGGGGTGCCGTGGCTGGTGTATCCGCTCACGGCGGTCGGCATCGCGTTGATGGTGCTGCTGCCGAAGGTGACGACGGCGGTGCCCGCGCCGCTGGTGGTGGTGCTGGTGCTGACCGCCCTGGTCGTGCTGTTCGGTTGGGACGTGCCCGACGTCGGCGACCAGGGTGCTCTGCCGGACTCCCTTCCGCTGCCCGGCATTCCGGACGTCCCGCTGACGTGGCACACGGTGCAGATCATCGCGCCGTACGCGCTGGGAGCGGCGCTGGTGGGGCTGCTCGAGTCACTGATGACGGCCAAGCTCGTCGACGACATCACCGAGACGCCGTCGAACAAGACCCGCGAGGCGTTCGGGCAGGGCATGGCCAACATCGTCACCGCACTATTCGGCGGGATGGGCGGCTGCGCGGTGGTCGGGCAGACCATGATGAACGTCAAGGTCGCCCGCGCCCGCACGCGGATCTCGACGTTCCTGGCCGGGGTGTTCATCCTCGTGCTCGTCGTGGCGCTCGGACCCGTCGTCGGGATGATCCCCATGGCCGCTCTGGTGGCGGTCATGATCGTGGTCTCGGTGGCGACCCTGGACTGGCACAGCATCGCGCCGCGCACGCTGAAAGTCATGCCGCGCAGCGAAACCGCCGTCATGGTGGTGACGGTCATCGGCACCGTCGCGACCGGCAACCTCGCCATCGGCGTGGGTCTGGGCGTGCTGGCGGCGATGGTCGGCTTCGCGCGACGGGTGGCGCACATGACGATCGTCGAATCCGACTCGGCGTCGGACACCCGGACCTACCGGGTGCGCGGCGAGTTATTCTTCGCCTCCAGCAACGACCTCATCCACCAGTTCGACTACGCGAACGATCCGGACGAGGTGGTGATCGACCTGTCGCGCACCGACGTCTGGGACGCGTCCTCGGTGGCGACACTCGACGCGATCAGACAGAAGTACGAGGCGCGCGGCAAGACCGTCCGGCTCACCGGCCTCGACGGGGCGAGTCTCGAGCGGCTCACCAAACTGTCGGGGCGGCTGGGAATCTGACCGCCGTCACGCGCTGTCGTCGCCCCAATCGAGGTCGTCCAGATACTTCCGCAGGTCGTTGAACTTCTCCATCTCCTCCGTCATGGCCCGCGAATAGCTGGCAGTGACGTACCGGACGAAGTCACCCATGCGCTCGATGTCGAAGGCAAACGCGACTCTGTCCGCAACAGAACCCGAGCGGTTGAGGACTTCGCCGATCCATCGGTCGCTTCCCAAGCCGCCGAGCTCGACGCGCGTTATCTGAAACAGTCTCCCGGTGTCATCCACCACGCTCCAGAAATCCACGGGACTGAACATCTAACTCCGTTCCGCTAAACGACACAGGTCGTCGCCTGGCGCCGTGAACACCTATGATTCAGCGACGGACGCTCCTCTAGCAACGCTCTGCAGCCGCGTGCGATTCCCCGGCCGCGGCTGGACGCTCGGCACGCCTCGACGGTCCCGCGCCCGACTCCGGGTAGGTTTTCTGGGCATGCGGCACGGACTTCTTGCGCTCATCTCTGCGGTCGCGCTGCTGACGGCGGCGTGCGGTTCGACTGTCGAGGGCACGGCGGTGAAGGGCACCGGTGGACCGTCGGCGCCCGCACTGAACTTCGACCAGCTCGACCCCGGCCGCTATCCGACCGAGCCGCGCGAGCCGCTCGGCGCGGCGGGGGACCCGCGGCGTGGGGTGATCATCGAGGCGCAGCGGATGGCCAACCACGTCATCGGGCCCTGGGAGGTCGACCCGGCGCTGTCGGGCTGGTTCGGTTTCGGCGCGATGGTGCTTCCGCACTCCGACATGCTCGCGCTGATCGGGCCCGCGAACTTCGCCGCCGCGGCCGGCAGGCACAACTTCGTCAACGGATTCGCCACGGCCCGAATCGAAAAGGGCAGCAAGATGATGCTCAACGCGGTGCTGCGCTTCGCCGACGACGGCGCGGCCACCGCGGCGGCCACCGACCTCGGCGACACCGCGTTGCAATTGGCCAGTGCCGACGGGCCGCCGCAGAAGCTCGACGTACCCAACCATCCCGAAGCCCGCGCATCGAGCTACACCGGCACCGATCGCGCCAGCGGGCCGTTCGGCGCGGTGCGGTCGTTCACCGCGCACGGTCCCTACGTGTTCATGCAGTTGGCTCAGGTCACCGCGGGCGTCGAGGCCGCGACCGGGCTGATTGTCAAGGCGATCGAGCTGCAGACTCCGGAGATCGACAACTTCCGGGCCACCGACCCCAGCGAGTTCACCGACATCTCGATCGACCCGACCGGGCTGCTGGCCCGGACGCTGCCGATCGAGGGGCAGGACGCGTCGTTCACCAAGAACGCCACCTACGAGCAGCGCGGCGCGCTGCACTTCCAGTCCGACCCGGCGCGCACCTCGAAGTTGTTCTCCGACATCGGCATGGACACCGTCTCGATGGGCGGCACGAACGTCTACGAGACCCGCGACGCCGACGGCGCCAAGCGCATCGTCGAGGACTTCTTCGCCGAGGTCTCGCCGACCGCCAAGCCGGCCAACGCGGTGCCGAACATGCCCAACAGCCGGTGCCTGGGCATGAACGACGGCAGCTTCTACTGCCTCGGTACCGCGGACAACTATGCGATGGAGGTCAGCGCGCCGAATCTGCTTGCCGCCCAGCAGATGACGGCCGCGCAGTACATCATGCTGATGAGCTGATCAGCACCCCGTTCAGCACCAGCGCACACAGTTCGGCCGCTGCGGCGTCGACGTCTTTGACCCGCCGCACACACACCGCGTACCAGGCGCCGCCGGCGATGACGTCCATGACGGTGTCGGCGCTGATGTCCGGCCGCGCGACGCCGGCGTCCACCGCGGCGGTGAGCCGATCGCCCAGTTGGCTTCGCGCCGTCGCCTCCAACCGGTCGCTGAGCATCCGGCGCATACCGCGGTCGGCTCGTAAGTCGTTGAGCAGTCCGGGAATTGACTCGGCCACCGCGGGATCGGCGTACATCGCGAGCGCGCCGCGGCACAGCCGGGTGATCTCGGCGACGAAGTCGTCTTCGGGCGGATCCTGGCCCAGGTCGGGGAACAGCGCCTCGTGCACGAGATGAGCCTTGGACCGCCACCGCCGATACACCGCGGGCCGGCTCACGTTCGCGGTGGCCGCGATGAGGTCGATCGTGGTGTTGGCGTAGCCGCGCTCGATCAGCAGGCGTCGCGCGGCGGCCAGCACGTCGGCGTCGATCGACGGGTCCCGGCGCGAACCCTGCCGTCGGCGGCGCGGCGCTGCGGTCTCGGCCATTTCCACCCCCCTCGCTGCATTTGTCGTTACAGTCTGTCACAACAAAACGGGGCCGAACGTGGGTTACCCGCACGTTTGCGGCGAGCAGTGCGTGCGGGTAACCCACGTTCGCGGGCGACAAAGGGAGGCGGCGACGGTGACGCTCGCGCAGACGAACCTATTGGCGGGTGTCGGCGAGGACGGCCGCCACCTGTACACCTGCCCCTTATGTGAAGCCATGTGCGGGCTGGAGATTCACGTCGACGGCGGCCGCGTCAGCAGCATCCGGGGCAACCGCGACGACACCTGGAGCCGCGGCCACATCTGCCCGAAGGGCGCCACGCTGGGCGCGGTGCATGAGGACCCGGACCGGATTCGCCGGCCGCTGATCAAGGTCGACGGGCAGTGGCGCGAGGTCAGCTGGGACGCCGCCTTCCGTCGCTGCACCGAACTGCTGGCCCCGGTCATCGAGAGATACGGCATCGGCGCGGTCACCTGCTACACCGGAAACCCGCTCGCACATTCGTTCTCGCTCGGCCGCTACACCGGCGTGCTGCTCGGCATGTCGGGCATCCCGCTGAGCTACTCACCCGGAACCGTCGATCAGTGGCCCAAGAACCTGTCGTCGCACCTCATGTACGGCGGCTGGTGGACCTTCCCGGTGCCCGACATCGAACGCACCGACCTGCTGATCGTGATGGGCGCCAACCCCGCCGCCTCGCAGGGCTCGCTGCTGGCCGCACCCGACGTGATGGGCATCATCGACGCGATCCGCAAGCGCGGCAGGGTGATCGTCGTGGACCCGGTCCGCACCGCCACCGCCGCCCGCGCCGACGAATGGCTGCCGATCACCCCCGGCACCGACGCGGCGCTGCTGCTGGCCGTCTCGCACACGCTGTTCGCCGAGGACCTGGTCGACCTCGGTGCCCTGGCGCCCCACATCGACGGGCTGGACCGGCTGCGGGCGGTGACCGCGGACTGGCCGCCAGAGCGGGTCGCCGACGTCACCGGCATCGACGCCGAACGCATCCGCGCGCTCGCCCGCGAATTGGCAGGCACCCAACGTGCCGTCGTGTACGGCCGAATCGGGTTGTGCAACCAGGAGTTCGGCAGCCTGGCCAGTTGGCTTGTCGACGTCGTCAACATCCTCACCGGGCACTTCGACACCGTCGGCGGCGCCATGTTCCCGCTGGCCGCCGCGTGGTCGGTGACCGTGCAGCCCATCCCAGGTCTCGAGGACGGCGCACCGGAGTTCGGCCGGTTCCGCACCCGCGTGCGCGGCGCCAAGGAGGTGCTCGGCCAGGTTCCGGTCTCGTGTCTGGCCGAGGAGATCGCGACGCCGGGGGAGGGGCAGATCAAGGCGCTGATCACCGTCGCGGGCAACCCGGTGCTGTCCACACCCGCCGGCCACCTGCTCGACGAGGCCCTGCCGAAGCTCGACGCGATGATCGCCGTCGACCTGTGGCTCAACGAGACCACTAGGCACGCCGACGTGATCCTGCCCGCACCGTCACCGCTGGAGCAGCCACACCACGACGACCTGATCCTCAACTTCGCGATCAACAGCATCGCGAACTACTCGGCACCGGTGTTCGAACCCGAGGATCCGGACCGGCCGCAGGAGTGGGAGATCCTGATCCGGCTCACCGGCCTGTGCACGGGCACCCCGGCCGAGGACGTCGACGTCGCGGCGATCGACGACGGCTTCTTCGACTACATGGCGTTCACGCAGGGCCTCGACGGCGCCGAACTGCGCAAGCACTACACGCGCGGCGGGCCCGAGCGCATCCTCGACCTCACGCTGCGCACGGGCCCGTTCGGCGACCGTTACGGCGAGCACCCCGACGGGCTGACCCTCGACAAGCTCAAGGCCCAGCCCAACGGCGTCAACTTCGGGCCGATGGTCCCGCGGATTCCGGAGGTGCTCGGCACCGCCGACAAAAAGATCCGGCTCGCGCCGCAGTACCTGCTCGACGACGTGCCCCGCCTCGCCGCGCGGCTGAACCGTGCACCCGATGAGCTGGTTCTGGTGAGCCGCAGGCACTTACGGTCGAACAACTCGTGGCTGCACAACGTGGGCCCGTTGATGAAGGGCCGCGACCGGTGCACGCTGCTGATGCATCCCGACGACGCGGCCCGGCGGGGCGTCGCGACCGGCGACGTCGTGGCGGTGGCCTCGGCGGGCGGCTGCATCGACGTGCCGGTCGAGGTGACCGACGCGATCAAGCCGGGTGTGGTGTCGATGCCGCACGGCTGGGGCCACGGCAAGCCCGGCACGCGACTGTCGGTGGCCAACGCATCCCCGGGGGTCAACACCAATGTCCTGTCGCCGCCGACGTTCCTCGACGAACCGTCGGGCAACGGCGCGCTGAACGGTATCCCGGTGACGGTGTCGCCGTCGACGACCTGACAAGATCGGATTGTGGGCAAGAACGAACGCGCGAAGATCGTCATGTCCGGCGACGAGATCGCCGACTTCATTGAACGCAGTCGGACCGCGACGCTGGCGACGGTGCTCTCCGACGGGCGGCCGCACCTGGTGGCCATGTGGTACGCCGTGCTCGACGGCGAGATCTGGTTCGAGACGAAGGCCAAATCGCAGAAGGCGGTCAACCTTCGGCGTGACCCGCGCGTCACCGTGATGATCGAGGACGGGCTGACCTACGACACGCTGCGCGGCGTGTCGATCGACGGCACCGCCGAGATCGTCGACGACCCGGAAACCGTTCTGCGCGTAGGGATCAGCGTGTGGGAGCGCTACACCGGGCCCTACACCGACGAGATGCGCCCGTTCGTCGACCAGATGATGAACAACCGCATCTGCGTGCGGGTGGTGCCCAGCCGGACCCGCAGCTGGGACCACCGCAAGCTCGGCATGCCCGAGATGCCCGTCGGCGGCACCACCGCCCAGTATCTAGGTTGAGCCCATGGACCCGAACGCCAAACCCAAGCAACTGAACTCGCCGTTCGTCACGACGATCATGAAATACGCCGGCAAGGCGCACGTCTGGGTGTACCGGCGCTCCGGCGGCAAGATCGGCGCGACGTGGCGGGTGGGGGCCGGCTTCAAGAAGCCGGTGCCGACGCTGCTGCTCGAACACATCGGCCGTAAATCGGGCCGCCGGCTGGTCTCGCCGCTGGTCTACATCCACGACGGCGAGGACATCATCGTGGTGGCGTCGCAGGGCGGCCGCGACACCGATCCGCAGTGGTACCGCAACCTGGTGGCCAATCCGGAGGCGTTCGTCGAGATCGGTTCGGACCGCCGCCCGGTACGCGCGGTGACCGCGTCACCCGAGCAAAAGGCACGGCTGTGGCCGAAGCTCGTCGAGGCGTACGCCGACTTCGACACCTATCAGGCGTGGGCCGACCGGGAGATTCCCGTGGTCACCCTGCAGCCGCGCTGAGTGCGATCCATCTCACACCGCTGACGCGTTCGAGTGCCCCCACGGGTCGGGTAGCCAACTAGGCAGGTGCACCCCAGCGCCGACCGAATCCGTCAACGCTTAAGGGGCGATTTCCACGATGACTACCACCAACACGCTGATTGCGCAGTTGCGCACTCTTCTCGACCTCACCCACACCGAGATCCAGATCGCCGAGACCCGGATCACGCAGGCTCGCACCGAAGCGGTGCGCCGTGAGCTGACCGAGAACGCCGAGAACGGCCGCATCCGCGCCGAGGAGATTCAGCAGGCGATCCGCGATCTGGGCGGCTTCCCCGACACCGTCGGCCCGTTCCTGGGACGCGCGGCCGCCGCGGTCAAGGCGCTGACCGAGCAGGCACAGCCGTTCGACGAGGCCCTGCTGGGCGACCTGGCCCTGGAGAACCAGCTGCTCGACCGCGCCCGCTACATCAAGGCGCTGGCCGTCGCGGACAAGAAGCCCGACGTGCAGGCGCTGGCCGACCGGCTGATCACCGCCCACTCCGCGACCGTGAGCTGGCTGACCACCGTGCTGGCCGAGGACGCGCTCGGCGGCCCGGCCGCGCTGCAGCGCACCCCGCTGCAGGCCGCCGCGGGCACCGCGGTGAAGCTGATCAACATGCCGGGCCAGTGGTCCGCGCAGTCGGTCGAGCGGTTCGCCGAACTGCTGCGCTCGACCGGACCCGCCGTCGAGGACCTGCGGGAGCGCGCTCAGCGTGCCGGCGAGATCACGCTCAAGGCGCTCGGCGCCTCGCGTGACGGTGCGCTGCGCAGCGCGGAGAAGGTCGTCCGCCGTGAGGGCGCAGGTGACGCGGCCGACGCGCTGCACAAGGCCCGCGCCGAGGGCGGTGTCGTCGACGCCGACGAGCTGCCCATCGACGGTTACGACGAGCTCAACCAGACCGACGCGATCGCCGCGGTCAAGGAGCTCGAGGAGCCGTCGGACATCCGCACGATCATCGCCTACGAGGAGATGCACAAGAACCGCCAGCGGCTGATCTCGGCGGCGCAGACGCGCCTGGCCGACATCGCGCAGGAGGTCGTCGGCATCAGCTGACTTTCCGGATGGCACGAGAGCACCCCGCGGGAAACCGCGGGGTGTTCTTCGTGTCGGGGGTGTTTCGCGAGTTCTACAGCAGGGCTGTGAAACTCGTCGATCCACGACCCTCACGTCGATCTCGGCGCCGAACGGGCCGCTACACCCGAGGCCGTTACATCCGCGGTGGGCTGAACCCGGGGTTGGCCAGGGCGTTGGCGATGCCGCTACCGATCGGACCGTGCTGATCGACGAGGGTCGCGGTGCCGGTGGCGACGCCGTCGTGGCTGAAATGCGTCAGCGCCGTCAGCCCCAGGTAGGGCCCGTCGGGCAGCCGGGACAGCGTCACCGTGTAGTCGGCGTTGATGAACTGCAGGCCGCTGGGCCCGAAGTGGGTCAACGAGCTGACCATGTCGCCGGCCATCGCGGCGCGGCTGAACGGGGTGAGGCCGGCGCCGGCGACCAGCGGGCGGACGTCGCGCACCCAGATCTGCTTAGGTCCCGAGTGCTGCCAGCCGGCGAGCCCGGCGCCCGGCCCCGGAGTGTGGTCCTCGCGGCCGTAGGTCCACACCAGCGTCGACAGCCCGCGCGGAATCGGGTCGGGCGTCGGCGGGATCGGCGGCATGTTGACCGGCGTGGAGAAGATCGGGTCGGTGGGCTGCTCGCCGCGGCGCAGGAACAGCGCAGTGGCGCGCGCGACGACGGTCTCGTCCTGGGTCATCAGCGCGTCGACGAGCTTGAGGCGCCGTCCCGCACGGACGACGGTCGTGGCGACCCGCACGGGCGCGAGCGCGGCGGGCCGGAACAGGTCGACGGTCAGGCGGGTCGGTTGGAAGTCGGGATCGCCGGCATCGCGTTCGAGGACGTAGCCGAGCAGTCCGCCGACGTAGTTGCCGCTGATCGTCTGGCCCCACGGTCCCTGCGCGATGGGGTGGGGGACGAACGCGTCCCCGTCGGGGGTGAAGAACGCCGTCGACGCTGAAGTCACCGCGACGACGATAGCGGGACCTAACTTTCTGCCAGCCAGCGCTTGACGTCAGCGTCCGCGGGATCGACGGCGTCGGCGTACTCGTCGTGTTTGCCGACGTACGAGGCGACCATCTCGCAGACAGGGACGATGCGCAGGCCGGCGTCGCGGGTCTGCTGCAGTGCTTCGCTGATCAGGATGGTCGCCAGTCCGCGGCCCTCGAATTCGCTGTTCACCTCGGTATGGGTGAAGACTCGCTGCCCGTCACGGTCGGCGAACTCGGCCTGGCCGACCTGCTGGCCGTCCACGGCGATGGTGTAGCGGTTGGACTCGGCGGTGACTTCGGTCGGGGCTCCGGTCTTGTCGGTGGTCATGTGGTCTCTATACCCCCGGGCGGGGCCGCGGACGCAACGTCGCCTTCGGCAGGGGCGGGGCGGGCAGGCGGGTGACCGCGCCGCGATAACCGGACACCGCGCCGAACCGGTCGTCACCGGCCTCCCACTGGCGCCGATACTCGGCGATCTCGTCGTGGCTGCGGCCGACGAAGTTCCACCACATCAGCAGCTGTTCGGGGAAGGGCGGGCCGCCGAGCAACACGACCCGCGCGGCGTCGGGCCCGTCGTTGTGCAAACTGAGCCGGTCGCTGCCGGCGGCCTGGAACCACAGGTCGGCGACGTCGAGCGTGTCCGCGCCGACCCGCACCGCGCCGTGGTCGAGCAGCACGCCGTGTTCGAAGGCGGGGTCGACGTCGAAGGTCACCGATGCGCCGGGGTCGAGGTCGACCTGTGCACCCAACAGCGGTGTGAACGTGTGGACCGGGGACTGCTCACCGGCGAGACGCCCGAGGAACACCCGCAGCGTCGCCCCGTCCACCGACCGCGGCACCGGGACGTAGTGCGCGAAGTCGCGCGAGGTGTTCCGCGCCTCGTCGGGCAGCGCCACCCACAGTTGCACGCCGTGCAGGATGTCGGTCGCCGGCGTCGACACCTCCGAGTGGCAGATCCCGGCACCGGCGGTCATCAGGTTCAGCTCGCCGGGGCGCACCAGCGCGTGCACACCCGCGCTGTCGCGGTGCTCGACCTCGCCGCTGAACAGCCAGCTCACGGTCTGCAGTCCGGTGTGCGGATGCGGCGGGACGTCCATCCCGACTCCGCCGCGAACGTCGTGCGGACCGTAGTGGTCGGCGAAGCACCACGCCCCGATCAGCGAGCGCTGCCGCTGCGGCAGTGTCCGTCGCACCCGGATGGCGCGGGGCCCGCCGAGCGGCACCTCCCGCGCATGCAGGACGCCCGCGAACGGCGATGGCGCGCAGGTGACTTCGGCCGGCGCCGTATCGGTGTTGCTCACGGGGCCAGCGTAGGCCCGCGGCGCGAAATCAGCCGGTCATCGCCGAGCGGATCACCTCGAGGTCGTGGTCGTCGACCTTGAACACGCCGAACCGGAACTTGAAGCCCCACCGCTGCTTGTCCTCGATGAAGTCGAGCTGCTCGATGAGCGGGCGGATGGGGGTTTCGACGCAGTCGAGGAAGTCCACGTTGCGCCGCCACCGTTCGACGTCGGGGGCGATCGGATCGAGATAGGGCTCGTCGTCGGCGATGCGCCCGATCGCGGTGAACGCCTGCAGCGGTTCCCCATCGGGGTAGACGACGCGCGGTGAATAGAAGGCGATCCAGTCGCCGCGCGCCATCTTGCGCAGCATGGCGGCCTTGCCGTGGTTGGCCTGAGTGAAGCGGCCCCGCACTGCGAGTTCGACGTGATCACGGCTCACGGTGTTTATCCAGTTCGTCATGTCCGCACGCTAAGCGCGCGGGCCGACAACTTGCCTGTCTCTGCGTGCCTGCTTGTGGATAACTCTGCCGGGCAGGCGGATAGCATCGGACGCCGTGGGTGATGAGCCGCTGCGCGACGACCACGCCGAGTTGCTGCGCCGCCGCGCGCTGACGGAGGACGCCGGCCGCCCCGACGCGGTGGCCAAACGGCACGCCGCGGGCGCCAGGACCGCCCGCGAGAACCTGGCCGACCTGGTCGACGAGGGCTCGTTCGTCGAGTACGGGCGTTTCGCGATCGCGGCGCAGCGGCACCGGCGCGACCTCGCCGACCTGATCGCCCGCACCCCCGCCGACGGTCTCATCGCGGGCACCGCGCGGATCAACGGGGACCTGTTCGGGGAAGCCGCCAGCGCGTGCGCGGTGCTGTCGTACGACTACACGGTGCTGGCCGGCACGCAGGGCGCGTTGGGGCACCGCAAGAAGGACCGGCTGTTCGAGTTGATCGAGCGGATGCGGTTGCCGACGGTGTTCTTCGCCGAGGGCGGCGGCGGGCGGCCGGGCGACACCGACTATCCGGTGGTGTCGGCGCTCGACGCGCGCGCGTTCAAACTGTGGGCGGCGCTGTCCGGGTTGGTGCCGCGCATCGCGGTGGTCCGGGGCCGGTGTTTCGCGGGCAACGCGGTGATCGCGGGCTGCGCCGACC
This sequence comes from Mycolicibacterium rutilum, assembly GCF_900108565.1. Lineage (NCBI taxonomy): Bacteria > Bacillati > Actinomycetota > Actinomycetes > Mycobacteriales > Mycobacteriaceae > Mycobacterium > Mycolicibacterium rutilum. Next base: position 1,470,045 of record NZ_LT629971.1, read on the forward strand.
TCATCGTCGCCACCGCGGACACCTCGATCGGCATGGGCGGGCCCGCGATGATCGCCGGCGGCGGCCTCGGCGACGTGCCGCCCGACGAGGTCGGCCCGATCAGCATGCAGGAGCCCAACGGCGTCGTCGACGTCGTGGTGCCCGACGAGGCCGAGGCGGTCGCCGTCACCAAACGTCTGCTCGGCTATTTCCAGGGCGCGACGGCACCGGGCCCGGTGGCCGACCAGAACCGTTTGCGCACAATGGTTCCCGAGCGGGCGCGTCGCGCGTATCAGGTGCAGCCGATCATCGAGACCCTGGCCGACACCGGCTCGGTAACGATGCTGCGACCGCGGTTCGCGCCCGAGATGGTGACCGCGCTGGCCCGCATCGACGGCCGAGCGGTCGGCGTGATCGCCAACAACACGATGGTGATGGCCGGTGCGATCACCGCGCGCGCCGCCGACAAGGCGGCACGATTCCTGCAGCTGTGCAACGCTTTCGGGCTACCGGTCATCTCGCTCGTCGACTGCCCCGGCTACATGGTCGGGCCGGCGGCCGAGTCGGAGGCACTGGTACGACGGGCATCGCGGATGCTGGTCGCCGGCGCGGCACTCGACGTCCCGCTGGTCGCGGTCGTGCTGCGCCGCGGCTACGGGCTCGGCGCGCAGGCGATGGTCGGCGGGAGCATGCACGAACCCGCGCTGACGGTGGCGTGGCCGGGTGCGCACCTGGGGCCGATGGGGCTCGAGGGCGCCGTGCGGTTGGGTCTGCGCAAGGAACTCGACGCGATCGCCGATGCCGCCGAGCGCGAGGAACGGGTACGGCAGGCGACCGCGGCTGCGCAGGAGAACGCCAAGGCGCTCAACGCCGCTGCGCTCTTCGAGATCGACGACGTGATCGACCCGGCGCAGACCAGGGAATTCATCGTCAACACGTTGGCCGCGGCGTGCGCACACGCGCCGGGCGCGGCGCACCGCCGGTTCGTCGACACCTGGTAGTGGATTGAGGACGGTGCCGCCTGCGCCTCTCGGCGGGTGGTCGCTCGAAGCGACTGTGAGGTTGGGGCCCGGGGCATGCCCGGCACCGTCGCATCGATCAACCGTGCACAGGTTCGGGTTATTCCGGCTCAGGCGGACTCCGCGTACAGCCGCCGCTCGCGCACCGGGTGACCATTGCGCTCGGCCAGCGACTTGAGCTGGCGCAGGGCAAACGTGCGGCCCCGGCCGGCCTCCGGGACGTAGATGCCCGCCCACAGGCCCTCGGCGCGCGGCAGTTCGCAGGCCTCGCGGGCGCACAGCCAGCGTCGCGGGCACGCCCGGCAGATGGCCTTGGCTTCCTCGTCGGCCGATGTGGTCCACCGTTCGGGGTCGCGGGTGCAGGCGCCGACGGGGATTTCGTCCCACTCCGTGGTGTTCATTGCGGTTCTCCTCTTGGCCTCTGCGGCATGTCCGCCGCGGATGCAGCAAAACGTAGCGCACAAACCGTAGCAATGCAACAGTTAATGGTGGCGCGAGCTGCCTGGAGGGTACAACTGCGACGTAACCGTAGCGGCGAGCCCAAACAACCGTAGCGTCAGACCACTATGAACTGACGCGCGCGAGGACCCAAGCCGTAGCATCGATGCCCGCGACCGCTACGATTACGGGGCCGCTTCACCGCTCTGACGCCTAGGGACCGCCGCGCCATGACCCAGCCCGAGTCGACCGCCGAGTCGATGGAGCCTGTGGATCCCGGGATGGCGCGCGCAGGCGCCGCGGCTGCCGCACGACGTCGCGAACTGAACATCAGCCAGCGCCGCCTGGCCGCGGACGGCATCATCAACGCCGGCGCGCTGATCGCGTTCGAGAAGGGCAGGAGCTGGCCGCGCGAACGCACCCGGGCAAAGCTCGAGGAGGTTCTCCAGTGGCCGCCGGGCGCGATCACGCGACTCCGGCGGGGGGAACCGGTCGCCGTCGACAGGCCCGCGCGGGTGGCGCCTGCGCCGACGTCCGGCGAGGACGTGCCGTTGATCGCGCAGGCGGTGATCACCGCCGCGGGCACGTTCGACACGGCGATCGCGGCCTTGCCGCCGACCGAGCACCCCGATTTCCCGGCGAAGGTGACCGCGATCCTCGCCGATCTTCGCCAGTTGGAGGGTGTCGCCGCGCAGGCGGCGCGCATCAGCAAGGTGACGCCCGCGCTGATCAAAGCGCTGAGCGCGGTCCGCACCCGCTACGACGATCTGATGCTGCGGGCGGCACGCTCACCGCGGCCCACCCTCGGTCAGCGGCTGTATGCGGCGCGCCGCAGCGCCAACCTGACGATCAGTGAAACCGCCGAGGCGGCCAGGATATCCGAGGACGACGTGGTGGCCGCCGAGTCCGAGCAGCCGGTCGCGGCACCGGTCGCCGAGGCGATCGAGGGGTTCCTGGCGTTGTTCGCCTAGCGGTCAGAAGCGGTCGCGGCTGCGGTCGTCGTGGGTCGGGAAATGCTCGGCCAGCGCGGCGGCGATCTCGAGGAAGCGCCGTCGCGTCGCCGTGGACATCTCGGCCGTTCCGCTGATGACCCCGCCCGGCCGCAGATGTCCGTCGAACGGAACCTCGATGACCCGCTGGCCCTGACTCGAGAACTGCTGCGCCAGAATCGATCTCGTCCGCTTGTCGGCGTGTCCGTCGGAGTCGTTGAGCACGATGACGGTCCGCTGGAGCAACGAGGTCAAGCCGCGCGCGGCCAGCCAATCCAGCGTCTGGCCGGCGGCGGCGGCACCGTCGACCCACGGCGACGACACCACGATCAGCGCGTCGAGGTCGCGCAGCACCTCCTGGGTGACCGGGCTGTCCATCGTCGAACTGCAGTCGATGATCGAGATCGTGAAGTGCCGGTCCAGGCGCGACGTCGCCTCGCGGTAGATCGCCGGATCGAGGACCCGGCGCCGTGCCGGTGTCCCCTCACCGGCGAGGACGAACAGGCCGGCGGCGTTGTTGCCGACCCGGCTGCGCACATCGGCGAACGTTTCCAGGTGCTGGTCGGACGCCAGCTCCCAGTAGGAGCCCTGCGCCCGCGGGTCGACGCGGCTGCCGAGCTTGCCGAAGGCGGTGTCGGCGTCGATCGCCACCACCCGGTCGTCCTGGCGCAGTTCGGCGAACACCGACCCGACGCTGGCGGACACGGTCGTCTTACCGACCCCGCCCTTGCCCATCACGCCGACCTTGTAGTGGCCGCGCAGCCCGGACCGGATCTGGGCCTCCAGTTCGGCCTGGCGGACCTCCTCGGGACCGGGGCCGACGTTGATCAGCCCGAAGCTGGCGCGGTAGAGGGCCAGCCGCCAGCCCCGGGTGGGGGCCGCGCGGCGGGCCGGGACGAGTTCGTCGGCGCGGATGCGCTCGGCGAACGAACCCGGCGGGCGCTGTTCGGGGGCGGGCCACTGCCCGACCGGCGGTTGCCCCGGCTGCGGCGGCGGACCGGGGCGCTGCGGCGGACGCGGCGGTTGCCGGACCGGCTGCTGCGGACCCCACGGGCCCGGATCCGGCCGTCCGCCCGCGGTCAGCGGGCCGGTGTCGCGCGCCGATCCCGGCGGCGGGCCGTAGGGCGATTGCGGGGGCCGGAATCCGCCCACCGCCCGGTCCGCCTCGGTGAACGGCTGGGTGTCGCGGAACGCGGTGGACGGCTCGGCGGGCGGCTCGGGCGCGGGAAACTCGACGGGTGGCCGCGGCGGGGCCGGCGGTCGCGGGGGAGGGGTGGGCTCGGGCTCCCGGGACGACGGTTCGAAGTCGGTCTCCTCGGGGCCGGTCCAGCCGAGCTTTCTCCGCAATTCGTCATCGCGGTCGGTCACAGCGCTCTCCTCCGAATGTCGTGCGTCGGCCCCTCCACAAGTATCAACTACCCGACCGGCCGGCATTCGTCAGCTCACCAGCAAACTCGATTACCACTGGCGGCAGCGTGCGGCGCCGGGTGGGGCAGCAGACCGCCCCAACCCACGCGAGGGCCTGCGCGCGGCGATGGTGGAGAGGTAGCCGAGGCACGCGTCGCGAGGGTATCGGGGCATGTCACGCGGTTCGCTGAGCAACTGCTCAAAACGCCCCCACATGCAGCGACAGGCTTCCTGAGAAATAACTGAGACGCCGGTACCGACTGCAGTCCGCCGCTCGAACGAGTCCGCAAATTCATGTCGTGACCGGTACCCGACCGCTGGTACGCTGATTTTCGGCGAAGGGGTCAATCAAGATGGGTCATGGGCAGCCACGCGCCCGCAGTGGCAAAGAAACGCCGGGCAATGTCAGATGAGCGGTGCCGAACGGTCGCGCAGGCCGCCCGAATCGGGTCCCCCGCGCCCGCCGATGGCGGTTAGCGTGGACGCGGGCCGAGCCGCCGCCCGCCCGGTCAGGCCGTCCCCACACGACCAGAAGTGAGGAGCCGAGGAACCGTGTCCGGCGAAGAACTCCGCGTCACCACCGCGCACCTGTCCGAGCTGGCAGTCCGGCACGAGCGGGCGGCTCACGAAACCCGATCGGCGACGGTGGCCACCGAAGGCGTCGACGCCGCGGTCAAGAACACCCACGGCAGCATCGCCTCGGCGACCTCCAGCGCCCTCGACGCCGTCCTTTCGTCCCGCCATTCCGCGGGCGACAGGATGGCGAACGTCTCGGACACGTTGCGCGACAAGCTGACCGACGCCGCCAAACGCTACGGCTCGACCGACGAGGCCCAAGGCAGCGCCCTCGACTCACAGGTGCGACCGGCATGAGGCAGGACGCCACCCACATCGACGACGTCGTCGGCGTCGAGGTCACCATCGACGGGATGCTGGTGATCGCCGACCGGCTCGGACTGGCGGAGTTCCCGACCGCGCTCGGCATCCGGCTCAACATCCCGCAGCCCGACCTGCGCGACCTGGTGTGGGAGCAGGTCGCGCGCGACCTCACCGCCCAAGGCGTGCTCGACGTGTTCGGCGAACCGCACCCCGAGGTCGCAGCAATGGTCGACACCCTGAGCAGGGCCGATCGCACGCTGGAAGCCCGCTGGTGGCGGCGCGACCTCGGTGGCAAGATGGTCCGCTTCACGGTGTGTCGCAAGGGGGATCGCCATGTCGTTGCCGCACGTGACGGTGACATGCTCGTCCTGCAGCGGGTGGCGCCGCAGGTCGGTCTGGCGGGAATGGTGACCACTGTGCTCGGCTCCGCCACCGCCGCGGATGTGGAGCCGTTGACCGGCGTGGCGAGCAAACTGGCCGAATGCCGGGACGCTAACCAGATCGCGGCCTACGGCGTGGCGCCGGCGTCGGCGCGCGCGTACGCCGACATCATCGCCGAACCGCAGAGCTGGGTGGAGATCACCGCCATCGAACGCCACCCGGGTGGCACGTTCACCCAGGCCGACGTGGCCGCCGGCGTGCTCGATTCCCGGCACGGCCGGATCGTGTCAATTCCGCGCAAGGTCAGCGGCGAGTTGTACGGCAGTTTCCTGCCGGGCAGCCCCGAGAACCTCCAGCGTGCGCTCGACGGTTTGATCGAGTTCCTGCCGTCGGGCAAGTGGTTCGACCACAGCGCGGCGGACACCTCCGATCCCGGCCGGAATTGATGTGAGGTGACGGCACCGCATGGTGGGTGAGATGTCCTCCCACGAACCGGACGACGGGCGCGACGACATGGCCGCGCTCGACTTCTTCGTCGGCGAACCCGCTCACGACACCGAATCTGTGCTCGACGCGCTCGACCCGTACGCCGACGACTACGCGGCCGATGATGACGAAAGCGACGCCGCCACACCGATTTTCACGGTCACCAACCCGCCGGGCACCGTGACGGTGAGCGCGTTCATGGACGGCAGGGTCAAACACATCGAACTGTCCGCGAAGGCGGGCGAGATGTCGGAACGCGAGTTGGCCGCCGAGATCGTCCTGATCGCCCGGCTCGCGGCCCAGGACGCCAGATCCGCCCAGTACGCGGTGATGCTGGAGGGGATGCGGGAACAGGGGCACGACGACGCGGTGACCCGCGACTTCCTCACCCGTGATCTCGCCCTGCCCACTCCCGAGCAGGCCCAGCAGGAACGGGCCCGCGTGTTCGCGACAAGATATGCGGGTGACCATGACTGAGCACCTCGCCAGCCTGTTCGGAAGCGCGGTCGGCATGCTGCCGAGCGCGCCGGCCCGCTCGTTCGAGATCTTCACCGAGATCACCAATCTCGACGAATCCGCCTGCGACGCCTGGGTCGGGCGCATCCGCTGCGGCGACACCGACCGCGTCACGCTGTTCCGTGCGTGGTACTCGCGCGCCAACTTCGGCCAACTCGCCGGGTCCGCCGAGATCTCGATGAACAGCCTCAACGCGCGGATCCCGATCGGCGGGCAATTCGGCGACATCACCTATCCGATCAACTCGCCGCTGGCGATCACGATGGGCTTCGCGGTCAACGAGGCCGCCATCGGCAACTACGCCGACGCGATGGAAGCCCTCGACGACGTCCCGGCGGCCGGGGCCGAACACCTGGTGTCGTGGGTCAAGGCGGTGGTCTACGGTGCGGCCGAACGCTGGACCGACGTCATCGACGAGGTGCGCGGCGCGGGCGGTTGGCCGGACAAGTTCCTGGCGGCCGCAGCGGGTGTGGCGCACGGCGTCGCGGCGGCCAACCTCGGGTTGTTCACCGAGGCCGAACGGCGGTTGACCGAGTCCAACTCGTCGCCCGCCGGTGAGGCCTGTGCGCCGGCGATCGCCTGGTTCCTGGCGATGACGCGGCGCAGCCAGGGCAACGAAGACGCGGCGGTCGCCCTGTTGGAGTGGTTGCAGGCCACCCACCCGGAACCGAAAGTCACGCAGGCACTGCGGGATCCGTCGTACCGGATGACGACCACGACCGCGGAGAAGATTGCCGCCCGCAAGGACCCCTGGGATCCGCGCAGCGTCGAGGCCGACACGTCGGGCCGCGACCGGTTGCTCGCCGAGGCGCAGGCCGAGCTGGACCGCCAGATCGGGTTGACCCGGGTCAAGGAGCAGATCGAGGCGTACCGCGCCGCCACGCAGATGGCCAGGATCCGGGCCGCGCGCGGGATGAAGGTCGCCCAGACCTCCAAGCACATGATCTTCGCCGGGCCGCCCGGCACCGGTAAGACGACGATCGCGCGCGTCGTCGCCAACATCCTGGCCGGGCTCGGGGTGATCAGCGAGCCGAAGCTGGTGGAGTCCTCCCGCAAGGACTTCGTCGCCGAATACGAGGGCCAGTCGGCGGTCAAGACCAGCCGCACCATCGACCGTGCGCTCGGCGGTGTGCTGTTCATCGACGAGGCCTACACGCTGGTGCAGGAACGCGACGGCCGCGCCGACCCGTTCGGCACCGAGGCACTGGACACGCTGCTGGCGCGGATGGAGAACGACCGCGACCGGCTGGTGGTGATCATCGCCGGCTACAGCGCCGACATCGACCGGCTGCTGGAGACCAACGACGGCCTGCGGTCCCGGTTCGCGACCCGCATCGAGTTCGACTCGTACTCACCCGACGAGATCGTCGAGATCGCCAAAGTGATTGCCAAAGCCAACGATTCGGCTCTCGACGAGGACGCCGCCAAGCGGGTGCTGGAGGCCGCGAGCCTGCTGAGCCAGCGGGCGCTGAACGGCAAACCGGCGCTGGACATCGCGGGCAACGGCCGCTACGCGCGGCAACTGGTGGAGGCGGGCGAGCAGAACCGCGACATGCGCCTGGCCCGGTCGCTGGACTTCGACAGCCTCGACGTCGACCAGCTCAGCCAGATCAATGGTGACGACATGGCCGCCGCGATCGCCGCGGTGCACGCACGTCTGAGTATCGGCGAGTAACGGCATGGCGAGTTTCCGGCTCACCACCAAGGTGCAGGTCAGCGGTTGGCGCTTCCTGCTCCGGCGCGTGGAGCACGCGATCGTGCGCCGGGACACCCGCATGTTCGACGACCCGCTGCAGTTCTACAGCCGCGCCGTGTCGGCGGGTGTGGTGATCGCGGTGCTGATCTGCCTGGGCGCCGCCCTGCTCGCCTACTTCAAACCGCTCGGAAAGCGGGGCAGCGACACACTTCTCGTCGACCGCACCACCAACCAGCTCTATGTCGTGCTGCCCGGGTCCGGTCAGCTGCGCCCGGTCTACAACCTGACCTCGGCCCGGCTGGTGCTGGGCAACGCGGGCACGCCGGTCGCGGTGAAGTCCGACGAACTCAACCGCATGCCCAAGGGCCAGCCCATCGGTATCCCCGGTGCGCCCTACGCCACCCCGGTCGGCGCCCCCACCTCGCAGTGGACGCTGTGCGACACCGTCACCAAACCGGAGAGTGTGGCGCCCAGCCTGGAGACGGCGGCGATCATCCGGCCGTTGCAGATGGACGCATCGGTCGGGCCGATGCGCCCGGACGAGGGGCTGCTGGTGTCCTACGAGGGTGACACCTGGTTGGTCACCGACGCCGGCCGCCACGACCTCGACCTGGCGAACCGCGCGATCACGTCGGCGGTCGGCATCCCGGTGACCGCCAGGGCGACCCCGATCTCCGAGGGGCTGTTCAACGCGCTGCCCAACGCCGGGCCGTGGCGACTGCCCGACATCCCGCTCGCCGGCGCCCCCAACACCGTTGGGCTGCCGCCGAATCTGGTGATCAGCTCGGTGTTCAAGGCGCTCACCGAAGACGGCGAACAGCACTTCGTGGTGCTGCCCGACGGGATCGCCCGGATCAACGACACCACCGCGGCCGCGATCCGCGCCACCAACTCCTACGGCCTGATCACCCCGCCGTCGGTGGAGGCGAGCGTGGTCGCCAAGATCCCCGAGCAGGTGTTCGTCTCGCCGCTGCCCGACAAGCCGCTCGACATCCTGCTGCGCGAGGACACCCCCAGCCTGTGCTGGGCGTGGCAACGCGAGCCGGGCGATCAGAACCCGAAGACCACGGTGATCGCCGGGCGGCACCTGCCGATCCCCGCGTCGGCGATGAGCACCGGGATCAACCAGATCGGCGGCGACGCAACGGTATACATCGACGGCGGCCAGTACATCCGGTTGCAGTCACCGGACCCGCGTTACGGCGAGAGCCTCTACTACATCGACCCGCAGGGCGTGCGCTACGGGCTGCCCAACGAGGACACCGGCAACACGCTCGGGCTGAGCGGGCCGACCACCGCGCCGTGGCAGGTGGTGGGTCTGCTGGTCGACGGGCCGGTGCTGTCGAAAGAGGCGGCGCTGATCGAACACGACACGCTGCCGCCGAACCCGAACCCGCGCAAGGTCGGTGAGGACGGTGCGGCCCAGCCGGCGACTGCCCAGACGGGAGGCGGCGGATGACCACCAAGAAGTTCACCCCGATCATCAAGCGCGGACCGCGGCTGACCCCCGGCGAGATCAACGTCACGCCACCGGAGGATCTCGGGGTCGAGATCCCGCCGTCGGGCATCCAGAAGGCGCTGCCGTGGGTGATGGGCGGCGGCATGCTCGGGATGATCGCGATCATGATCTTCACCGGCATCCGGCAGCTCTCGCCGTACATGCTGATGATGCCGCTGATGATGGTGATGGCCACGGTCGGCTTCATGGCCGGCGGTGGGCCCGGCGGCAAGCGCGTGCCCGAGATCAACGCGGACCGAAAGGAATACCTGCGTTATCTGGCCGGGCTGCGGACGCGGGTGACGTCGTCGGCGGCCGCGCAGGTGACGTTCTTCAACTATCACGCGCCGCATCCGGAGGACCTGCTGTCGATCATCGGCACCAACCGGCAGTGGTCGCGGCAGACCAACGCCGACTTCTACGCCGCCACCCGCATCGGGCTCGGCGCCGAACCCGCCGTGGACCGGCTGCTCAAGCCCGCGGTCGGCGGTGAGCTGGCCGGGCCGCAGGGCGCGCCGCAGCCGCACCTCGAGCCGGTCAGCCACATGTGGGTGACGAAGTTCCTGCGCACGCACGGGCTCATCCACGACTGCCCGAAACTGGTGCAGCTGCGGTCGTTCCCGACGATCGCGATCGGCGGGGACCCCGACGGCGCGGCGGCCCTGCTGACCGCGATGGTCTGCCACCTCGCGGTGTTCCATCCGCCGGACCTGCTGCAGATCCGGGTGCTGACCGACAACCCGGAGGACCCGAACTGGTCCTGGCTCAAGTGGCTGCCGCACGTGCAGCACCAGACCGACACCGACGCGGCCGGGCCCACCCGGATGGTGTTCACCCGGCCCGACGGGCTCAGCGACCTGACCGCGCGCGGGCCGCACACCCCGGACGGCGCCCCGGGCGGCCCCTACGTCGTGGTCGTCGACCTCACCGGCGGGCGGGCCGGCTTCCCGGTCGACGGCCGGGCCGGCGTCACGGTGCTCACGCTCGGCAACCACCGCGGCTCGGTGTACCGCATCCGGGTGGCAGCCGACGGCACCGCCGACGACCGGTTGCCCAATCAGCCGTTCCGCCTTGTCACTTCGATGGTCGACCGGATGACACCCGACCAGGCCTGCCGCGTGGCCCGCAAGCTGGCCGGCTGGTCCATCACCGGCACGATCATCGACAAGAGCGTGCGCGTGCAGAAGAAGGTGGCCACCGAATGGCACCAACTGGTCGGCGCGCAATCGATCGAGGAGGTCACCCCGGCGCGGTGGCGGATGTTCAGCGACACCGACCGCGACCGGCTGCGGATCCCGTTCGGGCACGAGCTCAAGACCGGCGACATCATGTACCTCGACATCAAGGAGGGCGCCGAGTTCGGTGCCGGCCCGCACGGGATGCTGATCGGCACAACGGGTTCCGGTAAATCCGAGTTCCTGCGCACGCTGATCCTGTCGCTGGCCGCCACCCACCACCCCGATCAGGTCAACCTGCTGCTCACCGACTTCAAGGGCGGTTCGACGTTCCTGGGCATGGAGAAGCTGCCGCACACCGCGGCCGTCGTCACCAACATGGAAGAGGAAGCCGAGCTGGTCAGCCGCATGGGTGAGGTGCTCAGCGGCGAGCTCGACCGCAGGCAGTCGATCCTGCGCCAGGCCGGCATGCAGGTGGGTGCGGCCGGCGCGCTGTCCGGCGTCGCGGAGTACGAGAAGCACCGCGAACGCGGTGCCGACCTTCCCCCGCTGCCAACACTTTTCGTGGTGGTCGACGAGTTCGCCGAACTGCTGCAGAACCATCCCGACTTCATCGGACTGTTCGACCGGATCTGCCGCGTGGGCAGGTCGCTGCGCGTGCACCTGCTGCTGGCCACCCAGTCGCTGAACACCGGCGGGGTGCGCATCGACAAGCTCGAGCCCAACCTCACCTACCGGATCGCGCTGCGGACCACGAGCTCGGCGGAGTCCAAGGCGGTGATCGGCACGCCCGAGGCGCAGTACATCACCAACAAGGAAAGCGGCGTCGGCTTCCTGCGCGTCGGCATGGAGGACCCGGTCAAGTTCCACAGCGTCTACACGGGCGTGAACTACGTGCCGACCGAACAGGTGCAGGAGAACGGCGAGGTCAAGCCGAAGACCAACGGCCAGGCCCGGTTGCGGATCCACGAGTTCACCGCCGCGCCGATCTTCGACACGTCGGGGGTGAACTAGCGTGAGCATCGAGTCCGAACAGCGGGTACTGCGCGAGGTCGTCCTCGACCAGCTGACCACCGGTGAGATCCGCGCGTACCGAATGTGGTTGCCGCCGTTGGCCGATCCGACACCGGTCGACGAGCTGATCGCCCGCGACCGGGACCGTCGGCCACTGCGGTTCGGGCTCGGCATCATGGACGAGCCGCGCAGACACCGCCAAGAAGTCTGGGGCATCGACGTGTCCTCGGCCAGCGGCAACATCGCGGTCGGCGGGGCCCCGCAGACCGGCAAGTCGACGTTCCTGCAGACGATGATCCTGTCGGCCGCGGCGTCGCACACCCCGCGGCAGGTGCAGTTCTACTGCGTGGACCTCGGCGGCGGTGGCCTGATCTACCTCGAAGACCTGCCGCACGTCGGCGGTGTCGCCACCCGCTCCGAACCGGACCGCGTCAACCGCATCGTGGCCGAGATGAAAGCTGTTCTGCGTCAACGCGAAGCGATGTTCAAGCAGTACCGGGTCGGTTCGATGTCGGCGTACCGGCAGATGCGTGACGACCCGAACCACGCGCTGGCCGCCGACCCGTTCGGCGACGTGTTTCTGGTGATCGACGGGTGGCCGGCGTTCGTCGCCGAGTTCGGTGACCTCGAGCCCGTGGTGCAGGATCTCGCAGGCCAGGGTCTGCAGTTCGGTGTGCACACCGTCATCTCGACGCCGCGTTGGACCGAGCTCAAGTCCCGCGTGCGCGACTATCTCGGCACCAAGGTCGAGTTCCGGCTCGGCGATGTCAACGAGACCCAGGTCGACCGCATCACCCGCGAGATCCCGGCCAACCGGCCGGGGCGGGCGGTGTCGATGGAAAAGCACCACCTGATGATGGGGGTGCCGCGGCTCGACGGTGTGCACAGCGCCGAGAACCTCGTGGCCGCGATGTCGGAGGCGGTGGCGATAGTCAGCGCCCAGCACACCGACCAGGCGCCGAAGGTCCGCGTCTTGCCCGAGCGCATCTACCTGCACGACCTCGACCCGAACCCGCCCGGCCCGGACGCCGACTACCGCACCCGCTGGACGGTGCCGCTGGGGCTGCGCGAATCCGATATGGGCGTGGCCTACAACCAGATGCACACCACGCCGCATCTGCTGATCTTCGGGGCGCCCAAGTCCGGCAAGACGCGCATCGCGCACGCTGTCGCGCAGGCGATCTGCACGCGCAACAGCCCGGCGCAGGTGCGCTTCATGCTGGCCGACTACCGGTCGGGCCTGCTCGACGCGGTGCCCGACAGCCATCTGCTCGACGCCGGCGCGATCAACCGCAACAACGCGACCCTCGAAGAGGCGATCAAGGCGCTGGCGTTCAACCTGCAGAAGCGGCTGCCCCCACCGGATTTGACGACCGCGCAACTTCGGGCGCGGTCCTGGTGGCGCGGACCCGACGTGGTCCTGCTCGTCGACGACTGGCACATGATCGTGGCCGCCAGCGGGATCGTCCCGCCGATGGCGCCGCTGTTCCCGCTGTTGCCCGCGGCCGCCGACATCGGCCTGCACCTCATCGTGACGTGCCAGATGAGCCAAGCCCACCGGGCCACCATGGACAAGTTCGTCGGCGCCGCCTACGGCGCCGGGTCGCCCACGATGTTTCTTTCCGGAGAAAAACAAGAATTTCCGTCCAGCGAGATCAAGCTCAAGCGTCGGCCTCCTGGCCAGGCGTTTCTCGTCTCACCGGACGGAAAAGAGGTCATTCAGGCGGCCTATGTGGATCCACCGGAAGAAGAAGTGCAGCCAGCACTCTCTGAGCGCGGTTAAGATATTAACCGGACGCGTCAGCAAACTTCATAACGCGTCGACAGCAAAGGGGTCGGGGGACGATTCCTAGCTTCGGGCAACCGCACGCGATGCGGTGCACAAGTCCATAACCTTGGTTATCTCTGCATTTGAGGAGTGAATGCTATGCAACCGTTGGAGCACAATCCGACCGCCGTGGGCATCGGCGGGCAAGTTGTTGCAAACGGCGCGCGGGGTCTGGCGGGGGGCACGACGGCCGCCGCCGCGGTGACCGCGCTGGTGCCCGCGGGCGCCGACGAGGTGTCGGCCCAGGCGGCGCTGGCGTTCGCCGCCGAGGGTGTGGAGACCCTGGCGATGAACACCTTCGCCCAGGAGGAGATGGCGCGCGCGGGAGCCGCCGTCATGGAGATCGCGGGCATCTACGCCGCGGTCGACAGCGCGAACGCCGCGAACTTCTGACGCTGACCGGATCTACGCAACGCCACAGGAAGTAGTCCACGATGTTCTGGCACGGGATGCCGCCAGAGTTGAACACCGCCCGGCTGATGGCCGGCGCCGGACCGGCGCCGATGCTGCAGGCCGCCGGAGGGTGGGAAGGTCTGGCGATTCTCCTGGAGACTCAGGCCGACGAACTGGCCGGGAGTCTCGCTGCCTTGACGTCGGCGTGGAGCGGCGCGGGCGCCGAGCGGGCCGTGGCGTCGATCATGCCGATGGTCATGTGGCTGCGGACCGTGGCGGCGCAGGCGCAGAAGCGGGCGATGCAGGCGACCGCGCAGGCGAACTCCTACAGCCTCGCGATGGCCACCACCCCGCCGATACCCGAGATCGAGCAGAACCACATCACGCACGCCGTGCTGGAAGCCACCAACTTCCTGGGCATCAACACGGTGCCGATCGGCGTCAACGAGTTCGACTACTTCGTGCGGATGTGGAACCAGGCGGCCGGTGCGATGGATCTGTACCAGGCCGAGACCGCGCTGAACCTCCTGTTCGAGCCGATCATGCCGATGAAGCCGATCGTGATCCCCGGCGTCGGGGAGAGCGCGGTGGGCGCGGCCCTTGGGCAGGCGGCAGCCGGTGCGCCGGCCGCGGCGTTGCGCAACGCCGCGATCGCGCACGTCGGCGCGCAGGCCACGGTCGAGTCCGCGGGCCTGATGACCGGCCGGATGGTCTCGCAGACCAACCAGATGGCCGTGCACGCCGAGAACCAGACCCAGCGCACCCAGAACGCCCAGCAGCTCGGTCCGCAGGAGCAGGCCCAGCAGGGCATGCAGATGGGGATGCAGATGGCCTCGCAGCTGGGGTCGACGTTGGGGCAGTTACCGCAGCAGGCGTCGCAGATGGTGATGCAGCCGATGCAGCAGCTGACCCAGCCGCTGCAGCAGGTGACCTCGATGTTCAGCCAGATGGGTTCGCTCGGTTCCGACAAGGCGCAGATGGGACTCATCGGCGCCAGCCCGCTGTCGAACCACCCGCTGGCCGGCGGTTCGGGCGCGACGTCGGGTGCCGGCCTGGTGCGTGCCGCCTCACTGCCCGGTGCGGGCGGCACGATGTCGCGAACCCCGTTGATGGCCAACCTGATCGGGAGCACCGACAAGGTCGCGATGGCCGGTGCGGCCGCGGGCGGCAGCGGCGGCGGCCTGGCACCGGTCGGCGCCGGTGGCGGCGCGGCACCGATGAGCGGACTGGGGCAGCGCGGTACCAGCGGCGGTTCCAAACAAGGTCTGAAGGCACCGGGGGTGTTGCCGCAAGACCTGGGCGAAGACGACGAGGACGACTGGTAGTCGACCGAATCCGCCCACCCAAGACTTCCCGGTCACCCGGCCGGAAAGACTCGCCATTTCACCGATGTGGTGAGGACACGCAAAGAAAGAAAGAGTATCCAGCATGGCAGCTTTGAATACCGATGCCGCTGTCCTCGCCAAGGAGGCAGCGAATTTCGAGCGGATCTCCGGAGAGCTCAAGGGCGTCATCTCGCATGTCGAGTCGACCGCGGGCACCCTGGCGGCCCAGATGGTCGGCCAGGCCGGCACGGCGGCGCAGGCCGCGCTGGTTCGCTACCACGAGGCCGCGGCTCGTCAGATCCAGGAGTTGAACGACATCTCGGCCAACATCCACACCTCCGGCATCCAGTACACCGCGTCGGATGAGGACGCCGCAGGCACGCTGCAGTCCACGATGAACATCAACCTCTGAACCTGACTTCAACCACGAAACGGAGACCACAACATGACTGAACAGGTATGGAATTTCGCCGGAATCGAAGGCGGCGCCAGCGAGATCCAGGGTGCTGTCGGCACCACCGCCGGCCTGCTCGACGAGGGCAAGGCGTCGCTCGCCGCGCTGGCCTCGGTGTGGGGCGGCAGCGGCTCGGAGGCCTACCAGGCCGTGCAGATGCGCTGGGACAGCACGTCTGCCGAACTCAACTCGGCCCTGCAGAACCTGGCGCAGACGATCAGTGAAGCCGGTGCGACGATGGCTCAGACCGAAGCCGGCGTGACCGGGATGTTCGCATAACACGACGGTGTGCGCAGGTGGGCGGGTCGACCATCGGGCACCCGCCCACCGCGCGTCCCTTGTGTTTGATGATGAGAGGTACTCATGTCGGCCGACTATGACCGGCTCTTCCACTCCGCGGGCGATCCTGTGCAGACCGCCGAAGACGGAGCGGACCGCGACGCCGCGCCGCAGGGCTCGGCCGCACCCACCGGCGGCCCGGGACGCAACGAGGTGACCCCGCCGCCGATGCCCATCGGAGGCACACCGCCGGCAGCCACCGGCCAGACCAAGGCCGCCGCGGCACCGCCGCCGCGCGAAACCGAGGTCACCACCCAGATGCCCCCCGCGCGGTCCACAGCGCCGCAGCGGCAACCGAATTCGATGATGCGCACGCCGAAGGCCGCCGGCCCGGCCGGCGCCCGCTTCGAGCAGGCGCGCCCGGCACCCGCGCCCGCGGCGCGCCCGGCACCGGCACCCGCGCCGAGCCACTTCGCGGATTCGCAGGCCGACGTCAACGGCACGTTCCGCGCGGGCCCGCCCGCACCGACCTCGGCGGCGACCATCGGCAACCACCGCGCCATCGACGCGCTGTCGCACGTCGGGGTCAAGTCCGCGGTGAAGATGCCGTCGCAGCGCGGCTGGCGTCATCTGCTGTACCTGCTGACGCGGATCAATCTGGGCCTGTCGCCCGACGAGCTCTACGAGATGGAGCTGCACACCCGGATCCGCCGCAACGCCCGCGACTCGTATCAGATCGGGATCTTCGGTCTCAAGGGTGGCGTCGGCAAGACCGCGGTGACGGTCGCGCTCGGATCGGCGCTGAGCAAGGTGCGCGGCGACCGGATCCTGGCGGTCGACGCCGATCCCGACGGCGGCAACCTCGCCGACCGCGCGGGCCGCCAGTCCGCCGCGACGATCGCCGACCTGCTCTCCGACAAAGAACTGGCGCGCTACAACGACATTCGCGCCTACACGAGCATGAACGCCGCGAACCTCGAGGTGCTGTCCTCGGAGGACTACAGCGGCGCGCGTCGCGAGTTCAACGACGAGGACTGGAAGGGCGTGACCAACATCGTGTCGCGCTACTACAACCTCGTGCTCGCCGACTGCGGCGCCGGGCTGTTCCAGCCGGCGGCGCGCGGTGTGCTGTCGACGGTGTCGGGTCTGGTGATCGTCGCCAGCGCCTCGATCGACGGGGCCCGCCAGGCGGCGTTGACCATGGACTGGTTGCGCCAGAACGGATACCAGGACCTGCTCGGCCGGTCCTGTGTGGTGATCAACCACGTCGTGCCCGGCAAGCCGAATATCGACGTCGACGATCTGGTCGCCCAGTTCGAGCGGCACGTCGCGCCCGGCCGGGTCGTGGTGCTGCCGTTCGACAAGCACATCGCGGCGGGCACCGAGATCCAACTGGATCTGCTGGGCAAGACGTTCCACCGCAGGATCGTCGAATTGGCTGCGGCGTTGTCCGACGACTTCGACAGGCTCGAACGGCGTTGACATCCACCGCCGCTGCAGCATCGACATCGAGCGTCACGCCCGGCCGGCCGGCGACCACCCGGGTCACCATCCTGACCGGCAGGCGGATGACCGACCTGGTGCTGCCCGCGGCGGCACCGATCGAGGGCTACATCGACGAGACGGTGTCGGTGCTGGCCGATCTGCTCGAAGACACCCCGAAAGAGGTGTTGTCCGGGTTCGACTTCGGCGCGCAGGGCGTCTGGGCGTTCGCCCGGCCGGGCGCACCGCCGCTGAAGGGCACCGAGTCGCTCGATGACGCCGGGGTGGTCGACGGCTCCCTGCTGACCCTGGTGTCGGTGAGCCGCACCGAGCGGTACCGGCCGTTGGTCGAGGACGTGATCGACGCGATCGCGGTCCTCGACGAATCGCCGGAATTCGACCGCTCCGCGCTGAATCGTTTTGTCGGCCTTGCCATCCCGGCGGTCGCGCTGCTCGTGACGGTGATGACGCTGATCGGCTGGAGCCGGGCAGGTCACCAGTGGTGGTGGGCGGTGGCGCTGGCCGTGGTGGGCCTGGGCCTGCTCGGCGGCAGCATGCTGGCCACCAACCGCTACGAGAACCTGGACCTGGCGGAGAGCCTGTTGGCCTCGTCGGTGCCGACGCTGGCAGGCGCGGTCGCCTTGGCCGTGCCGCTGCCGCGGGGCGTCGACTCGCTGGGCGCACCGCAGATCGCCGGCGCGGGCGCGGTGGTGCTGCTGTTGACGTTGGCGACGCGCGGCGGGCCGCGACGGCGGGCCGAACTGGCGGCGTTCTTCGCGGTCGCCGCGATCGCGTTGACCGCCGCGGCCGTCGCCTACGGCTACGGCTGGCAGTACTGGGTGCCCGCCGGGGCGATCGCGTTCGGTCTGATCATCGTCACGAACGCCGCGAAACTGACGGTCGCCGTCGCCCGAATCGCGTTGCCGCCCATCCCCGCACCCGGCGAGACGGTGGCCAACGACGAACTGCTCGATCCGGTGACCACCACGGCCACCGACGAGGAGACGCCGACGTGGCAGGCGATCATCGACTCGGTGCCGGACTCGGCGGCGCGCCTGCACGAACGCAGCGAGCTGGCCAAGCGGCTGCTGATCGGGTTCGTCACCGCGGGCGCGTCCGTGCTGTCTGTCGGCGCGATCGCCGTTGTGGTGCAAGGCCACTTCTTCACCCACAGCATGATCGTCGCCGGCCTGATCACCGCGATCTGCGCGTTTCGGTCGCGGCTGTACGCCGAACGGTGGTGCGCCTGGGCGCTGTTGGCGGCGGTGGTCGTCATCCCGTCGGGGGTGATGATCCGGTTGTGCCTGTGGTATCCGGACTCCGCGTGGCTGGTGCTCGCCGGTTATCTCGGGCTCGGTGTCGTCGCGCTGATCGTGATCGGGGCGACGTCAGGCGTGCGGCGGGTGTCGCCGGTGACCAAGCGGATCCTCGAACTGCTCGACGGGGCGGCGATCGCGGCGGTGATCCCGCTGCTGCTGTGGATCGCCAGCGTCTACGACATGTTGCGCAACATCCGGTTCTAACTCCACGGCGTCGACGGCCGGTCGCGGCGTACACCGTCGACGGTCACGTCCACCCGCTCGTCGAAGAAACAGATGCGGTCGCGAACCAGTTCGCCGTCGTGCAGCGGATCGTGATAGGTCCATGCGATGTCGCGCGGGCCGTCGGGCACCGAGAAGTACGACGCCCGCCCTTTGTAGGCGCAGTAGGTGACCGTGTCGCTGTGCTGCAACCGGACCGCGACGTCGTCGCGGGGCAGGTAGAACCGCACCGGCAGCATCGTCTCGAAAAGCAGCTTGGGCCGCGACGATTCGGCCAGCAGCGTGCCCTCGAACTCGACGCGCACGGTCCGGCTGCTGGCGAGGACGTCGATGCGCTTGAACGGGTCGCGCGGGTGGCTGGTGATCGGCTCCTCCTCCTCGCGCCATTCGAAGGAGTCGAAGTCGAGCACCACATAGTCGGCGAGGTCGGGGTCATCAGGCCGGAACGCACCCGCCCCGGCGGTGTCCTCACCGGCGATCACGTCGAACTCGGTGCCCGCGCACGTGTGGTTGCCGAACGGAACGGACGGGTCGAGCAGCGCATGGTCGCGGCCGGGCCGGTCGGTGTCGTCGTCTCCGGACTCGGCTCCGGCCGGCACCAGATGCGCCGAGATGGCCGTGATCGGCACCGCATAAGACGGCACGATGCGCCGCGGCTCCCACACCAGGACCGCGTCCTGGGTGTCGGCGACGAGTTCACCGGAGCGGCACACCCGGATGCGTTTGGCGGTCGGTTCGTACCGGAGCGCATCCAGGCTCCCGTGGAACAGCTCCATCATCCGGACGGCCATCGCGGCCCCCTCTCACTTGCGGGGCGGACGCAGAACATTCATCGCCAACCGCATTATCGGCGCGGGCACGCGATCTTTGGCCGAAAGCGCGGCATCGGCGGCGCGGCCCCGCAGCGGGGTGGCGCGACCGAAGGTCCGGTTGATCGGGCCGCCGGTCGGTTCCAGATCGAAGTGCAGCGGCGGCTTGCCGTCGGCGGCTCCGAGCGCATTCGAGATCACGACGCGCTGGATCTCACTGGTGCCCTCGAAGATCGTGTACAGCTTGGCGTCGCGGTACCACTTCTCGACGGGATGGTCCTTGATGTAACCCCACCCGCCCATGGTCTGGATGGCGCGTTCGGTGGTGCGCACGGCGACCTCGCTGGCGGCGAGCTTCGACATCGAGCCTTCCCCGCGCTCGAACGGCACACCGCTGGCGGCCATCCACGAGGCGCGCCACGTCAGCAGCCGCGCGCCGTCGAGTGCCGTGGCGAGCTCGGCGAGCGGGAACGAGATGCCCTGGTTGTCGATGATCGGCGCGCCGAACGCCTCGCGCCGGTTCGCGTACTCGGTCGCGTATTCCAATGCCGCCCGGGCTATTCCGAGCGCCTGCGCGGCAACCATCGGCCGTGTCTGCTCGAAGGTGCCCAGCGTCGCCGAGCCGGAGTGCCGACCGCCCTCGACGGCTTCGCGCGCTTTGGCCAGTTTGTGGTCGAGCTTGTCCTGGCCGCCGAGCAGGTTCGCCGCAGGCACGCGGACGCCGTCGAACTTCAGCTCCGCGGTGTGCGATGCGCGGCAGCCCAGCTTGTCGAGCTTGCGCACCATCTCCAGACCCGGTGTGCCGCCGGGCACGATGAACAGCGCCTGGCCCTTGTGTCCGAGTTCCTCGTCGACGACGGCGTTGACGACGTGCACGTTGGCGATGCCGCCGTTGCCGATCCACATCTTGTGGCCGTCGATGATCCAGTCGTCACCGTCGCGCCGCGCGCGGGTGCGCAGATTGCGGACGTCGCTGCCGCCTTCGGGTTCTGAGATCGCCAGCGCGGCGAGCTTGAGATCGCCTGGCGTACCGAAACATTCGGGTTCCCATTCGAGCATCTGTTCCGGTGAGGCGGCCTGCCCGATGGCCGACAGTGCCAGCGCGGGCATCACCACCGCCAGCCCGATGCCCGCACAACCCCAGAACAGCTCCTCCATGAAGATCGGCAGCGACAAGCCGGTCGGATCGCCGATCAGGTCGCGGTAGAACAGCGGGCTGTAGAACCCGCGCTGCGCGGCCTCCTCGAGCACCGGCCACGGAAATTCCTGACGCTGGTCGTATTCGAGAGCCACCGGGCGCACGACGTCGACAGCGAACTCGTGGGTGCGCTGCGCCAGGTCGTGCTGGGCCGCGGTGGGCGAGATGTCGAAGGCCACCCTGACGGATTAACCGGCCGCACGCCGAGCGAAACACTTGTTCGCTGAAACGACAGGCCCCCGGATGCCAGGGGGGAGGGCATCGCGGGGGCCTGTCTTGGGGGGGAGAGTTACTTCACGTCGACGTAGACCGTCTTGTTCAGCACGCGCTTGGACAGGTCGCTGTCGGTACCCAGGGTGTCGGTCTGGGTGTACGTCTGTCCCTCGCGGACCGAAACAACGCTCGCCTGCTCCAGCGGGGCGTTTCCGATGCGGTTGACGACCACGTGGTAGCCCTGCGATTCCAGCTCGCTGATGGTCTGCTGCGCGTTTCCGGGTCCGGACGGTGCGGCCTGAACCGGTGCGGCCAGGCCTACGAGGCCGGCGGCCAAGGCGCTAGCGGCGACGGTAGCGATCCCGAACTTCTTCATTTTCGAGCCCTCTTTTTGTGTGCGTTTCGTTCCGAGCCGTGGCATGTGTCGCGGTTCGTAGCTGCAGCTGATCTTGTAAACCGTCAGGTCAACGGTTTAATTCCGGTGGCAGAAATTGGTTGGCGATTGGCAGGAGTCGTGCTGCGGGCCAACCGATTGCCCACGTTCGGCGCACCGAATTGGACCGTCGCGGTGTGGCGCGCGCGACACTGGAGGCGATGAAGCTCAGCGGTCCGGTCCTGCGCCAGCGTGACGGAGTCACCTGCGGCCCGACGGTCGCGGTGGTGGCCGGGCTTCTGCTCGACCCGCACGCCCGCACCCACCTCGACGACCGCGATGGCGGGCTGGCGTGGTGCGCCGCGGAGCAGGCGCGGGTGCACGCCGACATCAACCGGGTCTGGCCGCGCCGGCTGGGGACGACGCCGCGCGGCCTGGTCCGTGCCTTCGACGCGCACAGCCGCCGGCTGGGCGTGCGGTACCGATGGCGATTCTTCCGCGGCCGCCGCGACAGGCTCGCCGACGTCCGGTCCGCAGTAGCCGACGGCTGGCCGGTCGCGATGCTCGTCGGGCGGGTGATCCCGCGGCACTGGGTGCTGATCGTCGCGGTCGACGGGCCGCGGCTCGACTGCTTCGAACCGACCTCGGGGCAGGTGCGGACCGTCGACATCGACAGCATTCGTCGGGCCCGGTTGACCGGTGTCGGCTTCGCGCGGCCCTTTGCGTTCGTGCTCCCGCGTCGCTGAACCGGCTATCGAACGTATGATCGAACGGTGGGCGAGCTGAAGGGCATCGGGTACAACGGTCAGCCCACCCAGCAGGCCTTCCGCCGGGTGGATCCACCGGTGACGGTGCTGGTCGATCTCGCGGCGGTGTTTCCCCGCGAACCTCACGCCGCCGGCGGCTACAACCCCGCCGGCCTGCAGATGCACGCCGTCGTCGAGGGCCGCCTGACCTGTTGGGGGCTCTGCGAGCAGGGCTACTGGTGGGGGCTGGTCACCTACCCGATCGCCTACGGCGCGCGCCGCAAGGCCGTCACCCACTGGATCCCGGCCTGGACGCTGAAGCCCAAGACCGACTGACGGACTACGAGGCGCGACCCAACCGCCGTTGCGCCTCGCCCGGCGAGATGCGCAGTCGCCGCGCGACGTCCCGCGGCGACGAGGCAGTGTCGGCGAGCAGCCGGCCGAACAACTTCTGGTCGAGCGCCGCGAGCTGCTGATCGAGCTTGTCGAGGTGCTCGATCAGCGCGTAGAGCTCCGTCCGGGACAGGCCGTCCAGCCGCAGTGCGGCCACGTCCTTATATATGGACTCGATACGGGTGAGTACGTCAACAACGGTATTCGAACGCATGTACGAACGATAACCGCGAGCGGTGACATCGCCGGGAATTTACCGGACCATAGTCCGGTTGTTGCCGGTATGCCTGCCATCACCGCCGACACCCTGACACTGCCCCGCGTCGCAGCCGCTACGCCCGCGGAGACGCAGCGACCCGTTCGCACCATCACCACCGGTCCCCGCGGCTACGAGGGCGAGGGCTTCCCGGTGGTCCGCGCGTTCGCCGGCGTGAGCGCGCGCGACCTCGACCCGTTCATCCACATGGACCAGATGGGCGAGATCGAATACGAGCCCGGCGAGCCGAGGGGCACCGACTGGCATCCGCACCGCGGCTTCGAGACGGTCACCTACATGATCGACGGCCGCTTCGCGCATCAGGACTCGCACGGCGGCGGCGGGCTGATCACCGACGGCGCCACCCAGTGGATGACCGCCGGTTCCGGGATCCTGCACATCGAGACGCCGCCCGCCGAACTCGTCGAGAGCGGCGGTGTCTTCCACGGCATCCAGCTGTGGGTGAACCTGCCGCGCAAGGACAAGTTCGCCGCGCCGCGGTACCAGGCCATCGAAGGCAACGAAGTGACGCTGCTGGCGTCGGAGGACGGCGGTGCGCTGCTGCGCGTGATCGCCGGTGACATCGACGCGCGAACTGGCCCGGGCGCGACACACACCCCGATCACCATGGCGCACGCGACGATTCAGCCCGGCGCGCGGCTCGACATCCCGTGGAACCGCGACTTCAACGCGCTGGTGTACGTGCTGTCCGGCCGGGGATCGGTCGGGCCGGTCGACCATCCGATCCAGCAGGGTCAGCTCGCGGTGCTGGGACCGGGCGACCGCATCAGCGTTGCGGCGCAGCGGGATCAGGACTCGAACCGGCCGGCGCTGGAGGTGCTGCTGCTCGGCGGCAGGCCGATCCGCGAACCAGTGTTCCAGTACGGGCCGTTCGTGATGAACACCAAGACCGAGGTGGCGCAGGCGTTCGACGACTACCAGGCGGGCAGGTTCGGCACGATCCCGCCGAACGCCCTCATGCCGCATCGTCCTTCGGCCTCCTGACGGCCTTCGGGTACAACAGCTCGAGCGCGCCGAGGTGCGCCGCGGCGGTCACCAGCGGTAGCGCCGCGGGCACCGCGAGATCGTCGTCGGTCGCCTCGGCGCGCAGGGCCATCACGAAGTCGTCGCTGATCGGCGCCGGCGCATCGGCGGACGCACCGGTGGCTCTGGCGCAGATCGCGTCGGCGTGCGTCTCGAGCACCCGGCGAGTGCGCTCGTACACGCCCAGCGGGGGTGGCATGACGTCGGCGATCAACTCCGCGGCCGCCCGCAGCCGCACCGCCCGGTTGGCCGCACGGACCACGGGCGCGCGGATGTCGGTAGCCCCGCCGCTCTCGGAAAGAAACTGGCGCACCGCGTCGTCGGCCGTCCGCGACGCCTCGAGCGCGTCATGGCTCAGCGCGATCACCTGATCGGTGGCGTTCTCGGACGCGCCGCGGGTAACCCGCCGGACGGCCGCGGTCAGGAAATGCGCACCGACGGCGAACGCGTCGTCGATGGCGCGCGACACCCGGGTGCGCGCCCCGCGCGGCCACAGCAGCACCGAGGTCATGACGCCGACGAGCGCGCCGACGGCGACGTCCTCGACGCGGATCAGCCCGACGCTCCACCCCGTCGGCGCGATCAGGTTGAAGATGATCAACACCATCATCGTGAACGCGGCCTGGCCGGCGATGAACGACGCGATCTCCGGCACGAACGCGGATCCGAACGCCACCACCGGCAGCAGCATCCACATGATGACCGGGTCGACACCGAGCAGTTCGATGAGCACCACCCCGAGCAGGAACCCGATCGCGGTGCCCGCGACCGCCCGCACGACGCGGGTGCCGGTGGTCAGCGCGCTGCTGCGCAACACCGACATCGCACCCAGCACCACCCAGAAGCCGTGCTGCAGCGGGAACAGGTGGGTGACTGCGACGGCCATCGACAGGCCGAGTCCGGTGCGAACGCTGTTGCGCAGCACGACGGCTCGGGTCGCCAGAAAGCCGCGGGTGATGACCGCGACGGCCGTCGTCTCCGGCATTACCCAGTCGGCGGTGCCGGTCCGCGGCAACCCCCGCCCCAGGATGCGCGCCCACACCGGGCGCGCGTCGGCGGCTGCGGCGTTGCGGATGATGCGCCCCGTGACGCCGACCGTCGCCGAGAAAGTCCGTCTTCCCAACAAGTTTCGCCCCACCCCGACCGCAGCGGCGTCGTCGGTCGAGCCCAGGATCTCGAGGAGGTCCTCGCGGTAGCGGCCCTGCGCGATCTCGCGCAACCCGGTGAGCGCGTCGTCGAGGTCACGGCTGCGGGCCGCGCGTTGGGCGACGTCGGGAATGCGCAGCACCGCGGCGCAGTCCCGCAACACCCGGATCAGTGGATCGCGCATGTCACCGAGCCACCGACCGGTGTCGTCGGTGATGCGGTCCGCGAGCCAGCCGAGGTCGTCGACGACGCGCACCAGCGCGCGGCTGCCCGCCGTCAGCGCCACCGGCCGGAAGTCGGCGTTGAGGAACGTCTCCCAGAGCTGGTTCATCGCCCGCGTCGCGTCCCTCGCGCTGGCCTTGCCGTCGAGGCAGTCGGCCAACCGGTTGCAGACGCGGGCCGCGTCGCCGCGCAGTTCGTCGTGGTGGCGCGGCGCCAGCAGGAACAGCGCGGCGGGCACGCACACCGCCAGCGCGATCAGCCACCCGAGCAGCCGGTCGGGGATCGGCCCGGGCGGGGTGCAGGCGGGCAGCACGAAGGTCAGCAGCGTCGCGCGTTGCCCGGCCGCGACCACCTCGCTGAGCACACCGGAGAACGTGACGGCGAACCCGAGCACGAACATCACCGCCACGCTCACCCAGGGATACGGGGACACCAGCGTCCCCAGCGTGATCAGCAGCGCGCCGTTGAAGCCGAGCCCGCAGTAGGCCAGCGCCCGCGCGGGGCGGTTGCCCGGGAAGTCGACGAGGATCAGCAGCGCGACCGAACCGAAGATCGTGAACATCGGCGTCTGCGAGCCGCCGCCCACGGCGAAGCTGACCGCCGCCGCGATCGGCAGCACGATCGCCGCGCGGAGGGCGCGCCGCAGCGCGTCGCGTTCGGGGTCGCGCTGCCGGATACGGTCCGCCGCACGGCGCCAGGTGCGGGCGGCGATGCCGGTCACCTCGCGGCCCGCGCTACCGGTCGTCCGGGACCGACTCGAACGCCCCGGTGTCCAGGGCCGCGATCAACTGGTTGGCGATCCATTGCAACGCGGTCGGATCGCGGGTGAGCGTGGTCTGCTCGTAGCCGACGAACAGGTACACCGCCCACCCCGCGAACAGCTGGGCCTGGCGCTTGTGCTGCAGGATCTCGAAGGCCGACTCGTAGAGGATGTCGAAGCGCTGCTGGTCGACGGCCACCTGCACCGCGTGCACGTGCGGATCGAGGGAACTCCAGACGCGGATCGCCGCTTCCGCGCCGTGGGGCAGGTCGAGGCCGGTCATGATCAGCGCGTCGATGCGACGCCGCGGGTCGGGTTCGGCGCGCACCCCCTCGATGACCCGCACGGTGAGGACCTGCGTCCAGTGCGCGAGCAGTTCCTTGGTGTAGGCAGGCCAGTTCGGGAAGTAGTGGTAGAAGGATCCGGTGGTGACGCCGAGCCGATGGCACACCGCCGCCAGCTTGAGCCCGCCGTAGCCCCGCTCGGACAGGATGTCGAGCCCGGTGTCGAAATAAGACTCCCGAGATACGACGCTGGCCATGAGACGCGACACTAGTTGTTCACCGGTCGAATTTCTTCCGGTTGCCATTCGCCAGATAGCGGCTCGATTCTCGGAAACGACATGCCCGGGGCGCCCCGGACAACCACTGTCTGTTAACGCAAGTGACGTGTGGCACAATTTGACCGTGCCGCATACGGCTAGTAGAGGACCCGGTCGTCCCCCCGCAGCGAAGGCCGCCGAGACACGAGAGCGCATCATCCAAGCCGCTCGCGAAGTCTTCAGCGAACTCGGATACGACGCTGCCACTTTTCAGGCCATCGCGATCCGCGCCGATCTGACGCGTCCCGCGATCAACCACTATTTCGCAAGCAAGCATGTGCTCTGGCGAGAAGTTGTCGAGCAAACCAACGCCGCGGTGGTCAACGCCGGCAAGGCGCGCGCGCAGAGCGAGACCAGTCTGCTCAACCGGCTGTCGGCCTACTTCACCGCCGCGATGCAGGCCGAGGCCGAAGACCGTTCGGCCGCAGCGTTTTTGGTGACCTCGGTGCTGGAGTCCCAGCGGCACCCCGAGTTGATCGGCGACGATCAGGACGCGCTGAAGAGTTCCCGTGAGTTCGTGGGGTGGGCGGTCAACGACGCGATCCAGCGCGGCGAGTTGTCCACCGACGCCGAGGTCGACTCGCTGGTCGAGATGCTCGTCGCGGTGATGTGGGGGATGGGTTTCTACGCCGGGTTCGTCGGCACCCACGAAGAACTCAAGGCCGTCGTGCGGCAGTTCGAACTGCTGATGGCCAACAAGCTGTGGAGCCTGCAGGACTGACCTTCGCGCCGCGGAAAATAGGCCGTCTAAGTTTTTGAGCTAGCATGGCGGCGATGAGTTCGTTGCGCACAGACGATGACACCTGGGACATCGCGACCAGCGTGGGTTCGACGGCCGTGATGGTCGCCGCCGCGCGGGCCGCCGAGACGCAGCGGGACGACGCGCTGATCCGCGACCCGTTCGCGCAGGTGCTGGTGGCGGGCGCCGGCGGCGGCGTCTGGGACATCATGCTCGACCCGCAGGTCGGCGCGAAGGTCGCCGAGACCGACCCCGAGGTCGCCGCGATCTTCGAGCACATGGGCAACTACCAGGCGGCGCGCACCCATTTCTTCGACGCGTTCTTCCGCGAGGCGGCCGAGGCCGGTATCCGCCAGGTGGTGATCCTCGCCGCGGGTCTGGACTCGCGCGCGTACCGCCTGGCGTGGCCGGCGGGCACGGTGGTCTACGAGATCGACCAGCCCAAGGTGCTCGAGTACAAGAGCGCGCGGCTGGCCGAGCATGGCGCGCAGCCGTCGGCGCGGCGGGTCGAGGTGGCCGTCGACCTGCGTTTCGACTGGCCGAAAGCGTTGCGCGAGGCCGGGTTTGATCCGGGTGTGCCGACGGCGTGGCTGGCCGAAGGTCTGCTGATGTATCTGCCCGCCGATGCGCAGGACCGGCTCTTCGAGCTCGTCACCGAACTCAGCGCGCCGGGCAGCCGGGTGTCGGTGGAGACGGTGGGCGTGCAGGCCGACGAGCGGCGCGAGCAGATGCGCGAGCGGTTCGAGCGCATCCGCGCGCAGTTCGGCATCGAGGACTCCGTCGACGTCGCGGAGCTGATGTACAACGACCCCGACCGCGCCGACGTCGCCGAGTGGCTCGACGCGCACGGCTGGCGGTCGAGCGCGGTCACCTCGCAGGAGGAGATGCGGCGGCTGGGGCGCTGGGTGCTGCCGGCTGAACTGTCGGACGACGACGGGTTCTCCTCGTTCGTCGTCGCCCGTAAGGGGTGACCTGCGAGGGCCTACTATGCGGCCCAACCGGTTGGTTAGGATCGGGTATTCCTCGGGTCAGGAAGGACACCCACCATGACCACAGAATTCGCCGCCCCGGCTCAGTCCGCCACCGATGACATCCCCGCCGTGGTGCGCCGGCTGCGGGAGACGTTCAAGACCGGCCGCACCAAGGATCTGGCCTGGCGCAAGCAGCAGCTGGAGGCGATGGAGCGGCTCGTCACCGAGAACGAGGACGCCATCGCCGCTGCGCTGGAACAGGATCTCGGGCGCAGCCGGTTCGAGGCGTGGCTGGCCGACATCGCCAGCACCGCGGGTCAGGCCAAGGACGCCGCGAAGAACCTGAAGAAGTGGACCCGCCGCCGCTACCGGCTGCTGGAGATGTCGCAGCTGCCCGGCCGGGGCTGGATCGAATACGAGCCGTTCGGCACCGTGCTGGTGATCGGCGCGTGGAACTTCCCGATCGTGCTGACGCTCGGCCCGGCGATCGCGGCCATCGCGGCGGGCAACACCGTCGTCCTCAAACCCTCCGAGGTGTGCCCGGCGTCGTCGGCGCTGATGGCCGAACTGGTGCGGCGCTACCTCGACAACGACGCGATCGCGGTGGTCGAGGGCGACGGCGCGGTCAGCCAGGAGTTGATCGCGCAGGGCTTCGACCACATCTGCTTCACCGGCGGCACCGAGATCGGCCGCAAGGTGTACGAGGGCGCCGCCCCGCACCTGACGCCGGTCACCCTCGAACTCGGCGGCAAGAGCCCGGTGATCGTGTCCGCCGACGCCGATGTCGACGTCGCGGCCAAGCGCATCGCCTGGACCAAGCTGATCAACTCCGGGCAGATCTGCATCGCGCCGGACTACGTGCTCGCCGACGTGAAGATCCGCGACCGCCTCGTCGACAAGATCAAAGAAGCGGTGACGACGTTCGAGTCCGAGAACCCCGACGGCAAGCGCATCGTCAACGAGCGGCACTTCGACCGGCTCACCTCGGCGTTGGCCGCGACCAAGGGTGACGTCGTCATCGGTGGCGGCTCGGACGGGTCGAAGATCTGCATCCAGCCGACCGTCGTCGTCGATCCGGACCCGGCCGAACCGTTGATGACCGACGAGATCTTCGGTCCGATCCTGCCGGTGATGACGGTCCAATCGCTCGACGACGCAATCACTTTCGTCAACTCGCGGCCCAAGCCGCTGGCGGCCTACCTGTTCACCAAGACCAAGAGCATCCGGGAACGGGTGATCAAGGAGGTCTCGGCGGGCGGCATGGTGGTCAACCATCTGCTGTTCCACTTCGCCACCAACAAGCTGCCGTTCGGCGGTGTGGGCCCGTCGGGCATGGGCGCCTACCACGGCCGGTACGGCTTCGAGCAGTTCAGCCACAAGAAGACGGTGATGACCAAGCCGACCCGACCCGACGTCGGCGCCTTCATCTATCCCCCGTATACAGAGAAGGCCCTTAAGCTCGCCAAACGTCTGTTTTAGCGATTCGGGTGTAGTTGGTGGCGGCCAGCGCAACCAATTACACCGAAATCGCGGAATGTGGAAAGGAAACTCATGCCAGGAGTGCAGGACCGCGTCGTCGTCGTCACCGGGGCCGGAGGCGGCCTCGGACGCGAATATGCGTTGACCCTCGCCAAGGAGGGCGCCAGCGTCGTCGTCAACGACCTCGGCGGTGCGCGCGACGGCACCGGCGCCGGATCGGCGATGGCCGATCAGGTCGTCCAGGAGATCAAGGACGCCGGCGGCCGCGCCGTGGCGAACTACGACTCCGTCGCCGAACCCGAAGGCGCAGAGAACATCATCAAGACCGCGATCGACGAGTTCGGCAAGGTCGACGGTGTGGTCTCCAACGCGGGCATCCTGCGCGACGGCACCTTCCACAAGATGGAGTTCGCCAACTGGGACGCCGTCCTGAAGGTCCACCTCTACGGCGGCTACAACGTGATCCGCGCGGCGTGGCCGCACTTCCGCGAGAACAACTTCGGCCGCGTGGTGGTGGCCACCTCGACCAGCGGGCTGTTCGGCAACTTCGGCCAGGCCAACTACGGCGCGGCCAAGCTCGGCCTCGTCGGCCTGATCAACACGCTGGCCCAGGAGGGCGCGAAGTACAACATCAAGACCAACGCGGTCGCGCCGATCGCGGCGACCCGGATGACGCAGGACATCCTGCCGCCGGAGGTCTTCGAGAAGCTGACGCCCGAATACGTGGCGCCGGTGGTGGCCTACCTGATGACCGAGGAACTGCCCGACACCGCGTCGGTGTTCATCGTCGGTGGCGGCAAGGTGCAGCGCACCGCGCTGTTCCAGAACGAGGGCATCACGTTCACCGACGTGCCGTCCGTCGACGACATCGCCGCCAAGTGGGGCGAGATCACCGACCTGTCGGCGGCGCAGCGGGCCACCTTCAGCCTCGGCTGATACCAGCATGAAAGCGCTTGTCGCGCGCGAACTTTCCGGCCCGTCCGGACTGAGCTACACCGATGTCGACGACGTCGGCGGTGACGATGCCGTCGTCGTCGACGTCGGTGCGGCCGGGGTCAGCTTCCCCGACCTGCTGCTGCTGCGCGGTGAGTACCAGCTGCGACTGGAGCCGCCGTTCATCCCCGGCATGGAGGTCGCCGGCACGGTGCGTTCGGCGCCGTATGAGTCGGAATTCAAGCCCGGCC
The DNA here is from genome assembly GCF_900108565.1 of Mycolicibacterium rutilum. Lineage (NCBI taxonomy): Bacteria > Bacillati > Actinomycetota > Actinomycetes > Mycobacteriales > Mycobacteriaceae > Mycobacterium > Mycolicibacterium rutilum. The sequence continues at coordinate 1,500,958 of NZ_LT629971.1, forward strand.
AGCGGGTGACCGCGCTGTCGATGCTCGGCGGCTGGGCCGAACGCGTGGCGGTCTCGCCCGACAGCGTCCGGGCGACACCCGACGAGTTGGACGACGCGCAAGCCGTTGCGCTGCTGGGCAACTACCAGACGATGTATTTCGCGCTGGCCAAACGCGGCGCGTTACGGCCCGGTGAGACGGTGCTGGTGCTCGGCTCGGCCGGGGGCGTCGGCACGGCCGCGATCCAGGTGGCAAAGGCCCTGGGCGCCAAGGTGATCGCGATGGTGCACCGGCCGCATGCGGTCGAGTTCGTCGAGTCGCTGGGCGCCGACCTGGTGCTGCCGCTGACCGACGGCTGGTTGCAGGCGGTCAAGGACGCCACCGACGGCCGCGGCGCGGACCTCGTGGTCGACCCGATCGGCGGTGACGCGTTCGACGACGCCGTGCGGGCGCTGGCGATCGAGGGCCGACTGCTGGTGCTCGGGTTCGCCTCCGGCGGCGGCATTCCCGCGGTCAAGGTGAACCGGCTGCTGCTGCGCAACGTGGCGGTGATCGGCGTCGGGTACGGCGAGTACGTCAACCGCAAACCGGGCGCACAGTCGGTGTTCGAGTTCGGCGTCGCGCAACTGGTGAAGGCCGGACTGCGGCCGCCGCCGCCGATGCGGTTCCCGTTGGCCAAGGGCGCCGACGCGCTGCAGGCGCTGGCGGACGGCGGGGTGCTCGGCAAGGTCGTGCTGGAGCCGTAATGTCTCTGCGGGTGCTGGCTTTCGACACGTTCGGCACGGTTGTCGACTGGCGCACCAGCATCACCGCGGAACTGGCGGCCTTCGGCAGCAGCCTTGGCCTGCAACGGGATTGGGCGGCGATGGCCGACGACTGGCGCGCGGGCTACCCGCCGGCGATGGACCGGGTGCGCCGCGGCGAGCTGCCGTGGACGAAGATCGACGCCCTGCACCGGATGATCCTCGTCGAACTGCTCGGCAAGGCAGGTATCGACGGCGTCGCCGACGAGGCCGTCGACCACCTCAACCGCGCCTGGCATCGGCTCGACCCGTGGCCCGACGCCGTCCGCGGGCTGACCCGGCTCAAGGCGAAGTTCACCATCACCACGCTGTCCAACGGCAACTTCTCGCTGCTGACCAACATGGCCAAACGTGCCGGACTGCCGTGGGACTGCATAGTCTCGGCCGAACTGTTCGGCCACTACAAGCCCGACCCGGAGGTCTACCTCGGCTGCGCCGACCTGCTCGACGTCGAGCCCGGTGAGCTGATGCTGGTGGCCGCGCACGCCAGTGACCTGCGTGCTGCCAAGGCGGCGGGGTTGATGACGGCCTACGTCGACCGGCCGCTGGAGTACGGCGAGGGCCGCCGCCGGCCGTCGAAGATCGCCGACGGAGAGTTCGATTACCGGGCAGCCGATTTCGAAGACCTCGCGGACCAGTTGGGCGACTTGTGAGTGAAAACGATCGCTCAGTGGGTGTTGCGAAATGCCGAGTGAGGTGTTTGGCGTTCGGGACTGAGCGCGACACGATGAGTTATGGCTCGTTCGTATCGTCCTGTGGTGCGTGATCAGGAGTTCTTGTTGCCGCCGAATATGGCGGACTGGCTGCCTGCAGATCATCTGGTGTGGTTTGTCCTTGATGTGGTCGAGCAACTCGACACTTCGAGGTTGCACGCACAGCGGCGCACTGGTGGCGTCGGGCGGGCGGGTTATGACCCGGATATGTTGTTGGCGTTGTTGATCTATGCCTATGCGACAGGGCAGCGGTCATCGCGCCAGATTGAACGGTTGTGCACCGACCATGTCGCCTATCGGGTGGTGTGTGCTCAGGACCGGCCGGATCACACCACGATCGCGCGATTCCGCGCGGCTCACGATGAGGCGTTCACCGACCTGTTCGCCCAGGTGCTGCGCTTGTGCGCCCAAGCCGGGATGGTTCAGGTCGGGGTGGTTTCTATTGATGGCACCAAGATCGCAGCCAACGCCTCGAAATCAGCGAACCGGTCTCAGCGGTGGGTGGCTGAGCAAGCTCGCCGGATCGCCGAGGATGTGGTCAGTCAAGCCGCCGCGGTCGATGCCGCCGAAGACGCCGCAGAAGCCCAAGCCGGCCCGGCGCAGCGCCCGCCGGCCGAATTGGCTACCCCTGCCGGGCGCGCGGCGGCGATCAAGAGGGCCAAGGAAGAGATCGCCCGTCAAGACGCCGCCAACGCCGAGGCCGACGCTGCCGATGAGGCCCGTCAAGAGCACTACCTGCAGCGCGTGGAGGCCGGTGAAGTCGTGTCGAGTCGACCACCGGCTGGAGTGGATCAGGTGCGCCTGTATCAGGCCAGGATTGCCCGTGAACAGCGGCGTCTGGCCCCGTTGCTGAATGTGCGCGGGACCGCAGAGGCCAACCAGCGTGCCGCGATTCGCAAGATCCTCAAGAAGGCCCAAGCCGGATTGGCCCGGGCTCAGCAAGAGCAGGCCGCCGGGCTGGCTGACCGGCGGGGCGCGTCTGAACGCCGACGCGTCCGCCTCGGCGTTCAGCGTGGCCAGGCACGCGGGCCTGTGGTCAATCTGACCGATCCGCAGGCTCGATTGATGGTCGAGGGCGCCGGCGGCGGATCGGTTCAGGGCTACAACAGCCAGATCGTGTGCTCTGATGACCACTTCGTGATCGGGTTGCACATCTCCCAAGACGCCAACGATCTACATTGCTGGACACCAGCTTTGGCTGCGGCCACGACCCACATGGATGCCCTCAACAAGACGATCGAATTGGTCCTAGCCGACAACGGCTACTTCACCGAAGACAACATCACCAGCCCCGGGCCCGAGCGGCTCATAGCCCCGGGCCGGGGTCGAGCCGTTCATCACGACGCTAAACACCAATCCATTCAAGGCCCGCCACCACCGGATCTGTCACCGCGCGATGCGATGCGTCACACCCTGCGCGACCCCGAGCAGGCCCAACGATACAAACGCCGTTCGGCAACCGTGGAACCGGTAATCGGACACCTCAAAGACCGCATCGGCCTACGCCGCTTCGCCCGCCGCGGCCTGGCAGCCGTCAGCGCCGAACTGCATCTGGCCGCCGCAGCACTGAACCTCACTAAACTCCACACAGCCACCGCCGGATAACTCCGGCATCACCGTTGCACCCGGCGACATCCCCACCATCACCGGCTCACCGCTCACAAATCGCAACACCCACTCAGCGAACGAAATCACTCACAAATCGCACGAGAGCGGGGGCGTATGAGTACCGGCGGGATCGTGCTGGTGGCGCTGGCCATCGCGGTCGGCATCGTCGGCATCGTCGTGCCGCTGCTGCCGGGCACCCTGCTGGTGTTCGCCGCGATCGCGGTGTGGGCCGTCGTCGAGCGTGACACCACGGCGTGGGTGACCCTCGGGGTCGCGACGGCACTGCTGGGCGCGGCGGCGTTCGTCAAGTACACCTGGCCGGTGCGGCGGATGCGTGAGGCCGACGTGCGCACATGGAGCCTGGTCGCCGGCGCCGTGCTGGGTGTCATCGGCTTCTTCGTGATCCCGGTGCTCGGCCTGCCGATCGGTTTCGTGTTGGGTATCTACCTCGCCGAGTTGGCCAACCGGCGCGATCAGCGGATGGCGTGGACGTCGACCAAGCATGCGCTCAAGGGCGTCGCGCTGTCGGTCGGCGTCGAACTCGCCGGAGCGCTGCTGGCGACCGTCGTTTGGGTCACGGGTGTGTACCTGACGCAGTAGCTTGCAGGCATGGCCAAGCTGCGCTTCGGATACTTCATCGCCCCGTTCCACCGCGCCGGCACGAACCCGACGCTCGCGCTGCAGCGGGATCTGGAGTTCATCGAGCACCTCGATGCGCTCGGCTACGACGAAGCCTGGATCGGCGAGCATCACTCGGCGGGCAGCGAGATCATCAGCTCTCCGGAGGTGTTCATCGCCGCGGCTTCACAGCGCGCCAAGCGGATTCGGTTCGGCACCGGCGTCATCTCGCTGGCGTACCACAACCCGCTGTGGGCGGCGGACCGGCTGATGCTGCTCGACCACCTGACGCACGGCCGCATCATCGGCGGCATGGGACCCGGCTCGTTGCCCACCGATTCGGCGATGATCGGGCTGACCCCGACCGACACTCGCGAACTGCTGGAGACCAACCTCGACATCGTTGTCCGGTTGCTCAGGGGCGAGACGGTGTCCGCCAAGACCGCCACCCACGAACTCCACGACGCCAAACTGCAACTCGCGCCGTACTCCGAGGACGGCATCCCGCTGGCCGTCGCGGCGGTGGCCTCGCCGACCGGCGCGCGGCTGGCGGGCAAGCACGGCATCGGCCTGCTCTCGATCGGCGCGACGCTTGTCGTGGAGGGCTTCGACGCGCTGGCGCATCACTGGGGCATCGCCGAGGAACGCGCGGCGGCATTCGGCACCACCGTCGACCGCCGCAACTGGTCGCTGGTCTGTCCGATGCACATCGCCGAAACCTACGAACAGGCTTGTGCCGATGTGCGTTTCGGGTTGGAGTCCTGGTATCTGTATTTCCAGAAGGTGGCGGCGTTTCCGCAGATGACCATGCCCGGCGACCGCATCGACGAGGTCATCGACGTCATCAACGGTGCCGGCGCGGGCGTGATCGGCACCCCCGAACAGGCCCGTGCGCAGGTGCAGCGGCTGTGGGACCAGTCCGGCGGCTTCGGCTGCATGCTGCAGATGGGCCATGAATGGGCCAACCCGGCCGCCACCAAGCGGTCGGCGGAGTTGTTCGCCGCCGAGGTGATGCCACATTTCCAGGGTCAGGCGCAGCCGACACTGGACGCCGCCGCGCGTGCCGCCGTGGTGCGCGACGACTTGGCGCAGACCCAGCTGTCGGCGATCGAGCACATGACCACCAAATACGAAGCCGAGAAGGACGCCACCTAGCCCGGCGAACGTTGATTACCGCTCGAAGATCCGCCGAAATTTCGAGCGGTAATCAACGTTCGGCGCTCAGCCCACGAGGGGCGCTCAGCCCAGGAGGGCGGCCCGCAGGCGCTGCACGTCCTCGTCGCCGACCCCGGCCGCCTCCAGGTAACCGCGCAGCGAGCCGTAGTGCTCGTCGATCGCGCGCCGGGCGGTCTCCAGGTAGCCCTCGCGCACGCCCAGCACGGCGTCGGTCAACCGCGCCTCGACAAAGGTGACCTCCTCGGCGGTCTCGGTGCGCTCACGGACCGACTGCAGGATCTGTTCGCGCAGCTGCGGTACCGCATCATTGCTGCGCAGGAAGTCGGCCATCACGGCGTCCCGATCGACGCCGACGGCATCGAGCACGGTGGCCACGGTGAAACCGGTGCGGTCCTTACCCGCGAAGCAGTGCGCGATCAGCGGCCGCCCGTCGGCGAGCAGCGAGACTACCTGGCGGATCGCCCGCCGCGCACCCGGCAACGTCGGAAACCGTTGGTACTCCTCGGTCATGAACCGGCCGGCGGCGACGGCGACATCCTCGTCGTCGGGCTTCTCGCCCATCATTTTCTGAAACGCCGTCTCGTGAGGCGCCTCCCCGTTGCTCGCGGCGAGTTCGTGAAAGTGCAGCAGGTGCACCGCGACGCCCGGCGGCACCGCCCCGCCGCCGTGCCGCTCCACCTCGCGCGCCGACCGTAGATCGGCGACGTCGCTGATACCCAACCGGCGCAACACGTCTCGGCCGGCGTCGTCGAGCCCGCTCAGTTCGCTGGACCGGAAGAACCGCCCGGGCCGCACTCCGGTCTCGGCGGCGACGTCACGGAAGTTCCAGGCGCCCGACAGTTCTCCGGTCCCGGCCGTCACCGCTGGGTCACCGCCGCGGCGAAAGCGCTTTTCTCCCTACCCAGTTCGGCGCGGGCGATGGTGCGCATGTGCACCTCGTCGGGGCCGTCGAACAGCCGCATCGCGCGGTGCCAGGCATACAGCCGCGCCAGCGGCACGTCGTCGCTGATGCCCATCCCGCCGTGCACCTGGATGGCACGGTCGATGACGTTGCACGCCATCTGCGGAGCGACGGCCTTGATCTGCGCGACCAGCACCTGCGCGTCCTTGCTCTTGTTGCCCTGCTGATCGATGGTCCACGCCGCCTTGTGGCACAGCAGCCGCGCCTGGTCGATCTCGTTGCGCGACTTGGCGATCGACTCTCGGACCACACCCTGTTCGGCCAGCGGCTTGCCGAACGCCACCCGCTTCTGCACGCGGTCGATCATCAGTGCCAACGCCCGCTCGGCCGCGCCGATCGCACGCATGCAGTGGTGGATCCGGCCGGGGCCGAGCCGCGCCTGCGCGATCGCGAAGCCGCTGCCCTCTTCGTGCAGCAGGTTCTCGGCGGGCACCCGCACGTTGTCGAAGACGATCTCGCAGTGCCCGTGCTGGTCCTGCCAGCCGAACACCGGCAGCGAGCGCTGGATGTCGACGCCGGGGGTGTCGGTCGGCACCAGGATCATCGACTGCTGCTGATGGCTGGCCGCGTCCGGGTTGGTGCGGCCCATCACGATGAGGATCTTGCAGCGCGGGTCGGCCGCACCGGTGATCCACCACTTACGGCCGTTGATGACGTAGTCGTCCCCGTCGCGCAGCATGGTCGTCTCGATGTTGCGGGCGTCGCTGGAAGCCACCGCGGGCTCGGTCATCGCGAACGCGCTGCGGATCTCACCGTTCAGCAGCGGCTCGAGCCACTGCTTGCGCTGCTGTTCGGTGGCGAACAGGTGCAGCGTCTCCATGTTGCCGGTGTCGGGCGCTGCGCAGTTGGTGACCTCCGGGGCGATCTCCATGCTCCAGCCGGTCAGCTCCGCCAGCTGCGCGTACTCGAGGTTGGACAATCCGGACTCGGGCGGCAGGAACAGGTTCCACAGCCCACGCTCCTTGGCCAGCTTCTTGAGGTCCTCGACGACCGGCGGGACGGTGAAGTCCTTGGGACCCTTCTCCTCGCGATAGGCGTGGTAGTCAGCCTCGGCGGGGAAGACGAATTCCGTCATGAACGCGGTCAGGCGATCGTGGTAATCCTGCGCCTTGGCCGACATCGCGAAGTCCATGCCCGCCACGATATGACACTAAGTCAGACAGGTTTGTGGGGCGTCGGGCTCTGCCCGGACTCCCACTTGGACTCCAGCGACCGGGTGATCCGGGTGCCCGCCGGATAGCGCACCTCGAAGGTCTGCGCGTCGGGCGCCTCGAACGTGATGAGGAAGCCGTCGTCGACGGTCTCCTTGTGCACCACCTTCGCGGCCAAAGTCTCGTTGTCGCGGTCGACAGCGACGATGTCGCCCGGCGCCACGTCGTCGATCAGGTCATTGCTCGAGATGTTCGACATACCTCCGACGTTAGCCGCACATGGAGAAGCCCTCCCCGGGAGTGCCACGTCGTCGGGGAGGGCTTCTGGTCTGAGGGTCAGCGGCGGCCGGCCGCCAAGTCCTGGGCGTAGACCAGGCCGTGGTGGTGCGTGCCTGCCGGCATCTCTGGGGCCGGGTGGGCCTTGACGCTCGGGCCGGCGACGATGCCGGGCCGCGGCGTCGTGTCGTGCGAGTAGGTGCCCGCGCTGGCGGCGCCCGCGAAGCCGAGCGCTCCGGCGGCGATGCCTGCGGCGACGGCCGGCAGGGCGAAGAAGCGGGCGATACGGCGGGTGGTGTTCGTGGTCATTTCGAATCCTCCTGTGTGCGTGTACTTTTCGGTTTGTCTGCCGGTGTGTTCCGGCGATGACTCAAGAATGCGGCATCGGCGCGTCCCGGTCTGTCGACCGGCTGGGGGATGAGCGGGTGGAATCGCGTGTCCACCGATCGGGGGAACGGTTGCTGTGCGAAGCTGATCGCGTGGTGGACCGGGTCACGGTGGTGGTTGGCGACGACCATCCGATGTTTCGCGACGGCGTGGTCCGCGCGCTGGTCAACAGCGGTCAGATCGACGTGCTGGCCGAGGCCGACGACGGGGTGAGCGCGCTGGCGGCGATCCGGGCGCACAACCCGCAGGTGGCGCTGCTGGACTACCGCATGCCCGGGATGGACGGCGCCGAGGTGGCGGCCGCGGTCACCCGCGACGAGCTGCCGACCCGCGTGCTGCTGGTCTCCGCGCACGACGAGGCCGCGATCGTCTACCAGGCGCTGCAGAACGGCGCGGCCGGTTTCCTACCCAAGGAGTCCAGCCGCTCGGAGCTGGTCAACGCGGTGCTCGACTGCGCGAAGGGCCGCGACGTCGTCGCGCCGAGCCTGGCCGCCGGGCTGGCCGGCGAGATCCGCAAGCGCGCCGAACCCGAGGGGCCGGTGCTCAGCCCCCGCGAGCGTGAGGTGCTCAAGCTGATCGCCGAGGGCATCAGCATCCCGGCGATGGCCAAGCAGCTGTTCCTGGCGCCGTCGACGGTGAAGACGCACGTCCAGCGCCTGTACGAGAAGCTCGGCGTCAACGACCGCGGCGCCGCCGTCGCCGAGGCGATGCGCCGCAAGCTCCTGGACTGAACCGGCATGGACCGCCTCGCGCGCCTCTTCGCCGCCGAACCTGTTCGCGTCACCGCGGTGTTGCGGTTGCCGCTGATCGCGCTGATCGCGGTGCTGGTGTGGGTGTGGGAGGTCGACCACTGGTTGCCGATGGTCTACGTGGTGGTGCTGGGCGTGTGGGCGGTGGCCGCGGTCCTGTGGCTGGTGCTGGTGTCGCGCGGCCCAACGCTGCCCCGGTGGGCCGACTGGGCGTCGACGAGCATCGACGTGCTGGTCGTCGTCGTGCTGTGCCTGGTGTCCGGCGGGGCCACCGCGGCGCTGCTGCCGGTGTTCTTCCTGCTGCCGATCGCGGTGGCGTTCCAGGACCGCCCGCTGCTGACGGCGCTGCTGGGCGTCGGCACCGCGGTGGCCTACCTCGCGGTGTGGATCGTCTACTCCAAACGCGACGACACCGTCGGCATGCCGAACGTGGTGTACACCCAGTTCGGTTTCCTGCTGTGGTCGGCGGTCGCGACGTCCGCGCTGTGTGTGGTGCTGGTGCGCAGGCAGGCCCGGGTGCTCAAGCTGCAGGAGGTGCGACGACAACTGGTGTCCGAGGCGATGCAGGCCGACGAGCGGCACAACCGCGAGGTCGCCGAACATCTGCACGACGGCCCGCTGCAGACGCTGCTGGCCGCGCGGCTGGATCTCGATGAGGTCCGCGAACGCGTCGACGATCCCGCGCTCGATGCGGCGCACGCCGCGCTGCAGCAGACCGCCGCCGCGCTGCGCTCGACGGTGACCGAGCTGCACCCGCAGGTGCTGGCTCAGCTCGGGCTCACACCCGCGGTGCGAGAGTTGGTGCGGCAGTTCGAATCTCGCGGTGGTTGCACGGTGGAGGCCGAGCTCGACGAGGTCGGCAAGCCCGAGTCGCAGCAGTTGCTGTACCGGGCGGCCCGCGAACTGCTGACCAACATCGGTAAGCACGCCGGCGCGACGACGGTGCACGTCGGGTTGGTGCGGCGCGGCGACCGGATCGTGCTGACGGTCACCGACGACGGGCGCGGTTTCGACCCGGCGGTCGTCGAGAAGTATGTCGCCGACGGACACATCGGGCTGGGCTCGCTGCTGGCCCGCTTCGACGCGATGGGCGGTTCGATGGAGGTCCACTCGGCCCCGGGGCGGGGGACGCAGGTGATAGCCACCTCGCCGCCGGAGACTCCTCCCGGCGAACAGACGTGAAATGCCCCGTCCGCGGGGGTTTTCGGGGCAATTTGTGACTGCTCGGCGAGTCTAACCAGACAGCCCGCGGGCGATGACGAGGCGCTGAATCTGGTTGGTGCCCTCGAAGATCTGGGTGATCTTGGCTTCGCGCATGTACCGCTCGACGCGGTAGTCGCGGGTGTAGCCGGCGCCGCCGAACACCTGCACCGCGTCGGTGGTGACCTTCATCGCGGCGTCGGTGGCGGTCAGCTTCGCGACGCTGGCCTGCTGCGAGTACGGCCGGCCGAGGTCGCGACGGCGGGCCGCGTCGAGATACGTCGCGCGTGCGGTGGCGACCGCCGCCGCCATGTCGGCCAGCAGAAACCCCAGCCCCTGATGGTCGATGATCTTGCGGCCGAATGTGGTTCGCTCGTTGGCGTAGGCGACCGCCTCGTCGAGTGCGGCCTGCGCCAGCCCGGTCGCCACCGCGGCGATGCCGAGCCGGCCGGAGTCCAGCGCCGAGAACGCGATCTGCAGGCCCTGACCTTCGGCGCCGATCAGCCGGTCGGCGTCGAGGTGCGCGTCCTCGTAGAACGCCGACGTGGTCGGGATCGCGTGCAGGCCCATCTTCTCCTCGGGCTTGCCGAACGTCAGACCGGACAGATCACCGGGCACCAAGAAACAGGAGATTCCTTTACTGCCTTCCCCTGTCCGCGCGAACAGCGTGTAGAAGTCCGCCCGCCCGCCGTGGGTGATCCACGACTTCGAGCCGTTGAGCACATAGCCGCCGTCGGCCCTCACCGCCTTGCACTGCAGCGCCGCCGCGTCCGAACCGGCCTGCGGTTCGCTCAGGCTGTACGCGCCGATCTGCTCGCCGGACAGCATCGCAGGCAACCACCGCTGCTTCTGCTCGTCGGTGCCGAACACCAGCAGCGGGTGCGACGACAGGCTGTGCACGCTGACCGCCACCGCGACCGCCGCCCAGCGCGCCGCCAGTTCCTCGAGCACCTGCAGGTACACCTCGTACGGCTGACCGCCGCCGCCCCACTCCTCGGGCTGCGGCAGGCTCAGCAGCCCCGCCGCCCCCAGCTGCGCCATCACGCCGTCGGGATAGCGCTCGTCCTTCTCGTGCTCGTCGACGATCGGATCGAGCACCTTGTCGGCGATGTCGCGGGCGAGCGCGATCAGGTCCTCGGCATCGCTGCTGGGTAGGAGCCGGTCGACGGCCACCGTGGCCTCCCGTGGTCGAAGTTTGTCAGACAGTTTGCAGATCGAAGCCACGATAGGGCCGGTCAGTCGGCGCGCCGCCACCAGGCGATGAAGTAGAGCACCATCGCCGCGGTCAACGCGAGCAGCACCCACAACACGAGCGCCTGGTCGATCCACGCCCCCGGCGGCGGTGCGCCCGGCATGAAGTTGCGGATCGGCACGATCGCGAACAGCATCGCGGCATACCAGGTGGAGAACGGCGGCAGGAAGTTCTTCCGCCCGCGCAGCATCTCGATCGAGACGAACAGCGCCAGCGCGGGCAGCGTGATCAGCACCAGGCACAGGCCCAGGTCGAAGGCGAGCGCGCCGCGGGCCCGGCTCAGCGTCACGGTCTCGTAGTCGCCCTCACCCGACGACTGGGTGACCGGACCGCTGCGGGTGCTGGTGATGTCCCAGCCGTTGAGGGTGCCGGTCACCTCGACCCGGGCCGGTTCGAACGTTCGGTCGTCGCCGGACCCGACCAGCACGTCGGCCCCGAGCGCGCCGATGGTGTACGAGTCGAAGGGCCACTTGTCCGGATCGCCCTCGGCGATGATCGTCGTGCTCATCTCCGCGGGCAGCCGCCCGTTGGGTGTCTCCAGGTCCTGAGCCAGGTTGACCTCGTCGAGGAACAGCCGGACCGCGACGTCGGTGTTGACGACGTTGAGCGCCGTGTTCAGGTGGTCCTCGGCGGGGAAGACCACCACCTTGGCCTCGACCTCGTTGTCGACCGTGTCGATCGAGTGCAGCTTCACCTGCACGACGGTGTCCTCGCTCGCACCGAGATCGGGTGGGCCCAGCGACTCTTCGGATCCGGACACGTAGCGGTAGCCGAGCAACGAGCCGGCGTAGATGAGCACGACGATCAGCACCGTGCCGGCACTGGCCAGTCGTGCCCGGGTCGTGCTGCGAGGTCTCGACGGTTCGGCTTCCGGCACCAACGGGATGTTAGTGACGCAGGCGGTGAATACCGGCGGCCCGCCGACGACACGCCGCACCTCAGTTCCGCGACGAGCCGTACCGATATAGCTGTGACCAGCGGTAGCGGTTAGGGTGTCCGTCATGACGCAGACGAGTGCCGAAGCCGCCGGTGGAGCGGCCGCGACGGTCGGGGTGGTGCGCGAGTCCGGCGCCGACGAGCGCCGCGTCGCGCTGGTGCCCAAGGCGGTGGCGTCGCTGGTCAACAGCGGCCTGGCGGTGGTGGTCGAATCCGGAGCCGGTGAACGGGCGCTGCTGCCCGACGCGCTCTACACCGACGCCGGCGCGACGATCGGTGACGCCTGGGCCGCCGACGTGGTGGTCAAGGTGGCGCCGCCGAGCGCCGAGGAGGTCGGCCGGCTGCGGTCCGGGCAGACGCTGGTCGGGTTCCTCGCGCCGCGCGACACCGAGAACCAGATCGGCGCGCTACGGGCCGCGGGCGTGCAGGCGTTCGCCGTCGAGGCGATTCCGCGCATCTCGCGCGCGCAGGTGATGGACGCGCTGTCGTCGCAGGCCAACGTCGCCGGCTACAAGGCCGTGCTGCTCGCGGCCTGGGAGTCGACCCGGTTCTTCCCGATGCTGACTACCGCCGCCGGCACGGTGAAACCCGCCACGGTGCTGGTGCTCGGTGTCGGGGTGGCCGGACTGCAGGCGCTGGCCACCGCCAAGCGGCTCGGCGCGCGCACCACCGGCTACGACGTGCGCCCCGAGGTCGCCGACCAGGTGCGCTCGGTCGGCGCCCAGTGGCTGGACCTCGGCATCGAGGCGGCCGGCGAGGGCGGCTACGCCCGCGAACTGTCCGACGAGGAACGCGCGCAGCAGCAGAAGGAACTCGAGCGCGCGATCACCGGGTTCGACGTCGTGATCACCACCGCCCTGGTCCCCGGACGGCCGGCGCCGCGGCTCGTCACCGCCGCCGCCGTCGAAGGTATGAAGCCGGGCAGCGTCGTGGTGGACCTGGCCGGGGAGACCGGCGGCAACTGTGAGCTCACCGAGCCGGGCCGCACCGTCATCAAGCACGGGGTGACGATCTCGTCGCCGCTGAACCTGCCCGCGACCATGCCCGAGCACGCCAGCGAGCTGTATTCGAAGAACGTCACGTCGCTGCTGGAGCTGCTGATCACCGACGGCGTACTGGCACCGGATTTCGACGACGAGGTCGTGGCGGCCTCCTGCGTCACCCGAGGAGAGAACTGATGTACGACCAGCTGCTGGCCAACCTCGCGATCCTGGTGCTGGCGGGATTCGTCGGGTTCGCCGTGATCTCGAAGGTGCCCAACACCTTGCACACCCCGCTGATGTCGGGCACCAACGCGATCCACGGCATCGTGGTGCTCGGCGCGCTGATCGTGCTGGGTGACCTGCCCGCCGACGCGCACTGGGGCGTGCGGGCCATCGCGTTCCTGGCGCTGATCTTCGGCACGCTCAACGTCATCGGCGGCTTCCTGGTCACCGACCGGATGCTGGGCATGTTCAAGGGCCGCGGGTCCGACATCAAAGCCGTTGAGGCGGGCCGCAAGTGAACCACCTCGTCACCGTCCTCTACATCGTCGCGTTCGGCCTGTTCATCCTCGGCCTGTCCGGGCTGACCGGGCCGAAGACCGCCGTGCGCGGCAACTGGATCGCCGCGACGGGCATGGCCATCGCCGTGGTCGCCACGCTGATCAAGGTGCGCGACACCGCGCCGATCAACTGGATCCTGATCGCCGCCGGCCTCGCCCTCGGCGTGATTCTCGGTGTGCCGCCGGCGAAGAAGACCAAGATGACCGCGATGCCGCAGCTGGTCGCGCTGTTCAACGGCGTCGGCGGCGGTACGGTCGCGCTGATCGCGTGGGCGGAGTTCATCGAGACCGACGGCTTCGCGCACTTCACCGCCGACCAGCATCCGACGGTCGCGCTGGTGGCCGGCTCCCTGTTCGCCGCGATCATCGGCTCGGTGTCGTTCTGGGGTTCGCTGGTGGCGTTCCTCAAGCTCCAGGAGTCGATCCCCAAGAACGTCGAGAAGCGACTCGTCGCCTCGGCCAAGCTGTTTCAGGCCGCCAACGTCCTGCTGCTGCTCGGCGCCACCGCCGCGGCGATCTACATCGGGCTCAACGCCGGCACCGGCAGCGCGCCCTGGACCATCATCGTGGTGCTGGTGCTCGCCGGCCTGATGGGCCTGTTCGTGGTGTTCCCGATCGGCGGCGCCGACATGCCGGTGGTCATCTCGCTGCTCAACGCGTTGACCGGGTTGTCAGCCGCGGCAGCAGGTTTGGCGCTCAACAACACCGCGATGATCGTCGCGGGCATGATCGTCGGCGCCTCGGGTTCGATCCTGACCAACCTGATGGCCGTGGCGATGAACCGGTCGATCCCGGCGATCGTGTTCGGCTCGTTCGGCGGCGGCGCCACCGCGGTGGCCGGGCCCGGCGGCGAGCAGGGCACCGTAAAGTCCACCTCGGCCGCCGACGCCGCGATCCAGATGGCCTACGCCAACCAGGTGATCGTGGTGCCCGGCTACGGGTTGGCCGTCGCCCAGGCGCAGCACACCGTCAAGGAGATGGCCGATCTGCTCGAAAGCAAGGGCGTCGAGGTCAAGTACGCCATCCATCCGGTCGCGGGCCGCATGCCGGGGCACATGAACGTGCTGCTGGCCGAGGCCGACGTCGAGTACGACGCGATGAAGGAGATGGACGACATCAACGGTGAGTTCAACCGCACCGACGTCACGCTCGTCATCGGCGCCAACGACGTCACCAATCCCGCGGCGCGCACCGACCCGAGCTCCCCTATTCATGGCATGCCGATCCTCAACGTCGACGAGTCGCGCTCGGTGATCGTGCTCAAGCGGTCGATGAGTTCGGGCTACGCCGGCATCGAGAACCCGTTGTTCTTCCTCGACCACACCTCGATGCTGTTCGGCGACGCCAAGAAGTCCGTCGGCGAGGTCATCGAGGAACTCAAGGCGCTCTGACTACCGGCTAGCCGGTAGCGGCTTCTGCTGCCAGCGTCATTGGCCGGTGCCCGCGGCCGCGGTGAGATCGACGTAACCGAAAAGATCTCACCAAGGAGGCGGCATGTCCAACAAGTCGAGGGCCGGCGCGCTGGCCACACTGGGCGCAACGCTGGGCATGCTCGGCGCGATGATCGGGTTGGCGCCCAGCGCGCAGGCCGACGCGTGCGCCGACGTCGACGTGGTGTTCGCCCGCGGCACAGGAGAACCGGTGGGTCTGGGCCGCGAGGGCGAGGCGTTCGTCGACGCGCTGCGCGGTGCACTGCCCGGCAAGACCGTCGCCTCCTACGCGGTGAACTACCCCGCCTCCTACGACTTCCTCAAGGCCACCGACGGCGCCAACGACGCCAGCGCCTATCTGCAGACCACGGCCGCGGCCTGCCCGGACACCAGCTTCGTGCTCGGCGGCTACTCGCAGGGCGCGGCGGTGATCGACATCCTCACCGCCGCACCGGGGCCCGTCCTGGACTTCACCGACCCGCTGCCGCCCGCGGTCGCCGACCGGGTCGCGGCCGTCGCGGTGTTCGGCAACCCCTCGGACCGCATCGGGAAGCCGCTGACCACCGCCAGCCCGCTGTTCGGGGCCAAGACCGTCGAGCTGTGCAACGGCGCCGACCCGGTGTGCTCCCCCGGCAACGACCGCGCCGCGCACAGCCTCTACGTCGAATCGGGTCTGGTGGACCAGGGCGCCGCGTTCGCCGCAGGCCGGCTGACCGCGCCCGTGCCGCCGGCCGCGCAGCTGGCGGCGAACGTAAGCTCGGGCGGGTGACGGACCGACGCCCGCCAGTCGAGACGCTGCTGGCCCGTGCCGGCGGCGTCCGCGGGTTGGTCTACTCCGGGTTGCCGGTCGCGGTGTTCGCCGCGACGTCGACCACCGTCGGGTTGCTGCCCGCCACCGCCGCGGCCGTCGGCGTTGCGGCGCTGGCGCTGGGTTGGCAACTGCTGCAACGGGAATCGACCCGCCCGGCACTGTTCGGGTTCGCAGGCGTCGCCGCGTGCGCGGCGGTCGCGCTGATCACCGGCCGGGCCAAGGACTTCTACCTGCCCGGCATCTGGATGTACCTCGGCCTGGCGATCCTGTTCACCACGTCGCTGGTGGTGCGCCGCCCGCTGGTCGGTGTGGTGTGGGCGTGGATCACCGGCCGCGACGGCACCTGGCGACGTATCGGGCGGGTGCGGTTGGCGTTCGACATCGCGACCGCGGTGATGGCGACCGCGTCGTGGTCGCGGTTCCTGGTGCAGTACCACCTCTATGACACCGACCAGGCCGGCCTGCTCGCGGTCGCGCGCGTCGCGATGGGCTGGCCGATCTTCGTCGTCACCTCGTCGGTCATCTACCTCGCGATCCGCACCGCGATCCGCACGCTGCCCCGATCGGCCTGACACCCGGCGCGGAGTTTTGCTCGCGCTGAGCGCAGATATTCACGGCCGTGTCACCGGCCGGTACCAATACCGAGGTGAACGCGACTCTGCCTGCCGACCGCGACGAGGTCGCCCGCCGTGTCCGTATTCGTTGACATCACGCCCGACGATCCCGTCGTCGCGGCGCCCCCTGCCCGGAAGTGGCGCGCCCGGCTGACCCGCGCCGCGCTGCCGCTGCTGTCGCTGCTGGTGTTCTTCGCCGTCTGGCAACTGGTCGCGGTCAGCGGAATCTGGAACCAGACGTTCGTGCCGTCTCCGGGCACGGTGTGGCGCGCGTTCGTCGACATCTCCTCGACGCACGACGGGGTCCGCGGATACGCGGGCTACCTGCTGTGGGAGCACCTCTACATGACGCTGCGCCGGGTGTTCGCCGGCGTGGTGATCGGCGTCGCGCTCGGTGTGCTGCTGGGGCTGGTGATGGGGTCGATCAGCTGGGTGCGCAGCGTGCTCGAGCCGTGGCTGACGTTCCTGCGTGCGCTGCCGCCGCTGGCCTACTTCTTCCTGCTGGTGATCTGGCTCGGCATCGACGAGGCACCGAAGATCACGCTGCTGGCGCTCGCGGCGCTGCCCCCGGCCGCGGTGGCGACGACGGCCGCGGTGCTGGCCGCGCCGGTCGGGCTGCAGGAGGCCGCGCGGGCGCTGGGCGCCTCGCGCGGCGAGGTCATCCGCGACGTCGTCGTCCCCTCGGCGCTGCCGGAGACGTTCACCGGTATCCGGCTGGCGGTCGGGATGGCGTACTCATCGGTCGTCGCCGCCGAACTGTTCAACGGCATCCCCGGCGTCGGGGGCTTGGTCAAAGACGCCAGCAACTACAACAACACGCCCGTGGTGCTGGTCGGCATCTTCGCGATCGGCATCTCGGGTCTGCTCATCGACGGTCTACTGCGCGCGATCGAACGGCGCAGCGTTCCCTGGAGAGGAAAGATATGAAGTTCAAAACGCTTGTGGCGGTGGCAGCCGCGGCCGTGCTTGCGCTGGCCGGCTGCTCGGTCGACAAGTCGGAACAATCGGCCGACAGGCCGACGATCCGGATCGGATACCAGACATTCCCCAGCGGGGACCTGATCGTCAAGAACAACAGGTGGCTCGAGGAGGCGCTGCCGGACTACAACATCAAGTGGACGAAGTTCGACTCCGGCGCCGACGTCAACACCGCGTTCGTCGCCAAGGAACTCGACTTCGGCGCGCTGGGTTCGAGCCCGGTCGCGCGCGGGCTGTCAGCGCCGCTGAACATCCCCTACAAGGTGGCGTTCGTGCTCGACGTCGCCGGCGACAACGAGGCGCTGGTCGCGCGCAACGGCAGCGGCGTGAACACCATCGCCGAACTGAAGGGTAAGCGGGTCGCCACCCCGTTCGCCTCGACCGCGCACTATAGTCTGCTCGCCGCGCTCGCGCAGAACAATCTGTCGGCCAACGATCTTCAGCTCGTCGACCTGCAGCCGCAGGCCATCCTGGCGGCGTTCGACCGTGGCGACATCGACGCCGGGTACTCGTGGCTGCCCACGCTCGATCAGCTCCGGAAGAACGGCAAGGATTTGATCACCAGCCGGCAGCTGGCCAAGGACGGCAAGCCGACCCTCGACCTCGCGGTCGTCGCCGACGAGTTCGCGTCGGTGCATCCGGAGGTCGTCGACGTCTGGCGCCAGCAGCAGGCGCGCGCACTCGATGTCATCCACACCGACCCGGGCGCCGCGGCCAAGGCGATCGCCGCCGAAATCGGCCTGACCCCAACAGAAGTCGAGGGCCAGCTCAAGCAGGGCGTCTACCTCACGCCGCAGGAGGTCGCCTCGGCGGAGTGGTTGGGCTCCGACGGCGAGCCGGGCAATCTCGCGGTCAACCTGCAGAGCGCCTCGCAGTTCCTCGCCGACCAGAAGCAGATCCCCGAAGCGGCGCCGCTGGCGACGTTCCAGGACGCGATCTACACGAAGGGCCTGCCGGGTGTCCTCACCCAGTGACGGCACCATCCGCATTGCCGGCGTGCGGCATCGGTACGGGCGCGGTGGCGACGAGGTCACCGCGCTCGGCCCCGTCGACCTCACCGTGGAACCCGGCGCGTTCCTGGTGCTGGTCGGGGCGTCCGGGTGCGGCAAGAGCACGCTGCTGCGGCTGCTGGCCGGCTTCGAGACGCCGAGCGAGGGCTCGGTCCGGGTCGCCGGGACTGCGCCGACGCCCGGTGTGACCGCCGGCGTGGTGTTCCAGCAGCCGCGGCTGTTCCCGTGGCGCACCGTCGGCGGCAACGTCGACCTCGCGCTGAAGTACGCCGGGGTGCCGCGCGAGCGGCGCGCCGAACGACGCGACCAACTGCTGGCGCGCGTCGGCCTCGAGGGCACCGCGGGCCGCAAGATCTGGGAGATCAGCGGCGGCCAGCAGCAGCGGGTCGCGATCGCACGGGCGCTGGCCGCCGAGACACCGCTGTTCCTGCTCGACGAGCCGTTCGCCGCGCTCGACGCGCTGACCCGCGAGCTGCTGCAGGAAGACGTCCGCCAGGTCAGCGCCGAGACCGGGCGCACCACGGTGTTCGTCACCCACAGCGCCGACGAGGCCGCGTTCCTCGGATCGCGGATCGTGGTGCTCACCCGCCGGCCCGGCCAGGTCGCCCTGGACATCCCGGTCGACCTGCCCCGCACCGGAGTCGACGCCGACGAGCTGCGCCGCTCGCCGGAGTACGCGGAGCTGCGCGCCGAGGTGGGCCGCGCCGTCAAGGCGGCCGCGGCGTAAGCGCGCCACGCGGTTCAGCGGCAGGCGGTCGGGTAATCCCCCGGCATGGATATGCATGCGCTGCTGCAGAAGCCCGAATCGTTGGACACGCTGGACGCCACCGCCGACCTCACCGCGGGCGCGATCGACACCGTTCTCGGCGACGGGGCGCTGGCACAGGGACTGCGGGGTTCCTGGCTGGGCCACCCGACGCATCCGTTGCTGATCACTCTGCCGATCGGAGCGTGGCTGTCGTCGGCCGTGCTCGACCTCGTGTTCAAGGACCGCGACGCCGCGCGGCAGCTCATCGCCATCGGGCTGGCGGCGACACCGCCGGCGGTGCTGGTCGGCCTCGCGGAGTTCCCGACGCTGGGCAGGCGCCAACGCCGGGTCGGGCTGCTGCACGCCGCCGGGAACACCGTCGCCGCGGCCGCATTCCTGATGGCCTACCGCAAGTACAAGCGCGGCAAGATCGGCGCGGCGCGCGCGTTCAGCGTGCTGGGATTGACCGCCGTCTCAGTGGGCGGTGCTCTGGGCGGACATCTGTCCTACGCACAGGGTGCGGGTGTGCACCGCTGGCAGCTGATCGGTTAGACCGGCGGGTACGCGGGGGGCGGGTAGACGCCGCGCAGGATCCAGGCGAACCAGTTGATGCCGTACTCCAGCTCGTCGCTCGCGTCATAGTCCGGATTCGGATCCATGTCATCACCTCTCGAGTGCGGCTGGTCACCGAAAGTCTAGACCCGGCGTGGGGACCGCGACAGCCCCAACACCTAAACTGTCCAACCAGTTGATTGATGTCCGGGTCCGCCCGGGCCTTGCCCCAGAGTGAGTCGCCATGCCGCCTTCGGAGTCCAACGGGTTGTCCCGTCGCGAGGAGTTGTTGGCGGTCGCCACCAAACTCTTCGCGGCCCGCGGCTACCACGGCACCCGGATGGACGACGTCGCCGACGCGGTCGGGCTGAACAAGGCGACGGTCTACCACTATTACGCGAGCAAGTCGCTGATCCTCTACGACATCTACAAGGGCGCCGCCGACTTCACCGTCGACGCCCTGCACGACGATCCGTCGGCATCGGCCCGCGAGACCATCTACCACTTCACCCGCCGCCTGCTGGTCGGCATCGCCAGCGACATCGAGCGCGCCGCGGTGTACTTCCAGGAGGGCCCCTACATCGGTGAGTGGTTCACCGAGGAGCAGGTGGCCTACATCCGGGAGAAGGAAACCCAGGTCTACGAGCACGTGCGCGACGTCATCGACCGCGGCATCGCCAGCGGCGAGTTCTACGACTGCGATTCACACGTGCTCGCGCTGGGCTACATCGGCATGACGTTGGGCGCCTACCGCTGGCTGCGCCCGCATGGCAGGCGCACCGCCCAGGAGATCGCGATCGAGTTCAGCACCGCGCTGCTGCGCGGGCTCATCCGCGACGAGGCGGTGCGCACCGAGTCGCCGCTGGGTGTGCCCGTCGACGCGCTGCCGGGCGAAGCGGACACCGCCACCACCGGCTGACCGCGAGGGCAAGATGGACCCGTGAAGTCCCTTCTGCTGTCCCGGCGCGACCTCGATTTCCTGCTCTACGAATGGTTGCGGGTCGACGAACTCGCCCAGCGTGACCGGTTCAGCGAGCACTCGCGCGACACCTACAACGCGGTGCTGGACCTCTGCGAGCAGTTGGCGACGCGGTACTTCGCCACGCACAACCAGAAGAGCGACGCCAACGAGCCCACGTTCGACGGCGAGAAGGTCACCGTCATCCCCGAGGTGAAGGAGGCGTGGGACGCGTTCGCGCAGGCCGACCTGATCGCGATGTCGATGGACGAGCGACTCGGCGGCGCCCAGCTGCCCGCCGCCGTCGCGCAGGCCGCGTTCGCCTGGTTCTCGGCGGCCAACGTCAGCACGACCGGCTACCTGATGCTGACCATGGCCAACGCCAACCTGCTGTCCCGGTTCGGCACCGACGAGCAGATCAACGCGTTCCTCAAACCGATGCTGGCCGGGCGCTTCTCGGGCACCATGGCGCTGTCCGAGACGCAGGCGGGTTCCTCGCTGGCCGACATCACCACCCGCGCCGAACCGCAGGAGGACGGCAGCTACCGACTGTTCGGCTCGAAGATGTGGATCTCGGGCGCCGAACACGAGATGACCGACAACATCGTGAACCTGGTGTTGGCGAAGATCCCCGGCGGGCCGGCGGGAACCAAGGGCATCTCGCTGTTCATCGTGCCCAAGTACGTGCTCGACGACGACGGCGGCGTCGGCGAGCGCAACGACATCGTGCTGGCCGGGCTCAACCACAAGATGGGCCAGCGCGGCATCACCAACACGGTCCTGGGCCTCGGCGAAGGTGCCTACACCCCGGGCGGAAAGGCCGGCGCGGTCGGTCATCTGGTGGGTGAACCGCACCGCGGCATCGCCTACATGTTCACGATGATGAACGAGGCGCGGCTGGGCGTCGGCATGGGCGCGGTCTCGCTCGGCTACACCGGCTACCTCAAGTCGGTGAAGTACGCCCGCGAACGTCCCCAGGGCCGGCTGGTGAGCGCGAAGGATCCCGCCGCCCCGCAGATCCCGATCATCGAGCACGCCGACGTCAAGCGGATGTTGTTGGCGCAGAAGGCGTATGTCGAAGGCGGGCTCGCGCTGCTGCTGTACTGCGGCAAGCTGGTCGATCTGCAGGAGACCGCGCAGTCCGACGAGGAGCGCGACACCGCGACGCTGCTGCTCGACATGCTGACCCCGGTCGGCAAGAGCTGGCCGTCGCAGTGGTGCCTGGCGGCCAACGACCTCGCCATCCAGGTGCACGGCGGCTACGGCTACACCCGCGAGTACGACGTCGAGCAGCACTACCGCGACAACCGGCTCAACCCGATCCACGAAGGCACACACGGCATCCAGAGCCTCGACCTGCTGGGCCGCAAGGTGCCGGCGCGCGGCGGGGCCGGCCTGGCGGCGCTCGGCACCGCGATCGGCGGCACGGTCGCGGACGCCGCCGCGCTCGGCGGCGAGATCGCCGGACAGGCAGCCCAACTCGACGCGGCGTGGCAGCGGCTGGTGAGCGTCACCGCCGAGATGTTCGCGCCCGGCGACGTCGAGGCCGCGATGGCCAACAGCGCGGTCTACCTCGAGGCGTTCGGCCACATCGTCGTCGCCTGGGTGTGGCTGCAGCAGGCGCTCGCGGCGCACGGCCGCACCGGCGACTTCTACGACGGCAAACGGCAGGCGGCGCAGTACTTCTTCCGGTACGAGTTGCCGAAGACGGCCCCGCAACTGGACCTGCTGGCCAGCCTGGACCGCACCACGCTCGACATGCAGGACAGCTGGTTCTGAGGACGTCAGAAGCGGATCACCTGACGCACCGCCTTGCCGTCGGCGAGTTGGTCCATGCCGTCGTTGATCTCGTCGAGTGTGATGGTCGATGACACCAGCGACTCGACCGGCAGCCGCCCGGCCCGCCACAGGTCGACGAAGTGCGGGATGTCGCGCGCCGGTACCGCCGACCCGAGGTAGCTGCCGATCAGGGAACGGCCTTCGGCGACAAAACCCAACGGCGACAACGTCACCCGCGCATCGGGGCGCGGTAGGCCGACCGAGACGGTGCGGCCACCGGGAGCGGTGAGCTCGACGGCGGTCTCGAGCGCGGCGGGATGCCCGGCCGCCTCGATCACCACCGCGGCCTTCAGCCCGAGCTCGCGCGCCTGCTCGGGGGTGTAGACCTCGTCGGCGCCGTATTGTGCCGCCCGGTCGAGCTTGTCGGGCACCTGGTCGACGCCGATGACGCGGATGTCCTCGGCCGCCAGCGCGGTCAGCACCGCCGCCATGCCGACACCGCCGAGGCCGACCACGGCGACCGTCGTACCGGGCTGCGGGCGGCCCGCATTGATCACCGCACCGCCGCCGGTCAGCACCGCGCAGCCGAGCAGCGACGCCACGACCGCGGGCACGTCGTCGGGCACCGGCACCACCGAACGGCGGTCGGCGACGGCGTGGGTGGCGAACCCCGAGACGCCGAGGTGGTGATGAACCGGCGCGCCGTCGCGCGACAGGCGGCGTTCACCGGTCATCAGCGTGCCTGCCGCGTTGGCCGCGCTGCCCGGTTCGCAGGGGGTCAGCCCCTCGGTGGCGCAGGCCGCGCAGGCGCCGCATCGCGGCAGGAACGTCATCACGACGCGGGTGCCCGCCGGTAGGTCCGAACCGCCGGGCCCGACCTCCTCCACGACACCGGCCGCCTCGTGGCCGAGCAGCATCGGCACCGGCCGCACCCGGTTGCCGTCGACCACCGACAGATCCGAGTGACACAACCCGGCGGCCTCGATCCGCACCAGCAGCTCGCCGGCGCCGGGCGGGGCCAGGTCCAGCTCACCGACCGACAGCGGTCTCGACTCGGCATACGGCCGGGCACGGCCGATCTCCTCCAACACGGCGCCGCGGATCCTCATGACCTCCAGCTTGCCCGCACTGGAAGACTGCTGCCATGGCCGAGCCCGAACCGACCCGCACGGACTTCCCGGTGCACTGGCCGGTCACCACCCGGTGGGCCGACAACGACATGTTCGGTCACCTCAACAACGCGGTGTACTACGCGCTGTTCGACACCGCGATCAACGGCTGGATCAACACCACCGCCGGCGTCGACCCGCTGAGCGCTCCGTGGCTGGGGGTCGTCGCGGAATCGGGCTGCCGTTACCTGGCCGAACTGCGGTTCCCGCAACCACTTTCGGTCGGCCTGGCGGTGGTTCGGCTGGGCAACAGCAGCGTGACCTACCGGCTGGGGCTGTGGGCGCAGGACGGTCCGGTCGCCGCGGTCGGGCACTGGGTGCACGTGTACGTCGACCGGGTCGACCGCCGGCCCGTGCCGGTCCCCGGACAGATCCGCGCCCTGCTGGAGACGGCGCGCGATTGAGTGTCGATATGCTCGTGCGATGCCGCTCGTGAGCAAGACCGTCGAGGTGGCGGCCTCCGCCGAAGCGATCATGGGGATCGTCGCCGATTTCGAGTCGTACCCGCAGTGGAACGAGGAGATCAAGGGGTGCTGGGTGCTGGCCCGCTACCACGACGGCCGCCCCAGCCAACTGCGTCTCGACGTCGTCGTGCAGGGGCAGTCCGGGACCTTCATCACCGCGGTCTACTACCCGGGTGAGAACCAGATCTACACCGTGCTGCAGCAGGGCGACCACTTCGACAAGCAGGAGCAGAAGTTCTCGGTGGTGCCGATGGGCCCGACCTCGCTGCTGACCGTCGACCTCGACGTCGAGACCAAGCTGCCGATCCCCAAGCCGATGGTGAAGAAGGCGATCGGCGACACGCTGGACTATCTGGCCGACAACCTCAAGGCCCGCGCAGAACAACTAGCCGCGACCTAACTCCACAGCCCCGCTTCGTCGAGCCGGGCGAGCAGCCGCCGCGCGCCGTCGGTGAACTCGTCGGCGGTCAGGCGCACCACCGTGTCGGTGTCGCGGGCCCGAAGCGCGGCGGTCAGCTCCCGGTGCCCGGCGACGGTCGACGCGCCCCACTGCGGGTCGCCTGCATAGAGCTGTCCGGGCAGATAGCGCGCGACGTGCAACAGGAACCAGGCCAGTTTGATCCGGCCGGTCGACCGGTTGAACGCGCGGTGGAACGCGAACTCGGCGGCCGAGATGTCCTCTGTCGCGTGCCGCGCCACCGCGGCCGCCAACTCGTCGTTGAGCTGGTCCAGTTCGTCGATCTCGGCGTCGGTGATCCGCGCCGTCGCGGTCGCGGCCAACTCCTTGGCGATGGTGGCCTGCAGCCAGAAGATGTCCCCGACGTCGGTGCGGGTCAGCGGGACCACGACGTGGCCGCGGTGCGGTTCGAGCTGCACCATGCCTTCGCCGCGCAGCGTGCGCAGCGCCTCGCGCACCGGCGTGATGCTGACCCCGAGCGCGGCCGCGGTCTCGTCGAGCCGGATGAAGGTGCCCGGCCGCAGCGCGCCGGTCACGATGTCTACGCGCAGCCGCGCCGCGACCTCATCGGAGAGCTGTTCGCGCCGGACTCCGCGCCGCGTTCTGCGCGGGGTTGCGGTGGGCGCGTTCACGGTGCTCTCCGGTCCTTTCTCCAGCGCGGTGACGAAAGCTTGTCGCCGAACCGCCGAGGCCATAGTGTGACCGGGGCGACACCATATTTGATCAAATATCAGCGACCCGCAACCCAGATGGAGCACTCGCCGTTGCTTGAGCCGGACCTCACCGCACAGCCCTATCTCGCTCGCAGGCAGAACTGGACCAACCAACTCGCCCGCCACGCGCTCATGCAGCCGCAGGCCACGGCGCTGCGCTTCCTCGGCCGCACCACCACCTGGCGCGAACTCGACCGGCGGGTCGGTGCCCTGGCCGGCGCGCTGAGCAGGCGCGGCGTCGGGTTCGGCGACCGGGTGCTGATCCTGATGCTGAACCGGACCGAGTTCATCGAGTCCGTCCTGGCGGTCAACAAGCTCGGGGCGATCGCGGTCCCGGTGAACTTCCGGATGACACCCCCGGAGATCGCGTTCCTGGTCAGCGACTGCCAGGCGCGGGTGGTGATCACCGAGGCGGTGCTGGCCGGTGTCGCCACCGCGGTGCGCGGCCTCGATCCGACGTTGACGACGGTGATCATCGCCGGCGGCCCGACCGAGGAGGGCGTCGAGGGCTACGACGACCTGATCGCCGAGACCGGCGACGAGCCGCAGATTCCCGACATCCCGAACGACTCGCCGGCGCTGATCATGTACACGTCGGGCACCACCGGCCGGCCCAAGGGTGCGGTGCTCACCCACACCAACATCGCCGGGCAGGCGCTGACCTTCCTGTTCACCAACGGCGCCGACATCAACAGCGACGTCGGCTTCATCGGGGTGCCGCTGTTCCACATCGCCGGCATCGGCAACATGATCCCGGGCCTGCTGCTCGGCCGGCCCACCGTGCTCTACCCGCTGGGCGCCTTCGATCCCGACGAGCTGCTCGACGTGCTGGCGGCCGAGCAGGTCACCGGGATCTTTCTGGTGCCCGCGCAGTGGCAGGCGGTGTGCGCCGCCCAGCAGGCGCGCCCGCGCGAGCTCAAGCTGCGGACGCTGTCCTGGGGTGCCGCCCCGGCGTCGGACACCCTGCTGCGGCAGATGGCTGAGACCTTCCCCGGCAGCCAGATCCTGGCCGCGTTCGGCCAGACCGAGATGTCGCCGGTGACCTGCATGCTGCTCGGCGAGGACGCGATCAGGAAGCTCGGCTCGGTCGGCAAGGTGATCCCGACCGTCGCCGCACGGGTCGTCGACGAGGACATGAACGACGTCCCCGTCGGCGAGGTCGGCGAGATCGTCTACCGCGCACCCACGCTGATGGCCGGCTACTGGAACAACCCGAAGGCCACCGCCGAGGCGTTCGCGGGCGGCTGGTTCCACTCCGGCGACCTGGTCCGCCAGGACGAGGAGGGCTACGTCTGGGTCGTCGACCGCAAGAAGGACATGATCATCTCCGGCGGCGAGAACATCTACTGCGCCGAGGTGGAGAACGCGCTCGCCGCGCACCCGGCCATCGCGGAGGTCGCGGTGATCGGTCGGCCCGACC
The DNA here is from genome assembly GCF_900108565.1 of Mycolicibacterium rutilum. Lineage (NCBI taxonomy): Bacteria > Bacillati > Actinomycetota > Actinomycetes > Mycobacteriales > Mycobacteriaceae > Mycobacterium > Mycolicibacterium rutilum. Next base: position 1,527,413 of record NZ_LT629971.1, read on the forward strand.
AGAAGTGGGGCGAGGTCCCGGTCGCGGTCGTCGCGCTGGGGGCCGGCGGTCAAACGGATCTTGACCTGCGTGATCTTGACGGTTTCCTCACCGAGCGGCTGGCCCGGTACAAGCACCCCAAGGCGCTCGAGGTGGTCGAGGCGCTGCCGCGCAACCCGGCCGGCAAAGTCCTCAAAACCGAACTCCGGGCACGTTTCGGCGGCCAGAAACCGGTTGACGTCGGCGAAAGTTCCGCTGCGCCAACGGTTTCAACTGCGGCACAGGACAATTGAGGGGCGGGGCCGAGTTTGCTAACGGTTACGTGCACAATCCGACGGATGCCCTGCACGCACAGAACAGCATCGGGTACATTCCTGTGGTCCGTCTTACTACCCACCGGTAGGGAGACGGTGATCACAACTGCAAGGTCGGGGCAAGGAGGGGTCGTGCGACAGGGGCTGCCGTTGAATCGCGACAGTCGCCGTTGCGCCGCGGGAGCACACTGGTGACGGCGTCGACCGGCGTGACCGGTTACGTACGCGACCAGGTCCGGCCGGGCCTAGAGGCGGTCGGCGGGTTCGTGCGCATGTGCGTGCTCGTCGGCAAAGCGCTGTTCAAACCCCCGTTTCAATGGCGCGAGTTCATCCTGCAGAGCTGGTTCTTGATGCGGGTGGCGTTCCTGCCGACGCTGGCGGTGTCGATCCCGCTGACCGTGCTGCTGATCTTCACGCTGAACATCCTGCTCGCGGAGTTCGGTGCCGCCGACGTGTCCGGTGCCGGCGCCGCGATCGGCGCCGTGACCCAGCTCGGACCGTTGGTGACCGTGCTCGTCGTCGCCGGCGCGGGCTCCACCGCGATCTGCGCCGACCTGGGCGCCCGCACCATCCGCGAGGAGATCGACGCGCTCGAGGTCCTCGGCATCGACCCGATCCACCGGCTGGTGGTGCCCCGCGTGGTCGCCTCCACCTTCGTCGCCGTGCTGCTCAACGGCGCGGTCATCACCGTCGGCCTGGTCGGCGGCTTCATCTTCGGTGTGTATCTGCAGAACGTCTCCGCGGGCGCCTACGTCTCCACGCTCACCCTCATCACCGGGCTGCCCGAGGTGATCATCTCGATCATCAAGGCGGGCACGTTCGGGTTGATCGCCGGTCTGGTCGGCTGCTACCGCGGGCTGACCGTGGCCGGCGGCGCGAAGGGCGTGGGCACCGCCGTCAACGAGACCCTGGTGCTCTGCGTCATCGCGCTGTTCGCGGTCAACGTGGTGCTCACGACGATCGGTGTCCGATTCGGAACGGGGAGCTGACGTGTCGACGACAACGGTCCTGCGTTCTCGGTTTCCGCGGGGGTTCTCCCGCGTACAGAACCTCGCCAGTTCACCGGCCCGGTTCCTCGACAGCGTCGGGCACGTCGCGTGGTTCGTCGTCACCGCGATCGGGTCGATCGGTCACGCGCTGCGGTACTACCGCAAGGAGACGCTGCGCCTGATCGCCGAGATCGGCATGGGCACCGGCGCGATGGCGGTGATCGGCGGCACGGTCGCGATCGTCGGGTTCGTGACGCTGTCGGGTTCGTCGCTGGTCGCGATCCAGGGCTTCGCGTCGCTGGGCAACATCGGCGTCGAGGCGTTCACCGGCTTCTTCGCCGCACTGATCAACGTGCGCATCGCCGCCCCGGTCGTCGCGGGCCAGGCGCTGGCGGCCACCGTCGGCGCCGGCGCCACCGCCGAACTCGGCGCCATGCGCATCAGCGAGGAGATCGACGCCCTCGAGGTGATGGGCATCAAGTCGATCTCGTACCTGGTGTCGACGCGCATCATGGCCGGCTTCATCGTGATCATCCCGCTGTATGCGATGGCGATCATCATGAGCTTCCTGTCCGCTCAGGTCACCACGACGTTCTTCTACGGCCAGTCCATCGGCACCTACGAGCACTACTTCCGCACGTTCCTGCGTCCCGACGACGTGTTTTGGTCGTTCATCCAGGCCGTGATCATCTCGGTCATCGTGATGCTCAACCATTGCTACTACGGGTACTTCGCCAGCGGCGGCCCGGTCGGCGTGGGAGAGGCGGTGGGCCGCTCGATGCGCGCCTCGCTGGTCGCGATCGTCTGTGTCGTCCTGTTCGCATCGTTGGCGCTCTACGGCGTCGACCCGAACTTCAACCTGACGGTGTAGCGATGACGGCCCCGCTGAACAATCCCCGCACCCCGCCCTACAAGCTGGCCGGCCTCGTGCTGACCCTGCTGACGATCGTCGCGCTCGTCCTGGTGTACATGCAGTTCCGCGGTAACTTCCTGCCGCGCGAGCAGCTGACGATGATCGCGGCGCGGTCCGGCCTGTCGATGGACCCCGGCGCGAAGGTCACCTACAACGGTGTCGAGATCGGCCGGGTGGCCTCGGTGGACGCCGTCGACGTCGGTGGCGAGTCACGGGCCAAGATCACGCTCGACGTGGACCCCGACTACATCAAGCTGATTCCGAAGAACGTCGACGCCAGCATCGACGCGACTACCGTCTTCGGCAACAAGTACATCAACTTCTCGTCGCCGAAAAACCCGACACCGCAACGGATCACGCCCGACGACGTGATCGACGTGACGACGGTGACCACCGAGTTCAACACGCTGTTCGAGACCGTGGTGTCGCTGTCGTCGCAGGTCGACCCGATCAAGCTGAACCAGACGCTGTCGGCGACCGCCGAGGCGCTCGACGGCCTCGGTGACCGGTTCGGGCAGTCGATCATCAACGGCAACGAGATCCTCACCGACGTCAACGCGCGGATGCCGCAGTTGCGGGAGGACAACCGGCTGCTGGCCGACCTCGGCGAGACGTACGCCAATGCGGCGCCCGACCTGTTCGACGGCCTGCAGAACGCGGTCACCACCGCCGCGACGCTCAACGAGCAGCAGGGCAACATCGACCAGGCGCTGATGGCGGCGATCGGTTTCGGCAACACCGGCGGTGACGTGTTCGAGCGCGGCGGCCCGTATCTGGTGCGCGGCGCGGAGGACCTGATCCGCCCGTCGGAGATCCTCGACGAGTACAGCCCGGCGCTGTTCTGCACCATCCGCAACTACCACGACGTCGAGCCCAAGGTCGCGGCGTCGTTGGGCGGCAACGGATATTCGCTGCGCACGCTCTCGGAGCTGATGGGCGCCGCCAACCCCTACGTCTATCCGGACAACCTGCCGCGGGTGAACGCGCGCGGTGGCCCCGAGGGTCGGCCCGGCTGCTGGCAGCCGATCACCCGCGACCTGTGGCCCGCGCCCTACCTCGTCATGGACACCGGCGCCTCGATCGCGCCGTACAACCACTTCGAACTGGGCCAGCCGATCCTGATCGAGTACGTCTGGGGTCGCCAGGTTGGGGAGAACACGATCAACCCATGAAAATCACCGGAACCGCCATCAAGCTCGGCGCCTTCTCACTGGTGCTGTTGCTGTTCACCGCGATCATCATCGTGGTGTTCGGTCAGATGCGTTTCGACCGCACCACCGGCTATTCGGCGATCTTCTCCAGCGCCAGCGGACTGCGTTCCGGCCAGTTCGTCCGCGCGTCGGGCGTCGAGGTCGGCAAGGTCTCCAAGGTCGAGCTGGTCGAGGGCGGCTCGCAGGTCCGCGTCGACTTCGACGTCGACCGGTCGCTGCCGCTGTTCGAGGGCACCACCGCGCAGGTCCGGTACCTGAACCTGATCGGCGACCGCTATCTCGAACTCAAGCGCGGCGACAGCGACAAGCGGCTGCCCGGCGGCGGCACCATCCCGATCGAGCGCACCCAGCCCGCCCTGGACCTGGACGCGTTGATCGGCGGGTTCCGGCCGGTCTTCCGCGCACTCGATCCCGAGAAGGTCAACACGATCGCCCAGTCGATCATCACGGTGTTCCAGGGTGAGGGCGGCACGATCAACGACATCCTCGACCAGACCGCGTCGCTGACCTCGGCCCTGGCCGACCGCGACCGCGCGATCGGTGAGGTGATCCGGAACCTGAACACGGTGCTGGACACCACCGTTCGCCATCAGCAGCAGTTCGACGAGACCGTGCAGGATTTTGAGAGGCTGATCACCGGGTTGAACAACCGCAAGGATCCGATCGCCACGTCGGTCGCCGAGATCAGCGACGCCGCAGGCACGGTCGCCGATCTGCTGGCCGACAACCGCCCGCTGCTGCAGAGCACCGTCACTCATCTCGAGGCCGTGCAGCAGCCGCTGGTCGACCAGCGCGACGGGCTCAACGACCTGCTGACCCGGCTGCCCACCGCGTTCAAGATCATCGGGCGCGCCGGCGGCATCTACGGCGACTTCTTCAACTTCTACGCCTGCGACATCTCGCTGCGGCTCAACGGCCTGCAGCCGGGTGGTCCGGTGCGCACCGTGAAACTGTTCAGCCAGCCGTCGGGTAGGTGCACGCCGCAATGAGGACGCTCGAAGGGTCGAACCGCATCCGCGGCGGGTTGATGGGCATCATCATCCTGGTGGTGGTGATCGGCGTCGGACAGAGCTTCGCCAGCGTGCCGATGCTGTTCGCGACGCCCACGTACTACGCACAGTTCTCCGACACCGGTGGCATCAACACCGGTGACAAGGTGCGCATCGCCGGCGTCGACGTCGGGCTGGTCCGCAGCATGGAGATCGACGGTGACAAGGTCGTCATCGGATACTCGCTCGACGGCACGCAGATCGGCACCGAGAGCCGCGCGGCCATCCGCACCGACACCATCCTCGGCCGCCGCAACATCGAGATCGAGCCCCGCGGCTCGGAACCGTTGCGCGCCAACGGCATACTGCCGCTCGGCCAGACCACCACGCCGTACCAGATCTACGACGCGTTCTTCGACGTGACGAAGGCGGCCTCGGACTGGGACACCAAGACCGTCAAAGAGTCGCTGAACGTGTTGTCCGAGACCATCGATCAGACCTCGCCGCATCTCAGCGCCGCCCTCGACGGGGTGGCGCGCTTCTCCGACACCATCGGCAAGCGCGACGAGGACATCAAGAAGTTGCTGCGCAACGCCAACGAGATCGCGGGCATCCTGGGCAACCGCAGCGAGCAGATCAACCGGCTGCTGGTCAACGCGCAGTCGCTGCTCGGCGCGATCAACCAGCGCAACTACGCGGTCAGCATGCTGCTCGAACGGGTCAGCGAGTTCTCCACGCAGGTCAAGGGTTTCATCGACGATAATCCCAACCTCAACCGGGTGCTCGAGCAGCTGCGGGTGGTCAGCGATGTGCTTCGCGACCGCCAGTACGACCTGATGGACACGCTGACCACGGTGGCCAGCTTCGTCGCGTCGCTCGGTGAGGTGGTCGCCTCCGGGCCGTACTTCAAGGTGATGCTCGTCAACCTGCTGCCCGGCCAGATCCTGCAGCCGTTCGTCGACGCCGCGTTCAAGAAGCGCGGTATCGATCCCCAGAAGTTCTGGCGCGACGCGGGTCTGCCGGCCTGGCAGTGGCCGGACCCCAACGGGCAGGGCTTCGAGAACGGCGCACCGCCGCCGTCGCCGGCCGCCATCGAGGGCACCCCGGAGAACCCGGGCCCCGCCGTGCTCAAAGGTTCGCCGTGCTCGTACACCCCGCCCGCGGACGGACTTCCGACGCCGGGCAACCCGCTGCCGTGCGCAGATCTGTCGGTCGGACCGTTCGGTGGTCCGGCCTACGGCCCGCCGAACGTGGCGACCTCCGACCCGAACGCGCACGGTCCGCAGCCGTCGCCGGGTGTGCCCGCCGCGGCGATCCCGGGCCAGCTGCCGCCGAATGTGCCTGGCGCACACGGCCAGTTGCCGCCCGCCCCGCCGGGCGCGCGCACCGTCCCGGTCGGGCCGATGCCGCCGCAGCCGCCGGACTTCACGCCCGGCATCGCTCCGCTGCCGCCCGCCCTGCCCGCACCGCCGGTGCCGGGACCGGGTCAGCAGCTGGCGCCGGCCGGACAGCCGCCGCTACCGGGCAATCCGCCGTTCCTCCCACCGGGTTCGCAGGGTTAGGGGGACAAGACTCATGTCAACGATTTTCAACGTCCGAAGCCTGAAGCTGCCCAACGTTTCCCGGGCCACCATCATCATCGGCGCGCTGATCGTGGTGCTGGCCTTGGTGGCCGCGTTCGTCGGCTACAACCTGTACAAGAAGCTGACGACCAACACCGTCGTCGCCTATTTCACCGACACGCTGGCGCTGTATCCCGGCGACAAGGTGCAGATCATGGGCGTGCGGGTCGGCGCGATCGACAAGATCGAACCGGCGGGCGACAAGATGAAGGTCACCTTCCACTACGAGAACAAGTACAAGGTGCCCGCCAACGCCACCGCGTCGATCCTCAACCCCAGCCTGGTGGCGTCGCGCACGATCCAGCTGTCCCCGCCCTACACCGGCGGCCCGGTGCTCGAGGACGACGCGGTCATCCCGCTGGACCGCACGCAGGTGCCGGTCGAGTACGACGAACTGCGCGACTCGATCAACCGGATCCTGACCGACCTGGGCCCGACACCCGAACAGCCCAAAGGCCCGTTCGGCGACATCATCGAGTCCGCCGCCGACGGGTTCGCCGGAAAGGGCAAGCAGCTCAACGCGACACTGAACAACCTGTCGGAGGCGTTGTTCGCGCTCAACGAGGGCCGCGACGACTTCTTCGGTGTGGTCAAGAGCCTGGCCTTGTTCGTCAACGCACTCCACCAGAGCGATCAGCAGTTCGTCGCGCTGAACAACGACCTCGCCGAGTTCACCAACGCGTTCACCAACACCGACCGTGAGGTCGCCGACGCGCTGCGCGACCTCAATCAGCTGCTGGCCACCACCCGCAGTTTCCTCGACGAGAACGCCGAGGTGCTCACCCACGACATCAACAACCTGTCGGAGGCGACCACCGCGATCCTGCAGCCCGAACCGCGCAACGGCCTGGAGACCGCGCTGCACGTGTTCCCGACGCTGGGCGCGAACCTGATGAACATCATCTCGCCGAACACCGGTGGCGTGATGAGCATCCCGGTGATCAACAACTTCGCCAATCCGCTGCAGTTCGTGTGTAGCTCGATCCAGGCGGGCAGCCGGCTCGGGTATCAGGAGTCGGCGGAGATGTGCGCGCAGTACCTGGCGCCGATCCTGGACGCGATCAAGTTCAACTTCCCGCCGTTCGGTGTCAACCAGTTCACGTCGGCGCTGACGCTGCCCAAGCAGATCGCCTACTCCGAGCAGCGCCTGCAGCCGCCGCCCGGCTACAAGGACACGACGGTGCCCGGCATCTGGTCGCGCGACACGTTGTTCTCGCACGGCAACCACGAGCAGGGCTGGGTGTCGGCGCCGGGCATGCAGGGCGTCGAGGTGCAGCCGTTCACCGCGAACATGATGACCCCGGAGTGCCTCGCCGAGCTGCTGGGCGGACCGAACTGCGTCATCCCGGCCGCGCCTCCGGCGTTCGGCACCACCCGCGGCGGCAACCTGCCCGGCCCGCCGAACGCGTTCGACCAGAACAACCCGCTGCCGCCGCCGTGGTATCCGCAGCCGGGGCCACCGCCGCCGCCGGCGCCGGGCGTCATCCCGGGTGATCCGGGCAGCGCGGCGATGGTCGGCCCGGTGCCGGCGCCGAACGTGGGTCCGGCCGCGCCGGCGCCCGCGCCCGCGGGACCGCCGCTCCCAGCAGAGGCAGGTGTGCGATGAGCGCTCGCAGGTGGAGCAGGATCGCCCAGCGCGTCGTGGCGATGGGCGCGGTCGCGCTGGTGCTCAGCTCGTGCAGTTCGTGGAAGGGCATCGCGAACGTCCCGCTGCCCGGCGGCCCGGGCACCGGGTCCGACCGGATGACGGTGTACGTGCAGATGCCGGACACGTTGGCGCTCAACGTCAACAGCCGGGTCCGCGTCGCCGACGTCTACGTCGGCCGGGTGCGCTCCATCGAGCTGAAGAACTGGGTGCCGACGCTGACGCTGGATCTGCAGCCGGGCATCGAGCTGCCGAAGAACGCGCTGGCGCGCATCGGCCAGACCAGCCTGCTCGGATCCCAGCACGTCGAGTTGGACACCCCGCCGGACCCGTCGTCGGAGCGGTTGCGGTCCGGGGACACGATCCCGCTGGCCAACGCGTCGGCCTACCCGTCCACCGAACGGGTGCTGGCCAGCATCGCGACGATCCTGCGGGGCGGCGGGGTGCAGAACCTCGAGGTCATCCAGACCGAGATCTTCAACGTGCTCAACGGCCGGGCCGACCAGATCAAGGAGTTCCTCGGCAAGCTGGACGTGTTCACCGACGAACTCAACCAGCAGCGCGCCGACATCACCCGCGCCATCGACTCGACCGACCGGTTGCTGTCGATCGTCGCGCAGCGCAACGACACGCTGGACCGGGTGCTGACCGAATTCCCGCCGCTGATCAAGCATTTCAACGAGACCCAGGGGCTGTTCGCCGACGCGGTCGAGGCGCTCGGCCGGATCAGCGAAGCCGCCGACAACGCACTGGCGCCGGCGAGCGACAACCTGAACACCAACCTCAAGAACCTGCAGCGGCCGCTCAAGCAGCTCGGCCGAGCGTCGCCGTACCTGCTGGGTGCGCTCAAGCTGATGCTGACCGCGCCGTTCTCGATCGAGAACGTGCCGAAGGTGGTGCGCGGCGATTACCTGAACGTGTCGCTGATGGTCGACCTGACGCTGTCGGCGGTCGACAACGGCATCCTGAGCGGCACCGGCGTCTCGGGCATGCTGCGTGCACTCGAGCAGGCCTGGGGTCGCGACCCGGCGACGATGATCCCGGACGTGCGGTTCACGCCGAACCCGCACAACGCGCCGAACGGTCCGCTGGTCGAAAGGGGTGAGTGAGCGGTGCTGACCCGGTTCATCAAGATCCAGCTGGTGCTGTTCACGATCCTCACGATCATCGCGGTGGTGGTGCTCGGCTGGTACTACCTGCGCATCCCGAGCATGGTCGGGATCGGCCAGTACGAGCTCAAGGCCGAGCTGCCGCGCTCGGGCGGCCTGTACGGCACAGCCAACGTCACCTACCGGGGTACCCAGATCGGCAAGGTGACGTCGGTCGAGCCGACGGAGCGCGGCGCGCTGGCGGTCATGAGCATCGACAACCGCTACAAGATCCCGGCGGACGCCTCGGCGAACGTGCACTCGGTGTCGGCGATCGGCGAGCAGTACCTGGACCTGGTGTCGACCGGCAATCCCGGCCAGTACCTGGCGCCGGGATCGACGATCACGAACAGCACCGTGCCCAGCGAGGTCGGGCCCGCACTCGACGCGGCCAACGAGGGCCTCGCGGTGCTGCCCAAGGAGAAGATCGACGCGCTGCTGACCGAGACGTCGCAGGCCGTTGGTGGCTTGGGCCCGGCGCTGCAGCGGTTGGTCGACTCCACCACCAACATCGCGCAGGGCTTCCAGGAGAACCTGCCGCAGGTCAACGACATCATCGAGAACGCGCGACCGATCCTGGACAGCCAGGTCCGGTCGGGCGACAACATCGAGCAGTGGTCCCGCAACCTCAACGTGATCGCGGCGCAGTCGGCCGAACAGGACGCCGCGCTGCGCAGCGGCCTGCAGCAGGCGCCGCCGACGCTGGACCAGGTGAACTCGGTGTTCAGCGGTGTGCGCGATTCGCTGCCGCAGACGCTGGCCAACCTGGCCGTGGTCATCGACATGCTCAAGCGCTACAACAAGGGCCTCGAGCAGACACTGGTGATCCTGTCGCAGGGCAGCTCGGCCAGCCAGGCCGGCACGCTGTTCGAGGATCTGGGCCAGCTGCCGTTGGCGCTGTCGATCAACCAGCCCCCGCCCTGTCTGACCGGCTTCCTGCCCGCGTCCGAATGGCGTTCACCCGCCGACACCAGTATGGCGCCGCTGCCGCGGGGCACCTACTGCAAGATCCCGAAGGACTACCAGGCCAACGTCGTTCGCGGCGCGCGTAACTATCCGTGTGTCGACGTGCCCGGTAAGCGCGCGGCGACGCCGATGGAGTGCCGCAGCGAGGAGCCCTACGTCCCGCTGGGCACCAACCCCTGGTACGGCGACCCGAACCAGATCCTGTCGTGCCCGGCGCCCGGCGCGCGCTGTGATCAGGGTGTGAACCCCGGCCGCGGCGTGATCCCGGCACCGTCGGTGAACAACGGGATGAACCCGGCACCGGCCTCCGACCTGCCGCCGCCGAACTCGACGGCGCCGGTCAGCGATCCGCTGAGCCCACCGGGACAGGGCAGCGTGAGCTGCAGTGGACAACAACCCAACCCCTGCATCTACACTCCGGCACCGGGGCCACCCGGCTCCACGGCGGTGTACAGCCCGACCAGCGGCCAGGTGGTCGGACCTGACGGCGTGAAGTACAACGTCAGCAACTCGAGTAACCCAGGAGACGACGGATGGAAGGAGATGCTGGCACCCGCCAGCTGAACCCCACCGATGCTGATGAGACGCCCGACGAGCCGTTAGCCCCGGAACAGGACACCGCCGAAGAACAGACCACAGACGACAACCCGCCCGCCGAGCGCCGGCCCGCCCGGATCGGCCGCGGCATGGCCGCCTCGATCTGCGCGGCGCTGCTCGCGCTCGCGGTGGGCGGGGGCGTCGCCGGCTACTTTTTGTTGAAGGCCGACCAACGCAACGACGCCAGCGCGCAAGCCGAGGCAGCCGCGCTGCAGGCCGCCAAGGACTGCGTGGCGGCCACCCACGCGCCCGACACCGCCGCGATGACCGCCGCCCAGTCCAAGATCATCCAGTGCTCGACGGGTGACTTCGCCGTGCAGTCGTCGCTGTACGCCGGCGTGCTGGTCGACGCCTACCAGGCCGCCAACGTCACCGTGCAGGTGTCGGACATGCGGGCGGCCGTGGAGAAGCACAACGACGACGGCTCGTTCGACGTGCTGGTGGCGGTGCGGGTGAAGGTCACCAACTCCGACACCGCCGACCAGGAGCAGGGCTACCGGTTGCGCGTGCAGATGGCGCCCGACGAGGGCACCTACAAGGTCGCCAAGCTGGACCAGGTCACGTCGTGACGGCGTCGACCCTGGCGCCGGAGACGACGTCGCCCGAACGGGTCGCCGAGGACCCGGTCGCCTCGTGGGGTGCGCGGGCCGGTGCCTTCGCCATCGACGTGCTCGTCGGTGTCGCGGTGCTCGCGACGTTGGCGCTGGTCGCCTTGACCGCGCCGGAGCGCAGCTCGCTGTGGTGGGCCTACACCGTGGCCGCCGCCGTGGTGGTGCTGGCGATGGCGATGAATCGCCTTGTGCTGCCGACGATCAAAGGATTCTCGCTGGGCCGCGCGGTGGTCGGTATCGCGGTGACGCGCCGCGACGGGTCGGCACCCGGGGTGTGGCGGCTGCTGCTGCGCGACCTCGCCCACCTGCTCGACACCGCGGCGTTGTTCGTCGGGTGGTTGTGGCCGCTGTGGGAGCGACGCCACCGCACGTTCGCAGACCTGTTGTTGCGCACCGAGGTTCGGCGGGTGCCGGGTCCCAAGGGTGACGTGCGACCGATGGCCGCGACCGCGTTGATCGTGGCGACGGTGATCTGCGCGGCGGCGATCGGGTCGAGTTACGCGGTGGTCTACCGGCACGAGCAGGCCGTGCAGACCACGCGCGAGCAGATCACCGAAGAGGGCCCGCGGATCGTCGAACAGATGCTCAGTTATCGGAAAGATTCCCTGCAGGAGGACTTTTCGCGCGCCCAGTCGCTGACCACCGAAGGCTACCGGCCGCAGCTGATCGAACAGCAGAAGGCGGTGGAGCAGACGGGCGGCACGTCCAACGAGTACTGGGCGGTCAGCAGCGCGGTGCTCGCGGCCTCACCCGACACCGCCGAGATGCTGTTGGCGATGCAGGGCCAGCGCGGAAACGAGGCGCAGGACCTGAAGTTCATCACCGCGACGGTGCGGGTGGCGTTCGAGAAGTCCGGCGACGGCCAGTGGCGCGTCGCCAACCTCACGGTGCTGAAGAAGCCGCAGATGAATGCGCAGGGCCAATGAGCCCGCGCCGCAGAGTCGACGCCGACGAACGGGACTACTTCGAGGTGGTGCCGAAACCGCCGCGGCGCTGGGGCCTGCCGGTGGTCGCGGTGGTGACCGCGCTGCTCATGAGCGCGGCGATCACCGCCGGCGCGCTGATGCTGGTCAGCCACGAGACCGACCGGCGCGCGATGGTCCGCGACGCCGCCGCGCTCGGCTACGTCAGCGAGTTCATGACCGACTACACGACGCTGGATCCGTTCAACGCCAACGCCTATGTGGACCGGATCCTCAACGAGGGCACCGGTGAGTTCGCCACGATGTTCAAGGAGAAACAGAACGAGATCCTGATCCAGGTCGCCCAGGCCGAACCCACCACCGGAAGCGTGGTGGCGGCGGGCGTGCAGCGGTGGAACGACAACGGCAGCGCCGACATCCTGGTGGCGACGAAGATCTCGACCAAGTCACCGGACGGGAAGTCCACCGTCGAGAGCGGAAACCGCTGGGTGGCAACGGCTATCAAGGAAGGACAGCAGTGGAAGATCAGCCAGCTGATTCAGGTGATCTGACCACCGACGTCACCGCGGCGGCCGACGAGACGTCGTCGCCACCCCGTCGTCGCCGCTGGTTCACGCGTCGGCCCAAGGCCGCTGAAGACACGCAGACAGAACCCGCGGAAGTGGCCGCCGAGGAACCTGAGCCCGCGCCGAAGACACCGATGGGCAAGGCGGCCCGCACCGCCAGGACACAGGAGCCCGAACCCGAACCGGAACCGGAATCCGTTGAGGACGAGGTGATCCCGCAGGAGGTCACGTTCGTACCGCACCGGCCGGCGAGCCGGCGGCTCATGGCGGCCGTGCTGGTCGCGGCGGCGCTGTTCGTCGGCGCGGCCGCGTTCGCGGCGGCCACCCTGCAGCCGTACCTGGCCGAGCGTGCCGAGGTCGACACCAAACTCGACGTCGCGCGAACGGCCGCCAGCGCCATCTCGACGCTGTGGACCTACACCCCGGAGAACATGGAGTCACTGCCGGACCGGTCGGCCGGCTTCCTGGGCGGCGACTTCGCCTACGAGTACCGCAAGTACATCGACGCGATCGTCGCGTCCAACAAGCAGGCCCAGGTCACCAACACCACGCAGGTGCTCGGCGCGGCCGTCGAGACGCTCACCCCGACCGAGGCCACCGCGATCGTCTACACCAACTCGGTGGCCACCAGCCCGATGACGAAGAACATCCCGTCGCTGCGCTACCTGTCGTACCGGCTGACGATGGAGCGCCGCGACGCGAAGTGGTTGATCACCCGGATGTCGACCATCACCTCGCTGGACCTCACCCCGCAGCTGTAGGCCGCCCCAGCATGGCCGTCGAATCGCCGGTTTCGCAGCGGATGACGGTCGGGTGCCTGCTGCTGTTGACGTTCGCGACCGGGTTGGTCGACGCGGTCAGCGTGCTCGAACTCGGGCACGTGTTCGTCGCGAACATGACCGGCAACGTGATCTTCCTCGGCTTCTGGTTCGTCCCGCACTCCGGCGTCGACGTCACCGCAGCGCTCGTCGCGTTCATCTGCTTCGTCGTCGGCGCGGTGCTCGGCGGGCGGTTGGCCCGCCACCTCGACACCCACGTCCGCCGGTGGCTGGCGATCACCATGGCCGTCGAGGTCGTCATGCTCGCGACGCTGGCGGCGCTGGCCGGTGCGGGCGTGCTCGACTACCACGACAACCGCAAGCTGCTGCTGATCGGCGGGCTGGCACTGACCTTCGGCGTGCAGAATGCGACCGCCCAGCAGTTCGGCATCCAGGAACTGTCCACGACGGTGCTCACGACGACGATCGTGCGGATCGGGTTCGACAGCCGGTTGGCGGGCGGCACCGGACATCGGGAGCGGCTCCGGTTCGGTGTGGTGCTGACGATGTGCGCGGGCGCCGCTGTCGGCGCGACGATGACGCGGTTCACCGTCGCGCCGGTGATCGCGTTGGCGGCGGTGCTGATCGCGCTGAGCGGAGCGATGTTCTGGTACGGCGGCCGACCGCGCGACTAGTCTGCTGCCATGCCGTCCGTACTCGTCACCGGTGCCGCCCGCGGGATCGGCCGCGCCATCGCCGAGGACATGGCCGCCCGCGGATGGAACGTGATCGCCGGTGTGCGCTCGCAGCACGACGCCGACGGCGTGACAGGGGCGAATCCGCAACGGATCTCGGCGCTTCTGCTCGACGTCACCGACGAGGAGCAGATCGCCGCGCTGGCCGGTTCCCTACCCGATCGGTTGGACGCGGTGGTCAACAATGCCGGTGTGGTCGTCGGCGGACCGATGGAGGCGGTGACCGCAGCGGACTGGCGAAGGCAGTTGGACGTCAACGTGATCGGCCAGCTGGCGGTCACCCGGGCGGTGCTGCCGCGACTGCGCGAATCGCGGGGGCGGATCGTGTTCATCTCCAGCGTCAACGGCAGGATGTCGATGCCGCTGCTCGGCGCCTACGCGGCGAGCAAGTTCGCGCTCGAGGCGGCCGCCGATGCGCTGCGAATGGAGTTGCGGCCGTGGCGGATCGCGGTGTCCATCGTCGAGCCGTCCCAGACCGACACCGACATGTGGCGCACCGCCGATGCGATGGTGGCCGACGTCGAGGCGGCGCTGACTCCCGAACACCGCGCGCTGTACGCCAAGCACATCGCCGGAATGAAGAAGATGGTGCCCGTCTCGCAGCGGATGGCCGTGCCGACCGCGAAGGTCACCGCCGTCGTCGCACAGGCGTTGACCGCCCGCAGACCCCGCGCCCGCTACATCGTCGGCGCGGCACCCAAGGTGCAGGTGGCCCTGATGACCAGATTGCCGACCGCGGTCCGCGACATTGTGCTGCGCAAGGTGTCCGGTCAGCCGTAGCGATGCGGGAGTTCGTCAAGCGCAACGCGTCCGCGCCGGCCGGTTTCTTCACGTGTGAAGCGGCTGGGCTGCAATGGCTTTCGGGCGCCGACGGCGGCGTGCCGTGCGCCCGGGTGCTCGCGTACGACGACACCAGCCTCACCCTCGAACGGCTGCAGAACATCCCGCCTCGCCGCGCGGCGGCCCGCGAGTTCGGTGTGCGGCTGGCGCACACCCACGACGCGGGCGCCGAGCGGTTCGGCTCCCCGCCGCCGGGCTGGACCGGGGTGGGCTTCTTCGGTCCGCTGCAGCAGCCGTTGCCGATGTCACTCACCGGCCACGACCGGTGGGGCCGGTTCTATGCGCGCGAACGATTACGGCCGATGGCCGCCAGGGCGGCGCCGCTGCTCGCCCCCGACGTTCGCGCGATGGTCGACTCCGTGGCGGCACGGTGCGAGGCCGGTGACTTCGACGACGACGATTCGCCGGCCCGGCTGCACGGCGACCTGTGGAGCGGGAACGTCATGTGGACCCCCACCGGTGTGGTGCTCATCGACCCGGCCGCGCACGGCGGGCACCGGGAAACCGACCTGGCGATGCTGGCGCTGTTCGGCTGCCCGCACCTGGAAGCGGTGCTCGACGGCTACGCATCCGTGCGCCCGCTGCGACCGGGCTGGCGCGACCGCGTCGCCCTGCACCAGCTCTATCCCCTTCTGGCGCATGTGGCGCTGTTCGGCAGCGGCTTCGCCAAACAGGCCGCCGACGCCGCTCGCGGGGCGCTGCGAATCGCGAGCTGAGGCTCTCAAGACGTTGCTCAGTACGCGTCAGGGTCGCGTCACCGCCGTCTTTGTCTTGGCAAGAATTTGCGTGAACTTTCCATACCTTGGGGTCTGGAGTGTTACGGTCACGTCAATAGCTTTTTGCCTCGGAAAGGATTGCTCGTGGCCGGACGACACGGAACGCAGCACAAGCGCAACGGGCAGGTTCAGAAGATCGCCGCGTTGGGCGCCGCCACCGCGACCGCGACAGCGTTGACCGTCACCGCGCTGCCGCTCTCCGAACCGGCTCCGGCCTTGACAAACCCCGAGGTCAGGCGCGTGATGGACGCGAAGGTCGACCTCCTCGCGGCCGTCAACCAGTGGCCCGACCCGGACCAGATCCCCGACATCACCGGCGGTCTGGGCACCGTCGGCTACGACTTCGCGCAGTTCGTCTCCGATCTGCTGCTGCACGCCGTGGTGGACAACTTCAACCTGGCGGCGCTCGCCGACGCCGCCGGCCTCGACCTGCCCAGCCTGCTCGGCCAGCTCGTCGGTGATCCGAACTTCCTGCTGAACGAAATCCTGGGCGGCGTCCTCGGCGCCGTCCCGATCGACATCACCCCGGTGCTGAACACGGTCCTGGGCCCGGTGGCCGGTCTCCTGATTCCGGTCCTGGACCTGCTCGGGATCACCAACGCCGAGGGCGAAGTGACCCTGCTGGGCCTGCTCGGTCTGGTCGGCCTGGACCTCAGTGATCCGCTCAACCTCGCGAACCTCGACATCCCGGGGCTCAACGTCATCACGGCCAGCCCGATCTTCACCGCGCTGAAGCTGCTCGGCGTCGACCTGGGCTGGGTGCCGTCGCTGCCGAACTCGGTCGCCGATGAGATCGACGGCACCCCGTATCTCGCCGTGGGGGGTCTCGATCTGGTGGACGACCTGGTCGGCCGGGTCACCGCCGTGCTGGCGCAAAACCCGTTGCTCGGCACGCTGCTGAATCCGGTATTGAACGGCTTGCGGGGCATCCTTCAGAACCCGCCGATCGATCTGCCGGAGGTCGTGCACGTGCGTGTGCCGGTCACCGTCGGTATCGGCATGGGCGCCTTCGCCGCCGGCGACGCCTACCGGCAGGTCCTCGACAATCTGGCGAACCAGCCGGGCGGCCTGAGCCCGAACGCGCAGGACGCGCTGCTGGGCAGCTTCACGGTGCTGCCGCTGATCCTGCTGCAGAATCCCGGCCGCGCCAACGGCGGTCTGGCGGCGCGGCTGTACCCGTTGATGCGGCTGTTCGGCATCGACACCGTCACCGAGGACACCTACGCGTCGCACTCGGGTGGCATCCCGCTGCTGAACACAGGGCTGTCGCTCGGCGGCGCCAACCTGCTGCCGATCAAGGTCGACGGGGCGATCCAGTACGACATCCTGTCCGACTTCGCGGCGTGGCCGAACCCGTTCTCGTTGGCCAACAACCTGCTTGCGGGCATGCTGCCGACCTACATGCTGCGCGGCATCACGCTAGACACGGTCACCGAGCAGATCCTCTCGCAGCTCGATGACATCCTCGGGCCGGTGCTCAGCGGCCCGCTGGGAATCAACCTGTACCTGACGCTGCCGTCGGCCACGCTGCCGCTGCTCGAGCCGCTGTACCTGGCGGCCGATGTCGTCAACATCGTGACGCTAGGCGCGCTGGCGCGGGTGAACCCGTTCAGCCTGGTGGCGAACGCGCTGGCGCCGGCGCTGACCAGCCTGGTGAACCTCGGCTACACCGACGTCGTCTACAACCCGGAGACGGGCGCCTATGAGCGCACGCTCACCGAGGCGGGCATCCCGACGCCGTTCTTCTCGTTCCCGAACGTCAACTGGAGCGCGGTGCCCGGCGTGGTGTTCAACCAGCTCGTCGCCGGCATCCAGAAGGAGTTCTTCAGCGGCAACCCGACGACCGGTACGCCGAACGTCATCAGCAACCTGCTCAACCTGCTCACCACCGGAAACCTGGGCGGCCTGCTCGGCGGCGGCCTGGGCGGCACACCGGCCGGTGGCGGTGGCATCGGCGGCGGGCTCGGCGGGCTGCTGGGCGGTGGCCTGCTCGGCGGGCTCGAAGACCTCGTCAACAACGTGGTCGGCGGGCTGCTGGGCGGTCTGCTCGGCGGGCTCGGTGGACTCTCGACCGCGGCGACGACGGCTCAGCGCAGCGGGTTGGCCGAGGCGACGTCGCTGCCGGACTCGGGCGCCCGCATGCTCAAGGTCGACACCGAGGACCCGTCGCTGGGCGGCGAGGGCGCCGAGGGTGCGGACGGAGACGTCGTCGACGACAAGACGCCCGACGGATCCGAGGAGGAACCGGCCGGTGAGATCGACGGCGACCAGGGTGAGGACCAGCAGAAGGTCGAGGAGCAGGACCCCGCCGACGAAGAGCCCGCCGACGAGGAGGCCCCTGCCGACGAGGAACCCGCCGACGAAGAGCCCGCCGACGAGGAGGACCCTGCCGACGAGGAACCCGCCGACGACGAGGGCGCCGACGACGAGGCGGCCGACAACAAGGCAGACATCAAGAGCGGCAACAAGTTCGGGCCCAAGCACGCCAAGCCCGGCAACGGCCGCTCGGTCTCGTCGGTCACCGACGCGCCGCGGCACGCCAAGCCGGACACCGACACGTCGAACACCGACGGCGGTGCCGACAACAACGGTGCCGACAGCAGCGATGGAGACTCCGGCGACGCGGCTGCCTAGTTGAAGGCGAGCCAACTCGGCAGCGCGCGTTCCCGCGAATCGCACAGCACCTGACGGGTGTCGCACGATCCGCGGGGCACGCCCGCGCCCGTCCACATGCCGCCGGTGTCGCGGCGCAGCACGATCGCCGAGGATCCGCCGCCGTCGAGCAGCACCGCGGTGTCGCTGCCCAATCCGCGGAACAGGTCCTGGATCTGGTCCGGGGTGTAGCTGCCGCCCTGGAAGACGTACATCTCGTCCTTGTCCCGGGCATAGGCGAGCGCGGTGCGGGCCGCGCTGGGGCCGCCGTCGTTGAGTTGCCCGGTGTCGTCCGGCGAGAGCAGGCCGATGCCCGCCACCGCGACGAACCTCGCCCCCTTGTCGACCAGTCCCTGGATCACCGGGGAGGCCGCGTCGTAGTCGTCGGGGCTCTTCGGCGGCACCACATACGGGGCGCCGCCGACCGGCAGGATCATCGTCGACAGCGCCTTCCAGTGCTCGTTGCCGCCGGACAGGCCCTGCTTGCCCGCGTAGGTGATGGTGCCGGTCACCGCGGCGTTGGCACGGCCCTGCCCGCGGGTGTTGTCGACGTAGGCGCCGAGCGGCGAACTGCATCCGGTCGACTTCCACGAGCCGCCCTTCTGCCCGCGGACGTCGAAGAAGTTCGCGTTGATCGCGATCGTCGGTTGGCCGAGCGCCTGCCACGCCTGCAGCGGCGTGAAGATCTCAGAGGCCTGCCACAGCCCCTCGCCGGTGCGGGCGCGTGGGTCTCGCTCGCACCGCGCTTGAAAACCCTTGTGCGAGTCGACAAGTAGCCGCGGCGCCAACCGGGTCGACGCCGACTTGATGATCATCAGGCGACCGCCGCCGCCCATCTCGTACCAGTTGCCGCCGGCGTTGAGCATCGGTGCGGGGTGCCCGCCCCCGAAGTTGTAGACCAGGTACGACCCGCGGGTGTTGGCGATCGCGGCGGCCAGCAGTTCCCGCGCGCTGGCGGCGCCCGCGCTGGGCACGCCGGCCGTCGTCGACATCACCGCGCACATCAGCAGCACCGCGGCAGATGCCGCGAAGCGCCGGATGTTTGCGGTTGTCGAGGACACGGTCGCCCCTTCGTGGAGTCAGCAAAGCCCAAACAACATTAATCACACCCTGAACACAGTCAACTTGCGTCACAGCGGCATCACGATTCGATTTCGGCTGCGCCCGTGCGTGCTTTTCGCGTTAACGGGTAATCCGCCAGCGACCGCACAACAGACAGGGAGCAGAAATGATCGGCACCATCCTCAGCGCGCTCGTCGTCGGGCTGATTGTGGGCGCGCTGGCGCGGCTCATCATGCCGGGCAAGCAGAACATCGGCGTGATCATGACCATCGTGCTGGGCGCGCTCGGCTCGTTCATCGGCAGCTGGCTGACCTATCAGTTCGGCTACTCCAACTCCAACGGAGGCTGGGAGGTCATCCCGTTCCTCGTCGGAATCATCGTCGCGATCTTGCTCATCGCGATCTACGTCGGCGTGACCGGTAAGCGCTCCGGCACCCCGCGCGGCACCGCGGTCCGCTAGCGACCCGGTGGGGCCAACCGGTACACCGCATCGGCGTAGTCGTCGGTGATGTAGACCGCCCCGTCGGGACCGACGGTCGCGGCCACCGGGCGGCCCCAACGTGATCCGTCATCGGACTGGAACCCGCCGACCAGCGTCTGCTGGTCGGCGAGTTCGCCGTTGTCGAAGGCGAAGAAGGCGATCTCGGGGGCGCGCGGCGGCCTGCGGTTCCACGAACCGTGCACCCCGACGAGTGCGCCGCTCGCGTACGGCGCGGGCAGCACGTCGTCGGTGAAGCTCATGCCCAGCGGTGCGGCGTGCGCGCCGAGGCTCTGCTCGATCGGCGGCAGGGCCGCGCAGTCGAGGCGGTCACCATCAGGGTTGGTCTGCACATCGCGGATCAGCGGCAGATTCGCCGGCCCGCCGTCGGGATTGCAGAAGGGCCAGCCCAATTCGCGCCCCGGAGTCAGCCGGGCCACCGCCTCGGGCGGGTGATCGTTGACGTATTCGGTCGTCACCTCGCCGGTCTGCGGATCGGCGGCGTTGTCGCGGTTGTTCACCGCGGTCCACAGTGACCCGTCGGGCGCGACGGCGAGCCCGGTGCCGTTGCGCACGCCGGTCGCGAACGGTTCGGCGGGTCCACCGCCCGGCGGGATGCGCATGATGCTTGCTCGCGGCGGAGTGGCGTCGCGGTCCGCGGCGGAGATGTTGCCGGTCGAGCCGATCGAGAAGTACACGCTGCTGTCGGGCCCCACCGCCACCGACTTGAGTGCGTGCGCGTACGCGCCGCGCAGGTCGGCACTCTTCGCGTCGGGCAGGTCCGCGGCGAGCGTGCGGCGGGCGGTGGCGACGCCGTCGGCGTAGTCGTAGGCGTCGACCTGATCGCTCTCGGCGACGTAGAGCGTGTCGCCGGCGAAGGCCAGGCCGTGCGGCTGGTCGAGGCCCTCCAGCAGCGTCGTCTGGCGCGGCGGTGTCTCGCCGGGCTGCAGGCGCAGCACCGCGCCGGCGCTGGGCTGCGAGATCAGCAGCGATCCGTCCGGCGCCCACGCCATCAGCCGCGCACGGGGGATGCGCGCAAACACCGACATCGACCAGCCGGCCGGGATCAGCGCTTGGCGTGGCTCGTCGAACGGTGCCTGTGCGAGTTGGGGGTCGACGGCGACCGTCGCGGGTGCCAGGTCGGCGGCCGCCGGCGGCGTCGTCGATGTTGGAGAGGGTGAGTCAGGTGGGGGCGCCGGGTCGGTCGCGCACGCTGTCAGCAGGGCCGCCCCGATAAGGCACCCGGCAATCTTGTTACGCCGCAGCCAAACTCGCATGCATCTCCCAGACCAAGATCTCGGCGGGCGAGGTGGCGGTGACGCGCTGGCCGCCCGACGCGGTGAAGCGCACGGCATCGCCCTCTTGCAGCGGGCCCGCACCCTCGAGCGTGACCTCACCGCGCGGAACGAACAGGTGCAGATACGGGGCGTGCGGCAACTCGACGCTGTCACCGGGTTGCAGGCGGGCGCCGTGCAGCGCCGCGTACTTGTTGCGGATGGCGATCGCGGCGCGGTCGCGGTGCTCGGGCATGCCGGACGCGATGGTGACCAGGCCGCCGCGCAGCAGCTCGTCGTCGATCTCGAGTTGCTGATATCCCGGGTCGAGCCCGGACTCGTCGGGCACCACCCACATCTGCACGAAATGCACCGGCTCCGAATGGGTTTGCTCGCCGGTCAGCGTCCAGGAGTCGTTCTTCTCGGAGTGCAGGATGCCGCGTCCGGCCGACATCCGCTGTGCCAGGCCGGGATAGATGACGCCGGAGTGGCCTGTCGAGTCCTGGTGCACCAGCGAGCCGCGCAGCACCCACGTGACGATCTCCATGTCGCGGTGCGGGTGGGTGTCGAATCCTGTGCCCGGTTTGACGATGTCGTCGTTGTTGACCAGCAGCAGGCCGTGATGGGTGTTCTCCGGTGCGTAGTGGCTGCCGAACGAGAACGAGTGCTTGGAGTCGAGCCAGGAGATCGTGGTCTTCGCGCGCTCGTCGGCGCGGCGGATGTCGACGGTGGGGGCGGTCATGGCGTACCTCTCGGTCGGAGCCCAGCCTAGGGGCGGCTACTGGACGCGACAACATAGATGATGTGTCATGTATTCCATGTGGTTGACGGCGCAGGAACAGCAGGTGTGGCGGATGTACCTGACGGTGACGAGCCTGTTGCAGACCGCGATGCACCGGCAGTTGCAGCAGGACTGTGAGCTGTCGCTGGCGGACTACGACGTGCTGGTCGCGCTGTCGGAGCGCGGCCCGCTGCGGATCAACGAACTCGGCGAGACGCTCGGGTGGGAGCAGAGCAGGCTGTCGCACCAACTGCGCCGGATGAGGGGGCGCGGGCTGCTGGAGCGCCGGGACAGCGGCGACGACCGGCGCGGCGCTTCCGTGTCGCTGACCGACGGCGGCCTCGCGGCCCTGCAGACCGCCGCGCCGGGGCACGCCGAACTGGTCCGCAGCGCGGTGTTCGACGGGTTGCCGCCCGAGCAGTTGGCGGTGTTCGGCGAGGTGCTCGAGTCGATGCTGCAGCGCCTGCGTCGGTGACTTTGCGGTTGCGCCGAGTGGCCAGTTATCGCGCGGTTTTCGAAGGATCCCGCCGCATAAGTGGCCACTCGGCGGTAGCGCCCTGTGGATAACTCCCGTCCGCCCGACCGAACTTGTCGGCACCGCAGACCACGGTCGATCCATGAGGAGCGACCTGCCTTTCCTGGGCACCGAAGCGTTGGCGAGCGGACGGTTCGGGCCGCGAACACTGCTGAGCAGAAACGACCGCATCTACCGCGATGTGTACCTGTCGAAAGACGTCGAGTTGACCGCGGCCACCCGAGCGGTCGCGGCGTGGCTCTGGTCGGGACGACAGGCCACGATGGGCGGTCAGTCCGCCGCGGCGCTGTACGGCACGGAGTGGATCGACGCGCAGCTGCCCGCAGAGATGTTCCGCCGCAACGGAAAACCGGCTAGCAAGATCGTGATCCACCGCGACGAGCTGTTGGCTCACGAGGTGACGTCGGTCCGCGGGATCGATGTGACGACACCCGCGCGCACCGCCTTCGACCTGGGCCGGCGTGGACCGTTCGTCGAAGCGGTGATCCGGGTGGACGCCTTGGGCCGCGCCACCAGATTGGACCCGTCGAGTGTGTACGACGTGATCGCCGAGCATCCCGGCGCGCGGGGATTGGTCCAATTGCGCCGCGTCCTGTCGGTGACGGACGCCGGCGCGGAGTCGCCGCAGGAAACCCGGACCCGCCTCGTGCTGATCGACGGCGGGTTGCCGCAACCGCAGACACAGATCCGCGTGGACGACTGGCGCATCGACATGGGCTATCGCGAGTTCAAAGTCGGCGTCGAGTACGACGGTGCCCAGCACTGGACGGATCCCTTCATCCGAGCCAACGACATCGAGCGGCACGCGCAGCTGTCGGCCCGCGGCTGGCTGATCATCCGCGTCAGCGCCGACCTCCTGCGCCATCGACCGCACGTAATCGTGATGCGGGTCTGCGCCGCCCTGCGACAGGCCGGCGCCGAGTGGCCAGTTATCGAGCGGGTTCTCGGCAGATGCGCGGCTTAAGTGGCCACTCGGCCGGGGAAGGTGTCGGGCAGGCCGAACTTCTCGAACGTCGTCATGTGGAACGCCACGACGTGCGTGATGCCGTCCTCGCCGACCGCGAGCACATGCATCTGGAACGGCTCGTGCACACCGGTCGCTTTGTTGAGCATGTAGAGCGCCGCGGCCGGTTGACCGTTGGCGGTGGTGGGGACGAACCGCATATCGCCCGGTCCGTCCGCCGGGCAGTGCGTCTTGGACAGCAGCACGATGTTCTCCGGGCCCTGGTACCAACCGTCGAACGGTGGCATCTCCCAGACCGCGTCCGCGGTGAACAACTCGACCAACTGATCGATGTTGTAGCTCTCGAACGCCGCGATGTAGCGGGCCAGCAGGTCCTGCGCTTCTTGGGACTCCGGCGGGCGCAGCGCGTCATCCTCGCTGGGGCCGACGGCATCCAGCTGAGCGCGGGCGCGCTGCAACAGGCTGTTGACCGCGGCGGTCGAGGAGCCGATGGCGTCGGCGACCTCAGCCGCCTTCCACTGCAGCACCTCACGCAACACCAGCACCGCGCGTTGGCGTGGTGAGAGGTGTTGCAGCGCCGCGACGAACGCCAACCGCACCGACTCGCGCGAGCCCACGATGTTCGACGGATCGGTCGAATCATCGGGCAACGGCTCGAGCCACGGCACCTCGTCCCGCGCGACGATGTCGTCGACCGGGTCCGAACTCGGCGCGCCGAGCCCCGTCGGCAGCGGCCTGCGCTGCCTGCTGTCCAGCGCCGTCAGGCAGGTGTTGGTGGCGATCCGGTACAGCCAGGTGCGCACCGATGATTTGCCCTGAAACGTGTTGTACGACTTCCACGCACGCAGATACGTTTCCTGAACCAGATCCTCCGCGTCATGCAGCGATCCGGTCATCCGGTAACAGTGCGCCAGCAGCTCTTTTCGGTACCGCTGAGCGTCGGCTAGGAAGGCGTCTTGTGCGCTGCCACCATCGACCTCGCGGGCCAGGACCGTCATGCGCGCGAGCATAATCACTGCCCCCGACAAGTGGAGCTCAACCGACAGGCTCCGATCCTCGGCTGCCCGCTAGTCTCGCTGGGTGGCCACTACCCGCAGCGAACGCAACTTCGACGGTGTCGGCGGTGTGCGCATCGTCTACGACGTCTGGACCCCGGAGGGTGATCCCCGCGGTGTGATCGTGCTGTGCCACGGATACGCCGAGCATGCCCGCCGCTACGACCATGTCGCGCAGCGCTTCGGCGAGGCCGGCCTGGTCACCTACGCGCTCGATCTGCGCGGCCACGGCAGGTCGGGTGGCAAACGGGTCTACCTGCGCGACATCACCGAATACACCGCGGATTTCCACACCCTGGTCGGCCTCGCCGCGGCCGACCATCCGCAGCTGCCGCGGATCGTCGTCGGCCACAGCATGGGCGGCGGCGTGGTGTTCAGCTACGGAACCGAACATCCCGACGACTACGCCGCGATGGTGCTGTCCGGACCGGCCGTCTACGCCCAGGACGCGGTGTCGCCGGTGATGATCACCGTCGCCAAGATCGTCGGCAGCATCCTGCCCGGCCTGCCGGTCGAGCAGCTGCCGACCGAGGCGGTGTCGCGCGACCCGCAGGTCGTGTCCGCCTACATGGCCGACCCGATGGTGCACCACGGCAAGCTGCCCGCGGGCATCGCCAAGGCGCTGATCAAGGTGGGCGAGACGATGCCGCAGCGTGCGGCGGCGATCACCGCGCCGCTGCTGATCGTGCACGGCGAGCAGGACAAGCTGATCCCGGTGGCGGGCAGCCGCCAGCTGCTCGAGTGCGTCGGCGCCACCGACGTCCACCTGAAGGTCTACCCGGAGCTGTACCACGAGGTGTTCAACGAGCCCGAACGTGATCTGGTGCTCGACGACGTCACCTCGTGGATCGAGGCGAAACTGTGAAGCTGCGCAAACTGCTTGCCGTAACGTCTCTTTCGGTGCTGCTGGCGCTGCCGGCGTGTTCGTCCGACGAGCAGAGCCAATGGGTCGACGAGGACGTCACGTTCAGCGCCGACGGGCTGACTCTGCACGGCACATATCGGCACGGCTCCGCCGAGACGCCCGGACCCGCGGCGCTGTTGATCTCCGAGAGCGGGGCCACCGACCGCAACGGCGACAACCAGGTCGCCGGGCCGGTCGGCAACATGCGCCAACTCGCCGAACTGCTGTCCGAGCGCGACGTGGCCAGCCTGCGCTACGACAAGGTCGGCACCGGCAAGACCGGCCTGGGCCCGTATGCGCAGCGGCCGACCGAGGTGGTCAGCGCCGTCTACACGTCCGGCGCGAAGGCCGCGGCCCGTTTCCTGGCCGGACAGCCGCGCACCGACGACGCCCGCATCTCGGTCTACGCGCTGGGCGAGGGCAGCGTCCACGCCCTGCAACTGGCCGGCGACACCGGCGCCGATGCGCCGAAGATCCACGCGCTGGGCCTGTTTCAGCCGCTGCCCGGGCGCTACCTGGACATCATCACCAACCGCGTGCGGGCCAACGCCAGCCCCGAGGCGCTGTCGACGTGGCTGGCCGCCGTCGAGCAGGTCCGCGCCGACGGCACCGTCCCGCCCAACCTGCCCGAGGGGCTGGGCGCACTGCTCAACCCGGGCAACGTCAACGCCGTGATCCAGGCCGACCGGATCGATCCGCTGGCGCTGGCCGCCAAGGTCCCCGCGGGCACGCCGGTGCTGCTGACATGCTCGGACTCCGACGGCCAGGCCAGCTGCGAATCGATCAGGCCGCTGGCCGACGCGCTCGCGCACACCGCGCTGACGCTGGTCGAACTCAAGGGCGTCAACCATGTGCTGCGCGACGACCCGACCGACAACGTCGCCAACTACGCCTCCCAAGACCCGCTTTCTCCACAGGTGGTCCAGGCGCTGGACAGATTTGTCACGAAGTAGCCCTAATCTGGGCGCCATGACACCGAGAAGAAACCATGACTGACGACAAGATGCTGGCGCGCATCGCGGCGCTGCTGCGTCAGGCCGAGGGCACCGACAATCCGCACGAGGCCGACGCGTTCATGGCCGCGGCGCAGCGGTTGGCCACGGCCACGTCGATCGATCTTGCTGTCGCCCGGTCGCATTCGGACCAGCGCACCAAGGCGCAGATGCCGGTGCAGCGCACGATCACGATCGGCAACGCCGGCACCAGGGGCCTGCGCACCTATGTCCAGTTGTTCACCGTGATCGCCCACGCCAACGACGTCAAGTGTGACGTCGCGTCGAACTCGACGTTCGTCTACGCGTACGGCTTCGCCGAGGACATCGACGCCAGCCACGCGTTGTACGCCAGCCTGGTGATGCAGATGGTGCGGGCGTCGGAGGCTTACATCGCCTCGGGTGCACACCGGCCGACGCCGACCATCACCGCGCGCATCAACTTCCAACTGGCCTTCGGCGCCCGCATCGGCCAGCGGCTGGCGCAGGCCCGCGAAGAGGCCCGCCAGGAGGCCACGGACAACTCCCGGCCGGGCACGGCAATCGCGCTGCGCGACAAGGACCTCGAACTGCGGGACTTCTATCGCGAGACCTCCGAGGCGCGGGGCACGTGGCGGGCGACCAGCGCGACGGCGGGCTACTCGTCGGCGGCGCGGCGCGCCGGGGACCGGGCGGGACGCCAGGCCAAACTCGGGCCCAGCACCGAACTGGCGGGTGCCCGCTCCGCGCTGCCCGGGAGCAGGGCCACCGACCGGAAGTGACGCCGCGGGACAGTCAGCGCGCGAAGGTCTATGCGGCGGAGGAGTTCGTCCGGACGCTGTTCGACCGGGTCGACGAGCACGGGTCGCGCGCCGTCGAGTTCTTCGGCACCTCGCTGACCCTGCCGCCGGAGGCGCGGTTCGCGTCGGTGGCCTCGGTGCAGCGTTACGTCGACGACGTGCTCGCGCTCCCGGCGGTTCGGCAGCGGTGGCCCGGCGTTGACGCCCTGCAGGTGCGGGCCCGGCGCGGGACGACGGCCGCGCACTACGAGCTCGGTGAAGCGGGTGCCGTGATCGCCGTGCCGGAAGCGCAAACCCGTTGGGCGCTACGCGAACTGGTGATACTCCACGAGATCGCCCATCACCTCTGCGCGGACCCGCCCCCGCACGGACCGCAGTTCGTCGCCACGTTCTGCGAACTGGCCGAGGCCGTGATGGGGCCTGAGGTGGCCCACGTGTTGCGGGTGGTCTACGCGAAAGAAGGTGTGCGCTAGAACGTCTCGCGCGGCAGATCGGTGATCTGCGCGACGGCGGCGTCGATGCGCTCACGGTCGGCCTCGATGGACTCGGTCGCCGCGGCCATCGCGTTCTGCAGCGCCTCGTTGAGCCGCTGCTGCACCGTCTCCGCACCCAGCCGGAGCAGACCATCCTCGATGACCGCACCGGTGAGATGGTGATGGCCGTCCAGCGTCACCTCGACGGTCTCGGATTCGTCTGTCGCGGTGAAGGTCTGGGTGTTCATCCGGTGCAGCTGGTCATCCATGATCGATTGCAGGCGCTGGGCCTGGCGCAGCGCGGCGGCCACGTCGGGATGCATGTCGTCGCTCACTTGGTGTCCGCACCCTCTCCGCCGCCCTTGCCGGCCTCCCTGCGCCGGCGGTTGCCGATGACGGCCTCGGTCCACGGCCGGTCCTCGGTGTAGAGGTCCTCGTCGGGCGCCAGCCGCGCGTCACGCTTCTTTTCCTTGCCCTGCTGCGCGCCGGCGCCGTGGCCCATCGGCGCCATGCCGCCGCCCATGCCGCCCGTCGCGCCACCGCCGCCGCCCTGCGCGGGTGCGGCGGTCGCTGCGGCAGTCGTCGTCGGTGCGGGTGCGACGGTCTCGGCGGTCACCGGCGCCGACATCGGGGTGGCAGGCATGCCGCCCCCACCCCCGCCTGCGCCGCCACCCGCGCCACCACCGCCGGCGCCGGAGGCCGCCGCGGGCCGCAGCGACGGATCGGTCGGCAGCTTCGGGGTGGACTGCCCGCCGCCGGGCAGCCCGCTCGGTGTGCCGCCGCCGGCGCCGCTGCCACCGGACTGTGCGCCGCTGCCACCGGACGGGGACCCGCCACCACCAGCCGGCGACCCGCCACTTTGGCCCGTCCCGCCGGTGGGCGACTCGCCGCCCAGTGACTGCGCCATCTTCTCGGCCATCGCGGCGGGGTCGCCGGTCGGCTGGTCACCACCAGCACCGCCGCCGCCATCGCCCGAGCCGGAGGCGGCACCGCCGGAGCCGCCCGAGCCGCGGTCCGTCGGCATCTCCGGCCGCACCGGCGAGAACGTCGAAGCGCCCGCGTACTCCTCGCGGACCTCGTCGGATTCCTCCTGCAGCGCCTGCATCCGCGCGCGGATCATCTCCATCGCCGCCTGCATCACGGCCGCGTTCTCCGCGGTGATCTCGGCGGCGGCCTTCTTGAGCATCTCGTCGAGTTTCTGGTACTCGGCGTGGATCTCGGTGTGCCGGGACTTCGCGCTGTTGTGTGCCTCGACGATCTTGGCCGCCGCCTCACCCAGGTCCTCCCAGGCCGTGGAGAGCTGACGCAGATGACCCGCGAACTCCGTCATCCGCGCGAACGCGGCGTCGGCGGCCTCACCCTCCCAGTCGCCGGGCGGCGGGCTGGGCACCTTGTCGGCCGTCCGTTTCGACGCCAGCGCCCACTGCAGCATGGCCGTCTTCAGCGAGGCCCCGTCGTCGGGCGAGGTGAGGTCGGCCTGGGTCTGATAGACGTCGCTGTACCCGTTGGCCTCGAGCGATTGTTGGGCGCCGACGGGTGTCGGCACCGGAGCGGGCGGGGTGGACGGTGCAGGCACGGCGATGGCCTCGACCGCGGCTCTGCGTTCGGGATTGTCCAGCGCCTGGCCGTACTGCTCGTCGACCCTTCGGTATTCGCCCGCCGCGATCTTCAGCATCTCGGCGATGCGTTTGTTCTCCGCCTCGGCCCAGTTCTGGAATTCCAGCAGTGACTGCGCGTTGGCGTTGAGGTTTGCCACGGCCGCGGATGACGACGGCAGCGCGTCCGGCGGCACGACCGCCTCGGCGGCCGGGTTGTGCCACGCCTGGCCGTCGTCCATCTCGTTGGCTTGGCGCTCGAGCGATTCGGGAACCACCCGCTGCTCATTGCCCACGGCTACACCTCCGTTTCGTCTCAGCCCTCGAGTGCCATCTGGTAGCGGCTTTCCTCGCGCGGGTTGATCAACCGGATCGGCAGCTGCTTGTGCCGCGGCGTGTCGATGAGGTTGTGCCGCAACACGACTCGTCCGATACCCGGATGCGGGCCGAGATACGTCGTCGCGTTCGGCCACGCGACCTTGGCCACCTGTCCGATTCGTGCGTTGACGTACGCGGCGAACTCGGAGAACTGCGGGAGCAGCGTGATGACGGCGCCGGCGGCAGCAGACCGCACGATGAACTGGGTGAACAACCGCGCGTCGCCGAGGTTGATGCTGACGTCGACGTCGTCGAACGGCAGGTACACCGGATAGCGGTCCGCGGTCTCGCCGACGAGCACCCCCGCCGACCCGATCGGCAGTTCGTAGTGCCGGTCGGTGACCGGGCTGATGCCGTGCAGCGCGGCGCGCTGGCCGCCGAACAGGCACGAAAAGCCGCGCGGCGTCGTGGGATTGGCCAATGTCGTCAGCAACACCGTCGATGTGGGGGCCGTCCCCGGCCGGATGCGGACCCGGGTGATCGTGTGATCGGCCCTGGCCGACCACCACACGTCCGGGCCGCCGGGTGCGCTGTAGGCGGCGGTGAACGTGCTGCGGCCCTTGATCGCCGACCACGTCTCACGTTCGAAACTGATCTCGGTGGCGCGGTCGAGGTCGTCGAAGCTGCGCAGCGGGCGGGCGTCGATGCCGTTGCTGGCCAACTGATCTGCGATCCGCGTCGCCGAAGCCACCAGATAGCGGGCCAGCCCGGCCACCCCGGACTCGCGGCGCAGCGACGACCGCCGGGTGGTCTCCGGGTCGGCGCGCAACACGATCCAGGTCCGGCGGTTCGCGGGCGCCGGATACGGCCCGATCACCTGCTCGTAGAGCGAAACCAGCGTCGCCGGAGCGGTTTTGCCGACGCGGTACCCCGCGGAGACGACGTCGGCCTCCAGGTCGGGGCAGTGCGCCGCGATCAGGTTCTCCACCAGCCGGGTGTCGACGACGTCGTCGGTGAACGCCTCGCCGTTGACGATCACCGTCGGCGTGAACGGCCGCGGCACCAACTCGATCCCGGCCACCAGATGATCGTCGTGCCACCGCACCGCGACGTGATCGCCCGGCATCACGGTCGCGCCCACCGCCGGTTCCGACGGCCGGTCGGGCACGTTGCGGTGCCGTCGTCGCCAGGCGAACACCGCCGCGACCCAGCCGGTGAACCGCCGACCGCGAACCGTCACCACCACCGCGAGCGCGATCAGCACCCCCAGCGTGATGCCCAGCCACAGCAGGTGGAGTCGGGCGAACAACAGGACCACGGCCGGGATCAGCACCGCCGCCCAGATCGCGTGACCGGTCGTGAACCGGAGCCCGAACCACCCGCTCATCGGCGCCTCAGGGCACGTCGGGTCAGGGCGCCGAGGCCGAGCACCGCCGCCAGCACCGAACCGGCGATGACCACGGCGGTGATGGGTCCGCGGTCCGGCGGCGGGATGTACACCGGCGGCGGGATCTCCTTGACCTTGTACGGCGCCCGCTCCGGTCCGGCGGGTACGTCCCAGGTGAGCGCGGCCACCGGGTCGACGACGCCGGCGCCGACGTAGTTGTCCACCCCGCCGCCGGGGTGGCGCGCCGTCGCGGTGATGCGGTTGATGATCTGGGCCGGCGTCAGCGTCGGGAACCGCTGCTTGACCAGCGCCGCCAACCCCGAGACATACGCCGCGGCGAACGACGTCCCGCTGATCGGGATCAGACCGTCCTGGCCCTGCAGCGCGTTGACCGGGTTGCCGTCGTAGCCGAGCGCGATCAGGTTCTCGGCGGGCGC
This sequence comes from Mycolicibacterium rutilum, assembly GCF_900108565.1. Taxonomy (NCBI): domain Bacteria; kingdom Bacillati; phylum Actinomycetota; class Actinomycetes; order Mycobacteriales; family Mycobacteriaceae; genus Mycobacterium; species Mycolicibacterium rutilum. Next base: position 1,558,701 of record NZ_LT629971.1, read on the forward strand.
CGCCGCGCCGACCCACGGGCCGGCCATCGAGAACGTGCTGGGCTGCCCGTTCGGGGCGATGCCGCCGACGGTCAGCACCATCGGCGAGTACCAGGCCGGGCTGACGATGGTCTGCACCTCGCGCCAGCCGCGCGGGTCGGACGGCACCGAAGGATCGGGCGGCGGGTTCTGCGTGCAGTCCTGTCCGGTGTTGCCCGCGGCGATGATGATCACCGCGCCCTTGACGTTGACCGCGTAGTTGATCGCGGCGCCCAGGCCGGTCTCGTTGATCGGGCGGGTCACCTTGTAGCAGGCGGCCTCACTGATGTTGATGACCTGCGCGCCGAGGTTCGCGGCGTGCACGACGGCGCGCGCCAGGCTGCGCAGCGATCCCGCGGTCACGGTGGTGTTCGGGTCGTTGGGATCCTGGCGCGAGCCGACCGGCTGGAACGCCTCGGACGTCTGGCGGATCGACAGGATGCGCGCGGCCGGTGCGACGCCGACGAACCCGTCGGTCGGCGAGGGACGGCCGGCGATGATCGACGCGGTCAGGGTGCCGTGGGAGTCGCAGTCGGACATCCCGTTGCCTGCCTGGTCGACGAAGTCGCCGCCCGGTTCGGCGGGCACGCGCGGTGAGGCGTTGACCCCGGTGTCGATGACCGCGACGGTCACCCCCGCGCCCGTCGCGAACTTCTGCGCCTCGCTGATCCGCAGGTAGTCGTTGGCCCAGGGCCGGTCGGCGAAGTTGGAGTTCGGGAACACCTGCGGCGCCGAGCAGACGCGGCGCAGCTCCATCGGCTGGTCGGGGCCGGTCTCGTCGGGAGGGACGGCGCCCGGGTCGATGGTCGGCGGTTCGATCGCCGTGGCGGGCGGAGCGGAGACGAACGCCAGCAGCAGCGCCGCCAACAGCACAGTGATGCGCTGCACGCGTCACGCACCTTCCCGGTGGAAAGTGTGCTGCGCTGTCCACAGCAAACTCTCAGGTACCCGAACTGACCCGCAAAGTCTCACGTCAAGCCGATTGGCCGAATGCACGCAGCCAATCTTAAGCGGCTCTGAGGGGAGGCAGTTCCGCATTCTGCGGCGCGCAGACCTCCCGGACCCCGCCCACGCGGACATCAGTGCAGGTGAGATCGGGTGCCGCCCGCTGTGTGGCGCTCGCCGAAATGGACGGTGGGTCCGGTCCGGAGGTCACCGCCGGTCGCCCAGGTCCGCACGCGACGGGGCCGGTCCGGGGTCGCCCGCAATGCAGATGTACTCCACCCTCGACGCCGCCGGTAGCGACCGCAGCCGGCGGACGGCGGGACCCGACGGGCCCCGCGCAGCGCGACCGGCGAGCAACCCTGGGGCGGATTGCTGAGCCCGTCCGGGGTCCGACCGCTCACTAGGGTCGACGGCATGGCCCGTAAGTACGCGACCGCCGACGCCGTCGACCTCGGCGCGCTGCTCGATTTCGTCCGCCCCCGGCACCGGATGGTGCTGACCACGTTTCGTGCCGACGGGACGCTGCAGAGCTCCCCGGTGACCGGCGGCGTCGACGACGCCGGGCGCATTGTGATCGCGAGCTATCCGCAGCGGGCCAAATCGGTCAACGTGCGCCGGGCCGGCCGGGCCAGCGTCGTCGTGCTCTCCGACGAGTTCAACGGGCCCTACGTGCAGATCGACGGTGACGCCGAGGTGATCGAGCTGCCCGCCGCGGTCGAACCGCTGGTCGACTACTACCGCGCGATCGCCGGCGAGCATCCCGACTGGGCCGAGTACCGCCAGGCGATGACGGACCAGGGCAAGTGCCTGATCCGGGTCAGCCCGCGGCGCTGGGGCCCCGTCGCCACCGGCGGCTTCCCGCCTCCGTCGGCGCAGGGCTAGCGTTAGGCGGAACGCGCCGGTGGCGGCGACTGTGATAGTCAAGGCAGGGCGGCCGCGTTGCGTCCGATAGCACGTCAAACTATAGTCTGGACACATGTCCAGAAGGTTCGGAGTTTTTGCGTGACACCGTTTGTCCAGCTCACCGGACCTGGATATGTCGGCCACTGCGCATCGTCGTGAGCTGATCATGCGCATCGCCTTGTTGTCGTACCGAAGCAAGACCCACTGCGGCGGGCAGGGGGTCTACGTCCGCTACCTCAGCCGCGGCCTCGTCGAGTTGGGCCACGACGTGGAGGTGTTCTCCGGTCAGCCCTACCCCGAGGGGCTCGATCCGCGGGTGCGGCTGACGGAGGTGCCGAGCCTGGACCTGTACCGCGAGCCCGATCCGTTCCGGATCCCGTGGCCGAGCGAGATCAAGAGCTCGATCGATCTGCTGGAGCTGCTGACGACCTGGACCGCCGGCTTCCCCGAACCGCGCACGTTCAGCCTGCGCGCCGCCCGCGTGCTGGCCGAGCGCCGCGACGAGTTCGATGTCGTGCACGACAACCAGTGCCTGGGCAGCGGGCTGCGCAAGATCGCCGCGCTCGGTCTGCCGGTGGTCGCGACGGTCCACCACCCGATCACCCGGGACAAGGTCGTCGACGTCGCCGCGGCCAAGTGGTGGCGCAAGCCGCTGGTGCGCCGGTGGTACGGCTTCGCCGAGATGCAGAAGCAGGTCGCCTGCGAAATCCCCGAGTTGCTCACGGTCTCCTCGACCTCGGCGGCCGACATCTCCGAGGACTTCGGGGTCGCGCCCAGCCAACTGCACGTGGTGCCGTTGGGCGTCGACACCGCGATGTTCAAACCCGCCGAAAAGCGGGTGCGTAACCGCATCATCGCGATCGCCAGCGCCGATGTGCCGCTCAAGGGCGTCAGCCATCTGCTGCACGCGGTGGCCCGGTTGCGTGTCGAGCGCGACCTCGAACTGCAGCTCGTCGCCAAGCTCGAACCCAACGGTCCGACCGAGAAGCTGATCGCCGAACTCGGCATCTCCGACATCGTGCACAGCTCCAGCGGGCTGACTGACCAGGAACTGGCCGACCTGCTGGCCTCCGCCGAAGTCGCCTGTATCCCTTCGCTTTACGAGGGCTTCTCGCTGCCCGCGGTGGAGGCAATGGCCAGCGGAACCCCGATCGTGGCCAGCCGTGCGGGCGCACTGCCCGAGGTCGTCGGGCCCGACGGCGAGTGCGCGCGGCTGGTCCGGCCCGCCGACGTCGACGAACTGACGTCCGTGCTCGGCGAACTGCTCGACTCGCCGCGCGAACTGGCCCGCCTCGGCGCCAACGGCCGCAAGCGCGCGGTCGAGGTGTTCAGCTGGAAATCCGTTGCCGCCCAGACCGTTGCAGTCTACGAGCGGGCCCGCGATCGGGTGGGCGCATGCTGACCGTCGACTTCGACCGCCTCGGCGTCGGCGCCGGCACCAAGGTCATCGACGTGGGCTGCGGCGCGGGACGGCACAGTTTCGAGGCGTACCGGCGCGGCGCCAACGTCGTCGCGTTCGACCAGAACGCCTCCGACCTCAACGACGTCGACGAGATCCTCACCGCGATGCGGGCCGAGGGGGAGGCGCCGCTGTCGGCCAAAGCCGAGGCCGTCAAGGGGGATGCGCTCGATCTGCCGTACCAGGACGGCACCTTCGACTGCGTCATCGCCTCGGAGATCCTCGAGCACGTCCCGCAGGACGACGAGGCGATCGCCGAACTGGTGCGCGTCCTCAAACCCGGTGGCGCACTGGCGATCACCGTGCCGCGCTGGCTGCCGGAAAAGATCTGCTGGCTGCTGTCCGACGAGTACCACGCCAACGAGGGCGGCCATGTGCGGATCTACCACGCCGACCGGTTGCGCGACAAAGTCCTCGCGCACGGCCTGCGGCTGACGCACGTCGACCATGCGCACGCTCTGCACTCGCCGTACTGGTGGCTCAAATGTGCGGTCGGCACCGAGAAGTCCGAGCACCCGGCGGTCAAGGCTTATCACCGAATGTTGGTGTGGGACATGATGAGTCGGCCGTGGCTGACCCGTACGGCCGAGTCTGTGCTCAACCCGTTGATCGGCAAGAGCGTCGCGCTGTACTTCGAGAAGCCGGTTGTCGACGGTGCTGACCTCTGAGATCCCCGGCGTTCCGGGCGTACTGACGCCTGCGCAGTGCCGCCAGACCGCGGAGTCGATCGCCGCGACGCAGGAGTCTTCCGGCGCGTTGCCGTGGTTCCCCGGCGGGCACACCGATCCCTGGGACCACATCGAGAACGCGATGGCGCTCACGGCGGCGGGCCTGCTGGAACCGGCCAGGGCGGCGTTCGAGTGGTCCCGCAGGATGCAGCGGTCCGACGGGTCATGGCCCATCCAGCTGCGCAACGGCGTGATCGAGGATGCCAACAGCGACAGCAACTTCTGCGCCTACATCGCCACCGGTGTCTGGCACCACGTGCTGGTGACCGGCGACCGCCGGTTCGCCGAGACGATGTGGCCGGTCGTCACCAAGGCCATCGACTTCGTCCTCGACATGCAGCTCAACCGCGGTGAAATCGCCTGGGCGCGTAGCGCTTCGGGGCTGGAGCCGGAAGCCCTGATGACGGGCTGCGCCAGCATCTACCACAGCATCCGCTGCGCGTTGGCGCTCGCCGACTACTTCGACGACCCGCAGCCCGAATGGGAGGTCGCGGTCGGCAGGCTCGGACACGCGATCGCCCACCACCCCGAGGCGTTCACGGTCAAGGACCGCTGGTCGATGGAGTGGTACTACCCGGTGCTCGGCGGCGCGGTGCACGGCGCAGCGGCGCGGGCGCGCATCGACGAGCGGTGGGACGACTTCGTCGTGCCGGGGCTGGGCATCCGCTGCGTGGACGACCGGCCGTGGGTGACCGGGGCCGAAACCTGCGAACTGGTCATGGCTTTGGACGCGATCGGGGACACCGTGCGGGCCCGCGAGCAGTTCGCGGCCATGCACCATCTGCGTGAGGCCGACGGCTCCTACTGGACCGGGCTGGTGTTCGCCGACGGGAAGCGGTGGCCCGAGGAGCGCACGACCTGGACCGGTGCGGCGATGATCCTGGCGGCCGACGCGCTGTCGTGCACCACGCCGGCCAACGGCATCTTCCGTGGCGTCGGGCTGCCGCGCGGCCTCGAGGGTTCCTACGACTGCGAGTGCGCCACCAGCGACCGCTAGAGCGCCTGCCCCGCCTCGCCGCTGGTCCGCTCCAGCACCCGCATCGATCCCTTCGCCGACACCTCGCGGAAATCGCCTGTCTTCAAAGCTCTTTGGTAGATGTGGAACGGCGCCTGCCCGCCCTCGTCGGGGTTGGGGAACACGTCGTGGATGATCAGCGCGCCGCCGACCTGCACCCATCTGGCCCAGCCGTCGAAGTCGCGCTGCGCGGCCTCCTCGGTGTGCCCGCCGTCGATGAACAGCAGCCGCAGCGGGGTGCGCCAGCCGCGCGCCACCACCGGCGAGCGCCCGACCACCGCGACGACGTGATCGTCGAAGCCCGCGGCGTCGAGCGTGCGCCGCGCCGTCGGCAGCGTGTCGAACAGGCCGGTGACCGCGTCGACCATCGCCGCGTCGTGGTACTCCCACCCTGGCTGGTGCTCCTCGGAGCCGTGGTGGTGGTCGACGGTGTAGATCACGCCGCCGGTCTGCTGGGCTGCGGCGCCGAGCAGCACGGTCGACTTGCCGCAGTAGGTGCCGATCTCAACCCCGATGCCGTCGGCGAGGTAGTTCACCGCCGCGTCGAACAGCGCCCGGCCCTCGTCGGGCGGCATGAAACCGGTGACCTGCTCGGCCAGTGCGAAGAGTTCATCAGTGGTGCGCATCGCCGTCCAACTTACTGACTCGTCTTTTGCGGATCGTTGCTGGTCCCCGGTCGTTGTAGTAGCGTCCGGACATGTGTCCGAAACGGCCCTGGAGTCGACTCGGCGCCGATTGACCGCCAAGCAGGCAGACACCGTCGAACGGCTCGGCCGCGCAGCGCTCGAACTCCTGCACCGCGAAGGTTTCGCCGGGCTGACCGTGCGCCGGGTGGCCGCCGAGGCCGGGGTCGGCGCGGCCACCGCCTACACGTACTTCTCCAGCAAGGAACACCTGATCGCCGAGGTGTTCTGGCGCCGGCTCGCGAGTTCTCCGCCTGCCGAACACGTCTCGGATGACCCGGCGACCCGGGTGATCGAGGTGCTGCGGCACATCGCCCTGCTGGTTGCCGACGAGCCGGAGTTCGCCGGCGCCGTCACCACCGCGCTGCTGGGCCGCGACCCCGACGTCGAGGTGCTGCGGCAGCGCATCGGCGGCGACATCCGGGACCGGCTCACCGCCGCACTGGGTGCCGACACCGACACCGACGTCATCGACACGCTCGAGATGTTGTACTCCGGCGCGCTGGTGCGCGCGGGCATGGGTTACGCGTCCTACACCGAGATCGCCGAGCGACTGGAGAAATCCGCCCGCCTGATGCTGAGCTGACGGTCTCAGCGCCCGCCGAGGATGGCCTGCGACGCGGTGACCGCGGGTTCGATGATCTCGCGCAGGTCGCGCCCGTCCTCGAGCAGCAGCGCGGTCAGCTCGCGCAGCCCGCCCAGGATGATCAGCGCCAGCGGCCGCGAGATGGGCGCCAGGTCCGCGCGACGGAAGCCGGGATTGTCCGACAGGTCGACGAGCATGTCGGTGAGGTGCTCCATCGCCGTGCGGTGCAATGGGTGGGCCACCACCCCGAGCGCGGGCGCCTCACGGATCCAGGCCAACGTGATCGCCTGCCGGGCCGAGATGTGGTCGACGTAGGCGGTGACGGCCTGGCGGACCTGCGCGCGCCAGTCCGCCTCGGGGTCCACCGCGGCCACGATGTTGGCGATCAGGATGTCGTTGTTGCGCCGCAGCAGTTCGATCAGGCAGTCCTCTTTGGAGGCGAACTGCTCGTAGAACGTGCGCTTGGAGGTGCGGGCGTCGCGCACGATGTCGGCGACGGTGGTGTCGCGGTAGCCGCGCTCGTTGATCGAGGACGCCAGCCCGTCGAGCAGCCGGCCCCGGAACGGGTCGTCGGCCGCGGGGCGCGCACCGTTGTCCAGCGCTGTGCTCATCCCGCCTCCTGATTTACCCTTGCGGCAACTGGTACCAACCGGTACCGTACTACACGAACCTGCGGTACATCGTAGTACCAGAGCCTGGGAGCGTGATGAGCGAAGCCGTCGTCGTCCAACCGCCCACCGAAGTGCCGACGCCGCCGCGCGCCGTGCGGTTGCCACCGCGTCCGCCGATTCCGAAACCGCTGCTGGCGGTCGCGTTCTCCATCTCGCGCAGCTGGACCGTGGCGCGACTCGCGCGCCGGTACGGGCCGGCCTTCACGCTCAATCTTCCCGTCTTCGGGCCCACGGTCGTCCTCGGCGAGCCGAGCCTGGCCAAGCAACTGTTCGCGGCCAACACCGACGACGTCGGCAACATTCAGCCCAACCTGTCCCGCGTGCTCGGGCCGGGGTCGGTGTTCGCACTCGACGGCGCCGAGCACCGCAAGCGCCGCCGCCTGCTCACCCCGCCGTTCCACGGCCGCAGCATCAAGAACTACGAGGCGATCTTCGAAGAGGAGACGCTGCGCGAGGCCGCGAACTGGCCTCAGGGCCAGGCGTTCGAGACCCTCGAGCCGATGATGCGGATCACGCTGAACGCGATCCTGCGCGCGGTGTTCGGGGCCGACGGCGAACAACTCGACGAACTGCGTCGCATCATCCCGCCGTGGGTGACGTTGGGCTCGCGGGTCGCGTCGCTGCCCGCTCCGTCGCGCACCTACAGCCGCTTCAGCCCATGGGGGCGGCTCGCCGAGTACCGCAGGCAGTACGACGCCGTCGTCGAGCGGCTGATCGCCAGGGTCGCGGCCGATCCGGATCTGGAGTCCCGCGACGACGTGCTGGCGCTGCTGCTGCGCAGCACCTACGAAGACGGATCGGCCATGTCGCACAAGGACATCGGCGACGAACTGCTGACCCTGCTGGCGGCGGGCCACGAGACGACCGCCTCCACAATGGCCTGGGTGTTCGAGCGCATCACCCGCCATCCGCAGGTGCTGGCCCGGCTCGTCGAGGAAGCCGCGACCGACGCCGGCGAATACCGACAGGCCACGTTGGCCGAGGTGCAGCGGGCGCGCACCGTCATCGACTTCGCGGGCAGGCACGTCTACGCGCCGACCGTCGAAATCGGCGAATGGGTGATCCCGCAGGGCCATTCGATCCTGGCGAGCATCTCGCTGATGCACGACCGGTCCGAGGAGTGGGCGGACCCGGACCGCTTCGACCCGCAGCGCCACCTCGGCACCCGGCCGCCGACGTTCGCGTTCCTGCCGTTCGGCGGCGGCACCCGCCGCTGCGTCGGCGCGGTGTTCGCGAACGTCGAGATGGACATCGTGCTGCGAACCGTGTTGCGCCACTTCGAGATCGACACCACCACCGCGCCGGGCGAGAAGGTGTACTCGCGCGGCGTGGCCTACACCCCCCGCGACGGCGGCCGCATGGTGGTGCACCGTCGCGACACCCCGTTGGCACAGGAGAACCGATGACGAACGCAGCCGTCGACACAGCGCAGACCATCACCCCGCCGGCGGTGCCGCTGCCCAAAGCGGTGCAGCTGGTGCTGATGGCCGGCTTCCGCCGGTGGTACCTGCGTACCGCGATCAAGCGCTACGGATCGGTGTTCTCGATCAACGTGCCGTTCTTCGGGCGCAGCGTCGTCGTCGCTGATCCGGCCCTGGCGCGGCAGGTGTTCCTCGCGAGCACCGACGACCTGATCAACGTGCAACCGAACCTGAGCCGAATCTTCGGTCCCGGTTCGGTGTTCGCGCTCGACGGGTCAGAGCACCGCAAGCGCCGCAAGCTGCTGGCGCCGCCGTTTCACGGCCAGAGCATCAAGAACTACGAGAAGGTCATCGAAGAGGAGACGCTGCGCGAGACGGCGACGTGGCCGCAGGGCGTCGAGTTCCGCAGCCTGGAGCCGATGAACCGGATCACGCTGAACGTCATCCTGCGCACGGTGTTCGGCGCCGACGGCGCAGAACTCGACTACCTGCGCGAGATCATCCCGCCGTGGGTCGAACTGGGCTCGCGGATGGCCACGCTGCCCGAGCCGTCGTTCAACACCGGCCCGCGCAGCCCGTGGGGACGGCTGGCCGAGTTCCGCCGCAACTTCGACCGCACCGTGTTCGCGCTGATCGACAAGGCCCAGGCCGACCCGCGACTCGAGGACCGCACCGACATCCTGGCGCTGCTGCTGCGCAGCACCTACGAGGACGGCACGCCGATGTCGCCGCAGGACGTCTCCGACGAACTGCTGACCCTGCTCGGCGCGGGCCACGAGACCACGGCGTCGACGCTGGCGTGGGCGTTCGAGCGGCTGCGTCGCCACCCCGACGTGCTGGCCCGCCTCGTCGAGGAGAACGACCGCGGCGAGACCAACGAGTACCGGCAGGCGTTCATCCAGGAGCTGCAACGCAACCGGACGGTCATCGACTTCTCCGGAAGGCACGTGCTGGCACCGCATTTCGATCTGGGTCCGTGGCGGATCCCGCACGGCTACACCGTGATGATCGCGATGGCCAACATCCACGCCAACGCCGAGGTGTTTCCCGCGCCGGAGCGCTTCGACCCCGACCGGTTCCTCAACACCAGGACACCGACCGCGTGGATTCCGTTCGGCGGCGGCACCCGCCGCTGCATCGGCGCCGCGTTCGCCAACGTCGAGATGGACGTCGTGCTACGAACAGTGTTGCAGCACTTCACCATTCAGACGGACAGCGAAGCCGACGAGAAGGTGCACTTCCGCGGCGTCGCGTTCACGCCGAAGGCAGGCGGCAAGATCGTCGTGCGCCGCCGCTGAGGGGTCAGGCCTGGGCGCTCTCGCGCTTGGGCAGCTTCCAGCCGGGCCGCGGGAAGTGGCAGGTGTACCCGCTCGGGTAGCGCTCCAGGTAGTCCTGGTGCTCGGGTTCGGCCTCCCAGAACTCGGCGGCCGGGGTCACCTCGGTGACGACCTTGCCGGGCCACAGGCCCGAGGCGTCGACGTCGGCGATCGTGTCGACCGCGACGCGCTGCTGCTCGTCGTCGAGGTAGAAGATCGCCGACCGGTAGCTGGTGCCGACGTCGTTGCCCTGCCGGTTCTTGGTGGTCGGATCGTGGATCTGGAAGAAGAACTCCAGCAGCGCCCGGTAGTCGGTGCGGGCGGGGTCGTAGACGATCTCGATCGCCTCGGCGTGCCCGGGGTGATTGCGGTAGGTGGGGTGGTCGTTCTCGCCGCCGGTGTAGCCGACGCGGGTGGACACCACGCCCGGCTGCTTGCGGATCAGGTCCTGCATGCCCCAGAAGCAGCCGCCCGCCAGGATCGCCCTTCTGTAGTCGCTCATGCCTGCGCCTCCTCCGTGCTGAAAAGCTTCTTGTACTCGCCGTAACCCTCGGCCTCGAGCTCGTCGTAACCGATGAACCTCAGCGAAGCCGAGTTGATGCAGTAGCGCAACCCTCCCTGGTCGCGCGGCCCGTCGGTGAACACGTGCCCGAGGTGGCTGTCGCCGTGCGCCGACCGCACCTCGGTGCGGATCATCAGATGCGAGAAGTCGCGCTTCTCGATCACATTCGCCGATTCGATCGGCCGGGTGAAACTGGGCCAGCCCGAGCCGCTGTCGAACTTGTCGGTCGAGGCGAACAGCGGTTCGCCGGACACCACGTCGACGTAGATGCCGGGTTCGTGGTTGTCCCAGTACTCGCCGGTGAACGGGCGCTCGGTGCCGTTGCGCTGCGTGACGTGATACTGCTCCGGCGACAGCGCGTGCACCGCGGCAGGATTCTTGTGATATCGCTTCATCGTGCCTGTATAACTGCCGGGCCGACCGCTGTGTTCCGGCCAGATATTACGGTTGTGTGATGCGCGCAGTCCTCGTCGTCCTGGCCGGTGTACTGGCCATGTGTGCGGCGCCAATCGCCTCGGCGGAGACCGCGGTGCTGCCCGAACGTCCCGCCGGCGCCGGCGTGGTGTTCACCGACAATCCGGCGATCGTCGACCCGCATCCGATGCGCGCCGAGTCCTTCAGCCGGGTCCCCGACGACCGGGCGATCGCCGTGCACTTCACCACCGGGACCCCGCAGTGCCACGGCGTGCACGCCACCGTCGCCGAGACGCCCGACACCGTCACCGTGGACCTACGCGGCGGCACGCTGCCCGAGGCTGTCGGGCGGGCGTGCATCCTGATCGCGGTGGCGGGCACCCTCGACGTCCCGCTGCAGACCCCGCTCGGTGCGCGACAGGTGCTCACCGCGTTCTGACCCTCGACAAACCTCAGTAGAACGTGTTCTAGTTCTGGATGTGACGAGCAGCACCTTCAGCCGCGACGAACTCGCCGCGGCCTTCGACCAGTTCGAGGCCACCGTCGACCGCGCCGCCCAGACCCGCGACTGGGATCCATGGGTTGACCAGTACACCCCCGACGTCACCTACGTCGAGCACGCCGCGGGCACGATGCGCGGACGCGAACAGGTGCGGCCGTGGATCTGGCAGACGATGGAGTCCTTCCCAGGCAGCTACATGACGTCGTTCCCGTCGTTGTGGACCGTCATCGACGAGGCGACCGGCCGGATCATCTGCGAGCTCGACAACCCGCTGCGCGACCCCGGCGACGGCACCGTCATCAGCGCCACCAACATCTCGATCCTGACCTACGCGGGCGACGGGCTGTGGCGCCGCCAGGAGGACATCTACAACCCGCTGCGCTTCGTCAAGGCGACGGTCAAGTGGTGCCGCAAGGCCGCCGAACTCGGCACGCTGCCGCCCGAGGCCGACGCGTGGATGAAGCAGTACGGAGGTAACAAGTGAGCAAGCTGGTCATCGGCGCCAACGGGTTCCTCGGCTCGCACGTGACCCGGCTGCTGGTCGGCGACGGGCACGACGTGCGCGCGATGGTGCGGCCCACCGCGAAGACCGTCGGCATCGACGACCTGACCGTCGAACGGATCCACGGCGACATCTGGGACGACGACGTGCTGCGCGCCGCGATGGACGGCGTCGACGACGTCTACTACTGCGTCGTGGACACCCGCGGCTGGCTCAAGGACCCGGCGCCGCTGTTCCGCACCAACGTCGACGGCACCCGCAATGTGCTCGAGGTCGCGAAGGACGCCGGGCTGCGCCGGTTCGTCTACACCAGCAGTTACGTCACCGTCGGGCGCCGGCGCGGCCACGTCGCCACCGAGGACGACGTGATCCGCGACAAGGGCCTGACCCCGTACGTGCGCTCGCGGGTGCAGGCCGAGAACCTGGTGCTGCAGTACGCGCGCGAGCACGGCCTGCCCGCGGTGGCGATGTGCGTGTCGACCACCTACGGCGGCGGCGACTGGGGCCGCACTCCGCACGGCGCGATCATCGCCGGCGCCGCGTTCGGCAAGCTGCCGTTCGTGATGAGCGGTATCGAACTCGAGGCGGTCGGCATCGACGATGCCGCTCGCGCAATGATTCTGGCGGCCGAGCACGGCCGCGTCGGCGAACGCTACCTGATCTCGGAGAAGATGATCACCAACGCCGAGGTGGTGCGTCTCGCCGCCGCGGCCGCCGGAATGCCGGCGCCGGCCAGGTCCGTCCCACTGCCGCTGTCCTATGCGATGGCCACGCTCGGCACCGTCAAGGCGAGGCTGACGGGCACCGACGAACGGCTGTCACTGGAGTCGCTGCGGCTGATGCGCGCCGAAGCGCCCGTCGACTGCACCAAGGCCAGACGCGAACTCGGTTGGCAGCCGCGCCCGGTCGAGGAGTCGATCCGCGAGGCCGCGCGGTTCTGGGCCGGCCTGCGCGACGCCCGGCGCCGCAGCAAGGCCGGCTGACCGGGTTACCGTCGAGGGCATGCCCGACAAACTGCGCGTCGACCTGTCCGGGGCACCGCAGACGATGCTCGCGACGTTGCACGCCAAGGCGCTCGACGCCGACCTGCCGCACCCGATACTGGGAGACCGGTTCGCCAAGGAGATCGTCGACCGCATCGACTATGACTGGTCGCGGACGGCGATCACCGCCGCCAACTCACCGTCGGTGACCACCCGCAGCGCCCACTTCGACAGGTGGGCCCGGCAGTATCTGGCAGTGCACCCGAAAGCTGTTGTGCTGCATCTGGGTTGCGGCCTGGACTCGCGGGTGTTCCGGCTCGACCCCGGCCCCGACGTCGACTGGTTCGACGTCGACTACCCCGACGTCGCCGAGCTGCGCACGCGCCTCTACCCGGATCGTGAGCACTACCGCGTCATCGCCGCCTCCGTCACCGATCCGGCCTGGCTGACCGAAATCCCCGCCGACCGGCCGGTTCTGGTGATCGCCGAGGGCCTGACGATGTACCTGACACGCGACGACGGGATCGCGTTGCTGCGCCGCATCGTCGACCAATTCCCGTCGGGCGAACTGCATTTCGATGCGTTCAACCGGCTCGGCATCCGCTCGCAGTGGGCCAACGCGGTGGTGCGCCGCGCCGGGGCGAGGCTGGACTGGGGCATCGACGGTCCCGACGACATCGTCCACGCGCTGCCCGGCGTGCGGCTGCTGGCCTGGCTGTCGCCGTTCGACTCGCCGACGTTCCGTGACGTCGCCTGGTACTACCGCGCGCTGGCGCAGGCGATGTCGCTGGTCCCGTCGCTGCGGTACATGGCCCAGTACCACCGCTACGCGTTCTGACTACGACGCGCGCAGCTCGGCGATCACCTCCGCATAGAGGCGAGCCTTGATCGCCCCGAACACCGGACCGGCTTTGGCGGCCAACGCTTCCGCACGCGCCACCGCGGTGTCGAGCACCTCGCCCTCACCCGCGGTCGCGGCCACGATGCCCGCCGCGAGGGCGTCCTGGCCGCCGTAGCGGCGCCCGGTCGTCATCGCCTCGTGCGCGGTCGCGATCGGCAGCCTCGACCGGATCAGGGCGTTCATGCCCGCCGTGAACGGGATGCCGAGGTCGACCTCAGGCAGGCAGAAGTAGCCGCGGTCCGCGCGCATCACGATCTGGTCGTGCGAGAGCGCGAGCATCGCGCCCGCGGCGAACGCGTGGCCGGCGACGGCGGCGATGATGGGCGCCGGGAAGGCCAGCACCCGCGCGAACAAGGCGTGCACCTCGCCGAGGTTGGCCTCGGCGGCGTCGGGATGCGCGGCCATGAAGTCGAGGTCGAGGCCGTTCGAGTAGAACTTGTTTGCGCCGGTCGTGACCACCGCGCGCGGACCGTCGGCCGCCTCGACCTCGTCGAGCGCGGCGTTGATCGCGGTCAGCCGGTCGGGATGGAAGCGGTTCTCGTCGTCGCCGAGCGTCAGCACGTACACCGCGCCGTTCTTGTCGAGTTCGGGCATCAGCCGATTACACCACCGCGGGCTGTCAGAATCGTGCGGTGCCCACAACCAACGGCCGGGTCTCGCACTGGTTCGACGAGCCGCCGCCGTCGCGGCCCGCGCTGCCCGGGGACCGTGACGCCGACGTCTGCATCGTCGGCGCCGGCTACACCGGGCTGTGGACGGCCTACTACCTGAAGAAGGCCGACCCGGCGCTGCGGATCAGCGTGCTCGAGGCACGGTTCGCCGGGTTCGGTGCGTCCGGCCGCAACGGCGGGTGGCTGTCCGGGTTGGTGCCCGGTGACCGCAACCGGATGGCCGAGCAGTACGGCAGGCAGCGTGTGCTGGACTGGCAGCGGGCGCTCAACGACAGCGTCGACGAGGTGATCGACGTCGCCGCCGCCGAAGGCATCGACGCGGGCATCGTCAAGGGCGGCACCCTGCACATCGCGCGCACCCCCGCGCAGGCCGGCCGGCTCGCCGCCGAAGCCGACGAAGAACTCGCGTGGAAGGTCGACGGCATCGCGCGGCTGTCCAAAGCCGAGGTAGCCGAACGAATCCGACTCGACGGCGTGGTGTCGGGTTACCACAATCCGCACTGCGCGCGGATCCAGCCCGCCCGGCTGGTGCGGGGGTTGGCCGATGCGGTGGAGCGGCTCGGGGTCGACGTCTACGAGCAGACGCCGGCGGTGACGATCGAGTCGGGCCGGGTGACGACACCGCACGGCACGGTCACCGCACCGGTCGTGTTGCGTGCGACGGAGGGCTTCACCGCGACGCTGCCCGGGCTGCGCAGGCGGTGGTTGCCGATGAACAGCTCGATGATCGTCACCGAACCGCTGTCCGCCGCGCTGTGGGAGACGATCGGGTGGGACGACCGTGCCACGCTCGGCGACACCGCGCACGGCTTCTTCTACGCCCAGCGCACGGTCGACGACCGGATCGCGATCGGCGGGCGCAGCGTCCCGTACCGGTTCGGTTCGCGGATCGACCGTGACGGGCAGGTGCCGCCCCGCACGATCACGCACCTGACGCGGGTATTGCACTCGGTGCTGCCGCAGGTGCGCGACGTCCCGATCGCCCACGGTTGGTGCGGTGTGCTCGCGGTTCCGCGCGACTGGGAGTCCACCGTGACGTTCGACCGTGCGACGGGCGTCGGCTGGGCGGGCGGATACGTCGGGCACGGCGTCACCGCGACCAATCTGGCCGGCCGCACGCTGACCGATCTGGTGCTCGACAGGCGCGGCCCGCTCGCCGAACTGCCGTGGGTGGGGCACCGGTCGCGCGACTGGGAACCCGAACCGCTGCGCTGGCTGGGCGTGCGCGGCATGTACACCGCGTACAAGGCGGCCGACTGGCACGAATCACGCGGACGCGCAACCACATCGCCGATCGCGGTGGTGGCCGACAAGATCGCCGGGCGGCCGCACTAGCGGGCTTCGGCGGCCGCCTTCAGCCGTTGCAGCGTCAGCCGGATGTGCTCGGCGTTGGCGGTGTCACGATCCCGCACACCCGTGGCCCACCCCGCCGGCGTCTTGAACCAGCCGGGACGGCGATCCCAGGTGCTTTCGGTGACGCGGCAGGACCCGTCGGCGGTCGACTCGATGTCGTAGCGCCAGTGCGCGACGGGAATCATCGCGCTGCGCACGTCGAACGCGAACACCCGCCCGGGCTCGGCGGCCGTGACCGTACAGCGCGTCGTCCACGAACGAGACCCACTGCGGTTGCGGCCCTTGAACTCCGCCCCGGGACCGGCGGCGTCGCCTTTGCACCACTCCATCGCGTGGGCCTCCTCCGCCAGCGTCGCCAGCGTCGGCAGGTCGGTGATGAGCTGGTAAACGGTCAGGGCGTCGGCGTCGATGTTCACCTCGGCGCACGCGGACGGCTTTCCGTGTTCGGTCATGCCGCGATAGTAATGCCGGTCAGAACGGCGTAGGTGCGGCATTGCGCGCCCGCTCGGCCTTGATCCGTGCGGCGAATTCGGCGGCGCGCGTGCGTTTTCGCTTCGGCATCTTCGCCATGCGATCGGGCGGCGGCGGCGAGATTATCGGTGGCGGCGGAAGGTTGGCGGTGGTGGTGTCCCAGTCGAAGAACAACTTGCTGCCCGGGCGGGTGGTGTAGGTGTGGCCGCTCGGCGAGGTCCAGATGACGGTGCCGTCGGGCAACTGAATGTCGCGCCACCCGTCGGGACCTCCGCAGAAGGTCTTCATCAGGTGGTTCTTGCGGCACAGGCATTTGAGGTTCGACGGGTGCGTCGGACCCAACGGCCAGGGGATGGTGTGGTCGATGTCGCAGAGATCCGCGGGCACGTCGCATCCCGGTGCGCGGCAGTACATATCGCGCAGGCGTACGAACAACGCCAACGGCGCGGACGGGTGGTAGCCCTCCTCGGCGTCCGACCCCGGCTTCGTGATCGGACGCACCTTCGCGCCGCCACGGATCAGCGTGGGCAGGAGTGAGGGCGGCAGAGCTCCGCGACCCAACAGCACCGCTGTATTCCGCCGCTCGGGAGCAGCCGCGCTGGCGGCCTCGACCACGCTCTGGTCGGCCACCACGTGCACCACGACATTCGACGTCTTCGGACCGGCGGCGTCGCAGGTCGGCGATCCGCACGCACAACCCAACCGGTCTTGACCGGCAGCCAACGCGCCGAGGGCATCCGCCCGCCGCTCAGCCAGCGTGCGCGGATCGTCGTCGCAGACACCGTGGGCCATCTCGTCGAGGCGACGTTTGAGGACCGCGGCGTCGGTGGCCAACAGCTTCCCCCACACCGACGTCGTGGCCGCTGGATCATCGATGTCACCGACATTGAAATCTCGGGTGCGCGTGGTGTTTTCGATGTTCCGAACGGCGAGCGGATCGAACTGCAGGACCAGGGCGTCGATCGCGGTCTCGAGGCGCTGCTCGGAGAGCGGCCCCAACCGGGACGCCCGTTGCGCGAGGGCCGTGTCGATGAGCGCCAGCGCCTCGGCGTCCTCGACCAGCTGCGTGCGCCACGTGATCGTCGAGATGATCCGTGCACTGATCCCGCCCCGCTCGAACAACGTCGCTACCTGGGGGAGCCGCTCGCGGAGTGCCTGCGCGATCCGCATCTGCCCGGAGGCGCGCCGGTGACCGACCGTCATCGCCGCAGCCACCTCCGCGGCGACGCAGTCCCACGGGTCGAACGCGCACCGACCGCGGTCATCATCGTCGGAATCGCCGACCTTGCGACTAACGAGCTCCGCAGTGGCGGCGAGCCGCCGCGCAGCGGCCTGCGCCTCCGCGCGGGTGCTCTCCGCGACCGCGGCGACGAGCTCGGCGTCGTCGGCATCCGCGAACTGCGATCCGTACATACGTTCGATAGTAGATCGCGGGTACGACAAGAAGAGGAATCCTGGCGCTACTTCGTGCGTTGCCTCTCCCATGAGCGATCGCCAAGTACTCGAACCCACCGCCGAGCATCCGATCACCGTCGAGCCGACCGGTGAACACGTCACGGTCCTGGTGAACGGTGTGACCGTCGCCGAGACCGACCGCGCGCTGACCCTGCAGGAGGCGAGCTATCCCGCGGTGCAGTACATCCCGCTCGACGACGTCGACGCGGAGCGGCTGCGCCCCAGCGACACCCAGACGTACTGCCCCTTCAAGGGCGAGGCCGGCTACTACCACTTCGTCGACGCCGGCGGCTACACCGTCGAGGACGTCGTCTGGACTTATCCGCAGCCGTATCCGGCCGTCGGGCAGATCGCGGGTCATGTGGCGTTCTATCCGGACAAGGCGGAGATCGTCGTCGGACAGCAGGCATAACCTTGGCCGGTGCCCACCTCGGTCAGCGTCCGCTTCGGCGGTCCGGTCAGTCCGGGCTTGACGCTGGCGCCGCTGCGGCGAGGCCGTAAAGACCCCTGTTACTACGACGCCCCCGACGGCGCGATCTGGCGCACCAGCCTGATGCGCAGCGGGCCCGTCACCGCACGGATCACGCGTCCGGCCGTCGACACCGTCGACTGTGAGGCATGGGGCGCAGGCGCGCGGGAGTTCGTCGAGACCCTGCCGGCCCAACTCGGGGCGTTCGACGACAGCCGGGATTTCGAGCCGGCCGAACCGACCATCGCCGCCGCGCACCGCCGGGTCCCGCATCTGCGGTTGGGCCGCACCGACCGGGTGCTCGAAGCGCTTGTTCCGGCGGTGCTCGAACAGCGCGTCTACGGTAAGGATGCCCGGCGTGCCTGGCGCCTGCTGGTCACCCGGTTCGGCGCGCCCGCTCCCGGCCCGGCGCCCGAGCACATGCGGGTGCCGCCGCCCGGCGATGTGTGGCGCCGCATCCCGTCCTGGGAGTACCACCGCGCCAACGTCGACCCGGGCCGCGCCCGCACGATCGTCGGGTGCGCACAGCGCGCGGACTCGTTGGAACGCCTCGTCACCCGCTCACCCGAACGCGCACGGATCGCGATGCGATCGCTGCCCGGGGTCGGGGAGTGGACGGCGGCGGAGACCGCCCAGCGCGCGTTCGGCGACGCCGATGCACTGTCAGTCGGCGACTACCACCTGGCGAAGATGGTGGGCTGGAGCCTGCTCGGCCACCCGATCGACGACCCGGCGATGGTCGAGTTGCTCGAGCCCCTGCGCCCGCACCGCCACCGCGCGGTGCGGCTGCTGGAGACGAGCGGGCTCGCGGTGTTGCCGCGGTTCGGTCCGCGCATGGCGATTCCGAACCTCATCGATCTGTGACGTGCGCTGGGCCCGTGATTACCCCACCGCAGCAGCGGGTAGTCGAGCGGGCGACACACATGCGTGCGAAGGAGCTTTCAGATGTCTCAATTCACTGTGCCCGGTATGACCGACAAAGACGCGGCCAAGGTGGCCGAACTGCTGCAGAAGCAGCTGAGCCGGTACAACGACCTGCACCTGACCCTCAAGCACATCCACTGGAATGTGGTGGGCCCGAACTTCATCGGGGTGCACGAGATGATCGACCCGCAGGTCGAGCTCGTCCGCGGTTACGCCGACGAGGTCGCCGAGCGCATCGCGACCCTCGGCTTCGCCCCCAAGGGCACTCCCGGCGCGATCATCGAGGACCGCTCGTGGGACGACTACTCGCTCGAGCGTGACACGGTGCAGGCGCACCTGGCGGCGCTCGACCTCGTCTACGACGGTGTCGTCGAGGACACCCGCAAGAACATCGAGGAGGCCGAGGAGTCCGATCCGGTGACCGAGGACATGCTGATCGGGCACGCCGCCGAACTCGAGAAGTTCCAGTGGTTCGTGCGTGCGCACCTGGAGAACTCCGGCGGTCAGCTGGCCAACGCGGGTGCCTCCACCGAGAAGGGCGCCGCCGACCAGGCCAAGAAGAAGTCGTCGGCCAAGTAGCCGTCTGAAAGACCAAAAACAGTGGAGGCCGGGACATTTCGTCCCGGCCTCCCTGTCTTCGCTATCGGCTAGCCGTCGGCTCCGTCGCTGCCGTCGTTGTTGGCGCTGCCCTGCCCGCCGGCGCCGCCGCTGCCGTTGGGCGAGCCGCCGTCGCCGCCGTCGCCGCCCGAGCCCGCGCCGATGCCGGAGACACCGTTGCCGCCCGTGCCGCCGTCGCCGCCGCTGCTGAGCAGGCCGCCGGCGTTGCCACCGGTGCCGCCCGTGCCGCCGCCGGCCGAGGCCAGGCCGCCGGTCGCGTCGCCGGCGTCACCGCCCTTGCCGCCGCCGCCGAGCAGGCCGCCACCCTGGCCGCCCTCGCCGCCGTCGCCGCCTTCGGTGTCGATATCGGGATTCGCGGTGCCGACGCCCGCGGCCGAATCGCCGCCCTCGCCGCCGATGCCGCCGCCGCCGATCACACCGGCATCGCCGCCGTCGCCGCCGTCGCCGCCGTCAGCGGTACCGGTGCCGACCGCGCCCGCGCCGCCTTCACCGCCGGTGCCGCCGTTGCTGATGACACCGTTGCTGTCGCCGCCGTCGCCGCCCGCGCCGCCGGTTCCGGTGCCGGTGCCCGCGGTGCCGAAGCCGCCTTCGCCGCCGGTGCCGCCGTCACCGAGGACGACGCCGCCGCCGCCACCTTCGCCGCCGGCCCCGCCGGTGCCGTTGCCGATACCGGTGGCGCCACCGATCGGGATGACCTCGCCGTTGCCGCCGGTGCCGCCTTCGCCGCCGCCGCCGACCACGCCGCCTTCGCCGCCTTCGCCGCCGGCGCCGCCGGTCGCGTTGCCGTTGATCACGGCCGCGTCGCCGCCGGCGCCACCGGTGCCACCGGCGCCGATGATGCCGCCGGACCCGCCGTCGCCGCCCGCACCGCCGGTCGCGTTACCGACCAGCACGCCCGCGCCGCCGCCGGCGCCGCCCGTGCCGCCGTCACCGAGCACGATGCCGCCGTGGCCGCCGTCGCCGCCCGCCGTGCCGGAGACGTCACCTGCCGCGCCGACCGCCGGGGTGTAGCCCGCGCCGCCCGCACCGCCGGTGCCGATCAGGCCCGCGCTGCCGCCGTCGCCGCCCGTCTGGGTGCCGTTCGCGGCCGCGCCGCCGGCGCCGCCGTTGCCGAGGAGCAGGCCGCCGTTGCCGCCGGTCTGGCCGGCCGCGCCCGTGGCGCCGCTGCCGATCAGCAGGCCGCCGTTCTCGCCGGGCTCGTCACCGTTACTGATCAGCGCATGCACCAGGCCGCCGAGCAGCGCGCTCAGCGGATCCGACGGCGGAGGCGCCGCAGCGACCACAGCGGTCGTCGTCGCGGCGGGCTTGGGCTTCGGCGGAACGAACAGCAGACCGAACAGCGAGGTCAGCTGAACTTCCTGCTGCTGCACCACCAACGGGTTCGCCTTGGCGACCGTCGCCGGCGGGTCGACGAGGTAGGCCGCGGCGCTGGCCGCGGCCAACGCGCCCATGGCCAGGGTCGCGGTTGCGACTGACTTTTGCTTGGCAATCTTCATTGCCGGGTCCTTTCGTGGAAGAGACCGCACTGGACTCTTAGCTGGCCAACGACACACAAGGGTGTGAGCAACATATTTAGCACACATTGCCACTGATGAATAGCTAATCCCTGCAACCTGTTTCAATTGACTGACATGTAAATTAATTACGCGGTTAACAAGGACTTTCAGGAGTTTTATGACGGAAGCTTGCTAAGAGAACTAATGGATTTGCAAACATTTCGACGCGCGTTCAGCAATCATTAGGGCCATCGCGCGCAAAATTACTCGTGACGGGCAGCGCCGAGCCCGCACGGCAATGACTTGCGGAAAGAGCAAACTGGCCGCGATGCGAAGAAGCGGTCAGCGGTAACCGGTCAGGCGCGCGATGATCGCCGGCGCTCCACCCGACCCGATCGCCTGGGCCTCGCCGACGCCTGTGCTGCGGCCCACCCGCAGAGATGTTCCGACGTAACGGGATTCAGCGCCGCTGTGGAAGGGACGCAGGAAGTTGACCCGCAGGGACGAGGTGCGCAACAGGTCGTCGTCGCGTGCGGAGTTGATCGCGGCAGAGGCGACCATCTCCAGCGCCATCGCCGACACCCCGCCGTGCACGATGCCGATGAGGTTGTTGAGCACCGGGTCCTCGCCCTGTAACAGCACCTGACCTGCGCCGCCGCCCTCGGCGACCCGCACCGCCATCCGGTCGGCGAGCGTGCCCGGCGGCATCGGGCCGGTGGGCCCGTCGCTGAAGGAGCCGAGGGCGCCCGGCGTGCGGATGTAGAACGAGCGCACGGTCGCGGTCGCCAGCACGGTGTCGCGGTGGGCGAGGTCGCACACCGCCAACGCGACGTCGGTCTTCCTGCCGAACGGCCGGGCCGTCGCGACCACCGGTTCCTCCGGCGCCTCGGCGATGATCGCGGCCGCGTCCGGGTCGACCTCGACGGACAGTTCGGACGACACCGTCCACTCGTCGGGGCCGCGGCGGCGGTGGTTGACCAACCCGCAGGCGTGGTCGACCAGCATCGCCAGCGGTGCGATCGTCGGCGCTCCGGTCAGCGCGTTGGTCATCCCGCCGACGGGGATCGAGGCCACGCACTCGGCGGGACCGTCGACGGATGTCACGATGCCGAACCGGCCCAGCGGGGTGTTCAGCGGATGTGACATCGCCGTACAGCGTGACCGACCGAACCTGGCGCTATACCCCTATGGGGTATACCATCGCGACCATGACCGAGGTCGAGCACGCGCAGCACCACCACGGGGCCGAGCACGCCGGCGGGCACAGCGGTCACGGCCACGACGACCACGTCGCCCAGTTCCGTCGCCTGTTCTGGATCATGCTCGTGCTCGCCGTGCCGACGGTGGCGCTGTCGGGGATGTTCGCGATGATCGTCGGCTATTCGCCGCCCGACGTGCCCTGGGTGTCGCCGGTGCTGGGCACCGTCATGTACCTCTGGGGCGGACGCCCGTTCCTGACCGGTGCTGTCAGCGAAATCCGTTCGCGCACACCGGGAATGATGCTGCTGATCGGTCTGGCCATCACGGTGGCGTTCGTGTCGTCGTGGGGCGCGAGCCTGGGCGTGCTGCACCACCAGCTGGACTTCTGGTGGGAGCTGGCGCTGCTCATCGTGATCATGCTGCTCGGCCACTGGATCGAGATGCGCTCGCTCGCGCAGACCAGCTCCGCGCTCGAGTCCCTGGCGGCTCTGCTGCCCGACGAGGCGGAACGAATCGTCGGCGACGGCACCGAGACCGTCGCGCCCTCGGAGTTGCAGACCGGCGACGTCGTGCTGGTCCGGCCCGGAGCCAGTGTGCCCGCCGACGGCGACGTGGTCGACGGATCCGCCGACGTCGACGAGTCGATGGTCACCGGCGAGTCGCGGCCCGTGCGCCGCAGCGTCGGCGACCACGTCGTCGCGGGCACCGTCGCCACCGACTCGGCACTGCGGGTGACCGTGACCGCGGTGGGCGACGACACCACGCTCGCCGGCATCCAGCGGCTTGTCACCGAGGCGCAGAACTCGTCGTCGCGGGCGCAGCGGCTGGCCGACCGCGCGGCGGGTTGGCTGTTCTGGTTCGCCTTGTCGGCGGCGATCCTCACCGCGGCAGCGTGGTCGTTCCTCGGCCAGCCGTCAGAAGCGGTCATCCGGACCATCACGGTGCTCGTGATCGCCTGCCCGCACGCCCTCGGATTGGCGATCCCGCTGGTGGTGTCGATCGCCACCGAACGGGCCGCGCGCGGCGGCGTGCTGGTCAAGGACCGGCTCGCGCTCGAGAACATGCGCACCGTCGACGCGGTGCTGTTCGACAAGACGGGCACGCTCACCGCGGGGAAGCCCGCGGTCACCGACGTCGTGGCCGCGGCCGGCCGCGACGAGAACACACTGCTGGCGCTGGCGGCGGCCGCCGAGGCCGATTCCGAACATCCGCTGGCCCGCGCGATCGTGGGGATCGCCAAAGAGCGTGGGTTGGCGGTGCCGGCCGCCCGCGACTTCACCTCGTCGCCGGCCGTCGGCGTCACCGCGCTGGTCGACGGCGCGACGGTCCGGGTCGGCGGGCCGCGGATGCTGGCCGAGGCCGGCCTGGCCGAACTGCCGGAGACCGGGACGTGGCGCGACGAGGGGGCGACGGTGCTGCACGTCGTCGTCGACGGCACGGTGGCCGGAGCGCTCAAGCTCGCCGACGAGATCCGCCCGGAGTCGCGGCAGGCCGTGGCGGCGCTGCGGGATCTGGGCATCGAGACCGTGCTGATCACCGGCGACGCGGAGTCGGTCGCCCACGCGGTCGCCGCCGAACTCGGGATCGAGCGGGTGTACGCCGAGGTGCGGCCCGAGGACAAGGCCGCCAAGGTCGCCGAGCTCGCGGCGGAAGGCCGCACAGTCGCGATGGTCGGCGACGGGGTGAACGACGCCCCGGCAATCGCGGCGGCGGCCGCCGAGGGCGGAGTGGGCATCGCGATCGGCGCGGGCACCGACGTGGCGATCGCGTCGGCCGGGGTGATCCTGGCCGGCTCTGATCCCCGGTCGGCGCTCTCGGTCGTCCTGCTGTCGCGTGAATCGTATCGCAAGATGCGTCAAAATCTTTGGTGGGCAGCGGGATACAACCTCGTGGCGGTGCCCTTGGCGGCGGGGGTGCTCGCGCCCGTGGGGTTTGTGATGCCGATGTCGGTCGGGGCGATCTTGATGTCCGCGTCGACGGTGGTGGTGGCGCTCAACGCGCAACTGCTGCGTCGCCTCGACTTGCGGCCCGACGCCGCACTGCGAGCGCTTTCCTAAGAATCTGGCTAGGCTTTTCGCAAACCACTTGTGATCAAGTTCGCACAGGTCGCACGATCACGGCAGCTCAACAGCAAACTAGCCGGCGCACCTGGAGGGCAGTGTGACGAATGCCGCATCTGCCCCCGTCGCACTGACATCTGGTCAATCATCAACGCGCTCAATGGCATTGGTCGATCTACCGGTTTGCGGCCGGCGGCGCGCGCACCGGCCGGCAACGGGTTAGTTAGGTAGGGCTAAGTTGGCATGTCACCCGGTGTTTGTCATATCGTTTTCTCCACTTGAGGCATGTGGAAAAAGGCCGGCGTTCGATGCTGCACGAAGGCACTCCATAGCCCGGACCGGCGAAACGCCGTTGTCGGCGGCTGCCAGGCAGAAGCTTCGTAAAGGGTAGGTGGGAATGGCGCCCAACAGCCAAGGGCTGTACAACCCCGCATTCGAGCACGACGCATGCGGTGTGGCCATGGTGGCCGATATGCACGGCCGTCGCAGCCGCGACATCGTGGACAAGGCCATCACGGCACTGGTGAACCTGGAGCACCGCGGTGCCCAGGGCGCCGAGCCGAACACCGGCGACGGTGCGGGCATCATGCTGCAGGTCCCCGACGACTTCCTGCGCGCAGTGGTCGACTTCGATCTGCCCGAGCCCGGCAGCTACGCCACCGGCATCGCGTTCCTGCCCCAGTCGTCCAAGGACGCGGCCAACGCGTGCGAATCCGTCGAGAAGATCGCCGAGGCCGAGGGCCTGCAGGTGCTGGGCTGGCGTGAGGTGCCCACCGACGATTCACCGCTGGGTGCGCTGGCCCGCGACGCGATGCCGACGTTCCGTCAGCTGTTCCTCGGCGGCGCGTCGGGCATGGAGCTGGAACGTCGCGCCTACGTGGTGCGCAAGCGAGCCGAGCACGAGCTGGGCACCAAGGGCCCCGGCCAGGACGGGCCCGGACGCGAAACGGTCTATTTCCCAAGCCTTTCCGGTCAAACCTTCGTCTACAAGGGCATGCTGACCACGCCGCAGCTCAAGGCGTTCTACCTCGATCTGCAAGACGAGCGGCTCACCAGCGCGCTGGGGATCGTGCACTCGCGGTTCTCGACGAACACGTTCCCGTCGTGGCCGCTGGCGCACCCGTTCCGGCGCATCGCCCACAACGGTGAGATCAACACCGTCACCGGCAACGAGAACTGGATGCGGGCGCGTGAGGCGCTGATCAAGACCGACGTGTTCGGCCCGAACCAGGATCTCGACAAGATCACCCCGGTCTGCACACCGGGCGCCTCGGACACCGCTCGGTTCGACGAGGTGCTCGAACTGCTTCACCTCGGCGGGCGCAGCCTGCCGCACGCGGTGCTGATGATGATCCCGGAGGCCTGGGAACGCAACGAGTCGATGGATCCCGCCCGGCGGGCGTTCTACAAGTACCACGCCTCGCTGATGGAGCCGTGGGACGGACCGGCGTCGATGACGTTCACCGACGGCACCGTGATCGGCGCGGTGCTGGACCGCAACGGGCTGCGCCCGTCGCGCATCTGGGTGACCAAGGACGGTCTGGTCGTGATGGCCTCGGAGGCCGGCGTGCTCGACCTCGATCCGTCGACGGTCGTCAAGCGGATGCGCCTGCAGCCCGGCCGCATGTTCCTGGTCGACACCTCCAAGGGCCGCATCGTCGAGGACGAGGAGATCAAGGCCGAACTCGCCGCCGAGCAGCCGTATCAGGAGTGGCTCGACGCCGGCCTGTTCCACCTCGACGAACTGCCGCCGGGCGACTACGTGCGCATGCCGCACCACCGCGTCGTGCTGCGCCAACAGATCTTCGGCTTCACCTACGAGGAGCTCAACCTGCTGGTCGCGCCGATGGCGCGCACCGGCGCCGAGGCGCTGGGCTCGATGGGCACCGACACCCCGATCGCGGTGCTGTCGTCGCGGCCGCGGATGCTCTACGACTACTTCCAGCAGCTGTTCGCCCAGGTGACCAACCCGCCGCTGGACGCCATCCGCGAAGAGGTGGTGACCAGCCTGCAGGGCACCGTCGGCCCCGAGGGTGACCTGCTCAACCCCGACGCCGAGTCCTGCCGGCAGATCGTGCTGCCGCAGCCGATCCTGCGCAACGCCGATCTGTCGAAGCTGATCTGCGTCGACCCCGACCACGAGATCCGCGGGCACAAGCACGGCATGCGCGCGGCCGTCATCCGCTGCCTGTACCCGGTCAACCGCGGCGGCCAGGGCCTCAAGGAGGCGCTGGACAACGTGCGGGCCAAGGTGTCGACCGCGATCCGCGAGGGCGCCCGCATCATCGTGCTGTCCGACCGCGAGTCCAACGAGCAGATGGCGCCGATTCCGTCGCTGCTGTCGGTGTCGGCGGTGCACCACCACCTGGTCCGCGAGCGCACCCGCACCAAGGTGGGCCTGGTCGTCGAGGCCGGTGACGCCCGCGAGGTGCACCACATGGCGTGCCTGGTCGGGTTCGGCGCCGCCGCGATCAACCCGTACATGGCGTTCGAGTCGATCGAGGACATGGTCGACCGTGGCGTGATCACCGGCATCTCCAGCGATCAGGCCAAGGCGAACTACGTCAAGGCCGCGGGCAAGGGTGTGCTGAAGGTGATGTCCAAGATGGGCATCTCGACGCTGGCGTCCTACACCGGCGCCCAGCTGTTCCAGGCGATCGGCATCAGCCAGCAGCTGCTCGACGAGTACTTCACCGGGCTGACCTGTCCGGTCGGCGGTATCGACCTCAACGACATCGCCGACGACGTCGCGGCCCGCCACTCGCTGGCCTACCTGGACCGTCCCGACGAGTGGGCGCACCGCGAACTCGAGGTCGGCGGCGAGTACCAGTGGCGTCGCGAGGGCGAGTACCACCTGTTCAACCCGGACACGGTGTTCAAGCTGCAGCACTCCACGCGCACCGGCCAGTACGAGGTCTTCAAGGAGTACACCAAGCTGGTCGACGACCAGAGCGAGCGGATGGCCTCGCTGCGCGGGCTGCTCAAGTTCCGCGCGGGCGAGCGCGCGCCGGTGCCGCTGGAGGAGGTGGAGCCGGCCAGCGAGATCGTCAAGCGGTTCTCCACCGGCGCGATGAGCTACGGCTCGATCTCCGCCGAGGCGCACGAGACGCTGGCGATTGCGATGAACCGCCTCGGTGGCCGGTCGAACTCCGGCGAGGGCGGCGAGGCCGTCGCGCGATTCGACCGCGACGAGAACGGTGACTGGCGACGCAGCGCGATCAAGCAGGTCGCGTCGGGCCGGTTCGGCGTGACCAGCCACTACCTGAGCAACTGCACCGACATCCAGATCAAGATGGCCCAGGGCGCGAAACCCGGTGAGGGCGGCCAGCTTCCGGGCGGCAAGGTGTACCCGTGGGTGGCCGAGGTGCGGCACTCGACGCCGGGCGTCGGGCTGATCTCCCCGCCGCCGCACCACGACATCTACTCGATCGAGGATCTCGCCCAGCTGATCCACGACCTCAAGAACGCCAACCCGCAGGCGCGCGTGCACGTCAAGCTGGTGTCCGAGAACGGGGTCGGCACGGTGGCCGCGGGCGTGTCCAAGGCGCACGCGGATGTGGTGCTCATCTCCGGCCACGACGGTGGCACCGGCGCGACGCCGCTGACGTCGATGAAGCACGCGGGCGCGCCGTGGGAGCTCGGCCTGGCCGAGACCCAGCAGACGTTGCTGCTCAACGGGCTTCGCGACCGCATCGTCGTGCAGGTGGACGGGCAGCTCAAGACCGGCCGCGACGTCGTCGTCGCCGCACTGCTCGGCGCCGAGGAGTTCGGCTTCGCCACCGCACCGCTGGTGGTGTCGGGCTGCATCATGATGCGCGTCTGCCACCTCGACACCTGCCCGGTCGGCGTCGCCACCCAGAACCCGCTGCTGCGCCAGCGCTTCACCGGCAAGCCCGAGTTCGTCGAGAACTTCTTCATGTTCATCGCCGAAGAGGTGCGTGAACTGATGGCGCAGTTGGGCTTCCGTACCGTCAACGAGATGGTCGGCCAGGTCAGCGCGCTGGACACCACCCAGGCCGCCGAGCACTGGAAGGCGCACAAGCTCGACCTCGCGCCGGTGCTGCACGAGCCCGACTCGGCGTTCATGAACCAGGACCTGTACTGCAGTTCGCGCCAGGACCACGGGCTGGACAAGGCGCTCGACCAGCAGCTGATCGTGATGTGCCGCGAGGCGCTGGATTCGCAGACGCCGGTGCGGTTCTCGACGACGATCGCCAACGTCAACCGCACCGTCGGCACCATGCTCGGCCACGAGGTGACCAAAGCCTATGGCGGGCAGGGGCTTCCGGACGGGACCATCGACATCACGTTCGACGGGTCGGCGGGCAACAGCTTCGGGGCGTTCGTGCCGAAGGGCATCACGCTGCGCGTCTACGGCGACGCCAACGACTACGTCGGCAAGGGCCTGTCGGGTGGGCGCATCGTGGTGCGCCCGTCAGACACGGTGCCCGACGACTACGTCGCCGAGGACAACATCATCGCCGGCAACGTGATCCTGTTCGGCGCGACCAGCGGCCAGGCGTTCATCCGCGGCCAGGTCGGCGAGCGCTTCGCGGTGCGCAACTCCGGTGCGCACGCGGTGGTCGAGGGAGTCGGCGACCACGGCTGCGAGTACATGACCGGCGGCAAGATCGCGATCCTCGGGCCGACGGGTCGCAACTTCGCGGCCGGGATGTCCGGCGGTATCGCCTACGTCTATGACCCCGACAACGCGCTGCCCGACAACCTCAACGCCGAGATGGTCGAACTCGAGAGCCTCGACGACGAGGACCTCGACTGGTTGCAGGGCATGCTGCAAGCCCACGTCGATGCCACGGATTCCGCTGTCGGACAACGGATCCTGAGTGACTGGAACAACAACGTGAAGCACTTCACCAAGGTGATGCCCCGCGATTACAAGCGGGTACTCGAGGCGATCGCCGACGCCAAAGAACGTGGCGTCGACGTCGACGAAGCGATCATGGCGGCCGCCAGTGGCTGATCCCCGCGGTTTCCTCAAGCACACCCAGCGCGAGACCCCGCAGCGGCGACCGGTGCCGCTGCGCCTACGCGACTGGAAAGAGGTCTACGAGGACTTCTCCCACGACACCCTGCGGGTGCAGGCCACCCGCTGCATGGATTGCGGAATACCGTTCTGCCACAACGGGTGTCCGCTGGGGAACCTGATCCCCGAGTGGAACGACCTGGTCCGCACCGACCGGTGGCGCGACGCGATCGAGCGGTTGCACGCCACCAACAACTTCCCCGAGTTCACCGGCCGGCTGTGCCCGGCGCCGTGTGAGGGCTCGTGCGTGCTGGGCATCAACCAGGATCCGGTCACGATCAAGCAGATCGAGGTCGAGATCATCGACAAGGCGTTCGACGAGGGATGGGTGACCCTGCGGCCGCCCGACGTCAAGACCGGCAAGAAGGTCGCCGTCGTCGGTTCGGGTCCGGCCGGGCTCGCGGCCGCCCAGCAGCTGACCCGCGCCGGGCACACCGTGACCGTGTTCGAGCGCGACGACCGCATCGGCGGGCTGCTGCGCTACGGCATCCCCGAGTTCAAGATGGAAAAGCGCCACATCGACCGTCGGCTGGAGCAGATGGCGGCCGAGGGCACCGAGTTCCGCACCGGTGTCAACGTCGGCGTCGACATCACCGCGCAGCAACTGCGCGCCGAGTTCGATGCCGTGGTGCTCGCCGGCGGTGCCACCGCGCGCCGCGACTTGCCGATCCCGGGCCGCGAGCTCGACGGCATCCATCAGGCGATGGAGTACCTGCCGTGGGCCAACCGGGTGCAGCAGGGCGATCCGGTGACCGACGAGAACGGTCTGCCGCCGATTCACGCCAAGGGCAAGAAGGTCATCATCATCGGCGGCGGCGACACCGGCGCCGACTGCCTGGGCACCGCGCACCGGCAGGGCTGCGAGAGCGTGCACCAGTTCGAGATCATGCCTCGCCCTCCGGAGACCCGCGCCGACTCGACACCGTGGCCGGTCTATCCGCTGATGTTCCGGGTGTCCTCGGCGCACGAGGAGGGCGGTGAACGCGTCTACTCGGTCAACACCGAGGAGTTCGTCGGCAGCGACGGCCGCGTGACCGGGCTGCGCGGGCACGAGGTCAAGATGAACGCGGGCAAGTTCGAGAAGGTCGACGGCACCGAGTTCGAGATGGACGCCGACCTGGTGCTGCTGGCGATGGGCTTCACCGGCCCGGAGCGCGAGGGCTTGCTCACCGACCTGCGGGTCGAGATCAACGAGCGCGGCAACGTCGCGCGCGACAACGACTTCGCCACCTCGGTGCCCGGCGTCTTCGTCGCCGGCGACATGGGGCGCGGTCAGTCGCTGATCGTGTGGGCCATCGCCGAAGGTCGCGCGGCGGCCGCCGGGGTGGACCGCTACCTGATGGGTCACTCGGCGCTTCCGGCTCCGATCAAGCCGACCGCTGTTCCTCAGCGGTAAGCCCTGCCGCGACACGCGGCGCAATGGACGGGTTTTCCGCGTGCGCGCGAGACAGTAGTGGCGATGATCGGCCGCTACCGAACCACCCGTCCCGTCGTGGAGCTCAACCGGCGCAACTTCCTGGCTGCGCTGTCTGTAGCAACGCTGGGCGCGGTCGGGCTGAGTCGCTGCGCGGCCGACGGTTCACCCCAGGTGACCGGGGTGGCCGCCGAAGTGGCCAAACCGTCGGGCGCATCGCCGGTGGGCCTGCTGCCGCCGCCGCCCGACAGCGCGCGGGTAGCGCTGCCCGGCGGCGTGCTGAGCAGGCTGCCCGGTGAGGGCGACCTGCTGGCACTGACCGTCGACGACGGGGTGAGCAGCGAGGTGGTCCGGGCGTACACGCAGTTCGCCAAGGACACCGGCGCGCGGATGACGTTCTTCGTCAACGGGATCTACCGGTCCTGGACCGACCACATCGATGTGCTGCGGCCCCTGGTCGACGCGGGTCAGATTCAACTGGCGAACCACACCTGGTCACATCCGAACCTCACCAAGCTGCCGCTGGCCGACGTCGCCGAGGAGTTCCGGCACAACCACGAATTCCTGTGGAAGACATACGGAATCGACGCCCGACCGTACTTCCGGCCGCCGTACGGCGCGCACAACGCACACGTCGAGAAGGTGGCGGGCGAGTTGGGCTACACGGCGAACACGTTGTGGTCTGGCACCCTCGAGGACCACGTGTGGATCCCGGCGGCCGACGTGGTCGCGATGGCCGACCGGTACTTCACCGCGCAGACCATCGTCATCGGACACCTCAATCACGAGCCGGTCACCGAGGTCTACGGGCAGCTGGTCGACATCATCCGCGCGCGACGGCTGCGCACGGTGACGCTGAACGACGTGTTCGTCAGGCCGTGACGGCCGCGGACCGGATGCCGCGCAGTCGCCATGTGTGCGGATTCGTACGGTGGACCGGCGCGTCGCGGACGACACCGCACAGTCGGAAAGAAACGGGCGAGAATTTGGTCACATCTGCCACATCAGTCACTCCAAAAACGTCTGACGATTTGTCGGCGCGCCTACCATAGTTTGCCAACGCACAGGTATCTAATGACTTCATGAGGGCACTGCGGTAATGTAGGCCCCCGGTCAGCAATCGGTATCGACGCAGGAGTCAGTTCCGTGTACCACAACCCAATCTCACGGTCACGGGTGAGTCGTATCGCCTGGTCACTGTTGCGACATCCCCTGAAGAGCCGGGAATTTCCCGCCAAGGCCGAGCGCCTGATCACCGCGGACGAACTCCGCCTGTACGGCGTCTAGCGAACACAACCGCCGGCGAAGCCCGCCAGCGACGGTGTGTGATCTCGGCTTTGCCGAATCGTTATATCTTCGTGACCGTCAGGAAAGTTTGCTAGTCGCGCAGCCCTGACGCCGCAATCTCGTCGGCCAACGGCTGCAGCACGGCCGGATCATACGGCGGCGGCAGGTAGATGATCGCCAGGTCCAGCCCCTCTTACCCAGCGCCGCAGCCTCCTCGACCACCTTGCCGTAGTTGCGCTCGGCGTCCAGGCGCACGTGCGCCGACAGCGTGATCTCTGCCGGATCGCGGCCGATGTCGGCGCAGTGCGACGCCAGCACGTCACGCTTGCGGGCGAACTCCTCCGGCGGGCCACCGACGAAATTCCAGTGGTCGGCGTACTTGGCGGTGATCCTCAGCGTGCGCTTCTCACCGCTGCCGCCGATGCAGATCGGCGGATGCGGCTGCTGCGGGTCCTTCGGCTCGTTGCGGGCATCCTTGAGCTGGTAGTACTTGCCGTCGAACGACGTCGTCTCCTGGCTGAGTAGACCCGTCAGCACCTCGCAGGCCTCCTCGAACCGGTCGAAGCGCTCCTTGATCGACCCCAGCTCGATGCCGTACGCGCCCGACTCCTCCTCGTTCCAGCCCGCGCCGATGCCGAGTTCGAGTCGGCCGCCCGACACGATGTCGAGCGCGGAAGCCATGTTCGCCAACACCGCCGGGTGCCGGTAGTGGATGCCGGTGACGAGCACGCCGACCCGGAGCCGCTTGGTCGCCTGCGCCAGCGCGGTCAAGGTGATCCAGCCCTCGAGGCATGGGCCGCTCGAGTCGGAGAAGATCGGATAGAAGTGGTCGAAGGTCCAACCGGACTCGAAGACCTCGATGTCGTCGGCGGCCTGCCAGACGGCAAGCATGTCCGACCATGCGGTGTTCTGCGGTGACGTCTTGAAGGCGAATCTCATTGCTTCAACGTTAGTCCCGGAAACCTGGTGATCGCCTGTGGACGATCGGGCTACTCGGTCTCGCCGAACTCGTCGAACCAGTAGGCGAGTTTGCCGCGCCGACTGACCGCGCGCAGTCGGCGCTCGGCCACCGCGCGGGTCTTGGTGGTGGTCACGATCAGTAGTTCGTCACCGATCGCGATGCGGGTGTCGGGCTGCGGCACGAAGGTTCGGCCGTTGCGGATGATCAGCGTGATCACGCTCGGATCGGGCAGCCGCAACTCGAGCACGGTGACGTTGTGCAGCCGCGACGGCGCCTGCACCGTCATCGTCAGCAGTTCGGCGTCCAACACGTCCAGCGGCGCCGACTCCACCGCGATCTCGCGCGTCGCCTCCTTCGGGATCAGTCCCAGCCGGTGCGCGAGCGGGCGCAGGCTCGGACCCTGCAGCAGCGTGAACACCACCACGAGGATGAAGACGATGTTGAGCAGGTGGATGCTGTTCGGCACGCCGCCGACGATCGGGAACGTCGCCAATACGATCGGGACCGCGCCGCGCAGCCCCGCCCACGACACGAAAACCTGTTCGCGCCAGGGGATCCGGAACCAGATGACCGAGGCGACGACGGACAGCGGCCTGGCGACGAGCAGCAGCACCAGCCCGGTGACGATCCCGGGGACGATCGCGCTGGCGAGGTCGCTGGGATCCACCAGCAGACCGAGCAGTACGAACAGGCCGATCTGCGCCAGCCAGCCCAGGCCCTCGGCGAACGAGCGGGTCGCCGACCGGTGCGGCAGACCGGAATTGGCCAACACCACCGCGGACAGATACGCCGCCAGGAATCCGCTGGCATGCGCGCTACCGCCCGCGGCGAACGCCACCATGCCGAGCCCGAAGGTGGCCAGCGGGTACAGGCCCGAGGCGGGAAGGGCGATGCGGCGCAACGCGATCGAACCGAGGTACCCGACGCCCAGACCGATCGCGGCGCCGAGCACCAGCTCGTAGCCCAGTTCCATCAGCGCGTGCACCGGCGACACCTCCAGCGGTGTCACGCTGAACATCAGCACCAGGATGACCGCGGGCGCGTCGTTGAAGCCGGACTCAGCTTCGAGCAGACCGGCCACTCGGCGCGGCAGCGGCACGACACGCAGCACCGAGAACACCGCCGCCGCATCGGTGACCGACACGACGGCGCCGAGCAGCAGCGACAGTTGCCAGTCGAGCCCGATCAGCAGGTGCGCCCCGGCGGCGGTCACCAGCATGCTGACCGCGACACCGACGGTGGCAAGCATCGCCGCCGGCGCCAGCAGTCGGCGAATGTCGGAGAAGCGGGTGGTCAGACCGCCTTCGACGAGGATCACGGCCAACGCCACGGTGCCGAGGTGGTCGGCGAGCAGATAATTGTCGAAGTCCAGTCCGAGTCCGTCCTCGCCGACGATGACGCCGACGCCGAGGAACAGCAGCAGGCTGGGCAGCCCGACACGGCTTGCGGCCCTGGTGGCGACGATGCTGGCCAGCAGCACCACCCCAGCGAGCAGCAGCATGAGATACAGCTGCTCAAGGGTCATTTCATCGCCGTTCGGTCGGTCTGACGTGCAGTAAACACCTACCACGGCGCGGCGACCGATGTTCTGACCCGGTAGCCGCGCAGGGTGCGGCCCGCATCGGTCAGTATGAAGTCGTGATCCGGCCGTGGAGACGCTCAGCGCAGGCACCGCGCCGCGTCGACGAGCGCGCCGTGATGCGGGTCGGTGTCGCGGGCGCCGGCGCGGTCGGGCGATCGGTCGCCCAGGAACTCCTCGACTACGGGCACCGGGTTCTGCTCATCGAGCACAATGCCCGCCACTACGAACCGCACAGCGTGCCCGGGGCCGAATGGCTGCTCGCCGACGCCTGCGAGCTGTCGGCGCTCGAGGAGTCCGGCCTGCACATGTGCGACGTGATGATCGCGGCCACCGGCGACGACAAGGTGAACCTGGCGGCGTCGCTGCTGGCGAAGACCGAGTTCGGTGTCGCGCGCGTGGTGGCCAGGGTCAACGACCTGCGCAACGAGTGGCTGTTCACCGAGGGGTGGGGCGTCGACGTCGCGGTGTCGGCGCCCAGCGCGCTGGTCGCGGCGATCGAGGGGGCGATCGACATCGGCCACGTCGTGCGGCTGATGCAGCTGCGGCGCGGCCAGGTGAGCCTGGCGAAACTGACGCTGCCCGAAGGTGACCTGCTGGTGGGCCAGCGGATGCGTGACCTGCCGCTGCCCGACAACACGATGCTGGCGATCGTCATCCGCGACAGCGGTGTCGTGCTGCCCAAGCCCGACGACGTGTTGGAGGCCGGCGACGAGATGCTGTTCCTGGTCGGCGGGTCCGGCCACACCGAGGTGCGGGGTCTTGTACAGGGGGCGCTCGAGCCGCTGCCCGAGCGATGACTTTTCGCTGGTGCGCGGGTCGGTATGGACATGATCGATCTGACCGCAGCGTGCAGACGCACCGCCGACGTGCTGGTGAACGTGACCGACGACCAGTTGAGTGCCCCGACCCCCTGTGAAGACCTGCGGCTAGACGCGTTGCTGGCGCACATCGGCGGGCTCGCGCTGGCCTTCAACGCCGCTGCGCACAAGGAGTTCGGCCCGCTCACCGACACCCCGCCCACCTTCGACCCGGCGCTCGACGACGACTGGCGGGTGCGGTATCCGGCCCGGCTCACGGAGTTGGCGCTGGCGTTCTCCCGGCCCGCGGCATGGGAGGGGATGACGCGCGCGGGCACGGTCGACTTTCCGGCCGAGGTGGCCGGGATGGTCGCGCTCACCGAGGTGGTCATCCACGGCTGGGACGTCGCACGCGCCAGCGGGCAGCGGTATGAGATCGACGACGAGACCGTCGCGGTGGTGCTGCCGCACGTCAGCCAGATCGCGGCCGAAGGTCCGGTGGAGGGGCTGTTCGCCCGCGCGGTACCCGTCGCCGACGACGCGCCGGTGCTGGACCGTCTGGTTGCGATGACCGGCCGCGACCCCGGATGGTCCGCGGGACACTGAGCTCACCTCGCGTGTGCGGCCACGTGACTGCGGGCGTGCGCGATCGCGTCGTCGAGCGAGTCAAGCAGGTGGTTCTCGTGCCGAAGTGATTCGAACACACCGACATTCGCAAGTAGGTTCATGTGCTCGGGTTGAACACCCTTGATGATGACGGTGATCCCCCGTGCCTCGAGGTCGGTCGCGATCTGGGCGAGCGTGTGCGCACCGGTGGCATCGAGCATGCCCAGCTGAGACAGGCGGATGACGACCACTGATTGGTCGGCATCGGCGATGGCATTCGAAATTCTTTCCGCCACACCGAAGAACATCGCGCCATCGAGACGCAGCAGGGCGATCTGGTCGTCGCCGGGCTGCGGTGGCCCCGGTAGTTCCTCACGGACGACGCTGCTGCGGCGAGCAACAGTGCGCAAGGCGAAGAACGCAGCGACCAGGATGCCGATCAGGACCGCGTCGACCAGGTCGAAACAGACGGTGACGGCCGCGGTCAGCACGAACGTCACGGCATCGGAACGGGTGGAGTGCAGGATCTTTCGGATGGTTCCCAGCGAGATCATCCGGAACGACGTCACCATCAGCACGCCGGCCAGCGCGGACAGCGGGATCATCGAGACGGGCCCGGTGGCCAGGTACACGATGGCGAGCAGCACCAGGGAATGCACGATCGCCGCGACGCGGGTACGGGCACCGGACCGGACGTTGACCGCGGTGCGCGCGATGGCGCCGGTTGCCGGCATGCCACCGAACAGACCCGAGGCCACCGACGCCATGCCCTGCCCGACCAGTTCGCGATCGGGATCGTAGGGTCCGGTCGGCGCCATGGTGGCGGCCACCCGCGCCGAGAGCAGCGACTCGATGGCCGCCAACGCGGCGATGGCCAGCGCGGCGCCGACCAGGGTGCGCATGGCGGCGACGTCGGCGTGCGGCAAAACCGGGGCGGGCAGGGTCGACGGCAGCGCACCGATGCTGTCGACTGGAAGGTTGAGGACCGCCACGAGCACGGTCGCCGCGACGACGGCGGTCAGCGATTCCGGAATGCCGCGGTGCAGGCGCGGCAGCGTCACCATGAGCAGCGCGACGACGGCCACCACGCCGATCGGGTAGACCGCCGCGGACCAGTCGATGTGGCTGACCACCTGCCAGGCGGCGACCACGGTGCGACCGCCCGCCGGGGTGTCCGCGGCGAAGGCGGCCGGAAGCTGTTGCAGGAAGATGATTGCGGCGATACCGAGTGTGAACCCCTCGATGACCGGCCACGGGATGAACGTCCGCGCGGCCCAGTCCGGTGATGCCGCCCACCAGCACGATCACTCCGGCGAGCACGGTGACGAGAGCGATGCTGCCGAGTCCGTGCTGGGCGACGACGGGGGCGAGGACGACGGCCATGGCGCCCGTCGGTCCGGACACCTGGACATGGGATCCGCCGAAGACGGCCGCGACCAGACCGGCCACCACCGCGGTGATCAGACCGGCGGCCGCACCGACGCCCGAACTGATCCCGAACGCCAACGCCAGCGGCAGGGCCACCACGCCGACCGTCACCCCGGCCAGGATGTCGCGGCGCCAGGAACGCGGCGCCTCGGTGTAGTCGCGACGGCTGGGCAGTAGGCGGGTGACCGTGTCGGCAGCGGCCCGGATCATCCGCGCTGTCCGAGCGGCGGCATCGCTTTGAGCGCCTCGAACTGGTCGCGCTGGGCGTCGAGCACATCGGCGAGAAAAGTCCGGGCGATCACCAGCAACTCGGACACCTTCGGGTGGGCGAGCTCGTAGAACACCGAATTGCCGACCCGCCGTGCGCTCACCACCCGATGCCGCTTGAGCACCGCCAGGTGCTGGGAGATCAGCGTCGGCTCCAAGCCGGTCTCGGCGAGAATCTGGCTGACCGGTGTCGGGCCGCGACCGGCCGACAGGATCTCGAGGATCCGGATGCGGGCGGGGTGGGCCAGCGCCTTGAAGAGATTGGCCTTGATCTCGTAGAGCGGCTGCTCCGGACTTCCGGGAAAACGATGCGGCATGGCGTTACTCATCGATTGATGGATTGAACAAATTCGCAATCCACTATATGAGGTGCGCGCGGCCAGCGCCAAATCGGCTTTTGGGCACACTGGAGTCGTGGACCCCGTCGTCGCCCTCCGGCAGATCGCCTATTACAAAGACCGCGCGCGCGAAGACCCGCGCCGGGTGATGGCCTACCGGAACGCCGCCGATGTCGTCGAAGCGCTCTCCGAAGCCGACCGCGACCGGCACGGCACCGCGAACAGTTGGCAGTCGCTGCCCGGCATCGGTCCCAAGACCGCAAAGGTGATCGCGCAGGCCTGGGCGGGCCGCGAACCCGACGCGCTGGTCGAACTGCGTTCCACAGCAGCCGATCTCGGCGGCGGCGATGTCCGCGCCGCGTTGCGTGGTGACCTGCACGTGCACTCCAACTGGTCCGACGGTTCCGCGCCGATCGAGGAAATGATGTCGGCTGCAAGGGATTTGGGACACGAGTACTGTGCGCTGACCGATCACTCGCCGCGGCTGCGAATCGCCAACGGACTGTCGGCCGACCGGTTGCGCCACCAGCTCGACATCATCGACGAGATCCGCGAGACCGTCGCGCCGATGCGGATTCTGACCGGGATCGAGGTCGACATCCTCGAGGACGGATCACTCGATCAAGAGCCAGAGCTCTTGGAGCGCCTCGACGTCGTGGTGGCTAGTGTGCACTCGAAACTGGCGATGGACTCCGCATCGATGACCCGCCGCATGCTCAAGGCGGTCGCCAATCCGCACACCGATGTGTTGGGGCACTGCACCGGCCGGCTGGTGACCGGCGGCCGCGGGATGCGGCCGGAGTCGAAGTTCGACGCCGAGGAGGTGTTCACCGCCTGCCGCGACCACGGCACCGCCGTCGAGATCAACTCCCGACCCGAGCGCCGTGACCCGCCGACGCGGCTGCTCGAGCTCGCGCTCGACATCGGCTGCGTGTTCTCGATCGATACCGATTCGCACGCCCCTGGGCAGTTGGAGTTCCTCGGTTACGGCGCGCAACGGGCGCTGGACGCGGGGGTTCCGGTCGAGCGCATCGTCAACAGCTGGCCCGCGGACAAGCTGCTGGAGTGGACCTCGTCCTGACTTGTCACACCACGTCGGTAAAACGCGCCGAACGGGGTACCCGTCGGGCTCCGGCAATTCAGCGTTATGGAGTCGACAGTGGTGAGAAAAGCGATCGGTGACACGGCCGCGGCGTTGGGCCAGCGCGCAGCCGGCCTGGTGGCCCTGGTCCGGGAGGCAGCCGAGGACGCGGCCGAGAAGGTCGGCCTGGGAGAGGGGTCGAAGCGATCCGGCGGGGACGACGCGCCGGCGAAGAAAGCCCCCGCGAAGAAGGCCGCGACGCGCGTGAACCAGCCCCCCGCCAAGAAGGCGCCCGCTAAGGCGGTGCCGACGGCGTCGGCGAAGACCGAGGCGGCCAATCCGCCGCCGGCCCCGGTGAAGAAGGCGCCGGCCAAGAAGGCGGCCGTGAGCAAGGCCCCGGCGAAGAAGGCCCCCGCGAAGAAGGCCCCCGCGAAGAAGGCCCCCGCGGCGAAGGCCCCCGCGAAGAAGGCCGAGCCGGCCATCGCGAAGAAGGTGCCGGCGAAGAAGGCTGAGCCCGCGAAGAAGGTGCCCGCGAAAAAGGCCCCGGCGAAGAAGGCTGCCGCCAAGAAAGTTCCGGCGAAGAAGACGCCGCCACGGAAGTCGAATCCGAAGGGCCGGCCCTGAATCAGTCCGGCAGGTGCGGCATTTCGAGCCCGGGATCGCGTCCCACCAGCACGCCACGGGTGACCGCGGCATTGCCGTACCGCTGACGGACCTGGTCGACGGCGGCGTCGACGGCCGTGGTGTCGGTATGCGCGTCGAACGGCAACTCCAACTGCTGTGCCCCGTCCCGGTCGATGTTCGACACCGCGAAACCCACCAGCGTCAAACCCTTTTCAGCGACCAACGGCCTCGCCTCGGCGACGAGGGCGCGGGCCGCCTGCAGGATCGCGTCGGTCGACGCCGTCGCGCGCGGCAGCGTGCGTGACCGCGTGGCCCGGCTGAAGTCGTCGAAACGCAACCGCAGGACCACGGTGCGACCGGTCCGCCCCGCCGCGCGCATCCGCCGGGTGATGCGGTCGATCAGGTTGACGACGACCGCGTCGACCTCCGCGTCCGTCATCGTGTTGCCGCGCCTGCCGAGCGCGCGCTGCGCACCGACCGAGCGCCGCCGCACACCCGTGACCACCCGCCGTCGATCGATGTTGTGCGCCAACGCGAACAGCCGGCTCCCCATCGCCTGACCCACCAGGGATCCGAGCGTCGACTCGCTGAGCTCGGCCACGTCGGCGACCGTCTCGATACCGAAGGTGTGCAGCTTCTCCGCCGTCTTGGCGCCGACCCCCCACAGCCGTCGCACCGGAAGCGGATGCAGGAACGCCAGTTCCCGATCGGGCGGGACGAGCAGCAGACCGTCGGGCTTGGCCTCCTGGCTCGCGACCTTCGCCAGGAACTTGGTGCGGGCGATGCCGACCGTGATCGGCAGGCCCACGCGGTCGCGCACCTGCTCGCGCAGTCGCGCGGCGATCTCGACCGGGGTGCCCGACACCCGCCACAGGCCGGAGACATCGAGGAACGCCTCGTCCACCGACAGCGGTTCCACGAGCGGCGTCACGTCGTGGAACACCTCGAAGACCGCCTTGGAGGCCTGCGAGTAGGCCGACATCCGCGGCGGCACGACGATCGCGTGCGGGCACAGCCGACGCGCCTCGCGTCCACCCATCGCGGTGCGCACGCCGTAGGCCTTTGCCTCGTAGCTGGCGGCGAGCACGACCCCGCCACCGACGATCACCGGACGGCCGCGCAACGTGGCGTCGTCGCGCTGTTCGACCGATGCGTAGAACGAGTCGAGGTCGGCGTGCAGAATGCTCGCCGCCTCGACACCACCGCCTCCGGACACGAACATATGTTCGCATCGGAGGGTGACGGCTGACTAGTGCCGCGTCGTCCCGTAGATGCTGGTGACCCAGATGTGGGCGAGGGTGTCGACGAGTTGTGCGGGGTCGACGGCGGGTTGTTCGGTGGCGAACGACGCCAGCATCGTGCGCTCGTTCATCAGGTTCAGTGACGTCGCGAGGTCGTGCGCCGGAATCGTCGTCGGAGCTTCGCCGCGGTCGCGCTCGGCCTGGATCGACGCCGTCGTGTGGTCGATCCACTTCTGCATGAACCGCGACCACAGGGCCCCGACGTCGGGGTTGGTTGGCCGGGCCGCCGCGCCGGCCAGCGTCACCGCCCGGTGCGCGCCGAAGGTGCTGAACAGCGCGTTGATCGCCTTCCACACGCCGGCGGGTTCGACCGAGACGTCCATGCCGCCCATGGCCGCGTCGGCGTTGCGGTCGGCCTCGTTGATGACCTGCTCGACGAGCGCCAGCAGGACCGCGTCCTTGGACGGGAAGTAGAAGTAGAAGGTCGGCCGGGACAGCCCGGCGCCCTTGGCGAGGTCGTCCACCGAGATCTCGGCCAGCGGGCGCTCCTCGAGCAATCGCTCGAGCGTCCCCAGAATCGCCTGCTCACGGTCGTCGCCGGTGGGACGCGAGGAACGCCGGGCACGGGATCCGCGCTGCTGGCTGACGGTGGTCACAGGCCTTCACTTTACACGGTGTCGAGTTTTTCAACACACTGTTGACTGACTCGACACACCGTTGATACGCTCCGGTACCATGACCGAACATCTCGACGTCATCATCGTGGGGGCCGGCATCTCCGGCATCAGCGCCGCCTGGCATCTGCAGGACCGCTGCCCCGGCAAGAGCTACGCGATCCTGGAGCGCCGCGAGAATCTCGGCGGCACCTGGGACCTGTTCAAGTACCCGGGCATCCGCTCGGACTCCGACATGTTCACCCTCGGCTTCCGGTTCAAGCCGTGGACATCGGAGAAGGCGATCGCCGACGGGCCGTCGATCATGGCGTACCTCGAGGAGACGGTCGCCGAGTACGGCATCGACAAGAACATCCGCTACAGCCACCGGGTGCTGTCGGCCGACTGGTCCGACGCCGACAACCGCTGGACCGTGCGCGTCGAGCGCAACGGCGAAGAAGCCGAACTGACCGCGTCGTTCCTGTTCGCCGCGAGCGGCTACTACAACTACGACGAGGGCTACACCCCGGAGTTCGTCGGCCGCGACGACTTCGCCGGCACGATCATCCACCCGCAGCACTGGCCCGAGGACCTCGACTACCAGGGCAAGAAGATCGTGGTGATCGGCAGCGGCGCGACCGCGGTGACGCTGATCCCCGCGCTGGCCAATTCCGGCGCCGGCCACGTCACGATGCTGCAGCGGTCGCCGACCTACATCGGCGCGCTGCCCGACGTCGACCCGTTCACCGTGCGGACCAACAAGACGCTGCCGGAGAAGCCCGCCTACGTGCTGAACCGCTGGAAGAGCATCCTGTTCCAGTCCGCGCAGTATCAGCTCAGCAGGCGTTTCCCGAAGTTCATGCGCAACCAGCTGATGACGATGGCCAAGCGCCGGCTGCCCGAGGGCTATGACGTGCAGAAGCATTTCGGGCCGCGGTACAACCCGTGGGACGAGCGGCTGTGCCTGGCGCCCAACGGCGACCTGTTCAAGACGATCCGCCACGGCAAGGCCGACGTCGTCACCGATACCATCGAGCGGTTCACCGAGACCGGCATCAAGCTGACGTCGGGTCAGGTGATCGAGGCCGACATCATCGTCACCGCAACGGGTTTGAACCTGCAGCTGTTCGGCGGCGCCGAGATCAAGCGCAACGGCGAGCCGATCAACCTGAACGACACGATGGCCTACAAGGGCATGATGCTGACCCACATGCCGAACATGGCGTTCACCATCGGCTACACCAACGCGTCGTGGACGCTGAAGGCCGATCTGGTGTCGGAGTTCTTCTGCCGCGTGCTGAACTACATGGACGACAATGGCTTTGACCGTGTCGAGCCGCAGCACCCCGGCAACAGTGTCGACGAGCGGCCGCTGATGGACTTCACGCCCGGATACGTGCTGCGCGCGCTGGACTATCTGCCGAAGGCCGGCCACGTCGCGCCGTGGCGGCTCAAGCAGAACTACCTGCTGGACCTACGGCTCATCCGTCGCGGTAAGGTCGACGACGAAGCGCTGGCATTCACCCGGCACAAGGTGCCGGCGGCCGTCTAATTCCTTTGCCGAGCAGACGCGAAACGCCCCTCTTTGCGGCGAAATTGGGGCATTTCGCGTCTGTTCGCGCTGAGAGTCAGGGGGCGACGACGACGATGCCGTCGTCGTCGCTGTAGGCGTGGTGCCCCGGCACGAACACCACGCCGCCGAATTCGACGGCGGCGTCGCGTTGGCCCGCCCCCGTCTTGCTGCTCTTGCGCGGGTTGGTGCCGAGCGCCTTGATCCCGATGTCGAGGGTGCGCAGCGTGGCGGCGTCGCGCACGGCCCCGTTGATGATGAGGCCGACCCAGCCGTTGTCGACGCCCAGGCCGGCGATGAGGTCGCCGACGAGCGCGGTGTGCACCGAACCGTCGCCGTCGATGACCAGCACGCCGCCGTTACCCGGTTCGGACAGCACGGATTTGAGCAGCGCGTTGTCCTCGAAGCACTTGACGGTGGTGATGGGGCCCGCGAACCGGTCGTGGCCGCCGAACTGGCGGAGCTGCAGATCGCAGCTGCGGACGTCGGGTCCGATCTCATCGACCAGGTCAGCGGTGGGGCGGAATTCGATGCTCACCGCTCGATGCTAGCGACGATCACGTCATGCACGAACTGCGCCAGCCCGGGCTCGACGTCGTCGTAGGTGCGGGTGAACCGCTCGTCGGCCAGATACATCTGCGCCAGGCACCGGTGCATCTCGTCGTCGCAGTCGTAGAACCGCTCGATCGTCGCGCGGTGCCGCTGCGCGAGCGCGTCGGCCTCGGCCGATCCTGGCCTCACCCCGCGGCGTTTGGCGTCGGCGAGCGCGGCCAGCAGCGCGTCGTTCTCGTTCTTGACGTCGATCCAGTCCTGCTTGGTCAACGTCGCGGCCCGCTGCTGTGACTGTTTCCAGGCGTCGGTGTCGCCCCCAGCGCGCCTCGGCCTCGGCCGCGTACTCGTCGTGGTGCGCTGTCGTGCCGAAAATCTCCGCCTGTTCCTCGGCGGTCAGCTGGATCCCGCCCCGGTGTGCGGTCATCAGTTCCTCCACTGCCTTGATCGTGTGCTCGAGCCGGTCGGCCTGCTCGAGCAGCAACTGGTGCTGTCGGCGCAGGTGCTCATAGGCGTCGGCGTCGGTATCGAGAATCGTTCGGATCTGCTCGAGCGGCAGCCCGGCCGACCGGTACACCAGAACCAGGTGCAGCCGCTCGATATCGGCATCGGTATAGCCGCGGTATCCGGCAGCCGACCGCACACTGGGCACCACCAGACCGATGTGGTCGTAGTGGTGCAGCGTGCGGACCGAGACGCCCGTGAGGGCCGATACCGCGCCGACGGTTCTGGCGTCCATACCGCCACTATCGACCCTCACGCCGCGTGAGGGTCAAGCAAATCAGTCGTCGTCGCCGCTGCGGCGCACGAGCAGCACGACGATGATCGCCAGCACACCGGCCGCGATGGCGGCGGCAACCGGCAGCCGCGACGACTCCGGCCCTTCGACCGGCACAGGA
Source organism: Mycolicibacterium rutilum (assembly GCF_900108565.1). NCBI lineage: Bacteria > Bacillati > Actinomycetota > Actinomycetes > Mycobacteriales > Mycobacteriaceae > Mycobacterium > Mycolicibacterium rutilum. The sequence goes on from NZ_LT629971.1 coordinate 1,603,368, forward strand.
GCGGGCCCCGACACCGGGTTGCTTGCACTGGCGACAGCCGTCTTAGCCTGTGCGGCAGCTACTTTCGCGGCCGTTGCGAGAGTGTCGTCGACGGGCGTGGCCGCGGGCGACTCCGCGGCCGGAGGCTTCTTCTCGGGAGCCTTCTTCGCCGGCGTCGCCTTGGTCGCCTTCTTTGCCGGTGCGGCCTTCTTCGCAGCTTTCTTGGCGGGCGCCTTCTTCGCAGCCTTCTTTGCCGGTGTCTTCTTCGCCGGAGCCTTCTTGGCGGGCGTCTTCTTGGCGGCGGCGGGCGGGGTCGCCGGCGGCTCTGCGGCGGACGGCTGCGGGGTCGACTCTTCGGCGGGCGGCGTGCCCTGCGACTGGTCGTCGGGTCGGCCCTGCTGGTCTGCCATCAGGCTGCTCCTTCGCTCGTCTCCGCCTGGCCGGTCTAACCGGCGGCGAGTCGGTCCCATCATGCCAGGTGGGATGAGCCGCTAGCCCGTGACGGCCAGTCCAGCGGCCAGGGCCAGCGCCACGATCATCAACCCGGTTTCGACATACGACCGGGTCCGCGACACCACCGCGGTCGCCCGATGGGCACGCGCGGCAGGCACCCACATCGTGCGGTTTCGCCAGCCCAGCGTGATGAGGACGACGGTCATCACCACCTTCGCGAGCAGCAGCCGGCCGTATCCGGTGGTGTACAGGTCGGCCGGCACAGCCAACCGCTCGGCGGCGGCCACCACGCCGCCGATCAGCAGCACCACCACGCAGGCCAGCGACAGCTGCGAGAACCGCGGCAGCATCCGCGCCCACTGACCGCGGTGATCGACGGTGAGCACCAGCGCCGCCAACGCACCACACCACAGCGCCGCCGCCAGCGTGTGCGCGGTGACCGCCAGCCCACCCAGCGAGCTCTCGGCGAAATGCCCGGACAGTTGGCGAGCGGCGACCCCCACCGCCGCCGCGCCGGTCGCGACGACCGTGGTGGGGGCCGAGCGCGGCGCGACGGCCGCGGAGATGCAGACCACGACCGCCGCGCCTACCGCCAGCGCGCCCGCGCGGCCCGCGGCCGTACCGCTCGTGAAGTCGACAGCGGTGTGCACGCCGAGGCGGTCGACCCGGACCGCGGCGGCCTGCGCAGCGGCGATGAGCAGCCGGGCCAGTTCGGCCAGCACCCAGAGCGCGGCGGCCGCCGTCAGCGGGCCTCGCGCCCGCGCGGCGATCTCGTCGCGGTGCCGGTCCCCGTCGAGCATCGGCACCACCGCCAACCCCAGTGCGAGCACTGCGGCGACATCGGCGAGGACCCGCACCGCGGTGTCCGCGAGCGAGCCCTGCGGGTAGGCCAGCGCCCACGCCAGCACCGCGGCGGCGGCCACCAGCACGCCGACGGCCGCCGTGCCGCGCCGGTTCACGTGCGCCGCCGCACCGCCCACACCGCCGCCGCCCCGACGACGACCACGGCGGCGACGTAGAACGGCCACACCGGGATTCCCTCGTCCGGCGACGATTCCTGCGGGGCGGCCACCGACGGACCAGGCGTGCCCGAACCGGCCACCGCCAGCCGGAACGTCCACGAGCCGTTGATCACGTGGCCGTCGGCCGACGTCGCGCGGTAGTTCACCGTGTAGGTGCCCGACGGTCCGAGCGGGCGCACGTCGACCGCCAGCACGGCGCCGTCGACCCGCGGCTCACCGCTCTGCCACAGGTTGCCGTCCGGGCCGACGACCGTCATCGCGGCGAACTGCGGCTGCAGCGCCTCGCTGAACGTCGCCGACACCGTCGTCGGGCTCGCGGTCAATTCGGCGTTGTCCGCGGGGTCGGCGGCGATACGGGTGGCGTGCGCGGCGGCCGAGCCGGCGGCGGACACCGCGCCGAGCATCAGCACCAGCAATGAAACTAGCGTCACTGCAATCGATTTCATGTCGTCCTCCGGGAGGTGAGCGCGGCGACGGTGATCAGGGCGCGCGAAGTCGCCCCGGTGAGGGGTGTCATACGAAAGGGCTTTCTGGTGGTGGGGTGTGAGGTCAGCGCGCGAGGCGGACCGGCGGACCCCGATGCGACACCGAGGCGGCGAGCAGTAGCGCCGAACGCAGCGGTTGCTCGGCGCGGGTGGCAGCCATGCGGACCGTCGTCTCCACCGGCACCCACACGATGCGCGCGGCGGCCCGGACCGTTCGGGACACCGCACGGCACAACCGCTCGCCCGCCGCGATGAGCAGCGCACCGGCCACGACGGCGACCGCATGCGCGGCGAGCATCAGCCCCGCGGGCGGTGTGGCGGCGTGGGCATGTCCCGACGCCCCGAGCAGGACGTGCCCGAGGACCTGTCCGGTCGCCAACAGCGCCACCAGGACAGGGGTCTCGGCGGCGCGGCGGAGCGTGGTGGTCAACGCCCCGAGGGTGGCCGCGAGCACGGCCAGCTGTGCGAGAGCGGCGCCGGTCGGAACACCGGCGCCCCCGATGCCGTGGGCAGCGATCGCCAGCGTCGCCGTCAACAGTCCCGAAGCCGCGCCGCGGAGGCGGGCTGCGAAGCGAGACGCCGACACCGGGCCGCTCAGCTCAGGCCGAGGCGGGCCAGCAGGTCGGCGTCGATGCCGTCGAGGTCACGCTCGATCGCGGCGTGCGCCGAGCGGCGGCGCGGCCCGGGCATGTGCTCGGCGGCCGCCACCGCGGCCGACAACTCGCCGAGACGCTCGGTCATCGCCGCGACGAACTGCTTGGTCTCGGCGTCCTTGGGCTTCTTCTCGGCCACCAGCCGAAGCGACTGCTCGGCACCGGCGATGCGCGCCGACAGCGCGGCGCCGTGCCCGTTGAACTGCCCGACCTGGCTCAGGGGCACGCCCAGCCGGTCGGCGCGACGTTGGTCGAGGTATCCGCGGGTGGTGATCGCGCCGCGGTAGGCGAGCGGCACCACGATCGGGGCGAGCAGCCGGATCACCGTGAGCATGCGGCGAATTCGCCCGGGCGCGAACAGCTTTCCTTCACGCGCCGCTTTCAGCTGCGTCTGCGCCACCTTGAGCGCTGCCCGGTCGCTGTCGCGCTGGGCCCGCAGCTGAGCCTTGAGGGCGTTCGCCTCGGCGCGGTGCGCAGCCTTGATGCGACGGGCCTCGTTCTTGGCCGACAGCCGCGCCTCCAATTTGGCCTTCGCCTTGATCGCGCGGGCCTCGGCGCGACGGGTGGCGCGGGTCTTGCGTCGCTTGAACAAGCTCATCCCGGCTGCCGGCCTTTCTCTACAAACGCTGCTGTCTCGGCGGTACTGCAGCCCAACACTATCGTTCGGCGGCCACCGCCTGCGGCCGTGTCCCGGCCGGAGAAGTTTCGTTGGCAAGCACTCGGTCAACTGCGTTTGTGGGAGAATCGACCAATCGTTTGGGTTGCCGTGAGTGACGCGATGAAGGGTGGCACCGCAGTGGCTTCGCGCGTGCGTATCGCCGCAGCGACCGCCCTGGTGGCCTCTGGCCTGTTGGCCGCCGGTGCGGGTGCCGCGCTCGCCTACGCCGAACCGCAGGGCGAAACCGACGGTGCGTCCCAGAACGACGACGAGCAGGACGAGCCGTCGTCGGGCACGACCAACACCCGCGAGCCCACCAAGACCCGCGAACCGACCAAGACCCGCGAACCCACCAAGGAGCCCACACCCACCGAGGAACCGCCCGCCGGGTGCGACGAGGACAACGACGACGACTGCGGGCCCGGCTTGCCGTGGTGGCCGTGGTTACCCGAGCTGGGCGCCATGCCGATCGCCGACGGCGGTGGCGGCGGTGCGGTGGAAGTCCCGGCGGGTGGACCCGCACCGCCTCCGACGATGCGAGTGCCGGCCCACGTCGGCGTCGAGCGCGCCCCAGTCGCCGCCGCACCCCCGGCTGCAGTTCCTGCCGTCGAGCCGCCGTCCGTCACGCTGCCGGTGATCGTCGCACCACCTGCCGGCCCCGCAGGCGACGCGCCCGCGGCGCCGTTGCCACCGCCGCCGCGCACCGCCGACGTCGCACCGCCCGCGCGTCCGCCCGCACCGCAGGCCGACGGGCTCAGCAACGTGACCGCGCCCGCGTCGTCGTACCGGATCGGCTACACCGACTATTTGCGGACAGCGGAAATTCCGCAGCTCGTCGCTTTGGCGGCGCCGGGGGTAGCGGGCATGCTGGTACTCACCGGCGCGGGCGGACTGGTCGGCTACCGGCAAGCCAAGGCGGGCCACACGGTCCATCCGGCCGCCGCGAGGTTCGTCAACTGAGCACAAACAGGCTGCCCGAGACGCCGGGACAGCGCATAGTGGACAGGTCGAAAGGGGGCTCACATGCCAGCCAGCCGCAGCGTCACCCGCGCGGTCGGTGCCGTGCTCGATCTGGCACCGCGACACGGGGAGGTATCGCTGACCCGGCTCGTCGAGGCCGTCAGCGAGGACCGGAACCGACCGATCGAACTCAAGATGGCCGATCTGCCGCCCGGAGTCTGCGGGCAGTGGCGCCAGTACTCCGACCGTGACGTGTTCGTCATCCAGAAGGGCCTGCCCGCCTGGGACCGGACGCTGGCCCACGAACTGGGGCATCTGGTGCTCGGTCACGAGGGCATGCCCGTCGTGCAGGCCGCGCTCGACAGCACCGAGTTCGCCAGCTCCGACCTGATCGGCTACATGCTCAACCAGCGCACCGGCTGCATGGGACCGGCCGGTGAGGACGCCGAACAGGAGGCCGAGGACTTCGCGGCACTGCTGCTCTACCGGCTCGGCCGGTTGCCGTCGGACCGGTCGTCGATCGTCCAGGTCCGGCTCGGAGAGGCGTTTGGTTGATCGTCTGGGTCATCGCCGGTCTGCTCGGACTGGCCACCGGATTGCGGATCGGGTGGGCCCTGGTGAACAAGCAATCCCTGGTGAGCACGGCGATGATCGTCGCGCTGGGCAGCCTCGGGTTGGTCGCCGCGCTGAACTGGCAGCCGCTGACCCTGCTGCTCGACACCCTGCTGCGCTGGCCCAACATCTCGATGGGTCTCTCGCAGGTCGCGCTGGTCGCCTGTGCGGCCGGCAGCTGCGTCATGATCACCACGGTTTCGTCGGTTCGTAAACCGGCCACCATCCGCAGGATCGCGCTGGCCCAATACGCCGTTGCCGCCGTCATCGCGACGCTGAGTCTGGTCACCTTCTTCACCGCCGGCCAGCAACCGGAGATGGCGCCGGAGGAGTATCTGCGCCGCACGCTGAACAACGGCGGCAACTCGTTGCCGTGGCTGCTGCCGCTGCTCTACGTGCTGCTGGCGCTCTCGCTGGTGTCGTGGGCCGGGCTGCGGTACTCCAACCGCAGCCGCCGCGGCCGGGCACTGTTCGTCTTCACCATCGGCATCGTGCTGATCGTCGCGGCGTCGGGGTTCTTCTTCCTGCGCGCGGTCGGCCGGTCCGGGCCGGTCGGGGTGGGCGCGGCCGCGACCCTGCTGGGCTGCGCGATGCTCGTCGTCGCCGCCGGATCGCTGCTGCCCAGCATCGAGGACTGGTTCGGTGCGCGCCGGGAACTGCGGGTGATCCAGCCGATCCTCGACGAGCTGGGCCGACGGCAGCCCGACATCGGCATCGGGGTCCGGCCTCGCGGTCCGCTGGTGTTCCGGGTGGCCGAGCGGATGTCGCTGATCTCCGACGCCCTGTTCCTGGAGGCCACCGCCGCCGACCGCAAGAGCAGGCTGCGGGTCGACACCTCGGGCGCCGCGCCGGATGAGCTCGACGAGACCGAACTCGAATCGCCCGCGGTGCCGCCGCAAGAGCAGGCCAGCGCCATCGCGGAGTGGATCTACGCGGGGACGGACGCCGCGCCGAAGGACATACGGACGACCGACTTCCCGGGCCTGGGATGGCTCCGGCAGCCCAGCAGCTATTCGGACCGCGAATGGATCCTGGAAATCGCCGAGCAATACCGCGAACTGACCCGCCGCGGTGCCGCGACGGGTCAGTCAAGCTAGCCGGTGGTGCGACCCCGCTTCGCCGGGTTCGGCATTGGGGGCCGCGGCGGGCTAATCGTCGAGATGCTCGCGGCGACGCAGCTCATCGACCTTCTGTACGAGGTCCTGCTGCGCCTCGGCCGAGAGGCCGACCGTGCGTGCGGCAATACGCCGAACGCCTTCGTCCCGCATGCCCGCGAGCCAGGTCAGTTCCTTGTCCAGCTTCTCGTAGTACTCGTCGTCGGTGAAGTACGCCGGCTTGATCCGGAAGAAGTTGGCAAGAGCGGCCATGGTCGCGGCCGACGGGTTGGTGCGGTTGCCTGAGCGCAGCTGCGACAGGTACGGCGCCGACATCGTGACACCCTCGGCCTTGAGGGCAGCGATCACCTCAGCGGACGTATGGGGCCCGCGTCCCGGCGGGTAGACCGTGTCGAACAGCCGGTTCAAGCGATCGGCGAACGTCGTGCTCATCAGTTTGACCTCCACATGCATAGACGAGCGGATTATTGGCGGCGTATTTGCTGATCATCGTAGCGAGTGATGGAGCAACAACCAAGTGCAAACCGCGTAAAACTTAACCCGCCATTTTGTTCTTCAACGTCTCAGGTAGCGGCGACGACGCGCCCGGGACGTCCCGGCGCTGCACATCGCGGTGCAGCTGGGCAAATAATAACGGCTGTGTCGAACCGGTTTTGCCGATGTGACAGACACCGCCGCCACAGTAATCCCGTCGCGCCCCCGCGGCAACGCTGATCTTGTGGGCGCTACCTGAATTCAATGTTTGCCAATTACCGGACGAGTCGTCGCGGAATTACGTAACTGAGGAATTCGCCAGGGCGGGACGAGGCGCGTGACCGCCGTCCGTGTGCAGCGTGCGCGCCGCGGGCGCCGGTTGCGGACAGGTGTCAGGAATGTTGCGACGGGGACGGGTCCGAGGGGGTCGGCTCGACCGACTCCCGGAACCGGGCCCGGGCGGCGCGGGCGCGCAGGATGCCCACCACGACCGCGATCACGCCGACGGTCGCGGTGACCGCCACGGCAACCCAGCGCAGGCCGAGCGCGCTGTCGAACAGCAGCCACAGGCCGAACTCCAGGAACAGGACGCTCGCCAGGCCGTGCAGGAACCCGGCGGGCAACCTCTTGTGCATCAGCCGGCCCGCCGCGATGGCGACGCCGTCGGCCAGCACCATGCCGATCGTCGCGCCGACCCACACGCCGGCCCAGTGATGGTCACTGGCCAGCGCGACGGTCGCGAGCATGGTCTTGTCGCCGAGTTCGGCCAGCACGAACGATGAGACGATCGCGGGGACGACGAAGCGCGGCTCGGCGACCCGTACGTCGGCGTCATCTTCGCCTTCGCGCCACGTCCACACCGCGAAGAGCAGGAAGGCGACGGCGGCGGCGAACGCGATGGGCCGCTCGGGCAGCGTCATGCCGAGGAAGTGCCCGATGGCCACCGACAGACCGTGCACGAGCATCGCCGCGATGCCGACGCCGGACAGCACCACCCACCACCGATGCCGCAGTGAATAGGTCATGGTGATCAGCTGCGACTTGTCGCCGAGTTCGGCGACGAAGACAACGGCGAGACTGACCAGGATCGCGGTGAGCATCCAATCGACCTTTCGACGCGTCGCCGACGGCGCGGTGCTCAGCGCCCGCCGGCTTCGGTCGAAGGTCTCGCCCACCGCCCGAACGAGCGGTCCGCCGGCCGGGCATGCGCATCCATCCGGTGCGCGGTGCCAGTATGTCGACACGACGATTGGGGGCTACTCCCCTTCGCTGACTCCACCGACCATAGCGACGGTTCCTCGACTACGCCAGCGGGGCGGCGGGTTTCGGGTGCCCGAATACTGCGTTCAGGTCACCGAATCGAATGCTTCGAAAGCCCTTATGCGGCAAGGAGCATCGCGAGGATCGCGGTGTCGGGATGGCTGATCGGGTCGACGCCGACCCGGCTCACCATCGAGGTGACGGTGCCGTCGGCCTCGGCCTCCACCCAGGCGGCGCGGTGCTCGAGGCCCAGATGAGGCAGGCCGGGAAGCAGAACGCACCCCGACGCGGCGCCCGAGCATTCCGGCAGGCTCGGTGTGGTTTCCGAGGGCGGGTGCAGCATCAACAGGGCGGGCGGCTGGTGCTCAGCGAAATAGCCTGGCGGGACCGCGGATTCACCGACCACCGTGCCCTCGGCCAGCACCAGGCCGACGGTGTTCGGCTCCGGTTCGTCGGGCAGCTCCTCGCGGGCACCGAAAATGGTTGTGGTGGACAGCAGCCCGGGCAGCGACGCGACCCGGACGGCGACCATCAGAAGCTGCGCCCACTCCTTGGTGGAATCCGGCCAGCGGCCCGAGATCACGAAGCCCTTCAGCGCACCCCGTGAGTGGAACGGGGCGATCTCGACCGCCCGTCCGTCCGATTCCCGCTCCATATCGCCTCCGTGCCATCGGTGTTGGGATACCGGCCGGAGCCGGCGACTGCCAGACACGCCTGTGGGTCGATTTGCTCAGGATGCGGCAGATCCCGGCTGGCACGCAAGTGGACGAGACTGCTAACGAGGAGATTTCGCGCGCGCGGTCCAGATGACGCGGTACGAGCCGTCCGCGGAAACCGGGCCGAACTCATGCGAGTCGGCTGACCCCGCGGCGCGCGGATTGTCCGAGCGGGCTTCAAATATCGCACGCCGACCCGTCCCGTGCACTTCACCGACACGCTTGACGAGCCAGCGCGTCGACAGCCGCGGATCCGGGAACACCCGTAGCTGGCCGCGCCGAATGCTGCCGCCCCGCAGCGCCACTAGGCCGTCACCCGGGCCGAGCGCCGGGCGCATCGATTCGTCGACAACCCGGAACAGCCGCAGCGGCCAGGCTCGCGGGGTCTGGTTGCGGCGCACACCCAAAGGGTAAGTTAAGGCTCATGCTGCATCGACTGTTCACGAACGCGACCCCTGCCCATGCCCACTGCGATCTGTACTGCGGTGTCTACGATCCGGCGCAGGCCAAAATCGAGGCGCTCTCGTGCCTGAAGACGATCCAGAAGTACCACGACTCCGATGATGAGCACTTCCGCACGCGCGCGATCATCATCAAGGAGCGCCAGGCCGAAGAGGTCAAGCATCACCTGATGGTGCTGTGGGCCGACTTCTTCACCAAGGACCACTTCGAGCAGTTCCCGAACCTGCACCAGCTGTTCTGGGACGGGGTGCACGGCGCGGGCGACGTCAAGAAGTCGCTCGACGTCGCCGTCGCCGAGAAGCTGCTCAAGACCATCGACGAGATCGCCGACATCTTCTGGCAGACCGACAAGGGCAAGCAGATGGGCGTCTATCCGCCCGCCTGATCACCCGTCAACGCGAAGAGCCGCCGAGTCCGAGGACCGGCGGCTCTTTTTTGTGTTGTGCGCGACGCTCAGAAGAGAACGATGACTGCCAGGATGCCGAGGAGAACCAGCGCGATCACCCCGGCGCGCAGACACGCCATGAGCTGCGAACGGGTGTAGGCCGGCGCCGCCGACTGCCACTCACTGGGCGGAACGGCCGAACCCGAGCCCATCGATGACGTCATGCACCCCTCCTGACCTGCATAAACGAGGTAATCCTCCCAGTGACATCAGTCACAACAGCAACCTGTGACGCCGATCATAACCCTTTCTGTGTCACCACAGAAATCGGGTCATCGCCGGATGACCGGACCGTGTGATCCACGGCACGTTCTGCGATTAGCTGCGCTACGGATTTCGCTCGCCGAACCGCCCTGTTGATGAGCACCGCCGTGCCTGCCCGGCTTATCCACAGCAACGCTCAGGAAAGACACAGATTGACCGGCCCACACGGGACAGGCGCCGGTTCGGCCTGTGGATGAATCTGTGGAAATTGTGGATAGTTTGTCATTGCTGTCGATTACTGCGCGGTAGCGACGTGTCAGCATGAACGGATGGATCAGGGTCTCGTGAGACAAGCCGATATCGCAGACGTCCCGACGACGTTCGACGCCTCGGTGGTGCTGCTCGACGTCCGGGAGCACGACGAGTGGGCCCGCGGCCATGCGCCGGGGGCTCAGCACATCCCGATGGGGGAGGTGCCTGCGCGGCTGGCCGAGATCGACGGCGATGCGCAGCTGTTCGTCATCTGCCATCTCGGCGGCCGGTCGCAGCGCGTCGCCCAGTACCTGGCCGGCAACGGGTACGCGCCGATCAACGTCAGCGGCGGCATGGAGGCGTGGGCCAACGCGGGGCGGCCGGTGGTCACCGACGACGGCGGCGTGGGCGCGGTCTGACGAACCGTCGCTACGCTGGTCGGCATGAATTCGCGGTCACGAGGAGCAGCGTGATGGCGCGCACGCGAGGAGCGAAATGATCCAGGTGTGCTCCCAGTGCGGGACGCGCTGGAACGTGCGCGACCGGCGCCGGGTCTGGTGCCCGCGCTGCAACGGCAGCCTGCTGCCGCCGTCGGCGCCCGCGCCGGACGCCCAGTGGGGTGCGCGGCCGTCGGTGCCCGCGATGCCGGGCGCCGCGCCCCGCCCACCGGCCGGCCTTCCGCCCGGCTACCGCTGGGTCGCCGTGCGCCCGGGTGCCGCACCGACGCTGCGCCGCACGCGTCGTCCCCTCGGCCCCACACCGCGTTACACCACGATTCCGCGCTGGGGACTCGTCGACCACGTCGGGCCCGTCGACGCGCAACAGCAGGACGCTGTGCGCAGCGGCCCGTCGGTGGCGATGGTCCGCACCGTGCTGCTGCTGACGATGATCGCGCTCGGTTCGGCGGCTCTCATCCACCTCGTGCGCTACGCGCTGCTGATCGTCAACCGCTCGGTGCTGCTGCACCCGTGGATCGCCGCAGGCGCGACGTGGCTGGGGGTGGCGCTCAGCGTCCTGGCCGTGTTCATGGTGCTGGCGAGCCTTGTCGTGCTGGCCAACTGGCTGGTCGCAAGGCGCGCCGCCGCATACGCCCATCGTGGCACCACCGACCCGCGGCCGGCGTGGCTCCTGCAGGCCGGTTGTCTGGTGCCGTTCGTCAACCTGCTGTGGGCGCCGGTGTTCGCGATCGAACTGGCCGGCATCGAAGAGCGGCTGAGCTGGCTGCGCCGTCCCATCGTGGCGTGGTGGGTGGTGTGGTTGGCGAGCTACGCGCTGTCCATCTGGTCGATCGCGACCAGCTTCACCACCGACGCGCAGGGCATCGCCGACAACACGGTGACGACGACGGTGGCCTACCTGGCCGCGCTGGCGGCGCTGCTGCTGGCGGCCAAAGTGGTCGAGGGCTTCGAGCGTCAGCCCGTCGACCGGCCGAGCAAGCGCTGGGTGATGGTGCCCGATGAAGCGCCCGCGCCCGAGGACCGGCCCGCCGAGCCGGAAAGCGAAGCCCCGGTTGAGTCCGAAGGGCAGAACCCGGCAGCATAGGCCGTATGAACCCGGGCGACGCCGAAGCCGCCGAGGCCGCGACTTCCGAACCCGCGCTCGGCCGCCATCCGTTCGTCGTCGCGCACCGGGGCGCCTCGGCCGACCGTCCTGAGCACACGCGGGCGGCCTACGAGTTGGCGCTGCGCGAAGGCGCCGACGGTGTCGAGTGCGACGTGCGGCTGACCCGCGACGGCCACCTGGTGTGCGTGCACGACCGCAGGGTGGACCGGACGTCGGACGGCTCGGGCATCGTCAGCGACATGACGCTGGCCGAATTGCGTGAGCTCGACTTCGGCGGATGGCACCCGAGCCGTAAAGACGTTGCGACGCAAGGCGATACAGGCCTGCTGACCCTCGACGAACTGGTGACGCTGGTGTTGGACTGGAACCGGCCGGTCAAGCTGTTCATCGAGACCAAGCACCCGGTCCGCTACGGCGCGCTGGTCGAGAGCAAGGTGCTCGCGCTGCTGCACCGGTACGGGATCGCCGCGCCCGCGTCGGCCGATCTGTCGCGCGCGGTGGTGATGTCGTTCTCGGCGGCGGCGGTGTGGCGGATCCGGCGCGCCGCGCCGATGCTGCCGACCGTGCTGCTCGGCGAGACGTCGCGCTATCTGGGCGGCAGTGCGGCGACCACCGTCGGCGCCACCGCGGTGGGCCCGTCGATCGCGACGCTGCGCGAACACCCCGAACTGGTCGACCGCGCCGCCGCGCAGGGCCGGGCGCTGTACTGCTGGACCGTCGACCATTTCGAGGACGTGCAGTACTGCCGCGACGTCGGCGTGGCGTGGGTGGCGACCAACCATCCCGGCCGCACCAAGGAGTGGCTGCAGAACGGGTTGGCCGGCGCGGGCCGGGACTGACCGGTCAGAGGTTGCCGCCGGCGGCCTTGGGCGCGCCGGGGTCCTTGGCGGGCGCGCCGAACTCGCGGGCCACGAAGTCCTCGAGGTGGAACAGGTTGGCCCCGGCCCGGTCGGCGATGCGCACCAGCGTCGTCATCTGCGCGACCTCCTCGACCTGCTCGCCGAGGAACCACTGCATGAACTGCTCGCCGAGGTAGTCACCCTCGTCGCGGGCCACGCCGGCCAGCCGGCTGATCTGCTCGGTCACGGTGCGCTCCTGCTCGAGCGCGAGTGCCAGCGCGTCGCGCGGCGTGCCGAACGAGTTGCGCACCGGGTCCACGCCGGGGATCTCGACCTCGACGTCGCGGTCGATGAGGTACTGGACCAGCATCATGGCGTGGTTGCGCTCCTCGACGGCCTGCCGATAGAAGTGGCCCGCCAACTGCGGCAGGTCCGCACCGTCGAAATACACCGCGATCGCAAGATATTGCTGAGCGGCCCCGAATTCGTTGCGGATCTGCTCCTGCAGAAGGGCGTGAAATTTCGTGTCGGACACTTCAGCGGTGGTCATAGCGGCCACGATAGCCCAGTTCAGAGGGGGTTGTCAGTGAAGGTCGGCCTAACAGAGGTCAGCTTTGCCTAACTAAGTGAAACCTTTGTGACGACGCTAACAGGAAACTATAAAAGTTTGCTGGAGTAACTCATGGCTGCGCGTCGAGCACATCCTGCGGGACGGCAGCGTCGGTGCGCAGCGCCTCGAACAGCTGGCTCGCCAGGGCGTCGTCCCACACCACGACCGAGCCCGAGCCACCGCTGGTGAACTCGCCGATCGGCACGGTGGTCGTCGTGACGTCGCCGTGCATGGCCCACGCCAGCCGGGCCAGATCCCACACGTGATCGTCGGTGTCGACGGTGACCGAGCGCGTGGCCGCGCGCGCCATCGGGGCCCAGCGCAGCGGGTTGAGCAGCACCTCCGGGCTGGTGGCGCGGTGCAGAAGCGCGGACATGAACTCCTGCTGGTGACGCATGCGGTCCAGGTCCGCGCGCGGGGTGGCCCGGGTGCGGACGAACCCCAACGCGGTGCGGCCGTCGAGCTCCTGGCAGCCGGCGGGCAGATCGATGCCGGCCAGCGGGTCGCTGATCGGCTCGGCCGGGCACATGGTGACCCCGCCGACCGCGTCGACCATGGTGGCGAAACCGTCGAACCCGATCTCGGCGTAGTGGTCCATGCGCAGACCGGTCGCCTGCTCGACGGTCTGCACCAGCAGCGGCGCGCCGCCCATCGCGAACGCGGCGTTGATCTTGTCGCTGCCGTATCCGGGAATCGACACATAGGAGTCGCGCGGCAGCGAGACCATCGTGGTCGGGGCGCTCGACATCAGGCCCGGAACGTGCACCAGCAGGATCGTGTCGGTGCGACCGGTGCCGAGGTCGCCGCCGGTGGTCAGTTGCGACTGCTGCTCGGCGGTCAGGTTCGCCCGGCTGTCCGAGCCGACCAGCAGCCAGGTGGTGCCCGCGCTCGACGCGGGACGGTCCGGGTAGTCGGCCAGTGCGGGGATGCGCTGCAGCGAGGTGTCGACCCACACGCCGACGCCGACCACCGCCACGACGAACACCAGTAGCACGGCGACGATGATCCGGCCCCAATGCCGTTTGCGCCGTTGCCGTTTCGGCTTGGGAGGCGCAGGAGGTGCGGGTGGCGCGGCGCCGGCCCGGCGCGGGGCGCGCGGCGGAGGCGGTGGGGGTGGCGGACGCCGCGGAGGGGGCGGCGGAGGGGGAGGTGACGGTGGGTTCGGCGGCCACGACGGCGGCGGACGGTAGTTCGGGTCCCGGCGGATCACCTGCGACGGCTCCCGGCGCGCCCGCGGGTCGCGTCCCGGTGGCGGCGGCGGCCGACGGTCGTTCACATAGAGGAATCTACGTGCCGCACAGAGTTGGTTACTGCAACCAGCCCAGGTGACCGGCGGCCAGGGCGTAGCCGACGAACGCGACGGCGTCGATCACCGCGTGGGCGATGATCAGCGGCCACAACCGGCCGGTGCGCACGTAGACATAGCCGAACACCAGCCCCATCGCGAGGTTGCCCAGCCCCGCGCCGAAGCCCTGATACAGGTGGTAGAGCCCGCGCAGCACGCTGGTGAGCACGATCGCCGCGGCCGGGCTCATCCGCAACTGCCGCAACCGGGTGAGCAGGAACCCGACGACGATCACCTCCTCGGCCCACCCGTTCGCGAAAGCCGTCAGCAGCAGCACCGGAATGCGCCACCAGGTGTCGTAGAGCTCGGCGGGTTCGACGTCGGCGTTCATCCCCAGCACGCGGGCGAGCTGGTACAGCGCCAGTCCCGGCAGCCCGATCAGTGCGGCCAGCCCCAGCCCGCCGAGCCCATCGGCGCGCCAGCGCGGCCGTCCCAGCCCGATCGTCGACGGTCCTGAACCGCTGCGCCACAACAGGTATACGCCCAGGCCGCCCCACGCCAGCAATTGGAAGACCCAGGCGAGATTGAGCCCGAGGTCGATCAGGTCGAACGGTGAACGCCGCGGGTTGAGCGCGACCACCTGACCGGCCAGCCCGAGCAGCACGGCCTCGATAAGGTTGAGCAGCGCGCTGTAGGCCGACAGGCCGAACGTCACCGCCAGCACCACGACGATCTCGATGCGTATCGCCCGCGGGTCGCTGCCCTCGTCGGTGCCGGCGCTCACCGGAGCTACGGTAGCGGCGTCAGAGTTTGCGTGCGCGCAGCCCGTTGAGGAACGGGCAGCCCATCAGGACGCGGATCGCCTGGCTGAGCCCGGTGATGTCGTCGACCGGCTTGGTGAACGGCAGCCGCACATCGTGATCGCCCTCGTCGGTCTCCACCCGCAACTGCACGCCGTACCGGTCCAGGCCCAGCGGCCGCACCCGGCCGCGCCGCAGCGACACCGGCAACCGGCTGGCCAGCCGCTCGACGACCTCGCGGTGCGCGGACTCCATGTGCTGCAGCCACCCCGACTCCATCGCGCAGAACGGATCCGGCCGCGCGCCCAGCAGCGTGCTCACCCCGACCGATTCGGCGCCGGTGGAGTCGGCGACCACCACCGAGTCGATCTCCAGCCGCAGCAGCGCGAACCCGCCGCCGTCGTCGGCATTGGTCGAATTGACCTGCAGCAGAGCCGGATTGGGGTCCTCGGAGGCGACCAGATCCAGCAGCGGGGGCACCTCGCCCGCGGGCACGTCGTGCAGAGTGCCGCGGATCCAGACCAGCGAGCGCACCGGCTCCCGCAGCGGCAGCGGCGCGTAGTCGGTCATCTCCAGCACCGCCTGCACTCCCGCGGCGCCCGCGCTGACCACTTTGGCGGCGACGGCGCTGCCCGCCGGAACCGTGATCGCGAACGACCCGTCGTCGAGCAGGTGGTGGACGGGGGACTCGGTGGGCTCGGTGCCCTCGGCCGCGAGCATCGCGCCGCCCGCCTTGGCGCAGGCGCTGCGGATCCGCTCGGCTGTGCTGGGTGCCGTGAGCGCTGTCGTCATGCCGCCTCCTCTGTAATAAGGTGAGCCTAACTTAACTACGCCGCGGCGGCCCCGCAAGAGCTTCGGTCCAGCGGAACGGCATTACCGCACCGAACCGATAGGGTTGAGCCGTGCCGAGCATCGCCTACCTGGGACCCGAAGGGACCTTCACCGAGGCGGCGCTGCTCAAGATGGCGTCGGCCGGAATGCTGCCCGGTGGCGGGGCCGGGGACGGGGTCGTTCCGGTGCCGTTCGACAGCACCGTCGCCGCCATCGCCGCCGTGCGCGCCGGCGACGCCGACTACGCCTGCGTGCCCATCGAAAACTCGATCGAGGGCTCGGTGCTGCCGACGCTGGACAGCCTGGCCACCGGGTCCGCGCTGCAGATCTTCGCGGAACTGACCCTCGACGTGTCGTTCACGATCGTGGTGCGCGACGGCGTGCGCGCCGAGGACGTCACGACGGTGGCGGCCTTCCCGGTCGCCGCCGCCCAGGTGCGCAACTGGCTGGCCGCCCATCTGCCGACGGCGCAGGTGGTGCCCGCCAACTCCAACGCCGCCGCCGCCCACGACGTTTCCGACGGCCGCGCGGACGCCGGGGTGAGCACCGCGCTGGCCGCGCGCCGCTACGGACTGGCGGCGCTGGCGTCCGACATCGTCGACGAGCCCAACGCGCGCACCCGCTTCGTGCTGGTGGGGACGCCTGCCCCGCCGCCGCCGCGCACCGGCGCCGACCGCACCTCGGTGGTGCTGCGGTTGGCCAATGTGCCGGGCGCGCTGGTGTCGGCGATGACCGAGCTGTCGATCCGCGACATCGACCTGACCCGCATCGAATCCCGGCCCACCCGAACGGAACTGGGCACCTACGTGTTTTTCCTGGACTGCGTCGGCCACATCGACGACGACGCGGTGGCCGAGGCACTCAAGGCGCTGCACCGACGTTGTTCGGATGTGAGATTCCTGGGTTCCTGGCCGACCGGAGCGGCCGCGGGCGCGGTGCCGCCCGCACTCGACGAAGCGACCGACTGGTTGACGCGGCTGCGGAAGGGCGCACCGTGAGCGGGCGGCTGGTGCTGGTGCGGCACGGGCAGTCCCTCGCGAACGTCGAGCGACGCCTCGACACCCGCCCGCCCGGCGCGGAGCTGACCGACCTCGGCCGCAACCAGGCCCGCGGCTTCGCCTCCGGACTCGGGCAACCGCCTGCGCTGCTGGCCCATTCGGTGGCGCACCGGGCGCGGCAGACGGCCGAGGAGGTCGCCGGCGCGCTGCGACTGGACCGGCTGGCACCGCTCGAACTCGACGGCATCCACGAGGTGCAGGTCGGTGAGTTGGAGAACCGCAACGACGACGACGCCATCGCCGAGTTCGAGTCCGTCTACCAGCGCTGGCAGGAAGGCGACCTCGACGTCGCGATGCCCAACGGCGAGACCGGCAACGAGGTGCTGGACCGCTACGTGCCGACGATCACCCAGTTGCGGATGCGCCACCTCGACGACGACGCCTGGCACGGCGACATCGTCGTCGTCAGCCACGGCGCGGCGATCCGCCTGGTGTCCGCCGTGCTGGCCGGTGTAGAGCCGAGTTTCGCGCTGGACCATCACCTGAGCAACGCCGAAGCCGTCGTGCTCGCCCCGATCACCGACGGGCGCTGGAGTTGCGTGCAGTGGGGCGCGCTGACGCCGCCGTTCTATCCCGAACCCGGCGTGCGCCCGGTCGAGGACGCGCTGCGCTCAGCCGACCCGATGGGCTGACACCGAGACGCTGCACTGGCAGCCGACGGCATCACAGTCGACGACGAAGGTGTGCACGATCTCCGGTGTCACACAATCCGGTTCGGTGCACTCGGACCGATATACGGCGTGGTGGATGACGGTGCCATGGCAGTGCTCGAGGCCCGCCACACAGTCTCGGCACTCGGTCATGAACCCTTGATAACACCACTCGGTGACAAACCGTCGGTGCCGCGCGGGCTCACCCCCAGCCGAGTTCGTGCAACCGGTCGTCGTCGATGCCGAAGTGGTGCGCGATCTCGTGGATCACCGTGATCGCCACCTCTTCGACCACCTGTTCCTCGGTGTCGCAGTGCTCGAGCAGCGCCTCGCGGTAGATCGTGATCGTGTCGGGCAGCGACCCGGCGTACCAGGAGTCGCGTTCGGTCAGGGCGACGCCTTCGTAGAGCCCCAGCAGGTCCGGCTCCTCGTCGTTGCGGGCCTCGACCAGCACCACGACGTTGTCCAACGCGTCGGCCAGCTTCGGCGGGATCAGATCGAGCGCCTCGGAAACCAACTCGTCGAACCGGTGCGGGTCCATCCGCACGGCCACGTGGCTACGGTCCCGGTGGTGGCAGCGGCGCGCCCGGTGGCGGCGGCGGTGCGGGTGCTGGTGGCGGGGGTGCAGGTGCGGGCGGCGGCGGAAGCGGCGCACCCGGCGGTGCCGGAGCGGGTGGCGCGGGGGCGCCCGGCGGCGGCGGGCCGCCCAGGAACACGTTGCCCGGCGGCGGGGCGGGCGGGTCGGTGGGCGGCGGCGCCTCGGTCTCCGTCGCGTCGGTGTGCAGCGGGCCCGGCCCGTGCGTCGTCTGCTGCTCCTCGCTGCTGCTGGTATCGCTGGAGCTGCTGTCGGAGTACTGGTCGCTGGTCGCCGACGAACTGCTGCTCGAGTCGTCGACCTCGGGCATCGGGATCGGCGGGAAGTTCAGCCGTTCCTCGGGGATGTCCGGCGGCGGCACCGGCGGCTGACCGTTGATCATCAACGGGCCCTTGGCGCTGTTGAGCAGCGTCGACCATCCGCCGTTGCCGAGCGTCGACCCAATGCTGCACGACACCTGATGGCTGCCCGCCGCCCAGCTCGGCGGCGAGATCGTGCTGTAGATCAGGGTCAGCGTGGTGCTGCGCAGCTGGATCGGCGCGAGGTACGCGTCGGTCATCCGCGTGCAGGCGTCCTTGATGAAGCTGTCCTGCTCCGGCTCGGGCGGAAGGCCGCCGGGGAACTTCTCGGCGAGGTTGACCGCGCCGGTGACCTCCATCGCGTGCGGCGCCGCGCAGTCGACGGGGATGTCGGTCGGCTGGTTGGTCGTCGGGTCGATGCCCAGGCAGGTGCCGGCCGGCCACACCTTGGACTGGTCCACCTCAGCGACCTTGCCGGTGAACGCGAGCTGCTGGTTGTTCGCGCCGGGCAGCTGCAAACCGCACAGCATCCGGCGTTCACCGGACTGGCGCCACGCCTTGTCGCCGGACCACAGCATGCTGACCGTGAACCGGCTGTTCGGGTCGAAGCGGGCGCCCAGGTAGCGCTTCACGGCCGTCGAGCACTGTTCCTGGCTGATCTGCTGGATCCGCGCGCTCGACGGTGGCGGCGCCTCCGGCCCGTACTCGCTGCCCGGGAAGGTGCGCATGTCGACCGACTGCGCGACCTCGAACCGGTGCTCTTCGCTGCAGTCGACGATCGTGGCGTCATCGGGGGTGCGGTCCGGCCAGTTCAGGCAGTCGCCGGCCTTGGCGTGTGAGAACGTCTCGTTGCCGCGCGGCCCCAGCGAGATCGTGCTGGCGGTCAGGCCGCTGGCACCTTCGGACTGCGGCAGGGCCGTGATGAAGCCGGCGATCAGGATCCCGCCGAGCGCGATCAGCAGCAACGCGCGGCTGGTCGGCGTGGCTTGCAGGTTCTTCCACCACGCCACCCGCTGCGCGTCGGCTGGCCGCGAATCGGGCGCGTTTGCGCCGATCGGGTGCTCGGGTGCCTCCAACATCTGCTCCATTGTGACAGGCGTGTCAGGCGCTGTGACAAGTGATGCAGTTGTAAAGTTACGCGGTTGTGCTGGACGGGCCCGTCGACCAGTAGGGTTGCTGCGTGATCGACCTCAAGCTGCTGCGCGAAAACGCCGAAGCCGTCCGTGCCTCGCAACGTGCCCGCGGGGAAGACCCCAGCCTCGTCGACGCGCTCCTCGAAGCCGACGCCGCCCGCCGCGCCGCGGTGTCGGCGGCCGACAATCTGCGCGCCGAGCAGAAGGCCGCCAGCAAGAAGGTGGGCAAGGCGTCCCCCGAGGAGCGGCCTGCCCTGCTGGAGGCGGCCAAAGCGCTCGCCGAGAAGGTGAAGTCCGCCGAGGCCGCCCAGGCCGAGGCCGACAAGGCGTTCACCGCCGCGCACATGACGATCTCCAACGTGATCATCGATGGCGTGCCCGCCGGCGGCGAGGACGACTTCACGGTGCTCGACACGGTCGGCGAACCGCCGCGTCTCGATGACCCCAAAGACCACGTCGAGCTCGGAGAGTCGCTGGGGCTGTTCGACCTCGAGCGCGGCGCGAAGGTCGCCGGGGCACGGTTCTACTTCCTCACCGGCGCGGGTGCGCTGCTGCAGCTGGGCCTGATGCAGCTGGCGGCGCGGTTGGCGGTGGACAACGGTTTCACGCTGATGATCCCGCCGGTGCTGGTGCGCCCGGAAGTCATGGCGGGCACCGGTTTTCTCGGCGCGCACAGCGACGAGGTGTATCGGCTCGAAGCCGACGACATGTATCTGGTCGGCACCTCCGAGGTGCCGCTGGCCGGCTACCACGCCGACGAGATCCTCGACCTGGCGGCCGGGCCTCTGCGCTACGCGGGGTGGTCGTCGTGTTTCCGCCGCGAAGCGGGCAGCCACGGCAAGGACACCCGCGGCATCATCCGGGTGCACCAGTTCGACAAGGTCGAGGGCTTCATCTACTGCAAGCCCGGCGACGCCGAGGCCGAGCACGATCGGCTGCTGGGCTGGCAGCGCGAGATGCTCGCCAAGATCGAGGTGCCGTACCGCATCATCGACATCGCCGCCGGCGACCTCGGCTCGTCGGCGGCCCGCAAATACGACTGCGAGGCGTGGGTGCCTACGCAGCAGACCTACCGCGAGCTGACCTCCACGTCGAACTGCACGACGTTCCAGGCGCGCCGGCTCTCGGTGCGCTACCGCGACGACGACGGCCGTCCGCAGACCGCCGCGACGCTCAACGGCACACTGGCCACCACGCGGTGGCTGGTGGCGATCCTTGAGAACCACCAGCAGCCCGACGGCAGCGTGCGGGTGCCAGAAGCGTTGGTGCCGTTCGTCGGAACCGACGTGCTCGCGCCGAAGAAATAGCGCGCGGTCGTCGCGCGGCTGCGCGATCATGGGGTCGTGTATCCGCAGACAACCCCGCTACCCTCGCAGAGGCCGGCCGGATGGGCCATCGCGTTGGGAGTTGTCTCGGCCGGCTTCCTGATCGGCGCGCTGCTGTTCGCGGCGTTGGCGGTTGTGGGGATCGGCCACGACGCGCGACTCAACAGCCACGGGGTGACCACGACCGCCACGGTCACTGACTGTGACGGCACGGAGGTCGTGGTTGATTTCACGACGCAGGACGGGGAGCGGGTCAGCGGCGATTACATCTCGTGGCCCAACCAGGTCAGCCCTGCCGTCGGCGACCGCGTCGAGATCACTTACGACTCCACCGACCCGACCTACATCGTGGCCGCGGGAAGCGCCGAGGACCGGCTCCTCGGAATCGGGTTCACGGGTGCCGCCGTGGTCGCGGGGAGCTTCGCGACGGCTGCCGGTGCCGGTGCGCTCCTCGTCCATCGCGGCCGACGCAGGCAGGTGCTGATGTTTCGCGGTGCGGGGGCCGGGTAGCTCTGCCCGAATGAAGGCGATGGTGTACCGCGGCCCGTACAAGATCCGGGTGGAAGAAAAAGATGTGCCGGCGATCGAACATCCCAACGATGCGATCGTGCGGGTGCAGCTCGCCGCGATCTGCGGTTCGGATCTGCACCTGTATCACGGCATGATGCCCGACACCCGGGTCGGGATGACGTTCGGCCACGAGTTCATCGGCGTCGTCGACCAGGTCGGTCCGTCGGTGCAGAACCTCAAGCCCGGCGACCGAGTCATGGTGCCGTTCAACATCTTCTGTGGTTCGTGCTACTTC
This sequence comes from Mycolicibacterium rutilum, assembly GCF_900108565.1. Lineage (NCBI taxonomy): Bacteria > Bacillati > Actinomycetota > Actinomycetes > Mycobacteriales > Mycobacteriaceae > Mycobacterium > Mycolicibacterium rutilum. Next base: position 1,624,911 of record NZ_LT629971.1, read on the forward strand.
TGCGCGCGCGGGCTGTACTCGAACTGCCACAACGTCAACCCCAACGCCACCGCCGTCGGCGGCATCTACGGCTACTCGCACACCTGCGGCGGATACGACGGCGGGCAGGCCGAGTTCGTGCGGGTGCCGTTCGCCGATGTGGGGCCGGCGATCATCCCGGACTGGATGTCCGACGAGGACGCGCTGATGTGCACCGACGCGTTGGCCACCGGGTACTTCGGCGCGCAACTCGGCGACATCGTCGAAGGCGACGTCGTGGTGGTGTTCGGCGCCGGACCGGTCGGGCTGTACGCCGCGAAGTCGGCGTGGCTGATGGGCGCAGGCCGGGTCATCGTCGTCGACCACCTCGAGTACCGCCTGGAGAAGGCCCGCGAGTTCGCGCACGCCGAGACGCTCAATTTCGTCGAGTACGACGACATCGTGGTCGAGATGAAGAAGACCACCGGTTACCTCGGGGCCGACGTGGCGATCGACTGCGTCGGCGCCGAAGCCGACGGCAACCTGCTGCAACACATCACCGGAGCGAAGCTGAAAATGCAGGGCGGTTCGCCGATCGCGCTGAACTGGGCCATCGACGGGGTCCGCAAGGGCGGGACGATCTCGGTGATGGGCGCCTACGGGCCGATCTTCTCCGCGATCAAGTTCGGCGATGCCCTGAACAAGGGTCTGACGCTGCGCATGAACCAGTGCCCGGTCAAGCGGCAGTGGCCGCGGCTGTTCAGCCACATCCAGAACGGCTATCTCAAGCCCAATGACATTGTCACGCACCGGATTCCGCTTGAGCACATCGCGGAGGGCTATCACATCTTCTCCGCCAAGCTCGACGACTGCATCAAGCCGGTCATCGTGCCCAACGCCGCCTGAGAGGACGATCATGACCTACACCGCCGACCATCCGCCCGTGCCGAACTCCGACGACCTGCGTGCCCGGATCCCGGGCTGGGGCGCCGACCTCGATCCGGCCGACCGGCCGTCGGTGCCCAAGCTCGCCGCCGTCGAGACGGGCGCCCGCTGGGACTTCCCCGAACGCCAGCCGGAGAAGTGGCCGCGCGAGCGGTCCATCGAGCACAAGTTCCTGACGCCGGTGTTCGGCACCTCGACGCCGCCGCGCGGGCTGTCCGGGGCGATCCGGCGGTATTCGTACCGCACCTACAGCGAGGGCCGCGCCGCGCACTGGCTGCTGCTGATCCTCGCCGATCGGGTCGACGCCGTCGAACACCATCTGCAGTCCCTGCTGAGCCTGCGCCCGGACAACCCGATCACCCAGACCGGTGTCCTCACCGAGTTCAAGTACAATGGCGTCGCGGCGCGCGCCAAGAGCAAGCGCGCCGACAGCAATCACATGTGGCTCGACCCGATCATCGTGGCGGGCCCGTGGCTGGCCTCGGCGGGCGCCGGACTGCTCGCGGTGCGACGGCTGCGGCGCGCCCGGCGCTAGGTGAGTAGTTCGTCGAGTCCGGCGACGAACCGCTCGGGGTCGGCGGGGGTGAACGCCGGGCGCCACCGGCCGTCGACGTCGAGCGTGATCAGCGTGCTCTTCAGCGGCCGGCGGATGTCGAGCGGCAGCCAGCGGCGCAGATCCGAACTGCCCCACAGCCGGTAGCGGTGCATCCAGTTCAGCGGGGTCGCGGTGTAGCCGCGGATCGAGCGCAGCGGGATGACCTTCGAGGTGCCCGACGGGAAGTGGTAGCGCCGCAGTGTGATCGCCTCGCGGTCGAGCTGGATCATGCCGTCGTCGTAATACTGTTGCGGCGCGGTCATATCCGGGTGCTCCGCAGCTCGTGGCCCTTGGTCGTCAGACATCGGCCGTTCTGCAGATTCCACTGCCACCCGTGCAGGTTGCAGGTCAGCGTCGAACCTTCGACCACGCCGAACTTCGACAGATCCGCCTTCAGGTGCGGGCAGCGCCGCTGAATCTCCCAGCCGTCCAACGTGATCGACGCGCTGTCGTCGTGCGCCTCGGCGAACCAACCGTCGGCGTAGGCGATCCGCTCGTCGGTCAGGCACTTGAAGAACGTGTACAGGTACTCGTTGTAGCCGCCGACCCGCCAGGCGCGGAACCGGGTCGACAGGAAGATGGTGTTGACCCAGTCGGGTTCGTTGTCGCGCAGCACGGTGCGCACCAGTTCCGGCGCGATGGCGAACCCGTAGCGGAACTTCTCGTCGGGGATCGGTTCGCGCACAACGCGTTTCGGGAAGTCGAGGACGACCCTCTCGTCATGGCCGCCGCCGCAGAGTTCCAGTTCGACGGGATAGCCGATACCGTCGCAGATCTGGTCGCTCTGCACCATGATCGGCTCGAACAGGGTGCGCAGCGGTTCGAGCAGTGACTCGCCGGGCGCCGGCGCCCAGTTCGCCTTCTCCGCGGCGAGCACGGGAGCCATCCGCTCGGCGTAGTCGGCGATGTAGGCCGCCTTGCCGGTGGTGAAGATCGCCTGCACGTCCTCGTCGGGCAGCGGATGGGTCAGCGAATCCAGTTGTGAGCCGGTGAAATCCGCCGTCGACCCCGGGATCAGCAGCAGCCCGCCGTCGTGGCCGTGCGTGCGCATCTGGTCCAGGAACACCACCTGGTCGGGGAAGATGTTGGCCGGGTCGTCGTGGTCGTCGTTGAGGTCACGCAGGTCCGGGTCCAGAAAGCACGGGGGTCCCGCCGACGGGATCACCCACGTCGCCCCGACCTGCGCGATGTACTGACGGCACCGGTCCATCTGCCGCTGCCGCTTCTGGATGCCGAACGCCTCCTTGGCGCGGGCCGGCATGTCGTAGACCATCGGGTACCAGATCGCCCCGGAGTACTGCAGCATGTGCACGTCGACGTGACCGAAGTCGGCGTGCACCACGTCGAGGTCGACGGGCCGGGCGTCGTTCATGTTGAACGCCACGGTTTCCCCGTCGTCGACGATCAGACCGGAGTCGCCGATCGGCCCGTCGGCCGGGGCGCGCAGCGCGATGATCATCACGCCGAGGTCGCCCTTGGGGCCGCTGACGGTGTGACGCACCGAGTCGGTGGTCTCGAAGAATCGGTGGAAGCCCAGCTTCTCGAGCTCGCGGCGCAGATCGGGCACCGGATAGTCGGGCAGCAGCACGACGGCGTCCTTGTTGACGTGTTCGCGCAGCAGCTTCGGGTCGAAGTGGTCGCGGTGCAGATGCGAGACGTACAGGTAGTCCACGTCACCGAGGGCGGCCCAGTCCAGCCGGCTGTTGTCGGGGAACGGGAACCACGACGCGAAGTACGCGGGATTCACCCACGGGTCGCACAGCACGCTTCCCGCCGCGGTGTCGATGCGGAATCCCGCGTGGCCGATGCTGGTGACCTGCACAAATGCCCTTTCTGCGCGTGTGGGTGCTCGCCGCGAGTCTAGCCCGCCGCCGGCTCCTCCTCGTCCCACGCGCGGCGGTAGTAGGCGATGCGGTCGGTGTCGGCGGCGACGCCGTACGCGTCGAGCAGAACCTCCTGGAAGCCGCCGGGGCCCTCGGTCGGGAAGTTCCAGTCCAGCGACACGGTGGCGACGGCGAGGTCGGCCCACCGGTCCGCGACGCCCAGGTCCACGTGCCCGCAGAACGCGCCGTCGTCGTCGAGCAGCGTGTTGGGGGAGCAGGCGTCACCGTGGCACACGACGAGGTGGTCAGCCGGCGGCGCGTCCGGGGGCACCCACGACGGGGCGCCGAACGGGCAGTCGTCGACCGGCAGGGCGTCGTGCAGGCGGCGCAGGCCGACCCCGATCGCGCGGGCAGCCACCCGGGGTTGATCGGCAAAGCGCGGGTCGACCGCCGACAGTCCGGGCAGCCGCGCGGTGTGCAACCAGCCCGGCCCGGCCGCCAGGACGGCGGGCACCGCCGTGTAGCGCCGCGCCCAGCGCAGCCGCGGCACCTCGTCGGCCAGCAGGTGAGCGGACGCCGCGGGATACACCTTCACAAACTCCGTGCCGCCCACCGAGAACGTCACCCCGCCCAGTTCGTTCACCCACACCGCGCGCACCGGCCGCGCGCCCGCGATGCGGCTGACGACTGCGGGGATCGGCACGGGTTCGGTCGGAACGGTCACGCGACTAGGCTGCCTGATGTGGAACCGGTATACGGCACCGTTATTCAGCTGGCGCGGCTGATCTGGCGCGTGCAGGGGTTGAAGTTCACCGTGACCGGCGTGGAGAACCTGCCCGCCACCGGCGGCGCGGTGATCGCGATCAACCACACCAGCTACTTCGACTTCACCTTCGCGGGCCTGCCCGCCTACCGGCAGGGGCTGGGCCGCAAGGTCCGGTTCATGGCGAAGAAAGAGGTCTTCGACAACAAGATCTCCGGGCCGATCATGCGCAGCCTGCGCCACATCGAGGTGGACCGCGACAGCGGCGCCGACTCGTTCGCCCAGGCCTGCCAGAAGCTCAAGGAGGGTGAGCTGGTCGGCGTCTACCCGGAGGCCACGATCAGCCGCAGCTTCGAGATCAAGGAGTTCAAGTCCGGTGCAGCGCGGATGGCCATCGCCGCGGACGTGCCGATCGTCCCGCACATCGTGTGGGGTTCCCAGCGCATCTGGACCAAGGGCCATCCGAAGAAGATGTGGCGCCCCAAGGTGCCGATCTCGATCGCGGTGGGCGAACCGATCCCGCCGACGCTGCCCCCCACCGAGCTGACCGCGCTGCTGCACTCGCGTATGCAGCACCTCCTCGAACAGGTGCAAGACGAGTACGGCCCGTATCCGCCCGGCGAGTTCTGGGTGCCGCACCGCCTCGGCGGCGGTGCGCCGACGCTGGCCGAGGCCAACCGGATGGATACCGAGGAGGCGGCCGAGAAGGCCGCTCGCCGCGCTCAGCGGGCCGACCCGACCGGGGCGCCGGAGTAGCGGCTGTGGAGCCCGTCTTCTACTCGCTCGAGGTGCTCGTCAAGGCGGCGGTCCGGGTCAACGGCATCCGGATCACCTACCGCGGCCTGGAGAACATCCCGGCCGAGGGCGGGGCGGTCATCGCGATCAACCACACCAGCTACGTGGACTGGCTGCCCGCCGCCCTGGCGGTGCACTATCGGCAGCGCCGCCTGCGCTTCATGATCAAAGAAGAGATGCAGGAAGTGAAGGTCATCAACTTCCTCATCAGCCGCACCGGCACGATCCCGGTGGACCGCCGCGCCGGCGCCGGCGCCTATGCGGTGGCCGTGCAGCGGCTGCAGGCCGGCGAGTTGGTCGGGGTCTATCCCGAGGCCACCATCAGCCGCAGCTTCGAACTCAAGGACTTCAAGACCGGTGCGGCCCGGATGGCCGCCGAGGCCGGCGTGCCGATCGTGCCGCTGATCGTCTGGGGCACGCAGCGGATCTGGACGAAGGACCATCCGCGCCGGTTGGGGCGCAGCAAGATTCCGGTCACCGTCGACGTCGGGGCCCCGCTGCAGGCCGCCGACACCATGGCCGAGACGCTGCAGCGGCTGCGCACCGCGATGACCGAACTGCTGCACAAGGCGCAACTGGAGTATCCGCATCCGGAGGGGGCGTTCTGGGTACCCCGACGGCTCGGCGGCAGCGCCCCGACCCCCGACGAGGCCAAGCAACTCGACGAGGCCGAACTGGCCGAGCGCGCGCGCAGGCGTGCCGAGCGCGAAGCCCGAAGCCACCGGTGACCCCGGTACGAGAAGGCGGATAACCGTATGACCCGCACCACCGGTATGCCCCGGCTCATCGCCTCCGACGTCGACGGCACCCTGCTCGACGACGACGAGAAGGTCACGCCGCGCACGCGCGCGGCGGTGACGGCCGCCGTGCAGTCGGGCGCCCAGTTCGTGATCGCCACCGGGCGGCCTCCGCGCTGGGTGCCGCCGGTCGTCGACGCGCTCGGGTTCGCCCCGCTTGCGGTGTGCGCCAACGGCGCCGTGCTCTACGACCCGGCCACCGACCGCGTGCTGACCTCGCACACGCTGAGCGCGGACCTGCTCGGCGAACTGGCCGAGATCGCGACCCGGCTGATCCCCGGGGCGGGGTTGGCCGTCGAACGCGTCGGCAGCACCGCACACGACGCCGCCACCCCACAGTTCGTCAGCTCACCGGGCTACGAGCACGCCTGGCTCAACCCGGACAACACCGAGGTGTCGCTGGCGGACCTGCTCAGCGAGCCCGCGATCAAGCTGCTGATCCGCAAGGCCGGCGCGCGCAGCGATGACATGGCCGCGGTGCTCGCCGATCATGTTGGCGCACATGGCGATATCACATTCTCGACCAACAACGGGCTGATCGAGGTGATGCCGGTCGGGATCAGCAAGGCGACCGGCGTGGAGGACGTCGCCCGGCCGCTGGGCATCAGCGCCGACCAAGCCGTCACGTTCGGTGACATGCCCAACGACGTGCCGATGCTGCGCTGGGCCGGGCTCGGGGTGGCGATGGGACACGGCCACCCCGACGCGCTGGCCGCCGCCGACGAGATCACCGCCACCAACAACGAGGACGGGGTCGCCCGGGTGCTCGAGCGGTGGTGGCCGACTAGCTCGGACTGATCGGCGGGGTGAACCGCTCGAGTTGCACGGGCGCACCCTCGACCGCGGGCTTGGGCAACTCCACCGGGACCCCGTCGGCGACGCGGGTCACCGTGCCGTGCTCGCGGTCGAAGTTCAGCGTGCCGTGCTGGAAGTTCTGCACAATCCATTGCGGCTCATGGATTTCCGCGCTCGTCGGCAAGCCGAGTGCGCCGCGCTCGAAGCCCAGCGTCCCCCAGGCCCGGTAGATCTCGCCGACCACCGGTTGCGGACCACTGGGCGGTGACCAGTACACCGCGCCGTGCTCGAACGTGACGTAGCGGGCGTCGCGGTCGCCGGCGGCCTCCAGCGACGTCGGCCTGCCCAGCGGGCTGTTCATCCCGCCCATCGCCTCCCAGCGCGCGAAAATCGCTCCGCCGCGCAGGGATTCGGCGAGATCGTCGGGTCCCGGCGGCTGGTTGAAGCGTGCCGCGATGTCGCGGATGTGGTCCATCAGCGCGTAGGCGGCGTTGCCCGGGCACTCGGTGACGCCGACGTCGCGGTGGGTGAAGATCGCCGGCAGCGTCGGCGTCGCGCCGACCGGGAACTTCGAGAACGAGCCGCCCGCGGACGGCAGCACCGCCTGGCCGCGCGGGTCGATGCGGTCCAGGCCGAGCCGCCAGCCCAGCAGCCGGCCGGTGGTGCGGACCTGGATCGGCGTCGGCGGCACCACCTCGAAGTTGCCCATCATCGCCACACCCCAGGTGTCGCGGTTGAAGCCGCCGGTGTGTGCGCCCTCGACCGGCCGGTCCATTCCGCCTGCCCGGCCCTCGAAGACCTGCCCGTACTTGTCGACCAGCGCGTTGTAGGCGATGTCGCACCAGCCCAGGGTGCGGGTGTGGTACTCGTAAATCGACCGGACGATGCCCGCCGAGTCCTCGGGTGCGTACTCGTTGCTGCCCGCGGTGTGGTGCACGATGCCTGCGCGGATTCCCAGGTCGTACTGCGGTCCGCACCGCATCGACTCGTCGGCGCCCCACTGCGGCCGGGCGATGATGTTCGGCGCCACGCCCGGCGCGCTGGCCGCGGACGGGACCGGCAAGGTGTCGACCGGCGCCTGCGGCGGGCTGATCAGCACGGCGTTGAGTTGCCCGACCGGCTGCTCGACGTTGGCGGGCACGTACCCCAGGCCCGGACCCGGCGCCTTCTTCGGCGTCGCGCCGGGTGGTGTGGTGGCCGCGTCGGCCGGCCGGGTCACCGCAATCTGCACGGTCGTGGTGCGCCCGATGAAGACCGGCTCGGTGCCGCGTGGCCCTGTGCCGGGATCCTCCGGGCCGACGCCCTCCATCGGCTCGGCGTCGTACCAGGGGCCCCAGCTGCCGTCGGCCTTCTTGGCGCGCACGCGGGCGCTGGTGCCTGCGAAGTCCTGCGCGGTGAGCGCGACCATCGAGAATGGGGTGTCCTGGTGGATCTCGCGGATCGTCTCGCCGCCGCTGAGCCCGGTCAGCGGCTGCTCGACGAGGTGGGGCGCCTCGGCGGCCGGTGTATCGGTGTCCTCACCGGGCAGGCCGTAGATCGCCGGCGGCAGCATCACCAGCGTCGCCGCGAGCGCGGTGAACAGCAGCGATGGCGCTGGACGACGTGCAGGCACGGACCGATGTTACGTATGTGTCAGATGTTGCTAGTGGTGCGACACGGTCGATCGGTCTGAAAATGTCGGGCGACGTGCAACGGCACCGCAGAGCGGGGGTGGCTTCTGCGGTGCCGTTCAGCAACAGGTCTCGGTGGTCAGGCTCCGGGGATCGGCGCCGGGCCGGGGCCGGGGATCGGCGGTGCCGCGGGTGCGCCCGGGGGCTTGACCGCCGACATGATCGCCGGCATCACCATGCCCTTGAGCAGGTCGATCGCCTGTCCGGCGCCGAGCTGGTCGGCCATGCTGGACAGTTCGCCGATGATGCCGCCGCTGCCCGTGCTGGTCGCCGCGGGCATGGTCGCCAGTGACGGGTCGCCGAGGATCGGATACGTGCCTGCGGCCGGATCCAGCCCGATCGGGGCCGAGATCGGGATCTCGCTGGGCGCAGGCAGCCCGGCCGCCGAGGAGATCGGCACGGTGGCCAGCCCCGGATCGGTCAGCGCCGGCGGTGTGGACAGCCCTGGCGTAGCGCTCGGGCTGGTCAGCGCCGGGTTGGTGAGCGCGGGGTTGGTCAGCCCGGGATCGGTGAGCGACGGGCCGGTCGCCGAGATCGGCGGGACGGTCGCGCTCGGCGCGGTGAGCCCGGGCGTCGTCAGCTCCGGTGTGGTCAGCCCTGGCGTGGTCAGGCTCGGTGCGGTGAGCCCGGGCGCGGTCAGTTCCGGAGTCGTCAACCCGGGCGTGGTCAGGCTCGGCGTGGTCAGGCCGGGCGCTGTCAGGCCGGGCGTGGTCAGGCCCGGCGAGGTCAGCGTCGCCGGGGTGCTCGCCCCCGACCCGGTGAGGATCCCGGTCGGCATCGGCGGCAGGTTGATGCCGAACTGCGACAGCCCCTGGGACAGGGCGGACATCAACTCGTTGGGCAGGTCGGTGATCAGCGCCGCCTGGACGAATTCGCGCTGCTGCGCCGGCGGCTGGGTGCTCTCGGACAGTTCGCTCACGGCGACCACTGCGGCGGGACTCGCGACTGCCAGGGCCAGGACTGCGCTCGTGGCTGTCGACAGCCTGCGTCGACGTCGGTTCGGCACGGAAGTCTCCTCAATACATGGACTACGTCTGCTAGTGGGCCAGCCGGGTCGTCGCGGCCGTCGCGTTCAACCCGGGTCTGACGCCGTCGACAGGGATAGCCGACGTGATCGACGGTACGGCTGTGACTAGTGGGACAGAAGTGACGATATGGAATCGTGAGCCGATCGCAACCTTGGGCCCTTGTCGGATTCGAGGCGCGCGGTCGCGGTCGGATACCCTGACTGCCGATGACGACTGCCAATCCCGGGGGCCCAGCGCACCAGTCAGCCGGACGTTTCGACCTCATTGTCGTCGGCTCCGGTTTCTTCGGCCTGACGATCGCCGAACGCGTGGCCACGCAACTCGACAAGCGTGTGCTCGTGGTCGAAAGGCGGCCCCACATCGGCGGCAATGCCTACTCCGAGCCCGAACCGCAGACCGGCATCGAGGTGCACAAGTACGGCGCGCACCTGTTCCACACCTCCAACAAGCGGGTGTGGGATTACGTGCAGCAGTTCACCGAGTTCACCGGCTACCAGCACCGGGTGTTCGCACTGCACGACGGGCAGGCCTACCCGCTGCCGATGGGGCTGGGGTTGGTGTCGCAGTTCTTCGGCAAGTACTTCTCGCCCGACGAGGCGCGCCGGCTGATCGCCGAGCAGGCCGCCGAGATCGACACCGCCGATGCGCAGAACCTCGAAGAGAAGGCCATCTCGCTGATCGGCCGCCCGCTGTACGAGGCGTTCATCAAGAACTACACCGCCAAGCAGTGGCAGACCGACCCCAAGGAACTGCCCGCGGCCAACATCACCCGGTTGCCGGTGCGCTACACGTTCGACAACCGCTACTTCAACGACACCTACGAGGGCCTGCCGGTCGACGGCTACACCAAGTGGCTGGAGAACATGGCCGCCGACGACCGCATCGAGGTCCGACTGGACACCGACTGGTTCGAGGTGCGCGACGACCTGCGCGCGCAGAACCCGGACGCCCCGGTGGTCTACACCGGACCGCTGGACCGCTACTTCGACTACGCCGAGGGTCGATTGGGCTGGCGCACATTGGATTTCGAGATGGAGGTGCTCGAAACCGGCGATTTCCAGGGCACCCCGGTGATGAACTACAGCGACCTCGACGTGCCCTACACCCGCATCCACGAGTTCCGGCACTTCCACCCGGAGCGCGGTTACCCGACCGACAAGACGGTCATCATGCGGGAGTTCTCCCGGTTCGCCGACGCGGACGACGAGCCCTACTATCCGATCAACACCGAGACCGACCGTGCGTTGGTGGCCGCCTACCGCGCCCGCGCGAAGGCCGAAACCGCCTCGGCCGCAGTGTTGTTCGGTGGACGTCTGGGGACCTACCAGTACCTGGACATGCACATGGCCATCGCCAGCGCACTGAGCATGTACGACAACACGCTCGCTCCGCACCTGCGCGACGGTGTGCCGCTGACCGAATCTTCAGAAAGCAGTAGCGCATGAGCGACATCCCGTCCGGCGCGCTCGACGCCGCCGAACAGAAGGCGGTCAGCCTGCTGGCGCGCGTCATCCTGCCGCGCCCGGGTGAACCGCACGACGTCCGCAAGCTCTACATCGAGGAGGCGGACACCAACGCCAGGCGCGCGCACGCGCCGACCCGCACGCAACTCGAGATCGGCGCCGAATCCGAGGTGTCGTTCGCCACCTACTTCAACGCGTTCCCCGCCAGCTACTGGCGGCGCTGGTCGACGCTGGACACGGTGGTGTTGCGGGTCGAGCTGACCGGCAGCGCGCGCGTCGACGTCTACCGCTCCAAAGCCACCGGTGCCCGCATCACCGTCGGTGGTGCGCCGGTGGCCAGCGAGCGGGAAGGCGAGCCGGCGTCGGTCGAGTTCGAACTGGACCTGACCCCGTTCGAGGACGGTGGCTGGATCTGGTTCGACATCACCACCGACGCCAGATCCACGCTGCACCACGCCGGTTGGTACGCACCGGTGCCCGCGCCGGGGCGCGCCAACGTCGCGGTCGGCATCCCGACGTTCAACCGGCCCGCCGATTGTGTCAACGCGTTGGCCGCGCTGACGTCCGACCCGCTGGTGGACGAGGTCATCGGCGCGGTGATCGTCTCCGACCAGGGCAACAACAAAGCCAAGGACCACCCGGGCTTCGACGCGGCCGCCGCAGCGCTCGGCAACCGGTTGACCGTGCACGACCAGCCCAACCTCGGCGGTTCCGGCGGATACAGCCGGGTGATGTACGAGGCGCTGAAAAACACCGACTGCGAACAGATCCTGTTCATGGACGACGACATCCGCATCGAGCCCGACTCGATCCTGCGGGCGCTGGCGATGAACCGGTTCGCCAAGACGCCGACGCTGGTCGGCGGGCAGATGCTCAACCTGCAGGAGCCGTCGCACCTGCACGTCATGGGCGAGATGGTCGACTCCGAGAACTTCATGTGGACCAACGCGGTCAACACCGAATACGACCACAACTTCGCCAAATTCAAGCTCAGCGACGAAGAGCACGAACGCAGCAGGCTGCTGCACCGCCGCATCGACGTCGACTACAACGGCTGGTGGATGTGCATGATCCCGCGGCAGGTCGCCGAGGAGCTCGGCCAGCCGCTGCCGCTGTTCATCAAGTGGGACGACGCCGACTACGGCCTGCGCGCCGGCGAGCACGGCTACCCCACCGTCACCCTGCCCGGCGCCGCGATCTGGCACATGGCGTGGAGCGACAAGGACGACGCGATCGACTGGCAGGCCTACTTCCACCTGCGTAACCGGCTGGTGGTCGCGGCGCTGCACTGGGACGGCAATGTGCGCGGGCTGATCGCCAGCCACTTCAAGGCGACGATGAAACACCTTCTGTGCCTTGAATATTCGACCGTCGCCATCCAGAACAGGGCGATGGACGACTTCCTGGCCGGCCCCGAACACCTGTTCTCGATCCTGGAGTCGGCGTTGCCGGACGTGCGCGCCATGCGCCAGCAGTTCCCCGACGCCGTGGTGCTGCCGAGTGCGACCGCGCTGCCGACGCCGTCGGACAAGCGCTGGCGCCGGAAGGTCAAGATCCCGACGAACGCGCCCGCGATCTCGTGGCGGCTGGCGCGCGGCGTGGTGCACCAACTCAAGGCCCACGACCCCGAGCACCATCGCCGTCCGCAGATCAACGTCGCCACGCAGGACGCCCGGTGGTTCTCGCTGTGCCGCGTCGACGGGGTCACGGTGACCACGGCCGACGGCCGCGGGGTGGTGTACCGGCAGCGCGACCGGGACAAGATGTTCGAACTGCTCCGCGAATCGCTCAAGCGTCAGGCGCTGCTTGCCCGCCGGTTCAACCGGATGCGCAAGGTGTACCGCGAGGCGCTGCCGATGCTGACCAGCACGCAGAAGTGGGAGTCGGTGCTCAATCCCGGCGACGCGCGGATCGGGCAGCAGGCATGAGGTCTCGTCCCCATGGCTGAACAGCCGCGCGGCGAAGAGGCCGCGTTGGTCGCCGTGCAGTCCGCCATCGCCGGCAGGCCCGGGGTGTTGGCGGGGGCGCGGGCGATGTCGCACTTCGGTGAGCACAGCCTCGGCTGGCTGGCGATCTCGGCGCTCGGTGCCGTCGTCGCGCCGCAGCGCAGGCGCGCCTGGCTGGCCGCCGGAGCGGGAGCGTTCCTCGCCCATGCGGCCGCGGTGCTGATCAAGCGCGTCGTGCGCCGGGAACGCCCGCACCACCCGGCGATCGCGGTCAACGTCGGCACGCCGAGCAGGCTGAGTTTCCCGTCCGCGCACGCGACGTCCACGACGGCCGCGGCAGTGCTGCTGGCCAAGGCGACCGGACTGCCGCTGCCCGCCCTGTTGGTGCCGCCGATGGCGTTGTCGCGCCTGGTGCTCGGTGTGCACTACCCGAGTGACGTCCTCACCGGTGTCGCGGTCGGAGCGGCCGTGGCTAAGGCTGTCGGCACGGTTGCCGACCGCGCCGAAGGGAACCGATGAGCATCTCGAGTGACAGCAGCGCAGGAAGCGTACGGCCAATGAGCGAACAACCGGCACCGGTCAAGGGACCACCCAGCAACGTCGTGACCGGGCTGATCAAAGCGATCCGCCCGCGGCAGTGGGTGAAGAACATGCTCGTCCTCGCCGCGCCGATCGCGGCGCTCGGCGGCGACGTGGACTACGACTACCGCGACGTGGCGGTCAAGATCCTGATCGCGTTCGTGGCGTTCTCACTGGCGGCCTCGTCGATCTATCTGGTCAACGACGCCCGCGACGTCGAGGCCGACCGGGCGCACCCGACCAAGCGGTTCCGGCCCATCGCCGCCGGCGTCGTACCCGAGTGGCTGGCCTACGTCAGCTCCGTAGTGCTGGCCGTTGCCGCACTGGGCATTTCGCTGCTGGCCTCGACGAACCTGCTGATCGTGATCGCGGTCTACATCGCGATGCAGTTGGCGTACTGCTTCGGCCTCAAGCACCAGGCCGTGCTCGACATCTGCATCGTCTCGTCGGCCTACCTGATCCGCGCCATCGCCGGCGGTGCGGCCGCGGGAATCCCGCTGTCGCAATGGTTCCTGCTGGTGATGACGTTCGGCTCGCTGTTCATGGTGGCGGGCAAGCGCTACGCCGAACTGCAGCTCGCCGAGCGCACCGGCGCCAAGATCCGCAAGTCGCTGGAGAGTTACACCGCGTCGTATCTGCGGTTCGTGTGGACGTTGTCGGCGACGGCGATGGTGCTGTGCTACGGGCTGTGGGCGTTCGAGCGCGACGGCGCCACCGCGTCCTGGTACGCGGTCACGATCATCCCGATCACCATCGCGATCCTGCGCTACGCGGTCGATGTCGACGGCGGACTCGCCGGCGAGCCCGAAGAGATCGCGTTGAAGGACCGGGTTCTGCAGCTGCTGCTGCTGGCGTGGATCGGGACCATCGGTGCCGCCGTCTTCCTCAGCTGACAAGGTGCGCCGGCCCACCGCGTGGACCGGCGAGATGGGGCGCCGGCTGGCGCGCTGGCCGGCGTTCCGCTACGACAACACGGTCCGGCTGAGCCTGTGGGTCAGCGTGGTGGTGGTCGCCGCACTGTTCGGGTGGGGCGCCTGGCAGCGGCGCTGGATCGCCGACGACGGCCTGATCGTGCTGCGGACCATCCGAAACCTGTTGGCCGGCAACGGCCCGGTGTTCAACGCCGGCGAACGCGTGGAGGCCAACACCTCGACCCTGTGGACCTACCTGGTCTACCTGGGCGCGCTGGTCGGCGGGTCGGTCCGGCTCGAGTATGTGGTCCTGACGCTGGCGCTGGTGCTCAGCGTGCTCGGCGTCGTGCTCGCCATGCTCGGCACCGGCCGGCTCTACGCACCCAGCCTGCGGGGCCGGCGAGCGCTGATGCTGCCCGCCGGTGCACTGGTCTACATCGCCGTGCCGCCCGCGCGTGACTTCGCCACTTCTGGGCTCGAAAACGGTTTGGTGCTGGCCTATCTCGGGCTGCTGTGGTGGATGATGGTCAGTTGGGCGCAGCAGCCGCGCGCCTATCAGCCGCAGCCGGTACCGCGCGGCGGGGTTCCGACGATCCGCAGGCAGCCGGCGGGTCCGGCGGTGAGCGAGCGTCCGCTCGGTGCCTTCGACGCCGCGCTGGCGTTCGTGGCCGGGCTCAGCGTGCTGGTGCGACCCGAACTGGCGTTGATCGGCGGTCTGGCGCTGGTCATGATGCTCGTCGCGGCGCGCGGCTGGCGTAGTCGCGCGGTGATCGTCGTCGCGGGCGGTCTGCTGCCGGTGGGGTACCAGATCTTCCGAATGGGCTACTACGGGTTGATCTTTCCCGGCACCGCCGTCGCCAAGGATGCGTCCGGGGCGAAGTGGTCGCAGGGTTTCGTGTACCTGGCGAACTTCAACCAGCCGTATCTGCTCTGGGCGCCCGCGATCCTGCTCGCCGGACTGGGCGCGGTGGTGTGGGTGACGCGGGGCCGCACCGGATCTGGCCGCGCCGCCGCCGCGGCCGGTCGCAATCGGTTCGTCCGGATGGTGCAGAGCCCGGCCGCGGTGGTGATCTTCTTCCTCGTCAGCGGGCTCCTGCAGGGCGTCTACTGGATCCGCCAGGGCGGCGACTTCATGCACGGCAGGGTGCTGCTGACGCCGTTGTTCTGCCTGCTGCTGCCCGTGTCGGTGATTCCGGTGGTGCTGCCCGACACCACCCGAATGGCCCGCGGCGCAGGCTATTTGTTCGTCGGCGCGACCAGCGTGCTGTGGCTGGCGGTGGCGGGCTGGGCGCTGTGGGCGGCCAACTCGAGCGGGATGGGCAAGGACGCGACGCGGGTGACCTACAGCGGCATCGTCGACGAGCGGCGGTTCTACGCGCAGGCCACCGGGCACGCGCACCCGCTGACCGCCGCCGACTATCTGGACTACCCCCGCATGCGGGCCGTCCTGGAAGCGCTGGAGAACACCCCCGACGGTGCGTTGCTGCTGCCGTCGGGCAACTACGACCAGTGGGACGTGGTGCCCGCGATCCCGCCGCCACCGGACGCGCCGAAGGACCAGAAGGGCCCGCACACAGTCTTTTTCACCAATCTCGGCATGCTCGGCATGAACGTCGGTCTCGATGTGCGGGTGATCGACCAGATCGGGCTCGCCAACCCGCTGGCCGCGCACACCTCCCGGCTCGAGGACGGCCGCATCGGCCACGACAAGAACCTCTTCCCGGACTGGGCCATCGCCGAGGGGCCGTTCCTCAAGGAGCCACCGTTCATTCCCGGCTACATCGACGAGGAGTGGATCCGACAGGCCGAGGCGGCGCTGCAGTGCCCGGCGACCGACGCGATGCTGAACTCGGTGCGCGGACCGATGAGTCCGCGGCGGTTCCTGTCCAACCTGGTGCACGCGTACCAGTTCACCCAGTACCGGATCGACCGGGTGCCGCTCTACGAGTTGGCCCGTTGCGGGCTCGACGTGCCCGAGCCCAAGGAGGCTCCGTACACCGGGATGCCCGCGACCGGCCCGTAACGCTGCCGCACCCGCGCGCCGATAAAGCTGTCGCGGACCGCTGTCCGCGCTGTTGTTCGACTCGACGATGGACGGACTCTTCACGTGCGAACCTGGCTTCGCCGCGCGATGGCGGCGCTCGCCGCGGTGGTGCTGCTGCCCGGCCTGTGCGCGGTGATCGGCGCGCCGGCGGCGACGGCGTTCTCCCGCGAGGGGCTGCCGGTGGAGTACCTCGACGTGTACTCGCCGTCGATGGGCCGCAACATCAGGGTCCAGTACCAGCCGGCCGGCGGCGCGGCGCAGGTTCCGGCGAAAGCCGTCTATCTGCTCGACGGCATGCGGGCCCGCGACGACTACAACGGCTGGGACATCGAAACCGCCGCGTTCGAGTGGTTTTTCGACTCGGGTGTGGCCACCGTGATGCCGGTCGGCGGCCAGTCCAGCTTCTACACCGACTGGTATTCGCCGTCGAGCTTCAACAGCCAGCCCTACACCTACAAATGGGAGACGTTCCTCACCGACGAACTGCCCACCTGGCTGGCCGCCGAGAAACAGGTGTCGAGCACCGGCAACGCGGTGGTCGGAGTGTCGATGTCGGGCAGCGCGGCCCTGGCGCTGGCCGCACACCATCCGGCCCAGTTCGGCTACGCCGCTTCGCTGTCGGGTTTCTTGAACCCGTCGGCGGTGTTCATGCAGGGCGCGATCCGCGTCGCGATGCTCGACGCCGGCGGCTACAACGTCGACAACATGTGGGGCGCACCGTGGGATCCGGCGTGGAAGCGCAACGACCCGATCCGGCAGGTCGGCAAGCTGGTCGCCAACCACACCCGGTTGTGGATCTACTGTGCGCCAGGCGGAACGACACCGCTGGACCTCAATGCCGATCCGAATCAGGCCTTCAGCGCACACAGCCTCGAATCGATGGCGCTGAAGAGCAACAAGGACTTCCAGGCGGCCTACCTACAGGCCGGTGGAAACAACGCCACGTTCGACTTCCCGCCCGCGGGAAATCACGCGTGGCCGTACTGGGGTGCGCAACTGCAAGCCCTGAAACCAGACCTGATCGCAACGCTCCATGGCGGAGCGGCGTGACCAGGAACGACACACTCTGAATGGGAAGTTCGCAGCAAGGTGTGGTTGACTGCACGGGTTACGCGGCATGCCCGAGGGGCGGTTCCGCGTGCGGCATACGACAGATGGGATAGAAGAAGCATGAAGTTCGTTGGCAAGATCCGGGGTGCCTGGATCCGCCGGCTCGCAGGTGCGGCGATGGTCGCCGCCGTGCTGCCCGGCTTGATCAGCGCCATCGGAGGCTCGGCGACTGCGGGGGCTTTCTCTCGTCCGGGTCTGCCGGTCGAGTACCTGATGGTGCCGTCGGCCGGGATGGGCCGTGACATCAAGGTTCAGTTCCAGAACGGCGGTCCGAACGCGCCGGGCGTCTACCTGCTCGACGGTCTTCGTGCCCGCGACGACTTCAACGGCTGGGACATCGAGACATCGGCGTTCGAGTGGTACCTGGACTCCGGCCTCGCCGTGATCATGCCGGTCGGCGGCCAGTCCAGCTTCTACTCTGACTGGTACAAGCCGGCATGCGGCAAGGCCGGTTGCTCCACCTACAAGTGGGAGACGTTCCTGACCCAGGAGCTGCCCGCCTATCTGGCCGCCAACAAGGGCGTGAACCCCAACCGCAACGCGGCCGTGGGCCTGTCGATGGCCGGTTCGGCCGCGCTGACGCTGGCGATCTACTACCCGCAGCAGTTCCAGTACGCGGCCTCGCTGTCGGGCTTCCTGAACCTGTCCGAGGGCTGGTGGCCCATGCTGGTCGGGATGTCCATGGGTGACGCGGGCGGCTACAAGTCCGAGGACATGTGGGGCCCGTCGAGCGATCCGGCGTGGAAGCGCAACGACCCGATGGTCAACATCGACCGCCTGGTCGCCAACGGCACCCGCATCTGGGTGTTCTGCGGTAACGGCAAGCCTGCCGAGATCAACGGCAAGGTTGCCGGTGACAACTTCAACGCGAAGTTCCTCGAGAGCTTCACGCTGCGGACCAACGAGACGTTCCAGGAGCAGTACCTGGCCGCGGGTGGCAAGAACGGTGTGTTCAACTTCCCGCAGGGCGGTACCCACGACTGGCCGTACTGGGGTCAGCAGCTGCAGCAGATGAAGCCGGACATCCAGCGTGTGCTGGGTGCCACGCCGCAGCCGTCGACTCCGATCGCCACCGAAGCCGCGCCGGCCGGTAACTGATCGGTTCGTCCGAGTACATCGCCTGACGGCGGTGACCCTCCCGGGGTCACCGCCGTCAGTCTTTTGCGCTCTTGTTGTCCGCGTGTGTGATTGACTACCTCGCGCGGGGTAAGGCAAGCCGAACGTGAGGTGGGCAGTCGATGAGTGGGTTCTTGCGGGCGATTCTGACCGTGGCACTGGCCGCCGGCCTGTGGACCGCAGGCGCGGCGACGGCACCCACCGCCAACGCCGACGTCGAGATGCTGATGGTGCCCTCGGCGGCGATGGGCCGCGACATCCCGGTGGCCTTCCAGGGCGGCGGCCCGCACGCCGTGGTCCTGCTCGACGCGTTCAACGCCGCACCAGACGTCAGCAACTGGGTCACGGCGGGCAACGCGATGAACACGCTCGCCGGCAAGGGCATCTCGGTGGCGGCGCCGGCGGGCGGCGCCTGGAGCATGTACACCAACTGGGAGGCCGACGGCAGCAAGCAGTGGGAGACGTTCCTGGCCGATGAGCTGCCGAACTGGCTGGCCGCCAACAAGGGCCTGGCCCCGACCGGGCACGGCATCGTCGGCGCGGCGCAGGGCGGCTACGGGGCCATGGCGATGGCGACCTTCCACCCCGACCGCTACCGCTTCGCCGGTTCCCTGTCGGGCTTCCTGGCCCCCGAGCGCACCGGCGTCGACGGCGCCATCACCGCCGGTCTCGCGCAGTTCGGCGGCGCCGACACCCGCAACATGTGGGGACTGCCACAGCTGGGCCGCTGGAAGTGGCATTCGCCCAACGTCCATGCCCAGTTGCTGGCCGACAACAACACCCGGCTGTGGGTATGGAGCGCACCGGTCGGCGGCTGCACCGACCCGGCCGCGATGATCGGTTACTGCGACATCGCCCAGGGCACCAACCGCGAGTTCTACCAGCATTACCGCGGCGTCGGCGGCCACAACGGCCACTTCGACTTCCCGACCAGCGGAACCCACGACTGGGGTTCGTGGAGCGGGCAACTCGCCGCCATGGCGAACGAACTGGCCACCACGATCAAGTAGCCAGCGAACACGCCTCGCTCACCGGGTCCGGCGCCGACAGCCGGTACGTTGGAGGCGTGCAACGCTCGGTACGGACCATCGCCCTCGCGGCGCTGATGGGTTCGCTGCTCCTCGCGTCCGCGGCGTTGCTGACCGCGTGCTCCGGTGCGGACATGATGGCCACCATCGGATTGCCCACGACGCAGGCTGCCCCAGCGCACGGCGAGTCCAGCGCGGCCGCGCCCGGCCCGCCGCCCGCCGGCCCGAAGTCGAACGCGCTGGTCGTCACCGACCGGCAGCGCAACTATCTCGACGGGCTGGCCGCCGCCGGGGTGCGGCCGTCGAGCGATCTGCTGGCGCTGTCGATCGGCTCGTACGTGTGCCAGGCGCGCGCCGCCCAGCACACCGACCAGGAGGTGTGGGACTCGGTGTACCCGCTGGTGCGCAGCGACGTCGACGACCGGATGAGCCCGGCCACCGTCGACGTCGACGCCGAGACGTCCGACTACATTCGCATCGCAACCGACCGACTCTGCTAGCAGGAGCCGCATCCACTCATGGCCAAGACCAATCGGCGGAAACGCCATCGCATACTCGCGCTCGTCGCCGCCGGGGCGATGGCGCTCGTGGTGGTGCTGCTCGTCGCCATCGTGGTCATCGTCCTGCGCAAGCCCGACGGCCCGTCGACCGCGGTGCCGCCGTCGGCCGTGCCGCCCACCGGGGTCAGCCCCGGCAAGAAGCCGCGCCCGGAGTTCCAGGACGCCAGCTGCCCGGACGTCCAGCTGATCTCGGTGCCCGGCACCTGGGAGTCCTCACCGCAGCTGGACCCGTTCAACCCCACCCAGTTCCCGATCGCGCTGCTGCTCAACGTCAGCAACCCGGTGCGCGGCCAGTTCGGCGACGACCGCCTCGAGGTGTTCACCGTCCCCTACACCGCGCAGTTCCACAATCCGTTCGCCCAGGACGGGCAGATGACCTACAACGACAGCCGGGCCGAAGGCACCCGCGCGACGGTCAAGGCGATGACCGACATGAACAACCGCTGCCCGCTGACCAGCTACGTGCTGGTCGGGTTCTCGCAGGGCGCGGTGATCGCCGGCGACATCGCCAGCGACATCGGCAACGGGCGGGGCCCGGTCGACGAGGACCTGGTGCTGGGCGTGACACTGATCGCCGACGGCCGCCGCCAGGAGGGGGTCGGCAAGGACATCGGCCCCAACCCGCCGGGGCAGGGTGCCGAGATCACGCTGCGCGACGTGCCGATGCTCGACGGGATGGGGCTGGCGATGACCGGCCCGCGGCCCGGCGGGTTCGGGGCGCTCAACGACCGGGTCAACGAGATCTGCGCGCCCGGTGACCTGATCTGCTCGGCGCCGCCGCAGGCGTTCAACATCGTGAACCTGCCGAAGACCATCGAGATCCTGATCGGCGGTGCGGGGCAACCGATCCACGCCATGTACGCCACCCCGCAGTTCTGGAATGTGGACGGCGCTTCGGCGACCCAGTGGACGCTGGGATGGGCGCAGGGAGTGATTGATAACGCTCCGCGCCCGAAACATGGCTGACACGTGACCAACCTGATTTGGATCGCGTTCGGCGGTCACTTAACATTAAGAAATAACTAAGAGCAGTGGCGGAGAGCCGGCCGGTAGGATCGTCGGGTTCGGGGGGCGCGTCGGGGATCATGTGCGAGTCGGCATCGAGAAGCGAGTGCCGTTGACAGGAGAGTGCGATGGGGTTCCATAACCCGTTCATCAAGGACGGTCTGATCAAGTTTCCCGACAACGGAAGCCTGGTCAAACACGTCGAACGATGGGCGAAGGTGCGTGGGGACAAACTCGCCTACCGCTTCATCGACTTCTCCACCGAGCGCGACGGCGTCGCCCGCGACCTGCGCTGGGCCGACTTCGGCGCCCGCAACCGCGCGGTCGGCGCGCGTCTGCAGCAGGTCACCCAGCCCGGGGACCGCGTCGCGATCCTGTGCCCGCAGAACCTCGAGTACCTCGTCGCGTTCTTTGGCACCCTGTACTCCGGCCGTATCGCGGTGCCGCTGTTCGACCCTAACGAACCCGGCCACGTCGGCCGCCTGCACGCGGTGCTCGACGACTGCCATCCCTCGGCGATCCTGACCACCACCGAGGCGGCCGAGGGCGTGCGCAAGTTCTTCCGCACCCGCCCCGCCAAGGACCGCCCGCGCGTCATCGCCGTCGACGCGGTCCCCAACGAGGTCGGCGCCACCTGGGTGCCGGTCGACGTCGAGCACGACACCATCGCCTATCTGCAGTACACCTCGGGTTCGACCCGCATCCCGACCGGCGTGCAGATCACCCACCTGAACCTGGCCACCAACGTGGTGCAGGTGATCGAGGCCCTCGAAGGCGAAGAGGGCGACCGCGGGGTGTCCTGGCTGCCGTTCTTCCACGACATGGGCCTGATCACGGTGCTGCTGTCGCCGATGATCGGCCACTACGTGACGTTCATGACCCCCGCGGCGTTCGTCCGTCGGCCCGGCCGGTGGATCCGCGAACTCGCCCGCAAGGAAGGCGACACCGGCGGCACCATCTCGGTGGCCCCGAACTTCGCGTTCGACCACGCCGCCGCGCGCGGGGTGCCCAAAGACGGCGAACCGCCGATGGACCTGTCCAACGTCAAGTGCATCCTCAACGGCAGCGAGCCGATCTCGGCGGCCACCGTGCACCGGTTCAACGAGGCGTTCGGCCCGTTCGGCTTCAAGCCCCAGGCCATCAAACCGTCCTACGGCCTGGCCGAGGCGACGCTGTTCGTGTCGACCACCCCGATGGACGCCGAGCCCCGGATCACCGCGGTGGACCGCGACGAGCTCAACGCCGGCCGCTTCGTGCCGGTGCCCGACGACTCGCCCAAGGCGGTGCCGCAGGCCGGCGCAGGCAAGATCGGCGTCGCGGAGTGGGCCGTCATCGTCGACCACGAGTCGGCCACCGAGCTGCCCGACGGCCAGATCGGCGAGATCTGGATCAGCGGCCAGAACATGGGCACCGGCTACTGGGGTAAAGAGGAAGCCACCCGCGAGACGTTCCAGAACATCCTCAAGTCGCGGACCAACCCGTCGCACGCCGAAGGCGCCGCCGACGACGCGACCTGGGTGCGCACCGGCGACCTGGGCGCCTACTACGACGGCGAGCTCTACATCACCGGTCGCACCAAGGATCTGGTGATCATCGACGGCCGCAACCACTACCCGCAGGACCTGGAGTACTCGGCGCAGGAGGCCACCAAGGCGTTGCGCACCGGGTTCGTCGCCGCGTTCTCGGTGCCGGCCAATCAGCTGCCCGACGAGGTCTTCGAAAACGCCCACTCCGGCCTCAAGCGCGACCCGTCGGACACCTCCGAGCAGCTGGTGATCGTCGGTGAGCGTGCCCCCGGTGCCCACAAGCTCGACATGGGCCCCATCGCCGACGACATCCGCGCCGCGATCGCGGTGCGGCACGGCGTCACCGTTCGCGACGTGCTGTTGACCCCGGCCGGTGCGATCCCGCGGACCTCCAGCGGCAAGATCGGCCGGCGCGCCTGCCGGTCGGCCTACCTCGACGGCAGTCTGCGCAGCGGGAAGATCGCGAACGCGTTCCCCGACGAGACTGACTAGAACCTCAGGGAATATGGCTGACACACAAGACGATTCGCAGCAACCCGAACTGCCGGCCGGCGACGAGATCCAGCTGGCGCCCGAAAAGCCGCTGACGGCACCGAAATCCGACATGACGGTCGCCGAGATGCGCGAGTGGTTGCGCAACTGGATCGCCAACGCCACCGGTCAGTCCGCCGAGGCCATCAACGAGTCCACGCCGATGGTCGAGCTCGGCCTGTCGTCGCGCGACGCGGTCGCGATGGCCAGCGACATCGAGGACCTCACCGGTGTGACGCTGACCGCGACGGTCGCGTTCCGCCATCCGACCATCGAGTCGTTGGCGACGGTCATCATCGAAGGTGAGCCCGAACTCGAGGTCGGCGACGTCGACGACGAGGACTGGTCCCGCGAAGCCGATGAGGACATCGCGAACATAGCCATTGTGGGCATCGCCACCCGGTTCCCCGGCGACATGAACACCGCCGACGAGACGTGGCAGGCGCTGCTGGAGGGCCGCGACGCGATCACCGACCTGCCCGAGGGCCGGTGGGAGGAATTCCTCGCCGAGCCGCGCATCGCCGAGCGCGTCGCCAAGGCGCGCACCCGCGGCGGCTACCTGTCCGACATCAAGGGCTTCGACGCCGAGTTCTTCGCGCTGTCGAAGATGGAAGCCGACAACATCGATCCGCAGCAGCGGATGGCGCTCGAATTGACCTGGGAGGCACTCGAACACGCCCGCATCCCGGCCTCGAGCCTGCGCGGTGAGAAGGTCGGCGTCTACATCGGTGCGTCGAACAACGACTACCAGTTCCTGGCCGTGTCCGACCCGACGGTGGCCCACCCGTACGCGATCACCGGCACCAGCAGCTCGATCATCGCCAACCGGGTGTCGTACTTCTACGACTTCCGCGGTCCCTCGATGGCGATCGACACCGCGTGCTCGAGTTCGTTGGTCGCCGCGCACCAGGGTGTCGCGGCGCTGCGCGCCGGTGAGGCCGACGTCGCGGTGATCGGCGGCGTCAACGCGATGATCACCCCGCTGGTGACGATCGGCTTCGACGAGGTCGGCGGCGTGCTCGCGCCGGACGGCCGGATCAAGTCCTTCTCCCAGGACGCCGACGGGTACGCCCGGTCCGAGGGTGGCGGCATGCTGGTGCTCAAGCGCCTGGCCGACGCCCGCCGCGACGGCGACGAGATCTTCGCGGTGATCGCCGGCAGCGCGGTCAACCACGACGGCCGCTCCAACGGCATGCTGGCGCCGAACCCCGACGCGCAGGCCGAGGTGCTGCGCAAGGCCTACAAGGACGCCGGCATCAACCCGCGCGACGTCGACTACGTCGAGGCGCACGGCACCGGCACCATCCTCGGCGACCCGATCGAGGCCGATGCGCTGGGTCGCGTCATCGGCCGCGGCAGGCCCGCGGATCGGCCCGCGTTGCTGGGCGCGGTGAAATCCAATGTGGGACACCTCGAGTCGGCCGCCGGTGCGGCGAGCCTGGCGAAGATGGCGCTCGCGCTCAAGAACGACAAGATCCCGCCGTCGATCAATTACACGGGTCCCAACCCCTACATCGACTTCGAGGCGATCCGGCTCAAGGTCGCCGACACCGTCACCGATTGGCCGCGCTACAGCGGGCGCGCGATCGCCGGTGTGTCCGGGTTTGGCTTCGGCGGCGCCAACGCGCACCTGGTGCTGCGCGAGGTGCTGGACAGCGATCTCGTCGAACCCGAACCGCAGGAGGAGGTCGTCGAGGCGACCGCCGCGCCTGCGGAAGCCACCGCCGTCTATGTCGGCGGGGTCCGGATGGACGAGTACGGCGAATTTGTCGACGACGATGACGACGACGGTCTCGACCGTCCGCCCGCCGCGCTGGACGACGAGCCCGAACTGCCCGGCCTGACCGACGAGGCGCTGCGCCTGCTCGAGGTCGCCCGCGAGGAACTGGAGTCCGGCGAACAGCCGACACCCGTTGTGCCGCTGGCGGTTTCCGGCTTCCTGACCTCGCGCAAGAAGGCGACCGCCGCCGAGTTGGCCGACTGGATCGACAGCCCGGAGGGCCGGGCGTCGTCGCTGGAGTCGATCGGGCGCTCGCTGTCGCGGCGCAACCACGGCCGGTCGCGCGCGGTGGTGCTGGCCCACGATCACGACGAGGCCGTCAAGGGTCTGCGCGCGGTCGCCGAGGGCAAGCAGAGCCCGAACGTGTTCTCCGCCGACGGTCCCGTCTCCAACGGCCCGGTGTGGGTGCTGGCCGGATTCGGCGCCCAGCACCGCAAGATGGGCAAGAACCTGTATCTGCGCAACGAGGTCTTCGCCGAGTGGATCAACAAGGTCGACGCCCTCATCCAGGACGAGCGCGGCTACTCGATCGTCGAACTGATCCTCGACGACGCGATCGACTACACCAACGAGACCTGCGAGTACCCCATCGAGGTCGTCCAGACGGTGATCTTCGCCCTGCAGATCGCGCTCGGTGAGCTGCTCAAGCACCACGGCGCCAAACCCGCTGCGGTGGTGGGCCAGTCGCTCGGTGAGGCGGCCGCGGCGTACTTCGCCGGCGGCCTGTCGCTTCAGGACGCCACCCGGGCCATCTGTGCACGCGCTCACCTGATGGGTGAGGGCGAGGCGATGTTGTTCGGCGAGTGGATCCGGTTGATGGCGCTGGTCGAGTACTCGGCCGACGAGATCGAAACCGTCTTCGCCGATTTCAAGGATCTCGAGGTGTGTGTGTACGCCGCGCCGACGCAGACCGTCATCGGCGGCCCGCCCGACCAGGTCGACGCGATCATCGAGCGCGCCGAGTCCGAGGGCAAGTTCGCCCGCAAGATGCAGACCAAGGGCGCCAGCCACACCTCGCAGATGGACCCGCTGCTCGGCGAGCTGGCCGCCGAACTGGTCGGCATCGAACCGCACCCGACCACGATCGGGTACTTCTCGACGGTGCACGAGGGTCGGTACCTGCGGCCCGGCGAGACGATCCACGACGTCGACTACTGGAAGAAGGGGCTGCGGCACAGCGTCTACTTCACCCACGGCATCCGCAACGCCGTCGACAACGGGCACACCACGTTCCTGGAGCTGGCGCCGAACCCGGTGGCGCTCATGCAGGTCGGCCTCACCACCGCGGCGGCCGGGCTGCACGACGCGCAGCTGATCGCCACGCTGGCGCGCAAGCAGGACGAGGTCGACTCGATGACGACCGCGATGGCGCAGCTGTACGTGCACGGCCACGACCTCGACTTCCGGACCCTGTTTCCCCGACGTTCCGCCGGGGCAGAGTTCGCCCACATCCCCCCGACCCGGTTCAAGCGCAAGCCGCACTGGCTCGATGCCCGGTTCACCGGTGACAGCTCGATCGTCATGCCGGGCAACCACGTCGCCACCCCGGACGGCAGGCACGTCTGGGAGTTCGAGCCCAAGGGCGAGCCGGATCTCGCCGCGCTGGTGAAAGCCGCTGCGGCGCAGGTCCTTCCGGACGCCAAGCTGGTCGCCTCCGAGCAGCGTGCCGTGCCCGGTGAGGGTGCGCGGCTGGTGACCACGCTGACCCGCCACCCCGGCGGCGCCAGCGTGCAGGTGCACGCCCGCATCGACGAGTCGTTCACCCTGGTGTACGACGCGGTGGTCAGCCGCAACGGCGCCGCGGGCGCGCTCCCCGTCGCCGTCGCGACCGGAGCGACTGTCGCCGAACAGGGCCCACGAGCGGAGCTCAGGGGAGTTTCGGCCGCTCCCGCCGAACCCGAAGAGGACGACGCGGAGATCCTGCAGGACAACCTGACCGCAGGCGCCGGCCTGGCCGCAGGCTTCGCGAAGTGGTCACCCGACTCGGGGGAGACCATCCACGACCGGCTCGGCGCGATCGTCGGCGGCGCCATGGGTTACGAGCCCGAGGACCTGCCGTGGGAGGTGCCGCTGATCGAGCTGGGCCTCGACTCGCTGATGGCGGTGCGGATCAAGAACCGCGTCGAGTACGACTTCGACATGCCGCCGATCCAGCTGACCGCGGTGCGTGACGCGAACCTGTACGCGGTGGAGAAGCTGATCGAGTACGCGATCGAGCACCGCGACGAGGTCGCCCAGCTTGCCGAGCACCAGAAGGGCATGACGCCTGAGGAGATCGCCGCCGCGCAGGCCGAGCTGATGGGCGGGGCGAGCACCGTGGCCGAGCTCGAGGAGAAGCTGGCCGAGGCCGGCCACCCGCTGGGCACCCAGGCCGACGATGCCAAGGGCCGGGCCGAGGTGCTCAGCGGCGCCAGCCCAGCCACAGTCGGCGCCCCGGCGCCGGATCCGCAGGCCGAGCCGTCGACCCAGTCCTCCGATATCCCGGCGCCGCCGACGGACCCGAGCGGGCCGTCGATCCCGGCTCCGCCGACCGATCCGAGCGGGCCCAGGCCGGATGTCGCGGCCGCCGCCGCTCCGTCGCAGTCGACGGTTGCGGCTGCCGCCAAGGTGCTGAGCCAGGAGGCGGTCACCGAGGCGCTGGGCGCCGACGTGCCGCCGCGCGACGCCGCCGAACGGGTCACGTTCGCGACCTGGGCGATCGTCACCGGCAAGTCACCGGGCGGCATTTTCAACGAGCTGCCTGACATCGACGAGGCCACCGCGACCAAGATCGCCGAGCGGCTGACCGAGCGCGTCGACGAGGGCACCGTCACCGTCGACGACGTCCGCGGCGCCAAGACGATCGAGGACCTGTCGACCACCGTCCGCGAGTACCTCGAGGGCGGCAAGATCGACGGCTTCGTGCGGACCATCCGTGCGCCGCAGGAAGGTTCCGACCACATCCCGGTGTTCGTGTTCCACGCCGCGGGTGGTTCCACCGTCGTCTACGAGCCGCTGCTCAAGCGGCTTCCGCCGGAGACGCCGATGTACGGCATCGAGCGCGTCGAGGGCTCGATCGAGGAGCGGGCGCGCGAGTACGTGCCGAAGCTGTTGGAGCTCAACGGCGATCGCCCGTTCATCCTGGCCGGCTGGTCGCTGGGCGGTGTGCTGGCCTACGCGTGCGCGATCGGGCTCAAGGACGCCGGCGCCGACGTGCGGTTCGTCGGGCTCATCGACGCGGTGCGCGCCGGCGAGGAGATCCCGCAGACGCAGGAGGAGACCCGCGCCCGCTGGGACCGCTACGCGCGGTTCGCCGAGCGCACGTTCAACGTGGAGGTGCCCGAGATCCCCTACGAGGAACTCGAGAAGCTCGACGACGAGGGCCAGGTGAAGTTCGTCCTCGACGTCGTGAGCCAGAGCGGGGTGCAGATCCCCGGCGGCATCATCGAGCACCAGCGCACGTCGTACCTGGATCAGCGGGCCATCGACACCGCCGAAATCAAGCCGTACGACGGCAAGGTGACGCTGTACATGGCCGACCGCTACCACGACGACGCGATCTACTTTGAGCCGCGCTACGCCACCCGCAAGCCCGACGGCGGCTGGGGCGAGTTCGTCTCCGAGCTGGAGGTCGTGCCGATCGGGGGTGAGCACATCCAGGCGATCGACGAGCCGTACATTGCGAAGGTCGGCGCGCATATGAGCGAGGCGATCACCCGGATCGAGTCTGAGGAGAAGCAGGCGAAGTGACGACCGAATCTCTCCCGCCCACCCGCACCCGCACCACCGCGGAACTGCTTGCCGAGCTCCGCGAGAAGCTGGAGCTGGCCAAGGAGCCCGGTGGCGAGAAGGCCGTCGCCAAGCGCGAGAAGAAGGGCATCCCGAGCGCGCGGGCCCGGATCCACGCGCTCGTCGACCCGGGCAGCTTCCTGGAGATCGGCGCGCTGGCCAAGACCCCGAACGATCCGAACGCGCTGTACGGCGACGGCGTGGTCACCGGCCACGCCCGGATCAACGGCCGGCCGGTCGGCGTGTTCAGCCACGACCAGACCGTGTTCCAGGGTTCGGTGGGGGAGATGTTCGGCCGCAAGGTGGCCAAGCTGATGGAGTGGGTGGCGATGGTCGGCTGCCCGATCATCGGCATCAACGACTCGGCGGGCGCCCGGATCCAGGACGCGGTGACGTCACTGGCGTGGTACGCCGAGCTGGGCCGCCGCCACGAGATGCTGCGTGGTCTGGTGCCCGAGATCTCGCTGATCTTCGGCAAGTGCGCGGGCGGTGCGGTGTACTCGCCCATCCAGACCGACCTCGTCGTCGCGGTCCGCGACCAGGGCTACATGTTCATCACCGGCCCGGACGTCATCAAGGACGTCACCGGTGAAGACGTCACCTTCGACGAACTCGGCGGCGCCGACGTTCAGGCCGAGCGCGGCAACATCCACAAGGTGGTCAACTCCGAGGCCGAGGCGTACCAGTACGTGCGCGACTACCTGGAGTTCCTGCCCGCCAACACCTTTGACGACCCGCCGATCGTCAACCCCGGGCTGGAGCCGGAGCTGACCCCGCACGATTACGAGCTCGACACGATCGTGCCGGACAACGACAACATGGCCTACGACATGCACGAGATCCTGCTGCGCATCTTCGACGACGGGGATGTGTTCGAGATCGCCGAGCAGCGCAGCCCGTCCATGATCACCGCCTTCGCCCGGGTCGACGGCCGCCCGGTCGGCGTGATCGCCAACCAGCCCATGCACATGTCCGGCGCGGTGGGCAATGAGGCGTCCGACAAGGCGGCCGGTTTCATCCGGTTCTGTGACTCGTTCAATCTTCCGTTGGTCTTCGTGGTGGACACCCCGGGCGCGATGCCGGGGGTCGAAGAGGAGAAGCGCGGCATCATCAAGCGCGGTGGCCGCTTCTTCAACGCCATCGTCGAGGCCGATGTGCCCAAGGTGACGATCATCGTGCGCAAGGCCTATGGCGGCGGCTACGCCGTGATGGGGTCCAAGCAGCTGTCGGCGGACCTGAACTTCGCGTGGCCGACCGCGCGCATCGCGGTGATCGGCGCCGAAGGTGCGGCGCAGTTGCTGGTCAAGCGCTTCCCGGATCCGACCGCACCCGAGGTGCAGAAGATCCGTCAGGACTTCATCGAGGGCTACAACCTGAACATGGCCACGCCGTGGATCGCCGCTGAGCGCGGCTACATCGACGGTGTCATCGAGCCACACGAGACGCGGCTGCTCATCCGCAAATCGCTGCGGCTGCTGCGTGACAAGCAGCCCACCAAGAAAGTGCTCCGCAAGCACGGGCTCACCCCGCTGTAAAGGGGTCACCCCGGCGGTTCGTGAGCCATTACACTGCGGCAATGCCGCTAGTCGAGGGCCAGGAAATCGCGGGCTACACCATCCTGCGCTCGCTGGGCACCGGTGGAATGGGCGAGGTGTATCTGGCCCAGCATCCGCGATTGCCGCGCCAGGACGCGCTGAAGGTGCTCTCGACGACGGTGTGCGCGGACAGCGAGTACCGCGAGCGGTTCAACCGGGAAGCCGACATCGCCGCCTCCCTGTGGCACCCGCACATCGTCGAGGTGCACGACCGCGGCGAGGTCGACGGGCAGCTGTGGATCGCGATGGACTACGTCGAGGGCACCGACGCCGCGCAGTTGGCGGCGCAGCGCCACCCCGACGGCATGCCGCCGGACCTGGTGATCAACATCGTCACCGCGGTCGCCGAGGCACTCGACTACGCCCACCAACGCAACCTCACCCATCGCGACGTCAAGCCCGCCAACATCCTGATCGCCAACCCGGATACCGCCGACGAGCGGGTCATGTTGGCCGACTTCGGGATCGCCCGCCGTGGTGACGACGCCAGCGGGCTCACCGGAACGAACATGACGGTCGGGACCGTCGCGTATGCCGCCCCCGAACAGCTCAAGGGTGAGCGTATCGACGGCAGGGCTGACCAATACGCGTTGGCTGCCACGGCTTTTCAGCTGCTGACCGGTACGCCGCCGTTCGCGCATTCCAATCCCGCGGTGGTGATCAGCCAGCACCTGACGGCCGCACCCCCGGCGATCGGCTCCCGGCGGCCCGAATTGTCGGGCCTCGGGCCTGTTTTCGACAAGGCGCTGGCGAAGGAACCGGGGGAGCGGTACGCGCGCTGCATCGACTTCGCGCGGGCGCTGGCGCAGCGGCTCGGCGTGGCCGACTTCGACGCATCCGAACCGACAATGCTGGCCACCGCCGCGACCGGCCCGCGGCATGCGAAGAAGCCGGGACGCTCGCCGAGACGGCGGTGGGTCACCGTGTCCGCCGCGGCGGTGCTGGCCGTGATCGCGCTCGCCGCAGCGGCTTTCGTGTTCGGTGAACGCACCCGCGGGCAGACCGGTCCGCCGGATGCCCTCGCGCTGCCGGTGGTGGTGATCGGGGCGAACTGTGCCACGCTCGGCGCCGCCGGGATCACCGAAGCCGGTGATCCGGCCTACTGCGCCCGCTTGGCGAGCACCGGCGCGAGCCTGTGGTCGAAGTATCCCGGGGAGATCTCCGCACCGACGGCCACCGCGGCACCGGGCGAGCAGGTGTACCCGTCGGAGACCGAGCATCCGGTGTTGGTGTGTATGCAGCAGACCGGGCAGAGCAGACTGGACTGCCACGACGACATCCTGCAGAGCAACACCGGCAGTTAGAGCGCAGGCAGGTCCAGCCAGTCGTCGATCATGAACGCGTCGCCGCGGGCGACCACCGTCGCGCCTCCATGGCCGGGATAGTGGGCCGGAATCACGGCGGCTCGGCGGCGGGACGCCTCGGTGAGCACCCGGGTGCGGGTGACGGCCGCGGCGTGGAAGTCCTCGTCCCAGGCGCACGGGTCGCCGGGCCGCACGATCTGCACGGGACAATGGGTGAGGTCGCCGACGAACACCGCGGTCTTGCCGGCGTCGAGCCACACCACCGACGCTCCCTGCGTGTGACCCGGCGCCGGCCGCAGCCACATCGACTCACTGAGCCGATGGCCGCCGGACCACAACTCGATTTGGTCACCCAGCGGAGAGACGCTGTCCTCGAACACCGTTCGCACGTGCTGCTGCACCGATGCTTCTTCCTCGGTATCCGGGGCCGTTGTTTGCGCGGGGCCGTCCGGTCCGAAGTGGCGATAGTCCGGCTCGGGTATCAAGTACCGCGCGTTCGGGAACGTCGGAACCCAGGACCCGTTGGCGCGCATCGTATTCCAACCGACGTGGTCGAAATGCAGATGGGTGTTGACGACGACGTCGACGTCGGCAGGGTCCACTCCGGCGCTGCGCAGCGACGCGAGGAAGCCGGTCTGCAGGTCCGACAGCACCGCCATCCGCGGACGGGACTTGTCGTTGCCGGCGCCGGTGTCGATGATCACGGTCAGTCCGTCGACCTCGATCACCCAGGTCTGCAGCGCGATACGCCATCCGGCATCGGTCCAGAACGTCGGAGAGAACTCGTCGGCGTATGTGTGCCAGGCATCTGCCGGGGTGTGTGGGAACACCGCCGTCGGCAGGCCGTCGACCTGCCACTCCACGACGCGCGTGAGCGTCGCGGCGCCCATCCGGATGCGGTCCACAGCTTCAGGTTAGAGGATCTGCGCGCCCGCGCAACGGGTTACGGCTTGATTCGGATGTGCCCGGGGCTGTACAGGCCGCTGTGGGTCTGCGTGCCGAAGTCCAGCGTCGCCGGTTGCGCGTCCCGTGAGTCCGGCGTCGGCTCGAACCGGCGCAGCGAGCCCCAGTCACGGCCCCAGTCCTGCGACAGATACGTCGCCATCACGTGCGCACGCAACAGCAGGTCCGAGATCCCGAGCAGCCCGCCGTTGAGGCCGTCCTGCCAGGTGTCGGTGTCCTTGCGCTTGGCGTTGTAATCCGGGGTGATGCGGAACTTGGGAATGTCGGTGACCCCGTTGGCGTGCAGCATCGGTTGCTGACACGGGAACGCCAGCCCGACCGCCCAGTCCATCAGCACGGGCTGCTCGGAGCCGACGTACTCCTGCACCGAGCGCAGCTCCGGCACCCGTGGCGGCGTCACCGCCACCCAGTCGCCCGGCGTCAGCGAACGGTCCTCGGCGACAACGCGGACCGCGACCGCATCAGCGGGAATGTCGGCACGCGGGAACCGCAGGTTGCGCCACGACGGGATCGGACCCAGGTCGTAGGGCACCAACCGGCCACCGGGCAACAGCGCGCCGTCGGGGCCGCGCGTCGCGTACTCCAACTCAACGGTCTGCCCCTCGGTGCGGCCGTTGAACACGCTGTCCCCGGTGATCGTGCCCGCGGCGGTCACCACCACCAGCGGGTGCGCGTCGTCGGCGGGCGGAAGCTCGTACCACGCCGACGCCAGCGTGCTCTCCTGCTGCTGCCCCTCGACATAGCTGCCCGCCACCGGAACCCGGGCGGGGTCCAGCCCGTACGGCAGCGGCACCGTCGACCCGTTCACACCCGGCCGGGACAGCTCCGTCGGCTGGTCCCAGTCGTAGTCCGTGCCCGGCATCGGCAGGTTGATCCGAATGGCCTCGGCGACAATCTTTTCCGGCACGCCGTCGGCGGTGAAACCGGCCGGGTCGACGCCGCCCAACGGGCCCAGCGGACCGAAGTCGCCGGGCACCACCGGCATGAACCCGTCGTTGGCGTCGGGTTCGACGAGCACGTCGTCGGCCAGCGCGCACCCGCCCGCGAAGGCCCGCAGATTGGCCCACCCGTTCGAGTACGTCGGGTATTGACCCACCACGCCGATCACCATCGACGCGACGAACACCACCACCATGAATCCGGCCGTCACCGGGATCGGCGCAGCGGTCAACGCCCGCGCGATGCGCCCCTCCCCGCGGGTGCGCGAGGAGAAGTGCAGCCACGCGGCCCACAGCGCCGCGATCGCGAACAGCGCGAAAAAGACTGTGCTGATTGTGATTCCGCCCAGCTCAGGCATGT
This sequence comes from Mycolicibacterium rutilum, assembly GCF_900108565.1. NCBI lineage: Bacteria > Bacillati > Actinomycetota > Actinomycetes > Mycobacteriales > Mycobacteriaceae > Mycobacterium > Mycolicibacterium rutilum. Next base: position 1,658,608 of record NZ_LT629971.1, read on the forward strand.
CGTTGTTGAACGGCACGCCGAAGCTCGACACATACCACCAGCCGTTGGTGGTGGCGAAGCACAACGCGACCACGAACAGCACCGCGGCCAGGAACGCCATCCTGTTGCGGGACCACTTCAGCACCGCGGGTGACACCAGCACGGTGGCCAGCGCCGCCATCGCCGCGCCCACGGCGGCGAACAGCCCGAAGTGGTGCACCCACTTCGTCGGGGTGAACATCAGGAAGAACACCGTGCCCAAGATGATGCCCATCAACCGCCACGCCGGACCGCGCGCGACGCCGGGCACCCGCCCGCGCCGCAGCATGATGAACATCGACACGAACAGCGACAGCGCGGTGATCAGGAACCCGAACCGCCGCGACAGCGATCCGTCGACGGTCGGCAGGATCAGGTAGTAGTACCGCAGGTTCTCGGTGTACCACTCCTGGTTCGGGCCGATGTCGGTGCGAATCCTGGTGGCCTCCAACACCGTCGCGATGGTCTGGTCGAAGAAGACGACGGTCAGGATCACCGTGCCCGCAGCGAGCAGCGGCAGCAGCAGCGGCCAGACGCCGACCACGCGGCGGCGCCGCACCAGGATGCGCAGCAGCGGGCGGCCGCCGGCCACCAGCGCGGCCACTGCGATCAGCCCGGTCGGCTGGATGCCCAGCGTGAACGCGGCAGTGATGATCGCGAATGCGGCCGGGGTGAGCCGTCCGGAGGTGATGGCCCGCTCGATCAGCACGTAGGTGATCAGCGCGCCGGTGGCGATCTGACCCTCCGGGCGCAGGCCGTTGTTGAACGGCATCCACGCCGCCAGCAGCACCAGGCCGGCCGCCCACAGCGCAGGCTTGCTTGCCGCGACTGCCGGACCCAGCCGCGGCAACACCTCGCGAGACAGCAACAGCCAGCAGAGGATTCCGCAGATAAGGTCCGGCAGCCGCATCCAGATGCTGGCGTCGCTGACGCTGGTCATCATCGCCAGCACGTTGTAGTACCAGCCGAACGGGTCCTCGGGGCTGCCGAACCAGCGGAAGTAGTTCGACATGTACCCGGCGTGCCCGGCGACGCGGGCCATGCCGAGGATGTAGCCGTCGTCCGACGAGTTCGCGCCGATGACATGCCACACCGCGAACCCGCCGACCACGGCCACGTCGGTCACGGTGAAGGTGCGCCACCGCTGCGGGATCCAGCGGCGCATCCGCCTGCCGTCCATGCGGTCCAGCCGCCACAGCGCCAGCAGCGCGACCACCGTCGAGACGATCGCCAGCAGCATCGCGGCCAGCTTCACCGGCGTCGGTTCGGTGGTGAACCGGGTGTCGATCTGCGCCGACAAGCTCAGCCCCGGCGGCGCCGGTCCGGTCAGGTCGGTGAACACACCGACGATCGCCGGGCGCAGGTTCGGATCCGGAAAGCCGCTGTACTGCGCTGAGCCGTCGGGCTTCGTCAGCCCGACGAACGTGGCGAACGTACCCTCCTCCGACGACGTGATCTCGATGCGCTGACACTCGGGAGACGCCACCCGCGCGCGCGGCACACTGGCCACCACCACGTTGCGGTCGGTGATGTCGACGCGTTGCGGGCCCACGGTGACGAAAAGCGCTTGCAGCGCAGCCTGTTTGCCGTCCTTCGGCGCCGTGCCCAGCACCACGCCGCCGCGCGGGGGCAGCGAGCGCACCACGTCGCACGGCACCGTGACCGACATCGTCACCGGGGTTTGCGTGATCAGCGGCGCGGTGACGCTGTTCAGCTGCCCTTCCTGCGGCCAGTTCAGCGTCGCGGTGGTCTGCTCGACCGGCAGCAGCGGTGTCGCCACCGACAGCACGAAGCCCAGCAGCCCGGCGATCGCGGCCACCCAGCGCGCGACCCGCACGTCCGAACCCGATGTCCGTGTCGTGGTCATGGCAGCGCCCTGATCGGTCCGTTACGGCTCCACCCGAACACCCGGGCGGTGCCCTGCTCGATCACGGCCTCGGGCGCCTGCGAGGCGGGCACGACGCGGTCATAGCGCTCGATCGAACCCCAGTCGCGGTACCAGTCGCCGCGCAGATACGTCGGCACGGTGGCCGTGCGCAACAGCGCCTGGATGAACAGGAACGGACCCCCGTCCTGAGCCGATTGCCACTGGTTCGACGACACCACCACCTGCTTGAGATTCGGAAGGATGCGGTACTGCGGAAGTTCGGCCACCCCGAGGTGTTCGGCGAACGGCCGCTGGCACGGGAAGTTCGCGGCCGTCGCGATGTCCATCAGCACCGGCGTCTGCGACCCGAGGAACTGCTGGGCGGTCTGCAGCACCGGCACCCGCGGCGGGGTGAACGCGAACCACTGGTCTTCGGACAGGTTCGGGTCGTCGGCGACGATGCGCGCGACGTTGGCCTCCGGCGGCGCCCACTCCAGTGGGAAACGCAGGTTGCGCCAAGCCTTCTGCGGACCCGGCCCAATGTCGATCGGCTGCACCTCGGCCAGCGGCGTGTAGCGGCCGTCGGGCCCGTGCACACCCCACTGCAGTTTCAGCGACTGCCCGTAGTTGAACGAGCCGTCCTCCTCGTAGAACCAGATCGCGCCTGCCGCAGCGACCGTCACCAGCGGACGGTCCGGAGAGCGGGGCGGAAGCTGGTACCACGCCGAAGTCACCTTGGCCGCAAGGGTGTTCTCGTCGTAGCTGCCCATCACCGGCACCCGGTCGGGATCGAGGCCGAACGGCAGGAACACCCGCGACCCGTTCACCCCGACGGGCCCGTACCCGCCCCCGGTGCCCGCGGCGAAGCCGATGCCGATGTTGGGTTCGTTGGGCGAGCCGTCGGAGTTCACCGTCCCCGGGTTGGCGGTGATCGGTTCGGGCGGTTCGAGGGTGTCGCTGACGCCGTTGGGGGTGAAGCCCACCGGGTCCTCACCGCCGAGCGGCCCGTACTCGCCGAACCGCTGACCCGGAACAGGTTGCAGCAGACCGGCATTCGTGTCCGGCTCGACGAGCACGTCGTCGGCCATCGCGCAGCTGGTCTCCGAAAGCCCGGACTTCAGCGCCGACACGTTGGCCTTGGCGGTGGTGTAGACGGGATAGCGCTGCACGGCGCCCTTGGCCATCGAGCCGACCTCGAGCACCACCATGATCGTCGCCACCACCAGAAGCGGGGTCGACGCCAGCACCCGGTTGCGGCGGGTGTCGGCGACCTGGGTGTGGCCCGCGTAGTCCATCCGGAAGTGCAGCCAACCAGCGAGCAGGCCCGAAGCGATCGCCAGCACCAGGAAGATGCCCGTCACCGGGATGCCCGCGATGACCGGTTGTTTGTCGAACCACGGCACGCCGTAGTTGCCGACGTAGAACCAGCCGTTGATACCCGAAGTGGCCCAAGCCAGGACGAACAGCAGCGCGGTGACGTACAGCGTGAGGTTGCGGCGGCTGTGCAGGCCGACGCGGGCGAACGCGAACGCCGTCACCGCGCCGAGGGCGCCGGCCAGCCCGGCGAACGCGCCGAACTGCACCGCCCATTTGGTCGGGGTGAAGGTCAGCAGCAGCAGGCCGATCGCCGTCGAGCCGATCAACCGCCACACCGGCCCGCGCGCCATGCCCGCGACGCCGCCGCGGCGCAACAGCACCGTCAGCATCACGAACAGGCACAGCAGCAGCGCCAGCACCGCGAACCGCCGGGTCAGCGACGAGTCGACGCTGTCCTCGACGGTGAGGAAGTAGTACCGCAGGAAGTCCTGGTACCACGCGATAGTCGGGCCGACGACGTACTTGATGCGCGCGGACTCGGCGACAGTGGCCAGCGTCTGGTCTCGGAACACCACGACGAAGATCAGCGACAGCGACGCCAGCAGCGCCGCCAGTGGGGCCAGCACCCCGTCGACCGGCCGGCGCGCCCGGATGGTGCGCACGATCGCGCGGGACCCGACGAGCAGCGGGGCCACCGCGATCAGGCCCTGCGGGGCCAGTGTCACCGCGAACACCGCGACCATGACGGCCACCGCGGCCGGCCACACCCGCCGGGTGGCGACGGCGTTCTCGACGAGCACCCACACCGCGACGGCGCCGAACGCGATCAGCGGTTCGGGCCGCAGGCCGTTGTTGAACGGCAGCCACGCGGCCAGGAACACCGCTCCGCCCGTCCACACGGTCACCCGGTTGGCGGCCAGCCGCCCGCCGAGTCGCGGCAGCACGCATCGGCTGACGATGAGCCAGGCGCCGATCGCGGCCGCCGTCGCGGGCAGCCGCATCCAGACGCTGGCGGTGCTGACGGATGCCAGCGTCGCCAGCACGGACTGGTACCAGTCGAACGGCGCCTCGGTGGCGCCGAAGAAGCGGTAGTAGTTGGCGGTGTAGCCGGCGTCGGCCGACACTCGCGCGATGGTGAGGTTGTAGCCGTCGTCGGAGGACAGCGCGCCGATCAGATGCCACAGCAGCAGGGTCCCGACGACGCCGACGTCGGCGGCCCAGTGCCAGAACCCGACGCGCCACCACCGGCGGCCCGATCTGGCCACCCGGCGGCCGCCGGCGCGGTCCAGCAGCGCCAGTGCCACCACCGACGCCAGGACGCACGCCACGCCGAGCACCATCGCCGCGAGCTTGAGCACCGTCGGTGAGGTGATGAATCGGGTGTCGACGTCGATGCGCGCCGACAGGCCTTCCTGCGGGGGGATCCGCAGGTCGGTGAAGACACCGGCCACCTGGGGTTTCTTCTCGGCGGCCAGCGTTCCGACGGCGCCGGGGATCCCGATGAAGTCAGCGCCCGCCGCACCTGGGTCGGCCCAGACGTGCAGCGTGCTGCATGCGCCGGACTCGACGGCGGGCCGTGGCGCGACCGCGGCGACCGAGTCGCGGAACGCCACCACGACGACGTCGGAGGTGGCGCGCACGAACAGTCCGTTGCGGCTGGCGTCGATGCCGCCGGGCGGCACCGTCGACAACACCAGCCCGCCGTCCTCCGGCAGTGTCGCCACCGCCTGGCACGGGATCGAGACGTCGAGGGACTGCGGTGCGCCGGACACCAGCGGCGCGGTGATGTCGGTGATGAACCCGTCCGGGGTGGGCGCCTGGGGCCACAGGATCGTCGCGGTGGTCTGCTTGACCGGCAGCAGCGGGACCAGTCCACACAGCAGCACACCCGCGAGGCCAGCGACGACGGCTATCAGTCGGGCGACCCGGCGGGTCCGCTCATCGTCGTCGCTCGGCACGAGGGTCGATGGTAGGCGACGACGATGAGTGCGCCGTTGATGCGGGACCTTGCTGTGGGAGCTGTCAGTATCTGACTAGTAAGACTAGTCAGACCTTCCTAAGATAGGCGTCATGAGGACGGTCACCAGTACAGAGGCGAAGGCGCGGCTGAACGCGCTGCTGGCCGAAGTGGAGCAGACCGGAGCATCGGTCACGATCACGAACCACGGGCGCCCCGTCGCGGTGCTGTCACCGGTCGTTGCGCGCCCGCGAAAGTTCGGTCAGATGCCCGGCCTCGCCGTTCCGGACGACTTCGACGAGCCGCTTTCCAAAGATGAGCTCGCGGCGTGGGAAGGCGGATCGTGATGGCGATCCTGCTCGATACGAACGCACTGCTGTGGTTGGTATCTGATCCGGATCGGATTCGGCCGTCAGCGCGTGAACTCCTGGACGATCCCGCCAACGAGTTGTACGTCTCGGCCGTATCCGCGTGGGAGATCGCCATCAAGACCCGCTCCGGCCGACTCGACGGAACTCGCCTGCTCGCCAGCTGGAGCGAGGTGGTCGCTGCGATGACCGCGATCGATCTGCCGATCGATTCCGCGGACGCCGCTTTTGCGGGTCAGCTGAATTGGGAGCATCGCGATCCCTTCGACCGCATGATCGTGGCTCAGGCTGCCCGGCGTGGGCTGAGCATCGCAACCAGCGACACAGCGGTTCGGGTCGGCGCGGTGACGCCGGTCATCGAAACCGGTTGATCTGGTTCCCGCGACAGCGCGGATTCTAGGGTTTACCCCTAGTGCCGTTACCCCGTCGGTGACTGAGGATTGCTACGCAACTCAAAACAACCATCGTGGGGGGAACAACGGTGACAATTATTCAGAAGCGTCTGATTGGCAAGAGCCGCACAACGTCGTCGACGCCGGCACTTGGGGACGCGCACGCAACGCGCAAACCGATTCTGATCACGGTGCAGGAGGTGCTGTTCGGCTCCGCGGCCGCCCTCCGCGCCCGGCGAACCCCGAAGCCACCGAAGCCCCGACGGGACTATCCCCAGCACATCAAATTTCTCGAGCAGGCCTCCATGGCACGTGAGATGTACCGGCTGTGAGCACCCGGTGTGGTGACACCGGGCCTCAAACAATCTCGAAGGCAGCGGGTTTCGCGAATCCCGCCAACAGCATCCGACCGGGAGTCAACGCCAGCACAGCGTTGCGCAGCCGCGACGACACAGGCCCCCGCATCGCGGCCGGGCGTCCGATCCTGTCGGCCTCGTCGCGCAGCTCCTCCGCACGGGGTTGCCGTTCGTCGGAGTAGCGGCGCAACGCCTCCTCGGGTGTGGGTCCGTCCGCCAGTCGCAACGCCAGGACAGTGGCGTCCTCGACGGCCAGGCAGGCCCCCTGCGCGATGTGCGGTGCCATCGCGTGTGCGGCGTCGCCGAGCAGGGCGATGCGCCCGCTCGACCATGTCGGCAACCGCGGCACCGCGTAGATGTCGGTGCGCGAGATCGCGTCCTCGGGTGTCGCGCTGATGATCCTGCCGAGCGGGTCACCCCAATCCCCGAACTCGGCCAGCGCGTCGGCCTTCATACTGCCGAACCGATCGGGTGTGCCGGGTGGTTGAAAGCGGGCGCCGAACCAGTACACCCGCCCGTCGCCCATCGGGCTCCATCCGGCGCGGCTCCCGCGGCCGAAGGAAACGAACGCCGTCGCGGGCAGGCTGTCGACGTCGGTCACCCCGCGCCAGACGGTTTGACCGTCGTACTGCGGTGCGCTGCCCGGACACACCGACGGCCGCACGGCGGAATGGATCCCGTCGGCACCGATCAAGACATCAGCCGAAATGCGTTGTCCATCGCTGAACTCCGCGTACACCGTGTCACCGTCCTGCTCGGCGCGCACCATCTCCGTTGCCCACACCACGTTCTCGTGGCCGAAACGGTCGAGCAAGACATCGGATACGACGTTGCGGCCGACGCACACCGTCGGCAATCCGAACTGTTCGACCAAGTCGGCGAGCGCAACCCGGACGAGGGTCCGTCCTGCGGCGGTACGAAACTCACTGTGCTCGAAGGTCCCTGCGTGCGCCAGGATGTCATCGAGCATCCCGTAGTGCCGGAACAGCTTCAACGCGTTCGCCCACAGTGTCAGACCCGCTCCGCCGGGTTGTGGCTCCGGACAGCGCTCGTAGACGATGACATCGAACCCGGCGTCACGCAACGCGATCCCCGCGAACAGTCCGCCGATTCCGGCCCCGATGACGATGATCTTCACTAGTACAGCAGTCGTTCGAAGACGAACCAGCTCGGCGACGTCGCGCGGTCACCAAAAGCGTCCTGGCTTTCCCCGACCGCCTCGGCCGCCCTCCGTCCCTGCGGTGTGGCGAGCGCACGAATGAGATCGTCACGCAGCCAGACGAATTCGTCGAGACCGTCGAATCCGTCCGGTTCGGTCCCGCGTTCCGACTTCAGCAGCGGCCCGACGGTCGGCTCGTAGATGTTGGTGTTCTGCACATAACGGGCAAGTCCGAGGTCCGCCGCCACCGACGCGACGAGCTCTGCGTGCCGGTCCCGGTACGCGGCATGGGCGTCGTCGCGCCCGATGTCCCCACGCGCGTACCAGCCCGAGTAGAACTTGAGGTACGGACCGCCGGGCAGCGCCACGGTTCGGCCCGGTCCGCGTTCCACGATGACCCGCTCGTCGGCGAACCATGCGGGCGAGCGGGTGAGATCGGTCATGTGCTTGTCGTCGACGGCGAGCTTGCGCATCGCCTGCGCGCCGGCAAGCAACTGCCGGACGGTCCCGAACGAGTAGTCGCGTTCGAGCAGCGAACATCGGGCCCGTAAGACCCGCGCTTCGGGACACGACGACGCGAGGGTGTCCAGCAGCGCGGTCTTACCGATGCCTGCGGGACCGAGCACGTTTGCGACCGCGCCGCGGCCATCGACGGCGTCACTGACGATTCTGCCGAGTTCGTCGAGGGCTTCTTGGCGTTCGACCAGCGTGGTTTCGCGTCCCATCAGCATCGGATGTCCTCTCCGTTGCTGATGACCTTGGTCGACATCTCGCGAGCCGTCATGCGTAGTCGACTACGCGTGTGTGGGTTTGCGAGCTCGTCCCGGTCGGCGACGGCGTTATTGACGACTCCTCGGATAATTCCGAGGGTCGCTTGCCGCTCCTTCAGTCCCGCCCGGGTGCTCACAGCAACCCCACAGGGCAATTGTGACGGCATCCGCCGAGCGGCGCTCGGCAACTGGCTGATCGGCCGCGACAGCCGTGTCGCCTACGGCGAAGTGTCGACGAGCCCGCGCTCCGGCGTTCGGCGTTCGGCGGTGCCGGTTTCCGCGAGGAGCCCAGCCGGGGAGTCGAGCCGTCCCGGTAGCCACCAGTTGAACCGCCCGAGCAACGCCATCGTGGCAGGCACCAGGATCATCCGGATGATGGTGACGTCGATGAAGACCGCCACGGCCATCCCGAACCCCATCATCTTCACGGTGATGTCGCCGTCGGCGGCGAACCCCAGGAACACCGCGATCATGATCAAGGCCGCGCTGGTGATCACACGTGCTGTCGAGTCGAGGCCGCGGATCACGCTCTGCCGCGGATCCTTCGTCGCGAGCCATTCCTCGCGCACCCGGGACAGGATGAACACCTCGTAGTCCATCGACAGTCCGAAGAGCATGGTGAAGACCAGGATGGGTACCCAGCTCGAAATCGGCACTGCCCCAGGCAATCCCAGCAGCCCAACGCCCCAGCCCCATTGGAATACCGCCACCAGGACCCCAAAGGTTGCCGCGGCTGCGAGCAGGTTCATCACGGCGGCCTTGAGCGCTACGACCGGCGCTCGGAACGCGATTGTCAGCAGCGCGACGGCCAGTCCGACGACGACGATGATCACCAGCCACAGCCGCTGCGCCAGGCGTTCGGAGGCATCGGCGAAATACGGTGTCATGCCCGTGGCATACATGCCGCCGGGCACTGCATAACGCACGCGGTGCAGGGTGTCTACGGTCGCACCGTCGCTCGGCGCGGTGGCCGGCTCGACGGTGAACACCGATGCGGTGCGATCGGCGTTGAACAGGGGTTCGGAGACGAGCACAACGTCGTCGGCGGAGCGCAGGTCGGCGATCGTCTGGTGGAGTTGATCGTCGCTGACCTGGGTTGCGTCCACACCGATCGTGAACGGGGCGTTGGCGCCGGGACCGAAACTCGATGCGACCAGGTCGTAGGCGCGGCGCACAGTGTTCGAGGTGGGCTGGCTCGCCGCGTCACGCGGCCAGGTACGCATGTCGATCATCGGAGCCGCACACAAGAGCAGGACGATCAGAGCCCCCATACCCCAGGCCACGGGCCGGTTGGTGACGACCTGGGCCCATCGCGCAAGCCCGCACAGCGCCGGTACCAGGGTGATCGAGGCGAGCATCACCGCGCCGACCACGAAGAAGGTGGCATACCCGTACGTCGCGAACAGGGGGATGCCGCCGAGGCGCAGGGCAAGCAGCGACACCAGCACCATCGTTCCGGCGAAGACGACCGATACTCCCGCCGAGCCGTTGGCCCGCGCGGCGGCGTCGGGAACACCTGAGCTGTGCGGGAGGTACTCGCGGAAGCGGGTCACCAGCAGGAGGGCATAGTCGATTCCCACCCCGACGCCGACCATCGCTGCGATCGACGGGGCGCTCGTACTGACGTTGGTGAACCCCGCCAGGATCAACACCAGCGCGTAACCGGTGCCGACGCCGATGAGGGCCGTCGCGACCGGAAGGCCGGCCGCGACGATCGAACCGAACGCGAACAGCAGGATGCACACCGCCGCCACGACGCCGACCAGTTCGCCCGCCAGCCCAAAGGAATTCACGTTCTCGGCCACCTGCCCGCCGAACTCGACCTGAAGACCGCCGCGCTCGATCGGTGCGACCGCCTCGCGTAAGGCGTCGACGCCTTCGGATCCCCGAAACGCCCCGGCGGGAACGTCGTAGGTGAGCTGGATCAGTGCGGTGTGCCCGTCGGCGGACATCCGCGGCGGCGACACCATCGACACTCCGCGCACGTCAGCAAGCTGGACGCGCAACGTATTCAACTCAGCCGGCGGCACCTCACCATCCGGCGAGTGCACCACCACTCGGGCGTTGGTGTCCGCCATCTCCGGAAACGATCGGGTGAGGAACTCGTTGCCGATCGTGGCAGGCATTCCGGGCACGTCGAGGTCGTCCTCCGGCAACCCGCCGATCGTCGCGACCAGTCCGAACCCGATACCGACGATGGCGATCCACCCGGCGATGACACGCCAGGGATGTGTCGCGCACAGCCATCCCAGTCGCCCCAGCACATCGCTCATCTGACGTCTGTCGGTCGCTGGCTTCGACATCGCTTACTCCCCCAACGGTTTCGGAGCTGTCGAGCAATGCTCCGTCACGTCCCGAGCGACGGCACTAGGGGAAAACCCTAGGATTCGGCGTTGACGGATACGTCGATTCGCGACGGCGTCAGGACAGTCGCAGGGGCGCCGGGCTCCACAGGCCGCTGCGGGTGGCCGTGCCGAGGTCCAGCCGCGCCTGGGTGGCGTCGGGGTACCAGGGACTCAGCTGCTGCAGCGAGCCCCAGTCCCGGAACCAGTCGTCCTTGAGATAGGTGGGCAGCGTGGTGGCCCGCACCAGCAGCTCGGTGATGCCGAGCGGCCCGCCGCCCAGGTAGTCCATCACCGGCGAGTTGGCCTCGGCGCCGAACCGGTCCGGCAGGATGCGCCACTTCGGCACCTCGATGACGCCGTTCTGATGGCCGTACGGGCGCTGGCACGGGAACGCCAGCCCGACCAGCCAGTCCAGGAACACCGGGTCGTCGGAGCCGACGACGTCCTGCAGGGTCTGTAGCTGCGGGATGCGCGGCGGGGTCAGCGCGATCCAGTGCTGCGGGTCGAGGTCGTCGTCGCCGGCGACCAGCCGGACCTGCGTCGCGTCGGGCGGGATCGCGGCCAGTTCGGCACGCAGATTGCGCCAGGCCGGCGACGCGCCGACGTCACCGAACCCGAGCCCGCCGCCGGCCTCGTCGTCGGCGGCCTGCTCGTCGGTCGCCCACTCCAGCACCACCTCGCCGGCGTCGAACCGGCCGGCCGCGGACACGACGATCAGCGGTCCGGCCGCGTCGCGGTCCTCGGGCAGCCGGTACCACGCCGACCGCAGCTGCGCGGGCTGCTGCGTGCCGGGCCGCCAGCTGCCCATCACCGGGGTGCGCGCGGGGTCGAGGTCGTAGGGCAGCCGGGCCCGCGACCCGTTGACGCCGACGCCGGCGATCGTGCCGCCCTCGGTGCCGCCGTTGCCGGCCTGGTCCTCGTTGTTGTTGTTGTCGGAGTCGGCGAAGTTGGTCGACGTGCCCTCGCCGCTCATCGACTCGTCCGCGGAGACGTCGGCGGGAATCCCGTTGGGGCCGAATCCTCGTGCGGTGCCTGCGCCCAATGCCTCGCCGACGGGTGTGTCGACCGGGGTGAGCATGCCGGCGTTCGGGTCCTGCTCGACGAGCACGTCTTCGGCCATGCCGCAGGTCTTGCCGGTCAGCGCCTCGAGATTGGACCGCCCGACGCTCCACGCCGGGTACTGGTCGACCATCGCCAGGGTCAGCGACACCACCTCGAAGATCACCACCAGCCAGGTGGCAATCGCCAACGGCGCCTGCATGATTCGCTGCCAGCGCCGCGGCGGACCCGGCGGTGAGGAGTCGCGGCCGGAGAAGTGGAACCACGCCGCCGCCAGCAGCGCGAGGACGGCCAGGCCCAGCAGGATGGTGGAGAAGCCGAACTTCCATTCCGGCATCGCATTCGACCACGGCACACCGAAGTTCGAGACGTACCACCAGCCGTTGACCGTCGCGAACGACAGCGCCATGGTGAACAGCACCGCCGCGCCGAACACCGACCGGTTGCGGCGCGAGCGCATCGCGGCCGTCGTGACGGCCACCGCGGCCAGCGCGCCGAGCGAACCCGCCAGCCCGGCGAACACCCCGAAATGGTGCGTCCACTTGGTGGGCGTGAACATCATCGCCAGGAACGAGATCACCGTGATGCCGACGATGCGCCGGCTGGGGCCCAGGGCGGTGCCCGGAATCTTGAACTTGCGCAACGCCATCGCCACGGCGGCGGCCAGCGCCAGCAGCAGCGTCAGCACCGCGAAGCGCCGCGCGACCGAACCGTCGGGGCTCAGCGTGAACAGCCGTTCGTAGCGGATGTGCTCGTCGAACCAGCTCAGGCTCGGGCCCACCGCCGACTTGAACGCGCTGGCCTGCAGTTCGGCGGTCAGTGTCTGGTCCCGGAAGATCAGGATGACGGTGACCGTGGCCGCGGCCAGGATCGGCGCCAGCAGGGCCAGATAGCCGAAGCGCGAAACATGGGCGGCAACAATAGTTTTCAGCGGCCCGACGGCGACGAGCAACGCGCCGACGGCGGCGATGCCGGTCGGTCCCGAGAACAACGTCAGCGCGCCGATGATCACCGCGACGGCGACCGGCAGCAGCCTGCTGGTCGCCACGCCGCGCTCGACCGAGCACCAGGTGAGCAGGATGCCCAGCGCGATGATCGGCTCGGGTCGCAGGCCGTTGTTGAGCGGCAGCCAGAAGGCCAGGAACAGGCCGGCCGCCGTCCATGCCGCCGCCGGCGTGGTCTTGACGGCGTGGCCCAGCCGCGGGATCACCTCACGGCTGATCAGCCACCAGCAGGTCAGTGCCATCAGCAGCGTCGGCAGCCGCATCCACACGCTGGTGGTGCTGACGTGGGCCCACAGCGCCAACAGGTCGTAGTACCAGCCGAACGGCGCCTCGGGGGTGCCGAACCAGCGGTAGTAGTTGGCCATGTAGCCGGCGTGCTCGGAGACGCGCGCCATGGTCAGGATGTAGCCGTCGTCGGCGGTGTTCGCGCCGACGAAGTGCCACCACACCAGCACCGCGGTCACCACACCGTCGAGGGGGCGCACCGACCACCAGCGCGGCGGCAGGAACCGCTTGACGCGGCGGCCGTCGGCGGTGTCGAGCACGTGCAGTGCGCCCAGCGCGACGATCGTCATCGCCACCCCGATGATCATCGCGAGTGTCTTCAGCAGCGTCGGCGAGGTGCTGTAGCGCGAGTCGAGGGTGGCCGAGAACTGCATGCCGGGCGGCGCGGGCCCGGACAGGTCGGTGAAGACGCCGACGATCTGCGGGCGGAAGTCGTAACCGCCGCGCTCGCCGCGCAGCGGGTCGCCCGGATCCTCGCTCGGGATGGTGCCCTGGGCCTGGGTGAGCCCGACGAACTCGCCGGTGACCTTGTCGGCGTGTGCGGTGAACGTCAGCCGCTGGCACTGCGGGCTGAGCACGGCGCTCAGCGGTGCGCTGACCACCGGGGTGTTGCGCACGATGACCAGCAGGTCGTTGTTGACCCGCTCGATCAGCAGCCCGCGGTCGACGGCCTTGGGCGCCTGTCTGGGCACCGTCGACAGCAGCACGGTGCGCCCGCGCACGTCCGGGCCGGCCAGCGGGGCCACCGCGCGGCACGGGATGCTGATCTCGAGGTCGGTGGCGACGTAGCCGATCAGCGGTGCGTCGACGCTCTCGACCACGCCGTTCTGGGGCCAGTTCAGCTGCGCGGTCGTCTGCGTGACGGGCAGCAGTGGGGTGGCGATTGCCAGCAGCGCGCCGAGCAGTCCCGCGATGATGGCGATGAGCCGCGCGGTCCGATGGTTGGACCCGACGCCGGCTTGTTCGACCACGGGGTGCGATCTTAATTGGGCTTGCGGATGGCAAGCACGAACGGGCCGATGCTGGACACCTCGAAGCGGGGATCGTCGAACAGTGCCTCGTCGAGTGCGACGTGGTAGCGGCGCACGTTGGGCTGGTTCGGATAGACGTCGGAGGCCAGCCGCAGGGTGTAGGTGTCGTCGGCGCCGCGGCGCATCAGAAACACCGTCGGCGCTGCCCACTGCAGGTTGTCCAGCGCGTCGACGAACTGGTCGGCCTCGGTCAGCGTGGCCCAGCTCTCGATCGCGTCGGCGCGCTTGTCGAACTGCGCGAGCGGGTTGGCGTAGTGCGACGTCAGCCCCTGGAAGCCGTAGTACGGGTAGTACGACAGGAAGCTGTAGTCGGCGGTCAGCACGACGGTTTCGTTGCGCGGCCGGCCCGTCACCTCGGTGATCCTGGCGTCGATCTCGCGGTAGTAGCGCTCCGCGCCCGGCGGGCGGCGGTCGGCGCGCTGGCCGTAGCCGTCGGTGTCGGTGTAGGCGACGACGATGTCCGAGCGCAGCACGTCGGGGATGTCCTGGCTGTAGGTCAGCGCGCCGACGGCGCCCAGCGTCGCGGCGACGGCCACCACCCGCCGCGCGTTCTCCGCCTTGACCCGGGCCGCCACCGCCCGCGTCACGTCGATGAACCCGAAGGCGCCCGCGGCGGTCAGGAGGATCGTCAGCGTCGGATTGAGCCGGAACGACAGCAGCGTGGTGCCCAGCAGCGTGGTCAGCATCGACAGCAGCGACCAGGCGTAGACGGCCAGCACCGCGATCGCCAGCGCGCCGCCCCGCGTCGAGGACCTCGCCCGCCAGACCAGCCACAGCGTGCCCAGCATGCACAGCGCGCCGAGCAGCGTCGGGTGCAGCATCGGGAACTCCAGCTGCGCGCCGTCCGAGGGCAGGTAGTGCTGCGCGGTGCCGGAATCGGCGGGCTGACCCCTGGCGGCGGCCAGCAGCCACGGGCCCAGGCCCACCAGCCACATGGCCACCGAGATCACCGCGATGACGGCCAGCCGCAGCAGCGGGCCGAGCTGCCTGCGCGCGGCGGCCAGCAGGACCGCCATGATCGCCAGCGTGAACGCCGCGTACGCCAGCAGCAGCGTGTAGAACAGCGCGGCGACGCCGAGGAACAACCCGGTCCCGATGACCGCCGCCCAGCCGCCCGTGCTGTGCGCCTTCCCGCCCACCACCCGGCCACCGCCGCGCAGGCCCGACCATGCCAGCACGAACACCGGCGGCAGCAGCACGGCGATGATCGCGGCGTAGGGTTCGGCCGGGGAGTAGGCCAGCGTCGCGGCGGTGGTGGCCGTCGACACCACCAGCGCGTACTCGAACCGGATCATGGCCGCCCACAACACGAATCCGACGACCACCGCGGCCGTGATCGAGATGATGGCCCACGGTTTGAACATCTCCCAGGCCGGTGTTCCGGTCAACGCCGCGAGCCGGCCGCCGATCCAGAACCAGCCGGGCGGGTAGAACGGCGGCAGCCCCAGGTAGGTCATGTCGTGCAGCGCAGGCGAATCAGCCAGCCGGGTCAGATACTCGGTGCGGAACTGCTGGTCGACCGAGATGCCGTACAGGTACAGCTTCGTCGCGCCGAGCGGCATCGCCAGCGTCACCACCGCGAACGCGGCCAGGAACACGGTCGCGGCGGCCTGCGCGAGCAGCCGCCTGCCGCGGCGCCAGATCAGCCCACTCGCCAGAACGCCTGCCAGGCAGGCGACCTGGCCGACGGTGGTCAGTGCGTGCAGCTGGTTCGACGAGTTGTAGGCCGGCCACTCGACGCGCGCGATCGCGGCCAGCGACACGGTCGCGATCACGACGGCGACAGCGACGGCGGCCACCATCTGACCGGCCACCTTCGCCGGCAGCGCCGAACGCATCAGATCGGCAGCTTGCGGAAGATCGGGCGCGGGATGTGGCGCAGCACCATCATCACGTAACGGAATGTGCCGGGCGCCCACACCAGGTCCTTACCCTTGGCCGCCGAGGTGACCGCCAACTCCGCGACGTAGTCCTTGTCGACGGTGAACGGCGCCTCCTTGGTGCCGGTCGCCTTCCAGTGCTCGATCGTGGTGGTGGTCCGCACCTGACCCGGCCGGATGACCAGCACCCGAACTCCATACTCGCGCAGCGCTTCTCCCAGGCCCAGGTAAAAACCGTCGAGCCCGGCCTTGGTGGAGCCGTAGACGAAGTTGGACCGTCGCACCCGCTCACCAGCGGCCGAACTCATCGCGATGATCTGGCCGAAGCCCTGCGCGCGCATCTTCTCGCCGAGCAGGACGCCGACCGACACGGCCGCGGTGTAGTTGACCTCGGCGATCTGCACGGCCTTGCGCTGGTTCTGCCACAACTCCTCGGCGTTGCCGAGCAGGCCGAACGCCACGATCGCGACGTCGATGTCACCGCCCGCGGCGGCCGTGTCGATGACGGCGGAGTGGCTGTCGGTGTCGGTGCCGTCGAAGTCGACCCACTCCACGGACTTGGCGCTGGCCGCGGTCATCTCCGCGATGGCATCCGCCTTGCGCGGGTGGTCGGGCAGGTCGCCGAGCACGATGCGCGCCTGCGCATTTCGCAGGTAGCGTGCACAGATCGCCAGCCCGATCTCCGAGGTGCCGCCGAGCAGCAGGATGGTCTGGGGGTTACCTACGGCGTCGAGAACCACTACAGCAACTCCAAGCGTCGGGCCATGTCGGATGCGAAGACGCCGTTCGGGTCGGCCTTGCGGCGCACGGCGATCCATTCGTCGATACGGGGGTACATCTTGTGGAACCGCTCGGCGGTCACCCGCGAGTCCTTGGCGGTGTACACGCGGCCGCCGAACTCCATCACCCGGTCGTCGAGTTCGTTGAGGAACTCGTTGACACCGGGCCTGTTGGGGAAGTCCATGGCGACATTCCATCCGGCCATCGGGAAGCTCAGCGGCGCACGGTTTCCGGGCCCGAACAACTTGAACACGTTGAGCGCCGAGTAGTGGCCCCTGGTCTGGATCCACCGGATGATCGCCTTGAACTCCTCGAGCGCATCGGGCGGAACGAGGAACTGGTGCTGCGCGAAACCCGCTGGGCCGTAAGCGTTGTTCCAGCCGCTGACCAGGTCCAGCATGTGGTAGAACTGTGACAGGTTCATGATCTTGCCGCTGTAGGTGCCGCCGAGCCGGTAGTACACCTCGCCGATCGCCATGAACGACAACTTGTTCATGGCGCTGACCGGGAAGATGTTCGGCACCGTGAGCAGTTGCGGCGCATCGAATTTCAGCGGGTTCTTGGCGAGCTTGGGCGGCAGCTGGTCCAGCGTCGCCAGGCTGCCGCGGCTGATCGAGGCCCTGCCGAGTTTGGGCGGCGGGCTGATCAGGTCGAACCAGGCACTGGAGTAGGTGTAGCGGTCCTCGCTGCCGTCGAGGTGCACCGCGACGGTCTCGTCGAGGTTGTCGGTGGCCACGCCGTCGGCGATGAAGTACGCGGTCTCGGTGCGGGTCATGGCGATTCGCGCGCGCAGCACGATGCCGGTGAGGCCGTTGCCGCCGACCGTCGCCCAGAACAGCTCGGCGTCGGGGCCGTCGGGGGTGAGGGTGTGCACCTCGCCGTCGGCCATCAGCAGGTCCATCGACTGCACGTGGTTGCCGAAGCTGCCTGCGCTGTGGTGGTTCTTGCCGTGGATGTCGGAGGCGATCGCGCCGCCGACGGTGACCTGTCGGGTGCCCGGCAGCACCGGAACCCACAGGCCGAACGGCAGCGCGGCCTTCATCAACTGGTCGAGGCTGACGCCGGCGTCGACGTCGGCCACGGCGGTCTCGGCGCTGATCGAGTGGATCCGGTTGAGCGCGGTCATGTCCACGACCAGACCGCCGCCGTTGCACGCCTGGTCGCCGTAGGACCGGCCGAGCCCGCGGGCGAGCACGCCGCGCTGCAGGAACGCCGGGCCGGCCGCGCTGCGGTCGGCGGCTTCGCGGACCGCCCGGGCGATCAGCTCGACGTCCGGGGTGGTCAGCACCTGTGCGACCGACGGTGCGGTGCGCCCGAACCCGGTCAGGGCACGCGAGGTCGTCGGCAGGTTCTCAGACATCGTGACGAGGGTACCGTGCAGCGCCGAGCGCCTCGGATCAGCGCAGCCGGAAGATCACCGCGCGCTGAACGATGAAGTTGATCACCGTCGCGGTGCCTTGGGCGATGACGAACGCGACCGGAACCCGCCACGGTTTCTCGTCCCAGGCGACGTAGAACACGTAGTTGATGCCGACCTGCACGGTGTAGGTGACCGCGTAGAGCGCGCAGACGGCGATGAACCGGGCGGTGCTCGGCGGGGCCTGGAAGGTCCACCGGCGGTTGATCAGGTACGCCGTGGTGGTGCCTGCGATGAAGCTGAGCGTCTTGGCGAGGTTGACGTGCAGGCCGACGGCGAGCAGCGCGACGTAGAGGCCGAAGTCGACGACCGCCGACAGTCCGCCGGTGACGATGAACCGCCACACCTGGGTGCCCAGGCTCAAGCTGGGCTGCATGGGAGGCTCGGCCACCCGGGCAGCTTACGTGGCGCGACCTACAGCCCGCTGGCGGCCAGGATGTCGCACAGCGCCTCGACGGCGGCGTTGAACGCGTGCTCGGGCGGCGTGCCGAAACCGACGATCACCCCGTCGGGCTGCGGCACGTCGGGTCCGGCCAGCGGGTGGCGCATCAACGAAAGGCCCTGCAGCGCAACGCCTGCCTCGCCGGCCCGCTGCACCACCTCGGGTTCGGCGCCGTCGGGCAGGGTCAGCAGCATGTTCAGCCCCGCGTTGAGGCCGCCGATGCCGATGTCGAAGCGCCCCAACGCCTCGACGAGGGTGTCGCGGCGGCGCCGGTACCGCAGCCGCATCCGCCGGATGTGCTTGTCGTAGTTGCCGCTGGCGATGAAGTCGGCCATCGTGAGCTGGGCGATGCCGTTGACGTAGAACTGCGCATCGCCGGCGGCCGCGATCACGGGCTCGACGAGGTTGGCGGGCAACACCATCCAGCCCAGCCGCAGCACCGGCGAGAGGCTCTTGCTGGCCGAGCCGAGGTAGGCCACCCGGTCGGGGCACAGCGCCTGCAGCGCCCCGATCGGCTGGCGGTCGTAGCGGAACTCGCCGTCGTAGTCGTCGTCGATCACGTACCCGTTGGTGCGCTGCGCCCAGTCCACGACCGCGGTGCGCCGCGACGGGTGCAGCGGCATGCCCAGCGGGCTGTGGTGGGCGGGGGTGAGCAGCACCGCGGGCACGTCGACCCGGTCGAGATCGTCGATGACCGCGCCGTGCTCGTCGACGCCGATCGGCGTCGTCGACATCCCCAGCGCGGCGATGGCGTCGCGAAAGATGAACAGCCCGTACGCTTCCAAAGCGATCGGCCGGTCCGCACCGAAGACCCGCGCCAGCAGTTCGACGCCGTGCCGGGTGCCCGCGCAGATGACCACCGCGTCCGGCGAGGTGCGCACGCCGCGGACGCGGCCTAGGTACTCGGCGACGGCTTCGCGCAGTTCGGGCCGCCCGCGCGCATCGCCCATCCGCAGCGCCTCGGTCGGCGCGTTGGCCAGCGCGCGTCGCGTCGAAGCCACCCATTCGTTGCGGGGGAACTCGGCGACGTCGGGCGAGCCGGGCATCAGGTTGTGCCGCGGCGCCGTCCGCACCCCGCGCGAGCGGGCGGGGGCCGCGGCGCCGCCGTTGTTGACCACCCACGTGCCTGCGCCCTGCCGGGAGGCCAGCCAACCCTCGGCGACCAGTTCGGCGTACGCCTCGGCGACGGTGTTGCGGGCCAATCCGAGGTCGGCGGCCAGGCTGCGCGACGGCGGCAGCACCGTGCCGGTCGCGAGCCTGCCGCTGCGGACGGCGTCGCGCAGCGCGGTGAGCAGCAGTTCCCGCGCGCCGCGCACACCGGGGGTGATCCGCTCGCGCAGATCGAGGTGCAGATCCCGGCTGCCCGGATTGGCCCACGAAGCCATGGACTGATTGAACCATGCGGATGGGACATTGCGCACTAGCGTCGAAGACATGACACAGACACTCGAAACCGTCGACCGCCTGAAGATCTACAAGTCGTCACCGGAACTGCTCGACGCGATGCTGGCGCTGAGCACCGCGGCGGCCAAGGACGTCGAGGTCGAACTCGGCGAGCTGATCAAGATTCGCGCGTCGCAGATCAACCACTGCGCGTTCTGCCTCGACATGCACCTGCGCGACGCCCGCAAGCACGGCGTCAACGAGCAGAAGCTCGACCTCATCGCGGCCTGGGAGGAGGCCGGCGAGGTGTTCACCGAGCGCGAGCGCGCGGCGCTGGCGCTGACCGAGTCGATCACCGAGCTGCACGACGGCCACGTGCCCGACGACGTGTACGCCCGCGCGGCCGCGGTGTTCACCGACCGCGAGCTGGGGCAGGTCATCGCGATGGCCGTCACGATCAACGCGTGGAACCGCATCAACGTGACGATCCGGCAGGCGCCGCGGGCAGCCCTCTCATGAGACTGGCCTGGAACCGAAACGGCGCGACCACCCGACTGCAGCCGTCGCGTCGCTAGGTTTCAGGTGTGCAGACCCGGTCCGGTGCGGAGATCGTCGTCGACAACGACGTCGTCCACAAACTGCACCGGCCGGGTATCAACCCGCACGATCTGACGGTCCGGCTGGGCATCGCCGCCCGGTCGGACTGTCTGCTCTCGCCGCTGTCGGCTCCCGAGCGTGTCGGCGACCGATGGCGCACCCGCTGGCCGCTGGTGAAAGTCGTTGCGCAACAACCCGAGTCACTGCCGTGGGCGCAGGCCGGGCAGCTGCTGGCCCGGCTGCACCGCGAACCGCGGCCGCCGCGAGCGCCGGCTCACGGCTGGCCGCAGCGGATGCGGCGCGCGGTCGACGCGCTGCGCGGTGGACATCCCGACGTCCGCCGGGCCGCCGCCACACTGCCCGATCCGGTGTGGCGGCCCGGCTCACCCGACCGCCCGATGACGCTGGTGCACGGCGACTGGCACCTGGGCCAGCTCGGGCGCCGCGACGACGGGCCGTGGCTGCTGATCGACGTCGACGACCTCGGTGTCGGCGACCCGGCCTGGGATCTGGCCCGCCCGGCCGGATTCTGGGCCGCCGGCCTCATCCCCGACGGCGACTGGCACCGATTCCTCGACGCTTATCGCGGCGCCGACGGTCCCGCGCTACCCGACGGCGATCCGTGGCCGGTGCTCGAACCGTTCGCCCGCGCGGCCGTCGTGCAGGCCGCCGCCCACCATCCCGACGACGAACTGCTGCTCGCCGCGTGCGTGCGAATGGGCTAGCTGGAGAAGAACAGCCGGCCGAACCCCTGCTTGCGGTAGTGCTTGTTGCCGCGATGCCCCCAGCCCGGGCCGTACCCGTAGCCGCCCTGCTGCGGGGGCGGCGGCGGAGCCTGGACGAACCGGTTCTCCATCTGCGTCAGCGCCTCGAGCTCGCCGAAGTCCAGGAAGATCCCCCGGCAGGTGTCGCACTGCTCGAGGTGGATGCCGTTGCGCTCGTAGGTGCGCATCGACCCTGCGCACTTCGGGCACGTCAATGTGCCTGCCGGACCCGACGGCGTCGACGACGGCGGCTGATATGGCGGGATGCTCATAGCCGCATAACGCTACGCGGCAGTGCGGTGGTTCCGTCGAGTGTCCAGTTATCCGCCGCCACAGCGCGAAAAGTGCGCGATAACTGGCCGCTCGGCGCGGCTCAGACCCAGTACGCGACGCGGGCGCGGTACTGGCGCATGGCGAACGCCGCGAGGATCCACCCGATCACCGTCAACACGATGACCACCACCCAGTGCCGCAGCTCCTGGTCGGCACCGAGCAGCGGGGCCCGCACGATGTCGAGGTAGTGCAGCAGCGGGTTGAGCTCGACGACCTTGGCGTACTGGGCCGCGCCCTGCTGCTGCAGCGTCGACTCGTTCCAAATGATCGGCGTCATGAAGAACAGCAGCTGCACCAGGCTGACCAGCAGCGGGCTGATGTCGCGGTAGCGGGTCGCCAGGATGCCGAAACACAGCGCCACCCACACGCAGTTGAGCACGATCAACGCCAGCGCCGGGATCACCGCGAGGTCGGTCCACTTCCACGGCTTCGGATAGATGATCGCGATGATCACGAAGATGATGATGTTGTGCGCGAACAGCAGCATCTGCCGCCACACGAGCCGGTACACGTGCACCGACAGCGGGGTCGGCAGCTGCTTGATCAGCCCCTCGTTGGCGACGAACACGTCGGCGCCTTCCAGGATCGACGCGTTGATCAGGTTCCACACGATAAGGCCGAGCGTGACGTACGGAAGATGTTCGGACAGTTCGAGTTTGAACAGCTTCGAATACAGCAGCCCCATCGCGACCGCGGTGGCGCCGGTCGCGATCGTGATCCAGAACGGGCCGAGCACCGAGCGGCGGTAGCGCTGCTTGATGTCCTGCCAGCCCAGGTGCAGCCACAGCTCGCGCCTGCCGAAACCGGCGACGAGGTCGCCCCACGCCCGGCTCATCGTCCGCGACTGCGCGGCGGCGTCGGTGAACGTCACTTTCGGGGCCTCCCGAACCTCTCCTTACGGCCCAGGCGCCGCAGCCGGACCCACTCCATCAAACCGGCGGGGTCGCGCCGCGACACCAGGAAGAACCAGCCGAACCGCGCCCACTCCTGTGCCTGCAGCCGGCGCAGGCCCGGCTGCGAGAGCAGATAGCCGCGATTGCGGTAGGTGAAGAATCGCTTGTTCGCGTCGTCCGGATACTGCGTGTGCATGCGCCCGCCGAGGATCGGCTTGAACTCGTCGCCGCCCTGCGGATGCAGGTACACCGCGTCCAGGCAGGTACCGAACGGCAGCCCGGAACGCACCAACCGGCGATGCAGTTCGGTTTCGTCGCCGCGCACGAACAGCCGCAGATCCGGCACGCCGATCGCCTCCAGCGTCGCGGCCGAGAACAGCGCGCCGTTGAACAGCGACGCGATTCCGGGCAGCAGGTCCTGGCCGGGGTCGGTGCGCAGCTCGTCGACGCGCCGGCGCCAGGCGATGCCGCGCCGCAGCGGGAACGCCAACCGGCCGGGGTCGTCCATGTCGCAGACCATCGGGGACACCTCGGCCAGCGAGTGCCGCGCCGCGCAGGCCAGCAGCGTGCCGAGCACCTCGGAGTCGGCGGGCCTGCCGTCGTCGTCGGCCAGCCACACCCAGTCGGCACCCAGCGCCAGCGCGTGCAGCATCCCGAACGCGAAACCGCCTGCCCCGCCGAGGTTCCGGCGCGACCCGAGGTAGGTGGTCGGGATCGGCTGGCCCGCGACCAGGTCGGCGACGCGCTGATCGTTGTCGTTGTCGACGACGATCAGGTGGTCGGGGGCGCGGGTCTGCGCCGACACCGCCTCCAGCGACTTGGCCAGCTCGTCGGGTCGCCGGTGGGTGACCACCACCGCGCAGACGTGCCCGGTCATGCCGAACGGGTCTCGTCGAGGACCTCGCGGACGTGGCGGGCGGCGTCCTCACCCTCATACGCGCGCACGACGTCCTCGATCTCGCCCTGCATCTTGATCGTGCCGTGGTCGATCCACATCGCGGTGTTGCACAGCCGGGCCAGGAACTCGTTGGAGTGGCTAGCGAACACCAGGATCCCGGAGCGCTCGACCAGGCTGGCCAGCCGCGACTGCGCCTTCTTGAGGAATTCGGCGTCCACCGCGCCGATCCCCTCGTCGAGCAGCAGGATCTCCGGGTCGATGCTGGTGACCACTCCCATCGCCAGGCGCACCCGCATGCCGGTGGAGTACGTGCGCAGCGGCATGGACAGGTAGTCGCCGAGCTCAGTGAACTCCGCGATCTCGTCGACCTTGGCCAGCATCTGCTTGCGCGTCTGCCCGAGGAACAGCCCGCGGATGATGATGTTTTCGAAGCCGGAGATCTCCGGGTCCATCCCGACACCCAGATCGAACACGGGCGCCACCCGGCCGGTCACGGTGGCGACGCCGCGGGTGGGCTCGTAGATCCCCGACAGCAGCCGCAGCAGCGTCGACTTACCCGCGCCGTTGTGGCCGACCAACCCCACCCGGTCGCCATGTTCGAGCTTCATGGTGATGTCGCGCAGCGCCTCGATGACCACGACGTTGGACTCGTTGCGGCCGATCGCGCCGCCGGCCTTGCCGAGGAACGCCTTCTTCAGCGAACGCGACTTCGCGTCGAAGATCGGAAACTCCACCCACGCGTTGCGCGTCTCGATGTGTGGGACCAACGTGTGCGCCTACAGGTACTGGCCGGTTCCCGGCTGCGCCGGGCCGCCACGCACCGCGACCCCCGGCGGCAGCGCACCTTGTCCGCGCATCTGCTCGAGCTGCTGGCGGGCGGCCATCTGCTGAGCGAACAGCGCGGTCTGGATGCCGTGGAACAGGCCCTCGAGCCAACCCACGAGCTGCGCCTGGGCGATGCGCAGCTCCGCGTCCGACGGCACGCCCTCCTCGGTGAACGGCAGGGTGAGCCGTTCCAGCTCCTCGCGCAGCTCCGGCGCCAGCCCGTCCTCGAGCTCGGAGATGGACGTGCGATGGATCTCGCGCAGCCGGTTGCGGCTGGCGTCGTCCAGCGGTGCCGCCCGCACCTCCTCGAGCAGCTGCTTGATCATCGTGCCGATCCGCATCACCTTCGCGGGCTGCTCGACCAGGTCGGTCAGCGACTTGCCGTCGGTCTCCTGGTCGCCGTCGTCGGCGTCACGGCTGATGATCTCGATGTTGTCGTCGTCGGTCATGTGTCCCGTGTTCCCTCTGATTTCCATCTGACGCCGCCGCCCGGCGTGGATTCCGTGCTTCCTCGCCGACGGCCGCAAACCATCTAGCGACACTAGTCCGCGACCTTGCCGTACTGCCCACAGCCACCTGCTCGGGCCCACCGCGGGAGCGCCAGCAACGACGGACGATCAGCACTCCGTTCCCGAAGCCCACTGGACTAGTATGGCTGCCCAGTGGACCCCGTCAGGACCGGCGGGTCGCGCCGACGTTCGGCCAGTGCCGAATCGGTTTGTGCATTTCACGGACGCTCGAAGGTTGGCAGGCATGGCGTACGACGTCGCCCGGGTGCGAGGGTTGCACCCGTCGCTGGGCGACGGCTGGGTACGGTTCGACGCCCAGAACGGCATGCTGCTGCCCGACGCCGTCGGCCGCGCCGTGTCCACCGCGTTCCGGGGCTCGATGCCGACGCCCGTCGGACCGCACCCGTCCGCCCAACGCAGCGCCGCCGTGCTGGCCGCCGCCCGGCAGGCGGTGGCCGACCTCGTCAACGCCGACCCGCGCGGCGTGGTGCTCGGCGCCGACCGCTCGATCCTGCTGACGTCGCTGGCCGACGCGTCCTCGTCGCGGGTCGGGCTCGGCTACGAGGTCGTGGTGACCCGACTCGACGACGAGGCCAACATCGCGCCGTGGCTGCGCGCGGCCAATCGCTATGGCGCCAAGGTGAAGTGGGCCGAGGTCGACATCGAGACCGGTGAGCTGCCCGCCTGGCAGTGGGAAAGCCTGGTCACCCGGCCCACCCGGCTGGTCGCGATCACGTCGGCGTCGGCGACGCTGGGCACCATGACCGACCTGCGCGCGGTCACCAAACTCGCGCACGACCAGGGCGCGCTGGTCGTCGTCGACCATTCCGCGGCCGCGCCGTACCAGCTCATCGACATCGACGAGATCGACGCGGACGTGGTCGCGGTCAACGCCCTGGCCTGGGGCGGGCCGCCGATCGGCGCGCTGATCTTCCGGGACCCGGCGGTCATCGACTCGTTCAGCGCGGTGTCGCTCAACCCGTACGCGACGGGCCCGGCGCGCCTGGAGGTGGGCGCGCACCAGTTCGGGCTGCTGGCCGGCGTCGTCGCCAGCATCGAGTACCTGGCGTCGCTGGACGAGGCGGCCGGCGGCACCCGCCGGGAACGGCTCGCGGTGTCCATGCAATCGGCGAGCTCGTACATGAACCGGTTGTTCGACTATCTGCTCATGTCGCTGCGCTCGCTGTCGGCGGTGATGGTCATCGGCACCCCCGAGGCGCGCATCCCGGTGCTGAGCTTCGCGGTCAGCGACGTCCCCGCCGATCGCGTCGTGCAGCGGTTGGCCGACAACGGAATTCTGGCGATCTCCAACGCCAGTTCGCGGGTGCTCGACGTGATCGGCGTCAACGACATCGGCGGCGCGGTGACCGTCGGGTTGGCGCACTACACCACGACCGCCGAGGTCGATCAGCTGGTGCGCGCGCTCGCCTCGCTCGGTTGAGCTCAATCACTCACGCGCAGAAGCACTTTGCCTGACACCTCGCCCGACTGCAGCAGCTCGTGGGCGGCGCCGGCCTGCTCGATCCCGAACTCGGCGCCGATGATCGGGCGGACCTCCCCGCGCTCCACCATCGGCCAGACGTTGTCGCGCACCGCGGCGACGATCTCGCTCTTGCCTGCCGGCCCGTCGACCGGGCGTGCGCGCAGCGCGGTGGCGATCACCCCGGCGCGCTTGCCGAGCAGCTTGCCGATGTTGAGTTCACCCTTGACGCCGCCCTGCATGCCGATGATGACCAGACGCCCGTCGGCGGCGAGCGCGTCGACGTTGCGGGCGAGGTAGGCCGCCCCCATGATGTCGAGGATCACGTCGGCGCCGCCCTCGGCGCTCACCCGCTCGACGAAGTCGTCGTCGCGGTAGTTGATCAGCACCTCGGCGCCCAGTTCGGCGCACAGGTCGAGCTTGTTGGCCGAACCGGCCGTCACGGCCACCCGGGCGCCGAGCGCGCGGCCGACCTGGATCGCGTGGGTGCCGATGCCGCTGGCGCCGCCGTGCACCAGCAGTAGGTGTCCGGCGGTCAAGCCCGCGGTCATCACGACGTTGGACCACACCGTGCAGGCGACCTCGGGAAGGCCCGCGGCCTCGTGCAGGCCGACAGTGTCGGGCACCGGCAGCACCTGGCCGGCGGGCACCACGACGTACTCGGCGTATCCGCCGCCGGCGAGCAGGGCGCAGACCGGCTGCCCCTCGGTCCACCCGGTGACGTCGGCGCCGACGGCCGCGACCGTGCCCGACACCTCGAGCCCGAGGATGTCGCTGGCACCGGGCGGGGGCGGGTAGTTTCCTGCCGCTTGCAACAGGTCGGCGCGGTTGATCCCGGCCGCGGCGACCTTGACGAGCAGTTCGCCGGCAGCGGGCGAGACGTCGGGAATCTCGGTCCAGGTCAGTCCTGTTTCCGGGCTGGCCACAATCGCATGCATTCAAACAACGCTACTATCCTGCAAAAACAGTCGGGCGATTCCCTTACCAGCAATGCCGGCGGTGTTTACTATGACCGCATGGAGGGGATGATCGCGGGGCGTACCGCCAGTGATATGCCGGGACTGGATATCGCTGAGCAACGGTCTTGGCAAAATTTTTTGGACTCGGCGCTACGGCTCTACGCCACGCTGAACAGAACGCTGGTCGACACGCACCATCTGACGCTGAACGATGTGCGGCTGCTCGACATGCTGGACAAGTCCGCGACGGGGGCGGCGCGGATGGGTGACCTGGCCGAAGGGCTGATGTCGCTGCCAAGCCGGGTGACCCGGCAGATCCGGCGCCTGGAGTTGCAGGGGCTGGTCCGGCGCGGCGCCAGCCCGGACGACGGGCGCGGCGTGCTGGCCAGCATCACCGACGAGGGCAGGACGGCGGTGCGCGAGGCGATGGCCACCTACGGCGAGGGCGTACGCGCGCACTTCCTCGGCCGGCTGTCGCGTCCGCAGGTGGCGGCGATGGGGGAGAACTGCCGCCGGATCAGCGCGGCGCTCAAGACCGGCAGCAACAACGCCAAGCTCGGCCGCGTCTGAGTTCGCGGCGCCGGCCGCTACGCTTGTCGGCGGTGGCGTGGCAGAGCGGCCTAATGCACTCGCCTTGAAAGCGAGAGACGGCTAACACCGTCCGGGGGTTCAAATCCCTCCGCCACCGCTCGATTGGCACCCGATCTCGGTGCCGAATTGGTTCCTGACTTGTGCCGTCGCGCGAACTACCGTGACGCCATGACCATGACGCCGGCCCGCACGCCCACCCGGTTCGTCGAGGTGACGCTGATCGTGTTCGGGGTGTACGCCCTCGGCGTCGGGCTGTTCATGTTGTTCGCGCCCGGCGCGTTCTTCGACACGCTCGGCACGTTCGGGGTGCGCAACGACCACTACATCTTCGACAACGCGACGTTCGAGATCCCGCAGGGGCTACTGCTGCTCGCCGCGGTGCGGCGCCCGACGTGGCGGGTGCCGGCATTGGCGTTCGCGACGGTGCACTGGGCGCTGCACTCGATCAGCCACCTCATCGACCCGCATCACGGTGCCGGCGACTGGATCGGCTGGCTGGAGGCCGGCGGGCTGGTGGCGACCACCGCGATCCTGGCATTCGCGTTGCGCGCCACCGTCGTCACGCATAACCCAGCGCCGCGTTCTCCGCTCGAATCCGGACATTGAGCACCAGCGCGTTGGCGACGCTGAACACGATCGTCGTCAGCCACGCCGAATGCACCAGCGGCAGTGCGGCGACCTCGACCGCCACCGCGGTGTAATTCGGGTGGTGCAGAACGCGATACGGGCCGCGACGCACCAGCGGGGCATCGGGGATCACGATGAGCCGCGGGTTCCAGTGGTTGCCCAGGATCGCCACGCACCACCACCGGACGACGGTGCTGGCACACACCAGCGCCACCATCGGCCAGCCCAGCAGCGGGATGAACGGCCGGTGCGCGGCGGCCACCTCGACCACGCACGACACCAGCAGCAGCGTGTGCATGGTGACCATCACCGGGTAATGACCTTGGCCGAACTCCTTGCCGCCGTTGGCAATCGACCATCGCGTGTGGCGTCGTGAGACCACCAGTTCGATCAGCCGCTCGACGCCGATCGCGAGGATGAACAGGTAGTACATGATGCCCCCTACCAGCCCAGCAGGATCAGCTCGAAGCTGAATCCCGGGCCCATCGCCAGCAGCACCCCGAGGGATCCGGGTTCCGGCGGCGTCGCGAGCGTGCGGTCGAGCACGTCGAGCACCGACGCCGACGAGAAGTTCCCGTTCTCCCGCAACGAGTTCCGGCTGTGCGCGTTGGCTTCCGGCGGCAGTGCGATCGCCCGGTCGATCGCGTCGATCACCTTGGGGCCGCCGGGGTGGCAGATCCACGTCGAGATGTCGCCGACCGTGAGCCCGTGATCGCCCAGGAAACGGTCGACCTCGTCGCGCAGATAGTTGTCGGCCATGTGCGGGACGTCGCGCGACATCACCAGCCCGAAACCGGCCGAGCTCACGTTCCAGCCCATCACGTCGATGGTGTCGGGGAACAGCCGGCTGCGGGTGGCCAGGACCGCGGGGCCGCGGGGGCTCGTCGGCGACGCCGGAACCCGGTCGGCGCCGGTGACGACGACGGCGGCCGCGCCGTCGCCGAACAGGCACGCGCCGATCAGCGCCGGGATCGACGTGTCGTCACGCTGCAGCGTCAACGAGCACAGTTCGACCGACAGCAGCACCGCGACGTCGGACGGGAAGCCGCGCAGGTAATCGTGGACGCGGGCCATCCCCGCGGCGCCGGCCACACAGCCCAGCCCGAACAGCGGGATGCGTTTGACGTCCGGTCGCAGCCCGATCCGCGACGCCACGCGGGCGTCGACGGTCGGCACCGCCACGCCGGTGGAGGACACCATCACGATGGCGTCCACCTCGTGCGGCGCCACGTGCGCGGCTTCCAGCGCCGACCGCACGGCGCGTTCGCCGAGGTCGACCGCGACGCGGATGTAGGTGTCGTTGGCCTCGGTGAAACCGCTGAGCACCGGGTACCGGGACAGCGGTAGCGCCAGGCTGCGGGTCTGCACGCCACTGGATTGCGCGAAGCGCATGAACTCGGGGCCGCCGACGCTGGCCAGCGTCGACGCCACTTCGTCCTGGTCGTAGCGGTGCGAGGTGAGAGCCACGGCGGTGCCCCCGATCCGGGGTGCGCCTGTCCACTGGGCGGAGTGGTAGTCGATGGATGGGTAATGCGTTGTGTCTGTCATGAATACGGCACGACACGTAGCACAGGGCCGTTCACCGAAGTGACACAAAGCACATCAGAGCACCGAAAGCTGTTGTGCTGAACCAGATTTCACTACATCGCAAACCTGGAAAGGGGCCGTGACCCCGGTGGGAGGTTCCTGTAAACCGTTATTCGCCAGTGAATTTCGGTGGCCGCTTCTCGAACATCGCGGTCACCGCCTCGCCGAGGTCCTTCGACGGCAGGAACGCCGAGTTCCACGCCGCGACATAGCGCAGGCTTTCCGAGACGCGGGCGATGCGCTGCTGATCGAGAACGTCCTTGATGCCGTGCACGGTCAGCGGCGGGTTGGCCGCGATCTCGGCGGCGGTGGCGTGCGCCGCGGCGAGCGAGGCGTCGGCGTCGTCGTAGACGTCGTTGACCAGACCGATCTTCTCGGCGCGCGCCGCGTCGATGTCCTTACCGGTCAGGGTCAGCTCGCGCAGGTGCCCGTCGGACAGGATCAGCGGGAGCCGGGCCAGCGACCCCACGTCGGCGACGATCGCGAGCTTGACCTCGCGCACCGAGAACTTGGCGTCGGCGCTGGCGTAGCGGATGTCCACGGCGCTGATCAGGTCGACACCGCCGCCGATGCACCAGCCGTGCACCGAGGCGATCGTGGGGGTGCGGCAGTCCGCGACCGCGTTGATGGCGCCCTGCATCTTCTGCAGCGTGGTGTGAAAGTTGAGCCGGCCCTTGGCGCCGGAGTCCAGGCCGGGCAGGCTGCCGCCCATCGCGACGAGGTCCAGCCCGTAGCTGAAGTTGCGCCCCGAGCCGGTCAGCACGATCGCCCGGACGTCCGGGTCGGCGTCGAGCGTGCCGAACACCTCCGGCAACTCGGCCCAGAACGCGGGGCCCATCGCGTTGCCCTTCCCGGGGCCGATCAACGTCACGCGCGCGACGTGCTCGGAGGTGTCGACGGTGACGGATTCATAGGTGTCGGCCATGGCGCAAAGGCTAGCGACTCACCGTCCGGGGATTCCGATGACCACCTCGTTGACTTCCGCGGCGGGCATCAGCTGGCACATCGCGTCGGCCATGATCTGAGCCAGCATCTCGGCCTCCTGGCCGGGCTGGGCGCCCTGATTGGTGAGGATCACGCGGAGCACGGCCAACTTGGTCGCCGTGTCCAGGCCGTTGTATTCGCTGCAGGACATGGTGGCCGCGTTCGGCGGCGGAGGCACCTCGGGCACGTTCGGGCCGGGCAGCCCGGGAATCCGGATGTCGGGAATCGGGATGTTCGGCAGACCCGGCAGCGTCGGCGAGGACGGCTGGCGCGACGGTGCCGAGGTCAGCGGCGGGCCCGGTTCGGTGGTCATCGCGACGGAGCCCTCGGTGGTCTGCTGGCAGGCGCTCACCCCGAACACGATCAGCGCCGCCGCCGCCACCCGCACGTGCGTCTTCATCCCGGCAACGATATGCGCATGCACGACGTAGCGTGGCTTCATGCCCGATGACTTGCGCGCCGGACCCGACTCACCCCCGACCGACGAGCT
This sequence comes from Mycolicibacterium rutilum, assembly GCF_900108565.1. Taxonomy (NCBI): domain Bacteria; kingdom Bacillati; phylum Actinomycetota; class Actinomycetes; order Mycobacteriales; family Mycobacteriaceae; genus Mycobacterium; species Mycolicibacterium rutilum. Next base: position 1,689,975 of record NZ_LT629971.1, read on the forward strand.
ACGCAGCGCCGAGAAGTCGTTCGCGGTGCTGCAGCACGTCCTGCACGGCATCGCCGCCGACGATCTGCACAAACAGACGCCGTGCCGGGAATTCGACATCGCCGGATTGACCGAGCACCTGATGAACTCGATCACCGGGCTCGGCGGGATCGCGGGCGCGCAGTTCGCTCAGCGTGACCCCGACGCCCCGATCGAGCAGCAGGTGGTGCTCGCCGGCCGTGCCGCGTTGGACGCCTGGCGCCGGCGCGGGCTCGACGGCAAGGTCGACTTCTTCGGCAACGAGGTGCCGGCCAAGGTGATCCCCGGGGTGCTGTCGATGGAGTTCCTGGTGCACGCCTGGGATTACGCCACCGCGCTCGGCCGCGACGTCGACGCCCCGGAGTCGCTGTCGGACTACGTGCTGGGGCTGGCGCAGAAAATCATCACGCCGGAGGGCCGGGCCAGGGCGGGGTTCGACGACCCGGTCGACGTCGCCGCCGACACCGGCGCCCTGGAGCGCCTCATCGCCTACACCGGCCGGCGAATCTGACCGTTCGCGGCGGTCAGACCCGTTCGAGGTAGAAGTACAGGTGCCTGCCTTTATCGAGGGCACCCTTGCCGTTCATGATGCCGACGACGGTGCTGTCGTCGACGACCTTGAAGTGGTCGTGCACCGGCGCGCCGTCGTAGACCATCGTCGCGGTCACCTCGCCGCGGAACTCCTCCATCCACAGGCTGGCCTCGCCCTTCATCGCCTCGGTGTCGGAGAACCTGTTGCCGTCGACGTCCAGACAGACGAGCGGCTTGGCGTCGGTGGCCGAGACGAAGGTCTTGCCGAACCAGTTGAGCCGCTGCATGAAGCCGTTGGCCTTGTGGCCGGTGTAGAACTCCCCGCCCTTCCACTCGCCGATCATGAACTCGATCGAGGCGGGCGCCAGCGTGGCCCAGAACGCGTCGAGTTCGGCGTCGGCGATCGGCTCGGTGCGCTGGGTCAGCTCGGTGAACGTCTCGCGGGCGGTGCGGGTGGAGGTCATCGGTGTCCTATCCAGCGTCGGGCGAATTCGAGGAACGCGTCGTTCTCGTGGGTGGCGGCGACGGTGACGCGCACGCCGTCGTCGCCGTAGGGGCGAACGATGATGCGGTTGTCGGCCGAGGCCTCGGCGAACTGCTGCGCGCGTCCGGGCAGCGGTAGCCACACGAAGTTGGCCTGCGAGTCGGGCACGTCGTAGCCGGCCTGCCGCAGCCCGGCGGTGACGCGGTCGCGTTCGGCGACCACGGCGTCGGTGCGTTCGAGGAGCTCGTCGGCCGCGTCCAGCGAGGCGATCGCGGCGGCCTGGGAGACAGTGGTCGCGGTGAACGGCACGTAGACCTTGCCCAGAGCGGTGATGATGTCGGGGTCGCCGACCGCGTATCCGATGCGCAGCCCGGCCAGCCCGTAGGCCTTGGAAAAGGTGCGCAGCACAACGACATTCGGATGGGCGCGGACCAGGCCGAAGCTGTCGGGCAGCATGGGGTCGCGGATGTATTCGACGTAGGCCTCATCGAGGGCGATCAGGATGTGCGGCGGGACCGCGGCGACGAAGCGGGCCAGCGCGTCGGGGTCGACGACGGTGCTGGTCGGGTTGTTGGGGTTGCACACGAAGATCAGCCGGGTGCGGTCGGTGATCGCGGCGAGCATCGCGTCGAGGTCGTGGGTGTGGTCTGTGAGCGGGACCGCCACCGGGGTGGCGCCGGCGGTGCGGACCTGCAGCGGGTAGATCTCGAAGCTGCGCCAGCCGAACAGCACTTCGTCGCCGACGGTCGCGGTGATCTGGATCAACTGCTGGCACAGGCTGACCGATCCGCAGCCGACCGAGATGTGTTCGGGCGCGAAATTCACGTGCTTGGCCAGTCGATCCTTGAGCTCGATGTAGCCGTTGTCGGGGTAGCGGTTGATGTGCTCGGCGGCCTGCTCGATCGCGGCGCGCACGCTCGGCAACGGCGGCTGCACGGTCTCGTTGCTGGCGATCTTGATTGCACCGGGGACCGTCCTGCCGGGGGTGTAGGCGGGCAGGTCGGCCAGTTCGGGGCGCAGCCGGGCAGTCACCGCACCAGTTTATGGGTCGGCTCGACGCGCTTTGCCTCGCGCCATAACGCATGTGTACGCTGTCGCTTCGGCGGTAATCGTCGAGGAGGCGTGCCAGAGCGGCCGAATGGGGCTCACTGCTAATGAGTTGTCGCCCTCAAAGGCGACCGGAGGTTCAAATCCTCTCGCCTCCGCCGCGGCTGTCCGCAGCCGACAACTGAAGATTGGCCATGCGCCCGTAGCTCAACGGATAGAGCATCTGACTACGGATCAGAAGGTTGGGAGTTCGAGTCTCTCCGGGCGCGCTTTTTCTCTTGGCGGCAGTTTGTCAGACGGCTGTGTCAGGCTCCGGTCATGTCCGATCACGCCGCCGCAGCCCGGAGCACTATGGCCGGCGGTCTCGGCACGCGCTCGCGGATCCGGTCGTATCGATACGCGCTCGCTCCCTCGCGGTTGCAGGAAGATCAGCTCCGGTCACACTGTGGTGCGCAGCGGTTCGCGTACAACTGGGGTTTGGCACAAGTCAAAGCAAATCTGGAGCAGCGAAGCGCGGAAAGTACCTATGGCATTTGCGGGAAGGATCTCACACCCGCGCTGAACTGGTCGGCGTATGCCATGCGGAGGATTTGGAACCGAGTCAAGAGTGACATCGCGCCGTGGTGGCAGGAGAATTCCAAGGAAGCTTACTCGTCCGGGTTGGCCAACCTCGCGACAGCTCTTCGGAACTGGGCCGCGTCCGCCACGAAACGACGCCAGGGGCGGCCGGTCGGATTTCCGCGATTCAAGTCGAAGAAGAGTCGACTCTCGTGCTGGTTCACGACGGGTGCGCTCGGGCTTGTCGCCAGCGACCGGCGGCACGTCAAACTCCCTCGAATCGGCATCGTCAGAACCCACGAATCCACTCGCAAGCTCGCGCGACGCCTCGAGAGCGGTTCGGCCCGAATCAGATCAGCCACCGTTGCCTACGACGGTGGGCGCTGGTTCGTCTCCTTCTCTGTCGAGTTGCAGGGCACATCTGTATCCGCTGCTCGGTCGAAGGACACGGTAGGAGTGGATGTCGGAATCCTCCACCTCGCGGTTCTGTCGACCCCCGTGCGCGGGCTGTCGGATGCCAGTGGCCTCATCGCGAACCCCGCGCACCACGAAGGCGCCATCAAGAAGTTGCGCCGCCTACAGCGGAAGACTGCGAGGAGGGTCGGCCCGGACAGGCGGGCCGGTACCATCCCGTCGGCTCGATGGCGCCGCGCGCGCGATGACGTCCGTCGACAGCACGCAAAGATCGCCAATCAGCGAGCCGACACGCTGCACTGGCTGACCAGTGCGTTGGCGGAACGCTTCGGGACCGTCGTGATCGAAGACCTGAACGTTGCCGGGATGCTCCGTAACCGTCGCTTGGCGCGCAGGATCTCTGCGGCGGCATGGGCAGAGATGCGGCGGCAACTGGAGTACAAGACCGATTGGCGAGGCGGTCGCGTGCTGGTGGCCGACCGGTTCTACCCAAGTTCCAAGACCTGCTCTGGATGTGGCGTGGTGAAAGCCAAGCTGCGCCTGTCCGAGCGAGTGTTCACATGCGATACCTGCGGGCTGACGATCGATCGTGATCGCAACGCAGTCCGCAACCTGGCTGCACTGGCGGCCGATGCCGGGACCTCCCCCGAAATGTCCTCCCCGAGTTGCGGGGCGACAGAAAACGAGCCCGCTGGAAACCCGAATCGAGACAGCCTTCGCGGCCAGGGGTACTGCCACGGGAAGCCCCCCGAGGGCAACGCCGCGTGAGCAATCGCGCGACTGCCTGCGTTGCAGTGACGCAGGTAACGGTTCGAATCCCTTCGGGCTCAGGTGAAGGTGCGGATGACGTCCGGACAGTAGGCCTTCGCGGCCTCACCGGCGAATGTGGTCGCGACCTGGCGCGGGATCCCACCCATCACCAGCCCGGAAACCGCCCAGGCGAAACTCTTCGTCGACTTCTTCATCTGCTTGCAGAAGCCTTTGGCCATCCCCTTGGCCATTTCCGAATCCCCGAATTGCACACCGGCCGCCTGCAATGCGGCGATGAACGCGTCGTCGGCGGCGTCGGCGCGCGCGGTCGCGGCGTTCATCGGGGCAATGGCGATCATCAGTCCGACGACCGCGGCCATCATCATCTTGACCGGCAACGTCGAAACTCGGGAAATCCGCATTGCCCAACTGTGCCTTGCCGCGGCCGCTGTGTCCAAATTTCGGTCATTTCGGCCCGCATCGGACCCGAGCGGCAGCCGTCCGCCAGCAAATGATCGTGATCCTGCGGTTTTGACGCGGCCCGATCGGCTATCTCTGCGGGCGGTCCTGAGCAACCGGGAGGCGCGATGACCACCGAACCCGAACCCGACCCACCGGTCACCGAGGTGGCCGTGGTCGAAGCGCAACGCCGCGCCCGCGAGGCGCGCGAGCAGGCCGCGCACGCAGGCCTGTCGGCGGCGAAGAGCATCGAGCGATCGGCCCGCCGGCACGAGGAAGTCGCCGAACTGCAGGAGCAGACAGCCGCCAAGGGCATCCCGGCTCCCGAGGTGAACCACGCATCGGCGGCGCGCCACCGCAACGCGGCGCAGGACGACTACACGCTGGCCCGGAAGAAACGGGCGGAGTCGGAGGCCGACCTGTCCGCGGACCAGTGACGCGCGCGCGGTCACCCGCCCACTAGATTGGGAACAGTGCGGCTGCTGTTGATCGCCGATACCCACGTTCCCAAGCGCGCCAAAGACCTGCCCGCACCCGTGTGGGAGGAAGTGTCGAAGGCCGACGTCGTCGTGCACGCCGGCGACTGGGTCGAGCCCTCGCTGCTCGATGAGCTCGAGGCGCGCGCCAAGCGGCTGGTCGCCTGCTGGGGCAACAACGACGGAGCCGAACTGCGCCGGCGCCTGCCCGAGCGCGCGGACGTCACACTCGGCGGGCTGCGCTTCACCGTCGTGCACGAGACCGGCGCGGCGACCGGCCGCGAGGCACGGATGGCCAAGGCGTACCCGGACACCGACGTGCTGATCTTCGGGCACAGCCACATCCCGTGGGACACCCACACCAAAACCGGGCTGCGTCTGCTCAACCCGGGCTCGCCGACCGACCGGCGCCGCCAGCCCTACTGCACGTACATGACGGCCACCGTGCGCGGCGGCACCCTCTCCCAGGTGGTGCTGCACACGCTGGAGCGCCGTGCGTGAGCGGCCGGCGCGGGTCGACGACGTCCACGCGATCGCCGCATCCATGCCGCACGTCAAACGCATCGAGGGCCCGAAGGGCAACCCGATCTATCAGGTCGGCGGTAAGTCGTTCGTCTACTTCCGCACACCCCAGCGCGACGCCGAGGACCCCGAGACCGGCGAGCGGTACACCGACGTGATCATGATCTGGGTCGATTCCGAGAGCGACAAGCTCGCGCTGACCCAGGACCCGGACTCGCCGTTCTTCACCACCTTCAAATTCGACGGGCACCCGTCGGTGCTCATCCGGGCCAGCCGGTTACGGGAGATCGGCCGCACCGAGTTGACCGAACTCATCCAGGACGCCTGGCTGTCGCAGGCCTCACGCCGCCGCGCCGAGACCTGGCTGGCCGAACATCAGCGTTGAGCGGCCTCTGCCGCGCAGATCAGGTCGATGTGCCGAGTCGCCCAGTCGCCCAACGGGTTCAGCGCCTGCAGTAGCTCTTCACCGGCCGGGGTCATCGAGTACTCCACCCGCGGCGGCACTTCGTGGTAGCTCTGCCGGTGCACAACGCCGTGGCGCTGCAGTTCCTTGAGGTGCTGGGTCAGCATCTTCTGCGAGATCCCGTTCAGGCTGCGGTGCAGGGCGTTGAATCGCTTGGGTCCGTCCTGCAGTTCCCACAGGATCAGCGGCTTCCACTTCCCGTCCACCACCGCCATCGCGGCGTCCAGTCCGCACGTGAACTTGCCCAGCGAAGCCACAGCTCACCTCCATTGCTTTCAATTTGGTAAGTATCGCACTTTTTAGTGGGTACTTGTCGGCGAGTGCGCACCACTCCGACGATGGTGCCATGACAACCTTCATCGGCCTCGGAGACATGGGTTCGACGCTGGCCCGCACCTCGCTGGCAGCCGGTCACCGCGTCACCGTGTGGAACCGAAGCCACTCCAAGACAACGGCTCTCGTCGACCACGGCGCGGATCTCGCCGCCTCGCTGGCCGACGCCATCGAGGCATCCGAGGTGCTGATCGTCTGCCTCTTCGACCACCGCTCAGTGCACGACGTGCTCGATCCCGTCGTCGACCGGCTCGCCGGCCGCCAGGTGATCAACCTGACCACCACCTCGCCGGACGGGGCCCGCGAACTCGCGCACTGGGCCGCTCGCCACGGCGCCGACTACCTCGACGGCGGGATCATGGCGATACCGTCGATGATCGGCACCGCGGCCTCGAAGGTTCTCTACAGCGGATCGCAGCAGATCTTCGACCAGAACCGTCCACTGCTCGAAACATGGGGCTGTGCCGAGCATTTCGGCACCGACGCCGGGATGGCGTCGCTATACGACCTGGCCCTGCTCGCAGGCATGTACGTCATGTTCGCCGGGTTCTTCCACGGCGCGGCGATGGTCGGCGCCGCCGGTGTGCCCGCCAAGGAGTTCGCGGTGCGGGCGGCCGACTGGCTGCGTGCGATGGCGCCCGCCGTCATCGAATACGCCGACGTCATCGACGGCGGGGACTATGCGATTCCCGGCCAGCAGAGCCTGGAGTTCTCCGACGTCAGCGACATCGTCGCCGCCAGCCGCGCCCACGGCGTGAGCACCGAACTGGTCGACGTCGTCCAGCGGCTGATCCACCGGCAGATCGACGCGGGCCACGGCGCGCACGGCTTCGCCCGGGTCATCGAAAGCCTCAGGGGGGCCGCGGCATGACCGCCGTCACCGTGCTGGGGCAGGGGCCGATGGGCCGCGCGCTGACCGCCGCCCTGCTCGACGCCGGATACCGCACCACGGTGTGGAACCGCACCGAGGCCAACGCCCGCGAGATGCTCGCGCGCGGGGCGATCTGGGCGCCGAGCCCGGCCGAAGCCGTCGCCGCCGGCGGCGTCACGCTGATCAACGTCGTCGACCACGACGTCGTCGACGCGGTGCTCGAGACTGCGGGCCGGGCACTGGCCGGCGCCACGGTGATCGGGCTGAGCTCCGACACCCCGGACCGGGCGCGACAGACCGCCGAACTCGTCGACGGCCTCGGCGGCCGCTATCTGGACGGTGCGATCATGACGCCCACCGACACGATCGGGACACCTGACGCGCGGATCCTGCTCGCCGGGCCTCAAGCGGTGTACGACACGTACCACCCGGTGCTGGACGCGCTGGGCACCTCGACCTGGCTCGGCGAGGATCCCGGCCGCGCCGCAGCGTTCGACATGTCGCTTCTCGATCTGTTCTGGACCGCGGTCAGCGGGTTCGAGCACGCGCTGATGATGGCCGCCGCCAACGGGATCGCGCCGCGGGAACTGCTGCCGCACGCGCTCGGCATCGTCGACATCCTGGCCCCGGTATTCATCGAGATCGCCGAACGCATCGAAGAAGACCGCCACGATGACGCCAGTGCGCCGGTCTCCTCGACGGCCGCGTCGGTGCGGCATCTGGTCAACGCGTCCCGCGACGCTGGTGTCGACGCCGGTGCGCTGGAAGCGTTCTCGGGCTACGTCGACGCGGCCGTCGCAGCCGGCCACGGCGCGGACGAGATCAGCCGCATCACGGCGGAAATGGTGCAGCCGGCCGCCGGCAGTCCGACGAGAAAGTTTCGTTGGCAACATGTTTGAGTGCGAGCGTCAGCGAATATTTGCGCCGATTCTCCGAAACGGCCCGGGGTCTAAATTTACGCTTCGGATGTGGGGACCGACTGGCCGTTCACCGGGCGAGCCGAGGTACTCGAGCGGATGGTCGACGGATTGACCGGCGCCGACGAGTGCCGCGGCTTCATATTGGCTGGCGAGCCCGGGGTCGGCAAGAGTCGTCTGGTGCGCGAGGTTCTCGGGGCGGTTTCTCAGCGGTGTGAGCCGCGTTCGGTCGTCGCCACCCGGTCCGCGGGCGCCCTGCCGCTCGGCGCGTTCTCGGAATGGGTGCACGGCACGAGCGCGAATCCGACCGTCCTGCTGCGCAGTGTGATCGAGAACGTGACCGTGAGCAGGAACGGGCGTCCGGTGATCGTGGCCGTCGACGACGCTCACCTGCTCGACGAGCTGTCGGCCTTGGTTGTGCACCAACTCGTCCACCGCCGATCGGCGAGAGTCCTGTTGACGGTGCGCAGCCGCCAACCGGCGCCGGAAACGATCACCGCGCTGTGGAAGGACTGCTATCTGGAGCGCATCGAGTTGTCGCCGCTGTCTCGGGAAGAGTCCGCGCACTTGCTCACCCGAGCGCTGGAGGGGCCGATGGAACCCGCCAGCGCGCAACGTCTGTGGGATCTGACCCGCGGCAACGTGTTGTTTCTGCGTCACCTCGTCGCCCAGGAAATGGCGCAGGCGAAGTTGTCGAGGAAGAACGGGACGTGGTCGTGGGCCGCTGAGGCGGTGGGGTTCTCCCAGCTGGGTGAATTGGTCACGGCACAGATGGGCGCACTGTCCGGGGTGCTGACAGATGTCGTCGACGTACTGACGGTGGCCGGCCCGCTGGATTGTGATGTGCTCACCACCGTGGTCGGGGTGTCAGCGGTCGACGAGGCCCAGGCGCGCGGTCTCATCGCGATCGAGCAAGAGGGCGACCGTGCTGTCGTGCGACTGGCTCACCCGTTGTACGGCGAAGTTCGGCGCCCGAAGACGTGCGGCGGGCGGGCCCGCGCGCTGCGCGGCCGGGTCATGTCGGCCCTCGCCGCCGTTCCGGTGCGTGACCGGCACGACCTGATCCACCGTGCCATGCTGCTGTTGGAATCTGATCTGCCGCCCGACCCGACGCTGTTCACCGAAGCAGCAGGCACCGCGATGGCACTGCTGAATCCCGTTCTCGCAGAGCAGCTTGCAGGGGCGGCGCGTCAATCCTCTGACTCGTACGAGGCCACCTACCTACATGCGTTCGCGTTGCATCTGATCGGGCAGGCGCCCGAAGCCGAGCGGATCCTCGCGAACGCACCCGACCGGCATTACACCGCGCGCGAACGCGCCGTTCTCGCCATGTTTCGGGCGGCGAACCTGTTCTGGGTGTTGGGTCTGACCGACCGTGCGGTACAGGTCCTCGACGAAGCGCAGCGTCGCATCCCGGCCGAAGCCCACGCCGTTCTGCACGCCTATCGCGCCCTGACCCGTGCCGCGACCGGACCCGCGCCGGAGGCGATCGACGGCGCGCAGAAGGTGCTGAGCGGACGCGTCTGTGACGTCACCGCCATGAACGCGAACTACGCCCTCGTCCTTGCGTGCGGGTACGCGGGCCGCACACACGACGCGGTCGACGCCGCCAAGCAGGGCTATCACCTGATCGAGCGGTCAGTCGGGGCCGCGCCGATGGTCTTCGGATTCACCGAGCACCATATCCAGGCGCTCCTGCTGGCGGGATACCAGTGCGAAGCCGCCACACTCGCCGAGAGGTGGTCGAATCAGACGATCGACATCCCGGTGACATCCACGGCGTACAGCGCGTTGTTCACCGGCCATGTCGAACTCGCCGCCGGGCGGGTGCGGGCCGCGCGGGCGTCGCTCGAGAAGGCCCTGAAAACCTTCACCGACATCGGGAATGTGAAGCTGGGAAATGTCCTGTCGCACTGCGACCTTCTGGTGGCCTCGGCGCTGTGCGGTGATCAGCAGGCTACTGATGCGGCAGCGCGCGGGCTGAGCGAGGAAGCCAACACTTTCGACTACCTCAACGCGCGGGTAGCGCTGGCGCAGGCATGGGCGGCGGCGGCCTCGGGAGCGACCACCGCCGCCGTCTTGAAGTGTCGCAATGCAGCCGAGATAGCGAGAAGCCGGGGACATCTCGCACAGGAGGTGGTGTGCCTGCAGACGGCGACGCGGTTCGGGGATGTTGCCGGCGCGCCGCGGCTGTCCGTGCTGTGCACGCGCGTCGACGGCCCCCGTGTGATCGCCGCGGCCGCACATGCCGCGGCGCTGGCCGACGATGATCCGGACGGCCTGGCCGACGCGTCGCGCCAATTCGAGCGGATGGGCGATCTTCTGGCCGCCGCGGACGTCGCGGCCCAGGCGGCCAACGCCTACCGGCGACGGAGTCACCGGGGATCGGCGCTCAGCGCGTCGGCGCGCGCCGACATGCTCGTTGCGGCGTGCGGCGGTGCGCAGACACCCGCGCTGTGCGAGCTGCACTCAGACCTGCTGACCACCCGCCAGCGAGAAATCCTGGCATCGAGGAACCGGCTGCTGGTCGACGTGGACTGGGTGTCCACCTCACGGATGTGGGTGCACAACTCACGGCTGAAGGGCACCGCCAGTTCTTCAAGCGACACTGACGTCTTCCCCACCTCGGCCAGGGACAAGACCGACTTCGCCAAAGCGAATTTGAAGGACGCCACGTTGCGCCCTCGTAGCACGACGCTACGGAAGTCGGTTGCGGAGCCCATCTGGACGACGGTAGTCAACCTCGACGCGTCGTACACGACATGTCGAGCGCTTCCTGTGAAGATGCATGAGTGCCGAAGAGCAAGAGGCCGAACAGGTACAGCGTCTACCCGCCGGTCGTCGAACAGTTGGATCTTGCCCAGTCGATGCTCAAGGTCAACCGCAACGACCTACTTCCGCCTCGACCAGATGATGGGGCGGGCGGTCAGGTCGCCGAACGGTTCGTCGAATCACTCAAGCGTTCGCTCGCAGTCGGGGAGTACGAACCTGAGCGCGTCGTGAGCGTCCCCGTCTCGAAGCGCAAGTACTCAACGCGACCGGCGGCATTGATGAACCTAGCTGATCGCGTCGTGTATCACGCCTTGGTTGAGCCCCTTCGGCAGCGGGTTGAACCGCCCCGGCATGTCCGGAGACTCCACTTCTTGGGAAGGATGGGGTCATGTCAGGTGGTTCGTCGAGGAGGTATCCGCCGGAGCTTCGTGAGCGGGCGGTGCGCATGGTCGCTGAGATCAGCGATCAGCATGAGTCGGAGTGGGCTGCGATGGGTGAAGTCGCCCGGCTACTGGGGATCGGCACAGCCGAGACGGTGCGCAAGTGGGTGCGCCAGGCCCAAGTCGATGCCGGCGCCCGGCCGGGAGCGACATCCGAAGAGTCCGCCGAGCTCAAGAAGCTGCGCCGGGAGAACGCCGAGCTTAAGCGAGCCAACGCGATCTTGAAGACGGCGTCGGCTTTCTTCGCGGCCGAGCTGGACCGGCCACACCACTGATCTGTCGATTCATCGCTGAGCATCAGGGCCGCCGCGAGGGCCCTGATGGTTTGCGCTGGGGTGTCCAGTCGATCTGCGCCGAGCTCGTCGGGCTCGGCGTGCAGATCGCCCCCTCGACGTACTACGAGCATCTCGAGCGTGAGCCCAGTCGCCGCGAGGTCCGCGACGAGGAAATCAAAGCCCACATCAACCGGGTTCACGGCGCGAACTACGGGGTCTACGGGGCGCGCAAGGTGTGGCTGGCGCTCAACCGGGAGGGTATCGGGGTGGCCCGCTGCACGGTGGAGCGGCTGATGGGCGACCTCGGTCTGCGCGGTGCGGTGCGCGGCAAGGCGAAGCCGACCACGATCGTTGATCCGGGGGCGGTGCGTGCGGCTGATCTGGTCGGGCGCCGCTTCGGCCCGGTCGCACCGAACCGGCTCTGGGTGGCCGATCTGACCTATGTGTCGACCTGGTCGGGGTTCGCTTACGTCGCGTTTGTCACCGATGCCTATGCCCGCCGGATCCTGGGCTGGCGGGTGGCGTCGACGATGGCGACCACGATGGTGCTCGACTCGATCGAGCAGGCCATCTGGACACGTCAACAAGAAGGCATCCGCGATTTGAAAGATGTTGTCCACCATACGGATAGGGGATCGCAGTATACGTCGATTCGGTTCACCGAACGGCTCGCCGAGGCGGGTATTCAGCCGTCGGTGGGTGCAGTCGGCAGTTCATATGACAACGCGCTCGCCGAGACCATCAACGGTCTCTACAAGACCGAACTGATCAAAGGGGGTAAGCCCTGGCGCACCGTCGAGGACGTCGAGCTGGCGACCGCCCGCTGGGTCGACTGGTTCAATCACCGCCGGCTCTACGAGTACTGCGGAGACGTCCCCACCGGCCGAGCTTGAGGCTGCCTACTACGCTCAACGAGCGAGGCCAGCCGCCAGCTGAGTCCTCAAATCAGAAAGTCTCCGGACATGCCGGGGCGGTTCAGTGTGTCATGCGTTGGCCACGTTGACATTTGAGCCTGTATCACACGCGGCACCCGAATGCTCGCGGGTTCGGGCAGAGTCGTCCTCGATTGACCAGGTAGATATCCACTGCTACCTTAGCAGAGTTAAGTTCTGCCTACCGGAAACACTTCGCCAATTTCAATGGACAGCCCTGATCAAGATCCATGCAGACCAGGAACGGTGCCAGGGATATGCGAACTGCGTCGTCGCTGCGTCGGATGTGTTTGATTTGGATGATGCTGGGATCGTCATCGTGCTTCGCGACGAGATCGAGAACTCCGAGCGTGAGCATGTCGACGAGTCCGCGCGAAGCTGTCCGCTTGCAGCGCATCGGCTCAAGCAGATGTCCGCGGCCGACCACTAGTACGCGTCGAAAACATCGCGGAGACAGAGAAACTGATGAAATATGCGACTTGCGTGCGGGGCACGAGTGGTGATGAAGACAGGGCCCTGCTCGGATATGTGGTTGTCCTGCGTGACCGACGCTACGCATCCAGCCTGACGGACCTTACCGGTGCCGACCGGTCCCGCCGTTCGCCTCTGATCCGCTGCCGTGGCTGACCGGGACCCGTTCGGCATCGCCGGCAACGTCATCGTGGTAACCGGCGGCGCCAGTGGCATAGGCGATGAGGTGGTTGCGGATCTGGTGGACGCTGGCGCCAACGTGGTGGTGGCCGACCTCGCGCCACCGGCCGGCCGGCCGACGGTGATCTATCACCGTGTCGACGTCACCGACGAAGACCCGCTGGCAGACCTGGTCAAAAACACCGTAGAGCGCTACGGCAAAGTAGACGGCTTGGTCAATTGCGCTGCGATGTATAAGGCGCTTGGCGCCAAGAAGACCTTGGAAGAGTTGACCATCCAAGAATGGGACGACGTCCTACGCATCAATGTGCGGGGTACGTGGCAAGCGATGAAAGCGATTCTGCCGGCGGTGCCACCGCAGGGCGGTCGCATTGTGAACGTGTCCTCGACAACGGCGCGAACGGGAACGCTCGGTTTTCCGCACTACATCGCCTCTAAGGCTGCGGTCGAGGGTCTCACCCGCGCGGCGGCCCGAGAGTTGGGCGCGCGCGGAATCACCGTCAACGCAGTCGCCCCGGGGCTCGTGGATGACGAGGCGACAAACGAACTCAACGATCCCGACTACGTCGCGCAGGCGGTCAATCGCCGGTCGATCAAGCGGACGCTCCTACCCGCGGATGTCGCGTCCGTGGTGCGATTTCTGTGCAGCGGCGGCAGCGGGTTTATCACCGGTCAAGTCCTAATCGTCGATGGCGGGGGAGTCTTTGTGTGAGTCTCGACGTCCCTTGACGTCCTGACAAAGCGAGTCGCGTCGATGATCCCCTCCACGGCGCAAGTCTGCGCTCACCCACACCGCTGACGGCAGAGTCCGGTCCAGGCGTCTTCGACAGTCCGTCGCGGGGACGACCCATGCAACATCGGCATGGGGCTTCGACCACCGCCCACGACTTGGAGCGTAGCGGCTGCTTGATCCTGAATGCCTAATGGTCTTACAATTAGGTCGATGCGATTGGGTGCCACCGCCGGATGGGTGGGAAAGAACTAGCTGAGGTAACGGTGCTACGCGCAGAGATCAACGAGCTTTTGACCAGGACCGGGCCGGGGACGCCGATGGGTGAGTTGTTCCGCCAGTACTGGATTCCAGCCTTGCTTGCCGAGGAACTGCCGGAGGACGATTGCCCGCCGGTACGCGTAAAGCTGCTGAGCGAGCGAATGATCGCTTTCCGAGACAGCAATGGCAACTTTGGTTTGATCGATGAGTTCTGCGCGCACCGCGGGGCATCACTGTGGTTTGGCCGCAACGAAGAGGGTGGTCTGCGATGCCCCTACCATGGCTGGAAGTACGACGTCACGGGACAAGCCGTCGAGGTGCCGTCCGAGCCTGAGGGGTCCACGTTCTGCGCGCGCGTCAAACTTGCGTCCTACCCGCTGATCAAGATTGGGGACGTGCTGTGGACCTACATGGGCGACTCCGCGAACCAGCCGCCGTTGCCGGAATTCGAATTTGCTCTCGTGCCGGCCGATCAGACCTTCACGTCCAAACGATGGCAGGAATGCAACTGGCTACAAGCCTTCGAGGGCGGCATCGATTCCAGCCATGTGTCGTTCCTGCATTCCGGCGGGTTGAAGTCCGACCCGCTGTTCAAGGGCAGCAAGGGTAACGAGTACAACATGGCGGACCTCAAGCCGTTCTTCGAGATCGCGGACTCCGAGGGCGGATTGTTCGTTGGCGCCCGCCGCAACGCAGACGCCGACAATTACTACTGGCGTATCACGCCCTGGGTGATGCCGTGCTTCACGATGGTGCCGCCACGAGGGGATCATCCCGTCCACGGCCACTTCTGGATTCCCATCGACGATGAGAACTGTTGGGCGTACTCGTTTGACTACCACCCTGTGAGACCCTTGACTTCGCAGGAGGTTCAGGCGATGAAGGACGGGCACGGGGTACACAGTGCGAACATCCCTGGGACGTACCGCCCGCAGGCGAACAAGGACAACGACTATCTTATGGATCGTGCGGCGCAGGAGCGCGGCGACACATACTCGGGCGTGCGGGGCATCGCAATCCAGGACTCGTCGCTGCAGGAGAGTATGGGGCCGATCGTCGATCGGACCAAGGAGCGGTTGGTGTCCGCCGACAGCGGCATCATCAAGGCGCGGCAGAAGTTGAAGCGGGCTGCTGAAGCATTGCGCGACAAAGGTGTGACTCCTCCAGGTGTTGACCCTGAACATCATCGTGTTCGGTCTGCCGCCGTCGTACTCTCGCGTGACGCATCGTTCAGCGAGGCGTGCCGAGAAGATCTCAAGGTGCGCGAAGGCGTGCGGCAGACATCGGTATGACCAGTGCACTCCAGCCGACTCTCGGGAGTAGTTGTGCGCGGGCGACATCTGCCGCCGAGATGCGATACCGGATCAGCCGTCCGATCGCCGGACGGGAGGGCGCGCGCGTCATTGCGCTCGACGGCGGTGCACGGGCTATCATCGAGCGGCTTTCACCTCAGCCGTGGGGACATTCACGCTACCTGTCGGTAGCCGAACATAAAGGGAATGCGGGGGAGCGGGATTCGGTTTCGCTGCTCGACATCGACGGTGCCGTCTCCAGTCTTGCGGAGGAATTCGCCGAAGCCGATGTGGTCGTCATGGTCGCTACCACCGATGCGGATGCCGCTGCAGCAAGCATCATCGGTGCGGTGAGCACGAGTCGCGCCATCACGACCGCCGGTGTCGTCGTCGGGGAAGGCGCCGCGGCGAGTCAGACGGTGGCCGTGCTGCGGCCTCATGCGCGCGTACTCGTCGTCAGCGGTCACGAAGAGGACATCTCGGATCTGCTCACAGCGTTGCGAGCCTGAAGGGATCCGTCGTGGGCACGAAGGTGAAACTCACTGACCTGCTGGACATGAAACTGCGTGGGCAGAAGATCGTCGGTGTCGTGGCGTGGGACTACCAGATGGCACGGATAGTCGATCGTGCCGGCGTCGACTTGGTGTCGGTGGGTGACACCGTGGGAATCAACCTGTGGGGTCAGCCGAATCCGCTTGAAATAACCATGGATCAGATGGTCGTGGTGTGTCAGGCAGTGCGCCGAGGTGTTCAGCGCGCCCTACTGTCCTGCGATTTCCCGTTTGGTCCGCTGCAGGATGGGCGAAAGAGTGCGGTGCGGGCCGCAATTCGCCTCGCCAAGCAAGCCGGCATCGACATGGTGAAACTCGACGGGGCATCCGACCACCTAGATGCCGTGACCGCGGTGACGCGTGCAGGGATTCCCGTGTTCGCTCAGTTCGGGATCACCCCGCAGACTTCCCTCAAATACGGTGTCACGTATAGCGCCACGCCGAGCGCCGAGGATGCGGTTCCAGACGAACTTCTCGATGAGATGGTGCGCGAGGCCCGTCGTCTCGCTGATGCGGGCGCGGTGTTGCTGAACTTCACGAATTCGGGACCCGTCGTTGGAGCGGCAGTGGCCGAGGCGGTGCCCATCCCGGTGCTCGGTGGATTCGGTGGCGGCCCGTGGCTGGATGGCCGGATCCGGATGGCCACGGCTGCCATCGGTTACAGCGCCGATGGTCTCGACAGCCCACCGGACACCTATGCCAACGTCGCCCGGATCGCTTTCGACGCCATCACGGCGTATGCAGATGACGTGCGGGCTACTCGCCAGATCAAGGGAGGTCCTCGACGTTGAGCATGTCTTCGGCGAAGATCGATGGCATTGAAACCCGTTACGCGGTAGAGGGTTCGGGTCCGCCGCTACTGATGTTCTCGCCTGGCGGCTTCGGCGCCTCCATGGACGCGTGGGAGAAGCTCGGTCTCTATCGTCGGACGCGGATGCTGTCACAGTTGCAAGAGCGGTTCCAATGCATCACGTTCGACAAGCGTGAGGCCGGCGAGTCTGGCGGGCGGGTCGAGCGCGTCTCATGGTCTGATTACGTGAGACAGGGTGTCGGCCTGTTGGACCACCTCGGGCTGGGCCGAGTGCACGTCATGGGTGCCTGCGTTGGTTGTTCGATCGCGGCGTGCACGGCGAGCACTCATCGCGAGCGCGTTGCGGGGATGGTGCTGTATTCGCCGGCCGGCGGCGTACGGTACCGACGAAAGCAGCTCGAACGGTTCCGCACCCACCTTGCGTATGCCGCGGAGCACGGGCTGGCCGGTGTTGCCGACCTTGCGGCCACGACCGACGGCGACTTTTCCTCAGACGCCAGACTGGGCCCGTGGGTCAGCGTTTTGCGCTCCGATCCTGATTTCGCCGCGGAGTACCGTGATCTCGGCAGCCCCCAGTACCAGATCACAGTCGCGGCGATGGGCGCTCTGTTGTTCGACCGCGACACCGTGCCTGGCCCTGAACCCGATGACCTACTGGTGTCGGACGTGCCCGCGCTCATCGTGCCGGGTGAAGATGCATCGCATGTGCCGTCGGCCGCGCGTTATCTACAGGAGTGTCTTCCCGTCAACGAGTATTGGGACGTTTCGGTCGCGGCCCAGACCGCCGAAACTGCACCGGCGCGGGTGATGGATTTCCTGGAGTCAGTCGCCCTTTGAGACGTGCTTTGCCGTTCGGCCGATATGGGTACGCATCACGGACGTCGCTTTGTCGACATCGCGCTTCTTGATCGCCGCCACAAACTGGCGGTGCTCTCGGATGCCTCGGATACCCATCTCCGGGTGTGACTGCTGGACGTGGCGCATCGAGAGCAAGGTGGGTCCGTGAAAAGATTCGGCCAGCATCGCGATTGCCTTGTTATGGCTGGCCTGCGCGACGCGTGTATGGAACTCCGCCGACAGTTCCATCGGATAGAAACCTTCTTTCAAAGCCGCGTCGCCCCGGTCGCAAATCTCTGTCAGTTCGTCGATGTCCTGTTCTGTCGCACGCTCGCACACGAGCGGGATTATTCCGATCTCGAAGACTTGCCGCGCTTCGGTCACCTCCTTGTCGGTCAGGCCCGATAAGCTGAGCAGATCCTCGATACCTTCACCGACACGTTTGCTCGTCGGCGCCGTCACGAACGCGCCGCCGCGGGCGCCGACCTTGATGCGCACCATGCCATTCGCCTCCAGGCCACGCAGTGCCTCGCGCACCGTAACCCGGCTCACCCCAAACTTCTCACAGAGTTCACGTTCGGCAGGCAGGCGGTCGCCGGGCCGCAGCTGACCTTCCCGAATCAACACACGAATCTGATCGACGATCATCTCCGAGGCCCGGCCCGGGCTGACCCGGCTGAACATAGGATCAGCCATCGGTGGGGTCGCCGAGGGACTCTTGGATGCAGCCATGGACCAATGATAAGGCCAAGGGCGCCCGCCGGTATGGCGCCCGTCCGCCCCTTGAGCACCGGCGTTGCGTGGCGTGCTCAGAGGTAGACGCCTCCTCGTATTAGTGGCGCCAACTTATTGTCGAGGTCGTAACGAAGTGGCGCTCCGGTCGGTATGACCAGGCACGTACCTGCGCGAACGTCATCCGTTTCACGAGCATACGAAGCAGTCACAATGAATTGCCATGTGCGACAACTCATGTGACCGGCATCCGCGGAGATCGGTGGCGGTGCAAAGTCGTAGGAACGACGCCTTCGCGTGAGCAATCCGGTGCCGAACTCCATCTCGACGTCCCGGCGGGTCCGGCCCTGCAAAGCGCCATAGTGACGTCCGTTGAGTCGCCAGGTTCGTCGAGAGTTCTATTTCTCTGCGTCTGCGTCTGCGTCTGCGTCTGCGTCTGCGGCAGCTGCACTGATTCGCGCGGTCTCGATCGCCCTGTCGAGCATCGACATATGGAGGCCGTCGGTGTAGGACCTGTATCGCGGATGAGACGCCCCGCGTCGACTGCCTGTGTGCGCCCACGAGCGGTCAATGGGCAGTCGAGCCAACCCTCGAATGCGCCCACGGTGTTGGCGGCGCTTCCCCCGTGCCTCATCAGCAACAGAACCCGTGTCATGAGTTAAACCGCTGCGAGCGGCGCGCGAAGCCCCGTGGCGGCTAGGAATCAACCCGCGTGATTCCACCGCGGATCACATCGATGCGCATCCTCTCTCCTACCCGGCATAGTAATCCCACGATAAGGTATATTGGTTAGGCCTTAATTCTGACTGGAGTATCGCATGCCGAAAATTGTCTTCATCGCTCTTGACGGCGCGCACCGCGTGGTGGATGTGGATCCCGGCGAGTCGGTCATGGCGGCCGCGGTACGCAATGGCGTCCCCGGCATCGTGGGCGAGTGCGGCGGAAACTGCAGCTGCGCCACCTGCCACGTCTATGTCGATGGTGAATTCGCTGCCGAAGTCGGTGGGCCTGAGGAAATGGAAGATGAATTGCTCGAACTCGGTGCTGCCGCTGAGCGGCGTGAGACCAGCCGATTGTCTTGTCAGATCACGATGATCGAGTCGCTCGACGGCCTGATCGTTCACATCCCCGAGGAGTAGTGAGGGTGAGCGCAGGGACGTTAATCGTCGGTGCCAGTCAAGCAGGAATGCAGCTGGCACTTTCGCTTCGCGATGCAGGAGAAGGCGGACCAATAACATTGGTTGGTGACGAACCGTACGCGCCTTTACAACTGCCCCCGTTGTCGAAGTCCTACTTGCAGGGCGACATCCGCTTCGAACAGCTGCTATTCCGCGCCCAGGAGTATCTGGCGAACCGCGACATTTCGGTACTCACGGGTGAGCTTGTCGATTGGGTGCAACTCGAGGGGGAGGGGCCGTCAGGAGTCGCGCTCACAGCGTCAGGCGAAACGCTGTCGTTCGACAAGTTGGCGTTGACCGTTGGCGCCAGTCCACGACGACTGGCCGTGCCGGGTGCCAATCTCGACGGGGTGATGTACCTCCGCACAGCGGATGATGCCGCGAAGCTGCGCTAGCTCCAGCGCGAAGCAGAATCCGTCGTCGTGGTCGGCGGCGGGTTCATAGGACTCGAAGCCGCGGCGGTCGCGCGCGCTCAAGGTAAGACGGTGACCCTGGTTGAGGCCGCCGATCGGTTGATGGGCCGAGCCGTTGCACCCGTGGTTTCCGACTTCTACCTCGATGCACACGCGCGCCGCGGTGTCACCACGCGTCTGAACGTGGAGGTAGTGGCACTGACCGGCCGGGATGCCCGCGTGCAATGGGTCGAATTGTCGGACGGCAGCAGTCTTCCCGCCGATCTTGTGATCATCGGCATCGGAGTGGTGCCACGAACCGAACTTGCGCACCAACTGGATCCTGTTTGTGACGGTGGCATTGTCGTCGACCGCTTCGCACGTACCAGTAATCCGAATGTCGTCGCGGCGGGCGATTGCACCGTCCAACCCGATTGGCGTACGGGCAGCGGCAAAGTGCGCCTGGAGTCGGTTCAAAACGCCATAAATCAGGCCAGAGCGGCTGCTTCGACATTGGCGGGCAGAGCGGAGTCGGAGCTTCCGGTGCCGTGGTTCTGGTCCGATCAGTTCGATCTCAAGCTTCAGATCGCCGGCCTGTGGACGGGGCACGACTACTATGTGGTTCGCGGCGTTCCTGAACGCGAGTCATTCTCCGTGCTCTATTACCGTGACGACGATTTGATGGCGGTCGCCTCCGTCAACGCGCCGAGTGACTACATGGTGGTACGTAAGGCGCTCACCCAAGAATCCACAATCCGGGCAGAGGATGCTCGCGATGTCTCGGTTTCGCTCCGCGAACTGATCCGCCCCTTACCCGGGAATGTTAGACGAAGACGTCGTCGACCTTGATCTGTCGGGTCAATATGTGTTGCCCCAGTGCGAACTTCACTAATTGCTCGATTATCGGCCGGTTGAGCTCGACACCATAGGGCAGCGGGTCCGCGCCCGTCGTCTTCATCACTTCTGCGTACATCCGATCGGCTGAGTTGGCCACCTGTCCGCTGGCGAGCTGAGCGACATAGCGCTCCTTGGCTTCGCTGAAAGCGGTGTATACCGCAGCCGCCGCGTCCGGGTAGCGCTGCAGCACTTCGTCCTTGAGGACGATGACGTGGTTGATGGGGTAGAACGCACGATCACGCAACGCGCTGATTGCGGCCCCGCGGGGGTCGGGGATCAACGGTGCCACATCAGGATGGTCGACGTCGACCCCGATGACCGCGTCGATTTCGCCTGCGATCAACATATCGGCCAGGTCTGCGCCGGGGCCGACGGAGACCACGTTGGGCGGTGGGACGTACGACTCCACGTGTTCGTCGCCCGATAACAGCCACGTCACGCGATCGAGGTCGACGTCGTATTCGGAGGCGAGAATGCCGCGGGCCCACACACCGGTGGTAACGGTGTACCCCCGATTGACCCCGACCCGCCGACCTTCGAGGTCCTTCGGGTGCCGGATCGTCGAGTGGCGGTTGTACAGGATGGCCCCGTGGTGGAACCCCCGCACGAGGAAGATCGGTAAGGCGGTGAAGGCGACACCGTGTTCGCGTGCCGTCAGGTACGTCGTAAGCGCCATCTCGCTGACGTCGAACTCCAGGTGGCGAACCATTCGGCGGAACCCCTTGACCAACGAGGGTAGTTCCTGGAACTGCAGCTGAAAACCTGCAGGAAATACCAAGCCCTCCTTGAGTGCCTGGTTGGCTCCTTGAGAGCGCGTCAGCGTGGTCAGCACGCGGCGGCTGTCAGGCATCGGTCTCCGGTTCTGGTGGGGCGGGCAGCGCTTGGTAAATTGGCATGACCATTGTGCCATAGCCGCTGCGGGCCATGAGACTCATGGCGACCCTGGTGAGCAGTACTTCGAAATGGTAAATTGGCATTACCATTGTGCCATAGTGATTGCGAGGGATGAGTTGGTCGAGCGCGTACTGGCTGCTGTACGCACGGCGCCGAACACGACCGAGTTGCGGGAGTTGCCTTGGCCCGAACTGTCCGATGATTCCGCGCTTCTGAAGGTCGAGGTCGCAGGGATCTGCGGCACGGATGTCAAGATGTACTCCAAACCGCCGTTCGACGAACCGGTGATCATGGGGCACGAGAACGTCGGCACCATTGCCGCGGTCGGGGAGAAATTCACCCGGTTGCATGGCGTGGGTGAAGGCGATCGAATCTTCGTCGAGCATTACGTTGGTTGCTACAAGTGTGAATGGTGCCGTATCGGCGAATACCGACACTGCGAGGCAACCGACTGGCGCACTAACGCCGACGCGCGCAGGTACGGTTACACCTCAGCCAACAACCCCGGAACGCTGTGGGGTGGCTTCTCGGAATACATGTACTTGCCCTGGAATGCTGTGGTACACAAGGTGCCCGACAGTGTCGATGCTGAACTGGCCGGTCTCGTAACTCCCTTGTCGAACGGCATCGAGTGGGCACTGATCGCCGCAGGTGTTGGATACGCCGACACTGTCCTGATTCAAGGACCGGGCCAGCAGGGACTGTCGCAAGTCGTGGCTTGCAAGCAAGCCGGCGCGTCCCAGATCATCGTTACGGGCGCAACGCGGGACAAAGCTCGCCTGGACCTCGCGCTGCAACTCGGCGCGGACGAAGTGATCGACATTGACGCCGAAGCTCCTTACGACCGGATCATGGATCTGACTGACGGCCGTGGCGTCGACTTCGTGCTCGACTGCACTTCGCGGGCTGGTGTTGCACCGGTTTTGCTTGGCATCGACGCCTTGAAACGCCGTGAGGGCACGTTGCTGATTCAGGGTGAACTCTCCGCGTTCCCCGATTTCCCGGTGAAGAAGCTCACCGAGAAGGCCATCACTATCAAGAGCGCACGCGGCCATAGTTACCGCGCGTGTGAGCTCGCGCTCGAACAGCTTGCGTCGCGCAGGTTCCCGCTGGAGCGGCTGTCTACGCACAGATTCCCGCTCAATCAGGTCGACAGGGCTATCAGAGCGCTGGCCGGCGACACGGAGGACGCCGACGTCATCCATATTTCGCTGATGCCTTGGCTGGGAAAGGAGCCCTGACCGTGTCCGTCGTCGTTCGCAATCCACCTCGCGCCCATCCCGCGGTGCGGGAGGAACTTGCCCAGTTCGGCGTTGCGACCATCCATGAAGCGCAGGGCCGCACCGGGCTGCTCGCTGCGTACATGACGCCGATCTACACCGGCGCACGGGTCTGCGGATCGGCGGTGACTGTCAGTGTGCCGCCAGATGACAACTGGATGATCCATGTGGCGGTGGAGCAGTGTCAGGCAGGTGATGTCCTGGTGGTCGCTCCCGAAGAGCCCTCGGAGTGTGGGTATTTCGGTGAATTGCTGGCCACGGCACTCGCGGCCCGTGGCGTGGGCGGTCTGGTGATCGACGCCGGATGCCGGGACGTCACCGAACTCGCCGCCATGAAGTTCCCGGTCTGGTCGAAATGTGTCTCAGCACAGGGCACGGTCAAGAAACGTCTTGGCTCGGTCAATATTGGGATCACCTGTGCCGGCGCCTGGGTCGAACCGGGTGACGTCGTGGTCGGCGACGACGACGGGGTCGTCGTCGTCCCCCGCGCGGAGGCCGCTGCCGTCGCAGCGGCATCCAAGCTGCGCGAGACCAAGGAAGCTGAGAACCAGAAGCGTTACATGCGTGGTGAACTGAGCCTCGATGTCAACAACATGCGTGCCGACCTTGTCCGCGCGGGGCTGCGCTACGTCGACTATAAGGATGCCGTGCGGTGATCATCGACATCCATGGTCATTACACCACCGCGCCACCAGCGCATCAGGCGTTTCGCGACCAACAGCTCGCGGCGTTGGAGGACCCGAGCGCGCCCGCACCGGCAGCGCCGAGGATCGGTGACGACGAGCTCCGAGAGAGCGTCGAGAACAACCAGCTGCGCGTGCTTCGCGAGCGGGGTGGTGATCTGATGCTTTTATCCCCGAGAGCTTCCGGGATGGAGCACCATGTAGCGGACCAGGCCACTGCCACCGCGTGGGCCCGCGCGTCCAACGACCTGGTCCACCGTGTGGCCCAGCTGTATCCCTACGCTTTCGCGCCAGTGGCTCAGTTGCCGCAGACACCTAGTGGAGATCTGCGTCCCGTGGTCGACGAGCTACGACGTTGCTTGGATGAACTCGGTTTCGTCGGGTGCAACGTCAACCCGGACCCAACGGCCGGGTACTGGACGACGCCCCCGATGACGGACGAATACTGGTACCCGCTGTACGAGGCCATGATCGACTTGGAAGTGCCTGCGATGCTTCATGTCTCTACCTCGTGTAATCCAAACTTCCACACTCTGGGCGCGCACTATCTCAATGCTGACACGAGCGTCTTCATGCAGTTCGTACAGTCCGATTTGTTCCAGCGATACCCAAAGTTGACCTTTGTGATCCCGCATGGAGGCGGCGCCGTCCCGTACCACTGGGGCCGTTACCGCGGCTTGGCCGCTCGGCTGGGCAGGCCAGACCCAAGCGAACTCCTGCGAAATGTATTCTTCGACACCTGCGTCTATCACCAGGCTGGAATCGACCTGCTGCACCGAGTGATCGGTCCGGCGAACCTGCTCTTCGCATCCGAAATGCTCGGCGCGGTTCGTGGAGCCGACCCGGACACCGGAGTCGCATGGGACGACACGCTGGTCTACATCAACAAGCTCGGTCTGGGCGAGGAAGATCACCACGCGGTGGTCCAGGGGAATGCGCGCCGGGTGTATCCCCGGCTGGACCGGTATTTGGCCAGTAAGAAACCCGTCGGCAACGGATCCGCCGCCGTCGACGTCTGTTTCGGATGAGGTGGCAAGTGTCACGTAGAAGTCTCGCAGCGCAAGCGTGCACAACCAACGAATAGAGGGAGGCCGAGACTCGGTGAGCACGATCCCAGAGTTCGACGTCGACATCTTTTCCGACGAGGTGTTGCAGGATCCGTTCCCCACGTACGCCCGCATGCGGGAGCTGGGGCCGGTCGTCCGTCTGACCGTGAATGGCGTGCTCGCGGTGGCGCGGTATGCCGAAGTGCGTGCAGTTTTGATGGACCACACTCGATTCATATCCGGCAAAGGTGTCGGCTTCAACAGTCAGTTCAACGAGGTCCGTCAACACAGCGTCATCGCGTCTGACTCGCCACGCCACGACATGCTGCGCGGTGTTCTTCAGGATCGGCTCGGGCCCCGTTCGATTCGCAATGTGGAGAGGGTCATTCGGCCCAGAGCTCAATCGCTCGTCGACGAGATGACCAGAAGAGGATCCTTCGACGCGGTGATCGACTTCGGTCAGGTCTTTCCCGTCGAGGTCGTCGGAGAGCTGATCGGGCTCCCCGTTGATGCTCGATCGGAGTTGCTGCGCTGGGCCAACGGTGCCTTCAACGCCTTTGGACCGCCGGGCGATCGCACGTCGGCGGGCCTGGCCGACATCGCCGAGCAGTTCGAGTACATCCGCACCGTCGCAACGAGGGACCAACTGGCGCCGGGCAGCATGGGGGCCGCAGTATACGAAGCGGCCGACGCCGGGATCATCCCCGAGGAGTACTGCCTCCACCTACTTTCGGCGTATCTCACGGCGGGGATGGACACGACCGTCAACGCGCTTGGGGCGATGGTGTGGCTGCTCGGTTCGCATCCCGAGCAGTGGCAGGAGCTTCGCAGGTTGCCCCACCGGGTCAACGCAGTGGTGAATGAGGTGTTGAGGATCGAAGCACCTGCGCAGCTCTTCTCCCGTGTCGCAGCGGTGGACGCCGACGTGAGCGGGATCGAGATCGCCGCGGGCGAGCGGGTAGCTGTCATCTATGGCAGCGCCAATCGCGATGAGCGCCAGTATCCCGACCCAGACAAATTCGACATTCACCGAAACGCCGCGGGCCATCTGACCTTTGGAACCGGTCTTCATGCCTGCGCGGGCCAGGTATTGGCCCGGATCGAGCTCCAGGCAGTGTTGGAATCGATGATCGAGCGCGTCGAGACGCTCACAGTCGGAGATCCCACCCGCAAGCTAAACAACGTGTTGCGTGGATTCTCGCATATTCCTGCAACTTTCACGCCCGCTCCGGTCAAGGATCCAGTCCTTTCCGGAGAAACGGCGTGATCGGCAGGCGCCACAGCCATATCTATGTCGATGGTGTCTGGCGGAAGGCCGATTCCGATGCCATCATCGACCTCACCGATCCGGCCACCGAGGACTGGGTCGGCAGCGTCCCCGACGGCAACAGCGCGGACGTAGCATCGGCGGCGATCGCGGCACGCGCCGCGCTGCCGGCGTGGGCCGAAGCGCCGTCCAACGATCGTGCAACCCTGATCGCCGCGCTGGCCGACGGTTTCGATGAACGGCGCGAGGAGATCGCGCGCCTCGTCACGGCCCAGAATGGAGCCGTCATCTCGAGGTCACGTCGTACCAATGGCACTCGTCCCATAGCTCTCTACCGCCACTATGCCGAGGAAGCCGGATCCTTCGAGCCCGAAGTCGCCAGTGCCGACGGGAAGGGCATTGTCAGACGTGAACCGGTAGGCGTCGTCGGGATCATCATCCCGTGGAATGCGCCACAGTCCTTACTTGCCCACAAGCTGGCTCCGGCTCTAGCCGCAGGGTGCACGGTCGTTGTGAAACCTGCGCAGGAAACATCTTTGGACTCATTGCTCATCGGGGAGCTCGCTGCTGCAGTCGGCTTTCCTCCCGGTGTGATCAACGTCGTCACCGGTGGCCGCCTTACAGGGGCCGCAGTGGTAGACGATCCGAACATAGACATGGTGTCCTTCACCGGTTCCACGGGTGCCGGTCGCGCAGTCGCCTCGCGTGCAGGCCATCTCTTGAAGCCGGTCATAGCGGAGTTGGGCGGAAAGTCGGCGGCCGTGCTGCTCGACGATGCAGACCTCGAGCTCTTTTCCGACAACTTGGTCACCACCTGCCTGCCGAATACGGGTCAGGTCTGCTACTCATGCACGCGTGTCATCGCACCTCGCGCACGCTTCGGGGATGTGCTCGACGTCGTCACATCATCCTTGGCCAGTGCGCAGGTGGGTGACCCGCTGGATCCAAAGACAGTCTTCGGTCCGCTTGTCAGCGCGGCGCAGCGCGCACGTGTCGAGGACTACATCGACTCGGCTCGTGCCGAAGGAGCTCGGGTGATCCTCGGAGGTGGCCGTCCGTCCAACCCGACCGGTTTCTATGTCGAGCCCACGGTGATCGTCGACGTCGATCGTACGATGCGCGTGTTCCGCGAAGAGATATTCGGACCCGTGCTGGTCGTAGTTCCTCATGGTGGAGATGATGACGCAACTCGCGTGGCCAATGATTCGTCCTATGGGCTAGGCGGCGCGGTGTTCAGTCGTGACGTCGAGCGTGCGACGGCGGTGGCGCGCAATATGCAGACCGCCCGCATTTCGATCAACGCGCGGGACCACGGTGTCTCCGACCCAGCCGATGGATACAAAGACAGCGGAGTCGGCGGCTCGCTCGATATTTCCTCCCACCTTCGACTCAAGTCCATTGCGCGAGCGGTGAACTGAGATGGCCCCCGCTTACTTCCTCACTTCTACTCAATACTGATTTGCCTGGCGTCCAAAACGGTTCGGTACGGATGCTGCGTCGATCCCACCGAACGACGGGCGTACGCGGACGAAGAGCCGGCGACCATCAATCCAGTTGCCGTCGACGGTCCTTACTAATGTGCTCGATGGACTTACGACAACCTATTCTGGCTTAAGTCGGTGCCATCATCACTGCCTACATTGCCCTCGCGTTGGCGATCGCATAGCCGCTTCAGGGTCCGGACCAGCTGGCTTCGAAGTGGATGTCCACCGCCACGCACCCGAAGCCATCCGAACATGGGCCGACGATTACCGAAACCTTCTGGGCGTCACGGAAAAACCTTCTGGGCATCACGAAAAAATAATCGGCGAGTGACCCGAGATGCCGGTTTCATTTTCTTCCACTAACCAGTGAGCCACGTCAACGAGCTCGATGTGGGTTTCTCACATAAAGCACATCGAACTTCACTATGGAGAAGCGTGTGGCGATCGTGCGCCTCGGCGTCCGTGGTCGTATACCGCGTTCACCGGGCAGTATCGTTTACTCGTCGAACCCTTCATCTGGGATGGCAAACACCGTCCGTGCGTTTTCGTTGAGATTGGCAAATCCATCGATGATCACCCGCTTCACGCGCATCTCGTCGTCAGCGATGCGAATCAGCCACGTGCGAAAGGCCGACCCGGTGAATTCTTCGCTGACCAACGCGGGCGCCTTCCAGCGACGAAAATAGAACTCAAGACGGGTCGTCAGCTCCACCACACCCTCATTCACCGGGACGTAGGAAAGTACGTGGCGCAGCTCGAGGCGTTCGTCGAAGATCCCGTCGCGTTGGTTGAGGTACACCTGTAGGCCATCGCGGCCTTTCCACTGGTGACCACCACGAAAACCGATCTGAAAGTCGTCGGTGAGGACCGCGGCGAACATCGGTTCGGATTTCCTTCGCTTCTCCAATCGAAGGAATAAGTCGATGGTCGCAATGAAGCCAGGCAGGTCCGGGGCGCCGCCGGGTACCTTCCTGTCGGCCTCCGTTTCTTCGGATGTCATCAGCCGAGATTGCGGGCTAGCTCGGCGGCGGCGTCTTTTAGGGCACTGCAAGCTTCGCGAACATCGGAGGGCCGGAATCGATAACTCGGCGCTGACGCGTTTAGTGCCAGCCTTATCCCGGAACCACCTTGGGGTACCGCCACGGCAACAGACGCGACGCCTTCCTCACTTTCCTGCCTGCTGATCGCGAACCCGCTTTTCCTGACCTCTGCCAATTGAGTGCGCAGTTCGGTGAGAGTGCGCACGGAATGCTCAGTGAGTGGCTCCAAATGTGGGTCGGGGTACAACTGGTCCAGCTCGTCGTCGGATAGGCCGGCGAGTAGGACTTTGCCGGTCGACGTGCAGTGTGCAGGACGCGTGCTACCCAAACGCGAGATCACCCGGACGGCAGAAGGGCTTTCGAGTGCCGCGATGAAGCGAACCAGTCTGCCGTCCAACGTTCCTACGTGCACGGTTTCCTGAAGCGTGTCGACCAGCTGGCGCAGAATCGGGGCGGCCGTGCGTGGTATGTCCATCCTGGAGTGGACAGCGAACGCCACGTTTGTCAGGGACGGTCCGGGCTGGTACGCCTTGCTGGCCGGATCTTGGCGGACGAACCCACGGTACTGAAGCATCGATAACAGGCGATGCGCGGTCGATGAAGCGACGCGCAGGTACTCACTGGCGTCAGTGAGCCGGATCTCAGAGCGCTCTCCTAGGAGGAGGAGTAGGCGAAGAGCGTTGTCGACAGACTCGATCGGATATTGCGGGGGCTTCCCTGTGCTGTCACGCTCCATGCCCGCGAGTGAGGGTTTCTGCATGACAGAGAGCGTACCGCGGTCAGGTTCGAATGCAGGTCGAAGAATCGCGACGAGTCCGGTGCCGGGGGCGAAAAGTCGCCTTCATGCGCACAAGCCTGGCCGCCGTTTGTCTGCCTTGGCTGCGGCGGGTAGTTGGGGGCCGCCGACTTGCTTCTTGGCGCACGCGGCGGTGCCTTCGTCGACGAGCAGTTCGCCTGTGGCAGTACAGGATCGCCGCGTTAATACGTTTTGGCTCATCCCTGTGGTAGCCGCTCGGATCGGACGCTTGTCCCCCGCCCCCCTGTGGTAACGGGTTGCGGTCCTCTTTTGCGCGGTCTAGCGCTCACTCGCTGCAGTCTCGACTAGTCAACGCCCTCGTTTGACTCCACCGGTAAGGAGACGGCATACTCTCTGCTAGACAGAGTCGCGTTCTACATAACAGTGAAGGCGCCTTGGTCGGGGATCGAGTCCAGTCGCTGAGTCATGGAGTTGAAGATGCAGGATCACGGTGAGGTGTTAGAGGCTGTACGCACTGGCATGATCCCGGCGCACGTGTATAACGACAAGCAGATTTTTTCGCTCGAGAAGGAGCGCTTGTTCAGTCGGGCGTGGTTGTTCGTGGCGCACGAATCGGAGATTCCGCAACCGGGGGACTACGTGGTCAGACAAGTGTTGCAGGATTCGTTCATCGTCGCTCGTGATTCTGCGGGCGAGATCCGGGTGATGTTCAATATGTGCCTCCATCGCGGTATGCAGGTTTGTCGGGCGGAGATGGGGAACGCGTCGAACTTCAGATGCCCGTACCACGGGTGGTCTTACCGCAACGACGGCCGCATTATCGGCCTGCCGTTTCACCAAGAGGCCTACGGAGGAGACGCCGGGTTCAACAAGGCGGGGCAGACCCTGTTGCCAGCGCC
The DNA here is from genome assembly GCF_900108565.1 of Mycolicibacterium rutilum. Lineage (NCBI taxonomy): Bacteria > Bacillati > Actinomycetota > Actinomycetes > Mycobacteriales > Mycobacteriaceae > Mycobacterium > Mycolicibacterium rutilum. Next base: position 1,719,919 of record NZ_LT629971.1, read on the forward strand.
GAGTGTGGCCAGCTACAACGGGTTGATCTTCCTGTCGATGGATCCTGACGCGGAATCGCTTGAAGAGTATCTGGGTGATTTCAGGTTCTATCTCGATTTCTACACCAAGCAGGGCCCCAACGGCCTTGAGGTGCGGGGTCCGCAGCGTTGGCGGGTAAAAGCGAACTGGAAGATCGCAGCTGAGAATTTCGCCGGGGACATGTACCACACACCTCAGACGCACACGTCTGTGGTGGAGATCGGCTTGTTCCGAGAGCCGAAGGCCAACAAGCGCAAAGACGGCGCCACGTATTGGGCGGGTAGAGGTGGGGGCACCACATACAAGCTGCCCGAGGGGAGTTTCGAAGACCGGATGAGCTATGTGGGCTACCCGGCGGACATGATTAGTCGAGCCAAGGCCACATGGACCGAGCAGCAGCAACAAGTCGTCGGCACCGACGGGTTCATGATCTCGGCCGCGACGTGCTTTCCCAACATCAGTTTCGTGCACAACTGGCCGAAAGTGGAGGACGGCGAGCACGTCTTGCCGTTCATTTCAATCCGGGTATGGCAGCCCATTAGCGAGAACGAAACTGAGGTGCTGTCCTGGTTTGCGGTGGATTCTGATGCCCCGGCAGACTTTAAGGCGGACTCGTATAAGGCTTATTTGATGTGTTTCGGCTCGACGGGAATGTTCGAACAAGACGATGTCGAGAACTGGGTGTCGCTGACCAACACCGCGGGGGGTTCCATGGCCCGCCGACTGCGGCTGAACAGCCGGATGGGGCTGCTCGCAGACGATGCCCGGGTGGTCGACACCCTAAGCAGCGCTCAATTCCACGGGCCTGGATACGCTCAGCTCGGTTACAACGAGAACAATCAACGGCAATTGTTGAGGCTCTGGGCCGACTACCTGGACATGCCGCCGCTGCGAGTCGACCCGGCTACGGTGCTCACGGACAACCCGCAAGGTATTGAGCCGATGGTGCAGACCAACGGCGGGGCCGTCGCCGGTATCGACTCGGAGTCGGCTACGACGTCGGTGACGCTGTGACCGTCGACGATCAACGCACTGGTCGACCCATGGCCCCATCGGTACTCGGTGCGCACGCCGCGCGCGCCCAACGCGTCGGCGACCCGTTACCGTTCGACGATTCTCGCCATCTGGAGGCGCATCGCTTCCTCGTCAACGAGGCGTACCTCCTCGATGCCCAAGACTACGACAGGTGGCTGGGTGTTCTTACCGAGGACATTCACTATTACATGCCGGTGCGGATCACCACCGCCGCCGGCGCCGGATTCGATAGCTCACCGGGAATGGCGCATTTCGACGAGAACAAATACTCACTCAGTCGCCGCGTTGCCCGATTCGCCACCGAGCATGCCTGGACTGAGGATCCGCCGTCGCGTCTGCGTCACTTCATCACCAATGTGCGCACATTCCTCAGCGACGATGCCGACTACCTCGTGGTCGACAGCGCTGAGTTGTTGTTCCGCAGCCGTGGCGACGTCAATGAGTCCACGCTCCTCTCATGCGGTCGTGAGGATCTTCTACGTCGCGATGGCAACGCGCTCAAACTCGCACGCCGCACAATCTGCGTCGATGAATCAGTGCTTCGAATGCAAAATCTGGCGGTCTTCCTATGAGCTCGAACGGATCCGGCGAGGGCGCGCAGTCGCCCCCACAACCGGGGTGCGAGGAACTGTCGTCGCTGCTGGCTGGGGCGACCGGTGATGCACTGAACATTGCCAACGAGTTCGCAGAGGTCGTCGTGCGCCGAGTGACCACTCGCAATGGAGCTCGGCTGTTGATTCAGGCGCCGAAATCGGCGCAGTGGGTGTCGCTGGATGCTTTGGAGATCGAGGCGCTGACCTGGCAGAATCCGGCCACCTTGGCGGCCATGGTGGGGAACGCAGGTGCTCCGTTGATTCTGGGCGAGGAGGTATGACTGGCTGGCTGGCGGGCAAACGCGCATTGATCGTCGGCGGAGGTTCGGGTATCGGTCGGGCCACGGTCGACGCGTTCCTGAACGAGGATGCCCGGGTGGCCGTGCTCGAGTACGACAGCGGTAAGTGCGCCACGCTGCGCCATCAGCTGCCCGACGTTCCGGTGATCGAGGGCGATGGGACCACCCGCACCGCCAACGACGAAGCAGTGCAGGTCGCTGTCGACGCCTTCGGCGGACTCGACACATTGGTGAACTGCGTGGGGATTTTCGATTTCTACCGCCGTATTCAGGACATCCCCGCCGAGCTGATCGACCAGGCGTTCGACGAAATGTTTCGCATCAACGTCCTGAGTCATATCCACTCAGTCAAGGCAGCAGTGCCGGCGCTGATGGGCCAGGACGGCGCCTCGATCGTGCTCACCGAGTCCGCGTCATCGTTCTATCCAGGACGCGGCGGCCTGCTGTATGTGGCGTCGAAGTTCGCGGTGCGCGGCGTAGTCACTGCACTGGCTCACGAACTCGCGCCGAGGATCCGTGTGAACGGTGTCGCCCCCGGGGGGACGTTGAACACCGACCTGCGCGGACTCGACAGCCTCGACCTTGGCGCCCGCCGTCTGGATGCTGCACCAGATCGGGCCCGCGAATTGGCTGCTCGCACACCGCTGGGCGTGGCCCTATCGGGTGAAGACCACGCGTGGAGTTACGTCTTCCTCGCTTCTCACCGCTCCCGCGGGCTCACCGGCGAAACGATCCATCCCGACGGCGGTTTCAGCCTCGGACCCCCACCCCAGCGGAATTGAACCCGACGAACACAGGGAAGGAAAGCAGATGGGCGGAGTTATAAAGGCTAAGCGCGAGGTATGTCAGGGCTACGCGAACTGTGTCGTTGCGGCCGAGGATTACTTCGACATCGACGATCGGGGACTCGTGGAGGTCCGCAAGACGGAGGTTCCTTCCGCGGACAGGACCCGGGTCGAGGAGGCTGCGCGCAGCTGTCCGGTGGCAGCGTTGGAAGTCGTAGACGAATGACGTCACGGGTCGTCATCGTCGGCAGTTCTGTCGGCGGGGTCCGCACGGCCCAGGCGCTGCGCTCGCAAGGCTACGACGGCGACATCGTCCTGGTGGGCGAGGAAACTGCGCTGCCCTACGACAAACCGCCGCTATCCAAAGCGTTGCTTGCGGGTACGAGTGACATCGCGGCTGCGACGTTACTCACCAGAGACGCTGCCGCCGCCGACGCCATCGAGCTTCTCCTCGGCCGCCGCGCGATCGGAGTGGATGTCGCAGCGTGTCAGGTCGAGTTCGCCGATGATGAGCCCCTGCGTTATGACCACCTGGTGGTGGCCACCGGAGCCAGCGCGCGACCATCCCCGTGGGGCCACGGATCGGGCGTTCATGTGCTCCGCACTCTGGAGGACTGTCTGCGGCTAAGAGCCGACCTCGTTGCCGGTGCCCGCCTCGTGGTGATCGGGGCAGGATTTATTGGGGCCGAGGTCGCGTCAACCGCGCGGTCACTGGGGCTGCAAGTGACGGTTGTCGACCCGGTGCCGGTGCCGATGAGCCGGGTGCTGACCGAAGAGATCGGCGAGTGGTTCGTCGATTTGCACCGAGACCACGGAGTGCACACGCGATTCGGCGTCGGTGTCGAGAATATTGAGGGGGAGCGCGGCAACCTTAAGATCGGCCTCACGGACGGGACCGTCCTAGAAGCCGACACGGTGGTGGTGGGCATCGGCGCCGTTCCGAATGACGGCTGGCTGATGCCGTCGGGACTGGTCGTCGATGACGGCCTGGTCTGCGACGAGTTCTGCCGCGCCGTCACGTCACAAAACATCTACGCAGTCGGCGACGTGTCGCGTTGGTTTCATCGCGCCCGCGGCGTGACGATGCGCATCGAACACTGGACAAACGCGGTCGACCAGGCGTCTTGCGTCGCGCATAATATTTTGTATCCCGATGAATTGCGCTGCTACGAGCCCGTCGAGTACGTCTGGAGCGACCAGTACGACTGGAAGATCCAGTTTTGCGGCCAAACAACTCACCTAGGAGAGCCACTCGTCGTCGGAGATCGATTGTCCGACAATCGATTCACAGTCCTCTACCCGGATGGCGAGCAACGTCTTGGTGGCGCGGCGGTGGTGAACTGGCCTCGAGCACTGATCGAGTGCAGGCGTGCGCTGCAGGCCGGTAGCGATCTCGAAAGTGTGCGGGGAAGGCTCGAAGTGTTGACGAACCCACCCGATACCGCCGCAACGCGATCGCCATAGTCGGGCCACAAGTGGTTGCGCGCCGCATTGCAAGTGGGACTGGTTTCCCACCGAACATGCTCGCTGCGGCTTCGCCGCGTTCTTAGCTCGGAATGTCGCGGCTTTCTACCGCGCGAGGTCCTCGGTGGCCGCGGCGCGGTATTCAGGTTTCGGCCACCGCCCCGGCTCGGTGGACAGGCCGATACCGCGCCTTGGGCGCCGGCATCACGGATGAGTTGCCGCGACCGCATCGCTCCCCTAGACGGAACTCGGCTCGAAACGGAGTGGCCGATCATCGAGGTTCGGGGCTGCGCCGCTGGCGACCGACCCACATCGGTGACCTCTGGGACCCTATCGACAACACAACCTGTCGCAGCCGACACGGCGCCACGAGTCATGAAGAAGACCTCGGAGGTTGTTGAGCGTTCCTAGCTCACTTGGAGGTCTTCTTGTTCTCACCTCGCCACGCCGTCACCAACGGCGATGGTCAGTACGGTGAGGTTAGTACGCGGCACTTCCTGGTGTTGACGCAATCGGCCGGTCCCGATACTCTCTAAGTAACAGAGTAGTGTTCTGCAAAACAGAGAAGGTAGTCTCATGTCGACCGCTGAGATTTCAGGGCTTCACGAATTCGACGCCGAGCTCGAGGCTGCCAACTTACGTGGGCAATGGATCTACGACGACATGCTGGAGAGGGTCGTCGGCGGCCCCAAGCCTGCGGGTGTTCCGTTTCTGTGGCGATGGCACGATGTTTACGCGAAGCTTCTGAAGTCGTGCGACGTGATGCCTGAAAGTTTGACGGCGCGACGCAATCTCTCGTTCATCAATCCGGATGCCCGGGGAACCACGCACACCATCAACATGGGTATGCAGATGCTCAAGCCCGGCGAGATTGCCTATGCGCACCGCCACACCATGGCGGCGCTGCGGTTCGCTATTCAAGGCGGCCCCGGCCTGGTGACTGTGGTGGATGGCGAGCCTTGTCAAATGGACACCTACGACCTGGTTCTGACCCCTCGCTGGACGTGGCATGACCATGAGAACGCCACCTCGGAGAACGTCGTTTGGCTCGACGTGCTGGATATCGGCCTAGTGCTCGGGCTGAATGTGCCCTTCTATGAGCCCTATGGCGAGATGCGCCAACCTCAACGCGAGGACCCGGGAGAGCATCTCGCTGACCGCGGTGGGATGCTGCGCCCGGCGTGGGAGCAGGTCAAGGCGGCGAACTTCCCGTACCGCTATCCGTGGCGTGACGTCGAGCGGCAGCTCCAGCGGATGGCGGGCCTTGCGGGCAGTCCCTACGACGGCGTAGTCCTGCGTTATGCGAACCCCGTTACCGGCGGATCGACTATGCCAACGCTGGATTGCTGGGTGCAGTTGCTGCGGCCGGGCCAGCAGACCGAGGCCCATCGCCACACGTCGAGTGCCGTGTATTTCGTCGTGCGTGGCGAAGGGACGACGGTTGTCGACGGGGTCGAACTCGACTGGGGGCCCCACGACAGCTTCGTGGTGCCCAACTGGAGCACCCATCACTTCGTCAACCGGTCGGCAGAAGATGCCGTGCTGTTCTCGGTCAACGACATCCCTACATTGAAGGCTCTCGATCTCTACTACGAAGAGCCCGAGCTGTCTTTGGGGACGCAGCCATTTCCGCCGGTCCCCGCTAACCTCCGAGCCCGCTGACGATTCACGAGAGAGGCAGTGCACGTGCGTGACACGAAGTTGACCGTTGATGACATCACCGGTGTCGTCGGCATTATCCCTACGCCCTCCATCCCGACGGCCGACCAACCGGGCACCGCGTTCTCCGTAGACCTCGATGAGGCGGCGACGCTCGCCGACGCGATGGTCCGTGGCGGAGTGGATGTGCTCATGACCACAGGCACCTTCGGCGAGTGCGCCTCGCTGACGTGGGACGAGTTGCAGAGCTTTGTCGCCACCGTGGTCGACGCCGTCGCGGGACGTATCCCGGTTTTCGCCGGAGCGACGACGCTCAATACCCGCGATACGATCGCGAGGGGTCGCCGGCTCGGCGAGCTCGGCGCCGATGGCCTGTTCGTGGGTCGTCCGATGTGGCTGCCCCTGGATGACGCCGGCATCGTGCGCTTCTACCGGGATGTGGCCGAGGCAGTGCCGAACATGGCATTGGTGGTCTACGACAACCCCGGCGCCTTCAAGGGAAAGATCGGGACGCCCGCCTACGAGGCACTCAGCCAGATACCCCAGGTCGTCGCTGCCAAGCATCTCGGGCTGCTCAGTGGCTCCGCCTTCCTTTCCGACCTCCGCGCGGTAAGCGGTCGCGTGCGGCTACTGCCGCTTGAGACTGACTGGTACTACTTTGCGCGGCTCTTCCCAGAAGAGGTCACCGCCTGCTGGTCGGGCAATGTGGCCTGCGGCCCTGCGCCAGTAACGCACTTGCGCGACCTAATCAGAGCCCGCCGCTGGGACGACTGCCAAGCGCTCACCGACGAACTCGAGGGGGCTCTTGAGACGCTGTACCCGGGCGGCAACTTCGCCGAATTCCTCAAGTACAGCATCCAGATCGACAACGCCCAATTCCAGGCGGCCGGTTTTATGCGCACGGGGCCCACCCGACCGCCGTACACCGAAGTGCCGGAGTCCTATTTGGCTGGCGGGCGCGAGGCCGGCAAGAACTGGGCCGCACTCCAGCAGCGCTATGCGTCACTTGCCGTCTCGAACCACTGAATCGCCTGAGGACAGCACATGTTGGTGAAGACGTTGGGTTATGTGGGTGTGGAGTCTCCGGATGCGAAGGAGTGGTTGGCGTTCGGTCCGGAGGTTTTGGGGATGGAGGCGGTTGAGGCGTCCAGTGGGTCGGTCCTGTTGCGGATCGACGACGCCGATCATCGTTTGGCTGTGCATCACGGAGAGCGCAACCGGATGTTGTATGCGGGCTGGGATGTGGGCAGCGAGGAGGCGGTTGAGGCTGCCGGGGAGTTGCTGCACAAGCGGGGCATTGGGTTTGAGGTGGGGACCGAGGAGGACTGCGCGGCCCGCGGGGTGTTGGGCTTTGTGACGCTGTCGGATCCTTCGGGGTTGCGTCATGAGTTGTTTTACGGTCAGAAGGTGGTGCCGGGTTCCTTCCGGCCCGGTCGTGCGATATCGGGGTTCGTCACCGGTGCGCAGGGGTTGGGTCATGTGGTGTTGGCGACGCCGGACCTTGCGCAGGCCGACCGGTTTTTGCGGGGGGTGTTGGGGTTTAAGAAGAGCGATGAGATTTACACCTTCATGGATCTGTGGTTCTACCACTGCAACCCGCGCCATCACAGCATCGCGTTGACTCCGATGCCGGGTGTGCGGGGACTGCACCACGTGATGGTCGAGGTGCAAAGTTTTGATGACGTGGGGATGGCTTATGACCTGTGCATGTCGCGCAACATTCCGCTGAGCATGACGTTGGGGCGCCATGTCAACGATCGGATGGTGTCGTTTTACGCGCGCACACCGAGCGGGTTTGACATCGAGTACGGCTGGGATGCGGTGACCGTCGACGAGGAAACCTGGACAGTCGCTCAGTACGACCGACCCAGTGTGTGGGGCCACCAGATGGTCGCCCAAACACCACCAGGCGCACTCGAAGCCGCAACAACATGAACGGCTCGACGGCCGAGACGACGAAAACGATCATATGGAGGTGAAATGGCGATCCGGTTCCTAACCGACGACTGGGCGACTGCGGTGACCGACGCGGCCAATGCCGACGAGAGGTTCCGCATTGCAGCGAAGGGACATGACGTGGTGCTCCGCGTATCCGTGTCGCAGAGCCCGGCCAGCGATGACTACTACATGCATTTCTCTGACGGGTCGCTCATCGTCGGTATCGGATCCCCGCCGCGCACGCCCGACGTGGAGGCCGAGCTCAGCTACGAAACAAACGTCGAGCTGTCTCGGGGTGCGCTCAACGGCCAGACCGCGACCATGACCGGGCAGATGAAAGCCGTCGGCAACATGATGAAGATGATGTCGATCGGAAAAGCCCAGGATCGGCTCGCTGAACTCGAGAGCGGCTTAGACATCGACTACTAGCACTTATCGCGGCGCCTAGAGTTGACTTCGCGCCGAGGGACACAATGCCACGAACGGGAGTGCATCGGCACTTACCATCGGCTCAAGTCCCACCCTGGACGGTCCGGCGCGACCATACCGCCAATAAAAGCCATTCCGAAGATCATCAAACCAGATTGGACACGGCTCATGACAACACGTAGCAGCGAACTCGTTCCCAGCGACATGAAGGGGCTGTGGGGATTCGTGCCGGCCTGCTCGACGCCGGACGCCGCCGATGTCAACGCGGTCGACACGATCGACACCGATGCGCTCGCGTCTCTGGTGGATCGTCTGGTGCGTGATGGTGTCGACGGCATCGTGACGACCGGCAGCGCCGGCGAGTCGCACACCCTTTCCGACGACGAATACCGCACGCTCATCACGACAGTCGTGGAGACGGTGAACGCCCGGGTTCCGGTGTTCGTTGGTGCCAGCACGCTCAACACGCGCGACTCGATCCGACGCGCCCGCGTCATCGCCGACCTCGGGGCGGACGGCATTATGAGCGGACCGCCGATGTATTTGCCGCAGACTGCCGAGAACGCGGTCCAGTACTATAAAGACCTCGCCGAGGCCGTTCCGGAGCTGGCGATTATGATTTACCAGAACCCGCATGCGTTCCGCATCACATTGCCGCCCGGTGCATTTAGGGAGCTGGCCCAGATTCGCAATATCGTTGCGCTCAAGCAGACCTCGATGGACATCTTCAATGTGATCGGCGCCATCAAAGCGGTCAAGGAAAAGATGTCGGTCCTCGTCTTGGACCAATTGATGTACCCCGCAATGATGTTCGGTGCTGCCGGAGCGTGGAGCATCGACGTATGCATGGGCCCCTGGCCCGCGCTTTCGCTGCGCGATGCATGCCAGCGTGGCGACTGGACAGAGGCCGCGGCCATCGCCGACCAGATGCAGGCGCCATTTCGAACGCTGGGTCTGACTATGGAGGAATTCCAAGCCATGCAGTCCGCCTGGTGGAAGATGGCAATCGACACTGCGGGCTATGGGCGTGCTGGGGCTGCTCGGCCGCCCTTCGTTCACATACCGCAGACCGTCGTCGATTCCGCGCACCGCTACGGTGAACGCTGGGCAGGACTTGCGGAGCGCTATCACCGGTCAAGGGAAGCCGCTGGGCTGCCGCCTGCCGCGGCGAACGTCGCCGCCGCCTCGTCATAGACGCCGGGGAAGAACCTTCAGGGCGACCTGCTGACCACTCCCCCCACCTAGGCGTCTAGGTCTGTAGCCAACGTCGCCAGACCACTCAGCAGCGACTGAACTTCGGAAAGGACTGCCAAGCCGAGCAATGCGACGGCGGCGAGGTTGAACAATGCCGCCTGCTCGCGACCACCGATCTGATGGGCTTCTCCAAGAGCCCGTTGCGCGATGATAGGTCAGCCAGTCAGGATTGCGATCGAGAGCAGCGTCAAGATAGGAAGTCGCACCCGAGCCAACGCGTCGCCGAGCACACAGATGGTCTGCGCAACAAGCGGTTTCGCGGCCGTGGCCACGGCGAGCATGTCACAAGTCACAGCGCCACGGGCGGTCTGCCAGGGACCATGCCGGCGATGACTTGGAGATGCCCGAACCGATAGGCGCGGCAATCGGCATCGCCTGCCGACCCGGGCGATCGGGGGAGTGGAGTCGGCTAACGCCCGCCACCTGGGTGTTCGTCGGACAATAGCGGCAACGACCGCCGCGCGTGCTCTTGTTCCCGCGCCCCGCGGCCGAATGTTGTTAGCAGGGCACCGACAGCACGACGACATCGCCACAGACCTCGGCCATTGCGGGGCTGGCGGCCCCGGCGCAAAGGCAAGTCGGTCAAAGAGATCAACACGTCCAGTCGCGATCTTGCTTGCACTGCCGCAGCCTGCCGAACGCGTCGTAAATGCCTGATTCGCCAGGACTTAGCGTGATCTCGTCTACATAAGGTGACGCGCCGGGTCCGTCAGATTAACGGTGTAAGCGGCATCTTCGGTTAGGTGGTTTCGCTGCCCGGCATGCGGTCGGCGAAGGTGATCGCGAAGGCGTTCAGGGCTGGTTTCCAGCGTATGGTCCATCGCTTCTGTCCGGTCCCGGTCGGGTCCAGCGACCGGGTGACCAAGTATAGGCACTTCAGCGCCGCCTGCTCGGTGGGAGAATGACCGCGGGCCCGCACGGCGCGGCGGTAGCGGGCGTTCAACGATTCAGTAGCATTGGTCGAACAGATCACCTTCCTTGTCTCGGTGTCGTAGTCCAGGAACGGAATGAACTCACTCCACGCGTTGCGCCACAATCGAATCGCCGCCGGGTAGCGGTTACCCCACTCGGCTCTCGAATGCGTCCAGCGCTGCCGCTGCAGCCTCGGCGTTGACCGCGGTGTAGATCGGCCGCAACGCCTTGGCAATGGCGTCGCGGTGCTGGCGCCCGGCATAGCGGAACGTCCCACGGATCAAATGGATGACACACGTCTGGACCACAGTGTCGGGGAACACCGCGCCCACCGACTGCGGTAAGCCTTTGAGCCCGTCGCAGACCAGGAAGAAAATGTCGGCCACCCCGCGGTTCTTCAGCTCGGTGAGTACCGCCAGCCAGTATTTGGCTGACTCGCCCTCGCCCTCGCCCTCGCCGGCCCACATGCCCAGCACGTCACGATGCCCGGCCAGGTCCACCCCGATCGCGGCGTAGATGGGCCTGGGGCCGACCTGGCCGTCGCGGATCTTGACGTGCAGGGCGTCGATGAACACCGCGGCGTACACGCGTTCCAGCGGGCGGGTGTGCCACACGGTCATCTCCTCGACCACGCGGTCGGTGATCCGACTGATCGTGTCCTTGGACACCGACGCGCCGTAGATGTCGGCGAAATGGGCGCTGATCTCGCCGGTGGTCAGCCCGCGGGCATACAGCGACAACACCACCTCGTCGACATCGGTCAGGCGACGTTGGCGCTTCTGGACGATCTGGGGTTCGAAGCTGCCGGCGCGGTCGCGCGGCACCTCGATCTCGATCTGCCCGCCCGCATCGGTCAGTACGGTCTTGGCCCGGGTTCCGTTGCGGGAGTTGCCCGAGCCATACCCAGCCGGATCGTGACGGTCATAGCCCAGGTGCTCGGACAGTTCCTCGTCCAGAGCGGTCTCGATGACCGTCTTGGTCATCGCCTTGAGCAACCCGCCCGGACCGGTCAGCGATACGCCGGCCTCGCGGGCCTGGCGTACCAACTCCCGGGCAACCTCGAGCTCGTCGACCTCACCGCTATCCGGGACATCAACCGCCGCCACGGCGGCCTCATCATCGGGATTCTGCGATGGCTCCACAGCCACGACAGTTTCGGTCATCACGCGACCTTTCCGGCCCCGACACACCGGGGCCGATCAGGCCGTTTACACCGTTACCGCGACAGTCCCGACGCGCCAGGCGCCCGGGCATTGCGCATCCGATGGAGGCGCCACATGAGCTCGCGTCCAGATTCGGTTGTGCAGCGTCATCATTAGTTGCGCGCCGTTTTGGTCGTTGCCCATTTGGAGATGTTGTCTTGACGGGCCGTGTGACGTGACCTACATTCTCTACAGCGGAGGACGCATCTGTTCAGCAGAATATCGAGTCAGTGTTGATGGTCTGGTCGAGGAGTTCGGTGTGATGAACGCGGTTGCGGTCGATCGAGATACCCGTGAGGCCGTCGAGGCGTTCATGTTCCGGGAGGCGGAGCTACTCGATGGGGGGCAGTTCCGAGAATGGTTGGGTCTGCTCGACCCCGACATCCGGTATGTGGTTCCGGTGCGCACCACCCGTGAGGATTCCGCGGGTTGGGTGGGCGCGATCGCGCACTGGAACGACGACTACACGGGCTTGGAGATGCGGGTCCTCCGGGGCGAGACGGACTTCTCGTGGGCCGAGTCACCTCGGTCGCGGACCCGGCACTTCGTGTCCAACATCCGCACGACTGCCGGACCGGAGGCTGATGAGTTGACCGTGCGCTCAAATCTCTTGTTCTTCCGCAGCCGCGGAGACAGCGGCCGGTGGGAGTTGCTCTCGGCCGAACGCGTCGACGTGTTGCGCCGCACCGACGATTCGCTGCGGCTCGCTCGGCGCGAGGTGTTACTCGATCACTCGACGTTGCCTATCGACAACCTGTCGGTAGTCCTGTAGGGCCAGCTCCGTTCACCCCCTCCGCGTGGATATCGCCGATTCCAGAAAGGGTCCAACCATATGACCACCGAAACAACCGAGACGGACTTGATCGAGATGTTGGTGAAGGCGTGACTGGCGTTATGGGTGACCTGGATGTGTCGGTCCAAGAATGCGACGTCTTGGTAGTGGGTGGGGGAATTGGCGGAGTGCGGGCAGCACTACGGGCCGCGGAGTTGGGGTCGTCGGTGATTCTGGTGGAGAAAGCGGTGGTGTCTCGGGCAGGGCCGATGACGTATGTCCACAGCCAATACGCCCCTGATCACCGGGTGCAGGGTGAGGAGATGACGGAGTGGGCGCGCGAGTTCGTGGTGGGCAGCAATTATTTGGCCGATCAGGATTGGGTGCAGCAGTACATAGCCGAGGCCTATGACAGGGTAAACGAGCAGATCGAGTGGGGTGTGCCCTATTCCACCCATGAGGATGGGTCGCTGAAGTATGTGACGGTCCGCGGCCACAACCTCGGCACGACGCTGGGTGTGGATGGTCGCGTGTGTATGGAAATCCTCAAGGAGAGGATGAAAGCGGCGGGGGTGCGACTGTTCGAGCGAGTCGATGTGATCGATCTGTTGACCACCGACGGGTGCCGGCCCACCGCTGGTGCGGTGTGTGGTGCGGTGGGGGTAAACGTTGTCACTGGCCAGTGTCATGTCTTTACGGCGGGCAGCGTCATCCTCAACACCGGCCCTTGGTACCCCAAGCTGCATTACGCGTTCGCCGACCATTGCAGCGGGGAAGGTCATGTGGCGGCCTGGCGAGTGGGTGCTGAGTTCGCCGGCATGGAATTCGGCCAGTTCGCTGCCTGGAGTTACTTCAATCGGTCATTCTTCACACCGGGTCAAGCCAAGATTCAGGGGATCGGTGGCAAGTTCTGCAACGCGGCGGGCGAGTACTTCATGGACCGCTATGACCCGATCTGGGGCGATAAGGGCGGGCTGTTCACCATCGCGCGCGCGATCATGACCGAGATGGTCGAGGGCCGAGGGCCGTGCTATCTCGACTTGCGTCACGTACCACAGGCGGATCTAGAGGTGCTGTATGAAGTGTCTCCGACGGTGCGGCGCGCCTTTACCGAGTTTGAGGTCGATCCCTCCACTGACCTGCTGGAGGTGACCCCGTTCATCGTGCTCGGCACGAGCAGCACCAGCGGTCCCACGATCGACCTGGACGGAGCCACCACAGTGCCCGGCCTGTACGCGGCCGGGTATGGCACGGCGTGCCCGCATTTGATGTCGGGAATTTCTGGCAGCGGGATCTCGAGCTTCTCGGCTGTTGCGGGGTACCGGGCGGGCACTGCGGCGGCGGCGCGCGGCGGTCACGCGGTACCGCGCAGTGTGTGGGAGAACCAGGCACAGGAGAGCTTCGCGGAGTATTTCGCGCCGATGCGTCGGCTGCGGCAGGTCCGGCCGGCGGATGTGTGGAAAGCCATCGGCGAGGCGACGGCCAATCCGGCATTCGCATTGTTTAAGTCGGAGGCACGGATCGATTCAGCGCTCGCTGAGCTGTACCGGATCCGGGATCGGGTACTGCGTTACGTTTTCGCGCCGGACTATCAAGAACTTAAGAAGGCGCATGAGGTGCGCGCATACCTGACGTTGGCGATCATCACCTGTGAGGCGATGAAGCGGCGCACCGAAAGTCGCGGGGAGCTGTTTCGTATCGACTACCCCTACGCGGACAACGATGAGTGGCTGAAGTGGCTGCTCGTCCGCCGGGGCAGCGGCGGTGAATTCGATCTGCAGTTCAGCGAACGCGACCTGCCGATTCAGTCGTGGCCGGTGCAGGCCCCGCCCGGCCGCCATCCAAGTCCATATACCGTGCCGCAAGGCTACCGGGAGGAGGCGGCGGTTCAGTGATCGAAAGCATCGACGAAACAACGTGCGACGGGTGCAACGTCTGCATCGACAGCTGCCCAACCGGGGTGATCCGGCTGGTGGAGGGCGACGAACCGTGGTCCACGACCAAGTGGCGAGCCAAGATCATCTACCCCAACGACTGTCATTCCTGTCGGTTGTGCGCAATCGATTGCCACGTGGACGCGATCGTTGTCAGCCACGCACTAGTGATCCCCGACCCCTTCCTCCCGGGCGTAGAGCCCCTCGACGGCAGCCGCGACGCTCCGCCCGACGAAAAGAAAACTTGATGTCCATCGGAATAGCGCGAGCCGGGGCGTGTTCGGTGTCGGCAAGGTCCACGCTGCGGGGTCAGGCGATGATGGCCGCCCGATGCGGCCGGCGCCGGATTCGGCACTTATCTGGCGGTCGCCGGGCGATCCTCCGATGACCCAGACATGGCTCCCACAAATCAACCGTTCCCCACAGGAAAGTTAGGACTTCGGCATGATCAGCGCAAACCTCATCATCAACGGACGTGAGGAAACATCCGACCGGACGATCGACGTCGTCAGCCCGGCTGATATTCGGGTACTGCTCGGTTCGGTCCCAGACGCCGCACCCGGGCAGGTCGACGAAGCGGTCGCAGCGGCCGCAATGGCGTTCCCAGAATGGTCATCGCGGCCCCTGGAAGAACGCCAGGGAGCACTACTTGCCGCCGCAGGCACGATCCACGACATGATCGAGGAATATGCGCCGATCCTGAGCAGGGAGAACGGAAAGATCCTCGAAGAGTCGCACGTCGACCTCGAATTCGCGTCGGGCATTTGCGGCTACACCGCAGGCATTTCGGCTGAAATCCTTGCAGACCAACAGATTCGCGACACCGGGGGCACGACCCTCATCCGCCGCCGCCCAATGGGGCCGGTGGCCGCCATCACGCCGTGGAACTTCCCGGTGGTCCTGGCATTCATGAAGCTGGCGCCCGCGCTCGTCGCCGGCAACACAGTCGTCTTGAAGCCGGCGGCAAGCTCCCCGTTGGTTCTCGCCGAGATCATCCGAGCCCTCCAACAGCACTTCCCTCCGGGCGTGCTCAACATGGTCACCGGTGGCGACGCGGTCGGAGAAGCACTCGTCGCCCACCCGAGTATTCGCAAGATTGGTTTCACCGGCGGCATCGATACCGGGCGCAAAGTTATGGCCGCGGCCGCGCGCGACATCAAGAGGGTGACGCTCGAGCTGGGCGGAAACGACCCCGCGATCCTCCTCGACGACGTCGACCTCTCGCCCGAGACTATGCGGCAGATCGTAAAAGGCGCGTTCGGGACCACCGGCCAGGTGTGCTTCGGTCTCAAACGTATCTACGTGCCGACCCGAATCCACGACCGCTTCGTGGAAGCGTTCTCAGCCGCCGTGGATGAAATCGTCGTCGGGCCCGGCGACGACCCCCGAGTCACCATGGGGCCGCTGAACAACGCTCAGCAGAAGAACCTCGTCGAGAAGATCGTGGACGACGCGCGCTCGAGCGGCGCGACCGTCACCACCCTCGGCCAGCGGCTCGATTCGGCGGCCTGGGACCACGGCCACTTCATGATGCCCAGCGTGGTCACTGAGGCTGATCCCCGCCTCGCAATCGTCGAAGAGGAACAGTTCGGCCCGGTAGTGCCCGTGCTGAAATACGACGAACTCGACGACGTGATCCGGCTCGTGAATCAATCGCAATACGGGCTTGCCGCCTCGATCTGGACGTCAGATGAAGAGCGGGCGTTCCTGCTCGGCCGTCGGTTCGACACCGGCTCCGTCTTCATCAACAGCCACACCTTCACCTCCCTCGACCCCCGCGCACCCTTCGGCGGGGCGAAAGCGAGCGGCTTGGGACGCGAATTCTCTCCAGCCAGCCTGGATTCCTACACCGAATTACAAACAATCAGCCGTCGCATCGGGCCGCCAGGCCCTCCGCTGTCCTGAGTCCGGCGGGGAGCCTGACCAACACATATTCGTCACGGTCGTAGATCAGCGACGACGACGCGGCGGTATCGATGCATACAGGTAACTTCGCCGACGGTGTGAAGGCGTGGCGGCGCGTGCTTCGGCAGGGGTGCCCCCATTAATGATCCATTCCGGCCCAACGTTCGCGGCGATTCGACCCTCCTAACGTAGAGACCGCCAATAGTGGGACTGTCGCGGTAACGGTGTAAACGGCCTGATCGGCCCCGGTGTGTCGGGGCCGGAAAGGTCGCGTGATGACCGAAACTGTCGTGGCTGTGGAGCCATCGCAGAATCCCGATGATGAGGCCGCCGTGGCGGCGGTTGATGTCCCGGATAGCGGTGAGGTCGACGAGCTCGAGGTTGCCCGGGAGTTGGTACGCCAGGCCCGCGAGGCCGGCGTATCGCTGACCGGTCCGGGCGGGTTGCTCAAGGCGATGACCAAGACGGTCATCGAGACCGCTCTGGACGAGGAACTGTCCGAGCACCTGGGCTATGACCGTCACGATCCGGCTGGGTATGGCTCGGGCAACTCCCGCAACGGAACCCGGGCCAAGACCGTACTGACCGATGCGGGCGGGCAGATCGAGATCGAGGTGCCGCGCGACCGCGCCGGCAGCTTCGAACCCCAGATCGTCCAGAAGCGCCAACGTCGCCTGACCGATGTCGACGAGGTGGTGTTGTCGCTGTATGCCCGCGGGCTGACCACCGGCGAGATCAGCGCCCATTTCGCCGACATCTACGGCGCGTCGGTGTCCAAGGACACGATCAGTCGGATCACCGACCGCGTGGTCGAGGAGATGACCGTGTGGCACACCCGCCCGCTGGAACGCGTGTACGCCGCGGTGTTCATCGACGCCCTGCACGTCAAGATCCGCGACGGCCAGGTCGGCCCCAGGCCCATCTACGCCGCGATCGGGGTGGACCTGGCCGGGCATCGTGACGTGCTGGGCATGTGGGCCGGCGAGGGCGACGGCGAGTCAGCCAAATACTGGCTGGCGGTACTCACCGAGCTGAAGAACCGCGGGGTGGCCGACATCTTCTTCCTGGTCTGCGACGGGCTCAAAGGCTTACCGCAGTCGGTGGGCGCGGTGTTCCCCCGACACTGTGGTCCAGACGTGTGTCATCCATTTGATCCGTGGGACGTTCCGCTATGCCGGGCGCCAGCACCGCGACGCCATTGCCAAGGCGTTGCGGCCGATCTACACCGCGGTCAACGCTGAGGCTGCAGCGGCAGCGCTGGACGCATTCGAGGCCCAGTGGGGTAACCGCTACCCTGCGGCGATTCGATTGTGGCGCAACGCGTGGAGTGAGTTCATTCCGTTCCTGGACTACGACACCGAGACAAGGAAGGTGATCTGTTCGACCAATGCTACTGAATCGTTGAACGCCCGCTACCGCCGCGCCGTGCGGGCTCGCGGTCATTCTCCCACCGAGCAGGCGGCGCTGAAGTGCCTATACTTGGTCACCCGGTCGCTGGACCCGACCGGGACCGGACAGAAGCGATGGACCATACGCTGGAAACCAGCCCTGTGAATCGCCCTGGAAATGTTGGAGGCTCCTGACCTTGGAAACGAGGATGCAGGTATGCCGAAGGAACAGTCGCCTGGGAAGCCCACGACACGTCGTTACAGCTCGGAGGAGAAGGGCGCCGCGGTGCGGATGGTCCGTACCCTGCGCGAAGAGCTGGGCACCGAGCAAGGCACGGTCACGCGGGTGGCCCATCAACTCGGGTACGGCGCGGAATCGGTGCGCTCCTGGGTACGCCCGGCCGACATCGACGATGGCCACGCCCCCGGGGTGACGAGCACCGAGTCCGCGAAGGTCAAAGAGCTCGAGCAAGAGATCCGAGAACTGAAGCGGGCCAACGAGATTCTGAAGCGAGCGGCAAGTTTCTTCGGGGCGGAGCTCGACCGCCAACACAAGAAATAGTCGCGTTCATCGACAACAATCGCGAGGATTTCGGGGTCGAGCCCATCTGCATGGTCCTGCGCAGCGCAGGCCTGCAGGTGGCCCCGAGCACCTACTACGACGCCAAAACCCGCCCACCGTCGGCGCGGGCACAGCGCGATGCAGTCCTGGGGCCGGCGTTGCGCCAGCTCTGGAAAGACAACTACCAGGTGTGCTTCATCGTCGATGCACACTCGCGGATGATCGTGGGCGGGGGTAGCGTCGCATATGCGCACCTCGATGGTGCTCGATGCGTTGGAGATGGCACGCTGGTCACGTAGAACGACGTTGCAGGACCTGATATGTCACTCCGATGCAGGGTCGCAATTTACCTCGATTCGCTACGGGGAGCGCCTCGCTGAGATCGGCGCAGTCCCATCCATCGGGACCGTCGGGGACAGCTTCGATAACGCCCTCGCCGAGACGGTCAACGGCTACTACAAAGCCGAGTTGATCTACGGGCCCGCCCGCGGCGGGCCGTGGAAGACCGTCGAAGACGTCGAACTGGCTACCCTGAGCTGGGTCTACTGGCACAACACCAGCCGCCTGCACAGCTACCTCGGCGACCTCCCGCCGGCCGAGTTCGAAGCGGCGTTCTACGACGCATCACGGACCGACCAACCCCTGGTCGAAATCCAATAGCCCGAGCCTCCAGCAGACCCAGGGCGATTCACTGAACGCCTTCGCGATCACCTTCGCCGACCGCATGCCGGGCAGCGAAACCACCTAACCGAAGATGCCGCGTACACCGTTAATCTGACGGACCCAAGTCTCCAGGTGTGCTCGTTGAAATTCCTCACCTGTGAGCAGCGGTCAGTGTAGTGGTTGGCGGGTGCCGGTGGTGGTGCGTCGCAGGGTTTCGGCGGCGTCGTGGTGATCGCGTAGTCGGTAGGACTGGCCGTCGAGGTTGATGACTACCGATCGGTGCAGGAGGCGATCGAGCATGGCTGCGGCGACGGTGGTGTCACCGAGGATGTCGCCCCAGGCGCCGACTCCGCGGTTGGTGGTGATGACGATGCTCGTTTTCAAATATCGTTGGGAGACAACCTGAAACAGTGCCGATGCTGCTTCGGCGGGCAGTGGCAGGTAGCCGAGCTCGTCGATGACCAGCAGTGTGGGGCCGGCGTAGAAGCGCATGGTGGTGGCCCAGCGTCCTTCGATGGCGGCGCGGTGGCAGCGGGCGGCCAGGTCGGCGGCGGTGGTGAAGTATGTGCGGTAGCCGGCGTGGGCGGCTGCTCGGGCCAGTCCGACCGAGAGGTGGGTTTTGCCGGTCCCGGGTGGGCCGATGAGCAGGATGTTGGTCGCTGATTCAAGGTAGCGGCAGGTGCCCAGTTCGTTGATGAGCTTGCGGTCGATGCCGGCGGCGGCATCGACGTCGAAGTCGGCCAGCGTGGCCGGGGTGGGTAGGCAGGCGAACCGTAGCCGTCCGGCCAGCCTTCGTGCGGTGCTGGCGTCGACTTCCACGGCCAGCAGCCGCTCCAGGGCGATGGTGAGTGAGAGGTTTTCGGCGTTGGCTTGGTCCAGGACTGCAGGGAGGGCTTCGGCGGCGGCGTGCAGTTTGAGTTCGGCCAGATGCGAGCGCAACTGCTGATAGCGGCTGGCCGCCGCCGACGGGCCCTCAAGGGTGGCGGTGGTTTTTGGGGTGCGTGGGGTGGGTGTCATTGGATGGTCCTTCGCTGGGCGGCCCGCTCGTAGGCGGACAGGTCGATGACTGTGGAATCGGTTGCCGTGGCCAACGCTTTCGGTGGCCACGGTGTTGGCGGTGGTGGTCCGGAGTAGTTGGGCGGCAGCAGCTTTGGCGGCTACACCGGGTGGGATGCGTTCCTTGCGGCGGTGCGGTCGGCCGGTCGTGGCGGTGGCCATGGCCGCGGTGTCCAGGGCGATGATGTGGCCGCTGTCGCGGACCATGAGTCGAGGCCGTCTGTGGCGCGGTGGTGGCGGGCCACGACGACGCCGGTCATCGTGGCGATGTCGATGTACTGGCCACCGATGGGGTGGCTGACGGTGACCTGGGCGGCGGCCAACTCCGGTGGCACCGAGTAGCGGTTGCCGCGGTAGGACACCAGGGCTTGGCGTGACGCGGTTGGGGACTCGGACACGATTACCGGGTACGGCGTCACTGGTACCGGGGCCAGCGGCTCAGCTTTGGCGACCACGGCGACCGAGGAGCGCCCGTCGGTGGTGGCCCGGATCCGGGTGTCACCTCGCAGACGAGCGAAGCGGTCCACGCTGGCCTGGGCCGCCTCAACGGTCAGGTCGTCGGCCAGGGTGCGCCACCAGCGTTGCGCGGCAGTGTGATTGACCTTCTCCACGACACCTTTGCGCTTACCGCGTCGCGGTGGGCAGATCGCTACCGAGACGCCGTAGTGTTGGGCGACCCCGGCGAACGAGGCGGTCACCCGGCCCGAGCCTGGGTCGCAGACTGTGGCCATCCGGTCGAACCGCCAGATGCGGGTCAGCCCGCCCAGGCCGCGCACGATGCGGTCGATGGCGGCCACCAGGTGCGGTTGATCCATCGACGGTGAGAGCACCGCCCGCCACTTGCCCGAATGCGCCAGCGAGCCGACCAGCAGGAAAGCTTTCTTCCCCCATCCCCAGGATGCGGGTGGATCGGGCAATTCCAGCCAGTCCCATTGGGTTTCCTCACCCGGCGGGTGCGCGATGACCGCGTTGGGCCGGTCTGCCGCGGTGCGGCAGGCCTCGTACGCCGGGCGCAGACTGCGGGTGCGGATGTTGCGGGTCAAGCTCTGATACGACAGCCCGAAGCCGAGGTCTTCGAGTTCGTCGAAGAGTGTGCGGGCCCACAGGTGCGGGTCCTCGACCAGTCGGGCGGTCACGTAGTCGACGAACGGCTCGAACGGGTCAGGGCCCGGCCGGGCCCGCACGCCGGGCTCGGTGTCGCCGGCCAGATAGTTGCGGACCGTTTTGCGGTCGAAGCCGGTGTGACGGGCGATCGCAGAGATCGACCAACCACGTTTTCGTAGGGCGTGTACTTCCATGTCGTCCTCCCATGTGAGCATGAGAAAGCGGGCCTCCTTCGACACAGCTACTGGCGTCAGACACCAGCAGCATCGAGGGAGGCCCGCCCTTCTCGGCGGAGCCACACAGGTGGGGAATTTCGATGAGCCTCAGTGGGGAATTTCAGCGAGCGCGGTCAATAGACGTGCGTGTGCTGCCACGCCTCGACGAGGAACACACCGGTAGCGCTCTCACCGACAGTGCGCGTTATAAGGGCCGCCGCCGCTGTCAAGCCTCGCCAACCACGGCGACGACCGCGCGATACCTCCGGCTTCGTCTGCAAGTTCGCTGGCTGTCGACGACGTGTGCCGTGCGACTGGTTCTGCGAGCGCCGCGGGGCTTGCTGTGGGAGCCGTTTTGGTCGTTGCCCATTTGGAGATGTTGTCTTGACGGGCCGTGTGACGTGACCTACATTCTCTACAGCGGAGGACGCATCTGTTCAGCAGAATATCGAGTCAGTGTTGATGGTCTGGTCGAGGAGTTCGGTGTGATGAACGCGGTTGCGGTCGATCGAGATACCCGTGAGGCCGTCGAGGCGTTCATGTTCCGGGAGGCGGAGCTACTCGATGGGGGGCAGTTCCGAGAATGGTTGGGTCTGCTCGACCCCGACATCCGGTATGTGGTTCCGGTGCGCACCACCCGTGAGGATTCCGCGGGTTGGGTGGGCGCGATCGCGCACTGGAACGACGACTACACGGGCTTGGAGATGCGGGTCCTCCGGGGCGAGACGGACTTCTCGTGGGCCGAGTCACCTCGGTCGCGGACCCGGCACTTCGTGTCCAACATCCGCACGACTGCCGGACCGGAGGCTGATGAGTTGACCGTGCGCTCAAATCTCTTGTTCTTCCGCAGCCGCGGAGACAGCGGCCGGTGGGAGTTGCTGTCGGCCGAACGCGTCGACGTGTTGCGCCGCACCGACGATTCGCTGCGGTTGGCTCGGCGCGAGGTGTTACTCGACCACTCGACGTTGCCTATCGACAACCTGTCGGTAGTCCTGTAGGGCCAGCTCCGTTCACCACCTCCGCGTGGATATCGCCGATTCCAGAAAGGGTCCAACCATATGACCACCGAAACAACCGGAACAGCTGACGCGACCGATCCCTACCTGCGGCGCGCGTTGCGGGAGGTAGCGGACGGGCTCAAGGTCGGGCGCTTACCGGCCCGCGTCGTCAGCGATCCCGCGCTACACACGATCGAGATGGAGCGGATCTTCGGGCGCGCCTGGGTGTTTCTCGGACACGAGTCGGAGTTGGCCAAGTCCGGCGACTTCGTCGTGCGGCACATCGGGGCCGATTCGGTGATCGTTTGCCGGGACAACTCCGGCCGCATCCAGGCGCTGTCCAATTCTTGTCGCCACCGTGGTGCGCTCGTGTGCCGCGCGGAGATGGGAAACACCGCGCACTTCCAATGCCCGTACCACGGCTGGGTGTACAGCAACACCGGAGAGCTCGTCGGCGTGCCGGCGATGACGGAGGCCTATCCCGGCGGCTTCGACAAGTCGCAGTGGGGATTACGTCACATCCCCCATGTCGACTCGTACGCCGGATTCATCTTCGGCAGCGTCGATCCGAAGGCGCCGAGCCTGACCGACTACCTCGGCGACACGACGTTCTACCTCGACCTCATTGCGAAGAAGACAGCGGGCGGTCTGGAGGTGATAGGGGCACCGCATCGATGGGTGATGTCAGCGAACTGGAAGACAGCCGCCGACAATTTTGTCGGCGACTCCTACCACACCCTCTTTGCTCACCGCTCGATGGTCGAGCTAGGCATGGCGCCCGGTGACCCAAACTTCGCGAGCGCACCAGCGGAAATCTCGCTGCAGAACGGCCACGGCGTCGGCGTACTCGGCTTTCCGCCCACGCTCGCCGATTTTCCCGAGTACGAGGGATACCCCGACGAAGTCGTCGACCAGATGGCGACGTCCTACCCGTCGCCGGTACACAAGGACCTGATGCGACGCTCAGCCTTTATTCACGGCACCGTGTTCCCGAATTTGTCGTTCATCAACGTGACCATCGCGCCGGACCACATGTCGCCCCCTACCCCCTTCATCACGTTCCGGGTATGGCATCCGCTCTCCCATGATCGGATGGAGATCCTCTCCTGGTTCCTGGTCGAACGCGATGCTCCGGAATGGTTGCGCGATGCGTCCCAGGCGTCCTACGTCAACAACTTCGGCCCAGGTGGGGTTTTCGAACAGGACGACGCCGAGGCATGGAAGGCCATCACCGAATCTGTCCAGGGCCCGTTCGCCGGTGAAGGCCTGCTGAACTACGAAATGGGCATGGACTTGACTCCGCTCACCGACTGGCCAGGGCCGGGAGAGGCCCTCCCGAGCGGGTACGCCGAGCAGAATCAGCGGCGGTTTTGGGGGAGATGGCTGGAATACATGGGTCAGCCTCCCGCATTCGGCGGGCGTGCTTGATGAAGCTTCTGCCCAGGCTATGCGCGAAGTGCGCCCGTTCACCAATCGGCGCCGCGTGAGTGCCGTGAAGGCGGGGGACCGCCGGGTCGCAATTGTCACTGCCGCCGCCGCGGGAATCGGTAAGGCGATCGCCCTGCGGTGGTGCCGCGAAGGTGGGTCCTGTGTCATGGCCGACACCGACGGCGAGGGCCTCGATGCGGCCGTGCATGAATTGGCCGAGTCCGGCGCGGCGGTTTGCGGCGTCGCCGGCGACGTTTGCCTCAGCGATGTTGCCAACAGTGTCGTCGAACGGGCGCTGACCGAGTTCGGGCGGCTCGACACACTGTTCAACGTCGTCGGCGGGAGCCTGGCTCGCAACGTGGAGGAGATCAGCGAGGAGCAGTGGCGCAGCCAGATCGACATGAACCTCGGCAGTGTCTTTCAGATGTCCAAACCCGTCATCCCACTCCTGCGCCAGGGTGGCGGCGGGTCGATCGTCAACGTCGCGTCGACGGCCGGGATCCTCGCCGAGAACAGGTGCTCCGCCTACAGCGCAAGCAAAGGCGGGGTCGTGCTACTCACGAAGAACATGGCCCTCGACTTCGCCCGCGACAACATCCGCGTGAACGCGATCGCCCCCGGGGGCACCCGCACGCCGAGGATCGAACGGTTCCTGGCCGAGCACCCCGAACACGCCTCGATGATGGTGGACCTCTGCGCGATGCAGCGTTTCGCAGGACCAGACGAGATCGCGGCGCCGGCTGTGTTTCTTGCCTCGCCCGAGGCGTCCTACATCACCGGTGCCGTACTGCCGGTCGACGGAGGCATGACCGCCGGCGTCACTTTCCGGGCGTTCGAGGCGGTATGAGCATGATCCCCAACCGCTGGAATCTACACCGGACCCACGAAAGCACCGCGAGCTGAGATGGAAGCGATCGTTCTCAACGGCACCAACGACGTCGGTCTGACGTCGGTGCCAGACCCGGCGCCGCAGGACGGTGAGGTCATCATCGAAGTGGCGGCGACAGGGCTGTGTGGAACTGACCTCCACGAGTATGTCGCGGGGCCCACCTTCTCGCAGCCGCCGGTGGTGCTCGGTCACGAGGTCTCGGGCCGGATCGTGGAGGTCGGAGCGGGCGTCGACCAATCCCGCATCGGGCAGGGCGCCGCGGTGATCCCGATGGATTTCTGCGGGAGCTGCCACTACTGCCACCGGTCGCTCTACCACTTGTGCCAGCGCCCAGGATGGATCGGCTACACCCGAAACGGAGGCCTCGCGAACTACGTCGCAGTGCCCTCTCGGCTCGCAGTCCGAGTGCCGGACGTGGTGGACCTCGAGGAGGCGGCGCTGACCGAGCCGACGGCGGTGGCGTTCCACGCGGTGCGGCGAGCGGAACTGCTCCTCGGCGAAACGGTGATGGTCCTCGGTGCCGGGGCACTCGGGCTCACCGTGATCCAGTGCGCACGCGCGGCCGGAGCTGCGCGAATCTTCGTCACGGAACCAAGCGGCGTGCGGGCCAGCCTGGCGCGCGACCTCGGCGCCACGTTGGTGCTCGATCCGCATGACCCCGGGACCACCGCGTGCATCCTGGAGGAGACCCGCGGTGTAGGGGTGGACGTGGTCTTCCATGTGGCGGGCAGCGCGGAGGCGTTCACACAGGGCCTGGACTGCCTCCGCAAACAGGGCCGTTTCATGGAGATGTCGTCGTGGGCCGGCGCGGCCTCGCTCGATGTCAACCGCCATCTGCTCAAGGAGATTCAGCTCCGGATGGTTTTCGGTTACGACATGTTCGACGATTTCCCGGCCGTTCTCGCCCTGATCGCCGACGGAAAACTCGCGCTCGCGCCGCAAATCACCGCTCGAGTCCCGCTGGACCGCGCCGTCAAGGAGGGATTGGGCGGGCTATTGGAGGGCCGGGAGGGTCTGGTCAAGGTGCTGGTGAAGCCGTGAGTGAGGGAGACTTGATGGTCGTCGCCGCGACAAGCCGCGGTGTATTCACCGTGTCCGGCGACGGCAAGGCCCGGGCCTGGCCCGAGTTGCCGGGGCAGGTCATGGCCATGGCTGTCCAGGACGAGCGCGTCGCCGTCGCCGTCCACAAGCACGGCGTGTTTCTCGCCACCGCGGGCGCAGACCACTGGACTGACCTCGGCGATGGCCTCGCCCACCGCGACGTGCGCGCGCTGGCGTTCGATCCGCACACGCCCAACGCGCTCTACGCCGGAACAGAACCAGCGCACTTGCTGCGGTGGCAAGACGGGATCTGGGCCGAGTGTGGAAACGTCCTCGGCGTACCCGAAGCGAAAAGGTGGAGCTTCCCCATCCGCCCGGGAATCGCGCACGTCCGTACCATCGCCGTGCACCCACTAGAAGCTGACGTCGTCTACGTCGGCATTGAAGTTGGATCCCTCCTGATCACCCGGGACCGGGGACAGACGTGGGAGGAGATCGATGGCCTCGGTCACGACATCCACCGCGTGGTCCTGCACCCGGAAGCTCCCGACCGGCTCATCGTCACCACCGGCCAAGACACCAAGCCTTACCGCGGCGGCAAGGGCATTTACCGCAGCACCGACCGCGGATCGAGCTGGGTGCAGTCCAACAACGGACTTGGCGAGCGCAACTACACCGAAGACGCGATCGTGGTGCATCCCGCCGACCCCGACGTGGTGTTCCTCGCCGCGGCCGACGGCATCCCACCGAAGTGGGCTGCAGTGCGCCGGCTGGTGATGGGCGCGATCAACGGCAACGTCTATTTCTTGTCGCCGTCCAAACTGCGCCGACGCCGCGGCGCCGACGTGGGATTCTTCCGCAGCAACGACGGTGGCGCCTCCTGGGTACGGCTGAATAGCGAGGACGACCGCGGCCTGTTCGACATGGTCTGGGCGCTGGAAGGCGAGCTCACTGAAGGCGGCGAGCTGCTGCTGTACCACGGCACCACGGCGGGTGGGCTTTACGTGTCGGAAGACGAGGGCCACACCTGGAAGTGCCTGGCCGACGGCCTGGGCGCGATCACCCACATCGCGACGCCGAAGAAGGGAACAGCGCAGTGAAGCTTGGACCGACGATGGAGTTCGACCACATACAGCCGGCGATCCGGAAACGGTTCACCTCTGCAGCGGACATCCCCAAAGAGGTGTTCAGCGACCCCGACGTCTACCGGGAAGAGCTCACCCGCATCTTCTATGGCCCCTACTGGCATCCGATCGCGCACCGGGCCGAGCTGGCCGAGCGCAACGCCTTCCGGACGAGATGGCTGGCCGACGTGCCGCTGCTGATGGTGCGGGACGGCGATGACCGCATCCGCGTGTTCGTCAACTCCTGCGCCCATCGGGGAACGCTACTGGAACAGCGCCGGTGCGGGGTGGCGGAGCGATTCGAGTGTCCGTATCACCGGTGGATCTTCAACAATGACGGCCGTTTCGCCGGCGCGCCCCGCCGCATGCAGTTTCGCCCGGACTTTCGCGAGGAGGACTACGGCCTCCGGGAGCTGCACGTAGTCGAGGCGTGGGGTTTGATCTTCGTCAGCATGGCTGCGCAGCCGCCGCCGTTCGACGATTATCTCGGCGATAGCGCGGATCCGTTGCGCGACTGCATGGTCGATGACGGGGACTTGACGTTGCTGGGCTACCAGACGGTGGTGTTTCAGAGTAATTGGAAAACCTACATCGACAACGATCCCTATCACGCGCCGCTGCTGCACAGCGCGTTCAAACTGCTCAACTGGCAGGGCGGCAGCGGAAACGTGCTGGTCAGCGAGCCCTATGGGCACATGTCGATTCTGTACGATGCGCAACCCTACGTGGACAACGGTTTCCTGGCTGACCCGAGTGTGGTCACGCGGATGGGGGATGACAGCCGAGCCCGCGTGATTGCGTTACGGCCGGTCACTGGGATCGTGCGTCACGTCGACACAATCAACATCCGGTACGCCCGCCCGCTGGGGGTTGATCGTACCGAGGTGCGATACACGTTCTTCGGCCATGCCAGTGACTCCGAGGACTTCGCACGCCACCGAGTCCGCCAGTCGTCAAATCTGCTGGGGCCGAGCGGCTTCATCAGTATCGAGGACGCCGCCGTCTACAACCGCGTGCAGGCGACCGCGCGTGACGGCGGCTATCAGCGCTTTGTCGCCGGGGTCGGCCGACCATTGTCGGAGTCGTCGCAGAACGACGAGGTCGCCAATACCGGCTGGTGGGCGCACTACCAGGAGGTGATGGAGTTTTGCTGACATCGAGCGTCGAAGATCGGCGGGCACGTGCCGCGTACCTGGTGGACGAACTGCTGGGAGCCTACGCCCGCGCAGTCGACGATCAAGACTTCACCGCGTGGCTTGCCCTGTTCGCGACGGAATGTGCCTACGAGGTGCGCGCGATGGAGAACGTCCGTGAGGGGCTGCCGCTGGCGTACATGATGGACGATTGCCGAGAACGGCTGGCCGACCGCGCGAAGATGATCCAGGAGGTCTGGGCGGGCACGGTCGAACCCTACGACACCCGCCACTTTCAGCAGCGTACGGCGATGCGTGAGCTCGGCGAAGACCGCTGGGAGGTACGGTCCAACGTCCTCGTCACCTACACCGGCGCCTCCGGCGAGCCGGGGATTCTGGTCAGCGGCTACAGCGAAGACGTCGTCGTCCTTGACGATGAAACCGCGCTGTTTCAGCAGAAATTCGTGGTGGTGGACAACACTCCGCCGCGCTATCTGGTGTACCCCGTTTGACTCGTCGACCGAAGGAGTGGATTAGATAATGACTGCCGTTGCGTTGATGTCGCCCGAGTGGGCACGCGCGTACCGCGACCTGTGGAACGACTCGGCCGAGATCCGGCAGGGTGCCAAAGAATTGAGCATGCTGATCGAATGGCGAGTACAGGACGCCAACGACCAGGTCTCACAGTTGGAGATCACCGATGGTGAGGCCGTCTACGGCGGGGTGCAGATCGAAGGGCGAAAGGCTGACTTCGTTCTGACTGCAACCGCGAGCGTCTGGCACCGGGTCGCGGACGGCGAGCTCGGCGTAGCGAACGCCATCGCGACGCGCAAGATCAAATTCGTGGGCCCGGTCAAGGTGGCGATGGCGAACATGGCGGTGCTCGGCGCCGGACTCCGCCTCCTAGGTCAGGTCGACGGACTCGTCTGGGGAGACTGAACATGGCAGCTTCTCCACGGTGGCAGTGCGACCGGGCGGCGGGCGCGTCCGGGGCCATTCAGTTTCACGGGGTGATTACGGATGAAGATGGTCGACCAGTTCCTAACGTCCTGATCGAGACCTGGCACGCCGCGGGGGACGACGACAACGCGGCGACGAAGATCGGACGGCCGCGGTGCGACGGCCGGAACTACACCCGCCCAAAGAGCGTCATCACCGACCAACAGGGTCGTTACAGCATGAGAATGGTGCCGCCTCGAGCACCCGAGCACGGGGCAGCGCCGTTCATTGCGGTGTCGGTGCATACTCGAGGGCTTCTCGATCGGCTGATAACCCGCGCCTACCTTCCAGGGTGCCATCTCGCCAAGGACCCCCTGCTCCGCCGCCTGCCCGCCGAGCGGCGGCAAGCCCTGATTGCCACCCGCGACGACATCGGACTTCGTTTCGACATCACGCTGCGGCCAGCACACGGCGTGAGGGTTGAAACCTTTGTTGAGCCGCAACAGGAAGCTGCGACGTGACCGTGTTGCCGGCTTCAGGCGATCGGGGGCGGTCCGGCCTCACCATGCCTGCTGTCATCGACGCATTTCGGCCGTGCTGTTGGGGCAGGCCTAGCCGCGGTGAGGGAGATTCCGGTCCCAGACGCGCACCTCAGCAACCTTATGGGGGCTTCTGAGTGAAGGGCCTTTCGCTCCGTAGCAAGGTTGAGAACCTCCCGACAGCGGCTGACGTCAAAGCTCTGAAACCACTCAGCATCATTGGCGGGCTCTACGCGATGACGCTGGACATGTTCGTCGCGATGTTCAAACCACCCTTCCAATGGCGCGAGTTCCTCCTCCAGACATGGTTCGTGGCGCGGGTTTCCATGGTCCCAGCGCTGACGTTGTCGATTCCCCTCGTTGTCCTCACGTCATTCACCTTCAACACGTTGCTCGGCGAATTCGGCGCCGCAGACTTCTCAGGAACCGGCGCAGCATTGGGCGCGGTCAACCAGATCGGCCCCTTCGTGACTGTCCTCGTCGTCGCAGGGGCCGGCGCTTCGGCGATGTGCGCCGATCTCGGGTCGCGCACGATCCGCGAGGAAGTCGATGCAATGCGGGTCCTCGGCCTTGACCCGATCCATTCCCTTGTCGTCCCTAGAGTGCTGGCCACGACGTTGGTCGCGGTGCTCCTGTCATCTGTCGTGACCGTTACTGGGCTCCTAGGCGCTTTCTTGTTTTCGGTGTACTTCCAGCATGTAACGCCCGGGTCATTCGTCGCCAGCATGACGCTGATCACCGGTCTCGGCGATGTCCTCGTGTCTCTGGTCAAGGCCACGCTGTTCGGTTTCGTGGCGGGTCTGATCGCCTGCTACCAAGGCTTGCGAGTGCAAAAAGGTGCGGCCGGAGTGGGTAACGCGGTCAGCGAAACCGTTGTCATTGCGTTCTTGTTGCTCTTCGTCGTCAATGCCATCGTCACTGCGGTCGGGTTCGAGGTCACGAAATGAGCGCCGGCGTTGTCTTCCGGCAGCGGTTTCCCAGGACCGCCCGCTCTTTGAGCCAGTGGAGGGCCAATTGGAGAGATCTCGGCGATCAGGCCCGCTTCTACGGTCAATCGATCAGCTCGACCGTGCAGGCGGCCACGACCTACCGTGCCGAGGTGCTACGCCAGATCGCCGCGATTGGTCTCGGCGCAGGATCCTTGGCGGTGGTGGGTGGCACAGTCGCTGTCGTCGCCTTCCTGAACTTGTCGACCAGCGCCGCTCTGGCGAGTCAGGCCTACAACCAGATGTCGCAAGTCGGCGTGGAAGCGCTGGCCGGCTTCACGTCGGCGTACGTCAACGTTCGGTTGGCCACCCCGGCCAGCTCCGCCTTCGCGTTCGCCGCCACGATCGGTGCTGGTACCACCGCGCAGCTCGGTGCGATGAAAATCAACGAGGAAATCGACGCGCTAGCGGTGATGGGCATCCGGCCGATCGCCTACCTAGCCTCAACTCGTCTGCTCGCCGGCGTGATCGTGGTCGTCCCGCTGTACTGCGTGGCCTTGTTGATGTCGTTCTTCTCGGTGCGGGTCATCACCACCGCGTTCTATGGGCAGGGGTCCGGAGTGTTCGACCATTACTTCGACACCTTTCTCAATCCGCAAGCCGTGTTCTTCTCCTTCGCCGTCACGGTCGCCGCAGCGCTGGTGATCATGCTGATCCACACGTACTACGGACTCAACGCCACTGGCGGTCCCGCCGGTGTGGGTGAGGCGGTCGGGCGCGCGACCCGGACGTCGCTGATCGCCTCGCAGATGGTGATTCTCTTGGTCACTCTGGCTCTCTACGGCCAGACCGGCACCTTCAACTACGCGGGGTGAGGCGCATGGCTGACGGTACGGGTGCTCGGCGGATCTCCCCCGGGTGGTGGGCGATGTTGCTGGTCACGGGCATCGTGGCGGCGGTGGTGCTGAGTCTGGCCATGTTCAACAGGACGTTCACCCCGACCGTGCCGGTGACCCTGACAGCGGACCGCTCGGGTCTGATGCTGGAGCCCAACTCGCGGGTCAAGATGCGCGGGGTGCAGATCGGCCGCGTCAGCGCGGTCACCGGCGGGGATGCCCCGCGCATCCAGCTGGCCATCGACCCCGACCAGATCCGACACATCCCGGCCAACGTCGAGGCACGCATCCAATCCATATCCTTGTTCGGGGCGAAGTACGTCGACCTTGTCTACCCACCCGACCCCAGCCCGCAGCGGCTGTCAGCGGGAGCAGTATTGACATCACAGAACACCGCCACCGAGGTCAACACCGTGTTCCAAAATGTGGTGCAGCTGATCAAGACGATCGACCCGCTCAAGCTCAACGCCGTACTTAGCGCGCTCGCCGAAGGGGTGCGAGGACAAGGCGACAGGATCGGTGCAGCGATCACCGCGAGCAATCAAGTTCTACTTGAGCTGAATCCACGCACCGACACTGTGCGCGAGGACTTCCGCGCGCTCAAAGGTGTCAGCGACACCTACAGTGCGGCAGCCAAGGACATCATCGACACCGTAGCCGCGGCGACCACCACCAGCGCGACGGTCACCACGCATGCACAGCAACTCGACACGCTGCTGCTCAACGTGGTGGGGCTATCCCGCAGCGGAATCGACCTGCTAGGCGCCAGCAAAGACAACCTGGTGAAAGCGGTCAACCTGCTGGAACCCACAACGAACTTGCTGATGAAGTACAACCCCATGCTCACCTGCTTGTTTGTTGGCGCCAAGACCACACTCGACACCGGCTATGCCGACATGCTCGGCGGAAACGGCAAGTCTCTCATCATGGACGCTGCGCTGCTGCTGGGAGACGATCCATACCGTTATCCGGACCATCGGCCCATCAACGCCGCCAAGGGCGGGGAAGGTGGTAAGCCCAGCTGCGGCTCGCTGCCCGACGTCGCCCAGAACTTCCCGGTGCGCCAGCTGATCGCCAATACCGGGTTCGGCACCGGACTAGATTGGCGACCCAATCCCGGCATCGGCTTCCCCGGGTACGCCAACTATTTCCCGGTGACTCGGGCGGTCCCCGAACCGCCGAGCATCCGTTACCCGGGCGGCCCAGCACCCGGACCGATGCCCTACCCCGGTGCACCGCCCTACGGCGCTCCCCAGTACGGCCCCGACGGAACGCCCCTCTATCCCGGTGTCCCGGTCCCGCCACCGCCCTCCGCAGGACCCACACCGTGACCGCCGGCCGCGCAGATCGTCGAAAATACCTGTAAACGTCGGAGGGGAGCATCGCCGTGACCAATAAGATGTCGGCCGTCTTGTGGCGCCTCGGAATCTTCGTGGTCGTGTGCGCTCTGGGTGCCTTCGCCCTCATCGCCGTCTTCGCGCAGCTGCGCTTCGAGCGCGAACAGCGCTACACCGCTGTGTTCGCGAATGTCAGCGGACTGACGAGCGGCGACTTTGTCCGCATCGCCGGTGTCGAGGTCGGCAAGGTCAGAACCCTCACTGTCCGGGATGATTCCACCGTGGCGGTCGAGTTCGGGGCCGACGACTCGGTGGTACTCACCGACGGCAGCCGCGCTGTCATCAAATACGACAACCTGATCGGCGACCGTTACCTGGCGATCGAGGAAGGCGCGGGCGGAACCACGAAACTGCGGCCCGGCGACGCAATCCCGTTGGACCGCACCGCGCCGGCACTGGATCTCGACGCCGTGATCGGGGGCTTCCGGCCTCTGCTGAACGCGCTAGACCCCACCCAAGTCAACACCCTCACCAGCCAGCTCATCGCAGCCTTTCAGGGGCAAGGCGCCACGATCGGTTCCATACTGGCTCAGACCGCAGCGCTAACGAACACCCTGGCCGACCGGGACGAGCTCATCGGGCAAACCATCGTCAACTTGAACGTGGTGTTGGGATCGCTGGCCGGGCACAGCGACCAGTTCGGCAAGGCCATCGACTCACTGTCGCAGCTCGTGCACGGACTTCAAGCCCGTAAACAGGACATTAGCAACGGAGTGGCCTACGCCAACGAGGCCGCCCGCTCGATCGCCGACCTTCTCGCCCAAGCACGACCACCGCTGCAGAAAACGGTCCATGAAACCGATCGCACCGCGACCGCTGTGCTCGCCGATCGCGACTATTTCGACAACCTCCTGAACACCCTGCCCGACACATATCGGGTAATGCTCCGGCAAGGTCTCTACGGCAACTACTTCACCTTCTACCTGTGCGATCTGCTGCTGAAAGTCAATGGGAAGGGTGGGCAGCCGGTGTACATCAAACTGGTCGAACAATCCAGCGGTAGGTGCACGCCCCAATGAAGACCTTCAGCGAGCGCAACGTCATTGTCATCGGCGCCATCGGTGTCCTTCTCACCGCGGCTATCGTCGCTGGTGCGCTCAACTACAACAAGCTGCCGTTCGTTTCCTCCGGCAAGAGCTATTCGGCGTATTTCGACGAGGCCGGCGGACTGACCACCGGCGCCCCGGTGCGGGTGTCGGGGGCTCCCGCCGGCCAAGTGCAGAGCATCACCCTCGACGGGCAGTGGGTACTGGTCACGTTCACGGTAGCCGACGGCATCCGGCTGGGCGACCGTACCGAGGCGTCGATCAAGACGACCAGTGTGCTGGGCAATAAGGTCCTCGACCTCACGACCCGCGGCGCCGGGACGCTTGCGGGCACAATCCCCGTCGAGCGGACCACCTCGCCTTATCAGCTGCCGGACGCTATCGGAGACCTCACGACCACCATCAGCGGACTCGACACCGGCCAGCTGTCCGCCTCGCTGGCAGTGCTGTCCCAGACCCTCCAAGACACCCCCGACGATCTGCGGTTCGCCGTCGCCGGGATCGCCCGCTTCTCGGAAACCCTCAACCAGCGCGACGCCCAGCTGCGCGACTTACTGGCCCATGCCGCCAAGGCGACGACCGTCCTGGGCGAACGCAGCAACGACATCGTGCGGCTGATCTCCGACACCAACGCGGTGTTGGCGCAGCTGCGCACCCAAAGCGCAGCGCTCGACGAGATCTCGACCAGCATCTCCGCGGTAAGTCGCCAACTCGCGGGCTTCATCGCCGAGAACAAGACAACACTCAAACCCGCCCTCGAGAAACTAAACGGGG
The DNA here is from genome assembly GCF_900108565.1 of Mycolicibacterium rutilum. Taxonomy (NCBI): domain Bacteria; kingdom Bacillati; phylum Actinomycetota; class Actinomycetes; order Mycobacteriales; family Mycobacteriaceae; genus Mycobacterium; species Mycolicibacterium rutilum. The sequence continues at coordinate 1,754,237 of NZ_LT629971.1, forward strand.
TTCTCGCGATCCTCGACAACCGGAAAGCTCAGATCCAAGAATCCATCAAGGGTCTGGCCGCCTACGCGATGCAGTTCGGCGAGACTATCGCAGCCGGCCCCTTCTTCAACGCCTACCTCGCCAACCTCGTGCCCGGACAGTTCATCCAACCGTTCGTCGATGCGGCGTTCTCCGATCTCGGTCTGGATCCCAACGTGCTCTTACCTTCTGAGCGCACCGACCCTCAGGTGGGCCAGCCCGGCACCCCGGCGCTGCCGATTCCGTATCCGAGGACCGGCCAAGGGGGCGACCCCAAACTGACTCTGCCCGACGCGATCACCGGAAACCCGGGTGATCCCCGCTACCCGTATCGCGAATCGGTACCGGCCCCTCCGCCAGGTGGTCCCCCACCAGGTCCGCCGGCACCGCCACCACCCGATCAGCAGGCCCCGCAGCCGCCGACCCCAAGCCCGGTCGTCGTGCCGGCGCCCGACGAAGTCGCGCCGGGACCAACAGATTCCTCGATCCCCCAAGGCAGACGATGACGAACTCTCGGACCAAACTCGGATTGGCAATCATTTTGGTCAGCCTCGTCGTGGGCGGCGCGATTGCGGTGACACGCGCGGCACACGAGCTCGATCGTGTTCACGTCGTCGCCTACTTCGACAACAGCAACGGTGTGTTCGTCGGCGACGACGTCCGCATCAAGGGCGTCCGCGTCGGCAGGATCGAGGCCATCGAACCGCAACCCACACAGGTCAGAATCACCTTCTGGTTCGACGCGAAATACCCGGTGCCCGCCGACGCCAAAGCCGTGATCTTATCCCCGACACTGGTCACGTCCCGCGCCATCCAATTAACCCCGGGCTACACTGGTGGCCCGACGCTGCAGAACAACGCGACCATCCCCCGGGCGCGCACCGCTGTTCCGGTGGAGTTCGACGAATTCCGCCAACAGCTCGAACGGCTGACCGCTTTGCTGCAGCCCACCGAGCCGGGCGAAGTGAGCACGCTGGGCTCCCTGGTGAACACCGCCGCCGACAACTTGCGCGGTCAGGGTCCGGCGATCCGCGACGCCATCATCAGGCTGTCCCAATCGGTGTCCGCGCTCGCCGATCACAGCCCGGACATCTTCACCAGCGTCAGAAACCTGTCGACACTGGTCTCGGCGCTGCAGGACAGCACCGTCCTGATACGTCAGCTGAATCAGAACCTTGCGTCGGTCACCGGGCTTTTGGCCAACGAGCCCACCGAAGTCGGGGACGCGGTGAAAAACCTCAATGACGTGGTGGGCGAGGTGACCGCGTTCGTCGCCGCAAACCGCGACACGATCGGCGCCACCTCGGACAAGTTGACGTCGGTTTCACAGGCGCTGACAGACAGCACCGACGACATCGAACAGCTGCTGCACATCGCGCCGACGACGCTGTCTAACGCCGCCAACCTCTACCAGTCCGCCCAGGGCACGCTCACCGGAGCTCTTAATGTCGCCAACTTCTCCGATCCGATCACCTTTTTGTGCGGCGCAGTGCAGGCCGCCTCGCGACTGAACAACGAGCAGTCGGCGAAATTATGTGTGCAGTACTTGGCGCCGATCATCAAGAACCGCCAATACAACTTCCCGCCGATCGGGGTCAACCCCTTCGTCGGTGCGACTGTTCGACCGAATGAAGTCACCTACAGCGAGGATTGGATGCGCCCGGACTACGTTCCGCCGCAGCCGACGCTGCCGGCCGCGACCGGCGCCGACCCGGACGCGCCGCCACCGCTTACCGGGCCGACGCTGCCCGCCGAAGCTCCGGTGCCGATTCCGGACCCGTCGAATCGGCAGACCGATCCGGCCGCCGGGTTGCCCGGCATGATGATTCCGCACGGGGGCGGTTCATGACGGGGAAGCGCTTCGCTCGCGCCGCCGCGGTGATCATGATCGCGCTGACCGTCGCCGGGCTGTCGGGATGCGGCTTTCGCGGGTTGAACTCCTTTCGGCTGCCCGGGACGCAAGGCCAAGGGCAGGGCTCCTACACGATTCAGGCCGAAATGCCCGATGTCGAAACCCTTCAGCCGAACTCACGTGTCCGCGTGGGCGACGTCAATGTGGGCACCGTCACGAAGATCGAGCGTCGAGGCTGGCATGCGCTGCTCACACTCGCACTCAACGGCGACGTCGACCTTCCCGCCAACTCGACCGTGTCGTTGGGTCAAACCAGCCTGCTGGGCTCACTGCACATCGAGTTGGCACCCCCCACCGATGTTCGTCCCGCGGGAAAACTCCGGGCCGGTTCACTGATCCCGTTGACCTCAGCTGGGGCTTACCCGTCTACCGAACAGACCCTGGCGTCGGTATCCCTCCTGCTCAACGGTGGCGGAGTGGGGCAAGTACAGGACATCACCACCGCCCTCACGTCTGCGCTGGGAGGCCGCGAAGCCGACTTCCGCAGCCTGCTTACACAATTGGACACCTTCACCGCGAACGTCAACGGTCAAATCGGCGACATCATCGCGGCCACAGACAGCCTCAACAATCTGGTCGCCCAGTTCGCGGCGCAAAAGCCGATCATCGACAAGGCCCTGGAAACAATCCCCGACGCGCTGGCGGTTATCAACGCCGAACGCGATCAGCTGGTGGAGGCGGTCGACCAGCTCGGCAAATTCAGCGCGCTGGCCGCCGACACGGTCAACCAGTCCCAAGAGTCGTTGATCCAGATCCTGAACGACATGGGACCGGTACTGGAATCACTGGCTAACGCCGGCCCGGCGCTGACCCGGTCCCTGAACCTGTTCACCACGATTCCGTTCGTGAAAGACAACCTGACCAAGTGGTGGCGCGGTGACTACGCCAACATCACCACGATCGTGGACCTGACTTTGAGTCGTATCGACGCGGGGCTGTTCACCGGTACCCGGTTCGAAGGGCACCTCACCGAACTGGAATTGCAGTGGGGCCGCACGATCGGACAACTGCCCAGCCCCTACACCGCGCGAAACCCGTTGATCGTCCCCTACCGGCTGGATCAAGGACCGTAATGTACCTGAGCAAACGAGTCCGGCTGCAACTGGCCATCTTCGCCATGGTGACCGTGGTGGCCGGTGGAAGCATGGCCTTCGCCTATCTTCGGCTGCCAAGCCTGCTCTTCGGTGTCGGCCGCTACCAAGTCACCATGAAGCTTCAGGACGCAGCAAGCCTGTACCGCGACGCCAACGTCACCTACCGGGGCACAACGGTGGGCCGGGTCTCAGACGTCCGCCTCAGCGACGCCGGGGTCGACGCCATGCTGTCGCTGCAATCGGACACCAAGATCCCAGCAGACCTCGATGCCCACGTGGGCAGCCACACCGCGGTCGGCGAGTTGTTCGTCGACCTCGTGCCGCGAAGCGGTGACGGTGCGCCGCTGAAGAACGGCGACGTCATCCCGGCCGACCGCACCTCGGTGCCCCCCGACATCAACGCCTTGCTACGCGCGGTCAACACCGGTGTTCAGGCGATCCCCCGCGACAACCTCACGACGGTCATCGACGAGTCCTACATCGCTTTCGGCGGCCTGGGTCCCGACCTGGCCCGGCTGACGCGGGGCGCCACCACGCTGGCCATCGACACGCGCAACAACCTACCCGCCCTGACCACCCTCATCGACGACGCCAAACCCATCCTCGACGCCCAAACCGAAACCTCCGATTCCATCCAGACCTGGGCGAGCAACCTCGCTCAAGTCACCAATCAGCTGCAGCTGCAGGATGAATCGGTGCAGGGCTTACTGGTCAACGGACCCCCCGCCGCAGACCAGGTACGTCAGCTCTTCGAACGGGTACAGCCCACCCTGCCCATCCTGCTGGCCAATCTCGTCAGCCTCGGGCAGGTGGCGCTGACCTATCAACCCAACCTCGAGCAGATCCTCGCCCTGTATCCGATCGAGATCGCCGGCCTCCAGGGTGCCGCGCTGGCCAACCGGAACACCAAACAGGACTACAAAGGCCTGTTCCTGTCGTTCAACCTGAACCTCAATGTGCCGCCGCCGTGCAGAACGGGATACCTACCTGCCCAACAACAACGCGCACCGTCTGAAGTGGATTATCCACCGAAGCCGCCAGGTGACTTGTACTGTCGGATCCCGCAGGAGTCCGGCCTCACGAACGTCCGCGGGGCCCGCAACCTGCCGTGTGTGACTCGGCCGGGGAAGCGCGCGCCGACGGTGAAGATGTGCGAGAGCGACGAGAACTACGTACCGCTCAATGAGGGCACCAACTGGAAAGGTGATCCGAACGCGACGCTGTCCGGTCAGCCGGTTCCGCAGCCGCCGCCAGACCCGCCCCCCCCTGTGCCGGTGACCGCCCCGATTGCGGTCGCCGAGTACGACCCGAGCACCGGCAGCTACATCGGACCTGATGGCAAACAGTACAGGCAAGCGGATTTGGGCCAGAATGCTGTCGGGCAGCACACCTGGCAGGACATGCTGCTTCCGCCAAAGGACGGTAAACCGTGAGCATGCACACCGCCGACGACCCCCCCGGCGACGATCCCACACCGTGCTCGCCTGCCCCTGATGACACCCTCGATGTCGGCACCGACAAGGGCGCTGGCGGTGCGGGCGCCGACAGCGAGGACACCGAAGTCGTCGACGGCAAACACCAGCGGGACACCTCTCGCGCCTGGCGCAACCGAATGCCGCCGCAGCGACTGGCGCTTGTGATGGGATCGGTAGCAGCCGTGACGATGGGAGCACTGACCAGTTGGCTTGGCTTCCAGACCCACCAAGCGCATCAGGCATCCGAACAACGTCAGCTATTCGTGCAGGTCGGACGGCAAGGCGCACTGAATCTAACCACGATCGACTGGCAGCACGCCGACGTCGATGTCAAGCGCATTCTCGACTCGGCTACCGGCACGTTCTACGACGAGTTCTCCCAGCGGTCACAGCCGTTCATCGACGTGGTCAACAAAGTAAAGTCGAAATCGGTGGGCACCATTACCGAGGCCGGCTTGGAATCGCATTCCCGTGACACGGCCCAGGTGCTGGTCGCAGTCAGCGTGAAGACCACGGTCGGCGATGGGCCCGAACAGGAACCCCGAGCATGGCGAATGCGCGTCACGGTGCAGAAAGTCGGCAACGATGCGAAGGTCGCCGACGTGGAGTTCGTGGTATGAGGAATTCACCAGCGAAAGTCGAGCCCGATGACGGCGACGCCGCCCACTCCGCCGGAGCCGACGCCCAACCACCATCACCCGAGAAAACATCGAAGAGCGCGTCGGGATGCGAGGCCGCCGTAGCGCCAGAATGCCTGGACCGCGACGATGTGGCCTCGACAGACAATCGTCGCGGCACTTTCGTGCGGATGCTCGGATTCTGGCTCTTGCCCTCTATCGCGTTGTTGTCCGCGCTGGGCGCGGCCTACTTCAAGTATCAAGAAGGGACCGCCGGTGACGAGGATCGCGCCCGCGTTGAAACCGTTCAGGTCGCCACCGAAGCGACGGTCGCGATGCTGTCCTACACACCCGAAACGGCAGCCGAGAAACTCAAGGCCGCGCGCGATCGACTGACGGGACCATTTCGCGGTTCATACACATCGTTGACTGAGGATGTCGTGATTCCTGGGGCGCAGCAGCAACGAATCTCAGCCACCGCCAGGGTGTCAGCCGCCGCCTCCGTCTCCGTAAGCAAGAACCGTGCCATCGTCATGGTGTTCGTCGACCAAACCACCACTGTGGGCAAAGACGCGCCGACAGAGACCGACTCCGTAGTCCAGGTCAGCCTCGACAAGGTCGGATCCCACTGGTTGATATCGGGTTTCGAGCCGAAATGAGCACCATCCGAACTTCAAGGTCGGCTGGTGGCCCCCGAGTCCGCCGATAACAACGTGTGAGGAGTGACCTTGAGTGCCGTGCGCGCAGTGAGACCATTTAGCATCCACGTCGCCGATGACGTTCTCGACGATCTACGAACGCGTCTTTCGCGGACCCGTTGGCCGGAAGCCGAATGTGTACCGGACTGGACCCAGGGCATCCCGCTCGGGTACACCCGCGAACTGGCCGCCTATTGGGCCGACGGATACGACTGGCGGTCCCGTGAAGCCGCCCTCAACCGATTCGATCAGTTCGTCGTCGAAATCCACGGCGTGGACATCCATTTCATCCACCAGCGATCTCCGCACCAAGAGGCTTTTCCGCTGGTGATCACCCACGGCTGGCCCGGCTCGATCGTGGAGTTTCACAACGTGATCGAGCCGCTGACCAACCCGACTGCCCACGGGGGACGGGCCGAGGACGCCTTCCACGTGGTGTGCCCGGCGCTTCCGGGCTACGGTTTCTCCGGCAAGCCCACCAACGCCGGCTGGGGTGTCGGGAAGATCGCGCAGGCCTGGGAGACGCTCATGCTGCGCCTTGGCTACCAGCGCTACGGCGCCCAGGGCGGCGACTGGGGCGCAGCGATCACCACACAAATGGGCCGCAACCGCGGCCACTGCGCCGCCATCCATCTGAATATGCCGATCGCTTACCCTCCAGCGGGCGGCATCACCGATCCGACCGAGGAAGAACAGCTGGCCCTGGCCGCCCTGACGACTTATCAGCGTTGGGAGACAGGCTATTCCGAGCAGCAGTCCACCCGGCCTCAGACCGTCGGCTACGGACTGGCCGATTCGCCGGTCGGCCAGATGGCCTGGATCGTCGAGAAATTCGCAGCGTGGATGGACTGCGACGGCCATCCCGAGAACGTGCTCAGCCGCGATGAGCTCCTCGACAACGTCATGATGTACTGGGCTACCAATAGTGGCTCCTCCTCGGCCCGGTTGTACTGGGAGAGCTTCAAGACCCTGGACGCGACAACTCGTGTGGAATTGCCCACTGGTATTGCTGCCTTCCCCAAGGAGGTCCTGCCCGCACCGCGAAGTTGGTGCGAACCGATCTACAACATCACCCATTGGACGACCATGCCGCGCGGCGGGCACTTCGCCGCTCTGGAACAACCGAGGCTCTTCGTCGACGACATCCGCGCATTCTTCGAATCCGTGCGGTGATGCGGCCAGCCGGCAGGCAACGAAGCTTTGGGAGCACGCTTTCGATGAGCTAAACTTTCTGTATTGCGGAGATATTATCTGCTAGCAAGAGGATGCCCGCTGACAAGCACGTGTCAACTATCAAGGAGGCGATGAGTGGTAGACGACCCACGGAGTGCAGTCATGAGAACGTGGACGCTCCCGCTAGGTGACGCAACTTTGCAGGGCCAAAGCGTCTACGACGTGGAGGATCCGTGTACCGGCGACGTGCTGACCCAGGTGCCCGACTGCAGCAGTGAGGATGTCGACAGGGTGGTGGCGACTGCACATGCCGCTCAACGCGATTGGGCGCTGCGGACGCCTCGCCAGCGCGGCACCGCGCTGCGGGCTTTGGCGACACTCATGCGCGATCACTCTGAAGAGCTCGCGCTGCTCGACGCAATTGACGGCGGCTTTCCACTGCCTGCGATGCGCGACGACGTCACGTGGGCGGCCGACGTGCTCGAGCTGATGGCAGACGACGCGCTCGACCTCGGCGGACGGACTATCCCGCTCTCGGCGAACCTGCACTACACGCTGCAGCAGCCCTACGGCGTAGTCGCTCGAATCGTCCCCTTCAATCATCCCGTCCTATTTGCAGGATCCAAGATCGCCGCTCCGCTGATGGCGGGGAACGCCGTGGTGCTCAAAGCTCCCGATCAAACACCGTTGTCGGCCATCCGGCTCGCCGAGCTCGCCAGGGAGGTCCTGCCCGAAGGCTTATTCGGGGTGGTAACCGGGCACGGGGCAACTGCCGGCGCCGCGTTGGTTGCCCATCCACTAGTCCGGCGAATCGGCTTCATCGGCTCCCCGGGCACGGGCCGACATATCCAGCGCTTGGCGGCCGAGCACGGCGTCAAATACGTCACGCTGGAACTCGGCGGCAAGAACCCCATGATCGTCATGCCGGACGCCGACCTCGAGGCGGCTGCCAAAAGCGCCGTGGTAGGGATGAACTTCACCACCACCGCGGGCCAATCATGCGGATCAACAAGCAGACTGCTGCTGCACGAAGCGATCGCTGACGAGGTGATTGATCTGGTCGTCGATCAGGTCGCTGCCATCAAGGTAGGCGACCCGCTCGTTGACGGCACGGACATGGGACCCGTCATCGACCAAGCGCAATACTCAAAGTCGTTGCGGGCCATCGAGTCAGGACGGGCGGGCGGCGCCAGCGTACTTACCGGTGGAGGACGCGCGCAGGGTGTTGGTAGCAAAGGCTGGTATGTCGCCCCGACCGTATTGGCTGGAGTGGCACCACAAGCCGATGTCGCCCGCGACGAGATCTTCGGGCCCGTTCTTTCGGTGCTGACCGTCCGTGACGAAGCCGAGGCTGTCGAAGTTGCCAACAGCGTCGAGTTCGGGTTGACCGCCGCGGTGTGGACCAACGACGTAAGCCAAGCCCACCGCATGGCTGCGGGACTTGACGCCGGCTACGTCTGGATAAACGGCAGTGCACGCCATTACTGGGGGTTGCCCTTCGGCGGTTGGAAATCGTCAGGTGTTGGATCCGAAGAGTCCACGGAGGAACTGTTGTCCTACACCCAAGTCAAGGCAGTAACCGTCACCCTGGACTGAACTGCGTCGATGCGCTGGAAGGCGTCGACTGCGGACGGTGACCTTTCTCGCAGTCGAAATCCTGTGGGAGAACTGCTATTCGACGTAGGGCGTCAGTCGGCCGTGCATCGGCGCCTCAGACGATAAGCGACCGATTAGAAAATCGACTCGGGACACGGCATCGCGCCGTTGCGGGTATGTGACACGCGGCTGTTTCCCCCGGAACCCCTCCGATGCCCGCGGCGGCGGCTATGTCCGGCGTCGGGTCCGGGCAGCACGCAATCGACTGGTACACGCCGACTTGCGCTAGCATCAGTTGTAGTTTCAAAATAGTTGTGTGAATGAAACTGTTGTCGAACGACTGAGCCGCCGGCACAAGGCCTTCGTCCTGGCGTCCTGCTGCCTGAGCGTGCTCATTGTGTCGATCGACGTGACCATCGCCAACGTTGCAATCCCGAGCATCCGCGCCGACCTTTCGGCGTCGCCTTCGCAAATGCAGTGGGTCATTGACATCTACACCTTGATGGTGGCCTCGCTATTGCTGCTCTCGGGTGCCATGGCCGACCGATTCGGTCGGCGGCGTACGTTGCAGATCGGGTTGACAATCTTTGCGTCGGCCTCCCTACTGTGCAGCGTGGCTCCCAACGTCGAAACGCTGATCGGTGCCCGCTTCCTGCAGGCGATCGGCGGTTCGATGCTCACTCCTGCTGGGTTGTCGATCGTCACGCAGGTGTTCACGGGCAGAGTGGAGCGCGCGCGCGTCATCGGCATATGGGGGGGCGTCGTAGGCATCTCGATGGCCTTGGGTCCGATCATGGGCGGAATACTTCTCGAGTATGTTGACTGGCGAGCAGTGTTCTGGATCAACGTGCCGATCTGCGCGCTTGCGGTGCTGTTGACCGCGATCTTCGTTCCCGAATCCAAGTCGGTCACCATGCGCCACGTCGACCTGATCGGCTTGGTCCTGGGCATGGCCTTCCTGTTCGGACTGGTGTTCGTGCTCATCGAAGGGCCAGGGATGGGCTGGACCGACACCCGCGTCGTCGTTAGCTGTTGCCTCGCAGCGCTGGCCTTCGCGACATTCCTGCGCTACGAGTCACGCCGCCTCGACCCGTTCGTCGAGCTCCGATTCTTCCGCAGCATCCCGTTTGCTTCGGCGACGGCCATCGCGGTGTGCGCATTCGCTGCATGGGGCGCGTTCCTGTTCATGATGTCAATCTATTTGCAAGGGGAGCGCGGGCTTTCAGCGGTGAACACCGGGCTGATGTTTCTGCCCGTGGCCGTCGGCGCATTCATCTTCTCGCCCTTGTCTGGCCGGCTGGTGGGGCGATTTGGTGCCAGACCGTCGCTGATGATCGCCGGCGCATTGATCGTCGCCGCGACTCTCATGTTCGCGCAGATGAGCGACGCTACCCCGCAATGGCGAATGCTGGTCGCCTTTGCGGTTTTCGGCGTCGGTACTTCGATGGTGAACGCACCGGTCACAACCGCGGCCGTCAGCGGTATGCCGACCGACCGCGCCGGTGCGGCGGCGGCTATCACATCCACGAGCCGACAGGTGGGCGTCGCCATCGGTGTGGCCATATGTGGCCCGGTCGCTGGTGCGGCATTGGGCGACACCAACGTCGATTTCGCGGTCTCCGCCCAGCCCCTATGGCTAGTGTTCGCTGGAGTTGGTGTGCTGATCTTCACGCTCGGTGTCTACTCGACGTCGAAGCGCGCGCTGCGCTCAGCAGAGCATCTGGCGCCGCTGATCGCAGGAACCGATCCGCGACGGGAGGCTGCCGATGTCGCGTAATCCGGAAGCGGACGAGGTCTGGCGCGCGATGACCGCACTGGTCACCGACAACCGCGACAGTTGGAGGCGAGCGACCGTCGACCAGACGGGCCTACCTTTCAGTCGCATCCGGATACTGCTCCGGCTGTCCCGCGGGTCGATGACCGTCAAAGAGGTCGCGCACGCCGTGACAATCGATCCCCCGGCGGCCACGGTGGCCGTCAACGATCTGGAGGACCGCGGCTTAGTCATGCGTCAGACTATTCCCACCAACCGGCGGTACAAAGTGGTATCACTGACCGACGCCGGCTGGTCGATGGTGGCCACCATCAATGCGGTCGACGACCCGGCTCCCGAAGCGCTTGCGGCACTTGACGGTAATGAACTGAGGGCGCTGCGCGATGCGATAGCAAGAGTCAGCGCCGCCCGCCAGACACTGAATGAAAGCCGCGGCCGGATCGCTCAACGAACGACTCTCAGTCCGGCCTAGCGAACCTGCAACTTGCCAGGGTCGCTGTGGGGTACTGCAGAAGTCGGGTCAGATGGCGGGATTGGTGGACCAAGGGCCGCGACTGTCGAGAAGAACTCTGTTCGGTTGGAGTCCTGGGTGGCAGACGTCGGTCTGCGAGGGGATGCCGGCTGATACCGCCGTTACCGCGGTGGTCTAAATAATAGCTTGCAAACAGTTGTCATCCTATGTAAACTTCCGTGTGATGTAGCCCACATGAGTGCTCACGTTCTAGGGGCACAAATCGATAGGAAGGTGCGTCCGGTGGATTCGATGGCGCCTGATGCGACGACAATGCGAACCTTAGAGAATGCGCGCGGCTCCATCCTAAAGGGTCGCCTCCCTGCGTCTCTCATCGCTAATGCAGCGCTTTACGAGCTTGAATTGAAGCGAGTATTTGGTAGGACCTGGCAGTTTCTCTGCCACGAAGACGAGATCCCCAATGCGGGTGACTATGTAGTGCGCTACATCGCTGATAACTCAATTATTGTCGCGCGGCAGCAGGATATGACGATTCGGGCGATGTCGAACTCGTGTCGGCACCGCGGCACGCTGCTTTGCCGAACCGAGTCTGGGAATGAGTCGGCGTTCCAGTGTCCGTACCACGGTTGGACCTATCGAAACAACGGTGATCTCATCGCGATACCTGCGCAGCAGGCAGTGTACGGTGCTGCGTTCGACAAGAGTCGGCTAGGGTTGCGCGCTCTGCCGATGCTGGACTCGTACGCGGGCCTTGTCTTCGGGTGTGTGTCGGATGAGGCGCCGGGACTGGATGAGTACCTCGGGGACATGCGCTGGTATCTCGACTTGATGATGAAGAAGAGCCCGGCCGGCCTTGAGGCGTGGGGTGCCCCGCAGCGTTGGGTGATTGACGCGAACTGGAAGACCGGCGCCGACAACTTTGTTGGGGACGGCTATCACACGGTCATGACGCACCGTTCGATGTGTGAGCTGGGGTTGTTACCGCCCGATAATGTGGCCGTTTCGCCGGCCCACGTCAGCCTATCGGGCGGGCACGGGGCGGGCGTTCTAGGCGCACCACCCGGCATACCCGCACCGCCGTACATGGGCTATCCGGAGGAAGTCGTCTCCGGTCTCAGCGAGGGTTACGGCGATGACGTCCATGGCGAGATGCTGAAACGGACGATGTTCATTCATGGCAATGTGTTCCCGAACTTGTCCTTCTTGAACGCCTTCATCGCCAAGGACGGGGAGTCTATGCCGGTGCCCATTCTGACCTTGCGGCAATGGCGTCCCTTGGACGCAGCGCGTATGGAGGTGTGGTCGTGGTTCTTCGTGGAGCGCAACGCGCCCGAAGAGTTCAAGCAGCAGTCGTTTGAGACTTATGTTCGGACGTTCGGGGTCGGGGGTGTCTTCGAGCAGGATGACGCCGAGATATTCCAGGCTATTACCAAGGGAACACGCGGCGAGTTGGCTGGTGGTGTGGAGCTGAACCTGGAGATGGGACTGGACAATCTGGCTCCTGATCCAACGTGGCTGGGCCCGGGACGACCGTTGGCCAGTGGCTACGCCGAACAGAATCAGCGCGAGTACTGGAAGCAGTACTTCGACTATCTGGCCACACCGAGAAGGGATGAGAACGTATGACGACAACGGTGCCGCAGGATTCACCTAAGGCTGCGAGGGTTTCGCGCGACGTGCGCGAGGAAATCGAAGACTTCCTTTTCGACGAGGCCGATCTGTTGGATCGCGATGAGTTCGAAGAGTGGCTGGAATTGCTGGCACCGGATGTGCACTATTTCGCGCGCGTCCGTCAGACGCTTCGCAGAGCAGGTGGCCCGGGGTTCTCTGAGCGCTCTATGCACCTGAGTGATAACTACACGAGTCTGAAGATGCGTATTCAGCGGCACCGAACGTCGTCGGATTGGGCTGAGGATCCTCCGTCGCGGATCCGGCACTACATCACCAATGTCAGGGTCAGGTCTGGTGAGGACGGCGATGAGTACCGTGTGACGTCGAATGCGTTGCTGGTGCGCACGCGCGGGGACGAGCCTAAGGCGGAGACAGTCGCTGCCGAGCGCCGAGACATTATTCGTCGCGACGAGACGGGTTTGAAACTGGTCCAGCGCGAGATCCTGCTGGATCACACCACATTGCCCACGCACAACCTGTCATTCTGGATCTAAGGTGCCGGTGAGCTTGACATCATTACGGCGGCGCCTCCGCCGAAACTCCGGCCCACGAACGTTGTGGCCGAGCGAATTTGGGTCTGTCCTTAAGGTAGGCCGGTAGGTGCGCGCAGCTATTTATCACGGCCGCGAAGACGTGCGGATTGAAGAGCTTCCCGACCCGAGTCCACGTGCGGGCGAAGTGGTCATCGAGGTGGCCCGAGCGGGGATCTGCGGCACAGACCTGCATGAGTACATCGCCGGTCCGATGCATGCTGCGCCAGGGGTCGTCATTGGACACGAATATTCCGGGACGGTGGTCGGCGTCGGGTCCGGCGTGCGCGAGTTCACCGAAGGTGACCGAGTCTGCGGCGTCGGCGTTTTCGGCTGCGGTGAATGCGGCTTCTGCAAACAGGGGGCTGAAGCACTCTGCGGAGCAGTCGGTTTCATCGGCTTCGCTGTCAACGGAGCACTTGCCCGCTACGCGTCGTTGCCGACGAAGGCGTTGTTTCGCATCCCGGATGAGATCAGTCTCGCCGAGGCTGCCGTCGTTGAACCGATCGCGTCGGCGTACCACGCTGTCCGCCGTAGCGGGTTGGCAGCGGGTGGGACCGTCTTCATCGCCGGCGCTGGCCCGATCGGCCTTGCCCTGGTGCAGTTCTCACTTGCCGAAGGTGCGACTCAGGTCATCGTCAGTGAGGTTTCGGCGACGCGCCGCGTTGCCGCTCACCGGGTCGGGGCTACGCGCGTAATCGATCCTCTGGCGGAGGATGCAGTTGAGGTGGTTCGGATGTTGACGAACGGAAACGGCGTCGATGTCTCCTTCGACGCTGCGGGCGTACAACCCGCGCTTGATGCGGCGTTGGGCGTGCTGCGCCCCCGCGGTCGATTGATGGTCGTGGCGATTTGGGAGGCTCCGGCTGGTATCGACATCAATCGAAGCGTCATGCGCGAAGCAGATATTGGCTTTTCATTTTGTTACGAAGCGCAAAGGCAGGTTCCGGCGATTCTTGACTTACTAGCTACGGGGGCGATCAGCCTTGGTGAACTGATCACCGACGAGATCCCGTTGGATGCCGTGATCAGTCAGGGCTTCGAGGAATTGCGCGTCAACCGCGATGCACACGTAAAAATTCTGATCGACCCATCGGCATAGCTGCGACCGGTATCGCACGCAGTAGATGTCACACCGCCGCACCAAAGGAGTTAAGTGTCCGCGAATATGGAGAGTCTGTTCGACGGTCTGACCGTCCTCGAGTTGGGGCACGTGATCGCGGCGCCTTTCGCTGCCTCGCTGATCGGCGACTTCGGAGCACAGGTCATCAAGATCGAAGACCCCGGCTCAGGCGACATGTTGCGTAGGTCCGGTCCTCGTAAAGACGGAGTGCCCCTTTGGTGGAAGTCCGCGGCCCGGAACAAGTCAAGCGTCGCTATCGATCTGCGGCTCGCCGAGGGGCAAGCGCTCGTGCGCAAAATGGTCGAACGCGCCGACGTGGTGATCGAAAACTTCCGCCCGGGAACGCTCGAGCGTTGGGGACTGGGATGGGAGGAGCTGCACGCAGCGAACCCGCGGCTGATCATGTTGCGGATTTCCGGGTATGGCCAGATCGGCCCGGAGAGCGCAAAGCCGGGATATGGACGGGTCGGCGAAGCCATGAGCGGAGCGGTACACATCACCGGGCACCCTGACCGGCCACCGACGCATTTCGGTTTCTCCCTGGGCGATGTCACGACAGGAATCATGGGTGCGTTCGCTGTTGCCGGAGCACTCTTCAAACGTGAAGCGATCGGGAATCGCTTCGATGGGGAATGTATCGACCTGGCTCTCTACGAGTCACTGTTTCGTGGTATCGACTGGCAGGTCATCCTCTACGACCAGTTGAACTTTGTTGCCGAGCGTCAGGGCAACCAGTTTCAGGTCAGCCCGTCACCGGTGTCAGATACTTATCTCAGTGGCGATGGGGTGTGGTACACCGTGGCGACCGGCACCGTCCGGTCAGTACAGAGCCTGCTCGAACTGCTGGGCGGCACGACTCTGCGCAACGATCCGAAGTACGCGACACAGGAACTGCAGATGTTGCACCGCGAGGAGCTCGGCGAGATGGTTCGCCAGTGGTTCGCCGAAAACAACTCCGATATTGTCGAAAAGGCCTGCGCGAGTGCGGGTGTCGTGGCTGCGCGGATCTTCACGCCGGCAGAGATGTTCTCCAGTCCCACGTTCGCGGCTCGCGAGAGCCTGGTCGAGGTCGCTGACCCGGAATTGGGTCCGGTCCGCGTCACCGGGGTGGTGCCGAGGTTGACGAACTTTCCCGGATCCGTGCGCAGCACCGGGCCCCGTCTCGGGATCCACGGCCAAGAGGTGCTGACTGAGTGGCTCGGCTTGGCCGACTCGGAGTACGAGGCGCTGGTATCGAGTGGCGTCGTCGGGGCGGTCGACGTTGACGGAGAGGTTCCCGGGCATTGAATTCGCTGCGCGACAAGGCCTGCATCGTCGGCGTTGGTCATACGGCCTACCGTCGTGATGCCACTGAGTCGGCAACGGACCTTGGCCTGCAACTTGAAGCGGCCCATGCCGCGATCGTGGATGCCGGGCTGTCGGTTGGCGAGATCGATGGCCTCATCTGCCCGATCAACGGTGGCACGGCCGAAGATTTCATCGCGAATCTCGGCCTGACGCATGTTCGTTACGCGGTGACTTCCCATACCGGAGGCGCGGCAAGTGTGGCGGGTCTGGCAACTGCGGCGATGGCGGTTTGGTCGGGCGTCGCTCGCCATGTCCTCATTCCCGCGGGCTGGTGTGGGTACTCAGGTCCGCGTGCCCGCGGGATGGCATCGAGCGCGGACATGGCGATAGGCAAGGTTGTCCGGGATTATTACGCGCCACAGGGCGCGGTGTCGGCGGTGCACCAGTATGCGCTCGTGGCCGACCGCTACGTCCGCAAGTATGACGTGCCGCCTGAAGCGATGGGGGCGGTGGCAGTCGCGTTTCGTGCTAACGCGCAGCTCAACTCGAATGCGGTGATGTGCGGCCGTGAGCTGACGATGCAGGACTACCTCGACGCTCCACCGATCAGTACGCCGTTTCGTTTGTTCGATTGCAGTTTGGAGACCGACGGCGCAGCAGCGGTGGTGGTATCAGCGGCCGATCGTGCGGCTGACGGCCCGCACCGGCCGGTGTTTGTGATGAGTGTGGCCGAAGGTCGCCCATTTCCCGTCGATGAGTTCGCCAACAGGGCCGATCCATTGGAGATCGGGCTCGCCGAGGCGGCGCCGCGCGCGTTTGCCGACGCCGGTGTCGCCCCGTCTGATATCGATCTGCTCGAGGTTTACGACAGTTTCACTGTCAACGTGTTGCGGCAGATCGAAGCGGCCGGGTTCTGTAAGCCAGGCGAAGCAGCGGATTTTGTACTCGACGGATGTATCGCCGCGGACGGTTCGTTGCCGACGAATCTCAATGGCGGTTTGCTCTCCGAAGCGCACGTGCAAGGGATGAACAATCTGGTCGAGGCGGTGCGGCAACTGCGCGGGGGCTTAGCGGAGCGGCAGGTCCACAATGCGGAGTTGGCGGTAGTGACCGGTATGGGCGGCGGATGGGGTTCAGGTGCTCTCGCGATATTGCGTCGGTGACAGCGTTGTGACTGGCCGCTTCACAAGGGGCCCGATGTGAGGCGAACGGAAACGGATGTCGCAGCACCGCTGTTGCCATCCCTGGAAGGTCTCACGGCCCAGTTCTATGAGCATTGCCGACGTGAAGAGCTGTCGTTTCAGCGGTGTTCAAGGTGCGGCCGTTGGCGTCACGTTCCTCGCCTGACGTGTGCTGGCTGCGGCAGTAACTCCTGGTCTTGGCAGAGGTCGTCGGGCAGGGGAGTGGTATTCAGCCACACGGTTATTCACCGCGCGCTGCATCCCGGGTTCGACGAGGCCGTCCCGTTCGTGTGCGCCGTTGTCGAAATGGATGAGGGTGTGCGGATGGTGGCACGGATAGTGGACCTAGTTGCCGACCGGACGGCGGTGCTGGTTGATGCGGCCGTCGAGGTTGTCTATGTGCACGTCGCCGATGATGTTGTGCTGCCGGCATTTCGGCTGTCCGCTGCGGAAGTGCGGGGCGATGGCCGCCGCTGACGAGTTGCGCGATCGTGTCGGTGAGAAGATCCACTTTCGAGGAGCCGACTCGGTGACGCAGAACGACATCCGCCGCAAACTGGAGGTTTTCACCTTTTCCTGTCCGCTGCATGACGACGAGGCGGCAGCGAAGGCGCACGGGTACCTCGGCGTTGTGGCCCCGGTGACGATGACCCCGCTGTGGGGGCTGCCGCCGTATTGGGCACCCGGACAGCCCAGTCCCTATCGGGTCGACGGGCAGGAGATGACGGGCAACATCACCGACACGCTGGCTCTGCCATTCAGCCGATCGGTCAACGTCAGCAGCGAGTGGCAGTACCACACACCGCTGTACTTGGGGGACAGGTTGCAGGGGACTACGACGATCATCTCGGTAGAGCAGAAGCGCACCCGGGTGGGTACCGGAGTCTTCCTGCAATACGAGTCGGAGTACGTGAAGTTTTCGGGAGAACTGGTGGCGCTCAACCGAAATACCGTCTTCAACTACGACCCAGACGACGCCTCCAGGCCTGAGCCCGGCACTTCGGCCCGCGCCCAGCAGGGCGACCGAGGTCCCCGCACGCGCTCAGTGGATGATGCCGCTACCAGTGTCGACTGGAACACGCCACTTCAGTTCGACGACGTTACGGTCGGTGCGCAAGTGCGCGGACCGGCTCTGGCCCTGACCTACCAGCGCATTGTGATGAACATTGCCGCGGATCGCATGTTTTCCGGGATACACCATAGCGCCGCGGCCGCTCATGCCGCGGGGCTTGCCGACATCATCTTCAATACTCGTGGCCTGGAAACTCTTTTCGAGACCGGGCTTCGTCGCTGGATGGGCCTTCGCGGCAGGTTGGTGCATCTGGGTCCGTTCAAGATGAGTGCCTCAGTTCACCCGGGCGACGTCGTGCAGGCGCGATGGACGGTGACTGGCAAGCATGCCGAGGCTGGCGCAGAAACCGTAGATCTCGATTTCGGTGTCTTCGCCGGGGATCGGCAAGCGGTGCAAGGGATTGCCACCATCGCCCTCGATGGCAAAGAGCAAAGCTGATCAGAAGTTCGTAGGACAAGAAGGGGTCAAATGAGTGTTATCAAGGCGGACGTGGAGGTCTGCCAAGGCTACGCGAACTGTGTCGTTGCAGCGGCCGACGTCTTCGACATCGGTGATACGGGAACCGTTGTCATTCTTGATGACACGGTAACCGAGAGCGATGAGGCAAGGATCGTCACGGCAATTCGCAGTTGTCCCGTCTCGGCTCTACGTCTCGCAACGATTTGAGTGAGACGGCCGTGAACGTGCAAGTACCAGCGGGTGAGTGCGTCGACCATGGTTGAGACGAGTTGGTTCCCGAATGTACTTGCGTTTCAACCGGCATGAGTTCTCGTGTATTGCATCCTCAATCAGGATCTGGCTCCACTCGACGAGGTACGACGTGAGATCGACGCCTGGCAGACGCGGTGACGGTTTGTGGTGATCTGAGTTACGGCTGTCTCGGGGGTGGTTCGGGCATTACAGCAAAGGAAAGGTACCGATGACGTTAAAAATGAGTACTTCAGGCGGTTCGGACACGACCGCTCGTAGTCTCGTCGATGTCGATCGCGGGGAGATCAGTCGCGAAATCTTCACCGATGCTTCGATTTTCAACCGTGAGTTGGAGTATTTGTTTCCGCGAGCCTGGTTGTTTGTGGGCCATGCCACGCAGGTGTCTGCGCCGGGCCAGTTCTTCTCGTCGAGGATGGGTTCGGATCCGGTGCTGTTGACCCGTGACGCTCAAGGCGATGTGAATGTCCTGCTCAATTCGTGCCGACATCGGGGTATGGCGGTGTGTCGCTACGACGAGGGCCGTACGCTGCAGTTCACCTGCCCCTACCATGGCTGGTCGTACTCGATGGACGGTTCGCTGGTGTCCACTCCAGGGGATTTGCACGGTGTGCCGCAGCAGGGCATGGCCTACGGCAATGGCCTTGACAAAGCGAGTTGGGGACTTGTCAGGGCTGCCAAGGTGCACAACTTCAAAGGCCTGATCTTCGCGTGCTGGGACCCCGCCGCCCCGGATTTCGACGAGTATGTCGGCGACTTTCACTATTGGCTGGACAACCTGGCTGATGCTTTCGATGGCACCGAGGGCGCGACCGAGGTGTTCCGTGGAGTGCAGAAGTGGCGCATCAGATCGAATTGGAAGTTCGTTTCAGAAAACTTTCTGGGCGATACCTATCACGGGGCGACGACTCACGCCTCAGTTGAACAGGTGGGTATCGGCCCGGGCGGCAGAAACTCCCGGCGTCACGGTGAACGACAGGATCAGGGTGGTTTTTCGAAGGGCCGAGTGAAGACGTCGTTTCGTACGGGCCACGGTGCATCGGACAACCTGGCGTATGAGATCGCCTATCCTGAGTTCGCCGAAGAACCGGCCTTGAGTGAGTACTTCTCCCAGGCCTGGGCACTCCGTAAAGAGCGGTTAGAGGCGCAGGGCAGACAGCTCGGTGGTCGTGGCCCAGCGACGATGTTCCCCAATATGTCGTTCTCCGCCGGTTTTCCGCGGACGATCCTGGTGTCACACCCGATCAGCCCCACCGAAACCGAAGTGTGGCGGTGGTACCTCATCGACAAGAACGCTCCCGATGATGTACGTGACTGGCTGCGCCGCTATTACATGCGCTACTCGGGTCCTGGAGGGATGACGGAGCAAGACGATATGGAGAACTGGAATTACGCGACGCAGGCCAGCCAGGGCGTGATAGCCCGGCGCTATCCCTACAACTATCAGCAGGGTCTCGATATGGAAACTCCCAGTGCGCTCGACCAGGCGGTGCATTCTCACCACCCCATCGCAGGCGAGGTGAATGCACGCGCCTTTTACCGGCGATGGGCCGAGTTCACCGACAACCTCTCGTGGCCTCAACTCATCGAACTTGCCAAATCCGACGAGAGAGCCGCACGGTCGTGAGTGCAACGGGCGGTGAAATTTCCACGAGGCAGGATGCGGTAGAGAAGTTGCTGCTTCAGGCCGAAATCGCCGATTTCCTCTATCGGGAAGCCGACCTGCTCGACGAACGACGTTACTCCGAATGGCTCGGTCTGCTCACCGACGACTACGAGTACTCCGTTCCACTGCGGGCGAACGTCGCCTACGACGACCTCGCGCAGCTGGAGCAGACTCAGGAAGGTCACGACATCTGCTGGTTCGACGAGAAAAAGGAGACCGTCGCTTTGCGGGTGGAGCAGCTGATGACTGGCCTGCACTGGGCCGAAGAACCCGTCTCGCGAGTGTCACACCTAGTCACCAACGTGCGTATTGAAGGAGTAGACGGCGCGGAAGTCGAGGTGAGTTGCCGGTTCCTGGTGTATCGAAACCGGGTCGCCGATGAGACTGATTTTCTGGTCGGCCGGCGCAAGGACCGGTTGCGCCGCGTCGCCGGTGACTGGCAACTGTGCCGTCGCCGGCTACTCCTCGACCAAACGGTCTTACTCGCTAAGAACCTGTCGATCATTCTATGAAGCCGGACCATGTCCTTGAACCCTTGACCTTCAGCACGGCAAAATATATTCTTCTCTAAACCCATTTGATGGGCCGCGACCGATGAGGGGGCAGCTGGATTGTCTACTTCGCTCCAACCGAAGCGGCGTGCCGATGACGTGACCGCCCTGCGTGTGATGACAGAGGAAATGCGCCCGCTTCTCGTCGGCGACGGGTACCAGATGTTCGATGTGCGCGCTCCGCAATCATCGGGCCCACCGCCGCACCAGCATCCCTGGGATGAAAGCTATGTCGTGCTGGAGGGCGAACTGTGGGTAAGCCGCGGCGGCGAAGAAGCGACCCTGCAGGTGGGTGAGGCGATTCGAGTGCCGGCTGGCGTCGTGCACGCCTATCGCGTTCTCTCTGACGGCGCCCGGTGGATCACGACTTCGTCTTGCCCGGGCGGCGCGCTGGATTTCTTTTCAGACGTGGACGAAACGTCGAACGGTCCGGGTGACGTGAAGGCCCTCATTGAGGCGGCCAAGCGAAACAGTGTCCGATTCGCCGATCCGGCGCTGGGATAGCCGTCTGTTGAGCCACCATGCCGCAGATGCCGGCATTCGCCGACTGTGTCGGTAGTCGGTTTACGGCCTGACATTCGGTGGTCGGTGTCATGAGGCGGGTCGGCGTGATCGGCTTGGGCGGCATGGGTTCCGCGCTGGCGGCGTCACTTCTTGCGACGGACCATTACGTAGTCTGTTTCGACATTCGGCCCGACGTATTACGCCCAATTGTCGAGCTAGGCGCCGAGGCTGCTGCGGACGCGCGTGAGTTGGCCGGCGCATGTGATGTCGTTTTGACGTTCCTCCCGGGGCCGAGTCAGGTGCTGGAGGTGGCGCTCGGGTCGGAGCGAGGTGTCCTGGCCGGCCTTGCCGACGGGGCCGCCCTGCTGGATATGTCGACCTGTAATCCCGAGGTCGCAGCAATCATCGGTCAGGCCTACGACGCGGCTGGGAGGCGTTTTGTCGATTGCCCCGTCAGCCGAAAGGCGCCGAACATGACCGTTCTGGTCGGAGGCCCAAGCGGGGTGCTCGGCCCTGATGCCGATGTCCTCGCCGCCGTCTCGCGCACCTTGGTGTACTGCGGCCAACGAGGTGCGGGATATGCCACCAAGCTCCTCAACCAGCACATCAAGTACAGCTGGTACCTCGCTTCGGCGGAAGCCCTCTTAATCGCTGAGGCGATGGGATTGAATGCCGGCGACGTAGCCGACGCGATCGCGGAGTGCAGCGGGGGGGACTCGGGTCTCACCACGGCGGCGGCGTACTTCCGCCACGACACCGAGTCAGTTAGAAACCGCGCCCCCGCTAGCACCATTACGAAAGACTCCGCGCTCGCGGAACGAATGGCGACGAACGCCGGTATCCGCAGCAGGACGCTTGAGCCCGTCGTGGACTTCTTCCAAAGCGTTGCGGCCTCGGAGTTTCGCGACCGTGCCTACCCCGAAAGCACAGAACTTCTTCAACGAATCCGGTCGATGCCTCCGAAGTCAACCTCCACGCCGTGACAGTAAGGCGCTCACGCTGTATAGCTAACTGAATTGTAAACGGGGCCGAATATCGGTGAGCGGAAAGAAAGACCACCGACCATTTGCCGGTATGATCACCACCCGGTGGAGATGTCTGCCGAACCGCTGATCAACGTTGCAAGGGACGTCATGACTACCGAGAAGTTGACGATGGCCCAACAGGTCGCGGCCAAGACCCGCGAAGCCGGACCCGATCACGACCCCTCTTCGTTGGCGCTCCCGCTTGCGCTCTACCGTGCCGTGACCGCCTTCGGTCGGGTAGCCGTCGATGAGTTGACGCCGGTAGACCTCTCGATGAGCCAGTTCAACGTTCTGACCGTCCTGAAGCGCGCCGACGGGCCGATCACGATGGGCGCACTGGCCGATTCTATTTCCGTACGCCAAGCCAGCCTGACGAGCGTGGTGGACACGCTGACCAAGGCAGGTTTTGTCACACGCAAGATGAATCCCCGCGATCGGCGCTCGGTAGTGGTCGCGATATCGAAGAAGGGCGATCAGTTCATGACCGAGTTTCTGCCCGGTCATTACGACTTTCTGCAGAGACTCTTTGCCGGTATCAACCCGCGACACAGGCAGCAGCTGCTTGCACGACTGAACGAACTAATAGATTGCTTGGAGAACTACCCGAGCGGCCAGCGCACCTCCTGATCAGTCCCCGGGTATAGGACGGTCGACGCCGCTACGGTGCTGACGTCCACTCACCGGTCCTCGCATGGCATCCACGGCTCCAACTGAGGGGTCTATCGGGTGCACTCAGGTAGTGAATACTCCCGAGAAGAACGTTCGCTCGTCGGCTAGGTTGCGTCCGACCTTGGTGAAACGTGGCAGTCCGCGTGGCGCTCAGGGTTTGTCGCGAGGTGCGAATGACATTGCGGCACAGAAGAATTATTGATACGACGCTGCACGACCGCAATGAAGAACTGTGTCGATGTGATGGTCGACAGTTTGCGTCGGCAGCCGCACCGCTGCGCCCGCGTGACGTGGGCATCGTCTCCCCTTCGAGAGTCCCATTTGTCGCTTGCCAGGGTGATGGGACCACCTGATTGCCAGGGGGATGGGACCACCGTGGCGCGTTACTGAGGATGCTCGTCGGCGGGGTCTGGGTCAAGCTGGGGCCGGGTCCGTTGGCGGTAGGACGGTCCTTCGATGACCAGGGTGTGCGCGGCGGAGGTCAGCCGGTCGATGGCTGATTGAGCCAGCAGGGTGTCGGCGGTCATGGTCAGCCATTCAGCGGGCTCGCGGTTCGACGTCACGATCGTGGTCTTGGCGCGATGGCGCTCGACGACGATCTCGTAGAAGTCGCTGGTTTCGGTGGCATCGAGCGGGCGTAGCGCGAAGTCGTCGATGATCAGGACGTCCACGGCGGCCAGGCGGCGGATCTCGGCGTCGACGGTGTGGTCGAGGCGGGCGGCGCGCAGCCGGGTGAACAGTTTGTCGGCCCGGCCGAACACGACGGTGTGTCTGCGTCGAATGGCCATGTGTCCCAATGCTGTTGCCAGATGCGTCTTGCCAACACCAACGGGCCCGAGGACGATCGCGGACTGGCCGGCGTCGAGGAACCGCAGTGAGGTCAGATCCCCCAGCAGGGTGCGGTCATAGCGCAGGTCCTCGTGTGCGGTCCAGGTATCAAACCGCATGGTGGGGTCGAGTCCGGCTTTGGTCGCCCGCAACGCGGCGGAGCGGGATTCGCGTCGGGAGACCTCGTCGGCCAGCAGCGTTTCCAGGAACCCGATGTGACTGAGTTTGTGTTGGCGGGCCAGAGCGGCGCGTTCGGGCAGGGTGTCGGCCATCGCGCCGAGTTTGAGGGTCTTGAGCAGTCGGAGCAGGTCAGCGCCGATCGGGTCGGTGGCGCCACGGGCGGTGGTGGTCATGTCAGCGGTTCTCCTCGGCAACGGTGGTAGTGATGATGGTCAATGGTGTTGGGGTGGAGCTGAATTCGGATGGATCGCGGGCGAAGCGGGTGGCGGTGTGGCGGACGGCCTTCGGCAGCGCGGGTGTGCTGGTCTCGGTGGCACGCTCGAGCATGGAGGCGATCTTGTTCACCGAGACGACATCAAGATCCAGCGACAGTGCGCAGGCCTGTTCGACCCGGTCGGCGCCGTAGCGGCGCACCAGGCCCAGCAGCCGGTAGACGGTGCGCATCTTCGTCCAGGGCAGCCGGTCATCGAGGATGCGTTCGGCGTAGATCCCGACGTTGGGGCCGTGCGCGGCGCAGGTGGCGATCAATGTCGTCACATCGCGCAGCGCGTAGCCGGTCTTGTGTTCGGGCAGATCAGCGGGGTCGGTGCTGCGCCCACCGGCCGGCTGGCGAGGATGGACCTTGACCAGCACGCCGCGGCGATAGAACTTCACCAACTCGGTGTCGGCCCGCACGTCCAGGTACTGACCGATCCAGCACTCGGGCAGCGAATACAGCGCCTTGGCGACCTCGGCGTGGAAATCGCGGTGCACCTTGACCGTCTTGAACACCGGCACGTCATAAACCCCTGGCACCGGCAACAGCCGGGACTGTTCCTCGGCGGTGAACACCTCCAGCGGACGAGCGCAGATGGTGCCGTGTGTGCGGGTGCCCGCGGTGTCACGACACCACACCGTCGCCGCCTGCTGCGCATGGGCCAGGCTGGTGAATGTTTCACCGTCCCAGAAGTTTCGGCGCACGTACTGCACGGCGCGTTCCACTCGCGGCTTGTCCTTCGGCGAGGCCACCCGCGCCGGGTCGGTCAGGAACCCGACATGCCCGGCGTAGTCCAGCCAGCCCTGGCTGAACTGCGGGTTGACCGCATCGGCGGCGGCGATCACCGGTTTGAGGTTGTCGGGGATCAGCACGGCGAACACGCCGCCGAAGAACTCCCAGTGGCCGCCTCGCAGCCGGCGATCACCGCGGCCAGAGTCTGCGAGTAGGACAGCCACACAAACATGTGCCGGGAGTACACCGCGGTGAAGATCAGCGCATGCACCTTGCGGCGGCGCCCATCATCGACGTCAGTGAGCATCCCCAGATAGCCGAAGTCGACCTGGCACTCCACCCCGGGATCACCATCAGCGACCCGCACCGTGAGATCTTTGCGGCCGAAACCGCAACGCTGGCTGGCGAATCGGTGCAACGTCCGATACGGCACCACACAGCCCTGCCTTCCCAGCAGAGTGTGGATCTTGGTCACTGTCAACGGCCGCTGCTCACCAGAGCCGGCCACCCACTTGGTGATCTGATCCTCGAACCCCAATAACTGCTCCCACGCCGCGCCGTGACCATCGGGGCGAACCGGGCGCACCGCTTCGGCGACCATCCCGATCAGACCGTCGTCGATCGCGCCGGCGTCGTCGCCGCGGCGCAGACCGGCCGCGTGGGCGGCCTCGACGTAACGGCGCACCGTTTTGCGATCCACACCGCAATGCGCGGCGATCGTCCGGTACCCCGGCGCCGGTAACCCCGCCACGCCCAGCCACACCCGCAGAACTTCCCTGATCTCGTTCACACTGACCTCCCGAAAAGCCATGCCGGCGACCTCCGTGACTTGAGCTGTCACGGCGATCGAACGAACAAATGAAAAGACCACCGACGCGACGCGCCGGTGGTCCCATAACTGGCAATCCAGGTGGTCCCATCACCCTGGCAAAAATCAGGTCACACTGGTCCCATCCTCATGGCAGGCGACACCATTTACACAGAAGCCTAAATTTCTACCTTGCAGATATTCGGGAAGTATGATAAAAACTGGGTACTGTACTAGCTGAGGGGACGTCGAAGGTTGCTCAAAGACGCTTCAATTTGTGTGAGCTTGCTTGGAGCGGAAACACGCTTCGTAGATGTCGACGGCGTCCGAACCAGGACAATTCAGGCAGGGGAAGGTCCGGACCTCATTCTCATGCACGGGGGAGGCGGTCACGCCGAAGCCTTCGCCCGCAACGTGACGGCGCTGTCGCGTCATTTCCGAGTGCATGCGCTGGACCTGTTGGGTCACGGTCTCACCAGTGGTTGTGAGGTCGCCCCGAAGCGTAAGGACTATGTCAGTCACCTACTCGGATACATGGACCAGGAAGGCATCGACCGAGCCCACCTGGTGGGCGAGTCGTTAGGAGGTTGGATCGCGGCGTGGACTGCGTTGGAACATCCCGACCGTGTCGACCGATTGATCTACGTGTGCGGCGCGCGGTTGACGCTAGAGGTCGGCGCCGATGCCGAGGCTCGCACCGCTGCCGGGCGCGCAGAGCTTGCCCGGGTCACCCGGCAATTCCTGGCTGACCCGAGTCCGGCGAATGTGCGGGAGAGGATGGCCTGGCTTTTCCACCACCCTGACCGCGACCTGACCGATGAACTGGTGGCGCTGCGGTGGGCACTTTACCAGAGCGAAGAATCGCGGTCGGCACTGACGAACGCGACGGCGCCGCCCTCAGCGGCGACTGCTGAGGACAATCTCACGGCTGAGCGATTGACCAGCTTGACCAGGCCCACGCTCGTGCTGTGGACGAGTCACAATCCCTCGGCGACGGTGGAATTCGGACGGCGGGCAGCCGAGCTAATTCCCGGCGCTGAATTCGCATTGATGGAGGATTGTGGCCATTGGCCGCAGTGGGAACGGCCGGAAGAGTTCAACCAAATCCTCACCAATTATCTTCAAGGTGATCGCGAGTCCCGAGGGCAACGTTGATGGAGACAATCGGTTCCAAAACCGGCTCGGCGCTGCCGATAGACTCCTCGGCCTTCTACGACGAGGCGGTGTACCAGCGGGAACTCGACTCCATCTTCAAGCGGTCGTGGCTATTCGTCGGCCACGAGTCCATGATCCCCAAGCCCGGTGACTTCCGCACAACCTATATGGCCGACGACGCCGTGATCGTATGCCGGGACAAGGAATCTCGTGTTCGTGTGCTGCTGAACAAATGTCGGCACCGGGGCAATAAAGTCTGTCAGTTCGACAAGGGCAACGCGAACATCTTTCACTGCAGCTATCACGGCTGGAGTTACGACACTGCCGGACGGCTGCGCAGTGTTCCGCTAGCCGAGAGCGCCTACGGGCCGCAGTTCGATAAGGCCAGCATGGGCCTCGTCTCCCCCCGGGTAGCTACCTACAAAGGACTTATCTTTGCTTGCTGGGATCAGTCGGCGCCGCCGCTGGAAGAATATCTGGGGGAGGGCCTGCTGTGGTACCTCGACAACTTTCTACTCGACTGTGACCCCAACGGCCTGCAGGTCGTTCCCGGCCTGCACCGCTACCTCATGCCCGTCAACTGGAAGTTGTTGGCCGAGAACTTCGGCGGCGACCAGTATCACTTCGCTGCCACTCACGGATCGGTTTCCGCACTGTCGAAAGCTGGGCAGACTGCCCGCATCAACTTTTCGATAGACGAGGGGCAGCACTACAGCGTGGTTCTCGACGGCTGCGCGCCCCATGGGTTGCTGCAACTGGCAGTCGGTAAGAATTTTTATCAGGACGATCTCGCCCAAGCCGAAACGCTGGGTACCGAAGCAGTCGACTGGCTAACCGAGCGGCAGCGCCTGCAAGACGAGCGGTTGGCGACATCCCCCGTGCAGCCCTACAGCTTTCACGTAGCCAATATCTTCCCAAACTTCAGCATGATTGGCATGGGCACGGCTTTTTACGGTCGGGGATTCATCATGTGGCAGCCTCGGGGACCGCGGTTGACCGAGGTTTGGGAGTGGTGTTTGGTGGAAAGCTCCGCGCCCCGTGCTGTCAAGGAACGCATGGTCTTCGTCTTGAGTCAGCGGCAATCGGCGGCCGGTCTCGTGACGCCCGATGATCACGAAAACTTCGAACGATTGTCTGACGCCCTTGACACCGGAGTCGCCCGGGATGTGCCGTTCAACTACTCACTCGGCGAGGACGTCGAACCAATGGAGTCGCTGGTTGCGGAGTTACCCGGCAATGTCAGGCCGCAGATCAGCGAAGCCTACCAGCGCGAGTTCTATCGGCACTGGCACCGAACTATGACGGAGCCGGCCTAGCCATGGAGACCAGCCAGTTGGACGTGGAACTGCGGCTGCGAATAAACGAATTCTATGCGCGGGAGACCATGCTTCTCGATGATGGGCGGCTGGACGAGTGGCTGGGCTTATTGGCGCCGGATGTCAGATACACGATGCCATTCCCAGAGTCCAGCACGCATCCGGTCGACGATGATGACGGCCTACCGCCGTTTCTGTTGTTCAACGACGACTACGAATCGCTGAAGCTGAGAATTGCCCGGCTGGCTACTGGGCTCGCCCCCGGGGAAACTCCACGCACGATCACTCAGCGCTTAGTCAGCGACATCCTGGTCACCGATGTATCCGATCAGGAGCTGAGCGTCCGATCCAGCGTCATGGTGTTTCTCGTACGCCATGAACGCCACGAGAGCTTCTTCATCGGCAAACGACAAGACGTTCTACGCCGAGACGAAGACTCGGGCCTGCTGCTGGCCGCCCGGGTCATCACCCTGGCTCATAGCGTTCTTCCACGAGCGATTTCGATCTTCTTCTAATGCCCAGTCGTTCACTAGCTCTCAGATAGGTCGCACATGACAGATGTCGCGTCACGCGAGCTCGGCCTAGGATTTCTCGGAATCGGTCAGGCAGTCGCCCGAATCTTCCAGCAGTACCCAGACATGTCGACGCTGCCGTATCGGGTTGTGGCGGCAGCCGATACCCGATCACACTCGCTCGCCCGCTTCGCCACCGAGTTCTCCGGCCAGACCTACACGAACGCAGAGCAACTGTGTGCCGATCCAAGCGTGGACGTCGTCTACATCGCCACCCCTCCCGAGCTGCATCGGGAGCATGCGCTAATGGCCGCACGTCACGGAAAACACATGATCGTCGAAAAGCCGTTGGCCATGTCGATCGACGATTGCACTGCAATGGTCGAGGCGGCCCAGGCAGCGGGCGTGCAGCTGATGGCCGGCCACACACACAGCTTTGATGCGCCGGTGCGAGCGATGGCCGAACTTGTAGCCAGTGGCGAACTCGGCGAGTTGCTCATGGTCAACACCTGGAATTTCAACGACTTCAACCGGCGACCGTGGCCGACTTCGGAATTGCGCTCGACCAGCGGGCCAGTGCTCAACCAGGGGCCCCACCAGGTCGATATCGTGCGGCAGATAGCCGGCGGTTTGGCCAGAACAGTGCGTGCGTCGACAATATGGGACGACGTCCGGGAATGCGTCGGGGGATACACCTGTCATCTCGGATTCGAATCAGGAGCTTCCGCCACGCTCGTCTATGACGCGCGAGCTTTCTTCGACGTCGCGGAGTTGCACTCGTGGGTGGCAGAAGACGGCGGCCGCCGCAGTCCCCAAGCCAACCAGCGAGTAGCCAGCAACTTCGCTGCGCTCAGTCAGAACCCTGACCACCTTGAAGTAGCACTGGAAGCCCAGAAGGAGCAGGGCCGCTACGGTGCTGCGACGACGACCGAAGAGTCACAGGAGCTGTGGGGGTACTCCGCCCCCGGAGAGATCATCCACCACCCCTACTTCGGCCTGACCGTGGTCAGCTGCCAACACGGCGCGATCAGGCAGTCGCCCGACGGGCTGGTGGTGTACGGGCAAAACGGATTACAGGAAATACCGGTCGCGCGCACCATGCGGGGCAGGGCCGCAGAGTTGGCTGAACTACATCGGGCGATCACTGAGGACCGCCCTGTTCAGCACGACGGTCGCTGGGGGCGCGCGACGCTAGAAGTATGTTTCGCCATCCTGCAGTCGGCCTACGAAGATCGCGAAGTCGTTCTCTCCCACCAGGTATCGCTGTGACTTCAGATGAGGAGAAATCGTGGGTGAGATTGTAGCCGGTTACGCGTCGTCCCATGCCTTCACTTTCATCCCGCCTCCCAGGTGGGAAGGCTTCCGCATAAAGAACAGGCAGAAGTACACATTGCGACGCGGTAAGACCCCACCTCGCCTGAGGAAAGACGAAGAACCATTCGACGACGCTGCGGCGCGTTACGCGCACATCGAGAACGGGCTTCAAAGGCTGCGTGACAGCATCAGACAAGACCGACTGGATTGCCTGATCATCATCGGTGATGACCAAAACGAAAACTTCGACGGTTCGGCACTGCCCCAGATAGCCATCCACACAGGAGATGGGTTCACAGTGTCTGACCGCTTCTTGCCAGACGCGCGGTTTTGGAAAAGTTCGCCCGAACTCAGTAAGGACTTGAGTGAGCACACCGTCGAGGCCGGATTCGACGTCACCGCAGTCACCGATTTTCGTGACAGCACCTTGCACTCACACGCACACGGCGAGATTGTGGCCAACATCCTCCGAGACCACCAAATCCCAGTGGTGTTGGTATTCCTCAATGCCGTTCACGTGCCGTCGTTGTCGCCTAAACGGTGCTTCGCGCTCGGCCGCGCGATTGCCGACGCCGTGCGGTCACGCCGCCCTGCAGACGAGAGGATAGGTCTTTACGCGTCCGGTGGACTTTCACACTTCACTGCCGGCTATCCATGGGCTGCCTACGATGGGCCGCGCGTTCACGGCTCCATCGACGAGGAATTCGATCGCCGCACCCTGAAGTGCCTCGCTACCGGAAACGGCTACGAGCTGAGCAAACTGACCAGCGAAGACCTGCTCAACTCTGGCAACATCGAGCTGAGATCGTGGATATGTGCTGTCGGCGCAGTCGGCGGCAACACGCCATGGGCCAGCGTCTATGAGCCCATTCCCCGCGCCCTTATGGGAATGGCCGTCGCCTGGACGAACTGCGAAGTCACTGTTTAGCGCGTCGAAGGTGAGGCACGCGAAATTTGATTCTGCGGGTGTGGGTTATCCGCAGATCTACTCGACGTTTGCACTGAGAACCCCCACGGTCGAAGGAAGATGTCGTCGGCCGTGACCCTGGGACGAGGGCATGTCTGCCCACCCTCTGGCCCAGTCAACCGGCAGAACCGTGGGCCGCCGAGACGCCGCTCGCGAAAGGGTATGTGTCTCAATGTCGTTGTTGCGCCGCCTGCGCGGACTGTCGGCGACAATAGGCCCACACCGAAACCAGAGTCTCTGTTTTACAGAGTAGATCTCTGGTATACAGTAAGGCTATTGGGTGTAGCGCCTAACTGCGTGGAAGTGATGGCTCGTGGTTAACGATGCCTTCTGCTTCGGGGCCTCAACAGCCCAAGCCCTATAGGAACGGTTAAGGAGGCGAACCGGATGGCCATCTGCGCTGCCAGCACCACCCATCGCAGTTTGGGTAAGGCATCCGCGGACTTCGCTGTCGTCGTCAAGGACGGCGTCGACACCGAAACCCCGAGTTGGCGATGAGCTCCACCCCTTCGGGTGCAGGGCTAGACACTGAACGACACGCCATCGCGCTGGCCTGTCGCGTCCTGGCGGCGCGCGACTTGGCGCCAGGCATCCTCGGCCACATCAGCCTGCGCGTCGACCGAGATCGACTGCTGATCCGATGTCGTGGTCCGCGCGAGCGAGGGCTCGCGTTCACCAGCGCAGAGGACATCCGGATGGTCACGTTGGACGGTACAGCGGGCGGCAAAGGAGAACTCGACGATGGTTACCAGCCGCCGAACGAGTTGCCACTGCACACCGAAGTGCTCCGCACCCGCCGCGATGTCAATGCTGTGGTTCATGCGCACCCCGAGGCGGTAGTCGCCGCCGATCTCGCCGGTCTGGCTGTCCGACCGATCGTCGGAGCGTTTGACATACCCGGTTTTCGGCTCGCCGCGGCTGGCGTGCCGGTCTATCGGCGAGGCGTATTGGTGCGCAATCGGCAACTAGCCCAGGAAATGGTTGCTGCTATGGCAGACCGGCCGGTGGTCGTTCTCCGTGCCCACGGCCTCACCAGTGCTGCGGACACCGTCGAGCGGGCCGTACTACAGGCCATCAGCGTCGACACGATCTCGCGTTTGTCGCTCCAGATCGCTTCTGCGGGTGGCACTCTGGCTGATTTGCCCGACGCTGATGCAGCAGAGCTGCCTGATCTCGGTAACGCTTTCAACGAGACCATCGCGTGGCGTCACGAGTTGGCGCGCCTCGAAACCCATGGTTTGTCGTGTCACCCATCGGAGAAAAGGTCCTCATAGGCACATCCGGGCACGCGCTCATGTCCATTGCCGCGGGTGGTCTGGGACGCGGCTTCCGATCCCATCGGACCATTGGCGTAGACATCCCCCGCACTCTCCTCGCCCGAGCATCGAGACCCGCGTGAATCGGAGCTTCGACAGCGCTGCGCGGATAGACCCCCCATTCAGCGGCGAGGACACTGGTGGGCAGATGCAGAGCAACAAGAGCATTGCGCATCACCGGAGGGACGATAGTTTTGAGTTGGTTGACCGGGCAAGTCGCCCTGGTGACCGGCGGGGCA
The DNA here is from genome assembly GCF_900108565.1 of Mycolicibacterium rutilum. Taxonomy (NCBI): domain Bacteria; kingdom Bacillati; phylum Actinomycetota; class Actinomycetes; order Mycobacteriales; family Mycobacteriaceae; genus Mycobacterium; species Mycolicibacterium rutilum. The sequence continues at coordinate 1,786,676 of NZ_LT629971.1, forward strand.
GCCGGAATCGGTTTGGCCGTGGTCGAGCGTTTCTTGGCCGAGGGCGCATGCGTGGGCGTCCTGGATCGCTCGGAAGGCGACCTGGCTACCATCGGCAACGCCGACGGCAGGCTCATCGCGGTAACAGGTGACGTGAGGTCGTATGCAGACAACGTCATGGCGGTGCGCGAAACGGTCGATGCGTTCGGAAAGCTCGACGTCTTCGTCGGCAACGCTGGGATCTTCGATTACTTTGCCCCTTTGGTGGGTTTCGACGGAGCCGACCTCAGCAGCGCCTTCGATGAGATCTTCGCGGTCAATGTAAAGGGCTACCTCCTTGGTGCCAGGGCCGCCGTTCCTGAACTCCTCAAAAGCGATGGCCCGAGCATGATCTTCACCGTCTCCAACTCTGGCTTCTATGCCTCCGGTGGCGGCCCGCTGTACACCGCTTCCAAGCACGCAGTCGTTGGCGTAGTGCGTGAACTGGCCTACGAGTTGGCGCCGAAGATCAGGGTGAATGGCGTCGCTCCAGGCGGCACGGTAACGGGCCTGCGTGGAATCGAGGACCTCGGCCAGGGTCAGGACGTGTTGTCATCGGTGCCCGGCATCGCCGACATTATGAGTACTACAAACCCATTGCAGTACGCGCAGCAGCCCGCCGATCACGCCGGCCTGTATCTGCTACTCGCGTCTGCAGACAACTCGCGAGCGGTGACCGGCGTCGTCATCAACAGCGACGGCGGCTTGGGCGTGCGGGGCCTCAACCAGCCGTCCGGAGGGACGGAACTTGCCACCGGCGCGATGCGCATCGACGTCGGGTCAACATAGGAGGTTTTACACATGTTGGTGAAAGCGTTGGGTTATGTGGGTGTGGAGTCTCCGGATGCGAAGGAGTGGTTGGCGTTCGGTCCGGAGGTTTTGGGGATGGAGGCGGTTGAGGCGTCCAGTGGGTCGGTCCTGTTGCGGATCGACGACGCGGATCACCGGATCGCCGTTCATCACGGGGACCGCAACCGGATGCTGTATGCGGGCTGGGATGTGGGCAGCGAGGAGGCGGTTGAGGCTGCCGGGGAGTTGCTGCACAAGCGGGGCATTGGGTTTGAGGTGGGAACCGAGGAGGACTGCGCAGCCCGCGGGGTGTTGGGCTTTTTGACGCTGTCGGATCCTTCGGGGTTGCGTCATGAGTTGTTTTACGGTCAGAAGGTGGTGCCGGGTTCCTTCCGGCCCGGTCGTGCGATATCGGGGTTCGTCACCGGTGCGCAGGGGTTGGGTCATGTGGTGCTGGCGACGCCGGACCTTGCGCAGGCCGACCGGTTTTTGCGGGGGGTGTTGGGGTTTAAGAAGAGCGATGAGATTTACACCTTCATGGATCTGTGGTTTTACCACTGCAACCCGCGCCATCACAGCATCGCGTTGGCTCCGATGCCGGGTGTGCGGGGACTGCACCACGTGATGGTCGAGGTGCAAAGTTTTGATGACGTGGGGATGGCTTATGACCTGTGCATGTCGCGCAACATTCCGCTGAGCATGACGTTGGGGCGCCATGTCAACGATCGGATGGTGTCGTTTTACGTCCGCACACCCAGCGGGTTTGACCTCGAGTACGGCTGGGACGGGGCCACTGTCGATGACGAAACCTGGACAGTCGCTCAGTACGACCGACCCAGTGTGTGGGGCCACCAGATGGTCGCCCAAACACCACCAGGCGCACTCGAAGCCGCAACAACATGAACGCCGCAATCACGAAAACATCTGTCCAAGAGAACATTACGCAGCCCAATCCAAGAAACGTAGGAAAAGTACATGTCTATTGTCGGTAAGAACGACATTCAGCAACTGGTAGCGGCGGGCCGAGAAGGCCTTGCTAAGGGCCGTCTGCCCGCCGGGCTGGTCGCCAACGCAGAACTCCACAAGCTCGAAGCTCAGCGAGTCTTCGGCCGGTGCTGGCAATTCCTGGCCCACGAGACGGAGATCCCCCAGGCAGGGGACTACGTGGTCCGATATCTGGGTGGCGGTTCGATCATCGTTGTCCGCGGCGAAGACGGCGAAGTGCGCGCCATGGCGAACTCGTGTCGGCACCGCGGAACAATGCTGTGCCGCACGGAGATGGGCAACACTTCGCACTTCCGCTGCCCCTATCACGGCTGGACCTACCGCAATACCGGAACTCTGGCGGGTGTACCCGCACAAAAAGAGGTCTATGGGGTCGAGATGGACAAGAACGAGTGGAGTCTTACCCAGGTTCCGCGCCTCGAGAACTACCGCGGAATGATATTCGGTTGCCTGGACGAGAAGGCAGAACCTCTCGTTGATTATTTGGGCGATATGGCGTGGTATCTGGACCTGATCACCCAGAAGTCCAAGGGTGGACTGGAGGTGCGGGGTGAGCCCCAGCGTTGGATCATCGACTCCAACTGGAAGCTCGGCGCGGACAACTTTGTCGGGGACGCCTACCACACGTTGATGACGCACCGATCGGCGGTCGAGCTCGGTCTGGCTCCGCCCGATCCAAAATTCGCGTCGGAGCCGGCGCATATCAGTCTCTCCAACGGTCACGGCCTCGGCGTCCTCGGGGTAACGCCCGGGCAACCGATGCCGCCCTTTATGAACTATCCACCCGAGGTTGTCGATGGACTCGCAGCGGCTTACGGCGATCAGGACCGCGCAGACATGCTTCAGCGTTCGGCCTTCATTCACGGCACGGTCTTTCCCAACCTGTCGTTCCTCAACGTCCTCATCGGTAGGGACAAGAAGTCAATGCCAGTGCCGATGTTGACATTTCGGCTGTGGCGTCCACTGTCACACGACACGATGGAAGTTTGGTCGTGGTTTCTCGTCGAGAAGGATGCCGACGAAGAGTTCAAACAGCAGTCGTATGAGACCTACGTACGAACGTTCGGCATCTCCGGTGTGTTCGAACAGGACGACGCCGAGACTTGGCGCTCCATCACTGCGGGAACGCAAGGCATTCTCGCAGGCAGCCAGACACTCAACTTCGAGATGGGCATGGGTGTGCTGACCAGCGACGACACGTGGAAGGGGCCCGGTCGTCCCCTGTCCAGCGGGTACGCGGAGCGTAACCAACGCGAATTCTGGGGTCGCCTGTTGGAGTTACTCACCGACTCAGGCGATGACGCCAGCGAAACCGAGCCCAAACCCCAACTACTCGCGCAATCTCGGACCAATACAGACGAGGTCGCCTGATGAGGCATCAGGCACCTGCTTGTCTCACAACCACAATCAACCAGGTCATAAAGGATGGTGTGCCATGGTAGCGACGGTCGAGCAACAGCTTCTGCTCCGCTGCGAGATGGAGAACTTTCTGTTCGAAGAGGCGGAGCTGCTGAACGACGGCCGGTTTCACGACTGGCTAGAACTGTGCGCCGAAGATATCCACTACGTCATCCCGGTGCGCGTGAGCAGAGAACGCGCCAACGGCGACGGAAATTCGACGACCATGACCCACTGGGATGACGACTACGCAGGCTTGGAGCTGCGGGTGCTACGTCTGGACACCGAATACGCATGGGCAGAAGATCCGCCCTCACGGATCCGACACCACGTGTCGAATGTGCGGGTACGCCCCGGCGCAGGGACGGACGAATACGATGTCCGCTCCAACCTTCTCGTGTTCCGCAACAGGGGGGACAGCCCGCAGCACGACCTCATCTCTGCGGAGCGCCACGATGTCATCCGCCGCAGTGAGATGGGCCTGCGGTTAGCGAGCCGACGGGTAGTGCTTGACCATGCCGTTGTCGGCACCCACAATCTGGCTAACTTCTTCTAACGGGGCGACGTTGAGCTTGCATTACTTAAAACCTAGAAAGGTACAGTCGTGACCGGCGACCACGGTGCGGCGACGACCATCGCGAACGAGTTCGCCGTCGTCACCGTCGACAAAATCTTTACCCGCAATGGAGAGCGGTTGGAGATTGCCAGCCCCCGCCTCGGCTTCCGAATTCAGCTCGACCCGTTGGAACTTGAGAGTTTGTCATGGCAGACCAAGGAAAGCCTTTCGCGGTTTCTCGAGGACCCGTACGGTCCTGGCCATTGACCTCGCGCACGTCAGTGAGCAGGGGATCGTTTCCTACTTGACGCCCCTTCCCCAATCGTGAAAGGACGTCTGTGATGACAACTGCAGGTGCTGCGCGGCGGCGTGCCTTGGTCCTCCGGCCTGACTTAGGACAAGGTCGGACGAACTCTGAACTGGCAATCCGCTGACCTGCGGTTTTCATGGGCTTAGTGCCCCGTTTGGGGCACTAAGCGGTAGGTTCGGGCGGTGGCGTACGTGCGGGAGGTGCGCACGGCCTCGGGCGCGGTCGCGGTACAGGTCGTGCGTAAACACCGAGGTCAACGCCCGCGCGGCAGCACACGAATGCCCGTCGGCAGCGATCACCGTACGTGCTTCCGGATCCGCGCAATGACACCCTAAATGTCTTCCTCGGGTAGGTTCACCCCCAAACGACCGTCCGCCGTTGTCGCAGGCGCTCACCCGGCGCCGTCTGATCTCTTCCGTGGTGCGACCTTCCGCCTACTATGTCTCTGCTTCTCACGAGCACGCTAGACGTGACGGGATTGTCAGAGGTTGACCTGTGAGAACGGCTGTCGTCTATCGCCGGCTCGCCAGAGACGTGAAGGACGACTTCGAGAAGGACAACTACAACCGCCTGACGAGGCGCAATTTGAAATGTGCGTCTTCTCTGATGGCCGTGTCGCGCAGCGCTGGATGGTAGGCGCTGGGTCTTGGGTCTGGTGGGATGACCTAGACCATCTGTATAAGGTTCACATCTACGCGCACCCTGATTACGGAAAATGGTTATCTGGTCCGACGGCGCGGTCGAGGAGCTATGACAGGCTCGTGCACTTAAACCGAATTGTCAATCTGTGTCGGTGATGATCACCGAGACGGCCTGTGCGGTTCCTTTTTCGCGAATATTGACTTATCTCCAAATCATCCGCTTCGATGTGACACTAAGGCGATTGTGCGCCGTGCGGTGTCGGGCGATATCTTTTCTATCGACTACCACAACTTGGTCATCGCGAGCTTTGGCAGAGCGTTTAGCGCAACATCGCCAGCTGGACTAGTGTGGCCGAGGTGTCTGAGAAGAAGCCATTATTTTTCCTTCTCTCCCAGCGATTTTGATCTCGACCTCTATGTCTTCAGAGCGCGAGAAGGTTCCAAGCTTTCAAGGAATGGGATGGATGCCAGAAGTGCTCAACCCACTGGCCTGCACGACCGGAAGGCGCGACGAGAAGCAAAATCGTGGTGATTATTCAGTGCCCCACTGTGTAATACATTCCGCACTCAAGGTATGCAGACCCCTCAGGCCCGATTGGCTCCTCCATCTCCGCTGGCATGGATCTGTGAGCGCAGGCTATTGCACACGCAAGCTGGTATCGGATGTGTTCCCGCCAGAGGCGCGAATCCCCTCCGGACGGCACTCGCACCGGGGTGCGATCGCACCAGTCAACGCCACGCGACAACTGTCGAGCTGACGCCGGCAAGCTCACACAGCTCCAGAGCGTCCTTCAACAGCAATATCGGGGTCGGGGCGGTCGCCGGCCAGCACACCATCGAGGTGGACGATGCACGCGGCAGCCAGTGACCCTGCTGCACGGAGAAAGGGCAACACGCGTTTAAAGGAATCACTCTCTGCATAACAGAGTTTTTCATCCACTAGAATGCGGTTGGGTGACGCAGGACCCTGAGTCGGAGGCCAGGCCTTCCGCGCTGGTGTTCGACGGAGCGACAGATTCTGTCGGCGAACTGCGGTTACCGCAGCGAGAAAGTGAGATGTTACCAATGGCGGATGGGCCGAAGATGGCAGGATCGTACTTCAGCCGACGCGAGACCGTATGCACCGAACAGTTGAGCGCGGCCGAGCACCTCGCTTCGGAAATTTTCACACCGCACCGTCTCCGCTACTCCCGTCGCGGCCAGCGTTTGAATGCGCGGCTCAGCGCCGCACGAATCGGTGCTGTGACCGTTGGCTACCTTCGGTACGGTGCAGATGTCGAGCTCGTCAATTCGACTGCGCTCGATGATTACCACATCAACGTTCCCCTCACCAGCTACGCCGATTCGTGGTGCGGCTCAGCCACGGCCCAAGCGACGCCCACGCAGGCGGCGGTTTTCCTCCCAGGCCGTCCTGCCGGCATCAAGTGGGCCGCCGATTGTGGTCAGCTGTGCGTGAAGTTCAGCCGCACGGATCTGGAATACGAACTCGAGGGCTTGCTTGGACGACCTGCGGTTAGGCCGCTGAATATCACGCATAGCATGGACCTGACGGCGGACAGCAGTCGTGCGTGGCTTGCGCTGCTATCGGTCTTGTATCGGGAGGTCTCTCGCCCTGAGAGCATCGTGCAACATCCGATGACCGGGCGACATTTCGAACAGTTGGTCATGCATGGGTTTCTACACGCCCAACCTCACTATCAGGCCATGGCGCTCGCCGCCGACCAACACGCAGTGCCGCCGCCCAAAGTACTCAGGACAGCTCTCGACCTAATCGAGGAGCATCCCGAACGGAGTTGGACGACAACCGATCTTGCTCGCGAGGTTGGTATCAGTGCCCGCGCTCTTCAAGAGAGCTTCAAGCGGCACGTCGGGCTTCCTCCGCTCACGTATCTGCGCGAAGTCCGGCTGATCCGTGCGCACGCAGAACTGGCGGCGTCGTCTGAGGGTGCCGTGACTGTTGCCCGCGTAGCGATGAAGTGGGGCTTTGGTCATCTGGGCCGCTTCAGCGCGGAGTATCGGCGCAAGTTCGGCGTCACTCCCCAACACACCTTGCGCGCTGCCTGAACATCGCCTTCGAACCGCGTCATTGCTAGGCCAGGAATCGGTCGACGGTCTTGATGATCTGGTAGGCGACCCGCAGCGTCGGTGTATCCATGCCCAGTTCTTGAGCGGCGGCGAGATAAGGCGCCAGCATGAAGTCGACCTCGGTCTTACGTCGTCGCAGAACATCCTCGTACATCGAGGGGTGTCCCGAGTTTCCCTTCTCGCGCATTGCTCTGCCTTGCCCGATGACAAACTCGATCGCGTCGGCCGTCGGAAGGGCATCGAGTTCCTTCAGGCGGGAGAGAGGCGCAAAGAAGTTCATCGGCTCGTAGCCCTTCGCCCGGTACACCCCAAGAAGGTCCTTTGCCAGCGCGACGAAGTACATCGCTCCCTCGCGCACCTCCATGCCCTCGAAGACCGAGGCGTCAGGGATTGCGCCCAGTGCCGTGACCGACCACGCGGCCGCCAGCGCGATCTGGGCGAGCTTTTCCCACTCGACCTGCTCGATGTTGCCTACCGCCTTTGCAGGAAGGCCGGCGTTGGTGAAGGCAGCCGTCAAGTCGTCGACGCGCGCACTAGATGTCCCGTCAAGTTCGCCGAAGTAAGCGGTCACCTCAGCTGTAAGGTGATTTCTGACGAGCCCCGGTTCGAGCAAGGTGCCGCCCTCGATGGTGGAGGCTCCGATCACCCTGTCGGGCCCAAGCCACCCGGCGAGCGTCGCATCCTTTTCGACGGTGTTCTGCACCGACAACGCGCTGCTCACGCAATCACGCAACCCGTCGGCCTCCGCCAGGGCCTGCGCGGTATCTTTGCCCTTCACTGCCAACACCAGGTAATCGAAATGCCCCGTGGCTTTGGCTGTCTGGTCGACCGCGGTCAAGTTATCAGTAATCACCAGGTCGCCCCGACGGCCCGTGATTCGGAGACCGTTGCGCGTGATGGCCTCGGTGTGCGCGGGCCTGCCGACCAGGGTGACATCGACGCCAATGTTCGCCAAATATCCGCCCAAGACAGATCCGAGCCCACCAGCGCCCAGGATCAGGACGCGCATCAGATGGCCTCGGCGGCCGTCAGTTTCTCCTGCAGGACTTCCCGCTCCGGAGCAGACAGCCGGGCTTTGACGGGCGGTCGCACCGGGCCGGCACGCAGCCCCAACAGTTCGAACCACGCCTTCAGATAGGGCATGGCCGCGACGTAGGAACCCGTTGCCGCGATGCGGCCGATGAGCACCTCTTCGTACACCTGGCGAATTGCGTCCACCTTCGCCGACACAGGTAGCGCCCCCGCGAGTTCACCAGCAAACGCAAGGTCGGTGTATTGGTGCAGTTCCTGCCGCCGTTTCCCGTAGAGGATCAGGGAGAGCTCCCCGTAAAGCACCCGACCCCCGAAGAGCGCAGCATCATGAGCCCAATAGCGCTCATTCGGCTCGCTGATCACAAGATGGTCCCCGAAGCGGTGGCGTAAGGCGATGCTGTCGGTCCAACTCAAAGTGCCATTCTTGATCCCGACGACGTTGGCGTGCTCGGCGATCCGAGCGACGGCGTCGTGGCTATACACGAAACCGGATACCGGCGTCCGGTAGAGCACAAGCGCCAGCCCGGTGGCGGGCGCCACGAAGTCGAAGTAGTCGACCACGTCGTCGTCGGTCTTGAGCTGCACCGATGGGTTCATGATCTCGGCGCCGGTGAAGCCCAGGGACTCCACGAACCGCATTTTTTCGATCGCCTGGTAGGCCGAATGGTCGAGAATGATTGTGAACAAGGGCAGGCGGCCGGCGGTGGCACCGGCGACCACCTCGTGGTAACGCTGCCATTCGGCCAGCGTCATGTTCCATCCCTCGGCGAAAAACCCGCCGACGACAAGGCCGGTGCACCCCATCTCCACAAACGCGTCGATATTCTGCCGCAGACCCTCTTCGTCCAGCTCGAACTCGTCGGTAAGGGGCGTGACAGGACACATATAGAAGCCTCGAAGGTTCTCGGCGGCCCACGCCCTGGCGTCGGATCCCAGCGGTGTCGTGGCGGTCATGTTCTTTGCAATTCCTTCAGCGATAGTTCGGCTGTTGAGGGTTTGAGGGTGGGCGGAATCGCCTCCCTCGCTGGATATTCGAAGCTGCGGAGTGCGCCAGCTTCCTACAAATCATTGGCGGGGAGACTCGTTGGTGTCTATCCGGTAAGCGCTGCGCGGACTCCGGTTCGCGCCTAACGTGTGGCACTCCGACCTAGGTTGCGGCCGCCGCCAAAGCTTGCCCGTTCGAGAGATTCTGTCCCACAGAGCGACGGCTACGACGGCGCCTGACGGGTCATAGCAGTCGCCCAATGCCGTGCGCGGCGACCTGCAGGGCGCCGAGAAGCCGCTGACGATCGCGCTTCAGCGTCGGTACCACCACGGCGATCGCGGCGACTACGGCGTGGTCGGTCTGGCGGATGACCGGCACCGCCAGCGAACATGCACCCAGCGACATCTCCTCGCTCGTGGTGGCCACTCCTTCACGATGGATGCGCTGCATCTGCGAAGACAGCACGGTCGGCGACACGATGGTGTACGGCGTGATGCGAGTCAAGGTGGCGAACACTCGGTCTTTAACGTCCTCCGGCGCGTGGGCCAGCAGCACCTTGCCAACGCCGGTGCAGTGCATCGGCAGCCTGCTGCCGACGGCGCTGACAATCGGGACGGATGTCCGGCCCATCATCCGTTCCAGGTACAGCACCTCGTCGCCATCGCGCACGGCCAGGTGCACGGTGGCAAGGGTCGCCGCGTATACGTCATGCAAGAACGGTTCAGCCACCTGGCGCAATTGGCCTTCCACCGGCGCCAGCAATCCCGCGTTCCAGATCAGCCTGCCCACCACGTACTGACCGTCGGCGCGGCGCTGCAATGCCGAGCCGGCGACCAACTCGGCCGCAAGGCGGTGTGTGGTGGCAATCGGCAGTCCGGCCCGGCGGGCCAACTCGGACAGCGTCAGGCTGTTATGCCCCTCGTCGAAGGCGCCGAGAATGTTCAGCAAACGCGAGGTGACAGTGGTTCCCGGCGTCGAAGTGTTCCCTGCCAATTGTGGATGGCCTTTCCGCTCAGTGAAATTCTACCGTTCGCTAATCTCAACGTCGTCGGTACCATAGGCGCCGTGACAACGTTGATCGACAGCAATCCCGACGGCGCCGTAGCGAGCCAGTCGGAGATCAGCGCGGAGATCGGTGCGATCGAGTCCGCCTACCAGCGTGCAGGGGTCGAGGAGACGCAGCCGCGCCTGAATTATCCGCCTTACCGGAGCAGCCTGCTACGGCATCCGACAAAGGACCTTCACCACGCCGACCCGGAAGGGGTCGAGCTATGGACGCCGTGCTTCTCCGAACGCGACGTTCACCCGCTGGAGGCCGACCTCACCGTCCAGCACTCGGGTGAACCCATCGGCGAACGACTGGTGGTGACCGGCAGGGTCGTCGACGGCGCAGGGCGGCCGGTGCGGCGCCAGCTCGTCGAGATCTGGCAGGCCAACGCCGGCGGACGTTACATCCACAAGGGGGATCAGCACCCGTCCCCAATCGACCCCAACTTCACCGGCGCCGGCCGCTGTCTGACCGACGAGGACGGCATCTACCGGTTCACCACGATCAAGCCGGGGCCGTATCCGTGGAAGAACCACCGCAACGCGTGGCGGCCCGCACACATCCACTTCTCGCTCTTCGGCACGGAATTCACGCAGCGAATGGTCACCCAGATGTACTTCCCGGGTGACCCGCTCCTCTGCCTTGATCCGATCTTCCAGGCGATCCCGGATCAGAAGGCGCGCAGCCGGCTGGTGGCCAGCTACGATCACGAACTCAGCACCCACGAATGGGCTACCGGCTACCGATGGGACGTCGTCCTGACCGGGTCGGCGCGCACCCCAATCGAGAACCTCGGCCGCGGAGCCCACCGCTGATGTCCACGCTGCTGCCGGCCACCCCTGGCCAAACCGTCGGACCGTTCTTCGGCTATGCACTGCCCTTCGACAGGTGTAACGAGTTGGTGCCGCCCGGTTCGCCGAACGCTGTTCAGTTGCACGGCGTCGTCGCAGACGCCGACGGCCGAGGGTTACCCGACGCGCTGCTGGAGATCTGGCAGGCCGACGCCGACGGCAGCATCCCGAACGCCAGCGGCTCCCTGCACCGAGACGGCTGGACCTTCACCGGGTGGGGTCGTGCCACTACCGATGAAGCGGGGCGGTACACCTTTACCACCGTCATCCCCGGCGTCAGCGAACCCGTTGCCGCGCCGTTCATCTCGATCACCGTGTTCGCCAGGGGACTGCTGAACCGGTTGTTCACCCGCGCCTACATTCCCGGCAAGCAATTGGAGAACGATTCGCTGCTGAACACGCTTACGCCCGAGCGTCGTGACACGCTCATCGCCACCCGCGACCGAACCGGTCTACGCTTCGACGTCCAACTGCAGGGCACCCCGGACAAGCCCGAGACGGTCTTCTTGCGTTACCCGGGCCACCAACGATGATCGATCTGTTCTGGCCGGGCGACGATCTCGCGGGCGACCTGATGAGCGACGGCGCATTCCTGTCCGCGATGGTCGCGGTGGAACAAGCCTGGCTGGATGGACTCGTCGACGCGGGCATCGCGCCCCGGCAGGCGCGCGCGGACCTGACCATCCTGCTCGCCGACGGTGACGCCGCGACGATCGCCCGGCGTGCTGGCGCGGACGGCAATCCCGTCTCCGCCCTGGTGCTGATGTTGCGGGAACGCTCGGCGGAACCAACGGCCCGCTGGCTGCACCGCGGGCTGACCAGTCAGGACGTCGTCGACACCGCACTGATGCTCTGCACGCGTGACGTCTTGATCCGCATCGGCGACGAGTTCGCCATCCAGGTACGGGCGCTGACCGAACTGGCCGAAACTCACCGTGACACTTCGGCACTCGCCCGCACGCTGACCCAGGCCGCACTGCCGAGCACCCTCGGCGCCAAGTTCGCCCGCTGGCTGACCGGTGTACTCGACGCCGCCGAGCCCATAGCGGGGCTGATAGCGTCGTTGCCGGTGCAGGTCGGTGGCGCGGTGGGATCGCTCGCAGCCGCAACCGAATTGGCCGGATCCGTCGAGGGTGCCATCGCTCTCAGTGACGGCTTGGCCGCCACGCTGCGATTGGCGCCCACCCCACCCTGGCATACCACCCGGTGGCAGGTCACCCGGATCGGCGACGCGCTGGTGAGCTGCTGCGACGCCTGGGGCCACATCGCCACCGACGTCACGACGGGCTGTAGGCCCGAGATCGGCGAGCTGGCCGAGGGGCATGGTGGCGGCTCGTCGACGCTGCCGCACAAGAACAACCCGGTCCGCTCGGTGCTGATCCGCCGCGCCGCGCTCACCGCCGGACCCCTTGGTAGCATCCTGCACACCGCCGCAGGCGCGACCGTCGACGAACGCTCCGACGGCGCCTGGCACACAGAATGGGCAACCCTGCGGACACTGGCCCGCCACACCGTCGTCGCCGCCGCGCACACATCCGACCTCCTGTCCGGCCTCCGTGTCGACCCGCCGCGCGCCGCGGCCAATCTGGCCGCCGCCGAAAGCCTGCTTTCCGAACAGCGCTCGATGACCGAGCTGACAGGTCGTGCAGCGTTACCCGGCTACACCGGCGCCGCGGATCGGCTGATCGACTCGACACTCGGCCGGGCTTGCCGCTTCGTCAAGGACGCGCCATGAGTAATCCGCCTCTCACCGCCATCCACCTCGGCGGACCCGACGACGGGCCGCTACTTTTGCTGGGCCCGTCGCTGGGGACAACGACGGCCACCCTGTGGACAGGCGTGGCGCAACGACTGGTCGATCATGTGCGCGTAGTCGGATGGGACCTTCCCGGTCACGGCCGCGGCCGTCGGGCCCACCCGTTCACCATCGCCGACCTCGCAGCAGCGGTGTTGGTGATCGCGGACGACCTTAACGTGGAGACATTCCACTACGCCGGTGATTCGGTGGGTGGTTGCGTCGGTCTGCAGCTGCTGCTCGATGCTCCGCAACGGGTCAGTTCGGCGACCCTGCTGTGCACCGGCGCCGCCATCGGCACCCCGGACGGCTGGCTCGCACGTGCCGCTACCGTCCGCGCCGGCGGTGTCGACACGATGCTGGCCGGCGCGGCCGAGCGCTGGTTCGCGCCGGGCTTTGTCGACCGCGAGCCGGGGACCGCCTCGGCGCTGCTGGATGCCCTGAGTCACACCGATGCGGAGTCCTATGCGCAGGTATGCGAAGCGTTAGCAGTGTTCGATGTAACCGATAGGTTGTCCGAAATCGTCACTCCGGTCCTGGCCGTTGCGGGTAGCGTCGACGTCCCCACGCCGCCGGAATCGTTGCGGCGCATCGCCTCCGACGTAAAAGACGGGGACCTGGTGGTGCTCGAAGGCGTCGGACACCTGGCCCCCGCCGAAGCGCCGCAGCGCGTGGCCGGCCTCATCGCAGAGATCGTCGGTGTTCCGCAGCCCCCGAGCAAGACCCTCGAAGACGTGCACCGTGCAGGAATGGCAGTACGGCGCGAGGTGCTCGGCGAGGCGCACGTCGACCGGGCAGTGGCCGGTACCACCGACCTGACCGCCGACTTCCAGCACATGATCACCCAGTACGCCTGGGGCACCATCTGGACCCGCCCCGGTCTTGACCTTCGCAGCCGCTCGATGATCACGCTGACCGCGTTGGTCGCGCGCGGTCACCACGAGGAACTGGCGATGCACCTGCGGGCGGCCCGCCGTAACGGTCTGAGCAACGACGAAATCAAGGAGCTACTAATGCAAACCGCCATCTACTGCGGTGTCCCCGACGCCAACTCCGCCTTCCGCATCGCCGCCGAGGTCCTGCCCGAGTTCGACGAGCACCCAGGTGCGCCGTCATGAGTCGCACCCTTGTCTGCCACCGTGCCGAGGAAGCCGTCGCTGGAATCAACGACGGCGCAACGATTCTCGTCGGTGGATTCGGAATGGCGGGCATGCCCACCACGCTCATCAATGCGTTGATCGAACAGGGTGCCGCCGACCTCACCATCGTCAGCAACAACGCAGGCAACGGCGACACCGGCCTGGCCGCACTGCTGGCAGCGGGTCGGGTCGCCAAGGTCATCTGCTCCTTCCCGCGACAGGCCGATTCGTACGTGTTCGACGCGCTCTACCGGGCGGGCAAGGTCGACCTCGAGGTGGTCCCTCAGGGCAACCTGGCCGAACGGATCAGGGCGGCGGGGGCCGGCATCGGCGCATTCTTCTGCCCGACGGGGGTTGGCACGCCACTGGTCGAGGGCAAGGAGACCCGCACCATCGACGGCCGCGACTACGTGCTGGAGTACCCGATCTTCGGAGATGTGGCGCTCATCAGGGCGCACGTAGCGGACCAGGTCGGAAACCTGTTGTACCGCAAGACCGCGCGAAACTTCGGCCCGGTGATGGCGACCGCGGCATCGCTTACTGTCGTCGAGGTCTCCCGCGTCGTCGACACCGGGCAGATCGACCCCGAGACGGTCGTCACGCCCGGCATCTACGTCGACCGCGTCCTCGACCTGTCCGCAATTCCCGAGACGTCCACGGAGGCAGCCTCGTGACGAGAACAGTCGACGCATCGACCCGCGCCTGTGTCGAGCACCTCGACCGGGGCCCGCTCGACCGTCGGGAGATCGCCGCGATGATCGCCCGCGACATCCCCGCGGGTTCGTACGTCAACCTCGGCATCGGGCAGCCCACCATGGTCGCTGACTTCCTGGACCCCGCCGCGGGGGTCGTGTTGCACACCGAGAACGGGATGCTCGGGATGGGTGGGGAGGCGATCGGCGACGCAATCGATCCGGATCTGACGAACGCCGGCAAGATCCCGGTTACCGAAACCCCTGGGGCATCCTACTTCCACCACGCCGACTCCTTCGCCATGATGCGCGGCGGTCATCTCGATGTCTGTGTCCTCGGCGCGTTTCAGGTCAGCGCGCGCGGGGATCTCGCCAACTGGCACACCGGGGCGCCTGACGCCATACCCGCCGTCGGCGGCGCGATGGATCTTGCTATCGGCGCGAAGAGCGTATTGGTCATGATGACCCTGTTCGCAAAGGACGGAACCGCCAAACTGGTTCCTTCGTGCAGCTATCCACTGACCGGACTTCGATGCGTCAATCGGGTGTACACCGACTATGCCGTGTTTGACATCGACCACACCGGTGGCGGCCAGCTGCGGGTCTTGCACACGTTCGGGCTCAGCATTGCCGCGCTCGAGGAGCGGATGCGCATGGCACTCTCGTGTGATGGACGCGTCGCTGATCTTCGTCAATGCTGACCTTGGCGGCGCTATCGGCAGCGCAGGCGGCCTCGGTGATCACCGACGGGCAGATCTTTAGAGCATGCAGCGAATCCTCCTGCACGTCTACAAGTTTCATGATGCAACGGCAAGCTCTAGGACCAAGGTCAGCATGATCGTCGTCGCAAATCCCCGCAAAATCGGTGCCCAGGCCGGACCGCTGGTTTCCCACGCTCAGCCTGAAAGAGTGTGCCGGAACATCGCCAGCACCGAGGGAACGAAGTTCAGCGGAGGGGAACCGAGTCAACCCGATGAATTACCCGGCTACTTCGCCGCTTCGACGATTGTTGCCACCCTCGAACGGGCATCCGCCGTTGTTCAGGACATGCAGGACGACATCGTCGGTTCGGTGCTCACGTTGAAGGAATTTGACGATGAGGTTCAGGCGATCAGCCTGGCTAATGCAACTCCGTATGGTCTTGCAGTCGCGGTGTGGACCCGTCTAAACGACGCCGCGATTGGCTTGAGCCGTGAGACTACAGCCGGCTTTATATGGTTCAACGCCTCTCGTAAGAACAGTCGCGAGATGTCCTGTAGCGGCGTCGATAATCCGGGCTGCACCATAGCCGGGGCAGCCAAGGAGACGAGGATTTTTGGTTCGTATGACCCTTATCCCGAATGGCAATCATGGCGCATTCATCGAAGTGCCGCGGTGAGCTCATTTTTTGCTGGGCCGCCGGCCGCTACCGGTTGGATCCCGTCCATTTTCGATCAGTGTGACGAGGCTGCAGGCGGCATCTTGGCAGACTACGGCATAGGGGAGGTTGCTCGTGTGTAACTCGACCCGCGAAAAGCGGCCCCGCGGTGATCAACTCGACGCCAGGCGACCGAACCTGGGCGCAACGAAGACGGTCAGAGAGGCATCAGGTCGCCGCCTCCGACACTTTTTGACGCTCACGGTAGGTATCGTTGCGGTGCTTGGCGTGCAAGCACTACTGATAACGCCCGCCGCGCATGGTGACAACAAGCGCCTCGATGACGGCGTAGTAGCGAACGTATACACCATTCAGCGCCAAGCGGGCTGCGTGAGCGACATCAAGACTAGTCCGAGTCTCCAGCTCGCCGCGCAGTGGCACGCGCGCGATGCGCTGACCAACCGCAACGTCAACGGCGATGTCGGATCGGATGGTTCTACGCCACAGCAGCGGGCGGAGGCCGCGGGATGCAGCGGCGCGGTGTCAGAAACCGTGGCCATCAATCCCGCGCTCGCGTTCAGCGGTATCGAGTTGATTAACCGGTGGTATCACGATCCGGTCGATTTCGCAGTCATGTCCGACTGCTCGAGCACCCGGATCGGGGTCTGGTCGGAGAATTCCGTAGACCGCACCGTTGTCGTGGCGGTGTACGGCAAGCCCCAATGAGTCAAAGCGGAGGAATGGTGACGGGTGCGTTCCCTGCATTGACCCCTACACGCCTCTGTGGTCATCGCAACGAATCTATCGGCCCGGCGAGATAATCAATGATGGCCAAACTCAGAGTCCCGTTGGACCCTTGTCCACCAAGGGTCACCTTTCATGGCAGGCCGAGAACTCTGCTGACTGAGCGAAGGAATACCCGAAGGAGGCCGTTGAATGACTCTATCCCGTGACGAGTTAGATGAATTCGCCAAGAGCATGGCGCGAGCAGGAGGTCGCGACAGCCAGCACGTGGGGGAGGAGCACCTCGTCGTCAGCTCCGCCGAGGCGCACTGGATCGAAACTGCAAGCCCATCGCAGATTGGGTTGCTCCTGCGAATACCCGCCAGCTCTATTGAAATTTTTCTGCAGAAGATCCCCGCGGGGGAGGCTAGCGACCTTCATCGACACGTACATGAGTCGATTCACTTCGTGCAACATGGCTCGGGCTGGTCGGAAATTGGCGATCAACGCGTGCGGTGGAGCGCGGGCAGCTTCGTGTATACGCCGCCGTGGATCTGGCATCGCCACTATGCCGACGACGGGCGCGACGTGGAGATGATCGTCATCGAAAACTCTCGCCTCCTAGCGGCGGTGGACGCCAGCCAGAGGGAGAGCATGGGCAACACCAGCTTCGCCGACGCCTTCGGCGTGAACACGGAATAGGCTCTTCGTTCATGAAGCGCGTGTTCGCGGCACTCGCAACGGCTGCCGCCGCCCTCGTGGCGGTCGCCCCGCAGGCCGGCGCCGACACCGTGGCGTATCTGGTCAACGTTCATGTCCGGCCGGGCTACAACTTTCCGAACGCCGAGGCCGCGATCGGCTACGGCAGGACGATCTGCGACCGGGTCGCCGCGAAGATGAGCTATGCGCGACTCGTCGACCAGGTGAAGGCCGACTTCCGGACCGCCGACTACTACCAGGGCGCCTACTTGATCAACCAGGCGGTCAACGAGCTGTGCCCGGCGCAGATCTGGCAGCTGCGGCAGTCGGCGGCCGGATACACCAGTGCTCCGTCGGTGTTGCGACGCTGACCAGAACCCACCCCCGAGCGGGCGGCTCAGCATTTTACCGGCGCCGACGCCGTTTGCGGACGAAGGTTCGCTGGCCGGCGTATCGAGGAGAACCGGCACGACGACGCCAGTGCGCCGGTGTCCTCGGTGGCT
This sequence comes from Mycolicibacterium rutilum, assembly GCF_900108565.1. Classification (NCBI taxonomy): domain Bacteria; kingdom Bacillati; phylum Actinomycetota; class Actinomycetes; order Mycobacteriales; family Mycobacteriaceae; genus Mycobacterium; species Mycolicibacterium rutilum. The sequence goes on from NZ_LT629971.1 coordinate 1,804,302, forward strand.
GCCTCGGTGCGGCACCTGATCGCCGCGTCACGGGACGCCGACGTCGACACCGGTGTGCTGGAGGCAATTTTGAGCTACGTCGACGCCGCGGTCGCCGCCGGGCATGGCGCCGACGAGATAAGCTGCATCGCCGGGGAGATGCGCGCAGGGTGAACCGGGCACGCGTTGACCATTGACGGACTACTACATGTGGTAGTAGTTTCACGGCGATGGACCGTCGGACGGCAATCAAAGGCTTTTCTCTTGGATCGTTGGGAATCCTCGTCGCGGCTTGCAGTGACCGAGGCCAGCTTTCGGATTCCAGCTCTGGTGACGTGACGCCGTCGAGCATTGCAAAATGGACGCCCAGATTCGACCATCAGACGCGGCCCGTGATCGGTGTTCTCGCGGCGAACAGTGGAACGGAGTTGGCCGACTTCGCTGTGCCGTTCGGCGTGCTCAGCGCTGCCGACGTCGCGGAGATCATCACCGTGTCGACGCAGCCAGGACCTGTCTCGATGGGGCCGGGGGTGCAGACGCGAACCCATCTGACCGTCAATCAATTCGACAAGCAGCACCCCGATGGGGCCGATTACCTCATCGTGCCTGCGTTGCAGCCGACCGACGACCCGGCCGCCATTGCTTGGATCAGGGCGCAAGCGGAGAAGGGCAGCTCGATACTGAGCATCTGCAACGGCGCTTTGGCGGTTGCCGCAACCGGGTTGATGGACGGCAGGCACGCCACGGCGCATTGGGCCAGTGAGACGAGGCGCCGCGCAGAGTTCCCGAATGTCAACTGGCGTAACAACGTCCGGTACATCGCTGATGGACCTATCGTCTCGAGTTCGGGTATCAGCGCAGCGATGCCTGTCTCGATCGCATTGATCGCCGCAATCGCAGGCGCCTCTCGGGCCGATTTGGTTGCCGAGAGCATGGGCGTCCGCGATTGGGGACCGGTCCATGACAGTGACTCATTCCGCCGCGGGCCTACACTCGATTCGATTCCCCGGCCCGCGACCTTGGACGCTGTTGGCATCGTGGTGGGCTCGGGAACCGACGAGATCGCTTTCGCGCTCGTCGCCGACGCCTACAGCCACAACGGACATACGCGTGCCCATGCCGTGTCGCGACGGCGAATGCCGGTGCAGACGCGTCGCGGTATGACGATCTTGCCCGACCGAGCCCCGGACGATCCGGCATTGGTCGACGTGGTCACCCTCCCGGAAGGAACGACGCCCATGCGGACGCTCGACGATGCGCTGGCATCGATTGAGAAGTCATACGGCGTCGAGGCGTCGACCACCGCAGCGCGCGTCATGGAGTATCCCGAATATTTTCGTTGACCGCCAAAGTCGTTGAAGCAATACCGGAGTGCGTTGACGCCCAAGTGAATATCGTGGCGGTATGCCGCAGAAGCCGCCCGCCGCCGTCATCGAGTCCGCCCACCGCAGTCACCTCGCTGCACTGCCGTTCGACGACACCGCGGACTTCGACGACGCCGACCGCGGGTTCATCGCCGCCCTCGAGCCCTGTGTGGTCACCGCCGGCGACGGCCGGGTGGTCTGGGACAACGATGCCTACTCGTTCCTGGCCGCCGATGCGCCGACGTCCGTGCATCCCAGCCTGTGGCGGCAGTCGCAGCTGTGCGCGAAACAGGGCCTCTACGAAGTCGTCCAAGGCATCTATCAGGTGCGCGGGCTCGACCTGTCGAACATCACGTTCGTCGAGGGCGACACCGGCGTAATCGTCATCGACCCGCTGATCTCCACCGAGACCGCGGCGGCCGCGCTGGGGTTGTACCGGGCGCACCGCGGTGACCGCCCCGTCGTCGCGGTGATCTACACCCACAGCCACGTCGACCATTTCGGCGGTGTTCTCGGTGTCACGAGCCAGTCCGAAGTCGACGCCGGACGCGTCGCGATCATCGCGCCCGAACACTTCGCCGAACACGCGGTGCAGGAGAACGTGTACGCAGGCACCGCGATGGCCCGGCGGGCCGGTTACATGTACGGCGCCGCGCTGGCCCGCGGACCGCAGGGGCAGGTGGGGTGCGGGCTCGGCCAGGTCGGGTCGACGGGCGAGGTGGCGCTGATCGTGCCGACGGTCGACATCCGGCGAACCGGCGAGACCCACACCGTCGACGGGGTGGAAATCGAGTTCCAGATGGCGCCCGGCACCGAGGCGCCGGCCGAGATGCACTTCTACTTCCCGAAGTTCCGCGCGCTGTGTATGGCCGAGAACGCCACCCACAACCTGCACAACCTGCTGACGCTGCGCGGTGCGCTGGTGCGCGACCCGCACGGCTGGGCGGGGTATCTGACCGAGGCGATCGAGCGCTTCGCCGACCGCGCAGACGTCGTCTTCGCCTCACACCACTGGCCGACGTGGGGCCGGGAGCGCATCGTCGAATACCTTTCGCTGCAACGGGATCTGTACGCCTACCTGCATGACCAGACGTTGCGTCAACTCAATCAGGGGTACACCGGAATCGAGATCGCCGAGGACTTCGCGATGCCGCCGGCGCTGCAGAAGGCGTGGCACACCCACGGCTACTACGGGTCGGTCAGCCACAACGTCAAGGCCGTCTACCAGCGCTACATGGGCTGGTTCGACGGCAACCCAGGCCGGCTGTGGGCGCATCCGCCCGAGGCGATCGGCCCGCGATACGTCGAGGCGATGGGTGGGCCGGACCGCGTCGTCGAACTGGCTCGCGCGGCCTTCGACAACGGTGATTACCGTTGGGCAGCAACGCTTCTAGATCACGTCATCTTCACCGACGAGCAGCACGGCCCGGCTCGCGACCTGTACGCCGACACGCTCGAACAGCTGGCCTACGGCGCCGAGAACGGCGTGTGGCGCAACTTCTTCCTCTCCGGTGCGACCGAACTGCGCGACGGCAGCTTCGGCACCCCGACTCAGAGTGCGTCGCCGACGATCCTCGCGCAGCTGACCCCGGAGCAGATGTTCGACGCGCTCGCGATCAACGTGAACGGCCCGCGCGCGTGGGATCTCGACATCGCGGTCGACATCATGTTCTCCGACACGGAAGCCAACTACCGACTGACGCTGCGCAACGGCGTGCTGATCCACCGCAAGGTGCCCGCGGATCCGGCGTCGGCGCACGCCACCATACGGCTGGCGAACCGGATGCGCCTGATGGCACTGGCCGCGGGCGACCAGACCTCACCGGGCCTGGACGTCAGCGGCGACGCCGAGGTGCTGCAGGCGATGCTCGCGGTGGTCGACCGCCCCGACCCCGCGTTCAACATCATCACCCCGTGAGGTAAAACCCCCCGCCGAACGTGGGTTACCCGCACGCTTCGAGGCCGAAATGCGTGCGGGTAACCCACGTTCGCGCCAGGAAGGGAACTACGGCATGCCGCCGTCGACCCGGATGATCGAACCCGACGTGTAGCTCGACGCGTCCGACATCAGATACAGCGCCGCCCCGACGATCTCCGGCGGGTTGCCCAACCGCTTGAGCGCGAAGTGCTGCACCCCCGCGACCGTCGCCTCCATCTCCCACGCCTTGCTCACATCGGTCAGAAACGGCCCCGGCATCAGCGTGTTCACCCGCACCGTCGGCCCGAACGCCAACGCGAACCCCTCGGTCAACGCGTTCAGCCCAGCCTTGGACGCCGCATACGGCAGCATGTGCGCGTCCGGTCGCCGCGACCCGCTCGTGCTGACGTTGATGATCGACCCGCCGCCGTCGGCCACCATCCGCTCCCCGACGAGCGCCGACAACCGGAACGGCCCCTTGAAGTTCAGGTTCATCACCGAGTCGAACAGCTTCTCCGACACCGAGGTCAGCGACTCGTACAGCGGGGACATGCCCGCGTTGTTGATCAGCACGTCGACCTTGCCGAAGCGCGCGTAGGCCGCCTGGACCAGCCCGTCGAGCTCATTCCAGCGGCCCACGTGCGCCCCGTAGGGCAGCGCCGCGCGGCCGGTCTCGGCAGTGATCTCATCGGCGGTGGCCACGCAGGATTCGTACTTGCGGCTGGCGATCACGACGTCGGCGCCGCACCGCGCCGCGGCGAACGCCATCTCGCGGCCCAGCCCGCGACTGCCGCCGGTGACCAGCACTACCCGGTCGGTGAGGTCGAACAGCGTGTCCGCGAATGAACTCATGGCCCATATGGTGGCACGGTGCAGTTGCTCATCATTCGTCACGCGTTGCCGCTCCGCAGCGAACCCGGCCAAGGGTCCGATCCCGACCTGTCCGAGGACGGCATCGAACAGGCCAAACGGCTGCCGGACGCGCTGGCCCGCTATCCGATCTCGCGGCTGGTCAGCAGCCCGCAGAAGCGCGCGATCCAGACCGCCCAGCCGGTCGCCGACGCGCTCGGCCTGCCCATCGACATCGACGACCGCCTCGCCGAGTACGACCGCGACCTGTCGCACTACATCCCGGTCGAGCAGATCTCCAAGGAGGACATGCAGCGGCTGGCAAACGGCGACCTGCCCGGCGACGTCGACGCGGACGCGTTCGTCGAGCGGGTGCAGGCCGGCGTCGACGACATCGTCCACAGCGCGGGCCGTGACGACACCGTCGCGCTGTTCAGCCACGGCGGGGTGATCAACGCGGTCGTGCACAAGGTGATGGGCACCGAGCGGCTGCTGTGCGTGCAGGTCGACTACGCGGGCGTCACCCGCGTGCTGTGGTCGTCGTCGCGCGACAGGTACTTCGTCGCAGGCATCAACTGCACCGAGCACGTATGGGACCTGCTGCCGAGAAATCAGCAGTGGTAGACAAGTGCGGTGACAATCTCGCTCGACGGGCTCGACCTCGACGCCCTTGACCGCCACCTGCGTTCCGAGGGCATCCCCCGCGACGGTGAGCTGCGCGCCGAGCTGATCTCCGGCGGCCGCTCCAACCTGACATTCCTGGTGTTTGACGACGCCGCCAAGTGGGTGCTGCGCAGGCCGCCACTGCACGGGCTGACCCCGTCGGCGCACGACATGGCCCGCGAGTACCGGGTGGTGGCCGCCCTCGAGGGCACCGCGGTACCGGTCGCCCGCGCGGTCACCATGCGCAACGACGACTCCGTGCTCGGCGCCCCGTTCCAGATGGTCGAGTACGTGCCCGGCCGCGTCATCCGGCACACGCCCGAACTCGAGGCGATCGGCGATCAGGCCGCGGTGAACTCCTGCGTCGACGCGCTGATCAAGGTGCTCGCCGACCTGCACTCGGTCGATCCCGAGCAGGTCGGGCTCGGCGACTTCGGCAAGCCGACCGGCTACCTCGAACGGCAAGTACGACGGTGGGGCGGGCAGTGGGAGCTGGTCCGCCGCGAGGACGACGAACGCGACGACGACGTCAAACGCCTGCACTCGGCGTTGGCCGAAAAGATCCCGGCGCAGAGCCGAAGCGCGATCGTGCACGGCGACTACCGGATCGACAACACCATGCTCGACGCGACCGACCACACCAAGGTGCTCGCGGTGCTGGACTGGGAGATGTCGACGCTCGGCGACCCGGTCAGCGACGCCGCGTTGATGTGCGTCTACCGCCACCCGATGTTCAACCTCGTGCACTCGGATGCGGCATGGGCGTCACCGATGATCCCGACGGCCGACGAACTCGCACAACGCTATTCGGTGGCCGCCGGGCATCCGCTGGACCATTGGGACTTCTACATGGCGCTGGCGTACTTCAAGCTGGCGATCATCGCCGCCGGCATCGCCTACCGCGGCCGGGTCGGGGGCGGGGTGTCCGACGACATCGACAAGGTCGACGACGCCGTCGCCCCGCTGATCGCCGCCGGTCTAACCGAACTCTCTTAGCGCAGCGCGGCCTTGTAGTTCTTCTTCGCCGCGCGGCGCAGCTGGAAGATGCGCGCGGCCCCGGCCAGCGCGGTGATCAGCCCGCCGCCCACCGCCGCGAACAGGATCGCCACCCCCAGCGGCAGATCCCACCGCCAGCCCAGGAACGCGAACTGGGCGGACTCGGTGTTCTGCGCGATGAAGATCAGAAGGATCACCAGGACCAGGAAGCCCGCGATCACCGCCGACCACAGCGCGGCCGCCCGGGTGAAGTGCACATCCTTCGCCGCCGACGGGTTACGGTCGGCGAGCTCTGCGTCGCTCGGCGGCACCGGGGGCCCCGGATTCGGCGGATCGAACGGCTCCGGCTCGCTGCGCGCCGACGGCCCAAACGGATCGCTAGTCATAGCCTCATCTTTGCCGTTCCCGACTGCGAAGAAACCACTTTGGCGTTTCAGCGTCGATCGAGCCGCGAACTCATGCTGAGACAAAGCCGCGCGGAGCAGCGATGATCTCGATAATGTCGAGATCATGACGCCCCCCACGGCGAGGCCGGCGCACCGTCGGCCCGCCTCTGTAGTCGCGGCGCTGGTCCTCCTCGTAGCCCTCATCGCCGCAGGCTGCGGCAGTTCCAATCCGCTCGGCGGCGGCGAGATCTCCGGCGACCTGAAGATCATCGCGGTCGGCTCCGCCGACTTCACCGAGTCCAAGATCATCGCCGAGATCTACGCCCAGGCGCTGGAAGCCAACGGCTTCACGGTGCGCCGCCAGTTCGGCATCGGCAGCCGCGAGACCTACATACCCGCGGTGCAGGACCACTCCATCGACCTCATCCCGGAATACACCGGCAACCTGCTGCAGTACTTCGACCCCGAGGCCACCGCGACGACGCCGGACGCCGTGCTGATCGCGCTGCTCAAGGCGCTGCCCGGCGACCTGTCGATCCTGTATCCGTCGCCCGCCGAGGACAAGGACACCCTCGCCGTCAGCGAGGCCACCGCGCAGCGGTGGAACCTCAAGACCATCGCCGATCTGGCCGCGCACTCGCCGGAGGTGAAAGTCGGTGGGCCGTCGGAGTTTGCGACGCGGGTGACCGGCCTGGTCGGTCTGAAGGACAAGTACGGCCTGGAGATCGCACCGGCGAACTTCGTCGCGATCAGCGACGGCGGCGGGCCCGCGACCGTGCAGGCGCTCACCGGCGGCACGGTCACCGCCGCGAACATCTTCAGCACCTCACCCGCGATCGAGCAGAGCCGGCTGGTCGTCCTGGAGGACCCGGAGAACGTGTTCCTGGCCGCCAACGTCGTCCCGCTGGTGGCGTCGCAGAAGATGTCCACCGATCTCAAGACCGTGCTCGACGCGGTGAGCGCGAAGATGACCACCGAGGCGCTGATCGAACTCAACACGTCGGTCGAGGGCAACCGCGGCGTCGACCCGGACGAGGCGGCGCGAAAGTGGATCACCGACAACGGTTTCGACCAGCCGGTGGCGCAGAAGTGATTACATTCCAGAACGTCACCAAGCGGTACCCCGACGGCACGGTGGCCGTCGACGACCTGACCCTCGAGGTGCCCGAAGGCACGCTGACCGCGTTCGTCGGCCCGTCGGGCTGCGGCAAGACCACCTCGATGCGGATGATCAACCGGATGATCGAGCCCACCTCGGGCACCTTGACCGTCAACGGCGACGATGTCACGAAGGTCGACCCGGTCAAACTGCGCCTCGGTATCGGTTACGTCATCCAGAGCGCCGGGCTCATGCCGCACCTGCGGGTCGTCGACAACGTCGCCACCGTGCCCGTGTTACGCGGCGAATCCCGCCGCAGCGCACGCAAATCCGCGCTCGAGGTGATGGAACGGGTCGGGCTGGACCCGTCCCTCGGCAACCGCTACCCGGCCCAGCTGTCCGGTGGTCAGCAGCAGCGTGTCGGCGTCGCGCGGGCGTTGGCCGCCGACCCGCCGATCCTGCTGATGGACGAACCGTTCAGCGCGGTCGACCCGGTGGTGCGCGAGGAACTGCAGGCCGAGATCGTGCGGCTGCAGGGCGAACTGCGCAAGACCATCGTGTTCGTCACCCACGACATCGACGAGGCGGTCAAGCTCGGTGACAAGGTCGCGGTGTTCGGCCGCGGCGGCGTGCTGCAGCAGTACGCCGAACCGTCGTTCGTGTTGTCAAACCCGGCCAACGAGATGGTGGCCGGCTTCGTCGGCGCCGACCGCGGGTACCGCGGCCTGCAGTTCTTTCACGCGACGGGGCTGCCGCTGCACGAGATCCGGGGGGTCGACGAAAACGAGGTCGACGCACTGCAATTGGATCCGGGTGACTGGCGGCTGGTGACCAAGGACGGGCGGCCGTACGCCTGGATCAACGCCGCGGGCGTGGACGTGCACCGCAAGGGCGGCTCGCTGTACGACAGCACGATCGGCGGCGGATCGCTGTTCCGGCCCGACGGCACGCTGCGCAACGCGCTCGACGCCGCGCTGTCGTCGCCGAGCGGGCTGGGTGTCGCGGTCGACGAGGACGGGCGCCTGGCCGGCGGGGTACGCGCCGAGGACGTGCTCGCCATCCTCGAACGCCAGCGCCGTGTGCCGGAGTTGGGTTAGCGCGTGCGCTACCTGTTCACCCACCTCGACGACCTGTGGGCGCTGACGCTGATCCATCTGCGGCTGTCGCTGATCCCGATCGTGCTGGGCCTGCTGATCGCCGTTCCGGTGGGGGCGCTGGTGCAGCGCACCACCACCGTGCGCCGGCTGACGACCATCACCGCGAGCATCATTTTCACGATCCCGTCGCTGGCCTTGTTCGTCGTGCTCCCGCTGCTCATCCCGACGCGCATCCTCGACGAGGCCAACGTGATCGTCGCGCTGACCCTGTACACGGTCGCGCTGCTGGTGCGCGCCGTGCCCGAGGCGTTGGACGCGGTGTCGCCGACGGTGCTCGACGCGGCCACCGCGGTCGGCTACCGGCCGCTCACCCGGATGCTCAAAGTTGAGCTGCCGCTGGCTGTTCCGGTGCTCATCGCCAGCCTGCGCGTCGTCGCGGTGACCAACATCTCGATGGTGTCGGTGGGTTCGGTGATCGGCATCGGCGGGCTCGGCACCTGGTTCACCGAGGGCTACCAGGCCAACAAGAGCGATCAGATCATCGCGGGCATCATCGCGATCTTCGTGCTCGCGATCGTCATCGACACCCTGATCATGCTCGCGGGCCGGGCGCTGACACCGTGGACCCGCGCCGCGCGGCCGTCCGGCAGACGCAAGGCGGTGACCGGATGAGCCCGATGAGCTTCCTGCAGCAGGCGCTGGCCTTCATCTTCACCGCCGAGAACTGGGGCGGCCCGGCCGGTCTGACCGCACGCATCCTCGAGCATCTGCAGTACACCGTGATCGCCGCGGTGTTCTCCGCGCTGATCGCGATCCCGGTCGGCATGCTGATCGGGCACACCGGCCGCGGCACCTTCCTCGTCGTCACCGGGGTCAACGCGCTGCGCGCACTGCCGACCCTCGGCGTGCTGCTGCTCGGCGTGCTGCTGTGGGGACTCGGGCTGGTGCCGCCGACCGTCGCGCTGATGCTGCTCGGCATCCCGCCGCTGCTGGCAGGCACCTACGCCGGCATCGCCAACGTTGACCCCGCGGTCGTCGACGCCGCCCGCTCGATGGGCATGACCGAGCGGCGCATCCTGCTGCGGGTGGAGACGCCCATCGCGATGCCGCTGATCATCGGCGGCCTGCGCACCGCGGTGCTGCAGATCGTGGCGACCGCGACGGTGGCGGCCTACGCAAGCCTCGGCGGCCTCGGCCGGTATCTGATCGACGGCATCAAGGTGCGCGAGTTCCACCTGGCGTTGGTCGGCGCCCTGATGGTGACGGCGCTGGCGCTGCTGCTCGACGCCGTGCTCGCGTTCGCGGTGTGGGCGTCGGTGCCCGGCACGGGCCGGCTCAGGCGCCAGCGGTTGCCGCAGCCGTTCCTCGGTGACGAAGTCGCCGTCGAATCCCGGCCGCGCGCAACATCACACGGGCCGCCCTGAGGTGCTCTTGATCCCACCCGGGAAGCGCGTTACGAACGGAGGGGACCTTCGCATACGGTATAGGGGTGAGTGAAGCAGGCGGCTCCGAGAGAACCTGGCCGGCGATCCTGACCTGGCAGGCGCACGACATCCCGCGGATGGAATCGGTGCGCGTGCACGTGGCGGGTAACCGCATCAAGGCGTACGGCCGGATCGTGGCTGCCGCGACGTCGTCGCACCCGGCGTTCTCGGCTTCCTACGATCTGGTGACCGATGAGGCCGGCGGCACCAAGCGGCTGTCGATGACCGTCACGCTCGCCGAGCGGGAACGGCAGCTGTCGATCGCCCGCGACGAAGAGAACATGTGGCTGGTGCAGCAGCACACCGGCGAGACCAGTCGCGCCGCGTTCGACGGCGCCCTCGACGTCGACGTGATCTTCAGCCCGTTCTTCAACGCGCTGCCGATCAGGCGCACCGGGCTCTATGAGCGGTCGGATTCGTTCAGCTGCCCGGTGGTCTACGTGCGGCTGCCGGAGCTGTCGGTGGAGACCGCGGTGATCAGCTACAGCAGCGCCGAGGACGGGATCAAGCTGCACTCGCCGGTCGCCGAGACCACCATCACCGTCGACTCCGACGGGTTCATCCTCGACTACCCCGGACTCGCAGAGCGGATCTGATCACCCCACCCGACCGACCCGCCGCCGCGAGCTCCTCGCGCCACCGGTCCTCCCCGATGACCGTGGTGACGATCTCCGGGCGGGGGAAGCTGTCGTAGCGGATACGCGCGGCATGCCCGAGGTCGACGAGATCGGTCAGCGGCTTGTCCTGCGACAGCGCATCGCGCGCGTGGTTGAGCAGGTTCAGGGTCCGGTCCAGCGCGGTCAGCAGGTGCGTGGCGTTGGCCTCGCACATCGCGCGCACCAGGTCGGGTGCGGTGGCGGCCACCCGGGTGCCGTCCCGGAAGGACCCGGCCGCGAGCGCGAACGCCAGCGGCACCTCGCCCGCGGTCGCGGCCAGCGCCTCGGCCAGCAGGTGCGGCAGGTGCGAGATCGTCGCCGCCGCCGCGTCGTGTTCCTCAGAGCGGGCGGGGACGACGACCGCTCCGCAGTCCAGCGCGAGGTTCATCACCAGCGCCCACACCTCGGGGTCGACGTGGTCGTCGACGCTGACCACCCACGGCGCGCCGACGAACAGTTCGGCGGTGCCGGCGGCCCACCCCGAATGCGCGGTGCCGGCCATCGGATGACCTCCGACGAACCGGTCGAGCAGGCCGACCGCCCGGACCTCGTCCAGCACCGCGCCCTTCACGCTGGTCACGTCGGTCAGCGGACAACCCGACGCGACGTCCCGGATGTGGGCGAGCAGCCGGCCCAGCGCAGGCACCGGCACGGCCAGCACGATCAGCGCGTTACCTTCCGCCGCCCGGCGCAGCACCGCGTCGAGGTCCTCGGTGGTGTCGAACCCGTCGGCCCGCGCGGCCTGCACGGCCTCCAGCGACCGGTTGTAGCCGAAGACCTCGCGTCCGGCGCCGGCGGCCGCACGCATCAGCGAGCCGCCGATGAGGCCGAGGCCGAGCACGCAGACCGGAGTGTTCGTCACCGCTCAAGGTTGGCACATCCAGCTGACTGTCAGGTGTGAAGGCCGACGTCAGCTCCGGTGTCGATGCCTGGTCAAGTACCTGGTCGGCGACTACCGTAAGCCGACATGGGAGCAGAGCGTGCCTCGGCGAAAGAGCAGTCCGCCGACACCCTCGACGGCTTCGGTGTCGCCGTTGTCCGAGAGGACGGCAAGTGGCGGTGCGCACCCCTGCGACGCGCGGCGCTGAACAGCCTGACCGCCGCCGAGACGGAGCTCCGCGAGATCCGCAGCGCGGGCGCGGTGTTCGGGCTGCTCGACATCGACGACGAGTTCTTCGTGATCGTGCGGCCGGCGCCGGCGGGCACGCGGCTGCTGCTGTCGGACGCCACCGCCGCGCTGGACTACGACATCGCCGCCGAGGCCCTCGAAAAGCTCGACGCCGACATCGAGGCCGACGAACTCGAGGACGCCGACCCGTTCGAGGAAGGCGATCTCGGGCTCCTGAGTGACATCGGGCTGCCCGAAGCCGTCCTCGGAGTCATCCTCGACGAGTCCGATCTCTATGCCGACGAGCAGTTGGGCCGCATCGCGTGCGAGATGGGTTTCGCCGACGAGTTGGCGGCGGTCATCGAGCGCTTGGGTCGGTGACCGACACCCAGGACGAAGCGCTGATCCGGGCCGCGCTGGCGGCGGCGCGCGCGGCGGGACCCCGCGACGTGCCGATCGGGGCGGTCGTGGTGGCCGCCGACGGAACCGAGTTGGCGCGGGCGGCCAATCGGCGCGAAGAACTCGGCGATCCGACCGCGCACGCCGAGATTCTGGCGATCCGGGCTGCGGCCGCGCGGCTCGGCGACGGCTGGCGGCTGGCCGGCGCCACGTTGGCCGTCACCGTCGAACCCTGCACGATGTGCGCGGGCGCGCTGGTGATGGCGCGGGTCGCGCGGGTGGTGTTCGGGGCGTGGGAACCCAAGACCGGGGCGGTCGGCTCGCTGTGGGATGTGGTGCGCGACCGCCGGCTCACGCATCGGGCCGAGGTGCGCGGCGGCGTGCTGGCCGCCGAATGCGCAGCACCGCTGGAGGAGTTCTTCGCCAGACAGCGATTGGAGTAGACGGGCACTCGCCTAGTAAGCTGCCACACGGTGGCGTGTCCGAGCGGCCTAAGGAGCACGCCTCGAAAGCGTGTGACGGGTAACCCCCGTCCGAGGGTTCAAATCCCTCCGCCACCGCCACAACCGCCGTGACAGCGCCGGATACAGGGTCTGTCGGTAATGTTGCCGACCAGATACCCGGTGTCCGGCGCTGCAACGTGTCGGGACGATATTGTCAGTTCGTCACTAAAGCAGAGGTCCAGGCGACCGCGGTGACCAAACCGAGAGAATTGGTTGCACATGCGCGCGCTCTATGACCAGGGGCCCGCCGCTGCCGGCGGCGGTGGGGGACTGCTGCGCCCGTTCAATGTCTTGCTGGTCGAAGACGACCGCGGCGACGCGATCCTGGTCGAAGAACTGATCGCCGATGCCGACGGCGACATCCAGGTGGTGTGGGCGCCGACGATGGAGGACGCCGAACAGCACCTGGACATGTCGCGGCCCGACTGCGTGCTGCTCGACCTGAACCTGCCCGATGCCGAGGGCATCAAGGCCCTCGACCGGGTGGCCCGGCGCGACATCACGATGCCCATCGTCGTGCTGACCGGCCTCAACGACGAGCACTTCGGCATCTCCGCAGTCGCCGCGGGCGCCCAGGACTATCTCGTGAAGGGCCGCGTCGAACCCGAGACGCTGCGCCGGGCGCTGCTGTACGCCGTGGAACGCAAACGCGCCGAACTCACGTCGGTCGAACTGCACGCCAGCGAACTGCGGGCGCGGGAGAACGCCCGCCTCGAACGCGGCCTGCTGCCCTCACCGCTGCTGCTGGACCAGCCGGGCGTCGACATCGTCGCCGAGTACCGGCCGAGCCGCCAGCACGCGCTGCTCGGCGGCGACTTCTACGACTTCGTCCAGACGCCCGACCGCACCGTGCACGTCATGGTCGGCGACGTCGCCGGCCACGGCCCGGACGAGGCCGCGCTCGGGGTGGCGCTGCGGATCGGTTGGCGCGCACTGACATTCGCCGGCCTGCGCGGCAACGAGCGCATGCGCCAGCTCGAACGGATCCTGAGCACCGAACGGCCCGGTTCGAGCATCTTCGCGACCGTGATCAGCGTCGCGATGTCACCGGACACCCTCAGCTTCAACGTGGTTTCCGCAGGCCACCCCGGCATGCTGCTGCACGGCCCGGGCACGGTGGACTGGATCGAACCCGCGTCCGGCCCGGCCCTCGGCCTCTACGGCAAGGAGTGGCCGCTCAACGTCTACGACCTGCCCGAAGGCCACGGTCTGGTGCTGTTGACCGACGGCCTGTTCGAAGGGCGGTCCGGCCGCGGCACCGAACGTCTCGGCGAGAAGGGCCTGCTCGAAGTCGCCCGGTCGTATGCGCACCTGCCCGCCGCCGAATTCGTCAGCGCGCTGATCGAAGACGTCGAGCGGCGAGCGCAGTCGGTCGGCGGCATCAGCGACGACATCGCGGTCGTGCGGGTGCAGCGGACGGCGACCGTATGAGGTCACGCCTGACGGTCCAGGCTTGGCAGAACCTGGTCCTGTCGGTGATGGGTGTCGTGGTGTTCGCCGGTGCGATCGCCGGGGCGCTGCTGCTCAACCGCACCGACGACGTGGCGCGCGAACTGACCGGCGACATCCAGCCCGCCCGCGTCGCGGCCTACCAGCTGCAGGCGGCGCTGCGCGACCAGGAGACCGCGGTCCGCGGTTACGCGATCGCCGCCGATGAACAGTTCCTCGAGCCGTACTACGAGGGTCAGCAAGCCGAACGCGCCGCGGCCGAGCAGGTTCGCGAGGGCATCGGTGACCGGGAAGACCTGGTTGCCGATCTCGACGCGATCGAACAGGCCGCCGCCGCGTGGCGCACGAACTACGCCGATCCGCTGATCGCGTCGGTGACGCCGGGATCGCCGAGGGTGATCGACCAGGCCACCGCCGACCGCGGGAAGGCCGACTTCGACGCGCTGCGCGCACTTTTCGACCGTCAGAACAGCGACCTCGGGGTGGCCCGCCAGCGGGCCGTCGACGAACTGGAGAACACTCAGGCGTGGCGCGACCGCGTGCTGATCGGCATCGTCGCGACGTTCTTCGTCGCCGCGATCATCCTGGCGGTGCTGGTCCGCGGCGTGGTCACCCGGCCCCTCGCGGCGCTGGCCGCGGCATGCCGCAAGATCACCGAGGGCAGCTTCGACGAGAAGATCTCCGTGCACGGACCGCGCGACATCCAGGCCATCGCCTCCGACGTCGAGGACATGCGCCAACGCATCGTCGACGAACTCGAGTCGGCGCGAACGGCCCGCTCGGAGCTTGCCGACCAGGCGCTGGAACTTCAGCGCTCCAACGCCGAACTCGAACAGTTCGCCTATGTCGCGTCGCACGACCTGCAGGAGCCGCTGCGCAAGGTGGCGTCGTTCTGCCAGCTGCTGGAGAAGCGGTACGGCGACAAGCTCGACGAGCGCGGCGTCGAATACATCCGCTTCGCCGTCGACGGCGCCAAGCGGATGCAGGTGTTGATCAACGACCTGCTGACGTTCTCCCGCGTGGGCCGGCTGCACTCGGTGCAGGCCGACGTCGACCTCGGCGCCGTGCTCGACGACGCCATCGACAACCTGTCCACCGCGATCGAGGAGTCCGGCGCCGAGGTGGTGCGCACGGGCGAGCCGCTGCCGTCGGTGCAGGGCGATCCGACCTTGATGACCATGTTGTGGCAGAACCTGATCGGCAACGCCGTGAAGTTCCGCAAGCAGGGTGTCGCGCCGCGCATCGTCATCGACTGTGCCACCGGCGAGGAGTCGGCCGCGGGCGCTTGGGTGTTCACCGTCACCGACAACGGGATCGGCATCCCCGACGAATTCGCCGAGAAGGTGTTCGTGATCTTCCAGCGGTTGCACGGTCGCGACTCCTACACCGGAACCGGAATCGGGCTGGCGCTGTGCCGCAAGATCGTGGAGTACCACGGCGGCAGCATCTGGATCGACACCGCCTACACCGACGGCACCAGGTTCCGCTTCACCATCCCCGTTGCTGCCGACGAGCCCGTCGCAGCCGAACTGGAAGGATCAACCGCATGACACTTGAGGGTCGCGCAATCGACGTCCTGCTCGTCGAGGACGATCCGGGTGACGAGTTGATCACTCGAGAAGCGTTCGAGCACAACAAGATCAAGAACACGCTGCACGTCGCGCACGACGGCGAGGAAGGGCTCGACTTCCTGTACCGGCGCGGCAAGTTCGCCGACGCGCCGAGGCCCGACCTGATCCTGCTCGACCTGAACCTGCCGAAATACGACGGTAGGCAGCTGTTGGAGCAGATCAAGTCCGACGCCGAGCTCAGCCACATCCCGGTTGTGGTGCTGACGACCTCGTCGGCCGAGGAGGACATCCTGCGCAGCTACAAGCTGCACGCCAACGCGTATGTCACCAAGCCGGTCGATCTCGATCAGTTCATGAACGCGGTCCGGCAGATCGACGAGTTCTTCGTTCAGGTGGTCCGGTTGCCCAACTCCTGAGGGCGGTCCTCGGTGACGTCGAAGATCATCGTCACTTTGGTGCCCGACGTCGAGTTGTCGACGTCGACGTCGTCGCCGACGGCCCGCATGATCAGGATCCCGCGGCCGCGGGTGGTCGGCTCCGTGGTGGGGGTGCGCCACGCGCCGTGGTCGACGACGCATACCACCAGCCGGTCGCCCTCCACCGAGGCTTCGACCATCATCACGCCCTGCTCGCTGTTCAAGTAGGCGTGTTCGACGCAGTTGGTGGCCGCCTCGTTGACCGCCAGCACGACGTCGGCGATGACGTCGTCGGGCACCCCGATCGATTCGAGCCAGGCGGTGAGCCCGCGACGGATCTGCGCCAGTCGATCGGCGAGCGCCGGCACCTCGATCCGCAGCGGGTCTGCAGGTCGCAGACGCACGTCGATCACCACGCCGGTGTTGTACCCCGCAGCGGCCGATTCCTCACGCATCTCACGCGTGGTCCGTCGATCTCGAATCGGTAGCGAGGCGTACATCACAGTCGGCCGGACACCCGTGCCTACTGAGCGGCGTCAGCCGTAGAACGTCACCCGGTAGTCCGGCGTCCACGCGCCGTCGATGCAGCTGAGCGGGACGCCGTCGGGGGATTGTGCGACGCCGGTGGCGTCGCCGCAGGGCAGCCGGTTGGTGCGCACGCCGACCAGCGGCGCCGAGGCGATCCAGGTGCTGCGCGAGTTGCACGCCAGCGTGTTTCCCGACGCATCGATGCCGAAGTTGTAGCGGGTGTTCTGCGTGCAGTGCGTGCCCTCGACCGCCGAGCGGTCGACGTAGGGCACGCAGTCCGCGCCGTCGCAGTAGCCGGGGGATGCGGGGGCGGTCGCGGCGGTGACCATCGGAGCGGCGACGAATCCGCACGCGAGCGCAGCAGCAGCCATGAGCCTCATGCGGTTAGCGTATGTGCCCCGCGCCGGCGGCGGGCACGGAATAGGCTCTCAACCATGAAGCGTGCCCTCGTTGCTCTCGCGGCCACCGCCGGTGCGGCCGCTGTCGTGTCCGCGCCGGCGGCCCAGGCCGACACGGTGGCCTATCTGGTCAACGTGCACGTGCGGCCGGGCTACAACTTCCCCAACGCCGACGCGGCGATCGGATACGGCAACACGATCTGCGCCCGGGTGGCCGGACAGATGGGCTACTCACAGCTCGTCAACGAGGTGACCGCCGACTTCCACACCACCGACAAGTACCAGGGCGCCTACCTGATCAACCAGGCCGTCAACGAGCTGTGCCCGGCGCAGATCTGGCAGCTGCGCCAGTCCGCGGCCGGCTACACCGGCTGACCCGAACAAACAACGGCGGCGCCCCGCGCAGGGACGCCGCCGTGTCGCGAGCGGTTACGGGCAGCTGACCTCGATCTCGAACGGCTTGTTCACCGGCTGCAGCGGGTTGGCCATGTCGACACCGGTCGCGGTGCCGGTGATCTTGTAGGTGTTGCCGTCCTTCTCGGCCTTGGCGTCGCCCTGGCCGGTGCCGGCCTGGAAAGCGAGCGTCACGCCGTTCACGTTGCCCAGGCCGACGGACTGCACAGTGGGCTCGTCACCAGAGCTGACGACGGCGCCGATGCCGGTGGTCGCGTCGCCGATCGCGATGTTGGTGTTGCCGCCCACCGAGCTGCACACCACGGTGCCCTGGACGCTCTGGTCCTGCCCGTCGATCGTGACGGTGGTCTTGCCTTCCGCCGCGGCGGCCGTCGAGGTCTCGCCGGAGGTTTCGGACTTGTTGTCCGACGAACACCCGGACAAACCGGCGATCACGATCGCAGCGCCGCCGACGGCGACCAGGAAACCACGCTTCACCACTGTTCTCCTTCGTGTAGACGTGACCCGTCAAGATCGGATCATCTACAGCAGTATCGGGTGCGGCCCCGCCGCGAACAGCAAATTCGGTGAAACCGGCGTCAGCAGGCCACCCGGATCGCGAACGTGCCGGGCACCCGGAAACTCGGGGCGTCGGTGTTGAAACCGTCGGCGGTGCCGGAGATGTCGTAGGTGTTGCCGGTCATGCCGACCTGCGCGGCGCCGCCCGTTCCGCCGACGTCGGCGGTGTAGCTACCGGTGAAGCCGCCGACGTTGTTGATGCTCACCGATTCGGTGACGAGTTCGTCCTTGTTCGACAGCATCGCGGTGATGCCGGAGGTCTGGTCGCCGGTGGTGATCGTGGTCAGCCACTCGGTGGTGTTGCACTGCACCGCCTGGGTGACGCCGGCGTCGCGGCCGTTGACCGTCACCTGCGCGGTGCCTGCGACCAGCTCACCCGCGGGCGGCGTGTAGTCCGGCGGGGACGACGAGCAGCCTGCGAGAACCAGCACGGTCGCGACGCAGGCGACCCACCGAATCTTCACAGTGCAGAATCTACGGCGTGGCCGACCCTTTCTTCAGCGTTGCCGCGGAACTTCCCGGCCGCCTCGGCCGCACCGGGGTGATCCGCACGCCGCACGGCGAGATCCGCACCCCGGCGTTCATCCCTGTCGGCACCCAGGCGACCGTCAAGGCGGTGCTGCCGGAGACCATGAAAGAGCTTGGCGCGCAGGCCTTGCTGGCCAACGCCTACCACCTCTACCTGCAGCCCGGCCCCGACATCGTCGAGGAGGCGGGCGGGCTGGGCGCGTTCATGAACTGGCCCGGGCCGACGTTCACCGACAGCGGCGGGTTCCAGGTGCTGTCGCTGGGCGCCGGTTTCCGCAAGGTGCTCGCCATGGACACCGAGCGGGTGCAGGCCGACGACATCATCGCCGAAGGCAAGGAGCGGCTGGCCAGCGTCGACGACGACGGGGTGACGTTCCGGTCGCACCTCGACGGGTCCACGCACCGGTTCACCCCCGAGGTGTCGATCGGGATCCAGAACAAGCTGGGCGCCGACATCATCTTCGCGTTTGACGAGCTGACCACGCTGGTCAACACCCGCGGCTATCAGGAGCGTTCGGTGCAGCGCACCCACGAGTGGGCGGTGCGCTGCCTGGCCGAACATCACCGGCTGCAGGCCGAGCGGACCGACCGGCCCAAGCAGGCGCTGTTCGGCGTGGTGCAGGGCGCACAGTACGAGGACCTGCGGCGACAGGCGACCCGCGGTCTGGTGTCGATCGAACACGACGGGGCGGGTTTCGACGGCTACGGCATCGGCGGTGCGTTGGAGAAGCAGAACCTCGCCACCATCGTCGGGTGGGTGTGCGAGGAACTGCCCGCCGACAAGCCGCGGCACCTGCTCGGCATCAGCGAACCCGACGACCTGTTCGCCGCGGTGGCCGCGGGCGCCGACACGTTCGACTGCGTGTCGCCGTCGCGGGTCGCCCGCAACGCCGCGGTGTACTCGGCGACCGGCCGCTTCAACATCACCAACTCGCGGTTCCGGCGCGACTTCACCCCGATCGACGACGGCTGCGACTGCTACACCTGCGCGCACTACACCCGCGCGTATCTGCACCACCTGTTCAAGACCAAGGAGATCCTGTCGGCGACGCTGTGCACGATCCACAACGAGCGGTTCGTGGTGCGGCTGGTCGACCGGATCCGCGCGGCCATCGAGGCGGGCGAGTTCGACGAACTGCGCGACGACGTGCTCGGCCGGTACTACTCAACGTCTGCACAATAGAGGGATGGAAGCCTCGCAGGCGCTGCTACTGCGGCTGCTCGACCCGTCAACGCGGGCCGACCCGTATCCCATCTACGCCGAGATCCGCGCCCACGGGCCGCTGCAGCTGCCGGACATGAACCTCGTCGTGTTCTCGTCCGCCGAGCACTGCGACGAGGTGCTGCGCCATCCGTCGTCGGCGTCGGACCGCACGAAATCGACTGCCGCGCAACGGCGGTACGCCGAGCTCGCCGAACAGTTTCCGCAGGACTCGTCGGATGCCGAGCCGCCGAGCTTCCTGTTCCTCGACCCGCCCGATCACACCCGGCTGCGCCGGCTGGTCAGCAAGGCGTTCGCGCCCAAGGTGGTCCGGGCACTGGAGCCGGAGGTCGAGTCGCTGGTGGACGGGTTGCTCGACGCCGCGGAGGCCAAAGGGTCGATGGATCTGGTCGCCGACCTGGCCTACCCGCTGCCGGTCGCGGTGATCTGCCGGCTGCTCGGCGTCCCGGTCTCCGACGAACCCGAGTTCGGCCGGGCGTCGGCGATCCTGGCCCAGGCGCTGGATCCCGTGTTCACGTTCACCGGGCAGGCGCCCGCGAGCTTCGACCAGATGATGGCCGCGGGGGTGTGGCTGCGCGAATACCTGCGCGACCTGATCGCCAAGCGGCGCGCGGACCCGGGCGACGACCTGATGTCGGCGCTGATCTCGGTCGAGGAGTCGGGCGATCAGCTGACCGAGCCCGAGATCGTGTCGACGTGCAACCTGCTGCTGATCGCCGGGCACGAGACGACGGTCAACCTGATCGCCAACGCCGCGCTGGCCATGTTGCGCGCGCCCGAGCAGTGGAAGGCGCTGGCGACCGACACGTCGCGGGCGCCGGCCGTCGTCGAGGAGACGCTGCGCTACGACCCGCCGGTGCAACTGGTCAGCCGGATCGCCGAGGACGACATGATGGTCGGCGGCGTCGAGGTGCCCAAAGGCGACGTGATGGCGTTGCTGATCGCGGCGGCCAACCACGACCCCGCCGCGGTCGAGCGGCCCGACTCGTTCGACCCGGACCGGCCGTCGATCCGGCACCTGGGGTTCGGCAAGGGACCGCACTTCTGCCTCGGCGCCCCGCTGGCCCGCCTCGAGGGCACAGTGGCGTTGTCGAAGCTCACGAGTCGCTTCCCGACCGCGCGGCTGGCGGCCGAGCCGGCGTACAAGGCGAACCTGACCCTGCGCGGGCTGGCTGCGCTTTCCGTCGCCTTCGAGTGATTTCGGTGCGCAATCAATCGCTCAGCGACTGGTTGGACACCGAATTCGTCGTCGATCGCGTAGGTTGTGCGCATGCGAATCCTCCTGGTGGGCGCCGGCGGGGTCGGCGCAGCGTTCTGCTCCATCGCCCAACGCCGCGACTTCTTCGACAAGCTCGTCGTCGCCGACTACGACGAGGGCCGGGCCCGGCAGGCGGCTGACGCCGTCGGGGACGCGCGCTTCGTCGCCGCGCAGGTCGACGCGGGGTCGGCGGACGCGGTCGCCGAACTGGTCCGCAGCCACCAGATCACCCACGTGACGAACGCCGTCGACCCCCGCTTCGTGATGCCGATCTTCGACGGTGCGCTGGCTGGCGGCGCGGACTACCTCGACATGGCGATGAGCCTGTCGCAGCGCCATCCCGACCAGCCCTACGCGTTGCCCGGCGTGAAACTCGGCGACGAGCAGTTCGCCGCCGAGGACAAGTGGCGCGCGGCGGGC
The DNA here is from genome assembly GCF_900108565.1 of Mycolicibacterium rutilum. Lineage (NCBI taxonomy): Bacteria > Bacillati > Actinomycetota > Actinomycetes > Mycobacteriales > Mycobacteriaceae > Mycobacterium > Mycolicibacterium rutilum. Next base: position 1,825,565 of record NZ_LT629971.1, read on the forward strand.
CGGCTCGCGCTGGTCGGCATCGGCGTGGAGCCCGGGCTCTCGGACGTGTTCGCCCGCTACGCCGCCGACCATCTGTTCTCCGACATCGACGAACTGGGGACCCGCGACGGGTCGAACCTGACCGTCGAGGGTTACGAGTTCGCGCCGTCGTTCTCGATCTGGACCACGATCGAGGAATGCCTCAACCCGCCGGTGATCTGGGAGGCCGACCGCGGCTGGTACACCACCGAACCCTTCAGCGAGCCAGAAGTTTTCGACTTTCCCGAGGGCATCGGACCGGTCGAGTGCGTGAACGTCGAGCACGAAGAGGTGCTGCTGATGCCGCGCTGGGTGAAGTGCAAACGCGCGACGTTCAAGTACGGCCTCGGCGAAGAGTTCATCGACGTGCTCAAGACGCTGCACAAGCTGGGTCTCGACCGCACCGAGAAGGTGAAGGTCGGTTCGGTCGAGGTCTCACCGCGTGACGTCGTCGCGGCCTGTCTGCCCAACCCGGCGACGCTCGGCCCGAAGATGCGCGGCAAGACCTGCGCGGGGCTGTGGGTGACCGGCACCGGCAAGGACGGCGCGCCGCGCTCGACGTACCTGTACCACGTCGTCGACAACGAATGGTCGATGGCCGAGTACGGCCACCAGTGTGTGGTGTGGCAGACCGCGATCAATCCCGTTGTGGCACTGGAACTTTTGGCGCGCGGGACGTGGAGCGGCGCCGGGGTGCTGGGCGCCGAGGCGTTTGACGCGGTCCCGTTCCTGGACCTGCTGACCGAATACGGCTCGCCCTGGGGCCGAAAGGAGCTGTCAGCGCGGTAGGTTTCCGCCATGCCGATCGAGCTCACCGCCGAACAGGCCGCCGCGCGGCTCACCGCCGACGACACGCTGGGCATCCCGCTGGGACCGGGCCAACCACCGGCGCTGCTGCGGGCACTCGGCGAGCGCACCGACTGGACGAACCTGCGGGTCTACGGCGCACTGCTCGCCGTCGGCACCGAGTTGTTCACCCGCCCGAACGTGCACTACCTGTCCGGCTTCTTCGGCCCGCTCGAGCGGGCGCTGCTCGACGCAGGCGCCGACATCGAGTTCACCCCCGCCGATTTCCGCCGCTTCGGGCCGCTGCTGCAGCGGCAGTGCCCGCGGGTGATGACGACCGTCGCGACACCACCCGACGCGGACGGCTTCTGTTCACTGTCCCTGCACGCCGGCGGCACCATCGACGAACTACACCGTGCCGGCGCGGATCCCGACCGCCTGCTGATCGTCGAATGCTCGGAGGCGTTCCCGCGCACCCATGGCCACGGCGAGCACCGGCACGCCGTGCACGTCGACGAGATCGACGTCCTGGTGCGGTCCGACGACGCACCGCTGGCCCTGCCCGGCGGCGACGCACCGCCGAGCGACGTCGACACGGCGATCGCCGAACACGCCGTCACGTTCATTCCGCCGGGATCGACGCTGCAGACCGGAATCGGCGCCATTCCCAACCAGATTGCGACCCTGCTCGCCGAGGGTGACGGCGACGGCTACGGACTGCACAGCGAGATGTTCACCGACGGTTGCATGCGACTGCACCGCGCGGGCAAGGTCTCCAACACCGGCAAGGGCATGTACGACGGGGTCAGCGTCACCACGTTCGCGTTCGGCTCGGCCGACCTCTACGCCTGGCTCGACGGCAACACCGACGTCGCGTTCCTGCCCGTCGAGATCGTCAACGCGCCGGAGATCATCGCCGCCAATCACCGGATGGTGTCGATCAACGGCGCGCTCGCGATCGACGCGCACGGCCAGGTCGTCGCCGACACCATCGACGGCAAGCAGTTCAGCGGTATCGGCGGAGCCGAGGACTTCGTCGCCGGGGCCGGGCTCGAGCTGTCCGACCGGTCGCTGATCTGCCTGCCCTCGACGTACGAGAAGGACGGCGAACTCCGGTCCCGCATCGTGCCGAGTTTCACTGCGGGAGCGGTGATCACCACGCCGCGGCACCACGTCGACGTGATCATCACCGAGTACGGCGCCGCCGAACTGGAAGGCAGGACCGTGCGCGAACGCCGCGAGGCGCTGGCCGCGATCGCGCACCCGCAGTTCCGCGACGAGATCCTGGCTACAGCGGATTGAGGATCCGGTCGAGGAACTGCCGCGTGCGCTCCTCCTTCGGATTGCCGATCACCTCGGCGGGTGGCCCCTTCTCCAGGATCACGCCGCCGTCGGTGAACAGCACCTGATCGGAAACCTGCCTGGCGAACTGGATCTCGTGCGTGACGATCACCAGCGTCCAGCCCTCGACCGCGAGATCCCGGATGACACTGAGGACCTCACCGACCAGTTCGGGATCCAGCGCCGAGGTCGGCTCGTCGAACAGCACCACCTTCGGTCTGAGTGCCAGCGCGCGGGCGATCCCCACCCGCTGCTGCTGTCCCCCGGACAGCTGGAACGGGTACTGGTCTTTCTTGTCGGCCAGCCCGACCTTCTCGAGCAGCTCGACCGCCTCGGCCTCGGCATCCTGCCGCGGCTTGCGCTGCGCGACGACCGGACCCTCGGTGACGTTCTGCAGCACCGTCTTGTGCGGGAACAGGTTGTGGCTCTGGAACACAAACCCGCTCTGCGCGCGGTACTGCCGCAGCGTGTCCTTCGACACCGGTGCGCTGAAGTCGATCTCGACGTCGCCGACGCGGATCACCCCGGCGTCGGGCACGTCGAGCGCGTTGAGCGCCCGCAGCAGCGTCGTCTTGCCCGACCCGGACGGCCCGATGATCGTGGTCACCGAACCCTGTAGGACGTCGAACGAGACATCCTTGAGAACTTTGTTGGCGCCGAACGCCTTCTGGACGTTCTCGGCCTTGACGCGGTACTCGCTCATCGGGCCACATACCTTTCCAGTCGACGTTCGAATCGGTTCTGGCCGAACGAGAGCGCCAGGCAGATGATCCAGTAGTACAGCGCCGCGGTGCCGTACAGCGCGAAGAACTCGAACGTCGGCGCCGCCACGTTCTGCGCCGTCCGGAACAGCTCGGTCACCAGGATCGTCGACGCCAGCGAGGTGTCCTTCACCAGCGAGATCAACGTGTTCGACAGCGGCGGCACAGCCACCCGGGTGGCCTGCGGCAAGATGATGCGGCGAAGCGTGGCAACGTAATTCAGGCCGATGGTCTCGGCCGCCTCCCACTGTCCCTTCGGAATGGACTGGATCGCCGAGCGGATGATCTCGGCCGCGTAGCCGCCGACGTTCAGGCTGAACGCGATGATCGCGGCGGGGAACGGGTCGATGCGCACACCGATCTGCGGCAGCGCGAAGAACACCAGGAACAGCTGGACCAGCAGCGGGGTGCCGCGGATCAGCGAGATGTAGATCCGCGCCAGCCCGGACACCGCCGCGTTCGACGACAGCCGCGCCAACGCCACCACCAACGCGATCACCAGGCCGATCGCGAAGCTGATGATGGTCAGCGGAATCGTCATGGTGATCGCCGCGCGGGCCAGCGGCCAGAGGTTGTCGAGGATCAACTCCCAGGTGCTGCGCGGCGCGGCCCGCGACAGGTCGATGTCGAGGTACTTGCGGGAGATCTCGGTCAGCGTGCCGTCGGCGCGCAGTTCTTCGAGCGCCCTGTTCAACTCGGGCAGATAACCGCTGTCCTTGCGGGCGGCGAACGCCTGCTCGCTCTGCTCACCGGTGGTGCCTGCCACCTTGATCGGCGCGTCCGGGTGTTCGGCCTGATACGCGAGCACCGACAGGCTGTCGTTGACGACGACGTCCACGCGCCCGTCGTTGAGCACGCTGATGGCCTGCGAGAAGCCGTCGACCGACACGATCTGCGCTCCCGCGTCCCGCGCGACGGTCGCCCAGTTGCTGGTCGGGCTCTGCGCCGCGCGCTTGCCCTTGATGTCAGCCAGGGACGTCACCGAGTTGTCGTCGGCGCGGGTGACGATCACCCCCTCGGCGATCGAATACGGCGCGGAGAGATCGTATTTCGCTTTGCGCTCGTCGGTGATCGTGACTTCGTTGGCCACGATGTCGAACCGGTCGGCCTCCAGCGCCGCGAAGATGGAGTCCCACGACGTCTCGACGAACTCGACGCGGACGCCCAACTTGTCGGCGACGGCCCGCGCGACGTCGACGTCGTAGCCGGCGAGTTGGCCGCCCTGGCCGGCGTCGTGGAAGGAGTACGGCGGATACACCCCCTCGGTGCCCACCCGCAGCACCCCCGCCGCCTTGATCGGGTCGGTGCCGGCGTTTTCCGGGGAGCCGCAACCGGCGGCCCCAAGGATCACCGCCGCGAGCAGAAGAAGAACGGGCAGGAGGTTTCGGCGCACCGGCGGAAACTACTCGAAACGCCGGGTTCGGGGAAGCATTCCGCTCAGTGGGGCTGATAAATCCACGGCTGACGCGGCAGCAGCGCGGGATCGAACTCGGCCAGCATGCCGTCGACGTCGGTGGCGCGCCATCCCAGCGACGCGCTGATCTGCTCGAGCGCCCGCGACACCCCGATCTCGGCGAGCGTCACAGCGCCGTCGCGCTTGGCCAGCCGCGCGCCGTCCTCGTTGAGCACCAGCGCGACGTGCGCGTACGTCGGCTCCGCGTGTCCGAGCATCCGCGCGAGGTACGCCTGGCGCGGGGACGACGGCAGCAGATCGTCCCCGCGCACGACCTGGTCGACACCCTGGGCCGCATCGTCGACGACGACGGCGAGGTTGTAGGCGGGCACACCGTCGCCGCGGCGCACCACGAAGTCGTCGACGATGCCGGTGTAGTCACCGTGCAGCAGATCGCGCACGGTGTAGGTGATGACGTCGGTGCGCAACCGCAGCGCAGGAGGCCGTCCGGTCTCGGCGCGGCGCACCTGGCGTTGATCGTCGGTCAGGTCGCGGCAGGTGCCCGGGTACGCGCCCTGCGGTGCGTGCGGTGCGCGCGGGGCCTGCGCGATATCCTTTCGGCTGCAATAGCATTCGTATAGCAGACCGGCCTGTGACAGTTGCTCGATGGCGGCCGAGTAGCGGTCCGGGTGCTGTGACTGCCACTCGGGTTCGGCGTCCCACGTCAATCCGATCGCCTCGAGGTCGGCGACCTGACGGTGACCGATCTCGGTGAATGTGCGATCGTCGAGGTCGTCGACGCGCAGCAGGAACCGCCGGCCCGTCGAGCGTGCGAACAGCCACGCCAACACCGCGGTGCGCAGATTGCCGATGTGAAGGTCGGCCGACGGGCTGGGGGCAAACCTGCCAGCGGACATGCCCACAACTTAGCGAGTGGTGGGCGTACCCGGCGGTATGCCTGGGTACCCCCTCCAAGCGCTGCACCGACACGAGGAGGCTCGACGTGGACCGCGACGGTTCGACCAGCGAGAACACCGGAGCCGGCAAAGACGCACCGCCCGGCGTCGTGAAGAAGGCGATCGCTGCCTCGGCGGTCGGCAACTTCACCGAATGGTTCGACTACGGCCTCTACGCATACGGCGTCGCCTACATCTCGGTTGCGATCTTCCCCGGTGAGGGCGCCACCAAGACCCTGCTGGCGTTGATGACGTTCGCGGTCTCCTTCCTGTTCCGCCCCCTCGGCGGCTTCGTCTGGGGCCCGCTCGGTGACCGTCTCGGCCGGCGCCGGGTGCTGGCGATCACGATCCTGCTGATGGCCGGCGCCACCCTCGGTGTCGGCCTGGTGCCCAGCTACGCCACGATCGGCATGTTGGCGCCGGCGCTGATGGTGCTCCTACGCGTGATCCAGGGCTTCTCCACCGGCGGCGAGTACGGCGGCGCCGCGACGTTCATGGCCGAGTACGCCCCCGCCCGGCGTCGCGGGATCCTGGGCAGTTTCCTCGAATTCGGCACGCTCGCCGGCTTCTCGGCCGGCGCGCTGCTGATGCTGGTGTTCTCGCTGGCCCTCAACGACGACCAGATGAACACGTGGGGCTGGCGGGTGCCGTTCCTGCTCGCCGCGCCGCTCGGCCTGATCGGCCTGTACCTGCGGTCGCGCCTCGACGAGACGCCCGCGTTCAAGGAACTCGAGGAGTCCGGAAAGCAGGAGGACGCCGTCGGCAGCGAGTTCCGCGATCTCATCCGCGAGTACCGGGGCCCGATCCTGCGCCTCGGCGGCCTGGTGGTGGCGCTCAACGTCGTCAACTACACGCTGCTGACCTACATGCCCACCTATCTCGAGACCTCGATCGGGTTGTCGACCGACCAGTCGCTGGTCGTGCCGATCATCGGGATGGCGTCGATGATGGTGTTCCTGCCGTTCGCGGGTTTGGCGTCGGACCGGATCGGGCGGAAACCGGTGTGGTGGATCTCGCTGATCGGACTGTTCATCGCCGGTGTGCCGATGTTCATGTTGATGTCGGTCAACATGATCGGCGCGATCGTCGGCTTCGCGGTGCTGGGCCTGCTCTATGTCCCGCAGCTGGCGACGATCTCGGCCACGTTCCCGGCGATGTTCCCGACGCAGGTGCGGTTCGCGGGCTTCGCGATCGCCTACAACGTGTCGACGGCGCTGTTCGGCGGCACGGCGCCGGCCCTCAACGACTGGCTGGTCAACCTGACCGGCAACAACCTCATTCCGGCCTTCTACATGATGTTGGCCTGCGTCGTCGGCGCGATCGCGCTGCGAGGTCTGCCCGAGACCGCGCGGTGCCCGATCAACAGCACCGAGATCCCCGGCACGCCCGAAGCGCCGCCGCAGTTGGACTACGAACTCGAGACCAGCCGCTGAGTCACACCACGGCGCTCACCGCATGGGACCAGATGTCGGCCGCCTCGTCGATCTGCTCGGCGGTGACGACGAGCGCCGGGATGAACCGGACGACCTGACCCCAGGCGCCGCACGTCAGCAGCAGCAGGCCACGGCGCGCGGCCTCCTGCTGCACCGCGGTGGCCGTCGCCGCGTCGGGTTTACCTGCGGCGTCGCGAAACTCGGTGCCGAGCATCAGTCCGAGGCCGCGCACGTCGGCGATCGCATCGAACTTGTCGCCGACCGTCTGCAACGCCTCCCGCAGCTGCGCCCCGCGCTCGGCGGCGTTGTCGACCAACCGCTCGTCGGCGATCACCTCGAGAGTGGCCAGCGCCGCCGCACAGGCCACCGCGTTGGCGCCGTACGTGCCGCCTTGCGAGCCCGGCCACGCCCGCTCCATCAGCGCCGCCGGCGCCGCGATCGCCGACAGCGGGAAACCCGACGCCAGTCCCTTGGCCGTGATCAGGATGTCAGGCCGCGCTCCGTCGAGGAAGTGCTGATGGCCCCAGAACCGGCCGGTGCGGCCGAACCCGGTCTGCACCTCGTCGACGACGAGCAGGATGCCGTGGGCGTCGGCGCGCTCGCGCAGTCCGGCGAAGAACCGCTCGTTGGCAGGCACGTAACCGCCCTCACCGAGCACGGGTTCGACGAAGAACGCGGCGGTGTCGTCGGGCGCGCTGATCGTCTGCAGCACATAGTCCAGTTGGTCCAACGCGAAGTCGGTGGCTTGCTCGGCCGGCCAACCGAAATGGCCGGGGTCGGGGAACGGTGCGACGTGCACGCCCGCCATCAACGGGGCGAAGCCGGCGCGGAACCGGGTGCCGGAGGTGGTCATCGACGCCGCCGCGACCGTCCGGCCGTGGAAGCCGCCGTGAAAGACGATCACGTTCGGTCGGCCGGTGGCATGACGGGACAACCGCAGTGCCGCTTCCACCGCCTCGCTACCGGAGTTGGCGAAGAACAACCGGTCCAGCCCGGGCGGCAGCACCGTTCCCAGCCGCTCCACGAGGGTGAGCAACGGCCGGTGCAGCACGGTCGTGTACTGGCCGTGGATCAGCGTGGCCACCTGGCGTTGAGCGGCCTCGACCACTCGGGGATGGCAATGTCCGGTGCTGGTCACGCCGATACCCGCGGTGAAGTCGAGGTAGCGGCGGTCCTGCTCGTCGTAGAGCAGCACTCCGTCGCCGCGGGCGGCCACCACACCGGTCGCCTGCTTGAGGACCTGGGAAAGCCGCGGGGCTGGAGGCGCCGTATTCATGGCATGATCCTTGAACCCGCGCTGTAGATTGTCAACAATCCGACAGAAGGGAGCGGTGATGGATCGCGAACAACAGGTCGTCGCGGCGGTCGAGAAGGGACTCTTCGTCGACGGCAAATGGGTGGGCGCGACCGACGGCCGCACCTTCGACGTCGTCGATCCCGCGACCGGGCAGACGCTGTGCGCGGTCGCCGACGCAAGCCCCGCGGATGCCCGCGCCGCACTCGACGCGGCCGTCGCTGCCCAGCGGGAATTCGCGGCGACCCCGCCCCGGCGCCGCGCCGACATGCTGATGGCCGCGTTCGAGTTGCTGCATGAGCGCGCCGACGACCTCGCGTTGTTGATGACGTTGGAGATGGGTAAACCGCTCGCCGAAGCGAAGGGTGAAATCGCTTACGCCGCTGAGTTTTTCCGTCACTTCGCCGAGGAAGCGACGCGCATCGATGGCGGCTATCAGACCGCGCCGGCGGGCGGCGCGCGCTTCCTGATCGCGCGCCAGCCCGTCGGGCCCTGCCTGCTGATCACGCCGTGGAACTTCCCGATGGCGATGGGCACCCGCAAGCTGGGACCTGCGATCGCCGCCGGATGCACCAGCGTGATCAAACCCGCGCACCAGACCCCGCTGTCGATGCTGGCGCTGATGGGGATCCTGGACGAGGCGGGGGTGCCGGCCGGTGCGGTCAACTGCATCACCGCGATGGACGCCAACGCCGTGATGGAACCCCTGATCCGGTCCGGGCTGGCGCGCAAGCTGTCGTTCACCGGGTCGACCCGGGTGGGCCGGATCCTGCTCGAGCAGTGCGCGGAGAAAGTGTTGCGGACCTCGATGGAACTCGGCGGCAACGCACCGTTCATCGTGTTCGCCGACGCCGATCTCGACGAGGCGGTGGACGGGGCGATCGCCGCCAAGATGCGCAACATGGGCGAGGCGTGCACGGCCGCGAACCGGATCTTCGTGCACGCGTCGGTGATTGACGAGTTCGGCCGCCGGTTGGCCGAGCGGATGGCGGCGCTGCGCGTGGGCCGGGGCACCGAGGACGACGTCAAGGTCGGCCCGCTCGTCGACGCGGCAGCACTCGACAAGGTGCAGACCTTGGTCGACGACGCGCTGAACCGTGGTGCGCGCCTGCTCACCGGCGGCGCCGCGGTGCCCGGAGACGGCTACTTCTATCCGCCGACCGTGCTGACCGGGGTCCCGCGAGACGCCCGGATGTCGGGTGAGGAGATCTTCGGCCCGGTCGCGCCCCTGACGCCGTTCGAGACCGAGGACGAGGTCGTCGCCGCCGCGAACGACACTGAATATGGGCTGGTGGCTTACGTGTTCACCAACGATCTGCGGCGGGCGTTGCGGGTCGCCGAGGCGCTGGAGACCGGCATGGTCGGGCTCAACCAGGGCGTGGTGTCCAATCCTGCGGCGCCCTTCGGCGGCGTCAAGCAGTCCGGTCTGGGGCGCGAAGGCGGGGCGGCGGGCATCGACGAGTTCCTGGAGACCAAGTACGTCGGCATCGCGCTCGGTTAGGCGCCGCGGGACAGCCGCTCGGTCAGCCGGTCGACGGCATCCTCCATGTGGGCGATCAACAACTTGTCCGACAGCTGCACATCCCCGGCACGGATCGCGCTGGCCAGCGCCTGGTGCTCGACCACGCGGTCACTGGGGTTGTCGTAGGTGTCGGCCAGCGCGTGTACACACATCCGGGTTTCGACCAGATAGGTCTGGTGCATCCGCGACAGGCGCGGGCTGCCCGCCAATTCGACGAGGCGCTCGTGGAAGCGGATGTCGGCCTCGCTGCCCTCCTCGGCGTCGACAGCCGCGGCCATCTCCTCGACGATCGCCAGCAGCTCGTCGCCCGCGAAAGCGTAATCACCCTGCAGGATTTGGCGCGTCGCGGCGCGTTCGATCGCCTCCCGCGCGAGGTACATGTCGGAGGCCACGTCGGGCGTCATGTCGATCACGAACACCCCGCGGTTGCGGATCGCGATCAGCAGCCCCTCCTGGGTCAGCCGCTGCATCCCCTCGCGCAGTGGCCCGCGGCTGACGCCGAGCTTGCGGGCCAGGTCGACCTCGATCAGCTGCGTACCGGGGGCCAACTCGCCGTGGGCGATGGCCTGCCGCAGCTTGTCGGCCACGATGCTCGGGGTGGATTCCTGCTCCACCGGCGCCAGGAACTCGGTCACGCGGTTCCCCCGAACAGGCGGCCCAGTCCCGGAAGCGCGGGCGCCCCGCCGGCGAGTTGCAGGCCCTTCCACACGGTGACCTGATTGGCGGTCAGCACCGGCTTACCCACCGCGGCCTCGAGCCGGTCGATGATCGCCAGCGTGTGCATGGCGGTGTCGGGGACCAGCACCGCCTGGGCGTCAGGGTGGTCGGCCGCGATGACCATGTCGCACACCCGGTCCGGCTCGAGCGTGCCGACCTCGGCCGCGGTGATGATCCCGTGGCTGCCCATCGCCACCACCTCGACGCCGTCGGCGGCCAGGAATCGCACGAAGTGTTCGGCGACGTCATGCGGGTAGGACGCGGCTACCGCGACGCGCCCGATGCCAAGGTGACGCAGCGCGTCGACAAAAGCGATCGAGGTGGACGACGCCGGAACGCCGGCTGCCGCAGCGACTTTCGCGGCCTGATGGCGAGCACCCTCGGGTCCGAACACGAAGCTGCCCGACGTGCACGCCCACATCACAGCCTGTGGGCGGGTGTCGGCGAGCCGGCGCACACCGTCGGCCAGGCGGTCCTCGCCGCCGAGATCCAGCAGCGCGTCGACCCGGTGCGCGTCCTCACCCACCGAGGTGATGACCACGGGCAAGCGCACCCGCCCGGGCACCCGCGCCTCGAGCGCGGGGAAGTCGTCCTCGGCACTGTGCCCCGGGTAGAGCAGTCCTACGGTCGCCATGGCGGCCCTGCTTTCTGGAATGGGCAGATTGTCGACAATGTTAACAACCGGCTGATGTGTGGCTACGCAGCCAGCAGGCGTTGTCCCGGTCCGACGGCCTTGCGCCCGGCGACGCGCAGGGCCGCCCACATCGTCACCTGGTTCGCGGTGACGACGGGCTTCTGCAGATCGGCCTCCAGGTCGGCGATCAGGTCGTAGGTGGGCAGGTTCGTGCAGCTGACGACGATGGCTTCGGCGTCGGCGACGTCCGTGGCGCGGATCATCTCGGCCGTGCGGGCATACGGCACCGACCAGATCTGCGAGGTGAGGCCCAGCCCCGAGGTCGCGACGACTTCGATGCCCGCCTCCATCAGATAACTCGTCAGACCGATCGTCAGATCCGTCGTGTACGGCGTGACGGTCGCGACCCGGCCGACGCCGAGGTGCCGCAGCGCCTCGAGCATCGAGCCGCTGGTGGTCACCGCGGCCGGTGCGCCGGCCGCCCGCATCGCCGCGACCAGCGCCGCCTCTCCGGCGAGCCCTTTGACGAAGCTGCCCGCGGTGCACGCGTACGCGGTGACGAGCGGGGACACCGCCAGCACGTTGGCGGCACCGGCGATCACCTGCTCGGGATCGGAAACGTGCACCGCCATGTCGACGGTCACCGGCAGCGGGGCATACCGCAGCCGGGTGACGTACAGGCTGACGTCGTCGGGCACCCAGCGCCAGAGTTCGCGGTCGAGCGCGAAGTCGTACGGCGTCACTACGCCTATGCCTACCTGCTGCAATGGTGGGGGTGGCACCAGTTCCCCGATCCTCATTTGCACAGTGTGAGGCCAGAACGCGGAACCAGCAACAGATTGTTGACAATCATACGGCGCGTCCCTAGCCTCGGGGCGTGCCATCCCCCCGCGGTAGCGCCCAGATGACGTCGTCTCCGCAGGTCAGGGCGGGTTCCTCTCGGCCAGTCATCGCCGTCCTGTGCGAACGCGCGACGGATCGCCCGCCCACGCTGCAGGGGCTCGACGTCGAGTTCCGGTACTGCACAGCCGAGAACCTCGCAGCGGCCGTCCGCGGCGCCCGCGCGTTGTTGCTCTGGGACTTCTTCTCCACCGCGCTGCGCGATGTGTGGGACGAGGCCGACGGGCTGGAGTGGATCCACGTCACCGCGGCGGGTGTCGACACGCTTCTCTTCGACGCATTGCGCGACTCCGACGTCGTGGTCACCAACGCCCGCGGTGTATTCGACCGCCCGCTCGCCGAATACGTGCTCGGAGCGGTGCTCGCCCACGCCAAGGACAGCCGCACCAGTTTCGCGTTGCAGCGCGAGCACCGATGGCAACACCGCGAGACCCGCGGAATCGCGGGCGCACGCGCGCTCGTCGTCGGCACCGGCGGCATCGGCCGCGAGATCGCGCGGCTGCTGCGGGCCACGGGTATGCAGGTGCGCGGGGCGGGGCGCGTGGCGAGGTCGGACGACCCCGACTTCGGCGACGTGGTGGCCAGCGCGGACCTGGCCGACCACGTCGGCTGGTGCGATCACCTGGTGCTCGCCGCGCCGTTGACGTCCGCGACGCGCGGCCTGGTCAACGAGGTGGTGTTGGCCGCGATGAAGCCCGACGCCCACCTGGTCAACATCGGCCGCGGTCCGCTGGTGGACGAGTCGGCGTTGCTTTCGGCATTGTGCGACAACCGGATTGGTGGCGCGACGCTCGACGTGTTCGACACCGAGCCGCTGCCGCCCGGCCATCCGCTGTGGGACGCTCCCAACGTGACGATCACCGCGCACATGGGCGGCGACGTGGTGGGCTGGCGTGAGACGCTGGCCGAGCAGTTCGCCGACAACGCGCGGCGCTGGCTGGCCGGGCAGCCGCTGCGCAACGTGGTGGACAAGAAACTCGGGTACGTGCCGGGGGACGTGCGATGATCCCGACGGCCGCCGAGTTGGTGCAGGGCTACCGAACCAGAACCATCTCGCCCGTCGAGGCCACCCGGGAGGCGTTGGCCGCGATCGACGCGTACGACGGCGCCGTCAACGCCTACGTGCTCGTCGACCCCGAGGGGGCACTGGCCGCGGCGCGGGCATCCGAGAAGCGTTGGCTCGCAGGCGAACCGCTCGGACCTGGCGACGGGATGCCGACGTCGATCAAGGACGCGTTGTGGACGCGCAGTTGGCCGACTCTGCGCGGTAGTTGGCTCATCGACGAAGCCGGCCCGTGGGACGAGGACGCGCCCTGCACGGCGCGACTGCGCGAGACCGGCGCCGTCTTGCTCGGCAAGACCACGACGCCGGAGTACTCGTGGAAGGGTGTCACCGACTCACCGCGGTTCGGTGTCACCGGCAATCCGTGGGATCCCACCAAGACCGCGGGTGGGTCCAGCGGCGGCAGCGCAGCGGCGGTAGGCCTCGGGATGGGCGTGTGGTCGGTCGGTACCGACGCGGGCGGATCGGTGCGAATTCCGGCGGGATTCACCGGAACGGTCGCGCTCAAGCCGACCTATGGGCTGATTCCGCACTACCCGCCGAGCCCATTCGGCACGCTGGCGCACCCCGGTCCCATGACCAGGACGGTGGCCGACACCGCTGCGCTGATGGACGTGATCACCGGGTTCGACGCCCGGGACTGGTCGGCCATGCCGACGCCGCGCTCGTCGTTCCTTGCCGGTCTCGACGACGGCGTCGCGGGCCTGCGGGTGGCGTTCTCTTCGAACTTCGGTTTTGTGCGCAACGACCCGGAGGTCGACGCGGCGGTGCGGGCCGCGGTGACCGTGCTCTCCGATGCGGGCGCCTCGGTCGAGGAGATCGACCCCGGGTTCGCGGATCCGGTCGATGCCTTCCACGTCCTGTGGTTCTCGGGTGCGGCAAAAGTGTTGCAGGCGTACGGCGAAGCGGTCGACGACCGAGTGGATGCGGGCTTGCGCCGGATCGCGGCGGCGGGTGCTTCGTTGACGGCGTCGGATTACCTCGATGCGACGGCCGTCCGGATGCAACTGGGACAGGTGATGGGCCGGTTTCACCAGCACTATGACGTGCTGATCACGCCGACGCTGCCGATGCCCGCCTTCACCGCCGGTCGCGACGTGCCGGAGGGCTGGCCGTCACCGGACTGGGCGACATGGACGCCGTACACCTACCCTTTCAACATGACTCAGCAGCCCGCGCTGAGCGTGCCTTGCGGGTTCACCGCAGCGGGCCTGCCGATCGGGCTGCAGATCGTCGGCCCACGCCACGCCGACGCCCTGGTGCTGCGGGTGGGACAGAGCTACGAGACGGCCACCGACTGGCGTCGGCGCACGCCGGCCCTGACAGCACAAGGAGTTCGATGAGCAGGCTGATCACCGTGTCCCTGGACAAGCGCGGCGTCAGCTGCACCGCGCGCATGCTGGACGACGCGGCACCGCGTACCTGCGCGGCGGTATGGGACGCGCTGCCCTTGTCGGCACCGGTGTTTCACGGCAAGTATGCGCGCAACGAGATCTACACGCTGCTACCGGAATTCGCGCCGGCGGACCCCGGCCGGGAGAACACCACGGTGACGCCGATCCCGGGTGACCTGTGCTGGTTCTCGTTCGACTCGGACCAGCTCGGCAACCCGGCCTACGGCTACGAGAACAGCACGGGAACCGGTACCACCGGGGCGATCGTCGATCTGGCACTGTTCTACGGCCGCAACAACCTTCTGATCAACGGCGACCAGGGTTGGGTGCCGGGCAATGTGTTCGGTGCCGTCATCGAGGGCCTCGACGAGATGGCCGAAGCCTGCCAGGACTTGTGGATGGGCGGAGTCCGCGGGGAGACGCTGAGCTTCCAGCGCGCCACATGACCGCGGTCGACGTCAGGCGGGGAGCAGGCTGATCGGGTTCTGGTGCTGCAGAACGTTGGGATCGTTGCAGGCGCCCGGTTTCGAGGTGTAGGTGGCGGTTCCCGCCAGCGTCGCCGGGTCGAACGCGTAGGACAGATCGCCCGGACCCGTGCTTCCGTCCGCGCACGTCCACCCGTTCGGCACATCGTGGCGTTCGACGGTCCACGGCCCGCCTGCCACCCGGCTGATGTGGGCGATCATGCCGGTGGAGCTGGAGACGGTGCCCCCGCAGGCGCCCTCCGGGTTGCACTGCGTGGTGATCGACCACCGGTTTTGCGTCGGGCCGTTGACGAAGACGAACTCGCCGTCGAGCCGGTCGTCGGCCGACGCGGCACCGGCCGTCGCCACGGCGATGCCGGCCACCGCGACGGCCAGCGCTGAGGCGCGGAGGGAAGTCACCACCGCAGCATCACACGCCGACGACGCCGGGGTCACCCGTCTGGGGAAATCTGTCGTCCCACCATGCCAGCACCCGGGCCGCCGACAACGTCAGCCACTTCGACGGCTTGCCCTCGGGGACGTCGACGTCGAACCAGACCCGGCCGCTGTGGGGACGCCCCTGCAGCACCGTCCCGTCTGGTTGGCGAGCGGCGCGGATCAGCTCGATGGCCTCGGCCATCCGCGGGTCAGGGGGACCGGCCGTGCGGAAGTAGTCCACCGCGTTGAGCAGGCTATAGCACCAGCGCCAGGGATAGGTGAAGTTGAACACCCACGGCCCGACCGGCTCTGAGGTCGTCAAGCGCCGAAACAGACTGCGCTGCAACAGGTAGTCTTCGCCGGCGCGGCGGGCGGCGCGGGTCGCATCGGTGTCACCGGTGGCGGCTTCGTAGGCCAGCAGGCCCTTCAGCGCGTTCAGCGTCGAATGAAATGACGAACGGATCGAGCCTTCGACCCACTCGCAGTTCCAACCGCCGTCGGCCAGTTGGTGCTCGAGAAACCAATCCTTGATGACGGTGACGTCGACGCCGAGCCAGAGCCCGTTGGCGAGTGTCCAGGCGTTGATGCAGCAGTCGACCTCACCGTCCCAGTAGGGCAGGTCGTCGTATTCCCACCGGCAGTGCGCGGCGAGCAGCTCCGGTGTGCGGCGTTCACGGAGCACATCGGCGTCGACTCCCCACTCCCGCAACGCATTCAGCGACCAGGTTGTCGCGGTCCAGGGCTGGCCGACGTCGCTGATGGTCTCGAAGTCGAAGTCGGCGGGGAAGAACGCGCCGCCTGCCCACTGCCCGTCGGGATCCTGCAGTGCCAGCAGGCGTGCACCGAAGCCCTCCGTCGCGGTACGCGCCCGCGTCGCCTGCCAGACTTCCTGCGGCTCACCGAGAATGTCGCGCTGGACTTGCCACCGCAGCGCAGGGTCGGAGTCGAGCAGCCAGGCGATCACAGACTCCGAGAGCATGATCTAGCCGCCGAGTCCGGGGACGATGTCGTTCAGTTCGAACGTCACGGGTTGTTCGAGTTGTTCGAAAGTGCATGAGTGCGGGTCGCGGTCGGGACGCCACCGGTTGAACTGCGCGGTGTGGCGGAACCGCTCGCCCTCCATGTGGTCGTAGCGGGCCTCGACGACGCGTTCGGGGCGAAGCGGCACGAATGACAGGTCCTTGCCGGCGTTCCAGCGTGAACCGCCGCCGTAGCGTCGGACCACGTCCGGGTCGACGTGCGCGGCCCAGTTCCACGGGTGCGCGTCGAAAGGTGTTATGAGGGGCTGCATTTCGACGAAGAGTTCACGTCGTCTGGCCATCGGAAAGGCGCCGATCACCCCGACCGACGCCAGGCTGCCGTCCTCTTTGTAGAGTCCGAGCAACAGGGATCCGATCGCATCGTCGCCCGATTTGTGCAGGCGGTACCCGGCGACGACGCAGTCCGCGGTGCGCTGGTGCTTGATCTTGAACATCACCCGCTTGTCCGGCTGGTAGGTCAGGTCGAGGGCCTTGGCGATGACGCCGTCGAGGCCTGCGCCCTCGAACTCGTCGAACCAGCGCTGGGCGGTGCTCAGATCCGTGGTGGTGGGGGTGAGGTGGAATTTCTTCGCGTTGGTGGTGAGTGCGTCTTCGAGGGCGGTCCTTCGCTCGCTGAAAGGCCTTGCGGTGTAATCGGTGTCGTCGAGCGCGAGCAGGTCGAACGCGATGAACGACGCCGGCGTCTGGGTAGCCAGCATCTGCACCCGGGATGCGGCGGGATGGACGCGAAGTTGCAGCGCATCGAAGTCGAGTCCGGTTCGAGTGGCGATGACGATCTCGCCGTCGATGACGCACCGTTGCGGTAGTTCGGCTTTCGCGGCCTCGACGAGTTCGGGGAAGTAGCGCGTCAGCGGGCGCTCGTTGCGACTCCCGAACTCCACCTCGTCGCCGTCGCGGAAGCAGATCGACCGGAAGCCATCCCACTTCGGTTCATAGGACGCGTCCGGAGGGATGGCGGCCACCGATTTCGCCAGCATCGGGGAAACCGGCGGCATGACGGGCAGACGCATGCGGCCATTGTCGCAGTTGGCTGAAAATCGTGAAATCACTCCTGTCTCTTTGGTTTCAGAGGTCACATCGCCAGGCCGGGTTGTCGGTGGGTCGAACTAGTGTTCGAAGTATGGAGTCGGGCCGGGTCAGCGAGCGGATCGCGGCATTGCGCCGCGAGGTCGATGCGCTGATGGCCGAGCCCCTCGATGCCTTGAGCACTACTGAGGTGTTGGCGGCGACCGCCGAGTGGGAGTCGTTTGTGCGCGCGTCGGCGATGGTGAGGCATCACCTGGTGGCGCAGTTGGGCCGCGCACCGGTTGCCGAGCTGGGGGAGTCCAGCGTGGGTCGGGCGCTGTCGACGTTGTTGCGGATCTCGGTCGCGCAGGGCAATCAGCGGGTGGCCGAGGCCAAACAGTTGGCCCCGCGGGTCACGATGACCGGTGAGCGGTTGGCCCCGGTGCTCGCGAACACGGCTGCAGCGGTGCGGCAAGGGTTGATCGGTGCTGAGCATGTACGGGTGATCCGCAAGTTCTTCGATAAGCAGATCCCGCGGTCGGTGGGCTTTGATGTGCGCGAGGCCGCCGAAGCACACTTGGCTGACCTGGCGGGTGGGCTGGATCCGCAACAGCTGGGTCAGGCCGCCAAGCGGTTGGCTCAGCACATCGATCAAGACGGTGAGTTCTGCGAGGAGTTGGTCAAGCAAAAGCGTGGGATCTGGTTCAGCAAGCAGCGCCCCGATGGCAGCAGCGAGATCCACGGCACCGTCGATGCGGCGACGCGGGCGTGGATCGAAGCGGGCTGGGCGATCTACGGCGCCCCGGGCCGCAACAACCCCGACGCCCCGGACGTCGAACCCGCCCCCGAGCCCGGCGACGACCCCGCCGAACCGGCCGACAGCGAGGCGGTCGACGCTGCCGACAACGGGTCGTCCGAGGTCGAACCGGCGGATCGCGAGGCGACCGAAGCTTCCGACGTTGGACCCTCAGCGGACGTCGTGGTCACTGATACGCGCACGCGGGCGCAGCGCAATCACGATGCGATGGGCGCGATGTGCCGTGATCTGCTGGCGTTGCGGGGCAGCAGCACCCATAACGGGTTGCCGGCCACCGTCGTCATCACCGCGACCTTGCAGGACTTGCAGGCCGCGGCGGGGCACGGGGTGACCGCGGGCGGGACCCTGGTGCCGATGCGCGACGTGATCGCGATGGCGGCTAACGCGCACAACTATCTGGCGGTGTTCGACCAGCACACCAGCCAACCGCTCTACCTCGGGCGCGCGCGCCGGTGTGCCAGCACCGCGCAGCGGTTGATGCTGTTCGGCCTCGAGCGTGGCTGCACCAAACCCGGCTGCAGCGCCCCGGCCTATGAAACCCAGGTCCACCACGCGGTCACCGACTGGGCCGACGGCGGGCGCACCGACATCACCGAACTCACCCTGGCCTGCGGGCCCCACAACCGCTCAGTGAAACCCGGCGGCTGGCGCACCGGCAAACGCCGTGATTGGCGCACCGAATGGCTACCCCCGCCGCAGCTCGACACCGGCCAAGCCCGGGTCAACAACTACCACCACGTGTGCCACGAACGAGGATCGGAGGCTCGATGTAGGTAGCGAGACTGTGTGATTCGGTGTTCTGCAAGAGATGAAGGTTGGCCCTTCGGAGTCGTCGGTCGGGCGGAGACTTCAAACCACCACATGCTGCGTTGGCTGAAGACCGTCGTGGTGAGCGATGTGGAAAAGGCACCCCCAGGAGGTGTCAGGTGGGGACCAGGAAGATGAGTGACCCCGAACCGCTGTTGATGTGTCGTCATAGTTTGGAGTGACATCGAAACCGCGGCCGTGTGGTGGGCGGCGGGAGCAAGGCTTGGCGGGTGTCCCGATTCTGGCCAGGTGGTGTCCGGC
Organism: Mycolicibacterium rutilum; assembly: GCF_900108565.1. NCBI lineage: Bacteria > Bacillati > Actinomycetota > Actinomycetes > Mycobacteriales > Mycobacteriaceae > Mycobacterium > Mycolicibacterium rutilum. Next base: position 1,844,609 of record NZ_LT629971.1, read on the forward strand.
ATTGAGGCGGCATGAGCCTGGTCTGCGGCTCTTGCAGGAAACGTGGGAAGGCGCGTCACGACACTGCTGAATGAGTTCGGTTGGGATGTAACCGGATTCCCCAGCGAGAGGGAGTAGCCGGGCCATGGCCCGGTGTGAGTACCGTTGCGCGGCGCGCTGGCGGACCGGCTCGTAGTAGTGAGGAAGCCCCTGTAATGGGGGTGGAGCGAAGGGGCCGGGTCATCTGTGGCTGTTTGTCCGGTCAACCCGGGGAATCGTCTCGGGGAGGAGCTGTATGAGCACGCTGAAATCATCAGCGAAACCGTTCGAAGTTTCGAAGTGGGAAATCTGGAGGGCCTACGAGAAGGTCAAGGCGAACAAGGGTGCACCGGGAGTCGATGGTGTGGATCTGCAGGCATTCGAGGCTGATCTAAAGAGCAACCTCTACAAGATCTGGAATCGGATGGCCTCGGGGTCCTACTTTCCCCCACCGGTGAAGGCGGTGGAGATCCCCAAGCCACATGGCGGCGGGACCAGGGTGCTAGGAGTGCCCACGGTCGCGGACAGGATCGCCCAGACGGTGGTGGCCATACGGCTGGAAGAGCAGGTCGAACCGATCTTTCATCCAGACTCCTACGGCTATCGACCGAACCGGTCGGCCCTCGACGCGGTTGGGGCCTGTCGGCAACGCTGTTGGAGCTACGACTGGGTCATCGATCTGGACGTGGCGAAGTTCTTCGACAGTGTGCCCTGGGATCTGGTCATCAAAGCAGTGGCCGCACACACCGACCAATCATGGGTGCTGCTGTATGTGAAGCGGTGGCTTGCCGCACCACTGCAGCAGCCCGATGGCACCCTGCACCAGCGAGATCGTGGCACCCCGCAAGGGTCGGCGGTTTCCCCGGTGTTGGCGAACCTGTTTCTGCACTACGCGTTCGATATGTGGATGCGTCGGGAATTTCCGTCGGTCCCGTTCGAGCGGTATGCCGATGACGCGGTCGTGCACTGCACCAGTGAGCGGCAAGCTCACCAGGTGCAGGCGGCGATCGCAACCAGGCTGGAATCTGTCGGGCTGCGCCTGCATCCGGACAAGACCCGGATCGTGTACTGCCAGGACGCCAACCGGCGCGGCTCTGCTGAGCACACGTCGTTTACGTTTCTGGGTTACATGTTTCGCGCTCGCGGGGCACGCAATCGAAACGGAGTGGTATTCACCTCGTTTCTTCCTGCGGTCAGCCCCGACGCCTTGAAGAAGATGGGGCAGGTGCTGCGCCGATGGAAGTTGCACCGTCGCACCGATCTGTCCTTCGTTGAGTTGGCTCGGATGATCAATCCGGTCGTCCGGGGGTGGATGCGCTACTACGGAGCCTTTTACTCCACAGCGCTAAACCCCTTCCTTGGGCGCATCAACGCCTACCTGCTGCGCTGGATCCGCAAGAAATATCGACGTTACCGCGGCTACCGGAAGGCCAGTAAAGCCTGGGCCCGTGCTGTTGCACACTATCCTCGGCTGTTCGCCCACTGGAGCCAGGTCACGGCCCCGCTGAAGATCAAGATGATGGGAGCCGGGTGACGGGAGACTGTCACGCCCGGTTCTGAGGGAGCCCGGAGGTGCAACCCCTCCGGGCCACCCGACCCCGAGCGCTACCTGATCCCCGACGACGGCGCCGACGGTGACGCCGGCGACGGCGACGGCGAAAGACCCAGCCCCAGCGACCCTGACCGCGACGCCAACTGACGCCGCGGAGCGCCACCCTGCGCGGAAGCGATGACAATGCGCGATGCCGTCGGTCTCAAGTCCCGTGAACGCAATAATGGGCCAGGTGGATCTCCCCGTACTCCCGCCGCTGGAACCGATGCTCGCCAAAGCTCAGGTGAAGGTGCCCCCCGAAGCAGGGGTGTGGTCGTACGAACCGAAGTGGGACGGATTCCGGGCACTGGTGTTCCGCGACGGCGACAAGGTCGTCCTGCTGTCCCGCAGCGGTAAGGACCTCGGCCGCTACTTCCCCGAAGTCATCGAGTCGGTGCGCGACGAGTTGGCGCCGCGGTGCGTCCTCGACGGCGAGATCGTCGTCCCACGCGAGTTCGGCGGGCGGACCCGGCTCGACTGGGAGTCGCTCAGCCAGCGCATCCATCCCGCGGCGAGCCGGATCAGGATGCTCTCGGAGCAGACGCCCGCACATTTCATCGGATTCGACGCGTTGGCCGTCGAAGACCGGTCGCTGCTCAAGGAGCCGTTCCGCGTCCGTCGTGAAGCGCTCCTCGACGCGGTGACCGAGAAGCAGTGGTGCCACGTCACCCGCACCACGGAAGATCCCGAACTCGGTGCACAGTGGCTCGAGGAGTTCGAAGGCGCCGGGCTGGACGGGGTGATCGCCAAGCGGCTCGACGGCCCGTACCTGCCGGGCAAGCGCGAGATGGTCAAGGTCAAGCACGCCCGCGACGCGGACTGCGTGGCGATGGGCTACCGCATCCACAAGAGCGGCGAAGGCATCGGCTCGATCCTGCTCGGGCTGTACCAAGGCGACGAACTGCTCATGGTCGGCGGCGCTGCCGCTTTCACCGCCAAGGACCGCATCAAACTCCTCAACGAGCTGGAGCCGCTACGCGAAGGCGACGAGCTGCGCGAAGGCGATCCCAGCCGGTGGAACTCCGCCGCCGACAAGCGCTGGGTTCCGATCCGCCCCGAGAAGGTGTGCGAGGTCGCCTATGACCAGATGGAAGGCAACAGCGGAGCGCAGCGCTTCCGCCACGCGGTGAAGTTCCGGCGCTGGCGACCCGACCGCGATCCACGAAGCTGTACCTTCGACCAACTCGACGTGCCGCTGAACTACGACCTCTACGACGTTCTGGAGTCCTGAAATGGCAACGCCCGCAGAGGAAATCGACGTTGACGGCGTCAAGGTCCGGCTGACCAACCGGGACAAGCCCTATTTCCCGAAGCTGGGGAAGAACGGCACCAAGGGCAAGCTCTTCGACTACTACCTGTCCGTCGCCGAGCCGATGGTCGCGCTGCTGCGCGACCGGCCCGTGCACCTACAACGCTTCCCCGACGGGGTCGACGGTGAGGAGATCTACCAGAAACGGACGCCGCAGAAGCGGCCCGACTACCTCGAAACGTGCACGGTCACGTTCCCGTCGGGACGCACCGCCGACGCGCTGAAGATCACCCACCCGTCGGCCATCGCGTGGGCCGCGCAGATGGGCACGGTCACGCTGCACCCGTGGCAGGTGCGCTGCCCTGACACCGAGCATCCCGACGAGCTGCGCATCGACCTCGACCCGCAGCCCCGGACCGGCTTCGCCGATGCGAGCAGCGTCGCGGTCGATGTCTTAAAACCGCTGCTCGACGAACTCGGGCTCGTCGGATACCCGAAGACGTCGGGCGGCCGCGGTGTGCACATCTTCCTGCGGATCAAGCCGGACTGGGATTTCATCGAGGTTCGGCGGGCGGGGATCGCGCTGGCCCGCGAGGTCGAACGCCGGGCGCCCGACGCGGTGACCACGTCCTGGTGGAAGGAAGAGCGGGGCAAGCGAATCTTCATCGACTACAACCAGAACGCCCGCGATCGCACGTTCGCGTCGGCGTACTCGGCCCGCAAGACACCGATCGCCACGGTGTCGACACCGCTGACGTGGGATGAGCTGCGCGACGCCGACCCCGACGACTTCACCATCGCGACCGTTCCGGATTTCATTGCGGGACGGCCGAATCCGTGGGCCGATATCGACAAGAAGCCGCAGTCGATCAAGAAACTGCTCGACATGGTCAAGGCGGACGAGGACCGCGGCCTCGGCGACATGCCCTATCCACCGAACTATCCGAAGATGCCGGGCGAGCCTCCGCGGGTGCAGCCGAGCAAGAAGGTCGCGGCCAACTGGGACGAGGACGGCACGCCCGTCAAGAACAGCTGAGATACGCGCGTTTCCGGCACCGCCCGACACCCTTGTGACGCAAGATGGTGAAGTGGTCACGACGGTCACAAGGGCAGGGGGTTGAGAGTTGTTGTCGGTGGACTTCGGCACGTCGTACACCGCGGTGGCGTTCCGCGACTCACAGGGAGCGATCCGTGACGTGCCGCTGTCGTCCGCCGGCACGCTGATGCCCTCGGCGGTGCTGTGCAACGCCGGTCGCATGCTGACCGCCGGCGACGACGCGGTACTCGCCGGCCACGCCGACCCGTCCGCGCTCGATCCTGCCCCCAAGCGGCGCATGGACCAGGTCGAGGTCAACCTCGCCGGGCTGTTCCTGCCGATGACCGACCTCGTCGCCGCAGCGCTCTCCGTGGCCCTCGCCAAGGCCGCCGCATTCACCGGTGAGCAACCCGGCGAGGTCGTCCTCACCTACCCGAATCACTGGCACCAGGCGCTGATTCAGCGACTGGCCACCGCGGGTGAGGTCGCCGGGATCGACCAGCACCGTATGCGCCTCGTCGACGAAGCCACCGCCGCGGCCGCCTATCACACCGACGCAACCGCGCGCCTCGTCGTCGTCGACATCGGCGCCGGCATCTGCAGCGTGTCGGTCCTCGATCGGCAGCAGGACGGCACGTTCACCGTCATCGCTGCCGACGGTTTCGACGGCCTCGGCGGGCTCGACTTCGAGGCCCGCATCAAAGCGTGGGCCCTGCAGCAGCTCGAGACCACCAACCCCGCGCTCGCGGCCGAGGCCGCTAACAGGGCCGACCTCGCCGGCCAGCTCCGCCTCGCCGACACCATCCGCACCGCCAAGGAACTGCTGTCCACCGAACAGACCGCCGCCGTCGTCGTCACCGGCGCCACCGGAACCGAGACGCTGCACCTGTCGCGCGCGCAGTTCGAGACGCTGATCGCCGCCGACGTCGACCGTGCGGTCCGGCTCACCGAAAGCCTGCTCTTCCACGCCAACACGCTCCGACAGCACACCGAGCCCGTCGCGATCCATCTGACCGGCGGATCGTCGCGCATCCCGCTGATCCAGGCCCGCTTCGCCAAAATCGGTCCCGTCGAGGTGCTCGACCCGAAAGCCGTTGTCACCCATGGCGCACTACTCGCCGCCCCGACACCGGAACAGCAGCGCTACAACAAGGTGCCCGAACAACCGCCGGCGCCGGTGCGCAGCCGCTGGAAGCGGCATCAACAACGCAAGGCCGCTTCCAGAGCTGCACTCGGTGGCGGCGCGACCCGGCGCCGCAAGCTCATCACGACCACCACCCGCAAGTGGTTGGCCGGTATCGCCCTACTCGCGATCGTCGCCAGCGGTGTCGGCGTCGCCGCGGTGATGATCTTCGGCAGCATCACCGCGCCGAAGCAACTACCGCAGGCGTCGTCGCCCCGCACCACCTTCGCGCCGCCCACCCCGAAGGTGCCGACCCCGGTCGAGTTCACCGTCAACGTGATCGTCACCGAGCAGCAGTGCCCGCCTGAGGCGCCGGCCTGCACCTACAAGTACACGATCGAGCCGAAGTACATTGGTCTGCACCCGCTTCCGGAGACGCCGTTCACCGTCTTCTATGAAGTCGTTGGCGGCGTCGCCCCGCAGAAGGGCGAGTTCACCGTGCACAAGGACCAGGCCAAGATCCTCAAGGACGTCGTGCTGGAGGGTTCGCCCGCAGCGCAACTGCGGGCGAACGTCCTTCAGGTCGCTGGTTAGGCCATCACCCCGCGCGCCTGCGGCAGCGGCAGGTCGTTGTACGTCGCGATACCCGGCGCCGCCGCGACGACGGCAGGGATCGCGTGGATCGGCGGCATCGCGGTCATGATGTGCCCGAGCACGAAGAAGTCCGCGATATTCTTGGCGTTCTCGATCATGTCGGGCGGCGGGAGGAAACCGACCTGCATGTTGACCGTGGGCCTACCGTCGATGGTGATCTTCCACCCGTCGCCGTCGAGCTGCCAGTCCGGCTCCAGCGTCTGGCCCTTCTTCCACCGGACGTTGATGTCGACGACGGTCTTGCCGCCGGCAATGCCCTGCCAGCTGGCGTAGACGCCGGCCACGTGACCCTTCGGGATGGTCCACGACGCCATCGTGAGATCCTCTGTCGTCTGGGCATATTCGGGCACGCACTTGATCTCGTCGAGCTCGACCCCGATCGAGTCGGCGACCAACCGGACCGCCTCGGCGAACACCGCGGTGCCCTTGGCCGCCATCGGCTGCAAGTTCGGGTCGTCGATCGCGGTGCCGAAGCCCACGGGGCGCTCGGTGTCGGGGGAGTCGTAGAGCGTGGTGTCGGCCGACTCGGAGATCGTGATCTTGTCGACGCGGTCGCACGCCGTCGACGCGACAATCGCCAGCAGTTCGGCGAAGCCCGGGCTGACCCCGGACCCGAAGAGCGTCGACCCGCCGCGCCTGCACGCCTCCTCGAGCTTGTCACGGTCAGCGCCGAGGTTGTGGCCGGTGATGAACGACGCCGACGCCACCACGTTGACCCCCGCCTCGAGGATGCGCACCAGTTCGTCGACGTCGATCCACATCGGGTTGTACACCACGACATCGGGTTTGAGCGCGAGCAGGGCGTCGACGTCGTCGGTGGCCTGCACGCCGAGCGGCTCGATGCCGGCCAACTCGCCGGCGTCCTCGCCGACCTTGTCCTTCGACCACGCGTAGAGGCCGACGAGTTCGTAGTTCGGATTCTTGGCGATCGCCTCCACCGAACTCTTGCCGACGTTGCCGGTGGTCCATTGGACGACGCGATAGGAAGTGTTTGGCACCCGCACAGCATAGGAACCGTGCGCGCGGTTTTTTGCCGTTCGGCGAAAATTCCAACGATGCGGCTTAGGCTGGGCCGATGAGCGGCCGGACCAGGGGGCGCCCGCCGCGGATCAGCCGGGACCAGATCCTCGCGGCGGCCCGCGACGTGGCGAGCCGAGACCTGACCATGCAGGCGGTCGCCGACACGCTCGGCGTCAGCCGTAAGGCGCTGCACTACTACGTCGGCGACCGCGAGGGACTGCTGTCGCTGGTGCTCGTCGACCGGTTCGAGCGCGAGCTCGGCGGCGTCGAGCTACCCGCTGACGACGACTGGCGAAAGGTGTTGCGCACGTACGCGATCGCGTTCCGCGACGGGTTGATCCAGGTCGGTGCCGCGACCGACTTCAACCGGCTGCGCGGCATCGGCGCCGCCGCCGCGTTGGCGCTGGCCGACCGCGTCCTCGGCGTCCTGCTGAGCGCCGGGTTCGAGCCCGACACCGCCCGGCACGCGTTGACCGCGGCGTCGAACATCGCCCAGTCCGCGGCCCACGACAGCGCCGCGCAGACCGCGGGTGGGATGCACCGCCACCGCGCCGAGACCGCAGCGGCGCTCGAACACGAACCGGCCGACACCTATCCGGCGTTGCGGCGGGTGCTGTCGTCGGCGAGGTCGCGGCGGCAGGACGCCGAGGAGCAGTTCGACTTCGAACTGGATCTGCTGATCGCGGGTCTGGAGCGTTAGGACATCGGGGTCAGCGTCGCCTTGCCGACGCGTTCCTGCCCGCTGCCGTCGATCCACGTCAGGTCGATGACGTCGCCGGGGTAGTGGCGGTCCAGTACGTAGGTGAGCGTGGTCGCGGAGTCCAGCGGGGTGCCGTCGAGCGTGAGCAGCGCGTCGCCGGGAACCAGCCCGGCCTGCTCGGCCGGCCCGCCGCGCAGCACGTCGGCGATCTGCACGCCGGGCCCGCGCTGCGCTGTGCGCACGCCGACGCCCAGCAGCACCGGCGGTCCGATGTGCACGTCGGCGGACGGCGCCCGGGACCGGATCTGGTTCGCGATGGCCATCGCGTCGTTGATCGGGATTGCGTAGCCCTCGCCGCCGGGACCGAAGCGGTAGTTCACCGAGGCGGCGGTGGTGACGCCGACGACCTGGCCGGCGCTGTTGACCACCGGGCCACCCGAGTCGCCGGCCACCACCGGCGCGGCGAACTCGAAGAGACCGGTCAGCTCGTCCTTGCTGCCGGTCAGCGCGTCCTCGGCGTTGACGGCGCGGCCGAAGCCGGTCACCGTGCCGACCTCGCGGGTCAGCGGGCCGTTCGAGCCGTTGGCATTGCCCAGCGCGACGACGGGTTCGCCCTCCGCGAGCTGGGCCGAGTCGCCGATCGGTGCGGCGGGCAGCCCCGCGGCGCCGATCAACTGCAGCACCGCGATGTCGCGTCTGCGGTTGTAGCCGACGAGTTCGGCGGGGTAGGAGCGTCCGCCGACGGCCGCGGTGATGCGGTCGGCGCCCGACACCACGTGGAAGTTCGTCAGCACCTGACCGTTCGGGTCGAGGACGATGCCTGCGCCGTTGCCGTACGCGCGCTGGTAGTCGATCTCCGTGTCGATGCGCACCACGGCCGGCTCGACCTGTGCGGCGCCGGCGAGCGGGTCGCCGGGGGCGGCGAGAACCGGGGTCGCGGGTGCCACAAGGGCCAGCACCATGGCCGATGCGATGGTGAAAGCGGTCAGCAACGGCGCGACGCGACGCCGGACGGGGATTTTGCCCATATGCCCATATTGCCCGATGGGCGGTCGGTTAACCGTGGACGCTAGTCCTCGACCGCGATGCCGCCGCGCAGCCGCCTGCGCCGACGCCGGGCCGGCTCGGGCCGGCGGTTGCGCAGTTTGCCGCCCTCCGACGTGTCTTCCGACGAGTCCTCGGAAGTGTCCTCGGCAGGCTCGTCCGAGCTCTCGGACTCCGTCTCTTCGACGGCCGCTGTCTCTTCGGCGGCCTCTTCGGTGGATTCGGTGTCCTCAGTGTCCTGGGTTTCCTCGACGGCCTCGGTGGTCTCGGCCTCGTCGTCGGACTCTTCTGCACCGCCGCGACGGCGCCGCTGCTTCGGCGCCTTCACCTTCAGCGGTTTCGGCGGTGGCGGCGGCAGTTCGGCGACCCACGCCAGGTAGAACGCGGAGATGCCGAGCAGCGCGGTCGCCGCGGCCGCCCCGTAGACCCCGAACAGCCACTGGCCGGCGTCGTCGAGCGACAACCAGATCTCGCTGACCGCGGCGCCGATGATCAGCAGACCCGCCAGCACATGCAGCGCAATGGCCCAGGTCCGCAGCGTCAACGCCAACTGCGGGGTGCCGAACTCGGGCCTGCGCGTGCGCAGCAGCGTGAACACGACCGGCAGCGCGGCCAGGCCGATCAGCGCGCCCACCACGATGCGCAGCACCGTGCCCAGCGTGTGTGAGGTGGTGCCCGTCAGCTCGGGCCAGCGCGGGAGGACGAAGAAGAAGTACAGAACACCGGCGACGACGCTGAACGACGCGTGCCAGATCACCGCAACGGTGCGGCTCATACTCCTCCTACGCGCTCGTCGGCTCTGCGTGAGCGCTGATCGCTTTGGTGTGCCCGGGGTGCGACCGAAACCGTCGCACCCCGGGCCGAGTGCGGAGGATGCGGGATTTGAACCCGCGAGGGCTATTAACCCAACCCGCGTTCCAGGCGAGCGCCATAGGCCACTAGGCGAATCCTCCGCGGGCCATGGTAGCCGACCTGAGGGGGCCGTCGTTCACGATGCGCGGGCCGGCCGCCGACGCTCTGGTATTAGACTCGCCGTGGACCCCGCGCGGCGTCCATCCTGTGAACTCCCCCAGGGCCGGAAGGCAGCAAGGGTCAATGGGCTCTGGCGGGTGCGCGGGGTCCCCTTCTTTTTCACGCTTCTCCAGTCGAAAGGCGTCCGGTGTCATTTCTGTCGCTCGGCCGGGACGAACTCTCCGCTCTCCACGAGCAGCAGAAACGCAACTACGCCGAGCTGCAGGCCAAGGGCCTCAAGCTGGACTTGACCCGCGGCAAGCCGTCGTCGGCGCAGCTGGACCTGTCCAACAAGCTGCTCGAGCTGCCCGGTCCCGACGACTTCCGCGACGGCGACGGCACCGACGTCCGTAACTACGGCGGTGTGCACGGTCTGCCGGAGCTGCGCGCGATCTTCGGCGAGCTGCTCGGCATCCCGGTGCAGAACCTGATCGCCGACAACAACGCCAGCCTGGAGCTGATGCACGACGTCGTGGTGTTCTCGCTGCTGCACGGCGGGCCGGACTCGCCGCGGCCGTGGGTGCAGGAGCCGACGCTGAAGTTCCTGTGCCCCGCCCCCGGGTATGACCGGCACTTCGCGATCACCGAGAGCCTGGGCATCGAGATGATCACCGTGCCGATGCTCGAGGACGGCCCCGACGTCGACCTGATCGAGGAGCTCGTCGCCGCCGACCCGGCCATCAAGGGCATGTGGTGCGTGCCGGTCTACTCGAACCCGACCGGGGTGACGTTCTCGTGGGAGACGGTCCGTCGCCTCGTCCAAATGCGCACCGCAGCAACCGATTTCCGGTTGATGTGGGACAACGCATACGCGGTGCACACGCTGACGCACGATTTCGTCCGCAACGTCGATGTGCTCGGGCTGGCCGAGGCCGCAGGCAACGGGAACCGGCCGCTGGTGTTCGCGTCGACCTCGAAGATCACCTTCGCCGGCGCCGGTGTCAGCTTCCTGGGCGCGTCGCTGGGCAACATTGCGTGGTTTTTGCAGCATGCGGGCAAAAAGACGATCGGCCCGGACAAGGTCAACCAGCTGCGCCATCTCCGGTTCTTCCGCGACGCCGATGGTGTGCGGCTGCAGATGCAGCGCCACCAGCAGCTGTTGGCCCCGAAGTTCGCCGCGGTGTTGGAGATCCTCGAGGACCGGCTCGGCGAGTCGAAGATCGCATCATGGACCGAACCCAAGGGCGGCTACTTCATCAGCCTCGACGTTCTGCCGGGCACGGCCAAGCGCACGGTGGCGCTGGCCAAGGATGCCGGCATCGCGGTGACCGAGGCGGGCGCGACGTTCCCGTATCGAAAAGATCCGGAAGACAAGAACATCCGCATCGCGCCGACCATGCCGCCGGAGCCCGAGCTGCGCGAGGCGATCGACGGCCTGGCGACTTGTGCGCTGCTGTCGGCGACCGAGTCATTGCTGAAGGGCTGAGGTGCTCGCTCGTCGGACCGCGCCGGTAGCCTGCTGACCGTGGCGCTCTACCGCAAGTACCGGCCCGCGACCTTCGCCGAGGTCGTCGGCCAGGAACATGTCACCGAGCCGCTGTCGACGGCGCTGACGTCCGGCCGCATCAACCACGCGTACCTGTTCTCGGGTCCGCGTGGCTGCGGCAAGACGTCGTCGGCGCGCATCCTGGCCCGCTCGCTGAACTGCGAGCAGGGGCCGACGGCGACGCCGTGCGGCGTGTGCGACTCGTGCGTGGCGCTGGCGCCCAACGGGCCGGGCAACGTCGACGTCGTCGAACTCGACGCGGCCAGCCACGGCGGCGTCGACGACACCCGCGAACTCCGCGACCGCGCCTTCTACGCGCCCGCGCAGTCGCGCTACCGCATCTTCATCGTCGACGAAGCGCACATGGTCACCACGGCCGGCTTCAACGCGCTGCTCAAGATCGTCGAGGAGCCGCCCGATCATCTGATCTTCGTGTTCGCGACCACCGAACCCGAGAAGGTGCTGCCGACCATCCGGTCGCGCACCCACCATTACCCGTTCCGGCTGCTGGCGCCGCGGACCATGCGTTCGCTGCTGGAACGCATCTGCGCGCAGGAGGACGTCGCGGTCGACGAGGCCGTGTACCCGCTGGTGATCCGTGCAGGCGGCGGCTCGCCGCGCGACACGCTCTCGGTGCTCGACCAGCTGCTGGCCGGCTCTGAATCAGGCACAGCGGGCAACCACATCAGTTACGCGCGGGCGCTGGCGCTGCTGGGTGCGACGGACGTCGCGCTGATCGACGACGCGATCGACGCCTTGGCGGCCGGCGACGCCGCCTCGCTGTTCGGTGTCGTCGAGGCGGTGATCGACGCCGGCCACGACCCGCGCCGGTTCGCGACCGACCTCCTGGAACGGTTCCGCGACCTGATCATCCTGCAGTCGGTGCCCGACGCCGCCGCGCGCGGTGTCGTTGATGGACCCGAGGACGTGCTCGAGCGGATGCGCGAGCAGGCGACCCGCATCGGCACCGCCACGCTGACCCGCTACGCCGAAGTCGTGCACGCCGGCCTGGGCGAGATGCGCGGCGCGACCGCACCGCGGCTGCTGCTCGAGGTGGTGTGCGCACGGCTGCTGCTGCCCTCGGCCAGCGACACGGAAAGCGCTCTGCTGCAACGGGTCGAGCGCATCGAGACGCGGCTGGCGATGTCGATCCCGGCGGGTGAGGCGGCGGTCGGGCAGCCGGGCGCGCCGCCCAAGCAGTACGCCCGCAGGAGCCAGACCGCCGACAAGCCGGCACCCACGCCGACGCCCGAGCCCGTGCCACCGCCGCGCCCCGAGCCCAAACCTGAGCCCAAACCCGAGCCGCGGGTCGAGACCAAGCCGGCCGACGAGCCCAAGCCGCCGTCGCCGCCGCCGGTACGGCCGCCGTCGGACCCCGTGGTGACCGCACCGCCGCCCGCGGCGGTCACCGGCGAGCCGAACGCCGCTGCCGTGCGCAGCATGTGGTCGACGGTGCGCGACAAGGTCCGGGAACGCAGCCGCACCACCGAGGTCATGCTCTCCGGCGCGATCGTGCGCGCCGTCGAGGGTGACACGCTGGTGCTCAGCCACGAGTCGGCGCCACTGGCCAAGCGGCTCTCCGAACAACGCAACGCCGACGTCATCCGCGAAGCGCTCAAGGACGCCCTCGGGGTGAACTGGAAGATCCGCTGCGAGACGGGCGCCGCGCCCCCACCCGCCGCCGAGCCGCCGCCCCGCGACGACGCGGCGCCGCCGCAGCGCGACCAGGACGAGGAGGACATGCTGGCCGAGGCCAGCGCCGACACCTCCGACACCCCGCGCCGCGACCCCGAGGAAGCCGCGCTGGAGCTCCTTCAGACCGAGCTGGGCGCGCGCCGCATCGACAGCTAGCGGCCTACGCCGTCCACCACGGCCGCAGCGGCAATCCGCCGTCATTGCCGTTGCTGTCCAGCTTGACCGCCAGAACCTGGTGCAGCTGAACCACATTGGTCTCGAAGCCCAGCCGGGAGCCGGCCATGTACAGGCCCCACACCTTGGCGGTCGGCAGGCCGACCTCGGCGACGGCCTCGTCCCAGTGCTCGACCAGGTTGCGGCACCAGTCGCGCAGGGTCAGCGCGTAGTGGTGACGCAGGTTCTCCTCGTGCACGACCTCCAGGCCGGCGTCCTGCGCCTCGGTGATGATGCGGCCCGACCCGGTGAGCTCCCCGTCGGGGAACACGTAGCGGTCGATGAAACCGCCGGCACCCGCCACCGACTTGTTGTCCGGGCGGGTGATGCAGTGGTTGAGCAGCAGCCCGCCGGTGCGCAGCTTGGACCGCAGGAAGCCGAAGTACGCCGGGTAGTTGTGCACGCCGATGTGCTCGGTCAGGCCGATCGACGACACCGCGTCGAAGCCGGACTCGCGCACGTCCCGATAGTCCCCGTGCCGCACCTCGGCGAGGTCACCGAGGCCCTGCTCGTCGATCGCCTTCTGCGCCCACGCCGCCTGCTCCGTGGACAGCGTCACACCGATCGCGCGGACGCCGTGCTTGGCGGCGTAGCGGACCATGCCACCCCAGCCACATCCGACGTCGAGCAGCCGGTCGCCCGGCTTGAGGCGCAGCTTCTCGAACACCAACCGGTACTTGTTGTCCTGCGCCTCCTCCAGCGTGGCGTCGGCGTCGGGATAGCACGCGCAGGTGTAGGTCATCGACGGTCCGAGCACCCACTCGTAGAACGTGTTGGACACGTCGTAGTGGTGATGGATGGCCTCAGCGTCACGAGTCTTGCTGTGCCGCAGACCTTCTGCGATCCGCCGCCACCGCGGCAACGCCTCCTGCGGCGGCGGCGCGATCGGCTTGAGGTGCTCGATGCCGATCGAGCGCACGATGTTGGCCAGCAGCCGCGCGGGCGGACGCTTGAAATCCATCTTGTCCGCGAGCGCCCGCAGCAACTCGTACGGATCGCCCGGATGCACCCCGTGCGTGGCGAGGTCACCCGACACATACGCGCGTGCAAGCCCCAGATCACCCGGCGCCGTGGCGAGGTACGTCGTCCCGCGCGGGGTCAACAGCTCCAGGCCCAGCGGCGCGTCCTCGGGGCCGGCCGTGCTGCCGTCGTATGCCGAGAACCGCAGGGGGAGTCGGCCGCCCGCGAAAATCTCGAGGATCTCGGCGAGCGTGTACTTCCTGGCGGGAGCCTGGGTCCCCTGTTCCTTGAATGTGGTCATCGTCGTTGCACCGCCTTCGCATACAGGTCGAGAAGCCGTGAATCTGGATCGTAGGCCTTTTTTACGGTTTTGTAGATTTCGCCTCCGTAGAGCTGGTCGAACTCGTCGCGGCCGTAGTACGCGTCGGAGTACAGCGATTTGTGGCCGTCGAGTTCGCTGACCTTGGCCTCGATGAGCCGGTTGGTGTAGCCCTGCTCGGCCGGCCAGTCGGGGCCGACGGGCACCGACGACCAGAAGCCGACGTTGACGTAGGTGTGGTCGGGCCGGATCGGATACAGCGGCCAGCCGTTGTTGTCGCGAAGCCGCAACGGGCACAACCAGATCGGTTCGATCGGCACGTTGTCGAGGAACCAGTGCAGGAACTCGGGGACCCGCGCGATCGGCACCTCGATGTCCTGCACGACGCGCTCGCGGGGCGGCCGGCCGTTGCGGATCTCGATGCGGTCGGCGATGTTGAAGCGCTGGTCGTAGGCGATGAGTTTCCAGTAGAAGCTGCTGCGCCGCAGGCGCCGTGGCCACCACCGCCGGATGCGCGGGTCTTGCGCGCCGAACGCGCGCGAACACCAGAACCAGTCGGTGTCCCAGCGCCACAGGTAGTCGTGAATGGTGAGCCGGTCGTGCTTCTCGTTCTCGCCGTCGTGCTGGATCGAGCGGTAGTAGATCTGCTGGCCGGTGTAGTCGCTGACGGGTCCTGGTGTCGCGGTCTGGATTCCGAGCGTCAGGTAGCTCTCGTCGGCGGAGAACACCACGCCGTCGAGGTAGTCGACGCGGGTGCCGTCGTACCCGCCTGTGTCCACGATGCGGTCCATCGTCGCGACGAGTTCGTCGAGATCGCGGAAACGCAGGTGGCGCAGCGCCACAAACGGCTTCACCGGTTCCAGCTCGATCTTCAGCCGGACCGAGTAGCCCAGCGTGCCATAGGAATTGGGAAACGCCCGGAACAGGTCGGGGTGCTGGTCACGCGACGCGGTGAGCACCTCGCCGGTGCCGGTGAGGATGTCCATCTCCAGCACCGACTCGTGCGGCAGCCCGTTGCGGAACGAGGCCGACTCGATGCCCAGTCCGGTGACGGCGCCGCCCAGCGTGATCGTCTTGAGCTGCGGCACCACCAGCGGGCTCAGCGCGTACGGCAGCGTCGCGGCGACCAGGTCCTCGTAGGTGCACATCCCGGCGACGTCGGCGGTGCGTGCCTCCGGGTCGACGGCCAGCACCCCGGTCAACCCGGAGACGTCCAGGCCCTTGCCGCTGGTCGCGGCGCGGGCGCGGAACAGGTTGGAGGTCGGTTTGGCCAGGCGGACGGTGGCATCCGGCGGTATCGCACGGTAACTGTCCACGAGCCGCTGTACGCCCGCGGCCTGAACAGCACGTGCGTCGGTTCGGGCAACAGACACGCATATACGCTAGTCCGCGGTGGCACCCGATGCGACCGCACAACCCCGTCTAACAAGGAGCTTGCAGGAGATGGCACAGGTCAGCGCATCCAGCACCGTCACGATCGACGCGCCGCCGGAGACCGTGCTGGCGGCCGTCGCCGACTACGCGACCGTGCGCCCGAAGATCCTGTCGTCGCACTACAGCGACTACAAGGTGTTCGAAGGCGGCCAGGGCGCGGGCACCGTCGCCGGCTGGAAGCTGCAGGCGACCAAGTCGCGGGTGCGCGACGTCAAGGCGACCGTCGATGTGGCGGGTCACACGGTCATCGAGAAGGACGCGAACTCGTCGATGATCACGAACTGGACCGTCGCGCCCGCCGGTCCGGGGTCGACGGTCACGGTGAAGACGTCCTGGCAGGGCGCCGGCGGGATCGGCGGGTTCTTCGAGAAGACGTTCGCCCCGCTCGGGCTGCGCAAGATCCAGGCCGAGGTGCTCAACAACCTCAAGACGCAGGTCGAAAGCGCCTAACTCGCGCCTAACTGGCGCCCAGGAAACCGGCGATCCCGCGCACGACCGCGTCGGCGTACTTCTGCCTGCCCTCGGGCGTCTTCATCAGCGCGGAGTCCACCGGGTTCTTCATGTTGCCCAACTCGACGAGGATCGACGGGTACTGGGCGAGGTTGAGCCCGGCGATGTCCGAGCGCGGGTTGAGCCCGCCCGACCCGATGTAGGTCGACGGCACGAACCCGGAGGCCTGCAACTGGTCGCGCATGATCGCGGCGAACCGCGGTGCGGGCCCGGCCTGCGCGTCGTTCAGCGGCGGCGAGGAGTACAGCACGTGGAAGCCGCGCCCGGTCGGCGGACCGCCGTCGGCGTGGATGCTGACGATCGCGTTGGGGCGCACCGAGTTGGCCAGCGCCGCGCGCTCGTCGACGCAGGGGCCGGGCCCGGTGTCGTCGCCGCGCGACATCGCGGTGCGCACGCCCAGATTGGTCAGCGCCTGCCGGATCCGCAGCGTGGTGTCCCAGGCGAAGGTGTGTTCGGGGAAGCCGTCCTCGGTGGAGGTGCCGCTGGCCTGGCAGTCCTTGGTGCCGCCGCGGCCGGTCGGTACCTGCCTACTGATCGAGGCGTCGTTGGCGCCGTTGTGGCCGGGATCGAGGAACACGATCTTGCCCGCGATGCTGTTCGGCGCGGCCCCGGCTTCTGTCGCGGGGACGACGAGGGTCGAGGCGACGACGAGCAGACCGGCGACCAGGAAATGGCCGACACGCAGGCGGGCGAGCACGGGCGTCACCGTAGCGGCAATCGCGACTAGGCTGAAAGACCAAACCGCCGCGAGCGGGTGAGGCGAGACCAAGTCGATACCGGACCGCAACGAACACGCAAGGGGACCAGTCATGCAACCCGGAGGCCAACCCGACATGTCCGCGCTGCTCGCTCAGGCGCAGCAGGTTCAGCAGCAACTGATGGAGGCGCAGGAGGCGCTGGCCAACGCCGAGGTGCACGGCCAGGCCGGCGGCGGCCTGGTGCAGGTGACCATGAAGGGCAGCGGTGAGGTGGTCGCGGTGTCGATCGACCCCAAGGTCGTCGACCCCGACGACGTCGAGACGCTGCAGGATCTGGTGGTCGGCGCGATCGGCGACGCCGCCAAGCAGGTCACCATCCTGGCCCACGACCGGCTCGGCCCGCTGGCCAGCGGCATGGGCAATCTCGGTCTGCCGGGAATGTAATTGTTCGAGGGACCTGTCCAGGATCTGATCGACGAGCTCGGCAAGCTGCCCGGTATCGGGCCCAAGAGCGCGCAGCGGATCGCCTTTCACCTGCTGTCGGTGGAGCCGCCCGACATCGACCGGCTGACCGCCGTGCTGAACAAGGTGCGCGACGGTGTGAAGTTCTGCGCGGTGTGCGGCAACGTCTCCGACGACGACCGCTGCCGCATCTGCTCCGACCCGCGCCGCGACGCGTCGCTGGTGTGCGTCGTCGAGGAACCCAAGGACGTGCAGGCCGTCGAGCGCACCCGCGAGTTCCGCGGCCGCTATCACGTGCTCGGCGGCGCGCTGGACCCGCTGTCGGGGGTCGGGCCTGAACAACTGCGAATTCGGGAGCTGCTCAACAGGATCGGCGAGCGGGTCGACGGGGTCGACGTCGCCGAGGTGATCATCGCGACCGATCCGAACACCGAGGGCGAGGCCACCGCCACGTACCTGGTGCGCATGCTGCGCGACATCCCGGGGCTGACCGTGACGCGGATCGCCTCCGGTCTGCCGATGGGCGGCGACCTGGAGTTCGCCGACGAACTGACGCTGGGCCGCGCGCTTGCGGGCCGGCGCGCGATGGCCTGAGGAGGGCATGTATGCCGGGTGAGGAGTTCAAGGTCGAGGTCGAACTCGGCGCCGCCCTGTCGTTCTGGGACAAGGTGCGCACCCTCGACCTCGACGACGACGCCCGCAAACGGCTGGGCTCGCAGGTCACGGTCACCCGCGACGGCGACCGCATCCAGCTCTACACCCACACCCTGGCCGATGCGCAGGAAGCCGAACGCACGGTGCGCGCGCTGGTCGCCGACGACCACGTCGACGCGCAGTTCAGCGTGAGCCGGTGGGACGCCGCAAGCCAGGAGTGGGTGGACCCGACGACGGGCCGCGAGGTGCCCGACGATGCGCCCGAGACCACGCCGCCGCCACCGCAATACATGTTCCTCGAGACCTACAAGCCGGAGTTCCTGCGCGACTTGGGGTTGTAAGCCTGACGTGTCGGTGGTCGGGTGCACGATGCCGGTATGACTGAGATCTTCATCGGCAGTGAGGCGCTCGCCTCGGGACGCGTGACCCGCCACGAACTGAAGCGGTGCTACCGGCCGGTCTTCCGCGGAGTCTATGCCCCTGATGGGGTGGAATTGTCGCTGCGGGATCGGGCGATCGCGGCATGGTTGGCGTCACGGCGCAGGGGCGTGGTCGCGGGAGTTGCGGCATCCGCTCTGCACGGCGCTCCGTGGGTCGATCCGTCGCAGCCGATCGAACTCGTCGGCGTGCGCATGCGTCCGCAGCCGGGCCTCATTCCCCGCGGTGATGCGGTCGGCAGCGACGAGATCACCACGATCGGCGGGCTGCCGGTGACGTCGCGCGTCCGAACCGCGTTCGACATGGGTCGCCGGCTGCAACGCGCGGAGGCGTTAGCCCGGCTGGACGCGCTCATGTGGAATCAGCGCTACGACGTCGACGAGGTTGCGCAACTCGGTCAGCGGCACCCGAAAGCCCCCGGCTTGGCGCGTCTGTACGAGTTGCTTCCGCTCGTCGACGGCGGCGCCGCCTCCATACCGGAATCTCGAGTTCGACTGTGGTTGCACGACGCCGGTCTACCGTCTGTGGAAACCCAGATCCCCGTCGTCGTCGGCAGTCGGCCGGTCGCTTGGCTGGACATGGGATGGCGGGATTATCAGGTCGCCGTCGAGTACGACGGTGATCACCACCGCAAGAACCGGCAGCAGTACGTCAAGGACATCGCGAGACTGCGAATGTTGGAGGCGCTCGGGTGGATCGTCATCCGGGTGATCGTCGAGGACAGCCCCGACGATGTGATCGCTCGGGTCGAGGCGGCACTGATCGCGCGCGGGTGCAATCTCGATTTCGACGACATGCAGCGGTTCAAGCGGAGTCTCGTCGCCTAGGACATCGCTGCGACTCCCGGGAGGCGCGTGATCAGACCCGGCGCGGGGCGGCCAGGCGTTCGCGGCGCAGCAGGTCCACCTCGTCGAGCGGCAGCGGCGCCAGTTCCCCGACGACCTGGCCCAACAGGTGGTCGGCCAGCTGCGGATTGCGGGCCAGGCACGGGCCGTGCAGATAGGTCGCGACGACGCTGCCCTGCACCGCGCCGTCGAACCCGTCGCCCGCCCGGTTGCCCGCGCCGCTGACGACCTTGGCCAGCGGTGCCGCGTCAGCACCGAGAATCGTTCCGCCGCGGTGGTTTTCGAAACCGGTCAGCCGTTCGGACAGTCCGGGCAGCAGCGGCTCGGACACCACCTCGCCGATCGTGCGCTCCTCCTGCGGCGAGGTCGTGACGTCGAGCAGCCCCACCCCGTCGACGCGTTCCCGCGACGACGTCTCGTACCAGTGGCCGAGCACCTGGATGGCGGCGCAGATCGCCAGCACCGGCGCGCCGCGGCCCGCCGCCTGCTGCAGTCCCGGATACCGCAGCAGGTGCTTGGTCGCCAGCCGCTGCGCGTAGTCCTCCGCGCCGCCGAGCGTGTACAGATCGAGCTCGGCGGGCACCGGGTCGTCGAGCGTGATCTCGACGACCTCGGCGTCGATTCCCCTCAGCCGCAACCGTTGCCGCAACACCAGCGAGTTGCCGCCGTCGCCGTAGGTGCCCATCACGTCGGGCAGCACCAAACCGATCCGTACCGTCGACTCAGCCATGGTTGCCCCGCCGTTCCAGTGCGCGGTTGAGTTGCAGGAACGCGGTGTAGTTCGCGATCACCTCGACGTGTCCGGGCGGGCAGGACGCGATCGCCGCGATCGTGTCGTGCACCAGCGTGTGCTCGACGCCGGCGTAACCCAACCGGACCGCGAGGTCGGTGCCGCGCTCGCCGGCCGCCACCACCTGGGTGTCCTCGAAATGCTCGAAGCGCACATCCCACAGCCACGACAGGTCTTCACCGTCGGGCACCTGGCCGTTGACCGAGATCACCACGCCCGCACCGTGTTTGTCGACCATCGACAGCGCCTCCTGCCAACCGGCGGGGTTCTTCGCCAGCAGCACCCGCACGGTGTGCTCGCCCAGCCGCACCGTGCGGTACCGGCCTGCGACCTCGTCGACCGCGGACACCGCCGCGACCG
The DNA here is from genome assembly GCF_900108565.1 of Mycolicibacterium rutilum. Classification (NCBI taxonomy): domain Bacteria; kingdom Bacillati; phylum Actinomycetota; class Actinomycetes; order Mycobacteriales; family Mycobacteriaceae; genus Mycobacterium; species Mycolicibacterium rutilum. The sequence goes on from NZ_LT629971.1 coordinate 1,864,919, forward strand.
CGGCCACCGGGTCCGCACCCATGGTCACCGCCGCCGCCACCGCCTGCGTCGCATTGCCGCGGTTGACGGTGCCGGGCAGCGCCAGCGTCATCGGCAGCGAAAGACCGTCCGGCCCATAGATGTTCGTGTCGTCGAACCACCACTGCGGGCTGGGCCTCTTGAAGTCGGTTCCCGTCGAGTGCCAGTCGCGCCCGTCGCGCACGATGATCTCCCCGGAGCGGGGGCAGCTCACCGAGTCGTTGGCCCAGCTGCCCCCGGCGGCCACCCACACCACGTGCGGGCTGTCGTAGGCGGCCGACGTCATCAGCACGTCGTCACAGTTGGCGACCACCACGGCCGACGGGTGTCGAGCCAGGCCGCCGCGCAGCGTGCGCTCGATGTGGTTGATCTCGCCGACGCGGTCCAGCTGGTCGCGCGACAGGTTCAGCAGCACGACCACCTGCGGGTCGACCGCGTCGGCCACGTGCGGCACGTGCATCTCGTCGACCTCGAGCGCGGCCAGCGGCGCGGTCCTGGCGCCCGCGAGCGCCGCGACCAGGCCCGCGTCCATGTTGGCGCCGGTGTCGTTGGTGGCGACCGGACCGACCGTGCGCAGCGCGGCCGCCACCATCCGCGTCGTCGTCGACTTGCCGTTGGTGCCGGTGACCACCACGGTGCGACGGCCCCCGCCGAGCTGGCGCAGCAGCGACTTGTCCAGCGCCAGCGCGACCAGGCCGCCGATCATCGCGCCCGCGCCGCGACCGGTGACCCGCGACGCCCAGCGCGCGCCCGCGCCCGCGGCGAGAGCGACCCGTGCTCGAGTGGTGACCATCCCCGGCAGTTTAGGTAGCCGACACGCTGGCAGGCGATTCGGCGAGGTCCCGGCTTTGTCACACCACCGTGCCATCCTGACGAGGTGAGCCAGATCCAGCCCGGATGTCGCCGGCTCACCCCGTCCTGGGGCCGGCCGGCGGAGGACGCCGGGGCGGGCTGGGCGGTCGTGGACGTCGAGACCTCGGGTTTCCGGCCCGGGCAGGCCCGCATCGTCAGCATCGCCGCGCTGGCGCTCGGGGACGACGGCAACGTCGAGCACAGCCTCTACAGCCTGCTCAATCCCGGCGTGGACCCCGGACCGACCCACGTGCACGGCCTCACTGCGGAGATGCTCGACGGGCAGCCCACGTTCGCCGACATCGTCGACCACCTCGTCGAACTGCTCGACGGGCGCACCCTGGTCGCGCACAACGTCGGTTTCGACTATTCGTTCCTGGCGGCCGAGGCCGAATTGGTGAACCGGCAGTTGCCCACCGACACCGTGATGTGCACCGTCGAACTGGCCCGCAGGCTGGACCTCGGGACCGAGAACCTGCGGCTGGAGACGCTGGCCGCGCACTGGGGCGTGGACCAGATGAAGCCGCACGACGCGCTCGACGACGCGCTGGTGCTGGCGCAGATCCTCAAGCCGGTGCTGGTGCGCGCCCGTGAACGCAAGGTGTGGCTGCCGGTGCATCCGGTGACGCGGCGGACGTGGCCGAACGGCCTGGTCACCCACGACGAGCTGCGCCCGCTCAAGGCGGTCGCGTCGCGGCTGCCCTGCGCGTACCTGAACCCGGGCCGGTTCATCGCGGGCCGGCCGCTGGTGCAGGGCATGCGGGTGGCGCTGTCGGCGGAGGTCAAACGCACGCACGAGGAGCTCATCGAGCGGATCCTGCACGCGGGGCTGGCCTACACCGACATCGTCGACGTCGAGACGTCGCTGGTGGTCTGCAACGAGAGTCGGCCCGAGCAGGGCAAGGGTTTCCACGCCGCCGAACTCGGGGTGCCGCTGCTGGCCGACGAGGACCTGCTGCGTCTGCTCGACGGGGTGGTCGGCGGCACCGGCATCGAGGAGTTCACCGACACCACGCTCGCCGGCGATCAGTACGCGCTGTTCTGATTCCAGCCGGGCCGTGGCGAAGCCGTCGGCGCTCATGTTCGAGACCGCCGGCTTCACCACGGCGCCGGAGAGGATGGACGAAATCAGCAAGCCGCCCAACGGGGGTGGGCTGGGACGGCCTCATCGTCGACCGATGCCGCCGGTCTTGTGGACCAGCTGCTGACCGTCTCCTCGTTCAGCGTGCGGCGCGGTTGACCGCCGACACCACCGCGCGCAATGACGCAGTGGTGATCGACGTCGCAATTCCCACGCCCCACACGGTCTTTCCGCCGATCGACGTCTCGACGTAGGCCGCGGCCTGCGCCTCCTCGCCCGCCGACAGCGCGTGTTCGGAGTAGTCGAGCACCGAGACGTCGTAGCCGATCGCGCCCAGCGCGTCGACGAACGCCGCGAGCGGGCCGTTGCCGGCGCCGACGATCTCGCGCTCGACGCCGTCGACCTTCACGACCGCCTCGATGGTGTCGGTGCCGCCGTCGACCTCGGCGGCGGTCACCTTCTGCCGGATCCGCTCGAGCGGACGCACCGGGGCCAGGTACTCCTCGGCGAAGACGTCCCACATCTCCTTCGGGGAGACCTCGCCGCCCTCACCGTCGGTGATCTTCTGGATCGCCTGGCTGAACTCGATCTGCAGCCGCCGCGGCAGCACCAGACCGTGGTCGGCCTTCATGATGTAGGCCACGCCGCCCTTGCCGGACTGCGAGTTCACCCGGATGACGGCCTCGTAGGTGCGGCCGACGTCCTTGGGGTCGATCGGCAGGTAAGGGACTTGCCACAGGAGGTCATCAACGTCCGCGTCGGCCTCGTCGGCGGCGACCTTCATCGCGTCCAGGCCCTTGTTGATCGCGTCCTGGTGGCTGCCGGAGAACGCGGTGTAGACGAGATCGCCGCCGTACGGGTGGCGTTCGTGTACCGGCAGCTGGTTGCAGTACTCGACCGTGCGCCGGATCTCGTCGATGTTGGAGAAGTCGATCTGCGGGTCGACGCCGCGGGAGAACATGTTCATGCCCAGCGTCACCAGGCAGACGTTGCCGGTGCGCTCGCCGTTGCCGAACAGGCAGCCCTCGATCCGGTCGGCGCCGGCCTGATAGCCCAATTCCGCTGCGGCGACGGCGGTTCCGCGATCGTTGTGCGGGTGCAGGCTCAGGATGATGCTGTCGCGGGGGCTCAGGTGCCGGTGCATCCACTCGATCGAGTCGGCGTAGACGTTGGGGGTGGCCATCTCGACGGTCGCGGGGAGGTTGACGATCAGCGGCGCCTCGGGGGTGGGCTTGATGACGTCGGCGACCGCGTTGCACACGTCGACGGCGTACTCCAGCTCGGTTCCGGTGTAGGACTCCGGCGAATACTCGAAGCGCCACAACGTATCCGGATACTTTGCGGCTTCCTCGACGCACATGCGGGCACCGTCGGTGGCGATCTTTTTGACCGCGTCGCGGTCGGCGCGGAACACCACGCGACGCTGCAGGATCGACGTCGAGTTGTAGAAGTGCACGATCGCGCGCGGGGCGCCCGCACAGGCCTCGAAGGTGCGCTCGATCAGCTCCGGGCGGCACTGCGTGAGCACCTGGATCGTGACGTCGTCGGGAATCGCACCGGTGGTGATGATCTCGCGGACGAAGTCGAAGTCGGTCTGGCTGGCCGACGGGAAACCGACCTCGATCTCCTTGTAGCCCATGCGGACCAGCAGGTCGAACATGCGGCGCTTGCGCGCCGGGCTCATCGGGTCGATCAGCGCCTGGTTGCCGTCGCGCAGGTCGACGGCGCACCACATCGGCGCGGTGTCGATGACCTTGTCCGGCCAGGTGCGGTCGGGCAGCGTGATGTTCTCGACCTCGGCGGCGAAACTGCGGTAGCGGCTGACCGGCATCGCCGACGCGCGCTGGGTGTTCCATGCCGGCTGCCCGGGGTGGGGCGGACCGGCCGGTTTGGTGATCTGACGGGCTCCCGAGTTCCAACTGAAGGCGTCGGGGGAGTCCGGCGTGGATTTCGAAAAAGTAGTCACGGTGATTGCTCCGGGAGTTCTAGACGGGACTCGACCGGCGCATCGCGAACACCCGCGACGGGAAGCCGGTCTGGTCAGACCCCGTCGCGGCTGCCGAGAAGGAGCACCCGCTGCACCCGAACGACTGTACTCCGCACCCGCGCGCGCCACAAAATGCGGTCAGACGGCGGAGTCCGGGAACGCGATCACCGACAGGAAACGGATCGGCAGCTCCACCAGATCCACCGGCCCGTGCGCGCCCTCGCCGTCGAACTGCAGCGAGTCGCCGGGGTAGAGCCGATACACCGACCGGCTGTGGCTGTAGTCCATGACGCCCTCGAGCATGAAGATGAACTCCGTGCCGGGATGCTGGAACAGCGGATAGGTCTGGCTCTTCTCCGACAGCGTCACCCGCAGGCACTCGAGGCGCTTGTGCTCGCCGCGCAGCGACCCCAGCAGCTCGTACTCGTGGCCCTCGCGGGTGCCGTTGCGGGCGATGCGCGCGCCGGTGCCTGCCTTGACGAACGCCGCCGGCCGCTCGACGTCGGCGCCGCGGAACAGGCTGGTCACCGGCACGTCGAACCCGGTCGCCAGCAGCGCGAGCGTGCTCAGGCTGCACGACGTCTGCGCGTTCTCGATCTTGCTCATCATCGCCTTGGAGATGCCGATGCGCGCGGCCATCTCCGAGACCGTCAACCCCTGTTGCAGGCGCAGTTGACGCACGTTGCGCCCGATGGCCGCCTCGATCTCGAGTTCCTCGACGGGGGCCTGCGGGTCGCGGTCGCGGGCGGTGCCGGACCTGTTCCGGAGCAGTGGGACGTCAGACATGTTTCCTGACAGGAATCATCGCATCTGTCCCGCGCCCACGTACGGGTACGGGCTGGTCAGCAGATCGCCCTCGGCGAACCGGGACAGTCGGAAGTCGGTCTCGGGGATCCGCGGGTCGCTGCTGCGCCCGTCGACCACCAGATCGGCGATCAGCCGGCCGACCGCGGGCGCGATCTTGAAGCCGTGGCCGCTGAAGCCGGCCGCGACCACGAGCCCGTCGACGCCGGCCCTGCTGATCACCGGGTTCCAGTCCGGGGTGGCGTCGTAGCAGCCGGCGTAGCTGCTGGTGATCGCCGCGTCGGTGAATCCCGGGAACCGGGTCCCGACGCGCTCGACGGTCAGGTCCACGAACGCCTCGGTGGCGCGATTGAGGTAGCGGTCCGGGTCGGCATCCTCGGCGTCGGACAGGTCGCTGTTGCCGAACAGGATCTCGCCGCCGAGTTCGGGCCGGATGTACTGCAGCGAGACCAGGTCGGAGAACACCGGGACCGGACCGACCTCGACACCCGGTGAGATCAGCACGATCTGCTCGCGCACCACCCGGATCGGCACGTCGACGCCGTACGGCTCGAGGAACGGCTTGGTCCAGACGCCGGTCGCGACGACGACGGTGTTGGCGGACACCGTGTCGCCGTCGGCGGTGCGCACGCCGGTGACCCGGTCGCCGTCGACGACGAGTCCGGTCGCGGTCACGCCCTGCCGGATCCGCACGCCCGCGGCACGCGCCGCCGCCGCGAACGCCTGCGCGGTCTGATAGGCGTCGCCGTAGCCGCCGCGGGGCTCCCAACCGAACGCCGCGAACGGTGACAGGTCCGCCCACGGCCACATCCGCGCCACCTCGGCGGCGTCGATCTCCTCGGTCTGCACCCCGACGGACCGTTGCGCGGCAAGGCTTTTACGCAGCGCGTCGACGTCCTTTGGGCCGACGCCGACGACGTAGCCGGTCTGCCGGAACCCGATGTCGTCGCCGAAGATTTCCTCGGCTTTCTCGAATACCTCGAGCCCGACGGTGGCCATCGCCGCCAGCGAGCTGACGCCGTAGTGGCAGCGCACGATGCCGCTGGACTTGCCGGTCATCCCGGAGCCGACGGTGTTGCGTTCCAGCACAACGACATCGGTGATGCCGCGCTGGCTCAGCGCCCACGCCGCGGCGGTGCCCTCGAGCCCGCCGCCGACGATGACGACGTCCGCCGTGGTCACGAGCCCGGGATCCAGGTCGTGCCGGCCAGCGGCACCCGCGCCATCGCCGCCGCCTCGATCGTCACCGCGACGAGGTCCTCGGGTTCGAGGTGGCAGACGTGCGCCTTGCCGCAGGCGCGGGCGATGGTCTGCGCCTCCATCGTCAATACGCGCAGGTAGTTGGCGAGGCGGCGGCCACCCTCGATCGGGTCGAACCGCGCCGCCAGGTCCGGATCCTGTGTGCTGATCCCCGCCGGGTCCCTACCGTCCTGGAAGTCGTCGAAGAATCCCGCGGCGCTGCCCAGCTTCTCGTATTCGGCGGCGTAGCGAGGATGGTTGTCGCCCAATGCGATCAGCGCCGCCGTGCCGATCGCCACGGCATCGGCGCCCAACGCCAGTGCCTTGGCCACGTCGGCCCCGGTCCGGATGCCGCCGCTCACAATCAATTGCACTCCGTTATTCCCCGTCGCTCCGCCAGCTCCGCTCGCCCTGGCCCGGTGCACCCCCAGTTCCTGCAGCGCCTGCACCGCCTCCGGCACCGCGGCGAGCGTCGGGATGCCGACGTGCTCGATGAACACCTCCTGCGTGGCAGCGGTGCCGCCCTGCATGCCGTCGACCACCACCACGTCGGCGCCCGCGTGCACCGCGAGCTTGACGTCGTAGTACGTGCGGGTGGCGCCGACCTTGACGTAGATCGGCTTCTCCCAGTCGGTGATCTCCCGCAACTCGTTGATCTTGATGGTCAGGTCGTCGGGGCCGGTCCAGTCCGGGTGCCGGCAGGCCGAGCGCTGGTCGATGCCCTCGGGCAGCGTGCGCATCCCGGCCACGCGCGGAGAGATCTTCTGGCCCAGCAGCATTCCGCCGCCGCCCGGTTTGGCGCCCTGACCGAGCACCACCTCGATCGCGTCGGCCTTGCGCAGGTCGTCGGGGTTCATCCCGTAGCGCGACGGGAGGTACTGGTAGACCAGGTACTTGCTCTGGCCGCGCTCCTCGGGCGTCATGCCGCCGTCGCCGGTGGTCGTCGACGTGCCGACCTCGCTGGCGCCGCGGCCGAGCGCCTCCTTGGCCGGGCCGGACAGCGCGCCGAACGACATCCCGGCGATGGTGACCGGGATGTCCAGGTGCAGCGGGTGTTTGGCGTGCCGGTCACCCAGGACGACGTCGGTGTCGCAGCGCTCGCGGTAGCCCTCCAGCGGATAGCGCGACATCGACGCGCCGAGGAACAGCAGATCGTCGAAATGCGGCAGCGGCCGTTTGGCGCCCCAGCCGCGGATGTCGTAGATGCCGGTGTCGGCGGCCCGCTGGATCGCGGCGATCGTGGAGCGGTCGAAGGTGGCGGATTCGCGTAGTGCCCAGTTGGTCATCAGTAGCTCGCAGCGTTGTCGGTGTGGAAGTGGTAGAGGGAGCGCGCCGAGCCGTAGCGGGTGTAGTCGGCGGTGTCGTCGTCGTGAAAGCCTGCCGATGACAACAGTTTCCGCAACTCGGCGTGGTGCTCGGCGCGCATCGGCTTGGGCACGCAGTCGGCGCCCAGCGATGCGACGTCACCGCGGACGTAGAGCCGGGCCTCGTAGATCGAGTCGCCGAGTGCCTCCCCGGCATCGCCGCGCACGACCAGGCGGCCGGCCTGCGCCATGAACGCGCTCATGTGTCCGATGTTGCCGCCGACCACGATGTCGACGCCCTTCATGGAGATGCCGCAGCGCGCGGCCGCGTCACCCTCGATAACCAGCAGCCCGCCGTGCGCGGTGGCGCCCGCCGACTGCGAGGCGTTGCCCTTGACCCAGACCACGCCGCTCATCATGTTCTCCGCGACGCCGGTGCCCGCGTTGCCGTTGACGGTGACCTCGGCGCGCTGGTTCATCCCGGCGGCGTAGTAGCCGACGTGCCCGTCGATCGTCACGCGCACCGGTGCGTTGAGGCCGACCGCGACGTTGTGTGCGCCAGCGGGATTGGTGATCACGAATTCACCGGACAGGCCGGGCGCGTGCAGGGCGGTGTTGACCTCGCGAAGCGGCGTGGCGGCCAGGTCGTAAGCCACTACCGTGTCCATGCGTACACCACCTCCGGTTCGGGCTCCCAGATCTTGGCCGCGCCGACGCCGGGCAGGCCGGCCAGCGCGCGGTACTCGCTGGCCATCGCCACCCAGTCGGCGGTCTCGGCGATCACCGCGGGTTTGCAAGCGATCGCGTCGCGCACCACCGCGAACGAATCGCGGTTGGACACCAGCAGCGTGTAGAACCCGTCGAACACCGCGCACAGCTCCTTGAGCGCGGATTCGACGTCGCGGCCCTGCGCCAGCTGGTGCGCGATGAACCGCGCGCCCACCTCGGTGTCGTTCTCGCTGTCGAAACGGACTCCGGCCGCGCGTAATTCGCGCCTGATGGTGGCGTGGTTGGCGAACGACCCGTTGTGCACCATGCACTGTTCGGGCCCGACCGCGTAGGGATGGCAGCCCGCGGGTGTGACGGCCGACTCGGTGGCCATCCGGGTGTGCCCGACGCCCTGCCAGCCCTGCACGTCGGCCAGACCCCAGTTCTCGGTCAGCACGCGCGGGTGGCCGACGCCCTTGAGCACCGCGAGGTCGGCCCCGAAGCCGGCGATCAGTGCGCCGGGGTACGCCGCGCGCACGGCGGCCAGCAGGGTCTCGGAATTGATGTCGCCCGTCACCAGGAACGTCTCGTCGTGGCGGCTGACGGCGACGTCGAGGCCGATCGCCTCGGCGGTCGGTTCGGCCTCGAGCACCGAGACGCAGCCGTGTCCCGGCGGTGACAATGTGGGGTCGCCATACACGGCCACCCCGGCCGAATCCGAACCGCGGTCGCCCATTTCGCAGAGCATGCCGGTGAGCAGTTCACCCAGCCGGGGGTACAGGTCGGGGTTTCGCAGGTGCAGGCCCACGATTCCGCACATATCGTGCCGGTCCTTTCTCAGAAGGCGGTCAGGTAGTTGTCGATCTCCCACGCGGTCACCGCACTGTGGTAGGCGAAGAACTCGTCGCGTTTGAGGTTCGCGAAGTAGGCGGCCACGCCCTCGCCTGCGGCGTCGAGCACACCGGTGACGACGGGATCGCCCTCGAGTTCGTCGATCGCATGCAGCAGTGTCGCGGGCAGTGGCGAACGATGTTGCGCGCCAATATCTCCGGGGTCCGCGCTGCGCTTGATCCCGTCGAGCCCCGCACCGAGAGCCGCGGCGATCGCGAGGTAGGGGTTGGCCGAGCCGTCGCCGCCGCGCAGCTCGATGCGCTGGGCGTCGGGCACGCGGATGTAGTGGGTGCGGTCGTTGCCGCCGTAGCTCGGGGTGTTCGGCGACCACGACGCTCCCGAGGCGGTCGCGGTGGCGCGAGTCCGCTTGTAGGAGTTGACCGTCGGCGCGACGACCGCCTGCAGGGCGCACGCGTGCTCGAGGATGCCGCCGAGGAACGCGTACGCGGTCTCCGAAAGGCCGAGCCCGCGGTCGTCGGTTTCCGACGGGAACACCGGGGTGCCGGCGCTGGTCAGCGACAGGTGCAGATGCAGTCCGCTGCCGGTGCGGTCGGTGAACGGCTTGGGCATGAACGTGGCGACCATGCCGCGTTCGGCGGCGATCGTCGACAGCAGATACCGCAGCGTGACGACGCGGTCGGCGGTGGTGAGCGCGTCGGCGAACTGGAAGTTCTGCTCGAACTGGCCGTTTCCGTCCTCGTGGTCGTTGGCGTAGTTCGACCAGCCGAGCGAGTTCATCGCGGTCGAGATCGCGGTCAGGTGGTCATACATCCGGGTGACGCCGCGCGCGTCGTAGCAGGGCTGGGCGGCGGTGTCGTGGGCGTCGGCCGTGCACAGCCCGCCGTCGGCGGTGCGGCGCAGCAGGAAGTACTCCACCTCGGCGCCCACCCACGGTTCGAACCCGGCGTCGGCGGCCTGCTGGATCAGCGTCTTGAGGATGACCCGCGGTGCGTACGGCCACGGCGCGCCCTCGACGTGCGGATCGCAGTGCACGATCGCCAGGCCGTCCTTGATGAACGGGACCGGCGTGAACGACGCGGGGTCCGGAATCGCCATCAGGTCAGGGTCTTTGGGCTCCTGGCCCATCGCGCCGACGGCGTAGCCGGCGAAGCCGACGCCCTCGGTGGCGAGCAGGTCGACCGCCTCGACGGGAACCAGCTTGGCGCAGGGCTTTCCGCGTAGGTCGACGAACAACGCGAGGATGAACTTGGTCCCTGACTGCTCGGCCAGGGTCGCGAGATCGTGAGACATTCCAGCACAACCTGTCTTCTGTGGTGAATCTTCGTATCCTGTAGGGAAACTCGATGGAAACGGGCCAGCCGGCGCGGGCCAGAGGCATCCGCGCCGGCCGGGGTCCGGATCAGGCGGGCTCGGGCTGCAGCGCGTACGCCGAGTCGCGGTGGAACTTGGCGTCGATACCGGTCTCCTCCTCGTCGGGGGAGATCCGGATGCCCATCGTCTTCTTGATCGCGAGGGCGATGAGGTAGGCGACGACGAACGAGTACAGCATCACCGCGCCCGCGGCGACGGCCTGCTTCCACAACTGCTCGATGCCGCCGCCGTAGAACAGTCCATTGGTGGCGCCGGGCATCGTCTCGCTGGCGAAGAAGCCGATCAGCAGGGTGCCGATCAGGCCGCCGACCAGGTGCACGCCGACCACGTCGAGGCTGTCGTCGTACCCGAAGCGGTCCTTGAGGCCGACCGCGTACACGCAGATGGCACCGGCGATCGCGCCCACGCAGATCGCGCCGACCGGGGTGACCGAACCGCAGGCGGGGGTGATCGCGACCAGGCCGGTGATGGCGCCCGAGGCCGCGCCGACGCCGGTGACGTGACCGGTCTTGAACTTCTCGACCGCCAGCCAGGCCAGCGTCGCCGAGCAGGTCGCGACGAACGTCGTCACCATCACGATGGACGCCGCGGTGCCCGCGGCCAGCGCCGAACCGCCGTTGAACGCGTACCAGCCCGCCCACAGCAGGCCGGCGCCGAGCAGCGTCAGCGGCACGTTGTGCGGTTTGCGGCTGCCGAACAGGGCGGAGCGGCCCAGCACGATCGCCACGGCCAGCGCCGCGGCCCCGGCGTTGATGTGCACGGCGGTGCCACCCGCGAAGTCCAGTGCGCCGAGCTTGTTGGCGATCCAGCCGCCGACCGAATCCTCGGTCACCACACCGTCGAACGCGAACACCCAGTGCGCGGCGGGGAAGTAGACCAGCACCGCCCACAGCCCGGCGAACACCATCCACGCGCTGAACTTCATCCGGTCGGCGGCCGCACCTGACACCAGCGCGACTGTGATGGCCGCGAACAACGCCTGGAACAACGCGAACAAACTGATCGGCAGGCCGTCGACGGTCGTCATCGCCTCGGTGAGATCGGTCAGCCCGTCGAATTCGGTGAAGCTGCCGATGAATCCGCCGTAGGAGGTGCCGAACACCATCGAGAAGCCGAACAGCACCCAGAGGACGCCGACCAGCGCCGCGGCGCCGAAGGTCATCATCATCATGTTGATCGAGCTCTTCACCGACACCATGCCGCCGTAGAAAAGCGCGAGCCCGGGGATCATCAGCGTGAGCGCGATGATGCAACACAGCATGAACGCCGTGGTTCCTCTATCCATCAACCATCTCCTGGAGTGAGGCGGCCCCGCCGCGGAGCCGTTCACTGCCAGTAACCGATGTTTCTGTTACGTGGACCGCCTCATCATGTTGCGCGCACGTAACGAATCGAGTGCTGGCTAGAGTTCGAGCGGTGAGAAGGCTCGACCGGCGGTGGTGGATCGCGATCGGTGTCGTCGTGGTGGCGATCGTGGCGCTGGTCTACACCCAGCTGCAGAAACCCCCCGCCGAATGCGGTCCGGTGCGCGACCTGCTGGAGTTCAATTCCGAACAGGGCGACCTGATCCGCGAGAAGGGGGAGGGCGAAGAGGGACTGCCGACGGCTGCCGACGAGCTCGCCTACCGGCAGTGGGCCGACGGTCTGGCCGAGCGCGCCCGCAAGATCGACGCCCCGGAACTGCGGTTCACCGCGATCGACGCGGCGGATCTGGCGGGCGCCTTCGTCCGCAAGTTGCCGGAACTGCGGGCGGAGGCCGACGCCCAGGCGCCCGGCGCCCCGACCCCGCAGATCGTCTACGAGATGTCGGCGCTCGACGATCAGCTGCAGCGCAGGCTCTCCGAGTTGGCAACTGCTTGCGACGCCTGACCGGACGCATAAGGTGACTTATCGTGTGCACCCGCGTCGTTTATCTAGGTACCTCTGACCGCATCGTCACCGGCCGCTCGATGGACTGGAAGGCCGAGATCGCGACCAATCTGTGGGCGCTGCCGCGCGGTGTCCAGCGAACCGGCCAGGCCGGTGCGAACTCCGCGCAGTGGACGTCGAAGTACGGCAGCGTCGTCGCCACCGGCTACGACATCTGCACGACCGACGGGCTGAACGAGGCCGGGCTTGCGGTGAACCTGCTGTGGCTGGCCGAATCGCAGTACCCCGCCGCGACCGCCGACGGGCCCGCGGTCTCGTTGGCGCTGTGGGGTCAGTACGTGCTGGACAACTTCGCCACCGTCGCCGAGGCGGTGCAGGCGCTGCGCGCGACGCCGCTGCGGGTCGCCACCACCGAGGTGCCGGGCGAGGGCCGGATGGCGACGCTGCACCTGGCGATGTCGGACCGCACCGGCGACAGCGCGATCATCGAGTACATCGACGGCGAACAGACCATCCATCACGGCAGGCAGTACCAGGTGATGACCAACTCGCCGACCTTCGACAAACAGCTGGCGATCACCGAGTACTGGAAGGACATCGGCGGCACGGTCATGCTGCCGGGCACCAACCGCGCCGCCGACCGGTTCGTGCGGGCGTCGTTCTACATCAACACCGTGCCCAAGACCGACGACCCGCTGCTGGCGGCCGCGACCGTGTTCAGCGTCGTGCGCAACGCGTCGGTGCCCTACGGGATTGCCACCGCCGACGAACCGAACATCTCGACCACCCGGTGGCGCACGGTCATCGACCACAAGGCCCTGCGCTACTTCTTCGAGTCCGCGCTCTCGCCGAACACGTTCTGGGTCGAACTGGACAACCTCGACCTCTCGCCCGGCGCGCCCACCAAGCGGCTGCCGCTCGGCGAGGGCGAGAAGACGATCTACGCCGGCGACGCCTCCGCGCGATTCGAGCAGGCCGACCCGTTCGCTTTCCTGGGAGTGCCCTGATCACAGGGGGCCGATGACCGGCGGGAAAAACCAGGTGCGCGCAGCCCTTATCCTTGTTGGGATCTTCCCCGCGGTTGAAAGGCTTGTTCAGTGGCGCTCGTCGTGCAGAAGTACGGCGGATCCTCGGTCTCCGATGCCGAGCGGATCCGTCGCGTCGCCGAGCGGATCGTCGAGACCAAGAAGCAGGGCAACGACGTCGTCGTGGTCTGCTCGGCGATGGGTGACACCACCGACGACCTGCTCGATCTCGCCAAACAGGTGAGTCCGGCACCGCCCGCCCGTGAGATGGACATGCTGCTCACCTCCGGCGAGCGGATCTCCAACGCACTGGTGGCGATGGCGATCGACTCGCTGGGCGCGCAGGCGCGCTCGTTCACCGGGTCGCAGGCCGGGGTGATCACCACCGGCACCCACGGCAACGCCAAGATCATCGACGTCACGCCCGGCCGGCTGCGCTCCGCGCTCGATGAGGGCCTGATCGTGCTGGTCGCCGGGTTCCAGGGCGTCAGCCAGGACAGCAAGGACGTCACCACGCTGGGCCGCGGCGGCTCCGACACCACCGCGGTCGCGCTGGCCGCCGCGCTCAAAGCCGACGTCTGCGAGATCTACACCGACGTCGACGGCATCTTCACCGCCGACCCGCGCATCGTTCCCAACGCCCGGCACCTGGAGACGGTGACGTTCGAGGAGATGCTCGAGATGGCGGCGTGCGGCGCGAAGGTGCTGATGCTGCGCTGCGTGGAATACGCCCGTCGCTACAACGTTCCGATTCACGTGCGCTCGTCGTACACCGACAAGCCCGGAACCCTCGTCAAAGGATCGATAGAGGACATCCCCATGGAAGACGCCATCCTGACCGGAGTCGCCCACGACCGCAGCGAGGCCAAGGTCACCGTCGTCGGTCTGCCCGACGTGCCGGGGTACGCGGCCAAGGTGTTCCGCGCGGTCGCCGACGCCGACGTCAACATCGACATGGTGTTGCAGAACATCTCCAAGGTCGAAGACGGCAGGACCGACATCACGTTCACCTGCTCGCGGGCCAGCGGGCCGGGCGCGGTGGAGAAGCTGACCGCGCTGCAGGACGAGATCGGGTTCTCCAAGGTGCTCTACGACGACCTGATCGGCAAGGTGTCGCTGGTGGGCGCCGGCATGAAGAGCCACCCGGGCGTGACCGCGAAGTTCTGCGAGGCGCTGGCCGAGGTCGGCGTGAACATCGACCTGATCTCCACCTCGGAGATCCGGATCTCGGTGCTGATCAAGGACACCGACCTGGACAAGGCCGTCGCCGCATTGCATGACGCGTTCGGCCTCGGCGGTGACGAGGAAGCGGTGGTCTACGCGGGAACGGGTCGTTAAATGGTCAACATCGGTGTAGTCGGCGCGACCGGACAGGTCGGCCAGGTCATGCGAACGCTGTTGGAGGAGCGCGACTTTCCCGCGTCGTCGGTGCGGTTCTTCGCGTCGGCACGCTCGCAGGGCAAGAAGCTGTCGTTCCGCGGTCAGGAGATCGAGGTCGAGGACGCCGCGACCGCCGACCCGTCCGGACTGGACATCGCGCTGTTCTCCGCGGGCGCGACGATGTCGCGGGTGCAGGCGCCGCGGTTCGCCGAGGCCGGCGCGGTCGTCATCGACAACTCGTCGGCGTGGCGCAAGGACCCGGATGTGCCGCTGGTGGTCAGCGAGGTCAACTTCGACCGCGACGTGCGCGGTGTGAAGCTCAAGAAGGGCATCATCGCCAACCCGAACTGCACGACGATGGCCGCCATGCCGGTGCTCAAGCCGCTGCACGACGAGGCTGGTCTGGTCCGGATGATCGCGTCGACCTATCAGGCCGTCTCGGGCAGCGGGATCGCCGGTGTCGACGAGCTCTTCGGCCAGGCCAGCGCGGTGGTCGGCGACAGCAGAGGGTTGGTCGCCGACGGTAAGGCCGTCGACTTCCCGGCGCCGTCGAAGTACGTCGCGCCGATCGCGTTCAACGTGGTGCCGCTGGCGGGTTCGCTGGTCGACGACGGCTCCGGTGAGACCGACGAGGACCAGAAGCTTCGCAACGAGAGCCGCAAGATCCTCGGCATCCCCGAACTCGCGGTGAGCGGGACGTGCGTGCGAGTCCCCGTCTACACCGGACACTCGTTGTCGATGAACGTCGAGTTCTCGCAACCACTTTCGGTGCAGCGTGCCTACGAGCTCCTAGGGTCCGCACCCGGTGTGACGCTGGTGGACGTCCCGACACCGCTGGCCGCGGCCGGCGTGGACGACTCGCTGGTCGGTCGCATCCGGCAGGACCCCGGTGTGCCCGACGGTCGCGGGCTGGCGCTGTTCGTCTCCGGCGACAACCTGCGCAAGGGCGCGGCGCTCAACACGATTCAGATCGCCGAGCTGCTGGCACAGGGCTGAATTTGCGCCGAAACGGTATTCCCGCAGGCCTCTTCTCGATCTTGCTCTGCTGGAATACCGTTTCGGCGACCGGCGCGCAGGCCCAGCCCGCGCCGGTGCCCGATCCGGTACTGCCGCCGCTGGCGCCCGGGCAGGTGATGCGAATCGGCCCGACCGCCGGAACCGGCACGCTGACAAGCGATTACGGCATCGGCGCGACGGACCTGTGCGAGTTCATGGAGTTCCCCAGCGGCATCCTGCAGGTCTGCGGAGACAGCTTCGCCGGGCAAGGCGTCGGCTACGGTGGCTGGTACTCGCCGATCGCGTTGCACGTCGACACCGAGTCCGTCGACGACCCGGGCGGTGTCCGGTATGACGGCGTCACCGGCACCGACACACCGCTGCTGGCCGACCCCACGCCGACGGGGATGTCGCAGCTGCCCGCCGGCGTCGTGCAGATCAACCGGCAGAACTATCTGATGGTCACCACGGTCCGCGAACTAGACCCGCAGACCTCCAGGCTGGTGAAAGCCGAAGCAGGACAGGGCAACTGGGCGACAGTGCCGGACTCTGTGCGCGACGCGGCGTACGCCGAGGGGCGGCAGTCGCAGATCAGCGGATACTACGACCCGATCCCGCGGCCGGACTCCGAACGCGGCTGGGTCTATCTCGTCGCCAACAACTTCGACCGCAGCGCACCGCTGGTGCTGTACCGGGCGACCCCGCAGGACTTCGAGGACCGGTCCAGCTGGCAGGGCTGGTCGGCGACGCAGGGCTGGGGGCATCCACCGACGCCGCTGTGGCCGGACCGGGTGGGCGAGATGAGCATCCGGCAGATCGACGGCAAGACCGTGCTGTCGTATTTCAACGCGAGCACCGGCAACATGGAGATGCGGGTGGCCGCCGATCCGACCGGCCTGGGCACCGCGCCGGTGACGACGGTCGTCGTCGCCGCCGAATGGCCCGACCCGGTCGAGCATCTCGGCCCGCCGGAGAACAACCGGCTGGCCCAACCGTACGGCGGGTACATCTCGCCGGGTTCGACGCTCGACGAGGTGCGGGTGTTCGTCAGCCAGTGGAACACCGGCCCGCGCGGCGGTGCGCCGTACCGGGTGATCCAGTTCGCGGTCAACCCGTTCAAACCGGTGTAACGCTTCGGCCCTTCGGCGGCACTCACTTTCCATACGCGGCGGTGAACGAACCGCCGCCCCGGAATCGAAGGAAGTGCCATGACCACCATCAAGGAGGCGATCGTCGTCGCCACCAGCGAGTCGAACGAAACGAAGGTCAACGCCGTCGCCGGCGCGGTCACGCGATACGGGCTGGTCCTGGTGATCGGCTGGATCGGGCTGATGAAGTTCACGGCGTACGAGGCGTACGGCATCGAGCCGCTGGTCGCCAACAGCCCGTTCATGGCCTGGCTCTACGACATCTTCTCGGTGACGACGTTCTCGGCGCTGCTCGGCGTGCTCGAGGTCGGCGCCGCGGTGCTGATTGCCGTCAAGCCGTGGTGGCCGACGGCGTCGGCGGTGGGCAGCGTGGTGGCCGTCGGCTTGTTCGTCGCCACGATCAGCTTCCTGTTCACCACACCCGGTATCGGCGAGGAGGCGGCCGGCGGCTTCCCGATGCTGTCGACCAGCGGCCAGTTCCTGATCAAGGACGTGGTGCTGCTCGGCGCGGCGCTGTGGACGTTGGCTGATTCTGTGCGCGCTGCCCGGGTGAACGGGGTTAGTCTCGCTGCACGATGACCGCCGTCATCAACCACGACGAAGGCGCGCTCGTCACCGCCCTCAAGGCCGGCGACGAGAGCGCTTTCGCCCTGCTCGTCGAGCGGCACACCACCGCCATGCTGCGCATCGCACGCGGCTACGTCGCAACCCAGGAACTCGCCGAGGATGTCGTGCAGGAGACCTGGCTCGCACTGCTCAAGGGTATCGACGGGTTCGAGGGCCGATCATCCTTGCGCACATGGCTTTTCACGATACTGATCAACACCGCCAAGAAGCGTGGGGTGCGGGAGCGACAGACCGGCGACGCCGAGTTCGCGGCGTTCACCGGCGGCACGGTCGACGCGGCGCGGTTCCGGGGCGCCGACGACCGCTGGCCGGGCCACTGGCGGGCCGACGCCGCACCGGCACCGTTTCCGGAGACGCCGGAGAACTCGCTGCTGGGCCGGGAGCTGATGGGCGTCGCGCGGCGCGAACTCGACCGCCTGCCCGACCGTCAGCGCACCGTCGTCACGCTGCGCGACATCTACGGGTTCGACTCGAAGGAAGTGACCGATTTGCTAGACATCACCGTCGCCAACCAGCGGGTGCTTCTGCACCGCGGCCGCGCCGCGGTCCGCCAGGCGCTCGAGGTCTACCTCGCGGAGGGATCATGAGCACGATGGACTGCAACGAGCTCGTCGAACTGGTCACCGCGTACCTCGACGGGTCGCTGGACCACGACACCCGCGCCAGCTTCGACGTGCACCTGCTCGACTGCGACGGGTGCGTCAACTATCTGCAGCAGTTCCGCGCCACCATCTCGACGCTGGGCAACGTCGACGACGAACTCGATCCCGCCTTCCGCGACAAGCTCATGACGGCGTTCCGCGACTGGCGGTGAATCAGGCGACGGTGCTGACGTGTTCGGCCGATGCGCCGATGGTCGCGGTGTCGTCGCCGACGATCGTGCGCATCAACATCCGGTGCTCGCGCTCGCCGCGGGCGGTGGCCCGCGCGATGCCGCCGGGCACGGCGACCGCGGCCGCGCTGCGGGCCAGGTTCACCGGCAACCGCAGCACCGGATACCACGGCAGGTGTGGCCGCAGACCCAGCGAGCGCATCGTGCGCGGTCCGAGGAACCCGCTGGTGACCGAAAGATGTTGCGCCCGAGCGATTCGCCGCCGCAGCGCCCGCATGCTGTCGTAGTGCCAGATCATCGGATCGTCGGCCATCGGCATCGCCAACTGCTTCGACGACTCGTCGGGTTCGGCCAGCGCGCCGAGCGTGTGATAGAGCACGCGGATGCTGTCGCGGAAGCTGTGAGGCAGCCACTCGTCCTCCACGCCCATCAGCCAGCCGACGTATCGGGTCAGGTGGGCCACGGCGTCATAGTCCTTGGGCCGCAACACGACTCCCATACCCGCGGCGCCGACGGCCGGCGCGACGAGCGCGCCGATCAACGTCGCCGCCATGTCGGTCTGGTTGATCGGCACACCCCACTCGTCGGCGCGCCAGTCCGGCATCGCGCCGACGTGCCTGCGCACCAGGCCGTGGATGAACCGCACGCGCAGCGTCGAGCGGTATCCCGAGCCGTACAACTCCAGCCCGCCCTCGGCGATGACGTCCATCGCCCACTGCATCGTCTCGGCGAACCGCTTGTTCGAACCCTTTTCGAGCGCGCCGGTGCGTAACAGGGTCTTGTTGAACCCGGAGAACTGGTAGCCGCCGAGCAGCGACACGTCCCGCGCGACGTACATGCCGTCGGCGCCGCCGCGGCGCAGCGCGCGCTGGCCCCGCCGCAGCTTTGCCGGATCGACCCAGTCGGGCATCGTCTCGACGTGGTCGAAGAAATCGCGCAGCGGTTGCGGTGCGTCGGGCACGGCGGCGATGCCGTGGGCCAGAGCCTGTTCGAACAGCGGCCGCATCTGCGCGACGCCGGCTCCGGACATCCACTCGACCAGCCGGTCGACCGGTTCGTCGCCGACCGTCAGCCGCTCACCGAGTCGCTGCCACTGCTGGGGTGTCGGCGCGCCGATGCCCAGCATGCGGGCCATGGTCCGGATGGCCACCGGCACCGGGCGGGGGTACTCGGGGTGGCGGGCAGGGATGGGCTTCATCGCCTCACTTCCGCTCGTTGACAACGCGTGTAGTCAAAAGTTATGTCGCGGCGACGGGCGATGTCAATCGGCCTATTCACAGCTTGCTCATAGGCGGCACATGCCCGGCGCATGAGAACCGGGCGCAAGATGTCGACCATGAGCGAAACAACGTCGTCCTCGTCCGAACCGGCGACTTCCCCGGTCGCCACGCCGCCGCCGTCCTACAGTGCACCGCCCGGATACGTCGAACCCGCCCGCCGGTCGCGGCTCACCACCGTGGCCGCCTGGGTCGGCATCGTCGCCGGGGTGGTGTTCATCGTCGCGGTGATCTTCTTCTCCGGCTTCATCCTCGGCGCGCACTCCGCGGATCACCGCGGCGGCGGTGGCCACCGCGGCGGACACGACCGCGAAGCGATGATCTTCCACCGCGGTCCGCCGCCGATGTTCCCGATGGGACCGCGCGGCGAGTTCGTCCGCCCGCCGTTCGGTGGCGACGGCCCGCGGATGGAACCGCCGCAGCCGCCGACGACGGCACCGGCGCGCCCATAGCTCGCGCGCGCCGTCAAGGGCTCACCCCGGGCGTCTTGCCGTCGACGGCGATGCTGGCATGATCAAGCGCATGAGCATCGAAGTCGTTTTCACCTCAGAGTCCACCGCAACCGGAGGCGGCCGCGAGGGCCACGTGAAGTCCTCGACCGGACGCATCGACCTGAACACCAACCACCCGAAGGAAATGGGTGGCAGCGGTGAGGGCACCAACCCCGAGGAACTGTTCTCCGCCGGTTACGCCGCGTGCTTCCTCGGCGCGCTGCGCCTGGTCGCGCGCAACGAGAAGATCGACCTCGACGACGCCAGCGGCATCACCGCCCAGGTCGGCTTCGGCAAGGATCCCGCAGGCGGGTTCGCCATCAACGCCCACCTCATCGGCTACCTGCCCGGCCTCGAGCAGAGCGCGGCCGACGAGCTGATGAACAAGGCGCACGAGGTGTGCCCGTACTCCAAGGCCACCCGCGGCAACATCGACGTCACGCTGTCGGCGAAGGTCTAGCCCCATGGGGCCGCGGCGGTCACGGGGACGGACCCCGGTCGTCCTCACCGCTGCGGTCGTGGGCCTGTCGGTGGTGGCGCCGGTCGGTACCGCCGTCGCGCGCCCTTCGGATCCCGGCGTGGTGAACTACGCCGTGCTGCCGAAGGGCTCGGTCGGCAATATCGTCGGCGCCACACTGCGTTTCGAGTCGACGTTCACCGACCCGGTGCAGAACTTCTCCGTCGACAACCCCGCCTGCAACAACTGGGCCGACATCGGCCTGCCCGACGTCTACGCCGATCCGGACCTAGCCTCGTTCAACGGCGCGGTCGCCCAGGAGTCGCCGACCGATGCGACGCATCTGGTCAAACAGGCCGTCGGCGTATACGCCACCACCGACGCCGCCGACCGCGCGTTCCGCCGCGTCGTGGACCGCACCGGCGGCTGCGCGGGGCAGACCACCGCGATGCACCTGAACAACCTGACCACCCAGGTCTGGACGTTCACCGGCGGGCCCGCGTCGGCCACCGACGCCGACTGGGTCAAGCAGGAAGCGGGCACGGATCGGCGCTGCTTCACCACCACCCGGAAACGGGAAAATGTTCTGCTCCAAGCGAAAGTCTGCCAATCCGGCAACGGTGGACCCGCGGTGAACGTGCTGGCCGGGGCCATGCAGAACACGCTCGGCCAATAACGACGCCAGCCATGTAACGAACGCGTCATTCAAAATGCGCGGGAATTTGTCGGTCCCATCTGGAAGATGTGTAGAGGGGACGAGCGGTCCAAACCCGGAAGGGGATGGTTGGGATGACCTTCACCATCACGTCCGAGGTGGACGACGCGCATGCACCGTGCGCCGCGTCCGTCGAGTTGACCAGCGCGCGCGCCGCGGCCGAGCACGTCGGGCAGGGCTCGCTGCGTGACGGCCCGGTCGGCGCGGTCGGCCTGGAGATCGAGGCGCACTGCATCGACCTGACCAACCCGATGCGCAGACCCGGATGGCAACAGCTCACCGAGGTCATCGCCGGACTCCCCCCGCTGCCCGGCGGCAGCACGGTCACCGTCGAACCCGGCGGCGCCGTCGAATTGTCCGGACCTCCGCTGTCCGGTGCGCCCGCCGCGATCTCCGCGATGACCGCCGACCGCGCGGTGCTGCGGGCCGAGTTCGCGCAGGCGGGTCTCGGCCTGGTGCTGCTCGGCGCCGACCCGCTGCGGCCGCCGCACCGGGTCAACCCGGGCGCCCGGTACCGCGCGATGGAGTCCTTCTTCGACGCCAGCGGCACCGCCGCCGCGGGAGCGGCGATGATGACGTCGACCGCGTCGATCCAGGTGAACCTCGATGCCGGGCCCAGCGAGGGCTGGGCGGACCGGGTCCGGCTCGCACATGCGCTGGGCCCGACGATGATCGCGATCACGGCCAATTCGCCGCTGCTGGGCGGGCGGTTCGCGGGCTGGCAGTCCGCGCGCCAACACGTGTGGAGTCAGTTGGACTCGGCGCGCTGCGGTCCCGTGCTCGGCACCAGCGGTGACGATCCGGCCAGCGACTGGGCCCGCTACGCGCTCAAGGCGCCGGTGATGCTGGTCAACCATCCTGCGGCCGACGCCGAACCGGTCACCGACTGGGTGCCGTTCGCCGACTGGGCCGACGGCCGCGTGCTGCTCGCCGGACGCCGGCCCACGATCGCCGACCTCGACTACCACCTGACCACCCTGTTCCCGCCCGTCCGTCCGCGGCGGTGGCTGGAGATCCGCTATCTCGACAGCGTGCCCGACGCGCTGTGGCCCGCCGTCGCGTTCACCATGACCACGCTGCTCGACGACGCGGGCGCCGCGGACGTCGCCGCGGCAGCCACCGAACCCGTCGCCACCGCGTGGGACCGGGCCGCCCAGGTCGGCCTCGCCGACCGCCACCTGCGCTCGGCCGCCGAGACGTGCGTGCACGCGGCCGCCGAGCGGGCGCCGGCCGAGCTGAAGGAATCGATGCAGCAGCTGGTGCGTTCGGTCGAACAGGGCCGCTGCCCGGCCGACGACTTCAGCGACCGGGTTGTGCACTACGGGATCGCGACCGCGGTCACGCAACTGGCACGAGGGGAACTGTGACTCCACGCGAAACGATCGCGCGCGAACTCACCAAGGCCCGCGAGCGCACGCTGCGGCTCGTCGACTTCGACGACGCGGAGCTGGGTCGCCAGTACAGCCCGCTGATGAGCCCGCTGGTCTGGGACCTCGCCCACATCGGCCAGCAGGAGGAGCTGTGGCTGCTGCGCGACGGCGATCCGCGCCGCCCCGGCATGCTCGCCCCGGACGTCGAACGGCTCTACGACGCGTTCGTCAACTCCCGCGCCAGCCGCGTGAACCTGCCGCTGCTGCCGCCGTCGGACGCCAGAACCTACTGCGGCACGGTGCGAAACAAGGTGCTCGACACCCTCGACGCGCTGCCCGACGACGACCCGGGCTTCAACTTCGGATTGGTGATCAGCCACGAGAACCAGCACGACGAGACCATGCTGCAGGCGCTGAACCTGCGCTCCGGGCCGCCGCTGCTGGAGCGCGGAACCCACCTGCCGGCCGGCCGCGCAGGCGTCGCGGGAACATCGGTGCCGGTGCCCGGCGGCGAGTTCGTGCTCGGCGTCGACGCGGTCACCGAACCGCACTCACTGGACAACGAACGGCCCGCGCACATCGTCGACGTGCCGGCGTTCCGGATCGGGCGGGTGCCGGTCACCAACGCCGAATGGCGCGACTTCATCGACGACGGCGGCTACGAGGAGCGGCGGTGGTGGTCCGACCGCGGCTGGGCGCACCGCATCGAGGCCGGCCTGTCCGCACCGCAGTTCTGGAACCCGGACGGCACCCGCGTGCGGTTCGGCCACGTCGAGGAGGTCCCGCCCGACGAACCCGTCCAGCACGTGACGTACTTCGAGGCCGAGGCCTACGCGGCGTGGGCGGGTGCGCGGCTGCCGACCGAGATCGAATGGGAGAAGGCCTGCGCGTGGGATCCGGATCTCGGTGCGCGGCGCCGCTATCCGTGGGGTTCGTCGGAGCCCACCGCGCATCTGGCGAACCTCGGCGGCGACGCGCTGCGACCCGCGCCGGTCGGCGCCTATCCGGCGGGCGCCTCGGCCTACGGCGCCGAACAGATGCTCGGCGACGTCTGGGAGTGGACGACGTCGGCGCTGAGGCCCTGGCCCGGGTTCACGCCGATGGTCTACGAACGCTATTCGCAGCCGTTCTTCGACGGTGACTACAAGATCCTGCGGGGCGGTTCGTGGGCAGTCGCCGCGGGCGTCCTGCGGCCGAGCTTCCGCAACTGGGACCATCCGATCCGGCGGCAGATCTTCGCCGGTGTCCGTCTGGCCTGGAACGGCTGATGTGCCGGCATCTTGGGTGGCTCGGCGAACCGGTCTCGGTGGCGTCGCTCGTCACGGAACCCGCGAACGGTCTTCTGGTGCAGTCGTATTCACCGCGAAGGCAGAAGCACGGCCTGATGAACGCTGACGGGTGGGGCGTCGGCTTCTTCGACGGTGATACCCCTCGGCGGTGGCGCAGCGCGACCCCGATGTGGGGGGACGCCTCGCTGGCGTCGGTGGCGCCGGCACTGCGCAGCGGATGCATCGTGGCCGCCGTGCGCTCGGCCAGCGTCGGCATGCCGATCGAGGCGACCGCGTCGGCGCCGTTCACCGACGGGCAGTGGCTGCTGTCGCACAACGGCCTCGTCGACCGTGCCGTCCTGCCGCTGTCCGCGACCGCCGAGTCGACCAACGACAGCGCGCTGCTGGCCGCGTCGATCTTCGCGCGCGGCCTCGACGCGCTGGGCCACACCATCGTCGAGGTCGCCGCCGCCGATCCCAACGCGCGACTGAACATCCTGGCGGGCAACGGGTCCCGACTGCTCGCCACGACGTGGGGGGACACGCTGTCGATGCTGCGGCGTCGCGACGGTGTCGTGCTGGCCAGCGAACCCTACGACGACGACCCGGGGTGGCAGGAGATCCCCGACCGCCACCTCGTCGAGGTCACCGGAGCCGGTGTCGAGTTGACACCCTTGAAAGGATCGTCATGACCCTCTCGCTGTCGAACCACTTGTCCGCCGACTCCGCTGCAACGGCGTTGCGTCGCGACGTGCTCGATGGTTTGACCGGGTCGCCGAAGTCGCTGCCGCCCAAGTGGTTCTATGATGCCGTCGGCAGCGACCTGTTCGACCAGATCACCCGGTTGCCGGAGTATTACCCGACCCGCACCGAGGCTGCGATCCTGCGCGAGACATCGGCCGAGATCGCGTCCGCGTCGGGTGCTGACACGTTGGTCGAACTGGGCAGTGGAACGTCGGAGAAGACCAGGATGCTGCTCGACGCGCTGCACGAGCACGGATCGTTGCGGCGGTTCATCCCGTTCGACGTCGACGCCGGCGTGCTCAGCGCCGCCGGCACGGCGATCGCCGACGAATACCCCGGCATCGAGATCGACGCGGTGTGCGGCGATTTCGAAGAGCACCTCGGAAAGATCCCTCAGGTGGGTCGCCGGCTGGTGGTCTTCCTCGGTTCCACGATCGGCAACCTCACCCCGGGTCCGCGTGCGGATTTCCTCGCGTCGCTGGCCGAGACGCTGCAACCCGGCGACACCCTGCTGCTGGGCACCGACCTGGTCAAGAACACCGACCGGCTGGTGCGGGCCTACGACGACAGCGCCGGCGTCACCGCGAGGTTCAACCGCAACGTGCTGGCCGTGGTCAACCGCGAACTGGACGCCGACTTCGACCTCGACGCCTTCGAACACGTCGCGAAATGGAATGCGGCCGAAGAACGCATCGAGATGTGGCTGCGCGCCACCGACGCCCAGCGGGTGCACGTGCGCGCGCTCGACCTGACCGTCGACTTCGCCGCGGGTGAGGAGATGCTGACCGAGGTGTCGTCCAAGTTCCGACCCGACGGGGTGGCGGCCGAACTGGCCGCGGCCGGCCTGCGGCGCACCCACTGGTGGACCGATCCCGCCGGGGACTTCGGCCTGTCCCTGTCAACGAAATGAGCCTCGCACAGCAGTGGCGCTCGGCACGGCCGCCGGTCGCCGGGGTGCACCTCGACAGCGGCGCCTGCTCACGGCAGAGCTTCGCCGCGATGGACGCCGCGGCGCAGCACGCGCGACATGAGGCCGAGGTCGGCGGATATGTCGCCGCCGAGGCAGCCACACCCGCACTGGACGCCGGGCGCGCCGCGATCGGAGCGCTGACCGGCCTGGCCGGATCCGACGTCGTGTTCACCACGGGAGCCAACGCCGCGCTCGACCTGCTGCTCGGCGCCTGGCCGGGGGAGCGCACCGTCGCCTGCCTGCCCGGCGAGTACGGTCCGAACCTGGCGATCATGGCCGCCAACGGTTTCGCGGTCCGCGCGCTACCCGTCGACGATGCCGGCAGGCTCGATGTCGACGCCGCCGCGCGGCAGCTCGCCGCCGATCCACCCGCGGTGGTGCACCTGACCCCGCTGGCCAGTCACCGCGGGATCGTGCAACCGCTGACCGCGCTGGCCGCGGTGTGCGCCGACCTCGGCCTGCCGCTGGCCGTCGACGCCGCCCAGGCGCTCGGGCACCTGGACTGCTCGGTGGCGCCCGCCGCGATCTTCGGCTCGTCACGCAAATGGATCGCCGGCCCCCGTGGTGTCGGCTTCCTCGCGATCCGGCCCGATGTCGCACAGCGGCTCCGACCGCGGCTTCCACCGCCGGAGTGGAACCATCCGCTGCCGGTGCTGGCGCGCCTCGAACACGGCGAGGCCAATCTCGCTGCACGCGTAGGGTTTTCGGTGGCCTTGGGCGAGCACCTGGCGCACGGACCCGCTCGGGTGCGTGACCGGCTCGCCGAGGTCGGCCGCATGACCCGCAGCGCGGTCGCCGACGTGCCGGGCTGGCGGGTGGTCGAGCCTTCGGAGGAGCCGACCGCGATCACCACCCTCGTCCCGACCGGCGGCGCCGACCCGAAGACGGTGCGGGAGCGGCTGATCGCCGAGCACGGCATCGTGACCACCTATGCCGACCGCGAGCGTGCACCGTTCGAGATGACCGCTCCGGTGCTGCGGGCGTCGCCGCACGTCGACACCACGACCGACGACCTCGAACGGTTCGCCGAGGCGCTCGCAGCGGTCAGCAGCTGACCTCAGCCCGCGTCACGGACCACCAGCGTCGCGCGGTAGTCCGGCAGCGCGGGCGCATCGTCCGGGGTTCTCGGATACGGATCGAGAGCCTGCAGTGTGACGAGGTAGCCGTCGGTGCGGATGCTCTGGCGATTCTGGCCCGGCGCCGGGTTGGTGTTGAACTCCAGCGTCGATGGCCGGCCGGTGTCGGCGACGACGGTGAGCCGTGCCTGGCCGGTCCACACGCACTCCACTTCCGTCGGGCATCGGGAGTCCTCGAGCACTTCGGTGAAGCGCAGTCGCAGCGGAGTGCCGGCGAGCGCAGCCTCTTGCCCGCCGGACAGCACGAACGGTTGGTCGAGTGCCGCGGTGACGGGATCGGCGCTCGCCGCCGGACCGTGGCATCCGGCGAGCAGCACTCCCAGCATCGCCACCGCTGCGGGTCGCCGACAGGTCACCCTTTGACGCTACTGCGCGCTCCGGCCGGTTCAGGCGGAAAACGTTCCCCAGAGTTACAGAATTGCGCGCTCACAAGATCGAAAGTTTGCTCGGTTTGAATCGGTAGCCGTCCATAACCTGGGTTATGTGTCGTTACTTTAGCAAACGAATTTGCCAAATCGTACGCCCGGCGCAGAGATTGTGGCAAACAAGTGCGACCGCGCGCCACCAGCTCAAGATCGTTTTGGAAATCGGGTGTGACTAGTGCATATTTGATTTACGTTCATGTCAATTCTCGCGTAGCGCCAGATTCGGCGCACCGAGTCGGGACACCTGAGCATCGGCTCAGCAAACGTCACTATCGAGGGGGATCGGGGAAATGGGATACAGCACTTACGTCGGCCGGGTAGGCACGCTGGCGGTGGCACTTGGCGTCGGTTTCTCGATCGCCTCGCCCGCCGGAATTGCGTGGGCCGAGACCACGGAAACGTCGTCCACCGGATCGACGGCTGATGCGCCGTCGGAGCCGTCAGAGTCGGCGTCAACCCCGCAATCGACTCCCGACCGGGACCCGGCGGAGGACGCGGCCGCTGAGCCGGCGGCAGAGCAGGCGCCGTCGTCGCCGAGTTCGCAGACCACCGAGGTGGCGCCCGGCGTCGTGGTGTCCAGCTCCGGAGGCGCCACCACCTCCGAGGACGAGCCCGAGGACGAGGCCGAAAGCGTCGACGAGCTCGCGCCGCCGGTGAAGGCGAAGAAGGCCAACTCGCGAAGCACGGCGACCAGCGCCCCGGCGACCAGCGCGCAGGCGACCGCGCGCACCGCAGCACCGGCGACCACCCCGTCGGCGCAGTCGACCACCGCCAAGGCCACCCCCGCACCCGCCGAGGCGCCCAAACCCGCCGCCGCCGAGCCCGCCACCGCCGGTGTCGCGCTCGAGGCCCAGTCGTCGGTCGCAGCTGTCGAGCCGGCGGCCCGGGCGGCGGCACCGAACGTCGTCGATGCGCTCGTCAAAGCCTTTGTGTCGCCTGTGGTCTCGAGCCTGTTGGCCGCGTTCCCCGGCAATCCCGCGACCTCGCCGCTGGGCTGGCTGCTGCTGGCCGCGGCACGGCGCGAGGTCGGCGTCGCCGCACCCGTCGAGACACCGCAGAGCGCGATGATGCAGCGGACCGCCGCCGTCGTCGCCACTGCCGCCGCGGACCCGACCGGCAACCTGGCCGAACTCGCCGGCGTCGACGAGGCCCACGCGATCGCGATCGCGGGCAACCGCGCCTACGTCACGAACAAGACCGCAGGCACCGTCACCGTGATCGACACGACCACCAACACCGTCGTGCGCACCTTCGCCGCCGGTGTGAAACCCGACGCCATCACGGTCAAGCCTGACGGCACCCAGGTCTTCGTCGCCAGCTCGGAGAACAACACCGTCACGGTGGTCAACACCGCGACCGGTGCGACGGCGCGCACGATCTCCGTCGCCTCCCCCAGCGCGATCGGCATCAGCCCCAGCGGCCAGACGCTGTACGTCACCAGCCAGAGCGCCGGCACGCTGGTCAAGATCACCACCGTCTTCTGGAACGCGGCGACCGTCAAGCTGCCCACCGGGTCGGCGCCGACCGACCTGTTCGTCAGCCCGGACATCTCCAACATCTACGTGATCAGCCGCACCGCCAACGGCGGCGGCACGGTCTCGTCGGTCGGGGCCAATGCGTACAACTCGACACTGATCGCGAACTTCGCCTCCGCCCCAACGTCTTTGGCGGTCAGCCCGGACAGCAAGCGGCTCTACGTCGCCACCACCGACGGCAAGGTCAGCGTCATCGACACGACCACCAGGGCCGTGGTCGGCACGCACACGGTGAGCGGCGTGCCGGGCGCCGTGTCGGTCGCCAAGGACGGCACCAAGCTCTACGTCACCGATACGGCCGGGGTGGTGTCCACCCTCAACGCGTCGACCGGAGCGCTGCTGAGCACCTCGGTGACCCGCCCCGTGACGACCCCGATGTCGGTTCCGCCGACGACGGTCGTCAGCGCGGACGGCACCAAGCTGTACGTCACCGACCACGACGCCGACAAGGTCTACGTCGTCTCGCTGGTCGCGGCCAACCAGGCGCCGACGGTCGGCGCGCCGGTCGTGAACGCGCCGAACGCGACCACCGGTGTGCTCACCGGCCGCGTCGTCGCGACCGACCCCGAGGGCGGACCGCTGCGCTACACCGTGGCCGGCGCTCCGACCAAGGGCACGGTCACCGTGGCGGCCGACGGGTCGTTCACCTACACGCCCACCGCCGCGGCCAGGCATGCCGCCGCCACCGTCGGCGCCGGTGCCGCGCTGACGACCGACTCGTTCACCGTGACCGTCACCGACGGCAGCGGGGCGGGCACCGTCGCCGCCATCACCGTGAACATCCTGCCGGCCAACAAGGTGCCGACGATGAGCACGTCCGTCGGGAACCCGGCCGCCACCGGCGTGGTCACCGGTACGGTGACCGTCGCCGACGGCGACGGCGACGCACTGACCTACACGTTCAGCCAGCCGACCAAGGGCACGGTGAATTTTAACGCGGCCACAAGGACTTTCACCTACACGGCGACCGACGCCGCGCGCCACGCCGCCGCCGCACTCGGCGCCCCGGCCGCCGCGAAGACCGACACGTTCACCATCACCGTCAGCGACGGCCACGGTGGCGTCGTCGTCAAGACCGTCACAGTGGCTGTGGCGCCGCAGAACTCGGCTCCGGCGACCCCGGTGGTCAACTCGCAGACCGACACGAACACGGGCGTCGTCACCGGCACGGTGACGGCGACCGACGCCGACGGCGACGCGCTCACCTACACCGCCGGCGCGGCCGCCAAGGGTGAGCTGACGATGCGGCCCGACGGCAGCTTCACCTACACGCCGACCGCGGCAGCCAGGGACGCCGCAGCGGCCCCCGGCGCGACGACCGCCACCAAGACCGACACGGTCACCGTCACCGTCACCGACGGGTACGGCGGCACCACGACGATGACGCTGAACCTCACTGTGGCGCCGTCACTTCCGGTGGGCGGCGGCTTCCAGGCGGCCAACTCGACGCCGGCCATCGGTGCGGTCATCGGCAAGGTGAACCCGGCCGACCCGAACGCCGCGGGTCTGAGCTACACGGTCGCCACCGGCCCGACCAGGGGCCTGGTCAAGGTCGACGCCGCGACCGGCGCGTTCACCTACGTGCCCAACGTCGACGCGCGCTACGCCGCTGCACAGACGCCGGGGGTCGACACCGACACGTTCACCGTCAGGATCACCGACGCCGCAGGCACGGTCACCTCGGTTGCGGTGACGGTCCAGGTCGCGCCGCCGTCGGCGTCGACGATGGATCAGCGGTCGACCACGATCGCGGTGACCGCGCAGGAGATGTACTTCTTCTCGCAGGCCGAGACCGACATGGCGCTGGACCTGCTCAAGCAGGCCGGCGTGACCAACATCCGGATCCTGGTGCCCTGGATGGGCGTTGAGCCCGCGGACGACACCTGGACGTGGGGTGCGGTCGACCGGATGGTCAACGCCGCCGTGGCCCGTGACATCGAGGTGCTCGCGGTGCTCAACTCGCCGCCGGTGTGGGCGTCGGTACCCGACGTGCCGCTACTGGCGGGCCGGCCCGCCAGCCCGGCCGAGTTCGCGGAGTACGCGGGCATGGTCACCACCCGGTACGCGGGCAAGATCGCGGCCTACGAGATCTGGAACGAGCCGAACTTCTGGGCGTTCTGGGCGCCCGGCCCCAACGCCGCGCAGTACACCGAGATTCTCAAGGCGGCCTATCCGGTGATCAAGGCCGCCGACCCGGAAGCGGTGGTGGTCGCGGGATCGGTCGCGGCGGTGCTGGACTTCTTCAACATCACGGCCAGCCCGGTGCGCTTCGTCAAGGAGATGTACGCCGCGGGTGCCGCCGGCTACTTCGACGCGCTGTCGGTGCACCCGTACCTGTACGGCACCGAGTTCTCCAAGGGCACGGCGACCGTGCAGTCGCCGATCTGGCAGCTCAACGAGATCTACAAGCTGATGGTGGCCAACGGGGACGGCAACAAGAAGATCTGGGCCACCGAGTACGGCCAGCCGTCGCACCTGGTGTCCGAGGAGAGCCAGGCCGCGTTCATCGCCGACTTCCTGCGCACCTGGCGGACGCTGCCCTACGCGGGTCCGGCGTTCATCCAGACCATCAAGGACAACACCGAGTCCGACCCGAACGCCGCGAACATGGGCCTGTTCCGGACCGACTGGACGCCGAAGGCGGCGCTGGGCGTGGTGAGCGCGATCATCGCGGAGAACGCGGCGCTGCTCACCTAGCGAGCCACGCACCTGGGACGGCTCAGCCGTCCCAGGTGTGCACCGGCTCGTTGCTGTGCATCCGCTCGCCGTAGCGGCGCAGCATCTCGGCCAGGGCGGCGGGCCGCGCCAGCCCACCCTCCTGCAGCGCGTGCACCGTCTCCACCTGCCACGAGGCGCCGTTGCGGCCGGTCTTGGCGCGCCCCTCGATCACCCCCAGGTAGCGGTCGCGCACCTCGCCGGACACCTCCCAGCGGCGCAGGCCCTCCTCTGCCATCGGTAGCAGCTGCCGGAGCACCAGCTCGTCAGGGGTGACCTCGCCCAGTCCGGGCCAGTACATCCGCGCGTTCATGCCGTGCTGGGCCGCTTCGAGGAAATTGTGTTTGGCCGCGGCGAAGCTCATCTTCGTCCACAGCGGGCGGTCCTCCTCGGACAAGGTACGCAGCACGCCGTAGTAGAACGCGGCGTTGGCCATCATGTCGACGACGGTGGGGCCCGCGGGCAGCACCCGGTTCTCCACCCGCAGATGCGGACGGCCGTTCACGACGTCGTAGACCGGCCGGTTCCAGCGGTAGATCGTGCCGTTGTGCAGCCGCAGTTCGGCGAGTTTGGGGGTGCGGCCCTCGGCCAGTTCACGGAGCGGGTCCTCGTCGGAGAGTTCGGGCAGCAGCGACGGGAAGTAGCGGACGTTCTCCTCGAACAGATCGAAGATCGAGGTGATCCACCGTTCCCCGAACCACACCCGCGGGCGCACCCCCTGCGCCTTGAGTTCGTCGGGCCGGGTGTCGGTGGCCTGGGTGAACAGTTCGATGCGGGTCTCGGCCCACAGTTCGTGCCCGAAGAAGTACGGCGAGTTCGCGCCGACCGCGAGCTGCGGGCCCGCCAGCACCTGCGCGGCGTTCCAGTTCTGCGCGAACTCGGCGGGCGAGACCTGCAGGTGTAGCTGCATGCTCGTGCACGCGGACTCCGGGGCGATCGACTCGGTCTGCAGGCTCAACGGCTCCGGACCGGCGATGTCGATCTGGATGTCCTCGCCGCGGGCGGTGAAGATCGAATCGTTGAGCGCCTGATAGCGGATCGACTCGCTCATCCACCGGCCCGCCAGGTGCTCGGGCATCAGCGTCGGCAGGATGCCGATCATCACGATGTGTGCATCGTGCCGGTTGGCCTTGTCCTCGGCCGCGTTGAGGCTCGCGCGTACCTCGGTCTCCAGTTCGAGCGCCGCTCGGCCGGGCAGCCGGCGCGGCGGCACGTTGAATTCGATGTTGTAGGCACCCAATTCGGTCTGATAGGCCGGGTCGGCGATCGCCTGCAGCACCTCGGCGTTGCTCATGGCCGGCTGGTAGGCGGAGTCGACGAGATTGCACTCGATTTCCATACCGGTCAGCGGCCGCTCGAAGTCGAAGCTCGACTGGGCCAGCATCGTCTCGAACACGTCGAGGCACTGCTGAACCTTGCGGCGGTACTCGCGGCGGTGCGCACCGCTGAACTCGGTGCCCTTCAGTTCCTCGCCCACGAGCCCATTGTCGGCGAGCGTGCGGGATTGCACCCGACATTGTGGGTACTCGCATGAACCCGGGCGGCGCGGGTAGTCCCACACGATGGACGTCACCGTCACCTTCATCGGCAACGCCACCACCCTGATCTCCGGCGGCGGCATCACGCTGCTGACCGACCCGAACTTCCTGCACGAGGGCCAGCACGCGTATCTCGGCTACGGGCTGCTGTCCAGACGACTGAAGGGCCCCGCACTCGACATCGACCAGCTGCCGGCGCTTGACGCGGTCGTGCTGTCGCACATGCACGGCGATCACTGGGACCGCGTGACCCAGAGCCGGCTCGACCATGCGCTGCCGATCCTGACCACGCCGCACGCCGCCAAACGCCTCGGCCACCGCGGGTTCGGCAAGACGCTGGCGCTCGAAACCTGGCAGCACCACACCATCACGAAGGGCGAGGTGACCGTCACCGTCACCGCGCTGCCCGGCCGCCACGCGCCGACGCCGGTGAACCGGTTCCTGCCGCCCGTGATGGGCAGCATGATCGAGTTCACCAACGGGACCGCAAGGCGCCGGCTCTATGTCTCGGGCGACACCCTGTTCGTCGACGAACTGCGCGAGATCCCAGTGCGATTCGAGTCCATCGATGTCGGCGTGCTGCACCTGGGCGGTACCCGGTTGCCGTTCGGCAAGCATCTGCCGTTCGGGTTGACCGTCACCATGGACGGGCAGCAGGGCGCCGACGTCGTCGAACTGCTGAACCTGCCGCGGATGATCCCCGTGCATTTCGACGACTACGGCGTGTTCGCGTCCCCGCTGTCGGATTTCGTCGCGGAGATGAAGCGGCGCGGGCTGGCCGACCGGATCGTCGAACTCGAGCGGGGCTCCTCGGCGGTCGTTTAGATCGCGGCAGGCGGGGTAGGCGCGGGAGTTCGACGACAATCCGGAAGGACTCCTGATGACCGACGTCTCCTCGATCCCGCCCGACCCCGACGACACCCGCGACGTGCTCACCGACCGTCAGGGCCACCCGATCTACGACAACCAGAACCAGCGGTCAGTCGGCGCGCGCGGGCCGGCCACGATGGAGAACTACCACTTCCTGGAGAAGATGAGCCACTTCGACCGGGAACGCATTCCGGAGCGGGTGGTGCACGCGCGTGGTGCAGTCGCGTTCGGGTACTTCGAGGCGACCGGCAAGTGGGGCGACGAGCCGATCGAACGCTACACCCGCGCCAAGCTGTTCAACACCGAGGGCAAGCGCACGGATCTGGCGATCCGGTTCTCGACAGTGATCGGCGGTCGCGACTCGTCGGAGGTGGCCCGCGACCCGCGCGGGTTCGCGGTGAAGTTCTACACCGAGGACGGCAATTGGGACCTCGTCGGAAACAACCTGGCCGTCTTCTTCATCCGCGACGCGATCAAGTTCCCCGATGTCATTCACTCGCTCAAACCTGATCCGGTCACCCACCATCAGGAGCCGGCGCGCATCTTCGACTTCATGTCGCAGACCCCTGAGTGCATGCACATGATCGTGAACCTGTTCTCACCGCGGGGTATCCCGGCCAACTACCGCACCATGCAGGGTTTCGGGGTCAACACCTACCGGTGGGTGAACGCCGAGGGACAGACGCATCTGGTCAAGTACCACTGGATGCCCAAGGCCGGCGTCAAGAGCCTGACCGAGGCCGACGCGGCGGCGATCCAGGCCACCGAACTGGGCAGCGCCACCAAAGATCTTTACGAGTCGATCGAGCGCGGCGAGTATCCCGAGTGGGAACTGCTCGTCCAGATCATGAGCGACGACGAGCATCCCGAACTGGACTGGGACCCGCTCGACGACACCAAGGTCTGGCCGGAGAACGACTTCCCGCCCAAGCTCGTCGGCCGAATGGTGTTGAACCGCAACGTCGACAATTTCTTCAACGACAACGAGCAGTTGGCATTGGGCACCGGTGTGTTGGTGGACGGCATGGATTTCTCCGAGGACAAGATGCTGATCGGACGGACGTTCTCCTATTCGGACACCCAGCGCTACCGGGTCGGGCCGAATTACCTGCAACTGCCGGTCAACCAGCCCAAGAACGCCAGGGTTTCGACCAATCAGCAGGGCGGGCAGATGCAGTACGGCGTCGATAACGTCGGCGCCAACCCGCACGTCAACTACGAACCGTCGATCACCGGAGGCCTGCGTGAAGCCGAAGCCCCCACCGCCGACGAGTACGGACCGGAGTTCAGCGGCCGGATCACCAGAAAGCGGATTCCACGCACCAACGACTACGAGCAGGCCGGTCAGCGCTATCAGCTGATGGATCAGTGGGAGAAGGACGATCTGGTGAAGAATTTCGTCACCAACATCGGCGAGGCCACCCGCGAGGTGCAGGAGCGGATGGTGTGGCACTTCTTCATGTGCGACGACGAACTCGGCCAGCGGGTCGGGGAAGGCCTGGGCATCTCGGTCGACGACGTTCGTGATCTCGAACCGCTCAAGTCGCAGACGCTGTCCGAAGACGAGGAGCGCCGCAGGCAGCACCTGGGCAAGAACGGACCCCGAAATGTCGAGGGGTTGAAGATGACCCATTGCGTGCCCGACGAGCGCGTGGTGATGGCCACTTAGCGCGGCGGCCGACCGGCATACTGGCCGGGTGAGTTCGTCGCCGGACGACGTCGACCAGGGTGGGCTCGAACAGGTTTCGCGGGCCGACCGGGTCGCGTCGCTGACCGGGGTCCGTGCCGTCGCCGCGCTGCTGGTGATGGGCACCCACGCCGCCTACGGCACCGGGGCGTATCACCGGGGCTACCTCGGAATGATGTTCGCCCGCATGGAGATCGGCGTCGCGATCTTCTTCGTGCTGTCGGGGTTCCTGTTGTTCAACGGGTGGGTGCGGGCGACGGCCACCGGGACCGCGCCGCCGCGGGTGCGCCGCTACGCCCGCAACCGGGTGCGCCGAATCATGCCGGCCTACGTGGTGACGGTACTGCTGGCCTTCGCGCTCTACGAGGTCCGCGAGATCACTCCCAATCCGGGGCACAGCTGGGCCGGGCTGGCACGCCACCTCACGCTCACCCAGATCTACAGCGCGGACTACTTCGCCGCCTACCTGCACCAGGGCCTGACCCAGATGTGGAGCCTGGCCGTGGAGGTGGCGTTCTACGCGGCGCTGCCCGTGTTGGCGTATCTGCTGCTGGTGTTGCTGTGTCGGCGTCGCTGGCGGCCGTCGATGGTGCTGGCCGGGTTGGCGGTGCTCGGCGCGCTGAGCCCGCTGTGGCTGATCGTCCTGCACACGACCGACTGGCTGCCCACCGGGGCGGGACTGTGGCTGCCGCATTACCTGGTGTGGTTCGTCGGCGGGATGACGCTCACTGTGCTGTCGCACATAGGTTTTCGGTGCTATGCGGTGGTCGCGGTGCCGGTCGCGGTGGTGGCGTACCTGGTGGTGTCGACTCCGATCGGTGGGCGAATCGACGCGCCCGCACTCGATCTCGTGCAGGACGTCGCCAAGGTGATGTTGTACGCGACGGTCGCCACCCTCGTCGTCGCGCCACTGGCGCTGGGCGACACCGGCGTGTTCTCCCGGATGCTGAGCAGCCGGCTGATGGTGTGGCTCGGCGAAATCTCCTATGAGATCTTCCTGTTGCACGTCATCGTGATGGAGATCGTGATGGTGTCGATACTGGGTTGGCCGCTGTACACCGGATCGGTCGTGGTGCTGTTCACCCTGACCCTGGCGATGACGATCCCGGCCGCTTGGCTGCTGCACCGGCTGACGCGTCCCCGCCCGCAACAGGTTTGACGGGCGTCGAGGCGGGTACCACCCTGTCCGTGAGGATGATTGGGACCCTGCTGGTCCGGCACCCGGGCCTGTACGACGTGCTCGATGCCCTCATCGAGTTCGGTTATCAGCGTTGGCCTTTCGGCAGAGATGCCGCCGCGTCGCCGCGGCGCGCCACCACGACCTGAGGACTGAGCAGGCCGCTGCGCAGGTCGAGCTCGATGGCGGGGTCGGCGTATTCGGCCAGTGCCCGCAGCGCCGACGGGCTGTAGGTGCGCAACGAGCTGATCACCCCGTCGTGGACGAACGGCAGCAGCGGGGCGAACGGCAGCATCGTCGCCAGCCGCACCAGGTGTAGCGGCGACGTTGGCCGGGGCAGATCGATGATCACCAGCGTGGCGGCCACCCGCGTGCCCTCGGCGAACACGCGCGCCGCCTGTGCCGGCGCCAGGTGGTGAAACGACAAGGCGAACACCGCGAGGTCGAAGGCCCCGTCGGCGGCGTCGATCGCGGTGGCGTCCATCTGTCGCACGGTCACCCGGGGGTGCTCGCCGAGTTCACCGGCGGCCATTGCCGCCACCGATTCCTCGTCGACGTCGGTGACCGTCAGCGACGCCGTCGGGTGCCAGTCGAGCAGCTTGCGGGACAGCCCGCCGTGCCCGGCGCCGAGTTCCAGGATGCGCGGGTCCGCGACGTCGGCCACCTCCGCCAGGGCCACCTCGGCGAACCGCTCGGTGTTGCCGAACCGTTCGCCGGTCCACTCCAGCGCGCGGATCACGCTGGTCTTGACCCGCTGGTCGACGTCGTCGCGGTCGAGGTACTCGAGCCGGTCGGTTTCCAGCAGCCGGTCCAGGCAGGACGCGTCGGGCCCGCCGCGCGGCATACGGTTGATGTCGATCAGCGACTGGGCCATGTGGTCCATGATGGACGACGGACTGCCGACACGAGGGGAGACCAAGTGGCCGATTTCGTTGCCGCGATCGACCAGGGCACCACGAGCACCCGGTGCATGATCTTCGACCACGGCGGCGCCGAGGTCGGCCGCCACCAACTCGAGCACGAGCAGATCCTGCCCAAGGCGGGCTGGGTCGAACACAACCCCGTCGAGATCTGGGAACGCACCGCGGCGGTGATCATGTCGGCGCTGAACAAGACGAACCTGTCGGCCACCGACCTGGCCGCGCTCGGCGTCACCAACCAGCGGGAGACGGCGCTGGTGTGGAACAAGCGGACCGGGCGGCCCTACTACAACGCGATCGTGTGGCAGGACACCCGCACCGACCGCATCGCCTCGGCACTGGATCGCGACGGCCGCGGCGACGTCATCCGCCAGAAGGCCGGGCTGCCGCCCGCGACGTACTTCTCCGGCGGCAAGCTGCAGTGGATCCTGGAGAACGTCGACGGGGTACGCCGCGACGCCGAGAACGGGGACGCGTTGTTCGGCACGCCGGACTCGTGGGTGTTGTGGAATCTCACCGGCGGCACGCGGGGCGGGGTGCATGTCACCGACGTCACCAACGCCAGCCGCACCATGCTGATGAACCTCGAGACGCTCGACTGGGACGACGAGCTGTTGGGGTTCTTCGGGATTCCGCGTCAGATGCTGCCCGAGATCAGGCCGTCGTCGTGTCCGGAGCCGTACGGGATGACGCGTGAGGACGGGCCCGTCGCGGGGGAGGTGCCGCTGACCGGGATCCTCGGCGACCAGCAGGCGGCGATGGTCGGGCAGGTGTGCCTGGAGGCCGGCGAAGCCAAGAACACCTACGGCACCGGCAACTTCCTGCTGCTCAACACCGGCGAGAAGATCGTCCGCTCCCAGAACGGTCTGCTGACCACGCTGTGCTACCAGTTCGGGGATGCGAAACCCGTTTACGCGCTGGAAGGTTCGATCGCCGTCACCGGATCGGCCGTGCAGTGGCTGCGCGACCAGTTGGGCATCATCAGCGGCGCGTCGCAGAGTGAGGCGCTGGCGCGGCAGGTCCCCGACAACGGCGGTGTGTACTTCGTGCCTGCCTTCTCAGGATTGTTTGCGCCGTACTGGCGTTCGGATGCCCGCGGTGCGATCGTCGGGCTCTCGCGGTACAACACCAACGCCCACCTGGCCCGCGCGACGCTGGAGGCCATCTGCTATCAGAGCCGCGACGTCGTCGACGCGATGGAGGCCGACTCGGGCGTGCACATGGAGGTGCTGAAGGTCGACGGCGGGATCACCGCCAACGATCTGTGCATGCAGATTCAGGCCGATGTGCTCGGCGTCGACGTCGTCAAGCCCGTGGTCGCCGAGACGACGGCGCTGGGCGCGGCGTACGCGGCCGGCCTGGCGGTCGGGTTCTGGGAGAACACCGACGACCTGCGCGCCAATTGGCAGGAAGACAAACGCTGGTCACCGGACTGGACCGAGGAGCAACGCCAATTCGCCTATGCCGGTTGGCGTAAGGCGGTCGAGCGGACGCTGGACTGGGTCGACGTCGACTAACCCACCGAGGCCAGGAACTCGTCGCCGAGTTCGATGTCGGCGACGGCGGTGTTCTCCTCGAGGTGACGCACCGACGACGTCCCCGGGATCAGCAGCACGTTCGGTGCGACCGACAGCGTCCACGCCAGCGCTACCTGCGCCGGGGTGCGGCCGAGCCGTTCGGCCTCGGCCTTGACCGCGGGATGGCCGAGCACCGGATTGTCCGGCGAGAGCGCCGAACCCAGCGGGAAGAACGGTACGAACGCGATGCCGCGCTCGACGCACGCGTCCAGCACGGGCTGCGCGGACCGGTCGGCCAGGTTGTAGGCGTTCTGCACGCACGCGATCTCGGTGCGGTCCAACGCTATTCGCAGATGGTCGAGGCCGACACCCGAGAGCCCGATGCCGCCGATGAGGCCCTCGTCGCGGGCCTTGATCATCACGGTCAGCTGCCGGTCGAACAGTTCGCGGTCCACCGGCGCCACCGCGGTGGGATCACCTGAGTGGATCCGCAGGTTGACCGCCGCCAGCCGGTCGGTGTCGAGGGTGCGCAGGTTCTCCTCGATGCCGGCCCGCAGCTCGTCGGGCTGCTGGGCGCCCAGCCAGGCGCCGGCGTCGTCACGACGCCCACCCACCTTGCTGACCAGCGCGAGGTCGGCCGGATACGGGTGCAGCGCCTCGCGGATCAGCTCGTTGGCCACGTTCGGGCCGTAGAACTGCGCGGTGTCGATGTGGTTGATCCCGAGCTCGATCACCCGGCGCAACACGGCGAGCGCCTGGTCACGGTCGCGGGGTGGCCCGAAGACGCCCGGACCGGGCAGTTGCATGGCGCCGAAGCCGACGCGGCCGACGTGAAATGAGCCCAGCGGGAAGGTCTGCATGCTCAATGCGTACGCCTTCCGCGCCGGGCTTATTCCGGTCTGCCGACTATTCGGATTCGCCGAGGATTCCGTAGATCTCGCGGCGGGCGTTGTTGACGATGTCGACGATGCGCTGCTGTTGCTCCTCGGTGGCGGCGAACGTTGATTGCGCGACGGCGCCCATCAGCTGTCCGACGGCGCTGCGCAGGTTGGCGTGGCCGGGCGCCTCGTCTTTGAGATTGTCGGTGATTTCCTCCCACGGCGGGGTCTCGATCTTCTCCGCCGCGGCGCGGCCGTCCTCGGTGAGCTCGAATAGCTTTTTGCTGCCCTCGGCTTCGCTGCTCACCGCCAGACCTTCGTCGACGAGTAGCTGCAACGTGGGGTAGATCGATCCGGGGCTGGGCCGCCACAGGTTCTGGCTGCGCTCGGCGATCTCCTGGATCATCTCGTAGCCGTGCATCGGCCGTTCGGCGAGCAGGCGCAGGAGGGCGGCGCGCACGTCGCCGCGGCGGCCGCGGCCCCGACCGCCGCGCCGGTGTCCGCGCGGCCCGCCGGTCCCAAACATGCGCGGGTCGAAGCCGAACTCGAAGCCCCGCCCGGGTCCGAAACCAGAGCCGAAGCCAGGTCCGAACCCGGCGCCGGGCGCCTGCTGGCGGAACTGCTCACGCATGGTGTGGCGCAGTTCGCGCCGGGCGTGGCGACGCTGTTGGTGCATCGCCCGCCGGTCGAACGGGGTGAAGCCACCGGGGCCGAAGCCGCCGGGCGGCGGGGTGAATGGGTTGGTCATGTCTGTTTCCTTCGTTCGAGAGGAAACACGTGATGTGTCTCCGATACGTTGACGATATATCGGAGACTATCGCGACGCAAGGTCGATCAGTAGATCGGGTTGAAGTAGTCCGTGCCGCCGACGGGGCACTCGACCTTCGCCTTCCACGTCGTGCCGGTCTGGACACCTGGAAACCACAGGTTGTGAGACTGGTTGGCCTGCAGGTGGAACGGCACCTTGTAGACCGGCAGCGGCTTGACGGTCTGCCATCCGAACCACGGTTCGGCGCTGTAGAAGCACAGCCCCTCGCTGCCGGTGGAGTTGATCTGGACGGTGACGCCGAACGCGTCGCTGCTGGTGTTGATCGTGGACGCCGCGTGGGCCGTTCCGGCGCCCGTGAGTGCCAAGGCCGGTGCCGCGAGGACCGCGGTGACGCCTGCGAGGATCGATGCCGTCAGTTTGCGCTTCATGGTGTTGCTCCTTCTCGTTGGCACGGCCCCCGGTGGGCCGTTACATGAGTAGGAGCAGCGGGCTAGGTCGGGTCTGACACTTTTTCCGCATCGAAGTTTCGGCGGCCGATCGCGTCGATGACCGAGCGTGCCCACTCGGCTTCCATCGCGTTCAGGCGCAGGCCGTAGTCGAGCGCCGCCAACCCGTAGAACAAGCCGTCGTCGGGGTCCTTGCCGGTGATCTCGTCGCGCAGGGTCTGGAGGCGGGCGACCTCGGCGTCCGCGTGGTCGGCCATCGCCGCGAGGTGCTCTCGCGCCTGGTCGGCGGAGACCTCGCCGAGCAGGAAGATGCGCAGCAGGCGCGGGCTGCGAAACGGTGGGTCGTCGGTCGGATCGGTCACCCATCGCCGCAGTTCGGCACGACCGGTCTCGGTGATCCGGTACTCCTTGCGGCCGCGGGGGCCGACTGCCGAGACCTCGATCAGCCCGCCGTCGGCGAGCTTGTTCAGCTCGCTGTAGAGCTGGCTTTGGGTTGCCGGCCAGACGTTCGCCATCGACTGCTCGAAGTATCGCAGCAGGTCGTATCCGCTGCCCGGCTGCTGCGCCAGCAGGCCGAGTGCGGCGATTCGCAAACTCACCACGTGATGATAGCTCCACTCTTGACATGTCACTGATGACATGTCAGTGTCGACCTATCGACGTGAGGAGCCATCATGACCGAGACCTCGGATTCCACGCTGTTCGGCACCGATCAGTTCTTCCAGACCGGCAACTACGCGCCGGTCGCCGATGAGCTGACCGCCCACGACCTGCCGGTGCAGGGCGCCATCCCCGCCGACCTCGACGGCTGGTACCTGCGCAACGGACCCAACCCGCGGCAGGCCACCGCACACTGGTTCACCGGCGACGGGATGATCCACGGCGTGCGGATCGAGGGCGGCCGCGCCCGCTGGTACCGCAACCGCTGGGTCCGCACCGACAGCTTCATCGACCCGTTC
The DNA here is from genome assembly GCF_900108565.1 of Mycolicibacterium rutilum. Taxonomy (NCBI): domain Bacteria; kingdom Bacillati; phylum Actinomycetota; class Actinomycetes; order Mycobacteriales; family Mycobacteriaceae; genus Mycobacterium; species Mycolicibacterium rutilum. Next base: position 1,906,876 of record NZ_LT629971.1, read on the forward strand.
CCGCTCTACAACGCCGACGGAACCCGCAACCTGCGGGCCAGCGTCGCCAACACCCACGTCGTCAACCACGCCGGCAAGACGCTGGCGCTGGTCGAGTCGTCGCTGCCGTACGAGATCACCAACGACCTGGAAACCGTCGGCGCCTACGACTTCGGCGGCAAGCTCGTCGACTCGATGACCGCACATCCGAAGATCTGCCCGACGACCGGCGAACTGCACTTCTTCGGCTACGGCAACATCTTCACGCCGCACGTCACCTATCACCGCGCCGACGCCAATGGCGAGCTGACCGTCAACCGGCCGCTCGACGTGCCCAAGTTGACGATGATGCACGACTTCGCGCTGACCCCGTCGTACGTGATCTTCATGGACCTGCCGATCGTGTTCGACCTCGACATCGCGATGACCGGCGAACGGGACATGCCCTACCGGTGGGACGACGACTACGGCGCCCGCTTCGGGCTACTGCGCCGCGACGACCCGTTCGGCGAGGTTCGTTGGTTCGACATCGACCCGTGTTACGTGTTCCACGTCGCCAACGCCTACGAAGCAGACAACAGCGTGGTGCTGCAGGCGGTCCGCTATCCCGAACTGTGGCGCGGCACCAGCGGTTTCGAGGCCGACGGTGTGCTGTGGACGTGGACGATCGACCTGGCCACCGGACGGGTCAGTGAGCGTCAGCTCGATGATCGCGCCGTCGAGTTCCCGCGCATCGACGACCGGTTGGCGACGCTGCCCGCGCGCTACTCGGTGGCCGTCGGCGACGGGAAGCTGCTGCGCTACGACCTGAGCACCGGCGACGCCGTCGAGCACGGCTTCGGACCGGCGGACGCCGCAGGCGGCCCGGGCGAGGCGGTGTTCGTGCCGTCCGCGTCGGGACCGGCCGACGAGAGCAGCGGCTGGTACCTCGGCTACGTCTACGACCCGGTGCGCGACGGCAGCGACCTGGTGATCATCGACGCCGCCGATTTCGCAGGCCCGCCGGTAACGAGAATCCAACTACCGCAACGCGTCCCGTACGGCTTCCACGGAAACTGGATCGCCGGCTGAGCGGATGCCCGCCCGGTAGCCATTCGGGCTGACACCGTAGGCGCGTTTGAACGCACTGCTCAGCGCGAACGGCGTGCGGTAGCCGACCTGCCGGGCGACCGCCGTGATCGTCGCCTCGCCGGAGGCGAGCAGGTCGGCCGCCATCGCCAGCCGCCAGCCGGTGAGGAATGCGATCGGGGGTTCACCGACCTGATCCGTGAACCGGCGCGCCAGCACTGCGCGCGACGAGCCAACGGCGGCAGCGAGATTCGCGACAGTCCACGGATGCGCCGGGTTGTTGTAGATGAGTTTGAGCGCCGGACCGACGATCGGGTCGCGCTCGGCATGCCACCATGCGGGCGCGTTACCGTCGCGGCCGAACCAGGTCCGCAGTGCCGCGACCAGCAGCACGTCTAGCAGCCGGTCGAGGTAAACCTCTTGCCCCGCACCGTCGTAACCGGCCTCCTCGCTGAGCAGCCCCACCAGCGGGCAGTCCCACTCGTCGGCGCGGATGACGACCACCTGGGGTAGCGCGTCGAGCAGTCGCGCGCTGACCTCGCTGCGGCCCTCGTAGGCGCAGATCACCGATCGCGTGCTGCCGCGGCGGCTGTTGCCCCACGTGCGGACCCCGAGTGCCATCTCGATGGCGAGCGACTCGCCCGACACCGTCGTGCAGCGCTGGCCGGGATGGATGACGACCATCGGTGGGGTGGCCGGATCGTCGGCGTAGACATAGCGCTGGGTGCCGCGGGTCAGGGCCACGTCGCCCGCGTGTAGCCAAGTGGTGCCGGTGGATTCGCCGATGAGCGCGGCGCTGCCGTGCGTCTGGCAGATCACGGTCAGCGGTGCGTCGTCGCGGACGCTCATCGCCCACGGCGGATCCATCATCATCCGCAGCACGAACGCCCCGCGGGCGCGTACCCCGTCGAGCAGACCCACCACGGCGTCCACGGGGCGAGCCTAACCGCAGACGCTCGCGTATGCGGCCGGGACGGACAGCGATGGTCCGCGGCGCCGGCGAGCACTTCACTGGATGACATGAACAGCAACCTCTTCGCCACCGTCACGTCGCTGGCCGCCCTCGCCGTCGCCGCGGCCGCCGGGATGATGTACGTCTTCTCCACGTTCGCGATGCGCGGCCTGGACCGCACCGGCCCGGTGTCCGCCCTGACCGCGATGCGCGGGATCAACACCGAGGCGAACACCAACGCGGCATTTCTGTTGGCCTACTTCGGCGCCGCCGTCCTCGCCGTGGTGGCCGGCGGCTTCGCGCTGACCAGACTGGGGCAGCCAGGTGCGGTGTGGGTGCTGGTCGGCGCGGCGCTCGCGCTACTCGCCGCGGTGATCACCGTGGCGTTCAACGTGCCGCTCAACAACCACCTCGAAGGCCTGGACCTCACCCGCCTGTCGGCCGACGACATGGCCAGGGAATGGAGCGCATACCTGTCGACGTGGTCGGCGTGGAACCACGCGCGGACCGCTGCCGGTGCGCTCGGGGCCGTGCTGATGACCGTGGGCGTGCAGCTGCGGTGAGCCGGCGGATCACCGCGCCGGCGTGCGGTATGCGGCGAGGAACACCGACACCGCGGCGCGGACCGTGCGCTCGACATCGAGGTCGGCCAGCACGTCGGGCCCGCCGTAGAACAGCGCCTGGTCGATCCACCGGCCGACGATGAGGAACGCCAGCTGATCGGCGGCCACATCCGGATCGGGCACCCGCAACAGTCCCCGGTCGTGCAGCTTGCCCAGCGCCTCGGCCCATGCCGCGAGTGTGCGGGCGGGCGCCTGCTGGTGGTACTGGCGCGCCAACTCGGGGAGTCGGTTGGCCTCGGCCACGATCAGCCGGCGCAGCTGCACGACGGGCGGCTGCAGCACCGCGCGCAGATAGTCCGACCCCAGCGCGGTGAGGTCGGGCTCGAGGTCGTCGGTGTCGGCCAGCGCCGCGATCCGGCCGACGATCGGCGCGACCGTGCCGGCGACCGCGTCGTCGACGATCGCCCGCAGCAGTTCCTGTTTGTCCCCGAAGTGCTTGTAGACGGTCTGCTTGGACACCTCTGCCATGGCGGCGACCTGGTCCATGCTCGTGCCCTGGTAGCCGCTGCGCAGGAACAGCGTTCTGCCCGCCTCCAGGATCGTCGCCCGTTTCCGGGCCGACCGTCCTAGCACTGCCTCCGTCATCTCCACCTCCGCTCAGTACTGGACAGTCTAGTTTCGGTGCGGGTACTGTACCGTCCAGTTTGATTCTGACGAGAGGGTCGGCCATGACGACGACTGACTGCCCGCCGTTGGCCGTCCGCGTGACGAAGTCCCTGCTCGGATACGGCGTGATCGCCGGACCGATCTACGTGGTGGTCGCCGCCGCGCAGATGTCCACCCGCGCCGGCTACGACCCCACGCGCCACGCGGTCAGTCAACTCGCCAACGGCACGCTGGGGTGGATTCAAGTCGCCAACTTCCTTGTCACGGGCGCGATGACGGTCGCCGCCGCCGTCGGGGTCCGCCGGGCACTCGGTGCGGGACGCAGATCGGCATGGGCGGGGGGCACTGCTGGCGGTCTACGGGGTGGCGCTCATGGGCGCCGGCGTCTTCCGTGCCGACCCGTCTGACGGCTTTCCGCCCGGCACACCGCCGGGTATGGGTGAGGTCAGCTGGCACGGGCTGGCCCACTTTGCCGTCGCCGCAGTGGGATTCGCCGCGCTGATCGCGGCGTGCTTCGTCATCGGCGGGTGGTTCACGCAGCGCGGGGACACGGCGTGGGCGTGGTTCTCCCGGGTCACCGGGGCCGTGTTCGCGGCGAGCTTCATCGGCCTGTCGTCCGGATCCGGCGGCGCGGCAGCGGTTCTGGTGTTCACCGCGGCGGTCGTACTGGTGTGGGCCTGGCTGTCGGCGGTGTCGATCACGCTGTACCGCCGCGTGCGCTGACTCAGCCGGGCGGGGCGAACCCGCCGGACGTGTGCGGGGTGGGCGCTGGCACCGGCTGCCCCGGCGGCGGTGGCGGTGGCGCGGCGGGCGGCTGGAGCCGGGCCAACTCCCGGCGGTGCCGCTCGGCCAGCACGGCGGCGAGCACCAGCTGCGGCGGTGTCCCCGGTGGTGGCGGCGGGGAGATCTGCGCGATGACCTCGGAGGTGATCCGGTAGGCCATCTGATCCCGCACCACCGGATCCAATTGGGCCGCGCGGGTGAGGAATTGGCGCGCCAACTCGGCCTGCTCGGGGCGCAGCCCCGACAGTTGCAGCGACGACGCCCACCAGGCCAGGTGCGGCGGCATCGGCGGCGGAGCGGGCATCCGTGGCGCGCGTTCGCTGATCACGACGGTGCCGGCGAAGATGTCGCCGAGGCGTTTGCCTTTGGGGGAGAGCAGGCTGCAGATCACCGCCGGCCCGCCGGTGAGCAGCCAGATCTCCACCACACCGGCAAGTGCGCGAAAGAAGGCCTGGCGGAACCGTTCTGGACCGCCGTCCTCGGACACCACCCGCAATCCCATCGCCATCTTGCCCAGTGACCGGCCGCGGGTGGCGGTCTCGAAGATCAGCGGATAGCCCAGCACGGCGAGCGCGGTGAAGATGGTCAGGATCGCGGCCGACAGTGCGGTGTCGAACTGGGTGAGCGTCAGCGTGTAGAGCAGCAACCCGATCACGTACAGCAGCGCGATGACCGTGACGTCGATCAGCGCTGCCACCGCGCGGACCGGCAGTTGGGCGATCTGGATGTCGAGGACCACCGCGTCACCGGTCACCACGGGTTCTTGCTCGCGGACCATAAGCGTCCACGCTACTAGGATCGCGAGGCGTGGATGTCGACGCGTTCGTGCTGACGCACCGCCCCACCTGGGATCGGCTCGAAGCGCTGATCAAGCGGCGCAAGCACCTCACCGGGGCGGAGGTCGACGAGCTGGTCGACCTGTATCAGCGGGTCTCGACGCACCTGTCGGTGGTGCGCACCAACTCGACCGACGGGGTGCTCGTCGGCAGGCTCTCGGGCCTGGTGGCGCAGGCGCGCTCGGCGGTCACCGGTGCGCACGCGCCGCTGTGGCGCGAGTTCGTCCGGTTCTGGACGGTGGGCTTCCCGGTGGTCGCCTACCGCGCCCGGTGGTGGTGGCTGAGCACGGGTGTGGTGTTCCTGGTGCTGTCGGCGGTGATCGCGGTGTGGGTGGCAGGCAGCCCGGAGGTGCGCGCCACGATCGGCACCCCCGACGAGATCGACCAACTGGTCAACAATGACTTCGCCTCGTACTACAGCGAGCACCCCGCGGCATCGTTCGCGTTGCAGGTGTGGACGAACAACGCGTGGGTGTCGTTGCTGTGCTTGGGGTTTGCGGTGCTGCTCGGCATCCCGATCCCGTACATTCTGCTGCAGAACGCCGCCAATCTCGGGGTTAACGCGGGCCTGATGTTCGGCGCGGGCAAGGGCGACATCTTTCTCGGTCTCATCATCCCGCACGGGCTGCTCGAGCTGACCGCCGTGTTCGTCGCCGCCGGCGCGGGCATGCGGCTGGGGTGGACGGTGATCTCGCCCGGGCACCGGCCGCGCAGTCAGGCCCTGGCCGAGGAGGGCCGCGCCATCGCGGCGGTGGCCGGCGGGCTGGTCGCGATGCTGTTGGTGTCGGGACTGATCGAGGCGCTCGTCACGCCGTCACCGCTGCCGACCGCCGCCCGGATCGCGATCGGGGTGGCCGCCGAGATCGGCTTCCTGGTGTACGTGTTCCACTTCGGCAGGCGCGCGGTGCGGGCCGGCGAATCCGGGGATCTCGAGGACGCACCGGACGTCGTGCCGACGCGTTAGAGCCGCCCGGCCGCCTTCAACGCCAGGTAGTGATCGGCCAGCGCCGGCGCGAGGTCCTCCGGTGCGGCGTCGACGACATCGACGCCGCGTCGCCGCAGCCGCGCCGCGATCTCCGCGCGTTCGTTGCGGGTCCGTTCGGCCGCGCCCGCGTCATACACCTGCGCAGCGTCGGCCCGGCCCGCGGCGAGCGCGGCCACTCTGGGGTCGGCCACGGCCGCGATGAGCACGGTGTGCTTGGCGGTCAGCTGGCCGAGCACCGTCATCAGCCCCTCGTCGAGCGACGAGGCGTTGAGGTCGGTCAACAGCACCACCAGGGCGTGCCGTCGCACCCGGCGCTGCACCGCGGCGACCATTGCGCCGGCGTCGGATTCGATGAGCGCGGGCTCGATCGGCGCCATCGCCTCGACCAGGCGGGTGAGCAGTTCGGTGCGGGACGCGTTGACGACCCCGGCCCGCAGCTCGCGGTCGTGGGCCAGGAGATCGACGTGGTCACCGGCGCGCGACGCCAGTGCCGCCAGCAGCAGGGCGGCGTCCATCGACCAGTCCAGCCGCGGCCACCCGGACGGATCGACGGCGGTCGGGTCGACCCCGACGCGACCCGCCGAGGTCCGGCCGGTGTCGAGCACGATCACCACGCGTTGATCCCGTTCGGGGCGCCACGTCCGGACCACCACGTCGGCCCGGCGTGCCGAGGCGCGCCAGTCGATCGAGCGGACGTCGTCGCCGATCACGTACTCGCGCAACGAGTCGAACTCGGTGCCCTGCCCGCGGATCAGGAGCGGCGTCGTGCCTTCGAGTTCCCGCAGCCGCGCCAGCCGCGACGGCAGGTGCTTACGCGACAGGAACGGCGGCAGGATCCGCACCTGCCACGGCACCCGGTGTGACCGCTGCCGTCCCGCGATGCCGAGCGGGCCGAGTGAGCGCACGGTGATCAGCGCCGACTCCTGATCACCGCGCCGCACGGGATGCAGGATGGTGATCAACTGAACCCGTTGTCCGGCAGCCACTTTGACCGGATGGGTGCGGGGCTCGGCGCGGGCGCTGGGCGGCCACGCGTCGCGCACGACGCCCCGCAGCCGCCGCGATCCGGTGTTCTCGACCTGCAGCACCGCATCGACGCGCTGACCCAGCCGCGCGGTGACGTCGCCGGACCGGGTGAAGGTCAGCCGCCTGGTGCTGCCGGCCAGGGCCGCGTCGAATCCGGCGAGCACCACCAGTCCGGCCAGCAGGACGACGAAAGTCGTTGCCGGCCAGGGCGACACCGCGATCGGCAGGACGCAGAGCCCGGCGATCAGCGCGGCACGTCCGGTGAGGACCACTACTGCGGCACCGGCACTGCCGCGAGGATGCCGTCGAGTACGCCGTCGGGCGTGGCGCCCTCGAGTTCGGCCTCGGGCCGCAGTTGGATCCGGTGCCGCAACGTCGGCCGTGCCATCGCCTTGACGTCGTCGGGCGTGACGTAGTTGCGGCCCGACAGCCACGCCCAGGAGCGGGCAGTGCCCAGCAGCGCGGTCGCCCCGCGCGGCGAGACACCCAGCTGCAGCGACGGCGAATTCCGGGTCGCGACAACCAGATCGACGATGTAACCGAGCACCTCCTCGCCGACCAGCACCTGCTGGACCGCCTCGCGGCCGGCGTTGAGCTCGTCGGCGCCCGCGACCGACGTCACGGTGGACAGATCCCGCGGATCGAACCCGTTGGCGTGCCGATCGAGGATCGCGACCTCCTGTTCGCGGGTGGGCAGCGGCACGTGCAGCTTGAGCAGGAAGCGGTCCAGCTGCGCCTCGGGGAGCTGATAGGTGCCCTCGTACTCGATCGGGTTCTGGGTGGCGGCCACGATGAACGGTTCGGGCAGCGGACGCGCCTCGCCCTCCACGCTGACCTGACGTTCCTCCATCGCCTCCAGCAGCGCCGCCTGCGTTTTCGGCGGTGTCCGGTTGATCTCGTCGGCCAGCAGCAGGTTGGTGAACACCGGGCCGGACCGGAACTCGAACTCGGCGGTGCGCGCGTCGTAGATGAGCGAACCGGTGACGTCGCCGGGCATCAGGTCCGGGGTGAACTGCACCCGCTTGAAGTCCAGTTGCAGCGCTGCGGCCAGCGTCCGCACCAGCAGGGTCTTGGCGACGCCCGGTACTCCCTCGAGGAGAACGTGGCCGCGGCACAGCAGCGCGATGACCAGCCCGCTGACCACCGCGTCCTGGCCGACGACGGCCTTGGCGATCTCGTCGCGCAGTGCCAACAACGCGGTCCGCGCTGCGTCCTGGTCTTCGGCCGGCTTACTGGGCTCTGGCTCTGTCACGACTGTGCGACCTGCCTTTCGATGTTGTCGAGTTCACGTGCGAGGTGGACGAGTTCGGTGTCGTCGGCGGGCGGCGGACCGAACAGGGTGTGTGTCACGGTCTGCTGGTCGATGCCGCAGTGTGCGCTGACCGCGACGGCGACGGCGGCGGCATCGGCGTTGGCGCCCAGGCCCAGCCGGGGCGTCAACCGCTGCAGCGCGGCGGCGCGCAGGGCGTCGGCGGCGCTGTCGCGGGCGCGTCGGGACCGGTACAGCCGGCCGCGGCCCTCCACGGTCTCCGAGGCCCGCACCACCACGGGCAGCCGCTCGGCGACCAGCGGGCCGACCCGCCGCACCTTCCATGCGGCCAGCAGCGCCACCACCACGACCAACTGCCACAGCAGCCAGGTGACCTGGTCGGGCACCAGGTCGGTCAGCGTGGCACCGCCCTCGGCGGCGCCCTCGGTGAATTGCGGTGCGTACCAGATCATCCGGGGGTTGGTGCCGGCCAGGTTCAGCGCCAGCGCGGCGTTGCCCTCCTTGAGCAGCCCGCCGTTGGTCATGAATTCGGAGTTGCCGACGACGGTCACGTCGCGGCCGTCGGCGGTGTACCGGACCAGGGCGCCCCCGTAGCAACGGGTGAGCGGGGTTTCGTCGGCGGCCTCGTAGGCGTCGGCGCCGCCGAACTGCACCGCACCGGCGCGCACCGCCTCGCGCAGGTCGCAGTCCGGGCGTCCGCCGCCGCCGAACACGGCCCCGGCGCCCATCTTCAGGTGCGGCGCCAGCGCTTCGCGGGTCCGCGACATCGGTTCGACGAGAAGGCGGTTGCCCGGCAGCGCGCCGATGCGCGCCAGGATCGCCTCGTCGACGAGGTGATAGGTCTGCGCGACGATCAGCAGCGTGTCGGGCTGGGCGGCCGCCTCCACCGCCGCGACATCGGGTGCTTCGACGACGTCCACACCCTGCTCGCGCAGCAGTGTGATGAGCGCGCGCGCCCCGTTGGGGGAGGTGGCGGTGGGATCCAGGTGCCCGCCGGGCCGTGGCGCGGTGAAATAGGCTGTGACAGCGCCTAATCCGACGATGACGGCCAGCCCGAGCAGCACCCAGCGGGCGCTGCGCCAGCGTTGCCGGGCGGTCGGGCCGACGGCGGTGTCGCCGCGCGTGCTCATCGCACCTCCGCCCATGCCGCGGGCGCCGCGGGCGCGGGCACGTCCGGGTCCGCGGCCGGGGCGCGCGCACCCAGGTGTTCGTCGAGGTCTGCGATGGCTCGGTAGGCGGACTCGGTGCCCGGCCGCTCGCCGTAGGTGACGTCGTTGAAAGCAGTTGCCGCCGTGGTCAAATCGGTGCCGAGGTGCGGCAGCTCGCGGCCGGCGTCGCGCGCGAGTTCGGTGGCGGTGCGGCCGGGCACCGGGTCGAGCACGCCGGTCTCCTCGAGGCGACGCGCGACGGCGCGCAGCCGGTGTCGGATCGCTGCGGCCCAGTCGCCGTCGGCGGCGGACCGCTCGGCGGCGCGGCGGTGCTCGGCGGCGGTCATGGTGTGCGTGTCGAACAACGCGGGGTCCCGGCCGCGGCTGGTCCGCACGGCGCGGCGCGCGGTACGGATCGCGATCAGTACGGCGAGCACCAGCAGCACGCCCAGCACCGAGATCGTCAACCAGCCGCCGGGCACCGTCGCGCCCTGCGAGGCCAGGCGGTAGATCAGGTCGTCGATCCAGTCGCTGAGCTGGTCGGTCAGCGACGCCTTGGGGTAGATCGGCTTGGCGAGTTCGCGTTGCGCTGCGTCGTGAGCGGCATCGCCGTCGATGTCTATCGGAGGCACGTCAGTTGGGTCGGGTCAGCCAGAGGTGGTCGGTGGAGTCGGACGGGGCGGCGGGACCGTGGGCGGCACCGGTCTGAAGTATCAGATCGAACGCCTCGCTGCGAATCCGGCCGTCGGTGTACTGCAGCACCACCACCCCGGCGCTGAACGGCGCGGTGATGATCTGGCTGATCGCCCCGCCGACCGCCAACAACACCAGCGCGAGCAGCGCCAGTGACGTCGTCTCCGCCGCGAGCAGCATGATCTGCCCACCGAGGCTGAACGGGATCGCGACCGCGCTCGCGATCAGCTGCGCGACGATCAGGGCCAGCACCCGGATCCCCAGCACCCGCCAGAAGTCGCGCTTGACCAGTTTGAACGACCGAGTCACGGCGCTGATGATGTCGAGCCGTTCGAGCACGATGATCGCCGGGGTGAAGGTCAGGATCGTCCCGAAGTACAGCAGCGCGGCAATCGTCGCCACCACCAAGGGAATCCCGATCACCGCGGCGGCCAGCCCACCCGCGGCGAACGCAACCCAGAAGATGAGCCCGACCGCGACCGCGATCAGCAGCACCGCGGCGAGCACCTCGAGGACGGTGAAGCCGATCAGCGCCCACAGCCGGCCCCGAAGCCGTTGCCACGCTTCGCCGATCGTGATGCCCGAACCGAACACCGCCCTGCCGACGACCACGGTCAGCAACCCGCTCAGCAGGATCGACGCCAGCCCGGTAGCGATGGTGGCCGCCAGACTCGACAGCGACGAGCTGATCAGCACGCCGGTCGAGACCTGCTCGCCGGTCAGCGTCGGCGTCAGCTCTCCGCCGGCGGCCAGCGGTCCCACGGACAGCAGCAGCGCCAGCAGCTGGGTGATCACCACGACGATCGTGGTCAATCCGAGGGTGGCCTTCGGGTTGGCCCGGATGTAGGCCACCGCGCCGTTGAAGATGTCCGACAGTGTCAGCGGGCGCAGCGGGATGATCCCGGGCTTGAGCGGCGGGGGCGTCCACGGCGCGTACCCGCCGTAGCCGGGCGGCGGCCCGTAACCGGGCGGGGGGCCATAGCCGGGCGGCGGTCCGTAGCCCGGCGGCGGTCCGTACCCGGGCGGCGCGTAGCCGTACGCCGGGGGATAGCCGGCCGGCGGCGGGTGCGGCGACGGCGGGCCTGCGGTACCGGACCCGCCGGCGTCGGTGCTCATGCGCACCATCCTGTCGAGGACGGTGCGAATTGACAACGTCGTCGGGGGGTCGGTGAAGGCCCCTGGCGCGTGGGCGCGGCGTAGCTTTGGCTCATGGCGGATCTCAAGGAACGGTTGCGGGCGGACCTGACGGCGGCGATGAAATCGCAGGACAAGCTGCGCACGGCCACGCTGCGGATGCTGCTCACCGCGATCCGCAACGAGGAGGTCTCGGGCAAGGAGTCCCGGGAGTTGACCGACGCAGATGTGCTCAAGGTGCTCGCTCGAGAGGCCAAGAAACGCGGCGAGTCCGCCGAGATCTACACGCAGAACGGTCGCGGCGAGCTGGCCGCCAATGAGCACGCCGAAGCCAGGATCATCGACGAGTACCTGCCGACCCCGCTGACCGAGGCCGAGCTGGCCGACGTCGCCGACACGGCCATCGCGCAGGTGGCCGAACAGCTCGGGGAGCGGCCGGGACCCAAGCAGATGGGTCTGGTGATGAAGGCCGCGACCGCGATCGCCGCGGGCAAGGCCGACGGCGCCCGGTTGTCGGCCGCGGTCAAGGCCCGGCTGTGACGCCGTCGTTTTCCTCGTAGAAGCCCCGGGTACCCCGCGCTCATGACGCGGTTCGGTTACACCCTGATGACGGAGCAGAGCGGGCCTAAAGAGCTTGTCCGTTATGCGGTTTCGGCGGAACAAGCGGGTTTCGACTTCGAGGTCTCCTCCGACCACTACTTCCCGTGGCTGTCGTCTCAGGGCCACGCGGGCTATGCCTGGTCGATGCTCGGCGCCGTCGCACACGCCACCGAACGCGTCGAACTGTTCACCTATGTGACCTGCCCGACGATGCGCTACCACCCGGCCATCGTCGCGCAGAAGGCCGCCACCATGCAGATCCTCGCCGACGGCCGGTTCACGCTCGGCCTCGGCAGCGGGGAGAACCTCAACGAGCACGTGGTCGGCAAACGCTGGCCGACCGTCGCGCGCCGGCAGGACATGCTGCGCGAGGCGATCCAGATCATCCGCGAACTGTTCACCGGCGAACTCGTCGACCGGAAGGGCGAGTACTTCGAGGTGGACTCGGCGCGGCTGTGGGACCTGCCCGAGACACCGGTCGCCATCGCCACCGCGGTCTCCGGTGAGCGTTCGGTCGAGACGTTCGCGCCGCTGTCCGATCACCTGATCGCCGTGCAACCGGACAAGAGTCTCGTCGATGCCTGGCACGACGCCCGGCGGGCCACCGGGCTGCCCGGCGATGTGCGCGTCGTCGGCCAGATCCCGATCTGCTGGGACACCGACCGCGACGCCGCCGTGGCGCGGGCGCACGACCAGTTCCGCTGGTTCTCCGGCGGCTGGGCGGTCAACTCCGACCTGCCGACCACCGCGGGCTTCGACGGGGCCACCCAGTACGTGCGCCCCGAGGATGTCGCGGAGTCCATTCCGTGCGGCCCGGACCTCGACGCGATCGTCGAGGCGGTCAGCGCGTACTGGGAGGCCGGGTTCACCGACATCGCGCTGGTGCAGATCGGCGACGAAGGCCAGGAGCAGTTCCTCAAGGAAGCAGCGACGCCGCTGCTGGACAAGCTGCGCAGCGCAGCCAATTAGAAGGGACCAGGGATGCCCACCGGTAAAGGGATCTACGACGACGACGACGCCGACGAGCGCGCCAAGAAGAAGGCGCAGCGCACCGGGCCGACGGACGAAGGCGGCGACGGCGGCATGGCGACCCGGGAGAACGCGCCGGACGTCGCCGAGTCCGGCGGCGAACCCACCGCCTAGGTGTCGGGGCCCTCGCCCCGGCCTTCACGGCTGCGCCGGTACGCCGAGCGACGGAAGTCGCCGAGCCAGCGCGGCGCGAGCTCGACCTCCGGATCGCTGTGCATGGCCGGGTCGAACGCGATGTCGTCGGTGCTGGGGTCGACGTGGCGCAGCGTCAACCGCGCGAGCGGACGGAACCCGCCGGTCGGCGGGGCCTGCTCGATGGTGAACACGACACCGTCCGCGGAGATCGCCTCTTCGACGGCCGCCAGGGACAGGCCCGGTCCGTCCACGCCGGACGCCAGCCGGGCCCGGACCCACCACAGCCGGTTGTGATAGCGCAGCGGCATCAGGCTGGAGAACGTCGCGCCCGTCCACGAGGCGGTCGGCGCCAGCCCGATGCGGCTGCCGGCGAGCGTCGACGCCAACAGCACGTCCCACGGGCCGCACGACCGCAGATCCGGTGGCGGCGGGATGCGAAACGCCAGGCCGGCGACATCCGGGGCGGCGCCCGGCAGCCCGACACCCTTGGAGACGCGGGCGATGACGTCGCAGGACTGCATGGGCAGCCCCTCGTCCTCGGGAGCGACCCGCTCGAGGATTCCCTCGGCCATCACCCCCGAGGGATGGAACAGCCGGCGGTTGCGAAGGGCGGCGCCGAAACGGATCGGCAGCGCGGCGATGTCTGAGGCTTGCACGAAAGCTGGGTGCCCGCCGGATGGCCTGGTAAAACGGCCGCTCGCGTTTAACACCGCCGAGACAGGGCATTAATCCGAGGCAGTGCTGCGCCGCATCAGGCTGCTGCAGCCCAGGATTTTGTCGAAAGGCCGATGTGACAACCGCATACACCGATGTCCGCGATCCGGTTATCGCCGACCAGGGCGTTTACGTACCGCAAGAAGATTCGCGACTGCTCATCGATGTCATGGACAGCGCCGCACTGGCGCGCGGTCGGCACGTCGTCGACCTGTGCACCGGAAGCGGCGTCGTCGCCATCGGCGCCGCAGCGCAGGGCGCCGCATCCGTGACGGCGTTCGACATCTGCCCCAAGGCCGTGCGCTGCGCGCGGTCCAACGCGCTCGCCGCGGGCGTCGACGTCGACGTGCATCGCGGGTCCTGGGCCAGGGCAGTCGAATTCGGCCCGTTCGACCTGGTGACCTGTAACCCGCCGTATGTGCCGCACGATCCGTCCGCCGACTGCGAGCCGCTGCCGGACTATGTGGGTCCCCCACGCGCCTGGGACGCCGGCTACGACGGCCGCCTGGTGCTCGACCCGCTGTGCGAGGCGGTGCCGCAGATGCTCGCCCATGGTGGTTCGCTGCTGTTGGTGCAGTCGGAGTTCGCCGATCCGCGGCAGACGCTGGGCGCACTCGCCAGCTGCGGACTCGACGCTGAAATTGTTGCCCGCCAATGGATTCCGTTCGGTCCGGTGCTGAGCGCACGCGCCGAGTGGCTGGAGGAGACGGGCCGTCTGGAGCCCGGCCGCCGCGAGGAGGAACTGCTGGTGATCCGGGCGGACAAGCCGTGACCGACGCCGAACCGCGCACCGTGCGGGTCGTGCCGAACGGCCCGCTGATGGTGCAGGGCCCGGTGCGCATCGAGATGCCCGACGGCAGCGTCGTGTCCTCGGACCGCTTCATGGTGGCCATCTGCACCTGCCGGCGCAGCAAGGATTACCCGATGTGCGACACCAGCCACCGGTGCCGCTCCCGGGTGCCGTCCCAGAAGGCGTCAGCCGAGCGGTCGGCGTAGCGACGACCGGTTCTCGGTCCAGCACGCCATCACGTGGTCGGCCAACCGGTCCTCGACCACGTCGCGGGCGCGGATACCGAACACCACATCGCGGTCCAGGTGCGGCTCCCTGGCGACCAGGTCGCCCACCACGTCGGTGCGCACCACCTGCTCGTGCACGGCATCGGCGACGACGTGCTCCTGGTAGAACGCGACGCACGTGTCGGGAGCGCCGAGGCGCTTGAGCCCCTCGACCAGCCGGCGCGACCCGGGCGAGGACGTGATCTCCGTCGACGCGAAGTGCCCGATCGATGCGCCGCGCAGCTCGCGGTGCAGACCGAACAGCGACATCAGGTTGACCGACGCCAGCGCGTCGGCGGGCACGTTGTCGAGATAGCGCAGATACGTCGAGTCCAGCCCGGCGGCGTCCATCAACTGTGCGTACAGGTGCTGGTGCACGTGATCGCCGCGCCCGCCGCCGAATTCGTCGAACTCGACCGCGACGAACGCGGCCTTCGACTGCCCGGACAGGCGGGGGATCGTGAACGCGTGCGGGTCGCCCTCCTTGAGGTGGTACACCGAGCGGTGCACGAAGTACTCGACCATCTGCTCCCAGGTGCCCTTGTCGCGCAGGTAGTAGGAGGGACCCTCACCGTCGACGGGCTCGACCGAGAGCTTCTCCATCTCGGCCTCGGCGGTCTCGTCCTCGCCGATCTCGCCGACATCGTGGCGCACCGCGCTCAGGAACGCCTCCTCGAAGCGTCCGCGCAGGTGCAGCAGCGCCGGGTTCCACTCCCATCGCGGATTCACTCCGGCAAAACCGCGGTAATGCAGTTCATAGCAGATGTAGAGGGCAAGCTGAAGGTCGAGGCCGTAGGGGTCGGCCTCGCACATCGGAACATCGATCGGCCGCACGTGCAGTGCGGGCCGACCTCGCTGAAGGAGGTCGATTATCGCGGCGGACAGCGGCCCGACGGCCTTCGGCAGCGCAGGTTCGACAAGCGTCGACGGAAGAGTCACGCCCATGCGATACCCGAGTCCGGGCCGGTCAAACACGTATGCCCCGGTCAGGGCGCGGACGTGCACGAATGCGGCTTGTTTGGATTTAAAGTAGGAGGGGTAATTCGCCTACAACGTCGTGGGCCGAGGGGGCGATGACATGTTCACCGTTGAACTTCTGATGAGTCTGTACCTGTGTGGTTGGGCGATTGTGTCGCTCGGCCTCTACTTCGCAGGTCGGCGATTCGCGGTGACCGGTGCCGCCGCCGAGCACCCGGTTCTGCTCAGCCTGGCCGGCGGCATGGTGTGGCCGCTGGTCGTCATCGGGGTCATCGAGATGAGTTCGGTGGTGGTCTACACGAAGGTGCAGAACAAGCCCGGTCCGGGCGTCGGCATTCTCGCTTGATTCCACCGCCTCACCGCTGGCCGATCGCGCGGCCGGTTGCAGAATAGGGGTCATGAGCTACGAGTGGCTGGGCCGGGTCGCAGTGGTGGACCTGGAGGCGGCGTGCGCACTCTTCGGCTACGACATGCTGCCGGCGCCGCTGGGACGCAGCCGGCCGGTCGGGTCTGTCTGGCTGCTCACCAGAGACGTCGCCCCGATCGAGGATCGGCTACACGACGGGGATCTGCGCGGCGTTCGTGCATGGGTGGAATCCGTTGTGCGCGCTGACGTTCACGTCGAATGCACGGTTCACCGCTTCGAGGACGACGGTCCGGATCTTCGGGTGCACGGCCTGCGTGCGGGAGAGTCGTGCTTCATCGGGGTGCAGACCAGGGATGCCGACGGTGTCGACGTCGTCGACATTCACGGCGTCTCCGCGGGAGCGTTGGCCGCGGCGGTCGTGGACGCGGTCGGGTTGACCGGTGCCGGTGTCCGCCAACGCATCGCGGTGCCCGGCAGCGGGGATCGTCTCCCGGACACACCCGAGTTGCTCGACGAATACGACGATTTCGGCTTCCTGATCCCGGGCGCCGAGGTTGCGGCGGTGCCCGTCGTCGAGAGCGGTGACGTGACGGCGACCGGGACGGTGCGGGCGCGGTGCGATCCGGCACGATACTGGGGCGCGGATGCCGACCGACGGGTCCTGCAGTGGGTGCAGGTCGACGGCGACGGGGATTATCTGTACGAACCCGGCGACTCGGGATACGCCGAACCCGTCGACGCCGAGACGTTGACCTCCTACCTCGACGGCCTGATCGCCGACGAACTCGACGTCGTGCAGCGCTATTCCGCGACGCAGCCCTGACCGAGGCGCTGCAGGGCGCGGCCGTCGCCGAGCTCGTCACGGTGTTGCGGGTGGCGCCAGTAGAAGCGCACCCATTCCCGCAGCGCCGCAACGTCTCCGGTGATGGCGTCGGCGATCAGCACCGCGGTGCGGCCCTTCGGCAACGCGAACACGATCACTTCGTTGAACGGCTTGCCGCCCTTGGCGGGGTGGTCCGTGATGTCCTCGATCTCGTCCCAGGTGCCGCGGCGCAGTGTGCCCCACTGGCCGTTCCACACCTCGAAGCCGGCCGGGTCGACGCGCAGATGGCCGCCGCCGCCGTGTCTGGCCATCCGGTACAGCGTCGGCGCGCCGAACAACACGAGCGCGACGCAGCCGCCGGGGACGGCGAGTTGCATGACCCCGGTCGGGACGTAGTCGACCATGCCCAGCGGGGCGAAGATCAAATACAGCACCGCGGCCACGAAGACCGTGCCGGTGGCAAGGACGAACGCCGCATCCACGAAGCGACCGGGACGCAGAATCGTTCCCGCCGAACCACTTTCGAGGCGCGGTTTGGCTTTGCCCACCGTCGTGGCGAGGAAGTACGTCGCGAAGCCGACGGCCCAGACCGTCACGCCGCACACGATGAGCGCCGTCAGATAGCTCCCGCGCAGCAACCACAGCACGGCCCACACGCCGGTGAAGACACCGACTCCGAGCAACGCGATCGAGAGCACGACCGCCCGTGCGGATCCTCTCATCGCGGACAGAACGTGTTGCCGATCCAGTTGCCGAGCGCCGTGCCGCCGCCCCCGGCGACCAACGCGACCGGGACGGCGACCCACGGCCCGGCTCCCGACGTCGCGATGCCGGCGATGGTGCCGGAGGCCAGCGAGGTCGCGCCCTCCGCTGCGGCGACACAGCGTTCGAAGCCGGAGTCGGCGACCGCCACGTCCCACAGCGCGGTCGCGACGCTCAGGCCCGGGCCGCCGTACTTGGCGCCGACCTTGACGTGTTCGAGCGCTTCCTCGCTCAGCATCGGTATGCCCTTGCCGGCCTGCGCGTCCAGTCCGGTGATCGCGGCGTCGGTGGCGGTCAACGCCGGGTGGTTGAGCAGGTTCACCGGCACGTCCGCTTGGCGGCCGTCCGGCGTCGTGACGGTGGCGCTCCTGCGTCCGTCCGGACGTTCGATGAAGGTGGTCAGGGTGCCGTCGGCCATCCTCACCGTGGTCACCTTCGCGTTCGCCATGTCGTTCCTGGCGAATTCGGTGTAGGTGACCGAACTCGTCTCCGACACCAGCTTTCCGTTCTTGTCGATGTGGCGTTCGACGACGGACGGGCTGCGGTCGGAGAAGTCGCTCTTGGTGTGGGCCGTCCTTTCGTGCCTACTGCCGTCCATCATGTAGATGGTCGTTTTCGTGTACAGCTCTTCCCCGGTGACCGGGTCGTATTTGGTCTCCACCTTCGTGTCCCGCACCGTCTGGCCCATCTCCGCGTCTCGCAGCGTGCCCTGCTGGATGGTTCCGACCGGGCTCAGCGGATTGGGCACTTCGTCGCCGGGTTTCTGGGCGCCGGGGACGATGACGCTCATCGGGTCGTTCGGGTTGGGCGGCTGGAATCCGTGTGGCTTCGCGGCGGCGTGGATCGCCGCGGCGGTCTGCTCGTCGGCGTTGCCGACGCCCAGCAGCAGGGTGTTGACGGTGACCTGTTCGGCCTGGGCCCGCCGCTCGAGCTCCGCGGCCTGTTCGGCGGTCATCTGCGCGCCGGTGATCATCACGACCCACTGCTCGCTGACGTACAACTGGCCGGTCATGTCGATCTCGTCGGCCTTGTTCAGCAGCGACGTCCTCGCGCCGCCGATGGTGCCGGCACCGTTGGCGAGCGCTTCGCCGACCGCGGTGGTGTAGGTCGTGAACTCCGCGGTCTGCTCGCTCGCCCGCTCGAACATCCCCGTCGCCGCCTGGTGCGCAGGACCCGACCACGCCTTGGTGTCCGGCATGGTCTTGATGTTGGTGCTCATCGTCGTCACGGCGCTGTCGACGGCCGCGCCCGCGTCCGCGACGGCCTTGCCCGCGAACGTCAGCGAATCGGGATTCCAGCGTTCCAGCCGGGATCGGGAGGGCAGCACGACGTTTAGAAGATCTTCCCGAAGCTGCCGGCCAAATCCGCGTCGGTCACCTCGTAGGTGTTGCCCGCGCCCCGCACCGCGGTGCCCATCTCGCTGACGCCGGCGGCGATCTTGTCGGCGATCTCCTTGACGTGGGCGCCGACCAGGCGGGTCGCCCACTGCGTCGTCGATCCGTCCAGGCCGTCGGCGGCCGTGGCGACCTTGGTGCCCACGTCGGCCTCACGGATGACGCCGGCCGCGATATCCACCTGGCCGGCGAAGGCACGCAGGATCTCGGGGTCGACTTCCACTGGATTCTCCGTTCGACGGATGGGTACGACGCGGGCTGTAGAAAAGCCTAATTCAGTGCAGCAGTAGGTCCGATCGCCAATTCCGCGGACAGCAAGAAGGCCCCGAACCGGATCACCGGTCGGGGCCTCTCACTTGCGGACACACGAGTCGGGGTGGCGGGATTCGAACCCACGACCTCTTCGTCCCGAACGAAGCGCGCTACCAAGCTGCGCCACACCCCGCGTGAAGCCACGACAGCCTATCGCACCTGCCGGGCGGGAAGCCAAACGCCTTCCGGCCCGGAGCTGGCGGTCGGTGCGCCGAGATCTACACCAGGGCTGTGGCCGAGCGCCTGACCACGACCCTGGTGTCGATCTCGCGGTATTCGCGGCTGCGCGGCCCGGCCGGCGTGAGTCGCACGTCACGCCACGTGCGGGGAAGCGCCGGATTGTCGGTGGCGTTGTTCATCATGAGATCAACCGTGGAAGCGAGGACGAGATGACTGGTCTGGGCGCATCGATCTACCTGGGTTTCTTCGCGTTTGCCGCGCTGTGGCTCTTCCTCACCTCGGACGCCCCGCTGACCGGCGGCGCCGACGATCAGGGCCAGCGGCCCGAGCGTTCGAAGTCGGTCAGCGCCGACTCGAATGCCGAGGGTGCCAGCCCCTGGCTGGTCAGCCACTCGTCGCAGAAGTAGGTGTCGGCGTAGCGGTCACCGCTGTCGGCCAGCAGTGTGACCACCGAACCGCGACACCCCTCGGCCTTCATTTCCGCCAGTAGCCCGAACGCTCCCCACAGATTCGTCCCCGTCGACGGGCCGACCCGTCGGCCCAGCACCTTGCTCGCGTGCCAGGCGGCCGCCACCGACGCGGCGTCGGGCACCACGACCATGCGATCCACCACCCCGGGCAGGAACGACGGTTCCACCCGCGGCCTGCCGATGCCCTCGATCCGCGACGAGCTCCCCGTGACGACGTCCGGGTCGTCCTGCGCGTAGGCGGGGAAGAACGCGGAGTTCTCCGGGTCCACGACGCACAACCGGGTGGCGTGGCGGCGATACCGGATGTAGCGGCCGATCGTCGCGCTGGTGCCGCCGGTGCCCGCGCCGACGACGATCCAGTCCGGGACCGGGTGCGCCTCGTCGCGCATCTGCTCGAAGATCGACTCGGCGATGTTGTTGTTGCCGCGCCAATCGGTCGCGCGTTCAGCGTTGGTGAACTGGTCGATGTAGTGCCCGCCGGTCTCCTCGGCCAGCCGCTCCGCCTCGGCGTACACCTGGCTCGACTCATCGACGAAATGGCAACGGCCACCTTGGGATTCGATGAGTGCGATCTTGCTGGCACTGGTCGAGGACGGCATCACCGCGATGAACGGCAGGCCCAGCAGCGCGGCGAAGTACGCCTCGGACACCGCGGTCGAGCCCGACGACGCCTCGATGACCGTCGTGTGCTCGTCGATCCAGCCGTTGCACAACGCGTACAAGAACAGCGACCGCGCCAGCCGGTGCTTGAGGCTGCCGGTGATGTGCGTCGTCTCGTCCTTCAGGTACAGCTGCAGCCCGCACCTCTCACCCCAGGCCGACGGCAGCGGATACCGCAGCAGGTGGGTGTCGGCGCTGCGCCGGGCGTCGGCCTCGATCAGCCGCACCGCGTTGTCCACCCACGTGCGTGGCTGGCTGCGGTCCGCGGTGGTCGACGCCGGCCGGCTCACCGCACCGCGACGCTGGGATGCGACTTACCCGCCCGGGTGTCGGCGTCCCGGCCGCCGGTCGGCGCGGCGACCAGGGTCAGCAGCGTGGCCTCGGGCCGGCAGCAGAACCGCATCGGCGCGTACGGCGACGTGCCGATCCCGGCCGACACGTGCAGCTGCATGCGCGCGCCCCACCGCGACGGGCCCTTGACCCGCGACCGGTCCAGCTCGCAGTTGGTGACGATGGCGCCGTAGAACGGCAGACACAGCTGGCCGCCGTGGGTGTGGCCGGCCATCACCAGCTGGTACCCGTCGGCCGCGAACCGGTCGAGCACCCGGGGCTCGGGCGAATGGGTCAGTCCCAGAGTCAGATCCGCTGCCTGACTGGCCGGGCCGGCGATCGTGTCGTAGCGGTCCCGCGTGAGGTGCGGGTCGTCGACGCCGGCCACCGCGATGTGCACGCCGCGCACCTCGAGCTCGCGACGCGTGTGGGTCATGTCGAGCCAGCCGCGTTCGGTGAACGCCGCGCGCAGGTCCTGCCACGGCAGCGGCTCGCCGTGGATGCGGTGCGTCGGCCGGGTGAGGTAGTTCATCGGGTTCTTCGGCCGCGGGCCGAAGTAGTCGTTGCTGCCGAACACGAACAGCCCGGGCACCGACAACAGCTCCGACAGCGACTGCACCACCGCGGGCACCGCCTTGGGGTGCGCGAGGTTGTCGCCGGTGTTGACCACCAGGTCCGGCTCCAGGCTCGCCAGGTCTCGCAGCCAAGCCTGCTTGCGCCGCTGCCCGGGCCGCATGTGGATGTCGCTGATGTGCAGCACCTTCAGCGGCGCCGAGCCCGGCGACAGCACCGGCATGGTCAGCTCGCGCAGGACGAACGCGTTGCGCTCGATCAGCGAGGCGTAGCCGATGCCGGCCACCAGGGCGCCGGTGGCCGCCGCGGCGGAGTTCTTCAAGACCGTCGAACGGGCAGACATGTGCCCGAGCCTACTGCCAGAGGCCCGCCGTCACCGCCTTCGGACGGCCCGGCGTGCGCAACTGCACATCACGGCGGCGGTGGCGGCGCGGGCGGCGGCGGTGGTCCGAGCACCGGCACCGTGATCGGCGGCAGGCCGGGGATCTGCACCACGGTCTGCCCGACCGGCGCCGGCAGCCCCGGAATGCCGGGGATCTCGCCGGCCGGCGGCGGCGGAGGTGGTGGCGGGATGCCGTTCGAGACCTGCAGCGTGATGATCGAGCCCGGCACCGTCTGTCCGGACGGCGAGGTGCCGACGACCGCGCCCGAGGGCGCCGAGCTGTTCACCGAGTTCGCCTGGTCGGCGACCTGGAAGCCGGCGTCGCGCAGCCGCTGGCGGGCGGTGTCCTGCGTCAACCCCGACACGCTGGGCACCCGCGAGCCGGGCCCGCCCTCGACGAAGCGCGGGTCGGTCGGCGGCAGGTTGACCTCACCGAAGTTGGTGGCGATCGGTTTCATCGCGGCGAACCAGGTCCGGGCGGGTTCGTTGCCGCCGAACAGATCTCCGTAGCCGCACTTGCGCAGCGGGAACGAGCACAGCTCGCCCGGCGAGGTGGAGTCGTCGTAGATGTAGTTGCCCGCGGCGAGCTGATTGGTGAACCCGAGGAACGCCGAGGAGCGGTGCGCCTCGGTGGTTCCGGTCTTGCCCGACATCGGCAGGTCCCAGCCAACCGAGCCGGCCGCCGAGGCGGCGGTGCCTGCACCCTGGTCGTCCTTGCTCAGCGCGGTCGCCATCGTGTTGGCCAGCCCCTCGGGCACGGCCTGCTCGCACGTCTCGGTGGTGACGGCGACCTCCTCGCCGTCGCGGTCCAGCACCTGCGTGATCGGCGTCGGCGGGCACCACACGCCGCCCGACGCCAGCGTCGCACCGACGTTGGAGAACTCGAGGGCGTTGACCTCGATCGGGCCCAGTGTGAACGAGCCGAGGTTCTGCCGCTTGATGAAGTCGGCGAGGCTCTCGTTACTCTCCGGGTCGTAGTCGCGCGCGGTGCCCGGCAGCGCGTAGGACCGCAGGCCCAGCCGCACCGCCATGTCGACGCTGCGCTGCACACCGACCTGCGAGATCAGTTTGGCGAACGCGGTGTTGGGCGACGTGGCGAGCGCGTCGGTGATGTTCATCGTGCCGCGGTAGCCGCCGGCGTTCTTCACGCACCAGGTCGCGGCTGGGCAGCCCGGGGTGTCGCTGCTGCCCAGTCCCTTGGCCTGGAACTGCGCGGGCACATCGAGCTGCGCGTTGATACCCATGCCCATCTCCATCGCCGCGGCGACGGTGAAGATCTTGAACGTCGACCCGGCACCGTCACCGACGAGCGAGAACGGCTGCGGCTGCATGGTTTCGTTCGCGTCCTGGTTCAGGCCGTAGGTCCGGCTGCTGGCCATCGCCAACACCGGATGCGACTCCTTGCCGGGCCGGATCACGCTCATCACGCTGGCCACGCCGTTGGCGTCGGCGGGGGCGAACTGGTTGACCGCCGCCTTGACCGGGCCCTGCACGTCGGGGTCGAGCGTGGTCTTGATCAGGTAGCCGCCGCGCGCGACCTGCTCCTTGCTGATGCCCGCGCGGGCCAGGTACTCGAGCACGTAGTCACAGAAGAACGCGCGGTCCCCGGCGGCGATGCAGCCGCGCGGCAGTTCCTTCGGCTGCGGCAGCACGCCCAGCGGCTGCTCCTTGGCCGCCCGCAGCGCCTCGGCCTCGGCCGGGATGTTCTCGATCATGGTGTCGAGCACCAGGTTTCGCCGGGCCAGCGCACCGTCGGGATTGGTGTACGGGTTCAGCGTGCTGGTCGACTGCACCATGCCGGCCAGCAGCGCCGCCTGCTGCCAGTTCAGCTCCGAGGCGTTGATGCCGAAGTAGGTCTGCGCGGCGTCCTGCACGCCGAAGGCGCCGTTGCCGAACGACACCAGGTTCAGGTAGCGGGTCAGGATCTCGGACTTGGTGAACGTCTTGTCCAGCGTCAGCGCCATCCGGATCTCGCGCAGTTTGCGCGCGGGCGTCGTCTCGATCGCGGCGCGCTTCTCGGCGTCGGTCTGCGCCACCACCAGCAGTTGGTAGTTCTTGACGTACTGCTGCTCGATGGTCGACCCGCCGCGGGTGTCGAGGTTGCCCGACAGGTACCCGGACAGCCCGGTCAGCGTGCCCTGCCAGTCGACGCCGTTGTGCTCGGCGAACCGCTTGTCCTCGATGGAGACGATCGCCAGCTTCATGGTGTTGGCGATCTGGTCGCTGGGCACCTCGAAGCGGCGCTGGTTGTAGAGCCAGGCGATGACGTTGCCCTTCGCGTCGACCATCGTCGACACCTGGGGCACCTCGCCCTCGACCAGTTGCGCCGAGCCGTTCGCTACGACGTCGGAGGCCCGGTTGGACATCAGGCCGATTCCCCCGACCACGGGGAACATCAGCGCGGCGGCGATCACGCTGGCGAGCAGAACGCACCACGCGAGCTTGATGACCGTCACCGCGCGCGGCGGAGGAGACGGTTGGCGCTCCGGCATGACCTACAGACTAACGACGTCGCAAAATCGCAGCATTAGACGGTCGATCAGCACATCCGGATACCGTGCCGAACGGCACGGACGTCAATTTTGAGACCCGTCGGCACGGTCGTCCCAAAATAGGGGGCTCCAACGTATTGCGCAGAACGCCGTTGACCATCTAATTTGGTCGAACAGTGCGATATAGGTCACACTGACCCCCTGCACTGTGGCGTAGATCGCAGCAGCGTTCTACACCGGAGGACTACGCCGTGCCGGGTCGCCCGGGGGGCGGCTGGATCGAAGGGAACGCTGGTGTCAGCTACTAGGACAGCCCCACGCAGGACCGCGATGACGTCGTCGGCGAGCAGCGTCGTGCACGGCGCCGAGGCCGAAGCCCGCATCGCCTGGGTGTCACAAGCCCGCTGCCGCCAGACCGATCCCGATGAGCTGTTCGTCCGAGGCGCCGCCCAACGCAAGGCCGCGGTGATTTGCCGACACTGCCCGGTGATCCTGGAATGCGGGGCCGACGCCCTCGACAACCGCGTCGAGTTCGGCGTCTGGGGCGGGATGACCGAACGTCAGCGCCGCGCCCTCCTCAAGCAGCACCCCGAGGTCGTGTCCTGGGCCGACTTCTTCGCCGCCCAGCGCAAGCACCGCAGCGCGGTCTGACGACCGCTGGCGGCCTCAGGCCGCCGGATCCGCCTCGCCGGTGATCTGATCGGCGATCGCCCGCAACGCCTCCAGATCCGACACGTCGAACGGCAGCGACGGCACCCCCACGATCGCCACGTGCGGATTTGCGCCGGTGAACCGCGACAGCAGCCGGATCTCCCGCTTGGCGGTCATCGCGCGGTCGGCGTGGATCCGCAACACCGCGGCCGTCAAGGATTCGGCGTCCTTCTTCTCGAGCTGCTCGGCGGCTTCCTCGGCCTTCTCGGCGTGCAGCTCCGACAGCATCGGGTGGGTGCGGTTGAGGATCAGGCCGGCCAGCGGCATGTTCTCCTCGGAGAGGCGGTCGACGAAGAACGACGCCTCGCGCAGTGCATCGGGTTCGGCGGCCGAGACGACGACGAACTGGGTCCCGCGCCGCTTCAGCAGGTCGTAGGTGCGGTCGGCCTTCTCCCGGAACCCGCCGAACGTGGAATCCAGCGACTGAACGAAAGCCGCTGCGTCGGAGAGCATTTGAGACCCGAGCACCGTGGACAGCGCCTTCATCGCCAGCCCCATCGCGCCGGTGACCAGCCGCCCGATACCGCGGCCGGGTCCGAGCAGCAGCTTCCACAACCGGCTGTCCATGAAGCCGCCCAGCCGTTTCGGGGCGTCGAGGAAGTCCAGCGCGTTGCGCGAGGGCGGGGTGTCGACGACGACCAGGTCCCAGCGGTCCTCACCGAGAAGCTGGCCGAGCTTCTCCATCGCCATGTACTCCTGCGTGCCCGCCAGCGAGGTGGCCACGGTCTGATAGAACTGGTTGTCCAGAATCTCTTGTGCGCGTTCGGGTCCCGAGTACTGGATGACCATCTCGTCGAACGTGCGGCGCATGTCGAGCATCATCGCGTGCAGCTCGCCGGAGACCTCCGGCGCCAGCGGCACCCGCTGCGGGACGTTGCCGAGGTCCTTGATGCCGAGCGCCTGGGCGAGCCGCTTGGCCGGGTCGATGGTCAAGACGACGACGGTGCGGCCGTACTCGGCCGCGCGCAGCGCCATCGACGCCGCCGTGGTGGTCTTGCCGACGCCGCCGGCGCCGCAGCACACCACGACCCGGTTGGACGTGTCCTTGAGAATCGACCCCATGTCGAGGGCCGGCGGTGTGGCGCTCACTATCGGACCCCCTGGCGTTCCAGCGCTTCTGCGAGTTCGTACAGGCTGCCGAGGTCGACCCCGTCGGCGATCTGCGGCAGCTCCAGCCGCGACACATCCAGCGCGTCGAGTTGCTCCGCGCTCTCGGCGCGCGCCCGGATCCGAGTGGCGTGCTGGATGGTCTCGGTGAGCAAGCCGGCGAAGTCATTGTCGGACAACGTGATTCCCGCCTCGTCGAGGCCTGCGCGCACGGCGTCGGCGTCGATGTCGCCCTCGGCGGCCTTGGTCAGCGCGGAGGCGGGCAGATACGCGGGGATGTTGCGGTTGACGATGACGCTGCCGATCGGCAAGTCGAGCTCGCGCAACTCGTCGATGGCCTCCAGCGTCTCCTGGATCGGCAGTGCCTCCAGCAGCGTGACGAGGTGGATCGCGGTCAGGTCCGAGTGCAGCACCTTGACCACGCTCTCGGCCTGCCCGTGCACCGGGCCGCCCTTGGCCAGGTCGGAGACGGCCTTGGTGACGTCGAGGAACCGGGCGATCCGGCCGGTCGGCGGCGAGTCGACGACGATCGCGTCGTACACGGGCTGCTTGCCCTTCTCGGCGCGGGTGACGATCTCGCGGATCTTGCCGGTCAGCAGCACGTCACGCAGGCCCGGCGCGATCGTCGTCGCGAACTCGACGGCCCCGATGCGGCGCATCGCCCGGCCGGCCAGCCCGAGGTTGTAGAACATGTCGAGGTACTCGAGGAACGCGGCCTCGGTGTCGATGGCCAGCGCGTTGACCTGACCGCCGCCCTCGGCGGTCGCGATCTTGACCTCCTGGTAGGGCAGCGGCGGCACGTCGAACAGCTGCGCGATGCCTTGGCGCCCTTCGACTTCCACCAGCAGCACCTTGCGGCCGCCGGCGGCCAGGGCCAGCGCCAGCGCCGCCGCGATCGTCGACTTGCCGGTGCCGCCCTTGCCGGTGACGAAGTGCAGGCGAGCTTTGCTCAGCCGGGACGGCCAGCCGACGGATCTACCGTCATTGGTAGTGGAAGCCACCCGTGCATGCTAGCTAAAGCGGTTTCATGCTCCGCAGGTCCGCGGTGCCGATGCGGTGACCGATAGGCTCGCCGCATGAGCGAAGCGACCAAATGGGAATACGCCACCGTCCCGCTGTTGACGCACGCGACCAAGCAGATCCTCGACCAGTGGGGCGAGGACGGCTGGGAGCTGGTGTCGGTGCTGCCGGGCCCGACCGGCGAGCAGCACGTCGCCTACCTCAAGCGACCGAAATGACAGTCTCGGCGCGGCTGGCCGAACTCGGCATCGAGCTGCCCGAGGTCGTCGCCCCGCTGGCGGCCTACGTGCCCGCGGTGCGGACCGGGAACCTCGTCTACACCGCGGGCCAGTTGCCGATCCAGGCCGGTGAGCTGCTGCAGACCGGCAAGGTCGGCGCGGCCGTCACACCCGAGCAGGCCCATGCGCTGGCCCGGGTGTGCGCACTCAACGCGTTGGCGGCGGTGCACTCGCTGGTCGGGATCGACGCGGTGACCCGGGTGGTCAAGGTGGTCGGATTCGTGGCATCGGCGCCGGGCTTCACCGGACAGCCCGGCGTCGTCAACGGCGCATCCGAGCTGCTCGGCGAGGTCTTCGGCGACGCAGGCGCGCACGCCCGGTCGGCGGTCGGGGTGTCGGAGCTGCCGCGGGACGCGCCGGTCGAGGTCGAGCTCATCGTGGAGGTCGGGTAGCCCTGGAGCATCCCGCGTACGGATCGCTGCGACCGGTCACCGAGACCGCGTCGGTGTTGTTGTGCAACAACCCCGGGCTGATGACGCTCGAGGGCACCAACACCTGGGTGCTGCGCGGCCCCGGCAGCGACGAGATGGTCATCGTCGATCCGGGACCCGACGACGACGAGCACATCGCCCGCATCGCCGAGCTCGGCCCGATCCCGCTGGTGCTGATCAGCCACAAACACGAGGACCACACCGGCGCGATCGACAAGATCGTCGAGCGCACCGGCGCGGTGGTCCGCTCCGTCGGCAGCGGATTCCTGCGCGGTCTCGGCGGACCGCTCACCGACGGTGAGGTCATCGACGCGGCGGGGCTGCGGATCACGGTGATGGCGACGCCGGGGCACACCGTCGATTCGTTGTCGTTCGTGCTCGACGATGCGGTGCTGACCGCCGACACCGTGCTCGGTCGCGGCACGACTGTCATCGACCAGGAGGACGGCAGCCTGGCCGCGTACCTGGACTCGCTGCAGCGGCTACGCGGATTGGGGCACCGCGCGGTGCTGCCCGGACACGGCCCCGACCTCGAGGACCTCGAGGCGGTCAGCGACATGTATCTGCAGCACCGCGAGGAACGGCTCGAACAGGTACGTGCCGCGCTGCAGGAACTCGGCGACGACGCGACCACCCGGCAGGTCGTCGAGCACGTCTACACCGACGTCGACGAGAAGCTGTGGGACGTCGCGGAATGGAGCGTCCAGGCGCAGCTGGACTACCTGCGCAACTAGCGCGCTCGGCGGGCCAGCCGCTCTGAGTCCGAGATCAGAACGCTCTTGCCCTCCAGGCGGATCCAGCCGCGGTGCGCGAAGTCGGCGAGCGCCTTGTTGACGGTCTCCCGAGAGGCGCCGACCAGCTGGGCGATTTCCTCCTGGGTCAGGTCGTGCGTCACGCGCAGCGCCCCGCCCTCCTGGGTGCCGAAGCGCTGGGCGAGCTGCAGCAGCTGCTTGGCCACGCGGCCGGGCACGTCGGTGAAGATCAGGTCGGCGAGGTTGTTGTTGGTGCGACGCAGCCGGCGGGCCAGCACGCGCAGCAACTGCTCGGCGATCTCGGGCCGGTCGGCGATCCAGGCGCGCAGCGCATCGCGGTCCATGGATACGGCGCGCACCTCGGTGATCGTGGTGGCGCTCGACGTCCGCGGGCCCGGGTCGAAGATCGACAGCTCACCGAACATGTCCGACGGCCCCATGATCGTCAGCAGGTTCTCCCGGCCGTCCGGTGACCGGCGGCCGATCTTCACCTTGCCCGAAATGATGATGTAGAGCCGGTCGCCCGGCTCACCCTCGGCGAACACGGTGTGTCCCCGGGGGAAGTCGACGGGCTGCAATTGCTTCGTCAGCGCGGAAACGGCGCTGGGTTCGACCCCCTGGAAGATTCCGGCCCTGGCCAGGATCTCGTCCACGTTGCCCCTCTTAAGCTGTTGGGTAAAGCCGACCTCTATCGGTTAGCGAGATCAGTCTAGAGGTACCCGGATTCGTGACCTGCTCACGCTACACACGATCGGCATGTCGGGTCGGCTGAAATTCCGTATTGACCCCGGCATGCGTATAGGGCTGCGTCGGCAGCGCCGACACCCGGATCGGCGCGCTGCGGGGGCCCGTCACCTGGTGGCCGGCGCCGGCCTGTTCGAGGAATTTCGCGACATCGGTCGCCGAGACGGTGTCCCTCTGCAGGCCCGCCTCGAGTCGCTGGAGCCCGAATGTCGCCACCATCAGCAACCCCGGAATCAGCCCGACCAGCAACCACGACACAAGGCTGAAGTAAACACGGCCAAGGTCTCAGCGGGATCACGAATTGTCACCGGTCCGCGTAGCGATGTCGGGGCATCTCAGTACGCTGGCCAATGTGACCGCGGGTGAGACATCGGCAAAAAAGCCGGCAGTGCCGAAACGCGCCAAGAGCCGGGACGGTGAGACCCGCATCGGGTTGGTCCGCCGCGCGCGCCGGATGAATCGCACGCTGGCGCAGGCGTTTCCGCACGTGTACTGCGAGCTGGACTTCACCAACCCGCTCGAGCTGACGGTGGCGACCATCCTGTCGGCGCAGAGCACCGACAAGCGGGTCAACCTCACCACCCCGGCGCTGTTCAAGAAGTACCGCACCGCGCTGGACTATGCGCAGGCCGACCGCACCGAGCTCGAGGAGCTCATTAGGCCCACCGGTTTCTACCGCAACAAGGCCAATTCGTTGATCCGGCTGGGCCAGGAGCTCGTCGAGCGGTTCGACGGCGAGGTGCCGTCGACGATGGACGAGCTGGTGACGCTGCCCGGCGTCGGCCGCAAGACCGCCAACGTCATCCTCGGCAACGCGTTCGACATCCCGGGCATCACCGTCGACACCCACTTCGGGCGGCTGGTGCGGCGCTGGCGCTGGACCGCCGAGGAAGATCCGGTCAAGGTCGAGTTCGCGGTCGGCGAGCTGATCGAGCGCAGCGAGTGGACCGACCTGAGCCACCGGGTGATCTTCCACGGCCGTCGCGTCTGCCACGCCCGCAAGCCGGCCTGCGGGGTGTGCGTGCTGGCCGCCGACTGCCCGTCGTTCGGCACCGGCCCCACCGACCCGATGCAGGCCGCCCCGCTGGTGAGGGGTCCGGAGACCGAGCACCTGCTGGCGCTGGCCGGCCTCTGAACGACGCACCATGCGCAGCTCGACCCGCTGGACCGTGGTGGTGCTCGTCGTCGTGGTGGCGCTCGGCTGGGCGCTGTTTGACCAGCTCGGCGCCGACGCCCCGTCGGGACCGTCCGGGTCGAGCCAGCAGGACGCGGCGCGCGACCGCCGCGACGCCGACACCGCCGAGGCGCTGGCCGGGCCGCGGGCGCGGGCCGACCTGCCGCCGTGCCCGGGCCCCGGTACCGGCGCCGGCCCGGCGGCGCTGCGCGGCATCACGCTGGAGTGCGCGTCCGACGGCGCGCCGGTCGACGTGGCGAAGGCGCTGGCGGGTCGCACCGTGGTGCTCAACCTGTGGGCCTACTGGTGCGGACCGTGCGCCGAGGAGTTGCCCGCGATGGCCGAGTACCAGCGGCGTGCCGGACCCGGGGTGACGGTGCTGACC
This sequence comes from Mycolicibacterium rutilum, assembly GCF_900108565.1. NCBI lineage: Bacteria > Bacillati > Actinomycetota > Actinomycetes > Mycobacteriales > Mycobacteriaceae > Mycobacterium > Mycolicibacterium rutilum. The sequence continues at coordinate 1,937,838 of NZ_LT629971.1, forward strand.
GTGCACCAGGACGAGAACGAGACGGCGGCGCTGCTGCGGCTGGCCGAACTCGGGGTCAAGCTGCCGACGCTGCAGGACGGCAGGCGCCGGATCGCCGCCGCGCTGCGGGTCCCCAACGTCATGCCTGCCACCGTCGTGCTGCGCGCGGACGGTAGCGTGGCCGATATCCTGCCGCGCTCGTTCGCCACCGCCGACGAGATCGCCGCCGCGGTGAACCCAGAGATAGGAGCCCCCGGGTGAGTTGGGTCAGCGAGGGCAGCGGGCTGGATCCCGCCGCGGCGCCGTCCTGGCTCAAACCGCTGCTGGACAACGCCTCCGACGTCAAGCAGGCCTACCGGCGGCGGGTGCCGCCCGAGGTGTTCGCGATGGTCACCGCCGAACGCGACAAGCTCGGCGCGTCGCCGTCCGGTCGCGAGGCCGCGGTGCTGGTGCTGTTCTCCGGCCCGCCCGACTCGGCCACCGGCGGCGTCCCGGACGACGCCGACCTGCTGGTCACCGTCCGCGCCTCGACGCTTCGCCACCACGCCGGTCAGGCCGCTTTCCCGGGCGGCGCGGTCGATCCGGGCGATCACAGCCCGGTGCAGACCGCGCTGCGCGAGGCCAACGAGGAGACCGGCGTCGACACTGCCCGGCTGCACCCGCTGGCCACCCTCGAGCGGTTGTTCATCCCGCCGTCGGGATTTCACGTCGTTCCGGTGCTGGCCTACTCGCCGGATCCCGGCCCGGTGGCGGTCGTCGACGAAGCCGAGACCGCGATCGTCGCCCGCGTGCCGCTGCGCGCGTTCGTCAACCCGGAGAACCGGATCATGGTGTACCGCAGCGACGCCACCCGCCGGTTCGCGGGCCCGGCCTTCCTGCTCAACGAGATGCTGGTGTGGGGTTTCACCGGTCAGGTGATCTCGGCGATGCTCGACGTGGCCGGGTGGGCGCAGCCGTGGAACACCGACGACGTGCGTGAACTCGATGACGCAATGGCGCTCGTCGGCCGCCAAGACGGTTACGGTGTTGCACAACCATGACTTCGTCTCAGTGGGTGGACCTCATCGTCCTCGGCATCGCCTTCGTCGCGGGCATCTCGGGCTGGCGCTCGGGCGCGCTGGGATCGATGCTGTCGTTCCTCGGCGTGGTGCTCGGCGCGGTCGCGGGCGTACTACTGGCGCCGCACCTCGTCGCCAACATCGACGGGCCGCGGACCAAGCTGTTCGTGACGCTGTTTCTGATCCTGGCGCTGGTGGTCGTCGGTGAGATCGCCGGCGTGGTGCTCGGCCGAGCCGTGCGCAGCGCCATCCGCAACCGCGCGCTGCGGTCGGTCGACTCGCTGATCGGGGTGGCGATCCAGATCGTCGCGGTGCTGGTTGCGGCGTGGATGCTGACCTATCCGCTGCAGTCGTCCGATCAACCCAACCTCGCCGCGGCGGTGCGGGGTTCCAAGGTGCTCAAGGAGGTCGACGGGGTCGCGCCGAACTGGCTGCGCTCCGTGCCGACCCGGCTGTCGGCGCTGCTGGACACCTCCGGTCTGCCCGACGTGCTGCAGCCGTTCGGGCGCACCCCGATCGTCGCCGTCGACGCGCCCGACGCCGCCCTGGCCGCCGACCCGGTCGTCGCCGCCACCCGACCGAGCGTGGTCAAGATCCGCGGGGTGGCGCCGAGTTGCCAGAAGGTGCTCGAGGGCACCGGTTTCGTGGTCGCGCCCAACCGCGTGATGTCCAACGCGCACGTGGTCGCCGGATCGGAGAGCGCCACCGTCGAGGTCGACGGCCAGACCTACGACGCGTTCGTGGTGTCCTACGACCCGCAGGCCGACATCTCGATCCTCGACGTGCCGAACCTGCCGTCGGCGCCGCTGGAGTTCGCCGGCACCCCGGCGACCACCGGCACCGACGCCGTCGTGATGGGCTATCCCGGCGGCGGCAACTTCGTGGCGACACCGGCCCGCGTCCGCGAGATCATCGAACTCAGCGGCCCCGACATCTACCGCACCACCACCGTCGAACGGGAGGTGTACACGATCAGAGGCAGTGTGCGCCAAGGCAATTCCGGCGGCCCGATGATCGACCGCGAAGGCCGGGTGCTGGGGGTGGTGTTCGGTGCGGCGGTCGACGACGCCGACACCGGGTTCGTGCTGACCGCCAACGAGGTGTCGCAGCAACTCGCCAAGATCGGCGACACCCAGCGGGTGGCGACCGGCGCCTGCATCACCTAGCCGTAGACCTGCCGAAGGAATCGGGTCAGCTGTTCGTTGACCGCCTGCGGGGCTTCCTCGTGGCCGAAATGCCCAGCCTCCGCGACAGATACGTACCGTCCGTGCGGCGCGTAGTGCTGCGTGCGGTACACCGGGTCGGCGAGCACGTAGGGGTCGGCGTCACCGCGCAGGTGCAACACCGGAACGTTGATCGGACGCTTCATCGACCGCATGAACCGCCTACCCTCCCCGCGCAGCTGGCTGCGTACCGCCCAGCGCTGGTACTCCAACGCCGAGTGCGCGGCGCCGGGAATCTGGATCGCCGTGCGCAGATATGCGATCGACTCTGAGAAATCCTCGGTAGCAAGCCATTTGGCGCTCGCTCGGCTGCGCACCAGGCGTTCGAGTTCGTCGGCGTTGTGGCGGGTCAACGACCTCTCCGGCCACCGGGGCAGCTGATAGCGCAGCATCGACGGCAGGAGCGCCCGGCCCTGGTCGCGGCGACGCAGCGCCGACGCCCGCAGCGCCACCGGATGCGGCGAGCTGACCACTGCGATGGCCTTCACCGCGCGCGGATGCAGCACCGCGGTCGCCCAGCACACCAGCCCGCCGTCGGCGTGGCCGACCAGCGTCGCGCTCTTGTGCCCCAGGGCGCGGACCAGACCGGCGGTGTCACCGGCCAGCGTCCAGCCGTCGTAACCGCGGGGCGGTTTGTCGCTGGCCCCGTAGCCGCGCAGGTCGACCGCCACCACCCGGGCGTCGGTCAGGCCGCGCAGCTGGTGGCGCCACGACCACCAGAACGACCCGAACCCGTGCAGCAGGATGACCAGCGGCCGCTCGGTCGACGGCTGCGCGTCGGCGGTCTCCGCTTCGACCACGTGGAAGCGAATTCCGTTGGCGTGCACCTCCCGATGCCGCCACGGTCCGTCGATGCGGACGACCGACGGAGCCGGTGGGGCCATCTACCAGCCCGACGGGTCGGCCGTCGACGCGGGCTTGTTGTCGGCCGCGGTGAGCTGCCGGTCCTTGTCGTGGCCCGGGGTCAACGCCTCGGGAATCTCCTTGACCGACGCGATGGTCTTCTGCGGGCCGCGGATCCGGCGCACCTTGAGATAGCCGAGGAACGCGAACACCAGCGTTACGGCGACCATCAGACCGAACACGATCAGGTAGGCCGCCCACTTCACCAGCCACAGGTCGAGCAGCTCGCCGAGGAAGAAGAAGAAAAAGAACGTCGAGTAGAACAGCACGACCAACGCCAGGATGAAAAAGACGCTGCCGGTGAGGCCCTTCTTGACGTCGCGGGTGATCTCGGCCTTGGCCAGCTCCACCTCGGCGCGCACCAGCGTGGACACCTGCGCCGTCGCGTCCTTGACCAGGTCGCCGATCGACGGGTCGGCCTTCGGCGCGTGCGGGTCGACCAGCGGTATCGATGTCACGGTGCTCGGCACGCCATTCCTGCGATCGGTCACGGACAGTTCCTCCCGCGTAAGCCGGATAGTCTTCCTCGGTCGCGGTTCATGTTGCCATGTGGCGAGCACTGAAACGATGTCGGCCGACGATAGACTGGTCTGGTTCATGGCACGGCAGGTCGGGGCGCGTCGATAGGGGGATGTTCACGTGAAGTCCACCGGCCACCGGCTCGGTCTGCTGGCTACCGCGATCGCCGCCCTCCTTCTCACCGCGTTCGGGAGCGGGGTCGCGCACGCCCAGGGGCCGATCACGCTCGGCGGCGGGTCCGGGCTCGTCGTCAACGGGGAGACGCTGTGCACGCTGACCGCGATCGGCAACGACAACCGCGGTGAGCTCGTCGGCTTCACCTCCGCGCACTGCGGCGGTCCCGGTGCCCAGGTGGCCGCCGAGGGTGCCGAAGCCGCGGGTGTGGTCGGCACGATGGTGGCGGGCAACGACGCGCTCGACTACGCGGTGATCCAGTTCGATCCCCAGAAGGTGCGCCCGACCAACAACGTCAACGGCTTCCAGATCGACAGTCTGGGACCCGATCCCACCGCCGGCGACATCGCGTGCAAACTCGGGCGCACCACCGGTTATTCGTGCGGTGTGACGTGGGGCCCTGGCCAGGACCCGGGCACGATCGTCAACCAGGTGTGCGGTCAGCCCGGCGACTCCGGCGCGCCGGTCACGGTCAACAACCGCCTCGTCGGCATGATCCACGGCGCGTTCTCCGAGGCGTTGCCGACGTGCGTCATCAAGTACATCCCGCTGCACACGCCCGCGGTGACCATGTCGTTCAACACCCAGCTCGCCGACATCACGGCCAAGAACCGACCGGGAACGGGTTTCGTCCCGGTCGGTGCGGCCGCCTGATCGCGCCTACTTGCCGGCGCGGATCGCCTCGAACACGCTGGGGTCCACCAGGGTTGACGTGTCGCCGAGCTCCCGGCCCTCGGCGACGTCACGCAGCAGCCGCCGCATGATCTTGCCGCTGCGGGTCTTCGGCAGCTCCGGCACGACGTGAATTTCCCTGGGCCGGGCGATCTTTCCGATCTCCTTGGCGACCTGCTCGCGCAGCTCGGCCACCATGTCGTCGCCGCTGTCCTTGGCGTGCGACTCGAGGATCACGAACGCGCAGATGCCCTGGCCGGTGGTCTCGTCGGCGGCGCCGACGACCGCGGCCTCGGCGACGCCGGAATGGCCGACCAGGGCCGACTCCACCTCCGTCGTCGAGATCCGGTGTCCCGACACGTTCATCACGTCGTCGATGCGGCCCAGCAGCCAGATCGAGCCGTCGGAGTCGACGCGGGCGCCGTCGCCGGCGAAGTACCAGCCCTGCTTGGCGTAGCGCGACCAGTAGGTGTCCTTGAACCGTTCCGGATCACCCCAGATGCCGCGCAGCATCGCCGGCCACGGCTTGTCGAGCACCAGGTATCCGGTGACGTGTTCGGCCTCGTCGGCGCCGGGCACCAGTTCGTTGCCCTCCTCGTCGACGATCATCGCCGAGATGCCGGGCAGCGGCTGCATCGCCGAACCGGGCTTGCATTCGGTCACCCCGGGCAGCGGCGAGATCATGATGGCGCCGGTCTCGGTCTGCCACCAGGTGTCGACGATCGGAGTCCGGTTGCCGCCGAAGGCATCCCGGTACCAGCGCCACGCCTCGGGGTTGATCGGCTCACCGACCGAGCCGAGCAGCCGCAGGCTCGACAGGTCGTGTGCGTCGGGGATCTCGCGGCCCCACTTCATGAACATCCGGATCAGCGTCGGCGCCGTGTAATAGATTGTCACACCGTATTTTTCGATGACCTCGAAGTGCCGGTGTTCGTTCGGCGAGTTCGGCGTGCCCTCGTAGACCACCTGTGTGCAGCCGTTCGACAGCGGCCCGTACACGATGTAGGTGTGCCCGGTCACCCAGCCGATATCGGCGGTGCACCAGTAGACGTCGCTCTCGGGCTTGATGTCGAAGACGTAGTGATGGGTGTACGAGGCCTGGGTCAGGTACCCGCCCGAGGTGTGCACGATGCCCTTGGGCTTGCCGGTGGTTCCTGAGGTGTACAGCAGGAACAGCGGGTGCTCGGAGTCGAAGGCCTCCGGCGTGTGTTCGGGTGACGCGCCGTCGACGGTCTCGTGCCACCACAGGTCGCGGCCGTCGGTCCACGGGGTGTCGATTCCGGTGCGGCGCACCACGAGTACGTGCTCGACGGACTCCTGGCCCTCGCACGCCTCGTCGACAGACTCTTTGAGCGAGACCGCCTGGCCGCGGCGGTACTGCCCGTCGCTGGTGATCACCAGCTTGGCTTCGGCGTCCTCGATGCGCGCCTTGAGCGCGGAGGCGGAGAAGCCGGCGAAGACCACCGAGTGCAGCACGCCCAGCCGCGCGCACGCCAGCATCGCCACGATCGCCTCGGGGATCATCGGCATGTAGATCGCCGCCCGGTCGCCGGCGGTGAGTCCGAGGTCGGTCAGCGCGTTGGCGGCCTTGGACACCTCGGCGAGCAGGTCGGCGTAGGTGATGTCGCGGCTGTCGCCGGGCTCGCCCTCCCAGCGGATCGCCACCCGGTCGCCGTTGCCCGCCTCGACGTGGCGGTCGACGCAGTTGTAGGCGACGTTGAGTTTGCCGCCGACGAACCACTTGGCGAACGGCGCCTCCGACCAGTCGAGCACCTCGCTGAACGGGGTCTCCCACGCCAGGCGGTTGGCCTGTTCGGCCCAGAACGCCAACCGGTCCTTGTCAGCCTGCTCGTAGAGGTCCTCGGTGGCGTTCGCGTGTTCGGCGAACTCCGCGGACGGCGGATAGACGGACGGACCGTGGGTGTGCTGCGCCGATGTGTCTGTCATATCTGTGAGGGTAGTCACCCGGGCGGGCGGCCACATTGACATGTCACACCCTTCTCCGTCGGCGGTCCGTCCGCAGCGCCGAACGTCGTGGCTGGCGGGTCCAGCGGTCGGCTACCGTGTGCTGCCGTGACCTCCGATCCGCTGGCGCCGCTGGCGCAACTGCCCGGCGTCGCCGAGGCGGCAGAGGAGGCGCGCGAGGCGCTGGGACGGGCGCACCGGCACCGCGCGAACCTGCGCGGTTGGCCGGCGAACGCGGCGGAGGCGGCGTTGCGTGCGGCCAGGGCGTCGTCGGTGCTCGACGGCGGTGCGCTGCAGCTGTCCGACGGGTCCGTCCCAGGCAGCCCGGACGCCGTGCTGGCCGGCGCGCTGCGCGTGTCGGAGGCGGTGGAGGGCGGCGAGACGACGCTGGTCGGTGTGTGGCGGCGGGCGCCGCTGCAGGCGCTGGCCCGGTTGCACGCGCTGGCGGCCGCCGACCTCGCCGACGACGACCAGTTGGGTCGCCCGCGCGTCGATCCCGAGACGAGTCAGCGGCTGACGCTGCTGGCCGACATCGTCACCGCGAAGTCGTCGGTGCCCGCGCCGGTGTTGGCCGCCGTCGTGCACGGCGAACTGCTCACGCTCGCACCGTTCGGCACCGCCGACGGGCTGGTGGCCCGCGCCGCGGCGCGGTTGGTGACGATCACCAGCGGGCTCGACCCGCACGGCCTCGGAGTGCCGGAGGTGTACTGGATGCGGCAGTCCGGCGACTATCGCGCCGCCGCGCGGGGCTTCGCGTCGGGAACCGCCGACGGGCTGACGGCGTGGATCCTGTTGAGCTGCCGGGCGTTGCACGCCGGCGCGCGCGAGGCGTTGTCGATCGCGCAAGACGCCGGCTGACCGACCCGGCTGATCGACAATGCGAAGCGGGCGACGTTCCGAACTCGTGGTTCGGCTCGTCGCCCGCTAGCACGGACACCGGCTACCAAGCGTGCTCAGGTGGGTTGCGTGGGTGGCCTCGGCGTCTTGTCGATGCGCTTCGACTGCAACCCCACCCAAGGGGCCGTCGTGGTCGTCCGCTTTTCGCAAATACGCAGGCCCGCAACACTTTTGCCTATTCCGCGGCATGTGCTCCGCGTGGGTGTCCGGGATCCGTGCTGGGGAGCCGGGATCGGGAGTCCGAGTCTTCTCTTCCGACTCGGCCTTGGCCTCTCCAAGCTTCCGTGGTTCCTTTGTACCTCGTGACCGCGGTCACATCAAGGCCCAACTCGCGCCGGATTCGGATTGTTACGCAGCCGCTCGACGCGCCGCGAAACGTCGGCTAGAAAGCGAAGCGCCGCAACAGCGAAAAGGTCAACGCGCCGGCCGCCAGCGCGCTCACGCCGACGGCCGCGGTGGTTGCCACGGCCGCGCCCGACGGGGCCGGGATCCGGTCCCGCAGCGAGACCGGCCGGGAGAAGTTCAGCACCGGCCAACCGCGGGTCGCCGCCTCTTTGCGTAACGCGCGGTCGGGGTTTACCACGGCGGGGTGGCCGACCGCCTCGAGCATCGGGATGTCGGTGACCGAGTCGGAGTAGGCGTAGCAGTGTTCGAGCGCGTAGCCCTCGCGGGCGGCCAGTTCCCGGATCGCGGCGACCTTGTTCTCGCCGTAGCAGTAGAACGCGATCTCGCCGGTGTACTTGCCGTCCTCGACGACCATCCGGGTGGCCATCGCATGGGTGGCGCCCAGTGCCCGCGCGATCGGCGCCACGATCTCCTCGCCGGAGGCGGACACGACGACCACGTCACGGCCGCATAACTTGTGGTCGGCGATCAACTCGGCGGCCTCGGCGAACACCAAGGGATTGACGATGTCGTGCAACGTCTCTCCGACGATCGACTTCACCTGCTCGACGTCCCAGCCCGTGCACATGGTGGTGACGTAGGACCGCATCCGGTCCATCTGATCGTGGTCGGCGCCCGACATGAGAAACAGAAATTGTGCGTAAGTGGACTTGAGCACTGCGCGGCGATTGATTAGCCCCTGATCGAAGAAGGGTTTGCTGAAAGCCAAAGTGCTCGATTTGGCAATCACCGTTTTATCCAAATCGAAGAAGGCCGCCGTGCGGATCGGCGGATCCGCCGTCGCGGGTGTTTGCGGTGCATCCGACGGCGTCGTCGGGGACTCGGCTCCGGTCACAGCGTCAGCATAGGAGGCGGTGCGTGACATTTCGCGGGAGTGTGTACAAAGTGGCAGGTTATGACACCTGTCCCAAACCGCAACGTTTCTGGAATCGTGGTGATTTCGTAAGCAACGGACACTTGCGCCGGGGCCGACTGGCGTGTGTATAGTGACCATTACCCGGCCTATGCCGGGGGTGCATCAGCCCGACCCCCCGGGGCTGATACACGACGACCTCCGCCTCCTCCCCCCCTGGCGGGGGTCGTCCCTTTTTCCGGGCCTTTCGCATACCGGATAAATCGGTGCAAATAGCAAAAGTTGCGGAATGCTGTTCTCAGCCCGGACCGCCGTGCGCGTCCATCCACAACGCCGGGCTCATCCACAGATTCACGTTGTGCCGTGGCGCTTCGCGGCAGCCGTCCGCAGGCTTCAGGGGTGGCTTCGTTAAGCGGACTTCTCGTGCTGGTCAGCGATACCGCGCTGCGTGAGGACGTCGACCGGGTGTGTGCGGCCACCGGGCTGACGGCGGTGCACGTTGCCGAGCCGTCCAGCCGCAAAGTCTGGACCGGCGCCGTCGCCGTGGTGTGCGATGCCGGCGCCGCGCAGCGCTGTGCCGCCCGGGCGATGCCGAGACGCAGGCACGTCGTCCTGGTGAGTCCCCGCGACCCCGGTGCCGCCGAGTGGCAGGCCGCGATCGCGGTCGGCGCCCAGCGCGTCGTCACGCTGCCCGCCGAGGACGGCGCGCTGATGGCTGAACTGGCCGAGGCCGCTGAGTCACTGCACGACGGCGCCGACCGCGGCGCGGTGGTCTCCGTGGTCGCCGGCCGCGGCGGCGCGGGTGCGACGGTGTTCGCCGCGGCGCTGGCCCGGGTGGCGTCCGACGCGTTGCTCATCGACGCTGACCCGTGGAGCGGCGGCATCGATCTGGTGCTGGGTGCCGAGGCCGACGCCGGGTTGCGCTGGCCGGACCTGGAACTGGGCACCGGCCGGGTCAACTTCGCCGCGCTGCGCGAGGCCCTGCCCAGGGCGGGCGGTGTCAGCGTGTTGTCGGCCGGCCGCGGCGCCGACGGCGGAGAAGTCGCCGCCGCCTCGCTCGGCGCGGTGATCGACGCGGGCAGCCGCGGCGGCGTGACGGTCGTCTGCGACGTGCCGCGGCGGTCGACGACGGCGGCTGAAGCCGCGCTCGGCTCGGCCGACCTCGCCGTGCTGCTGACGACCGCCGATGTGCGCTCGGCCGCGGCGACCGCAGCCCTCGCGTCCTGGGTGCCGACGATCAACCCGAACTGCGGGCTGGTGGTCCGCGGCCCCGCCCCCGGTGGACTGCGGTCGGCTCAGATCGCCGACATCGTCGGGCTGCCGTTGCTCGCCGCGATGCGTCCACATCCCGGTATCGCGCAGACCCTGGAACGCGGCGCCCTGCGGCTCCGGCGCCGGTCACCGCTGACCGACGCCGCGAACAAGGTGCTGGCAGTGCTGCGCCGGCACCCGGCGGGCGACGTCGCATGAGCTCGTCGCTGATCGACCGGGTCCGCGAGCGGCTCGCCGCCGAGTCCGCGCCGCTGCGGCCCACGGTCGTCGCGGACGCGATCCGCGCGGAATCGGGCGGACTGCTCGGCGACAGCGATGTGCTGACCGGGCTGCGCCGGCTGGAGACGGAGCTGACCGGCGCGGGTGCGCTCGAGCCGCTGTTGTCCGCCGACGGCACCACCGACGTGCTCGTCACCGCACCGGACGCGGTGTGGGTGGACGACGGCGACGGTTTGCGCCGCAGCGAGATCCGGTTCGCCGACGAGGAGGCGGTGCGGCGGCTCGCGCAGCGGTTGGCGCTGGCGGCGGGCCGCCGGCTCGACGAGGCGCAGCCCTGGGTGGACGGCCAGTTGACCGGTCTGCGACCCGACGGGTCGACCGTGCGGCTGCACGCCGTGCTGCCGCCGATCGCGGCGGCCGGGACGTGCCTGTCACTGCGCGTGCTGCGACCGGCGACCCAGAACCTCGCTTCGCTGATCGCGGCGGGCGCCATCGACACCGACGCTGCGGCGCTGCTCGACGACATCGTCGCCGCGCGGCTCGCGTTCCTGATCACCGGCGGCACCGGCGCGGGCAAGACGACGCTGCTGGCCGCGATCCTCGGTGCGGTGCCCGCCGAGGAGCGCATCGTCTGTGTCGAGGACGCCGCCGAGCTGTCGCCCGCGCATCCGCATCTGGTGAACCTCGTCGCGCGCGGCGCCAACGTCGAGGGCGCCGGTGAGGTGACCGTGCGTGAACTCGTCCGGCAGGCGCTGCGGATGCGCCCGGACCGCCTCGTCGTCGGCGAGGTCCGCGGCGCGGAGGTGGTCGACCTGCTGACCGCGCTCAACACCGGCCACGACGGAGGCGCGGGCACTGTGCACGCCAACAGTCCCGACGAGGTGCCCGCCCGCATGGAGGCACTCGCCGCGCTGGGCGGCCTGCCACGCGCCGCGCTGCACAGCCAGCTGGCCGCGGCGGTGCAGGTGGTCATCCACGTGGGCCGGGACCGCTCGGGTGGTCGCCGACTGCGCGAGATCGCGGTGCTGACGCCGGGTGATGACGGCATCGTGCGCGCGGCGACGGCGTGGCGCTCCGGCACCGGATTCGCGGGCGGCGCCGCGCGATTGGCGGAGCTGATCGGGAGCCGACGGTGACCGCGTCTGCCTTGGCCCTCGCGTTGGCGCTTCTGGTGGCGCCGGGGCCGCCGCGGCACCGGCTCCTCGCGGCAGGAACGCCGCGCCGACTCGCCATCCCGACGACGCCCTGCCTGATCGCGGGGGTGCTGCTGCTGGCCGTTGTGGCGCCGATCGGGCTCGCGGTGGCCGCCGCGATCGTCGCGTTCACCCTCGACATCGGCAGACGTCGCCGGCGAGCGCGCCGCGCCGCGGCCGATGAGGCGGCCGCCCTGCAGTCCGCGCTGGACGTGCTCGCCGGCGAGCTGCGGATCGGCGCTCACCCCGTGGTTGCCTTCGACACCGCGGCCGGCGAGGTCGGCGGTGTCGTCGCGGCGTCGATGCGCACGGTCTCGGCGCGGGCTCGGATGGGCGCCGACGTCGTCGCGGGGCTGCGCGGTGCGGCGCTGTCCTCGGCGATGCCCGCGCACTGGGAGCGGCTCGCCGGGTGCTGGCAATTGGCGGATTCGCATGGTCTGGCGATCGCGACGCTGATGCGCACCGCTCAGCGCGACATCGTTGCCCGGCAGAGGTTTTCGAGCCAGGTTGCGGCGGGCATGGCCGGCGCGCGCACCACGGCGGCGGTGTTGGCGGGCCTGCCGCTGCTCGGGATCGGTCTCGGTGAGCTGGTCGGCGCGGAGCCGGTGCGCTTCCTGCTGTCCGACGGGATGGGACAGTGGCTGCTCGTCGCGGGCGCGGCCCTGTCCTGCGCCGGCCTCGCCTGGTCCGATCGCATCACCGGGCAGGTCGTCAAATGAGCGTCGCCGCAATGCTGTTGGCTGTCGCGCTGCTGCTGGGTGCACCGTCGTCGCGGCTGCGGCTGACAGCGGGGCGCTCGGCGAGCCCCCGGCCTGAGGCGCCGGAGCCGAATGACCCCTTGGCGTTCGCGTCGAGCCTCGACGTGTTCGCCGCGTGCCTGCAGTCCGGGATGGCGGTGTCGGCGGCGGCTTCCGCGACGGTGCCGACCGCGCCGCCTGCGCTCGTCGCGGTGCTGGGCCGGGCGGCGGACCTGCTCGCGCTCGGGTCGGACCCGTCGACCGCATGGTCGACGCCGACCGAGGTGGACCGGCATGTCGACGCGCTGCTGCGGCTTGCGCGCCGGTCGGCGGCGTCGGGAACGGCGTTGGCGCAGGGCATCACCGAACTCGCGGAGCGTTCCCGTGACGAGGCGGCCGATGCGGCGCGCGCCGCGGGGGAGCGCGCGTCGGTGTTGATCGCGGGCCCGTTGGGGCTGTGCTACCTGCCCGCGTTCCTGTGTCTGGGCATCGTGCCGGTGGTCGCCGGGCTGGCCGGGGACGTGTTGCGGTCGGGGATTGTGTGAGGAACACCTGTGAGGGGGAATGATGGAAATTGCCAACCAGATTCGAGCGGTGCAAGTGCGGTTGACCTTGCTGATGGTCGAAGACGACGGCATGTCGACGGTCGAGTACGCGATCGGCACCATCGCGGCCGCCGCGTTCGGCGCGATCCTGTACACCGTCGTCACCGGCGATTCGATCGTCAGCGCGCTGACCAACATCATCAGCCGTGCGCTCAACACCAACGTCTGAGCGGTGACCGTGGCGCGGCCACCGTCGAGGCGGCATTCGCGATCGCGGCGCTGGTCGCCGTGCTGGTGCTGTGCGCCGCGGGGCTCACCGCGCTGTCCACGCACATCCGCTGCGTCGACGCGGCACGCGAGGCGGCCCGGCTGGCGGCCCGCGGCGACGACGGCGTCGCGGTGGCGCGCACCCTGGCGCCCGACGGCGCCGCGGTGCAACTGGGCCGCGACGGCGATTACGTCGTCGCCACCGTCACCGCGCGCTCGCCATTGCCCGGACTCACCATCGGTGCACGCGCGGTGGCGGCGCTCGAGCCGGGCGGCCGCTGACGACGGCGCGGCCACCGTGCTCGCCGCGGTGATGATCGCGGTGTTGCTGGCCGTCACGGTCGCCGCGGGATATCTCGGCGCGGCGGTGATCGCCCGGCACCGCGCGCAGGCGGCCGCCGACCTGAGCGCGCTGGCCGCGGCCGGCCGGGTCGCCGACGGTCCCGCTGCCGCGTGCGCGCACGCCTCGACGGTGTCCGAGTCGATGCGCGCGCACCTGCGCAGCTGCCGCGTAGATGAGCTCGATGTCGTTGTGGCAGTGGAGGTCACGATCGCATTGGGCCGCTTCGGGGTCGGGCCGGCCGCTGCCGTCGCGCGCGCCGGACCCTAGGCGCGGCGCAGCATCGCCAGGCCGGCGAACACGCCGTCGCCGACGTCGATCCGGTTGACCGTCACCTGCACGGGTGTCCATCCGTCGTCCGACGCCATCCGCAGCACGCCCGATGTCGTACCCGTCTCGAATTCGGCTGCCATGCGGTCGATTTCGCCACTGTCCTCGGGGTGCACGGCGCGGTCACCCGCCATACCGGCGCGCCAGTCGAAGTACGCCGGCGGCGGGTCCAGCCACTTGAGCAGGGTCCAGCGCGGCACATCGATCAGCGCCCGCTGCACGCCGGGCTGCGCGAGCCCGTCGAGGATCCGCTGCGCGAGGTCATCCGGCGGGGTGGCGGCCGGGTCCGGCTCGCTGCGCCAGTTCATCGCGCGGCACAGCAGTCGCTCCGAACCGTCGTCCTGCGGTTCGCGCACCACCCGGATCACGAAGCCGACGGTGGCCGGTTCACCGCTGTGGTCGGTGACGTCCCACGTGCTGCACAGCACGGCACCGGCTTCGCGGGTGATCGCCATGCGCAGCACCCGGGCTTCGCTGGGGTTCAGGTCGCGGGTGGGCAGGTCGTCGGCGAAGGTGCGGATCGGCCCTGCCTCGGCGTCCGGGGCGCGACCGCTGTTGAGCAACGACTCCGGAGTGCCGGTCGCGGTGCCGCGGTCCAGGTCCCATACCAGCGGACCGGGCACCGGCCGCTCGGTCGGTTCCATGTCGGGTGGCCCGATCCACAGGTGCACGCCGTGGATCCGCCCGTCGGTCATCTGCACGACCTCGGTACGGATCACGCGGTCGTTCTTCGGGGTGATGCTGCTCAGTCCCTGCCCGGCGCGCACCGTCTCGCCGATGGCGGTCTGGATCGCCATGAGGTGGGGATTTCGCCTCAACAGCGCGCTGATCGGGACCAGGTTCACGGTTCGCCTGCCCTGCGCGACCACCACGGGCTCGTCGCCCAGCGTTTCCACGAGCAGCCAGTCGTGGACCATGCCTGCATTCTATCGACGCGCCCGAGGCCGCCCTCGGGTCGACGGTGCGCCACGGATCGCGTTGAACATTGGCGCCACCGTTGTTTTCGGCTTCGTTAAAAGGCGAGGACGAAGTTGCAACAGGCCTATTTGCGCGGTATTTTTCGTCTACGCCCGGGTTTCCGGGAGTGAAACGGATCGAGTCGTCCGGCCGTTTCGCAGTACGAGTCTGTGCGCTCGGCGTCGAGTTTGCGCCCTGAGCCGCGGAACCGGTGGGGGCGACCGTTCGAGGGGTCGGTCGCCCCTCGCATTCCAGCGCAGCGCGCGCCTCAGAGCGGACGGCCAGCAATCTCGTCGAGCACCAACCGCAGCACCCGGACCGCGCCTGCCTTGTCCAACGGGTCATTGCCGTTTCCGCACTTCGGCGACTGCACGCACGACGGGCAGCCGGCCGGGCAGTCACAGGCCTCGATCGCATCGGCCGTTGCTGCCCACCACGTGGCGAGTTTGCGGTAGCCGCGGTCGGCGAAGCCCGCCCCGCCGGGGTAGCCGTCGTAGACGAAGATCGTCGGCAGGCCCTGCTCCGGCCCGACAGCCGTCGACACCCCGCCGATGTCGCCGCGGTCGCAGCTGGCGACCAGCGGCAGCAGCCCGATGGCCGCGTGTTCTGCGGCGTGCAGCGCTCCCGGCAGGTGGAGCAAATCGAGTCCGTTGCGCTGCAACGCCTCTGGAGTGATCGTGCACATCACCGCGGTGGTGTCCAGCGTGCGGGTCGGCATGTCGAGTTCGACGAAGTCGATCACCTCACCGCTCAGTTGCCTGCGCAGGTACCCGGTCACCGTGTTGCTGACCGACACCGGAACGAGCCCAACAGTAACCGCGCCGAACGTCTTTCGCTCCCCTTCCCCGGTGACCGCGATGTCGGTCAGTTCCCGCGCGGAGGTGGTGTATCCGGGGTCCTCTGCGTGTACGAACGCGACGCCGTCCTCGAAACTCAGCGAATCGACGAGATAACTCTCGCCCTGATGGAGATACACGGCGCCGGGGTGCACGGACGCCGGCGCCTGGCCTGCCCCGGTGCTGCCCAGCATGCGCCCGGTGCCGGCCTCCAGGATCGCGATCTGCCCGCCGGCCGACCCGCGGATGTCCACGGCCGGATGGGGATCCATGCCCGGGGTGGGGAAGTAACCGTTGGCGCGCCTGCGCAGCAGGCCGTCGTCGACGAGCGCGTCGGCCACCGACTCGGCATCCCACATGCGGACCTCGGCGTCGGTCAGCGGCAGTTCGGCCGCCGCGCAGAGCAGTTGGGGCCCGAGAACGTAGGGGTTCGTCGGGTCGATGACGACGCGTTCGATCGGCTTGTCGAGCAGCGCCGCCGGGTGGTGCACCAGATACGTGTCGAGCGGGTCGTCGCGGGCGATCAGCACGATCAGCGCGCTCTGGCCGCGCCGGCCCGAACGACCGGCCTGCTGCCAGAACGAGGTGACGGTGCCCGGGAAGCCCGCGAGCACGACGGCGTCGAGGCCGGCGATGTCGACGCCCAACTCCAGCGCGTTCGTCGTCGCCAGCCCGCGCAGTTCCCCGTCTGTCAGCGCACGTTCGAGCGCGCGGCGGTCCTCGGCCAGATAGCCGGCGCGGTAGGACGCGACCCGGTCGACGAGGTCCGGTGCGATCTCCTCGAGCCGGCCCCGCGCCCCCAGCGCGGTCAGTTCCGCGCCGCGCCGCGACCGCACGAACGTCAGCATCCGCGCGCCCTCGGCGACGAGGTCGGCCATCACGCTGGCCGCCTCCGCGCCGGCCGAACGCCGTACCGGCGCGCCGTTCTCGCCGACGAGATCCTCGAGAAGCGGCGGCTCCCACAACGCCACCGTGCGCGCGCCCTGCGGTGAACCGTCCTCGGTCACCTCGGCCACGGTCTGGCCGATCAACTCCGAAGCGGTCTGGCCCGGCGACGCGGTCGTGGCACTGGCGAAGATCACCGTCGGCATCGATCGGTCGGGGGAGTACCGCACGCACAGGCGCAGCAGGCGACGCAGCACCATTGCGACGTTGGAGCCGAAAATGCCTCGGTAGTAATGGCATTCGTCGATCACCACGAAGCGCAGGTTGCGCAGGAACACCGCCCAACGCGCGTGGTTGCGCAACAGCGACAGATGGATCATGTCGGGGTTGGAGAAGATCCAGCGCGACCGCTCGCGCGCGAAACGGCGTACGTCGGTGGGGCTGTCCCCGTCATACGAGCACGGTGCGACATCGGGCAGTGGCACGGCTTCGGTGAGCGCCACCGCATTCCGGAGTTGGTCGTGGCCCAGCGCCTTGGTCGGCGACAGGTACAGCACACGGGCCCGCGGATCGGTCTTCAACGCCGTCAATATCGGCAACTGGTAGGCCAGCGACTTGCCCGACGCGGTGCCGGTGCTCAGCACCACGTGGCGGCCGTCGCGGGCGAGTTCGGCGGCGGCGACCTGATGCGACCACGGGGCCTCGATACCGCGATCATGGAACGCCCGCACCACATCTGGATCCGCCCACTGCGGCCAGCCGCGCGGCCGGCCGGCCCGCGGGGGCAGATCTGCGACGTGCCGCAAGGGATCCGACCCGCCGGCGCCGGTGCCGTCGACCGCGCAGGCAAGCAGCTCGCGGCCGAAATCAGCCATGAATAGTCCTCCCGAAGCACTTCCTGGCATGAATTGTTCCCCACTTGTTTGCGCCAGACTGTCGCGGCAGCTCCGAACGTGATTGACTTATCGCGGTCGCAGCTTCTGTGTTCGTGTACTCGCACTCGCAGGATCGACGTTGCGATCGCGGTTCCTGCGAGGGTTGTAGGTCGGGTCAGTTCCGAGCACTCCACGAAGGAGAGCGGTCGGAACCGGCCCGGTGTACCGAACACGGTGGACCGCACCCGGTGAATAAGAGAAGGAAACAACAGGAAATGCCACAGGGAACTGTGAAGTGGTTCAACGCGGAGAAGGGCTTCGGCTTCATCGCCCCGGAGGACGGCTCCGCTGACGTATTTGTCCACTACACGGAAATTCAGGGCAGCGGCTTCCGCACCCTGGAGGAGAACCAGAAGGTCGAGTTCGAGGTTGGCCAGAGCCCCAAGGGGCCGCAGGCCACGGGTGTCCGGGCCGTCTAGCTAGACCCCCAAGCTGAGGTAACACCCCGCGCGCGTCCAGACCCGGCCGCCGCGGGGTGTTCGCTATTCGGGCCTGCCCCGGCCCGCCGACTCCGAAGATCCCGGCGACTGGCTTACTGTCGGTCTGTGAGCCAGCTGTCGTTCTTCTCGGCTGAGTCGGTGCCACCCACGGTCGCCGACCTCACCGGGCTGCTCGCCGCACCCGGTCAGGTGGTGCTGGTGGGTTCGGGCGCGCGGCTGTCGGTCGTCGTCGAGGAACTGTGGCGGGCCGAGGCGCTGGCCGAGATGATCGTCGAGGCGGGCCTGGAGCCGGAGATCGCGCGCACCGACGAGAACACCCCGCTGGTGCGGACGGCGGTCGACGCCCGACTGCTGACCATCGCCGGCGACTGGACCCGTGGCGCGGTCAAAACGGTGCCGCCGCAGTGGCTGCCCGGCCCGCGCGAGTTGCGGGCCTGGACGCTGGCGGCAGGCACCCCGGAAGCGGACCGCTATCTGCTCGGGCTGGACCCGCACGCGCCGGACACGCATTCGCCGCTGGCGTCGGCGATGATGCGGGTCGGGATCGCGCCGACATTGATCGGCACCCGCGGATCCCGGCCGGCGTTGCGGATCAGCGGCCGCCGACGGCTGTTGCGCCTGGTAGAGAACGTGGGGGAACCGCCGGCGGGCGGCGCGGCGTTCACTCAATGGCCGCGCGTCTGACGGCCGTAAACTGGGGGGTCAGTTTGCGTCGGCCCGCGTGGGGTGCCAAATTGTCAGTTGCCGACAGGATCGACTTCCGTGGCAAGAGCCATATTGATGGGCACTATCGACCCTGTGGGCAGTTGAAAGAAGTGGAGCGTGCGCAAAGGTGGCAGACGAGGACCGCGGTAGCGGCCGCAACGGCAACGTGCGGCGGCTCGTCATAGTCGAGTCGCCGACCAAGGCGCGCAAAATCGCCAGTTATCTGGGCTCCAACTACATCGTCGAATCGTCCCGCGGCCACATCCGCGACCTGCCGCGCAACGCCGCTGACGTGCCCGCCAAGTACAAGTCCGAGCCGTGGGCCCGCCTCGGGGTGGACGTCGACCACAACTTCGAGCCGCTCTACATCATCAGCCCGGAGAAGAAGAGCACCGTCGCCGAGCTGAAGGACCTGCTCAAGGACGTCGACGAGCTGTACCTGGCCACGGACGGCGACCGCGAGGGCGAGGCCATCGCCTGGCACCTGCTCGAAACCCTCAAGCCCCGCGTCCCGGTCAAGCGGATGGTGTTCCACGAGATCACCGAGCCCGCGATCCGCGCCGCCGCCGAGGACCCCCGCGACCTGGACAACGACCTGGTCGACGCGCAGGAGACGCGCCGCATCCTGGACCGGCTGTACGGCTACGAGGTCAGCCCGGTGCTGTGGAAGAAGGTCGCGCCGAAGCTGTCGGCGGGCCGGGTGCAGTCGGTGGCGACGCGCATCATCGTGCAGCGCGAACGCGAGCGGATGGCGTTCCGCAGCGCCGGCTACTGGGATGTCACGGCCGAACTCGACGCCAGCGTCTCCGATGCGCAGGCGTCACCGCCGACATTCACGGCCAAGCTGAACACCGTCGACGGTCGCCGCGTGGCGACCGGGCGCGATTTCGACTCGTTGGGCGCGGTGCGCAAGCCCGACGAGGTGCTGGTGCTCGACGAGGCCGGCGCCACCGCGCTGGCGTCGGGGCTGCGCGGCGCGCAGCTGTCGGTGTCGTCGGTGGAGCAGAAGCCCTACACCCGCAGGCCGTACCCGCCGTTCATGACCTCCACGTTGCAGCAGGAGGCGGGCCGCAAGCTGCGGTTCTCGTCGGAGCGCACGATGAGCATCGCGCAGCGGCTCTACGAGAACGGCTACATCACTTATATGCGTACCGACTCGACCACGTTGTCGCAGTCGGCCATCGACGCCGCGCGCAATCAGGCGCGTCAGCTCTACGGCGAGGAGTACCTGCACCCGTCGCCGCGGCAGTACACCCGCAAGGTGAAGAACGCGCAGGAGGCGCACGAGGCGATCCGCCCCGCCGGCGACGTGTTCCAGACCCCCGGCCAGCTGCACAGCGCGCTCGACACCGACGAGTTCCGGCTCTACGAGCTGATCTGGCAGCGCACCGTGGCCTCGCAGATGGCCGACGCGCGCGGCACGACGCTGTCGCTGCGCATCGGCGGGACGGCCAGTTCCGGTGAGCAGGTGGTGTTCAACGCCAGCGGCCGCACCATCACGTTCCCCGGCTTCCTGAAGGCCTACGTCGAGAGCATCGACGAGCTGGCCGGCGGCGAATCCGACGACGCCGAGAGCAGGCTGCCGAATCTGACGCAGGGCCAGCGCGTCGACGCCAAGGAGCTGACCGCCGACGGGCACACCACCTCGCCGCCCGCCCGCTACACCGAAGCGTCGCTGATCAAGGCGCTCGAAGACCTCGGCATCGGCCGGCCGTCGACGTACTCGTCGATCATCAAGACCATCCAGGACCGCGGCTACGTCGTGAAGCGTGGCAGCGCGCTGGTGCCGTCCTGGGTGGCGTTCGCCGTCATCGGGTTGCTCGAGCAGCATTTCAGCCGGCTCGTCGACTACGGGTTCACCGCCGCGATGGAAGACGAGCTCGACGCGATCGCTTCTGGCAGCGAGCGAAGGACGAACTGGCTCAACAACTTCTACTTCGGCGGCGATCACGGCGTCGAGGACTCGATCGCCAGGGCGGGTGGGCTCAAGAAGCTCGTCGGCGTCAACCTCGAAGAGATCGACGCGCGAGAAGTCAACTCCATCAAGCTGTTCGACGACGATCAGGGCCGTCCGATCTACGTGCGGGTGGGCAAGAACGGTCCGTACCTGGAACGGATGATCGTCGACCCCGACAATGCCGACGGTGAGCTCAAACCGCAGCGGGCGAACCTCAAGGAGGGGCTGACCCCCGACGAGCTGACCCTCGAGTTGGCCGAAAAGCTTTTCGCCACACCGCAAGAGGGCCGCTCGCTGGGTATCGACCCGGCCACCGGCCACGAGATCGTCGCCAAGGACGGCCGTTACGGGCCGTACGTCACCGAGGTGCTGCCCGAACCGCCGGAGGATCCCGATGCGGGGACGACGGCGAAGAAGGGCAAGAAGCCGACGGGACCCAAGCCGCGCACGGGTTCGCTGCTGCGGTCGATGGACCTGGAGACGGTGACGCTGGACGACGCGTTGCGACTGTTGTCGCTGCCGCGGGTCGTCGGCGTCGATCCGAACACCAATGAGGAGATCACCGCGCAGAACGGTCGCTACGGGCCATACCTCAAGCGCGGCACCGACTCTCGGTCGTTGGCCACCGAAGAGCAGATGTTCGACATCACGCTCGAAGAGGCGCTTAAGATCTACTCCGAGCCCAAACGCCGTGGCGGACAACGGGCTGCGGCCCCGCCGCTGCGCGAGCTGGGCAACGACCCGGCCTCCGGCAAGCCGATGGTGATCAAGGACGGCCGGTTCGGCCCGTACGTGACCGACGGTGAAACCAACGCCAGCCTGCGCAAGGGCGACGACGTGCTGTCGATCACCGACGAGCGCGCCGCCGAACTGCTCGCCGACCGCCGCGCGCGGGGTCCGGTCAAGCGGACGAAGAAGGCCGCCGCCAAGAAGTCGCCGGCGAAGAAGGCCGCGAAGAAAGCGGCGAAGAAGAGCTAGTCAGCGCGAGACGTCGCTGGCGATCTCGTCGTCGACGTCCTCGTCCTCGTCGGCGCGGGCCTTGCCGGGGGTGGCCAGGTTGATCGGGCGTGCCAGCTGCGTCGGCGCGATCCGCCCGCGCAGCTCGACGATCTCGCCGACGTCCCAGCACAGCGCCTCGGCGTCCAGCGCGCCGCTGACCGCGATCGCCGAGGCGAGCACGTGGCCGTCCTCGAGCTTGGCGAGCTCGGTCAGCCGCGCGGCCTCGTTGACCGGGTCGCCGATCACGGTGTACTCGAAGCGGGCCTGCGCGCCGATGTGCCCGGCGATCGCCCGCCCCGCCGACACCCCGATGCCGAACTCGGTCTGGCCGAGCACCTGGATCAGGTCGTCGTGCAGCTCGCGCGACGCCGCCAGTGCGGCGCCGCACGCGTCGGGATGTTCGATCGGCGCCCCGAAGATGGCCAGCGCCGCGTCGCCCTGGAACTTGTTGACGAAGCCGCCGTGCCGGTTGACGGTGTCGACCACGACGCGGAAGAAGTCGTTGAGCAGGTTGACCACGTCGGCGGCGGGGATGGTCGACGCCAGCTGCGTCGAGCCGACAAGGTCGACGAACAGCACCGCGACGTCGCGTTCCTGACCACCGAGTTCGGTGCCGCGCTCCAACGCCCGGCGTGCGACGTCCTCGCCGACGTAGCGACCGAACAGGTCCCGCAGTCGTTGTCGTTCGGCCAGGTCGCGGACCATGTCGTTGAAGCCCGCCTGCAGCAGGCCCAGCTCGCTGGCGTCGTAGATCTGCATGTGCGCGTTGTAGTTGCCGCGCTGCACCTCACCGAGCGCCCAGCGCAGCTGGCGCAGCGGGTCGGCGATCGACATCGCGACCAGAACCGTGCCGGCGAGGCCCACCACCAGCGCCGAGATCGCCAGGATCAGGATCGGGGTGGTCAGTCGGTCGGCGGGCGCGGTGAGGATCTCGAACTTGCTGGCCACCAGCGCCAACACGATCGCGATGATCGGCACCGCCGTCGACAGCACCCAGGTCATCACCTGCCGCGCGATGACGCCGGGGGCGCGGAAGTTCTCCGGGACGCCGCCGCGCAGCGCCGCGACCGCGACCGGGCGCAACACCCGCTCGGACTGCAGGTAGCCGATGATCGCCGTCGCCGTCGCCCCCAGGCCGGTCGCGACCGCCACGACGGGCGCCGACTTACTGGCCACCGGCCAGCTGGCCACGATGAACACCACCGAGCCCAGGAACCAGTTCACGACGTTGATCACCGAGCGGTAGAACGGCATGCGCAGCGCCCGGGTGCGCGCGACCTCGGTGTCCTCGGTGTCGCGTTCGCCGAGCAGCATGTCGCGGCGCTGCCAGCGCATCACCGGGATGAGCAGCCGCAGGCTCCAGTACGCCGCGATGGTGAAGGAGATGAACAGGAAGCCCAGGAAGACCGCGAGGTTGAACGCCGGCAGATCCTGCAGCTGGATGCGGTCCTCCGGCGGCAGGCCGAACCGCAGGAAGCTCAGGACCAGCAGGGCGCCGATGATGTCGGCCTGCACCATGCCCAGCGTGAACACCGGCCACGGGGTGCGCGCGGCCCAGCGGACGAATGCACCGATTCGCCCGATGGGTTTCGCGTCCATGGCCACGCCGTCAACCGTATCGGGCATGGGCGACCCATACGGGTGATGTGGGACGGACGTGTCGGTTCGCAGCATTACTGTGATGTGCGATGTCTGGTGTTTTCTCCCGGCTGGTGGGTCAGCAGGCGGTCGAATCGGAGCTGGTGGCGGCTGCGCGTGCGGCGCGCGGTGAGACCGCTCACAGCGGCGGCACCGTGGGGACCATGACACACGCGTGGCTGATCACCGGGCCGCCGGGGTCGGGCCGCTCGGTGGCCGCGTTGTGCTTCGCGGCTGCGCTGCAGTGCACGTCCGACGGCCCGCCGGGATGCGGCGAGTGCCGGGCGTGCACGACGACGATGGCCGGCACCCACGCCGACGTGCGGCGGATCATCCCCGAAGGGTTGTCGATCGGGGTCGACGAGATGCGCGGCATCGTGCAGATCGCGTCGCGGCGGCCCGGCACCGGGCGCTGGCAGATCGTGCTGATCGAGGACGCCGACCGGCTCACCGAGGGCGCGGCGAACGCCCTGCTCAAGGTGGTCGAGGAACCGCCGCCGTCGACGGTGTTCCTGCTGTGCGCGCCGTCGGTGGATCCCGAGGACATCGCGATCACGCTGCGCTCACGCTGCCGGCACGTGGCGCTGGTGACCCCGACCGTCGACGCGATCGCCGACGTGCTGATCGACAGCGACGGCCTGGCCGAGGCGGATGCCAAGTGGGCGGCGTCGGTCAGCGGTGGGCATGTCGGCCGGGCGCGGCGACTGGCCACCGACGATCAGGCCAGGGAGCGCAGGAAGCGGGCGCTGAGCCTGGCGCGTGACGCCGCGACCCCGTCGCGGGCGTACGCCGCGGCCGAAGAGCTGGTGAAGACCGCCGAGGACGAGGCGGTCGCGTTGACCGTCGACCGCAACGAGGCCGAGACCGAGGAGCTGCGCACCGCGCTCGGCGCCGGCGGGACGGGCAAGGGCGCGGCCGGTGCGTTGCGCGGGTCGGCGGGCGCACTCAGCGCGCTCGAGCGGCGGCAGAAGTCGCGCAGGACGCGCGCGTCGCGGGATTCGCTGGACCGGGCGCTGATCGACCTGGCGACCTACTTCCGCGACGCGCTGCTGGTGGCCTCGGGCGCCGGTGGTGTGCAGCAGAACCACCCGGACATGGGCGACGAGGTGGCCAGGATCGCCGCGCACGCCTCGCCGGAGAAGCTGTTGCGCTGCATCGAAGCGGTGCTGGAGTGCCGCGAGGCGCTGGCGGTCAACGTCAAACCGAAGTTCGCGGTCGACGCGATGGTGGCCACCGTGGGGCAGGCGCTGCGTGACTGACTTGGGTCGGCGGCGGGCACTGCCGTAGACTCGTCCCGCCCGAGCCGCGCGCCAGCGTGGCAGGGCACGCCACCTTAGCTCAGTCGGTAGAGCGGCTCACTCGTAATGAGCAGGTCAGGAGTTCGATTCTCCTAGGTGGCTCTCTCTTTTGGCCGCCGAGCGCACGCTTTTTCGCGGGTGTTCTCGGGTTTTGTGTTCAACTTCCGTGCGCTCGGGGCAGGAATTCGCGGACCAGCGGCACCACTTCGGACAGATGCGTCTCGAGGAGCCAGTGCCCGCCGCCGAGCAGGCGCAGCGGCGCGTCGGGCACGTCGCGGTGGTAGGCCCGCGCCGAGGCCTCCGGCATGTAGCCGTCGTGGGGTCCCCACACGATCAGGGTCGGCGGCTGGTGCTCGCGCAGGTAGGCCTGCTCGTCGGGAAACCAGTTCAGGGTGGTGGGCTGGTCTTCGAGAAGGTGGATGAGGTTCGCCAGCCGCTCGGGGGTGTTCATCAGCGACCAGTGCAGCGTCCACAGGTCGGGGCTGATCCGGTCGGCGACGTCGTCGGGCAGTTCGCCGCGGAACTCGCTTTCGAACCCGGCCAGCGTGACGTGCTGGGCGATGTGGCGCCGCGACGCGGGGCCGGGGTTGGCCCACAGTTCCTTGAGGAAGTCGTATTTGGAGCCGAACGCGTCGGCGTAGATGTCGCCGTTCTGGATGATGAGCCCGGCGACGCGCTCGGGTGCGGCCATCGCGAGCCGGAAGCCGAACTGTGAACCGTAGTCATGCAGCCAGATGACGTAGCGCCGCAAGTTCAAGGCGTCGACGAACGCCTGCAAAAACGTCGCGTACGCCTCGAAGGTGTAGCCGAAGTCATCGGGCGAAGGGGTTGCGCTGTAACCGAATCCGGGCAGATCGGGTGCGACGAGGCGCCACTGGTCGCCGAGTGCGGCCATGAGATTGCGGTAGACGTAGGACGACGCCGGGTATCCGTGCGGCAGCAAGACGACGGGGGCGTCCGGTGGTCCCGCCTGCCGGTAGAAGGTGTCGATGCCGTCGACGGTGACGCGGTGATGGGTGACCGGTGCGATGCTCACTTCTCTCGCAACACCTCTTCGGCGATTTTCATTGCGGCGGTGGCGGCGGGGAAGCCGGTGTATCCGGTGCTGTGGTAGATGACCTCGGCGATCTCGTCGTCGGTGAGCCCGTTGGTGCGAGCGATCCGGAAGTGAAGTTGAAGTTCCTCGGTCGCGCGCAGCGCGATGAGGATGCCCAGCGTGACGAGGCTGCGTTCGCGTCGGCTCAGGCCGTCGCGGGTCCAGAGCCGGCCGAACACGTTGTCCAACGCCAGCCCGAGCATTTCGCCGCCGAAACCGTCGGTGGGCAGTTCGGCGTCACCGTCCGGCAGGACGCCCGGAAGCAGTTCGCGGAATGCCTGAAGTCCTTGTTTGCGTACCTCTGTCATACCGACAGCGTGGCATGGAGCTCACGCATGCGATGCTCGTTAACCGGTGATAATGGCGAACCTATAGCCGTACTGGCGAATCGCATTACTGATGTGCTGAACGCCGCCAGGTACGCCGTCAGCTGGCTGTCATAGGCGCTCCAGCTGCCCTTGTTGATCTGATTCGGGGAAAGCAGCCGACCCTGGCGGAAAAAGTCGGGACTGATGTACGGGTCACCGGGGCGCACTGACCGTGAGGCCACCTGATACATCACTTCGGTTTGCGCCTGCATCGGTGTCGCGACGGGTGACTCCGGATCGGCGATGTGGGCACCTGCCGCGAGGAGGCCTCTCAACCGCGCGGCACGCATCAGATCCTCCAGGGGGGCGGTGTTGCCCACAAGAGTCGGGTTCGCCGCTGCTTCTTCGGCGAAGCTGACCTCGAATGAGTGTGCGCGCTCATTGGCGGCTTCGGTGAAGATTCGGCTGGCTTCCGGATCTTTGTGAAATGCGGCGAATACTGCTGCGGTGCGCCGCATCTCAGTGTTCGAGGTGTCCAGGGCTTCGAAGCCGGAAACGCCCTGGAGGTCTCCCGCCATCGCGCCGATGTAAGGCACCAAGCTCCGGGCACAACTCCGCCAGAGGCCCGGATTTCCCGGCGTACCGGCGAGGGCATCTTTGTCATCGGCGATGAACGATGCGATAGCGTGCGCCGTCTCACCGGCACGGATCGCCGCAGCGGAATCCTCAGAGTGCGCGTCTTGCGGGATCCACGCGAAGAGTTCGCCGGCGCGGGCCCCGCCGTCGTCCCATGACGCCGCGACGATGTCCTGGAGGAAGGCCGGCCCGTCCGGGCCTGTGACCCGTTCGGCGATGGCGGCCGGGTCGGTGCTCGGTGGTAGGTCAGGCTCGCGGTTCGTCGTGCAAGCGGCGACCAAGCCGACCACGGCGACGACGACAACCAGCCAGCGAGCCGTGCGCGTATTCAGTCTGACCATCCGTCACTGCCCGTCGGCGATCAGGCTGTAGGTGCTAGCGAACTGATCTATCGCGGCGTTGATCTGCGGCCACGGGACGAGATAGACCCGGAGTTGGGCGCGGTAGATGCTCAGATCTTCTTCCGGTATCTCGTTGGGTGGCAACAGGCTTCCGTTTCGGAAGAACTCATCGTTGATATGCGGGTCGTCATCACGGGCAGTCAAGGACGCAACGCGATACATGACCACGGTTTCGGCGTACGTCGGGACGGGACGTGGGGCATCCGGATTTACCAGTCGATCACCGGTCGCGACAAGGCTCCGGAGTCGAGCCGCCTGCAACAGGGCTTGTTGAGCATCCCCAGTGTCGGCTTGCAGGGGTTCGGTTACCGCTGCTTTGGCGAAGGCCTCTTCGTAGGTTTGTGCCTTGGCGTTGGCGGCGTCGGCCCAGGCGCGATCGGCCGTGCTGTCTTTCGTCATGGTGGCGAACAGCGAAGCTGTGCGGCGCATTTGAGATTCGGGACCCTCCAGCGGGGCAAAATCCGCGATTCCTTGGTCATCACCGACCAGGGCACCCTGATACGGGATCAAGCTGTCGGTGAATGACCGCCATAGGGCGGGGTTGTCGGGGGTGTCCGTGATCGTGTCGCGTTCGTCTGCGAGGAACGCGGCGATTACATGTGCCGTCTGACCGGCGCGGGCTGCCACAGCAGGATCGTCCGAGTGAGCGTCCCGCGGTATCCACGCAAAGAGCTCGCCGGCGCGGGCCCCGCCGTCGTCCCATGACGCCGCAACGATGTCCTGGAGAAAGGCCGGCCCGTCCGGGCCTGTGACCCGTTCGGCGATAGCGGCCGGGTCGCTGCTCGGTGGTAGGTCAGGCTCGCGGTTCGTCGTGCAGGCGGCGAGCAAGCCAACCAAGGCGACGACGAAAACTGCCCAGCGGGCTGTCACTGGCCGAAGGCGATTCTGTTGTAGGTACGCGCGAATTGGGCTACCGCTTCGCTGATGCGCGGCCAGGGGGCAAGGTACACGGCGAGCTGGCTGTCGTAGATGCTCCAGTCAGTGTCCGGTATCTCGTTAGGCGGCAGAAGGTGTCCGTCACGGAAGAACCCTTCATTGATATGCGGGTCGTCATCACGAGCGGTCAGGGACACTACCTGGTACATGATTCCGGTTTCACCGAGATTCGAGCTCGGCTTCGGTGACTCTGGATTCGCGAGGTAATGGCCGGTTGCGTTCAAACTTCGGAGCCGGGCTGCCCGTAGTAGGTCTCGCTGGGCGTCTCCTCTATCGGCTTGCAGGGGTTCGGCTACCGCTGCTTTGGCGAAGGCCTCTTCGTAGGTTTGTGCCTTGGCGTTGGCGGCGTCGGCCCAGGCGCGATCGGCCGTGCTGTCTTTCGTCATGGTGGCGAACAGCGAAGCTGTGCGGCGCATTTGAGATTCGGGACCCTCCAGCGGGGCAAAACCCGCGATTCCTTGGTCATCACCGACCAGGGCACCCTGATACGGGATCAAGCTGTCGGTGAATGACCGCCATAGGGCGGGGTTGTCGGGGGTGTCCGTGATCGTGTCGCGTTCGACTGCGAGGATCGCGGCGATTGCATGTGCCGTCTGACCGGCGCGGGCTGCCACAGCAGGATCGCCCGAGTGAGCGTCCCGCGGTATCCACGCAAAGAGCTCGCCGGCGCGGGCCCCGCCGTCATCCCAGGCGGCAGAGATGATTTCGCGAAGAAATCCTTGGCCGTCGGCGCCGGTGACCAGGTCAGCTATGGCCGCAGGGTCGGCGTTGGACGGCAAGTCCGGATCCCGGTCCCGACTGCACCCCGACACGAGCCCGAAGAGCAGTAGACAGATTATGAGCGCTACACGAATTTGCGAGACGGACCCGGTGCGCTTCACTCTTCGTACCCACCTGCTTGTCCGAGACTGGTGTTGAATCGCAGCATCATCGCCAAAATCCGCGGGTGCTCGGCCATTGCGGCTGTCAGCTGCGCGTCATAGATGCTGATATCGGCGGTGCTGATGTCTTTCGGTGGCTTCAGGTTGCCTTCATCGTCAAAGAAGCGATCCTCAATATGAGGATTGCCTGCGCTGACGAACTGCGACGCAATGGTGTACTGCGCTTGTGTGTACTGGTGAGCGATCGATTGCTGGCTCGATGTTAGGCCGACGTCGGTGATGGCGCCGTCCCTGTCGAACTTGATGTCGCCCGTGTCGGGCGGATCTCCGGCGAATGAATCGGCAAGTGCGTTGGTTACCAGGTCGCCTCCCGGAGCGTACGAGAAGACGCTGCGGAGAAGGTCCTTCTTGAGATCGTAAGCAGACCGCGCGTTCTCGGCTGCCTGGTCGGCATTCATCTCGCCGTTGCGAATATTCGACAGAGTCTCTTGACTGATACCACCGTCAATGACGCCCAGCATTCGGGCAGAAGCCTCAAGGTCGTCGACCCGGACGTCTCCCTTCGGAATGTTGGGGTTCTCTTTTGCGTAGTCAGCGAAGGATCGCTGTAGGTCCAATGCTTCTTGGTATGCCGCTCGGTTCCATTCCTTCGCCGCATCGGGCTGCGAGTCGATAACAGCGAATAGTCCTTTGGTTTTGTCCATCGAGCCATGGAGGTCGTCGATCCGCTGGAAGGCCGTGTCGACCGAGGGCTGATCGGTGATCAACTCCTCCTGGTACGGCATCAGACCGTTGGAGAACGCTTTCACCAGTTCGGGGTTCATGTCGCCGATCTGACGGTTGCCGTCGATCGCCAGCAGGTCGTCGCTCTCGCGTCCCAGGAACTCCGCGTAGACGTTGGCGGTTTCGGCGGCGAACGGGCTCGTCGCGTCCTTCGTCCATTCGAACAGGCCGCCGGCGGCCTTGCCGTCGTCGTTCCACTCGTGGGTGCTGACATCCATCATGAAGTCCTGGCCGTCGTCGCCGCGCGCGCCGGTGAGGTGGTCGTGGACGATTTCGTGATCACGGCCCGCTGAGTCGAAGATGTCCTGCAGAACGACGTCGTACTGCGGCCGCGACCCGTCGCCCGGCTGGCCGGTGCTCTTCTCGAACATCGGCGCGTCCATCATGCGGTCCGCCTTGCGCATCATCTCGCGATCGATCTCGGTGCCGGTCTGGAACTTCGCGTCGCCGTCCTTGACGATGGCCGCGATGTCCGACATCTGCCGGTCGGAGAACAATCCCGAAGACTTGATCGCGTCCTGCACGCTTTGCGGCAGGTTCTCGAACTTCCTGTCGCCCGAGGCGACTTCGCCGGTCTCGGCATCTGGGAAGTCGATGTCTTCGTTGGTCATCAACTGCCACGAGTCACCGATGATCCGGCCGTGCTCCCCCAGCCGATCCTCGGCGGCTTTGAGGTCCTTGACGCTCATGCCCTTCTGCTGCGTCTGCATCTGGCTCAGATACGCGCTCTGCGCCGGTGACAGCGGTGTCGCGCCGGACATCTGGTCGGGTGTGATGCTGTCCAGCACGGACTGCACCCGGCCCGCGGCGTCCTTGTCGCCCTCCTTGAGCGCCTTCTCGACATCCTCCTCGGCCCGCTTCTTGATGTCTTCGGCGGCCTTGTCGTCGAGGACGTCGCCACCGCCGGCGAACTTCTGGTTGCCGAGCGCCTCGAACTCGCCTTTGAGCGCTCGGATGCGTTCGGCGGTGACATTCGACTCGGTGTTGGACTGCGTCATGATCTCCTGCAGCTGGGCCAGGCCCTTCTGCGCGATCACCATGCGGATGGTCTCGGCATTCTTGCCGGGCGGGACGCTGTTGGCAGCGTCGATCACCCAGGTGCGCAGCGCCTCGAGGTTGCGCCTGCCCGCGTCGACCGACCGCGCAGAGTTGTCGACCTCGGCGGTCAGACGCCGATCCAGGTCGGCCAGTGCACCGATCACTCGACGGTGTTCGGTGTTGACGGCGCCGTAGTTGTCGGCCGCGCTGCCGGTCCACCGCGAGCCCGGTGCGGCGGCCTCCAAGTCGGTGGCCAGCGTGGTCAGCCGGCTGCTGTTGTCGTACTGTTCGCCGGTCTGGGGGGTGCCTTCGCCATACGTCTGGCGCGCGCCGGACCACGTCGTGAGGAATGCGTCGATCGAACCCACCGTTCGATTATCCCAGCGCGCGGACTACCTCGGTGCCACAAATCCGACCGGCCCCGACGCGATGCACACCGACAGCGCAGCGGTGTTCGCCGCGACCGTGATCGCGTCACCGGCACCGGGTAGCCGGACGAACACCCGGTTCAGTCCCGGCCGCACCGGCACCTTGACCTCCGGTCCCTCCGACAGTGCCATCGTCATCGACCCGTCGCTGTTGGCCAGATAGTTGATCTCGGCGGTCCAGTCGGCAGGCAACAACGGACCGTCGAGCGGCATCCGCACCGGCGCATCGGGCTGGACCAGGTATCCGCAGTTCGGTGCCGGTCCCGGCGTGATGCTGCGTACCCAGGTGACCTTCGCGTCCACCACCCGACCTGCACTGTCGAGCATGCGCAGGTTCGTTGTCGCCGAGGCGAATTCGGGTCGCTCCCGAACCAATGCGAACATGTGGCTGGCGCGGTTCTCCGGCCCCACCACCCGCTGCAAGACCATCGGGTCCACTTCCTGGTCGAGCATCGGCTCATCGGATTCCCGTGCGGCCGCGGCCAATCCGGCGACTGCGTGCTGCAGATACGGCTGCGCCGGGTTGTAGCGCCAACTGGTCAGGAAGGTCGCCGTCGAATACAGGCTGCTCGCGACGAACGCCGTCACCGCGACACCCACCGCGACCGTGCGCGCCCGCGACGCGTCCAGACACCGCGCGCGCTCCCGGTTCGGCGCGCACAGGCCCACCGCCGCCAACAATGCCAACACCACGACCAGATCCGGCAGATAGCGCAACGTCTGCGCCAGTTCGAGCGCGGTGAACCGCGACGACCGCATCAGATAGATCGGGATCTGGCACGCCACCGCATACCCGACCGCGACCGCCCACACCGCCGCGATCCGCTGCTTGCGCAGCACCGTCACCACGACCACCGCCGCCAGCACCAGCCAGCCCAACACCATCACCGCGACCGGCGGCGTCCCCCACGGCGACGCCGGCGCCCACCGCTGCCACTCCCACGGGCCGCCGACAAGACCGGGCACGATGCCGTGCGTGATCGACCGTGCCAGCAGGTCGGTCGTCATCGCGATATCGAAGCTCCACCGCTTCTGGTCGACGACGGCCAGGTACACCGCGACCCATGCCGCGGTGATCGCCAGCGCCGGCACCCACAACCGAATGCCCCTGCGCCACACCGACGCCGTCGACCACGCACCCGTCACGTGCCCGAGCAGCGCCACCACCGCGAACGCGACGAACGGGATCACCGCAGCCTTCTCGAAGAACAGCAACCCACCCAGGTAGACGACGAGGCCGGTGACCGCGTAGCGACGGTTTCCGGTGCGCTGCAACAGGACCGCGTCGCCGCACACCCAGGCCAGCGCGGCCAGCATCGGCAGCGAGTTCAGTGCCGCGGCCCACCAGGCGAACCCCGGCACCGCCAGCGGCGTGAACAACGCAAACGTCAACGGCACCAACAACACCGGGCGCCAACCGAGGATCACGTGCAGCGCGCGCAACAGCGCCAGCGACGCCAGCACCTGCAACACCAGCATGCTGATCGCCGCACCCGCCCAGTTCAGCGGCGCCAACCGGGTGATGCCGCCGGCGACGAGGAACGCCGCGGGCATGACGTGACCGTCGTGATCGTCGAACAGGTACGCCGGCGACAGCAGGCTTTGTGTGCCCGCGCGCCCGATCAGGATCAGGTCGTCCCAGTAGAAGTAGCCGCCGAACGCCAGCACGGCGCGCACCGCCAACTGCGCGACGATCAGCGCTGCGGCGGTGCGGGCGACCCAGGACTTACCGCGGATACGCGTCCCCCGCTTGCCGGCGCGCGGTCCACGCCGACCGCACCATCTCCTCCAGCGAATGCCGCATCTGCCAGTCGAGGTCGCGGGCGGCCAGATCCCCGGAGGCGACGATCCGCGCGGGGTCGCCAGGCCTGCGCGCACCGATCTGAGGTTCGAAGTCGAAGCCGGTGACGTCGCGGATCGTCGTCATGATCTCGCGCACCGAGGTGCCGCTGCCGCTGCCGAGGTTGTACACGGGCTCGAGTGCCTCGCCGGCGTCGAGGCGCCGCGCGGCCGCGACATGCGCCAACGCCAGGTCCGCCACGTGCACGTAGTCCCGCACGCAGGTGCCGTCGGGGGTCGCGTAGTCGGCGCCGTTGATGCGCGGTGTCTCCCCGCGGCACAGCATGTCGAACACGACCGGGAACAGGTTGTGCGGACTGACGTCGAACAACTCGGCCGAACCCGACCCCACCACGTTGAAGTACCGCAGGCTGGTGTGACGCAGCCCGGACGCCCTGCCGGCGTCGCGGATCATCCACTCGCCGATCAATTTGCTCACCCCGTAAGGGGATTCGGGGTTCGTCGGGGTCTGCTCGGTGACCAGGTCGACGTCGGGCGTGCCGTACGTCGCCGCGCTCGACGAGAACAC
The DNA here is from genome assembly GCF_900108565.1 of Mycolicibacterium rutilum. Lineage (NCBI taxonomy): Bacteria > Bacillati > Actinomycetota > Actinomycetes > Mycobacteriales > Mycobacteriaceae > Mycobacterium > Mycolicibacterium rutilum. Next base: position 1,970,914 of record NZ_LT629971.1, read on the forward strand.
CAGCTTGTCCGCGCCCGCGCCGTCCATCGCTTTGAGCAGCGTGACCATCGCCGAGACGTTCTGCTCGTAGGTGTGCAGGGGCCGCTGCACCGAGACGCCCGCGTACTTGAAGCCCGCGATGTGGATGACGCCGGAAACCTCGTGCTCGGCGAGCGTGCGGGCGACGAGGTCGCCGTCGAGCAGGGTGCCGCGCACCAGCGGCACCGTGGGCGGCACGAACTTCTCCAGCCCGGTGGACAGGTCGTCGAGCACCACGACCGGCACCCCGGCGTCCGACAACGCGCGCACGACGTGCGACCCGATGTATCCGGCGCCGCCGGTCACCAGCCAACTCATCTGATCCCCCTCGCTCGAGAACGGGGCCAGCATACGGATCGGCGCTGCGGAGGCCGCGTCGCGCTCACGGCGCACGTTTCCCGGCGAGCGCGGTCAGGTGCACGACGATGCCGACCACCGGCCCGCACAGCAGCGCGACGACGGTGCGGGTCTGCAGGTCCAGCGGCATCAGCAGCAACAGCGTCGAGGCGACGGTGGCCGACACCCACCCGAGTGAGTACGCCCGGTGCAGCGCGGCCGCCACCGCGGCCGCACCCGTCAAGGTGAGCAGCGCGATCGCGACCGCCGCCCCGGTGAGCCAGGCCAGCAGCGCGCCGTCGGCGTGGTAGTCCGCGCCGAATGCGCTGCGCAGCAGCCACGGTCCGATCGCACCGGCGGCGACGACACCGAGCGCGCCGACCCCGGCCACCACGGTCGCCGGCACCACCAGCGCCCGCAGCCGGTGCGCGCGCTGGTCGACGAAGTGCGCGATCAGGTTGCCCTGCATCGCGGTCAGCGGAACCAGCAGCGGCGCCCGGGTCAGCGTCACCGCCAGGATCACCACCCCGCCCGCGGCGCCCAGATCACCCGACGTGGCCTTGAGCAGCACCGGAAACCCCATCACGAGGATCGCGCTGGCACCGGCCGCGGCGATCGAATGCGACGCGCCGCGCAGGAAAGTCGCGGTGCCGCCCGGGGTCAGCAGCGCGGCCGCGTCCCGGCCGGCCGGCGAGGTCGCGAGCAGGATCAGCCATGCGACGGCCCCCGCCACCGTCGCCCACAGGTAGCCGACCAGTCCCCACCCGACGATGAACGTCGCGACGGCCACCACCACCCGCAGCGCGGCGTCGGTGACCATCAGCGCGCCGTAGGCCGTCCACCGGTCCAGCCCCGCCAGCACCCCGAGCAGCGCCGCGTGCAGGCAGAAACCGGCCAGCCCGACGGCCAGCAGCGCGACGGACAACCACCGCGACTCGACGAACACCCGGCCCGACCACAGCGGGGCGCTCAACGCGATCACCGCGGCCGCCGCCACCCCGACCAGCGCCGCCACCCGCAGCGGGTGGGTCCGCGGGCCGACGGCGATCTCGACATACGTCATGGACCGCACCTCGCGGGTGGATTCCTGCAGCAGCCCGAACGCGGCGCCGGTCACCAGCCCGAACGCACCCCAGAAGACCGCGAACACCGAGAACCCGGCCGGTTCCAGGTCGCGCGCGGCCAGGTAGAGCACCGCGTAGCCGCACAGCGCGGAGGCCGCGGTCGCCGCGCCGACCCGCACGACGCTGCCGCGGGTGACCGGCCCGGCCGTCGACGGACCGGTCGCACCCAGCGGTGCGCCCGCATCGGTCACGGCGAGGCGTCCAGGTCGGGCAGCGCGGTCGAGTAGAGCCACGCCGTCCACAACGGGCGCAGCGAGTCGTCGGCGTAGTGCGACGCCAGACCGGTGAAGTCGTCGGTCACGACGGTGCTGTGCCGGTAGCGGCGTGTCCACTCCCGCAGCAGCGTGAAGAAGTTGTCGTCGCCGATGTGTCGCCGCAACACATGCAGGGTCAGCGCCCCCCGCTTGTATACGCGGTCGTCGAACATGTCGCGCGGCCCGGGATCGGCGAGCACGAGGTCCTGCGGCGACTGGGCCAGCCGGCGGTGATAGTGCTGGGCCCACGCGTCGGCGCTGCGCCCGCCGGAGTTCTCCGACCACAACCACTCGGCGTAGCAGGCGAACCCCTCGTGCAGCCAGATGTGCCGCCAGCGCTGCGCGGTCACCGAGTTGCCGAACCACTGGTGGGCCAGTTCGTGCGCGATCAACCGCTCGGCGCCGCGTTCACCGTCGCAGTGGTTCGCCCCGAAGATCGAGATGCCCTGTGCCTCAAGCGGAATCTCCAGCTCGTCGTCGGTGACGACGACGGTGTAACCCTCCGCGAGCGGATAGTCGCCGAACAGTTTGACGAACAGCTTCATCATCTGCGGTTGCCGCGCGAAGTCGTAGTCAAAGGTGTCACGCAGGCGGTCCGGCAGCACGGCGTGGATCTCGACGCCGTTCTTGGCCATCCGGTGCCTGCCGTACATGCCGATCTGCAGCGTCACCAGATACGTCGACGTCGGCTCGGGCAGGTCGTAGACCCACGTCGTCATTCCGGCGCGGGCGCGGTGCGACACCAGTTCGCCGTTGGCGATCACCCGGTACGGGCTCTCGGCGGCGATCTGGATGCGAAAGCTCGCCTTGGCCGCGGGGTGGTCGTCACACGGGAACCACGACTGCGCGCCGTTAGGTTGGCCGGCGACCAGGGCGCCTTCGGTCAGCTCCTCGAATCCCACGTCGCCCCACTGGGATCGGATGGGGCGCGGGTTGCCGCCGTAGCGCACGACGATCGTCATGGCCGCGCCGGCGGGCAGCGCGTCGCGCAGCGTGATGTGCAGCTTGCCCGAGGCGGTGCGGAACTGCGGGCGGTTGCCGTTGACGGTCACCTTCGACACCGACAGCGCCGGCGAGAGGTCGAGGGTGAAGGTGCGCAGCGACGCGAGCGTGACCGCGGTGATCGTGGCGGTGCCCGCGAGCCGGTTGCTCGCCACCTTGTAGGTGAGCTCGAGGTCGTAGCGTGACGCGCGGTAGCCGAAATTGCCGCTGGTGGGCAGGTAGGGGTCGATGACCGGAGCGGGATTCTTCTTGGTTCTGGTCACGCGGCCGTTTCTCGGGTCGAAGGTGTCGCCGCGTCGCGCCGTTTCTTGCGCACAGTCTGCCACGGTGCGATCGGGTTGCCCTGCCAGCGGGTCGAGGCGGGTACCTCGTCGCCGCGCATGACCAAAGACGCCGGCCCGACGGTGGCGCCCGCACCGACACGGGCCGCCGGCAGGGCCACGCAGTGCGTGCCGAGTGTCGAACCTGCCTCCAGCACAACGGAATCCACGCGCATGATGCGGTCATGGAACAGGTGGGTCTGCACGACGCAGCCCCGGTTGACGGTGGCGCCGTCGCCGAGGGTGACCAGGTCGGCCTCCGGCAGCCAGTACGTCTCACACCAGACGCCGCGCCCAATCCTGGCGCCGAGCGCACGCAACCACAGGTTCATCACGGGCGTGCCGCTGGCCGCGCGGGCGAACCACGGGGCCGCCACCGTCTCGACGAACGTGTCGGCCACCTCGTTGCGCCACACGAACGCCGACCACAGCGGATGTTCGACGGCCCTGATCCGGCCCACCACAACCCATTTCGCGATCACCGCGACGCACCCGGCGATGGCGCCCGCCGCGAGTAACACCAGCCCGGACGCGGCGGCCGCCCAACCCCAGCCGAACTGGAGCGCCAGCCACTGCAGGGTCAGCAGCACCGCCACCCCGATGCCGAACGTCACGATCAGCGGCACGATCCGGCAGGTTTCGACCAGGCCGCGCAGCAGCTTCAGCCGCGCCGACGGGTGGAACGTGCGCAGCGCGTCGGCCGCGGTCGGCTTGCGGCGCAACCGGACCGGCGGGCTGCCCAGCCATGACGAACCGGCCTTGGCCTTGTGTGGCGCCGCGGACAGCACCGCGACCAGGCCGTCGTCGGGCACCTTGCGGCCCGGTTGGGTGATGCCGGAGTTGCCGAGGAACGCGCGCTTGCCGATCGTCGCCCGGGCGACGTGGATCCAGCCGCCGCCCAACTCGTAGGAGCCGACCATCGTGTCGTCGGCCAGGAACGCGCCGTCCTCGACGACGGTGAACTTCGGCGTCAGCAGCGCGGTCGAGATCTCGGTTCCCGCACCGACCTTGGCGCCCAGCAGCCGCAGCCACCACGGTGTCAGCAGGCTGGCGTAGATCGGGAACAGGTAGTTGCGCGCGGCGTCCATCAGCCGCTCGGTGGCCCAGATCTGCCAGCCGATCCGGCTGCGCACCGGGTGATAACCCTCGCGTAACCGCACCGACAGCAGCCGCACCCCGAGTACGGTGAGCGCCGCGTATGCCGCCGCGGCCGCCAGCGTCGCGAGCGGTGCCCACAGCGCGGCCGGCGCGATCGCGGCGGCCAGGGACGGCGTGTCGCGGATGCCGTACCCGACAACGGCCAGGCCCGCGCCGATGGCCACCAGTGGCAGCGCGCTCAGCAGGATGCTCGTGACGCCGTAGACGCCGACCCACAGCGGCGCGCGCGGCGGCCGGTGATCGGGCCACGGGTGGCGCGCCTTGCCGGACTTCACCGCCGGCGAACCCTTCCAGTACTGGCCGTTCTTCACCTTGCCGACGACGCCGGAACCCGGTGCCACGTCGGCATTCTTGCCGACCACTGCGCCGGGCAGCAGCGTGGTGCGGGCACCGACGGTGGCGTCGTTGCCGATGGTGATGGTGCCGACGTGGAAGTGGTCGCCGTCGATCCAGTGTCCTGACAGGTCGACCTCGGGTTCGACCGAACTGCGGTGCCCGAGTTTGAGCAACCCGGTCACCGGCGGCGTCGAGTGCAGGTCCACACCTTTGCCGACGCGGTTGCCCAACGCGCGCGCGTAGTACACCAACCACGGTGCGCCGGCGAGGTTTTCGGCGCCGCTGGCGTCGGCGAGCCGTTCGGCGAGCCACACCCGCAGGTGCACCGCGCCGCCGCGCCGGTACGTGCCGGGCTGCAGCCCGCCCAGCAGCATCCGCGCGCACAGCGCCGCGATGCCCATCCGGCCCAGTGGCGTGACGAACAGCAGGAACCCGACCCCGACGAGCCACCAGTTCACCGGCACGGCCCACGACACGAACGGCGCGGCAAGGTTGTTGAGCAGCGCCGCCCACACCACCCACTGCAGGCCCGCGAGCGTGGCCAGCGGCAGCGACAACGCGACCTGCGCGGCCTGGGTGAGGCGCGGCGTCGGCTTCACCGTGCGCGTCCGAACCTGTGGCGGCGGGTCGAGTTCGTCGAGGAAGCCGGCCAGTGAACCCAGCCGCGGATGGTCGTAGAGGTCGCCGACGGTCACCTGCGGGTAGCGCTGCCGCAGCGCGGCGACCAGTTGGGCCGCCGACAGCGACCCGCCGCCGAGCGCGAAGAAGTCGGCCTCGGGGCCGTCGACGGGGGCGGCCAGCACCTCGCGCCACAGGCCGGCGACCCAGCCCATCGTGCCGGCCAGCTCGGGTCCGTCGGCAGCACCGCCGGCGTCGTCCACCGGCCACGGCAACGCGTCACGGTCCACCTTGCCGGACGTGCGGGTGGGCAGCTCCTCGACGCGCACCAGCCGCGGGATCAGCGCGGCAGGCAGCGTCTCGGCCAGTGCGGCGCGCGCGGCGGCGAGGTCGAACGCCGGGTCCGCGCTGGCGATGTAGCCGACGAGCAGGGGAGTGCCACCCGCGGTGCGCCGGACCGCGGCTGCGCCGCCGCTGACCCCCGGCAGGTTCACCAGCGCGGTGTCCACCTCGCCGAGTTCGATGCGTCGCCCGCCGACCTTCACCTGATCGTCGGCGCGCCCCACGAAGTACAGCCCGTCGTGTTCGAGCCGCACGAGATCGCCGCTGCGGTAGGCCCGCGACCAGCCCAGCGTCGGCATCGGCGCGTACTTCTCGGCGTCCTTGTCGGGATCGAGGTAGCGGGCCAGCCCGACACCGCCGATGACGAGCTCACCGACCTCGCCGGGCCCGACCGGGGCGCCGTGCTGGTCGACGACCGCCAGGTCCCAACCCTGCAGCGGCAGGCCGATGCTCACCGGCCCGGTGCCGTCGAGTTTGGCCAGGCACGCCACCACCGTCGCCTCGGTGGGCCCGTAGGTGTTCCACACCTCGCGGCCTTCTACGGCGAGCCGTTCGGCGAGGTCGGGTGGGCAGGCCTCCCCGCCGAAGATCAGCAGCCGCACCGCCTCGAGCGCCTCGGCCGGCCATAGCGCCGCGAGCGTCGGCACCGTCGAGACCACGGTGATGTCCCGGGCGATCAGCCACGGACCCAGGTCCATCCCGCTGCGCACCAGCGACCGCGGTGCGGGCACCAGGCAGGCGCCGTGCCGCCAGGCCAGCCACATCTCCTCGCAGGACGCGTCGAACGCCACCGACAATCCGGCCAACACCCGGTCGCCGGGGCCGAGGGGATTGTCCTGCAAGAACATTCGCGCCTCGGCGTCGACGAACGCGGCCGCGCTGCGGTGGGTGACCGCGACGCCCTTCGGCGTGCCGGTGGAGCCGGACGTGAAGATGATCCACGCGTCGTCGCGGCCCAGCGGGGACGTGGCGCGCCAGCCGCGCGACGAGCCGGGCCCACGGACCAGGCCCGCCTCGGTGATGACCGCCACCACGTTGGCCTCGCCGAACACCAGGTCGGCGCGCTCCTGCGGGTCGTCCGCGTCGACGGGGACGTAGGCGGCGCCGGTGGCCAGCGTCGCGAGGATCGCCACGTAGAGCGCGTAGCTGCCCGACGGCATCCGGATGCCGATGCGGTCGCCCCGGCCGATGCCGCGCGCCGCCAGCCACGCCACGCTGTCCTCGATGTCGGTGATCAGCTCGGCATAGGTGAGCTGCACGGTGCCGTCGTCGATGGCCGGGGCTTCCGGGTAGCGCGCGGCCGTGTCGTAGAGGATGTCGATGAGCGTGCGCGGGGCGGGCGCGAACGCGGACACCAGGTACTGAGGCATCAGCGGCGACGCGGTGTGCGGCGCCTCGCTGACCTGAAAATCCCCAGTCACGGCTACAAAGTTACTCAGCGCGGTCCGCGGCCAGGGGTTTGACGTCGCCGATTTCGGTCATTCCGTTGTTCCTGGCAGAATCGTCGGCTGGAGGGGAGTATTCCTTCGCCGCGGCGTCGTCATCACGTCGGCCGTCATCGGACGACCGGTGCTGCGGGCTGACACGGCGACGTGCGGTGGAAGAGACCTCCGGCGCTTTGACGACCGGAGGATAAGTGAACGTTTCTCAACTCGAATGGATCATCACGCTGAGCGTGACGATCGCCATCCTGCTGTTCGACGTCGTGGTGATCGGCCGCCGACCACACGAACCGTCGAAGAAGGAAACCGGGATTGCGCTGACGTTCTACGTCGGGCTGGCCATCGCCTTCGGGTTGTGGACCTGGTTCTTCCACGGCAGCCAGTTCGGGTTGGAGTTCTTCGCCGGCTGGCTCACCGAATACAGCTTGTCCGTCGACAACCTGTTCGTGTTCCTGATCATCATGGCCAGCTTCAACGTGCCGAGGAAGTACCAGCAGCAGGCACTGCTGGTCGGCATCATCCTGGCGCTGATCTTCCGCGGCATCTTCATCGCGCTCGGCGCGGTGGCGATCAACCAGTTCTCCTGGGTGTTCTACATCTTCGCCGCGTTCCTGATCTACACCGCGATCAACCTGGCCCGCGACACCGACCACGAGGACGACGGCGACAACGTCGTGGTTCGGTTCGCGCGCAACCACCTCAGCCTCACCGACAAGTGGGACGGCCTGAAGCTGTGGATCAAGGAGAACGGCAAGCGGGTGATGACCCCGATGTTCCTGGTCATCGTCGCGCTCGGCACCACCGACCTGATCTTCGCGCTGGATTCCATCCCCGCGATCTACGGCCTGACCCGCGAGCCGTACCTGGTGTTCACCGCGAACGTGTTCGCGCTGATGGGTCTGCGTCAGCTGTACTTCCTGCTGGGCGATCTGCTCAAGCGGCTGGTCTACCTGTCCCAGGGGCTGGCGTTCATCCTGGCCTTCATCGGTGTGAAGCTGCTGCTGCACGCGCTGCACGAGAACGAGGTGCCGTTCATCAACGGCGGCAACCACGTCCCGGTGCCGGAGATCCCGACGCTGTGGTCGCTGGGCGTCATCGTCGTCACGCTGCTCATCACCACCGTCGCGAGCCTGTACAAGACCCGCGTGCACGACGTGAAGAAAGCCGGCGACGAGACCGGTACCGACAAGACGTTGGATTCGCGCTGATCGCAACCGTCGACGCAGGTCCGCGGCGCCTCTAGGTTCGACGGGTGCGTCTATTCGTGACCGATGCGCCCGACGGCGGCTGGACTGAAGTGACCGAGGGCGGGCAGCGGCCTGTCCGCGTTGCCGCGACCGATCTGCAGGAGGCCCGCCGCGTGCGCGCGCGGATCCGGGCCGGCGCCGAGGACGTCGCGGTGATCCTCGACGTCACGGTGGCCGTGGCAGCGGACTTCCGCTCGGTGCATGACACGCTCGACCCGGTCGCCGGGGTGCGTTACGGCGGGCCGGTCGACGGGCTGGCCGGGCTCATCACCGACATCGAACTGGCCGACGTCGCGGACGGCGTCACGCTGGTGCCGGCGTCACCGCGCCAGGATGTGCGCGCCCTCGCCCGCGACGTGCTGCACCGGCTGGCGGCGCGCGATCAGCCGAGAGCCTCGTAGATCGCGGTGGCGTAGCGGTTCGTGCGCTCGGTGCCGGTGGTGCCGGGGCCCATCTTGTTCATCACGTAGGTGATCGTGGCTCGACGGTCGGTGTCCATCACCGCCATCGAACCGCCCCAGCCGCCCCAGAAGCAGATGCGCCCCTCCGGGAACGCCGGGAACGCCGCGCTGGGCAGGCCGAAACCGATCCCGAACCGCAGCGGCACCATCAGCACGACGTCCGTGCCGTCGACCTGCTCCGAGAAAATCAGGTCGATCGTCTCGGGACGCAGCAGCTGGACGCCGTGCGCGGCGCCGCCCCGCGAGATCGGTGACAGTGCGCGCGCCAGCGCCCTGGCGTTGCCGTGACCGTTGGCGCCGCCGATGTCTGCCCGCCGCCAGCCGTCGGTCTCGGCGACGGCGGCGAAGTCGGCGGTCGTGCCCAGCAGCGGTCCGAACGTCTTGATCAGCGGATGGTCGGCGGGCAGCAGGTCGAGCGGCAGGTCCAGCGGCGGGGGAGGGACCAGTTCCGCGATGCGATGGGTGTCCTCGGGGCGGGCGCCGAGCTGGACGTCGGCCTGCAGCGGCGTGGCGATCTCGTCGCGGATGAAGTCCTTGAGCGACGAACCGGTGATCCGCCGGACCACCTCGCCGATCAGGTGCCCGTAGTTGAGCGCGTGATATCCCGATGCGGTGCCCGGTGCCCACCACGGTTCCTGTTTGGCCAGCCGCTCGGTGGCCGCCGTCCAGTCGTAGATGTCGTCGATCCCGAACGGCGCCTCCCAGCCCGACACCCCCGAGGTGTGGGCGAGCAGATGGCGAATCTCGATGTCCTGCTTGCCGTTTGCGCCGAACTCGGGCCAGTAGGCAGCCACCGGGGCGAACGGGTCGAGCTGCCCGCGGTCGACGAGGATGAGCGCGGCCAGCGCGGTGAGCGTCTTGCTGCAGGACCAGAAGTTGACGATGGTGTGCTCGGCCCACGGGATCGTGGCGGCGCGGTCGGCGTGCCCACCCCAGATGTCGACGACGAGTTCGCCGTCGAGGTCGACGGCGATCGACGCGCCGAGTTCATCACCCTTGGCGATCTCGTCGGCCAGCGCGTCGGCGACGCCGTCGAACCGCTTGTCCCACTGCCCGTGCACGGTCTGCTGCATCGGCTCATCATGCCGGTGCCGACCGCGCTGATGAGGGCAAACGGGCCGCTTGGGCGGTCGCCCCGGAGTAGCGTCTTGACGCGTCCGCCACATTCAAGGGGGTTCTGATGCGGAAACTGGCGACCACACTGGCGGTGGGCGCGTTGATCGTCGGCCCACTCGCCACCGCTCAGGTGGCCGACGCCGCCTCGACGCCGCCCGCGACTCCGGGCCACGTCCAGGTGACGCCCGAGGCGCCGAAGGTCAAGGCGTACGACTGCGAGGGCACGACGGGCCGGATGGGCTGCGGGCCGGGCTGGTTCTGGCGCGACGGCTGGCGCGGCTGGGCGTGCTACCCATGCTGAGCGCGACGCGTGCCGGGCTGGTCTCGGCGGTGATGGGGCTCGGGTTGGTGTTCGGAACCGGTTCCGCCGCAGCGGAATCCACGGACTACAGCGTGCTGCCCGTCGACCCGAACACGTTGACCGACTCGCTGGCGTACAGCGCGGCGCCGCTCGATCTCAACCCGAACGGCCAGCCGGGGGTGATGGCCGAGTACACGCACCGCGAGGGCGGCACGCGTCAGATCACCACCACGATCCTGATCCTGCCCGACGCCGCGGCCGCCGCGGCGGCGCTGGCGGGCGCCGCGGCCGAGGTCGGCAATCCGCAGACCCAGCCGGCGGCGGTCGGCACCGGCGGCACGATGGTCACCGGGACGTCGCCGGACGGCACGGAGGCGGTCGCGGTGTTGACGTTCACCGAAGGAAACGCCGCCACCACAATCGAATTCGACGGTCCGCCCAACGATCCGGCGCCCGCGGACCTGATTCTCGAACTCGGTGAGCGGCAGGCGGCCAAGATCAGGGAGTGGCGAGCCGCCTAGCGGTCACCAGTTGTCGTAGCCGCCCTCGGGGCCGAGCATGCGTTCCAGCCGGGTGCGGTTGATCCGGGCCAGTTCGTTGCGCACGATCTTGCGCTCGGTGTCGGCGTCGTTGTGCAGCCGGTCGGTCATCGTCGCGAGCACCTGTTCGGCGTTGTAGCCGTTGATGAACATCACGAAGCCGAACCCGAAGTGTTCGAGGTATTGCCTGGCGGCGTTGGCCAGCCGCTCCATCATCTCCGGCTGGTCGCACCAGATCGCGCACTGTTCGGCCGCGGACTTCTCGCTGCCCGGCCGGCGCCCGACGTCGGGGTAGGCCTGCAGGATCGTGTCGATCGAGTCTTCACCGAGGCTGAACAGCGACGCGTCGGCCGCCCGGTACAGCGACTCGTGGTCGGGATAGGGCCGGCCGCGGCACAGGTCGGCGGCCAGCGGGACGCTGTAGCAGCACTCGTACACCGCGTGCACCGCTCTGCGCATCGGCATTGCGTTGAACGCCTCGAGGCCGATCCCCTGATGCATCAACACAGAAGCCATGATCAGAGGCGCAGAGAACACGCGGGTTACGCCGTGTTACGGCGAGGAAAATTCAGCGGCGGGTGTTCGCTGCGCGGGTCAGTGGCCGGACTTCTTGAACCGCTCGACCGAGGCGTTGACCTCGGCCTCGGCCTCCTCGCGGCCCACCCAGTCGGCGGCCTTGACGTACTTGCCCGGCTCGAGGTCCTTGTAGTGCACGAAGAAGTGCTTGATCGCCTCGAGTTCGAACGCGGGCACGTCGCCGAGGTCCTGGATGTGCTCCCAGCGCGGGTCGTCGGCGGGCACGCACAGCACCTTGTCGTCGCCGCCTGCCTCGTCGGTCATCCGGAACATCGCGACCGGGCGGGCCTCGACGATGCAGCCCGGGAACACCGACTCCGGCAGCAGCAGCAGTGCGTCCAGCGGATCGCCGTCCTCGCCCAGGGTGTTCTCGAAGAACCCGTAGTCGGTCGGATAGGCCATCGACGTGTACAGGTAGCGGTCCAGCTTCACCCGCCCGGTCTCGTGGTCGACCTCGTACTTGTTGCGCGAACCCTTGGGGATCTCGATGACTACGTCGAACTGCACCGCCGCGGCTCCTTGCCCTGTGCTCTGTCTGGGGGTCGTCTGTCGACGACGCGGGTCAACCTTAAACGAGCGATACGCTGCTGTGAGGGGGCGGTCTAGTCGAGCAGGAGAGTTATGCGGCCCACGCGGTGGCGGCGATCGACGCATGTGGCGGTCGGGGTGGCGGTATTGCTGCTGGTGGCGGTCGTGGTCGCGGTGGCGGCGGTGCTGACCACCCGCGAGGCGCCCGATGCGGCGGCCATCAAGCCCACGCCTGCCGCCGCGACCGCGAACCCCGCCGTCGTGCCGGTGGCCGACTCGGCGCCCAAACCGGTCGCGGCCCGGCTGGCGGCGGCGCTGGCGCCGGCGCTGGCCGACCCGAACCTCGGCGACCTCACCGGCCGGATCACCGACGCGCTCACCGGCGCCGAGCTGTGGGCGCAGCGCGCCGAGGTGCCGATGCAGCCGGCGTCGACCAACAAATCGTTGACGACCGCGGCGGCCTTGCTGACGCTGGACCGCGACGCCCGGCTGACCACCCGGGTGCTGCGCGGCAGCCGGCCGGGGGTGGTGGTGCTCAAGGGCGGCGGCGACCCGACGCTGTCGGCCGCGCCGCCCGGCGAGGACACCTGGTATCGCGACGCGGCCCGCATCAGCGATCTGGCCGAACAGGTGCGCGGCAGCGGCATCGAGGTCACCCAGGTGGTCGTCGACGTCAGTGCCTACAGCGGCCCGACGATGGCGCCGGGGTGGGACCCCCTCGACATCGACTTCGGTGACATCGCGCCGATGGAGTCGGTGATGCTCGACGGCGGCCGCACCCAACCGGTGAGCTACGACTCCGTGCGGTCCCACACGCCGGCGCTGGACGCGGGCCGCGCGCTGGCGGTGGCGCTGAAGGTCGACCCGGCCACGGTCACGGTGCTGCCGGGCGCCGCCACCGGCCAGGAGATCGCCGCCGTGCAGTCGCCGCCGCTGATCTCGCGGCTGCGCGACATGATGAACGCCTCCGACAACGTGATGGCCGAGGCGATCGGCCGCGAGGTCGCCGCGCAGGCCGGCAAGCCGCAGAGTTTTGACGGGGCGGCGCGGGCCGTGCTCGCCGCCCTCGACGATGCCGGCATCGACGTCACCGGGGCTCGGCTCTTGGACTCCAGCGGCTTGTCAATCGACGACCGGCTCACCGCCAGGACCCTTGACGAGGTGGTGCAGGCCGCCGCCGGCGACGAGCACCCGGCGTTGCGGCCGCTGGTCGACCTGCTGCCGATTGCCGGGGGCAGCGGGACGCTGTCGAACCGCTACCTGGACACGGCGGCCGCCGGGTTCCTGCGTGCCAAGACCGGCTCGCTGACGGGCACCAACTCGCTGTCGGGCATCGTCACCGACGAGAGCGGCCGGGTGCTGACGTTTGCGCTGATCTCCAACAACGCGGGCCCGACCGGGCGCATCGCGCTCGACAACCTGGCCGCGGTGCTGCGCTCCTGCGGGTGCAGCGCATGAGCACGGGCAAGTCCTCGCTGTCGGTGGGCCGCGCCGTGGACTGGAAGTTCGCGGCCACCGTCGGCGAGAAACTGGCGCGGCCCGGTCCGGCCGTCACCTCCTACACCCGCAACCAGGTCATCGAGCAATTGTCGGAGGCGGCGCGCTCCGCCGAACTGCCGGTGCGCGAAGTCACCGGGCTCAACGAAGGCGGCGAGATCCCCGAGGCGCGAATCGTCGACCGCCCGCAGTGGATTCGGGCCGCCACGCAGTCCATGCGAGTGATGACCGGCGGGCACGACGACGGCGACTCCAAGGCCGGATCGATCAGCGGACGCATCACCGGCGCGCAGACCGGCGCGGTGCTCGCGTTCGTGTCGTCGGGAATCCTCGGGCAGTACGACCCGTTCGGTCCGGACCACGGGGAACTGCTGCTGGTGTATCCGAACGTGGTCGCCGTCGAACGCCAACTGCGGGTGCAGCCCTACGATTTCCGGCTCTGGGTGTGCCTGCACGAGGTCACGCACCGTGTGCAGTTCCGGGCCAACCCGTGGCTGGCCGAGCACATGTCGCGCGCGCTCGGGGTGCTCACCGAGGAGAGCAGCGACGACGTCGCGCAGGTCGTGTCCCGGCTGGCGGAGTTCGTACGCCGCCGCCGCGAACCATCGAACAACGGTGAGGCCGAACCGAATTCGGCCGGTATGGTCGGGCTGCTGCGGGCCGTGCAGTCCCCGCCGCAACGCGAGGCACTCGACCAGTTGCTGGTGCTGGGCACGCTGCTCGAAGGCCACGCCGACCACGTGATGGACGCCGTCGGTCCCGCAGTGGTGCCGTCGGTGGCCACCATCCGCAGGCGGTTCGACGAACGGCGTCAACGCAAGCAGCCGCCGCTGCAGCGGGTGGTGCGCGCGCTGCTGGGCTTCGACGCCAAGCTCAGCCAGTACACCCGCGGCAAGGCGTTCGTCGACGCCGTCGTCGGCAAGGTCGGCATGGCGCGCTTCAACGCGATCTGGACCGCACCCGAAACTCTGCCGCTGCCAACCGAAATCGATGAACCGCAACTATGGATCGACCGGGTGCTCTAGCAGCGGTGCGGACCGCGGTCGCGGCGTTCGCCGCCGGCCTCGGCGACGAGCGCTGGTGCGTCGCACTGTCCGGCGGCGCCGACTCGCTTTCGCTGACCGCGGCGGCGGCCGCGCTCCGGCCGACCACGGCGTTGATCGTCGACCACCAGCTGCAACCGGACTCTGCGAGCGTCGCCGCGAGCGCGCGCGAACAGGCGCTGTCGTTGGGTTGCATTGACGCTCAGGTGATTCCGGTTCAGGTCGGCACGACCGGCGGGCCGGAAGCCGCGGCCCGCACCGCCCGCTACCAGGCGCTGGACACCGCGCGAGCCGGCGCCCCCGTGCTGCTGGGCCACACCCTCGACGACCAGGCGGAGACGGTGCTGCTCGGGCTCGGTCGCGGCTCGGGCCCGCGGTCGATCGCGGGCATGCGACCACACGACCCGCCGTGGTGCCGCCCCCTGCTCGGGGTGCGGCGGGCGGTGACGGTGGCGGCGTGCGCCGAACTCGAGGTGACGCCGTGGCAGGATCCGCACAACACCGACCGGCGGTTCACCAGGGTGCGGCTGCGCAACGAAGTGCTGCCGCTGCTCGAGGACGTGCTCGGTGGCGGGGTCGCCGAAGCGCTGGCCAGGACCGCCGCCGCGCTGCGCGCCGACACCGACACCCTCGACGACCTGGCCGGCCAGTCGCTGGCCGGGCTCCGGGTCGCCGGAGCGCTGACCGTCGCGGGCCTCGAAGCGATGCCGGAGGCGTTGCGGCGCAGGGTCATTCGCCGCTGGCTGCTCGACGGCGGCGCCGCCGGGCTGACCGACAAGCAGATCCGCGCCGTCGACGCGCTGGTGGTTTCATGGCGCGGGCAGGGCGGGGTGGCGGTCGGCTCGCCGCTGCGCGATCAGCGGCTGTTCGCCGGCCGGCGTGGCGGCATGCTGACCCTGCACACCGAGCCGGTCGGGAACATGAAAAACTGTGCTCGTGCCTGAGCAATCCGCCGAGCTCTACTCCGGCGACATCAAGTCGGTGCTGCTGTCCTCCGACGAGATCCAGGCGAAGATCGCCGAGCTCGGCGCCCGCATCGGCGACGAGTACCGCGACACCGTCGCCGCGGGCGGCCAGGATCTGCTGCTGGTGACCGTGCTCAAGGGTGCGGTGTTCTTCGTCACCGACCTGGCCCGCGCGATCCCGCTGCCCACGCAGCTGGAGTTCATGGCGGTCAGCTCCTACGGATCGTCGACGTCGTCGTCGGGGGTGGTGCGCATCCTCAAGGACCTCGACCGCGACATCAACGGCCGCGACGTGCTGATCGTCGAGGACATCGTCGACTCGGGCCTGACCCTGTCGTGGCTGCTGCGCAACCTGGCGACCCGCCATCCCCGCTCGCTGCGGGTGTGCGCGCTGCTGCGCAAGCCCGACGCGGTACGCGCCGACGTCGACATCGCCCACGTCGGCTTCGACATCCCCAACGAGTTCGTCGTCGGCTACGGCCTCGACTACGCCGAGCGCTACCGCGACCTCGACTACATCGGCACGCTCGACCCGAAGGTCTACGAGAAGTCCTGACCCGCCGCGGGGAACACCCGTCTGGCGCAAGATGAAGGGCATGAGCGAAACAGCCCTTCGCATATGTCCCCTGTGTGAGGCCACCTGCGGTCTGACGCTGAGCATCGACGACGGCCGGGTGACCGGCGCGCGCGGGGACAAGGACGACGTGTTCAGCCACGGCTTCATCTGCCCGAAGGGCGCCAGCTTCGCCGAACTCGACAACGACCCCGACCGGTTGACCGCACCGCTGGTGCGCCGCGACGGGGTGCTGACCGAGGCCAGTTGGGAGGAGGCGTTCGCGGCGGCCGAGGAGGGGCTGAGCCGCGTGATCGCCGAACACGGCGGCGCGTCGGTAGGGGTCTACCTGGGCAACCCGAACGCCCACACCGTCGCGGGCGGGCTGTACACGCCGGTGGTGGTGAAGGCGCTGGGCACCCGCCAGGTGTACTCGGCCAGCACACTCGACCAGATGCCCAAGCACGTGTCGCTGGGTCTGATGTTCGGCAGCCCGGTCGCGTTCACCGTGCCCGACCTCGACCGCACCGACTACCTCGTCGTCATCGGCGCCAACCCGATGGTCTCCAACGGCAGCCTGGCCACGGCCGCCGACTTCCCGGGCAAGCTGCGCGCGCTGCGCAAGCGCGGCGGCCGCCTCGTCGTGATCGACCCGGCCCGGACCCGCACCGCCGAACTGGCCGATTGGCACCTCGCGCCGCGGCCCGGCACCGACGCGGCGCTGCTGCTGGCCGTCGTGCACGTGCTGTTCGACGAGGGGCTCGTCGACCTCAAACACCTCGACGGCCACGTCAACGGCGTCGACGAGGTCGCGGCACTCGCAGCGGACTTCACCCCCGAGGCGGCGGCCGAGCACTGCGGGCTGGACTCCGAGGACATCCGCACGCTGGCCCGCGAGATCGCCGGGGCGCCGTCGGCGGCCGTCTACGGCCGGATCGGCACGTCCACGGTCGAATTCGGCACGCTGGGCAGCTGGCTGGTCGACGTGGTGAACGTCCTCACCGGCAACCTCGACCGGCCGGGCGGCGCGATGTTCCCGCTCTCGCCGATCGCCCCGGCGCCGCGGCCACCGAAGCCCGGCCGCGGATTCGCGATCGGACGCTGGCACAGCCGGGTGTCGGGTTATCCCGAAGCGCTGTCGGAGTTTCCGGCCGCGGCGCTCGCCGAGGAACTCGACACGCCCGGCGACGGGCAGATCAAGGCGGTCGTCACGATCGCGGGCAATCCCGTGCTGTCGGCGCCCGACGGGGACCGTCTGGCTCACGCGCTCGCCGGCGTCGAGTTCATGCTCAGCGTCGACCCGTACCTCAACGAGACCACTCGCCACGCCGACGTCATCCTGCCGCCGCCTCCGCCGTCGCGCAGCGCGCATTTCGACCTCGCGCTCAACGCGCTCGCGGTGCGCAACAACGCCCGCTACTCGCCGCCCGCGCTGCCGCTGACCGGCAGGCCGGACGAGGCCGAGATCCTGTCCCGCATCGCGCTGATCTTTTACGGCGTTGGCGCGCAAGGGGATCCGGCGCTGGTCGACGAGCAGGTGATCGCGGGGACGTTGGCCAAGGAGGTCGCGGACCCGGATTCGCCGGTCGCGGGCCGGCCGGTCGACGAGCTCGTCGCGATGCTGCCCGCCGGCCCCGGCTACGAACGCCGCCTGGACATGATGCTGCGGCTGGGCGCCTACGGCGACGCGTTCGGCGCGAAACCCGACGGGCTCACGCTGGCCAGGCTCAAGGCCGCGCCGCACGGCGTCGACCTCGGGCCGCTGCAGCCGCGGCTGGCGCAGGTGCTGCGAACCCCAACGGGCCGAATCGAACTCGCGCCGCACCAGTTGCTCGCCGACGCCGCCAGGCTGCGCGACGCGCTCGGCGCGCGCACCGACGGGTTCCTGCTGATCGGCAGGCGCCATCTGCGGTCCAACAACAGCTGGATGCACAACGTGCCCGCGCTGGCGGGCGGCTCGAACCGGTGCACGCTGCGGATCCATCCCGACGACGCGGCCGATCTCGGGCTGACCGACACCGCCGTCGTCAAGGGGCCCGGCGGCGAACTGCTGGCGCCGATCGAACTGACGCCCGGGATGCGCCGCGGCGTGGTGTCACTGCCGCACGGCTGGGGGCACGACCGCGACGGCACCGGCCAACGGGTGGCGGCGGGCCAGCCGGGCGTGAATGTCAACCAGCTCAACGACGGCGGTTCGCTCGACCCGTTGTCGGGCACGGCGGTGCTCAACGGGATCCCGGTCGAGATCGCACCAGCGGGTTAGATTCCTGCACCCGCCGACAGCTACGTCAGCTCGTAGACCACCGTCACGTTGAACCCGACGGTCTGCTGACCGGGTTCGATCGGCACGGCCGCCATCTCGGCCGCTCCGCCGCGGGTGCTCGGATACGGGGTGGGCGGTGACGACGACGGCACCTCCGAGATCGAGATGACCTTGCCGAGGTCGAGTTCGGCCAGCAGCGCGTACTGCTCGGCGCGGCTCTTCGCGTCGTTGAACGCTCGCGCGCGGGCCTCGCGGACGAGCTGCGAGTCGTCCTCGATCCCGAGGGTGACGTTGTTGATCCGGGTGGCGTTGCCGCCGGTGCTGGCGATGATCCCGAAGACCCGCGCCGCGTTGTTCAGCTCGCGGACCTTGATGTCGACGGTGTTGGACGCGCGGTAGCCGGCGATGTTCGTGCCGTCGGAGCCGGCGTACTGCGGTTGCACGCTGACCTGAGAGGTGTTGATGTCCTTGCGATCCACGCCCGCGTCGTCGACCAGGCCGTCGATCACGGCGCGCTGCAACTGGCTGGTCTGATTGAGCGCCGCGGCCGCGTCGGGCCCGGTCACCTCCATCGCCGCGGTGATGGTCAGCGTGTCCGGGGTGCCCTGCACCTCGCCGTTGCCGACCACGGTGACCTGACGGGTCTCGGAGTCGCTGTCGGAGACGATCGGGTTGGACGTCGCGTCGCAACCCGACAGGACAGCGATCAGGCCCAGCGCCGCGGCGGCGAGGACTCGGGTGGGCGTCTTCGCCCGCGCTGCGATAGGCATGGCAGGCACCCTACCGTCACCGCGAGCATGGGCGGCCGAAGATCAGGTGTGGTGCTGATGCGAGCATGCCGTCGGCACCGACGCCGGTCCTTGATACGTAGCGACCCCATTTCCTTCGTCGTTAGTTACCGTTTCACGGCAACATCTGAAGTGAGCTCCACATCAGGACCTACGTGCACGCGGAGCGAGTGAGATGAGCGACACCCCCGCAACCGGCGGTCGCGCCGGAACCGACGAGGGCCTGCTGGGTATCGGCGCAGCGGCCCGCCGCTTCGGCCTGGCAGAGTCGGCCCTGCGGTACTGGGAGCGCTGTGGACTGCTCCGTCCTGCCGTCCGCAAGTCGCGATGGCGGCTGTACGGAGCCGATGAGCTGCACCGCATCGGACTGATCCAACTCTGGCGGGAAACGGGGCTGATGAGCCTCGACGAGATCGCCAAGATCCTTGACCATCAGCATGATTGGCGCCACGCCGTCGCGAGTCGCATCGATGCGATCGAGGAACAGCAACGCCGGTTGGCCGCCGCGAAATCCCACCTGGAGCACCTGCTCACCTGCCCCGACGACGATCCCGCCGCACACTGTCCGGTGCTGCGTGACATGACCGCCGGTCGATCGGCCGACGTCACGCGTCGCGAAACTGCGTGACCGGTGGCAGTTTTCACTACCCCTTGACTTGAAGTCGGCTTCAATATCCACGATTGCTCTGACGCGGTGCCACTGGTCCGCAGAAGGAGCGAAAACATGACCACCCTCGCACTGGCGCGTACCGGCGCCTTGGCGCGGCTATTGGCGCCGGTTCGGGCCCATCTGCTGACCTGCGCGACGCTGTCAGCACTCAGCGCGGCAGCCGGGATCGTGCCCTACATCGCCATCGCCGAGATCGCACGCCTCATGCTCGACGCCCCGCACGGGCTGTCTGGCTCGGTGTGGACGTGGGTCGGAGTCGGCGCTGCCAGCGCCGGCATGCGCCTGCTGCTGTTCGTCCAATCGTCTCGTGTGGGCCATTACGCGGATGCCAAGATCCTGCACCAACTGCGCGTGCGGATCGTGCGCCATCTCGGTGTACTGCCGTTGGGCTGGTTCCGCGTCTCGGGTTCGGGCCGGGTAAAGCGTGCGATGACGGGTGACCTCGAAGAGATGCACGAAGTCATCGCACATGCGCTGGGGCAGCTGACGGGCGCGGTGGCGGTGATCGCGGTCGCCACAGGTTATCTGGTGTTCGTCGACGCGTCGATGGCGCTGATCGCGTTGGGCGTGCTGGGCGTGATGGGGGTGTTCTACCGCATCGCCATGCGGTCTATGACGACCCACATGAATCGGCTGATCGCCGCCGAGACGCGCATCAGCGCCGCGAGCATCGAGTACGCCGACGGGATCCAGGTGGTCAAGACCTTCGGCACCGGCGGCCGAATCCTCGCCCGCTTCGACGCGGCGGTGCGCGACTACGCCGAGGCGTTCGCCGCATGGGTTGCCGAGGTGCGCTACAGCTCAGCGGCGTCTCGGCTCTTCGGTTCGGAGACAGCGGTTCTCGCCGTCGTGACCGCCGCCGGACTGGTCTTCGTCGCACACCGGTCGCTCAGCGTCGCCGATCTCGTCGCGTTCCTGGTCGTCGCGGTGGGGCTGCCGAATTCCATCCTGCCGGCCATCACCGCATCACAGGGGGTGCGCAAGGGCAGGATGGGTGCTGTCAACATCGAGCGGCTGTTGTCACTGCCGCCGCTGCCAGAGCCGCAGATCCCGATAGAACCTGAGGGGTACGGCGTCGAATTCGACCGGGTGACCTTCTCGTACAACGGGGTGACCAACGCGGTAGAGGACATCAGCGCGGTCTGCGCGCCGGGACGGGTGACCGCCATCGTCGGTCCGTCGGGAGCAGGCAAGACGACGCTGGCCAGCTTGTTGCCGCGCTTCTACGACGTGACGGACGGGGCGATCCGCATCGGCGGTGTCGACGTGCGCTCGATCCCGTCTGCCACACTCCTGGCGTCGATGGGGCTGGTCTTCCAGGACGTGGCGTTGGTCCGGGACAGCGTGGCGGAGAACATCCGCATCGGCCGCCCCGACGCCGGTGATGCCCAGGTCCACCGCGCCGCGGTCGCCGCGCACGTCGACGAGGTGATCGCGCGTCTGCCCGACGGATACGACACGCTGCTCGACGCCGGCGGTGGCAGCCTGTCCGGCGGTGAGCGGCAGCGGTTGACGATCGCGCGCGCGATCCTTTCCGACGCGCCGATCGTCGTCCTCGACGAGGCGACGGCCGCGCTCGATCCCGAAAATGAGGCGGCGGTGCAGGACGCGCTGGCGACCCTGGCGGCCGACAAGACGGTGATCGTGATCGCCCATCGGTTGCACACGATCGCCGCGGCCGACCAGATCCTCGTACTCGACAACGGCAGGCTGGTCGAGCGGGGCCGTCATGACGACCTGTTGAGGCGCAACGGGCTCTATGCCCGGATGTGGGCCGCGCAGCAGGGAGTCATCGCGTGATCCGCCGGTTGTACCGGCTGTGGCCAGACCCCGGGTTGCTGGCCCGCCTGTGGTTACTTACCGCGGCGCAGGCCGTCTTGCAGGGCCTGCTACTCGGTCTGCTCGTCCCAATCCTCGACGCCGTCGTCCGACCGACGCCCGACATCGCCACGGCCACACCGTGGTTGGTGCTCGGTGCACTCGGCGCCGTGGTGTACGCGGTGCTGGCCGTGCTCATCACGCCGGTCGGGTTCAAGGCGGCGGGTGTTCTCGCCGTGCAGTTGCGTACGCGGCTGATGCGCCATGTGAGCACGCTGCCGCTTGGCTGGTTCACCGCCGAGCACAAAGCGCGGCTCGCCCGGGCGGTCACCGCCGACGTCGGCGACGCGGCGCACATGGCGGTCACGGTCGCCGGTCCGGCGATCACCTCGACGGTGCTGCCGGCGACGATCGTCATCGTCACCCTCGTCGTCGACTGGCGGATGGCGGTCGCCTTGTGTGCGGTCGGAGTACTCGCTTACTGGACGCTGCAGCGCGCCGCCCGCATCGCCGAGATCGTGGAGGTCGAGCTCGAACGTGCGACGGCCGAAGTCGCCGGCCGGGCGATCGAGCTGGGGCAGGCCCAGCCGATCCTGCGGGCCGCCGGATACGCCGACGGCACACCGCGGATGCATGCGGCGCTGGTCGAGCACCGCGAGACTTACCGCGACGGGATGCGGCGGGCGCGCCGGCCGTTCTTCGTCTACACGGGGGTGATCGCGGGCGGGTTCGTCGCGGTGCTTGCCCTGGCCGCCGACTTGATTCTGCGCGAACAAGTTTCGGTCGTTGAAGCGATCGCGCTGCTGGTGCTCGCCGCGCGCTTCCTGGAGCCGCTCGGCAACCTCATCGATCTCATCGGCGCCCTGCGCGCGATGACCAACAAGATCTCGCGCATCGAGGACATGCTGGCGACGTCGGCGCTGCCGATGCCTGCCGGCGCCACGGGCAGAATCGACCGGGCCGACGTGGAGTTCTCGCACGTGACGTTCACTTACCCGGGCAGTGGCACGCCGGCGCTGCGCGACGTGTCGCTGCGCTGCCTCGCGGGCACCACCACCGCGTTGGTCGGCCCGTCAGGATCCGGTAAGACATCGGTGACCCGGCTCATCGCCCGGTTCTTCGACGTCGACGCGGGATACGTCCGCGTCGGAGGTGTCGATGTGCGCGAACTGGACCCGGCGGTGCTCCTCGAGGAGATCGCGATCGTGTTCCAAGACGTCTACCTCTTCGACGACACGGTCGAGAACAACCTGCTGTTGGCGAAGCCGGATGCGACGCGCGACGAACTCGACGTCGTCGCTCGCGCCGCCCGGCTCGACGAGGTGATTGAGCGGCTGCCCGAGGGTTGGCACAGCCGGGTGGGCGAAGGCGGGTCCCAGTTGTCCGGCGGCGAACGACAACGCGTGGCGATCGCCCGGGCGATGCTCAAACGGGCGCGGATCGTGCTGGTCGATGAGGCCAGTTCCGCACTCGACCCGGAGAACGAGGCCGCGATCACCCAGGCGATCGGCAATCTCACCACCGACCCGAACCGCACCGTGATCGTGATCGCGCACCGCCCCGCCACGCTGGCCACCGCTGACCATGTGGTGTGCCTCGAGGCGGGCCGGGTGGCCGAGACCGGTACGCCCGCCGAGCTGCGGCAGACGGGCGGAGCATTTGCCCGTCTGACCCGGCAGTACGAGCGGGCGCGGCACTGGCGCATCGCCGGTCAGCCCTGAGAACCGCGGGTGGGCTGACCATTCACCCGAGGGCGACGGCGGTGCCCGCGGCGGGCGTGATGGCACGGCGTCAGATGTCGAGCGCGCTCAGGAACGTCAACAACTCGGCGTTGACCTCCGCGGGCCGCTCCTGTGGAAGCCAGTGTCCGGCACCGTTGATCATCACCTCGCGGTAGTCGCCGATGACGAGCTCGCGGGCGCGGTGCCGCGGGGTGTAGGGCAGCGTCGGATCCTCGGTGCCGCAGACGAACAGGGCGGGCACGGTGATCGTCGCCGCGGGCAGCGCGGCAGGGTCGGTCAGTTCCCAGTTGCGGTCGAAGCACCGATACCAGTTCAGTGCGGGCGTGAAGCCGGTGCGGGTGAATTCGCTCACGTAGACAGCGAACTCGTCGGCGCTGATCCAGTCGGGTAGCCGGTCGGGCTCGGGCAGCCGGGCCAGGAACCCCTGCGGGCCCGGCGCGGTCATGTGCTCATCGAGCAGTCCGTCCCGGGATTCGGCGGTCGACGCGAACAGCTTGCGCTTGCTGGTGGCCGGGTCGCGGTTCAGCTCCGCGTCGGCGGGCCCGACCTGCTGGTAGTAGAGGATGTAGAAGAACTTCTCGCCGAAGATCCTGCGGAACGCCTGGGTCGTCGGCACCCGCGAGCGCGGCACCGGCGGCGCGCTCACCCCGACCACACCGGCGAACCGGTCCGGGTGCAGCAGCGGCGCCGCCCACGCCACCACGCCGCCGAAGTCGTGGCCGACGATCACCGCCCGCCGGGCACCGACGTCGTCGAGCAGACCGACGACGTCGCCGCACAACTGGACCACGTCATAGGCCTCGACCACCTCGGGCGCATCCGACCCGCCGTATCCGCGTTGATCGGGTGCCAGGACGTGGAAGCCCGCCTCGGCCAGTGCCGGGATCTGATGCCGCCAGGAGTACGCCAGTTCGGGGAAGCCGTGCGCGAGCACCACCAGCGGGTCGCCGCGCCGGCCGGCCTCGAGCACCCGGAGCCGTACGCCGTTGGTCTCGACGAAGCGATGCGATGTGATCACGCCCTCATCTTGACCGTTCGGTCAGAGAACCGTCGGGAACCTTGGTTCGTTGGTCTAGCGGTAGCCTGAACTATTGAGCTGCGCACATTGCAAGTGACAACGGCCGCGCGCGGCCGAACGACGACGGATTGTTGATGAATCGGAAAAATGTCATCCGCACGCTGACCGTGATCGCGGTCGTGCTGTTGCTGGGTTGGTCGTTCTACTACTTCAGCGACGACACCCGCGGGTACAAACCCGTCGACACCACGGTGGCGGTCGCCCAGATCAACGGCGACAACGTCAAGAGCGCGCAGATCGACGACCGCGAGCAGCAGCTGCGGCTCGACCTCAAGAACGGCAACGGCGACACCGAGAACAGCGACAAGATCATCACCAAGTACCCGACCGGGTACGGCGCGACGCTGTTCGACGCGCTGCAGGCCAAGGGCGCGGCCACCAACACGGTGGTGAACCAGGGCAGCATGCTCGGTTCGTTGCTGATCTACCTGCTGCCGCTGCTGCTGCTGGTCGGCCTGTTTGTGATGTTCTCCCGCATGCAGAGCGGCGGCCGGATGGGCTTCGGGTTCGGCAAGTCCAAGGCCAAGATGCTGTCCAAGGACATGCCCAAGACCACCTTCGCCGACGTGGCCGGTGTCGACGAGGCGGTCGAGGAGCTTTACGAGATCAAGGACTTCCTGCAGAACCCCAGCCGCTATCAGGCGCTGGGCGCCAAGATCCCCAAGGGCGTGCTGCTCTACGGCCCGCCCGGCACCGGTAAGACGCTGCTGGCCCGCGCCGTGGCGGGCGAGGCCGGCGTTCCGTTCTTCACGATCTCGGGTTCGGACTTCGTCGAGATGTTCGTCGGCGTCGGCGCGTCCCGCGTGCGTGACCTGTTCGAGCAGGCCAAGCAGAACAGTCCGTGCATCATCTTCGTCGACGAGATCGACGCGGTCGGCCGTCAGCGCGGCGCCGGCCTGGGCGGCGGGCACGACGAACGCGAACAGACGCTCAACCAGCTGCTCGTCGAGATGGACGGGTTCGGCGACCGCCAGGGCGTCATCCTGATCGCGGCGACCAACCGCCCCGACATCCTCGACCCCGCGCTGCTGCGGCCCGGCCGCTTCGACCGCCAGATCCCGGTGTCGAGCCCCGATCTCGCCGGTCGCCGCGCGGTGCTCAAGGTGCACTCGGCGGGCAAGCCGATCGCCGACGACGCCGACCTCGACGGCCTCGCCAAGCGCACCGTCGGCATGTCCGGCGCCGACCTGGCCAACGTCATCAACGAGGCCGCGCTGCTGACCGCCCGCGAGAACGGCACGATCATCACCGGCCCCGCGCTCGAGGAGGCCGTCGACCGGGTCGTCGGCGGACCGCGCCGCAAGGGCCGCCTCATCAGCGAGCACGAGAAGAAGATCACCGCCTACCACGAGGGTGGCCACACGCTGGCGGCGTGGGCGATGCCCGACATCGAGCCGATCTACAAGGTGACGATCCTGGCCCGCGGGCGCACCGGCGGCCACGCGGTCGCGGTGCCCGAGGACGACAAGGGCCTGATGACCCGCTCGGAGATGATCGCGCGCCTGGTGTTCGCGATGGGCGGGCGCGCCGCCGAGGAACTGGTGTTCCGCGAGCCGACCACCGGCGCGGTGTCCGACATCGAGCAGGCCACCAAGATCGCGCGCGCGATGGTCACCGAGTACGGCATGAGCTCCAAGCTGGGCGCCGTGCGTTACGGCACCGAGCACGGCGACCCGTTCCTGGGCCGCACGATGGGCACGTCGCCGGACTACTCGCACGAGGTCGCGCAGATCATCGACGACGAGATCCGCAAGCTGATCGAGGCCGCGCACACCGAGGCGTGGGAGATCCTCACCGAGTACCGCGATGTGCTCGACGTGCTCGCCGGGGAACTGCTGGAGAAGGAGACGCTGCACCGCGCCGAACTCGAGGCGATCTTCTCCGACGTCAAGAAGCGGCCGCGGCTGACCATGTTCGACGACTTCGGCGGCCGGGTGCCGTCGGACAAGCCGCCGATCAAGACGCCCGGCGAGCTGGCCATCGAACGCGGTGAGGAGTGGCCGAAGCCGGTGCCCGAGCCCGCGTTCAAGGCCGCGATCGCCGCCGCCAGCAAGGCCGCCGAGGCGAGCAGGCTGGCCGAGGGCCATCAGAACGGAGCCAACGGCAACGGTGCCGCGGGTAATGCGCCGACGCAGCCGGACTACGGCGCGCCGGCGGGCTGGCACGCGCCGGGATGGCCACCCCAGCAACAGCCGCCGCACCACCAGCAACCACCGGTCCAGCAGCCGCACGGCTACTGGTATCCGCCGCCGCAGGGATGGCAACAGCCCCAGCCGTACCCGCCGTATCAGCCCTACCCGCAGCAGGGTGCACCGCAGGGTGGCCCGCAGAATCCGAACGAGGACCAGGGTCAGGACAACAACCGGCGCTGACCGGCCGGCAGGTGCAACAGGAGGGGCTCCATTGGTGCAGTCACAGCACGCCGCTGTCTCGGACGAGGCTGTCACGTTCAACCCGGCGAAGTTCGATCAGCCGCGCGCGGAGGCCGCGGTCCGCGAACTGCTGATCGCGGTCGGCGAGGACCCCGACCGGCACGGGCTGGAGGCCACCCCCGCCCGGGTGGCGCGGGCGTACAAAGAGGTGTTCGCCGGGCTCTACACCGACCCGGACTCGGTGCTCAACACCACCTTTGACGAGCAGCACGACGAGCTGGTGCTGGTCAAGCAGATCCCGATGTACTCCACCTGCGAGCACCACCTGGTCTCGTTCCACGGGGTCGCCCACGTCGGGTACATCCCCGGGGTCGACGGTCGCGTCACCGGGCTGTCGAAAATCGCGCGCCTGGTCGACCTGTACGCCAAGCGGCCGCAGGTGCAGGAACGGCTGACCGGTCAGATCGCCGACGCACTGATGCGCAAGCTGGACCCGCGGGGCGCGATCGTCGTCATCGAGGCCGAGCATCTGTGCATGGCGATGCGGGGGATCCGCAAGCCGGGTGCGGTCACCACCACCTCGGCGGTGCGCGGACAGTTCAAGACCGACAAGGCATCTCGAGCCGAAGCGCTGGATCTCATCCTGCGGAAGTGAACCGCTGAACCCCATGGTCCCGTCGCGAACGCAGGTGCGAGTCATGGGAGTCGTGAATGTCACCGACGACTCCTTCTCCGACGGGGGGCTGTTCCTCGACCGTGACCGCGCCGTCGCGCACGGGCTGGAGTTGGTCGCCGACGGGGCGGCCATCGTCGACGTCGGCGGCGAATCGACCCGGCCGGGCGCGACCCGCGTCGACCCGCAGGTCGAGAAGTCGCGGGTGCTGCCGGTCATCGCCGACCTCGCCGCCGAGGGCGTCGTCGTCAGCATCGACACCATGCACGCCGACGTCGCGCGCGCCGCGCTGGAGAACGGCGCGCGCATCGTCAACGACGTGTCCGGCGGCCGCGCCGACCCGGGCATGGCGCCGCTGCTCGCCGACGCGAAAGTGCCGTGGGTGCTGATGCATTGGCGTTCGGTCGACGCCGACCGGCCCCACCACGTGCCTGACTACCGCGACGTGGTCGCCGAGGTGCGCACCGAACTGCTGGCCGGCGTGGACGCCGCGGTGGCTGCCGGCGTCGACCCGGGCAACGTGGTCATCGACCCCGGGCTCGGTTTCGCCAAGACCGGGGAGCACAACTGGGCGCTGCTGCGTGCGCTCGACGATTTCGTCGGCACCGGCATCCCGGTTCTGGTCGGCGCGTCGCGCAAGCGGTTTCTGGGCACACTGCTGGCCGGCGCCGACGGGAGCCCCCGACCGCCCGACGGGCGGGAGACGGCGACCGCGGTGATCTCCGCGCTGGCCGGGCTGCACGGCGCGTGGGGCGTGCGGGTGCACGACGTGCGCGCGTCGGTCGATGCGCTCAGGGTGGTGGAAGCGTGGACAGGGCAGGACGACAGGTGAGCGATCGGATCGAACTGCGCGGCCTGCGGGTGCGCGGCAACCACGGCGTCTACGAGCACGAGCGGCGTGACGGGCAGGACTTCGTGATCGACATCACGGTGTGGACGGATCTGCGGCAGGCGGCGCGGACCGACGACCTGACGCACACGCTGGACTACGGGCAGCTGGCGCAGCGGGCCGCCGACATCGTCGCCGGGCCGCCGCGCGACCTCATCGAGACGGTGGCCGCCGAGATCGCCGACGGCGTGATGTCCGACGAGCGGGTCACCGAGGTGGAGGTCGTCGTGCACAAACCGTCGGCGCCGATCCCGCTGACGTTCGCCGACGTCGCCGTGGTGGCCCGGCGGTCGCGAAACGAGGACGCATGACCTGTGCGGTGCTCTCGATCGGCTCCAACCTGGGCGATCGGCCGGCGATGCTGCGCTCGGTCGTCGACGGGCTGGCGGGCGCTGTGCGCGCGGTGTCGCCGGTGTACGAGACCGCGCCGTGGGGCGGCGTCGAGCAGGACCCGTTCCTCAACGCCGTCGTCATCGCCGAGGACGACGCGCTCGATGCCGCCGGCTGGCTGCGCCGCGCGCACGACTTCGAACAGGCCGCCGAGCGGGTGCGCGCCGAGCGCTGGGGCCCGCGCACGCTCGACGTCGACATCGTGGTGTGCCGCGTCGACGGCCGCGAGGTGATCTCGCGGGAGGAGACCCTCACGCTGCCGCATCCGCGCGCGCACGAACGCGCGTTCGTGCTGGTGCCCTGGTTGGCGGTGGACCCTGACGCCGTGCTGACCGTCGACGGCCGGGAGCGCCGGGTCGACGACCTGCTCGACGCGCTCGACGCCGCCGAACGCGCCGGTGTGCGGCGGACCGACCTGGTGCTGCGCTGATGGGACCGACCCGCAGACGCGACCTGGCCGCCGCGGCGCTGCTCACCGCCGCCGTGGCCTACGTGCTGCTGCTGGTGTTGTACCGCTGGTTCCCGCCGCTGACGGTGTGGACCGGTGTGTCGCTGCTGGCGGTCGCGATCGCGGAGGCCGGGTGGGCGTTCTATCTCCGCAACAAGATCAACGAGGGCGAGATCGGCGTCGGGTCGGGGCGGGTGCATCCGCTCGCGGTGGCGCGGTCGGTGGTGATCGCCAAGGCCTCGGCGTGGGTGGGCGCGCCGGTGCTCGGGTGGTGGGTCGGTGTCCTCGTCTACCTGCTGCCGCGCCGCTCGACGATGCGGGTCGCCGCCGAGGACACCGCGGGCGCCGCCGTCGCCGCGGCATGCGCGCTGGCGCTCGTCGTCGCCGCACTCTGGTTGCAGCATTGCTGCAAATCGCCGGGCGAGCCGCCGGAGAACGCCAATGGGGCAACGGATTAGCCGATTCGTGACGTCGGCCGGTCGAATCGCCGATGCGGTCGACACGCGGAGTGACCTGTGGCAGGTACAGTCGCCCCCATGACCGATCCGACCCGCAGCGCCCGGTCCCGGCGCAGCGGTCGACGGCCGGGTTGGATGCTGTTGACCGCGTTGCTGGTGCTCGCCATCGCGGCCAGCTGCGCCCTGGTGTTCACCAATCGGGTCGAGCTGCTCAAACTCGCGGTCATCCTCGCGTTGTGGGCCGCGGTCGTCGGGGCGTTCGTCTCGGTCATCTATCGACGGCAGAGCGATATCGACCAAGCCAAGGTGCGCGACCTCAAACTGGTCTACGACCTGCAGCTGGACCGGGAGATCTCGGCACGGCGCGAATACGAGCTGTCGCTGGAGTCGCAGTTGCGCCGCGAGCTGGCCGGCGAGGTGCGCGCCCAGGCCGCCGACGAGGTGGCGGGCCTGCGCGCGGAGTTGGCGGCGCTGCGGGCCAACCTGGAGATCCTGTTCGACGCCGACCTGTCGCACCGGCCCGCGATCGAGAACGAGCGCACCACCGTGCGGGCCTACCGCGACTGGGCCGCCGATTCCGAGACGACGGGCCGGGTCACCAGCAGCCGCATCGACGACTACCGGCCCGATGCCGACAGCCGCGCCGACCACTTCACCCCGGACGTCGACTCGCAGACCGAAGAAAGCCCGATCATCGACGTTCCCGCCGAACCCCAACCGCCCGAACAGGATTGGCCGCCGGCGGCGACCGCGGGTGGTGCGCACCGACGCGCCGCCGACGCGTCGTCGCCCTGGTCGCCACCTCCGCCGCCGCCTCCGCAGGCGCCGCCACCCCCACCGCCGCCGGCCGCGCCTCCGCCGCCGCCGGAGCCCGTCGCGCGGCCCGAACCGGTCACGCCCGTGTGGTCACCGCCGCCGCCACCGCCCCCGCCCGCGTCCGATTGGCAGCCCGCCCCGGCCGAAGGCCAGTGGTTGCCGCCCGGCGCGCCCGGCAGCAACTGGGTCCCCACGGCGCCCAACGGCGAGCAGAACGAGTACGTCGGCAGGCGGCGGGCCCCCGAACCCGCCGAGGACAACGCGCCGCGCCGCGGCAGGCACTCGGCGCAGTCGGCCGCCGAGCCCCCGCCAGCCGCCGAGCCGCCACCCCCGCCGCCGGAACGCTCCCGGCACCGCAGCGCCGACGACACCGACACCGGCGGTCAGTCGGTCGCCGACCTGCTGGCGCGATTGCAGGCCAACCCGACGCCGGGCGGGCGTCGTCGACGCCGCGACGAGTGAGCTAGGCTCGTAGCGACCGTCCGGTACCCGCACCGCAGGACCGGAACGTACGCACTCTGACTTCAGCGAGGTCGTTTCGGCATGTCGACCCCCGACGGATTCCGCCCTGCGCGGCTCACGGTGGGCATCGTCTCCGCAGGTCGCGTGGGCTCCGCGCTCGGCGTCGCGCTGGAACGGGCCGAACATGTGGTGGTGGCCTGCAGCGCCGTCTCGCGGGCCTCCCGGGACCGAGCGCAACGCCGACTGCCCGACACCGCGGTGCTGCCCGTCGACGAGGTCGCCGGGCGGGCCGAGTTGCTGCTGCTCGCCGTCCCCGACGCGGTGCTCGCCGAACTGGTCACCGGGCTGGCCGCCACGAACGCGGTCCGGCCGGGCACCATCGTCGTGCACACCTCCGGCGCCAACGGCGTCGGCGTGCTTGCCCCGCTGACCGACCAGGGCTGCATACCGCTGGCGATCCACCCCGCGATGACCTTCACCGGCTCCGACGAGGACATCGAGCGGCTGCCCGACACGTGCTTCGGCGTCACCGCGGCCGACGAGGTCGGCTACGCGATCGGCCAGTCGCTGGTACTCGAGATCGGCGGTGAACCGTTCCGGGTCCGCGAGGACGCCCGCACGCTGTATCACGCCGCGTTGGCCCATGCCAGCAACCACCTGGTGACCGTGCTGCTCGACGCCGTCGAGGCGCTGCGCTCGGCGCTGTGGGGCCAGGAACTGCTGGGGCAGGAGATCGTCGGCGACGCGCCGGGCGGCATCGCCGAACGCGTCGTCGCCCCGCTGGCGCGGGCGTCGCTGGAGAACGCGCTGCAGCGCGGCCAGGCGGCGCTGACGGGCCCGGTGGCGCGCGGCGACGCCGCCGCGGTATTGGCCCACCTGGACGCCCTGACGGAGGTGAATCCCGAATTGGCGCAAGCGTATCGGGCCAACTCGCTGCGCACCGCCCAGCGCGCGCACGCGCCCGCCGAGGTGTTCGCGGCCCTGACTGCCGGGAGGCAACAACGATGACCGCCCCACGCGCACCGAAGTTCACCGCGGGCGAGCTCAACGTCTACGCGCGGCCCGCCGACGTCTCGGCGGTCACCCGCGCGCTGCGGACCACCGGTCGCCGCGTGATGCTGGTGCCGACGATGGGCGCCCTGCACGAGGGACACCTCTCGTTGATCCGCACGGCCAAACGGGTGCAGGGCGCGGTGGTGGTGGTGTCGATCTTCGTCAACCCGTTGCAGTTCGGCGCCAACGAGGACCTCGACGCCTATCCGCGCACCCTCGACGACGACCTCGCCGCGCTGCGCGCCGCGGGGGTCGACATCGCGTTCACGCCCACCGCCGCCGACATGTATCCCGACGGGACGCGCACCGCGGTACACCCCGGCGCGCTCGGAACGGAACTCGAAGGTGCCGCTCGCCCAACGCATTTCGCCGGTGTGCTGACAGTCGTGTTGAAACTGCTCAACATCGTCCGGCCCGACCGCGCGTTCTTCGGGGAGAAGGACTACCAGCAACTGGCGCTGATCCGGCAGATGGTCGCCGACCTCAACGTCGACGTGCAGATCGTCGGGGTGCCGATCGTGCGGGAGGCCGACGGCCTGGCGATGTCGTCGCGCAACCGATATCTCACCGACGAGGAACGCGAGCACGCGGGCGCGCTGTCGGCGGCACTGCTGGCCGGGATGTATGCGGCCGGAGAAGGGACGGCCGCCGCGCTGGATGCCGCGCGCGCGGTGCTGGACTCGGTGTCGGCGATCGAACTGGACTACCTCGAGATCCGTGACCCGATGCTCGGTCCGGCCCCCGCGGTCGGCGCCGCGCGCATGCTGATCGCCGGCCGGCTGGGACGCACCCGGCTGCTGGACAACATCGCCATCGACCTCGGTGTGCCCTCCGGGCCAGGCCCGGACGTCCCGTTCGACGAACACGAACTGCCCTGGAGGAACTGATGTTACGAACGATGCTCAAGTCGAAGATCCACCGCGCCACGGTGACGCAGGCCGACCTGCACTACGTCGGCTCCGTGACCATCGACGCCGACCTGATGGACGCCGCCGACCTGCTCGAGGGCGAGCAGGTGACGATCGTCGACATCGACAACGGCGCCCGGCTCGTCACCTACGCCATCACCGGCGAGCTCGGCAGCGGCGTGATCGGGATCAACGGCGCCGCAGCGCATCTGGTGCACCCCGGCGACCTGGTCATCCTGATCGCCTACGGCACCATGGAGGACGCCGAAGCGCGCGCCTACCAGCCGCGGATCGTGTTCGTCGACGCCGACAACCGGCAGGTCGACCTCGGGCACGACCCAGCGTTCGTGCCGGCGGACGCCGCCGAACTCATGTCGCCGCGATAGGTGGCCGCAGATGCTACTGGCCATCGACGTCCGCAACACCCACACCGTCGTCGGGCTGATCTCCGGCTCCGGCGACCACGCGAAAGTGGTGCAGCACTGGCGGATTCGCACCGAACCCGAGGTCACGGCCGACGAGCTGGCGTTGACCATCGACGGGCTTATCGGTGACGACTCCGAACGGCTGACCGGCGCTGCCGGGCTGTCGACGGTGCCGTCGGTGCTGCACGAGGTCCGTGTCATGCTCGAGCAGTACTGGCCGTCGGTGCCGCACGTGCTGATCGAACCGGGTGTGCGCACCGGCATTCCGCTGCTGGTCGACAACCCCAAGGAGGTCGGCGCGGACCGGATCGTCAACTGCCTTGCCGCTTACCACAAGTACGGCCGCGCCGCGATCGTCGTCGACTTCGGTTCGTCTATCTGCGTGGACGTGGTGTCGGCGAAAGGCGAATTCCTCGGCGGCGCAATCGCTCCCGGTGTGCAGGTGTCGTCGGACGCGGCCGCTGCCCGGTCGGCGGCGCTGCGACGCGTCGAGCTGACCAGGCCCCGGTCGGTGGTGGGCAAGAACACCGTCGAATGCATGCAGGCCGGCGCGGTGTTCGGGTTCGCGGGCCTCGTCGACGGCCTGGTGAACCGGATCCGCGAGGACGTCGACGGCTTCGCAGGCGACAACGTCGCGGTGGTGGCGACCGGGCACACGGCGCCGCTGGTGCTGCCCGACGTGCACACCGTCGCCGACTATGACCGGCACCTGACGCTCGACGGGCTGCGGCTGGTGTTCGAACGCAACCGCGACGGCCAGCGCGGCCGCCTCCAGAAGGGGATTTCGGTGTAGTTGGTTGCGCTGAGCGCGACTGCCGACACCGAAATCGCTTAGAAGAAGGTGCGGATCAGGTCGACGACGCGGCCGTCGTCGTCGACCATCGGGATCATCGGCCACTTGTCGAACACCGTGCAGGGATGCGAGATCCCGAACTGCACCCAGTCGCCGACCGCGACGCGGTCGTCGCCGCCGAGCCTCAGGTAGGCGTGCTGGTCGTTGAGCTTGGTCACCCGGCTGTTGGGCAGCCCGCGCGGCGTCGGCATGTCCTGGTCGAACGACACGTCGCGCCGGCCCATCGTCAGCAGCGCCAGGTCGGCCTGCGGGCGCGACACCACCTGCGCCCACACGCTCAGCGCCGGCCGCAACGCCGCGCGCAGCGGCGACGTCCGCGCATAGAGGCCGTCGTCGTGGGTGAGGTAGCAGCCGCTGCGCAGAACGGTCCGCACCGACAGGCCGGCGGGCCAGTCGCTCAGCGCGTCGGCCACCGCGTCGAAGTACGTGCTACCGCCGGCCGTCGCCAGCACGCGGTCGGTCTCGAACAGCGGCCCGAGCCGCAACGCCGCGGCCCGCAGCCCGGCCAGGTACGGCCGCACCCGCGCGAGCCCCTCGGGCCCGACGTCGTGGCCGAGCGCCGCCTCGTAACCGGCCACCCCGACCAGCCGCAGCCGCGGCGACGCGACGACAGCACGGGCGACCTCGTCGACCTCACGCTGATCGCGACACCCGGTCCGGCCGTCGGGCATCCCCAGTTCGACGCACACCCCGACGGGCCGGTCGGTGCCCGCCGCGGTCAGCGCGGCCGTCATGGCGTGCACGCCGGCCACCGAGTCCGCCCAGCACGTCACCCGGAAGTCGGGATCGGCGTCCAGTTCGTCGCCGAGCCAATGCAACCCCGCCTCGTCGACGATCTCGTTGGCGACGATCACGTCGCGCACCCCGAACGCCCGGAACACCCGAACCTGGCTGACGGTGGCGACGGTCACCGCGCACGCGCCCGCGTCGAATTGCCGGGCCAGCAGCTGCGGCGCCATGTGCGTCTTGCCGTGCGGCGCCAGCTCGACGCCGCGCTGGGCGCACCACGCCGCCATGGTCTCGAGGTTGTGCTCCAGGGCCTCGGCGTGCAGCACACAGACCGGGCCGAGGGCGCCGTCGCCGAACAGGTCGGGCCTGCGCGCGCGCACGTCGGCGCCGGTGCTGCCCCACCACGCGGCGGGTAGCCCCTTGAATTTCCAGTCCACCGGTTCGTCGGCCAGCGCGGCCACCGCCGCTGCGTTGATGGGGCCCGCCATGGGTTCATTTAAGCTGGCACGACGTGACCGAACCTGATGCACGCCCCACCGCCGCCGACCCGGCATCCGACCCTGACATTCCGGAGCAGTACCGGATCCGTCAGGCCAAGCGCGAACGGCTGCTGGCCGAGGGACGTCACCCGTATCCGGTCGAGGTGGCCCGCACCCATACGCTCGCCGAGATCCGTGAGGCCTATCCGGACCTCGCCGCCGACACCGAGACCGGCACCGTCGTCGGGGTGGCCGGCCGCGTCATGTTCGCCCGTAACTCCGGCAAGCTGTGTTTCGCGACGCTGCAGGAGGGCGACGGAACGCAACTGCAGGTGATGATCAGCCTGGCCAAGGTGGGCCAGGAATCGCTGGATGCGTGGAAGGCCGACGTCGATCTCGGGGACATCGTGTTCGTGGACGGCGAGGTGATCAGTTCGCGGCGCGGGGAATTGTCTGTGCTTGCGGATTCCTGGCAAATCATTTCCAAGGCGCTGCGGCCGCTGCCGGTGGCGCACAAGGAAATGAGCGAAGAGGCCCGCGTGCGGCAGCGCTACGTCGACCTCATCGTGCGTCCGGAGGCCAGGACCATCGCCCGCCAGCGCGTGGCGGTGGTCCGCGCCGTGCGCTCGGCGCTGGAGCGGCGTGGCTTCCTGGAAGTAGAGACGCCGATGCTGCAGACCCTCGCCGGGGGAGCGGCGGCACGGCCCTTTGTGACGCACTCGAATGCACTCGACGCGGACCTGTACCTGCGCATCGCGCCGGAACTGTTCCTCAAGCGTGCGTTGGTCGGCGGATTCGAGCGCGTCTTCGAGTTGAATCGCGTGTTCAGAAACGAAGGTGCGGATTCCACACATTCACCGGAATTCGCGATGTTGGAGACTTATCAGGCTTACGGTACGTACGACGATTCCGCCGTTGTGACGCGTGAGCTTATTCAAGAGGTCGCCGACGAGGCGATCGGAACCCGGCAAGTGCCACTGCCCGATGGCACCGTCTATGACCTGGACGGCGAATGGCAGTCGGTCGAAATGTATCCGTCACTTTCCGAAGCGCTGGGCGAAGAGATCACACCGGAAACACCCGCCGACGCGTTATGGGCGATTGCCGATCGGCTCGGTGTGGAGATTTCGCGCGACCGCGGCTACGGCCACGGGAAATTGGTCGAGGAGCTTTGGGAGCACACCGTGGGCAGCACCCTGTGGGCACCGACTTTCGTACGCGACTTTCCGGTCGAGACAACCCCGCTGACCCGCGAACATCGCAGTATCCCGGGGGTCACCGAGAAATGGGATCTTTACGTCCGCCGTTTCGAGCTGGCGACCGGTTACTCCGAACTCATCGACCCGGTAATCCAACGCGAACGTTTCGAGGCGCAGGCCAGGGCCGCGGCCGCCGGCGATGACGAGGCAATGGTTCTCGACGAGGATTTCCTCGCGGCATTGGAGTATGCGATGCCGCCGTCGACGGGTACCGGAATGGGTATCGATAGGTTGTTGATGGCCCTGACGGGCCTGTCGATTAGGGAGACGGTTTTGTTCCCGATTGTTCGACGTCACGGCAACTGAACTCGGCGTTATTGCGATCTTGTTGAATAGCGCCCACTTATATGGCACATTGGTTGCGGGGGTTCGAGGCTTACTGCTGAACTAAGGCCATGCAGAAGGGCGTGTGGGTCAATGGCGAAGAAAGTGACCGTTACGTTGGTCGATGATTTCGACGGCGAAGGGGCGGCTGACGAGACGGTTGAATTCGGGCTGGATGGTGTCAGCTACGAGATTGACCTTTCTTCGAAGAATGCCGCGAAGTTGCGTAATGACCTGAAGCAGTGGGTCGAGGCGGGTCGCCGGGTCGGCGGACGTCGCCGTGGCCGGTCGGCCGGCTCGGGCCGCGGTCGAGCGGCGATCGACCGTGAGCAGAGCGCCGCGATCCGCGAGTGGGCCCGCCGCAACGGCCACAATGTGTCCACCCGCGGCCGCATTCCGGCCGATGTGATCGACGCTTTCCACGCCGCCACATAGTCGCTTCACAATCGCGCCCGGCAACCATTCACGAAGTTGCCGGCGACCGTTCGCTAACCGCGAACCTGCTATCACCCGTCCGGGGCTCGAATACGGAAACGAATCTCGCGCCCGATGCGTTGCTATTGCGTGGCGCCGGGTATTCACCCCGGCGCGGGATCGGTGCCCGGTGTGTCCGCTTAGAGCAGACCGGCAGGCGGGGCACCGGGGAGCGCCGCCCATTAGAGTGGACGGCAGGTGCGGTGCGTAGCTCGGGACATCTCGGGGCGCGCATGGCGCCGACCTATTGATGGAGAGCAGGTAACCACCGATGTTTGAGAGATTCACCGACCGTGCCCGCAGGGTCGTCGTCCTGGCTCAAGAAGAGGCCCGGATGCTCAACCACAACTACATCGGCACCGAGCACATCCTCCTGGGACTTATTCACGAAGGCGAGGGCGTAGCCGCCAAGTCGCTGGAGTCGCTGGGCATCTCGCTGGAAGGCGTCCGCAGCCAGGTCGAGGAGATCATCGGCCAGGGCCAGCAGGCGCCGTCGGGTCACATCCCGTTCACGCCGCGTGCCAAGAAGGTGCTGGAGCTGTCGCTTCGCGAGGCGCTGCAGCTCGGCCACAACTACATCGGCACCGAGCACATCCTGCTCGGCCTCATCCGTGAGGGCGAGGGCGTGGCCGCCCAGGTGCTGGTGAAGCTCGGCGCCGAGCTGACCCGGGTGCGTCAGCAGGTCATCCAGCTGCTGAGCGGCTACCAGGGCAAGGAGACCGCGGAAGCCGGAACCGGCGGCCGGGGCGGCGAGGCGGGCAATCCGTCGACGTCGCTGGTGCTCGACCAGTTCGGCCGCAACCTGACCGCCGCCGCGATGGAGGGCAAGCTCGACCCCGTCATCGGCCGCGAGAAGGAAATCGAGCGGGTGATGCAGGTGCTGAGCCGCCGCACCAAGAACAACCCGGTGCTGATCGGCGAGCCCGGCGTCGGCAAGACCGCCGTCGTCGAGGGGCTGGCCCAGGCGATCGTGCACGGCGACGTGCCCGAGACGCTGAAGGACAAGCAGCTCTACACCCTCGACCTCGGATCGCTGGTCGCGGGCAGCCGCTACCGCGGTGACTTCGAGGAGCGCCTGAAGAAGGTGCTCAAGGAGATCAACACCCGCGGCGACATCATCCTGTTCATCGACGAGCTGCACACGCTCGTCGGCGCGGGTGCCGCCGAGGGTGCGATCGACGCCGCCAGCATCCTGAAGCCGAAGCTGGCCCGCGGTGAGCTGCAGACCATCGGCGCCACCACGCTCGACGAGTACCGCAAGTACATCGAGAAGGACGCCGCCCTGGAACGCCGCTTCCAGCCGGTGCAGGTCGGCGAGCCGACCGTCGCGCACACCATCGAGATCCTCAAGGGGCTGCGCGACCGGTACGAGGCGCACCACCGCGTGTCGATCACCGACGGTGCCATCGCGGCCGCCGCGACCCTGGCCGACCGCTACATCAACGACCGGTTCCTGCCGGACAAGGCGATCGACCTGATCGACGAGGCCGGCGCCCGGATGCGCATCCGCCGGATGACCGCTCCGCCAGACCTGCGCGAGTTCGACGAGAAGATCGCCGACGCCCGCCGGGAGAAGGAGTCCGCGATCGACGCGCAGGACTTCGAGAAGGCCGCCAGCCTGCGCGACAAGGAGAAGCAACTGGTCGCGCAGCGCGCCGAGCGCGAAAAGCAGTGGCGTTCAGGTGATCTCGACGTCGTGGCCGAGGTCGACGACGAGCAGATCGCCGAGGTCCTCGGCAATTGGACCGGCATCCCCGTGTTCAAGCTGACCGAGGAGGAGACGACTCGGCTGCTGCGCATGGAGGAGGAGCTGCACAAGCGGATCATCGGCCAGGAGGACGCCGTCAAGGCCGTCAGCAAGGCGATCCGCCGTACCCGCGCCGGTCTGAAGGACCCCAAGCGCCCGTCCGGTTCGTTCATCTTCGCCGGCCCGTCCGGTGTCGGTAAGACCGAGCTGTCCAAGGCGCTGGCCAACTTCCTGTTCGGCGAGGACGACGCGCTCATCCAGATCGACATGGGCGAGTTCCACGACCGCTTCACCGCCTCGCGGCTGTTCGGTGCCCCTCCGGGCTACGTCGGTTACGAGGAGGGCGGCCAGCTCACCGAGAAGGTGCGGCGCAAGCCGTTCAGCGTCGTGCTGTTCGACGAGATCGAGAAGGCACACCAGGAGATCTACAACAGCCTCCTGCAGGTGCTCGAGGACGGCCGCCTGACCGATGGTCAGGGTCGCACGGTCGACTTCAAGAACACCGTGCTGATCTTCACGTCGAACCTCGGCACCAGCGACATCAGCAAGGCGGTTGGTCTCGGCTTCACCCAGGGTGGCGGCGAGAACAACTACGAGCGGATGAAGCAGAAGGTCAACGACGAGCTCAAGAAGCACTTCCGGCCCGAGTTCCTCAACCGCATCGACGACATCATCGTGTTCCACCAGCTGACTCGCGACGAGATCATCAAGATGGTGGACCTGATGGTGAGCCGGGTGGCCAACCAGCTCAAGGCCAAGGACATGGCGATCGAGCTGACGGACCAGGCCAAGGCGCTGCTGGCCAAGCGCGGGTTCGATCCCGTGCTCGGTGCGCGGCCGCTGCGGCGCACCATCCAGCGCGAGATCGAGGACCAGCTGTCGGAGAAGATCCTCTTCGAGGAGATCGGCCCCGGTCAGCTGATCACGGTCGACGTCGAGAACTGGGACGGCGAGAGCGCAGGCGAGGACGCCGTGTTCACCTTCAAGGGCGCCAAGAAGCCCGCGAAGGTGGAGGAGCCGGATCTGGCCCAGGCCGGAGCCGCCGGGGCGGCGAGCGCCGCGGCCGAATAAGCCGAGCAGAAAAGCGGGCGGTCCCCCGAACGGGTGGCCGCCCGCTTTTTCGTGTTCGCACCGTCTCCTACGCACAGCACGGGCCGATTGCTTAGGATGTGCGATGTAATCGGCGGGCGAAGGAATCTGGTGAGAATCCAGAACGGTCGCGCCACTGTGTCAAGTCAGACCCGACGCTCGCCGTCACCGTTGAACCTGGGACGCGAAATCCCGGAAAGGACACCGACATGACCTCGCCCGAGGCACGTAAGAGCATTGCGCCCGCGTTGGACTTCTCCGCGACGAAGGCGGTGCTGTGGCTGACGTTCACGGCGTTCTTCGCGCTGCTCGTGCTCTACTTCGTCGGCCTGGACCAGGGTGCGACGTCGGTGTTCGGCAACAACACCGCCGTGCACGAGTTCGTGCACGACGCGCGTCACCTCCTCGGTTTCCCCTGCCACTGACCGACCGGCAGGGAGACAACCGAAAAATGGAGAAACAGATCATCTGGCGCGGCCTGCTGGCCGGCGCCCTCGCGGGTGTGCTCGCGTTCGTTTTCGCGCGGATCTTCGTCGAACCGCAGATCGAGCGAGCGATCGAATACGAGGACGGCGTCGGCGCCGCGCACGAGGCGATGGCGTCGCACGCCGAGCACGGCCACAGCCACGGCGACGGCGGCGGTTTCGACCGCGCGGTGCAGATGAACATCGGCATGGGGCTCGGTGTGCTGCTGTTCAGCATCGCGATCGCGGCGATCTTCGCGGTGGTGTTCGCCGTGGCGTACGGCCGGGTCGGCAACGTCTCGGCGCGGCTGCTGTCGCTGTACGTCGCGGGCGGGATGCTGCTCAGCCTCTACGTCGTGCCCGCGCTGAAGTATCCGGCGAGCCCACCGGCGCTCAGCCTCGACGAGACGATCCGCCAGCGCACCTTGCTGTACCTGCTGATGGTGGTGCTGTCGGCGGCGCTGCTGGTCGGCGCGGTGTACCTCGGTAGGCAGCTCGTCGCGCGCTTGGGCGCGTGGAACGCGACGCTGGCGGCGGCCGGCAGCTATGTCGCGGCGGTGGCGGTGCTGATGCTGGTGCTGCCGGGCATCGACGAGACGCCCGGTCCGCTGCGCGACGACGGCGGGGCCATCGTCTACGAGGGCTTCCCGGCCGACGTGCTCTACGAGTTCCGGCTCTACTCGCTGGGAACGCAGGTCGTCATCTACGCGACGATCGCGTTGGTGTTCGGGGCCATGGCGGCCAAGCTGCTCGAGAGCCGGCGGGAGAGTCTGCCTGCGTGAGTGAAGTCGTCCGGCTGACCCTCGTGTCGCATGCGATGACCGACGCGATGTCGGCTGGACGCTTCCCCACCGATGAGCCGCTCAACTCCGTCGGGCACCGGCAGGTCGACGCGTCGATCGAGCTGGGTGCCGTCGACGCCGCGTACTGCGGACCCGAGAAACGCACCCGGCAGACCGCCGAACTGCTCGGCCTGCAGGCCGAGGTCGACACCCGGCTCGCCGACCTGGACTGCGGCCGGTGGCGCGGCGACGTGCTGGGCGGTGTCGAGCCCGCCGACCTCGCGGT
Organism: Mycolicibacterium rutilum; assembly: GCF_900108565.1. Lineage (NCBI taxonomy): Bacteria > Bacillati > Actinomycetota > Actinomycetes > Mycobacteriales > Mycobacteriaceae > Mycobacterium > Mycolicibacterium rutilum. The sequence continues at coordinate 2,012,429 of NZ_LT629971.1, forward strand.
CTGGCTGACCGATCCGACGCGGGCGCCGCACGGCGGCGAGGCGGTGGTCGACCTGATCGAGCGGGTGCGCGACTGGCTGGACTCGGTGACCACCCGCCACGGCAGGCTGGTCGCAGTCACCCATCCGGCGGTGGTGCGGGCCGCGACGCTGATCGTGCTCGATGCGCCCCCGAAGTCGTTCTGGCGCATCGACATTGCGCCGGTCAGCCGGACGGTGATGCACTTCCGCGGGCACGCCTGGACGCTGCGGTCGAACCCCTGATCAGACCGGCACGAGGCCGAAGGCCTGGTGCACGATCGACAGCAACCAGCCGGCCGCCGTCGGGCTGCGGTAATTCGGCCAGTTGAGCTGGAAGCTCACCACCCACGGCTGACCCGTGTGGTCGACGGCGTACCAGCTGAAAGTCAGGTCGCCGGGCAGGTTTCCGCCCTTGGCGCCGATGTAGTCCCACTTCGACCGGTCCAGGTCGATGCCCGGGATGGCCGAGAGGATCTCGCGGACCGGCGCCGCGGGCCCGACCGCTGCCCGCTGCAGCGCGAGATGCACCCGGCAGATGTCGGCGGCGCTGCCGTACCATTCGGCGCCGTAGTTCGACGCGGGTGTGTGGGTGCGCTGCGGATCCGGTTCGTAGGGACGGGCATTGGTCTGCTTGAGCAGCTGTGCGCGCACCTGCGGGCTGCGTTGCTCGACCGCCCGGCGCCACTGCTCGCGTAGATCCGGTTGGCCCCAGCCGACCGAGAACAGCTCGTGCATCGTCGGGAACGGCGTCATGCTCGCCGGGTCGTGGTGGCCGGCCGCGACCAGCGCCCGCTCCACGGCACCCGGCCCCAGCCGGGCGATGAGCAGATCGGTGGCCATGTTGTCGCTGGCCGAGATCATCTGCTGCGCAGCCGTTCTCACCGACACCTCGGCGCCGGGCGGCAGCTCCTCGAGGCCTGCGGATCCAACTGCCTTGGCCTCCTTGGTGATGGTCAGCGGGTCGGTCCACCTGACGGTGCCCGCCTTCACCGCGTCGGCGACCGCCAGCAGCACGTAGAGCTTGAAGATCGAGGCCAGCGGCAGCGACAGGTCGGTGTTGGTGCCCGCGACGACGTCGCAGCGGGCGTTGTCGCCGGCGACCTTGGAGAACTGATACGAGTACCGCGCACCGGATTTCGTCAGCTCCGCGTCGATGTCCGACCATGTGCCGATCTTCGGCGGCCGCAGCGCGACGTCGAGGCGGTCGACCATGCCCGCGTCGTCGGTGCGCAGATCGATCTGCTGGTCGACGCCGTAGGAGGTGCGCACGCCGACGGTGGCTTCACCCGCACCGATCTTCACGTCGGTGACGGTGAACGGCCGGTCCCACCAGATCCGGTCGAGCGTCGCGGTGATCTGGTCGACCTTCTCCGGGGTGGCCAGGGTGCCCACACTGACCGGGCCGATCGGCCAGTTGGAGTTGAGCATGTCCAGCGTCTGCTTGGCGCGCAGACCCTGCGGCGTGTTGATCTCGATCGGCACGCCGTAGGCGGCGTCGGCGGGCGGGACGGGGTCACCGCCGCAACCCGTGAGCGCGACGACGGCGGCCGCGACCGTCAGCCCGATCGCGCGGCGTGCGTGACGCCGGCGCTCAGCGACTGGCGCCTGCAACGTCGAGAACGACCTCGAACTCGAGCAGCGACGCGCCGGTGGCCACCGGGTTGGTCTGCTGACCCTTGTGGGCCTCGATGGCCGGGCCGGTCGCCCACGCCTGGAACGCCTCCTCGGACTCCCACTGGGTCACCACGAAGTAGCGGTTCTCGCCCTTGACGGGACGCAGCAGCTGGAAACCGAGGAAGCCGGGCTGGTTGTCGACGGCGTGGGCACGGTGGGCGAACCGTTTCTCCAGTTCCGGACCGGCGTCGGGCGGGACCTCGATGGCGTTGATCTTCACCACAGACATGCGAATCAGGCTACCGAACGCCAGATCGGCATGATGTCTGCATGCAATCGCCCGCGCCGCAGGAGGCGCACCTCACCGAGCGCGGCGGGATCGGGCGGCCGCTGGTGCTGGTGCACGGGCTGATGGGCCGCGGCAGCACGTGGACGCGACAGCTGCCGTGGTTGACGGCACTCGGCCGGGTCTTCACCTATGACGCGCCCTGGCACCGGGGCCGCGACGCCGATGATCCCGAGCCGATCGGGACCGGGCGGTTCGTCGCCGACCTCGGTGCCGCGGTCGCGACGCTCGGCGAGCCCGCGGTGCTGATCGGGCATTCGATGGGCGGTTTGCATTCGTGGTGCCTGGCGGCGTCGCGTCCGGAGCTGGTGGCCGCGCTGGTGGTCGAGGACATGGCGCCGGACTTCCGCGGTCGCACCACCGGCCCGTGGGAGCCCTGGGTGCATGCGCTGCCGATCGAATTCGGTTCCGCACAAGCGGTTTACGACGAGTTCGGTCCGGTCGCCGGCCAGTACTTCCTGGAGGCGTTCGACCGCACCGCCACCGGCTGGCGGTTGCACGGCAGGCCGCAGGCGTGGATCGAGATCGCCGCCGAGTGGGGCACCCGCGACTACTGGTCCGAGTGGCGGTCCGTCCGGGTGCCCACCCTGCTGCTGGAGGCGGGCAACTCGGTCACCCCGCCGGGGCAGATGCGCGAAATGCAGAAGACCGGCCACCAGGCGACGTATGTGCACGTGCCAGGCGCCGGTCATCTCATCCACGACGACGCGCCGCAGATCTATCGGCAGGCGGTCGAGAACTTTCTAGCGACGCTCCCCGAGCACGCCTGAGGACGGCCAGACCGGCTGGTGTTCGAACCGGGTACGGATGGCGTCGAGGTCGTGCGCGACCCGCGACATGTCGCGGTCGTCTTCGAACAGGCGCCCGGCCATCGGGGCGGCCAACCGGAACTGGTCGAGGCGCAGCCGAAGCGAGCCCGACCGGTGAGCGGCCCACGCCAACCCCGCGATCAGCGCGAACGGCGACGCGATGATGAGGTAAATCAGTGCTGTGGTCATGGCAGTAATCCTCCGTAAAGAAAAATCCGGCCAACAGTGGCAGGAAGGCCACATTGGGATAAAATGCTGCCATGGCATTGAAGAGCGTATCTACGCTCGTACTCGACGGTCTAGCGATTTTCGAGTTCGGGGTCATCTGCGAGGTCTTCGGCATCGACCGCTCGGCCGACGGGGTGCCGAACTTCGACTTCAAGGTGTGCGGGCCCGAACCGGGCAAGCCGCTGCGCACCTCGGTCGGCGCGACGATCACCCCCGATCACGGACTGGACGACCTGGTGGGCGCCGACCTGGTGGCGATCCCGGCGATCGGCGGATCGGAGTACCTGCCCGAGGCGCTGGCCGCCGTGCGGGCCGCCGCGGAATCGGGATCGATCATCCTGACGGTGTGCTCGGGCGCATTCGTGGCCGGGGCCGCCGGACTACTCGACGGGCGCCCGTGCACGACGCACTGGATGCATGCCGACGACCTGGCCCGGCAGTACCCGACCGCCAAGGTGGATCGCAACGTGCTGTTCGTCGACGACGGCAACCTGATCACCAGCGCGGGCACCGCGGCCGGTATCGACGCGTGCCTGCACCTGGTCCGCCGTGAAATGGGCAGCGAGGTGACCAACAAGATCGCCCGGCGCATGGTGGTGCCGCCGCAGCGCGACGGCGGCCAGCGCCAGTACATCGACCAGCCGATCCCCGTCCGATGTTCGGAACGCTTTGCGCCGCAGCTGGATTGGATTCTCGGCAACCTCGACCGGCCGCACACCGTCGCCACCCTGGCCGCCAGGGCGCACATGTCCGCGCGCACGTTCGCGCGCCGGTTCGTCGAGGAGACGGGGCGCACCCCGATGCAGTGGGTCACCGATCAGCGGGTGCTCTACGCCCGCACGCTGCTCGAGGAGACCGACCTCGACGTGGACCGGATCGCCGAGCGCAGCGGGTTCGGCACCGCGACGCTGCTGCGGCATCACTTCCGCCGCATCATCGGCGTGACCCCGTCCGATTACCGGCGGCGGTTCGCCTGTGCCCCAACCGAATCGGATGACAGCGAGATGGCGACGGCCTGACTCGCGCTAGTCGCCTTCGCCGGCAAGTGCGAACCGGCCGTCGGCGGTCTGCTCGACGAGACCGTCGACCAGCAGCGAGTCCAGCGCGCGGTCACGCTGGGCGGTGTCGGACAGCCACACCACGTCCAGCTCGGCGCGGGTGACCGGAGAGTCCCTGCCGCGCAGCACATCCAGCAGTCGTCCGCGAACCTGACGATCGGTGCCCGCATAGCGCTGCACGCGCCGGGCAGGCGCTGTCGAAGCGGGGAAGCCGCGCGAGCGCCATGCGCACACGCTCAGCGGGCACGAGGCGCAGCGCGGAGCGCGGGCGGTGCACACCGTCGCCCCCAGCTCCATCAGCGCGATCGAGAACTTCGGCGCCAGGGCCTCGTCGGGCAGGAGGGCCTCCACGTCGGCGAGGTCGCGCGGTGACGACGACGGCGCGGCGTCGGCCCTGCCGTGCACGGCCCTGGCGACGACGCGGCGGACGTTGGTGTCGACGACCGGCACGCGCCGGCGGTAGGCGAAGCACGCGACGGCCCGTGCGGTGTACGCCCCGATCCCCGGCAGGGTCAGCAGGGTCTCGACATCGGAGGGCACCGCGTCGCCGAAGTCGGTGGCGATCACCGTCGCACACTCGTGCAGGCGCTTGGCCCGCCGCGGATAGCCCAGCTTGCCCCAAGCGCGCAGCACGTCGGCGGCGCTGGCGGCGGCCGTCGCCGACGGCGTCGGCCAGCGCGCCACCCACGCCCGCCACACCGGCTCGACCCGGGCGACCGGCGTCTGCTGCAGCATGAATTCGCTGACCAGGACCTGCCACGGGCTGACGTCGGGTCGCCGCCAGGGCAGGTCACGCTGCTCGCGGTCATACCAATCGACCAGCTGGGGCACAATGTCGGTCATGCCCAACACCAGTCCAGTGACCGCATGGAAAGCACTCAAGGAGGGTAACGAGCGCTTCGTTGCCGGCCAGCCTGTGCACCCCAGCCAAGGCATCGAGCATCGGGCGAGCCTCGCGGCCGCGCAGAAACCGACCGCGGTGGTGTTCGGCTGCGGCGACAGCCGGGTGGCGGCCGAGCTGATCTTCGACCAGGGACTCGGCGACATGTTCGTCGTCCGCACGGCAGGCCACGTCATCGACTCGGCCGTGCTGGGTTCCATCGAATACGCGGTCGCGGTGCTCGAGGTGCCGTTGATCGTCGTGCTGGGCCACGACAGCTGCGGGGCGGTCAAGGCCACGCTGTCGGCGCTGGACGACGGTGTGGTGCCTGGCGGCTACGTGCGCGACATCGTCGAGCGCGTGATGCCGTCGATCCTGCTGGGCCGCCGCGACGGGTTGAGCCGGGTCGACGAGTTCGAGGCCAGGCACGTCACGGAGACCGGCGCCCAGCTGCTGGCCCGCTCGACGGCGGTGTCCGAGCGGGTCGCCGCGGGCGGCCTGGCGATCGTCGGTGTCACCTACCACCTGGCCGACGGGCGGGTGGTGTTGCGCGACCATCTGGGCGATATCGGCGAAGGCTGAGCACGACACGCCGGGGCGCCTGGGCCGATATGGCGTGACCTGGGCTTACCTTGAACTTGTGCTGGATCTGGAACCGCATGGCCCGCTACCGACGCAGATCTACTGGCGTCGCAGGGCATTAGCGCTGGGCATCGCGGTCCTCGTGATCGGCGTGGTCGCGGCAATCGTGTTCGTCGTCGTCAAGAACACCGGCGGCTCGGGGGACGCGCAGAACACCAACGCCGAGTCCTCGGCGCCGGCCGCCGAAGCCGGGCCGACGCCCCTGCCGGGGGAGAACCCCGAGGTCAAGACACCGGTGATGCCGCCGGCGCAGGACGCGCCCGCGCCCACCCCGACGCCGACCGCGGCCGTCGTCCCGCCGCCGATTCTCAACGAGGGCGACGACTGCCCGGACTCCACCCTCGCGGTCAAGGGGATCACCAACCAGCCGCAGTACGTGGTCGGCGAGCAGCCCAAGTTCACGATGGTCGTCACCAACATCGGCCTGGTCGCCTGCAAGCGCGACGTGGGTGCGGCAGTGCTCGCGGCCTACGTTTACTCGCTGGAGAACGCGCGGCTGTGGTCGAACCTCGACTGCGCGCCGTCCAACGAGACCCTGGTCAAGACGTTCCAGCCCGGCGAGCAGGTGACCACCGAGGTGACCTGGACCGGCATGGGCTCCGCGCCGAACTGCCCGCTGCCGCGTCCGCCGATCGGGCCCGGCACCTACAACCTCGTCGTGCAGCTGGGCAATCTGCGCTCGGCAGCGGTGCCGTTCATCCTCGCCGCGAGCCCGCAGGCGCCGCCGCCCGTCGAGGGTGTGCCGCCGCCACCCGCCGGCTGACGGTCTAGGCCAGCCGGTCGGCGATCGTCGACTCGGCCAGCTGCGAGAGTCCCTCTCGGATGTGGCGTGCCCACATCGAGCCGATGCCCTCGACGGACTGCAGGTCGCCGGCGCTGGCCGCGAGCAGCCCCTGCAGTGAGCCGAAGTTGCGGACCAGCAGGTCGACGTGCGCGAACTGCAGCCGCGGGATGCCGGCCATCGCGCGGTAGCCGCGTGAGCTCATCGCCGAGTCCTGCGCCTCGATCGTCGACGGGTAGCCGAAAACCCTTGCCAGGGTTGTGAAGTCGAGCAGCTCGTTGTCGGACAACCCGTCGAGCTCCTCCAGCGTCGCGCTGACCTGCGCGGCCGACGGCGGGTCGGGATTGGCGTGGTAGTCGCGCACGATCAGCTCGCGGGCGGTGTCATTGTCGCCGACGAGTTCCTCGAGCTGAAGCTTGAGCTGGCGCCCGTCGGTGCCGAGTTCGACGACGTCGGAATCGATCTCGAGGCTGATGCGGCGCACCATCTCGAGCCGCTGCACGACGGTCATCACATCGCGCAGCGTCACGAAGTCCTCGATCTCGGCGGTCGACAGCTGCCTGCTGACCTCGTCGAGCCGCGTCTTGTAGCGCTCCAGGGTGTCGATGGTCTGGTTCGCCCGCGACAGGATCGTCGCCGAGTCGGGGATCACGTGGCGCTCACCGGCGACGTAGACGGTCACGATGCTCATCGAGTGGCTCACCGAGATCACCGGATAACCGGTCTGGATGGCCGCGCGCTCCGCCGAGCGGTGCCGGGTGCCGGACTCCTCGGTGGGGATCGACGGATCGGGCACCAGCTGCACATTGGCGCGCAAGATGTGGTTGCCGTCGCTGGAGAGCACCACCGCGCCGTCCATCTTGGACAGCTCACGCAGCCTGGTGGGGGCGTACCGGACGTCGAGGGAGAACCCGCCGTCGCAGATGGCCTCGACGCTCTCGTCGTAGCCGATGACGATCAGCGCGCCGGTGCGGCCCCTCAGGATGCGTTCCAGTCCGTCGCGCAGCGCCGTGCCCGGCGCCAACCGGGCGATGGTCTCGCGCATCGTCGGCCGGGCCAGCGGCACGACGGTACGGCCGGATCTGGTGCCTTTCACGGCCATCGCGCCCTCCTGTCAGCGAAGCGGTCGCAGCCGATCTTTGCTGATGTCCCGCAGCAGCCGCAACGCCGACGCGATGTTGTCGGCCGAGAACGCCCGCAGCCCGGCGGGCACCGACGTGACGCCAGGGGGGATCACCGCGCTGGTGAAGCCCAGTCGCGCGGCCTCCGCGAGCCGCCGGTCCATGCCCGTCACCCGGCGCAGATCGCCGGCCAGGCCCACCTCGCCGATGGCCACCGTGCCGGCCGGGACGGGCAGGTCCATCACCGACGACGCGATCGCGACCGCGACCGCGAGATCGGTGGAGGGGTCGGTCATCCGCATCCCGCCGACCGTCGACAGGTACACGTCGCGTGACGCGACGGCGAGCCCGGCGTGCCGGTCGAGCACGGCGGTGATCATCGCCGCCCGCGAGGAGTCGATACCGCTGACCGCGCGCCGCGGGGTGCCGTTGGCCGCCGCCCCGATCAGCGCCTGCACCTCGCCGATCAGGGGCCGTTTACCGTCGAGCGTCACGGTGATCGCCGTGCCCGCCACCGGTTTCGGACGCTGGTCGCGGAACAGTCCCGACGGGTCCGCGACCCCTTCGATCCCGTTGTCGTGCAACAGGAAACAGCCCACCTCGTCGGCGGCGCCGAACCGGTTCTTGACGCCGCGGACCATGCGCAGCGAGGAGGTGCGGTCGCCCTCGAAGTGCAGGACGACATCGACGAGGTGTTCCAGTGAACGCGGACCGGCGATCGCGCCGTCCTTGGTGACGTGCCCGACCAGGATCATCGCGACGCCGGAGGTCTTGGCCGCCATCGTCAGCGCGGTGGTGACCGCCCGCACCTGGGTGACGCCGCCGGTGACGCCGTCGGCCTCGGTGGTCGACATGGTCTGCACGGAGTCGACCACCACCAGGCCCGGCTGCACCGCTTCGATGTGGCCGAGCGCGGTCGACAGGTCCGACTCGGCGGCCAGATAGACGTCGTCGTGCGTGCACCCGGTGCGTTCGGCGCGCATCCGGATCTGGCCCGCGGACTCCTCGCCCGACAGGTACAGCGCCCGCTTGCCCGCGCACGCCCAGCGGTGCGCCACTTCCAGCAGCAGCGTCGACTTGCCCACGCCGGGATCCCCCGCGAGCAGCGTGACCGAACCGGGCACCAGCCCGCCGCCGAGGACGCGGTCCAGTTCGGCGACGTCGGTCGGAAAGTGCCGGGTGCGACCGGGATCGATGGAGCTGATCGGCACCGCGGGCGACGCCGGGGCGACCGTCCGGCGCGCGGCCGATCCGGCGACCGCGGACAGCACCGGTACCTCGTCGACGGTGCCCCAGGTGCCGCATTCCGGGCAGCGTCCGACCCATTTGAGGGTGACGTGGTGACATTCCGAGCAGCGGTACTGCGAACGCGCTTTCGTGCCGCCTTTAGTCACGCAGTGACGGTAGCTGTTGGCTCCGACAGAACCCGGTCAGAAAGCCCCGCGACGAGACGCCGTGTCGCCTCTAGTGCCCGCCGCCGTGCCCACCGGCGGCCGCGGGATCCTCGCGGCGCGGCGACTCGCCCGCGGAGATCGGCACCGCCACGGTGGCATCGCCGGCCTTTTCGAACTTGAAGACGAACTTGTAGGTCAGCCCGTTGGTGATCGGCTTGGACAACTCGACCTTCGCCTCGGCGGCCTCGGCGGTCTCCACGCTCTCCAACGGGGTGATCTGCCCGTCGGGGGCGCCGACGGTGAGCACGCCGCTCGCGGGCAGCGCGGTGTCCCCGGTGAGCGTCACCGTGCCGACGTCGGAGGTGATCTCCACCAGCTTGTCGTTGGTGTCGGGCGAGTCGTTGGAGGCCTGGAACAGCAGTTCCACCTCGCTGCCCGGTTGCACGTAGTCGGTGACCTGCTCGGCGCGCAGATGCACGTTGCGCAGCGAGATGGCGCCGAGGTTGGCGCTGGTGCCGTTGACGGCCGGCTCCTGCATGGCGGTCTGGGACACCTGTCCGGCGCCGCAACCAGTGAGTGCGAACGCGGCGGCCAGCCCACAGGCGACCAGTTTGAAGCGGACCACTCGTGCCTCCTGCTCGACCGACAAGGCGACCGGTGCCGGTCGCGGTATTCGACTATGCAGAGTAGTAGGTGCCCGTCGGGGGCGGTAGCTGAGGTCCGGCGCAGGCTCCCGCAGCGGCCCGACAGCTACCTGGAAGCCACCCACGCGATGCACGGATTGTCCGGTGTGTCAAGCCCCCGCGCTCACCCGGGGTGCCCCTGACCTGCACAGTTGGTTCACCCTCGACTGTGCACCGTGCTAGCATTGAGTTGTGAAAGGGGCTCGAAACTGATGATTTTCAAGGTCGGAGACACCGTTGTTTATCCCCACCACGGTGCTGCGTTGATCGAAGCGATCGAAACCCGAACCATCAAAGGCGAGCAGAAGGAATACCTCGTCTTGAAGGTCGCCCAGGGGGACCTCACGGTTCGAGTTCCCGCCGAGAACGCAGAGTATGTCGGGGTACGCGACGTCGTCGGACAGGAGGGCCTGGACAAGGTTTTCCAGGTGCTCCGCGCCCCCCATACGGAGGAGCCGACCAACTGGTCGCGGCGGTACAAGGCCAATCTCGAGAAGCTCGCCTCCGGTGACGTGAACAAGGTCGCCGAGGTCGTTCGCGATCTGTGGCGCCGGGATCAGGAGCGCGGCCTGTCCGCTGGTGAAAAGCGGATGCTGGCCAAGGCGCGGCAGATCCTGGTGGGTGAGCTCGCGCTCGCCGAGAACACCGATGACGAGAAGGCCGCGACCATCCTCGACGAGGCACTCGCCGCCGCCTCCTGACGGCAATGACGAGCCTGCCACGGGTCGGGCTCGGCACCGACGTACATCCCATCGAGGCTGGGCGGCCGTGCTGGCTGCTGTGCCTGTTGTTCGATGACGCCGACGGCTGTGCCGGTCACTCCGACGGTGATGTGGCCGCACACGCCCTGTGCGACGCGCTGCTCTCAGCGGCCGGGCTGGGTGACCTCGGGGAGGTCTTCGGCACCGGCCGCGAGGAGTGGCGCGACGCCGGCGGCGCCACCCTGTTGCGGCACGTCCACGAACTGCTGTCGACGCGAGGTTTCCGCGTCGTCAACGCGGCGGTGCAGGTGATCGGCAACCGGCCCAAGGTCGGTCCGCGCCGCGCGGAAGCCCAAGAGTTGCTGACGCAGTTGCTGCACGCGCCGGTGTCGGTGTCGGCCACCACCACCGACGGCCTCGGCCTGACCGGTCGCGGTGAGGGTCTGGCGGCGATCGCGACCGCGTTGGTGGTCGAAGCCGATTAGGCCGGTAAGCTGGCCGCCCGTGAGTGACCTGCGGCTGTACGACACGATGGCGGGCGCTGTCCGTGACTTCGTGCCGGTGCGCCCCGGCCACGTTTCCATCTACCTGTGCGGCGCGACCGTGCAGGGCCTGCCCCACATCGGCCATGTGCGCAGCGGTGTCGCGTTCGACGTGCTGCGGCGCTGGCTGTTGGCCAAGGGTTTCGACGTCGCGTTCATCCGCAACGTCACCGACATCGACGACAAGATCCTCAACAAGGCCGCCGACGCGGGCCGGCCCTGGTGGGAGTGGGCGGCGACCTACGAGCGTGCGTTCTCGGCCGCCTACGACGCGCTGGGGGTGCTGCCGCCGTCGGCCGAACCCCGCGCCACCGGTCACATCACCCAGATGATCGAGCTGATCGAGCGGCTGATCGAGCGCGGCCATGCGTACGCCGGCGACGGCGACGTGTACTTCGACGTGCAAAGCCTGCTGCCCGAACCTGGCTACGGCAAGCTGTCGGGCCACAGGATCGACGACGTGCATCAGGGCGAAGGCGTCGCGACCGGTAAACGGGATCAGCGCGACTTCACGCTGTGGAAGGGCGCCAAACCAGGCGAGCCATCCTGGCCGACGCCGTGGGGCCGGGGCAGGCCGGGCTGGCACACCGAATGCGTCGCGATGTGCGAGAGCTACCTGGGCTCCGAATTCGACATCCACGCCGGCGGAATGGATCTCATCTTCCCGCACCACGAGAACGAGATCGCCCAGGCGGAAGCCGCGGGTGATCGGTTCGCCCGGTACTGGCTGCACAACGGCTGGGTGACGATGGGCGGCGAGAAGATGAGCAAGTCGCTCGGCAACGTGTTGGCGATTCCCGCTGTGCTGCAACGGGTTCGAGCCGCCGAACTGCGCTACTACCTGGGCAGCGCGCACTACCGCTCCATGCTGGAGTTCTCCGAGACGGCGCTGGCGGACGCGGCCAAGGCGTACTCCGGGATCGAGGACTTCCTGCACCGCGTGCGCAACCGGGTCGGCGCGGTCGAGCCCGGCGAGTGGACCGAGAAATTCGCGGCCGCGCTCGACGACGACCTGTCGGTGCCGATCGCGCTGGCCGAGGTGCACGCCGCCCGCGCGGAAGGCAACCGCGCGCTGGACGCCGGCGACCACGAAACGGCGTTGACCCAGGCACGGTCGATCCGCGCGATGATGGGCATCCTCGGCGCCGACCCCCTCGACGAGCGGTGGGAGTCCAAGGACGAGACGTCGGCGGCGCTGGCCGCGGTCGACGTGCTGGTGCAGGCGGAGGTCAAGCGGCGCGAAGAGGCCAGGGCCCAGCGCGACTGGGCCGAGGCCGACGCGATCCGCGATCGCCTCAAGGCCGCCGGGATCGAGGTCACCGACACCGCCGACGGGCCGCAGTGGACGCTCGTCGATGGGTACACGAAGTAGATGGCCGGGAATTCGAAGCGCCGCGGCGCCGTCCGCAAACCGGGCACGAAGAAGGGGCCGACGGTCGGGTCGGGCGGTGTACGCAGGCGTGGTCTGGAAGGCCGCGGCGCGACGCCGCCGGCGCATCAGCGGCCCAACCACCCGGCGGCCAAGCGCGCCGCCAAGGCGCAGGCCCAGGCGCGACGTCAGAGCGGTAAGAAGACCGACGACACCGAGATCGTGCTGGGCCGCAACCCGGTGCTGGAGTGTCTGCGCGCCGGAGTGCCCGCCACCGCGCTGTACGTGGTGCTCGGCGCCGAGGCCGACGAGCGGCTGACCGAATCCGTGCAGCTCGCCGCCGACGCGGGCATCTCCATCCTGGAGGTGCAGCGCCACGACCTGGATCGCATCGCCACCAACGGTTTGCATCAGGGTGTGGCGCTGCAGATTCCGCCGTACGCGTACGCGCACCCCAACGACCTGCTCTCGACCGCGGCGGCCGACGGTTCGCCGGCCCTGCTGGTCGCGCTGGACAACATCTCCGACCCGCGCAATCTCGGCGCGATCGTGCGGTCGGTCGCCGCGTTCGGCGGCCACGGTGTGCTGATCCCGCAGCGGCGCTCGGCGTCGGTCACCGCCGTCGCGTGGCGCACCAGCGCCGGCGCCGCCGCCCGGCTGCGTGTCGCGAGGGCGCCGAATCTGACCCGGGCGCTGAAGGGCTGGGCCGACGCGGGCCTGCAGATCGTCGGGTTGGACGCCGACGGCGACACCACCGTCGACGAACTCGACGGTTCCGGGCCGATGGTGGTCGTGGTCGGTTCGGAGGGCAAGGGGTTGTCGCGGCTGGTCCGCGAGACGTGCGACGCCGTGGTGTCGATCCCGATGGCCGGGCCCACCGAGTCGCTGAACGCGTCGGTGGCCGCGGGCGTGGTGCTCGCCGAGATCGCCCGCCAGCGCCGCGGCCGCTGAGTTTTTTGGCGAGCAGCCGCAAAGTGTCCAGTTTCCGGCGGTTTTCGGTCAATTTGCGTCTGCTCGGCAGGAATTGGCTACCCGCCGAAGAGCTGAACTCCTGCCCACAATCCCACCACCGACAGCACCAGCGTGGCGGGCACCGTGCACAGCCCGATACGGCTGAACTCGACGGGCCCCGCGGTGAGGTCGCGCCGCACGACGCCGCGCCACAGCAGGTTGGCCAGTGACCCGACATAGGTCAGGTTGGGGCCGATGTTCACGCCGATCAGCACGGCCAGTACGGCGGCCGGCCCGGAGGCGGCGACCAGCGGCAGCAGCACCAGCACGGCGGGCAGGTTGTTGACCAGATTCGAGAGCACCGCCGCCACCGCGGCGATGCCGAGCAGCGCGGGTAGCGATGTACCGTCGGGCAGCACGCCCTGCATGGCGTCGCCGAGGCCGTTGACCATGACCGCGTCGACCACCACGCCGAGGCACAGCACGAAGACCAGGAACGGCACGTCGGCGGCGCTGAGCAGGTGGCTGGGCGTGCTGCGGCGCCGGACCAAAGACTGTGTGCCGAGCACGATCACGCCGCCGAGCGCCGCCCACGCGGGCGAGAAGCCGAGCATCGATGTCACGACGAACCCGGCCAACGTCGCGCCCAGCACCGCCAGGGCGAACACCGGCAGATGGATCTCCGCGTGCGACTCGACCACCGGCGGCGTGGCCAGCTCGCGACGGAAAACCCAACGCAGCACCACGAATTCGACTGCTATCGCGGCCAGCCACGGCAGCGACATGAGCGCGGTGAAATGCAGGAACGAGATGCCTGCGGTCGCGAACGCCAGCAGGTTGGTTAAGTTCGACACCGGAAACAGCAGCGACGCGCTGTTGGCCAGATGTGCCGTCGCGTAGGCGTGCGGTGCGGCGGGCACCTGCAGCAGCCGGGCCATCGCCAGCACCACCGGCGTGAGCAGCACGACGGTCGCGTCCAGGCTGAGGATCGCCGTCGTGGCCGCCGCGATCACGAAAACCATTGCCAGTAACCTGTTTTGACTGCTCCCGGCGGTGCGGGCCATCACCGCGCCCGCCGCCCGGAACACGCCTTCGTCGGCGCACAGCCGGGCGAGCACCAGCACCGCGGCCAGGAAGCCGACCACGGGCAACAATCGCTGTACTTCGGCGAGCGCCTCGTCGACCGAGATGACGTCGAGGCCGATCAGCAGCGCGGCCGCGGGCACCGCGACGACGGCCTCGGGCCAGCGGTGCGGGCGCACGACGGCGAACACCAGGACGACCGCCAGTGCGGCCAGCGCCAGCGTCAGCGCCACGGATCGTCGCGTTGCCAGAGCACGGGCAGGTGCATGGCCACGCCGTCGGCGTCGGCCAACCGCGACAGCACCCGCATCGAGGCGTCGAGATCGTCGGCCGCGTAGGGCAGCGCGCGCAACGGTTCGTGCAGCGGGCGGAAGAAGTCGTCCCAGTGGATCAGCACCACACGGCGGGCGCCTACGGTGCGGACGGTTTCGCTCCAGTAGTCGAGGAGATAACTCTCGGGCTGCAGCCCGAGTTGGCCGACGCCCAGGTACACCACGTCCGCCGAGTGGCCGGCCAGCGCGCCGGGAAGGAAGCCGGCGCTGCCGACGATGAGCAGCCGCCGGCCCGACGGCCGGTGGTGCACGAGCGTCGACCAGGCCTCACCGCACCGGTAGGCCGACGCCTTGACCGGCGGCACCACCGGTCGGTCGATGGTGCCCGGGAAACGGTCCGGCGGGCAGTGGTTGCCCACGATCAGCGTGACGTCGTAGTGGCCGAGTCCGATCGCCGCGCCGGGCGTCGCGACGACGATGCGGTCCGCGGGCAGCCGGTGCCCGCGACCTACCTGGGCTGCCGACTCGCCGCCGACCAGTGTGGCGCCGGTCCGCTCGGCCACCACTGCGCTGTCGAGCGCGTGGTCGTAGTGCGTGTGCACCGGAAGTACCGCCGCCAGCCGGTCGACACGCAGCCGGGCCAGGCAGCCGTCGATGCGCGGTGGCGACGGCGCGAGCCGCCGCAGTCCCACCGCGGCCAGGTTCGGTCGGGAGAAGAACCCGTCGGTCATCAGCGCCGACTCACCGTCGTCGATGAGCAGGGTGGTGACACCGGCCCAGGTCACCGTCAGCGGGGAATCCGCGGTGGCTTGCGGTGCGTCGAAGCGGCCCGCGTACTCGGCCAGGTCGGGCCGGCCCAACTTGAGGCGCATGCGCCAACTCTAGGTGTGGCGCGTCCCGAACCGCCGCCGGAACTTCTCCACCTGACCGGCCGAGTCGATGTGGCGACGCGACCCGGTCCAGAACGGATGGGACGCAGCGCTGACGTCGACGACCACCAGTGGATAGAGCTGACCGTCTTCCCACTCGATGGTGCGGTCACTGGTGATCGTCGACCTGGTCAGGAACGCATCGCCGGTGGTGGCGTCCTTGAACACCACCGGGTGGTAGTCGGGATGGATTCCCTTTCTCATCGGTCCTCACCTTCCTGCTGTGTGCTGAACTCGCCGATCTGCTCGGCCATGTCGCCGCACGGGTCCTCGTGCCAGTCGCCGAAGGGGTCCGGGTAACTCGGCCAGTCGTGCGGGTTCGACCACTCCTCATCGGTCAGCAGCGCACCTCGCAGTGCGTCGACGATGTCCTCGGGCTCCGCCCCGCACACCAGCACGGCGATCGACACGTGACGGTCGCCGAGCCGATCGTCCCAGTCGGCGGCGGCCAGCGCGCAGCGTTGCGGATCGGCGTAGGCGAGTTCGCTGGGGCTCAAAGCGGCCAACCAACGTCCTGCGTACTCGAAACGCATTCCGCCACCCGCTGATTCGAGCCACATGACATCGTCGAACCGGCTGGCCAGCCACATCCGTCCCCGGGTTCGCACCACACCGTCGAGCAGCACATCCAGCGCATCATGGAGTCGCTGCGGATGAAACGGCCTGCGTGCGGAGAACAGCAACAACCCGACGTCACCGTCGGCGTCGAGCGGCGGTTGCCCGGCCAGCAACGGATCGTGAGGGCTGTGGCTGCGTCCCCGGCGGCAGTCCGGTTCGAGATTGGCCAGCGCCATCTCGATCCGTTCGACCCCGACGGTCAGACGTGCCCGGGGGGCGAGTCTGCGCAGCACCTTGAGTGTCTGAGCATGCGGCCGTGTCAGGACGAGCGCGTCGGCGAACTCGGCCTGGCCGACGACCACCTGTGCGACCGTCCGGCCGTCGTCGAGGTCGTCGTCGCCGATCGCCTCATCGAGCCAGACGTTCGAATCGATACAGGTCACCACGGCCCCGATTCGAACGTCGCGCGCTGCGGGTCCGTCGACGTAGCCGGGCCCTACGCGAACCCGGACGTTTTCGATCGCCCAGCAGACCGGCTCCGGTTCGAGCCACGGCATCAGTTGCACCACAATGCGATCAACGTCGCCGCGGCGATGAAGCCGACGCAACAACACCAGCAGGTCGTTCCGGACGGTACAGGTGACACATCCCCTGACGAGTTCGAGCGGCCATTCCGATGTCCCGTTCGACGTCGTCACGCTGCGTACCACGACCTGGCCGTCGTAGACATGACGCACGACCACCGTGCCGGTCGCGCGAGACAGTACCGCCGCGACCTCACCGGTATCGCCCTGACCGCAGACCAGCACCACTGGAGTGCGCACACGACCTCCTTCAGTTGAAAATGGTTTTCATTAACGTTAGCGTACGTGCGAAAGGAGGACCATGTCTGCTCACTGTCAAGTGACCGGTCGATCACCCGGGTTCGGTAACAAGGTGTCGCATTCGCATCGGCGCACCCGTCGGCGCTGGAACCCGAACATCCAGACGAAGACCTACTATCTGCCGTCCGAGGGGCGCCGGGTAAGACTGCGGGTGAGTGCGAAAGGCATCAAGGTCATCGACCGTGACGGGATCGAGGCCGTGGTGGCGCGACTTCGCAAGCAAGGGCAGAAGATCTGATGGCCCGTACCGACATTCGACTGATCGTCAAGCTCCGCTCTACAGCCGGTACCGGCTACACCTATGTCACACGCAAGAACGGGCGCACTGACCCGGACCGGTTGGTGCTGCGCAAATACGACCCGATCATCCGGAAGCACGTCGATTTCCGCGAGGAGCGCTGATGGCCAAGAAGTCCAAGATCGCCAAGAACGAACAGCGCCGGCTCATCGTGGCGCACTACGCGGAGCGCCGGGCCGAACTCAAGGATGCCGTCCGCCGGGGGACACCCGAAGAACGTGCTGCCGCGGTCGCAGCGCTGCAGAAGCTTCCGCGTGACGCCAGCCCGGTACGGTTGCGCAACCGCGACGTGGTCGACGGTCGACCGCGTGGGCACCTCCGCAAGTTCGGGCTGTCGCGGGTGCGGCTACGTGAGCTCGCGCATCGCGGTGAGCTACCCGGAGTGACGAAGGCGAGTTGGTGAGCAAGATGGCGAAGAAGAAGGCCGCGCGGCGATCACCGGCGCCAGAGGTCAAGCGGCCCAAGCGCAACCCTCTCAAGGCTGCCGGAGTGGATCGCATCGACTACAAAGATGTGCACCTGCTCCGGACGTTCATCTCAGAGCGCGGCAAGATCCGGTCCCGGCGGGTGACGGAACTGACCCCGCAGCAGCAGCGACAGGTCGCGATCGCGATCAAGAACGCGCGTGAGATGGCGCTGCTGCCGTTCGGCCCCGCCCGCTGACGGGTCCGGGCAAAAGAGGTAGAAGATCTATCCAAAGGCGTTGATCGCCAACGGTGCTCGCCGACTCTCGATCGCTCGTCGAGGCAATTGCCACGAGAGCAGCGGCGACCCGGCCCAGGGGCACGCCGGTTCGGTGTACCTCTTGTGCGATCTCATTGAACGCGTCGTTCTCTGAACACCCGCGAAGGCCGACGATGATGCCGACGGCGACGTCGATCACCCTGCGCGATTCCGACGGAAAGTGGCGGCATGGTTCATGAAGGTGCCTCCCGACGGTATCGAACTTATTGAAAATCATTTTCGACAACTCGCTGCCGACCACTGTACCGTGACGGCTCGTAGATGAAAATGACTTTCAATAGGAGGACCGATGGACATTCCCCAGGTCGAGCGTGACCGTCCCTCGCGGCCCATCCGGGCCGAGAATGTGGACTGGCAACTGCGCGCCCGGTGTCGGGGTTTGCCGACCGAGATCTTCTTCGCCTTCGACAGTGTCCGAGGCTCTGACCGGACAGCGCGAGAAGAGGCCGCGAAGAAGGTCTGCCGATCCTGCGTGGTGCATGGCGAGTGTCTGCGTTACGCCTTGGCATCGCTTGAGCCATGGGGGATCTGGGGGGCGACGACGCCGGCTGAGCGGAGAAGGATCGCAAGCTGACGCGCCGACTGCTCAAGAAGGCGCTCAACATGACCGTGGACATCTGTGGCAAGATCATTTCCCGATAGGCGACGGCGAACCGAGGAAGCCGGTGTGAATCCGGCGCGGTCCCGCCACTGTGATCGGGCGGTCGATGCGATGCGGCCCGAGAGCCAGACACTCCTCATCGTCGCCTCCTCACGAACTGGGGCGGATCTCCCCGGAGAGGATGGTCGGTGCGTAGGCACTTTCTCGTGGCGGTGATGACAGCGCTGCTGGCCGGGTGCGGTTCGCCCGCGCCGCCTGGCGTCCCGGGCAGCGGTGCACCCCATGGTTTCCCCGTGACTGTGACGAATTGCGGCGTCACCACCACCTACGACCGCCC
Source organism: Mycolicibacterium rutilum (assembly GCF_900108565.1). Taxonomy (NCBI): domain Bacteria; kingdom Bacillati; phylum Actinomycetota; class Actinomycetes; order Mycobacteriales; family Mycobacteriaceae; genus Mycobacterium; species Mycolicibacterium rutilum. The sequence goes on from NZ_LT629971.1 coordinate 2,031,273, forward strand.
GCCTGCACGGGCGGTGGCGCTGAATCAGCACGCGATAGAGACGATGCTTGCCCTCGACCTTCAGGACTCCATGGTCGGCACCGCGTTCCTCGATGACCAGATCCTGCCCGAGCACCGGGCCGCATACGAGTCGGTGCCGGTGCTGGCCGAAGAGTACCCGTCCTATGAAGTACTGCTGAACAGCGAGCCGGACTTCGTGTATGGCGGTTGGATGAGCGCGTTCGACGAGAAAGAGGGGCGTGATCGGCGACGGCTCGCCGATGCGGGGATCGCCACCCACCTCAACGCGGAGGATTGCGCCGATGGCCCCGTCACCATGGCGACTGCCGACGACGAAATTCGTACGCTGGGCCGGATTTTCGGCATTGGCCAGCGCGCGGAACGGGTGGTCGAGCAGCAGCGTCACACGTTCGAGGCGGCCCGCGCCGCGGTGGCTGACGCAGCTCCGGTCACCGTGGCGGTCTACGACAGCGGTGATACCACGGTGTACACCTCGGGCGGCCACGGCATCGGTGATCAGATCATCGAGGCGTCGGGCGCGGTGAACCTGTTCGCCGACGTGCCGAAGGTGTGGGCCGACGTTTCGTTCGAGCAGTTCGCCGAACGGGCCCCGGACGTCATCGTGATCTACGACTACGGTGATCAGCCGCTCGAGCACAAGAAGCGGTTCCTGCGGCAGCATCCGATGTTGCAGCAAGTGCCGGCGATACGTCACGAACGTTTCGCCGTGTTGCCGCTGTCCTCGATCACCGCCGGGGTCCGGGTCGGTCGTGCGGTCGATGAGCTTGCCCGGCAACTACATCCAGAGCAGTTCCGGTGACGCCCACCCTCGCCGCGCAACCCCTGTATCGCCGTGTCCGCTACGGCGCGGTGCTGACCGTGCTGGCGATGCTCCTGCTGAGCAGCATGACGATGGGTGTCACCGCGGGGTCGGTCGCGATTCCGGCCGCCGAGGTGTGGGACATCCTTGCCCACCGAATCAGCCCGGTGCCGATGGGCGCCTCGTGGTCACCGGTGCGGGAAGCGATTGTGCTCGATGCGCGGCTGCCGAGGGTGGTGTTGGCAGCCGTGGTCGGTGCAGGGTTGGCGGCCTGCGGTATGGCGTTACAGGCGGTGGTACGCAACCCGTTGGCCGACCCCATGCTGCTGGGCGTGTCCTCGGGCGCGTCGGTCGGCGCGGTGCTGGTGTTGGTGACCGGGTTCGGGCTCGGCCTGTTCGTGTTGCCGCTGGCGGCATTCGCGGGGGCGTTGACCGCGCTGGTCGCCGTCTACCTGCTCGCCCGGGCAGGCGGTCGGATGACCACGGTGCGGTTGATTCTCGCCGGCGTCGCGGTGGCGGAGGTGCTTTCGGCGGCGGCAAGCCTGTTGATCGTCACCTCCGATGACCCGCACAAGGCGCAGTCGGCGGTGCGCTGGATGCTCGGCGGCCTGGGCGGTACGACGTGGTCGATGGTGTGGCTGCCCGGTGCCATCGTGGCAGCCGGAACCGCGGCACTGCTGGCCGTGACGCGATCGCTGAACCTGCTCTACACCGGGGAGGAATCCGCGACGGCGCTCGGTCTGGACGTGCACCGGTTCCGGGCCGGGATCTTCGTGGTCGTCGCGTTGATGGTCGGTGCCATGGTCGCGGTCAGCGGGTCGATCGGCTTCGTCGGCCTGATCATCCCCCACATCGTACGGATGCTCCTTGGTGCCGATCATCGGCGCGCCCTGCCGGCGGCCGCATTGCTGGGGGCGTCGTTCCTCATCGCCTGCGATGTGGTGGCGCGCACCATCGCCGCACCCGAGGAGCTGCCGGTCGGCATCCTCACCGCACTGGTCGGAGGCCCGTTCTTCCTGTGGTTGATGCGACGTGAGGCTCCGTCGTGAGCGCCGAGGTCCTCATCGACGACGTCACGGTGAACGTGGGTCGAAAGACGTTGCTGCACAACGTTTCGGTCCGTATCGGCGCGGGCGAGCGGGTCGCGGTGGTGGGCCCCAACGGAGCAGGCAAGACCACGCTGCTGCGTACACTTTATCGGGTCCAGAGGCCGACGTCGGGGCACGTGACGATCGGCGGCGACGACGTCTGGCGCATGTCCGGCAAGCAGGTGGCGCGCCGGCTGGCGGCCGTGTTGCAGGACGCCACCGGTGATTTCGAGCTCACGGTGTCCGACGTCGTTGCGATGGGACGAACGCCCTTCAAGCGTCCCTTCGACGGCGACAACGCCGACGATCACCGGATCATCGGCGAGACGCTCGCCGCCGTGGATCTCGGCGCATTGGCCGACGAGCCGTTCACCCGGCTCTCCGGTGGCCAGCGACAACGCGCGATGATCGCTCGCGCGCTTGCCCAGCGGACCGACGTGATCGTGTTGGACGAGCCGACCAACCATCTCGACCTGCGCCATCAGCACGAGGCACTGCACCTGTTGCGGGCGACCGGCGTCACCGTCATCGCAGCTCTACATGATCTGAATCTCGCAGCGGCCTATTGCGACCGGATCTGCGTCCTGGACCGCGGTCGCGTCGTCTCGATCGGCTCGCCGACCGACGTGCTGACCGTCGAGATGTTGGCCGAGGTGTACGGTGTCGCCGCCCGCGTCGGGGTTGACCCCGACACAGAACGGCCGCGAGTCGACGTTCTACCGAGAGTCGCGGTCCGATGAGGATCAGCGCCGAACTGTCCGATATCGCGCGCCTCGGAGGCTTTTTCGCCATTGCGGTCGGTGGGCGAACCGCCGGCTGGCAGCCAATCACCCGCTGTTATACGGACGGATTCGCCGATCTGGTCGAGGCCACCGCGCAGCGCAGCGGCACGACCGACCGGCGGGCGGCAGCGTCGTTGGTGCAGTTCAGCCTCGCATCTCGGCTGTGGTCGCCCGCGATCGCCTGCGCGGTCAGCCACGGCATCGTGCCGGACTTCATCGGTCTGCATCGCGCCGACGGATCCGCTGACCTGCTGTTGCCGGCGCCCACCGGGGTACGCGTGGACAGTGAACAACAGCTCGTCCAAGCGCTGTACGAGGCGGCGGTGCAGCGGAACCTGGAGCCGTTCGCGGATGGTCTCGGGGTCAAGCTCGCACCCGGACTGCTGTACGGGAACGCGGCCTCGGCCATGGTGGCGGCGACACATTCGCTGTACGGCATGCGGCCGGATCTGCGCGACCACGCGACCCGAGTGGCCCGGGCACTGCTGCAGACCGGCAAGCTCGCCGATACCGGAACGGTGAAGGGCAACCTGGCATTTCGTCGTCGCAGTTGTTGTCTGTACTACCGCATTGCCGACGGTTCGAAGTGTGCTGACTGCGGACTGGTCAAGCGCTGAGCAGTCAGTTCGCCGGACCGAACGTGTGGGCGGTGACTGTCCCGTCGGCTCCTGCGTTTGCGGGCAGATCTCAGCCTCGTTCGGTCGAGTTGGCTGAACCAGCGGCGATCAGTACGCATACGGGTTGGGGGGCGGGTCGGTACGCGACTGGCTCACCGCGTTGAAAATCGGGACAGTGCGGCCGCTCGGATCACTCTGTCCAGCAGGAATTTTCCCTTCGACACGGACCCAGGTGTCCTCCGGGTAAGCCGCAATCTGGAGCGCCGCCGGACCGCTCAACCGGATCCGGGCCAGTCGCGCGTCGGCCGCACAACACATGATGACGACCCGGGCCAGATCGGTGCGGCCATTCTGCTTCAAGGTGAATCCGGTGACGGTGACGAGCCTGTCGTCGAGCGTGTTCGCGGAGTCCTGCGCCACCCGCACCAAGATCTCGGGCAGCGACAATGTCGGTGCACGCTCGTCGGGAAGTGGCGGAAACGCACGGCGCAGCACCTGGGGTGAGATCTCGGCGACCGACGGGCCCGCGGCCTGCGGGCTGATGGGCGGGGGAACGACGAAGGCCAACAAGGCGATCGGCACGGCGAGCAACCAGGCGACGCCGGGCCGATGGCGGTGGTCGTGCTCATGCTCGTGTCCGTCGTAATGGGCCTCGGATGAGCGGTCCCTGATGTCGCGGACGATCGCCACCAGCGCCAGCACGACCAGCAGCGCCGCCGATGCGACCAGCCACGGCAGCAGGGACGGCTTGACGTACCGGGTGTAGGCGCCGGTGACGGCGATCATCGCTGTACTGATGCCGACCAGGAGCAGGATGGCGTTCTCGGTTTCGCGGCTCATCGCAGCACCAACATGCCGACCCCGGTGGCGACCAGCGTCGCCACCGCGAATGTGGTCGGCGCGAACCGGAGCGCGAAGCCGCGGCCGAACAGGCCCGCTTGCATTGCGCACAGTTTCAGATCCACCGCCGGTCCGACGACGAGGAAGACCAACCGAGGAAGAAGCGGCAGCATCGTCAGGCTCGCGGCCACGAACGCGTCGGCCTCTGAGCACAGCGACAGCACCACAGCCAGCAGGGCCATGGTCAGGATGCCGAGTAGCACCTGGCCCGCGAGATGCTCGTACATCCACTGTGGAACGACTACGTGCAACACCGCGGCCGCGGCGGCCCCGATCACCAGATACGAAGCGGCCTGGAGGAAATCGTGCCGGGCTGCTTCGGTGAACACGGTCCACCGCGAGCCCTCGCCGTGATGCAGTTTGGGTAGGCGTCGAGTGATCCACTCACCACGGCCAAACCGCGACCACAGGGCGCCCATGATCAGTGCCGTCAACAATGACGCGACGCACCGTGCTGCGACCATTTGTGGTTGGCCCGGAAACGCGACCGCGGTCGCCACCAGCACGACCGGATTGATCGCCGGTGCGGCCAGCATGAACGTCAACGCCGCAGCACCGACAGCGCCTTCGCCGAACAGGCGACGCGCCACCGGCACCGAACCGCATTCACAGCCGGGCAGCGCGGCGCCGCTGACGCCGGCGGTGAGGATCGCGGCCGCCGGTCTGCGTGGCAACCAACGTGCCAACCGATCTGCGGTCACGAACGTCGCGACCAGTCCGCTGATCACCACGCCCAGCGCCAGGAATGGGATTGCTTGGACGAAGATGCCACAGAACACGGTCGCGGCCGTCGCGACATCTGGTGTGTCGACTACGAATCCGCGCAACGCGCCGCCGAAGACCGCGAGCATGACTGTGCCGATCACGAGCACCTGCATCGAGCCAACCCGCCGACGCGCCTGCATCAGGACCACGAGTGTTGCTGCCGTCGAACGCTGCTAGACGAAGGCCTTGAGTTCCACGCCCTCGGCGACCAGTCGGTCACGTACAGCGGTTGCGATCTGTACGGCGCCCGGCGAATCCCCGTGTACACAGACCGATTCGACGGTGATCGGAATGGTTGTCCCGTCGACCGCGTCGACCCGGCCGGCGCGGACCATCGACGCGACCCGTTCGGCGATCTCGTCGGTGTCGTGTAACACGGCATTGCGCTCCCGCCGGGACACCAGCTGCCCGTCGGGACGATACGACCGGTCGGCGAATGCCTCGGGCACGGTATGTATCCCGAGCTGCTCGGCTTCCCTGAACAAGGCCGAACCGGCAACTCCCAGGACGGGCAGGTTCGGATCGACGGCATGCACCGCCTCGGCGACGGCACGTGCCTGATCGCTGGAGGTTACAGCCGAGTTGTACAAGGCGCCATGCGGTTTCACGTAATCGACGGACGCCCCGGCGGCCGAGGCGAGGGCCTGGAGGGCGCCGATCTGGTAGATGACATCGGCCTTGAGTTCCTCGGGCGGCACATCAATGTAACGACGGCCGAACCCGGCGAGATCCCGATAGCTCACCTGGGCGCCGATGTGCACGCCGCGCTCGACGGCCGCTCTGCATGTCCGCAACAGCAGCGCCGGGTCGCCGGCATGAAACCCGCATGCCACGTTGGCGCTGGTGACTATGTCAAGCATGGCGTCGTCGTCACCGAGGCGCCACACCCCGAAGCCTTCGCCCAGGTCGGCGTTGAGGTCGATCGTCATTCACCCGAGCTTAGGCCTGCTGGCTTGCTGCGGTGCCAAGAGTTCTCCCAGACGAATTCGTCGAGTGGCCGTCCGACCGTCCACCGGTCTATCTCGAGCGCAGGTCGGTCCGGGAACGCGGGTACCGGACCGAGGCAGATGATCGCAACGGGCTCGGCGTCGGCGGGCATCCCGAGCGTGTCGGCGAGCGCACGCGGATCGAAGATCGAGACCCAACCCATCCCGAGCCCCTCAGCCCGCGCTGCAAGCCATAGATTCTGCAACGCGCATGAGACGGACGCGAGATCCATCTGGGGAAGGGTTCGCCGGCCGAACACGTGTGTCGCCCTGTTGTCGGCAAGCGCTACGACGAACAACTCGGCGCACTCGAGGATCCCTTCGACTTTGAGTTGGAGGAACTCGTCTCCGCGCGGGCCTAGTGCCTCTGCTATGCGAAACCGTTCCTCGTCCACTATGCGATGGATTCGTTGTCGTACATCGGCGTTGGTGATCCGAATGAATCGCCACGGTTGCATCAGTCCCACGCTGGGTGCCGCGTGGGCTGCCTGCAGCAATCTGGCGAGCACGTCTTCGGGTATCTCCGAGTTCGGCACGAAGCGCCGCATGTCGCGTCGCTCGGCGATGACGCGGTAGACCGCGCGGCGCTCCGGTGCGCTGAACGCATGCTCGCTCACGCCGGTGAGCCTAAGGCCAGCGGCATCCGGGTCAACACGAGCACGCCGCTCAACCCAGGCTCAACGCCGCCGCCAGATTCGGTTCGGTGAATATCGCCTCCGGGCTGCCGGTGGCCAGCACGCTGCCGGCACCCAACAGCACGCAGAAGTCGAACCGCCCCGCCAACCCGACATCGTGGGTGGCGGCGACAATGGTCCTCCCCGAGGCCGCGAGCCGAACTATCTGGCGTGCCACCCGGTCCCGGGAGTCCGCGTCCAGACCGACCGTGGGTTCGTCGAGCAACACGACCGGCGACTCCTGGGCGAAAGCCTGCGCCAGGAGAGTGCGCTGCCGCTGTCCGCCGGACAGGGTGCCGAGTCTGCGTCGGCGAAGATCATCGAGGCCCAGTTCGGTGATCCAGTAGTCGACGATCGCGCGGTCCTCCCGGGACGGACGCCGCCACAGCCCGAGCGCACGCCATCGGCCCATCATCACGGTTTCCGCGACGGTGATGGGCAAGGCATCGCTGACCTGACTGTGTTGGACCGCGAACGCCACTCCGTCTGCCCTCGGCGCATCGATGGAACCCTGCTGGGGGAACAGCGTGCCGGCGAGCAGGCCCAGCAATGTCGACTTTCCGGACCCATTGGCGCCGACGACGGCCGTTGTCGCGCCGCCCGGTATGTGCAGGGTCAACCCGTCGAGTACGCGGGTCTCGTTGTAGCCGAACCCTACTCCGTCGACGTGTATCGCGTCGTTCATACATCCGCCTATCAATTGAAAATGATTTTCATTAATGATAAGAGTCTAGGGTGCTTCACTGGCTGACCGACCCGTTCGACTCCGACGTCGTGCTGCGCGCGCTGATCGCCGGGGTGATCGTCGCCTGCCTGAGCGCGATCGTCGGCACCTGGGTCGTGTTGCGCGGATCGGCGTTCCTCGGCGATGCCATGTCGCACGGTGTGTTGCCCGGCGTCGCATTGGCCTCGCTGATGGGCGGCAACATCTTCATCGGTGCGATGGCTGCGGCACTGGTGATGGCCTACGGGGTGTCCGCTGTCAGTGGACGATCCCGGCTGTCAGCGGACACCAGCATCGGTCTGTTGTTGGTCGGGATGTTGGCCACCGGCGTGATCATCGTGTCGCACTCGCAGAGTTATGCCGTCGACCTGACCGGTTTTCTCTTCGGAGACGTGCTGGCGGTGCGGTCGGCCGACTTCGCCTTCCTCGGCGCGGCCCTGGTGCTGACGGCCGCCGCAGCGATAGTGGGCAGGCGTGCCTTCGTTGCGGCCACTTTCGATACGCGCAAGGCCGTCACTCTGGGGCTCCGTCCACAGCTGGCTGCCGCGGTACTCACCGTGCTGATCGCGGTCGCGATCGTTGCGTCGTTCCGGGTTGTCGGCACGTTGTTGGTCTTCGGTCTCCTGATCGCGCCACCGGCGGCGGCCGCACTGTGGGCCAACACCATTCCGCAGATCATGACCGCCGCCGCGACGATCGGCGCGACGGCGGTGGGCCTCGGCCTGGTGATCTCGTGGCATGCGGCGACCGCGGGCGGGGCGACGATCGCAGCCGTCGCGGTAGGGATGTTCTTCCTTTCGCTGGCGGCTTCGACGCTACGTCGCCATGCCGCCAAGGTGGGCGCCGTTGTCGGGGCGGCGGCGTTGGTCGTCGGGTGCGGCGGAGGTGGCGATCGGGCGGTCACCACACCGCTTCCGTCCGGTGACCCCGAGGCCCCGCCTGCCGGTGCCGACGAATCGGCGGAACCGGTGACACGGTTGGTGGTGGCCGACGTCGATACGGGTGAGTCGTCCGTCTTCGATGTGCTCGACGAGGTGGAAACGGGCGTCGGCCGGTTCGGTCCGGTCCGAAAGCTCAGCAGTGACGGCAGATTCGGCTATCTGCACGGTCCTGATGAACTTACCATCGTCGATTCCGGCTCCTGGACGTTCGACCATGGGGACCACAGCCACTACTACGTGGCTTCGCCGGCGCTCGTGGGTACCGTCGCGTTGCGGGCGAACTCCGTCACGGCCAACCAGCAGGCGGCCGCTGTTCGCGCTGGTGATGGCGGGATTCGGGTATGGGACCGGAATCGTCTGGCGGAGCACGAGATCCGGGAATCAGAGGCCGACTTCGGTGTCCGTCACGATGTGGCGCAGGTCGCGCCGCGACGCGACGGCCTGCTCGTCGTCACCGAGACCGGTCAACTGCAGGCCATCGACGACAACGGTTCGGTGCGGCCGGTGGCGGGTGAATGCCCGGCGGCGACCACACCGGTCGTGCTCAGCAGATCTGTGATCTTCGGCTGTGCGAACGGCGCGGTGCGCGTCTCTGTCAGCGGACAAGAACCAACCGTGACACCCATCCCGTTCCCAGCCGGCAAACCCGCGGCGGCGTTCGGCCAGCTGCAGCACCGCGCCCGACACGACGTGCTTGCCGCGATCGCCGGCGACGAGGTCTGGGTGTTGGACAGCGGGCGGCGAACCTGGTCCAGGGTGCCAGCGGTCAACGCCGTCGCGGTCAACGTCGGGGATGACGGGGAGGTGCTGACACTCACCCGGGACGGTGTCCTACACGCGATCGACATCGCTTCGGGTGCAGAAACGTCCAACGTCAGCGTTCTCGCCGACGGCGTGCCGGCCGACGGACCGTTGCCCGCGATCGTGGTCGACCGCGAGCGCGCCTACATCAACAACGCCCGGGATCGCGAGATCTACGAGATCGACTACGGCGACCAGCTGAGAATCGCGCGCACTTTCACCGTCGATGCGAAGCCGGCACTGATGGTGGCGGCAGGCCGATGAAGCAGTTGACGCGCCTCGTCTCGCTGGCGCTTATCGCGTTACTGACGGCGTGCACCGGCGGGGGTGAAGACCAGACAGGCGATCACCACATCGTCGTGACGACGAACATCCTCGGCGACGTCGTGCGAAACGTCGTCGGCGACACCGCAGAGGTCACGGTGCTGATGAAACCCAACTCCGATCCGCACTCCTTCGGGGTCTCGGCGCAGGAGGCGGCAGCCATGGTGACCGCCGATCTCGTGGTCTACAACGGTCTCGGGTTGGAGGAATCTCTACAGCGCCATGTCGATTCAGCTGCCGAGAGCGGCGTGCCGACGTTTGCGGTGGCCGAGCACGTCGATCCGATCCCGTATGCGTCGGGCGACGCCGAAGGGCGTCGCGATCCCCATTTCTGGACGGATCCGCACCGCATGCTCGCCGCGGTGGACGCGATCGTCGAGGCTGTGCGCAAGTACGTCCCGGATGCGGACGGCGGCCGGCTCGAGGCGAATGCGTCGCGGTTCCGGGCGGAGCTGAGCACATTGGCGGACTCGATGGCGAATCAGTTCGAGACCATCCCCGCCGAGCGACGCAAATTGGTGACGAACCACCATGTCCTCGGCTACCTGGCCGCCCGGTACGGCTTCACGGTGATCGGTGCGGTCGTGCCGAGCGGCACGACGCTGGCCTCGCCCAGTTCATCGGATCTCGACTCGCTCGCCGGGGCGGTTCGGGATGCGGGGGTGCCGGCGATCTTCGTCGACTCCTCCCATCCGGACCGACTGGCCCGCGTGCTCGCCGAAGACGCCGGAGTGGACGTGGACGTGGTGTCCCTGTACAGCGAGTCGCTGGACGAGCCCGGAACGCCCGCGGCGACCTACCTGGACATGATGCGGGCCAACACCGACGCGATCGTCGCCGGATTGACATCGCCCTGAACCCAGCAGCAGAGCAATCGATGAGGAGGATCATGTACACGAGGAGATGCGTCGCGGCATCAGCGGTGCTGGCGGTGGCGATGGCCGGCTGCGGCGGTAGTGGGGACCAGCCCGAGGGTCAAGGCGCACCGGCAGAGATCAACGTCAGCGAACCTGTCGTCACGACGTATGACGGCGGTGTGCTGGTGATCGACGGGGAAACTCTCGAGGTCAAGGCCGACATCTCGAAAGACGGTTTCCTGCGGGTGAATCCGGCGGGAGACACCGAACACGTGCTGGTGTCGACCCGCGACGGCTTCCAGGTTCTCGACGCAGCGGGCGGCCGATTGACCGATACCGTATTCACCGCCGACGAGCCCGGACATGTCGTTGCTCATGGGGAGAACACCGTGCTCTTCGCCGACGGCAGCGGTGAGATCACCGTCTTCGACCCGCACCAGTTGGCCGACGGCCCGCCGGAAGTGCAGACTGCGAAGACGCCGGAACCCCATCACGGTGTCGCTGTCGTGCTCAGTGACGGGACGCAGGTCCGTAGCGAGGGTAACGAGGAGACCCGCACGGGCGCAGCGGCTTTCGATGCCGGTGGTAAAGAGATCGCAAGGAGTGCAGAGTGCCCCGGCATCCACGGCGAAGCAGTGGTCGCCGGGGAGACCGCGCTGTTCGGCTGCGAGAACGGGGTACTGGCGTTCAGCGGCGGCGGGTTCCGCAAAATCGCGAGCCCGGGTGACTACGGCCGCGTCGGCACGATCAAGGCCCATCCCGACTCCACCGTCGGCCTGGGCGACTTCAAGGTCGACTCGGAGGCTGAAGTGGAACGGACAGAACAATTCTCGTTGATCAACGCCGAGACCAACCAACTGACTATCGGCCGGTTACCCGCCTCGGTGAGCTACTCGTGGCGCTCGCTGGCCCGGGGGCCGCACGCCGAGGCGCTGATCCTGGGCACCGACGGGAACCTCTACGTGATCAACCCGGATACCGGCGCGACGGTGAAGACGATCGCGGTCACGGAAAAATGGACCGAGCCGGACGACTGGCAGCAGCCACGGCCGGCGGTGTTCGCCCGCGACCACGATGTGTATGTGACCGAACCGGCGAGCAACGAGGTGCACATCGTCGACATCGACGCCGTCGAGGTGACCAAGTCGGTCACCTTGGAGCAGACGCCCAACGAGATCAGCGGTTCGGTCGGGCACGAGCACTGACGCAGGCGGACGATGTGCGAGACATAGGTGAAAACGGTTATCGTTATCGCCATGCTGCAGCAGTCCGGAACCGCCCGCGCCCTCGCCGCCTGCGCCGTGCTCGCGGTCCCGCTCGGTCTCGCCGCGTGTTCGGGCGACGCCGAGCGGGCCGCACCGCAGGGCGCGTGCCCGGTGCCGCCGGTGGACGTCGTCGTCAGCGTCGACCAGTGGGGTGACCTGGTCTCCCAGCTCGGGGGCGACTGCGCGCACGTCACCACCGTGCTCGCCAGCTCCGCGGTCGATCCGCACGACTACGAGCCGACCCCGGCGGACGCGGCGGAGTTCCAGGGCGCCCAGCTGGTCGTGATCAACGGCGGCCACTACGACGAGTGGGCGGCCAAGCTGGCGGCCAGCACCGCACCGGACGCCCCGGTCGTCGAAGCACTGGGCACCGAAGCACATGGCACCGAAGAGCATGGCACCGAAGAACACGGGGACCACGACCACGGAGACCATGACCACGGGACCAATCCCCACGCCTGGTACGACCCCGCCGCGGTGAGGGCCGTCGCCGACGCCGTGCGCGACCGGCTGCGCACGCTGGCGCCGGACGCGGCGGGCTACTTCGACGAGCGCCGCAGCGCGCTGACCACGGCCCTCGAGCCGTACGATGACCTCATCGAATCCATCCGCGCGGGCGCAGCCCAGAAGACCTACGCGGCCACCGAAACCGTCTTCGACGACATGGCCGCGGCACTCGGGCTGACCAACCGCACCCCGCCGGGATACCAGGTCGCCTCGGCCAACGAGTCCGAGCCCTCGCCCGCCGATCTCGACGCGTTCATCCGGCTGCTCGGCGACCGCGGTGTCGACGTGCTGATCTACAACGTTCAAACCGAAGGCTCTGTGCCGCAACAGATCCGGGCTGCTGCCGAGCAAGCCGGGGTGCCGGTGGTCGAGGTCACCGAAACCGTGCCGCCCGGCACCGACTCGTTCGTCACCTGGCAGGTGGACCAGTTGACCGCACTCGCCGAGGCGCTCGGTGTCCGAACCTGACACCGCGGCGCTGGCCTTCGACGACGTCAGCGCCGCCCGCGGCGGCCGCCTGATCTGGTCGGAGGCGACGTTCGAGGTCCCACCGGGCGGCATCGTCGCCGTCATCGGGTCGAATGGGGCGGGCAAGACCACCCTGCTGCAGATCATGCTCGGGCTCATCCCGCCGGCCTCCGGTCACGTCAAGGTCTTCGGGCAGCCGCCGGGAGCGCTGAACAAGGCGATCGGCTACGTGCCGCAGAACTACGCCGCGATCTCCGGCGAGGCGATCCGCGCCCGCGACGCCGTCATGCTCGGGCTGACCGGTCACCGGTGGGGGTTCGGCCGCCCGAGCCGCGAGGACAACCGGCGCGTCGACGAGGCGCTGGCCGCGGTCGACGCCACCGCTGTGGCCTGCAAACGGCTCTCGCAATTGTCCGGCGGTCAGCGGCAGCGGGTCGCGCTCGCCGAGGCGCTGGTCTCCAAGCCGCAGCTGCTGGTGCTCGACGAACCGCTCGCCGCCCTCGATCTGCGCAGCCAACGGGAGATCGTGGCCATGCTCGAGCGGATCAACACCGAGTTCGGGGTGACGATCTTCGTCGTCGCACACGACCTCAACCCGCTGCTGGGCGTACTGACAAGTGCCATCTACCTGCTCGACGGTCACGCGCACTTCGACACGCTCGACGGCGTCGTCGACGAGGAGCTGCTGAGCCACCTGTACGGCACCCGCGTGGAGGTCGTGCACACGCCGCAGGGCGAGCTGTACATGCGGAGGGCGTGATGACCACCTCCGTCGTCGCGCTGGGCTATCAGGAGAACTGGTTCGACATCCTCACATCGGTCTTCATGCGCAACGCCCTGATCGGCGGCACCATCGTCGCGCTGGCAGCAGGTCTCATCGGCTACTTCGTCATCGTGCGCAACACCGCGTTCGCCGCGCACGCGCTGGCCCACATCGGGCTGCCGGGCGCGACCGGCGCCGTGCTGGTCGGCGTGCCGGTGGCACTCGGGCTCGGCGTGTTCTGCATCGGCGGGGCGCTGGTGATCGGCGCGCTGGGACGCCGCGCGGCCGACCGGGAGGTCGCCACCGGCACGGTCCTGGCCATGGCCACCGGTCTCGGCCTGTTCTTCAACTCCCTGGCCACCAGGAGCTCGAGCACGATGACCAACGTGCTGTTCGGCAACCTGCTGGCGATCTCGCACCAGCAGATCGTGATGTTCGCGGTTCTGCTGATCGTGCTGGCGCTGTCGGTCGGGTTCATCTACCGGCCGCTGCTGTTCAGCTCGGTCAACGCCCAGGTGGCCGACGCCAAGGGAGTTCCGGTGCGGGCCCTGTCGGTGGCGTTCATGGCGCTGCTGGGGCTGGCGGTCACCATGGCCGTGCAGGCCGTCGGCACGCTGCTGTTGTTCGCGCTCGTCGTCACGCCCGCCGCGGCCGCGATCATGCTGACCCCGCGACCGTCGACCGCGATCGCGTTGTCGACGGGTTTCAGCCTGGCGTCGGTGTGGGCGGGGCTGAGCCTGTCGGCGATGTTCAACGCGCCGCCCAGTTTCGTGATCGTCACCGTCGCGTGCAGCATCTGGGCGGTGGTGTGGGCGGCCGAGCGCGGGCTGCGGCAAACCGCCGATCAGGTGCTCATCACCTGAGGGCCGCGGCGCGTCCACTACGCTGCGGGAGCATGCCGAGGAGTCCCACGCCACGACGGCGTGCCACCCTGGCCTCACTGGCCGCTGAGCTCAAGGTCTCGCGGACCACGATCTCCAACGCCTACAACCGGCCCGACCAGCTGTCGGCCGATCTGCGGGAGCGGGTGCTGGCCACCGCCAAGCGGCTCGGCTACCCCGGACCCGACCCGGTCGCGCGGTCGCTGCGCACCCGCAAGGCCGGTGCGGTCGGGCTGATGATCACCGAACCGCTGAACTACTCGTTCAGTGATCCGGCGGCGCTCGATTTCGTTGCCGGGCTGGCCGAATCGTGCGAGGAGGCCGGTCAGGGCCTGCTGCTCGTGGCCGTCGGCCCCAATCGCGACGTGAACGACGGCACGGCCGCCGTGCTGGCAGCGGGCGTGGACGGGTTCGTGGTGTACTCCGCCTCCGACGACGATCCGTATCTCGCGGTCGTCCGGCAGCGTCACCTGCCGGTGGTGGTGGTCGACCAGCCGATGGACGTGACGGGTGCGTCGCGGGTGTGCATCGACGACCGCGACGCGATGCGCCGGCTCGCCGAACACGTTGTGGGACTAGGACATCGCGAGATCGGGTTGCTGACGATGCGACTGGGCCGGGACCGCCCGGCCGGTGATGTCGGGGCCGCGGTCGCCGACCCGGAGCGGCTGCAGACACCGCACTTCCACGTGCAACGGGAACGCATCGCCGGGGTGGTCGACGCGATGACCGCGGCCGGGCTCGGTCCCGACGCGCTGACCGTGGTGGAGAGTTACGACCATTTGCCGACGTCGGGTGGCGCGGCGGCCGAGGTGGCGCTCGCCGCGAATCCGCGGTTGACCGCGCTGATGTGCACGGCCGACGTGCTGGCGCTGTCGGCGATGGACTATCTGCGGGCCCGGGGCATCTACGTGCCGGGGCAGATGACGGTCACCGGCTTCGACGGCGTGCCCGAGGCGCTGCGGCGCGGGCTGACGACGGTCGCGCAACCGAGCGTCGAGAAGGGCCGTCGCGCGGGCCGCCTGCTGCACCAGCCGCCGCGGTCGGGGTTGCCGGTCGTCGACGTGCTCGACACCGAGGTGGTCCGCGGCCGCACATCCGGACCGCCCGCCTGAGTCAGATCCGGGTGATCGGCGCGGTGTCGCGCCAGAGGTCGCGCACCGGCGCGATGCCCTCGACGAGCATCGGCAGTTCGGGGGCCATCGCCAGCGCGGCGATCGCGCCGAGCCTGCCCGCCGCCTCGGTGACCGCCAGCACCCGCGGGTCGGTCGGGCGCAGGCCCAATTCGACCGCCGCCGCGTCATAGGCGGCGATCGCCTCGGAACCGGTCATCGCGAGATCGGATTCCACCGCGCCCGTCGTCACCAACTCGAAGTCCGACCACAGCTCGCCGTCGGGGGTGGCGATCATGTTGTGGTACGGCGCGTCGCCGTGGATGGGTTGGACGCCGGCGCCGGGGAACGCTGCCTCGAAGGTCGCGCGGGACGTGAGCACCGGCGAGATGACGTTCCATTCACGTTGTGCGCGTTCGAGATCCGCTGGCGGCAACAGTTCGGGTGAGTGGCGCAGTTGCGCGAGGCCGTCGGGGATGTAGGTGCCGAACGGTACCCAGAAGCCGAGCTCGCCCCGGTACTCGCGCAGGGCGGCGTGCAGCTGTGCCACCCGGCTCATGCGGGCGATGATGTCCGGTTCGGCCGCGGGTGTCTCGTCGACGAACTGCCAAAACGTCATCGAAAACCCGTCGCGGCGAACGGGTTCGCGCGGGAGCAGCGGGCTGGGCGCGACGACCGGGAATCCGCGGTCCGCCAGCCAGGCGGTGACCGCGAGTTCCGCACGCTGCTGCGCGGTCTGGGCGTGCGGGTCGATGCGGTAGGACGGCGGTAGGACGGTGGGCACCCGCGCAACGACCGGGGCGGGGGACAGGTGCACGATGACCGAGAACACGTCATAGAGCACGCGCGGATCATCCACGCGCAGACCGAGATCGGTGCCGGCGGCGACGGCGGCCGCGACCGCGCGGTCGGTTCGCGCGCTCACGCCGACGCGCGCGCCCGCAACAGGTACTCCAGCGCGGCGGCGACGTCCTCGGGGCTGTCGACGCGGTACCCGGCCAGCGTGTCGCCCGGCCCGACCTTAACGCCGACATCAGCTTCACGCAGCCGGCGAAACGCCTTCTCGTCGGTCACGTCGTCGCCGAAAAACACGACTGCCGTGGCGTTTTCCTGCTCGCGCAGAATCTCGACGGCTTCGCCCTTGTCGGTCTGGATCACGGCGAACTCGAGCACCGCCTTGCCGGCCGTGGCCTGTGCACCCCAGGAGGCCGACGCGTCCTTCGCGGCCGCGAGCGCGGTCTCGCCGTCGGCGGGTGAGGCGTTGCGCACGTGCAATGCGACGCTGGCCGGCTTGGTCTCCACGGTGACGCCCGGTTTGCCGGCGGCGATCTCCTCGAGTTCGGACGTGATCCGTTGCAGCAGAGCGGTATCCACCTCGTGGACGAAGCCCGACGTGAACTCCGCGCCGTGGCTCCCGACGAGGTGCACCGTCGGCGGCATCCCCGACAGCGCGCGCAACACCTCCAGCGCCCTGCCGGAGATCAGCGCGGTCGCGGTGTTCGGCAGATCGGCGAGCGCGACCAGGGCGTCGGCGGCGGCGGACAGCGGACGCGCGTCGGCCGGGTTGTTCACGATCGGCGCGAGCGTGCCGTCGAAGTCGGAGGTGATCAGCAGCCGCGGCGTAGCGGCGACCGAGGTGAGCGCGCGCTGAACGTCGGCCGGGAGCACGCCTAGATCTTAGGGTGCTCCCCGTCCCCGATCAGCAGTCGCACGGCCAGGTCGAGCCGCTTGCTGACGTCGGTGGCCGATGCGCGCCTGGTCAGCCAGGCCAGCAGGTTCGACAGCCAGACATCGGAGATGACCCGGGCGATGTGGTACTGGTCCTCGGTGGGTTCGCCGTCGCTCATCGCGCGGGCGAACATCGAATCCATCAGCTTCCCGACGTGGTCGACCTCGCCGGCCGCCGAGGCGTCGGCGAACACGAACGCGCGGGTCATGGCCTCGGTGAGCAGCGGATTGCGCTGCATCGCCCGGTTGAGCTTGCCGACCATGATGTTGAGCCGCTGGTAGGGCGTGCCGCCGGTGAGCGCGGCGCGGTCGGTCTTGGCGTCGATGCGCTCGAACTCGCGGCCCAGCGCGGAGACCAGCAGGTGCACCTTCGACGGAAAGTAGCGGTAGAGGGTGCCGACCGCGACGTCGGCGCGCTCGGCCACGGCGCGCATCTGGACGGCCTCGTAGCCGCCCTTGGAGGCGATGGCCAGCGTGGCGTCGAGGATCCGCTTGCGGCGCTCGCGCTGGGCCTCAGAGCCGAGTTCGGACTCCGAGAGCACGGCCACGTTCATCACCTGACGCGGTCGGGAGTCCGAACCCGCGTTCGGGTTGGTCGAGGCCGGGGACGGGCCAGACATGCGGCAGACAGCTCCTTCATCACGCGTTCTCGCTGAAAACGATACGCATGCCGATCCACTTTTTCCCACCTCGGCGGCTGCGGCGGCACCGATGTGTCCTGCTGTTACGGCGGTCGACTTGACGCTCGATCGCTGGCACTATTAGAACACGTTCTAGTGAGGAGCACCGCCTTCTCACCCAAACGCTAGGAGTGGACGGTGTCGGTCGCATCCCCGGGGACCATCGCTGACGAACAGTTTGCCGTGCGCGAGCTGATCCGTGACTGGGCCGCCGCGTCCAATGCCATCGCCGCCGCACGCGACGTGGAACAGGGGCAGCCCGACGCCTGGCGCAGCCCGTTCAACGGGTTAGCTCAGCTCGGCATCTTCGGAGTCGCGCTGGCCGAGGAGCACGGCGGGGCGGACGGCACCGTCGACGATCTGTGCGCGATGGTCGACGAGGCCGCGGCCGCGCTGGTGCCCGGTCCGGTCGCTACGACCGCACTGGCCACCCTGCTGGTGTCGGACCCCGGCGTGCTGGCCGCGCTGGCGGCCGGCGAGCGGGTCGCCGGGGTGGCGCTGACCGCGGACCTGCGGCTGGCCGACGGCGCGGTGACGGGCACGGCCGACTACGTGCTCGGCGCTGACGCGGCCGGCGTGCTGGTGCTGCCGGCAGGCGAGGGCTTCGTCCTGGTCGACGTGACCGCGCCCGGCGTGACGGTCGAGCCGCTGAAACCGACCGACTTCTCCCGCCCGCTGGCCCGGGTGGTGCTGGACTCCGCGCCTGCGCAGCCGGTCGGCGGATCGGCGCAGCGGGTCATCGACATCGCGGCGACGGTGATGGCCGCGGAGGCCGCCGGGTTGGCACGCTGGGCGCTGCAGACCGCCACCGAGTACGCGAAGGTGCGCGAGCAGTTCGGCAAGCCGATCGGCAGCTTCCAGGCGATCAAGCACATGTGTGCGGAGATGCTGCTGCGCTCGGAGCAGGCCTCGGTGGCGGCCGCCGATGCGGCCCGGGCCGTGTCCGAGGGCGACGACGCTCAGTTGTCGATCGCCGCCGCGGTCGCGGCCGCCGTCGGCATCGATGCCGCCAAGGCGAACGCCAAGGATTGCATCCAGGTGCTGGGCGGGATCGGGATCACCTGGGAACACGACGCGCATCTGTATCTGCGGCGCGCTTACGGTCTGGCGCGTTTCCTCGGCGGCGCAAATCGTTGGCTGCGTCGGGTGGCGGAGCTGACGCAGCAGGGCGTGCGACGCGAGCTGGGCATCGACCTGGGTTCGGTCGCCGAGCTGCGACCCGAAATCGCCTCGGCCGTCGCGGAAGTCGCGAAGTTGCCCGTCGAGCAGCGGCAGCCGGCGCTGGCCGACGCGGGGCTGCAGGCACCGCACTGGCCCAAGCCATACGGCCGAGGCGCCGGGCCCGCCGAACAGCTGCTGATCGACCAGGAACTGGCGGCCGCGGGCGTCACCCGGCCCGACCTGGTGATCGGATGGTGGGCCGCGCCGACGATCCTCGAGCACGGCACGCCCGAACAGATCGAACGGTTCGTGCCGGCGACACTGCGCGGCGAGTTGCTGTGGTGCCAGCTGTTCTCCGAGCCGGGCGCCGGTTCAGACCTGGCGGCGCTGCGGACGAAAGCCGTTCGCGTCGAAGGCGGTTGGAAGTTGACGGGCCAGAAGGTGTGGACGTCGGCGGCGCACAAGGCGCAGTGGGGGGTGTGCCTGGCGCGCACCGACGCCGACGCGCCGAAACACAAGGGCATCACGTACTTTCTGATCGACATGTCCTCGCCGGGGATCGACATCCGGCCGCTGCGCGAGATCACCGGCGACAACCTGTTCAACGAAGTGTTCTTCGACGACGTCTTCGTGCCCGACGAGATGGTCGTCGGTCAGGTCAACGACGGCTGGCGGTTGGCCCGCACCACGCTGGCCAACGAACGCGTCGCGATGGCCGCGGGCACCGCGCTGGGCAACCCGATGGAGGAGTTGCTCAAGCAGATCGCCACACTCGACTTCGACGTCGCGGGCCAGGACCAGTTGGGCGCGCTGATCGTGGCCGCCCAGGTCGGTTCGCTGCTGGACCAGAAGATCGCCGAACTCGCTGTCGGAGGCCAGGATCCGGGCCCGCAGGCCAGCGCGCGCAAGCTGATCGGGGTGCGGTACCGCCAGGCGCTCGCCGAGCTGCGCATGGAGCTGTCGGAGGGCAGCGGCGTCGTCGAGAACCAGACGGTGTTCGACTTCCTCAACACCCGGTGCCTGACGATCGCCGGCGGCACCGAGCAGATCCTGCTCACCCTCGCGGGCGAGAGGCTGCTCGGGCTGCCCCGCTAGCGCTCAGTCCTGGGTGCGGGGCTCTGGGACTCTGGGGTCCGAGCCGGCGCCGGGTGCGCTGTCGTCCTCCTCGGGGACGTCCTCGTCCCCGGCGGGCGTCTGCGGGCCGGAGCCCGAGCCACCGGAGCTGTCGCCTCCGCTGTCCGTGCCCGACGAGCCGTCGTCGGACCCAGCTCCACCGCTGCCGCCCGCGCCACCGTTTCCGCCCAATCCTCCGCTGCCACCCGCGCCGCCTCGGCTGCCGGTGAGGTCGACGACGGTCTGTTGCACGGAGCTGCCGTTGCCCGCATTCGCCAGAACGATCGCCCGGGTGCCGTCGAATCCTCCTGAGAAGGCGAATTTGTCGGAGATGATGGTGTCACCGATCTGCGCTCCGTTGTTCACATCCACGAACGCGGTCGCGCTCCCGGTTCCGCCCGCAGTACTGACGTACGAGGTGAACGTGATGAACCGGCCGTCGTCGCTGATGCCGACCTGCGGGTACTGCCCGGCGAGCGAATTGAGCGTCACGGTGGCGCCCACCTGATTGCCGGTGAGGCCGTCGAGGACCATCAGCCGCGAAGCGTTGCCCTGGTTGTAGGCGACGACGATTCGGTCACCGGTGCCGATCATGCGCACCTCCGACTCGTACGGGAGGGTGGTGCCTGGCACGATCGCGGCACCCGTCGCTGTGTTGAGCACGGTGAACTGCCTGCTCGAAGTCGCACCGGGGGCGGTGGTCTCGAACAGCAGCCGGGTACCGTCCTCGCTGAACACCGCAGGGTCATTGTGGAAGCCGGCCAGCGCGACGTCGGCGTTGAGCGCAGCACCGTTCGCCACGTCGACCAGCACCAGATGCGATGTCATGGTCACGTCGTCGTAGGTGGAGACGACCGCGCGGGTGCCGTCCTGACTGAACTGCGAGTCACGCCACCGACCCGACACGACAACGGGTGTGCCGACGAAAGCTCCGCTGTGAGTGTCGACGATCGAGACACTGATCGTGTTGCTGACCGTGTCCTGAGTGACGACGACTATCGCCGAGCCATCTGCTGTTGCCTCCGCGATACCGCTCATGTTCTGCGGACCGTTGTAACTGTCCCCGGCGACCTGCGTGCCGTCGGCGGTGTCGACGGTGACCACCCGCAATGTCCCGGTGCCGGAGGAACTGTCGAGTGGTGTGGTGACCACTGTCGCGCGTGTCCCATCCGGACTCAGGGCGACTGGGCCTGCGCGCCAACCGCTTACCACGATGTCGGCGCCCAGCTGACCGCCGGTGGCCCCGTCGATCACCTTCACCGTCGTGTCGGTGAACGTCGACCCGGTGAAGACTATCCGCGATCCGTCGGCGGTCAGCGCGATCGTCGTGTCACCCGGAACAGCGATGTCGGTGCCGATCTGCTGGCCGGTTGCGGTGTCGACGAGTGCGACAGCGGTGATGTCCGGATGCGGGCTACCCGGACGTGCCGAGATGACCGCGCGATTACCATTGGCGGAGAAGATGACCGGCTGAGGGTTTCCCCCTAGTGTGACAGTGTCACCGATCTGACCGCCATTGATCGGATCGATGAGGACCGTGCTGGTGACGCCGTAGCCCACTCCTTCGTACTCATCGTAGGAGTAGGAGTAGCCGCTCACCGCCAACCGGGTGCGGTCCGCGTTGAAGTACAGCGCCCGTTCCATCGAACCCTGCACGGCGACGGTCTCGCCCTGCTGCTCACCGGTTTCGGTGTTCACCACCACGATGCGCAGGGTGCGGTCGGTGCCGTTGTACGAGGTGACGACGTAGCGGGTCCCGTCGCCCGCGAACCGCTGCGGGTTCGGATCGTAGTAGGCCTGCGGGTCGACCGGAGCACCGGTCACATCGATTGTGGCGCCGAGCTGTTGACCGGTCTCGGTGTCGATCACGACAACGTGAGTGGTGGTCCTGCCCGCGCCCACGGTCGTCAGCACCGCGCGACTACCGTCGGCGTTGAGCCGCGCCGGTCGCTGCATGTACGGATCGGCGTAGCCGGCGACGGCGACGGTTTCGCCCACCTGCTGACCGGTCGTCGTGTCGATGACAGTGACCCACACCGTGTCGACATTGTTCGTCGTCGTGACGATCGCTCGGGTACCTTCCGGCGTGAGTTCTGTTCCGAGCTTGACGTCGTTGGTCAGACCACCGAATGTGACGGTTCCCGGCACGGTGACTGTCTCGCCGACCTGTCGTCCGGTCAGCGTGTCGGTCACGGTCACGTTGACGAACTCGACCCCGTCGACCCGGACAGTGGTGGTCACCACCGAGACGTGGGCGGATTCGGACACCGCCGGGGCGCCCCGGACGGTGCCGACGATGTCGGTCTCGGCCACGACACGGGTCGGGGCGACCTCGACGGTGACGTAGGCCTGGGTGATTCCGCCCTGCCCGTCCTCGACCGTCACGAGGAAGGTGTCGGTGTCGACTCCACTGGTGGCCGCTGCGGCCGACCGAGCGGCCGCCGTCGGGGTATAGACGAATACGCCGTTTCCGAGCGGTGAGACGGTGCCCTTGCTCGGCAAACCGGCGACGGTGTAAGTGAGTTCGTCGCCGTCCGGGTCTGCGGCTTGCAGATCGATGTTGACGACGCCGTTGACAGGCGCACTCGTGACGGGGTTGATCGACGGCGCCTCGTTGACCCGAATGACGTTGATCGTGACCGTGCCCACGGTCTGCGACGTCCCATCGGATATCACATACGTAAACGTGTCCGTGCCAACGTAATTCGTATCCGGCACGTAGGTCATGGTGCCGTCAGGGCTGTACGTGACAGTCCCGTTGAAGGGCATGGTGGTCGAGACGATGGTCAGCGGATCACCGTCGACGTCGAGGTCGTTGTCCAGGGGACTGAACGTAACCGAGTCGTTGCTGGCGACCTCGACAGCGTCTGCGACAGCTACCGGCGCGTCGTCGACGGGTGCGACGGTGATGTACACGAGCCTCATCTCGCCGGAGGCGAGGCCGTCGGTGGGTTGATAGGCGAACCCGTCCAGCCCGGAGAAGTTCGCGTTCGGGGTGTAGAGGAATCTGCCGTCGCCGAGCGGGACCAGGGTCCCGTTGGGCGGGTCGTTGTAGCCGATGTAGGTCAGGACGTCGCCGTCGGGGTCGCTGTCGTTGGCCAACGGGCTCACGATGATCGACCCGTCCTCGTCGACGGTGTAGAAGTCGTCGGCGGTGACCGGCGCCGCGTTGAACGCATCGATGGCGACGGTCACTGTGACCGGCACGATCTGCCCGCGGTTGTCGTCGACGGCGACGACGAACGTGTCGGTCAGCGAACCGGTACCGAACGCGGCGTCGTGGCGCGCCTGCGCGGTCGGCGTATAGGTGAACGTGCCGTCACCGTTGTTGGTCACCGTGCCGTGCACGGGATTCGTTGTGACGCTGTAGGAGACGACGTCGCCGTCGGGATCGGTCGCATCGAAGTCGACCACCGTCGCGCCGTCGGCGATGTCCGCGCCCCCGACGGTGTACACCACATCCGGTGCCGCGTTGCCGGTGAGCACGATGACCGTGACGGTGTTGTCCAGGCTGTTGGTGACCGTCGCCTGGGTGCCGTCGGCGTTGATCGCGACGTCCGTCGGGCCGTTGCCGACAGCGACGAAGGTGACCGTCCCGGTCGCGGTGTTGACGACCGCGACGTTGTCGGAGCCGTAGTTCGCGACGTAAAGTCGTCCGTCGCCGGTGATGTCGATGCCGCGGGGATCGTCACCGACATCGATGTAGGTCACGCTGTTGCCGTCGCTCAGATCGACGACCGCCACCCGGTCATCACCACTGACCGTGACATACACACGGTCACCGGTCGGGCTCACCACGACCCCGGAAGGCGTATCGCCGACGACGACGTCGACCTGATCGCCGGTCTGGCGGTCGATGATCGTCAGCGCGCTCTCGTCGGCGTTCGCGAGATAGACGAACCGGCCGTCGGCACTCGTGGCGATTCCCAGTGGATCGACCTCGATCGAAGTGGTCTCCCCGCTTGCCACGTCGATGATCGTCAGAGTGTCGTTGGTGTTGGTGGTGAACACGAACGCACCATCGGGGCTGACCGCGATGCCGGTCGGCTCGGCGCCGATCGCGATCGGTGCACCGACGGTCAGCGACGCGGTGTCGACCGCGACCACCGAACCGTCACCCGCGTTGGCCACGTAGAGCACCGAACCGGTCGAGTCCAGGGCGAGCGCGACCGGGCGATCCCCGACCGTGATTGTGCCGACGGTGGAATGGTCGGCGGTGTTCAGCACGGTGACCGAGTCACCGTCGGCGTTCGCGACATAGGCACGGGTGCCGTCCGGGCTGATGACCACAGCCTGCGGGCCCTCGCCCACCTCAGGCGTGGCGATGACGCTGTTCACCGCCAGTTCGGCGACCACGATATCCGAAACCGTCACGGTGACAGGGGCATTGAGGCCATCGCTGACTCGTACGGTGAACGTGTCGGTCTCGACGACGCCCGTGCTCAGCGCCGCCTGCAGTCGCGCAGCATCGGTCGGGGTGTAGGTGTACTGCCCGGTGCCGGCGTCGATCTGGACCGTGCCGCGGGTCGGGCCGGTGATCACCTGGTAGGTCAGCGCGGTGCCGTCGGGGTCGCTGACACCCAGCGAACCGGTGACGACGCCGTCGGTGGTGGGGCTGCCCACGGTGGGAGCGGTCACGACCGGTGCGCGGTCTTCCGGCGCGACAAGGACGTTGACCGGGATGCTGACGGTGGCGCCGCGGCCGTCGGTGGCAGTGACCGAGAAGGTGTCGATGTCGGTGTCCGGGGTGGTGCGTGCGTCGGCGCGGGCGTCATCGGTGGGGGTGTAGGTGAACTTGCCGTCCGAGTACACGACGACGTGGCCCTTCGGGGTGTCACCGGTGCCGCTGTACGTCACAGGGTCACGGTCGGGATCGGTGGCGGTGACGGAACCGGTCACCACGCCGGTCAGCGGATTCGGTTGCGGCGCATTGACGGTCCCGGCGACCGGCGCCCGATTGGGACTGATCGTCACCGTGACCGGCACCGCCAGGGTGCCGCCGTGTCCGTCGCTGACCGTGACCATGAAGGTGTCCTTGGCCGCCGCGCCGCCCGCGGCGGCGTTCTGCCGGGCCGGTTGCGTCGGGGTGTAGGTGAAGTCGCCGTTGCTCTGGACGACGACCGTGCCCTTGGTGGTGCTGGTCGACCCGCTGTAGGACAGGGTGTCGCGGTCGGCGTCAGTGGCGCGCACCGAGCCGGTGACGACACCGGTGATCGAGTTCGGTTGATACACCGTCGCTTTACCGGCCTGCGGCGCCTTGTTCGCCGACGCGATCGTGACCGTCACGGGGACGGCCAGCGTGCCGCCGTGCCCGTCGGTGACGGTCACGGTGAAGTTGTCGGTCACCGGGGTGCTGCTCGACGCCGCGGCGTGTCGGGCCGCGGCCGTGGGGGTGTAGGTTAAGGATCCGTTGCTCGCGACCGTCACCCTGCCCTTGGCGGTGGTGGTGGTGCCCTTGTAGGTCAGCCTGTCGTCGTCGGGATCGTCGGCGGACACGACTCCCTTGACCACGCCGGTGCTCGGGTTCGTCTGCGTGACAGCGAAACCGCCGCTGATCGGGGCGCTGTTGCTCGGGGTGATGGGAACGTTGCGGACCGTCACCACCCGCGTGCCGCCGCGGGCGTCGCGCAGCGTCACCGAGAACGACGTGACGTCCTCGCGCGCGGTGGCACTGGCGGCGTGCCGCGCCGCATCGGTGGGGGTGAAGGTGAACTGACCGGTCTCGCTGACCGTGACCCGGCCGCTGGCCGGCTGCCGCACCGTGTAGGTGATCGCGTCGCCGTTGGCGTCGGTGGCGTTGAGCCGGCCGGTCACCACGCCGGTCGAGGTGTCGACCGCCGTGATCTGCGGTGCCGCGTTGGGCGGTTTGTTGGTCAGGCCGGGCAGGATTCCGCGCAGGAAATTCCCGAGCGCGGACAACGGGTTGGGGGCCGCGGCGCGTGCGGTGGGTTCGACGCTCAAGCTGGTGAGGGTCTGTGCCTGCGGTGTGGCAGTAGGGGCCGCGACAGTCGGTTCGAGCTCGCGGCGCGCGAACGCGAGGACCGCCCACACCAGTGCGGGCGCCGCGGGGGTGCCTGGCGACGGAACCAGCAGCGGCGAGATCAGCGAGACGAGTTGTGATGCGACCGTGGTCGGTTGCGGGGGTTCCTCCACCGTGCGAGCGGCGCTGATGGTCTGAACGCTCGGGGAGTTTTCGAGCGAAGCGACCGGTTCGCTGAGTGATGCTGGCGGGGACGGCTCGGACACCGGCGGTTTCGGATCTGTTGTCGGTGGCGTGGCGGTCGGGTCGGGCGTCGGAGCGCTGCTCGTCGGCGCGGGCGGAGTCGGCGCAGCCGACGAGGGAGCCGGATCGTCGTTGCGCGGCAACGTCTCCGATGGCTTTTCGTCAACCGGTGCCGGTTCTTCTTCGGCTGGCTCGACATCTTCAGGCGAGGCGCCGTTGACGGTGGTGTTGGCGCCACCTGATCCGCTGACCGTGACGGGCGGTGAGGTGCCGTCGTTCACCGTGTCGGTCGTCTGGGACTCATTCGGCGTCTGCGCGGTGGGCGACGGCTCGACCTCGGCGGCCGGCTGCGGTTCAGGCGCGGCCTCGTTGGCGCCGGCGGGTGCATCCGTCGTATCCGCGGTGTTGGCGTCCGGAGTCGCCCACGCGGGCCCGGAGGTCACG
The DNA here is from genome assembly GCF_900108565.1 of Mycolicibacterium rutilum. Lineage (NCBI taxonomy): Bacteria > Bacillati > Actinomycetota > Actinomycetes > Mycobacteriales > Mycobacteriaceae > Mycobacterium > Mycolicibacterium rutilum. The sequence continues at coordinate 2,057,897 of NZ_LT629971.1, forward strand.
CCGATCGCGGTGCCCACACCGAGTGCCACTGCCAGCGCACCGACGCGGCCGACGTAGCGGGCGTACGTGCCCGCGCCGATCATCTTGGTCGCCTGTGCGCGGTGCCTGCCGTGCTTTGCCCGCTGAATCATTGAAGGCCCTCTCGTGAGAATGCGTGGAGTCGACGCCGTGACTGACAGGGCGTTGGTTGGCTCGTCACACGCCGGGATGGCGTCACGAGAAGCGGTCGCGCGCAGACGCAGACCGGGTCAGCGGATGGGCGGCGGTGCCGAAGTGCGCCGACCCCTCGTGGGGCATACCTGCCCACTCGACGCACCCCATGCACTGCACGTGCCCCCCACCGCCTTTGCTGAAGCTTCCTTCAACGTACGGTTCGCAAAGAGTTGAGGAATCGGGGAAATCCCTATGTTTGACCCCCGGGGTCCCTCGAAAAGGGGTCGGATCAGCTGAAGGCGGCCTGCGCGCAGGCGTCGGGCGAGGTGATGTTCACGCCCGCGTACACCACCTGGATGTGGGAACAGACGATGAGTGGGACGTCGGTGCGCGGCGCGCCGGTGCGCGAGTCGACCGGCCAGCTGTTGCCCCGGAACTGGAACTTCTCCGGTGGCCCGCCCCCGAAGTAGATCGTCGCGAACTCGACGTCGGTCAGCGATTTGAACGACCGGGTGTTGGGCGCGTCGAACTGGAAGTTCAGGTACACGCTGCGGTCCATGGTGCGCAGCGTGGTGGTCTGGCGAGCCCACAGGTCGCCGGGAAAGCCGAGCACATCCGGGCCGCGACGCAGGTTGGCGGTCGTGTTGAACAGACAGTTCGCCTCGGCGGCAATGCAGTTCGCGGTGACGTGCATCTCGAGAAGGGTGCCGGGGTCGACCGGGACGGACGAGTCGGCGGTGTCGACCGCGGCCGTCGCCAACGGCAGGGAGACGGCGAGGGCCAGCGTCAGCCACACCGCCGAGACCGCGGCGGCGGCGCGGATCAACCGCTTTGCCATGTGTTCCCTTCCTGAGCCGGTCGTGCGGCGAATGTTAGCCCGCGCGTTATTCGTCGTAGGTGACTTCGACCGAATCCGACCGCGGGGTGGCCTGGCAGCCCAGGATCAGCCCCTCGTCGAGATCGGACTGTTCGAGCACGTCGTTGATGGCCATGTCGACGTCGCCACTCTTCTTGAGGACTGCGCAGGCGCCGCAGTGCCCCTCACGGCAGGAGAACGGCGCGTCGAGGCCCTTGTCGAGCAGCACGTCGAGCAGCTTGGCGTTGCGGGGCCAGCGCACCTCGTGCCGCTCGCCGTCGAGCGTGACGATCGCGGTGGCCGGGCCCTCGTCGCTGTCGTCCTCCTCGATCACCACGGCGGCGAACGGATCGGAGTCCAGCGACTTGAACACCTCGATGTGCAGTCGGTCGGCCGGCACCCCCGCGCCCTTGAGCGCCTCCTCGGCGGCCGCCATGAACGGACCCGGACCGCAGATGTAGGCGTCGTGGCCGGCGTACGGCGCCGCGAGCCCCGCCAGCGCCGCGGGGCCGGGCAGCCCTTGAACCGACACCAGCCAGTGCACGACGGTGAGCCGGTCGGGGTACTTGGCGGCCAACTCGCGCAGCGCCGCGCCGAAGATCACCGAGTTCTCGTCCTGGTTGGCGTAGACCAGCACCACCTTGCCGTTGCCTTCGGCCAGCGCCGACTTGCAGATCGACATCATCGGCGTGATCCCCGATCCGGCGGCCAGCAGCAGGAAGTCGGTGTCGAGGGTTTTGGGCACGAACGTGCCAGACGGTGCGAGCACGTGGACCCGCATGCCGGCGTGGGCGTTGTCGCACAGCCAGTTCGACGCGTAGCCGTCGGCGGTGCGTTTGACGGTGACGGTGAGCGGGTCGTCGGTGAACGGGGAACTGCACAGCGAGTAGCAGCGCGCCACCGAGCCGGTGCGGTCGCTGGGCACCCGCAGCGTCAGGAACTGACCGGGCGCATAGCGCAGCCGCTCGGCCGGGATCTCCGCACCGGCGGGCACCGTGAACACCAGCGACCGGGCGTCGTCGGTTTCGGTGATGACCTCGGCAAGTTCCAGCTCGAGGACGTGGCTGCCGAGCGGCTCGTCGGTCACTGTGGCGTCTACCCTTCGTGTGCAGCTTCAAAGCCGAGAATTAGAACAGGTTACAGAAATGCATGTCTGCAGGTCCAGCCGCTGCAGGAACGCGCTGCTCGACACGAATCGTAACGTGTTCTAATCTCTCACCAAGCGATCTGCGCATCGCGCAAGCGCTCATCGCTCGGTCCGTTCTCCCGGAAGGCAAAACAGTGACGTCCATTGAACAGCGTGACGCGCAGTCGGTCCTAGCCGGCATCGACGATCTGCTGCCGCTGATCGCCAAGCGCGCCCAGGCGACCGAAGATCTGCGCCGGCTGCCCGACGAGACCGTCAGCGAACTCAACGAGGTCGGCTTCTTCAAGCTGCTGCAACCCGAGCAGTGGGGCGGCCTGCAGTGCGACCCCACGCTGTTCTACGAAGCGGTGCGCCGCCTCGCCAGCGCGTGCGGATCGACCGGCTGGGTCAGCTCGATCATCGGCGTGCACAACTGGCACCTCGCCCTGTTCGACCAGCAGGCGCAGGAAGAGGTGTGGGGCGAGGATCCCTCGGTGCGGATCTCGTCGAGCTACGCGCCGATGGGCGCAGGCACCGTCGTCGACGGCGGCTACATCGTCAACGGCTCGTGGAACTGGTCGTCCGGATGTGACCACGCGACGTGGACCTTCGTCGGCGGTCCGGTGATCAAGGACGGCAAGCCGGTCGACTTCGGCAGCTTCCTGATCCCGCGCACCGAGTACGACATCGACGACGTCTGGCATGTGGTCGGGCTCAAGGGCACCGGCAGCAACACCCTGAAGGTCAAGGACGTGTTCGTGCCGCGGCACCGCTTCCTGTCGTACAAGGCGATGAACGACCGGACCGCGGGTGGCCTGCAGAACAACACCGCTGCGGTGTACAAGATGCCGTGGGGCACAGTGCATCCCACGACCATCTCGGCACCGATCGTCGGAATGGCCTACGGCGCCTACGACGCCCACGTCGAACACCAGGGCAAGCGGGTGCGTGCCGCGTTCGCCGGTGAGAAGGCCAAGGACGACCCGTTCGCCAAGATCCGCATCGCCGAGGCGGCCAGCGACATCGACGCCGCGTGGCGTCAGCTGATCGGCAACGTCGGCGACGAGTACGCGCTGCTGCAGGCGGGTCAGGAGATCCCGTTCGAGCTGCGCGCCCGCGCCCGCCGCGACCAGGTCCGGGCGACCGGCCGCGCGATCGCCTCGATCGACCGGCTGTTCGAGGCCTCCGGTGCCACCGCGTTGAACAACGACGCTCCGGTGCAGCGCTTCTGGCGTGACGCGCACGCCGGGCGGGTGCACGCCGCCAACGATCCTGAGCGGGCCTACCTGATCTTCGGCAACAACGAGTTCGGGCTGCCGCCGCAGGACACGATGGTTTAACCGGAAGGCCCGATGACCTCTTACATCCAGGAAACCGAGCAACAGGTCGAGATCACCTTCGAGTCGACCTCGCGTTACGCGCAGGTCCGCGAGGACATGCGGCTGCACTACCACGAGGCGGGCGTCGGGCACGCCGAGACCGTGGTGCTGCTGCACGGTGGCGGTCCGGGTGCGTCGAGCTGGTCGAACTTTTCGAAGAACATCGCGGTGCTGGCGCAGCGTTTTCACGTCATCGCGGTCGACCAGCCGGGCTACGGCCATTCGGACAAGCACACCGAGCACGAGCAGTACAACCGCTACAGCGCGACGGCGCTGCTCAACCTGTTCGACCATCTGGGCATCGAACGCGCTGCGCTGGTGGGCAATTCACTCGGTGGCGGAACCGCCGTGCGGTTCGCGCTGGACAACCCGAAGCGGGCGGGCCGGCTCGTGCTGATGGGCCCGGGCGGGCTGTCGGTGAACCTGTTCTCGCCGGACCCGACCGAGGGCGTCAAGCTGCTCGGGAAGTTCACCGGCGAGCCGACCCGCGAGAACATCGAGAAGTTCCTGCGGATCATGGTTTACGACCAGAGCCTGATCACCGAGGAGCTGATCGACGAGCGCTTCGCGATCGCCAGCCAGCCCGAGTCGTTGGCCGCCGCGAAGGCGATGGGCAAGTCATTCGCCGGCGCGGACTTCGAACTCGGCATGATGTGGCGCGAGGTGTACAAGCTGCGCCAGCCGGTGCTGCTGATCTGGGGCCGCGAGGACCGGGTCAACCCGTTGGACGGTGCGCTGGTCGCGCTCAAGCAGATCCCCCGGGTGCAGTTGCACGTCTTCGGGCAGTGTGGGCACTGGGCCCAGTTGGAGAAGTTCGACGAGTTCAACAAGCTCACCATCGATTTCCTGGGAGGCTCGCGATGAGCATCAAATCCCTTGGCTACCTTCGGATCGAAGCCACCGACGTCGCCGCCTGGCGCGAGTACGGCCTCAAGGTGCTCGGCATGGTCGAGGGGTCGGGGCAGACCGACGGCGCCCTGTATCTGCGCATGGACGAGTTCCCGGCGCGCCTGGTGATCGTGCCCGGTGAACACGACCGGCTGCTGCAGTCCGGCTGGGAGACGGCCAATGCCGCCGAGCTGCAGGACATCCGCAACCGGCTCGACATCGAAGGGGTGCCGTACAAGGAGGCGTCGGCTGCCGAACTGGCCGAGCGTCGCGTCGACGAGATGATCCGGTTCGATGACCCGTCGGGCAACACGCTGGAGGTGTTCCACGGCGTCGCGCTCGAGCATCGCCGCGTCGTGAGCCCCTACGGCCACAAGTTCGTCACCGAGGAACAGGGCCTGGGCCACGTGGTGCTGACCACCCGCGACGACGCCGAAACCCTGCACTTCTACCGCGACGTGCTCGGCTTCTACCTACGCGACTCGATGCGGTTGCCGCCGCAATTGGTGGGCCGACCCGCCGACGGTGCGCCGGCCTGGCTGCGCTTCCTCGGGGTGAACCCGCGTCACCACAGCCTGGCGTTCATGCCCGGTGAGACGCCGAGCGGGATCGTGCACCTGATGGTCGAGGTCGGTGAAGCAGACGACGTCGGGTTGTGCCTGGACCGCGCCCTGCGCCGCAAGGTGCCGATGTCGGCGACGCTGGGCCGCCACGTCAACGACAAGATGCTGTCGTTCTACATGAAGACGCCGGGCGGTTTCGACGTCGAATTCGGTTGCGAGGGACTGCAGGTCGAAGACGACGACTGGGTCGCGCGGGAGAGCACGGCGGTCAGCCTGTGGGGCCACGACTTCAGCGTGGGCTTCAAGTAGGTGTCTGCCGAACCCATCGACCCGCGCACCTTCCGCAGTGTGCTGGGACAGTTCTGTACCGGCATCACGGTGATCACCACGATGCACGACGACGCTCCGGTCGGGTTCGCCTGCCAGTCGTTTGCCGCGCTGTCACTGGACCCGCCGCTGGTGCTGTTCTGCCCGACGAAGATGTCGCGGTCCTGGCAGGCGATCGAGGCGAGCGGACACTTCTGCGTCAACGTGCTCCACGAGAAGCAGCAGGACGTTTCGGCCCGGTTCGGCTCACGCGAACCCGACAAGTTCGCCGGAATCCCCTGGCATGCATCGAAACTGGGCTCGCCGGTCATCGAGGGCTCGCTCGCCCACATCGACTGTTCGGTGCATTCGGTGCACGACGGCGGCGACCACTTCGTCGTGTTCGGCGCGGTGCATTCGCTGTCGGACGTGCCACACCGTAAGCCTCGGCCGCTGCTGTTCTACCGCGGCCAGTACACCGGCATCGAGCCGGACAAGAACACTCCCGCGCACTGGCGCGACGATCTCGAGGCGTTCCTCACCGCCACCACCGACGACACCTGGCTGTGACGCCGGCGCGTTAGATGCAGCCCACCGCCGCGCACGGGTCGACCGGCGGCAAGCTCTCCGGCAGCGGGGCATTCGGATCGACCGGCTGTTGCTCGGTCAGGTCGATGTTGTGGTCGAGTTCGGGTGCCATCGGGATGTATCGGCACAGGAAAGCCAGCGCCAGCTCGCAGGACGGGGGGCCGCCGGGCTGTGCGCCCGCCGGAACCGCCGCGAACAGCGTCGCACCGCACGCGACGAGCGCCGCACCCAAGAACCGCTTCACCATCACGCCGACCCTAGTGCCTTGCCTTGTACGAAGTCGATGATCGCGGCGGCCACCTCGCGGTGGGGCGAATCGTTGAGGATGTCGTGCCTGCCGCCGGGCACCTCGTAGAGCTCGAGCGCGTCGATCTGCTCGGCATAGGCGCGCACCGCGCCGATCTGCGCGATCGGATCGGCGCTCCCGTGTACGGCCAGCGTCGGCACGGTCAGTTTCGGCAGGTCGAAGCCGAACCGGTCCCAGGCCCGGTCGAGTTCACGGGTCAGCGCGGCGCCGTCGGCGTCGACGAACGCCAACGGGTCGTTGGCCATCAGGTCGAGGTAGAACGGGTCGTCGGACAGCCAGCCCGGGTCGAGTTCGAGTGAGGTGTCGTTGTCGAGCATGGCCGGGATCGGCACCAGCGGAGCTCCGGAGATGACGCCGGCGCGGTAGCGGTCCGGCTGCTCCAACAGTCGCACCAGCGTGACGATCGAGCCGAACGAGTGCCCCTGGGCGATCAGCGGAAGCTCCCCGTGCCGGCCGGCCAGGTCAGTGAGCGCCTCGGCCAGCGCGGAGCTGTCCTCGATCGAGCCGAAGTCGCCGCGTGTGCCGGGGCTGAGCCCGTGGCCGAACTGGTCGACCGCCCACAGGTCGATCCCGGCGGCGTTGAGGGTGAAGCCGTAGCGGTGGTAGACGCCGGTGTGCTCACCGAAGCCGTGCAGGAACACCACGGCGGCCCGCGGTTCGGCGGCGGGCCAGTGCCGGTAGTAGGCGCGACCCTTCGGGAGCTCGATGAACGGCATGCGACGACTGTGCCATTCCTGCCAACCGCCGATCAATTTCTGCCAGTGGAATTAATACGCTGACCTGCCGGTTTAGACAGTCAGACCGGCGCGAAGAACCACCGGCAAGACAGCAGAAGAGGACAGGAAAATGAAGAAGTTCGGAATCGCCGCCATCATCGCCAGCGCCCTGACCGCCCCCATGATCGCCCTGGCTAGCCCGGCGCAGGCGGGCGTTGACCACCACGACTGGCTGGACCGGGTTCACCCCACGGTGACCGTCCCGCAGGTCGACACCACGGTGCGCCAGAGCCGCTGAGCGAACGCGACACACACGAAGAAGGCACCCCGGCTGGGGTGCCTTTTTCGTGTGCTCTCAGCGTCGCCCCAGCAGCACGTCGTGCTGGTCCTGGACCCGCGCCCGGATCGCGTCGACGACCGCGGCGACCTCGGGCCTGCGCAGCGTCTCGGCGCGGGTGACGAGCCAGTACGTCAGCCGCACCGACACCTCGTCGGGTAACACGCGGACCAGGTCGTCGTGGCGGTCGGCCATGAAGCAAGGCAGCAGGCCGAGCCCCGCCGCCGCCCGCGTCGCCTCCACATGGACGAAAACGTTGGTGGAGGTGACCGATTCGCGCATGGCGGGGGTGTGGCTGGCGGCCACGTCGAGGTCGTCGACCTGCAGCATCGAGTCGATGAAGTACACCAGCGGGTAGCGCTCGAGTTCCGCGGTGCTGGTTGGGGTGCCCTGCTCCGCGAGGTAGGACCGGGCGCCGTAGAGGCCGAGGCAGTAGTCGCCCAGTCGGATGGCCTCGGCGCGGTGCACCTTCGGCTCGCCGACGACGATCTCCACGTCCAGGCCGGACCGCTGCTGAGTGGCGCGGCGGGTGGTGGCCACGATCTCGACGGCGACATTGGGGTGCTCACGCTGCACGCGCGCGGCGGCGGGTGCGGCGATGTAGGCCGAGAAGCCGTCGGTCGCGGAGATCCGCACGACACCTTCCAGGCTGCGCTCGCCCCCTGGGTTCAGCGACCGCACCGCCGACTCGATGGCTTCCGCGGCGGATAGCGCGTCGCGCCCGAGGTCGGTCAGTTCCCAGCCGCCGGCACCGCGCACCAGCACCCGCCCGCCGACCGCCTCTTCGAGAGCGGCGATGCGGCGCGAGATGGTGGTGTGGTTGAGGCCGAGCTCCTCGGCCGCGAGGTTGTACCGGCCGGTCCGACCGACCGCGAGCAACACGAGCAGGTCGTCGGCGCTGGGCCGCCGCCCGGTCGGAAACGACATATCTGCATTTTCGCAGACAGCCGGTGCGGTTTTGACCATTGCGGGCGTGGGGTATCTGCGTGAATACTCACAGCCGCCTGTGCCCGGCATCACAGCCGAAGGAGTTTCCGATGAGTGTCACCAACGACTCGACCGGTGGACCGATCTCGACCGGCCTCAAGCGCGTCGTGGTCGCGTCGATGGCCGGCACGGTCGTCGAATGGTACGAGTTCTTCCTCTACGCCACCGCCGCCACACTGGTCTTCAACAAGGTGTTCTTCGCCGAGGGCACCAGTGAGGCCAGCGGGCTGATCGCGGCCCTGCTGACCTACGCGGTCGGGTTCGTCGCGCGACCGCTCGGCGGGATCGTGTTCGGACACTTCGGCGACAAGTACGGCCGCAAGAAGCTGCTGCAGTTCGCGATCCTGCTCGTCGGCGCCGTCACCTTCCTGATGGGATGTCTGCCCACCTACAACCAGATCGGCGTGTGGGCGCCGATCCTGCTGGTGGTCCTGCGGTTCATGCAGGGCTTCGCGGTCGGCGGCGAGTGGGGCGGCGCGGTGCTGCTCGTCGCCGAGCACAGCCCCGACGATCGACGCGGATTCTGGGCGAGTTGGCCGCAGGCCGCGGTGCCGGTGGGCAACATGCTCGCGACCGTCGTGCTGCTGGTGCTGACCGGCGTGCTCCCCGAGGATGCGTTCATGTCCTGGGGCTGGCGCGTGGCGTTCTGGCTCTCCGCGGTCGTCGTGCTGATCGGCTACTACATCCGCACCAAGGTCACCGACGCCCCGATCTTCGTGGCGGCGCAGGAAGAGGTCGAACGCGTCAAGGCCGTGTCCTACGGCGTGTTCGAGGTGTTGCGGCGTTATCCCCGAGGCGTTTTCACCGCGATGGGGCTGCGGTTCGCCGAGAACATCATGTACTACCTCGTGGTCACGTTCTCGATCGTGTACCTCAAGACGCACGTCGGCGCCGACACCGGCGACATCCTGTGGTGGCTGCTGGCCGCGCATGCGGTGCACTTCGTGGTCATTCCGCAGGTGGGTCGCCTGTCGGATCACTTCGGTCGCAGGCCCGTCTACATCGTGGGCGCGATCCTGGCCGGCACGTGGGGGTTCTTCGCGTTCCCGATGATGAACAGCGGCTCCTACCTGCTCATCATGGCCGCGATCATCCTCGGCCTGATCATCCACGCGCTGATGTACTCGCCGCAGCCCGCGATCATGGCTGAGATGTTCCCGACGCGGATGCGTTATTCCGGTGTGTCGCTTGGCTATCAGGTGACCTCGATCGTCGCGGGGTCGCTGGCGCCCGCGATCGCGACGTGGCTGCTCGACAGGTTCGGTTCGTCGGTCCCGATTGCGCTGTACCTCGCGGGCGCTGCGGCGATCACGTTGGTGGCCGCGCTGTTCACCCGCGAGACCAAGGGACTGGACCTGGCGACCCTCGACGCCGCCGACCGTGAGCAGCTGTCCAGGGCCGGAGTCGTATGAGCGACCTCGCGGGCCGCGCGGCACTCGTCACCGGCGGCGCGAGCGGGATCGGTGCGGCCTGCGCCAGGACGCTGGCTGCGCGGGGTGCCACGGTCACCGTGGCCGACCTCGACGAGGCCGCCGCCAAGACGGTCGCCGAGGAGATCGGCGGAAAGCACTGGGCGATCGACCTTTCCGACGTGTCCGCGCTCGAGGAGCTGCGGCTCGACATCGACATCCTGGTCAACAACGCCGGCGTCCAGCACGTCAGCCCGATCGCCGAGTTCCCGCCCGAACGGTTCCGGTTCCTGCTCGCGCTGATGGTCGAGGCACCGTTCCTGTTGATCCGGGCGGCGTTACCGCACATGTACGAACAGGAGTTCGGCCGGATCGTCAACATCTCCTCGGTGCACGGCCTGCGAGCCTCGGAGTTCAAGAGCGCCTACGTCACCGCCAAGCACGGCCTCGAAGGATTGTCGAAGGTGACCGCGCTGGAGGGTGGGCCGCACGGGGTCACCAGCAACTGCGTCGACCCCGGTTATGTGCGCACTCCGCTGGTGACCAAGCAGATCGCCGATCAGGCCCGCACGCACGGCATCGACGAAGATAGGGTGATCGCGGACATCCTGCTGAAGGAGAGTGCGATCAAGCGACTTGTCGAACCCGATGAGGTGGCCTCGCTCGTCGCGTGGCTGGCCTCGCCGGCTGCCGCGATGGTCACCGGGGCGTCGTACACGATGGACGGCGGCTGGAGCGCCCGGTGAGCACCACCGCGCAGTGGACGCCGACCGACTCCGACGTCTCCGGCGCCAAGGTCACCGATTTCGCGCGGTTCGTCGGCGACCGGACCGGGCTGAGTTTCGCCGATTATCGGTCGCTGTGGCAGTGGTCGGTCGACGAGCCGGATGCGTTCTGGGCGGCGCTGTGGGACTACTTCGAGCTCGGCGACCGGCCGGACACCGTGCTCAGCTCCACCGAAATGCCCGGCGCGCAGTGGTTTCCGGGTACCCGGCTCAACTACGTCGACCAGGTGGTGCGTAACGCGCGCTCGGACCGTCCCGCCATCCTTTACGTCGCCGAGGGGGGTGCGACGACCGAGGTGTCGTGGGCAGACCTGCTCGGGCGCGCCGCCGCGTTCGCGGCCAGGCTGCGTTCGCTCGGCGTGGCCGCCGGTGACCGGGTGATCGGGTATCTGCCCAACATCCCCGAGGCGGTGATCGCGTTCCTCGGCGCCGCGAGCATCGGGGCGATTTGGAGTGCCTGCGGTCAGGACTACTCGGCCAAGGCCGCGCTCGACCGCCTCGGTCAGCTGGAGCCCACGGTGTTGGTGACTGCCGACGGCTACACCTATGGCGGAAAGTTCCGCGACAAGTCCGCCGACATCGCAGCACTGCAAGCCGGACTGCCCACACTGCGGGCGACCGTGATGGCCTCCGAGCTCGCCGAGTCGAGCACCGAGCCGCTTGCCACCACTGCCGTGGACTTCGCGCATCCGCTGTGGATCCTGTTCTCCTCGGGCACCACCGGACTGCCCAAGGGCATCATGCACGGCCACGGCGGCGTCCTGCTCGAGCATCTGAAAGCTGTTGCGCTGCAGTGCGACATCGGGTCTGACGACACCTTCTTCTGGTACACCAGCCCGAGCTGGATGATGTGGAACTTCCAAGTGGCCGGACTTCTGGTCGGCGCGACGATCGTCTGCTACGACGGCAGCCCCAACGCCCCCCAGCCGGACGCGCTGTGGGACATCGCCGCTCGTGTCAAGGCGACCGTCCTGGGCACCAGCCCCGGGTATGTGCTGGGCTGCGCGAAAGCCGGCGCGGTGCCGCGTAAAGAACACGATCTGTCGGCGCTGCGCACCGTCGGCATCACCGGTTCGTCGCTGCCGCCGTCCTCGTCGCTGTGGCTGCGGGACAACGTCGGCGAGCATGTGCAGGTCGCCTCGATCAGCGGCGGCACCGACGTGGTGTCGGCGTTCATCGGCGGCGTGCGCACCGTCCCGGTGTGGCCGGGCGAGTTGTCGGCGCCGTATCTCGGGTGCGCGCTCGACTCGTGGGACGAATCCGGCAATCCGGTCCGCGACGAGGTCGGCGAGTTGGTGGTGACCAAGCCGATGCCGTCGATGCCGGTCAGCTTCTGGAACGACGCCGACGGATCCCGATACCGCTCGGCGTATTTCGAGATGTTCGACGGAGTGTGGCGGCACGGCGACTGGATCACGATCACCGACCGCGGCAGCGTCGTCGTGCACGGCCGGTCCGATTCGACGCTGAACCGGCACGGCATCCGCATGGGCAGCGCCGACATCTATCAGGCCGTCGAACGACTGCCCGAGGTGGCCGAGGCGTTGATCATCGGCGCCGAGCAACCCGACGGCGGATACTGGATGCCGCTGTTCGTCGTGCTCGCCGACGGTGGCGAGTTGACCAACGACCTGCGTGACCGGATCAAGGACACAATCCGCACCGAGGTGTCGCCGCGGCATGTGCCCGACGAGATCATCGTCGCGCCCGGCGTACCGCACACCCGCACCGGCAAGAAGCTCGAGGTGCCGATCAAGAAGCTGTTCCAGGGCGCCGACCCCGGCAAGGTCGTCGAGCGCAGCGCCGTCGACGACCCGGCGCTGCTCGACTGGTACGTCACGCAGCGTCGAAGGTGATCAGGTCGATGCTCAGCCGGCCTTCGAGGCGGCTGACTTTGCGTACCGGCGGCCCGGGCAGTGGCGGAGCGGTGGATCGGTAGGTCGCTCGCGTGGGCGTGGTGAATTCGGCGTGGTGCACGCCGGCGCGTTCGCTGGTGACGACCGACCAGCCCGGCGCCTCTTTGGCGTAGTTGCACGCCGCGCATGCCCCGAGCCCGTTGCCGGCGCTGGTCGGCCCGCCGCGGCGCCGCGGGACGGCGTGGTCGCGGTGCCGAATCTCGGCGTCGCAGTAGGGCGTTCGACAGGTCTGATCGCGCAGGTCGATGAACGCCGCCAGTCCCTTCGGGAAGGCCCGGGCTTGTGACTCCATCGCCACCAACTGACCGCTGCCCGGATGGCGGTACAGCCGACGCAACATCGCCTTCGCCGCGGCGTCGCGCACCGCGTCACCGGTCAGCCCCCGCGCGATCGCACTGGGCAGCGGGCCGTAGCCCTGCAGCCACGCCGGCGCGTCATCGTCGCCCATCAGCGTGGTGTCGGCCATGACCACATTCAGCGTCACATCCACCGGCTGCTCAGCGGGCCGGCCGGTGACCCGCTGCACCAGCGTGTCGGCCATCACCTGCCCGCGCGAGCGGCCGTCAAAGGTGGTGTCAGCGGACCGTTTCAAGCTCGCATAGACAGCGACGCCCTGACCAACGGGCAGCAGCGCGGTCACATAGGTCATCGAGTCGGGCGCCGGGCGGATGGTGACCCGCCGATCCTCGGCCGCCTTGGCGGAACGGTCCACCACCGCGGCGACGTCGAGCTCACAGGCGATCTTTTTGGCCTCGGCCGCGATGCGTTTGTCACCCCACCCGTCGAGACGCGCGACGTCGCGGCACATCTCGGCGTCCAACCGGGCGCGGTGCTCGACACTCAAACACGCCGACTCGCGCACGATCAACGTCGCCCGCCACTCCGAAAGCGCTCCGCACTCCAGCGCGGCCAGCGTGTACGGCATCTCCTCGACCAGGGCCGTCGCGAACCCGAGATGGCGCCCGCCCGTGGCGGGGGCTTCGTGGCGCGCCAACGCCACCTCACTGGCCAACCCGCGGCCCCGCTTGCTCGCAGGCACCCCGGCCGCCTTCTCGGCGGCGTGGCGCTTGGCCCGCCACAAGGCGGTCGCCCTCGCCTGCGCCGCCGCGGCTTTCGACTTCAACCGCTCCAGGTCCTCGACCCGCTCCCGCAAGCATTCCTCGCTCGCGGACGGGTCGATCTCGAACACATGTTCGATCATGGGCCCAACGCTACACCGCGCTACCGACAAACCCTCAAAACCGACCCGGATCTGCGAGAACAGGTGCAAATGCCAACTCGGCGGCGCCGATCATCAGCGTGTCGGCGCCCAGTGTCGCCGGCACCACGCGCACCAGACCGGACGGCGCCGCCATGCTGTGCCGCCCTAACTCCTCGCGCAGCACCGGCGCCGCGAACGCGGGAAACACCCGCAGGAAACCGCCGAGCACGATCAGCTTCGGGTTCAGCATGTTCACGGCGTTGCCGAGGGCGATTGCCAACGCGCGCGCCTGCCGGGTGAGCACGTCGCGTTCGGCGGAGCTGGGCTGGGCCGGCGCATCGGTCTGGCCGTCCAGCTCGGCGAGCAGGCGCGCCAACGGCGCCTGGGTCACCTCCGTCTCGAGACAACCGATGCTGCCGCAGTGGCACTGCTCGCCACCCCCGACGAACGTGTGTCCGAGTTCGCCCGCATATCCCGCGACGCCCTCGAGCAGTCCGCCGGCGACCACGAAGCCCGCGCCGACGCCGCTGGGGCCACCGTTGACGTAGATGAGGTGGTCGGCGTCGGGATGGTTGCCGAACAGGTGCTCGGCCACGGCACCGGCGTTGGCGTCGTTGGTGGCGAACACCGTCAATCCTGTTGCTTCGCTGAGCATTTCGCCGATCTCGACATCGTGCCAATCCAAGTTGGGTGCCAGCTGCACTGCTGACTGCGGACCGTGCACCAGCCCTGGCACCGCAATGCCCACCGCGGTCACCGTCTGGTCGGGCCGCAAACTGCGCTGGATGCCGCCGATCGCCTCGGCAGCGATCGCCACGGTGTCGGCCGGTGTCGGCACCCGTTCCGTAGGGCGCCGGATCACCTCGCGCACGGCGCCGCCCATCGAGACCAGGCCGACGGTGACCGCGTCGACCTCGGGGGTGACGGCGACCGCCTGCATCCGATCGCCCGGGCGCACGATCGGGCTCGGCCGGCCGACCTGTGACACCGCGGGGCCGGGCGCCTCTTCGGCCAGCCCGCGTGCAACCAGTTCCTCGACGAGGTCCTTCGTCGTCGACCGTGACAGACCCGTGTGGCGGGTGAGCTCGGCGCGACTGATCGCCCGGTGCCGGTGAACCAATGTCAGCACGCTGGACAGGTTGCGCCGGCGGACGTCGTCGTTGCTGGTCCCCATCCGCACCGTTCGATGGTCCTGTGTGGCTTTCACCGGCGCGCGACCCCCTCCACATCCGAACCTTGACAGTGGCCCAGGCCACATCTTATGTTCGCCCGGAGAACAAATCTAAGGTATCGCAACCGGGAGCCCGCCATGACCGTGCTGGAATCCAGCCTTCCCGCCTCCGACGCACTGACCCCCAGGCGCGAGGACAAATTTTCGTTCGGACTCTGGACCATCGGATGGACGGGCATCGACCCGTTCGGTGTCGCCACCCGACCCGCGCTCGACGCCGTCGAGGCCGTCGACCGACTCGCCGACCTGGGCGCCTACGGACTGACCTTCCACGATGACGACCTGTTCGCGTTCGGCAGCACCGATGCCGAACGCCGGCGGGCGATCGACCGGCTGACCAATGCACTGGACGCGTCGGGCCTCGTAGTGCCCATGGTGACCACCAACCTGTTCTCCCAGCCGGTGTTCAAGGACGGCGGATTCACCAGCAACGACCGCGAGGTTCGCCGCTTCGCGCTGCGCAAGGTGCTGCGCAACCTCGACCTGGCATTCGAACTCGGCGCCCAGACGTTCGTGCTGTGGGGCGGCCGGGAAGGCAGCGAATACGACTCGGCCAAGGACGTCCAGGCGGCCCTGGAGCGGTACCGCGAGGCGTTGAACGTGTTGTGCCAGTATGCGATCGACCAGGGCAGCAGCATCCGCTTCGCGATCGAGCCGAAGCCCAACGAGCCGCGCGGCGACATCCTGCTACCGACCGTCGGGCACGCGCTGGCGTTCATCGAGACCCTGGCACACCCCGAGCTCGTGGGCGTCAATCCCGAGACCGGCCACGAGCAGATGTCGGGCCTGAACTTCATGCACGGAATCGCCCAAGCTCTCTACGGCGGCAAGCTCTTTCACATCGATCTGAACGGGCAGCGCGGCATCAAGTTCGACCAGGATCTCGTGTTCGGCCACGGCGACCTGATCAACGCGTTCTCCCTGGTGGACCTGCTCGAACACGGCGGGCCCGACGGCACGCCCGCCTACCAGGGGCCCCGCCACTTCGACTACAAGCCCAGTCGCACCGAGGATCTCGACGGGGTCTGGGCGTCTGCGGCGGCGAACATGCGCATGTATCTGCTGCTGCGCCAGCGGGCCGCGGCGTTCCGCGCCGACCCTCAGGTGCAGGAGGCGATGACGGCGGCCAAGGTGTCCGAACTGCGCACCCCGACGCTGGCCGACGGGGAGACGTACGCCGACCTGCTCGCGGACCGCGCCGCCTTCGAGGACTTCGACGCCGGTGCCTACTTCGGCGGGAAGGGCGGCGGCTTCGTCGCACTGCACCAACTGGCCGTGGAGCACCTGATGGGCGCCCGTTGACGATTCTCGGGCTGGCAGAGTGACCTGGATCACGTTATATGTATAAGCACGCAACAAATGCCGTAGGCGACATCTTCGGAAGGATCTCCGTGAAGCGAACCAGCAGCATGCTCATCACCGCCGTCGTCGGCGTCAGCCTGACCATGACCGCGTGCGGATCCAATTCGAGCTCGGACTCGGCGCCGAGTGCCTCCGGGACGGGCAAGGTCGGGGTCATCCTGCCGGACACCAAGTCGTCGGTGCGGTGGGAGACCAAGGACAGGCCCGCGCTCGAGCAGGCGTTCAAGAACGCCGGTGTCGACTACACCATCCAGAACGCCGAGGGTTCGGCGGACACGATGGCCACGATCGCCGACGGGATGATCGCCGACGGGGTCACGGTGCTGGCGATCGTGAACCTCGACTCCGACAGCGGCGCCTCGATCCAGGAGAAGGCCGCCGCCCAGGGCGTCAAGACCATCGACTACGACCGCCTGACGCTGGGCGGTTCCGCCGATGTCTACGTGTCGTTCGACAACACCAAGGTCGGCGAACTGCAAGGGCAGGGCCTCGTCGACTGCCTCGGCGGCCGTCCGGCGAATGTGGTGTTCCTCAACGGTTCTCCGACCGACAACAACGCGACGCTGTTCAGCACGGGCGCGCACTCGGTGGTCGACGCGACGCCGTCGGTCACCATCGTCGGTGAGCAGGCGGTGCCCGACTGGGACACCGACAAGGCGGTCACCATCTTCGAGCAGCTCTACACCGCCGCCGACGGTCGCGTCGACGGCGTATACGCCGCCAACGACGGCCTTGCCGGCTCGGTCATCTCGATCCTGGAGAAGAACAAGCGCGCCGGACAGGTCCCGGTCACCGGTCAGGACGCAACGGTCGAGGGGCTGCAGAACATCCTCGCGGGCACGCAGTGCATGACGGTCTACAAGTCGGCGACCGAGGAAGCCAACGCACTGGCGGAGGTGGCAATTGCACTCGCCAACGGCGAGCAGCCGAACACCACCAGCACGTCCCGCGATGACACCGGCGGCCGCGACGTGCCGTCGGTGCTGCTGACGCCGAAGTCGATCACCAAGGACAACATCAACGTCGTGTTCGACGACGGCGGCCAGGCCAAGGAAGAGGTGTGCTCGGGGCAGTTCGCGCAGATGTGCACAGCGGCGGGAGCCTGATGGACACCGGGGAACCGATCCTCGAACTGCGGGGCGTCAACAAGAGTTTCGGCGTCGTGCACGTCCTGCACGACGTCGACTTCCGCGTCTACCCCGGACAGGTGACGGCGCTTGTCGGCGACAACGGCGCGGGCAAGTCGACGCTGGTCAAGGCGATTGCCGGGATCCATCCCATCGACACCGGCACCTACCTCTTCGAGGGCAAACCGGTGACGGTGCGCAGCCCCAACGACGTGTCGGCCCTGGGCATCGAGGTGGTGTACCAGGACCTCGCGCTGTGCGACAACCTCGACATCGTCGAGAACATGTTCCTCGGCCGCGAACTCAAGTCCCGCGGCATGCTCGACGAGGCGCGGATGGAGACGATGGCGCGCGACGCGCTCACCTCGCTGTCGGTGCGGACGGTCAAGTCGGTGCGCCAGCCGGTGTCGAGTTTGTCAGGGGGACAACGTCAGACGGTGGCGATCGCGAAATCGGTGCTGTGGAACAGCAAGGTCGTCCTGCTCGACGAGCCCACCGCCGCGCTCGGGGTCGCGCAGACCCGTCAGGTGATCGAGTTGGTGCGCGGACTGGCGGACCGCGGCCTCGGCGTCGTGCTGATCTCGCACAACATGGTCGACGTGTTCGAGGTCGCCGACCGGATCTGCGCGCTGTACCTCGGCAGGGTAGCCGCCGACGTCAAGGCATCCGATGTCACGCACGGGCAGGTGGTGGAGCTGATCACCGCAGGCCGGTCGGGCAGCCTCGGGCTGGCGCCCGCGCAGGCCGCCGAGTCGATGTGAACGTCCGTCGTGTCTCCCCGGAACGCTGAAGAGGATCTCGAAATGACCGCTGTCCGACCAGAGTCCGACGTCACGCTGGCGGATGCGGACTTCTCCGGCGACGCACGCGCCGACGAAACATTCGGTGCTGCCGTGCGCGGTTACCTGCGCCGGGTGCGCGGCGGCGACATGGGTTCGCTACCCGCGGTGCTGGGTCTCGTCGTGCTGTTCATCGTGTTCGGCCTGGCCAACGACAGGTTCCTGTCCGCGCTGAACCTGGCCAACCTCATCACCCAGGCCGGTTCGATCTGCGTGCTGGCGATGGGTCTGGTCTTCGTGCTGCTGCTCGGTGACATCGACCTGTCCGCCGGCGTCGCAGGCGGGGTGGCGGCCTGTGCGATGGCGTTGGCCGTCGTCAACACGGGCTGGCCGTGGTGGATTGCGCTGGTGGCCGGAATTGCCTGCGGCGCAGTGATCGGCCTGGCGATCGGGCTGTTGCGCGCGAAGCTGGGTATCCCGTCGTTCGTCGTCACCCTCGCGTTCTTTCTCGGCTTGCAGGGTGTCACGCTCAAGCTCATCGGCGAGGGTGGCTCCGTGCGGGTCGATGACCCGGTGATCCGCGGCCTCACGATCGCAAACCTGCCCGTCACCATCGGCTGGGCGATCGCTGCAGCCGTCGTAATCGTGTTCGCTGCAATTGAATTCGGTCAGCACCGGCGTAAGAAGGCGCTGCAACTGGCACACCCGCCGCTGGGCGTCGTCGCCGCCCGGGTCGGCGGCGTGGGCGCGGTGGTTCTCGGCGTCACCTACATACTCAGCGTCAACCGGAGTGTCAACGTCAACGCCGAGATCCGCGGCATCCCCTATGTGTTGCCGTTGATCCTCGCGCTGCTGATCGCGATGACAGTGGTGCTCAAACGCACCTCCTACGGCAGGCACATCTACGCGGTCGGCGGCAACGCCGAGGCGGCGCGGCGGGCCGGCATCTCGGTGGACAGGATCCGGATCTCGGTGTTCGTGGTGTGTTCGTCGCTCGCGGCACTCAGCGGCATCATCGCGGCCTCCTACGCGGGCAAGGTGTCGGCGTCCTCGGGTGCGGGCAACACGTTGCTGTACGCGGTGGGGGCGGCCGTCATCGGCGGCACCAGCCTGTTCGGCGGCAAGGGCCGGGCCATCGACGCAGTGATCGGCGGTGTGGTGGTGGCGACGATCGCCAACGGGCTCGGCCTGCTCAACCAGTCGTCGTACATCAACTTCCTGGTGACCGGCGGGGTGCTGCTCCTGGCGGCCAGCGTCGACGCCATCTCGCGGCGCAGGCGCTCCTCGACGGGGCTGAGCTAGGAACGCTGAGAAGGCAGCCAGCCACCGATACGGCGCAGGGCTTCGGCGATGTCGCCTGTCGGTCCCGCGAACGACAGCCGGACGAACGAGCCGCCGCGGTGCGGATCGAAGTCAATTCCCGGTGCGATCGCGACACCGGTGTCGTTCAACAGCTTCGAGCAGAATGTCAGCGAATCTTCGGTCCAGTGTGAGACGTCGGCGTAGACGTAGAACGCGCCGTCGGTCGGGGCGAGCCGATCGATGCCGATACCGCGCAATCCGTCGAGTAGCAATCGGCGGTTGGCGGCGTAGTGGTGCAGCAGCGCGTCGGATTCGGCGATCGACTCGGGGCTGAAGGCCGCGACCGCCGCCAGTTGCGGCAGCGTCGGTGGACAGATGGTGAAGTTGCCGGTCAGCCGGTCCACTGCGCGCTGCAGCTCCTTGGGCACCAGAAGCCAACCCAGCCGCCAGCCAGTCATTGCGAAGTACTTCGAAAAGCTGTTCACCACAACGGAATCCCGCGACGTCGCCCAAGCGCAGCTGGTCGCCGGCGCGCCCTCGTAGACCAACCCGTGGTATACCTCGTCGCTGATCAGCCGCGCACCGCCGGCCGAACACCACGATGCGATCGCGGCGAGTTCCTCAGGCGGGATCACCGTCCCGGTCGGGTTGGCCGGGCTGGCCACGATGACCCCTTGGACCGGCGGGTCGAGCGCCTCGAGCATCTGCACCGTGGGCTGGAACCGGGTCTCGGGGCCGCACGGGATCTCGACGACCTCACAGCCCAACGCGGACAGGATGTTTCGGTAGCAGGGGTAGCCGGGGCTGGCTATCGCGACCCGGTCCCCGGCGTCGAAGCAAGCCAGGAATGCCAGCAGGAAGCCGCCGGAGGAGCCCGTCGTGATCACGACGTCGTCCGGATCGACCGTCAGCCCGTGCCGGTCCAGATACTGCCCGGCGATCGCCGCACGCAACTCCGGGATCCCGAGCGCGACCGTGTAGCCGAGCACGGTCGTGTCGAGTGCCTCCTTGGCTGCCGCGCGCACCGCCGCCGGTGCGCCCGCACTCGGTTGACCGGCCGACAGATTGACCAGGTCACCGTGGCTACGCTGGCGCTCCGCGGCGGCCAGCCACACGTCCATCACATAGAACGGCGGGATGCCGGACCGAAGCGAGACGTTCACCCCTCCAACGCTAGCCGGTCGCCCGGAGCACCGCGTCGAGCAGTCCGGGAAACAGGTCGTCGAGTTCTGCGCGACGAAGCCAGAGGAATTTCCTCCTGCCCTGCTCTCGCTCACCGACGACGCCGGCCGACACGAGGGTCCTGATGTGGTGGCTCGCCGTCGATTTCGTGACAGGGACGTCGAGTTCCCCGCAACCGAGTTCACCGTCGCGTGCCGCCAGTTGGCGGACGATGCCGATGCGGACCGGGTCGGCGAGCGCTTGAAGAACGGTGATGCCGTCGGACACAGACTGTACGATGATCATCGAACAATATCACCGCCTGCAGGAGTCCGGATGCCATGACCGCCGCCTACCTCATCCATGCCGATCCCGACTCCGGGTACGGCAACCCGGCAGGTATGGCCGAGTACGCCGTGCAGGTCCGCGCCATCGTCGAGGCTTTCGACGGCGTGTATCACTCGCGCCACAAACGGACTCGAGTGCTCGAGGGCGATTGGAAACCGGAATTCATCACGATGATCGAGTTCCCCTCCATGACGCGGTTGCTCGAGTTCTACGAGTCGGAGGAGTACCGCCCGTGGCTCGAGCTGCGCAAGGAGGCCGGGGACGGCAGCATCGTCGTCGTGGAAGCGGGCGGACCGGATTTCGCGACCGCCTAGAGCACCTCGGATTCCAGGCGCCGCAGGTACTCGCGCGGCGGGCCGAGCAGCTGCGCACTGCCGTGTGCACGCTTGAAATACAGCTGGATGTCGTGTTCCCAGGTGATCGCGATACCGCCGTGCATCTGGACGGCCTCGGCAGCGACCTTGGTGAACGCCTCGCTGGCGCTGAACCGGGCCAGCGCCGCCGCCGTCGGTGACGGCGCGGAGATCGCCTCGTCGACGACGGCTCGCGCCGACTGCACCGCGACGTACAGGTCGGCCATCCGGTGCTTGAGGGCCTGGAAGCTGCCGATCGGCCTGCCGAACTGCACGCGGTCCTTGGTGTACTGCACGGTGAGGTCGAGGCAGCGGGAGGCGGCGCCGATCTGCTCGGCCGCCAGTAGCAGCGCCGCGGTGTCGGCGAGGCCGGGGTCGGCGCCGATGTCGGTGGTCTCCCGGGCCTCGACGCGGGCCAGTCGGCGGGTCGGGTCCATGGCATCGAGGCGTTCGGCGGTCATGCCCGTCCACCGGGTCAGCCGCTCACCGTCGGCGCCGATCACCACGTCGGCGATGTCGCCGTTGACCACGTAGCCGGAGTCGAACACCACGGTGCCCACCTGCGTGCCCTCGGCGAGACCCTCGAGCGCTTCGGTGTCCGGCTCGTCAGCCGCCTGCAGAGCCAGCTCGGCCAGTGTGGTGCCCAGCAGCGGGGTCGGAACCAGCGCCTTGCCGAGTTCCTCGAGGACGACGGCCGCGTCGGCCAGCTCGCCGCCTGCCCCGCCGAGCTCTTCGGGCACCACCAGCGCGGCTGCACCGACCTGCTCGCACAGCAGCGACCACAGCGATTCGTCATATCCGCGTTCGGATTCCATCGCCGCGCGCACCGCGGCCGGCGATGCGTGCTTCTCCACCAGCGCCGCGACGGTCTCGCGGAGCAGTTGCCGTTCTTCGGTCATCAGAAGGCCTCCAGTACCCGCCGGCGGTGGACCGCGGGATCTCCCCACGCCGAGCGCAGCGCCTGCACCCGCAGCAGCCACAGTGACAGGTCGTGCTCCTGGGTGAATCCGATGGCGCCGTGCGTCTGCAGCGCCGAGCGCGCCGCGAGCAGTGCGGCGTCGGACGCGGCGGCCTTCGCGGCGCTGACATCGCGCGCGGTGTCCGGTGAACCGTCGGCCAGTGACAGCGCCGCCCCGTAGATCAGCGGCCTGGCCAGCTCGACGGCGATGTGCACGTCGGCGAGCTTGTGCTTGATCGCCTGGTAGGTGCCGATCGCCTTGCCGAACTGGCTGCGCTGCTTGGCGTATTCGACCGACATGTCGAGCATCGCCTGCCCGGCACCGACGAGTTGGGCCGCGGTCGTCAGCGCCCCGAACTCGTAGGCACGCGCCACGTCGGCGGGCCTGCCGTCGCCGGAGGCGCTGACGTCGAACAGCTTTCGGCTGGGGTCGACGGACTCGTGCTGGTCGCCTGCAGTACCGTCGCACACCTCGCCGTCGGTGGCGAGCAGGATCAGCCCCGCGGTGTCGGCGTCGACGGCCCTCGGCACCTGCGGCGGTGCTGCGACGGTCGCGATCAGCTCCCCGGAGGCCAGCGCAACGGCGCGGTCGTCGTCGGCCAGCAGAACAGGCGCAACCGCGATGGATTCGGCCACCGGGCCGGGTACACACCAGCGGCCGAGCCGCTCTGCGGCCACCACCAGATCTACTGGGTGGGCCTCGATCCCGTCGTACTTCTCGGGCACGGCGAGGGCGGTGACGCCGAGTTCTGCCAGTTGTGCCCACACCTTGCGCCCAGGCGCACTGTCACCGCCGGCCCAGGCTCGCACCACACTCGGCAGGTCGGCGGCGCCGAGCGCGGCGTCGATGCTGGCGGCGAAGTCGCGCTGCTGTTCGTCCAATTCGAAGTTCATGTGTCTACTTTCGGGGCAGTCCCAGCAGGCGCTCGGCGATGATGTTGCGCTGAATCTCGTTGGTGCCCGCATAGATCGGGCCGCCGAGCGCGAACAACAGCCCGTCGGTCCAGTGGTCGGCCAGTTCGGCGTCGGCACCGCGCAGATCCAACGCGGTCTGATGGATGGCGACATCGAGGTCCGACCAGAACACCTTGGTCACACTCGACTCAGCGCCCAGTTCACCACCCCCGGCCACCCGGGTCACCGTCCCGAAGGTGTGCAGGCGATAGGCCTGGGCCTTGATCCAGGCGTCGGCGACCCGGTCGGCGTACGCGGGGTCGGAGTCTTGTTTCCATTGCGCGACAAGGCGTTCTGCCGGAGCGAGGAAGCGGGCAGGGCTGCGCAGCGACATGCCGCGTTCGTTGCTCGACGTGCTCATCGCCGCGCGCCACCCGTCGTGCACCTCGCCGATCACGTCGTTGTCGGGTACGAACACGTCGTCGAGAAAGACCTCACCGAAGCCGGTGTCGCCACCCAACTGTGCGATGGGTCGCACCGTGACGCCGTCGGCCTTGAGGTCGAACATGAAGTACGTCAGGCCGCGGTGGCGCTCGGCTTCGGGGTCCGATCGGAACAGGCCGAATGCGCGCTCGCCGAACGGGGCGCGCGAACTCCAAATTTTCTGCCCGTTGAGCAGCCACCCACCGTCGGTCTTGGTGGCCGTCGAGCGCAGCGACGCCAGGTCGCTGCCGGACTCCGGCTCGGACCACGCCTGCGCCCAGATCTCCTCACCGCTGGCCATTTTCGGGAGCACGCGATCGAGTTGCTCCTCGGTGCCGTGCGCGAACAACGTCGGTGCCAGCATCGAGGTGCCGTTCGCGCTGGCGCGGCCCGGCGCCCCGGCGCGGAAGTATTCCTCTTCGTAGACCACCCACTGCAGCAGGCTGGCGTCGCGGCCGCCGTATTTCTCCGGCCAGGTGATCACCGATAGGCCGGCGTCGAAAAGCACCTTGTCCCACCGCCGGTGCTGCTCGAATCCCTCGGCGGTGTCATACGACTTGGTGGGGAAGTTGTCCTTGTTGGCGGCCAGGAACTCCCGTACCTCGGCCTGGAATTCGCGTGTCGCGTCGTCGAAACTCAAGTCCATCAGGAAGCTCCAGCCCTCTCGCGCAGTATCGGTTTGACCACCTTGCCCCCGGGGTTGCGCGGCAGTACGTCGAGGAACTCCACCGAGCGGGGTGTCTTGAAGTTCGCCAAATGCTCACGCGTGTAGGCGATCACGGTCTCCTCGTCCAGGTTCGCGCCGGGTTTGCGGACCACGAACGCCTTGCCGACCTCGCCGAGCCGTTCGTCGGGTACGCCGATCACCGCGGACTCGGCCACCCCGTCCAGGCGGGCCAGCACCTGCTCGATCTCGGCGGGGTAGACGTTGAACCCGCCGCAGATGTACATGTCCTTGAGCCTGTCCGTGATACGCAGGTTGCCGCTGTCGTCGACGGCGCCGACGTCACCGGTGTGCAACCAGCCGTCGGAGTCGATGGTCGCGGCGGTGGCGTCGGGATCGTCGAGGTAGCCGAGCATCACGTTGGGCCCGCGCAGCAGGACCTCACCGGAGCCGTCGTCGGCCGGGTTGTCGATGCGCAGTTCGAAATCCGCGATCGGGCGCCCCGACGTTGTCGCGACGGTGACAGCGTCGTCGTCGGGTCGGCACATGGTGCCGAAACCGCTGGCCTCGGTGAGGCCATAAGCGGTCAGCACGATGTCGATGTCGAGTTCGGTCTGCATCCGTTCGATCAGCACGACCGGGATCGTCGCGGCACCGGTGACCGCGAACCGCAGCGAGGTCAGGTCGTAGTCGCCGCGCTTCGGGTGGTC
Organism: Mycolicibacterium rutilum; assembly: GCF_900108565.1. Classification (NCBI taxonomy): domain Bacteria; kingdom Bacillati; phylum Actinomycetota; class Actinomycetes; order Mycobacteriales; family Mycobacteriaceae; genus Mycobacterium; species Mycolicibacterium rutilum. Next base: position 2,082,786 of record NZ_LT629971.1, read on the forward strand.
GAGCAGCGTCTGGTAGATCGTGGGCGGGCCGGGCAGCACCGTGATGCGATGACGCTGGACGGCCGCCATCGTCGTCTCGGGATCGAAGGTCAGCTGAGGGATGAGCGTGGCGCCGGTCTGCAGGCAGGCCAGGATGCCGGCCTTGTATCCGAAGTTGTGGAAAAACGGGTTGATGCACAGGTAGCGGTCGGCGCTGCTGAGTTGCCCGCACTCCGCCCACGCCGCCGGGGCGGCCAGCGATTGCCGGTGCGCGCACAGCACGCCCTTGCTGCGGCCGGTGGTGCCGGAGGTGAACAGGATGTCGGAGACGTCGTCCGGTTGCACTGCGGCGGCGCGGGTGTCGACGGCTTCGAGGTCGGTGCCCGCGGCGACGAATTCCTCCCAGGTGCCGTCGTCCTTCTCCACCGGGACCCGCACGATGTGGCGGAGGTCCGGGACGTCCCCGCGGTCGATGGAAGCTGCCTTGTCGGCGCCGAGGAACTCACCGGACGCGAACAGCAGGGGAGCGTTGGTGCGCGCGAGGATGTCGGTGGCCTCGCCGGCGGTGTAGCGGGTGTTCAGCGGCACCATGACCCCGCCTGCGTAATGCGTCGCCAGGCAGGCGACCACCCAGTGCCAGGTGTTCGGCGACCAGATCGCGACGCGGTCCCCGGCGCTGATGCCGAGTTCGATCATGGCGGCGGCGGCGCGCCGGACCTCGGCTCGCAGCTCGGCGAAGGTGAAGCTGCGGTCCTCGGTGATCAGGGCCGGATGGTCGCGGAACCGGTCGGCAATGTGGTCCAAGACCTGGGGAATGGTCCTTGGATCCGAACTCATCGACGCTCCCTCAACAAAGCAAGTGCTTGGTAGGTTAGCCTACAAGGGTGATAGAGGTCGAGGAGTTCCGGGCCGAGGTCCGTGACTGGCTCGCCGACAACCTCGTCGGCGAGTACGCCGCGCTCAAGGGCCTGGGCGGGCCCGGCCGCGAGCACGAGGCGTTCGAGGAACGACGCGCGTGGAATCAGCACCTGGCGGCGGCCGGGTTGACGTGCCTGGGCTGGCCGGAGGAGCACGGCGGTCGCGGGCTGTCGGTCGCGCACCGGGTGGCGTTCTACGAGGAGTACGCGATCGCCAACGCCCCAGCGAAGGTGAACCACTTCGGTGAGGAACTGCTCGGCCCGACGCTGATCGCCTACGGCACACCCGAGCAACAGCAGCGGTTCCTGCCCAAGATCCTCGACGTCACCGAGTTGTGGTGTCAGGGCTACTCCGAGCCGGGCGCCGGCAGCGACCTCGCGAATGTGTCGACCACGGCGGAGCTCGACGGTGACGCGTGGGTGATCAACGGGCAGAAGGTGTGGACGTCGCTGGCGCACTGGGCGCAGTGGTGCTTCGTCGTCGCCCGCACGGAGAAGGGCTCCAAGCGGCACGCCGGCCTGTCGTATCTGTTGGTCCCGCTGGATCAGCCCGGCGTCGAAGTGCGCCCGATCGTGCAGTTGACCGGCGACTCGGAGTTCAACGAGGTGTTCTTCGACGACGCCCGCACCGACGCGTCGCTGGTGGTCGGCGAGCCAGGTGACGGCTGGCGGGTCGCGATGGGCACGCTGACGTTCGAGCGCGGCGTGTCGACGCTGGGCCAGCAGATCGAGTACGCGCGTGAGCTCTCCGGTGTGGCGGAGTTGGCGAAACGGACTGGGGCGGCGGAGGATCCGTTGATCCGGGAGCGATTGGCCCGATCGTGGGCGGGACTGCGGACGATGCGGTCGTATGCGCTGGCGACGATGGACCTGGGGCAGCACCGGAGCCGCCTCGGCGGCGACATGGGCGGCGGTCAGGACAACGTGTCGAAGCTGTTGTGGGCCAACTGGCATCGTGAACTCGGTGAGATCGCGATGGACGTGCTCGGCCGCGACGGGCTGACGCTCACCGACGGCGACTTCGACGAATGGCAGCGGCTGTTCCTGTTCTCGCGCGCGGACACGATCTACGGCGGATCGAACGAGGTGCAGCGCAACATCATCGCCGAGCGGGTGCTCGGCCTACCGAGGGAACCAAAAGGGTGACGAAGGATCTTTCTGTAGCTCCGAAAGAGATCGAGGGCCACGGCCTGCTGACCGGCAAGGTGGTCGTCGTTACGGCCGCGGCCGGCACCGGGATCGGATCCTCGGTGGCCCGTCGGGCGCTGGCCGAGGGTGCTGACGTCGTGGTCTCCGACCATCACGAGCGGCGGTTGGGCGAAACACGCGACCAGTTGGTCGAATTGGGCCTGGGCCGGGTGGAGAGCGTGGTGTGCGACGTGACGTCGACGGCGCAGGTCGACGCTCTCATCGCCTCGACGACCGCGCGGATGGGACGGCTGGACGTACTGGTCAACAACGCGGGGCTGGGCGGGCAGACGCCGGTCGTCGACATGACCGACGAGGAGTGGGACCGCGTCCTCAATGTCACACTGACCTCGGTGATGCGTGCGACGCGGGCGGCGCTGCGGTACTTCCGGGAGGCTGACCACGGCGGCGTGATCGTCAACAACGCGAGCGTCTTGGGTTGGCGCGCACAGCATTCGCAGTCGCACTACGCCGCGGCCAAGGCCGGGGTGATGGCGTTGACGCGGTGCAGCGCGGTCGAGGCCGTTGAATACGGAGTGCGGGTCAACGCGGTCTCGCCGAGCATCGCACGGCACAAGTTCCTCGAGAAGACCAGCTCGTCGGATCTGCTGGACCGGCTTTCGGAAGGCGAGGCGTTCGGCCGCGCCGCTGAGCCGTGGGAGGTCGCGGCCACGATCGCGTTTCTGGCCAGTGAGTACTCCAGTTACCTTACCGGAGAAGTGATCTCGGTTTCCAGCCAGCGGGCGTGACGGCTACGTCCGTTTCCCATGTCGTCCGTATGCCTGGCGGTTCTGCAGTCGGCGCCTGCTTGTTTGGTAAGCGCCGAGGTACGCGAGGGTGAAGACGCCTACGGTGAGCACTGAAATGACCCCGAACTGTAGTCGTTGACCTGCGGCCACGGGCTTGTCCATCGAGGCGTCGCGGTACCCGATCGACAGGGCAGCGGAAGCTATGACTACGACCGAGGCGACCGGGGCCCACACCCAATCTCTATCGATGAAATAGGTGAGCCCTATCAGGATGGCCATCGTCACCCCGAACGTTGTGAGCCACCATGTTTTAGTCGCGGTCAGCCCGCCCCCGTAGTCCTCATCTCCATCGAGATCGGCGAACAACGAATACGTCTTTCCGCCAACGACTATCAACTCGGTGTTGATGTAGGCAGCGACGACGATGAAGAACCCGACTCCCAGCGCCATCAATAATCCGGCACCGAGATCTGGCGGGTATGCCATCAGGAACACGGAAGCGCATGTGACGGTCGTCGCCACCCAGAAGACGGTCCGACCGGTCTTCGGGTTCATCAGTCGGGCTGAAAAGACCGCCGCGAGACCGATGAACGCAATCACCATGAACAAGTCGTTCATTCAACTCCCTGCAAGCCACTTGTAGACCCGCTCTCCGGCTTCTTCACCGCCGATTGCGCCAGCGGTTCCGAGGACAAAGGCTCCGACGAACGCGCCGGGCGGTCCGGCGACGAGACCGAACTGAGCGCCGACCGCACCAAGAGCGAGCGCTCCCCCCATGCTGCCGCCAGTCTTGGCGAGGACCTCCGCCCCTGGTGTGCCGGTCTGCCATTCCTACAGGCCCACGCCGACATCAATGAGGTTACCGGCGAAGCCCAAGTTGCCGCCGATCTTCTTCAGCACTTCAACATCGTTCACCGAGAATGTCGCCACGTCGGGTTTCCAGTGTTCACCTGTGGGCAGTGACTGAGCGAAATAGTTGAAGGCTTCCTTGCCGCCCGCAATAGGCTTGCCCGCGGCCGACGCGGCCTCGGCGAGTTCCTTCGGGACCACGCCATGGGCCATGCTCGTGGTTGCAGCGGCGGCGCCTTCCGGCGACATCCCCGCCTGTACGAGTCGTTCCTGCACACGCGCGATCACCAATTCCCGCGCCCGTGCGTCACTTTGGTTGATCATCGCGGTGGCTTGGTCCGGCGGCATGGGCGCTTCCCCGAGAAGCCCCTGCTCGAGCTTGGCCTGTATTTCCAGTCGGGTGCGGGCCTGAGTACGGGCATCGCCGCCGAGGACCGGATCTCTTGGGAGCGGGCCAGGAGTGATGGCGGTGTGGTAATCATCGAGCCGCTGTCCGGCGTAGCGCATCTGTTCGAGGCTCGCCGTCGGATCGTTGATGATGTCGTAGTCCCGCAATCTCGCTGCGGCAGCCTGTTTCTCGGGTGTCCACTCTCCCGGCGAACTCACCAGCGCCTGATCGGCAGCGCGCTGACCGCTGCTGTACTGATCGGCCTCGGCCTTCGCCTCCTGCGTCGCAGGTCCGCCCTCTTCTTGCCCTTCGCTGCCCTTCGTGGCATCAGGCGAGTACCCTTCGGCCGCCATCTCGAGGCGGGACTTGTCGAGCTGCTCGGCGTAGCTGTCGCGCACCGCCTGCACCGCATCGAGTGCCTCGCGTGTTCTGTCGAAGGTCGCCTGCTTGAGTTCGGAGACGTCGGCTTCCTCGCCATTGGCGGCAGCGAGCGCGAGTTCATAGTCGATCTGGTTGTCGAGCCATTTGAGCGCCGCCTCGAGGTTGGAGATCGCGATGTCGCCGCTGCGCTGCGCTTCGGCTAGTGACGCGGAGACGTTCTGCAGATCGACGGCGATGCGGCCAATCTGCTCGTCGTTGAGTTTCAGTGACTCCGTAGCGCGTTTGACCTCGGCCGAGTCATTGATCGGATGTCCGCCGCCGTCCTGGCGGTCCCAGGCTGCCGCGAAACGCTGCTGGGCCGCGGCGAATTCGTTGCTGGTCTCGGTGGTACATGCGGCGGCGTTGTAGAACGCCGTCGCCAGCTCGCTGATCTCGCCGGGCGAGCCGCTTTGCATCGTGCGGTTCACCCGCCACGGATCGCCCCCGGCAGACCCGGTCAGCTCACCGACGTCGAGGTGTTTGAGGTCGACCGTCATGAGCGGTCAGACGATGTCGTCGCCCGCCGCGCATATCGCGGCTTCACCGGCCTCGTCCTGTCTGACGAACGCCGCGGCCCCGACATCGGCCTTGGTGGCCAAGCTGTCCAGCTTGTCGCGGTGGGACCCCATCAGCGCGGACTGTGCCTCATGCGCACGGCCCAGGGCGCTGTGGAAGTCATTGGCCGCGTCGAAGTCGCCGAAGATTCCGGAGGGCACCGTCGTCGATGCGAACTGCTCGGCGCCCCGCTTGACGATTTCGCCGGCGCTCTTCGAGAAATCGGCACCCATGCGCAGCATGTCGGTATCGACGTACATTGACCCTCCGATCTTCGGATCAGAGCCTACCTATCGCTGTTCGCTGCCCATCGCACCAATTTCGGCGTCACTGAACTTGAAAGCCGTATCGCTGCAGGGGTTGTAGCGGCGCAACGCTGTCGCCCTCGACGACCACCAGCCAGGCGTTGCCGTGGTCGTCGGTGTTTGTCGCCATACGGTGTGCGACTTTCAGGTCGGCGACGTCTTCGTCAAGCTCGGATCTGTTCCGGTACGTCCCGATGACGATCGAGGCGCCGCTCCCGGGAGCCAGGCACACCGCGTAATCCTGTGCCTGTGGCAGCGGTGAGTTCGGCAGATCCTGCAGCGTCATCGCCCCGCCGCAAGCCGCGACGATCCACGCGAGCCCGTAGGTGGTCCGCAGCGGTGACTCAGGGGCCGTCGTCGTGGTGCTGGTCGTCGAGGCGGCATCCGACGTCGACGACTTTGACCACGGATCGCCGAGGAAGATCACCGCCGCCCCGAGGACGACCGCCAGCACGACCAGGTCGACGATGATGACGATCTTGGTGCGCCGGGAGAGTCGGCGCCAGAATCCGGGGGAGTCGTCGGTCACCGCTCATGTGTACCGAAAACTCGAACCGGGCGGTCAGGACGTGGCCGAGCAAGCGCTTGGTTGATACCCTGTATCGGTGGGTGAGGTGCCACAGAAGCAATCGGTGAGCCGACGCGACGAGCTGTTGGAGCTCGCCGCGACGATGTTCGCCGAGCGTGGCCTGCGCGCGACGACGGTCCGCGACATCGCCGACTCCGCGGGCATCCTGTCCGGCAGCCTGTATCACCACTTCTCCTCCAAGGAGGAGATGGTCGACGAGGTGCTGCGCAACTTCCTGGACTGGCTGTTCGCCCGCTACCAGGAGATCGTCGACACCGAACCGAATCCGCTGGAGCGCCTCAAGGGCCTGTTCATGGCGTCGTTCGAGGCGATCGAGCACCGGCACGCCCAGGTCGTGATCTACCAGGATGAGGCCAAGCGGCTGTCGGACCAGGAGCGGTTCTCTTACGTGGACGAGCGCAATCAGCAGCAGCGCAAGATGTGGCTGGACCTGCTCGACCAGGGCGTCGAGGAAGGCTATTTCCGGCCCGACATCGACGTCGACCTGGTGTACCGCTTCATCCGCGACACCACTTGGGTTTCGGTTCGCTGGTATCAGCCCGGCGGACCGCTCACGGCCGAGGAAGTCGGCCGTCAATACCTCGCTATCGTTCTAGGTGGCATCACAAGAGAGAAGGACCGCTAATGCCTGAGGCCTATGTCATCGACGCCGTGCGCACCGCCGTCGGCAAACGCAACGGCTCGCTGGCCGGTGTCCACCCCGTCGACCTCGGCGCTGTCGGGTGGCGCGGGCTGTTCGAGCGCAACGACGTCGACCCGGGCGCGGTCGATGACGTCATCGCCGGCTGCCTCGACACGATCGGGCCGCAGGCCGGCAACATCGCCCGGCTCTCGTGGTTGGCCGCCGGCTTCCCCGAAGAGGTGCCCGGCGTCACTGTCGACCGGCAGTGCGGCTCCAGCCAGCAGGCCATTTCCTTTGGCGCACAAGCGATCATGTCCGGCACCGCCGATCTGATCGTGGCCGGCGGCATGCAGAACATGAGCCAGATCCCGATCAGCTCGGCGATGACGGTGGCCGAGCAGTTCGGGTTCACCTCGCCGACCAACGAATCCAAGAGCTGGCTGCACCGCTACGGCGACCAGGAGATCTCCCAGTTCCGCGGCGCCGAACTCATCGCCGAGAAGTGGGGTATCTCGCGCGAGGAGATGGAGCAGTTCTCGCTGACCAGCCACCAGCGTGCCCAAGAGGCCATCCGTTCGGGCTACTTCGAGAACGAGATCATTCCCGTCGAGGTCGACGGCGGCACCTTCGTCACCGACGAAGGGCCGCGCGACACGTCGCTGGAGAAGATGGCCGGGTTGAAGACGCTTTCCGAAGGTGGCCGGCTGACTGCGGCGATGGCCAGCCAAATCTCCGACGGCGCGAGCGCGGTCCTGCTCGCGTCCGAGCAGGCCGTCAAGGAACACGGCCTCAAGCCGCGCGCCCGTATCCACCACATCAGCGCCCGCGGCGCCGATCCGGTGTTCATGCTGACCGGCCCGATCCCCGCCACCGAGTACGCGCTGAAGAAGACCGGCCTGTCGATCGACGACATCGACACCGTCGAGATCAACGAGGCGTTCGCGCCCGTGGTGATGGCGTGGCTGAAGGAGACCGGTGCCGACCCCGCGAAGGTCAACCCGAACGGCGGCGCGATCGCGCTCGGCCATCCCCTCGGCGCGACCGGCGCCAAGCTGTTCGCCACGATGCTGAACACCTTGGAGCGCACCGGCGGTCGCTACGGTCTGCAGACGATGTGCGAGGGCGGCGGCACCGCCAACGTCACGATCATCGAGCGCCTCTGACCTAGTCGCTCGCGCTAGTGGTCGTGGATGATCACGCCCCGGATGTTGCGTCCCGCGAGCATGTCGTCATAGCCCTCGTTGATGTCGTTCAGCTTGTACTCGGCGGTGACTGTTTCATCGAGTAGCAGCTTGCCGTCGCGGTACAGGTTGAGCAGTCGCGGGATGTCGGCGCGCGGGTTCGCCTCGCCGTAGAGGCTGCCCAGTAGCCGTTTCTGGAACAGCGTCATCATCGCCATCGACAGCGTCGGCGTCACGTCGGCCATCGACGCGATCGCGGTCATCACCACCGCGCCGCCCTTGCGGATGATGTTGAGCGCCTCGTCGATCATCCGGCCTTCGAGCACGCCCATGGTCAGCAACGCCGAGTCGGCCATCACGCCGCGGGTGAGTTCGCCCACCAGTTCCATGGCCTCGGGCATCGACGTCACGAAATGGGTGGCGCCGAACTCGAAAGCCTTGTCGCGCTTGGCCTCCACCAGATCGACGACGACGATGTGCTCGGCGCCGGCGAGCCGCGCGCCCTGGATCGCACCGCTGCCGATACCGCCGCAGCCGATGATCACCACCGTGTCGCCGGGGCTGACATCGGCGCTGTTGACGGCCGAACCCCAGCCCGTCATCACTCCGCACCCCAGTAGGCAGGCCCGCGCCAGCGGCAGGTCGTCGTCGATCTTGACCACCGACGCCTCCGACAGCGTGCCGTACTGCGAGAAGCTGCCGACCCCGGACAATATTCCGACGTCTTTGCCCGCGACCTTGCGCCGGTAGGTCCCGTCGGCCTGCAACCCCACCAGGATCAAAGCGCCCAGGTCGCAGAGGTTCTGGTGCCCGCTCGCGCACCACCGGCAGCGTCCGCAGGCCGGCAGGAACGACGTGACCACGTGGTCACCGACTTTCAGGTCGCGCACCCCGGGACCGACGTCGGCGACCACGCCCGCACCCTCGTGGCCGCCGATGATCGGCAGCGGTACTCCGGCGAAGTCACCGGTGACGACGTGATGGTCCGAATGGCACAGCCCCGTCGCCTCGAACTGCACGAGGACCTCGCCCTCCTTGGGCCCGTCGAGGTCGATCTCCTCGATGCTCCACGGTTCGTTGAGGCCCCACAGCACTGCGGCGTTCGTCTTCATGGGCCGAGTGTAGGAAAGCGGAGGGCCGAATTTCGGGGAATGGAAAGGCTTACCGTTCAGTGTGCGAGAGCGAGCCCGCCGAGCGCGACGATCCAGCTCGCGAAGCTGCCGACCAGGAAGTACTCGGTCACGTCGTCGATGCCGATATGCCCGTTCTCTCGCGCCTTCTGGGCGTTGATCTCGGGGAAGCGGATGATGCTCTTGGCGGCGACGACGGCCGTCGCGGCCGCCAGTTGCCCGGCCAGTCCGAGGCCGAGGATCAGCACCCGCTCCATCGGCCCGAGGAGCCTGCCGCCCTTGAGCTTGTCCGACGGTTGCGGTTCACCCGCCGGCTTGACCGCGCCGACCGAGCCGAGCACCAGGCGCACCAACTGGTTGCCGGTGACCAACTGCATCAGCATCACGCCGACGATCATCAGCAGCCGGTCGGCAGACACGGCAATCCCCGTCCACTCCGGCCAGCGCGCCACCACCCCTGCCACGTCAGAACTCCACCCCGACATCACGATCAGCGCGCCGACCGCACCGCCGAACACCAGCAGCGGCGCCAGCTCCTTACCGCCCGAGCGCTCGGCACGCGCGCACAGCACCACCCACCCGACGCCCGCCGCGACTGCGACCGCCAATAACGCGACATCGCCCGGCCGCCACAATCCGGCCAGCGCGGCACAGCCGATGACGACCACCGGCACGATCGCCACCGGCAACCAGATCCGCTCGGCCACCCGGCGGGCGATGTCGGCGACCCCGACCGCGATCAGCAGCACCGCCAGCGCGCTCACGGCACCCTGCCCAACGCCTGCGAGGCGGTGATGATCAGGTCGAGCCCGTCGCGGCCCGCGCGTTGCGACACCGCCGAGGCGCTGACCCCTTCGGCCGCGGCGATGTCCTTCTTGCTCGTACCGGTCAACAGTCCCTTCACAATCCGTATCGAACGGTCATCGAGCGATCCAAGCAGATGGTCCCGACACATCAGCGCGGCGTTGATCGCGTCGACGTCGCGGCGGGTGTCGTCGCCGGACCGGAATGCTGTGCGCACGAGCGCCATCCCTGGTTGGCGCTGGGTGGCCGCCGTCCACTCGATGGCCTCGCGCGCCGCCCACCATCCCGGCCCGTCCTGGATGCCGGCGACGGGGTCGAGCATTGTCACCGCGCCCCACCCGATGCCGAACCGCACGTCGACGCCCGGCGCGACCGCCAACCGGATGGCCAGTGCGGCCTCGAGTGCTCGTCCGACGGTCGGATAGGTGCCTTGGAATTCGTCGCCCACAGTGAACGCGGGGGGATCGACGGCGGCCGAGCCGACGCCGGCCAGAGCGCGGTTGAGGTCCAGGTGGACAGCGGACCGGTCGGCGACGTGGCGGGATCCGACGACGTCACCGATCAGCGTCGCCACTGTGGATGAAGCGGACAGCTTCACTTCCGACATATGAAGATCATAGCTTCATTATGTCGAATTTAAGGTATTTCCTTTATCCGATATAGCCGGCGGCCCGCTGCAGTCGGGCAACCGCATCCGCGACGATCGAGTCGATGAGCTCAGCGCACGATGGCAGATCATCGAGGATGCCTGCGACCTGGCCCGACGCCAACACTCCGGCGTCGGTGTTGCCCTCGACCAGCCCCGCCTTCAGCAGCATCGGCGTATTGGCGGCCATCACCACCTGCGACCAGGTCAGCTCCTTGCCGTGCCGCATCTCGAGGCCGTCGCGGATCATCGACTGCCAGGTCATGCCCGACATCTTCTTGAACTTCTGGGCGTTGCGAACGGCCGCGCTGAAGCCACGCAGTCGAGATCCGCTCTCCAGCTTCTCGACCAGTCCGGTGCGCAGCACGCGGTGCGGCATGCCGTCCACGCGTGTGGAAACGACCGTCCCGTCCAGTCCCGATTCGAGGTAGCGGCGCTTGACAGCCTCGGGCACCGTCGAATCGGAGGTCAGCAGGAAACGGGTGCCCATCGCGACACCGGCGGCGCCATAGGACAGCGCGGCGGCGAGTCCGCGGCCGTCGAAGAAGCCGCCGGCCGCCACGACCGGGATGTCGACCGCGTCGAGCACCGAGGGCAGCAGCAGCGTCGTCGCGATCGGGCCGGTGTGTCCGCCACCTTCACCGCCCTGGACGATCACGGCGTCGGCGCCCCAGCCGGCCACCTTCTTGGCGTGCTTGGCCAGGCCGACCGACGGAATCACCACGACCCCGGCCTCTTTGAGCTTCGCGATCAGGTCCGGCTTCGGCGCCAACGCGAACGACGCGACCTTCACCCCTTCGCGGATGAGCAGATCGATACGTTCGTTCGCGTCACCGGCGTCGGCGCGGATGTTGATCCCGAACGGCTTGTCGGTCGCGCTCCTGACCTTCGTGACCGCGGTCTGCAGTTCCTCGAGCGTCATCGTCGCCGACGCCAGGATGCCGAGGCCGCCGGCGTTGGAGGTCGCCGAGACCAACCGCGCGCCCGCGACCCAGCCCATGCCGGTCTGGACCACCGGATGCTCGATGCCGACGAGCTCAGTCAGCGGTGTACGCAGCTTGGGCTTGGCCGGAGTACTCACCGTATTTCCTTGTCCCGCAGTCCCTTGGGATCGATGACGTCGCGGATCAGTTTCTGCTCGGCCTCGGTGGGCAGCCGGGTCTGTTCTGCCGACTCCAGCCCGTGCACCTCGAACGACGTGTTCTCGGCGACCTGCTCGGCCTCGACGCCGGGATGCAGCGACACCGCGCGCATCTGGTGGTCGGGGCCGTTGAAGTCGAACACACCGAGGTTGGTCACCACCCGGTAGACGTTGACGAACCGGTATGCCGGGTTGGCGGGATCGACCTTGTCCCAGCCGATTCCCGACACCACGTCGACCGAGTCGCCGAACACCCGCTTGGAGTGGTTGCCCACCCAGTAACTGGTGGCGTGGTTGATGGTGTTGCCGGGGGCACCGCGCACGCCGAACATCTGCCGGGTCGGTTGCTGCAACGGCCCGAACGCCGACAGGTTCTGGTTACCGTAGCGGTCGATCTGGTTGGCGCCCATGACGACATGGCGCCGGCCCCAGGCCAGCGTCTCGAACACCCGGCCGAACGGCATCCATCCCTCGATGGCACCGGCAGCACCGAGAGCCGGTGTGTCGGCGAGCAGCCGCGCCTCACCGTCGGTCAGCAGGATGTCGGGGGAAAACGTCAGCCGGGCCAGCCTTGCGCCGATCGACACCATGGTCGCCATCGGGCTGACCATGATCTCCCCGGCGTCGCGGAACAGTTCGGCACATGCGACAGCGCACACCTCGGCGCGGGACACGGACATCACTGCTGCTCTCCAAACTTGCGAACGGCCGCTTGGTAATCCGCCTCGGTTCCGGACAGATAGGTCTGGACGAACTCCTGCCACGTCGCGTCGTCCTTGGCCGCCTCTGCGTAGTGGCGCTGAAACTTCTCGTCACGGCGGTAGTCGGGTTCGGCGGTGGTGAAGTGCGCGCCACCCGGGGCCTCGACGACGCTGTCGACCATCATCCGGTTGATCAGAAGGGCCTGCGGGGGCACCGATTTGACCAGTTCCTCGGTGGAGACCACCTTCTCCACCGACAGGAACCGCTGTTCGGCGGCCATCAGGTAGAGGTCGTCGAAGTAGGGATCGATGCCGGTGTAGGCGGCGTTGCCGCGCTCGTCGCCGAGGTTCATGTGCACGAATGCCGCGTCCAGGTTCAGTGCCGGCATGGCGACGAGTTCCTGGTCGTCGTACGGGGATTTGACCGTCTTGAGCTCGTCGCCCCAGAACGCGCGCACGTCGCTGCCGAGCCCGGCGCGGATCGGCAGGAACGGCAACCGCTGGGCGGCCGCCTGCAGGCCGCACCGCAGCATGCCCTCGTCCATCTCGCGGGCCTCGAGCGCGCCGCTGGTCCGGGCCTTGGCAAACCACGGGTCGTAGAACGGCGGAGAGTCCAGCGACACGAAGCCGTAGTAGACGCGCTTGACCTTGCCCGCCGAGCACAACAGCCCGAGGTCGGGCCCGCCGTAGGTGACGACGGTCAGGTCGGTGACGTCGGTACGCAGCAGGGCCCGTACGAACGCCATCGGTTTGCGTCGCGAACCCCAGCCACCGATGCCGATGGTCATGCCGCTGCGGATCGAGGCGACCGCCTCGTCCAGAGTTGTTCGCTTGTCGCTCACTGCTTTCCCTTCTCCGTCCCGGCGAACGCGTCACGGTGCTCATCGGACACGCCCGCGAGGTTCAGTTCGAACGTGAAGCCCTGCTCCATGCGGTACCGCGCGTTGACGGGCTGCACGTCGATGAAGTTCAGTGCCTCCTTCGCGGCGCGGATGACCCGCGTGTCCTTGGCGGCGATGTCGCGGGCGACACGCAACGCCGCCTCGTCGAGTTCGGCGCGCGGGACCACCTCGTGCACCGAACCGAAGTGGTGCAGGGTGTCGGCGGAGACGGTGGCCGCGGTGAAGAACAGCCGTCGCATCATGTGCTGCGGCACCAGCCGGGACAGGTGGGTGGCCGCACCGAGCGCGCCGCGTTCGACCTCGGGCAGCCCGAACTTCGCGTCGTCGGAGGCGACGATCACGTCGGCGTTGCCGACCAGCCCGATACCGCCGCCGACGCAGAAGCCGTTCACCGCCGCGACGACGGGCACCGCGCACTCATACACCGCGCGGAACGCCTCGAAGCAGCCGCGGTTGGCGTCGATGAGCGCGGTGAAGCCCTCGGTGTTCTGCATCTCCTTGATGTCGACGCCGGCGTTGAAGCCGCGGCCCTCGGCCCGCAAGATCACCACGTGGGTGCTGTAGTCGCGCCCGGCGGCGGTGATCGCGTCGGCCAGTTCGAACCAGCCGCGCGACGGAATCGCGTTGACCGGCGGATAGTCCACGGTGACCGAGACGATGCCCGGTTCGGTGACGGCAGAGGTGATGGTCATGGCACTTCCTGGGTCCGGTAGGAAAGCAAGCACTTGCTTGGTACGCTAGCACAGTGACCGACACCCCAGAGATAAACCTCGCGCTCAAGGACCGGGTGGTTCTGGTGACCGGCGGGGTCCGCGGCGTCGGCGCGGGCATCAGTGCGGTGTTCGCCGATCAGGGCGCCACCGTCGTGACGTGCGCCCGCAGGCCGGTCGACGGGCTGCCCTACGAGTTCCACTCCTGCGATGTGCGCGACGACGACGCGGTGGCCGCGATGATCAACGCCGTCACCGAACGCCACGGTCGCCTGGACGTCGTCGTCAACAATGCGGGCGGCTCGCCCTACGTTCTGGCCGCGGAGTCGTCGGCGAAGTTCAGCCGCAAGATCGTCGAGTTGAATCTGCTCGGTCCGCTGTCGGTGTCGACGCATGCCAACGCGGTGATGCAGCAGCAGGACCGGGGCGGGTCGATCATCAACATCGCCAGCGTCAGCGGTCGCAGGCCGACACCGGGCACGGCGCCCTACGGCGCGGCGAAGGCCGGGATCGAAAGCCTCACATCGACGTTGGCCGTCGAGTGGGCACCCAAGGTGCGGATCAACTCGGTCGTGGTCGGCATGGTCGAGACCGAGCAGTCCGAACTGTTCTACGGCGACGCCGACTCGATCGCCGCGATCTCGAAGAACGTGCCGCTGGGCCGACTGGCCAATCCGGCCGACGTCGGCTGGGCAGCAGCGTTTCTGGCGTCGGACGCGGCGTCCTACATCAGCGGGGCGTCGCTCGAGGTACACGGCGGCGGCGAACCACCGCACTACCTGGCCACCACCACCGCCGACATCAAATAGCGCGCGAACTCAAACAACCGAGGAGACAACGGATATGGGACTGCTCGACGGCCGTGTGGTCATCGTGACGGGATCGGGCGGCGGCATCGGCCGCGCTCATGCGCTGGCCTTCGCCGCCGAAGGCGCCCGCGTCGTCGTCAACGACATCGGCGTCGGCCTGGACGGATCACCGGCCGGTGGCGGCAGCGCCGCGCAGAGCGTCGTCGACGAAATCACCGCTGCCGGTGGCGAGGCCGTCGCCAACGGCGCCAACGTCGCCGACTGGGCCCAGGCCGAGGGCCTGATCCAAGCCGCGGTCGACACGTTCGGCGGGCTCGACGTGCTGGTGAACAACGCCGGCATCGTGCGCGACCGGATGTTCGCCAACACCAGCGAAGAGGAGTTCGACGCCGTCATCGCCGTGCACCTCAAAGGGCACTTCGCGACCATGCGGCACGCGGCGGCGTACTGGCGGGCCCAGTCCAAGGCGGGCAACACGGTCGACGCGCGGATCATCAACACCAGTTCCGGAGCGGGCCTGCAAGGCAGTGTGGGACAGGCGAATTACAGCGCCGCCAAGGCCGGCATCGCGGCGATGACGTTGGTGGCGGCCGCCGAGATGGGCCGCTACGGCGTCACGGTCAACGCGATCGCCCCGTCGGCGCGGACCCGGATGACCGAGACGGTGTTCGCCGAGATGATGTCGACCCAGGGCCAGGACTTCGACGCGATGGCGCCGCAGAACATCTCACCGCTGGTGGTGTGGTTGGGCAGCGTCGAGTCCCGCGAGATTACCGGCCGGGTGTTCGAGGTCGAAGGCGGCATCATCCGGGTCGCCGAGGGCTGGGCACGCGGTGCCGAAGCCGACAAGGGCGCGCGCTGGGACCCGGCCGAACTGGGCCCGGTCGTCAGCGACCTGCTCGAAAAGTCGCGGACCCCGTTGCCGGTCTTCGGGGCCTGAGCTATTCGCGGCACGCGCTCAGGTACGTCTTGCCGTCCTGTTCGGCGGCCTGCGCAAGATCGAGCCAGCCGGCGCCCTGGAAGTAGTACATGTCGGCGGGGTGCTCCGCAGAACCCCTGATCACCTCGGCCAGGTCGACGCGCGTGTCCCGGTGGTAGTCGGGCCGATGGATCGACAGTTGGACCGATTCCATGCTGTGCCAGTCGAATCCGTCCGGCAACGGTCGGTCGATCCTCATGCCCGGCGGAATTTCGCCGAGCCTGAGGCGGTCGAAGTCGACCGGCGGCGAACCGTGGGGGACGAACATCCGCAGCTGGATGTCGCTGCGGTTGGGATCCGTCGGGCGGAAGAACAGCGACACCCCGTTGGTCTCGGCACACGGCGTGCCCGTCGCGATCTCGAGTGTTCCATCGGTCACCCGCGCCCCGAAGGTCGCCGGCAGCTCGGGCTCGGATGCGGGGTCCGTGGTGCAGATCGTGAGCAGTGACTTGCCATTCTGTTCGGTGACCTGTTCGGGGTTGAGCCAGCCGACGCCCTCGAAGTAGTAGCTGTCGTCGGGGTGCTGCGCCGACCCGTCGACGATTTCGGCGATATCGGCCGCCGTGGTGCCCGCCCCCTCGGAGGGCTCCACCGTCAACGAGACGGTTTTGGCTGCGCGCCAGTCGAATCCATCTGCAAGCGGTTCGGTGACGGCCAGGCCGCCGGGATACGGGCCGTCGAGCGTCAGGAACTCGAATTCGGTGGCCCGGTCGGGTGGAGCCGTCAACTGCAGCCTGCCGCCAGGGCCGGGGGAGAACCGCACCATCACTTGTTCGACGCGCCGGCACGGTGTTCCGGTCCACAGGCGCAACTGGCCATCGGTCACCCGTGCCCCGAACACCACTGGCAGCGACGGCTCGTCGGGCACCGGCGCGCTGGGCACGAGGCAGCCGGAGACGCCGAAGACCGCCAGGATGACCAGCACCAGGCGGATCACTGATACCCCCCGTCGGACAGACCGGCGTCCTTCTCCATCGGATGGTCGGTGAAGATCTCGACGAGCTTGCCGGTGAGGTAGGCGTCGATGAAACCGAGATAGCCCTTCTGCTGCCACTGCTGCGAGTGGATCTCCTCGTGGTGCAGGATGCGGTCGAGGTCGAGGCGATTGTTGCCCGGCGCGCCCTCACCGCCTTCGGTCGGATACCACATCACACCGTCGTCGACCATGTCGCGCAGGGTCTGGGCCGGGTCGCTCGGGTCGTCGATGTTGACCATGAAGATGTCGCCCCACGTACTGCCGCCGCCCTCGCTGAACATGTCTTGATACTGGTTGCCGCCCAACCCCATCAGCATTCCGTTCGGTGTCGTCATCAGGCGCCCGCCGTTGTCGTGCACGAAGTCGACATCGCGGTTGTAGCTCCAGGCGTTCGCGTTCTGGCGGTCGATGATGCGCTGCACCTCGTCGGCCGAGTACGGCGTCTCCGGGAAGTCGGTCTGCGGGTTCTCGCCGTAGTCGGTGCCGCAGTTGAGGATGTACGTCATCAACGCCGCCTTGCGGGCGTCCTCACCGCTGGTGCCCGGAGGCATCAGGAAGTACGACTTCCCGTCCGGGTCGGTGACCTTCTCCATGCCGTCGAGCACGGTGAAACTGTCCGGGGTGATGTTGTGCCTACGGGCGATGTCGACGATGGTCTCCGGTGGAACACCCTGACGCTCAGCGTTTTCCAGCCACTCACGGTAGTAGCCGGTGGGCGGCGGCCCGTCGAGCAGTCCGGCGTCGCGTAGAGCCTGTTCGTACTCGTTGTCCGGCTCGCCTTTGCCATCGCCGTCCTCGGGCCCGATGAACTGCGGTCCGCCCTCCCGGCCGAACTTCTGATCGCTCAGCGTCCGGTATTCCTCGCCGAGGCGGCCGATCTGGGCGCCGATCGCATTGAGCTCGCTGTTGGATGCCGTGACGACGTCGATGATGTCGCCGACGCCCTTTTGCACGATCGGCACCAGCATCCGCTCGCCGGCGGCGTTCTGCGGCACGCTGGCCGCGGCGGCGAGCACCCACTGGCGGACCGCGTCGAGCCGGTCGCGCCCGGCGGTGACGACCTCGGCGGACCGGTCGACTTGCGCGCCGAGCCGCTGGTCCAATTCGGCGATGCGCCCGATGACGCGGCGATGCTCGGTGTTGACCGTGTCGTAGGCGGACGCGGCGGTGCCCGTCCACCTGCTGCCGGGCGCGGCCGAACCCAGGTCGGACTGCAGCTGCAGGAGAGTACCGCTGTTGTCGTACTGTGCGCCCGGCTGCGGGGCGTTCTGGCCGAATGTCGCGCGCGCGTTCGACCACGTCGACAGGAACGCCGCGAGCACACTCACCTCGCTATTTTCCCACGCGTAGCCGGCACCTCATGGCGCGAATTTCGCGCCTATGCCGCTTCCGGCTCGGAGGCGGTATCGGTGTCGGTGTCCTCGTCGGCCGGTGCGTCGACGTCGCCAGCGGCGGGCGCGTCGTCCTCCGCCGGCTCCGCATCTTCGGCCGGCTCCGCTTCCTCGACCAGTTCCGCGTCGGCCGCCTCGTCTTCCGCGTCCGCGGATGCCGCGGCATCGGTCACCTTGTCGCCAGGGACAACCTTGTTTCCGTCGGTGAGATCGCTTGCACCGTCGCGTTTTCCGCGCTTGGCGAGCGGTGCGACGTCGGGCGCTTCCGCAGTGTCGGGTGCGACGTCAGCCGTCGTGGTATCGGGTTCTTGGGTTAGTGCCGGCGCGGACCCGCCGAACGAGTCGACGATGTCGTGAACCGTGTCCGGGACGAACCGCACCACTGCCCGGGTGACGTCGAAGATGCCGTCGCGCACCGCATTTGCCAACGCCGCGACATCACCTGAGGCCAATGCCCGCCCGACGTTGTAGAGCGCGGTCTGCGGCGCCACCACCAGGTCCCGAACGTTTACGAACAGCTTGGTGGGCAGCGAGGGGTCGGCGGCGACCGGTCGTCCGGCCCAGCTGACCAGTGTCCAACCCTCCTCCGGACTACCCTCGATGACGACCGCCTCGGTGTTGTTCAACTGGTGGCTGAGCAGCAGGCCCAGATCGGGGTTGTCGACGTTCATCATCACCCAGAACATGATCGTGGCGCCGTGGGAGAACGCGACGGCGTTCTCGTCGCCGTTGTCGGCGATCTGCTTGATCGCGCCATCGACCCTGGCGTCGAACGCGTTTCCGTCTTCACCGCCGAGCACCGGCAGGAAGCGGGCGCCCAACATCCATGCGGCCGGCGCGAGCGCGTAGCCGAGGCGGCCCAGCCCTTCGTCCTCGGAAGCACCCTCGAAGATGCCCGCGTTGATCTCGCGCAGCCCGGGCAGGACCTGGTAGGCCGAACCGGGCAACAGGTCGAGCAGCGGTTGCGCGGTCTGCTGGGTGCGCAGCATCGACGAGACGTAGATGCCGTCGTAGCCATTGCCGACGAGTGCGGCGGCCGCGTCCAGGGCCTGCTGCTCGCCGAGCGGGCTCAGACCCGGCCCGGGCACCGACGTGTCGATGACGCCGGCGGCGTTGGCCAACGATTCGGCGTGCCGCACGAACGTCAGCGTCATCGCCCACGACGGCACCGCGCCGACGAGGACAAGGAGCACCGCGCTGACCGCGGCGATGGTGATCCGCAGAATTCGCTGCGTCGAAGAACTGCGCATCGCCACTCCGTCCGTCGCCCCGATGCGTGCCCGCCCACGGTACGACGCAGACCGGACGAAGTGGGTGAAAACGCCGATGCGGCAGCGCGCGGCCCTCCATGATGGAGCCGTGAAACGGCACGGGATCGGCGCCGTACTCGGCGCAATGTTGTTGGTGCTGGCCGGTTGTGGCGGTCAACGAGGCGGAGACGACGGGCCGGCGGCGGCCGAGCCGACCTCCTGCGAGGTCACCTCCGACGCCAGGATCAGCATCGCCACCGGCAACACCACCGGGGTGTACTACGTGCTCGGCGGCGCGTACGGCGAAGCGATCAGTCAGCAGAGCGGAGGCAAGTTGCGGGCCACCGCCGCCGAGACGTCGGCGTCGCTGCAGAACATCCAGCAACTCGTCGCAGGCACCCACCAGGTCGCGTTCTCGCTCGCCGACACGGCAGCCGACGCCGTCAACGGTATGGGCTCCTTCGACGGCAAGCAGCCGATCGCCGCGCTCACCCGGCTCTACCCGAACTACACCCAGGTCATCGCCCGCGCGGACGCCGGGATCAACTCGATCGCCGAGATGCGCGGTAAGCGGGTCTCCACGGGCTCGCCGAACTCGGGCACGGAGGTCATCGCCAACCGCATGCTCGAGGCGGCCGGTCTCGACCCAGCCACCGACATCGCGGCGCAGCGCACCGAACTCGGCAAGACCGTCGAGGGCATGAAGGACGGCTCGATCGATGCGATGTTCTGGTCTGGCGGCCTGCCCACCGGCGGCGTCACCGACCTGTTCGTCAGCCAGCGCGGCAACGTCAAGTTCCTCGACGTGACCGACACGCTGACCAAACTCCAGCAGATCAACCCGATCTACGAACGCGGCGTCATCCCGGCCAACATCTATCAGACGCCGGCCGACGTGCCGACTGTCGTGGTGCCGAATCTCCTTCTCGTCAAGGACGATATGGACGGCAACACCGCCTGCGTGCTCACCAAGGCGCTCTACGACCACAAGGACGCGCTCGTCAAGGCCAACAAGGCGGCCGAGGGGATCACGCTGGAGAACGCCCGCCAGACGGACCCGGTGCCGCTGCATCCCGGCGCGCAGAAGGCGCTCGACGAACTCGGCGCGGCGAGCTGACCGGGACGCAACGCGAGGACGACCGGGAAATCCCGGTCGCCCAGGCGTCGGCGACCTACGAGGATGAGAAGCCGGCCCGCCAACTGAGCGGCTGGGTTGCCGTGCTGGTCCGCGCGTGCTGCGTCGCGATCGCGGTGTTCGCGATCTATCAGGTGTTCTTCCCGCTCGCGCAGGGCAACCAGGTCTCGCTGATCCTGTTCCTGGCGGCGGTGTTGCCGTTGACACTGCTGTGTTACCGGTCCGGGCTGCGGCTGCGCCGCAACTCCGCCGAACCGCGGCCGAACCCGGGACCGGTCGACTGGTTGCTGGCCGCGGTCGCGTTGCTGGCCTGCCTGTATCCGGTTCTTCCGCTCGAAATCGGCGACGGCGGAGGCGGATTCGACGAGTTCCTGAGCAGGCAGGCCACGCCGGGGATGGTCGACATCGTCGTCGGGACGATCGTGCTGCTGCTCGTCCTCGAGGCGTGCCGACGGACCACCGGGGCCGCGCTGCCGTTGGTCCTGCTGCTCGCGCTGGCCTACGCCTACTACGGCGGATACCTCCCGCAGGGCGCGGCGATCGCGCATGCCGGGGTGGACTGGGACCAGATCATCAGCGCGTCGTTCCTTCAGTCGACGGGACTGTACGGTGTGCCGCTCGACGTGGCCGCCACATACATCGTGTTGTTCACCATCTACGGAGCCGTGCTCGATGCGTCGGGCGCCAGCAAGTTCTTCATCGACCTGTCGTTCGCGGCGTTCCGCCGGTCCCGTGCGGCACCCGGAAGGACGGTCACCCTCGCGGGTTTCCTGCTCGGCAGCGTGTCGGGTTCGGGCACCGCCACCACGGTGAGCCTCGGCACCGTCACCTGGCCGGTGCTGCGCCGCGCCGGGTACCCGAGCGAGAACGCGGGCGGCATGCTGGCCGCCGCGGGCATCGGCGCGATCCTGTCGCCGCCGACGCTGGGCGCCGCGGCGTTCATCATCGCGGAGTACCTCGGCGTGCCGTACCTGACCGTGCTGGTGTGGGCGGTCGTCCCGACGATCCTGTACTACTTGGGAATTCTGCTGGCGGTGGAGATCGACGCCCGCCGTTACGCCACGTCCGAGGTCGAGCCCGACACGTCGCGATCCGCGTGGCGCCTGCTCGGCAGGTTCGGCTACCACCTGATCTCGTTGGCGACGATCGTGGTGTTCCTGGCGATGGACGTGTCGGCGATGCGGGCGGTCGTGTACGCCACCGCTGTCCAGATCGTGTTGTCCTACCTCGATTCCGAGCACCGCCTCACCCCCGCGAAGCTCTACAACGCGTTGGCCACCGGGGTCCGCGGCGTGTTGTCGGTGGCCGCGGTGTGCGCGGCGGCCGGTGTCATTGCGGCGATGATCACCCGCACCGGGCTGGGCTTGCAACTCAACTCGATACTCGTGAACACCGCCCGGTCGATCAGCGAAAACCCAACAGCTGTGCTGATTTTCACCGCGATCTTCGCTGCGGTCGCGGTATCGGTGCTCGGGCTGGCGGTCCCCGTCACGGCTTCGTTCGTGATCGCCTGGGTGATCGTCGGGCCGGCGCTCCAGGATCTCGGCGTCGCCGCGCCCGCCGCGGCGATGTTCGTGTTCTACTTCGCAGTGCTTTCGGAGGTGACGCCTCCGACGGCGCTGGCGGCGGTCGCCGCATCGGCGATCACCGGTGGGCGGGTGGTCGCGACGATGTGGCAGACGTGGAAGTACACCCTGCCGGCCTTCCTGGTCCCATTTGCGTTCGTGCTCACCGAGTCCGGGGAAGGGCTGCTCGGCCTGCGCTCGTTCGGGGACATGGTGTGGACGGCTGCGGTCGGAGCGCTCGCGGTCGCGGCGCTGGCCGTGGTGACGGGCGGCTGGATGACCCGCAGGGCTGGATGGCCCGAGCGGCTGTTGTGCGCTCCCGCGGCCGCTTGCCTGCTCTATTTGAGTCCAGCGACGATCGCGGTGGGGGCGGGGCTGTTCGCGGCGGCCGCGGCTGTGCACCTCGTCACGGCTCGCAGACGACCAGCGCTTCCGGATTCGCGCCCGAACAACGCGAAAGTGGCGCCTCCCGATTGACGGGAGACGCCACTTCCTACTGGCGTTCGATCAGTTCATCTCACCAACTGCGCTGTCCTAGAAGGGCAGGAAGCTGGTGAACGCCTCGATCAGTGCGGCGAACGGGTTGGTGGACCCGCCGCCGGTGTTGCCACCCTCGGCGCTGGCGCCGCTGTCGCCACCACCGAAGCCGAAGAGGCTGAAGAACCCGTTGAGGAAGTTCGACAACAGGTTCGACGACGACGCGCTGTTCGAATTGCTGTTGGCCGAACCACCATTGGAGGTGCCACCGGCGTTGCCGGCATTGGTGTCCCCGCCGGTCCCGGTTCCGGTGCCGTTGCCACCGTCGCCGTCACCACCGGCACCCGATCCACCGGCGCCGTTGCCGCCGGAGCCGTCGCCGCCGGTGGCGCCACCGCTGGTGCCGTCGCCACCGGTGGCGTCGCCGCCGGTCGCTCCGCCACCCGCGCCGCCGTCGCCGGTGTCGCCACCGTCACCGCCGTTGGTGTTGCCACCTGCACCGCCCGCGCCCGCGGTGGGATTCCCACCCGCGCCGCCTGCGCCGCCGCTGGCGTCACCGCTGGTCGCCGCCCCGGTCGTGACGTCGCCGCCCGCACCGCCGGTGCCCGCGCCGCCGTTGGCGTCGCCGCCGGCGCCGCCGTTGGATGAGGCATTACCGCCCGCACCACCCGGGCCGCCCGAGCCGCCCGCACCGCCGGCGCCGCCGGGGCTGCCGTTGCCGCCGCCGCCGTTACCGCCCGCGCCGCCGGCGCCGCCGTTACCGGCGTTGCCGCCCGCACCGCCGGTGGCCGGTCCACCGGCACCACCGATGCTGTTTCCGCCTGCGCCACCCGTTCCGGCGCCGCCGGTGCTGGAGCCGGAACCGCTGGTTGCATCGCCGCTGGTGCCGCCGGCCCCGCCCGCGCCGCCGTTGGCATTGCCGGCGCTGCCGCCGTCGCCGCCGTTGGCATTGCCGCTACTGCCGCCGGCGCTGCTGCCGCTGGAGCCGCCGGCGCCACCCGCCGCGCCGCCACCGGCCGCTGCGCCGCCGGTGCCGCCACCGCTTGTGGCATCGCCTCCGGCACCGGCCCCGCCGGCACCGGTGCCGCCGGCCCCGCCGCCGCCGGTACCCGGTCCACCGGCGCCTGCACCGGTGCCGGCTCCGCCGTTACCGCTGCTGCCGCCGGTGCCGCCGCCGCCGCCGCTGTTGTTGCCGTTGTCGCCGCCGTCGCCGCCCTGCAGGGGCAGGTCGCCCCAGGCGCCGCTGACGCTGGACGGTGCGGCCAGCAGCTGCGAGGCAGCGTCGTTTGGCACCACCGTCAGTCCGCCGAACGACAGTGCCAGCGCACCGGCGAATGCCGCCGCGACGGCGCGCTTGGCCGTCGGCGAGTATGTCTTGCGTTCCATTCTTGTTCCCTCACTTGGTTTTTGGAGGCATCGGATGCCTCTGGTGATTTGAGTTCGTGTGATTGGCGGTTCCGGTGCCGGGCCACCGACGTGAGGTCGGCGACCCGGCCCGGAACTCAGTTCACCGGTGTCCCTCAGAACGGCAGGAAGCTGGTGAACGCCTCGATCAACGCGGCGAACGGGTTGGTGGACCCGCCGCCGGAGTCGCCGCCCTCGGCGCTGGCGCCGCCGTCGCTTCCCCCGAAGCCGAAGATGCTCAGCACCCCGTTGAGGAAATTCGACAGCAGCGACGACGACGATGCGCTGGTGCTCGAGGTGTCACCCGAGCCCCCGTTCGCCGTTCCGCCGGCGTCACCGGCGTTCGTGTCGCCACCGGTCCCGGTGCCGCTGCCGCTGCCACCGGATCCGTCCCCGCCGGCACCGCCGCCGCCAGAGCCGTTGCCGCCGTCACCAGCGCCGCCCGTGGCGTCACCCGAGCTCGCGTCGCCGCCGGTCGCACCGCCGCCGGTGGCCGCGCCACCCGCGCCGCCGTCGCCGGTATCGCCACCCGCGCCGCCGGTGCTCGTGCCGCCGTCGCCGCCGGCACCGCCGGTGGGCGTGCCGCCATCGCCGCCGGCGCCACCGCTGGCGTCACCGCTGGTGGCCGCGCCCGTCGTGACCGCGCCACCCGCGCCGCCGGTCCCGGCGCCGCCGCTGGTATCGCCGGCAGCGCCACCGTTGGCCGATGCAGTGCCGCCGTTGCCGGCGCTGGCGTTGCCGCCGTTGCCGCCAGCGCCGCCGCCACTGTTGTCACCGCCGCCGCCGACGCCGCCTGCGCCACCCGCGCCGCCGCCACCGGTGTTGCCGCCCGCACCTCCGACTGCAGCGCCGCCGGGTCCGCCGGCGCTGGCGCCGCCGGGCCCGCCCGCTCCGATACCGCCGGCACTGACCCCGCCGCCGCTGGTTGCGGCGCCGCTGGCGCCGCCCGTGCCGCCGTCACCGCCGTTGGCGTTGCCGGCGCTGCCGCCGGTGCCGCCGTTGGCGTTACCGCTGCCGCCGCCGACGCTGCTGCCGCTGCTGCCGCCGGATCCGCCTACCGCGGCGCCGCCGGTCGCACCGCCGCCTCCCGCGGCGCCGCTGCCGGCGCTGCCGCCGGTGCCACCGCCGCCGGTGCCGCCGCCACCCACACCGGCGCCGCCGGTGCCACCCGCGCCGGTGCCTGTACCGCTGCCCGTGCCGCCGTCACCGCTGCTGCCGCCGGTGCCGCCACCGCCGCCGCTGTTGTTGCCGTTACTGCCGCCGTCGCCGCCCTGCAGGGGCAGGTCGCCCCAGGCGCCGCTGACGCTCGACGGTGCGGCCAGCAGCTGCGAGGCAGCGTCATCCGGCACCACCGTCAGTCCGCCAAACGACAGCGCCAGCGCACCGGCAAACGCCGCCGCGACGGCGCGCTTGGCCGTCGGTGAGTATGTCTTGCGTTCCATTCCTATGTCCTTACTGATCAGAAGACGCTCGTCGCGTCCCGGAATAGTTGATGGCAAAAGTTCTCTGCCTGTCGTCACTCGATTCGCCGTGACGTGGTCCCCGAACCCCCTTTTTTCGTGCACTTTTATCCGACCGCTTATCGACTGGGTGAAACCGGACATCGCCGGAAACGCTGCCGGTATCGCAGACCGAACAGCGGCGGAGCGCGAGAGATTTCGTCGCGTCGAATGGGCCGCGTCGAGACGTCACCCGAGCCGTCATCGGAGGACACGCCCCGTCCCCCCGGCCGGTTACCGGCAATTCGCTGGCTCGACACTATTTCGCAGCCTCCCCCCACCGCCGGACGCAACGCTGAGTACCTGCTGAGCAGTGGCGCGGTAACTGTATGACTTTGCTGAGATTTGCGTCAAGGTTTTTGCCGATTCGGCTCAGGCGAATTTTTTCGCCCGCGTTCGAAGGCTTCGATCAGTGCGCGGCGCGTCCACGCATAGCGGCACCACCACCTCGGCCTGCGCGCCTTCGCGGCGCCAGGCGGGCGTCCTGAACTGCAGGTTATTAGACATTCTCAGTGCAGGTCAGGCGCTTGCACATGCAAATAGATCGTGTCGTCGCCAACGTCGCCGGCGGGATCGCGGACGTGCTTGGCAACGCCGCTCGGTGCGTCTCGGGCAACGGCAGTCGAGATAGCAGGAGGGCGGTAGTGACGTGCGTGCAACGTTGCTTATGCAAGAAGAATGACCACAGGATTGTTTGCTGAATCAGATAACCGGCGTGCTTGTCCATCGGTCTCGGCTGATCGCGGACGGCCCGGCGGTCGGGATGCATCGCAGCCCAACCGAATCCTTGCCTTCGCTATAAACGCTGTGGTGTGGGACTTCCGGTGCGGCTCAGGACAGCTTTGGCGATGGCAGGTCCAGGCTTTCGTTGGCGCGTGGGTGTCACGTTGACGCGAATATCTATTTGCGTTGCCGGTCAGAAAATCAAGATCTAATTAACGTGTTAGTTACACGCTTATCTCATATGTTGCCCTGGCGCGTCGGCCCATAGACGGGCGAGTGCAGGGGGTGATGATCTCTCGTTGCGAACGGCAATGCCGACCAAGAATTATCGTTGATTATGCAAATTACTGCTCCAATAGACCTTTCCTGCACGCTTAATGAATTCAATCGCTGACACCGCGATCGCGGCTTAGATTTAACTGGACCGTCGTTTTCAGCAAACGAACTGAGGCGGCCGCCATCCGCAGCGGTTGACCGCACCCTATGCTCGGGCGGTGGCATCAAACCCCGATTCCTCCGCCGGCTCAGAAGTCTCCGACGCCGACCGCATCGCGGCCGCAGACGCCTACATCGACGCCCTCGCCAGTCACCGGGCGGACGCGGTGCCGTTCGCGCCCGGCTGCGTACGCGTGGAACAGGGCGTGAAGACCGGATTCTCCGGCGACCATCTCCGGCGCAGCCTCAACAACGGCCCGCAGTACCGCATCATCGCGGCGACAACCGACCGGAAGTTCACGGTCGACGGCGACCACGTGCACGCGACGTTCACCGTCGTCACCAAGGCCAAGATCGCCGGACGCCGGGTCGTCGCGCCGGTCCGCGAAACGTTCCTCATCCCCGCCGCGGACGGCAGGATCCATCACATCCGCGCGCGGTTCAGTCCCGCCATCCGGCGCGACCAGACGTAAAGTGCCCCCGATCGGCGAGGATCGGGGGCACTTTGCGGCTGTTCGCGCGACAGGGGCGCGCGGGGATTAGATGCGCTCGATGATCGTGCCGGTGGACAACGCGCCGCCGGCGCACATCGTGATCAATGCCGTGCTCTGATCGGTGCGCTCCAACTCGTGCAGCGCGGT
Organism: Mycolicibacterium rutilum; assembly: GCF_900108565.1. Classification (NCBI taxonomy): domain Bacteria; kingdom Bacillati; phylum Actinomycetota; class Actinomycetes; order Mycobacteriales; family Mycobacteriaceae; genus Mycobacterium; species Mycolicibacterium rutilum. The sequence continues at coordinate 2,109,846 of NZ_LT629971.1, forward strand.
GGTGATCAGCCGGCTGCCGGTGCTCCCGACTGGGTGCCCGAGCGCGATCGCACCGCCATTGACGTTCACCCGGTCCATGTCGGGCTCGTGCACCCGCGCCCAGGACAACACGACCGAGGCGAAGGCCTCGTTGATCTCGACGATGTCGATGTCGCCCATCTTCATGCCGGCCTTCTCGAGCACCTTCGATGTGGACTGCACCGGACCGTCGAGGTGGTAGTACGGCTCCGCGCCCACGAGCGCCTGGCTGACGATGCGCGCCCGCGGCTTGAGGCCGAGCGCGCGGGCCTTGTCCTCGTCCATCCACAGCACGGCCGCGGCGCCATCGGAGATCTGCGACGAGGTGCCCGCGGTGTGGATGCCGTCGTCGAGCACGGGCTTGAGCGACGCCAGCCCCTCGAGGGTGGTGTCGCGCAGCCCCTGGTCGCGCGTGACGACGTGGCGCTCGCTGGTCGGCTGCTTCTGCTCGTCGAGCACCGGCGCCTCGATGCCGCTGATCTCGCGGTCGAACCGGCCCTCGGCCCACGCTAGCTTGGCCTTTCGCTGCGAGTCGAACCCGAACTGGTCGATCTCCTCGCGAGTGATGCCGCGGCGCTTGGCGATTCGCTCGGCGGCGGTGAACTGATCGGGCAGATCGATGTCCCACGACGCGGGGCGCAGGATGCTGCGATCGGGTCCGGCGTTGGCCCCCAACCCGACTCGGCTCATCGCCTCGATGCCGCAGGCGATGCCGATGTCGATGGCGCCCGCGGCGATCAGGCCGGCGACGAGGCCGTTGGCCTGCTGACCGCTGCCGCACTGGCAGTCAACGGTCATCGCGCCGACGTGATCGGGCAGTCCGGCCACCAGCCAGCTCACCCGGGTGATGTTGTTGGACTGCTCGCCGAACTGCGTGACGCAGCCGCCGATGACCTGCTCCACGTCGGCGGCGTCGATGCCCGCCTTCTCGACGAGAGCCTTCTGCGTGGCACCCAGCAGTTCGGTGGCGTGCAGGCCGGAGAGCCAGCCGTTGCGCTTACCGATGGGGCTGCGAGTGGCTTCAACGATGACAGGGTTACCCATTCCGTCAGGCTAGAACACGTTTCATTACTCTGACAAGCAAGGATGGTGACCTGCCTTTTATCTGCGCAGAAGGCATGTTTTACTGGCACTAGAACACGTTGCAATTGAGGAGTTCATACACATGCCAAGCCTGATCCCAGCTGACTTCGACTTCCTCGACGCGACCCTTAATCTCGAGCGTCTGCCGGTTGCCGAACTCGCCGAGCTGCGCAAGTCGGAGCCTATCCACTGGGTCGACGTGCCCGGCGGTACGGGTGGCTTCGGCGACAAGGGCTATTGGCTGGTCACCAAGCATGCCGACGTCAAAGAGGTGTCCAAGCGCAACGACATCTTCGGCAGTTCACCGGACGGCGCCATCCCGGTCTGGCCGCAGGACATGACCCGCGACGCCATCGACCTGCAGCGCGCCGTGCTGTTGAACATGGATGCGCCGCAGCACACCCGGCTGCGCAAGATCATCTCGCGTGGTTTCACACCGCGCGCGATCGGCAGGCTCGAGGACGAGCTGCGATCGCGTGCGCAGCGCATCGCCCAGACGGCCGCCGCCGAGGGCTCCGGCGACTTCGTCGAGCAGGTGTCGTGCGAGCTGCCGCTGCAGGCCATCGCCGAACTGCTCGGCGTGCCGCAGGACGACCGCGACAAGATCTTCCGCTGGTCCAATGAGATGACGGCGGGCGAGGACCCGGAGTACGCCGACGTCGACCCCGCGATGTCGTCGTTCGAGCTGATCCAGTACGCGATGAAGATGGCCGAGGAGCGGGCCAAGAACCCCACCGAGGACATCGTCACCAAGCTGATCGAGGCCGACATCGACGGTGAGAAGCTCTCCGACGACGAGTTCGGCTTCTTCGTGATCATGCTCGCGGTGGCGGGCAACGAGACCACCCGCAACTCCATCACCCACGGCATGGTCGCGTTCACCCAGAACCCCGAGCAGTGGGAGCTGTACAAGCGAGAGCGCCCGGCGACCGCCGCCGACGAGATCATCCGTTGGGCCACGCCGGTTTCGGCGTTTCAGCGCACCGCGCTCGAGGACACCGAGCTGTCCGGGGTGAAGATCAAGAAGGGCGATCGGGTGGTGATGAGCTATCGGTCGGCCAACTTCGACGAAGAGGTCTTCGAGGACCCGCACAGCTTCAACATCCTGCGCGACCCGAACCCGCACGTGGGCTTCGGCGGCACCGGCGCGCACTACTGCATCGGCGCGAACCTGGCGCGCATGACGATCAACCTGATCTTCAACGCGGTCGCCGACAACATGCCCGACATCAAGCCGATCGGCGAGCCCGAGCGGCTGAAGTCTGGTTGGCTGAACGGCATCAAACACTGGCAGGTCGACTACACCGGTAAGAGCGCGTAGTCCGGATCGCCGCTCGCGCAGCGCAATCGAATCAAGGAGGATTCGGGTGGACTTCAGTCCCGATGAAGGGCAGTTGGCTGTCGCCGATGTGGTCACCTCGGTGCTCAGCAGGGACAATAGTTGGGACGCCCTGGTGTCCGGCGGCGTGACCGCGCTGGCGGTCCCGGAGCGCCTCGGTGGCGACGGCGTCGGGTTGCCCGAGGTGGCCACGGCGCTCACCGAGATCGGCAGGCACGGCACCGTCAGCCCCGCGCTGGCGACACTGGGCTTCGGGCTGCTGCCGCTGCTCGAGTCGGCGACCGAGGAGCAGCAGGACCGCTATCTGGGCGCGGTGGCGAAGGGTGCTGTGCTCTCGGCCGCGCTCAACGAACCCGGCGCGCCACTGCCGGATCGGCCGACGACAACCTTCGCCAACGGCAGGCTCAGCGGTACCAAGGTCGCTGTTCCGTATGCCGGACAGGCGGATTGGCTGGTCGTGACCACGGACAACGCGGTCGTTGTGGTCTCGCCGAAGGCCGACGGTGTGTCGGTGACCAAGACCCCCACGTCCAACCACGGCGACGAGTACACCGTGACGTTCGCCGACGCCGAGGTCGACGGCGTGCTCGACGGTGCCACCGCGCGACGGGTCAATCAGCTGGCGGTCGCGGCGATCGGCGCGTTCGCGGCGGGACTGGTGGCAGGCGCGCTGCGGCTCACCGCCGACTACGTCGCGAACCGCGAGCAGTTCGGCAAGCCGCTGTCGACGTTCCAGACCGTCGCCGCTCAGCTGGCGGAGGTATACATCGCCTCGCGCACATTGACATTGGCTTCCAACGCGGTGACGTGGCGACTGTCGGAGGGCCGCGACGCGGACGACGACATCGACATCCTCGGCTACTGGCTGGCCTCGCAGGCGCCGCCCGCGATGCAGCTCTGCCACCACCTGCACGGCGGCATGGGAATGGACATCACCTATCCGATGGACCGCTACTACTCATCGATCAAAGACCTGGCGCGCCTGGTGGGCGGACAAGCACACCGGCTCGAGTTGGTGGGAGCGCAATGTTCATCGAACTGACCCCGGAGCAGAAGCAGCTGCAAGCCGAACTGCGGGAGTACTTCTCGAATCTCATCTCGCCCGAAGAGGCCGAGGAGATGGCCAAGGACCGCCACGGCAAGGCCTACCGCACGGTCATCAAGCGGATGGGCTCGGACGGCAAGCTCGGCGTGGGCTGGCCCAAGGAATTCGGCGGGCTGGGCTTCGGCCCGATCGAGCAGTCGATCTTCGTCAACGAGGCACAGCGCGCGGACGTGCCGCTGCCCGCCGTGACGCTGCAGACCGTCGGACCCACCCTGCAGCAGTACGGCACCGAGGCGCAGAAGAAGAAGTTCCTGCCCGCGATCCTCGCCGGCGAGGTGCACTTCGCGATCGGCTACACCGAACCGGAGGCGGGCACCGACCTGGCGTCGCTGCGCACGACCGCGGTGCGGCAGGGCGACGAGTACATCGTCAACGGGCAGAAGGTGTTCACCACCGGCGGGCACGACGCTGATTACATCTGGCTGGCGTGCCGCACCGACCCCGAAGCGGTCAAGCACAAGGGCATCTCGATCCTCATCGTCGATACCAAGGATCCGGGCTACTCGTGGACGCCAATGATCCTGTCCGACGGCGCGCACCACACCAACGCCACCTATTACAACGACGTGCGGGTCCCCGCCGACATGTTGGTCGGCGAGGAGAACGGCGGCTGGAAGCTGATCACCACCCAGCTGAACAACGAGCGGGTGATGCTCGGGCCGGCCGGCCGGTTCGCCGCACTCTACGATCGGGTGCACGCGTGGGCGTCGAAACCCGGTGCCAACGGCGACATCCCGCTCGAGCACGCCGACGTCAAGCGTTCGCTCGGCGAGCTCAAGGCGATGTGGCGGATCAACGAGCTGCTCAACTGGCAGGTCGCCGCGGCGGGAGAGACCATCGACGTCGCGGATGCGGCCGCCACCAAGGTGTTCGGCACCGAGCGCATCCAATACGCCGGCCGGCTGGCCGAGGAGATCGTCGGCAAGTACGGCAACCCCGCCGAACCAGAGACGGCGGAACTGCTGGAATGGCTTGACTCGCAGACGAAGCGAAACCTGGTGATCACGTTCGGCGGAGGTGTCAACGAGGTGATGCGGGAGATGATCGCGGCCGCGGGGCTGAAGGTGCCGAGGGTTCCGCGGTGAGCGCAGTCGAGGATATCCAGGCCGCGGCCGAACGGGTCAAGGCGGAGGGCAAGAGCAAGCCACGCGTCGGCAGGCACCCGGTCAACCAGCCGATGATCGACCACTGGCTCGATGCCATGGGCGACAAGAACCCCATCTACGTCGACGACGCCGCGGCCAGGGCCGCCGGGCATCCCGGCGCGGTCGCTCCGCCGGCGATGATCCAGGTGTGGACGATGATGGGCCTGGGCGGGGTCCGCCCCGACGACGACCCCCTCGGCAAGATCCTCGACCTGTTCGACGAAGCAGGCTACATCGGTGTGGTCGCGACGAACTGCGAACAGACCTACCACCGGTATCTGCGCACGGGTGAAGAGATCAGCGTGACCGCCGAACTGACCGACGTCGTCGGGCCGAAGAACACCGCGCTCGGCGAGGGCTTCTTCATCACGCAGAAGATCACCTGGTCGGTGGGCGATGAAGACGTGGCCGAGATGCTATGGCGCATCATGAAATTCAAGCCCGCCGACAGCAGCGCAGGCACCTCGGTGCCCGACGACCTGGATGCGGGCATGATGATGCGGCCCGCGTCGTCGCGGGACACCAAATTCTTCTGGGACGGTGTCAACGCCCACGAGCTGCGGATCCAGAAGCGCGGCGACGGCACGCTGGTGCACCCGCCGGTGCCCGCACTGTGGTTGGACAAGGACCAGCCGACCGACTACGTCGTGTCCAGCGGCAAGGGCACCGTGTTCAGCTTCGTCGTCCACCACGCGCCGAAGGTGCCCGGACGCACGCTGCCGTTCGTCATCGCGCTCGTCGAACTCGAAGAAGGCGTGCGGATGCTCGGTGAGCTCCGCAACGTCGACCCTGCCACCGTGGAGATCGGAATGCCGGTTCGCGCAACGTATATCGACTTCCCGGAGGGCGACTCCGGTCCGGCGTGGACGCTGTACGCGTGGGAGCCGGAGGCATGAGCGCCCCTGCCGTGCCGGTCGGCACCAAACTGCCCGAACTCGCGCTGTATGGCGACCCCACCTTCATCGTGTCGACGGCCATCGCCACCCGCGACTACCAGGACGTGCACCATGACCGGGACAAGGCGCAGGCGAAGGGGTCCAAGGACATCTTCGTCAACATCCTCACCGACACCGGTCTGGTGCAGCGCTACATCACCGACTGGGCCGGGCCGACCGCGCTCATCAAGTCGATCTCACTGCGCCTGGGCGTGCCGTGGTACGCCTACGACACCGTGACGTTCACAGGCGAGGTGACCGCCATCGACGGTGAGGTGATCACGCTGAAAATTGTTGGCAGCAACAGCCTCGGCGATCACGTGATCGCCACCGCGACGCTCACGATCGGCGGAGGTGCCTGATGGCGGGTGAGTTCTCCGGCAAGGCGGCGATCGTCGGGATCGGCGCCACCGACTTCTCCAAGAACTCGGGCCGCAGCGAACTACGGCTCGCCTCGGAGGCGGTCCTCGACGCGCTCGACGATGCGGGCCTGACGCCCGCCGACGTCGACGGCATGGTCACGTTCACGATGGACTCCAACACCGAGGTCGCGATCGCGCGGGCGACGGGCATCGGTGATCTGAAGTTCTTCTCGAAGATCCACCACGGCGGCGGCGCGGCGTGCGCCACGGTCCAGCAGGCGGCCATCGCCGTCGCGACCGGTGTCGCCGATTGCGTTGTGGCGTACCGCGCGTTCAACGAGCGGTCGGGGGTGCGGTTCGGCCAGGTGCAGATGCGGCTGGTGGAGAACGCCGACTCGACCGGTGTCGACAACTCGTTCTCCTATCCGCACGGGCTGTCCACGCCGGCGGCGCAGGTCGCCATGATCGCCAGGCGCTACATGCACCAGTCGGGCGCGACGAGCCGTGACTTCGGCGCCATCTCGGTCGCCGACCGCAAACACGCGGCCAAGAACCCGAAGGCGTACTTCTACGAGAAGCCGATCACCATTGAGGATCACCAGAATTCACGCTGGATCGCCGAGCCGCTGCGGTTGCTGGATTGTTGCCAGGAAACCGATGGCGGCGTGGCGCTCGTGGTGACGTCCGCGGAGCGGGCCAAGGACCTCAAGCACCGGCCGGCGATCATCGAGGCGGCGTCGCAGGGGTCGAGCCCGGACCAGTACTCGATGACCAGCTACTACCGCGCCGAACTCGGCCTGCCCGAGATGGGGCTGGTCGGACAGCAGCTGTGGTCGCAGTCCGGCCTGACGCCGCAGGACATCCAGACCGCGATCCTCTACGACCACTTCACGCCGTTCACGCTGATCCAGTTGGAAGAACTCGGTTTCTGCGACCGCGGTGACGCCAAGGACTTCATCGCCGACGGCGCGATCGAGGTCGGTGGCCGGCTTCCGATCAACACCCACGGCGGGCAGTTGGGCGAGGCCTACATCCACGGCATGAACGGAATCGCCGAAGGCGTGCGGCAACTGCGCGGTACCTCGGTCAACCCGGTGCCCGACGTCGAGCATGTCCTCGTCACCGCGGGCACCGGCGTGCCGACCTCGGGCTTGATCCTGGGCTGAGCCCTCGGCACCCACTACCCTCTGTGGGGTGAGTTCGTCGACCCCACCGGACCCCTGGCAGGAGCAACCAGACGCCCCGGATGAGACGGACACCGGTCCGCTGGAGAGGGTTGCGCCCGAACCCGATCCGGACGGCTGGGGGCCGCAGTGGGACGATCCCGGCCCACCGCAGCCGAGCACCTGGGCGGAACGGTTCGAGGCGCCGCTGACGGTGAGTCCCCGCACCCTGCAGCGTCAGCGCAACACCAAGCCATTCGTCATCGGTGCCGCCGTGGTCGGGGCGGTCGCGGTGGTCGGCGGCCTGATCTTCTGGTGGACGACGCGGCCGTCGTCGGAGGAGGCCGAAGCGCCCAGCGCCCCACCGGCGACGTCGACGTCGACGCAGCCCGCCAAGGCTGAGGAGGCGGCGCAACTCCTGAAGCAGTTACCGAAGGGCTACCCGGCCGGTACGTGCGAACCGGCTGACTCGTCGGAAAACGCTGTCGCACAAGTGGTTTGCGAGCGAAACGCCGACCCCGGCGGCCCGGTGTCGGCGACCTACACGCTGGTCGCCGACCGCGCGGCGCTGGACAGCGAGTTCGGAGCGGCGATGGCCACCGCGACGCGGGTCAACTGCCCCGGCAACATCCAGTCGCCCGGACCCTGGCGGCGCAACGCGACACCGGACCGGATCAGCGGCCAGTTGTTCTGCGGACTGCGCGACGGTCAGCCGACCGTGGTTTGGACCGACGACGTCAAGATGACAGTCAGCGCCGTCCGAGCGGGGCCCGACGGCCCGACCTTCCCACAGCTGTACGCGTGGTGGTCTTCCCACTCGTGACGGCGCTGACCGACTGACTACTTAGGGGGTCAGGGCGCCGGCGCGTAGATGACCGGCGTCGGCACCTCGTCACCCGCGGGCACCGGCGTGCCCTGGCTGCCCGCGGGCAGCGGCGCGCCCTCGGTGCCTGCCGGAGCCGGCGCGGCCGGAGCCGGCGCGGCCGGAGCCGGGGCCGGAGCGGGTGCACCCGCCGGAACGGGCGTTCCGGCGGCGGCGGGAACCGGCGCACCAGCGATCGCCGGGGCAGGCGCACCCTCGACGATCGGGGTGCCCTGGCTGCCCTCGGGCAACGGCGTGCCCTGGCTGCCCTCCGGCAACGGCGTGCCCTGGCTGCCCTCCGGCAGCGCTTCAGTGGCCGCCGGCGTGGCGGCGGTGCCCTCGGGTGCCTCGGTCGCGGGAGCAGCCTCGGCCGGAGCGGCGGTCGCCGGGCGCTGCGCGGGGTAGCCGCTGTACGACGACGATGACGGCGACGAACTCGTGCTCGAGGCCGGCGGTTCGGTCCAGACCAACAGGTCCTGGCCACCGGCGTTGTAGACCACGCTGTCCGGCGTGGGGCCGGTGACGTCGAAGTAGACCTTGCCGGAGGTTTCCTGGCCCTGCGCGATGGTCGCGGGGTTCACGCCCTGCGGTGTGGCGGCGCCCCACAGCGCGCGGTAGGTGGTTCCGTCAGCGGCCCGGGCGTTGAAGTTGGACACGATCGGCGTCACCGAGCCCTGGATCGCCTGGTCGGTCGCGGTGGCTTCCCACAGCGTTCCGGCCACCGGATGCGGAATGGTGTCGCTGCTCTGTTTGAGGTCGGTGACGGTCCAACCCTGAATTACCGTGCCGTCGACCAACTTGCCCTGGCTGCCCAGTGTCGTGGTCTCGACTGCTGCCGGCTCGGCTTCGGCGAGCGCCAGCGGCGCGCCGATCATTCCGGCCGTCGCGGTTGCGGCCAACATGCTGGTGAACTTGCTGATCTTCACGATGTGCTCCAGACTCGTCCGATTGGTCACCTCTGTTGGGAAACTATCAGGTCATCTGGGGGTTGTGGACCGCGGATCGGTTGCGGCCGTTCACAATCGACCGCTCGCGAATTGCAGCGGGCAATTTCACCTTCGCCGACGCAAAGCGCCTGGCGTTGCAGTTCAGCCCATTACGGGCATAACGGCAAACCCGATTGCCGTCAGGCCGGCACGAACTCCACACCGGCGAGCGCGACCGCGTCCTCACGCTCCGGCGCGGTCACCGTCGCAACGAAGCCGTCGCCGTTCTTCCAGATGCTGGCCTTGAGGGTTTCACCCGGGAACACCACTCCGGCGAAGCGCGCACCGTAACTGGCCAGCCGCGCGGTGTCACCGTCGAGCAGCAGGTCCACCATCGCCTTGCACGTCATGCCGTAGGTACACAGGCCGTGCAGGATCGGGCGCGGAAAACCGGCGGCCGCGGCGAAATCGGGATCCGAGTGCAGCGGATTGCGGTCGCCGCACATCCGGTACAGCAGGGCCTGCTGCGGCGACGTCGGGATCGCGATCTCGAAATCCGGTGCGCGCTGCGGCGGTTCCGATGAGGTGGACGGGCCACGTTCACCGCCGAAGCCGCCTTCACCGCGGGCGAAGATCGAGCGCCGCTGCGTCCACAGCACTGTGCCGTTCGGATCGGTCACCGTCGTCTCCGACCAGATCACCGCGGCCTTGCCCTTGTCCCAGATGTCGGTGAAGCGGGTGACCGCGATTCCGGTGCCCGACGGCGGGATCGGTCCCGGCGCCGACACGGCCTCGCTGGCGTGCAGCACCTTGGACAGCTCGATGTCGATGCCCGGGAACTTCACGGTCGGCGGTTCGGTCATGTGAAAGCTCTGCGCGACGTTGCCGAACGTCGGCAGCACCTGGGGGGTGTCGTCGGTCAGGTAACGGAGCTCGCGCTTGTCCATCGGATCGCCGCCTGCGCCGAGCCCGAGGTGATAGAGCTGGATATCGCTGCTGGTCCAAGAGAACTCGGCGGCGGGGAGCTCAGCGCCGAGCGCCTCGTCAAGATTGATGGGCATGCGTCAACTCTTTCCGGCGATGTCGAGTGCTGCGAGGTAACCGAACGTCATCGCCGGGCCGATCGTGCCTCCGGGGCCGGGATAGGTGTGGCCCATCACCGGTGCGCTGACATTGCCTGCGGCATAGAGCCCTTCGATCACCGAGCCGTCGTCGCGCAGCGCGCGGCCGCGCACGTCGGTGACGATGCCGCCCTTGGTGCCCAGGTCGCCGGGCACCATCTTGGCCGCGTAGTACGGCGCATGGCTGAGCTCACCGAGGTTCGGGTTCGGCTTGTTGGTCGGGTCGCCGTAGTACCGGTCGTAGGCGCTCTCGCCGCGTTTGAAGTCCTCGTCGACGCCCGAGCGCGCGAAGCCGTTGAACCGCTCGACCGTCGCCTTGAACGCGTCGACGGGCAGCCCGGTCTTCTCGGCCAACTCCTCGAGGGTGTCCGCCTTGACGATCACGCCCGATTCCAGCCACTTACTCGGGATCCGCTGTCCCGGTTGCAGTCCGGCGAAGATGTAGCGGTCGCGGTACTGCTGGTCGAACACCAGCCAGGCGGGGATGTTCTCGCCCGGCCCCGGGCCCTGGCCGTACTTGCCGCCGTACATGTGATGGCACGCCTCGACGTACGGCATCGACTCGTTCATGAACCGCTTGCCCGCCATGTTCACGATGATCGAACCGGGGGAGTTGCGCTCGGACAACGCGAACCACGGGGCGCCGGGCAGCGGCACCGTCGGGCCCCACCATGCGTCCTCCATGACGTCGAGGGCCGCGCCCAGTTTCTCGGCGGCCAGGATGCCGTCGCCGGTGTTGGCCTTCGCGCCGACCGTCCACTCGGTGGTGATCGGGGCGCGCTGGTACTTCACTCGCATCTGCTCGTTGTGCTCGAATCCGCCGCTGCCCAGGATCACGCCCCGGCGCGCCCGGATCAGTTCGGGCTCAACGCTTTCCGGCGAATTGGTGTCGCGCACGTAGATCCCGCGCACCACACCGTCCTCGATATAGAGGTCGGTCAGCGCGGTGTTCAGCCGCACCGGCACACCGGCCTCGCGCAACCCGATGCGCAGCGGCGCGATCAACGCGCGGCCCATGCCGACGAGGTTCTTGCCCGCGACCTTGCCCCACGTCGCGCGCACACCGACCTTGAGGCTGCGCAACACTCCGCGCGGGTGGCGCTTGAGCTGGTTGAGCCGGACGTAGTCCTGCTGCATCACCACCATGTTCATCGGCACCTTGCCGTACGGCGGCTCCAGGCCGGGCAGATCGGAGCCCAGCTTCTTTGCGTTGAACGGTTTGGGCTCCACGGAACGGCCGGTCGGCTTGCCGCCCGCGGTCTCCGGGTAGTAGTCCGAGTAGCCCGGCACCCAGCACAGCTTCAGCGGCGAGTGCTTGAGCACGAACGACAGCATCTCCGGGCCACGCTCCAGATAGGTGTCGATCTTCTCGGCAGGCACCACGTCGCCGATGATCGCGTGCAGATATGTGCGGGCGGCCTCGGCCGTGTCCTTGACCCCGTCGCGCTTGAGCACCTCGTTGTTCGGGATCCACACGCCGCCACCTGACCGCGCAGTGGAACCGCCATAGTGCGGAGCCTTCTCAACGACTATCGTCGAGAGGCCCTGGTGAGCTGCGGTAAGGGCGGCGACCATGCCGGCTGCACCGCTGCCGACCACGACGACGTCATACTCCTGTCCGGTCATGTAGAACACGTTATAGAATTGCCCGGCCGACCCACAACTGGGCCGGTCGACGAAACGAGGGGACTTCACCCAAGATGCTCAGTTCCGAGGTGCGTGAACAGCTGGCCGCCGACCTCGCCCAGGCCGAACGCAGCCGCGTCCCGATCTCGCCGCTGACCGACGCTCAACCGGACATCGACGTCGTCGACGCCTACGAGATCCAGCTGATCAACATCCGCCAGCGTGTCGCCGAGGGCGCCAAGGTCATCGGGCACAAGGTCGGGCTGTCGTCGAAGGCGATGCAGCAGATGATGAACGTCGACGAACCCGACTACGGTCATCTGCTCGACGAGATGCAGGTCTACGAGGACCGGCCGGTGAAGTCGGCGGGCTACCTCTATCCGCGCGTCGAGGTCGAGGTCGGGTTCATCCTCGCCGACGACCTGCCCGGCGAGGGGTGCACCGAGGACGACGTGCTCGCGGCGACGGCCGCGTTCGCGCCCGCCATCGAGTTGATCGACACCCGGATCACCAACTGGCAGATCAAATTGTGCGACACCATCGCCGACAACGCGTCCTCGGCGGGCTGGGTGCTCGGCGAGGCGCGGGTCTCGCCGAAGGACGTGGATATCCGAGCCATCAATGCCACTTTGACCAACAACGGTGAGGTCGTCGCCGAGGGCCGCAGCGATGCGGTGCTGGGCAACCCGGTGACGGCGGTCGCCTGGCTGGCCCGGAAGGTGGACAGCTTCGGTGTGCGGCTCAAGGCCGGCGACATCGTGCTGCCCGGCTCCTGCACCCGTGCGATAGATGCACCTCCCGGCAGCCATTTCGTCGCAGACTTCACCGGGTTAGGTTCAGTACGACTGGATTTCGAATAGGAGCCGTCTCATGGCCGACAAACTTTCTGTCGCGATCGTCGGATCGGGCAACATCAGCACCGACCTGCTCTACAAACTGCTGCGTTCGGAGTGGCTGGAACCGCGCTGGATGATCGGCATCGACCCGGAAAGCGAGGGGCTGGCCCGGGCGCGCAAGCTGGGCTTGGAAACCTCCCACGAGGGTGTGGACTGGCTGCTGGCGCAGAGCGAGAAGCCCGACATGGTGTTCGAGGCCACCAGCGCCTACGTGCACCGCGACGCGGCGCCGCGCTACGCCAAGGCCGGCATCCGTGCGATCGACCTCACGCCCGCGGCCATCGGGCCCGGCGTGATCCCGCCGGCCAATCTGCGCGAGCACCTCGACGCGCCGAACGTCAACATGGTCACCTGCGGTGGCCAGGCCACCATCCCGATCGTGTACGCGGTCAGCCGCGCGGTCGAGGTGCCCTACGCCGAAATCGTGGCGTCGGTGTCGTCGGCGTCGGCCGGTCCGGGCACGCGCGCCAACATCGACGAGTTCACCAAGACCACCAGCGCCGGTGTGCAGAACATCGGCGGCGCGCAGCGCGGCAAGGCGATCATCATCCTCAACCCGGCCGAGCCGCCGATGATCATGCGCGACACCATCTTCTGCGCGATTCCCGACGACGCCGACCACGACGCGATCACCCAGTCCATCAAGGACGTGGTCGCCGAGGTGCAGACCTACGTGCCGGGTTACCGGCTGCTCAACGAACCGCAGTTCGATGAGCCGTCGGTGGTCAACGGTGGCCAGCATGTCGTCACCACGTTCATCGAAGTGGAGGGTGCGGGCGACTACTTGCCGCCCTACGCTGGAAACCTGGACATCATGACCGCCGCAGCGGCCAAGGTGGGCGAGGAAATCGCCAAGGAGTCGTTCAGCAAGGCAGGGGCACAGGCATGAGCGTCAGCGAGGAGCGCAGCGGATCGCGCGTCGGCACCGCGGACATCTACTTCAACCCGATCTGGGATGTCCGGATGACGGACACCTCACTGCGCGACGGCAGCCACCACAAACGTCACCAGTTCACCAAGGACGAGGTGCAGGCGATCGTCGCGGCCCTCGACGCCGCCGGCGTGCCGGTCATCGAGGTCACCCACGGCGACGGTCTCGGCGGGTCGAGCTTCAACTACGGGTTCTCCAAGACACCCGAACAGGAGCTGATCAAGTTGGCCGCCGAAACGGCCACCGAATCCAAGATCGCCTTCCTGATGCTGCCCGGCGTGGGCACCAAGGAGGACATCAAGGAGGCGCAGAACAACGGCGGCTCAATCTGCCGGATCGCCACCCACTGCACCGAGGCCGACGTGTCGATCCAGCACTTCGGTCTGGCGCGGGAACTCGGTCTGGAAACCGTTGGCTTCCTGATGATGAGCCACACCATCCCGCCGGAGAAGCTTGCCAAGCAGGCCCGCATCATGGCCGACGCCGGCTGCCAGTGCGTGTACGTCGTCGACTCGGCGGGCGCGCTGGTGCTCGAAGGTGTCCGCGACCGGGTGGCCGCGCTGGTCGCCGAGTTGGGGTCGGATGCCCAAGTCGGTTTTCATGGCCACGAGAACCTTGGGCTCGGCGTCGCCAACTCGATCGAGGCCGTGCGTGCCGGTGCCAAGCAGATCGACGGCTCGTGCCGCCGCTTCGGGGCGGGCGCGGGCAACGCGCCGGTCGAGGCGCTCATCGGCGTCTTCGACAAGATCGGCGTGAAGACCGGCATCGACTTCTTCGACATCGCCGACGCCGCCGAGGAGGTCGTCGCTCCCGCGATGCCCGCCGAGTGCCTGCTCGACCGCAACGCGCTGATCATGGGCTACTCGGGTGTGTACTCGAGCTTCCTCAAGCACGCGATCCGCCAGTCCGAACGCTACGGGGTGCCCGCGCACCAGCTGCTGCACCGCGCGGGCCAGCGCAAGCTGATCGGCGGCCAGGAGGACCAGCTGATCGACATCGCGCTGGAGATCAAGCGCGAGCAGGACGCGGCGGCGAGCTAACCGGCCCGGCTTCGCCGCCTGCGGACCAGCCACACGGCGATCAGCACGCCGGCGACCGCGAACAGGCCGTACTGGTAGCGCGACGTCCAGGTGGACACGACTTCCCAGTTGTCGCCGAGTTGGTAGCCGGCCAGCACCAGCAAGCCGTTCCACGTCGCGCTGCCGACCGCCGTCAGCACGACGAACCGTCCGAAGGGCATGCAGTACATCCCGGCGGGTATCGAAACGAGGCTCCGGACAACGGGAATCATGCGGCCGATCAACACCGCCGCCGATCCGTAGCGACGGAACCAGGCCTCGCTCTTGGCGAGATCGTCGGCGGAGAACAGCGGTAGCCGCCCGACCAACCGGTGCACGCGGTCGCGTCCCAGGCGCGCGCCGATCAGGTACAGCACCATGGCCCCCACCACGGATCCTGCGGTCGTCCCCGCGATGGCTTCCCACAGCGACATCTCGCCGCGGGCGGCGGACAACCCCGCCAGCGGCAGGATGATCTCGCTCGGCAGCGGCGGGAAGATGCTCTCGAGGGCGATGGCCGCGCCGGCGCCCACGCCGCCGAGCCGGTTCATCAACGACACCGCCCAGCCGGCAGCACCACCGATGTCCGGCGAGCTCGCCACGACCGCGGTGTCCATGACCCCGACGGTAGACGAGGGCTACGGCAGTCGCTGTTGCGCTGGTGTCGGCGCGGCCGGGCACGATGGAGCCATGATGACCCGCGACGACGCGCAGCAGATCCTCGAGCAGCTGGCAGGCCCGCAGGCCGTGTTGCGCGACGACCAGTGGGCCGCCATCGAGGCGCTGGTCGTGCACCGCCGTCGGGCGTTGGTCGTGCAACGCACCGGCTGGGGCAAGTCCGCGGTGTACTTCATCGCCGCCAAGCTGTTGCGCGCCGCCGGGCACGGGCCGACGGTGATCGTCTCGCCGCTGCTGGCGCTCATGCGCAACCAGGTCGCGGCCGCCGACCGGGCGGGGGTGCACGCGGCGACCATCAACTCGAGCAACGTCGCGGACTGGGACGGCATTCAGGACCGCGTGCGGCGCGGGGAGCTCGACGTTCTGCTGGTCAGCCCAGAACGGTTGAACAATCCCGACTTTCGCGACGCGGTGCTGCCCGCGCTGGCCCACGACGCCGGGCTGGTCGTGGTGGACGAGGCGCATTGCGTCTCGGACTGGGGCCACGACTTCCGACCGGATTACCGGCGCATCCGCACCCTGATCGGCGAGCTCGGCGCCGGCATCCCGGTGCTGGCCACCACGGCGACCGCCAACGACCGGGTGGTCGCCGATGTGGCCGCGCAGCTCGGCGTCGGCGGTGGTGACACGATGGTGCTGCGCGGCGGGCTGGACCGCGAATCCCTGCGGCTGTCGGTGGTCCGAGCGGGCAACCCGGCACAACGCGCGGCTTGGCTTGCCGCACATATTGATTCGCTGCCCGGGTCGGGCATCGTCTACACGCTGACCGTCGCGCAGGCACACGACATCGCCGCGCTGCTGCGCGAGCAGGGACACCCGGTCGCGGCCTACACCGGTTCGACCGAAGCCGCTGAACGCGAGCAACTCGAGGCCGACCTGCTGGCCAACCGGGTCAAGGCGCTGATCGCGACGTCGGCGCTCGGCATGGGTTTCGACAAACCCGACCTCGGGTTCGTCGTGCACCTGGGCGCCCCGTCCTCGCCGATCGCCTACTACCAGCAGGTCGGCCGCGCGGGCCGCTCGACGGCCAGCGCCGAGGTGATCCTGCTGCCCGGCCACGAGGACCAGGACGTCTGGCGGTACTTCTCCTCGGTCGCCTTCCCCTCTGAAGCCATGGTGCGCAACGTTATTCGAGAGTTGGATCCCGAACGCCCGCAGTCGACGGCCGCGCTCGAGCCGCTCGTCGACCTGAACCGGACCCGGCTGGAGATGGTGCTCAAGGTGCTCGACGTCGACGGCGCCGTGCGGCGGGTGAAGGGCGGCTGGATCGGCACCGGGCAGGAGTGGACCTACGACGAGCAGCGCTACCGCACGCTCGACGAGGCCCGCAAGCGCGAGCAGCAGGCGATGCTCGACTATCAGGACACCGACGGCTGCCGAATGGCCTTCCTGCGCAGGCAACTCGACGATCCCGACCTGACCGAGGGGGAGCGGTGCGGCCGGTGCGACAACTGCGCCGGATCGCGCTACGACGGCGCCGTCGACGCCGCGGCGGTGGCCGACACCAGATCCCGGCTCATGCGACCCGGCGTCGAGATCACCCCGCGCAAGCAGTGGCCGTCGGGGCTGGCCACACTCGGACTCGACCTGCGAGGCCGCATCGCCGACGGTCCGCAACCCGGCCGGGTGATCGGGCGGCTCACCGACCTCGGCTGGGGCGCGCGACTGCGCCGACTGCTCGACGAACCGGACGCCGAGGTGCCCGACGACGTCGTCGACGCCGCGGTGCAGGTGCTGGCGTCGTGGGACTGGGTGGTCCGGCCGGCCGCGGTGCTCGCCATGGACTCCGCCACCCACCCCGTCCTGATCGGCTCGCTGGCCCGCTCGCTCGCCCGCCTCGGCCGGCTCACCGATCTCGGTGCGCTGCGCTACGCGCCGACCCGACGGCCGGTGACAGCGGCGAACTCGGCGTACCGGGTCGCCGCGCTGCACGGCGCGTGGGAGGCCCCGGATCTGCCCGCGGTCCCGGGCCCGGTGCTGCTGGTCGACGACTTCACCGACAGCGGGTGGACGCTGACCATGGCTTCCCGTGTGGTGCGCGATGCCGGAGTGGCCGATGTGCTGCCGTTCGCCATCGCGGCGGTCAGCTGAACAGGCAGTTGTTTAGCCCGCCGGGGGCACCGGTTACGCCTTTTCGTGAGCGGCCACCAGGTCGCGACGAAGGAGTGATTTCTCGATGAAGATGTCCGCAACGACCGTGCGACGCGGCCTGTACGGCATGTTCGCCGGCGGCCTTCTTGCTTTCGGCTCCGCCGCGATCGTCACGCCGGTCGTCAACGCCCAGCCGGCGCCGTCGCAGGACACCTCGTGCAGTGTGAGCGCGATCGCGACCACCTCGAGCACGGTGTCGGCGTCCACCAGCAGCTATCTGGCCTCCAACCCGGAAGCCAACGAGGCGTTGACGCAGATCGCGACACAGCCCCAGGAGCAGGCCACCGAGGCGTTCCGCGCCTACTTTGCGCAGAACCCGCAGGTCGAGTCCGAGCTCAAGGCGATCAACCAGCCGGTGACGGAGATCTCGAGCCAGTGCGGCGTCGAGCTGACCCCGACACCGATCTCCGCTGCGTTGACTGACGCGTAATCCGTTTCCGATCAACAACAGCCGCCCCGCCGTGAGGTGGGGCGGCTGCTGTGTGTGACGGCTGATCAGGCCGGGAGCGGGACGAACCAGTTCGGGTTCACCCAGACGCCCCAGGCTGCCGGACCCGGGTTCCAGACGACGTTGAGCGGGGCCGTCACCCCGGGAATGCCCGGCGGAAGCCAGACCACGGGCAACCCGAAGTAGGCCGGGTCATTCCAGTGCTCACCAGGATCGCCCCAGTGTCCCGGGGGAGTGTTGAGCGGATCCCACTTCTTGACCTGCCCCGGCGGGCCGAACGGGTTGTGCCCGGGCGGGTCGCCCGGCACCCAGATGTCGTCGTGTCCCGGCGGGTTCGGGCCGGGGAACTTCGGGTCGGCCTGCGCCAACCCGCTACCCAGGCCGAAAACGGACAATCCCAGCGCACCGGCCATGGCCGTGGTGGCTGCGAGCTTGGTGATCTTCACGGTGAACTCCTTGTTCAGTGTTCTTCTGAAGACCCCCCGACCATCGTTCGGAGTACCCGTTGCGGTGGGCGTGAAAACTCAGGGCTTGGCCCCGCCGAGTTGCCCGGTGACCGCGTCGGCGGTCGCCACCAGCGCCTGGGCTCGTTCGGTGATCTCGTTGTCGGTCAACGACTTCCCGATGTGCAGCGAGGCGACCATCACCTGGCGTCGGTAGTGGTCGAAGACCGGCGCGGAGATGACGCTGATGTCGTGACGCCGTCGGCCACCGGCGTTTTCGTCGCGCACATAGACCCGCTCACCGATGTCGGAGACCAGTTCGCCGAGCAGCGCGCGGAGTTCGTCGGGCAGATCGGTCGACATGCCCGCCATCAGCGAGTACAGCCGCCGTCCACCCGGAGTGAGGCGTTCGACCAGGTATCCGTCGGCGCGGCATGCCGCGATCACCCGGTTCAGCCGCTCGGTGTTGGTGCGCAGCGGCAGCGTCGGCTCCTTGGCCAACCAGTCGCGCTCGGCTTCGTCGTCCCACAGCACGAACATCAGCCCGACCGGCGGCGCGAACGGGTAGCTCTGACCGACCTCCACGCCCGGGCGGGCGCCGGGTGGTGCCACGAGGTCGAGCACGGTGATCCGGTCGTCGATCACCCCGGACAGCGCCGCGGTGACACCGAAGCGCGACGACAACCGGCGCAGGTGCTCGCGGGCGGCCGGGCTGACCCGCATCGACTCCTGGGCCCGGTGTCCGAGCGTGATCAAGGACGGACCGAGCCGATAGGTCTTGTCGGACGGATCGCGCACCAGGTAGCCCGCCTCGCTCAGCGAGGTGACGATGCCCAGGCAGGTCGGCTTGCTCAGTCCGATGCGGCGGGCCAGTTCTGAGACGCCGAAGCGCTGGCCCGGGTTTCCCGCCAGGAAGTCCAGGATGCGCACGACGCGCTCGGTGGGCGGCGAAGCCCGACCCGACGGCTCAGTGGGCGGCACCGCGACAGACTAACTCGCGTTCCATATTTGGACCACAGCGGTCAGTATATTGACTCTGTTTGGAACAGGTTCTAGTTTCGGCAGGGTGTACTCGCAGCCACTGACCGAGGCGATCACGGAGGCCGAACGCCTGGTCGCCGAAGCGCCGTTCATCGAATCCGAGGCCGATCTGCTCGAAGGCCTGCAATATCTGGCCGGATGCGTCGCTGCCTGCACGCATCTGGCGTTCGACTACGACCGCGACCATCCGTTCATCCAGTCCGGCACCGGACCGTTCACCAAGATGGGCCTGGACAATCCGGATGCGCTGTACTTCGGCGCCCGGGTGCAGCCGGGTCACGAGTACGTCGTCACCGGCAAGCGCGGCACCACGACCGATCTGGCGTTCCAACTGCTCGGCGGTGAGTACACCGACGACAACGTCCCGCCGAGCCAGGCCGCGTTCGACGACCGGGAACTCGACATCGCCGAGGACGGCACGTTCGAGTGGCGCGTCAGTCCGACCAGCCCGTCGCAGTTGGTCATCCGCGAGGTCTACAACGACTGGTCGGCGCAGCGCGGCTACGTCAACATCGCGCGTATCGACACCGCGGGCACCGCACCGCCGCCGCTGACCAAGGCGCAGATCGAGAAGCGCTACGCGGTGGCCGGAAAGCAACTGGTGCAACGGGTCAAGACCTGGCTGCAGTTCCCGCAGTGGTTCTACAACACCCTGCCGGTGAACACGATGGTGGCGCCGCGGCTCACCCCGGGCGGACTGGCGACGCAGTACTCCTCGGTCGGGCATTTCGACCTGACGCCCGAGCAGGCGATGGTCATCACGCTGCCGGTGAGCGACGCGCCCTACCTAGGCTTCCAACTGGGCAGCCTGTGGTACATCTCCCTGGACTACATCAACCACCAGACGTCGCTGAACGGCACTCAGGCGCAGGCGGATCCGGACGGCAAGATCCGGATCGTGGTGTCCGACGCCAACCCCGGCGTGACGAACTGGTGCGAGACGCTCGGCCACCGCAAGGGCTATCTGCAGTTCCGGTGGCAGCGGCTGTCACGGGAACTCACCGAGGCCGACGGGCCGACCGTCGAGGTCGTCGACATCGACAAGGTCGCGGGCGCACTGCCGTACCACGACAGCAACAAGATCTCCGAGGCCGACTGGCAGGACCGAATCGCGTTGCGGCAACAGCAGATCCAGAACAGGATGGTGGGCTGATCATGGGACTGCTCCAGGACAAGGTCATCGTCATCAGCGGGGTCGGTCCCGCGCTGGGCACCACGCTCGCGCGGCGGTGCGCCGAAGAGGGCGCGGACCTGGTGCTCGCCGCGCGGACCGTCGAGCGGCTCGAGGACGTCGCCAAGCAGGTCACCGATCTGGGCAGGCGGGCGCTGTCGGTGGGCACCGACATCACCGACGAAGCGCAGGTCGCCAACCTCGTCGACGAGGCGATGACGGCATACGGCAAGGTCGACGTGCTGATCAACAACGCGTTCCGGGTGCCGTCGATGAAACCGTTCGCCAACACCACGTTCGAGCACATGCGCGACGCGATCGAGTTGACGGTGTTCGGGGCGCTGCGGCTGATCCAGGGGTTCACGCCGGCGCTGGCCGAGGCGAAGGGATCCGTCGTCAACGTGAACTCCATGGTGGTGCGCCACTCGCAGGCCAAGTACGGCGCCTACAAGATGGCCAAGTCGGCGCTGCTGGCGATGTCGCAGACACTCGCCACCGAACTCGGCGATCAAGGCATCCGCGTGAATTCGGTTCTGCCGGGCTATATCTGGGGCGGCACCCTGAAGAGCTACTTCGAACACCAGGCCGGCAAGTACGGCACCAGCGTCGACGACATCTACAACGCGGCGGCCGCGGGCTCGGACCTCAAGCGGCTGCCCACCGAGGACGAGGTGGCCTCGGCGATCCTGTTCATGGCCAGCGACCTGTCCAGCGGCATCACCGGGCAGGCGTTGGACGTCAACTGCGGGGAGTTCAAGGCATGAGAACCGATGTCGGCACCGTCGAGGATCTGCACGCCTCGGCGACCAAGGCGTGCGGTCTCGACGACTTCGGCAGCGACGACGACAACTACCGCGAGGCGCTCGGCGTGCTGCTCGAGTCCTACCGCCGCGACGCCGATCTCACCGAGTTCGGCAGCAAGATGCAGCGGTTCTTCGTGCGCAACGCGCTGGTTGCCCGGCTGGTGAGCGAGGCAGCCTGGAAGCAGCACCCGCAGCACGCCGACGTCGCGATCGAGAAGCCGATCTTCGTGACAGGTCTGCCCCGCACGGGTACCACCGCGATCCACCGGCTGCTGGCCGCCGATCCGCGCCACCAAGGCCTCGAGCTCTGGCTCGCGGAGTTCCCGCAGCCCCGTCCGCCCCGCGAAACCTGGCCCGACAACCCGGTTTTCGCCCAGCTCGACGCCCAGTTCAGCAAGGCGCACGCAGAGAACCCGGACTACACAGGCCTGCACTACATGACCGCCGACGAGGTCGAGGAATGCTGGCAGCTGCTGCGCCAGTCGCTGCACTCGGTGTCCTACGAGACGCTGGCCCACATTCCGACGTACTCGCAGTGGCTGGCCAAGCAGGACTGGACGAAGCCGTATCAGCGGCATCGCAAGAACCTGCAGCTGATCGGGCTCAACGAACCCGAGAAGCGGTGGGTGCTGAAGAACCCCAGCCATCTGTTCGCGCTCGACGCGCTGTTCAACACCTACCCCGACGCGCTGGTGATCCAGTGCCACCGGCCGGCGGAGACGATCATGGCGTCCATGTGCTCGCTCGCCCAGCACACCACCGAGGGCTGGTCGAACACCTTCGTCGGCGACGTGATCGGTCAAGACTCGCTGGAGACCTGGTCGCGCGGGCTCGAACTGTTCAATGCCGAACGCGCCAAACACAATCCGGCCCAGTTCTACGATCTGGACTACTTCGCGCTGATCAAGGATCCGATCGGCGTCGTCGAGGACGTCTACCAGTCCTTCGGCATCGAGTTCACCGACGCCGCCCGCGAGGCGATGACCGCCACGCACGAGGCCAGCAAGCAGGGCCCGCGGGCACCCAAGCACACCTACTCGCTGGCCGACTACGGCCTGACCGGCGAGCAGGTCAAGGAGCGCTTCCGCGGGCTGTGAAGTCCGGCCGGTTCAGGCGGTGGTGTTGGCCAGCGTCTTGATACGTTCGAGTGCGTCCTCGGCCAGCGTCCGCACGTCGTAGCCGTTGGCGCGCCCGCACGTCGAGATCTCGATGGCCGCGTTGTATGCGGCGACGAACGCGCTGTCGCACGCCCAGTCCTGGCTGCTGAACGACCACAGCAGGATTTCGGGCGAACCGGATTCGACGGGCGCGTGCAGCTCGAAGGCGTACTCGCGTTCGGCCATGCTGGTGACCCAGATGGTCCGGCCGCGACACGCCTCGATCGTGCGCTGCGCCTGTGCCAGAGCATCTTTGGCGTTGTAGTCGGAGCGGTAGACGCCGACCATCTCCTCGACGTAGACCTCGCGGCCGTCGAAGTCGGTCATCCAGTGACCACCGTCGTAGGCCGCGGGGTTCAAGTCGGCGATGAACGGCGGGTCGGCCTCGCGGGCGACACCGGCGCAGTCGTCGGGTTCGACGGTGACGAACAGGTTGCCGTCGGTCTTGTCCACCTTCGGGCTCAGCAGGTCACCGATCTGTCCGGTGGTGATCGGCGCGACCGGCGGCTCGGCCTGCGGTGTGGGGGCGTCCACCACGCGGGTGCAGCCCGCGGCACTCATCGCGAGCAGACACAAAGTGACCAGAAAACGGCGCATTTGCGGGCACTTTACGTCTTCTGGCGGGAAGACGGCTACCCGTCGCCGGGGGAGGGGGCCGAGGAGATCTCCTCCAGGCAGCCCTCGGCGACAGCGTGTTTGATGCTGTCGGCCAGCCGGGGGCAGCCCTTTTCGCGGGCGGGGTCCCCGCCGGAGTCCCGGATCTCGGCGAAGTACGCGCACCGCCGGGTCGCCTCGGTGCTCCACTGCACCGAGGTGTGCGCGGGGCCGAGTTTCTTCACCTCGACCGCGACGTGGCAGAACCGGCAGTCGACCGACACCAGCCCGGAGCGCAGGTAGCGGTCGCGGTCGCGCTGGGTGGCCTCGCGCAGTGCAGCCGAGCGCTCCCCGCCGAAAGACCGTGCCTTGAGGGTGGATCCGGCGCTGGAGTCGTGCGAGTGCTCGTCGTCGTCGTGTCCGCCGTGCAGGAGCAACATCGCCCGGGCCAGCCGGTCCACATCGGGTGCTTCCTCGCGCGGGTCCATCAGGAGGGCTGCTCGGCCGTCTCTTTCTCGTCGGCTTCGGCTTCCTGCCGCTTGAGGTTCTCCTGCACCTCGACGTTCCACTTCTCGTTGGCCGCCGTGGTGTCGACCTCGATCTCGAAGCGGTCGGTCATCTCGGGCGTGACATCGGCGACGTCGACATAGAACTGCTGATACCACCGGCGCATCTGGTACACCGCGCCGTCTTCCTCGACCAGCAGCGGATTGTCGATGCGGGTCTTGTGCTTCCAGATCTCGACGTCCTGCAGGAAGCCCTTGCTGACACCCTCGGTGAACACGTCGGCCAGCCGTTCGGTGGTCTTCTCGTCGAGGCCCTTGGGCTTCTCGACGATGACGCCCCACTGCAGCACGAACGAGTTCTGCGTGACGGGATAGTGGCAGTTGATCAGGATCGACTCGGCCTTGTAACCGCCGTAGTTGTTGTGCAGCCAGTTGATCATGAACGACGGGCCGAAGTACGACGCCTCCGAATCCAGGTGCGCCTCACCGTAAGTCGTGCCCATGTCGTTGACGTCGGCCCTGCCGACGTTGTGCAGGTACTGCGACGCGATGTGTCCTTCGAAGACGTTCTTGAAGTACGTCGGCAGCCCGTAGTGGATGTAGAAGAAGTGCGCCATGTCGGTGACGTTGTCGATGATCTCCCGGCAGTTGGCGTTCTCGATCAGGATCGAGTTCCACTTCCAGTCGGTCCAGTCGTCGCTTTCGACCTCGGGAATCTCGGGGATGCGCACCTCGGGCTGCGGCGGGTTGCCCTCGTGGTCGTGCCAGACGAACAGCAGGCCGCCGCGCACGTCGGTCTCCCAGGCGCGGGTGCGGGCCAGTCGCGGGGTGCGCTTGGCGTAGGGCACCAGCTTGCACTTGCCGTCGCCGCCCCAGCGCCAGTCGTGGAACGGGCAGGCGACCTCGTCGCCCTTGATCGTGCCCTGCGCCAGGTTGCCGCCCATGTGCCGGCAGTAGCCGTCGAGGACCTTCACGTCGCCCTTGGAGTCGGCGAACACGACCAGCATGGTGCCGAAGATCTCGATGCCGTGCGGCTTGCCGTCCAGGAAGTTCTGCACGGGGCCGAGGCAGTGCCAGCCCCGGGCGTACCGGTCCGGCAGCGCGCCGGTGTCGATCTCGCGAATCCCGGCTGTATCGGTAGTCACGGTGGGCCTCCCGGTTCTGTGTCTCTAACTAGAACACGTTACAGTTTTTCCCGCTGGACGCGCAATCTATGCAGGTAATTCGCTTCTTCGCGTGGGCTCTAACGCGAGTCAACTGCTGTATAACCGAACAATGCCGTTGTACTCCTTCGAGGGCCGCGCACCGTCCATCGATCCGACCGCGTTCGTCGCCCCGACGGCGACGCTGGTCGGCGATGTCCACGTGGAGGCCGGCGCCTCGGTGTGGTTCAACGCGGTGCTGCGCGCCGACTTCGCCCCGATCGTGGTCCGCGAGGGCGCCAACGTCCAGGACTGCTGTGTGCTGCACGCCCCGCCGGGCATACCGGTGGACGTGGGTCCCGGCGCCACCATTGCGCACGGGTGCGTCGTGCACGGGGTGCACATCGGTGCGGCCGCGGTGCTGGCCAACCACTGCACGGTGCTCGACGGCGCGGTCATCGGCAGGCGCAGCCTGATCGCGGCGCATTCGCTGGTCGTCGGTGGCACCAAGATTCCCGACGAGGTGCTGGTCACCGGTGCGCCGGCGAAGGTCCGCGGCCCGATCGCCGGGACGGGCGCCGAGATGTGGGTGAACACCAACCCCGCCGCCTACCAGGAACTTGCCCGCCGCTACACGGCCGGGCTACAAGAGGTCGAGGAGTAACCCGCTACGGCGACGGCAGGCCCGTGCGCAGCGCGATCTCCTGCATCTTGCCGATCGTGATCACGAACTGGTCGGTGGTCGCGTCGCCCAGTGCGCTCTGGAACTCCAGCCGCACCAGCGCCGGACCCTGGGTGAACAGCAACAGCGTGGCCGCCGTGCTGTCGTCGGGCGAGGTCCCGACGGCCAGGGTGCCGTCGGTGCCCACCGGAGCGGGCCGCGGCGAGGCGCCCTTGACCACCGAGCCGATGCTGGGCAGCGCGTCGCGCAGGGTTCTGCTCGCGGTCTCGGCGTCCGGGTAGATCACGATCGTGTCCGAGATCGCGCGGGTGTCGTCCTGGTTGACGAACAGCGCGCTGGCCCCCGGCAACCCGGCCGGACCGGGATTCGTCGACTGCACCGTGAAGGTGTCTTCCTCGTCGCTGATGTCGGCGGCCGTGAGCAGCAGGCGGCTGTAGTCCGCGGCCGGGTCGGCGGTGCCGGTGGTGGTGGTCGGCGCAGCCTGCTTCGACGAGGCCGACGACGTCGCCGACGGCGCACTGATGCCTGCATCGGGGCTCGAGGGATCGCAGCCCACGACGGCTGCGCAGATCAGCGCCGCGGCGGCGGCGCCCAGCGATTTCGAAGTCAGACGGGTCAAAGCGATCGGTTCCAGTTTCGTGGCTCGGTGGCGGTCATCAAACAACGTACTGATCGGGCCGTAGCCGCTGGACAACGCGCGGTTGGCGGTACCTTTGTCGGCATGACAATCGGCCGAGTCGCCGAACTGTGGCGTTATCCGGTCAAATCGCTGGGCGGCGAACGCGTCGAGCACGTCGACGTCGGCCCGCGGGGAATCCTCGGTGATCGGCTGTGGGCGGTGCGCGACCTCGAACGCGACGTGACCGCGTCGGCGCGCCGGATCCCGGCCCTGCTCGGCGCGTCCGCGCGCTACGTCGGCCCGGTCGGGGCGGACGCCGGCCCGGGCAACGCGCCCGAGGTGGCGATCACCTTCCCCGACGGCAGCACGGTGTTCAGCGGTGATCCCGCGGTGGACGCCAAGCTCTCTGAACTGGCCGGCCGCGCGGTGCGCCTGACGGCGCTGCCGCCGGCCGACGACACCAGCCTGCACCGGCTGAGCAAGCACGAGCGCGACAACGCGTCGATCGCCGCGCTGCGTACCGATCTCGGCGTCGACGCGCACGAGAAGATGCCCGACGTGTCGATGTTCCGGATCGCCGACCTCGCGATGTTCGCCCGGTTCTCCACGCCGCCGGGCATGTTCGTCGACTTGGCGCCGGTGCACGTGCTCACCCAGACCAGCCTGGCCACCATCGGCGCGGAGATCGGCGCCGACGTCGACGTGCGCAGGTTCCGGCCCAACATCCTGCTCGCCCTCGACGACCCGGCCGCCGACCTGCCCGAAACGCACTGGACCGGTGGACATCTCATGCTCGGCGGGGCGGTGCTCGAGGTGACGATGCCGACGATCCGCTGCGTGGTACCCAGTCGGGCTCAGCCGGGCTTCGAGGTCGACCGCCGGATCACCAAGGCGGTGGCCAACCGCGGCGAACGCTGCCTGGGCAGCTACTGCTGGGTCGACACCGCGGGCACCGTGCGAACCGGCGACGCCGTTTCGCTGCGTCCGGCCGCGGCGCCCAAACGTGTCCTGGGCGACGCCGCCAGGCGCGCCAAACGCTTCACGCTCGGGCTGGCCACCGCGGCCGCGGACCGGTTGACCCGCTAGAGTTTTCGCGCGCTCGCCGTCGCGCGGTCCAGTTCCCAGTAGGCGCGCAGCGCGACCAGCTTGCCGTCGTCGTCGACGCGGTAGGTGAACACGCCCTCGGCGGTCACCTCGTAGCCGGCGGAGCGGATGACGATGCTGCCGACGTTGGCTTCCTCGTTGCCGCACTGGTAGGTCTCGACGAAGTTGAACTGCAACTCGCTGGGCGCGATCGCCTTGTCCCAGAAGGCCGCGATGGCTTCCTTGCCGCGGTGTCCCTTGCCTTCGGGGTCGAAGTGCGACGGGCCGATCGGGTCCTCGACGACCGCGTCGTCGGCGAAGTTGTCCAGCCACGCCTGCTTGTCGCGCGCGATGGCCGCCTCGCGGGACCGCTTGCCCGCCAGGTGGACCGCGGCGTTCGGGTCGGTGACCGTCACTGCTGCCAGCCCGAGTGGATGTAGGTGTCGGCGAAGCGCTTCATCGAGTCCTTCTTTGCCTCCACCGGCGCGTCGAAGCCCAAACCGTCGAACACCCACGGGATCACGATATTGTCGGTGACACCGGCCTCGGCGAGCTCGCGGTGCCCGTCGACGCCGAACTTGTCGATGCACACCGCCTGGAACTCGAACGGCGCATCGGCGCGGCCATTTTCGGCCAGCAGCGACTTGAGCTTGGCGATCGTCTCGGCCAGCTGCGCGCCGGTCATCATCGCGCTGGTCCAGCCGTCACCGACGTGGGCCGCGCGCCGCAGCGCCACGTCGGTGTGCCCGCCCACGTAGAACGGCACCGGTTCGGTGGGCGCCGGGCTCACTTGCAGCCGGTCGAAGTCGTAGAACTCGCCGTGGTACTCGACCATGCCGCCGGCCAACACGAGCTTGATCACCTCGATCATCTCGTCGACCCGCTTGCCGCGCTTGGCGTACGGCTGGCCGCACCACTCGAATTCCTCCGGCGCCCAGCCGATCCCGACGCCGAAACCGAACCGGTTGTTGGTCAGGTTGGCCACGGACCCGACCTGGCGGGCCATCAGCAGCGGATTGCGCGAACCGAGCTTCATCACGTTGGTGTAGAAGCGCAGCGTCGACGTCACCGCCCCCAATGCGGCCGCGGCGATCAGCGGATCGACCCAGGGCGAATTCTCATCGAACATCCGCTTGCCGTCGGCAGTGTAGGGATAGTCGACGGACTGCTTCTCGAAGTAGAAGATCGAGTCCGGCAGTGCGATGCTGTCGAAGCCGAGTTCTTCTGCCGCTTTGGCGATCTCGATCAGCTGGTCGAGTGGACTGAACGCGATGCTGATCGTGTACTTCACGGCTTGTCGCTCGCGACGACCCACATCGAGTAGTACTGCGAGCCACCGCCGTACGCGTGCCCGAGCGCCTTGCGGGCCCCCTGCACCTGATGGTCACCGGCCTTGCCCATCACCTGGATCGCGGCCTCGGCGAAGCGGATCATGCCCGACGCGCCGATCGGGTTGCTCGAGAGCACACCGCCGGAGGCGTTGAGCGGGATGCGGCCGCCGATCGCGGTCTCACCCGCCTCGGTGAGTTTCCAGCCCTCACCCTCCGGCGCGAAGCCCAGGTTCTCCAGCCACATCGGCTCGAACCAGGAGAACGGCACATACACCTCGGCGACGTCGATCTCGTCGATCGGGCTTGTGATGCCCGCCGCGGCCCACAGCGCCTTGGCGGCGTCGCGGCCGGCCTGCGGATTGACCTGGTCGCGCCCGGAGTAGGCCAGCGGTTCGGTGCGCAGCGCGGTGGCGTGGATCCAGGCGACCGGATTGCCGTCGGCCACTTGCTTGTCCGCGATCTCCTCGTTGCCGATCACCATCGCGCAGGCACCGTCGGACGACGGGCAGGTCTCGTCGAAGCGGATCGGGTCCCACAGCATCTGCGAAGCCATCACCTTCTCCAGCGTGATGTCGGGTTGGTGCAGATGCGCCAGCGGATTCTTCGCCCCGTTGAGCCGATCCTTGACCGCGACCATCGCGCCGATGTGGTTCGGCGCGCCCGAGCGCCGGATGTAAGCCCGCACGTGCGGTGCGAAGTAGCCGCCCGCGCCGGCGCCGACCGGCTTGGTGAAGGGCACCGGAATACTCAGCGCCCACATGGCATTCGACTCGGACTGCTTCTCCCACGCCATCGCCAGCACGCGCCGGTACTTGCCGGACTGCACCAGCGACGCCGCCACCACACCCGTCGACCCGCCGACCGAACCGGCGGTGTGCACGCGGATCAGCGGCTTGTTCGTGGCGCCCACCGCGTCGGCCATGAACAGCTCGGGCATCATCACGCCCTCGAAGAAGTCGGGGGCCTTGCCGACGACCACGGCATCGATGTCGTCCATCGTCGACCCCGAGTCCGCCAGCGCCTTGTCGATGGCCTCACGCACCAGGCCGTTCATCGACACGTCCTGGCGCTTGGCGACGTACTTCGTCTGCCCGGTGCCCAGCACCGCAGCGAGCTTCTTTGCCATCAGTCGCGTCCCTCCAGAACGGCCACCAGATTCTGTTGCAGCGCAGGCCCGCTCGTCGCGTGCGCGAGCACCCGCTGCGCCGAGCCGTTCCAGATGTGCTCGGCGGCGAAGCCGATGCGCTCCAGGCCGGCCGAGAACATCGGGTTGGCGGCGAGCGCACCGCCCGACGGGTTCACCTTCGTCGTGTCGGTGAGGCCGATCGCCTCGGTGAGGATCAACTGCTGGTGGGTGAACGGGGCGTAGACCTCGGCCACTTCGATGGAACCGGCGTCGCCGCCCGTCGCCGCCTGCGCCGACGCCGCCGTCGACGGTGAGGTGGTCAGATCACGCGCGCCCAGCACCGGCGTCTCGATGCGGTGCTCGATGCCGGTGATCCACGCGGGATTCTCGCGCAGCTCGCGTGCGCGGTCCCCGGCGGCCAGCACGATCGCCGACGCGCCGTCGGTGATCGGCGCGATGTCGTGGCGGCGCAACGGATCCGCGAAGTAGGGCCGCTCGAGCAGTTCGTCGATCGACTTGGCCGGTTTCTCGTTGTCGGTGCGTCCGGCGGCCGCCATCGACTCGAGCGCCACCTGCGCCATCTGCTCGGCGGTCCACTTGCCCGAGTCCAGGCCGAGCCGGGCCTGCAGGCCCGCGATCGACACCGAGTCCGGCCAGAGCGGCGCGACGCTGTACGGGTCGGTCTGCAGCGCCAGCACCCGGCGCAGCGTGCCCGCGCTGGACTTGCCGAAGCCGTACACCAGCGCCGTCTCGACCTCGCCGGTCAGCACCTTGATGTAGGCCTCATACAGCGCCCACGCCGCGTCCATCTCGACGTGCGACTCGTTGATCGGTGGCACCGCGCCGATCGAGTCGATCGCCGAGATGAACGAAAACGCCCGGCCGGCAAGGTAGTCCGAGGACCCCGAGCACCAGAACCCGATGTCGGTCTGCTGCAGGCCGAGCTCGTCGTAGAGCCGGTGGAAACACGGCATCAACATCTCGACGCCGTTGGTGGTCCCGTCGGTACGGCGCACATGCGGCGCATGCGCGAAACCGACGACCGCTACTCCGTTTTCGGAAGTCATCAGTGCCCTTTACAGGTGGTGCTTGTAGGAGTCGTAGTCGGCGTCGGGTTCACCCGTCGGCCGGAAGTGGTCGATGTTGTCGATGCCCAGGCCCCACTCCTCGCGGGGCTTCCACACCGCCTCGACCCGCATGCCCATCCGCACGTCGGCCGCCTCGATCTCGGTGACCAAATGCAGGAACGGGATGTCGGCGCCGTCGAGCAGCACGTAGGCGGCCACGTACGGCGGTTTGATGCGCTGCCCGGCGAACGGGATGTTGATCACCGCGAACGTGGTGACCGTGCCTTTGTCCGGCAGTTCGACGAACTCGTCGAGTTCCAGGCCGGTGGCCGGGTCGGCCTCCTTCGGCGGGAAGTACACCTTGCCGGGCTTGCCGTCGCGGCCCTTCTTGCTCCGCGCGCCCAGCAGCTTGCCCTCCTCCAGGGCGCGCAGGAACACGCTCTCGGGAAGCGATGCGGTGTGCTGGATTTCGATCGATGACGGCGTCACCTGCACGGTCACCGGGTCGCGATCGTCGGAGGCGCCCTCGGGTTCAGCCTCGTCGCCGAGCGTGAAGTAGGCGATGTCGGTGATCGCCCCGACCGGTTCGTCCACCCAGTGCGCAGCGACCCGGGCGCCGGTGCTGATGGCGTCGGCGGAGCCCGCGTCCACCGCGTGCAGCAGCGGGGTGTCGGCGCCGTCGAGTTTGATCAGCGCCCACGCGAACGGACGGTCCAGCGGCTGGCCCTCCAACGGCGCAGGCTGCCACGTCCACGACACCACGGTGCCGACGCCTGCCACCGGTACGATCTCCGTCAATCGCTCGTAGGTGACCGGATCGAACTCGGCAGGTGGCACGTGCACCCGTCCGTCCGACCCTCGCACGCCGAGAATGCGTCGTTCGCGCAGGGCGGTGAAGAACTGCGACAGGAGTGGTCCGACTGAACGGGTGTAGTCGAATGACAGCTTCAGCGGCGCCGAAAGTGGCGGCTGATGGGGATCGATCTGCACCGGGCTGCTTTGGCTGGTGGTCACGGCATCGAGTAGAACAGGTTCTAACAATGGTTTCAAGACACCGTTATGAGGTCTGCCGATGAAGCTCGGACTGCAGTTGGGTTATTGGGGCGCCACGGCGCCCGAGAACCACGCGGAACTGGTCGCCGCCGCCGAGGAGGCCGGCTTCGACACGGTGTTCACCGCCGAGGCGTGGGGGTCGGACGCGTACACGCCGCTGGCCTGGTGGGGACGCGAAACCAAGCGGATGCGGTTGGGCACGTCGGTCATCCAGCTGTCGGCTCGCACCCCTACGGCATGCGCGATGGCGGCGCTGACGCTCGACCACCTCTCCGGCGGGCGGCACATCCTCGGGCTCGGGGTGTCGGGACCGCAGGTCGTGGAGGGCTGGTACGGCCAGCGGTTCCCCAAACCGCTCGCCCGCACCCGCGAGTACATCGACATCCTGCGGCAGGTGTGGGCCCGCGAGGCCCCGGTGCACAGCGACGGCCCGCACTATCCGCTGCCGCTGACCGGTGAGGGCACGACCGGTCTCGGCAAGAACCTCAAGCCGATCACCCATCCGCTGCGCGCCGACATCCCGGTGATGCTCGGCGCCGAGGGGCCGAAGAACGTCGCGCTGGCCGCCGAGATCTGCGACGGCTGGCTGCCCATCTTCTACTCGCCGCGCATCGCGGGCATGTACAACGAGTGGCTCGACGAGGGCTTCGCCCGCCCGGGTGCGCGCCGCAGCCGTGAGGACTTCGAGATCTGCGCGACGGCGCAGGTGGTGGTCACCGACGACCGCGCAGGTGTGCTGGAGCTGATCAAGCCGCACCTGGCGCTCTACATGGGCGGAATGGGCGCCGAGGACACCAACTTCCACGCCGACGTGTACCGCCGGATGGGCTACGCCGAGGTCGTCGACGACGTCACCAAGCTGTTCCGCTCCGACCGCAAAGACGAGGCCGCCAAGATCATCCCTGACGAGTTGGTCGACGACTCGGCGATCGTCGGCGACCTGGCCTATGTCCAGGAGCAGATCAAGGCCTGGGAGGCCGCGGGCGTGACGATGATGGTCGTCGGCGCTCGCTCGCCCGAGCAGATCCGCGACCTGGCCGGCCTCGTCGGCGCGCACGGGTAGACACTTCCTTGCTAGTTGTTTACCCGGCGTTCTAGATTGGCGCGGTGACTCAGCACACAATCGCCGGCACCGTGCTCACGATGCCGGTACAGGTCCGCACCGCCAGCCAACACACCGCGATGTTCGCCGTCGACGCCGATGCCGCTCAGCGGATGATCGACTACAGCGGCCTGCAGGTGTACCGCCCGCTGCCGGGGCGCGCGATCGCGACGCTGATCATGACTCACTTCATCGACAGCGATCTCGGTGCCTACTACGAGTACAGCACCTGCGTGAGTGTGACTCCGCCCGGGTTGAAGCCGGGTCTGCGTTCTCTGCAGACAGCGTTCGTCCACCACATGTTCGTCGACCAGTCATTCACCCTCGAGGCCGGCCGGACAATTTGGGGTTTTCCAAAAATCATGGCCGACTACACCATTCGCGATGGCGCGCGGTTCGGTTTCGATGCCAGGATCGACGGCCAATTCGTGATCGGTATGGAGTTCTCGCCGGGATTCAAGATTCCTGCGGCCTCGCGCAAACAGGAGCTCCTGTCGTATTCGTGTCTGGACGGCGTCCCGCGCGAAAGCCAGTTCGAGATGTTGCCGGCCGACGTCCGTTACCGATTCGGCGGTGTGCGTGTACGACTCGGGGACCATCCCATCGCGCAGGAACTCGCGTCGCTGGGCTTACCCAAACGGGCGCTTGTCTCGATGTCCGCCGGCAACGTGGAGATGTCGTTCGCAGACGCGCAGGAGGTCCGGCCATGACGATGACGACGCCGCAGACCAAACCCGACGTCGACCTCACCGACGGCGCGTTCTACGCCGGCGACTCACGGTCGGCCTACAAGTGGATGCGCCAGCACGAGCCGGTCTTCCGCGACCGCAACGGCCTGGCCGGGGCGGCGAGCTACGCCGCGGTCATCGAGGCCGAACGCCATCCCGAGCTGTTCTCCAACGCGGGCGGCATCCGGCCCGATCAGCCCGGCGTCGAGATGATGATCGAGATGGACGACCCGCAGCACCTGTTGCGGCGCAAGCTGGTCAACTCCGGCTTCACCCGCAAGCGGGTCAAGGATCTCGAGGGATCCATTGAGACGCTGTGTGATTCGCTGATCGACGCGGTCTGCGAGCGGGGCGAGTGCGACTTCGTCTGGGACCTGGCCGCTCCGCTGCCGATGGCGGTGATCGGTGACATGCTCGGCGTGCGGCCCGAGGAACGCGAGATGTTCCTCAAGTGGTCCGACGATCTGGTCGGTGCGCTGAGCAGCACCGCGGACCCGGAGAAGTTCCAGCTGACGATGGACGCGTTCGCGGCCTACACCGAGTACATGATGGGCATGATCGCCGCCCGCAAGGAGCAGCCGACCGACGACCTGGTCAGCGTGCTCGTGCACGCCGAGGTCGAGGGTTCCAAACTCGAGGACCACCAGATCGTCACCGAGGTGCTGCTGCTGCTGATCGGCGGCGACGAGACCACCCGCCACACGCTGTCCGGCGGGACGCGGCAGTTGCTGCGCCACACCGACCAGCACCAGCGACTGCTGAACGATTTGTCGTTGCTGCCCAACGCAATCGAGGAGATGCTGCGCTGGACCGCGCCGGTGAAGAACATGGCGCGCACCGTCACCGCCGACACCGAGTTCCACGGCACCGCCCTCAAGAAGGGCGAGAAGATGATCCTGCTGTTCGAGTCCGCCAACTTCGACGAGACGGTCTTCGAGAACCCCGAGACGTTCGACATCGAGCGCTACCCGAACAACCACCTGGCGTTCGGCTTCGGCACGCACTTCTGCCTGGGGAACCAGCTGGCGCGACTGGAGCTGTCGATCATGCAGACCAAGCTGCTCCAGCGGCTGCCGGATCTGCGGCTGGCCTCCGACGATGAACTCCCGCTGCGGCCGGCGAACTTCGTCTCGGGTCTGGAGAAAATGCCGGTGGTGTTCACCCCGACCGCGAAGGTGCTCGGCTGACGACGGGCGCAGCCGGCCGCACCCGCGGCCGCAGCGCCATGCTCATGGCCAGCGAGACGACCCCGATTCCGACGCAGATCCACAGCGCCAGAGCAAAACTCGCCTGAGTGCCGGAGCCGACGACGGGCCCGGCCCAGGCGAAGCCCAGCGACGATCCGATGCCGTACGCGGCGTTGGCGATGCCTGGGAGCGCGCCCGGCTCGTCGTCGGGCGCCTGCACCACGCCCAGGATGCTCATCGCCGTCATCGCCACACCCATGTACGCGAATCCCAGCAGCGCGACGAAGATCGCCAGCAGCATCCGGTCGTGGGAGAACATCGCGATCAGCGCGCCGACGACCACGCCGCCCACCTGCCCGATGCGCAGCAGCGTCACGTAGCCGATCCGCACCGCCAGCCTGCCGGCCAGCGGGGCGGTCGCCAGCTGGATCATCGCGGCCGGTGTGATGAACAGCAGCGCCGTGGTCAGCCCGTCGAGCCCGAATCCTGAGTCCGTGTCCTCGGCGATGTACGGAACGATGAAGCCGAGGATGACGAGGTACGAACCCATGTTCAGGATGGTCAGCACGATCAACGGCCAGGCCTCGCGGCTGCGCAGCGCATCGATGTTGACCAGGGGGTGAGCCGTGCGGCGCTCGACGACGACGAGCGCGGCGAGTGCGGCCATCGCGGCCAGGATCAATCCCAGCGCCAGCGGCGACGCCCATCCCGATCCGCTGCCCGCGGAGAAGAACAGGTTGATGCCCGCCACGCCGGTGGCGATCAGCGCGGCGCCCTTCCAGTCCATCCGCCCGGGTGCGGTGCGCTGGGTGTCGTCCGCGGGCAGCGCCGCCGCGCACAGCGCGATGCCGACGATCCCGACGACGCCGATGAGCACGAAGATCGAGCGGTAGCCGAAGTGGTCCGACAGATATCCGCCGACCAACCCGTCCACGCCCGCCACACCGCCGGTCATCGCCGTCACGATCCCGCTACACAGGCCGAACGTCTTGTCCTCCAGGCGTTCCCGCATGATCAGGAACGCCAGTCCGAACGTCACGTTGCTGACACCCTGCAGCAGCCTGCCGACCAGCACGACCGGCAGCGAGGTGCTGACGATGCACAGCGCCGTGCCGATCGTGAGCACCGTCAGCACGATGAACATCATCCGTTTGCGGCCGATGAAGTCGCTCCACCGCACCAGGACAACGTTGCCGACGGCGCCGGCGAGGTAGAAGTACGTCGACATCGCGGCGAACGCGCCGTCACCCAGTTGGGTCTCGATGTCGCGGATCGCCGGCGCCAGCATCGTGGCGTTCAACTCGAACGACATGACCGCGACCAGCAGCGCAGCAACCAGGAACGCCACCTGTCTCGGCGCAAGGGGGCGAGTCATAGCGCTGCACTCTAGCGCCAGAGCGGCCGCCATCTCAGCAAAATTGACGCCAACGTATGTAGTGAATTGTGTCGAGTTTGCTAAAGATGCTTGGCGCGGTCGGCATAATCGGCGGCTATGAGCGATCCGCGCGCCGATGTCGTCTCGCGTCAGTACGAGAAGTGGACCTACCCTTTCCCGGTCGGGGACCTCGACCACTGGAAGACCGTGGACTGGGACCGGATGGACCCGAGCCACGCGCACCGGCTGCTGTGGCCCGACCGTCCCTATCGGCCGGACCTCGACATCCTCATCGCCGGATGCGGCACGAACCAGGCCGCGCAGATCGCCTACATGAACCCGCAGGCGACCGTCGTCGGCGTCGACGTCAGCGACGCGTCGCTGGACCATCAGCGCTATCTCAAGGATCGGCACAAGCTGGCCAACCTGCACGTGCAGCGGCTGCCGATCGAGGAACTGCCCTCGCTCGGGCGCGATTTCGACCTGATCCTGTCCACGGGCGTGCTGCACCACATGGCCGATCCGCTCGTCGGCCTGCGCGCGCTGGCCGGCTGCCTGCGCCCCGACGGAGTCATCGGGCTGATGCTGTACGCGCACTGGGGCCGCACCGGGGTCAAGGCGTTGCAGTCGGCGTTCCACGACATGGGGCTGCAGCAGGACGACGACGGACTAGCGGTCGTCAAGGACGCGCTGGACTGGTTGCCCGCAAACCATCTGGTGCGCAATTACCTCAACATCGCCCACGACCTCGTCTTCGACGCCGGCGTCGTCGACACCTTCCTGCACGGGCGCGACCGCGACTACCGCGTCGAGGACTGCCTGGAGTTCGTCGAGTCGGCCGGACTGGTGTTCCAGCAGTGGCTCGTCAACGCGCCCTACTACCACCACGAGATCCTCGACCGGCCCCGCCCGCTCTACGACGCGCTCAACCGGCTCCCGGAGCGGGTGATGTGGTCGGTCAACGACCGGCTACGCACCACCAACGGGTGCCACTACTTCTTGGCCTGCAAGCCCGAGCGGCCCGTGCAGAGCTACCGCATCGACTTCACCACGCTCGACTGCCTGGCCTACGTACCGCAACTGCGCCATGGGTGCGGCGTCGCGGACCACGCGATCTATCGCTCGGATTACCGAATGACGCTGGACGACAACCAGTTCGCCGTCGTGCAGCAGATCGACGGGCGGCGCACGATCCGGGAAATCAGCGCGGCGGCACGGGCGGTGCCGACCGGGCCGCAGGGCAATGCCCCGACCGTCGAGAAATACACCAGGAAGCTCTTCGAGTCGCTGTGGCGACTGGACTTCCTGGCGATGGCCATCCCGGCCGCGGCCTGAGGCCGCTCAGCGCATCTTGAAGTTCGGCGCCCGCTTCTCCTTGAACGCGCGCGGCCCCTCCTTGGCGTCCTCGCTGAGGAACACCGGGATGCCGTTGGCGGTGTCCGGCTTGAACGCCTCCTCCTCGTGCATCCCCTCGGTCTCGCGGATGGTCTTGAGGATCGCCTGAACGGCCAACGGCCCGTTGTTGTTGATCACCTCGGCGATCTCGAGCGCCTTGTCCAGCGCGGTGCCGTCGGGCACCACGTAACCGATCAACCCGTACTCCTTGGCCTCGGCCGCGGTGATGTGGCGGCCGGTGAGCAGCAGATCACAGGCGATGGTGTAGGGGATCTGGCGGACCAGGCGCACCGCCGACCCACCCATCGGGTACAGGCTCCACTTGGCCTCGGAGATGCCGAACTTCGCGCTCTCGCCGGCGATGCGGATGTCGGTGCCCTGCAGGATCTCGGTGCCGCCCGCGATGGCGGGGCCCTCGACCGCGGCGATCAGCGGCTTGGTGAGGCGACGCCCCTTGAGCAGACCGTCGATGCGCGACGGGTCGTAGCTTCCGTCGGCGAACGAGTCACCCGGTGGCTTGGCGGTGGCGGCCTTGAGGTCCATGCCGGCGCAGAAGTAGCCGCCGGCGCCGGTGAGGATGCAGGTGCGGATCTCCGGATCGTTGTCCACCCGGTCCCAGGCCGCGACCATGATCGAGAGCATCTCGGTGGAAAGCGCGTTGCGTGCCTCCGGCCGGTTCAGCGTCAGGATCAGGGTGTGTCCGCGCTGCTCGATGAGGGCGTCGGGGCCCTTCTGGGGGTCAGTCACTGATGTCCGCCTTCCAGCGTCGATGCCACAGACTTGTCTGGAAATGTAACACGTTCTAGTTTAGGTTCCGTGGCCCTGAACATCGCTGATCTTGCCGAGCACGCCATCGACGCCGTGCCAGACCGTGTCGCCCTGATCTGCGGCGACGACCAGCTCACCTACGCCCAGTTGGAGGAGCAGGCCAACCGGCTGGCTCACTACCTCATCGATCAGGGCGTCAAGAAGGACGACAAGGTCGGCCTGTACTGCCGCAATCGCAACGAGATCGTCGTTGCGATGCTCGGCATCGTCAAGGCCGGCGCCATCCTGGTCAACGTCAACTTCCGCTACGTCGAGGGCGAGCTGAAGTACCTGTTCGACAACTCCGACATGGTGGCGCTGGTACACGAGCGCCGCTACGCCGACCGCGTCGCGAACGTGCTGCCGGAGACGCCTCTGGTCAAGACGGTCCTGGTGGTCGAGGACGGAAGCGATGACGACTACCAGCGCTACGGCGGTGTCGAGTTCTACTCGGCGCTCGAACAGGGTTCGCCCGAACGCGATTTCGGCCCGCGCAGCGAGGACGACATCTATCTGCTCTACACCGGCGGCACGACAGGTTTCCCGAAGGGCGTGATGTGGCGCCACGAGGACATCTATCGGGTGCTGTTCGGCGGCACCGACTTCGCCACCGGCGAGTTCGTCAAGGACGAGCACGACCTGTCCAAGGCCGCCGCGGAGAACCCGCCGATGATCCGCTACCCGATCCCGCCGATGATCCACGGCGCGACGCAGTCGGCGACCTGGATGTCGCTGTTCTCCGGCCAGACCACCGTGCTGGCACCGGAATTCGACGCCGACGAGGTCTGGCAGACCATCGAGAAGCACAAGGTGAACCTGCTGTTCTTCACCGGCGACGCGATGGCGCGCCCCCTGCTCGACGCGCTGACCAAACTGCACGACTCGGGCCACGAACCCGACCTGTCGTCGCTGTTCCTGCTGGCGAGCACGGCGGCGCTGTTCTCGACCAGCATCAAGGAGAAGTTCCTCGAACTGCTGCCCAACCGGGTGATCACCGACTCGATCGGAT
Source organism: Mycolicibacterium rutilum (assembly GCF_900108565.1). Lineage (NCBI taxonomy): Bacteria > Bacillati > Actinomycetota > Actinomycetes > Mycobacteriales > Mycobacteriaceae > Mycobacterium > Mycolicibacterium rutilum. Next base: position 2,149,114 of record NZ_LT629971.1, read on the forward strand.
CTTCGGAGACCGGTTTCGGCGGGACCAGCATCGTCGCCAAGGGGCAGTCGCACACCGGCGGCCCGCGGGTGACGATCGACCATCGCACGGTCGTGCTCGACGAGGACGGCAACGAGGTCAAGCCGGGTTCGGGGGTGCGCGGCCTGATCGCGAAGAAAGGCAACATCCCGGTCGGCTACTACAAGGACGAGAAGAAGACCGCCGAGACGTTCAAGACGTTCAACGGTGTGCGGTACGCGATTCCGGGCGACTACGCCGAGGTGGAGGCCGACGGCACGGTCACCATGCTCGGCCGCGGGTCGCAGTCCATCAACAGCGGCGGCGAGAAGATCTACCCCGAGGAGGTCGAGGCCGCGCTCAAGGGACACCCGGACGTGTTCGACGCGCTCGTGGTCGGTGTGCCCGACGAGCGCTACGGCCAATGCGTGGCGGCCGTCGTGCACCGTCGTCCCGGCACCAACCCGACGCTGGCCGACCTCGACGGTTTCGTGCGTCAGGAGATCGCGGGATACAAAGTGCCGCGGAAAGTTTGGTGGGTCGACGAGATCCACCGCACGCCGGCCGGTAAGCCGGACTACCGCTGGGCCAAGGACACCACCGAGGAACGGCCGGCCGACGACGTGCACGCCAACCACGTGGGGAGCGCGTCGTGATCCGTACCGAGCTGTGTGACCGCTTCGGGATCGAGTACCCGATCTTCGTCTTCACACCGTCGGAGAAGGTGGCCGCGGCGGTCAGCAAGGCCGGCGGGCTCGGCGTGCTGGGCTGCGTCCGGTTCAACGACGCCGACGACCTCGAGCAGGTCCTGTGCTGGATGGACGAGAACACCGACGGCAAGCCGTACGGCGTCGACGTGGTGATGCCCGCCAAGGTGCCGCAGGAGGGCACGGCGGTCGACATCAACAAGCTGATCCCGCAGAGCCATCGCGACTTCGTCGACAAAACCCTTGCCGACCTCGGTGTTCCGCCGCTGCCCGAGGACGGGGACCGCAACGAGGGTGTGCTCGGGTGGCTGCACTCGGTGGCGCGCTCGCACGTCGAGGTGGCGCTCAAGCATCCGATCAAGTTGATCGCCAACGCGCTCGGATCGCCGCCGAAGGACGTGATCGATCAGGTGCATGCGGCCGGGGTGCCGGTCGCGGCGTTGGCCGGCAGCGCGAAACATGCTCAGCGGCATGTGGACAACGGCGTCGACATCGTCGTCGCCCAAGGCCATGAGGCCGGCGGGCACACCGGCGAGATCGGCTCGATGGTGCTCTGGCCGGAGATCGTCGATGCGCTCGGCGGCAAGGCGCCGGTGCTGGCCGCCGGCGGTATCGGCACCGGCCGCCAGCTGGCCGCGGCGCTGGCCCTCGGTGCGTCCGGGGTGTGGATGGGCTCGGCGTTCCTGACCGCCGCCGAGTACGACCTCGGTCACCGCAGGCCGGGCGGCACCTCGACGATCCAGGAGGGCCTGTTGAGGGCGACCTCCGCCGACACCGTGCGCCGCCGCATCTACACCGGTAAGCCCGCGCGGCTGCTCAAGACGAAGTGGACCGACGCGTGGGATGCGCCCGACGCGCCCGAGCCGCTGCCGATGCCGCTGCAGAACATCCTGGTCAGCGAGGCGCATCAGCGGATGAACGAGTCGGACAACCCCGACACCGTCGCGATGCCGGTGGGCCAGATCGTCGGCCGGATGAACGAGATCCGCCCGGTCGCCGACATCATCGCCGAGCTGGTGTCGGGCTTCGAGGAGGCCTCGCGCCGCCTCGACGACATCCGCGGCAACTGAGCCTTTTTCCGCCGAACGTTGATTACCGCGCGAGTTTCTCGCCGATTCTCGAGCGGTAATCAACGTTCGCGTGAGGACGGTCAGGGCGTGATCGTGGTCTGCTCGTCGATGGTCATGGTCGCCGGGCCGATGAGGTCCATCTGATCCTCGAGCGCGTCGGCGTTGAGCTGAAGCACGTAAAGCCCGTCGGAGCCCGGGATCACCACCGTCTTCTGCGCGACGATCTTGGTCACGCCCTCGGAGTTCCACGTGCCGCCCAGCTGGTAGGCCGGATAGTCGCCGAGAGTGCTGACCTCGCCGTCGTTCATCGCGCTCCACCCCGGCAGGTTCTGCAGTTCGCCGGGCGCCAGGTCGATGATGGCCTGCGGGTCGACGTTGCCGGTCAGCTTGGACACCAGCGCCACGATGCTCGGGGTGTACTCGGCGGCCTCGGGTCCGGTGTAGACGATCGCGCCGTACGCCCACTCCGGGGTGTCCTCACCGGCGGGCTCCCAGCCCTCGGGGATCGGCAGGTCGATGGTGGGCGAACCGGGGTCGCCGCGGTTGACCGGGGTCTCCTGGATGTTGTTCTCGGCGATGTAACTCGCGATGGTCGGGTTGGGCCCGGCCGCATCCTCGTCGCGCGGAGCCACTTTCGCGGTCGACGGCGCCGCCTTGGCGCTCGTACCGGTGGCCTCCGCGGCCACCGAGGTGGCGCTGGGTTCGGTCTTCGTGTCCGAGCCGCAGCCCGTCAGCACGAAGGCAAGGGCCGCCGCCAACGCGGCTCCGCCCGAGATCGCTGTGGTCTTCATCGAGAACTCCTGTCTGCTCAAGATTGTTCTCAGCGAAGAGTAATCGAGAACAGGAGTTAGGGAAGCCGAGTAGTTTTACTCGGATAGTTCGATTCTGGCAAACATCGATCAGCGCGGGATCGGATACACCGGGTCCGCGCAGTCGGTGCCCTCGGCGGCCAGTTGCCGCTTGATCACCTTGAACGTCTCGGTGCGCGGCAGCGCGCTGCTCACCCGCACATACGACGGCCATTGCTTGGGGCCGAGATCGGTTTGTGCCGAGAGGAACTCGCGGAACTCCTCGGCGTCGAACGCGGCGCCGTCGCTCAGTGTCACCGCCGCCATCACCTGATCGCCGATGTCGGGCGCCGGGATCCCGTACACCGCGACCTCGACGATGTCGGGGTGCCCCAACAACACCCGCTCGATCGGCGCCGACCCGAGGTTCTCCCCGTCGACGCGCATCCAGTCGCCGAGCCGACCGGCGAAGTACGCATAGCCGTCCGCGTCGCGGTAAGCCAGGTCGCCGCTGTGGTAGACGCCGCCACGCATCCGGTCGGCGTCGGCGGCCGCGTCGTTGTAGTACCCCTCGAACCGCCCCGCGTCCGAACGACCCACGAGCTCGCCGGTCACGCCGGGAGGGCACGGCTCACCGGTCTCGACGTCGACGATCTCGGTACCCGGCGGCAGCGGACCCAGCGACCCCGGCGGGGTATCAGGGGTGCGGGCGATCGCGATGCCGCCCTCGGTCGAACCGAAACCGTCCATCACCACGGTGCCGAACCGCTTCGCAAACCGCTCGATGTCGGCGGGCGCGCCCTCGTTGCCGTACACCGCGCGCAACGGATTGTCGGCGTCGTCCGGCCGCTCCGGTGTAGCGAGCACATAGGACAGCGGCTTGCCGACGTAGTTCGCATACGTCGCGCCGAAGCGCCGCACGTCGGGCAGGAACTGCGACGCGGAAAACTTGCGCCGCAACGCCAGTGAGCTCCGCGACGCCAGCGCCACCGCCCACCCGACCAGGACGGCGTTCGAGTGGAACAGCGGCATCGACACGTAACACACGTCTGCCGGTCCGAGGTCGAAGCGCTGGGCCATCGTGGTCCCGGCCACTGCGACCTTGCCCTGACTGCACTTGACGGCCTTCGGATCACCGCTGGTGCCCGAGGTGTAGATCAGCATGAACAGATCACCCGGGTCGGCGGTACGGGCGACGACGGCTTCGTCGGCGTAGCCTGCCACCTCGGCAGCCCACTCCGGCGAGTCGACGTCGATGTGCGCGATGTCGCCGAGCGCCGATGCCGAAGCCGAATCGGCAAGCACCACCTGACAATCGGCATGGGTTATGTCGCGTTGCAGGGCAGCCCCACGGCGCACCGGGTTGAGCCCGACGGGCACGATGCCGGTCAAGCCCGCGGCCACCAGCACCGCCGAGAAGAACGGCGTGTTCTGCAGCAGCACCCCGACGTGCGGCGGGCGGTCCGGGTCGAGGCGGGCTCGCAGCGCGGCACCGACCGCGGTGGCGTGGCGCAGGTGCTCACGCCAGGTGGTGTACGTGTCCTCGAAGTAGACCCCGCGGTCGTCGACCTCGGCCAGCGGCTCCAACAGCCCTGAGACGGTCGGCAACTCGGTCACTAGGCGGGGGTGTCGGCCAACTCCCGGCCGATGCGCAGCAGTTGTCCGGTGGCGCTGCCGACCGCGAACTCGTTCTGCTTGGCCACCAGGAAGTACCGGTGCACCGGGTGGTCGACGTCGATGCCGACGCCGCCGTGCACGTGGACGGCGGTGTGCGCGACCCGGTGGCCGGCGTCGGCCGCCCAGAACGCCGCGGTGTTGACGTCGACGTCGGCCGGCAGGCCCTCCGAAAGCCGCCACGCCGCCTGGGTGAGCGTCAGGCGCAGCGCCTTGACGTCGATGTACCCGTCGGCCAGCCGTGACGACACCGCCTGGAAGCTGCCGATCGGCCGGTCGAACTGTTCGCGTTCGCGCGCGTACTCGGCGGTGAGCTCCAGCGCCCGTTCCAGCACGCCGAGCTGAAATGCGCTGCGGCCCAGAGCGGCCCGCGTGGCCAACCACGAGACGACGTCACCGTCGCCGACGACGCGGCCGGCGTCGAGCTCGACGCCTTGCAACTCCAGATGACCGACGCTGCCGTGGCCGGTGGTGCTCAGCGGTTCGACGGTCACCCCGGCGTCGGAGGCCGCCACGACGAAAACCTTTGTGTCCCCATCAACTTCAGCCGGAACCAGGAACGCGTCGGCGAGCGGGCCGTAGGCGACCTGGGTGCGCGAGCCGGTGAGCCGGTAGCCCGACCCGGAGGACTGCGCCTGCACCGGGCCCTGGGCCATCTCACCGTCGAGCGCGATGGTGAGGATCTTGTCGCCCTGGACCGCGGGCACCGCCCACTGCTGCTGCAGCGCCTCGGACCCGAACGTGCCGAGGGCGCCCGCACCCAGCACAACCGAATCCAGGTACGGCACCGCCGACAGCTGCCTGCCGAGCGCGACCAGGATAGCCACCTGCTCCAGCACGCCGAAACCGCCGCCGCCCAGAACTTCCGGGGCGGCGGCCGAGAGCACATCAGCCTCGACGAGCTTGCCCCACAGCGTCTTGTCGAACCTGTGCTCCAACCCGTCGAGTTCTCGCTGTCGCTCGGGCGTCACGACGGAGTCGACGATCGTGCGGACCAGCCCGCCGAGATCCTCGGACGCTTCGGTTGTCTTGAAGTCCATGTCGAGTCCTATCGGTTCACTCGGGGCAGGCCGAGCGCGACCATGCCGATGATGTCGCGCTGAATCTCGTTGGTGCCGCCGCCGAACGTCAGGATCAGGCAGCTGCGGTGCATCCGCTCGATCCGTCCGCGCAGCAGCGCCCCAGGAGCGTCGGGGCGCAGTGTGGCGGCGGTGCCGAGCACCTCCATCAGCAGCCGGTAGGCCTCGGTGGCCAGTTCGGTGCCGAAGACCTTGGCCGCCGACGCATCCGCGGGCGAGGGCGCCGCATCGTCGGAGGACGCCAGCTCCCAGTTGATCAGCTTGAGCACCTCGGCCTTGGCGTGCACCCTGGCCAGGTTCAGCTGCACCCATTCGGAGTCGATGAGCCGGTTGCCGCGCACATCCTTGGTGTTCTGCGCCCATTCGCGAACCCCGTTGAGCGCGACGAAGATCGGCTGCGCCGAAACCAGCGCCACCCGCTCGTGGTTGAGCTGGTTGGTCACCAGCTTCCAGCCTGCGTTCTCCTCGCCGACCAGGTTGGTCACCGGCACCCGCACGTCCTGGTAGTAGGTCGCGCTGGTGTCGACGCCGGCCATCGTGTGCACCGGCGTCCAGGAGAAGCCCTCGGCGGTGGTCGGCACGATCAGCATCGAGATACCTCGGTGCTTCTTGGCCTCCGGATTCGTGCGCACCGCCAACCACACGTAGTCGGCGTAGGCGATCAGGCTGGTCCACATCTTCTGGCCATTGATGACATAGTCGTCGCCGTCGCGGACCGCGGTCGTGCGCAGCGAGGCCAGGTCGGTGCCCGCACCCGGTTCGGAGTAGCCGATCGAGAAGTGCAGATCACCGGCGGCGATCTTCGGGAGGAAGAACTTCTTCTGCTCCTCGGTGCCGAAGTGCATGATCGTCGGCGCGACGCTGTTGATGGTCAGGAACGGCACCGGCACGTTCGCGATCGCGGCCTCGTCGTTGAAGATCAGCCCGTCCATCGGCGGGCGTTCCTGCCCGCCGAACTCCTTGGGCCACGACAGCGTGAGCCAGCCGTCCTTGCCCATCTGCGCGACGGTTTCGCGGTAGACGTTGCCGCGCCCCATCTCGCCGTCGTTGGAGGCGAGCGCCTCGGCCCGCTCCGGCGTCATCAGGTTGGTGAAGTAGGAGCGCAGCTCGCGGCGAAGCTCCTCCTGCTCTGGGGTGTAGCCGATCCGCATCGCCTTGTCCTAACTTCTAGAGGCACGATCTAGCATTCGAGCTGTAATCGGTATCCAGCCCGGGTTCACACCCGGTTGTAACACGTTCTAGTCTGAGGGTCCAGGCCGGTGCCGCAGTGGCGCTCGGAGACCCCATCGCGAGGAGGTTTGTGGTGCGCGTAGAGGTGGACCGTGATCGCTGTGAAGGCAACGCGGTTTGTGTGGGAATCGCCCCGGACCTTTTCGACCTCGACGACGAGGACTATGCGGTCGTCAAGGCCGATCCAGTCCCCGCCGACCAGGAGGACGTGGCCGAGCAATCTATCGTCGAGTGCCCCCGCGCGGCGTTGATCCGTAGAGACTAGAGGTATTCATAAATTGACGACCAACGACCTGGCGGGACGCGTCGCGGTGGTGACCGGCGCGGCAGCCGGCCTGGGCCGTGCTGAGGCCATCGGGCTGGCCCGCTCCGGCGCAACCGTCGTGGTGAACGACATCGCCGCCGCGCTCGACAAGTCCGACGTGCTCGCCGAGATCTCCGCGGCCGGCGCCAAGGGTGTCGCAGTGGCCGGTGACATCAGCGAGCGGTCGACGGCCGACGAACTCGTGAAGACCGCCGACAGCCTGGGTGGGCTCGGCATCGTCGTCAACAACGCCGGCATCACCCGGGACCGCATGCTGTTCAATATGTCCGACGAGGACTGGGATGCGGTGATTGCGGTGCACCTGCGCGGCCATTTTCTACTGACCCGCAACGCCGCCACCTACTGGCGCCAGAAGGCCAAGGAGAATGACGGTCAGGTGTACGGCCGCGTCATCAACACCTCGTCTGAGGCAGGCCTCGTCGGCCCCGTCGGCCAGGCCAACTACGGTGCGGCCAAGGCCGGTATCACCGCGCTGACGCTCACCATGGCGCGCGCCCTCGAGAAGTACGGGGTACGGGCCAACGCCATCGCGCCGCGCGCGCGTACCGCGATGACCGCTGACGTGTTCGGCGAGGCGCCCGAGCTCGCCGAGGGACAGATCGACCCGCTGTCGCCCGAGCACGTCGTGAACCTCGTGCGGTTCCTGGCGTCGCCGGCTTCGGAAGGGGTGAACGGACAGCTGTTCATCGTCTACGGTCCGAGCGTGACGTTGGTGGCAGCTCCGACGGCCGAGGCGCAGTTCAATTCGGCGTCCGCTCAATGGGGCGTCGCAGAACTCTCGGACACCCTCCGGCAATATTTTGCTAGCCGCGATTCTAACAAGGGTTTTTCGGCGACAGGGCTGATGTCTCAGTAAGACTAACGGTCTCGTTTCTGGCACCGCACGCAACTAGAACACGTTCTAGAATGACCTGCGTCACACGTCCCCTGACCAGCGCAAAGATCACGATATCGCCGCTTTTACCGTCCTTTGACACCCCGAACTTGTTCTAGTTAGTATTATCCGGCTCACTAAGAGCAATGCTTAATCAAAGGGTGGAAAGGCAACCGTGTCCACGAGCCTCATCTGTTCGCCACGACAATGTCGCTTCGATGTGCCTGCTGCCCTGGAACGGAGCAGAGGTTGATCGGACAACTCGCCGTACCGGCTCGGGCCGTGGGCGGGTTCGTCGAGATGACGTTCGACACGTTCGCCAAGACCTTCCGACGCCCGTTTCAGTTCCGGGAGTTCCTCGACCAGACCTGGATGATCGCTCGCGTTTCGTTGGTGCCGACTCTCCTGATCTCCATTCCCTTCACCGTTCTGGTCGCCTTCACCCTGAACATCCTCCTTCGCGAGATCGGCGCTGCCGACCTCTCCGGATCTGGCACTGCATTCGGGACCGTGACACAGCTCGGTCCGGTATCGACGGTGCTTGTCGTCGCCGGTGCCGGAGCGACGGCGATCTGTGCCGACCTCGGCGCCCGTACCATCCGCGAGGAAATCGATGCGATGCGCGTGCTCGGCATCGACCCGATTCAGCGGCTGGTGGTGCCTCGCGTGCTGGCGTCGACGGTCGTGGCGATGCTGCTCAACGGATTCGTGATTCTCATAGGTCTCAGCGGGGGATACGTGTTCTCCGTGCTCCTTCAGGGCGTCAACCCGGGGGCCTTCATCAGCGGTCTGACCATCCTGACGGGGCTGGGCGAGCTGATCATTTCGGAAGTGAAGGCCGTGCTGTTCGGCGTGATGGCCGGACTCGTCGGCTGCTATCGCGGCCTCACCGTCAAAGGCGGACCCAAAGGCGTTGGTGAAGCCGTGAACGAGACCGTCATCTACGCCTTCATCTGCTTGTTCATCATCAACGTGTTGATGACCGCAATCGGCGTTCGGGTTCTGAGCTGATGAGCCAGCTCGGTAGCTACGACGTCACACTGCGATTGCGGCGGGTGTTCGGACGTCTGCCGCATGCCGTCGACTCCTTCGGCGAGCAGGCACTGTTCTACGCCGAATCGGTCCGTTACATTCCGAACGCATTACGGCGCTACCGCAGGGAGACGGCCAGGCTGATCGCGGAGATGACGCTGGGCACCGGCGCGCTGATCCTCATCGGCGGCACGATCGGTGTAGCGGCATTTCTGACCTTGGCTTCCGGCGGTGTCATCGCTGTTCAGGGTTACGAGTCGCTGGGCAACATCGGTATCGAAGCACTGACCGGGTTCCTGAGCGCCTATCTCAACGTGCGCATCGTGGCGCCCATCATCGCGGGCATTGCGCTCGCCGCGACCATCGGCGCGGGAACCACCGCTCAACTGGGCGCGATGCGCATCGCTGAGGAAATCGATGCCGTCGAATCGATGGCCGTGCACTCGGTGTCCTACATGGTGTCCACCCGCATCATCGCCGGTTTGGTGGCGATCATCCCGTTGTACTCACTGGCCACATTGGCCGCGTTCTTCTCGGCCCGAACGATCACCGTTTACGTCAATCGACAGTCGGGGGGTCTTTACGATCATTACTTCAACACGTTCCTGATACCGACCGACCTGTTGTGGTCTTTCGCCCAGGCGATCGTCATGGCCGTCGCGGTGATGCTGGTCCATACCTACCACGGCTACAACGCATCCGGCGGGCCGGTCGGCGTCGGCATCGCGGTAGGCAAGGCGGTCCGCACGTCGTTGATCGTCGTCGTCGTCATCACCCTGTTCATTTCCCTGGGCGTGTACGGCGCCACCGGTAACTTCAACCTGTCGGGCTAGAGGAGAGCATCGTGCCGAGGACTACCGCGATCAGGATCGCCGCCGCGGTGCTGGCGACGGTCATCGTCGCGTTCTCGGCATTCACCTATCTCGCGTACACCGCTGCATTCACCCCTACCGACACCGTGACCGTGACCTCTCCGCGCGCTGGTTTGGTGATGGACAAGGAGGCCAAGGTCAAGTATCGCGGTATCCAAATCGGCAAAGTCGAAGACATCACGTACTCGGGTGACCAAGCACAGTTGACGCTCGCAATCAACCGTGCCGAGATGCGTTATGTCCCGTCCAACGCGCAGGTTCGTATCGCGAGCACAACAGTGTTCGGTGCGAAGTCGGTGGAGTTCTTGGCACCGGAACAGCCATCCGAGACCTCGTTGCGAGCCGGTGCCGTCGTCCAAGCCGAAGCGGTGCAGCTGGAAGCCAACACGCTGTTTCAGACCTTGATAGATGTACTCAACAAGGTCAACCCGATTCACCTGAACGCCACCATGACGGCGATCGCCGAGGGCTTGCGTGGTCATGGTGAAGAGTCCGGGTCCGCGGCGGCGGGATTGAATCAGTTTCTTGCACAACTGAATCCGAAATTGCCGACGGTCGAGTCCGTTCTCGCGCAAATCGCGACGGTAGCGAACATCTACGGCGACGCCGGCCCAGACTTGGTGACCGTCATCAACAACGTGCCGACGATCAGCGATGTGGTAGTCGATGAGCAGGAGAACCTGAACGCGACGTTGCTCGCGGCGATCGGTTTGGCCAACGAAGGATCCACCACCTTGGAGCCAGCCGCCGATGACTACATTGCTGCGATCCAGCGGCTGCGAGCGCCACTGACGGTGTTGGGCGATTATTCGCCGGAATTCGGCTGCATCGTCCAAGGTGTCGCGAAGGGGGGCGAGCGGGGAGCAGCGGTCGTCGGTGGAATGAAACCCGGGGCGATGGTGAGCTCCAGCTTCGTCCTGGGTGTGCCGTCGTACACCTATCCGGAGAGCCTGCCGATCGTCAACGCGTCGGGCGGCCCCAATTGCCGTGGGCTCCCGAACATTCCGAGTAAGCAATATGGTGGTTCCTGGTATAGGGCGCCATTCCTGGTCACCGACAACGCCTACATCCCGTACGAACCGTTCACCGAGGTGCAGGTCGACGCTCCGTCGACATTCCAGTTCCTCTTCAACGGCGCATTCGCAGAACGAGATGACTTCTGATGGGCCACCGGGCGGTAGTGGTCAAGGTAAGCATCTTCGTGCTGACGATGCTGCTGGTTTCCGCCGGTCTGGTGGTGGTGTTCGGTGAGTTCCGATTCGCCTCAACCAATCGCTATCACGCCACGTTCAGCGACGCCTCGCGGCTGGAGGGTGGCACCGATGTGCGGATCGCAGGGGTGCCGGTGGGTTCCGTCGAGGAGGTGAAACTCAATCCCGACAACACAGTGGATGTGGCGTTCAGCCTCGACAAGAAATACCAGCTGTATACCTCAACGCGTGCCGTGATCCGCTATGAGAACCTGGTCGGCGACCGCTTCATGGAGATCACGGCCGGTCCGGGCGAGCTCAGGAAGCTACCTGCCGGTGGAGTGATCTCGATCAATCAGACGCAGCCGGCGCTCGATCTCGACGCACTACTCGGTGGGCTACGCCCCGTAGTCAAAGGGCTCAACGGCGAGCAGGTCAACCAGATCAGTAACGCGATCCTCGAATTGTTGCAGGGGGAGGGCGGCGCGCTGTCCCGATTGCTCTCTGACACAGGAAGCTTCAGTCAGGCATTGGGCGACCGTTACCAGGTGATTTCGGAAGTGATCCAGAATCTCAGCCAGGTGTTGGCAACCGTTGACGAGAAAAGCGTCGAATTCGATGCGAGCGTTGACGAACTCCAAAAGTTGGTCAGCGGACTGGCGGAAGGTCGTGATCCGATAGCCGGGGCTATCCCACCGCTGGCTTCGGCAGAGTCCGACCTTACCGAAATGCTCGTCGAATCGCGGCGGCCGGTGCAAGGCGTCCTCGAGAATCTACGCCCACTGGCGACGGAGTTCGACAACCGCAAGGCGGAGGTCAACCGAGTCATCGAACCGCTCGCCGAGAACTACCTGCGGCTCAATTCCCTTGGGGCATATGGCTCATACTTCAACTACTACATCTGCACGGTGAAGCTCAAATTCAACGGGCCAGCAGGCGGCGACATATTCCTGCCGATCGGTGGGGTGCCGGACCCGTCGAAGGGGCGGTGTTCCGATAATGGATAAGACACTTCGGTCGGGCATTTTCGGCATCGCGATCGTCGCGTGTGTCCTGCTGGTTGCGTTCGGATACAACACTCTGCCGTTCTATCCGCAAGGCAAGTCATACGAAGCCTTCTTCGCCGATGCCGGCGGTATCTCGCCAGGTAACGACGTCAATGTTTCCGGCATCACGGTTGGCAAGGTGACTGAAGTCGGCCTCGCAGGCGACACCGCGAGAGTGGCTTTCACTGTCGACCGCAGTATCAGGCTGGGTGACCAGACAATGGTATCGATCCGGACCGACACCGTCCTGGGTGAGAGATCGCTCGGAGTGACTCCGCAGGGCGACGGATCCGTGACATCGATTCCTCTGGCTCGCACCACCGTTCCGTACACCTTGAACATGGCGCTGCAGGATCTCGGTCAAAATTCCGCCGCGCTGGACAAGGATCAATTGACCCAGGCCTTGCAGGTACTCACCGATTCGTTCCGCGAGGCGACGCCTCAGCTCCGTCGCACACTCGACGGAGTGGCGTCGCTTTCACGCAGCATCAATGCCAACGACGCCGCGCTCGCCGAACTGTTGGCACGCGCGAAGTCGGTGACCGCAACGCTCGCCGATCGGGCCGGCCAGGTGAACCAGCTCGTCACCGATGGCAATCAGCTCTTTGCCGCACTCGATGAACGACGCGCCGTCCTGAGCAGTTTGATCGCTGGGATTGACGATGTCTCGCAACAGATTTCGGGGTTTGTGGCTGATAACCGCCGTGAGTTCGGCCCGGCCCTGAGGAAACTGAATCTGGTGATGGACAACCTGCTCGAACGCCGTGAGCACATCAGTGAAGCGCTGAAACGTTTGCCGCCGTACGCCACCGCACTCGGCGAATCCGTCGGCTCGGGTTCGGGATTCATGGTGAACCTACCCAACTCGTTGCCGAACAACACGCAGGCCGCTCTTCTCCTGGATCTCTACTTCCAGCCGGGCAAGGTTCCGGACAGCTTGTCTGACCTGCTGCGCGGGTTCATCAACGAGCGGCTGATCATAAGGCCGAAGTCACCGTGAGCCGGTTGATGCGTCTTGGTGTCGTCGCGGCGCTTCTGGTGGCGCTGGTCGGTGGCGTGTACGTGCTGTGGCCGCGAGTCGGCACGTACACCGTGGTCGGGCACTTCACCTCGGCGGCGGGTCTGTATCCGGGCGACGAAGTTCGTATCGTCGGTGTTCCGATCGGCTCGATCGCATCGATCTCTCCGGAGGCTGATTCGGTCAAGATCACCATGCGGATCAAGGACGACGTCAAGCTGCCGGCTGATGCTCGTGCAGTGATCATGGCACCGAACCTCGTATCTGCCCGTTTCATCCAGTTCACCCCCGCCTACCGGCAGGGGCCGGAGATCACGGATGGCGACAGCATCGGGCTCGATCGCACCGCGGTGCCGGTGGAGTGGGACGATGTCAAAACCGAGCTGACCAGGCTCAGCCAGCAGCTCGGACCGTCATCCGGGCAAGTTCAGGGACCGTTGAGCGAGTTCGTCAATCAAGCGGCCGACACGTTCGACGGTAACGGAGACTCGTTCCGGCAAGCCCTGCGCGAGCTGTCACAAACCGCGGGGCGGCTGGGCGACTCGAGCGGCGACCTCTTCGGAACCGTGAAGAACCTGCAGATCCTGGTCAACGCGCTGTCGAGCAGCAACGAGCAGATCGTACAGTTCAGCGGGCATCTGGCGTCGGTTTCACAGGTGTTGGCGGACAGCTCTGCAGGGCTGGACGACACCCTCGGCAGCCTCAATCAGGCACTGTCGGACGTCCGTGGCTTCCTCGACGAGAACAACGAAGTCCTGATCGGCAGCATCAACAGGCTGACGGACTTCACCAGCATCCTCACCACCCAAACCGACGACGTCGAACAGGTTCTGCACGTCCTGCCGAACGCGATGGCGAACTTCTACAACATCTACAACCCGGCTCAGGGAACCGCCAACGGACTTCTGGGACTGCCGGAATTCGCCAACCCGGTGCAATTCATCTGTGGGAACTTCGACACTGCAGGAACTCCTGATTACGACAAGCGGGCTGAGATCTGTCGCCAGCGGATGGCCCCGGTGCTGAAGCGACTCGCGATGAATTACCCGCCGATCATGGCGCACGGGATCAACACGATCACCGCGTACAAGGGCCAGGTGATCTATGACACCCCGGCGACTGCGGCGAAGGCGCAAACGTACATCCCCTATCTGGAATGGATACCGGCCGAGGGGCGCTTCCCGCCCCGTGCCGGCAATGAAGGCGACCCGAGTGCGCTGCTTCTACCCGAGAACGCAGTTCCCGGTCCGCCGCCGCCGGCGCAGCCGTACACGCTCGGCCCGGTGATACTGCCGCCAGGCCCAGCGCCTGCAGGTCCGCCCCCGGGTCCGGCCCCGGGTCCGCCCCCGCCGCCTGGTCCGCTTCCGGCCGAGGCCGCTGTCCCAGGAGGTGGCGGATGATGCGAATGTCATTGCCGAGCAATGTCGGTCGCCTAACCCGCCAGTCCCTGGCCCTCGGATCCGGGGCAGTGCTCCTCGCGGGATGCTCTTTCGGCGGATTGAACTCGCTCAACATGCCGGGCACCGAAGGTCACGGCAGGGGTGCCTTCTCGATCACTGTGGAAGTCCCCGATGTGGCCACGCTTCCCCAGAACTCACCGGTGATGGTCGACGATGTCACGGTCGGCAGCGTCTCGGGGATCGAGGCCGTCCAAAGGCCGGACGGCACGTTCTACGCGGCGGTGGAGCTCTCGTTGAACCCTGAGGTCAGATTGCCGGCCAACGCTACGGTGAAGGTCGCGCAGACGTCACTGCTGGGGTCACAGCACATCGAGTTGGCACCTCCGGTGGGTCAGCCGCCGGTCGGCGAACTGCGAGACGGACTGCAGATTCGGCTGGGCCAGGGCAGCCGCTATCCGACTACCGAGGAAGTGCTGTCAGCGCTGGGAGTGGTCGTCAACAAGGGCAATCTCGGAGCATTGCAGGACATTTCGCAAGAGGTGTACAACGCGGTGGCCGGCCGCGAAGGGCAGTTCGCCGGGCTCATTCCGCGGCTCGCCGAGTTGGCCTCGTCGTTGAATCGGCAGACCGATGACATCATCGCGGCAGCTGAGGGCTTGAACCGATTCGCCGGAGTCCTGGCGCGAAACAGGGACAGTCTGGGCCGTGCGCTGGACACTTTGCCGGGTGCGCTGCGCGTGCTGAACGAGAACCGGGCCCACATCGTCGATGCTTTCGCGGCGCTGCGGCGCCTCGGCGCAGTTGCGGCGCGCATCCTGGCCGAAACCAAGGACGACTTCACCGAAGACATGATCGACGTGTACGCAATGATAAAGCCGCTCAATGACACTCGTGCAGATCTCGTGTCCGCCCTTGACAGCCTGGCGACGTTCCCGTTCCCGGGTAAGAACCTGCATCGAGTGGCCAGAGGCGACTACTTCAACATCTTCGCCACATTCGACCTGACAATCCGGCGGCTCGGCGAAACCATCTTCACCACGTCCTTCTTCGACCCGAACATGAAGCGCCTCGCAGAGGTCGTCAACCCGCCGGAATTCTTGACCGGCGAGATGGCGAATCTGTCGGGGCAGGCCGCCGACCCGTTCAAGATCCCGCCAGGAACCGCGTCGGGTCAGGAGGTGCCGCCCGAATAATGTTCACTAGAACTACGCGCATTCAACTGTGGGTGTTCGCGGTGGTAACCGTCTTCGCTGTCGGGACGATATCCCTGCTGTACGTGCGTATCCCGGCCCGGCTGGGCTTGGGCACGTATGAGGTCAGCGCAAATTTCGTTGCCGGGGGCGGACTCTACGAGAATGCGAATGTCACATTCCGCGGCGTGCAGGCCGGCCGCGTCGAGGCCGTGGAACTGACGAAAGACGGCGTCGCCGCGCACATGAGGCTGAACAGCAATGTGAAGATCCCCGAGAACTCCACGGCCATCGTCAAGAGCGTGTCCGCGGTGGGGGAACAGTACGTGGATTTCGTTCCACCCGACGATCCGTCGCCGGCAGTCCTGAAGAACGGTGCCACCATTTCGGAGGAGCGAACAGCGATACCGCAGGACGTCGCCGAGTTGTTGCGTGAAGCCGACCAGCTGGTGAGCAGCCTCGACAACACCCGGCTCGCAGACCTCTTGCGCGAGACATTCGACGCGTTCAACGGCTCGGGGCCAGAACTGGCGCGGATGATTCAGTCGGCGCGGGTGCTGATCGATGAAGCCAACGCAAGCTGGCCAGAAACCTCGGCCCTCATCGACCAGGCCGGACCGTTCTTGGAAGCGCAACTTCGCAGCGGCGACGACATCCGGTCGTGGGCCGACGGCCTCGCGCGCTTCACCAGCGAAGTGGCCGGCGCCGATCCGCAGGTGCGCTCGCTGCTCCATGTTGCCCCGGGCGCAGCGGCTGAAGCCAGTGAGACGTTCTCCGGAATTCGCCCGTCGTTCCCCGTGCTCGCGGCCAACCTCGCCAACTTCGGGCGCGTCGGTGTCATCTACCACAAGTCGATCGAACAGGCGCTGGTCATCTTCCCGGCCCTGCAGGCGTCCCTGCTGACAATCGGGGGTCAACTTCCCGTGGACGAAGGCGGCAAGCAGGATTTCAAGATCTCGATCAACGATCCGCCGCCGTGCAACACCGGGTTCTTGCCGCCATCGGAGATCCGTACACCTGGTGACACCACGTTGCGCGACTTGCCGACAGATTTGTACTGCAAAGTCGCACAGAATGATCCGATGGTGGTGCGGGGCGCGAGAAACTACCCGTGTCAGGAGTTCCCCGGGAAGCGTGCACCGACAATTCAGCTGTGCCGCGATCCGCGCGGTTACGTCCCGATCGGCAACAGTCCATGGCGGGGACCGCCGGTGCCGATCGGCACACCGATGGATGTGATGGAGGACGACACGCCCGAGGACGGACGCAACATTCTGCCGCCGAACAAGTTTCCCTACATTCCGCCCGAGAACGATCCGGATCCGGGATACCCGGTCGCGCCGGGATTGGTGCCGCCCGGAGTGCAGACCGGTCCGGGGCCGGCGCCGCATCAGCCGTGGCCCTACATCCCCCCGCCGAATCAGGGCCCGCCGCCACCACCGCTCACCGCGTGGATCCCACCCGCCCCGTATCCGAATGCCTGGCCTCCGCCGGCAGTCCCGCCGGGTTGGGCGACCAACCCGCCGAACGTGTTCGCGGGGCCCTACGGCGCGCCACCACCACCATCCCCACCTCCACCGCCGCCTGCGGCACCGAATGTGCCGCAGGCCAGCGGAGCTAGGTACGGTACCTACGACCAGAACACGGGCGTTTTTGTGGATCCGGCCGGCGGTACGGGGGTCTTCGCGCCTGGTATCGCCGATGTGCGGCCACAGGAGAATTGGGTAGACCTGATGCTTTATCCGGAGGCGGTTTGATGGCGTCCACCAAGACACCCCCGGCAAGATCCAGGCGCCGCGCTTCCCGACCTGCCGGCCCCACCAACGGCACGGCCGCCGAGGCCACCATCGTGCGCGTCCCCCGCGCGGGGTCGACCGATGCGGCGCCTGTGCGCAGGAGTCGTAATGTCGGCCCCCCGCCGCGCCGCCCGGGGAATGGGCGGTTGGTCGCGCTGATCGCCCTGGTTTGCGGGCTCGTGATGGCAGGGGCGCTGGGCGCGACGGTGGCGGTGCTCACCACCCAGAGACAAGAAACAGAAGCGGCGCAAGCCCGCAATCAACGATTCGTCGACACCGCGACGCAAACCGTCGTGAACATGTTCAGCTTCAAACAGGACACGATCGACGACAGCGTCGACCGCTTTTACGAAAGCACGAGTGGACCGTTACGCGACATGTTCAGTCAGAACAACAATGTCGAGAACCTCAAGGCGATCTTTCGGGACACCGGTGGCAGTTCGGAGACGGTGATCAACGGTGCCGCGCTCGAGAGCACCGATGACATCAGCAAGACTGCAACCGTTTTGGTGTCGGCGCGGGTCACTGCCAGTGATATGAACGGTAACAACCGGCCATCGCAGCCCTATCGGCTGCGCATCGTCGTGCAAGAGGACGATGACGGGCGGATGACAGCTTACGATCTCAACTATCCCAACGGTGGCAACTGATGCGTTGGATTGTCAACGGCATGGTCGGCCTAGCGGTGGTTGCGTTGGTGGGTCTGGCCGCGGTGAGCGGCAGCCTGTACTGGCAGCGGGTGGAGACACGAGGTGAGCAAGCCGCTCGCGATGAGCTCGGACCGCTTGCGCAGAAGCAGATCCCGACGGTGTTCACCTACGACTACAAGACCGTTGAGCGCAACCTCACCGAGGCGTACCGGCTGCTCACGCCCGCCTATCGCCGGGAGTTCGAAGATCGGGCGAATTCCGACATCATTCCGCAGGCGCGTCAGCGCGAATTGGTGAGTCAAGCCAACGTGGTCGGTGTCGGGGTCCTCGAGGCGCAGCGCAATTCGGCGGCGGTCATGGTCTACATCAATCGGACCGTCTCGGAGAAGACGAACCGTGACCAGCCGATCTACGACGGCGCGCGACTTCGCGTGGAATACAAGCGCATCGACAACCAGTGGCTGATCAACTACATCACTCCGATCTAGCGGGCTGATCGGACTCGGATCCGGCTTCCTGGTCAGTGGAGGAAAGCGCGTCGAGGAACGAGCGCGCCCACCGGTCCACGTCGTGGGCCAGCACCTGCCTGCGCAGCGCCCGCATCCGTCGCCTGCCCTCCTCGGGCGCCTGGTTCAGCGCGGCCTCGATTGCGTCCTTGACGCCCTCGAGGTGATGCGGATTCGCCAGATAGGCCTGGCGCAGTTCGGCCGCGGCACCGGTGAATTCGCTGAGTACGAGCGCACCGCCGAGATCGCTGCGGCACGCCACATACTCCTTGGCGACCAGGTTCATGCCGTCCCGCAGCGGGGTCACCAGCATCACGTCGGCGGCGACGAAGAACGCGATCAACTCCTCTCGCGGCACCGGGCGGTGCAGATAGTGCACGATCGGATGCCCGACCTCGCCGTACTCACCGTTGATGTGGCCGACCTGGCGCTCGATGTCCTCGCGCATCTCGATGTAGCTCTCGACGCGCTCGCGGCTCGGGGTGGCGAGCTGGATGAGCACCGTGTCCTCCCGACTGGCCCGGTTCTCGGCAAGCAACTCGGAAAACGCCCGCAGCCGGACGTCGATGCCCTTGGTGTAGTCCAGCCGGTCCACGCCGAGCAGGATCTTGCGCGGGTTGCCGAGCTCGGCGCGAATCTCCCTGGCGCGCTGGCGGATCGCCCGTGATCGGGCCTGCTGGTCGAGAGCGGTCGAGTCGATCGAGATCGGAAAGGCACCCACCTTCACGGTGCGGAAGCCGACGTTGACCTCGCCGAATCGTGACCGGACGCCTACCGTGGCGCGAGAGGTGTTGGCGCCGACCAGCCGTCGCGCCAGGATGAGGAAGTTCTGCGCGCCGCCGGGTAGATGGAAGCCGACCAGATCGGCGCCCAGCAGGCCCTCGATGATCTCGGTGCGCCACGGCATCTGCATGAACAACTCAACCGGCGGGAAGGGAATGTGCAGGAAGAACCCGATCGTCAGATCGGGCCGCAGCATCCGCAGCATCTTGGGCACCAGCTGCAGCTGGTAGTCCTGCACCCAGACGGTCGCGCCCCGGGCGGCGTACTTCGCGGTCGCCTCGGCGAAGCGCCGGTTGACCTCGACATATTTGTCCCACCACTCGCGGTGGTAGATCGGCTTGACGATGACGTCGTGGTACAGCGGCCACAGCGTGGCGTTGGAAAAGCCTTCGTAGTACTGGGCGACATCCTCGGCCGACAGGTTGACCGGGCACAAGGTCATGTCGTCCTGCGCGATCGGCTCCTCACCGGCGTCGGGAACGCCCGGCCAACCGATCCAGGCGCCCCGGCGGCGGCGTAGCAGCGGCTCCAGCGCTGTCACCAGACCGCCGGGGCTTCGCTTCCAGGTGGTGCTGCCGTCAGGCAGCCGTTCCATGTCGATGGGCAGCCGGTTGGCCACCACCACGAAATCCGCGCTCCCGGGGTCGGCCTGCGGACCGGCCTCCGGCGCCATTACGCGTCGAGTTTCGAAGGTCCAATGCCGAGCATCGACAGAAAGACCCGGCATTCCTCTGCATCGTTCGCGTATGCGGCGACGACGCGCCGCGCCTGACGGGCAGTGCTGTCGGCGAGCGGCTCGACATCGCCGATCTCGGCGGGATCAGATTTGGCAGGCATACGACAACTCTAGGCGACGCGGGCGTCGCCCCTGCTCGGAGGCCGGTCTACGGGCTGTGGCTGAACACCGGCGCCGGCGGGGCCACCACCTGAGCGGACTGCGCCTCCTCGGCCAGGCCGATGCACTGACCCGAGTTGTGTCCGGTGCAGGGGATGCCGTCGATCTCAGGGATGTCCGGGTTGCCTGCCGGCGTGGTGAACACCGAGCCGCTGTTGGGCACGGTGTGGGGGATGCACACGCCGGTGAACTGGTCGGGCTCCTCGCCACCGGAGCAGCCCTGGGCGGTCGGTGCGACGTCGAACGTCGGTGCTGCAAACATCGCGACGGCTGGGGCGGCAGCGATCGCAACCGCGAAGCCACCGGCCAGAAGCAGTCGTTGTGCAGGGAACTTCATGGTCGCCATCGTCACGCTTTCTGTAGTTATTGACCGTGTCGTCGGCATGGATTCTATGGAAGCTGCGAACATTCTGCACAGCTTCCGAAAGTTCCCTATGAAAGATGGTCAGGGGCTTGAACTGATGGTGGTCCGCGGCTGGACCGGCGGGCCCATGGCGGCCTGGTCCTCCGCGAGCCCGATGCACTGCCCCGAATTGTGGCCGGTGCAGGGAATACCGTCGATTTCGGGGATGTCCGGGTTGGCCGCGGTCGTCGTGAACATCGGGCCTGCGTTGGGTACCAGGAACGGCACGCACGTCGTGGTATAGACGTCCATCTCTTCACCGGTGTGACAGCCCTGCGCCACCGATACGCCCGGTTCGGACGCCAGCAGCCCACCTACTAACGGCGCGGCCGCAACGAGGAAAGCACCGATCAGGGCGGCCCGCCCACGGGACAAACTCAGCATGCCGCGATTCTAGGGCGCGGCGCGGTCCTACGGGCTGGAGCTGACCGAGGTGCGCGGCTGCACCACCGGCGCCTGCTGCTCCTCGGCCAGCCCGATGCACTGACCCGAGTTCGCACCGGTGCACGGGATGCCGTCGATCGCAGGCAGGTCGGGGTTGCCCGGAATCGAGCTGAACGGTGTGGTGCCACCCGGCGAGTTCGGCACGAGGTCCGGCACGCACACCGTGCTGTAGAGATCCTCGCTCTCACCGGCCGGGCACGCGGCGGTGGTAGCCACCGGACCGGCGAACGAGAGAATCGCGGCGGCGGCAGGCGCGGCCAGTACCGCGGCCGCGAACCCGCCGGCCACGAACAGCCGGGTCATGCTCGGTTGCGTCACCATTTGTTGGCTTCCTTTGCATTTGCTGTACACATGCGCCAGCGTCGTCGGCGCCGGGCACTATGCGGTCAATAGTAAACGACGCCAGGGCAATAGGCGCACCGCTGCAGGCGGAAGCGGAAGATTGTGAGGTGGCTGAGAGATTGCTGGGATGCCGCTGAGTTACACGTGGGGGCGACACCGTAATGTGCAGGACGTCGAACAACGCAAGCGAGGTGGTCCGCGATGGCGAGCCCTGATCTGACGAACGCTGACGCCGGAGGCGATGCGCCACAACAGGTGACGTACGAGACGCTGGACGACGGGCAGATCGCCCGGATCTGGCTGAACCGGCCGGAGGCGCAGAACGCGCAGTCGCGCACCCTGCTGGTGCAGCTAGACGAGGCGTTCGGCCGCGCCGAGGCCGATGACCGTGTGCGGGTGGTGATCCTGGCGGCGCGGGGAAAGAACTTCTCGGCGGGCCACGACCTCGGTTCGGAGGAGGCGATGCTCGAACGCTCGCCGGGACCGGCGCAGCACCCGACGTTCCGGTCGCACGGCGCCACCGCCCCGGCGGTCGCCGAGCGCACCTATCTGCAGGAATGGCACTTCTTCTTCGAGAACACGCGCCGCTGGCGGGATCTGCGCAAGATCACCATCGCGCAGGTGCAGGGCAACGCCATCTCGGCGGGGCTGATGCTGATCTGGGCGTGTGACCTGATCGTCGCCGCCGACAACGCCAAGTTCAGCGACGTGGTCGGTGTCCGGATGGGCATGCCGGGCGTCGAGTATTACGCGCATCCATGGGAATTCGGCGCCCGCAAGGCCAAAGAACTTCTGCTGACCGGCGATTCGATCGACGCCGACGAGGCCTACCGGCTCGGCATGGTGTCGAAGATCTTCCCGCGCGACGAACTCGAGGACAAGACACTCGAATTCGCCAGGCGCATCGCCGAGCGGCCGACGATGGCCGCGCTGCTGATCAAGGACTCCGTCAACGCGGCCGCGGATGCGATGGGCTTCACCGAGGCGTTGCGCCACGCGTTCCACATCCACGAACTCGGCCACGCCCACTGGGCCGCGCACAATGAGAACCGCTATCCGGTCGGGCTCCCGCCGAACGTGCCGGACTGGCGCACGCTCGGCGCACCGAAGCCGGCCCGTCGCGATGAACCGTGACGTATAACTGAAACCTGTTTCAGACGAAAGGGGCTGCGGTGGAGTTGTCGTTGACCGGTCGGACGGTGTTGGTGACCGGCGGGGGCAGCGGGATCGGCAAGGGAGTGGCCGCCGCCGTGGTCGCCGCGGGCGGCAACGCGATGCTCGTCGGCCGCAACGCCGACCGGCTGGCCGCCGCGGCCGACGAGATCACGGCACGGGGCGGGCCGGGCGCGGTGCACTACGAGCCGGCCGACGTGACCAACGAGGACGAGGTCGCGCGGGTCGTCGACGCGGCCACTGCATGGCACGGCAGGCTTTACGGCGTCGTGCACTGCGCGGGTGGCAGCGAGACGATCGGCCCCATCACCCAGATCGACTCCGAGCTGTGGCGGCGCACCGTCGACCTCAACATCAACGGCACCATGTACGTGCTCAAACACTCCGCACGGGAGATGGTGCGCGGCGGTGGCGGATCGTTCATCGGCATCTCCTCGATCGCGGCGAGCAACACCCACCGCTGGTTCGGCGCCTACGGCGTGTCCAAGGCCGGGATCGACCACATGATGCAGTTGGCGGCCGATGAGCTCGGTGCGTCCTGGGTCCGGGTCAACTGCATTCGGCCCGGTCTCATCCGCACCGAACTGGTCGCCCCGGTGCTGGACTCGCCGGAGCTCAGCGCCGACTACGCGGCCTGCACGCCGCTGCCGCGTCCCGGCGAGGTCGAGGACATCGCCAACGCGTCGCTGTTCCTGCTCAGCGACGCGGCCAGCTTCATCACCGGCCAGGTCATCAACGTCGACGGCGGTCAGTTGGTCCGGCGTGGGCCGGACTACTCGTCGATGCTCGAACCGCTGTTCGGGCCGGACGGGCTGCGCGGGGTCGTCGCCGGCTGACCGCCGCCCCGCCGGACAAGCCGCTGATCGGGGCCGTCAGCTTGTAACGTCGAGCCCGTGGTGACCCTGGACCGGTTGGTCAACGTGCTGGGCAGCTACGGCGTGCGCCTGCGCTTCTGCCCGATTCCACGGTCCAAGGAACTGGGCAGCGTGGTCATGCACGAGGTCGCGGGCAGCGGCACCGTGATCGGCGACGTGTTGTTGGCCATCGGCGCCCGCTCGGTCAGCGAGGCGCTGCAGTGGGCCGTGGCGGCGCGTGCGGTGGTCGTGCTGCTGCGCGACGACGGCGCCGGTGACAGCACCTTCGCGGGAATGGGCGAGGGTGTCGCGGTGATGGCCGTCGACACGTCGGTGTCCTGGAGTGAACTCGCCGCCGTCGTCTACGGTCTGGTGCTCGAGGGCCGTGAGACCGAATCGGGCCGAGGCCCCACCGACCTGTTCGCGCTCGCCGACAGCCTCGCCGAGATGACCGGCGGGGCAGTGACGATCGAGGACCCGCTGTCGCGGGTGTTGGCGTACTCGTCCATGCAGGAGAACGCCGACGCCGCCCGGGTCGCGACCATCCTGGGCAGGCAGGCACCCGAACCGTTGCGTGAATTCTTCCGGCAGCGTGGCGTTTTCGAGCACCTCGCGAACTCCGACGATCCGCTGTTCATCGCCGCCGACACCGAACACGGGCTGTCCGGCAGGATGGCCGTGGCGGTGCGGTCCGGCCGCGAGCTGATGGGCTCGGTGTGGGTGTCGTGCCCGAAACCGTTGCGCGGCATCGAACTCGCTGCCCTGGCTGACGGTGCACGCACCGTCGCACTGCATCTGCTGCGCTCGCGGGCCAGCGCGGACCTGGAACGACAGGTCGAGTCCGAGATGGTGCTGCGGCTGCTGGACGGCAGCGCCGACGCGGCCGCGGCGGCCAGCAGGCTCGGCCTGCCCCAGTCCGCGATGCGGGTGATCGCCCTGCAGGCATCGCTCGGGCACGAGCGCGACGCGGCGCTGTTGCTCGCGTTCGAACGCGCGACCACCGGGTTCGGCTGGTCGCGACCGGGGCGAAGTGCCTTGGCGGGCAACACGATCTACACGCTGCTGCCCAGCGAGCAGGCGGTGGCGGCGCGGAAATGGGTGGCCGGTCTGCGCGCTGCGCTGCCCGACCGGGTGACCGTGCTCGCCGGCATCAGCAAGCCGGCCGCGGTGACCGATCTGCCCGCGGCGCGCCAGGAGGCCGACGAGTGCCTGGCCCTGCACGAGATCGGGTCGTCGCCGGTGCCCCCGGCCTACGACGAGTCGTGGGACGAGATCCTGCTGCAGCGACTGCGCACAGCCGCCCAGTCGGGCCGCACACCGGACCGCGGGCCGGTCGCCGAGTTGCGCCGCCATGACCGCGCGCACGACACCGAGTACGCGGCGACGCTGCGCGCGTGGCTGGAAGCACTCGGCGATCCCGCCGCGGCAGGGCACCGGCTGGGCGTGCACGAGAACACCGTGCGCTACCGGTTGCGCAAGATGGCCGAACTGACCGACCTGCCGCTCGACGACGCGCGCAAACGGCTCGCGATGATGATCGAACTGGCCGCCACCGACCCCGACTGAACCATCCCGCCGAGGTTTGTCGGATCCGCACAACGACCGGACCGCACCTTGTGCCGCGGGGGCAACCGGTTTGTGTGATCCCCGACCCACCATCGAGTCATCAGCGATTTTTCAGCGATGGAGGGATAGGACATGGTCGGCGGCGAGCGGATCGACGGCGGGCCGCGATCGGCGATCGTGGTGGGCGCCGGCATCGTCGGGCTGTCGACGGCGTGGTTCCTGCAGGAACGCGGCGTCGACGTCACGGTGGTGGACCGCAACGGCGTCGCCGCAGGCGCGTCGTGGGGCAACGCCGGCTGGGTGTCGCCCACCCTGACCCTGCCGCTGAACACGCCGTCGGTGCTGCGCTACGGGCTGCGCTCGCTCAGCGACCGCAACGCGCCCCTGCACATCCCGATGACGGTCGACGGCGGTTTGTGGCGTTTCCTGTTCCAGTTCGCGGCCAACTGCCGGACCTCGGTGTGGACCCAGGCGGTGGAGGCCAACGTGCCGCTCAACGAGGAGTGCATCGAGGCCTACGACGTCCTGATCGCCAACGGTGTCGAGGCCCCGGTGACCGACGCCCCCATCACCGCGATCTTCCGCACCACGCACGACGCCGAGCACATGATGCGCGAACTGCGGGCGCTGGAACGGGCCGGCCAGAACGTCTTCGTCACCGGTCTGTCCGGTGAAGCGCTGCGCGAACAGGTCCCGCTGGCGTCGCGCGCGATCACCGCCGGGATCAACATCAACAATCAGCGGTTCGTCGACCCCGGCCGCTTCGTGCAGGCGCTGGGGCGGGCCGTCGAGGACCGGGGCGCCCGGATCCTGCGCCAGGACGTCCGGGGCGTCTTCAGTCCCGGCAGCGGAGTGATCGTCGAGACCTTCAGCGGGGAGTCGCTGACCGCCGACACCGTGGTGATCGCCACCGGCGCGTGGCTGTCGCGGCTGGCCGGCCGGCGGATCCGGGTGCCGGTGGCCTCCGGCCGCGGCTATTCGTTCACCGTGCCGGTGGACCGGCCGATCCCCGGACCGATCTACCTGCCCGACGTCCGGGTCGCCTGTACCCCTTACCAGGGCGCGCTGCGGGTGGCGGGCACGATGGAGTTCCGCGACCCGCACGAACCGGTGATCTCCGAACGCATCGGCGCCATCGTCGCCTCGGCGAGCCCACTGCTCGACGGCGTGCGCTGGGCCGAGCGCACCGACGTCTGGGTCGGACCGCGACCCGTCACCCCCGACGGCCGGGCGCTGATCGGGGAGATGTCGCGCAACGTCTACGTCGCAGGCGGCCACGGCATGTGGGGCCTCGCGCACGGACCGGTGACGGGCCGGCTGCTCGCCGAGCAGATCACCACCGGAAAGCAACCCGAGGCGCTGCGGCCGTTCGACCCGCTGCGCCGCGCAATCGCCTGACGCCCGGTCACGGGCCCTGCGAGTCGTCAGGGGCGGTGCAGCTACAGCCCGGCCCGCCCCTGACGGCAATCCCTGTCCCAGAAAGGACTTCGACTCATGCTCATGACGAGCGCCCAACGCGTCTGGATGACGCGACGCGCCTACATCGGTCTGCAGGCCGAACTCGCCCGCCTGCAGGTCGAGGCCCGACCCGAACTGCCCGACGACGCTCGGGCGGAACGCATCCGCCGCATCGAACACCTGCTGGCGCACGCGGTCATCGACCAGGATCCACCCGACGACGGCGTCGCCGAACCGGGGATGGTGCTCACCGTGCGCTATGACGACACCGGTGCGACCGAGACCTTCCTGCTGGGCATCCGCGGGGCCGAAGCCGCCGACATCGAGGTGTACTCGCCGCACTCACCGCTGGGCGCCGCGCTCGTCGGTGCGCGCCCCGGTGAGAAGCGCAACTTCACAAAAGACGGACGCCGCCTGTGCGTCAGTCTGCTGGCCGCCGAACCGTATTCATCGGCCGTACTTTGACGAAAGGATCCACAATGACCAGCGCACAACGTATCTGGCTGTCACCAGACGCCTACGAGCGGCTGCAGCAGGAACTCGCGATGTTGCGCGAACTGTGCGCCGCCGAAGCCGGCGGTGACAGTTCCGACGAGAACGCCACCGCGATCAAACGGGCCCGGCAGAGCCGCATCCAACAGATCCACGACCTGCTGATCAACGCCGTGGTGGGGGAGGACCCGCCCGACGACGGGATCGCCGAACCCGGCATGGTGGTCTCCGTCCGCTACGACGACACCGGCGAGACAGAGACGTTCCTGCTGGGTGTGCGCGGCGCCGAACACGGTGACATCGAGGTTTACTCGGTGCAATCGCCGTTGGGCTCAGCGATTCTCGGGGCCCGCCCCGGTGAGAACCGCAGTTACCGGCTGCCCAGCGGCGCCGAGCTCTCGGTCACCGTCATGGCGGCGGTGCCGTACGGCATGCACAGCGCGGACGCCAGCCAGTAGTCCCCGCACCGTTGGGGGACGGGCCCCGGGACAAGTTCGCTTAACGGCTTTCAGTGCGGTCCGGCACTTCGTAGACTGACCGCAGGACGACCCATCGCCACTCGTGGAAGGGGGGTCACCTGACTGCCGAAGCGACCCAGGGTCCGCCCCTGGCAGTGCGCCGCCCATTCCCGGCCCGACTCGGGCCGAAGGGCAACCTTGTCTACAAGCTGGTCACCACGACCGATCACAAGCTGATCGGCATCATGTACGTGGTCACCTGCTTCGTGTTCTTCTTCATCGGCGGGCTGATGGCGCTGTTCATCCGCGCCGAACTCGCCGCCCCCGGCCTGCAGTTCCTGTCCAACGAGCAGTACAACCAGCTGTTCACCATGCACGGCACGGTGATGCTGCTGTTCTACGCGACGCCCATCGTGTTCGGCTTCGCGAACCTGGTGCTGCCGCTGCAGATCGGCGCCCCCGACGTGGCGTTCCCGCGGCTGAACGCGTTCTCCTACTGGCTGTTCCTGTTCGGCGGCTTGATCGCGATCGCAGGGTTCATCACCCCGGGTGGCGCCGCCGATTTCGGGTGGACGGCGTACGCCCCGCTCAGCGACGCGATCCACTCGCCGGGCGCCGGCGGCGACCTGTGGATCATGGGTCTGGCCGTCGCGGGCCTGGGCACCATCCTCGGCGGCGTCAACATGATCACGACCGTGGTGTGCATGCGCGCGCCCGGCATGACCATG
The DNA here is from genome assembly GCF_900108565.1 of Mycolicibacterium rutilum. Lineage (NCBI taxonomy): Bacteria > Bacillati > Actinomycetota > Actinomycetes > Mycobacteriales > Mycobacteriaceae > Mycobacterium > Mycolicibacterium rutilum. Next base: position 2,177,154 of record NZ_LT629971.1, read on the forward strand.
TTCCGGATGCCGATCTTCACCTGGAACATCCTGGTGACGTCGATCCTGGTGCTGCTGGCCTTCCCGATCCTGACCGCGGCGCTGCTCGCACTGGCCGCCGACCGCCACCTCGGCGCGCACGTCTACGACCCGGCCAACGGTGGGCCCCTGCTGTATCAGCACCTGTTCTGGTTCTTCGGTCACCCCGAGGTGTACATCATCGCGCTGCCGTTCTTCGGCATCGTCACCGAGATCTTCCCGGTGTTCAGTCGCAAGCCAATCTTCGGCTACACGACGCTGATCTACGCCACTCTCGGCATCGCGGCGTTGTCGATCGTCGTGTGGGCGCACCACATGTATGCCACCGGCGCGGTGCTGCTGCCGTTCTTCTCGTTCACCACCTATCTGATCGCCGTGCCCACCGGGATCAAGTTCTTCAACTGGATAGGCACGATGTGGAAAGGCCACCTGACGTTCGAGACACCCATGCTGTTCTCCGTCGGGTTCCTCGTCACGTTCCTGCTCGGCGGGCTCACCGGTGTGCTGCTGGCCAGCCCGCCGCTCGACTTCCACGTCACCGACACCTATTTCGTGGTCGCGCACTTCCACTACGTGCTGTTCGGCACCATCGTGTTCGCCACGTACGCCGGGATCTACTTCTGGTTCCCGAAGATGACCGGCCGGCTGCTCGACGAGCGGCTGGGCAAGCTGCACTTCTGGCTGACGTTCATCGGGTTCCACACCACGTTCCTGGTGCAGCACTGGCTCGGTGACGACGGGATGCCCCGCCGCTACGCCGACTACCTGGCGACCGACGACTTCACGCTGCTGAACGTGGTGTCGACGATCGGGGCGTTCATCCTCGGCATCTCCGTGCTGCCGTTCACCTGGAACGTGTTCAAGAGCTGGCGCTACGGCGAGCCGGTCACCGTCGACGATCCGTGGGGCTACGGCAACTCGCTGGAGTGGGCGACGACGTGCCCGCCGCCGCGGCACAACTTCACCGAACTGCCCCGGATCCGTTCGGAGCGACCGGCGTTCGAGCTGCACTATCCGCACATGGTGGACCGGATGCGCGCCGAGTCCCACATCGGCAGACACGCCACCGCCGGCGAGTCGCCCACCGGTTTCGGCCCGCGCACCGAACCCGACCGCAGCAGCTGACGCGCTGAGACACGGCTAGTTCGGCGCCAACAACGCCGCGCTTCTTTTTGTTCGCAACGGGCAAGCCCGTCACGGTGTCGCGCGGCCACCATGGGCTTATGTTTCCCGTCATCGAAAATCCCGTGCGCTCACCGGAGCTCACCGATCGGGCGATACCTCCTGTCGTCATTCATCGGTGGGAATCCGAGGGTGGAGCGCTTCCGAAAGAAACGTCCTACAACAGAGCGAGGGATCGGCATGCGCAGATTCATTGATTCGTGGACGAGTTGGGCCGCCCTGCTGGTCGGGATCGGCGCCGTCATCGCGGCGTTCACCACCACATCCACGCGGCTCGGCTACAACCTCACCGTCGCGTTCGCCGCGTTCGTCGTGTTCTTCGCCGCGCTGTCGCTGCTGGCCCGCAAACGGACCAACGGCAGTTGGGGTCTGGTCACGATCGGGCTCGCGATGGCGATGGTGCCGTTCCTCGTCGCGAACTTCCAACCCGACCCGGGCGCGGCGTGGACGGGCGCCGTCGCAGGCCTGCTGGCGATGGTCCTGGGCGCGATCGGCTGGATGACCGGGCAACCGCCGACGGTCACCGGGATCAGCCACTGGGGCAGCCCCGACGCGCCGCGCGAGAAGCTCGAAACATGGCTCAACCGCGGCGGGTTGGTGATCGGCCTGGTGGTCGTGCTGCTCGCCGTGATACTGCCCGGAGCGTCGCCGGCGGCGGTGCTGGTCACGGCGGGCCTCGGCGTCTTCCTGATGGTCGCCTCCGTGTGGGCCTGGCTCGCGGCCGACGCCACCCGTGACTACTTCATGGTCGCCACCGTCGGCTTCGCGCTGTTCCTCGCGCCGACCGCCGCGGGTTACGGGCACGAGGCGGCGGCGTGGGCGGCCTGGATCCCCGGTGCCATCGCCACGGCGCTCGGTGTCACGGGCTACCTGCGGGGCGACGCCCGCGACCTGACCGCCGACCTGAAGGAGAGCGCGGTCGAGCGGTACCACCGGACCTACCGGGAAGCGCCCGCCGGCTAGTCCTCGCCGGGCACGCGCGGGGCGTTGAGTCCGAACCGGACACCGAGCAGTCGGATGATCAGGCAGACCAACGCCCCGCCCACGGCCGCCAGGGTGCCCTGGTAGCCGAGTTCGTGGGCCACCGCGACGCAGGTCGCGCCGAAAAGCGCCGGGATGGCGTACAACTCGCTGCGCAGCACCGTCGGAACCTGCCCGATCATCACGTCGCGGATCGTGCCACCGCCGACCGCGGTGATCGTCCCGACGAGCGCCGCCTGCACCGGGCCGAAACCCAATTCGATTGCCTTGTAAGCACCCAGCACCGCGAAGGTGCTCAGTCCCACCGCGTCCAGCACGGTGATCGTGGTCGCCAGTTTGTCGAGGCGACGGCTGAGCGCGAACGCGATCAGCCCGCCGCCGGCGGCGATCGCCAGATACCGCCAGTCGACGAAGGTGGCCGGCGGCAGCGCGTCGAGCAACACGTCGCGGATAGTGCCGCCGCCCAGCCCCGTGAACATCCCGAGCGTGATCACCCCGAAGATGTCGAGGCGGGCCGCCTTCACGGCGGTCAGCGCACCGTTGAGCGCGAACGCGAACGTCCCCAGGAAGTCGAGCGTCAGCCACAGGGGCGACGGACCCAGCATCGGTCAGGGGACCGACGCCGCGAAGGACGCGACGATCGCCTCGACCGGCGACCGCCACGTCAGGCCGAGATCACCGAGCGTGGCCGAATCATCGGTCGGCGTCGCCGCGGTGAGCAACAGCGCGGCTTCATACGTCAGGCCGTCACCGAGGTCGACGACGTTCGACAACGCCTCCCCGAACCGGCTGAGAGCACGGAAAGCGCCTTGGCTCAAAGGGATTCGCCGGAAGCGACGGTTGGTGCCACGTTCCAGCGCGGCGATCATGTCGTTGAACGAGACCAGTTCGCCACCGCACACGTACCGTCGCGGTCCCCGGCCGGGCGCCATCAGCGCCACGTGCACATCGGCGACGTCGCGCACGTCGATCATCTGCATGCCACCGCGCAACCGCGGTGCGACACCCATCCGGACCAGCGGCCCCCAGCCGCGTTCGGTCACACCGGGGGCGGTGTGGAACGCGGGCCCGACCACGCTCGACGGGTAGGTGACGACCACGGGCGCGCCGTCGGCCTGCAGCCGCCGGGCCACCCGGTCGGCGTACGCCTTGGTCTTGGCGTACGGGCTGCGGCCCGGAGTGGTCGGTGTGTCCGGGCCGATCACCCCGTCGGGCGGCGGGAACAGCGCGCTGTAGCTGCTGACCGACACCACCGGGTCCAGCCCCGTGGCCACCGCGCGTGTCAGGACCGACTCGGTGGCGTGGGCGTTGACCTCCCACATCAGCGTCGTGCGGCGTTTGTCGGTGCCGACCACACCGGCGCCGTGCAGCACCGCGTCGCAGCCGTCCAGGAGCGCGTCGACCGTGGCCGTCTGCCTGATGTCGCCGCTGACCGTCTCGACGTCGCCGATCTCGGCCAGCCGGGCGAGAATCGGGGCGCCCTGCGCGTCGGGGGCCACGAGCAGCCGGACACGGTGGCCGGCGACTAGCAGCGCGCGCACGCAGTGGGCACCGACGTAGCCGGTGCCTCCGGTGACGGCGATCAGCATGAGGGCTGATCGTATCGAAGTCAGCGCGGCGGGTGGCCGCCGGACTCCAGGTCGGCGATGGTGCTCAGCGCCGACCAGTCGAGCTCGCCGCCCCCGTGGGCGAGCAGGGTCAGGAACCGGTCGCGCACCAGGCTGGCGATCGGCAGCGGAACGTTGAACTGCTCACCCGCGGCCAACGCCAGCCGGACGTCCTTGAGGCCGAGGGTGGCCGCGAAACCGGCGGGCTCGAACTGCCCGCGGGCCATCAGCCCGCCGTAGGTGCGGTACACCGGCGCGTCGAACAACGTCGACGTCAGGATGTCCAGATAGTCTTGTTTACCGACTCCCGCCTTCGCGACCAGTGCCATCGCCTCGCTCAGTGCCTCGATGACCGACGCGATCAGGAAGTTGCCGCTCAGCTTGATCAGGCAAGCCGCCCGCGGTTCGTCGGAGACCACGAACGTGCGCTGCCCGACCGCTTCGAACACCGGCGCGGCGTCTTCGACGGCCGCCGGGTCGCCGGCGGCGACGACGAACAGTTTGGCCGCCGCGGCGGCCTCGGGTCTGCCGAACACCGGTGCCGACACGAAGCGCTGGCCGGCCTCGGCGTGAATGGCGGTCAACCGGTCGGTGAGCGCGACGCTGACCGTGCTGCACGACACGTGCACCGCTCCCGGTGCGAGCGCCGAACAGATACCGCCGTCGGACAGCGCGACCGCCTCGACCGCGGCGTCGTCGGCCAGCATCGAGACCACGATGTCGCCGCGGCACGCCTCGGCGACGGAGGCCGCCGGCGCGGCGCCGCGCTCGACGAGCGCCGACACTTTGTCCGCCGAGCGGTTGTACACGGTGACGTGGTGCCCCGCGCCGACGAGGTTGGCCGCCATCGCGGCGCCCATGTTGCCCAGACCGATGAACCCGATTTCCATGGGCTCCACGATGCCGGTTCGGCGACCGGCGCGCGCGTTACTGTGCCGGCGCGGGTGGCAGATGCTCCCGGCAGTACGCGTAGAGCGCGAGCCCACCAAAGGTGACGACGTCGTCGCGGGACCACTTCTTCTGGGCCTTCTGGATCAACTGCAGCGCCGCGTCGGTGGTGCCGCCGTTGTTGAGCAGATCGCACGTCTGGTGCGCCAGTTCGAGTGCCTTGGCGTCGTCGGAGACCGGGACACCGCGCTCACCGAGCGCGGTGAGGAACGCCTGGTCGATCTGCTCCTGCGTCTGTCCGACGGCAGGCGCGGCCAGTCCGACGCAGGCGGTCAGCGCGATCAGTGCCGCGCACAGGAAACGCCTCATCGTCGGCAAAGCGTACGCCTTAGGTCAGTTCCGCCGCACGATGTACGGCATTGACGATGCCCTGATACCCGGTGCACCGGCAGAAGTTGCCCGACAGCCCCTCGCGGATCTCCTCGTCGGTGGGTTTGGGGTTGTCGCGCAGCAGCGCGGTGATCGACGTGACGAAACCCGGTGTGCAGAACCCGCACTGCAGGCCGTGGCATTCGCGCATCGCCGCCTGCACCGGCGAGAGTTCACCGTCGGGTCCGCCGATGCCCTCGACCGTGGTGACCTCCATGCCGTCGGCCTGCACGGCGAAGATCAGGCACGCGCGCACGGCGTCGCCGTTGAGCAGCACCGTGCAGGCGCCGCAGGCGCCGTGTTCACAGCCGAGGTGGGTCCCGGTCAGGCCGCACTTCTCGCGCAGGAAGTCGGCGAGGGTCAGTCGCGGCTCCACGGTCGCGGCGAAAGTGCGCCCGTTGACCGTCACTTTGACCGGCATGTCATGCATCGAGTGCCTCCGTGGTGGCTGCTGTCCAGGCCCGCGCGACCATGGTCGCGCCGACCTTGGCGCGGTAGGCCGCCGACCCCTGTAGATCGGACGGGATGTCGTCGAGACCGGTCAGGGCGAGCCGCCCGACCTCCTCGGCGGTGATGTCACCGACCGGGCGGCCGGTGATCGCCTCCTCGGCGGCGGTGCCGCGCAGCGGCGTCGAACCCAGACCCAGCAGCCCGATGCCGCAGCGTCGCACCCGGTCGTCGTCGTCGAGGTCGACCGCCACCGCGGCGCCGGCGATCGCGAAATCGCCGTGCCTGCGGGCGAATTCCTCCAGCCCGAACCCCGACCGCGCGCCGCGCACGGGGAAGTTCACCGCGGTCAGGATCTCGCCGGGTTGCAGCGAGGTCTCCCAGAGCCCGGTGAAGAAGTCCGTGGCAGCGATCTGCCGCGATCCGGTCGACGACACCACGTCCATCGTCGCGTCCAGCGCCAGGGCGACGGCCGCGTACTCCGCCGCCGGGTCGGCGTGCGCGATCGCGCCGCCCAGCGTTCCCCTGGTGCGGATCTGGAAGTGCCCGATGTGCGGGGTCGCCAGCGTCAGCAGCGGAACCGATTCGGCCACTTCGTCATCGAGGCCCACATACGCGTGCGGTGTGCCGGCGGCGACACGGATCGCACCGTCGACGAGGTCGATGCTGCGCAGTTCGTCGATGCGCGAGATGTCGATGAGGTTCTCGAAATACGTCAGCCGCATCGCCAGCATCGGCACCAGGCTCTGGCCGCCGGCGAGGATCTTCGCGTCGTCGCCGAACTCGGCGAGCAGGTCGGCCGCCTCCTTCACCGAGTCGGGCCGGTGGTAGGCGAACGGGGCGGCCTTCATGACGTCAGCAGCCGCGCCAGCACGGCCTGCAGATCGTCGGCGAGCACCGCGGCGGGTGCCTTCTTGCGCCGTCGGCCGACCAGGAAGCCGACCAGTGCACCGCCGGCGACGGCCGCGGCGACCGGCGCGGCGCGCTTGGCCAACGGCAGCGCAACGACTTTGAGCATGTCGATCGAATCGCCGGCGTCGGGTTGCGCGGAGACGGTGGCCGTCTCGGCGGTCGGTGCCGCCGTACTCGCCGAGGAGGGCGCCGCGTCACCGAGCACGCTGGCCTCCAGCGCCTTGGCGAACTGGCCGATCAGGTTGGACGCGACGTCGGCGAGCACCCCGCGGCCGAACTGCGCGGCCTTACCGGAGATGGTGAGGTCGGTGTTGATCACCACGCTGGTCGAGTCGCCCTCGTCCTTGAGTTGGGCGGTGACGGTGGCCGCGGCGTTGCCGTTGCCGCGCGTCTCCTTGCCCTCGGCCCGCAGCACGACCCGCTGCGCCGCGGCGTCCTTTTCCTGGAAGGCCGCAACGCCTTTGTAGGACACCGTGATCGGGCCGACCTTCACCTTGACCGCGCCGGTGAACTCGTCGCCGTCCACCGACAGCAGGGTGGCGCCGGGCAGGCACGGCGCGACGCGCTCGACGTCGGTCAGCACCTCCCACGTCTTGGCGGCCGGAACCGCGACCCGGAACTCGTTGTTCAACTCCATGTTTGATCCATCCTCGTTACTTCCGGGCTTGCTCGATCGCCTCGACGATCGCGGCAGGGCTGGCGGGCAGGCGGGTGATCGTGACACCCAGGGGTGCCAGCGCGTCGTTGATGGCGTTGATGACCGCGGGCGTCGCGCCGATGGCGCCGCCCTCGCCGACGCCCTTGTAGCCGCCGACGCCGGGGCCGGGGATTTCGACGTGGCCGTACTCGATCGCGGGCACCTCGGTGGCCGTGGGCAGCAGGTAGTCGACGAACGTGCTCGACAGGGGATTGCCGTCGGCGTCGTAGGTCATGTCCTCGAGCAGCGCACCGCCGATGCCCTGCACCGTGCCGCCGGCGATCTGGCCCTCGACGACGTTCGGGTTGATCATCGGGCCGACGTCCTCGCTGACGATGTAGCGGGTCAGCGTGACCCGGCCGGTCTCGATGTCGACCTCGCAGGTGCACGCGTGAGTGGCGTTGGCCCAGTGGATCATCGCCTCGGGTGGCGAGGCGAACCGCGCCGTCGCCTCCAGCGACGACGAGACGCCCGGCGGCAGCTGCTGCGGTTCGTAGTACGCGCGGTAGGCCAGATCGGCGAACGTCACGCTCTTGTCCGGATCTCCGACCGCGACAGCGCGCGAGCCGGCCAGCTCCACGTCGGCGGCGTCGACCTCCAGCCGCGCCGCCGCCATCGCGATGAGCTGCTTGCGCAGGATGGCGCCCGCCTCGGCGACGGCGCCCGCGGTCATCGGTCCGCTGCGGCTGCCCTGCGTGCCCGCGCCGTACGGCGTGACCGCGGTGTCGCCCTGGATCGTCGACACGTCGCCGATGTCGGCGCCGAGTGCGTCGGCGGTCAACTGCACGACGGTGGTCTCGATGCTGTTGCCGGTCGACCCGCCGTTGACGTACACGTTGATCTTGCCGGTGGGTTCCATCCGGATCGTGCAGCCCTCGGTGCCGAGGTGCCCAGTCGCCGCGCCCGTCGGCTCGATGTAGGCCGAGAAGCCCAGGCCGAGGTAGCGGCCCTCGGCCAGCGCGTCGGCCTGCTCCTTGCGGAAGCCCTCGTGGTCGAGGATCTTGACGGCCTGCTCGAAGGTGTCGGCCGGCGCCACGTGGTCATACGGCATGCCGTTGGGGTTGAAGTACGGCATCTCGTCGCCGCGCAGGATGTTGCGGCGGCGCAGCTCGACCGGGTCGATGCCCGCCTTGCGGGCGGCGATGTCGAAAAGGATTTCGCGAGCGAGGGTTTCGTACTGCCAGGGGCCGCGGTAGGCCGCCAGCCCCGCGGTGTTGGAGAACACCGTCTTGTAGTTGAAGCTGGCCTTGGGCACCCGGTACGGGCCGGGGAAGAACATGCCGACCGCGGCGGTGGTCAACACCGGGTACGGGGTCGGGTAGGCGCCGATGTCGTAGGCGAAGTCGATGTCGACCGCCAGGATCGCGCCGTCCTCGTCGAGCGCCATCCGCACGTTGCCGTCGACGTGGCGGGCCTGCCCGGCCGACATCAGGTTCTCGCGGCGGTCCTCGATCCATTTGAGCGGGGCCGGAACCTTGCGCGCCGCAAGCATGATGCACATGTCCTCGCGCATCGGCACGACCTTCTGGCCGAACCCGCCGCCGGTGTCGCGCATGATGACCCGCACGTTGTGCGCCGGGATGCCGAGCAGGCGCGCGCAGAACGCGCGCAGTTCGTGCGGCGTCTGCGTCGACGCCCACATCGTGAGTTCCTCTGTGGCAGCGGTCCATTCGACCACCAGGCCGCGGCACTCGATCGGCACGGGCGCATAGATCTGCTGATAGACGTTGGCGGAGGCGACGTGCGCGGCGTTGGCGAACGTCTCCTCGTCCGGCGGCGCACCGCCCATGCCGCCCGCGACGTTGTCGGGGTACTGCTCGTGCACGACCACCGGGGACCCGACGGCTTGCGTGAAATCGGCGACTGCGGGCAGCGGTTCGTAGTCGACGTCGACGGCCTCCGCGGCGTCCTCGGCGAGGTAGCGGCTGTCGGCGACGACGAGGGCGACCGGATCGCCGACGAACTTCGCCTCACCTTCGGCGAGCGGCGGGCGGGGAGTGTCGGCGACGTCCTTGCCCGCCACCGCGTGCCAGGCCTCTTTCACGTCGGGGTTGAGGTCGGCGGCGGTGAACACCGCGTGCACCCCGGGCATCGCAAGCGCCGCCGACGCGTCGATGCCCTTGATCGTGGCCCTGGCGAACGGGCTGCGCACGAAGCAGGCGTGCAGCATGCCCGGCCGCACGACGTCGTCGACGAAGGTGCCGTGCCCGGTCAGCAGCCGGTTGTCCTCGACGCGCGGAACGCGTGTGCCCGCATAGCGGGTCGCGACCTTCTCCGCAGAAGCAGAAGTCACCCGATCACCCTTCCTCGCCGTGTAAGAGTGACGTTATCGCATTCGAGAACGACATTTCCATAAGTCGTGTCTCACGGCTCGTGATGAATGCGGCCGTCGGTTCCGCTCAGCGGCCGCCCGCCGCCGCCCCACCTGCGGGCGATGATCTCGGCGGCGATAGACACCGCGGTTTCCTCGGGGGTGCGGGCGCCCAGATCCAGCCCGATCGGACTCGCCAGCCGGCTCAGTTCGGCGTCGCCGAGGCCGGCCTCGCGCAACCGCTGCATCCGGTCCTCGTGGGTGCGCCGCGAGCCCATCACGCCGATGTACCCGACCTCGGGCAGGCGCAGCGCGACCTGCAGCACGGGCACGTCGAACTTGGGGTCGTGGGTGAGCACGCAGATCGCGGTGCGCGCGTCGATCGCCCCCTGTTCGGCCTGTTCGGCGAGATAGCGGTCAGGCCACATCACGACGACCTCCTCGGCGCCCGGGAACCGGGCCGGGGTCGCGAACACCGGCCGGGCGTCGCACACCGTCACCCGGTAGCCGAGCAGCGCGGCCTGCTGGGTCAGCGCGCTCGCGAAGTCGATCGCCCCGAAGATCAGCATCCGCGGCGCGGGCGCGTGGCTGGCGACGAAGACCTCCATGCCCGACTCCTGGCGCTGCCCGTCGGGGCCGTACGCGAGCACGCCGGTGCGCCCGGCGGCCAACAGCCCGCGGGCGTCGTCGGTGACCGCGGCATCGGCACGCGCCGAGCCCAGCGAGCCGTCCACGGTGTCGGTGCCGATGACCAGCCTTCTGCCGATGCGGTCCTGGTCGGGATGCGCGATGACGGTCGCGACCGCGGTCGGCCGGTGCGCGGCGATGTCGTCGGCGATGGCTTGCAGTTGCGGGAAGGTGTCGCGCGACGTCGGCTCGACGAAGATGTCGATGATGCCGCCGCAGGTGAGACCGACCGCGAACGCATCGTCGTCGCTGACGCCGTAGCGCTGCAGTTCGGGGTGCCCGGACGAGACCACCTCGTTGGCCAGTTCGTAGACCGCGGCCTCCACGCAGCCGCCCGAGACCGAACCGGCGACCGTGCCGTCGGGGGAGACGACCATGGTGGCGCCCGGCTGGCGGGGCGCCGAGCGCATCGTGCGCACGACGGTGGCCACACCGGCGGTGCCGCCGGCCCGCCACACGGCCAGCAAATCGTCGAGCACGTCGCGCACGCTCGCAGTGTAAGCCCGTCCCGCTGGGCGAGTGCTCAGCGATCGGCGGCGTGACTCTGACGAGTCGTGCTGTAATGGCTGTATCGCTTGGTACACCCCGAAGTTGAGGATCCCGCGGCTACCGTCGCTGCCCGCGGTGGCACCGGTCGGCGAAGTTCCGGACGGCCGCGTGGTGGACCTCCCCGGCCGGGGCGCCACCTATGTCATCGACTCGGGCCCGCATGACGGCCCGACGTTAGTGCTTCTGCACTCGGTGGCCTGCACCGGCGTGATGACCTGGTACCCCGCGCTGGCGCACCTGCGCCGGTTCGGCCGCGTCGTCGTCTTCGACCAACGCGGTCACGGGCAGGGCATCGACACGCCGCGGTTCCTCCTCGAGGACTGCGCGGACGACGTCGTGGCGCTCGCCGACGTGTTGGGCGTGTCGACGGTCGTTCCCGTCGGCTACTCGATGGGTTCGCTGGTCGCGCAACTGGTGTGGCGGCGGCACCCGTCGCGCGTCGACGGGCTGGTGTTGTGCGCCGCCGCGGCGGCGGTGAACCGGGCGAGCTACGAGAGGGTCGCGACCGGACTGTTCGCCGCGCTGCTCGAGTCGCTGAGCCCGCCGGCGCGCCGACTGGCGCCGGGAGCGGCGCTGACACAAGGCTACCTGCGCGACCACCAGTGGATCCTCGGCCAGGTGCGCAGCACGTCGCCCGGCGCGATCACCCGGGCGATCGCGGAGGACATCCGTTTCGACTCGACGAAATGGATCCACGAGGTCGACGTGCCGACGGCCGTGCTGGTGACCCTGCGCGACCGCGCGTTCGGTGTGAGCAGGCAGCGCTGGCTGGCCGACCGCATCCCCGACGCGGTGACCGTCGAGGTGGACGCCGGACACGCGGGCTGCACCTTCGCCTCAGAGAAGTTCGTCGCCGGACTGGTCGCGGCGGTGGAGTCGGTCCGCGACCGCCTTCCGGCGACCGAGCGGTACAGGAGCGCAGAGGGCTAGCGGTGAAGCCCCTGAGCGGCTGGGACTCGCTGTTGCTGTCCAGCGAGACGCCCAACGTGCACCAGCACACGCTGAAGATCGCGGTGATCGACACCTCGGAGTTCGCCGGTGCGCCGACGTTCGACGCGTTCGTCGGCATCCTGCGGGCGCGGCTGCCTGCGCTCGATCCGCTGCGGTACGAACTCGTCGACGTGCCGCTGCGCCTGCACCGGCCGGTGTGGCGGGAAGGCGCCGAGGTCGACCTCGACCACCACGTGCGGCGGGTGGACGTCCCCGCACCGGGCGGGCGGGCCGGGCTCGACGCGTTGATCGGCCGGATCGCGAGCACGCCGCTGGACCGCAGCAGGCCGCTGTGGGAGCTGTACTACGCCGAAGGCGTCGCCGAGAACCGCGTCGCCGTCATCGGCAAGGTGCACCATGCGCTCGCCGACGGGGTCGCCTCGGCCAACCTGATGGCCCGCGCGATGGACTGGTCACAGCAGGACGCGGCCATCCCGGCCGCCCGTTCGGACCCCGAAAACCTCTCTGCCGCAACGCTTCTGGTCTTCGCCGGCCGGGACCATCTGCGCCGGTTGGCCGCACTGCCTGCCGCCGTGAAAGACGGTGTCGCCGGCGCCTACCGGCTGCAGCGGCGAGCCCGTCGTCGCCGCCGTCACCCCGACCTCGCCGAGCGGTTCAAGCCGCCGCCCACCTTCCTCAACCGCAAGCTCTCGCCGGGGCGCGCGTTCGCTACCGCCACGCTGCTGCTCGAACACGGCGAAGGCCGCGCCGACGATGCGCTCATCGCGTCGGTGCCCGCGGCCACCGACGCGTCACCGGACCGGATCTCCGGCAACGAGCTGAGCACCATGCTGGTCTCGTTGCCTGTGCAGATCGCCGACCCGCTGGAGCGGATCCGGCTGATCCAGACGGCGACCGGCATCGCCAAGGAGGACCACCGGCTGCTCGGACCCGCGACCGTCGGCACCTGGCTGCGCTACGTCCCGCCCGCGGCGATGCGGGCCACGTTCGCCTGGACATCGCGCCGCGAGGCGCCGAACCAGTTGTTCAACCTGATCGTCTCCAACGTGCCCGGTCCCCGCGAGCGCGGCCGCATCGCGGGGGCGGTGGTCACCGAGATCTACTCGGTCGGCCCGCTGGCCGCCGGCTCGGCGATGAACGTCACGGTGTGGAGCTACGTCGACCAGCTCAACATCTCGGTGCTGTGCGACGACCTGCTGTTCGACGATGTGCACGCAGCGACCGACGCGTTCGTCGCGGCGTTCGCCGAGATCCGCGACGCGGTCAGCGCACGTCAAATTCGATCGGAACCTTCGCCGGACCGGTGATGCCCACCAACGGCTTCCATATCGCGGGCCCGGCGCGGCGCAGATTGCGCATCCGGCTCGCCATCACCACCAGCGCCTCGGCCAGTTCGCGGCGGGCGAGGTTGGCCCCGAGACAGTAGTGCGCGCCCGCCCCGAACGTCTGCATCGGCGCCGCGCCCCGTCGGGTGATGTCGAGGGTGTCGGGATCGTCGTAAGTCGCCGGGTCGCGGTTGGCGCTGGCCGTGTTGACCAGAACGAAGGTGCCCGCCGGAATCTCGACGCCCGCATATTCGACGTCCTCGGTCGTCATCCGCATCGCGCCGAACACGACGGGATAGAACCGCATCAGTTCCTCGACCGCGTTCATCGCGAGCTCGGGGTGCTCGGCGAGCAGCTCCCACTGGTCGGGGTGATCGCACAGCACGTCCACCGCGGCCGCCAGCTGGTTGCGGGTGGTGTCGGTGCCCGCCATCAGGATTCCGGCGGCCAGCATCCGCAACTCCTCGATCGTCAGCCGGTCACCGTCGTCTTCGGCGCGGATCAGCTCCGAGATCAGGTCGTCGGTCAGCGACGTGCGCCGGTCGGCGACCATCGCGTCGATGTACTCGTCGAGTTCACCCCACGCCTGCAGGATCACCGGTTCGTGTTCGGCGACGTTCCAGGCGAACAGCTTGAAGAAGTCGTCGGCCCACTCCGAGAACAACTTCGCGTCCTCGCTCGGGGCGCCCAGCAGTTCGGCGATCACCGGCACCGGATAGGGGCGGGCGATGTCCTCGACCACCTCGCAGCGGCCGGCCGGCAGCAGCGGGTCGACCAGTCCGCCGATGATGTCGGTGATGGTGGCCTCGAGTCGGTTCACCGAGCGCGGGGTGAACGCCTTGCACACCAGCCGGCGCAGCCGGGTGTGGTCGTCGCCGTTGATGCTGAGCAGGCTGGTGACGGCCCGGTCCCACAGCGGCCCCGACGTGATGCCCTGCGCTTTCAGCCCGAGCCCGGGCGGCATGCTCATCCGGGGGTCGCGCAGCGCGGCGTGCGCGGCCTCGTACGTCAGCAGTTCCGGGCCGTGCGCTCCCTGCGCCACCGCGGTCGCGCGGCGCGCCTCGGCGATGCGGCGGTGGGCTTCATGGGCGCTCGGCGCGTCTTCGTAGGACAGCGTCGGCATGTCGGCCAGAGCCATGGTGACCTCCTCGCAGTGATCACCTCCGATGCTCGGTTCGCAGCGCGACAGCGGGCTAGCGTAGGGCACTACTCCAACGGGAGAGGGGACGCGATGCGCGGCACCGGCCTGGCCGCGACGGTGGCCGTGGTGGCGACCGCCGCTGTGGCCGTCGCGCCCGTCGCGGCGGACCCGGCCCTCGTCGACGTCCGGGACGTGGTGCCCGACGCGATCATCGACCTGCGCTACGCCACCGCCGACAACTTCGTCGGCGAGCAGATGTATCCCGCCGACGCACGGTGTCTGGTGGATGCCTCGATGGCGCCGCGGCTGACCGCCGCCGCGGATGTGCTGCGCTCCTCCGGTGAGGTGCTGGTGTTCTGGGACTGCTACCGGCCGCACGAGGTGCAGGTGCGGATGTACGACGCGGTCAGCGAGCCGGGCTGGGTGTCGCGGCCGGGCCCGTATGCCAAGAGCCACGAGGCGGGTCTGTCGGTCGACGTGACCGTCGCACGCGACGGCGCGCTCCTGGACATGGGCACCGGTTTCGACGAATTCACCCCGCGCGCAAACGCTTACGCGACGGACGGCGTCAGCCCCGAGGCGCAGGCGAACCGGGCCCGGCTGCGCGACGCGATGGCCGCCGGCGGCCTGACGGTCTACAAGGGCGAGTGGTGGCACTTCGACGCGCCCGGTGCGTACACGCCGCGGCCGATCCTCGACGCGCCGCTCAACTAGGCGTAGTCAGGCCGCCGTCGGGTCGGCGGACACCGCCTGGCAGTAGTGGCACAGATTCGGCCCGAGCGTCGGATAACCACATCCCCCGCAAACAGCTACCGCGGTTGTCTCATCGGCTTCGAGCATGCCGCCTATGTACCCCGTCCCTCGGAAATCAATCCCAAATCTGGGACGGATTTGGAAAGCTGCCGTACGACATGGCTACCACTGACACGCTCCCGGCCGACACCGACACCCACAGCGCCCGGCGGGCGTGGGCGGCGGTCGTCCTGCTCGCCGTCGTCGGCACCCTCAACTACGCCGACCGGTTCCTGCCCGCGGTCCTCGCCGAACCGATCCGCAGCGATCTGGCCCTGTCGGACACCGCACTCGGCGTCATCAACGGGTTCGGGTTTCTGGCCGTGTACGCGGTGCTGGGCCTGGTGATCGCCCGGATCGCCGACCGCGGCGCGTTCGGGCTGGTGATCTCGGCCTGTCTGACGCTGTGGGGCGCGATGACGATGCTCGGCGGCGCGGTCCAATCCGGTTTTCAGCTCGCGCTCACCCGCGTCGGCGTGGCGGTGGGGGAGGCGGGTAGCACGCCCGCCGCGCACGCCTATGTGGCGCGTAACTTCGCGCCCGACCGCCGCGCCGCGCCGCTGGCGGTGATCACCCTGTCGATCCCGCTGGCGAGCGCAGCCAGCCTGATCG
Source organism: Mycolicibacterium rutilum (assembly GCF_900108565.1). Taxonomy (NCBI): domain Bacteria; kingdom Bacillati; phylum Actinomycetota; class Actinomycetes; order Mycobacteriales; family Mycobacteriaceae; genus Mycobacterium; species Mycolicibacterium rutilum. The sequence continues at coordinate 2,192,683 of NZ_LT629971.1, forward strand.
GCGGCGGCCTGCTGGCCCAATCTCTGGGCTGGCGAATGGCTTTCGTGGTGATGGGGGCGATCAGCGTGCTGTTCGCGCCGCTGGTGCTGCTCGCGCTCGGCCGCAGGCAGTCGATGCCCGCCGCGCCCGCACAGCGCGGTGGGCTGGCGAGCGCCACCGACCTGTTGCGCAAACCCAGCTTCGTGGTCATCGTCGCGGGCGCGGCGTGCATCTCGGTCGCGGGCTACTCGCTGACGGCCTTCGCCCCCGCGTATCTGGTGCGCGCGCGGGGGATGGAACTGGGCGAAGTCGGGGTGCACTACGGCATCGCCAGCGGGTTGACCGGCATCCTCGGCCTGCTCGTCGTGGGCCGTATCGCCGACCGGTTGGCCGCGCGGGATCCCCGGTGGCCGCTGTGGCTGGTGGCCGCGGTGACCGCTGCGATGCTGCCGTTCTCGGCGCTGGCGTTCACGGTCGGCAGCCAGACGCTGTGCATCTGGTTCATCTCGCTGAGCTATGTCGTCGGAACCGCGTACATGGCGCCGTCGATCGCGGCGATCCAGCGGTTGGCCCGCGTCGAACAACGGGCCACCGCGTCGGCGATCTTCCTGTTCTTCAGCGCGGTCGTCGGGTCGGCGGGCCCGTTCCTGACCGGTGTGTTCAGCGACGCCCTCAAAGCCGATCTGGGCGCCGAATCGCTCGGCCGGGCGCTGCTGATCGTCCCGGTCTTCCAGATCGTGGCGATCTGCTGCTATCTCCTCGCCAGCCGGCGGTTCACCCGCGAGATCGTCGACACCCCGTGACCACGCGGCTGCGGGCCTGTTTACTGTGTCGTTGATATCGACAGCAAAGGAGACGTGGATGGCGCAGTTTCTCGCTCTGCAGGGCTCGGCCCACCAGACCCACCAGTCGGCGGCCTATGAACTCCAAGAGGCGGTGGACATCGAGAAGCTCGCGCAGGAACTGTCCAGCGCGGTGACCCTCGACCGCGTCGTGCCGGTGCCCGCCGTGCTCCCGCAGGCCAGGGGCCGCCGGCAGAAGGTGACGCTGTACGTCCGGCCGGCCGCGTGGGGACTGTGGACCTTCTACGAGCTCTCGGAAGAGGATCAGCGTCAGCTGGTGAAGGAGAACCCGTTGCTCAACGCGCTCGTTCAGGGTGTGTCGCAGCAAGGGCAGGCACGTCCGGCGGCACAACAGAATCCGCTCTTCGGGCAGCAGTAACCCGGCCGAGGTCGCTGATTTCCGGCGCGGCATGACGTAGCTTCGCCTTCGTGGCCGAGCTGATGAATCGCCAGATCGTGTTGCGTCGCCGACCCACCGGGCTGGTGCAGCCGGACGACACCGAGCTGATCAGCCTGCCCGCTCCGGAACCCGCCGAGGGTGAGGCACTGGTGCGTACCACCTATGTCGGTATCGACGCCGCGGCCCGCACCTGGCTCAACGACCAGCCGGGCTATCTGCCGCCGGTGCAGCTCGGTGAGGTGATCCGGGCCGCAGGCATCGGCGAGGTGGTGGCGTCGCGCTGTGACGCCTACACCGTCGGCGACGTCGTCACCACGCTCACCGGGTTCCAGGAGTACGTCATCAGCCGCGATGACATCTTCACCACCCCGGTGCCCGGTCCCGACGTCGACCAGCTCGCGGTGATGTCGGTGTACGGGCCGACGGGCGCGACCGCGTACTTCGGGATGATGGGCATCGGCAAGCCGCAGCCGGGCGAGACCGTCGTGGTGTCGGCGGCGGCCGGCGCCACCGGATCGGTGGCCGGGCAGATCGCCAAGATCGCCGGCGCCCGGGTCGTCGGCATCGCGGGCGGTCCGCAGAAATGCCGGGCGGTGGTGGAGGACTTCGGTTTCGACGCTTGTATCGACTACCGCGACGGCGATCTGGCGGCGGCGTTGAAGTCGCACTGCCCCAAGGGTGTTGACGTGTACTTCGACAACGTCGGCGGGCCGATCCTCGATGCGGTGCTGGGCCGGCTGGCGCACAAGGCCCGTGTCGTGTTGTGCGGTGTCATCTCCAGTTACCTGACCGGTGAGCATCCGGGTCCGGCCAACTACGTGAACCTGCTGTCGAAGACCGCGCTGATGCAGGGCTTCAACGCGCTCGACGAGTGGGGGCGTTTCGGCGAGGCGTTCGGGCCGCTGCGGCAGTGGGCGCAGGAGGGCAGGCTGGTGCACCGGCAGACGATCTTCGAGGGCATCGAATCGTGTGTGGATGCGATGAACGGGCTGTTCACCGGCGCCAACATCGGCAAGATGTTGGTCAAGATCAGCGAGCCGAGCGCCGGTGGTTGAGGTGCTTTCGATCCGGGTATCTCGATCGCTGTTGTCGGACAGATCTTGAAGGAGTACCTGCATGAGCGCTCGCCGGATGGCTCGGATGGTTGGTGTGACCGCTGCTTTCGGTGCGCTGCTGGGCGCACCGGTCCCGCTCGCCGCGGCGCAGCCGCCGCCCGCGTGCCCCGACGTGCAGGTGGTGTTCGCTCGCGGCACGGGTGAACCCGTCGGCGTCGGCGGGATCGGGCAGTCGTTCGTCGACGCGGTCCGCGCGCAGGCCGCGCCGCGCTCGGTCGACGTGTACGCGGTGAACTATCCGGCCAGCAGCGACTTCAACAACCGCATCCAGTTCGCGCGGACCGTCGTCGACGGCATCCGCGACGCGGCGGGCAAGGTCGAGTCGACGGCTACGGCGTGCCCGGACACCCGCATCGTGCTCGGCGGCTTTTCCCAGGGCGCGGCCGTCGCGGGCTTCACCACCGCGGCGGAGATTCCGCAGGAGATCCCCGCCGAGTACCGCGAGTTCATCCCGAACCCGATGCCGCCCGAGATCGCCGACCACGTCGCCGCGGTCGTGCTGTTCGGCAAGCCCTCGCCGCAGTTTTTGCGGGACATCGGCGCACCGCCGATCGTCATCGGCCCGTCGTACACCGGCAAGACCCTCGACCTGTGCGCCGAGGGCGACACGATCTGCAACGGCGCACCGGTCGGCGGCCCGAGCTTCGCGCACGCGTCCTACGGCTTCAACGGGATGACGAACGAGGGCGCGGCCTACGCCGTCGGACGGTTGGCGCCGGCACCGGCGGACGCCGAACCGGCACCGGCGGCAGCGCCCGCTCGCTGAACCTTTAGTACGCTTCGGCGGTGAGCACGCCGAGGACACGTGCGCGCCGGGTGCGCGGCGGACTCGTCGGCGTCTCCTCTGCCGCGGTGAGCGCTGTGGCCCACATCGCCGCGGGCGGTGAGATGCCCGGCGGCACGTCGTTGGCGGTGGCGATCCTCGTGTGCGGCACGGTCGGCGCCGTGCTCGCGCGTATCACTCTCGATGACCGGCGTGCGCGAATCACCGCGGTGGTCGCTGCGCTGGGTCTCGCACAGGCCCTGGGCCACGTCGTGTTCCTGCTCGCCGGCGGGCATCACCACGCGGCGTTCGGGCTGACACCGGTGATGGTCGCGGCCCATGTCGGCGCCGCGGTGGTGCTCGGCGCGGGGATCGTCGCCGTCGAGCACCTCTATGTGGTGTGCGCGTCCGTGCTGCGCTGGCTACGGGTGTACGCGACGCTCGGCGTGCGGCCACGCGCGCGCACATCGCGTCGTTTCACGAAAGTTCTTGTCGCCCGGCCGGTCCTGATCTCGTCGGGGCTCGGTATGCGGGCTCCGCCGGTGAGGTTCGCGACGGCTTAGCCGTCGCTTCGAATGTCGCGGCCGTCCCGGCCGCCGATGGCCGCTGCGTGCGGCCCTTCGAGTCACCTCAATCTCCGGTGCGCCGAATGCTTTTCGCGCACCGCCGGCACGAAAGTCACCTCTGTCATGACGACCATCCCTGAACAAACCCCTGTGCGGCAGCGACCACCCGGCGGGCTACGGCCGCTGCTGACGCGGCTGCACTTCTACGCCGGCGTCTTCGTCGGCCCGTTCATCCTGATCGCCGCCGTCACCGGTCTGCTGTACGCGGTGATCCCCCAGATCGACAGCGCCGTACACCGGCACGAACTCACGGTCGAGCACGTGGGCGGGCAGCGGCTGCCCCTCGCCGAGCAGCTGCGCGCGGCGCGTGCCGCTCATCCCGAGGGTGCGATCGAGAGCATCCGTCCGCCCGCCGCCGCTGACGACACCACCCGGATCCGGCTGGCCGTCGACGATGTGCCGCCGGACTACGCGCGCACGGTGTTCGTCGACCCCTACACCGGTGAGGTGCGCGGTGCGCTCACCACCTACGGCGAATGGCTGCCGGTGCGGGCCTGGTTCGACGAACTGCATCGCAACCTGCATCTGGGCGCGCTCGGCCGGAACTACAGCGAGCTGGCGGCCAGCTGGCTGTGGGTGATCTCGCTGGCAGGTCTGGTGCTGTGGGTCCTGCATCGTCGCGACACCGGCAGGTTGCGCCGCATCGCCGCGCCGGACCGCGACTCGGGAGGGCGCCGTCGGACCCTGTCCTGGCATGGCGCGGTGGGGGTGTGGATCATCGTCGCGCTGCTGGGTCTGTCGGTCACCGGCATCACCTGGTCACGCTACGGCGGTGAGACGGTCAACCTGTTGCAGCAGCGGTTGAACACCACGGCGCCGGCGGTCGACACGGCACTGCCCCGGTCGGCGGGCTTTGACACGCCGGGCGGAGCGGACGTCGCGCTGCGGGCGGCGACCGATGCGGGCCTTGCCGGCCCGCTGTGGATGTATCCGCCGGCCGGTGCGGGACACGGCTGGGAGATCGCGGAGAACAAGCGGGACTGGCCGACGCGTTACGACGCGGTCGTCGTCGACCCGGCATCGGGAGCCGTCACCGACCGCGTCGACTTCGCCGACTGGCCGCTGCTGGCGAAGCTGACGAACTGGGCGATCGACGCGCACATGGGAGTGTTGTTCGGGCTGCCGAACCAGATCCTGTTGGCGTTGACCGCCATTGGGTTGATCACGGTCGTGGTCCGTGGCTACACGATGTGGTGGCGACGGCGGCCGACGCGCGGGCGGGTGCTCGGGCGTCCGCCGCTGCGCGGCACACTGCGCCGCCTGCACCCGCTGGCTGCCGCCCTGCTGGTCGTGGCGGGGGTCGGCATCGGCTGGGCGCTGCCGCTGTTCGGGCTGACGCTGGCCGCGTTCGTGATCGTGGACGTCGTCGTCGGTGCGGTGAAGCGACGCAAGGAGACTGCCGATGCGTAGCGGACGACTCCTGGCCGCGGCGGCCGTCTGCGTGCTTCTGGCCGGCGGCTGCACGAGCCCCGAACAGGGTCACGACGAAGCGCTCGTCACCGTCGAGGATGCGTGGGCGACGGCGGCGGAAACCGGCATGGCCGCGGTGTTCGGCACCCTGACCAACGCCGGACAGCGCGACGCCGTCCTGGTGTCCGGCGACTCCACGGACGCCGCGCGCGTCGAGATCCACGAAGTGGTGTCGGACACCGACGGCGCGAAAACCATGCGGCCGAAGCCCGGCGGGCTGACGATCCCGGCCGGCGGCACACACGCACTCGTGCCCGGCGGCGATCACCTGATGCTGATGGACTTGAAGCATCCCTTGACACCGGGCTCCGACGTGACCGTGACGGTCGCCTTCGAAGACGGTTCCACGTTGCCGGTCACCGCGCAGGTCCGTGACTTCGCCGGCGCCTCGGAGCCGTACCAGGGCGCGCCTTCCCATGACCATGGGTGAACCGCAAGGACTCAGTCGGCGACGCCTGCTCACCGGAGGCGCCGCGGCGGTGGCGGCAGGCGCGACCCTGACGACGTGCAGTTCAGTCGACAAGGCGACGGCCGCACGGGATTTCGGTACTGAAACCGAACCCGTGCACGGGGCGCACCAGGCCGGGGTGGCGACACCGCCGCAAACCCATGCGGTGTTCGTGGCGCTGGATCTGCTCCCGCAACAAGGTCGCGGGCCGCGCGAAACCCTCGAAGCGGTCCTGCGGCTGTGGAGTTCGGACATCGCCCGGCTGGCCGAGGGCAGACCGGCGCTGGCGGACACCGAACCCGAACTCGCACACCTGCCCGCACGCCTGACGGTGACGGTCGGGCTCGGTCCGAGCGTGTTCGACCGGGTCGGCCTCGCACACAGGCGACCCCGCTCGGTCACGGAGGTGCCAGGCTTCTCCACGGACCGGCTGCAGCCGCGGTGGTGCGGCGGCGACCTGCTCCTGCAGATCTGTGCCGACGACCTGGTCACCGTCGCGCATGCGAGTCGCGTGCTGCTCAAGAACGTGCGGGCGGTGACCCGACAACGCTGGCGGCAGAACGGTTTTCGACATGCGCACGGTGCGGGTGGTTCGATGCGCAACCTCATGGGGCAGGTCGACGGCACCGCCACCATCGCCGACGCCGCCGGGTTCGACCGGCTCGTCTGGGACGACGGATCCGATCAGCCGTGGTTCGCAGGAGGCACCGTGATGGTGGTGCGGCGGATCCGCGCGGAGATGGACACCTGGGATGAACTCGACCGGCAGTCGAAAGAGCTCGCGGTCGGACGTCGACTGGACTCGGGTGCACCGTTGACCGGGGACCTGGAAACCGACCAGCCCGACTTCGCGGCGAGTAGGAACGGTATCCCGGTGATCCCGCCCAACTCCCATATCGCGTTGGCCCGCCCCCGCCGTGCCGACGAGCAGTTCCTGCGCAGGCCCTACAACTTCGACGACGCCCCGCCCGCGGGGCACATCACGGACAGCGGCCTGATCTTCGCGACATATCAACGGGATCCGGCACGTCAGTTCGTGCCGGTCCAGCGGCGGCTGGCGCAATCCGATGCGCTCAACGAGTGGATCACCACGGTCGGCTCGGCGACATTCGCCATCCTGCCGGGGTTCCGGCCGGGGGAGCACCTGGGCCAGGCGCTGCTGTGACCGTCGGTCAGAACGGGCTGCTGTTCTGCTGCCAGCGCGCCTCTTCGGGCCGCGGGCCGAAGCGCCGGATGTAGTCCTCGTGCATCGCCGCATCCTTCTGCCGCTTGATCTCGTCGACCATGTTCTGGTCGAGGCCGTGCTGGGCCAGCCGGTGCCTGCGCCACACCTTGTTCAGTGCCAGGGCCATCAGGATCGCCCAGATGTAAATGGGCGCGGTCATTTCCAGGTGGACGTAGAAGGAGGCGGGGAGTAACCAGAACGGCGCGAGGATCAGCAGCGGTGGGATCGCCATGCGGATCATGTGCCGGCGCACGGCGCCCGGCCCGGCGAGGTCGCGGGCCACCCAGTCGCGCATCGAGTCGGGCAGGCGGCGTCCGTACGAATAGCCGATGTACTGAATGAGGTTGGGGCGCGCGTCAGCCACGTTGCTCCTTGTCGTTGTCGAGTGCGCCCGCGGCGCGGGCGGCGGTGTTCACGCGCGTCAGCGCGTTGCGAAGACGTTCCAGTTCGTCGAGGTCGACGCCGAGGCGGCGCACGACGGTCGGCGGGATCTCGAGTGCCCGCTGGCGCAGCTGCACACCGGCGTCGGTGAGCCGCACGTCGGTGGCGCGCTCGTCGTCGGCACGACGGGTGCGGGTGATCAATCCCAGCGACTCCAGTCGCTTGAGCATCGGCGAGAGCGTCGCCGAGTCCAACTGCAGGGCGGCGGCGATGTCCTTGACCGACAGCGGCGCCGTCTCGGCCCCGGCGGCGGACTTCTCGTGATCCCACAGCGCGAGCATCACCAGGTACTGCGGATGGGTGAGGCCCAACGGCTCGAGCAGAGGCCGGTAGACCGCCAGCACCGCCCGGTTGGTGACCGCCAACGCGAAACAGACCTGCTGTTCGAGCGCCAGGGGATCGATCTCGGTGTCGGCGGTGGTGGTCACAAAACCATAGTGGACGAATAGTTAGTGCCCTAGCAATGTCGATCCGGTCACAGCGGCGTGTTTCGGCGCGGCGCAGGCCGGTGACACCGTCGGTATGGCAGCAGAGAATGACCCGCCCGCGGTTCCCAAGGACGCGACCAAGGTGACCGAGGAGCAACGCGAACTGCAGGACGAGCTCGACCATCGCAACGACGACCCCGAGGCGCCGGGCGGGCACCAGGACCGCCACGACGTCGCCGACGAGACTTGACGATCAGCCCGGCGCGGGCACTCCCAGTGCGAGCACCGCGGCATCGTCTTTGACGCCGGCGCCGAAGCTGGTCAACAGGTCGCGGATGGCGTCGACGATCTGCTGTGCGGTGGCGGGCGCGTGCGATCGGACGAATCGCAGCAGCGCGCCCTCGTCGTTGTAGCGGCGCCGGCCCGTTCCGGTGCTGGCCTCGGTCAGACCGTCGGTGTAGAAGACCATGGTGTCGCCGGGTGCCAGGTGGAACCGGTGCGCGACGAAGTGCGGATCGTTCGTGACGCCGACGGCTTGCCCGCCGACGGTGTCGGCGTAATAGGCCGTTCCGTCTGCCGCGATCAGCAGCGGCGGCGGGTGTCCGCCGCTGGCCAGCGCGACGTCGAACCCGTCGCCGCGGGAGGTGACGTGCCCGTCGATCACGGTGCACAGCCGGTTCGACCGGATGTCGACGTCCTGCATGAGCACCGAGTTGAGCACCTCCAGCGCCTTGACCGGATCGTGGTCGGCCACGGCGGCCGAGCGCAGGACGTAACGCGTCAGGCCGGTGACGACGGCCGCGTCGACGCCCTTGCCCGCGACGTCGCCGAGGAAGAACCCCCATGTGGACCGGGTCAGCGGGAACAGGTCATAGAAGTCACCGCCCACGTCGTCGTCCGAAGCGGTGTGGTAGTGGGCGGCGGCGTCGAGGCCGGCCGGCGGGGACAGGAGCGGCGGAAGCAGTGAGCGGCGCAGGGTTTCGGCGAAGGCCTGCACCCTGCTGCGTTCGGTGTCGGCTTTCTGCCGCTGCGCCAACAACTCTCGTTCGTAGCTTCGGCGGTCGCCGGCGTCGACCGCGGTGAGCCGCAACAGCTCGGCCCGCCCGTCGGCGTCGGTCTTCACGTTCGCGGTGAGAAAGATCGGCAGCCGGGAGCCGTCGGCCGCCGCGAAATCGACCGTGACGCCGTCGAGTTTGCCGCTCATCCGCAGCATCGGGCGGAAGTGGGTGTCGAAGTGGATCCGGCCGCCGACGGTGAGCAGGTCGGTGATCAGCTTGCCGCGCAGGGCATCTGGACCGTATCCGAGCCACCGGCTCAGCGTGGCGTTGACCCGCAGGATCCGCCCGTTCGGCTCGGCGATCGCGTGACCGCAGGGCGCGTGCTCCCAGTGGTCTTCGACGTCGATCTCGGTCATGCCGGCGCGGCGAACTCCGCGATCGCCTCGGCGGTGACATCCGGATCGCTGACGTGCGGGCAGTGTCCGGTCGCGTTGAGCGTGACGAGTCGGCTGTCAGGCACGTGGGTGTGCACATACCGTCCGACGCTGCGCGGAGCTATTGCGTCCTCGGTGCAGTCGACGATCAGGGTCGGCACCGGTATGCGTGGCAGGTCGGCGCGGTTGTCGGACAGGAACGTCGCGCGGGCGAACGCCCGGGCGCGGTCGGGATCGGTGCGGCAGAACGAGGCTTCCAGTTCGTCGCTCAATTCGGGCCGCTCGGGGTGTCCCATGATCACCGGCGCCATCGCCTGCGACCAGCCGAGGTAGTTGAGGTCCATCGACTCCAGCAGTTCGTCGATGTCCTCGCGGGAGAACCCGCCGTGGTAGTCGGCATCGTCGACGTAGCGCGGCGACGGTGTGACCATCACCAGCTTCGCGAACCGGGCCGGCTCCCTGATCGTCGCGAGCGCGCCGATCATCGACGCCACCGAGTGGCCGACGAACACGACGTCCGTGAGATCGAGTTCGCGCACGATGTCGACGATGTCGTCGGCGTAGCCGTCGAGCGTGGCGTACTTCGCGTCGTCCCAGGCTTGAGGATCGGAGGCGCCGGAGCCGACATGATCCATCAGCACGATGCGAAACGTCGGCGTCAGGCGGTCCACGATCAGCCGCCACAGGTTCTGGTCACAACCGAACCCGTGGGCCAGCAGCAGGAGCGGTCCCCCTTCTCGGCCAACGATCTTGATGTTGTTCCGAGCGCACACGTCCATGTCAGCAGCTTAAATGGCGCGCCGCGCACCGTTGCCGGCCGCGGGTTTGTTTTGCCTGGTCAGCCGGTGGGTATGCAAGGCGGACAGGTTCAGATCCGTGAGCCCGCCAATTTCCCCTCGAGCGGAACGGACGTACCCGTGGCTGGACCCAGTAGCGACTACTCAGACGTGACCGAGATGTTCCGTCGCCTCAAGACCCTCGACGAGGGGTCGGCCGCCTACCGACGACAGCGGGACCTGATCTGCGCGCGATGCCTGCCGCTGGCCGAGCACATCGCACGCCGCTACCGCAACCGCGGGGAAGCACACGAGGACCTGGTGCAGGCGGCGCGGGTCGGTTTGGTCAACGCGCTCAACCGATTTGACGTCGACAACGGCGCGGAGTTCCTGTCGTTCGCGGTGCCGACGATGATGGGCGAGGTGCGCAGGCACTTCCGGGATCACGCCTGGGCGGTCAAGGTGCCCCGCGCGGTCAAGGACCTGCAGTCGCGCGTGAACAAGGCGAGCGGCAAACTGGCGCAGACGCTGGGCAGGGCGGCGACGGCCAGCGAGATCGCCGAGTACTTGCAGGTCGACCGCGAGCAGGTGGTGCAGGCCGTGATCGCCGGGTCGAACTACTCGACCCTGTCGACCGACATGCCCGCCAACCGTGACGACGACTCGAGCTCGTTCGGCGACGGCCTGGGCGGCGACGACGCGGGATTCGACAAGGTGCTCGAAGTGGAGACGATCCGGCCGCTGATCGCGGCGCTGCCCGAGCGGCAGCGCGCGGTGCTGACCCTGCGGTTCTTCGAGGACCTGACCCAGTCGCAGATCGCCGAGCAGATCGGGTGCTCACAGATGCACGTGTCGCGGCTGCTGGCAAAAGCGTTGGACGCGCTGCGAAGTCAGGTCGGGGAAACGGCGCTCGCCAACGCGAGCTGAGGTGCGAGCCAGGGGTCACCGATTCGAGGACTGTGCCGTCGTAGAATGTCGGAGGCTCCACGAGCCAACCGCCGCGTTAGCTCAGTTGGTAGAGCATCGCTCTTGTAAAGCGAATGTCGAGAGTTCGATTCTCTCACGCGGCTCCACAGTTCTGTCGGTGCCGGCGGATACGTTCCGATCATGGTGGTCGCCTGCCGCGGGTGCGGCACACGGTTTGAAGGTCGCCGGCAAAGGGTGTTCTGCAGCAACGCGTGTCAGCAGTTGCACCGGCGGCGCATGCTCCTGAACCTTTGGCTCGACACCGGCACCTGCGGCAGAACGTCATACTCAGGCAATTTCGTTCGGGATTACCTATTCGAACAGCAAGGCGGATGTTGCGCCATCTGCGAGATGAAGAGCGAATGGAATGGCACGGCCTTGACTCTGGTCATCGACCACATCGACGGCGACTCGACCAACAATCGCCGCGAGAATCTGAGGCTGGTTTGTCCGAACTGTGACAGCCAGCTGCCGACATACAAGGCCCGGAATCGCGGCAACGGGCGCCACTACCGCCGAGTCCGATACGCCGCCGGACAGTCCTATTGACGAGGCGCACCACGCGTTTATGCGATCGCTGCTTCGGGGAACTCCGCTGCCCGTGACTGTCAAGGACGATCTGCTCAGCGACTTCCCGCATATCTACCCGGGCCTGACCCGGTCCGAGGTCGAACAACTACTCACGCTGCTCGACAAGAGTGCCAGCACCGAGGGCGGATTGGGGCTGAGCATCGCGACGGCGGTCAAGCCGCTGGCGCCGGAGGTCGCGGCCCGCATCGAGTCCTACAAGCAGTCCGACGTCGACGACTACATCCGCATGCTGCGCGGCGCCGTCGTACTGCTGCTGCAGCAGTGGCAGCCCGAGGATCAGCCCCCGCCGCCGGAGAGCATCGCGACCGCGGTGGAGACCATCGAGGCCTGAGCTACTCGCCGGTGTCGATGATCCGCTGCGAGGTCACGCTGCGCGACGACCGCGCCCGCGGGCGCCGACCGGGCAGCGGGATCCGGTCGGCGATGTTGCTGAGCGGGTTGACCACCTGGCTGAGCGTGATCACCGCCTCGTGCAGCGCGTCGATCGTCGGCGCCAGCGCCTCCAGCCCCGGCGCCAGCCGGTTCAGCGTGTCCGCCACATCGGCGAGCTTGAGCAGCGGCCCGTCGGGGTCGGTCAGCGTGTCCAGCAGCCCACCCTCGGCCAGCAGCCGGTCGGCCACCCCGTCCTCGCGCAGCACGCGCTCGACCAGGCCGTCGTTGGCCAGCAGCTGATCGGCCAGCCCGCCCGGCGCGATCACCCGCGACAGCGCGCCGTCGTCGGTCGTCATCCGGTCGACCAGCCCGCCCTCGGCCATCACCTGGTCCACCAGCCCGCCCGGCGCCACCGCCCGCGCGACCGCGCCGTTCTCGGCCGTCATCCGATCCAGCAGCCCGCCCTCGGTGGTCAGCTGGTCGATCAGCCCGCCCGGGCGCAGCAGCCGGTCCAGCGGGCCGTTGGGCGCCAGCGCGCGCCCGAGCGGCGCGTCGTCGTCCATCAGGCGGGCCAACCGGTTCGCCCGCTCGACCGCGTCGTTGAGCCCCAGCATCTGGGCGAACGACGCCGATCCGGCGCTGTCGCCGGCCTGTTCGCCGAGCGTGCGTTGCGCCATGCCCACCGCGCCGGTGGCCATGGCGAGCCCCGCGTCGGCGACCGCCAGCGCGGCGCGGGCCGGTGCGGTCGCGATGTCGGTCAGGGCTTTGCCGAGGTTCATCACCTCAGTCTATGGACCGCACAAGGCCAAACTCACAGGAAGTTGACAGCGATCATGCAGCATCATTACAAGCCTGAAGGCAGACAGTAGGTGAATGGCGATGCCTGCGTTACCCGAGAACACCCCCGAAGCCAAGGTGCTCGTTGTCGACGACGAGACCAACATCGTCGAGCTTCTCGCCGTCAGCCTCAAATTCCAGGGTTTCGAGGTGCACACCGCATCGAACGGCCCCGCCGCGCTGGACAAGGCCCGCGAGGTACGTCCCGACGCCGTCATCCTCGACGTGATGATGCCCGGGATGGACGGCTTCGGGTTGCTGCGCCGGCTGCGCGCCGACGGCATCGACGCGCCCGCGCTGTTCCTGACCGCCCGCGACTCCCTGCAGGACAAGATCGCCGGGTTGACCCTCGGCGGCGACGACTACGTCACCAAGCCCTTCAGCCTCGAGGAAGTGGTGGCCCGGCTGCGGGTGATCCTGCGCCGCACCGGCCGCGGCGTCGAGGAGCCCCGCAACTCGCGGCTCACCTTCGCCGACATCGAACTCGACGAGGACACCCACGAAGTGTGGAAGGCCGGCCAACCGGTGTCGTTGTCGCCCACCGAGTTCACACTGCTGCGGTACTTCATCATCAACGCAGGCACGGTGCTGTCGAAGCCGAAGATCCTCGACCACGTCTGGCGCTACGACTTCGGCGGTGATGTCAACGTCGTCGAGTCCTACGTGTCGTACCTGCGCCGCAAGATCGACACCGGCGAGAAGCGCCTGCTGCACACGCTGCGCGGCGTCGGCTACGTGTTGCGCGAGCCGCGGTGACGAACCGCCGGCGCGGCACACAATAGGCAGATGAGAACCGTGGGTGGACGCGGCGTGCCGTTGCGCGTCTCCCTGGTCGCGGCCACCCTCGTGCTGGTGGCGTGCGGCCTGTTGGCCTCCGGCATCGCGGTCACCTCGATCCTGCGCCACACCTTGAGCAACCGCGTCGACCAGGAGCTGCTCGACGCGTCGCGCGGCTGGGCCGCCCAAGCCCCGCAGGGCGCGCCTGCCCCGCAGATCGAGGGACCGAACCCGACCCGGCCGCCGTCGAACTTCTACGTGCGCGGGGTCGGTCCCGACGGGCGCATGTGGATGGCCGTCAACGACCGCGACGCCGAACCCGACCTGCCCGACGACAACGATGTCGGCCCGGTCCCGGTCACCATCGGATCCACCGACGCCTCGGGCGTGGAATGGCGCGCGATGACCGTGCGCGGGCCCGGCGGCGAGTTGATGACCGTCGCGATCGACCTGTCCGACGTGCAGACCACCGTGCGCGAACTGACCTACGCGCAGGTCGGTATCGGCCTCGCGGTGCTGCTGGTACTCGGCGTCGCCGGCTACGCCGTCGTGCACCGCAGCCTGCGCCCGCTCGTCGAAGTCGAGCAGACCGCGGCCGCGATCGCCGCCGGCGAGTTGGACCGCCGCGTCCCGCAGCGTGACCCGCGCACCGAGGTGGGCCGACTGTCGTTGGCGCTCAACGGGATGCTGGCTCAGATCCAGACCGCGATGGCCGCGTCGGAGTCCTCGGCCGAGGCGGCCCGCAGTTCCGAGGAGCGGATGCGACGGTTCATCACCGACGCCAGCCACGAGCTGCGCACCCCGCTGACGACCATCCGCGGCTTCGCCGAGCTGTACCGGCAGGGCGCGGCCCGTGACGTCGAGATGTTGATGAGCCGCATCGAGAGCGAGTCCAGCCGGATGGGCCTGCTCGTCGAGGACCTGCTGCTGCTCGCCCGCCTGGACGCGCAGCGGCCGCTGGAACGCCGCCGCGTGGATCTGTTGACGCTGGCCACCGACGCGGTGCACGATGCGCGGTCGATCGCGCCGAACCGGGACATCTCGTTGGAGGTGCTCGACGGCCCCGGCACCCCCGAGGTGCTGGGCGACGAGGCCCGGCTGCGTCAGGTGCTCGGCAACCTGATGGCCAACGCGCTGCAGCACACCCCGGAGACCGCGGGCGTGACGGTGCGGGTGGGCACCGCCGGGCAGCGCGCCGTGCTCGAGGTGTGCGACGAGGGTCCCGGCATGACGGCCGAGGACGCGCAGCGGGTGTTCGAGCGGTTCTACCGCGCCGACTCGTCGCGGGCGCGCGCCAGCGGCGGGACCGGCCTGGGCCTGTCGATCGTCGATTCGCTGGTGTACGCACACGGCGGCACGGTCAAGGTGACGACGGCACCGGGGCGTGGCTGCACGTTCACGGTCAGTCTGCCCCGCATCGCCGATCTGTCGGCGACCGAGGTCGCCGCTCAGGTCAGCTGAGCCAGCGCGTCCTTGATCTTGGCCTGCGCCTCGTCGAGCGATTCCTGCGACGGGTTCGGGTCGGCGTTGGCGAAGCCGAAGTCCGCGAGGTCGCTGGTCGGGAAGACATGCACGTGCAGATGCGGCACCTCGAGCCCGGCGATGATCACGCCGGCGCGTTCGGCCGGGAACGCCTTGACCACGGCCTTGCCGATCAGCTGCGACACCTCCATGACCCGGCCGAAGACCGCAGGCTCGATGTCCTGCCAATTGTCGATCTCGGCGCGCGGAACGACGAGCGTGTGGCCCTGGGTGATCGGCGCGATCGTCAGGAAGGCGACGACGTCGTCGTCCTCGTAGACGAACCGGCCGGGGAGCTCTCCGTTGATGATTTTGGTGAAGACGGTCGCCATGGGTTCGAGCATTCCAGGGCGGCGGGCCCGTCGGCGCGCTGGGGTGT
The DNA here is from genome assembly GCF_900108565.1 of Mycolicibacterium rutilum. Classification (NCBI taxonomy): domain Bacteria; kingdom Bacillati; phylum Actinomycetota; class Actinomycetes; order Mycobacteriales; family Mycobacteriaceae; genus Mycobacterium; species Mycolicibacterium rutilum. The sequence goes on from NZ_LT629971.1 coordinate 2,208,071, forward strand.
CGACGCGAACTCCCCGAGCACCAGGGGGCCGGAGCCCTCGGCCTGGGACGCCGCGGCGTCGACGAGGTAGTCGGTGACCGCGGTCGCGGCCTCGGCGTCCGTGAGCGGTTCACAGAGGTACGCGGGGTTGGTGCCGGTCGCCGTGGCCAGCAGTTCGCGGCAGCCCGGCCCGTACTCGGCGCTCTCCTGGAAGTCGTTGTGCGAGTAGCGGATCAGCTCGGCGCGGGTGTTGACGGCGTATCCCGTCAGAGCTTCTGGGTCGAGGGTCAGCGCCCAGAACGGTGGCGCGACCCGATAGCGGCGCACGTCCCGGCCCGGTGCCGCCGACCGGCTCGGCGGCACCCAGATCTCGAAGGCGATCTGCTGGGTCCGGACCTGATAGCGGCGCATCACGTAGACGAACGCTTCGGCCGCAGCCCGCTCGGCGGGCGACCTGGCATCCGCGCTCGCGGCCATCCGCCGAGTGTATTAGCTGACATCGACGATGTCTGCGCATGTTCGAGTGCACATCGGTGAGAGATGCGTCTCAACGGTTTGCCGGGCGGTGTCAGCCGCTGATCTTGGCGTGCAGCTCAGCGACCGTCCACGGCGGACTGTCGTGATGATCGCGGTAGGCCAGCAGCGCCGGGGTGGGCCGGTCGAAGCGCCCGACGAACCCGCCGGCCGCGATGAGGATCTGTCCGGTGACGTCCTTGGCAAGGTCGCTGACGAGGTACGCGTAGGTCGGCGCGACGTACTCCGGCGGTGCGGCGTCGAGTGCGCCCTGCATGCTGACGTCGTCGAGCAGTCCGCGCCGGTGCAGGTCGGCGATGTGGGCCTCGTAGTCCGCGCCGGTGGACAGCCGGGTGCGCGCGCCCGGGCACACCACGTTCGCGCGGACACCGTGCGCCTTGAGCTCGGCAGCGATCGCCAGGGTCAGCCCGTTGACACCGCCCTTGCCTGCCGGGTAGCCGGTGCCGCCGTAGTCCCCGAGGAATGCGAACGAGCTGGTGTTGACGATGGCGCCGCCGCCTTGGGCCACCATTTTCGGCGCTGCCGCGCGGCAGGTCTCGAACACCGTGCCCAGATGCGCGTCGAGCAGGTCGCGGAACTGCGCCGAGGTGACGTTGAGGATCGATGAGCCGGCGGGCTCGGCGGTACCCGCGCAGTTGATCAGGATGTCGATCCGGCCGAACTCCCGCACACAGGTGTCGATCAGTTCGTCGGCGGTCCGGGGGTCGGCCGGTGAGCCGGGCACGCCGACGGCGGCCGAAATTCCTTGTGCCGCTGCGGATACCGCGTCGGCGTCGCGGCCGTTGAGGACGACACCGGCGCCCTGTTCGGCGAGCAGCCGGGCCACCGCCAGCCCGACGCCGCGCGACCCGCCGACGACAACCGCGCCGCGGCCGGTCAAGCTACTGGGCATCCTCCGCCTGACCGAACTGCATCGCGTCCATGTTCCAGTAGCCACGCAGGTTGGTGATCAGGCCGGCGTCGTTGGTCTTGTAGGTGAACACCCCGCGGACCGTGGCGACGAAGCCGTTCGGGAAGGTGGTCTGCAGGACCAGGATGTAGGCGATCTCGTTCGGGCTGCTGGACGGGAACGTCTCCTCGCAGGTGACGCGCAGCTGGTTGGGCCCGATGTTGGTGTCGTAGAACGCCGCAACGGCGTCCTTGCCGCGGACCCCGGTGCCGTCCGGATTGGTGACGGCCTGCCCGATCGGGTCCTCGATGACGATGTCGTCGGCCATCAACGCCAGCCAGCCGTCGCGGTCACCGGTCTGGACGCAGCGCCACGAGTTCTGTGACGCTGCGACCACCGGGCTCAGCTGCGCCGTGTCAGCCACGCCGACTCAGCGATCCTCGTCGGTGTAGCGGATGACGCCGCGGATGTTGCGGCCCTCGAGCATATCCTGGTAGCCCTCGTTGATCTGCTCGAGCTTGTACTGCCGGGTGACCATGTCGTCGAGGTTGAGCCGGCCCGCCTTGTACATCGACAGCAGCTGCGGGATGTCGTGGTGCGGGTTGCCGCCGCCGAAGATGGTGCCCTGCAACCGCTTCTGCAGCAGGGTGAGCATCGACAGGTTCAGCTTGACGTCGTTGCTCGCCATGTTGGCGACGGCGGTGGCGACCACGGTGCCGCCCTTGGCGGTGATGTTCATGTAGTCGTCGATGTCCTCGCCCTTGAGCTCACCGACGGTGACGATCGTCTTCTGCGCCATCCGGCCCTGGGTGACCTCGGCGACTCCGGCCATCGCGGCGTAGATGTCGGGGTAGGCGTGCGTCGCACCGAACTTCAGCGCCGAATCACGCTTGAAGTCAACGGGATCGACCACGAAAATGTTGCGCGCGCCGGCGGCCACCGCGCCCTGCAGGGCGCCGGTGCCCACGCCGCCGACACCGACGATGACCACGTCATCGCCCGGGCGGACGTCGCCGCTGCGGACGGCCGAGCCGTAGCCGGTGGTGACGCCGCAGCCGACCAGGCAGGCCACCTCGAACGGGATCGACGGGTCGATCTTCACCACCGAGCTCTTGTGCACGACCATGTACGGGCTGAACGTGCCGAGCAGGGTCATCGGGATGACCGGCTGGCCGTTCTTCACGGAGTGGATCCGGTGGGTGCCGTCCGACACCGCGGTGCCGGCCAGCAGGCCCGCGCCGAGGTCGCAGAGGTTGCGCAGTCCTTCCTGGCACGCGGGACATTCACCGCAGGACGGGATGAACGACAGCACGACGTGGTCGCCGGGGGCGATGTGCTCGACGCCCGGGCCGACCTCGGTGACGATGCCGGCGCCCTCGTGGCCGCCGAGCACGGGGAAGCCGGCCATCGGAATGTCGCCGGTGACCAGGTGGTGGTCCGAGTGGCACATCCCGGACGCTTCCATCTGGATCTTGACCTCGTCCTTGACCGGGTCGCCGATCTCGATCTCCTCGATCGACCACGGCTGGTTGAACTCCCAGATCAGGGCGCCTTTTGTCTTCATGCGAACGTGCCTTCCGTTGGTTCCGGTGACCACAGACTAGAGGCCGTAGTTGCTTCCGTCACACCCACCCCCAATCAACTGCTTGGCCGGGTCACCAGATGGGTGCCGGAGCCTGCCCGAGCGGGTAGTACCCGGGCAGTTTCTCCCCGGACAGTGAGCGTTCGATGCGCTTCTGCATGGCGGGGGTCAGATCGCCCGACTCGATCAGCTTCGCGTACCCCTTGGCCACGTGGCCGAAGTCGAAGAAGTCGCGCTGCCATTCGATGAGCAGTTGATCGTTGAGCCGGAACCAGCTGCCGCCGATGCCGTAGATCTCCGCGCGGGTGCCGTCGCCCTTGTTCGCGACCTGCTTCCAGAAACCGACGATCTCGTTCTGCTTCTCGTCGATGAGCACCTTCTGGTACTCGTAGACCCAGTTCTCCAGGCCCTCCATCTCCAGGCCCAGGGCGATGTCGCGGATCTCGGTCTTGTTGACGCACATGACGTCTTCCTTGGGGCCGATGTTCCAGCCATAGGTCGCGTCCTCGGCGTAGAACTCCGCGAGGTTTCGCCAGTCGCCTGCTGTCTCGGACTCCTTGTTGGCCTGCAGCCAGCGCTCGACCCAGTCCTCGAGTTGTTCACGTGACGCCATTGTCAGTCCTTTTCTGTGATGGATAGAGCTCGGGTGGGACACATTTCGACGGCCATCTCGACGGCGTCGCGTAGTTCATCAGGTGGTTCGGCGTCGACGATCTCGACGACGCCGCGTTTGGGTACCCGGAAGACATCCGGCGCCTCCAGCTCGCACATCGCGTGGCCCTGGCACAGGTCCTCGTCGAGTTCGACTCGGTAACAGCCCATTGCGATGCCCTACTTCACGCGCCTGCGGTAGCGCACCTTCGCCGGCTGGGCCAGCTGAACGACCATCTTCGAATGGTCGTTGCGGTAGCTCTCGGCGGGCTGCGCCATCTCGAACTCGTACTCGCGCAACAGGACCGAGAAGATCGCCTTGATCTGCATCTGCGCGAACGCGGCGCCGACACAGCGGTGCTTGCCCGCGCCGAACGGGATCCAGGTCCACCGGTTGGCGATGTCGGCCTGTTCGGGCTTGTTATAGCGGTCGGGGTTGAACGCGTCGGGGTCCGGGAAGTCCTCGGCGATCCGGTTGGAGATCGCCGGTGACGCGGCGACGAAGTCACCCTTGTGGATCGGCAGACCCTTCACCTCGAACTCGTCCTGCGCCACGCGCATCAGGATGATGAGCGGCGGATGCAACCGCAGCGTCTCCTTGACGACGTTGTCGAGCTTCGGGATCTGGCGCAGCGCATGGAAACTCACCTCCTGGCCGTCGGCGTAGAGGTCGTCGAGCTCCTGCTGCACCTGGGCGTAGGTGTCGGCGTGGCGGATCAATTCGATCAGCGTCCACGCCGAGGTGCCCGAGCTGGTGTGGTGGCCGGCGAACATCAGCGAGATGAACATGCCGGTCACCTCGTTGGCCGAGAAGCGCGGATTGCCCTCGTCGTCCTTGATGGAGACGAGCACGTCGAGCAGGTCGCGGTCGGCCTTGCTGGCCGGCGGAGACGCCACCCGGCCGTCCATGATGTCCTGCACCAGCGCAACGAGTTTCACCCGCGACTCGTCGCGGATGCGGAAGCTCTCGATGTCCAGGTAGGGGTCGACGTAGCACAGCGGATCGGTGCCGCGCTCGAGCTGGTGGTAGTAGTGGGCGAACCGGCTGTCGAGCTGTTCGCGGAACTTCAACCCGATCAGGCAGGCGGTCGAGGTGTAGATTGTCAGCTCGGAGAAGAAGTCGAGCAGTTCGATCTCGCCGTGGGGTCCCCACCCGGCGATCATCTTCCTGACCTCGTTCTCGATGGTCGCGGCGTGACCCTTCATCTGCTCACCGCGCAGTGCGGTGTTGTGCAGCATCTCGGCCCGGCGTTCGGGATCCGCGTCGAACACCACGCCCTCGCCGAAGATCGGCGTCATGAACGGGTAGGCCTCGGCCTGGTTGAGCTCACTGTCGGTGGAACGGAAGAAGAACTCGTTGGCCTCCGCCCCCGACAGCAGGATTACGTGCTTGTCGACCAGCTGGAACCAGCCGACGTCTCCGCATTCCTCGCGGACCCGCTTCATCAGCCCGATCGGGTCGGTGCGGAACTCCTCGAGGTGACCGTGTTCCTCTTCACCACCGGACACCCGGGGCACGATTGCGGTCGTCATGTCGGCATTCCCTCCTCACCAAGCGCAAGTTTCTGTCGGTCTTTCACCTCGGCCAGCGGCGCTTCGGGCTGCAGCTCCATGTTGGCGATAAACCCGCCGCGCGGCGTCTCCGCGACGAACGTGATCGCGCGAGCGAGGTCAGACGCCCGCAGGAAGTAGTCGTGCCGAGCCTGACCCCACTTCGCCCAATCCTCCAGAGCAGGACCGATTTTCTCGGCGGGCAGGCTCCAACCCATGCTGGTCTTGGTGGGTCCCGGGTGCACGATCGAGGCGCGCACACCGGTGCCTTCGAGCTCCATCTGGAAGTTGTGCACCATCGCCAACAACGCCGCCTTGGCCGCACCGTAGGCGCCCATGTGCGGGCGCTGGCGCAGTGCGACGTCGGAGCCCACGAAGATCAGGTCGCCGCGCCGGCGCTCGAGCATGCCGGGCAGCACCGCGGCCGCGAGCCGGTTGGCGCCGACCAGGTGGATCTGCAGCTGCGACTCGAACTCGTCGGTGGTGATCTCGGCCAGCTTGCCGAAGTAGGTGTCGCCGGCGCCGGCCACCAGCACCTCGATCTCGCCGAGCGCCTCGACCGATTGGGCGACAAACGTTTTCACCGAGTTGGGGTCGGTAACGTCGAGATGGAAACCGACCGCCTCGCCGCCGTCGGCGTTGATCTTGCCGACGAGGTCTTCGAGCTTCTCGACGCGTCGCGCGCCGAGTGCGACCGGGAAGCCGCGGGCAGCCATCTCGAGGGCCGTCGCTTCTCCGATGCCGGAGGAGGCGCCGGCGACGATGACGGGTCGGCGTTCGGGCAGGGGGTCAAAGCGGGGCATTACGAGACCTCAACTGTCATAGGAAGATGAGCGAATCCGCGGACATTGCTCGAGTGGACGCGGACGGCGTTGGCCTCGTCGACCTCGTATCCGCGGATTCGCCTGAACAACTCGGTCAGCGCCACCCTGGCCTCCATGCGTGCGAGATGCGCACCGAGGCAGAAGTGGGCTCCGCTGCCGAAACTCATGAGCTTGGACCCGATCTCGCGGCCGATGACGAACCGGTCCGGGTCCTCGAACACCCGCTCGTCGCGGTGCGCCGATCCGGGCAGCAACAACAGAACGTCCCCGTCGGGGATCGTGGTGTCATACAGCGTCAGCTCGCCGGCGACGGTGCGCGCGAGGATCTGGCTGGAGGTGTCGTAGCGCAACGTCTCCTCGACCCACAGCGGCACCCGCTCCAGGCCGGAGTACACGCCGGTGAGTTGGTCGGGGTTCTTGTGCCCCCAGAATGCCGCGTTGGCAAGCAGTTTGGTGGTCGTCTCGTTGCCGGCGATGACCATCAGGAACATGAACCCGAGGATCTCGTCGTCGGTCAGCCGGTCGCCGTCGATCTCGGCTTCCAGCAGTGCGGTGGTCAGGTCGTCGGTGGGGGTCTTGCGGCGCTCGGCGACCATGCCCTGGTAGTAGACGATCAGGTTGATCGACGCCTCGACGGCCGCCGGTGGCACGTCGGTGACTCCCTCGTCGCGGTGCATGACGCCGTCGGCCCAGGCGCGCACCTGCACACGGTCCACCTCCGGCACGCCCATCAGTTCCGAGATGACGTCCATCGGCAGCTTGCCGGCGAATTCGTCGACGTAGTCGACGGTTTCGTTCGAGCGTGCCTTGTCGAGCAGGACGTCGAGGTGCTGGACGGCGATCTCGGTGACCCGCGGTTCGAGTTCGCGGATGCGCCGCGGGGTGAACCCCTTCGACACCAGTGTGCGCAGCCGGAGGTGGTCGGGGTCGTCCATCGCGAGGAAGGACATCGTCTTCGACGCGTGCGGGCCGCGCGACGCCGGATCCAGCGACACCCCGAACTTGTTGGACAGCGTGGTGCTGTTGCGGAAGCCCTGCAGGACGTCCTGGTGGCGCGACAACGCCCAGAAGCCGAGCTCGTCGTTGCGGTACAGCGGCGCCTCGTCACGCAACCGCTTGTAATAGGGGTACGGGTCCTCGTGGAAGTCGTAATCGTATGGGTCGAGCACGATTTCGCTGATGGTCACTGGTCATCTCCCAAGATGAGGCCGACGACGTAGCTGAGTCGGTCGGCGATCTGGTGGTAGGTGAACACGCCGCTGCCCGCGTTGACCAGCGCGCCGAAGAACGTCATCTCCAGCGCCGCCAGCGCCCGCGGATCGGCGTCCGGGCCCATGGCCGAGCGGATCCGGCGGTGGATCTCGGCGCCGATGCGGTCGCGCACCGCGCGCACCGCGCCGTCGGTGCCGCTGAGCAATGCTGTGGTGCACGCCGCGGCGACCTCGGGTTCGTCGGCGACCATCAGCGCCATCGCGCGCAGCGTCTTCTCGACCCGCGTCAGCCGGGTCTCGTTGACGTCGGTGAAGTACGGCACCTGCCGCATCAGGTCGAGGTACACCTCGGCGATCAGGTGGTTCTTCGACGAGAAGTAGGTGTAGGCCGTCGCGGGGGCAACCTTGGCCCGCGCGGCGACCGCGCGCACCGTCAGATCCGCATAGGACGATTCGCGCAGCATCTCGACGCCGGCGGTGAGCACCTTGCGGAACGTCTCCTCCTGGCGCCGGTTGCGCGGCGTCTCCCCGGCGACAGGCGACGAGCCTGTGACCGCAACCACGCGCTCGCTGGACACATGTCCAAGTTAGACGACCGGCCGCGCGCGTCGCAAGTGCGCACTTGGCGGCCCGGTGCTTGCCAGTGGGCAGGCCAGGGGTCTAAGGTTCGGTGCAAACCAATCCGGACAAGTGTCCAGTAGTGGCGAAACGGAGACGGGATGGCAGTGCTGCCCAATCGCGAGAGTCAGTTGCTCATCGACGGCAAACTCGTCGCGGGCAGTGGTGGCACGTTCAACACCGTCAACCCGGCCACTGAAGAGGTGCTGGGTGTCGCGGCCGACGCCACCGCCGAGGACATGGGCCGCGCGATCGAGGCCGCCCGGCGGGCGTTCGACGACACCGACTGGTCGACCAACACCGAGTTGCGGGTGCGCTGCCTGCGCCAGCTGCAGGCGGTGCTGAAGGAACACATCGAAGAGCTGCGCGAGATCACCATCGCCGAGGTCGGTGCGCCCCGGATGCTCACTTCGGCGGCGCAGCTCGAAGGCCCGGTCGACGACCTGAGCTTCTGCGCCGACACCGCGGAGTCCTACGAGTGGGTGACCGATCTGGGTGTCGCGTCGCCGATGGGCATCAAGACCCGCCGCCGGATCGCCCGCGAGGCCGTCGGCGTCGTCGGCGCCATCACGCCGTGGAACTTCCCGCACCAGATCAACCTGGCCAAGATCGGTCCGGCGCTGGCGGCCGGCAACACCGTCGTGCTCAAGCCCGCACCCGACACCCCGTGGTGTGCGGCCGCGGTCGGTGAGCTGATCGCCGAGCACACCGACATCCCGCCCGGCGTCGTCAACATCGTCACCTCCAGCGACCACGGGGTCGGCGCGCTGCTGTCGAAAGACCCGCGCGTGGACATGGTTTCGTTCACCGGGTCGACGGCGACGGGCCGCGCGGTGATGGCCGACGGCGCCGCGACGATCAAGAAGGTGTTCCTCGAACTCGGCGGCAAGTCGGCGTTCCTGGTGCTCGACGACGCCGACCTGGCCGGTGCCTGCTCGATGGCGGCGTTCACCGCGTCGATGCACGCCGGACAGGGCTGCGCCATCACGACCCGGCTGGTGGTGCCGAAGACCCGCTACGACGAGGCTGTCGAGGCGGCCGCGGCGACCATGGCCGGACTCAAGCCCGGCGACCCGCAGGACGCCGGAACCATCTGCGGCCCATTGATTTCCGCACGGCAGCGCGACCGGGTGCAGGGCTACCTGGATTCGGCGACTGCCGAGGGTGGCAGGTTCGCCGCCGGTGGTGGTCGCCCGGCGGACCGCGACACCGGGTTCTTCATCGAGCCCACGGTGATCGCCGGCCTGGACAACTCCGCGAAGGTGTCGCGCGAGGAGATCTTCGGGCCGGTCCTGACGGTGATCGCCCACGACGGCGACGACGACGCGGTGCGGATCGCCAACGACTCGCCCTACGGCCTGTCGGGCACGGTGTTCTCCGGTGACGAGGAGCGCGCGAACCGGACGGCGGCGCGGATGCGCGTCGGCACGGTCAACATCAACGGCGGCGTCTGGTACTCGGCCGACATGCCGTTCGGTGGATACAAGCAGTCCGGCCTGGGCCGCGAGATGGGGCTGGCCGGTTTTGAGGAATACCTGGAGATCAAGGCGATCGCGACGGCGGTCTGACCGCGCCGAATGGCCCGTTATGGCACACCTATTCACTGAAGTCGCGCATTAAGTGGCCATTCGGCAGAAGGAAGGGATAGACATGGGGCAGTTCGACGACAAGGTGGCGATCGTTACCGGCGCCGGCGGAGGCATCGGCCAGGCCTACGCCGAGGCGCTGGCGCGGGAAGGCGCGGCGGTGGTGGTGGCTGACATCAACACCGAGGGCGCCCAGAAGGTCGCCGACGGCATCAAGGGCGAGGGTGGCAACGCGCTCGCGGTGCGGGTCGACGTCTCGGACCCGGATTCGGCCAAAGAGATGGCCGCACAGACACTGTCGGAGTTCGGCGGCATCGACTACCTGGTGAACAACGCCGCGATCTTCGGCGGCATGAAGCTGGACTTCCTGATCACCGTCGACTGGGACTACTACAAGAAGTTCATGAGCGTGAACATGGACGGCGCGCTGGTGTGCACCAGGGCGGTGTACAAGAAGATGGCCAAGCGCGGGGGCGGGGCGATCGTCAACCAGTCCTCGACCGCGGCGTGGCTGTACTCGAACTTCTACGGGCTGGCCAAGGTCGGCATCAACGGGCTGACCCAGCAGCTGGCGACCGAACTGGGTGGCCAGAACATCCGGGTCAACGCGATCGCGCCGGGTCCGATCGACACCGAGGCCAACCGCACCACCACGCCGCAGGAGATGGTCGCCGACATCGTGAAGGGAATTCCGTTGTCGCGCATGGGCCAACCGGAGGACCTGGTCGGGATGTGCCTGTTCCTGCTGTCCGACCAGGCCAAGTGGATCACCGGGCAGATCTTCAACGTCGACGGCGGACAGATCATCCGATGACGGAGCCGCGGCTGGGGTACATCGGCCTGGGCAACCAGGGCGCGCCGATGGCCAAGCGCCTCGTCGACTGGCCGGGCGGGCTGGTCGTGTTCGATGTGCGCACCGAGGCGATGACCCCACTGGTCGAACTGGGTGCCAGCCTGGCCGACAGCGTCGCCGACGTCGCCAAGGCCGACATCATCAGCGTCACGGTGCTCAACGACGCGCAGGTCCGCGAGGTGGTCGGCGAGCTCGGTGAGCACGCCGCGCCGGGGACCGTCATCGCGATCCACTCCACGATCGAGCCCGACACCGCAGCGGAATTGGCTGAGCAACTGCGGGACAGAGGGATTCACGTTGTCGACGCTCCGGTCAGCGGCGGTGCGGGGGCAGCGGACAAGGGTGAGCTCGCCGTGATGGTCGGCGCCGACGACGAAGCCTTCGCCCAGGTGAAGCCGGTCTTCAAGAAGTGGGCGTCGCTGGTGGTCCGGGCGGGCGAGCCGGGCGCCGGGACCAGGATGAAGCTGGCCCGCAACATGTTGACCTTCATCGGGTTCGCGGCGTCCTGCGAGGCGATGCGGCTGGCCGAGGCCGCCGGGATCGACCTGCAGAAGCTGGGCCGGGTGGTCCGACACAGCGATGCGCAGAGCGGTGGGCCGGGCGCAATCATCCTGCGCGACAACATGAACGACCTCACGCCGGACCACTGGCTCTACGACATGTTCACGCACACGCGCGGACTGGCGGAGAAGGACCTCAGCCTGGCGCTCGCGCTGGGCAAGGCCACCGGAACCGAACTGCCGCTGGCCGAGATCGCGCTGCAGAACCTGGCCGCCGGGCTCGGCGTGCCGCACACGAAGGAGTGACGATGGACGAGCTGCGCCGCAGGGGCCTCGAGAAGATGAACGAGGTCTACGGCTGGGAAATGCCGAACATCGAGGGCGACCCGTATTTCGACCTGACCGTCGACCACCTCTTCGGGACGATCTGGGCGCGTCCGGGTTTGTCGATGCGGGACAAGCGGATCATGACGCTCACCGCCGTGACGGCCGTCGGCAACTCCGACCTCGCCGAGATCCAGGCCAACGCGGCGCTGGCCAACGGTGAGATGACCGAGGACGAGCTCAAGGAGATGGCGATCTTCTTGACCCACTACCTCGGATTCCCGCTGGGCTCGAAGCTGGACGGGGCGGTCAGCAAGGTCATCAAGAACCGCAAAAAGGCGGCGGCGAAGGGCCAGGGTGAGGACAAGAAGGCGAACGTCAACGCCGCGGTGAAGATGCATTCGGGCGGAACCGTCCATGACGAGTAGGTACGCGTCCCTGTCCCGAGACCAGCTCGCGGTCCTGGTGCCCGAGCTGCTGCTGATCGGTCAGCTCATCGACCGGTCCGGAATGGCCTGGATCATCAGCAATTTCGGCCGTGAAGAGATGCTGCAGGTCGCGATCGAAGAGTGGATGGGCGCCAGCCCGATCTACACCAGGCGGATGCAGAAGGCGCTGAAGTACGAGGGCGTCGACATCATCACGATCTTCAAGGGCCTGCAGCTCGACATCGGCGCCCCGCCGCAGTTCATGGACTTCCGCTACACCGTGCACGACCGGTGGCACGGCGAGTTCCATCTGGATCACTGCGGCGCACTGCTCGACGTCGAGCCGATGGGCGAAGAGTACGTGCGGGGCATGTGCCATGACATCGAGGACCCGACGTTCGACGCGACCGCGGTGGCCACCAACCGCCGCGCGCAGATCCGCCCGATCCACCGGCCGCCACGGACCCCGGCCGATCGCCATCCGCACTGTGCGTGGACGGTGATCATCGATGATTCCCATCCGGAGGTGGAGGATCATCCGGTGCTGGAGGTGGTGGGCCGGTCCCGCGCCGCCAGAACCGAACTCGAGGCCATCGATCCCAGCGACGAGGGTGAGTCGGACTACTCCGGTGCCCTGCTGTCGGATTTCGACTTCGCAGCGTTCTCGCACTCGGCGCTGGTGCGGATGGCCGACGAGGTCTGCCTACAGATGCACCTGCTGAACCTGTCCTTCATGATCGCGGTGGGCAAGCGCGCGGGCACGAACACCGAACTGGCCACCGAGATCTGCACCAAGCAACTGATCGGAGTGGCCGGAATAGCCGCCGAGCGGATCCATCGCGCGCTGAAGCTGCCCGCCGGTATCGAGGGCGCCGTTCGGACTCTCGAGCTGCACCCGATGCTCAACCCAGCGGCCTACGTGGAGGCGGAGTTCGGCCCGGACGTCGTGCACGTGCAGCGCTCGGCGGCGCACGAGGACGGCGCCTGGCTGTCGCTGGTGACCCCCGACGAGGTGCGCCCGCTACAAGCGGCCGTCCGTGCGATCGACAGCCGGCTCGACGTGGAGGTGACCGGCACCGCCGAGGACTGGACCGCGCGCATTGTCGAAACCGACACGGAAGCCAAGGAATTGCCCGAGGTTTCGGTGGTGAAGGTCAGCGGCGGAGCGACGTGGCTGTTCGAGGACCGCAAGTCGCTGCCGTTGACGGTGCTTTGATTGGTGCATCTCGGGGGAGCGCAGCGCCCTTAGGCTGAAACCGTGAAGCTCGTTTCGCGCTTCGCGCCCGCAATCGTAGTGACCGCCGTCCTGGCTGGGTGCTCGACGCCGGCGCCGGAGACACCGAACCTGGCGGGACTCGGGACACTCAGCGGTGACTTTCCGCCTGGCCTCACACCGTCGGAGCCGTGGTCCGGACCGAAGGAGGTCGATCCCCGGTGGGCGCACCTCGTGGGCGACACTGTCAACTACGGGGACGAGTTCACCGTCGATCCTGCTCAGTGCCGACCTCTGCTCAAACCGGTTGAGGCACAAGCAGGTGCGATAAGAGCTGGGATCGGCGCCGGTGGCCCGCAGCCACCGCTGCTCAGCGTCAGCGCGGTTGATCCCATCGCGGTGCCGGTGCCCGTTCCGGACAGTGGATGCAATCGCGTGAAATTCACCGTGGGGGACGCCGTTCCCGACGGTACGGCCGTGCGACTGGACGCACCGGTATTCGACGGAGCGACGACCTACGGCCTGCGAATCGACCATGGCGGCGTTGTCGAGTACTTCTACACCGCGATCCTGGACGGTCGCACCTACGTGCAAGTCACTGCGCGGATGGCGCCGGATTTCCAGGCCGAACCGCTACTTCCCGACTTGCTGACCAAGGCTGTCGCTGCGATCCGGTCGCCGAATTAGTGCGATGCAGTGGCCGGCGCGGCCTTTAGGGTGAAAGGCATGGCTGGGACTGGACGGATCTCATTGACGGCGGCACTGGCAGTCATCGTGGCGGCCGGGCTCGCGGGCTGCTCGGGTTCAGAGGGCGCTACGGAAAGCACCACATCGTCGCCGGCGGCGCAGACCTTCGATCTGTCGAAGCTGTCGCGACTCGAAGACGAAATGCCCGCAGGCTTCATCCCTTATCCATCGCAGGTCGAGAAGCTCCAGCACGTGCTTGTCGCCGGCGTCGGTTCGGTCGTGTCCTATGGGAAGCCGTTCACCGTCGACCAACCGGAATGTGCGGTCCTGTTGAACCCGGTTCGAGGTGAGGCAGGCGCCGACTCGATCGGCGTGCGAGCGGATGGCGAAGACCGGCGAATGATCGTGGTGAAGGCCGACATGCCGGTCACCGTTCCGGAAAAGATCCCGAGTACCGGGTGCGACCGGATGACGTACAACGTGCCCGATGACGATCACCCATACAGCGGAACAGCCGAACGCATCGAGGCTCCGCCGATCGACGGCGCCCAAACCTACGCACTGAAGGTCACAATCGACGGCTACCCCGACCCGGAGTACTACTACGCGGCGATCCTCGGCGACCGGTTGTTCATCAACGTCAATGCGCGGCTGGCGCCGGACTATCCGGCACAGCCCGTGCTGCCGGACCTATTGGTCAAGGCGGTCACGGCGATCCGCGGTTAAAAGGGCCGCCCCGCATACGGATCCGGCAGCATGATGCCTGACCGTGGCCACAGTTCGATCATCTCCGGCGGAATGCGCGCCCCAGGATCGACGAACTCGATCTTGGCGAGATCAACGGGCGCCTCGGGAATTTTCGGTTCGTAGCCCGGATAGTTCGGGTTGGGTACCCATACTCCCGAGTCAGGCACCAGTTCCATCTCCCAGGGTTGGCCCTCGCTTTCGGGTCCCCGGTACACGACGTCATTCAGGTCCAGCGGCGCTTGCGGTGGTTTCGGGCGGTAATTGCGACTGTGGGGATCCGGCACCCATACCCCCGAACCGCGGACCAGTTCCATGTAGCCGGCGCGACCGTAGGTGTCACGATTCTCTGGGTCAAACGGTGCCTTGTACTCGATGTCGGCGAGGTCGAGAGTGGAGTCGGGAATCGCCTTCTTCTCGTCGTTGACAAAGTCAACCTGCTGGACGTCACCGTCCTCGTTGCCGCGACCCTCCGGCTCGCCCAATTCGTCGTACTCGGAACCGATTCCGCGCATTCGCTGCGCGATGGCGGCGAGATCGCCGTGGGACTTCTGGATGATGTCGGCCACGTCGCTGGCGCCCTTGCTCACCACCGGCCACAGCATCTGGTCGCCGGCCATGGTCCGCGGCACCGTCGACGCCGCGTCGACCACCCACTGGCGAACCGAATCCAGCTGAGTCCGGCCCGCCGCCACCACCGCCGCTGCGCGGTCCACCTCCCCGGCGAGACGCTTGTCCAGACCCGCCATCACGCCCAGAGCCGTCGCATGCCGCGAGTTCATGTCGGCGTAGCTGTCGGAACCTGCGCCGGACCAGTCCGCGCCCGGCGCCGCTGACTGCACGTCGCTCTGCGCGGCCTGCAGTCGCGCGCTGTTGTCGATCCCGGCACCGCCCTGCGGCGCACCCTCGCCGAACGTGGCCCGCGCCTGCGACCACGTCGACAGGAAAGCATCCAGCACACCCACGTTGGTGAGTCTAAAACGGCTCAGCTGGTCGGTTCGGCGGCAATTTGCGCGCTCACGCCGGCCCCGACCCAGCGGCGCAGGTATGCGCGCAGCTGCGCCCCACTCCGCGGCGGTCGGCCCGGGTCGATGACGAACGACTGGATGATGCGCAGCAGGTGCTCGGCCAGTTCGTCGAGATCGTCGTCGCTGAACCCGAGCCCCGACCAATTCACATCGAACCGGCGCAGCATGGAGTTCGCGAATTCGAGCGCGATGTCCGACGTCACCGTCTGGCTGAACGCGCCCGCCCGGCCCGGCGTCAACAGCAGCCCGATGTGCTTGTCCTCGGGCAGCCACTCCAGCGCGGTCGCGATCCCCTCCGCGACCGCCTCCTCAGGGTCGGCGACGCCCTGCAGGTGCGCGGCCAGCCGGTCCAGGAAACCGGTCGCCGCCCGCTGCGCCGACGCCTGCAGCAGCGCGTCCGTGCTGGGGAAGTAGCGGTACACCGTTTGGCGGGTGACACCGAGCGTACGGGCGACGTCGGCGATCGAGAAGTCGGCGCCCCGGGCGTCGATGGCGTTGCCTGCGGCGTCGAGGATCCGGGCTACCGCCTCCTCATCCGTCGACGGTGCCGAGCCCGACCAGCCGTGGGTACGCACGGCGAAATCCTACTCAACCCCCGTACGACACCTGCAGGTCCTTGACACCGTTGATCCAGCCCGACCGAAGACGTTGCGGCTCACCGAGTTTCGAAATGTCCGGGATCTGGTCGGCGATCTCGTTGAACATCAGCTTGATCTCCATGCGGGCCAGGTTCGCGCCGATGCAGTAGTGCGCGCCGTTGCCGCCGAAGCCCACGTGCGGGTTCGGATCGCGCAGGATGTTGAACTCGAACGGCCGGTCGAACACCGACTCGTCGTAGTTGGCCGAACTGTAGAACAGGCCGACGCGCTGCCCCTCACGGATGGTGACGCCGCCGATCTCCGTGTCGGCCAACGCCGTTCGCTGGAAGCAGTGCACCGGGGTGGCCCAGCGCACGATCTCGTCGGCGGTGGTCTCGGGGCGCTCGCGCTTGAACAGTTCCCACTGCTCGGGGTTGTCGAAGAAGGCGTTCATCCCGTGTGTCATCGCGTTGCGGGTGGTCTCGTTGCCCGCGACCGCCAGCAGGATCACGAAGAACGCGAACTCGACGTCGCCCAGCGACTCCCCGTCGATGTCGGCCTCGATGAGGCGGGTGACGATGTCGTCGGCCGGGCACCGGCGGCGCTCCTCGGCCATCGTGTACGCGTAGCCCATCAGCTCGGCGTTGGCGACGGTCGGGTCGGAGTCGAAGTCCGGGTCGTCGGTGTTCATGATCGCGTTGCTCCAGTGGAACAACTTGTCGCGATCGGCCTCGGGTACACCGATCAGATCGGCGATCGCCAACAGCGGCAGGCTCATCGCGACGTCGTCGACGAAATTGCCGCTGCCCTTCTCCTTGGCCGCCGCCACGATGTCGCGGGCCGCAGTGGCGAGCTTCTCCTCCAGCGTGGTGATCGCGCGCGGGGTGAACAGCCGCGACACCAGCTTGCGCAGCCGGGTGTGCTCCGGCGCGTCGTGGTTGATCAGCAGCGCCTTGGTCAGGTCGAGCTGCTCGGCAGTGACGCCCTCGGGCAACCGCATCACCGCACCCTTGCGGTTCGTCGACCACAGATCGGAGTTGCGCGAGATGGCCTTGATGTCCTCGTGGCGGCTGATCACCCAGTAGCCGCCGTCGTCGAAGATCGACTCAGCCTGTTCGTTCCACCAGACCGGCGCCGTCTTGCGCAGTTCGGCGAACTCCGCGACGGGGATGCCGCGCAGCAGGACGTCGGGGTCGGTGAAGTCGTACCCGGGGCCGAACGGGCATGTGGTCTGCGTCATACACTCGACCATACAGCGTCGTGTCAAGTGTATGGCCGCGCCGCGGAGCTCAGCGGCGTCGCGGCACGCCCGTGCTCCACAACGCCCACGCCACCAACACGGGCTGGAAGAACAACCGCACCAACCGCTTGGTGTCGGTGTCGAGGCCGAAACCGTCCCTCTTGTTGACGTACTGCGCGATGTTGCCCGGGAACACCGCGACGAAGAACGCCGCGATGAGCCTGCCGACCCGCACCCGGTCGCGGGTGAGCAGCGCCAGTCCCGCGCCGATCACGATCTCGACGCCACCGGAGGCCAGCACCACCGCGTCCTCGTCGAGTGGGATCGACTTCGGCACCTGGGCGCGGAACTCGTCGCGCGCCCAGAACAGGTGCGACAGGCCGGCGAAGATCAACACCCCCGCCAATGCGTACCGGGCGGCGGTGCGCAGGGGTGTGGTGGGCGGCGGGGGCGGGAGTTCGGTGGCGACCATCGTCGCCCTGTACCCCGGCGCATCGCGGACTGAACCAAGATCGGCTTTGCCGTTAGGGTGGGCAACTGTGCGAGTCCTGGTGATCGGATCCGGTGCCCGTGAACATGCGTTGCTGCTGGCGTTGCGGCGCGACCCCGAGGTCGACGCGCTGGCCGTCGCACCCGGGAACGCCGGCACCGCGGCGATCGCCGACCAGCACGACGTCGACATCACCTCCGGCGACGCGGTGGCCAAGCTGGCCCGGCAGATCAACGCCGATCTGGTGGTGATCGGACCCGAGGTGCCGCTGGTGCTGGGCGTGGCCGACGCCGTTCGCGCGGCCGGCATCGCGTGCTTCGGGCCCTCCAAGGACGCGGCCCGCATCGAAGGCTCGAAGGCGTTCGCCAAGGACGTGATGACCGCGGCCGGCGTGCGCACCGCCCGCAGCGAGATCGTCGACAACCCGGCGCACCTCGACGCGGCGCTCGACCGGTTCGGGCCGCCCGGCGGCGATCCCGCCTGGGTGGTCAAGGACGACGGCCTGGCCGCAGGCAAGGGCGTGGTGGTGACCTCCGACCGCGATGCGGCGCGGGCCCACGCCGCGAGCCTGCTCGATGCCGGCCATCCGGTGCTGCTGGAGTCCTTCCTCGACGGACCCGAGGTGTCGCTGTTCTGCGTCGTCGACGGTGAGACGGTCGTGCCGCTGCTGCCCGCTCAGGACTTCAAGCGGGTCGGCGACAACGACACCGGGCCCAACACCGGCGGTATGGGTGCCTACGCGCCGCTGTCGTGGCTGCCCGATACCGTCCTCACTCAAATCAGCGACGAGATCGTCAAACCCGTTGCCGCCGAACTGGTCAAGCGCGGCAGCTCGTTCTCCGGGCTGCTCTACGCGGGCCTGGCGATCACGTCGCGCGGGCCCGCCGTCGTCGAATTCAACTGTCGCTTCGGCGATCCGGAAACCCAGTGCGTACTCGCATTGCTGGAGACGCCGCTGGGCCAATTGCTCTACGCCGCCGCCATCGGCGACCTCGCCGGTGAACCGCCGCTGCAGTGGCGCGACGGCGCCGCGGTGACGGTGGTGCTGGCGGCGGAGAACTATCCGGGACGCCCCCGCGTCGGCGACGCGATCACCGGGTCCGAGGCCGACGGTGTCCTGCACGCCGGCACCACCCTCAGGGACGACGGTGCGGTCGTGTCCTCAGGGGGTCGGGTGCTCTCGGTCGTCGGCACCGGCGCGGACCTGACCGCCGCCCGCGAGGCGGCCTACCACTTGGTCAAATCGATCCGGTTGCCGGGCAGCCACTTTCGCAGTGACATCGGACTGGCCGCCGCCGAGGGCCGCATCAGCCTCTAGGCGACGAGCAGCGGGGCCAGCCACGCGATCTCGGCGGGCAGCTGCGAACTCCAGAACCCGCCGTCGTGCCCGCCGGGGGAGAACCCGCCCGCGGGCGGATTCGGCAGCTGCGCGACGAACTGCTTGGTCGCCGAGTAGAACGGATCGCTTGTGCCGCAGTCGATCCGGATCGGTATGGAGGCGAGTTCCGGCAGCCCCCACACGCTGTTGGCCGCGTAATCGTCGGCGCCGTCGAACGCACCGGGGGCGGCCGCTCCCGGCGACGTCCACAGCGCCGGGCTGACCGCGCAGATCGCCGCGGTGCGGGCCGGTCCGAGCCGGGCGCCGAGCAGCAGGGCGCCGTATCCGCCCATCGACCACCCCAGGAACCCGACGCGCGAGGTGTCGAGTCCCTGCGAGGCCAGCATCGGGATCAGCTCATCGAGCACCATCGCCCCGGAGTCCTCGCCGGACGCCCGCGTGTGCCAGTAGCCGCCACCGCCGTCGACGGCGACGACGGCGAACGGCGGCAGACCCGCCGCGGCGGCCTGCGCCAGTCCCTGTTCGACACCGCCGGCCATCACACCGGCCGCGTCCTGCCCCTTGCCGTGCAGCGCGATGACCGGACGCAGCGGCGCGGTCTGGCCCGGCGGCCGGGCGATCGCCCAGTGGGTCGAGACGCCGCCACGCGCCGCCGAGACGAACGACCCGTCGACGTAGGTTGCCGCCGCGGGCTCGGCCGGGGCCGTCGGCGCCATGCGCACCGCCGCGACACCCGCGGCGGCACCGACCCCGAGGCGCAGAAGGGCGCGGCGACTCAGTTCGGGCATGGCGGCCATCATGCCATCGGCGCGTGGCCCCGAAAGCCGCGAGTTCCCTGGACAAAGCCTGACGATTAGCCGAAAGCGCTATGGGAGACCCGCCCGACTGGCAGCATGCTAAACGTGACGGCAGCGGTCACTCCCAAGGGAGAACGTCGGCGGTACGCGCTGGTCAGCGCGGCTGCCGATCTGCTGTGCGAAGGCGGCTTCGACGCGGTGCGGCACCGCGCCGTCGCGCGCCGCGCGGGCCTGCCGCTGGCGTCGACGACCTACTACTTCTCGTCGCTGGACGACCTCATCGCCAAGGCGGTCGAATACGTCGGCGAGCGTGAGGCCGAACAACTCCGCGCCCGGGTCGCGATGCTGTCGCGGCGCCGGCGGGGAGCCGAGTCCACCGCCGACATCCTGGTCGACCTGCTCGTCGACGACGTGGCCGGGCAACGGGTCAGCGAGCAGTTGATCTCCCGGTACGAGCGCTACATCGCCTGCGCCCGCCACCCCATGCTGCGCGACATCCAGCGCCGAATCCTGCGGCAGCGCACCGACGCGGTGATCGAGGTCGTCGAACGCTCGGGACGCTCGGTGCGGGCCGAGTATCTGACCGCGTTGGTCAACGCCGTCGACGGTGCAGTCGTCGCGGCGCTGGTCGCCGATGGCGAGGGTCCGCGCGCAACAGCACGCGCGACGCTGGTCGACGTGATAGACGTGTTGGCACCGATAGACGAGCGAGTGGCGCAGGTGTGACACCGGTAGGCGGCCGATGAGCGCTCGCGCGAAGAGCGAAAGGCACAGATGAGTACGCCGGTGGACAAGGAGCCAGAGCTTCGGCGGGTCATGGGTCCGGGGCTGTTGCTGCTGTTCGTCGTCGGCGACATCCTCGGCACCGGCGTCTATGCGCTGACCGGCCAGGTCGCCGGCGAGGTGGGTGGCGCCGCCTGGCTGCCGTTCCTGCTGGCGTTCAGCATCGCGACCATCACGGCCTTCTCCTACCTCGAACTGGTCACCAAGTATCCGCAGGCTGCCGGTGCAGCGCTCTACGCGCACAAGGCATTCGGGATTCAGTTCTTCACCTTCCTGGTCGCGTTCGTGGTGATGTGCTCGGGGATCACGTCGGCGTCGACCGCCTCGCAGGCGTTCGCGTCCAACATGATCAAAGGTTTCGACCTGGACTGGGGCAAGCTCGGAGTCGCGGCCATCGCGCTGACGTTCATGGCGGTGCTGGCGGCGATCAACCTGCGCGGGGTCAGCGAGAGCGTCAAGCTCAACGTCGGCTTGACGATCATCGAGATCAGCGGTCTGCTGCTGGTGATCTTCGTCGGACTGTGGGCCTTCACCCAGGGCGGCGACCACGACTTCTCGCGCGTCGTCGTCTTCGAAAGCGGTGAGGACCGAAGCACATTCGTCGCGATCACCGCCGCGACATCGCTGGCGTTCTTCGCGATGGTCGGCTTCGAGGACTCGGTGAACATGGCCGAGGAGACCAAGGATCCCGTCCGCACCTTCCCCAAGGTGCTGCTGACCGGCCTGAGCATCGCCGGGGTGGTCTACATCCTGGTGTCGATCATCGCGGTCGCGCTGGTGCCGATCGGCGAGCTGCGGGAGAGCTCGACCCCGCTGGTCGACGTGGTCGAGGCGGCCGCACCGGGACTGCCGATCGACGAACTGTTCCCGTTCATCACGATGTTCGCGGTGTCCAACACCGCGCTGATCAACATGCTGATGGCCAGCCGGTTGATCTACGGGATGGCCCGTCAGCGGGTGCTGCCGCCGATGCTGGGCAGTGTGCACCCGACGCGGCACACCCCTTGGATCGCAATCATTTTCACGACCATCATCGCGTTCGGGTTGATCCTCTACGTGTCGGCGTTCGCGAGCAGCAAGGCGATCTCGGTGCTCGGCGGCACCACCTCGCTGCTGCTGCTGGCGGTGTTCGCGATGGTCAACGTCGCCGTGCTGGTGTTGCGCCGCGACGTGCGCGAAGCCGGTGGGCATTTCAGGACGCCGACGGTGCTGCCGGTGATCGGGTTCCTCACGTCGCTGTACCTGGTGACGCCGCTGTCCGGCCGCCCGGCCACGCAGTACCTGTTGGCCGGCATCCTGCTGGTGATCGGGGTGGTGCTGTTCGCCGTCACGATGGCGATCAACAAGCGACTCGGCATCACGGACGCCGGCATCACCGATCCGACGCGGCTCGCGGAGACGCCAGACTGATCGGCAATGTCGGTGTGACGATGTAACCCGTCTCGCCGTCCCCGTAGACGGTGGTGTCCTCGCTGCGCCGCTCGGAATACAGCGCGACGTACGCGCAGAGCACCGCGTCGACGGGATCCTCGCACGCGTTGAGGTGGACCGGTCGCGTCGCCGCCTCGATCCTCGTGCGCAGTTCGCGCCACTCGGGGCAGGTGTCGACGTCCAGGCGCGGGCTCGCGTCGCGCAGGCCCTCGATCAGGTCGACCAACCGCAGCAGCTCCGACCGGCGGCGGGCGACGTCCTTGCCGCGCTTGTATTTGAGCGTCTTCGGGAGCGCGAACAGCGAAATCGTCGCCGCGTGCGGATACACCTCGATCGCCCGCCGGTCACTGCGCGAGTGCGGGTCGCAGTCGAGGCCGAGCAGCTGACAGAGGACCTCGCCGCGCGCGGGGTTGAACAGCGGATTGCTGGTGTTCGACGGCTGCGCACCCGCCTCGAACCGGGCGAAATGCCGGTTGTACAGGGTCTCGCCGGGCCGGAAGCCGGTGGCAGTCCTGACGATGAGAGGCGCATCGACGCCCACGACGCAGGCGCCGCCGACATACGGTGCGACCGCCGCGGCGATGTCGTCGTTGGTGATCGCGGCGCCGACCTGCACGAGCCTCCCGTCGTCGTCGAGGACGGCGACACCGGTCTGGTTCCGCGCACCCCACGCGAGGTCGAGGCCGATGAAGTACATGCGATCACTGTGCCCGACCCGCGCCGTAAGCTGAACGTTTGTGACGATCCCCAACGTGCTGGCCAATCGGTATGCCAGCGAGGACATGGTGGCCATCTGGTCGCCGGAGGCCAAGGTCGTCGCGGAGCGTCGGCTGTGGCTGGCGGTGCTGCGCGCCCAGGCCGAGCTCGGCGTGGATGTGCCGGCGTCGGTGGTGGCCGACTACGAGCGCGTCCTCGAGCAGGTCGACCTGGCGTCCATCGCCGAACGCGAGCGGGTGACGCGCCACGACGTCAAGGCGCGCATCGAGGAGTTCAACGCGCTCGCCGGCCACGAACACGTGCACAAGGGCATGACCAGCCGCGACCTGACCGAGAACGTCGAGCAGCTGCAGATCCGCCGATCGCTGGAACTCGTGCACGCGCACGGGGTGGCCGTGGTGGCCCGGTTGGCCGAGCGCGCGGTGCTCTACCGCGACCTGGTGATGGCGGGACGGTCGCACAACGTGGCCGCGCAGGCCACCACGCTGGGTAAGCGGTTCGCGTCGGCGGCCGAAGAGCTGCTGGTGGCGCTGCAACGGGTGCGGGGACTGATCGACCGGTATCCGCTGCGCGGCATCAAGGGCCCGATGGGCACCGGGCAGGACATGCTCGACCTGTTCGGCGGAGACGCCGCCAAACTCGCCGACCTCGAGCGCCGCGTCGCCGAATTCCTCGGATTCACCGAGCTTTTCACCAGCGTCGGGCAGGTGTACCCACGCTCGCTGGACCACGACGTGGTGTCCGCGCTCGTCCAGCTGGGGGCGGGGCCGTCGTCGCTGGCGCACACCATCCGGCTGATGGCGGGCCACGAACTGGTCACCGAGGGCTTCGCACCGGGCCAGGTCGGCTCCTCGGCGATGCCGCACAAGATGAACACCCGCTCCTGTGAGCGCGTCAACGGCCTGCAGGTCGTGCTGCGCGGATACGCCTCGATGGCCGCCGAACTCGCTGGCGCGCAATGGAATGAGGGCGACGTGTTCTGCTCGGTGGTGCGCCGGGTGGCGCTGCCCGACGCGTTCTTCGCCTTGGACGGACAGACCGAGACGTTCCTGACCGTGCTCGACGAGTTCGGCGCGTACCCGGCCGTCATCCAGCGCGAACTCGACCGGTACCTGCCGTTCCTGGCGACGACGCGGATTCTGATCGCCGCGGTCCGCGCCGGGGTGGGTCGCGAAACCGCCCACGAGGTGATCAAAGAGCACGCCGTCACGGTGGCGCTGGCCATGCGGGAGAAGGGGCAGGAACCCGATCTGCTCGACCGGTTGGCCGCCGATTCGCGGTTGCCGCTGGACCGCCCCGCCCTGGACGCGGCGTTGGCCGACAAGCAGGCATTCACTGGCGCGGCCGGCGATCAGGTCGACCGCGTCGTCGCCGCCGTCGACGAGTTGATCAGCCGCTATCCCGAGGCGGCCAAGTACACCTCGGGTGCCATCTTGTGACGCTGGTTGGGGTCGACCTGACCGACCTGGACAACTTCGCCGACGGCTTCTCCCACGAACTGTTCGCGCGGCACCGCCGCGAGGCGCCGGTGTACTGGCACGAGCCGACCGAACACACGCCCGACGGTGAGGGATTCTGGTCCGTCGCCACCTACGCCGAAACCCTTGCGGTGTTTCGCGATCCGCAGACGTTCTCGTCGGTGACCGGCGGTTCGCGACCGTACGGCGGCACCCTGCTGCAGGACCTCGCCATCGCCGGCCAGGTGCTCAACATGATGGACGACCCGCGGCACTCGCAGATCCGCCGACTGGTCAGTTCGGGGCTGACGCCGCGGATGATCCGCCGGGTGGAGGACGACCTACGGGCGCGCACACAGCGACTGCTCGACGCCGTCGAACCGGGCGAGCCGTTCGACTTCCTTGTCGACGTGGCCGCGGAACTGCCCATGCAGATGATCTGCATCCTGCTCGGAGTTCCGGAGTCCGAACGGCATTGGCTGTTCGAGGCAATCGAGCCGCAGTTCGACTTCGGCGGCTCACGCAAAGCGTCGGTCGGCCAGCTCTCGGCCGAGGAGGCCGGCTCGCGGATGTACACCTACGGTCAGGAACTGATCGCGGCCAAGCGCGCGCACCCGACCGACGACATGCTCTCGGTCGTCGCCAACGCGTCGGACGCCGAGCTCTCCGAACTCGAGCTCTACCTGTTCTTCAGCCTGCTGTTCAGCGCCGGCGCCGAGACGACCCGCAACGCCGTGGCGGGCGGACTGCTCGCGCTGCTCGACCACCCCGACCAGATGTCGTCGCTGCGAAGCGATTTGACGCTGCTGCCGTCGGCTGTCGAAGAGATGGTGCGCTGGACGTCGCCTTCGCCGTCGAAGCGGCGCACCGCCACGCGGGACGTTTTGCTGGGTGGTTGCGAGATCGCGGCCGGGCAGAAGGTGCAGGTCTGGGAGGGATCGGCCAACCGGGACGCGTCGGTGTTCACCGACCCTGACGTGTTCGACATCGGCCGCTCACCCAATCCGCATCTGGGCTTCGGGCAGGGCGTCCACTACTGCCTCGGCGCGAACCTGGCGCGCCTGGAACTGCGTGTGCTGTTCGAGGAATTGCTGAGCCGGTTCGCTCGGGCGCAGTTGGTCAAGCCGGTCGAGTGGACGCGCAGCAACCGGCACACCGGAATCCGGCATCTGGTGGTCGAACTGGCGCCGTGAAACCCGACGTGTTCGCCTTCGTCATGGCGACCGGCATCGTGTCGATCGCGGCGGCGAAGCACGGATTCGGGGACATCAGCCTGGCGCTGGCGGTGGTGGCCGCGGTCGCACTGCCGAGTTTGGCTGTGGCGGCAGCGGTTTCGTGGTGGAGGCGGCCGCTGGACCTCACCGATCCAGACGTCACGATCCGGTTGTACACGTTCGTCGCGGCGTGCGCGGTGCTCGACAGCAGGCTGATGGCGCACTTTTCGATGCTGTGGTCGCTGGCGGTGATGGCGGCCGCGGCGTGGCTGGTGGTGAGTGTGTTGACGGTGCGCAGCTTCCGCCGCCGGTCCGGGCCCGAGGTGCGCGGCGCGGCGCGCGGAGCGTGGGAGCTGTGCAGCGTCGGTACCTCCGGGCTGGTGATCGTCCTGGTGGCGCTGGCGCCGGTGTGGGTCGCGGCCGCGGTGTGGGTCGCCGCGCTGGTGCTCTATGCGTTGATGACGACGCTTATTCTGGCGCGGGCGATCGCCGCGCGGCTGGACCCGCGCGGGTTCGAACCCGACGCGTGGATCCTGATGGGCGGGTTGGCGATCGCCACCCTCGCCGGCGATCACCTGCACGGCGCGGGCTTGTCCGAAGTTCGCAGGGCGACTGTCGTCACGTGGGGCATCGCTTCGCTGTGGATCGTGCCGCTGACGTATTTCGCCGTGCGGCATCTGCAACGAATCGAGGCGCGGCACTTCGCCGGGGTGTGGTGGGCGATGGTATTTCCGCTGGGCATGTACTCGGCGGCCACCCGCGCCATGGCTGTCGAAACCGGATGGCCTGCGCTGCCGACGATTTCGCTGGCGTTCTTCTGGATTGCGTTTGCTGCGTGGGTGATTGTGGTGATCGCCGGCCTGCGGATGCTGTGGAACACGCGGGTGCGCCACCTACCCTCGAGGCATGGACTCCGATGACGCGTTCCTGCGGGTCTCCGACGACGACCGCGCCCACGTCCGCCAGCAGCTCGAGCGGGCGGTGGGAAGCGGCATGCTCACCCTCGACGAGTTCAGCGAACGGGTCGACACCGTCCTGACCGCGCGCACGCGGGCGGAACTGCGTCGCGTGGTGGCCGACCTGCCCGACACCGGACTGGTGGCGACCCGCGACGAGGTGATGCGCGGCTGGATGTCGACGATCTCGCGGAAAGGGCAGTGGGCGGTGCCGTCGCACATCCGGCTGCATACGCGGCTGTGCAGCACCACATTGGATTTCACCCAGGCGGTGTTGCAGAGCCCCGTCGTCACGGTGGACATCGACGACTACCTCAGTTCGACGGAGCTGATCCTGCCCGACGACGCGACCGCCGACGTCAACGGCGTCGACACGTTCGCCGCCGACACCACGGTCAAGGTGTCGCACGGTCAGCGTTCGGCGCGACTGCATGTCGTGGTGCGCGGCCGGGTGCGGTTCGGGTCGGTGACCGCGCGGCATCCGTTCGGCCACACGTGGCGGCGCATGCTCGGCTGATGCGTCAGAGGTCTCGGCCTGTCGCCGCGGCGATCTCGGCGAGCACCCGTCTCGGGTACTGCGTCAGGTCAAGCCAGGTGAACCGCAACACTTTCCAGCCGTGCAGCGCGATGACGTTCTGCCGGTTGCGGTCGCCCTGGAAAACCTCGCTGTCGGAGTGGAACGCCCAGCCGTCGACCTCGATGGCGACCTTCTCTTCGACAAATGCGACGTCGACCTTGTAGCCGGCAACGGGGTAATTGGTCTCCCATCCGGTGAATCCGGCTTCGCGCAGCAGCTTGACCAGTATCCGCTCGGCTTCCGATCGCGCACCGTCCTCCGCGGCGCGCAGCAGCCGGCGCGCGGCCGGCGAACCGTGTCGGCCCTTGTTGCGCAGGTGCACCTTCCACAGGTGAGCGATTTCGACGTGCCGTTGCAGGGCGTGGTCCATCAATTGCGCGCCGCCGCCGCGTCGCACCGCAGCCTCGACGACGCTCAGGGCCAGCGCAGTGACCCGCAGTCCGTCGCGCTCGACGACGTCGCGGGAGGACAAGTCGCGGCGCCGCAGTCGCGTGCCCGGCCGGGTTCGACCGTTGCTCGACTTGGGCACTGTCACCTCGACGGTCGCCGGAGCGTATTTCGTCGCGCCGTGCCACCACGCGGCGGCCAGTCCGCTGGCGCAGGCTCGGGCGCCGAAGCTCCACACCGCTGCCCGGATTCGGGCCGCGTCCGTGAACGGCCGATCGTCGGCGAAGTAGACGCCGGGTCCGCAGCGCCGCCAACGCTTCGATCGCGTACGTCGTCGCACGGACTGGTCGCTCATCCCGATCTGACGGGCTTGAGCGAGGGTGATGACGCCGTCGTGGTCGCGTAACAGGTCTTCGAGCACATGGATAGGACGCGCGCGAGTGCTCGATCGGCTCCCCGCCGTGCGATTTGTGAGTGAAAACGTTCGCTGAGCGATCGAAATCACTCACAAATCGCAGTCAGAGGCGGCGGGCCACGCCTGCTGAGCGCAACTCCAGGGCCGCCAGGCCGCGAATCGTGTCGGCGTCGTAGGCCCGCCATGCCGCGACCGGGTCGTCGTTGATGGCCACCAGCTTGGCCAGCGGCCGGTTCGCCAGCGCGCGCAGCGCGAGCAACTGCTCGCCGGCCGACGTGCGCGCGAGCGTGATCGCCGTCCACTTGCGGCGGGCGAACTTCACCCGCAGGTACAGCCACGGCATCCCGACGAACAGGATCGGTGGGGCGGCCACCGCCAGCGCCAGCACCCACGCCAGCCACGAGGCGGTCGTGTCGAGGTTGTGGCCGGCGCCGGCGATGTCGAGCGCGGCCTCGCTGGCGGCCCGCAGCGGCCGGGCCAGCGCGTCGCCCACGAGCGGGAAGTCGTCGGTGCGGCTGCCCGCGGTGTCCAGGTTCTCCGACACGCCCGTGGCGCCGACCTCGACCTGGCGGCCGACCTCGGCGATCGTCGCGACCGCCGAGTGCACCGCCATGCCGACCAGCACCCAGATGATCGTCCAGACCAGCACCACCGAGTCGCTGACGAGCTGGCCCAGCAGCCGCGACGGGGTGGTGGCGTAGGGGATAAACCGCGAAGTCATGGCAGTAGATGCTGCCCGATAGGCTGGCCCGATGCGCCCCGCTCTGTCCGACTACCAACATCTGGCCAGCGGCAAGGTCCGCGAGCTGTACCGGGTGGACGACGAGACGCTGCTGTTCGTCGCCTCCGACCGCATCTCGGCCTACGACTACATCCTCGACTCGCAGATCCCCGACAAAGGTCGCATCCTGACCGCGATGAGCGTGTTCTTCTTCGACCTGATCGACGCGCCCAACCACCTCGCAGGCCCACCCGACGACGAGCGCATCCCCGCCGACGTGCTCGGCCGCGCGCTCGTCGTCCAGCAGCTGGAGATGCTGCCCGTCGAGGCCGTCGCCCGCGGCTACCTCACCGGCTCGGGCCTGCTGGACTACCAGAAGACGGGCACCGTGTGCGGTATCGAGCTGCCCGACGGGCTCGTCGAGGCCAGCAAGTTCGCCGAACCGCTGTTCACCCCCGCCACGAAAGCCGAACTCGGAGAACACGACGAGAACATCTCGTTCGACGACGTGGTCGCGATGATCGGCGCCGAACGGGCCGAGCAGCTGCGCGAACGCACACTGCGGACCTACGCCCAGGGCGCCGAACACGCGCTGGGCAAGGGCATCATCGTCGCCGACACGAAGTTCGAGTTCGGCGTCGACAAGCACGGTGAACTGCGCCTGGCCGACGAGGTGTTCACCCCCGACTCCAGCCGATACTGGCGCGCCGACGACTGGAAAGAAGGTGTCGTGCAGCAGAGCTTCGACAAGCAGTTCGTCCGTAACTGGCTCACCGGCGAATCCGGCTGGGACCGCGCTGGTGACGCCCCGCCGCCACCACTGCCGCCCGCGGTCGTCGACGCCACCCGCACCCGTTACATCGAGGCCTACGAACGCATTTCGGGTCTGAAGTTCAGCGACTGGATCGGCGCATGAGCGACGCTTGCGGAGCGAATCGACAAGCGATGAACCCGCCGGTCGCCAAGCGGGTCGACACCCGCCGCGAGCATCACGGCGACGTCTTCGTCGACCCCTACGAGTGGCTGCGCGACAAGTCCAACCCCGAGGTGGTCGAGTACCTCGAAGCGGAGAACGCCTACACCGAGCACGCCACCGAGCACCTGGCGCCGCTGCGGCAGGTGATCTTCGACGAGATCAAGGCCCGCACCAAGGAAACCGACCTGTCGGTGCCGACCCGCCGCGGGTCCTGGTGGTACTACGGCCGCAGCTTCGAAGGCAAGCAGTACAGCGTGCACTGCCGGTGCCCGGTCGACGATCCCGACGATTGGGTGCCACCCGAGCTCGACGAGCACACCGAGATCCCCGGCGAGCAGGTGCTGCTCGACGAGAACGTCGAAGCCGAGGGCCACGAGTTCTTCTCGCTGGGCGCGGCGTCGGTCAGTCTCGACGGCAACATCCTGGCGTTCTCGGTCGACGTCAAGGGCGACGAGCGATACACGTTGCGGTTCAAAGACTTACGCACCGGCGAGCTGTACGAGGACACCATCGCGGGCATCGGGCCCGGCGCGACCTGGGCCGCCGACAACCAGACCGTGTACTACTCGACGGTCGACGACGCCTGGCGGCCCGACACCATCTGGCGACACCGCCTCGGTTCGGGCCAACCCGCGCAGCAGGTCTACCACGAACCCGACGAGCGGTACTGGCTCGGCGTCGGCCGCACCCGCAGCGACAAGTACGTCATCATCGCGGCAGGCAGCGCCGTCACCTCCGAGGTGCGCTACGCCGACGCCACCGATCCCGACGCCGAGTTCACGGTCGTGTGGCCGCGCCGCGACCTGGTCGAGTACTCCGTCGAGCACGCCGTCGTCGGCGGCGAGGACCGGTTCCTGATCCTGCACAACGACGGCGCCGAGAACTTCACGCTCGTCGAGGCGCCCGTCGACAACCCGACCGCCATGCGGACGCTGATCGAGCACCGCGACGACGTCCGCCTCGATTCGGTCGACGCGTTCGCCAACCATCTCGTCGTCGGCTACCGCGCCGAGGCGTTGCCGAAGATCCAGCTGTGGCCGATCTACGAGACCGGCGAATACGGGCATGCCGAAGACTTCACGTTCGAGTCGGAGTTGACGTCGGCCGGACTGAGCGCCAACCCGAACTGGGATGCGCCGAAGCTGCGGATCGGCGCGACCTCCTACATCACGCCGGTGCGGATCTACGACGTCGACCTGGCGACCGGTGAACGAACGCTGCTGCGCGAACAGCCGGTGCTCGGCGACTACCGTCCCGAGGACTACGTCGAACGCCGCGACTGGGCGGTCGCCGCCGACGGTGCACGAGTGCCGATTTCGATCGTGCACCGGATCGGCCTGCAGTATCCGGCGCCGACGCTGCTCTACGGTTACGGCGCCTACGAGGTGTGCGAAGACCCGCGCTTCTCGATCGCGCGGCTGTCGCTGCTGGACCGCGGCATGGTGTTCGCCGTCGCTCATGTGCGCGGCGGCGGTGAGCTCGGCCGGTCCTGGTACGAACACGGCAAGATGTTGGAGAAGAAGAACAGCTTCACCGACTTCGTCGCCGTCGCACAGCATCTCGTGACCTCGGACCTCACTCGCGCCGAGAACCTGGTCGCCTACGGCGGCAGCGCGGGCGGCCTGCTGGTCGGCGCGGTGGCCAACATCGCGCCCGAACTGTTCGCGGGTGTCCTCGCGGCGGTGCCGTTCGTCGATCCGCTCACCACGATCTTGGACCCGTCGCTGCCGCTGACCGTCACCGAGTGGGACGAATGGGGAAACCCGTTGGAGGACAAGACCGTCTACGAGTACATGAAGTCGTACTCGCCGTACGAGAACGTCGAGGCCAAGAACTATCCGGCGATCCTGGCGATGACGTCGCTCAACGACACCAGGGTGTACTACGTCGAACCGGCGAAATGGGTCGCCGCGCTGCGACAGACCAAGACCGACGACCATCCGGTGCTGCTCAAGACCGAGATGAACGCCGGCCACGGCGGGATCAGCGGACGCTACGAACGCTGGAAAGAGACCGCGTTCCAGTACGCCTGGCTACTGGACACCGCCAAGGCCGACCACACGCCGCTGCCCTAGGCGCCGGTGCGCCTCCGGCCAACCGGGCGGGGTGTGCTCCGCGCGGTCCCAGAAGGTGAAGACCGAGTCGGCCATCCGCGTGCGGAATTTGGCCATCGTCGCGACGTGGGGTTGCTCGGCCACCGCGGCGTCGAGCGCGCTGCGGTCGCGCCAGGCGGACAGCGTGTAGAACGTCTTCTTCCGGGGCTGCGCGATCAGCGAGACGCCCAGCACCCCGGGCGACCTCAACATCTGCCTGCGGATCCGGAGCGCGGCGACCAAAAACCCCGGCACGTCTCGGTACCGCTTGAGTTCGAAGCGCGACGCCATCACCAGCGCGGGTGCGGTCGGTGGCTCGGCGGTCGTCGGCGTGGTCCAGGGGAGGGTGGGCATCAAGCAGACCTCTCGATCGGTAATCTTGTCAGTGACAAGTTACGACGCTAGGCCGGTATCTAGTCATTGTCAAGATGAGGCGTATGATGGTCGAATGAGCCGCACGTCGTACCACCACGGTGACTTGAAGGCCGTCATCCTCGCCCAAGCGGCCGAGCTGGTCGCCGAGCGCGGCGCCGACGGCATCTCGCTGCGGGAACTGGCGCGCGCGGCGGGCGTCTCCCATGCGGCGCCCGCCCACCACTTCACCGACCGCCGCGGGGTGTTCACCGCGCTCGCCGCGGAGGGCTGGCGCAAGCTGGCCGCCGCGCTGGCCGAGGCTCGGCCCGAGTTCATCGACGCGGCGCTGGCGTACGTGCGCTTCGCGCTCGACCATCCCGGGCACTACGCGGTCATGTTCGACCGCTCACTCGTCGATCCCGACGATCCGGAACTGCGTGCCGCCCAGGACGCCGCCGGCGACGAACTGCGGCGCGGCGTCGGCACTCTCGACGACCCGCGCGCGGTTGAGGATCCGCGCGCCGCGGCGCTGGCGGCTTGGTCACTGGTGCACGGGTTTTCGCTGCTGTGGCTGAACAAGGCCATCGACGACGGTGGCGATCCGATCGCGACCGTGGACCGCGTCGCCGGGATGCTGTTCAAGACCGGGTAACGTGCGGGCATGACCGACACACCGCTGACCGACATCGCCGTGACCACCCTCGACGGCCGCGACACCACACTGGGCGAACTCGCCGGCGGTGCCGCCCTGGTCGTCAACGTCGCGTCGAAATGCGGTCTGACGCCCCAGTACACCGCGCTGGAGAAGCTGGCCGAGGACTACCGCGACCGCGGACTGACCGTGATCGGCGTGCCGTGCAACCAGTTCATGGGCCAGGAGCCCGGCACCGCCGAGGAGATCCAGGAGTTCTGCTCGACGACCTACGGGGTGACGTTCCCGCTGCTGGCCAAGACCGACGTCAACGGCGCCGAGCGGCATCCGCTCTATGCCGAGCTGACCAAGGCGGCCGACGACAGCGGTGAAGCCGGCGACATCCAGTGGAACTTCGAGAAGTTCCTGCTCGCGCCGGGCGGCACCGTGGTCAAGCGGTTCCGGCCGCGCACCGAGCCCGACGCCCCCGAGGTGATCGCCGCGATCGAGGACGTCCTGCCCCGATAGCACCTGATGGCCATCTGACGTCAGCGTGTCCGAAACCGTTGCGACACCGGGTGTTGCCACACTGAGCACGTGACTGGCCAACTGCTCGTCTCGGTTTCCGGGATCAGCGAGCGCACCCTGCCCGACGTCGCCGCGTTCTGCGAGCGGCTCGATTCCCGCGGCGTCCCGGTGTCGCTGCTGGTGGCGCCGCGACTGAAGGGCGGCTACCGCCTCGGCGCGGACACCGGCACCGTCGAGTGGCTGACGCAGCGGCGCGACGGCGGTGACGCGATCGTGCTGCACGGATTCGACGAAGCGGCCACCAAGCGCCGCCGGGGCGAGTTCGCGACGCTGCCCGGCCACGAGGCGAATCTGAGGTTGCTGGCCGCCGACCGCGTCATGGACCATCTCGGGTTGCGGACGCGTTTGTTCGCCGCCCCCGGCTGGTCGGTGTCTCCCGGTACGGCTGCGGCGTTGCCCGGCAGGGGTTTTCGGCTGCTGGCCGGTCTCACCGAGATCACCGACCTGGTGCGGGGGACGGTGGTGCGGTCCCGGGTGCTCGGCATCGGCGAGGGTTTTCTCACCGAGCCGTGGTGGTGCCGGACGCTGGTGCTGTCGGCGGAGCGGATCGCGCGGCGAGGCGGGATCGTCCGGGTGGCCGTGGCGGCCCGTCACCTGCGCAAGCCGGGCCCGCAGCAGGCGATGCTCGACGTGGTGGACCTCGCGCTGATGCACGGCTGCCACCCCGCCGTCTACCGCTGGCGGCCGTACCGCGCATTGACAGACGCCGCCTAGCCTTCGCCGCTAACGTGGCGGCCATGGCGCAAGATGCTGATGTCATCGTGGTCGGTGCGGGCCTGGCCGGCCTGGTGGCCGCCTGCGAACTGGTCGACCGCGGCCGGCGTGTGCTGATCGTCGACCAGGAGAACGCCAACAACATCGGCGGCCAGGCGTTCTGGTCTTTCGGCGGGCTGTTCTTCGTCGACAGTCCCGAACAACGCCGGATGGGTATCCGCGACAGCCACGAACTGGCACTGCAGGACTGGTTGGGCTCGGCGGGGTTCGACCGCCCCGAGGATCACTGGCCGCGGCAGTGGGCGCACGCGTATGTCGACTTCGCCGCGGGGGAGAAGCGCGGCTGGCTGCGGGAGCGCGGGCTGCAGACGTTCCCGATCGTCGGCTGGGCCGAACGCGGCGGCTACGACGCGCGCGGGCACGGCAACTCGGTGCCGCGCTTCCACATCACCTGGGGCACCGGCCCGGCAATCGTCGACATCTTCGCGCGCCGGCTGACCGGCCGCGCCCGGTTCGCCCACCGGCACCGCGTCGACGAACTGATCGTCTCCGACGGTGCGGTCGTCGGGGTCCGCGGCGCGGTGCTCGAACCGTCCGACGCGGCCCGCGGTGTGGCGTCGTCGCGAAACACGGTCGGCGACTTCGAATTCCGCGCGCAGGCCGTCGTCGTCGCCAGTGGCGGCATCGGTGGCAACCATGACCTGGTCCGGCAGAACTGGCCGACCCGGATGGGCCGGGTGCCCGAACAGTTGATCTCGGGTGTGCCCGCGCACGTCGACGGCCGGATGATCGGCATCACCGAGAGCGCCGGCGCGCGGGTGATCAACCGCGACCGCATGTGGCACTACACCGAAGGGATCACCAACTACGACCCGATCTGGCCGCTGCACGGGATCCGCATCCTGCCGGGGCCGTCGTCGTTGTGGTTGGACGCCAACGGCAAACGGTTGCCGTCGCCGCTGTATCCCGGCTTCGACACGCTCGGCACGCTGGAGTACATCTCGCAGACCGGGCAGGACTACACCTGGTTCATCCTCAACGCGCGGATCATCGCCAAGGAGTTCGCGCTGTCGGGTCAGGAACAGAACCCCGACCTCACCGGCCGCAGCGTGCGCGACGTGCTGTCGCGGGTGCGTCCCGGCGCGCCGGGGCCGGTGCAGGCGTTCGTCGACCGCGGTGTCGACTTCGTCAGCGCGAACTCGTTGCGCGAGTTGGTGTCCGCGATGAACAGCGTGCCCGATGTGCAGCCCCTCGATTACGCGACGGTCGAGGCCGAGGTGACCGCGCGGGACCGGGAGGTCGCCAACAAATTCACCAAGGACATGCAGATCGCCTCGATCCGCGTGGCCCGCAACTATCTCGGCGACAAGCTCAGCCGGGTCGTCGCCCCGCACCGGCTCACCGACCCGAAGGCCGGTCCGCTGATCGCGGTCAAGCTGCACATCCTGACGCGAAAATCGTTGGGCGGGTTGGAAACCGACCTGGATGCGCGGGTGCTCAGGCCCGACGGCAGCGTGTTCGACGGCCTGTACGCCGCGGGGGAGGCCGCCGGTTTCGGCGGCGGCGGTGTACACGGCTACCGCTCGCTGGAGGGCACGTTCCTCGGCGGCTGTGTGTTCTCCGGGCGCGCCGCCGGGCGCGCCGCCGCCCGCGACACCGCCTAGAACTCGGTGGCGTTCTCCTGCTCGAGCACCTGGAAATCGGTGTCGGTCATCTCGGACAGCCGCCCGTAGAAGATCGGGCGCCCGACCGGATCGATGATCGCCTGGTGGATCGGCACCGCGTGCGTGGGCGCGACCGCGCGCAGATAGTCGACCGCCTCGGAGACCTTCAGCCACGGCGCGGCGGCCGGCGTCGCGAGCACGTCGACGGGCTCGCCGGGGACGAACAGCGCGTCGCCCGGGTGCATGAACCGGGCGGCGTGGGTGCCGTCGCCAACCAGGTAGGAGATGTTGTCGATGACCGGGATCTCCGGATGGATGACCGCGTGCGTGCCGCCGAGGCCGCGCACGGTCAGGTGCCCGACGGCGAACTCGTCGCCCGCGTTGACCGCGCGCCAGTTGCCGCCGAGCTGGGCCGCGGTCTGCGGGTCGGCGTAGAGCGCGGCCTGCGGGTTCGCCTCGAGCAGGGCCGGCAGGCGCTCGGTGTCGGTGTGGTCGGGGTGCTGATGGGTGATCAGAATCGCCGACAGGCCGGTGATGCCCTCGAAACCGTGTGAGAAGACGCCGGGGTCGAACAGGATCGTTGCGTTCTCACCGGATTCGCCAGGGAAATCTGCGAGTAGGCACGAATGGCCGAAATGCGTCAAGTGCATGCCTATATTGTGCGCGGGGCGGGGTTCAGGGGGTACTGAAGTCGTGCGATGGCTGTTGGTGGTGGCGCTGGGTTTCGGACTGGCCGTCGCACCGCCTGCGGACGCGGTGCCGGGGGTGTGTCCGCCGACGTGTGACGCGATACCTGATTCGGCGTGGCCGGTGAGCAGTGAGCTTCCGCTCTACGCCGCCTATCGGTGGCCGGGGCTGGCCGGACTGGCGGTCAACGCGCCGTCGCCGCGGTTCGTCTTCGAGGAGTTGTGCGCCGGCCCGGCCGTGCCCGCCGACCCGCGGGCCTACGTAGTGGCCGCGCGGGCGCAGATCGGCAACGCCCCAGGTCACTGGCATCTGCGCAGCCAGGTGCTGCACTGGCGCGGTGCGGTGGGATGGAGCGGGCCACTGGTGCGCTCGGTGATCGAGGACGCGACGACGCGGTTGCGGTCATGCCAGGCGCCCAGGGTGTCGCCGTCGATCACCACGGCCGACTCCGAGGCGCTGGCCGCGGTGATCAGCGTGGCGGGCCGCAAGGTGGTGCACCAGTACCTGCTGGCCGACCCGGCGAGCGGCACCGTCGTCGAACTGGCCCTGTGGGCAGAACTGCCCGCGCAGAGGTGCCCTGGCCGGGGGTGTCGGACGCGCAGGTGTTCGACACTTTGGCGGGCCCGCTGTGCCAGGCATATCTCGGATCGTGCCGGTGAGGCGCGTCCAGCGGGGCCGCCGGTACAGTTGACGCGTGGCAAGGGTGGTTGTGCACGTGATGCCGAAGGCCGAGATCCTCGACCCGCAGGGGCAGGCGATCGTCGGCGCATTGGGCCGGCTCGGGTTCGAAGGTGTCTCGGATGTGAGGCAGGGCAAGCGATTTGAGCTCGAAGTCGACGACAGCGTCGACGACGACGCGCTCGCGAAGATCGCCGAATCGCTGCTGGCGAACACGGTGATCGAGGACTGGTCGGTGAGCAGGGAGCAAGCATGACCGCACGTGTGGGGGTCATCACATTCCCGGGTACGCTCGACGACGTCGACGCCGCGCGGGCCGTGCGGCTCGCCGGGGCGGAGGCCGTCGCGCTGTGGCACGCCGACGCCGACCTGAAGAAGGTCGACGCCGTCGTGGTGCCCGGTGGCTTCTCCTACGGGGACTACCTGCGCGCCGGTGCGATCGCGAAGTTCGCGCCGGTGATGGGCGAGGTCGTCCGGGCCGCCGAGCAGGGCATGCCAGTGTTGGGGATCTGCAACGGTTTTCAGGTGTTGTGCGAGACCGGTCTGCTGCCGGGAGCGTTGACCCGAAACGCGGGCCTGCACTTCGTGTGTCGCGACATCTGGCTGGAGGTGGCGTCGAACGAGTCGGCGTGGACCTCGCGCTACGAGCCCGGCGCCGACATCCTGATCCCGCTGAAGTCCGGTGAGGGCCGGTACGTGGCCAGCGACAAGGTGCTCGACGAGCTCGAGGGCGAGGGCCGCATCGTGTTCCGCTACCGCGACAACCCCAACGGCTCACAGCGCAACATCGCGGGCGTCAGCTCGGCCAACCGCCGCGTCGTCGGCCTGATGCCACACCCCGAGCACGCGACCGAGGCGCTGACCGGGCCCTCCGACGACGGCCTGGGCCTGTTCTACTCGGCACTCGACGGCGTCCTGAGCGCCTAACTCTCTCTGTAACTCGCGCGAGCGCGCGAATTTGATGCGCGGGGGGCCGCTGCGGCGGTGTTAGGTTGGCGTCGATGCCAACGAAGCCCGCAATAGCCGCCGGGTTCTTGGGCATTGTGCTCGGCCCGTTCGGACTGTTCTGCTTCGCTTGGGTATTCATCTTCGCCGAACGCGCACAGTATCTGTCGGCCGTCGTGGCCATGGGGGCCGCCGGTTGTCTCCTGGGATTGGCAGCCCTGTTCGTCCTCGTCGCGACTCGAAAAGTATCGCCGCGGATCGATGTCGAGAACTTTGGAACAACGGTTCGGCCGGATCGCAGACTGGACCGCCTTCTCGTCGCTGCCAGCGTCGCCGGGTTCGTGGCGATGGTGTGCTATGCCGTCTTCGCGCCGCTCGACATGCTTGATATCCGTCCGCCGCGCGGGTACGGACGTTTCCTCGTGGGTACTTGCGCCGTTGGAGCCTTGGTAGGTGTGTTCAGTCTGCGCCAGATATTCAGGGCTCGCGGGACGAGTTATCTCCGAATGACTGTGCAAGGCATCGAGACAGCAACCACGATGACCACTCAGGAGCGATCCTGGGACGAAGTAACGGACGTCGTCGACAGGAAGCCGGATACGCGCCAGGCCAGCGGAGCCATCTACATCCTCACCGCGGACGGACGCACACGAGAACTTCCCGCGAGCTGGTACACCCCGGGAGGCCACGCGCTCGGCGAGGTGCTGCGGTTCTATTGGCAGCATCCCGAAGCGCGCGAGGAGCTGGCCGACGATCGCGTTGTGCACCGCCTAGAGGCAGAGTTGCAGAATCCCAGCTAGGGCGTGTCTGATAAATGTGGCAGCCAGAGGGTGATGGCCCGTAGGACTGCTGCGCCGCGGTAGACGACTGCGAGTTTGTCGTAGCGGGTCGCCAGGCCGCGCCACTG
The DNA here is from genome assembly GCF_900108565.1 of Mycolicibacterium rutilum. Lineage (NCBI taxonomy): Bacteria > Bacillati > Actinomycetota > Actinomycetes > Mycobacteriales > Mycobacteriaceae > Mycobacterium > Mycolicibacterium rutilum. The sequence goes on from NZ_LT629971.1 coordinate 2,246,612, forward strand.
CTTGGTGGTGTTGAAGCCTCGTTCGATCACGTTGCGGCTCTTGTAGTCCGCGGTATCGAACGCTGGTGGCCGTCCACCGCGTGACCCTCGGCGTTGGCGGTGGGCGATCTGGTCGGACGGTTGTGGGATCACCGCGACGATCCCGCGACGACGCAGCTCAGCGCGGATGGCGCGACTCGAGTACGCCTTATCGCCGCGCACTCGGTCGGGTCGGGTTCGTGCCGAACCACCGCGGAGTCGGGGTACCCGCAGATGGGCCAGCAGGTGCTCGAAAACCGGCGCGTCGTTGGCCTGACCGGGCGAGACCAACACCACCAGCGGGCGTCCACGGCCGTCGACGAGATGATGAATCTTGCTGGTCAAACCCCCGCGAGAGCGGCCGATGCCGTGGTCAGGCGGCTCGATGCGCGGATTCGTGTAATTCGACCCAGCCCCCTGTGTGGCGAGTGAGGTTCGTGCCGTGTTGATGGGCGCGGGCGATCGTGGAGTCCACCGATACCGACCAGTCGATGATCCCGGCGGCGTGGGCTGCCGAGAGCAGTCGGGTCAGCACCGCGTCCCAGGTCCCATCAGCGCTCATCCGGCGATGCCAGGTCCAAATCGTCTGCCACGGTCCGAACGCCTCGGGAACATCACGCCAGGCGATTCCACACCGGTACCGGTAGATGATGCCTTCCACCATTGACCGAGCATCCCGAAAAGGCCTGCCTGGCTTACCCGTCGGAGCAGGTAGCAGGTCCTCGATCAACGACCACTGCTCATCGGAGAGCAACTGAAACCGTGACATCTCTCAAGCCTCAGGCATAACACCTGAAACCTTTGTCAGACACGCCCTAGATGCAGGCGCCAACTGCGCTCAAGGCGTCAGGGCGACCGAGGCCTCCGACGTGTAGCACAGGAACGTCAGCGTCTCCTCCAGATACAGCTGCACCGTGGCCGCGTCATGGGACTGATATCCGATTGACACGTCGGTGCCCAGCTGCAGGTCGAAATCGCCTCCGCGGGTGGACAACACGAACGCCCCGTCGATCGCCGGCGCCCAGATGATGTCCCCGTCGACGAGCCGGTTGAGATGCTCGCGAATCGGATAGCCGTGCTGGGTCGTCTCGCTGACCTTCGTGTACACGTCGGCCGACAACAGCACCGAGTAGGGGCCGTCGACACCGGACAGTCGCAGCTCCGAAAGTGCCTGCGAGATCACGTCCGGAATGTCGCGCGCATCGTCGGGCAGCGCCAGCGCGGTATTCGAACTGCACCCGCGGATGCCCTCGATCGACGCTGCCTCGTAACCCTCGAAGATCGCCCGGTCCTCGGCGAAGGCCAACTTCTTGGCCGCGTCCTTGACGGGGTCCCAGTCCGAGTCCTGCGACCCGCGCTCCACGTCGTCGATCGCCGTGCGGGTCACGGTGAACGGCACCCGCAGCCGCACCAGCGGTTTGGCCTCCCGCAGGTGGGCGACCACACCGTCGCCGGGCGGCACGATGTCGTGCAGATGCCCGGTGCTGACGGCCGCGGTCACTGGGCCGCCGGGCTCGCTGACGTCGACCACGCGCCGACCGGCGATGTGGCGCTTGAACGTTCGCGTCGCCTCTTGCTCGATCTCTGTCCAGGCCTGCTCGGTGACCGGTGCCAGATCGCGGTACAGGTTGTTCATCAGCGGGTTCCTTTCAAGCTGCCGATACCGAGTGAGCCCTGGTATGCGGGAGGAGCGGACACGGGCACCGACTGATCGTCAGCGGCCGAATCCGGCAGCGGCGGTGGGTCGTCGAGGAAGTCGACGGTGGGGGTGAAGAACAGGCTTCCGGTCAGCGCGGTGGAGAAGTCCAGGATGCGGTCGGTGTTGCCCGGCGGGTCGCCGATGAACATGTTCTGCAGCATCCGCTCGGTCACCGAGGGGGTCCGCGAATAACCGATGTAGTAGGTGCCGAACTCGCCCTTGCCGATCTCGCCGAACGGCATGTTGTGCCGCACGATCTTGAGCTCGTTGCCGTCGTCGTCCTCGATCACGTTCAGCGCGACGTGCGAGTTGGCCGGTTTGACCGTGTCGTCGAGTTCGATGTCGTCGAGCTTGGTGCGGCCGATCACCCGCTCCTGCTCCTCCACCGACAGCGCGTTCCACGCCGACATGTCGTGCACGTACTTCTGCACGTGCACATAGCAGCCGCCGGCGAAATCGGGGTCCTCATCGCCGATCTGGGTGGCCGAGCGGGCCAGCGCACCGTCCGGGTTCTCGGTCCCGTCGACGAACCCCATCAGATCGCGGTTGTCGAAGAACTTGAACCCGTGTGTCTCGTCGACGATCTCGATGGCACCGCTCATCGCCTCGGCCAGTCTGGTGGCCAGCTCGAAGCACACGTCCATCGACTCGGCGCGAATGTGGAACAGCAGATCGCCGTCGGTGGCCGGAGCGTGGTGACGCCCGCCGCTGATCTCGCGGAACGGATGCAGTTCGGCGGGCCGCGGTCCGGAGAACAACCGGTCCCACGCGTGCGACCCGATCGAGGTGATCGCCGACAGCCGCTTGGCCGGATCGCGGAAACCGATGGCCCGCACCAGACCCGAGATGTCGGGCAGCGCGTCGTGCACCACCGCCTCCTGCCCGTCGACGATCGTCGCCACCAGAAAGACGGCGGCCGGCGTCAGCGGCGCAAGCACGGGTTGAGGCTGGATCTCGGGCACAAAACGACCCTAGCGCCACCGATCTTGATTCGACCCGTAAAGATGAATAGATGGCAGCTAGCCCCCATAACCTCTGCGAGTTCATCGACGCGTCGCCCTCGCCGTTCCACGTATGCGAGACCGCCGCGAACCGGCTCCGCGCGGCCGGTTTCCGCGAGCTGTCCGAAGCCGACGGATGGCCGACGCACGGCGACTTCTTCGTCATCCGGGCCGGCTCCCTGATCGCCTGGCGGACCGACGCCCCGAACCGCACCGGCCCGTTCCGGATCGTCGGCGCGCACACCGACAGCCCCAACCTCCGCGTCAAACAGCACCCCGACCGGTTCGTGGCCGGCTGGCAGGTCGTCGCGCTGCAGCCCTACGGCGGGGCATGGCTGAACTCGTGGCTGGACCGTGACCTCGGTGTCAGCGGCCGGCTCTCGGTGCGCAAAGACGACGGCATCGAGCACCGCCTGATCCGGATCGACGAACCGATCCTGCGGGTCCCGCAGCTGGCCATCCACCTCGCCGAGGACCGCAAGGCCGTCGAACTCAACCCGCAACGCCACGTCAACGCGGTATGGGGGACCGGCGGCGGGTCCCGCTCGTTCCTCGACTTCGTCGCCGGGCACGCCGGGGTCGCGGCCAATGACGTGCTCGGGGCGGACCTGATGACCCACGACCTGACGCCGTCGCGGCTCGTCGGCGCCGAACGTGATCTGGTCAGCGCCCCGCGGCTGGACAACCAGGCCACCTGCTACGCCGGGCTGGAGGCGTTTCTGACCGCCGCGCCCGAACGGTTCCTGCCGGTGCTGGTGCTGTTCGACCATGAGGAGGTCGGTTCGCAGTCCGACCACGGTGCGCAGTCCGATCTGCTGCTGACTGTCCTCGAGCGCATCACGCTGGCCCAGGGCGGCGGCCGCGAGGAGTTCCTGCGCCGGCTGCCCGACTCGATGGTCGCCTCCGGCGACATGGCGCACGCCACGCACCCCAACTACCCGGACCGCCACGAGCCCGGGCACCTCATCGAGGTCAACGGCGGACCGGTGCTCAAGGTGCAGCCGAACCTGCGCTACGCCACCGACGGCCGCACCGCCGCGGCGTTCGCGCTGGCCTGCGCGCAGGCCGGGGTGCCGCTACAGCGCTACGAGCACCGCGCCGACCTGCCGTGCGGGTCGACCGTCGGGCCGATGACCGCCGCGCGCACCGGCATCCCGACCGTCGACGTCGGCGCACCGCAGCTGGCGATGCACTCCGCGCGCGAGGTGATGGGCGCCGCGGACGTCGCCGCCTACGCCGCCGCGCTCGCGGCTTTTCTGTCACCGCGATGATCTAGGGTCGGCGCCATGACCCTCGCCGCCGTGAACATCACCGTCGACACCACCGACCCCGACACGCTCGCCCAGTGGTGGGCCACCGCCCTGGGCGGGCAGCTGAACCCTTTGGCGCCAGGCTTTTTCGTGATCGTCGATCTGCCGAACGGTCCCGGGTTGGCCTTCCAGAAGGTCGACGACCCGACACCCGGCAAGAACCGTGTGCACCTGGACTTCGGTGCCGCCGACGTCGGGGCCGAAGTCGAACGCCTCGTCGGACTCGGCGCCACCGAGACCGGCAGGCACAGCATGGGCGACTTCGCCTGGGTGGTGCTGGCCGACCCCGACGGCAACGCGTTCTGCGTCGCACCCGCCGATCATCCCTAGCGGCACCCGGTAGCGGCCGCTGGAAAGATCAGCGGCGTGCTGCTCTCACTGATCGCGGTCTCCGCGGTGCTGGCCGCCTGGGCGCTGGGTGCCAAGCACCTGGAGCGGTGGCGGCTGACCGCGCCCATGGTGCTGGTGCTGGCGGGCATCGCGGTCGGTTTCACCACCCGCGACGGGCTCGCCGAATCGCTGAACACCGAGGTCGCCCAGCACATCGCCGAGATCATCCTGGCGATCCTGCTTTTCGTCGACGCCACCGACATCCGCGGCGGGCTGTTCGGCCGCGAACCGCGCGCCGCGATGCGGGTGCTGTTCATCGCGATGCCGCTGAGCCTGGCCGCAGCCGTGGCGCTCGGGTTGTGGCTGCTGCCCGGGGTTCCATGGGCGGTGCTGCTGGTGCTCGCCTGCATCGTGGTGCCGACCGACTTTGCGCCTGCCGCGTCGATCCTGCGCGACCACCGCGTGCCCGAGCGGGTGCGCGACGTGCTCAACGTCGAAGCCGGCTACAACGACGGCATCATCTCGCCGCTGTTCATCTTCGCGCTGGCTCTCGCCGGCGACCGGTCGCACGCCGCGACGCCGATGGAGGCGCTCGCGTCGGCCCTGCCGCAGGCCGTCAAGGCGATCCTGGTGGGTCTGGCGGTCGGCGCGGTGCTCGCGCTGCTGACCAACCTGGCCGAGCGACGCGGCGCGATGACCGACCGCAGCAAGCGGATGATCCTGGTCGCCGCGCCGGTGCTGGCCTTCGGGCTGAGTTCGGCGGTCGACGGCAACGGGTTCGTCGCCGCGTTCGTCTGCGGCATCGCGTTCCACTATCTGCGGCGGTCGCCGTCGATTCACGACGAGCTCGCGCTGGTCGACGACATCGGCTACCTGCTCACCGTGGTGATGTGGTTCGTCATCGGCGCGACGGCGGTGCTGGCGCTGACGCTCGGCGTGACCTGGTCGATGGTGCTGTACTGCCTGCTCGCGCTGACGGTCGTGCGGCTCCTGCCGACGCTGCTCGCGCTGCTCGGATCACCGTTCTCCTGGCCGGAGCGGGTGCTGGTCGGCTGGCTCGGGCCGCGCGGCACCACGTCGATCGTGTTCGGCCTGCTGGCGTTCAACGTGCTGACCGGCGCGGCGGAGGCCGAGGTGCTGTTGATCATGGTGCTGGTGGTGCTGGGCAGCGTCGTCGTGCACGGCGCGACGGCGCCCGCGGCGGCACACGCGTTCAGCAGGTCGCAACCTAGACTGTCCTCGTGACGTCGGAGCTCACTTCCCAGACAGACACCGTCGAGCGGGCCGCCGCCACCCCCGATCAGCCGCAACCGTTCCGCGAACTCGGCCTCAAGGACGACGAGTACCAGCGCATCCGCGAGATCCTCGGCCGCAGGCCCACCGACGCCGAACTGGCGATGTACTCGGTGATGTGGAGCGAGCACTGCTCCTACAAGTCCTCGAAGGTGCATCTGCGCTACTTCGGCGAGACCACCACCGAGGAGATGCGCAAGACCATGCTGGCCGGCATCGGGGAGAACGCCGGCGTCGTCGACATCGGTGACGGCTGGGCGGCGACGTTCAAGGTCGAGTCGCACAACCACCCCTCCTACATCGAGCCGTACCAGGGCGCGGCCACCGGCGTCGGCGGCATCGTGCGCGACATCATGGCGATGGGCGCGCGGCCGGTCGCGGTGATGGACCAGTTGCGGTTCGGTGCGGCCGACGCGCCCGACACCCGCCGCGTCGTCGACGGCGTGGTGCGCGGTATCGGCGGCTACGGCAACTCGCTGGGGCTGCCCAACATCGGCGGCGAGACCGTGTTCGACGCGTCCTACGGCGGCAACCCGTTGGTCAACGCGCTGTGCGTCGGCGTGCTGCGCAAGGAGGATCTGCACCTGGCGTTCGCGTCCGGCACCGGCAACAAGATCATCCTGTTCGGCGCGCGCACCGGCCTCGACGGCATCGGCGGCGTGAGCGTGCTGGCGTCGGAGACGTTCGGCGGCGACGAGGGATCGGGCCCCGGCCGCAAGAAGCTGCCCAGCGTGCAGGTCGGCGACCCGTTCATGGAGAAGGTGCTCATCGAGTGCTGCCTCGAGTTGTACGCCGCCGATCTGGTGGTCGGCATCCAGGACCTCGGCGGGGCCGGATTGTCCTGTGCCACATCAGAGTTGGCATCGGCCGGCGACGGCGGCATGCGCATCGAGCTGGACGCCGTTCCGCTGCGGGCGGCGAACATGACCCCGGCGGAGATCCTGTCGAGCGAATCGCAGGAACGCATGTGCGCGGTGGTCACGCCGGACAACGTCGACAAGTTCCTCGCGGTCTGCCGCAAGTGGGAGGTGCTGGCCACCGTGATCGGTGAGGTCACCGACGGCGACCGGCTGCAGATCACCTGGCACGGCGAGACCGTCGTCGATGTGCCGCCCCGCACGGTCGCGCACGAAGGCCCGGTCTACCAGCGCCCAGTGCAGCGACCCGAGACGCAGGACGCGCTGAACGCCGACACCTCGGCGAAGCTGCCACGCCCGCAGACCGGCGCCGAACTCAAGGCGACTCTGCTTGCGCTGCTGGGCAGTCCGCATCTGTGCAGCCGCGCGTTCATCACCGAACAGTACGACCGCTACGTGCGGGGCAACACGGTGCTGGCCGAGGCCGCCGACGGTGGCGTGCTGCGGGTCGACGAGACCACCGGCCGGGGCATCGCGATCTCGACCGACGCGTCGGGCCGCTACACCGCGCTCGACCCGTACACCGGGGCGCAGCTGGCGCTCGCCGAGGCGTACCGCAACGTCGCGGTGACCGGCGCGACCCCGGTCGCGGTCACCAACTGCCTGAACTTCGGCTCCCCGGAGGACCCCGGGGTGATGTGGCAGTTCAGCCAGGCCGTCCGTGGTCTGGCGGATGGTGCTGCCGCGCTGGGTATTCCGGTCACCGGCGGCAACGTCAGCTTCTACAACCAGACCGGCACCACCGCGATCCTGCCGACGCCCGTCGTGGGTGTGCTCGGGGTGATCGACGACGTCAAGCGCCGCATCCCCACCGGCTTCGGCGACGAACCGGGCGAGACGTTGCTGCTGCTCGGCGACACCCGCGACGAGTTCGACGGGTCCATCTGGGCGCAGGTGACCGCCGACCACCTCGGCGGCGTGCCGCCGAAGGTGGACCTCGCCCGCGAGAAGCTGCTCGCCGACGTGCTGACTTCGGCCTCGCGCGATGGGCTGGTCTCGGCCGCCCACGACCTGTCCGAGGGCGGCCTGATCCAGGCCGTGGTGGAGGCGGCGTTGCGCGGCGAAACCGGTTGCCGCATCGTGCTTCCCGAAGATTGGCAAGAAGGCACAGCCCCGTTCACCTTCTTGTTCTCCGAGTCGGCGGGCCGGGTGCTGGTCGCCGTGCCCCGCACCGAGGAGAGCCGGTTCCGTGCCATGTGCGAGGCCAGGGGACTGCCGGCCACGCGGATCGGCGTGGTCGACGCCGCCAGCGACGCCGTCGAGGTGCAGGGCCAGTTCACCGTCACGCTGGAGGACCTGAGAAACACGTCGGAGGGCGTGCTTCCCGGGTTGTTCGGGTGAGTGGGCACACCACACAACGACATTCGCTATACGCCTGGGCGTGGAGCCTGGTCCGACTCGACTTCGTCGGGATGGCTTTCGGCGCGCTGTTCTTCTGCCTGTCACTGACCCCGTCACTGCTGCCGCGGGACTGGTTGTTCGCCGGCCTGATCGGCGGCATCAACGCCGCGATCGGCTACGGCATCGGCGTGTTCGCCGGACGGATGTTGCGCCGCTTCGTCTTACGGCGCCGCCCTTGGTGGCCGCCGTCGAGAACCGTGCTGACGGTGCTCAAGACCGCCGCGGTCGCGGGATCGATCGGCGCCAGCGTGCTGATGCTGGTCCCGGCGGCTGCCTGGCAGCGGCAGGTGTCGTCGGTGATGGGCATGGAAGGCCCCGCCACCCTCGGATACCTGCGCACGCTGATCGTGGCCCTGCTGGTCGGCGCGGTGTGCGTGGCGATCACCCGCCTGCTGATCGACCTCATCAAAACCATGGCCCGCTACCTGATCCGGCGCTGGCGACTGCACGACGAGGTCGCGTTGTTCATCGGGACCGCCATCGTCGTCGTCCTGGCGATCACCCTGATCAACGGCGTGCTGGTGCGCGGCTTCCTGGCCGGGGCCAACCGGGTGTTCCAGCCGCAGAACACCACCACCGCCGAAGGTGTCGTCCAGCCGCTCGCACCGGAAAGATCCGGCAGCCCAGCATCTTTCGCCGCCTGGGACACGCTGGGATTTCAGGGCCGGAACTTCGTGGCCAGCGGGCCGAGCGCCGAGGAACTGACCGAGATCAACGGCACCCCGGCCGAGGAGCCGATCCGGGTGTACGTGGGGTTGCAGACCGCCGAGACCGACGAGCAGCGCATGGCAGTACTGCTGTCCGAACTCGAGCGCACCGGCGCGTTCGACCGCGAACTGCTGGTGATCGTCCCGACGACGGGCACCGGCTGGATCAATCCGGTGGCGGCCCGCGCGCTGGAGATGATGTACAACGGCGACACGGCGCTGGTCGGTGCGCAGTACTCGTTTCTGCCGAGTTGGATCTCCTTCCTCGGCGACCAGCAGAAGTCGATGGAATCCGGCCGCATGATGATCGACGCGATTCATCAACGCTGGGAACAGCTTCCGCCGGACCGCCGCCCGAAGCTGGTGCTCTACGGCGAGAGTCTGGGCTCGATGGCCGGCCAGGGCGCCTTCGACTGGCTGCCCGACATCTCGCGGATGGGGTTCTCGTCGGTGCTGTGGGTGGGTCCGCCGAACGCCAGCCCGCTGTGGAAGGCGATCACCGAACGGCGCGATCCGGGCACACCGGAGGTCGAACCGCGCTACGACAACGGCCGCACCGTGCGGTTCTCGCAGGGCAACGATTCGGCGGAGATCGCCGCCGACACCGCCGCGCCGTGGCAGGGCACCCGCGTGCTGTTCCTGCAACACTCGTCGGATCCGATCGTGTGGTGGTCACAGGATCTGCTGTTCAACCGGCCGGACTGGCTGCGCGAACCGCCCGGCCGGGACCGCACGAGTTCCATGCGGTGGTATCCGATCGTGACGTTCTGGCAGGTCGCCGCCGACATGACGAACGCGAGTTCGGTGCCGGGCGGGCACGGCCACAACTACGGCGATTTCGTGCTCGACGGCTGGGCCGCCGTCGCACCACCTGCCGGCTGGACTCCCGAGGACACCGAACGCATCCGCATCGCCCTGCAGAAGACCGAAGCCGAGAACGGACCCGAATACTGATGAGAGCCACCAAATTTCGTGCCGCCGCTGTCGCCGTCGCGCTGGTCGGCTGGAGTTTCGTCGCGCCCCGGGTGCGCTTCCACCCCATCCCCAACGCGGCGCTGGGCACCGCCCTGTACGCGGCGGCCCGCCCACCGCTGGGGCTGCGCCCGCCCGCGGTGTGGTCGGGTCTGCGCCACGGCCTGGCCGCCGGCGCGGTGATCGCGCTCGGCGTCGCGGCGACGACCGCCGTTCCGTCGATGCGCCGCGGGATGGCCGCACGCGATTTACCCCCGCACCCGGTGCGCTGGATGCTGCTCGACATCCCGCTCGGCACGGTCTGGCCCGAGGAGGTCGCCTACCGTGCCACGCTGGGGATCACCGCCGAGTCGGCGTTTCAGCCGCCTGCCGGGCGGCTTCTGCAGGCGGTGGCGTTCGGCCTGTGGCACATCATGGACGCGCGCATCACCCGAAACCCGGTGCTGGGCACCGTGCTCGTCACCGGGGTCGGCGGTTGGGCGTTCGGCTGGCTGCACGCGCGCTCGGGCAGCCTGCTGGCGCCGATGCTCGCGCACCTGGCGACCAACGAGGCCGCCGCATTGGCCGCGCTGGCGGTCCAGCGCCGCCTAAAGTCCTCGACGTGAGCACAGACCGCGCGCAGGGCCGCGCCTTCGTCGTGACCGGTACGTCGTCGGGGATCGGACTGGCCACGGCCAAACGCCTTCTCGCTGAGGGCGGCACGGTCGTCGGCGCCGACATCGCCGAACCGGCCGCGCCGCTCGGTGCCGGCTTCACCTTCGTCCACGCCGACATCACCGACGAGGACGCCGTCGGCGCGGTGTTCGCCGCGGTGCCCGGCCGTCTCGACGGCGTCGTGCACTGCGCGGGCGTCGCCGGCGGCGGGCCGGTGCACCTGCTCGACCGCGCAGAGTGGGACCGGGTGATCGGGGTCAACCTCACCGGCACGTTCCTGGTCGCCAAGGCCGCGCTGGCCGCGATGATCGACCAGCCGCGGCTGGCGGGTGAACGCGGCTCGCTGGTCACACTGGCCAGCGTCGAAGGCCTGGAAGGCACCGCGGGCGGCAGCAGTTACAACGCCGCCAAAAGGCGGGGTGGTGCTGCTGACCAAGAACATCGCGCTCGACTACGGACCCAGCGGCATCCGCGCGAACGCGATCTGCCCCGGCTTCATCGACACCCCGATGCTCGACAGCGTGATGGGCCTCGACGGGATGGCGGGTCCGCTGCGGTCCATCACCGAGGAGCACGCACTGCAGCGGCGCGGCAGGCCCGACGAGATCGCCGCCGTCGCAGCGTTTCTCGTGTCCCCGGACGCATCATTCGTCACCGGCCAGGCGATCGCGGTCGACGGCGGCTACGCCGCCGGCCGAGACCACGGGGTGGTCAAACTGTTCGGCTTCCCGCAGTGACGGTCACGGGTTGATGGTGAGTTCTCCGACCTGCCGGCCCCAGACGTAGTCGATGAACATCGGCTGGCCGAGTTCGAGGTGGTTGTAGGGAGCGATGCTCGCGCCGGTGTCCATCACCAGGTACGGCGCCGGGAACAGGTCGCGGCTGATGTCCTGCCAGCAGCCGGGCCGGCCCTCGGGGCCCCCGCGGGCGTTGACCCGCGGCAGATTGTCGGGATAGATGTAGGGATTCCCGCCGCCGGCCAGCAGGCCACCGCCGCCGGTGAGCGAATAGCCGTTGCCACCAAGGGTTTTCGCCACCCGCGGCTGAACCTCGTGGAACTTGCGGATCGAGCAGAAGATGTTGGCGCGGTACTCGTCGAGCAACTGTGACACCGGCACCAGGTCCGCCGCGCCGCGCACCAGGTACGGCCCGGCGCGTTCGAAGGTTCCGGCGGCGTCGTCGGCGAAACCCAGCGCCTTCATCAGCGTGGCGTCGACGTCGGCGCGCTGCGCGTCGAGGGTGCTCGCGGAGGTGGCCGCGTCGCCGAGGCCGTCGAACAGATCCGGCGACGCACCGGCGTAGACGCCGGCGAGGTCGGCCAGCAGCGTCGTGTCCGCGCGGATATCGGGCATGCGCGCGTTGAGGTCACCGAGGATCTGGTTGCCGTCGAGCAGCGACCGGCCGAACCGGTCGCCCAGCCCGGTCAGCGCCTCGGCCGCGGCGGTCAGCGTCTGGTTGAGCTTGATCGGGTCGACCTGTTCGGCGAGCGCGGTGACGGTTTCGAAGACGGTGTTGAACTCGGTCGTCACGGCGACCGCCTGGATCACGTCGCCGGGGGCGATCCGTTGCGGCGACGCGTCGGCGGGCGAAGTGAACGAGATGTACTTGTTGCCGAACACCGTGGTGGCACGGATCTCGGCGGTCACGTTGGCCGGGATGCGGTCCAGGTAGCGCGGGTCGACGTCGAGGGTGAGCCGGGCGCGGTCGTCGTCGCCGCCGGCGACCGCGATCCGCCCGACGCGGCCGATCTCCACGCCGTTGAAGGTGACCTTCGCGCCCGGTTCGACGACGAGCCCGGCGCGCGCCGACAGCAAAGTCACCTGGGTCTTGGTCGCGAGCTCGCCGCGGAACTGCAGATAGATCAGCACGGCCGCCACCACCGCGATGATCACGAACACCGCGCCCGCCGCTTTGTACGGCGGTTTGTGGCGATCGACGAACACTTTGAGACAGTAAGGTATGCCCGCCCGTCATGGTGCCGATCCGGTGAAGACCCGCGCCGCGGTGCTGGCGGTCGCCGACTGGCTGCGCGACCCGCAGCAACCCGAGCCGGCACGCCCCGCGATCGCCGACGCGGTCCGGCTGACCGCCCGCACGCTCGCGGCCGTCGCCCCCGGTTCCAGTGTCGAGGTGCGGGTGCCGCCGTTCATCGCCGTGCAGTGCATCGAAGGGCCCGCGCATCGGCGCGGAAACCCGCCCAATGTGGTGGAGACGGACCCGCGGACGTGGCTGCTGCTCGCCACCGGGCTGCTGTCGCTCGACGACGCTGCGGACCGGGTCGCGCTGTCGGGGTCGCGTGCCGCCGAGATCGGGTCCTGGCTGCCGCTGGTCGAGCTGGAGGGTTAGCTTCGCCACACGCCCCCCACGTGCGATTTCGGTGCACCAGCGATCGTTGACCGATCGGAAGCGCACCGAAATCGCAGGGTAGGGCAGGAAATGAACGGCTGCCGTGCGGTGTTGAACCGGCTCGACGACACTTTCCGCGAATTCCGTCCTCGACCTGCGTTGCCCGTAGACTGAGGCGGTCTACCCACCTCGCCATGGGAGCAGCCATACCGTGACCGGCCCGCAGCCCGCCGACACCGACGCTTGCGTAAGTGACCCCTCTCAGGAACCCCGCGAAGAATGCGGTGTCTTCGGCGTCTGGGCGCCGGGTGAAGAGGTCGCCAAGCTCACCTACTACGGCCTCTACGCGCTGCAGCACCGCGGCCAGGAAGCGGCGGGCATCGCTGTCGCGGACGGCTCGCAGGTGCTGGTGTTCAAGGACCTCGGGCTGGTCAGCCAGGTCTTCGACGAACAGACCCTGGCCGCGATGGAGGGCCACGTCGCGATCGGGCACTGCCGCTACTCGACCACCGGGTCCACCACGTGGGAGAACGCCCAGCCGGTGTTCCGCAACACCTCGGCGGGCACCGGGGTGGCGCTCGGCCACAACGGCAACCTCGTCAACGCCGCCGAACTGGCCGCCCGCGCCCGCGAGGCGGGCCTGCTCGACACGCGCGGTGCACCAGCCGCGACGACGGACTCCGACATCCTCGGCGCGCTGCTCGCCCACGGCGCCGCCGACGCGACGCTCGAGCAGGCGGCGCTCGAACTGCTCCCGACCGTGCGCGGCGCGTTCTGCCTGACCTTCATGGACGAGAACACCCTCTACGCGGCCCGCGACCCGTACGGCGTGCGGCCGCTGTCGCTGGGCCGGCTGGACCGCGGGTGGGTCGTCGCCTCGGAGACCGCGGCGCTCGACATCGTCGGCGCCTCGTTCGTCCGCGACATCGAGCCCGGCGAACTGCTGGCCATCGACGCCGACGGCGTGCGCTCCACCCGGTTCGCCAACCCCGAACCGAAGGGCTGCGTCTTCGAGTACGTCTACCTCGCGCGCCCGGACAGCACGCTGGCCGGCCGCTCGGTGCACGCGACCCGCGTCGACATCGGCCGCCGGTTGGCCCGCGAGAAACCGGTCCCCGCCGACCTGGTGATCGGTGTGCCGGAGTCGGGCACCCCGGCCGCCGTCGGGTACGCGCAGGAGTCCGGCATCCCTTACGGCCAGGGCCTGATGAAGAACGCCTACGTGGGCCGCACCTTCATCCAGCCGTCGCAGACGATCCGTCAGCTCGGTATCCGGCTCAAGCTCAACCCGCTCAAGGAAGTGATCCGCGGCAAGCGGCTGATCGTCGTCGACGATTCGATCGTGCGCGGCAACACGCAGCGCGCGCTGATCCGGATGCTGCGGGAGGCCGGCGCTGTCGAGGTGCACGTGCGCATCGCCTCACCACCGGTGAAGTGGCCGTGCTTCTACGGCATCGACTTCGCCACCCCGGCCGAGCTGATCGCCAACGCCGTCGAGGACCAGGGCGAGATGCTCGAGGCGGTGCGGCACGCGATCGGCGCCGACACCCTGGGCTACATCTCGCAGCACGGGATGATCGCCGCCACCGAGCAGCCGGCCTCGCGGTTGTGCAGCGCCTGCTTCGACGGCCAGTACCCGATCGAGCTGCCCGGGGAATCGGCGTTGGGCAAGAACGTGATCGAGCACATGCTCGCCACCGCCGCGAAAACCGGTGTGCCGCTGCACTCCGACAACGACAACGTGTCGGCGCTGCGCAGGCCCTAGTTACGCCCGACGTGCGCCCATTGCGGATCGCTGGGCAGCGGGCCGCGCTGCAACGCCGTCACGACCGCATCCCGGTACGGCGTCAGGCCGCCGGCCGGCGGGGCGATGACGTCGTCGACGTCGTGGTCGCCCATCACCGCATCGCATTCCAGTGACTCGATCAGCGGGGCTGCCAGGCCAGCGGGCATCGGTGTCACCAGACCGATCCACCAGCTCGCAATTTTCGGTGTGAGCCACGGCAATACGATCATCGTCCGGCGGCGCAGCCCGGCCACTTCGGCGTACACCTGCATCGCCTCGCCGTACTCGAACACGTCAGGACCGCCGACGTCCCACGTCCGTGATGTCGGGACCGGCGCCGTCGCCGCCTCACTCAGGTAGTGCAACACGTCGTCGATCGCGATCGGCTGGATCTTGTTGTGCACCCACTTCGGGGTCGTCATCACCGGCAGCCGCGTGGTCAGGTGCCGGATCATCTCGAATGAGGCTGAGCCCGAACCGATCACGATGCCCGCCTGCAGCACGACCGTCTCGATACCCGAGTCGATGAGGATGTCGCCGACCGCGGTGCGCGACCGCAGATGCGGAGACAGGTCGGCGCCCGCCGGATGCAGGCCGCCCAGATACACGAACCGCTTCACGCCCCGCGCCGCCTCGACGACGTTGCGCGCCGAGCGGGACTCCTCCTCCACGAAGTCGTCGGAACTGCCCATCGAGTGCACGAGGTAGTAGACGACGTCGACACCGTCGCAGGCCCGGCGCAGCGACTCGACGTCACCGAGGTCGCCCTGGACGACCTCGACGCGGTCGCGCCACGGCACATCGGCGAGCTTGTCCGGGGTGCGCGCCAGCGCCCGCACCTGATAGCCGCGCTCGAGCAGGGCAGGGATGAGCCGGCCACCGATGTAGCCGGTTGCGCCGGTCACCAGGCAGCGAATCGCGTCAGACACCCCTGCGGGATGGCCCGTTTAGACCTCAGGCAAACCCGCAGCCGGGATCGGGCGCATCCACCGACAGCGGGGTGCCCGCCGGGTTGATGTAGAGCACCCACATCACCAGCGGGGCGGGACCCAGGTTGCGGCCGATGTGGACGTGGTCCGGTCCGCTGGCTTCGGTGATCGGCGCACCGGCAGGGTAGACGCCGTCAGAAGCGCAGGTCGCCGCGTCGTGCGACAGCGTGCCGGCGCGGATGAGCCCGTACACCTGGCCGTCGTGGTAGTGCCAGCCGGTGCTGCCGCCGGGCGCGATCGTGATCTCGCGGGTGATGTAGTCGACACCGTCGACGGTGGCCTGGGCGATGGTCCTGGCCTCGACGCCGGTCCCGGGGGTCGCCGACGCCGTCGGTGACGGGACGGCGAGGCCGAGCAGTGCCGTCGTCGCGACCGCCAGCAGGGCCGGTGACCGGTGTCCGCGTGTCATGACCGGTCACGCTGTCACACCGGGACGGCGCGTGCGCGCCGAACGCCGAACACGCTTACCGCGGTGACGACTTCCCCGGTAGCCTTTATCGCGATGACCGAACGCGCCGAACCAGTCGGCATCTCCTACGCATCGGCCGGGGTCGACATCGAAGCCGGTGACCGGGCCGTCGAACTTCTCAAACCGCTCGCCAAGAAGGCCACCCGGCCCGAGGTGCGTGGTGGGCTCGGCGGCTTCGCCGGCATGTTCGCCCTGCGCGGCGGTTACCGGGAACCGGTGCTCGCGTCGTCCACCGACGGGGTGGGCACCAAGCTCGCGGTCGCCCAGGCCATGGACAAGCACGACACGGTCGGGATCGACCTGGTCGCGATGGTCGTCGACGACCTCGTGGTGTGCGGCGCCGAGCCGCTGTTCCTGCAGGACTACATCGCGGTGGGCCGCACCGTGCCCGAGCGGATCAGCGAACTGGTCGCCGGTATCGCCAACGGATGCGTGATGGCCGGCTGCGCGCTGCTGGGCGGGGAAACCGCCGAACACCCCGGGCTGATGGCGCCCGACCACTACGACATCTCGGCCACCGGCGTCGGTGTGGTGGAGGCCGACGACGTGCTCGGGCCCGAGCGGGTCAAACCCGGCGACGTGCTGATCGCGATGGCCTCGACCGGCCTGCACTCCAACGGCTACTCACTGGCCCGCAAGGTGCTGCTGGAGATCGACCGGATGAACCTCGCCGGACACGTCGAGGAATTCGGCCGCACCCTCGGCGAGGAGCTGCTGGAGCCGACGCGCATCTACGCCAAGGACTGCCTGGCGCTGACGGCCGAGACGCAGGTCCGCACGTTCTGCCACGTCACCGGCGGCGGACTGGCCGGCAACCTCGAGCGCGTCGTGCCGCCCGGGCTGGTCGCCGAGATCGACCGCGGGACATGGACGCCCGCGCCGGTGTTCGCGATGATCGCGCAGCGCGGCAGGGTCGAACGCCCGGAAATGGAGAAGACCTTCAACATGGGTGTCGGAATGGTCGCCGTCGTGGCGCCCGAGGACACCGATCGCGCGCTGGCCATCCTGACTGCCCGGCACCTCAACTGCTGGACTCTGGGCACCATCAAGAAGGGTGGAAAAGACGCTCCCCGAGCCAAGCTCGTGGGGCAACACCCGCGCTTCTGAGGTCAGCCGCGCTTGTAGGGGTCAGCGACGCCAGTCGTCCTCGTCGACCCACTCGTCGGCCACCGGATCGGTGCCGTTGAGGTGATCGTTCTCGGAAGCGCCCGACAGCTCTTGCTGAAGCCGCTTTAAGTCGGTCTGCGGTGAGCTGTATTTGAGCTCACGAGCAACCTTGGTCTGCTTTGCCTTCGCCCGGCCGCGGCCCATGGGGGGACCCCCTCGCGCAATAACGGAGCGGCCCGATGTGCAGGCGGCTCCGATCTGATCTGTCTTTTTCGTCCTGCCGACAGCTTACCGTGCCGGGCCTCGCGGCGCTGGCAGGCCCTCATCACGGCCGCGCGCCGCCCCGGAGCTGCTCGACTGCGCGGCGTCCGGCCCCCGCGGCGTCCGGCGGGGGAAGGGTGTCGGCGTCGATCACCGCGGGCACGCCGTCCACGTCCAGCGTGGTGTCGGCCGGCAGCCCCCGCTTCAGCAGCGCCAGCGCGACCGGCCCCTCGTCGACGTGGTCCACCACCGTGCCCAGCCGGCCCACCACGCGCCCGCCGGCAAGCACCTGGGCACCGGGTGCAGGCCGGTCGGCCGACCCGTCGAGATGCAGCCGCACCAGCATGCGCGGCGGTTTGCCCAGGTTGTGGACGCGGGCGACGGTCTCCTGACCGCGGTAGCAGCCCTTGTCGAGGTGCACCGCAGGCCCGATCCAGCCGACCTCGTGGGGGATGGTCCGCTCGTCGGTGTCGACGCCCAGCCGCGGCTGCAGGGTCGCCACGCGGTGCGCTTCAAAGGTCCAGATGCCGGCCGGGCGCACGCCGGCGTCGACCAGCCGCCGGCGCCACTGCTCGGTCTGGTCACGCGGCACCACGAGATCGACTTCCGCCTCGCCGCGGCTGCGCAGGAATCCGCCGTCGGGCAGCGCGAGCGCGGTATCGGGGCCCGGCAGCGCGTCGACGCCGAGCGCGGTCAGCACCGCGGCGTCGGCTACCAGCGGTCCGAGCAGCGTCAACACGGCGAGATCGGCGGGTTCGACCGCGACATCGGACCAGAACACCATCTTGCGCAGGTAGGCCAGCAGCGGCTCACCCCGCCACGGTTCGGTGTCCAGATAGGTGACGCCGTCGAGCTCGGTCTGGATCCAGTGATCTTCCACACGACCCTGCCCGTCGAGGCTCAAATTCTCGGTCACCGCGCCGTCGGGCAGGTCGCTGACGTGCTGGGTGGTCAGGCTGTGCAGCCAGCTCTTGCGGTCCGCGCCGCGCAGCGTGAGCACCGCGCGGTGCGAGCGGTCCACGACGACCACGGCGTCGGTGGCTGCGCGCTGCTCGCCGAGCGGATCGCCGTGGTGCCACACGGCGCCGGCGTCGGGTCCGGATTCGGGTGCGGGGACAGCAGCAGACATAGGTCAACTCTACGTTCGGGGCAGGTGGTGCCGCGGCTACGCTGTGGGCCCATGGCTGGCGAACCCGCTGTCGTGGTCACCCTGGACGGGCAGTTGCACGACCCCGCCGCGCCGCTGCTGCACGCCGACGATCTGGCGGCGGTGCGCGGCGACGGCATCTTCGAGACGCTGTTGGTGCGCGACGGCCGCCCGTGTCTGCTGGAGAGCCACCTGAGCCGGCTCACCCAGTCCGCCCGGATGACCGAGCTGCCCGCGCCCGATCTCGAGCGCTGGCGCGCGGCGGTGGCGCTGGCGGTCGACAACTGGACCGGCGACGAGGGCGTGCTGCGCCTGGTCTACAGCCGCGGGCGGGAGAGCGGCTCCGCGGCGACGGCGTACGCGACGATCGGGCCGCTGCCCGCCCGGGTCGCCGACGTGCGGCAGCACGGGCTGGCCGCGATGACGCTCGCGCGTGGGCTGCCCGCCGAGGGCACCACCGAGATGCCGTGGCTGCTGGCCGGCGCCAAGACGCTGTCCTACGCCGTCAACATGGCCGCGCTGCGGCACGCCGAACGCCACGGCGCCGGCGACGTCATCTTCGTCGGCTCGGACGGACTGATCCTCGAAGGGCCGCGCTCGACCGTCGTGATCGCCGCCGAGACCGAGCCCGGCGGCCGGCTCGGCTTCTTCACCCCGCCGCCGTGGTTCCCCATCCTGCGGGGCACCACCCAGCAGGCGTTCTTCGAGGTGGCCCGCAACAAGGGCTACGACTGCGACTACCGGTCACTGCGACCCGCGGATATGCGCACCGCACAAGGGGTTTGGCTGGTGTCGAGCATCACGCTGGCGGCGCGGGTGCACACCCTCGACGGCACCGCTCTGGAGCCGAGTCCACTGGCGGCGGAATTCGCCGAACTCGTCGACGCCGCGATCCTGCGCGATCGCTGAGCGCTAAACCGGTTGTCGCCTCATGCGTGCGCGGGTAGCGTCGCTCGTACACAGGAGAGGAGGTGGTCCGAGATTTTGAGTGACTTATGGACTTGTGAGGTGGCTGCGAGCTAGCAGCGCCAGGGGAATGAGCTGAGGCTCTTCGCGCCTGCGCGCGCTGGCGAATTCCCCGCAGTCACCCGGCCCCCGAGCCCCTCGGTTTTGTCCGCCAGGAACACACGGCTCGGGGGCCGCCCCATATCTTCTGCCGAACGACCGGAAGCCGAATCGGTAGCAAACCGTTGCGTTCCATCTCTCGCGTCGCCGCGCGGTGCTGGGCCATGATGCGGCCCATGCACATCGCCAGGACGGTCGGCATGGTGCTGACCGCCCTGTTGGCCCTCAGCGCTTGCGCCCCGACCGCTGCGCCGTACACCGCGCCGCGGCCGCAGGATTGCCACAAGAACGGGTTGGCCACCCTCTACGACGGCGTCTTCACGTTCGGCACCGACCAGCCCGTCTACCCGCCGTGGTTCATCGGCGACAACCCGGCCAACGGCGAAGGTTTCGAGGCGGCGGTGGCGTATGCGATCGCCGGCCGGCTCGGCTATGCGCCGGAGGACGTTCGGTGGGTCCGGGTGCCGTTCAGCGAAGCGATCGTCGCGGGCCCGAAGATGTTCGACGCCAACCTGTCTCAGGTGTCGATCACCGATCAGCGTCGCGCGGCTGTCGACTTCTCCGCGCCCTACTTCGACGTCAGCCAGGCCGTGGTGACCGTCAAATCCTCACCCGCCGCGCGGGTACGCAGCCTCGCCGACCTCAAGGCGCTCCGGCTCGGCGCGCAGGTCGGCACCACCAGCCAGACCGCGGCGAGGGCGGTCGACGGGGATCGGCCGGTCGAGGTCTACAACACCAACGGCGATGCGAAGCTGGCGCTCAACAACGGCGAGATCGACGCGCTGGTGGCCGACCTGCCGACGGCGTTCACCGTCGCGGGGGAACTGCGCGACGGTGTGATGGTGGGCCAGCTGCCGACGGATTCGGACACTGCCGAACAGTTCGGGCTCGTGCTCGACAAGGGCAGCTCGCTGACACCGTGCGTGTCGGCGATCGTCGGTGCGCTGCGCGCCGACGGCACGCTCGAGCGGCTGCAGACGACGTGGCTGGCCGACGCGGGCCGCGCGCCGGTGCTGACTTAGCCGGCGGGGCCGGGAGCGTACGAAGCACAGGCCTCCATCGCCGCGTGCCAGGTGTCGGGATCGACGCCGGGCGGAGGTCCGGCCGGCCCCGGCGCGGCGGGCACACCGTGCTCGCTGAGGCACTGCGCCAGCGAGCCGTGCCCGGCGGGCGCCTCCTGCGTCGTGGTGGTCTGTTCCGGCGACGGCGCATCGGAGGCCGGCGGCTCGGACGAACACCCGGCGACGATCGCGGCCGCGGCGACGCCCGCGGCGAACCACAGCGCCCGCATCAGCCGACGAACCTCGACAGCCGCGCGGACAGGTGCGGGACCAGCCCGCCGTCGGCGTCGACGCGTTCCTCGACGTAGGCCAGGTCACCGCCCTCGACAATCCCGTACAGCCGCTTGGCGCCGCCGACCAGCACGCCGGACTTGCTGCGTGCCAGGGCGTCGGTGACCAACTCCCACGACGACTGGGTGAGCGGGCGCCCGTAGAACAACTCGATGTAACCGGCGGAGTGGGCAAGCAGCAGTTCGATGGCCTGCGACTCGGTGGGATCGGCCGGATCGTTGATGAACCGCCAGAAGCCGGACTCCCGCAGCGCGGGCTGGTCGTATTCGCCGGACTCGGTCAGCCGCCACGAGCGTGCTTCCCAGATCAGGTAGTCACCGCCGTCGTGGGACACCACGATCTGCTGACCGAACCGGTAATCGCCGTCGGTGCCGCGACCCTCGCCCTCGCCGCGCCATACACCGACCAGCGGCAGCAGCGCCAGCAGCGCGTCGTTGAGGTTCGCGCCCTCGCGGAGGTTCGCCGTGTCAGACGGTGCCGGCAGATCGCCGAACACCGGAATGTTGCGGGCGGCCGTCGTTTTCGCGCGCTCGGCCGCAGCCGCGACTGCTTCGTCGCCGGATGTCACGACTCGTCGGTGATCAGCCGGTACAGCGCGTAGAGCGCGAACCAGGTAATCACCACTACGGCCGCCACCAGAAGGAGTTCGTAGAACAGGACCACGACGCCGAGTCTAGTCGGCGGCGAACGTGAGGCTGTGACAGCCTCACGTTCGCCTCGTTGGCGTCACGCGACCTTGACGTCGACCTCGTGGATGCCCGCACCCGACGGCGCGACGACCGCGTCGCCGTTGCCGTACTTCGACAGCGCGCGCAGCGTCCAGGTGCCCGGCGCGGCGAAGAACCGGAAGTCACCGGTGGCCGACGCGACGACCTCGGCGGTGAACTCGTCGGAGCTGTCCAGCAGCCGCACGAACGCGCCACCGACGGCCTGACCGGACCCGTCGACGACGCGACCGGTGATCACCGTCTCCTTCTCGAGGTCGACGCTGGCGGGCAACGTCAGTCCTTGCTTAGGTGCAGAGCACATATCAACTTCCCAACTCGATCGGGGCCCCCACCAGGGAGCCGTATTCCGTCCAACTGCCGTCGTAGTTCTTGACGTTCTTGTGTCCCAACAGTTCCTGCAGCACGAACCAGGTGTGCGACGAACGCTCACCGATGCGGCAGTAGGCGATCGTCTCCTTCTCGCCGTCCAGGCCGGCCTCCGCGTACAGCTTCGCCAGGTCCTCGTCGGACTTGAAGGTGCCGTCGTCGTTGGCCGCCTTGCTCCACGGAACGTTGATGGCGCCGGGGATATGCCCGGGCCGCTGGCTCTGCTCCTGCGGCAGATGCGCGGGCGCGAGGATCTTGCCGGAGAACTCGTCGGGGGAGCGCACGTCGACGAGGTTCTTGGTGTTGATCGCGGCGATCACCTCGTCGCGGAACGCGCGGATGCTGTTGTCGGGCGCCTTGGCGGTGTAGCTGGTCGCCGGGCGCTTCACGACGTCGGTCGACAGCGGGCGGCCGTCGAGTTCCCACTTCTTGCGGCCACCGTCGAGCAGCTTGACGTTCTCGTGGCCGTACAGCTTGAAGTACCAGTAGGCGTAGGCGGCGAACCAGTTGTTGTTTCCGCCGTACAGGATCACGGTGTCGTCGTTGGCAATACCCTTGTCCGACAACAGCTTCGAGAACTGCTGCTGGTCGACGAAGTCGCGCTTGACCTGATCCTGCAGCTCGGTCTTCCAGTCGATGCGGACGGCGCCGGCGATGTGGCCGCCCTCGTAGGCGCTGGTGTCCTCGTCGACCTCGACGAAGACGGTGTTCGGCGCGTCGAGATTGCTCTCGGCCCAGTCGACTGTGACCAGGACATCGGAGCGTGCCATGTAGGAGATCCTTTCGGTTGCTTCGAGTTCGAAGTTCTATACGGGTGAAGGGGTGGTGATGGTTCGCCGGAAACGCGCGACGAGGGGGTAGATCTGACAGCCCAGGCAGATGCCGAAGGCCGCGTTGAGGAAGGCCGCCACCAACGCGAGGCCCGCGGCGATCAGGCCGAGCGTCGGGACGCCGAGCGCGAAACCGGCCATGCCGACCGTCGCGAAGCCGAATCCGACGAGCTGGGCGAACTTCAGCGGCGGCGTGGGCTCTTTGTCGGTGACGGGGCCCAGTCGCGGCGCGACGAGTTTGGCGAAGATCAGTCCGTAGGGGTGCTGCCGCGGACCGCGCCACGCGCCGAGGGCGAACACCACAGCCTGGGCGGCGAGCAGCGTGGCGGATACGACGGGGCTGAGCGGCCACACCAGCAGCGTCGCGACGATCACCGCGGTGGTGACCCACGCGGCGAACCGGGGTCCGCGAACGTCCACCTGGTCAGGTGTCTGGGTCTTGCTCGACATGGGCGTGCTCCTGTTGCGTCTCATGGTTGGGGCTGAAAGGGAGCCGGACCGATCGATCCGCTTCCCGAGCGCGGCGCGAAGAAGCGCGGCTACTCAGCAGCTACAACAACAACAGCAACAACCCGCAACGCGGCACAGATCGACTGCGCGGCGCTTGGTGAGCATCGGCTCGAGGCGGGCGGACACGCGGCACAGCTTACCAATCGACAGGGTGATCAAGCCAACAGCGGTTCCAGCGCCGACCGCAGGTCAGCGGCCTTCGGCACGCCGTGGGTGCGGTAGCGCGGTCGGCCGTCCCGGTCGAAGACGATCGTGGTGGGCAGCGACAGGACCGAAAGCCGCCGGGCCGCCTCCGGATTGGCGTCCATGTCGATCTCGACATGCGCCGTCCCCGGCAGCTCTTCGCACACCTGGTCCACCACCCGGCGGACCGCCGCGCACGGCCCACACCACTCCGCGGTGAAGTGCAGCACCGTCGGCCCGGTCGCCGACAGGCCCAGATCGCTGGTGTCGACGTTCGCGGCGTCCTCGCTGGCCTTGAGCAAACCCGCCCGCAGCGTGATCAGCCGTCCGATCACGTACGCGACCCCCAGCGCGGCGACGAGCACCGTGATCACCAACACCCACGAGGCAGTCATGCCTGATTGAACTCACCGAGCGACGCGGTTACTCCCTCGGCGATGCCCTCGATGATGATGTCGGACCCGCGCGCGCCCTGCGCCGTCGGCCGTAGGTTGAACGGCAGCTTCTGGCCCGGGATGGTCCCAGAGAACGCGGCCAGCACCGCGTCCAGCTTGTCCTCGGGCACGTCCTCGTCGGCGGTGCCCGGCCCGGTCAGCACCTCGGTGGCCGTCATCACCAGCGTCGTCTGGTCGGACCCGGCCACCTCGAGGTCGACGCCGATGCTGACCCGCTCGTCGAAGCCCGCCTTGCGCGGCGTGCCGGTGAACACCACGCCCCGGTTGCTCGAGATCCCCGACTCCGTGGTGCCGCCGGTGGCGTCGTTGCTCTCCCGCGTCGGCGCCTCGACCAGCAGGTCCGGAATGTCGATGAACCGGCCCAGGTGGGTCGAGTCGATGATGATGCGGCTCTCGGCCTTGCCGACCGGCAACTTCGCGTCCGGTCCGATCAGCCACGAGGCGTCGGTGAGGTCGATGTCGTGCAGCGTCGCCTCCAATGACACCTTGCCGACGACGGGGTGATCGACGCCATTGGCCCGGATCTCGATCTCGTCGTAACGGCGGTCCGCGGCCTGCGTGCTGAACGGGAACCCGAGGATCGCCACCGACGGGTCATGCTGCAGGTCGGCGGCCGTGCGCACGCTCCTGGCCAGCCGATATTCGGCGTAGATCGCCCCGCCGAAGTCGGCGCCGACCGCCCCGAGGACCACGATGGCGGCGACCGCCACAGCACCGATCAGCAGCTTGCGCACCCGCACATTCTTGCCCACCGCGAGGCGATCGATCGGTTCGGCTCAGCTAATCAGCAGGTGGCGCGCTATCGTTAGTGAACTGTCGGCCGAGTAACGGCCGTATGTCGAGCAGGAATCTGGGAAGTCACCGACCGACACCGTTGTCCAGGCGAGGTCCCTATGGCTGTTGGAGGGCCAGTTGGATCTATTGCTACTGACCGTCGACCCCCAACCCGAGTCTGTGCTGCCGTCGCTGTCGCTGCTCGCCCACACCGTGCGGACTGCGCCCACCGAGGTGTCCTCGCTGTTGGAGGCCGGTAGCGCCGACGTCGCCATCGTCGACGCACGTACTGATCTGGCCGCCGCCCGCGGGTTGTGCCGGCTGCTGGGCACCACCGGGACCTCGGTGCCGGTGGTCGCGGTCGTCAACGAGGGCGGCCTGGTCGCCGTGAACGTGGAGTGGGGCCTCGACGAGATCCTGCTGCCGAGCACCGGCCCCGCCGAGATCGACGCCCGCCTGCGGTTGCTCGTCGGCCGTCGCGGCGGCGTGGCCAACCAGGAGAACGTCGGCAAGATCAGCCTCGGCGAGCTGGTGATCGACGAAGGCACGTACACCGCGCGGCTGCGCGGGCGCCCGCTGGATCTGACCTACAAGGAGTTCGAGCTGCTCAAGTACCTCGCGCAGCACGCGGGACGGGTGTTCACCCGCGCCCAGCTGCTGCAGGAGGTGTGGGGTTACGACTTCTTCGGCGGCACCCGCACCGTGGACGTGCACGTGCGACGGCTGCGCGCCAAGCTCGGCCCGGAGTACGAGTCGCTGATCGGCACTGTGCGCAACGTCGGATACAAGGCCGTCCGCCCGGCGCGCGGTCGCCCGCCCGCGCCCGGCACCGACATCGCCGAGGACCTCGACCCCGACGTCGGCGACATGGGTGCTGAGTTCGACGCCCCCGACGCTGTGCCGGAGACCCTCGGCGACCCGCTGCGCAGTCCGTGACGGAACTGCGCTGGCGCACGGGGCTGTCCGCTGACGAGCAGGCCCGCATCCGCGACATGATCGACGCGGCGACGGCCGCCGACGGTGTCGCCCCCCTCGGCGAGCAGGTGCTGCGCGAACTGCCGCACGACCGCACCCGCCACCTCACCGCAGTCGATGACGAGATCGTCGGCTACCTCAACCTCACGCCCGATCCGCCGATGGCCGAACTGGTCGTGCATCCGCGGGCCCGCAGACGCGGCGTCGGCGCGGCGCTCGCCCGCGCGGGCCTGGCCGAGGGCGGTCCCGACACCCGGATCTGGGCGCACGGCAACCTCGAACCCGCCCGAGCGACCGCGGCGGCGCTCGACCTGGCCGTCGTCCGTGAACTGCTGCAGATGCGCCGTCCGCTGACCGGGTTGCCGCCGGTACAGATGCCCGACGGTATCCGGATCCGGACCTACGCCGGCCCGACCGACGACGCCGCGCTGCTGCGCGTGAACAACGCCGCGTTCGCCTGGCATCCCGAGCAGGGCGGGTGGACCGACGCGGAACTCGCCGAGCGCCGCGCCGAGCCGTGGTTCGACCCCGAGGGCCTGTTCCTCGGCGTCGACGAGGACACCGGTGAGGTGCTTGGCTTCCACTGGACTAAACAGCACGACGACGACCTCGGCGAGGTCTACGTCGTCGGCGTCGACCCGGGCGCCCAGGGCCGCGGGCTCGGCGCGGTGCTGACGCTCACCGGCCTACACCACCTGGCCGACCGACTGTCGGCAAGCTCACACCCGACGGTGTTGCTGTACGTCGAGGCGGACAACACCGCGGCCGTGAAGACCTACCGAAACCTGGGCTTCGAGGTCTACTCCGTCGACGCCGCATACGCCGCCGCATCCGCGCACTAGCTGGGGAACCCCGCACAAGCGGCTGAACGTGTTCACCGGGCGTTCACTTCGCGTCCGAGAACCGTCCACCACGGCCGCATACGTTGCCGGAGAGTTCAAAGCCGTCAATGGAAAGTGGGATTCGTGAAGCTCAACTTCGGCAAGACGCTCGGCATCTCGGTGACCGCGGTCGCGGCACTGACCCTGTCGGCGTGCGGCAGCGACAACAACGCCGGTGCCCCCGCGACGAGTGGCACCGGATCGGCATCCGCGGCCGAGTGTGGCGGAAAGAACTCCGTCACCGCCGAGGGTTCGACCGCGCAGCAGAACGCGATCGCCGAGTTCAACAAGGTGTGGTCCCAGCTGTGCTCGGGCAAGAACCTGTCGTACAACCCCACCGGCTCGGGCGCGGGCCGCGAGCAGTTCATCGCCAAGCAGGTCGACTTCGCCGGATCCGACTCCGCGCTCAAGGGTGATCAGCTGCAGCAGGCCGCCGAGCGTTGCGGCGGCAACCCCGCGTGGAACCTGCCGCTGGTGTTCGGCCCGGTGGCGCTGGCCTACAACATCGACGGCGTCGACAAGCTGGTCGTGAACGCCGACGTGCTCGC
Source organism: Mycolicibacterium rutilum (assembly GCF_900108565.1). Lineage (NCBI taxonomy): Bacteria > Bacillati > Actinomycetota > Actinomycetes > Mycobacteriales > Mycobacteriaceae > Mycobacterium > Mycolicibacterium rutilum. The sequence continues at coordinate 2,273,686 of NZ_LT629971.1, forward strand.
CAAGATCTTCTCCGGCCAGATCACGAAGTGGAACGACCCGGCGCTCGCGGCGCTCAACGCCGGCACCAACCTGCCCGATGCCGACATCACGCCGATCTACCGTTCGGATTCCTCGGGCACCACCGACAACTTCCAGAAGTACCTCGCCGCGGCGGCTCCGCAGAGCTGGACCAAGGGCGACGGCAGCGAGTTCCAGGGCGGTGCCGGTGAGGGCGCCCAGAAGTCGGCAGGCGTCGTGCAGGCCGTGCAGGCCACCGCCGGTTCGATCGGATACGTCGAGAAGGGCTTCGCCGAGCAGGCCGGCATCCCGTTCGCCCAAATCGACAGTGGCGCAGGCGCAGTCGAGCTGACCGACGACTCGGCCAAGAAGGCGATCGACGCCGCGCAGTTCGCGGCCGAGGGCAACGACCTCACCCTCGACCTGAACTCGCTGTACGCCACCAAGGAGCCCGGCGCCTACCCGCTGGTGCTCGCCACCTACGAGATCGTGTGCTCGAAGGGCTACGACCCCGACACCGCCGCGGCGGTCAAGTCGTTCCTGACGGTGGCCGCCAACGAGGGCCAGCAGAACCTGTCGCCCGCGGGTTACGTGCCGCTGCCGGACCGGTTCAAGGAACGGCTGCTCACCTCCGTCGAAGCGATCGCCTAGTTTCGTGGCGCACCGGCGGGGATACGGTGAGGATGGGTGCTGGGACCGATGACCGATAGGCTTCACGTGACAATCCCTAATCCGGCCGACGCGGGATCCGGTGAAGCGCTTGCTTCACCTTTCCCGGAGCCGACGCCGATCTCCACCGACCCGTCGAGGAACGCCACAGAGCGCCCCGGCGACCGGATCTTCCGCGGACTGGCCCAGGGTTCGGGCATCTTCGTCGTCGCGTTGATCGTGGCGATCGGGGCGTTCCTGTTGTGGCGGGCCATCCCCGCACTGGCGCGCAACGAGGAGAACTTCTTCCTCTACGGCGGCAACTGGGTCACCACCGACACGTCGGCGATGCACTTCGGCATCTTCGACCTGTTGCAGGTGACGGTGTTCGTGTCGGTGTTCGCGCTCGTCCTCGCCATGCCGGTGGCGTTGGGCATCGCGATCTTTCTGACGCAGTACGCACCGCGCCGGGTCGCCGGTCCGCTGGCGTACATGGTGGACCTGCTGGCGGCCGTGCCGTCGATCATCTACGGCGTGTGGGGCCTGTATGTGCTGGCTCCGGTGCTCAAACCGGTTGCGTTGTGGCTGAACCAGAACCTGGGCTGGCTATTCCTGTTCGAGACCGGCACCGCCTCGGTGGCCGGCGGCGGCACCATCTTCACCGCGGGCATCGTGCTGGCGGTGATGATCCTGCCGATCATCACCGCGGTCACCCGCGAGGTGTTCGTGCAGACGCCGCGCGGCCAGGTGGAGGCGGCGCTGGCGCTGGGTGCGACCCGCTGGGAGGTGGTGCGCACCACCGTGTTGCCGTTCGGCATGTCGGGTTACATCAGCGGCGCGATGCTCGGCCTCGGCCGCGCGCTCGGTGAGACGATCGCGCTGCTGATCATCCTGCGCGGCACCCAGCAGGCGTTCGGGTGGTCGCTGTTCGACGGCGGCTACACCTTTGCGAGCCTGATCGCCGCCACCGCAAGCGAATTCAACGATCAGTTCAAGGCGGGCGCGTACATCGCTGCGGGTCTGGTGCTGTTCATCCTGACGTTCGTGGTGAACTCGCTGGCGCGTGCGGCGGTCGCCGGGAAGAGTGCGAAATGACGTCGACGCTGGACCGTCCGGTCAAGGCCACCACCTTCCAGGGCGTGAGCCTGCGGCGCAAGGTCACCAACAACGTCGCCACGGTGCTGGTCACGCTGTCGGTGCTCATCGCGCTGATCCCGCTGCTGTGGGTGCTGTATTCGGTGATCGCCAAGGGCTTCTCGGCGTTGACGTCGCCGGTGTGGTTCACCAATTCGCAGGCGGGGATGACGGCCTTCGCGGCCGGCGGCGGGGTGTACCACGCGATCATCGGCACGCTGCTGCAAGGCCTGGTGTGCGCGATCATCTCGATTCCCATCGGCGTGTTCGTCGGTATCTATCTCGTGGAGTACGGCGGCGGCACGCGACTGGGCAAGCTGACCACCTTCATGGTCGACATCCTCACCGGTGTGCCCTCGATCGTGGCCGCGCTGTTCATCTATGCGCTGTGGGTGGCGACGTTCGGTTTCCCGCGGTCGGGTTTCGCGGTGTCCCTGTCGCTGGTGCTGCTGATGATCCCGGTGATCGTCCGTGCCACCGAGGAGATGCTGCGCATCGTCCCGATGGATCTGCGCGAAGCCAGTTATGCACTCGGCGTGCCGAAGTGGAAGACGATCGCGCGCATCGTGATTCCGACCGCGCTGTCGGGCATCGTCACCGGGATCATGCTGGCGCTGGCCCGCGTGATGGGTGAGACCGCGCCGCTGCTGATCCTCGTCGGCTACTCGCAGGCGATGAACTTCGACATGTTCGACGGCTTCATGGGATCGCTGCCCGGCATGATGTACGACCAGACGTCCGCCGGCGCGGGCGCCAATCCTGTTCCCACGGACCGGCTCTGGGGCGCCGCCCTCACCCTGATCCTGTTGATCGCCCTGCTGAACATCGGCGCGCGGCTACTCGCCAAGATCTTCGCGCCCAGAAAGGTTTAGGAGCCTGCCATGGCCAAACGGCTGGACCTCAAAGACGTCAACATCTACTACGGCTCGTTCCACGCGGTCGCCGACGTGTCCGTCGCCGTGCCGCCGCGCATGGTGACGGCCTTCATCGGGCCGTCCGGCTGCGGGAAGTCGACGGTGTTGCGCACCCTCAACCGCATGCACGAGGTGATCCCCGGCGCCCGCGTCGAAGGCTCGGTGTTGCTCGACGGTGAGGACATCTACGCGGCCGGGGTGGACCCGGTCGCGGTGCGCAAGACTATCGGCATGGTGTTCCAGCGCCCGAACCCCTTCCCCACCATGTCCATTCGTGACAATGTCGTCGCCGGACTGAAGTTGCAGGGCGTGCGCAACAAGAAGACCCTCGACGAGGTCGCCGAGCGGTCCCTGCGCGGTGCGAACCTGTGGAACGAGGTCAAGGACCGGCTCGACAAGCCCGGCGGCGGGCTCTCCGGCGGTCAGCAGCAGCGGTTGTGCATCGCCCGCGCGATCGCCGTGCAACCCGACGTGCTGCTGATGGACGAGCCGTGTTCGGCGCTCGACCCCATTTCGACGCTGGCCATCGAGGACCTGATCTCCGAGCTCAAACAGGAGTTCACGATCGTCATCGTCACTCACAACATGCAGCAGGCCGCGCGGGTCAGCGACCAGACCGCGTTCTTCAACCTGGAGGCCACCGGCAAACCGGGCCGGCTCATCGAGATCGACGACACCGAGAAGATCTTCTCCAACCCCAGCCAGAAGGCGACCGAGGACTACATCTCCGGCCGCTTCGGCTGAGCAGTTATCCGGCGACCAGACGCAAAGTGCCCCGATTTCGCCGGAAATCGGGGCACTTTGCGTCTGCTCGCGCGTGGGTCAGCGCGCGTCTGCTCGCGCGTGGGTCAGCGTGCGGCGGGGATGTCGTCCTCGTCGGGGTGCTTGCCGGTGACCTGGAAGATCACCCGGCGGGCCACCTCGACCGCGTGGTCGGCGAATCGCTCGTAGAACCGGCCGAGCAGGGTCACATCGACCGCGGCGGCCACGCCGTGCTTCCATTCGCGGTCCATCAGCACCGTGAACAGGTGCCGGTGCAGGTCGTCCATCGCATCGTCCTCTTCACCGATGCGGGCGGCCTTCTCTGGGTCGCGGGTGACCAGCACCTCCTGGGCGCTGTTGCCGAGTTCGACTGCGAGACGGCCCATTTCGGCGAAGTATCCGTTCACCTCTTCGGGCAGCGCGTGCTGCGGGTGCCGGCGCCGGGCGATCTTGGCGACGTGCAGGGCCAGCGCGCCCATCCGGTCGACGTCGGCGACGATCTGGATCGAGCTCACGATCGCGCGCAGATCCCCAGCGACCGGTGCCTGCAGCGCCAGCAGCACGAACGCGGCCTCCTCGGCGCGGGCGCTCATCCCGGCGATCTGCTCATGGTCGGTGATGACCTGCTCGGCCAGCACGAGGTCCGCCTGCAGCAGGGCCTGGGTGGCACGCTCCATCGCCGCACCCGCCAAGCCGCACATCTCGCCCAGCCGGCTGGTCAGGTCCTCCAACTGCTCGTGGTACGCGGAACGCATGCCCTCAAGCCTACGGACATTCCTGTTGAAATGGCATGAGCGCGCCGGTGAACGAAAGGTGAATGCCACCTGGCCATACGCAGGTGAAACGCCTCAGATCACTCGCAGGTGGCGTCGGCGGCGTTGGTGACGGTGAGATCCTCGGGCAGCTGGGTCGGGGTGCTACGGGTGCCGCGCACCACGTGCACCTGCACCGGCGAACCGCTCGGCGACGGCGGGTTCACCGAGTAGAAGTCGCTGCCCAGCACGACCTGCACCACGTCGCCCTTGCCGGACACCCGCTCGATGGTCGGGTTGGCGAACGCCGAGGCGACGGTGGCGGCGGCCTGCTCGTTGCCCGGTGAGAAGAACACGGTCGTCGAGTCGAGCGGTCCGGGGTAGTCATCGGGCGTCGTGACGTTGAAGCCGTGGTTCTCCAGCTCGGTCGCGGCGGTCGCGGCGAGGCCGTTCTCGCCGGTGGAGTTCGACACCTGCACGGTGACGTCGCCGGGGTTGGTGGTGACGGCGTCGACGAGTTCGCTCGACGGCGCAGAGTCGTGCGTCGGCGCCGCCGTCGAGGACTCCACCGACTCCGGGGTGCCGGGCACCGGGGTGTTGTCGGCGTTCTTCTCCTCGGGCAGCGGGTCGTCGTTGATGATCGCGTCGAAGATCGCGCGGGTGTCGTCCTCGCGCAGATGCTCGTTACCCCACTCGTCCATGTAACCCGTTGTGGGAACGGTCAAGAACGTGATCCGGCCGGCCGCGATGCCCTGGATCGACTGGCCGAGCGTGACGAGGTCCTTGGTGTCCATGTTGTCGACGTAGCTGTCGTTGATGAACATGTTGACCACGTTGTTGAGCTTGGACAGCGAGAAGAACACTTCCTTGGAGATCATCGAGCGCATCAGCGACGACAGGAACAGCTGCTGGCGTTTGATGCGGCCGTAGTCGCCGTTGGTCTCCGTGGTGACCTGCCGCGCGCGCACGTACTGTAGCGCAGTGTGGCCGTCGACCATCTGCCGGCCCGCGGTGGGCAGCACCGTGCCCAGTTCGTAGTCCTCGAGCGGGGTGGTGCTGCACACCTCGACGCCGCCGAGCGCGTCGACCATCTTGGAGAAGCCCGCGAAATCGACTGCCATGAAACGGTTTATCGACAGGCCCGACATCTTCTGGATGACCTTCACCAGGCACTTCGGGCCGCCGACGGCGTAGGCGGAGTTGAGCTTGTACTCGGTGTAGACCTCCTCCTCGCCGTACATCGGCGACTCGGGGTCGGTGATCGGCCCGTACTGCCCGGTCTGCGGGTCCCACGGCTCGCACTTCATCGGCTCGATCGCGAGGTCGCGCGGGAACGACACCGCCACCACGCGCTCCCGGTTCGCCGGGATGTTGACCAGCATCACGGTGTCCGAGCGGGCGCCGGCGGCGTCCTCGGTGGTGCCCGCGCCCACCTCGCTGTTCGCGCCGATGCGGCTGTCGACGCCGACGATCAGGAAATTCTCGTCACCGAACTGGGCGTTGGGGTCGAGGATGTCGCGGGAATCCGGGTCCAGCGCCGAGATCCGGTTGAGCATGTTGTTCTTCGCCGACTGCCACTGCCACGCGCCGCCGGTCATCACCAGCGCCAGCACCGCGAGCACGGCGGCCGCCGACCGGCCGGCGGCGATGGTCCGGCGCCGGGCGCGACGCGAGCGGGCGGGCGCAGCGGCGCGGCCCGTCGCAGCGTGTGCGGCCGGCACGCGGGCGGGCCTGCGCACCAGCGCGAGGTCGGGCAGCTCGGACTCGACGGGTAGGGCCGGGATGATCTCGGTGTCGGGGGCGTCGTCGTCGAGGTCTGCGTCCTCGTACTCGAGTACCGGCTCCTCGGGCTCTGCGTCGGGCACCGCCGCGATGATCTCGGTCGGCGGGGCCGGTGGATCGGGCGGTTCGGGTTCACGCTGGCGACGGCGGCGCAGCGACGGGTTCGGGGTGTCGCCGGAGAGTTTGGCGATCAGGTCGGCGACGGTGACACCGGCAGTGTGGTTACCGCTGGGCTCGTCGTCCTCGGCGTCGACGTCGGGGACCGAGGCGCTGCTGCGCTCCCACGGCGCGGCGCCTGGCGACGGCCGCTGACTTCGGGTAAGCCATTGGTTGTCGCCACCGCCGGAAGCGTCGGCAGGGCCAGGAGTGGCGCGATCGCCGTCACTCATGTTCCTACCGGCCTCCAAGTCGTACTGCGTGCAGCACACGGGTGTACGCGGCGCTCCGCGCCATTGCGATAGCACCTGGATGGCTCCGCTGACGGAACCGCATTACGAACGAGACTCATATCGTACTTAGACATCCTGAGAGATGTGATGTCAGAGTCGTCTCAGGACGGAGACGACTGGGCGACGGCCGGATCCGCTAACCCCCGGAATGCATGACTTCGGCACCCGCGGGCACCGTGCAGTCGTCCGGGTCGGCCAGCCAGTTCTCCGGCAGCGAGACCGCAGCCGGCGAGCCCTGACGGCCGCGCGGCCCGGTGGCGGCGTCGGGAAACGGCACCTCCGGATCCAGCTGATCAACGAGTGTTTCGAGTTCGGCCAGCGTCTTGACCAGGGCCAATGACCGGCGCAGCTCGGCGCCGGCCGGAAATCCGTGCAGATACCAGGCCACATGCTTGCGGATGTCCCGCATGCCCTTGTCCTCGCCGAAGTGGTCGGCGAGCAGGCGCCCGTGCCGCACGATGATCGACGCGACCTCGCCCAGGGTCGGCGGCGTCGGGGCCGGCGCTCCGGTGAACGCGGCCGACAACTCGGCGAACAACCAGGGCCGACCCAGGCAGCCGCGCCCGATCACGACGCCGTCGCACCCGGTGGCCGACATCATCGCCAGCGCGTCGGCGGCCTCGAAGATGTCGCCGTTGCCCAGCACCGGGATGCCGGTGACGTGCGCTTTGAGCGCGGCGATCTGCTCCCAGTCGGCCGTGCCGGAGTACCGCTGGGCGGCCGTGCGGGCGTGCAGGGCGACCGCGGCAGCTCCCTCCTCGGCGGCGATGCGCCCGGCGTCGAGATGCGTGCGGTGCTCGTCGTCGATGCCGATGCGAAACTTCACCGTCACCGGGATGTCGGTGCCTTCGGTCGCGCGCACCGCGGCCGCGACGATCTGACCGAACAGCCGCCGCTTGTAGGGCAGCGCCGCGCCGCCGCCGCGCTTGGTCACCTTGGGCACCGGACAACCGAAATTCATGTCAATGTGGTCGGCCAGGCCCTCGTCGACGATCATCTTGGCCGCCGCGTAGGTGTTGTGCGGATCGACCGAATACAGCTGCAGCGACCGCGGACTCTCATCGGGCGAGAACGTGACCATGTGCATGGTCGCCGGGTGGCGTTCGACCAGTGCGCGAGCCGTCACCATCTCGCAGACGTACAGTCCGCTGACCGTGCCGGCGCGCGCCAGTTCGAGTTCACGGCACAGGGTGCGGAACGCGACGTTGGTCACGCCGGCCATCGGTGCCAGCACCACCGGGCTGGGCAGCCGGATCGGGCCGATCGCCAGTTCGTGCCTGCCGGCCAGAACCGTCGTCATCGCCCCTGTCATGGTGCGGAGGCCAAAACCTTCTTCGCCGAGAGCTTTTCGGCCTTACGGGCCTCACGCTCGAGCCTGCGCTGCTTGGACTCCTCGAACTTCTGCGAGGCCTCCTCGAGTTCTTCGACGAGCTTGCCGAGGTCGTCGCGCATCCGCGCGGCCTCGCCGGTGAAGTCCTCGCGCTCGAAGATGCGCCACTTCTTGAGCACCGGCATCACGACGTCGTCGAGGTGGATCCGCGGGTCGTAGACGCCGCCGACGGCGATGATGACCGCCTTGCGGCGGAACTCGGGAACCGTGTAGCCGGGCATCTTGAAGTTGCGCAGCACGCGGTGCAGGGAGTGCATCGCCTGGTCGGGGGCGATGTCGAAGCCGGCCTCGGAGACGTCGCGGTAGAAGATCATGTGCAGGTTCTCGTCTGCCGAGACCCGGGCGAGCAGCTGGTCGGCGATGGTCTCGTTGCACGCCTTACCGGTGTTGCGGTGCGAGACGCGGGTGGCGAGCTCCTGGAACGTCACGTAGATGACCGAGTCGAACAGGCTCTCGGCGAACAGGTCGCCCTGCTGGTTCTGGCCGGGGGAGAAGCCGCGGGTGACCTGCTCGACGCGCAGCTGCTCGAGCTGCACGGGGTCCACGGCGCGGGTGACGACGAGGTAGTCGCGCAGCGCGATGCCGTGCCGGTTCTCCTCGGCCGTCCACCGGTTCACCCACTGGCCCCAGGCGCCGTCCATGCCGAAGTTCATCGCGATCTCGCGGTGGTACGACGGCAGGTTGTCCTCGGTCAGCAGGTTCTGGATCATCGCCACCTGGGCGACCTCGGAGAGCTGCGCCTGCTCGGGGTCCCAGTCCTGGCCGCCGAGGGCGTAGTAGTTCTTGCCGTCCGACCACGGGATGTAGTCGTGCGGGTTCCAGTCCTTGCGCATCGACAGGTGCCGGTTGAGGTTCTTCTCAACGACGGGCTCGAGCTCGTGCAGCAGGTGCAGGTCGGTCAAGTTCTCGTGCATTGGTCCTTTGTCCTCCTCGACGTGCGGGAGCCCTAGTTCTGTACCGGCCCAGTTATCTGTACCTGTTGGTTGCACTCAGAGTATCTGTGTACCCCGGTGACATCAAGTTCCGTGAGCAAGTGTCACATCCGCAACACAGGACTCAGTCCGGCAGGTAGAGTTCCCGGCGGGCAAAGCCTTTACGCCCGCACCAGGTATCGAAAAGCCGGTACTACAGGACTCGGAGGACAAGCGTTGAAGAAAGCGCGCAAACTATTGACCGGCGTTATTGTCGCCGCCGCAACGGCGAGCGGCGCACTCCTTGGTGCGGGGGAAGCGGTCGCAGTGCCTGATGTGGTGGATCGTCCCTACAAGGACGCCAAGCGGATGATCGAGCGCTCGGGCGGCAGGGCCGTGGTGGCCACGCGGGTCGGTACCGGCGCGGAGGAAGCCCTCTGCCTGGTGACCAACGCCTGGGATGCGGCGGTCCGGCGGCCGAACTCGCGGAGTCGCTTGGTCGAGAACCGCGAGGTCATGGTGGCCCTGAACTGCAACGGCGTGCTGGCCGCACCGGGTTCGGCCGGTAACTCCGCGATGAGCCCGGCCGGCCGTCAGGCCAAGGCCGAGGCCCAGGAGAAGGCACGTAAGGCCGAGGAGCGACGACTCGCCCAGGTCTCCACGCCGAACACCTGACCTTCGCGCGCAGATCTACGTCGCCCAGCAGTGGCGGCGCGCACGTTGACGCAATAAACTTCCGCCAGAATTTACTTGGCGGTTATCGCCCTGACATGGAGGTCGGCGTCATCGTGAAAAAGGTCATGTTCGTCGGGCTCGCGACCGCTGCGGCGGCATCGGCTGCACTCTTCGGGGCGGGTACGGCCGCCGCGGCACCGGACGTCGTCGGGATGAAGTACTCCGACGCCCTGCAGGAGATCAAGGACAGCGGCGGGCGCGCTGTGGTCGCCGCGCGTGTCGGCGACAAGCTCGACCAGGGCGACTGCATCGTCACCAATGTCTGGAACTCGTCGTTCCTGCGCATCGACGAGCAGGACAACAACGAGATGTCGGTCGCGCTGAACTGCGCGGGTGAGTACGCCACCGCGACCACTCCGGGCGCCTCGGTCGCCAACCCGCTGGGCCGGGCGGCCAAGGCGGAGGACGAGGAAGCCGCCGCGCGCAAGCGGGCTCAGCAGCAGGCCGCGCAGGCCGAGGAGGAGGCCCTGGCCGAGGTCTCCACCCCCGACCAGTGACGGGTAACGCAGCCTTCATATAGCCGCAACGGTTTTCACGCCCAGTCAATCTGGGCGCATCTTGGTGTTTACACATCTCCGTGACAGTTGCGTGGAATCCACGCCCGTTTTTACGACAGTCACGGAAGCGAGCAGTCATGCGATTGCAGATGTTGGGAATCGGAGCGGTCGCGGCCGCGGCATCCGCCATGGTGCTGTTCGGGTCGGCCACCGCGGCCGCCGCGCCGGACGTCGTGGGCCAGCCCTACTCCGACGCCGTCGATGCCATCGAGCAGGGCGGCGGCACGGCTGTCGTCGCCGCCCGGGTGGGCGACAAGCTCGATCAGGGTGACTGCGTGGTCGTCAACGCGTGGGATTCGTCGTTCCTGCGCATCTCCGAATCGCGCAGCCAGGTCAGCCTGGCATTGAACTGCGCCGGCGAGTACGCCACGGCCACCAACCCGGGAGCCTCGGTCGCCAGCCCGCTCGGGCGCGAGGCGAAGTCGAAGGCCGAGGAGGAAGCGGCCGAAGAGGAGCAGCAGGCGCTCGAAGAGGTTTCGACGCCCGACGAGTAGGGCCCTGACGAGTAGGGCTCAGTGGCTGGTGACCCGGCCGAGCAGCATCTCCACGCAGTAGTCGATGAACTGCTCGCGGGTCGCGGTCAGCGTGCCGTTGAGGTACGCGGTGAACAGTGCCGTGAGCGCGCCGATCAGACCGGTGGCGACCATGGCAGCCCGCGCGGGGTCGGTGATCCTGGTGAGTTTGTGTTGCAGTAGGTCGATGAAGCTGGGCATCCAATCGGCGCCTGAGCGGGTGAGTACCGGTTCGCGGGCCGGCGCCAGCAGCAGCACCCGGCCGCGGGTCGGGTCGTCGACCATCAGCGCGACGAACCGCTCGACGGCGTCGCGCGGCGTCTCGGCCGTCATCAGCGCCGACATCGCCCGCGTGCACACGTCGTCGTAGACCGCGCGCACGAATTCGTCACGGTCGCTGAAGCTTTCGTAGAAGTAGCGCTCGGTGAGGCCGGCCACCCGGCAGGCCGCTCGCACGGTGAGGGAGGGGCCGTCGGCGCTGCCGAGCAGCCCGACGCCCGCCGCGATGAGTTCGTCGCGGCGCAGCATCTGGCGGTCCTGCAGCGGCACGCCGGACCACCGGCCCCGTCGTTGACCCGAAGGCACGTCCCTCCTAAGCTCGCGGATGACAACGCCTGTAGTCAGAGTACCGATCCAGGCCGGACGAAAGTAGGTCAGTGACTCAAGATACGTCTGCGACGTGCCCGGTGTCCGAAGAGTCCCCCGTTGCTGCCGGGTGCCCGGTGACCTCCGGCGGCTACGACGCGCCGCCGGCGCCGCTGGGTCCCGACTCGCTGACGTGGAAGTACTTCGGCCAGTGGACCGGCCTGCTGCAAGGACCGTGGGCAGGGTCGATGCAGAACATGCATCCACAGTTGGGCGCGGCGGTGCAGGAGCACTCGATCTTCTTCCTGGAGCGGATACCGCGGCTGCTGCGGTCGATCTACCCGATTGGCGGCGTGGTGTTCGACAGCGACCGTGCGCCCACGACTGGCGCGGAGGTGCGTGATTACCACATCGGGATCAAGGGCGTCGATGAGCAAGGTCGCCGTTACAGCGCGCTGAACCCCGACGTCTTCTACTGGGCGCACGCGACATTTTTCAAGTCCACGCTGCTGGCCGCCGAGAAGTTCGGTGGCGGATTGACCGAGGCCGACAAGCGGCAGCTGTTCGACGAGCACATCACCTGGTACCGCATGTACGGGATGAGCATGCGGCCGGTGCCCAAGACGTGGGAGGAGTTCCAGGAGTACTGGGACCACATGTGCACCAACGTCCTGGAAAACAACTGGGCCGCGCGTGAGGTGATGGACCTGTCCACGATGCCCAAGCATCCGTCGCTGGCGTGGCTGCCGAACTGGATGTGGAAGCTCAACCTCAAGCTCATGCAACCGGCCGCGGAGTTCATGACCGTCGCCCTGTATGACCCGCCGGTGCGAGAGCTGATGGGCTACACGTGGTCTCCGCGAAAGGAATGGCTGCACCAGCGGTTCTGCGACGTGGTGACTTTTGTGACCAAGGTGCTGCCCGATCGCTGGTTGTGGCACCCCCGCAAGCGTTCGGCGATGGACCGCGCGTTCGGCAGGCTGCCCGCGGACTCGCCGCTCGTCGAGACGCCGGCACGAAACCTGCCGCCGCAGGAGTACCGCGGCCAGCCGCAGTTCTACTGCCCGAACGTCTGATTCAGCGCGTGTGGTGCGTCCACATCGCGCCGTCGAAATAGCGTAGCCCGCAACGGTTCTGGGGGTCGGGAAACCAGCCCGGCTGTAGCGGCGGGTAGCGGCCGAACACGCCTCGGGGGTCGCCGGCCAGGTTCAGCCGATGCTCGTACTCGGCACGCGCGCGCAGTCCCGCGTCGCGGATCGCGAGTTCGCGTCGGCGGCGGGCGACGACGACCGTGAGCGTCACGATGGCCGCGACGGTGACGGCGGTGTACCACCCGTTCACAAGCCACCACGTCGCCGCCAGGGCGACGGCGCCCGTCACAGCGGGATGGCGCCGCCAAAAGGCGGGACGAGTTTGCTGGTAGAGCATCGCCCTTGATCATACGATTCTGCGGACCTTCCACAGAAAGTTGATTCTCAGGAAGTTTCCAGCGAACTTTCTGCCGCGTTGATCAAGATTTTGTTAGCTTGTCGACACAAGGGGAGTGCATCGGCGGGGCGATGGGGTTGGCGTAGTTCGTGACTGTCTCGCCGGTGCGTGGATCAGCGGGGGGACTGTGGCTCTCGAAGCCGAGGAATGCCTGTTCTGCTTGGCCGAGCAGTCGAAGCGGCCCGCGGAGCGGACGTTTCAGATCCCGGGCCGGCAAGCCGGTCCGGTGCCGGTGTGTCTCGAGCACTTCGATCAGCTCAGCGCCTGGTCGGCCAGCGCGTCGGACTGAGCAACGCGATGGACGCCGCAAATGGCGCCGAGCGCACGCTTGTGTACGCATCGCCCGAGATGATGGGTGAACAACCGAACGCTGGAAAGGTTTGTGGTGCCCCCGCGGAGTTTCGATCTCCGTACCCGCGGATTAAAAGTCCGCTGCTCTTCCGAGTGAGCTACGGGGGCGCAGCCACTCTATCGGAGGGGCCAGCTGGCCTACCAACTGAGCTATGCAGCATGCCCGACAGCTTCTTCAAGCCGCGGACACCGCCCTTCTCGGGCGTCCGCAAGTTCACGTCGTGGCGGCGCGAACTCCGGTTCCCGCTTCTACCGGCTCGGCGCCGACGACACAGCGAGTGTGTCGTTCGGCGACGAACTGTCCACGGGCATTGGTGACCCGGCCGCCCGCTCGGCGGTCCGGGGACGATTCGGGAACTACGTGGCTTTCGGCCCAGCGCGCCAGGTTGACCGCAGCGTTGTGGTCACGATCGGCGAAGTATCCGCACTCGCACGTGAACACACGGTCGACGAGTCGGAGGTTTCGCCTGACGGCTCCGCACGCTGCGCACATCTTGCTCGACGGAAACCAGCGATCGGCGAACACCACCTCTCCGCCGCGCCAGGTCTGCTTGTAGACCACGATGCGGGCAAACTCCGACCACCCCACATCCGATATGGCTTGCGCGAGCCGGTGATTGGAAAGCATCCCGATCACATTGAGATCTTCGAAGACGAGCCGGTCGTGGGTCTTGACCAGGCGTTGCACACCTGGTGCAGGAAGTGCTTTCGGACATTGGCGACGTGCGCATGATGACGACGAAGTTTGGTGCCGGCTCGTTTGCGTCGGTGAGACCCTTTCTGCGCGCGGGACAAGTTCCTGGACAGGCGTCGCTGACGCGTGAGTGCGCTGCGTAAAGGGCGTGGCGGTGCATCGACGTGCACAATTTTGGTGCCGTCGGCCGTTGCGGCTACCGCGAACGCGATCAACCCGCGGTCCACGCCGACCCAACCGGCGGCATCGTCACCTCCGCGCGGCGAGTGGCGTTGACTGGGATGCAGGTCGGCGGCTTCGACGTTCAACGACACCCACCACCGGCCGCCGCGGTGGCTGACGGTCGCGAACAGGATCCTGGCCCGGCCCGTCGCGATCATCCGTCGCAGTCGTCGCGTGTCGTCGCGCACGGCGATCGCTCCGACCCGAGGCAGCGTGACGGAACGGGGCCGGCCGTCAGCGCCGACGCGGATCGCCGGGCGGCGTCCCTCTCGGCTGCTGTTCCGCATGCGAAAAGAGGGCACCGTACCGGCCTTCTTCTTGAATCGAGGCGGGCCCGCACGACGCCCGTTACGGCTGGACGAACGATCCGCCCACGACCTGAGGGCACGCGAGCAATCGACCGCGGCCTCTTCGAATACCTGCTGGCAAACGTCATCGCGCCATGCAAGGCCGGCTGAAACCATTTCCGTCGTTCCGTCCGGGCCTACCGCCCACACGCGACCCGCGGACTCGGACTTCTTCCAACGGTTGAAGGCGTTGATCAGATCGTATTTGCTCCATGGCACCGCCGCCCCGGCGTCGGGCCGGCGCGCGTGCATTGCCGACCGAACCATTCGCAGGCATTGGTTGTAGGCGAACCGGGCCGCCCCGGCGTGCCGCGCTAGCGTCTCCCGCTGCTCGGCCGTCGGATCCAGGCGAAACCTGAATGTGGTGTGGCGAGTCATCCTGCGGCGAGCTTCCCACTGCCCTCCGACAACCCGATGACCATCCCGTTTGAGGATTCGGGTGCCGGTACCCTAAGCTACTGAGGCTCCCAACGTGATCGCGTTGCGAGTACCCCGGAGAGATTCGGCTGGCCCCCTTCGTCTAGCGGCCTAGGACGCCGCCCTTTCAAGGCGGTAGCGCGGGTTCGAATCCCGTAGGGGGTACACGTGACGTCCCGCACGATGGGTCGCACAGCAAGGCCCTGTGGCGCAGTTGGTTAGCGCGCCGCCCTGTCACGGCGGAGGTCGCGGGTTCGAGTCCCGTCAGGGTCGCCATTGCGGCGAGGCAACTGGATTGGTGAAGGACCAGTGCCTTCCGGCCAGGTAGCTCAGTTGGTACGAGCGTCCGCCTGAAAAGCGGAAGGTCGCCGGTTCGATCCCGGCCCTGGCCACCATATCGATCAGCGCGCCGCCGTCCGCGGAAGCGCAAACAATACTCCGACGCCAGCCTTCGATCCATGCTTGTCTTCGCCGGGTACCACGGCGTACCGTACAGCGGTACACCGGTGTACCACGGCGCCGGCAGGAAGGTGGCTCATGGCCGAAGCGACGACCGACCCGGTGCGCCTGCCGCCCGGACCCCGGCTGCCGAAGCTCGTCGTGGGCGTCGGCTTCCTGGCCGCCCGACATCAGGCACTGGCCGCGATCGGCCGCCGATACGGCAGCGCTTTCACCGTCGAACTCCCGATCTTCGGCAACGCGCTGGTGATCAGCGACCGCGCGCTCATCAAGGACCTCTTCACCACCAACAGCGATCTGGTGGCCCGCGCCTCGAATCTCGGCCAGGTGCTCGGCCCGGGATCGACCTTCAGCCTCGACGGCACCGAACACCGCGAACGGCGCAAGCTGCTGGTGCCGCCCTTCCACGGCAAGCGCATGGCCGGTTACGAGTCGATCGTCGAAGAAGAAGTGCTGCGCGAATGCGCCACCTGGCCCGAGGGTGAGGAGTTCGAGACGCTCGCGCCGATGATGCGCATCACGCTCAACGCGATTCTGCGCACCGTGTTCGGCGCCCGCGGCGAAACGCTCGACGAACTACGCGAACTGCTTCCGCCGATGGTGCCGCTGGCCTCCCGGATGGCCGTGCTGCCCAAGGCGCTGCGCCGCGATCTCGGGCCGTGGAGCCCGTGGGGCCGGGTCCAGCGCGCCCGCCGGCGCTACGACGCGATCATCGCCACGCTGATCGCCGAAGCCCGAGCCGACCCGGCGTTCGAGGACCGCACCGACATCCTCGCGTTGCTGCTGCAGGCCCGCTACGAGGACGGCTCACCGATCTCCGATGGCCATGTCGCCGACGAACTGCTCACGCTGTTGGCCGCCGGCCACGAGACCACCGCGACGACGCTGGCGTGGGCGATGGAACGGCTGCGACGGCATCCGCGGCTGCTGGCTCGGCTGACCGCCGAGATCGACGCGGGCGGTACTGAACTGACCCAGGCCACCGTCTGGGAGGTGCAACGCACCCGGCCGGTCATCGAGGCGACGATCCGGGTCACCCGCGAGCGGCTGCGCCTCGGCGAGTGGGTGGTACCCGCGGGCCACACCGTCATTGCCAGCATCGGGATGTCCCACGAATCCGGGCAGAATTTCACCGACCCGGAGACGTTCAACCCCGACCGGTTCCGCGGGGCCAACCCCGACACCCACACCTGGATTCCGTACGGCGGCGGGATCCGCCGGTGCATCGGCGCGGCGTTCGCGAACATGGAGATGCTGGTGACACTACGAACCTTGTTGCGCGAGTTCGAGATCGGGACGACGTACGCTCCCGGCGAGCGCCGCCACTCCCGCGGCGTCGCCACCGCACCCCAGCGCGGCGGCCGCGTCGTGGTGTACCGGCGAACGGCCGCCGTCCGGGCCGAATCCGGCCGCGACGCCGAGCAGGTGTCGGCGTGATCGGCGAGGAGACGACCATAGCGGTCGGACGCGGAATCGAACTGTGCTTCCAGCAGATCGGCGATCCGGCCGACCCGCCGCTGTTCCTGATCGCCGGGCTGGGACAGCAGCTGCACTCGTGGCCCGACGAGTTCGTCACCACGCTCGCCGGCCGCGGATTCTCGGTCACGAGATTCGACAACCGCGACGCCGGCCGCTCCACCCACATCGCGCAGCGACCGCCCAACCCGGTGGCGATGTTCCGCGGCCGCAACGCTTATCACCTCGGCGACATGGCGCGTGACACCGTCGGGCTGATGGACGCGCTCGATGTGGCCGACGCGCATCTCGTCGGCATCTCGATGGGCGGGATGATCGCCCAGACCGTCGCCGCGCACTACCCGGGCCGCGTCCGCACGCTGACGTCGATCATGTCGACCACCGGCGCGCCCCGGCTCGGCCGGCCCGCCCTCTCGACGTGGCGACGGATGCTGACCGCGCGTCCGCCCCGTACCCGGGCCGAGGCGATGGACCGCGCGGCCGCCATGTTTCGCCACATCGGTTCGCACGGTTTCCCGTTCGACGAGCGGACGGTGCGCGAAGCGGCGGGGATCGCCTGGGACCGCGACTGTTCCAACGGCGGGATCGTGCGCCAGTTGGCGGGAATCTTCGCCTCCGGCGACCGCAGCGCCGAACTCGCCCACATCGACGTGCCGACGCTGGTGATCCACGGTGACCGCGACCGCATGGTGCACCCCACCGGCGGCGCCGCGACCGCGCGGGCCATCCCCGGCGCGCGCCTGCACACCATCACCGGCCTCGGCCACGACCTGCCGGTCGGCGCGTGGGAGCGCGTCATCGACCTCGTCACCGACCACGCCACCAGTAAGGAGCGAGTATGAGCAAGCAACGCAGGACGATCAGCGGCCGCACCGCGGTCATCACCGGCGCCGCGTCAGGCATCGGACGGGCGCTGGCGCAACGGCTTTCGTCCTACAGCTGCCCGGTCGCGATCGTCGACGTCGACGAGCAGGGCCTCAAGGAGACCGAGGCGTCGCTGCGCGGTCCGTCACTGGTCAAGGTGCTCGACGTCAGCGACGCCGACGCGCAGCACGCGTTCGCCGGCGAGGTTCGCGAATGGGCGCCGAAACCGATCGGCGCGGTCTTCAACAACGCCGGCGTGGCGCTCGGCTCTACCGTGCTCGACGCGGTCGTCGAGGACGACAACTGGTTGTGGAACATCAACTTCCACGGCGTGGTCAACGGCACCAGAGCGTTCCTGCCGATCCTCGTCGAACAGGATGAAGGCGTCATCGTCAACACCTCGAGCGTGTTCGGCCTCGTCGGCATGCCGGGTCAAAGTGCCTACTGCTCAGCAAAATTCGCGGTCCGCGGATTCACCGACTCGCTGCGGCAAGAGCTGCGCGGGACCGGCGTCTCGGCGGTCAACGTGCATCCCGGCGGCATCAACACCAACATCGTGCGCAACGGCCGGTTCCGCGAGGAGCCCGGCGGCCCGACCAAGGAGCAGGTCGTCAAGGAGTTCGCCGCGATGACGCGGACGCAGCCGGACAAGGCCGCCGCGATCATCCACCGCGGTGTCGAGGCGGGCAAGGCCAGAATTCTCGTGGGCCCGGACGCCTACCTGTTCGACGCGCTCGCCCGCGTCGCGCCGACCCGATACTTCGACGTGCTCGAGCGGCTGGAGTCGTCGTTGCGTAAGCGCGCCAACCGCTAAGCGAGCGCCCGCGCCTGCTCGAGCAGGCCGGGGTCGTGCGCACACAAGAGGAACAGATCGGGCTCCCCGCGGCGGTACAGCTCGGTCAGCCGGGCATGGTTCTCGGTCACCCGATTGCGGTCGAAGGCAGCGACCTTCTCGAAAGCGCCGAGCGCCCAGGGGATCCGCCCCGCACCGCCGATGGTGCTCGGATGATAGAACGCGTCCCCGCAGTGCAGCAGCCATCGATGGCCGGCGTCGACGGCGACGCAGGCGTGCCCACGGGTGTGCCCCGGCAGCGACACCAGCACGATGCCCGGCGAGATCTCGGTCAGTTCCTTGGCCGCGGCGAAGCCGCGCCATGGCTCGCCAGCGGGTTCGTGCTCGACGATCTTGGGCCCGTGCGCCCACTGCGCGCGCCGGAACCGGAACTTCTCGGCGCGGGTCGGTGAGCGCATCGCGCCCAGGACTTCGGCTCCGGTGCAATGAACTTCGGCATCCGGGAAGTCGGACAGCCCACCGATGTGGTCCATGTCGAAGTGGGTGAGGACGATGTGGCGGACGTCCTCGCGATGAAAACCCAGCCGTTCGATCTGCTGCAGGGCCGTCTCGTCGCGGCCGAAGAGGGGCCGAAAGAAGTACCGTGTCGGGCCGATCCGCTTGCCGGGGTCGTCACAGTCACCGGACCCGTAGCCGGTGTCGACCAGGACCAGTCCGTTGTCGGTCTCGACCAGCAGCACATGGCTCACCAATTGCCCCGCACCCCATGGGTGCATCGAGCCGCAGTTGAGGTGATGAACCTTCACGACGCACCCCCGGTCAACAGTTCGGTGCGCCCGATCTGAGCCACCAGGCTGGCCGAGTCGAAGTAGATACGTTCATTGACGATGCGGTCGTCGTCGAAGAAGAACACTGCCGCGACCGGCACGCGAAACGCCTTCCCGGTCGGCGGAAGGCCGTAGAACTCACCGAGATTGGTTCCCAGCAGGTCGAATTCGACGATCACCGAGTCGTCGGCGACGTGGTAGCGGACGTTGTCGTGGCGCTGGTCCGGAAACGCGGTGCGGGTGGTGCGGTAGTAGTCCATCACCTCGGCGTCGCCGTCGAATACCTGGCCGGTGGCCATGATCTCGTAGTGCGGACGTCCCTCCGTGCCGCTCTTGAATGTCGCGAGTGTGGCGTCGAAATCCTTGGTGACTTCGGTGTCCATGTGCTCGCGGATCACTTCGAGCCGGCGTTGCCGCAAAGCGTCAGTGCCCATCACCGCACTGTACGACCGCGGCGCGGATCAGGCAGCCGATCCGGCCGTCACCGCCTGCTGCTGATGACGGTGCTGGCGTTCGATCGTCGCCAGATAAAACGCCCACGCGAACGCCGAACTGGCGAACAGGACGAACCCCAGATACAGCCACGCGTGCTTGATCCCCCGCCTGCTGCCGTCGACGAGCAGCCACGCCGGGAACAGCAGCAGGGTCATGATCGTGTAGTCCTGGCTGGCCGACGCGGCCGCGGGATTGTCGTAGCCGAGCGCGATGAACTCCGCCCAGCTGCCCGGCCCCCAGATGAAATTGTGCAGTCCGCCGGGCGGCGCGTACTCGGCGACGAACTGGTTGTTGAAGTAGTAGCCGAGAACCACAGAGAGCACGCCGGCGACGTAGTAGAAGAGCTCGAGCCTGCCGACCCGGGGGCCCGAGGAGTAGCGCGCGAAGACCGCCGGATTCGCCTTGACGATGACTGCCAGCGTGGCGAACCCGAGAACCAGGTGAACGATTAGGGAGACCATGATCGGAGTGTCTCACCGACTGCCCGTGGTTTCGTCAAATTTGACATAACTTGCCAGCCGCGCCGCTCGGGTACGTTCATCCTCATGCCACGACCTGCCCAGACGGCGCGCAGCGAACGCACCCGCGAGGCGCTGCGCCAGGCCGCGGTGGTGCGGTTCCTCGCGCAGGGAGTCGAGGACACCTCTGCCGAGCAGATCGCCGCCGACGCCGGCGTCTCGCTGCGCACCTTCTACCGGCACTTCGCGTCCAAGGATGATCTGCTGTTCACCGATTACGCCGGGCTGCAATGGTTCCGCGCTGCGCTGGCCGAACACGGCCGCGATGAACCTGTCATCGAGGCGGTACACGCGGCGATCATGGCCCGCCCGTACGACGACTGGGCCGTCGCGCAGACCGCCGTGCTGCGCGCGCAGGAACTCGAACCCGGCCGGGTCGCGCGGCACATCCGCCAGGTGGAGGGCGACTTCGCCGAGGCGATCGAGGAGCATCTCACCCGCGACGACGCCCCGGATCCGGGCACCGACGCGCGCATGCGCATCACCGTCACCGCGCGGTGCATCGCGGCCGCGGTCTTCGGTGCGATGGAGGTGTGGATGCTCAGCGAGGACCGCTCGCTGCCCGAGTTGTCCCGGCTGACCCGCGAGGCGCTGGAGACGCTCGCGCGGGGCATCGCGAACTAAAGTTTTGTCAATATTGACAAAACTTTGGTGCCGTGTCAGCCTCAGCCGATGACGGACTTCGACGCGATAGTCATCGGCGCCGGGCACAACGGGTTGACCTCGGCGGCGCTTCTGCAGAAGGCAGGGCTACGCACGCTCTGCCTGGACACCAAGCTCTACGCCGGTGGGATGGCCTCGACCGTCGAACTGTTCGACGGGTTCCAGTTCGAGATCGCCGGCTCGGTGCAGATCCCGACCTCCGCGGTGGTCAGCCGCGAACTCGGCCTGGACGCGCTGCCCACCGTCGACCTCGACGTCATGTCGGTGTCCCTGCGCGGGGTGGGCGATGAACCGCTGGTCTACTACACCGACCCGATGAAGCTGCTCACCCACATCAACGAGGTGCACGGCGCCGAGGCCGTCAACGGCATGGCGGGTTTGATGGCGTGGTGCCAGGCGCCGACCAGGGCGCTCGGCCGGTTCGACGCCGGCCAGCCGCCGAAATCGCTCGACGAGATGTATGCCTGCGCCACCAACGAATTCGAGCGCTCCACGATCACCGACCTGCTGTTCGGCTCGGTCACCGACGTGCTCGACCGGTATCTGCCGGACAAGGACAAGAACGGCGCCCTGCGCGGGATGCTCGCGCTGCTGGCGTGCAACACCACCTACCGCGGGCCGGCCACGCCGGGCACCGCCGCCGCGCTGGCGTACGGCTTCGCCGTTCCTGATGAGAACGCGCTGCTGGTCAAGAAACTGCGCGGCGGCATCGGTGCGCTCACCAAGCACCTGTGCGACGTGTTCACCTCCGCCGGCGGTGAATTACGCCTGCGCGCCAAGGTCGTCGAGGTCACCGCCGCCGACGGCCGAGTCACCGGGGTGCGCCTCGACGACGGCGCGACGGTGACCGCCCCGGTCGTCGTCTCCGGCATCGCCCCCGACCTGACCGTCAACGGCCTGCTCGATGCCGCGGCGGTGCCCGCGGACGTGCGTGACCGGTTCGCCCGGGTCGACCACCGCGGCAGCTACCTGCAGATGCACTTCGCGCTCGACGGCATCCCCGAGTTCGCGGCGCCCTACGAACTGCTCAACGACCCCGCGATGCAGTCCAACATCGGAATCTTCAGCACGCCCGAGGAACTCCAGCAGCAGTGGGAGGACTGCAGGCGCGGGATCGTCCCGGCGGACCCGGCAATCGCGCTGCAGATCCCCTCGGTCAACGACCCGGGCCTGGCGCCCCCGGGCAAGCATGCCGCATCGGCGTTTTCGCTGTGGTTCCCCATTGAGGAAAGCAGCGCGTCCTACGGCGAGATGAAGGTCGAGATGGGCAGGCGGGTGATCGAGAAGATCACCCGGTTGGCCCCGAACTTCGAGAGCCTCATCCTGCGGCACACCACGTTCACCCCCAAGCACATGGGCACCATGTTCGGTGCGCC
The DNA here is from genome assembly GCF_900108565.1 of Mycolicibacterium rutilum. Classification (NCBI taxonomy): domain Bacteria; kingdom Bacillati; phylum Actinomycetota; class Actinomycetes; order Mycobacteriales; family Mycobacteriaceae; genus Mycobacterium; species Mycolicibacterium rutilum. Next base: position 2,295,805 of record NZ_LT629971.1, read on the forward strand.
CGGCGGTGACTACTGCCACGGGCTGATCCACCCCGACCAGATCGGTCCCAACCGACCGGGGCCGAAAGGCTATGTCGACCAACCCATTCCGCTCGACGGGCTCTACCTCGGCAGCGCGGGGTGTCACGGTGGGCCGGGCATCACGTTCGTGCCGGGATACAACGCCGCCAAACAGGCGCTCGCCGACATGGCCTGATCGGTTTCCCGACCCCGCCCGCCGGGAATAGCGTCAGGCATGGGAATCACGGTGGCCGTGACCGGGCCGACCGGTGAGATCGGCATGTCGGCGGTGGCGGCGCTCGAGGCGCTCGCCGACGTCGACGAGATCGTCGGCATGGCGCGCCGACCGTTCGATCCGAGCGAGCACGGCTGGTCGAAAACCACGTACCAACAGGGCGACATCCTCGACCGCGACGCGGTCGACGCCCTCGTCGCCCGCGCCGACGTCGTGGTGCACCTCGCGTTCATCATCATGGGGTCGCGCGAGGAGAGCGCGCGGATCAACCTGCAGGGCACCCGCAACGTGTTCGAGGCGACGGTCGCCGCCGCCCGCCCGCAGCGCCTCGTCTACACCTCGTCGGTGGCCGCCTACGGCTACCACTCCGACAACCCGGTGCCCATCACCGAGGACGTGCCGCCGCGCGGATCGCCCGAGCACTACTACTCCGAGCAGAAGGCCGCCTGCGAGGCGGCGCTCACCGAGATCACCGACGGCACAACGCTTCAGGTGTACGTGCTGCGGCCGTGCATCGTCGCCGGCCCGAAGGCGCCCGCACTCGCCGATGTGATGCCGTGGAACCAGTTGCCGGGGCCGGTCAAGCGCATCACGCAGACGCTGCCGCTCCTCAAACCGCCGTTCCCGGACCCGGGCACGCCCCTGCAGTTGGTGCATCACGACGACGTGGCAGCGGCGATCGCACTGGCGGCGACGACGTCGGGCCCGCCCGGGGCGTACAACATCGCCGGCGACGGCGTGGTCTCGATGTCGGATGTGGCCCGGGAACTGGGTGCCCGACCGGTGCCGGTGCCGCGGGCCGCCGCGTCGGTCGCGTCGGGCGTCGTGGCGCGGCTGCCGTTCGTGCCGTCGATACTCGAGTGGCTGCACGTCGGCCGCACCTCGGTGGTGATGGACACGACGAAGGCCCGGACCCAGCTGGGCTGGCAGCCGAACTACTCTGCGGCCGAGACGTTGTCGGCGCTGGCCGCCTCGGTCTGAGTTACTGCGTGTGGTCGCCGGTGTCGGCGGGCCCGGCGGGTGTCGCACCGCCCTCATCGGACCAGTCCACACCCTCTTCGGTTCCGTCGGTGCCGCGCGCCGGATCGCTCTGCACGTCGTCGTCGGCCGCGGCGGGACCCGCGTCGGTGTCGGTGGTGTCGGGCTTCTTCTCGTCGCTCACCGGCTTGGACTACCCGAAGCGCCCCGGTTCTAGTCGCCGCGGCTGCGCAACTGCGTCATCCAGTCCTTGGGCACCCGCCCGCGCGGGCCGGGGACGGTCTCGTCGGGCGGACGGGACTCCGGGGCCGCGAGCTCCGGGCCGTCGTAGTACTCGTTGGTCGCGAAGTTCCAGAACCAGTCCTCGCCCGGCTCGAACGACCGGATGATCGGATGGCCGGTCTCGCGCCAGTGCGCCGACGCGTGCCGGGCCAGCGAGTCGTCGCAACACCCGATGTGTCCACACGCCGCGCAGCGGCGCAGGTGCACCCACCAGCCGCCGTGGGTGTCGCATTCGACGCAGCCGGTGCCGCTCGGCGGGATCGTGGGATCGACGTCCATGCCCGAGAAGCTAACCGATCGCGGGGGATTGCGCCCCTGGGATGAGTCTCAGCGGGCCATCGTCGAGTTCGGCGCGCTCCAGTCCGTCGACACGAACCGGTGCTTGATCAGCCAATCGTCCCCGACAGGGACGAGCAGGTCGCGGTAGCGGCCGTAATGGTCCAGGCCGATCTCGGTGTAGACGGTGAAGTAGCACGCGACCCGCGCCTGCTGCGGCGTCACCTCGGTGAAGCGGATGTTGGTCACGTTGTGGCGGACGATGCGCCTGACGTTCGACGCCGACGCGGCAGCGGCCGGTCCCGAGACCGCGCCACCGAGGAACTCGACGATCGCATCGCGTCCGCGCGCCGGCGTGGTGCCCCGCACCTCGAGTTCGCCGTCCTCGCAGAACGTGGCGGCGAGTTCGTCGAGCCGCAGCGCGTCGCCGGACCAGTTGTACTGGGCGAGCGTGTCCCTGACACGTCCGCGGGCGCAAAGCTCCCAAAGCTCCATGCGGTCAACCGTAACGGCGATAGTGTCGAAAAATGGCTACCAGCGATTCCCGTGAGGTCGTGATCGAGGCGAGCCCGGCGGAGATTCTCGACGTCATCGCCGACGTCGAGTCCGCTCCGGAATGGTCGTCGCAGCACCAGGGCGCTGAGGTCCTCGAGCGCGACGCCGACGGCCGGCCGGGCAAGGTCCGCCTGAAACTCAAGACCATGGGCATCTCCGACGAGCAGGTGGTGCAGTACTCATGGACCGACAGCAGCGCGAGTTGGACGCTGCTGGAGTCCAGCCAGCTCAAGACGCAGAGTGCGTCGTACACGCTCACCCCGGACGGGGAGAAGACCAAGGTGCGGTTCGAGATCACCGTCGACCCGGCCGTGCCGATTCCGGGGTTCGTGCTCAAGCGCGCGATGAAGGGCGGCCTCGAGGCCGCGACCGATGGGCTGCGCAAACAGGTGCTCAAGGTCAAGAAGCGCTGACGGTTTCGCGCCGTGCGGTCGTGGCAATCAATTCCGCATGGCTGTCACCGAATCCCGCGAGGTCGTCATCGAGGCGGCACCCGATGAGATCCTGTCCGTCCTCTACGACCTCGAGTCGCTGACCGAGTGGTCGTCGGCGCATCAGGAGATCGAGATTCTCGAGCGAGACGACCAGGGCCGCCCGACGAAATCCCGCCAGGTGGTCAAGATCGTCGGAGTCACCGACGAACAGGTACTCGACTACACCGTCTACGACGACGGGGTGGGCTGGACCCTCGTCAAGGCCAACCAGCAGCGCGCACAGCAGGGCCGCTACACCCTGACCCCCGAGGACGGCGGGACGCGGGTTCATTTCGAGCTGACGGTCGAACCCCTGGTGCCGCTGCCCGGCTTCCTGATCAAGCGGGGAGCCAAGGGCCTGATGGAAACCGCGACCGACGGCCTGCGCAAGCGGGTGCTCGCCGTGCGGAAGGGTTGACGGTTTCGCTGCGCCGCACCGCGCGCAGCTCCTAGTCTCGACACGTGCGCTTGTCGTGGCCGTTAATAGGCCGCACGCAGCAGATACACGCGATCGAGGCGGCGATCACGGCGTCGGCGCCCGGCATCCTCATCTGCGGGGCCCAAGGCGTCGGCAAGAGCCGCATCGCCCGGGAGGCGCTGTCATGGGCCGCCGCGCGCGGGTGCACCACGCGGTGGACCGCCGGTACGACATCCGCCAGGAACATCCCGTTGGGTGCCTTCACCTCGTGGGCGCCGACGGGCGTCTCCGACACCCTCACGCTGCTGCGCGGCGTGATCGACTCGCTGGCGCCCGCCGACTCGCCGGCGCAGGTGGTGCTGTCTGTCGACGACGCCCACCTGCTCGACGAGCTGTCGGCGTTCGTCGTCCATCAGATCGCGGCCCGCGCGGCGGCAACGGTGATCCTTACCATCCGCGACGGCGAACCGGTTCCCGCCGCCGTCGAGGACATCTGGGCCAGGACACACTTCGAACGGCTCGACCTCGCACCGCTCGACGCCGACGACACCACGCGGCTGCTGTCGGAAGCGCTCGACGGCCCAGTGGATCCCACTGCTGCGCAACGACTCTGGGACGTGACGGGTGGAAACGGGCTGTACCTGACGAACATCGTCGAGCAGGAAGTCGCCGACGGGCGGCTCACCCGCCAGGACCGGTGCTGGCGCTGGACCGGGGAACTCGTGGTGCCGCCCGGGCTGGTCGGGCTCGTCGAATCCCGTATCGGCGCCCTGTCACCGTCGGTCGGTGAGATCATCGACGCGCTCGCCGTCGGCGAACCGCTGGAACTGGGCGTGCTGCAACGCATCGGTGAGCGCGACGCGATCGAGGAAGCCGAGACCCGCGGCCTGATCACCCTCGAACCGGCCGGGGCCGGGATCGAGGTCCGGTTGGCGCATCCGCTCTACGGCGAAGTCCGCCGCCGCAGCGCACCGCGCAGCCGGCTGCGGCGGCTGCGCGGAGCCATCGCCACCGAACTCGCCGCGACCGGCGCGTCCGACGACATCCGGATCGTCGTACGAAGGGCGGCGCTGAGCGTGGAGTCGGACCTCGAACCGGATGCCGCCCTGCTCGTCCGCGCGGCGTACGGCGCGGTCTGGCTCGGCGAGATGACCCTGGCGGACCGACTCGCCGACGCCGCGGTGCGTGCCGACGCCGGACCCGAGCCGCAGTTCATCCGCGCGCACGCGCTGTCCTGGTCGGGCCGGGGCGCCGAGGCCGAAGCGGTCTTCGCGGCCATCGACACCGACGCACTGTCTGACGACGAACGCGGCAGGTTCGCGTTTCTGCGGTCGAGCAACGCGCTGTGGGCGCTCGGCGACCCCGCGCGGGCCCGGTCGCTGATCGACGAGGCGTCCGGAATTGCGACGGAGACCGCCCGCACGTATGTCACCGCCTTCATGACCGTCTTCTGGTTCGCGATGGACGAATCCGCGGCCGCGGTGCGGGCGGCGAAAGCTCTGACGCTGCACGATATTCCGGTGGTCGGCGCGGAGATCGCCTGGGTGCTCGCGCAGATCTCGGCGGATGCCGGTCGCACCGGTGACGCCGTCGCTGACGCGGCGGCGGGCCACGCCGTCGCGGCCCGCGCGCTCGACGCGCCGCAGATGCGCTTCAACATCGCCGACGCGGAAGTCAGCGCCCTGCTGCTGGCCGGCCAGATTGCCGATGCACTCGGCGTTGCCGCCGAAACGCACCGTCAGAGCCGCGATCTGCCCGGGACCGCCCAACTGCTGGGCGACGCGGTGGCCGGCCGCGCCGCCCTCGGCGCCGGTGACCTGCCCACCGCGTGCCTGCTGCTCGAGCACGCGGCCGACGGCTTGTCCGCGTCTCATCCCGACGGCTGGGGGTACCGCTACCGGATCCCGCATGCCACGGTGCTCGCGATGCGCGGACGGTCCGAGGAGGCGGCCGCCGCGCTCGACGCGTTGTCGCTGGTGCGGCGCCGGTTCCGCATGCTCGACCACGAAAACAGCCTGGCGCGGGCGTGGTTGGCCGCAAGCCAAGGAGCGATCAGCGAGGCGATCACCATTGCGCGTGGCGCAGGCGAACGGGCCTGCGCCAAGGGACAATTCGCTGCTGAGGTGCTCTGCTTGCAGACCGCCACGCAGTTCGGCGATCGCACCACTGCGCCGCGCCTGCACCAACTGACCGGGATCACCGAAGGGCCTCGCGCGGGGGTCGCCGCCCGGTTCGCCCGCGCGCTCGCTGACGGCGACGCCGCCGAGTTGAGCGCCGCGTCAGCCGATTTCGAGGCGATCGGCGACCTGATCGCCGCCCTCGACGCCGCCGGCCACGCCGCGCTGGCCTACCGACGGCTGGAGTTGCGGGGGTCGGCGCTCAGCAGTGCGGCGCGCGCGGCCGCGTTGGCCGAGCGATGCGGGGCGGTCACCCCGGCCCTGCGGCAGGCCGGCGAGCCGTTGCCGCTGACCGAGCGCGAAGCCGAGATCGTGATGCTGATCGGTGAAGGGCTGTCCAATCGTGAGGTCGCCGACCGGCTGACGCTTTCCGTCCGCACCGTCGAGAGCCACATCTACCGGGCGATGGCCAAGACAGGGACCAGCGGTCGCGACGAGCTGGCCGCCCTGCTGGCCCCACCCGCGCGGACTCAGTAACTGTCACCTTTGTCTGCCGAAGTGCAGTGGTGGACTACTGCATCCACCGCCCCTTTCGAGAGTGACCCTTGAGCGGTTACAGGAAGGGGTGCACATGTCCAGAACGAGAAGCGTCGTCGCGACGCTCGGCGCCGGCGTACTCGTGCTCGCACTGGTGGTCGCGCCTCCGGAACTCACGGCCGAACGGGCGGCCCCTCGCGCGGTGCAGCCGACGGCGATGACGTTCTCACCGACGGCGGTGATTGCGGCGTTGCAGCGGTTCGTCGACGCCGACCCGCGCGCAGTCGCGGCTCGGGCAGCGGGTGTGCCGACGCAGAACCAGCCCGGTACCGGCCCGGTGCAGCGCCTCGACGCCGCGCCTTCCGCGGCGGCAGCCGCGCTCGCACTGCCCACACCGGGCAACGTGATCGGCACCTTGCTCGGACCACTGCTGCGCAATCCGTTCATCGCGCCGATCCTCGGGCCGATCATCTTGTTCGGACCGATCATCGCGCTTGTCGTCCTGGCGTGCCCGCCGTGCGCGATCGTCAACTTCATCGGTGGCATCATCCGGAGTTTTCTCATCGAACTCGCCCCGGTGGGAGTCGCCGCTGCGGCGGCGGTCACGGCGGATCTGCCGGTCGAGGAGGAGCCAACGGTCGCTCTGCCCGATGAAACCGTGCCGGATACCTCGGGTCCACCGGTGGGCGTATCGAACGAAATACACAGTCGGACAGAACGGTTCGAGACTTTCCAGCAGGCAGGCCCTGACCTCCCCGAGGCCATCGAGGGCAAGTCGGCGGGCGTGACCGTCGCCGACGCAACCGAGGACGACTTGCCCGTCGAGGAGGACTTGCCCGTGGAGGAGGACGCGCTCGAAGACGTCGACGATCCGACGACGACGCAGACCGGCGAGGAAGAAGTGACCGGTGACAACGGCGGGTTGGCCACAGAGTCCGTGGACGACGCCGACGATGCTGATGACGATCACAGCCCCGCAGGCCCGACCGACACCGCCGGTGACGAATCACCCGGCAACGACGCGCCTTCCGAGTGAGACGACGGTCAGCGCCGGCCTGCAGAGGGGACGGGCCGGCGCTCGATCGTGCCGCTGCCTTCGGTGTCGGCGAGCATCGCGGCGGCCCATCGGAGGTGGCCCTCGTAGCCGAAACGCTCTGCCGTCCTGCGGTACCCACAAGCCAGTTCGCGATAGGTCGCCCGATCGCCCTGCGCCCGAGCCAACAGCGCCCGTGACCTCAGCAGCCAGACGTCACGGATCGCCAGCCCGTCGAGAACCGGTACGGCTGCGAGCCGCTCCAGCGCGACCTCCGCCTCGCACACGTCACCGTCACCGCCGCGGTCCAGGAGGGTCTCCACCAGAACGGCCGTCGCCGGGATGCCCCACGACAACAGCTGGCCCTCGCACACCAGTTGGTCGAGGGCAGCACGGATCTGCACGATCGCCTGATCGCGATCGCCGTGCCGAGCCTGCTCCCGTGCCAGATACACGTTGACCAGCCGCAGCTCGCTCAGGTTGTGGCTCTCATGTTCGAGGACGTCACGAACTTCGGTCAACAACCTGAGTCCGCGGTCGCGCTCCGCTTCTGAATCCCGATGTGCCAGGGCCAGTCCCAAGATCACGCGGTCGAAGGCCACCGCCATGTCGTCACCGGATCGCTCGGCGATGCGCAGGGCATCCTCGATCTCGCGCACCGCTCGATCGTGGGCCGCCAGGACACCGAGAGGTATGCCGGGGAAGTACACGTAGGCCACCACGGTGGCGTAGGAGAACGACCCGGTCTCGCGGGCCATCGCCAGGCCCCGGCGCAGGTCGTCGGACCATCCGGGACGGCCCAGGCAATACCGCGCGAAACCGCGGGTCGTGTAGGCGACCGCGAGCGGCGACCCGAAAAGGAGGTCGCCTGCAGACGGGTCACCGTCGGCCGAGTCGATGGCCCGCTGCGACCACTGCAGCACGTCGCGCCACTCGCCGCCGTGCCCCTTCGGATAGATGAGCGGGAACGACAGCCCCACCGTCAACGTCGGGTCGCGGAGCGAGTCGATCAGGCCCCAGGCTTCGGATGCCAACCGCGATGCGTCGCGGATCCGGCCCTGAAACGCTCGATCTATCGCCAGCCCCGCCATCCCGATCGCCAGCGACGCCGTGTCCCCGGCGGCGGCGCACAGGTCGCGCAACTCGTCGATGTGCTCGTCGGCCACGTTCGCGTGCAGGCGCCAGGCGATGCCGCACAACATGGTGCGGGGGGCGATCTGCATCGCCCGCCGGTTCGGCTCGTCGGCCGGCAGGGCGTCCGCGATCACCCGCGCGCGTTCCCAGCTCTGCCGCGCCGAGGTGATGTCGCGGTCCGTCGCCCACGCCGCGGCACGCATGTGCCACCGGTATGCCGCGGGCAGGTCGTAAGCCGCCTCGAGGTGTTCTGCGATCAAGGCGGCGTTGTCGTCGGCCGACGCCGGGAAGCGTTCCTCGATGGCCACCGCGACGCGCCGATGCAGAGCGGCGCGATCGGTTCTGAGCTGTGACTCGTAGGCCACCGCGCGGATCAGCGGATGACGGAAGGTGTACTCAGCGCCGCGCGGACACCGCACTCGGTCGATGAGCTCCGCAGCCAGCAGTTCGTCGACCACCGCATCGGGCTGCAGTGCGGCGAGCAGATCCGCCCCGAACCTGGCGCCGAGAATCGAAGCCGCACTCAATGTCCTGCGGGAAGATGCACTCAACCGGTCGATGCGCGCCTTGATCGCGGCCTGCACCGTGGCCGGCACACAGACGTCGGCAACGTCGACCTCGCAGACGTATTCGCCGTGCGCGCCCTGCAGCACACCGCGCTGCACCATCTCGCGCACCATCTCCTCGGCGAAGAACGGGTTCCCCGAGGCGCGTTCGGTGATGACCGTCGCCAGCCGCGCCGCCGACGGGTCACCCCCCACCAACTCGCCGAGCAACATGGCGGTCTCCGAATCATGCAGCGGCGCAAGCGCAATGGCATGCGCGCCCGGCACCCGGGAGAGGGCGCCGACGTATTCAGGACGAAACGTGATCAACACCAGCTGTGGCGTCTGCGGGACCACGGTGAGGAAATCGCCGAGCAGTGACTCGCTGGCCGGATCGATCCAGTGCGCGTCCTCGACGATGAACAGCGCCGGTTCTTTACGTGACAACGAGGCAGTGTTGATCAGCGCGGTGAGCCGTCGGCGGCGCGCGTCGGGATCGATCTGCGGCGACGACAGATCGGGGTCGGCGATACCCAGCAGGTCGTCGAGCAGCAGCAGGTCCAGCGGGTCGGACTCCGGATACTGCTCACGGATGCGGGCGCGGGCCGCCTGGCCGTCGAGGTCAACCACTCCGGCGCCCGCCCGCAGTAATCGGGTCACCGCGTGGAACGGGACGTCCTGGGCGTGCGACTCGCAGAACGTCCAGTGCACCTCGATGCCACGGGCGCTGGCCAGCGCGGCGGCCTCGCGGGCCACCCGGCTCTTGCCGACACCCGCGGATCCGGACAGGCTCACGACGCCGCCGCGACCGCGGATGGTGCCGCCGATGAGACCGTCAAGAGTGGCCATCTCCCCGCGCCGCCCGACCAGGCTGGCTTCGACGCGATCGGTCATGACATCACGGCCGTGGACCGAGCGCAGTCGCTGCGCACGCACGGGGAGATCGGACCCCTTGACGCGGACGAATTCCGGATCGGTGAGCGACGCGAGGTGAGCGACGAGTCGCGCGGTCGTCTCCGAGAGCAGCACGCCTCCCGGAGGCGCCGCCGACTCGATTCGCTTCGCGAATCCGACCGTTTCGCCGGTCGCGACATAGCCGAGCGACCCCGACCCGATGTCTCCGGCGATCACCCGCCCGGAGTTCACGCCCACCCGCACGAGCAGGTCGACGCCGTCGCGGTCCTTGACGGCGGCGGCCAGTCGCTTGGCCTCGCGCTGGATCTCCAGCGCGCTCAGGCAAGCGCGAAAAGCGTGGTCCTCCAACGCGATCGGGGCACCGAACAGCGCCATCACACCGTCGCCGTTGTACTCGACGGTGCCGCCGTAGCGGCGCGCCGCCTGTGCGGACCGCTCGACCAGTTCGGTCATGATCTCGCGCAGGCGCTCGCCGTCAACCGCGGCCGCGAGGTCCATCGAGCGCACCACGTCGGCGAACAGCACCGTCACCTGTTTGTACTCCGGGAGGCCACACGGGGCCGCGGCTCGCGCACCGCACTCGTCGCAGAACTTGGCGCCGTGCCGCAGACCCGTGCCGCACGACCTGCACACCGCTGCCGTCGACGTCACTGTTTTACCGCCGATCCGGACGGCACCCACGTGCCTCCGATGCGCCCAGGGTAGGACCAGCCACCGGCGGGCACGGACCGAAACGCCAATATTGACGAGCTCGACGAAACGCGCCTCCGAGTAACGTGACCGCCCGTGACGCACAGCGGACCTCTTGCGGGCGTGAAAGTCATCGAACTCGGCGGCATCGGTCCGGGACCGCACGCCGCGATGGTGCTGGCCGATCTCGGCGCCGACGTGGTGCGCGTGCGCAGGCCCGGCGGGTTGCAGATCCCGGCCGAGAACGTCGACCTGCTGCACCGCGGCAAACGCGTCGTCGACCTCGACGTCAAGCAGGACCCGGGCGCGCTGCTGAACCTGGCCGCCAAGGCCGACGTGTTGATCGACGCGTTCCGGCCGGGCACCTGCGAACGCCTCGGCATCGGGCCCGACGAATGCGCGGCGGTCAATCCGCGGCTCATCTACGCGCGGATCACCGGCTGGGGTCAGCACGGCCCGCTGGCGCAGACCGCCGGCCACGACATCAACTACCTCTCCCAGACCGGCGCGCTGTCGGCGATCGGATACCGCGACCGGCCGCCGGTCGCGCCGCTGAACCTGGTCGCCGACTTCGGCGGCGGGTCGATGTTCGTGCTGCTCGGCATCGTGTCCGCACTGTACGAACGCGAGCGCTCCGGGCTGGGGCAGGTGATCGACGCGGCGATGGTCGACGGTGTCTCGGTGCTGGCGCAGATGGCGTGGACGATGAAGGCGACCGGCACGCTGAGCGACGAACGCGAGTCGTTCATGCTCGACGGCGGCGCACCGTTCTACCGCACTTACGAAACCGCCGACGGCAGGTACATGGCCGTCGGCGCGATCGAGCCGCAGTTCTACGCGCAACTGCTCGACGGCCTCGGACTCGATCCGGCCGAACTGCCGCATCAACTCGACAAGGCGGCGTACCCGCAGATGCACGCCGTGTTCGCCGAGCGGTTCGCAAGCAAAACCCGCGACGAGTGGTCCGCGATCTTCGCGGGCACCGACGCGTGTGTCACCCCGGTGCTGACGTGGAGCGAGGCGGCGCACAACGACCACCTGCGCGCACGGTCGACGCTGGTGCAGGCCGACGGCGCCGATCAGGCCGCGCCGGCGCCGCGGTTCTCGCGCACACCGGCCGGCCCGGTCGGCTCGCCGCCGCAGCACACCACGCCGATCGCCGATATTGACTGGGACCAATAATTAGCTGGAAAGGCCTATACATCAGGCTGGCGACTTGGCTAGGATTTGCCGCATGGCGGTTCAGGCATCGCGGGAAGTGGTTTTCGAGGCGCCCAAAGACGTCATTCTCGACGCGCTCGCCGACATCGACGCGGTCCCGACGTGGTCGCCCGTGCACAAGTCCGCCGAGGTGCTCGACCGCCATCCCGACGGCCGGCCCCACCACGTCAAGGCGACGTTCAAGATCATGGGCGTCACCGACAAGGAAGTCCTCGAGTACCACTGGGGCGACGACTGGGTGGTGTGGGACGCCAAGGCGACGCTGCAGCAGCGCGGCCAGCACGGCGAGTACAACCTGACCGCCATCGGCGAGGACCGCACCCGGGTGCGGTTCGACATCGTGATCGACCTGGCCGCCCCGATCCCCGAATTCCTGCTGCGCCGGGCGAAGAGGATGGTGCTCGACGTGGCGACCGAGAACCTGCGTCGACGGGTGATGACCGACGACCAGTCTTCCGCTCAGCCCGATTAGCGCGGAATAGGATCCGCTCGCGCTCCGGTTGCACGCTGCATGCCGACCGGAGTTTTTCTCTTCCCCAGCCCGAACGCCACCAACGTCGTCGACGACGTCATCGACAAGGCGCGCGCCGCCTATGACGTTGGCGTGCGCCAGATCTGGCTGGCCCAGCAGCTGGCGCAGGACGCGATCGGTCTCGCCGGGCACATCGGAGCCGCCGTCCCCGGCCTCGGCGTCGGCACGTCGGTGGTGCCGATCAACCCCCGCCACCCGTTGCTCATCGCGTCGCAGGCGCAGACCGCGCAGGCCGCCGCACACGGCAACTTCAGCCTCGGGCTCGGACTCGGCGCGCACGCGGTGGAAACCGAGGCGTTCGGTCAGGCGTGGCCGAACACCGTCCAACGCCTCAGGGAGCATCTGACCGTGCTGCGGTCGATCCTCGACGACGGGGCCGTCGACTTCCACGGCGAGGAGGTCAGCGCGGTCTCGATCTGGCCGGTGACCGTCGCCGGCGGTACCCCGATACCGGTGTACGTCGCCGCGATGGGGCCCAAGGCGCTGCAGGTCACCGGTGAACTCGCTGACGGCACAATGCCTTACCTCGCCGGACCGCGCACCCTCAAGGAGTTCATCGTGCCGACGATCACGGCTGCCGCCGAGCAGGCCGGCCGTCCTGCGCCGCGCATCATCGCCGCCGCACCCGCCCTCGTGCTGGACGACGTCGACGCCGCCCGTGCGGTGTCAGACCAGAAGCTGGCGTTCTACGAGACGATCCCGTCGTACCGAAAGGTGCTCGCGCGCGAGGGCGTACAGTCGGCCACCGAACTCGCGGCGATCGGCTCGACCGAGGCGGTGGTGGAGCGGATGCGCGATTATCTCGACGCCGGGGCCACCGATGTGGTGCTCAATCCGCTGCGCACCGAACCCGGTGACCTCGAGGCGCTTTGGGAGGTCGCGCGCAACATCGACGCAACATGAGGTGCCTACCGTAGCGGGATGCCGTCGCGACGCCGTTCGCCGCTGTTGGCGCGTTTGGTGGTCGAGGCGCCCGGCCGCCCGCAGCAGGCCATCCTCGACGAGCTGAGGCGGGTGCTGCTCGACGGCGCCGTCTTGCCCGGCACCCCGATCCCGCTGGCCGAGGTGGCCGACCTGTTCGGGGTCAGCCAGATCCCGGTGCGCGAAGCGCTCAAGACGCTGATCGGGGAAGGGCTGGTGACCCACCGCAGCAATTTCGGCTACACCGTCGCGCAGTTGACGCCGCTGGAGCTGCGCGAGATGTACATCGTGCGCGAGACCCTGGAGTCGGCCGCGCTGGCCGCGGCGGTCGCCAACGCGACCGACGGGGACCGGGCCGCGATCGTCGCCGCCAACGAGGCCCTGCAGCACGCGATCCGCGAGGACGACCCCAGCGCCTATCACCGCCAGAGCCGCGGCTTCCACCTCGCCCTGACGCGGCCCTCACGGATGCACCGGCTGCTGCACATGCTCGAATCCGCTTGGAACGTCACCGAACCCGTGCAATCGATGGTGCACGTGTCAGGCGACGACCGGGCGGCGTTGCACGCCGACCACTGCGAAATGGTCGGGGTGTTCCTCGCCGGCGACGTCGAGGGCCTGCTGACCGCGGCGGAGGCGCACGCGCAGCGGCTCAATTCGGTCATCTCAACCCTGCCCACCGACACCGGTCTGTTGATGCCGACGGATATATCTTCTGCGCAATAGCCGGGTAGTTCACCGGAAATAGCGACGCAACACAGCGCGGTTAGCGTCCGCGCCATGACCAACCTCGAAACCGCAGGCAGGACTGACCTCCCGCCCGGCACCATCATCGCTGCCGGCGACATCGTCGAAGCCGCCGGCCATCCCATCGGCAGCGGCGTCATCAAACCCGGATACGACCTCCGCCTCACCAACGAGGACCTGGCCCCGCTGCGAAAGCAGACCTGGTCGTCGTACAACATCTTCGCGTTCTGGATGTCCGACGTGCACAGCGTCGGCGGGTACGTCACCGCCGGCAGCCTGTTCGCGCTCGGCCTGGCCAGTTGGCAGGTGCTCGTCGCCCTGCTGATCGGCATCATCATCGTCAACGTGTTCTGCAATCTGGTGGCCAAACCCAGCCAGGCCACCGGCGTGCCCTACCCGGTGATCTGCCGCAGCGTGTTCGGCGTGCTCGGAGCGAACATCCCGGCCATCATCCGCGGCCTGATCGCGGTGGCGTGGTACGGCATCCAGACCTACCTGGCCTCGGCGGCGCTGGACGTGGTGCTGCTCAAGCTGTTCCCGGGGCTCATGCCCTACGCGGAGGTGGAGCAGTACGGCTTCGCCGGGCTGTCGCTGCTCGGCTGGGGCAGCTTCATCCTGCTGTGGATCCTGCAGGCCTGCGTGTTCTGGCGCGGCATGGAGTCCATCCGCAAGTTCATCGACTTCTGCGGACCCGCGGTCTACGTCGTGATGTTCCTGCTGTGCGGATACCTGATCTATCAGGCCGGCTGGGGCGCAATCGATCTCAACCTCGGCGACGTCACCTACACCGGCCTGTCGTCGATCCCGGTGATGCTCGGCGCGATCGCGCTGGTGGTCTCGTACTTCTCCGGGCCGATGCTCAACTTCGGCGACTTCTCCCGCTACGGCAAGTCGTTCGCGGCCGTCAAGCGCGGGAACTTCCTCGGTCTTCCGGTCAACTTCCTGCTGTTCTCCATCCTGGTCGTGGTGACGGCGTCGCTGACGGTGCCGGTGTTCGGCGAGCTGCTCACCGACCCGGTCGAAACCGTGGCGCGCATCGACTCGACGTTCGCGATCGTACTGGGCGCGTTGACGTTCACCATCGCGACCATCGGCATCAACATCGTCGCGAACTTCATCTCGCCGGCGTTCGACTTCTCCAACGTCAGCCCGCAGCGCATCAGCTGGCGTGCCGGCGGCATGATCGCGGCCGTCGGGTCGGTGCTGATCACGCCGTGGAACCTGTACAACAACCCGGAGGTCATCCACTACACGCTGGAGACCCTCGGCGCGTTCATCGGCCCGCTGTTCGGTGTGCTGATCGCCCACTACTACCTGGTGCACAAGCAGAAGGTGGTCGTCGACGACATGTTCACCCTCGATGAGGACGGAACCTACTGGTACACCAAGGGTTACAACCCGGCTGCGGTCATCGCGACCGTGATCGGCGCCGTGGTGGCGGTGGTCCCGGTGCTGCTGGGCGGTTCGGTGGTCGGCATGCACACCGCCGCGCAGTACAGCTGGTTTATCGGGTGCGGGCTCGGGTTCGCCGCGTACTGGGCGATGGCCACCCGCGGCCGCTTCGCGGTGCCTGCCCTGCCGTGACGCGGATCTGGGTCATCAACCCGAACACCACCGAGGCGATGACGGCCGCGATCGAGCGCTCCGCTCGGGCCGTCGTCGCCCCGGGCACGGTGGTCACCGGCGTCACCTCCGAGATCGGGCCCGCTTCGATCGAGAGCCATTACGACGAGGCGCTTTCGGTGCCCGGTGTGCTGCGCGCGATCGAGCGTGGTGAACGCGAGGGGGTGGACGGCTATGTCATCGCGTGCTTCGGTGACCCGGGTCTGGACGCCGCACGCGAGGCGGCGGCCGGCCCGGTGATCGGCATCGCCGAGGCCGCGATGCACACCGCGAGCCACCTCGGGCGCGGGTTCAGCGTCGTCACCACGTTGGCGCGGACCATCGGGCGCGCCGAGGACCTCGCCAACCACTATGGGATGCAGCGGTTCTGCCGCGGGGTCCACGCCTGCGACATCCCGGTGCTCGACCTGGACACCGACCCAGACGCGCGCAAGATCGTCACCGAGGCGTGCCGGGAGGCCGTCGAGTCCGACGGTTCCGACGTGGTGGTCCTCGGGTGCGCGGGAATGGCGTCGATGTGCGCGCCGATATCGGCCGAACTGGGTGTGCCGGTCGTCGACGGCGTCACCGCGGCGACGCTCACGGTGCGGTCGCTGGTCGCGATGGGATTAGGCACCTCCAAGCGCGGCGAGTTCGCCGCGCCGCTGCCGAAGGACTACCTGACCGGCGGGTGATGCGTGCGCCAGTGCTCGGCGATCTCGATGCGCTGCGCGAGCCACACCCCGTCGTGGGACAGCACGTGGTCGCAGAACCGTTCGAGCGCCGCGCTGCGCGCCGGGCGGCCCGCCAGCCGGCAGTGCAGGCCGATCGACAGCATCTTCGGGTTGCCTTCTCGCCCTTCGCGGTACAGCACGTCGAAGGCGTCGCGCAGGTGGGCGAAGAACTCCTCGCCGGTGGCGAACCCCGCGGCCGAGGCGAACCGCATGTCGTTGGTGTCCAGCGTGTAGGGCACGACCAGGTGGTCGGTGTCGTGCACGCGCACCCAGTACGGCAGGTCGTCGGCGTAGGAGTCCGCGTCGTAGACGAATCCGCCTTGCTCGACGACGAGTTCGCGGGTGTTGGGTGAGTCACGGCCGGTGTACCAGCCGCGCGGTGCGGCGCCGGTCAACTCGGTCAGGATGCGCACCGCCTCGGCCATGTGGCCGCGTTCGGTGTCACGGTCGATGGACTGGTAGGACTTCCACCGCAGTCCGTGACAGGCGATCTCGTGGCCGAGTTCGGCGAACGCCGCGACGGCTTCCGGGTTGCGTTGCATCGCCCTGGCCACAGCGAAGATCGTCAGCGGGATGCCGCGTCGCTCGAAGATCCGAAGCAGCCGCCACAGGCCGGCCCGCGAACCATATTCGTAGAGCGACTCCATGCTCATGTGGCGGTCGGGAAACGCCTCGGCGAGGGTGATCTCCGACAGGAACGTCTCCGAGGCCGGGTCGCCGTCGAGCACCGAATTCTCGGCGCCCTCTTCGTAATTGAGCACGAACTGCACCGCGATCACCGACCCGCCCGGCCACTTCGGGTCCGGCGGGGTGCGGCCGTAGCCCACCATGTCGCGCGGGTATGAGGTCACGCCAGCTCGCCGAAGAGCCGCAGCCGCGCGAGGCCGCCGTCGGGAAAGATGTCGAGCCGCACGCGGTCGATGACATCGGTTGCGCCCAGCGGGAACCGGTGCCGGGTGTCAGGCAGCAGGTCGGTGCGCGGCAGCAGCGGCACGTGGGTCCCGTCGGCGCGCATCCCGGTCAGCGAGGCCGCACCGGGGCTGTTACCGATGAAGTACGAGGTGTCGATCTCGGCCATCCGGATCCGGCCGGGACCCGCGAGCCGCAGGAGTACCCAGTCGTTGCCGTCGTCACGGCGCCGCGCGGTCTCCCAGCCGTCGCCCATCACCTGCGCCAGGCCGGGGAAGATGATGTTCTGCGGTGAGCTGTAGAACCGGTTCGAACAGTCCAGCACCAGGCCGCCGTTCTCGAGCGCGGCCAGGTCGACTGGGCCGAAACCCAGCTGGCGCCGGTCGGGCATGCCCTCGCCGTGCACCCGCAGCCGGGCCACCCCGCCGTCGGGGTACATGGTCAACCGCACATGGGTCCAACGGGTTTCGGAATGCACCTCGAACGGGTTGCGGGTGTCGCCGTATACCTTCGCGCGTTCGACGATTGTCTGCCAACCGGGGTCGGCGGCGATCTGCTCCGCGGGCGGATATCCGTCGACCGCGATGGCCTCGACCGACACCTCCGGCGGGAAGTTGCCCTTGAACCACGCGGTGTCGACCACCACGCCGCGGATCAGCCCGGGCACCCCCAACCGCACCACCGCCTGATCGTGTCCGGGTTCGCGGCGGCGGCGGGTCTCCCAGCCGTCGTAGACCTGGCCCTTGTGTCCGAACGTGGCGGCCCGGTACCCGGCCGGTCCCGGGTTGATCAGGTTCTCCTTCTCGGCGAACGTCTCGTCGTTGGCCCAGATCACCGCGCCGCCCAGCGAGCGCAGCGCGAGGTCGGGCAGCCACGTGAAATCCGGTTCGGGGTCCGACACTCGACCATCGTCACAGATCGCGCTCACCGGCGCAGCGCGGCCAATCGCCGGATCGCCTCGTCGAGCGTCTCGTTGCGCTTGCAGAACGCGAAGCGCACCAAGTGGTTCCACATGTCGGCGTGCTCGGCGCCCGGATCGCAGAACGCCGACATCGGGATCGCGGCCACGCCGGCCGTGTGCGGGAGGTCCGCGCAGAACGCCGCGCTGTCGTCGAAACCGAGCGGCCGCGGATCGGCACACAGGAAGTAGGTGCCGAAACTGTCGTGCACCTCGAACCCGAGCTCGGTCAGCGCAGCGCCGAGCCGGTCCCGCTTGGCCTGCAGCGAGTCGCGCAGCCCGGCCACCCAGGCGTCCTCGGTGTTGAGCGCGTGCGCCACCGCGGGCTGGAACGGCGCCCCGCCGACATAGGACATGTACTGCTTGGCCGCCCGCACACCGGCGATCAGATCCGCTGTGCCGCAGGCCCACCCGATCTTCCAGCCGGTCACATTGAACGTCTTGGCGGCGCCGGAGATGGTGACCGTGCGGTCGCGCATGCCGGGATAGCCGACCAGCGGCAGGTGCCCCCCGCCGGGGAAGTCCGAGTACACCAGGTGCTCGTAGACCTCGTCGGTGATGACCAGCAGGTCGGCCTCGACGGCGAGTTCGGCCACCGCGCGCAGTTCGGCGTCGGTGGCGACCATGCCGGTCGGGTTGTGCGGCGAATTGAGGATCAGCGCCCTGGTCTCCGGTGTGACCGCGGCGCGCAGCGCGTCCACGTCGATGCGGAAGCCGCCGCCGTCGGGCATCAGCGGCACCGACCGGCGCCGGCAGCCCGCCATCGCGATGACGGGGGCGTAGGTGTCGAACGCGGGATCGATCAGCAGCACCTCGGAGCCGGGCTCGACCAGACCGATCACCGCGGCCGCGATCGCCTCGGACGCGCCGACGGTCACCAGCACCTCGGTCTCGGGGTCGTATACCGTGCCGTAGTGCCGCAGGCGCTGGGCGGCGATCGCCTCGCGCAGCGGTGCGATGCCGGGGCCGGGCGGGTACTGGTTGACGCCGTCGGCGATCGCCTCCTCGGCGATCTTGAGCATCTGCGGCGGCCCGTCCTCGTCGGGGAACCCCTGGCCGAGGTTGACGGCGCCGACACGGGCGGCCAGCGCCGACATCTGCGCGAAGATGTTGATCGCGTACGGCTGCAACCGTCGAACCGTCACCCGGTCGAGCCTAGTAGTGGCGCCAAGTCAGGTGGTGAACAGGCGGGCGGTGCGGGTCTCGTGCCGCATGCCGCTGATCTCGAGCGCAGGTGCGGTGCTGTGGAGGTCGTCGATGCCGCGCCCCCAGACCTGGTCGGCCAACGCGGCGATGTCGGCCGCCGCGCCGACCTGCACGCGCTGGCTGTGCAGGGGGCCGAGGCGGCCGAGGCGCACGGCGACGCTGAGCAGCGACGCCATCATCGAGCGCAGCGACCCGAGCACGGCGGTGCGCAGCGCCACCCCGATGACCGCCTGCAGCGCGCCGTCCACGACGGCGCAGTGGCCCGGCGTCGCACCGTCGAGCACCGCGTCGAGGAAGGCCAGCCCCGGCGCCAGCCCGCTGTGCCGCGCGGCCGACGCCAGCTGCCTGCCGGAGGACTCCGAGGCGATGCGGGCGTTGTCGAACAGCTTGTAGGACGCGGTCAGCTCGTCGAGGGTGCACAGCACCTCCGGTGACGGCGCGGCGCGCCACGCCGCCGCGGTGATCGTGGCGTCCAGCGGGGCGTAGGAGTGGGCCAGGTACTCGGTCACCGCGGCCGCGATCTGCGCGGGCCCGGCCTCGGGACGTTCGGACAGCCACTCCTCGAAGCCGTGGCTGTGCACCATCCGTCCGGCCGGAAAGGCGCTGTCGTGCAACTGCATCCACAGCGCGAGCGCGACCGCCGGGTCAGTGGTGGTGGCCGGCATGGGCGTCTGCTGAGGTGCGGGTCCAGCCGTCGGCGGCCATCGAGACGGGCGCGACGTCGCCGTGGATGTGGAGGTCGGCCATCATCGACCTGGCAGCCTCGGCGCTGGTGAACAGCGGCGCCGCGAGCGCGTCCTCGCCGACGTCGATCGGCGCGTGCTGGTTTCCCAGCAGGTAGCCGAGCAACAGCATCCGGCGCGCACCGGCGGGACCGCTGTTGTCGTCGAACCGGACCGAGATCGCCGGCTCCTGCGGTCGCCGCACCACCACCACCTGCTCACCGTCGTCGGCCAGCACCGCGCCGTGTCGCAGAAAGGTGCCGCGCGGCAACATGATCCGCACCTCGATCCCCGTGTCGGCCGTGACCAGCTGCCGGTGTTTGGCGGCGTCGCCCCAGCCGATGTCGACGTGGTGGCGTCGCCGGCCGGCGAACCGGTTCTCGTCGATGTCACCGAGCACGAAACAGGCCAACATCACGCACTGACCTCCGAATCACCGTGGGACGCCGGCACCAGGACGGACCGCGCGAACTCGAACAGGGCGTGGCGGGTCCGGTGCAGCTCCGGTGCGGTCTGCGCCGTCAGCCGGATGAACACACCCGCCTCGGCGGGCAGTCGGCCCGCGCCGCCGCGACAGCCCTCGGCGGTGTCGAGCACCGAGCGCAGACCGTCGAGCAGCAGCTCTGTGTCAGAGCCCGGGGCCACCGCGACAAAGGTGCCCAGATAGTCACCGTCCAGAAGGCAGCCGCCGCCGGTCGCGGCGCCGGGCCGGACGACCTGGCGGTCGCGGGCCACCACGCGGCCGTCGACCCGCACCGTGAACGCGCTGTCGTAGCAGCAGTAGGTGAAGCGCTCGCCGTGCGCGATGCGGCCCGCGGCGACAGCCTCCCAACCGAGATAGACGCCGCCGCACGCGAGGTCGATGTCGACTCGCTGGCGGTAGGTCGAACCCGCGTGCGGGATCACCGTCTGCGGGTTGTACTCCAGCACCGCCCCCGCGGCGACGCTGAACTCGGCGCGATGCCGGGCCCCCGGGCCGTCGCCGGCGAACACCTGCGTGGCGGCCTGGGTGGTGAGGTGCAGATGGCTGCCCGGTCCGCACCGTACCGCGGTGTGCAGATCGTCGTCGGAAAACGCGCCGCCGCTCGGGCTCTGCACGCACAGCGTCGCCGCGCCGGGATGATCGGTTGCCGAGCGCAGCGGCACGGTCACGCGCTGCGGATAGCGTTGGCGCAGTGACGTTGTCCGGGTGCGGCCCGTCGCGTCGGCGACGACGTCGACGGCGAGCTCGCCCGGCCGGATGGTCGGTGCGGTCACTGCGGGCTCGGGGTCAGCATCGCGGCGTCGACGAGTTGCCGTGTCAGTTCGTCCAATCCCTGCCCGGACCTCAGATCGGTGAACACCGTCGGCTTCACCGGCCGCGCGGCCGCACAGTCGCGGCGCATCATCTCGAGGTCGGCGCCGACCAACGGCGCGAGGTCGATCTTGTTGACCACCAGCAGATCCGCCTGCAGCAGCCCGATGCCGTTCTTGCGCGGTATGTCGTCGCCGGCGGCGGTGTCGATGACGAACACCCAGTAGTCGACCAGATCCGAGGTGAAAGTGGCCGCGAGGTTGTCGCCACCGGACTCGATCAGGATCACCTGTAGGTCCGGGAACCGGCGGCAAAGACGTGCGACGGCAGCCAGATTCGCCGACGGGTCCTCCCGGATCGCGGTGTGTGGGCAGGCGCCGGTCTCCACGGCAAGTACCCGGTCCGGATCGATGACACCACTGCGCCGCACGCGTTGGGCGTCCTCGTCGGTCACCAGGTCGTTGGTGATCACGGCGACGCTGAACCCGAGCCGGTGCAGCTGCGGGACCAGGTTCTCGACCAACCGCGTCTTGCCCGACCCCACAGGACCGCCGATGCCGATGCGCACTACTTCAGTCATGCTGTCCGCCTCGCTATTTGAGTGTGTACCGACGACCCAGCGGCACCCGGGTCATCGGTGTGCTCACACACGGCTGCCCGTCGACGGTCACCCGGTAGGTGTCCGGTTCGATGGTGATGTCCGGCAGGTAGTCGTTGTGCAGCAGGTCCGCCTTCGTCAGCGACCGCGCGCCGCGACAGCCGACCAGGCGGGTCTGCAGACCGAGCCGGTCACCCAGGCCGGCGTCGACAGCCCCGGCCGCCACGAAGTTCACCGACACGTCGGCCGGGGCGCGCCCGTACGCCGCCCACTGCGGGCGGTAGCGCAGCGGTTCACACGTCATCAGCGACGCGTTCGCCTCACCCATCACCGACCACGCCGGGAATCCGCCCTTGAACACCACTTCCGGCCGGATGCCGAAGAACTTCGGCTCCCACAGCACGATGTCGGCCAGCTTGCCGGGCTCCAGCGAGCCGACCTCGTGGTCGATGCCGAACAGCCGCGCCGGGTTGACCGTGAGCTTCGCGATGTAGCGCAGGATGCGCGCGTTGTCGGCGCCGGTGCCCTCGTCGGCGGGCAGCGCACCGCGAGTCGCCCGCATGTGGGACGCCAGTTGCCATGTGCGCGCGATGGTTTCCCCGATCCGGCCCATGCCCTGGGAGTCCGAGCCCATCGCCGAGATCGCGCCCAGGTCGTGCAGCACATCCTCGGCGGCGATGGTCTCACGCCGGATCCGCGACTCGGCGAACGCGACGTCCTCGGGGATGCGCGGGTTGAGGTGGTGGCACACCATCACCATGTCGAGGTGTTCGTCGAAGGTGTTGAGCGTGTACGGGTTCGTCGGGTTGGTGGACGACGGCAGGCAGTACGGTTCGCCCACCACCCGCATGATGTCGGGTGCGTGGCCGCCGCCGGCGCCCTCGGCGTGATACGTGTGGATCGCCCGCCCGCCGATGGCGGCCATGGTGTCCTCGAAGAAGCCGGACTCGTTGAGGGTGTCGGTGTGGATCTGCACCTGCAGGTCGAGTTCGTCACCGGCGTCGAGCGAGGCCCGGATCGCGGCCGGGGTGGCGCCCCAGTCCTCGTGGATCTTGAAGCCGATGGCCCCCGCCAGTCCCTGCTCGATCAGCGGTGCGGTGCTCGAGGCGCTGCCGTTGGCGATGAACCCGAAGTTCATCGGGAACGCCTCGGCGGCGCGCAGCATCCGCGCCAGATTGTTCGGGCCCGACGAGGTGATGCCCACGGTGACCGGGCCCAGCCCGCCGCCGATCATCGTGGTGACCCCGCTGGAGATCGCCTCCTCGACCAGTCCGGCACTGTCGAAGTGCACGTGCACGTCGATGGCGCCCGCGGTGGCGATCATGCCCTCCCCGGATCGGATGTCGGTGCCCGCGCCGATCACCATGCCGGGGTCGACGCCGTCCATGGTGCGCGGGTTGCCCGACTTGCCGATGCCCGCGATGCGCCCGTCGCGAATGCCGATGTCGGCCTTGCGGATACCGAGCACCGCGTCGACGATCAGCGCGTTGGTGATGACGAAGTCCAGTGCGCCGTCGCCGTTGGTGACGTCGCCGTGCACGGCCATCCCCTCACGCATGGTCTTGCCGCCGCCGAACACCGACTCGTCGCCGTAGACGGTCGCGTCGTGTTCGACTTTGGCCAGCAGTTCGGTGTCGGCCAGCCGGACCCGGTCACCGGTGGTCGGGCCGTACAGCTCGGCGTAGTGCCGTCGAGAGATGCGGTGTGCCATCAGACACCCCGCCCGGAGTCGAGGAAGCCCGACGCGTGCATGCGCTCCATCAGTGCATCGGTCGCGGCGCCGGCCGTCGCGCCGTTGGTGACGTCGTTCTGGCCGACCACGATCTGCTCACCGCCATAGCGCGTCAATGAGACCTCCTGTGCCTCACCGGGTTCGAACCGCACCGCGGTGCCGGACGGGATGTCCAGCCGCATCCCGAAGCAGGCGGCCCGGTCGAACCGCAACGCCCGGTTGACCTCGAAGAAGTGGAAGTGCGAACCCACCTGGATCGGGCGGTCACCGGTGTTGTCGACGGTGACGGTCACGGTCGGGCGTCCGGCGTTGAGTTCGAGGTCGCCGTCGCAGGGCCGGATCTCGCCGGGGACGACGGCGGGTTCGGCGGTCGTCCCGCTGCCCGGGCCGATGGCGTCGTGCACCGTGACCAGCTTCTGCCCGTCCTCGAAGAACGCCTCGACCTGCACCGAACCGAGCAGGGTGGCCACCCCGGGCAGGACGTCGTCGTCGGTCAGCACGGTGGCGCCGTGCGCGGCGGCGTCGGCGACCGTCGCGCCCGCGCGGGCGGCCTCGGCCACCTCGTCGGCGATCAGGGCGCGGGCTTCCGCGTAGGTCAGCGCCAGGCCCGCCGAGCGGCGCTTGCGCGCCAACTCGGCGGCCAGGAACAGCAGCAGTCGGTCCTCGTCTTTGGGAGTCAGGTGCATGACGTCAGCCCGTGATCCCCGCCGCCCACGGGTAGCTGCGCAGGTACGGATCCGGCTCGATCGGCTGCGGGGACGCCCACACCTGGTAGATCAGCCCGTCGGGACCCACCCGGCCGATCCGCGCCGTCTTGGTGACGTGGTGATTCTCGCCGTCGATCGTGACCTTGCCCTCGGGCGCGTCGACTCTGACGCCGCCCGCGACCTTTTGGATGTCCGGCACGCCGAACGAATTCGCCTTCTCCACACTGGCTTTCCACAACAGCACGGCCGCGTATGCCGACTCCATCGGATCCGATGTCACCCGCTCGGCGCCGAACCGCGCCTTGAAGTCGGCGACGAACTTCGTGTTCGCGGGGGAGTCCAGGGTCTGGTAGTAGTTCCACGACGACAGTTGCCCGGTCAGGGTGGCGGCGCCGATGCTGCGGACCTCCTCCTCACCGACACACATCGACATCACCGGCATCTGTTCGGGCGTCAGGCCGGAGTTCTTGTACTCGCGGAAGAACGCGACCAGCGAGTCACCCACCACCACGTTGAACACCGCGTCGGCGCCCGCGCTGCGGATCTTGTTGACGATCGTCGAGAAGTCGGTGCTGCCCAGCGGGGTGTAGTCCTCGCCTTTGATCTCGATGCCGTTGGCCTGTGCGTACGCCTTGACGATCGCGTTGGAGGTGCGCGGGAACACGTAATCGCTGCCGACCAGGTAGAGCGATGTGACGCCCTGCTCCTTGAGGTAGTCCAAGGCCGGGATGATCTGCTGGTTAGTGGTGGCGCCGGTGTAGAAGATGTTGGGCGAGTCCTCGAGACCCTCGTACTGCTGGCCGTAGTAGAGCAGGGCGTTGGCGTCCTCGAACACCGGCAGCATCGCCTTGCGGCTCGCCGACGTGTATCCACCGAAAACAACCGCGACACAATCGGATTGGACCAGCTTCTGCGCCTTCTCAGCGAACACCGTCGGCTCCGATGCGCCGTCCTCGCCGACCAGGGTGAGCTGTTTGCCGAGCACCCCGCCCGCGGCGTTGACCTGTTCGACCGCCAGCACGATCGCGTCCCGGATCACCGATTCGCTGACCGCCAGGCCGCCGGACAGGGAGTTGATCGCCCCGACCTTGACCGTGTCGCCGGAGGTGTCGGCGCAGCCTTGCTGGCCGCTCGCCGACTCGGTGTCGCCGGCCCTGCTGCCGCAGCCTGCGGTGAGAAGTGTGATCGCCAGTAGCGCAGCCGTGGCTGCCGTCATCCTGCCGCGGGGGAACCTCAGAGACCCAAACATGGTGCTGTGCCTTTGCCGTCGTGCTTCGTGTCGGGCACCACGCTGTGCCGCCGCTTCGGTGCCGTCAGCGTAGGAAGCGCCCGCCGAGACCCGCCATAGGAGGAATCTCCTATTTGCCGGTGCTGTTAGCACGGCCGCCTCGGCGGCGAAACATGTTGGAAACGTGGGCTGCTGATGATGGCCCGACAGATATCCAGATTCGGGGAATCGGAGATGACAGGCACATACTCGCAGGTGCTCGGAAGTACCGCCAGCATCGAGACTCGCGCACACGAGATGCTCGACGTGCTGGCCGGCCGTGCGCCGTCGTCGGCGTCGGCGATCTGCCTGTGGGATCCCATCGCGCGCCGCCACGTCACCGTCGCCAATCATGGCTACCCGGAACCCGTGATGACGCACCTCAACACCTGGTTCATCAGCCACGACCCGTTGTTCGACTCGATGCGTCGGCGTGATTCGGGTGCGTTGCGGTGGCGGGACTTCCCCGACTACCGCAGCACCTACTCGGTGACCGGCGTGTTCACCCCCGCCGGATTCGACGAAGGCCTCTCGGCGCGACTGGTCACCGCCGACGGCACCTACGCGGGCACCATCCACGTCAACTGCGACGACCCGCGGTACCCCACCGACGACGACGTCGTCGAGATCAACGCACTGCGCCGTCAGATGGCCGAACAACTCGACTTCTGCCTGCGGCCGCGGATGGTCGCCGAACTGCTGGCACCCGGCGCCCAGGCGTGGGCGGTCGACGACGCGGGCAGCGCCCACCTGCTGCGGTTGGGCGACGAGTTCGACGCGGCGCTCGAGGAGACACTGATCGCCGAGATCGCGCGCGCTGTACACGGATTGGGCGCGCACCTGCGGCCGGAGGCGACGCGCTGGCACGACGGCTCGTCCTGGCTGTACGTCCGGCACATCTCGACGCCGGCGCGGTATCGGGGCGACAGCCTCAACGGCCTCATGCTGGTGCGCAGGGCCGAACTGCCGTGCGGGATCACCGCACGCGAACTCGATGTGCTGACGCTGGCCGCCTACGGCTTGACCAACAATCAGATCGCGGCACGACTGTTCATCAGCGCCCGCACCGCCGGCCACCACGTCGAGAACGCCGCCGTGAAACTCGGCGCCACCAACCGGGCGTCCTGTGTGTCGTCGGCGATGTCGTGGGGCCTGGTGTCGGGCCGCGTGCTGGCCGACCCGAACGTCGCCGAGACGCGCCGGCCGGCCTGACGGCGGGAATGAACCGCGCCGCCGCGGCGCTGACTGCGGCGTGGCTTTCCGATTCGATCTCGACGCGTCATTGCTCAAGCCGGTGCAGGTGGGTGACACCCTCGCCGCCAACCGCATCTTCATGGCGCCGCTGACCCGCTCACGCGCCCAGCGCGACGCGACACCGTCGGAGCTGGCCGCGCGCTACTACGCGCAGCGGGCGGCGGCCGGGATCATCGTCTCCGAGGCGACCGCGGTCTCGGCCGACGCCAACGGCGCCTACCTGAACACCCCCGGCATCTACACCGACCGCCACCAGGACGCGTGGCGCGCCGTCGCCGACGCGGTGCACGCCGCGCGCGGCCGGATGTTCCTGCAGCTGTGGCATGTCGGGCGGATGGGCCACCCGGACATCAGCGGGCGGGTGCCCGTCGCACCCTCGGCCGTCGCCGCGGATCTCGCCGCTCGCACCCCCGAGGGCCCGAAGCCGCTGCCGGTGCCGCGGGCGCTGCGCACGCCCGAGATCGCGACCATCGTCGACGACTTCCGACGCGCCGCCCGGCGGGCGATCGACGCGGGCATGGACGGTGTCGAGATCCACTCGGCCAACGGCTACCTGCTGCACCAGTTCCTGTCCGATGTGGCGAACCGGCGCACCGACCACTACGGCGGCTCGGCGGCCAACCGCGCCCGGCTGACCGCCGAGGTCGTCGAGGCGGTCGTCGACGAGGTCGGCGGCGGCCGCGTCGGCCTGCGGATCTCACCCGGAAACACCGCAGGCGGCATGTCGGAGATCGACGAGGTCGGCGCGTACGAGGCGCTGCTGAACCGGATCGCGCCGCTGGGCATCGCCTATCTGCACCTGTCGATCGCCCCGACCGATCCGACGTTCGGGGTCATCCGCGCGCTGTGGCCGGACACGCTGGTGCTCAACGCGCTCGGTGTCGCCGAAACGGACTTCTGCGCGCTGGAGAGCTTCGCCGAGTGGGGCGCGGTCAGCGCGGTGGCCGTCGGGCGCGCGTTCCTGGCCAACCCCGACCTCATCGACCGGCTGATCCTGGGCGCCGACCTCAACGAGCCCGACCCCGCGACGTTCTACGCCTCGGGGCCCGCCGGTTACGTCGACTATCCGACGCTGGCGGACATCCCTTCGCGAGCAGTCGCGAACTGACTGCCCAACCAACGGGTTGGGGGAGGCTGCTAGGCTGCGGGCAGAGGACGACCGTCCATGCGGACAGGTCTCCCGTAACCCCACCTGAACAGGAAAAATCTTCATGTCCGAAGAAGCCTTCATCTACGAGGCCATTCGCACGCCTCGCGGTAAGAACAAGAACGGCGCCCTCAACGAGGTCAAGCCGGTCAACCTGGTCGTCGGCCTGATCGAAGAGATTCGCAGCCGCTACCCCGACCTGGACGAGACGCTGATCAGCGACGTCATCCTCGGCTGCGTGTCACCCGTCGGCGACCAGGGCGGCGACATCGCCCGCACCGCGGCGCTGGTGGCCAAGCTGCCCGAGACCACCGGCGGCTTCCAGCTCAACCGGTTCTGCGCATCCGGCCTCGAGGCCGTCAACACCGCGGCGCAGAAGGTCCGCTCCGGCTGGGACGACCTGGTGCTCGCCGGCGGCGTCGAGTCGATGAGCCGCGTGCCGATGGGATCGGACGGCGGCGCATGGGCCAGCGACCCCGAGACCAACTACCGCATCGGCTTCGTCCCGCAGGGCATCGGTGCCGACCTGATCGCGACCATCGAGGGCTTTGACCGCGACGACGTCGACCGCTACGCGCTGCGCAGCCAGGAGAAGGCGGCCGCGGCGTGGTCGGGCGGCTACTTCGCCAAGTCGGTCGTGCCCGTGAAGGACCAGAACGGTCTGGTCATCCTGGACCACGACGAGCACATGCGCCCCGACACCACGCTCGAAGGCCTGGGCAAGCTGAAGACCGCGTTCGACGGCATCGGCGCGATGGGTGGCTTCGACGATGTGGCGCTGCAGAAGTACCACTACGTCGAGAAGATCAACCACGTCCACACCGGCGGCAACAGTTCGGGCATCGTCGACGGCGCCGCGCTGGTGCTGGTCGGGTCCGAGAAGGCCGGCACCTCGCAGGGGCTGACCCCGCGGGCGCGCATCGTCGCGACCGCCACCTCCGGTGCCGACCCGGTCATCATGCTGACCGGCCCGACGCCTGCGACCAAGAAGGTGCTCGACCGCGCCGGCCTGACGGTCGACGACATCGACCTGTTCGAGCTGAACGAGGCGTTCGCGTCGGTGGTGCTGAAGTTCCAGAAGGACCTGAACATTCCCGACGAGAAGCTCAACGTCAACGGTGGCGCCATCGCGATGGGTCACCCGCTGGGCGCCACCGGCGCCATGATCACCGGAACCATGGTCGACGAGCTCGAGCGTCGGGGCGCGCGGCGTGCGCTGATCACGCTGTGCATCGGCGGCGGCATGGGCGTGGCCACCATCATCGAGCGCGTTTAGAGGAAAAGGTCATCGACAAATGAGCACCGAGAACACCATTCAGTGGGACAAGGATGCCGACGGCATCGTCACCCTGACGCTGGACGACCCGACCGGTTCGGCCAACGTGATGAACGAGCACTACAAGGAATCCATGCACAACGCGGTGGAACGCCTTGTCGCCGAGAAGGATTCGATCACCGGCGTCGTGATCACCAGCGCGAAGAAGACCTTCTTCGCCGGCGGTGACCTCAAGGGCATGATGACCGTCGGCCCCGACAACGCCGCCGAGGCGTTCGAAGAGGTCGAGGGCATCAAGGCCGACCTGCGCAAGCTCGAGACGCTGGGCAAGCCGGTGGTGGCCGCCATCAACGGCGCCGCGCTCGGCGGCGGCCTGGAGATCGCGTTGGCGTGTCACCACCGCATCGCCGCCGACGTCAAGGGCAGCGTCATCGGCCTGCCCGAGGTCACGCTGGGCCTGCTGCCCGGTGGCGGCGGCGTCACCCGCACGGTGCGCATGTTCGGCATCCAGAAGGCGTTCATGGAGGTCCTCTCGCAGGGCACCCGCTTCAAGCCGGCCAAGGCCAAGGACACCGGATTGGTCGACGAACTCGTCGGCAGCATCGAGGAATTGGTGCCCGCCGCCAAGGCATGGATCAAGGCCAACCCCGACTCGCACACCCAGCCTTGGGATGCCAAGGGCTACAAGATGCCCGGCGGCACCCCGACCAGCCCTGGCTTGGCGAGCATCCTGCCGTCGTTCCCGGCGCTGCTGAAGAAGCAGCTCAAGGGTGCGCCGATGCCGGCGCCGCGTGCGATCCTCGACGCGGCCGTCGAGGGTGCGCAGGTCGACTTCGACACCGCCAGCCGCATCGAGAGCCGCTACTTCACGTCTCTGGTCACCGGCCAGACGGCCAAGAACATGATCCAGGCGTTCTTCTTGGACCTGCAGGCCATCAACGGCGGCGCCAGCCGGCCCGACGGCATCGAGCCGGTGAAGATCAACAAGATCGGCGTGCTGGGCGCGGGCATGATGGGCGCCGGCATCGCGTACGTGTCGGCCAAGGCCGGCTTCGATGTGGTGCTCAAGGACGTGTCGCTCGAGGCCGCGCAGAAGGGCAAGGGCTACTCGGAGAAGCTCGAGGCCAAGGCGCTCGAGCGGGGGCGCACCACCGAGGAGAAGTCCAAGGCGCTGCTCGATCGCATCACGCCGACCGGTGACCCGCAGGACCTCGCGGGCGTGGACTTCGTCATCGAGGCGGTGTTCGAGGACCAGGACCTCAAGCACAAGGTCTTCCAGGAGATCGAAGACATCGTCGAGCCGAACGCGCTGCTGGGCTCCAACACCTCCACGCTGCCGATCACCGGTCTGGCGACCGGCGTGAAGCGCCAGGAGGACTTCATCGGGATCCACTTCTTCAGCCCCGTCGACAAGATGCCGCTGGTGGAGATCATCAAGGGCGAGAAGACCTCTGACGAGGCGCTGGCCCGGGTGTTCGACTACACGCTGGCGATCGGTAAGACCCCGATCGTGGTGAACGACAGCCGCGGCTTCTTCACCAGCCGCGTGATCGGCACCTTCGTCAACGAGGCGCTCGCGATGCTCGGCGAGGGTGTGGAACCGGCGTCGATCGAGGCGGCGGGCGCGCAGGCCGGTTACCCGGCGGCGCCGCTGCAGCTGTCCGACGAGCTCAACCTCGAGCTCATGCACAAGATCGCCGTCGCCACCCGCAAGGGTGTCGAGTCGACGGGCGGCACCTACGAGCCGCACCCGGCCGAGGCGGTCGTCGAGAAGATGATCGAGATCGGCCGCCCGTCGCGGCTCAAGGGCGCCGGCTTCTACGAGTACGCCGACGGCAAGCGGGTCGGGCTGTGGCCGGGCCTGCGGGAGACCTTCAACTCGGGCAGCGCGCAGATTCCGTTGCAGGACATGATCGATCGGATGCTGTTCGCCGAGGCGCTCGAGACGCAGAAGTGCCTCGACGAAGGCGTGCTCACCTCGACCGCCGACGCGAACATCGGCTCGATCATGGGCATCGGCTTCCCGCCGTACACCGGTGGCTCGGCGCAGTTCATCGTCGGCTACCAGGGCGAGCTGGGTGTGGGCAAGGAGGCGTTCGTCGCGCGGGCCAAGCAGTTGGCCGAGCGCTACGGCGACCGCTTCAACCCGCCGGCGTCGCTGACGTAATTCTTCGGGCCGAGCGCTCACTGTTGTACGTTCCCGCGGCCGTACAACGGTGAGCGCTCGCCGTGTTTTACGGCAGCGGCATCGTCTCGTAGAGCCTGATGCCCCGTCGGTTGAGCCGCGCCACGGACTGCGTCACGCGCTTCGGGAGGATCGAGATCAGCCGGGCCAGTCCGACGAAAGCGGCGATACCCCAGTTGTTTCCGGGCACGATCGTGCGAGCGTTGGTGCATGCCAGTGATCGGCTGCTGATCACCGACGGCATCATGAAACGTTCGTAGGCGGCGAACGCTCTGGTGTGGTCGCCGTCGGCGCGCGCCAGTTCGGTCGCCAGGACGTACGCGCCGTACACCGCCAGGCTGGTGCTGCCGCCGACGGCAGGACCCGGGCAGTAGCCGGCGTCGCCGACGAGCGTCACCCGCCCCCGCGACCACGTCGCCATCTCCAACTGCGTGATGGCATCGAAGTAGAACGCCTGCGTGGTGTGGACCTCCTGCAACCAGCGGTCCACTTCGGCGGACATCCCGCCCAGCGCATCGAGGAGTTGTGCCTGCTGCCGCGCGGTGTCGCGGTGGTCGAAGTCCAGCGGCTGCCGCGGCCGGAACAGGAACACCGCCCGCGCGTCGTCGAGATGGTCGGCGGTGTAGAGCAGCGCGACGCGGTGGGATTCGAAGTAGGCGGTCATCTCGCCGTCGCGGGCCAGCGACCGTGGCACCGACACCACCGACAGATAGCCGCCGAGGAATCGCTGGGGGACGTCCTCGCCGAACACGATCCGGCGGACCCCCGAGTGCAGACCGTCGGCGCCGACCACCACGTCGAACCGGTCGGCCTGCTGGCGGGCGAACGTCACGGAGCCGTCGTCGCCGATGGCCGTGAGCTGGTCTCCGAACCGGTAGTCGACGTCGTCTTTGGTTGCGTCGTAATAAATTTCGCTGAGGTCGTCGCGCATGATCTCGACGTGCCGGTCGGAGATGGTGCTCAGCAGCTTGAGGTTGTCGATGTGCGCCGGGCGCGCAGCCCACGGCCGGTGCGCGTTGAGCACCGCGGTCCCGGTGGCGTAGCGCTCGATCGTGGTCAGCAGTCCCATGCGTTCGGAGATCTCCATCGCGGGACGGAACAGGTCGATCGCGTGGCCGCCGGTCTTGCGCAGGGTGGGCGCGCGCTCCACCACTGTGACGTCGAATCCGTACTCGGTCAGCCAGTAGGCCAGCACCGGTCCGGCGATGCTGGCTCCCGAGATCAGAACGCGCATGTCGTCCTCCCTTACTTAACGGTCGGTAAGTATGGCGGGCAGCTTACCAACCGATAAGTAAGCTAGGGTGGCTACGTGACGCGGGCACCGTCGGAGACTCGGCAGCGGATCCAGCACGCCGCGCGCGAACTGTTCACCGAACGAGGCGTGCAGCGCACCAGCCTGCAGGACATCGCGAGCCGGCTGGGCATCACCAAGCCGGCGCTCTACTACCACTTCGACTCCCGCGAAGAGCTGATCCGCAGCATCCTGCAGCCGTTGATCGACGACGGCGAGGCCTTCGTGACCGCCCACGAGAAGCGCCGCGGCCCCAAGCGCGCCTCACCGCGGGAACTGCTCGAGGGCTTTTTCGACTACCACTACAAGCACCGCGCCGACCTGGTGCTGGTGGTGTCCGAACTGACCGCGCTCAGCGAGCTCGGCCTCGTCGACCGGATGTTGGCGTGGCGGGAACGGCTGACCCGGCTGCTGTTCGGCGCCAGGCCCACACTCGAGCAGTCCACCCGCGCGATCATCGCGCTCGGCGGTCTGCAGGACTGCTGTCTGCAGTTCCCCGACGCCGACCGCGACCAGCTGCGGCGTGCCACCGTCGACGGCGCGATGGCCGCGTTGGGGTTGTGACGCCGCCGTCTTCGCTACATTGACGCGGTGGCCGAAAGCTTTACCGAAACATTCGCGGCGGGACTGGCCGGTTACGGCTCGAACCCCTGCATCGAATTCGACCGCCGGTGGTACAGCGGCGACGAGATAGCCGCCTACGGCACCGCGATCGCCGACGCCCTGCGGGCCGCCGGTGTCGACGACGACGCGCCCGTCGGGCTGGTGGTCCGCAACCGGCTGCCGCACGCCGCCGCGATCATCGGCTTTCTCGCCGCCGGACGCACGGTGTCGATGATCTACTCGTTCCAGTCGCCGGAGGCCATCGCCCGCGACATCGAGACGCTGCGGCTGTCGGCCGTCGTCGCCGACGCCGAGGACTGGTCCCCGCCCGTCGTCGACGCCGCCGCGCGCACGGGCAGCGCGGGCCTGGCGATCTCGTTGCAGCCGCCGATCGTCGCCCCCGTGCCGGGCCTGGCGCACCGCGACGCCGCCCAGACGCACGCGGCGGCCGAACCCGGTGTGGCGCTACAGATCCTGACCAGCGGCACCACCGGCCCGCCGAAGCGACAGTCGATCAAGACGCCCGTGCTGCAGCGCACCGTCTTCAGCGTCACCAGCGGTGAGGCTGCCCCCGCCGACGCCCCGCCCGAACTGGCGTACTGGCAGTTCGGCGGTATCGGTGTGTGCCAGCTGATCGCCGGCATCTACAACGGCCGCCGCGTCGCGATGCTGGAGCGGTTCAGCGTGGACGACTACGTCGACATGATCCGGCGCCACCGCATCAAGCGCTCGGGAGTGCAACCCGCGGTCATCCGGATGCTGCTCGACGCCGACGTCGCCAAGGAGGACCTCGCGTCGCTCGACTTCCTGATCAGCGCCTCGGGCCCGTTGGACCCCGAGACCCACGACGAGTTCGAGTCCAAGTACGGCATCCCGATCGTGTTGGCCTACGGCGCAACGGAATTCGCCGGTTCGCTGTGCGCGTGGACCCCGGATCTGCAGCGTGAGTTCGGCACGGCCAAACGGCACAGCGTCGGCCGCGCCCTGCCCGACGTCGAGCTGCGCATCGTCGACCCCGACACCGGTACACAGCTCGCGGCCGGCGCGCAGGGCCTGCTCGAGGCGAAGGTCGCGCCCATCGGACCGGACTGGATCCGCACCACCGACATCGCGTCCATCGACACCGACGGCTTCGTCACGCTGCACGGCAGGGCCGACGGTGCGATCAACCGCGGCGGTTTCAAGATCATGCCGGAAACGGTTCGGCGCGTGCTGATCTCGCATCCGGCGGTGCGCGACGCCTGTGTCGTCGGGGTGCCCGACGCCCGGCTGGGTCAAGTGCCGTTCGCGGCCATCGAGGTGTCGGCGGGCGTACCGGCACCCAGCGCCGACGAGCTCGCCGATCTGGTCCGCCGGTCGCTGCCGGTGTACAACGTGCCCGTGGCGTTCACCGTCGTCGAGGAACTGCCGCGCAACCCGGCGCTGAAGGTGAGCCTGCCCGCGGTGGCGGCGCTCTACGACGCCGGCTGACTCAGAAGCCGCCGAGGTCGGCCGAGAGCCAGTGCTCGGGCCGCATGAAGATCACCACGCTCGGGCCGTGCTCGCGGCGCGCCATCTCCAAGTAGCCGTCGACCTTGTCAGGCGGCAGATAGCGTTTGGTCACCTCGACGAGACGGTCGTCGGTGGCCGGTTCGATCCGGCTCACCGGGCCGTCGACCGCCACGTAGCGCACCGTCGGTTCGAGTCGTTGGACCATCAGCGTGAACTCACCTTGCGACTCGATGAGTCGGTGTTTGCGTGAGCCGTCGCCGGTGAGCACCCAGGGTTCGGCGCCGGGGCTGTACTGGTACCAGACGGGCACGGTCAGCGGACCGCGCTTGTCACCGGCGCTGACCGAGAGCGCGGCGGTGTGGGGTTCGGCGAGAAATTGTTCGCGTTCGTCCTTGGACAGGGCCATGGCGTCAGGCTAGCGCCGGGCGCCGACACCGAGAACGAAACGTCAGCAGGCGATCCGGGAGAAGAACGCGAGCGAGACGATTCCGATGGCGATGGCAACCGGGGTCTGGCCCATCGCCGCGGTGCTCACCACGCCGACGATGGCCGCGATCGCGATCACCGTGAGCAGCAGGACGTAAAACCAGCG
Organism: Mycolicibacterium rutilum; assembly: GCF_900108565.1. Classification (NCBI taxonomy): domain Bacteria; kingdom Bacillati; phylum Actinomycetota; class Actinomycetes; order Mycobacteriales; family Mycobacteriaceae; genus Mycobacterium; species Mycolicibacterium rutilum. Next base: position 2,330,982 of record NZ_LT629971.1, read on the forward strand.
AACGCCGATGGCGCCGCCCGGACGGACCGGATGGTTCTCCATTCCCGTTAGCGGATCACGGGCCACGGCAGCCTCCTCGTTGTGGCTCAGGTCACACACACGCTCATCGTGTGAGCCACACCATACAACAGAAGCCGCCGGTCAGCGAAGTGTATCGGTCAGTACACGCCGGATCCGGCGCTTATTGACGCCTCCGACGCGGACAGCGCGGCCAGGAAAGCGGCGCTGTCGGCATGCGCCCCGAAGACTCCGCCCTGCATGGTGATCATGTTGAGCGCAGCTAAGTGATTTGCGTGGTCGGTGGCGCCCGTGCAGTCGGACAGCACCAGGCATTCGTAGCCGCGGTCGTTGGCCTCCCGCAACGTGGTGTGCACGCAGACGTCGGTGGTGATGCCGGTGAAGACGAGATGGGTGATGCCGTTCGTCCGCAGGATCAGGGCGAGATCGGTCGCGTAGAAGCTGCCCTTGCCGGGCTTGTCGATGATCGGCTCCCCGGGGAGCGGCGCCATCTCATCGACGATCTCCCACCCCGGTTCACCGCGGGTGAGGATGCGCCCGCACGGCCCGGGGGAGCCGATCTCGGCGCCGATCTGCGCCGAGCGCCACCGCTTGTTCGGCGGCAGATCCGACAGATCCGGTCGGTGGCCTTCGCGGGTGTGGATGACGAACAGGCCGGTATCGCGCGCGGCGTGCAGGACCCGCTGCGCAGGTCCGAGCGGCGTGCGGGTCAGCGACAGGTCATAGCCCATGGTGTCGACGTAGCCGCCCTCGCCGCAGAAGTCGACCTGCCAGTCGATGTTGATCAGCGCGGTCGCGGCCAGGGGAATTTCGCCGTCGTAGGGCCAGCGGTAGGGGACTGCGTCGACGGTGACGGGGCTCATGCGCGTTTCCCGCTCAGCGCGGTGAACGCCAACCCGCCGATGACCATCGCCACCACGGCGTCGGACAGCTCGGGTGCCCAGAAGTGCGTGGCCAGCGCCGCCGTCGCCCCGATGGCCCACGCCGCGAACGGCTTCCAGTACATGCCGGCACCCGCAGGGGCACGACGGGCGGCGAAGACGAGCTGGTCGAGGATGAGGATCACGCCGATCGGCGGGACCAGCACCCCGAGAATGTTGAGCCAGGTCGCGAAGTACGACCAGATTCCGGCGACGGCGGCGGCGGTACCGATGACGCCGAGCACGATCGTCAACTGCCGCATCGTCTTTCCGGTGATGTTGCCGAAGCCGACAGCGCCGTTGTACAGGCAGTGGGCGCAGACGCTGCCGAGGTTGACGAACACGAACAGGATGCCGAGCGGAACCAGGATGCCGCCGCTGCCCACCAGCACATGCAGGAAATCCCCACCCGTCGTCGACGCGGCCGCCGACGCACCCAGCGCCACCACCAGCGCGCCGACCAGCTGGGCGATGAAGTACGCGACCGGGAACGCCGAGAATGCCGCCAGCGCAGCCTCTCTGCCGTTCTTCGCCCACCGGGTGAAATCCGCCGTCATCGTGCCCGAGTCGGCGAAGCAGGCGATCACCATCGTCACCGCGACGCCGAAGCTGAACGCCTCCACACCCGCACCGCCCGAGTAGGACAACGCCGACCCCAGACCGGTCCCGCTGCCGGCGGCGATCACGACGGCCACCGCGCCGAGCACCAGGAACATCACCGACGCGACCACACCGATCCACGAGATCGCCCGGATGCCGACGAACGTCAGCGCCACGAACAGCACGCCGGCCGCCAGCGTGACCCATGGCGCGCTCCACCCCATCGACACGTTCAGCGTCGACCCGACCATGCCGGTCTGGAACGCGAACCAGCCGATCACCAGCGCCGACAGGAATGCCGACACGATGCGGAAACCCTTGGCCCCGAACGTGTCCGCGGCCGTCAGCGCGAAGTTCTTGCCGGACCTGCCCGCGAGGTAGCTCAGCGTGCCGACGTAGCCCATCAGCACCAGGTTGCCGACGAGGATCGCGGCGAGCCCGGTCAGGAAGCCGAGGTGGTAGACCACGATGCCGGAGAACACCGCCGACGTCATGATCATCGGGAACCCCACCCACACCGCCGAGACGGAGAACAGCGACCGGCGGGCGGCGGGCGGGACGGGGACGTGCTCGTACTCTTCGCCGAGACCCGCTTCGAGGGACGCCGGGCGAGTGGCGGTGCTGAACTGGGTCACTGCGCAGTCTTTCGTCGGAGGAAGCCGGACACACGGCCGTGTATCCCTGGCTGTATACACTCGGGTATACGGATTACCGGCCTGTTTATCGGCGTGAAGATCAGGTAAACCGACGCGTGCGCCGCTCCCCTCGCGGACGGCCCCGGTGGCCTAGAGTCGGGAGCCATGCGCTTCGGACTGTTCATCCCGCAGGGTTGGCGACTCGACCTGGTGGACATCCCCACCGAAGAACACTGGCCGGTCATGCGCGACCTCGCCGCCTACGCCGACGGCGGCGCCTGGGATTCGCTGTGGGTGTACGACCACTTCCACACCGTGCCGGTGCCGACCGCGGAGGCGACGCACGAAGCGTGGTCGCTGATGGCGGCGTACGCCGCGACGACGTCGCGCATCAAGCTCGGCCAGATGTGCACCGCGATGAGCTATCGCAATCCGGTCTACCTGGCCAAGGTCGCCGCGACCACGGACGTCATCTCCGGCGGCCGGGTCCAGATGGGCATCGGCGGCGGCTGGTACGAACACGAATGGCGCGCCTACGGTTACGGCTTCCCGTCAGCCGGCGTCCGGCTGGCCCGCCTCGACGAGGGCGTGCAGATCATGCGTGACGCCTGGCGGGACGGCACGGTCAGCTTCGACGGCAAGCACTATCAGGTCGACGGCGCGATCGTGCAACCAAAACCGCTGCAGGACGGCGGAATTCCGATGTGGATCGCCGGCGGCGGGGAGAAGGTGACGCTGCGCATCGCGGCCAAGTACGCGCAGTACACCAACTTCACCTCCGAGCCGGGCGGTTTCGCGCACAAGTCGCAGGTGCTCGCCGAGCACTGCCGCACCGTCGGCACCGACTTCGAGGCGATCGTGCGCTCGGCGAACTTCAACGCGGTGATCGGTGAATCGGAAGCCGATGTACGGGACCGGGTGTCCCGGTTGCGCGCCCGCCAGGCCGCCAAGGCCGACGAGCGCGCCGTCGACGCCATGCTGAGCACGGTGTCCGCGCCCGAATCCGCCAGCGGCACCCCCGAGCAGGTGGTCGAAAAGCTCGAGAAGATGCGGCAACTCGGGTGTGAGTACGCGATCCTCTACTTCCCCGAGGCCGCCTACGACCGCTCCGGCATCGAGATGTTCGAACAGCAGGTCATCCCGGCGCTCAGCTGAAGTAGTGCCCTTTCTCGAGGTCCTCGATCAGCCCGGGGTGGCTGGGCTGCCAGCCGAACCGCTCGCGGGTCAGCGCGCTCGACGCCGGGGCGTCCATGGAGAACATCGGTGCCAGCCAACCGAAATGGTCGAACACCTCGGCCTGGCCCACCGAGACGACCGGCAGCTCGAGATGCCGGCCGATGATCGCCGCGATGTCGCGGACCTCGATGCCCTCGTCGTCGATCGCGTGCACCATCGCACCGGCGGGTGCGGCCTCCAGCGCTGACCGGAACAACCGCGCGGCGTCGAAGCGATGCACCGCACACCACCGGTTGGTTCCTTCGCCCGGGTAACCGGAAACGCCCGTGGCGCGGGCGATCCCGATCAGCCTCGCGACGAAACCCCGGTCGCCTTCGCCGTGCACGGTCGGTGGCAGCCGGACCGCGCTGGCCCGCACTCCTCGTGCGGCCGCGGACAGCGCCGCCCCTTCGGACAGGCGCGGGGAGTGCTCCGGGGCGCGGTCGTTCTCGGTGATCACGCCGCCGGCCCCGGTCAGGCCGAGCATGCCGGAGGCGACCACCAACGGCTTGTCCGATCCGGCCAGCGCGTCGCCCAGCGTGGCGATCGCGCTGCGGTCCATCTCCGCGGCCTTCGAGTACTCGCTGAAGTCGTGGTGGTAGGCCAGATGGATGACGCCGTCGGCGGCCTCGGCGGCAACGCGCAGACTCTCCGGATCGGCGAGGTCGCCGCGATGGACCTGTGCTCCGGCCGCCGCGACCGCCTGCGCGGCGCCGTCCGAGCGGGCCAGGCCGACGACCTGGTGACCGGCGGCGATGAGTTCGGCGGTGACGGCCGAGCCGATGAAGCCGGATGCGCCGGTGACGAAAACCTGCATGGAAACCTCCTGATGTCAGTTGCTGTCATCAGAGTAACGTCGATGACAGTGACTGTCATCCCTTAAACTCGCGGTGTGGTCCGGTGGCAGCCCAACGCGCGCGGCCGTCTCGAGGAGGCGGCGCTGGAGCTGTACGCCGAGAACGGGTTCGACCGGACCACGGTGGCCGAGATCGCCGAACGCGCCGGGCTGACCGAACGCACGTTTTTCCGGCACTTCGCCGACAAGCGCGAGGTGCTGTTCTCCGGCCAGGACGCGCTGGTGGACATCCTGTCCAAAACCGTTGTGGAAGCGCCTGATTCGCTCTCGCCGCTCGCCGCTGTGGGTGCCGGCCTGATCGCCGTCGGCGCGCAGTTCGACGACCGGCACGAACTGGCCCGCCGCCGTCAGCAGATCATCGATGCGACGCCCGCCCTGCAGGAACGCGAGCTGTCCAAGCTGGCCGCGCTCGCCGACGCGCTGGCCGCCGCGCTGCGCGCTCGCGGTGTGCCCGACACCGCCGCCCGACTGGGCGCGGAGTCCGGGGTCTCGGTGTTCAAGGTGGCCTTCGAGCAGTGGCTGCCCGACGACGGGGCAGACCTGGTCAAGATCATCGAGACGGTGCTCGCCGACCTGAGGGCCGTCGCGGGCGGCGGCTGACGCCCGGGTCACTAGGATTGGCGTGCAGCCACACCTCGGATCGAACAGCCCTCGAGTGAGAGAAGCCGGCGAATGAACAAGACCTCGTTGACCGCCCTGGCGCGCGAACACCTCGAGACCGCCCGTGCGGCCAGCAGCGGACGCAGCGCGCAGACCGTCTACGGCGGCCACGAGCACTCGCTGCGTCAGACGTTGATCGCGCTGACCGCGGGTTCCGCGCTCGACGACCACGAGACGAACGGCGAGGCCACCCTGCAGGTGCTGCAGGGCAGGGTCCGGGTCACCCAGGACACCACCAACTGGGAGGGGTCGGCGGGCGACCACATCGTCGTGCCGAAAGCCCGGCACGGCCTGCAGGCGCTGGAGGACTCCGCGGTGCTGCTGACGGTGTCCAATCCCGTCGGCCCGCACGTCTAGATGTACCCGGTCATGAGGTTGGTAGCGGGCGTGTTGGCTTGATGTGAGGAGAACCTCCGGGTGAGGTGTGGCTTGTCGAAGGCCCATCACCAACCCGGAGGTTCTCGTGTCCCACCGTAATGCCCGCACGACCTTGCACGGTCGACAGCTGATTGTGCAGCGCTATGAGCAAGGGTGGAAGCAGGCCCATATCGCCGCGGCGATGGGTATCTCCCGCAAATGTGTGCATACCTGGATTAGCCGCTATGCCGCTGAAGGTGAGGCCGGACTGTGCGACCGGTCCTCACGACCGCACCACAGCCCGACGCGGACGTCGGCCCGGGTGGAGCGTCAAGTGGTCGCCGCGCGTCGCCGGCATCGTCGGGGCCAGGACTGGCTGGGTCCCGAGCTCGGTATCCCCGCACGCACCGTCGGCCGGATTCTTCGCCGTCGCGGGGTGCCCTACCTGCGTGACTGTGACCCGATGACCGGCGTGGTGATCAAAGCGTCCAAGGCAACCGCTGTGCGCTACGAGCGAGACCGTCCTGGCGAACTGGTCCACGTCGACGTCAAAAAACTCGGCCGCATCCCTGACGGGGGCGGATGGCGCGCTCACGGCCGCAGTGAAGAAGTCCGCGGGCGCGGCATCGGATATGACTACGTGCACTCCATGGTCGATGACCACAGCCGGCTGGCGTACTCCGAGATCCATGCCGACGAGAAAGGATCGACGTGTGCCGGGTTCATCGCGCGCGCGGCGAAGTACTTTCAATCGCTGGGCATTTCGCGTATCGAACGAGTCATCACCGATAACCATCTGAGCTACCGGCGCTCAGCACAGGTGGCCGCCGTCATCGACCAACTACAGGCCAAGCACCTATTCATCAAGCCGCACTGCCCATGGCAGAACGGCAAGGTGGAACGCTATAACCGCACACTGCAAAGCGAATGGTCCTATCGCCAGGTGTTCGACTCCAACGCAGAACGCGCTCAGGCCCTTGCACCGTGGGTCGATTTCTACAACACTCAACGCCGCCACAGCGCACTCGAGGGCCTACCACCCATCAGCCGACTGCGACCAACCTGATGGCTGAGTACGTCTAGAGCTAGGGCAGCCGCGGCGGGATCGGGCCCTCGGGCGGGATCGGCTGCGGGCCGACGGGCGCCGGCGGTCCGTCGAAGTATCCGGGCGGCGGCGGGCCGTTCAGCGGGTAGTACCCCGGCGGCAACGGCGGGCCACCGCCCTCGGTGCCGGGCGCGGCGGCCGGCGTCGACGACTCGGGCGCCGTGATCGAGGTATAGCCGGGCGGCAGGGGAGGCGGCGGACCGGCGCCCGGTGGCGGCGGAGCGATGCCGGGCTGTTCACCGGGCATGCCGAACGGGTTCTGCGCCTGATGCCAGGCGTCCCGCAAGAAGCCGAGCGGACCGTTGCCGCTGCCGTACACCGGGTTCTGGATTTGCGGGACCTGCGGCGGGCCCGCGGGCGGCGGCGCCGGCGGGGCGGCCGGGACGTCCTCGACGATCATGACGGGCTGACCCGGCGGCAGCGGTTCCCCGGGCGGGGGCGGCGGAACCGCGGGCTGGGCGCCGGCCGGCGCTGACAGCGCCAGCGCGCCGAGGCCGAGAGCGGCGGTGATGAGAGCAGCGGATGTCCGCTGTCGTCCGGTCATGGGTGTCGAGGCTAGCGTGTCCGGGCGTTCCCCGCGCCGGCACGCGGGAACTGCCGGCGGCGATGCCGTGTGGCCGTCGCCTCGGCTCATTACGCTTCAGCCGTGGAACTGCGGCAGCTCCGGTACTTCGTGGCCGTCGCCGAGGAGCTGAACTTCGGCAGGGCCGCCGAACGGCTGCGCATCGCCGGGCCGTCGTTGTCGCAGCAGATCAAGGCGCTCGAGCGCGACCTCAAGGTCAGCCTGTTCGACCGCGACCGCCGCTCCGTGGCGCTGACGGCCGCCGGTGCCGCGTTGCTGCCCGACGCCCGCGCGCTGATCGCGGCCGCCGACGAACTGCGCAGGCGGGCGGTCAATCTGTCGTCGTCGGAACCGGTGCGCATTGGATATGTGAACTGGTGTCCGGTGGACTGGGCCGACCGCGCGGCCGGGGTGGCCGAGGTGCGTGTCGACACGTGGGTGATGCCGTCGCACGCCCAGGCCGCCCGCGTCGCCGACGGCAACCTCGACCTCGCGATCTGCTGGGTGCAGGCCGCGGACCTCGACGCGATGTCGCTGCAGGCCCGGCTGATCGGAGCCGACCGGTTGTACGCGCTGCAGGCCGGGACCGACGGTAGCCCGGTCGATGCCGCCGACACCGCGGTCCTGGTCGACGCCGACGCCGCGAGCTGGTCGTCGTGGAACCGCTATGCCGAGCAGTACGCGGCGGCCACCGGCGCGCGCGTGCTGCGCACCGACGACGGCGGCGTCACCGGCTCGACCTTCTTCGAACACGTCCGACGGCTCGGCCGGCCGGTGCTCAACAACCCGAAGGGCCAGGACGTGCCCGTCCCGCGGGGGCTGACGCGGCGTCCGGTGATCAACCCGTCACCGGTGTGGACCTGGTCGCTGGTGTGGCGGCGCGACGACGACCGGCCCGCAGTGCGTGCCGTCGTCGACCGATTCACCTCGGACGTGGGCGATCTCGGGATCGCCGACGAGTCCGTGTGGCTGCCGGCCGACGATCCGCATCAGCGCCGCGACGAGCGCCGCGGCCAGCACCACTGACGCGCCGACGACGAGCGCGAGCCGGTACCCGTCGTGCAGTGTCGGCGCGACCACCGTCGGACCCAGCATCTGGCCCACCGAGTAGCCGGCGGTCAGCAACGCGACCGCGCGTGGATAGCGCAACATCCGCCCGGCCGCCAGCGCCAGCGTGCTCACCCCGATGAACGTGCCGCCGAACAGCACCGCGCCCACCAGCGCGGCGGTCACATCGCCGACCACGGCCGCCACGGCGATGCCCGCCGCCTGGGCGAGAAGTGCGAACGTCAGCAGCGCGGGATGCGACCAGCGTCCGCTCAATGCAGCCCACAGCGCCGCCGACGGCACGGTCGCCAAACCCACGACGAGCCAGGTCCCGCCGCCGAGCCACTGCGGTGCGTCCTGCGGGACGGCCGCGACCAGAAACGTGCCCGCGATGATGTAGCCCACCCCCTCCAGGGTGTAGCTGCTCATCAACAACGAGAACCGGCCGTGCGCGGGCCGCGCCGGCATTCGGTCCGTCGGTGACGGCGCCTGCGGTTCGGCGGCCCGCAGCGACCACGCCGCCGCGGTGAGCACCGCGGCCGTCGCGGCCGCCGCCCACCATGCCACCCGCCAGTCCGAGGTGCTCAACACCAACACCGCCGACAGTGCGATGCCGGCGCCCACCCCGCCGAAACCCCACCCGGCGAGATGAGAGGGGTGGCCGCGAAGATGCTCGAGCATGAGGTTGACCGCGATGACGAACACCAGCGCGCTGCCGAACCCGCCCAGACCGCGGAGCGCAACCCAGCCGGAAACGTTGTGCACCAACGGCATTGCCGCCAGGCTGACTATCAGCAGGAGTAGCGATGCCCGGCAGGCCGCGGTGGAGCGGGCCAGCCGCGGCCAGCCGGCGCCGGCCAGCGCGCCCGCGAGGTACCCGGCGTAGTTCGCGGTCGCGAGGCTGGCGGCGCCGTGCGCGCTGACCCCGGCGTGCGCCGTCATCAGCGGCAGGATCGGGGTGTAGACGAACCGTCCGATCCCCATCGCCGCGGCCAGCGCGGCGGCGGTGCGGGCGACATGTCGATGAGCGTGCATCGGACCATCGTGCGGTCGGTCCTGCGGAGCCGGCCACGACCGGATTGCTCACAGCTGAGAGGAAATCGGTCCCAGCGCCGCGAATCGAAATGGTCGGCCCGCGGCGTTGTGCCCGGCAGCAACAACCACCGAAGGAGTTTCCGATGACGAACAACATCACGGCTCTGGTCACCGGCGCCAACCGCGGTCTGGGGCGTCGGCTGGCCGCCGAACTCGTCGCACGCGGTGCCAAGGTCTACGCCGCGGCCAGGCGGCCCGAGACCATCGACCTTCCCGGCGTGGTGCCGATCCAACTCGACATCACCGATCCCGAGTCGGTGCGCCGCGCGGCCGAGATCGCGGGCGATGTCACGGTGCTGGTGAACAACGCAGGCATCTCGACGCGGGCCAACCTGCTGACCGGCCCGATCGAGGACATCCGCGCGGAGATGGACACGCACTACTTCGGCACGCTGGCCGTGACCCGCGCATTCGTCCCGGTGATCGAGCGCAACGGCGGCGGCGCGATCCTCAACGTGCTGTCGGTGCTGTCGTGGGCGCACCCGCCGACCTCGGGGGCGTACGCGGCGGCCAAGGCGGCCTCGTGGGCGATGACGGACGCGTTGCGCACCGAGCTGGCCCCGCGCGGCATCCACGTCGCCGCGCTGCACGTCGGCTACATGGACACCGACATGGTCAGCTACATCCCCGCCGACCAGAAGTCCGATCCGGCGGCGGTGGCCGAACAGGCGATCAGCGGTCTGCTCGCCGGTGACGCGGAGATCCTCGCCGACGACCTGTCCCGGCGGGTCAAGGCGCAGCTGTCGACCGCCAACAAGGCGGCGACGACGGCCTAGATCGCGGGACCGAGCAGGTCGTCGGCGTCCTGGATGACGTAGCCGTAGCCCTGCTCGGCCAGGAAACGCTGGCGGTGCGCGGCGTACTCGGCGTCGAGGCTGTCGCGCGAGACCACCGAGTAGAACACCGCCCCGCCGCCGTCGGCCTTGGGGCGCAGCAGCCGGCCCAGCCGCTGCGCCTCCTCCTGCCGCGACCCGAACGTTCCTGAAACCTGAACGGCCACACTGGCTTCCGGGAGGTCGATGGAGAAGTTCGCGACCTTCGACACCACCAGCGTCGAGATCTCGCCGCGGCGGAACTGGTCGAACAGCATCTCCCGTTCCGCGGTCTTCGTCGAACCCTGGATGATCGGGGCGTCGAGCTCGGTGCCCAGCTCCTCGAGTTGGTCGAGATACGCCCCGATGACCAACGTCTGTTCACCCTTGTGCTTGTCCAGGATCGACTTCACCACCGCGATCTTGGTGTGCGCCGTCGAGCACAGCTTGTAGCGCTCCTCGGGCTCGGCGGTGGCGTAGAGCATCCGCTCGTTGTCGGTCATCGTCACGCGCACCTCGATGCACTCCGCCGGTGCGATCCAGCCCTGCGCCTCGATGTCCTTCCACGGCGCGTCGTAGCGCTTGGGCCCGATCAGGCTGAACACGTCGCCCTCGCGGCCGTCCTCGCGGATCAGCGTGGCGGTCAGCCCGAGCCGGCGGCGCGACTGCAGGTCGGCCGTCATCCGGAACACCGGTGCGGGCAGCAGGTGAACCTCGTCGTAGATGATCAGGCCCCAGTCGCGGCTGTCGAACAGCTCCAGATGCCGGTACTCGCCCTTGGTGCGCCGGGTGATCACCTGGTAGGTCGCGATGGTGACCGGGCGGATCTCCTTGCGCTCGCCGGAGTACTCGCCGATCTCGTTCTCGGTCAACGACGTTCGGGCGATCAGCTCGCGCTTCCACTGCCGGCCGGCGACGGTGTTGGTGACCAGGATCAGCGTCGTCGCGGACGCCTTGGCCATCGCGGCCGCGCCGACGAGCGTCTTGCCCGCACCGCACGGCAGCACGACGACACCGGAACCGCCCGCCCAGAACGACTCGGTGGCCATCTCCTGGTAGTCGCGCAGATGCCAGCCGTCCTGGCGCAGGTCGATCGGATGGGCCTCGCCGTCGACATAGCCGGCCAGGTCCTCGGCGGGCCAGCCGATCTTGAGCAGCATCTGCTTGACCCGGCCACGTTCGCTGTTGTGCACGATGACGGTGTCGTCGTCGATGCGGGCGCCGAGCATCGGGGCGATCTTCTTGTTGCGCAGCACCTCCTCGAGCACCGCCCGGTCCAGGCTCACCAGGGTCAGCCCGTGCGCCGGATGCTTCACCAGCTGCAGCCGCCCGTACCGGGCCATCGTGTCGACGATGTCGACGAGCAGCGGCTGGGGCACCGCGTAGCGGGAGAACGACACCAGCGCGTCGACGACCTGTTCGGCGTCGTGCCCCGCCGCGCGGGCGTTCCACAACGCCAGCGGCGTGATGCGGTAGGTGTGCACGTGTTCGGGTGCGCGCTCGAGCTCGGCGAACGGGGCGATCGCCGCGCGGGCCGCACCCGCCTGCTCGTGATCGACTTCGAGCAGCACCGTTTTGTCGGACTGCACAATCAAGGGGCCGTCAGTCATTCTGTCCATTATCCCGAAGCCGACGACACCCCCGCCCGCGAGCGCGTGCGGGGGGCCGTCTGGGGGACGCGTCAGCCGGCGCTGTGCGGACCGAATTCGGCGCTGACCTGGCAGACGCTGTCGGCTGGAAACCCGCCGCGGCGCGCGTGCTCGTAGATGGTCTCGGCGTCCTCGGCCTCGTGCACGCAGTACACCTTGTCGCCGGTGACGTAACTGGTCACCCAGGTGTAGTCGACGCCGAGCGAGGCCGCCGCGGTGTTGGAGGTGCGGGCGATCTCGGCCAACTGCTGTTCGGTCAGCTCGCCGGCGCCCGGGATCTCGCGTTCGATGATGAACCGTTTCATGGTGCTCTCCTGTGTGGGGTTGATCGGACCCCGTCACAGTCGCGCGTCGCGGCCGCCGACACATCGGTGGTGGTTCCCTATTTTCGGTCCCCGGCGGTAAAGCCGAACGACATTTGCACTGCTCAGGCAGTGTGCGCCGGATACCATCCGGACGTGAGGCTGGTGGAGCGCGACCGACAGTTCGCGACCCTCACTGCGTGCGCCGACGCCGCGTTGGCCGGAGCCGGGCAGCTGGTCGTCGTCTCCGGGGAGTCCGGCGCGGGCAAGACGGCGTTCATCGAACACTTCGTCGCACACCGGGCCGACGACGCGCGGGTCTTGGCGGCGTCGTGCGACCCGCTGGCCACGCCGCGCCCGCTGGGGCCGGTTCACGACATCGCGGGCGTGCTCGGGGCGCCCGCCCGGGCGGCGCTCACCGACGCCGAGCACGCCTACGACATCTTCGAAGCGGTGCTCACCGACCTGGGCGAGGTGCCCACCATCGTCGTCATCGACGACCTGCACTGGGCCGACCAGGGCACCATCGACCTGCTGCGGTTCGCCCTGCGGCGGATCCACCGCAGGCCGCTGCTGTTGGTGGGGGCCGCCCGCGACGAGGAGGTCGGCCTCGGGCATCCGCTGCGCGCTCTGTTGGCCGACATCGCCCGTGCCGGCAACGCGCAGCTGCTCGCGCTGCCCGCGCTGACCGAGGACGGGGTGCGTGAGCTGGCCGCCGACCGCCCGGTGGACCCCGCGCGACTGCACCGCACCACCGGCGGCAACGCGTTCTTCGTCACCGAGATGCTCGACCACACGGCCGGTGAGCTGCCCGTCACGGTCCGCGACGCCGTGCTCGGCCGCACCGTCGGTCTGCAGGAATCCGACTGGGACGTGCTGAACCTGCTGAGCTGCTCGCCGGAGGCGATCCCCGACCACCTGCTGCCCGCGCTCGGCGTGACGATGCCTCCGCTGCGGCGGCTCCGGGACGCACACCTGATCCGGCGCACGGCGCGCGGCGTGGCGTTTCGGCACGACCTGTGCAGGCTAGCCGTCGCCAGCGTGTTACCGCCGGGCGCCGAACCGCAGCTGCATTCGCGCATGCTGACCGCATACGAGCAGACCGGCGGCGCCGACCCGGCGGTCATGACCCACCATGCGATCGGCGCCGGGGACCGGGTGCGGATCCGCGCCGCCGCAACGGCGGCTGGTTCGGCGTCGTCGCGGTCGGGTGCGCACCGCCAGGCCGCCGAGTTCTACCGGATCGCAATGGAATACGGCGGCGAGCTGCCCGCCGAGGCGGAGGCCGAACTGCTCGAGCTGCTGGCCGCGGAGTACTACCTCACCGATCAGCTCGACGGCGCGATCGAGGCGTGCGGGCGTGCGCTGCGCGTGCGCAGGGCCGCCGGTGCGACGGCCGAACTCAGCGCCGACCATCACGCTCTCGCGGTCTACGACTGGTACAACGCCGACCGTCGTGGCGCCGACGAACACGCGGCGCGCGCGGTCACGGTGCTCGACGACGCCGCTGCCGCGCGGAGCCCGTCGGCGCAGATCTCGCTCGGGCACGGCTTCGCGATGCAGGCCTATCTCGCGATGCAGTCGACCGACCTACGGCACGCCGGTGCGCTGCTCGCGCACGCCAGGGAGATCGCGGACGCGACGCGCGACCCGGCATTGTCGGTGCGGGTCGAGATCATCGAGGGCATCTGCTCGGTGATCGCCGGCGAGGCCACCGGACGCGACACGGTGTTGGCGATCATGCGTTCGGCGCCACGGCATCTCGACGAGATCTACTCCAGCGGCTACACCAACCTGACCTACCTCGATGTCGAACAGCGCCGGCTCGCCGATGCCGCCGAACTGCTGAGCGTCTCGCTGCCGATGACGTGGGAGCGGGACCTTCCGATCTGCCGGGTCTGGCAACTCGGCGCCAGGGGGCGGCTGAGCCTGCTCAGCGGCGACTGGGACGACGCGCTCGTCGATGCCGCGGCGGTACTCGACGCGCCGACCGCACCGCTCGCCCGCACCTGGCCCCACCTGATAGCGGGACTGATCGCGTTGCGGCGCACCGGTGACGACGACCAACAGCTGGACGCGGCGTGGGCGTTGGCACGCCGCTTCGGCGAGCCGGTGCGGGTGCTGCCTGCCGCATCGGCGCTGATCGAACGGGCCTGGCTCACCGGCACACCCGTCGGCGATGTGGCCGACTACCGGCGCATGCTCGAAGAGACGCACCGGCCGGGGCTCGAGTGGGCGCGCGGCGAGTTGGCGGTCTGGCTGATGCGGATCGACCCGACCGTCGCCGCGGACGGCGTCGCCGCGCCCTACCGGTGCTATCTCGACGGCGACACCGCAAGGGCGGCAGAGGAATTCGAGAAGCTCGGCTCACTGTACGAGGCCGCCCTGGCGTGGACGGAGTCAGGTGTGGAGGAACAGGCCCGCCGGGGCCTGGACATGCTCGACCGAATGGGCGCCACCGCCGTCGCGGACAAGGTCCGCCGGGATCTGCGCGCGAACGGGATGAAGGGGGTGCCGTCGCGCCGCCGCCTCAGCACTCTGCACAATCCCGCGGGTCTGACCCGGCGGCAGGTCGAGGTGCTCTCACGCATGGGCGATGGGTTGACGAACACGGAACTGGCTGCGCAGCTGTATCTTTCGGCCAAGACCGTCGACCACCACGTGTCGGCGATCCTGGCGAAGCTCGGCGTCGCCAACCGGCGTGACGCGGTCCGGCGGGGCCGTGAGCTCGGCCTCATCAGCTGACTCAGGCCGGTTCGTCGGCCTCGACCACCGAGGTGATCCGGTGGATCGCGAAGTCCCGGACCCGACCGGAGGCGGGGTCGTAGGCGGTCAATTGCCCGCCGCGCACGTTGATCGGTGCGACGACCCGCTGGGTGGCGACTCCGGCCGGGTCGACGTAGCCGATCACGACCGAGGTCTGCATGTGCGCGGCCTCCTGCAGTTGGGTGATCGCCGCGGCGGGGTCCAGGCGCACGCCGCCGGCGGGTGCGGCAGCGACCTTGCGGAGCACCGCGACGATCGCACTCAGCGTCTGCGGGGTCGGCGTGGGCATCGGGCGGTAGACCCGGCGCCGACCCGACGGGGCGGGCACCCGGGCGCCGCGGGCCCGGATGTCGACGATGGCGCCGGTCGAGTCCTCGGCGGCCGGAGCGAGGCCGGCCTGCCGCAGCGCCGCCAGCACCTCGTTGATCGGCGCCTGCGACACCGCGACCGTCGGCGCGAGCAGCCGCATCTCCAGCGGCTCCACCGCGGGTGCGGCCACCGCCTGGGCCAGCAGCGCGGGGTCTTCGCACCGCACGAAGGACGCCGCCATCCCGACCCGCAGCTGTCCGTGCCGGCGTGCGACGTCGTCGATCAGATACGTCAATCCTTGCGGCACAGGCGTTTTCGAGTGACGTTCGAAGAAGGCGTGCAGCTCGCCTGCGGTTCTGCCGGTGTCGAGCGCCCGCCGGATGGAGGCCTCGCTGATGCGGTACACCATCGCGGCGCCCGCCGACTCGACCGTGGCCACCGACGCCAGCTGTTCGGCGAGGTCGCGGTGCAGCGGGCCGGGCACGACGACGGTCAGGTCGGCCTGCAGCAGGAAGTGGTCGATGGGTGCGGGGAGCACCTTGTCCATCGCCTTGACGACGGCCTCGGCGGCGTCGCCGCTCAGCAGCGCGCGCGCCGGGCCGGCGACTGCACCGCGGCCGACCAACCCCATCGTGTGGGCCTCGGCCAACAGGTCGCCGATCGGTCCCGGCTGCAGCCGCGCGCCCCAGCGCGGTCGATGCCAGATCAACGCGCGCGACGCCGACGTCGCGTCCACTCCTGCCCCCGGCGGCAGATCGGCGAGCAATCCCAGCAGCAGCCGCCGATCCAGCGGCGCCGCGGTGGAGAACAA
Organism: Mycolicibacterium rutilum; assembly: GCF_900108565.1. Classification (NCBI taxonomy): domain Bacteria; kingdom Bacillati; phylum Actinomycetota; class Actinomycetes; order Mycobacteriales; family Mycobacteriaceae; genus Mycobacterium; species Mycolicibacterium rutilum. The sequence goes on from NZ_LT629971.1 coordinate 2,346,701, forward strand.
CGAATCCGACAGCGCCGCATACGGTTTCCCGTCGATGCCGCGGGTGCCGATCAGGCTGGGCCTGCCGTGCAGGTCCAGCCACGCGGTGGCCAGCAGATGCCACTTGGTCGCGGTCGACGATTCGATGAACCGGTCGGCGGACACTGTGGGGGCCCAGAACGGTCCGTCGCCGGTGTCGGGTTCGGGTTCGGGCATGCCCGCCGAGATGAGCCCGGCGGCGACGGTCACCTCGAGGAGTAACCCGAGCCGCGGCTCGTCGATGCCGGTCAGCTTGGTCAGCCGTTTCATGTCGCGCACGCCGAGGCCGCCGCTGCGCAACTCGGGAACCGGTGTCGCAGAGAGTGTTTCGATGACCACCTCGACCTCGCGCAGCAAGTCGAGTGCGGCGCCGGCGGCCACCGCGTCGGCGTCGGCTGCCGTCGTCGTGGTCACCACCGGGTCGGGCCGGGTGAGCTCAACCGGACCGGGCAGCTCGCCGCGCAACACCTGGCCGACCAGCCGCGGCAGGATCACCGTGTCGGCGTCGACCTGACGCAGCAGCCCGGCGGCGAGCAGCCGCGGCACGGGCCGCTCCGGCGGGGTGCCGGGCGCGGCGTCGCGGGTCCGTCCGACCGGCGAGCCCTCCAGCAGCTTGCGCAGCAGCTCGGACTGCGCCTCGTCGAGCGCGCCGACCCGGTCGGCGATGTCCTGCGCGGTCGCGCCGGTGTCCTCGACCGTGGCCTGGCCCGGGTACCAGGGCAGCCCCGCCGAGGCCTCGGCGGCCACGCGCACCGTCGCCTCACCCCACACCAGCGCGCGGTCGCGCAGCGCGTCGACGGCGGCGGCGATCGCGGTCTCCGGCGCGCGCTCACCGATCAGTTCGACCAACTTGGTGAGCGGCACCGCCGTGGCGTCGGCATGCAACACCAGCAGCCCGTCGAGCACCGCCAGATGAAGGAAGTCGAGGTCATCGGTGGCGGCCTTGACCGACTGGCGGGCCTGCGCGCGGGCCGCGAGCGCGGCGATCGTCCCCGGCGGAGGCTGTGTCAGGTCGGGTCGCAGTTCCAGCAGCCGGACGAGCCGCTCGTCGGGCAGCTCGGCCAGCCAAGCACCCAACGGGACGCTCGGTGCTGCGCTCCTGCCCTTCGGAGCTTTCTCGGTCATTGCTGACCAGCGTAAAGGAGGACGTCGGTGTCGCCACCGGCCGAGGCATTTGCCACAATGTGGGCGTGGCAGACAACAAAGGGAAGAACCGTTATGTGGACCCGGGCTGGCCGGCGGTCGATGGTGACGACCATGCCGTCAGCGAACTGGCCACCGACCGCACCGGCGCGCTGTCGCCATTCGGTGAGTTGACGTTCCCGTTGCCCTCAGATGACCTGCCGTATGTGCACCCGGTGACGGTCGTCAACCGGTAACGGTGTCCGAGCCGGCTCGCCTCTCACACCTCGACGAGTCCGGGGCGGCGCACATGGTCGACGTGACCGCCAAGGACGTCACCAAGCGCACCGCCGTCGCCGCGGGCACCCTGCGCACCACCGCCGACGTCGTCGCGATGATCGCCGCCGGCGGGCTGCCCAAGGGCGACGCGCTGGCCACCGCAAGAATCGCCGGGATCCTGGCGGCCAAGCGCACCAGCGACCTCATCCCGCTGTGCCATCAACTAGCGCTGACCGGTGTCGACGTCGACTTCGACATCGGCGAGACCGCCGTCGCCATCACCGCCACCGTGCGCAGCACCGACCGCACCGGCGTCGAGATGGAGGCACTGACCGCGGTGAGCGTGGCCGCGCTGACGCTCTACGACATGATCAAGGCCGTCGACCCGGCCGCCGGCATCGACGACATCCGGGTACTGCGCAAGGAGGGCGGCAAGACCGGCGCCTGGACGCGGCCATGAGCACGGCCCGCGTCGTCATCGCCTCCACCCGCGCGGCCGCCGGTGTCTACGAGGACCGCACCGGGCCCGTCATCGTCGACTGGCTCACCGCCCGCGGCATCCCTTCGCCCGCCCCGGTCGTGGTGCCCGACGGCACTGCGGTCGCCGACGCGATCTCCGCTGCGGTCGCCGACGGCGTCGACGTGGTGATCACTTCCGGCGGCACCGGGATCTCCCCGACTGACCGGACCGCGGAGGCCACCGCGGCGCTCGTCGACTATCAGATCCCCGGGCTGGCCGACGCCATCCGGCGCGCGGGCGAGGACAAGGTGCCGACGTCGGTGCTGTCGCGCGGCGTGTGCGGCGTCAAGGACGGCACGCTGATCGTGAACCTGCCCGGCTCACCCGGCGGCGTCAAGGACGGTCTGGGTGTGCTCGACGGCGTGCTCGAGCACGCGCTCGACCAACTCCGCGGAAAGGACCACCGGCGATGAGCGCCCGGGTGCTGCGCGCCGACCTGTCCGAGCATCGGATCGACGCCGGTGAGCACGAGGCGCTGGTGGCCGACGCCGGTGCCGGTGCCGTCGTGAGCTTCGCCGGCGTCGTGCGCAACCACGACGGCGGCCGCGACGTCACCCGGCTGGAGTACTCGGCGCACCCCACCGCCCCGCAGACGCTCGCGGAGGTCGTGGCCGAGGTGGCCGCGGAGGCAACCGGTGTGCGCGCGATCGCGGTCAGTCACCGCGTCGGCGCATTGGAGATCGGCGATGCCGCGTTGGTCGCAGCGGTCGCCGCGGATCATCGGGCGGCAGCCTTCCAGACGTGCGCACACCTGGTGGACGTCGTCAAGGAACGACTCCCGGTGTGGAAGCACCAGTTCTTCGCCGACGGCTCCGACGAATGGGTCAACTCCGCGTGAGGTCGGCCTAGCGGCCGACGATCACGCCGGCGGCAGGATCGGAGCCGGTGCCGGGGCGGCCGGATCCACCGGCAGGTTCGGCGCGGCACCGCCCGGGGCGTCCGGCGTGGTGAGCGGACGCTGGGTCAGCGCGAGCAGTGCGTCCTTGCCGGTGATCTCCTGCGTCTGGATCGCGTGCCAGATCTCCTTGAGGTAGGAGACGTTCGGGCTGTCCGTGGCGACCTGCGCACGGTCGACCGTCGTCCCCGGCGGGAGGTTCTGCGGGCTCACCAGATGCGGGACCTCCGGTGCGGCCGGCGCGACGAGCGGGTCGACCGGCGCCGGAGCCGGGGGAGCCGGCTGCAGCGGCGCATCGGCGGCGGTCAGCGACCACAGCTGCGGCTGCTCACCGGGAGCCGGGGCGTCGGGGGCGACGTCCCAATTGGCGACGGCCTGCGCCTCGATCGGCGGAGCGAGCGGATCGGTCACCGGCGGAGGCGGCGGCACGGGCGCGGCCAGCGCGTCGAACGGCGCGGGTTCGGGCGCGGGCGGCGGTGCCGGAGCGGGCAGCGGCGCGGGGGCGGCCTGCGCGTCGACGGGTGCCGGCGGCGGCGGGGCCGGCACAGGCGGGGGCGGCGGCACAGGAGCGGCCAGCGCCTCGACGGGTGCGGGCGGCAGCGGGGCCGGGGCCGGCGCAGGCGGGGGTGGCGGCACGGGCGCGGCCAGCGCGTCGGCGGGTGCCGGAGGCGGCGGCGGTGCGAACGGATCGACCGGCGGCGGGGGCGGCGGGGCCGGTGCGGCCAGCGCATCGAACGGCGGAGGCGGCGGCGGCGGAGCAAACGGGTCGAGCGGCGGCGGGGGAGGCGGCAGCAGGTTGTTCACCGCGTCGATGGCGTCGTCGACGACATTGCGCGGCGTGGCGCCCGACAGGCCCCGGCCGCACGTCGGCCAGGCGCCCTTGCCCTGGCTGGCGAGCACGCGTTCGGCGACGGCGATCTGCTCTTCCTTGGTGGCCAGGTGCGCGGCGGGGGCGTACTCACCGCCGCCGTGGCCGGACCAGGTGCTCGGGGCGAACTGCAGGCCGCCCTGATAACCGTTGCCGGTGTTGATGGCCCAGTTGCCGCCGGATTCGCAACTGGCGACCTGATCCCATTCCCCGTCGGTCGCGGCGTTGGCATGCCCCGCCAGGGCGAGGCTGCCGGTTCCCAGAACCGCGCCTGTGAAGGCGACTTTCGCGACGTTTACGGCTGATGCAGTGGGCTTGCGGTGCCGTCCACTCATAAGCGAGCCAATATCCTCTCGTCGGCGCCTGCGAGGTCAGCTGTCGGGTTCGGGCTGGAGAGGTTGCCCGGCCGCGTCGCGAACGACGTCGGCTTCACCCCAAGGAGCCGCTGGCTCCTGGTCCGTCGACACGGTGGACCGGTTGGGTCCCCCGCCTCCATCCTTTGGTGTTCGTCGGTTCCGTGGTCCAGCGGATGGAGCTCGGCGCTGCTGGGCACGGGCGGCCAGTCGATTTGGGGCGACCGGCCTGGGACAGAACCGTATCGGCTCGCGCAGGGTGCGTCATCTTTGGCGAATAACGGCGTTTCCTGTCGCGGCAAATATTAAAGGGGCTCTAAATCGCCAGGATTTTTCGGCGTTTACGCAGGACCAACGGGCGCTCAACCGCGCCGTAGCCAGGCTGTGACCATTCCGTTATGTGACCGAAATCACCGTTATCCGCCCGCGAACGGGGGAAGAACATCGACCGTCTGGTTGTCACCCAGCCGGGTCGCGTCGTCGCGCGCGGCGACGCCGTCGATCAGAAACGAGCAGCGTTTCAGCACTTTTGCGAGATTCTCGTCGCGGTCGGAGAGCTCGGCGGCGAGGTCGGCGAGCGTCGTGTCCGGCCGAAGCCGAATCGTCTCCTCTTCGTTACCCGCGGCGGCGCGTGCGGCGGCGAAATAGCGAACGGTCACCTCGAGAGTGCGGGTGGTCGTCATCGTCGTGTCCTCACTCATCCGCCGATGGCGCTCATCGGCCGGTCGGGCTGGACGAAGCCGGGGTCGTTGATGCCGTGTCCGGCGGCCTTGGCCCACATCGCGGTGCGCCAGGCCGCCTCGACAGCGGCGTCGTCCGCGCCGGAACGCATGAGTAGCCGCAGGTCGGTCTCCTGGCGGGCGAACAGACAGTTGCGGACCTGGCCGTCGGCGGTCAGCCGGGTGCGGTCGCAGGCGGAGCAGAAGGCGTGCGAGACCGACGCGATGATCCCGACCGTGCCCGGGGTGGCCCCGCCGACGCGCCACAACTCGGCGGGCGCCGAACCGCGCGGTGCGGTGTCGGGGCTGAGCTCGAAGTGCTGCTGCAGCGTCTCGAGGATCTCGTCGGCGCCGATGGCCCGTCCGCGTTGCCACTCGCGGCCGGCGTCCAGCGGCATCTGCTCGATGATGCGCAGCTGGTATCCGTGTTCGAGGCAGAACCGCAGCAGCGCGACGGCATCGTCGAGCCCGGTCACCGGGTCGAGGACCGCGTTGACCTTGACGGGGTCCAGGCCCGCCGCTTTGGCCGCCGCGAGCCCGGCCAGCACATCGGGGAGGCGGTCGCGGCGGGTGATCGCGGCGAACCGCGCCGGGTCGACGGTGTCGAGGGAGACGTTGATGCGCTTGAGCCCGGCCTGCCTGAGCGCGTCGGCGCGCCGCGCGAGCCCGATGCCGTTGGTGGTCAGCGTGATCTCGGGCTGCGGGCGCAGCGACGCGGTCGCGGCGATGACGTCCTCGAGGTGCTTGGCCACCAGGGGCTCGCCGCCGGTGAACCGGACGCTGGTGATGCCCAGCCGCTCGACCGCGATGCGCAGCAGGCGGGTCAGCTCCTCGGGGCGCAGCAGCCGGTCGGACTCCAGCCAGTCCAGCCCTTCGGCGGGCATGCAGTAGGTGCAGCGCAGATTGCACCGATCGGTCAGCGAGACCCGCAGATCGGTCGCGACCCGGCCGAACGTGTCGATCAGCGGCCCGTCGGTGGGAGCCGACGTGGCGGGCGCCGAGGCGATGGCGGGCAGGCCGAGGCCGACGACGGTCATGCGAACGCCCGTTCCGGGTTGGCCACCGAGTCGACCGGCACGATGTCCTTGCCCAGCGGCATCAGCGACACGGGGATCAGCTTGAGGTTGGCAAGCGCGAGGGGGATGCCGATGATCGTGATCGCCATGGCGACCGCGGTGATGATGTGGCCGATCGCCAGCCAGATGCCGAACAGGATGATCCAGATGACGTTGCCGATCAGGGCGCCGGGGCGGGGGCCGGGCTTGTCGACGACCGTGCGGCCGAACGGCCACAGCGCGAACACCGCGATCCGCAGCGCGGCGAAGCCGAACGGGATCGTGATGATCAGGACGAAACAGATCAGCGCCGCGAGCAGGTAACCCAGCGCCAGCCACAGGCCGCCGAAGATCAACCAGATGACGTTCAACAGCAGTCGCATGTGGGCGTTCTTCTCCTCCGGCAGTGGTCCCAGCCTACCGATACTGGGGTGCTGGCGAGGTCGAGGTCAGAGTAGGATCGGACACCACGCGTCCCGGCGCATACGGGGCGCTTTCCTTATGTAAGTAGTAGACGACAAGCGGGTGAGTTCAGTGCCGACCGGCCGGGTTAAGTGGTACGACGCCGAAAAGGGCTTCGGTTTTCTGTCGCAGGAAGACGGCGAGGACGTCTACGTCCGGTCGTCGGCGCTGCCCACCGGTGTCGAGACCCTCAAGGCCGGCCAGCGCGTCGAGTTCGGGGTGGCCGCCGGCCGCCGCGGCCCGCAGGCGCTCAGCCTGAAGGTCCTCGAGCCGCCGCCGAGCCTGTCCCGGACCCGTCGCGAGGCCGCCGCCGCGACACACAAGCACAGCCCCGACGAGCTGCACGGAATGATCGAGGACATGATCGTGCTGCTCGAGAGCGCTGTGCAGCCCGAACTGCGCAAGGGCCGCTACCCCGACCGCAAGGTCGCCCGCCGGGTGTCGGAAGTGGTGCGCGCGGTCGGCCGCGAACTCGAGTCGTAGGTCCTGGGCTGGGCTCGAAACTGAGTTTGTGCGCGAAGTTTCGCCGGTTCTTGAGACGTAACCTCAGTCTCGGCGCTCAGACGATCGCGCCCGCTTGACGCAGCGCGGCCCTGACCCGCTCGACGATCGTGTGCGGCCGGTAGCGCAGGATTTCCGCGCTCACCCGAATGATGCGCCAGCTGAGCGCCTCGAGCCTGGCCTGCCGATCGATGTCGGCCGCCCGGGTCGCGGGATCAGACCAGTGCTGCTCGCCGTCGTACTCGACGCCGACGTTCCACTCCGGCCATCCCATGTCGATACGCGCGACGTGACCCAGTCGGTCGTAGACGTTGATCTGGGTGTGCGACGGTCGGAGACCGGCGTCGGTCAGTACCAGCCGCGTCCTCGTCTCCTGGGGAGACTCCGCGCCGGCATCGGCAAGCTTGATGACTTCACGTAACTGCTCCAGTCCCCGCGCGCCGCGGTGACACTCGATCAGTGCCGCGACGGCTGAGAGTTTCAGCGGCGTCACCTGCAGCAGCGCGTCGACGCGGATGACGGCCAGCGTCCGGCCCGCGCGGCGGCCGAGGTCGAACGCCGTCCTGGTCGGGGTGGTGACGGGCAGCCCGCGCACGACGGTTACTTCCTCCGGCGTGAGAGTGTCGTTGCGCAGCACGATCCCAGACGTCTTGTGCTGGCTGCGCTGGTTGAGTTCGGCGGGTAGTCGCGCGTCGATCCACTTGGCGCCGTGCATCGCGGCGGCCGAGACACCGACGATCGTCGCCCGGCGGTGCGACCACAACCAGGCGGCGTGGGCCTTCTGCACTGGGGTCAGTGATTGCCCCGATGGGACGTAGACGTTGCGGTACACCGCGTCGTAGCGGGTGGCCAACTGGTAGCGGTTCAGCAGTCCCGCCGCCAGCGCCTCGCTACCCAGGAATGGCCACTCCACGTCAGTAGGACGGCACCCAGCGCCCGCCGGTTCCCTCGGCGAAACTGAGCTTGTGGATGAGGTTTCGCCGCCTGAACGCGCATAAGTTCAGTTTCGGCGGGGAAGAATCGCCTCATGGCATATGTGGCCGACAAGTCCGAGTCCGGCGGCGAGTTCAACCGCGACACCAAATACATCGGCACCCGCATCACCGCCGACGGGCGTGACGGCTATCCGGTCGAACCGGGCCGCTACCGCCTCGTCGTCGCGCGGGCCTGCCCGTGGGCCAACCGCGCGATCATCGTGCGACGGCTGCTCGGCCTCGAGGACGCGTTGTCGATCGGGTTCTGCGGGCCCACCCACGACGAGGACAGCTGGACGTTCGACCTCGATCCCGGCGGCGTCGATCCGGTGCTCGGCATCCCGCGACTCAAAGACGCCTACCTGAAACGGTTTCCGGACTACGCCAAGGGCATCACGGTGCCCGCGGTCGTCGACGTACCCAGCGGGCAGGTCGTCACCAACGACTTCCCGCAGATCACGCTCGACTTCTCCACCGAGTGGACGCAGTATCACCGCGACGGCGCCCCGCAGCTGTACCCGGAGGACAAGCGCGATGAGATCGACGAGGTCGCCCAACGCATCTACACCGAGGTGAACAACGGTGTGTACCGCTGCGGGTTCGCCGGTTCGCAGGACGCCTACCAGAAGTCCTATGACCGGTTGTTCGCCGCGCTGGACTGGCTCTCGGAGCGCCTCGAGCGGCAGCGTTTCCTGGTGGGCGACACGATCACCGAGGCCGACGTGCGGCTGTTCACCACGCTGGCGCGCTTCGATCCGGTGTACCACGGGCACTTCAAGTGCAACCGCGCGAAGCTCTCGGAGATGCCGGTGCTGTGGGCGTACGCACGCGACCTGTTCCAGACGCCGGGGTTCGGCGACACCATCGACTTCGTGCAGATCAAGCAGCACTACTACATCGTGCACACGGACATCAACCCGACGCAGGTCGTGCCGAAGGGGCCGGACCTGTCCAACTGGCTGACACCGCACGGACGAGAAGCGTTGGGCGGCAAGCCGTTCGGCGACGGAACCCCGCCGGGGCCGGTCCGCGAGGGCGAGCAGGTCCCTGCCGAGCACTCCGCGTAGACCGGATCAGGACCACACCGTGCGCACCGACCACTCGGCGTGCGGGGCGGGTACCTCCTCGCCGTCGACGCGGATCAGCGTCGGCAGCATCACCGTCAGCCCGGTCAGCTTGCCGCGCCGCGCGTCGACCGTCGGGATCGTGACCGCCAACCGCGTGCCGGGGCGGAACTCCTCGACGACGTCGTCGTCCTCGTACTGGCGCAACAACACCCACGGTGCCTTGCCGATCGCCGGCGGCACGGACAACTGCACCGCCCCGCGTTCGGTGACCGGCAGTTCGCCCTGATCGGCGAACATCTCGCAGTCGGTGGGGTCGAACACCTGGCAGTACCGGTACGGCCCGACCCGGACCGCTTGACCATGCGAAAAGGCGCTTATCTCAGGGTATTTCGCCGGCGGTTCGGCGCTGAGCCGCCACAGCAGCAGGCCGGTGCCGATCGACGCCAGCAGCACGACGGCCGCGAGCGCGGCGAGTCCACGCTTCACTCCCGGCCCACCGCCGCCGCGTCGGCCCGCACGCCCTCCCGCTCGGCGAACACCGGTCGATTGCCGCCGAAGCCGGGAATCAGCGACCCGCCGCGATAGCTCACGACCGTCTGCGCCAACCCGAGGATCAGCACCGAGGTGATGGCCGTGAACCCGATCCACAGTTCGGTGTAGACGAGCACGCCGACGGCACCGCCCGCGACCCAGGCCAACTGCAGCACCGACTCCGAACGGCCGAAGGCCGACGCTCGCGACGCCTCCGGCAGGTCGTCCTGCAGCGACGCGTCCAGCGACGCCTTGCCGATCGCGCTGGCCCCCGACGTCAGCAGCGTGGCCACGGCGGCCACCAACAGGTTGCCGGTCAGCGCGGCCGCCAACCCCGCAGCGGCCACCAGCGTCGTGCACCGCACCACCATTTGCGCGGGTCTGCCGAGCTTGAGTCGGGCGGCGGTGAAGTTGCCCACGAAGTTGCCGATCGCGGCGGCGGCGCCGATCAGCCCGAGGATCCGCAACTGCTCCCAGCCGCTCGCATCGTGCGACTTGGCGACGAACGCGGGATACAGGAACAGGAACCCGACCATCACCCTGATCGTGCAGACGCCCCACAGCGCGGTGATCACGTTGCGGCCCAACGGCTGCCGCGCCGATTCCGGTGACGGCTGCTGCTCGGGCCTGCGGCGCAGTTCGCCGGTGCGGCCGTGATAACTCAGCGTCGCGGGCACCTCGCCCTCGGTGACCTCCACCCACTTGGGGATCCGCATCGACAACGCCGCACCCGCCACCGACACCGCCACGATCACGTACAGCGCGCCGGGGGCGTCGAACAGTTTGAACAGATACTCCGCGCCCGCGGCGATCCCGCCGGCCACCATGGTCCCGCCGAGCAGGCCGAACATCGTCAACCGCGAGTTCACCCGCACCAGATCGATTGTGGGCGGCAGCACCCGTGGGGTGACGGCGCTGCGCAGCACGCTGAACGACTTGCTCAACACCATCATGCCCAGCGCGCACGGGTAGAGCACCCACGACGGGAAGCTGCCGGTGGCGCCGTCATAGTTGGCGATCAGCACCAACGCCAGCACCGTGCGCAACGCGAACGACGTGGCCAGCGCGACGCGGCGGCCGTGCTGCAGCCGATCGAGCGCCGGACCGATCAGCGGGGCGATCACCGCGAACGGCGCGATCGTGATCAGCAGGTACAGCGCGACCTTGCTCTTGCTCTCGCCGGACGCGGCCGCGAAGAACAGGGTGTTGGCCAGCGCGACGGCCATCGCGGCGTCGACGGCGAAGTTCGCGACCACGGGCCACGTCAGCGCCGTGAGCCCGGACTTGTCCGCGCCGTCGGCGGTGGCCGCGCGGTGCACCAGGCCGTACATCTTCGAGCCCATCTCGCGGCTGCGCTGCGCGGCCGCCCGGGTGACGGTCACCTTCTCGCCGGCCCGCTCGCCCACACCGCGGGGTGGGGGCGGGTTCTGGAATTCGCGGACCGGTTCGTCGAGCGGCGGCAACCACCGGTTGGCGCTCGGCGACGGTCCGCTGCGCCGCGGCCTGCGGTATGTGCCGTCGCTGGGATAGTTGGCCATCCCGGGGTGTTCCTGGTCGTCGGCGGGCGGGCGCGGCGGGTAATAGCGAGGGTCACGCCGCGGTCCGGTCACGCCTCCGATTCTCCACCATCGAAGCGGTGACGGGCGTGCAGGCAACCGGTGTGGCTACCGGTTCACCGGTCAGGCACTATTAGGGGCGATGGACAGCGTGACCGAATCCGCCGAGCGCCCGGACCTGGAGGCAGTGCTTCTGGGTGCCGTCGATGACGCGCGCGCGGCGATCGTCGAGTTCAGTGGTGAGGACACCGTCGGCGAATATCTGGGCGCCGGCTTCGACGACCCGACCGCGGCCACTCATCGGTTCCTCGCCGAGCTGCCCGGCTACCGCGGCTGGCAGTGGGCCGTCGTCGTCGCGGCCTGGCCGGGCGCGGACCACGCCACCATCAGCGAGGTCGTGCTGGTGCCCGGACCGACGGCGCTGCTGGCGCCGAAGTGGGTGCCGTGGGAGGAGCGGGTCCGCCCGGGCGACCTGAGCCCCGGCGACCTGCTGGCGCCGCCTGCCGAAGATCCCCGCCTGGTGCCCGGCCACGTCGCCTCGGGTGATCCCGAGGTCGACGACCTCGCGGCCGAGATCGGGCTGGGCCGCCGCCAGGTGCTGAGCCTGTGGGGCCGCACCGACGCCGCGCAGCGCTGGCACGACGGCGAGTTCGGACCCGGTTCGGCGATGGCGCGCTCGACGCGCCGCGTCTGCCGCGACTGCGGGTTCTACCTCCCGCTGTCCGGGTCGCTGGGCCGGATGTTCGGCGTCTGCGCCAACGAGTTCTCCGCCGACGGACACGTCGTCGACTCCGAATACGGTTGCGGCGCACACTCGGACACGCCGCAGCCGGCCGGTGGCGGCTCGCCGCTGTACGACCCGTACGACGACGGCGTGCTCGACCTGACCGAGCCCGCCGACTAGCGCTCCGCCGCCGCCTTGATGCGCGCGAGCGACTCGTTCATCCCCTCGAGCAGCTCACGCTCGAAGCTGGGCACACCACCCATCGCGGCGTTGACCAACATCGTGGACACCGGCTTGATGCCGTTCTCGGCGTGCCGGGTCTCCACCAGCCGGGTGCCGGTCTGCGTCGGCTCGAGTTCGTAGCTCCACACCGTGTTGTTCTCGTTGACCCGGAACGCCAGCTTCTGCTCCGGCACGAACTCGGTGATCTGGCTCGTGGTGGGCCAGAACAAGAACTTGCGACGGTTCAGGTTGATCGTGCGGGTGCCGGCACGCGGCGGCCCGAACGCCTTCATCAGCCGGCACTGCGGGCTCCACTGGGGCATGTTCTTCAGATCGGAGACCAGGCCCCACACCTTCGCCACCGGGGCGTTGATCTCGATTTCGGCCTGCAACAGCGGCGCTGCCATCGCTTCCTCCCGTCGTCAGGTCAAACCACTCTGGGCACCACGTGATCCGCGGCGCACGGCGCGACGTTGCCACATCACGATCGATGTGCCAAGCACGCCGACACCGAGCCCGGCCACCGTGTACGGCCGCCACTCGTGCCACTCGGCGACGGTGAATGCCAGGATCGCCGCGACGACCCAGCCCACCGTGATCACGACGATCACCGGCTCCGGCTTGAGCAGTTTCGGCGGCAGGGCCGGGGGTTGTGGCGCGCTCATTGCTATGAAAGGTAGTCCATTGTGCTGACGTACTGCTTCACCAGTCGATACCCTTTGCCATGTGAAGGATGGCGACTGTCGGCTTGCCAGCGACCTGTCGCTCGCGGTTATTCGACTCGCGCGTCAATTACGGTTCAGGCGACCGGATTCCCCGATTTCACTGTCGCAGCTGTCGGCGCTGACCACCTTGGCCAAGGAGGGCGCGATGACGCCCGGCGCGTTAGCTGTGCGGGAGCGGGTGCGGCCGCCGTCGATGACGCGGATCATCTCCTCGCTGACCGATCTCGGATTCGTCGTGCGCACCGCACATCCCGGCGACGGTCGGCAGGTGCTGGTGTCGGCGGCGCCGTCCGGTATCGACCTGATCGAGGACGAGCGGCGCGCCAGCCAGGAGTGGCTGAAGGCGCGGTTGGAGAGCCTCGACGACGAGGCGCGCAAGACGCTGATGGCCGCCACCGAGTTGCTCACCGCCATGGTCGACGAAACCGTCTGAGCCACAACGCGAATCGGGTCGGTCGGTGAGCGACGTCATCGATGTCGCCGATCCCGCCGACCCGCGGCTGGACGACTTCCGCGACCTCAACAGCATCGACCGCAGGCCGGACCTGCCGACCGGCAAGGGTCTGGTGATCGCCGAGGGCGTGCTGGTGGTGCAGCGGATGCTGGCCTCCCGGTTCGTCCCGCGCGCCATGATGGGCACCGACCGCCGACTGACCGAACTGCGGGACGACCTCTCGTCGGCCGCCGCGCCCTACTACCGCGTGACCGCCGACGTGATGGCCGAGGTGGTGGGGTTCCATCTCAACCGCGGTGTGCTGGCGGCGGCGTCGCGTCCGGGCGAGTTGACGGTGGCCGAGGTGATCGACAACGCGCGCACCGTCGCGGTGCTCGAAGGCGTCAACGACCACGAGAACCTCGGGTCGATCTTCCGCAACGCGGCCGGGCTCGGGGTGGACGCGGTGGTGTTCGGCACCGGGTGTGCCGACCCGCTGTACCGGCGCGCGGTGCGGGTGTCGATGGGCCATGCGCTGCTGGTGCCCTACGCGTGGGCGCAGTCCTGGCCCGCCGATCTGGATTTGTTGCGAGACAGAGGTTTTCGACTACTGGCGATGACCCCGGCGGCGACCTCCCGGACGCTGGCCGACGCGATGCACGACGTCGCCGACGACCCGGTGGCCTTCCTGGTCGGCGCCGAGGGCGCGGGGCTGACGGAGCGGACCATGCGGGCGGCCGACGTGCGGGTGCGGATCCCGATGTCGCGGGGCACCGACTCGCTCAACGTCGCGACCGCTGCGGCGCTGGCGTTCTATGAGCGGGTTAGATTCGTCGAATGACCGACGAGTCGACGCCGTGGGCGATGGGCCTGACGGTGGCCGCGTTCGTCGCGGCGATCATCGCGGCCGCGATCGTGGTGCTCAGCCTGGGCCTGATGCGGGTGCACGGGCTGCTGGCGGTCGGCCTCAACCTGATCGCGGTCGGCGGACTGGCCCCGACGGTATGGGGCTGGCGCGACCGGCCGGTGTGGCGGTGGTTCGTGCTGGGGTCGGGCGTCGGTGTGGCAGCCGCGTGGCTGGTGCTGCTGGCGGTCGCCCTCGGCGGCTAGCGCTGACCGCTGGAACGCACGCCCAGCAACACGTCCTCCCAGGCGGGCACGGCCGGCTTCGCCTTGCCCTTGCGGGCCCGCGGCTTGGCGACGACGGGTTCGGGTTCGGGCTCCGGCTCGGCGCGCTGCACCGGCGGATCGATCGGCAGCGTGGGCTCCTCGACCGTCTCCTCGACGACGTCCTCCGCAACGGGCTCGGGTGCCGGTTCGGGCAGCGCGGCCACCGGGCGCAGCGGTCGGGCGAAGTTCGGATCGATCAGCTCGTTCGCTGCGTCGTCGAACGCCGTCACCGTGCCGCCGTGCGATCCCGGCGTGTAGCGGAAGTGGGCCGCGAGGTCGGACCTGCCCGCCTTCCACGCCAGCTGCACGGTCCAGCGGCCGTCCTCGTTGCGCCACGCGTCCCAGGCGGTGTCGTCGGGGTCCAGGCCGCGGGCGACCATCGCCGTCGTCACCGTCTCCAGCAGCGTCAGCACCGAGGGTCCGTCGGGCAGCATCGGGTGCGCCGCGGTTGCCAGCTCGGCGGCCCGTGAGCGCTCGAGCAGCACCGGGTGGGCGAACCGCTCGACGCGCGCGACGTCGACCCCCGCCGCCTCGGCGATCTGCTCGACCGACGCTCCCGCGCGGATCCTGGCCTGAATTTCCCTCGGACGCAACACGTTCGGTACCTCGGCTTCACCTCGCGTCGACATCGAGCTCACCTTGTCGCCTCGGACGGCAGCCCGCAATCGTTCGTCGGACCGCAAGATGAACTTCTCGCCGGAGCCGTCGGCTTCGCAGATGATTCGTTTGCCGTCAACATCGAGTCCGACGACTCTGAGTTCTCGCATGCCGACCTCCTCCGGGCTAGCGCCAAGCCCGATCAATCGGACACTACTGCGTTATCCGCCTGTTACCTGGTACGACACGCTGTTGTTCAGAGCCGCTCGACGACAAAGTCGATGCACGCGGTCAGCGCGCTGACGTCGTCGGGGTCGACGGCCGGGAACATCCCGACGCGCAGCTGGTTGCGGCCGAGCTTGCGGTACGGCTCGGTGTCGACGATGCCGTTGCTGCGCAGGATCTTGGCGACGGCCGCAGCGTCGACGTCGTCGGAGAAGTCCACCGTGCCGACGACCTGCGAGCGCAGCGCCGGATCGGTGACGAACGGCGTCGCGAACTGCGCGCCCTCGGCCCAACCGTAGAGCCGCTGCGACGAGTCGCCGGTGCGCTTGACCGCCCAGTCCAGCCCGCCGTTGCCGAGCATCCAGTCCAGCTGCTCGGCGAACAGCAACAGCGTGCCGATCGCCGGGGTGTTGTAGGTCTGGTTCTTGACGCTGTTGTCGATCGCGATCGGCAACGACAGGAACTCCGGCACCCAGCGGCCACCGGCCGCGATGGCCTCCACCCGCGCGAGCGCCGCCGGCGACATCAGCGCCACCCACAGCCCGCCGTCGCTGGCGAAGTTCTTCTGCGGCGCGAAGTAGTAGACGTCGGATTCGCGGATGTCGACGGGCAGCCCGCCGGCCGCCGAGGTGGCGTCGATCGCGACCAGCGCGTCCCCGGATCCGTCTGGCCGCTGCACCGGTACCGCCACGCCGGTCGAGGTCTCGTTGTGCGCCCAGCCGATCAGGTCGACCGACGGGTCCGACTGCGGTGCGGGCGCGCTGCCGGGATCGGCCTTGATCACCACCGGGTCGCCGACGAACGGGTTCTTGGCCACCGCGGAGGCGAACTTGCTGCTGAACTCCCCGTAGGTCAGATGCAGCGAACGCTTGTCGATCAGCCCGAACGCGGCGGCGTCCCAGAACGCGGTGGTGCCGCCGTTACCGAGGATGACCTCGTAGTCGTCGGGCAGGCTGAACAGCTGGCGCAGCCCGTCGCGCACCCGCCCGACGAGGTTCTTCACCGGCGCCTGCCGGTGCGAGGTGCCGAACAGGTCGCTCGCCGCGGCGAGCCCGGCGAGCTGTTCGGGCCGGACCTTGGAGGGCCCGCAGCCGAAGCGGCCGTCGCGCGGTTTGAGGTCCTCGGGGATCGTCAGATCGGACATGCGGTCAACAGTAGTGAGCGCACGGTCCGGTTCGCCGCCGGGTTGTCGGCATAGATCTTCGGGCAAAGTGGGTAAACGGGCTGTATCGAGACGCCGCTGTGGCCATACTGTGATCTGTCGGGGCTGCAGTTCGAGCCCATTTGGGGGACCAAGTGAACAGTCGCAGAACACCTCTGATGCTGGTCGCTGCGTGTGCAGCGGCGACGACGGTATTCGCCCCGGCGCTCACCGCGCACGCTGACGGTGCCGACGACGGCGCCCTGCTGAACCAGATCAACGCCACTCGCGCGGCTAACGGGTGCGGCCCGGTCGCCGCGAACCCGCAGCTGACCGCCGCTGCCGCCCGCCAGGCCAACGACATGCTCGCCAACGGTGTGGTCAGCCACGTGGGCTCGGACGGTTCGTCGGTCGGCCAGCGGATCGTCGACGCCGGCTACACGAGCTACAGCGACTTCGGCGAGATCATCTTCTGGAGCACCGGTGTCGGTGCCGTCCCGGCCGCCGCCGTCAACTGGTGGATGAACAGTCCCGGCCACCGCGCCGTGATCGTCGACTGCTCGATGACCGAGGCCGGCGTCGCGGTCGTGCGCAACGGCGCCCGGGCCGCCGCGGTCGGCGAATTCGGCCGCCAGTAGCGCACCATCCGTTGTGATCCGAATCACAACGCCCGCTGAGCAGCCCCGTGCGCCACATCCGGGTAGACGCTATTCCCGGTATGCGATACCTGCGGTACCGTGTTGGACAACGCAGGCGGACTTGTAAACCTCGAAGGAGGGGTCGGAATGGCCCGGACTCGCATGGTCAGGCGTTGGCGCCGCAACATGGATGTCAGCGACGACGCCCAGTACACCCACACGCTCACCACGTTGTCCGAGGGGTCGGTGCGACGGAACTTCAATCCGTACACCGATATCGATTGGGACTCACCGGAGTTCGCGGTCATCGACGACGACGAGCGCTGGATCCTGCCGGGCACCGACCCGATCGGCCGCCATCCCTGGTATCAGGCACAGCCCCGGGAGCGGCAGATCCAGATCGGCATGTGGCGCCAGGCCAACGTCGCCAAGGTGGGCCTGCAGTTCGAGATCATCCTGATCCGCGGCCTGACCAACTACGCGTTCTGGGTGCCCAACGGCTCACCCGAGTACCGCTACTGCATGCACGAGTCGGTCGAAGAGTGCAACCACACGATGATGTTCCAGGAGATGGTCAACCGCATCGGCGCCGACGTCCCCGGCATGCCGCGGATGCTGCGGTGGCTCTCGCCGTTCATCCCGCTGGTGGCCGGGCCGCTGCCGATTCCGTTCTTCTTCGGCGTGCTGGCCGGCGAGGAGCCCATCGACCACACCCAGAAGATGGTGCTGCGCGAAGGCAAGGCGCTGCATCCGATCATGGAGCGGGTGATGGCGATCCACGTCGCCGAGGAGGCGCGGCACATCTCGTTCGCGCACGAATATCTGCGTAAGCGGTTGCCGCACCTGTCCCGCATGCAGCGGTTCTGGCTGTCCTGGAACGTGCCGATCATCATGCGCGTGCTGTGTCAGGCGATCATCGTGCCGCCCAAGTCGTTCTGGCGCGAGTTCGACATCCCGCGCTCGGTGAAGAAGGACCTGTTCTTCCGTGCGCCCGAGTCGCGACAGTTCCTGCGCGACATGTTCGGTGACGTCCGGATGCTGTGCCACGAGACCGGGTTGATGAACCCGTTCGCGCGGCTCGTCTGGCGGCTGTGCAAGATCGACGGCCGGCCCAGCCGCTACCGCAGCGAGCCGGCCCGCCAGCACGTGGTCGCCGCCTAGGAGGCGCCCGTGCCGCATGTGATCACCCAGTCGTGTTGCAGCGACGGGTCCTGTGTCTACGCCTGTCCGGTGAACTGCATCCACCCGACACCCGACGAGCCCGGCTTCGCGACGGCCGAGATGCTCTACATCGACCCGGCCGCGTGCGTGGACTGCGGCGCGTGCGTGTCGGCGTGCCCGGTCGGAGCGATCGCACACGACAGCAAGCTGTCGACCGAGCAGTTGCCGTTCGTCGCGCTGAACGCCGCGTTCTACCCCGAACCCGAGGGCAAGCTGCCGCCGACGTCGAAGCTGGCGCCGGTCATCGAGGCGCCGATGGTGCATCCGCGCCCGACCGGACCGCTGACCGTGGCGATCGTCGGGTCGGGCCCGGCGGCGATGTATGCCGCCGACGAACTGCTCACGCAGGAAGGCGTGCGCGTCAACGTCTTCGAGCAGCTGCCCACCCCCTACGGCCTGGTGCGCGCCGGCGTCGCGCCGGATCACCAGAGCACCAAACGGGTGACGACGCTGTTCGACAAGATCGCCGACCGCGCCGGTTTCCGGTTCTACCTCAACGTCGAGATCGGCGCGGACCTCACCCACGACGAGTTGCTCGAACACCACCACGCCGTGCTCTACGCCGTCGGCGCGCCCAACGACCGCCGCCTCGAGATCGACGGCATGGGCCTACCCGGCACCGGCACCGCGACCGAGTTCGTCGCCTGGTACAACGGCCACCCCGAATTCGCCTCGCTGCCAATCGATCTGAGCCACGAGCGGGTGGTGGTCGTCGGTAACGGCAACGTCGCACTCGACGTCGCGCGCATTCTGACCACCGACCCCGACGTGCTCGCCCGCACCGACATCGCCGACCATGCGCTGGCCGCACTGCGTGGCTCCAAGGTGACCGAGGTCGTCGTCGCCGCGCGACGCGGACCGGCCCAGTCGGCCTTCACGCTGCCCGAGCTCATCGGCCTGACGGCCACGACCGAGGTGGTGTTGTCGGCGGCCGACCACGACGCCGTGCTGCGCGACCTCGCGGTCGCCGGCGATCCGTTGACGCGCAACAAGTTGGAGATCCTCAGCAAGCTCGGCGACGCGTCCGCACCCGTCACGCGACCGCGGATCCGGCTCGCCTACGGGCTGACCCCGGCCCGGATACTCGGACAGTCGCGCGTCGAGGCAGTCGAGTTCGCCGCCGGCGACGACGTGCGCCGCGTCGACGCGGGAATGGTGCTGACGTCGATCGGCTACCGCGGGCGGGCCGTGCGCGGTCTTCCGTTCGACGAGTCCGCGGGCGTGGTGCCCAACGACGGCGGCCGGGTGATCGAGCCGGCCTCGGGGCGGCCGGTGCCCGGCAGCTACGTCGCCGGCTGGATCAAGCGCGGACCCACCGGTTTCATCGGGACGAACAAGTCGTGCGCCGCGCAGACGGTGCGCAACCTGGTCGACGACTACAACAGCGGTGTCCTGCGCGACCCGGTCCGGCCGTCGGCGCTGGACCGGCTGGTCCGCCGCAGGCAGCCCGACCTGGTGGACGCCGCCGGATGGAAGGCCATCGACGCCGCCGAGATCGCGCGCGGCGGAGACGGGCGGCCCCGCGCCAAGTTCACCGCCGTCACCGACATGCTCGCCGCGGCGGCAAACGCCCCCGCGCCGCCGATCGCGCGGCGGCTGCTGGCCGGGCTGCGGCGGTAACGCGAACGGGCGAAGTCGCGCAAACCGCTCCGGCACGCGGGGCAACCGTAGTAGACCAATGGCGTGAAGGCCGCTGCGTGTGTAGGTCGGGTGGGCAGGCTCGCCGTCGCTCTCGGAATCGGGGCCGCGGTGATCACCGGATACGGGTGCGGCCCGGCGTGGGCCGACACCCCGGACGGTGCGACGGGCGGGTCGTCGACCTCCGACACGTCGGACACCGACACTGACGCATCGGACACGCAGCCAAAGACCGAGCCCGAGCCGGACGAGCCCGAGCCCGACGAGCCCGAGGACGCCGAGCCCGAGCCCGAGGAGGAGGAGGAGGAGCCCGAACTCGAGGAGGAGCCCGAGCCCGAGCCCGCCGACCCCGTCGCCACCGGATCCGAACCCGACGCCCCACCCGCCGACGAACCGGTCGACGCCCCGCAGACCCGGATCGAGGCGACGCAACTGCGCGTGCAGGCGGACGACGACGACCCGCCACCGGTTGACATCCCCGAAGCCGATGTCCCTGTCGCGCAGGAACTCACGATGAGCACCGCGCAGACGGTCACGACGGTGATCGTTCCGCCGACGGTGCCGTCCCTGCGGCCGTGGCCGACGGCGTTCGATCCCGCGACCGCGGTCAACTACGTCGTCGACCTGGTGACCAGCGTCGTCAACGCGGTGCTGAGCCCGTTCGCCGCCGGCCTGCCGGCCCCGCCCAGCGGCCCACCCACACTGTGGACACTGCTGGCGTGGGTGCGTCGTGAGTTCTTCAACTCCTCGCCGACCATCGCCTACAACCCCGTCCTCAACAGCCAGGGCGTCGACGAGAACGGCGACGTCGTGATCACCGGCAGCATCGGCGCCGACGATGTCGACGGAGACCCGTTGACCTACACCGTGATCGGCAGGCCGCTCTACGGCGGCGTGGTCGAGGTCGCCGACGACGGCACGTTCACCTACCGGCCGATGAACGCGATGGCCGCGGTCGGCGGGTACGACGAATTCGTGGTCGTCGTCGACGACGAGGCCGCCGGATTCCACCTCAACGGTCCGCTCGGACTGCTGCAGTTCGTCCCGATCATCGGCAACCTGATCAACCCCGGTGGCGGTCACCGGGTCGCGCGCACCATCCGCGTCGACGTGACCGCCGTCGACGGCGTCGACCTGTCCTTTCCGGACGACTTCCATTGGGGTGTAGCGCATTCGGGCTTCCAGGCCGAGGGCGGTCCCGGCTCACCCGTCGACCCGAACTCCGACTGGTACAAGTGGGTGCACGATCCGCTCAACCAGCTGCTCGGGCTGACCAAAGGTGTCCCGGAGAACGGGCCCGGCGCCTACGTCCGCTACGCCGAGGACGCGGCGCTGGCCCGCGACGAGCTGAAGATGAACACGTTCCGGATCGGCATCGAATGGAGCCGCATCTTCTCGGAAAGCACTGCCGGAGTGGACATCTCCGACGAAGGTGGCACCATCAGCCTGGCCGACCTGCAGGCACTCGACGCGCTGGCCAACCAGGACGAGGTGCAGCACTACCGTGACGTGCTCACGGCGTTGCGCGCGCACGGCCTCGAACCGATGGTCACGGTCACCCACTTCACGCTGCCGGCCTGGATCCACGACCCGGGCTCGACGCGGCTGCTGGCCCAGTTCGGCCTGCCGGCACCCGCTGCCGGGTGGCTGTCACCCACCACCGCAACCGAATTCGAGAAGTACGCCGCCTACCTCGCGTGGAAGTACGGCGATGAGGTGGACAACTGGGCGACCCTCAACGAACCGGTCCCGCCGGTGCTGACGCAGTTCTTCGCGCTGCCCGGGCTGGTGCCGGCCTGGCCGCCGGGGCTGATCCGCCCCGACCTGGCGTCGACGTTCCTGGTCAACCAGGCCAAGGCGCACGTCGCCGCCTACGACGCGATCCACGCCTGGGACAGCACGGCCTTCGTCGGGTTCACCAACAACATGGTGCCTGCGCGGCCGGCGAATCCGGTGAATCCGCTCGACGCGCAGGCCGCCGACGCCTGGAACCAGATGTTCAACCGCTGGTTCCCCAATGCCGTCATCGACGGCTGGGTCGACGCCAACCTCGACGGCGTCAAGACCGCGGACGAGATCCACCCCGAGTTCGTCGACAAGGTCGACTTCATGGGCGTGCAGTACTACGGGTCGCAGCCGATGCAGGGCTTCGGCGTCGCACCCATCCCCGGGCTGCCGTTCCTGCGCGGGCTGCCGGTGCGCTGCCAGGCCAGCTCGCCGACGTGTAGCGACTTCAACCAACCGATCGATCCCGGCGGGTTCCGCGAGGTCCTCGAGGTCGCGGGGTCCTACGGGAAACCGTTGTGGGTCACCGAGAACGGCATCGCCGACGACGAGGACACCAAGCGGCCGTCCTACATCGCCAACCACATCGCCGTCGTGCAGGACCTGGTCGCCCACGGCGCCGACATCCGCGGCTACACCTACTGGTCGTTCGTCGACAACCTGGAGTGGTCCGAGGGCTACCACCTGCAGTTCGGGCTGTACGGCTCCGACCCGGCGACGCCCGAACTCGAGCGCACGCCGAAGCCGGCCAGCATCGACACCCTCAGTGCGATCGCAGGGTCGAACTCGTTGCCGCTGTGGGTGCTTGCGCAGTACGTCGCCGCGTCGAGCACCTGAGCCGGCTACTGGTGCTGCTTGACGGCCTGGTCGATCTCCTCCTGGCTGACCTCGCGGATCGGCTGCCCCATCGACCACAGATGGCCGAACGGGTCACGGAGCTCGCCGTAGCGGTCACCCCAGAACATGTCCTGCAGCGGCATGACGACCGTCGCGCCGGCGTCGACGGCCTTCTGGAACTTGGCGTCCACGTCGTCGACCGTGAGATGGATGGTGACCGGTGAGCCGCCCAGCGCCTCCGGCACGACCGATTTGCCGTCGTTCATCTCCGGGAAATCGTCGTTGAGCATCACCAGCGCGCCGTTCAACCGCAGCGCGGCGTGGAAGAGTTTCTTCCCGTCCGGCCCGGGCACGCGGCCGAGTTCCTCAGCGTCGAACGCCTTGACGTAGAAGTCGATGGCGGCAGCGCCGTCGCTGACCGTGAGCATGGGCGACACTGCCGGTTCGAACTCGATGGCCATTGCGAACTCCTCACATATCGGGTTGGGGGTCACGCGTACAGACCCGCGAAGCCGGCGGATCTCATCGCGCACCGCCATGCAACCACCACCCACCGACAGGCGGGCGCGTTCAGACGATCGAGAACGACGGCGGCAGCGGCTCGCGCCCGGTCAACGCCAGCAGCACCTCGGGGCCGCGCCCGTCGGCAGCGATGCGCGCCGCCAACACCAGCGCCTCCTCGGTCGCCGAGGTCGGCAGGTTGACCGAAATGTCCAGCGCGCGGCCGATATCCAGGCTGTGCACCACCAACTCGAACACCCGGGTGGGCAGATAGTTCGACAATCGGATGCCGAGCCCGCCGAGCACCTGGATCAGCGGATCTCCTGCGCCCTCCAGCCGGGCCAGCGCCTGCGCCGCCAGCGCGTCCACCGCGGCGGCCGGATGCGCACCGAGATCGCGACCGGCCTGCCTGCCGCGTTCGGCCACGTCCGCCGCGGCCATGCCCAGCGCGGTCGGGTTCACCCGCGCGTAGTACTCCTGCGGGCTGGTGACGTCCTCACGTTCGGCGGTGGTGTCCAGGTAGGTGATCACCGTCGTCAACGAGCGCGAGGTGTGCCCCACCAGGGCCCGCACGTCCCACTCGCCCAGCCCCGGTCGCTCCCACGCATCGGCGGGGATCCGGTGCACCAGCTCCGCGAAAGCACCTGCCGCGGCGGCGAACGTCGTCGGCGTCATGACCGGACGACTTGGTCCCATCCCTCGACCGACTCGGGACTGCGCGGGGCGGGCCCGACGTAGATCGCCGACGGCCGCACCAGCTTGCCGAGCCGTTTCTGCTCGAGGATGTGCGCGCACCAACCCGCCGTGCGCCCACAGGTGAACATCGCGGGCATCATCTTCGTCGGCACCTGCGCGAAGTCGAGGATTACGGCCGCCCAGAACTCGACGTTGGTCTCGATGGCCCGGTCAGGGCGCCGCTCGTGCAGTTCGGCGAGCGCGGCCTGTTCCAGCGCGGCGGCCACCTCGTAGCGCGGCGCCTGCAGGCGTTCGGCCGTCGCGCGCAGCACCCGGGCCCGTGGGTCCTCCGCGCGGTAGACGCGGTGCCCGAAGCCCATCAGCTTCTCCTTGCGGTCGAGGATGCCCTTGACCACCGCACGGGCGTCGCCGGTGTTCTCGGCTTCCTCGATCATCGGGATCACCCGCGCCGGCGCGCCGCCGTGCAGCGGACCGCTCATCGCGCCGATCGCTCCGGACAGCGCGGCCGCCACGTCGGCTCCGGTCGAGGCGATCACCCGCGCGGTGAACGTCGACGCGTTCATCCCGTGCTCGGCGGCGCTGACCCAGTAGGCGTCGATGGCCTCGATGTGCCGGGGGTCCGGGTCGCCCTGCCAGCGCGTCATGAATCGTTCGGTGACAGTGGCACATTCGTCGATGGTGCGCTGCGGGACGGCGGGCTGGTAGATCCCGCGGGCGGACTGCGCGACGTACGACAGCGCCATCACCGACGCCCGCGCCAACTGGTCGCGCGCCGTGCCGTCGTCGATGTCGAGCAGCGGCGGATACCCCCAGATCGGCGCCAGCATCGCCAGCCCCGCCTGCACGTCGACGCGGACGTCGCCGCTGTGGATCGGCAGCGGGAACGGTTCGGCGGGCGGCAGGCCGTTGCCGAATTTCCCGTCGACCAGCAGCGCCCACACGTCGCCGAACGTCACCCGCCGGCTGACCAGGTCCTCGATGTCGACGCCGCGGTACCGCAGCGCCCCGCCGTCCTTGTCGGGTTCGGCGATCTCGGAGGTGAAGGCCACCACGCCCTCGAGGCCGGGTACGAAGTCTTCGGGCACCGCACTCATGGCCAGATTCTCGCACCCCCCCGGCGCCTGCGGACCGTCGGGCGTAGCGTTGGCGCGTGGCGGCGGTAGGCGACGAGCACTTGGCGAGGATGCGCGTGGAATACGGTTCGGTGGAGAAGGACGGCAGCCCCGACCTGGACGCCGACTGGCTGGGGGCCGACCCGGCAACCGGCTGGGTTGAGTTGCTGCGCAAGTGGTTAGCAGACGCCGAGCGCGCCGGGGTCGCCGAACCCAACGCGATGGTGATCGGCACGGTCGACGCGCAGGGAAGGCCGGTCACCCGATCGGTGTTGTGCAAGAGCGTGGACGACACCGGCATCACCTTCTACACCAACTACGACTCCGCCAAGGGCGAGCAGCTGGCGGCGACGCCGTACGCGTCGGCCACGTTCCCCTGGTATCAGGTCGGCCGCCAGGTCCACGTCCGCGGCGCGGTGAGCAAGGTCTCGGCCGAGGAGACCGCCGAGTACTGGTCCAAGCGCCCACGCGGCTCGCAGCTGGGGGCGTGGGCGTCGCACCAGTCGGCGCCGATCGCGTCGCGCGCCGCGCTGCTCGGCCAGCTCGACGAGGTGACGCAGCGGTTCGCCGATCACGACGCCGTGCCGGTGCCGCCGAACTGGGGCGGCTACCACATCGCCGCCGAGGTCGTCGAATTCTGGCAGGGCCGAGAGAACCGGGTGCACAACAGGATTCGATTGACACTCGGTGAGCGGCCCAGCGTCGAGCGGCTCCAGCCGTAACGCGTGCGGAAGCTCTTCGCCGACACCACACCGCTGCAGACACCGGACTTCCGGCGGCTGTGGCTGGCCGGAATCGTCACGGTCATCGGCGCGAACCTGACGATCTTCGCGGTGCCCGTGCAGCTGTACGCGCTCACGCAGAGCTCCGCCTATGTCGGGCTCTCCGGCCTGTTCGCGCTGGTGCCGCTGGTGGTGTTCGGGCTGTGGGGCGGCGCCTGGGCCGACGCGATGGACCGCCGGGTGCTGCTGGTCATCACGTCGGTCGGACTGGCGCTGGCGTCGGTGCTGCTGTGGCTGCAGGCGGCGCTGGCGCTGAACAACGTGTGGGTGGTGCTGTGTCTGCTCGCGGTGCAGCAGGGTTTCTACGCGGTGAACTCGCCCACCCGCTCGGCGGCCATCCCGCGCATGCTGCCCGGCGAGCAGCTGCCCGCGGCCAACTCGCTGAACATGACGGTCATGCAGTTCGGCGCGATCGTCGGCCCGCTGCTGGCCGGCGTGATGCTGCGCTGGGTGGACCTGTCGACGCTGTACGCCATCGACGCGGTCACCTGCCTGGCGGCGATCTGGGCGACGGTCCGGCTCGCGCCGATGCGCAACGGGCAGGGTTCGGCGGGCTTCGGGTTCGGTGCCGTGCTCGACGGGTTCCGGTACCTGGCAGGCAATCAGGTCGTGCTGATGTCGTTCGTCGTCGACCTGATCGCGATGATCTTCGGGATGCCGCGGGCGCTGTTCCCGCAGATGGCGCACGAGTCGTTCGGCGGTCCGATCGAGGGCGGCACCACGATGGCGTTGCTGGCGGCGGCGATGTCGGTGGGTGCTGTGGCCGGCGGGGTGTTCTCCGGGTGGCTGCCGCGGATCAGGCGCCGGGGCCTGGCGGTGGTGGTCGCGATCGTGGTGTGGGGCGCGGCGATGATCGGCTTCGGTGTGGCCGGCGGGATGGCCGGTGGGCACGCGGGCGCGCTGCTGTGGATCGCGTTCGCGTTCCTGGCGATCGGCGGCGCCGCGGACATGGTCTCGGCGGCGTTCCGGTCGACGATCCTGCAGCAGGCCGCCTCCGACGAGGTGCGTGGCCGCCTGCAGGGCGTGTTCACCGTGGTCGTTGCCGGCGGCCCCCGCCTCGCCGACGCCGCGCACGGTGGGGCGGCGGCGATGGTCGGGACCACGGTGGCCGCGGCCGGTGGCGGCGCGCTGGTGGTGATCGTGGTCGTGTTGGCGGTGCTGGCCGCGCCCGCGTTCATTCGCTACCGGGTGGCCGAAGGCGACAAAGTCTGACGGTGGACAACTGTCGGGGCGCGACAGTTTCTAAGCTGTTTCTCAAGATTCGCGGATAGCATCCCCCTCGTGGTTGATGTACGGGGGGCGCCGAGTCTCGGTCTCCGCGAGCGCAAGAAGCAACGTACGCGGGCCACCCTGATCGACGCGGCCGTCGAGCTGTGCAACCGGCAGGGTTTCGACAACACCACCGTCGAGCAGATCGCCGCGATCGCCGACGTCTCGCCGCGCACCTTCAGCCGGTACTTCCCGACCAAGGAGTCCATCGCGCTGGCGCTGGTCGACGAGATCCTCGATCGTGCCGCCGCCGAACTGGTGCGTCAGCCAATCGAACTCAACGCCATCGAAGCCGTGGTCCGTTCGTTCCTGGCGATGGCCGAGACCGCCAAGCGCGCCCCGGCAGGTGAGCTCACCGCCGACCGGGTGCTGTGCATCGTCAAGATCCTGCTGTCGTCGCCGACGCTGCGGCAGGTCTCGGTGGAGTACCGCGCCGACGCCATCGACCGGGAGATGAGCCGACGCATGGGGGTGGGCCTCGACGACCGGCGGCTGCAACTGGCCTCCGCGATGTGGAGCGCGCTGATCATGACGTCGTTGAGCGACGCCGCCAGCGTCATCGACGACTGGTCGGCCGCCTCGATCGACGACTTCGCCGCCCGGCTGCAGATCACGTTCGCCGACTTCACCGCCCTGACAGCGGACCTGCGGCAGGTCGTGTGACCGACTGACCGCCCCCGGCGGGGCACGCTCGCCGGAATGGGACTACCTTCTGTAGTGCAATGTTCGACTCCCAGCAGCGACGAAGGGAACCTCGTGGCCGATAACGCGAAGAGTGGGGAAGGGCAAGCCACCCTCTCGTACCCCGGTGGCACGCTCGACCTGGACATCGTCTCCGCCTCTGAAGGCTCCGACAGCATCGCGCTGGGCTCGCTGCTTGCCAAGTCCGGCTACACGACCTACGACGAGGGCTTCGTCAACACCGCGTCGACGAAGAGCTCGATCACCTACATCGACGGCGACGCCGGCATCCTGCGCTACCGCGGCTACCCGATCGAGCAGCTCGCCGAGAAGTCGAACTTCATCGAGGTGAGCTACCTGCTCATCTACGGTGAGCTGCCCACCAAGGAGCAGCTGGAGAAGTTCACCACCCAGATCCAGCGGCACACGCTGCTGCACGAGGACCTCAAGCGGTTCTTCGACGGCTTCCCGCGCAACGCGCACCCGATGCCGGTGCTGTCCAGCGCGGTCAACGCGCTGTCGACCTACTACGAGGATTCGCTGGATCCGTTCGACGACAACCAGGTCGAGCTCTCGACGATCCGCCTGTTGGCCAAGCTGCCGACCATCGCGGCCTACGCCTACAAGAAGTCGGCGGGCCAGCCGTTCCTGTACCCGGACAACTCGCTGACCCTCGTCGAGAACTTCCTGCGGATGACGTTCGGTTTCCCGGCCGAGCCCTACGAGGTCGACCCCGAGATCGTCCGCGCCCTCGACATGCTGTTCATCCTGCACGCCGACCACGAGCAGAACTGCTCGACGTCGACGGTGCGGCTGGTCGGCTCGTCGCAGGCCAACCTGTTCACGTCGATCTCCGGTGGCATCAACGCGCTGTGGGGCCCGCTGCACGGCGGCGCCAACCAGGCGGTGCTCGAGATGCTGGAGAAGATCCGGCAGGCCGACTTCGATGTGCACGAGTTCATCAAGAAGGTCAAGAACCGCGAAGACGGCGTCAAGCTCATGGGCTTCGGGCACCGGGTCTACAAGAACTACGACCCGCGCGCCCGCATCGTCAAGGAGCAGGCCGACAAGATCCTCGGCAAGCTCGGCGGCGACGACGAGATGCTGGACATCGCACGCACCCTCGAGGAAGCCGCGCTGACCGACGACTTCTTCATCGAGCGCAAGCTCTACCCGAACGTCGACTTCTACACCGGCGTGATCTACCGCGCGATGGGCTTCCCGACGCGGATGTTCACCGTGCTGTTCGCGCTGGGCCGGCTGCCCGGCTGGATCGCGCACTGGCGTGAGATGCACGACGAGGGCGGCGGCAAGATCGGCCGCCCGCGGCAGGTGTACACCGGCTACACCGAGCGCGACTACGTCGACTCCGACAAGCGCTAGCTAGCTCCCTCTTGGCGCCGAACGTGGGTTACCCGCACGCGTTCGGCGCCCCCAGCGTGACATAAGCCCACAGTCGGCGGTTTCACAGCGACTTCGGCTTGCCTCGCCAACAGTTGTAGTTTCACAATTGTTGGGTGAACGAAACCGTCGTCCGGTCTTTGAGCGCTCGGCGCAAGGCCATCATCCTGGTGTCCTGCTGCCTGAGCCTGCTGATCGTGTCGATGGACGCGACGATCGTCAACGTCGCGATCCCGAACATCCGCGCCGACCTGCACGCCTCCGGGTCTCAGCTGCAGTGGGTCATCGACATCTACACGCTGGTGCTGGCGTCGCTGCTGATGCTGTCGGGCGCCGCCGGCGACCGGTTCGGCCGCCGCGGGACCTTCCAGCTCGGGTTGTCGGTGTTCGCGGTGGCGTCCCTGCTGTGCAGCCTCGCGCCGAACATCGAAACCCTGATCGCCGCGCGGTTCCTGCAGGCGATCGGCGGGTCGATGATGAACCCGGTCGCGATGTCGATCATCACCCAGGTGTTCACCGGCCGCGTCGAACGCGCGCGGGCGATCGGTGTGTGGGGCGGCGTCGTGGGCATCTCGATGGCCGCGGGGCCGATCGTGGGCGGGGCGTTGATCGAGGTGCTCGACTGGCGGGCGGTGTTCTGGATCAACCTGCCGATCTGCGTGCTGGCGATCGTGCTGACCGCGATCTTCGTCCCGGAGTCGAAGTCGGCCACGATGCGCAACCTCGACCCCGTCGGACAGGGCCTGGGCGTGGCGTTCCTGTTCGGGATCGTGTTCGTGCTCATCGAAGGCCCCGGCCTCGGCTGGACCGACGTCCGCGTCGTCGCGATCGCGGTCGCGGCGGTGCTCGCGTTCGCCGGGTTCCTGGCCTACGAGGCCCGGCACACCGACCCGTTCATCGACCTGAGGTTCTTCCGGAGCATTCCGTTCGCGTCGGCGACGATGATCGCGGTGTGCGCGTTCGCGTCGTGGGGCGCGTTCCTGTTCATGATGTCGCTGTACCTGCAGGACGAACGCGGCTTCTCCGCGATGCACACGGGCCTGATCTATCTGCCGATCGCGGTTGGCGCACTGATCTTTTCGCCGCTGTCGGGCCGGATGGTCGGCCGGTTCGGTGCGCGGCCGTCGCTGGTGGTCGCGGGGACGCTGATCACGGCGGCGACGGTGATGCTGGCGTCGCTGTCGGCGACGACGCCGGTGTGGCAACTGCTCGTGGTGTTCGCCGTCTTCGGTATCGGGTTCTCGATGGTCAACGCGCCGGTGACCAACGCCGCGGTCAGCGGAATGCCGACCGACCGCGCCGGCGCCGCATCGGCGATCGCCTCGACCAGTCGGCAGGTCGGCGTGAGCATCGGTGTGGCGCTGTGCGGTTCGGTCGCGGGAGCCGCGTTGGTGGCGGGTGCGGACTTCGCCGATGCCAGCCGTCCGCTGTGGTGGATCTGCGCGGGTCTCGGGGTGTTGATCATCGTGCTGGCTTTCTACTCGACGTCGGGCCGGGCGCTGCGCTCCGCGGACCGGCTCGCACCGCTGGTGGCCGCCGATGTCACGTAACCCGTTGGCGGACGATGTCTGGCGGACGATGGCCGCCTTCGTGATCGACAACCGCGACAGCTGGAAGCGCGCGGCCATCGAACAGGCGGGACTGCCCTTCAGCCGGATCCGGATACTGCGCCGGCTGGGCCGCCGGCCGATGACGGTCAAGGAGCTGGCGCAGGCGGCGACCATCGACGCACCCGCCGCCACCGTCGCGGTCAACGACCTGGAGTCGCGCGGACTCGTTGTGCGGCAGGTGGATCCGGCTAATCGGCGGTGCAAGGTCGTATCGCTCACCGACGCCGGACGCGCCCTCGTCGACACGATCGACACGGTCGACGACCCCGCCCCCGACGTGCTGGCGGCGCTGGAGGCCGACGACCTCGCCGCGCTGAAGCGGATCCTGACCGCCCTCTGCGCGAAATAGCATTCCTGGTCGCGATCGCGGCGGTTTCGCAGCCGTGGCTTCTCACTCGGCGCCCAGCACCGCCATCGCGGCGTTGTGCCCACCGATGCCCGACACCGCTCCACCGCGGCGAGACCCCGAGCCGCACAACAGAACCCGGTCGTGGGCGGTCGCCACGCCCCAGCGGCGCGCCGGCGTGTCGAGCGGTTCGTCGTCCTCGGCGAACGGCCACGACAACGCGCCGTGGAAGATGTTGCCGCCCGTCATGCCCAGCAAGTGCTCGAGATCGGCCGTCGTCTTCGTCTCGATGCACAGCCTGCCCGACGCGTCCTCCAACAGCACATCGTGAATCGGTTCGGCAAGAACAGAATTCAGCGAGCTCAAGGCCGCCGACGTCAACGCGTCGCGCATCCGGTCCGGGTCCCCGGTCGACACGAGTCCATGCGGGGTGTGCAGTCCGAACACCGTCAGCGTCTGAGCGCCGGAGGCACGCAGTTCGTCGGACAGGATCGACGGGTCGTTGAGCGAGTGGCAGTAGATCTCGCACGGCAACGGGTCGGGCACCACGCCGTGGTCCGCCCGCATGTAGGCCGTATCCAGTTGGCTGTACGTCTCGTTGATGTGGAACGTCCCGCCGAACGCCTGCTCGGCGGTGACGCTGTCGTCGCGCAGCCGCGGCAGGCGGCGCAGCATCAGGTTCACCTTCACCTGCGCGCCGGCGGTCGCCGTGGGTGCGGGTTCGCCCATCAGTTCGGCCAGCACGCTCGGCGTCACGTTGGCCAGCACGACGTCGCCGTGCACGGTGTGCTCGGCGCCGTCCTTACGGTAACGCACCGCCCCGTCCGGATTGACCGCGTAAACCTCTGCGTTGCAGACGATCTCGGCGCCATATCCGGTGGCGGCCGCGGCGAGTGCACCCGTCACCGCGCCCATGCCGCCGACCGGCACGTCCCAGTCGCCGGTCCCGCCGCCGAGCAGGTGATACAGGAAGCAGACGTTCTGCCGCAGCGACGGCTCCTCGAGTCGGGCGAACGTCCCGATCAACGCGTCGGTGGCCATCACGCCGCGCACCACGTCGTTGGTCACGGCGTCGGTGATGGCGTGGCCGATCGGTTCGTCGACCATCAGCCGCCAGGCCGCGTCGTCACCCGCTAGCGCGCGCGCCTGGGTTCTGGTGACCAGGGGCGCCAGCAGCGTCGGCCACAGCCGCTGGGTGACGACGCCGCAGCGGCGGTAGAACTCAGCGAAGCCGGCCTCGTCGTCGGCGGCGCCGATCGCACCGAACGTCGACGACGGGCCGATCAGCAGGCCGGTCCGGCCGTCGGTGGCCGGGTCGGGGGTGTAGGACGAGTAGCGCCTGCGCACCAGCCGGACGCGGGCGCCGAGGTCGTCGACGATGCGCCGCGGCAGCAGGCTGACCAGGTAGGAGTAGCGCGACAGCCGCGCGTCGACACCGTCGAACGCGTGCGCGGACACCGCCGCCCCGCCGACGTGGTCGAGGCGCTCCAACACCAGGACCCGGCGGCCCGCCTTGGCCAGATAGCCGGCTGCCACCAGGCCGTTGTGCCCGCCGCCGACGACGAGGGCGTCGTACGTGCTCAGTTCAGGTAGCCCTCGACCTCGTCGGGCGGTCGCACCTCCGCGTCCTGCGGATTGCCGCCGGTCTCGCGCAGCGCGCGGCGCTGCCGCAGCAGGTCCCAGCACTGGTCGAGTTGCACCTCGACGGCCCGCAGCCGCTGATGCTCCTCGGACTCGTCGATCTCGCGGTTCTGCAGCTTGCCGCGCAGTTCCTGCTCTTCGGCGACGAGCCGGTTGACTTGATCGAGGATGTCTTGGTCTTCAGCCACGAGTCCAGTCTGCCCGACTACCGTGAGTGCGGTGACTTCCTCTTCAGGACAAAAGCCCGAGATCGAATTTCCCGACGGCCCGCCGCCGAGCGGACTGACCATCACCGATCTGGTCGTCGGCGACGGCGCCGAGGCGGTACCCGGCGCCAACGTCGAAGTGCACTACGTCGGCGTGGAGTACGACACGGGCGAGGAGTTCGACAGCTCGTGGAACCGCGGCGAGTCGATCGAGTTTCCGCTGCGCGGGCTCATCCAGGGCTGGCAGGACGGCATCCCCGGCATGAAGGTCGGCGGCCGCCGACAGCTGGTCATCCCGCCCGAGCAGGCCTACGGCCCGGCCGGTGGTGGTCATCGCCTGTCCGGCAAGACTTTGATCTTTGTCATCGACCTGCTGGCCACCCGCTGACCCATCTCCGCCGAACGGTGATTACCGCGCGAAAAATCGCCAGAAAATCGAGCGGTAATCAACGTTCGGCGCAGAAGTTACTGATGGCCGGGCAGCCGCAGCAGCAGCCGCGCGCCGCCCAGCGGGCTGGCCTCCAATGACGCGGTCCCGCCGTGCAATTCGGCCTGCTGGGCGACGAGCGCCAGCCCGAGACCGGACCCCGAATGCGACGCCGTCGACCCGCGGGAGAAGCGTTCGAACACGATCGTGCGCTCCTCCTCGGGGATCCCGACTCCGTTGTCGTCGACGGCGATCTCCACGCCTTCGCGGGAGCTGACCGCCGACAACTGCACGCGCGTCGCGCCGCCGTGTTTGACCGCGTTGGCGATCGCGTTGTCGACCGCCAACCGCAAGCCCGCCGGCAGCCCGACGATGATGATCGTCGGCGCGGGCACCAGCGACACGTCCAGGTCGGGATACACCCGGATCGCGTCGTGCGCGGCGCGGTCGAGCAGTTCGGTGATGTCGACGGGCACGTGGTCGTCGGCCGTCGACAGTTCGCCCTGCGCCAGCCGCTCCAGTGCGCCCAGCGTCGCCTCGATCCGCGACTGCGTGCGGATGACGTCGCCGACGACCTCCTTGCGCTGCTCCTCGGGCAGGTCGAGCGTCGAGAGGACCTCGAGGTTGGTGCGCATCGCGGTCAGCGGCGTGCGCAGTTCGTGTGCCGACACCGACGCGAAGTCGCGTGCCGACGCCAGCGCCGCCTTGGTGCGGTCCTGCTCGTTCCACACGCGTTCGAGCAACCCCTTGACCGCCTCGGCGATCTCGACGGCCTCGGTCGCGCCGCGCACCTCGACGTCGGGATCGGCGTCGCCGGCTTCGATCTGCCGGGTCTGCTGCGCCAGCCGTTTGAGCGGTCGGACCGCCAGCGCGGCCAGCATCCAACCGAACACCGTCGCCGCGCCGACGGCGAACACGCAGATGATGATCACCCGGCGGTGCAGGTTGTTGGTGTCGGCGATGGTCGCGTCGTAGGTGGCGCCGACGGCCACCGACATCGGCCCCGGATAGTAGGGGATGTCGACCGTGCGGACGCGGTAGCGCACACCGTCGACGTAGGTGTCGGCATAGCCCGGATCCAGTTGCGGCAGAACGACATCGGAGTTCGACGTCACCTCGTCGCCGTGATACACGGTGACGACGGCGTCCTGGTTGTTCGGCGATTTGGGGATCTCGTCGAGGCCCCGCGGCAGCAGCGGGATCACGAAGCCGGCGGCTTCGTCGAGGCGACGGTCCAGGCGTTCCTTGCGGTCGTTGGTGATGCCGATCCACACCACGGTGCCGACGATGATGACGACGATCGCGGCGCCGATCGCGGTGGCCAGCGCCACGCGGGTGCGCAGCGACGGGGTCCGGCGGAAGATCCGCGACAGCAGGTTCATGTCCTCACTGCGTCCGCAGCACGAATCCCACTCCACGCACAGTGTGCAGAAGTCGCGGCGCGCCGCCGGCCTCCAGCTTGCGGCGCAGGTACCCGATGAACACGTCGACGACGTTGGTGTCTGCGGCGAAGTCGTAGCCCCACACCAACTCGAGCAGCTGAGCCCGCGACAGCACCGCGGTCTTGTGCTCGGCCAGCACCGCCAGCAGGTCGAACTCGCGCTTGGTCAGGTCGACGTCGACGCCGTTCACGCGCGCGCGACGGCCCGGGATGTCGACCTCGAGCGGGCCGACCTGGATGGTTTCCGACGAGAACGTCGCCGTCGACCCGCGCCTGCGCAGCAGCGCCTTGACCCGGGCCACCAGTTCGGCCAGAACGAAGGGTTTGACCAGGTAGTCGTCGGCGCCTGCCTCCAGGCCGGCTACGCGGTCGTCGACCGAACTGCGGGCCGAGAGCACACAGACCGGGACGTCGTTGTCCATCGCGCGCAGCGCGGTGACCACGCTGACGCCGTCGAGCACGGGCATGTTGATGTCCAGGACGATCGCGTCGGGCCGGGTCTCGGTCGCGCTGCGCAGCGCCTCGGCACCGTCGACGGCGGTGGACACGTCGAACCCGGACAGCCGCAGCCCACGCTCGAGCGAGGCCAGCACGTCGGGGTCGTCGTCGACGACGAGTACCCGGGGCGAACCACCAGAACTGTCCATGTAGGCAATATTGCCTGATGCGCTCCGGGAACTGCGGGAGGCCGCCGGTCAGGTCCGATCCTCGATCGGCCGCTGCAACCGCCTGACTTCGTCCGTCAACTGCCGCACATCGGCCCGCAGCTGCTCGACGTGAGCGGCCGTCGCCACCCGATTTCGTGAATCCGCCTCACCCACGCGCTCGACGATCCAGGAGGCGATGGTGCCGGTCAGTGTGCCGATCAGCGCGAGACCACCCGCCATGAGCAACACGGCGACGAGCTTGCCCTGCGTGGTCTCGGGAACCAGGTCGCCGTAACCGACGGTGGTGAAGGTGGTGATCGACCACCAGACCGCCTGCCCATAGTTCTTGATCTCGCCCGGCCCGGGGCGTTCGGCTTCGAGCACCGCCAGGGATGCGACGAAGATCAACAGCACTGCCGATGAGATCGCGTAGATGACCACGCGCCCCCTGATGGCGTTCCCGACGGCTTTCTGGAGCGCGCTGAGCAGGACCACCAACCGGAGCAGGCGCAGAGGCCGCAACAGCGGCAGCGCGACGATCGCGAGATCGACAAGGTGACGGACGAACCAGCGCGGCCGATCGGTGGCCAACGCCAGCCGGACGAGGTAATCGACGACGAACACCACCCAGGTGACCGCCGTGATCACCGCCACCGCGGTCTTGACCGCACCGTGCGGTTGAGCCAGGACATCGACGGCGTAGGCGAGCAGGAAAGCGAGTGCGACCGCCGCCAGCGGCCACTCGGCGTGCTTCTCCCAGCTGTGCAGCTTGTTCGGCAGTTGCATAGGAGAAGTCTCTATCAGCGTTGACCTCATCCATTGTTGAGGTCCTACGGTGAACGAATGAGTATCGAGACCGTCGCCCGCCAGACGCTGTACCGGCAGACGCGCGCACGCGGCGGGGACCTGCGCTCGCTTCTGGATCGGGCGCTGCTGCGTCGCATCTGGCGCTTCGCGGGCCGCCACCACGCGCGGTTACGCGGGTTCGTCGCGGTCAGCGTCGTCGGCGCGCTGCTGGCCGTCGCGACCCCCGTGCTGGCCGGCAAGGTGATCGACGCGATCACCGGCGGGTCGACCCGCACCGTCGTCCTGCTCGCCGCCGTCATCGCGGCCGTCGCGCTCGCCGAGACCGCCACCTCCCTGGCCACCCGCTGGCTGTCGTCCACGATCGGGGAAGGCCTGATCGTCGACCTGCGCACCGCGGTGTTCGACCACGTGCAGCGCATGCCGGTCGCGTTCTTCACCCGCACCCGCACCGGCGCCCTGGTCAGCCGGCTGGGCAACGACGTGATGGGCGCGCAGCGGGCGTTCTCCGACACGCTGTCCGGGGTGGTGGCCAACCTGGTCACGCTCACGCTGACTTTTGTGGTGATGCTGTCGATCTCATGGCAGATCACGCTGCTGTCGCTGGTGCTCGTGCCGCTGTTCATCGTGCCCGCCCGCCGCATCGGCGCGGCGATGGCCCGGCTCTCGCGCGAGGCCGCCGCCCACAACGCGACCATGAACACCCAGATGACCGAACGGTTTTCGGCGCCCGGCGCGACGTTGGTCAAGTTGTTCGGCAACCCCGCCACCGAGTCGCGCGAGTTCGCGGTCCGCGCAGGCCGGGTGCGCGACATCGGCGTCAAGACCGCGATGCTGCAGTCGGTGTTCATGAACTCGTTGACGCTGATGTCCGCGCTGGCGTTGGCCCTGGTGTACGGGCTCGGCGGGGTGCTCGCGATCGGCGGCCATCTGCAGGCCGGCGCGATCGTGTCGTTGGCTCTGCTGCTGACCCGGCTCTACGCGCCGCTGACCGCGCTGGCCAACGCGCACGTCGAAATCGCCTCGGCGCTGGTCTCTTTCGAGCGGGTCTTCGAGGTACTCGACCTCGAACCGCTCATCCAGGAGAAGCCGGACGCGGTCACCGTGCCTGCCGGTCCGGTGTCGGTCACCGTCGACGACGTGCGGTTCTCCTATCCGTCGGCGGACAAGGTGTCGCTGGCCTCACTCGAAGAGGTCGCCGAGCTCAGCGAGAGCGACGTGCGCGCCGGTGACGAAGTGCTGCACGGCATCTCGTTCACCGCGCAGCCGGGCCAGATGGTCGCGCTGGTCGGGTCGTCGGGTGCGGGCAAGTCGACCATCGCGTCGCTGATCGCCCGTCTGTACGACGTCGACTCCGGCGCGATCACCCTGAACGGCGTCGACGTGCGCGACGCGTCGTTCGCGTCGCTGAAGGAGACCGTCGGCGTCGTCACCCAGGACGGGCACCTGTTCCACGAGTCGATCCGCGACAACCTGCGGCTCGCGACCCCCGACGCCGGCGATGACGACCTGTGGCGTGCACTCGAGCGCGCCCGGCTGGCCGACGTGGTCGCCGACATGCCCGACGGCCTCGACACCATCGTCGGCGAACGCGGCTACCGGCTCTCCGGCGGTCAGCGCCAGCGGCTCACCATCGCCCGGCTGCTGCTCGGTCGCTCCCGGGTCGTCGTGCTCGACGAGGCCACCGCATCGCTGGACTCGGAGTCCGAGGCCGCCGTGCAGCAGGCGCTCGCCGAGGCGCTGGCCGGGCGCACGTCGATCGTCATCGCCCACCGGTTGTCGACGGTGCGGGCCGCCGACCAGATCCTGGTGGTCGAGGACGGTCGCATCGTCGAGCGCGGCACCCACTTCGAGCTGCTGGCCGCCCGCGGCCGCTACGCCGATCTGTACGAGACGCAGTTCGGCAGCCAGGAGGCCGCCGCCTGAGGGGCATGGCTCGCCGGTTGGCGATGGTGTCACACCCCGGGTGTACTGGTGATAGAGCAGCTAAGGAATTCGGGTACACCACCGCAGCGTTGTTCGGAGGTTGCGTGTGACCGAGGGTGGATGGAGGTGGCGATGAACCTGGATTCCTCACCGGCCATCGCCCGACCGCCGAGCCGCCCGCGGCCGAGTTCGGACTTGTGGCGGATGTTGCCGTACCTGCTGCCGTACCGCGCGCGGTGGATCGCGATGGTCACCGTTGCGATCGCGAGCCTCGGCGCCACCATCGCCATCCCGCTGATGACCAAGGCCGTCATCGACGGCCCGGTGCGCCATCAGGACCCGAAGGGCCTGTGGCTGCTGGGCAGTGTCGCGATGGGCGTCGGGATCTCCGAGGCGGTGCTGTGGTTCATCCGGCGGTGGCTGGCCGCGCGCGCGACGATGGGCGTCGAGGCCGACATCCGCAAGGACCTCTACGCGCGGCTGCAGATCCTGCCGATGTCGTTTCACGGGCGCTGGCAGTCCGGCCAGCTGCTGTCGCGAATCATGAACGACCTGGGCACGATTCGCCGGTTCATGTCGTTCGGCATGCTGTTCCTGCTTCTCAACGGTCTGCAGATCACGGTGGTGACCGCGATCCTGCTGGTGATGTACTGGCCGCTGGGCGTGGTCGTGGTGATCTCGATCGTGCCGATCACGTTGACGGTGTTGCACTTTCAGCAGTCCTACACGCGGCTGTCGCGGCTGGCGCAGGACCAGGCCGGCCACGTCGCCACCCACGTCGAGGAGTCGGCGCTGGGCCTGCGGGTGGTGAAGTCGTTCGGCCGCGAGGACTACGTCTACGACCGCTTCGACGAACAGCTCACCAACCTCTATGAGACACAGATCGACCGCGTGTCGGTGTCGGCGAAGTTCTGGACGCTGCTCGAGGTCATCCCGAACCTCACGCTGATCGTGGTGCTCGGGTTCGGCGCCTACGCCGCGGGCGAGGGCCACGTCACGATGGGCACGCTCGTCGCGTTCATCACGATGATGCTGTCGCTGGTCTGGCCGATCGCCTCGCTCGGCTTCCTGCTGTCGATGACCCAGGAATCGTTCACCGCCGCGAACCGGATCGCCGAGATCTTCGACGCCGAAAGGGAACTGGCCGACGGCCCGGTGGCCGAGGCGCCCCGCGGCGGGCGACTCGAACTCGTCGACGTCGGGTTCCGCTTCCCCGATTCCGAGGACTGGGTGCTGCGGCACGTGAACCTCACCGTCGAGCCGGGGGAGACGGTGGCGCTGGTCGGTGCGACGGGCTCGGGCAAGTCGGTGCTGACCGCGCTGCTGTCGCGGCTCTACGACGTCACCGAGGGCGCCATCCTCATCGACGGCCGCGACATCCGCGAGCTGTCGCTGTCGGCGCTGCGGCAGGCGGTCGCGACCGCCTTCGAGGACCCGACGCTGTTCTCCATGTCGGTGGCCGAGAACATCCGGCTCGGCAGGCCCGACGCCTCCGATGACGAGCTCGCCGAGGCCATCGACGTCGCCGCCGCGCAGTTCGTCCACGACCTGCCGTTCGGCCTGGACACCCGCATCGGCGAACAGGGCATGAGCCTGTCCGGCGGTCAGCGGCAACGCTTGTCGCTGGCGCGCGCGATCCTGGCAGCGCCCAAGATCCTGGTGCTCGACGACACGCTGTCCGCGCTCGACGTGCACACCGAGGCCGTCGTCGAGGAGGCGCTGCGCCGGGTGCTGCACGCCGTCACCGGCATCGTCGTCGCCCACCGCGCGTCGACGGTGCTGCTGGCCGACAAGGTCGCGCTGCTCGCGGGCGGCACCATCACCCACGTCGGCACCCACGCCGAGCTGCTGGCCGACGTGCCGCAGTACCGGTTCCTGCTGGCCGCCGACGACGAACTCGACGATGGCAGCGAACGCGCCTGCGACTGGGAGGACGACGACGAACGCAGCCGCCTCGAGCACCTCGTCGAGGAGAATGAGCCCCGCCGCTACGTCACCTCGGAGGCCGAGCGCCGATGACGACCACGGATTGGCGCGGCAAGTACGAGGAGCACTCCGACGATCTGCCGATCGACGAGAACCTGCCCCGGCGCCGCGAGGCCCGCGCACTGCTGGGCTCACTGCTGCGGCCGTACCGCCTCACGATCGGTCTGCTCGCGCTCGTGGTGGTGGTGGAGAACGCCGCGCGGCTGTCGGTGCCGATCCTGGTGCAGCGCGGCATCGACCGCGGCATCCCACCCATCGTCGACGGCGGGTCGGCGCGCACGCTGATGACGATCGTCGGCGTGCTGGCGGTCGTGGTCGTCGTGCAGGCCACCAGCCGGATGTTCTTCCTGCGGCGGTCGGGCCGGATCGGACAGAAGGTGCTTCTCGAGTTGCGCCGCAGGGTCTTTCGGCACTTCCAGCGCCTCGACATCGCATTCCATGAGCGCTACACGTCCGGGCGCGTGGTCAGCCGGTCCACCAACGACGTCGAGGCGATCCAGGACATGCTGGAGACCGGCTTCGACAGCCTGATCACCGCGGTGCTGACACTGTTCGGCACCGCGATCCTGCTGATCACGCTGGACTGGCGGCTCGGGCTGATGTGCCTGACCGCGTTCCCGGTGCTGGTCGCGCTGGTGTGGTGGTTTCGCAAGGAGTCGGCGCGCACCTATCGACGCGTGCGGGAGAGCGCCGCGCTGGTGATCGTGCAGTTCGTCGAGACGATGACGGGCATCAAGGCCGTGCAGGCCTACCGCCGCGAGCCGCGCAACCAGCAGATCTTCGAAGACATCGCCGATCGGTACAAGGACGACAACGAGCGCACGTTCCAGCTGCTCGCGATCTTCATGCCCGGGGTCAAACTCGTCGGCAACCTCACCACCGGCGTGGTGCTCCTCTACGGCGGCTACCGGGTGCTGGGCGGCGAGATGACGATCGGCACGCTCACCGCGTTCCTGCTGTACCTGCGGATGTTCTTCGAACCGATGCAGGAGATCTCGCAGTTCTTCAACACCTTCCAGTCCGCGGCCTCGGCGCTGGAGAAGCTGGCCGGTGTGCTGGCCGAGCGGCCGGGCATCGAGGACCCCCAGCGGCCCGTCGCGTTGCACGACGTGCGCGGCGAAATCGCCTTCCGCGACGTGCGTTTCGAATACGTCGCGGGCCGGCCGGTGCTGCCCGGCCTGACGCTGGAGGTGCCCGCGGGGCAGACCGTCGCACTGGTCGGCACCACCGGCGCCGGCAAGACCACGATCGCCAAGCTGATCGCCCGGTTCTACGACCCCACCGAAGGCGCCGTGACGTTGGACGGCGTCGACCTGCGCCGCCTGTCGCAGAGCGACCTGCGCCGCCACGTCGTGATGGTCACGCAGGAGAACTTCATGTTCGACGGCACCATCGCCGACAACATCCGCTTCGGCCGGCCGCAGGCCAGCGACGCCGAAGTCACCGCGGCCGCCGCGGCCGTCGGCGCCGACCGGTTCATCGCCGCGCTGCCCGACGGCTACGACACCGACGTCGCCAAGCGCGGCGGCCGATTGTCGGCCGGGCAGCGGCAACTCGTCGCGTTCGCGCGTGCCTTCCTCGCCGACCCCGCGGTGCTGATCCTGGACGAGGCGACGTCCTCGCTCGACATCCCCAGCGAGCGGATGGTGCAGCGAGCGCTGGAAACCGTACTGGCACAACGCACCGCGCTGGTGATCGCCCACCGGTTGTCGACGGTGCAGATCGCCGACCGCGTGCTGGTGCTCGAACACGGCCGCATCGTCGAGGACGGCGCCCCGCAGGACCTCATCGGCCGCGACGACGGCCGCTACGCCGCGCTGCACCGGGCGTGGGTGGAGTCGCTGGCCTAACCGTCGGCCAGCAGCGTCTCGAGCTTGGCGTTCATCGCAGGCAACTGCGAGGTGAGCATCGAGACGATCCGCTCCCGCGCCCGCGCGCTGACGTTGGCCGTCACGTGGTGCAGCGCGTTAAGTCGGGCAGCGTCGACCCACGCCAGCATGTCCGGGTCGGAGAACCACCGCATCTGATTGCGGTTGAACGCCAACGTCATCCGCAGCCAGTCGACGGGTTCGTGCGGATAGGGCACCGGCTCGCAGAACGAATTCCTGGTCTCGTCGTCCGGATACGCCGCCTCGACGTGGGCGATGACGGCCGCGCTGAACGCCGGCTGGCAGGTCCGCACGGTCTGCAACGCGATGCGGTCACCGTCGAACACCGGGACCGGTGGCTCGCTGCCCAAACCGTCCGCGCTGCAATCGATGTAGAGCACCGAGCCCTCCACGTCGCGGACGCCGCCGTCGAGGGTCATGCGGCCCGGTTCGACCGACGCGACGCGGCCCATCCGCACGACGTCGGTGATGCGGCGCAGCTCGGCGAGCTCGGCCGCCGACAGGATCGCGCAGCGGTACATCGTCGGTTCGACGGAGGTGTCGATGCGGTGCAGACATCCGCCGGCCTCCAACCGGTCGAACAGGTCGCGCAGCGACTCGGCCTCCTGCACCGCGGTCAACTGGTTGCCGAAGTCGCGCATCACCGCCTGCGCGAACTGCCTGCCCGGTTGGACCGCGCCGCGGTCGAGCACCCACGACTCCCGCGGCTTGACCCACGTCACCCGCTCCGGCGCAACCCCGTTGCGCAGCAGCCACAGACACGAGTCCATCGCGGTCTTGCCCGCTCCCACAACGACATAGCGGTCCCGCGGCTCGGCGAACCCCGGCACGTCGTTGGGCGCCACCACGTCCACACCGGCCGCGACCGCGTACGCCGGTGGCCGCATCGACGGCACGACGATCTCGGTGTGGCTGGTCACCACGCGGCGCGCG
Organism: Mycolicibacterium rutilum; assembly: GCF_900108565.1. Lineage (NCBI taxonomy): Bacteria > Bacillati > Actinomycetota > Actinomycetes > Mycobacteriales > Mycobacteriaceae > Mycobacterium > Mycolicibacterium rutilum. Next base: position 2,389,275 of record NZ_LT629971.1, read on the forward strand.
ATCACCTCGATCGGATCCCCGTCGGCGCCGCGCACCCGGCCGTCGCCGAGGTATTCGCTGCCCGGCAGGTAGGTCACCCGGCCGGTCGGCAGCAGGTGCTCGCGCATCACTTCGTCGAAGTAGCCGCACACCTCGGCGCCGCTGGCCAGTTCGTAAAAGCCTGCGTTGAGCCCGGATTCGTCGATGCTGTCGCTGCCCAGGTGCAGCGAGTTGACCCCGTAGTACGCCGACGGCTGGTGCAGTCGCACGAACGGGTACGCCGTCGTCCAGTGCCCGCCGGGCCGGTCGTTGCGGTCGACCACCACGACGGTCGCGTCGGATTCGCTGACCAACGTGTCGGCGAAGGCCAGCCCCATCGCACCCGCCCCGACGACCAGATAGTCGGCTTCGATCGTCGCCGCCATTCAGCGCACACCATCGAAGAAGGCGGCGACGTCGGCGACGAACAACTCCGGCTGCTCGAACGCCGCGAAGTGCCCGCCGCGCGGCATAGTCGTCCAGTGGGTGAGGTGATAACTGCTCTCACACCACGAGCGCGGCGACCGCAGGATCTCCCTGGGGAATGACGCGACCCCGGTCGGCACCCGCACCGGCTTGCTGCCGCCGAACGAGGAGAAGCTCTCCCAGTACAACCGCGCCGACGACGCGCCCGACGCGGTCAGCCAGTACAGCATCACGTTGTCGAGCATCTCGTCGCGGTGCAGCACGCTCTCCGGATGCCCGTCGTTGTCGGTCCACGACCAGAACTTCTCGACGATCCACGCCAGCTGCCCGACGGGCGAGTCCACCAGCCCGTAACCCAGCGTCTGCGGCCGGGTGGACTGCTGCTTGGCGTACGCGTTGTCCCACTTGCGGTAGTACTCGAGGCGTTCGATCGCGGCCAGTTCCTCCTCGCTGAACTCGGTGTGCCCCTTCGGTGGGGCGCCCATCGGCATGTTGAGGTGGATCGCGACGCACGCGCCGCCGATGCGACCGAGCTGCGTGGTCACCGCGGAGCCCCAGTCGCCGCCCTGTGCCCCGTACCGCTCGTATCCCAGCCGGCGCATCAGCGCGTCCCAGGCCGTCGCGATGCGTTCGACACCCCAGCCGGTGCGGGTCGGTTTGCCGGAGAAGCCGTAGCCCGGCAGCGACGGGCACACCACGTCGAACCCGCGTTCGGTCAACGGCTCGATGACCTTGTGGAATTCCACCACCGACCCCGGCCAGCCGTGGGTGATCAGCAGCGGAAACGCGTCCGGCCGCGGGGACCGCTGGTGGATGAAGTGGATGTCGAGGCCGTCGAGCTCGGTGGTGAACTGGTCGAACCGGTTCAGCGCGGTTTCGCGTGCGCGCCAATCGTATTCGTCGGCCCAGTACCGGGCGAGGTCGCGGGTGTAGGCCAGCGGGATGCCCTGGCTCCAGTCGTCGACGCACTCGGCCTCCGGCCAGCGGGTGCGGTGCAGCCGGGTCCGCAGGTCCTCGAGGTCGGCGTCGGGCACGGCGATGCGGAACGGGGTGACGGAGGCCATGCCCGGATCCTGTCACGGGGATGAGTTCCGGCGCTGCGAGGAGTCCGTATCTGTGTGACATTCATGGGTGTGATCGGACGACGGGTGTGCGCCGCGCTGGCCGTGGGCTCAGCGGGCCTGCACGCCGCCATGCTCGGGCACGCCGGGAGCGCCGCCGCGACCGGTCTGCTGGCGGTGATGATCGCGGCCTGCCTGTACTGCGCCCGCGACCTGTGGCGCGACGGGCGCGCCCGCGCCTGGGTGATCGTCGCGCTGATGAACCTGGCGATGATCGCGCTGCACCTGCCGGGCCCCGCCCACCACCACGGCGCGGAGGTCACCGCGCAGCCGTCGACGCTGATGGCCGCCGCCACGCTGGTCGCGCTCGTCGAGGCGGCGGCCGCGGCGGCCGTGCTGTACGCGCGCAGCCGCGGTCAGTACGCACGCCTCACCGGTACACCAGACCGCTGAGCCGGCGCGCCACCGCGCGACGCACACCCGGAAGCCGGCCCGCCAGCCAGATCACGGCGTTGCGAAGAGGCCGCACCGCCGGCGGAAGGGTGGCCAGCCGCGTCAGCCGGTCGGTCATCGCCACGACGTCACGGGCGATCGGGCGGCGGGACGCGGCGTAGTCGTCGAGCACCGTCTCCGGTGCGCCGCCGAGCGCAGCGGCCAGCGCGTCGGCGACCGCAACGGCGTCCTGGATCCCCAGGTTCATGCCCTGCCCGCCTGCCGGGCTGTGCACGTGGGCGGCGTCGCCGGCCAGCAGCAGGCGACCGGCCCGGAAGCTGTCGGCAACGCGGTGGTGGATGCGGAACCGCGAGCCCCAGATCACCTCGGACACAACCAGTTTCGCGGTGCCAATCCGGGTGTCGAGGAGCTGCTGCACGAACTCGGCCGACGGCTCGGCGGGCGCCTCGGCGACGGGCGCGACGATGCGGTGCACGCCGTCGGGCAGCGGCGCCACGACCGTCAGCCCCTCCTTGGCCCAGTACAGGATCACCTCGTCGTGCGGTGCGGTGCCGGCCAGCCGGACGTCGGCGAGCACGAACGACTCGTCGTAGGTGTCGCCCTCGAACCCGATGCCGGCCTGCTCCCGCACGACGCTGTGCACGCCGTCCGCGCCGACGACGTAGCGGGCTCGAATCGCGTCGCCGTCGTCGAACACGGCGGTCACGCCGTCGGCGTCCTGGCTGATCGCGGTGGCGGTCTTCGGGCGCACAACCGAGCCGCCGAGTTCGGTCAGCCGGTCGATTAGCAGCCGCTCGGTCGTCGACTGCGGGACCATCAGCGAGTACGGATAACTGGTCGGCAGCGGGCTGAAATCGACCGGGATCAGCGTGCGGCCGCGGTCGCGGATCGTGAACCGCGGCGCCGCGATGCCTTCCTTCACCAGCCGGCGCGCCACGTCGAGGTCTTCGAGCACCTCGAGCGTGCGCGCGTTGACGACGGCGGCCCGCGATGTGTTCGCCCCCGCCGCCTGATGGTCGACGACGGTCGCGGCGATCCCGCGCGCGGCCAGCGCAACCGCGGCCGCCAACCCGGTCGGACCTGCGCCGATGATGAGGACGTCGGTGTCGTTCATCTCTGCTCCTTCTCAATGCCAACGCTTGTTGGCATCCACGATGCGCCTCTATGCGGCGTATGTCAACAGTTGTTGGCCTACACTTGTTGGCATGCGGAGATCTTCGGCGGAAACCAAGGCGGTCATCCTGGCGGCGGCGCGGGAGCGGTTCGCCACGAGCGGGTTCGAACGCGCCACGATCCGGGCCATCGCCGCCGACGCGAACATCGACCCGTCGATGGTGATGCGGTACTTCGGCAACAAGAACCAGTTGTTCGCCGCTGCCGCCGAGTTCGACCTGCAGATTCCCGACCTCACCGACGGTGATCGAGCAGACGTCGGCGGCCGCCTGATCGCCCACTTCATGAACCGCTGGGAGCGCGACGAGGCGCTGGTGGTGCTGCTGCGTTCGAGTGCGACGAATGACGATGCCGCGCAACGAATGCGGGAGATCTTCGTGGGCCAGTTGCTGCCGGTGATCGCGAAGCTCAACCCGGTGGCGCCGGAGCGGCGGGCGGCGTTGATCGCGACGCAGACCCTCGGGTTGGCGCTGTGCCGCTACGTGCTGGCGCTGCCTCCGCTGACGGCGATGACGCACGACGAGGTCGTCGCGTCGCTCGGCCCGACCCTGCAGCGCTATCTGGACGCCCCGTGACACTCGACCGCGCGGGCTCGCATGAACCGGTCGATCAGCGGGCATAGCTAGGCCATGAGTGAGGACGCCGGCCGCGCGCCGCAGGAGAACCCGCAGAAGGACCGGTCGCACTGGGTCACCGGTGACGAGCCGATGACCGGCCCGCAACGCAGCTACCTGAGCACGCTGGCTCAAGAGGCGGGCGAAGAGGTGCCCGAGAACCTGACCAAGGCGCAAGCCTCGGAGATGATCGACCGCTTACAGCACCAGACAGGACGGAACCAGTCATGATCTCGGCCGATGATGTGCGGGTCCTGATGGGATCCGAGGAGAAGAACGCGGTGCTCGTCGTCATCGAGGGTCGCGTCGAGGTGATCGGCGCGGGCCGGCTGGCCTCGCCCGACTACCGGGGCGCCCTCGAGGTGGTGTCCCGCGAGGACCTCGTCGGCCGGATCGGCGAGTCGCCGTCGGACCGCGAGATCGAGGAGCAGGCGGCACAGCTGGACACCGCGGTCACCGAACTCGGCGGTTAGCGGCTCACAGTCCGATGCGCCGGTAGCGGTCCAGCCGGGCGCGCAGCCGCTCGGCGTCGGGCACCGAACGCAGCGCGTGCAGCTCGTTGGCGATCACCGCAGACAGCCGGTTGGTGAACTGTTGCGGTTCGTCGGCGGCGTCCGGGTGCTCGGGCACGACCACGTCGACGATGCCGTCACGTAGCAGGTCCGCCGACCGAATACCCTGTGCCGCAGCCAGTTCCGGAGCATGGTCGAGGTCACGGTAGACGATCGCGCTGGCGCCCTCGGGCGGCAACGGGGCCAGCCAGCCGTGCAATGCCGCCAGCACCCGGTCGGCGGGCACCATCGCCAGCGCGGGACCTCCGCTGCCCTGGCCCAGCAGCACCGACACCGTCGGCGTGTCCAGCGTGACGAGCTCGGCCAGGCAGCGCGCGATCTCGCCGGCCAGCCCGCCCTGCTCGGCCTCGACGGTCAGCGCCGGCCCGGCCGTGTCGATCATCAACACCAGCGGCAGCCGCAATCCGGCGGCCAACGCCATGCCGCGTCGCGCCTCCAGCAGCGCCGCCGGTCCGACCATCCCGCCGACCACCCGCTGCTGGCCGACCACCACCGCGGGTTGCCCGCCGAACCGCGCCAGCGCCAGCAGCGTCGTGGCCGCCTCGCCTGATCCGGTGCCCGACAGCAGAAGCCGCTCCGTCGTGCCGTGTCGCAGCACATACCCGACGCCGGGGCGGTCCGGCCGGCGCGACGCCTCCACCGACTCCCACGCGGGCACGTCGGGCAGCGGGCCGAGTTCGGGCAGCGCGGGCGGCGGCTGCGGCGGATCGGCGACGACGGTCAGCGCGCGGTGCAGCGTCTTGCGCAGGGATTCGAGGGGCACGACGCCGTCGATCACGCCGTGCCGGTGCAGGTTCTCGGCGGTCTGCACGCCCTCGGGGAACGGCTCGCCGTACAGGTGCTCGTAGACCCGCGGCCCGAGGAACCCGACCAGCGCGCCGGGTTCGGCGGCGGTGACGTGACCGAGTGAGCCCCACGACGCGAACACCCCGCCGGTGGTCGGGTGGCGCAGGTACACCAGATACGGCAGGTGCTCGCGCTTGTGCAGTTCGACGGCCGCGGCGATCTTGACCATCTGCAGGAACGCGACCGTGCCCTCTTGCATGCGGGTGCCACCCGAACTCGGCGACGCCAGCAGCGGCAGCCGTTCGGCGGTCGCCCGGTGCACCGCCGCGGTGATCCGCTCGGCGGCGGCCACCCCGATCGAACCGGCGAGGAAGTCGAACTCGCACAGCACCAGCGCCACGCGCCTGCCGAACACGGTGCCCTCACCGGTCACCACCGACTCGTCGAGGCCGGTCTTGTCCGCCGCCGCCGCCAGCTCGCGCCGGTAGCGCTCACCTGCGCCGACATCGAGCGGCGGACCGTCCCAGCTGCGGAACGAGCCCGCGTCGAGCACGGCGTCGCGCACCTCGAGGGCACCGATCCGGCTCACCACAGCAGCCTATATAGGCTGGCGGAATGATTGGTGTGACCCGTGACGGCCACGTGCTGACCCTGGAGATGCAACGCGCCGAGCGACGCAACGCCCTCAACGTCGAACTGGTCGACGCGCTCCGCGAGGCGGTCGAGAAGGCCGCCGCCGAGGACGTCCGCGCCATCGTGCTGACCGGAGCCGGCCATGTCTTCTCCGCGGGCGCCGACCTGTCCGATCCGTCCGGGGTGGCCGAGCAGCTGCCCGACAAGGCCAAAGACCTCAACGTCGCGATCGACAAGGCACCTGTGCCGGTCATCGGCGCCATCAACGGCCCCGCGATCGGGGCAGGCGTCATCCTGTCGATGATCTGCGACCTGCGGGTCGTCGCGCCCGACGCCTACTTCCAGTTCCCGGTCGCCAAATACGGTCTGGCGCTGGACAACTGGAGCATCCGGCGGTTGACGTCGCTGGTCGGTGCCGGCCGCGCGCGGGGCATGCTGCTGGCCGCCGAGCGGCTCACCGCCGACGACGCGCTGCAGACCGGGATGGCCAACCGCATCGGCACCCTCGCAGACGCGCAGGCGTGGGCTGCCGAGATCGCCGGGTTCGCACCGCTGGCGCTGCAGCACGCCAAGCGGGTGCTCAACGACGACGGCGCCTACGAGGACCCGTGGCCCGAGCACCAGGAACTGTTCGACCGGGCGTGGGCCAGTCAGGACGTCATCGAGGCCCAGGTGGCGCGGATCGAGAAACGGCCGCCGAACTTCAAGGGCGCCTGATGATCCGCAGCGCGCTCCGGCTCGGCCTCGGCACGGCGTCGCTGCTGGCCGGAGGCTGGGTGCTGCGCGCGCTGCAGGGCACTCCCGCGTCGCTCGGCGCGTCGCCCACCGACATCGAGGCGGTCGCGCGGCGCTCGCCGAACTACCGCGACGGCGTGTTCAACAACCTCGAGCCCGCGTCGATGATGAGCATCGAGGCCGAACAGCAGCGCCTGCTCGTGCGCGAACTGCTCGGTTCGCGCGGCGTCACCCGGCCGGCCGGATCGATACCGGTCGTCACCCCGGCGGCGACCGACCCGACCGCGCGGGCGTCGGTCTGCTGGTTCGGGCACTCCTCGGCGCTGATCGAACTCGACGGCTACCGGGTGCTCGCCGACCCGGTGTGGAGCCGCCGGTGCTCCCCGTCGCAGGCCGTCGGCCCGGAACGCATGCACGAGGTGCCCGCGCCGCTGGAGGCGCTGGCCGCCGTCGACGCGGTGGTGGTCAGCCACGATCACTACGACCACCTCGACATGGAGACGATCGTCGGCCTGGCACGCACCCAGCGCGCGCCGTTCGTCGTGCCGCTGGGGATCGGCGCGCACCTGCGCAAGTGGGGGATACCGGAGAGCCGCATCGTCGAGCTCGACTGGCACGAGAGCCACACCATCGGTGAGCTGACGGTGGTCTGCACGCCGGCGCGGCACTTCTCGGGCCGGCTGCTGACCCGCAACACCACGCTGTGGGCGTCGTGGGTCATCCTCGGGCCGCGGCACCGGGCGTTCTTCGGCGGCGACACCGGTTACACGAAGAGCTTCGCCCAAATCGGTGCCGAGCACGGACCTTTCGACGTCACGCTGTTGCCGATCGGCGCCTATCATCCCGCCTGGCCGGACATCCACATGAACCCCGAGGAGGCGGTCCGCGCGCACCTCGACGTCGCCGAACCCGACCGCGGCCTGCTGGTGCCGATCCACTGGGCGACGTTCCGGCTGGCCCCGCATCCGTGGGCTGAACCGGTCGAGCGCCTGCTACGCGCGGCCGACGCCGAAAAAGTCCAGGTGATCGTGCCCAAGCCGGGGCAGCGCGTCGATCCGGACGCTCCGCCGGCATCCGACCCGTGGTGGCGGTTCTGAGCTACCGTTCACGTCATGAACGCACTGGCCCGGTGGGCCGCCGCAGGGCTGTTGCTGGTCGCGGGATGCGGCGCGCAGCCCGCTGAACCCGCCGGGTCGGCTGAGCCGCCGCCGAGCGCGCAGTCCGAGGTGCCGCCGCCGCTGGTGCCCGCGATGCCGCTGCCCGAGAACGCCGTCGACAACGCGGTCGCGCAGCTGGACGGCCTGGCCTCCGACCTGATGGAGAAGTCGGGCATCCCCGGCATGGCGGTGGCCGTCGTGCACGGCGGGAAGACGGTGTACGCCAAGGGATTCGGCGTCAAGGACGTGCGAGCCGAGGCGACGGTCGACGCGGACACGGTCTTCCAGCTGGCCTCGGTGTCCAAGTCGCTGGCCGCCACGGTCGTCGCCCACCAGGTCGGCCAGAAGGCGGTCGGCTGGGACACCCCGATCGTGTCCGAGCTGCCGTGGTTCGCGCTGTCGGACCCCGCGGTAACCCGGATGGTCACCGTCGGCGACATGATGTCGCACCGCTCCGGGCTGCCCGACCACGCCGGCGACACGCTCGAGGACCTCGGCTACGACCGCCGCCAGGTCCTCGAACGGCTGCGCCAGCTGCCGCTCGACCCGTTCCGGGTCTCGTACGCCTACACCAACTTCGGCTTCACCGCGGGCGCGGAGGCCGTCGCTGTCAACGCGGGCAAGCCGTGGGAGACCCTCGCCGACGACGTGCTGTTCGGCCCGCTGGGCATGGGTGTGACGAGTTACCGGTTCGCCGACTACGAGGCCAGGACCAACCGAGCCGTCGGCCATATCCACGTCGACGGCCGCTACGAGCCGTCCTATGTGCGCGACGCCGACGCGGAAGGCCCTGCGGGCGGGGCGAGTTCCTCGGTCAACGACATGACCCGGTGGCTGGCGATGGTGCTCGCCGACGGCAAGCACGACGGCCGGCAGCTCCTGGACCCGAAGGCGTTGCTGCCCGCGCTCAGCCCGCAGGTGACCTCGAGCCCGGCCAGCGAACCCGCGATGCGCTCAGGCTTCTACGGTTTCGGCTTCAACGTCGGGACGACGTCGGCCGCCCGGGTGGAGCTGAGCCACTCCGGTGCGTTCGAACTGGGTGCCGGAACCAACATCCTGATGCTGCCGTCGGCCGACGTCGGAATCGTCGCGCTCACCAACGCCACCCCGACCGGCGTGCCCGAGGCGCTGACCGCACAGTTCGCCGACCTCGTGCAGTTCAGCGAGGTGCGGGAGGACTGGTACGGGCTCTACAGCGCGGCCTTCGCCGAAATGGACAAGCCGGCAGGCGCATTGGTCGGCAAGCAGCCACCCGCCAACCCGGCGCCGGCGGGCCCACTGTCGTCGTATGTCGGCACCTACGCCAACGAGTACTGGGGACCGGCGCGAATCACCGAGCGTGACGGCAAACTGCACCTGGCGTTGGGCACCAAGCTCGACGTGCCGCTCGAACACTGGGACGGCGACACGTTCACCTTCCGCTTCGTCACCGAGAACGCGCCGCCCGGAACGGTTTCCGAGGCCCGCTTCGACGGCAACCGGCTCGTCCTGGAGTACTACGACACGTTCGAGAAGGGGACGTTCGTCAAGTGACCGCCATACCCGAGACCCACGCCGTCGGGTTGACCGACGCCGAAGTCGCGCAACGGATCGCCGAAGGCAAGACCAACGACGTGCCGACCCGCGCGGCGCGCAGCGTCTCCGAGATCATCCGATCCAACGTGTTCACCCGGATCAACGCGATCCTCGGGGTGTTGTTTGTCATCGTGCTGTCCACCGGTTCGGTGATCAACGGCGCGTTCGGCCTGCTGATCATCGCCAACAGCGCCATCGGCATCATCCAGGAGTTGCGGGCCAAGCAGACGCTCGACAAGCTGGCGATCGTCGGGCAGGCCAAACCGTTGGTGCGCAGGCAGTCCGGCACCACCGCGGTGCCGCCCAGCGAGGTCGTGCTCGACGACATCATCGAACTGGGCCCCGGTGACCAGATCGTCGTCGACGGCGAGATCGTCGAGGAGGCCAACCTCGAGGTCGACGAGTCGTTGCTGACGGGGGAGGCCGACCCGATCGCCAAAGACCCCGGCGATCAGGTGATGTCGGGCAGTTTCGTCGTCGCGGGCAGCGGCGCGTACCGGGCCACCAAGGTCGGCAGGGAGGCGTACGCGGCGAAGCTGGCCGAGGAGGCGAGCAAGTTCACGCTGGTCAACTCCGAACTGCGCAGCGGCATCAACAAGATCCTGCAGTTCATCACCTACCTGCTGATCCCCGCCGGCCTGCTGATCATCTACACGCAGTTGTTCACCACCGAATCCGGTTGGCGCCGTTCGGTACTGGCGATGGTCGGCGCGCTGGTGCCGATGGTGCCCGAAGGTCTGGTGCTGATGACGTCGATCGCGTTCGCGGTCGGCGTGATCCGGCTGGGCCGCAGGCAGTGCCTGGTCAACGAATTGCCCGCGATCGAGGGGCTGGCGCGGGTCGACGTGGTGTGCGCCGACAAGACCGGAACGCTGACCGAGAACGGGATGCGGGTGTCGGACCTCAAGCGCCTCGACGAGACCGACGTGGGAAACATCCTGGCGCAGTTGGCCGTCGACGACGGCCGCCCGAACGCCAGCATGCAGGCGATCGCGGAGGCCTACAAGATGCCGCCCGGCTGGACCGCGACCGCCGTCGCACCGTTCAAATCGGCGACCAAGTGGAGCGGCGCGTCCTACGGTGAGCACGGCAACTGGGTGATCGGCGCGCCCGACGTGCTGTGTGAGCCCGGTTCGCCGGTCGCCGATCAGGCCGAGCAGATCGGCGCCGACGGGCTGCGGGTGCTGCTGCTGGGCGCCAGCGACCTGCCGGTCGACCATCCCGACGCGCCGGGCCGCGTGACGCCGGCCGCGCTAGTGGTGCTGGAACAGCGGGTGCGTCCCGACGCGCGGGACACGCTCGACTACTTCGCGTCCCAGCAGGTGTCGATCAAGGTGATCTCGGGCGACAACGCGGTCTCGGTCGGCGCGGTGGCCGGATCGCTGGGGCTGCACGGTGAGTGCATGGACGCCCGGCAGCTGCCGCAGGCCACCGAGGAACTCGCCGAGGCCCTCGAGACGCACACCACCTTCGGCCGGGTGCGGCCCGACCAGAAACGGTCCATGGTCCACGCGCTGCAGTCGCACGGGCACACGGTCGCGATGACCGGTGACGGCGTCAACGACGTACTCGCGCTCAAGGACGCCGACATCGGGGTGGCGATGGGCTCGGGCAGCTCGGCCTCGCGCGCGGTGGCGCAGATAGTGTTGCTGGACAACAAATTCGCGACGCTGCCCTACGTCGTCGGTGAGGGCCGCCGGGTGATCGGCAACATCGAACGGGTCTCGAACCTGTTCTTGACCAAGACCGTGTACTCGGTGCTGCTCGCGATCTTCGTCGGACTGGCCGGGCTGGCCTCGAAGTTCTTCGGCACCGACCCGTTGCTGTTCCCGTTCCAGCCGATCCACGTCACGATCGCGGCGTGGTTCACGATCGGCATCCCGGCGTTCGTGCTGTCGCTGGCGCCGAACAACGAGCGCGCCCACTCCGGCTTCGTGCGCCGGGTGATGACGGCGGCGCTGCCCTCCGGACTGGTGGTCGGGCTGGCGACGTTCATCTCCTATCTCGTCGCCTACCAGGGCCGCGAAGCGTCGTCGGCCGAGCAGACGCAGGCGTCGACGGCGGCGCTGATCACGCTGCTGGTCGCTGCGGTCTGGGTGCTCGCGGTGGTGGCACGCCCGTACCAGTGGTGGCGGGTGGCGCTGGTCGCGGTGTCCGGGCTGGCCTACGTGGTCATCTTCTCGATACCGCTGGCGCGTGACCTGTTCATTCTCGACATTTCGAACGTCAAGACCACGACGATCGCCCTGCTGATCGGGGTGGCCGGCGCGGTCGCGGTCGAGGTGATCTGGTGGGTGCAGGGGGCGGCGCTGGGAGAGCCTCGACGGCTGTGGCGATCCGAGTAGGCTTCGACCCATGTCGTTTCTGGACAAGCTGAAGAACTGGGTGTCGAAGAATCCCGACAAAGCCGGCAGCGCGATCGACAAGGCGGGCGATTTCTTCGACCAGAAGACACAGGGCAAATACACGCAGCACGTCGACAAGGCACAGGACGCGGCGCGCAACTACGTCACCAAGAACAACCCGCAGGGCGCCCCGCAGCCGCAACAACCGGCACCGCCGCCGCCCCAGCAGCAGCCACCGACCGCGCCGCCCACCTCGTAGCAATGGCCAAACTCTCGGTCTCCGTCGACGTCCCCCTGCCGCCGGAGCAGGCATGGGCGTGCGCGTCCGACCTGGCGCGGTACAAGGAATGGCTGAGCATCCACCGCGTGTGGCGCAGCAAGCTGCCCGAGACGCTCGAGAAGGGCACGACCCTCGAATCCATCGTCGAGGTGAAGGGAATGCCGAACCGGATCAAGTGGACCATCGTCCACTACCGCCCGCCGGAGACGATGACGCTCAACGGCGACGGTAAAGGCGGCGTCAAGGTCAAGCTGATGGGCAAGGTCAAACCGTCGGGCGACGGGTCGACGGTGACCTTCGACGTGCACCTCGGCGGGCCGGCGTTGTTCGGTCCGATCGGCATGGTGGTCGCGGGGGCACTCAAGGGTGACATCCAGCAGTCGTTGAACCGGTTCAAGGCGATCTTCACGCCGGCCTGACCGCATGCGATTCGAACGCGCCGTCCCGATCCTGCGGGTGTTCGACGCCGCCAAGGCCGACGAGTTCTATCTCGGCTATCTCGGTTTCACCACCGACTGGGAGCACCGGTTCGAACCCGGCATGCCGCTGTATCGCCAGATCAGCCGCTCGGAGTTGATCATTCACCTCTCCGAGCACCACGGCGACGGGACGCCGGGCAGCGCCGTGTTCCTGCCGATGCACGGCATCGCGCAGTTCCACGCCGAACTCGCCGCCAAGGATTACGCCTTCGCCCGCCCCGGCCTCGAACGCGAACCCTGGGGCATAACCATCGACGTCGCCGATCCCTTCGGCAACCAACTGCGCTTCTGCGACAACGACGCTCAGAAGGGTGGTGGTTCGTAGGTGGCGGCCAGCCAGGCTTGGTGTTGGCGTTGTTGTTCGGTGATGATTTCGGTGCGTTTGCGGCGTTCGGTGGCGATGCGCTCGCGGCGGTCTTGTTCTCGGGTCTGTCGGCGTCGCGGCATCATCGCGATGCGGTCGGGGCTTTCGGGTGGTAGTGGTGTGGTTTCGACGGTGCCGGTGGGTTGTCGCAGCGCGGGGAACATGCTCGCGCCGTGTGCCTGTGAGCGGTAGGTGTGTCCGGTGGGTGCGGTGAGCACGATGGTGCCGTCGGGCAGTTGTTCGTCTGTGAAGCCGCCGGCGCCGGTGTTGAACGTTTTGGTGATGTGGTGGATTCGGCAGTAGTGCTTGGTGTTGGACGGGTGTGTCGGTCCGTAGGGCCAGGGCACCGTGTGGTCGATGTCGCAGCGCTGCACGGGTTTGTCGCATCCTGGCCAGCGACATGTCAGGTCGCGCCAGCGTAGGAATTCGGTCAGCGTGGCGTTGGGGCGATAGCCGGTTTGTGCGGCGGTGTCGGCGGTCGGTACGGTCACCGGTTTGGTCTGGGCCGCAGGGAGCAGGTTGCGCACGGACTGGGCCGGAAGAACGCCGAATCCGGGTAGGTAGCCGGGTTTGTCGCTGGTTCCTGCGATGGTGCCCTGTTCGGCGAGTACATGGATGACCGCGGCATTGGCGGCGGCGCGGTTGGCGCGTGCCGGGCAGTCGTCGAGCCCGCACTGGCAGGCCAATGTCGCCTCGCCGCGTGCCAGCGGGCCGCACGCGTCGGCGCGTCGCTGGGATTTGGTGCGCGGATCGTTGCTACAGACGGTGTCGGCCAACGCATCCAACCGTTGATCGAGGGCTGCTCCGTCTTCGGCGTGCAACCTGCCTGACACGAAGGCCGTTCCGGCGGTGTCGCCGGGGTCGATATCGATGTATCGGTGCTTGTCGGCGTCCGGTGGCACGCGCACGGCGGCCGGGTCGAATTCGGCGATGAACAGATCGATGCGGTCGCGCAGTTTGTTCTTCGACAGTTTCATCCACTTTTCGACCCGCCCGGCCATGGCTTCATCGAGTTCGACCATGACGTCGTCGGCGACGTTGTCGGTGCGCGCGACGATCATCGAGACCATCCGGTAGTCGATCAGGCCGCGACACAGCCGTTTGAACACCTGCGGGTGCCGGTCGCGCAGCGTGATCGCCGTCTCGACCTGCCATACCGCCCGCGAGTGGCTGATGTTGAGTACCGGCGATATCTCTGCGGCCACCGAGGAGATCGAATCAGCACAGTACATCTGACGTCCGACCATCTCCGGGAACCGCCGACCGGCCAACTCGGCAACCAGAAACCACCGCCGCCCCAACGCCGCAGACTCCTCACGAACCTCCTCACCCATGAAGGTGATCAGATCCGCGTCCGTGGCGCCGTAAGCGGGATCGTACATATGTTCGATACTACTCGGGTCCACCGACATTGAACGTGCACGACGAAAAGGATCTAAGCAAGGGCAGCAGACCCGCCCACGGCGCACCACTGCGGCCGGTCAGCACGGTCAGGATCTGCCGCCGCTCCGCCAACCCCTCCGGCAGCAACGGCAGTGCCCAATCGTGGACCTGGCCCTTGCGGAGAATGAACGTGAACTGAGATCCGGCCGTCGCCAGTGCCTTTTCCTGCAGCACCAGGCTCGCCGGTGTCGGCGACCCGCGCCGGACGAGTTCCTGACCCGCGGCCAACGCGAGACCCCCGCCTGCCGAATCTCCGTACACCGTCACCTGTTTCGCGCTGTGCTCGTCGATCACCGCGGACAGGAGGTCCGCGATACGCGGAACCTCAACACCGGCGGTGCTGTGCGGCGCCAATCCGTACATCGGCACGACCACCGTCGCGCCGGTGTCGCGGGCGATCGCGGCGTAGTCGAACCAAGTGGATCACGGTCGGTTGGATCACGTACGCGCCGCCGTGCAGCGCGACGACATGTCGACCCGACGGCGAGGGCGGCGTCAAGGTCCAGACCGGCATGCCGTCGAACTCGTCCCGTGCCACCTGCAGCCCCAACGTGGTGAAAAAGGGCGGGTGGTCCGTCGCGACGAACGAGGTCAGGGTCGCCGAAGTCAAGCCCGACGGCGCTGGTGAACGTGGTCACCACGCGCTTCGGGCTCGCCCAGCAGGTCCCGGTACACCGACGGCCGCACCGCCTGCGCATCGGGGAGGAAACCGAAGATCGCCCAGTCGTGGAGCCGCCCCCGGCTCAAGTTGAAGGTGAAATTGTCGTACCCGTTTTCGGTGACCAGCTGCTGCAGCCGCAAAGTGTCTGGGGTGAGCAGGTCCAGTGATCCGGAGTAGACCGCGATCGGTGGTAGCCCTTCTATCGACCCGTACAGCGGGCTGGCGTACCGGTGATCGACGCCGAGTACCCCGCCCCAGTCCTGGCCTGCCCGAACAAGATTCGGCACATCGAGGAGCGGGTCGCCAGGGTCGAGCTGGCGGCTCAGCGGATCGCTGACCGTCGCATCGAGCCACGGCGCGAACAACACCATGCGCTCCGGCACCGCCGACCCCCGATGTACCAGCTCCTGCACCGCGGCGAGCGCGATGCCGCCGCCTGCCGAGTCCCCGATGACGCTGACGTTGTCGGCGCCGTGCTCGGTGATGAGCTGTTCGAGGTAATCCGCCGTCTGAGGAACGACGACATCTGCCGTGCCACCGTCCGGGACAAGCGGGTAGAGCGGCACGAGCACCGTCGCACCGGTATCGCGCGCCATGTCGGTGTAGGTCCACCAGTGGAACAGGCTGGCTTCGGCGACATAGGCGCCGCCGTGCAGCGCGACGATGTACTTGCCCGACGGATCCTGCGGCCGCAGCGACCACACCGGTGTGCCCTCGAACTCGGTGCGCTCCACCCTCAGGCCGTGCCGGAAGAAAAACGGCGGCACCCCGTCGGTGAACAGCGGCACCTCCAGGCTGGTGAAGGTGAGCAGGCCGCCGAACGGTTTGAGCACGAGATCGACGACCCGCAGACCGGTGACCACGAGTTCGTGGACGAGACTCGGTGCGCCGGTGTACTGGCTTTCCCAATCGGCAGCGACGTCCGGCGCCGCGATCTCGCGCCGCGCGGCGGCCAGGAACGCCCATTCCGCCGGTGTATTGACCGGTATTTCGGGGGCGCCGCCCGCGGTCGAGAGCGGGCTGAGCGCCGCGGCGACAGATTCCGGTGGCGGAGGCAGGTCGACGGTGCCCTCCGCCGGCTCATCGGCCTCGACGACCTCGTCGGGCATGTCGACCTCTTCGGGAACGTCGAGCACGGGTCGCTCGTCGACCGGGTCCGGCTCGGTCACAACGACGGTGGCAGGGGCGGCGTCAGCCTCCGGCTCCACCGGTGTGCTCAACCGGGACTTCTTCGACTTCGGGCGCGACTCGGTGTCGTCGGTGTCGGTTTCGTCTTCGGCGGCGTCGATTTCGTCGTCGACTCTGTCGACCTCGTCTTTTTCGTTGTCGTCATTCTGCGCTGACGCAGGTGTCGAATCTTCAGACGCCTTCTCGGAGCTCTCTGACGCCGCGGACTCGCTACCGGAATCCGTCGGATCGGCAAGCGCCACACCGCAGCCGAGCCCAGTCCAGATCGCAACACCAAGCCCGACGGATGCGATCAGGCAGCTCGCCCGGTTGAGCATGCTCACTCCTTCGACGGTGATGACACTGTCACTGCAAACGCTCGCGCAGTGCGCGTTTGAGCACTTTGCCGTAACTGTTCTTCGGCAGCTCGTCGATGAACTCGTAGCGCTTCGGCCGCTTGAACCGGGCGATCCGCTCGAGCAGATGGGCGTCGAGTTCCTCGACGGTCACATCGCCGACGACGAACGCGACCACCACCTCGCCCCACTCCTCGTCGGGCGCACCGACGACGCCGGCCTCGATCACGCCGGGATGCTCGAGCAGTACCTCTTCGACCTCACGGGGATAGATGTTGCTGCCGCCGCTGATCACCACGTCCTTGGACCGGTCACGGAGCGTGAGGTAACCGCGGTCGTCGAACGACCCCATGTCGCCGGTGCGCAGCCACCCGTTCTGCAGCGTCGCGGCCGTCGCATCGGGGTTGTTCCAGTAGCCGGACATGACGACGTCTCCGTGGCAGACGATTTCGCCGATTTCACCGACCGCGGCGGGCGTCCCGTCGTCGCTCAGCACCGCGACGTCGACACCGGAGCGGGCGTAACCCACCGACCCCAGCACCGCATCGTCGGCGTCGACGTGGTCGTGCCTGCGCAGCCCGGTGATCGTCATCGGCGCCTCACCCTGGCCGTACAACTGCACGAACACCGGTCCGAACGCCGCCATCGCCTTCTTCAAGCTGTCGACGTACATCGGCCCGCCGCCGTAGACGATGGTCCGCAGATTGGCCGGGCACGAACGGCCGGTCTGCACCAGCCGCTGCACCATCGTCGGCGCGAGGAACGCGCTGCAGCCGGGATGGCTCTCGCACAGGTCGAGGAACTCGTCGGGCTCGAACGCCGCCGACTCCGGGATCACCTGCCGCGCACCGCGCAACACGTACGGCGGGACGTACAGACCCGATCCGTGCGACATCGGCGCACCGTGCACCAGGCTGCAGTTCTCGTCGGGCGCGTCGAAATCGGCCAGGTGCGACACCGTCATCGCCATCAGGTTGCGGTGCGACAGCATCGCCCCCTTGGACTTGCCGGTCGTTCCGCTGGTGTAGAACAACCACGCCAGCGTCTCGGCATCCGTCACCGGCGGCGCCAAAGCCTCACCGGCGAACCGGTTCTCGTATGCCGGGGTGCCGATCACCTCGAGCGGGGCGTCGAGCGTCGGCGCGATCTTCGGTGACGCGAACACCTGCGTCGCACCGGAGTCTTCGAGGATCTGCCCCATCTCGCGCGGATGCAGCTTGTAGTTGATCGGCACGTACACGCATTCGGCCGCCCACACCGCGAACATCAACTCGATGATCTCGGGCCGGTTCTCGCTGGCGACCGCGACGCGGGTGCCGGGTTGTCCGAGCGTGGCCGCCAGCCGCAGCGCCCGCTCCCGCAGCTGCGCCCACGTATGCACCTGCCGCGCACCGAGATACACCGCGCCGCGCTCGCCGAACCGGCTCGCGGCCTGGTCGAGCAGCGCGAACAGGTTCACTGCCGTGCCACCCACTCGGCGTTGAGCGCGAAGTCGGACAGGTACTTCGTCGAACTCCAGCCGCCGTCGACGACGATCGTCTGACCGTTGATGAAACTCGCGCCGTCCGAACACAGGAACGCCACGGTGCTCGCGATGTCGTTGACCTCACCCAGCCGCGGGTACGGCGTCATCTCCGTGTTGATCTTGCGGAACCGGTCGTCTTCCAACCGGGTGGCCACCATCGGGGTCAACGTCACTCCAGGAGCCACCGCGTTGCACCGGATGCCCTGCGGCCCGTACTGGCACGCGATGTGCTGCGTCAGCGAGGTCAAGCCGCCCTTGGCCGCCGAGTACGCACCGCCGCGCAGCCCGCCCACCACCGCGAACGTCGACGTCACGTTGACGATCCCCGAACCGGACTCCATGTGCCCGATGACATCGCGGGCCAACCGGAACGGCGCCCGCAGCATCAGCCCGAGGAAGTAGTCCAACGAGTCGTCGTCGGTCTCGTGTAACGGCTTCGGGCTCCCCACACCCGCGTTGTTGACCAGAAAGTCGATGCGGCCCCACCGGTCGAGCGCCGCCGCCACGATGCGCTGCGGCGCGTCGTCGGCGGTGAGGTCGACGGCGACGGTGGCCACCCGGTCAGGGTCACCGATCGCCGCCTCCAGGTCGGCGAGCCGGTTCGCGTCACGCCCGGTGCCCAGCACCGCCATCCCCATCTCGGCGAGCTTCGTCGCGCAGCCGAAGCCGATCCCGCTGCTGGCGCCCGTCACGATCGCTACCTGCATTCCAGCTCCGCTCGTATCCGATGTTTCAACACTTTCCCGGCGTCGTTCTTGGGCAACGACTCCCACACCGCCACCTGCTCGGGCGCCTTGAACCGCGCCAGGCCTTGCTCCTCGAGCAGGGCGCGCATGCCCGCGACATCGGGCGGCGGTTCGTCGGTTGCCACCACGACCGCGCAGGCCCGCTCCCCGGTGCGCTCGTCGGGCACACCGACGATCGCGATCTCGGCGATGCCCGGGTGGCCGATCAGGATGTCTTCGATCTCCTTGGGGGAGATGTTCTCGCCGTTGCGGATGATGATGTCTTTGGCGCGGCCGGTGACCACCAAGTAGCCGTCGTCGACCCACCGGCCGAGATCGCCCGTGCGGAAATAGCCGTCCTCGTCGAAGGCCTCGGTCTCGTCCGCCAGATGCAGATAACCCACCAGCATCTGCGGTCCGCGCGCGCAGATCTCCTCACCGGCGAGCTTGATCTCCGCGATGCCCGGCCTGCCGTCGGTGTCGGCGGCGTGGTCGGTGTCGCCGAGCGCGCCGACGGTGGTGACCGGCACCTCGGTCGAGCCGTACACCCGCGACACCGTCGCAGCCTCGAAATAGTCGGTGGCCCTGCGGATCAGCGACGGCGGGACCGACGCGCCGCCGCAGATGAAGACCTTCAGATCCGGCAGCTGGGTCCCTGCACGCTGCGCGGCGGCGAGCAGTCCGTCGAGGAACGGTGTGGCACCGGCCATGTGGGTGACGCGTTCACCGAGCATCAAGCCGACCGCGGCGTCGGGGTCCCAGCGTTGCATCAGCACCGCGGTACTGCCCAGCAGCAGCGGACACTCGAACGCGTAGATGGACCCGCCGATGTGCGCGATCGGCGACGGCACCAAGAACGTGTCGCCGGCATCGACGCGCCAGTGCTCGCCGATCTGACGGATCAATGCGTGGATCGAATTGTGCGTGTGCAGGACGCCTTTCGGGCGTCCGGTCGTGCCCGAGGTGTAAAGGATCATCCGGACGCTGTCGGCGTTGAGCACCGGCAGCACGGCCGTGCCCGCGCCGCCGAACAGCGACTCGTACGGGGTGTGCGCACCGGCCTCACCGCGGACGACGACGACCTCCGGCGGTGCGGTCATCGCCGCGGTGACCCGGTCGAGCATCGCGGCGTAGTCGAAACCGTTGAACGACGCCGGCACGAACACCGCCCGGCAGTCCGAATCGCCCAGGATGAAGCTCAACTCGTGGTCACGCAGCGACGGCAGGATCGGGTTCACCACCATGCCGGCCAGCGTCGCGCCGAGATAGATGACGGCGGCCTCATACCAGTTCGGCAGCATGAACGACACCACGCTGCCGGCGGGCATGCGCGCCATCAACGCCTGCGCCACCGCCACCGCCCGGTCGTGCAGTTCCCGGCAGCTCAGCCGAACATCACCGTCCACCAACGCCGTCCGGTCAGGGGTGGCCGCGGCGGCGTCGCGCAGCGAGTCGGCCAGGGTTTCGTGCACCCACAACCCGCGCCGATAGGCGTCGGCGCTGCGCTTCTCGTCGACCCGCACGGCCTAACCCTTCACCCGGCGCATGGTCATCGAGTGCCGGTACCGCGACGACGGGTGCGTGTTGACGGTCACCTGTGCGACCTCACCGTCGGACGTCGTGTAGCTGCGGCGCATCTCCAACGCAGCGGTGCCCGCGTCGACCTTGAGTACTCCGGCGAGTTCCGGTGTGACGGTGACGGCGGCCATCTCCTGGTGCACCTCGACGATGCTGACCCCGAACAGATCCTCGATCAGCGGGAAGATCGGCCCCGAATGTCGTTGCAACAGACGGCCGACCGCCGCGAACGCCCGGTTGATGTAGTACTCGGTGGTGCACACGGGGGTGTCGTCGCCTTCGGCGCGGCGGCACCCCTTGACCGCCAGCCACTGCGAGCCGGCCTCCAGGCCGGTGCGCGCCGCCGTCGCGTCGTCGACGGTCACCATCGCGTTCGACTCGATCGCCAGTTGCGCCCCCGCTGCGAACGCCAACAGGTCGTCGATCGACACGACGTCCTGGGCGTACGAATTGGTGGTGGGACGCGGCACCACCAGCGTGCCCGCGCGGGGCCGCGACGCGATCAAGTTGTCCTCGCGCAGCCTTCGCAGCGCCTCACGCACCGTGTAGCGGCTCACGGCGAACCGCTCACACAGCTGCTGTTCGGTGGGCAGCTGGGAGCCGACCGGATAGATCCCGTCGACGATCTCCTTGCGCAGCGTCCGCGCCACCTGCAGGTAGCGATGGTCGGTGGGGCTGACGGTCATGTGCGCCGCAGCGCGAGCACGCTGCCCTCGCCGTCAGCCGACACGTACAGCGTGCCGTCGCGTCCGACGGTGATCCCCGCGAACGGGCCCTGCGGGCCGGAGAACGGCGGCATGCCCTTGAGCGGTTTCGGTTCCACGCCCGCCGGCGGGCCCACCGGCAGCCCCGACGCGATCGTCGTGCGCGTGTTAGTCGTGAGATCGACCGCGACAACCTCTTTCGCGCCCGCATCGACGATGTAGAGCACGCCGTCGGCGACCGCGATGCCCTGCGGCCGCTGCAGGCCGTCCACCACCGTCTCGGTCCCGCCACCCACGGCCACCACCCGGCCCGCACCGGACTCGGCGACCAGCGCGCGACCGTCGGGCCCGAACGCGACACCGACCGGAGCCCGCAGGTCCGACGCCAACACCGCGGAACCGCCCGGCCGCAGCGCGTGCACCCGCCCGGTGCCGAGTTCGGCGAACACGATCTTTTCGTCGGCCCCGACCGCCACGCCGTACAGCTGATCGAAACCGTCCGCCAGGTAATCGGTTTCCCCGTCGGCCGGCCGGTACCGGCCGATCTGGCCGCCCGACGTTGCCACGACGAACGCCCCGCCGTCGACCGGCGCCAGCCCCCGCAGGAAGCCGGGATAGCCGGGGGAGAACAGCATGCCGACGGTGTGCAGCGCGCCGTCATCACCGACGGTGTAGAAGTAGGTGCCGTCGGCGACGTAGAGCCTGCCGTCGGCGCCGACCGCCAGATCCAGCGGCCAGTTCAGCCCACCGGCGAGCAGCGCACGCGTCTGGCCGACACCGAGGATCTCGGTGATCTCGCCGGTGAAGTTCGACACGAAGAGCCGGTCCCCGACGAACGTCAGGTTGTCCAGGCCCGGATTCAGCTGCGCCAGAAGCGTTTTCTCGCCGCTGCGCGGATCGATGCGCAACACCTGCCCACTGGCGACCTGCGTCGAGACCAAGTTGCCCTGCGGGTCGAACTTCACTGCGTCGGGCACGCCGAGATCCGCGGCCACCCGCTGCGGCTCACCGCCGTTGAGGTCGATGCGCCAGATCTCGTTGGCCGTCATCAGCGGGTAGTAGAGCAGGCCGTCCGGACCGACGTCCATGGCGTTGGGCGAGGGCAGGTTCTCCAACAGGATGCGCTCCGCACCGGTACCGCGGTCGAGTTCCATCAGCCGCCCGCCGTCGCGGCACTCGTTGACGAAGAGCCGGTCCTGGTGAACGGTGATGCCGTTCGCGCACGGCAGGTCGTCACGCAGCACGCGCGTGCGACCCGAGGCCTCACGAACGCTGACCCGCCCGTCCATCACCTCGGTCGCGAACAGGTTGCCGTCGCCGTCGAACGCGACGTCGTCCGGGGCGACGATGTCGCCGCCCTTGGCGCTGACCGTGTCGAGGTCACCGCTGCCGAGGTCGAGCGCGCTGATCTGGCTGCCGGTCACCTGTGCGACGTAGACCCGACCGTCCGGGCCCGTGCGCAGACCATTGGCGCCGAACAACCGGCTGGGCGCGGTCAACCGTTCGACGCGCCACCCGTCGGCGGTCGCCGGAGTCCACTCCGGATAGCGGGATTGCGTCATGACCTCGGACGTTAGCAAGGGCGCTTAGTCCAGACAATAGGCATCGCAGGAGACGCTTCGACCCTTGACGCACCGATTCCCGCTGGGGAATAGTGTTCTGCAACATGGAGAGCACCATTCGTTGTCCGGACAAATAGTGGGCGACCTTATGAACTTGGCCGGCCGGATCGTCGTGGTGTCGGGGGCCGGCGGCGGCGGAATCGGCACCACGATCACCCGGATGGCCGCCGAGGTCGGGGCCACGGTCGTCGCCGTGAGCCGGTCGCAGGACAACCTCGACGAACACGTCGCGCCGCTTGCCGAGCAAGGCCTGGCGGTGCACCCGGTCGCGGCCGACGCCTCCACCGACGACGGCATCGCCACCGTGATGGAGCACGTCCGGCGCGTCGACGGCGACCTCTACGGCCTGGTGAACATCGCCGGTGGCGCGGCGCCGTCGACCTGGATGCCCTCGACCCGCGTGACGCGCGACGACTGGCGGGCGCTGTTCACCGCCAACCTCGAGACCGCGTTCTTCATGAGCCAGGCGGTGGCCGCCGAGATCCGCGGCGCGGGGAAGCCCGGGTCGATCGTGTCGGTCTCCTCGATCAGCGGGATGAACACCGCGCCGTTCCACATTGCCTACGGGACAGCCAAGGCCGCGGTGGTCGCGATGACCCGCACCATGGCCGTCGAGTTGGCGCTCGACGGCATCCGCGTCAACGCGGTCGCCCCTGGCGTCACCGAGACCGCCGCGTCGCGCACCTACGTCGACGTCGATCCCGACCGGGACCGCCGCGCGATCGCCATGGGCCGACGCGGCAGGCCCGAGGAGCAGGCCGGGGCGATCCTGTTCCTGTTGTCGGACCTGTCGAGCTACATCACCGGCCAGACCCTGCTGGTCGACGGCGGGCTCAACCTCAAGTGGACACATGTCGGAGCCGACAACACGTCGCTGTTCCTCAAAGACGAAACCTTCCGCGCAGAGATCAGTCGGTTCTAAGGAGATCCAGATGACCGATATGCAGGACCGCGATGTACAAGTACCCGAGGAACTTTCGGAACCGCTGACAATCCCCGTCGAGGCCTACATCTCCGAGGAGTACGCGCGCGCCGAGCGCGACAGGTTGTGGCGCAAGGTGTGGCAGCAGGTCGGCCGCGTCGAGGAACTGCCCGAGATCGGCAGCTACCTGACCTACGACATCCTCGACGACTCGATCATCATCGTGCGCACCGGCGCCAACGAGTTTCGGGCGCACCACAACGTCTGCATGCACCGCGGAAGGCGCCTCGTCGACACCCCCGAGGGCGCGAAGAACGCCGTCGGCCGGGCACGCAAATCGTTCGTCTGCGGATTCCACGGCTGGACATACGGTCTCGACGGCGCCTGCACCCACATCCGCGAACAGGACGATTGGAAGGGTGCGCTGACCCCGCAGAACACCCACCTCGTTCCCGTCCAGGTCGACACCTGGGGCGGCTGGCTGTTCGTCAACATGGACCCCGACTGCGAACCGCTGGCCGACTACCTGTTCCCGGCCGCCAAGATCCTCGACCCGTTCGGGCTGGAGAACATGCGCTACAAGTGGCGCAAGTGGCTCTCCTTCGACTGCAACTGGAAGGTCGCGCTGGAGGCCTTCAACGAGACCTACCACGTGTTCACCACCCATCCGGAGTTCAACAAGTTCGGCGAATTCAAGGGCTGGGCCAAGGCGCAGGGCAAGCACAGCAACATCGGCTACGACGCGCCCAAGGACATGGAGGCCACCAAGTCCAAGATCCGGCTGGGCACCGGCGACGACCCCCGCGTCTCCACCGCCGAGATGCAGATGTACACCTGGGAACAGACCAACGCGACCACCACCGAGACGCTGGTGAACGCCGCCAAGCGGCTGGTCGATGAACTGCCCGAGAACACGCCGCCGGACAAGGTGCTCGAGCACTGGCTGTCCTCGGCGCGGCGCGACGACGAAGCCCGTGGCGTCATCTGGCCGACGATCCCCGCCGACATCCTCGGGCAGGCGGGCACGGCGTGGCAGATCTTCCCGAACTTCCAGATCGGCCAGGGGCTGACCACCGCGCTGTGCTACAGCGCGCGGCCGCACCCCAGCTATGACCCCAACAAGTGCATCTTCGAAGTGGCCACTCTCGAGCTGTATCCGAAAGATCAAGAGCCGCAGACGGAGTGGGAGTACACACCCAAGGACAGTCCGAACTGGCTCTCGGTGCTGCCACAGGACTTCTCGAACATGGCCGCGGTGCAGCAGGGCATGAAGTCGCTGGGATTCCCCGGCACCCGGCCCAACCCGTACCGCGAACGCAGCACCGTGAACCTGCACTACCAACTGTCCAAGTACATGGGCACCGGCGAACCGAAAGAGCTCTAGGCGATGACCATTTCCGACACATGCGGGCCGACGCAGACACCCGACGACATCGACATCGACGCGCTGCGCGAGAAGTACGCCCAGGAGCGCGCGAAGCGGCTGCGGCCCGACGGGTCCAAGCAGTACGTCGAACTGAGCGACGACTTCGCCGGCTACTACGAGGTGGACCCGTACACGCCGGTCGCGCCCCGCGACCCGATCAACGAGGACATCGACGTCGCGGTGCTCGGTGGCGGCTTCGGCGGACTGTTGTCGGCGGCGCATCTGAAGAAGGCCGGCGTCGAGGATGTGCGCATCATCGAACTCGGCGGTGACTTCGGCGGCGTCTGGTACTGGAACCGCTATCCGGGCATCCAGTGCGACAACGAGTCCTACTGTTACATCCCGCTTCTCGAGGAACTCGACTACATCCCGAGCAAGAAGTTCGCCGACGGCCCGGAGATCTACGAGCACTGCAGGCGCATCGGCAAGCACTTCGGCCTGTACGACTCGGCGATCTTCTCCACCCAGGTGCGCGACATGCGCTGGGACGAGGACATCAAGCGCTGGCGCATCGCCACCAACCGCGGCGACGACATCCGCGCCCGCTTCGTGGTGCTGGCGTCCGGACCGTTCCACCGGCCCAAGCTGCCCGGCATCCCGGGCATGAAGGACTTCAAGGGGCACAGCTTCCACTCGTCGCGGTGGGACTACGACTACACCGGCGGCGACTACACCGGCGGCATGGACAAACTGGCCGACAAGCGCGTCGCGATCATCGGCACCGGCGCCACCAGCATCCAGGTGGTGCCATTCTTGGCCCGGGATGCGCAGCACCTCTACGTGTTCCAGCGCACCCCGTCGACCGTCGACGTGCGCAACAACACCCCCACCGACCCCAACTGGGTCGAGTCGTTGCAGCCCGGTTGGCAGAAGGAACGGCAGCGCAACTTCCACTCGTGGACGTTCGAGGGGATGGCGCTGGGCCAGCCGGATCTGGTGTGCGACTTCTGGACCGAGCTCGGCCGCAACACCGCCGCGCGGGTGCTGTCGCTGGAGGACCCGGCCTCGATGACGCCCGAGCAGTTCATGGCGATCCGCGAGGAAGAGGACTACAAGATCATGGAGCGGCTGCGCCGCCGGATCGCCGACATCGTCGAGGACCCCGATACCGCCGAGGCGCTCAAGCCGTACTACCGGTTCCTGTGCAAGCGGCCGCTGTCCAACGACGACTACCTGCCGACGTTCAACCGGCCCAACGTGACGCTCGTCGACGTCTCCGACTCCAAGGGCGTCGAACGGATCACCGAAAAGGGCATCGTCGCCAACGGCCAGGAATACGAGGTCGACTGCATCATTTACGCCAGCGGCTTCGAGATCACCACCGAGATCAGCAGGCGGTACTCGATCGATGCGATCGACGGGCGCGACGGGACCTCGCTCTACGACTACTGGCGCGACGGGTACAAGACGCTGCACGGCATGACGAGCCGCGGCTTCCCGAACCAGTTCTTCACGGGATTCACCCAGGTCGGCATCTCGGCCAACATCGCCGCCAACTACGAACTGCAGGGTGAGCACATCGCCTACATCGTCGCCGAGGCGCTCAACCGCGGCGCGACGGTCGTCGAGCCGACGGCCGAGGCACAGGATGAGTGGTGCCGCACGATTCGCGAATCCGCGGTCGACAACTCGGCTTTCGACGCGTCCTGCACCCCCGGCTACTACAACAACGAAGGCGGCGGAGGCGGTGAGGGCATCCGGTCGCACCTCGGTGAACCGTACGGTCCCGGCTTCTACGCGTTCGGCGATCTGTTGAAAGAGTGGCGCGACAAGGGCGACCTGGACGGGCTGGAGTTGAGGTCGTGAGCTCCGCGCATGGGTGAGTTGCGATTCGACGGCCGGGTCGCGGTCGTCACCGGTGCCGGTCGGGGACTGGGCCGCGAGTACGCCCTGCTGCTGGCCCAGCGCGGCGCCACCGTGGTCGTCAACGACGCCGGCGGCAGCCTCGCCGGTTCCGGTTCCGACGCCGGTCCCGCCGACGCGGTGGTACGCGAAATCGTCTCCGCCGGTGGAAAAGCGGTGGCCAACACCGACTCGGTGGCAACCCCGGACGGTGGCCGCGCGATCGTCGACACTGCCCTCGACCGCTACGGGCGCATCGACATCCTGGTGCACAACGCCGGGATCGTGCGGCGCGCGCCGCTTCGGGACATGTCGTACGACGACTTCGAAGCGGTGCTCGACGTGCACCTGCGCGGTGCGTTCCACGTGGTCCGGCCGGCCTTCCCGCTGATGTGCGACGCCGGCTACGGGCGCATCGTGCTGACGTCGTCGATCGGCGGCCTGTACGGCAACCACGACGTCGCCAACTACGCAGTCGCCAAGGCCGGTGTGTTGGGCCTGTCCAATGTCGCGGCGATGGAGGGCGCCGCGCACGGCGTCGTGAGCAATGTGATCGTGCCGGCCGCGGTCACCCGGATGGCGGAGGGTCTCGACACGTCGGCGTATCCGCCGATGGGCGCCGACCTGGTGGCGCCGGCGGTCGGATGGTTGGCGCACGAATCCTGTTCGGTCACCGGCGAAGTGCTGATCGCGCTGGCGGGCCGGATCGCTCGCGCGGTCGTCGCGGAGACCCCGGGGGTGTACCGGCCGTCGTGGTCGGTCGAGCAGGTCGGCGAGGACATCGACGCGATCCGCGACACCACCGACCCCGTGGTGTTCCCGGTCATCCCCGACGGGCACGGTGACCACATCCGGTACAGCTTCGCGATGGCGGCCCAGCATGCGTAGCGGGCCGCTGTCCGGCGTGCGCGTCGTCGACCTCACCGCGATGGTGATGGGTCCCTACTGCACGCAGATCATGGCTGACATGGGCGCCGAGGTGATCAAAGTCGAACCGCCGCAGGGTGACAACACCCGGTTCATTTCCGTCGGCCCGGCGCCGGGGATGAGCGGGGTGTTCGTCAACGTCAACCGCGGCAAACGCAGCGTCGTGCTGGACCTGCAGACCGAGGAAGGCAAGGCGGCGCTGCGGGCGCTGATCGAACGCGCGGACGTGTTCATCCATTCGATGCGGGCCAAGGCGGTCGCCAAGTTGGGCTTCGGTTACGACGACGTCGCCGCGATCAACCCCGGCATCGTCTACACCAACTGCTACGGCTACGGCCGGCGGGGACCGGACCGCGACCGACCCGCCTACGACGACACCATCCAGGCCGAGTCCGGATTACCCGCCGTGCAAAAGCAATTGACCGGTGAAGCCGACTACGTCGGCACCATCATGGCCGACAAGGTCGCCGGCCTGACCGCCCTCTACGCCACCACGATGGCGCTGTTCCACCGTGAGCGCACCGGCGAGGGCCAGGAGGTTGAGGTCGCCATGTTCGAGACCATGGCGTCCTTCATGCTGGTCGAACATGCCAACGGCGCCATGTTCGACCCCCCACTGGGACCGGCCGTCTACCCGCGCACGGTCGCGCCGAACCGCCGGCCGTACGCGACCAGCGACGGTTATGTCGCCGCGCTCATCTACAACGACAAACACTGGAACGCGTTCATCGACGCGGTCCAGCCGGCGTGGAACGACAGCAGTTACGCCACCCTCGAACAGCGCGCCCACAACATCGACGTGGTGTACGGGCTGGTGGCCGAGACCATGAAGGAGCGGACCACCGCCGAATGGCTCGCGCTGTTCGCCAAGCTCGAGATCCCGGCCGCGCCGCTGAACACCCCCGACGCGCTGTTCGACAATGCGCACCTCAACGCGGTGGGGTTGTTCGAGACCGTCGACACCCAGCACGGACCGGTGCGCTTTCCCGGTGTGCCGACGTGGTTCTCGCGCACGCCCGGCCAGGTCGCGGGACCGGCGCCGGAACTGGGCGCCGACACCGATGACGTGCTGACCGAACTCGGCCTCACCACACGCGCGGCGGAGGCGGGGTAGCCATGGACTTCGAGATGGGCGGCAAGGCCGCCGAACTCCGCACCGAGTTGCGCGAGCTGGTCAAAGAGCATGTGCCCGAGCACTATCTGGGCGCGTTCACCGACGACCCGAACGATCTCGAGATCGCGCAGCGGTTCTGCCGCATGCTCGCCGAGCGGGAACTGCTGTGCCTGTCGTGGCCGCAGGAGTTCGGCGGCGGCGGTGCATCGGTGTGGGAGCAGACCGTGGTGCGCGAGGAGATGTGGGCACACCACGAACCGCGCGGCGCCCAGTACATGGGCGTCAACTGGGTCGGGCCGATCATCATGCGGCACGGCACCGACGAACAGCAGCGCACACACCTGCCGCCGATCGCGCGCGGCGAGGTGATCTGGTGTCAGGGCTTCTCCGAACCCGAGGCCGGCTCGGACCTGGCGTCACTGCGCACCAGCGCGCGTCGTGACGGCGACGGATGGCTGGTCAGCGGACAGAAGATCTGGACCTCCTACGCGACGATGGCCCAGTGGTGCTTCCTGCTGGCGCGGACGTCGAAAGTGGGAGAAGGTGCAACCCAGAAGAAACAACAGGGCCTGACGATCTTCCTTGTGCCGATGGACAATCCGGCGATCCAGGTCCGGCCGATCCGCTGCATGATGGGCCCGCACCACCTCAACGAGGTGTTCTTCGACGACCTGCGGGTCACCGAGGCCGACGTGCTCGGCACGGTCGACCACGGCTGGTCCATCGTCCAGGACGTGATGGCCTTCGAGCGGGTCGGGATCGCCCGCTACGCCCGCTGCGAACGCCTGCTGGCCGCGGCGCCCGCGGTGCTCGGCGACCGGTGGGACGACCTGCCCGGCGAACTGCGCGGACGCTGGATCCGGATGCTGACGCACTGCAGGCGAGCGCGGCTGATGGCCTATCGCGTGGTGTCGTTGCAGAGCAGCGGCCGCATCCAGCCCGGCGACGCCGCCGCGTACCGGATCGCGGTGACCAAACTCGACCAGGACAGCGCCGAGGTGCTGATGGACATCGCGGCCGAGGTGCCGCCGGACGCGGCGCGGGCGACGTGGTTCCTCGGCGAGGTCGAGGACCACTGGAAGTACTCGCAGGCCTCCACGGTCTCGTCGGGAAGCATTGAGATGCAACGGATCCTGCTCTCACGCGCGATGCTGGCGGTGGCGCGGTGATCCTCGAACTCTCCGACGACGCCGCCGAATACGGCCGCGAGGCGCTGCGCGCGTTCGAGGCGGCCGGCGGCGACCAGCTGGTCCAGCAGGCCGAAGCCAAACCCGCCGACCGCGAAACTCTGGTCGGTCCGGTCCTCGCCGGCCTCGGCGCCTGGGACCTCGACGCCCGCACCGACGCCGACGGCCTGGAGGCCGCCGCGGCGCTGTGCCGCAGCGCCGGCTACTGGGCGCTGCCGTATCCGGTCGCCGAACGGCTCGCCGCCCCGGCCGACCTCGACAGCGACGGCCTGCTCGTGGTTGCGCGCAACCGTCCGGCCGCCCCGGTCGGCGGACTCGAAAACCGCTGGACCGCAGTGACTCTCGACGGGGTCCGCAGCACGGCGACCGCGCACGGGCCGGCGGGACCCGGGTTCGTCACCGAGCTGGCGACCACCCACGTCGACGACGGCGGCGCGGCCGACATCGCGCTCGGCCTGACCCTGCCGTGCTGGACCCTGCTCGGCATGCTGGACCGGGCGATCGAGTTGACGGTGGCGCACGTGAGCCTGCGCAAACAGTTCGGGCAGGCGTTGTCCTCGTTCCAGGGCGTGCAGTTCCAGCTCACCGACGCCGAGGTGGAGCGCAGCGGACTGGACATCCTCGCCAAGTACACGCTGTGGAGCATCGCCACCGCACGGCCCGAAGCGCTGAACGACGCGCTGGCCCTTCGGTTGTCGGCGCTGGAAACGGCGGAGACGGTGTTCCGCGTGTGTCATCAGCTGCACGGTGCGGTCGGCTTCTGCGACGAGACCACGCTGTCGTGGCTGTCGCGGTACAGCCAGCCGCTGCGCAGGCTGCCGCTCGGCCTGTCCGCCACCCGCGACGCGCTGACCCGCACCGCAGGCAGCGCCGGTCTGACGGGGCTCTACGCATGAAGGTCGTGGTGATCGGCACCGGCTTCGGCAAGCACGCGGCCGCGCCCGTGTACGCGGGGCTCGGATGCGACGTCGAGGTCATCAGCCCGCGCGACGACGTCGCGGTCAAGACCGCGCTGGCCTCCGACGCCGACCTGATCTCGGTGCACTCACCGCCGTTCCTGCATGTCGAGCACGTGACCGGTGCGATCGAACACGGCCATGCGGTGCTGTGCGACAAGCCGTTCGGCCGCAACGCCGACGACGCAGCGCTGATGCGCGACCGCGCGCACGAGGCTGGTGTGTTGAATTTCCTGAACTTCGAGTTCCGGTTCAACGAAGCGTGGGCGCGGCTCAAGGAACTGGCCGACGACGGGTCGATCGGCACGCCGCGGCACCTGCACTGGGCGTTCTTCGGGAACGGGCTGAGGGGCCGGCCGTTCGGCTGGATCAACGACCGCGACCTCGGCGGCGGTTGGATCGGCGCCTACGGTTCGCATCTGATCGACTTCACCCGCTGGCTGTTCGACAGCGAGATCACCGACTGCGGCGGCGTCACCCGCATCGACGGATCGGCCGAGGGCGCGACCGCCGAGGACGGCTACTCGGCGTGGTTCACCACCGCCGACGGCGCCACCGCGATCCACGACACCGGTTTCGCGGCCGCGGTGCCGTCCCCGCCGGCCGTCACGCTGATCGGCAGCGAGGGCACCGCCGAGCTGGCCGCCGACACGACGCTCACCGTCCGGCGGCCCGGCGCGGACCCCGAAACCACCGAGTTCGCCCCGCCGCCGCGCCGCTCACCGCCACCCGCGCTGCAGACCTTCCTGAGCCGCGTCGCCGACGCCGTGCGCACCGGGACGCAGATCGCACCGTCCTTCGACGACGGCGTCGCGGTCGCCCGTGTCATGGACCGACTCCGAGCCAAGGCGGTGCGGCTGTGACCGCGGACCTGGCCCAGTTTCGCCAGCAGGTACGGGCGTGGTGCGCCGAGCACATCCCGGCCGACTGGCGCGAAAAGCAGACCGGGGTGAGCGACGACGAATTCGTCGCCTTCCAGAAGGAGTGGTTCACCGAACTGCACCGCGCCGGTTACGCCGTCCCGCACTGGCCCGCGGAGTGGGGCGGCGGAATGCCGGTCGCCGAGCAGGTGGTGCTGTACCAGGAGTTGGCCGCGCACGACGCGCCGCGCCTGGTCCTCGCGTTCGTCGGCATCCACCACGCGGCGTCGACGCTTCTGGTCGCCGGTAGCGAGGAGCAGCGGCGCCGTCACCTGCCGGCGATCCTCGACGGTGAGATCTGGGTGCAGGGCTTCTCCGAACCCGAGGCGGGCTCGGATCTGGCGAGCCTGCGCACTACCGCCCGCAGGGACGGCGACGCCTACATCGTCAACGGCCAGAAGCTGTGGGCCAGCGGCGGTATGCACGCCGACTGGTGCCTGCTGCTGGCCCGCACCGATCCGAACGCGCCCAAACGCAAGGGCATCTCCTACTTCCTGCTCGACATGAAAACGCCCGGAGTCGAGGTCCGGCCCATCCGCAACGCGATCGGCGACTCGCACTTCTGCGAGATCTTCCTCAACGACGTGGCGATCCCCGCGGCGAACCTGGTCGGCGCGGAGAACGCCGGCTGGCAGGTGGCCCAGGCCACGCTGGGCGCCGAGCGCGGAATGACCATGCTCGAACTCGCCGAACGCCTCGGCAACGCGGGCTTTCGCTGGCTGTTGCGCGACGCACCGATCGACGACCCGGTCGTCGCCGACCGGCTCGCCCAGTTCGAGATCGAGCTGACCGGACTGCGCGGGCTGTGCCGAAAGCTGGTCGAGGTCGCGGACAATCCAGAGACCGGCTCCGCCGGACCGGCGGACGCCTCGATCGTCAAGTTGTTCTACAGCGAACTGCTGCAACGGATGACGGACTTCGCCGCCGAGATCGGTGGGCTCGCCGCCCACACCGAGGTGGCCAAACCCATGTCGAGCGGCTGGGAGTCGGGTGCCTGGGTGCTCGACTTCATCGGCTCGTGGGAATGGACCATCCCCGGCGGGGCCAGCGAGATCCAGCGCACGATCATCGGTGAGCGCGGCCTCGGCCTGCCCCGGGAACCGAGCGCCGTGTGATGACCGACTTCTCCGAGTTTCACGACGAACTGCGCGCCGTCGCCGGTGGCCTGCTCGCCAAGGACCGCGCCGTGGACTGGCCGGCGCTGGTCGACGCCGGCTGGGTGGGGTTGGAGATCGACGAACAGTTCGGCGGAGCCGGTGCGTCGTTCGCCGAGACCGCGGTCATCTGCGAGGAAATCGGCCGCGCCGCCAGCGCGACCAGCTTCCTCGGCAGCGCCGTACTCGCTGTCGGCGCGCTGAATGCACTGCCGCGCAGCGACACCCGCGATGCATTGCTGACCGACGTCGCCGCCGGAACGACACGGCTGGCCGTCGCGCTGGAACCGCACGACTTCGTGCCCGACGCCGCAGGCGCCGACCGCATCCTGATCGTCACCGACCGGGGGGTGACGGTCACCGACCAGCAGGCCACGCCGCGGCCCGTCGTCGACCAGACCCGGGCACTGGCCGCGGTATCACCCGCCGATGGTGAGCTACTGCCCTTCGCCGACGACGGCGCCGCCGCGCGACTGCGGGACCGCGCCGCCGCGCGACTGCGGGACCGCGCGGCCGTGGCGGTGGCCTGCGACAGCCTCGGCGTCAGCGAGGCGATGCTGACTGCGACCGTCGACTACGCCAAGGTCCGCCACCAATTCGGCAGGGCCATCGGCTCGTTCCAGGCCGTCAAGCACGCCTGTGCCGACATGGCTGTCAGCATCGCGGTCTCGCGCCAACTCGTGGACGCCGCGGTGCGCGCCGTCGCCGAGGACGCGCCCGACGCCGGACACGCGGTGGCGATGGCCAAGTCGTACGCCTGCTCGGCGGCCGTCGAGGTTGCGGGCAAGGCCATGCAACTGCACGGCGGCATCGGCTACACGTGGGAAAGCGGCATCCACGTCTACCTCAAACGCGCCACCTTGAACCGGTCCTTGTTCGGTTCACCTGCGGCACACCGTAACCGACTCGCACAGCGCTACCACTAGAAGGAGAACTCAATGGGCGTCCCCGTATACAAACGCATCCTCGACCTGTTCGAGGCGGAGGGGGTCAACACGCTGTTCGGCATCCCTGACCCCAACTTCGTGCACATGTTCACCGAGGCCCACGCCCGCGGCTGGTCGGTCGTCGCACCGCACCATGAACTGAGCGCCGGCTTCATGGCCGAGGCGGCGTCGCGGATGACCGGCATGCCGGGGCTGTGCATCGGCACGCTCGGGCCGGGCATGGCCAACATCGCCGGTGCGATCCAGTGCGCGCTGGTGGAGAACTCGCCCATCATCGTCCTCGGCGGGCAGCGCGCCCGCATCACCGAACGCCGGGTCCGACGCGGCCGCATCCAATTCGTCCAGCAGGAAGAGCTTTTCGCGCGGTCGGTCAAGTACAGCAGCTCGATCGAGTACGCCGACCAGACCGACGAAATCATCCGCGAGGCGATCCGCCGGTCCATGTCGGGCACCCCCGGACCGTCCTACATCGAGTTCCCGAGCCACATCATCCTCGAAGAACTCGACGTGCCGGACCCGCTGCCGCCGCACCGGTACCGGCTCGTCAACCAGGGTGCCGGTGAGCGCGAGGTCGCCGAGGCGGTCCGGTTGATCCGCGAAGCGGAGAACCCGATCCTGCTGGTGGGCCACGGGGTTCACACGTCGCGCACGCAGGAGCAGGTCAGGGAGCTGGCCGAGCTGATGGCGTGTCCGGTGATCCAGACCTCCGGCGGCACGTCGTTCATCCCGGGCCTGCAGGACCGCACCTTCCCGTACCTGTTCTCGCCGGCCGCCAACGAGGCCGTCGAGCAGTCCGACCTGTGTGTGGCGCTGGGCACCGAGCTCGGCGAACCCATGCACTACGGCCGCACCCAGCACTGGGCAGGCAACGACGCCAACCGCAAATGGGTTCTGGTGGAACAGGATCCGACCGCGATCGGCGTGAACCGGCCGATCGACGTGCCGCTGGTCGGCGACCTGCGCGGCGTGGTGCCCCAACTGGTGGAGGCGCTGCGCGACAACCCGCGCAAGCCGTCGGCCAGCCTCGAGGCCCTGGTCAAGGCCGACGCGGCCGAGCTGACGCGGGTGGCTGAAGAAGCGCCCAGCGGTCGCGCCCCGATCCACCCGGCGCGCTACGTCGTGGAGGCCACGAAGGCGTTCGACGAGTGCACCGAGGACGGCATCCTGGTCCGCGACGGCGGCGCCACGGTGATCTTCCAGTGGACGTACTCGCAGACCAAACCGCGCGACGTGATCTGGAACCAGAACTTCGGCCATCTCGGCACCGGCCTGCCGTACGCCGTCGGCGCCTCGGTCGCCGAGGGGCGCAAGCGCCCGGTCATGCTGCTCACCAGCGATTCGGCGTTCCTGTTCCACATCGCCGAACTCGAGACCGCGGTGCGCGAGGGACTGCCGCTGGTCTGCGTTGTCGGCGTCGACCACCAGTGGGGCCTGGAAGTCGGTGTCTACAAACGCACATTCGAGCAGCCGTCGCCGCAGCCGGGTGTGCACTGGAGCAAGGACGTCCGGTTGGACAAGGTGGCCGAGGGCTTCGGCTGCCACGGCGAGTACGTCGAGAAGGACGACGAGATCGGCCCGGCCATCCAGCGGGCGTTCGCCAGCGGCAAGACCGCCGTCGTGCACGTCTGCATCGACCCCAAGGCCAACTCCGAGGAGATGCCGAAGTACGACCGATTCCGGACCTGGTATGCAGAAGGCACCCAGTAGGCCGACGATCTAGGGAAGAGTAAGCACCATGCGTGAATATCTGAAGCACTACATCGACGGCCAGTGGGTCGACCCGGTTCGGCCCAACGCCCTCGAGGTTGACAACCCGACCACCGAAGAGGTCTCGGGCAGGATCGCGCTCGGCTCCTCCGCCGACGTCGACGTGGCGGTCACCGCGGCGCGGCGGGCGTTCGCGACCTGGTCGCAGACCACGCCGGAGGAGCGGCTCGAGCTGCTCAACGCGATCATGGGCGAATACCAGCAGCGCGCCGGTGATCTGGCCGACGCGGTCACCGAGGAGATGGGCGCCCCGCCGTCGCTGGCATCGGGTCCGCAAGTAAACCTCGGCATCGGCCACCTGGCCACCGCGATCGACGCGCTGAAGAACTTCCAGTTCGAGGAACAGCACGGCAGCACGCTGGTGGTCAAGGAGCCAATCGGCGTGTGCGCGTTGATCACCCCGTGGAACTGGCCGATCAACCAGATCGCCTGCAAGGTGTTCCCCGCCCTGGCCACCGGCAACACGATGGTGCTCAAACCGTCGGAGGTGGCGCCCTACTCCGCGCAGATCTTCACCGAGATCCTCGACGCCGCAGGTGTTCCCGCCGGTGTCTACAACCTGGTCTACGGGGACGGCCCCGGCGTCGGGGTGCCGTTGTCGAGCCATCCCGACATCGACATGGTGTCGTTCACCGGGTC
This sequence comes from Mycolicibacterium rutilum, assembly GCF_900108565.1. Taxonomy (NCBI): domain Bacteria; kingdom Bacillati; phylum Actinomycetota; class Actinomycetes; order Mycobacteriales; family Mycobacteriaceae; genus Mycobacterium; species Mycolicibacterium rutilum. The sequence goes on from NZ_LT629971.1 coordinate 2,425,528, forward strand.
GACCCGCGCCGGTATCGAGGTCGCCCGCAACGCGGCTCCGACCGTGAAGCGGGTGACGCAGGAACTCGGCGGCAAGAGCCCGAACATCGTGCTCGACGACGACGACTTCGCCAAGAGCGTGGCCGCGGGCACCTCGGTGATGATGATGAACAGCGGGCAGAGCTGTAACGCGCCGTCGCGGATGCTGGTGCCGAACTCCCGGATGGACGAGGCCATCGCGGTGGCCAAGGAGACGGCGAGCGCGGTCAAGGTCGGCGACCCGGACGACAAGACCGCGATCGGCCCGGTGGCGTCCCGCGCGCAGTTCGAGAAGATCCAGGGCCTGATCCAGAAGGGCATCGACGAAGGCGCGACGCTCGTCGTCGGCGGCACCGGCAGGCCCGACGGCCTCGCCAAGGGCTACTTCGTCAAGCCCACGGTGTTCGCGAACGTCACCAACGACATGACGATCGCGCGCGAGGAGATCTTCGGTCCCGTGCTGTGCATCCTCGGCTACGACGATCTCGACCAGGCCGTCGAGATCGGCAACGACACCGAATACGGTCTGGCGGGCTATGTTTCGGGTGCCGACCTGGACAAGGCACGGTCGGTGGCCCGCCGCATCCGCGCCGGCTCCGTCGCGATCAATCACGGCTTCGACATGAATGCGCCGTTCGGCGGCTACAAGCGCAGCGGCAACGGCCGCGAGTGGGGCCAGTTCGGGTTCGACGAGTACCTCGAGGTCAAGGCCGCGCTCGGCTACGCGCCGGAGGCGGCCGGCTGAGCCTCATGGTTTGAGCAGCGGCCGCAGATCGTCGAGGCGGTCGAAGAGGTGCCACACGTACGACGACGACCCGTTCTCGCGATGCGCATGTAGGTCGGCGAGTTCGGGGTCGTTGCAGTAACTGTCGAACGCGTCCTTGGAATCCCACTCGACGAGGATCAGGACCCGGCGGGGCTCGATGTCACCGAGAATCGATTCCCGGAACTGGCCGAGAGCCACGACGCGGCCGCCGTGCTTGGCGACCTCACCCGGCGAGCGCTTCGAGTAGGCGAGGTACTCGTCGCGGTCGGCGATGTCGAACAGGTTGAGCGCGTAGACCGTCACGCGCGTGACGGTACCCGCATGGCCGGTGCGCACCCCCCTCGGCGGTGCGCACCGGCTTGCGGTCATCTCCGATCAGGCGGACGGGGCTCCGGTGCCGCCCGCTCCGCCGGCCCCGCCGGTGCCGCCGTTGGCGCCGTCGTTGTCGCCGCCGTTGCTGCCGGGGTTGCCTTCGCCGGGGTCGTCCCCGCTGCTGCCCGGTCCGCCGAGCCCGCCGGTGCCGCCCTTGCCGCCGTCGCCGCCGACGCTGCCGCCACCGAGCGTGTCGCCACCTTCGCCGCCGATGCCGCCCGAACCGCCGTTGCCGCCCTTGCCGTTCTCGCCTTCGCCGCCCTGACCGCCGGTGCCGCCTGCGCCGCCGGTGCCGCCGGAAGATTCCGCGCCTTCACCGCCCTCGCCGCCGTCACCGCCGGCACCTCCTGCGCCGCCCACACCGCCGTCGACGCCGCCCGTGCCACCCTTGCCGCCGGTACCGCCCTTGCCACCGGTGTCGCCGTCGCCCTCGGGGTCGCCGCCGCCGGTGCCACCCTCGCCGCCGGCACCGCCTGCGCCGCCAGTGGTCGTGCCGGTGCCGCCGTTACCGCCGGTGCCACCCTGGCCGCCCTCGAATCCGGTCGGGCTTTCGCCGCCCTTGCCGCCGGCACCACCGGTCCCGCCGACCACGCCGTTGCCGCCGTTGCCGCCGGTCGCGCCGGTGCCGCCCGCGGCTCCGTCACCGGTCACGCCGGTGCCGCCGACGCCACCGTCACCACCGTTTCCGGTCGATCCGTCGCTGCCGAGGAACAGCCCGCCCTTACCGCCGACGCCGGCGTCGCCGCCGTCACCGCCGTTGCCGGGTGGGTTCTCGCCAAGGGGATCGGTGTAGCCGGCGCCTCCTGTGCCGCCTTGGCCGCCGACGCCGCCCGCGCCGAAGAACAGCCCGCCTGATCCGCCTTCGCCGCCGTTGCCGCCCTTGCCCCCTGTTTCGCCTTCCGCATCGCCGGCGACACCGGTGCCGCCTTGACCGCCCGCGCCGCCGGTGCCGAAGAACAGGCCGCCGTCACCACCGCGACCGCCGGTCTGGCCCGGCAGCCCCTGTCCACCGGCCCCGCCGACGCCGAAGAACAGGCCGCCGTTACCGCCGCGGCCACCGTTGGCGCCCGCGCCGCCGGTACCGAACAGGATGCCCGCGTGACCGCCGTTGCAGGCGTTGCCTTCGCAGTCGGCCGCGGCATCGACGCCGTTTCCTACCAGCCAACCGCCCGTACCGAACGGCCGGAACGGATCGAAACCGCCCGCCGTCAACGCGTTCGGCGTCTCGAACAGGCTCGCCCCGATCCCGCCTTCGGCTCCGTCACCCAGCCACCACAGCTCCGACTCGCTGTTGGCCAGTTGGATCTCGATGTTGTCCACCCTGGGTTTGGTGGGCGCGGGGGTTCCCGGCGGTGAGGCCAGCAGCGCGCCGACGCCGACGAGCGCGGCGCCGCCGACTCCGGCTGTCAAGAACTGGTGGACCGACATCCGCTCCGAACGCTTGATCCTGCGATTCCTTGGCATTGCGATTTCCCCTGTCGACATGCGTCACAGCCCCCGACGGGCCGCAGCTGGATATGATCCCGATCACAGCCGGCATCACCAAGCTAGAGGTTTGCTGGCGATGTGGTCAAGAGCTTTGCTAAATAACGCCGAAGCCAATTACGACTTAGTGTTAACCACTGGACAATGGCGATGTGAGGGACATCGTGAAAATGGCTATCCACTTCGCGAACCCCGGCTGAGATGTCGGCAATCTGTTCGCCAGGCGCGCTCGCTTAAACTGCGCGCATGGCTGCCGAGAAGTACGACTACGGGATCGACTTCAGCCGCATCGACGCGATCGACATGCACGCCCACGTGGAGATCGACAGCCACGGCCACAAGGCCTACGTCGACGAACTCGTCGAGGCGACGGAGAAGTACTTCAAGATGCCGCCCGGCGCGATCGCCGGCGTCGACGCGATCGCCGACCTGTACCGGCAACACAACACGGCCGCGGTGGTCTTCACTGTCGACGCGCGCACGGCGATGCGGCACGTCCCCAACTCGATCGAGGACCTGGTCGCGGGCGCGGCGCGCAACAACGACGTGCTGATCCCGTTCGGCAGCGTCGACCCGTGGCACGAGCGCCGCGCGGTGCACCGGGTGCACGAACTCGTGCGCGACTACGGGGTGAAGGGCTTCAAGTTCCATCCGAGCATGCAGGCCTTCGCACCCAACGACCGTCGCTTCTATCCGATCTACGAGGCCATCACCGAGGCGGGCGTGCCCGCGCTGTTCCACACCGGGCAGACCGGAATGGGGTCGGGTCTGCCGGGCGGGCATCGCATCAAGCTGCGCTACTCCGACCCGATGCTGCTCGACGACGTCGCTGCCGACTTCCCCGAGCTGACGATCGTGATGGCGCACCCGGCTGTGCCATGGGTGGATCCACAGATCGCGATCGCCACCCACAAGGCCAACGTCTACATCGACCTGTCGGGGTGGAGCCCGAAGTACTTCCCGCCGCAGTTGGTCCACGCGATGAGCCGTCAACTGCGGACCAAGGTGTTGTTCGGCACCGACTTCCCCTACATCCGGATCGACCGCTGGCGCCGCGACTTCGAGACACTCGGTGTCGACCCGGCCGTGGTGCCGCTGGTCTACAAGGAGAACGCGCTGCGGGTGCTCGGCATCACGCGATGACTTTTTCCGGCGGTGGTGGTCTGCACCGGTGACTGACCACACCCGGAGAAGGAGCTCCCCATGTCCGTCCGCACCATCACCCCCGTCGGCGCGCCGATCTGGATCGACCTGGCGTCCTCGGATGTCGAACGCTCACAAGCCTTTTACGGCGAGGTGTTCGGCTGGACGTTCGAGTCCTCTGGTCCCGAGTACGGCGGGTACATCACCGCGAGCAAAGACGGCAGGCCCGTCGCCGGCCTGATGGCCAACGACCCTCAGTGGAACAGCCCCGACGGCTGGACCACCTATTTCCACACCACCGACGTCAAGGCGACGCTGGACAGGGCCCTCGCCGCGGGCGCGGTCACCCGCGGGTCCGTCGAACCGATGGAGGTCAAGGACAAGGGCGTGATGGGCCTGATGGCCGATCCGACCGGGGCCTTCTTCGGCCTGTGGCAGCCGACCGGGCACCGCGGGTTCGAACTCGTCAACGAGCACGGCGCACCGGTGTACTTCCAGTTGAGCACCCGCGGCTACACCGCGGCGCAGGACTTCTACTGCACGGTGTTCGGCTGGCAGCTCGAGACGGTGTCCGACACCGACGAATTCCGCTACAGCACAGCACTGTTCGGTGGCGAGGCGCTACTCGGGCTGATGGACGGCACCCGCGATCTGCCCGAGGGGGTGCCGTCGAACTGGTTCTTCTTCCTCGGCGCCGACGACGTGGACAAGAGCGTGCAGCAGATCCTCGATCACGGCGGCAGCGTGATCCGCGACGCCGAGGACACCCCCTATGGGCGGCTGGCCGCGGTCGCCGACCCGACGGGGGCCGCGTTCAACCTGTCCTCGCTGCAGTGACCGTCAGGCCGTCATGAGGTAGTCGGCCCGCCCGACGTACACGACGCCGGTCGGGTTCGGGGTGTTCGCCGCGTTGACGACCGCTGCTGCGAAGGTCGCGTCGCTCAGGTCGCCGGAGACCACGGTGAAGTGGACGTCGGCGTGGTGGAACTCCGAACGCATTGTGTACAGGGCGGTTTCGTTGGCCCGCATGCTGGCCGCGATCGCCGTGTAGCCCTTAGGGACGGCCTTGTTCGGGAAGAAGTGCGCCTGGTGGCTGGTGACGAAGATGATGCGACCGCCGGCCGGCATCAGCGGCAGTGCCCGCAGCGCGATGCGTCGCTGCGCGTCGCGGTCGACGCGCATGGCGGGGCTGAGCTCACCGGAGGTCAGGATCAGGGTGTCGAGTCGCCCGAACCGGGCGCCGATGGTGTCGACCATCGCGGCGGACTCGACCGCGGTGCCGGCCCGCACGACGTGGGTGTCGGCATCGGCGAGCAGGTGGGCGACGTCGGCGCCGATGCCCGTCGATCCGCCGGTGACCAGGGCGATCCGTGCAGGTTCGTGATGCATGTCGGCTTCCTTTCGTCGCTGCTGTGCGCCGGGTGCCCACCACCGTACAACAGTTTTTAAGAAAAATAAGACATAGATAAGGTCACAATAAGGTGTGCACGGGTGGGCCATCATGGACGGTGTGGAGTCGACCCGGATAGATCGATGGCTGTGGTCGGTCCGGTTGGCGAAGACCCGCCCGGACGCCGCCGAGGCGTGTCGCGGCGGACATGTGCGGGTCAACGGCCGGCCGGCAAAACCCGCGACGATGGTGTCGCCCGGTGACGAGGTGCGCGCCCGCATCGGGCAGAACACGCGCATCGTCGAAGTGCTGCGGGTGATCCACAAGCGGGTCGGCGCGGCCGACGCGGCGACCTGCTTCCTCGACCGGACACCGCGGCCGACGGTGACGGAGATCGTCCCGGTCGCTGCGCGAGACCGCGGAGCCGGCCGCCCGACCAAACGCGACCGCCGGATGCTCGAGAGGCTGCGGGCGGGCCGGATCCGCTGATCGCTGCAAGGATCGGGTCATGCCCTCTACCTACGTGAAGGCGTGCATCAACGGCGCGCGCACCCCGGACCAGCATCCCGGACTCCCGGTGACACCCGGGCAGTTGGCCGCCGCGGCGGTCAGCGCCCACGAGGCGGGGGCGCAAGCCGTGCACATGCATCCCAAGACCCCGGACGGCGTCGACTCGCTGCAACCCGACGTGGTGGGCGTCGCGGTCGAGGCGGTGCGCCACGCGTTGCCGGGCCTTCCGCTGGGCGTGACCACCGGTTACTGGGCGCTGCCCGACGAGCAGGAGCGCTATCGCACGGTCGAGGGCTGGCGGGTGCTGCCGGACTTCGCGTCGGTGAACTGGCACGAACCGGGCTCGGGGGACCTGGCGAAGCTGCTCCTGGACCGCGGGCTCGGCGTGGAGGTCGGCATCTTCCACGCCGAGGCCGCCGACTCCTGGGCGGCCTCCGAGGTGGCCCCGCACTGCATGCGGGTGATGATCGAACTCGCACGCGACGGCGATCCCGACATCGCCGACGACCTGCTGGCCCGCATCCGCGCCGCCGGGTCACCGGCGCCGGTCCTGCTGCACGGCCTCGACGAAAGCTGTTGGCCGCTACTGCAACACGCCGGTCTGCGCGGGTTGCAGACCCGCATCGGGATGGAGGACACGCTGCGACTGCCCGACGGGTCGACGGCGCCGGACAACGCCGCACTGGTGTCGGCCGCGCTGCACCTGCTCAGTCGGTAGGTGCGGCCAACGCGAAATCGGCGAAATCGAATCCGGGCACCACGACACAGCTGACCAGGGTGGGCGCGTCGTCGCGGGGACGGGCGCGCTGCCAGTGCCCGGGCGGCACGACGAACTGCGGCTGCTGCCCGTCCAGGATGTCGGTTCCGAGCAAATGCTCTGTCGCGCCGTCCTGTTCGGCCCCCACCTCGAGGACCAGGGGACTGCCGGAGTGGTGCAGCCACAACTCCGCGCTGCGGACGGTGTGCCACGCCGACTGCTGCCCCGGCATGAGCAGGAACAGGATGGCGGTCCCGGCGCTGCGGGGCCCGGTGTAGTCCGGCGGCAGCGCGGACTGCGGCACGGTCAGGTCGCTGCGCCAGGTTTCCCGGTACCAGCCGCCCTCCGGGTGAGGGGACAGATCCAGGCGGCGCGCCCAGTCGGGAAGTTCGGTCATCCCGGTACCGCCTTTCGGTGTTGGACACTCCACAGTAGAGACCGGATCGGCGCGTCACACCCGATAGGCTCGGGGGCATGTCGCGCCTGCGCCCCGGATGGCTGGTCGCGCTGTGCGGGGCGATCATCTCCGTGAGCGCGTGGCTGCCGTGGTTGACCGAGGGGTCCGGTCGCGTGACGGCGATCGGCGGGATCGTGGGGGACCTGCCCGCGCCTGCGCCCGGATTCGGGGTGGGACAACTGATCGTGCTGCTGGCCTCGGTGCTGATCGTCGCCGGGGCGATGTCGGCGCAGGGCCTGTCGGCGCGGCTGGCTTCATCTGCGGCGCTGGCTGTTTCGGTCCTGCTGCTCGTGCTGGCGGTGTGGTACTACCGGCTCTACGTCTATGCGCCGGTGTCCGCCGGGTACGGGTGGTATCTCGGTGTGGCGGTGGCGGGTGTCGCGGTGCTGTTGTCGGTGTGGACGATGGTGGCGGCCTGGGCAACGGCCCAACGCGCGCCGACCCGCGTGCAGTGAGCGGATTCGTCTCGCCGGTCCGCCTCGCCGGCGACCGCTGGGTGACGTTGGAACCGCTGAGCCGCGAGCATGTTCCGGAGATCGCCGCCGCCGCGGCCGACGGTGAGCTCGGCCGGTTGTGGTTCACCGCCGCTCCCGCCGCGGAGGCGGTCGAGCAGTGGGTCGACAACCGGTTGGCGGTTCAGTCGCCCGACACCGGGTTGACCTTCGTGGTCCGCCGACTCGACGGCCGACTGGTGGGCTCGTCGAGCTACATGAACGTCGACCCGCCCAACCGGCGGCTGGAGATCGGCAACACCTGGTATGTGGCCGACGCGCGGCGCACCGGTGTCAACTCCGAAACCAAGTTGCTGATGCTCGGCCACGCCTTCGACCAATTGGGTTGTGTTGCTGTCGAATTCCGGACGCACTTCTTCAACTTCACGAGCCGCGCGGCGATCGAGCGGCTCGGCGCCAAGCTCGACGGCGTGCTGCGCAGCCACCAGCTGCTGCCCGACGGATCGCGCCGCGACACCGTCGTGTACTCGATCCTCGACGTGGAGTGGCCCGCAGTGCGAAACAACCTGCGCCACCGGCTGAGCCGGCACTGAAACTGCGGGCAGATCGCCCTCTCGGGGGAGCGCGCGATCTGCCCGCTGTCTCGACGGTTACCCGGTTACCCGGCCTCGACGGTCGTCGGCTCGATCGACCTCTGGTCGTGGCCGACGGCCACCTCGATCTTGCGCGGCTTGGCGCGTTCGGCCATCGGGATGGTGACGCTGAGTACGCCGTTCTCGTAGGTCGCCGAAATGGCCGACGCGTCAATGCCTTCCCCGAGCGCCAGCTGCCGGCGGTAGGTGCCGAAGAACCGCTCGTTGGCCAGCCACTGCACGGACTCTTCGGAGCGTGCGGTGCGGTGCGCCGAAATGGTCAGCGTGCCGTTGTCGACGTTGACGTCCACCGAGCCGGGGTCAACCCCGGGCAGGTCGGCGGTCAGCAGGTAGTGGTCGTCGACCTTGCACAGGTCCATCGGCATGAACCGCGGTGAGCGATTCGATCCGGTCTGGCCGGTGAGCAGGCCGCGGGTCAGAGCATCGAGGTCACTGAACGGATCAAAGCGAAGCACAGCAATCCACCTCCTATGTCATCCAGAGCCCGCCACCCTGGCGGGCAGCCAAATCACTGTGCGTACCTGCGATGTTAGCACTCTACACAAGAGAGTGCTAGTCCGAGGTCGCGGAATTTTCGACGACGGAGATGGCCGTGCCGCGCAGCGGTCGGCGGCACTGATCACAGATCAGTACGGGGTCGAACCGGCGCCCGCACGCGGTGTGGGTGACGACGACGGCGGGCCCCTCGGGCGCCCGGTACCAGCGCTGCGCCCACTGCAGCGAGGTGATGACGACCGCGAACAGCGCGCGCCCTTTCTCGGTCAGCTCGTACCGGTTGCCGGTGCCGTCGAACACGCCGTTGGCGGTCAGAATGGTCAACCGGTCGGCGACCGATCCCGGCGGCGCGCCGAGCTGGGACTGGAAGTCGGTGAACCGGCGCAGCCCGACCATGCCGGCGACCACCAGCGCGAATCCCCACCTGTTCCCCACCACGCTCATGGTCTGGGGGAAAAGGCCTGCCGCGGCGGTCTCCGCGCGCCGCCGGGTGGCGGCCGCCGGGATCGAGCGCGACCATGATCCGCTCGGACCCCATTGCGCGACAACGTGTTCCACTTCAGCAACCGCTCCGCATGCGCGGCACGTCGCCGCAGGCGCGAAGTCGTGGCCGCATTCGAGGTGATGCATGTGCGGCAGCGGCTCGACGTGCTCGGGCACCCACCGGCGCTCCCACTCCCAGATCGACACCAGCACCGGCCACAGCGAGCGGCCCCGCGTGGTCGTGACGTACTCGAGCCGCGACGGCCGCGTCTGGTACTCGCGGCGCTCGAGCAGGCCCTCCTCGGTGAGCGAGCGCAGCCGCGCGCTCAGCACGGAGTTCGAGATCGGCAGCCGCGCTTTGAACTCCCCGAACCGCGTCGCCCCCAGCAGCGACTGCTGCATGACGAGCAGCGTCCACTCATCACCGAGCAGGCCCAGCATGCGGGCGACGGCGTTGGGCGCGCGCGACGCCACCTACAGGCCGATGGCCGCAGCCGCCGAATCCGACTCCCGCCAGCGCCGCAGCTCCGCGCCCGGCGCCCACGTCGAATGGGTGCCGCTCGAAACTCGTTCCGGCAGCGGCAACTTGCACACCGGACCGTCGGACACCCTGGCGGCGTCGAACACCAGGCAGTACGACGCGTCGGCGTTCATGTCGGTGGTGAGTGTGATCAGATATCCGTCGTCCTCGGCGGTGCCACCCACGCGGGGCGCCATCGCGGTCTCGCTGCCGAACACACCGTCGTCGAACACGAACCGCTGCTCGGTCCCGGTGTGCAGGTCGTGTTTGACCAGACCGTCGAACAGGAACCAGCCGGGCTTGCCGGTGGCGGCGTACGCGTAGCGATACGGCGTGCCCGCGTAACCGGCGTTGATCATGCCGAACTCGGTGATCGTGTCGGTCAGCTGTTCCTCGGTGGTCTGCCCGGTGACGAGGTTGAACCTCCAGCGGTGCAGCCGGGTCTGCAGCCGGTCGAGCGCGAGGAAGCGGAAAGCCCGCTCCCACTTCGATCCTGCGCCGGTGTCGACCGGGCTGGGGTCGCCCTCGAAGAAGCCGTCGAAGACGATCTCGTCGCCGTCTTCGTAGGCGTTGGTGAAGTGCAGCACGAACGTGGGGTCGGCCTCGAACCATTTGATGTCGGACGCCTGACCGCGGCGTGGGATCACCGCGAAGCGCGACGGCATGTCCGGATGGAAGCCGGGGAAGTGGATGTTCGCCTCGAGCAGCGTCGGGTCCCAGAACATCGGGAAGTCGTTGAGGATGGCGTAGTTCTCGGTGAACGCCATGTCGTGGGGCAGCCGCGGCCCGGGCAGCGGGACGTCTGTGAGGTGCACGAGGTGGTTGGCGTCGTCGACCACGCCGTAGCGCAGGTACGGCGCCTGCTTGCAGTAGGAGAAGAACAGCATCTCGCCGGTCCGATCGTCGACCTTCGGATGCGCCGACACGCCCCAATCGGTGGGGAACTGGCCGTGCCAGTCCTCCTTGCCCAGGGTGTCACCGGTGAACGGGTCGACGCGGTACAGGTCGCCGCACTGATAGTGGCTGGTCAGCGCGACGCCGCGGTGCACGACGACGTCGGTGCTCGACGCGTCCTTCATCAATGTCCGTGCGCCCCAGCCGTAGTCGCGCTTGGCGAGCTCGATCGGCTCGGCCAGGCCCGGCCACAGCGGGCCGCCCGCATCGTTCTCCTCGATCAGGCTGTCGGTCTGGACGAACCGGTTGCGGTAGAACGCCTTACCGTCGCGGAACCCGACCACGTGCACCATGCCGTCGCCGTCGAACGGGTGGTAGAACTTCAGCGCCGGATGCAGCGGGTTCTCGGTGTTGCGCAGGTAGACGCCGTCCAGGTCGCGCGGGATCTCACCCTCGACCGGCCGCAGATCGTCGGCTTCCCACTCGGTGCTCTGCGGACGCCAGGGCCCGGTGCGGTAGGGGTGGTCGTCATCGTCGGGCAGCGTCGACAGGTACTTCCCGACGATCTCCACGTTTGGCGTTCCCATCTCATTCCTTCCCGACGACGAAGCTCACAGTGGTGGCGGTGGATCCGCCGAAGTTCAACGTGCCGAACGTGTTTGCGCCCTCGACCTGGTAGTCGCCCGCGGTTCCGCTGACCTGCCGGGCCGCGTCGAGCAGCATCCTCACCCCCGATGCGCCGACGGGATGACCGCCGCCGATCAGCCCGCCGCTGGGGTTGATCGGCAGCCGACCGCCGACCTCGATCTCGCCGTTCTCGATGGCCTTCCACGACTCGCCCGGCCCGGTCAGGCCGATGTGGTCGATCGCGAGGTACTCGCTGGGGGTGAAGCAGTCGTGCACCTCGAAACCGTCGACGTCGTCGAGGGCGACGCCGGCGCGCGAGAACGCGTCGAGCACGGCCCCGCGCACGTGCGGCAACACGTAGGGTTCGCCGGCGCTGCGGTCGAGTTTCTGCTGCAGCCCGAGTCCGACGGTGCGATGGCCCCATCCGGTGATGCGGGCCAGCGGCCGCAACCCGGGGTGCTCGGCGAGGAACTCGTCGGTGGCCAGGACGACGCCCGCGCCGCCATCGGTCATCTGACTGCAGTCGAAGCGGCGCAGCTGGCCCTCGACGACCGGGTTGGTGACGTCGTCATCGGTCAGCGGATCGGGCACCAGCCATGTCCGCGTCTGCGCGTTCGGGTTGTTGCGGGCGTTGGCGAAGTTCAGCGATGCGATCGCGCGCAGGTGGGCGGCGTCGATGCCGTACCGCGTGTCGTACTCCGCGACGACCCGGTCGAACATGTAGGGCCACATGAACGTCGCGTCGCCGCCCTCGTGACCGGTCCATGCGGCGGTGCCGAGGTGGCGGGCGGCGAGGTCGCCGGGCACCGTCTTCTCGAGTTCGACACCGAGGACCAGGGCGGATCGGTAGGTGCCGGAGCGCAGATCGGCGATCGCGGAGAGAATCGCAATGCTGCCGGACGCGCAGGCGGCTTCGTGTCGCGACGCCGGTGTGTCCCAGAGGTCCTCGTGCACCGTGGCCGGCATCGCGCCCAAGTGGCCCTGGTTCGCGAACAACTCCCCGAAGGCATTGCCGAGGTGCACAACCTCGACGTCGCGGGCGTCCACCGATGCGGCCGCCAGGGTGCCGTCGACGACCTGCACGGTCAGGGCCGAGAAGTCGACGCCTTCACGAGTCAGGTTGCAGGCGAAATCGCTCTGGTAACCGCCGAGGATCCAGACATTGGCCGTGCCCATGCACCAGACGGTACTACAACTAAAAGAGTGACTCCGGCCGGAGCGCCGAAGGCGGCCCCGCCAGCTCTGAGCTGAACCGACGAGACCTCAACAGACGCGGCGGTCGACCGTCGCGGCTGTCTGCACACGACATGCCCAACCGGTTAGGAGCGCAAACAACCGTGTACTTCGTCGTGTCATCGGGAAGACTGCCTCCTATGGCCCCGCTGCGTACTCAACAACTCGCTGAACGGATGGCCGAGCTTGCTCGGGCCACGGCAGCGCCGCGCAGCGTCGAGCAGGTGCTCGAGGACGTCACCTCGACGGCGCGGGAGCTGATACCGGGCGCCGACACCGTCGGCGTGCTGCTCGTCGCCAAGGGCGGCACGTTCGAATCGCTGGCCGGCACGTCCGAGCTGCCGCACACCCTCGACGAGATTCAGATGAAGTACAACGAGGGGCCGTGTGTTCAGGCCGCGCTCAACGAGCAGATCCTCCGTACCGACGACTTCCGGACCGAACCGCGCTGGTCTCAATACTCTGCTGCCGCGGTGGAGCACGGGGTGCTCAGCGGGCTGTCGGTCAAGCTGTACACAGCCGAGCGCACGGCGGGGGCGCTCAACATGTTCGGCTCGCAACCGAACGCTTTCGACGCCGAGGACGAGACCATCGGCGCGGTCCTCGCGGCCCACGCGGCGGCGGCGATCCTGGCGAGCCGGGAGGGCGAGCAGCTGAAGTCGGCGATGTCGACGCGCGACCGGATCGGGCAGGCCAAGGGCATCATCATGGAGCGCTACGGCGTCGACGAGGTGCGTGCCTTCGAGATGCTCAAGCAGCTGTCGCAGGACAGCAACACCAAGCTCGCGGATGTCGCGCAGCGGGTCATCGACACCCGGTCTGGGACCTGAACCGCCCGGAAAAAATCTTGAAACGTAGGGAAACACCGGATTCCTCACGCGGTCGCAAGGAATACGGTTCTTCGTGTCGGTCCGTCACCTGATGACCTCCAGGTGGCGGGCCGCTTCTATGCCCCGCTAGGGCTGCACGCAGCCGACGCCGCCGAGCAGGTCGTCGACGGACACGCGCTGCTCGGCGGCCTGGGCCACCGCCTGCGCGACGCACATGCCGTACTGGGTCTGCGCCGAGTTGTAGTCGACGACGGACCAGATGCCGAAGGCGCCGATCAGCGCGGTGATCACGCCGAGCACGACGCGGTCCTTGGCCGAGATGACTTCCTCGAGAAACTCCACGATCGCGGGCCGGTAGCCAGCGGTTCGTTGACTTGTCATGAATCCCCCCGGGTCGAGCTGTTTGCTGATGATCGTACTAACGGCGTCGTCAATAGGAGGGGAATTTGCTGACGAAAATTCGTCCTCGAACGTTTCTAGTCCGCGGCGTCGGCAAGCAGGCCGAGCTGACGATAGATGTCGCGGCGCACCAGCGGCGCGGCGGAGTTGACCGGTAGGCCCGAGATCGCCCAGTCGTGATACTGCCCTGGGGCCACCACCATCGAGATCGGCGCGCCGATCTCCACCGCCCGTTCATACAGCCGCAGATTGCCGGGATACGTGATCTCCAATGTCCCGACATAGATCGTGGTCGGTGGCAGCGCCTGCAGGACCTCGGTCTCCATGCGCAACGGGCTTATCCGCGGGTCCTTGTCGACGACGCCGTCGAAGGTGTGGACGCCCGTCGAGAAGTATCTGACGGTGACTTCGTTGAAGAACGGGTCATCGATGCCCGCGCCGTCGTTCTCCGACGAATAGTCGGCCTGGCCCGAGATCACGACCATGCTCGCCGGCACTTCGTCGCCCCGCAGGATGAGCTCACGGGTAGCGGCGAACGCGTAGGTGTATCCCTGCGAGTCGGCGTAGACGCTGACGTTCTCGGCGCCACGCTCGCTGATCACATGCGAGAGGTAGTCCGCCATCCCGGGCGTGACGTTCAGCAGGGAACCCGCCTCGGTTGTCGCCAGCGGGTACAGCGGCACCAGCACCGTGGCCCCCGTGTCGCGGGCCATCTGCGTGTAGTCGAACCAGTGCAGCAGATTCGGCTGGACGATCGCCGCGCCACCGTGGATCGCGACCACGGTGGCGTCGGTCGGTTCGGGCGGCTCGAATTCCCATACCTTCCAGACGTTTCCCGGCGATACCTCGAACTCGGTCTTACGTGCGTTGAGCCCCAGCGTCAGTAAGAACGGCGGATCCTCGCTGGCGAGCAGTTCCCCGACGATGGCGGCGTAGGGGATCCCGAAGAAACCGGTGACGTCGCGGATCACCCGTAGGGCGGCGACCGTCAACTGGTCGATGATCGTCGGTGGCGGCGTGTAGGTCAGCGAGTTCTCGACCACTTGCGCCTCGGCCAGCGGCGTCGGAGCCGAAAGAGTCTCGAACTCGCGCCGTGCGAACGCCAACAGCGACCACGCGGCCGGCGCGCCGGCGGGCGCTTCTGGCGCGTCGCCGGTGGCAAACGGATCCGACAGGCCGCCAAGCACATTCGACACCGCAACGGCAATCTTCTCGACGGGCCGAGGGGGCGTGGACGCGGCCTCGGTAGGCGACGAATCCGTCTCTCGCACGGTGGGTTCGGCCACCGGAACGGTTGCCGGGGAGACGTCGACCGTCGGCACGGCGGGTTCGGCAGGTTCGGCGGGTTCGGCGGGTTCGGCGGGCTCAGCGTCCGGCGCAGTCGTCGACTCGCTCACCGCGGCAGAGGACGCGATCGTCGAATTCCGCGTCGAAGGCGCTTTGGCGGTGGTGCCGGAATGTGACTTCTTGTGGGACGGCCGGTCCTTCGCTGTCGTGGGCTCCGTTTCGGGGGGCTCAGTCTCGTCGGAGGGCTCGGTCGATGGCTCGGTGGACGGCGTGGTGCTGCCCGGAGAATCGTCGGTGTCCGGGGTGTCCGACGTCGTCTGTGCGTCAGTGGATGTCGAGGTCTCGGACGAAGAGTCGGATGACGGATCTGACGGTTCGGCCCGCGCGAGACCCTGTCCGGAGACCACAGCCACCCCGAGACCCACCATGGTGATAAGCCCAGCAAATCGACGCATGCCCGCACCGCCTCCTCGACGAGGGATGATCGGACGATAACAAGGCGAGCGGCAAAAGAAAACAGGCAGGCGGTGAAAAGAGGAGTAGCCCTCTTGGTGAACTCCTCAGCGCTACTGGTGCGGAGGACGGGTGAGTCTCCCGGCAGGATGCGAACTTGGAGTACGGCTCGGAGAAAGTCGCCGAGTTCGCCGAGCAACGGTACTGAAGATGGGTTTGGAGTGGCGTGTCGCTTGCCAGGGTGATGGGACCACCTGATTGCCAGGGGGATGGGACCACCGTGGCGCGTTATTGAGGATGCTTGTCGGCGGGGTCTGGGTCAAGCTGAGGGCGGGTTCGTTGGCGGTAGGACGGTCCTTCGATGACCAGGGTGTGCGCGGCGGGGGTCAGTCGGTCGATGGCTGATTGGGCCAGCAGGGTGTCGGCGGTCATGGTCAGCCATTCGGCGGGCTCGCGGTTCGACGTCATGATGGTGGTCTTGGCGCGGTGGCGCTCGACGACGATTTCGTAGAAGTCGCTGGTTTCGGTGGCGTCGAGGGGGCGTAGCGCGAAGTCGTCGATGATCAGAACGTCGACGGCGGCCAGTCGGCGGATCTCTGCGTCGACGGTGTGGTCCAGGCGGGCGGCGCGTAGCCGGGTGAACAGTTTGTCGGCGCGGCCGAAAACGACGGTGTGGCGGCGGCGAATAGCCATGTGGCCCAATGCTGTTGCCAGATGGGTCTTGCCGACGCCGACGGGCCCGAGGACGATCGCGGACTGGCCGGCATCGAGGAACCGTAGCGAGGTGAGATCACCGAGCAGGGTGCGGTCATAGCGCAGGTCGTCGTGGGCGGTCCAGGTGTCAAACCGCATGCTCGGATCGAGTCCGGCTTTGGCCGCTCGTAGTGCCGCGGAGCGGGATTCGCGTCGGGAGACCTCGTCAGCCAGCAGTGTTTCCAGGAAGCCGATGTGGCTGAGTTTGTGTTGTCGGGCCAAGGCGGCGCGTTCGGGCAGGGTGTCAGCCAGTGCACCGAGCTTGAGGGCTTTGAGCAGTCGGAGCAGATCAGCGCCGATCGGGTCGGTAGCTCCACGGGCGGTGGTAGTCATGTCAGCGGTTCTCCTCGGAAAAGATGGTCAATGATGTTGGGGTGGAGTTGAATTCGGAAGGATCACGGGCGAAGCGGGTCGCGGTGTGACCGACCGCTTTCGGCAGGGCCGGGGAGCTGGTCTCGGTGGCGCGCTCCAGCATGGAGGCGATCTTGTTCACCGAGACGACATCGAGATCCAGCGACAATGAACAGGCCTGTTCGACCCGGTCGGCGCCGTAGCGGCGCACCAGACCCAGCAGCCGGTAGACGGTACGCATCTTCGTCCAGGGCAGCCGGTCATCGAGGATGCGTTCGGCGTAGATCCCGACGTTGGGGCCGTGGGAGGCGCAGGTGGCGATCAACGCCGCCACATCACGCAGCGCGTAGCCGGTCTTGTGTTCGGGCAGATCAGCGGGGTCGGTGCTGCGCCCACCGGCCGGTTGGCGGGGATGGACCTTGACCAGCACGCCGCGGCGATAGAACTTCACCAGCTCGGTGTCGGCGCGCACGTCCAGGTACTGACCGATCCAGCATTCGGGCAGCGAATACAGGGCCTTGGCGACCTCGGCGTGGAAGTCGCGGTGGACCTTGACCCTCTTGAACACCGGCACGTCATAGACCTGCGGCACCGCCAACAGCCGGGGCTGCTCTTCGTCGGTGAACACCTCCAGCGGGCGTGCGCAGGTGGTGCCGTGGGTGCGGGTGCCCGCAGTGTCACGACACCACGCTGTGGCGGCGTCCTGCGCCTGCTGCAGACTGGTGAATGTTTCTCCGTCCCAGAAGTTTCGCCGCACGTACTGCACGGCGCGTTCCACCCGTGGCTTGTCTTTCGGCGAGGCCACCCTGGCGGGGTCGGTCAGAAACCCGCTATGCCCGGCGTAATCCAGCCAGCCCTGGCTGAACTGCGGGTTGACCGCGTCCGCGTCGGCGATCACCGGCTTGAGATTGTCGGGGATCAGCACGGCGAACACCCCGCCGAAGAACTCCCAGGCCGCCTCGCAGCCTGCGATCACCGCGGCCAGGGTCTGCGAGTACGACAACCACACGAACATGTGCCGGGAGTACACCGCGGTGAAGATCAGCGCGTGCACCTTGCGGCGGCGCCCGTCAGCAGCGTCGGTGAGCATCCCCAGGTAGCCGAAGTCGACCTGGCACTCCACTCCGGGATCGCCATCAGCGACCCGCACCGTGAGGTCTTTGCGGCCGAAACCGCAACGCTGGCTGGCGAATCGGTGCAACGTCCGATACGGCACCACACACCCCTGCCGGGCCAACAGGGTGTGGATCTTCGTGACCGTCAACGGCCGATGCTCACCGGTGCCGGCCACCCAGGCGGTGATCTGATCTTCGAAGCCCACCAGCTGCTCCCACGCCGCCCCGTGGCCATCGGGGCGCACCGGACGCACCGCCTCGGCAACCATCCCGATCAACGCATCATCGACCGCGCTGACGTCGTCGTCGCGACGCAAACCCGCCGCCTGGGCGGCCTCGACGTAGCGGCGCACCGTCTTGCGGTCCAGGCCGCAATGCGCGGCAATGCTGCGGTACCCCGGCGCCGGCAGTCCCACCACCCCCAGCCACACCCGCAGCACTTCCCTGATCTCATTCACACTGACCTCCCGAAAAGCCATGCCCGCCGACCTCCGTGACCTTGAGCCGTCACGGCGATCGAACGAACAAATGAAAAGACCACCGACGCGACGCGCCGGTGGTCCCATAACTGGCAATCCAGGTGGTCCCATCACCCTGGCAAAAATCAGGTCACACTGGTCCCATCCTCATGGCAGACGACATGGCGGACGATGCCCGTCCGTACCGGCCAAACCGCAGTGTGTCGTGAGTTCACTTATGAGGCGCCAAACACAGAGCAGCGGTCGATTCCGGCTCCGTAGCGGGGCCTCGTCGATACCACGGTTAAGGCGATAGACGCCACCTCAAGTGCGGTTGTCGCGTGTTACCTGCGCAACTTCCCCTTGATGGTGGCCTCACCTGGCGGGGACCGCTGAAAGAAACTTACCTACATCAATCGCAACTAGAGAATCGTTCCGCCATAGGATGCGCGGCGCATTCTTCCTGGAATGCAGCCTGCCTCCGGCAGGCGGCAGCGCAACGCGCGTTCAAGGTTCGTACCCGCCAGCGGTACATCGCGTAAGTAGGGCACTCAAGAGCTGGGGCCGGATGAGCGCGTCACGCGAGCCGGCGCTGTATTCGCTGATATCTATAGGGACATCGATGGCTCGGATGAGAGAAGATCACGATGGACGCCGTTAGCACGATGGACTGCATAGACAAGGATCGAGCACCTGCGCAGGCAAGGAGTCGAACGATGCAGACCACGCCCCCTCGTGATCTCTGGAATCCGTCCAATTACCTACTCCGAGTACGAGAAATGGTGCGACGAGTCGAGCCATTCTGCGACGGAAGTCTTCTCGAGATATGCCGACGATCGATGGGAACATTTCCGACGTTGGTTGCCCATTTCGCTGCGGGGCCCGTGCAGGATGGGGGCAACCACCACGATCATCGACTCCCCTACCCATCTCCTGCCCGCGGCGAGTGGTACTTCACGCACGGCAGCACTGCGCGTGTCATTGAGCACTTGGGATTCGCACCATTGATGATTGGCACCCCTAGCGTTGCGGAGTTGACATCAAACGGCACACTAATTGACTCAAGTCCTTGGCTATTTGAACGATTCAATATCACGCCGTCAACCAGGGTGATGAATGAAGCGGTCGAGACGCTGACGCAGCTGCCGAAGTCGGATTCGGCCGTCATTGATCCCCCCTGGTACGGACATGTCATGGAAGATTGGTTAAGGCGAGCTAGCAGTGCCGTTCACGTTGGAGGTCGAATTGTGGTCCCGCTACTCGGGGAGCTCACGCGGCCCAGTGCCAGAGCAGATAGGACGCGGCTACGGAAACTTATGGAATCTATTGGCCAGGTAGAGATCTTTGAACAAGCGATCGTGTATTCCACGCCGCTCTTCGAATCGAATGCTATGCGGCAGGCTGGAGTGGCATTAGATGGGCCTTGGAGGATTGCTGATATGGCGGTTATCGAGAACGCTCGGCCAATGTCTCAGCCGCAATCTTTTGCACTTGTAGAGGAATGGCGCGATTACCGCATTGGCGACGACATTATCAGCATTCGGAAGCTCCCTTTCGACAGCGGTAGGTCCCGCCTCGCGGGGACCGACGGACTTTCCAATGTCCGAACACTCGACAGTGTCAGCCGGCGGCACCCCCTCCTATTTGAAGCCAATTTGTGGAGCAGCCGGAATCGGATAGCGACAGTCGATGACTTGGCGTCGGCCCACCGAGCACTTGCATTGCTTAGCTCATCTCGGCCGGCGCCGGGCAGCGATTCTTTTGCTGCGCTGCTTCGCGATGAGATGCTGGGGGAAGCCGAGTGATAATTCTTCGGTACAGCGATTATGAGACTGACACGCTTGAATCACACATTGCGACGTTGGCCGACGGACCTGTCTTATGGGGATGGTGGAAGAAGCAACATGAAGGATTCCCGCACGACCTTCTGGAACGGGCAGCGAGGAGCGCGGCGGAGCGCGAAGTCAGAGTAGGCCTCGTCCATCGTGTTGATGAGAAGTTTGCAGTCGGCATTTGTAGTGAAGTTGTCTATCGCGGGGACGGAGAAGAGTTCGCGTCGCCGAACAAGAGTCGAACTCCGGAGTACTACCGAGACGAGCGCTGTGCTGCATGGTTCAATTTCAAGGACATAAACATAGTTTCTGAGGATTCGTGGGTCGACGAATTTGGCCCTGTCCCCAGCGGCGACTCGACGATCTTCGAAGCTCGACGTGCGCGTCCGGCTGATTACCCTGTGCCGGTCGTAGGTGCAACTGCGCAGCACGGCCAATCCGGGATTCTTCATATATCTGATCTGCATTTCGGGAGCGACCACGGATACTCGCGGCGGGCCGGCCCCACAAATCCTCCAATTCCCTTGGCTGAGAAGATCGTATCGGCGCTTCCTGTCCGCCCAGCTTGTGTTGTCGTATCAGGGGACCTCACGACCAGGGGTGAGTCGGATGGATTTCTGTCGGCTCGAATCTTTGTAGAAAAATTAACGGAGCTCCTGGATTTGCAACGCAACGCAGTTGTGCTAATACCAGGGAATCACGATATATTAATCGATGATCCTACCGTAACCCGGGACTTCAGAAATGAGCAGGCTTTTCGGGATCACCTGCAAATATTTTACGGGGCCGCCACCGAACTAGAGCGGGTGCACGATATCCGTGACGTATCTGGGCGTCACTATGTCATTGGCGCTCTAAACTCATCGCGGCCAAGATTGAAGGAAAATATGGACTATGGTTATGTGGGTATAGACCGGAGTGCCCCAGTATTCAAAACGGTGAGGATTTGTGCAGACCTCGCTCGGTCAGCCACATGGACTGCCGTCGCTTTGCACCATCATGTACTTCCCGGTTCGCACGTCGAGGAACCCGAGAATAAGCGCCCTGTCAGCATGACTTTGGATGCCGGCGAGATCGTGTCGCTCGCACACACAGAGCGTATAGATGCTGTGTTACACGGACACCAGCATCTGCCTTTTATTGGCCAAGTAGCGAGGGTCGCAGAATTTACCCTCGACGGCGCGACCCAGAACACTCCGATATCCCCTGTTACCGTGCTTGGAGCAGGCTCTGCCGGTGTCCAGCGTCCTCGAATACCGGATCCAGTCGGGTTTAATACCTTCAGTTTCTATAGGCCGTTCGACGTTCCGACAGCAACTCTAGTCGAATGTTTCGGTTATCTCGAGCAACGAAATGTTCATCCATTGTGGAGTTTGACTGTGTGAGCCCCTAAGTGTCAACGGCCGCCACCGAACCGGCCTCCCGATCTTTCGTCAGGACCACAACGTCACAGCAAGTGACGCCACCGAAGGATTGAAGGAGTACTGCGCGATATCCGCAGATCAAAGCGGGCGTACGGCCATTCCGATGTTTTGCGGCATCAGTAACGAGACAGCGCTGGGCCTGCGACACCTCGGGTACAGTAAGCGTGCGCGCTCCCCGGGGTCCGCCTTGAAGGTGGTCCAAAGCCAGCACCATCGGCTATTCGGCGCTGATTCCCACTTCCTCCAATAACTTGCGAACCTCCGAAAGATATTGATCTTTGTCGGTCCAATTATAAAGAACTGCATCTGCAAGTTTCAATAAGTGCGGTACATTTGACTCAACCTCAGATTCGCGGAGTGAAGCAAACTTCAAGAAGTCCACGTCAGGGTTCTCGCGCCTTCTGTAGAACTCATACGCGATGTCGACGGGAGTCATCACATAGACGATGTTGGTTCTAAGGTCACTAAGCGCTTTCAGGCGCTGGTAAGTACTTACGTGCCTAATTCCATCAACGATTACTCGGCCCGCGTCCGTATCGTGGGCCTCCTTGGCCAGCGCTTGCGCAAGTCGGGCAGGGCCGTCAGCGCTGACTATGAAGTCCACCGCCAAGGCTTGGAAAGTCACCCGGTCAGTTTCGGGCACAGGGGCTACTCCCATCAGTTTTGCGAGTACCTTGCCACTGTTGATTTCGACGTATCCATAACTCTCGCGAAGGAGCTGGACAGCTTCCGTTTTGCCGCTACCGATTGGCCCGACAACGCACATAATGTGGGGCTGGAGGAACGGCTTTTTGCGGACCACATGAAACGCTGCGCCCTCAGCGACCAGATGAGGGGCGAATACTCGGAGCGCCAGCTGTGACCAATACTCGAATCGGACGAGGTCTACATTCTCTCCTCGTCTTAGCCATCGCAGCTGATTGATCGACTTTTCGCCTCGCTGTGGACTGTCCCAGTATGAATCGTCCGACACCTTATACTCGAGCAGCACAGCAAAGTGTCTACGACCAACAGGGGATGAGTCGTCATTGAGGAGGCCGATCACCCTGATACCTTTGTTCGCTGCTAGCCGTAGCTTGTCAGCTGTCGGAAGCTTCAACTCCTCGTTAAGCTCGCGAGCCGCGGCTCTTAGTATCCCAGCGTCATCGTCCGCGAAGAGATCGCGATCTTCGGCATTTACATGTCCGCCGAACCCCACGCACCCCAAACCGCGAAGCATGTCTTCCGTTCGGTTGTAGCTACCTCGCTGGTAACACAAGACCTCATCTCCCCGTGTGACAAGGATATAGGTGAGAACCTGCTTGTGATCGTCATCTGACTCGGCGAAGGAACGGTCCAGCTCGGTACACGCAGCCCCTCGGAAAAGCGCTGAGTAGTAATCGTCAGCATCCCGCTTTATGCCCTGGAAGCGACCAAGTCGCTGTAACTCCAGATGGTGGAACACAACGACTCGTTCATTGGACGGCGGTGGGCGCCATGGTTCGCTCTCATAAATGCTATTTGACGTTTCTTTTAGGAGGTCGCGCACGAAGAATCGCCCCGGAGACGTACGTACAAACGTAGAATCCTCGCCCCGTGTTCTGATATGAACGCTTAACTTAGACTTCAGTGTTTGCCATGGAGTCCGGCCCGACATAGAATCTGAGAATAGGCCGTTATCGCGTCCGTAGTCATAAATTTCCTTGGCGCTCATCGGCGTTTTGTGATCGCGTATCGCGATCTCCGCAATGGCCAAGAATTGACTTACCACCGAAGCCCCCTAGAGCGGGGTGTCGTTTGAAGCAGTTCCATCTTCTGGAGTAAGTTGCTGATGCGCTGCCTTGTGAATCCTAACGACTTTGATACCAGCAGTAATTCGTCTTGAGGCTTGCGGTACTCGATCTGCGGAGCTAAGTTGGAGTTGCGCTGAATTACGAAGCCGAAGAATAGGCTCTTATCGTATAGTCTAATCACATCACGATGCGCGGCGTTCGAAACAACAACTCGTCTGCCTCTGCTCGCCGCGCTGTTGCACAAATCGGCAAGACGAAGTTGGTCATTCCATCGAAATATCGTCTCGTTGTACCGTAGGAATCCGTTGTTGTTGTGCGTGACGGTGTACGGCGGATCGCAGTATATGAAATCCGCCGGTCCAGACGGCTCAGAGAAAGTCTCTTCGAAGTCTGAGGCGTAGAATTTGGCTCTCTTTAGTGCGATGCTATACGCTCGTAAAGTAGGTAATGTTGGTAAGGAAGTCTCGGGTTTGCATCCATACGGGACATTAAATTCGCCTCGTGCGTTAACTCGCCATATTCCGCCGAATGCTGTCCGATTTAAGTAGATCATTCTCGCAGCGATTCTCGCTTTGAGAGCTGGCCGCTCTGCTCGAATCCGGTAGAACGTATCCGCATCGATACGCATGTCACCCAATTCAGCAAACACTTTGGCCGGGTGGCGAGTCAGCGTCCTATACGTTGATATGAGGGTCCGGTTTGCATCACCGAGCACCGCGCGCTCGGGGCCGGCAGCGAAGTACAGAGCCGCCCCTCCGGCGAACGGTTCAATCAGCCTTGTAGATGCCGATATATTGTATAGCTGGGCTAAAGATGGCGCTAGCCATTGTTTGCCCCCTGCCCATTTGAGCAGTGGCCGCAGCTGTTGTCTAACGTTTGACGCCTTCAGTAGGTGATCTGCCACAAATCTGGCTCGTTTGTCCTACGCCACGTCAAGAACGCGAGCATGGCCTTTGTTGATTGAGACATCTGGATTTTCTTTTCCAGTCCGAATGACTCGACGATTTCAGCGTAAGTCAGTTGGTCCGGATTGTCGCCAGTGGGAACGAAGACTGTGTCCCAGTAGAAGTCTCGGTCGCCTCGAGGTGCATCGCTGATCGTGCCTTGTGTTTCTCCCTCGAATGTGTACACCTTCATACCGTCACAATATGCTACGACCGCTTTCGCTGCAGCTTTTCTCCCAGAAGACCGGGTCTCTTCAATGAAGTTCTCTGCCAACGTATTCCACATGGGTTTAGTCAGTCCGCCTGGATAGCTGTGGCTACGGTATTCGTCAAAAATCAAGCCTGCATGTTCCACAATGCAGGGCACTTTGAGTTGTGCGTAAGCCTGCTTCACTTCCTCTGTGACCATCGCCTCGATGCGCACCTCGAGTGTCTCAGGAATTGACAACTCACGTATGCGGAAGTCGAATATGTCGTCGATCGATGAACCGTCCGGTAATGTAGCCATTTGCCTAAATGTTACGTTTTCTTCTTGTTTGAATCTGTTAGATGTCACGTAGTTCACGGTGAGCTTAGGCATCTGCCAATCCCTCTATAATTTTTACTGTGTCCTCAGTACGGTGGGACGACCTAATCGGAATGACCTCGATATTTCGCGCCCTAAATAGTTCAGCTTCGAAATCTGAGGGGTCGGCGACAACTATATAAGCGCGGCGACCTGTAGCAGCGAGGGGCAGGGGTCCAAACTGATCGTTGACAATTCGAAACAGATAGGACACATTCCAGTCGCGGAAGCTGTAGCCCAAGAAAAGGATGGCTCTACCAAGAACGTCTGAGAGCAGTCGCTGATCTTCGACCTCGGCAAGTTTTAACCGGCGCTCGTAGTCGGATTCAGAAAGCACCATTCGCTCTGGGTTTGATAGGTCTCCGTGAAACTTCACAATTTCAACCGCGTCCGCCACGGTGCCACTTGCTTTCTTTTTCATTGCGGAG
This sequence comes from Mycolicibacterium rutilum, assembly GCF_900108565.1. Lineage (NCBI taxonomy): Bacteria > Bacillati > Actinomycetota > Actinomycetes > Mycobacteriales > Mycobacteriaceae > Mycobacterium > Mycolicibacterium rutilum. The sequence goes on from NZ_LT629971.1 coordinate 2,450,394, forward strand.
GCAATGTGAGATTCGACCGCCACCGGATATGCCATGCGTCCGTGGAGCCCTAAGCTCCGCTCGATGAAGTCGTCGTAGTTTGTGGTGTAAAATAGATCGCAGTTCGTTAATTGCGCCAAGGCCGTATGAATCGCGGAGTCGCGTAGCGCCTCATCAGGTGCTCTCATTTCGTTGAGGAACCAGTTTCGAAGCTCGGCTAATTGCTGATGACTTTTGATTCGGTAATATTCGAGTATTTGCAGATCGGATCCGCGAACTCGCAGGAGTTCTGGATCCTCGAATCCCATCATGCGCCCCGCCTGGTCTACCAGCTCCTTCCAAGAAGGTCCGCGATGTGATTTTCCGTCGGGCGTCTCCCAACTTACCGACATCGAAATGCCGGCTCCGATGAAGGGAATTAGGCGTCCCTCCTTATATCGCGCTTTAAGGTCGCGGGGTAGCTGACAATTCATTAAGGGCGCCTTGCGACGATGCGTGTCAACGAGTGACTGTGCGCGATGTTGTTGTTCGGATGTGATTCATGAAGGTCAAGATCGGTGGCGGTGAGCACCGTCCACTTCGCATACAGGGAGACGTAGTAATCATGTGGCTGAAGCGTCGGTCTGAAACCCGGGTGTCCTCTGAGGTCTTGGGCACGGTCGTTAAATGTCGCCAATACGTTCCAGCCGCCCGGCCTTGTAGCTGTCTGCATCCGCTGTACTATTAGAGGAATAACGTCGATGGATAAGCAGTGCAGCAGCCCGTACGCGACGATAAGCCCAAATTCTTTGTCTCCAAGTTCAAATTCGGCGCAATCGGCGTTGACCCAGTTGACGTTTGAGTCTGGCCACAGTCGTCGAGCATGCTCGAGTGCTGTTTCCGAAATTTCCACACCCGTTACTTGGCACCCTCTTTTCGCAAGCCACGCTGCATTCGTGCCTTCGCCGCATCCGAGGTCGAGTACTCTGAGATCCTGTAGGTCAGCCTCTTGGGCTAGATTCTCGAGCGCGCTCGCTACACGTGACGGCCAGAACCGTGGGCAGGCGCGGTAGCCTTCGTCGTACCCGCCTAGGCCTGACGCGCCCGTGGATGACGGCTGATTGCTGCTCGATATGGCCATGGGCTCTTTTATCACAACCACAGTTGAGTTCGACGGAAGTGCAGGCATGTCTACCAACACTGAGTGGCATTCCGTGTTCTACCCATGCAGGCGCAATTTGAGATCCGCACCGGCGGGCCGACTTCGGGCCGGCTTTCCCGATGCGGATGTAGAAGCGCAGTAGTTCATCGTCGATGTGGACGTCGCAACGCGAACCGGCGTAGTGCTGGCCCAGGCTGACCTGTTGCCAGGACACGCAGACCACGCCGTTGGTGGTCACCTTGCGGCTCACCCAATCCGAACCGGTGCGCTCATCGCTGAGGCCCTGCGCTGGTGGAGGCGCCGATACCACGGTCGCTTGTTGGCCGAAGCGAGAGACCGGGGTCGCCATCTGCAGGGCCTGATGCGGGCGGTCGCTGTTGTAGAACCTCACCCACTCGTCGAGAGCTTGTTGTGCGACCCGCAGATTGGTGAAAGGTTTGCGGCCGCTGAGGAATTCGGCGCGAAGACTACGGTGAAACCGTTCGATCTTGCCGGTCGTGGTCGGACTGCGCGGCTGGGTCAGGATGTGGTCGATGCCGTGCGTGCTCGCGGCAGATCGCGTCGAACAGAACCTCGACCGGAGGGTGATTAAACCGGCCAGTGAAGACCTTGCCGTTGTCGGGAGCTTGTCAAGATTTCTGTGTATGTGGCTGATTTACAGGTAGGGGTTGATGCGTTCGGGGTAGGTCAGGGCCAGGGCGCCCAGCGCTTGTTTCCAGCCGTTGGTGCGTGCTCCTTCGACGAGGCGTTTACTGCGTGTTCGATCGCCGGTTCTGAGGGGGTCCTCGGAGAACTTCTGTCGTTCGCGGGCCCGTTTGTCCTCGATGTTGCAGATGGCCAGCCACAGCAGTTTGACCGCGGCCTGATCGCTGGGGAAGTGACCGCGGTTCTTGATGATCTTGCGTAGCTGGTAGTTCAACGATTCGATTGCGTTGGTGGTGTAGATGGTCCGCCGCAGCGCCGGTGGGAACGCCAGGAACGGGATGAACCGCTCCCAGGCGTTGCGCCAGGCGATCACTGTCGTCGGATTCGACTGTCCCAGAGCCGAGTTGGCGAACTCGTCGAATGCCTCAGCTGCGGCGTCGGCGGTAGGGGCGGTGTAGACGGTCTTGAGCGCTGCCGCGACGGCCTTGCGTTGACCGTAGGAAACGAACCGCATCGAGTTGCGGATCAGATGGACCACGCAGGTCTGCACGGTGGCCGCAGGCCAGGTGGCTTCGACAGCCTCGGCAAATCCGGTCAAGCCGTCGGTGCAGACGATCAGGATGTCTTTGACGCCCCGATTGGCCAGCTCGGCGCACACACCTGCCCAGAATTTGGCGCCCTCGTTGGCGGTCACCCAGATCCCCAGCACGTGACGGATCCCGTCGAGATCGACCCCCACCGCGATGTGGGCAGCCCGGTTCTTGACCTGGTGACCGTCTCGAACCTTGATGACCAACGCGTCCAGATAGACGATCGGATAAAGCTCCTCCAGCGGCCGTTTCTGCCACGCAACGACCTCCTCGAGGACCGCGTCGGTGATGTTGGAGATCGTCTCGTGGGAGAGCTCGGTGCCGATCGTGGTGGCCAGATGATGCTGGATATCGCGGATCGTCATCCCGCCGGCGTAGAGCGAGATGATCATGTCGTCGAGCCCACCGAGGCGCCGCGAGCCCTTCGGCACCAGCGTCGGGGTGAAGCTGCCGTCGCGGTCGCGGGGAATCGCCAATCCGACGTCGCCGACCTCGCTGGCAACCGTCTTGGCGGTGAAGCCGTTGCGAGCATTGGGCAGTTCACGCCCGATCGGATCACCCTTCTCATAGCCCAGGTGATCGGTCAGCTCAGCGGCCAGTCCGCGCTCGAGCACGGCTTTGACCATCTCGGGCAAGAACCCACCCTCACCGGTCAACTGCAACTGACCCGCGTCGATCTTGGCCAGCACATCATCGAGAACACCCGCAGACTGCAACGCCGCAACAGCGTCAGCTCCCGAGATCGGCTCGTCAGTGGTCATGTCCATCGATACTGCTCCATTCACTAGGAGCCACCGCTACACAAACCATCTGACACGCCCGGGTCAGTCAGGATGTGGTCGATGCCGTGCTCGCGGCAGATCGCGTCGAACAAAACCTCGACCGGAGGGTGATTGAACCGGCCAGTGAAGACCTTGCCTTGTCGGTCAAGATCTGCCCCGGCGCACCATAGGTCGCCAACGCAGCGCGCAGACCATCGCAGACCGCGCGGGTTGCGTCCAGCAGAGTGGTGTACGAGTCGGGCCTGATCAGCGGTACCGGCGTGTCGTAGCCGAATGATTGAAGGTCATCGCGTGATTCTTCGAGAGACCCGCGAAAGTCACTCGAGCAAAGGAATCAACGCGATGACCACTGCCCACAATATCGACCTGCCTGCCGTGCTGGCCGAACGACTCACCACCACCCACCCCGACGTGCTGCGCGAGCTGCTGGCCACCTTCATCCACACCCTGATGGGCGCCGAAGCCGACGCCCTGTGCGGCGCGGGATACGGCGAGCGCAGCACCGAGCGCACCAACTCCCGCAACGGCTACCGCCATCGCCAATTCGACACCCGCGCAGGGTCGTTAGATCTCGCGATCCCCAAGCTGCGGCACGGCTCCTACTTCCCAGACTGGCTGCTGGAACGCCGCAAACGCGCTGAGCGGGCCCTGACGACCGTGGTCGCGACGTGCTACCTGCTCGGTGTCTCTACGCGGCGGATGGACAAACTCGTCGAGACCCTGGGCATCACCAGCCTGTCGAAGTCCCAAGTCAGCGTGATGGCCAAGGAACTCGACACCGCCGTCGAAGCCTTCCGCACCCGACCCTTAGACGCCGGCCCCTACACCTTCGTCGCCGCTGACGCCCTGGTGCTCAAGGTCCGCGAAGGCGGCCGGGTGGTCAACGTGCACGCCCTGATCGCGGTGGGGGTCAACACCGAGGGCTACCGCGAGATCCTCGGCATCGACGTCACCACCGCCGAGGACGGGGCCGGCTGGCTGACGTTCTGGCGGTCACTGACCGCCCGCGGGCTGTCCGGGGTCAAACTGGTCACCAGCGACGCGCACGCCGGCCTGGTCGCCGCGATCGGCGCCACCCTGCCCGGCGCGGCCTGGCAGCGCTGCAGAACGCACTACACGACCAACCTGATGGCCATCACCCCGAAAGCCTCGTGGCCGTGGGTGCGCACCCTGCTGCATTCGGTGTTCGACCAACCCGACACTGAATCCGTTGCCGCACAATATGACCGGATCATCGACGCACTCGCCGACAAGCTCCCCAGGGTCGCCGAGCACCTCGAAGCAGCCCGCCCGGACTTGCTGGCGTTCACCGCATTCCCCAAGCAGATCTGGCGCCAGATCTGGTCGAACAATCCCCAGGAGCGACTGAACAAGGAGATCCGGAGGCGCACCGACGTCGTGGGTATCTTCCCCGACCGCGACGCCCTGATCCGCCTCGTCGGCGCGGTACTGGCCGAACAACACGACGAATGGGCCGAATCCAGGCGCTACCTCGGACTCGACGTCCTGAGCAAATCACGCACCGTCAACGACACCCCGACCGAACAGGAGGCCACCCCCGCGGCACTGCCCGCCTAAACGACCACATCGAAGAATCACACGACGACGTCGTACACCACGTCCCTGGACTTGACCACCGCGCGGGTACGCTCGCGGGCCATCAGCCGTGCACACACGCACATCCGGGAGTGATCATCGACCCCGGTCAATGCTTTGGCACTGGTCCCGTCGGCCAGCGCGAACCCGCCCACGATGTCCATCTGCCACAACTCCATCGCCGCGGCACGCTCCCAGCGCTTCCACTTACGCGAGCGCCGGTCACGTCGATGCGGATCGATCATTTGTGCACGCACCAACGCCCGGTAAGCCGCCGACTCCGAGGGCACCGGCTCCACCCCACGTTTGCCCAGCTCAAAGACCAATCGACGCGGCCCCCAGTAGGGCCGGGTACGGCGCAACTCCAACAAAGCCGCCTCCACCCGGGCCGGCATCTGATGCGGACACGACGCCGGCCGATGGGACCGATCCACCAGCCCGGCAAGCCCCTCGGCCTCGTAACGGGCCAACCACGAGTGCAGCGTCTGGCGCGACACCCCTGCTTTCGATGCAACCTGCGAAATCGACAAACCATCGCTGATCACCGCCAACACGGCCTGATACCGCTGCTCAGCCACGCTCAACTCCCTCATCTAGGGAGTGTCAAGGGTCAACCGAAGCAACTGACAAGCATCAGCCGAAACACTGTCCAGCATCAGCCGAAACAGATATGTCCAGCATCAACCGACCTAATACAGCGAAAAAAGTGCCCCCGGCAGGATTCGAACCTGCGACACCGGCTTTAGGAGAGCCGTGCTCTATCCCCTGAGCTACGGGGGCGCAACGGCTCGCAGCTTACCGGCTGGGCTGGTGCAGCAGCGACGACCATTCGTAGCGGGCCGCGCAGCCGGCGTCCCCATCGGTCGCGTCGCCTGCGGCCAGCCGCACCAGGGCGGTGGCGAGCTCCGCCGTCGGCAACCGGTGCCGCCTCGCCGCCCCGACGATTTCGGCGAACGCCTCTTCGGCCGCGCACCGGCGCAGTGCGATCAACACGCCCTCCGCGCGCTCGAGCGCGGTCCCGGGACTCATGGTCATGATCAATTCCCGTTGCCGACCGAGCCAAACGTCGACCGCGAACGCACCCTCTGCATTACGCTACTGCTGGTTCCGTAATCGGGCCGGTCGAGAGAGGACACCACGTGCGCAGTCGCTACGCGGGCACGCCGTTCACGACGCCCACGGACGAGATCCGGGCGGCGCTCGAGGACGTCAGTGTCCCGACACTGCTCCTGAGCCTCGTCCACATCACCGGCGACACCCGCTTCATCCGCGACTACGCCCAGGCCGGCCTGTTCCTCAACGAGGTGCAGGGCTTCATGTCCGACGAGGACAAGGCCCGCGCCCGCGCCGACGCGCTCGAGGTGATCACCGACTACCGCGACCGCGGCTGCCCGGAGCCTGCCCCGCTGAGCGCGGACGTCGTCAAGCAGATGATGGACTGGGCGGCCTGCGAACCCGTCGGCGACGAGTACCTGCCGCTGCTGACCGAGGAACTCGACCTCGACGGAGCCGATCCGCGCGCCCCCGAACCCATCGACGCTGACGCGGCCGCCGAGCTTCCCGTCCTCGTCATCGGCTGCGGTGAATCCGGGCTGCTGGCCGCGATCCGGCTTCAGCAGGCCGGGGTGCCGTTCACCGTCATCGAGAAGAACGCGGGGCCCGGCGGAACCTGGTGGGAGAACACCTATCCGGGCGCACGGGTCGACGTCGCCAACCACTTCTACTGCTACAGCTTCGAACCCAGCAACAACTGGACCCATTACTTCGCCGAACAACCCGAGTTGCGACAGTACTTCGTCGACGTGATGACCAAACACGGCATCGCCGAGCACGTCCGGTGGGAAACCGAGGTCGTCTCCGCCGACTGGGACGACGACGCCGGCACCTGGACCGTCGCCGTGCGCGCCAAAGACGGCCGCGTCTCCAGGATCACCGTCCGCGCGGTCATCAGCGCCGTCGGCCAACTGAACCGGCCGAAACTGCCCGACATCGACGGCGCAGACTCGTTCGCAGGCCGGTCTTTTCACTCGGCACGCTGGGATCACCGCGTCAGGCTCACCGGCAAGCGGGTCGCGCTGATCGGTGCCGGCGCGAGCGGCTTCCAGATCGCCCCGGCCATCGCCGACGACGTCGCACACCTCGACGTTTTCCAGCGCACCGCGCAGTGGATGTTCCCGAACCCGATGTACCACGACGAAGTCGGCGACGGAACCCGTTGGGCCATGGAACATCTGCCGTACTACAGCCGCTGGTACCGGTTCCTGCTGCTGTGGCCCGGCGCCGACAAGGGTCTCGACGCCGCGCGCGTCGACCCCGGCTACGAACAGACCGACTACGCCGTCAGCGACATGAACGCCGCGGCGAGGATGATGTTCGCCGACTGGATCACCACCCAGGTCGACGGCGACGAGGACCTGCTCGCCAAGGTGCTGCCCGACTATCCGGCGACGGGCAAGCGCACACTGCAGGACAACGGAACCTGGCTGCGCACCCTGCGCCGCGACAACGTCGAACTTGTCCGCACGCCCATCGAGCGGATCACCCCGGCCGGTGTCGTCACCGCCGACGGCCGCGAGCACCCCGCCGATGTCATCGTGTACGCCACTGGTTTTCGCGCCACCGAGGTGCTGTGGCCGCTGCGCATCACCGGCCGCGGCGGGGCCGACCTGCGCGATGTGTGGGGTGAGCGGCCGTACGCGTACCGCGGCATCATGGTGCCCGGCTTCCCGAACTTCTTCCTCACCTACGGCCCCGGCACACACCTGGCGCACGGTGGCAGCCTCATCTTTAACTCCGAGTTGCAGATGCGCTACATCGGACAGTGCCTGCACGCGCTCGCCGACGGCCTGCACTCGATCGAGCCGACCCCCGAGGCGACCGAGGACTGGCGCCGCCGCTCGCAGGAGGCGATCAAGATGACCGTCTGGTCGCACCCGTCCATCGAGCACTCGTACTTCAAGAACGCACACGGCGAGATCCACACCGTCAGCCCGTGGAAGCTCTACGAGTACCACGCCGCGGTGCGCGAACCCGACTGGTCCGAGCTCACCGTGCGACCAGCGGGCGCCCCTGCCGCACAGGGTGTTTAGAGCGCGGCGATCACCTTCGCGAACGCCTCGGCGTGCCGCTGCTGCACGGTGAAGTAGGTGACGCCGTAGGTGTCCCGGTAACCGCGCAGCGTGTCGGCGATCTCGTCGGGCGACCCCGACAGCACCGCCGGAGTGGCGAGCAGCTCGGCCTCCGACAGGTGGGGCAGGAACTGGCGGGTGATCGACAGGTCGGGACGCCCGGAGTCATCGGTCGGCAGCGCGGTGATCGCGATGTTGAGTTCGAGTTCGGCGAACCGGTCACCGGCGGCTTCGCGCACGAACGCGATGCGGTCGGCCAGCGGATCGGACTCGGCGGTGATCGGCGCCCCGCCGGTCAGACCGATGATGTGGGCACGCTTCGCGGCCAGCCTCAGCAGCCGGTCACCGTTGCCGGCGATGAGGATCGGCACATCGGCGGCGTGCTCGGCCATGTGCTCGGTGACGTGACGCAGCCAGTCCACGCGCTGGCCGGCCGACGGGAACGGCAGCTCGGCCTGTTCGAACTCCTCCTGGACGTAGCCCGCGCCCAGCCCGAGATCGAACCGCCCGGCGGACAGGTCGCGCAGCGTGGTCACGTCGCGGGCCAGCAGCGCGGGCCGGTAGAAGCCCGCGTTGAGCACGAAGGTGCCGACGCGCAGGGTCTCGGTCGCCATCGCCATCGCGGTCATCATCGGGAACGGCGCGGTCGTGTACAGGTGGTCGGCGACGTGCACGATGTCGTAGCCCATGTCCTCGGCGCGGCGCGCCCAGTCCTGCACCGAGGCCTGCCGCCGTCCCGCCTGCAGGCCGACCCCGAATCGGAAGGGTTTGGTCACGGTCCGATCGTAGGGCGATCGCAGGTCGGCAAAGGATGTTTGGAGTCTGCGCGCCTTGGGCATAAACCTGCCGCCGACTTCGAATCATCGAAGTCCACAGACCTGAAGGACTTGCTGCCCGATCCGGCCCGTCGTGAACCATTCCGATGGGCCGGATCAATATTCTGCCCATGGCCACTCATCCCACGATCGGCGTCGAAGAAGAGTTCCTGCTCGTTGACCTGGCGAGCGGCGAACCCGTCGCGCGCAACGAGGCCGTCGCGGCCGAGGCCGCCAACCGCGGCGTCGACCTGCAACTCGAGCTGACGACGTGCCAGGTCGAGACCGCGACCGAGGTCGTCGGCTCCACCCGCGCGCTCACCGAGCAGCTGCTCGAACTGCGTCGCCACACCGCCGAGGCCGCGACTGCGGCCGGGGCCCGCCTGCTGGCGGTCGGGTTGCCGCCGACCCTGCCGCACGAGTTTCCGATCACCGACACCCCGCGCTACCGCGAGATCGCCGAGCGGTTCGGCATGATCGCCCACGAGCAAGGCATCTGCGGATGCCACGTGCATGTCGCGGTGCCCAGCCGGGAGGCCGCCATCCGCGTCAGCAACCGGCTGCGGCCGTGGTTGCCCAGCCTGCTCGGACTGAGCGCCAACTCGGCGATCTACCGCAACTCCGACACCGGCCACGCCAGTTGGCGCAGCGTGCTGTGGGCCCGGTGGCCCAGCGCGGGACCGCCTCCGCATTTTGACTCGGTCGACGAGTACGACGCGGTCGTGCGGATGATGCAGCAGGCCGGGGCGATGCTCGACGACGGCATGGTCTATTGGGACGTACGGCCGTCCGCGAACTTCCCGACGATCGAGGTGCGCGTCGCCGACGTGCCCGCGACGGTCGCCGACACCGTGTTGCTGGCCGCGTTGACCCGGGCCGCGGTGATGACGGCGCTCGACGACGAACGACGCGGCGAACCGACGCCGCCGCTGGCGCCGCACGCACTCAAGGCCGCCTACTGGAAGTCCGCCCGCGACGGGATCGACGGTGACGCGGTGGATCTCGTCGAAGGCCACGACCGGGTGCCCGCCCTGACGCTGCTGGACCGCCTCGTCGAGTACGTCCGACCCGCCCTGGAAGACGTCGGCGACTACGACCTCGTCGTCGACGGACTACGCCGCGTCGCCGAACACGGCAACGGCGCGACCCGGCAGCGCCGGGCCTGGGAGCACGGGCACGACGTGCGCGACGTGGTCGAGGCGGTCGCCGAGGCGACGCTCGAAGGCACCTAGGCCAGCGGCAGTTCGGCGAACGGCGCGCCGGTCGGGCGCTGCGAACCGCCGGGCGGTTCGATGGTGAACGCCAGCGTCCGCGAGTCCCCGAGATCGGGCAGCACCGCGGTGGTCGACGGCGCGACCGCGGCCGAGTCCATCGTGCCCGCCGAATGCGCGCCCTTCTCGTCGACCAACCACATCTGATAGACGGTGCCGGCCTGCGGCGGGGTGACGTTGTTCATCACCAGCACGCCCGCGTCCTTCTCCCGCGAGAACACCACGGTCGCGGTGCCGCCACCCGGGATCTCGCCGGACACCGTCCGCACATCGGGCGCGGCGAACACCTGCTCGGCGGTCGACACGCTCGGCGCCGGACGCAACGCCAGGCCGACGCCGAGCGCGCCGAGCCCGACCACGAGCGCGGCCGCGGCCGCCAGTGCCGGCTTCTGCCACCGGCGCGGCCGCAGTTCGCGCACCGGCGCGGGTTCGGGTTCGCGGACCTCGGCGAGCAGCCGCGCACGCAGGTCGGCTGGCGGCTCGACGGCCGTGCCGGCCGACAGCACCGCCATGGTCTCGCGCACACTGCGCACCTCGTCGGTGAACGCCTGCGCCAGCGCGGGCGGCGCGGCCGCCACCCGACGGTCGACGTCGGCGCGTTCGGCGTCGGTCATCGCGTGCAAGGCGTACGGTGCCGCGAGCGCGATGAGGTCGGTGTTCATGGGCTCGGTCATGCCACCCCCAAACACTTGCGGAGGCCGCGGATGCCGTCGCGCATCCGCGATTTGATCGTGGCGAGGTTGGCCGACAGCCGTTCGGACACCTGCACGTACGTCAGGCCGTCGTAGTAGGCGAGCTGGATGCACTCGCGTTGCACATCGGTCAGCGAGCCGAGGCAGTCGGCCACCTGGCGGCGTTCGTCGCGCAGGATCACCGAATCGGAGACGTGGTCCGTGGGCAGATCGGCGGTGGCGGCGCCGTACCGGTTCTCCCGCTGGGAGGCCGCCTGTTCGGAGCGCACCCGGTCCACCGCGCGCCGGTGCGCCAGCGTCATCAGCCACGCCAGCGCCGATCCCGCCGACGGGTCATATCCGCCGGCGGTGCGCCACACCTGCAGGTAGACGTCCTGCGTCGTCTCCTCGCTGTAGCCCGGATCGCGCAGCACCCGCGAGATGAGCCCGAAGACCCGTGCGCGGGTCCGGTCGTAGAACGTGGCGAACGCCTCGACGTCCTGCTGGGCCACCTGGCGAAGCAACTCGTCGAGGTCGGTTGTCACGAGCGGTAGCCTAGCCACCGGCGTCAGCACCGTCATGGTTATCGCGATGTGGCCGCATGCGTCACCAAACTGGTTGAGGCAGGACAACTTTCGATGACCCGTCCGGTGTCGCGGACGACGGGCACCCGGCGCAGCCACAGCGTCAGGTGCTGCACGCGCAGATCCACCGCGGTCATCAGCGGCGCCAGTGGTGCGGTGAACTGCAACCGCAGCACCGCGCGCAGGGTGGCGGCCCGCCGCGTCCCGCGCACCGTCGCGACGAACGCCGGCTCGTCGTGGCGGTGCAGGGACACCGTGACGTCGAGCTCCTCATCGGGATGCGGGGCCCGCACAAGGTAGTGGCCGTCGGCGCCGTTGAACGGGGAGACGCGCAGTTTCTTGGGCGCCAGCGACATGCCGTCGGGACCCGGCGGCAGCAGGTAGGCGTGCCGCCCGCCGCGGTTGTTGTGCATCTCCATCACGACGTGGCGCACCACGCCGTCGGCGTCGTGGCACCAGTACAGGGTGACCGGGTTGAACACGTACCCGAGCACCCGCGCCTGCAGCAGCGCGGTGATGCGGCCGCCGGTCAGTTCGATGCCGTGGGCGCCCAGGAACGCGTCGACACGCTCGCGCAGCGTGTCGCCGGGTGTGCCCTCGAGGTGATCATCCGGGTCGAACCGCGCGAACGGCCGCAGCCAGCGCGGCATCGAGGGCAGCCGGTCGACGTCGACGTACCAGCTGTAGCCGTGGTGCTCGAAGTAGTGGTGCACCGGCGCGCGCCGCAGGTGCGTGATCCGGGTCCGGTACAGGCAGGGGTCCACATCGGGTATTCGGAGCCGCGCCCGCCGCGGATGGGTGTGCGTTCAGGCGCGGCAGAACAGCGCGTCCAGCACCGCCCCGCGCGGGTCCTCGATGGGTGAGCTCGCGTGCGGTTCCTGCGTCAGCGTCATCGAGATCGCCGGGCCGTCGACGGTCTTGGCCATGAAGCTGTGGTAGCCGGGCAGGTCTCCGCCGTGCCCCCAGGCGGTCACACCGCAGGGCAGCGACACCCGGCCCAACCCGAGCCCGTAGTCGAGGACGCCGTCGCCGTCGGGCATGGGCACTGTCTGCTGCATCTGCTCGAGCAATCCGGCGGGCACGACCCGCCCGTCCAGCAGCGCGGTGAGGAACGTCGTGACGTCCTCATTGGTGGACACCAGCCCGCCGGCGGTCCCGGCCGCGGTGGCGTTGAACTCGGTGACGTCGGTGCGCACGCCGTCGACGAGCTCGTAGCCGTGGGCGAACGGCGTCCGCAACCGCCGATCACCGGGAGCCGGGAAGTAGGTGTCGAACAGCCCGAGCGGCACGATGATTCGCGCGGTGACCGCGACGGCGGCGGGAACGCCGGTCACTTTCTCGACGAGCAACCCGGCGATGATGTAGTTGGTGTTGGTGTACTTCATCTCGGTTCCGGGCGCGAACTGCGCAGGCCGGGTGAGCGCCATGTCGAGCAATCGCTCGCCGGTGACCGGTTCGGTCGGGACCTCGGTGACCTCGTCGAAGTACTCGGGCAGGCCGCTCTGATGACGCAGCAGCTGGCGCACGGTGATCGCGCTCGCATCGATCCCGTCGCCGCGGATCCGGCCGGGCAGATAACGCTCGATCGGGGCGTCGAGGTCCACGCTGCCCTCACCGACGAGCTGCAGAACCGTCGCGGCGACAAAGGTTTTGGTGATGCTGGCGACCCGCACGTGGGTGTCGGGCGCGAAACCCGTGCCGGTGTCGACGTCGGAGAACCCGGCCGCGTAGCGCCTCAGGTCGGGCCCGTGACGGACCACGGCGACACCACCGGCGAGGTCGTCATCGGCGACGGCTTGCGCGAGTGCGGTGTCGACGGCGGAGGGCTGGGCGTGTACCGGTGCGGCGGTGAGGACCGAGAGGGTCAGGGCCGCGATGATCGCGAAGCGCACTACGCCGAGCGTAGTGGCCACGAATGCGCGGCGGCGACCAGGCCGTGGATCAGGGTGGAGGTCGCCGGGCTCAGGCCGTCGTCGCTCGGTAGCTGGCTGCGGGGACTGAGCCCGCGCACCCGCGGGGTGAGTTCGAGTTGCGCTCCGCCGTCGCGCATCCGGTTGACCGGGTTGTCGGGATGCATGCCGCGCAGCTCGCGGGGGATCGCGGCGAGGTCGGTGACGACGTCGTATCCCGGCACCCGGACATGCTCTGCAAGGTGTTGCGCGAGTTGGCGATTGCCGCCCCCGGCGAGCAGGTGCGTGCTGCGCCCGATGCGGCCGTAGCCGTGCAGCGACACCGCGACGTCGACGTGGTCGAGAAACTCGGCGAGGCGCTCGGACTCCTCGGCCAGATAGCGCGCCGACGGCAGGTGGTGCGCGTAGTGGTCGGGGTGGTGTACCACGTACAGCGACGCACCTGCGGCGTCGGCGGCGCGTTCGGCGATCACGTCGGTCATCTGCTCCAGACCGCCGCCGTGGATGGCCATGAACCCGAACCGCGAGCGCAGGATGCTCGACTCGGTCACGCCGGGCTGTGACAGCAGCTCCGAAAGTGATTGCGGGGCAGGCGGTTCGATGCCCTTCGGGCGGCTCGGCCAGTGCGCGGGGTCCCAGCGGCGCAGGAAGTCCACCCAGCGCTGCGGCAACCCGTGGTGCTCGGCGCCGTCGATGATCCGCTCCAGGTATCCGGGCCGCGGCGGGCCGGGTTCGACGCGGTGGTCGATGTAGACCCAGGCCTCGGCGGGCCCGTCGTCGGTGTGCACGGTGAGCCGGTCGCGGCGATAGCGCACGGGCACCCCTTCGGCGCTGTCGAGCACCGCGAGGTCGTGGTCGGACAGTTGCCAGACCACGCCGTGCACCTCGGACCCGTCGAACGGTTCGACGGTCGCGACGCCGCGCTGGTTGATCAGCCAGTCGTGGTCGGCGAGCTTGGCGGGCCGCGGGTTCACCGCATCGGGGCACCGCAACGCCATCTGCGTCACGTTCAGGTTCGACCCGTAGGCGAAGTAGACGTGCATCAACCCGTCAGGGTGAGGTAGATCAGCACCACATTCAACAGACTAATCAGCGCCGCGATGGCCCAGCCCGCGATCGTGGTGAGCCGGTGGTTGGTGTCCTCGCCCATCAGGGAGCGGTCGCTGGTCAGCCGGATCAGCGGGATCAACGCGAACGGGATGCCGAACGACAGCACCACCTGCGACAGCACCAGTGCCCGGCTCGGGTCCACGCCGATCGCGAGGATCACCAGCGCGGGCAGCAGCGTGATCAGCCGCCGCAGCACCATCGGGATCGACCGGTAGAACAGGCCCTGCATGATCATCGCGCCGGCATAGGCGCCCACCGAGGACGACGCCAGGCCCGACGCCAGCAGGCCGATGGCGAACAGCAGCGCGACCGTCGTCCCCAGCGTGTCCGCGACCGCCGCGTGCGCGCCCTCGATCGAATCGGTGTTCTCCAGGCCCTGCAGATTGGTGGCGGCCACCAGCACCATCGAGAGGTTCACCGCGCCGGCGATCACCATCGCGACGCCGACATCCCAGCGGGTGACCCGCAGCAGCATCCGCCGCGCCGGACCCGGTTCGGGGTGGCCGTGCCGGTCGCGGGCCAGGCCGCTGTGCAGGTACACCGCGTGCGGCATCACGGTCGCGCCCAGCATCGCCGCCGCGATCAGCACGCTCTCGGTGCCGGCGAACTTCGGCACCAGCCCGCCCGCGACCTCCGCGACCGGCGGCGCGGAGACGAACAGGCTCGCCAGGAAGCCGACCGCGATGACCGCCAGCAGGCCGGTGATCACGGTCTCGAACGTCCGCTGGCCGCGCCGGTCCTTGACCATCAGCATGAGTAGCGAGATGACGCCGGTGATGATGCCGCCGGTGAGTAGCGGCAGGTCGAACAACAGGTACAGCGCGATGGCCCCGCCGACGACCTCAGCGAGATCTGTTGCCATGGCGACCAATTCGGCTTGCAGCCAGTAGGCGAGCCGGGTCGGCCTGCGCATCCGGGCGCCGACCGCTTCGGGTAGCGAGTGCCCGCTGACCAGTCCGAGCTTTGCCGACAGGTACTGCACCAGGCACGCCATCGCGTTGGCGGCGACGATCACCCAGACCAGCAGGAAGCCGAACTGGGCGCCCGCGCTGACGTTGGCGGCGACGTTTCCCGGGTCGACGTAGGCGATGGCGGCGACGAACGCCGGCCCGAGCAGCACCCAACTCGGGCGCAAACGGGCCTCGCTGCGCTGGATCACCAAACCCACTCTCTATCCGGTGTTGCGAATAGAAAAGTTAGGTTAGCCGAAACCTGGCGGTGGTGTCAGGCGGGGGTTACTTGCCCCAGCCGCCGAGGCTGATCGAGATGCCGCCGCCCCATGGCCAACCCCAGTAGGGGCTGGTCTGCACGGACGGGGACGTGACGATCTGCGAGCTGCCGTTGGTCTGGCACTGCGTGGTGTTCGGGCCGATGTTCGTGCACTGCGGAGCGGCGGCGGCGGCGGGGGCGGCGACGATCGCCGCGCCGATGCCGGCTGCTGCGAGAACCGGTGCGACGTAACGGGACAAAGACTTCATGGGGTGGCCTCCTAAGGCCATTCAACTGATGCCCGCGGCGCTTTGTTCCGCCGCGGCGAGCGGTCAGCGGCCGCCGTGGCCACCGCCGTGGAAGCCCCCGCCGAAACCGCCGATGATCAATGCCGGTCCGTAGAACTCGTCGTCCCACGGGTACAGGTACGTGGGTTCGGCCGGGGTGGCGTTGATCGAGACGTTGCCGGGGGTGGCGCACTGCGTGGTGGTGCCGCCGATGGCCTGCGCACCGCCGGTGTCGACGCACTGCGGGACCGACGGACTACCCTGGGCGGCCGCGGTCGGCGCCACGACGAGAGCCGCGGTCAGGCCCGCTGCTGCGAGAAGCATTGCCGCACAAGCCCTCATGGGAAGAAGAAACCGTCGCCTTCCCACATGCTGCCCCACGGGCCGACGTACTCCTGCTCGGCGGGGGTGGCATTGATCGAGACGTTGCCGGGGGTGGCGCACTCGGTGGTGGACCCGCCGATGGCCTGCGCGCCGCCGGTGTCGACGCACTGCGGCAGCGTCGGGTTCGCCGGTTCGGCCCCCGCCAGCGGTGCCGCGACAAAACCCGCCGCCGCGATGCCGCCCAAAGCGATCACCGGTGCGAGATAACGAAGTGTGGTCCGCATAGGCACGTCCTTTTGTCTGGTCTACCCCGGCCTCAACGCACAGCGTACAACCCTTTTCCGGTGATCAGCGGCAAGTCGAGGGTGGTCCGGATACCTGGCGCGGCGGCCACGACGGCCGGGATCGCGTTGACGACGCGAGCGGCCGTCGCGACCAGACCCGCATGGTTGTGGTCGCCGTTAGGGCTGCTCAGGCACAGGTCGACGGTGTACGACGGCTCTCCGGTGATCTCGATGCGGTACGACCCGCCCTCCTGCGCAGGCTGCGGCCAGTCGGGGTGCAGATCGTCGCGCAGCCGGGTGACGTGCTCGAGGACCACGGCGACGTTGCCGTCCTTGATGCCCTGCACCTCGAAGCGCAGCGCCGCAGCGGTGCCCTCGGCGATGTGGCCGGACGCGATGTCGAAGTCCTCCGGCGCGGGCTCGCGGACGTAGGTCTCGACGACCTTGTCGAGTTCGATGCCCAGCCCCGCCGCCAGTTGCCGCACCACCGAACCCCACGCCAGGCTGAGCACGCCTGGCTGCAACAGCATCGGGATCTCGTCGAGCGGCTTGCCGAAGCCCATCACGTCGAACATGACGGTGGCGCTGTCGTAGGTGTCGTAGTTGATGATCTCCATGCACCGCACCTGCTCGATGCGCTGGCAGGTGCCCGCCAGCGCGAGCGGCACCAGGTCATTGGCGAAGCCGGGGTCGATGCCGTTGACGAATACGCTCGACTGGCCCGCCTGCGTGGCCTCCTCGATCGGCTTGACCAGCTCGTCGGGCAGCACCTGCCACGGGTACTGCAGGAAGACCGCGCTGCTGCCGACGACGTTGACGCCCGCGGCCAGGATGCGGCGGTAGTCCTCCAGCGCCTCAGGCAGCCGGTTGTCGGCCATCGCGGTGTAGACAGCGCAGTCCGGCGCGCCCGCGAGAATCGCGTCCAGATCGGTGGTCGCGGTGACGCCGGTCGAAACATCAAGGCCGGCAAGCTCACCCGCGTCCTTACCGGCCTTGGACTCCGAGGACACCCAGACGCCGGTGAGTTCGTACTGCGGGTCGTTGATCAGCTGGGCCAGCGCGTGCCGTCCCACGTTGCCGGTGCCGATGGCGGCGACCTTGATCGTCATCGGAGATCCTCTCTACAGATCCGGGATGGGCATGTCGAGATTCGGGAACGTCAGGCCGCCGTCGACCTCGAGCGTCTTGCCGGTGAGGTAGCTGCCGGCCGGTGAGGCCAGATACACCGCGGCGGCGGCGATGTCGGCGGGCTCGCCGAGCCGGCGCATCGGGGTGGCCTTCTCCATCGGGTCGCGCAACTCGTCGTTGGAGGCGACGATGTCGAGCGCCGACGTCAGGATGGAGCCCGGCGCGATCGCGTTGACCCGGATGCGCGGGCACAGGTCGAGAGCGACCAGCCGCGTGTAGTGCGAGAGCGCGGCCTTGGCGGTGCCGTAGGCGGCGAATCCGCGGCCGGCCAGCCGGCCCATCGTCGAGGTGACGTTGATGATGCTGCCGCCGCCGGAGTGCTCGAGCATCAGCGGCACCGCGGCGGTGGTCAGCGCGTGCGCGGTGGCGACGTTGAACGTGAACGCGTCGCGCATGTCCTTGGTCGACGTGCTCAGCAGCGCGTTCGGCATGGTGCCGCCGACGTTGTTGACGACGATGTCTAGTTTCCCGAACGCCTCGACGGCGGCGCCGGCCAGCGCGGCGGTGTCCTCGGGGTGAGCCAGGTCCGCCACCACGATGTGCGCACGGCGTCCGACGCCCTGGATCTGCCCGGCGACCTCTTCGAGTTGTGACTGCGTGCGCGCCGCGATCACCACGTCCGCACCGGCTTCCGCGAACGCGACCGCCATCGCGGCGCCCAGTCCGCGGCCCGCTCCGGTCACCACCGCGACTTGGTCGTCCAGCCGAAATCTGTCAAGAATCACGATCGGCATCCTTCCCTCGCCCGGCGAACCGTAGCAGGGAGGCGCACCGCCCGTGAGCGGTTTCTGAAACACGTTCTAATTCACGCCTCGCCAATCACAAACGTCGCAGCGGCACGCCTTCTGCAGGAGAAGTACGGGTGACTCGCCGCAAAACGTTGATCGGTGGGACTCGAGGGGCCCCGGGGTTTTCTGTGCCGGGACCCCGACCGCAGGGCCTACTCCTACGCGACTACTTCTTGGCGGCCTTCTTCGCCGGGGACTTCTTGGCGGCCGACTTCTTGGCCGGGGCCTTCTTGGCCGCCGACTTCTTGGCCGGGGCTTTCTTCGCGGCGCTCTTCTTGGCGGGCTTGTCCCCGTCGCCGTCGGATTTGCCGCTCTCACGCCGCGCCTTGACGCTGGCCTCCAGCTTGGCCAGCAGGTCGGAGACGTCCTCGGTCTCGTCGAGTTCCTGCGGCTGTTCCTCGGTGGTGAACGCCTCGCCGCCTTCGAGTTTCGCCTGGATCAACTCGTGGAGGTGTTCCTGGTAATTGTCGTGATAGCGGTCGGGGTTGAAGTCGTCGGTCATCGAGTCGACGACCTGGCTGGCCATCTTCAGCTCGGCCGGCTTGATCTCGACTTCCTTGTCGAGCACCGGGAAATCGGGATCGCGGATCTCGTCCGGCCACAGCAGCGTCTGGATGACCATCACGTCGCGCTTGCTGAAGTCCTGCACCCGCAGCGCCGCCAGCCGGGTCTTGTTGCGCAGCGCGAAGTGGACGATCGCGACCCGGTCGGTCTCCTTGAGGGTCTTGGTCAGCAGCACGTAGGACTTCGACGACTTGCCCTCGGGCTCGAGGAAGTAGCTGCGGTCATACATCATCGGGTCGATGTCGCTGGCCGGCACGAACTCGAGGACCTCGATCTCGCGGCTGCGTTCCTCGGGCAGCGTGGCGATGTCCTCGTCGGTGATGATCACCGTCTGACCGTCGTCGGACTCGTAGGCCTTGGCGATGTCGCGGTACTCGACTTCCTCACCATCGAGTTCGCAGACCCGTTTGTAGCGGATGCGCCCATTGTCCTTGGCGTGCACCTGGTGGAACTTCACGTCGTGGTCCTGCGTCGCGGAGTACACCTTCACCGGGACGTTCACCAGGCCGAACGCGATCGATCCCTTCCATATGGAACGCATCAACCCAGTATGGCTGATTTCCAGGCCGCATCGCGGGTAGCTCGATCAGGCAATTGCGCGCCGGCTTGCGCCACCGTCAACGCCGAGGACAGCGCGGCGGTGCGCACGACCTCGGTCAGCGCCGCCGTGTCGATGGCCGCAAGGTCGCGGCGGCGCTGCGCGCCGAGCAGGTCGAGCGTCCACAGCGCATCGATCAGCCCGGTCATGAACGCATCGCCGGCGCCGACGGTGTCGACGACGTCGACCTTGAACGCGGGCACCCGGACCGTGCCCGCCGCGCAGACCGCGAACGCCCCTTGCCCGCCCATCGTCACCGCGACGATCGAGGGCCCCAGCGCCAGCCACGTCCGGGCGATCTGCTCGGGCGACCGGTCCGGGTCGAGCCACGACATGTCCTCGTCGCTGGCCTTGACCACGTCGCACCGTTCGATGAGCCGGTCGATGCGTCCGCGCACCGCCGTCTCGTCATCGACGAGGGCGGGCCGCACATTCGGGTCGAACGTCACGGTCGCCGACGGATGGTAGGTGTCGAGCAGCGCCGCGGTGGCCCGGCAGCCCGGCTCGAGCATCGTCGCGATCGAGCCGCTGTGGGCGACCAGCGGCGGCGCCACCTCGGGGGTGCCCGCGAGTTGCCAGTCGATGTCGAATTCGTAGCGGGCCGAACCGTGTTCGTCGAGCATGGCCCGGGCCGTCGGTGTGCGCTGTGCGGTGGTACTGCCCGAAACCAGTTGCGCGCCGGACGCTTCGACGTAGTCGACGATGCGGCGGCCGCGGTCGTCGGTGCCGATGTGGGTGAGGAACTCGACGTCGCGGTCCAGCCGCGCCAGGCCGACCGCCACGTTGAGCGGGCTGCCGCCGACGTACTCGCCCTCGATCTCGCCGCCGCGCTCGACGATGTCGATCAGCGCTTCACCGATCACCAGGGCCCGCCCGGTCATGCGGTGTCCTGGCTCATCAGCGCCTGCAGCGTGGTCCGCGCGCCGTCGCGGTGCAGCGACTCCAACGCCCATACGTAGGCCTCGACGAACCGCTCGCTGGCGGCGAGATCGCCGAAGACCGCGGTGTTTTCGATGAACGCGGTCGGGTTGTCGCGCTGGCTGCGGGCCAGCGGGACCAGCGTGTCGGCGAGTTGGTCCTGCACGTCGATCGGCTCGCCCTGCTCGTCGACGCCCTCGGCGTAGCGCGCCCAACTGGCCACCGTGGCCGCCGACAGCCGGATCGGCACACCGGTCTTGAGGTTCTCCCTGATGACCGGGAGCAGCCACTTCGGGATGCGGTCCGAGGATCCGTAGCACAACCGGGCGACGGTGTCCTTGACGCCCGGGTTGGCGAATCGCTCGATGAGCGTGCGCTTGTAGTCGGGCAGGTCGATGCCGGGCACGGGTTTGAGCGTCGGCGTAGCCTCGTCGTCCATGTAGGCCTGCAGGAACTCGGCGAACAGCGGGTCGCCGGCGGCATCGTGCACCAGCCGATAGCCCGCGAGATAAGCGAAGTAACACAGGCTCTGATGGCTGGCGTTGAGCAGGCGCAGCTTCATCAGCTCGTAGGGTGTGACGTCGTCGACCAGCAGCACGCCGACTTCCTCGAACGGCGGGCGACCGTCGCAGAAGTCGTCCTCGAGCACCCAGGAGGTGAACGGCTCGGCGACGACGGGCCAGCGGTCGTCGACCCCGAATTCGGTTGCCACGACGTCGATCGACTCGGCGGTGGTCGCCGGGGTGATCCGGTCCACCATCGAGTTGGGGAACTTCGTGTTCGCGGTGATCCATTCGCCGAGACCGGGATACGCACGGTCGGCGTGGGTGGTGAACGCGTACCGCGCGACGTCACCGTTGCCCTCGATGTTGTCGCACGACACGATCGTCGGTGAGCCGATGCCCCGCTCCCGGCGACGCGCCAGGGCGTCGGCGACCAGACCGAACACCGTCACGCCCTCGCCGAGGTTGTCGATGTTGTAACCGCCCTCGGTGATCGTCAGCGAGACGATGCGCGTGCTCGGGGCCGCGAGCAGTTCGATCACGGCCTCCGGATCATCGGGGGCATAGCGGTAATCGATGATCGAACCGATGACGCGCGCCTCGCGGGTGCCGTCGGGCTTCTCGAGCATCAGGGTATAGAGCCCGTTCTGGGCCGCCATCACCTCGGCCATCTGGCGGTCGGCGGGCATCACCCCGACCCCGCAGATGCCCCACTCGGCGGCCAGGCCCTGTTCCATCAACGCGTCGACGTACATGGCCTGATGCGCCCGGTGAAAGCCGCCGACCCCGAAATGCACTATGCCGACCGAGATTTCGGAGCGGTCGTAGGTGGGCTTGGCAATGTCGAGTTGTGCCAGGGCGGAGTTGTCGAGCTTCATGACACGGTCACCACCGTCTTGACGCTACCGGGTGTGCGGTCGGCGTCCAGTGCCTCGGCGGTGCTCTCCAGCGGGAACCGCGCGGTCACCATCGCGTCGAGGTCGACGCGCCCGGACTCGACCAGTGCGATCGCGGTCGGCCAGGTGTTGGCGTAGCGGAACACGCCGGTGAGCACCAGTTCCCGGTTCTGGATCACCTGCACCGGCAATTCCATGTTCTCGGCGCCCAACCCGACGAGCACCACGTTGCCCGCCGGCCGCACGGCGCGGATTCCGTCGGCGACCGCCGACTGCGCCCCGGACGCGTCGATGAACGCATCGACCCCGAGGTCGGGCAGCGGGCCCGCGGTCGGGTCCAGCACCTCGGTCGCGCCGAACGACAGCGCCCGGTCACGCCGGGCTGCGTCGGGGTCGCTGACGATGATGTCGGTGGCCCCGTAGGCCCGCGCGACCTGGGTGAGCACGATGCCGATCGGACCGGCCCCGGCGATCAGGACCCGGGATCTGCCGTCGACACCCGCCTTGCGGATCGAGGCGATCCCGACCGACAGCGGTTCGCACAGCGCGGCGGCCTCGTCGGTCATGGTGTCCGGTATCGGATGGGCGAACTCGGCGCCGATCGTCACGTAGTCGCTCAGCGCGCCGTCGACGGGAGGGGTCGCGAAGAACCGCATGTGCGGGCACAGGTTGTAGTGCCCGCGCCGGGTCTCCTCGCTGTCGGGGTCGGGCCGTTGCGGTTCGATCGAGACCCGCTGGCCGACCCGCGCCGGGTCGACTCCGGCGCCGACGTCGACGATCGTGCCCGCTGCCTCGTGGCCGAGCACCAGCGGCGCGGTCACGACGAAGTCGCCGATCCGGCCGTGCCGGTAGTAGTGCGTGTCCGATCCGCAAACCCCCACCGACGACACCCGGATCAGCACGTCACCGGGGTCGGGCCGGGGGACCGGCCGGTCCTGCAGTTCGATTCGGCCAGGTTCGACGAGGACCGCGGCCCGCATGCGGGTGTCCGGCAAAGGTGTTGTGTGCGTCACATTCACCATGCTAACGTCATGAGCATCTACTCGCACCCCTGAGCATATGCTCAGCCGAGGAGGGTCAGTGACACGGTCGAACGGCGAAGTTGCCGGGGCGGTCGCCAGGAGCGGCTCGACGCCCGACGACATCCGGCTGGCCCTGCGGGCAGCGACCATGTACTACCTCGACGGGCTGACGCAGGCCGAGATCGCGTCGCGGCTCGGCGTCTCGCGACCCACCGCCGGGCGCCTGGTCGCCCGCGCGAAGGCCAAGGGGCTCGTGCGTATCGAGGTGGCCGTCCCGCCGGAGATGACCGAGGACCTGCACGCCGAGGAGGAACGCGAGCTCGAGCGGCGGTTCGGGCTGACCGAGGCGGTGGTGGCCGGCCACGGCGTGGAGATCGGCGCACCCGGCCGGCCCGCGTCGTACGCCAGCGTCGGGCGTGCCGCCGCCGCCCTGCTGATGCGCCGGCTGTCTCCCGACGATGTGCTCGGGTTCACCTGGGGGCCCGAGCAGGTCGCGGTGGCCAGCGCGCTGACGCCCGGCGTGGCCAGTTGCCGGGCGGTGGTGCAACTCGACGGCGCCATGTCGACGGCGGCATACCAGACCGGCACCGAGTTCATCCTCACCCGTGCCGGTGACACGTTGCGGGCCACGACATTACGGCTGCCAGCGCCGCTGTACGCCGACCCGTCGACGGTGGCGTCGATGCGCAACGACTCGGTCATCTCCCGCACGTTGGAAGCGGGCAGGCACGCCGACCTGATGCTTTTCGGGGTGGGCGCGGTGTCGACGTCGACGACGCTGTTCGAGGGCAGCTTCCTCGACACCCGCATGCTCGACGAGTTGGTGTCGCTCGGCGCGGTCGGCGAGATCGGCGGCCGGTTCTTCGACGCGCACGGCGCGCCGGTCGTCACCGAGCTGCAGCAGCGGGCCGTCTCGGTGCCGCTGGAAGACATCCGCAACTGCGACAAGACGCTGCTGATCTCGAGCGGCGCCACGAAGTATCACGCCACGCTCGGCGCCCTGCGCGGCAAGCTGGCCAAGCTGCTGGTGTGTGACATCGATTGTGCCCATTGGCTGTTGAGCCAGTGATACGCACAGTGAAAGGTGAGGTGAAGTGAGAGCACTACGAAGACTGGCCGCGGGTCTGGCCACCGTGGGGTTGACGCTGACCGCCGGTTGTTCGGGTGCGGGCAGCTTGGGCGCCTCTGACAACGAGGTCACGATCGCCATGGTGTCGAACTCGCAGATGACCGACGCCAGGGACCTGTCGTCGGAGTTCGAGGCCGCCAACCCGGGGACGAAGCTCAAGTTCGTCACGCTCTCGGAGAACCAGGCGCGCGCCAAGATCACGATGTCGGCGGCGATGGGCGGCAGTGAGTTCGACGTCGTGATGATCAGCAACTTCGAGACCCCGCAGTGGGCGAAAGACGGTTGGCTGCGCAACCTCTCGGAGTATGCCGCGCAGACTCCCGGCTACGACGAGGGCGACTTCATCTCCTCGCTGCGCGAATCGCTGTCCTACGAGGGCGACATGTATTCGGTGCCGTTCTACGGCGAGTCGTCGTTCCTGATGTACCGCAAGGACCTGTTCGAGCAGGCCGGCATCACTGTCGACCAGTCGCCGGACTACCAGCCCACCTGGCAGGAGGTCGCCCAGTGGGCGGACACCCTCAAGACCGACGACCGGGCCGGAATCTGCCTGCGCGGCAAGCCCGGCTGGGGTGAGGTGCTCGCACCGCTGGACACGGTGATCAACACGTTCGGCGGGCGCTGGTTCGACGAGCAGTGGAACGCGCAGCTGAACAGTCCCAAGGTGCGCGAGGCAGTGAACTTCTACGTCGACCTGGTCAAGCGCTCGGGCGAACTCGGCGCGGCCGCAACGGGTTTCCAGGAGTGCGCCAACCTGTTCGGCCAGGGGCAGACGGCCATGTGGTACGACGCGACCTCGGCGGTGTCGGTGCTCGAGGACCCGCAGGAGTATCCCGAACTGGTCGGCAAGATCGGCTACCTGCCGGCGCCCATCGTCGAGAAGCCGAACTCCGGCTGGCTCTACACCTGGGCGTTGGGCATCCCGAAGGCGGCGAAGAACCCCGACGGCGCCTGGAAGTTCATCTCGTGGATGACGAGCAAGGACTACATGAAGCTGGTGGGCGAGAAGCTCGGCTGGGCGCGGGTGCCACCGGGCAGCCGGACCTCGACGTACACCGAACTGCCCGAGTACGAGAAGATCTCGCAGTCCTACGGGCCGTTGACGTTGCGCTCGATCGAATCGGCCACGCCGGATCAACCGACCGTACAACCCGTGCCCTACACCGGGATTCAGTTCGTCGGCATCCCCGAGTTCCAGGATCTGGGCACCCGGGTGAGCCAGCAGATCAGCGCCGCGATCGCCGGTCAGAAGTCCGTCGACGAAGCGCTCGACCAGGCCCAGCAGTACGCCGAGGTCGTCGGCCGCACCTATCAGGAGAAGTGATGACCGTAACCGCTGACACCAAGGCCGATGCCGGCGAACTCGCGGCGGCCGAACGGGTCCGAAAAATCCGCGAGGCGCAGAGCGTCGGCGTGAGCCGCGCCGAGGCGTGGCGCCGCCGTGGACCGCTGCTGCCCGCGCTGATCTTCATGATCATCGTCACGCAGATCCCGTTCCTGTTCACGCTCTACTACTCGACGCTGTCGTGGAACCTGGTGCGGCCCGGCTCGCGTGAGTTCGTCGGGCTGCAGAACTACGTCACGGTCGCCAAGGACAGCCAGTTCTGGACCGTCGCGTTCAACACGGTGGTCCTGATCGTCGGCGTGGTGCTGCTGTCGGCGTTCTTCGGCCTGTTGCTGGCGCTGCTGCTGGACCGCGCCTTCCTCGGCCGTGGCATCGTGCGGACCCTGCTGATCACCCCGTTCCTCGTCACACCCGTTGCCGCCGCGCTGATCTGGAAGACCACGATCCTCGATCCCAACAACGGCATCCTCAACTGGGTGCTGTCGCTGGTCGGGATCGGCAAGGTCGACTGGATCGGGCAGTTCCCGCTGGCGATGGTGATGGTCGAACTGATCTGGCAGTGGACGCCGTTCATGATGCTGTTGATCCTCGCCGGCCTCCAGTCGATGCCTCGCGACATCCTGGAGGCCGGTCGAGTCGACGGTGCCGGCGCGTTCGCGCTCTTCCGGGAGCTGACGCTGCCGCACCTTCGGCGCTTCATCGAACTGGGGGTCGTCCTCGGTGCGATCTACCTGATGAACACCTTCGACGCGATCTACATGATGACGCAGGGCGGACCGGGCATCGCGAGCGCGAACCTGCCGTTCTACATCTACCAACGCGCGTTCCTGGGCTTCGACATGGGCCAGGCGGCGGCGATGGGCGTCGTGGTGGTCATCTTCACGATCATCATCGCCAACTTCGCTCTGCGACTGATCTTCAAATCGTTCACCGGCAAGGAAGAGGCGGCCTAGAGATGACTACCCACCCCGTTGTTGGGAGCACCGAGAAGACAACGGCGGCAGCCGAACCAGTTGCCAAGCCCAAGAAGAAGTCCGGCAAGTTCTCCGTGTGGGGAGTGGTGGCCTGGCTCGTCGGGCTCGGGTTCTTCTTCCCCGTGTTCTGGATGATCCTGACGTCGTTCAAACAGGAGGGTGACGCGGCGACCAGCCCGCCGAAACTGTTCTTCACCCCGACGCTGGACCAGTACGGCGCGGTGTTCGACCAGGGCATCGGGCCGTCGATGCTGAACTCGTTGTTCGCCACCGGGTTGTCGACGATTCTGGTACTGCTGCTGGGGACACCCGCGGCGTTCGCGCTGTCGCTGCGCCCGGTGCGCAAGACCCAGGACGCGTTGTTCTTCTTCATGAGCACGAAGATGCTGCCGATCGTGGCGGTGATCCTGCCGCTGTACGTGATCGTGTCGAATATCGGTTTGCTGGACAACATCTGGGCGCTGGTCGTGCTGTACACGGCGATGAACCTGCCGATCGCGGTGTGGATGATGCGGTCGTTCTTCCTCGAGGTGCCCGGCGAACTGCTGGAGGCGGCCAGCCTGGACGGCGCGAGCCTGTGGCGGTCGGTGCGCGAGGTGATCCTGCCGCTGGTGTCGCCCGGCATCGCGGCGACCGCGCTGATCTGCGTGATCTTCGCGTGGAACGAGTTCTTCTTCGCGGTCAACCTGACCGCGGTGAACGCTCAGACGATGCCCGTCTACCTCGTCGGCTTCATCGCCGGTGAAGGTCAGTACTGGGCGGTGCTGTCGGCGGCCGCCACCATGGCCGCGCTGCCCGTGATCCTGTGCGGGTGGATTGCCCAGAACAAGCTGGTGCGCGGACTGTCGTTCGGCGCGATCAAGTAGAGGAGTCAACTCACAATGGCATCAATCACGTACAACAACGCGTCGTGCATCTACGAGGGCTCGGACAAGCTCGCGGTCGACTCGCTCAACCTCGACATCGCCGACGGTGAGTTCATCGTCCTGGTCGGCCCGTCCGGGTCGGGCAAGAGCACCGCGCTGCGGATGCTGGCCGGGCTCGAGGAGATCGACGAGGGCACCATCGAGATCGGCGGCAAGAACATGGTCGGCGTGCCCTCCAAGGACCGCGACATCGCGATGGTGTTCCAGAACTACGCGCTGTACCCGAACAAGACCGTCGCGGAGAACATGGGTTTCGCACTCAAGCTGCGCGGCGTGCCCGCCGATGAGCGGCGCCGCAAGGTCGAGGAGGCCGCCAAGATCCTCGACCTCACCGAATTCCTGGACCGCAAGCCGGCCAAGCTGTCGGGTGGTCAGCGTCAGCGCGTGGCGATGGGCCGCGCGATCGTGCGCGAACCGCAGGTGTTCTGCATGGACGAGCCGCTGTCGAACCTCGACGCCAAGCTGCGCGTGCAGACCCGCACGCAGATCGCCGCGCTGCAGCGCCGGCTGGGTACCACGACGGTGTACGTCACCCACGACCAGGTCGAGGCGATGACGATGGGCGATCGGGTGGCCGTGCTGCGGTTCGGCAAGCTGCAGCAGTTCGCCTCGCCGAACGATCTGTACGACAAGCCCGCCAACGCGTTCGTCGCCGGGTTCATCGGCTCGCCCGCGATGAATCTGGTGACGCTGCCGATCGCGCCGGACGGCGTCAAGGTCGGCGACTCGACGCTCGAACTCGAGCGCGACCAGCTCACCAAGCTCAGCGAGGCCGGCCTGTCGGAGGTCACCTTCGGCATCCGGCCCGAGCAGCTGGAGATCACCGAGTCCGGCGGCGTCGAGGTCGTCGTCGACCTGGTCGAGGACCTGGGCAGCGAGGCCTACGTGTACACCCATGCCGGGTCCGGCGTCGAACTGGTCGCGCGCTGCAATCCGCGCAGCGCGCCGCGACTGGCCGACACGGTGCGGGTGCGCAGGCACCCTGAAGGTGCGGTGCACCTGTTCCACCCGGAGACCGGGGAGCGCATCAACTAGTTCCCGCGCGCCGAACGGCCAGTTATCGCGCGGTAAGACACGGAAAACGTCGCGTAACTGGCCGCTCGGGGCTCAGTCGTTGATGGCGGCGACGCTGCCGGGCGTCAGGCCACTCGGCAGGTTCGGGTCCAGCCCCGAGCCGTGGGTGAACTCCTGATGCGCCATCGGTCGGCAGTTGTTGTCCATCGGCGTCTGGTCGCCGGAGCAGTACGGCACCAGGTCCTCCGGGTCGGCCGCGGCGTGCGGCGCCGCGACCACCGAGACCAGCGCGATCAGCACCGCCGCGATCACTCTCACCACGGATTCACGCTATCAGCGGGTATACGTTCACACTGTGGATCGTTTCGGCCGGGTCAAGCTGACCAACCCGGACAAGGTGCTGTACCCGGCGACCGGCACCACCAAGGCGGAGGTGTTCGACTACTACGTCAACGTCGCCGCGGCGATGGTGCCGCACATCGCGGGCCGGGCGTGCACCCGCAAGCGGTGGCCCAACGGTGTCGAGGAGTCCTCGTTCTTCGAGAAGCAGCTCGCGTCGTCGGCGCCGGACTGGCTGGAGCGCGGGTCGATCACGCACAAGTCCGGCACCACCACCTATCCGATCATCAACAGCGCCGAGGCCTTGGCGTGGATCGCGCAGCAGGCGTCGCTGGAAGTGCATGTGCCGCAATGGCGTTTCGTCAAGACGTGGAGCCGCGACGGCGGCGCCGAGCAGACGCCGGGACTGGCCACCCGCGTGGTGTTCGATCTGGACCCCGGTGAAGGGGTCACGTTCCGGCAGCTCTGCGAGGTGGCACACGAGGTCCGTGAGCTGATCACCGGCATCGGGCTCACCACGTTCCCGTTGACCAGCGGCAGCAAGGGCCTGCACCTGTACGTGCCGCTGGAGAAGCCGATCAGCTCGAGCGGCGCGTCGGTGCTGGCTCGCCGCATCGCGGTCCAGTTGGAGAAGGCCATGCCCAAGCGGGTGACGGCCACCATGACCAAGAGCCTGCGCACCGGCAAGGTGTTCGTCGACTGGAGCCAGAACAACGGCAACAAGACGACCATCGCCCCGTATTCACTGCGCGGCCGCGATGAGCCGACGGTCGCGGCGCCGCGCACCTGGGACGAGATCGAAGACCCCGACCTGAGGCATCTGCGCTTCGACGAGGTGCTCGAGCGCCTCGACCGCGACGGGGACCTGTTGGCCGACATGGACGCCGACGCACCGGTCGCCGACGCGCTGTCGACGTACCGCAGCATGCGCGATGCCGGCAAGACGCCCGAGCCGGTGCCGAACACCGCGCCGATCACCGGCAACGACGACTTCTTCGTCATCCAGGAGCACCACGCCCGCCGGCTGCACTACGACTTCCGGCTGGAACGCGATGGGGTGCTGGTCAGTTGGGCGATCCCGAAGAACCTGCCGGACACCCCGTCGGTCAACCATCTGGCCGTGCACACCGAGGACCACCCGCTCGAATACGGCACCTTCGAAGGTGAGATCCCCCGAGGCGAGTACGGCGGCGGCAAGGTGATCGTCTGGGATTCGGGCACCTACGAGGCCGAGAAGTTCCGCGACCCGGGAGTCAACGACGAAAAGCCGCTCGACCGCAACGGGCCCGACAAGGGCGAGGTGATCATCACGCTGCACGGCAAGAAGGTCACCGGCCGCTACGCGCTGATCCAGACGAACGGCAAGAACTGGATCGCGCACCGCACCAAGGAACAGCCGGGGCCCGCGACCGTCGGCGATCTCCAGCCCATGCTCGCCACCGAGGGCTCGATCGCCAAGCTGAAGGCCACGCAGTGGGCGTTCGAAGGCAAGTGGGACGGGTACCGCGTGTTGCTCGAGGCCCGCCACGGCGAGCTCAGCCTGCGCTCCCGGCGGGGCCGCGACGTCACCGCCGAGTTCCCGCAATTCGCCGCTCTGGCAGCCGATCTCGCCGACCACCACGTGATCCTGGACGGTGAGGCGGTGGCGCTCGACCAGAACGGCGTGCCCAGCTTCTCGGAGATCCAGAACCGCGCGCGCTCCACGCGCGTCGAGTACTGGGCCTTCGACATCCTGCACCTCGACGGGCGATCGCTGCTCAAGGCCAAGTACTCCGACCGTCGCCGACTGCTGGAGGCGCTCGCCGAGGGCGGCGGTGTGATCGTCAAGGACACGCTGCCCGGCGACGGCCCGGATGCGCTGGAATACGCACGCGCACAACGGTGGGAGGGTGTGGTCGCCAAGAAACGCGACTCGACCTACCAGCCGGGGCGGCGGTCGTCGTCGTGGATCAAGGACAAGCTGTGGAACACCCAGGAGGTCGTCATCGGCGGTTGGCGCCAGGGTGAGGGCGGCCGGTCCAGCGGGATCGGCGCGTTGGTGCTCGGGATCCCCGCCGAGGGTGGACTACAGTTCGTCGGCCGGGTCGGCACCGGATTCACCGACAAGGCGCTGGCGTCGCTCAAGGCCACGCTCAAGCCGCTGGAGACCGACGAGAGCCCGTTCAACGAACGGTTGCCGCGCCAGGACGCCAAGGGGGTGACGTTCGTGCGGCCCGAACTCGTCGGCGAGGTCCGCTACAGCGAACGCACCTCCGATGACCGTCTGCGGCAAGCGAGTTGGCGGGGGCTGCGTCCCGACAAGGAGCCCGACGAAGTCACGTGGGAGTCGCCGACCTAGTCGGCACAGTCGGCAATATCCTGGCGGTCATTGGCCATCTGGCCAGTGTCGGTCTCCGAGGGTGCGCGCTACATTCGAGCCAGCCTTCGAAAGGGACAACTGTGGCACAAGCGAATTGGCGGCCCAGCGTCGCGATGATCCCGTTCCCGGGCCTGACGATGCTGGACCTCATCGGGCCCTACGAGACACTTCGCGCACACACGGACGTGCATCTCCTCGGCTCCACCACCGACGAGTTCTTCTCCGACAGCGGCGCGCCGTTCCGCGCGACCGAAAAGCTCTCGGAAGCAGCGGATTACTACGACGTCGTCTTCGTTCCGGGCGGCAACGGCACCGCAGACGCCATGCGCGACCCGCAGATCACCGACTTCCTCGCGACCCGAGGAGCCCGGGCACGCTACGTCACGTCGGTCTGCACCGGCTCGCTGGTGCTGGGCGCCGCGGGATTGTTGGACGGCTACCGGGCGACGACACACTGGTCGATGCTGGACGCGCTGCCCTTCTTCGGCGCGATACCCGCCGAGGACCGCGTCGTCATCGACCGCAACCGCATCACCGGCGGCGGGGTCACCGCGGGCATCGACTTCGCCCTGATGCTGCTCGCCGAACTGTTCGACGAAGAGACGGCGCGCTATGCACAACTGCTCCTGGAGTACGACCCGGCGCCGCCGTTCGACGGCGGATCACCTCGCACGAACAGTCAGGACACCATTCAGAAAATCAAGGAATACGTCGCGGAGCTGATGGCGTCCTGCCAGGACTTCGCCGCCGAGAGGAGCGCGTGATGCCCGGAGCCAAGCCGTACGGCCAGCTGCAGTATCAGGAGATCAACGGCAAGCGGATGGCCTATATCGACGAGGGCCACGGCGATGCCATCGTGTTCCAGCACGGCAACCCGAGCTCGTCGTACCTGTGGCGCAACGTGATGCCGCATCTGGAGGGGCTCGGCCGGCTCGTCGCGTGCGACCTGATCGGCATGGGCGGTTCGGACAAATTGGATGATCCCGGCCCAGACAGCTATCACTACCACGAGAACCGCGACTACCTGTTCGCGCTCTGGGACGCACTCGATCTCGGTGACCGCGTCATCCTCGTCCTGCACGACTGGGGTGGAGCCCTGGGATTCGACTGGGCCAACCAGCACCGCGACCGCGTCGCCGGCATCGTGCACATGGAAACCGTGTCGGTGCCGATGGAATGGGATGACTTTCCCGACGAGGTCGCGCAGATGTTCCGCGGTTTCCGCTCCCCGGAAGGGGAGGCGATGGTGTTGGAGAACAACGTCTTCATCGAGGGCGTGCTGCCGTCCATCGTGATGCGCCCGCTCAGCGACGAAGAGATGGACTACTACCGCCGGCCGTTTCTCAACCCCGGCGAGGACCGGCGGCCCACGCTGTCGTGGCCGCGCGATGTCCCGCTGGCCGGTGAACCCGCCGAGGTGGTCAGGGTCATCGAGGAGTTCGACGCCTGGCTGGCCACCAGCGATGTGCCGAAGCTGTTCGTCCGCGCGGAGCCCGGCGTGATCCAGGGCAAGCAACGCATCCTCGACATCGTGCGCAGCTGGCCCAACCAGACCGAGATCACCGTGCCGGGAACGCATTTCCTGCAGGAGGACAGCGCCGACGAGATCGGCAGCGCTATCGCGTCATTCGTGCGGGCGATCCGCTGAGCGCCTCCTGCAGACCCCGCGTCGCCAATTGGTCGGCCAGTTCGTTGTCGGCGATCCCCGAGTGGCCCTTGACCCAGAACCACTCGACGCGGTGGCGTGCGCACGCGATCTGCAGCCGCCGCCACAGGTCGGCGTTCTTCACCGGCTGCTTGGCCGCGGTCAGCCACCCGTTGCGTTCCCAGCCGAACACCCACTTGGTGATGCCGTTGCGCACGTAGGTGCTGTCGGTGTACAGGTGCACCGAGACCGGGCGGGTGAGCGCCTCGAGCGCCATGATCGGCGCGGTCAGCTCCATGCGGTTGTTGCTCGTCGCGCCCGCCTCGCCGCCG
Source organism: Mycolicibacterium rutilum (assembly GCF_900108565.1). NCBI lineage: Bacteria > Bacillati > Actinomycetota > Actinomycetes > Mycobacteriales > Mycobacteriaceae > Mycobacterium > Mycolicibacterium rutilum. The sequence goes on from NZ_LT629971.1 coordinate 2,483,260, forward strand.
AACATCTCGCGGACATGCTCACGCTGGCGCAGCACCGCACCCCAACCGCCGGGACCCGGATTGGGGCGGCAGCCGCCGTCGGTGTGGATGACCACGGGATCGTCGCTCACGGTCAGAGGATAGGCGCCGAGATCATCGCCGTCCGGACCGACATGCCGAGGTCCCGGTGCCGCAGCGTCGTGATCCGTCGTCCCGACTGTACCGCGGCCTTGACCGGCGCCGTGCGGTCGGCGAAATAGGCTGCGGTGGCGTCGATGTCGGCGACGACGTACGTGATGCCCCACAGCGACGACGGCCCGTCACCTGCCACGTCCGGAGCGCCGACGACCTCGACGATCACCTCGCCGAACCGGAAGAAGATCTGGCGCATCGGCCGGCCGCCCAGCTCGGTGTCGCGTTCCCGGCGCGGCTCCGCGCCGGCCGCCCCGAACGATGCGACCGTCCGCGCCAGGTCGGGGGAGAGCACCACGACGTGATCGATTGCGACGACGCCGTTCGCATGCTCGGCAGGTTCTGCCACGGGCGCGTCGGACACCGTCGTCGCAATGCCGTCGAGCTCCGGCCCCCGCGCGCCGCGCAGCGCCCATCCGGTGATCCCGGACCCGGGTCCGGCCAACCGGATCCGGACACCACCGACCCGGCACACGTCGTCGGCGTCGACGGTGAAACCCGCGCGCCGCCACGCATCCGCCGGATCGGCGACCGAGATCTCGTCGACGGTGATCACCGCACGAGTATGACCGCCCGGGTCAGCGCGCGAAGTCGGCGGGACGGAACTTGCCGTCGCGCAGCTTGCGCTCGATCTCCTCGAGGCTGCGGCCGGTGAGGTCGGGCATCCGGAAGTACACGAAAATCCAAGCGGCGACGTTGAACAGGCCGTACAGCCACATCGCCGGGCCGACGCCGATGCCGCTGATCAGGCTCAGCAGCGTCAGCGTGATCAGCAGGTTGGTGCCCCACAGCGCCGCGGACTGGGCGGCGGTGCCCGCGGGTCGCACCGCCAGCGGATAGGTCTCCGAACCCGTCAGCCACCCCATCAGCTGCAGTCCGCCCGCGTTGAACAACATGAACACCACCAGGCAGGCGATGATGAAGGGCACCGAGTCGCGGCCGCTGTTGCCGGTGACGAACAGAGTGCCGAGGACGAACAGGCTGACCGCAGCGCCGGGGATCATGATCAGCGTGAGACGTCGCCTGCCGACCCGGTCGATGATCGACAGCCCGACCAGCTGCGCGACGAGGTAGCTCACGCCGAGCGCCACCGACACCTGCAGCGCGACGGACTCGTCGAACCCGTTGTCGGTCAGGATGGTCGGCGAGTAGTAGATGATCATCTCGATGCCGCTGAGCTGAGTGAAAATCGCGATGCCGCAACCGAGTATGAGCGCCGGCCGGACCCACGCCGCCCGCAGCCCGGGCCAGCCGCGGGTCTTGGCGGTCTCCTCGCGCCGCGTCAACTCGGCCATCTCGTCGAGTTCGGCGTCGACGTCGTAGCCGTCAGGGCGCACCCGCTCGAGGACCTCGCGCGCGGTGTCGCGGTCGTCGTCCTTGATCAGCCACCGCGGGCTTTCCGGCAACCGCAGCAGCAGCACCAGCATGATCGCGGCGGGCACCGCGGCCGCGCCGATCGACCACCGCCACGGGATCGACTCCGAGGCGCCGACGATGGTGGCGATGACGATGCCGACGCCGATCGCGATCTGGAAGCACAACACCAGCCGGCCCCGGTACTTGGGCGGCGCCAGCTCCGCGACGTACATCGGTGCGGTCTGGGTGGCCCCGCCGACCGCGAAACCGAGGACCAAGCGGCCGAGCGACAGGATCAACGGATTCGGCGCGACCGCACACCACAGCGCACCGACGACGAACACGACGGCCAGCATCAGCAGCGTGCCCCGGCGGCCGCGACGCTGCGACAGATAGCTGCACACCAGCGCGCCGATCACGGCGCCGAGCAGGATGCTGGCCGCGATGACCTGCTTCCAGGCTTCCTCGATGCCGAAGTCCTTGGTGATCTGGAGCAGCGCGCCGGAGATGATCCCGGTGTCGTAGCCGTAGAGCATGCCCGACACCGCCGAGACCACCGCGACGATGACCACCGCGCCGGTCAGCTGTCCCGGTGTCTTCGCCCGCGCGTCGTCCGGCTGTGCGGTGTCGGTGTCGGTGGCACTCATCGGCGACGCTCCTGAGACGACGGGCGAGGGGCGGCACCGTGTTACCCGACGTGCGGAAAGTGCAAACATCACGCCCGCGCCGGGCTACCGCCGAACCGCGCCGCGAAAAGCCAATTTCATCTTTTCCGAAACTTTGCTCGGTACCTTTAGGCGATGTATCCACCGGAGGGGCAGAGGAATGGGCGGCGGAATAGCGGCTGAACTGGCCGAAGCCGGGTTCGTCGACGCCGTCGAGGTGGGCCGCGGTGGGGGCGGCGTGGTGTATCGCTGCCACCAGACGTCGCTGGGCCGCAGCGTCGCGATCAAGGTGCTGGCCTCCGACCTCGACGACGACGACCGCGAGCGTTTCCTGCGCGAGGGCGTCGCGATGGGCGGGCTGTCCGGGCACCCGAACATCGTCAACATCCTTCAGGTCGGGATGACCGAGACCAACCGGCCCTTCATCGTGATGCCGTACCACGCAGCGGGTTCGCTCGCCGAGCGGGTTCGGCGGGAGGGCCGCATCGCCTGGCCCGAGGCGCTGCGCATCGGCGTGAAACTGTGCGGCGCACTGGAAACCGCGCACCGCACCGGCACACTGCACCGCGACATCAAACCCGCCAACGTGCTCGTCAACGACTACGGCGAACCGCAACTGAGCGACTTCGGCACCGCCCGCATCGCCGGCGGCTACAAGACCGTCACCGGATTCTTCACCGGCACACTGTCTTACACCGCACCCGAGGTGCTCGCGGGCAGCCCGCCGACCGTCGCCGCCGACATGTACTCCCTCGGCGCGACGATCTACGCGCTGATCGCCGGCAGCCCGCCGCACGAACGCAAGGCCGACGAGGACCTCATCGCGCACTATCTGCGCATCACCGACACCCCGGTGCCCGATCTGCGGCCCGCAGGCATCCCCGCCGACGTCTGCGCCGCGATCGAGAAGGCGATGGCCAAGGAACCCGCGGACCGGTACCCGTCGGCGGCCGAGTTCGGCCGCGTGCTGCAGCTGGCGCAGCGGCACAACGGGTTGGCCGCCGACGCCATGGCGCTCAGCGAGCCCGGCGGTCACCTCGAGCAGACCGGTGGCACGCAAGCGATTCCGTTGTCGGAGTTGAGCGGTCAGCCCGAATCGGAGCAGGAGCTGCCGGTCGGCGCACCACCGCCGTCGAACATGTTCGCGCACACCGCGTCGATCAGCGCGTCGAGCCTGCCATGGCAGGCCGTGCAGGTCCCGCCGTCGGCGCCGCCACCCGATCCGCCCCCGCCGCCCAAGCGTGACCGCAAGCGGGTGTTGCTCGTCTCGGGTGCCGTCATCGCGGTGCTGCTGCTGGTGATCAGCGGGGTGTTGGTGGCGTCGACCCGGGACAGCGGCGGCGGCGAGGCCGCCCCGACCACCACCCGCGTCGCCGACACCCAACCCCAGTGGCGGCCCATCGCCAACGCGCGCGTCGCGCGTGACGCGGTCGCCGCCACCGAGGCCGACGGCACCATCTGGGTGTTCGGCGGGTTGGAGGCCGACGACCGTGCCAGCGCGCAACACGAGGGCTACGACCCGGCCATCGACAGCTGGAAGGGTGGCGAAGACCTCCCGGTGCCCGTCCAGCACGCGATGGCGGTGACGTGGCAGGGCACCCCGGTGGTGCTCGGCGGCTGGCGGTCCGAGGGCGCCGATACCAAGGTCGCCACCGACCAGGTGTGGCGCGTGGTGAACAGCCGCTGGACCGCGCTGCCGCCGCTGTTGCAGCCCCGCGCCGCGGCCGCCGCGGCGGTGGTCGGCGACCGCATCATCGTCGCCGGCGGCGTCGACGCCGCGGGCAAGCTGCTCACCACCACCGAGATCTTCGACGGCACCGCGTGGACGCTCGGCGCGCCGATCCCCACCCCGCGCCAACTGCTGGGCGGAGCGTCGGACGGCGAGCTGGTCTACGCCGTCGGCGGCAGCGACGGCGCAGCCGACCTGGCGACGGTGGAGACTTACGACCCCGCGGCCGACAAGTGGACCACGCTGTCCGAATTGCCCGGTCGGCGAAGCGATTTCGGTATCGCCGTCGCGGACGGACGCCTGGTGGTGGCCGGCGGCGTCGCGGGCGGGCAGGTGCTCAAGAGCGTCGTCGCGCTCGACCTCGCGACGCAGTCCTGGAACGGGCTGCCGGATCTGGGCACCCCACGCCACGGGATGGCGGTCTCCGGTGTCGGCCGAACCGTCTACGCGATCGGCGGCTCGACCGGCCCCGGCGACACCCAGATCACCTCATCGGCCGAAGCGCTGAAACTGGCGCCGCGCAGACCGCAACCGGCGGCGCAGTGGCGCATGCTGCCCAACGCGCCGACCGAGCGGCTGATGATGGCGTGGGCCGTGCTCGGCGACGAGATCTGGATCGCCGGCGGCATGCAGCACGGCGAGACGCTGGCCACCGTCGAGAGTTTCAACACCCGCACCGGCGCGTGGCAGCAGCGCCCACCGCTGCCGATCCCGCTGCACCACGCCACCGCGACGACCTACCGCGGTGAGATGGTGGTCATCGGCGGCGCCAGCGACAACCTCGCGGAGGCGTCGAACAAGGTCTTCGTGTTCCGCAACGACAAGTGGGAGGAGCTCCCGCCGCTCACCCACGGGCGGGCCGCACCCGCGGCCGCCGTCGTGGGGGACAAGCTCGTCGTCGTCGGCGGGCAGAACAACCGCCAACTCGTCCCGCAGACCGAGGTTTTCGACGGCAAGTCGTGGACGCAGGCCGCCGACATCCCGACTCCGCGTGAACATCTCGCGGCGGTGTCCGACGGCACCTACGTCTACACCGTCGGCGGGCGGTTCCTGAGCGCCGACGAGAACTCGGCGGCGTTCGAGCGGTTCGACCCGGTGTCGGGCAACTGGGATCGGTTGCCGGACATGCCGACACCGCGCGGAAGCTACGGCGCGGCGTTCATCGACGGTCGGGTCGTCGTGGTCGGCGGCGAGGAACCGACGCGGGTGCTGGCCACCGTCGAGATGTACGACATCGCCACCGGCAAGTGGCGCACGGCGGCGCCGATCAACACCCCCGTACACGGGCAGGTGGTGGCCGCGGTCGGGTCGGCGGTGTACTGCATCGGCGGCGCCGACCGGCCCACGCACGAAGGCGCGGTCGCGACCGTCGAGGCCCTCGACTTCACGTAGCGCGCAGCTGGGCGAGCGTGACCGCGCCGCGGCGCAGCGCCTCGTTGGCCAACCGGACCCGGCGGTCCCCCTCGGCGGGGATGGCGAACTTGTCGTAGAGGTTCTGCAGGTGCTGCTTGACCGCCGCCTCGGTGACGTACAGCTCGCCTGCCATCCGGCGCACCGACGCCGGCTCGGGAAACGGGTCGTCGGACACCAGCGGGCGGCACAGCACCACCAGCACGTCGAGCTCCCGGCGGGTGATTCGCGGGGGCGCCTCGATCGGCTGGGCGGTCACCGTCTCCTCGTCGAGCCGGCCGTCGCCGCTGTCCCTGACCTCCCAGAAAACGATGCGGGACTTGCCGACCCGCACCTCGTCGCCGGAGCGCAGCACCCGCTCGGCGGTGATCTTCTCGCCGTTGAGGTAGGTGCCGTTGCGGCTGCCCAAATCGCGGATGGACCAAGCGAATCCGAGGTTCTCGAAGACCGCGTGCAACCGCGACACGGTCTCGTCGTGATCGAGGGACACCGCATTGCTCGACGCCTTGCCCAGGGTCACGCGCTGCCCGGACAACGGGATGAGCTCGCGGCCCGACGGCTTGGAGACTTCCAGGTGCGACGACATGCGGACCTCCTCTCTGAGCCAGATTCTGACCCAGACAGGAGGTCCGTGAGCGGTGAACGGTCAGGAGCGCTTGCGCCGCAACGTCTCCAGAAGCGGCGGCCACGGCCATTCGCGATGGGCCCCGCCGCGCGGCGCCTTCAGGAACGCCAGCCCCAGCACCAGGCCGAAGATGACGTGGCCGACGAACGTGATCGTGACCGTGGCGGCGTTCAGCGGGAACATCATCTCCTCCCCGTGCGGCGCCAGCGCCACCGTCGCCATCAGCCCGGCCCAGGTCGGGAACACCGCGAAGCCGACCGCTGCCAGCACCGCCCGCACGTTGGACCACCGGTCGATGCCCAGCGCGTACGCGACGATGAAGAACGCGACACCCAGGCCACCACCGTCGCCGATGTAGCGCCAGATGTAGCCGACCGCGGCGCTGCCCACGGTGTCGGGTTCGCCGGTCACCCATGACCCCATCACGGTGATGAAGTCGCCCATCAGGTCCAGCACGTGCACCGCGAACAGGCGGGCCCCGTCGTAGACGATGCACGCCACCATGCCGGCGATCAGGCCGCGCCCGACGATCATGTCGATGCGGTGCGGCGCGAACGTGATGATCGCGCCCAGCACCGCGCACAGCGCGATCAGCACCACTGATGTCACGTGCTGCGGAACCAGCCCGAACACGTCGACCGAGATGCCCAGGATCGGCATCGATGCCAGCGCCAGCACCAGCAGTACGCGGGCGATGTCCCATTTGGTGGGGCGGGCCTGGATCGCGGCCAGATCCACGTAGCGCTGACGGACCGTCCTGGCGACGGTCCCGATGTTGATCGGGCGCAGCCGCACGGTCTTGCCGTCGAAGGCGCTGATGGCCTTCGGCAGAGGGCGGGCGATCCGCGTCGTCTTCGCGTCGATCCGCGCGGGACGCACTGGGAGGTCGCCGGGACGCAGCCGCACGGTCCGCTCGTGGATGGGAGTTGCTGTCGCGACCATGGTGCTTCCTCGGGTCAGTGGTGTGAAGGACCCATTCATCGTCTCGATCAGGGGCCGCCCGGATAATCGCCGAGGGGTGAGAGTTCGCCTGTCACCGGGAAGGTTTTCCTGTCTTGCCAGTAAGACCGGCTCTCATATGAAGTTTCTATGAGGACGCTGTCAGCGGGCCGTCGGCCCGCGACAATGGACCCATGACCTCGGTGAGCGAGCACGGGCCGCGGCGCGCGATCCTGGGGCAGTTGCCCCGGATGTACCGCGCCGACGGGTCGCCGATCAGGGTGCTGCTCGTCGACGACGAACGCGCGCTCACCAACCTGGTCCGGATGGCGCTGCAGTACGAGGGCTGGGACATCGACGTCGCGCACGACGCCGCCGAGGCCGTCGACAAGTACCGGGCCAACACCCCCGACGTCATGGTGCTCGACATCATGCTGCCCGACATGGACGGGCTCGGAGTGCTGGCGCAGATCCGCGCCGAGGACGCCTACACGCCGACCCTGTTCCTCACCGCGCGCGACTCGGTGGCCGACCGCGTCACCGGGCTGACCGCCGGCGGCGACGATTACATGACCAAGCCGTTCTCGCTCGAGGAACTGGTCGCGCGGTTGCGGGGCCTGCTGCGCCGGTCGGCGTACATGACACCCGCCGACGACGAGTCGCTGGGGATCGGCGACCTGGTGCTCGACGGGGCCAGCCGGGAGGTGACCCGCGGCGGCACAGCGATCGCGTTGACCTCCACCGAGTTCGAACTGCTGCGGTTCCTGATGCGTAACCCGCGTAAGGCGTTGAGCCGCAGAGAGATTCTGCACCGCGTGTGGAACTACGATTTCGGCGGGCGGTCCAGCATCGTGGATCTGTACGTGTCTTATCTGCGCAAGAAGGTCGACGCGGGCCGCGAGCCGATGATCCACACCGTGCGCGGCGTCGGATACATGCTCAGGCCGCCAGGGTGAAACGGATCTGGCAGAGCTGGACCCTGCGACGGCAACTCGTTGTCGGCGTCTCGGCGGTGGTGATGCTCGCGCTGGTGACGTTCGGGACGATGTCGGTGGTGAGCCTGCGCTCCTCGGTGCTGGGCATCATCGACTCGCAATTGGCCACCAGCGCCGAGGGTTTCAGCCAGTCGCTGACGAAATACCGCACCACACCGTTGCAGAACGGTGAGCTGCCGCCGCCCGGCGCAATGAAACCGCTGACCCATCTGATCGGGCAGGCGCCGGACAACGTCGTCGCCCTGATTCAGAACGGCACGGTGGTCGACTCGGCGCACTTCATCGACGGGGATGCGGTGCCCGCACCGCCGGCGGTGGTCGACGCGATCGGCCGAATGTCCTGGGACACAGCCGGACCGCACACCGTCAAGCTGCCGGAACTGGGCTGGTACCGGATGGAGAGCCGGCCCGGTGACGGTGACGAAATGCTGGTGACCGCGGTGTCGCGGGCACCGGCGTGGGACGCGATGATGCGCGAGACCGCGATCGTCGCGGGGATGACGGTGCTCGCGCTGGTGATCACCGCGCTCAGCACCGTCGCGATCGTGCGATACGCGCTACGCCCGCTGCGTCGGGTCGCGGCCACCGCCGCCGAGGTGGCGACGCTGCCGCTCGACCGCGACCACCACGCGATCACACCCCGGGTGCCCACCGGCGACACCGACCCGCGCACCGAAGTCGGCCTCGTCGGCGACACCCTGAACCGGCTACTCGACCACGTCGAGCGCGCATTGGCCGACGTCGCCGCCTCCGACCGGCGGATGCGCCAGTTCATCACCGACGCCAGCCACGAACTGCGCACCCCGCTGGCCGCGATCCACGGTTACGCCGAACTCACCCGGCAGGACAGCGCGGTGCTGCCGGAAACCACCGAATACTCGCTGGCGCGGATCGAAGCCGAGACCCAGCGGATGAACTCACTGGTCGCCGACCTGCTGCTGCTGGCCCGGCTCGACGAGGGCCAAGACCTCGACAGCGCCGACGTCGACCTCGGCGACCTCGTCGTCGACGCGGTCAACGACGCCGCGGTGTCCGCGCCGCAGCACCGGTGGGTGACCGACGTGCCCGAGTACCCGGTCTGGGTGCGCGGCGACCGGACCCGGCTGCACCAGACCTTGGCGAACCTGCTGTCCAATGCGCGCGTGCACACCCCGCCGGGCACCACGGTGGCCGCCGCGCTGCACCCTGGACCTGCGGGGTTCGTCGAGGTGACAGTCAGCGACGACGGACCCGGCATCGCCTCCGAGCTGCTGCCCCATCTGTTCGAGCGGTTCGTCCGCGCCGACAAGTCGCGCTCTCGGGAAGCCGGCAGCTTCGGCCTCGGGTTGTCGATCGTCGCGTCGATCGTCGAGGCGCACGGCGGGACCATCCGGGCGGAATCCGGCGCGGGCCGGACGCGGTTCACGATCCGGCTGCCGGAGATCGTCGACCACACCGCGCCCACCGCGAGAAAAGTGGCCTCTTCTTCGTTTCGTGACCATTCAAGCGGGTAGGCTTGTCTCACTGGGTCTGAGCTGACAGCCCCGCCACAGCGTCACCTTCGAGGTGAGCTCTATTGACCACCATTGAGACCCGCAAGTTCGAACGTTCCCACGTCGAGATCACCGGCCCCGCCGACGCCGACGAATTTCTCGAGGATACGTACGGCGTCGCCTTGCGGCCCAGTCGCCGACTGCCTCCGCGCTGGGAAGGGCCCGTCCTCACCCACACCAGGACAACTGCCGGCTCGTTGGCGATCGACGAGTTGTACACGGCAGGTCACATGGACGTCCGCTCCGACCCGCTGAACAAGGTGGTCGGCATCTGGACCGCGGGCGGTCAGGTCGCCACCGCCTGCGACGGCACCCACACCGAGGTGGGTGCGGGAAACATCGGCATCCTTGCGCAACCGCACCTGCCGTATCGGGCACGGTTCGACGAGGCCAGGCTCACCGCGGTGCTGCTCGATCCGGCGGTGGTTGCGGGGGTAGCCGCCGGCCTGCCCAGCAGTCACGCGCCGCTGCCGATCCGCTTCACCAGCCTGCAACCCGTCGACACCTCCGCGGCGCAGGCGTGGAAGAGCACGGTCAGCTACGTCAGGGACATCCTGCTCGCCGACCGGTCGGTGGCCACGCCACTGGTGGTCGGGCATGCCTGCCGCCTGCTGGCTGCGGTGACGCTGGCAACGTTCCCGAACACGGCTACGTCGGAGCCGACCCCGCACGACCGCACCGACCACCAACCGGTCCTGCTGCGCCGGGCGATGGAATTTATCGACGCGAACGCCACCAACGACATCGCGCTCGCCGACATCGCGGAGGCCGTGCATGTCACGCCGCGAGCCGTGCAGTACATGTTCCGCCGCCATCTGGAAACCACGCCGCTGCAATACCTTCGCCGGCTGCGGCTGCATTACGCCCATCAGGAGCTGCTGGCCGCGAACCGCGGCAGCGACACGGTGACCGACATCGCGGCACGGTGGGGCTTCGCCCACACCGGGCGATTCGCGCTGCTGTATCGCCAGACCTATGGGCAGAGCCCACACACGACGCTGCGCGGCTGATTCGCAGTATGCCGGGCGCGGCCTACTCTGGACAGCATCTCGTCCACGGGCAGGAGGTGGTCACGACGCACGACACCGACGACGCTGTTGCCCGCCGCGACCTCGCCCGCCGGCGGGCAGAGGAACTACGGGAACGCATGCGCGAGTTGACCAATGGATGTTCACCGACCACGGACTCGGTGAGGCAGGCGCGGTTGCGCGCCGAACAGGCCGCTGAGCGTGCCCGCCGAGCTCACCGTGCGGCGGCCGAACGGCACCGGGAGGCCGGCATGGCGCACCTGCGGGCCGCGGCCGCCCACGAGCAGGCGGCGTTGCAGGCGGACGACCGCATGGTCGAGGCCCATCAGGACCTGGCCGAGCATCACCGAGAGGCGGCGGACCGCCACGAGTGGGCGGCGCGCTGTGAGGACACCGAGGGGTGACCGGGGTCAGGCCAGCGCCTCCAGCAATAGCAACGCGCCGTGACCGAACCCTCCGAGGTGTGGAATCCCGTGCAGGTCACCCGGATTCGCGTCGTCTTGCCGCGGCGGTTCACGGCTTCTACAGTGGTTTCGGTAGTGATGTCGGGGTCGACGAACGCCTGACCGATCAGTGGCTTCACCTGTTCGGTGGGTAGCCCGATGTCCAACGCGGTCAGCGGCGAACCCACGGCCTCGTCCGACCGCAGCCCCCACAGTTCGACGCAGCCGCGGTTCCACAGCACCACCCGCATCTCACGGTCCACCACGACCATGCCGTACTGGATCGAGTTCACCAGGGAGTCCAGGAACATCCTGGTTTCGCCCAGTTCGACACTGCGCTCCCGCAGCGCGTCGTTGATCGTGTGGAGCTCGTCGTTGGTGGACTGCAACTCCTCGTTCATCGTCTCGAGCTCTTCGTTGGTGGACTGCAGTTCCTCGTTGGTGGTCTCGAGTTCCTCGACGGTGGACTGCAATTCCTCGTTGGTGGTCTCGAGCTCCTCATTGGTCGACTGCAGTTCCTCGTAGGCTGCCTCGAGTTGACTGTTGGTCTGAACCACCTTGTCGAGCAGTGCGCGCGTGGCCGTCACATCGAAGAAGACGATCGACACGCCGAGCAGCCCGTTGTCGCTGTCCACCAACGGGTTGACGTGGATCTCGAACCACGCCGAATCGGAACCCTGCCGCTGCCACTGCACATCGGGGATGCGGGCCGACCGGCGTTCGACCTTGGCTTGTTCGAGATATGCGCGCAGTTCGACCGGACGGTAGGACACCTCCAGGTCGCGCAACAACCGGCCGATGTCACGTGCCGACAGCCCGAACGTCGACTCCGCCTGCTGGTTGATCATGGCGACCGTGTCGTCCCCGGTCACCACGATCTGAGCGACGGGTCCCGCGCGGAACGCCAGTTCGCGGATCGGGTCCAGGCCGGGCAGATCACCGTGGCGCTCGCTGGCGGTGGTGCCGTTGCCGTTGTCATATCGCTGCACACCGGCGTGGGATCCGGCCGCCTTCCTGAAGATCCGGTGCTTGAGGTTGAGCGGGGCGAAACGGTCGCTGTGGCTCAGCAGCATCTCTGCGTGTCCGAGAAACAGGGTGCCCTGCGGCGCGAGCGCGAAATGTAAACGGCTCAATACGTTTCGCTGGGTCTCCGCGTTGAGGTACATCAGCGTGTTCCGACAAATCACAAGGTCTGCGCGAGAGATCGGGGCGTCCTTGACCAGATCGTTCCTGCCGAAGATCACCGCTCTGCGGAGATCCTTGCGAAACACGTAGCGGCTGTTGACCTTCTCGAAGTAGATGCTCAGCAGCTCCGGCGGCACCGACTCGACGGCACGTTCCTCGTAGCTCGCGGTGCGCGCCTCGGCCAGCGCGTCCTCGTCGATGTCGGTCGCGTAGATTTTCACCCGCTGCCGGAAGGCATCGGGCCCCATCGCCTCCGCGAGGAGCATCGCCGTCGTGTACGCCTCCTGGCCGGAGGCACATCCTGCGCTCCACACCCGGATCGGATCGTTGGGACCGCGTTCGGCGAGAATGGCCGGGACCACCTCGTCGCGGATGCAGTCCCACGCCGGCGCGTCGCGGAAGAAACTCGTGACGTTGATCAGAATCGTGTTGAACAGCGCGTTGAACTCGTCGGCGCTGGCCTGTAGGTGGTCGAGGTACTCCTCGTAACTCTCGAAGCCGGCGTGGGTCATCCGGTGCCGCACCCGCCGCATCAACGAGGTGCGCTTGTAGCCGGTGAAGTCGAACCCCCGCGAGTCACGCATGAAGTTCAGCAACGTCTCGAACGCCTCGTCAGGTTGCTCGTTCAATTGCTGTCCGTTCATCTGTACTCGCGGAGTCTGTCCGACGATACCTACTACAGCGTGTTCTCCGGACCCAGGACCGCCCACACCACCTTGCCGGACGTGTTGGGGGTGTTGCCCCACGCGCGACACAGCGCGGCGACGATCTGCAGCCCCGACGGCTGCGCATACGCTGCGACGCTCTCACGCACCCCCGCCGGACGGGGGTCCGCATCAGTGACCGCGACGGTCACCGTCGCGTCCTTGGCTTCGAGTCGCAGCGTGGGGCAGCTCTCGGTGTGCCGCAACACGTTCTCCACCAGCGTGGTCGCCACCACCTTGGCGGTCGGAATCAGCTCGGGCATCGACCACGCCGTCAGCCACTGCGCAATCAGCTCGCGGGTGCGCTGCAGGCTTGCTGCTTCGGCAAGCAGTACGGCGCGGGCCCGGCGGCGAACCGAGGTCGCGGGTTCGCCGGTCACCGCGGCCAGCGCACCGGACAGCGTCGGATGCACAGGCACGTACCGCGTCACCCCGTTGCGCGCGAGAGCCGAGCGGTCGTGGGCGGACTCGGACACCAACACGATCGGGACCTCGGGCCACCGGTCGACGTGCCACCGCGCGCTGGTGAACACCGCGAGTGCTGATTCCGCGGGCACCTGGAGGTCGGCGACATCGACGATGACGCCATGGGGTTCCTCGAGTGCGGCCTTGATGATCGCGTCGCGCAGGGGTCGGTATGTGCTGCTGTCCAGCACCCCGGTCGGCCGCAGCACTACCGCGTCGCCCACGGATTCGGCCGCCACCCGCAGGACACTTTCGTCAGAGGCCACCGGATTCACCCGTAGCCGGTGTCACCGCCAGTTGCTCGCCGAGCACCGTCGCCGCGCGGTCCGCCTCCTCGGCGGTCTGAAGGTAGCGCTCCTGCATCCCGCCGGGGCCGACGGTGTCGGCCAGCCGCCGCGACATCTTTGCTTTCTCGCGCAAGCTGCGCAGCGCCACCCACAGCGCGCCCTCGATCTCGTCGTCGCGTGCCTTCAGCAGCGCGTCGGCGGTCCAAGCATGCCCCACCCGACAGCGGTAGCTGCTCGGCCCGACCTCGATGAGCGAACCGTTGCAGTCGGGGCACACGTAGCCCGAGTGCGGGCCCAATTCCTCCGAGTCGAACGATGTCGAGAACCGGCGGCCCATGGCGATGCGGTTCTCCAGATCCATGGTGTTGTCCGGTTCCATGTCGCGGACCTCGATCTCTCGCTCGAGCAGTTTCATCAACAAGGGTCCGATGTCGCTGGCCGTCACCTGGTGGTCGGCCACCCCGGCGTCGATGGCATTGGTGGGCATCGCCGGAAACATCGCGTCGTCGGGACGCTGGACGATCGTGGTGCCGCCCCGAGAGCGGATGGCCGCGGCGCCGAGCACGCCATCGTCGAGTACCCCCGACAGCAGCACGCCGACGGCGTGAGGCCCGAAAGACAGTGCGACTGAACGGAAGAGCGCGTTCACCGCCGGACGGCGGCCGTTCTCGGTGGGGCCCTCCGAAAGCAGGATGTGACCGTCGGCGACCATCAGGTGACGGTCGGGCACACAGACGTAGATGTGCCCGGGCTTCAGCGCCGACCCGTCGGTGGCCGGTTCCGCAGGCAGCGGGCCTGCGCGGTCGAGGATCTTCGGCAGTACGCTCGGCGCCTCCGGCGGCATGTGCAGCACCACGAGGACGGCGTACGGCGCGTCCTGGGGCAGGTTCGCGACGAGGCGGGTGAGCGCCTCGACCCCACCGGCGGACGCCCCGACCGCCACCACCCGCAATTCGTCGTCCACCACTCCGGGCGGCTACCCGGCGATCGGCGGTGATAACCCTTTCAGACCTTCGCGATCACGTGCTCGGCGAATTTCTCGAGGTGCCGGATCTTGGTGTCGAGCGGTTCGGTGTCGGGACCGGTGATGTACGGGATCCGGAATCCGACGATGACGTCGGTGACACCCAGGTCCTCGAGGCGTTTGATGCCGTCGAGGCTGTAGGCGTCGGCGGAGATGACGTGGATCTCGAACGGGCCGGTGCGGCCCTCCTCCTCACGGATCTGCTTGAGCCGTTTGAGTAGAAGGTCGAGTTCCTCGGGCGAGCCGCCGCCGTGCATCCAACCGTCGTTGCGGGCGGCGCGCTTGAGTGCGGCGTCGGCGTGCCCGCCGATCAGGATCGGGATCGGCTCGGTGGGCGCCGGGGTCATCTTCGTTTTCGGGATGTCGTAGAACTCGCCGTGGAACTCGAAGTACTCGCCGGTGGTCAGGCCGCGGATGATCTCGATGCACTCGTCCATCCGCTTGCCGCGCTTGGCGAACGGCACGTCCATCAACTCGTAGTCCTCGGGCCAGGGGCTGGTGCCGACACCGAGACCGAGGCGGTTGCCGAACAGCGCCGCCAGCGACCCGGCCTGCTTGGCGACCAGTGCGGGCGGGCGGATCGGCAGCTTGAGCACGAAGAAGTTGAACCGCAGGGTCGTCGTCACCGCGCTGAGCGCGCCGGCGAGCACGAACGCCTCGATGAACGCCTTGCCGTCGAGGAATTCGCGGTTGCCGTCGAGGGTGTAGGGATATTTCGAGTAGGACTCAAAGGGGTAGGCGACGCTGTCGGCGATCGTCATCGCGTGATAGCCGGCGGCCTCGGCCGCCTGCGCCAGCGGCAGGTAGTAGGTGGGATCAGTCATCGCTTCGGCATAGGTGAACCGCACGCGGTCATACTAGAACGTGTTCTAGTCCAGGGTTTAGGGATTGGTGCGCCGGGAATCGCCGAGTGTGTGAGCGCAGCCAAGGCCATGTACAAACCCCTGTCGATCGTCAGCAGCGTCGTCGGCGGCCTGATCGCCGGCAAGATCTTCACCGAGATCTGGCAGCGGGTGAACCCGTCCGACGAAGAACCCGACCCGAAGGACCTCAGCCGCTCGACGCGTGAGGTGATGATCGCCGCCGCGCTGCAGGGCCTGCTCATCGGCGTGGTGCGCGCGGCGCTGGCCCGCGGCCAGGCGAAGGGCTTCCACGCGCTGACCAACGAGAACCCCGAGTAGCCGCGTGGCGAACCTCGTCGCCGACGCGATGGTCGCGCGGCTGCGCGACTGGGGGGTGACGCGGATCTTCGGCTACGCCGGCGACGGCGTCAACACGCTGCTCGGCGCCCTGGCGAGGGCGGGTGACCCCGAGTTCGTCTCGACCCGGCACGAGGAACTCGCGGCCTTCATGGCCTGCGGGCACGCCAAGTACACCGGCGAGGTCGGCGTCTGCCTGGCCACCCAGGGGCCCGGCGCGATCCATCTTCTCGCCGGCCTCTACGACGCGAAACTCGACCGTCGGCCGGTGGTGGCGATCGTCGGTCAGGTGGTGTCGACGGCGCTGGGCAGCGGCTATCTGCAGGAGGTCGACCTGCACACGTTGTTCAAGGACGTCTGCGCGCAGTATGTGCAGACCGTGTTCACGCCGGAGCAGATGCCCGCGGCGGTGGACAACGCGATGCGCACCGCGATCGCCACGTCGACCCCGACGTGTCTGATCGTGCCGCACGACGTCCAGAAGGCGTCGATGCCCGAGGAACTCGAGCACAGCCACGGAATCGTTCCGTCGTCGGCGGTCTACGCACGGCCGCACATCGTGGCCAGAGACGACGACGTCCGTCGCGCCGCCGAGGTGCTCAACGACGGCGCCAAGGTGGCGCTGCTGGTCGGCCGTGGCGCTGGGGGCGCCGAGGAGCAGATCCGCGACATCGTCGACGCGCTGGGCGCGGGCGCGACGACGTCGCTGCTGGGCAAGCCGGTGCTCGACGAGGCGGCGCCGTGGCACACCGGTGTGATGGGCCATCTCGGCACCACCGCGAGCGCCGAGTTGATGGCCGCCTGCGACACGCTGCTTATCGTCGGGAGCAACGACCCGTGGACGGAGTTCTACCCGAAACCCGGTCAGGCGCGGGCGGTTCAGGTCGACATCGAGCCGCGCGTGGTGGGCGCGAAGTATCCGATCGACGTGGCGGTGACCGGAGATGCGGCCGATGCACTGTCGCGGTTGCTGCCACTGCTGCGCCGCAAGGACGACCGGCAGTGGCAGCAGCAGGTCACGCAGTGGACCGAACGGTGGCACCGCGAATCCGCGCAACGTGCTGAGGTGCAGGGCGAATCGGCGAACCCGGAGTTCGTGGTGCGGGCGCTGTCCGAACACCTGCCGGGCGACGCGCGCGTCGCGGTCGACGTCGGGTCGGCGACGTACTGGTACGCCCGACACCTGCGGTTGCCGCGCGACGTGCCGGCCCACGTGTCGGGATACCTCGCGTCGATGGGGTGTGCGCTGCCGTACGGCGTCGCGGCCAAACTCGATGCCCCGGACCGCCCGGTGGTCGCGCTGGTCGGCGACGGCGCCATGCAGATGAGCGGGCTGCTCGAGCTCGTCACGCTGGCCGACCGGTGGCGTGACTGGGCGGATCCCCGGTTCGTGGTGCTGGTGCTGCACAACCGCGACCTGAGCGAAGTGTCCTGGGAACAGCGGGAAATGGAAGGCGACCCGCGGTTCTCGGCGTCACAGGACGTGCCGTCGTTCCCCTATGCGGACTACGCCCAGTTGCTGGGTCTGCGCGGAATCCGCATCACCGAGTCCGGCCAGGCGCACGAGGCGTGGCGACAGGCGCTCGAAGCGGACCGCCCGACCGTGATCGAGGCGCTCGTCGACCCCGCGACGCCGCTGCTGCCCCCGCTGATGCCATCATCGAAGACCGACACGGTACTCAGCGCGCTGAACGTCGAGTCCAACAGCGCTGCGGCGCAGCGGGTCACGGACCAGAGCGAAGGGCAATCCTAGATCTCGTACGGGGGAGCGCCGACACCGACGACGGTGTGGGTGCCCCAGGGCGTGATCTCGGTCAGCTGACCGTCAGCGCTGCGGTCCCCGATCAACAGACGTACCTTCTGCGGCAAGCGCGCCGGCGCGGCCAGGTCGAAAACCATTCCACGCCAGTGATACCGGCCGTCGATCGGATCGAGGTGACCGGTCAGGCGCACCCGCACCGGATGGTCGGTGTCGTCGAGCCGCGCGGCCGCCGGCCCGTCGTACACGGCGGTCATGCGGGCAGAAACCCGCTTCGGCGCCACATCCTGCGTGCGATGGGCCCGAGCAGCCCCACCTCGTCGAGGAACGCGGCCAGCGGAGCGAAGCCCGCGACCTGAGTCTCGATACGGTGCGGGCTGCGCCGCGCCATCCGTCGCGCCTGCCTGGCATCGAGCCCGACGCGGTGATACTGCACCTTGTTCGTGAACAGGAAACGGAAGAAGTAGCCGCCCAGCCCGTTGATATTGGACACCACGAACTTCGGCAGCGGGCGCATGTTCGGTACCCGCCTGCGCAGCCCGTCGCGGGCGAACTGGATGTGCCGGGCCTCCTCGGTGACGTGAATCCGCATAAGCCGCTGCACGATCGGCTGCAGCTCATCGTCGTCCATCATCCTGCGCTGCAGCGAGTCGAAGATCTCCTCGCCGATCAGCGCCGCCACCCACAGCGCCGCACCCTGGAACGCGAACGGCAGCGCGTTGATGATCACGCGCTGATACCACCTGGGCCACACCGGCTTTGCCCCGACGCGTTCGATCGCCTTGCCGAACATCACCATGTGGCGGGTCTCGTCGCCGAGTTCGGTCAACTCGTAGTGGGTGGCGCTGGCGGTCGGGTCCTGGTGCATCATCTTGCGCAGCAGCGACTGGTTGAGGATGTTCTCGAACCAGATGCCCGCCGACAGCGTGTTGACCAGTTCTTGACGGCTCAGTTCGATCTGCTGCTCGCGTGTCATCGCGTCCCACAGCGGGGTGCCGTACAGCGAGACGACCTTGGGCGGCAGGAAGAACTTGTCGGGGTCCAGCGGGGCGTCCCAGTCGATGTCGACGACGGGCGCGTAGGACCGCTTCACCGAACCTCGCAGCAGGCGTTCGGAGGACTCGTTGCGAGTGGGGCTCGGCGCTGAGCTGGTCATCGTTGACGTCCCTTCCGTGACGGTTCACCCAAGGTATGCAGCGATGTTGAGTTAGTCAATACCCGCGGTACCGCATACTGCGGGTAACACGCCGTTTCGGTCCGTCGCTCCCGGGTATCGGGGTGGCATGCAGACCGATGAGGCCACGAAGGCGGGCTCCCCGCCGGATCCGGACGACCCGCGCAAACCGGATTCGCCGACCGACCTGACCCGGCCGTCGCTGCTCTACGCCATGCGCAAGGCCGTCCGCGAGTTCCAGCACGACGAGTGCACCGACCTGGCCGCGGCGCTGACCTACTACGCGGTGCTGTCCATCTTCCCGGCGCTCGTCGTCGTGGTGTCCCTGCTCGGTGTGTTCGGCCAGGGGCGGCGCACCGTCGACGCCCTGCTCGACATCGCCGACGACGTGGCGCCGGCATCCGCGCTGGACACCCTGCGGCCGACGATCGAGCAGCTGGTGGCCTCGCCGTCGGCGGGGTTCGCGCTCGTCGTCGGCATCGTCGGCGCGCTGTGGTCGGCATCGGGGTTCGTCGGCGCGTTCGGGCGGGCGATGAACCGCATCTACGAGATCGAGGAAGGCCGGCCGGTGTGGAAACTGCGCCCGGTGCAGCTGCTGCTGACGCTGGCCGGGTTGGTGATGGCCGCCGCCGTGGTGTTCATGCTGGCGGTCAGCGGCCCGGTGGCCCAGGCACTCGGCGACGCGGTTGGGCTGGGCGACGCCGCGGTCACCGTCTGGAACATCGCCCGCTGGCCGCTGATCCTGCTGTGCGTCGTGCTCGCGGTGGCGATCCTGTACTACGTAACTCCCAACGTCGAACAACCGAAGTTCCGGTGGATCAGCGGCGGCGCCGCGCTGGCGATCGTGGTGTGGTTGGTGGCGTCGCTGCTGTTCGGCCTCTACGTCGCGAACTTCAGCAGCTACAACAAGACCTATGGGGCACTGGCCGGCGTCATCGTGTTCCTGCTGTGGCTGTGGATCACCAACCTGGCGTTGTTGTTCGGCGCCGAGGTGGACGCCGAGGTGGAACGCAGCAGGCAACTGCAGGCCGGCATGCCCGCCGAACACGAACTGCAGCTCCCGCCGAAGGACACCCGCAACCTGCGCAAGGAGGAGGCCGCGGCCGAGAAGGACGTCAAGCGGGCGCGCAAGCTTCGCTTTTCGCGGGGCCGCAAGCACTGACGGCATACTCTGCGGCGTGACCCGTCGAATTCACGTCATCGGCATCGGGGCGGGCGACCCGGACCACGTGACCGCGCAGGCGGTCACCGCGCTCAACGACACCCAGGTGTTCTTCGCGATGGACAAGGGCGCCCAGAAGGACGACCTGGTCGCGTTGCGGCGCGAGATCTGCCGTCGGTTCATCCGCGAACCCGGCTACCGGTTCGTCGCGCTGCCCGACCCGCCGCGCGCCAAGGACGGCGACTATCGGCAGGCGGTCGCCGACTGGCATGCCGCGCGGGCCCGCATGTGGGCGGACGCGATCACCGCCGAACTCGGGCCCGACGGTGTCGGCGCCTTTCTGGCGTGGGGTGATCCGTCGCTGTACGACAGCACCCTGCGGATACTGGAAACGGTTGCCGGGCAAGTCGACATCGACTACGACGTGATCCCCGGCGTCACCGCGATCCAGGCCCTGACCGCGCGGCACCGTATCCCGCTCAACGATGTCGGCGAACCGGTGCTGATCACCACCGGCAGGCAGCTGCGCGAGCACGGGCTGGCCGGGAGCGCGGTGGTGATGCTCGACGCCGACTGTTCGTTTCTGACCTGCCCCGCGTCGACTCGCATCTGGTGGGGCGCCTACCTCGGCACACCGCACGAGATCTTGATGTCCGGCACGGTCGGTGAGATCGGCGACGAGATCGCGCGGCTGCGCGCCGACGCCAGGGCCCGGCACGGCTGGATCATGGACACCTACCTGCTGCGTTCGGCACACTGACCGCACGACCGGCTTCCTGCTGCGTGCCGCGCTGACCGGATTCGCACTGTGGGTGGTGACGCTGATCGTGCCCGGCATCCGGTTCGTCGGCGCCGAATCCCGGCTCGCCGAGATCGGCATCGTCTTCGTCGTCGCGGTGATCTTCGGTTTGGTCAACGCGATCATCAAGCCGATCGTGCAGATCATCTCGATCCCGCTCTACATCGTCACGCTCGGGCTGTTCCACATCGTCATCAATGCGTTCATGCTGTGGATCACCTCGTGGATCACCGAGCACACCACGCACTGGGGACTGTTCATCGACGACTTCTGGTGGACGGCGATCTGGGCCGCGATCGTGTTGTCGATCGTGAGCTGGGCGCTGTCTCTCGTTACCGGCGGCCTCGGACGGCGCTGACCGGCACACTGGAACCATGCCCGAACTGCCCGAAGTCGAAGCGCTCGCGGACCACCTGCGCCGTCACGCCGTCGGCCTGACCGTCGCCCGCATCGACGTCTCCGCGCTGTCGGTGCTCAAGACCTTCGACCCGACGCTGACCGCGCTGCACGGCCAGACCGTGACCGGCGCCGACCGGTGGGGCAAGTACCTCGGACTGGCGGCGGGCGGCCTGCACCTGATCACGCATCTGTCGCGGGCGGGGTGGCTGCGGTGGTCGGACAAGCTGGCCGCCGCACCGCTGAAACCGGGCAAGGGGCCGATCGCGCTGCGGGTGCATCTCGGCACACCGGGGGAGGGTGCGGGTTTCGACCTCACCGAGGCAGGCACCCAGAAACGGCTGGCGGTGTGGCTCGTCGACGACCCGGCCAAGGTGCCCGGCATCGCGACGCTCGGTCCGGACGCGCTGTCGCTGGGCCTCGAGGACCTGGCCGGCGTGCTGGCGGGCAACAGCGGGCGGATCAAGACCGTCATCACCGACCAGAAGGTCATCGCCGGCATCGGCAACGCCTACAGCGACGAGATCCTGCATGTCGCGCGGCTTTCGCCGTTCGCGACCGCGGGCAAGCTCACCGACGCGCAGTTGTCCTCGTTGCACGACGCGATGATCGGCGTGCTCAGCGACGCAGTGACCCGTTCGGTCGGGCAGCAGGCGGCGACGCTGAAAGGCGAGAAGCGCTCGGGGTTGCGGGTGCACGCCAGGACCGGTCTGCCGTGCCCGGTCTGCGGGGATACCGTGCGCGAAGTGTCGTTCGCGGACAAGTCATTTCAGTACTGCCCGACGTGTCAGACCGGCGGCAAGATCCTCGCCGACCGGCGGATGTCGCGGCTGCTCAAATGACCCGGCAGTACGAGCGGGTGGCCGACGCCAGCGCCTGACGGAACAGCGGGTCGAACCGGCGGGCGTCGCCGACGGCCTGCGTAGCCGTCGACAGAGCCGCCGCGCAGCCGGGGCTGTGCAGCGAATTCCATTGCGCGGCGATCTCTTCGACCATGGTCTTGTTCAACCGGTCGATCTGCCCGCGCGACTCGGCCAGGTCCGGAGCCGTCGTCGGCGCGGTGGCGGGATCGAACTTCCACTGCCCGAACCGGGTGTACTCGATGCCTTCGGTCGCATCGATCTGGTTGCGGAAGACGTCCCGGACGTACTGCCGGTCGATGCCGCGGGCGTCGGCCTCGGCGGCGACGTCGTCGAGCACCTTGTCGGCGCGCGGCTTGTCGGTGAGCGGGCCGCCGTTGATCCACTTGGCGGCGGCGACGGGGTCGGCGGTCTCGAGCCGTTGCGCCGCGGCGTCCACCAGCCGGTACAGCGGGCTCACAGGTTGCGCGCCCGCCGTCGCTTGCGGGAGTGCGAAAGACAGGGTGGCCAGCAGGAGGACCGTCGTCCGCAGTATGAGCATCCGCCCATTCTGACCCCGCGAACCTTGCCATAACCTGTGAGGGTGATTCGGCAGAAGATCTTGATCACCGGCGCCAGCTCCGGGCTGGGCGCGGGCATGGCGCGGGCATTCGCCGCAAAGGGGCGCGACCTGGCGCTGTGTGCCCGGCGCACCGACCGCCTCGACGAGCTCAAGGCCGAGCTGCTCGAGCGGCATCCCGGCATCACCGTCGCCGTCGCCGCGCTCGACGTCAACGATCACGAGCAGGTGCCCAAGGTGTTCGAGGCGCTCTCCGATGAACTCGGCGGGATCGACCGCGTCATCGTCAACGCCGGCATCGGCAAGGGCGCCCGGCTCGGGTCCGGGAAGCTGTGGGCGAACAAGGCCACGATCGAGACCAATCTCGTTGCGGCGCTTGTCCAGATCGAGACCGCGCTCGAGATGTTCAAGGACGCCGGCGACGGCCACCTGGTGCTGGTGTCCTCGGTGCTGGGCAACAAGGGGGTGCCGGGGGTGAAGGCGGCCTACGCGGCGAGCAAGGCCGGCGTGTCCTCACTCGGGGAGTCGCTGCGGGCGGAGTATGCGCGTGGGCCCATCGCGGTGACCGTTCTCGAACCGGGTTATATCGAATCCGAGATGACCGCCAAAGCCGCGTCGACGAACTTGATGGTGGACAACGAGACTGGTGTCCGGGCGATGGTCGACGCGATCGAGCGCGAGCGCGGACGCGCCGCAGTGCCGTGGTGGCCGTGGGCCCCGCTGGTCCAGCTGATGCGGGTGCTGCCGCCGCGGCTGACGAAGCCGTTCGCCTAAGCCTCCGTGTAGAGGCCGCCGCTACGGGGTAAACCGCAGCGCTGGTGTCTACGGGAGGTTTCGATGAGGGTGCTGTTGACCGGGGGGACCGGTTTTGTCGGGGCGTGGACGGCAAAGGCCGTCGCCGATGCGGGCCACCAGGTGAGGTTCCTGGTGCGTGATCCGGCCCGATTGGAGACCAGCGCCGCGCAGCTCGGGATCGACACCGGCGACTTCGCCGTCGGCGACATCTCCGACGCCGAGTCGACGGCCGCGGCGATGGACGGGTGTGACGCCGTAATCCATTCGGCGGCAATGGTTTCGATCGACTCGCGACAAGCCGACGTGATGCTCGAGACCAACCTCAGCGGTGCCCACAATGTGCTCGGCCAGGCGGCCGACCGCGGGCTGGACCCGATCGTGCACGTCTCGAGTTTCAGTGCGCTGTTCCGTCCCGGCTGCCGCGTGCTGCACGCCGATCTGCCGGTGGTCGGCGGGAGCGACGGCTACGGCAAGTCCAAGGCGGCGGTGGAGAAGTATGCCCGCGAACTGCAGGAGCAGGGTGCGCCGGTCACCATCACCTATCCGGGCATGGTGCTGGGGCCGCCGGCGGGCAAGCAGTTCGGCGAGGCGGCGGAAGGGGTCGAAGCGGCGGTGCGGATGCGCGGGGTTCCCGGTCGCGGCGCCGCGTGGACCGTGGTCGACGTGCGCGACCTCGCCGCATTGCACGCGGCGCTGCTCGAGCCCGGCAAAGGTCCGCGCCGATACATGGCCGGCGGCAAGCGGGTTGCGCTCGCCGAGCTCGCAACGATGATCGGACACGCAGCGGGGCAAACACTTCGGGTGTACCCCGTGCCAGATGTGCTCCTGCGCAACGTCGGACGGCTCATGGACGTGGTCGGACCGTATCTGCCGCTCGACGCGCCGGTCACCGGGGCGGCGATGCAGTACTACACCCAGATGCCCTCGTGTGACGACTCTCCCAGCGAAACCGAGCTCGGCATCAGCTACCGCGATCCGCAGGAAACGCTGGCGGACACCGTTTCCGGGCTGCGGCGCGTCGGCCGATTGTGAGCGTCCTCATGAGACACACAGGAACTCGGAGGTTTCGTCGACCGGACGCGGTGGTAGCCCTAAGGACATGAACGTGAAGATGATGAAGATGACGCCTCTGTTGTTCGCGGGTGCAGCGGCAGCCGCCATCGCCGCCGCGCCGATCGCTGGTGCGCAGCCCGCTCCTCCGCCGCCGTGCCTGAATGCCGACGGCACTCCCTGCGCGGGTCTCGGCAACATCGAAGCCGGCCCCGGTGGCGGTGCCGACGTGAACATCCCCAACGGCCCGCAGGGCACCGCTGATGGTGGCGGCGCGTCCGGTGTGATTCCGGGTGGCCCCGGCGGTACGGCTGGTCCCGGCGGCGCGAGCGGTTCACTCGCCCCGAACGGTCCCGGCGGCACGGCCGGCCCCGGTGGAGCCGCCGGATGCCTGCCGAACGTCGGCTGCATCAACATTCCGGTTGGCTGAGGTCTGACCTCTCCCTGACCGCCCGCAAGCGGCGCGCACTCCCTCGGGAGTGCGCGCCGTTTTGCCTTTCGGGGCACGTCGCGAAATCACTTCTGTCTCTTTGGTTTCAGAGGTCACATCGCCAGGTCGGTTTGTCGGTGGGTCGAACTAGTGTTCGAAGTATGGAGTCGGGCCGGGTCAGCGAGCGGATCGCGGCGTTGCGCCGCGAGGTCGATGCGCTGATGGCCGAGCCCCTCGATGCCTTGAGCACTGCGCAGGTGTTGGCGGCGACCGCGGAGTGGGAGTCGTTTGTGCGCGCGTCGGCGATGGTGAGGCATCACCTGGTGGCGCAGTTGGGCCGCGCACCGGTTACCGAGCTGGGGGAGTCCAGTGTGGGTCGGGCGCTGTCGACGTTGTTGCGGATCTCGGTCGCGCAGGGCAATCAGCGGGTGGCCGAGGCCAAACAGTTGGCCCCGCGGGTCACGATGACCGGTGAGCGGTTGGCCCCGGTGCTCGCGAACACGGCTGCAGCGGTGCGGCAAGGGTTGATCGGTGCTGAGCATGTACGGGTGATCCGCAAGTTCTTCGATCGCCAGATCCCGCGGTCGGTGGGCTTTGATGTGCGCGAGGCCGCCGAAGCACACTTGGCTGACCTGGCGGGTGGGCTGGATCCGCAACAGCTGGGTCAGGCCGCCAAGCGGTTGGCTCAGCACATCGATCAAGACGGTGAGTTCTGCGAGGAGTTGGTCAAGCAAAAGCGTGGGATCTGGTTCAGCAAGCAGCGCCCCGATGGCAGCAGCGAGATCCACGGCACCGTCGATGCGGCGACGCGGGCGTGGATCGAAGCGGGCTGGGCGATCTACGGCATCTACGGCGCCCCGGGCAGCAACAACCCCGACGCCCCGGACGTCGAACCCGCCCCCGAGCCCGGCGACGACCCCGCCGAACCCTCAGCGGACGTCGTGGTCACCGATACCCGCACGCGGGCGCAGCGCAATCACGATGCGATGGGCGCGATGTGCCGAGATCTGCTGGCGTTGCGGGGCCGCAGCACCCATAACGGGTTGCCGGCCACCGTCGTCATCACCGCGACCCTGCAGGACTTGCAGGCCGCGGCGGGGCACGGGGTGACCGCGGGCGGGACCCTGGTGCCGATGCGCGACGTGATCGCGATGGCCGCTGACGCGCACAACTATCTGGCGGTGTTCGACCAGCACACCAGCCAACCGCTCTACCTCGGGCGGGCGCGCCGGTGTGCCAGCACCGCGCAGCGGTTGATGCTGTTCGGCCGCGAGCGTGGCTGCACCAGACCCGGCTGCACCGCGGCGGCCTATGAAACCCAGGTCCACCACGCGGTCACCGACTGGGCCGACGGCGGGCGCACCGACATCACCGAACTCACCCTGGCCTGCGGGCCCCACAACCGCTCAGTGAAACCCGGCGGCTGGCGCACCGGCAAACGCCGCGACTTCCGCACCGAATGGCTACCCCCACCACAGCTCGACACCGGCCAAGCCCGGGTCAACAACTACCACCACCCCGAGCGCTACCTGATCCCCGACGACGGCGCCGACGGTGACGCCGGCGACGGCGACGGCGAAAGACCCAGCCCCAGCGACCCTGACCGCGACGCCAGCTGACGCCGCGGAGCGCCACCCTGCGCATATGTCATATACCCTTGACGAATCGTTGGGTTTTCCTAACACTGTGTTGTATGAGTCCGGTGAGAAGGGGCAAGACGCTCCCGATCCACAACCGCATCGGCGTGCTGCGCGCCGAGCGACGGATGACGCGGGCCGAACTCGCGGCGCTGATCGACGTCAACCCGCAGACCGTGGGCGCGCTGGAACGGGGCGATCACTACCCGAGCCTCGATCTGGCGTTCCGCATCTGCGACGTGTTCGGACTGCCCGTCGAGGCGGTGTTCTCCCGCGAGGAGTTCACCCCGCTGTCCACCGAGCTCTACCGAAATCCGCGACTGCAAGGAGGCGACCGAGATGTCCCCGTCGACCCGGCAAGCTGATCGAAACCTGATCGACCGATACCAGGACTTCCGCACCCGGCGCTTCCTCAAACACGAACGCACCTACGCCAATTCACTGCCGCGGTGGCGTACTCAACGCCGGCGTCGGATGCTCGTCGTCGTCATGGCGGCGACCCTGGCCGTCATGCTCTGCGTCAGTGTGGTGTGCGCCTTCGGATTTCGACAGGCCGCGCTCATCTGGCTGCCTGCCACCCTGATCTTCTTCCCGACATTCCTCGTGTTGCAGATCGTGTCCGGCCGCCAGGGTGACGCCCCGCAGGGAGTGCTCGACGAGTACGAGATCCAACAGCGCAACAGCGCCCGGTCCATCGGCCTGACGGTGACCCAGAACCTGATGCTGGTGCCGATCCTCTACCTGATCGTGCTGTCGGTGAACATGCGGACCGCCGACGCCGACGCCGTACGCGACATGGCGTACGCCGGAGGTCTGATGGCGCTGGCCGTGCTGCTGATCGGCGGATGCCTGCCCGTGATGATCCTCGGCTGGAGCCGACCGGACCCCGACGCCTAGGCGGACCTGCCGCGCTCGGTGCGATACCTGCGCACCAGCGCGTCGGTCGACGAGTCCGACTGCTCGGCCGGCGAGTCGTCGCCGGTGATCACCGGCAGCAGCGCCTTGGCCTGTGTCTTGCCGAGTTCGACACCCCACTGGTCGAACGAGTCGATGCCCCCGATGACGCCCTCGGTGAACACCTGATGCTCGTACAGTGCGATCAACTGCCCCAGCACCGACGGTGTCAGCCGGGTCGCCAGAATCGACGTCGACGGCCGGTTGCCCGGCATCACCTTGTGCGCCACCACATGTGGCGGAGTGCCCTCGGCGGCGATCTCCTCGGCGGTCTTGCCGAATGCGAGCACCTGCGTCTGCGCGAAGAAGTTGCTCATCAGCAGGTCGTGCATGCTGCCGGTGCCGTCGCCGGTCGGCAGGTCGTCGGTCGGCTGCGAGAAGCCGAGGAAGTCCGCGGGCACCAGCCGCGTACCTTGATGCAGCAACTGGTAGAACGCGTGCTGGCCGTTGGTTCCCGGTTCGCCCCAGAAGATCTCGCCCGTGCTCGTCGTCACCGGTGATCCGTCCGCGCGCACCGACTTGCCGTTGGACTCCATGGTCAGCTGCTGCAGATATGCGGCGAACCGCGCGAGGTCGTTCGAATACGGCAGCACCGCACGGGTTTCCGCCCCGAAGAACTCGTTGTACCAGAGCCCGATCAGCCCCAGCAGCACCGGCACATTGGCTTCCAGCGGCGCCGTGCGGAAATGCTCGTCGACGATGTGGAAACCGGACAGGAACTCGCCGAACCGTTCACGGCCGATCACCGCCATCACGCTCAGGCCGATCGCGCTGTCCACCGAGTAGCGACCCCCGACCCAGTCCCAGAACCCGAACATGTTGTCGGTGTTGATGCCGAAGTCGTCGACCAGCTTCTTGTTCGTCGACACCGCCACGAAATGCTTGGCCACCGCGGCATCACCCAGCGCGTCGGTCAACCACCGGCGCGCCGCCATCGCGTTGGTCAGCGTCTCGAGCGTGGAGAACGTCTTCGACGCCACGATGAAAAGCGTTGTCGCCGGGTCGAGCCCGTCGAGCTTGGCCACCAGGTCGGCCGGGTCGACGTTGGACACGAACCGTGCCGAGATCCCCGCATCCCCGTAGTGCCGCAACGCCAGCGTCGCCATCGCCGGGCCGAGATCGGATCCGCCGATGCCGATGTTGACGACCGTCGTGATCCGTTGGCCCGTCGCCCCCGTCCACTCGCCGCTGCGCAGCCGGTCGGTGAAGTCGCCCATCCGATCGAGGACCTCGTGCACGTCGGCGACGACGTTCTGCCCGTCGACCACCAACTCCGCGTCGCGCGGCAACCGCAGCGCGGTGTGCAGCACCGCCCGGTCCTCCGACGTGTTGATGTGCGCGCCCGAGAACATCGCGTCCCGGCGCTGCTCGAGCCCGGCCGCCCGCGCCAACTCCACCAGCAACCCGAGCGTCTCGCGGGTGACGCGGTGCTTGCTGTAGTCGACGTAGAGGTCGCCCACGGTTGCGGCCATCTCGGTGCCGCGAGCCGGGTCGTCGGCGAACAACTCACGCAGGTGCTTGTCGCCGATCTGATCGTGGTGGCGTTGCAGGGCCTGCCAGGCGGGGGTCGAGGCGATATCGCTACTCATGTGCACGACCCTAATGCGGCGATTTGACCAAAGGTGTAATCAAGAGTCATGGATACCGCGAAGCTGCTGTCGTCAGTGCCCACCGGGCTGTGGATCGGTGGTGAGGAGCGTCAGGGCTCGTCCACCTTCGACGTGCTCGACCCCTCCGACGATCAGGTGCTCACCTCAGTCGCCAACGCCACCGCCGACGACGCGATCGCCGCGCTCGACGCCGCCTGCGCTGTCCAGGCCGACTGGGCGGCCACCGCACCACGTGAACGCGGCGAGATCCTGCGCGCGGTCTTCGAGAAGATCACCGAACGCGCCGAGGACATCGCGACCCTGATGACCCTCGAGATGGGCAAGACGTTGCGCGAGAGCATGGGTGAAGTCACCTACGGCGGGGAGTTCTTCCGCTGGTTCTCCGAAGAGGCGGTGCGCATCGCGGGGCGCTACACGCCGAGCCCCGCGGGCACCGGCCGCGTGCTCGTCACCAAGCAGCCCGTCGGCCCGTGCTACGCGATCACCCCGTGGAACTTCCCACTGGCGATGGGCACCCGCAAGATCGGGCCCGCCTTCGCCGCCGGCTGCACGATGATCGTCAAACCGGCGCAGGAGACGCCGCTGACGATGCTGTACCTGGCCAAGCTGATGGACGAGGCCGGCCTGCCCAAGGGGGTGCTGTCGGTGCTGCCGACCAAGAGCCCCGGCGACGTCACCGCCGCCCTCATCGACGACGGCCGGCTGCGCAAGCTCACCTTCACCGGATCCACCGGTGTCGGCAAGGCACTGGTCAAGCAGTCGGCGGACAAGCTGCTGCGGACCTCGATGGAACTCGGCGGCAACGCCCCGTTCGTGGTGTTCGACGACGCCGATGTCGACGCCGCCGTCGACGGCGCGATCCTGGCCAAGATGCGCAACGGCGGCGAGGCCTGCACCGCGGCCAACCGCTTCCACGTCGCCAACTCGGTGCGCGAGGAGTTCACCGAGAAACTCGTCAAGCGGATGAGCGAGTTCACCCTCGGCAAGGGCATCGACGAGTCGGCCACCCTCGGCCCGCTGATCAACGCCAAGCAGGTCGCCACCGTCGAAGACCTGGTCTCCGATGCCGTCTCGCGCGGCGCGACAGTCGCCATCGGTGGCGTCGCCCCCGGCGGGCCGGGCAACTTCTATCCGGCCACCGTGCTCGCCGACGTCCCCGCCGACGCCCGCATCCTCAAGGAGGAGGTGTTCGGGCCCGTCGCACCGATCACCGGGTTCGACACCGAAGAAGAAGGCATCAAGGCCGCCAACGACACCGAGTACGGGCTGGCCGCCTACGTCTACACGCAGTCGCTGGACCGGGCGCTGCGCGTCGCCGAGGGCATCCAGTCCGGCATGGTCGGCGTCAACCGCGGCGTGATCTCCGATCCGTCCGCACCGTTCGGTGGCGTCAAGGAATCCGGCTTCGGACGCGAGGGCGGTTTCGAGGGCATCGACGAATACCTCGACATCAAGTACATCGCCTTGACGAAGTAACAAGACACGCCGCCGCGCCTGCCGCCACGCGTCTGCCCGCGCAGGCAAGATTTCCCGAGTGAACGCGCGTCGCTCCGTCGCGCCCGCTGATCGCCGCCCGGGTCGGCGTGGCGAGATCCCCGCCCTGGACGGCATCCGAGCCGTCGCCGTCGCGCTGGTGCTCGCCGACCACGGCGGCATCCCCGGCGTGACCGGCGGGTTCCTCGGCGTCGACGTGTTCTTCGTGCTGAGCGGCTTCCTGATCACGTCGCTGCTGCTCGACGAGCACGCAGGCACCGGGCGAATCGGCCTGCGCGACTTCTGGATCCGGCGCGCCCGCCGGCTGCTGCCGGCGCTGCTGGTGATGGTGCTCGCCGTCGTCGCCGTGCGGGGGCTGTTCGCCGCCGAGTCCATCGCCACGCTGCGCGACGACGCCGTCGCGTCGTTCTTCTGGATGGCGAACTGGATGTTCGTCGCGCAACACACCGACTACTTCGCGCAGGGCGCACCACCGTCCCCGCTGCAGCACACCTGGTCGCTCGGCGTCGAGGAGCAGTATTACGTGCTGTGGCCGCTGCTGCTGATCGCGCTTGCGGCGGTGTTCTGCCGACGCAACCGGCACCGGCTGCGGTGGGTGGTGCTCGGCGCGGCGAGCGCGGGCGCGATCGCCTCGGCCGCCGCGGCGATCGTGTTCACCGACGGCGCGACTTTGAACCGGATCTACTTCGGCACCGACACGCGCGCGCAGGCCCTGCTCGTCGGCGCGGCCGCGGCCGCCCTGCTCGTGCACGACTGGACCACCGTGACGCTCGGCGGGCCGGTGATCCGCACGCGGTGGCTGCGCTGGGTCGCGCGCATGCTGTCCGTCGTCGGCGTCGCGGTGCTCGGCTACGCGGCGCACACCGGCACCGGCAGCGTGGCCGACTTCCGCGGCGGTCTGCTGATCGTGGTCGCCGTCGCGGCGGCGCTGGTGATCGGGGCGGTCGCGCTGGACCAGGAGGGGCCGGTCGCGCGCGTGCTGGCGTGGCGGCCGCTGGTGTTCCTGGGCGCCATCTCCTACGGCGTCTACCTGTGGCACTGGCCGATCTTCCTGGCGGTCAACGGCGAGCGGACGGGCTGGTCGGGCTGGTCGTTGTTCGCGGTGCGGTGCGCCGCGACGCTGGCGGTCGCGCTGCTGTCGTGGTGGCTGCTCGAGCAGCCGATCCGGCGCTGGCGCCCGGTGATCGTCCCGATGCTGCCGTTGGCGGGTGCGACGGCGGCGACGGCGGCCGTCGTCACCATGACCGTGCTGCCGGTCGGGGTGCCGCATGAACCGGTGCAGGAGTCGCGCATCGACTCGGCGGCGCTGGTCGCGCCCGAGGTGCCGGTCGAGGTGCGCAGGCCCACCGCCCGCGACCCCGGCACGCGGAGCGTCGCGGTGTTCGGTGACTCGGTGGCCTGGACGCTGATGCGCTATCTGCCGCCGACGCCGGGCCTGTCGTTCTCCAACTACACGACGATCGGCTGCGGCATCGCGCGCGGCGGGCCGTACCGCTACGTCGGGCAGACGCTCAACCAGAAGCCCGAGTGCGACACCTGGCCGATGCGGTGGTCGCAGCGCATCTCCCACGACCGGCCCGACGTGGCGCTGCTGATCGTCGGCCGCTGGGAGGTCGTCGACCGGATGAACGAGAGCCGCTGGACCCACATCGGCAAGCCGGCCTACGACGCGTACCTACGCGGTGAGCTCAACCGCGCGCTCGACATCCTGTCGTCGACGGGGGCGCGCGTCGTGATCACCACCGAGCCCTACAACCGGCGCGCCGAGAAACCGGACGGCAGCCTCTACCCCGAGGACAACCCGGACCGCACCGACGACTGGAACGCGTTGCTGCGCAGCGTGGTCAAGTACCGGCAGAACGTCACGGTGCTCGACCTCAACCGCAAACTGGGGCCCAACGGCGGCTACACCAACCGCATCGACGGCATTAAGGTGCGCGCGGACGGGGTGCACCCGACGCCGGAGGCGGTCGAGTGGCTCACGCCGTGGTTGGTGGACGCGCTGCGTTAGGAATGGCCGAGGCGGCCCCGCTAGGAATGGCCGAGGCGGCTCAGTTAGGAATGGCCGAGGCGGCCGCGGCCCAGGCGCAGCAGCAGCATCGCCAGGTCCTTGCCCTCCGGGCCGAGTTCGCTGTAGCGCTCGATGACCTTCATCTCGCGGCTGTGCACCAGCCGGGTGCCGCCGGACGCCATGCGGGCCTGCCCGATGAGCTTGGACACCTCGGTACGCCGCTTGACGGCGGCCAGGATCTCGGCGTCGAGCCGGTCGATCTCCTGGCGAAGATCATCGATATCAGGCACGGTTTCGGTTTCGATCGTCATGGCCTTCTCTTCACTCTCGTTGGGGTCCGTGGGCGCTTCCGTTCGGGCCTCACACAAGAGACGAGCCCCGAATCCGGAAGCGGACCGCGGGGCTCTTGGGGAAGCAGCTAGACCACGGGCACCGCGGACCGGTACCCGTAGAAAAATCGCCGCTTGTCGAGCACGAAAGAAAGTGTGCCACCAACGACAGCGTCAGCGCAAAGGTTGTCCCTGCGCAGCGGTAGGTTTGTCGGTGATATGTCTGTTTCTTCACCGGCCACCGATACCGACCATCTGCTCGACGGGCTCAACCCGCAGCAGCGTCAGGCCGTCCTGCACGAGGGCTCGCCGCTGCTCATCGTCGCCGGGGCGGGCTCCGGCAAAACCGCGGTGCTCACCCGCCGGATCGCCTACCTGCTGGCGGCCCGCGACGTCGGCGTCGGTCAGGTCCTGGCCATCACGTTCACCAACAAGGCCGCTGCCGAGATGCGCGAGCGTGTCGTCGGGCTGGTCGGGCCGCGCGCCCGGTCGATGTGGGTGTCGACGTTCCACTCCACCTGCGTGCGGATCCTGCGCAACCAGGCCTCGCTGATCAAGGGCCTCAACTCGAACTTCTCGATCTACGACGCCGACGACTCGCGGCGGCTGTTGCTGATGATCGGCAAGGACATGGGCCTGGACACCAAGCGGTACTCGCCGCGGCTGCTGTCCAACGGCATCTCCAATCACAAGAACGAGCTGATCGGCCCCGAGCAGGCCGCCGCCGAGGCGTCCGAGGCCGGTGAGGAGTTGCCCGGGATCATCGCCGAGGTCTACGCCGAGTACCAGCGGCGGCTGCGCGCGGCCAACGCGCTGGACTTCGACGACCTGATCGGCGAGACCGTCGCGGTGCTGCAGGCCTTCCCGCAGATCGCGCAGTACTACCGGCGCCGGTTCCGGCACATCCTGGTCGACGAGTACCAGGACACCAACCACGCGCAGTACGTGTTGGTGCGCGAGCTTGTGGGATGGGCTGGCTCCGACGACGATCCAGCCGGCGTGCCGCCGGCCGAATTGTGTGTCGTGGGTGACGCCGACCAGTCGATCTACGCGTTCCGCGGGGCGACGATCCGCAACATCGAGGACTTCGAGCGCGACTATCCGAACGCGACAACGATTCTGCTGGAACAGAATTACCGCTCCACGCAGAACATCCTCAACGCGGCCAACTCGGTGATCTCCCGCAACGCCGGGCGGCGCGAGAAGCGGCTGTGGACCGACGAGGGCGACGGCGAACTGATCGTCGGCTACGTCGCCGACAACGAGCACGACGAGGCGCGCTTCGTCGCGCAGGAGATCGACGCGCTCGCCGATCAGGGCGGCTACTCGTACAACGACTTCGCGGTGTTCTACCGCACCAACAACTCCTCTCGGGCACTCGAAGAGGTGTTCATCCGCGCCGGCATCCCGTACAAAGTCGTTGGCGGCGTGCGGTTCTACGAGCGCCGGGAGATCCGCGACATCGTCGCCTATCTGCGGGTGCTGGACAACCCCGGCGACTCGGTCAGCATGCGGCGCATCCTCAACACCCCGCGCCGCGGTATCGGCGACCGCGCCGAAGCGTGCGTCGCGGTGTACGCCGAGAACACCGGGCTGTCCTTCAACGACGCGCTGCAGGCCGCCGCCGAGGGCAAGGTGCCGATGCTCAACACCCGTGCGGAGAAGTGCATCTCGGCGTTCGTGGAGATGCTCGACGAACTGCGCGGCCGCCTGGACGGCGAACTGGGCGAACTGGTCGAAGCGGTGCTCGACCGCACCGGCTACCGCACCGAGCTCGAGTCGTCGAGCGATCCGCAGGATCTCGCGAGGCTGGACAACCTCAACGAATTGGTCAGCGTCGCACACGAATTCAGCATCGATCTGGCCAACAACCAGGCGCTCGCCGAAGACGAACCCATCGACGAGGACATCCCCGACACCGGGGTGCTGGCGCAGTTCCTCGAGCGGGTCTCGCTGGTCGCCGATGCCGACGAACTGCCCGAGCACGGCGCGGGCGTCGTCACGATGATGACCCTGCACACCGCCAAGGGCCTGGAGTTCCCGGTCGTGTTCGTCACCGGCTGGGAGGACGGCATGTTCCCGCACATGCGTGCGCTCGGTGATCCGACGGAGCTGTCCGAGGAACGTCGGCTGGCCTACGTGGGGATCACCCGCGCCCGGCAGCGGCTGTATTTGAGCCGCGCCAAGGTCCGCTCGTCATGGGGCCAGCCGATGCTGAACCCGGAATCGCGCTTCCTCAAGGAGATTCCGCAACATCTCATCGACTGGCGGCGCACCGATCCGACGCCGTCGTTCAGCGCCCCGGTGAGCGGTGCCGGCCGCTTCGGCACACCGCGCCCGTCGCCGGCGCGGACCGGGGCGGGCAAGCGTCCGCTGCTGGTGCTCGAACCCGGCGACCGGGTCACCCACGACAAGTACGGGCTGGGCCGCGTCGAGGAGGTCAGCGGGGTCGGCGAGTCGGCGATGTCGCTGATCGACTTCGGCAGCTCCGGGCGGGTCAAGCTGATGCACAACCACGCGCCGATCAGCAAGCTCTAACCTGAACGTTCCCAGCGGCCGGTTGCGGGCAGCACCGCCAGCACGATGCACGCCACCGGCAGCAGCGGGATCGCGTACACCACCGACGGCAGCTTGGCGCCCGCCACAAAGAGGCTCGAGAAGATGAGCAGCGCCACCACCGCGCCGACGACGATCAGCAGCCGGCTCACCCAGCGCCGCAGCAGCAGCCCGATCAGACCCGCGATCAGTGCGGCCGCCGAGATCGCGGTCAGGAAACCCACAGCGACGCAGAACAACCGGTCCGTGCGCCACCACCCGGTGATCAGATCGGTGGCGATGACGGCCGTCGTCCAGCCGGTGAGGATGGCCACCACCGCAGTGGCCATCGCCATCCTCGGTTTGGCCGGCTGGGTGGGCCCGACGGTGACCGGGCGGGCCCGGGGGATGTACTGGGTGCTCGGATCGCCCTGAGTGGACAGCTGCGTCGGCGCGCCGGTCAGCTGCGTCGGGACATCGGCGAGCTGCGTGGGGGGTTCGGAGACGGGAAACGCTCCGGTGGGGTGACGACGGATGATGCTCGTCTGCGGATCGGGAGAGTCCCCGGTGATCTGCTCGTCGCTGGCCACTCAGCCAGAGTAGTTGCCGGGGGACAGCCCGCGTTTGGCCAACCAGCCGACCGGATCGACCCGGGCGTTCCCGCCCTGCAGCACCTCGAAATGCAGATGCGGCCCGGTCGAGTTGCCGGTGTTGCCCATCTTGGCGATCTGGTCGCCGGCCCACACCCGCTGCCCGACCTCGACCTGCCAGGAGCTCAGGTGCCCGTAGAGCGTCACGGTGCCGTCGGAGTGGCGGACCTTGACCATGTTGCCGTAGCCGGCGTACGGGCCCGCCGAGATCACCACGCCGTCGGAGGCGGCGAGGATCGGGGTGCCGATCGAGTTGGCGATGTCGATGCCGCCGTGCAGCACACCCCAGCGGTAGCCGAAGCCGGAAGTCCACACGCCCTTGGTGGGCATCACGAACATCGGCCGCTGCAGCCGGGCCTCGCGTTCGGCCCGCTCCTGCGCGAACGCCGCGGCCTTCTGGATCTCCTCGGTGTGCAGCGCGGTGCTGGCCGCGGGCGTGACCGCGATGACCTGCATGCCGTCCGAGGGAGCCGCGGCCGGATCGGCGAGCTTGGCGTGGTCGGCGGCGAGCGTGGCCGTCGCCGACGAGTCCTGGGTGGCGTTGGCCATCGAGTAGGCGCCTGCGGCCGTCGCGCCCACCGCCATCGCCGCGACCATCAGCCGGCCCTTCACGGGCACTTCCTGCTTGCGGTGCTGGCCGCCACGCGAGCCGATGTTGATCACATCGGTGGCGGCCATGCCGTCGCTGGTGTCGGTGTAGCTGTCGCGGTAGGCGCGGGTGCGGCGTTCCTGCTGGGGGTCGGCGGCGAACCGCGACGGCACCGCGAGCGGGCGGGGCGTCTCGTCGCAGTCGTGGAGGTCGTCGAGCTCCGGTGCGTGGATGACCTGAGCCTCGCGGTCGAACGCGCTGTTCTCGCGGAAGTCGATGTCGTCGAGGTCGCCGAATTCGTTGAAGGGGATGATGTCGGTGACTTCGGCAGGACGTTCGGTGACGCGACCGTCTATTTGCCGATTCGTCGCTCTATGAAGAGATCTCGACGAACGGTGCGAAGCCAACCTGAGGAATCCTTCTAGTCGTGACCTAAACGTGATCTAGACCAGAGGCACGTTAACCAAATTCCAATGAAGCCTGCAACCCGGGGAGTCATTCCCGTGCAGATTGTGATTTGTATCACGATGCCGGACCGGTGAGATCTACCACATGAGTGGTGGGCGGTGTCAGCGTACGGCAGACGGGTGGATAAAGTTCCCCCGAGCCTTCGGCCCAACAACTCCGCAATCGACGCGCTAGAGACAGTGAGCTAATGGATCTCTTCGAATACCAGGCGAAAGAGCTCTTCGCCAAGCACAACGTGCCCACCACGCCCGGGCGGGTGACCGACACCGCCGAGGACGCCAAGACGATCGCCGACGAGATCGGCAAGCCCGTCATGGTCAAGGCCCAGGTCAAGACGGGCGGCCGCGGCAAGGCCGGCGGCGTCAAGTACGCGGCCACCGCCGACGACGCGTTCACCCACGCCCAGAACATCCTCGGCCTCGACATCAAGGGCCACATCGTCAAGAAGCTGCTGGTCTCCGAGGCCAGCGACAT
The DNA here is from genome assembly GCF_900108565.1 of Mycolicibacterium rutilum. Lineage (NCBI taxonomy): Bacteria > Bacillati > Actinomycetota > Actinomycetes > Mycobacteriales > Mycobacteriaceae > Mycobacterium > Mycolicibacterium rutilum. The sequence goes on from NZ_LT629971.1 coordinate 2,520,752, forward strand.
CGCCGAGGAGTACTACATCTCCTTCCTGCTCGACCGCGCCAACCGCACCTACCTGGCGATGTGCTCGGTCGAGGGCGGCATGGAGATCGAAGAGGTCGCCGCGACCAAGCCCGACCGGCTGGCCAAGGTGCCGGTCGACGCCACCAAGGGTGTCGACGAGGCGTTCGCCCGCGAGATCGCGCAGAAGGGCCACTTGCCCGAAGAGGTGCTCGACTCGGCGGCCGTGACCATCGCCAAGCTGTGGGAGGTCTTCGTCAAGGAGGACGCCACGCTGGTCGAGGTCAACCCGCTGGTGCGCACACCGGACGACCAGATCCTGGCGCTCGACGGCAAGGTCACGCTCGACGGCAACGCCGACTTCCGGCATCCCGAGCACGCCGAGTTCGAGGACCGCGACGCCACCGATCCGCTCGAGCTCAAGGCCAAGGAGAACGACCTCAACTACGTCAAGCTCGACGGCGCGGTCGGCATCATCGGCAACGGCGCGGGTCTGGTCATGTCGACGCTCGACGTGGTCGCCTACGCCGGCGAGAAGCACGGTGGCGTCAAGCCGGCCAACTTCCTCGACATCGGCGGCGGCGCCTCGGCCGAGGTGATGGCCGCGGGCCTCGACGTGATCCTCAACGACTCACAGGTCAAGAGCGTGTTCGTCAACGTGTTCGGCGGCATCACGTCCTGTGACGCCGTGGCCAACGGCATCGTCAACGCGCTGAAGATCCTCGGCGACGAGGCCAACAAGCCGCTGGTGGTCCGCCTCGACGGCAACAACGTCGAAGAGGGTCGTCGCATCCTCGCCGAGGCCAACCACCCGCTGGTGATCCAGGCCGACACCATGGACGCCGGTGCCGACAAAGCCGCCGAGCTGGCGAACAAGTAAGGGACGCAACCCATGTCGATCTTTCTGAACAAGAACTCCAAGGTCATCGTCCAGGGCATCACCGGCGGCGAGGGCACCAAGCACACCGCGTTGATGCTCAAGGCGGGCACCCAGCTGGTCGGCGGCGTGAACGCGCGCAAGGCCGGTACGACGGTGTCGCACAAGGACAAGGACGGCAAGGACGTCGAGCTGCCGGTGTTCGGCTCGGTGTCCGAGGCGATGAAGGAGACCGGCGCCGACGTGTCGGTGGTGTTCGTCCCGCCGAAGTTCGCCAAGGACGCGATCATCGAGGCCATCGACGCCGAAATCCCGCTGCTGGTCGTCATCACCGAGGGAATCCCGGTGCAGGACAGCGCCTATGCGTGGGCCTATAACGTCGAGAAGGGGCAGAAGACCCGCATCATCGGGCCGAACTGCCCCGGCATCATCACCCCCGGCGAGGCACTGGCGGGCATCACGCCGGCCAACATCACCGGCTCGGGCCCGGTCGGCCTGGTGTCGAAGTCGGGCACGCTGACCTACCAGATGATGTTCGAGCTGCGCGACTTCGGCTTCTCGACCGCCATCGGCATCGGCGGCGACCCGGTCATCGGCACGACCCACATCGACGCGATCGAGGCGTTCGAGAAGGACCCCGACACCAAGATCATCGTGATGATCGGTGAGATCGGCGGCGACGCCGAGGAGCGGGCCGCCGACTACATCAAGGCCAACGTCACCAAGCCGGTCGTCGGCTACGTCGCGGGCTTCACCGCCCCCGAAGGCAAGACCATGGGCCACGCCGGCGCGATCGTGTCCGGTTCGTCGGGCACCGCGGCCGCGAAGAAGGAAGCCCTGGAGGCCGCGGGTGTGAAGGTCGGCAAGACGCCGTCGGAGACCGCGAACCTGGCCCGGGAGATTCTGCAGAGCCTGTAGCAGGTTCCGGCCGAGCAGACGCGAAATGCCCCGAAATCGCGAGTTTTACGGGCATTTCGCGTCTGCTCGCCATATGAAGTGAGGTCTGTGATGGTCGATCCCCGGACTCCCGTGATCGTCGGCGTCGGGCAGTTCACCGAGCGCATCGACGATCCGGACTACCGCGGCATGTCGGCGGTGGACCTGGCGACGGCCGCCGTGCGGGCAGCGCTGACGGACACCGGTGTCGACGCGGCCACCGTCGCCGAAGCGATCCAGACCGTCTACGCGCTGCGGCAGTTCGAGATCTCCGGGCCGATGCCCGCGACGCTGGGCAAGTCGAACAACTACCCGCGGTCGGTGATGCGCCGCGTCGGCGGCGACCCGGCCCGGGTGGTGCTCGAACCGGTCGGCGGGCAGGGGCCGCAGAAGCTGGTGACCGAGGCCGGCACCGCGATCGCGGCGGGTGAGTTCGACGTCGCGATGATCATCGGTTCCGAACCGGGATCGACGGCCCGCTACTTCGCGAACCGGGACGACAAGCCCGATTTCACCGAACACGTCGACGGGCAACTCGAGGACCGCGGCCACCAGATCCACCGCTACTTCACCGAATACACCGCCAACCACGGGCTGACCGGCGCGGCTGTGCAGTACGGGCTGCTGGACAACGCGCGTCGCAGCCGGCTCGGCCTCAGCGTCGCCGACTACCGCCGCGAGATGGCCGAGTTGTTCGCGCCGATGTCGAAAGTCGCTGCGAAGAACCCGTTCTCGTCGTCACCGGTGGAGCGGTCGGTCGACGACATCACCACCGTCACCGACGACAACCGGATGATCTGCGACCCCTACCCGCGGTTGCTGGTGGCCCGCGATCAGGTCAACCAGGGCGCCGCGGCGATCATGATGTCGGTCGCGGCGGCCCGCAGACTCGGTGTGCCCGAGGACAACTGGGTGTACCTGCACGGACACTCCGATCTGACCGAACAGGGCCTGCTGGACCGTGTCGACCTCGGCGCCAGCCCGGCGGCGGTGCACGCCGCGCGGGAAGCGTTGCGGGTGGCGGGCATCGGCGTGCAGGACGTCGCGACGTTCGACCTCTACAGCTGCTTTCCGTTCCCGGTCTTCGTCGTGTGCGAGGAGCTGGGACTGGGCGCCGACGATCCCCGCGGTCTGACCGTCACCGGCGGACTGCCCTACTTCGGCGGCCCTGGCAACAGCTACTCGCTGCACGCCATCGCCGAGACCGTCGCCCAATTGCGCGACCGTCCGGGACAGTTCGGCTTTGTCGGCGCCAACGGCGGCACCATGAGCAAGTACTCGGTCGGCATCTACTCGACCACCCCTGCCGAGTGGCGAACCGACCGCAGCGCCGAACTCGACGCGGAGATCGCCGCGCTGCCGACGATCCCCGTCACCGAGTGGCCTGAGGGGCCCGGGACGATCGAGACGTACTCGGTGCGCTATGACTGGCCGACGCGCACGGGCATCATCATCGGCCGGTCCGACGCGGACGGCTCGCGGTTCATGGCGATCACCGAGGACGCGGACCTGGTGGCGTTGATGACCGACGGCGACCCGCTGGGCGCGGCGATCACCGTGCGCCGCGACGAGAAGGTCAACCGCGCAACCCTGGCGTGACATGCGCCGGTTGCTGGTCGTCCTGCTGGTCGCGCTCGCTGCCGGGTGCGCCCCCGAGGGCGACGGGTCAACGCTGACGGTGTTCGCCGCGGCGTCGCTGCAGCAGGTGTTCACCGACATTGGCGAGCAGTTCGAGCGCGACCATCCCGGCGTCGCCGTGGAGTTCTCTTTCGCGGGGTCGTCGGACCTCGTGACCCAGCTGACGCAGGGCGCCCGCGCCGACGTCTTCGCCTCCGCCGACACCCGCAACATGGACAGGGCGGCCGAGGCGGGGCTGCTCGCCGGCGCTCCGGTGAACTTCGCCACCAACACCCTCACCATCGCCGTCGGGCCCGGAAACCCGAAGAACATCACCAGCTTTCGCGATCTGGCCCGCCCGGGACTCGCCGTGGTGACCTGCGCTCCGCAGGTGCCCTGCGGGGCGGCGACCGACCGGCTCGAGGACGCCGCGGGGGTGCGGCTGGAACCGGTCAGCGAGGAGTCGTCGGTCACCGATGTGCTGAACAAGGTCATCGGGGGGCAGGCCGACGCCGGCGTCGTCTACGTCACCGACGCCCGCGCGGCGGGGGACCGGGGCGCCGAGGTGCCCGTGCCCGAGGCGGCAGGCATCGTCAACACCTATCCCATTGCGGCGCTGAAGGATTCGCCAGAGCTCGCGCAACAGTTCGTCGCCGCCGTCACCGGGGAGGTGGGGCGCAAGGTGCTCGAGGCGGCCGGGTTCGGGCCGCCCTGATCAGACCAGCGCGGCGAGCTTGCCCGCCAGCCGCTCGACGTAAGCGGCGACGTCGTCGGGCGCCTTGTCGGGCAGCCCGAACAGCACCTCGGTGACGCCGAGATCCGCCCAGCGCGCGAGCTTTTCGGGATCCGGCTTGAAGTCCAGCGCGACGATCTGCGGTGCGCCGTCGCGGCCGGCGGACGCCCAGGTGTCCTGCAGCAGCTTGACCGGCGCATCGATGTCGAAGTCACGCGGCGTGGTGATCCAGCCGTCGGCCGACCGGGCGATCCACTTGAAGTTCTTCTCGGTACCGGCCGCCCCGACCAGCACCGGGATGTGCGACTGCACCGGTTTGGGCCACGCCCAGCTCGGCCCGAAGTTGACGAACTCGCCCTCGTAGGACGCCTCTTCGTCGGTCCACAGCGCGCGCATCGCCTCGAGGTACTCGCGCAGCATCGTGCGGCGGCGGCCCGGCGGCACGTTGTGGTCGGCCAGCTCGTCGGTGTTCCAGCCGAACCCGACGCCGAGGCTGACCCGCCCGCCGGAGAGGTGATCGAGCGTCGCGATCGACTTGGCCAGCGTGATCGGGTCGTGCTCGACCGGCAGCGCGACGGCCGTCGACAGCCGAACACGCGAGGTCACGGCGGCCGCGGTGCCCAGGCTGACCCACGGATCCAGGGTGCGCATGTAGCGGTCGTCGGGCAGCGACTCGTCGCCGGTGGTCGGGTGCGCGGCCTGCCGCTTGATCGGGATATGGGTGTGTTCGGGCACGTAGAACGTGGTGAAGCCGTGATCGTCGGCAAGCTTGGCGGCGGCCGCCGGCGTGATGCCGCGATCGCTGGTGAACAGTACGAGCCCATAATCCATGCCCAGAATTAGAACGTGTTTCAGTCCGGTGGGCAAGGGCCGCCTGCGTAGTGACCCATTCGGCGGTGGCGTAGTCGGCTACTCACGACGCCGTCGTTGCCGACAGGAACAGTTGCGCTCATGACGGTTCGCGGCAAGGCCAACGAGTGGCTGCGGCGGTATCTGCCGCTCGAGATCGCCGGATGGATCGGTGAACTCGGCGCGGCCGCACTGGTCTACCTGTGGACCGGGTCACTGGCCGCCGCGGCCGCCGCCGCGACCATCGGATCCTCGGTGGGCTACTACCTGCCCGCCTATGTCAACGCGGTGCGGTGGTGCACCGTCCCGCACCACCGCACCGGGTTGACCCGCCGCTGGCTCACCCACCTGCTCGCACTGCGCAGCCTGACCGTGGAGTTCGGGCCGGCCGAGGTCGTCGACAGCCTGATCGTGCGGCCGCTGCTGATCTACAGCGCACCGCTGCTGCTCGACCACGTGCTGCTGGGCTGGATCGTCGGCGGCGCCATCGCCGACGTGGCGTTCTACGCCTGCACGATCTGCAGCTACGAGCGGTTCAAGCGGCTGCTCATCATCCGCCCGCGACACGAGGAGGTCTTCGGTGAACCCGTTGCGACGCGCGCAGTTGCGTGAGGGTCTGCGCGAACAGCGAGACCGGTTGACCGCGCTCGTCGCGCGGCACGGCACCCCGCTGCTGGTGCTGCAGCCGCATCTGGTCGCGCGGCGGTACCGGCAGCTGGCCGACGCCCTGCCGAGCTTCCGGCTGCACTACGCGGTGAAGGCGCTCCCGCATCCGTTGGTGCTGTCGACGATCGCGGTCTGCGGCGGCGCCTTCGACGTGGCCACCAGCGCCGAGATCGACCAGCTGCGCGCGCTCAGCGTGCCGATGGACCGGTGCATCGACACGCATCCGGTCAAGAAACCCGCCGACATCGACCACGCGTATGCAGCCGGTATCCGCACATTCGTCGTCGAGAACCCCTGCGAGGCAGCCAAGTTCGTCGGCAGACCGGACGACATCGAGGTGCTGGTGCGGCTGGCGTTCCGCAACCCGACCGCCAAGTCGGACCTGTCGACGAAGTTTGGTGTCGAACCGGCCGAGGCCGAACTGCTGGTCAAGCATGTGCTCGCGGCGGGGGTGAAGTTCGCGGGCTTCAGCTTCCACGTCGGCAGCCAGAGCGCGACCGTCGAACCGTACCGCGCGGCGCTGCGCGGCACGGTCGAGCTGACGGCCCACGTCGAGGACTCGCTCGGGGTGGCCGCCCGCGTCATCGACATCGGCGGCGGCTTCCCGGTGAGCTACCGCGACCAGATGCCCGACGTCGCGGCGCTTTCCGAGATCGTCGACGACGTGCTCGGTCCGGCGCGCGACGAGTTCACCCTGCTGGCCGAACCGGGCCGGTTCTTGGTCGCCGACTGCATGACGCTGGTGACCAGCGTGGTCGGCAGCGCCGTCCGCGACGGCCAGCTGTGGCATTACCTCGACGACGGGCTGTACGGCAGCTACTCCAACGTGATGACCGAGGACGTGCATCCGCCGATCCTGGCGCTGCGCGAAACCGACGGCGGCGCAGGCGATCACGAGCTGGTGACGCTCGCCGGCCCGACGTGTGACAGCGCGGACGTGATCGCGCGGGACTACCCGATGCCGGATCTGGCCGTCGGGGACCTGGTCGTCAGCCCGATGATGGGCGCCTACACCAGCGTGACGGCGTCGCGGTTCAACGGCATCGCGCCGACGCCGATCGTGATGGCGTGAACTAGCTGCCGCCGTGCTGTTCGATCCGCGCGGCGAGCAGCGCGGTCCACTCTGCGAGGTACCGGTCGTCGGCGATGGCGGGCTCGGCCTGATGCAGCAGCGTGGCGGTGAAGCGGGTCCCGGTGAGCCCGTTGACGCCGACCGCGGCCAGCGCGGCGCGCTGCGACGGAGCCATCGCGGGCGCCCATGCGCCGATCCAGTCGGCGAGTTCCGCGTTGAGCCCGTCGATCAGCGCCGCGCAGGCGGCGTGGAGGCGTGCCGACCGGCCCGCCTCGGTGCGGGCCGCGATCTGCAGGAGCTGGCGTTCCTCGTCGACCACGTTGAGCAGGTAGCGCCCGAGGATCGTGAGTTCGGCGCGCAGGTCGCCGAGCCCGGCGAACAGCGCGCGGATGTCGCGCATCGCGCGGCGACGGTCGAGTTGGCGATCGATCCCGGCGTCGAGCAACGCCTCCTTCGACTTGAAGTGGTGGTACAGCGCCCCCGAACCGGCGGCCAGACCCGCGGCCGCCTCGATCTGCGAGACGCTGGTCGCCTCGTAGCCCTTTGCGCTGAACAGCCGCATCGCCTCGGTGACCAGGCGTTCCCGTGTCGGCGCCGGTGCTGGCATTGACCTCTCCCAAGTGATCACTTACCTTACTCAAGTCATCACTTTACTACGCGAGGGTCGGGGTTCGGAGGCTGATATGCAGCGGCACGACCCCCTTCCGCGCGGTCGGATCCGGCGCACCATGCCGCTGGCAGGCTTCACCGCGCGCGCTGCCGGAGGCCGGGTGGTGGCCGGGCTACGCGAGAGAACCGGCGACGCCGGTGCCGTCGAGCGGTTCCACGAGCGCACCGCCGAGCGCTACACAGAACTGCTCGGCCATTCCAAGGGTGTGCTGATGAAGGTCGGGCAGATGATGTCGCTGGTCGACGGCGACGCGTTCGGCACCGGCGGATTCGCGCCCTATCAGAAAGCGCTGTCGCGCCTGCGCCGCGACGCGCCGCCGATGGACCCGGCGCTCGTGCACGAGGTCCTGGCTGCCGAACTCGGTGACGCGGTGACGCTGTTCGAAGAGTTCGACGACGAGCCGATGGCGGCGGCGTCGATCGGCCAGGTGCATCGCGGCGTGCTGCGCGACGGCCGGGAAGTCGCCGTGAAGATCCAGTATCCCGGTGTGGCGCAGGCGATCCGCGACGACCTGGCCAACAGCGAGCTGCTGGCGACGTTCATGCGGTTCGTCTCGTCGGCGGCCGGCGTGGTGCCCGACACCCGCGTGATCGCGCGGGAGGCCGCGGCCAGACTCGCCGAGGAGCTCGACTACCGCCACGAGGCGCGGATGATCGCGCGGTTCGGCGAGCTGTACCGCGGCCACCCGCTGATCCACATTCCGGAGGCTGTTGCGGAGGTGTCCGGTGAGCGGGTGCTGACGATGACGATGCTGCACGGCATGGACTGGGCGCAGGCCCAGCCCGCCGATCAGGACCTCAAGAACACCTGGACCGAGGTGATCGCACGGTTCGTGCACGGCAACTTCCGGCACGCCAACCTGGTGCACGCCGATCCGCACCCCGGCAATTACCGGTTCAACGCCGACGGCAGCGTGGGTTTCCTCGACTTCGGCTGCGTCAAGGTGCTTCCGGAGCAGGCGCGGCACGACTGGGTGCTGATGAACCGGGCCGCACTCGACGGACGCTTCGACGACTGCCGGGCCCACATGCAGGGGGTCGGGTTCGTCGACGACGACACCGACCTGTCCACCGGCGAGATCCACCGCTGGTGGGATGTGCTGCTGCTGGAGTTGACCGGAGCTCCGCAACCGGTCACCTACACCTCGGAAAGCACAGCGAGGCTGATGAATTCGCTGTTCTCGGTCGACGCGAGGAGCCCGGTCAACCGGCTGCGCGTGCCCGAGGACTTCGCGTTCTTCCCGCGCGTGCAGCTGTCGTTGAACCACGTCGCCGTCGGGATGCGCGCCACGCTGTTCGTCCGTGCGCTCATGGACGACCTCGACGGTGTGGCAGAACCGGTCACCGACGTCGGCAGGCTGCACCGCGCGTGGGTACGCGAACGCGGACTACCCGCGGCGCTGGATCGTCATGACCAGTCCTGACGCGACCGCAGCCCGGCTGCCGTGGGACGCGGCGGATCCCTACCCGTACTACGAGCGTCGACGCCGCGACGGCGACGTCGTCTGGGACGAGCACGCCGCTGCGTGGCTGGTGCTCGGATACGAACCCGCGAAACGGGTCCTGACCGGGTCCGGCTGGACCAGCGATCCGCTGGCAAACCCCGGCGCCGCACCCGCTTGGCGCGCTATGGACCCGGATCTGTTGCGGCACAACATCTTGTTCACCGACGGCGACGACCACCGGCGACTGCGCGGCGCGGCGCGCGACGTGTTCACCCCCGGCTTCATCGCAGGCATGACCGACGGTATTGAGGCGATCGCGGCGGCGATCATCGACGAGCTGCCCGCGCACACCGAGTTCGACCTGATGGCCGAAGTTGCCGTACCACTGCCGATTTCGGTCGCGGCCGCCTGGCTGAACCTCGACGAGGAATCCGCTGCGCCGTTGCGGGAGGAGTCCCCGGCCATCAGTGCGATGCTCAGCGACTTCTCCGACGCGGCCACCGTCGACGCCGGCGCCGCGGCGTTCACGGCGCTGGTCGCCGAGTTCCTCCCGCTGGCCGCCGATCGTCGCACCCATCCCGGTGACGACCTGCTCAGCTTCCTGGCCGCCGACCCGACCGTCGATCTCGAGGACGTCGTCATCACCGCCGTCATCATCGCGGTCGCCGGACACGAGACCACCGCAAACCTGTTGGGCGCAGCGGTATTACGACTGGCATCGACGTCCGGCTCCCACCCCGTCGACGGCCGCCTCGTCACCGAACTGCTGCGGCTCGACGGCCCCGTCCAGGCCGTCGCCCGCACCGCCACCGGCGAGCACATCCTCGGCGATGTGCGAATCCGAGCGGGGGAACCGGCACTGGTCGTGCTCGCCGCCGCGAACCGGGACCCGGCGGCGTTCGACGAACCCGACCGGCTGCACCCGGAGCGCTCCGATCCTGCGCCGCTCACGTTCGGCTACGGCGCGCACTACTGCCTCGGTGCCGCGCTGGCCCGCCTCGAGATCACCGTCGCGCTGCGACGCATCCTCGCCCGCGGGCCGAACCTGCGCGGCGACCCGGTGTGGCGCGACACCTCCGCCATCCGCGGGCCCGAGCGCCTTCCGGTGCTGTTCGGGCGCTAACTCGCCACCGTAGTTTTCTTCACCGCGATCCATACCGATGACCGCGGCGCGCGCAGACGCTGAGATGGCAGACCATGACGACCGAACGCATCGCCGACCACGTCAAGTTCGCGTACTGGGTGCCCAACGTCAGCGGCGGGTTGGTGACCAGCGACATCGAACAGCGCACCGACTGGAACTACGACTACAACAAGAAGCTCGCGCAGACCGCGGAGAACAACGGCTTCGAGTACGCGCTGAGCCAGGTCCGCTACGAGGCCAGCTACGGCGCCGAGTACCAGCACGAGTCCTCCAGCTTCAGCCTGGCGCTGCTGCTGGCCACCGAGCGGCTGAAGGTGATCGCCGCCGTGCACCCCGGCCTGTGGCAGCCCGCGGTGCTGGCCAAGCTGGGGGCGACGGCCGATCAGCTCAGCAACGGCCGGTTCGCGGTCAACGTCGTCTCGGGCTGGTTCAAGGACGAGTTCACCCACCTGGGCGAGCCGTGGCTCGAGCACGACGAGCGGTACCGCCGCAGCGCGGAGTTCCTGCAGGTCCTGCGCAAGATCTGGACCGAGGACGACGTGGATTTCCGCGGCGACTTCTACCGCATCCACGACTTCACGCTCAAGCCGAAACCCGTCAACACCCCCGAGCGGCCCAACCCCGAGCTGTTCCAGGGCGGCAACTCCACCGCCGCGCGCCGCAACGGCGGCCTGTACGCCGACTGGTACTTCTCCAACGGCAAGGACTTCAACGGCGTGACCGAGCAGATCGTCGACGTCCGCAACCACGCCCGCAGCGTCGAGCGGGAGGTCCGGTTCGGGCTCAACGGGTTCATCATCGCCCGCGATTCCGAGCGTGAGGCCAAGGACACTCTGCGCGAGATCATCGCCAAGGCCAACCGCCCCGCCGTGGAGGGTTTCCGCGACGCCGTTCAGCAGGCCGGCAACTCGACCGGCGACAAGCGCGGCATGTGGGCCGACTCCAGCTTCGAGGACTTGGTGCAGTACAACGACGGGTTCCGGACCCAGTTGATCGGCACACCCGAGCAGATCGCCGAACGCATTGCGGCGTACCGCAAACGCGGAGTGGACCTGATCCTCGGCGGCTTCCTGCACTTCCAGGAGGAGATCGAGTACTTCGGCGCCAAGGTGCTGCCGTTGGTCCGCGAAATCGAGGAGGCCGAGCGGGATTCGGTGGGCGAACCCGTGCTGGTCTCGGCATGACCCACCGTGCGCTAGCGTGGTTTCGAAGCCCGCCCGAGCACAGGAGAGGCCATGTCGTACCCCTCAGGTCCGCCCGGTAGTCCCGGATACCCGCCCGCCCAACAGCCGACCAATCCGTTCGCCGCGCAGACGCAGCAGTTCGGCAAGGCACCCGAACCCGGTCCGTCGGCCGACGGCCCGAACAAGCTGCCGGCGTATCTGGCGATGGTGGTGGCGGCCCTCGGCCTCGCCGTCTATCTGTCCAGCTTCGCGCCGCTGTTCACGATCTCGGCGTCCGACTTCCCGGGCCTGGGCAGCATCAGCGGCAGCTCCTTCGGTCTCGTGCTCGCGGTCGGGGCGGCGCTGCTGGCCGGGCTGCTCGCCGGCGCCAGCCTGCTGCCGCGCCAGACGGTGTCGACGTCGGTGTACGCGGTGCTCGCGGTCGCGGCGTTCCTGCTCGTCATCGCCGAGGTCATCAACAAGCCCAGCCAGGCGGCCATCGACTGGGGCCTCTACCTGATCATCGCGTTCTCGCTGTTCCAGGCGATCGTCGCGGTGGCGGTGCTGCTGTTCGAGTCGGGCATCATCAGCCCGCCGACGCCGCGGCCCAAGTACGACCAGCCCTACGGGCAGCAGTACGGCGCCCCGGGCCCGTATTACGGCCAGCCGGGTCAGCATCAGCCGGGCCCGCAGCAGCATCAGCAGCGGCCGGGTTATCCGTCGACGTACCCCGGCACGTATCCGGGTGGCCCGTCGACCGGTGGCTACCCGACCGCGCAGCCGCAGCAGCAGGGCGGTCAGCAGGGACAGCAGCCCCAGCAGCCGCAGCAGCAGGGTGGTCAGCAGACCGGGCCGCCGACCCCGCCGACCGGTTTTCCGACCTACGGTCAGCCCCCGTCGAGTTCGGCCCCCACGACACAGGTTCCGGCACAGCCGTCGTCTTCCTCGCAGTCGGGCCAGTCGACCTCGTAGTCTGAGCTGCGCGTGCGGCAACATCGCATGCGTGAGCTTGTGCGAGGAGCGGCGCCACCTGTGAATCAACGGCCAGTCGGCACACGTCAGGCGCGTGAGCTGCTCCGGGTGGCGTTCGGGCCCTCGCTGGTGGCGCTGGTCGTCATCGCGGCCGTCGTGTTGCTGCAGCTGCTGATCGCCAACAGCGACATGACCGGCGCGCTCGGCGCGATCGCCAGCATGTGGCTGGGTGTGCACCTGGTGCCGGTGTCGATCGGCGGCGCCGAACTCGGGGTGATGCCACTGCTGCCGGTGCTCGCGATGGTGTGGGGCACCGCCCGCACGACGGCGGCGGCTACCGCACCCGCCGGGCGGGCGCCGGTGTCCTGGTTCGTCACCCGCTGGGTGGTGGCCTCGGCGCTGGGCGGACCCCTGCTGATCGCCGCGATCGCGCTGGCCGTCATCCACGATGCGGCCTCGGTGCTCACCGAACTGCAGACCCCGCACGCGCTGCGCGCCTTCGCCAGCGTGCTGGCCGTGCACGGCATCGGCGCGGTGATCGGGGTCGGGTCGCGGGTCGGCCGCCGATTGTTGGCGGCCACGGCGTTACCGGGATGGCTGCCCGACGCGGTCCGGGCCGCCACCGCGGGCCTGCTCGCGCTCGCGGGGCTGTCCGGGGTGGTGATGGCCGGCTCGATGATCGTGCACTGGTCGACGATGGACGAGCTGTACTCGATCACCGGCTCGGTGTTCGGCCAGCTCAGCCTGACCCTGCTGTCGGTGCTCTACATCCCGAACGTGATGGTGGGGACGGCCGCCGTCGCGGTCGGGTCCAGTGCGCACGTCGGGTTGGCGACGTTCAGTTCGTTCACCGTGTTCGGCGGGGACATCCCGGCGCTGCCCGTGCTGGCCGCCGCGCCGACGCCGCCGCTGGGCCCGGTGTGGGTGGCGCTGCTGATCGTCGCGGCCGCCTCCGCGGTGGCGGTCGGGCAGCAGTGCGCGCGCCGGCCCCTGCCGCTGTTGCCCGCGCTGGGCAAGCTGGTCGTCGCGGCGGCGCTGGCAGCGGTGACCATGGCGGTGCTGGGGCACGCCGGCGGCGGCCGGCTGGGCAACTTCGGCGACGTCGGGGTGGACCAGGCGACGTTCGGACCCGCGGTGTTCCTGTGGTTCGCGGGGATCGGCGCGCTCACCGTGGCGATGACGGGCGGCATCGCGCGACGCCCGCGCGCACCGAAGCCGGTGGCCGCGCCGGAGCCGGAGCCGGAGCCCGAAGAGCCCGAGCCCGAGGCCGTCGAACCCGAGCCCGAACCAGAGCCTGTCGAACCCGAGCCCGTCGACGAACCGGCGAGCGAACCCGCCCCGAACGGCGTCGTCGAGGACCCGGAGGAGCACTTCATGGTGGACGACGACGGCCCGTCGGGCACCCATTAGGCTGCCAGGCGTGCAGCAACCCCTCCGAGTGCCTCCGAAGGTGCCTGCACGGGTCGTCGTGCTGGCCTCCGGCGCGGGTTCGTTGCTGCGCTCGCTGCTCGACGCGACCGGCGGCGACTATCCCGCCTCGATCGTCGCCGTCGGCGTCGACCGGGACTGCCCCGCCGTCGACATCGCCGCGGCGGCGTCGGTGCCGTCGTACACGGTGCGGCTGCGCGACCACGCTGATCGCGACGCGTGGGACGCGGCGATCACCGAAGCCACCGCCGCGCACCAACCCGACCTCATCGTGTCGGCGGGTTTCATGAAAATACTTGGCGCGCATTTCCTTTCGCGATTCATGGGCCGCATCATCAACACCCATCCCGCGTTGCTGCCCGCGTTTCCCGGCGCGCACGCGGTGCCCGATGCGCTGGCCTACGGGGTGAAGGTGACGGGCTGCAGCGTGCACCTGGTCGACGCGGGCACCGACACCGGGCCGCTGCTGGCGCAGGAAGCCGTCCCGGTCCTCGATGACGACGACGAGGCGACGCTGCACGAACGGATCAAGGTCGTCGAGCGGCGACTGCTGGTAGATGTACTGGCCGCGGTGGCTGTCCGCGGCGTGACCTGGACGGGACGAAAGGCGACATTGGGATGAGCGACGGCAAGCGGCCGATTCGGCGGGCGTTGATCAGCGTCTACGACAAGACCGGCCTGGCCGACCTGGCCCGCGGGCTGCACGACGCCGGGGTCAGCATCGTCTCGACCGGGTCGACCGCGAAAACCATTGCCGCCGCAGGTGTTCCGGTGACACCGGTGGAAGACGTCACCGGCTTCCCCGAGGTGCTCGACGGCCGCGTCAAGACCCTGCACCCGCGGGTACACGCCGGTCTGCTCGCTGATCAGCGCAAGCCCGAACATGTTTCGGCGCTGACCGAGCTCGGCGTGGAGGCGTTCGAGCTCGTGGTGGTGAACCTGTACCCGTTCACCGAGACCGTCGACTCCGGTGCCGGCGAGGACGAATGCGTCGAACAGATCGACATCGGCGGGCCCTCGATGGTGCGTGCCGCCGCCAAGAACCATCCCAGCGTCGCGGTCGTCGTCGACCCGCTCGGCTATGACGGTGTGCTCGCGGCCGTGCGGGCCGGCGGGTTCACGCTCGCCGAGCGAAAGAAGTTGGCGGCGTTGGCGTTCCGGCACACCGCCGAGTACGACGTCGCGGTCGCGTCCTGGATGGGTTCGGTGCTGGCGCCCGAGCAGGACGGCGACGTCTCGCTGCCGCCGTGGGTGGGCGCCACCTGGCGGCGCAGCGCGGTGCTGCGCTACGGCGAGAACCCGCACCAGCAGGCGGCGCTGTACCGCAACGACGCGGCGTGGCCGGGGCTGGCGCAGGCCGAGCAGCTGCACGGCAAGGAGATGTCGTACAACAACTACACCGACGCCGACGCCGCGTGGCGCGCCGCGTTCGACCACTCCGAGATCTGCGTGGCGATCATCAAGCACGCCAACCCGTGTGGCATCGCGGTCTCGTCGGAGTCGGTGGCCGATGCGCACCGCAAGGCCCACGAATGCGATCCGCTGAGCGCGTTCGGCGGGGTGATCGCGGCCAACACCGCGGTGACCGTCGAGATGGCCGAGACCGTCGCCGACATCTTCACCGAGGTGATCGTTGCGCCCGCCTATGAGCCGGGTGCGGTCGAGGTGCTGGCCCGCAAGAAGAACATCCGGGTGCTGGTGGCCGCCGAACCGCAGCCGGGCGCCACCGAGTTCCGTCAGGTCAGCGGCGGCCTGCTGATGCAGCAGCGCGACGAGTTCACCGCACCCGGCGACGATCCGGTCAACTGGACGCTGGCCACCGGTGAACCCGCCGACCCCGCGACCCTCGCGGACCTGAAGTTCGCGTGGCGGGCATGCCGGGCGGTGAAGTCCAACGCGATCGTCGTCGCCGCCGACGGCGCGACCGTCGGCGTCGGAATGGGGCAGGTGAACCGCGTCGACGCCGCCCGGCTGGCCGTGCAGCGCGCGGGCGACCGGGTCCGCGGCGCCGTCGCGGCCTCCGATGCGTTCTTCCCGTTCCCTGACGGGCTCGAGGTGCTGACCGACGCGGGCGTCAAGGCGATCGTCCACCCCGGCGGGTCGGTGCGCGACGGCGAGGTGACCGAGGCCGCGGCCAAGGCCGGCATCACGCTGTACCTCACCGGGGCTCGACACTTCGCGCACTGACGCACCCGGTGCGCCGAACGTGGGTTACCCGCACGCCCTGGCGCCGTTTCGCGTGCGGGTAACCACGTTCGCGCCACACGTCGTAGCTTGGAGTGGTGACTCAACCGCAAGATCTGCCCCGTACCGTCGGCGAGCTGAGAGCGTCCGGCCATCGCGAGCGGGGCGTCAAGGACGAAATCCGGGAGAACCTGCTGTCCGCGCTGGCCGAAGGCCGCGACGCGTGGCCAGGCATCCTGGGCTTCGAAGACACCGTCATCCCCCAACTCGAACGCGCGCTGATCGCCGGCCACGACGTCGTGCTGCTGGGCGAGCGCGGTCAGGGCAAGACCCGGCTGCTGCGCGCGCTGACCGGCCTGCTCGACGAGTGGACCCCGGTGATCGCGGGCTCCGAGCTCGGCGAGCACCCGTACACCCCGATCACCCCGGAGTCGATCCGGCGCGCCGCCGACTCCGGCGACGACCTGCCGATCACCTGGCGCCACCGCAGCGAGCGCTACACCGAGAAGCTGGCTACCCCGGACACCAGCGTCGCCGACCTGGTCGGCGACATCGACCCGATCAAGGTGGCCGAGGGCCGCAGCCTCGGCGACCCGGAGACCATCGCGTTCGGCCTCATCCCGCGCGCACACCGCGGCATCGTCGCGATCAACGAGCTGCCCGACCTCGCCGAGCGCATCCAGGTCGCGATGCTCAACGTGATGGAGGAGCGCGACATCCAGGTCCGCGGCTACACGCTGCGGCTGCCGCTCGACGTGCTCGTCGTCGCCAGCGCCAACCCCGAGGACTACACCAACCGCGGCCGCATCATCACCCCGCTCAAGGACCGGTTCGGCGCCGAGATCCGCACCCACTACCCGCTCGAGCTGGCCGCGGAGGTGGGCGTCATCAAGCAGGAGGCGCACCTGGCGGCCGACGTGCCCGAGTACCTGCTGCACGTGCTGGCCCGGTTCGCCCGCTACCTGCGCGAGTCCCGGTCGATCGACCAGCGCTCCGGGGTGTCGGCGCGGTTCGCGATCGCGGCCGCCGAGACCGTCGCCGCCGCCGCGCGGCACCGCTCGGCGGTCCTCGGTGAGCAGGAGTCGGTCGCGCGGGTGGTCGACCTGTCCAGCGTGGTCGACGTGCTGCGCGGCAAGCTCGAGTTCGAGTCCGGCGAGGAGGGCCGCGAGCAGGCCGTGCTCGAGCACCTGCTGCGCCGGGCCACCGCCGACACCGCGCAGCGGCTGCTCGGCGGCATCGACGTCGGCCCGCTGGTGGTGGCGATCGAGAACGGCTCGGCGGTCACGACCGGGGACCGGGTCTCGGCGCGCGAGGTGCTGGCCGCGGTCCCCGAAGTGCCGGCGATCGCCGAGGTCCAGCAGCGGCTGGCGGCGACGACCGACGGGGAGCGAGCGGCCGCCGTCGAATTGGCCCTCGAGGCGCTGTATCTGGCCAAGCGGATCGACAAGGTGTCCGGAGAAGGCGAAACCGTCTATGGCTAAACACACGTCGCGGTATTCGCGATACACCGGCGGGCCGGATCCGCTGGCGCCGCCGATCGACCTGCGCGACGCGCTCGAGCAGATCGGCCAGGACGTGATGGAGGGCAGCTCGCCGCGGCGGGCGCTCGCCGAGCTGATGCGACGCGGCACCAAGGACATGCGCGGCGCGGACAAGCTCGCCGCCGAAGCCAACCGCCGCCGTCGAGAACTGTTGCAGCGCAACAACCTCGACGGCACCCTGGCCGAGATCAAGAAGCTGCTCGACGAGGCCGTGCTGGCCGAACGCAAGGAGCTGGCCCGCGCGCTCGACGACGACGCGCGGTTCAACGAGATGCGCATCGAGTCGCTGCCGCCGTCGCCCGCCAAGGCGGTCCAGGAGCTCTCCGACTACGACTGGCGCTCGGCCGAGGCCCGCGAAAAGTACGACCAGATCAAGGATCTGCTCGGCCGCGAGATGCTCGACCAGCGCTTCGCCGGCATGAAGCAGGCGCTCGAGAACGCCACCGACGAGGACCGTCAGCGCGTCAACGAGATGCTCGACGACCTCAACGACCTGTTGGACAAACACGCCAAAGGCGAAGACACTCAACAGGATTTTGACGATTTCATGAAGAAGCACGGCGAGTTCTTCCCGGAGAACCCGAGCAACGTCGACGAGCTGCTGGACTCGCTGGCGCAGCGTGCCGCGGCCGCGCAGCGGTTCCGCAACAGCCTGTCGGCCGAACAGCGCGCCGAGCTGGATGCGCTGGCGCAGCAGGCGTTCGGCTCGCCGTCGCTGATGAACGCGCTCAACCGGCTCGACTCGCATCTGCAGGCGGCCCGGCCGGGGGAGGACTGGACGGGGTCGTCGAAGTTCTCCGGCGACAACCCGCTCGGCATGGGCGAGGGCGCTCAGGCGATGGCCGACATCGCCGAGCTCGAACAGCTCGCCGAGGCGCTGTCGCAGAGCTATGCGGGCGCCACGATGGAGGACGTCGACCTCGACATGCTGGCCCGCCAGCTGGGCGAGGAGGCCGCCGTCGACGCGCGCACGCTGTCCGAACTGGAACGCGCGCTGATGGACCAGGGCTTCCTCGACCGCGGCTCCGACGGCCAGTGGCGGTTGTCGCCCAAGGCGATGCGCCAGCTCGGTCAGGCCGCGTTACGCGATGTCGCGCAACGACTTTCGGGCCGCCACGGCGAACGCGACACCCGCCGCGCCGGTGCGGCCGGCGAGTTGACCGGCGCGACCCGGCCGTGGGCGTTCGGCGACACCGAGCCGTGGAACGTGACCCGCACGCTGACCAACGCGGTGCTGCGGCAGGCCGGCGCCGGAGTGGCCGAGCGGCCGATCCGGTTCGCGGTCGAGGACGTCGAGATCTCCGAGACCGAGACGCGCACCCAGGCCGCGGTCGCGCTGCTGGTCGACACGTCGTTCTCGATGGTGATGGAGAACCGGTGGCTGCCGATGAAGCGCACCGCGCTGGCGCTCAACCATCTCGTCAGCACCCGGTTCCGCTCCGACGCCCTGCAGATCATCGCGTTCGGCCGCTATGCGCGCACCGTCTCGGCCGCGGAGCTCACCGGCCTCGAGGGCGTCTACGAGCAGGGCACCAACCTGCACCACGCGCTGGCGCTGGCGGGTCGGCACCTGCGCAGGCACCCCAACGCCCAGCCGGTGGTGCTCGTCGTCACCGACGGCGAACCGACCGCGCATCTGGAGCACTATCCGAGCGACGAGGGCGGGCCCGCGGTCTTCTTCGACTACCCGCCGCATCCGCGCACCATCGCCCACACCGTCAAGGGGTTCGACGAGATGGCCGCGCTCGGGGCGCAGGTGACGATCTTCCGGTTGGGCAACGATCCCGGGCTGGCCCGGTTCATCGACCAGGTCGCGCGCCGGGTGGAGGGCCGGGTCGTGGTGCCCGACCTGGACGGGCTGGGCGCCGCCGTGGTCGGCGACTACCTGACGTCGCGCCGGAGGCGCTGAGCCGGATTAGGCGGCTTTGCGCTTCTTGCGCTTGACGCCGACACTGCCGCCGAGCGCGAAGCCGCGGATGCGCACGCACGGCGCGCCGGGCGAGCCTTCGCCGTCCACCGCGTGGTCGAACGTGCCCATCACGCCGATGCCGCGCAGGTCGACGTTGACCTCCGGCGGCACCAGGATCGTCTGGCCGCCGAAGATTGAATACGAGTGGATCTCCACCTCGGGCGACGTGAAGTCGGCGTACCGCAAATCCACCACCCCGCCGCCGAAGAGGGCGAACGTGGTCATCCGGCGCGGCACATTCCACCGGCCGCGGCGTTCGAACCCGCTCATGATGGCCAGCAGCATGGTCGACGGCGCCGGCCGGCACGGGCCGCCGCTGCGGCCGCGGGTGACCGCGCCGGGCAGATCGGCCGACAACCGGTCCAGCTCGTCGTAGGTCTGCGCGGCGTATGCCCTGGTGAGGCGGTCCTCGTACTCGGGAAGCTGCAGGCGGCCCTGGGCGGCGGCGTCAGTGAGCAGCTGCGCGACCTGTATCCGATCGGTGTCGCCAGCACGCATCGAACCGTTCCGCGACGCTGAAGTGCTCATCGTTTACGAGCCTACGACGAACCGTGGCACATGCAAGCTCGTTGTCCAAACTGTGCCCTCACCCACCACGGCGAAGAATGTAGATGAGCAAACTTCATGCCGGTCGGGCGGGGGAGGACGCCAGAAACTCCGCGAAGCCTTGGGTGCCGAGCGGGTTGTCCGGGACGAGGTTCGCGCCCGTGCGCAGTGCCGCGGCGAGCCGCCCGGGCGCCGGCACCGCGACCACCCGGCGACGGCTGCCACCTGCGGAGAGGTACATCCGGGCCAACTCCGCGTGGGTGTGCACGGTCGGCCCGCCGACGTCGGGGGCGCGCCCCGCGGGCACGTCGGCGGCGAGTTCGACCAGGCGCGCGGCGACGGCCGCGGTGTCGATCGGCTGGAACTGCACGCCGCGCACCGCCCACAGCACCGGCGAATAGCGCTGCACCGCGAAGATCGTGCGCAGCAGGTCGTGGAACTGCGTCGCGCGCAGCACGGTGTGGGCGACGCCGGAGGCCTCGAGGACCCGCTCGGCGGCGAGCTTGGCGCGGTAGTAGGGCAGCGGGATGCGGTCGATCCCGACGATCGACACATGCACGATGTGGCCGACCCCGACGTGGGCGGCGGCCGTGACGAGGTTGCGCATGCCGGTGACGTCCTCGCCGCCGGTGGGTTGGGTGGCGCAGTTGATGACGACGTCCACCCCGTCGAGCGCGGCGTCCAGGCCGGTCCCGTCCAGCAGGTCGCCGCGGGCCCAGTGCACGCCGGTGTAGCCGACGTGGCTCTTGCGGCTGAGCGCGCGGACCCGATGCCCCGCCCCGACGGCCTCCGGGACCACGCGGTGTCCCAGCGTGCCGGTCGCGCCGGTGACGAGGATCGAGTGCGGCATCAGCCCACCCAGCGCGGTGGTCGCTTCTCCAGAAACGCGAGCATGCCTTCGCGGGCCTCCTCGGAGACGAACAGCTCGGCGGACTGCCGGGTGAGCTCGTCGGCGTGCTGATCGAAGGTCTCCAGAATATGCCGCGTGGTCAAGGCTTTCGAGGCCGCCAGACCCTGCGGTGAGGCCTGGCCGATCGCCGCGGCGAGCGAGCCGACGGTGGCCTCGACGTCGTCTGCGGCGACGCTGACCAGCCCGATCCCGGCGGCCTCCGCGGCGCCGAACTTCTCGCCGGTGACGAAGTAGCGGCCAACGGCGCGGGCGGACATCTTGGGCAGCAGGGTCAGCGAGATGATCGACGGCGCGACGCCGATGCGGGCCTCGGTCAGCGCGAAGGTGCTCGCCGGGCCCGCGACGACGATGTCGCACGCTCCGACGAGGCCGAGGCCGCCGGCGCGGACGTGGCCGTCGATCGCGCCGATGACCGGGACCGGCAGCTCGAGGATGCGCCGCAGCAGCCGGGTCATCTCGCGGGCCCGGTCGACGGCGAGCTCGCTGGGGTCCCGGCCGGCTGCTTCGGCGAGATCGGCTCCCGCGCAGAATGTTCCGCCGGTGTGACCGAGGACGACCACCCGCACGGCCGGGTCGTCGACCGCGGCGGTGAAGCCCTGGTGCAGCTGGTCCACCAGCGCCGTCGACAGCGCGTTGCGGTTGGCGGGGGAGTCGAGGGTGAGCCGGGCAACCGGCCCGTCGACCGCGTATCCTACCAGCGTCGCCATCAGTACGACCGGGGCAGGCCCAGCGAGGTCTGCGCGACGAAGTTCAGGATCATCTCCCGGCTGACCGGCGCGATCCGCGCCAGCTTCGACGCCGTGACCGCGGCGGCGATGCCGTACTCCTTGGTCAGCCCGTTGCCGCCGAGCGACTGCACGGCCTGGTCGACCGCGCGCACCGACGCCTCGCCGGCGGCGTACTTGGCCATGTTCGCGGCCTCCGCGGCGCCGACGTCGTCGCCTGCGTCGTACAGCGTTGCCGCCTTCTGCATCATCAGCTTGGCGAGTTCGATCTCGATGTGGTTCTGCGCCAACGGATGCGACAACCCCTGGTGGGCGCCGATCGGCGTCTTCCACACCTGCCGGGTCTTGACGTAGTCGACGGCCTTGTCGATCGCGAAGCGGCCCATGCCGACCGCGCTGGCCGCGCCCATGATGCGTTCGGGGTTCAGCCCGGCGAACAGTTGGGCGATCGCCGCGTCCTCCGAACCGACCAGCGCGTCGGCGGGCAGCCGGACCTCGTCGAGGAACAGCTGGAACTGGTTCTCGGGGCTGACGATCTCCATCTCGATCTTGGTCCAGCTCAGGCCCTTCGTGTCCGTCGGCACGATGAACAGCGCGGGCTTGAGGTTGCCCGTCTTGTGGTCCTCGGTGCGGCCGACGACCAGCACCGCCTGCGCCTGGTCGACGCCGGAGATGTACACCTTCTGCCCCGACAGGATCCAGTCGCTGCCGTCGCGGCGCGCGGTGGTGGTGATGCGGTGGCTGTTGGAACCCGCGTCGGGTTCGGTGATCGCGAACGCCATCGTGATCGACCCGTCGGCGATGCCGGGCAGCCAGCGCCGCTTCTGGTCCTCGGTGCCGAACTTGGCGATGATCGTGCCGTTGATGGCGGGCGAGACGACCATGAGTAACAGCGGACAGCCCGCGGCCGACATCTCCTCCATCACCACCGCCAGCTCGTACATGCCTGCGCCGCCGCCGCCGTACTGCTCGGGGAGGTTAACCCCGATGAAGCCGAGTTTGCCTGCCTCACTCCACAACTCGTCGGTGTGCTGGTCGGCGCGCGCCTTCGTCAGGTAGTAGTCCTGACCGTAGTTGGCGGCCATCGCGGCGACCGCCTTGCGTAGCGCCTGCTGCTCCTCGGTCTCGACGAAACCGCTCATTGCTCTCCTTCGGTAGGGGCCTGGACCCTGGCCAGCACGAAGCCGACGTCGACCTGCTGGCCCACGTCGACGTTGAGTTCGGTGAGCACACCGTCGGCCGGCGCGGTGATGGTGTGCTCCATCTTCATCGCCTCCAGCCACAGCAGCGGCTGGCCCGCGGTGACTTTGTCGCCGACGGCGGCGCCGACGCGCAGCACCGAACCGGGCATCGGCGCCAGCAGCGAACCGTGCGCGACGGCCGCGTCCGGATCGCCGAACCGCGGCACCGTCGCGAACTGCGCCGGCCCGGAGGGTGAGTCGACGAACACCTGGTCGCCGTAGCGGGCGATCTCGAACGGCCGGTCCACCCCGTCGACGGTCAACACCACGCGGTCCGGGGTCGCGGAGGCCAACGAGACACCGGCATGGTCGGGCAGCTCGAGCGCCCCGCGGTTGAAGCGGTAGCGGACCTCGTGTTCAGTGCCCGTGCCGTCGGTGTACCGCTTGACCTGGTATCCGGATGCGAGGTTGCGCCACCCGCTGGGTGCAGCGGCGAAAACGACTGCCTTGGAACGGTTGTCGGCGGCGTCGCTCAGCGCGGCCGCCACCGCTGACAGCGCCGTGGTGCGCTCGTCGGTCACGGGTGCGGCCAGCGCGGCCAGGCCGTGGGTGTCGAAGAACGCGGTGTCGGTGGCGCCGTCGAGGAACGCCGGATGCCGCAGCACGTTGACCAGCAGGTCGCGGTTCGTGCGCACACCGTGGATGCGGGCCCGCGCGACGGCGTCGGCGAGCACGCCCGCGGCGCGGCGGCGGGTCGGTGCATAGGAGATCACCTTGGCCAGCATCGGATCGTAGAAGACCGACACCACCGAGCCGTCGACGATGCCGGAGTCCACGCGCACGTTGTCCGGCACCTCGAAGCGGTGCACCGCACCGGCCTGCGGTTGCCAGTTCTTCGCGGGATCCTCCGCGTACAGCCGCACTTCGATCGAATGACCGTGTGCCGGTGGCGGTTCGGGATCGAGTCTGATGCCGTCGGCCACCGCCAGCTGCAGTTCCACCAGGTCCAGCCCAGTGGTCTCCTCGGTGACCGGATGCTCGACCTGCAGCCGGGTGTTCATCTCGAGGAAGAAGAACTCGCCTGAATCGTCGGCCATGAACTCGACGGTGCCCGCGCCGGTGTAGCCGATCGCGGTCGCGGCCAGCCGGGCGGCCTCGAACAGCCGGGAGCGCATGCCCGGCGTCCGCTCCACGAGCGGCGACGGGGCCTCCTCGACGATCTTCTGGTGGCGGCGCTGGATGGAGCATTCGCGTTCGCCGACCGCCCACACGGTGCCGTGCGCGTCGGCGAGCACCTGCACCTCGACGTGATGGCCGCCTGCGAGATAGCGCTCACAGAACACCGTCGGATCACCGAACGCGGACTGGGCCTCGCGGCGGGCGGCCTGCACCTGCTCGGGCAGCTCGGACAGCTCGCGCACGACGCGCATCCCGCGGCCGCCGCCGCCCGCGGACGCCTTGATCAGCACGGGCAGCTGGGCGGCGGTGACGGCCTCGGAATCCAGTTCCTCGAGCACCGGCACCCCGGCGGCGGCCATCATCTTCTTGGCCTCGATCTTGGAGCCCATCGCCGCGACCGCCTCGACCGGCGGGCCGATCCAGGCCAACCCCGCCGCGGTGACCGCAGCGGCGAATTCGGCGTTCTCCGAGAGGAATCCGTAGCCCGGGTGGATGGCGTCGGCGCCGGAGGCGTGCGCCGCCGCGATCAGTTGCCCGGCGTCGAGGTAGCCGTGCCGACCGTCCAGCCGCACCCGCGCATCGGCCTCGCCGACATGAGGGGACGCGGCGTCGGGGTCGGTGTAGACCGCGACGGTGCCGATCCCGAGGCGTCGGCAGGTGGCAAAGACGCGCCGGGCGATCTCGCCGCGGTTGGCCACCAGAACTCGAGTGATCATCGAAGCCTCACATCCGGAAGACGCCGAAGTTCGACGTCCCCTCTATCGGGCCGTTGGCGATGGCGGACAGGCACATTCCCAGCACGGTGCGGGTGTCGCGCGGGTCGATGACGCCGTCGTCGTAGAGCCGCCCGGACAGGAACATCGGCAGCGACTCGGCGTCGATCTGCGCCTCGACCGCCGCGCGCAGCGCCGCGTCTGCGTCCTCGTCGACGGTCTGCCCGCGGGCCTCGGCGGCGGCACGGCTGACGATCGACAGCACGCCCGCCAATTGCGTGCCGCCCATCACCGCGGATTTGGCGCTGGGCCAGGCGAACAGGAACCGCGGGTCGTAGGCCCGCCCGCACATGCCGTAGTGGCCGGCGCCGTAGGACGCGCCGATCAGCAGCGAGATGTGCGGCACCGTCGAATTGGACACGGCGTTGATCATCATCGAGCCGTGCTTGATCATGCCGCCCTCTTCGTACTTGCGGCCGACCATGTATCCGGTGGTGTTGTGCAGGAACAACAGTGGGGTGTTCGAGCGGTTGGCGAGCTGGATGAACTGGGTGGCCTTCTGCGATTCTTCGGAGAACAGCACGCCGCGGGCGTTGGCCAGGATGCCGAGCGGGTAGCCGTACAGCCGCGCCCACCCGGTCACCAGCGAGGAGCCGTACATCGGTTTGAACTCGTCGAACTCCGAACCGTCGACGACGCGGGCGATGACGTCGCGGGGGTCGAACGGGATGCGCAGGTCGGCGGGAACGATGCCGACGAGTTCCTCGGCGTCGTAGCGCGGTTCGACGACCGGTGCGGGCGCCGGGCCCTGCTTGCGCCAGTTCAGCCGGGCGACGACGCGCCGCCCGATGCGGATGGCGTCCGGTTCGTCGAGCGCGAAGTAATCCGCGAGACCCGATGTGCGGGCGTGCATCTCGGCGCCGCCGAGGGACTCGTCGTCGGACTCCTCGCCGGTGGCCATCTTCACCAGCGGCGGACCTGCCAGGAAGACCTTCGAGCGTTCCTTGATCATCACGACGTGGTCGGACATGCCGGGGATGTAGGCGCCGCCGGCGGTGGAGTTGCCGAAAACCAGCGCGATCGTCGGGATGCCCGCCGCCGAGAGCCGGGTCAGGTCGCGGAACATCTGCCCGCCGGGGATGAAGATCTCCTTCTGCGTCGGCAGGTCGGCGCCGCCGGACTCCACCAGTGAGATCACCGGCAGCCGGTTCTGCAGCGCGATCTGATTGGCGCGCAGGATCTTCTTGAGCGTCCACGGGTTGCTGGTGCCGCCCTTGACGGTCGGGTCGTTGGCGACGATCAGGCACTCGACGCCTTCGACCGCGCCGATCCCGGTGACCACGCTGGCGCCGACGGTGAAGTCGCTGCCCCACGCCGCCAGCGGGCTCAGTTCCAGGAACGGCGCGTCGGGGTCGAGCAGCAATTCGATCCGCTCGCGGGCGGTCAGCTTCCCGCGGTCGTGGTGGCGCTGCACGTACTTTTCACCACCGCCGGCGAGTGCCTTGGCGTGTTCGGCGTCGAGTTCGGCGAGCTTGGCGGTCATCGCTTCGGCAGCCTCGCCGAAGGCGGGTGACGCGGCATCGAGCGTGGAGCGCAGTGCGGTCATGACTGGAATCCCAACGTCTTGGCGGCCAGCGAGGTGAGGATTTCGGTTGTGCCGCCGCCGATTCCGAGGATGCGCATGTCGCGGTACTGGCGTTCGACCTCGGACTCGGCCATGTAGCCCAGCCCGCCGAACAGCTGCACGGCCTGGTTGGCGACCCATTCGCCGGCCTCGACGGCGGTGTTCTTGGCGAAACACACCTCGGCGATCAGTCCCGTCTCGCCCGCCAACTCGCGCTCGACCACATGCCGCGTGTACACCCGCGCTACGTCGACGCGACGAGCCATCTCGGCCAGCGTGTTCTGTACCTGTTGTCGCGAGATGAGCGGCCTGCCGAATGTCTCGCGGTTGCGGCACCATTCGACGGTGAGGTCGAGGCAGCGCTGTGCGCTCGCGTACGCCTGCGCGGCCAGGCCCACCCGCTCGGAGACGAACGCCCCGGCGATCTGCACGAAGCCGGTGTTCTCCGCCCCGACCAGGTTGGCGGCGGGCACCCGCACGTCGGTGTAGGACAGTTCGGCGGTGTCGCTGGACCGCCAGCCCATCTTGTCGAGCTTGCGGCTGACCTCGAATCCGGGTGTGTCCTTGTCCACCACGAGCAGCGACACCCCGGCGGCGCCCGGTCCGCCGGTGCGCACCGCGGTGACGACGTAGTCCGCGCGCACACCGGAGGTGATGTAGGTCTTGGCGCCGTTGACGATGTAATGATCGCCGTCCCGAACCGCGCGCGTGGTCAAATGCCCCACGTCGGATCCTCCGCCGGGTTCGGTGATCGCCAGGCTGCCGATCTTCTCGCCGCGCAGCGTCGGCCGCACGTACTCCTCGATCAGCCGCTCGTCGCCGGAGGCGACCATGTGCGGCACCGCGATTCCGCTGGTGAACAGCGAGGCGAACACGCCGCCGGGGCAGCCCGCGTAGTGCAGTTCCTCGCAGATGACCACGGCGTCGGCGCCGTCGCCGCCGCCACCACCGACCGACTCCGGGAATCCCGCGCCCAGCAGGCCGGCCTGCCCGGCCGCGCGGTGCAGGTCGCGCGGCAGCTCGCCGATGCGTTCCCATTCGTCGACGTGCGGCAGGATCTCTCGCTCGGCGAACGTGCGCACCGTCTTGCGGAGCTGCTCGCGTTCGGGCGTACACCAGATGTTCACGCCAACAACTCCTTCGGTATGTCGACGACCCTGCTGCGCAGCCATTCGCCGAGCCCCTTGGCCTGCGGGTCGAACCGGGCCTGGTAGGCGACGCCCTGCCCGAGGATGTCCTCGATGACGAAGTTGACCGCCCGCAGGTTCGGCAGTAGGTGGCGGTGCACGGGCAGGTCGGCCGCCTCGGGGAGCAGCTCGCGCAGCTTGTCGACGGTCAACATGTGTGCGAGCCAACGCCACTCGTCGTCGGTGCGCACCCAGACGCCGACATTCGCGCTGCCGCCCTTGTCGCCGCTGCGGGCGCCGGCGACACGGCCCAGCGGCGCGCGGACGGTCTCACCCGACGGCGGCGGTTCGGGCGCCGCGGGTGGTGACACCGCAGCCAGTTCCAGAACGTCGGCGGGAGGCGGGATCTCGACCCGGGTGCCGTCGGCGTGCACCGCGACGTGCGGCACGGAATCAACCGGTACGTAGGCCGGGGAGAACACGCCGTAGACCTGCCCGGCGCCTGGCGGGCTGGTGGCGTGGAAACCGGGATAGCTGGCCAGCGCGAGTTCGACTGCGGCCGAGGAGAATTGGCGACCAACCTTCTCGGGGTCCTGATCGCGCACCACGCAGCGCAGCAGCGCGCTGGCGGCCTCCTCGGTGTCCGCATCGGGACGGTCGGTGCGCGCCAGTGTCCACGTCAGCTCGGCGGGTTTGACGGTGAGCGCGGCCTCCAGCTGGCTGCGCACCAGCTCGGCCTTCGCGTCGATGTCCAGACCCGTCAGCACCAGCGCCATCTCGTTGCGGAACCCGCCGATGCTGTTGAGTGAGACCTTCAGCGTCGGTGGCGGCGGCTCGCCGCGGGCGCCGCTGATCCGCACCCGGTCGGTGCCGTCGTCGGACAGCTCCAGGGTGTCGACCCGCAGCGTGGCGTCCGGGTTGGCGTAGCGCGCGCCGCCGATCTCGTAGAGCAGCTGCGCGGTGACGGTGCCGACGGTGACCGCGCCGCCGGTGCCCGGATGCTTGGTGATCACCGAGGAGCCGTCGGCGTGGATCTCGGCCAGCGGGAATCCCGGATGGGTCAGGTCGGCGAGTTCGGTGAAGAAGGAGTAGTTGCCGCCGGTGGCCTGCGCCCCGCATTCGATGACGTGACCGGCCGCGACCGCGCCGGCCAACCGGTCGTAGTCGGTGCGCGCCCAGCCGAAGTGCGCCGCGGCGGGCCCGACGGTCACCGAGGCGTCGGTGACGCGGCCGGTCACCACCACGTCGGCGCCGCCGTCGAGGCATTCGACGATGCCCCACGCGCCGAGGTAGGCGTTGGCGGCCAGCACGTCGGTGAACCCGAACTCCTGCGCTCGCCCGATCAGGTCGTCGCCCTCGACGTGGGCCACCGACACCGACAGCCCGAGCCGGTCGGCCAAGGCCCGCACGGCGTCGGCCAATCCCGCCGGATTCAAGCCGCCGGCGTTGGCGACGATGCGTACCCCGCGGTCCTGCGCGAGGCCGAGGCACTCCTCGAGCTGGGTCAGGAAGGTCTTGGCGTAGCCGCGGTCGGGTGACTTGGCGCGGTCGCGGGCCAGGATCAGCATGGTGAGCTCGGCGAGATAGTCGCCGGTCAGGTAGTCGAGGTCGCCGCCGGTGAGCATCTCGCGCATCGCTGAGAGCCGGTCGCCGTAGAAGCCCGAGCAGTTGCCGATGCGGACCGCGCCACCAGCAGACGTCACGCAGGCTCCCTTCTCAGCCGTCGCACCAACCAACCGGTAGGTTACGGGGTACCGCCGGTATCGCGTCAAGGTTTCCCGGCGTCGATTCCGCTGTTTTGGAGGCTACGCAGGTCGTTGGCTATCCTGAAGGGCACTTGCCGGCGCCCCGTGCTGCGCGCGGTGATGCCAGGCCGCCGGTTCGCCGGCGCAGACTTACCCCGTCAAGAGGAGACCCGACCATGGCTGTGCCCAAGCGCAGGATGTCGCGCGCGAACACCCGTAGCCGTCGCGCGCAGTGGAAGACGAAGGCCACCGGGCTGGTCAACGTGAACGTCGCGGGCCAGCAGCACAAGGTGCCGCGCCGCCTGCTCAAGGCCGCCCGCCTCGGCCTGATCGACCTCGACCGCCGCTAGATCGTTTCGCGCCTCTCAGGTCACTCTCAGATAGGGGGTCGACACTGTGGCCGTGCGCATTCTTGTCGT
The DNA here is from genome assembly GCF_900108565.1 of Mycolicibacterium rutilum. Classification (NCBI taxonomy): domain Bacteria; kingdom Bacillati; phylum Actinomycetota; class Actinomycetes; order Mycobacteriales; family Mycobacteriaceae; genus Mycobacterium; species Mycolicibacterium rutilum. Next base: position 2,550,183 of record NZ_LT629971.1, read on the forward strand.
TGACGACGATCGCGCGGTGCGCGAGTCGCTGCGCCGCTCGCTTTCCTTCAACGGGTACGCGGTCGAACTGGCCCAGGACGGTGTCGAGGCACTGGAGGCGATCGCCAGCGACCGGCCCGACGCGCTGGTGCTGGACGTGATGATGCCCCGCCTCGACGGCCTCGAGGTGTGCCGCCAGCTGCGTAGCACCGGCGACGACCTACCGATCCTCGTGCTCACGGCCCGCGACTCGGTCTCCGAGCGGGTGGCCGGACTCGACGCCGGCGCCGACGACTATCTGCCCAAGCCGTTCGCGCTCGAGGAACTGCTGGCCCGCATGCGCGCGCTGCTGCGCCGCACCAACCTCGACGAGGGTGCCGATTCGGCGGCCATGACGTTCTCCGACCTGTCACTGGATCCGGTCACCCGCGAGGTCACCCGCGGTGACCGCCAGATCAGTCTGACCCGCACCGAGTTCGCGTTGCTCGAGATGCTGATCGCCAACCCCCGTCGCGTGCTGACCCGCAGCCGCATCCTCGAAGAGGTGTGGGGCTTCGACTTCCCGACGTCTGGTAACGCCCTCGAGGTGTACGTCGGTTACCTGCGTCGCAAGACCGAAGCCGAAGGAGAGCCGCGACTGATCCACACCGTGCGCGGGGTGGGTTACGTGCTGCGCGAGACGCCTCCGTGATGTCTGTTCCCACCGGCCCGGTGCCGCTGAACGGTCATGCGGCTCAACCCGTTTCACCTCAGGCGCCGTCGAGAACCCGATCGGTGACGCTGCGCTGGCGGGTGATGCTGCTGGCGATGTCGATGGTGGCGATGGTCGTGGTGTTGATGGCGGTCGCGGTCTGGGCGGTGGTGTCGCGCGCGCTCTACGACGACGTCGACAACCAGCTGCGCAGCCGCGCGCGGTTGCTGATCGAGAGCGGCTCGTTGGAGGTCGACCCGAGCAAGGCCATCGAGGGCACCGCGTACTCCGACGTCAACGCGATGCTGGTGATCCCGGGCCGGGCCATCTTCACCGCCAACCAGCAGGGCCAGTCACTGCCGCTCGGCGAGCCCGAGAAGGCCGTGCTGCGCGGCGAGCTGATCATGTCGCTGCGCACCACCAACCACCAGCGGGTGCTGGCGATGCACCTGGACAACGACAGTTCGCTGCTGATCAGCAAGAGCATGGCGCCGACGAGCGAACTGCTCGGGCGGCTGGGGACGGTGCTGCTGATCGTCGGCGGGGTCGGGGTCGCGGTCGCCGCCATGGCCGGTGGCGCGGTGGCCCGTGCGGGGCTGCGGCCGGTCGCGCGGCTGACCCAGGCCGCCGAACGCGTGGCCCGCACCGACGACCTGCGCCCGATCCCGGTGTTCGGCAGCGACGAACTCGCCCGGCTGACCGAGGCGTTCAACATGATGCTGCGCGCGCTGGCCGAGTCCCGGGAACGCCAGGCGCGGCTGGTCACCGACGCCGGTCACGAACTGCGCACCCCGCTGACGTCGCTGCGGACCAACGTCGAGCTGCTGATGGCGTCGATGGCGCCCGGCGCCCCCCGGCTGCCCGATGCGGAGATGGACGAACTGCGCGCCGACGTCATCGCCCAGATCGAGGAGTTGTCGACGCTGGTCGGCGACCTGGTCGATTTGACCCGCGACGACGCCGGGGTCGTCGTACACGAACCGGTCGACCTCGCCGACGTGGTCGACCGCTCGCTGGAGCGAGTTCGTCGCCGCCGCAACGACATCGACTTCGACGTGACGGTCACGCCGTGGGTGGTGCACGGCGACGGGACCGGACTGGCGCGGGCGGTGCTCAACCTCCTCGACAACGCGGCCAAGTGGAGTCCGCCGGGCGGGCGCGTCGTGGTGCGGCTGACGCAGATCGCGCCGGCGCACGCCGAATTGGTGGTCTCGGACTACGGCCCCGGTATCCCGCCGCAGGAACGCCCGCTGGTGTTCGAGCGGTTCTACCGATCGACGACCGCGCGGGCGATGCCCGGTTCGGGCCTGGGGCTGGCGATCGTCAAGCAGGTCGTGCTGCGGCACGGCGGTTCGCTGCGCGTCGAGGACACCGTCTACGGCGGACAGCCGCCCGGCACCTCGATGCACGTCGTGCTGCCCGGGCAGCCGGGCTCCGAAATCGGCTTCGACGAACCTGCCGAGCCGACACGCGCACGCTGAGGCGCCCGCCGAGCGGCGGCGTCGGCGATGATTGACGGTGGTGGGAAAAGGGGAACGAGGTCTGGGTGTGTCCCGAGTGTTCTCTAAGTGGATTCTCAGCCCCACTGGGCACTGTTGACCATGCGTCCAACGTTGACCAGTTGTCGGACCCAATAAAAGAAAGAGCCCGAGCGACATGACGAACCACCCGAGGTATTCGCCGCCACCCCCGCCGCCCGGCCGTCGACCCGTCGGCCATCAGCAGGCGTCATCCGGCTACCCGAGCGGCCCGCAGCGCCCGAGCGGCTACCCGCAGCAGCCCTACGACTGGCGATACGCCACCCAGCAGCACCCGACGTCGGCGCAGTACCGCTCGCCGTACGACCCCTATCGCGGTGCGCCCCAACCCTTGCCGAGTCAGCCGCCCCAAAAGCGTTCGCGCGCAGGCGCATTGACTGCCGGAGCCCTCGCCGTGGCGATCGTCTCAGCCGGGATCGGCGGCGGGGTCGCGATGCTCGTGTCCGGGGACGGATCGCCGTCGTCCTCGTCGATCGGCGGTGCCGCCCCCAGCATCCCCGCCGCCAGCCTGCCCGCCGGCTCGGTGGAGCAGGTCGCGGCCAAGGTGGTGCCCAGCGTCGTCAAGCTCGAGACCGACATGGGCCGGGCCTCCGAAGAGGGTTCCGGGGTGATCCTGTCCTCCGACGGGCTGATCCTGACCAACAACCATGTGGTCGCCGCCGCGCAGGGCGGACCGGGCGCCCCGGGTGGTGCGCAGACCAAGGTGACGTTCTCCAACGGCCGCACCGCCCCGTTCACGGTCGTCGGCACCGATCCCAGCAGCGACATCGCGGTCGTGCGCGCGCAGGGTGTCTCCGATCTGCAGCCGATCACCATCGGCTCGTCGTCGAACCTGCGGGTCGGCCAGGACGTGGTGGCGATCGGCTCGCCGCTCGGCCTGGAGGGCACGGTCACCACGGGCATCATCAGCGCGCTGAACCGTCCGGTGGCCGCCGGCGGTGACGCGCAGAACCAGAACACGGTGCTCGACGCGATCCAGACCGACGCCGCGATCAACCCCGGTAACTCCGGCGGCGCGCTGGTCAACATGAACGGCGAGCTGATCGGCGTCAACTCCGCGATCGCCACCTTGGGCGCCGACGCGGGCCCGCAGGCGCAGAGCGGATCCATCGGGCTCGGCTTCGCGATCCCGGTCGACCAGGCCAAGCGGATCGCCGACGAACTGATCAAGAACGGCACCGCCGCCCACGCCTCGCTGGGTGTGCAGGTGGGCAACGACGCCGCCGTCGACGGTGCCCGCATCGTCGAGGTCACCGAGGGCGGCGCAGCCGCCGCGGCCGGCCTGCCGAGCGGCGTGGTCGTCACCAAGGTCGACGACCGCGTGATCAGCAGCGCCGACGCGCTCGTCGCCGCCGTGCGGTCCAAGGCGCCCGGGGACAAGGTGACGCTGACCTACCTGGATCCGGCCGGCAAACCGCAGACCGTGGACGTGACGCTCGGAAAGGCGCAGCAGTGAGCGCGCCGACCGACTCGGTCACCCTGAGAGTGGTCGCGCCGGCGTCACTGCCCGCATATACGGTTGAGCTCATGGAACAGCCAGGGGAGTTGGTGGGCCGGGCACTGGTCGTCGTCGTGGACGACCGCACCGCACACGGTGACGAGGAGGATCACAGCGGTCCGCTGGTCACCGAGCTGCTCGGGGAGGCGGGTTTCGTCGTCGACGGCGTCGTCGTGGTGTCGTCGGACGAGGTCGAGATCCGCAACGCCCTCAACACCGCGGTGATCGGCGGTGTCGACCTGGTGATCTCGGTCGGCGGCACCGGGGTCACCCCGCGCGACGTCACGCCTGAAGCCACCCGCGACATCCTCGATCGCGAACTGCTCGGCATTTCCGAGGCGCTGCGTGCCTCGGGCCTGTCCGCAGGCATCATCGATGCCGGTGTTTCCCGCGGCCTTGCCGGGATCTCCGGCAGCACACTCGTGGTGAACCTCGCGGGGTCCCGCGCGGCGGTGCGCGACGGCATGGCCACCCTGGGTCCGCTGGCGGGCCAGGTCATCGGCCAGCTCTCCAGCCTGGAAATCTGACCTGGTAGCAGCCGCCAATGGCACGATGTGTGATCTTCGTCACAGCGGAACGGTCTGGTGACTGACCGCCCGCAGCGTCGACGCGACGCAGTTAACGAAGTTTTCGGGGAGGAACTGCCCCGGGTCGCTCCCGACGAGCGCGACGAGGCGTCCCCGGAGGACGAGGCCGAGCGTGACCGTTGGTTGCGGGAAAACCGTCCGCCACACCACCTTTGACCAGTTCCGACCGCTCGTGCGACGTGGATCACGTTCGGTAGCCGGTTGTGAACTTAGCCCGCCTCAGCGTCGCTTGGCGCGCCACTCGATGTTGCCTGCCGGTGATGCCGCCGTGACCGTGACCGCTCGGCGCTCCCTAGCAAATCGCCAGCTCCCGTAACGGCCGACCGCGGTCGGCCGATGTTCGCGTTGCCGGGTGGATGCACGACCGTTATGTTCCTCCTGTTTAGGATGAGCAAAACGTAAGAGCAGCATGTGAGGTCTCTCATTTGCGTCACATGAGGCTCCTGCGTCGTGTGTGGTGTACCGGTAGGGCCAGGCACGAACAAAAGAACACGACGGGCCGAACGGTTCGTCGTCGACATAGCTAGGGAGAACATGAAGGTAATCAGTCGGGTGCTGATCGCGTTGGTTGCGGCCATCGCGTCTCTGTTCGTGAGCACTGGCACCTCTCACGCAGGTCTGGACAACGAGTTGAGCCTGGTCGACGGCCAGGATCGGACGCTGACCATCCAGCAGTGGGACACGTTCCTCAATGGCGTGTTCCCGTTGGACCGCAACCGGCTGACCCGTGAGTGGTTCCACTCCGGGCGCGCCAAGTACATCGTCGCCGGCCCCGGTGCCGACGACTTCGAGGGGACGCTGGAGCTGGGCTACCAGATCGGCTTCCCGTGGTCGCTGGGTGTGGGCATCAACTTCAGCTACACCACCCCCAACATCCTGATCGACGACGCGCCGATCACGAACCCGTTGAGCTCGATCATCACCCCGAACCTGTTCCCGGGTGTGTCGATCAGCGCCGACCTCGGTAACGGCCCTGGCATCCAGGAAGTCGCGACCTTCTCGGTCGACGTCGCCGGCGCCAACGGCGGCGTGGCGGTCAGCAATGCGCACGGCACGGTGACCGGTGCTGCCGGTGGTGTGCTGCTGCGTCCGTTCGCTCGGCTCATCTCGTCGGCTGGTGACAGCGTCACCACCTACGGCGAGCCCTGGAACATGAACTAACACCTCTCCCAGGCAAACGAAGCGGCCCCCGGAAACCCGGGGGCCGTTTTCGTTGTCCGCCACCAGATGGCCTGGGCATTGCACGCTTGTTAACCGCAGGTGTCGCGCATCCGTGATCTTGAACACAGCGAACCGCCCGGTCTCGGTATGGCGCTGACCGCGCGGTTTGCCTGCTCGAGCCTTCGGGGACGCGGCGGCGTCGCTGAATCCCGAGCTTGACGGGCCCGACGGGCGTCGCCGTCATCGATGGCCGTTTGACGCAATCGTTAACGCCAGCGCGAACGGAACTCAGCAACATCGGCGCAGGCGGGTGTCGAATGGGGACCCTCGCGTTGCCGGGCGGTCCGGGTGCCGTTATGTTCCTCGTGTCAACGATGAGTGGAACGTAAAGGCTTCGTGTGAACGCTCTAATCCGCACCATATGAAGCGCGCGTCGTGACCAACACCAGTGCGGACCCACCGGGGGTCCGCATCGACATGGCTAGGGAGAACATGAAGGTAATCAGTCGGGTGCTGATGGCGTTGGTTTTGTCGGTAGCGGGGGCCCTCACGTCTCTGTTCGTGAGCACCGGTACTTCTCACGCGGGTCTGGACAACGAGTTGAGCCTGGTCGACGGCCAGGATCGGACGCTGACCATCCAGCAGTGGGACACGTTCCTCAACGGCGTGTTCCCGTTGGACCGCAACCGGCTGACCCGTGAGTGGTTCCACTCCGGGCGCGCCAAGTACATCGTCGCCGGACCCGGGGCCGACGACTTCGAGGGGACGCTGGAGCTGGGCTACCAGATCGGCTTCCCGTGGTCGCTGGGTGTGGGCATCAACTTCAGCTACACCACCCCCAACATCCTGATCGACGACGCGCCGATCACGAACCCGTTGAGCTCGATCATCACCCCGAACCTGTTCCCGGGTGTGTCGATCAGCGCCGACCTCGGTAACGGCCCTGGCATCCAGGAAGTCGCGACCTTCTCGGTCGACGTCGCCGGCGCCAACGGCGGCGTGGCGGTCAGCAATGCGCACGGCACGGTGACCGGTGCTGCCGGTGGTGTGCTGCTGCGTCCGTTCGCTCGGCTCATCTCGTCGGCTGGTGACAGCGTCACCACCTACGGCGAGCCCTGGAACATGAACTAACGCTTCTCCCAGGCACTTTCGCAGGACGCGAAAACGGCCCCCGGATCATCCGGGGGCCGTTTCTCGTTCGGTCAGGACTTGTCGGCGCTCGTCGTCTCCGCGGTGTCGGGACTCGGGCCGGCGCCTGGTCCGGCCGCGTGTGCCCCGGCCGAGCCGTTGGTTTCGGCGAGGATGTTGCGGATCTCGGTCAGCAGGGACAGCTCGGTGTCTTGCGCCTGCTCGACCTCGCCTTTCTTGCGCAACCGGTTGTAGGGCACGACGACCAGGAAGTACACCACCGCGGCGACCAGGACGAAGTTGATGGCCGCCGACAACAGGACGTTGAGGTCGATGGTCTGGCCGCCGCCGATGCCGATCCGCAGGATGCCGTAGTCGGATTCGCCGCCCGCACCGATTCGGTTGATGAGCGGCTGGATGATGCTGTCGGTGAACTTCGTCACCAGCGCCGTGAAGGCGGTACCGATGACGACGGCGACCGACAGATCGACGATGTTGCCTCGTGCGAGAAATTCCTTGAAGCCCTTGAGCATGCTGTCGCGAATCCTCTCTCGATCGGGTGCTGTTAGCGACGTTAGCTCTGAGGCCCGCGATGCTGGGTGAGAATCTCCGTTCGGGCACGACCCTCAATGCAGGGTGACCGTGATCGCCTGCACGAGCGCGGCGGCCGCGACCTCGTTGGCGGCGAGGGCGGGTAGCGCCACCAGCACCACCCGATCGGCGCCTGCCGTCGCACCCGTCGTCTTCGGCGAGACCAGCACGACGACCGCGTCCCTGGCGACCAGCCGCGGCCGGGCATCGGACTCGTCGCCCGCGGCGAGTACGTCGACCACGTCGCCGGCGCGCAGCAGGTCGAGCACCGCGTTGTCGTCGAGCGTCAGCGGCACGATCCGCGCGTTGGGCCCGGCCGCCGCGTCGGCGAGGCGCGGGCCGAGCAGCCGGATGTCGGTCAGCGCCTCGCCGCGCCGCACCGGACCCGCAGGCCGGCTGCCGACGACGGTTGACGAATCGGTGTGGACGCCGTCGGGAAGTGTTGTGGCGCTTTGTCTTTCGATGCGAACATCCTCGGCGGTGAGCTCGGCGCCCGGGGACAGGTCGCGGGCCGCGACGACCACGGCGACGCGTTCGTCATCGGGGTCTGGGCGTAACGCGGCGACGGCAGCGAGGACGACGAGGCCGGCCGCGGCGGCGCGGCGGGCCGCCATGGTGCGTGTCCAATCCGGGCGTGCGAGCGCCCGGCGCAGGAGCGATGGATTGAGCGATTCCCCCATGTCGCCAAGCTAGGCAGCGGGGGGCCGCGATGGGGCGGCAGTCGGCCGCCCTGTGGATAACTCGGGTCAGCTGGACGCGGCGGCGGGCGCGGCCGACGTCGAGGTGCTCGAACTCGAGCTGGACTCGCTCGACGAGCTCGACTTCTCCGACGACGACGACGACGACGACGAGCTCGACTCCGAGCTGCTGCTCTTGCCGTTCGAGGAGCTCTTGCCGGCCTCGCGGCTGTCGGTGCGATAGAAGCCGCTGCCCTTGAAGACCACTCCCACGTTGCCGAAGAGCTTGCGCAGGCGGCCATTGCACTTGTTGCAGGTGGTCAGCGACGCGTCGCTGAACGCCTGAACTGCGTCGAACCGATCGCCGCATTCAGTGCACGCATAGGAATAGGTAGGCACGAAAACCTCCGAGGTGGTCAAACTTCTTAGCACTCTACCGGCTCAAGTGCTAGAACCGCCAGGTGGCGTATGTCATTCCCGTCTGCCGAGCGCCACGACTCCGGCGCGCGGCGTGAGCGCGTGGGTCATCGGCACGTCGTGCGGTTCGGCCGGTAGCTGGTCGACGAGTTCGTCGTCGCGCACCACCGCGATCAACCGCGCCGCGGGCGAGGTTACCGTCAGCGTCCGGTCGTAGAAACCGGCGCCGCGGCCCAGTCGCACGCCCGCGTGGTCGACGGCGAGCGCAGGCACCAGGACCGTCGCCGCCTCTACTACTGCATCCGGCGGAAGCGTGGGCCCGGTCGGTTCCTTCAGACCGAACCGCGCCGCCACCAGCTCACCCGGGACGTAGACACCCCACAGCAACGGCTGCGGGACGCCGGCGGCGTCGTGCCGTGCGATCGGCAGCAGCACGCGCACACCGTTGCCGTGCAGGGTGTCGAGCAGCTCAGGAGACCCGGGCTCGGAGCCCACCGGCACGTACGCGCACACCGTCTGACCTGCTGTGGCGACCGCCGCGACATGGGTGAGCAGCGCCCGGGCCTCCTCGTCGCGCACCCGCGCGGTCAAGGCACGCCTGCGGGCGATCACCGCGGCGCGCAGCTCGGCCTTTGTCGCGCTCACCGATTCGCTCGCAAAACACCAGACCTCGACCTGTTGAACCTGCCCAATGAGGTTAATGTGTGAGCGATGAGGCCAGAGGTACCGATCCCATACACCGCTGTGGTCCCGGCGGCAGGGCTGGGCACCCGCTTCCTGCCCGCCACCAAGACCGTTCCCAAGGAGTTGCTGCCGGTCGTCGACACCCCCGGCATCGAGCTGGTCGCCGCCGAGGCCGCCGAAGCCGGCGCCGAACGCCTGGTGATCGTCACGTCGGAGGGCAAGGACGGCGTCGTCGCGCACTTCGTCGAGGACCTGGTGCTCGAGGGCACGCTCGAGGCCCGCGGCAAGCAGTCGATGCTCGAGAAGGTCCGGCGCGCGCCCGCGCTGATCAAGGTCGAGTCGGTCGTGCAGGCCCAGCCGCTGGGCCTCGGCCACGCGGTCAGCTGTGTGGAACCCAAGCTCGGACCCGACGAGGACGCAGTGGCGGTGCTGCTGCCCGACGACCTGGTGCTGCCGACCGGTGTGCTCGAGACGATGTCGAAGGTGCGGGCCAAGCGCGGCGGCTCGGTGCTGTGCGCGATCGAGGTGCCGCGCGAGGAGATCAGCGCCTACGGCGTGTTCGACGTCGAGACCGTGCCCGACACCAACAACCCGAATGTGCTGCGGGTCAAGGGAATGTACGAGAAGCCGAAGGCCGAGGACGCGCCGTCGCCGTTCGCCGCGGCCGGCCGCTACGTCCTCGACCGGGCCATCTTCGATGCGCTCAAGCGGGTTCCGCGCGGCGCGGGCGGGGAGATCCAGCTGACCGATGCGGTCGCGCTGTTGATCAACGAGGGCCATCCCGTGCACGTGGTTGTGCACCGCGGATCTCGACACGACCTCGGAAATCCCGGCGGCTACCTCAAGGCTGCGGTTGACTTTGCGTTGAAGCGCGATGACTACGGGCCGGAACTCCGGCGGTGGTTGGTGGAGCGACTGGGGCTGATCGACTGCTGATCCCGCGCAGGCAACCCACGACGGCCCTGACGCGGAGATAGGGGCACGGTGCGTTCGGTCGAGGAACAGCAGGCACGAGTTGCGGCTGCGGCGGTGGCGCCGCGTCCGGTGCGAGTGGCGATCGCCGAGGCGCAGGGACTGATGTGCGCCGAGGAAGTGGTCACCGAGCGTCCGCTGCCCGGTTTCGACCAGGCCGCGATCGACGGTTACGCCGTGCGCAGCGTCGACGTGCTCGGCGTTGGCGACGACGGGGACGGCGAGGAGTCCGGCGAGCGCGAGGTCAGCCTTCCGGTGATGGGCGTGATCGAGGCGGGTGCCCGCACGCCGAGCCGGCTGCAGCCGCGCCAGGCCGCCCGCGTGCAGACCGGTGCGCCGATGCCGACGCTGGCCGATGCGGTGCTGCCGCTGCGCTGGACCGACGGCGGCGACGCCCGCGTGACGGTGCTGCGCGGCGTGCGGTCGGGCGCCTATGTCCGGCGCACCGGCGACGACGTGCAGCCCGGAGACGTCGCGGTGCGGGCGGGCACGATCATCGGCCCCGCGCAGGTCGGCCTGCTCGCCGCGGTCGGCAGGGAGCGGGTGCTGGTGCATCCGCGGCCGCGGCTGTCGGTGATGTGTGTGGGCGGCGAGCTGGTCGACATCTCCCGCACCCCGGGCAACGGGCAGGTCTACGACGTCAACTCCTATGCGCTGGCCGCCGCGGGCCGCGATGCCGGCGCCGAGGTGAACCGGGTCGGCATCGTCGACACCGATCCCAAACAGCTGCGCGAGGTCGTCGAGGGCCAGATCAACCGCGCCGAGGTGGTGGTGATCGCCGGCGCGGTCGGCGGTGCGGCGGCCGAAGCGGTGCGCTCGGTGCTGGCCGAGCTGGGGGAGATGGAGGTGACCCGCATCGCGATGCACCCCGGTTCGGTGCAGGGGTTCGGCCAGCTCGGCCGCGACGGTGTGCCCGTGTTCCTGCTGCCCGCCAACCCGGTCAGCGCGCTGGTGGTGTTCGAGGTGATGGTCCGTCCGCTGATCCGGCTGTCGCTGGGCAAGCGTCAGGCGCACCGGCGGATCGTGCAGGCCCGCACGCTGTCGCCGATCGAGTCGGTCGCCGGTCGGCGCGGTTATCTGCGGGGTCAGCTGATGCGCGACCAGGACACCGGCGAGTACCTCGTGCAGGCGCTCGGCGGCGGGCCGGGTGCGTCGTCGCACCTGCTGGCCACCCTGGCCGAGGCGAACTGTCTGGTCGTCGTGCCCAGCGAGGCCGAGCAGATCCGCACCGGCGAGATCGTCGACGTGGCGTTCCTGGCGCAGCGCGGTTGACCCCGACCGGCGTGTCGACATGAGCTTTCTGCGGTCCAGCGCCCTGCACCCGGGCTGGCCGCAACCGGCCGGTCCGCTGCGGGTGGCCGCGGGCGTGGTGCGGCTGCGGCCGGTGCGGCTGCGCGACGGCGCCCAGTGGAGCCGCATCCGCCTCGCCGAGCGTGCGCACCTGGAGCCGTGGGAGCCGGCCACGGGTGTCGACTGGGAGACCCGGCACGCGATCACGTCGTGGCCGGCGGTGTGCTCGGGGCTGCGTTCGGAGGCGCGCAAGGGGCGGATGCTGCCGTACGTCATCGAGGTCGACGGTGATTTCGCCGGACAGCTGACGATCGGCAACATCACCCACGGCGCGCTGCGCTCGGCATGGATCGGATACTGGGTTTCCAAGGCGCTCAACGGAGGTGGCGTCGCGACGGCCGCGTTGGCGCTCGGCGTCGACCACTGTTTCGGGCCCGTCGCGCTGCATCGCGTCGAGGCGACCGTGCGGCCCGAGAACGCGGCGAGCCGGGCGGTGCTCGGCAAGGTCGGCTTCCGCGAGGAGGGATTGCTGCGCCGGTACCTCGAGGTCGACGGCGCCTGGCGCGATCACCTGCTGGTGGCCATCACCGTCGAGGAACTGGTCGGTTCGGCGGCGGCGGCGCTGGTGCGGCAGGGCCGGGCCAACTGGACGTGACGCGGGGGAGCAACGCGCCGGTCGCGTGGTGTCGCTGAGTTCTACTGGAGGGTCGTTCGCGGAGCAAAATCACTGCCCTGGTGTAGAAATCGGCGCACCCGACGGGTCGGCGTTGTTACCAATGTGACATTTGTGACTGTTGGTGCTTGTCTGCTGTGAATTACAGGTGTGTAATTGTCTCGGCGCGCCGCCCACGGATGCGCAGGTCACAGACCTAGCCTTATCGGGGAAAGGAGCAGGCGACATGCCAAGCATCCCCCAATCCCTTCTGTGGATTTCTCTCGTCGTCCTCTGGCTCTTCGTGCTCGTGCCGATGCTGATCAGCAAGCGCGACTCCGTGCGGCGCACCAGCGACGTGGCACTGGCGACGCGGGTGCTCAACAGCGGGCGCAACGCGCGGCTGCGCAAACGGCACGGCCCCGCCGCGGGCCACGCCCACGATCCGGATTGGCGGCCATCCGAAGACGACTTCGACGACCACCTCGACGAGGAGGTTGCGGACGAGCCGGTGGGCCGGTCGGTCGTGCGCGCCGCCGCGGTCGAGGTCGAGCCCGAACCCGACTATCTCGACGTCGACGTGGTGGCGGAGGACGCGGAGGCACTGCCGGTGGGCGCCTCGGCGGCTGAAAGTGACGAGCTGACACTGCAATTCGACGAGGAGCCGGTCGAGGACGTCCCCGTCGAAGAGGAACCTGTGAAGGAGGCGCCGGAGCCGGTCGCCGAGGCGGACCCGGAGCCGGAGGACGAACTCGACGACGAGTACGAGTACGTCGACGACTCGTCGGGCCTGGAGGCGCCGTCGGAGGAGGCCGATGCGCCCGTGGCCGATTCGCTGTCGGCTGCGCGCCGGCGCCGCTACGAGTCGAAGACGGCGGCCGCGGTCAGCGAGCGCAAATACAAGTTCCGCAAGCGCATGCTGACGGCGATGGGGGTGCTGCTGGTCGGTTCGGCCGCCGCGGCGTTCACGGTGATGCCCGGGATGTGGTGGGCGTGCGGTGCGGTCGGCGCGGTGACGGTGCTCTACCTGGCCTATCTGCGCAGGCAGACGCGAATCGAGGAGCGGTTGCGGCGGCGCCGCGCACAGCGGATCGCGCGGTCGCGGCTGGGTGTGGAGAACACCGACGACCGCGAGTTCGACGTGGTGCCGGCGCGGCTGCGGCGGCCGGGCTCGGTGGTCCTGGAGATCGACGACGAGGACCCGATCTTCGAGCATCTGGACTACGCACCGTTCGCGCGGCATTTCGATCTGCCGCGGGCCGCGGGTCAGTAGGCCTCGATTTTCGGCCGCCGTCCGGTGACTGGTAGCCTGCTACCGGTATCAGGGGCTATGGCGCAGTTGGTAGCGCGACTCGTTCGCATCGAGTAGGTCAGGGGTTCGATTCCCCTTAGCTCCACAGAAATTGCTCGGCCGCCAGAATGTGTGCGGGGCGCCGCGCCGGCTGGCTTAAAATTCATCTCATGGCAGCGACTCTGCGCGTTGACCCGTCGAAGCTGCGGGAAGTGGCCGCCACCCAGACCGAGGTCGGGTCGTTCGTATCAAGCATGGGCACAGGGACTCAGCTCGCCACCGCCGCCGCGGCAGTGACCGAGCTGCAGAGTGCCGCGGCATGCCAACTGGCCGCCGAGGTGCTCGACAAGACCGCTGCCGTCGTCGGCAAGGAGCTGGCCACGCACGCCGAGCGGCTGACCTCTGCCGCCGAGCGCTACACATCGACCGACCAGGCGCTGGCCCAACGGCTGCGGAGCATCGCCGAGTGACCCTGACCGCAGGATGACCACATGCCGGTGACGATCCCTCAGGTCGAAGCGTCACGACCCGAGGGACTGACCCAGGCCGCCGCCGAACTGTCCCGGCAGGCGACCGGACTCAACAACCAGATCACCACCCAGCAGGCCGCGCTGGAGAACCTCAGACAGGGCTGGAGCGGCACCGCCTCCGCCCAGGCGCTCGCGAAAGCCACCCCCACGCTCGACCAGATGCGCCGCCTGCACGAAACCCTGACCAACCTGCAGTCGACCCTGCAGAGCGGCGGGGCGACCTTGACCGCGAACCGCACCAGCGTCCTGCAGACCGTCACCCAACTGCAGCAGCAGGGCTGGCAGGTCGGCCCCGACGGCAGTGTGTCGGTGAAGCCTGGCAGTCCGCTCGACCAGTACGCCCGAGCGAGCCCGGTCAACGCGATGCGCGTCGATCAACTGGCCGCGACGAACAGCCTCACCATGAAGACCGCGCTGGCGAATTTCGACACCGCCGACCGCCAGCTCAGCCAAGGCGTGCGCAGCACCGTCGCCGGGTTGTCCGACACCACGATGCGGTCCTGGGGGCCCGGCGGGCCGTTGCCGCAGGCGCCGCCGAAGGAATCCGGTCCGAAGATCCCGGACACCAAGGACCCGGTCGAGGTCAAGAACTGGTGGAACTCGCTGTCAAAAGAGGAGCGCGACAGGCTCATTCGCGAACAGCCGGAAAAGATCGGCAACCTCAACGGCGTTCCCGTCGAACCGCGCAGCCGGGCCAACAAGGCCGTCATGCAACGCGACATCGACCGCGTCGAGCAGCGCGCGGCGGTCACCGGAGCCACCGTCGACCAGGTCAAGGCCAACCCGGACAAGTTCGGCCTCACCGGCACCGACATCACCCGCTACAACAACGCCGTACAGGTCAAGCGTGGCCTCGAGACCAACAGTAAGAACACCGGCGGAACCGAAACCTTCTTGTACGTCTACGAACCCGAGGCGTTCGACGGGCAGGGCCGCGCCGCCGTCGCCATCGGCAACCCCGACAACGCCGACAACACCGCTGTCGTCGTGCCCGGCACCGGCAACAGCGTCACGTCCGGCTGGCTGAGCAATCCGGACGCCGCGAACGTCTACAACGAGACCGCGGCCGCCAACCGCGGCGCCACGACGTCGGTGGTCGCATGGATGGGCTACAACGCGCCCGACAGCCTGTTCGACCCGCAGGTGGCGCAGGTCGGTAACGCCCGCGAAGGCGGCAACCTGCTGGCCAACGACATCAACACGCTCGAGCTGACCAACCGCGGCGACTCGCACGTCACGGTGATGGGGCACTCCTACGGGTCGACGACGGTCGCCGACGCCTGCGCCGGTTACGGACTGCGCGCCGACGACGTGGTTCTGGTCGGATCGCCCGGCACGGATCTGGCCGAGACCGCCGCCGACTTCAACCTGCCGCCCGGCGGTCAGGTGTACGTCGGGTCGGCCTCCACCGATCCGATCACGCACCTCGGCGGGGACACCCAGGCCCACGTCCCGGGCACCGGTGTCACCGTCGGATTGGGTTCTGACCCCGCGACGACCGACTTCGGCGGCACCCGCTTCAAAGCTGAGGTCGCTGGCGTCGACTGGCCGTGGAAGGACCACAGCGGCTATTACGTCACGGGCAGCGAATCGCTGTTCAGCATCGGCGAGATCGCCGCGGGCAACGGCGACCGGCTCGACGACCTCGGCATGACGGCCGGCGAACGTCACACCATCGACATCCCGATTCCCGGGCTGCCCGACGTGGAGATCGACCCCGAGACCTACCGCCCCGCCACCCGTGACCACCACCACTGACAGATTGGACGCCAACGATGCGCAACCCCGGCACCCGCATGTTGCCGAAGGTGACCGTCGCCGCCGCGCTGTGCGCGTCGCTGATGACAGGATGTGACTCGATGACAACGCAGAACGGTCCCGGCGACGATGCGCTGACCCCCGAGCAGTCCAAGGCCCAGGTCGTCGACAGCGCACGCGAAGTCGTGCAGAGCCTCCAATTGCCGGTGACGCGAGCGCTTTTCCGGCACGAGTCGTGCAACGACCAGCAGGAGCCGCCGTTCCGCGGCAACGTCAGCGTCTGGCTGCCGCTGGCCGCCGACTTCCAGGAGTCCGACCGCGAAGTGGCGCAGTGGGTGGAGCGCCTGAAGTCGCAAGGATGGTCCGGCGACACCGAATTCAAGACCCACGGCACCACCGTCGAGAAGAACAACGTCGTCGCGTCGTTCGCCCCGCAGAACGTCAGCACCCCCAACCGGACGGTGACGTTCTACGGCGAGTGCCGCGACTTCACCACCACCAAGGCGACCGCCGGTGAGCCCGAGGACATCTCGCTCGACGGGTGAGATCCGCTCAGCCCGTGGTCGCGATCCCGCCGTCGACAGGAATCACCGCCCCGGTGAGGTAGGACCCCGCGCGGCTGGCCAGGTAGACCGCGATGCCCGCCATGTCGTCGTCGCGGCCGATGCGGCGCAGAGGTGCCGCCGCGGCGATCTGCTCGCCGTACGCGTCGAGCGTCGCCGCCATCATCTTCGACTGAAACGGGCCTGGCGCAACGGCATTGACGGTGATGTGCTGCGGCCCGAGCTCGCGGGCGAGGACACGGGTGAGGTGGTGGACGGCGGCCTTGCTGCTGCTGTAGGAGTACGTCGGCAACTGCGGGGCGCGGAGCCCGTCGATGCTGCCGACGTTGATGATCCGGGCCGGGTCGTCGGCGGTGCCTGCGGCGCGCAGGGCCGGCAGCAGCGCCTGCACCATCCAGAACGGCGCCTTCACGTTGAGGTCGAGCACCTTGTCCCACGCCGAATCGGGGAAGCTCTCCAGCGGCTCGCCCCACGTCGCGCCGGCGTTGTTGACCAGGATGTGCAGCGGTTCGCCGCCGGCGGTGAGGTCCTCGGCGAGTCGGAGGCACTCGTCATGGCGGGACAGGTCGGCGGGCACCGCCCGGACGTCGCCGTACTTCGACAACTGTTCCTCGGCCTGCGCGCACCCATCGGGTTTGCGTGAGCTGATCACCACGCGCGCGCCGGCCTGCAGCAATCCCCGCGCCATCATCGCCCCGATGCCCCGGGTGCCGCCCGTGACGAGGGCCCGCTTGCCGGTGAGGTCGAAAAGCTCTGTGTGCGTGCTGAACTGATCTTCGCTCATCGGCAAGCGCCTCCGTCGTGGTCCGTGACGGCCGTCGCCGCCCGGATAGAGACTAGAAGATCAACCCGTTCGCCTGGGTGGTCGCGGCCGCATAGCGGTTCTGCACGTCCTCCCAGTTGACGACGTTCCAGAACGCCTTGACGTAATCGGCTTTGACGTTCTTGTACTGCAGGTAGTACGCGTGCTCCCACATGTCGACCTGCAGGAGCGGGATGATGCCCAGCGGGACGTTGCCCTGCTGGTCGAACAGCTGGAAGGTCAGCAGCCGCTGGCCCAGCGTGTCGTAACCCAGCACGGCCCAGCCCGAGCCCTGCAGCCCGTTGGCAGCAGCGGCGAACTGGCTCTGGAACCGGTCGAACGAACCGAACTGGTCGTCGATCGCGGCCGCGAGGTCACCGGTCGGCTTGTCCCCACCGTTCGGTGAGAGGTTCTTCCACCAGATCGAGTGGTTGACGTGGCCACCGAGGTGGAACGCCAGGTTCTTCTCGTTGAGGAAGATCGCGGAGTGGTCGCCGGACGCCCTGGCCTCTTCGAGCTTGGCGATCGCGTCGTTGACGCCCTTCACGTAGGTGGCGTGGTGCTTGCTGTGGTGGATCTCGTTGATCTGCCCCGAGATGTGCGGCTCCAGCGCGCCGTAGTCGTAGTCGAGGTCGGGCAGCGTGTACTCGGCCATGAATGTCCTTTCCGTTGGGGTCCTCGTGCGGTTCGACGCTGTGTACCCGCGACCACGCGGAATCCACGTCGCGCGGCCAAGGGTAGGCCCGCAATTTGTCATCTGTCCACCTGTTCAGATGTTGTGATAGCGTCGGTCCCGCGGGCGGTCGTGGACCGCATCGATGCAGCACATCTCTGTGGGGTACCTGTCGTCCCGGCGGGCCGCTTCACCACGGCCGGCCCGCGCCCATCAGAGGGGCCGCGCGGGAGGGTTGCGACCGTTGCTGAGATTGCGCTGAGAAACGCTTTGCGCAGACTGCGCCCGCCGCTGACCCGTCGCGCGGACTGCGCCGAATTCGCCGTTTTAGTGTCTAATGGCCCCGAATTTCTTTACATTCTCGAATTCGCCCAGACTTCATTTGCCATTTCTGCACGAGGTGTTGCAAGAACGCGGCGAATGGGCACGTCGCCCGCCATTACGTGTGGGATCGGGCGCTGAATGGCGGGATAGCTAACCTGAGAAACTCCTGAGCACGCGCATTTCGGTCGAAGTGGCCCGAGATTTCCGGCCGAACGTCGAGGCAACGCTGGTGCGCGACCAGTGCAGACGCGTCGGACCCAGAGGGCCGTGATCGTGATCTCACGCAAGATCGATCTTTGCGGATTCACGTGAGAACGGCTCAAACAGCATGAAGAAGCAACTTTTCACTTCGGCAGCAACTTTGCTCAAACGACGTCTCGGGGCCCGATCCGGAGCGGATTAGCGAATCCACCTGGAATTTCCCAATTCTGGGAACGCACTGGTAGATTGGCCGCCGTGGCGGCATCGAACCACTCCTCGCAAACATCACGAGGCGCTGACCTCGATGTAAACCGATGGTGTGACGCCGACGCGGCCCGGCATGCGGGGTGCGTCGCGGCCGCCGCGGCCGGCTCGGCAAACAGGGGGATGGTTGCGGAGCGCGGAGACCGGTTCGGTACGCGCCGTTCGTGGCCGGGTGGACGCAAAGGTGGACAACATTTGTTGTCGATTTTTCGCATTTGTAACGTTCACCTGCACACGTCCCGATATCGCGATCGGGCGGCCACGGTCGTGGTTTCTCAGAGTTGAGACGACGGGTCACTTACCCCCTATCCTAATTCGAACGCACAACCTGAGCGGAAGCTGAGAAGAGGTTTTTCTACGTGGGCGAAACGCGTGCAATTCCCGTCGCTGTGATCGGGATGTCATGCCGACTTCCTGGCGGTATCGAGTCGCCGGAACAGCTTTGGGACGCCCTCCTGAAGGGTGACGACTTCGTCACCGAGATTCCGCGCGGCCGGTGGGATGCCGAGGAGTACTACGACCCCGAACCGGGCGTGCCCGGTCGTTCGGTGTCCAAGTGGGGTGCGTTCCTCGACGACGCCTCCGCCTTCGATCATGGGTTCTTCGGCATCACCGAGCGCGAGGCCACCGCGATCGACCCGCAGCACCGGGTGTTGCTGGAGACCGCGTGGGAGGCCGTCGAGCACTCCGGGATGAACCCGTCGAGCCTCGCCGGCTCCAAGACCGGCGTCTTCATGGGCCTGACCCACAACGACTACACCTACCTCGCGGCCGACACCAGGGCGCTGGAGGGCCCGTACGGGTTCACCGGGACGAGCTTCAGCCTCGCGTCCGGTCGCATCTCCTACGCCCTCAACGTGCACGGGCCCGCGGTCACCGTGGACACCGCCTGCTCGTCGGGCTTGAGCGCCATCCACATGGCCTGCCGGAGCCTGCACGAGGGCGAGAGCGATCTCGCGCTGGCCGGCGGCGTCTCGGTCCTGCTCGAGCCGCGCAAGGCCGCGGGTGGTTCGGCGGCCGGCATGCTCTCGCCGACGGGACGCTGCCACGCGTTCGACGTCGACGCCGACGGGTTCGTCTCCGCCGAGGGCTGCGCGGTGCTGATGCTTAAGCGCCTCGACGAGGCGGTCGCCGACGGTGACCGCATCCTCGCGGTGATCCGCGGCACCGCGTCCAACCAGGACGGCCGCACGGTCAACATCGCCACGCCGTCGTCGGACGCCCAGATCGCGGTCTACCGGGCCGCGCTGGAGAACGCGGGCGTCGAGCCCCAGACCGTCGGGCTCGTCGAGGCCCACGGCACCGGCACCCCGGTCGGCGATCCGCTGGAGTACGCCAGCGTGGCCGCGGTGTACGGCACCGACAGCCCGTGCGCGCTCGGCTCGGTCAAGACCAATTTCGGCCACACCCAGTCGGCGGCGGGCGCGCTCGGGGTGATGAAGGCCGTGCTCGCGGTACAGCACGGTGTCGTCCCCAAGAACCTGCACTTCAACCAGCTGCCCGACGAGATGGCCAAGATCGAGACCGGGCTGTTCGTGCCCGAGTCGAACACCACGTGGCCCAACACCGGCGCGCATCCGCGCCGGGCGACCGTGTCCGCCTACGGCCTGTCGGGCACCAACGTCCACGCCGTCGTCGAGCAGGCGCCCGAACCGCAGCGCGAACCCGTGACGCCGGCCGCCGAGGGCCCGCTGATGTTTCCGCTGTCGTCGACCTCGGCGGAGGAACTGCGCCGGACCGCAGGCCGGATGGCCGACTGGCTGGCGCAGAGCGGTGACGGCAACGGCCGCGGTCCTGCCATCAACCTGGCCGACCTCGCGTACACCCTGACCCGCAGGCGCGGCCACCGGTCGGTGCGCACCGCGGTGATCGCCGGTGGGCGCGACGAACTGATCACCGAGTTCCGGGCGGTCGCCGAGGGCGACACCCCGTTCCAGCCGGCCGTTGCGCAAGACGACCGCGGACCGGTGTGGGTGTTCTCCGGCCAGGGTTCGCAGTGGGCCGGGATGGGTGCGGAGTTGCTGACCCGCGAACCGGTGTTCGCCGCGACGATCGCCGAACTCGAGCCGCTGATCGCCCGGGAGTCGAACTTCTCGGTGACACAGGCGATGTCGGCGCCGGAGACGGTCACCGGCATCGACCGCGTGCAGCCGACCGTGTTCGCCGTGCAGGTCGCGCTCGCCGCGACGATGCGGTCCTACGGGGTGACGCCGGGTGCGGTGATCGGGCACTCGATGGGCGAGGTGGCGGCCTCCGTCGTCGCCGGCGCGCTGAGCCTCGACGACGCGGTGAAGGTGATCTGCCGGCGGTCGCGCCTGATGGCGCGCATCGCGGGCTCCGGCGCGATGGCATCGGTGGAACTGCCTGCCTCACAGGTGATTTCCGAACTCGCCGCGCGTGGGGTCACCGACGTCTCGCTGGCCGTGGTGGCCTCCCCGCAGTCGACCGTCGTCGGCGGTGCCACGCAGTCGGTGCGTGATCTGGTCGCCGCCTGGGAGCAGCGCGACGTGATGGCCCGTGAGGTGGCCGTCGACGTGGCGTCGCACTCGCCGCAAGTCGACCCGATCCTCGACGACCTGGCCGACGCGCTGGAGGATCTCGATCCGCGCGAGCCCGAAATCCCCTACTACTCGGCGACGCTGTACGACCCGCGCGACATCGCCGACTACGACGCGGACTACTGGGTGGACAACCTGCGTCACACGGTGCGCTTCGCTGCCGCGGTGCAGGCCGCCCTGGAGGACGGGCACCGCGTCTTCGCCGAACTGTCCCCGCATCCGCTGCTGACGCACGCCGTCGAGCAGACCGCCCGCAGCCTCGACGTGCCGTCGGCGGTGCTGGCGGGGATGCGCCGCGGCCAGGAGCTTCCGCACGGATTGCTGCCGCTGACCGCCGACCTGCACAGTGTCGGTGCGGCCGTTGACTTCTCGGTCCGACACCCGTCGGGCCAGCTGATCACCGCGCCGCTGCCGACGTGGACGCACACGTCGCTGCTGCTCGACCAGGACAGCGCGGACGTGCCGTCCCGTGGCGCGCACACGATCGCGGTGCACCCGCTTCTCGGTTCGCATGTCGTGCTGCCCGAGGAGCCCGAGCGCCACCAGTGGCAGGGCGAGGTCGGAACCGAGGCGCAGCCGTGGCTGGCCGACCACCAGGTGCACGAGGTTGCGGTGCTGCCCGGCGCGGCGTACTGCGAGATGGCGCTCGCCGCGGCCCGTGAGGTGCTCGGTGAGGCGGCCGAGGTTCGTGACGTGTCCTTCGAGCGGATGCTGCTGCTCGACGAGGAGACGCCGATCTCCGCTTCCACGACAACGGTTTCGCCGGGTCACGTCGAGTTCACGGTGGAGACCTACGAGGCCGGTGAGCGCACCCGGCGCGCGGCCGCGACACTCAACGCCGCCGGCGACGACGCGGCGGCGCCGGTGTCCTACGACATCGAGGCGCTGCGCGCCGCGCACACCAACGGCGTCGAGGGCGAAGAGCTGCGCTCGGCGTTCGGCAGCGTCGGCATCAAGCACGGCGCCGCGTTCGCGGGCCTGGCCACCGCCTACACCGGGGAGGGGGACACCGTGCTGGCGGCGACCGCTCTGCCCGGTCCGCTGCGGTCGCAGCAGGCCGGCTACGGCGTGCACCCGGCACTGCTGGACGCGTGCTTCCAGTCGGTGGTGGCCCACCCGGATGTGCAGAGCGCGGCCGCGGGCGGCGGAATGTTGTTGCCGCTCGGGGTTTCCCGGCTGCGTGCGTTCGGCTCGGCCCGCAACGCGCACTGGTGCTACAGCCGGATCGTCAGCGCTGACGCCGACGGCGTGGTGGCCGACCTCGAGGTGCTCGACGAGCACGGCACGGTGGTGCTCAGCGTCACCGGGCTGAAACTCGGTGCGGGCACCTCCGAGCAGGCTCAGGCCGACCGCAAGCTCAACGAGCGGCTGCTGACCATCGAATGGCAGCAGCAGGAACTGCCAGAGGCCGATCCCGACGACGCCGGAACGTGGGTGCTGATCAACATTAGCGGCAACGGCAATGCGCTGGCCGCCGATCTCGCCGACGCGCTCAAGTCGGCAGGGGCCGACTGCACCACGATGGCGTGGGCGCCGAACTCCGATCACGAAGCCAACGCCGAATCGCTTGCCTCGTACCTGGAGTCGCAGCTCGTCACCGGCGTGGTGGTGCTGCCCGGTGCGGCGCAGGGTGTCGACGCCGCGGCCGGACAGCGCGGTGTCGAATGCGTGCGGCACGTGGTGCGGATCGCCCGCGAGCTGCCCGAGATCGCCGGCGAGCCGCCGCGGCTGTACGTGGTGGCCCGCAATGCGCAACAGGTGGTCGCCGACGATGTGCCGAACGTCGAGCACGCCGGCCTGCGCGGGCTGATGCGCGCGCTGGGCATGGAGTACCCGCGGCTGCGCCCGACGCAGATTGACGTCGACGACGTCACCGACGGCGCTCAGCTCGCCGGCCAACTGCTGGCCGGTTCGGACGAGGACGAAACCGCGTGGCGCGACGGCCGGTGGTACACCGCGCGGTTGTGCCCGGCGCCGCTGCGCGCCGAGGAGCGCAAGACCGCTGACGTCGACGCCGAGCGTGACGGGGTGCGCCTGCAGGTCCGCACACCCGGTGACCTCGAGTCGCTGGAACTCGTTGCCTTCGACCGGACTCCGCCGGGGCCCGGCCAGATCGAGGTGGCGGTCAGCGCGTCGAGCATCAACTTCGTCGACGTCCTCGTCGCCTTCGGTCGCGCGCCGGCCTTCGACGGCCGGCTGCCCGAACTCGGTTCGGAATTCGGCGGTGTCGTCACCGCGGTCGGCCCTGGTGTTACCACGCACCAGGTCGGCGACCGGGTCGGCGGTGTGTCGGCGAACGGCTGCTGGGGTACGTACGTCACCTGCGACGCCAACCTCGCGACCAAGCTGCCCGACGGTTTCGCAGAACACGAGGCCGCCGCGGTCGGCCTGGCCTACGCCACGGTGTGGCTCGGGCTGATCGAGCTCGCCCGCATGGGCAAGGGCGAGAAGGTGCTGATCCACTCCGCGACCGGCGGTGTCGGCCAGGCGGCGATCGCCGTCGCACGGTCCGTGGGCGCCGAGATCTACGCCACCGCGGGCAGTGAAGAGCGCCGACAGTTGTTGCGGGACTGGGGAATCGAGCATGTCTACGATTCGCGCAGCACCGCGTTCGCCGACGAGATCCGACGCGACACCGACGGCTACGGCGTGGACATCGTGCTCAACTCCGTCACCGGCGCCGCCCAGCGGGCCGGCCTGGAGTTGCTGTCCTTCGGCGGCCGGTTCGTCGAGATCGGCAAGCGCGACATCTACGGTGACACCCGGATGGGACTGTTCCCGTTCCGACGCAACCTGTCGTTCTACGCCGTCGACCTGGCGTTGATGACGGTCACGCATCCGGACAAGGTGCGCACGCTGCTCGAGAAGGTGTACCAGCTGACCGCCGACGGCACCCTGCCGCTGCCGGACATCACGCACTTCCCGCTGACCGACGCGGCCACCGCCATCCGCAAGATGGGCGGCGCGCAGCACATCGGCAAGCTGGTGCTGGATGTGCCCAAGACCGGGCTGGGTTCGGCTGTCGTTCCGCCGGAGGAGGTTTCGCCGTTCCGCAGCGACGGTGCCTACCTCGTCACCGGTGGTCTGGGCGGGCTGGGCCTGTTCCTCGCCGAGAAGATGGCCGAGGCCGGTGCGGGTCGCATCGTGCTGACGTCGCGCAGCGAGCTGAGCACCAAGGCCAAGGAGATCGTCGAGCTCATCGCGGCGTCGGGTGCCGACATCGTGGTGGAGTGCGGCGACATCGCGGCGCCGGGCACGGTCGATCGGCTGGTCGCCGCGGCGACCGCGACCGGGCTGCCGTTGCGCGGTGTGCTGCACGCCGCGGCGGTGGTCGAGGACGCCACCCTGCCCAACATCACCGATGACCTCATCGACCGTGACTGGGCGCCGAAGGTGTACGGCGCGTGGAACCTTCACGTCGCGACGGCGTCGCAGCCGCTCGACTGGTTCTGCGCGTTCTCGTCGGCGGCCGCGCTGGTGGGTTCACCGGGACAGGGTGCCTACGCCGCGGCCAACAGCTGGCTCGACGCGTTCATGACGTGGCGGCGGTCCCAGGGCCTGCCGGCCAGCGTCATCGCGTGGGGCGCGTGGGCCGAGATCGGCCGCGGCACAGCGCTGGCCGAGGGCGACGGCGCGATCCTTCCCGACGAGGGCGCGTACGCGTTCGAGGCGCTGCTGAGCCACGACCGCGGGTACACCGGGTACGCACCGATTCTGGGCACCCCGTGGCTCACCGCGTTCGCGCAGCGCAGTCCCTTCGCGTCGGCGTTCAAGTCGGCGGGACAGGGACCGGCCGAGGGCCGGCGACTGCGGGCCGAACTGGCCGCCATGCCGAGGGAGGAATGGCCGACGCACCTGCGGCGGCTGATCTCCGAGCAGGTCGGACTGATCCTGCGCCGGGCGATCGACCCCGACCGTCCGCTCTCGGAGTACGGCCTGGACTCGCTGGGCAATCTCGAACTGCGCACGCGGATCGAGGCCGAGACGGGAATTCGCATCACCTCCATGGGAGTCAGCACGGTCCGAGGCCTTGCCGACCACCTGTGCGAGACGCTCGCCGCCGACGAAGCCGTCCCGGCCGCATCCTGACCATCGCTCCGACACACAAGAGGGGGACAAGTGTTCTCACTTGAAGCCATTCACGACTGGACTGACGCACCGGGTGAGTTCGTGTCGTGGGAGCCGTCATCGGCCAGCGCGGCCAAAGCCGCCGAGGCGCCGGTGTCCGAGGTGCCGGTCAGCTACCAGCAGGCGCAGCATCTGCGTGCCTACCGCGAGCACGTCGCGCGCGGCACGCAGATGGCGCGCCTGACGATTCCGGCCTGGAACATCCAGGGCCGCTGCGACATCCGGCTGATGACGCACGTCATCAACGCCTATCTGCGGCGGCACGACACCTACCGCAGCCGGTTCGAGTTCGTCGGGGACGGTGACGAGGTCGTGCGCCGGACGCTGCGCAGCCCCAAGGACATCAAGTTCGTCGCGACCAACCACGGCGAGACGTCGGCCGAGCGGTGGCGCGAGCACGTGCTGGCCACCCCGTCGCCGCTGCAGTGGGACTGCTTCCGGTTCGGCGTCATCCAGCGTGCCGACCACTTCACGTTCTTCATGAGCGTGGACCATCTGCACGTCGACGCGATGTTCATGGGACTGGCGTTCGTCGAGATCCACATGATGTACGCCGCGCTGGCCGGCGGCGGGGCGCCGATCGCGCTGCCGGAGGCGGGCAGCTACGAGGACTACTGCGTGCGGCAGCGCGAGTTCACCGACTCGCTGACCCCCGAATCACCGCAGGTGCGTGGGTGGTTCGACTTCACCGACCGCAACAAGGGCACGCTGCCGCAGTTCCCGCTGCCGCTGGGGGATCCGTCGGTGCCGTGCGAGGGCGACCTGCTGACCATCGACCTGATGGACGAAAAGCAGTCGGACCGTTTCGAATCGGCATGCACCGACGCGGGCGCACGGTTCATCGGCGGCATCTTCGCGGCGGTCGCCATCGCCGAGAGCGAGTTGACCGGCAACGCGAGCTATCACGTCATCACCCCGACGAGCACGCGCAATACGCAGGCCGAGATGATGACGACGGGCTGGTTCACGGGAACCGTGCCGGTCAGCGTGGACGTCACGCCGACGTCTTTCCGCGCCACCGTCCGCTCGGCGCAGAGCGCGTTCGACTCGGGGTTGCCGCTGGCGTACGTGCCGTTCGACCGCGTGCTGGAACTCGGCGCCGAACACGGTGTGCGCAAGCCCGATCCGGGCGTGCCGATGATCTCGTACATGGATGCCACGCTGGCGCCACTGTCGCCGACGGTCATCGGCGAGTGGGACACGCTCAACGGCAAGATCTACAGCGAGATGGGCGCGGCCCATCAGGTCGGCATGTGGTTCAACCGGTTCTGCAACGGCACCTCGGTGACGCTGGCGTTCCCGAACAACCCGATCGCCCACGAGTCGGTGACCCGCTACGTCGACGCGATGAAGGCCGTGTTCGCCCGCGTTGCTGCCGGCCGCGGCGAGCTGGCGCCGGTCGGCGACCTGGTCGAGCTCGGGATGGCGTGACGTCAGCCGATGACTGAGGGAGCCTTGGACAACCGGCTGTCGTACACCGACCAGCTGTTGTTCCTCGGACAGCGCGCGACCGGTCAGGAACTCGCGATGCAGGCCGTGTGGGTCTACGAGCGGCCGATCGACCTCGACGGCGTGCGCCGCTTCCACGAGAACTTCGGCTACGGGCTCTTCGGTCGGCGCATCGAGCGCTCGCCGCTGCCGTTCGGCAGGCACCGGTGGGTCGCGTCGCCAGGACCGGCGACCGAGCTGGCCATCGCCGAGACCCGGCCGCGGAGCGAGCTCAGCGACTGGGCCGACGAGCGGGTGCAGCTTCCGCTCGACCCCGAGTGGGGCCCGGGCTGGCACGTCGGCGTGCTGCCGATGTCGGATGGCTCGACCGCGGTCAGCCTGGTGCTGTCGCATTGTCTGGCAGACGGATTCGGGGGCCTGCTGACGATTGTCGACGCGCTCAAGGGCAACCTGCGTGACTTCGGCTATCCGCCGCCGCGGTCGCAGACCCGGTTACGGGCGGCCGTGACGGACCTGCGAGCGACCGCCAGGGCCACCCCCGAGGTGGCGCGCACCCTCGCGGCCGCGGCACGGCTGGGGTGGCGGCGCCGCGCCGAGTTCACCCGCCCGCGAGCGACACCGCCGCCGGTGACCGGCGGCGACGAGCGCGTCGTCGCGCCCGCGATCACCATCTACGTCGACCTCGACGCCTGGGACGCCCGCGCCGCCGCGCTTAACGGCAACACCCACTCACTGGCCGCCGGCTTCGCCGCGAAATTCGCTGAGCGCGTGGGCAGGCGGCGCGCCCGCGACGGGATCGTCACGCTGCAGATCCCGATCGCCGACCGGGTCGCCGACGACACCCGCGGCAACGCCGCGTCGATCGCGACCGCGTGCATCGACCCGGCGGGGGTGACCAGCGACCTCGCCGGCGCCCGCGGGGTGATCAAGCAGGCGCTGACGTCCCTGCGCGAAAACCCCGACGAGACACTGCAACTGCTGCCGCTGACACCGTTCGTCCCGAAGCGCGCGGTGCGCGGCGGCTCCGATGTGGTCTTCAACTTCTCCGACCTGCCGGTGTCGTTCTCCAACCTCGGCGACATCGACCCGGTGGTGTCGCGCATCGACGGCTCCGACGCCGACCTCATGATGCTGCGCGGCGTGGACCGCCACGTCAGCAGGCAGTTCCTCGAACGCCGCGGCGGGCTGCTCACCGTGCTGACCGGACGCGTCGCAGGCAAGATGTCGATCACCGTCGTCGCCTACCGGCCCGGCGCCCGAAACACCAAGGCGGAGTTACGCACGCTGGCGGCAGAGGTGCTCGCCGAGTTCGACCTGGACGGCCTGATCGAGTGACCCCCGACCCCACGCTCGACAACCGGTTGGCGTTCATGGACCAGGCCGGCTTCGCGCTGGAACGCGCCACCGGCATCGTCAAGCTGATGCAGATGGTGTGGATCTATGACCGCCCCGTCGACCTGGACGGCGTACGCCGGTTCCACCGCAACTTCGGCTTCGGGCTGCCGGGACGCCGAATCGAGAAGTCGCCGTTGCCGTTCGGCAGGCCCCGCTGGGTGGCGTCGTTGGGGCCGGTCGCCCCGCTCGACATCGCCAAGACGCCGCGTCCCCGCTCCGAGGTCACCGACTGGCTCGACGAACGCGCCGCACTGCCCGTCGACGTCGAGCACGGACCGGGTTGGCACATCGGGGTGCTGCCGCTGACCGACGGCGGCAGCGCGGTCACACTGGTCGGGTCACACTGCCTGGGCGACGGCGTGGCCGCGCTCCTCAGCGTGGTCGAGGCCACCGTCGCCGCACGACGGGACATCGGCTACCCACCGCCGTACTCACGCACCGGATTCCGCGGTGCCCTGACCGATCTGCGCGACACCGTGCGCACGCTGCCGCAGACCGGCCGCACGGTAGCGGCCGCGGCCCGGCTGGGCCTGCGCATGCGCGAGGAACCGACGGCCGAGCAACCGGTGGCGGCTGCCCCCAAGCCGGCGGTGACCGCCGGCGATGAGACCGTCACCATTCCCGCCGTCAACCTGTTCGTCGACCTGGCCGAGTGGGATGCCGCCGCGACATCGCGCAACGGCAACAGTTATTCGCTGCTGGCCGGTGTCGCCGCCAGGCTCGGCGTGCTGATGGGACGTCAGCGCCGCGACGGCACCGTTGGCCTGCTCATCGCGCTCAACGATCGCACCACGCTCGACGACACCCGGGCCCAGGCCATGGTTTTCGCCCAACTCGGCATCGACCCGGCGCCTGTGACCGGCGATCTCACAGAGGCCCGCATCGCGCTGCGCCAGGCGATCAAGAAGGCCCGCGAGGAACCCGACGAGACACTGCAGCTGCTTCCGCTGGTGCCGTTCGTGCCGAGGCGGGTGCTCTCCAAGGTCGCCGACGTCTTCTTCGGCTCCGGTGACGACCTGCCCGTATCGTGTTCGAACCTGGGCGATCTCGAGCCGTTGGCGGGCCGGGTCGACGGCACCGACGCCGACTACGTGATGCTTCGCGGCGTCGACCAGGGTGTGCGGCGGTCGGTCATCGAACGCGCAGGCGGCCAGCTGGTCGTGGTCGCGGGACGGATCAACGGCAAGATCTCGATCTGCGTCGTCGGCTATCAGTGCGGCGCCGAGAACACCAAGAACCGCCTGCGGGAACTGGCCCGGCAGGCGGTCGAGGAGTTCGGTCTGAGCGCCGAAGTGCTCTAGCGGTTTACGGCTTCTTGAGGTTGTACAGGCGGTACACGATGTCGCCGCGCTCCACCTCTTCGTAGAGCGGGCTGCCCTCCGTCACACCGACATCGCGGCCGAGCCGGCGCAGCGGCGGCGGGGCGTGGCGGTTGATCAGATCCTGGTACCGCTTCGAGTTCTTCTCCAGCCCGCGCAGCACCTGCTTGTTGATGTCCTCGCAGGACACCACTTCCAGACCCGACTGCGCCAGGTCGGACTCCCATTTCGCAACGTCATCACGGCCGCGCAGGTCCGCGTACAGGAAGTGCCCGCCGGGCTTGAGCACCCGCACGACCTGGGCCAGGAAGGTCGTGTAGTTCGGATACAGGTGTGCCGCTTCGACATTGATCACCGCGTCGAACGAGGCGTCGGGGAACGGCAGGTTCTCGGCGTCGCCCTCGAGGAACGCCAGCCCCGGCAGCGGGTGCTTGCGCCGGCAGAACGCGATACCGGACGGGTTGAGGTCCAGCCCGGTGTAGGAGGCCGGATTCATCGTCCGCATCACGTAGGACGCCGCGCCGCCGTGTCCGCAGCTGACCTCCAGCACGCGTTTGCCGGCCAGATCCTCCTGCGCCGCAACGCGGTGGTACAGCTGGATGCCGATCCGTTCCGGCTCGTCGGCGGGGTCCAACGGCAGGTTCATCGGCGGATCTTCCTCATAACCCCAGTTGAGGAAGAAGACGTCGTCGTCGCCCAGCCTGCGGGTCATGATGCTGTACCCGTACTTCGCGACGATCTTTCCGAAATGCCGATGCGAGAAGGCCACGGCCTTGGTCAATGTCTCGCGGTAAATGCCCTCAATCATTGCGGACAGTATCTCAGGTCGATTGCTGAATGACTAATCACAGAACCGCGGTCGCGGTGCGGTCATTGATACCGTTTGTTCCGATGGCCGACAACACCCTCGCGTTCATGGACCAGGCGTCCTACCTGTGGGTCCGCGCCAGCGGGCACGTCCACGCGATTCAGCTGACCTGGGTCTATCGCCGCGAGATCGACCTCGACGAGCTCCGGCGGGTGCACGACGGGCTCGCCCACGGACTGATCGGGCGCCGCGTCGAACCCAGCCGGTTCCCCGGCGGCCGGCACCGCTGGGTGGCCAGCCACGACCTGCCCGGCGTCGACATCGAAAAGCCCCGCAGCCGAGACGGTGTCGCCGATTGGTTCGAGGAACGGGCACAGAAACCGGTCGATCCCGAGTTCGGGCCGGTGTGGCACTTCGGCGTGCTTCCGGTGACCGACTACGGCACTGCTGTCACGCTCGTCGCGTCCCACACGGTGATCGACGGCGTGGGGCTGTGCGGTGCGGTCATCGACGCGGTGGAAGGTGTCGAACACGACTTCGGCTACCCGCCGCCCGGCGCGCGCACCCGCAGGCAGGCGCTGCTCGAGGACGCGCGCAGCACCGCGCGCGGGTTGCCGCAGGTCGGTCGCGCGCTCGGCGCCACCGTCACGGTGGCGCTGCACAACAAGCCGAGCTTCTGGCGGGACAAACAGCAGCGCCCCCCGAAACTGGCCAAGGCCGAGCGCAAACGACCGGTGGTGGTCCCCACCGCGACCGTCTACATCGATCTCGCCCAATGGGATTCGCGGGCAGAAGAACTCGGCGGCTCGAGCAACGCCCTGCTCGCGGGCTTCGCCGCCCGGCTCGGCGAGCGGTTCGGCCGCAGCCATCCGAGAACGAATCTGGTGACCCTGAACTACCCGGTCAACGACCGCACCGAGAACGACCTACGCGCCAACGCGCTCAAGGGGATGGATTTCGCGGTCGACCCGGCCGGGGTGACCGAGGACCTCCGCGGGGTGCGGGCCGCGATCAAAGAGGCCCTGGTGTCCGGCGCGAGCAAGTTCGCCGAGCAGGAACGGGTGTTCCCGCTGACCCCGTTCGTGCCGACATCGGTGGTCGCACGGTTGCCGCTGGGCGCCGTCAACGCCGCCGACTCGCCGGTCGGCTGCTCGGCATTCGGCGAGATCGACGCGCGGGTGACGCGGATCGACGGGGCCGAAGCCGACTATTTCACGGTGCGGATGGTCGAGCAGAACCTCACGGCGGACAGCCCCGAGGTGTCCTCGGGTGAGCTGTACATGACCTCCGGGCGGGTCTGCGGGAAGATGTTCATCAGCTTCCGCGCCTATCAGCCCGGTATGGCGAACTCCAAGGAGACGCTGCTGCAGCAGGTTTCACGCACCCTCGACGACTTCGGGCTGACCGCGTTCATCGAATGACCGATCGCGCGGTGCTGTTGCGGACCGCGTCCTCCAGCAGATCGGCCGCCGTCGCCACGCTCTGCGCAGGATCGGTGAGCTGCGCGGACACCGCGCGGGCGTGCTCGGCGCAGCGCGGGCTCAGCACGTTGCGTAGTTCGGCCAGCAGCGCCTCACTGGTCAGCCGCGAGAACCGCAGGCACCCGCCGATTTCCAGGCGCTGCACCTGCTTGCCCCAGAACGGCTGATCGGCGCCCACCCAGATCACCAGCGTCGGTACGCCGGAGCGCACGCTGGCGGCGGTGGTGCCCGCGCCGCCGTGGTGCACGATCGCCCGGCAGCGCGGGAACACCGCCGCGTGGTTGACCGTGCGCACGATCTTCACGTGCTCGGCGCCGGTGAGGTCGACATCCGACAGGTCCCACACGCCCGAGCTGATCAGGGCGCGCTCACCGAGCCGCCCGCACACGTCGATGATCATCTGCACTGCCGCAGCGGGTGATTCGACCGGCATGCTGCCGAATCCGAAGTAGATCGGCGGCGTGCCCGCGGCAATCCAGGAGCTGACCTCGTCGTCGTTGTCGGTCGACAGGCCCAGCGTCATCGAACCGATCAACGGCCGCCGCCCGGACCACTCCTCGGCCAGCCCGGGGAAGAACAGCGGGTCGTAGGCCTGGATCTCCAGGGCGCCCCCTTCGACGATGCGCCGCACCGCCCGCACCTTGGCCTTGGGCAGCCCCAGCTCGCGTCGCTGCGCGTCCTCGGCCTCCTTGAGCGCGCGCCAGTGCACCCACTCGGCGACGGCCCAACCGGACCGCACGATCTTGGGAGGCAGCGGTATCGGCAGCACCTGGCTGTTGGCGCGGGCCGGGAAGTAGTGCAGGGCGGCCAACGGGCTGTCGTAGTGCTCGGCGACATTCGCGGCGACCTCCTGGTAGGTCGTCCCGGTCAGGATCAGGTCGGCGTCCTCGGCCAGCCCGGTCAGCGTCGTGCTCATCTCGGCCCAGCCCTGGGTGATGTACTCGCGCAGCTCCCGCAGGATGGTGGCCGGATTGCGGATTTTCCAGTACTGCCGGAAGACGTTGGCGTCGAGCTGCTCTTGCGAGTCGACCCCGTAGGGCAAAGCCGGTAGACCGGCGGACTCGACGAAGTCGGTCAGGTTGGGCGGTGCGGCGAAGCCGACCTGATGCCCGCGGCGGACCAACTCCAGGCCGACGGCTGCGCACGGCTCGACGTCGCCACGCGTGCCATGAACGGCGATAGCAAATTTCATTGAGAACCTTGTCGTACTGTACGTGGACAAACGCGAACACTGCTGTTATCAGCAAATGTCGCAATGTTTCCCAGTGGTCCGCCGAACAGCGCTGTGCGCGATGGTTTGAGGTGCCATCTGCGCAGATCATGATCGGGAGCCGAACGGGGCACGGTCTGATTGAAGCACAGTCGGCGACCCGGCAAGCCGGTCGAAACCACAGGTGAAAGGGCTTTGCGCAACCGTCTGTGCAGTTGCTGGCAGCAAACAAGCGGCGTGGTCTCATGGACCCAAATTCGCGTGTAGCCTATTTGGGATGTTGCGGCGCGCCATACCCCGCGGTGCGTTTGACGGGGCGGGACTCGAAGGCCTGGGACGGCTGGTAGTTCGTCATCCCATTTTGGTCATCGTGGCTTGGGTGGTGCTGGCGGCAACGCTGTTCCTGACGTTGCCCCCGCTGATGGAGGTAGCCGAGCGTAAGCCGCCGGGCCTGCTACCGGACTCCTCGAGCGTGATGGTTGCCGGTAACGAGATGGGCGAAGCCTTCGCGGAGGGCGCCGGTTCGGGCAACTCGGGCAACGTCGGCGCGATCATCTTCGCCAACGAGGACGGCCTCACCCCCGACGACGAGGCCACCTACCGCAAGGTGGTGGACCGGCTCAAGGCCGACCCCGAGCACGTGCTGTCGACGCAGGACTTCGTCTCCATCCCCGAGCTCAAGCAGGTGATGACGAGCGAGGACAAGAAGGCCTGGCAGCTGCCCATCAGCATGCAGGGCACGATGGGCACGGGGGAGGGCCAACGCGCGTACAAGGCCGTCCTCAAGGAGGTCAAGGAGGCCACCGAGGGTTCGCAGCTCGAGGTCAACGTCATCGGGCCCGCGGCCACCTTCGACGACCTCAACAAGATCGGCAAGCGCGATCAGCTCGTCATCGAGATCGTCACCGTCGTCGCGGTGTTGTCGATTCTGATCATGGTGTACCGCAACATCGTTGCGATCATCCTGCCGATGCTGATGATCGGCGTCGGGCTGGTGGTGGCCCAGTCTGTGGTGGCGGGACTCGGCGACATCGGGGTGATCGGTCTCGGTCCGCAGACGTTGATGTTGATGACCGCGATGATGATGGGCGCGGGCACCGACTACGCGATCTTCTTCTTCACGCGCTACCACGAACTGGTCCGCGAGGGCGGCACCTCCGACGACTCGGTGATCGGTGCGCTGGGGTCGATCGGCAAGGTGATCGCCGGTTCGGCGGGCACCACCGCGCTCGCGTTCGTCGGTCTGGCGTTCACCGAACTGGGCGCGTTCTCCACCGTCGGCCCGGCGCTCGCCGTCACCGTGCTCATCGGCTTCCTGGTGTCGATCACGCTGCTGCCGGCGATGATCGTGCTCACCGGACGCCGCGGCTGGGTCAAACCGCGCAAGGACCTGACCAGCCGGTGGTGGCGCCGCTCCGGTGTGCACATCGTGCGCAAGCCCAAGGTCCACCTCGCCGCCAGCCTGGTGATCCTCATCGGGCTCGCCGCGTGCTGCAGCATGATCAGGTTCAACTACGACGAACGCACCAGCCTGCCCGCCGACGCCTCCAGCAACATCGGATATGCGGCGCTGGACAAGCACTTCCCGGTCAGCTCCACGATCCAGCAGTTCCTGCTCGTACAGGCACCGGATCAGGATCTGCGCAGCCCCAAAGCACTTGCCGACATGGAGGAGATGGCCAAGCGGGTCGCCGCGCTGCCGGACATCGCGATGGTCCGCGGCATCACCAGGCCGACCGGTGAGGTGCTCGAGCAGGCCAAGGCGACCTACCAGGCCGGCGAGGTCGGGTCCAAACTCGGCGATGCGTCACAGCTGATCGAGGACAACGACGCGAACCTCAACCTGCTCAGCGGCGGCGCGCACAAACTCGCCGACACGCTCGACCAGCTCCGCGACGGCGTGGTCGACGGGATCGTCACGTTGCGCCCGCTGGCCAAGGTGCTCACCGACATGCAGGCGAAGTACGGCGGCACCACCACGCTCGAGGAGATCGACAAGACCGCCACATTGGTGGCCAACATGCGCTCGCTGGGCGACGCGATGGGCGACAGCCTCATGCAGATGGCCGAGATGTACAGCTGGGCCGGTCCTATCGTCAAGTCGCTCAACGCAAGTCCGGTCTGCAACGTCGACCCGTCCTGCGTCGAGTCGCGGACGTACCTGCAGCGGATCACCAAGATGAACGACGACGGCACCGCGCAGAAGGTCGCCAACCTTGGTCGGGTGCTGCAGGAGACGAAGGCCACCCAGACCCTCGACGAGACCGTGCGCGATCTGGGCGCCAGCATGAAAGTCGCCGTCGAGGCGATCCGCGCCGCGGGCCTCGAGGACACCGGCAGCGTGCAGGCGCAACTCGCCGAAGCGCAGAAGGGCGCTGACCTGCTGGCGGATTCGAGCCGGCAGCTGGCCGAGGGCGTGCAGCTGCTCGTCGACCAGACCCGCAACATGGGCGGCGGGCTCGACCAGGCGTCGGCGTTCCTGATGGCGATGCGCACCGAGGCCAAGGACCCGCCGATGGCCGGGTTCTACGTGCCGCCGCAGATCCTCACCCAGGAGGAGTTCCAGAAGGCCGCCAAGCTGTTCATCTCGCCCGACGGGCACACGGCGCGCTATCTCGTGCAGACCGGGCTGAACCCCTTCGGCACCGAGGCCATGGACCAGGTCAAGGACATCGTGAAGGCGGCCGAAAGCGCCAAGCCCAATACGTCTTTGGCGGACGCGAAGATCTCGATGGTCGGGTTCTCCGCGGTCCAGAACGACATCCGTAATTACTACAACGGCGACGTGCGGTTCATCATCATCGTCACGCTGCTCGTGGTGTTCCTGATCCTCGTCGTGCTGCTGCGCTCGCTGATCGCGCCGATCTACCTGGTGGGGTCTGTGATCCTGTCGTACATTTCGGCGCTCGGCATCG
This sequence comes from Mycolicibacterium rutilum, assembly GCF_900108565.1. Taxonomy (NCBI): domain Bacteria; kingdom Bacillati; phylum Actinomycetota; class Actinomycetes; order Mycobacteriales; family Mycobacteriaceae; genus Mycobacterium; species Mycolicibacterium rutilum. Next base: position 2,585,717 of record NZ_LT629971.1, read on the forward strand.
GGGTGCTGTTCTTCCAGTTCTTGCTCGGCCAGGGCATCCACTGGAGCGTGCCGGGGATGACGTTCCTGGTGCTGGTCGCGGTGGGCGCGGATTACAACCTGTTGCTGATCGCGCGAATACGCGACGAGGCCGCACGGGGGATCCGCACCGCGGTCATTCGCACGGTCGGGGCCACCGGCAGCGTGATCACCTCCGCGGGGCTGATTTTCGCCGCGTCGATGTTCGGCCTGACGTTCTCGAGCCTGCAGGCGGTTGTGCAGATCGGCTTCGTGATCGGTATCGGTCTGCTGCTCGACACGTTCCTCGTGCGCACGATCACCGTGCCGGCGATGGCGGTGTTGATCGGTGACCGCAACTGGTGGCCGACCAAACCCACGTTCGAGGCCAAGCCGTTGATCACCCCGATCGTCGGCCAAAAGCGGGTCGACGACGACCCCATCACCGAGCCGATCGGAAATCCCGAACTCGCCGATGACGCCGACGCCGACATCGACACCGGCGAGGATGACCGCACCGACGAATTGGTCTCTGTGGGAGCGGATTCGGGCAGTACCCGAACCGCCGACGGCTGGGTGCAGCCCCAGTAGGTCAACGGCGTAGGGATGTCTCGTGTAAGCCCGCTGTGGACGATTCCATCGTCTCGTCTATCAATCGTTTCCAATCGCCTACTATGCTGCGAGACACGGATTTCCGGCGGTGAGCTGCTTCTGAGAACTCCCGTTCCGAAATAGGTCCGTCTTCGAGCGACCGAATAGCGGATGCGAATGCATCAGTTTGAGGTTCCGCGACTCTGCCGGGAACGAGGTGCGGAATGACCTGCGCCATGACGCTGCGATCCGCTGCGACTACCGGCGTACTGAAATCTGCTGCTTCGAACAGCACCAATCCGTACGTCTCGCCGAGCGATGGATGGATGACGATCTGAGACTGCGAATAATATTCGGCCGGGTTCGGTACGTAGCCATGGAACCTCACGCGATGGGCGATCCCGAGTTTGTCTGCGAGGCGTTCGAGAGTGCTGCGTTCGGGACCGTCTCCGAGTATGTCGAGTGAATAATAATCCGGCAGTTGGGCTAGTGTTTGCAGTGCTAGTGCTTGATTCTTGGTTTTGGTCAGCGAACCGACAGCGAGAAGTCGCCCAGGCAGTTTTTTCCTCACAAGCCACGAGTCAAATTCGGGGACAATGTTAGGAATGACCTCGATTCGCTCGTTGAATCCAGCCTTGCGCATATGCAGTCGCGGAGATTCGCTGACTGTTACAGTCGCGAACGCGCGCGGATAAACTTTTCGCGCAGCGGCTTGCATCAGCGCCAGATCCCTGCTCGTCGTGACTTTTCCCCTATCAAAGGAGTGCTCCCAGATCAGCGTCCGCGCGAGCAGTTTCTTCGGGAGCGTGAGCGCTATCGGGATGGCAGTCCAAACGCCGCTGACGATTATCACGTCGCTGTCGAGTTCGTTGCGGTGTCGGAAAGCCCGCAGCAACGTGATCGCTCGCTCCCAGTCCGGTACGGGCTTGCCCCAGGACGTGATATCCACCGAATCCCCCAGGGGAACGCCACTCTCGTCGCCTGCGAGCAGGACGACCTGGACCTCGTAGTCGGTCGTCAGTGCGTTGGCCAGTGCGACAGTCGCCGCTTCCATGCCTAGCAGTGGAGACAAGGAGAGGATGACGAAGGTGACGCGCGGCCGCCTCCCGGTGTTAGCGTCTTCGACTGCCATGTACTCGCCCCTGCCCCCCGTATTGAGCGTGCTCTCTCGTGGCGCGATGAAACTTCTGAGCCACGTTTGATGCTGACGACGGTATTTATGTTATGTCGGTGTCATCGTCAGTGTGGCACTTAGGAAGTACCTGCGCGCCCTGAATCTACCCGCAATTCCAAGATCAATTCCTTACGCCAACAAGGCCGCCGAGCGCCCATCCGTATGGTTTCATCGTGAGACGCCAAAGCTCTGCAACTGCGTGCAATTATTGTCGCGCGAGTAATTGTCACGGGGTGGCCAGATCTTTAGCCGAGGGGTGTAATTGATGCAAAAAGTCCGTACGGGTGCACAATGGATCAAACAGGTGAAACGTCGCATTGAAAGCGCGGTAGCAAAGTTCGGTTTCAGTACGTCGGCTGATTACTGGGAGAAACGCTACCAGCGGGGCGGCACCTCAGGCGCGGGGTCTTACCACCGACTCGCCGAGTTCAAGGCTGATGTGATCAACAAGTTCGTCCGCGATAAGCGGGTCCAGACTGTGATCGAGTTTGGCTCCGGCGACGGCGCGCAACTGCAGCTAGCTGACTACCCGAGCTACATCGGCGTGGATGTATCTCGCACTGCAATCTCGGCTACCCAGCGGCGGTTCGCAGACGACGCATCCAAGCGTTTCGTGCATACCAGTGAGATCACCAGCAGCGATCGGGCCGAGTTGGCGCTGTCGCTAGACGTTATCTACCACTTGGTCGAGGACGACGTGTTCGACTCCTACATGAAGCAATTGTTCGACGCCGCAACCAAGTACGTCATCGTCTACTCGAGCAACGACGCGCGCAGCTGGCCGGACCCGCACGTCAGGCATCGCCGATTCACCGACTGGGTGGAACAACACAGGCCTGATTTTTCGCTGGTCGAACAGATCCCGAACCGGTACCCGTACTCGAGCGATGACCCAGCCAACACTAGCTTCGCGGATTTCTTCGTCTTCGCACGCTGAAACGCACCTTGGTACCCGCAGCTAGTAATGCCGGCAGTTATCTGCCACTCAGCAGGAACCCGTAGCCGTGCTTGTCGATCATGTAGCGGATCGATTCGTACTGCTGTCGTCTGCGCTTCTTACCCCTGACGTCAATGTAGTGGTGTACCACCTCGATGCTGGGATCGAAATATCGCTTGACGCCGTGCTTTTCCAATCGGATCGCGAGATCCTGCGCGCCGTGGTTGCGCATCTTGGGGTCGTACCCCCCGATTGCCTTGAACACACTTGAGAAGATCAGCATATTGCCCTCGTGCAGCCAGTAGGCCTCGGCCGGGCGGGGAGGTTCGAGCACATTCGGCCACTTCTTCTCAGCCGGCTTCCCGAGAAGCCGAACCGCGCGGGTGAGCAGCGGCCGATCCTTGACTCGGTCCAGGAGCGGAGGGACCAGCGTGACAATGGTTTTCAGTGAGAACACCGGTCCGTAGTTGTACGGTTCCTGGCTGCCGTCCACCCGGCTCACCAGTCCACCAATCGCGCCGACACCACGGTCGGCATAGCGTGCGGCGACATCGCGTGCCACCGCAGCGGCCTCGGGCGTCGGCAGATCCATGTCGGCGTCGATGAAGTGGATCAGCTCCTCATCGCCGACATGGTCGATGATCTGGTTGCGGTTGGCCGTGCAGCCTTGGTTCTGGGGGGCCCGCACCAATCGCACGGCCCCATTGAACGAATTGACGACTTCGACGCTGTCGTCAGTTGAGCCGTCGTCGAGCACAAAGACACGGTCGTAGCCACGTTCGAGCACCTGCGGCAGTAGGAGGCGGAGGTGATGGCCCATGTTGTAGTTCGGGATAGCCGCGACAACGGGCATGTGCTTCGTCATTGTGGGCATCGGGACGTCAAACTCCTGTCTCGGCCGCAATTCGGTAGTTGCGGACAGCTAGCGGGACGAACACAACTGCAAAAAAGACCACCCAAGCGAGAGTCCCCAGTACAGGCCACAGGACGCCACCGCCCTCGGATAGTGCACGCATCAACTCGATCGGCGGCGACATCGGCTGGAATTGAATCAGGGGCCGTAGCCACGACGGGAACATCTCCATCGGCGCAACGCCAGAACTGCTGAACACCAATCCGATCGACGCCGTGCCCAAATAGGTGTACATGGCACTGCCGTCCGGCCCGACGGCGAGTGCCAGCGTCGTCACCACCATGGCGAACGTCATCACCATGACGACGGGAACTACGAGGTAGGGAATCAAAGCGAGCCAACTGGCCTGAAAACGTAAGCCCATGGCTATACCAATTCCAGTGATCAGCGCGGTGCTCACGACGGTCCGCGCACCCTCGGCAAGCAACCGTCCAATCAGTGCGCTGGCCCGGTGCACCGGGAACGTCCAGAACCGGCTCAGCAGACCACAGCGCCGCTCACCTGGTATGGAGAACCCGGCACCCAACGCACCGAACATGCCGCCCGCAAGCGCGCACAGCGGAACCAAGCCGTTGAGATTGTCCGTTCCGGCAAGCCGCACAAGCGATTCGCTGACCAGAAGGTGATAGATGATCAACAGAAGAGTTGGGTAGGCCACGCTCTGGATCGGCAGCAGGGGCTCGTTGCGCCACCGAACTAGATGCCGGCGCGCGAACAACAGGCTCTCAACGACAAGAGCATTCAGGGAGGAGGTGCGCGCGGTCATTCGGTCCGCCTTTGTAGCCGAAGTGCCAGTGCGCCGAAAACCACCAACATGCCGACACACCACGCCAAGGTGGCGGCCAGATTTCCCGTCACTACATCGCCGCTCGCGAACCCGCGAAGCGTCTCCGTGACCTGAGAGATCGGCTGGTGCACGACGAACGGTTGGATCCAATCCGGAAACGACTCTGCGGGAGCAACTCCCGTGGAAAGGAGAACCAAGAGCAGTTGGGGCACGAGCAGCAATTGGCTGGCTGCGTCGAGCCGCCAACCGATCGATCCGGTGGCATCGGCGCCCAACGAGAGCGCGAGCGTCAGCATCAGCGCCACAACCACGAACGCCGCGCCGTATCCGAACCCTCCTGACATCCGGAAGCCGAATACGTAAGCGACGGCGACCGCCGCGACCAAGGCCAAGAGACCCCGCAGCAGGCAGTAGAGCATGCGCGCGGCCAATGGCACTGCAGCTGAGATCGGCAGCGTCCGCAATCGCATGCCGAAGTCCGCTCGCTGGTCCTTGGCGGCGCGCTCAGCGGTCGTCATGGCGCCAAGAAGCATTGCCTGCACCACGACGGCAGGTAATACGTACTGGGCGTAACTGATGCCCCCGGTGTCTATGACATTTTGGAGCACGATCGTGAATCCGATGAAGGTAACCACCGGTGCGAGAATCGCGAACAGGATGTCCCGGTCGCGAACCGTGCTCACAATGACCCGTTCAGTCAGCGCGACGAGCGCAGTCATACCGTTACGGTCCCGGGAGTCAAGTGCAGGAAAACCTCGTCCAGCGAAGGCTTACGTAACGAGATGTCGTGCAGCTCGATACCAAGTGTCTCAACGCGGCGCAGCATCTCGACGAGGGTGGCGACACCGTTGGGCGCAGGGACGGCGACGGTGTTGGCCGAGTAGTCGATCTCGGCATCCTCGATGTCGGCGACTGCGGCTGCCAGTTGCGGCATGTCGGCGGGATTGACCGGCGATAGCTCGCAATAGCTGTATCCGACAAGACGTTTGAGGTCGTCGGCGGTGCCGCTGGCGATGACCTGGCCACCGTCAAGGATCACGATCGAGTCGCTCAGCACGTCGGCTTCTTCTAAGTACTGCGTAGTGAGCAGGACCGTAATGTCCTGCTCCTTCAGCCCAGACACCAACGCCCACAAGTCTCGCCTGCTACGCGGGTCCAAGCCGGTCGTGGGTTCATCGAGGAATAGGACCCTGGGCTCGTCGACAAGCGCGGCGGCGATGTCGATGCGGCGGCGCATTCCGCCGGAGTAGGTGCCGACCCGGCGGTCGGCGGCATGGTTCATATCGAATTGCTCGATCAGTTCGGCGGCTCGCCGGCGCGCGTCTGCACGACGCATTCCTCGAAGGCGGCCGAAGAGCACGAGGTTTTCCCGACCAGTGAGCGCACCGTCGAGTGCAGCCTCCTGTCCGGTGAGACCGATGCTCGCGCGCACCTTGCCGGGCTGCCGGGCGACGTCGTAGCCGGCGACCAGGGCCTGCCCGGCGGTCGGCCGCAGCAGCGTGGACAGGATCTTGACCACGGTCGTCTTGCCTGCGCCGTTGTGGCCGAGCAGGGCACACACCGACCCAGTGGGCACCTGAAAGCTGACGTCCCGCAGCGCGGTCACGTTGCCGCTGAACGTTTTACCAACGTTGTGCAGTTCGATCGCCATCATTCCGCCTTCGTCGCCGGCGACATCGCGCCGCGGCCGAGCGCGTAGACGTACCACCCGGCGCCGACCCAGTAGTCCCGATCGATCGCGTTGCGGGTGTCCAGCAGCCGCGGTTGCCGCACCAGCGAGCGGAAGGCCACCGGGTCGATCGCGCAGTACTCGTCCCACTCGGTCGCCAGCACGATGAGATCGACGTTGCGGCAGGCGTTTTCGACGGAGTCGCAGTACGTCAGGGTCGGGAACATCGCCTTGGCGTTCTCGATCGCGCGCGGATCGTGCACGCGGACGTCGGCACCCTTGAGGTGAAGCGCCGCAGCCACGTTCAGCGCGGGTGAGTCACGCACGTCGTCACTGTTCGGTTTGAACGCCGCACCCAGGACCGCGATGTTCTTGCCCAGGCAGTCGCCGCCGAGCATCGCGCCGGCCACCGAGACGGCCTTCTCGCGCCTGCGCACATTGATCTTGTCGACCTCGTGCAGGAACGTCAGCGAATCCGATGCGCCGAGTTCTCCGGCGCGCGCGCTGAACGCCCGGATGTCCTTGGGCAGGCAGCCGCCGCCGAAACCGAGGCCCGCGTTGAGGAACCGCCGGCCGATGCGTTCGTCGTAACCCAGCGCGCGGCCGAGCGTGACGACGTCGGCGTTGACCAGCTCGCAGACCTCGGCCATCGCGTTGATGAACGAGATCTTGGTCGCCAGAAAGGAGTTGGCCGCGACCTTGACCATCTCGGCGGTCGCCAGGTCGGTCGTCAGGTGCGGGGTGCCGCCCTCGATGAGGCGGCCGTACACCTGCTGCAGCGTCTTCTCGGCGTGCTCGGAGGTGACCCCGAAGATCAGCCGGTCCGGGTGCAGGGTGTCCTGAATGGCCTTGCCCTCGCGCAGGAATTCGGGGTTCCACGCCAGCTCGAGCAGGTCGCTGCCGGAGGCGGCCAGCTCGTCGGACAGCCGCTGCGCGGTGCCCACCGGGACGGTCGACTTGCCGACGACCAGACCCGGGCTGTCGGCGTGTTCGGCGATCGTGGCCACCGCGCTGTTGACGTACCGCACGTCCGCGGCGTTGGAACCGGGCGACTGCGGGGTACCGACACACACGAAGTGGACCGCCGCACCCGAAACGGCCTGCTTCGGGTCGTGGGTGAAGTGCAGGCGGCCGGTCGTCAGGACCTCGGCGAGCATCTCCTCGAACCCGGGCTCGTAGAACGGCGATGTGCCCGACGCCAGCCGGTCGATCTTCGCCGCGTCGGTGTCGTACGCGTGCACCTCGTGTCCGAGGTGTGCCATGCACACGGCGTGAACCGCGCCGAGGTAGCCCGTGCCGACGACGCTAATTCGCATCCGATGAATCCTGCAATCTCAAATCAATGGTCCTAACGCCGGTCAGCATATGTGCCCACGGCGCAGCCGGGCAGCCGAACAGAGCTCCATCAGCGAATCCGGAAATGACGCGGACATGCCGATAAATCTGTGACTGAAAGCCTCAGCGTTTCGCGAATACCCGAGGCGTTACCAGGGGAACTTCGGCGGGCCGAGCTTCAGCTTCGGCGGCGGCGGCAATTGCAGCTTCGGCGCCGGGGGCAGTTGCAGCTTCGGTGGCGGGGGCAACGCGGCGGCAGCGGCTGCGCCGGCGCCGAAGTCCGGGAAGCCGATGGCCGGCGGTGCGATCGTGATGTCCGGGACCACGTCGGGCAGACCCATGCCGAACGACAACGGCACGGACACCTCGGCGAGCTTCGGCACGTCGACGGCGCCCCAGTTCGGCGCGGGAAGCTGCTTGGCGGCGTTGATGATCTCGCACCAGTCGCCGCGGCACGGCTCGGCCGGCTTCTCCTCGCGCGGCTGCTCTTCGGCGGCGCGGTTCTCGGTGCCGGGCGCGGGCGCCGGCGCGGGGACCGGGGGTGGCGGTTCGGCGGCGGCGACCGCGCTGGAAAGAAGGAGGGCGCCGAGGCCGGCCGCGGTCGCAAGGCTTGCTTGCGCGGCGATGTGCTTGAGGCTCACTGATTCACTCCTGCCGTAGATACGACGATCATAGGTTGCCCGCACCCAAAATGTGGCATCCATTCGGTGCGCGGATTGACTGCTCGGGAACCGCGAAAGAATTTGCGGTAACCGGCATCCGACGAGCAATCGGAACCGGTATATGCGCTGAGTCGCCGTCCCGCACCAAATGCCGGACGACGCATACTCAGCAAATTGTTGTGCATTAACGGCACGCGCTCACGCGTCCAGCCGGGTGAACTGGCCCTTGCCGTACATCTCGACGCACGTCGAGCGGCGGATCTTGCCGCTCGTGGTGATCGGGATCGACCCGGGAGCCACCAACACCAGCTCCGAGGCGGCCAGGCCGTGGTTGCGCGAGATCGCGGACGTGACATCGCCCTTGATCGACTCGAACCGCGCGCGAATCTCCTCGTCGGAGTCGCCGCGCTTCTTGAGTTCGACGATCGCCACCAGCTTCTCGCTCCGCGCATCGGACACCGCGATCGCCGCGACCCGGCCGCCGGTGATCTCGGAGATCGTCGCCTCGATGTCCTCGGGATAGTGGTTGCGGCCGTAGACGATCAGGACGTCCTTGATGCGGCCCATGATGAACAGTTCGCCGTCGGAGACGAAGCCGAGGTCACCGGTGCGCAGCCAGCCGCTCTCCGGCAGGCCAGCCGAGGGGCTCACCAGCGTGCCGCCGAACGTCCGTGCTGTCTCCTGTGGCTTCTGCCAGTAGCCGGCGGCGACGTTCTCGCCGTGCACCCAGATCTCGCCGATCGTGGCGGCCGGGCTCTCGGTGTTGGTCTCGGGGTCGACGATGCGCACGGTCACCGACTCCGGCGTGCCGTAGCTGACCAGCGGCGTGCCCCCGGCGGCGGTGCGCCGTTCGGCGTGACCGGCCGAGAGCTTCTCGGACTCGAAGTCGACGACCAGCGGCGCGCTGCCGGGCTCACGGGTGGCCACGTACACCGTCGCCTCGGCCAGACCGTACGACGGGCGGATCGCCTTCTCGGGGAAACCGAACTTAGTGAACTTCTCGGTGAACCGCTGCAGCGTCGCGGCGTGCACGCGCTCGCTGCCGCTGATGACACCGAGCACGTCGCTCAGGTCGACCCCGGACATGTCGTCCTCGGTGGTGCGCTTGACCGCGAGCTCGAACGCGAAGTTCGGCGCCGCGGTCAGCGTGCGGCCGTGCTCGCCGAGCAGCTGGATCCAGCGGGCCGGCCGCTCCAGGAACGACAGCGGGCTCATCAACACGCTGGGTAGGCCGCCGAGGATCGGCACGCAGACCCCGAGCAGCAGACCCATATCGTGATAGAAGGGCAGCCAGGACACCACGGCGGTGTTGGGCGGCGGGATCTTGCCGATGTCGGTGAAGTAGTCGGCGTACATCTGCTCGAAGTTGGCCGACAGGTTGCGGTTGGTGACCATGACGCCAGCCGGCTCACGCGTCGAGCCGGAGGTGTACTGCAGGTAGGCGACCTCCTGGCTGACGTCCCCGCGGATCCGCCGGATCTTCTTGTTCTCCGACTTGAGGGTGTCGACCACCACGACGGTCGGCTTGGTCTCCGTGGCCTCCGCGTACCGGGTGACGTCCTCGGCGACCGCCGACGTCGTCAGGATCACGGTGGGCGCGGTGTCACGCAGCACCGACGTGACGCGCTCGTCGTGCGCGCCCGGCTGTGGGACCGAAAGCGGCACGGCGATGAGACCGGCCTGCAATGATCCGATGAACGCCGCGATGTAGTCGAGGCTCTGCGGAGCCAGAATGACCGCGCGGTCGCCCTGTTCGCCGCAAACACTCAGCTCGGCTGCAACATTTGCGGAACGCCGATAGAGCTGGGAGTAGGTGAGCGTTTCCGGAAGCGCAGTGCCGTCGGGTGCATAGTCGATGAAAGTGAATGCCGTGTCGTTCGGTTGAAGACTGGCGCGTTCGCGCAACACGGCGGGAATGGAAGATCCCATCATCGGCGTACGTCGACCTTTCGTGTCTGGAGTGAAACCGGCTGCGAACAGCGTCTTTGCTAATTGACCGCGCGGATAATTGCTTCCAGCTTAAGCGTCCGCGGGTCCCGCTGCGAACATTCGGCTGTACACGATGGTAGAGCGCGAACCCCCAACTTGCGTACTCCACGGAATGTCCGGCTCCGAAATCATCCGATCATGATTTGCTGAAATTCGGATTTTTACCGCAAAGCCGAGCAAGAATTATGTGCAGCAAACAAAATTGTACTAGCTGATCTTCGCATCTAGATCGATCTTGATCGGACCGGCGGCGCGCCCCAGCGAAAGATCACAAGCATTCGCGGCCATCGGAGGCCGGCGCGAGGGGTCCGGCGGCCGCGCCAAGGACGGGGTCTGGTGCGGGCCAGCATCGTGGCCATATTTTGCCAGAGTGTCAATTCAGACTTCGCCGGGAGCCCGCGCGGATCGCCCGTTTGCCCGCTGAGCCGGTTTTCCACTCCGTCCTTGCCGGTCGCGAGGACCAGCCCGTAGCCTCGTGACGTGGCCGGCCTGGCAGGCGTCCGCGCCGACGAACTCACTGCGCTGGAGATTTTCGGCGGTTACCGGGCCGAGGATCTGGTGTCCCTCGCAGCGCAGCTCAGGCCGCTTCAGGCCGCAGCCGGTCAGGTCCTCATGCACCAGGACGAGCTGGCCGTGTCGTTCCTGCTGATCGGTTCGGGTCAAGCCGAGGTCACCCACGTCGACGACGCCGGCCACGACACGGTCGCGAAGCTGAACCCCGGGATGATCGTCGGCGAGATCGCGCTGCTGCGCGACACCACCCGGACCGCGACCGTCGTCGCCGTCGAGCCGGTGACCGGCTGGGTCGGGGACCGCGAGGCCTTCTCCACCCTGCTGCACGTCCCCGGCATGCTGGAGCGGCTGCTGAGCACCGCCCGTCAACGCCTGGCCGCCTACATCACGCCGATCCCGGTTCGGCTGCGCGACGGCTCCGAACTGTTCCTGCGGCCGGTCCTGCCCGGCGACAACGAACGAACCACCAGTGGTCCGGTCGAGTTCTCCAGCGAGACCCTGTACCGCCGGTTCCAGTCCGTGCGCATTCCGAACACGTCACTGATGCGCTACCTGTTCGAGGTGGATTACGTCCACCACTTCGTCTGGGTGATGACCGACGGGCCGGAAGGGCCGGTGGTCGCCGATGCGCGGTTCGTGCGTGAGGAGGTGGACCCGTCGATCGCCGAGGTCGCGTTCATCGTCGCCGACGCCTACCAGAATCGCGGCATCGGGACGTTCCTGATGGGTGCGCTCGCGGTGGCGGCGAAATATCATGGCGTGCAACGGTTCACCGCGCGCGTGCTCACCGACAACTATCCGATGCGGGCGATCATGGACCGGTTCGGCGCGCGTTGGCAGCGCGACGACCTCGGCGTCGTTACCACTGAAATCGATGTTCCCCGACCGGATTTCGCCACGGAGCTGTCGCGCCAGATCCGCGACATGACGCGCCAGGTCGTCAAGGCGGTCGGCTGATGCGGGTGCCGCTGTCGAAGGACACCCGGCTGTGCATCTCGCTGTCCGGGCGGCCGAGCAACATCGGCACCCGATTCCACAACTATCTCTACGACCTGCTCGGCCTCGACTACATCTACAAGGCGTTCACCACGACCGACATCGCGGCCGCGATCGGCGGGGTGCGGGCGCTGGGCATCCGCGGGTGCTCGGTGTCGATGCCGTTCAAACAGGATGTGCTGGCGCTGGTCGACGAGGTGGAGCCGTCCGCGCAGGCGATCCGCGCGGTCAACACGATCGTCAACGACCTGTCGGTGCCCGGTGGCAGGCTCACCGCATCGAACACGGATTACCTTGCGGTGCAACGCCTTATCGGTGAGCACGGGTTGCAGCCGACGCAGTCGGTGCTCGTCTACGGCAGCGGGGGAATGGCCAGCGCCGTCGCGACCGCGTTCCGCGACCTCGGTTTCGAGCGCGGCACCGTGGTCGCCAGGAACGCCGAGACGGGCCGGGCGCTCGCCGAGCGCGTGGGCTACGACTACGCCGGAGAGCCCCGCGGCGGCGACGTGCTCGTCAACGTCACCCCGGTCGGGATGGCCGGTGCGGCCGAGGCGCGCGAGACGCCGTTTCCCGACGCGGTCATCGCCGCCGCGCACACGGTGTTCGACGTGGTGGCGATGCCGTCGGAGACGCCGCTGATCAAGGCCGCGCGGGGCGCGGGTGTTCGGGTCATCACCGGCGCCGAGGTGATCGCGCTGCAGGCTGCCGAGCAATTCGAGCGCTACACCGGCGTGCGCCCGACTGCCGAGCAGGTACTCGCCGCGTCGGCGGTGTCGCGCGCCTGATCAGGGCGTGATCTTGGTCTGTTCGTCGATGACGGACGTGGCGTCCATCAGCGCGCCCATCTGATCCTCGGTGCCGTCGGCGTTGAGCTGCAGCACGTACAGCGCGTCCTGGCCCGGGATCACGACGGTCTTCTGCGCGATAGCGCGCTTGGCGCCGTCCTTGTTGTAGCTGCCGCCCAGTTGGACTGCGTCGAAGCCGCCGAGCTTGGACGGGCTGCCGGACCTGGCGCCGTCATAGCCGGGCAGGTTCTGGATCTCACCGGGCGCGAACTCCAGGATCTTGGCAGGGTCGACGTTGCCGGTCAGCTTCGACACCAGGGCGATGATCGTCGGGGGGTTCTGCGCCCACTGCGGATCCTCGGAAACGATGGCGCCGTAGGCCCATTCGGGGGTGGCCGGGCCGGCGTCGCGCCACCCCGGCGGGAACGGCAGGTCGATCGTCGGTGCACCGGGATCGCCGCGCTTGACCGGAGCCTCCTGGATGCCGTTCTCGCGGATGTAGTCGACGATCGTGTACTGCGGTCCGGCCGCCTGCGCCGAGGTCGGGGACGCTGCCGACGTGCTGGCGGCGGCCGCCGACGTCGTCTCCTCCGACGACGTCGCTTCGCTGGTGTCGCTCGATCCGCAGCCGGCGAGCCCGACACCGAGTGCGACGGCCGCAACGGCGAGCACGCCGGCCCTCATCGAACTGCTCATTGGGTCTCCCATCGGTTCATCGCGCCGGCGGTCGCGGCGGCCCCCGATGCGGCAAACTAGCTCATTTGCTGCCGCGATGGCGGGCGTTTCGCCGCCAAGAGCCGTCACCTGTTACAAACTTGGAGTGGATCGCGGGGACGGGCGGGATTTCGGGCTTGCTCAGCGACGGCGTCGAGGGATGAGGGGTGCGCCATGCGGGTAGTTGGTCGGTCAGTGGCTGCGGTTGCGGTCGCGTTGTTCAGCACGATCGTGCTGGCGGTGGCGTGGACTGCGGCGACCGCGGTGCAGTTGGCGGCGAGTGCGCTGATCATGGGCGGCACCGAGCACCCGCTGGCCCCGCCGACCGACGGGCCGGGCTTCATCAACCCGTATCTGCAGAACGTCGTCAACGAGTTCATCAACCTGGCCGCCGACGCGCCGACCGGCACCGGCGGTGCTCCGATCGACGCGGTGGACGGCGACGTCTACGCCGTGACGTATCCCGCCGAGTTCTTCCCGGTGTTCGGCAGGAAGACCTTCGAGACCTCGGTCGGCGAGGGCCGGGCGAACCTCAACCAGTGCGCGAGCGGATCGAGCGCGTGCGAGTACAACGAGGATCCGGCGATCGACCCCGGACCGCCCGCCGGGCCGCCCGCAGAAGGTGAAGACCTGGTGATCTTCGGCTACTCGCAGAGCGCCGTGGTCGCATCGCTGGTCAAGCGTGACCTGATCGCCAACCCGCGGGAGGGGGCGGCGTCGTTCTTCCTGCTCGCCAATCCGATGCGGCCCAACGGCGGCATCCTGGCGCTCGGCCCGCGCGGGCTGACCATCCCGATTCTCGGCATCCCGTTCTACGGGCCGACTCCGACCAACAGCTGCGAAGAAGGCGAGTGCATGCCGACCGTCGACGCGGCGGCGCAGTACGACATCCTCGGCGGCGACTCGCCGTCGAGCCTGACCAACGTGCTGGCGATCGCGAACGCGATCGCGGGTTATCTTCTGCTGCACGGCAATCTGCAGACCGCGAGCTTCGAGGACGCGCTGTATCAGGGTTCGCACGGCGACACCGACTACTACCTCTATCCCACCGAGCGGCTGCCGATCCTGATGCCGCTGGGCGCGGTGGTGCCGTCGCCGATCCTCACCGCGCTGGACGCGCCGCTGCGCGCGGCGATCGAGGGCGCCTACCACCGCGACATCAACCCGGGCATCGCGACCGGGCTGGGGCTGACGTCGCTGCTGCCGTTCCACGACCCGGTGCGCACGATCATCAACATCATCCGCGCCATTCCGGTCGGCCTGGACGACGCGCTCGCCGAGGCGACCGGCAACCCGAACTTCCGGCCGTTCGGCACCACGCCGGTGACCAGTCCGTTCGGGGTGGGTGGCCCGGAGCTGCCGGAGGCGCCGGAGGAAGAGGCGCCCGAAGAAGAAGAGGCACCGGAAGAAGAGGTGACGACGACCGCGCAGGACTCGTTCCGTGCGCTGAGCTCCGACGGGGATGCCAAGGATCCGGCCGAAGAGGAACCCGCGGACGAGTCCGAGGACCCGGCTGCTGACGCCGCCGGCGACACCGCGCCGGAGCAGCCGAAGGTGCGCGGGCCGATCGAGTTCGACTCGCGCAAGGAGACCGTCACGCCGTCGACCTCAGCGCCTGTCGGCGGCGAGCAGACGACCGGTGAGCCGGCCGACGATGACGACGCTGATGACGCCGGGGCTGACGAGACCGGATCTGACGACGGCGGCCAGGCGGCGGCCTAGGGGGTCAGGCCTGCCGGTCGCAGTTCAGCGAGACGGTGATCGACCGGCTGACCACGACGGTGATGTACTCGCGGTCCTCGCCCTTGCCGACGCGGAACGTGCGGGTGACCTCCTGCGGGTTGCGCACGCTGGTGACCACGCATTGGTTGAGCGGCGCCGTGCCGACCCGGTCGATGACGACGTCGTAGCCCGTCGCCTCGAGTTCGCCGATGGTCTGCAGCGCCCCGCCGGCCTGTACCGGCTGCGCCGACGCGACCGCCGCCGGCGCCAGGATGACGCCCGCCGTCGCTGCTGTTGCTGCCACACTCCAAAGAGCACGCATGACAGCCTCCGTCCGTTGAGAGTTGAAGTTGCTAACTGTTGATCGCCGCACGGCCTCGAAACGTTGCAAGGTGGGCGCCGTCGCGGCGGTGGCGATGTGCCTGGTGGCCTGCGGCGCACCGCAGGAACCCGCGCCGGAGCCGCCGTCGTCGCAGGCGTCGACCCGCATCAACCCGGCCCGGGTCGACCGGGCGCGCGCCGACCTGCCACCCGGCTACGAGGTCGCCGACCTCGACGGTCGCGTCGCACCGGTGACGGCCTGGGGTTACGGCCCGCAGTGGAGCACCGAACCTGCGCAGTGCGCGGCGCTGGCCGACCCGGTCGGGGACGCGGCCGCCGAGGGTTGGTCGGCCTCGGGGCCCGGCGGCATCGTCTACGCGGCCGTCGCCGCGGCGCCCGGTGCGATGGATCGCGCCGTCGTCGACGCCTGCGGGCAGTGGACGGTGTCGGGCGGGCGCACCACCGGCACCGTCACGCTCGCGCCTGCGCCTCCGCTGCCGGATGCGACGACCGTCGCCATGTCCACTGACAGCACCACCGTCGTCGAGGGCGGCACCGAAACCCGTTCGCACGCCGAGACCGTCACCGCATACCTGGGCGACCACGTCGCGTTCGTCACCGTCGTCACCGATCCGGGGTCCGCGCATCCGCAACTGAGCGCCGAGTTCGCCGCCACGCTGATCGACAAAACCGTGTCCGCGTTACGCGGTTAGGCGACCGTCGCCGGGTAAGTTGTGCGGCGATGTCTACGAGGGCGATGGCGGTCTGCGCGTGCGCGGGGGTGCTTGTCGCGTGCGGACAGTCCGGGGCGGACCTGTCGCAGGCCGACATTGCGCGGGTCAAGGACGTGCGCTCGAGCTTCGGACCGGGCTTCACGGTCACCGACGTGGGGCCGACGGGCATCGACCCGCGGCTTCTCGGCCAGCAGTCGGTGCCGCCGGGCATGCGCTTCGAGCCGGCCGACTGCGCGTCGTTCGCCAACCAGCAGATGGTGCCCGCCGGTGCCAAGGGCAACATGGTCGCCACCACCGCCGAAGGTGACGGCAACCGGTTCATCACGATCGCGCTCGAGACGTCGGAGGCGGCGGAAGTCAAAGCGCCGCAGGACAATTGCCGCAAGGTCGGATTCGCCGGCGGCGGTGTGCGCGGGCTCGTCGAAGAGGTTGAGGCGCCGCAGATCGAGGGCGTGCAGACGCTGGGGACCCACCGGGTGCTGCAGACGACGGTGGACGGCAAGCCCCGCACCGGTGAGCTGTACAACTATGTCGCGGGTTTCGGAACGTTCCTGGTGATCGTCACCGCGAATCCGTTGGTGCTGCCCGACAAGCCGGTCGCCGAGGTCGACACGCAACGCGCCCGCGACCTGCTGGCGGCCGCGGTGAAGGCGGTCCAGAACTAGCGCACGTCGTGCGGGCGGAACTGGATGCTGATCCGGGGGCCGACCGGGCGCGTCGTCTTCGGGATTGCGTGCTCCCACGTGCGCTGACAGGAACCGCCCATCACCAGCAGGTCGCCGTGGGAGTGCTGCAGCCGCAGCGACTTGCCGCCGCCACGCGGCCGCAGCGCGAAAGTCCTTGTGGCGCCGAGCCCGACGATCGCGACCATGGTGTCCTCGGTGCTGCTGCGGCCGACGGTGTCGCCGTGCCAGGCGACGCTGTCGTTGCCGTCGCGGTACAGGCACAGGCCGGCCGTGGTGAAGGGCTCGCCGAGCTCACCGGCGTAGAGGTCGTTGAGCCGGCGCCGGATCTGCTTGAGCCGCGGGTGCGGCGCGGGCTCGTCGACCAACCGGTGGAAGCTGACCAGCCGGGGCACGTCGACGACCCGGTCGTACATCGGGCGGCGTTCGGCGCGCCACGGGATGGCGTCGACCAGTTCGCGGAACAGCGGGTCGGCATCGTCGAGCCAGCCGGACCGGAAGTCGATCCAGGCTCCGTTGCCGAGATGGCGGCGTTCGGCGTGCTCGAACAGCGAGCTCTGCAGAGCCAGCTCCATGGCGGCCAGTTTATCGCACACCCGTTCGATCGGGTCAGAGCCGGGCGGCACCCGGGCCGTTCTCGGCGAGCACGTCGCCCGGGTTGGACAGCGCGCAGGTCTTCAGGCTCAGGCAGCCGCAGCCGATGCAGCCCGTCAGGTTGTCGCGCAGGCGCTGCAGATGCAGGATGCGGTCGTCGAGGTCCTGGCGCCAGCCTGCCGACAGCCGCGCCCAGTCCTTGCTGGTCGGGACGCGGTCGGTGGGCAGCGTGGCCAGCGCCTCGCGGATGCGCGAGAGCGGGATGCCGAGCCGCTGCGACATCCGGATGAACGCGACGCGGCGCAGGGTCTCGCGGGCGTAGCGCCGCTGATTGCCGCCCGTGCGCCGGCTGTGGATCAGGCCTTCGCGTTCGTAGAAGTGCAGCGCCGAGACCGCAACACCGCTGCGCGAGGACATCTCGCCGGGAGTCAGCTCGTGAATCAACTCCATAACATCAACCATAGTTGAGGTGGGGTCGGGTATTACGGTGCTAGATGTGACGTTGGGCTGCGACTCCGAGGTGGGCAGGCTGAGCGCGGTCATCCTGCACCGGCCCGGCGCCGAGCTGCAGCGCTTGACGCCCCGCAACAACGACAGGCTGCTGTTCGACGGACTGCCGTGGGTGGCCAAGGCGCAGCGCGAGCACGACGCGTTCGCCGCGCTGTTGACGTCGCGCGGCGTCGAGGTGCTGCTGATGGCGGATCTGCTGACCGAGGCGCTGTCGCACAGCGGCGCAGCCCGGATGCACGGCATCGCGGCGGCGGTCGATCCGCGACGGCTGGGACTGCCGCTGGCGCAGGAACTTTCGGCGTATCTGCGCTCGTTGGAACCGGCGGCGCTGGCGCGGGTGCTAATGGCGGGGATGACGTTCAACGAGTTGCCGTTGTCGGGCGGCGAATTGGGCTTGGTCCGGCGGATGCACCACGGCGGGGACTTCGTGATCGATCCGCTGCCGAACCTGTTGTTCACCCGCGACTCGTCGTTCTGGATCGGCCCGCGGGTGGCGATCACCTCGCTGGCGCTGCCCGCGCGGGTGCGCGAGACGTCGTTGACCGACGTGATCTATGCGCATCACCCGCGGTTCCTCGGGGTGCGCCGCGCCTACGAATCGCGGTCGGCGCCGGTCGAGGGCGGCGACGTGCTGCTGCTGGCGCCGGGCGTGGTGGCCGTCGGGGTGGGGGAGCGCACGACACCTGCCGGCGCGGAAGCGTTGGCGCGCAGCCTGTTCGACGACGATCTCGCGCACACGGTGCTGGCCGTGCCGATCGCGCAGGAGCGCGCACAGATGCACCTCGACACCGTGTGCACGATGGTCGACGTCGACGCGGTGGTGATGTACCCGGCGATCGTGGATTCACTGTCGGCGTTCACCATTCACCGCGACGGGAACGGCGGCGTGCGCATCGACGACGCGGCGCCGTTCGTCGACGCCGCCGCCGAGGCGATGGGGATCGAGCGGCTGCGGGTCATCGCGACGGGGCTGGATCCGGTGACGGCCGAACGCGAGCAGTGGGACGACGGGAACAACACGCTGGCGTTGGCGCCGGGGGTCGTGGTCGCCTACGAGCGCAACGTGGAAACCAATGCGCGCCTTGCCGATGCGGGCATCGAGGTGCTGCCGATCGAGGCGTCGGAATTGGGCACCGGCCGCGGCGGCCCCAGGTGTATGTCGTGCCCGGCGGGCCGCGACCCGCTCTAACGGTGCTCGTTTTTGCGTCCAGGGCTGTTTCTCGGCCGCGGGAGCAGCCCTCAGCGCAATCTTCGCGGCGGCTTCCAGCCCCGCCGAGCGAACGCCTCGTACGCGCGGTGCAGGATGAAGCGTCTGCTGTGTTCGGCGACAACGCGGATGTCGAGCCAGCCGCGCCGCTCGATCAGCTCGCCGCGGCCGATGTCGTAGACGTACTGGCCCCGGTCCTCGCTGTGGTGCGCTCCCTCGTAATCGAAACCGACCTTCGGTTCGTCGTAACCCATGTCGATGTAGGCATCCTGAAAGCCGTCGCTCACCAGGATCTGCGTTCTCGGCGCAGGCAGGCCGTCGTCGATGAGGATCAACCGGACGCGCGTCTCCTGCGGTGACTCCGCCCCACCATCCATCAGCGGCAGCGCGATGCGGGCGCGCGGTAAGCCTCGTGCCCGCGGGTAGCGCTCCGCGAGGGGCAGCACATCCACGACGGTCAGCCCGGTGGCGCGTGCCAGCGCGTCGAGGTGGCGCACCGCGATGTCCCGAGGGAGGTGCCGAGCCAGATCGAATGCGGTTCGCTGCGGTGTCGTCACGGGCAGGCCGTCGATGAATTGCACGTCATCGGCGTCCATCCGCTCGTTTCGGACCACGATGCCATCCGGCGGACGTCCGTTCTGCCACAGCATCTCGACCGGTGTGGTCGCGTCGACGTATCGCGCACCGTGTAGCGCTGCGGCGGCACGCCCCGCGATGATGCCGTTTCGCCGTGACCACAGGAACGCGCCGTGGATGCGGTCCCGCAGCGTGGGCACAACCAGTTTCGACACATAGACGTCCGGAAACATCGCGCGGTAGTTCCAGCGCAGGCTCGCGCGCGTCAGCCCGCCACCCGCCAACGCGGCGCTACCGATAAATACCTCCCCCATGCCGACGATGCTGATCGCCCGCGCCGACAACAACGCCCCCCCGTCGCCGTTTCTGCCTGTAGGGCTGTGGATAACGCTTACGAACGACCGTGAACGCAAAAACGAGCCGTCGGCGGCGCACCAAGCAGAACTACCGCCAGGACGGCAGCCAGATCTGCATGTTCCACGTCGCCGGCGAGATCGGCAGACCCGTCAGGATCGGGTACATCCACGCGAAGTTCGTCAGCACCAGTGCGACATAGAAACTCACCGCGAGCAGTCCGAGCGTCCGCCGCTCGGCGTTCTGGTTCGGCTTGTACAGGATGTCGCCGAGGATCAGCGCGATCATCAACACCAAGAACGGCGCCATCGTCGCCGCATAGAAGAAGTACATCTGGCGGTCGATGTCGGCGAACCACGGCAAAAAGCCCGCGCTGTAGCCGACCAGCGCGACCGCGTACCGCCAGTCGCGTTTGACGAACGCCCGCCACACCGCCCACGCCAGCACCGGCACCGCGAGGAACCACATCGCCGGCGTGCCGACCAGCATCACGGCCTTCACACACGACTGCGCCCCGCAGCCGGGCACGTCCTGGTTGTCGATCGCATACAGCACCGGCCGCAACGACATCGGCCACGTCCACGGCTTGGACTCCCACGGGTGGTGGTTGCCGTCGGCGTTGGTCAGCCCGGAGTGGAACCGGTATGCCGCATACGTGTAATGCCACAGCGAGCGCAGCGCGTCCGGGATCGGCAGCGCGCTGTCCGGCCCGATCGACTGGCCCACCTCGTGACGGTTGACGCCCGTCTCCGAGGCGAACCACGGCGCGTACGACGCCAGGTACACCCCGAACGGGATCAGCACCAGCGCATACAGCGACGGACCCAGATCGCGGCGGAACGCGCCCAGCCACGGCCGCGGCACCCGGTACTGGCGGCGCGCCACGATGTCGAACACCAGCGTCATCACGCCGAAGAACGCGACGAAGTACAGCCCCGACCACTTTGTCGCGCAAGCCAATCCGAGCAGCACCCCGGCGCCGAACCGCCACCACCGCACGCCAAGGCGCGGGCCCCACGGTGTCTCGGTGATGCGGCCCTCGATCAGCGCGACGTGCATCCGCATCCGGACCTGGTCGCGGTCGACGATCAGACAGCCGAACGCGGCCACCACGAACGTGACCAGAAACCCGTCGAGCAGCGCGGTGCGCGCCGCCACGAAGCTCACACCGTCGGCGATCACCAGCAGACCGGCGATGCCGCCGATCGCGGTCGACCGGCTGATCCGGCGGGCGATCCTGGCGACCAGCACCACCATGATCACCCCACACACCGCCCCGGAGAACCGCCAGCCGAGCCCGGTGTAACCGAACAGCGCCTCGCCGATCGCGATCAGCTGCTTGCCGACGGGCGGGTGCACGACCAGGCCGTAGCCGGGGTTGTCCTCGACGCCGTGGTTGTGCAGCATCTGCCAGGCCTGCGGCGCGTAGTGCTTCTCGTCGAAGATCGGCGTGCCCGCATCCGTCGGCGAACCGAGGTTCAAGAACCGCGTCACGGCGGCCAACGCGGCGATCACCGCGGTCATCGCCCAGCCCTGCAGGCGGTCCGCGGGCCCGAAGTCGGCGACCGGCACCTGCGGTGCTGGGCTGATGACCGGGACCGCGCGCGGCGCTTCGGTGGCGGGGGCGGTCACGGTTGCGATCGTAGGCTGTGGGGCGTGACCGCCGGCCGACTACTCATCGCCGCCACGCCGCTGGGTCAGCCCTCGGACGCGTCCGCCCGCCTGGTCGACGCGCTGCGCACCGCGGACGTCGTCGCCGCCGAGGACACCCGACGAATCCGCACGCTGGCCCAATCGCTGCAGGTCACCATGTCCGGCAAGGTCGTCAGCCTGTACGACCAGAACGAGGCGTCCCGGGTGGCCGGGTTGCTCGACGACATCCGATCCGGTGCGCGCGTGCTGCTGGTCAGCGACGCCGGGATGCCGCTGATCAGCGATCCCGGCTACCGGCTGGTGACCGCCTGCATCGACGCCGACCTGCCGGTGAGCTGCCTGCCGGGGCCGTCGGCGGTGACGACGGCGCTGGCGGTCTCCGGGCTGCCCGCCGAGCGGTTCTGCTTCGAGGGTTTCGCGCCCCGAAAGCAGGCCGCGCGCAAGACGTGGTTGACGACGCTGGCCGTCGAGCAGCGCACCTGCGTGTTCTTCGAGTCGCCCCGCCGACTGGCGGACACGCTCGCCGACGCGGTCGACGTGCTCGGGGCCGACCGGCGCGCAGTGGTGTGCCGGGAGCTGACCAAGACGCACGAGGAGGTGCTGCGCGGTTCGCTCGGTGAGCTCGCCGAGTGGGCGGGCGACGGCGTGCTCGGCGAGATCACCGTCGTGCTGGCCGGCGCGGTGCCGCGGGCCGACCTCGACACGCTGGTGGCCGAGGTCGCCGCGCTCGTCGACGACGGCATGCGCGTCAAGGACGCGTGCGCCCAGGTGGTCGCCGCCACACCGGGCGCCCCGTCACGGCGTGAGCTCTACGACGCGGTGCTGCGGTCGCGGCAGTGAGCCGACGATCGCCGCGGCCTTGTGCAAACACTCGTCCCACTCGCGGTCGGGGTCCGAGTCGGCGGTGATGCCGCCGCCGACGCCGAGCACCGCGCCGCCTGCCGCGTCGAACTCCACCGTCCGGATCGCGACATTCAATTCGCAACCCGCCGCCGGTGAGGCCAAACCGACTGTGCCGCAATACACCCCGCGTCGATGCGGCTCCCATCCGGTGAGCAGCTGACGCGCCCGGGTCTTCGGTGTCCCGGTCACCGACGCCGGCGGGAACGTCGCGTCCAGCACGGTGGCCATCGGCACGTCGACACCCACGCGCGCCGCGACCGTCGACACCAGATGCCACACCCCCGGCGCGGGCCGGATGGCCAGCAGTTCCTGCACCGTCACGGTGCCGACGTCGGCGACGCGGCCCAGGTCGTTGCGTACCAGGTCGACGATCATGATGTTCTCGGCGACGTCCTTGACCGACGTCCGCAACCGCGCGGGGTCGGCGTCGCGGGGCAGCGTGCCCTTGATCGGGCTCGACGTCACCGCCTCACCGTGCCTGCCCAGGAACAGTTCCGGCGACAACGACGCGACGGCGCCCCACGTCCCGGCGACGAACGCCGCCCTCGCCGGGTTCGTGCGGTGCACGGCGTCGACGAAGAAGTCGAGCGGCGTGCCGGTCAACCGGCCGCGGAACTGCGTGCACACACACGCCTGGTACACCTCGCCGGCGGTGATCGCCTCCAGGCACTCCAGCACTCCGCGGCGGTGCGCGTCGCGGTCGGCGCCGCCCCAGGCGATCTCGGCCGGCCGGGGCGCGACGGGCATCGTGACCGCCTCGGCAACCCAGCGCGGAATCGTTGCGCCGCTGAGGCTTTCGAACCACCAGAGCCCGTCAGAGTCCTGGCGCAGCACACAATCGGACCATCCGCCGGCCGCCTCCGGTACCCGAGGGCCGCACCCGTCGGCGGCCGCGTCCGGGTACGACAGATAGCCGAACCAGCCTCCGCCCACGGCATCTCCCGATCCCGCAGCGACGTCGAACGCGCGCGCCGGTACCACCGCGGACACGTCGACGGTCGGCGCGATGACGGCTCGAGAGTCGAACCACTCGCCGATCAGCGCGGCGGGCGGCGCCAACCCCTCACGGGCCGCCGCGTGACCGAGCGCGCGCAGTACCGCCGGGGCGTCGCCCAGGTCGCCGAGCCGGTCGATCCGCACCGCCTCAGCTTGTCAGATGTGCCGCGTGATCTCGCGCGGGATGTCCACGCCCGCCAGCTTGTCCGGGTTGCGCATCGCGTAGAAGTGCGAGATCCGCCCGTCGGTGATCTCGACGGTGACGATGCCCTCGAAGCTGTCGCCGAGGTAGAGCTTGAGCGCCGGGGCGTTGTTGTACATCGCGGGCTCGACCCGGCCGGCCTCGCCGGCCACCCTGACCAGCCCGATGAGCACCCGCGCGACCTTCTCGGCGCCGACGACGGGGCGTCGGGCGGCGCTGACCTTGCCGTCGCTGTCAGCGGTCCAGGTGACGTCCTCGGTCAGCATCTCGAGCAGGCCGTCGAAGTCACCGCCGGCGGCCGCGGCGAAGAACCGCGCGGTCAGTTCCGCCGACGCCTTCGGGTCGACGGGGTCGTAGCGTTTGCGGCGCGACTGCACGTGTTCGCGGGCGCGGTGGGCCATCTGACGCACCGCCGGCACCGAGCTGTCGACGGCCGAAGCGATTGCGTCGTAGTCGAACCCGAACACCTCACGCAACACGAACACCGCGCGCTCGTCCGGGCTCAGCGTCTCCAGCACCACCAGCATCGCCATCGACACCGACTCGGCCAGCATCACATCGGCCGACGCGTCGGTCTGCTCGACGAGCAGCGGTTCGGGCAGCCACGGACCGATGTAGTCCTCGCGCCTGCGCGACTGTGCGCGTAGCGCGTTGATCGATTGCCGGGTGACGAGCTGGGCGAGGTAGGCCTTGGTGTCACGCACCGTCGTCAGGTCCACCTCGGCCCAGCGCAGGTAACTCTCCTGCAGCACGTCGTCGGATTCGGTTGCGCTGCCCAGGATCTCGTAGGCGATCGTGAACAGCAGCGGACGCAGCAGCGTGAACCGTTCGGCGTGTTCGTCACCCGGGGCGCTCATCGCGCGGGCACCGCCTGCGCGGCCACTTGGGCGCGGTGCGGGTTCGTCTTCCAGGAGTACGAACCCGGCTTGTCGGCCTCGCCGCGCATCCACTTGAGCGTGTAGCGGCAGACCTGCTCCTTGATCAGCGCGCCGGCGCGGCCGCCGACGTACCACCGACGCGGCGTGTCGTCGACGTCGGCGAACTGGAAGATCCCCGCCGCGCGGCCGAGGCTGATGCACTGCCCGGCCATCGCGTGGTTGACGGCGGCCGGGTCGGCGCCGCCCATGCGGGCCAGCACCGTGTTCGCGGCCTGCGCGCCCAGCGGCAGCGCGGCCTGGCAGCTCATCCGCCACGGCGCGTTCGACGGGGACACCGCGTCACCGGCACCGATGACGCGCGGATCGGCGAGGCTGGTCAGCGTCTCGTCGGTCAGCAGCCGGCCGAGCCCGTCGGTGGGCAGTCCGCTGGCCGCGGCCAGTCCCGGCACGCCGAAGCCCGCGGTCCACACCGTCACCGCGCTCGGCACCTCGCGCCCTGACGCCAGCACCACGCGGTCGGCCCGCACCTCGGCGACCGCGCTGCCCTCCACGACGGCGACGCCGAGTTTGGCCAGCCGCTTGGCGATGCTGCGGCGGCCGCTGTCGGCCAGCGACGGTCCGAGCACGTCGGTCACCAGCGTGACGGGGCGGCCGGCCTCGGCGAACTCGGTCGCGGCCTCGATTCCGGTGAGGCCGCCGCCGACCACCACCAGCGGCGCCGGGACGGGCACGTCGGCCAGTCGGGCGGCCAACCGCTGCGCCTGCTCCAATTCGCCGATGGGATAGCTGAATTCGGCGGCACCCGGCACCGCGGCGGGCACCGTCCCGGTGCTGCCGACGGCGTACACCAGGTAGTCGTAGGTCAGCGAGCCGCCGGAGGCCAGCGCGACGGTGCGGTTCGAGGTGTCGATTCGCTCGGCGCCGTCGACCACCAGCCGCACGGTGTCGGCCAGCACGGTCGCGTAGTCGGCGACGGCGTCGTCGTTGCCCGCCACGAGCTGGTGTAGCCGGATCCGTTCGACGAACGCGGGCCGCGGGTTCACCAGCGTGACGGAAGCGTGCGGGGCCAGCCGGTTGGCGGTCATCACTCCGGCGTACCCGCCGCCGAGGACGACGACGGTGGTGTGGTGTTCGGTCATGTCGGTCTCCTGTCGGTCATCCGGCTCCGCGTCGAGCCGGTCTGACCTCAAGACACCGGGCACCTACGGAGTGTGACAGCCCGCCGGCGAATGTGGCACACATCACTACCGGGTGATCCGGCGCGGCACCGTGATGCCTGCGAGCTTGTCCGGGTTGCGCATCGCGTAGAGGTTGGTGATCTGGTCGTCGACCACCTCGAACACGAACAGGCCCTCGAGGTGCTCGCCGGTGTAGACGACGACGGCGGGCGCGCTGTTGTAGGTGGCGGTCTCGATCCGGAGTTCCGGGGTCTCGCGGGCCACCTGGAACAGCCGGGTCATCAGCGCGGCCACCCGGCGGGCGCCGACGACCGGCCTGCGGATCGCCGTGGCCTTGCCGCCGTGGTCGGCGGTCCACGTCACGCGCGGGGCCAGCAGCGACATCAGCCCGTCCATGTCGCCGGTGGCCGCCGCGGTCAGGAACTGCTCGGTGATCTGCGCGGTGCGCTCGGCGTCGACGGGCCCGAACCGGTTGCGGCGGGCGTGGACGTGTTCGCGGGCGCGGTGCGCCATCTGGCGCACCGCCGACACCGACCGCCCGACCGCCGCAGCGACGTCGTCGTAGTCGAAGTCGAACACCTCGCGCAGCACGAACACCGCGCGCTCGTCGGGCGTCAGCGTCTCCAACACCACGAGCATGGCCATCGACACCGACTCGGCGAGCACCACGTCCTCGGAGGCGTCGCGCGAGTCGAGCAGCAGCGGTTCGGGCAGCCACGGGCCGACGTACTCCTCGCGGCGACGTGCCCTGGCCCGCAGCGCGTTGAGCGCCTCACGCGTCACCAGCTGCGCGAGATACGACTTCGTGTCGCGCACGGTGGCCAGGTCCACGTCGGCCCACCGCAGATAGCTGTCCTGCAGCACATCGTCGGATTCCGTTGTGCTGCCCAGGATCTCGTAGGCGATCGTGAACAGCAGCGGCCGCAGCAGCGTGAACCGCTCGGCATGTTCGCCTCCGGAGGCCGTCACGTTTCCTCGACCACCTTCGGCGCGAGCGCGGGCTCCTCGGGACGCGGACCGCCCTTGAACCAGGGCGTCGAACCCGGCTTGCGGGCTTCGCGGCGGATCCCCCACAGGGTGCCTTTGCAGATCGTCTCCTTCAGTGACGCCGCAACACGGCCTCCGAGGTACGCGTTGACCGGTGTGGTGTCCTGGCGGCCGAACTGCAGGAGTCCGGCGCGGCGGCCCAAACCGGTGCACGAATTGCCCGCGAAGCCGTACTCCAACACCGCGGGTTCGGTGCCCGCGATCCGGCTCAACACGGTGTTGGCCGCCTGCGGTGCGAGCTGAGTGGCCGTTCCGCAGCACATCCGCAACGGTTCACCCGACGGGGCGGCACAATCGCCGGCGGCGACGATGCGCTCGTCGTCGACGCTGGTGAGCGTCTCGTCGGTGAGCAGCCTGCCCATCTCGTCGGTGTGCAGCCCACTCGCCACCGCGAGGTCGGGAACACCGAACCCGGTCGTCCACACGGTCACCGCGCTCGGCCGCACGGCGCTGTCGGCGAAAACCACCGCGTCGGCGCGGACCTCGGCCACCGTGTCGGCTTCGAGCACAGTGACGCCCAGCTTGCGCATCGCCTTGGCCACCGAGCGGCGACCCGGGTCGGACAGCGCCGGCCCCAGTCGCCCGCCGCAGACCAGCGTCACATTGCGGCCGTGTTCGGCGAGTTCGGCAGCCGTTTCGATTCCGGTGAGGCCGGCCCCGACCACGGTGACCGGGGCGGCTGGATGCAGCGCCTCCAGCCGCTGACGCAGCTTCTGCGCATGCTCGAATTCGGCCACCGAGTAAGCGAATTCGGCTGCGCCGGGGACCGCCGCGGGGAAGGCGGCGGTGCTGCCGACGGCGTAGATGGCGTAGTCGTAGTCCAGTTCGGCGCCCGACGCGAGTTGCACGGTCCGTGCGTCGGTGTCGATGCGGGTCGCGGTGTCGACCACGAGACGGATTCCCTCGCCGAGCAGCGTCCCGTAGTCGACTGATGCGTCGTAGTCGCCGGTCACGGCCTGATGCAGGCGGATGCGCTCGACGAACTTCGGGCGGGGATTGACCAGGGTGATGTCGAGATTCCCGCGCAGCCGCAGGTGGTTGGCCGCCAGCGTGCCGGAGTAACCGCCGCCGATGACGACGACCTTGGTATTGGGGGTGTGTGCGTTTCCAGTCATGCCCTCAAGACACCGCGGGGTGCCCGTACGTGACAGAACGTGACCTGCATCACATATTCGTGTCTACACCAGCCCGAGCGCCAGCATCGCGTCGGCCACCCGGATGAACCCGGCGATGTTGGCACCCGCGACGTAGTTGCCCGGCTGGCCGTACTCCTCGGCGGTCACCAGGCACCGGTTGTGGATGCGGCGCATGATCTGCTCGAGCCGCAGCTCGGTGTCGGCAAAGGTCCACGAATCCCGCGACGCGTTCTGCTGCATCTCCAGCGCGCTGGTGGCCACGCCGCCGGCGTTGGCGGCCTTGCCCGGCGCGAACGTCACGCCCGCCTCGCCGAAGTACTTGACCGCGTCCGGTGAGCACGGCATGTTGGCGCCTTCGGCGACGACGCGGCAGCCGTTGGCGATCAGCGCCCGCGCCTCCTCGCCGTTGATCTCGTTCTGCGTCGCGCACGGCAGCGCGATCTCGCACGGCACGCTCCAGACGTTGCGGTCCTCGGCGAACTTCGCTGTGCTGCCGCGGAGTTCGGCGTAGTCGGCGATGCGGCCGCGGCGCACCTCCTTGACCTCTTTGAGGACGTCGAGGTCGATGCCCTTCTCGTCGACGACGTAGCCGCTGGAGTCCGAGCAGGCGACCACCGTGCCGCCGAGTTCGTGGATCTTCTCGATCGCGTAGATCGCCACGTTGCCCGAACCGGACACCACGACGTGCTTGCCCTCGAAGCTGTCGTTGTTGGCCTTGAGGATCTCGTTGACGAAGAACACCGTGCCGTATCCGGTGGCCTCGGTGCGGACCTGCGAACCGCCCCACGTCATGCCCTTGCCGGTCAGCACACCGGACTCGTAGCGGTTGGTGATCCGCTTGTATTGCCCGAACAGGTAACCGATTTCGCGCATCCCGACGCCGATGTCACCGGCGGGCACGTCGGTGTACTCGCCGAGGTGGCGGTACAGCTCGGTCATCAGCGACTGGCAGAACCGCATCACCTCGTTGTCCGAGCGGCCCTTGGGGTCGAAGTCCGCGCCGCCCTTGCCGCCGCCGATCGGCATGCCGGTCAGCGAGTTCTTGAAGATCTGCTCGAAGCCCAGGAACTTGACGATGCCCAGGTACACCGACGGGTGAAACCGCATGCCGCCCTTGAAAGGTCCGAGCGCGGAGTTGAACTCGACGCGGAAGCCGCGGTTGATCTGCACGGTGCCGCGGTCGTCGACCCAGGGCACCCGGAAGATGATCTGCCGCTCGGGCTCGCACAGCCGCCGGATGACCTCGGAGTCGACATATTCGGGATGCTTCTGCACGACCGGCCCGAGGCTGGTGAGCACCTCGTAGACGGACTGGTGGAACTCGGCCTCACCGGCGTTGCGCCGGGCGACCTCTTCGTAGATGTCGTAGAGCTTTTCGTGTAGACCGTTCACGTTGCAGATCACTCAGCCTGGTAGCGGGGGAACACGCCGGTCGGGGCCGGCAGGGCGGTGCCTGGTTGCAGGCGGGTGCCGACGGCGGCGATGGTCCGCGCGCCGGCGTCCTGGCCGAGCAGGTCGAGCAGCTTGGCCGTCGAGTCGGGCATGACCGGTTGCGTCAGCAGCGCGGCGATCCGCACCACCTCCAGCGTCGTATAGAGCACGGTGCCGAACCGCTGCTGGTCCTCGGCGGACTCGGATTTGCGCAGCACCCACGGCTCCTGGGCCGAGAAGTACTTGTTCGCCAGCCCGAGCACCGACCAGATCGCCTCGAGCGCCAGGTGCATCGCGACCGCGTCGAAGTGCGCGCGGACCCGGTCGGTCAGGGCGTCGGCCGCGGCCAGCAGCTCACGGTCGTCAGCGGTGAAATCGCCTGGCTCCGGGACGATTCCGTCAAGATTCTTGGCGACCATCGACAGCGAGCGCTGCGCGAGGTTGCCCAGCTCGTTGGCCAGGTCGGCGTTGATGCGGCCGATGATCGCATCCTCGCTGTAGCTGCCGTCCTGGCCGAACGGCACCTCGCGCAGGAAGAAATAGCGCACCGGGTCGAGGCCGAACGTGTCGACGAGGTTGACCGGGTCGACGACGTTGCCGATCGACTTGCTCATCTTCTCGCCGCGGTTGAGCAGCCAGCCGTGCGCAAACACCCTGCGCGGCAACTCGATCCCCGCCGACATCAGGAACGCGGGCCAGTAGACGGTGTGGAAGCGGATGATGTCCTTGCCGATCATGTGCAGGTCGGCAGGCCAGTAGCGCTGGAAGTCGGCCGAGTCCGTGTCTGGAAAGCCCACGCCGGTCAGGTAATTGGTCAGCGCGTCGACCCACACGTACATGACGTGGTCGGGGTGGTCGGGCACCGGCACACCCCAGTCGAACGTGGTGCGCGATATCGACAGGTCCCGCAGCCCGCCCGAGACGAAGCTGACGATCTCGTTGCGCCGCGTCTCGGGTTCGATGAACTCCGGATGGGCCTCGTAGTGGGCGAGCAGCCGGTCGGCGTAGGCCGACAACCGGAAGAAGTACGTCTCCTCCTCGGTCCAGGTGACGGGAGCCCCGGTCTCGGTGGCGATCCGCACGTCGTCGTCGCCGACGGTGGTCTCGGCCTCGGTGAAGAACCGTTCGTCGCGGACCGAATACCAGCCCTTGTAGGAGTCGAGGTAGATGTCACCGGCGTCGTTCATCCGCTGCCAGATCGCCTTGGACGCCTCGTAGTGGTCGGCGTCGGAGGTGCGGATGAACCGGTCGAAGGAGATGTTGAGCTTCTCCTGCAGACGCTGGAACACGTCGGAGTTGCGCCGCGCCAGCTCGGCGGTCGGCACGCCCTGGGCCTTGGCGGCCTCGGCCATCTTCAGCCCGTGCACGTCGGTGCCGGTCAGGTAGCGCACGTCGTAGCCGTCGAGACGCTTGAACCGCGCCACCGCGTCCGTGGCGATGTACTCGTAGGCGTGTCCGACGTGCGGATCGCCGTTCGGATAGGCGATCGCGGTGGTGATGTAGAAAGGGTCACTCATTTGAACTCAGCTTATGGTGTGGCGGTGAGTCAGAAGCGTCCAGGCAGAAGGGAGCCGCCGCCCGCCCCGGAGCCGCTGGCCCCGCTGATCGACGCCCACACGCACCTCGACGCGTGCGGGGCTACCGACGCGGCGAGCATCGGTGCGATCGTCGACCGCGCCGCCGCGGTCGGCGTGCAGGCCGTCGTGACCATCGCCGACGACCTGGACTCGGCGCGCTGGGTGACCGGTGCCGCCGACGCCGACGACCGGGTCTACGCCGCCGTCGCGCTGCACCCGACGCGGGCGAACGCGCTCACCGAGGACGCCAGCGCCGAGATCGAGCGGCTGGCGGCCCACCCCCGCGTCGTCGCGGTCGGCGAGACCGGCCTGGACCTGTACTGGCCGGGCAAGCTCGACGGGTGCGCGGACCTGGCCACGCAGCGGGAGGCCTTCGCGTGGCACATCGACCTCGCCAAGCGGCTCGGCAAGCCGCTGATGATCCACAACCGCGAGGCCGACGCCGAGATCCTCGACGTCCTCGCCGCCGAGGACGCCCCCGAGACCGTGATCTTCCACTGCTTCTCCTCGGGCCCGGAAATGGCGCGGGCCTGCGTCGACGCCGGCTGGCTGCTGAGCTTGTCGGGCACCGTCAGCTTCAAGAACGCCAAGGATCTGCAGCAGGCCGCCGCGCTGATCCCGCCGGACCAGCTGCTGGTCGAGACCGACGCCCCGTTCCTGACGCCGCACCCCTACCGCGGGGCGCCCAACGAGCCGTACTGCCTGCCGTACACCGTGCGGGCGCTC
Source organism: Mycolicibacterium rutilum (assembly GCF_900108565.1). Classification (NCBI taxonomy): domain Bacteria; kingdom Bacillati; phylum Actinomycetota; class Actinomycetes; order Mycobacteriales; family Mycobacteriaceae; genus Mycobacterium; species Mycolicibacterium rutilum. The sequence goes on from NZ_LT629971.1 coordinate 2,617,206, forward strand.
GCCCAGATCCTCGATAAGCCGGCGGAGGACCTCGCGCGCGAAACCACCACCACGGCAGCCCGCACGTATGGCCTCGCGAGTTGCTGCCCCTGAGCGACTCCGTTACCGTCCTGTAATCGAACACGGAAGCGCCAGCAGGCAACGGCGCTCCGTCCGATAGTCGGGGTTAGACGACGTTTTGAATACATTCAGCAAGATCCATGAAGCGCGCTCGCCGTTACTGCGACTTCTGGTCGGTGCGACGCTGCTCGCCCTGGCCTTCGCGGGCGGCGTCGCGGTCTCGGCGCACAAAACGGTCACGCTGACCGTCGACGGTGCGTCCACGACGGTGGCCACGATGAAGTCGCGCGTCATCGACGTGGTCGAGGAGAACGGCTTCGAGGTCGGCGAGCGCGACGACCTTTTCCCCGCCGCCGACGAACCGGTGGACCAATCCGACACGATCGTGTTGCGCCGCAGCCGTCCGCTGCAGGTCTCGCTCGACGGCGAGAACAGCAGGCAGGTGTGGACGACGGCGTCCACCGTCGACGAGGCGCTCGCCCAGCTTCAGATGACCGACAAGGCGCCCGCGGCGGCCTCGCGCGGCAGCCGCGTCCCGTTGGCGGGCATGTCGCTGCCGGTCGTCAGCGCAAAGACCGTCCACATCAACGACGGCGGCTCGCAGCGCACGGTCACGCTGGCCGCACCCAACGTCGCCGGGCTGCTCGAGGCGGCCGGCGCGCGGCTCGAGCAACGCGACGAAGTGGTGCCCGCCGCATCGGCCCCGGTCGTCGATGAGATGCAGATCACGGTCACTCGCAACCGCATCGAGAAGGTCACCGAACGGGTGCCGCTGCCCCCGGTGATGACCCGCATCGAAGACCCGACGATGAACCAGAGCCGCCAGGTCGTGGAGGACCCCGGGATGCCCGGCGTGCAGGACGTGGTTTTTGCGATAGCAAAGCTCAACGGAACCGAAACCGGCAGGCTGCCAGTAGCCAATGTCGTTCTCACCCCGGCCCGTGACGGCGTGCTGCGAGTCGGCACCAAACCCGGCACCGAGGTACCGCCGGTGGCCAATCCGGCGACCTGGGATGCGCTCGCGCGGTGCGAAGCCGGAGGTAATTGGGCCATCAACACCGGCAACGGATTTTACGGTGGCGTTCAATTTGACCAAAACACATGGGAGCGCAACGGGGGTCTGAGGTATGCTGCACGAGCGGATTTGGCAACAAGAGAAGAACAAATCGCGATTGCTGAAGTCACTCGGGCGCGGCAAGGGTGGGGAGCGTGGCCGACTTGTAGCGGGAGGATTGGGGCGCGCTGACCATTCGACTACTCGGGCGGACCGAGATACGACACCTGGCGAAAGAGATTGATTTCCGGCCGCGCAAATCGTTCGGCCAGAACTTCGTCCACGACGCCAACACCGTGCGCCGCATCGTGTCGGCGTCCGGGGTCAACCGGCATGACCACGTTCTCGAGGTCGGCCCCGGTCTGGGCTCCCTGACGCTGGCGCTGCTGGATCGGGGAGCGCGCGTGACGGCGGTGGAGATCGACCCCGTGCTGGCCAGGCAGCTTCCGACCACCATCGCCGAGCACTCGCACAGCGAGATCAACCGGCTGACCGTGCTCAACCGCGACATCCTGCTGCTGCGCAGGGCGGAGCTGACCGAGGAGCCGACGGCTCTGGTCGCCAACCTGCCGTACAACATCGCGGTGCCCGCGCTGCTGCACCTGCTCGCCGAGTTCCCCTCGATCCGCACCGTGATGGTGATGGTGCAGGCCGAGGTCGCCGAGCGGCTGGCCGCCGAACCGGGCGGCAAGGACTACGGCGTGCCCAGTGCCAAGGTCCGGTTCTTCGGCAACGTCCGCCGTTTCGGGATGGTGTCGCCGACCGTCTTCTGGCCGATCCCGCGGGTGTACTCCGGGCTGGTGCGGATCGACCGCTACGAGGTGTCGCCGTGGCCGACCGACGAGCGGTTCCGGCAGAAGGTGTTCGACCTCATCGACGTCGCGTTCGCGCAGCGCCGTAAGACCTCGCGCAACGCGTTCGCCGAATGGGCGGGCTCGGGCAACGAGTCGGCACGCCGGCTGCTGGCCGCCAGCATCGACCCGTCGCGCCGCGGCGAGACGCTGTCGATCGCGGACTTCGTCCGGCTGCTGCAGCGGTCCGGCGAGGCCGACAAGCCGGACGTCGACACCAAAGCCGACGAGCAGGGCTCCGTCGGCGTCCTGTAGGTCACTGCAGCGCGCGGGTGATCAACGCGACGAACTCGCGGCACGACTGGTAGCGGTCTGCGGGCTTCTTGGCCAGTGCTTTGGCCACGATCGAGTCGAAAGCCCTTGGCAGCCATGGTGTTCGCCGCGACAGCTTCGGCGGCGCCTCATGCAGGTGCGCGTCGACGAGGGTCATTCCGTCGTTGTGTGGAAACGGCGGTGACCCGGTGATCAGTTCGACGGTGGTGCAGGCCAGCGCGTACACGTCGGTGGCCTCGGTCGGGGCGTGGCCGGTGAGCAGTTCGGGCGCCGAGTAGGGCAGCGACGTCTCCACCTGCGTCGGGCGCCGGCAGATGTCGTCGGCGAGGGTGACCGCGACGCCGAAGTCGATCAGCACTGCGCGCGAGCCGTCCGGTTCGACCAGGATGTTGGCGGGTTTGACGTCGCAGTGCACGATCGCGCGGTTGTGCGTGTAGTCGAGCGCGTCGGCGATCTGGCCCAGTGCGGTGAGGCGTTCGGCGACGGTCCGCAGGCGCTGCACGCCGCCGCCGGTGACCAGTTCCATCGTCAGCCACCCGGGGCCGCGTTCGTAGACCGTCACGACGTTCGGGTGATCGAGCCGGTGGGCGAACTCGAATTCCCTTCGCAGTCGGCCGATTTCGGCGAGGTGCCGGTTGTGGTCGTCGAGGATCTTCAGTGCCACCACCCGGTCCGGGCGCTCGGCGTCGTGAATGCGATAGACGGTGGCGGATCCGCCGTGGCCGATGGGCGCGTCGACGACGTACCCTTCGAAACCTTCCCCCGCCGAGAGCACGCTCTAAAGACTAGGCCGACTCCGCTAGTGTCGTGCCGTGCCAGGCTGGAACGGAAACACCGCCTCCGAGTGGGTGCCCACCGGGTCGGTCACCGTCCGCGTGCCGGGCAAGGTCAACCTCTATCTCGCGGTGGGGGACCGCCGCGACGACGGCTACCACGAACTCACCACCGTGTTCCACGCCGTGTCGCTGCTCGACGAGATCACCGTGCGCAACGCCGACGTGCTGTCGCTGGAGATGACCGGTGAGGGCGCCGAGTCGCTGCCCGTCGACTCGCGCAATCTGGCCTGGCGCGCCGCCGAGCTGATGGCCGACCACGTCGGGCGCGCGCCGGACGTGGCGATCAGCATCGAGAAGTCGATCCCGGTGGCCGGCGGAATGGCCGGCGGCAGCGCCGACGCCGCGGCCGTGCTGGTGGCGATGAACACGCTGTGGGAACTCGGGGTGCCGCGCCGCGATCTGCACGCGCTGGCCGCGCAACTCGGCAGCGACGTGCCGTTCGCGCTGCACGGCGGCACCGCGCTGGGCACCGGCCGCGGCGAGGAGCTCGCGACCGTGTTGGCCCGCACCACCTTTCACTGGGTGCTGGCGTTCGCGCACGGCGGCCTGTCGACGCCCGCGGTGTTCGGCGAGCTGGACCGGCTGCGGGAGGCGGGCCGCGAGGCGCCGCCGCGGCTCGACGACGCCGAACCGCTGCTGGCCGCGCTGGCCTCCGGCGACGCCAACGCGCTGGCCCCGCTGCTCGGCAACGACCTGCAGCCCGCAGCGCTGCGCCTCGATCCCGAACTGCGCCGGACCCTGCGCGCGGGTACCGAAGCGGGCGCGCTGGCCGGAATCGTCTCGGGCTCCGGCCCGACGTGTGCGTTCCTGTGCGCCTCGGCGGGCGCGGCCGTCGACGTCGGCGCACAACTGGCCGGTGCGGGGGTGTGCCGGACCGTGCGGGTGGCCAGCGGCCCGGTGCACGGCGCGCGGGTGGTGCCGTCGCCGTCCACCTCGGTCTGACCCGCTCACCAGCGCATGTGTTGTGACCCAGGCCTCAATTATCGCGACAGTTTGGCAGCTACTTAAGAGTTGCATAAGATGGCTCGCGGTGAGAACTAGCGGTCAAGCAAGGGACGCGGCTTCTTCGCCCGCCGGATACAGCGGCGGGCGTGTCGTCAGATACCGCGAAGAGTCCGGAGCATCACCGATTCGAGACACAACCGCTCCCCAAATGTGTGCGCGCCTACGCAAAAGCGCCGCTGATCAGGCGGAGCATTACACCGGGGTCTTTGCTCTGGAGCCGAGGAGGTCGTCGTGAGCCGATTCACCGAGAAGATGTACTACAACGCCCGGACCGCCAAGACGGGCATGGTCACCGGTGAACCGCACGAACCCGTCCGGCATACCTGGGGCGAGGTACACGAGCGCGCGCGCTGCATCGCGGGCGGCCTGAAGAAGGCCGGCATCGGCCCCGGCGACGCCGTCGGCGTGCTGGCCGGCTTCCCGGTCGAGATCGCCCCCACCGCGCAGGGCCTGTGGATGCGCGGCGCCAGCCTGACCATGCTGCACCAGCCGACCCCGCGCACCGATCTGGTGGTGTGGGCCGAGGACACCATGAACGTGATCGGCATGATCGAGGCCAAGGCCGTCATCGTGTCCGAGCCGTTCCTGGTCGCGATCCCGGTGCTCGAGGAGAAGGGCATCCAGGTCCTCAAGGTCGCCGACCTGCTGGCCTCCGAGCCCACCGATCCCGTCGAGGTCGGCGAGGACGACCTGGCGCTGATGCAGCTCACCTCCGGATCGACCGGATCCCCCAAGGCCGTGCAGATCACGCACCGCAACATCTACTCCAACGCCGAGGCCATGTTCATCGGCGCCGAGTACGACGTCGACAAGGACGTCATGGTCAGCTGGCTGCCCTGCTTCCACGACATGGGCATGGTCGGCTTCCTGACCATCCCGATGTACTTCGGCGCCGAGCTGGTCAAGGTCACGCCGATGGACTTCCTGCGCGACACGCTGCTGTGGGCCAAGCTCATCGACAAGTACAAGGGCACCATGACCGCCGCGCCGAACTTCGCCTACGCGCTGTTCGCCAAGCGGTTGCGCCGCCAGGCCAAGCCCGGCGAGTTCGACCTGTCGACACTGCGCTTCGCGCTCTCGGGCGCCGAGCCCGTCGAACCGGCCGACGTCGAGGACCTGCTCGACGCCGGTAAGCCGTTCGGGCTCAGGCCCGACGCGATCCTGCCCGCCTACGGCATGGCCGAGACGACGCTGGCGGTGTCGTTCTCGCCGTGCGGCGCGGGCCTGGTCGTCGACGAGGTCGACGCCGACCTGCTCGCCGCGCTGCGCCGCGCCGTGCCCGCCACCAAGGGCAACACCCGCCGGCTGGCCTCGCTCGGCCCGCTGCTGCGCGACCTCGAGGCCCGCGTCATCGACGAGCACGGCAACGTCATGCCGCCGCGCGGCGTCGGCGTCATCGAGCTGCGCGGCGAGTCCCTGACGCCCGGCTACCTCACCATGGGCGGTTTCATCCCTGCCCAGGACGAGCACGGCTGGTACGACACCGGCGACCTCGGCTACATCACCGAAGAGGGCAACATCGTGGTGTGCGGTCGCGTCAAGGACGTGATCATCATGGCCGGCCGCAACATCTACCCGACCGACATCGAGCGCGCCGCGTGCCGCGTCGAGGGTGTGCGTCCGGGTTGCGCGGTCGCCGTGCGGCTCGACGCCGGGCACGCGCGCGAGACGTTCGCGGTCGCCGTCGAGTCCAACGCCTGGCAGGACCCGGACGAGGTGCACCGCATCGAGCGCCAGGTCGCCCACGAGGTGGTCGCCGAGGTCGACGTGCGCCCGCGCAACGTCGTGGTACTCGGTCCGGGCACCATCCCGAAGACCCCGTCGGGCAAGCTGCGCCGCAGCAACTCGGTCTCGCTCGTCACCTAACGATCCGCCGAGCAGACGCCAACTGCTCAAAAATCCGCGGGTTTCGGGTCACTTTGTGTCTGCTCGCGCGGTAACGGGGTGTCGGAAAATGCCGATACGGTTCCTGACATGCAACCTGCCATCGAAGCCGTCGAATTGGTGAAGCGCTTCGGCGACAGCGCCAGACCCGCCGTCGACGGCGTCAGCTTCACCGTCGCACCCGGGACCGTGCTCGGGCTGCTCGGGCCCAACGGCGCGGGCAAGACCACCACCGTGCGGATGATGACGACGCTGACGGTCCCGACCAGCGGCACCGCCCGGGTCGCCGGCTACGACGTCATCCGCGAACCCGACGCGGTGCGCCGCAACATGGGGTTGACGGGTCAGGTCGCCACGGTCGACGAACTGCTCACCGGCCGCGAGAACATCCGGATGATCGGCGGGCTCTACGGCATCCGTCGCAAAGACCTCAAGCGCCTGGGTGATCAACTGCTGGAACAGTTCTCGCTCGCCGACGCCGCCGACCGGGTGGTCAAGTCCTACTCGGGCGGGATGCGCCGGCGCCTCGACCTGGCGGTGAGCCTGCTCGCGTCGCCGCCGGTGCTGTTCCTCGACGAGCCCACCACCGGGCTCGATCCGCGCAGCCGCAGCGAGTTGTGGGACGCGCTGCGGGGGCTGGTCGAACAGGGCACCACGCTGCTGCTGACCACGCAGTACCTCGAGGAGGCCGACCAGCTCGCCGACAACATCGTGGTGATCGACAAGGGCCGCATCATCGCCGAGGGCTCACCGCTGCAACTCAAACAGCAGGCGGGCAACGCCAGTCTCGTCGTCACCGTGACCAACGCCGACGACCTGCCCGCCGCGCAGGCGCTGCTCGCCAAGACCGGCGCCGAGGTGTTCGTCGACGCCGGTGCGCGCGAATTGACCGCGTCCGCAGAGGGTTTGGACGACATGGTGAGCGTGGCCGGATGGCTGCGCGACAGCAACATCGCCGTCGACGACATCGGCCTGTCCAGGCCCAGCCTCGACGACGTCTTCCTGTCGTTGACCGGGCACCGCAGTGAAGAGGAGGCCGACGCGTGACCGCCGTGCCGATCCACCGCACCAACATCGCTCAGCAGTCGTGGATCATGGTCAAGCGCAACATGATCCACACCAAGCGGATGCCCGAGATGTTGAGCGACGTGACCGTGCAGCCGATCATGTTCGTGCTGTTGTTCGCGTTCGTGTTCGGCGCGTCGATCGCCAACCCCGGCGGCACCAACTACCGTGAGTTCCTGCTGCCGGGCATCCAGGCGCAGACCATCGTCTTCTCGGCGTTCGTGGTGGCCTCCGGGATCACCGCCGACGTCGAGAAGGGCATCATCGACCGGTTCCGGTCGCTGCCGATCTCCCGGTCGTCGGTGCTGATCGGGCGCAGCGTCGCCAGCCTCATCCACTCGTCGCTCGGCGTGCTGGTGATGGCGCTGACGGGCCTGGCGATCGGGTGGCGCATCCGCGGCAGCGTCGCCGAAGCGGTGCTGGCGTTCGCGCTGGTGCTGGTGTTCGGGTTCGGGATGATCTGGTTCGGCATCCTGATCGGCTCGCTGCTGCGCACCGTCGAAGCCGTCAACGGGGTGATGTTCACCGTGCTGTTCCCGATCACGTTCCTGGCCAACACCTTTGTGCCCACCGAGCCGATGCCGCACTGGCTGCGGGTGATCGCCGAGTGGAATCCGGTGTCCTCGCTGGCGCAGGCGATGCGTCAACTGTGGGGCAACGGCGGCCCCGCGCCGGAGAGCGCGCAGCTTCCGCTGCATCACCCGGTGCTGGCCACCGTCATCTGGTCGCTGGTGCTGACGGCGGTCTTCGCGCCGTTCGCGCTGCGCGCCTACGCGCGCCGTACGGCCGACTAGCTGCCCGGATTGCTGAGTATTGTGTACTATACTCAGCATGGCTCAGCCGATACCCGCGCGCATCGCCGATCACCCCACCGTTCGGGCCGTGCGCGCCCGACCGCGGCGCACCCCCGGCGTCATCGACGCCGCGTGGCTGCGGCAGCTCTGCCTGGACGCCGGCGCCGACGACGTCGCGTTCGCCAGCGTCGACAACCCGGACCTGGCCACCGAGCGCGAACACGTCGACGCCGCGCTGCCGGGTGTGCGCAGCTACATCTCCCTCGTCGTGCGGATGAACCGCGACAACGTGCGGTCGACGGCGCGCAGCGTGGCCAACCAGGAGTTCCATCGCAGCGGCGAGATCATGAACGAGGCGGCCCACCGGATCACCCGGGCCCTGCAGGACGCCGGGCACCGGGCGATCAACCCGTCGATGTCGTTCCCGATGGAAATGGACAAGTTCCCGGGCCGCATCTGGGTGGTGGCTCACAAGCCGGTCGCCGTCGCCGCCGGGCTGGGCGTGATGGGCATCCACCGCAACGTCATTCACCCCAAGTTCGGCAACTTCATCCTGCTGGGCACCGTGCTGGTGGACGCGCCGGTCAGCGAATACGGTGCACCCCTGGACTATTCGCCCTGCCTGGAGTGCAAGCTCTGCGTCGCCGCGTGCCCGGTCGGCGCGATCAAGAAGGACGGCGGCTTCGACTTCGTCGCCTGCTCGGTGCACAACTACCGCGAGTTCATGGGCGGCTTCACCGACTGGGCGCAGACCATCGCCGACAGCGAAGACGCCGCCGACTTCCGTTCCCGCGTCAGCGATTCGGAGAACGCGTCGATGTGGCAGAGCCTGTCGTTCAAGGCCAATTACAAGGCGGCATACTGCCTGGCGGTGTGTCCCGCCGGCGAAGACGTCATCGAGCCGTACCTGGAGGATCGCAAGGGTTTTATGGACCTGGTGCTGCGGCCCCTACAGGAGAAAAAGGAGACGCTCTACGTGCTGCCGGACTCGGCCGCCAAGGAGCACGCCGAGCGCCGGTATCCGCACAAGACGGTCAAGGTCGTCGACAGCGGGGTGGGCGGCCGCTAGCGCCGACCGGAATACATTCGCGCCGGCCCGGCGTTTGCTCATGGCATGACGACCAAACTGCCGCTGAGTCGGCTACTGATCATGGCTGCGGCAGTGGTGTTCTCGGGCCTGACGCTGGCGGCACCCGCAGCGGCCGCACCGACCGGCGCATGTCCCGACGTACAGGTGGTGTTCGCTCGAGGGACCGGCGAGCCCGCGGGTATCGGCCGGGTCGGCCAGTCGTTCGTCGACGCGCTGCGCCCGCTGGCGTCCGGCAAGTCGATCGACGTGTACGCGGTCAACTACCCGGCGACCCGTGACTTCCTGCGCGCCGCCGAGGGCGCCAACGACGCGAGCCTGTTCGTCCAGAACATGGCCGCGACCTGCCCCGACACGTCGATCGTGCTCGGCGGCTATTCACAGGGCGCCGCCGTCATCGACGCGATCGCGGTGGCCCAGACGCCGACGCTCGGCTTCACCCAGCCGATGCCCGCGACGGTCGCCGACCACGTCGCGGCGGTCGCGGTGTTCGGCAACCCGTCGATCCGGCTGCTCGGCGGCCCGCTGACCGCGCTGAGCCCGCTCTACGGCAGCAAGACCATCGACCTGTGCAACGGCGCAGACCCGGTGTGCTCCAACGGAAACGACGTCGCCGCACACAGCCTCTACGGCGAGTCGGGGCTGACCACGCAGGCCGCGCAGTTCGTCGCGGGCCGGTTGGCGGGCGCGGCGCCGATCACCACGCTGTCCGGCCGCGGCTGACGATCAGCCCCAGGCGTGCACGACGTTCTGCGCTGGCTCCAGACCCTGTGACACCAGCAGTTCGGTCGCGTCGCCGGCCTGCTCGCAGATCGTCGGCACGTCCTTCCACTCGGCGGAGGTGAATGTGCTCAGCACGAACTTCGCGCCGTCCATCCGCCCCGGCGGGCGGCCGATGCCGATGCGGACCCGCTGAAAGTCGTTGCTGCCCAACGCCGCACCGACCGAGCGCAGGCCGTTGTGGCCGGCCACCCCGCCTCCGGACTTGAGCCGGATACGACCGAAGTCGATGTCGAGCTCATCGTGGATGACGACGACGTCGGCCGGCGCCACCGAGTAGAACTTGGCCAGCGGCCCGACCTGACGGCCCGACTCGTTCATGTAGGTCCGCGGTTTCGCCAGCACGACGGCCCGCCCGCCGAGGCGGCCGGTGGCCACCTCGGCGCCGGACTTCTTGTGCACCTTGAACCCCGAGCCCATGCGGTCGGCGAGGATGTCGGCGACCAGGAACCCGAGGTTGTGCCGCGTCGTCGCGTACTGCGCACCCGGGTTGCCCAGGCCGACCACCAGGTGGGGTTCGGCCACGGGGGACTACTCGGACTCTTCGGCGGGCGCCGCTTCGGCGGAGTCGCCCTCTTCGGCAGCCTCGGCGGTCTCGGCGGCGGCTTCCTCGCCGGTCTCGCCGCCACCCTCGGCCTCGAGATCCTCTTCGGTCGGCGCGGCGACCACGTTGACCACCAGGGTCTCGGCGTCGGTCACAAGCGACACACCCGACGGCAGCTCGATGTTGCCCGCGGTGAACTGCGTGCCGACCTCGGCACCCTCGACGGACACGGTCAGGCTCTCCGGGATCGACTGCACGTCGGCCTCGACCTCGATGGTGTTGGCGTCCTGGGTGACCAGCGTGCCGGACGCGGCGTCGCCCTCGACGACGACGTTGACCTCGACGGTGACCTTCTCACCGCGCCGCACGACGAGCAGGTCGGCGTGGGTGATGGTGCGGCGGATCGGGTGGATGTCGAGCGCCTTGGTCAGCGCGAGCTGCTCCTTGCCGTCGATGTCGAGGGTCAGCACGGCGTTGGTGCCCGCGTGCCGCAGCACGGCCGCGAAGTCGTGGCCGTCCAGCTCGAGGTGCTGCGGGTCGGAGCCGTGGCCGTAGAGCACGGCGGGCACCTTGCCGTTGCGACGGGCACGGCGCGATGCGCCCTTGCCGGTCTCGGTGCGGACCGATGCGGTGAGGTTGTTGGGGGCGTTCTTCGCCATGAGGGGTGCTCCTGTCGTGTCGCTCGGCACGGCCAGGGCTCAACCACTCGAGATGGTTCGCGTCGATAACGGTGGCCTACGGTAGCCAGCCACCCTCGCCGTGATCGTCAGCCAGGGTAGCCGCAACCGGCGGGTTTGCCCAAATCAGAGCGGGAAAGCGGTGTCCGTGAGCTGCTCGGACAGCTCCCACAGCGCGGTCGCGGTGCGGCCGTCGCGGGCCAGCGGGCTGCGCAGCGCGGTCAGCCCGGTCGGGCCGCGGCTGGCGAACCGCGGGCCGACGAAGGCGTCGCCCGGGATGTCCTCGGCCACCGCGTACAGCGTCTGGCGGGCGCCGAAGTCGGGGGCGGTGGCGAACAGCCGGTTGTTGGCAAGCCAGATCCGGGTGCCGAACCGGTTGCCGGTCTGGCCCTGCAGGTTGGTCGCGGAGTAGCCGGGATGCGCGGAGACGGCCCGCACCGGGGATCCGGCGGCGCTCAGCCGTCGCTGCAGGTCCTTGGTGAACAGCAGGTTCGCCAGCTTCGACTGGCCGTACGCCGGCCAGGCGAGGTAGGGCCGGGCCTTCCAGTTGAGGTCCTTGAGGCTGATCCGGCCCATGAAGTGCATGATCGACGACACCGTGACCACGCGATCGCTGATCTTCGGCAACAGCAGATTGGTCAGCGCGAAGTGGCCGAGATGGTTGGTGCCGATCTGGCTCTCGAACCCGTCTCTGGTCAGCGCGTAGGGCACGGCCATGATGCCGGCGTTGTTCACCAGCACGTCGACGGCGTCGACACCGTCGGCTAACGCCCGCACCGACGCCAGGTCCTGCAGGTCGAGTTCGCGGACCTCGACGTCGCCGGTGATCTCCGCTGCGGCCTGCTCACCCTTGGCGGTATTGCGGACCGCGAGAATGACGCGAGCCCCGACGCGGGCCAGTTCGCGCGCGGTCACCAGGCCGAGTCCGCTGTTGGCGCCCGTCACGATGACGGTGCGTCCGGCGAACGAGGGCAGATCGGCGGCGGTCCATTCGCTCATGCGCTCACCCTAGCCGCGCCGGTTCGGGGCTCGGGGGTCCGGCCGTCCCTGGATATCCACTCGCTAAGCGGCGACGATGGACCGGTGGATCGGGTTCAGTTGGCGGACTTCCTGCGCAGTCGGCGTCTCGCTCTCGCCCCGGAGGAGGTCGGCTTGCCCAGCGGGGTGCGCAGGCGCACCAGCGGGCTGCGCCGTGAGGAGATCGCCTCGCTGGCGCTGATCTCGACCGACTACTACTGCCGGATGGAACAGCAACGCGGGCCCCAGCCGTCGGTTGAGGTCGTCGCATCGCTGGCCAAGGCGCTGCGGTTGTCCCTGGACGAGCGTGATCACCTGTACCGGCTCGCCGGACACAACGCTCCGGCGCGGAGCCCGGGGACCGATCAGGTCAGCGCCGCCATGATGCGGATCATCGACCGCCTGAAGGACACACCCGCCCAGGTGATGTCGGCGCTGGGCGAGACCCTGGTGCAGACGCCGCCCGCGCGGGCCCTGCTCGGCGACGAAACGCGGTACGAGGGCCACGCGCGCAGCGTTGTCTACCGCTGGTTCACCGACGACGCGTCCCGCAACGTGTACCCGACCGAGGACCATCCGAAGATCGAGCGCTCGTTCGTTGCCGGCGCGCGTGTCGCGTTCGTGCGCGACGGCGCAAGCTCGCGCGCAGCCGAAGTCATCAAAGCTCTGCTGGAGTGCAGTCCCGAGTTCGCCGTGCTGTGGGAGCAACACGATGTGGACACTCCGCATGAACTCGAAAAGCGCCTCGTGCATCCGCAACTGGGAGTGCTGGATCTGCAGTGCCAGGTGCTGCACGACGTGACCCACCTGCACACGCTGCTCGTGTTCACCGCGGAGGTCGGCAGCGTCAGCCACACCAAGCTGACCGCCCTGTGTGCCGAACCGGACGCGTATTCACGGGAAGCGCTGGTGCCCGATGACCGTTGACAACTGCACGCTGGTGTCGTCGGTTGAGCCGGGCGCCGGGTAGTAGACGACGAGCCGTTGGCCAGAGGCGTCCACCTCGAGAACCTCACGGCGCAGGTCGATGACACCGACCGCCGGGTGCAGGAAACGCCGCGTGGTAGCGGTCGCGGGCGGTGGTGCCCCGTCCGCCCAGAGGCGGGTGAACTCGGGGCTGCGCTGGCGCAACATCGTGGCCAAAAGCTCTGCGCCGCAATGGCCTTGCTCGACGGATCGCCGCAGGCCGGCGACGATCTCCGCACCGATTCGCGGATGCTCCTCGGCGGCGTAGCGTTGCCGTTCACCGGGTTCAAGGAACCAGCGGTAGTAACCGCTGCGCGCCCAGCCCGTGTGCACGGTCAGGTCGCCGAGCAGTGCTCGGGAAGCCGGCGTCTGCCGCAGCACCTCACCGGCCGGTCCCACGACGTGCGCGGGTGTCTCGGCGAGGCGGTCGAGCACCAGCATCACGCCCGGATCGACGTGCGCACAGAGGTGTTCACCCCCGCGGTAGCCCGCCGCCGCGAACAGGCGGTCGCGTTCTGCCCGGGTGAATCGAAGCCCCCGCGCGATGCCGGCCAGCGTGGCAGCCGACGGGTGCGGAGCCCCGCGGTGGCGTTCGAGGCGGGTGTAATAGCCAGGGGAGATCGAGCACAGTTCCGCCGCCTCCTCGCGACGCAAACCCGGTGTGCGCCGTCGCCGGCCGCGGGCGAGACCGACGTCTTCGGGTTGCAGTTGTCGCCGCCGCGTACGCAGCGCCTCCGCCACATACTCGAGGTTCGCCACGGCAGTCAGGATGCGGCGTCGTCGAGGCGGCCGGAAGGGCTCGGTGATCCAGGGATCGGCGATCCGCGGACGAGTGAATCCTGAATCCGGATTGTCCGGTGTGACAGCTTCGAAGCATGATGAACAGCAACACGCAGATCGTCGTCCCGGACATGACGGGCCAACTCGCCGTGATCACCGGTGCAAGCGACGGCATCGGCTTGGCCCTGGCCGCTCGCTTGGCCGCTGCGGGAGCGGATCTTGTTCTGCCGGTACGCAATCTGGACAAGGGTCAGCGGGTGGTCGAGCGGATCCGCACAGAAACACCCGCTGCCGATGTCACACTGCTGCCGGTCGATCTCTCGTCACTGCAGTCGGTGGCCGACCTGGCGGGCGAGCTGCTCGCCTGGGGCCGCCCGGTCAACGTGTTGATCAACAACGCGGGCGTCATGAGCCCACCCACCCGGCAGACCACCGCCGATGGCTTCGAATTGCAATGGGGCACCAATCACCTCGCGCACTTCGCGCTGACCGCCCGGCTGCTGCCGCTGCTCGTGGCGGGGAACGCTCGGGTGACCACGCAGTCGAGCATCGCGGCGCGGACGAACGGAATCAACTGGGACGACTTGAACTTCGAGCGGTCCTACTCCGAGGCGAAAGCTTACAGCCAGTCGAAGATCGCCAATCTGCTGTTCGGCTTGGAACTGGACAGGCGCAGCGCCGCCGCGGGCTGGGGCATCACGAGCAATGTCTCGCACCCGGGGGTGACGCCCACCAACCTCCTGCGGGCGCAACCACACATGGGACGGTCGCGCGACACGCTCCAGTTCCGTGCGGTCAAGGCGCTTTCCCGGCTGGGACTGCTGAATCGTTCCGCCGAGGAGGGGATGCTGCCCGCGCTGTATGCGGCGACGGACACACGCGCGGTGGGCGGCAAGTTCTACGGGCCGAGCGGATTCCAGCACCTCGCGGGAGCCCCGGCCGAGCAGCAGGTCTACCGGCCGGCACGCGACATGGCCGACGCCGCGCGCCTGTGGGAGGTTTCTGAGCGACTGGTCGGCGTGCGGTTCGCGACGCTGTAGGTGCGCTACTTCGGCGGCGGCGGCGGGGCGCCCGGCACCGCGACCGTGAAGCCGCCGATGATCTTCTCGATGTCGGGGGCTTCCTCGACGGCCTTGTCGGCGAATCCGGTGACCGTGAACTGCACCAGGTAGCGCTGTTTGGCCGGTGCCGCGCCGGTCGCGATCACGATCCGGTTGTAGCTGTGCATCCGCGTGCCGTTGAGGTCGTAGCTGCCTTCGATCATCGCCGACGGAAAACCCTTGAAGTCGTCCATCGACGCGTTGAGCCGCTTGAAGTTCTGCGACATCTCGGCGTCGACGTAGCCATGCTTGATCGCTTCCCGCGGATCAAAGTCGCCGGTCAGCTTCATCACCACCAGCATCGCGATCGGATAGGTCTCGCCCTTGGCGATCACCCGGGTGCCCGGCGCGAAGTTCGTGTTGAAGTACGGCGCCCATCCGGCCGGGGTGGGGAAGCTGACCGTCAGATCGGTCAGCTTGTCCGGCGGCACCGTCTGGCCGACCACGCCGTTCTGCTCGAGGTACAGCGCGATCGGCACCGGCTTGTCGCTGTCGGGCGCAGCGGCGCTGGACGTCGGCGCCGCCGACGTCGACCACACCGACTGGTAGTTGGGCGGCTCGGTGCCGCACCCCGCGGCGACCATCACCGCGGCGGCTCCGGCGATCAGCCCAAAGCCCAACTTTCTCACAGGATCTCGCGCACCGCGTCGATCGGTCGGGCCAGTCGGGTACCGTTCGCGGTCACGACGAACGGACGCTCGATCAGGATCGGGTGCTCGGCCATCGCGTCCAGCAGCTCGTCGTCCGACGCGTCGGCCAACCCGAGCTCGGTGTACAGCGATTCGCGCTTGCGCACCGCGGTGCGCACGTCGATGCCCGCGTCGGCGATCATCTTCTCGAGCTCCGCGCGGGTCGGCGGGGTCTTGAGGTACTGCACGATCTCGGGCTCGATCCCGTTCTCGCGCAGCAGGTCCAGCGTCTTACGCGATGTCGAGCACTTCGGGTTGTGGTAGATCCGTGCCACTTACGCCGACCCGTCGAAAAGGCTTGTCACAGAACCGTTGTCGAACACCGCGCGGATCGTGTTGGCCAGCAGCGGCGCGATCGACAGCACGGTCAGCTGCGGGAACCGCTTGTCCTCGCCGATCGGCAGCGTGTTGGTGACGATCACCTCGCACGCCCCGGAATCGGCTAGCCGCTCGCGTGCCGGATCCGACAGCACGCCGTGCGTCGCGGCGATGATCACGTCGCCGGCGCCGTCCTGCTTGAGCAGCTTGACCGCACCGGCGATGGTGCCGCCGGTGTCGATCATGTCGTCGGTCAGCACGCAGGTCTTGCCGCGAACATCGCCGACCACGCGGTTGGACACCACCTCGTTGGGCTTGAGCGGGTCGCGGGTCTTGTGGATGAAGGCCAGCGGCACGCCGCCCAGCGAGTCGGCCCACTTCTCGGCGACCCGCACACGGCCCGAGTCGGGGGACACTACGACCATGTCGTGCTCGGAGTAGTTCTCGGCGATGTAGCCGGTGAGCAACTTCTGCGCCCGCATGTGGTCGACCGGGCCGTCGAAGAAGCCCTGGATCTGATCGGTGTGCAGGTCGACGGTGACGATGCGGTCGGCGCCCGCGGTCTTGAGCAGGTCGGCGACCAATCGCGCGGAGATCGGTTCGCGACCGCGGTGCTTCTTGTCCTGGCGCGCGTACGGGTAGAACGGCAGGATCGCGGTGATCCGCTTGGCGCTGCCGCGCTTGAGCGCATCGATCATGATCAGCTGTTCCATCAGGTGCTGGTTCAGCGGAGCGGGATGGCTCTGCAGCACGAACGCGTCGCAGCCGCGGACGGATTCGTCGAACCGGACGAAGATCTCGCCGTTGGCGAAGTCCCGCGCGGTCTGCGCGGTGACCGGTACGTCGAGTTCCTTGGCTACCTGCTCAGCCAGTTCCGGGTGCGCCCGACCCGAGAAGAACATCAAATTTTTGCGGTTGTCGGTCCACTCGGTGCCCACGGTGTGCCCTCAAGGTCGGAATCGATACCGGACAATCGTACGTAGGTCCACGCACAACTTGTGCCCGGGTTGCCAGATCATGAACAACTACGTGCAGTCTCACGCATCGTCGTCCCCCGATGCCGCCTCCGCCGCGGCTGCGGACGCCGAGCCCGGCCGCTTGCGCACCACCCAGCCCTCGATGTTGCGCTGCGGGCCCGCCGAGACCGCCAACGCGCCAGGCGGCACGTCCTCGCGGACCACGGTGCCCGCGCCGGTGTAGGCGCCGTCGCCGACGGTGACCGGCGCGACGAACATGGTGTCCGAACCGGTCCGCACGTGCGAGCCGATCTTGGTGCGGCTCTTGGTCTCTCCGTCGTAGTTGACGAACACGCTGGAGGCGCCGATGTTGCTGTGCTCGCCGATGTCGGCGTCGCCGACGTAGGTCAGGTGCGGCACCTTGGTCCCTGTGCCCAGCGTCGCGTTCTTCGTCTCGACGAACGCGCCGAGCTTGCCGTCGGCGCCCAGCACGGTGCCGGGCCGCAGATAGGTGAACGGCCCGACCGTCGCACCGTCGCCGATCACCGACGAGCTGCCGTGCGTCCGGCACACGGTCGCGCCGTCGCCGACGGTGACGTCGGCCAGCGTGGTGTCCGGCCCGATCTCACACCGGCCGCCGACCCGGGTGCCGCCGTGCAGTTGTGACCCCGGCTTGACGACGGTGTCGCGGCCGATGGTGACGTCGACGTCGATCCACGTGCTGGCCGGGTCGATCACCGTGACGCCCGCGCGTTGATGGGCCGCGACGATGCGCCGGTTCAGTTCGGCGCCCAGCTCGGCCAGCTGCACACGGTCGTTGACGCCGGCGACCAGCGTGGAGTCGTCGACGTGCCGGGCCCGCACCGGCCGGCCGTCGGAGCGCACGATCGAGATGACGTCGGTCAGGTACTGCTCCTGCTGGGCGTTGTCCGAACGCAGCCGGCCCAGCGCCGGCCGCAGCGCGGTGATGTCGAACGCGTACACCCCGGCGTTGACCTCGGCGATCGCCCGCTGCGACGGGCTGGCGTCGGCCTGCTCGACGATGCCGATCACCTCCCCGTCCTGCGTGCGCAGGATCCGGCCGTAGCCGGTCGGGTCGGGCAGCGTGGTGGTGAGCACGGTGGCCGCGGCCGGCCCGGCGTCGGTATGGGTGGTGATCAGGTCGGCCAGGGTGGCGGCGTCCAGCAGCGGCACGTCACCGGAGGTGACGACCACGGTCCCGGCGAAGTCGGGCGGCAGCGCCGTCAGCCCGCATTCGACCGCGTGACCGGTGCCCAGCTGCTGTTCCTGCACCGCGGTGAAGATAGGGCGGCCGACTTCGGCGGCCAGCGCCTCGACGGCGGGCGCCACCCGCTCGCGGTCCTTGCCGACCACGACGACCAGGTGCTCGGGGGCCAGCCCGGCCGCCGCGTGCACCGCGTGCGCCAGCATGCTGCGCCCGGCCAGCGTGTGCAGCACTTTCGGGGTGTCCGAGCGCATCCGGGTACCGGCCCCGGCCGCCAGGACCACGACCGCGGTTTCGGGGTGCGCGATGTTCATAAAAGCTCCGTCGCCAGGACTCGAACCTGAACTATCTGAACCAAAATCAGAGGTGCTGCCGATTACACCACGACGGATCGATCACCTCGTGATGCTAGTGCAACGCACCGGAGCAACTAACCTGACAGGCGTGGCAGCACTCGACAAAGAGGTGCGGACGCCGCGGGCCCGGATGACCGGCGCCGAGCGGCGCCACCAGCTCATCGACATCGCGCGGTCGCTGTTCGCCGAACGCGGCTACGAGGGCACCTCGATCGAGGAGATCGCGCAGCGCGCCAACGTCTCCAAACCCGTCGTCTACGAGCACTTCGGCGGCAAGGAGGGGCTGTACGCCGTCGTCGTCGACCGTGAGATGTCGGCGTTGCTGGACCGCATCACGTCGTCGCTGACCCGGATGACCAACAACCGCTCCCGGCTGCGCATCGAACGCGTCGCGCTGGCGCTGCTGACCTACGTCGACGAACGCACCGACGGCTTCCGGATCCTGATCCGCGACTCCCCGGCCGCCATCACCTCGGGCAGCACCTACTCGACGCTGCTCAACGAGGCCGTCAACCAGGTGTCGTCGATCCTGGCCGGGGACTTCTCCCGCCGCGGCCTGGACGCCGAGATGGCGCCGCTGTACGCCCAGGCCCTGGTCGGCTCGGTGTCGATGACCGCGCAGTGGTGGCTCGACGTGCGCGAGCCGAAGAAGGAGGTCGTCGCCGCGCACCTGGTCAACCTGTGCTGGAACGGGCTGATGCACCTGGAGAACGACCCGCCGCTGCTCGACGAGTGAGCCACGTCACGGATTGGCCGCTCCGGCAAGCACTTCGGCGGTTTGCCTAGGATGGACTCATCATGACCGCATCGGGGACCGCTTCTGTCCCAACCCCGATCGCGGGGCTCGTCGAACTGGCGCTGAAAGATCCCTCGCTCGAGGAGATCGGCCGCCGCGCCGCCGACAGACCCGCCGATCTCACCCTTGTCGGCCCGGCCACCGCCCGGGTGTTCGCCGCGTGCGCGCTCGCGCAGGCCGGATCCCTGGTGGTGGTGACCGCCACCGGGCGTGAGGCCGACGACCTGACCGCCGAACTGCGCGGGGTGTACGGCGACGCCGTCGCGCTGTTCCCGTCCTGGGAGACGCTGCCCCACGAGCGGCTGTCGCCCGGCGTCGACACCGTCGGCGCGCGGCTGATGCTGCTGCGCCGCCTGGCCCACCCCGACGACGCCCGGCTGGGCCCGCCGCTGCGCATCGTCGTCACCACCGCGCGTTCGCTGCTGCAGCCGATGGCGCCCGACGTCGCCCGGGTCGAGCCGGTGACGCTGAGCGTCGGCACCGACACCGACTTCGAGGCGCTGATCGTCCGGCTCGTCGAGCTCGCCTACACCCGCGTCGACATGGTCGGCAAGCGCGGCGAATTCGCGGTCCGCGGCGGCATCCTCGACCTGTTCCCGCCGACCTACGAGCATCCGGTGCGCATCGAGTTCTGGGGCGACGAGGTCTCCGAGATGCGCATGTTCGCCGTCGCCGACCAGCGCTCGATCCCGGAGATCGAGGTCGACACCGTCGTCGCGGTGCCGTGCCGCGAGCTGCTGCTCACCGAGGACGTGCGCGCCCGGGCCGTCGAACTGGCCCGCGAACACCCGGTGCACGAGAACACGCTGCCGGGCTCGGTGCCCGACATGCTGGCCAAGCTCTCCGAGGGCATCCCGGTCGACGGGATGGAGGCGTTGCTGCCGCTGCTCAAGACCTCCGGCGACCCCGCCGAGCTGACCACCCTGTCCGGTCAGCTGCCCGCAGGCACCCCGCTGCTGATCTGCGATCCGGAGAAGGTCCGTACCCGCGCGGCCGACCTGAAGAAGACCGGCCGCGAGTTCCTCGAGGCGTCGTGGTCGACGGCTGCGCTCGGCGGATCCGCGCCGATCGACCTGGAACGGATGGGCGCCTCGGGGTTCGTCGAGTTCGAGGATGCCCGCGCGGCCGCCCGCGCCGGTGGCCATCCGTGGTGGACGCTGAGCCAGCTCTCCGACGAGAACGCCGTCGAACTCGACATCCGGCCGGCGCCGTCGGCGCGGGGTTCGCAGTCCAGCATCACCGAGATGTTCGCGATGCTGCGCGCCCACGTGCTGACCGGCGGGCACGCCGTCGTCGTCACCCCCGGCACCGGCACCGCGCACCGCGTCGTCGAGCAGCTACGCGAATCCGACACGGCTGCAGTGTGTTTGGAGCTCGGCGAGGAACTCAAAGACGGTGTCGTCAACGTCCTGCAGGGCCCGCTGCACGACGGCGCCGTGATCCCCGGCGCGAACCTGGTGGTGCTCACCGAGACCGACCTGACCGGCAACCGGGCCACCGCGGTCGAGGGCAAGCGGCTGGCCGCCAAGCGGCGCAACGTCGTCGACCCGCTGGCACTGACGGCCGGTGACCTGGTGGTGCACGACCAGCACGGCATCGGCCGGTTCGTCGAGATGACCGAGCGCGTGGTCGGCGGCGCCCGCCGCGAGTACCTGGTGCTCGAATACGCGTCGAGTAAGCGAGGACAGGCTTCCGATCGCCTCTATGTGCCGATGGACTCGCTGGACCAGCTGAGCCGCTACGTCGGCGGCGAGTCGCCGTCGCTGTCCAAGCTCGGCGGCAGCGACTGGGCCAACACCAAGACCAAGGCGCGCCGCGCGGTGCGCGAGATCGCCGCCGAACTGGTGACGCTGTACGCCAAACGCCAGGCCTCGCCCGGGCACGCCTTCGGCCCGGACACCCCGTGGCAGGCCGAGATGGAGGACGCGTTCGGCTTCACCGAGACCATGGACCAGCTGACCGCCATCACCGAGGTCAAGTCCGACATGGAGAAGCCCGTCCCGATGGACCGGGTGATCTGCGGCGACGTCGGCTACGGCAAGACCGAGATCGCGGTGCGGGCGGCGTTCAAGGCGGTGCAGGACGGCAAGCAGGTCGCGGTGCTGGTGCCGACGACGCTGCTCGCCGACCAGCACCTGCAGACGTTCAGCCAGCGGATGGCCGGTTTCCCGGTCACGGTCAAGGGCTTGTCGCGGTTCACCGACCCGGCCGAGTCGCGCGCCACGCTCGAGGGCATGAAGGACGGCAGCGTCGACATCGTGATCGGCACCCACCGGCTGCTGCAGACCGGCGTGACGTGGAAGGACCTCGGCCTGGTCATCGTCGACGAGGAGCAGCGCTTCGGCGTCGAGCACAAAGAGCACATCAAGTCGATGCGTACCCACGTCGACGTGCTCACCATGAGCGCCACCCCGATCCCGCGCACGCTGGAGATGAGCCTGGCGGGCATCCGCGAGATGTCGACCATCCTGACCCCGCCCGAAGAGCGCTACCCGGTGCTGACCTACGTCGGCCCGCACGACGACAAACAGGTCGCGGCCGCGCTGCGCCGCGAGCTGCTGCGCGACGGTCAGGCGTTCTACATCCACAACCGGGTGCGCTCGATCGACCAGGCCGCCGCGCGCGTGCAGGAACTCGTGCCGGAGGCCCGCGTCGTCGTCGCGCACGGCCAGATGCCCGAGGAGCTGTTGGAGAAGACCGTCGAGGGCTTCTGGAACCGCGAGTACGACATCCTGGTCTGCACGACGATCGTCGAGACCGGGCTGGACATCTCGAATGCCAACACGTTGATCGTCGAACGCGCCGACACGTTCGGCCTGTCCCAGCTACATCAGCTGCGGGGCCGCGTCGGCCGCAGCCGCGAGCGCGGATACGCGTACTTCCTGTATCCGCCGGAGGTTCCGCTGACCGAGACCGCCTACGACCGGCTGGCCACGATCGCGCAGAACAACGAACTCGGTGCGGGCATGGCCGTCGCACTCAAGGACCTCGAGATCCGCGGTGCGGGCAACGTGCTGGGCGCCGAGCAGTCCGGGCACGTCGCCGGTGTCGGCTTCGACCTCTACGTGCGGCTGGTCGGCGAGGCGGTCGAGGCGTACCGCGCCGCCGCCGACGGGAAAACCGTTGCGACACCGGAAGAACCGAAGGACGTGCGCATCGACCTGCCCGTCGACGCGCACCTGCCGCCGGATTACATCGACAGCGACCGGCTGCGGCTGGAGGGGTACCGCCGGCTCGCGGCCGCGGCCGACCAGGACACCGTCGACTCGGTAGTCGACGAACTCCTCGACCGCTACGGCCCGCTGCCCGAACCCGCGCAGCGGCTCGTGGCCGTCGCGCGGTTGCGGTTGCTGCTCAAGGCCTACGGCATCACCGAGGTCAGTTCGGTGTCCGAGGCGACGCTGCGGTTGGCGCCGCTGCAGCTGATGGACTCCCAGCAACTGCGGCTCAAGCGGATGTACCCGAGCGCGAACTACCGCGCCACCACGTCGACGGTGCAGGTGCCGATTCCGCGGGCGGGCGAAGGCCTTGGCGCACCGCGGATCCGTGATCTTGAACTGGTCCGGATGGTCGCCGGTCTGGTGCTGGCCCTCGATGGAAAACCGCAGGATTCTATTGATATAACGAAGTTGGGGTCGGGTCAGGAAACGTTGCGATGAGCGCGAAGGCCGCAGCGTGCACAGCGAGGAGGTCATCGCGATGACCGTCGTACTGGTCGACCCGCGCCGCCCGTCGCTGATCCCCGTCGACGCGATCGATCTGCTCTCCGGCGACGTTCAGTACACCGAGGAGATGCCGATCAAGGTGCCGTGGTCGCTGCCCGCGGCGCGCCCGGCCTACGACGGCGAGGATGCGCCGGTGCTGCTGTCGTCGGACCCCGAGCATCCCGCGGTCAAGACGCGGTTGGCGGCCGGCGAGAAGGTGATCTCCGCTCCTGAGGCCGCGCCGGGGGAGCGCCTGGTCGACGCCGTCGCGATGATGGACAAGCTGCGCACCGCCGGACCGTGGGAGAGCGAACAGACCCACGACTCGCTGCGGCGGTATCTGCTGGAGGAGACCTACGAGGTGTTCGACGCGGTGCACAGCGGCGACGCCGACGCGCTGCGCGAGGAACTCGGCGACGTGTTGCTGCAGGTGCTGTTCCACGCCCGGATCGCCGAGGACGCGCCACAGCACCCGTTCGGCATCGACGACGTGGCCGACGCGCTGGTGCGCAAGCTCGGCAACCGGGTGCCCGCGGTGCTGGCCGGTGAGTCGATCTCGCTCGACGACCAGCTCGCGCAGTGGGAGGAACGCAAGGCGCTCGAGAAGCGCACCCGCACCTCGATCGTCGATGATGTGCCGACCGGCCAGCCCGCTCTGGCGTTGGCGCAGAAGGTGATCGAGCGGGTGACCGCGGCCGGGCTGCCCGCCGAGCTGATCCCGGAGTCGGTGACCTCGGTGACGGTGTCGGCGGGTTCGGACACCGAGAGCGAGCTGCGCTCGGCGGTGCTGGCGTTCATGGACGCCGTGCGCCGGGCCGAGCGCGCGATCCTCGCCGACCGTCGCGGCACCGACGTTCCCGAGGAACTCGACAGCGCGGCGCTGGACAAGGTGACCGACGAGGAGTGGCGCGCGCACTGGCCGGGCGAGGAGGCCGAGACCGAGGACGCGCCCGACGAGGTAGCCGAGGAAGCTGCGACAGACGGGACGGATGAGGCTTCCGAGGCCGAGCCGGACCGTGAAACCGCCGATTCGGCGCGCTCATAGTCGCTGATCGATCGATTGCGCACCCGAATCGCTTGCCACGCTGAACCACCGTGTCCCGCACGCGTGGGAACATGGGCATCGACCGAAGTTGGTTGAGGGGATTTGGTGTCGCCGGTGCGTTGGATGCGCGCGGTCGCCGTACTAGGTGCGACGGCGCTGCTCTTGGCTTCTAGCTGTTCGTGGCAGCTGGGCACTCCCATCCCGGAGGGAGTGCCCCCGCCGCCTGGCGACCCGGTGCCCGCGATCGACACCCACGCCAAGGGCCGCCCCGCCGACCAGCTGCGCGAGTGGGCCGCCGAACGCGCCCCCAAGCTCGGGATCCCGGTCGGCGCGCTGGAGGCCTACGCGTACGCCGCGCGGGTCGCCGAGGTGGAGAACCCCGACTGCAAGCTGACCTGGACGACGCTGGCGGGCATCGGTCAGATCGAGAGCCACCACGGCACCTACCGCGGCGCGGTGATCGGGCCCAACGGCGACGTGGAGCCGCCGATCCGCGGGGTGCTGCTCGACGGCACCAACGGCAACCTGGAGATCCTGGACAACCACGCGGTCAGCCACGACGGCGACCAGTCGTTCGCCAGGGCGATGGGCCCGATGCAGTTCATCCCCGAGACCTGGCGGCTCTACGGCGTCGACGCCAACAACGACGGCAAGATCAGCGCCGACAACATGGACGACGCCGCGCTGTCCGCGGCCGGTTATCTGTGCTGGACGGGCAAGGACCTCGCCACGCCGCGGGGCTGGATGAACGCGCTGCGCGCCTACAACCTGTCCGACCAGTACGCCCGCACCGTGCGCGACTGGGCCACGGCTTACGCGAACGGACACCCCCTCTAGACACGCCCGGCGCTCACCGAGGCTCTAGGCTCGTCGGTTGACGCACGAACCATCACGCATCGTCTGGACCAAGGAGAAGCCAAGTGCCCACTATCGATCAGGTCGGAGCCCGAGAGATCCTCGACTCCCGCGGAAACCCGACGGTCGAGGTTGAGGTGTTGCTGGGCGACGGGTCGTTCGCCCGCGCCGCGGTGCCCTCGGGCGCCTCGACGGGTGAGCACGAGGCCGTCGAACTGCGCGACGGCGGCTCCCGCTACGGCGGCAAGGGCGTCGAGAAGGCCGTCGAGGCCGTGCTCGACGAGATCGGTCCCGCGATCATCGGCCTGCAGGCCGACGACCAGCGGCTGGTCGACCAGGCGCTGCTCGACCTCGACGGCACCCCGGACAAGTCCCGGCTGGGCGCCAACGCGATCCTGGGCGCCTCGCTGGCGGTGGCCCGGGCCGCCGCGCAGGCCGCCGACCTCGACCTGTTCCGCTACGTCGGCGGCCCCAACGCGCACATCCTGCCGGTGCCGATGATGAACATCCTCAACGGCGGCGCGCACGCCGACACCGGCGTCGACGTGCAGGAGTTCATGGTGGCCCCGATCGGCGCGGCCTCGTTCAAGGAGGCGCTGCGGTGGGGCGCGGAGGTGTACCACTCGCTGAAGTCGGTGCTCAAGAAGCAGGGGCTGGCCACCGGCCTTGGCGATGAGGGCGGCTTCGCCCCCGACGTGGCGGGCACCAAGGCCGCGCTCGACCTGATCCTGTCGGCGATCGAGGCCACCGGGTTCAAGGTCGGCTCCGACGTCGCGCTGGCCCTCGACGTGGCCGCGACCGAGTTCTACACCGACGGGCAGGGCTACAAGTTCGAGAACGAGGTCCGCTCCGCCGAGCAGATGGGCCAGTTCTACGCCGGCCTGCTCGACAGCTACCCGCTGGTGTCGATCGAGGATCCGCTGTCCGAGGACGACTGGGACGGCTGGGTCGCGCTGACGTCGGCGATCGGCGACCGCGTGCAGCTGGTCGGCGACGACCTGTTCGTCACCAACCCGGAACGGCTCGAGGAGGGCATCCAGAAGGGCGCGGCGAACGCGCTGCTGGTCAAGGTCAACCAGATCGGCACGCTGACCGAGACCCTCGACGCCGTCGCACTGGCCCACGCCAGCGGCTACCGCACGATGATGAGCCACCGCAGCGGCGAGACCGAGGACACCACGATCGCCGACCTGGCCGTCGCGGTCGGCAGCGGCCAGATCAAGACCGGTGCGCCCGCGCGCAGCGAGCGCGTCGCCAAGTACAACCAGCTGCTGCGCATCGAGGAAAACCTCGGCGACGCCGCCCGCTACGCCGGCGACCTGGCGTTCCCGCGATTCGCCGTGGACGCGAAGTAACCAGTGAAATAGCCCGTGCCCGAAGCGAAACGGCCCGACCCCAGGCGTCGGTCACCGACCTCCCGACCCGGCAAGTCGGGTAAGGCCGGTGACGCCGGGAAGGGCCGTCCACGCACCGCGGCGCGGCGCAGCACCGAGTCGAAGGCACCCCCCGAGGTCTCCGACGCCGAGGCGCAGCCGAGCGACACCAGCGTCGTCATCCGCCGCGCGATCACCGAGTCGGCAGAACAGCAGTCCGAGCAGCGGTTCGGGTCCGCGGCACGGCGCGCAGCGATCCTCGCGGCGGTGGTGTGCGTGCTGACGCTGACGATCGCCGGGCCGGTGCGTACCTACTTCGCGCAGCGCACGGAGATGCAGCAACTCAAGGCGACCGAGGAGCAGTTGCGGGCACAGATCGCCGAACTCGAACAGCAGAAGGGCAAGCTGGCCGATCCGGTGTTCATCGCCGCGCAGGCCCGCGAACGCCTGGGTTTTGTGATGCCCGGCGAGATTCCGTACCAGGTGCAGCTGCCGCCGGAGGCGATCGTGCCGGGCGGGCCGGACGAGGAGCCGGTGCCCGTCGACGACGGCCAGCCCTGGTACACCGCGCTGTGGCACACCATCGCCGATGAGCCGCACGGGATTTCGCCGGCACCGCCCCCGCCCGGCCCGCCCGCGCCCGGCCCGCCCGGCGCGCCCGGCGCGCCCCTACCCCCGCCTCCGCCCGGTGGTTGAGCAAGCCGATCTCGACGCCGTCGCGAGACAACTCGGCCGGGAGCCCCGCGGTGTCCTCGAGATCGCCTACCGCTGCCCCAACGGGGAACCGGGTGTCGTCAAGACCGCGCCGAAACTGCCTGACGGAACACCGTTTCCGACGCTGTACTACCTGACCCATCCCGGGCTGACCGCGGCGGCCAGCCGACTGGAGTCATCGGGCATGATGCGGGAGATGACCGAGCGGTTGCGCGAGGATCCGGACGTGGCCCGCGCGTACCGGGCCGCGCACGAGTCGTACCTCGCCGAGCGCGACGCGATCGAGTCGCTGGGCACCACGTTCTCCGGCGGCGGCATGCCGGACCGGGTCAAGTGCCTGCACGTGCTGATCGCGCACTCGCTGGCCAAGGGTCCGGGGGTAAACCCGTTCGGCGACGAGGCGCTCGCGGCCCTGGCCGACGATCCGGCGATGGCGGGCATCCTCGAACCAGAAAGGTGGAAGCCATGAGCAGGGTCGCTGCCGTCGACTGCGGGACGAACTCGATCCGCCTGCTGATCGCCGACCGGGCCGACGGCGGATTGACCGACGTGCACCGCGAGATGCGCATCGTGCGCCTCGGTCAGGGCGTGGACGCCACCGGACAGTTCGCGCCCGAGGCCATCGACCGCACGAAGGTCGCGTTGCAGGCGTACGCCGACCTGATGCGCCGCCACGAGGTGAGCGCGGTGCGCATGGTCGCGACGTCGGCGACCAGGGACGCCGCCAACCGGAACATCTTCTTCGAGATGACCGCGAACGTGCTCGGCGACGTGGTGCCCGGTGCGGTCGCCGAGGTGATCACCGGCACCGAGGAGGCCGAGCTGTCGTTCCGCGGGGCGGTCGGCGAATTGGACCCGGCGGCAGCGCCTTTCGTGGTCGTCGACCTCGGCGGCGGGTCGACCGAGGTCGTGCTCGGCGGCGCCGATGTCACCGCGAGCCATTCCGCCGACATCGGTTGCGTGCGGCTCACCGAGCGGTGCCTGCACTCCGATCCGCCGACGGCGACCGAGATCGCCGCGGCCCGCGACGTCGTGCGGCAGGGGTTGGCCGACGCCTTCCGTGCAGTGCCGGTCGAGCAGGCCCGCACCTGGGTCGGCGTGGCGGGCACCATGACCACGCTGGCGGCGCTGGCGCACCGGATGGCGGCCTACGACTCGGACGCGATCCATCTGTCGCGGGTGCCGTTCGCCAGGCTGCTCGAGGTCTGCGACGAGCTGATCGCGATGCCGCGGGCCAGGCGCGCCGTGCTCGGGCCGATGCACGAGGGCCGCGTCGACGTGATCGGCGGCGGCGCGATCATCGTCGAGGAGCTAGCCGACGCGTTCGCGCAGCGCGCCGGGCTCGACGAACTCGTCGTCAGCGAACACGACATCCTCGACGGCATCGCGCTCTCGATCGCCTGACGGTCAGTCGGCGGGGCGGTGGCGCGACTGCTCGAGTTTCGAGATGAAGACGGCGGCCTGCGTGCGGCGCTCCATCCCGAGTTTGGCCAGCAGCCGCGACACATAGTTCTTCACGGTCTTCTCGGCCAGGAACATTCGCGCGGCGATCTGCTTGTTGGTCAGACCCTCGCCGAGCAGGTCCAGCAGCACCCGTTCCTGCTCGCTGAGGCCGGCCAGCGGATCCGTTTTGTCGGCCTCGCCGCGCAGCTTGGCCATCAACGCCGCCGCGGCGCGGTTGTCGAGCAGTGACCGGCCGGCTCCGACGTCCTTGATGGCCTTGGCCAGCTCCATGCCCTTGATGTCCTTGACGACATAGCCGCTCGCACCGGCGAGGATGGCGTCCAGCATCGCCTCGTCCGAGGTGAACGACGTCAGCATCAGGCAGCGCAGGTCCGGCATCCGCGAGAGCAGGTCGCGGCACAGCTCGATGCCGTTGCCGTCGGGCAGCCGGACGTCGAGCACCGCGACGTCGGGTTCGAGGGCCGGGATCCGCGCCATCGCCTCGGCCACCGAACCGGCCTCGCCGACCACCTCGAGTTCGGCGTCCTCGCCGAGCAGTTCGATGAGCCCCCGCCGGACCACCTCGTGGTCGTCGACGAGGAACACCTTGACCATCCGATGCCCTCCTGCGTCCGGGCTTCCACCATACGGTCCGGCAGCGGGACTCAATGCCGACTCGAGTTTCGTACCTCCAGCACTTCGCTGAGCGGTCGCCTCGGTGTCGCGGGTGGGTGCTGCTCGATCGCCGGCGCCGACCCGACCCGAATCAGCAACTGCGGTGTGGTCGCCCGGCCGATGAGGCACGCTACGACCTCGCGGCTGGCTGCCAGCTCGGTGACGTGCGACAGCGTGCACGTGGCCAGTCCGGCCACTGTGGCCTCCAGTAGCACGGCCGACAGCATTTCACCGCATTCGAGGACGCTGGCCCGGTCACTGTCCCGGGTCGAGAGCACGACGACCTTGGACCTGTCCGTTCCGTAGGTCCGGCGGCGGTCTCGCTCATCGAGCGGCATCGGGAACCTGCGCCCGATGTCGACGCGATCGCCCTCGGCCGCAGTCGGAAGCTCGTTCCTCGGGATGCCCTGCGTCGCCGCGAACGGCGCTGTCCACCACTGCAACTCCTCGTGGTAGGACGAATCGTAGAAGCGCAGCGACTCGGTGAGCCGGGAGGCTTCGACCAGTTCCGGACGCAGCTCGTCGGCGATGACGTCGAGGTGCACCGCATCCGAGGTGATGGTCTGATGCAGAAGCTGCTCGACGGCGCCCCAATCCGCCGGCGCTGAGAACGGCAGACGGTCGGTGCGGCGAATCATGATCGCATCGGCGCGCCGGCCGTGCACGTCGGTGAGGGGCTCGAGTGGCGTGAACCTGAAGGTCGCCAGGTGCGTCGTGTCGTTCGGGTCCGGATAACGGTCGACGTCCGCGGCCCAGCCTGCGGCGGCCATGGCCACTCGAAAGTGATCCAGCACGGCTCCGCAGGCCAGCAGCGCTTCGCGGCCGGACCGGTCGGTCGAGTAGAGCACCCGCGTCTTGTCGAGGAACAGGTGAACGGTGTCGCCGTCGATGGCCCAGCGCCAGGGCTGGGTGTTGTGCAACGACGGTGCCCGGCACGCCACGCCGACAGCCTTGACCAGCACTTCAGTCTCTACGGCACAGCCATTCATGTCTTCATCCTCGCCGTGCATCGTCGGCGGCAACAGGGCCAATGGTCCCTCCAGTCCTTCTCTCGCACCGGCGAGCAGTGCAGCATGGACCCATGCCGTCGCGTGCACAGAAAAGCAGGGGGATCGTCGTCGGGGTGGACGGGTCGCCGTCGTCGGAGGCCGCCGTGCGGTGGGCCGCGCGGGATGCCGCGCTGCGCGACGTGCAGCTCACGCTGGTGCACGCGGTCACGCCCGCCCTCGGGTCGTTCCTGACATTCGATGCGAATCCCGACGTCGACGCGAACCTCCTCGAGCGCGCCACGCAACTGGCCCGCGACACCGCCGGAACGGGTTTGCGGATTGCGGTGGAGGGGGTTTCGATCGCGCCGGCGCAGGCGCTGTTGCAGATGTCCGATGACGCCGACCTGGTGGTGGCCGGCCGCCGGGGGATGAGCAGACTCGCCGGCGTCCTGCTGGGCTCGGTGAGCATGGCGCTTCTGCACCACAGCCACTGTCCCGTCGCGGTCATCGCGGGTGACGCTGCCGCGGTCGACGCGCAGGCACCCGTCCTGGTCGGCGTCGACACCTCGTCGGCTTCCGACGAGGCGGTCGAGTTCGCGTTCGAGGAGGCGTCCCGACGCGGCGTCGCGCTCGTCGCCGTACATGCGTGGTGGGGTCCCGGGGCGTTCGACTTCGCCGGAACCGATTGGGAGGCAATATGTCCCGAGGTCGAGAACAACATCGAGCGGCATCTCGACCCGTGGTCCCAGCGGTATCCGCACGTTCAGTTGCGGCGCGTGGTCGTGCGCGACGAACCGGCGCGGGAGATCTCCGAACGGTCCGGGGACGCGCAGCTGGTGGTCCTCGGTAGCCGGCGCCACGGTGAGATCGCCAGCGCGCTACTCGGCTCGGTGAGTTCGGCGGTCGTGCAGGCGGTCCAGTCGCCGGTGATCGTCGTCCGGTCGTGACGTCATTTTGCGGCTCGCCGAAACGGCGAGATGGCACGATGGGCCTGTGACGCAGTCGATCGACTCCGGCGACGAGTTCAGCGCACGCCCGCTGCGGGACACGCTGTCCCAGTTGCGGCTCCGTGAGCTGCTCGTCGAGGTTCAGGACCGGGTCGAGCAGATCGTCGAGGGCGGGAACCGGCTGGACGGCCTGGTCGACGCGATGCTGGTGGTGACCTCTGGCCTCGAGCTCGACCAGACCTTGAAAACGATCGTGCACACGGCGATCGAGCTGGTCGACGCCCGCTACGGCGCGCTTGGTGTGCGCGGGCACGACCACGAACTCGTCGAGTTCATCTACGAGGGCATCGACGAAACCCTGAGGGACCAGATCGGGCACCTTCCGGAGGGGCGTGGCGTCCTGGGCGTGCTGATCGACGAGCCCAAACCCATTCGGCTGGAGAATATTTCGCATCACTCGGCGTCGGTGGGCTTTCCGCCGCATCATCCGCCGATGCGCACTTTCCTCGGGGTTCCGGTGCGCATCCGCGACGAGGTGTTCGGCAACCTTTATCTGACTGACAAGGTCGACGGGCTGCCGTTCAGCGAGGACGACGAAGTGCTGGTGCAGGCGCTCGCCGCTGCGGCCGGTATCGCGATCGACAACGCCCGCCTCTACGAACAGGCCAAGGCCCGGCAGTCCTGGATCGAGGCGACCCGCGATATCAGCACCGAACTCCTCTCCGGCACCGACCCGGCGACGGTTTTCCGGATGATCGCCGACGAGACCCTGCAGCTGAGCGGCGCGGAACTGACCTTGGTCGCGGTCCCGGCCAATCTCGGCGCGCCGACCGAGGAGGTCGACGAACTGGTGGTGGCGGCGACGGCGGGGACCACACCGCAGCGTCCGGTGCGCGCAGTGCCCACCGAGGGCACCGCGATCGGGGCGGCCTTCCTGCGCCGCACGCCTGGCCGGTTCGACAGCCTCGAACTGGCGCCGGACATCAGCGCGACCGGTCCCGCGCTGGTGCTACCGCTGCGCGCGTCGGACGCGGTCGCCGGCGTCCTGGTGGCTGTGCGGCCGAATGAGAGCCCCCCGTTCACCGTCGACGAACTCGACATGATGGCGGCGTTCGCCGACCAGGCCGCGTTGGCGTGGCAGCTGGCCACCACGCAGCGGCGGATGCGCGAACTCGACGTGATCAGCGACCGCGACCGGATCGCGCGAGACCTGCACGACCATGTCATCCAACGGCTCTTCGCGGTGGGACTGGCACTGCAGGGCACCATCCCCCGTGCCCGCGAATCCGAGGTGCAGCAGCGGCTCACGAACTGTGTCGACGACCTGCAGAGCGTCATCCAGGAGATCCGCACCGCGATCTTCGACCTGCACGGGGGCGGCGCGGGGATCACGCGGTTGCGGCAGCGTCTCGAGGAGGCCGTCGCGCAGTTCGCCGGCTCGGAGCTGCGGACGACGGTGCAGTTCTCCGGCCCGCTGTCGGTCATCGATGCGCCGCTGGCCGACCATGCGGAAGCCGTTGTGCGCGAAGCGGTCAGCAATGCCGTGCGGCACGCGCAGGCGACCACCGTCGCGGTCGACGTGACCGTGGGCGACGACCTGTGCATCGAGGTCGTCGACGACGGCTGCGGGATCGGCCGCGACGTCACCCGCAGCGGACTCACCAATCTCGGCCGACGTGCCGACGACGTCGGCGGGGAATTCTCGGTCGAGGCCGCGCCGTCGGGAGGCACCCGGTTGTTCTGGCGGGCACCGCTGCCCTGAGTTCAGGACCTGCCGGCGTCGACGGCTCCGCAGTACTGCGGGACGCTGCGCCGACGGAACCGGCGTCCGGTCATCGTCTCGGTGCGGATCCGCACGAAGTGATCACGCCGCCCGTCTACCCACGGCTCGACGAAAGTCCCTGACAACTCGACGAGTTCGTCGATCTCGGTGATCGGTTCGGCGTGCCCGACGACGGTCACACTCCAGCCGTCCCGCAGATCCGGGTCCAGCTCGTCGGCCTCGAACGCGACGACCTGATGATTGGTGGCGGCGGCCAGTTTCGGCCCGCCAGCGACCCGGATCACGAGGTCATCGCGCCACAGCCGGAAGTTGACCGGCTGCACCGCGGGCAGGGCGTCCTCGGTGAACACCAGCCGGCCCACCCGCACGTGCTGCAGCAGGTCCAGACATTGTCTGCGATTGAGGGTTTCGAGCGCTCGGCCCTTGGTCATATCGATCAGCCTCCTTGTACCAAAGCGAGAGTTCCTGCCGGTGTGCTGCGCCAGTGACCGGTGCTGAGCTCGGCCAGTCTCTTGACCGCGCGTTCGATCCCGACCGCGAGTTCGTCGACGTCGGGCGTCGCGTCGTAGTCGCCGATGATGCCGAACGCGAGGTGGTCGGCGTAGCTCAGAATGGCGATGCCGGTGCGCAGTTGCAGCGCCAGCGGCGGGATCGGGAGCAGCCGGATGACCTCGCGGCCCAAGACCTTCATGCGCCGGCGCGGGCCGGGCACGTTCGTCGCCAGCGTCACGACGCCACGCTGGGGGAGCCGGGTGAGGGTGCGTACCGCCCAGGCGGTGATCGGGAACGGGATGGCATTCGCGGCGGAGATCAATACGTTGCCCGCCTGCCGCTGGCCGCTGCCCTTGGCTCTGGTCATCCGGGCATGCACGGTCTGCAGCTGCTGGATCGGATCGGACTTCTCGACGGGCAGGAACGGCAGCATCACCGAGACACGGTTGTCGGCTCTATCCGCCGCGTCGCGGGATCGCACCGAAACCGGCACCAGCGTCCGCAGCGAGGTGCGGTGCGGTTGTTCGCCGCGGCGAAGCAGCATCGTCCGAAAACTATCGGTAATCGCTGCCAGCGCAACATCGTTGACTGTGACGCCGAACCGCTGACAGATCGTCTCGACGTCGTGCAGGGACACCTCGACGGTGGCGTAGCGGCGCATGTCGGTGACCGGGCCGGTCAGCGAGGAGGTGGCCGCCGGACGGAGCAGACCGCCGGCGAGGTCGAGCGCGCCGTGCAGGGCTTGCGCCGTGGCGGACGTCACCCCGCACGAGGTCCGCCACGCCGTGGTCAGCCAGTCCATGGGGTTCAATGTCAGTGCGGGCAGGCGCGGGCCTCGCGGAGCCGTCGGCGCTTCTGGCTCGAATGCGCTGTCCGAGAACCCATCACACAGACGGCTCAGCAGGTGCGTGGCGGCCACCCCGTCGGCGATGCAGTGGTGGATCTTGATCAGGATCGCCCACCGGTTGTGCGCGAGGCCCTCGACGACCCAGCACTCCCACAGTGGCCGGTCGCGGTCCAGCCGATGCTCCATGACGTCGGCGGCCCACCGGAATAAGGCGGCGTCGTCTCC
The DNA here is from genome assembly GCF_900108565.1 of Mycolicibacterium rutilum. Taxonomy (NCBI): domain Bacteria; kingdom Bacillati; phylum Actinomycetota; class Actinomycetes; order Mycobacteriales; family Mycobacteriaceae; genus Mycobacterium; species Mycolicibacterium rutilum. The sequence goes on from NZ_LT629971.1 coordinate 2,651,411, forward strand.
CGGCCGCGGCACGGCCGCCCGGCGCACGTGGTGCGAGATGTCGAGGGAGTCGTCGTCCACCCACTGCGGGGCGCCCAGGTCGAGCGGCTGGGTCCGCAGAATCTGCCGGAAGCGTGGTACCGACGTAATGCGGTGGGCCAGTTCCGTGGTGAGCGTCTCGAAGTCCGGCATCGGACCGGCCAACACGGCGATCGCGCCGATTGCCAAGCTCACGTGCCGGTCGGCGCCCTCGGCCTGCAGGAATCCCGCGTCCAAGGTGGTCAGCTGCTCCATGACTTCACTGTCGTCCGGACGGTCACGTGCCAGAAGAGGCTTAGGTCCTCAGTTCGCGGGGCCATCGGCGGGACGCGTGAACGCGGCCACCAGCGGTGTGTCGGCGCCGACCGCCCCCAGCTTGGCCGCACCACCCGGCGTGCCGAGCGGCGTGTCGCGGCCGGGCAGGATCTCGGCGAAGAACGCCGCGTTGTCGGCCAGATGCCGACGTTCGCCGTCGGGCAGGTCGGTCTCGAAGTAGATGGCGTCCTCTTCGCAGGCCACCTTGCAGGCGCCGCAGTCCACGCACTCGTCGGGGTTGATGTAGAGGGACCGGGCGCCTTCGTAGATGCAGTCGACCGGGCATTCCGGCACGCAGGATTTGTGCATCACGTCCACGCAGGCGCTGCTGATCACGTAGGTCATGGCCGCAGTGTAGGAATCGTGGGGGCCGCTCGGCGCGGGCCGAAGGCCGTCGCTTCGTGGGACCAAAGTCCTTCCGCGTCAGGCCCGAATCCGCCTGCGGCGCTTCGTCGGATCGTGCTGCCCGGCCAACGTCAGCCCGAGAATGATCATGACGACCCCGAGCGCGAACGGCAGCCAGCCCCACGGTCGCGCGGCGATCAGCCCGTACGCCCACAGCGCCAGGTAGACGACGCCGCTGCCGAGGAAGTAGGCCCGCGCCATCGCATAGGTGCGGGCCATCGCCAACCCGAGCGCGCCGATCACCAGGTTGACGATGTTGTGCGACACCGACACCGCGAACAGGCCGAAAAGCCTGGCTCCGGACTCGTGGCCGAGCCAACTCAACCGGTCGTAGTCGGAGGTGATGCCGGGGATGAAGCCGAGCACCCCGATCAACAACAGTACGGCGCCGACGATCAGCGCCGCGGCCTGCACGGCCATGTAGCGGGGGGCTGCCATCGTTCACCTCCGTCCGTTATTGACGGACCGGTTACCCGGCTGGCCGGAGGGTTAACCGCAAACCGCTCAGCGGTTCAGCGGCGTGTTTGCGTCGATCACGCGGCGCGACAACAACACCCCGAGCGCGATCATGCCGAGACCGAGGAACAGGTGCAGCCAGTTGTCCGCGGTGTTCAACGGCACGAAGTTCGCCGCGCTGTCGTGGTCGATCACCAACCCGTACAGCCACAGCACCAGGTAGACGGCGCCGCCGCCGATCAGGTAGGCACGCGCACCGCTGAACGTGCGGGCCAGCAACAGCCCGGCGACGCCGAAGAGCAGGTGCACGATGTTGTGCAGGATCGACACGTTGAAGAGGCCGAGGAGAAGAGCCTCGGAGTGGTGGCTCGCGAACGTCATGGTGTCGTAGTTCGTCGTGATGCCCGGGATGAATCCCAGGACGCCGACCAGCAGGAACACCGCGCTGACGGCGAGTGCCGCCTTCTGCACAGGGGAGCCGTATCGAGTGACGGCCGTCGGACCCGACGGCTGACTGCTGACCATCGTCGTTCCTTTCGCTCAAGGGGTGAGCACTGTGCTACCCCTCGAGTTACGGAACAAACGCGGCGAACTACTTTCTGACGTTGCAGTTCGGCCGGTTACCGCAGTGGTGGCCGGATTCGCAGGCGTTGCAACGGCAGCTGCAGCCACTGGGTGCCTTGACGGGAGATATACGCATCGCTGTTCAACTCCTATGTTGACGCGCCCGCGTATGACCGGGCGATCTCGCACCCTCGAATATATGCCGATCCGCCGATGTTTCGGGCCGGTTGCGGCCTACCCGCGCGAGCCGTGCAGGATCGGCTTCAGCTTGTCGAGCACCGTCGGATCCTCGATCGTCGACGGGACGGGCTCGTCCTTCCCGTGCGCGATCCCCCGCATGGTCTTGCGCAGGATCTTGCCGGACCGGGTCTTCGGCAGCGCGGGCACGATGTCGACGATCTTGAAACACGCTACGGCGCCGATGTTCTCGCGCACCAACGTGACGAGTTCGTCGGCCAGGCCCTCGGTCGAAGCACCCGACTGGAGCACCACGAAGCCGCGCGGCACCTGGCCTTTGATGTCGTCGTTGACGCCGATGACCGCGCATTCGGCGACTGCGGGGTGCGTCGCGAGCACTGCTTCGATGGATCCGGTCGACAACCGGTGGCCGGCCACGTTGATCACGTCGTCGGTGCGGCCCATGACGAACAGGTAGCCGTCCTCGTCGAGATATCCGCCGTCGCCGGTGAGGTAGTACCCGGGATATTCGCGGAGGTACGAGTTCTCGTACCGGGCGTCGTCACCCCACAGCGTCGGCAGGGTTCCGGGCGGCAGCGGAAGCCGGATGCAGATCGCGCCTTCCTCGTTCGGCTCGCAGGGGGAGCCGTCGAGCCGCAGGATTCGCACGTCGTAGCCGGGCATCGGCACCGTCGGGGATCCGGGTTTGATCGGCAGCGGGTCCAGTCCCATCGGGTTCGCGGCGATCGCCCAGCCGGTCTCGGTCTGCCACCAGTGGTCGACGATCGGGATGCCGAGTTTCTGCGCCGCCCATTCGTAGGTGTCGGGATCGAGTCGCTCGCCGGCCTGGAACAGGTACTTCATCTTCGACAGGTCGTAGCGGCCGAGGTGCGACGCGTCCGGGTCCTCCTTGCGGATCGCGCGCAGGGCCGTCGGCGCCGAGAACAGCGCCTTGACGCCGTGTTCGGAGGCGACCCGCCAGAACGCACCGGGATCCGGGGTGCCGATCGGCTTGCCTTCGTAGAGCACCGTGGTCGCACCCAAAAGCAGTGGCGCATAGACGATGTAGGAGTGTCCGACCACCCAGCCGACGTCGGACGCGGTCCAGAACACGTCGCCGGGCGCGATGTCGTAGATGTTGCGGATGCTCCACAGCAGCGCCACCGCGTAGCCGCCGTTGTCGCGGACGATGCCCTTGGGCTTGCCGGTGGTCCCCGACGTGTAGAGCACGTAGAGCGGATCGGTCGCCGCGACCGGCACCGGGTCGACGGGCGCGGCGGAGGCGACGTCGTCCCAGTCGAGGTCGCGGTCGGGGTGGAGTTCGCAGGGGTGACGGTCCCGCTGCACGATCACGCAGACGCGGGGCGGATGCTCGGCCATCTCGAGCGCGGCGTCGAGCATCGGCTTGTACTCGACGGTGCGGGTCGGTTCGATGCCGCAGGATGCAGACACGACGACCGTGGCCTGGGCGTCGTCGATGCGCGCGGCGAGTTCGTGGGCGGCGAACCCGCCGAACACCACCGAATGCACCGCGCCCAGTCGAGCGCACGCCAGCATGGCGATGACGGCCTCGGGGATCATCGGCATGTAGATCACCACGCGGTCGCCCTTGCCGACGCCGAGCGCGCGCAGGCCGCCCGCGAACTTGGCTGTGCTGTCGAGCATTTCGCGATAGGTGTAGGTGCGTTGGGTCCCGGTGACGGGTGAGTCGTAGATCAGCGCCGGCTGATCGGCGCGGCCGTTGTCGACGTGGCGGTCCAGTGCGTTGGCGCAGGTGTTGAGTTCGGCGTCGGGGAACCATCGATAGAAGGGCCGATTCGAGTCGTCGAGGATCTGCTCGGGCGTGCGGGTCCACGTCACCGCCTTGGCGGCATCAGCCCAGAAGGTCGCGGGATCGGCGATGCTGGCGTCGAAGAGATCTCGGTATCCGGCCATATCGGCACGGTAGCGCGAGCGCCGGTCTCTATAGTCCGTTTATGACTGCCGGTCCACCGCCGATTGCCGGCGCCCGACGATCCTTCGTCGACGCGCGCGGGGTGCGGTTCCACGTGACGGAGGCCGGACCTGCCGACGGGCGCCCGGTGCTGGCGCTGCACGGCTGGCCCCAGCACCACTGGTGTTACCGCGATCTGCTGGCCGACCCGCCGCCGGGGTTACGGATCATCGCGCCTGACCTGCCGGGGTACGGATGGTCCGGGCCGGCTCCGCACCGGTGGGCCAAGGACGACGTTGCCGCTGACGTGCTGGCGCTGCTCGACGCGATCGGTCTCGAGCGGGTGCTGCTGGTCGGTCACGACTGGGGTGCCTACGTCGGATACCGCCTGGTGTTGACGGCGCCGGAGCGGTTCGACGGCTATCTGACGATGAACATGGCGCATCCCTGGGTCAGCCCGCGCACGATCGCGCCGCACCTGTGGCGGCTCTGGTACCAGGTGCCGCTCGCCGCGTTCGGCGGGTTCGCGCAGCGTCGCACTGATTTGGTCGCCCGGGTGTTTCGCATCGGGTCGGACCTCGACCGGGAGACGGCGAAGGTGTACGTCGACCGTTTCCGCGATCCCGTCGTCGCACGCGCGGGCCGCGATACGTACCGGACGTTCCTGCTGCGCGAATTGCCCGCCGCAGGGATCGCGCCGAAGCCGCCGCGCGCGACCGTGCCGATCCGGTGCCTGTTCGGCGAGCGCGACAGCGCCGTGCATCCGTCGCTGGTCGACCCGGCGACGGCCGACGCCGACGATTACAGGCTCGAGTTGGCCGACGCCAGTCATTTCATCGTCGACGAACGCCCGGAACTGGTCCGGGCGGCGCTGATCGCGCTCGCGGACGAGACTTCACCGAAATAACTTCTGCCACTTTGGTTCCGGGCGTCACATACGGGGTCATGTTGTCGGTGGCCGGGTTTAGTCTCGGGTCATGGGATTCGAACGTATGTGTGAAGCGCTTGCGGTGATTCGCCGCGAGATTGCGGTGCTGCGTTCTGAGCCCCTCGATGGCGCGTCGACTGCTGAGTTGTTGGCGTTCGCCGCTGATTGGGAGTCGTTGGTCCGGTCGTCGGCGACGGTGGAGCACCGCGTGGTGGCGCAATTGATGCGGGCACCGGCAGAGGAGTTGGGCGTATCCAGCGTCGGTAAGGCGTTGCAGACGTTGTTGAAGATTTCGCCGACGGATGCCAACCGGCGCGTCGGTGAGGCTGCGGATCTGGCGCCACGGATGGCGATGACCGGTGAGGTGCTCGCCCCGGTGTTGGCCAACACCGCGGCTGCCGTGGCCGACGGCCGGATTGGCTCCGAGCAGTTGCGGCTGCTCCGCAAGTTCTTCAACAAGCAGATTCCGCCGTCGGTGAGTTTCGATGTGCGTGAGCAGGCCGAAAAGCACTTGGCGGATGTGGCGGGCACGCTGAATCCGGCAGGGCTGGAAAAGGCGCTCGAGCACATGGTGACCGTCTTGGAAGAGCACTTCGAGTTCCGTGAGCATGAGCGTCGCCGCAAGACGGGGATCTGGTTCGGTCCGCAGGATCGCGATGGGATCAGTGAGATCCACGGCGCAGTCGATGCGCCGACCCGGGGGTGGATCGAGGCCGGGTTGGCCAGCTACGCCGCTCCGGGACAAAACATGCCCGACGCCGACCCTGCCCCGCCGGCCGAGCCTGCCCCGCGGCCCGAACCTGCCCCGCGGCCCGAACCTGAACCCGACCCTGCCCCGTCGGCCGAGCCTGCCCCGCAGCCCGAACCTGAAGCACTGGATCCAAGTCCGTCGGAGGAGTTGGCCCTGCGCGACACCCGCACGCGGGCGCAGCGCAATCACGATGGGCTGGGAGCGATGTGTCGTGATCTGCTGGCTTCAGGCAAGGTCGGCAGTCATAACGGGTTCCCGGCGACCATGGTGATCACCGCGACGCTGCAGGACCTGCAGGAGGCCGCGGGGTTCGGGGTGACGGCGGGCGGGACGTTGGTGCCGATGGCCGACGTGATCCGGCTGGCCGCTCAGGCCCATCATTACCTGGCGGTGTTCGACAAACACACCAGCGAACCGCTGTATCTGGGCCGGGCTAAACGGTGCGCGTCCACGGCGCAGCGGTTGATGTTGTTCGCCCTGGAGCGGGGCTGCACCCGCCCGGGCTGCACCGCCCCGGCCTATGAGACTCAGGTGCATCACGCGGTCGCCGACTGGGCCGATGGCGGGAGCACCGATATCACCGCGCTGACGCTGGCGTGTCCGGACGACAACCGCTCGGTCAAGCCCGGCGGGTACCGCACGCGGAAACGTAGAGACGGCCGCACCGAATGGCTGCCTCCACCACAGCTGGACACCGGCCAGGCCCGGGTCAACAATCACCACCACCCCGAGCGCTACTTGATCCCCGATGACGGCGCCGGCGAGAACGCCGACGATGACGACGGCGGCGAAAGACCCGACCCCAGCGACCCTGACCGCGACGCCAGCTGACGCCGCGGAGCACCACCACGCGCGTTTGACAGCAGCCTCGTCGGGTAGCCCGCGGGCATGGCACAAGGACGACCTCTCGCGCTTGTCACGGGCGCTTCCAGCGGAATCGGATTCGAGCTGGCAAAGCTGTTCGCCGACGACGGATACGACCTGGTGATCGCCGCCGACGACGACGCCATCCACGCCTGCGCCGAAAAGCTCAGGAGCGGTGCCGGGGAGGTGCGGGCGGTGCAGGCGGACCTGCGCAAGCCCCAGGACGTGGACCGGCTCTACCGCAGCGCCACCGAGAACGGCCGCCGCATTGAACTGGCCGCACTCAATGCCGGCACTGGCGGCGGCGGACGCTTCGTCGATCGCGGCCTCGAAGAGGACATGAACACGATCGATCTGAACGTCAGGTCGACGACGCATCTGGCCAAGTTCGTGCTGCAGGACATGGTCAGCGCGAACTCCGGCAAGGTGCTGTTCACTTCGTCGGTCGCGTCGATGATGCCGGGCTCGCTGCAGACGGTCTACAACGCGACGAAGTCGTATGTGCAGTCGTTCGCCGAGGCGCTGCAGGACGAACTGCGCGACACCGACGTCACGATCACCTCGCTGATGCCCGGTCCGACCGAGACCAACTTCTTCCGTCGCGCGGGCATGCTGGACACGCTCGTCGGCCGGATGCCCAAGGACGACCCGGGCAAGGTGGCCAAGCAGGGCTACGAGGCGCTCAAGCGCGGCGACAAGAAAGTCGTTGCGTCGTCGCCGCTTTCGAAGGCGATGGGCGTGATGAACCGGGTGATGCCCGACTCGGTCAAGGCCGTCTCCAGCAGGCTGATCTCGAAGTGAGCATCCCGACCACGGCCGACGCCGTGGTGATCGGAGCCGGCCACAACGGTCTCGTCGCCGCGGCGATGCTCGCCGACGCCGGCTGGGACGTCGTGGTGCTCGAAGCGCAGGAGCAACCCGGCGGCGCGGTGAAGAGCGCCGAACTGTTCCCCGGCTACACCAGCGACCTGTACAGCGCGTTCTATCCGCTGTCGGTGATGTCGCCCGCACTGAAGGCGCTGCACCTCGAGGACCACGGCCTGTGCTGGTCGCACTCACCGGCCGTCGTCGGGCACGCCCGCGATGCCGAGGACGACGACGCGCCGGTGATCTGGCACGAACTCGACCGCACCGTCGCCGATCTCAACCGCCGCACACCCGGCGACGGCGACCGCTGGCGCGACCTGTTCAACCAGTGGCGCCGCATCCGGGAACCGCTGCTGGAGACATTGTTCGCCCCGTTCCCGCCGGTGCGCGGAGCCGTCGGGTTGCTGCGCGAGCTCGGCACCGCCGACGCGCTTCGCCTCGCGCATCTGCTCTTGCTGCCCGCCGGAGTCATGGCCGAGCGGCTCTTCGACGGCGAGGCAGCGCGACTTCTGTTGCTGGGCAACGCCATGCATGCCGACGTGCCGATCGACGCCCCGGGAAGCGGCGTCATGGGCTACATGCTGATCATGATGGCCCAGGACGGCGGCTTCCCGGTACCCGTCGGCGGCGCCGGACAACTGACGGCCGCTCTGGTCAACCGCGCCACCTCCGCGGGTGCCCACATCGAATGCGGCCACGAAGTCGAGGCGATCGACGTCCGCGGCCGCCGCGCCGTCTCCGTCCGTACGACTGGCGGCGCCTCGATACGCGTGCGCCGCGCGGTGGTCGCCGACACCTCCGCTCCCGCCCTGTATCAACATCTGTTGCCGGCCGACGCCCTTCCTGCGTCGGTGCTGCAGGACTTCGACCGGTTCGTCTGGGACACCCCGGTTTTGAAGATCAACTACGCGCTCGACGCGCCGATCCCGTGGCGGTCCAAGAGCCTCAACGACGCCGGCACCGTCCACCTCGGCGCCGACCACGACGGGCTGATCCGCTGGATGGCCGACCTGAACACCGGCACCGTGCCGCTGCACCCGTTCCTGCTGTTCGGTCAGATGACCACTGCCGATCCCAGCCGCTCACCGGCAGGCACCGAAAGCGCCTGGGCGTACACGCATCTGCCGCGCGGTGTGGACGACGACGCGTCGGCGGACCAACTGTCGGCCGCCGTCGACATGGTGCTGGAGAAACACGCACCCGGTTTCGGTGAGCACATCGTCGGCAAGATGATCCAGCGGCCGTCCGACCTGCAGGCCAGTGATGCGAACCTGCATGCGGGCGCTGTCAACGGCGGTACCTCACAGTTGTTCCAGCAGTTGATCTTCCGGCCGATACCCGGCTTCGGCGGCGCGGACACCCCGATCGAGAACGTCTACCTCGGCAGCGCGGGCGCGTCGCCGGGCGGGGGAGTGCACGGCGTGTGCGGCCGCAACGCCGCCCGGGCCGCGCTCGGCGGTGACGGACGGCTGGGCTGGCCGCGCCGCCAACTCAACCGCGCGGTCTTGTCGATGCTGACCCGGTGAGCGACGCCGATCGACTGCGCGACGCAGCCGCCGACGTGTTCGGCTGGGATGAGCTGCGCCCCGAACAACTCGAGGCGATGACCGGGATCCTCGCCGGTCGCGACGTACTTGCCGTCATGCCAACGGGTTCGGGTAAGTCGGCGATCTACCAGGTGCCCGCGGTGCTGTTGCCGAAGCTGGTGATCGTCATCTCGCCGCTGATCGCGTTGCAGCACGACCAGATCGCCGCGCTCGAGGAGAGCGACGCCCCGGCCGCGGTCGCGGTGAATTCGCGTCAGAGCGCGAAAGCGCTTGACCGGGCGTGGGCGGCGATCGACGACGGCGATGCGCGCTATGTGTTCCTCGGTCCCGAACAACTCATGAAGGACGACGTGCTCAAGCGTCTCGCGGCGACCGAGCCGTCGCTGGTCGTCGTCGACGAGGCGCACTGTGTTTCGGCGTGGGGGCACGAGTTTCGCCCCACGTATCTCCGCGTCGGCGATGCCATCGAACGGCTGGGCCGGCCGCCGGTCGCCGCGCTGACCGCCACGGCGTCGGCGGTGGTGCGTCGCGAGATCACCGACTTCCTCGGGTTGCGTGAGCCGATCGTCATCGCCGGCGGCTTCGACCGTCCGAACATCAGCCTCGACGTGCAACACCACACCGACGAGGGACACAAACGCGAGGCCGTCGTCGACACGGTCGCCGAACTCGCCAGACCCGGCCTGCTGTACTGCGCCACCCGCAAAGACACCGAGGACTACGCCGCAGCGCTGGTCAAGCGGGGTCTGAAGGCCGTCAGCTATCACGCGGGCCTGAACACCAAGGAGCGCAACGACGTTCACGACCGTTTCCGCGACGACGAGGTCGACGTCGTCGTCGCCACGAGCGCGTTCGGGATGGGCATCGACAAGCCGAACGTCCGCTTCGTCGTGCACGCGTCGATACCCGACGCGGTCGACTCGTACTACCAGCAGATCGGCCGAGCCGGACGCGACGACGAACCCGCCGACGCGATCCTCTTCTACCGCGCCGAAGATCTGACGCTCGGCAACTTCTACGCCACTCGCAACCCGGACGAGGAGCTGCTCCGGCGGGTCTACGAGACGCTCGACGAGCGGAAAGCCAAGCGGATGAAGCGCCTTCGCGACGAACTGGACGAACGGGGCCGTCGGCTCACCGCCGCGGTCAACCTGCTCGAGCAGGCCGGCGCGGTGGAGTCGACGCGCACGGGTTTCGTCAGCGCCGGTGTGCCTGCGGACGTCGCGGTCCGCCGCGCGGTCGACATGGCCGAGATCGGCGAACGCGTCGACAAGACGCGCGTCGAGATGATGCGGTCGTACGCCGAGACCCCGGACTGCCGCAGGCAGTTCCTGCTGGCGTATTTCGGCGACCAGTTACCCGAGCCGTGCGGCAACTGCGACCGGTGCCGCGAGCACACCGCCACCGATCGGGGCGAGCCGGCCATCGCGGCGGGCACGGCGGTCGAGCACAAGGAGTGGGGCGCGGGCACGGTGCTGGGCGGGGACCCTGAGCGGATCACCGTGCTGTTCGATCTCTACGGATACCGCACGCTCGACGTCGACGCCGTGCGCGAGAACGAGGTGCTCAGTATCCCGGGGTGTTGACGTCCTCGAGTTCTTCCAGCTCAGGGGACGGCTGGAACGGCGTGGGCGTCGCTGGCTCCGCGAGGCCACCGGTGTTGGGCACCAGGTAGGGAACGCAGGCGCCGGTGTAGAGGTCGCCTTCCTCCCCGGTGGCGCAACCCGAGTCCTGAGCGGCCAGCTCAGCTGGCGAGAGCAGGACGGGCGCGATGCTGGGCAGCGACGCGGCGACGGTGAACGCGCCGGCGATGATCAGGTTCCGAGCGGACAGCATTGGAGTTCCCACGCGGACAGTATTGCCTACTACGCGGCTACATTGGGGTTATGGCGCGGATCCTGATCATCGGCGGTCACGGCAAGGTGGCCATGCATCTGTCCAGAATCCTGACCGAGCGCGGTGACGAGGTGACCTCGGTCTTCCGTAACCCGGACCACTCCGAGGAAGTGCACATGACGGGCGCGCGGCCGTTGGTGGCCGACATCGAACAACTGGATACCGACGCGCTGGCGCAACTGTTGGCCGGGCACGACGCGGTGGTGTTCTCCGCAGGAGCCGGTGGTGGTAACCCGGAGCGCACCTACGCCGTCGACCGTGACGCGGCCATCCGGGTGATCGACGCGGCCGGGCAGGCGCAGGTGCCGCGGTTCGTCATGGTCTCGTACTTCGGAGCCGGACCGGATCACGGTGTGCCGAAGGAGAATTCGTTCTTCCACTACGCCGAGGCGAAGGCGGCGGCGGACACTCACTTACGGGCCAGCGATCTGCAGTGGACGATTCTTGGCCCGGGCGGCCTGACGCTCGAGCCGGCGACCGGTCGCATCGCGGTCGGTCCCGATGCCGCCAAGGGGCAGGTTTCGCGCGAGGACGTCGCGCTGGTCGCCGCGGCGTGCCTGGCCGACGATTCCACCGTCGGGCGGACCATCGAGTTCAACAACGGCGACGTGCCGATCAATGAGGCGATTCACGGTTGAAATCGGTAGGTTGCCGAACGTGGGTTACCCGCACGCTCCGACCCGTCGAAGCGGTCATCAACCCCACACTCCGCGAGTTGGTTTTGCCGCCCGGGGAGCACCATCACCTGCCGTAATCTTGGATGGGTTACGAGGGGTTGACATGACAAAAGACTTGAGTGTGGATGCGAGCGGGTTGACTTCAGCCGCCGCTGACAGCGTCGCTCTTGCCGCCGAGGTGGTGGTCGGTGGCTTTGACGGTTCGGTGAGCGCTCGCCCGAGTGGGGCGGGAATCGCTGTCGTTGAAGCGGCGAGTGCAGCCGCGCGCAAGTGTGTCGCTGAGCGCATTGCTGGTCAGGCCGGTGATGTCGCAGCGGCAGGCGATCGCTATGACGCGACGGACGGGGGCAGTGCAGACGCGATCGCGGTAACCATGTGAGCCCTGCGGCCGCACCGATGGGTGTGCCCAGCAGGTCGGACGTCGAGGCCTGGGACAGTTCAGACCTCGATGCTGCCGCTACCCGCTGGCGGACGGTGGCAGGTGCACTGGAATCCGCATTCGAGCAGCACAGGCAGAACATCCTGAGTCCTGGCGGCACCACATGGGAAGGTGACGCCAAAGACGCCGCTCTTGACCGCGTAACTGCGGATACTTCGGTCGTGCGTCGGCAGGGTGATGCGCATCGTGAGGCTGCCGTGATCGCCACGCGCGGCAGCGAGGACATCCAGGCCGCACGCAGTCGAGTGCTCGAAGCCATCGCCGAAGCCGAACAGGACGACTTCTCCGTAGGCGACGACCTTTCTGTGACCGACAACCGTGCATACGACAAGGAGACTGCTGCCGCCCGCATGAGGGCTGCGACCGAGCACGCTGAATTCATTCGGTGGCGCGCTGAGCAGCTCGTCGCCGCCGATGCCCTTGTCGGGCGGCAGCTCGAAGCGAACGCTGCTGAACTGGAAGGAATTCGGTTCGAGGGTGATCGCGGCGGCGATGAGACCGGTCCGACGATCCGGCTCGTGGACAACAAGACTGAGGACTCGAGCTCTCAAGTCGAGTCGGATGAGCACAGGGAAGCGGGACCGCTGCCGAAGGAGTCTACGGGCAGCTGGCAGGACATGCTCACACCCGCGGGGGCCGCTGGAGAAGCTGAACGTACCGATGCAGCTGAATCGCCTTTGGAAGCGATGCTCGGCGAAGGTAAGACCACAGAGGAGAACCAACAGCCGTCCAGCCTGGACGAGGCGTTGACGGAAGTCGCAGGGAAACCCGTCGAGGCACCACCCACTGCGTTGGAGCGGATCCTCAATCAGCACGCCGGCAATGGCAAGGGCGAAGATCGCCGATATACGCAGCATCCGTTGGAGGGCCCCATCGTTGGCGCCGATCCGTCGGTGATCGGCGATCAGCAGGCCAGGGTGGACGCTGCACATGAGAGCGTGACGTCGGCCCAAGCCGCGCTCGACGATGCGTTGGCTCAGGCGACGGTCGGTGGTGCGGGTGCCGGCCCCACCCGAGACCAGCTCGACGCTCTAGGACAGGCGTTGTTCGATGCGCGCGGTGAGGTGACGAGTCAGACCGAGATCCTGGAGGACCTCAATGCGGCGGCCGGTGAAGTCGGTCAGGGCCGAGTGCCGATCCCCGCGCTCCCCGAAAACGCTGACGTACAAGCGTTCCCGCAGGAGCCGTCGGCCTTCGCCGAGGGTAGCCGCGCTCTAAGCGAAGGCAGTTTCGGGTTGATCCCCGATGTTGCCCACGACATCGACGTGTTCACCAACTGGAGTGAACACTCTGCTGAGGACCGCGTCGGAGCCGTGCTCGACGTGGCCGGTGCGGCGCCCATCCCTGGTGGCAAGTTCGTCACCGAGGGCCTCGAACATACTGTTGACGCGTTCAATGCCGGGCGCCACGTCGACGATGCCCTGGACGCCGGAAGTGCGGGGGCACATCATTTACCCGACGCGCCATCGGCTCCCGATGTTGACTACACGCCAGATGCCGCTGGGCCGCACGGTGGAGGCGGCGCCGACGCAAGTTCGGCCGAGCTTTTTGGATTCGAAGACGCCGGAGCGCTTTTACAGGGCAGCGAAGCGAATGGCGGACACCTCATCGAGCGTCACGTTGGACAAACGGTTGATGATCTCTCCGCCCGCCTGGATGACTACCCCGGTCTCCGCCAAGTGTCGACCTTCGGATCGGTCGACGAGGCTGCAAGAGCACTTAGTACCGCCCTGAACCACAATAAGGGGGTGTTCGATAACTGGATCGCGAACGGAGCCATGGGGAAAATCGAACTGGTCGCACCTTTTGAGGGCGGATCGGTCTTGGCGCGAGGATCTGACGGCCCAGTTCCGGGCTCTAGCGTGAAGATGGTTCTCAAATCCGACGGCTCCGGCGGATGGTACGTCCTGACAGGAATGGTCAATTAGTGAGCGAGCAAGTGGTGTCACCAGCCCTGCGCCATCTCTTCGGCGCGTACTTCCACGAGGACTGGGTTATGGAAGCCGCCGACTGGCAAGGGGTAATCGATAGTTACGTTCGAGATGAACAACCCCCCGCTGACCTGCTTCGGTCACTCGGCCAAGAAATCGATGACCTGAGCGCTGAAGGCGGCGAGGACAACATGGAACGACTCGTGACACGCACGTTGGGGGCCAACTATTACCCGCTACCGGAACTCACCTACACAGCGTGGCTCGGGCAGGTCGCTGCACGGCTGCGCCAGCATGCAGCAGCGATTGACGGTGGCGGTAACCCACCAACCGGATGAGAACGAGTCGATTGAGGTGGTGTGATACATGGCGTTAGTGTTGGAAAGCTTCAACGACGATTCCATCTCTCGCGAGCTGTACCAGTTTCTCGCTGCCAATTTTCATCAGGACTGGGACCTGGAAGCTGACGACTGGCAGGGAATCGTTGACAACTATATCGACGAAGATCCCACTCCCGGGCCCCTGCTGCTGTTGGCTGAGCAGATTGACGAGCTCCGTGGGTCTCGTCAAGAGCCGCAGCTGAACGAATTTCTCGTCCGTCAAGTCGGTGTGGACTACAGCCCAACACCGTTGTCCTACGGTGAATGGTTGAAGGAGATCGCTAATCGGCTCCGGCTGCGAATCACCCAGACCGGACCTGGGACTCCAACTCCGCAAGATTGATAATAAATCGGTCGGCGTCATACGGAGGTGGCCATGAACGAGGGCTCGATTTCGACTGAGTTAGCCCAATTCTTCGGCGCATACTTCCACCAGGATTGGGACCTGGAAGCTGACGACTGGCAAAGGATAGTCGACAATTTCGTTAACGCGGACCCTGTCGCCGGGCCTTGAGGATGTTGGCTCAAGCGATTGATGACGCGCGCCGCTCGTTCTGAATCAGATCTCTCGCAGTTCCTGTTACGCAAAATTGGTGTCTGCTTTGATCCGCGACCGGAGGTGACATTCAAGAAGTGGCTCGGGCAAATCGCCGTGCGGCTGCGCCAGCACGCCAACGAGATCGACGGTCATAATGCGGTGTCCGAATACACCCGATTAGCGAAGAACTGGGTCGAGGTGACCAAGCGGGTCGCTGCAGGTACTTGGGGTGGCATCGTATGCCCCAAGAATGCTGATGCCGATGTGTTGATTGAGGTCCGTGAACGAGGAAGTGGCACCGGAGATGCGCGGTTTGAGTACTGGATCCACTGCCCGGGATGCGGTGCTGAGATCTACTTCCACAGCAAGGTGCAATACAGTCCGACGCCGCACTCGTCTGGGTAGATCCGCCAAGTCGTAGTGGCTATCCGCCCGTAGATTGCTCAACGACGATTTGACCGGTGTGGCTGTTGCGCTGGGCAACGCGATCCACAGCACTGCGGCATCTGGAACGCAGGTGTGAGGCCCAAACGGCCTAAATTATGCTCGCAGCTGCAATGCCCCCATAGCCCAATTGGCAGAGGCAGCGGACTTAAAATCCTCTGAACTGGACGTTGGTTGCGTTTGCTGGCCGCGGTTGTGGCCGGAAGAGTCGTCTCTAACTGCGGTTATGCCGTTGGCTGCCTTGGCTGGTGTGGAGGCCGAATGAGAGTACTGCGGTATCCACTGCGGTATCGCATTAAGCCGATTGAGCCGCCTGGCCGGAGGATTCTTTGGCCTCTGCGGGCAGGAATTGTGAATACTTTTCGCGGAGGTATGCCAGGCCAGAATCGTGGGACGTCTCGTACTCCAGCGAGTTCTGCACGAACTTGAGTCGGTGCTCGGCGTCGGAGATCAGCTCGCTCCACTGCTTAACGACGATCCTGTAGGGGCTCTCCTGCACGACACCGAACGGCAGATGCGGTTGCCGCCGCTGTTCGTCGACGGTGCGCGTCGTCTCATTGCCAACAAGCCAGAAATCCCACTCAACGTTGGGCTGCGCGAACGCCTCGTCGTTCACGATGGCGCTGGCGTAGGAACGCAGTTGGCTCACGTCGTCGTCATCGAGCTTGTGTTTGGGACGTTTCAGTTCGACCACCAGATGCTCAAACGAGTCGGCGTTGGTCTGCAACCGTCGCCCGAGTACCAGGTCCGGTATCGCGTCGGCGCCGTCTTCTAGCCGCACTTCTTTGAGCTCGGCCAGTTCAACGTCCGTTCCCAGCTTCTTGAGGAATTTCTTCAACACTTTGGTTAGGCGTTCGTCATCCCCGGTCAGGCTCCACTCCTCCCCAAAGATCCAGGTTTCATGCGCCAGGATGCGATGTAGCTGCCGCCGCTCCAGCAACCGTCGCTTGATCTGGCGGTCGAAAAGGATCGTGTTGAGGCCGCTGAGAAACTCCATGCGGGTACCGATCGCGCGGCCGGTCTGAATCAGCTGCGTGAGGGTGGTGTGTTTCAGCAGTCGCGCGAGTTCATCGACACGCGACTTCGGCAGCCGAGCCAGATCCGACAGGATAGGTAAAAGGGCCTCGGGATCGGTTTCGAATGTCTCCTTGAGAAGCCGCAGTGCCATTGCCTTGGACTGCCCGCTTTTGCTTTCGTCGAGCGTCCGTGACGCGGCCAGGGCGACAACCTTGAAAGTGTCCCGCGTTGCCACCTCGACAGGAGTCTTGGGCTCCTTCTTGTAGGGCCACACACCCTCTTCGCGCCAACGTTGGATCGTGGCGGCCTCCCGGAGCCGCTGTCTTTCCGTGAGATGGTCGCGCAGCGCGTCCCGTGCGGCTGCGATTAGGCGACCTCGTGGTGTGTCGCTGTCGTCTTCCAGACCGACCGGGTCGCCGCTGGCGAAGCCATCCCATGTGAGATAAGCCGTGAACTCGGAGCCAGGTGCTTGGATTCGTGCCTCCACCTCGTCGATGACGCGAGCATCTGCGTCGCAGAGGAATATCGACCGCCGCACGTTCTGTAGGTTCCACTCGATGACTGTGAGGGTGGCTTCGCCTTCCCAGCTCTCAGGGTCACTCAGCGTGATGGCCTTGCGATGCACCTCAACTGACGCTGCGTCGACGTCCTCGCCGAGGAAGCGGATCTGGAAGTCCTTGTATCGCTCGAGGTGAAGCGCGAACTCGGTCAGAATTGCGTGCCGCAGGTCGTCCGGGGCGTCAAAGCTCGACACAGCCGCCGGCCCGAGCTGGTAGACGGTGACGACGGTCCCAGACTTGGTGACGACGTCGGGGTCCACATCGATCGCCTCGATGTCGAAGGTGTCGAGGGACGACCGGTTGCCAGTCACCTGTACGATCCCGAGTCCGCCCTCCACGCGCTCGGATATGGAGACCCAGCGAACCAGGTTGCCCAGCGCGAACGCGGCGTAACGGCCCCGCCCATGCCGGCCGTGGACTACTCGTTGACCGTTGCTGCTTCGAGTGCCCGGCATCAGCTTCCAACTGTCGCCGACACGCGAGAACGCGTGCTCTGCTCGCTCGCGGTTCATGCCGTTACCGTCATCCGTGACGAGGATGTGTTCGATCCCGCCCAAGTCGTTGTACTCGCAGGTCACTGTGACGTGGTGCGCGTCTTCGTCGAAGGCATTCCAGATGAGTTCGGTCAGCCCGGTGGACGGCTTCTTGACATAGCCCTCCAGGATGGACTGGCCTGCATGAACCTTGACCGTGGTCATGGATACATCGTTTCACGGGCGACCGACAGCGACGCGGCCTTCGGCTTCAACCTCAGCCGTGCCGTCCCTCCTCCACCATGGCGGCGGGACGACCTGACCGCCGACCTGGTGTCCTCAGCTCTTGTTCGCCTTCGCGATCATCGCTGCGTATTTCTTGAATAGAAGCTGCTGTCGGGCAGTTTCATCGATAGGGCCATCGACCGCGAAAATTGCGTCGATCACCTTGTCCAGCGCCTCGTGCGCAGCGGAGACGTCAGCTGGTGTCCGGTCGGGGTTGTAAAGGTCGGCCAGTGACATGCCAGGGTGGTTCTCGCGGCTGGCGATGATCTGCGCAGAGGCTTCTATGACCCTCTGACGCTGTTCAGCGGTGATAGCTGGAAACGGAAATGTGTTGTATACGAATGTGTTTGAAAATCGCAGATCAGACTTGATACGTCCACCAATGGCACGCATCCACGCAATGAACATTGAGGACGACAACACACCGAGGACGAAGCCATCAGGGTCGGGAGCCAGAAAGTTCGCGTCACTGCAGATGGTGTCGGGGGTGAGTCGGCGGGCCGTGAAGTACCGCCGCTGCTCTCCGACGTGCCGTGGGATCGCGAGATAGTCGACATCCGGGTGGCGGCGCTCGTCGAAGAGGTGCGGTGTTGCGGCCTTCTTCACCGTTGCGGCCTTCGAGCTCGCCTCGCGCATTTCCTTGACAGCTGCTACCCGCGCACGCAGCACAGGGCTCGCCTTGATGTCTGCCGCTGAAGCTTCTACCAGCCACAGGCACCAGCGAGACAGGTCATGAATGAGCTCGCGTGCACCGACGAACTTGCGGAGGTAGCGAGCCGCGATCGGATCGCTCGCGACGTCGTCGTGCTCGCCGGGGCCGACCACTAAATTACCGCCGTCAGTTGGCTTATTACCATAAACGACTGCCGGTAATGACGTGGCAATCGGGCTCGTCCGATTGCTGACAAGCACGGTGATCGCATCGCACAAGTAAGGATTTATGTTTCCGACCTCATGCCGCTCGGCTTGGCCCTTGCCGCCATCGGGGTATGTCCACAGCACCGGCTGCGGGACGTTGAGCTTGTCGAAACCCACGATGGACACATGAACGGCGGCACCTCCCGTCGCCTCCGTAACCCATTGGAACGAGCGGTGTGCGAACCGACACCGCCAGCCCGCTTCGAGGATCGGACGCCATAAGAATTCGACTGCTTCCCCCTGGCAGATCGAGTTCGTCGATACGAAAGCCCAGCGAGATGCGAAGGAGCCATAGAAGTCGATCGCCTTGGCATACCAGCACGTCACGTAGTCGAGATATCCGTTGTAGCGAGGGCCCCAAATCGCCTTTGTGTCCGCTGTCTGGGCCGCAGTCTTGGTGTATTGCCCGATGAACGGTGGGTTGCCGAGGATCACAACGTCGTCCGAGGGGGGGACGAGCGAGGCCCAGTCGGTGTGTAGAGCATTGGCGTGGATGATGGTCGGCGCGATTTCGATGGGCAGCCTGTCGGGAGCTTCGCCGAACTCTTCCGCCATCTGCTGGTTCGCCAGGTGGTCGACCAGCAACATCGCGGTCTCGGCGATCCGGGCGGGCCATTCCTCGATCTCGATGCCAAAGAAATGGTCGAGAGTGACCTTTATGTTCGCGGTGACATCGAGTGAGAGCTGAGCCCGTTGGACTTTCTTTCCCGCGGCGATCGCGTCCATGTCGAGGTCGCGGCGGCGTTTGAGTATGTCTAGTTCGAGCGCACGCAGTTCGCGATAGGCGACGATCAGGAAGTTGCCGCACCCGCAGGCTGGGTCTAGGAACCGAAGCTGTCCAAGGTCATTGTGCAGCTTGGTGAGTTGGCCCTTGTCGTTCCAAGCTCGTTCGAGGCGGTCGCGATACTCGTCGAGGAACAGGGGCTGGATGGTCTTGAGGATGTTCTCCTCGGTGGTGTAGTGCTCGCCCCCGTGACGCCTGGCTTCCTTGCTCTTGACCGTCTGGAACATGGACCCGAAGACCGCCGGCGAGATCACCGACCAGTTGAAGCTGCATGCTTCGAGCAGAGCACCGCGAAACTCGGCTGGAAGTGGGGGTAAGCGCAGCGATCCTTGGAAGAGTCCGCCGTTGATGTAGCGGAAGAACGTGAGCGGGTCGCCCGCAGCGACACTCCGGCGATTCTCCGGCGTGTCGAGCACGTCGAAGAGCTCGATGAGGTCGGTGTGTAGGGTCTCCGCGGTGGTCTGGTTGCGCAGATGATTCTCGAATAGTGCTGGCGGCCTCCACATGTCGGCATCGTCGCCGAAGAGCAGGAAGAGCAGCCGGGCGAGTAGCAGGGTCGCGTCGTGCTCACCAACGCCTGCGGATTCGAGGTGGGTGTACAGGGTTCCCATCAGCCGTGCGGCTGCGACCGAAGCGGTCTCGGCTTCACGGTCGAACGCGTCGCGCATTCGATCCAGAAGGCTCACAAGTGGGAGGTCTTCGTCGAAGTCGAGCTCTATGGCTCGAAGCCTATCGACTAGATGTGTGGTCCGGTCGCCGATATGGTATTGGTGGACAACGAGTTTGGCGTTCGTGGAACCGAGTTGCGCCCGGCGCGGCCAACGCCATTCCTGGCGATGTTTGTCGGTGAATATGACCAGCCGCTCCAGATTGTCCTTTCCGACAAGGACGTCTATCTGACGTTGAACCGGGCGCGGCGGCAGCACCGGGCAGTGCCAGATCCGCAGGCCCTTGTATCCGGCCACGTGGGTGAGTGTGTAGTTGGCGCCGTCGACGTCGAGGGTCAGCGGCGGTCGATCGGGATTGTCCCAGCCCAGCTCGTCGATGAACAGGGTGCGGAAGTCGCGGGTGTCGACGAGGTCGAGAAGGCGGTTGTCGGTCATTCGCGGATACCCATGCTGGAGACGATGCGAATTGGATCCTTGCCGCTGCGGGCGGTGACGGTGAGGTCACCGTCACGATGCAGTGCGGTGATGAGCGTGGCGAGTTCGTCGTCGCTTGCTCCGTTGCGGACGGCGCGCCGCAGTCGGTGCTCGGCGTCCTTGGCCAGCGGGTGCTGATAGAGATCATCGAGAGCAAGTGACGTGTCGGCGTTGTGGCTGTGCAGGGTCGCGCCCAGGCGGTTCCACAGTGTGCGGCGGACACCGCGCAGCCGCCCGGCGGCGGGCGTCGGGGTGGCCAGGGGGCCGCGGACGAGTGTCTCGATGAGGGTGTCGTGATTTCCGGCCGGTTCGAGGCCGGGTTCTTCTGGGCTCGCCTCGAAAGTCTTGAGTACTTCATGCCCAGTGAGCAATGAGGTGGTGCCGTCGTCGTTGGCACGACCGAACCCGTCGACCCCCGAGTCGGTGCGTACATAACAAACAGCCCCAGCGCCGCTGTCGGTCATTCGCTTATGCCGGGTCGCGGAGATCATGTCGGGTAGCCCCGCGATCTTGGCCGCGAGTTCGGGGTCTTCACCGGTCGCTTGAGTCCAGTGCTGGTAGGCGAGGCTAGACGCATCGACATCTTCACCGGAATCGCTGTCGTCGAGAGTTCCATTGTAGAGGTCGGCGATCGTCTGTGTCTCGCCGTCGGAGCCGAAGAACTGTTCGTCCGAGCCGAACGCCTCGGCGTTGGCCTGCAGGCGTGCGCTGATGCGGCGGCGTAGGTCAATCACGTTGTCCACCGACTCGTGGAAGAACGAGTACAGCAGGACGTTATCCGCTTTCTGCCCGACGCGGTCGACGCGCCCTGCGCGCTGGATGAGTCGGATGATTGCCCACGGGAGGTCGTAGTTGACGACGATGTGTGCGTCCTGCAGGTTCTGTCCCTCGCTGAGCACATCGGTCGCGATCAGGACCCGCAGCTCGTCCTCAGGCACTACGTCGGGTTCGTGACCGGGCAAGGTGTTCGATTGTGGGGAGAACCGCTGCGCGAGGCGGGTCGGATTCTCGCTGTCGCCGGTTGCGACGCCCACCTTCTCAGTACCCGCCGCCCGAAGGGCCGCTCCTATGTACTCAGCGGTGTCCTTGTATTCGGTGAACACCAGAACCTTCTCGGCCGGATGGTCGATCTGCAGCAGGTTGATTAGGGCCTGCAACTTGGAATCGGTCTCGGGCTGCCAGTCGCCGTACAGGGTGAGCAGGGCCCGAATCGCAGCGGTGTCCTCGGCTAGGGCCTCGCGTAGCGCCGGGGTAAACAGGTGTGAGCTGATCCAGGTCAGCCCGGCGGGTTTCGTTTCTTGCAACGTCGCGTAGCGTGCCTCCGCGCTGGCCGCAGTGTCTTCGTCGTTCTCGTTGTTCGGATCGTCGTCCTCACCGAACTGGTTCTCGGTGATCGTCCCGGCCGGGATTGCCAGCCCGTTGTCGATGGCGTAGAGAAACAGTTCGTTGCGGGCGACGTGCCGCTTCAACGAGAGGGTAAATGAGTGCCCGCAGGAAGAAAGCCTCTTGTAAAAGGTGGTGCGGACAAAGCCAGCTACGTGGCCCCGGCCGCGGGCCAGATTGTCGATGAACTCCTGTTCGGCCTCGGTCGGCGCCGCCGTTGGTGAGAGGTAGTTGCCGAGCTCGTACCGGGGCAACCGCAGCGCAGTGATAGCGTCCAAAGTTGCGTCTCCGGCCATTACTGCGGCGGGGTCGCTTTCGCCGAAGGAATGATCGACGGGCTTCGGTATGCGTTGCGGGAAACGGAATCTGCTGCCGTCAGCAAATTCGAGGTACTGCCCGTCGGCGTCGGTCTGGGCGAAGTTGTTCTTGATGAATGTCCGGGTGCGGCGCACCAAGTGCTCGCTCATTAAGCGCTTCCAGTCATCCGGGTCTTCGGATCGCCGGAACGCCGCCATCGTGGTCGTCTTGCCGTCCACCTTGTCGACGAGCCTCGGGTCGGTCGCAATCGCGTTGACCGGTGCGATGCCCAGGTCGTCATCGTCGTCGATGTAAAGGCCCAGCTGGTTGGCCACGTCCTGGAAGCGGATGTTGTATGGGGTAGCGGTGAGCAGAAGGGCTTTGCTGTCGTTGGCGTGGATGTAGTCCTGGATCGCCTTGTAGTCGCGACGGGCGTCGTTGCGAAGTGTATGGGATTCGTCGATGATCACCAGCTGGTACCGCCGCAAGGTCGGCAAGACCGCGTGAGCCATCGAGTAGGGCACCACGCGTCCGTGTAACTCGTACGCCTCGAAGTGCTCCTCCCACATCGACACGAGGTTCTTCGGACACACCACCAGAGGCATGAAGCCGTGCTCATCACGCAACATCAGTGCGACCGCGATCGCCGTCAGTGTTTTGCCGAGACCGACGACGTCGCCGAGCATCGTTCCGCTACGCGTCATGATCCGCCGGGCCAGGGTCTGCACCGCCGTGGCCTGGTAATCGAGCAGCTGCTCGCTGATCACGCTGGGAACGGAGTACTCGGCCAGCCCCTCGCGAACGTCACGGGACAGGTCGTAGCAGACTTTCAGGAACACCTCGTACGGCCGGCGGGGCTCGCGGCGAGCCCATGACTCGTCAAGGAGATCGAGGATGTCTGCGGTGACCGGCCGGCTGAATTTATCGGTCCACCGGTCCACGAACCACTGCGCGAGGGTCGCCGCCGCTGTGGTGTCGAGGACATCGACGTTGAGCTCATAGTTGACAGTGAGGCCGGGGCGGGTGAGATTCGAGGAGCCGACGAACCCGGTGATCGGATTATTGAGGTCCTCGCGGTGGCAGATGTAGGCCTTGCCGTGCAGCGGTCGACGGGTGAACACCTTGATCTCGACGGCTCCGGTGGCGAGCAGTTCGCGCAGCGATTGCAGGACCGCACGGTCCGCCGCGGTCGGAAGACCACGCATCAGCTGCAAGCGGAGTTGCTCGATCAGGACTGCCTTGCGTTCCCGCGCGGCGTTCGCGTCGGCATCGGACTCATCGGTGCCTTCCAGATCCGCTTGGAGCGCGTCGAGCGTTTCCTGCTGGACTCCGGCTGTCACCATGCCGATCAGGATCCGGACGATCGGCGGATCACCTGCGTTCCAGATTGCGGCCTTATCGCTGACAAGCTGGTCGAAGACAGCCCAGCCGCGCAAGTTGAAGTAGCCGACGGCGACGTCCATGGTGTTGGACACCTGGAGTGTCTTCTCCAGGTGCGAGCCGAGATCCTGCTTGATGTTGTCGAAGATCCGCGTCAACGCTGCGCCTGCTTCCTGCCTAGAGGTGAGAGCCCTTATTACAGCACCGCGCCGACTGTCTCCCTGCAAACGACGACGGTCTGCACCGCAACTCTCCGCCGACAATCAGCCGGAGGCCGAGGCTTCTCGGGCTGAGACCGACAAGATTTCCTGGACGGCCGCCGCACAGGCTGGTGCCTGCTCACCGCTTGTATTGTCCGCTTTCAGCGGGCTGCTTTAGCGCCGCTGATCCCATGCCGTTTGACTCGGCGGCGTTTCGCGGAGTCCCTGAATTCGAGATTCGCGAACGGGAGCGGAAGGTGAGGGTCGAGCGCGTTCTCCCTCGCCTTCGGCGTCAACGCTGACATGAACGTTTCCAGCATGCTGAGCTCGGCAGCCTTTACTTCGGTGCACTGCCCGAAGTGCACCCAGACCGTACTCAAGTCGCTGATGCACTTGAGGGGCCACCCTCCGGCGTGCGGAGACCTCGCGCCGAGGCGTGTCCGGTAGAACTGGCTCACACGATTCCGCAGGGATGTGCCAGCCAGCCCAACGTAGATCACTGGTTCGTCTGATAGCCACATCGACTTGAGCCGGTCGGACAGCGCTTCTGGCGAGGGTCGCTGCCCATCTAGCGTCAACTCCTTGCGGGTCTCCAGCAGCTGTTTGATCGCGGATGGGGCGATCTTCGCGTCGCCTGAAACCTGCCCGGCGGGGTCGCGGACTCTGGCCACGACGTAGACGCCTGGGTGCACGTTCGGCACGGCTGTCCGCCATTGAACAGCCCCGAGCCTTTGAACACCGGCGGCGGCGAACAGCGCGTCGACAGTCGATGCCACGATCGCACGGTATCGCGGTCCGCCTTTGCATTGGTCGTGCCCCTCGAACCGCGTTCCGCAGTTCTCTTGGCCCGCGCCTTCGAAATGCAGTCTGTGGCCGTGTTGCGAGCGTCGCCTGCGGCAGACGTCCGACGTTTTCGAGCCTCGCCATCCTCGCGGCACCGGCGGCCGGTCGGCAGCCGTTCCCGTTTTCGTCCGTCGATAAGCGGTCCGCTGTACCGGCGCAGGGGTCGTATTCATTCGGGGTGAATACGCCTTCACGCTGGTCGGCATGTAGCGCCGGGTATTGCTCTGTTCGCTTTTCACCTCTCCTGGACCAGCACGTGAGGTGCGTCCTTAATGCCTCCTGGGTTGGTCTGACCGGGTCGCGGGTTTGTTGCTTTGGTGGGCCACCAGCTGGCTTCGCGTAGGAGTGTGGCGATGGCGGGCACGGTGAGGGTGCGCACGAGGAAGGTGTCGAGCAGCAGCCCGAAGCCGATGATGAGGCCGGCTTGGATCATGATGGCGACTGAGCCGACCATGAGGCCGAACATGCTGGCGGCGAATATGAGGCCAGCGGAGGTGATGACGGCTCCGGTGTTTGCCACGGTGCGCAGGACGCCGACGCGGATGTTGGTTCCGGATTCTTCGCGGAGCCGTGAGACGAGCAGCATGTTGTAGTCGGCGCCGACGGCGACGAGGATGATGAACGCCAGCAGCGGTACGGGCCAGGCGATTTCGTGGCCCAGTCCCCATTGGAAGACTACGACGCCGATGCCGAGTGATGCGAGGTAGTTGAGCACGACGGTGCCTAGTAGGTAGAGCGGTGCTAGGAGTGCGCGCAGTAGTAGGACCAGGATGACGCCGACGATGATGATGGTGGCGATGGCTAGTTGTGCGAAGTCGGCCCAGAGGAGTCGTTGGATATCGGAGTTGACGGCGGGGAAGCCGGCTACGGACACGGTGGCGTCGGCGAGTGACGTGTTGGGTCGTGCGGTGTTGGCGGTGTCGGTGATGCGGCTGGCGAGGTCCATGGCTTCAACGCTGTATGGGTCGTGGCTGCTTTCGATCATGAACCGCGCTGTTTTGCCGTCCGGTGAGAGGAATTGTTCGGCGACGTCGGTGAATTGCCGGTTCTCGAATGCGTTGGCGGGCAGGTAGAAACCGCTCGAGGAGTCGGAGTCGGCCGCTGCGCGCGAGGAGTTCTGTAGTTGGGTGGCGATCTGGCTCATGCCGGACAGCATTTCGATGTTGCTGTCGGCGAGGGTGCGGACGCCGGTGGCGAGTGCTTGGGCGCCGGAGGCCAGCTGTCCGATTCCGTCCTGCAATCGGCGGAGATTTGTGGTCAGGTCGGCGGGGTCACCCAGGGCTCCGAATGCCTTGTCCAGTGAGGCGACTGCGTTCTGGACGTTGGCGAGGGTGCCACCAACGGTGGCATTGGTGGCGGGATCGTAGCGGTCCCCGAGGTCGGCGATTTGGTTGAAGAATCCGTTGTCGCGCAGAGTGACCAGGATCTGGACCTGGTTGCGGATTTGGGCGCATTGTGGGGTGGTGGCGCACCAGGGTGAGGTGTTGAGGGCGCCGACGAGTGGGTCGAGTTGAGTGATTGCGTTTTGGGCTTGGTTGGCCAGCGGTCGTAGTCCTGGGCCGGATTGGATGGCTTGGTCGACGGCGGGGGCAGTGGCGGAAAGTTGTTGCAGCAGCGGCCGGAATTGGTTGACCTGAGTTCCTGCGGATTGGGCTTGGGTGAGGATTCCGGCTAGTGGTGTGAAGGCGGTGCGCACGGTGCTGTCGAGTTGGGCGAGGCCGTCGGCGAGCTGGTCGGCGCCGTCGGTGAGTTTGGTGAGGTCGTCCTTGCGGGAGTTGCCCTCGGCGACGGCGCCGGCCATTTTGTCGCCGATCTGGCCGTTCTGCCAGGCCAGTTCTGCTTGGTCGAGGCGCTCTCCGGTGGGGCGGGTGACTCCGGAAACCTTGGTGACGCCGGGGATCTGGGAGACGCGGGAGGCCATCTCGTCAAGATCGGCCAGTCCTTTGCCGGTCCGCATGTCGGTCGGATTTTCCACGACGAGGAATTCGCTGATGACGACGTCTTTGCGGAAGTGGCGGTCCAGCAGGTGGTAGCCCAGGTTGCTGGCCGTGGTGTCTGGTTGGCCCTTGCGGTCGTCGTAGCTGATTTTGATGGTTGCTGCCGCTGCCGACAGGGCGAGCAAGATGACCAGGCTGACGATGAGTAGTGGCACGGGACGGCGGACCACGGCGACGGCGACGCTGTTCCAGTAGCGGCGGGTGCGATCGGGTTTGGGTTCACCGATGCCGCGTTTGGCGGCTAGCGACAGCACCGGTGGCAGCAGGGTTACGGTGGCCAGAAATCCGAACAGTACGGCGATGGCACACGCGGGGCCAAGGGCGGCGAAGACGCTGAGCCGCGCGAAGACCATGGCCAGGAACGCGAGTGCGACGGTGGCGGCGGAGGCGAGGATGACGCGCCCGATGCTGGCGGTGGCGTGGATGACGGCCTGATCGGCGGGTACTTGGGCGCGGCGCTGTTCGTGGTATCGGCTGATCAGAAATACGGTGTAGTCGGTTCCCGCGCCGAGCAGGATCGCAGTCATGAAGGCGACGGTGAACTGGGAGACGGGCATGCCCATCTCGCCGAGGGCGGACAGCACGCCGCGCCCGACTGCCAGGCTCAACCCGATTACTAGCAGCGGTAACAGCGCGGTGAACACCGACCGGTAGACGATCAGCAGGATCAGGGCGATCACGCCCGCGGTAGCGATTGAGATCAGCAGCAGGTCGTGCTCGGCGGATGCGATCATGTCGCTGAAGGTTGCCGGTGGTCCCGTCACTTGCACAGTCGTGGTCGAGCCGGTGAAGACCTCGGCGGCGATGTTGCGCACCGCGTTTACCGATTCGGCGGCCGTGGGGTCTCCGAGGGTGCCGGTGACACCTACGGGCAGGTACCAAGCTTTGCGGTCGGCGCTGACTGCCTGGGCTTCGGTAATCGGATCGGACAGTAGGTCCTGCACCAGCAGGACGTGGTTGCCTTCGCCCTGCAACCGGCGCACGAGTTCGCCGTAGCGCTGCCGTGCAGTCGGAGTCAAGCCATTGGGGTCTTCCATGGCGACGAACACCATGGTTTTTGAGCCTTCTTCGCCGAAAGCGGCGCTCATGCGGTCAACCGTCTGCAAGGACGGCGCATCGCGAGGGATGAGGTCCACCGACTGTTGGCGCACCACGGTTTCTAGCTGGGGGAACAGCAACGCGAGGACGACCGCGGCGCCTAGCCATACCCCGATGACCAGCGCTTTGTGTCGGAGGGTGAATCGGGCTAGCGCTGCCAACCGTTCGCTGTACTCGCGGGTTTCGGCCGGGTTGGGGGATCCGTTGTCCCGCTGGCCACGGCGCGTGGCCTGGCCTGGGGAATCTGCAGTGCCGTCGGTCACTGGGCCTCCACTAGTAGCGAATCGTAGCGATACTATCGGTATCGCTACGCTACCGCATGTAGTGCAAGTGGTGGCGGGGCCGTCGTCGCCAGGCCGCGCAAAGCGCGCGGCTGGCGAAGGGGCCGGCGACCGCTATCGAGTCGGGACCGGGCCGACGGTCGCAGTGGGCAGAGGAATGATCGAACACTCAGTGGGTTTCTGGAAGCCAGGGCTGACGCTGTAAGTCGACGACACTGGCCTTGGATGCCGTTCAGGGTCTTGCTGTTGCTGTTCTCGGACGTTGGTCGTCGGGCGCACGCACGGCCACATCGCGTAGCGGGGCCGCTAGCTCTAGGTTTGCGCTTCGGTTGTGGCCGACTGGCCCGTGTTCTGCAGCAGCACGTAATTGCCTAGGCTGCCCAGGAAACCTGCGCAGTGCTGAACGAGTTCATCTGTGGTGAATTCCAGTTCTCCGTCGAGTCGGCGGCGCAAGACTTCGAATAGCCCTCCCACGCCCAAGGTCGAAGCCAAATGGGCAACCCCCACGGCAGAGTCGGCGATGTCGAGGTGAAGTCTGGCTTCGCGCAAGACAAGGTCGGTGAAACCTGCCATTAGTTCGCTGCGTAGCTCTCGGAGCAGCGGCTCGGTTGCAGATTCCACGAACAGGATCCGACCCAGCCGCGGGTCGTTGTCGATCATGCCGACCAGCCTGCGGATTGGCGCGTACGCCAATACCTCCGGTGGCTCGCCGGCATCGGGGATCGCGTCGACTATCA
Organism: Mycolicibacterium rutilum; assembly: GCF_900108565.1. Lineage (NCBI taxonomy): Bacteria > Bacillati > Actinomycetota > Actinomycetes > Mycobacteriales > Mycobacteriaceae > Mycobacterium > Mycolicibacterium rutilum. The sequence goes on from NZ_LT629971.1 coordinate 2,679,936, forward strand.
CCTCCTGGAAGGTGGCATAGAGCTGCTGGTAGACAGCCCGCAGGAGTGCGTCTCGGTCGGAGAAGTGCTGGTAGAAGTACCGTGACGTGACACCCGATTCAGCGCAGACGGCAGTCACAGTGGCGGCGGCAACGCCGCGCGTGCCGATCAACTCCGTTGCGGCCTCGATGAGACGGGTGCGCCGGTTCCGGTGACGCTCCTCGGCGGACATTCCGCTATACACCCGCGCCGAAACCACGTGGATAGCTTGCCATCTAATTCTGACAAGGCTTAGAGTCAGATTGACAGCGCGTCCTTGGCGAATGGGAGAACAACATGAGCGACGATTCGTCCACACGGCCCACCGCACGGGTCGTCCCGAAGCCCCGCCGTGTTCGATTCGATATGCCTGCTGGGACCAGTCGGCAGCACTTCGTTGATGGCGACTTGGTGATGAGCCACTTTGTGTCCACCTTGTCGGCCACGTTCCCCGAAGGCGAAGACTTCTTTATCCGGTCAGTCCGCGAGTACCGGGACCACATCAGCGACGCTGACCTCAAGGAGGCGGTCAAGGGGTTTATCGCACAAGAGGCCACCCACCGACACCAGCATCGGCTGCTCAACGATCGGCTTCAAGCAATGGGCTATCCCACCGAGGGGATCGATCGGCATGTCAAGAAGCTGGTTGGCCGACTTGAGAAGCGTTTTTCTCCCAAGATGCGCCTGGCTGTGACGGCCGCCCTCGAGCACTACACGGCGACATTCGCCGAGATCATTCTCACCAGCGACGAAGCTCAAGAACTGATCGGCGACACCGAAGTGCGGCCTATTCTGCTCTGGCACGCACTGGAAGAATGCGAGCATAAGGCCGTTGCTTTCGATGTCTACGAGACGGTCGGTGGAAGCGAACGCACCAGGGTCTGGGGGATGCGGATCGCCAGCCTCCTCTTGTTCAGCGAGTTGGTCATCCAGACCACCCGCTCTCTGGCTGGTGACCGTTCCGCCTACAACCCGGTGCGCTTGCTGCGCAGCCTTCGAGCCTTCCGTCATAACCCGCTATTCAGCCCAGCAGCAATTGCGCGCTTTCGCTCCTACACCCGCGCCGGATTTCATCCCGACGACTGGGACAGCGCAGAAATCCTCGAACGCTGGACCAAGGAACTCTTCGACGCCGATGGTGGCCAGCAAGTGCGTAGTGGCGTCTAGCTCGACCAGAGCCCGGCACAGTTCAAAGTCGGCCTTAACCGAAGAACACTTCATGGGCTCCGCTTCGCGCGCTGTGAAGTCAAGATCGGTTCTGACTACTGGCCGATCGATGGTGCTCGACCAACGTCGCGACCTACAGGAGGTTCCGGCCGAGGAACTCGGTGACGGCGCAGCCGAAGGCGTCGTTGTCGTCGCCGGCGATCATGTGTCCGGTGCCGGATACGTCGACGGTCTCGGCGTGGGGAACCAGTTGCTTGAACTCGTCGACGGTGGCTTGGGAGACCACGTCGGACAAGAGGCCCCTTACGAGAAGTGTTGGGGCATTGACCCGTCGGGCTCCGTCGATCAGCAGGTGGCTGATTGCGTCGAATTGCTCCGTTCCCGTGGTCGATTCGTCGCGGAGAAAGTCGAAGTTGGAGTGAATGAATGCCGGGTCCCACCGCCAGATCCAGCGGCCGTCGTGACGCTGCCGTAGCACCTTGCGCAGGCCGTCGACGTTGGCCGGGCGCGAGCGATGGGGGTTGTACGCGGCGATCACCTCTGCGGCGTCAGAGAGGGTGCTAAAGCCATCGGGATGTGCGGCCATGAACGTCACCACGCGACGGGCGCCCTGGAATTCAAGTCGCGGGGTGACGTCGACCAGGACGACCGCCGCCCACGACGCCCCGGATGTCAACAGATGCGTGCCGAGCACGGTCATGCCCCCAAGGGATGCACCTACGACCGCAGGGGCGGTATAGGCGCTGAAGTGCTCGCGCACGGCGAGAAGATCGGTCGCGAGTCGCTCGATGTCGTACCTGCCGGCTGGGTCCCAGTCGCTGTCGCCGTGACCGCGGGTGTCGTAGGCGACGACTGTGTATCCGCATGCGTGGAGGCGACGCGCTGAAGTGCTCCACGCGTGCCGGTTCTGGCCGCCGCCGTGCAGGAGCAGCACGACGGGACGGGCGTCATCGTGGCCGTAGCAGTCCGCAGCCAGGGCGATCCCGTCCTGGGTTCGGACCCGATGCTGCACGGCGGAGGTCATGACACCTTCCTGGCGAGATCGTCGTCCGCCCGAAGCGTGGGCCCGGCAGCAAGCGCCTTCATAGTGCGTTGCCCGCGGCGTTCACGATCGTGACCGTGCCCTGGGCTACGCAGACGGCTTTGTCGCCGTTGCTAATGTCGATGCGCGCCACTCCACTGCGCTTGCCCAGCGACACGATGTCGGTGACGGCGACACACACACCGGTGGACACGGGTCGCAGCAGGTTTAGCTTGAATTCGGTGGTGGCGACCCATGATCCGGCCGGAATGACGGGGTAGAACACGACTCCGAGACAGTGGTCGACCATCGCCGATAGACATCCGCCGTGCAGGGTGCCGAAGGGTGTGAGCAGTTCGGCACGGGTTTCCATCTCTGCCACCAGCCGACCGGCGGCGAGTTCGGTGTGCCGAAAGCTCAGAAACCTCGACAGTCCACCTGCTGTGTTCGGCGATCTGAGCAGCTGGTCGGCGATCTGCTCATCGAAGTGCGCGAATGTCACTGCCACCACCATGCCCCTTTCTCCTGTCCGGTCATGGGTCGATCACCGTTCGAGCCCGCGAATCGTTTGAGCATGTCGCCGAATGCGCCGAGGTCGCCGTGCGCGGCGGAGTGCTCGATATCGACGGCGATGAAGAACCTGGCCGCGCGGTGATGCACACGACGCGTCGTCGAGGAGGGGCACGGGCTAGACCGGTGTGGTCCAAGTGATGGGCAGCGATGTGTAGCCGCGGATCGGTCCGGACCGCAGCCGCCGCGCCGATTCAAGATCGACCTCCCAGTCGGGCACCTTGTCCAACAGAGCATCCAGAGCGATGCGGGCCTCCATCCGCGCCAGTGCCGCGCCCAGACAGAAGTGGATGCCGCGACCGAAGGCGACCTGGTGCTCACTGGTGCGCTCGATGTCGAACACGTCAGGATCGGGGAAGGCGCGCTCGTCGCGGTTGGCCGACCCGAACAGCAGCAGCACCTTCTCACCTTGACGCATGGTCGTGTCGTGCAGTGTGACGTCGCGGGTCAGGGTTCGTGAAAGTCCCTGTGCCGGTGAGTCGTAGCGCAGCAACTCCTCAACTGCCGGCCCCAATAGTGTTCGATCGGCGGCCAGGCGTCGGCGGGTCTGCCGATGCTGGGCCAGCACGACCGCGGAGTTCCCCAGCAGATTGGTGGTGGTCTCGTAGCCCGCGACGAGCAGCAGCGCGCAGAAGCCGAGGACTTCCTCGTCGGTCAGTCTGATCCCGTCGACTGTGGCGTTCGCCAACGCCGACATCATGTCCTCGCGGGGGGTTTGGCGGCGGTCGGCGAGGAAGTCGGTGAAGTAGGCGTAGATCGAGGTGGCGGCGGTCAGTGCGTCGGTGGTTTGTCCGTGGTTGACGTCGACCTGGACCAGTTGGCTCGACCACAATCGGAACTGATCACGATCGGTGGCGGGAATGCCCAGTAGATCGGCGATCACCGCGGCGGGCAGGATCGCGGCGAAGTCGGTCACGAAGTCCGCCGAACCAGAGCCCTCGTCGAGGCGCTCGAACAACTCCGCGGCCATCTGTGTGATGGCGCCCTGCAGCCCGGCCACCCGCCGGGGAGTGAACGCCCGGCTCACCAGGGCACGCAACTGGTCGTGGCGCGGAGGGTCCATCACGATCATCATCGGCAGGAACGAGCCGATGAAGTCCGATCCCGGTGGGGTGGGGAAGATGCCGTCCACCGAGGAGTACGTGCCGTGATCCAGTGCTGCGGCCTGGACGTCGGCGTGCCGGCTCAACACCCAGGTATGGGATTCCTCGGCGCGGTACACCGGAGCCGTGTCACGCAACGACCGATACGTCGGATAGGGGTCGTTGAGAATCGAGGCGTCGAACGGGTCGTAACGAATTTGCACCGAGACCACCAAGACCTCCGACCACCAAAGTAACGACGGTTTAGACTCGCAGTCTAAACCGGCCGAACGGGACAGGGGGGCAATGCGCAAGATTCCACGTCAGATCTCTGACCGGCTTCCCGCCGCGGCGGACTTGTTCGCCGAGAAGGGGCTCAACGACTCCAAGATCGAAGACGTCGCCGCGGTGACCGGTGTGCCGAAAGCGACGCTGTACTACTACTTCGCCGGTAAAGAGGACATCCTTGCTTTCCTGCTCGAAGACCTCCTCAAGGACATCTTCGATGCTGTGACCGCGATCGTGCACACCGGCGGCACCGGTGCCGAACGCCTCGAACTCGTGATCCGCGCACAACTGCGGGCAATGGCGCAGCGGCCAGCGGTATGCCGTGCACTCATCGGCGAATTGGGACGAGCGGCCCGCATGCCGGCTATCGCCGAGATGATCAATACCGCCTACCAACAACCCGTCGAAACCCTGCTCATCGAAGGGGCCCGCGACGGATCCCTCGTCGCTCAGCCCGATGCGCGATCGACGTCGATTGCGCTGTTCGGCGCGGTCACCATCAATGCACTCATGTACCTGGTCACCGATAACCACCTCGACGAGACGGTGGTCGCCAGCACCCTCAGCGCCGTCATGTTCGACGGGCTGCGCCCGCGCACAGGAGACCAGTCATGAGCACCTACGGCCTGTCGGTTCTCGGCGCGGATCTGAAGTCACTGGCCCAGACCGCCCAGGCCGCTGATGCGGCCGGGTTCGACGCCGTATGGGCCTCGGAGTTCTATTCTCGGTCCGGATCGATCTCCATGGCCGCGATGGCCAACAGCACCCAGAACTGTCGGATCGGTTCCTCCATTCTCTACGGCGTCGGCCGAAGCCCCCTGGTGCTGGCCACCGAGGCGCGCGACCTCGACGAACTCTCCAACGGACGACTGGTACTCGGCATCGGCAACGGCACCAAACGGATGATGGGCGACTGGCACGGCGTGCCCGACACCTCCGCACCCGCCCTGCGGATGGAAGAACTCGTGATGCTGCTGCGCCGGATATGGAACCTGCATGAAGGCCCGATCCATCACGAGGGCCGTTTCTACAGAATGAATCTCACCCCGACCGGCGACGTGGGACCCTCCAGCAGGCCGATCCCGATCGTCACTGCCGGTGTCCGGCCCCGGATGTGCGAGGCGGCCGGGCGGGTGGCCGACGGCCTAGCCGGACATCCGCTGTTCACAACCACCTACGTCGAAGAGGTCGTCCGGCCCGCTATCGCCAGGGGCGCCGCGCACACCGGCCGCGACCCCAATGACGTGGAAATCATTTCCATGGTGATGTGCGCCATCCACGACGACGCCGAGGTCGCCAGGCGCGAACTGGCGCAGCAGATTGCGTTCTACTCCTCGGTCAAATCCTACGAGACGGTACTCGATGTGAACGGCTTCGCCAGCGAAGGCCGAGCCATCCGGCAAGCATTCGCCCAGCGCGATTTCCCGGCGATGTTCGCCGCTGTGTCCGAGGAGATGATCGACGCCATGGGTGTCGCCGGGACGGCGCACGAGGTCCGTGAACAATTGAGACGGTACAACGGCGTCCTCGACCACATCATGCTGTATTCACCATCGGTCGGCATCACTGCCGAACGCGTGCAACAAAACCTCGACAGCATCATCCGGGAATGCTCGCCCGCCTCGATGTCGCCAGGGCGGTCCTGTCCACGTTCAACCTGATCCACGTATTGCCGCCCAAGTCGACCCGTCGCAGTGTCCGCGGCCGGATTAGTGGGTCTGCCGCGCCGACCCCGCCGATGATTGCCTGACGCTGTTGACGATGTTGGCGTCGTCGGTGTCGGGGAGGTCATGGCGGACCACGCGTACCCGTCCTTGAGGTAGACAGGCCATGTAGCCGTGGCGCATGCCATAGAGCTCCCACGCTGTCTGTTCAGCGTCGGGATCGACATCGATGCGATGTCCGCGCGAGAAGCTCAGGTGTAGCCCTCCATCGTCGCTGGACCAGGCCTGGGTGCACAGTGCGCCTGCGAGGTTCAGCAGCGGGCGTTCGTGGGTCGCGATCCTGAGGGGGTCAATACGCACCGTCTCGATGGGGTAGGTGCCGACGGCAGGAAGCGTCAATAGTAGGGGGCAGGAGATGACGATTTCGTTGTAATCATCGAAATCCAGAACCAGGCCGCCGTGCAGCGAGAGGCGTTGTACGACAAGGTTTTCGATCCATTGGGTGTACATGGCAGTCTCTTTTCGACGCATCGTTGAGCCGTATCCCCAAAGAGTACGCCAAGTATCGCTGCGATACCAGCAGTATCGTTACCGGTAGACGGCTGGCCTAGCAGCGCTGGTCACGACGCGCCTGGTGGCTCGGTCAATGCGGTCGCGGGTGTCGGCGGCTGTCGCGCGGTGGCCGCTGAAGGCCACGAGGTTGGCCAGCCAGATGTCGGAGATGATCCCAGCCACGTGCAGATCGGTAGGAGTGGGCTCGCCGCCCCTGAGCGTGCGGGCCAGCAGGATCTGGATCTCATCGGCCGCGCGGTCGAGTTCCGCGGCGGCGCGAGTATCTGCGACTGCGAAGGCCCGTGTCATGGCCGTCGTCAGCCATGGGTCGCGCTGCCAGCGGTCATGCAGATGTGCGGTGAGCCGTTCGAGCCGTTCCAGCGGTGTGCCCTCACCACTCGCCCAGTCCCCGGCCGAGTCGAGTCGACGGAACTCGCGCGTCAGCGCTGCCACCAGCAAGTGGGTTTTCGCCGGGAAATAGCGGTAAAGCGTGCCGACGGCGATGCCGACCCGCTCGGCAACTGTCCGCATCTGAACCGCCTCGTAACCACCCGCCGCGGCCACGACCAAAGCTGCATCAAGAATGGTCTCCCGGCGCCGTGCGGACGCGCGTGAACGCGACGCGTTAGCGGCTCGCTTCTCTGCAGCGACCGAGTTCGCTTCCGAAGGCGGGGTTTTCCCGTGGCTGCGCGCCTGAGGGACAGTCATGACGGCTCCGGGTCGAGGCCGCCGCGGCGCGAGAACTGCTCCAGAAGATCGCCGAAAGCGCTGACATCGCCGTGTGCGGCGAAGTGCTCAGGGCTGACGACAATGAACACTGCACTGGCGGTGAAGCGGGCGATCCCACCCTCACCCGTGCCTGTCGCCGTGACATGCAGCGCCCGCCCTTCACGAGAGACGATGTGGGCAGTAATCCGGTGGGTCTGATGCAGCGGCACCGGCCGCAAATATTCGACCGTCAGGGTGCGGGTCACCGCCGGGGTTCCGGCGATCCACAACGTGAAGCCCAGGACGTCATCACATGCCGCGGCCACTGCCCCGCCATGGGCCAGGCCCGGGGCCCCGATATGGCGCTCATCGAACGTCACATCGGTGTACACCGCGTCGCCGCTACGATGCACCACCAACCGCAGTCCGTGGGGGTTGTCCGGGCCGCAACCCATGCATGTCGTGGTGTGCGAGGGCAGCCGCTCGGGCGGCAACAGGCTTTCGGGCACCGTCACCCTCCAATACGATCGGTTTCGCTGCGCTACCGTTAGTACCACACTGCTAGACTGCCGTGACAGCATCGCGTGAAGATCGACCGCCGAGGTGAACGAGTGAGCGACAGTCAGGCAGTGCCCGTCCCTGACGACGACGTGGACCCTCGGCTCATCCGGTCACGCACCCGGCTGCTGGATGCTGCGGCAACGCTACTGAGCACCGGTGGGGTGGAAGCGGTCACTATCGATGCCGTCACCAAAGCATCCAAAGTGGCCCGAACCACGCTGTACCGCCACTTCCACAGTTCGTCGCATTTACTGGCAGCCACGTTCGAACGCCTACTTCCACAAGTGACCACTCCGGCACCGACCAGCGGACCCCTCCGTGAGCAGCTGATCGAATTGCTCAGCCGCCAAGCCGCCCTTTTCAACGACGCACCGCTGCATGTCACGACACTCGCGTGGCTCTCATTGGGGCCCACCGGCTCCAATGCCCAAGCGGAAGACCGCCACACATCCGGGGCGCTACGGACCCGAGTTGTCGATCAATATCGTCAACCATTTGACGCCGTACTCACCAGCCCAAAAGCTCAAGCCGAACTCAACGACTTCGACCAGGAACTGGCGCTTTGCCAACTCGTCGGACCACTCGCCTTCGCCCGAATGACCGGGCTTCGCACTATCACTCACAATGACTGCGCGAACATCGTCGATGACTTTCTCGCCGCCCACCGCAACACCGACAGCGACGCCATAAAATCGAACATCGCCACCAAGAAGACGGGCCGCCCGGCGCGCTCAGCTCGCTAGGCACAACGAAATCACAATGTCGAGCCGGCTGGTCTTCGGGCCCTTTTCGCCTCTCGCAAATCGCGTCGGTGATGGCATCGAAGGACCATTCGTCGCCATCATCGGCGAGGCCGTACGCTGGTTTCCGTTCCACAGCGAGGTGCGGAGACTCGCAGCAGGGTAGTGAGCTACCCGAAGTGCAGGTCACCCGCGGTTCGGCGTCTCAGACGCTTGAGGGCGCGCAACTGCTTGAACCCGTTTCTCGATTGCTTGACTTGTGGCGAGGAGGATTGACAAAGAACAACTTTGACGAGAGCAGGCGAATCGTGGCCTCGGCGGCATGGAGTGGTTACGACATCGCTGTTGCGAGTTAGCTCCGCCTTCGATGCGGCATTGATCTGCCGCGTTCGGTGACGTAATCGGTCCAGTCGCGGGCGGCGAGTTTGGCCCAGGCGGCTGCGTTCTTGGTGGTGATCGCGAGCAGTTCGGCCAGCACGGGTGCGGGCATGTCGCTGGCGAGCTGGAAGAGGGCGGCTTTGCGATGTTCGTAGGGTTTCACCCCGACCGCGACGAGCTGGGTGCGGATGTTCTCGGTGGACAGGTGGGTGCCGGGAAGTCGGCCGGGGAACAGCCAGCCCGTATGGGATGGGGTGTAGCGGCTTTCGCATTGCTGCTCCAGATGCTCGCGGATGAGGTCGTCGAGTAGGGGAGGCATTTGGATGGGGATGGCGGCGAAGACGACATGCACGGCGTGATCGTCGGAGATCGAGATTTGGCTTGATCGCAGGGCGACGATGCGCGAAAGAGGTTGGGCGAACAACAATGTGAGCAGTCCCGCGATGCGGGTTTTGCGGCGGATTGTGTCGTCGTGCAGCAGCCGCCCGACGGCGGCCCACCGCTGGGAATCCGAGACGGTTACCGAGGGAGGTGACCGTGGCGGATCGGTGACCCTCAGTGTGGTGTTGATGCGGGATTGGCGTAGCCAGACGAGGAAGGCGTACTCGGCAGTGAGCGGCCTCCGGTGGAGCGCCTGGTAGCGCTCCAGCATCTCCTGTGTCGCTGTCGCCGGAGTGGCGTCGTGGGTGTGCAGAAACGCCATGAACTGAATCGCCACGCGGACGCGACGACGGCAGGCATCGGTCATCGATCTCGTCAGCCGGTTCTCGTGGGAGGCCTTGCGCATCTGGCGCAGTACATGCCAATGCGCGAATCGGCGAACGATGGCGGCGTCTTCGGCCGGAAGCTCGGCTACAACGTCCTCGATCCAGGGCAGCATCCGTTCGACGCGGATGTCGATCGGGCCCAGAACGCCGACCGCGACCAGGAGGCTGCGCAAGTAATCGTGGGCTCGGTCCGAGGGAAGATCGCTGAAGGTGTCGTGGCTGATTTCACGCGTTCCGCAGGCCATGTCGCGAAGGAGCTGCGGGCCGGTACCGGGCTTCTTTCGCAGCCACCAGAGCACCGTCTGTGGGCGGTCGGCGTTGATCAGTTCGTCGAACACGGGCCGTAGTCGGTGATGAATCGTGCCGCTGATCGGGTCGGTGAGCAGCTCGGTGAGGCGCTCGCGTAGGAAGCAGCGGGCGCATCGGTAGAACCCGTAGGGGTGTTCTTCGCGGCCGCATTCGCTGCAGGTGAAGATCGATGCGACACCGGCGCAGGAGGCGCACACGATGGCATCGTCGAGCTGCCACGCCAGTGGCCGCACGGTCTCACACCGCGGGCATTTCTCGGGGTGATAGTGCCGTCTGCGACGGCATGCGACACAGATGCGACGCCCGTGCGTCAGTGGGGTTAGCCGGATGGTGCTTGCACACTCCCAGCAGGCCCGCTGAGTCACTGGTTGTCGTGGGGGCGGCGGATGGTGGCGCGGATGGGTCGCAGGTCGCCGATGCCGGGTCCGCTGTCGTTGACCGCGGGCGCCTCACGGACTTGTTCGGCGACGAGCTCGAGCAGGTCGTTGGGCGTGCACGACAAGATGTCGCAGAGGGCGGCGAGCAGGTCGAGATTGATGCGCTGCGGGGGCTTGGTCGCGATCCGGTGCACCATCTGTCGGGAGATCTCCACGCCACGCTCGTGCAGCGGTGCGACAAGGTCGGTGGTGGCGAACATTCCGTTCTGGGCCATCAGCTGACGCAGGTTCCACCGCAGCACGGTCCTAGTGCTCATCTCCGCCTTCACCTGTCGTCGTGGATGATCCGTAGACGCGGCGCAGCGCCGCCTGCAGTGTTTTGGTCTTGAAGTCGTCGGACACCGAGGTATAGATCGCGGTGGTCGAGGCATACGAGTGCCCCACCTGTTCGGTGACGAACCGCTCCGGATAACCGAACTCGATCAGATGGGTGACATAGGAGTGCCGCAGGCAGTGCAAGGTGAGCTCGGCAGGCAGTCCCGCTTGCACCCGTGCGACGGCGAATCGCCTATCCATGGTCTTGGTCGCCACGCGCCGTCGACGCTCGGTCAGCCAGAGCTCTTGACGGTTCCCGGGGCTGAGGAGTGGGCGGCCGTGGTCGACCCATTGGCGCAGTCCGTCGATCACCCAGTCGAACTCCGGAACGGCGAGCACGGTGCGACGCCTGGGAGAGCTGCCGCGACGTGATTTGGCGTAGCGAACGTGGACGGCGCCGAACGTGCCCCAGGCCGGCATCCGCGAGTTCGGACGCAGGTCGGCGAGATCGAGATAGCACAGCTCGCGGCGGCGTAAACCGAAGGCGTAGGCCGTCTTGATCATCTGTGCGTCGCGCAGCGCCGCGAACGCGCCTTTGTTCCTGGACCGAGCGAGAACATCGACGCGATCATCGAGGAAATCGAACAATGTTTCCAGTTCGTCGTAGGTGAACGGGCGACGCGCGGGCTTGCCCTCGTAGTCGACCAGATGCGCGGCGGTGTTGTAGTCGTGACAGACCTGCGATGGGATCCGTCCGAACCTGTTCTCGCATTGCGCGATCCAACCGTAGCGGCTATCGAGTAGGTAGTCGCAGAACATCCGCAACGACATGTGATAGCCGCGAATGGTCGACGGTGCTTTGCGTTCCGGGCCCGACATCAAAGCGGCCGTGAAGTCTTCGACATCGCCGGCAGTCCAGTCCCACGGAGGCGCCCCGGCGAACTCTGCGAACCGCCGCACCAACGCCAGCCGCGGCTCGATCGTGGCCTCAGCAGCGAGTAGCCGAGACGCCTGTTGACGACCCCACCCAGACAGCATCGCTTCGAAGACTGCGCTGGCCTCGTCCAGGTGAACCACGCCCGAGGCAAGAACCAAGTGCGCCGACCCCGGAACGCTCACAAGAGAACCTCCATCTATCGTCAACTTAGAGTTGTCAATGACAACCGCAAGTTACCACACCTGCGAGCGAAATCCGTCTACCAGGAGGAACACGAAAGTGGTTCAATGAAGCGCATCCGGCGCTGGTCCCATGCGCCAGATATACGCGTCAACTTCAGGTTGATTCGCGACCTTCCGACCCATAGTGCAAGAGGTGTGTGGTCTGTGGTGGGGCGACGGAAGGGGGTCATGGGGCAGGGAGCTGGGTGGGCGGTGCTCGGTGGTGAGTGACGCGGGCTGTGGGCGTGGTGAGGTGAGTGGTGGTAGACGGATGCGGTGAAGGCGAAAAAATTGGTGAGAGGCGAATGTGGCTGCGGTGGTGGTCCGCTCGCCGGTGGACCTTCTACTGTCGGCGACTATGACAGCAGCAACGTCCAAGGTGGAAGCCCGGCGCCGGGCACGCGAAGCGACCCGACGCGCCAACGAGGAACGCGCCGCGCGGGATAAGGCGAACATCGATGACGCCGCGGACTTTCTCGTCGCGGTCGGCAAGGTCGCCGAAGTCGAAAGTTGGAAGAGGGAGCGCCTGGCCCAGCTGCGCGCGCAGGTCGACGCAGAAGCGGCCAAGCGGGTGGCTGGCCATCGGGCCAAGGCCGGCGCGGCGGTCGCACGTATGCAGGGCCGTGGTGAGACGCTGACGACCATCGCCGCACGGACCGACGTCGGAATCGGGATCGTCCGCACCATGGCACGGCATGCTCCGAAATGCGAGAAGCGGACTGCCGGGAATGGTTCGCATGCACTAGGTCTGGAGGCATTGTCCGGCCCGACCGCTCAGGGGGTTGACCCCCACGCTGACCAGCCTCCGGCGGATGCAGCCTCGGCGTGACGCACTGCGCAACGGTGCAACGAGGCCGGTGGTGCACGACGATGTGCACGGCCGGGGTGCGTGGGTCGGCGGGTGCGTGGGCCATCATGGAGGTGCGCCGTTACGCCGGTCGGCCCGCTGACGCACACGCCGGTCGCGCCCCTGGTGCTGCGAACCGGCCTGTGCGTCCGACTACACCAGGTCTGCCCAGCGCGGTGGGGAGCGCTCGACGTGGCAGGGGCTGCGCAGCGGTAAAGGGGCACCCGGGAGCAGGGTTACGGCACCGGTGGAGCGGGCCGCGGTGGCCGCGCTGAATGTCAGTGCCGGCGGATAGGTTCAACGGCCATGAGAAGCGCGGGACAGCTTGTTGTTGATCAGCGTGTGCACGCTGCCGAGATCACGCGCTTTCACAGCCATGTCGTCTGCGGCCCAACGGCTTCGGATTGCGACATCTGGACCGGCGCGATCGGCGCCGATGGCTACGGTCAGCTCTACCTGACCCGCGAGCGTTCAGGATTGTGCGTTCGCCCGCACCGCTACGCGTTGGCGATCGTGTCCGGTGTAGTGGCCGCTGGGGTGCTCGGGCTCCACGAATGCGACAACCGTGTGCGTCAAGATCTCGGCGGCAACAAAACCCCATCAGCACGTCGGTCCGGCCCGCAGGGTGACAACATTGAGCGGATGGCGCGGATGCATCGCGGCGGCGGCCGATATGCGTTGCGACGCCTCGACGGTCGCGGTATTCGACGGGAACGGTCGGCGACGCTGCGGGAGGCGGTGCGCCATGGTGGGGACGCGGCGCTGCTCGGTGATCAGGCCACGCTGTGGTGACATACGTCAGGGCCCCCCTGGAGCCGGTGCGCGTGGGAGCGGGTGCGGCGAGCTGGATGGTCTGGCGCGCGGTGTCGCAGTGCCGAGCTGGAAGGGTGTGCGGCGGTGGTGTCGCGCGCGGGCGCTTAGCCGCGCTGCACGAGTACCGCGTCGCGTGACGTCGCACCGTGTTGGCGTCGAACAACACGAGCAGAGCAGAAACTCGGGCGGTGCGGGCCCGGCAGATGCGGTGCCGCCCGATCGTTTCGCCGTGCCGTGGCCGTTGAGATCGACGCGCGGCGTGTTGCTCAAGCGCGCAAGCTTGAAGAACTGACCGACGCGGGGGGCAGAAAGCCTGAGGTAAGCAAGAGTGGCCTTGCCGCGCTGCACGGTGCCGGCGAGGAGGTCGGGGTGCGATCGCATTGTTCTGCGCGCTGGTAGCACCTGCCGCCGTGTCCTCCTCATCGCCCTGTATCGGGTGCCACGCCGTGCTATTCGGGGATGCCGGGCGGTTCGCTTCGAGTGGCGAGGACACGGGACACCGGATTTCAGGGCCCGTTCCGGCCTCAGTGGATGGACCGGTTGTTTCGCAAGGCCCGGCTGGACAGCGGCTGCCTGGCCTCGTAACCTAACCGTGACCTACGTATCTAGTACGTACTTGCTTACTTTGCCGAAGGTTTTCGCTGTTGTGAATTCATCTGTGCTGGCGGTCCTGCCGCGCGCGTTGGGTAGACGGTTCGTCTGCATTTTGGTGGCTTTCGGCGTTGTTGCTGCGCTTTTGGCAACCGATGTGCGCGCTGATCCGGCGGCTGATGCGCTTGCCGAACTGACTGAATTGTCGCGTCTGGCGGAGCAGACCACCGAGCAGATTCACACGGCGCAGATCGACCTTGACGAGAAGCTCGCAGCGCAGCAGGTTGCGGAGAAGGGGGCGGTTTCGGATCGCATGGCCGCGGATGCAGCGGCGGCCGATCTGGTGAGGTATCAGGCTGCTGTCGACAGGTTGGCCGCGGCTGCCTACGTGGGGGGGCGCACGGATACCTTGGCGGCGGCGTTGACGGCGACGTCTCCTCAGGATTTGATCGATCAGCTGGCAGTCCAGAAGACGGTTGCGTCGGAGCTGACTGTGCAGATGGCTGCGTTCCGGTCGGCCAGTGCGCGGGCCGCGGCAACTGCGGAGGGGTCTGCGAAGTCGGCAGCCCAAGCACGGAGTGCGGCCGATGAGGCGGCGGCAGTGCGGACCGACCTGGAGGCCAAACAGCGTCGGATGGCGGAGCAGATTGCTGCTGTGCAGGCCCGCTACGACGCTTTGACGCCTGATCAGCGAGCGATTCTGGCTGACCCTGGCCCCGCGCCGCCTCCTTTGCCGTCGACTCCGCCGGTGAGCGATCCGAGCATCGTTGCTATGCCGGGCCCGGCGGGCGGGGCCTCCTTGGGGAACGGTGTTGCGGTGGTCCAGGCGGCGCTGACACGGGTGGGGTCGCCTTATACGTGGGGAGCCACCGGTCCGGATGCGTTCGACTGCTCTGGGCTGATTAAGTGGGCGTTTCTGCAGAACGGCAAGTCGTTGCCTCGGTCGAGTCAGGCGCTTGCGCAGGGCGGGCAGCCGGTGGCGCTTTCAGAGGTTCGGCCCGGCGACATCGTGACCTTCTATGCTGACGTGTCTCACGCGGGGATTTACATCGGCGACGGGTTGATGGTGCACGCGTCGACGTACGGAACGCCGGTGAAAGTGGCGCCGATCTCGTCGGCACCGATTCACAACGTGCGGCGGTACTAGGCCGCCGCCGCGGCGCTGCGTCAATCGTTGAAGAAACGGCTGGTGATTTCCGTCCACTTGCGGATCTCGTCGATGGTGTGAGCGACGTGCAGCGTCGAGTCGGGGATCAGCTCAGCGAGGCGCTCGGCGGTGGAGATGGGATGCAAGGGGTCGGTGTCCCAGGCCAGCACCAAAGTGGGCTGGCGAATGGAGGTCAGCCGATTGGGGTCGGGTAGATCGGAGGAGCCGACTCCGCGCAGCGCGGCGGAGACCACATCGTCGTCGACGCCGGGTTCGAATTTGCCGTGCCGGTAGTTGGCGAAGATCGGCAGTGGGGGAGCTTCGGCCCATTGTTGTCGCCAAGCGGTTGTTCCAATGGAGTCGATGAGGTCGGCGGTGTCGAAGTACCACTGGCGCAGTTGATCGGGCCCTGTTTCCCAGGCGACGGGAGGGATCACCAGTGCCAGCCGCCTGAATCGGCGAGGAGCGTTGAGGGCGGCGTGCAGTGCTGCAGCGGCTCCGAGCGAGGATCCGGCGAAATCGATGGGTTCATCGAGGCCGGCCGCGTCCAGGACGCGCAGGAGATCGTTGGCTGCCTGCTCGAAGCGATAGTCCTCGGGTTCTGGTCGGCCCCGTGATGCGCCGTGTCCGCGTTGGTCGTAGGTGATCAGACGGCGGCCCTCGGCGATAGTGTCGATGTCGAAGATGCCCAGGCCGCGCACGATCTGCCGGCTCATGAGCACGCCGTGCCCATAGCCGACTGGCACCGTGTTGGGTGGGCCGCTGAGCTGGTAGGCGATGGTGGCGCCATCGGTGATGAGAAGGTGGTCATCCGGCATTGCGGCTCCTCAGATGCGTTGGTGCGGTATTCCGTGGGGTTTCGGGCCAGCCGTCTATTCGACAGCGGTGAGGACGTTGACGGTCGCGCCGTTGTCGGTGGAGGTGTAGATGGCGGTATCTGTGGCGATGTAGACCTGACCGTTGCCCGCGGCGAGCAGGGCCTGGGGTTTGTTGTTGAGCGAGTGGCCCGGCTGCCAGGTCTGCCCGTCGTCGGCGCTGGTGTACAGCCGTCCTTCGAGGTCGGCGCCGAGCAGGGGACCGCGGTCGGGCCAGCTGATGAACAGCAGTGCCGGCGCACCGGTGACTGCGCTGAACGTCCTCGCCCCGTCGGTGCTTCGGAGCAGCCCTTGGCGTGCTGTCGCGAGGATCTCATCCGGGGCATCCGGTGATATTGCGAGGTCGACGGCGGGGACTTCTGCGCGCTGTTGCCAGGACCGCTGATCAAAACTAACCATTACGGTGCCGGATTGGCTGTCGTGACCGTAGACCCGTCCGTGGCGGTACTTGAGTGCGTGGAAGTCGGCGCTACCGTGCAATGACAGAGGTTCCCAGGACTGGCCGGCGTCGCTGCTTTTGATCAGGCCGAGGTGGGGCGGTTGTTGGCGATCGGCGGGGTCGGGGTGGCCGCTGGCCAGGAATTCGTCGGGGCCGGCGACGGTGAAGCCCATGAAGTCCTGCGAGAGCTCACCGACTCGTTGGGGCGCCTGATCTTGCTCAACGGTGTAGAGGCCGTAATGAGTTGCGACGTAGAGCTTGTCGTCAGATGGGTTGATGCCGAGGCCGTGGATGTGCACCATGCCCGGCGCGACGGCGGGTGGCGGGCTTTCGGGGGCGTTCGACGAACAGGCCGCGGCCAGAGCCCCGGTCAGGGCGATGGCGAAAAGGTTGCGGATCAGCACACGGACACCTTCCGGTCACGAGATCTACGTAGTTCAATAGTAGGTGGGCAGTGCGTGGCTACTGCGTGAGGTGGCTGCGCCTCGGGTGGCGCCGACCGCGGGTGACAGACCGGGGGAGGTGTCTTCATCAAATCTTCATCGGATCACGAACCGACCCATACTCGGATTGCTGAGGCTGGGGTGCGGCGGCGCAAGGCTTGCCGTGTGGACGCATGGTGTCACGAAGATGTTCGAGGAAGGATGTGCGATGCAGCACAAGCGTTTTGGATTCGGGCTTGCGGCGCTTGCGGCGTCGGCCCTGTTTGTCAGCGGCTGTTCGAATGCAACGAACGAGTCTCAGTCATCGGCGTCGAGCACCACCTCGGCAGCAGCGTCGGCGTCGGCTTCGCCCAGTGCTGCGAGCAGTGACGCTGCCCATAACGATGCTGATGTGACGTTCGCGCAGGGCATGATCCCTCATCATCAGCAGGCGATCGAGATGAGCGACATGCTGCTCGGCAAGCAGGGAGTTGATCCTGAAGTAGTGTCACTCGCCAACGAGATCAAGAACGCTCAGGGTCCTGAGATTGAACAGATGCAGGGCTGGCTGCGGGACTGGGGAGTGTCCTCGTCGACGACGGCCCCCAGCACCGCCGCAATGCCCGGTCATGACATGCCTGGCCATCAAATGCCCAGCGGAGACATGGGTGATATGCCGGGTATGGGCGGCGGCGGTATGGGCATGATGTCGGAAGCCGATATGGCTGCACTGCAGAACGCGCAGGGCGCTGAGGCTAGCCGACTCTTTTTGACCCAGATGATCGAGCATCACAAGGGCGCGATCATGATGGCGCAGCAGGAAGTTGACAACGGCCAGTTCCCGGCGGCGGTCGAGATGGCGCGCAATATCGTGTCTTCTCAGCAAGCAGAGATCGACACGATGCAGGGAATGTTGGACAAGTAGCGCGGAGAGGGCACTAGTCAGGGACGCGTTGAGCAGCCGTGGCAGGGTGGTGTTCGCTGCGTATCGGGGTGATGGGCAGGGCGATGGTGAATGTTGCGCCGGCGCCGGGTCCAGCACTGGCTACCGAGATGGATCCGCCGTGGGCTTCGATGAGCGCTTTGGCTATGGCGAGCCCGATACCGGCGCCGCCATGCTCGCGGTCGCGGGCGGTGTCTGCCCGGTAGAACCGTTCGAACACTCGGGTGACGTGCTCGGCGGTGATCCCTTCTCCGGTGTCGGCGACAGCGATTTTTACCTGGTCGCCGTCACGAAGACAGTGAAGGTGTACCGACCCGCCGGGCGGTGTGTGCCGTAGCGCATTCTCCAGCAGGTTCCCCAACACTTGAGACAGTCGTTGTTCGTCGGCCCAAAGCGGCGGTAGCGGTTGCGGGAGGTGTACGCGCAGTCCGACCCCCTTGGTGTCATAGCGTTCTTGTGCTGCTGCGACGCACTGGCGGGTTAGGCGGTTCACGTCGAGGGAGGCGTAGGACATAGACATCGCACTTTCCTCGGCCTTCGCCAGCGCGGCGACGTCATCGGAGAATCGCACCAGCCGACGGGTTTGGTCGCGCAGCATGGCTGCTGTCTGGGGTGTCAGGGAGCGCACGCCGTCTTCGAGTGCCTCGATGTAGGCCTCGAGTACTGCCACGGGTGTGCGGATCTCGTGCGCGAGGTCTCCGAACAGTTGCTGGCGTGTCGAATCGACGGCTTGAAGCCGGGAGGCCATTTGGTTGAATGCGGTTGCGAGGGCGTCGAAGTCATCGCCGAGGCGCGGCGGTGACACGCGGATGTCGTAGTTCCCTTCAGCGACATCGGTGGCCGCGGCGGCGACTTCGGTGATGGACCGTTGGAGGCGTCGACTGACGTAGAAGCTGACCGCGAGGGCGGCCAGTGCTGACACCGCTAGGGCGCCTCCGATGGAGATCACCGTTGCGTAGCCGTAGGCCTCTTCGGCGTGGACTTCTTCCAGGGAGTCCATCGGGACACCGGCACGGTGGAGGTGTTCGCGGAACAGCGGTGGGCCGACCACGGCAGCGACCACCGCGGTCGTCGCCGCTCCGGCCGCCAGCACGATGGCTTGGGCCGCCAGGAGTCGCAGGCCGATACCGGGACGGCCCGGCCGTCGACGCCGGCGAGGGGTCGACGTAGGTGGGGGAGTCACTGTCCGGTTCCCATCCGGTATCCGACACCTCGAACCGTGGCGATGTAGCGGGGGCGTGCGGCGTCGTCGCCGAGTTTGCGTCGTAAGTGTCCGATGTGGACGTCGACGAGGTGTTCGTTGCCGACCCAGGGTTCGTCGCGGATTATTTCGAGAAGTTGTCGACGGCTCAGCACGATTCCTGGCCGCGCGGACAGGGCTTCGAGAATGTCGAATTCGGTGCGGGTCAACAGGATTAGTTCGTCGTCGATATGTACCTCGCGGGCGGCGACGTTGATGCTCAGTGCGCCGAAGCGGCGCGGCGGGGCTGTCTGTCGTTCGGCGGGTGCGGCGGCTGTTTGCAGGATGCGGGGTCGCCGCAGCATGGCGCGGATGCGCGCGACCAGCTCGCGGGGACTGAAGGGTTTGGTGATGTAGTCGTCGGCGCCGACGGTGAGGCCGAGCACGGTATCCAGTTCGGTGTCACGGGCGGTGAGCATGACGACGTAGGCGTCGGAGAAGGTCCGCAATTGCCGGCAGACCTCGAGTCCGTCGATGCCGGGTAGGCCGAGGTCAAGGATGACGACATCGGGATCCAGGTCGCGTGCGACGGCGATTGCGTCGACACCGTTGCCGGCGACGACGGCTTCGAACTGCTCGCGTTCGAGATAGCTGGCCACTACTTCGGCCAGGGGGAGTTCGTCGTCGACGACCAGCGCGCGGTATCCCTTCGCGCTCTCAGGCGCGCCCAGGTGGTGGTGCTGCATGTCCCATATGGTGCCTGCTGGTGCGCCCGTAACCAGGTATGGCTGACCGGGCGGCTGGATCTTCAGCAGATCTTCACACGACTCATACCGTTTTCCTCCTGCGGTGGGGTGAGGCTCACTGCGGAGGAGGGCCTGACATGCGTTGGCTGATGGACGTGTGCCCGAACAGTCTCGGGTGGCAAGCGTGGCTGATCCTGTGTGCCGTGGTCGTGGTGCTGTGGGCGGCTGCGATCGCCGGCGCGACGGCGCTATTTAACGCCTCTCGCTGGCCGCGTCGTTCGGGGCGGCCTGACGTGCCTGAGGAGGCCGATTCGCAGCGGCCGCACCGCGGCGCACTGACCGGTCTACCTGCGCGGCATCGCGGCGATGTCAATATTCGATCAAGCGGGTGACGTAGGGCGTCATGCCGGAGGTGCGTACGGGCGAGATTTTGACGACCGACCCGGTGTAGGGGGCTTCGATCATCATGCCGTCGCCCAGATACATCGCTTCGTGCTGGCTGGCGTTGGGGCCGTAAAAGATGAGGTCACCGCGTCGCATCTGTGACGAGGGGATCTTGCGGCCTGCGTTGTATTGCGATCCGGAGTAGTGGTCGAGTTTGATGCCGACGCCGGCGAAGGCATACAGCATCAGGCCCGAACAGTCGAAACCCACGGTGTTGGCGCCCTGGTCGATGCCTCGTGACGGGCCGTTGGCGTTGCCGCCGCCCCAGGAGTAGGGCACGCCCAGTTGTGACATGGCGCGGCGAATCACGAATTCTGAGGCCTGGCGGCCGTAGAGGCGGGGGATGCGTCCGTTGGTGATGCCGGGATCTGCGGCGGCGGTGACTGGAGACAGAATGCCGAGTTTGGTGAGGAACTTGCGGCCCATGTCGGCCGTCAGCTGCGCCGAGGTCGCCATGATCTTGAGGACGGCATTGATGATGGCCACCGGGTCGCCGGCCAGGTTAGCGCTGGGCACCATCGGCAGCGTGGTGTCCCACAGGCCCCCCTTGGTGGCGCCCCCCGGCGACGTGGTGCCGCGGTCCCAGGGAGCGCCGGATGCCGGCCCAGTGCCGGGTTGCGCGGCACTGGGCGCGGCGGCTGTCGCCGCCACCGGTCGGGCGGCTTCCAGTCGTGCTTGAGCGGAGTCGCGTTCGGTAGCGAGCCGTTCGACCTCGCGTTGCTGTGCGGTAAACGTCTGCTGGGCGTCCCGGAGTGCGGCTACCGCGTCGTCTTGCCGGCGTTGGGCGTCCGCGGCGGCGCTCTCGGCGCGCGCCCGCGCTGCCGTCGCAGCAGAAAGCTTGTTGGCCTGATCGGTCTGCCGACGCAGGAGGTCGTCGCGGACCCGCTGAAAGCTGATGGTGAGGGTCTGCTGGGTCGAGGCCCCGGCCAGGATCTCCTCGGGACTTTGTGCCAGCGGCAACGCACCCGACGGCCCGTTCGTATAGGTCGACGCGGCGAAGCGGTCAAAGCGCTGTTGCGCGGCCTCGATCGCGTGTTGGCTGTCGGTAAGGGCTTGGTCGCTGGCAACAACGTCGCGTCGGGCCTGCGCGAGGGTGTCGCGAGCGGCCGCGGCCTCGACCAGGGCACGGTTGACGCCCTCTTGCTTGATCTGGATGTCGCTACCGACGTCGGCCATCCGCTGGTTCGCTTCGGCGAAGGCCGCAACCAATGAGGGAACGTCGTCGCGGTCGGGGCTGCCGTCATGCCCGGCAACAGCGGTACCCGGGGCGCTGAGCACTAGTGCCGGCATTAATGCGCAGAGACTCAGGAAAGAAGTGAGGCGCCGCATCGATCTCCTCAGCTGGGGTGAGCGTTGTCGAGCCGCGCACCTAAGCCGAACGGCACTCGCGGCATTCCTACTACCGAGCTAAGTACGTAGCACAATAGTACGTAGACGGAACGTACATCACTTTGGTATCAGGAGGAACGTCTGTCACAGTCTCGGGTCGGTTACAACCGTGCGTCACGGGCGCTAGTTTCGCGCGCCGCGGCCGGTAGTGCAGATGCTCGCCCTATGCGGTCGAGGTGAGGCGTATCGCGGCTTTTCCCAGCTCGGCAGCTACATTGGGGGCTGAAGAGCTCGGGGCGCGAGGAGGCCAGCTCGTCGCGGAGAGCGGGAGGCGCAAATGGAACAGCGAGGATTCGGCGACCTCGAAGCGGTGGTCATGGATTGCGTGTGGGATTACGCCGAGCCTGTCACGGTGCGTGAGGTTTTCGACGAGATCTCTCAACGGCGCCAGATCGCTTACACCACCGTGATGTCGACGATGGACAACCTGTACCGCAAGCGCTGGTTGCAACGTCAGCGCGATGGGAAAGCGTACGTGTATCAGGCGTCCATGAGCCGCGAGGAGCGTTCCGCGCGTTTGATGAAGGCCGCGTTCGACGCCGGCGGGGATACCGATGCGGTGCTGGCGTTCTTTGTTGAGCAGATGAACGCCGAGCAGTCCGCTCGTTTGAAGGCGGCTCTGCGCAAGGGGCGTCGGTGATGACCGCCGCGCTGTGGCTGCTCCTCTATGGCAGCGCGCTGGCCTGGTGGGCGCCACCGGTCCTGAGGCGGATGACCCGTCACGGCATCAGCCCCCATATGGGAGTGGCCGCCTGGCTGGCCACCGTCGCCGCGACGCTGACGGCGTGGCTCGTCGCGCTGATCATGGTCATCGGCGCAACGACGGACAGTATTCGTACGGGCGCGGTCGTGACGCTGTGCCTGGAGCTGTTTGGCTTCTCCGAGCACACCCCCATGGCCGGACGAATCGGTTCTGTTGTTCTCATCGCGGTAGGAACCCTGACGTCAGGGTTCGTCGTAATGCGGATCGGTCGCTGCTTGTCGCGGCTGCGGGCGCGAAGTCACGAGCACGCGCGTGCCGCGCGGATCGTCGGCCGACCCACCGACCATCCCAATGTGGTGGTCGTGGAGGCCGACCGGCCTGCTGCCTACTGCGTGGTCGGACGCCCGAACGCCATCATCGTCACCTCCGCGGCGATGAAGTCGTTGAATCGATCACAGCTCAAAGCGGTTCTGGCGCATGAAAACGCGCACATCTCGGGGCGCCACCACCACATCCTCATGGCCCTCCGCGCTTTGGGGGGCACACTGCCGCGGCTTCCGCTTTTCGCGACGGCTCCTCATCGTGTGGGTGAACTGCTGGAGATGTGCGCTGACGACACCGCCGTGCGCCGCGTCGGCACGCATCCGCTGTTGGCTGGATTATCTGCTCTGGCCGGAGAACACCCGCCTGCGCGGGAAGGCCTCGCCGCGGCGGGAACAGCGGTCATCGCGCGAGCGCAGCGCCTGCTCACCCCCACACGCCGGCACGTGCGATGGCGCCACCGCATCTGCCTGACAGCCGCGATCACCGCCATGCTCGCCACACCCGCTCTCATCCAGGTGCTCTGCCACCACTAGCGCCTCAACGCCGGCCGCACGTTGCGCAGGTGGAGCCAATGCGCGTAGGCCGCCAGCAAAGGAAACACCGCTTGGCGCGCGGGCCGATAGAGAGCAAATTATCTACGTAGTAAAACCGTAGATGATCTGCGGTGCAAGCAGCGCTCCGATCTATTGCATCTCCTTCGCGGAACCTCCAAAAGGGCGTTTTCGCAAGGGCATCGGGCGAATTCGATCGTGCGACGGAACGGCCGGTTGGCTCGGCGCAACGGCGGTCGCGCTCTGATCACAACCCGGCATCGGCTCAGGGGCCGAGCCGGAATTCGCCGATCCGCTGCTACAGTCGGCAACATCGTGAAGTATTTCGACGCGAACTCTGGGCAACGCCGCCGCGCCATCGTCGCGGCGTTGATCGCGTTCTGGACCGTCATCGTCGGAGCCGAGTGGGCACTGCCCGGCGTGAATGCGGCACCTGCGCACGGACCGCACACCCTGGCCGCCAGTGCGGTCGGCGCGCCGATGTCTGTCGAGCTCGACCACCCCCACGTCTCCCAACCCGACGCCGAGTGCACGCCCGACACCCTGGCCGAAGCGATCCTGCCGCGGGGAACGGTTTCCCTGATCGCGCTCGCGCTGGGCCTCGTCGTGGCTGTACTTCCGCTGCTGTGGTGCCAGGCGGCGAAGGCGCCTATCCGCGGTCCACCACGGAACGCCCGCGCCCTGCGCACCGGCCGCGACGTGCTCGCCCACCTGTGTATCGCGCGCCGCTGATCGGCTAGCGTCAGGCCCCGTCGTCTTCGACGGTGGCCGGTGACCGCTCCCTGCCGTCAGTCGCCGCGCTTCGTCGCGGCCTCACAGAAGCGACATTCATCGATGAATCCTGCCCTGCCAATCCGTCATGCACGCACTTCCCACACCCGATCGGCGCAGCCACAACGCGGCCGCAACGAGCGGCCGGCCACCATGGTCGGCCAGACCCCTGTCTTGAGAATCACCGCACCGTTCACGTCAGAAGAGCGGGGTTTTTGGGCCAAACTCGAAGGCTTCAACCCGGGAGGAATGAAAGACCGACCCGCGCTACACATGGTCGAACGCGCCCGCTCCCGCGGGGCACTTACCCCCGGCGCCCGCATCGTCGAATCCACTAGCGGGACACTAGGATTGGGTCTCGCACTAGCTGGAACGGTCTACGGGCACCCCGTCACCTTGGTCACCGACCCCGGGATGGAGCCGATCATTCAGAATATGCTCGCCGCGTTCGGCGCCGACATCGAATTGGTCACTGAACCGCACCCACAGGGAGGCTGGCAGCAGGCTCGCCGTGACCGCGTGCAGAAGATCTTGGCCACCGACCCGCGCGCCTGGCATCCCGATCAATACAGCAACCCCGATAACGTCGAGGCCTACCGCGGGCTCGCGTTGGAACTGAACGAACAACTCGGCGCCGTTGATGTCCTGGTGTGCTCGGTGGGCACCGGAGGCCACTCGGCCGGCGTCGCACGCGTCCTCCGAGAATTTAACCCGCAGCTGCGGCTGATCGGCGTCGACACGGTGGGCTCGACGATCTTCGGCCAGCCCGCGGCTTCTCGGCTCATGCGAGGCCTGGGATCGAGCATCTATCCCGGCAACGTCGACTACCAAGCGTTCAACGAAGTGCATTGGGTTGCCCCCGCGGAGTCGGTGTGGGCATGCCGCACCCTGGCGGCCACCCACTACGCCAGTGGCGGCTGGAGCGTCGGTGCGGTCGCCCTGGTTGCAGGCTGGGTCGCACGCAATAGCCCTGCCGGAGCCACGGTCGCAGCGATCTTCCCGGACGGTCCGCAACGCTACTTCGACACCATCTACAACGACGACTACTGCCGCGCCCACGGCCTGCTCGACGCAGCGCTCCCACGGCATCCCGCCACCATTGAGGACCCGATGACCCAGACAGTCACGGCGTGGACGCGATGCACCACCGTTGTCGACCCCACCGAGGTGCAGCCACGATGACCCTGCTGTCAGCTTTCCGCAGCTTTGGTTGGCCGAGTCGGATGCTGATGATCAACCAGTTCGGCATCAACCTGGGCTTTTACATGCTCATGCCTTACCTGGCCGGCTACCTCGCCGGCCCGTTGGGGCTGGCCGCGTGGGCCATCGGCCTGGTGCTGGGTGTACGTAACTTCTCCCAGCAAGGCATGTTTCTCATCGGCGGCACTCTGGCAGACCGGCTGGGCTACAAACCGCTCATCGTCTGCGGATGTGTCCTCCGGACAGCAGGATTCGGCCTGCTCGTCTTCGCTGAATCGCTGCCGGCGGTTCTGATCGCCTCGGCAGCAACCGGCTTCGCCGGCGCCCTGTTCAATCCTGCGGTGCGCGCCTATCTGGCGGCCGATGCGGGCCCACGGCGCGTGGAAGCCTTCGCGGTGTTCAACGTGTTCTATCAGGCGGGCATTCTGGCCGGACCCCTTGTCGGGCTGGCCTTGATGTTCGTCGATTTCCGAATGACAGCTGCCGCCGCAGCGGTCGTGTTCGCAGCGCTGACCGTGGCCCAACTCTTAGCATTGCCCCACCGCGCCGCGGGGACACCTGATGAGAAGACATCGGTGCTGCAGGACTGGCGAACAGTAGCGGCCAACCGTTCCTTTCTGCTCTTCGCGGCGGCCATGATCGGGTCGTATGTTTTGTCATTCCAGGTCTATCTGGCATTGCCGCTTCAGGCGCGAGACCTGTTTCCGCGCAACGATTCCGTTGTCACCGCCATGATCTTCGTGGTCTCGGGTCTGGTTGCCGTCCTCGGCCAGATGCGGATCACACGATGGTTCGCCCACCGCTGGGGCGCCGGCCGCTCCCTGGTGATCGGCATGCTGATCCTCGCGGCGTCGTTTTTGCCGCTGATCGTGCTGCCCGATGACACCAGGGCAGGCAGAGTCGCCGCCGCGACCGCGCTACTCGTCGCCACGGCGGTGCTGGCGGTCGGGTCGGCGGCCGTCTTCCCGTTCGAGATGGACACCGTCGTCTCGTTGGCCAACAACCGTCTCATCGGAACGCACTACGGCTTCTACAACACCATCGTCGGAGTCGGCATTCTTGTCGGCAATCTGGCCACCGGCTCGCTGATGCAGGCCGCCCGAGATCTCGGGCAACCCTGGCTGCTGTGGGTCCTGCTGTCGGCAATCGGGCTGGCCTCCGCAGCCGCCTTGTTCCGGCTGGACCGACGCGGCCGACTTCAACCCGAACAGCTGACATCCTCTGGCGCGCAAACCCCCCGCTGAACACCCGAAGACGCGAACATGTCCGACACCCGATATCGCCATCTACGTAGTAACTACGTAGATGGCGATATGCTGGTTCCAGCATCCGCGCAGACGCCGTCACGCCCTGAATGGCCCACGCTGGCAAGGAGACTGCCACGACCATCGAGCCGCACCCCGCTTCGGGCAGCGTTGCCTCTCCGGCGATAGCCGCTGGGCGCATTCGCGTTCTGCTGGTTGAACCTCGGCGCATCTACGCCGACATGTTGGCCCGCACCCTGCGCGCCGAAGAGTTCGCCGTCGACGTCGCACGCTCAGATGCTGCAGCGCTCACCGCGGTGCGCGGCGATGACCCCGACGTGGTGGTGGTGTGCCTGGGATCATCCGCGCACGGCGCCGTCGTCCTTGACCGTGTTCGCCAGGCCGCCCAGTGCGGCGTCGTCGCGCTCGCCGACACAGAGATGGCGCCACTGATATCGCGCGTCGGAGTGGCTCCCATCGGCTCCCGCGACAGACTCAGCACGCGAATACGGCAGACACTCAGGCATTCTCACCAGCGCAGCGAGGAAGGCGGCGCGCAGCGACGCCACGTCGACGATCTGGTGATCGACGTGGCGGTCCGGCGGGTCTATCAGCGCGGCAACGTCATATCGCTGACTCGAACGGAGTTCGCGATCCTTCGGGTTTTGTCCGATGATCCAGGGGAGCCCGTGACGTGCCGACGACTTCAGGAAGTCCTCTGGGGGGCAGCGCAGCCCGGCGGGCGGTCAGCACTGGGCGTGCACATCGGCAATCTTCGTCGCAAGCTCGGTGACGCCCCGTCTTGTCCGCGCTATGTCCGGACGGTCCGCGGCGTCGGCTACTGTCTGGCCGGCTGAACCGTTACCCGGTGCGGACCAGGCTTTTGGTGGGAGGAAGCTGTTGGCGGAAGCGTTCGGGGTCAGGTCTCGATAATCCGTATGACGTAGGGTGTCATCCCGGCGGTACGCACCGGTGAAATCTTGATGGGAACGCCGGTTTGTTGCGCTTCGATCATTTTTCCGCCGCCGAGGTAGATCGCTTCGTGTTGGCTTCCGCCGGGCCCCCAGAACAGGAGGTCACCGCGTTTAGCTTGCGCGGGGGGTACCTTGCGGCCAGCGTTGTACTGGTCGCCGGACCATCGCGGCAACAGTACTCCGACGCCGGCGAAGGCGAATCGTGTCAGTCCTGAGCAGTCGAAACCGACGGTGCCTGCGCCTTGGTCGACACCGCGACTAGGGCCGGTGAGGCTGCCCCCTCCCCAGGAGTAGGGAACGCCGATCTGTGTTCCTGCCCTGCGGATAACGTATTCGATCGCCTGGGCACCGTAGAGACGGTTGCCGCGGACGCTCGTTTGGGGGCTTGCCGCGGGACTGACGAGTCCGAGACTGCTCAGGAAGCTACGTCCCAAGTCCATCGCAGTCTGGGTGGCAACGGCCGTCGCCTGCAGGGACGCGTTGGCGATGGCAACCGGATCGCCGGGCGCTCCCGCACTCGGGATCTTGGGCAGGAGTGGATCCCACGGACCGCCTGTCGGCTCGGCGGAGGCTGCTGGCGTGCACGCCAAAAGTACCGTCGCGACGACGGCAACGATCACCCCAGTCAGGCGAAAGCCGACCGCAGATACGCGGCCTTCCTCCGGGCGGACGCATCGGGCCATCGGTTCCATATGGCGTTCTTTCTTTCGGCTGTCGGAGCGCCGGTGATTGGTTTCGCCAAGAAAGGCGAAGCCGAGCGTTCCGTACTGTGCAGCAACGATGTACGTAGCGAATACGTAGATCAGCCTAACTCACATATGCCTCATCAGTAACACCAGCAACAGAATTACAGTGCTGGAATTTCGGCGGCTGGAATTGCTAATGGTGTTTTGCGAATGGGTGTTTGACAGTGTCGGTCGTCGATGGCGGGACTACGAAATAGCAGGTGGTCCGGACATGTGAAAACGCCTTTACCTGAGGACGGCAAACCAAAGGTGTCGTAGCGGAAAGGGCTGCGCCACCTGCGCTGCGTGGGCCCCGCGGCGCGCGATGCTTGGGTGACGCTCGGCAGTTCGCAACCCGGTTCGGTGATGCGAAACGTCCTGCTGACACGCATAACTGGTGCCACGAGGTGACTGGGAGGCGGCGGTTGTGAGTCTCCGCTTCTGCTCTGAGTTTCAGAGGTTGGCGTTGCCGGCTTTCCACTGATCCCAAGGGATGTTCCAGTCACCTAAACCGTCTGTCCCCGACAGCGTGGGGCCGGTGGTGTTGATGACCTCAACGATGTCGCCGCGTCGGGTGTTGTCGTAGAACCAACGGGCGTTGGCCGGATTGACGTTAAGGCATCCGTGGCTGACATTGGCGATGCCTTGGCTGCCCACCGACCACGGTGCAGAGTGCACGTAGATCCCGCTGTAGGACATCTGGGTCGCCCACTCCACCTCGGTGCGGTATCCGTCAGGAGAGTTGACCGGAACTCCGTAGGTGGACGAATCCATTACCAGAAACGAGTAGCGATCTCCGATGATGTAGGCGCCGTTATCGGTCGGGGTCTTGGCTTTGCCCATGGAGATGGGCATGGTCTTGACGATCTGACCATTGCGCCGCACAGTCATCGTTTTGGTGGCGTCATCGGCGGTGGCGATGACCTCGTCACCGATGGTGAACCGGGTAGTGACGTCATCCTGACCGAACAGCCCGTCACCGAAGTTGACGCCGTAGGCGTTGACCGCCACCTCTACTTTTGTTCCCGGTTTCCAGTATTCGGCTGGGCGCCAACGTACTTCGCGATTGTTGAGCCAGTAGAAGGCTCCCTCGACCGGGGGGGTGGTGGTCACGTTGATCGCTTGCTGCGCCGCAATCCGGTCGGTGATGTTTTCATCGAAGCGGATCGCGATGGGTTGGCCCACGCCAACCGTTTCCCCGTCGTTGGGCAGGACGTAGGGCATCGTTAAGTTGTCGGGCGAGTGGGTTTCGAAGGTCGCTGTCGTAGTGGTCGCGCCGCCCAGTCCAAGGGCCTGGGCATGCAGGGTGTACTGCTTGTTGTAGCCCAGCGGTTCGGCAGACGACCAGGACACGCCATCGGGGCTGAGCTGTCCGTCGACGAGTTCGCCGGCTTCGTTGGTCAACGAGACTTGGCCGAGAACGCCGTCACCGGCGGACACGGTAACGGGGGAGTCCACCGCGACACCGATCGCTCCGTCGGTCACCGACGCCTGCAGTTTGGGGACTAGCAGGTCGGCGAACGGGGTGCCTTTATCAGTGATGACCTCGGGCTGGGGCGCGGCGGCCGGCGACGAGCTGCAAGCGGCCGCGATCAGCAGCACCGCCATCGCCAGGACGGCCGTCCGCAGCCACTGCGCCGTGGCTCGAAACATGGGTAGGCGGCCTGTCTGCGGCATGTATGAGATTCTCCGAATCGGTTTGTTGTGACCGGCTAACGGGCTGAGCACCGCGGTGTGCGCGCCGCACCGGCCGGACGCGGGCGACGGTGGACCGTTCACGACGTGAAGTCTTCTCGTCAGTCGTTTGGCTTTCCTAGTCCTTCTATGAAGATTCGATAAAGCCCGACTGGGTGAGCTTCACCGGCTTGGTCGATGGCACGTCTTCGCGCTCGTGGGGCGCCAGGGCGCGCAGTCGTCCCAAGCAGTAAGCGTCCGATCGTAGCGACGGAGCGGTCTTTTGGTTCGCCGTGAACACTGCGCGGGCTCTTCGGTCAGCCGTGCCTACGTCTGGATGCTGGCTACAGGCAGGCCCCAGCCGATGAGAGCGAGGAGATTGGGGACCATGAGCGCTAGGGGTGAGGCAAGCCACCAGCCGCGCGGAGAAGATGGGTTTGCGCACCCACCCAAACAGGCGCGCGGTGACCAGTGCAGCGCGTTCCGGGGAGGCAGCACCAGCCAACGATCGATGCCAAACGCTATCATCGCTTGTGGCGAACGATAGTCCTGGCGGCGATGCCGCTGCCGCGTTGCGCTGGGGCGGGGCGGCGCTGCTGCGGCCGGGGGTGTTGGCCTTCACCGGATCGATCGGCCCCACTGATATCCACGCGCATCACGCCGTTCAGATCATCAACGCGACTACGGCCTTGACTGTGCTCGACGAGCACGCCGACCGGCATCGGGGCACGAAGGTCGTCGTGCCCGCCGACGCACCACACCGGATCGAGGTCGGCGCCCAGGAGGGCACGGTGGTGTTCCTGGAGCCGGAATCCGCGCCGGGACACGCCGCACACTCCCGTGCCGTGCGGTCCGGGTGGACCGTCACCCCGGTGCTGAGTTCGACCCGTCGACGGGCGCTGGCCGCGGTGGTGGACGAGCTGATCGCGCACCTGGCGCCCGCCACCGCCGACAATGCGATCGCGGTACAGCATCCCGCCGTCAGCGAGGCGTTGAGGCTGCTGCCTGACCTGGTGGCTGCAGGACCGGTCAGCGGCACGGAACTCGCGGGTTTGGTTCACCTTTCGGCGAGCCGATTGACGCATCTGTTCACCGAGCAGGTCGGCATACCGCTGCGGCGTTATGTGTTGTGGTCGCGTTTGCGGGCAGCGATCGTCCGGGTTCAGGCCGGGGATGATCTGACCGGCGCGGCGCACGGGGCGGGGTTCGCCGATAGCGCTCACCTGACCCGTACCACCCGCGAAATGTTCGGCCTGCCGCCCTCGGTGCTCAGCCGGCACGTGTCCTGGGATCTCGACAGCGGGTAGCCGAATCATTCAAGCCTCATCACGGTGGTGGCCGCGACGATCGAGGGCATGGGTACGACTTCTTCTCCGACATCGACGAGGGTGATCACTGCGGTCCAGGCGGTGGCCCGCTACGGCTACGTCCCGTTCCTGCTGATCGGCCTCAACGGCGCGGGCATCGCCGTGGCCGCCGCCGGCGCCCCGAAGTACTGGCTGCTGATCATTCTGGCGGCCGCGATCGCGACGGCGTTCCTGGTGGAGCGGATCATCCCGTATGACCCGCAGTGGAACCACGACCGCGCCGATACCACCCGCGACCGCATCCACGTCGCGGTCAACGAAACCCTGATCCTGGCCAGCGTCGCCGCCATCCCGCTGCTGGCCGCGATCGTCCCCGCGCCCCAGTTGTGGCCGCACAGCTGGTCATTCGTCGCACAAGTCCTCGCCGCGATCCTGGTCGCCGATTTCGGCATTACCGTGGTGCATTTGGCCAGCCACAAAATCGGGTTGCTGTGGCGCTTCCACGCGGTGCACCACAGCATCACCCGCTTCTACGGCCTCAACGGCCTGATGAAACACCCCCTGCACCAAACCGTCGAGATGGCCGCCGGGGTGGCACCGCTCATCCTGATCGGGCTGCCCGTCGACGTGGCCTCAGCGCTGGCCCTGGCGGTGGCGATACAGCTGCTGCTGCAGCACTCCAACGCCGACTACCGCATCGGCCCCGCCAAATACGTCCTGGCCCTCAACGAAGGACACCGCTTCCACCACCTCAAATGGGCCGGCATCGGTGACGTCAACTTCGGGCTGTTCACCCTGGTGTGGGACCACCTGATGCGTACCTTCTCGTATGACCCCGCCCGCCGCTTCGACTCCACCCAGCTCGGCATGGCCGCCAAACCCGACTATCCCACCGGATACCTTGCCCAACTGCTCTACCCGTTCACCGGTTCCGGCGGCTGCCACCTCGGATCGGCCCAATCTGACCCCCACCGTGGTTCGGCAAGCAGCACTAGAGGATCGGTGACGTAAGTGGACTTGGGAGGTCAGGCGAGTGCCAAGAAGAGTTTCTCGAGTTCGGCTTCGGTCATCGGCTTTGCGCTCTCACCGCCGTCAGCGGTGATGCATTCGCGCAGGCCGGTCGCGACGATCTTGAATCCGGCCCGGTCGAGGGCCCGCGAGACGGCGGCGAGTTGGGTAACCACGTCTTTGCAGTCGCGTCCCTGTTCGATCATCGAAATCACGCCGGCGAGCTGTCCTTGAGCGCGCCGCAGCCGATTTAGTACTGCGGCGATGCTGTCTTCGTCGCCCACCATTGTGGATTCCTTTCCTGCGGTTTCACCGGGTTCAACAGTACCCGCGGGGGTATGCTTCCCGCGCGCTTACAGCGGTCACCGCGCCGCAGCCGGCTTCATGTGAGCGCGGATGGTCCGACGCAGCGGGCAGTACCTGGTGCAGCTGCAGGTGACATAGACGGCTGCGCCGATGGTGGTCAGGCCTAACGACGCGGCACCGACCACAGGGGTTGTCTCATGCGCGAGGATCACCGCTGCCATCAGCAAGACGAACCAGCCGAACAGCTTGCGCAGCGCTTCGGGTTCGACCCTGCCGGTTAGCCGTCCGCCGATCAGACCGCCCACCACTGCGGCGGCCGTGACCATCGCTGCCAGGCTCCAGTCGATCTGTACGCCGGTCAGGTGTCCGGCTACACCGGCCAACGATTGCATCGCGATCACCACTAACGAGGTACCGACCGCGGCGGGCATCGGAAGTCCGGCCAGCAGGACCAGCGCAGGTCCCAGCAGGAAGCCGCCACCCGCGCCGACGAGTCCGCTCAACGCACCGCCGACGCCACCGAGCACGGCCACCTTGGCCACCTGCACCTGCCGGGCCTCGTCGCCGGAAGTTGTCTTGCGATCGCGCAGCATCGCGATCCCGGAGGCGATCATGATCACTGCGAAGGTGACTAGCAGCACCGTTTCGGGGATGACGCCGGCCAGTAGGCCGCCGCAGAAAGCCCCGGCCATGGCCGCTGCGCCGAATGGTAGAGCGACGCGCCACCGCACGCGCCCGGCACGCATATGAGTGACGACGCCGACCATGCTGCTGACGGCGACGACCAGAAGCGAACTTGCGATCGCCTCCTTGACGTCCAGTCCTGCGACGTAGGTCAGCAGCGGGACGCTCAGGATCGAGCCACCCCCGCCCATTAGTCCCAGCGAGACTCCCACGACTACAGCAAGGACGACGGTCAGGGCCGTCATGTCGGCGACCTCGCAGCGAAACCGCACATCGCAGTGTTCGACACCGTCATGTCGTCCTCCCAGTTGACGTCGTAGCCGCCCCCTTGCCGTGCGATACCACCGGGGGTATGTTGGTACTCATATTACACATACCCCTCCGGGTATACGCAACCTCCGAAAAAGAATACCCCCTCGGGTATCATTGCTTAATGCGTGAGGGTCCCGAGTTGAGGCAGAAGAGCCCCAACGTAGAGAAGGAAAGACGATGATTCTGGAGCAGTACTACATCGAGTGCCTGTCGCACGCGTCGTACCTGATTGGCGACGAAACCACCGGGCGCGCAGTGGTTGTCGACCCGCGCCGCGACATCACCGAATACCTCGACGACGCCGCCAAGCACGGATTGACGATCGAAGGCGTCATTAACACCCACTTTCACGCGGACTTCGTCTCGGGCCACCTGGAGCTGGTGGAGGCCACCGGCGGGTGGATCGGCTTCGGCGCGGCCGCCCACACCGACTACCCGATCCGCCGGTTGTCTGACGGGCAGCACCTCTCGCTCGGCGAGGTCGATCTGGAGATCCTCTCGACCCCGGGGCACACCTGGGAATCGATCAGCGTCCTGGTGCGTGAACGTTCCGGCGTCGAGCCCGTCGCGGTGCTGACCGGTGACGCATTGTTCATCGGCGATGTGGGCCGTCCGGACCTGGCCAATCTGGGTGACGGCTCGACTGCCGACCTAGCTCGGGCGATGTATTACAGCATCCACCACAAGCTGCTGGCGCTGCCCGACAACATCACGGTGATGCCCGCCCATGGCGCGGGTTCGTCGTGCGGAAAAAACCTCTCGGCCGAGCTGACCTCGACGATCGGCGAGCAACGCCGCACCAACCCGTCGGTGCAGCCGATGACCGAGGCCGATTTCGTCGAGCTGATCACCCGCGGCCAGCCCGCGGCACCCGCGTACTTCTCAATGGACGCGGCGATGAACAAGCGGGTTCACCCACTGCTGGATCAGCACCGCAGGATTCCCCCAGTGACCGCGGCTCAGCTACGGGCCGGTCTGCAGGGCGGCGTTCGGGTGGTGGATGCCCGGTCGGTTGATGACTTCGCGGCCGGCCATCTCCGCGGATCGGTTAACGTCGGCTTCGACGGCCGCTTCGCAGAAACCGGCGGCATGGTCGCTGAGGTGGGCGCAAACATTGCGCTGATCACCTATCCCGGTGACGAGCAGACCGCGGCCATGCGGCTGGCCCGCATCGGCTCGGACAACGTGATCGGCTATCTCACCGTCGGCACTGACGGTGCCTTCCCGGTTGAGCTGACCGATCTCGTTCTACCGGCGCCACGGGTCAGCGTCGCTGAGCTCGACCGGCTGCGAGCCGAGTATGCGGTCACCGTGATCGACATCCGCAATCCCGGCGAACGCGACGTCGGCACGATTCCCGGCGCGGTGCACATCCCACTGGCCCAGCTGCGCACCCAGTGCGCAGAAATCCCTAGGGGCAAGCCGATCGTGGTGCATTGCGCAGGCGGCTGGCGCTCCAGCGTGGCCGCCTCAATGATGCGGGCCGACGGATTCGCCAACGTTAGTGATCTGATCGGCGGTTACACCGCATGGAAGCAGGCTCAGGACGCTGTGTGAAAGCCAGCAGCGCCGATTCGATTTGAGACTCGCCCCGCTGGTGAGCCCGATCTCTCAGTCCTGAGTGATTCCGTGCGGGTGGCGAGTGCTGATTGTTTTAGCCTACGCGTATTGCGTTGGTGCGGCGGCGAATCGTTGAGCACACTGCGGTGAGCAGAACCACCAGTCATGACCGGCGTGACGCAGAGAGCTGGCCGCCGTGGCAGGGTCGACGCGCACCCGGCACACCGGGTCGGTGGGATAGCGGGCCGCCGCCAGGCCCACCGCGTAGACCTCTATCGGTGTCGCAATGTTGCGAAGTTGCTTGACTCCTAATGGCTCCAGCGAGAGGCCGCGCTGCGCGTAGGCCCGGCGAACTTTTTCGGTGACCACAGCCTGCCCGGCTCCGGCCAGCGCTGTGAGGCGCGCCGCCACATTCACGCCGTGCCCGAAGTAGTCCATGTCGCGCTGGACCGCACTGCCGTGGTGAATGCCGGCCCGCAGCGCAAGAAATCCGTCCTCCTCGGCGGCGCGGTCAGCGAGTCGCAGGATGGTCGCCACCATCGGCTCGGTCTCGCTGGCTCGTAGCATGACCGCATCACCCATCGTCTTGACGATGGTGACGCTCGGTCCGAGCGACTCGCGGGCCACGGCAAGCAGACGGCCCGCCAGACTGGCGGCTTGTTCATCCCCGCACATTTCCGTCAGGACACTGAATCCGGACAGGTCAACGAACGCGAACGTCGCTTGAACACTGTCACATTCGGTCACTTTGATCGTCCTCTCATTGGCGGCGACGTTGGTCTGTGGGGCGGGGCCGCAGGTCCGCGATCCCGGCGCGGCGACTTACGCCGCGGATACGCCCGTTTTGCCCCATCAGTTAGCTTCAGTGTTGGTGTTCGGGTTGTAGGCGTCCGAGCCCGGGCAGAAAGCGACCCACGCGGGAGGCGTAGTCGGTGTAGGCCACGCCGTGGACCCGGCGCAGGTAGGGCTCTTCGGCCAAGCGCACCTGTGCTTGTATGCCGATCACAGAGGCCATTAGGCCGGCGATCGCCACCGCGTTGGGCACCATGAGCGCCAAGCCGAGGAACGTGACAGTTGCGGCGGCGAAGATCGGATTGCGAACAACTCGGAAGGCGCCGGTGGTGACCAGAGTCGTGCGTTCTGCCTCGCCGATCCCGGTCCGCCAGGACGCGCCCATCGCCATTTGAGCGGCGAAGCCCAAGAGCATGCCCAGCACCGCTGCCGCGACACCGACCGCGCGCAGCACCGAATGATCCAGGAATGCCAGCGGCGACATACCGGCTAGGTCGGCGACGGGTGCGGCGACGCCCACTGTCAGCCAGCCGAGGTCGGTTCCGGCCAGCGCCCACCACTCCAGTGATCCATCCGGGCGCAAGGTGCGCCGCGTGCCGATCTCGCCGGTGCGGCGCCGCTGAATGACCGCACGCAAGGCGCCCATCACCAGCATCATGGCGGCGAACAGCGCCAGCCCAGCAACTGCCATCACCGCTCAACCCCCGATGGGAACCGGCTTGGCCGCAACGCCGAGCAGGTAGTCACCCTGGACTCGGGTGAGCGATCCCAGCACCACCAGGCCGTAGTGGGCCAGTTCATCGAGGAACTGTTCGGCGCTGAATCGGTCGCCGGTGGGGTGATCGAACAGCCGCCGGTAGGTGGAGCGCGCCAGCGCGTGGGAGGTGACTTCCTCGAAGTAGAACCGACCGCCCGGTGTCAGAACCCTGCCGACTTCGGTGATCGCTTCACGCCAGTCCGGGATATGGTGCACGATCCCGAAGTCGAAGACCGCGCCGTAGCTGTCGTCGTCGACATCCAGTGCGGTGCGCAAGTCGGTCGCGCTGCCCTGGGCCAGCCGAACCCGATCCCCGTAGCGGGCCAGGCGCCGGGCGGCGCGGCCGATCATCACCGGGTCCAGATCCACCGCGTCCACGGTGGCCGCCCCGAACCGTTCCAAGATCAGCTGCGAGCCGTACCCGGACCCACACCCGATCTCCAATACTCGTGTGCCGGGCAACAGGCGGCCGCCAATCCGCAACAGCGCCGGCACCTCATAGACGCGTTGCAGCCAGCGCCGCGGCGGCGAATTCACCAGCCAGGTCTCGGCTCGGTTCATCAACACTGCGCATACCATCTTTCTTTGTCGACAACGGCGTTGAGGTATTCCGTCGCTTGGTTCGCTAACTGCATTGTCTGAGCGCTTTGGTGGCCCGAGGTCGTGCCGTCCCGACCCCCCAAGTAAACGCCTGACAGCGCTATCACCATGATTTGACGATTAATGGTGTCGAAACGCTATCATCGCTCTATGGCGATGACAACGGCGAGATCCTCAATGCAGCCGTCCGCGGACCTCACACCGGCGGTAGCGCTGTTTCACAGCCTGTCCGACCCGACACGACTTGCGATTCTGGAGCGACTCGCTGAAGGCGAAGCGCGTGTGGTCGACCTGACCGGCTTGCTGGGGGCGGCGCAGTCCACCGTGTCGGCGCATTTGGCGTGCCTACGCGAGTGCGGCCTGGTGACCGGCCGTCCCGAAGGCCGTCAGGTGTTCTACTCGCTGACTCGACCAGAGCTGATGGATCTGATGACCGCGGCCGAGACGTTGTTGGCTGCCACCGGCAACCAGGTGGCGCTGTGCCCGACCTACGGGACCCGCGGCCGCACCGACGCGACGACGGATGCGCAGGAGACCCGCCGATGAGCGATGCATGCGGCTGCGGCAACGAAGAACCCCGCGGCGCCAACGAGCAGGACCGCGTGCCCGAGCGGCTCTGGCAGATCAAAGAACTGCAGTTCGCCGCCCTCTCGGGAGTGTTGCTGCTGGCAGCGGTGACCGCCGGGTTCCTCGACGCCGCCGAGCCGGTAGTCCTGGCGCTGGAAGCGGTGGCGCTGCTGGCCGGCGCCTACACCTTTGTGCCGTCCACCCTGAAGCGGCTGGCGACGGGAAAAATCGGGGTGGGCACGCTGATGACCATCGCCGCGGTAGGCGCGGTGATCCTCGGCGAGGTCGGTGAGGCCGCCATGCTGGCCTTCCTGTTCTCCATCAGCGAGGGACTGGAGGAGTACTCGCTGGCCCGCACCCGCCGCGGACTGCGCGCGCTATTGTCGCTGGTCCCCGACGAGGCGACCGTGCTGCGTGACGGCGCCGAAAAGACCGTCGCGCCGTCGGATTTGCAGATCGGTGACCGGATGCTGGTCAAGCCCGGTGAGCGTGTCGCGACCGACGGCATCATCCGCCACGGCCGCACCGCGCTGGATGTCTCGGCCATCACCGGCGAGTCAGTTCCCGTGGAGGTCGGGCCCGGTGATGAGGTGTTCGCCGGGTCGATCAACGGCACCGGGGCACTCGAGGTGGAGGTCAGCACCACCGCCGAGGACAACTCACTGGCCCGCATCGTGCGCATCGTGGAGGCCGAGCAGTCCCGCAAGGGCGCCTCCCAACGCCTGGCCGATCGCATCGCCAAACCCCTAGTGCCCGGGATCATGATCGTCGCGGCGCTGATCGCGGGGATCGGCAGCCTGCTCGGGGACTCGGCCACCTGGATCGAGCGGGCCCTGGTCGTGCTGGTCGCCGCCTCACCGTGCGCCCTGGCGATCTCGGTACCTGTCACCGTCGTGGCCGCCATCGGCGCCGCCAGCAAGCTCGGCGCATTGGTCAAGGGCGGTGCGGCACTGGAAGGGCTGGGCAAGATCCGCGGCGTCGCCCTGGACAAGACCGGCACACTCACCGCGAACCGGCCCGCCGTCATCGATGTGGCCACCACCGACGGCGCCACCCGCGCCCAGGTGCTCGCTGTGGCGGCCGCCTTGGAAGCGCGCAGCGAGCACCCGCTGGCCGCGGCGATCCTCGCCGCCGTCGATAACGTCATCCCGGCCACCGACGTCGAGGCCGTCACCGGCGCCGGGCTCACCGGCCACCGCGACGGGCACCGCATCCGCCTGGGCCGCCCCGGCTGGCTAGACCCCGGGCCGCTCGCCGGTGACGTCGCCCGCATGCAGCGGACCGGGGCCACCGCGGTCCTCGTCGAAGACAACGGCGAAGTGATCGGCGCCATCGCCGTGCGCGACGAGCTGCGGCCTGAGGCCGCCGAGGTGGTCGCCCGGCTGCGCCGCGACGGCTATCACGTGGCGATGCTCACCGGCGACAACCAGGCCACCGCCGCGGCGCTAGCCCGCGATGTCGGGATCGAGGACGTGCACGCCGAGCTGCGCCCCGAGGACAAGGCGCGGCTGATCGAACAGCTCCGGGCTCAGCGCCCCACCGCGATGGTCGGTGATGGCGTCAACGACGCCCCCGCGCTGGCCACCGCCGACGTGGGGATCGCGATGGGCGCGATGGGCACCGACGTGGCCATCGAAACCGCCGACGTGGCGTTGATGGGCGAAGACCTGCGCCACCTTCCCCAAGCGTTCAGCCACGCCCGGCGGGCGCGGCGGATCATGCTGCAAAACGTCGGCCTGTCCCTGGGCCTGATCACCGTGTTGATGCCGCTGGCCCTGTTCGGGGTGCTCGGGCTGGCCGCCGTAGTGCTCGTCCATGAACTCGCCGAGATCGTGGTCATCGCCAACGGTGTGCGGGCCGGACGCAGCACACCGCTGGCCGCCGCGCCGGCCGATCCGGCAGCCAGCCCCACTCGCGCGGCGCCGGTCGGCGCGCCATCGTGATCGCCCACCACACCGGCGTGGTCGCGCCTCGGCAGGCCAGCGTCACCGCACGCAACACCAGGCCAGGCCGGTGATCGTGTCGTCGGTCCTGCCCGCCATCGGCCTGTTCATCGCCACAAACATCGACGACATCATCGTGCTCTCGCTGTTCTTCGCCCGCGGCGCGGGACAACGCGGCACCACGGCCCGGATCACCGCAGGCCAATACCTCGGATTTGCGGGGATTCTGGGCGCGGCGGTGCTGGTGACACTGGGCGCCGGAGCGTTCCTTCCCCCAGAGGTCATCCCGTACTTCGGGCTCATACCCCTGGCCCTGGGACTGTGGGCGGCCTGGGAAGCCTGGCGTGGCAACGATGACGATGACGACGACGCCAAGGTGGCCGGCAAAAACGTCGGTATCTTAACCGTCGCAGCAGTCACCTTCGCCAACGGCGGGGACAACATCGGGGTCTACGTTCCGGTCTTCTTAAGCGTGGGACCTGCGGCCGTGGTGGCCTACTGCAGCGTCTTCCTCGCCCTCGTCGCGGTCCTCGTCCTCGCCGCCCGATTCGTCGCCACCCGCCGCCCGATCGCCGAAGTCCTCGAACGCTGGGAACACGTCCTGTTCCCGATCGTCTTGGTCGGCCTGGGCATCTTCATCCTGGTCAGCGGCCTCGCCTTTGAAAACTAGGCAGCTAGGAACACCGGCGGTGCAATCGGCGACAACGTGGTCATCGAAAGGAATTTTCGTGCCGAGCCTCAGGGGATGTACCGCCGTCATGGCAGCCGTTGTCGTCGCCGCAGCCTCGGTCACCGGCTGCACCACCGGCGAAGATGCCGTCGCCCAAGGCGGCACCTTCGACTTCGTCTCACCCGGCGGCCAAACCGCGATCTTCTACGACCCACCCTCGACACGGGGCACGATCGGCGATCTCAGCGGACCCGACCTGTTCACCGACGAGCCGATCCAGCTGTCCGATTTCACCGGCAAGGTCGTCGTCATCAACGTGTGGGGCTCCTGGTGTGCGCCCTGCCGCACCGAAACACCGGAACTGGAAACGGTGTACACCGAGTACCGCGATCGGGGCGTGCAATTCCTCGGCATCGACGTCCGCGACAACCGGGACACCGCACGCGATTTCGTCACCGACCGCAACGTGCAATATCCCTCCATCTTCGACCCCTCACTGCGCAGCCTGATCACCCTGGGACGTAACTATCCGACCAGCGTGGTGCCCACCACGATGGTCCTGGACCGCCAGCACAGGGTCGCGGCGGTGTACCTGATGGCACTACTGGCCGAAGATTTACGGCCGCTACTCGACCGGCTCACCACCGAGCCCTGACACCTCCACAGGGGATACCAGCCTGGCGTCTCCGGTCGCCGTGGCGGCGCTCATCTACTGGTGACGGCTGCGGCAAAAGATCGTCGGGAATGGGCATCGGCGTCATCAACCCTGCCGTGACGCGGCCGGTGTCGCCGACGGGAAAGCCGGTGGTATCGCCGCCAGCCGGAGTACTCGCCACGAGGCGGTGCTCACGATCGCTAGTGGGCGTGATTGCTGCGTTCCCAGCAAGGACGCCCCGGGGGCACGGTCCGATACTGGCAACGAACTCCGCGATAGATCGACATCACCGCTCGACTAACACCGATCTGCAGCGACGAGGTTACTTGCGCGCGCTATCGACGCCCTGACTTATTGCGATTACAAGAGAATCGCGATCAACAATGGGACCGACGTTATGTTCTGATACCCCCCAGGGGTAGCTTGGGGTTGTACCCGCGCGGGTAACCCCTCGACTGGAAAGGGCGAACGCATGAAGGCGCAAGAGAGATTCCGGCGGCTTCTAATAAGTTCAACCACGCGGTCGATCGTCAAGTGCATCGCTCGATGCACGTTTATTGAGGTCATCGGCGGGCGCCAACCTATCAAGGCCGATAAGAGAGTGTCCTGCTGCGGCTGATGGGCTCCGGGCCAGTCGCGCCACCTCGGTTCTCCCTTATGGGCTATGCCATTAGTGCCGATCGCCTTCAGCGTCTGCGCCAGACGCGGCGGCAAGAAACCCTCTGATCGTTGGGCCGAAAGCGTGTGCCATGTCCTCAGCGTCGAGGAATTGGCGGGACATCGAAACTTCGGCCAGTACCCCTCGTGGAAGGACGTCGGCGAGGCTGTGTGCCAAGCACTCGGGGTGACGGGTGTCGTCGCCGGCGATGACGAGTGTCGGAGTGTCGATGCGCCGGAGGTCATCGAGCGTTGCAAAGGCGCGGTCATGGCCGATTGCCGCTGCGGCCGCCGCACTGTTGGCGTCAGTGCGCGGAATAGCCTCAGCGACCAGGTTGGCGATCAGCGGCTGAAGATCAGGAATGAACAATTCCCAGGCGGCCTGCAGACCGCGGGAACGGGCACGCTCGGCGAAACGATCCATCAGATCGGTGTCTGCGGCTTTGTCCGCATCGTCCTCTATCGCTTCAGCACTGATGACCACCGCCGACCGGGCGATACGGGGGTGCTGGA
Source organism: Mycolicibacterium rutilum (assembly GCF_900108565.1). NCBI lineage: Bacteria > Bacillati > Actinomycetota > Actinomycetes > Mycobacteriales > Mycobacteriaceae > Mycobacterium > Mycolicibacterium rutilum. The sequence goes on from NZ_LT629971.1 coordinate 2,721,944, forward strand.
GGCGCGTCCGCAAAACGATAGTGCCGCCCAGTCCGGCGCCGACAAGGTGGGCGCGGGTGTCATCGAGCGCGTGCATGATCGCAATGACGTCGCTGACGTACTGATCCCATCGGTGCAACGTCGGGTCGGGACAACGCGATGCTCCGTATCCTCGAATGTCAGGCAACGCAACGCGATACCGGCCAGCGAGCCGGTCAGCAAGCGGTCGCATGCTGTAGTGATCCGGACCCCCACCATGAAGCATGATGATCAGTTCGCCGCGGCCGACGACCTCCCCCATGAGGGGCCAGCCATCATCTCCGACGTGTAACGCGCGCACCACCAACTGATTCCTCCGTCGTTCCGGGATAGCGCTACGCGCGTCGACACCACACCAGCGGCCCCGGAAAGTAGCCCTTGAAGCATACCCCCAAGGGGTATATGCTCTCTTACGTATACCCGGTAGGGGTATCTACACCCGTCGAGGATAAGGAGATCGGTGATGAGCACGAGCACGTACGCCGTCGCAGGGATGACTTGCGGACATTGCGAGCTCTCGGTGCGCGAAGAGGTCAGCGAGGTCGCCGGAGTTGAAGACGTCGAAGTTAGCGCCAAGACCGGCATCCTGATCGTGACGTCGAGCCGTCCCGTCGACGACGCGCAGATCCTCAACGCCGTCGACGAGGCCGGCTACTCGGCGGTGCGTGTCGCATGAACGCCGCGGGGCGATTGACAGCGTTTGGTGCAGGACTGGCAGTGGCGTTCACGGCTGCATACGTCACCGCCGCAGCGGTCGTCCCTGATACCACGGCGACAATTGCCCAGGCCCAAACTTCCGATGCTGCAGCGGATCACAGCGCGCCGCTGACCGAGCAGACGTCGCCAGTCGTTCCCTTCGCCGATCCGCCGGGGTTGTCGTTGGCCGAAGGCGGATATGTCCTGAGCCCGGTGCGGTCCCCCAGCGCACCCGACGATCGTGGAACGTTGAGCTTCACCATCGTCGACCCGGGCGGCACGCCGCTGCTGGACTACGCGACCGTGCACGACAAGCAGCTGCACCTCATCGTGGTCCGTTCCGACGGCCAGCACTTCGCCCATGTGCACCCATGGCTGGACGCGGCCACCGGCACGTGGTCAACGCCGTGGACGTGGAACGCCGCCGGCACCTACCGCGTGTTCACCGACTTCCAACCCGCAGGGGCGGGCAGCGCCAAACTCACCCTCACCCGAACCGTGCAGGTGGCCGGTGTGTTCGTCCCGGCGGTGCCGAGTGCCACACGCACCGTGGATGAAATCGCCGGATACACCGTGAAACTCGACGGTGCACTCACCGCGGGCGTCTCCCGCCAACTCACCGCGACAGTCACGCGCGACGGCCGGCCGGTGATGACCATGCAGCCCTACCTGGGGGCTTACGGCCATCTCGTTGCCTTGCGTGAGGGAGACCTGGCGTATCTGCATGTGCACCCTGAGGGGGCCGAGCCGGTACCGGGCGGCACCGGTGGGCCTGCGGTGTCGTTCGCGGCGACCGCACCCACTGCCGGGCGCTACCTGCTCTACCTCGACTTCAAAGTCCAGGACACCGTGCACACCGCCAGCTTCGTCGTCGACGCCGCACCCGGTGGCGCCAACGAGCCCGCGCCAGAGCCGTCGCGTGACGCCGGCCATGCCGGCGGGCACTGAGCTATCCCGTCCGAATCAGAAACTGAAAGGCAGTGGCTTCATGACGACATCGACACCGGTGTCTGGCTCGAGTGTGGAACTCCGCATCGGGGGAATGACCTGCGCCTCCTGCGCCAACCGCATCGAGCGCAAGCTCAACAAGCTCGACGGCGTGGCCGCGACAGTCAATTACGCGACGGAAAAGGCCACCGTCACGGTGCCTGACGGATACGATCCGGCGCTGCTGATCGCCGAGGTGGAGAAGACGGGCTACACCGCCGCGCTCCCGACACCGGGCACGCCGATGCCCTCCGACACATCCGGTGACACCCCGCACGCCGTGGACACCCCCGACCCCGAACTGGCGTCGCTGCGGCACCGCCTGAGGGCCTCGGCCGTCCTGACGGTGCCGGTCGTCGCGATGGCGATGATCCCGGCGCTGCAGTTCACGTACTGGCAGTGGGCGTCGCTCACGCTGGCGGCCCCCGTCGTCGTGTGGGCAGCCTGGCCATTCCACCGGGCCGCCTGGGCCAATCTGCGCCACGGCACCGCGACCATGGACACCCTCATTTCCCTGGGCACCGTATCGGCATTCCTATGGTCGCTGTATGCGCTGTTTCTGGGCAGCGCCGGCACCCCAGGTATGAAGCATCCCTTCGTATTCACCCTGGCACCGTCGCACGGCTCCGCCAACATCTACCTCGAAGTCGCCGCCGGCGTAACCACGTTCATCCTGGCCGGACGCTACTTCGAGAAGCGGTCCAAACGGCAGGCCGGAGCGGCACTACGAGCCCTGCTCGACCTGGGCGCCAAAGACGTATCCGTCCTGCGCGACGGGGCGGAAACGAAGATCGCCATCGAAGAACTCGTGGTTGGCGACGAGTTCATAGTCCGTCCGGGGGAGAAGATCGCCACCGACGGCGTGGTGGTGTCCGGTTCCTCGGCTGTCGACGCCTCGATGCTGACCGGCGAAGCGGTACCCGTGGAAGTCGCTGCCGGAGACACCGTGGTCGGTGCCACCGTCAACGCCGGCGGCCGCCTGCTGGTGCGGGCCACTCGCGTCGGCTCGGACACCCAGTTGGCCCAGATGGCCCAGCTGGTCGAACGCGCCCAGACCGGCAAGGCCGAAGTGCAACGCCTGGCCGATCGCATTTCCGGCGTCTTCGTACCGATCGTCATCGCGATCGCGCTGATCACCCTCGGCGCCTGGCTGGGCGCGGGATTCTCAGTCGCCGCCGCGTTCACCGCAGCGGTCGCGGTCCTCGTCATCGCCTGCCCCTGCGCCCTCGGGCTGGCCACGCCCACCGCCCTGCTCGTGGGCACCGGTCGCGGCGCACAAATCGGCGTGCTGATCAAAGGTCCCGAGGTGCTCGAATCCACTCGCAAGGTTGACACCGTGGTGCTGGATAAGACCGGAACCGTCACCACCGGCAAAATGACGCTGGTCGATGTCATTACAACGCCGGAAACCGAACGCGCGGAGTTGCTTCGACTGGCCGGCGCCCTGGAGAACGCCTCCGAGCACCCCATTGCCCAAGCCGTCGCCGCCGCGGCGGCCGAGGAACTCCACGCCTTGCCCGTTCCGCAGGACTTCGCGAATGTCGAAGGTAAAGGCGTCCACGGCATCGTGGATGGACACGCCGTCGTCGTTGGGCGCGAATCACTTCTGGCCGACTGGGCGCAACACCTCAGCCCAGATCTGTCCCACGCCAAGACCCGCGCGCAGGCCCAGGGAAAGACGGTGGTAGCGGTCGGGTGGGACGGGCAGGCGCGCGGTGTACTCGTCATCGCTGACACCGTGAAACCGACAAGCGCACAGGCAATCTCGCAGATGCGCGACATAGGGCTGACCCCCGTGTTGCTCACCGGCGACAACGAAGCCGTCGCTCGGCAGATCGCCGCCGAAGTCGGCATCGACGACGTCATCGCCGAAGTCATGCCCGAAGGCAAGGTTGACGTCATCGCCCGCCTCCAAGCCGAAGGCAAGACGGTCGCCATGGTCGGCGACGGAGTCAACGACGCGCCCGCCCTCGCCCAAGCCGACCTCGGTCTGGCGATGGGCACCGGCACCGACGTCGCCATCGAGGCCTCCGACATCACCCTGGTGCGCGGTGATCTGCGCAGCGCCATTGACGCGATCAGGCTGTCCCGCGAAACACTGTCGACGATCAAAACCAACCTGTTCTGGGCGTTCGCCTACAACGTCGCAGCGATCCCCGTCGCAGCACTGGGCATGCTCAATCCGATGCTGGCCGGAGCCGCAATGGCATTCTCCAGCGTCTTCGTGGTGGGCAACAGCCTGCGCCTGCGCCGCTTCACAACCACTTCCGCCGACACCACCAGTTAAATCACCGCCATCTGTGAGGAGAACCAATGTCCGACATTCAGAACTCCACGTCCGGCTGCTGCTGCAGCGGCACAGCCGACAAAATCGATACCTCAGCCATCGACCCTACGGTAAGAAACCTGCTTGACCTCGGATCGCAGAACGAGACCACCTGCCCTGTAATGCCCGGCACGCCGGTGAACAAGACGGTCGCCGAAGCGGCGGGACTATTCCGTGACTACCGCGGTCGGCGTTACTGGTTCTGCTGCAAGGGATGCGGACCACGGTTCGACCGGGACCCCGACAAGTATGCCGCCGTCGCATGACCGCGACCCTCGTCGCGCACTCCTCGCCGGACACCCGAAGTTAGTCACCACCACGCACAAGGAAAGCGTCATGACCCACGCCGACAACACCAGGCACTGCCCATCAACAGGCACCACCCACCACGGCTACATCACCGATAAAGACAAATACCTCAAGCGGTTGAAGCGCATCGAAGGCCAAGCCCGCGGCATCAGCAGAATGATCGAAGAGGAGCGATACTGCATCGACATCCTGACCCAAACAGACGCGCTCACCAAAGCCCTCCAAGGCGTCGCGCTGGCACTGCTTGACGACCATCTTCGCCACTGCGTCCGTGACGCCGCCGCCACCGGCGGACCGGCCGCTGACGCCAAACTCACAGAAGCCTCTGAAGCCATCGCCCGCTTGGTGCGTTCCTAACACCCACATCATCAATGCGCGTCGACTGAAACGCGAAGTCCCCTAAGGAAAGAACATGACAAACCGCGATGATCACGGCGTAGCAACATCCCACCCCGACAGGCAGGCCCACCACCAATTCCCCAGCGGACACCCTGACACCCACCCACACGGTGAACACCACGGTCATGAGAATCACACCGGCCACACCGGCCATAGTGGCCACGGCGGTGACCACGTGGCTCAATTCCGCAAACTCTTCTGGATCAACCTGATCATCGCCATACCGGTCGTCGCGTTCTCAACCATGTTCGCGATGCTGCTCGGTTACGACGTCCCCGACTTCCCCGGCGCACGCTGGATCGCGCCGCTGCTCGGGACAGTGATGTACGTCGTCGGTGGCCGCCCCTTCCTCACCGGTGCGCTGAACGAGATCCGTTCCCGCAAACCAGGAATGATGCTCCTGATCGGGTTAGCGATCACCGTCGCCTTTTTCGCGTCCTGGGGCGCGAGCTTGGGCCTGCTCCACCACGAGCTGGAGTTCTGGTGGGAACTCGCACTTCTCATCGTCATCATGCTGCTCGGTCACTGGGTAGAAATGCGCTCGCTGGCCCAGACCACCTCAGCGCTGGACTCACTGGCCGCACTACTTCCCGACGAAGCCGAGAAGATCGACGGCGACCGCACCGTCACCGTCTCGCCGGCCGACCTGAACGTCGGCGATGTCGTTGTAGTGCGACCCGGCGGCAGCATCCCTGCCGACGGCAAGATCGTCGATGGACGCGCCGACATGGACGAGTCCATGGTGACCGGCGAATCCCGGCCCGTTACCCGCGGCGTCGGGGATCCCGTCACAGCCGGCACCGTCGCCACCGATTCCGGGCTTCGGGTCGAGATCACCGCCACCGGCGACGACACCGCCCTAGCAGGAATCCAACGCCTGGTCACCGAAGCGCAGAATTCGTCCTCGCGTGCCCAGCGCCTCGCTGACAAGGCCGCCGGCTGGCTGTTCTGGTTTGCCCTGATCACCGCCGCGATCACCGCGGCGGCATGGACGATCGTCGGCGACCCCGATGCCTCGGTGGTGCGAGCGATCACCGTGCTGGTCATCGCTTGCCCTCATGCGCTGGGCCTGGCGATACCACTGGTCGTGTCCATCGCCACCGAACGCGCCGCCAGAGGCGGCGTCTTGATCAAAGACCGGCTGGCCCTGGAAGGTATGCGCACTGTCGACGCCGTGCTGTTCGACAAGACCGGCACCCTGACCAAAGGCGAACCCACCGTCACCGCCGTCGAGGCGTCCGGAGACGACGACGGCGACACCGTGCTCGCGCTCGCCGCAGCCGCCGAGACCGACAGTGAACACCCCCTGGCGCGGGCCATCGTGAAAGCCGCCGAGGATCGGGGCTTAACCGTACCGCGCGCCAACGGCTTCTCATCCTCTCCTGCCGTCGGTGTGACCGCAACGGTCGACGGGCACGAAATCCGAGTAGGCGGCCCCCGACTCCTCGAAGAAGTCGGCGCCCAGGAGGTTCCCGCGGCCACCGCGTGGCGCGACGAAGGCGCCATCATTCTGCACGTCATCCGCGACGGAAAGGTGCTCGGCGGCCTGCGCTTGGCCGACGAGATCCGCCCCGAATCCCGCGAAGCCGTCGATGCGCTTCACAAGCTCGGCGTGCACGTCGTCATGATCACCGGCGACGCCGAAGCCGTCGCCAATAGTGTCGGCCATGAACTGGGCATCGACCGGGTGTTCGCGGGGGTGCGCCCCGAAGACAAGGCGTCGAAAGTTGCTGCCCTGCAACACGAGGGCAAGAAGGTTGCCATGGTCGGCGATGGAGTCAACGATGCCCCCGCCTTGGCGCAGGCCGATGTCGGTATCGCCATCGGTGCCGGCACTGACGTCGCCATTGCTTCCGCCGGTGTCATCCTGGCCAGTTCCGACCCCCGCTCGGTGCTGTCGGTCATCGAGCTGTCCCGCGCCAGCTACCGCAAGATGAAACAGAATCTCTGGTGGGGCGCCGGGTACAACCTCATCTCAGTGCCCCTGGCTGCTGGCGTGCTGGCACCCATCGGCATCGTGCTGCCCATGTCGGTCGGCGCCATCCTCATGTCACTGTCAACGATCGTCGTCGCGCTCAACGCGCAACTTCTGCGCCGCCTCGATTTGGCGCCCGAGGCGAGCACCCGTGCCGTTCTCAACCGTTAGGAGACGGCCCGCCATGTGGAGCATCCGGCGACCATGTGAAGTTCGAATCGCCGCTCCCAACCAAGTGGAGCTTCGCACGAAGATGAGCGAATGCAGTCGCCGGTCGAAGTTCTCGGTTATCCGTCGACCGCCGGTACCTTCGGATGCGCCGTAGACGGCGTGTAGCTGATCGACAAGCCGCCCAGTCGGAGCCGGGAAGCGGAGCAAGGAGCGCCAGTGACCGACCTCGCCACTGTCGAAAATTCGATTCGACGACGGTCGTTCGGCAACCCTGTCGACGCTCGATAGCAGCGGCAACCCCCACGCAACGGCCGTCACGTACGCAGCGGCCGGTGAAGGCACAAACCTGACGTTGTACATCACGACCCGGACTACGAACATCAAGGTGAGAAACATTCGACGACGACCACAGGTAGCCTTCGTCATTCCCGTGCCGCACCGCTTTCTCCCCATGATGCCGCCGGCAGCTATCCAATTCGCGGGGTCGGCCGAAATACTGAACCACGAAAACGCCGACGCGCGAGGGGCATTCCATGCGGACTGGTTCCTCCGTCGCATTCTCGTCGCCGAGGAGCGCATCGTCTCTCAGAGTGCTGAGCTGTGCTTCATCGCGGTCCGGCCGAGGCGATGGTTATCCACCTACGGCATCGGAATGTCGGCCCTCGACATCCTGCGTCATCCGGGCGACGCCATCGGGCGGGCAGACCTGACGGGCGGAAACTAGCCGTCAGGCCGTGGATTGGCCACTCAGGCGTAGGTCAATGCACATGGTCGTGGTCTTGGTGGTCGTCTAGCGGCGTCGCTGCCGGAAGCGGCTCGCTGATGGGCACGGGCGTAGCCTGCTCAGGCGCGCCGCCAGAGCCAGCGCCAGGCGCAGGAGCTTCGACTGGGCGCACGGCAGGCGGGGGAGACGTCGGCTCCGGATCGTGATTGTCATGGTCGTCGACGTGTTCTGCACTGGTTCCGTGACCATCGGAGGCGGGCTCCCCAGCGGGCGCTGCAGGGGATGGTTCAGGATGGCTGTGATGGTCGTCAGTCTGCCCTGCACCAGGTCCGTGGTGATGAGCCCCTGCTTCAGCGCCGGCTGGGGCGTGGTGGCCGTGCCGTAGACCAGAGGCAGCGCCCACTGTGGACGCCAACGTGACGATCCCAATCGCGCCCAGGAGCACCATGGCACTGCCGAAGGCGGGCACCGGTTCTCCTTGAAGGCCGCGGTGCCAGACCCAGCCAGCGCCCATGACGACATAGATCTGAAGCAGCAACGCGCATAGGTCCGCGGCTTGGATCAGTTCGGCTTGACCGGCGTGGGGCCCGAGCGGCGCTCCCGCGGTTCTCGACACGGACCAAAGCGCAATAACGGCAAGGTTGACCATGATGCCAAGGGCCAGCACCGGGGTGGTGGTACGGGTGAGTACTAGCCGCGCCCACAACAGTTGGAACAGCGCGATGCCAGCGAAAAACAGGCCCGCTGGCATCCATTCCTGCCAGTGGGCGGGAACGACGGCGAAATGGATGACAGAAGCGCCTAGTGAGGCGAGCGCGGCAAGCCGAGCCGCTAACCGGCTGTCGGTCTTCTTCGCTGTCCTAGGCGCCACCGAACCAGGATGACAGCGCCACCCTCGACACTGGCGGCATGAGGCCACATCTCAATACGAACGAGATTCATTCGTCATCAACTACTGCCGCCCTACGTAGATGGCTCGATGCGACCCTTGGTCTGCGCGTCTCAACCCTCGCCGTTCGGCGATAACCAACACCGGCTTCTCTTGAGACCTCGCCGATGCGGCAGTAGCGCACGTCGCTGTTCGCGTCCGGAAACGGCTCAGATTGTCGCCGGGACTACGCGTGTCACTGTGTCCTGGTGCGCAGTCGTATTTGCAGTTGTTGACGAACGTCCTGGTGGATATCAGCACGAATGGTTGGGGCAACTTCAAGTGTCGCCGCCAGTCCGTAGCGAATTGGTGCCGCCAGGCGTCCTACGTCGACGCGACAGTCGACGTTGATCTCCAGCGCATCGCTGGCAGTGAACACGACGGCCCGCTGACCTTCAAGAATCTCGTGTTGAACCGTACCGTTGCGGGACACGCGCGCTTCAGCTTCCAGGCGCTCGACTCCCAGTGGCTGACGCGGCGGCTCGAAAGATAAACGGGCCATACGATGTCGGCGCGTCGCTGTGTTGACCGGGGAAAGCCAGGCCAGGGTTATCGTCAGCCGTCGCCAGTCGGTCGTCGCAGCCAGGCTGGCCGGCAGAGGCAGTGCAAATGTCTGGCGTTGGTCGGCTGTGATGGACCCGGCGCCGAGGAGGAGAACTCTGTTGGTCGCGGCTGTGACGATCCGTTCGGCGTCGATGGCGCCGTAGCCAAGTAGCTGAGAGATGTCACGACGGTTGAGATCGGCGCCGCCGCCTATGGTGCGGGTCAGCCCCTCGCGTATGGCGCCCCAGGATGCGGCGTGAACAAGCAAAGCCTTGGCAAGCACAGGATGGTATTCGGCGGTGGCGAACGGTGGTTCGCCGTCGGCGGACTGTAGGGCTTCAAGCACATCGAAGATGTGGTCGGCGGTGCGCGTCGCGAGGGCGGTGGCATTGCTGGTTCCGTGCAGATAGGCCGTTCCGTTGAGCGCGCCGCCGTGTCCGGGTGCGGCGACGCGCATACCGGGGCCGGTGATCGTTGTTTCCGCCGGATACAAGGTCGTGGTTCCTTCGGCCGAAGGCGGACGCTGGTGCAGACTTCGACCGCCGGGCAGCAGTATCTCCGGTTTTACCGAGTTGCGGTGGCCGAAACCCACGGGACTGTAGAGCGCGGGCATTCCCGCGTCGGCGCTGTCGAGCACCGTGTCGCTGGTTGGGGTGGTCGCGGCGTCTGCATGCAGGGCTCCCACGGAGATGACGTTCACCGCCTCAGCGGGGGAGAGGAGTCGTCGACGGCGCGCCTGCGCGTACATGGCGGTGCCCACCGCGCGCCGTAGTTCGGATACATCGAGCAGCGCTGCTGCGGGGATGTCGGCATCAATGGGATGGTTGCCCGCGCTGACCAGGATCAGCACGTTGTACGTGTGGGCGAGCCAATCCAACAATTTCGCTAGGGGGCTGATTCGGCGTACGAACATCTGGATGGGGTCGCCGATGGACAAGTTGACGATTCTCACGCTGAGAGCCGCAGGATCGTGTTGGCCGTGTCGCTCGAACAGGCGTCGAAAGGCTTCGTGGATGAGGTCGACTAATAGCCGGTCCCTCAGCACGGTTTCGCCTTGGCCACTGAATGGGTGTGGCTGCATGATCGGCCGCACGTACACGCGGCGCTGTGTTGATTCGCCGGGAGCGTTGAGGTCGCCGTGGCAAATCAGCGACGCCATGGCGGTGCCGTGCTGCATCTGTGATGCGGTATAGGACGCAGCGATCTGGTCAGGATCGTCGATGATCAGACGTTCGGAGAGGACGATGTGACCGGCCATCGGCAGGCCATCGAGCAGGGCGATCCGTGGACGTCGGTCGACGGGCTTCACCGAAAACACCTCGGGCTCAACAGGTTCGTCGGAGGGCGCTGCTGACGGAAAGGTCATCGGCCGTGCCGGGGACACATACATGATGGTGTCGGTAGTCAACAGTGCGATCGCGTCGGGCCCGCGATCAAGGACCGCTTCGACCTGACTGTAGGGGATATCAGCGAGAATGGCGTGATAGCCGATGCCGGTGAGTGTCGATTGAGTGATGACTTGGCCGCCGGCTGCGGTGATGAGTTCCCGCACAGTCGTTTCGGCAACCGCCCGGCGGGCGGCATCGCGGCGGAACCACAGCTCGACTTCGACGCGGGCCGTGGTAGCTGACTGTCCCACGACGGCGACGTCTTCGCGCCAGCGCTCCAGCAGACCGGTCTCACGGACCCGATCTTGGGGTCCCCAGCGCCTCACCTCGCGCAACAGCGAAAAGACCTCGCGTAAGGGCGCTAACCCGAAAGGCATTGCTGCATCGCGGTTCTCCTGCCATCGCGCGAAGAGGGTGAGGAGCTCAACGACGGCCTGGCTGTTCGACATCACAACATAGAAACTGTCGGTCACGGCATCGTCGCTCGGTTCGCCATCGCGTACGGCGTGGAAGTCGTCGTCGGCTGCGAACTCGTCGCCATCAACTTCGAGGAGGAACTCCAGGCCGGGCACACGGGCTGCGGCTCGCGCGAACTCGGCTACGGGTGCGGCGAGGTCGAAGACCACCACAAGCTCGGGATCGGCTTCACTGGTGTCACCGTCCACGTCGACGCGCCCAGCCTGCAGAGCCTCTTGGAGAGCGGCGAACTGTGGTGCTAGCCGCTGCCCTTGCCGGGCCGGTTCCGGTCCGGCGATGCGAGTTCCAGGAAAGCGGGGCGCGCCGGTAGGTATAGGCCCGGTCACCGGGGCGCCGAACGACAGCGGTGGACGCGGAGAGGTCACATCTCCCTTATGGCGTTGCGCTGCTTGAGCCGTTCGCGCACCACATCCTCGACACGGCCATCGGGTAGCGACAACACATAGCGCCGCATGACATCCAGCGCGAACTCCTCAATGTCGGCGTAGCTGGCGCCCGCAAGCTTGTCGGCGAGGGTGCGCGGCGCCATACCGAGGTTCCCGCCGAGCCGCATACGCAGCTGCTCGAGAAAAACCGTGGCCTGTATGCGCGACGGGGGAGGCAGTGTTAACCGCACCTGAAAGCGGCGCCACGCCGCGCGGTCGAGCAGTTCGCCATGGTTGGTCGCGCAGACGGCGACGACGTGGGAGGGCAAGCGATCGATCTGTAGGAGCAACGTCGAAACGACGCGCTTGATTTCGCCGGTTTCGTGCGCGTCGGAGCGCTCCTTTGCGATGGTGTCGAACTCGTCGAAAAAGAGCACGCAGCGCCGAGTCCTTGCGAACTCGAAAACGTGATCGATTCGACTCGTTGTCTCTCCAAGAAAGCTAGATACAACTCCCTCGTAACGCACGGCGTAGAACGGCACCATCAACTCCGCTGCCAACGCTTCTGCAAGCGAGGTTTTACCGTTACCAGGCGGACCTTCCAAAAGGATGCGGTTACGCGGTTCCAGGCCGTGGCTGCGGAGAAGCTCGCTACGGTGATGCTCCTCGATGATCTCGGTCACCGCCGCCGTGACGGCAGGCGCCAGATGCACCTCTGACAATCGCCGCTTAGGCACAATTTCGGTGACCAGATCAGCGACCTGGCGGGCGGTGTCATCACGGGCGAGCAGGCTGCGAGCACCGGCAGTGGTGATCAATTCAGACAGACGATCAGCCACAAGATGGTGCTGATTATTGCGCTCCTCGGCGATGATCGCCTCCACCAGCATGCGAAAGCGGGCGACGTCGCCACGCTGCTGCGCCTCGACCAGATCAATCACCAGGTCAGACCTCGCCATGGCCCCCTCCTTGCACAATGCCGCTCGCTCGATCATTGCAGATGCGCGCACCACCGCGGGTTCAGCGCCGCACAATGTGGTGCCCTCTAGCAGCGCCAAGAGCCTCCAGATAGCTGTCCGAGGATTCCTTGCCCGCTCAGCCACCGGCCCCGCGCTGGCTGGCCCACAAGCTGCCCGGAGGTGTCACTGGAGGCGCAGTGGTGTGCCGCTAGCGATCGTCGGCGCCCGGTTGCCTAGCTGACTGGTGTGGACGCGACACCCGTTCCAATCGGCGGGATGATCATCGAGTCCTAGAGTGCGGCGACTGGTGCGGGGTCGCTCCGGCGTCGAAGGCGGCCACGTCCAGGGAAGGCCGGTTACTGTCAGCCCAACCGGAAACAAGTCCTTGACCGGAGGTATCGACGTGGCAGTGCGAGGCGAGCGAATCCTGGCAGCAGCGCTGGCAGCAGCGGGAAGGCGGCGATTCCGGAACCGGATCGCCGGGCAAGCCGCCCGCTACTGGTCGGCGCCCACAGGATCGGCCTGGGAAGCGAACTCACACTGGCGCAACGGAATCGGTGATCAAGCCTGGCTGGAGGTCGGTGACGACCACTGGAAGATCTATGAAACCTTCGCCCGAGCCCTTAATTCGCCCAGCCCGAACAAAGTGATGGAGTGGGGCGCCGGCGGCGGGGCCAACGCCGTGGCTTTCGCCCCCCATGCGCAGCGGTTCATCGCCGCCGACATCTCCCAAGAAAACCTCGACGAATGCGTCCGACAAGTCCGCGCGACGTGCACGACACCCGTCGAGACACGGCGCATCGACCTCGCCTGCCCCGAACAAGCCACCGTCGGATTGGCGGGCAGCTGCGATGTCTTCCTGTGTCTATACGTGATCGAGCTAACGACGGGCGCGAACGCGGTACGGGCCATCCTTAAAATCGCCCGCACCGTGTTGGCCCCCGGAGGCATGGCGCTGGTCCAAATCAAGTACCACACCAGCGATCGTCGGACCCGCGGCTTCGCCGGGACAGCCTACGACCGAAACCTCGCATCGACCACCACCTTCACCATCGAAGAGTTTTGGAACCTGGCGGCAGAGTGCGGCCTCACCCCACGGCTAATCACCTTGGTGCCGGAAAACCGTCTCGACAGCCGCTACGCCTACTACGCCCTCACAAATCCAGCCGCCGTGCAACCCGCGCCGCCTGACGAGCATCTGCTCGACGTCAAGTACACAGAGTTCGCCGCCACGTTCAACGCTGACGTCGCCGACGCAGAGAGGCGCGCGGCGCGCGGCAACTACAGCCGCCGTGAGGGCGAAACAACCGTCGACGACTGACGGTTAATCGGCTTGCCGCTGACTGGTGTATTAACCGACTCTCCCTGCGTAGACGGCGCGGTGGCATCGTAGGCAGTTCGGAGATTCCGAGCAGCCAGCCCTAGTTGCTCGCGAATGTGGCTGTGGTGGTGGACGATAGCGCGCGGCCCGTCCTACGTTTGCGTCTATGAGCGGAAGTGAGAAGTTGCGGGCGCGCAAGCGTGCGGTGGAAGCGCAGCGCAGGGCGAACGAGAAACGCGCGAGCCTTGAACGCGCCAATGTAGACGATGCCGCCTCGGTTCGTGTGCTGCTCCAGCGGCTGGGCGCCGTTGACGCTTGGGAGAGTGTGCGCCTCGATCAAGTGAATGAAAACGTGCGCACGGACGCAGCCCGCAAGCGTGTGAGTCATTTCGTCAACCTGCAAACGGTTACTGGGCGGATGAGGGACCGCGGTCAGACGATCGCGTCGATCGCTACTCTCGCTGAGGTCGAGGTTCGCGACCTCCAAAATGTCCTTCGCAGAGCGCGTGCTGACGAGGGCAGCGCGCAGCGTGCAACGGAGTCTCGAAACGCCGCGGCCCTCCGCGCAAACGGCGCAAGTCTGGGGAGCCATAGCGCAGTTGGCGTTGACCATCATCAACCGATCGCAGCGGACAACTACCCGACATCAGATCCGAACCGGTGCGTCCGTTGCGACGCGGTCATGCTAGATCCCGAAGTCACTTCCCGGCGGGGGCGTCCGCGTCGCTATTGCTCTGACACGTGCCGCAGAGACGCCTCGGCCGCGCGTACAGCAGCACAGCGGCACGGAGAACCGATTCGCATCGTCGAGGTTCCTCGTGCTGCCGTCCGAAGTGCATCGGGTACACAGCAACACGGTGCCACCGCTCCGGTAATTCGTTCCGCATGCGACGCGGTAGAATTCGCGCTCCGAAACGCGGATGCCATGAAGATATTATTGTCGAGTGTGGCTGAGCGGGCACGGCGTAAAGAGTTGGACCGCAGCACATTTGAGGCCGCCCGAGAACTCGCCAAAGTGGTCTATCCAAATAGGAATTAACGCGTACCCTGGCTCGGCGCTACCCCGTCAGATGCGACGCATGTCGTGTTCCGCCTTCACTTGATGGGGCATTGCTGGCCATGCAAACAGGCGGCGGCATCAATCCCAGCGTGACTGATCCTGACATATGAGAGTTCGGCTGGAATCAAACGTTCTGGACATGACGCGGCTGCCAGTGTCCTGTTTGCTTGAAATTGCAGATCAGCCCACTGAACTGGGAGTATCTGCTAAACGAATGTGTGCTCAGCTGTGGCGAAGTGTCTGTGCGAAGCGGTACTTTATGGGTCATGGAGCGTCTAGATCTGCAGCCGGCCACCGCGCGGGGCGGAATTGCGGCAGCTGGCGTGGCCGGTTCAGACGCCGCGTCTGTCGAACCGGCCGGTCCAATCGCTAGCGGCAGTCTGTCCATCATCGACGCCGCAGCCGGCCTCGCAGACTTCACTTCTGTCGCTGCCCAGCAGGGTCACGCGGCGGGGCTCCTTCTGCGGGTTGAAGCATTAAGCACTGCAGCGGCCGCAGCAGTGAATTCCCTTGTTGTCGTTGATGAACTGAACGCGACACAGCTTCGATCCGTGGTGGAGTGACTGTGAGCAAGCTGGCGTTCTACCTCGCGGTCGTTAGCACCGTCGTTGCCATCATGTCACTCGCTGTGAGTCTCAAGATCTTCCCAAGTGGGCAGTCTGAACACGCGACAAGGCCGTCGACCTCGTCCACGTCTGCTGCGGAGCCCTCAGAAAAACACGACGCAGCAATTGAGGCGTGTGTTGGCCTGAGGAACTTCAAGAGCGGTGTTGGGATTGCGCGTGGCGCCTTCATCGATCGCGTCGACCGGGCCAATGACTGGGAGTCATCACAAAGCCTGGGGGTGCAGGGCTACTACTTCAGCGCGGTGGGTGCGGAGTTGAACTATATGGCCACCCGGCTAGGTCCAGGCGTACCACGAGAAGTTATTGATGCGCTCGCTGATGTCCGGCGGTCGATCGTGGGTGTGGTCGACGCAGATTTGCGCCGTGAACCCGCATCCGTTTCCAACGACATGGTTGATCAGTACTCGAGTGCCCTGCGGGCCGCTGAAAGTGCCTGCGAAGAAACGGGGGCCGGCTAATGGCCGCTTCACCACCCGCTCGTAGCTATTCACGCTTCATCGTGGCGCCCGATGTATGGCCGGTCACCCGCGAGCAATCTGAAGGACGGGCTGCTGCTCAACGTCGTCTGGCGATGGCGACTGCGGCTGCAGTAGATGCTCACCGGGTCGCCTTGCACGGCTTGCAGGTTGTCGGTGTGGCGCAGTCAAATGGTTTCGAAGCAATGCACGCTGCCTACAGGCGTATTCAGGTTCGGGCCGACGATAAGGCCGACGCGGATAAGGCTGCCGCTGATTTGATGCAGAGTGTTGCGGCGATCCAGATGAGTGCTGAGCTGATGATTGACACGATTGATGCTGAGGCACATCAACAACTGGTACACGTGCCGAGCAGAAGTCCCACCGCTATCAACATCATCACCAGTGCTGCTGCGCGGGCGCGAGGAATCGCAGTAGGGGCCGCCGATGAGATCCGCGCTCTAACTGTGCAATTCGTCCAGGGATTTACGCCTCTGCCGGAGGGACCCCCGAATGGCGGTCCGTTTAGTACCGCCGATGACGATCGGTCGACCGATAAGCGATCCGACGAATCGCCTGAGCGTCCACCCGAGGCAGCAGTGGAGACCGGCGATACGCAGCCTCGTCTTTCGGTGCCAGACCCGTCTGATGCCGAATCCAGGTCTGGTAACACTGCGCCGCGGGTCAGCACCGGGCCTACCCCTGGTCCTTCATCGCTGTCACCGCACCCCCCGGCGCAGAGCTCCAGTCCTGCGTCCGTAGCCGCGGTTGGTGACATCGGAAGCAGTGGGGTAGGCCTCGCCGGACCAGGACGTTCCTCATCCATAGGCTTGTTGGCCGCGTTGGGAAGTTCAGCATCTCCGCTATCGGGATCGGGCACTGGAGGAATGTCGCAGTCGGGTTTGGTACGACCGGCAGTATCTGCATCGCCGTCTCCTGCTGTCGCGCTGCAAGGGCTCATGCCTGCAAGTGGTCCTGCGCCGCTGTCATCGGTCACCGGCGCTCAGACGACTAGCTTTCCTGCTGTCGTAGCCACTGCGACGCCGGCGCAGCCGGCGGCATCTCCGAGTGGAATCTGGCATCCGTTAATAGGAGCGACCACGGGTGCCGTGCCAGCGTCTATTGCCGGGCCGCAGGTAGTGTCGAGTACTAATCCCTATCCAGCGGTTTCAGCACCCTTGCTGCCCCCGGGGCCGCTGGGTCCGCCGCCTTCAGTTCCGGCCGCAATTCCACCGGCCGCCGGTGCTGTCCCATTGATTGGCGGCGCTCACACCTCAATGGCGCCTGCCGCCGCATCGGTCGCGACGGCAGCGTTGACAACTCCCGCCGCGACGCTGCCGTCCCGGGTAGCGGCCGCGGCGGCCCGGGACTTGGAACGGCGGCGCAACGAGTCGAGTGATCTACAGACGGTTAAATGGTTGGCGTGGGAACTGTTGTACGCCACCGAATCCTGCCGAACCTTCGCACTGTGGGCCGTCGGCCTGATGTATTCAGCGGCTGGCGATCGGCATGTTGTGGCGCTGACACATCACGGTGCGGGTTACGTCCCCGCGGGGATTGTGGTCCCTAAGGGCGTGCGGATGCTCTGGTCTGACCAAGCTATTGGAGAGGGCTTTCGTAGCCGATGGATCGGAAATCTCGATCCGGCTGCGACACTGATCGCCTTCGCAGAAGTCAAGGCCGCGGAGCCGGCTGGCTGGCGCTTAGCCGCTGCAGCGACCACCTGGTCGGACGTAACAGCGCTCATGACTGCCGCGCAACGCTGGGGCACTGAATGGGCCACCTGCTCCGGTATGTCCATGCCCGCCTCAATCGGAAAACGTGACGCTATCGCCACCGCGAATACTCCGCACCGATTGGAGCGGGAGTACCCCGACCTTTTCGAGCGTGTAGCGCAACTTCGTGCCAGAGGGCTTACCCAGCGAGCCGCCAAACTGGTCACGGAAGCAATCGTTTCCGACGCGCGCCTTGCGATCGTCGCCGACGGTGGCCCCCGAATTCCGCCGAACTTCGACTCGGTATGGCCGGCTGCAGCTGACGGCAGAGTAGACGCTTCGGACCGCGCCCGTTTCGCCGAAGCGGTTCAGCAGCAATGGTTCAGCATCGGAATGGTGCAGCCGGGTTGGGAAGATGAACGCACTGACACCGTCTGTGCAGAGTACAGGGGGCAATGGCTTATTTGCCGGGCGCTTGAGGTGGTCCTGGGGTGGATAGCTGACGACAACTGCGGGGCAATGCAGGCGGACCTGCCGCTGGAAGACATGATCTACGCCGCAGCACATGCCTACCTCGACAGTCGGGGAACCGGCTGGATCACTGCAATTTTCGACGCTGCAGGCGGTTCATCCTGATAATGGATTCGCTCCCTCAGGAGGTAGATGGTGAAGCTTGGCGCGCCGAGCTCGCGCGGCAGCATACGTATCTGGCGAACGTCGTCGATCAAGCATGTGCCTGGACGCGCGAGTTCCACGTGCAAACTGGGGTTGAGCTGTGCGGCAACTACACCCCACTAAAGAGTTATCCCCTGCTGGACTACGCGAACAGGCTGAGACAGCTCAGCTCAGCACTAAAAAGAGTGTGCGCAATTGCTTCGCTACAGCCTCCGCCGCCGACCTGGGACCGCACGACCCTGCATGCGCCCCCGGCTATAGCGGTGCCCGGGCGAGACCCAGATTGGCGACGGGCCGATTACTCGGAAGGCGGTCGGTACCTGCTGATGCTTCAGCCCACTTCGCCACCCGGATACCCGGCTACCGCTCGTGAACAGTGGAGCGCTGCCCTTCGCCTTGCGAGCCCAAGCATCATCGAACGCGAAATCGGTGTGCCGCAACTAGTTGCCTACGGTTGGATGGCTCGATCGGAGTTCGACAAAGCATATCGGGTGGTGCACAGAGCGTTTCTCGACAGTGCGGCCGCCACGTTTGGTCGTGCGTGGGCTACCGGATCTTCCGAGGATGGAACTCGTTCAATGACCGTGCTGGTGAGTTGGATGAAGGCACTGACCGACCATGGGTGCTCCTTGGGTGATTGTGAATCCGTGCTTCGCGACATCGAGGTCGTAGACCCGCAAGCTGTCGCGGATTGCAGAGCAGTCCAGGAAGTTTGGTGCCCTCCCACGCCCTGACCTGCTCCGCCGGCTGATACAAGACCGACGCAAATGCCAGAGTGGCGCCTGCGGCAGTCTTTGGCCTCACGGTGCTTCACTGCTCTCGGGCATGTAACCGGTGACCTCATACTCTTGGACCAATCGTGAAGATCATTGCAATGCAGGACCTCCTAGAGAACTTCGACGAAGTGCTCCTGAGCGTCGAACGAGGGGATTCATTCGAAATCCGGGCGGAGGATGGTCACGCCATCGCCCTGCTGCTGCCGATTCAGGATGAGCTCTAGGACCCAGCCACCCCACCGAGGCGAGCTGCCACATGTCGACGCTTCGCCGGTGTTGACGCATCATCAGACCGGATGAAATGGTATGCGATCAACTATCTGGGGACCAGATTCCCTGCACCACAGCGCACGGTCAAGACGCTGCCGCCGTGCGACCCTCGCCAGCCTTCGCGTCGGCATTCAAAACTTTCTGCTGACTCCGGTCGAAGTTCGCGTTCTCGCTGATCTGCGTAAGCGAGAGACGCGAGGGTTGCGAGGCTCGCTGAGCCACAACATCTTTGTACGGCGGATAGATTGTCCACAGCAGTACGTTCCTGCGGTTGCGCGCGCCATCATCTTCGATCACCCATCCGAGGTTGCGTAGAGCGGGTGCGTGCCTACGCAGCAGCCCAGAAACGTCGCGACCGTTCTTCGGCCAGTCCCTCGGTCGTTGCCAGTCGTCGTTGACCGGTGTGAGCAGCATCAGCAAATCACTGCCGGATTGACCAACAGCAGGTTCTAATGTCCGCGAGCGAAGCTGTTCGATAAACGGGTCGACGGACAAACTGTCCTCAGACAACTGATTGGCGCGCGACATGTACCGGCGTACGCCATTAGTCGACAAGATCTCGTCCACGGCCGCCAGCGTGCGACAGAAGTCCGCCATCCTGGGCGAGTCCTCAACTGTGATGGTCTCCAACCGATGGTGAACGGAGGCAGCCAAGTCAAGTAGTCCGCCAAAAATACCTGGTAGAGCTGTTTCCCACCGCTGTCGCATCTCGGCCTCTGACTGTCGCATTCTGGGGTCGATGCGTCGCAGCTCGACGATCGCTAGCCGCTCTGCCAGATCGGGTCGGATGGCGCCGACGTCGATTCCGTTGATAATCACGCATCGACGAAACTTGATGACAGCCAGATCGGCATCGGTATATAGAGACCGTTTCACCATGGCGTCGCCTGTCGCAGCGCGGCATAACGAGTCCGACAGCCACGGCGGGATGGCCGACAGGTTGTCCAGAGCAACGACCCACGATCCAGAAGCGGCAACCGCCCATGAGTCCGCGTCCCGCGGCGCCTGACGAAAGGGGGCGGGCGAAGGATCGATGAGTTCGACCAAGCTCCGTGTCGATGTCGTTTTAGCGCTACCTTGCTCGCCAAACAGGGCTAGTACCGGATGCGGGACGTCGCACTGAACCAAAGCAGCTACTAGGAACGCGAGAAGAACTGGGCGGTCCTCAACGGCGACATTGACGAACTCCCAGAGCTTCGTCACATCCCCGCGGGGGCTTGGTGCCGGCATCGCCCCCGTCAGCTTCGTATTTCGGAGGAACCGCACCGGCGCAGTGGGAGCCATCGACCACCTTCCGTCGCAGACTTTGATTACTTGACCGTTTGGATCTCCAGTGTCGATGTAGATCGTCCCGTGGTGGTCGGCAACGCGTAGGTTCAACTTGTCGGGTGCCTGCGTGGCCGCCAGACCTTCCAAAATCAGTGTGGCGTCGGTAAGTGCTTGGCCCCCGGCGACCGCACCGGTCTCGGTGAAGTAGCGAGCGGCGAGATCTGCCCGTAGGCCAGCCCTCCCACCACGCAGGAGTATCGCGAGGTGGGGTCGACTGCGTTCGGCGCCAAATGGTTCGCCGTCCTTGGAGACTCCGAGAACATAGCGTTCCCGGGCCATATCGACTAAGCGTGCCGCGACTGACTTCTTGTCCCCCTCCCCCCTGCCGCTCAAGGGATTTCCTGCCCGTGGTGCTGTCGATTATCGGCATGCTGCGCTATTCTCATGAGGAACTTCCGTGTGGCGTGATCGGGTGGTTCGAACGAAGGCCTCGGCTAGTCCCCGAGGTCTTTTTCGTGCGCAGGCACTAAGCGGCGTCGCCGCCTCCGCGGCGGGTTGCGCTCTCTCGCTCCGATATCCAGCGCAATACCTCGGCCCTCCGATAAACGACTCGGCGTCCCAAGGTGAAACTCGCCGGCCCAATATTCGAATGCCGCCAGTACCTCAGCGTCCCCATCGGAACTCCAGTGATGTCCGAAACTTCCTTCGCTCCTAACAAATCCATCAAATTACTCCTCAGCTGTGGTCGGTTCGCCTGAGCCAACAGTGACTGGTGACTTGACGGTCTGTCCACGACCACAGCCACATTCGCTTGAAGAAAAGCCTTTCAATGACTCGGGGGTCGTGACGTCTTCGGCGGGCTCATAGTCCGGCCTCCGGACAACGAAGCGGATGAGGGGAGCGGAGTGCTGCGGTACTTTCAGCGTATGACGACTCGGAACGAGCGAGCGGGAATTGACGACCGCTGGCACAAACGAGTCAAGGCGCCGGACGGCGCGATGCGCACTGAGCGGTCTGCGGTATATGGCAAGGTGTCGCGATGGCGTGTCAGGTGGGTTGACGCCAGTGGAGCCGAGCGCACCAAGAGTTTCCAGCGTAAGCCGGATGCGCAGGCCTACCTAAATGGGCTGACCGCCGATGTGCAGCGCGGCGAGTACGTCGATCCGCGGAAGAGTGCGGAGACTTTCGGATCGGTGGCCGAGCAGTGGTTCGCCACCAAACAGCACCGCAAGCCGAAAACCGTTGCCGGATATCGCTCGTTGCTCGACACTGTGGTGCTGCCGAAGTGGGAAAGTGTTCAGCTGAAAAGGATTGACTATGAATCATATTCAACGTGGCTAGGGGCGCTGTCAGTCGACGGCGGGCAACGCGGAACCGGCCTGTCGGCAAGTCGGATCACCCAAGCTCATCAGCTGGTGGGCGCTGTCCTTAAGTACGCCCAACGGACTGGGAAGGTGGCGAAGAACGTCGCGTTCGAGATCAAGCGGGACGAAGATCTTCCCGAGCAGGGCGAGCGTGAGCGGCGCTACCTGACCCATGCCGAGCTGCTAATGCTGGCGAAGGCTGCTGATCGGTTCGAGACGCTGACGCTCGTTCTCGGGTACTGCGGACTGAGGTTTGGCGAAGCCGTTGCGTTGCGCCGCCGGCATGTGGGGGATCGGATGCTGACGGTGCGCTCGTCCGCAACAGCCGTAACCGGTAAGGGCATCGTGGAGTCGACGACTAAGACGAAGCGAGATCGTCACGTGCCTGTGCCCGAACCGGTTTGGAAAAAGCTCAAGGCCGAGCTGCCCGCC
Organism: Mycolicibacterium rutilum; assembly: GCF_900108565.1. Classification (NCBI taxonomy): domain Bacteria; kingdom Bacillati; phylum Actinomycetota; class Actinomycetes; order Mycobacteriales; family Mycobacteriaceae; genus Mycobacterium; species Mycolicibacterium rutilum. Next base: position 2,744,172 of record NZ_LT629971.1, read on the forward strand.
GACCCCAACGCGCTGGTCTTTCCCAGCCGAAAGGGCGGGTTCCTTCCACTCGGCGAATACCGCTGGGCGTTCGACAACGCGTGTGCTGATATCGGCATCGACGGGCTGGTACCGCACGGGCTGAGACACACCACGGCGTCACTGGCGATCAGTGCAGGCGCTAACGTCAAGGTCGTGCAGAGACTGCTTGGGCACGCGACCGCCGCGATGACGCTCGACCGCTACGGCCATCTTCTCAATGACGACTTGAGCGGTGTGGCGGACGCCCTGGGGAAGGCTATCGATAGCACTGCGGTATCACTGCGGTATTCAGAGCATCGTGACGAGGCGGAAAGGGCCTAAATTACCCTCTAAACTGCAAAGCCCCCATAGCCCAATTGGCAGAGGCAGCGGACTTAAAATCCGCACAGTGTCGGTTCGAGTCCGACTGGGGGCACTCAACGGCTTGGTAGGTAGATTCTTCTCTGGCTCGCTCCTGCGAACACGGGCCGCTAGGGCGTGTCTGATAAATGCGGTAGCCAGAGTGTGATGGCCCGTAGGACTGCTGCGCCCCGGTAGACGATGGCGAGTTTGTCGTAGCGGGTGGCCAGACCACGCCACTGCTTGGTGACGCTGAATCCTCGTTCAACAACGTTGCGGCCCTTGTAGTCCTCGGCGTCGAATGCTGGCGGTCGGCCGCCGTGGGTGCCCCGACGTTTACGGTGGCCGATCTGATCGGACGGTTCGGGAATGACGGCAACGATCCCTCGTCGGCGCAGCCGCTGCCGGGTCGCTCGGCTGGAATAGGCCTTATCTCCGCGCAGGCGATCGGGCCGGGTGCGGGGCCGCCCAGGCCCGCAGCGCTCAACTTTGAGGTGGGCGAGCAAATGCTCCAGGACCGGTCCGTCGCCTGCCTGGCCGGCGCTCACGAGCACCACCAACGGTCGGCCGTGCCCGTCGACGAGGTGATGGATCTTGCTGGTCAACCCGCCGCGCGAGCGACCAATGCCGTGGTCAGGCGGCTCGCTCGCCAGATTTGTGTAATTCGACCCAGCCCCCTGTGTCACGGGTGATGTTCGTGGCATGTTGGTGAGCGCGGGCGATCGTGGAATCCACCGACACCGCCCAGTCGATGATCCCGGCCTCGTCGGCGGCGGCCAGCAACCGAGCCAGCACCATGTCCCAGGTGCCCTCGGCGCTCAGCCGTCGGTGCCAGGTCCAGATCGTCTGCCACGGTCCGAATACCTCGGGCACGTCTCGCCAGGCGATCCCGCACCGGTATCTGTCGTCTGCCATGAGGATGGGACCAGTGTGACCTGATTTTTGCCAGGGTGATGGGACCACCTGGATTGCCAGTTATGGGACCACCGGCGCGTCGCGTCGGTGGTCTTTTCATTTGTTCGTTCGATCGCCGTGACGGCTCAAGGTCACGGAGGTCGGCGGGCATGGCTTTTCGGGAGGTCAGTGTGAATGAGATCAGGGAAGTGCTGCGGGTGTGGCTGGGGGTGGTGGGACTGCCGGCGCCGGGGTACCGCAGCATTGCCGCGCATTGCGGCCTGGACCGCAAGACGGTGCGCCGCTACGTCGAGGCCGCCCAGGCGGCGGGTTTGCGTCGCGACGACGACGTCAGCGCGGTCGATGATGCGTTGATCGGGATGGTTGCCGAGGCGGTGCGTCCGGTGCGCCCCGATGGCCACGGGGCGGCGTGGGAGCAGCTGGTGGGCTTCGAAGATCAGATCACCGCCTGGGTGGCCGGCACCGGTGAGCATCGGCCGTTGACGGTCACGAAGATCCACACCCTGTTGGCCCGGCAGGGGTGTGTGGTGCCGTATCGGACGTTGCACCGATTCGCCAGCCAGCGTTGCGGTTTCGGCCGCAAAGACCTCACGGTGCGGGTCGCTGATGGCGATCCCGGAGTGGAGTGCCAGGTCGACTTCGGCTACCTGGGGATGCTCACCGACGCTGCTGACGGGCGCCGCCGCAAGGTGCACGCGCTGATCTTCACCGCGGTGTACTCCCGGCACATGTTCGTGTGGTTGTCGTACTCGCAGACCCTGGCCGCGGTGATCGCAGGCTGCGAGGCGGCCTGGGAGTTCTTCGGCGGGGTGTTCGCCGTGCTGATCCCCGACAATCTCAAGCCGGTGATCGCCGACGCGGACGCGGTCAACCCGCAGTTCAGCCAGGGCTGGCTGGATTACGCCGGGCATAGCGGGTTTCTGACCGACCCCGCCAGGGTGGCCTCGCCGAAAGACAAGCCACGGGTGGAACGCGCCGTGCAGTACGTGCGGCGAAACTTCTGGGACGGAGAAACATTCACCAGTCTGCAGCAGGCGCAGGACGCCGCCACAGCGTGGTGTCGTGACACTGCGGGCACCCGCACCCACGGCACCACCTGCGCACGCCCGCTGGAGGTGTTCACCGACGAAGAGCAGCCCCGGCTGTTGGCGGTGCCGCAGGTCTATGACGTGCCGGTGTTCAAGAGGGTCAAGGTCCACCGCGACTTCCACGCCGAGGTCGCCAAGGCCCTGTATTCGCTGCCCGAATGCTGGATCGGTCAGTACCTGGACGTGCGCGCCGACACCGAGCTGGTGAAGTTCTATCGCCGCGGCGTGCTGGTCAAGGTCCATCCCCGCCAACCGGCCGGTGGGCGCAGCACCGACCCCCGCTGATCTGCCCGAACACAAGACCGGCTACGCGCTGCGTGATGTGGCGGCGTTGATCGCCACCTGCGCCTCCCACGGCCCCAACGTCGGGATCTACGCCGAACGCATCCTCGATGACCGGCTGCCCTGGACGAAGATGCGTACCGTCTACCGGCTGCTGGGTCTGGTGCGCCGCTACGGCGCCGACCGGGTCGAACAGGCCTGTTCATTGTCGCTGGATCTCGATGTCGTCTCGGTGAACAAGATCGCCTCCATGCTGGAGCGCGCCACCGAGACCAGCTCCCCGGCCCTGCCGAAAGCGGTCGGTCACACCGCGACCCGCTTCGCCCGTGATCCTTCCGAATTCAACTCCACCCCAACATCATTGACCATCTTTTCCGAGGAGAACCGCTGACATGACTACCACCGCCCGTGGAGCTACCGACCCGATCGGCGCTGATCTGCTCCGACTGCTCAAAGCCCTCAAGCTCGGTGCACTGGCTGACACCCTGCCCGAACGCGCCGCCTTGGCCCGACAACACAAACTCAGCCACATCGGCTTCCTGGAAACACTGCTGGCTGACGAGGTCTCCCGACGCGAATCCCGCTCCGCGGCACTACGAGCGGCCAAAGCCGGACTCGATCCGAGCATGCGGTTTGACACCTGGACCGCCCACGACGACCTGCGCTATGACCGCACCCTGCTCGGTGATCTCACCTCGCTACGGTTCCTCGATGCCGGCCAGTCCGCGATCGTCCTCGGGCCCGTCGGCGTCGGCAAGACCCATCTGGCAACAGCATTGGGCCACATGGCTATTCGCCGCCGCCACACCGTCGTTTTCGGCCGCGCCGACAAACTGTTCACCCGGCTACGCGCCGCCCGCCTGGACCACACCGTCGACGCAGAGATCCGCCGACTGGCCGCCGTCGACGTTCTGATCATCGACGACTTCGCGCTACGCCCCCTCGACGCCACCGAAACCAGCGACTTCTACGAAATCGTCGTCGAGCGCCACCGCGCCAAGACCACCATCATGACGTCGAACCGCGAGCCCGCCGAATGGCTGACCATGACCGCCGACACCCTGCTGGCCCAATCAGCCATCGACCGACTGACCTCCGCCGCGCACACCCTGGTCATCGAAGGACCGTCCTACCGCCAACGAACCCGCCCTCAGCTTGACCCAGACCCCGCCGACAAGCATCCTCAATAACGCGCCACGGTGGTCCCATCCCCCTGGCAATCAGGTGGTCCCATCACCCTGGCAAGCGACAGGTATCGATAAATGATCCCCTCGACCATCGAGCGGGCATCCCGAAAAGGCCTGCCCTTCTTACCTGTTCGGACAGGTAGAAGGTCTTCGATCAATGACCATTGAGCATCGGTGAGCAGCTGAAACCGCGACATGCCCTAAGTCTCAACCGAAACACCCGAAACATTTGTCAGACACGCCCTAGCCGATAGGCGTTACATCAGCAATCACGTAAGTCAGATCAGTCACGCTCCAGCCATCAGCCTTCGTCGCCGCAGTGGTTGCCTGTGTTGATCGTCCGCTACAAGCCGGTGGCCAAAATGCTTCGGTGTTACGCCGAGTACCGAGGTACGAAGCAAGTCCGGCCACTCGGAATACGTTAATGGTCAACGGTGGTCGACACTAACCAGTCATCTCTTGCCGATTCGTTAGAGCCGCCGAACCGTCGCTGCCGAAGCCTCCCATGGATCCACCGTCGCCCCCCGTTGCCGCGGTTGACCCCATCACCGCCGCTCAGGAAGACCATTTGCAGTCGAGCCCCCCGGGGAACATCTAGACCGGTCAGACCTTGCGTCATCCGTGATCGAGCAACTGGAACTGAACCCCACCGACTGGGTTCGCGAGCGAACCGAACGGATTCTGGAGCAGGGCGACACCGCCGGCGTCGAGGTTTCCGACCGTCCAGTCGTCCTGTTCACCACTGTCGGCGCCAAGAGCGGTAGAAGCGGTACGTGCCCTTGATGCGCGTCGAGGAGAACGGCCGCTACGCCATGTTTGCGTCCAAGGCGGGATCCCAAGGATCCGACCTGGTACCACAATGTCAAAGCGAACCCGACAGTGACTGTTCGGGACGGCGACAAGGTGGTAACCATGACCGCCCGCGGGTGCACGGCACCGAGCGCGAGCACTGGTGGAAGCTGGCCGTCGAGGCCCACCCGCCGTACGCGGTATACCAGACCAGGACCGATCAGGTCATTTCGGCCTTCGTCATCGAGTAGAGCGCAGCGGCTTACGGTCGTGGCAGCTTGCGGTGCAGTGGATTCGTGCTGACCGGTGCGGGCGGCCGCTTTCGCTGGGGAATGCGGTCGACCACCGCCGGAGTGTCGGCGGTCGCCCGCGTGGTGTCTTGTAACCGCATGGCGGAGCTTGCGCCGGAGCCGAGCGCCGGTGCGCCGATCATCCGGCGGGCCGGTTGGCCGCACTGCACACACGCCGCGGTATCGGGCGGCGACGAAATCGGATGCTGCTCGGTGAAATCGGGGCAGCCCTGCGCGCATCGGAACTTATACAAGGGCACGCATATCACCATAAGTCCATAGCGATCCCGAGCGCGCCCGCTGTGACAGGGCTACGTTGAAATGACAGCCCGTTCCGACCGCCCAGTCATGGAGGACGACGTGCCCGAACTCCTTTTCCCGCTCGACTCTGCCAAAAAATTCACCGAGCAGCAGATCGTCGGTCACAACCGGTGGCATCCCGACATTCCCGCCGCAGTCACGGTCAAACCGGGCGACAGTTTCCGCGCGCATTGTCGCGAATGGTTCGACGGAGCGATCCACAACGACGATTCGGCCGAGGACATCCTCAACGCACCGCTCAAGAGCGTGCACTGTCTGTCGGGCCCATTCGCGGTCGAGGGCGCCGAGCCCGGTGACCTGCTGATCGTCGACATCCTCGACGTCGGGCCTATTCCGCAGGAGGACTCGGGACCGCTGGCCGGCCAGGGCTGGGGCTACACCGGCATCTTCGCCAAGCGCAACGGTGGCGGATTTCTGACCGACCAGTTCCCCGACGCCTACAAGGCGATCTGGGACTTCTCCGGTCAGACGGCGACCTCTCGGCACGTGCCCGGTGTCGGGTACACCGGCATCGTCCACCCGGGTTTGATGGGTACCGCGCCGTCGGCCGATCTGCTGTCGAAATGGAATCGCCGGGAGGCGGCCTTGATTGCCACCGATCCGGATCGCGTTCCACCGCTTGCACTTCCGCCCGAACCGCAGGATGCCGTCCTCGGTTCGCTGACCGGCGATGACTTCGCTCGGGTGGCCGCCGAAGCTGCGCGCACCGCTCCGCCCCGGGAGAACGGCGGCAACCAGGACATCAAGAACCTGACCAAGGGAACGCGGGTGTTCTATCCGGTGTTCGTGCCGGGTGCCAACCTGTCGTTCGGGGATCTGCACTTCTCGCAGGGCGACGGCGAAATCACCTTCTGCGGGGCCATCGAGATGGGCGGCTTCCTGGATCTGCACGTCGATCTGATCAAGGGTGGTATGGAGACCTACGGGGTCACCGAGAACGCGATCTTCCTGCCCGGCAACACCGCGCCGCAGTACTCTGAGTGGATCGCTTTCTCCGGCACCTCGGTCACCCTCGACGGCGAACAGAAGTACCTGGACTCCGATCTGGCCTATCAGCGAGCCTGTTTGCACGCCATCGACTACCTGACCAAGTTCGGGTACAGCCCCGAACAGGCCTACCTGCTGCTGGGCTCCGCCCCCATCGAAGGCCGGCTCTCCGGGGTCGTCGACATCCCGAATTCCTGTGCCACGGTGTACATTCCGACAGCGATCTTCGACTTCCCGATCGCGCCGTCGGCATCGGGTCCTTATCAGATCGACCCGGGAATGGGTGCACCACACGCCAGCTTTTGACCCGGCGTCACCGCGGCCGGCGGCGCCGAGACTTCGTCCGCGGCAGCAACTCCGTGGCGATCCGGCGCGCGGCGGCCATGGCATCGCGGCTGTCGTCGAGGCCGTGATGCACGATCGCGCCCTCGGCCAGGAGAAACAGGTGCTCCGCGATATCCCGGGCTTCCGCAGCGTCGTCAACATCCTCGGCGACCAATTCCGCCAACCGTTCGCGGACGGCCTGCTTGTGCTCGCGGATGACGGCGTAGGCGGCATGGTCTCGGGGTAGCTCGGCGGCGGCGTTGACGAACGCGCAGCCCCGGCTGACCATCGTGGAGTCGTCGAGGTAGGCGTCGAACACCACCAGCGCCCTCGGCGGATCGGCTTCGTCGATGCGCCGTTCGAACCGCTCCCACCACACCTGATGCCGCCGGCGCAGGTACGCCGCCACCAGCGTGTCCTTCGAGCCGAACCGGTCATACAGCGTCCGCTTCGTCACGCCCGACTCCGCCGCGATGGTGTCGACTCCGACGGCGTGAATGCCGTCGCGGTAGAACAACCGCGTCGCCACCTCGAGGATGCGTCGCGCGCCGGGCGTCATCCGGGGTTCATCGTCGACAACAGCCCGTGCCATACCGACACCTCCTTGACTTCACAGACCAGTGTAGTAGCGTCGGACGTGAACTTCACAGACCTGTGAGATTTCGGAGGGCGAGCATGTACCACTGGATCCGGACAATTGCCAAGGCGGCGCACGACTTCGCCCGCGGCATCGACACCGCGCACGCGATCCGCCACGGTGTGGAGATCCCAGCGCGACCTCCGTCTGTGCGACCTGCGAGGGTGTCGTCGCAACAAGCGAAATCCCCCCAGTCAACTCGGCTTTCGTCGGGACCGGTCAATGCCTTCGGGGACGCGGAGCGCGCGCACGCACGCCTCAATTCACGACTCTTGGCTCAGATCGAGGAGATCGCACGCGGTCGGGCTCGCATCGGTTACCCGGAGTAGCTCTCCGGATAAGCGAACGCCTACCGCTTTTCTGCGTTCGGTGGCGTAGTGCGCTTTGCGCGGCGGCCCACGTTTCTAGGCCTGCCGCGGACAGCGTCCAGCCGGTCCCGTATCGGGCGACGCGCAGAGCGTCTGCAGCGTCGTCTCGGCGAACCGCTGCCCGATCAGGCGGTGTGTCGGCGCGTCCGGGTGCAGTTGGTCCGGCAACGGATGGGTCTGTGCGTCGGCCGGGCCGTACAGCGACAGGCCGTCGACGTAGGAGATCGCCGGGTCGGTGTCGCGTCTGCGCGCGACGATCGCCGCCAGTTGCTCGCGGATGTAAGTCAGCGTCAAGCGACCGAGACCGCCGGGCTTCGTCGTCTCGGCTGGATCGCCCGTCGCGACGAAGCGCACCGTCCCCGCCTTCAACGCCTCGACATCGAAAGCTCCCGGCCCTGGCGTGGTTTCGTGGATCGGGCAGTACAGCGGGCCGATCACCACCAGCGGGACATCCGGGTGCCCGTCGCGGATGGTGTCGAGGAATCCGTGCACGGCGGGTCCAAATGCTCGCTGCCGGAACAGGTCCGCATTGACGAGGTTGATACCGATCTTCACGCTCACGACGTCGGCGGGCCGATCACGAATGGCGCGGGCCACGAACGGGTCGAGCAGCGCGCTGCCAGAAAAGCCGAGGTTCACGAGATCAGCACCCGCCAGCCCGGCCGCGATCGCCGGCCACGTCGTACTCGGGCTTGCGGCGTTCGACCCCTGGCTGATCGAACTCCCGTAGTGCACCCAGCGTTTCCCGGTCATCGGCGTGGCGCTCAACGCCGCGTCGGTGCGCAGGCCGACCACCTCGGCGCGCTCGTAGTGCGGCAACCAGATCTCGACGTCTTTCTCGACCGCAGCCAACCCGTCGAAGCGGACCGCCGCAACCGGCCCCGGCTCTCTCGCCGTCGCACCGGTTGCCGGATCGACCCGCACCACATCACCTCCGCTGGTCGCCACCTGCCCGGCCAGCCGGCCGTCGATGACCAGGTCGACGACGCCGGCGGGTCGCTCCGGAACACCGGTCAGCACGACCCGCGTCCGATGCACGTCCAACTCGATCACCGTCGCCGCCGTCCGGAAGCTGAAGCGCACCCCGGCCGGTTGGGATTCCGCCCCGAGCAACTGTGGGTCGTCGCACTGATCGCGGGCGCGTCGCGGCAACCGGTGCGGCAACCATCCGCGATCGGTGCGTTCGAGTTCGGCGAAGCCGCGCACTAACCCGACTTCGATTCGATGCTCGATCAGTTCGATACCTCGTTCGTCCGTTGACCAGTGACGGAGTCGGGCACACTGGCGAGATGAAATTCCAGGTTATCCGGCCCTCGTCATGAGCGTCACGACCGTACTGACCACCACGCTCGTGCCGTTCGCTTCGGTGGTGTCCACGGCGACCGTGGCCATCTGGACCAAGCGCTTGGACGCGAAGACCAAGCAAGAGGAGCGGATGCATGCGCTGGTCCTCGACTACGAGAAGCGAGCGGGCGAGGACAAGAAGGCCGTATTGAAGAGCCTGATCTCGGCGACCCTCCACATCAGGCGGGGCGCGGAATGCCGGGCCGGGACCGAAACGGCGGAAAACACTGTGGCACAACGACGTGTTGATGCCCTCAGGGAGTTGTACGAGTTCCGCGGCCGCATGGGCCTCGACGACGGAATCGCCGAGCTGATGATCTATGCCGCGGCGCCCGTGCGCGAGCTCACTGACTTGCTGCTCGACGAATGGGACCGCCAATTCCGCGACCACGGCTACTCGTTGAGTCAGCTCGACGCCTGCAAGCGGCAACTGGTCAAGACCGCCGCCGACGCCCCACTGGACGATCTGGCGATCCTCAGCGGTGAGGAGAAGTGGTGCGCGCTCAAAGAGGAGGAGTTGCAGTGGCTCAAGCGGCTCGGCGACGCGTCAGACCTCGATGTCGACGCGCTGGTGGACCTGTGTAACCAGGTGCTGAAGGCCGCCCACACGGATCTGCGCGGCGGCTACGGTCTCGCGACCGAGTAGGTCACGAACGCGACGGCCGGTTCTCCCGCGGCGCAGGTTCGGGCAGGTCCCATGTCGAGTACGTGTACCGCTGCTCCGGACGGTCGGCCGCACCGAGCATGAACGCCCGGTGGTACCGGCCCGAACGCGCGATCGACGCCAACCACGTTGTGACCGTGCTGATCCGGTTGCTCACCCCGGTGAGGAACGCGATGTGGATCAGCCCCCACGCCAGCCACCCGAGATACCCCGAGACCCGGACCGGGCCCACCTGGAGCAGCGCGTTGCCATGGCTGATGTAGGCCGCTGACCCGAGATCGCGATAGCGGTACGGACGGCGCGGTCGCCCCGCGAGATCGCGGCGGATGCATGCGGCCGCGTGCAGTCCGCCCTGCATGGCGTTTTCCGCGACACCGGGCAGCTTGTCCCGGCCGACGAGATCACCGATGACGAACACCTCGGGATGTCCGGCGACGGTCAGATCCGGCTCCACCTGGATGCGGCCCGCACGGTCGCTCTGCGCGCCGAGAACTTCGGCGACGTGCCGCGCGAACGGGACGGCTTCCACCCCGGCCGTCCACAGCACGGTCCGCACCCCGAACTCCTGCGCGGCGCCGTCCTTCTTCGCGGTGACCGTGACACCGTCGCGACGCACATCGGTGACGTGCACGCCGAAATGCATCTCGACGCCGAGCTCTGCCAATGTCTGACCGGCTTTCGCCGACAGGTCCGGCGCGAAACTCTTCAGCACGCGGTCGCCGCCGTCGAAGAGCAGCACCCGCGCCTCTTCGGGCTGGATGCTGTGGAATTCGTGCGCCAGCGTCCTGGTCGCCATCTCCCGGATCTGGCCGGCCAATTCCACGCCGGTCGGGCCGCCGCCGGCGACCGCGAAGGTCAGCCAACTCGTCCGCTCCGGCCCGGGCGGCAGCGTCTCGGCGATCTCGAACGCGGTGAAGATCCGCTGCCTGATCTCGAGTGCGTCGTCGAGCGTCTTCATCCCCGGCGCCCAGTGCGCGAATTCCTCGTGGCCCAGATAGGACTGCCGCATGCCCGCCGCCACGACGAGCACGTCGTAGTCGACGACGAACGTGGTCTCGTCCGGTCGCAACGCGGTGACGGTGCGCGCGGACGGGTCCAGTTCGATCGCCTCGCCCAGCAGCGTCCGGACGTTGGAGTAGCGCGCGAACTCCTCGCGCAGCGGGCGGCTGATGTGCCCGATGCTGAGCTTGCCGGTCGCGCACTGGTACAGCAGCGGCTGGAACAGGTGCCCGGCGGCACGGTCGAGCAGCGTGACGTCGACATCGGTCTTGGCCAGCCGGCGAGCGCAGAACAAGCCGCCGAATCCACCGCCGATGATCAGGACCTTGGGTCGTTGCGGGCTCATCACCACCACGGTAACCCGACCTCACCCGCGCCGACCCGACGCTGTGCGGAGTCGGCAACACGGACGCATACGAGAGGTTGTCGATCCGCAACGTAGGTGCGAAACGGTCGACGGGAACTGTCCATCGGAAGGGTTTCCCAATGTCCTACGTCAGTCCGTCCGACTTCGTCGGCAAGATGATCGACGCCGGTGAGTCGAAGGCGCACATGTCCACGCGCGACACGCTGATCCGGGCCTACATGGCCGGCGCGATCCTGGCGATCGCCGCGGCCTTCGCCGTCACGATCACCGTGCAGACCGGCAACGCGCTCGTCGGCGCCGTGCTGTTCCCCGTCGGCTTCTGCCTGCTCTACCTGCTCGGCTTCGACCTGCTCACCGGCGTGTTCACCCTGGTCCCGCTCGCCCTGCTGGACAAGCGCCGCGGCGTCACCGTGCGCACGATGCTGCGCAACTGGGGCTGGGTGTTCCTCGGGAACTTCGCGGGCGCCCTCACGGTCGCGTTCATGATGGCGATCGTCTTCACCTACGGCTTCAGCGTCGACCCGAACGAAGTGGGCCAGCGCCTCGGCGAGATCGGGCACAGCCGCACCGTCGGCTACGCCGAGCACGGCGCCGCCGGAATGCTCACGCTGTTCATCCGCGGTGTGCTGTGCAACTGGATGGTGTCGACCGGGGTGGTCGCCGCGATGATGTCCACCAACGTGTCCGGCAAGGTGATCGCGATGTGGATGCCGATCATGCTGTTCTTCTACATGGGCTTCGAGCATTCGGTGGTCAACATGTTCCTGTTCCCCTCCGGGCTCATGCTCGGCGGTGACTTCTCCATCGCCGACTACTTCATCTGGAACGAAATCCCGACGGTGCTCGGCAATCTCGTCGGCGGTATCACGTTCGTCGGCCTCACGCTGTTCGCCACCCACGCCCGCACCGGCGCGCCCAGGTTCGACCTGGCCGCCGTCGGCGGCCCCCTCGACGCGGAGAAGGTCAGCGCATGACACCGATCATGCCGAAGGCCGACGCCGCCGAACTCGTTGTGGCAGCGCGGATCCGCAAGAAGCTCAGCTGGTCCGACATCGCTGCCGAGATCGACGCGCCACTGGTGTGGTGCGTGGCTGCACTGCTCGGGCAGCACCCGATGTCGGCGGCGCAGGCCGAACGGGTCTGCGCCCTGCTCGATCTCGATGCGGCCGTGGGGGAAAGCCTGCAGCTGCAGCCGGCCCGCGGTATCGACCCGGCGATGCTGTCCGATCCGACGATCTACCGGTTCCAGGAGGCGCTGGCCGTCTACGGGCCGGCGATCAAAGAACTCATCCACGAGGAGTTCGGCGACGGCATCATGAGCGCGATCAACTTCAACGTCGACATCCGACGCCGCCAGGACCCCGACGGGGACCGCGTCGTCGTCACGTTCGACGGGAAGTTTCTCGACTACCGCTGGTAGCGCTGCTCAGACGTTGCGGATGTCGGCGACCAACTCGTGTGGCTCGATATCGGGAGTGTCGACACCAAAACTGATGATCCGCTTCGGCGTGATGCGGATGATCGCCAGATCCATGTCCGCGTGCGCCTCGTCACCGACGGCAGGGGCGTCGAGGCGCGCCTGCTCGGCGGTGCCGCGGATCTCCAGGCACCGCACCCGCCATGGGTCGCGCGACGTGACATCGTCGACGACGAACGCGACCTTGTCGTTCTTGGCGATGTTGCGATACTTCTGGCTCTTCGACATGCGGTAGCCCGGGATGTCGATGGTGCCGAGTTCCTCGTTGTAGGAGAACCCGACCGGACTGTTCTGCGGTGTGCCGTCAGGTTGAATGGTGGCCAGCCTGCCCAGCACGGACTCCCGCAGGTACGCGATCTCATGCGCTTTGAATGTCATGCCCGCACGGTAGGACCTCAACATAAGTTGATGTCGACGTCGTAAACCCAACGGCAACATGGCTGCAACAACACCTGGGTAGTTTTCGGCCGGTGACTGATTCATTTGCGCGCGCCGCCGCCGAAGTCATCAGCAAGGGGATCGGTCGACGCGACTTCGTCCGCGCCGTCGCGGCGGTGAGCGCCGGTGCGGGCATCGCGAGCGTCGCCGCCGCCTGCGCGACCGAGGACACCGCCCAGGCCACGGGCGCCACCACCGAGGGCTTTCAGACCTGCAACCCGGTCAGGGCGACATCTCAGGCGACCACTACCTGCAGTCGGTTCCCGACCAGGTGCTGTGGGGTTACGTCCCGACCGTGCACGCCACGCCCGTCATGCAGATGCGGTCCGGGCAGACCGTCACGGTCGATACCGTTTCGCACGAGGGCATCCTCGAGGACCAGGGCCGCAATCCCGTCGAGTACTTCGGGGCCAAGGGCGTCGGCGAAGGCGATGTGCTGCAGGACGCCATCGCGGTGGCCGCCGATTACCAGCGCACGCCACGCAACTTCGACAAAGACGGTCCGCATGTGGTGACCGGCCCGATCTTCGTCGAAGGCGCCCAACCGGGCGATGTCCTCAAAATCGAGACGCTGCAGGCTGTTCCACGCGTGCCCTACGGCGTGGTCTCCAGCCGCCACGGCAAGGGCGCGCTCGCGCTGAAGCCCGACGGCACTGCGCCCGCCGGCATCACCATCGAGGAGGTGATGCCACCCGTCGCCACCGACGGACGGCCGAAGAAAGACCCCATGCAGTACGGCAACGTCTCGACCTTCACCGCCGTCGAGGACGGCCACGGCGTCATGTCCTACGGCGACGCGCGGGTGCGGTTTCCGCTGTCGCCGTTCATGGGCATGATGGGCGTCGCGTTCTCGCAGGACCGCGATCTCACTGCGCCCACCGCGAATTCGATCCCGCCGACGTTGGGCGGCGGCAACATCGACATCCGGTTGCTCGGTGAGGGGTCCACGCTGTATCTGCCGGTCTTCGCCGAGGGCGCCCTGTTCTACGTCGGCGACCCGCACATGGCGATGGGCGACGGCGAGGTCGCGCTGACCGCGATGGAGGGCTCGCTGCGCGGCACCTACCGGCTGACCGTGTGCAAGCCCGGATCCGGTGACGCCCCGTCGGTGGCCTACAGCTATCCGTTCGCCGAGACCGCCGACTCCTGGGTGCCGATCGGCCTGTCCGATCCTGACGGCTCGATCGGTGGCCAGGACAGCGACCTCGGCGTCGCCATGCGGCGGGCGGTGATCAACGCGCTGGACTTCCTCGAAACCGACCAGGGCATGGACCGCGCGACGGCGTATGCCTACCTGTCGGCCGCCTCCAACTTCACCGTCTCGCAGGTCGTCGACCGCACCGTCGGGGTGCACGGCGAGATCGTCAAGTCGCACTTCGCGGTCTGATCCTAACTGCGCTCCAGCACCGCGTGGAGGAACTCGCGGGTGCGCTCGTGCTCGGGTGCACTGAAGATCTTCTCGGGCCGTCCGTCCTCGATCACCGTGCCGCCGTCGAGCATCATCACGCGGTCCGACACGTTTTTGGCGAAGTTCATCTCGTGGGTCACGCACAGGAACGTGATGTCGGTGGTAGCCGCGATGTCCTTCAGCAGCGCGAGCACGCCGGCCACCAGTTCCGGATCGAGCGCCGAGGTGACTTCGTCGAGCAGCAGCACGTCGGGCCTCATGGCCAGCGCACGCGCGATCGCGACCCGCTGCTGCTGGCCGCCTGACAGCTGGGACGGACGGGCGTCGGCCTTGTCGGCGAGCCCCACCATCTCCAGCAGCTCGTCGGCACGGCGGTCGGCTTCGTCGCGGGAGAGCCCGAGGGAGCGGATCGGCGCCTCGGTGATGTTCTGCCGTACCCGCATATTGGGGAAGAGGTTGAACTGCTGGAACACCATGCCGATCCGTTTACGCAGGCGCCGCTGGTGTTTCTCGTCGGCGGGTAGCTCGCGGCCCCGCTGCGTCATATGGCTGAGGCATTCCCCGCCGACGTAGATCCGTCCGTCGCTGACCTGCTCCAGGGTCATCAACAAGCGAAGTATCGTGGTTTTCCCGCACCCGCTCGGCCCGATCAGCGTGACGAATTCCCCTGCAGAGACTGCGAAATCGAGGCCGTCGAGAACCACATCATCGTCAAACCGCTTGACGACGTCGTGGAACCTGATCATCTCAGCGGGCGTATCGGACATGTCGCTCCATCCATCGGACGAGTAGGGAGGCGGCGTAGCTCAGTACGAGGAACAGCACGCCGGCGATGGTTATCGGCTCGATGTAGCGGAAAGCCCGTGAGCCGAGTTGGTTGGCCACGCCGACGATGTCGAGGACGCCGATCATCAGGAGCAGCGGGGTCTCCTTCAGCATGGAGATCGTGTAGTTCCCGAGGGCGGGCAGCACGCGTGGCACAGCCTGCGGAAGGATCACGGCCGTCCAGGTCCGTACACGGGGAAGGTTCAGCGCGACGGCGGCATCCCACTGACCGCGCGGCACCGCCTCGATTCCGGCGCGGTAGACCTCGGCCGTGTAGGTGGCGTAGTGCAGCCCCAGAGCGATGACCCCGGTCGTCAGCGGGTCGAAGCGCACCCCGAAATCCGGGAGAACGAAGAACAAGAAGAAGATCTGCACCAAAAGCGGTGTGCTGCGGACGAACTCGATAATACCCCAGGTGACGGAGCGGACCAGCCGGATCGGCGATCGGCGAAGCAGCATCAGCACCAGACCCAGGGCGTAGGCCAGCAGCGAGCCGAGCACCGTGGCCACCAGCGTGATCCGCAGTCCGTTGACCGCGATGTCGGGGAACACATCCCAGGCGTACTGCCAATCCCACACCACGCTCAGCGGACCTCGCGTCTTCTCAGACCGTGGGGTTCGCGGCCGACCAGCGCAGCCGCCCACCGTTCCAGCAATCGCATCAACACGGTGATCAGCGCGGCCAGCGCCAAATAGAACAGCAACACGATCGTCCAGATGGTGGCCGCCTCGGAGATGAACCGGTCGATGAGCACCTCGCGGGCCTGATACGTCATCTCGTGCACAGTGATGATCGTCAGCAGCGAACTGCCCTTGAGCAATTGGATGAACAGGTTGTTGAACGGCGGCACCATCTCCACGAGTGCCTGCGGCAGGATCACCCGCGCCATCCGCTGTCGGGGAGTCAGGTTCAGCGCGATGGCGGCGTCATACTGCGCCCGCGGCACGGCCTGCACCGCGCCCCTGACGGTCTCGGCGCCGTACGCGCCGAAGTTCAACCCCAGCACCGCGATACCGGCCGCCAACGGAACGATCTGATAGCCGACGAGGACGGGAAGCACGAAATAGATCCACATCAGCTGGACGACCTCGGACGTGCCGCGCCAGATCTCGACGTAGATCCGCGCGAGGAAACGCACCACCCGCCACCGGGACAGCATCGCCAACCCGGCCACGAACGACAGCACCGTGGCGATCACGATTCCGCCGACCGTCGCCTCGACCGTCAGCAGCAGGCCGGCGGCGATCGTCTCGACGAACAGCCCGACATTGTCGAACACCGGCTCGTCCTCAGCCGGCGTCGGCCTCGCACAGCTGCTCAGTGGTCACGTCATCCGGCGGCACATTGTCCGCCGTGAAGCCGAATGGCTCGACGATGCGCAACCAGTCGCCGTTGTCGTGCAGATTCTCCAATGCCGTGTTGAACTCCTCGACCAGTTCGTCGTCGCCCTTGCGGAACACGAAGCCGCCGGCCTGGATCTGTTCCTTACCGTCGATGACCGGCACGAATCCCTTGGTGACCTCCAGGGGAACTCCCGGGTTGTCGGCGACCATGCGGCGCAACGAGATATCGGTGAGCGCGCCGGCGTACGCCCGGCCGTCGCGCAGCGCCTGCAGCATTTCCGGCTGCCCCTGGTAGGGCTGGATGAGGTTGGCCGGGATCCCCATCGACTGGGCGACGGCCTCTTCGACCGTTCCCGACAGCACCGCCAGCGGGAGCCCTCTCGCCTTGATGTCATCGAGGTTGTTCACCTGCTGCGGATTGCCCGCGGGCACGAGCAAAGCGGTGGGGGTGACGTAGTCGACGGCCGAAAACTGGGCGTTCGCACACCGATTCGGCAGGATCGCCATCCCGGCGGCCACCATGTCGTACTGGCCGGCATTGAGGGCGGGGATGAGCTGGCTGAACTCGACCTGAGTGGCGTCCACGTTGTCGATGCCCATGGCCGCGAAGACCGCCTTGGCCACCTCGGGCGCCTCGCCGGTGACCTCGCCGTTCTCGGTGTAGCCGTAGGGCACCTCGCCGGCGATCCCGATCTTCACAGTGCCCGCGTCGCGGAGGCGCTGCAGGGTTCCGCCCTCGCCCCCGTCGGGTACTCGTGAGCACGCTGCGAATGTCGCCACGGCGAGCACGAGTACCGCCGCCGTCGCTCCGAACCTGGTGATTTTCCGTCGTATCGAGGTGGCCATGACCCAACCCTTTTCGTATCCACTGATTCACGTAGGTGACAACTTCGGTCCTCTGAACGTATGTGCAACCGCGCACCGCGTCAAAGGTGGGGTGACACTCGGCGTTCCCGGCGGATGAACCCGGCCGATCTGTGAGATCGTGACTCGCGACGGCCGCAGGAGGTGCGGCCCGACCGATCCGCACCATGACGAAGCCGACGACAGAGCCGCCACCCGAGCCCCTGCGGGGCACCGTGCTGCTGTGCGTGACCGCGATGGCGGCGGGCGTGGCGATCGGTTTCGTCGGCGGCGCCTTCCGCTGGTGTCTGGAGAAGGCGGACCTGCTGCGCGTCGACTTCGTCGACTGGACGCACCGGCTCGCCGGGCCCGGCTGGCTGCTCCCGATCGTCGCGGCCGCCGCCGGCGCCACACTGGCCGCCCTCGTCGTGCGCTGGATGCCGCTGGCCGCCGGAAGCGGGATCCAACACGTCGAGGCGGTGTACAAGGGGCACGCCGCGCCGCCGCAGTTGCGGCTGCTGCCGGCGAAGTTCGTCGGGGGAGTGCTGTCGATCGGGTCCGGGCTGGTGCTCGGTCGTGAAGGACCGACCGTGCACATGGGTGCGGCGATCGGCGCGGAGGCGGCGCGCCGCGCACGTGTGGCCGATGGCGAGGCGCGGATGCTGCAGTCCGCGTTGGGCGGCGCCGGTCTCGCGGTGGCGTTCAACGCGCCGATCGGTGGCGCGCTGTTCTCGCTCGAGGAAGTGACGAAGTCCTTCCGGCTGCAGACCGTGCTGACCACCGTCCTGGCCACCGCGACCGCCGTCGGCTGCTCGCGGCTCGTCGTCGGGGATCAACCGGATTTCCTACTGGGAGCGGTGGATTCACCGTCGCTGTCGTGGCTTCCGGTGTTCGTCGTGTTCGGGTTGCTGACCGGCGTCGTCGGCGTGCTCTACAACCGCGTCGTCCTCGGGTTCCTCGACAACATCGGCAAACTGCGACGGATCCCGACCGTCCTCAAGGCGACCGTGATCGGCGCCGTCATCGGTCTCGTGGCCTTCGTCGACCCCCTCGCGGTGGGCGGCGGCGACACCCTGACCCAGCTGATCCTGGGCGGCGACAGCCTGGTCCTGCCCGTGGTGGCCGGCCTTCTCGTGATGCGCTTCCTCGCCGGGCCACTGTCCTATTCGGCGGCGGTGCCGGGTGGTCTGTTCGCCCCGCTGCTGGCCGTCGGCACGCTGTGGGGAGTGCTGTTCGTCGGCGGGTTCGACGCCATCTGGCCGGGCGACGTCTCGTCGCTGGCGGTGCCGATGGCGCTCGTCGGGATGGCCGCGTTCTTCGCGGCGACCGTGCGGGCGCCGATCACCGCGATCGTGCTCGTCATCGAGATGACCGCGACGACATCGGTTGCCGTGCCGATGCTGGCGGGCGTCGCCGCCGCGGTCCTCGTCGCCGAGCTGCTCCGGTCACCGCCGATCTACGACAGCCTCCGTGAGCGGATGCCCGCCGAGCCGATGGCCTGAGCTCACGACAGCAGCTTCTCGAGCTTGTCGAGCTGTGCCTTGTAGCCCCACTTCATGCCGAACGCGGCCATCTTGGCCTTCGCGCCGATGTTGGTGATCGTGATGTGCAACTGGACGTGGGTCTGGCCGTCGCGCTCGGTGAGCGTGATGTCGTTGACGTGCTCGATCGTCGACCCCTCTTCCTCGCCCTCGGTCCACGACCGGGCGTCATACGTCAGCCGCGCACGGTCGTCGATCTGGGTGAACGTGCCCGCCATCGGCCAGCGCGTGCCCTGGTACTTGCCCATCTCCTCGCCGGCCTCCATGACGATGTAGATCCGGCCGCCGATGCTCAGGTCGACCTCGCACTCCGGGACGAACGTCTTCTCCGGGCCCCACCACTGCCGCAGCATGTCCGGTTCCGTCCATGCCCGCCACACCGTTTCGATCGGGGCGCGGTACGTGCGCTCGAGGTCGAGGTTCTTCGTCTTCTTGAACAACTGCAAAATCATGGTGTCGTCACTTTCGTGGTCGGTGGGGCTGCGATCACTCATCGATGGAATCGAGAAATTCGCCGAGCGAGTCCAGACGGGCCTCCCACAGCTGCGCGAAGGACTCGGCCCACCGGCCGATCTCCTCGAACGGCGCAGCCTCGAGGTGGTAGATCCGCTGCCTGGCGATGGCTTCGCCGGCGACGATCCCCGAATCACCCAGCACGCGAAGGTGTTTGCTCACCTGTGGTTGACGGATCTCGAGTCTCTCGGAGATCTCACCCACGGAAAGCGGTCCCGCGCGCAGCAATTCGACGATCCTCAGGCGACTCGGCTCGGCGAGAGCGCCGAAGGTCGTCGGCTGCATGCCGCCAAGCTACGTCCCACGACATATTCCTGTCAAGGAATATGTCGTGGGCTCAGTCCCGGGACCGCCCCAGCCGCCACTTGGTCTTCTTCGGCGCCTGATAGGCGTCGTGGGTCCAGGCATCCCACATCAGCTCGTTCTCCGCCTGCACCGGGCTGTTGGTGACCGTCCAGCCGAGCCGTTCGGCTTCGGTTGCGCACCAACGGATCAGCGATCCGTCGGCGCCGATCTCCTCGGCGAGGATGACCCGCTCGTCGGTCCCGAGCCGGTCGCTGAACGCCTGCATCGTGTTCTTGAGCCGGAAGTAGGGCACCGCACCGTCGAACTGTCTGCACAGTTCCAGCAGCTCTTTGCGCGCCCGGTCGAGGAAGGTCACCGGCTCGGGCAAGTCGGGGACGGGGGCTTCCTGCCGAGGAGCCTCCGTGTCAGCCGCCGTGTCTTCCCCGGCCAACTCGCGGTACCTGACCCGCAGCTCCTCGAGTTCGGCCACCGCGGCCAGCGCCGTCTCCCGCCACCACACGGCGTGGTACTCGACCAGCTTCACCTCGCAGTCGGGGCAGACGTCCGGGGGTTCGGCGTCGAGGACCGTGGGGGCCTCGAGCATCGCCCCGCACAACGCGTGGTCCTGACGATGGTTCAGGTAGTCCTGGTGGTGCACCACCGCGGCCGAAGCCTGCTGCAGGTAGCTGTGGGGTGGTTCCACACCAGCAAAAGTAGTCCAACAGCGTTGACTGAGCTGTCAGTTTTTGCAAACGATCGGAGTCTCAAAGCAATTCGGCGTCCTCCGGGAGGCGTCTGCGGCGGGACGGTTTGTCCGCACAGAACCGGGGGTAGGACCACGGCATGAACAGGCATGTCACCGTCGCCATCGCCGCACTCGCCGTCGTCGCGGGCGGCTGCGCCAACGAATCCTCCGACACCGGGTCGACGACCACTTCCGGGCCCGAGTCCGGCGCACAGAAGCTGACCACGCAACTCAAGACCGCCGACGGCACCGCGGTCGCCAACGCCACGATCGACTTCACCGACGGATACGCCACGGTGACTGTCGAGACCACCGGCACCGGCGCCCTGTCGCCGGGGTTCCACGGCCTGCACCTTCACTCTTTCGGGCGGTGCGAGCCCTCCGGCGACTTCAGCTCGGCCGGAGAACATTTCCAGGCCCCCGGCCAGACGAGCATGCCGGCCAGCGGCGACCTGCCTCCGCTGCTGGTGCGCTCCGACGGGGCCGGACGGCTGGTCGCCACCTCGGATGCGTTCACCGAGGAGCAGCTCACCGGCCCGGACGGGTCGTCGATCATCCTGCACGAGGGCGCCGATATGCCCGGTGCCACCGAGGGCGCCGACACGCGCATCGCATGCGGCGTGATCAGCCCCGTGAGCACCAGCACCTCGGTGTCGACGTCCACGTCCACGTCCGTCGTCACCACGACGGCCGTCGCACCCCCGCCGCCCGCGACGGTCACCGAGACGTCTCCGGTCGCGCCGACGACCACCACGGTCAGCCCGCCGACGGAGACCAGCACCGTCACCGAGACGACCGTGACGACGACCGCCGTCCCGAGCCCGACGTCGGAGCTGCCGCCGGCTCCCAACGGCTGACCTCAGCCCGGCAGCGGCGCCACCGGGAAGTCGAAGTACGTCTCGGGGTAGGTCTCGGGCTTGAAGGTGAAGTGCCACCACTCCAGCTCGTAGTTCTGCAGGCCCTGACGTTCCAGGCCGTCCTTGAGCAGCAGCCGGTTCTTGAGCTGCTCGCCCTGGACCCGGGGATCGAGCGTGTGCGCGAGCGTGTCGAAGCAGTCGTAGCCGGTGCCCATGTCGATCGAGTTGTCTCCGAATCGCTGTGACGCGGGCGCGGCGCAGTCCACCAGCGGCTGGCCGGGCACGTACGGCGGCGTCGCCGCGGCCGGAAGTTCGACCAGCGTCAGGTCGACCGTGCTCCCGCGGCTGTGCCCGGACTGCTCGGCGATATAGCCGTCCTCGAACAGCCGCGACTTGTCGACGCGGGGATAGAACTCCGCCTTCATGCGCTGATCGGCCAGATCGGACGCCCAGCCCACGAATTCGTCGACGGCGCGCTGCGGCCGGTAGCAGTCGTAGACCTTCAACGAGTAACCGTCGGCGAGGAACTCCTGCTGCGCGCGGCGCAGCGCGTCTGCCGCCGGACGGGTGAGCAGGCACATGGGTGCGTCGTAACCGACCACCGGATCCCCGGTGAAGTTGTGGGGCGTCGCGTACCGGATCTCCATCAGGATCGTCGGGTCGACGTCGCCGAGAGATACGAAGTCGACGGGCGCCGACGGGTCCGGCGGGGCCGCCGCGACCGGTGCAGCCATGGCCGTTTCGATGGCCGTCGCGACCACAAATCCGACAACCATTCCTGTTATCCGCAGGAGTCTTCTCGGCATTCCGTTATTTGAACACTTGGCGGCGAGGGTCGCACCCGACAAATTTGACAAAAAGGGGTCATCCGGGCCGCGCCAGGAGCACGCAAAAGTGCGGCGGCCGGGAACACGCCCCGGACGGCCGATCGAGTTTGCTCAGACACGGGAACTTCAGCCTCCGGTTCCAATGCAGCAACCGCAGTCAAGCCGCAATCCGCCGCTTCCGAGCGACGAAGCGATACCCCCGTCAGGTACGGCTCAAACCCACCTCAAGGGAACTATTCCGACAAACCGGCGATCGGTCATCGGACAAATGAGGCTCGCCGCGAGACAACCGCGCAACTGCCTCGGCGCGGAGTGTCGGCTTGTCTCGGCGAAGCGGTCGGCGCCGGCGCGCCCAGCGCCCACAGGCGCCCGAACCCAGGCGCGACGAGGACGCCCGTGGCGCACGTCACCAGCGAATTTCATGTCGGTCCGAGTGGGAACGTGGTGGTGTGAAACCCGTGGGCAACGGACCGCTGATCCGGTGACCTCCGCAGACCCGCCGGGGCAGCGAACCGCCCGGGCCGTCGACGGGCAGGAAATTCGAGGGGGCGGTCGATACGGTCACTTTGGTCACACAAAGGCGCGAAAACAGCGGTGGTAGCAAAACAATGCGGTTTGCGATTGCGGGTCGTTCCTTTGTCCGATTTGTCACCCGGCCGGAACGGGCCGCGCCGCCGGATGTCGCACCTTTTGTACCGATTTGTCAGTTTCAGCTAACTCTGCACATCACGGCCGCAGAACGGGGGTCGATTACGCGCTAGACAATTTGCGATGCATGAATGGCAATGCATTTCCCTTGTATCGACCACGTGATAAATTCTTTGCTGTCTCAACAGCCCTATGAGGGGGATCACATGCATCTCGCAATTCGTCCATATGTGACCACCGGCATAGCGATCGCAGGAGCAAGCCTTATAACGGTGGCTCCGGTGAGCGTGGTCCCTACCGCCTCACCCCTGCAGAACGTCGCGCCGAAATCGGTCACCAATCAGCCAGTAGCGCTCACCAGCCTGAGTGAGGCGCTCAACTACTACGCCGGCCAGCTGGGGCAGCTCGGTCAGTTCGCGATCGGCGGCGCCGGCGATCTCACCCAGTTCGCGATCGGCGGCACCGGTGATCTCGTGCAGTTCGGCATCGGCGGCGCCGGTGACCTCACCCAGTTCGCGATCGGCGGGGTCGGAGACCTCACGGAGTTCGGCCTCGGGGCCGTCGGCGACGCGATCCAGGGTGCGCTCGGAAACTTCACCGGCAGCATGAACCGCACCGCTGCGTCCGCGAGCCTCGTCGGTCCGCAGGCGCAGTTGGTGGATCCGGGCGATGCGGGTGATCTGGTTCAGTTCCTGTTGGGGGAGTTGGGTCAGGCGGTTCAGTTCGGTATCGGCGGTGCCGGTGACTTCACCGAATTTGTGCTCGGCGGTGTCGGCGATCTGACGCAGTTCGGGCTCGGCGAGTTGGGTAACGGTGCCGAGTTCGTGTTGGGTGAGACCGGCCAGTTGGTGCAGGCGCTGCTGAATCTGATCGTCGGGTTCAATCCGTTGGCTGCGTCGGCGCCAGAGGCGTTGGCGGCCAGTGCACTTGCGCCGCAGGCGCAGTTGGTGGATCCCGGCGATGCGGGTGATCTGGTTCAGTTCCTGTTGGGGGAGTTGGGTCAGGCGGTTCAGTTCGGTATCGGCGGTGCCGGTGACTTCACCGAGTTCGTGCTCGGCGGTGTCGGCGATCTGACGCAGTTCGGGCTCGGCGAGTTGGGTAACGGTGCCGAGTTCGTGTTGGGTGAGACCGGCCAGTTGGTGCAGGCGCTGCTGAATCTGATCGTCGGGTTCAATCCGTTGGCTGCGTCGGCGCCAGAGGCGTTGGCGGCCAGCGCACTTGCGCCGCAGGCGCAGTTGGTGGATCCCGGCGATGCGGGTGATCTGGTTCAGTTCCTGTTGGGGGAGTTGGGTCAGGCGGTTCAGTTCGGTATCGGCGGTGCCGGTGACTTCACCGAGTTCGTGCTCGGCGGTGTCGGCGATCTGACGCAGTTCGGGCTCGGCGAACTGGGCGAGGCCACCGAGTTCGCGCTCGGCGAGACCGGCCAGCTGGTGCAGGCGATCCTCAACGCGATCGTCGGCTTCAGCCCGCTCGCGGCCCCGTCGACGCCAGAGACGTTGGCGGCCAGTGCACTTGCGCCGCAGGCGCAGCTCGCCGAACCGGCCGACGCCATCCAGTTCGCGCTGGGATCGCTCGGCCAGGCCGGCCGGTTCGTCATCGGCGGCACCGGCGACCTGGTGCAGTTCGGCATCGGTGGCACCGGCCAGGTCGTGCAGTTCGCGCTCGGCGGCACCGGCGATCTCGTGCAGTTCGGCCTCAAGGGTGTCGGCGACACCACCGAGGCCGTGCTCGGCGCGATCGGCAATGCCATCCAGGGCGCGCTCACGCCGCCGACGACCGGAAGTGTCGGCACCTTGGACGTGTCGGTCGACGAGGCGTCGGAGGTGCCGAACTCGGTGCGTGCATCCCTGTCGAGCGGTGCGGCGACGAGCGAGGTGCAGGCCTCGCCGAGCGCCAGTCGGGCGGCAGCCGCGACCACCGCGACGGACGGCGCGCAGGGATCCGGTTCGTCGAGCACCGACGGCAACACCGACGGGGCATCCGCTGGTGCGGGCGGCGACGACTCGTC
Organism: Mycolicibacterium rutilum; assembly: GCF_900108565.1. NCBI lineage: Bacteria > Bacillati > Actinomycetota > Actinomycetes > Mycobacteriales > Mycobacteriaceae > Mycobacterium > Mycolicibacterium rutilum. The sequence continues at coordinate 2,768,853 of NZ_LT629971.1, forward strand.
CGGCTCGGGCGAGGCCAAGCCGGCCAAGAAGCCGACCAACAAGAAGAAGAAGGCCGACACCAAGAAGGCCGATGACACCGATGACTCGACCGGCAGCGGTTCGAACAGCACCGGCTCCAACAGCGGCAGCAGCTCGAACAGCGGCGGCTCGACCACCGGTGGTTCCACCGCCGGCGGCTCGACCACCGGTGGCTCCAACGACGGGGGCTCCAACGGCGGCTCCGGCGGCGGCAGCGGCTCGGGTGGCGGTTCGGACTCCGGCTCCGGTGGCGGTGACTCCGAGTAACTGAGCACGCGAATCGGCCCCTTCCACAAGGAAGGGGCCGATTTTGCGTTGGCGTCAGAACCGGTAGGTTATGTGAATGGCCATTCACATATGAGGGCCGTCCACGCTTCAACGGAGGTGAACCTGTTGCGTTACCTGTTCAGCACGCTGGTGGTCGCGGGTGCCGCGCTGGCGTTGGCTGCCCCGGCGGTCGCTGACGAGGCTGATTTCGTCCGCAAGATGCACGATCAGCTGGTGTTCCTGACCCCTGACGAGATCCTCGCGGCCGGCTACCGGGTCTGCGCGGCGGCGCGCAGCGGGGTGCCGGCGTCGGACTCCGTGGTGACGGTGAGTGACGAACTCGGCATCTCCGTGCCCTCCGCCGGCGACCTCGTCAGCCTCGCGGTGGTCGAACTCGGCTGCTGAACGGTTCGACAAGCTTTCATAACGAGCTGATCAAGCGGCGCGCGCCCCGCGTTGGGAGCCCGCGGTCGCTGCTAACTTGCCCAGGCGTAAGTGACGGCGCGACAGATGGGTGTGGCTGCGATCGTGAAGGGTTCGCTCGGCAGGTTCTGCGGTGTGCTGGTGGCGGCTCTGCTTCCACTGCTCGTGGGGCTGACAGTCCAAATGCCAACGGCCGCAGCGTATTCGCGCGACGGTCTACCTGTCGAACTCCTCGACGTGCCGTCGCCGTCGATGGGCCGCAACATCCGCGTGCAGTTCCAGGGCGGCGGACCACACTCGGTGTATCTGCTCGACGGGCTCCGCGCACAGGAGGACGCCAGCGGCTGGGACATCAACACCTCGGCGTTCGAATGGTTCTATCAGTCCGGCGTTTCGGTGGTCATGCCCGTCGGCGGGCAGTCGAGCTTCTACACCGACTGGTATCAGCCGGCGACCGGCAGCGCGGGCACCGTCACCTACAAATGGGAGACCTTCCTGACCCAGGAACTGCCCGCGTGGCTGGCCGCCAACCGCGGACAGTCGCCCACCGGCAACGCGGTCGTCGGGCTGTCCATGTCGGGCAGCGCCGCGCTCACCCTGGCCACCTGGCACCCGCTGCAATTCATCTTCGCCGCCTCGCTGTCGGGCTACCTCAACCCGTCAAATGGCTTGTGGCCCACGTTGATCGGGTTCTCGATGAAGGACGCAGGCGGCTACAGCGCGACCAACATGTGGGGACCGACGTCGGATCCCGCGTGGCGCCGCAACGACCCGATGGTCAACATCAACGCGCTGGTCGCCAACAACACCGCACTGTGGATCTACTGCGGCAACGGAGCAGTCTCCGAACTCGACGACGGCGCGAACTTCGGCGCGCAGTACAGCGCCCAGTTCCTCGAGAACATCACGCTGTCAACGAACAAGGAGTTCCAGCGGAAGTATCTGGCGGCCGGTGGCCGCAACGCCGTGTTCAACTTCCCGACCGACGGCACCCACAGCTGGGGCTACTGGGGATCTCAACTGCAGGCGATGAAACCCGACCTGCTGCGCATCCTCGGAGCTGCGCGGCCCTGACCGGGGGCGGCCTACCATGGCCACCAAGCCGATTGTTGGGGTGAGCAATGAGCGGAGCACGGGACCGGGGTCTGCACGACGAGATCGCACTGCTGGCGCGGAGCCTGAACAGCCAGAAGAGCGCCGACATGGACGTCGACAACCTCTTCTCGGAAGTCACCGACACGACGGTGCGAATTTTGCCCAATGTCCAGCACGCCGCGATCTCGCTCGTCGCGCCGAAGACTCGGCGGGTGCGGTCGGTGGCCGCAACCGGCCCGGTACCCAAGAACCTCGACCAGCTGCAGGAAGATTTACGCCAGGGGCCGTGCCTGGAGTCCATCCAGGAACAGATCACGGTGCGCATCGACGATTACGCAACGGAGGACCGCTGGCCGGAGTTCATCCGCGCGGCCACCGCGGCGACACCTGTGCGCTCGAGTCTGTCCATCCAGCTCTACACCCATGAAGCCGAGATCGGCGCGATGAACCTCTACTCCGAGCACCCCAGCACGTTTACGCCGCATCTGACCGAACTGGCGCTGGCGATCGCGGCACACGCGGCGATCGGCGTCGCGACCGCGCGCAGCGCCGATCAGTTCCGCACCGCGCTGGCCTCCCGCGACATCATCGGACAGGCCAAAGGCATGATCATGGAACGGTTCAACGTCGACGCCCACGCCGCGTTTCAACTCCTGATCCGCCTGTCGCAGGAGCGCAACACCCCGCTGCATTTGGTGGCCGAGCAACTGGTCCGCCGCGACCATCCGGTCGACTGACCGCCGGCGCACGCAAACCTCTCAAACTGGCCGCCGGCACGGGCGGGCGGATCGCTAGCAAATCGCAACGCGGGATTTATGGTTCCGAAACCAAACCCTGAGAGAGTTCCGCTGTGCGCCCGATCATGGTCCTCGCAGCGTTGACGGCTGTCTCTGCGCTGATAGCGGCCCCAATCGCCCACGCGCAGCCGCGGTCGGTCATGGTTAACACCGGGGCGGGCGAGCTCAATGTCCGATCGGCCCCTTCGGCAAACAGTCAGAAGATCGGGTCGATCGCCGACAACAGCCGCGTCGTGATCGTCTGCCATTCCCGCGGCGACGAGTTCTCCGGAGGCCCGTACCGGTTGACGACAAACATCTGGAACCGCCTCGACACCGGCGGCTACGTGACCGACGCGATGCTCGTCACCGGCTCCAACGACCCCGTCGTACCGCGGTGCGACGCTGCGAGCGCGCCCGCGCGGGCCACGGGCCGAACATCGGCCAAGAACCCCGAGGAGCCCGGCAGTCCCGCCTGGGCGGCACTGGCCAAGTGGCATCAGGTCTCGCCGAAGAAGCTTTATCCGGCGCTCAGCGGGCCACCCCGGGAGTGGGCGGCGTCGGCGCGGGTGTCGGGCTGGACGGTGCTCACCCGCCCCGAACCCCGGTCGATCGTGGTGTTCGCGCCCGGCGCGGACGGCGCAGGACACGTCGCCTGGGTCGACACCACCGCCACGCGCGGCGGCGGTCAGTTCATCGGCATCACCGAGGCGCACAAGACGGGCGACGGGCTGATCGTCTGGTCCAGCAGAGAAGTCAGGCATGAGCCGGGCATGTCCTACATTTTGCTGCCATGACCGGCGCATTCGTATCCCCGCCGATGCACCGGCACAGCGGGGTCGGATACCCTGTTGCGCGGGTTCAGACTGCAGCCTCTCGTGATCGGCCTTGACCGCTATACGGTGGTTGCCAAACAAGAGGTGAAGCTTGGACGGACAACTTTGCACCGAGTCCTGGGTGGATCGGGTGGCGGTCGTGGCCGCCTCCGGCGATCTCGACATGCTGACGGCGCCCCAGTTGCGGGACGCCGTGGCCGCGGCCCTGGCGAAAGATCCGGCGGGTCTGATCGTCGACCTGACGAAGGTGGAGTTCCTCGGATCCGCCGGCATGCAGGTGCTGATGGAGACGCACAACCAGACCGACGGCACCGAGGTGCGATTCGCCGTCGTCGCCGAGGGGCCGGCGACCAGCCGGCCGTTGAAGATCACCGGGATCGCCGACGTCATCGGGTTATTTTCGTCACTCGACGCCGCGCTCGAGAATCTGTCTGCGTGAGCGCGAGACCGACGGGGTAATCAGACGGCATCATGAACGCTCCCACGGAACTCGGTTTCTCATCCAACGGCCGCGCCGACGCGCAGACCGTGGCTGAGTTCCGTAATGCCTTCGCTCAGTGGCTACGTGAGAATTTCGCGCTCGATCCCGAGCGATTCAACGACGTGCTGCTCGCGGTCAACGAGGCGCTCACCAACTCCGCGGAGTTCGCGTACGTCGGCCGCGCCGACGGCGGCACGATGTCGGTGACCGCGCGCTACAACGCCGAGGATCGGCGGCTGGTGACCACCGTCGCCGACCAGGGGGCCTGGCTGCACAAGGAGCCCGACGGCACCCCCAACACCCGCGGCCGCGGCATCGAACTGATGCGGGCGCTGTCCGATCGCGCCACCATCGACCGCACCCCGACCGGCACCCAGGTCCGGCTCGAATTCGACGGTTGCCCCCTTCTCTCGCAGGAGCCGTTCGCTACTTCGGCCTAGGCCGTGTTTGCCTCGCGCGCAGTATGGGTAAAGGCGCTTTGCTGAGTCCGAAATCCCAGGTCTGCTCCGCAGGAAGCGAGCGCTCATGTCCGTTGCGGCGATTTCCCGCCCCTCCCCGGCTCCTGGACGGCGCCTGACAGTGACCTGCGGCGCGTGGGCCGGGCCCAGCGCACGGCACGTGACGGTCTTCGCCGACGGTGAGATCGACGCGGCCAACGCCAAAGAGTTCGCGGTCGCGGTATGCGATGCCGTGGCAGGAGCGGAACGCGTCACCCTCGACCTGTCCGGTCTCGAGTTCATCGCGATCGACGGCGTGGCCGCACTGCACGCGATCAACGCCCACCTGACCCGCGCAGGGGTGCCGTGGTGCGTGCTGCCCGGACCGGCGGCGTCGCGGGTGCTGGGAATCTGCGACCGCGAACACGTGATCCCGCTGCTGCAACCCGCTCCCTCGGCCCGCCGCGGCGAAACTGTGCTGCGGCTGGTTCAGTCCAACTGACGCGCATGTGACGATCGAGACGGAAGTTGTCGGTTTGCTGACGTGTCGCGTTGTGATCTACCGCTCACTTTGATCCGAAAAGCTAAGAAACCGTTATCGCCGAACGTCTCACAGTAAGTGCGAAGGGTGTTGCGAGACAAGCGTTGTCACTGCTCAGCACGGTGCTTCCGATTGCTGATTCGGGATAACAATCGGGTAACGAATAGTTTTCTAAGCAGTGTCTGAGAGGTTTCTGCGGCATCCCGGCGCAGTCCGTTTTCGTCGCGACGGCTTGTCGTCTTTCGTCGCTAGACTCGGTCGGGATCGCGCCGCCGAGGCGCGAAATGACTTGAACTCGAGGGCCGGTGCACGCCATGCCGGCGGAGGTACCGAACCATGGTTGATCTTTTCACGCGCCCAGGCGCGAGCAAGAAGCACGCCGACGACCACCGCGCGGATCCGAGCGCGATGACGCTGGGCGCCTCAGACGTGCGCCGTGGCGCCGTCGGCGACATCGCCGTCACCGCCACCGGCCGGACGCTCACCACCCATCCCGGTGACGACAGCGTCGCGGTGCTCAACGCGCGCACGCTGGCCGTCGAGGCGATCATCGCGGTGCACGGAGAGCCGTTCGCGGTGGCCGTCCACGACGACCGCGCGTACGTCAGCACCTCGTCATGGACGCACAAGGACGAGGTGACGGTCATCGACACCACCTCGAAGACCGTGATCGCGTCCTACCCGCTGGCCGAGAACGTGACGGCGCTGGCGGTCAGCCCGGACGGCAAGCGGGTCTACGCGGGCCGGACCGGCGACGGCCACATCGACGTCGCGGTCATCGACATCCCCGCCGACCGGGTGGGCACCATCGACGTGGCCACCGGCGCGGGCATCGGCATCGACGCGCTGGCCGTCGACCCGGACGGTGAACGCCTCTATGTCGCGACCACCGACGCCCGCGGCAGCGCGGTCGTCGTCGTCGACATCGAGACGGCCCGCGTCGCGCATGCGGTGCGGATCGGCTCGCCGATCCGCGACATCGCGATCGCCGACGACACGGCGTTCGTGCTCAGCTCCGACCGCGCCCGCGGCGGTGTGCTGCACGTGATCGAACTCGCGACGGGTCGGGTCACCGGCGTCGTCGAGCTGGGCGGCGCGCCGACGCAACTGGCCGTCGGTGCCGACAAGTCCCGGGCTTACGTCGTCGACTACGACCGCGTTGTCGTGGTGTGCACGCTGACGCTGCAGGTCATCAACGACATCACGGTCAGCGCCCGGCCGTCGTGCGTGGCGGTGGATTCGCACAATGGCCGGTTGTATGTCGCCGATTACGACGGCCACGTGTCCGCGTTCGCCGTCGAGACGACGATGCCGCTGCTGTACTCGCAGTTCATGGCGACCGACCCGATCGTCGCCGACTACCGCGAGTTGGAGCCGGTGCACGCGTAGTCAGCGCCACTGGTAGCGGGTCTTGGGCCTGCCGGCCTTGCCGTAGTCGGTGTGGCGGGTGACGACGCCGTCGTCGGCGAGCCGCTCGAGGTACCGCCACGCGGTCACCCGCGACACCGCGACCTGTTTGGCGACGTCGTCGGCGGTCACCCCGTCCTCGGAATCCCGTACGGCACGGGCGATCTCGTCGTTGGTACCCGGTGCCGCACCCTTGGGGGTGGTCGCCCTGGCCGGGTTGATCCGCAGTTCGGCGAGCGCGCGGTCCACCTCGGCCTGGCTGGCGGCCTGGGTTCCTGCGGGCAGAGCCTCGCGGTAGCGTCGGTACGCCTCGAGGCGGTCGCGGAACGCCGCGAATGTGAACGGTTTGAGCAGATACGCCAACGCGCCGTGACCCACGGCCGCGCGCACCATCTCCAGGTCCCGCTCGGATGTGATCGCGATGATGTCGGGCGTCGGCAGCAGGCTCGAGAGCGCGTTGGCCAGCGATATGCCGTCGGCGTCGGGCAGGCCGATGTCGAGCAAAACGAGGTCGATCGGGTTATCGGTGGCCGCCGCTCCCGACGCGTGCCGCATGGCGTCGCGCGCGGTGTGGGCCACCGCGCTGACCGAAAAGCCGGACAGCCGACCGAGATACGTGCGGTGCGCCTCGGCGATCAACGGTTCGTCCTCGACGATCAGCACGGTGATCACGACGCCTCCCGCACGGTCACCGTCACCACCGAACCGTAGGTCACGTCGGTGCTCAACGTGCCGCCGTGCCGGTTCACCACCTGCGCGACGAGCGCCAGCCCGAGCCCGTGGCGGTCGGGATCGCCCTTCGTCGAATAGCCCCGCTGCGTGGCCTTGGCGAAGGTGTCGGGGTCCATGCCCGGCCCGCTGTCGGCCACCCGCAGCGTCAGGGTGCCGTCGTGCATCTGCACGGTGACCTCGACCCACGGATCGTCGCGGTCGCACGCGTCCATCGCGTTGTCGATCAGGTTGCCCAGCACCGTGACCATCTCCGAGCCGGTCAGCGGGACCCGGTCGCTGTCGGACGGCAGCCGGGTGTCCTCGGTGACGGTCAGCTCGATGCCGCGTTCGTCGGCCTGGGCGCTCTTGCCGAGCAGCAGCGCGACCAGCGCCGGCTCGCCGACGGCGGCGGACAGCCGGTCGACGAGGTGCTGCGACAGCGCGAGTTCGTCGGTCGCGAACCGCACCGCCTCCTCGGGCCTGCCCATCTCGACCATCGTGACGATGGTGTGCAGCTTGTTGGCCGCCTCGTGCGCCTGCGACCGCAGCGTGTCGGTCAGCACCTTCAGCGAGGTGAGTTCGCCCAGCGCGCCTTGCAATTCGGTGCGATCGCGGATCGTGACGACCTCGGAGTCCGGCGGCGCGGTCTCGACATGCGACCGGTTCACGACCAGCACCCGGTCACGGGTGACGTGCACCTCGTCGCGGGCGCCGGGGTCGGCGCTGCGCAGGAAGTCGGGCAGGTCGTCGCGGTCGACGGGCCCGGGCGGCAGCGCGAGCAACCGGCGCGCCTCGTCGTTGACCAGGGCCACGCCGGTGCGGTCGAGCACGATCAGGCCCTCGGACACCGAATGCAGGATCGCGTCGTGGTGTTCGTACATCACCCGCAGTTCGTCGGGCCGCAGCCCGTGCGTCTGACGCAGCAGCCGTCGCCGGATGAGCCAGACGCCGGCGAGCGAAACGGCAAGCGCCGCAACGCTGACGGTGACGATGATCGGCACCTGCGCGCGCCACCGGTCGGCCAGGCTGGTCTGCAGGATGCCCGCCGACACCAGGCCGACGATCCGGCCGGATCCGTCCCGCACCGGCGCGACCGCGCGGATCGACGGTCCCAGCGTGCCGGTGTAGGTCTCGGAGAACGTCTCGCCGCGCAGTGCCGGTTCGATGGTGCCGATGTACTTGGCCCCGATCTGCTGCGGGTCGGTGTGGGTGAACCGGGTGCGGTCCGGCGCCATGATCGTGATGAACGCGATGTCGGTCTCCCTGCGCACCGCTTCGGTCACCGGCTGCAGAACCTCGGTGGCCCTTCCCGATTCGATGGCGGCCGCGGTCGACGGTGAGTCCGCCAGCGCGGTCGCGATGCCGATCACCTGTTCGCGGGCCGCGGCGTCACCGTCCTGGCGGGCGTCCAGCAGCGCCAGCGCGCTGCCCGCGAGCACGATGACCGCGATCACCAGGATCTGCAGCGCGATGGCCTGGGTGGCCAGCGACCGGGGTCGCCACCTGTTCACGGCGCGCCCAGTTCGGCGGCGGCCACACCCAGGATGTCGTCGGCGGACCCGACGGCGACGAAGTGGCCGGCGCCCTCGACCTGGTGCCACACCGCCCCGGGCATCGCGTCGGCGACCGTCCGGTTGATCACCGCCGGCACCAGCAAATCGTCGGTGCCCTGCCACATGTGCACCGGGCGCTGGATCGCACCGACATCGAACGACCAACGGCGGTACAGCAATTCGGCGTCGCGCACCAGACCCGCCGAACCGTGCGCGAAGCACTCGGCGCAGGTGTCGCAGAACGCCGACTCGACACCGGGGCGGGACAGGACCTCCCGGTCGTAGTCGTTCACGCCGGCACGGATCTGCTTGGCGAACGAGGCGCGAAAACGTCTGGCGGACAGCCCGAGTGCGGCGTACATGAGCCGGAAACCGGGCCGGAACCGCAGCGCGAGCGTGCCGCCGAGCGCATCGATCCGCGACAGGTACCGCGCGGCCCAGTTGTCGCCGAAGGCGCCGTAACTGCCGCCGGCGATGCTGCTGACGTGGCGCAGCCGCGCGGGGTCGAGGTGGGCGGCCGCGGCCAACGCCCACGGCCCGCCCTCTGACCAGCCCGTGACGCCGAACGTCTGGCGGCCCAACGCGTCGGCGACCGTCAGCAGGTCGTCGGCCCAACCGGCATAGGTGCGTGGCCGCTGCGCGGTGGATCCGCCCATGCCCGGACGGTCGATGCACACGAACCGCACGCCCTGCCCGAGGGCCGCGTCCGAGAACAGTCGCGCCTCCAGTCGGCTGCTGGGCCCGCCGTGGTTGTGCAGGACGAGCGGCCCGGCCGGATCACCCACCTCGAGGTAGGTCAGACGGCGGCCGTCGGGCGTCGCGACCTCGCTGACCATCGCACCTCCGCTGAACGAAATGAACTAAAGCGTGACCTGGCTCACGTCGGGGTTGACCCTACTTGCAGACCACAGCTCGTGACCGGAGGTAGAAATGACCGTCCTCGACCGCCCGCCCGTACCCGAGCCGGAACAGCCGGCGCGAAAACGCGACCGCACGCACTGGCTCTACATCGCGGTGATCATTGCGGTGTTCGCCGGTGTCGGGGTCGGCATCCTCGCGCCCGGCGTCGGCAAAAGCGTCGGCGTGCTCGGCACCATGTTCGTCGACCTGATCAAGATGATGATCGCGCCGGTCATCTTCTGCACGATCGTGCTGGGCATCGGGTCGGTGCGCAAAGCCGCGACCGTCGGCAAGGTCGGCGGCCTGGCGTTCGTGTACTTCCTGGTGATGTCGACCTTCGCGCTGGCGATCGGGCTGGTCGTCGGCAACATCCTGCATCCGGGCACCGGGATGAACCTGACCGAGAGCGCGGCGGGCAAGGGCGCCGAACTCGCCGAGAAGGCGCACGAGGCCGGCGGCCTGATGGACTTCGTCGCAGGCATCATCCCGGAGACGCTGTTCTCGTCGCTGACCGCGGGCAGCGTGTTGCAGGCGCTGTTCGTCGCGCTGCTGGTCGGGTTCGCGCTGCAGGCGATGGGATCGGCGGGCGAGCCGATCCTGCGCGGCATCGAGCACCTGCAGAAGCTGGTGTTCAAGGTCCTGGTGATGATCCTGTGGCTGGCCCCGATCGGCGCGTTCGGCGCGATCGCCAACGTCGTCGGCCAGACCGGCTGGACCGCGGTGACCCAGCTGCTGGGCCTGATGCTCGGGTTCTACGTGACCTGCGTGGTGTTCGTGTTCGGTGTGCTGGGCGCGATCCTGCGGATCGTGTCGGGGGTGTCGATCTTCCGGCTGGTGCGCTACCTGGCCCGCGAGTACCTGCTGATCGTGTCGACGTCGTCGTCGGAGTCCGCGCTGCCGCGGCTGATCGCCAAGATGGAACACCTCGGTGTCGACCGCAGCACCGTCGGCGTCGTGGTGCCCACCGGCTACTCGTTCAACCTCGACGGCACCGCGATCTACCTCACGATGGCGTCGCTGTTCATCGCCGGTGCGCTGGGTGACCCGCTGTCGCTGCCGGAGCAGATCGGTCTGCTGGTGTTCATGATCGTCGCGTCGAAGGGCGCCGCCGGGGTGACCGGCGCTGGGCTGGCCACGCTGGCCGGCGGGCTGCAGAGCCACCGGCCGGACCTGCTCGACGGCGTCGGCCTGATCGTCGGCATCGACCGGTTCATGTCGGAGGCCCGCGCGCTGACCAACTTCTCCGGCAACGCGGTCGCCACCATCCTCGTCGGGTCGTGGACCAAGACCATCGACCGCGACCGGGTCGACACGGTGCTGCGCGGCGGCGATCCGTTCGACGAGCTGACGATGGTCGACGGCGCCCACGGCACCGAAACCCCTGCGGTACAGCGAGAGCCCGTCCCCGCCTAGCTGCACCGCCTCATCGAGACTGCGGGCAGATCGCACTTCCCCCGAACGCGATCTGCCCGCAGTTTCGGCTTTTTCGAAAAGGCGTTGAACCCTTCCGGGCACTGGCTCGTCGTACCGCGTGACGGCCACCGGGGCCGCGAGAACATGAAGGGAGCGCGTCATGCGCGCAACGCTGTTACTGATGACGGGATTCGCCGCGGCGGCCTGCGGGCTGATGCTCGGTCCCGCGGCCCACGCGTCGGCCGCGGAGTCCGCCCAGCTGACCATCGCCACGCTGGAAGCGCAGGGTTTCGATGTGCGGGTCAACAAGATCGGCAGCGCATCGCTGGACAAGTGCGTCATCACCGATATCCGAAACCCGCGTGAGCGAACGGAATTGGTGCGGCGCGGGGATGACTTGATCCAGGTGGTCGCGCAACGGTCGATCACCGTCACCGCCGACTGCTCGCGGCGGTGAATCACGAAGAAGCCCGGCCGGGCGATCCCCGGCCGGGCTTCTTACGTCTCAGCTCAGCGGGAGCAGTCCAGCGACACCGAGACCGGCTGGCTGGTCACCTGCGGCACCAGGAACTGCTGACCGCGCGCGCCGGGCCCGATGTAGGGCACCAACTGGCCGAACTGCTGGGGATTGCGCACGTTGGTCACCACGCAGTCCTCGATCGGTCCGGTGCCGATGCGGTCGATGGTGACCGTGTAGCCCTCGGACTGCAGCTTGTTGATCACCTCGGTCGCCGACTGCTGTTGCGCCGACGCCACCGCTGCCGGCGCGGCGAGCAGGCCGCACACGCCGGCCGCGGCGGCGATCATCCGTATGTTCCGCATGGGTCCATCATCCGCCATCAGCGCTCGGCGCGCTGATAGGCGGTCACCACCGCCGCGCCACCGAGGCCGATATTGTGCTGCAGCGCCGCGGTGACGCCCTCGACCTGCCGTTTGTCGGCGGTGCCGCGCAACTGCCAGGTCAGCTCGGCACACTGCGCGAGGCCCGTCGCGCCCAGCGGGTGGCCCTTGGAGATCAACCCACCCGACGGGTTGACGACCCAGCGGCCCCCGTAGGTGGTGTCGTTGTTGTCGATCAGCTTGGGCGCCTCACCCTCACCGCACAGGCCCAGCGCCTCGTAGAGCAGCAGCTCGTTGGCCGAGAAGCAGTCGTGCAGCTCGATGACCTGGAAGTCGGCGGGCCCCAAGCCGGACTGGTCGTAAACCTGTTGTGAGGCCTGCACATTCATGTCGTAGCCGATGACGTTTTTGGCGCTGCCGTCGAACGTGGACTCGAAGTCGGTGGTCATCGCCTGGCCGACGATCTCGACGGCCTGGCCGGCCAGCCCGTGCTTGTCGACGAACTCCTCGCCGGCCAGGATCGCCGCGCCCGAACCGTCGGACGTCGGCGAGCACTGCAGTTTGGTCACCGGATCGGAGATCATCCGGGCGGCCAGGATGTCGTCGAGGGTGTACTCCTCCTGGAACTGCGCGTACGGGTTGTTCACCGAGTGCTTGTGGTTCTTGTAGCCGATCTTTGCGAAATGTTCGGCGGTGCTGCCGTACTGGCGCATGTGCTCACGGCCGGCCGCGGCGAACATCCACGGCGCGACCGGCAGCGCGAATTCCTCGATCTCGGCGAGCGCCTTGATGTGGCGGCCCAGCGGCGGCTCGCGGTCCTCGGCGCCGCCGGCCAACGCGCCGGGCTGCATCTTCTCGAAACCCAGCGCGATCGTGCAGTCGGCGAGCCCGCCGCGGATCGCCTGCGCGGCCAGGAACAGTGCCGTGGAGCCCGTCGAACAGTTGTTGTTGACGTTGACGATCGGGATGCCGGTCATGCCCAGCTCGTAGAGCGCGCGGTTGCCCGACGTCGAGTCGCCGCTGCAGTACCCGACGAAGCCCTGCTGAACCTGCGAGTAATGCACACCGGCGTCCTCGAGCGCCTTCGTCCCGGACTCGCGCGCCATGTCGGGGTAGTCCCAGCCCTCGCGACGGCCGGGCTTCTCGAACTTCGTCATCCCGACCCCGACGACGAACACCTTCTGTGGTTTGGCGGGCATGTCCTGGCTTCCTCTCGGTACTGCTCGCTGCGGCGAGCAGACGCAGAATCCCACGAACCGGGGCTGGATTACGACGTTTTGCGTCTGCTCGCGGGAGGAAGTGGTGTAGACCTGCAGAGTAGCCTGCAGAGTAGAACGTGTTCTAGTTCGGAAGGAGTGGCCATGGGCCTGCGGGTCGTGCAATGGGCGACCGGAGGGGTCGGCGTCGCCGCCATCAAGGGCGTGCTCGAACACCCCGAACTCGAACTCGCCGGCTGCTGGGTGCACTCCCCGGACAAGGCGGGCCGCGACGTCGGCGACCTGATCGGCACCCAACCGCTCGGCGTGGTCGCGACCAACAGCGTCGAGGAGATCCTGGCGCTGGACGCCGACGCGGTGATCTACTCGCCGCTGCTGCCCGACCCGGATCAGGTGGCCGCGCTGCTGCGGTCCGGCAAGAACGTCGTCACGCCGGTCGGGTGGGTGTATCCCAGTGACCGGCAGGGCACCCCGCTGCGGGAGGCGGCGCTCGCGGGCAACGCGACACTGCACGGCACCGGCATCGCGCCGGGCGGGATCAGCGAGAAGTTCCCGCTGCTGTTCTCGGCGTTCTCCACCGGCGTGACTTTCGTTCGCGCCGAGGAGTTCTCCGATCTGCGCACCTACGAGGCGCCCGATGTGGTGCGCCATGTCATGGGCTTCGGTGAGGTGCCCGACAAGGCGCTGTCGGGGCCCATGCAGAAGCTGCTCGACGGCGGCTTCATCCAGGCGGTGCGGATGATCGTCGACAAGATGGGTTTCGCCGCCGACCCGAAAGTGCGGTCCTCACAGGAGATTGCGGTGGCCACCGCTCCGATCGAGTCGCCGATCGGGGTGATCGAGCCGGGCCAGGTCGCCGGGCGCAAGTTCCACTGGGAGGCGCTCGTCGGCGACGAACCGGTGGTGCGCGTCACCGTGAACTGGTTGATGGGTGAAGAAAACCTGGATCCGGCATGGGATTTCGGCCCGGAGGGACAGCGCTACGAGATGGAGGTGCGCGGCAATCCGGACGTCTCGATCGTCGTCAAGGGCTTCCAGTCGGTCGTGGGCGGCGAGGGGCCCGAGTACGGGATCGTCGGAACCGCCGCGCACTGCGTGAACTCGGTGCCCGCCGTGTGCGCGGCCGAACCGGGCATCGCGACCTACCTGGACCTGCCGCTCATCAGCGGGCGCGCGGCACCGGACCTGGCCTGACCCGCGGCGCCGGAGCCTGGCACACTCACGGGCTGTGACGAGACGAGCACTGGTGCTCGCCGGCGGCGGGCTGGCGGGCATCGCGTGGGAAACCGGCGTGCTGACCGGAATCGCCGACGAGGCGCCTGCGGCCGCGCAGGTGCTGCTGGCCTCCGACGTTCTGGTCGGCACGTCGGCGGGGTCGACAGTGGCCGCGCAGCTCGGCAGCGGGCTGGACCTGCCCGCGCTGTTCGACCGCCAGATCGCGCCGACGACGGCGGAGATCAACCCGGGGGCGGGCATCGAGGACATCACTGAGATCTTCCTGTCCGCGGTGACCGCGCCCGGATCGAAAACCGAGAAGCTGCAGCGGATCGGGGCGATCGCGCTCTCGGCCGACACCGTCGCAGAATCCGTGCGCCGCACCGTGATCGAGCACCGGCTGCCGTCCCACGAGTGGCCGGACCGCGAGCTGCGGATCACCGCGATCGACACGGCCACCGGCGAACTGGTCGCCTTCGACCGGACCTCGGGGGTGTCGCTGGTCGACGCCGTCGCCGCCAGCTGCGCGGTGCCCGGGGTGTGGCCGCCGGTGACGATCGGGTCCCGGCGGTTCATGGACGGCGGGGTGGGCAGCACGATCAACATGGCCGTCGCCGACGACTGCGATGTCGCGGTGGCGCTGCTCCCGCAGGGTGAGGCGTCGCCGTCGCCGTGGGGCGCGGGCGCCGTCGAGGAGGTGGCCGCGCGCAACGCGCTCGGGGTGTTCGCCGATGACGAGGCGCTGGCCGCGTTCGGCGCCAACCCGCTCGATCCCGCGTGCCGGGCCCCGTCCGCGCAGGCCGGCCGGGCGCAGGGCAGGCGGGTCGCCGCCCGGGTGGCCGACTACCTCGGTGTCTGATCCCCGGTGACGACGCCGGCCCCGGGCTCGGTGGGCGCCGGCTTCTTCTCCAGCGCGTCCAGCGCGGCGGTGGCCAGCTCGATCCCGACATCGATGACCTCAGCGGCGCGATGGAATTCCAAACTGCGACAAGCGGATCGGGGCACTTCGATGAGCAGGTCGGGCGGATAGCTGGCGAGCTGGTGGCGCGCGAGCGCCGCCTGGGCGATGTCGATCGTGCGGTTCATCACCTCGAAGCTGCCGAGCCTGGGCACGGTGACTTCGCGGGCCGCCTCCTTGGCGACCTCGGCTTCCTTGGTGGCGTCGACGAGTTCGTCGGTGCTGTCGCCGGACCGGCCGAACACCGTGCTGGACTCGAACAGCGCGGTGGTGCTGCGCCAGACCCGCGACAACCATTCCGTGCGCGCCCGCGAACCCGGTTCGGCGGGTTCCTCCGCGCCGCCCGCCTCGCTGCCGGCCAGCGACACCGCGATCGTGAGGTCGGCGTTGACGGCGGCGATCGGCGCCATCGGCAGCGGTTCGAGGATGCCGCCGTCGGCCAGCAGCCGGCCGTCGAGCACGTGCGGGGCGATGACGCCGGGGATCGCGATCGACGCGCGGATCGCGGCGTCGACTGGGCCGCGCTGCAGCCACACCGACTTGCCGGTGATGAGATCCGTCGTCACCGCGGTGTAGGGGATCGGCAGGTCCTCGATGCGGACCTCGCCGAGGATGTCGCGCACCGCGTCGAGGATCTTGGTCGCCCGCAGCACACCGGCCGCGGTGATCGACGGGTCGAGCAGGCGCAGCACCGCGCCCTGCGTCAGCGATTTCGCCCACTCGGAGAAGTCGTCGAGCTTGCCTGCCGCGTGCAGTCCGCCGACGAGCGCGCCCATCGACGACCCGGCGACGCCGACGATCTCGTAGCCGCGGTCCTGCAGTTCCTCGATGACGCCGATGTGGGCGTATCCCCGGGCGCCGCCGCTGCCCAGCGCCAGCGCTACCCGCTTGCCAGCCATTCCGTCATTGTGCGCCCGGCGGCCGGCCGGTTCAGCCGCACAGGCCTTCGGCGGCCGCCTGCACCGCGACGATGACGGCGGCCTGCCGCGGCGGGGGCAGCTGCGACCACGCGGTGTCGTAGGTGCCGGGCCCGGCCGAATCCGTGGACTGCAGCATCCCGAGATACGGCTCGATCTGGGTTTTCGGATCGCCGCCGCGCTCGTCCATCCACTGCTTGGCCGCCGTGCAGGCCTTGGAGTACTCCTCCTCGGTGGAGTCGGCGGGCGCACCGACCGCGGTGGTGACGCCGCCGGGGGAGACGGCGACCGATCCCGGTGCCGCCGTCGGGGTTTCCTCGCTCGTCGGCGTGGACGTCGACGGCGTGGTCGACGGTGCGGGGGTGCCCGAGCCGCCGTCGGTGCCCGACGAGCAGCCCGCCATGATGACCGCCGCAGCCACCGTCGCCGTGAGTCCGATGTGCCTGCCCATGAAGATCAATCTAAGCGCGCCGGTCGCGGGCGCCGGTCTCGGGCCCGTCTCCGGGCCGACTTTCTTTCACGGTGAATCTTTGTCGCGGACTCCGTCGGCCTGCGGTGATGGCACGCGGGTCGACGCCGCTCGAGCGGGACGGTGGCGAGCGGGTCGCGGGTTCGGCCAGACTGGCGGCCGTGATGAGTGGACGCCAGGAGTGTTGTCGGGCTTAGCGCCCCGCCCTGTCCGTCCGTCCTTTCTGGAGCTTTCCATGGCCACCCCTGCCGTTCTGTCCCCTGCTGCGCTGCCCGCCGTCTCCTCGCCGACCCGGCTGCGGCTGCCCGACCTCCTGCTCGCCACCGACCGCGCCGCCGACGACGTGCTCACCGGCCGCTACGACCACCTGGTGCCCCGCGGCGGCCCGCCGCGCGACGAGCGGTGGTTCACCCGCCTGCACGGCGACGACGAACTCGACATCTGGCTGATCAGCTGGGTGCCGGACCGGTCGACCGAACTGCACGACCACGGCGGCTCACTCGGCGCGCTGACCGTGCTGTCGGGATCGCTGCGCGAGACCCGCTGGGACGGTGGGGCGTTGCGGCGCCGACGGCTGACCGCGGGCGATCAGGCCGCGTTCCCGCTGGGATGGGTGCACGACGTGGTGTGGGCGCCGTCAGCGGTCGCTGCTCCGACGCTGAGCGTGCACGCGTACTCGCCGCCGCTGACCGCGATGTCGTACTACGAGGTCACCGACCGGAACACGCTGCGGCGCAACCGCACCGAACTGACCGACGCTCCGGAGGGCTGATCATGACGAGTCGTATCGACCGCGTGCTCGACGAGGCCCGCGCCCGGCTGCGCCGGCTGACGGCGGCGGAGGTGCCCGCCGCACTGCAACGCGGCGCGCTGCTGGTCGACATCAGGCCGCAGGCGCAGCGCGCCCGGGAGGGCGACGTGCCGGGGGCACTGGTGATCGAGCGCAACGTGTTGGAGTGGCGCTGCGACCCGACCAGCGAGGCGCGGCTGCCGCAGGCGGTCGACGACGACGTCGAGTGGGTGGTGCTGTGCTCGGAGGGATACACCTCCAGCCTCGCCGCGGCGTCGCTGGTCGACCTCGGCCTGCACCGCGCCACCGACGTGATCGGCGGCTACCACGCGCTCAAGGCCGAGAACGTTCTGGTCTAGGCGTTCTCGTCGCTCGACAGCAGCGGCCGCAGCCGCTCGGTCTTCTCCGGTGTCCAGCCCGGCGGCTGCAGGACCGCCGCCCACGCATTGGCGACGTCCTTGACGTAGACGTGACCGTGTCCGTCGGGCACGTCGACGGCCACCGCCATGTCGGCCGACACCTGAAGGAACGTCACCACCGGTATCCACTGCATGCGGCCCGAAACGTCGTATCCCCGAGGCTCTTTGAGCCAGTCGGGCTCGGCGAACAGCAGATCGGGATTCCACCAGGCGATCGGGTCAGAGGCGTGTTGCAGATACACCACCCGCGGCTGACCCCACGGATCGTCGGGCCGGCCGAGATTCTCTGCGCATGCGGCGAAGTGGACGTTCTCGCCCTTGTCGTAGATGGGCAGCCACATCGGCGAGCCGGGGTCGCGGTCGCGGGTCAGCTGCGTCCAGATCGTGTTGTTGAACGTCGGGCCACTGAACAGTGCGCCGTCGGTGCGGGCGATCAGGTTGTTGAGCGCCAGGAACGGGGCCTCGCCGCCGAACGAGCCCAGGCTCTCGCCGAAAACCACGAGCCGCGGCCGCTGTGCCTCGGGCAACTCGCGGATGAGTCCGTCGACCGCCTCGAAGAGCGCTTGTCCTGCCTGCCGCGCGTTCTCCTTGTCCACGAGGAACGACAGCCAGCTCGGCAGGAACGAGTACTGCATCGACACGATCGCGGTGTCGCCGTTGTACATGTACTCCAACGCCGAGGCCTCGGCCTCGTTGATCCAACCGGTGCCGGTCGTGGTGGCGACGGCGACTACGGCGCGGTCGAGCCCGCCCTTGCGCTGCAGTTCCTGCGCGGCCAGCGCGGCGGTCGCCTTGATCCCGTCGGCCGAATGCAGGCCCGCGTAGGCGCGGATCGGCTCGATCGCGGGCCGGCCGTTGAATTCGGTGAGGTCCTCGACCGTCGGCCCCGCCGAGACGAACACGCGGCCCTGATGGCCCAGCGACTCCCACGACACCAAGGAGTCGGGTCCGCCCGACCGCAGCGGTGACGTCGGCGCCGCGAAGTCGGGGTCGGCCTCGTCGTTGACCGCCGCGAACGTCTTGTTGATGGTGTCCATCGCGAAGCGCACCACGACGCCATTGAGCAGCGCGATCGACAACGCCAGCAGCAGCACCACCACGACGACTGCCGAAACCCGCGGCGGGGCAACGCGTTCGAGCTGGCGCACCAGAAAGCGCACCAGCCTGCCGATCAGCTGGCCGACCTCGACGAGCACGAACAGCGTGACGATCGACAGCACCGCGGTCAGCGGGTGATCCCAAAAGCCCATCCGCGGTACGCCGTTGAGGTCGCGTACCTCGTCCTGCCAGATGTGGAAGTAGACGATCATCAGGATCTGGCCGACCACGCCGATGACCACCAGCGCGATCCACGCGCTGCGCGGTGCGGGTGGGCTGGAGTCCCGCGAGAGCATGTAGCGCACCAGCCACACCACGAAGACGCCGAGCCCGTACCCGAACGCGCCCGCGCCGCCGCTGACCAGACCTTGGAACAGCGGGCCACGCGGAAGCAGCGACGGTGTCAGCGACAGCCAGATGAAGATGAGGCCGAGCGCGGTGCCGGTGAAGGTGTAGTGGCGCACCCACCAGGGCTTGTCGGGCTTGTCACCCGGTGTCGCCCGCATGTCGACGGCCGGGGTCGTCTCGTCGCGGGTGTCGGTCACCCCCGCAGATTAACGGTGGCGGAAGTTTGGTGGGCGCTTCTCGGTGAACGCGTTCATGCCCTCGGTCTGGTCGTCGGTCGCGAACGCCGAATGGAACAGCCTGCGTTCGTAGAGCAGTCCCTCGGCGAGCGTGGTCTCGAACGCCCGGTCGACGGCCTCCTTGGCCATCCGCGCCGCCGACAGCGACATTCCGGCGATGGTTCTGGCGATCGACGCGGCCTCGTCGAGCAGCGAGTCGGCCGGCACCACGCGCGAGACCAAGCCCGCGCGTTCGGCCTCCTCGGCGTCCATGTTGCGGCCGGTGAGGATCAGGTCCATGGCCTTGGCCTTGCCGATGGCGCGGGTGAGTCGCTGCGAACCGCCCATACCCGGAAGTACGCCCAGCTTGATCTCCGGCTGACCGAATTTCGCGGTGTCGGCGGCGATCAGCAGATCGCACATCATCGCCAGTTCGCAGCCGCCACCGAGCGCGTAACCGGCGACCGCGGCGATGGTGGGGGTGCGGGTGGCGGCGAATTTCCCCCAGGCAGCGAAGAAGTCGCTGCTGTACACGCCGGCGAACGTCAGGCTCGCCATCTCCTTGATGTCGGCACCGGCGGCGAACGCCTTCTCGTTGCCGGTGACGATGATCGCGCCGACACCCGGGTCGTTGTCCAATTCGGCTGCGGCGGTGGTGACTTCGTGCATCACCTGGCTGTTGAGCGCGTTGAGCGCTTTCGGCCGGTTCAGCGTGATGGTGGCGACGCGGTCGTCGCGGGTGACCAGAATCGTCTCGTAGTCGCTCATCAGAACTCCAGTTCGCGGTCGGCCGGCGCGAAATAGGCCTCGACGTCGGCGGGGGTGACGGCCGCCAGCGAGGCAGGCGACCACTTCGGGTTGCGGTCCTTGTCGACGACCTGGGCGCGGATGCCCTCGACGAAATCGTGGGAGCGCAGCGACGCGCATGACGTCCGGTACTCCTGGCGCAGCACGTCTTCGAGTGTGTCGAGTTCGGCGGCGCGGCGCAGGGCTTCCAGCGTCACCGAGACCGAGACCGGCGAGCGGGTCTCGATGAGGTCGGCGGCCTTCTCGGCGGCGGGCCCGTGGCTGCGCAGGGCGGCGACGATGTCGGCGGGGGTGTCGCCGGCGTAGCACTGGTCGATCCAATCACGCTGCGCGGCAAGGTTACTCGGAGGCGGTTCGACGGCGAAGGTCTTCAGGGCGGCGTCGACGCCATCGGCGATGACCGCGGCCTTGAACTCGGCGAGCTTGTCGTGGGGCACGTAGTGGTCGGCGAAGCCGAGCGCGATCGCGTCCGCGCCGTCGAAGTTCGCCCCGGTGAGCGCCGCGTGGTAGCCGAGCAGGCCGGGTGTGTGCGACAGGATGCGCGTGCCGCCGACGTCGGGGATGAAGCCGATGCCGACCTCGGGCATCGCCATCTTGGTGGTGTCGGTGACGACCCGCACGCTGCCGTGCGCGCTGACCCCGACGCCGCCGCCCATCACGATGCCGTCCATCAGCGCGACATACGGTTTGGGGAACCGGCCGATCTGGGCGTTGAGCAGGTATTCGTCGTACCAGAACGTGCGCGCCTCGGACCCGTCGGCGCGGGCGCTGTGGTACAGCGCGACGATGTCGCCGCCTGCGCACAGGCCGCGTTCACCGGCGCCGTCGATCAGCACGGTGGAGACGTCGTCGCTGTTCTCCCACTCGGTGAGCGCGCGGGCCATCGCGGTCACCATCACGTGGTTCAGCGAATTGATCGCCTTGGGCCGGTTGAGGGTGATCAGGCCGACGCCGCGGTCAACAGTTACTAGGACATCCTCGTTTTCGCCCACGAGTATGCAATGTAGAACGTCTCCCGCCCCGGGGTGGCTCCGGGTAGGGTTTCCTGTGAAGACGCTGGGAAAGTTGCCGGGCGAAACCGGGAACCGACCAGAGTCGCAGGACGTTGACGGTGTGTTCGCCGCTTGACGAATGACATCACGGAGAGGAACGACGGTGCGGGAATCCAGCAACCCCGTATTCCGGACCCTGCCAAAGACGCAGGGCGGATATGCGCAATTCGGTACCGGGGCTGCCGCCTACGGTACGCAGGCGGTTCACACGGACCCCTATGCGACGCAGTACCCCGACCAGCAGCAGGCGGGCGTCGCGCGGCCGCTGACCATCGATGACGTCGTCACCCGCACGGGCATCACGCTCGCGGTGCTGTCGGCCGTCGCGGTGGTGTCGTACTTCCTGGTGGCCCAGAACATCGGGCTGGCCATGCCGTTCACCTTGGTGGGCGCGCTCGGCGGCCTGGTGCTCGTGCTGATCGCGACGTTCGGCCGCAAGCAGGACAACCCCGGCATCGTGCTGAGCTACGCGGCGCTCGAGGGCCTGTTCCTCGGTGCGTTCTCGTTCGTCGTGGCGAACCTGATGGTGTCCGGTGTCAGCGCCGGCGCCTTGATCAGCCAGGCGGTGCTCGGCACGATCGGCGTGTTCGCCGGCATGCTCGTGGTCTACAAGACCGGTGCCATCCGGGTGACGCCGAAGTTCACCCGTTTCATCGTGGCCAGCCTGTTCGGTGTGGTGGCCCTGATGCTCGGCAACCTGGTGCTCGGCCTGTTCGGTGTCGGCGGCGGCGAGGGCCTCGGCCTGCGCAGCGGCGGCCCGATCGCGATCATCTTCTCGCTGATCTGCATCGGCCTGGCGGCGTTCAGCTTCCTGATCGACTTCGATGCCGCCGATCAGATGATCCGCGCCGGTGCGCCGGAGAAGGCCGCGTGGGGCATCGCCCTCGGCCTGACCGTCACGCTGGTCTGGCTGTACATCGAGATCCTGCGACTGCTGTCCTACTTCAACAGCGACTAGCAGTTTTGACGACGAGGCCCGGCACGAAATGTGCCGGGCCTTTTCGTTTGATGGGCGTTGACTCTGCGTCCAGGGCGCGATTCATCCACAGATTCGCGCCGTGGGCGCAGAATCAACGCCGATCGGTCGGTGGTGGGCGGCACGCTGCGGTCATGGGGGAGAAGAAAAGACAACAACTGCCGTTCATCGGCAGCGAGGCGTTGGCGTCCGGGGCGCTGAACCGGTACGAGTTGCGGCGCTATCACCGGCCACTGATGCCGAACGTCTACCTGGACGAGCACATCGACCCGTCGCTGGCGCAGCGCACCGTCGGGGCGTGGCTGTGGTCACGCCGGCAGGCCGTGATCGCGGGGTTGGCGGCGTCGGCGCTGCACGGCAGCAAGTGGATCGACGACGACGTACCGGTCGAGCTGATCTGGCGCAACGCCCGCGCGCCCGAGGGGGTGATCACCCGCGACGATCTATTGCTGCCGAACGAGTTTCAGTGTCTCGACGGTCTGCCCGTCACCACGCCGGAGCGCACCGCGTTCGACATCGGCAGGCGGGGATCGCTCGGTGCGGCGGTCGCCCGGCTCGACGCGCTCGCGGCCGCAACCGGATTGAAAGCGTCCGCGGTCGAGGCGCTCGCCCGAGAACACGCACGGGCGCGCGGACTGCGTCAGCTCGAACGGGCGCTCGACCTGATGGACGCCGGCGCCGAGTCGCCGAAGGAAACGTGGTTGCGGCTGTTGGTCATTCGCAACGGCTATCCGCGGCCCCGCACGCAGATCCCGATCCTGGGCCCGGACGGGTGGCCGATGTACTTCCTCGACATGGGTTGGGAGCACCTGAAGCTGGCGCTCGAGTACGACGGCGGGCAGCACTGGGACGACGCCGTTCGCGTCGCCTACGACATCAAGCGGGGCGAGTACGTCGACGATCTCGGCTGGACCGTGATCCGCGTGACGAAGGGCCACCACGCCTACGACGTGCTGGCCCGCGTGCAGCGAGCGTGGAACCGGCTGAGTCGTTGACTCTGCGTCAGGGGCGTGCCGCGACGGCTGTTTCGCGCCCTGCACGCAGAGTCAACGCAAGCGACTCAGGACAGCCGCTCGATCACCATCGCCATGCCCTGGCCGCCGCCGACGCACATGGTCTCCAGACCGAACGTCTTGTCGTGCGTGGTCAGGTTGTTGAGCAGCGTCGCGGTGATCCGCGCGCCGGTCATACCGAACGGGTGGCCCAGCGCGATCGCGCCGCCGGAGACGTTGAGCTTGTCCTCGTCCATGCCCAGCGCCCGCGCCGAGCCCAGCACCTGCACCGCGAACGCCTCGTTGATCTCGTAGAGGTCGATGTCGCCGATCGACATCCCGGCGTTGGCCAGCGCCTTCTTCGTCGCCTCGATCGGGCCCAGCCCCATGATCTCCGGCGACAGCCCGCTCACACCGGTCGACACGATGCGCGCCAGCGGGGTCAGCCCGAGCTCCTTGGCCCGCACATCGCTCATCACGACCAGCGCCGCGGCACCGTCGTTCAGCGGGCAGGCGTTGCCCGCGGTCACGGTGCCGTTCGGCCGGAACACCGGCTTGAGCTGGCTGATCTTCTCGTAGGTGGTGCCGGCGCGCGGACCGTCGTCCTTGGACACCACGGTGCCGTCGGGCAGCGTCACCGGCACGATCTCGCGATCGAAGAAGCCGCTGTTGATGGCCTCCTCGGCGCGGTTCTGCGACCGGACGCCCCAGTGGTCCTGGTCCTCGCGGCTGATCCCGGTGTGCAGCGCGACGTTCTCGGCGGTCTGGCCCATCGCGATGTACACGTCGGGCAGCGCGCCGTCCTCGCGCGGGTCGTGCCATTCGTCGGCGCCCGCGGCGGACTGGTCCGACCGGCTCATCGCGTCGGCGAACACCGGGTTCTTGCTGTCCGGCCAGCCGTCGGCCGTGCCCTTCGGGAATCGCGAAACCGTCTCCACGCCAGCCGAAATGAACGCATGACCCTCGCCGGCCTTGATCGCGTGGAACGCCATGCGGGTGGTCTGCAGCGACGACGAGCAGTACCGGTTGACGGTGGTGCCGGGCAGGAAGTCGTAGCCCAGCTGCACGGCGACCGCCCTGCCGACGTTGAAGCCGGCCTCACCGGCGGGCTGACCGCAGCCCATGATGAGGTCGTCGATGTCGCGCGGATCGAGCGCGGGCACCTTGTCCAACACCGCGCGCACCATCTGGGCGGCCAGGTCGTCGGGTCGCATGTCGACCAGTGATCCCTTGGCGGCGCGGCCGATCGGCGACCGCGCGGTCGCGACAATGACGGCTTCAGGCATGGTGTCTCCTCGCATCGATCGATATAGCAGTGAACCTAGCTGGCGGGCACCGCGGCCGGGGTGGGGACCCCACCGAGCACCGGTGCGGGGACCCCCGTCGAGCGCCGCCAGAGCCTGCTCAGTCCGCCGACGCGGCCCAGCAGCGCGAAGCCCTCGCCCGACCGCGACTGCCACGGCAACTCGGGCACCGCGCCACCGAGCCAGTCGCTCAGCGCATTACACAGCGCGGGCAGCAGCTGGTTGGCGGCCAGCTCGTAGCCGGCACCCGACGGGTGGAACATGTCCGGCGAGAACAGCACGTCGGGCGTCTTGCGGAAGTGCGGCGCCAACAGGTCGGCGAGCGGCACCGGGATCCCGCCTGCCGACCGCACCGCCGCCGCCTGGACCCGGGCCAGGTGCAGGCCGCGGCTGCGGGCGTAGGCGCGAAGCGGCTGGGGGATCGCGGTGATCACCCCGAAGTCCGGGCAGGTGCCGACGACCACGACCGCGCCCGCGTCGCGCAGCCGGCGCACGCCCTTGCCGAGCCGGCGTGCCGACGGCCCGATTCCGTTGGGGCGGGTGATGTCGTTGGCGCCGATCATGATCACCGCGGCGTTCGGCGGCGGGCCGGCAACGAACATCGCGTCGATCTGACCGGACAGCCCTTTCGACGTCGCGCCGACGATGGCCTTGGTGCTGAGCCGGATTCGCCTGCCGGAGACCTCGGCGAGCCCGCGCGCCAGCAGCACGCCGGGCACCTCCTCCGCGCTGGTCGCGCCGTATCCGGTCGCGGTGGAGTCGCCGAAGATCATCAGATGCAGATCGGCGGGCACGTCGCGGTGCCACCGCTCGACCGGACCGCCACCGGGTGAGTACACGCCGTCCGCGCGCGGCGGGATGTCCCACGCCTTGGGGATCGCCTGCCGCGCCTGGTCGGCCTGCCCGATCAGCAGGTTGCGGGCGCCGATATACGCAGAACCCGTCGCCGCGGCCGCAACCGCGATGGAGGTCGCCAGGCGGGATGTGCCCACGGCCGCAAGTTTAGGTCGGTTTTCCGGGGTTATCCGCGTGGCACAGGTGTCGACGGATCACATTGCGGTATCAAGTCCGGTATCGAAATTGACTCGTCGATTGTTTATATCGAATAGACGGTGTCAAGCTAAGATACGGATCTCGCTTCAGAAAATTAGGCGTGCTTCGCACTACGACGTGCTGGATCGTCAGAGGGAGTGGTTGTCATGACCGCACCGAGCAAGATCGGCAAGGCCCCACATTCGCGGATATCGCCTGTTCAGACGCGCAAGCCCCGCAAGTTCCCGGTCAGCGACGGCGCGCCGGTCGAGGTCGTCGAAGACGGTCCGAGCATCGCGGGCAGGCTCACTTCGCTGGCCGCTGCGCTAACTATTCGGCCGACCCTAGCTATCGGCAGCTATGCGCCGCGCCTGCCGTGGCCGTGGGGTCTGGTGGATTTCGTCGCCCGCGTCGCGCGCCCCGCGCCCGGCACGATCCGCGCCACGATTTCTTTGCCGAACTGCACCGCGCAACTGGTTCGCGCACCCGGTGTGCTGCCCGCCGACGGCAAACGCGGCGTCATCCTCTACATGCACGGCGGCGCGTTCCTGACGTGCGGCGTCAACTCGCACGGCCGGCTGGTGCAGGCGATCTCGGGCTACGCCGACTGCCCGGTCCTGGTGGTCAACTACCGGATGATCCCGAAGCACTCGGTGGGGATGGCTGTGGAGGACTGCTACGACGCCTACAAGTGGTTGCGGCTGAAGGGATACGAGCCCGACCAGATCGTGCTCGCCGGCGACTCGGCGGGCGGCTACCTGGCGCTGGCCCTGGCCGAGCGGCTGCAGCGCGAGGGGCTCGAGGGCGAGACTCCCGCCGCGATGGTGACGATGTCGCCGCTGTTCGAGATCGACAACGAGTCCCGAGCCAACCACCCGAACATCCACAGCGACGCGATGTTCCCGTCGCGCGCCTTCTACGCGCTGGTCGACCTGGTCAAAGAGGCCGCGGGCAGGCACTTCACCGACGGCAAGCCCGAGGAGGTCTACGAACCGCTCGACCACATCGAGCCGGGACTGCCGCGCACCCTGATCCACGTCTCCGGCTCCGAGGTGCTGGTCAGCGACGCCCGCAAGGCGGCCCGCCGGTTGGCGGCGGCCGGCGTTCCGGTCGAGGTCCGGGTCTGGCCGGGCCAGATGCACGTGTTCCAGCTCGCCTCGCCGTTCGTGCCCGAGGCCACCCGGTCGCTGCGGCAGATCGGCGACTACATCCGAGAGGCCACCTGGTAACCCGGCTGACATCGGCGTCCGCCGCCTGACACGATGGAGTCATGCGGATCGCCCGGCACGTCAGTGAGCTCATCGGCAACACCCCTCTGGTGCAACTGAACTCCGTGGTCCCCGAGGGTGCGGGCCGGGTCGTCGCCAAGATCGAGTACCTCAACCCGGGCGGCAGCTCCAAGGACCGCATCGCGATCAAGATGATCGACGCCGCCGAGGCCAGCGGTGAGCTCAAGCCGGGCGGCACGATCGTCGAACCGACGTCGGGCAACACCGGCGTCGGCCTGGCGCTGGTGGCCCAGCAGCGCGGATACAAGTGCATCTTCGTCTGCCCGGACAAGGTCGGTGAGGACAAGCGCAACGTGTTGCGCGCGTACGGCGCCGACGTCGTCGTGTGCCCGACGGCTGTCCCGCCCGAGCATCCGGACAGCTACTACAGCGTCTCCGACCGGCTGGTGGCCGAGGTCGACGGCGCGTGGAAGCCCGACCAGTACTCCAACCCGATGGGCCCCGAGTCGCATTACGAGTCGACGGGCCCGGAGATCTGGTCCGACACCGACGGCCAGATCACCCATTTCGTCGCCGGCGTCGGCACCGGCGGCACGATCACCGGCGCCGGCCGCTACCTCAAGGAGGTGTCCGGCGGGGCGGTGAAGGTGATCGGCGCGGACCCCGAGGGTTCGGTGTACTCGGGCGGCAGCGGCAGGCCGTATCTCGTCGAAGGCGTTGGCGAGGACTTCTGGCCGGCCGCCTACGACCCGGCCGTGCCCGACGAGATCATCGCAGTGTCCGACGCCGACTCGTTCGACATGACGCGGCGCCTGGCGCGCGAAGAGGCGCTGCTCGTCGGCGGGTCCTGCGGGATGGCCGTCGTCGCGGCGATCAAGGTGGCCGAACGGGCCGGGCCCGACTCCGTGGTCGTCGTGCTGCTGCCCGACGGCGGTCGAGGCTATATGGCGAAGATCTTCAACGACGACTGGATGTCGTCGTACGGGTTCCTGCGCAACCGGCTCGACGGGTTCGTGGAGGAGTCGACGGTCGGCGACGTGCTGCGCGGAAAGTCCGGGGCGCTGCCGGATCTGGTGCACACGCACCCGTCGGAGACCGTGCGCGACGCTATCGGCATCCTGCGCGAATACGGCGTCTCGCAGATGCCGGTGGTGGGCGCCGAACCTCCGGTGATGGCGGGCGAGGTCGCAGGCAGCGTGTCCGAACGCGAGCTGCTCTCGGCGGTGTTCGAGGGCCGCGCGAAACTGGCCGACGCGGTCGCCGAGCACATGAGCCCGGCGCTGCCGCTGATCGGCGCGGGCGAACTCGTCAGCGAGGCTGCGACGGCGCTGCGCGAAAGCGATGCGGTGATGGTGGTCGAGGAGGGCAAGCCGGTCGGGGTGCTCACCCGCCACGACCTTCTCGGGTTCCTGTCCGACGGCAGCAAGCGCCGCGTGCGCTGAGCCGCCGTAACGGCAGTTACGAAGCCCGGCAAACAAATCCATACCGTCGGGCATGTGCTCGACTTGGCGGCAGAAATCCCAGCACAAAGCCGCTTCTCAGGTAAGGTGGGCACGCTCGATCCCAGCTAAGGCACAGACTGGAAGGCGTCATGACCGATTCACCGCCACCAGGAAGCTATCCACCTCCGCCGCCGGGGGGATATCCGCCGCCACCACCGTCGGAAAGCGCCTATCCGCCGCCGGCACAAGGACTTCAGCCGCTGCCCACCGACGCGTACACGTCGTGGTTCACCCGCGTCCTGGCCTGGCTGATCGACTACATCCCGGTCTTCCTGCTGCAGGGTATCGGTTACGCGCTGCTGCTCGGCACCCGCGAAACCGTCTGCATCACCGACACTTCCGAGTTCGAACTGGGCGAGTTCTGCGCGACGGGCGCGTCGACGACCGGCCAGCTCGCGGTCGTCGTCACGTCGATCCTGGTGCTGGTCTACGCGATCTGGAACTTCGGCTACCGGCAGGGCACCACCGGCTCCAGCATCGGCAAGTCGATCCTCAAGTTCCAGGTCGTCAGCGAAAGGACCGGTCGGCCAATCGGTTTCGGAATGTCGATCGTGCGCCAGCTGGCCCACGTGATCGATGCCCTCATCTGCTATATCGGATATCTGTTCCCGTTGTGGGACGCCAAGCGGCAGACGATCGCCGATAAGCTCATCAAAACCGTCTGCCTGCCTTTGTAAATCCGTAGTCGACAACCTGGAAGGTCGCATGTCTGATCAACCGCCTCCTCCGCCGGGGAACTATCCGCCGCCCCCGCCCGGTGGCTATCCGCCGCCACCGCCGCCGGGTGGCTACCCGCCGCCACCGCCGCCCGGTGGTTATCCGCCACCGCCCCCGCCGGGTGGCTACCCGCCGCCACCGCCGCCCGGTGGTTATCCGCCCCCGCCGGGAGCCGGCTATCCGCCGCCCGCACCGGGCGGGTACCCGCCGCCGCAGGGCTATCCGGGGGGTTATCCACCGGCCGGCCAGGGCTTCGGCGGGCCACCCGCCTACAGCGTCGGCGACGCGTTCTCGTGGGCGTGGGGCAAGTTCACCGCCAACGCCGCGGCGCTGATCGTCCCCACGCTCGTCTACGCGCTCATCGTCATCGTGCTGCAGGCGCTGTTCGGCATCCTGTCGGCGGCCGTGGCTCCGGAGGCGACGAGCTACACCGCCGACGAGAACGGATTCGCGTTCTCCTACAACGTGTCCGGGCCCGCCAGCCTGGCCGTCACGGTCCTGGGCTACATCGTCGCGCTGATCGTCGGCGGGGCGATCCAGTCGGCCTACTACGGCGGCATGCTCGACGTCGCCAACGGGCGACCGGTGACCATCGGGTCGTTCTTCAAGCCGCGCAACGTCGGCAGCGTCATCATCGCCGGCGTGATCGTCGGGATCCTGACGTCGATCGGCTTCGCGCTGTGCATCCTGCCCGGCGTCGTGGTGGCGTTGTTCACGATGTTCACGGTGGTCGCGCTGCTGGACCGCAACCTGTCGCCGATCGATGCGATCAAGGCGAGCTTCGACATCGCCAAGAACAATTTCGGGCAGGTGCTGCTGACGTTCATCGTCGTGGTGGCCGTGTTCATCGTCGGCCTGCTGCTGTGCGGTGTCGGCCTGCTGGTGGCCTTCCCGTTGATGACGCTGATCGAGGTGTACGCCTACCGCAAGCTCAGCGGCGGGCAGGTGGCCGAGCTCAACCCGCAGCCGCTGCCGCCGGGACCGCCGCCGCAGACGACGCCGCAGCAGTGACGGCTCATCGGAAGGCGCTGACTCCGGTCAGCGCCTCTCCGATGACCATCTGGTGCACCTCCGACGTGCCCTCGTAGGTCAGCACCGACTCCAGATTGTTGGCGTGCCGGATCACCGGATACTCGAGCGTGATGCCGTTGGCGCCCAACAGGGTTCGGCACTGACGCGCGATCTTGATGGCTTCGCGGACGTTGTTGAGCTTGCCGAAGCTGACCTGCTCGGGCCGGATGCGGCCGTCGTCCTTGAGCCGGCCCAGGTGCAGCGCCAGCAGCTGGGCCTTGCCGAGTTCGACGGCCATGTCGGCGATCTTGGCCTGCGTCAGCTGGTACGCGGCCAGCGGCTTGTCGAACACCTCGCGGGTGCCGACGTAGTCCAGCGTGGCCGCCAGGCAGTCCCGCGCCGCACCAACGCTGCCGAACACGATGCCGAACCGCGCCTCCGACAGACAGCTCAGCGGTCCCTTGAGCCCGCGCGCCTCCGGCAGCTTCGCGTCCTCGGGCAACCGGACGTCGTCCAGATGCAGTTCGGAGGTGACCGACGCCCGCAACGACAGCTTGTGCGTCATGTCGGTGGCAGTGAAGCCGGGCGTGCCCGCGGGCACCAGGAACCCGGCTACACCGTCGTCGGTCTGCGCCCACACCACCGCGACGTCGGCCACCGAGCCGTTGGTGATCCACATCTTCGAACCGTTGAGGACCCAGTCGGACCCGTCGCGCTTGGCGTTGGTGCGCATGCCGCCCGGATTCGAACCGAAGTCCGGCTCGGTCAGCCCGAAGCAGCCGATCGCCTCGCCGGCGGCCATCGCGGGCAGCCACTGCGTGCGCTGCTGTTCGCTGCCCCAGCGGTGGATCGCGAACATCGCCAGCGAGCCCTGCACCGAGACCAGGCTGCGCAGGCCGCTGTCGACGGCCTCGAGTTCCTGGCACACCAGGCCGTAGGCCGTCGCGGTGGACCCGCCGCACCCGTAGCCGGTCAGGTGCATGCCCAACAGCCCGAGCTTGCCGAACTCGGCGGCCAGATCCCGCACCGGCACCTGACCCGTCTCGAACCACTCCGCCACCGACGGGCGCAGCCGCTGGTCGCCGAACCGGCGCACGGTCTGGCGCAGTTCGAGGTCCTCGGGCGACAACATTGAATCCAACTCGAGCAGATCGTCGAGACGGCTGGTGGGGCTCATGATCCCTGTCTACACCGGTCCGGCCGCGAACCCGACATCGCTAGGCTGATCGGTGATGACCGAACACAGCAGCCACGGCCTCTCCACGAAGGCGATCCACGCCGTGCGGCCCGACCTGACGACCGGGGCCGTCAACACACCGATCTACGCGAGTTCGACCTTCGCCCAGGACGGCGTCGGCGGGCTGCGCGACGGCTTCGAATACGCCAGGACCGGCAACCCCACCCGACGGGCGTTGGAGACCTCGCTCGCCGCGGTCGAGTCGGCCGCCTACGGGCGTGCGTTCTCCTCGGGGATGGGCGCGACCGATTGTGCGCTGCGCGCGCTCCTGCGGCCCGGCGACCACGTCGTGATGCCCGACGACGCCTACGGTGGCACGTTCCGGTTGATCGACAAGGTGTTCACGCATTGGGGCATCAACTACACCGCGGTGTCGCTGGCCGACCTCGACGCGGTGCGCGCGGCGATCACCGCGCAGACCCGGCTGATCCTGGTCGAGACGCCCACCAACCCGCTGCTGTCGATCGCCGACATCGCCGGCATCTCCCAGATCGCCGCGGACGCGAACGTAAAAGTGTTGGTGGACAACACGTTCGCCTCGCCCGCTCTGCAGCAGCCGCTGGTGCTGGGCGCCGACATCGTGCTGCACTCCACCACCAAGTACATCGGCGGGCACTCCGACGTGGTGGGCGGGGCGCTGCTGACCAACGACGAGGAACTCGACGCGGCGTTCGCCTTCCTGCAGAACGGCGCGGGTGCGGTGCCCGGCCCGTTCGACGCCTACCTCACGTTGCGCGGCCTCAAGACCCTGGTGCTGCGCATGCAGCGGCACAGCGACAACGCCGCAGTGATAGCGGAGTTCCTCGAGGGGCATCCCGCGATCTCGACCGTGCTCTATCCGGGGCTGCCACAGCATCCCGGCCACGAAGTCGCGGCCAGGCAGATGTCGGGCTTCGGCGGCATGATCTCGGTGCGGCTACGCGGCGGCGCCGACGCGGCACGCAAATTCTGTTCGCGCACCGAGATTTTCATCCTCGCCGAGTCGCTGGGCGGCGTCGAGTCGCTGATCGAGCATCCCGGCGCGATGACGCACGCGTCGACGGCGGGCTCGCAGCTCGAGGTGCCCGACGACCTGGTGCGGCTGTCGGTCGGCATCGAGGACGTCGCCGATCTGCTCGCCGACGTCGAACAAGCGTTGAGCTAGCGCTACCGCAGCGCCTGACGCACCGCCGACGCGGTGACCGCCAGGTTGACCTCCGGCAGCGCGGTCGGATACTCGTCGACCCAACTGCCCAAGGCGATTTCGCCGGCGCGGGCGTGGACCCAGCGCCACCCGCGGTCGTTGAGGCTGAGCAGTGCGCCGAGCCCGTCGGCCGCGTGCAGCAACGAGATGATCGCGGCGGTCGCCGGCGGGGGCGGGGTGCGGTCGAACAGCGCCGCCATCAGCGCCGCCCTGGCGTGGCCGACCCGGTCGCGGTTCGTCAGCGGCCACGCGAAGTGCTGACCGAATCGCTTGCCCGGCAACGGGACCCGGCGAATCTGCCCGGTCCGCTCCAGATGGCCGACGACGTGGCCCTCGGTGTGTTTGGCCAGCCGCTTGACCGCGGTCGCCGGCGCCAGCGGCCGGCGCTGCAGCAGCTGGAACGCCGGCTCGCTGACGGGGTCGGTGCCGCCGGGCGCCGCCAACGCGATCAGCCGGCCGGCTTCGACCGCTTCACCGTCGACGGCGGGCCGGATCCAGCAGGCGTGCGCGAGGTCGAGCAGGACTGCCGCTGACAGCACCCGCTCGCGGCGGGCACGCTCCAGACCCGGCTGGGCGGAGGCGTTGTCGAGCAGCAGCAGATACAGGTCCTCGGCGATTCTCGCCATGCCCGGATGCTAAACCGGGTGCGCGGAATCAGGCTTGGGCGGGCTGGGCGGGAGTCAGGCTTGGTAGGGCTCGGCCTCGAGCAGCTTGACCTTCACCGTGCTGCCGTTGGGCACCGTGTAGGTGCGCACGTCGCCGACCTTGGCGTCGATGAGCGCCTCGCCCAGCGGCGACTTCGGCGAGTACACCTCGAGCTTGCCGTCGCTGATGCCCTCCTGGCGGGTGGCGATCAGGAATGTCTCGGTGTCGCTCTCGTCGTCGCCGTACTGCACCTTGACCACGGAGCCGGGCAGCGCGACGCCGGACTGCTTGGGGGCCTCGCCGACCTTGGCGTTGTTGAGCAGCTCCTGCAGCTGGCGGATGCGGGCTTCTTGCTGGCCCTGCTCCTCACGTGCGGCGTGGTAGCCGCCGTTCTCGCGCAGGTCGCCCTCTTCGCGACGGTCGTTGATCTCGGCGGCGATGACCGGGCGGTTGGCGATCAGCTGGTCCAGTTCGGCCTTGAGCCGGTCGTACGCCTCCTGCGTCAGCCAGGTGACCTGTGTGTCGGTCATGTCGTCGCGCTCCTGTCTATATAGGTACTGCGGGTGTTCTCGCGCTTGTCTCGCGTAAGAAGTCTCGTGGTGCGGCGCCGGGGCGGTGGACGTGTATTGCCGCGCTGGTCACGCCTGAAACAGAACGTCCCCCTCAGAGCACCAAATGCAGCAATACACGGCCCCAGCGGGAACCGTGTACCGGTCCATGATAGCACCGCGCCGACAACTGAATTTCGCGAATTCGCAGTTCGCCATTTGTTGCGGCGTCTCGATCAGGGTGATTTCAGGGCGCGACGAGGTACTGCGGCACGTCGATGCCGCAGCCGTAGATGTCGCCGAGCACGGGCTCGCGGGTGGCGGTCACCTCGGTGGTGATGACCACGGTTTTCTCCGTCGACGGCGGTATCAGAACCTCTCGACGGCCGGTCTCGGCGCCGTCCTTGGAGCGGGCCCGCACGATGCACGCGGCCGGCCGCGACGGGTCCTTGCGGGTGACGCTGATCGTCACCGACACGGTGTTGTTGCCCACCAGCTGATAGGCCCCGGCCTCGCCCGTGACGTCGTTGCCGCCGAACCGGCCGGCCGCCACGATCGCCACGATCACGCCGGCCACCAGCACCAGCGCCGTCAGCGCGATCGCGGCCCAGCGGCGCTGCCGCCCGGTCAGCCGCTGGCGCCCGTAGCGGGAAGCGGGACGATCGATCATCTGGTTTTCTATGCCCGTCGGTCGGATAGATCTACAGAACTGGAACTATAGGACTACCGATTCGGGTTGATATCCCTCGAGACGAGCAGTCGAAGACAACAGGTATGCGACAGGTAAGGCAGAGCAGGTTGAGCGAACTGCGGTTGATGGCCGTGCACGCCCACCCGGACGACGAGTCCAGCAAGGGCGCCGCCACGATGGCCCGCTACGTCGACGAGGGCGTGCGGGTGCTGGTCGTGACCCTGACCGGTGGTGAGCGCGGCGACATCCTCAACCCGGCGATGGATTTGCCCGAGGTGCACGGCCGGATGTCCGAGATCCGCCGCGACGAGATGGCCCGCGCCGCCGAGATCCTCGGCGTCGAGCACCACTGGCTGGGCTTCGTCGACTCCGGCCTGCCCGAGGGCGATCCGCTGCCGCCGCTGCCCGAGGGCTGCCTGGGCGTCGTTCCGCTCGAGCAGCCGACCGAGGCACTGGTGCGGGTGGTGCGCGAGTTCCGGCCCCACGTGATGACGACGTACGACGAGAACGGCGGCTATCCGCACCCCGACCACATCCGCTGCCACCAGGTGTCGATGGCGGCCTACGAAGCCGCCGGCGACTACCGGTTGTTCCCCGACGCCGGCGAGCCGTGGAACGTGGCCAAGCTGTACTACACGCACGGTTTCCTGCGGCAGCGGATGCAACTGCTGCAGGACGAGTTCGCCAAGCACGGCGAGGTCGGGCCGTTCGAGAAGTGGCTCAAGCACTGGGAGCCTGACGCCGACATCTTCGCCAAGCGGGTGACCACCCGCGTCGAGTGCGCGAAGTACTTCGCCGTGCGCGACGACGCGCTGCGTGCGCACGCCACCCAGATCGACCCCAACGGCGACTTCTTCCGCGCGCCGATCGAATGGCAGCAGCGGCTCTGGCCGACCGAGGAGTACGAACTGGCCAGGTCGCGGGTGCCGGTGACGCTGCCCGAGACCGACCTGTTCGCCGGGATCGAGGAGCGATGAGCATCGTCCCCGCGCTGAGCCTGCTGGCCCAGAACGCGCCCCGCGACACCGGCCCGGACTTCGGCAAGGCCAGCCCGGTCGGGCTGGTGGTCGTCGTGCTGCTGCTGATCGCGACGTTCCTGCTGGTGCGGTCGATGAACAAACAGCTGCGCAAGCTGCCGGAGTCGTTCGACGAGCCCGACCAGCCCGTTGTCGACGCCGAGCCGGACGCCGGAACACCCGAGAGCGCGCCGCCCGACGCCAACGGGACGAAACGTGAGCCCGGCGGCTAACCAGCTCGCCAGGGCCACCAGCCCGTACCTGCGCCAGCACGCCGACAACCCGGTGCACTGGCAGATGTGGACGGCCGAAGCGCTCGCCGAGGCCGCCGCCCGCGACGTGCCGATCCTGCTGTCGATCGGCTACGCCGCCTGCCACTGGTGCCATGTGATGGCCCACGAGTCGTTCGAGGACGAGCAGGTCGCCGCGGCGATGAACGACGGCTTCGTGTGCATCAAGGTCGACCGCGAGGAGCGGCCCGACCTCGACGCGGTGTACATGAACGCGACCGTCGCGCTGACCGGGCAGGGCGGCTGGCCGATGACGTGTTTCCTCACCCCCGACGGGCGGCCGTTCTTCTGCGGCACCTACTTCCCGAAGGCGACATTCCTGCAACTGCTGGCCGCGGTGACCGACACGTGGCGCACACGGCGCGCCGACGTGGAGGAGACCTCCGACCGGATCACCGACGAACTGCGGTCGATGGCCGCGGGCCTGCCCGGCGGCGGTCCGGCTGTGCAGCCCGCGCTGTGCGATCACGCGGTCGCCGCGGTGCTGGCCGACGAGGACGTGGCGCGCGGCGGCTTCGTCACGAATCAGGCTGCGGCTCCGAAGTTTCCACCGTCAGCGCTGTTGGAGGCGTTGCTGCGCAACCACGAACGCACCGGCGAACCGCTCGAGACCGTCGAGCGGACCGCCACCGCGATGGCCCGCGGCGGCATCTACGACCAGTTGGCGGGCGGGTTCGCGCGCTACAGCGTCGACGCGTCCTGGGTGGTCCCGCATTTCGAGAAGATGCTCTACGACAACGCGCTGCTGCTGCGCGTGTACGCGCACTGGGCGCGCCGGTCCGCGAATCCGTTGGCGCGCCGGGTGGCGGCCGAGACGGCCGGGTTCATCGTCGACGGCCTCGGCGTCGACGGCATGTTCGCCTCGTCGCTGGATGCCGACGCCGACGGCGTGGAAGGCCTCACTTACGTGTTCACGCCGTCGGAGTTGCACGACGTGCTCGGCGGCGACGACGGGCGTTGGGCGGCAGAGGTTTTCGCAGTCACCGAACAGGGCACGTTCGAACACGGCGCTTCGGTGCTGCAGCTGCCCCGCGACCCCGACGACCCGCAGCGCTTCGACCGCGTGCGCGCCGCCCTGTTGGCCGCCCGGCTCGCCAGGCCGCAGCCCGGCCGCGACGACAAGGTCGTCACCGCCTGGAACGGCCTGGCGGTCACGGCGCTGGCCGAGGCGAGTGTCGCGCTGAACCGACCCGAATTGCTCGACGCGGCAACGCAATGCGCGCGCGCCGTGTGGAATCTGCACGTCGTCGACGGCCGGTTGCGTCGGGCCAGCCTCGGCGGCGTGGTCGGCGACAGCGCGGCCATCCTCGAAGACCACGCCGCACTCGCGACCGCGCTGCTGACGCTGCACCAGCTGACCGGGGGATGGCTCGACGAGGCCACCCTGCTGCTCGACATCGCGCTCGACCACTTCGCCGGTGCCGACGGCCGCTGGTTCGACACCGCCGACGACGCCGAGGCGCTGATGGTGCGCCCGGCCGATCCGCTCGACGGGGCGACCCCGTCGGGCGCCTCGCTGGTCGCCGAGGCGCTGCTGCTGGCCGGGCATCTCGTCGACGGTGCGCGCGCCGACCGGTACGCCGAGGCCGCCGGCGCCACGCTGGCGGCGGCCACGCCGATCCTGGCGCGCCTGGCGCGCTTGGGCGGGCACTGGCTCGCCGTCGCCGAGGCCGCGGTGCGTGGGCCGCTGCAGATCGCGGTGGCCTGTGATCCGGCCCGGTCCGAACTGCTCGACGCCGCACGGCAACTCGCGCCCGGTGGCGCGGTCGTCGTCGGCGGCCCGGTGAACTCGTCGGCCCTGCTGGCCGACCGCGACCGGGTCGGTGGCGCCGACGCGGCGTACGTGTGTCGCGGGCGCACCTGCGACCTGCCCGTCACGACCGTCGAGGATCTCGCCGCTGCGCTGGGCGCTTCCGTGTAGCCTTCGGCGCATGCCGTCTCCGGAAGACAACGCCAAGACCGTCGCCCGCTACCTCGAACTCGTCGGGCAGGGCAAGACCGACGACATCGCCGAGCTCTACGCCGACGACGCCACCGTCGAGGATCCGGTCGGCGGCGGCGAGGTGCACATCGGCCGGGAGGCGATTCGCCGCTTCTACGGGAACCTGCCCGCCGGCGGCGCGCACGCCGACGTCGTGACGCTGCGCGCGCTGGGGCAGGAGGCGGCGTTCTTCTGGTCGCTGACCGTCGACCTCGGCGAGAGCAAGATGCGCATCGAGATCATCAGCGTGATGACCTTCCACGACGACGGGAAGATCGGTTCGATGAAGGCCTACTGGGGCCCGGAGAACGTCACCCAGCTCTAGAAGACGGCGAACCACATCGCGATGTAGTGGCAGATCGCCGCGACCGCGGTGCACGCGTGGAAGAACTCGTGGTGGCCGAACGTCGTCGGCCACGGATCGGGCCACTTGAGCGCGTACAGCACGCCGCCGATCGAGTACAGCGCCCCGCCGACGATCAGCAGCACCAGCGCCGCGATGCCCGCGCCCTCCATGATCGGGCCGACGAACCACGCCGCCACCCAGCCGAGCAGGATGTAGAGCGGCACGCCCACCCAGCGCGGCGCCGACGGCCAGAAGCACTTGAGCAGCACCCCGGCGGTCGCACCGCCCCACACGATCCAGAACAGCACCATGCCGTCGTTCTGCGGCAGTGCCAGCAGCGCGAACGGGGTGTAGCTGCCCGCGATGAACACGAAGATCATCGAGTGGTCGAGGCGCTTCATCCACTTGCGGGCGGTCGGCGACTTCCAGTTCACCCGGTGGTAGGCGCCGCTGACGGTGAACATCGCCACGATCGTCAGGGTGTAGATCAGCGTCGCGATCCCGGCCCGCGTCGACTGCACCGACCACGACACCGACACCAGCGTCGCACCGCAGATCGCCGCGATCACCGCTGCGTACACGTGGATCCAGCCCCGCAGCCGCGGCTTGCCGATGAAATTCGCGGCGGCGCCGACTACGGCTTCCGGGAAGTCCTCGGCTTGGTCGCGCGGTGCGCGAGAACGATCAGAGTCGGTGGCGTCGATGGACTGCGTCATGTCACCTCCGGAGATGCCAGGCCCTGGTGAAGACCCTACGAAGTTCGTGTGCACGCGGGGAGCATCACCCCCACAGTAGTCTGGATCTTCGTGGAGCTCATTCCCCCGCGCCTCAAGGAGCCGGCCTACCGGCTCTACGAGATGCGGTTGCGCCAGGAGCTGGCTCGGTCGAAATCCCAACTGCCGCGCCATATTGCCGTTCTGTGCGACGGCAACCGCCGATGGGCGCGTGATCTCGGCCACGACGACGTCAGCTACGGCTACCGGATGGGCGCCCGCAAGATCGCCGAGATGCTGCGCTGGTGCGCCGAGGCGGGCATCGAAATGGCCACCGTCTACCTGCTGTCCACCGAGAACCTGCAGCGTGACCCCGACGAGCTGGCGCCGCTGATCGAGATCATCACCGACGTCGTCGAAGAGATCTGCGCGCCCGCCAACCACTGGAGCGTGCGCACGGTCGGCGACCTCGAGCTGATCGGCGAGGAGCCGGCGCGCCGGCTGCGTGACGCCGTCGAGTCCACCGACGCGGGGCCCGGGTCCTTTCACGTCAACCTCGCCGTCGGCTACGGCGGGCGTCAGGAGATCGTCGACGCGGTGCGCCAACTGCTGGGCAAGGAACTGGCCAACGGCCGCTCCGGCGAGCAGTTGATCGAGGCCGTCACCGTCGACGCGATCTCGGAGAACCTCTACACCTCGGGGCAGCCCGACCCGGACCTCGTCATCCGCACGTCGGGGGAGCAGCGGCTGTCGGGGTTCCTGCTGTGGCAGAGCGCGTATTCGGAGATGTGGTTCACCGAGGCCTACTGGCCGGCGTTCCGCCGCGTCGACTTTCTGCGCGCGCTGCGCGACTACACCGCACGGCACCGCCGGTTCGGCACCTGATGCGAGACTGACGGTATGGCTGCGCTGTCGGCTCTGGTCTTCGCGCTCAGCTGGTGGTTGGGGCTCTATCTGCTGGCCCGCGACCCGCGCAAACCCGTGCTGGTGCTGGCCGCGGTCGGGCTGACCAGTTTCGCGGTGGTCGTCGCGCTGGATGCGGTGCGCACGGTCAGCGGCGCGGAGGTCCTCGGCCGCATCGAGATCTACCTCGTCGCGGTGCCGGGCATCGCGTGGTTCGCGGTGCTGCTCGAGCTGTCCCGGCCCCGCGACACCTGGCGCAGCCGGGCAGGCGAACTGGGGCTGGTGGCTGCCGTCGCCGCGGTCGCGTTCGTCGGCGCGGCGATGGCGGGCAGCGTCGACGGGCCGCTGCGCACGGGCCACTGGGTGATGTTCGCCGCGATCTCGTTGTCGGCGCTGGGCGCGCTGGTGCACGCGGTGGCGCGGCGGTCCCAGCCGGGCCCGGTGGTCGGTTTCGTCGTGATCGCGACGCTGTTCTTCGCGCTGGGCAACGCGATCCTGGTCATCCCGCTCGGGCTGGTGCCGAGCTGGTTGGCGTTGGCGTCGACGGGGTTCGACGTCGCGCTGCTCGGCGTCGCGGTCGCGATCGGGGACGCGTTCGACGAGGGTCAGGCGCTGCGGGCCGACATGCTGCGCTCGTTCACCGCGACCGCCGTGGTGGCGGCGCTGTTCGGCGGGCAGGCGCTGGTGGTGCTGGCCGTCACCGGCCATGAGACGGCGCTGACCGTGCTGCTGTTCACCAGCCTGGCGGTCGCGATCGCGATCAACGTGCTCGCCGACCCGCTGGCCGGGATCCTGGACCGGCTGGCGTTCTCGCGCTCACCGGCGCTGCGCGCCGACCGGGCCGCGCTGCGCAGCACCGAGGCGGCGCTGCCGCTGCGCAAGGACAATCCGCTCGACGGCATCGACGAGGACACCTTCGCGCGGCTGACCCGCCGTGCGCTCGGCCACTACGGCGACCTGTCCAAGCTGATCGCCAGCCCGCTGACCAAGCTGCCCGTCATCGACGAGCGGCTGGCCGCGCGCGGCGCCCCGGACCAACCGCTCGAGCGCGCCAACGAACTCAAGGCGCTGCTGGCCGAGCGGATCGCCCGGCTCAAACCGCGCGACGCCGGCGACTTCGGCACCACCGAGGAGTGGCGGCACTACAACTCGCTGTACTTCCCGTACGTCGTCGGTGTGCGGGCCTACGCGCAGAACGCCACCGCCGCCGGGCTCGACCCCGTCGCGCGCCAGGCCTGGCAGTGGTTCGTCACCGAGGTGCCGCAGCGGTCGCTGCACAACTGGCAGAACGCCGCCGCGCGGCTGATCGCCGCCGACCTGCGCGGCACCCTGGTCACCGCCCCCGACTGACACCTGCGCTGACCTGCTTCTGGCAGTGGTTGGCAGCGTTCTGTGTACAGCTGGCAGCGGCTGCTGCGCAGTGTCGAAGCCATGACCACCGCCACTCGCACCGGCCTCGATGGCCGGGCCCCGACGGACTCGCTGCTGCGTTTCGCGCTGCGCGCCGACGCAACCCTGTGCGCGGCTCTCGGCCTGCTCATCGCCACCGCCGCCGACCCGCTCAGCCGGCTGTCCGGCCTGTCGGCCACCAGCGAGTGGATCGCCGGCGTCGCGCTCGTCGCCTACGGCACGGCGCTCTACCTGGCCGCCGGGGTGCCGCGCGTGCGCCGCGTCGGCGTCGGTGTGCTGGCGGGCAACGTCGCGTTCGCGGCCACCGTCGCGGTCGTCGTCACCGCGGGCTGGCTGCCGCTGACCGAGTTCGGCGCCGTCTCGGTCCTCACGTTCGCCGCCCTCACCCTCGGGCTTGCCTACGTCCAGTACCGCGGGGTCCGTCGCCTCGATGCGGCCCCTACATGACCGGTCCGGAGCCGCCGTCGTAAGAGGTTGCGGCGTCGGCTCCGGAACGGTTCCCCCACCACAGAAAGGAAGTTCGATGACCGCCATCTCCCTGCCGAGGCTCAACGAGTCCACCGACGCGCTGCTGCGCTTCGCGATGCGCGCCGACGCGGTCCTGACCGGCCTGGCCGGCATCGCCTCCGTCCCGCTGGCGCGCTGGCTGGCCGAGACCTCGGGCACCACCGTCGCTTTCGAGTACGCGATGGCCGCGTTCTTCGTCGTCTACGGGCTGGCGGTGCTGGCGCTGGCGGCGCTGCCGTCGGTCTCTCGCGCCGGCATGGCCGTGATCGTCGCCAATGTGGTGTACGCGGTCGCGGCCGTGGTGCTGGTGCTGTCCGGGGTGTTCGC
Source organism: Mycolicibacterium rutilum (assembly GCF_900108565.1). Lineage (NCBI taxonomy): Bacteria > Bacillati > Actinomycetota > Actinomycetes > Mycobacteriales > Mycobacteriaceae > Mycobacterium > Mycolicibacterium rutilum. Next base: position 2,810,617 of record NZ_LT629971.1, read on the forward strand.
GCTGACCACGATCGGCGTGGTGCTCATCCTCGCGACCGGTGTCTACACGCTGGCGTTCGCCGAGCTGCAGTACCAGGGTTGGCGTCGGCTGAAGCGCTGACCTGTTGCGGCTCAAGCCCGTTCGGCGGTGACGCCGGGCGGGCTTGGGCATGTCAGAGCTTGCGCAGCCGCAACCGGTTGATGGAGTGGTCGGCGTCCTTGCGCAGCACCAGCGTCGCGCGCGGCCGGGTCGGCAGGATGTTCTCGATCAGGTTGGGCCGGTTGATCGAATGCCAGATGTCGCGGGCGGCGAACACCGCCTGCTCGTCGGTCAATGTCGCGTAGTGGTGGAAGTGCGACGCCGGATCGGCGAACGCCGTCGACCGCAGACCCAGGAACCGGTCGATGTACCACTGCTCGATGTCGTCGATGCGGGCGTCGACGTAGACCGAGAAGTCGAACAGGTCCGAGACCATCAGCGTCGGACCGGTCTGTAACACGTTGAGACCCTCGAGGATCAGGATGTCGGGATGCCGCACGACCTGCTTCTCGCTCGGCACGATGTCGTAGAGCAGATGCGAGTACACCGGCGCGCACGCGTGATCGGCCCCGGACTTGACCGTCGTGACGAAACGCATCAGCGCACGCCGGTCGTAGCTTTCCGGAAAGCCTTTGCGGCCCATCAGGTTTCGTCGCACCAACTCGGAGTTGGGGTAGAGGAAGCCGTCGGTGGTGACCAGGTCGACGCGCGGATGGTGTTCCCAGCGGGCCAGAAGTGCCTGCAGCACACGGGCGGTGGTGGACTTGCCGACGGCCACGCTGCCGGCCACCCCGATGACGAACGGCACCGGCCGGTCCGGGTTCTGCTGCACTCCGGACGAATCACCGAGGAACTCGGCCGTCGTCGCGAACAACCGCTGGCGCGCGGCGACCTGCAGGTGGATCAACCGGGCCAGCGGCAGGTAGACCTCTTCGACCTCGAGCAGGTCGATCTTCTCGCCGATACCGCGGAGCTGCTTGAGTTCGTCCTCGGTGAGCTTGAGCGGCGTCGACATGCGCAGATTCCGCCACTGACTCCGGTCGAACTCCACGTATGGGCTGGGTTCACTCAGCCGCGCCATGCGCTCAGTCTTGCATTTAACGTTGAGGCCATGGACGTCAGCACCTCAGATTCGTTGGTCCGCGAGTATCTGCTGCTCGGTCTGCGCTTCGACCGGGTGGAGGACGGCTACGTCGACGCGTTCACCGGGGACCCCGCGCTGCGCCGGGCGGTGGCCGCCGAACCGCAGCCCGATCCGGCCGACCTTGCGCGGCAGGCCGAGCGGCTGCTGACCGAGCTCCCGGCCGCCGACGGGCTGGACCCGGCGCGGGCCGACTACATCGCCGCGCACCTGCGGGCGCTGGCCTGCGCGGGCCGCAAGTTCGCCGGCGAGGACGTCGGCTTCGTCGACGAGGTCGAGGCCTACTTCGACGTGCACATCAGCAAGGGGGACCCGGACCGCTACCGCGACGCGCACCGCAGGCTCGACGAGGTGCTCGCCGGCGCGGGCCCGCTGGCCGACCGGATGCAGGCCTACCGGGCCGGCGAGGAGATCCCGCCGGCGCGCCTCGAGGAGTGCATCCACGCGTTCTCCAGCGCGCTGCGCGACCGGGTGCGCGCCGAGTATCCGCTGCCCGACGCCGAGACCATCAGCTACGAGGTCGTCACCGACAAGCCGTGGTCGGGTTTCAACTACTACCTCGGCGACTACAAGTCGACCGTCGCGGTCAACGCCGACCTCAAGCAGCAGATGGCCAACCTGCCGCGGCTGGTGGCCCACGAGTCCTATCCCGGCCACCACACCGAGCACTGCCGCAAGGAAGCGGGTCTCGTCGAGACCAGAGGTCAGGCGGAGCAGACGATCTTCCTGGTCAACACGCCGCAGTGCCTGATGGCCGAGGGCCTCGCCGACCTGGCGCTCTACGCGGCGATCGGCCCGGAGTGGGGCGGCTGGGCCGCCGAGATCTACGCCGACCTCGGCCTGCGGTTCGACGGTGAGCGCGCGCAGACGATCGCCGACGCGACGGCCGCGCTGGCCGACGTGCGCCAGGACGCGGCGCTGATGCTGCACGACGAGCACCGCGATGTCGACGACGTCGTCGCGTTCCTCAAGCGGTGGCTGCTGGTCAACGACGAACGCGCCCGCCAGATGCTGCGGTTTCTGTCGTCGCCGCTGTGGCGGGCCTACACCAGCACCTACATCGAGGGCTACCGGCTGCTGCGCGGGTGGCTGGACGCGCGCCCCGACGGCGTCAGCCTGACCCAGCGGTTCACCACCCTGCTCGACGAGCCGCTGATCCCGTCGTCGCTGCGGGCCGCCTAGAAGTCTCCGCCGATGCGCGGGGATTAGGCTGAGCACCATGACTGCAGACCCCGTGACCTCCCACGCTCCGGGCGCGGAATACGCCGAGACCGCGAGCGCCGCCTACCGGGCCGCGCTGCAGGTCATCGAGAGCGTGGAACCGCGCATCGCCGCCGCGACCCGCAAAGAGCTTGCCGATCAACGCGACTCGCTGAAGCTGATCGCCAGCGAGAACTACGCCTCGCCGGCCGTGCTGCTCACGATGGGCTCCTGGTTCTCCGACAAGTACGCCGAGGGCACGATCGGGCACCGCTTCTACGCGGGCTGCCAGAACGTCGACACCGTCGAGAGCCTGGCCGCCGAGCACGCCCGCGAACTGTTCGGCGCGCCGTACGCGTACGTGCAGCCGCACTCGGGCATCGACGCCAACCTCGTCGCGTTCTGGGCGATCCTGGCCACCCGCGTCGAGGCGCCCGAACTGGCCAACCTCGGCGCCAAGCACGTCAACGACCTGTCCGAGGCGGACTGGGAGACGTTGCGCAACAAGCTCGGCAACCAGCGGCTGCTCGGTATGTCGCTCGACGCCGGCGGGCACCTCACCCACGGGTTCCGGCCCAACATCTCCGGCAAGATGTTCCACCAGCGCAGCTACGGCACCGACCCGCACACCGGGTTCCTCGACTACGACGCGGTTGCCAAGGCCGCGCGCGAGTTCAAGCCGCTGATCATCGTCGCCGGCTACTCGGCCTATCCGCGGCGGGTCAACTTCGCCACGATGCGCGAGATCGCCGACGAGGTCGGCGCGACGCTGATGGTCGACATGGCCCACTTCGCCGGCCTGGTCGCGGGCAAGGTGTTCACCGGCGACGAGGACCCGGTGCCGCACGCCCACGTCACCACGACGACGACGCACAAGTCGCTGCGCGGGCCGCGCGGCGGCATGGTGTTGGCCCAGCCCGAGTACTCCGACGCCGTCGACAAGGGCTGCCCGATGGTGCTCGGCGGTCCGCTGTCGCATGTGATGGCCGCCAAGGCCGTCGCGCTCGCCGAGGCCCGGCAGCCCGCCTTCCAGGCGTACGCGCGCCGCGTCGCGGACAACGCGCAGGCGCTGGCCGACGGCTTCCTCAAGCGCGACGCCAACCTGGTCACCGGCGGCACCGACAACCACATCGTGCTGCTCGACGTCACCTCGTTCGGGCTGACCGGCCGCCAGGCCGAGTCCGCGCTGCTCGACGCCGGCATCGTCACCAACCGCAACTCGGTGCCCGCCGACCCGAACGGCGCCTGGTACACCAGCGGCATCCGGCTGGGCACGCCGGCGCTGACCACCCGCGGGTTCGGTCCCGACGATTTCGACCGGGTGGCCGAGTTGATCGTCGACGTGCTGTCCAACACGACGCCGACGCAGGCCTCGTCGGGACCGTCGAAGGCGAAGTACACGTTGGCCGACGGCACCGCCGAGCGGGTGCACGCCGCGTCCGCGGAGCTGCTCGAGGCCAACCCGCTGTATCCGGGGCTGACGCTGTAGAACGCCGCGCGACGCGCGGCCGCGGAATTTTATGATTCCCACAGAATTGGGTTACTGTAACCGCATGGCACAGAAACCTGTACCCAATGCGCTGATCCTCGAACTCGAGCCGGTCGTGCAGCAGGAGCTGCGTCGTCATATCGACAGCGAGGACCTGTGGTACGCGCACGACTACGTGCCCTTCGATCAGGGCGAGAACTTCGCGTTCCTCGGCGGGCGGGACTGGGATCCGTCGCAGGTGACGCTGCCCAGCGACGTCACCGATGCGCTGGAGATCCTGCTCATCACCAAGGACAACCTGGCGAGCTTCCACCGCGAGTTCGTGTTCAGCTTCATCCTCGAGGAGAAGTGGGGCCGCTGGATCGGTCGCTGGACGGCCGAAGAGCATCTGCACGCGATCGCGCTGCGCAACTACCTCGTCGTCACCCGTGAGATCGACCCGGCCGCCAACGAGGACGTCCGCGTCGAGCACGTGATGAAGGGCTACCGCGCCGACACCTACAGCCAGGTCGAGCGGCTGGTGTTCATGGCGTTCTTCGAGCGCGCGCACGCGGTGTTCTGCCGCAATCTCGAGGCCAGGATCACCGAGCCGGTCCTCAAGGGCCTGATCGGGCGCATCGCCACCGACGAGGAGCGGCACGAGGAGTTCTTCGCCAACCTGGTCGCGCACCTGCTGACGTCGAGCCGCGACGAGACCGTCGAGGCGATCGCGCGGCGCGCGGCCGAACTCGAGGTCGTCGGCGGCGACATCGACGCGTACGCCGACAAGGTGAAGCACATGGCCGAGGTCGGCATATTCGGGCCCGACCAGTTGCGCCAGGTGATCGCCGACCGGATTGCCGCCTGGGGCCTGGCCGACGAGCCCACGCTCCGCGAGTTCACACCCGCGTAACCGCGTTTTCACCGTCGCCGCAGCGCGACGGCAAACACTCCGGCGCGCCTGCACGGCGCAAGTGCCACAACGGGAGTAGCGTCGTTTCCGATGGCTAGCGACGTGCTCTGCTATCCGGGCGGTACCCGATTGCGATCGCGAGAGGGCCGGCCCCGGCCCTGGTGCCGCAGTGTCCGCCGACAGGTTCGCGGGGGACCCGCGGATAGCAGGAGCGCTACGTGATCGATTCGCCTCTCCGGACTTATGTGCTCGACACCTCCGTGTTGCTGTCAGATCCCTGGGCCTGCACGCGCTTTGCCGAGCATGAGGTCGTGGTGCCGCTGGTGGTCATCAGCGAGTTGGAAGCCAAACGGCACCACCACGAACTCGGCTGGTTCGCGCGCCAGGCACTGCGCATGTTCGACGATCTGCGGCTGGAACACGGGCGGCTTGATCAGCCGATTCCCGTTGGCACGCAAGGCGGCACGCTGCATGTCGAGCTGAACCACAGTGACCCGACGGTGTTGCCCGCCGGATTCCGCAACGAGAGCAACGACGCGCGCATCCTCACCGTCGCGGCCAACCTCGCCGCCGAAGGCAAGCACGTCACGTTGGTCAGCAAGGACATCCCACTGCGGGTCAAGGCCGGTGCGGTGGGGTTGTCGGCCGACGAGTACCACGCGCAGGACGTCGTGACGTCCGGCTGGACCGGCATGGCGGAGGTCGAAGTCGGTGGCGACGACGTCGACGCGTTGTTCGCCGACGGCGAGATCGATCTGGAAGCTGCGCGAGATCTGCCGTGCCACACCGGAATTCGACTGCTCGGCGGCAGCTCACACGCACTCGGCCGGGTGACCGCCGAGAAGCGGGTGCAGTTGGTGCGCGGCGACCGGGAGGCGTTCGGGTTGCGCGGCAGGTCGGCCGAACAGCGGGTGGCGCTCGACCTGCTGCTCGACGAGTCCGTCGGCATTGTCTCGCTCGGCGGCAAGGCGGGCACCGGCAAGTCGGCGCTGGCGTTGTGCGCGGGCCTGGAGGCGGTGCTGGAACGCCGGACACAGCGCAAGGTCGTGGTGTTCCGGCCGCTCTACGCCGTCGGCGGTCAGGACCTCGGCTACCTGCCCGGCAGCGAGAGCGAGAAGATGGGCCCTTGGGCCCAAGCGGTTTTCGACACGCTCGAAGGTCTGGCCAGCCCCGCGGTGCTCGAAGAGGTGCTCTCGCGCGGCATGCTCGAGGTGCTTCCGCTGACCCACATCCGCGGCCGCTCGCTGCACGACTCGTTCGTGATCGTCGACGAGGCGCAGTCGCTGGAACGCAACGTCCTGCTGACCGTGCTGTCGCGGTTGGGTGCGGGTTCGCGCGTGGTGCTGACTCACGACGTCGCGCAGCGGGACAACCTGCGCGTCGGCCGCCACGACGGCGTCGCGGCGGTGATCGAGAAGCTCAAGGGCCACCCGTTGTTCGCCCACATCACGCTGCTGCGCAGCGAGCGCTCGCCGATCGCCGCGCTGGTCACCGAGATGCTCGAGGAGATCAGCCCGGGCGCGCTGCCGTGACCCGCTAGTGGCGGCGGCCGGTCTGGACCAGGTACCAGCCGGCGGCCGCCGCGCCACCCAGCGCCAGCACCCGATCGCCCCGACCGCTCCTCGGCAGGTCCAGCAGTGACACGAGACCCAGCACAGCGAACCCCGCGCCGAGGGCGGGCTGACTGGTGGCCGTCGTGACCAGCGCGGGAGCTTGAGCGGTCATCGGTGGGGCAGCTTCATCGGTGCGCACCGGTTCTCCTGTCGATGGCGTGGCCGGGGGAGCGACTCGACGGTAAACCTGTTGCACCGCACAGGGGAATAGGGACTTTCCCTACGTTTCCGATTCGTGCGGCCTGCCGATGTGGCGGCCCAGCTCGGCGCGCGACTTGATCCCGAGTTTGCGGTAGATCCGCGCCAGGTTCGCCTCGACGGTCTTGGGGCTGATGAACAGCGCGGTGGCCACGTCGCGGTTCTTCATCCCCGACGCCGCCAGCTCGGCGACCCGCTGTTCGGACGGCGTCAGCTGCCCGTCGCGGCGCGGCCCGACGTTGGACCGCGACAACTCCGCGCGCGCCCGGTCGGCCCACAGCGGCACGCCGAGGTCCTCGAACGTCTCCAGCGCCTCCTGCAGATGCGCCGACGCCGATTCCTTCTTGCGTTGCCGGCGTTCGATCTGCCCGAGGATCAGCAGCGTGCGGCCGCGCTCGAACGGCATGGGCAGGTCTTCGTGGACGGTCAGCGCATACTCGGCGGCCGCCTGCGCGCCGTCGAGGTCACCCTGCGCGGCCAGCAGCATCGCCCGCGACCGGGATCCGACGGCGAGCATCCACGGGCGGTTGACCCGCCGGCCGTTGCGCTCCAGCGCCGCGATCAACGGCTCGGCCTCGGCGAGCCGCTCGAGGTGGATGAGCGCCTCGACGGCGTCGGGCATGTAGTTGGCGTCCGGCAGCTCGGTCGGCGTGGTCTGCGGATCGAAGGCCGACAGCATCGGCTCGACCGCGGCCACCACGGCCTCGTAGTTGCCCAGCGACAGCTCGAGGAAGCCCAGCGCCGAGCGCACCCGCGCCGCGAGCCGCAAGGTGCCGGTGCGCCTGCCGGATTCGAGCGCCTCCTCGATCGCCGCCCTGGCGGCGGCCTCCTCGCCGGCGAACGTGGTCAGCAGCGCCCGCAAGCTCTGCGTGAGGAACTGCGGGGTGTGCCCGCCGAGCTGGCGCGCCTTGTCCAGGGCGTCCTCGGCCACCGACCGGGCCTCGTCGAAGTCCCCGTGCATGATCGCCGTCGTCACCACGTGCTGCGAGATGAACACGTGCTCGCCTTCTTCGCCCTTCTCCAGGCAGCGCGCGCGGATCTTGTCCAGCTGCGCGCGGGCCTGCTCGAGCTGGCCGGTCCACTCGAGCAGCAGCGCGTGCTGGATGCTGGGCCGAAACACCAACGGCGTCAACGCTTCCTGATCTTCGAGCTCGAGCGCCCGCTGTAGCAGCTCGTCGTCATAGCCCGCACCGGTGGCGAACCGCAGGGTGACCACCATGCCCAGCGCCATGCTCAGCAGGTGCGGGTTGTCCAACTGTTCGGCGTCGGCGGCGGCTTCCTCGGCCGTCGCCAGGGCGTCGGCCAGCGTGTTGCCGTGAAACCGCGCGTAGGCCAACGTGATCAGGGCCTGTACGCGCAGCGGCCGGTTGTCGCGCACCTCGTCGAGGGCCTCCCGCAGGACGCGCGCGGCCTCGAAGAATCCTTCGTTGTAGAGCCGCACCACGGCCAGCCGGGTCAGGGCTTCCGCACGCAGATCGCCCGACGGCAGTTGTCCGATCGCCTCCTCGAGCACCGCCGCCGCCCGCTCCTGGTCACCCGCATCGAAGTGGTGCAGCGCCGACAGCAGCCGCCGGTCCGGGGTGTCGCCGCCGAGCCCGATCGCCAGATCGAGCAGTTCGGCCGCCGCCGCCGGCGCGCCCCGCACCCGCGCCGACTCGGCGGCCATGTCGAGCGCCTTGAGTGTGACCTCGTCACCGCTGGTCGCGGCGAGCGCCAGATGCCGGGCCCGCAACTCGGGTTCGTCGACGATCTCGGCGAGCCTGCGGTGCATCGACCGGCGCCTGCCGGGCGGCGCCTGGGTGTACACGCCGCGGGCGAGCAGCGGGTGCGCGAACTGGATCCGGTTGCCGTCGATCGCGATGATGCCTTTGCTCTCAGCGGTTTCCAGCAAGTCGACCAGATCGTCGTCGTCGCTCTGCGTGGCGCTCGACACGAGTTCGACGGTCGGGGCGGCCAGGCAGGAGGCCGCCAGCAGCGCGTCGTGGACCTCGGGTTCGAGACTGCCGAGCCGGGTGCGCACCACGTCGGTGAGTGTGCGGGGCAGCGCCGTGTCGATGCCCGACGCGTGCTCGTCGATCGCGCGGGCGAGTTCGATTGCGTAGAACGGGTTGCCGCCCGATACCTGGTGGATCCGCCCGATGGCGGGCCGGGAGAACGGTCGACGCAGCCGTGAGGACACCGCGGCGTGCAGGTCGGACACGTTGAGCGGCCGCAGCCGGATCCGGTTGACCGCCTCCGGTCGCGGCAGCTGCAGCCACGCCGCGCCCGCGCCGTCACCGGCCTCGGTGCGGACGGTGGCGAGCAGCCCGGCGGGGCCTGTGAGGCGGCGCGCGGCGAACGCCACCACGTGCATGCTCGACGGGTCCAGCCACTGCAGGTCGTCGACGGCCAACAGCACCGGGCCCTGCTCGGCCAGGCGCTCGACCACCGACAGGAACGCCGCAGCCACCGCCCGCTGGTCGGTGACGACGTCGGTCTCGGCCCGCAGCAGCACCTGGTCGACGGCGAGCAGCTGCGGGGTGGGCAGCTCCGCCCACGCGCCCGCGTCCACCTCGTCGAGCAGATCGGCCAGCGCGGTGTACGCGAGCACGGATTCGGCGGCCGCCGCGCGGGTGGACAGCACCCGGAACCCGGCCTGCTGCGCTTTCTCGACGGCAGCTAACCACAGGGTGGTCTTGCCGATGCCCGCCTCACCCTCGATCAGCAACGCCGACGGGCCATCGGCAGCCGCCCTCAGGAAGGCGGCAATCGCCCGCTGATGGGTTGGCTGGCCGACCACGACGTCCCCCGGCATGTTGATCAGGATTACAGGTGGACTGCAGCAAACGCCAATGTTTGGCAATCACGAACGCAAGGCTTGACAACGGCGAACAGGTTATACCCGTTAAGCGTCGGGCCTACCCATCAGCCGGCCCAGCTCGGCGCGCGACCGGATGCCCAGTTTGCGGTAGACCCGCGCGAGCGTCGCTTCGACGGTCTTGGCGCTGAGGAACAGCTCGTTGGCGACGTCGCGGTTGGTCAGCCCGGCAGCGGCCAGTTCGGCGATGCGCGATTCGGCGGCGGTCAATGCGGACGGGGTCGCAGGCCCGCTGCTGAGCCCGCTCAGCGCGCTGCGGGCGCGGTCGGCCCACAGCGGCGTGCCGAGGCGCTCGAACGTGGCCAGCGCCTGGCGCAGCGACGCCGTCGCCGCATGGTCGCGGGCCCGCCGCTGCAACTGGCCCAGCACCAGGGTGGTGCGCGCCTGCTCGAACGGCATCGGCAGCCGGTCGTGCTGCTCGACCGCCCGACGCGCACCGCGCACCGCGCCACGCAGGTCCCCGGCGGCGGCCAGCAGCAGGGCACGGCAGCGCGCGCCGTGGGCCAGCATCCACGGCCGGTCCAGCCGCTCGCCGTTGCGCTCGAGCGCCGCCACCAGAGGTTCGGCCTCTTCGGTGCGGCCGAGTTCGACGAGCGCCTCGACCGCGTCGGGGATGTAGGAGGCGGCCTGAATTTCCGTCGAGTCCGGGACGAACCGGTCGATCAGCGGCTGCAGCGATCCCACCGCGGCGGCGTAGTTGCCGAGCGAGACCTCCAGCAGCCCATGCGCGGTCACCGTCCAGTCCCGATGCCACGCCGTGCCGCTGCGCTCGCTGGCGTCGGTCGCTTCGGCGATGGCCCGCCGCGCCTCGCGCTCGTCGCCCCGGTAGACCGCGAGCCACGCGCGCAGCACCGCGCTGAGCATCGCCGGGAACCCGCCGCCGAGCTGCTGGGCCAACTCGTCGACGTTGTCGGCGAGCTGTTCGGCGGTCGCCAGATCGCCCCGCCAGATGCGGGTCAGCGCAACGTAGAACTCGACGAAGACGAGCTCGCCCTCCTCGCCTCGTTCGACGCAGCGCCGTTCGATCTCCCGCATCAGGTCGAACGACGCGTCGAGCTCACCGATGCAGGCCAGGATCAGCGCGTGCTCGAGGCTCGGTCGGAGCATGACGGGCGCGAACAGGTCGTGGTCCTCGAGGTCCAGGGCGCGCTGCATGCTGGCCTCGTCCACCCCGCCGCCGGTGAAGTACCGGATGATCGCCTGCGCGCCGAGCGCCTGGCTGAGCAGGCCGGGCACCCCGACCCCCTCGGCGCAGGCGACGGCTTCCTCGGCACGCCGGTGCGCGGTGTCCGGGTCGCCGGTCATGTACAGCCCGTAGGCCAGCGTGGTCAGCACCACCGCGCGCAGCGGACCGTCGGGCCGGTCCTCGGCCAGTGCGCGCTGCAGCAGTTCGACCGCGTCGACGAAGCCGTCGTCGATGAAGCGCACCACCGCCAACAGGTGCAGCGCCTGCGCGCGCCCGGGGCCGGGCCGCAACTCGGCGATGGCGCGTTCCAGCAGCGTCCGGGCGCGGCCCGGGTCACCACCGTCGAAGACGTGCGCCGCCAACCGGATTCGGCGCTCCGGCGTCGACCCGCCGAGGGTGATCGCCAGTTCCATCAGTTCGGCAGCGGCGGCGGGCGCACCGCGGGCCTGGGCGCCGGCCGCCGCGCGTTCCAACGCGGTCACGGTCTCGTCGTCACCCGTCGTCGTCGTCGCCAGTGCGAGGTGCCGGGCCCGCATTTCGGGTTCGCCGACGACACCGGCGAGCCTGCGGTGCATCTGCCTGCGCTCGTCGGTCGGGGAGCTGGTGTACACGCCGGTGGCCAGCAGCGGGTGGGTGAATCGGATCCGGTTCCCCTCGATCGCGATGATGCCCTGCTGCTCGGCGGCTTCGAGCAGCTCGACGGTCCGGTCGTGTCCGGCGCCGATCGCCGCGACGACGAGGTCGACGGTCGGCGCGGCAGCGGTGGCGGCCGCCAGCAGCGGAGCGTGCACGTCGGCCTCCAGCCCGTCGAGCCGGGCCTGCACGACGGCGGACAGCGTGTGCGGCAACGGCTTGTCCTCACCGCTGTCGAACACCTTGGCCAATTCGATGGCGTAGAACGGGTTTCCGCCGGAGATGTCGTAGATCCGGGCCATCTTCGTGCGCGGCACCGGCCGGCCGAGGTGCTCGGTGACGACGGACTGCAGTGCGCGAGAAGCCAACGGTCGCAGCGCGATCCGATGCACAGCATCCGGGCGGCGCATCTGCAGCCAGGAGACCGGATCGCCCGGGCCCTCGGTGCGGACGGTGCCGAGCACCCCCACCGGTCCGGACAGCCGGCGCGCGGTGTAGGCCAGCACGTGCACGCTGGACTGGTCGATCCACTGCGCGTCGTCGAGAGCGAGCAGCACCGGCGCCTGCTCGGCGAGCTGCTCGACGACCGACAGGAACGCCGCCGCGACCGCGCGTTGATCGGTGGGTGCGGCCTCGGCGTCACCGCGGACCTGTTCGAGCGCCACGCGCTGGGCGCTCGGCAGATCCGCGACGACGTCGGCAGGCACGTCGCCGAGCAGCTCGGCCAGCGTGGCGTAGGCGGCGACGGACTCCACGAAAGCCGTTCGGGCGGACAGGATTTGGAATCCCTGGCCGGCTGCCCGGTCCAGCGCCGCGAGCCACAGCGTGGACTTGCCGATGCCGGCCTCACCGTCGATCAGCAGTGCCGACGGCGCCTGCGACGCGGCGTTGAGGAACTCCGCGACCGCGGCCTCCTCCGTGGGCCGGTTCGCGAGGTAGGTCGGCATCCGCGCAGTCAACGCCTTAGCGGTCGCCGTCCTTCACCTTGGCCATCGCCAGTACGTCGAGCCGCTTGTCGAGCTCTTCCTCGGACAGCTTCTCGCCGATCAGGTCGCGGTCGATGACCGTCTGCCGGATGGTCTTCTTCTCCTTGAGCGCCTGCTTGGCGACGGCCGCGGCCTCCTCGTAGCCGATCGCCGAGTTCAGCGGCGTCACGATCGACGGTGACGACTCCGCGAGCTCGCGCAGCCGCTCCTCGTTGGCGACCAGGCCGTCAATGCAGCGCTCGGCGAACAACTTCGAGGCGTTGGTCAGGATCTTGAACGACTCGAGGATGTTGCGCGCCATCATCGGGATGTAGACGTTGAGCTCGAAGGCGCCGTTGCCGCCGCCCCAGGCGATCGCGGCGTCGTTGCCGATGACCTGGGCGGCCACCTGCGTCACCGCCTCCGGGATCACCGGGTTCACCTTGCCGGGCATGATCGAGCTGCCGGGCTGCAGGTCGGGCAGCTGGATCTCGCCCAGCCCCGTCAGCGGTCCCGAGCCCATCCACCGGATGTCGTTGGCGATCTTGGTCAGTGACACCGCGATGGTGCGCAGCGCGCCGGACGCCTCGACCAGACCGTCGCGGGCGGCCTGGGCCTCGAAATGGTCGACGGCGACCCGCAGTTCGGCCAGCCCGGTCTGCTCGCTGAGCACGGCGACGACGCGCTCGTCGAAGTCGTCGGGGGCGTTGAGCCCGGTGCCGACGGCGGTGCCGCCGATCGCGAGCTCACCGAGCCGCGGCAGCGTCGCCTTGACGCGCTCGATGCCCGCCTCGACCTGGCGGGCATAGCCGCCGAACTCCTGGCCCAGCGTGACCGGCACGGCGTCCATCAGGTGCGTGCGGCCGGACTTCACCACCGTGCGCCACTGGCGCGCCTTGGCCGCCAGCGACTCGTGCAGCACCTCGAGCGCCGGGATCAGGTGGCGCACAGCGGCTTCCGTCGCGGCGATGTGCGTCGCGGTGGGGAAGGTGTCGTTGGAGCTCTGCGACATGTTGACGTCGTCGTTGGGGTGCACGGTCACCCCGTTGCGCCCCGCGATGCCCGCGATCACCTCGTTGGTGTTCATGTTCGAGCTGGTGCCCGAGCCGGTCTGGAACACGTCGATCGGGAACTGGTCGTCGTGCAGCCCGTCGGCGATCTCGGCGGCCGCGGCGATGATCGCGTCGGCCTTGGCGGCGTCGAGCAGCCCCAGGTCCTTGTTCACCTGAGCGCAGGCGCCCTTGAGCAGGCCGAGCGCGCGGATCTGGGTGCGCTCGAGGCCGCGCCCGGAGATCGGGAAGTTCTCCACCGCGCGCTGGGTCTGCGCGCGCCACAGCGCGTTGACCGGCACCCGGACCTCGCCCATGGTGTCGTGCTCGATGCGGAACTCGGTGTCGTCGGTGACAGACGGCTCGGCGCTCATGTGTGCCCTTCTCGTGGTTGGGGTTACGGCAGCGGGTAGACGGCGTTCTTGTCGCCGGTGAAATCGATCGCGGAGTACTCGTTGAGCTTGGAGAGCCGGTGGTAGGCCTCGATCATCCGCACGGTGCCCGACTTGGACCGCATGACGATCGACTGGGTGGTGCAGCCGCCGCCGTAGAAGTGCACGCCCTTGAGCAGGTCGCCGTCGGTGACGCCGGTCGCGCAGAAGAACACGTTCTCGCCGGACACCAGGTCCTCGGTGTGCAGCACCTGGTCCAGGTCGAGGCCCTTGTCGATCGCCTTCTGGCGTTCCTCGTCGTCCTTGGGCGCCAGCGTGCCCTGGATGGCGCCGCCCATGCAGCGGATGGCGGCCGCGGCGATGATGCCCTCCGGGGTGCCGCCGATGCCGACGAGCAGATCGGTGCTGGTGTTGGGGCGGCACGCCGAGATCGCACCCGCGACGTCGCCGTCGGAGATCAACCGGCAGCGCGCACCGGCGTCGCGCACGTCGCGGATCAGCTGCTCGTGGCGGGGCCGGTCGAGGATGCAGACGGTCAGGTCCGACACCGACACGCCCTTGGCCTTGGCGACCTGGCGGATGTTCTCGCCGATCGGCGCGGTGATGTCGATCGCGTCGACCGCGTCGGGGCCGACGGCGATCTTGTTCATGTAGAACACCGCCGACGGGTCGTACATGGTGCCGCGCTCGGACACCGCGAGCACCGAGATCGCGTTGGACAGGCCCTTGCTCATCAGCGTGGTGCCGTCGATCGGGTCGACGGCGAAGTCACACTCCGGCCCGTCGCCGTTGCCGACGTCTTCGCCGTTGTAGAGCATCGGCGCGTTGTCCTTCTCGCCCTCGCCGATCACCACGACGCCGCGCATCGACACGGAGTTCACCAGCTCACGCATGGCGTCGACCGCCGCGCCGTCGCCGCCCTCCTTGTCGCCGCGGCCGACCCACCGGCCGGCGGCCATGGCGCCGGCTTCGGTGACCCGGACCAGCTCAAGGGCCAGATTTCGATCAGGTGCTTCACCGCGCGAGGGGCTCATGCGCCAGATTCTCCCATTAGCGGATCGGAGTTTGGGAGCTGGGATACTGGCAGGCATGACCACGCCACAGCCGCAGCCGGTACCCAAACCTGCCAAGTCGCGGCTGCTCCACGACGGCCGCGACATGTTCTGGTCGATCGCGCCGCTGGTGGTCGCCTGCATCGTGCTGGCCGGGCTGCTCGGCATGTGTTCGTTCCAGGCCGGTGGCCCGGGCAAGGGGCCCGCACCCTCGCACGACGCACCCGCGGCGCTGCGAGCCGACGCCGACGCGCTCAAGATCCCGATCCGGGTGCCCGCGCTGCCCGAGGGATGGCAGTCCAACTCCGGCAGCCGGCAGGGCATCGACGCCGGACGCATCGACCCGGCGACCCGCCAACCGGCGCGGGCGGTGAGTTCGACCGTCGGCTACCTGGCGCCCAGCGGTATGTACGTGAGCCTCACCCAGAGCAACGCCGACGAGGACAAACTGGTCGGCTCGCTCAACGCCGACGTCGTGCCGACCGGGGTGGTCGACGTCGACGGTGTGCGCTGGGTGGTCTACGAGGGCAGCGACGACGACGGCGACCCCGCCGAACCGGTGTGGACCACCCGCCTGACCGGCGCCGGGGGCCCCGCCCAGATCGCGCTGACCGGGGCCGCGAACGCCGCGGAGTTTCGTACGCTGGCGTCGGCGACGCAGACCGCGTCCCCGCTGCCCGCTGCCTGACCCACGGAGAGCCCATGACCGCCGATACCGCCCCGGAGCCCAATGTCGCCGGCCAGGCGGCTCCGCAAGCCGACCTCACCGGGTGGGCCCTCGCGCCGTTCACCGCGTCCGGATACACCCACGACGTCTACCGCAAGGGCGAGGGCCCCGGCGTGGTGCTCATCCCGGAGATGCCCGGCGCACATCCCGGGGTGCTGGCGCTCGGTAACCACCTGGTGGACAACGGGTTCACGGTCGCGATGCCGTCGCTGTTCGGGACGCCGGGAGCGCCGCCGATGCGGCCCGGGATGGTGCCGGTGATGCTGCGCGGCTGCGTGGCCCGCGAGTTCGCCGCGTTCGCGACGAACGCCGACCGTCCCGTCGCGCACTACCTGCGGGCGCTGGCCCGTGACCTCAACGAGCAGACGCCGGGCAAGGGCGTCGGCGTGATCGGGCAGTGCTTCACCGGCGGCTTCGCGCTCGCGGCGGCCGTCGACGACAGCGTGCTGGCGCCGGTGCTGAGCCAGCCGTCGCTGCCGCTGCCGTTGACGCCCAAGCAGCGCCGCGACCCCGGGCTGTCGGAGGCCGAGCTGAAGATCGTCGAACGCCGGGCCGCCAACGAGGGCCTGTGCGCGCTGGGGCTGCGGTTCAGTAAGGACCCGTTGTCACCGGCCGAACGGTTCACGACGCTCAAGGACCGGCTCGGTGACGCGTTCGAGGTGATCGAGATCGACTCGGGCAAGGGCAACGAGCACGGGTTCACCGCGATGGCGCACTCGGTGCTGACGCTGGAACTGCGTGAGCGCGAGGGTCATCCGACCGACGTCGCACTCAAGCGCGTCGTCGCGTTCCTCAAGGAGCGGCTGGTTTAGGTTCCGGGCGCGCCTTCTTGGCCCTGGCCTCCTTCAAGCGGCGGCCCAACCACCAGAACGGGTTTCGTCGCTTGGGCTTCTCGTCGGTGTCGTGGCGCTGCATCGGCACGCCCTTGTACTCCTGCAGATAGACGCTGATCGTGGTGACGATGACGATCATCAGCACCGGGCCGATCACGATGCCCCACGCGCCGAACATGGTGATGCCCGCGAACACCGCCAGCAGCATCAGCGCGGAGTCCAGCCGGGCTTCCCGCGGCACCAGGATCGGGCGCAGGAAGTTGTCGATGTTGGTCACCACGATGAGGTGGAACAGGATCACGAACACCCCGCCGAACACGTTGCCGAACAGGATCATTCCGACACCGAACGGGATCGTGATGATGCCGCTGCCCAGCGGGATGACCGACAGCGCCGACAGCAGCACGGCGAACAGGAAGAAGCCCTGGTGGAAACCCGCGAGGTAGATCGACACCGCACCGGCGACGCCCTGGCACACCGCGATGACGAACTGGCCCATCACGGTGCCCTTCACCATCGCGCCCATCTTCGACATGTAGACGTCGGTGACGTCCTCGCCGAGCGGGTTGAGCTGACGCACGACGGTCACGACGCGCTCCCGGTTGACCAACAGCGACAGGAACACGTACAGGAACAGGATCAGCGCGGTGATCGCGCCGAACACGCCACCGGCAGCGCCCTGCAGCAGACCCAGCAGCCACTGGCCGGCCTCCTGCGCGACCTTGGTCATGGATTCGCGCAGCGACTCCGGGGTGACCGTGGTGTCGATGTAGGGCACGCGGCGCAGCAGGTCGTTGACGAACTGCAGCGCCCGGTCGCCGAGCGCCGAAAGGTCTGTGCGGCCCACCCATTCGGCGACCCGCTCGACCATCGTGGTGATCTGCACGACCGCGAGCAACACGAACAGGCTCAACGGCACGATCACCGCGGCGAAGGCGGCCAGCAGGGTCAGCGTCGCCGACAGCCCGGTGCCGAGCCGGCGGTTGAGCCGTAGATACAGCGGCGAGAACAGGTACGCCGCGACCGCGGCCACCACGATCAGGATGAAGTAGCCGCGCAGGAAGTACGCCCCGAACGCGACCGCGACGACGGTCGCGACGGCCAGGGCCCGCCGCTGCGGCATGGAGAATTCGGTAGCCATCGCCGCTATGTCTACAGCGTCGACGACCTCGCTTGCGCTTGTTTGGCCCGCTGGTCGGCGATGAACCGCATCGACACCCGGTTCATCAGGCCCGGGGCGAGCCGCGCGAACAGCCACTGAGCGTGCGCGATGCGCGGTTTGACCAGGATCGGCTTGTTCTTCTCGACGGCGCGCAGGATGTCGCGGGCCAGCCGGTCCGCGTCATAGGCCTTGCCGCCCTGGGCTTGCAGGAAGTAGTCGCGGCCGACGAACCCGCCGACCGAGCCCTTGTCCAGGATCGGCGTCTCGACCGCGGCGGGGCACACGGCCAGCACGCCGACGCCGCGGGCGGCGGCCTCGCTGCGCAGCGCCATGCTCAGCCCGACGACGGCGTGCTTGGTCATCACGTAGCTGGTGACCTGGCCCGCGGCGGTCAGACCTGCCATCGATGCGGTGTTGACGATGTGGCCGTGGCCCTGCCGCACCATCAGCGGATAGGCGGCCGCGACGCCGTGCACCACGCCGCGGATGTTGACGTCGATGATGGCGTTCCACTGCTCGAGCGTGAGCAGTTCGGTGTCGCCGCCCCAGACGATTCCGGCGTTGTTGAACATCAGGTCGAGCCGCCCCGCCCGCTGCACCACCTCGTCGACGGCGCCCTGCACGGCGTCGGCGTCGGTGACGTCGAGGCGCGCCGCGCGGGCAGCGGGGCCGAGGCCCGACGCCGTGCGGCCGGCGGCCTCACCGTCGACGTCGGTGCACATCACCTCCGCGCCCGCGGCGACCAGTGCCCGGCACAGCGCCGCGCCGATGCCGGATCCGGCGCCGGTGACGAGCGCCTGCTTACCCGCGAAAGTCATGACTGCTCTGCCAATTTCATCACGTGCCCGAGCACGTCGGGATACTTGTTCAGGTGGGCGCCGCCGTTGAGGTCGAGCACCTCACCGGTGAGCCAGCCGGCCTTCTCCGAGCACAGGAACACCACCGCGTCGGCGATCTCCTCGGGCTGTCCCGCCCGCCCGAGCGCGGTGTTGCCGACGTAGTCCTCGACGAGACCGGGGACGAGCGACGATCCCTCGGTCAGCGGGGTCTCGACGAATCCGGGTGCCACGGCGTTGACCCGGATGCCGCGCGGGCCCATCTCCAGCGCGGCGACCTGGGTCAGCATCGACAGCCCCGCCTTGGCTGAGCAGTAGGCGCTCATGCCGACGGCGGGTTGGCGGCCGTTGAGCGAGCTGATCGACACCAGCGAGCCGCCGGGTTGCAGGGTCTGTCCGGCGTACTTGGCGACGATGAAGGCGCCGGTGAGGCAGACGTCGATCACCGAGCGGAACTCCTCGACGGCGAGATCGGTGATCAGCCCGAGGCTGCCGAAACCCGCGCAGTTGACCGCGATGTCGAGCGGCCCGAGCCCGTCGAACAACGCCTTCACCGACGCTTCGTCGGTGACCTCGACGTGCGCGGCGGTGTGCGGCGCGCCGAGTTCGCCGGCGCGCTGCTCGGCGCCGTCGAGGTTGCGGTCGGCCAGGGTGACCCGGTCGCCTTCGGCGGCCAGTGCGCGCGCCGTCGCCCAACCGATGCCCGACGCGGCGCCGATCACCACTGCCGAACGACCGTTGCTCATACAGTTGCCCTTTCGACCCGACTGGAACGCGTTCCAACTTAGCGCTTTGACACACTCGGTTCGTGACGGATCTGAAGATGTCGGAGTCGATCCACGTGGCGGTGCCGCCCGATCAGCTCTACGAGATGGTGTCCGACGTGACCAGGATGGGTGAGTGGAGCCCGATCTGCCGCGCCTGCTGGTGGGACGAGGGCGACGGGCCGCGGGTCGGCGCCTGGTTCACCGGTCGCAACGAGACTCCCGAACGGACGTGGGAGACGCGGTCGCAGGTGGTGGCCGCCGAGCCCGGCCGCGAGTTCGCGTGGGAGGTCAACGACGGCTGGGTGTACTGGGGCTACACCTTCGAGCCCGCCGACGGCGGCACCACGCTGACCGAGCACTGGGAGTTGCGGCCCAAGGGCGTCGCGGGCTTTCACGAACGCTACGGCGAGCAGGGCGACGCGCAGATCGCCGAGCGCCGCGAGGCCGCGCGTACCGGCATCCCCGCCACGCTCGCCGCGATCAAGCAGGCCGCCGAAAGCAGCTGAGCGACAAGCGGGTTCACCCCACACCGTCGACATGGTCACGGACCAGCGCCGGGTACCGGTCGCGGTCGGGACGGAAGATGTCGTGCGGGGAGTCGGCGAACACGTGCAGCGCCGCCGACGGGAACAGCTCCCGGTACCGCGCCCACGCCTCGTCGGCGATCAACGGGCTGTGCGGACTGCGCACCACCAGCAGCGGCGGCTGCCACTGCGCCAGCGCCTCCCAGAACGACTGCCGACGCGCCGCCCGGAAGATCGCCTCGCCGGCGGCCCGGTTGAGCCGCTCGTGCACCGGGGTACCGCGCCACCGACCGTCCAGCAGGAACGTCGACACGTCCCCGGGCAGCGTGATCTCCTCGGGCACGTAGTCGCCGATCGACAGCGAGCGCACCCGGTCGCGATGGGCCAGCGCCCAGCTCAACGCGTACGGGGTGCCGCGCGAGAACGTCACCAAATGGACCGGACCGTCGGTCACCGCGTCGACGACGGCTCCCACGTCAGACGCCAGTGTTGTTGAGTCGTAACTGCTTTCGGGTGCACTGCTGCGGCCATGTCCGCGCAGCTCCACCACGACGGTGCGGCGCCCGAACACCGGCAGCACCTCGACGTAGTCGGCGGCGACGCAGGTGAAGCCCGGCACGAACACGATCGGCGCGCCCCGGTCGTCACCGCCCGAGTCCAGGTAGTGGATACGAGCCCCGGCGTTCGTGGTGAAGCGTGATTCGGCCATCGCCACCACAATGCGCGATCCAGACGTGCCGAGTGGCCACTTATCGCGCGCGAACGGCGCTCTCGCGAGGGATAACTGGCCGCTCGGCAGCACCCTCGCCGCTCTGCATCTGCTGGAACAGGTCGACGTAGTACGGCAGGCACTCCGCCATCGCCTGTTCGGTCGTGAACAGCGGGCGGTAGCCGAGGTCACGCTGCGCCTTGGCGATGGAGAAGTAGTTGTCGAGGTAGAGCCGTTCCACGCCAAGCGGTTCGATCATCGGCTTGGGCAGCCCGAACTTGAAGTGCAGCCACTGCCACACGGTCATCGCCAGCCAGACCAGCCGCCCCGGCACCCGGATCCTCGGGTAGCTGCGGCCGCACGCCTCCACCACCGGACGGGAGAACTCGAACATGTTGACCGGCTCACCGTCGTTGATGAAGTATGCCTGACCGGGCGCCGAGCCGCCGGGCACCAGGTGCTGCGCGGCCAGGATGAAACCGTGAATGAGGTTGTGCACGAACGAGTTGTCGAGCTTGACGTTCTTGCCGCCGACCAGCACCTTGACGTGGCCGGCCAGCACGCTCTCGAACACCTTGCGAAACATCGTCTGGTCGCCGCGGCCCCAGATGCCGCTGGGCCGGATCGAACACGTCAGCAGGCCGGCGACGCCGTTCTGCGCCAGCACGAACTTCTCGGCGACCACTTTGGTCTCGGTGTACAGATCGTTGAAACGTTCGGTGTAGGGCAGGGTCTCGTCGCCGCCCGCGATGCGCTTGCCACCCATCACCACGCTGTTGGACGCGGTGTAGACGAACCGCTGCACACCGGCGGCCTGCGCGGCGCGCACCAGGTTCTCGGTGCCGGTCACGTTGACCGCGAAACTGCGCGCGCGGTACTCCTCGGTGACCGACGCGCCGCCCATCAGATCGATGATCGCGGCGGTGTGGAACACGGTGTCGATCCCGGCGACCGCGGCCGCGACGGTGTCGGCGTCGCAGATGTCGCCCTCGACGACCTCGAGGCGGTCATGGTCGGGCAGGGGAGAGGGCGCGCGGTCGAACGAGCGCACGTGGCAGCCGCGGTTGAGCAGTTCGGTCACCAGGTTGGCGCCGACGAATCCGGAACCACCCGTGACCAGCACTCGGCCCAGTTCGGTGGTCAACGTTGGGTCACCCATGCGGCGAGCATAACTGAAACGTGTTCCAGTTTGAACCCTCTACTGGTGGATCCGTTGCCGAATCAACCTTAGTCGGGCTCCTTGGCGGCCAGCGCGTCTTCGACCCGCTTGCGGGCGCCAGCTAAGTGCTCTTCGCATCGTTTAGCCAGTTCTTCGCCGCGTTCCCAGAGTTTCAGCGACGCATCCAGATCAAGCCCGCCCTGCTCGAGACGCTGCACGACCTCGATCAGCTCGTCGCGCGCCTCTTCGTACCCGAGCTCACTAATAGGCTTCATTTCGCGTCCCTTTCCGGTCCCTCGCTGACCGCGGTGATGGCCCCGTCGGACACCCGCACGCGCAATCGGACACCCGCGGCGGCGTCGGCCGTCGTGCGCAGCACCTCGCCGTCGGCGGTCTGCACAACCGCGTAGCCGCGCGCCAGCGTCGCGGCCGGCCCGAGCGTGGACAGCCGCGCCGCCAGATGGCCGACCCGCTCGCCCTCCACCGCGAGCAACCGGGTGATGTCGCGGCGGGCCGCGGTGCGGGCGCGGTCGATCTCCTCGGCGCGCGCGGTGATCGCGGCCAGCGGTTGGGCCAGCACCGGGCGGCTGCGCAACTGGTCGATGAGGCGTTCTTCGCGGTGCACCCAGTTGCGCAGCGCACGCCCGCCGCGCCGGCACAGGTCGGTGATCAGCGCCTGCTCGGCGGCGGCGTCGGGCACCACACGCTTGGCGGCGTCGGTCGGCGTCGCGGCGCGCAGGTCGGCCACCAGATCGCACAGTGGGTTGTCGGGCTCGTGGCCGATCGCGCTGACCACCGGCGTGGTGCACTTGGCGATCTCGCGGCACAGCGTCTCGTCGGAGAACGGCAGCAGATCCTCGACGCTGCCCCCGCCGCGGGCGATGATGATCACGTCGACCTCGGCGTCGGCGTCGAGTTCGCGTAGCGCCTCGACCACCTGCGGCACCGTGTTGGGCCCCTGCACGGCGGTGTTGCGGATCGCGAAATGCACTGCGGGCCAACGATCGCCGGCCACCGACACGACGTCGCGCTCGGCGTGGCTGGCGCGGCCGGTGATCAGCCCGATGGTGCGCGGCAGGAACGGCAGCGGACGCTTGAGCCGCGGGTCGAACAGCCCTTCGGCGTCGAGCAGCCTGCGCAGCCGCTCGATGCGGGCCAGCAGCTCGCCGAGCCCGACCGCGCGGATCTCGTAGATGCGCAGGCTGAACGACCCGTTGCGGGTGTAGAACTGCGGCTTGCCGTGCATCAGCACCTGGGTGCCCTCGGTCAGCGGCACCGGCGCATTGGCCACCAGGTCGCGCGGGCAGCTCACCGACAGCGACATGTCGGCGGCCGGGTCGCGCAGCACCATCCACGCGGTGGACTGGCGCATCTTGAGCTCGGTCAGCTGCCCTTCGATCCACACGGTGCCGAGCCGGTCGATGTACTTGGCGACGCGGGTGGCCACGGCGCGCACCGGCCAGGGGTTGTCCGGGGACTTGCCCGGCTCGGCTTCAGTCACTTGGCGGACGCGCGGGTGATCCTGTTGGCCAGCAGGGTCTGGAACGGGGCGCGGGCCTTGGTGGCCTCCTCGTAGGACAACAGCGCCTCGAGGTCGGCCACGCTCAGCGTGTTCAGCCGCGCCCGCAACTGGGCCAGCGTCAGCGACTCGTAGTCCAGTTCGGTGACGATCTCGGGCGCCTCACCGGGGGCCGTGTCCTGCGGTTCGGGCTCGGCCGTGTCGGGCTCGCCGTCGCTGAACAACGCGAAGCGGCCCTCGGTCCGGCGTTCACCGTCGGTGACCGGGGCCGACGGTCCGTCGTCGACGTCCTCGTCGAACGTCGCCCATTCCGGCTGCTCGTCCTTGGGCGGGAAGATCGACTCGAGCGTCTCGTCGCCCCTGATGACCAGGTCGGCCACGTCCTGCTGCACCTTCATCACGAGGTGCGCGACCTGGCTGGCCACGGTCATCGGGTACATCAGGATGGTCTGCGGGAGCTTGCGGGTTTCCTCGATGGCGGTGACCGCCGCGCCAACCAGCAGACGGACCCCATACGGTGCAGTTGCCATGGCCACAGCCTACGGGCGACGTCTCCGCTGGTCCGGGATGGCCGGGGATGCGTACCCTGGAAGCCATGCCGCCGACTGTCAACATGGGGATTCCGGGCGCCGCCAGCTCGGTCACGAGCGGCGTAACCGGCAAGAGGGTGCTGCTGGCCGAGCCTCGGGGGTACTGCGCGGGCGTGGACCGCGCCGTCGAGACCGTCGAGCGTGCGCTGGAGAAGCACGGAGCGCCGGTCTACGTGCGCCACGAGATCGTGCACAACCGCCACGTGGTGGAGACCCTGGCCAAGGCCGGCGCGGTGTTCGTCGACGAGACCGACGAGGTGCCCGAGGGCGCGATCGTGGTGTTCTCCGCGCACGGTGTCGCCCCGACCGTGCACCAGACCGCCGCCGAGCGCAATCTTCAGGTCATCGATGCGACCTGCCCGCTGGTCACCAAGGTGCACAACGAGGCCAAGCGCTTCGCCCGCGACGACTACGACATCCTGCTCATCGGCCACGAAGGCCACGAGGAGGTCGTCGGCACCGCCGGTGAGGCCCCCGACCACGTCCAGGTTGTCGACAACCCCGACGCGGTCGACAAGGTCACGGTGCGCGACGAAAGCAAGGTCATCTGGCTGTCGCAGACGACGCTGAGCGTCGACGAGACCATGGAGACGGTGCGCCGGCTGCGCGAGAAGTTCCCGACCCTGCAGGACCCGCCCAGCGACGACATCTGTTACGCCACCCAGAACCGTCAGGTCGCGGTCAAGGCCATGGCGCCGGAATGCGAGCTGGTGATCGTCGTCGGCTCCCGCAACTCGTCGAATTCCGTGCGCCTCGTCGAGGTCGCGCTCAACGCGGGCTCCGACGCCGCGCACCTCGTCGACTACGCCGACGACATCGACCCGGCCTGGCTCGACGGGGTCACGACGGTCGGCGTCACCTCCGGAGCGTCGGTGCCCGAGATTCTCGTGCGCGGCGTGCTGGAGCGGCTCGCCGACCACGGCTACGACACCGTGCAACCGGTGACGACGGCCAACGAAACGCTGGTGTTCGCGTTGCCGAGGGAGATTCGGCCCGCCCGCGCGTAGCCTTCCCGGGTGTGAACTCGTCGCGAAAGTCGTTGCGAACTACCGCAATAGCGTCGCTCGGCGCGCTGATCTTGGTGCTGGCCGGTTGCTCGTCCGCGCAAGACCGCCTTGGAGACACGGTTCGCCAGTTCGCTGAGGCGCTGTCCCACGGCGACGCGGCGGCGGCGGCCGCGGTCACCACCGACCCCGCGCAGGCCACCGACACGCTGGGCAAGCTGTTCGCCAGCCTCGGCACCGACGTCGAGTTCCGGCCCGACACCGTCGAGGTCGACGAGGACGCCGGCAGTTTCACCCTCGACGTGCATTGGAAGTTCCGCGACGGCACCACGGAGTGGACCTACCGCACGGCAGGCGCCGCGACCGCATCCGGCGACGACTGGAAGATCGACTGGGCGCCCACGACCGTCGCTCCCGGCCTCGACGCCGGCCCCC
Source organism: Mycolicibacterium rutilum (assembly GCF_900108565.1). NCBI lineage: Bacteria > Bacillati > Actinomycetota > Actinomycetes > Mycobacteriales > Mycobacteriaceae > Mycobacterium > Mycolicibacterium rutilum. The sequence goes on from NZ_LT629971.1 coordinate 2,835,568, forward strand.
TGTCCTACAGCACGCTGGCCCCGGACCCCGCGGTGCGCGTGCTCGACCGCACCGGGTCCGAGTTGCTCACCCAACACGTCGTCACGCTGGTCGACGTTTCACCCGGCGCCGACGTGAATGCCGTTGCCGCGCTGCTCAATCCGCTCGCCCCCGGGATCACGGCCGACTCGCTGCGCACCGACCTCGCCGCCGGTGAGCCGGTCACCGCGATCACGCTGCGCCAGGAGGACCTCGCGCCGATCGAGGCCCAGCTCTCAGCGCTGTCCAACGTCACGCTGCAGCCGCAGACGCGGCTGCTGGCGACCGACAAGACGCTGACCGCGCCCACGCTGGCCGGGCTCTCCGAACTCTGGCAGCAGCGCACCGACGAGGCCGCCGGATGGGCCATCACCGCGCAGACCAACGCGGGCGCGCGGCGCGTCGGCGGTCAGGACCCCAAGCCGGTCGGCGACATCGCCAGCACCCTCGACATCAACCTGCTGCGCGCGGGCGAGGCGGCGCTGGCGCCGCTGCCCACCCCGGCGGCGCTGGTGGCCATCCAGCCGTCCACGGGAGCGCTGCTCGCCGTCGCGCAGAACGCGCCCGCCGACGCGCAGGGCCCGATCGCGCTGACCGGCCTCTACCCGCCGGGCTCGACGTTCAAGACCGTGACCGTGTCGGCGGCGCTGCAGGCCGGACAGGTCACCCCGGACAGCGTCGTCGCGTGCCCGGGCACCGAGAACATCGAGGGCAGGCAGATCCCCAACGACGACAACTTCGACCTCGGGCAGGTGCCGCTGCACACCGCGTTCGCCCGGTCCTGCAACACCACGATGGGCCGGCTCGCGGTCGACCTGCCGCCGGACGCGCTCACCAACGCCGCCGCGCAACTGGGCCTGGGCATCGACTACACCGCGCCCGGCATGACGACGGTCACCGGGTCGGTGCCCGTCGCCGACACCGCGGCGCTGCGGGTGGAGGAGGGTATCGGCCAGGGCAAGGTCACCGCGACACCGTTCGGGATGGCGCTGGTGGCCGCGGCGCTGGCGCACGGGTCGGTGCCGGCACCGTCGATCGTCGAGGGCCGGCCCGGCACGCCCGACCGCGTTCCGGACGCCCTGCCGCCCGCCGTCGCCGAACAGGTCCGCACGATGATGCGCGAGACCGTGACCGCGGGCACCGCCACGCAGTTGCAGGACATCCCGGATCTGCTCGGCAAGACCGGCACCGCCGAATACATCGACGACACCCACGCACACGGCTGGTTCGTCGGCATCCAGGGCGATCTGGCGCTGGCGGTGTTCGTCAGCGACGCCGGCAGCTCGGCCCCGGCGGTCGACGCCGCCGGTCGGTTCCTGCGTGGGGTTCCCTAGACGTCGTACTCCCAGGAGTCGGCTTCCCAGCCGCCGCGGCGACGGGTGCGGTACTCGGCGCGGTCGTCGTTCTCCTCGCCGCGGTAGCGGACCCGCGAGACGGGGTGGTGCGTGCCACTGCCATTCCCGCTGCCGTTGCCGTTCGAGCTGTGCGGCTCACGGGGCTGATAGTCGTCGAGCCGGCGGCGACGCTCACTGCGGTCGTAGCCGTTGCGTTCGTATCCGGGGCGCTCGTAGCCGTTGCGGTCGTACCGGGAGCGGCGCTCGGACGGGGGAGGGCCGGGCTGGCGCGGGTTCGAGGTGCGTGCCCGACGGCGTGGCTCGCCTGTGTCGGGCGGCTCGGCCTGCCTGCGGGTGCGACGCGGACGGTCGGCAACCGGCTCGATGATCTCGGTTTCGGGGGGCCGCACGTGCCGCGAGCGTGACGCCGCGGTGCGCTTGGCCGGCCGCTCGCCGCGTTCTCTCGCCGCCCGCTCGCGATTGGCGCGGGCCGGTCGGGACGCGCGCTCGGAGGCGGGCCGTTCGGATGCGGGCCTGCGTCGTCGCGGGGGTGGGACGTCGTCAACGTCGTCCTCGTCGTCGCGGCCGAACAGCGACGAGACCTTGGCGGTCAGCGCCGAGGCGAACCCGGTCGAAGGCTCGTCGTCGGCGTCCTCTCGTGCTGGTGCCGCGCGCCGCGTCGCCATCCCGATGTACCAGCGCACCATGCCGATCAGCAGCACACTGGCCGACGTGAAGAACATCAGCGGGAAGCGTTCGATCAGCGGGTAGCCACAGTTGATCGCGAGGTCCTTGAGGCCTTCGATCTGGCCGCTGGTGAACAGGAAGTAGGCGGTCGGCACGCTGACGAACAGCACCAGCGGTGGCTGGATGACGGCGGTGAACACCGCCGACTGGCGCACCGCGAGGACGGCGGCCAGGCAGCCGATCACGTAGCAGCCGGCGAACACCAGGCTCAATTGTTTGCTGCCGGCCCCCGCGTCGAAGGCGAAGCCGATCGCGGTCGCGGTGATCGCGATGAGCACAGCACCCCACCACGGGACACCCGGGATATTGGGATGCGCGGATCGGTGGTCGGCGGCCACCGCCGACCGTGCGCGCTGTGCTGACACAGGTAGACCGTACCGGCTTTCGTCAGAAGTAGCTGTCAGCGCGGTTCGGGCGTGCCCGTCACAGTCTCCTAGACTCTGGTGCCTGTGAGCTTGAACCTGGGAATCGTCGGCCTGCCGAACGTCGGAAAATCGACGCTGTTCAACGCGTTGACGCGGAACGACGTGCTGGCGGCCAACTACCCGTTCGCGACCATCGAACCCAACGAGGGGGTCGTGCCGCTGCCGGACCCGCGACTGGCCGAACTCGCCAGAATGTTTGAGTCGGAAAAGATCGTCCATGCGCCGGTCACCTTCGTAGATATCGCCGGCATCGTCAAGGGCGCCTCCGAAGGCGCAGGGCTGGGCAACAAGTTCCTGGCCAACATCCGGGAGAGCGACGCCATCTGTCAGGTGGTGCGGGTGTTCAGCGACGACGACGTCGCACACGTCGACGGGCGCATCGACCCGAAGTCCGACATCGAGGTGATCGAGACCGAGCTGATCCTCGCCGACATGCAGACGCTCGAGAAGGCGCTGCCGCGATTGGAGAAAGAGGCCAGGACACACAAGGACCGCAGGCCCGCGCACGAGGCGGCCGCCGCCGCGCAGGAGATCCTCAACGGCGGCACGACGCTGTTCGCGGCCGGCGTAGACACGGCGCCGCTGCGCGAGCTCAACCTGCTGACCACCAAGCCGTTCCTGTACGTGTTCAACGCCGACGAGGCGGTGCTGACCGACGAGGCGCGCAAGACGCAGTTGCGTGAGCTGGTGGCGCCGGCCGATGCGGTGTTCCTCGACGCGAAGATCGAGGCCGAGCTGCAGGAGCTCGACGACGAGTCGGCAGCCGAGCTGCTGGAGTCGATCGGCCAGACCGAACGCGGACTGGATGCGTTGGCCCGCGCGGGTTTTCACACGCTGAAGCTGCAAACGTTCCTGACCGCCGGGCCCAAGGAGTCGCGTGCCTGGACGATCCACCAGGGCGACACCGCGCCGAAGGCGGCCGGGGTGATCCACACCGACTTCGAGAAGGGCTTCATCAAGGCCGAGATCGTCTCTTACGACGACCTGGTCGAGGCGGGCTCGATGGCCGCCGCGAAGGCCGCGGGCAAGGTCCGGATGGAGGGCAAGGACTACGTGATGGCCGACGGCGACGTGGTGGAGTTCCGCTTCAACGTCTAGTTCGCCCACCAACACCAGGGCATCATGGATTGCATCAGTGATGCGTATGGAGGTGCAGGGTGAGAACTACCGTCACCATCGATGATGATCTGCTGGCCAAAGCTGCCGAGCTGACGGGGGTGCACGAGAACGTCGCACTACTCAAGCGAGGTCTGCAGACGCTGATCCGGGTGGAGAGCGCCCGGCGCCTCGCCGCATTGGGCGGATCGGATTCTGAGGCGAAGGCGGCGCCGCGACGACGCGGCACGCCCGGGTGATCCTGGTCGACACCGCGGTGTGGATCGATCATCTCCACACCGCGGAGTCCAGGCTGGTTGAGCAGTTAGAGCTGGATCGAGTCGGCTGCCATCCACTGGTCATCGAAGAATTGGCTCTCGGCTCGATCGCACGCCGGGATGTTGTGCTCGAGCTTCTCGCGAACCTGCGGCAGTTCCCGACCGCTCAGCATGCTGAAATCCTGCATCTCGTTGATCGGCGCCAACTTTGGGGACGCGGGCTTAGCGCTGTCGACATCCACCTGATGGCCGCGGTCTTCATGGTCGACGGTGCGCAACTATGGACCCGAAGCAAGCGATTGAAAGCTGCGTCAAGAGAAGTCGGCGTCCGGTTATTCGACGAATGAGACCTGTCGGTGGCCGGGTCTAGCGTGCGGGTCATGAAGCTGCTGTCGATCCGGATCATCACCTCCGATGTGAAGCGTCTCGTGTCGTTCTACGAGATGGTCACCGGCGCCGAAGCGGTGTGGGGCAACGAGCTGTTCGCCGAGATTCCGACGTCAGTGGGCACGTTGGCCATCGGCAGCGACAAGACCGTCCCCCTGTTCGGCGTCGGCTCCGCCGAGCCGGCGGCGAACCGCAGCGCGATCGTCGAGTTCATCGTCGATGATGTCGACACCGAATATGACCGTCTGCGCGGGCAATTGGACGCTGTCGTCACCGAACCCACCACGATGCCATGGGGCAACCGGGCGCTGTTGTTCCGCGATCCCGACGGCAACCTCGTCAACCTGTTCACCCCGGTCACCGACGAGGCGCGGTCCAAGTTCGGTGTCTGACCGACCGGTCCACGGTCACAGCTCGGACTTACTGGTTTCTCGTGACCGTCCGGCATAGGGTTTGCACCATGGTCCGAGGAGACGACTCCGACGCCGGGCCCACGGAGCCGGACGATCGCAGACTGCGTCTGGATCGCCGCGCGGACGAGCTCGCGCGGCGGGAGCATGTGGCCGATGAACGCGATCGTATTGCTGACGAACGGGACCGGATCGCCGACGAACGCGAGTTCGAGGCCGACGAGCGGGAACGACGCGCGGATGAACGCGAGGGTACGGCGGCTCAGCGTGAGCGTGAGCGCCTGCATCGCGTACAGGACCGAGCGGAGCGCGACCAAGCCGCAGCCCGTCGCGAAAGCGCCGAGATTAGGCGCGCGGTGGCCGAAACGCGGCGGCATTCCGACAATTGACTCTTCAGCGGCAGCAGTTCGGATCGAGCACCGCACACAAGGCGCCGAGCGCATCGGGTGCGGGACGGTGAAAGACGTTCATTCCGCGGCGATCTGACACGACGAACCCGGCCCGTCGTAGCTGGGCCAGATGATGACTGACGGTGGACTCGCTCAACCCCAGCATCGCCGACAGGTGGCCGCTGTTTTCCTCGCCCGCCGTGGAACTGAACAGCATGGACATGATCCGCACCCGCATCGGGTCGGCCAGCGCCTTGAGCCGCAGCGCCACCTGTAGGGCGTCATCCTCGCTGATGGGACCGGAGGCCACCGGTGCGCAACACACCGGAGTAGACATGTCGATGGTCGGCAGAGTCTTCGGCATGACTCCAGTGTGCCACCATATTGACATTTATCAAAAAGGTGGCATTCTGGCCGCATCGATAGTTCGATATATGTCACGGAGGTTCCCATGTCCCGCATCCAACTCGCACTCAACGTCGACGACCTCGACGAGGCCATCACGTTCTACTCGAAGCTGTTCAACACCACACCCGCCAAGGTGAAGCCCGGCTACGCCAATTTCGCGGTCACCGAACCGCCGTTGAAACTCGTCCTCCTCGAAAACCCCGGCAAAGGCGGAACGCTCAACCACCTCGGCGTCGAGGTCGAGTCCAGCGACACCGTGCACGCCGAGATCGCTCGACTCGCGGGTGAAGGGCTGTTCACCGAAGAGGAGATGAACACAACCTGCTGCTTCGCCACGCAGGACAAGGTTTGGGTGACCGGCCCCGGGGGCGAGAAATGGGAGGTCTACACGGTGCTCTCCGATTCCGAAACCTTCGGCACCAGCCCTCAGCACCTCGACGACAGCGGCGGAGCCAGGTGCTGTGGCGGTTCGGAGGTCGACACCGCGGAGGCCAAGCCGGTGAATTCCTGCTGCTGATGGGAAAGACATCTGCATCGAGTCGGCAGCCGGTAGTGGACAAGATGTCGACACTGGACCGGTTCCTGCCGGTCTGGATCGGCATCGCCATGGCTGCCGGACTACTGCTCGGGCGATGGGTGCAGGGGCTCGATACCGGTCTCGACAAGGTTCAGGTCGACGGCATCTCGTTGCCGATTGCGTTGGGACTTCTCGTCATGATGTATCCGGTGCTGGCGAAAGTCCGCTACGACCGCCTGGATACCGTCACCGCAGATCGGAAGCTGCTCGTCAGTTCCCTGGTGCTGAACTGGGTGCTGGGGCCGGCGCTGATGTTCGCGTTGGCGTGGCTGCTGCTGCCCGATCTTCCCGAGTACCGCACGGGCCTGATCATCGTGGGGCTGGCTCGTTGCATCGCCATGGTGATCATCTGGAACGACCTCGCCTGTGGTGACCGCGAAGCGGCGGCCGTGCTGGTTGCGTTGAACTCGCTCTTCCAGGTGGTCATGTTCGCCGCGCTGGGCTGGTTCTACCTGTCAGTGCTACCCGGCTGGCTCGGGCTGGAACAGGCTTCGATCAGCACATCGCCGTGGCAGATCGCCGAATCCGTGTTGATCTTCCTGGGCATTCCGCTCGCGGCGGGGTTCCTGTCTCGGCGGTGGGGCGAGCGGGCGAAAGGCCGGCAGTGGTACGAGTCGACGTTCTTGCCCAAGGTGAGCCCATGGGCGCTCTATGGCCTGCTGTTCACCATCGTGGTCCTCTTCGCGCTGCAGGGCGAGCAAATCGCTTCGCGCCCCGCCGATGTCGTCCGCATCGCGGTGCCGCTACTGGCGTACTTCGCGATCATGTGGGGCGGCGGCTATCTGCTGGGCGCGGCGCTCGGCATGGGCTATCAGCGCACCACCACTTTGGCGTTCACGGCGGCGGGAAACAACTTCGAACTCGCCATTGCCGTGGCGATCGCCACCTACGGTCCACTTTCCGGACAGGCCCTGGCCGGCGTCGTCGGGCCGCTCATCGAAGTGCCCGTCCTGGTCGCGCTCGTCTACGTATCGCTGTTCCTGCGCACACGATTTCGTGACTCGACCGAGAGTCCCGACGTGCCGAGGGAGGTCGAAGATGCGCGATAACAAGCCCGCGGTGCTGTTCCTGTGTACCCACAACGCAGGGCGCTCACAGATGGCGATGGGTTTTCTCAAGCACATCGCCGGTGATCGCGCCACGGTCTACTCGGGAGGCTCCGAACCCGCAGATGAAGTGAACCCCGCCGCCATCGAGGCCATGGCCGAGAAGGGCATCGACATCAGTGGCGAGCAACCCCGACGATGGACCGTCGACGACCTCGAAGCGGTTCAGGTGGTCGTCACCATGGGTTGTGGCGACGAGTGCCCGTATCTGCCCGGCAAGCGGTACGAGAATTGGGACCTCGCAGACCCCGCCGGCAAAGGCGTCGACGCTGTGCGTCCCATCCGGGACGACATCGAAAGGCGTGTCCGGTCACTCCTGACCGAACTCGGCGTGGAACCGGCCGTGTCCTGAATACTGTCTCTGCGTGACAGGCGATTTCGCGCTCACCGACGACGAGCTCCGTGCCGTGGTCCGGTTTGTCGAGGCCGCCGCCGCCGACGTGTTGCCGGTGTTCGAGACCGCCAGGCCCGACGATCCGCGACCGCGCGCGGCGCTCGACGCCGCCCGGCAGTTCATCGAGGGAGCCCGTCGCACCAAGCTGCAGCGGGCGACCGCGCTCGACGCCCACCGCGCCGCACGTGAGGCGCCGACCGAGGCGTCGCGGCTGGCGGCACAAGCCGCCGGCGACGCCGCGGCGGCGGCCTACCTGCATCCGATCGCCAAGGAGCATCAGGTCGGCCACATCCTGCGCGCCGCAGCGAACGCCGCCCGCATTGCCGAGCTCGAAGGCGCGGACGCCGACGCCGGCCTGGCGCGGGTACGTGCACGTGCGACACCAGTCCTGATCGACGTGCTCTGCCGGTATCCGCGGCCGAGAACAGGCACCAGCCGGATCGTCCAACTTCTGTCTACCCTCGACGCGTCGCTGCGTACATTGGGGCCATGACCGAAGATTGGCGCGTCGACCGGGTCGATGAGATTCGGTCGCTCATCAAACAAGCCGAACCGGACGTCGTCGAGCAGATCAAGTGGCGCACGAAGTCGAACCCCGACGGCGTTCCCGCCTTCTCGCTCGCTGGCCTGATCTGCACGGTGGAGAAGTACAAGGGCAAGGTCAAGGTGAACTTCGCCAAGGGCTCGTCGGTGAAAGATCCGGACCACCTGTTCAACGCCAGTCTCGAGGCTCCGGTCGGGCGGTCCATCGATCTGCGCGAGGACGACGAGTTGGACGCCGACGCCTTCACCGCGCTGATCTGCGAGGCGGTCAAGGTCAACCGGAAATGAGCGACTTGGCGGCGATCTACCGTGAGTACCTGCGCTGCCTCAACGAACGCCGATGGTCGGACCTCGGCGACTTCGTCGCAAATCATCTGTCCTACAACCGGAATCGCATGACCCTCGCCGACTACCGGGCGTTGCTCGAGGCCGACACCACCGCGACACCGGATCTGCAGTTCCGTCCCGACCTTCTGCTCGCCGACGCTGACAGCGTTGCCTGCCGGCTGTGGTTCGAGTGCACCCCGCGATACCGGTTTCTGGGCATAGAACCGACGGGCGTGCAGGTGCGCTTCGCCGAACACGTCTTCTACCGGTTCCGCGAGCAGCGGATCGTCGAGGTGTGGTCGCTCATCGACAAGGATGCGGTGCGCGACCAGCTCTCGGGCGGGGCTTAGTATCTCCGGCTATGGCTGAAGACTGGCGCATCGACAGACTCGACGAGATCCGCACCCTGATCAAGCAAGCCGAACCCGATGTCGTCGAGGAAGCCAAATGGCGTAAACCGTCGAATCCGGATGGCGTTCCGGCATTTTCGCTGGACGGCCTGATCTGCACGCTGGAGATGTACCAGGGCAAGGTGAAGCTCACGTTCGCCAAGGGCGCGTCGATCGACGACCCCGACAAGCTGTTCAACGCGAGCATGCAGGCCGGTGTCCGCCGCGCGATCGACCTGCGCGAGGACGACGAACTCGACCCCGAGGCGTTCAAGGCCCTGATCCGGGAGGCGGTGCGGGTCAACCGCCGGTAGACCGATCTGACTCGAACCGTAGACACCGCACCATGTGAGTACTACATTTCGTAGTAGTCGATGGGAGGCGCGATGCGGTGGCGAGGTGTCAGTCACGTCGAGTTCGCGGTGCTCGACTACGACAAGTCCACAGCGTTCTACGACGCGCTGTTCGGCTGGCTCGGCTACAGCAGCTTCTCGTCGATGAACATGGAGTACCAGTCGATCTACTACATGACGCGATACCTCAACCCGCACAGCTACATCGGTATCCAACCGGCCCGTACCGGCGACAAGCTGACCCACGCCGACCAGGCTGTCGGCATCAATCATGTTGCGCTGTGGGCACGTAACCGAAAAGAGGTCGACCGCTTCCACCGCGACTTCCTCATTCCCAATGCGATACCCGTCACCGACGAACCCAAGGACTATCCGCAGTACTGGCCCGGCTACCGCGCGGTGTTCTTCGACGACCCGATCAACGGCATCCACTGGGAGCTGGCGTGGGTGCCCAAAGTGCCCAGCCCGCGCCAGGTATGGGCGTTCTACCGCGCGATCCGCGGCTTCGTGAAGAGCAGGCCGGACCTGGCGCGCACTGTGCCCGGCGTGACGTGGCAGGCCCGACGGACGCTGCCGAATCATCGGGTTCAATAAGGTGCCATGGCACGCACAGATGTCGCATCGCGGGTCGTCAAGGCGCCGCTCAGCCGTGTCTTCGAAGCGCTCGTCGACCCCGACGCGCTGATCGAGTGGCTGCCGCCGTCCGGGATGACGGGCCGCTTCGAGCATTTCGACGGCCGCGCCGGCGGCTCCTACCGGCTGGTCCTCACCTACACCGACCCGCCGGCCGGCGGCGCGAAGACCGACGCGGACTCCGACGTCGTCGAGGGCCGGTTCGTCGAGATCGCCTCCGACGACCGCGTCGTGCAGGCCGTCGACTTCGCCTCCGAGGATCCGAGCTTCGGCGGCACCATGACCATGACGTGGACCGTGACGCGGGTCGACGGCGGCACCCGGGTCGAACTGCGCGCCGACGACGTCCCGCCGGGCATCTCGGCCGCCGACCATGCCGACGGCATGACCTCGTCGCTGAACAACCTCGCGGCCTACCTGGACCGCCGGCAGACCGTTTTTCGCGCCGACTGACCCCCAATCATCAAGCGATGCAACCACGATGCATTTGCGGAAATTCAGCACGCGAAGGATTGGACCCGTTTCCCACGGGTAGACGGTGGCTCGGCAGCTAGCGGGGGTGGACACTCGGTCCAGGGTCGACTAGCTCCAATACACCGAAGGAGCAATCAGCATGCAAAAGCCATTGGCAGTAGGCGCGGTGACGCTTTCCTTGCTGTTCGGCGGTGCCGGCGTCGCCAACGCGACCGAGATCACCGAACCGGTTACGACAACGACCGTTGCCCAGCAAGCCGACGACGACGAGGGCGGCGACAACGGTCTGTGGGGACTCGCAGGGTTGCTCGGGTTGCTCGGATTGCTGGGGCTGAAACGCCGCAAGGACGCCGACTATCCGGCCGCGCGGACCACGGCCACCGTGAATCCACCCCGGGGCGCGTAACCGCACAACGTCGCACCACTGTGGATCCCCGCCGGGATTCCCCGGTCCGACGTACAAGTCGTGTCCCGCTTTCCCGTCGACGATGAGGCAGAATCGCGGAAGTGACGCAGCCGCCGCACCGCCCCGGGCCGCCCGACTGGCGTGGCAGGGGCGCGCCCCCGCCCAATCCGGGTCAGCGGCGGCCACCACCACCTCCACCCGGCCCGGCGCGGCCCGCTCCGCGGCAACCACCACCCCCGAACCGGCCCGCGCCGCCCCGCCGGCCGGAGCCGCCCACCGAACAGCTCCGCCGCAGGTTCGAGCGGCCCCCGTCGCCCGCCGACGTCCGCCCCACCCAGCAGATCCACCGGCAGGCGCCACCGCCGCCCCCGCCGCCGACCTTCGGGCCGACCCCGGGCAGCGAAGGCAAGCCCCGCCGCCGCCGCGGCGTCAACACCACCCTCGTCCTGCTGATCGTGCTGATCGTGGTGGCCCTGCTCGCCGGTGGGCTGGCGGCCGGCGAGCTGTACGCCCGGCACCGCGCCGACGGCATCCTGACCGAGGTCGCCGAATGCGTGACCGAGGACGGCGTGACGATCTCGTTCGGCGTGAACCCGCCGTTCCTGTGGCAACACATCACTGGCCACTACACCAACATCTCGGTCACCACCGACGGCAACCGCGTGCAGAGCGCCGACGGGATGACCGCGGAGGTGACGCTCGCCGACGTCCGGCTGCAGGAGACCGACGACTCCAAGGGCACCATCGGGGCGCTCGACGCCACGCTGAGCTGGAAATCGTCGGGCATCAAGGACACGGTCGCCGAGAACCTGCCCGGTGTCGGCAACCTCATCACCGGCGTGCGCACCGATCCCGCCGCGGGCACCGTGATCCTCGAGGCCGGCGACAACAGCGTCACCGCCAAACCCGTCGTCGAGAACGGCGACCTCAACCTGCAGGTGCTCGACGTCGTCGGACCGCTGCCCAAAGACGCCGTGCAGAGCGCGCTCAACGACCTGACCAAGAAGCTCAACGACAACTACCCGCTGGGCATCAAGGCCGACAGCGTCGAGGTCACCGACTCGGGCGTGGTCGGAAAGTTCTCCAGCCGCGACGCCTCGATCCCGAAGGAAGACGCGAACCCCTGCTTCGCGCGGCTCTAACGGCGGTTGGCCAGATAGCGCGCGGCGACGGCGACCGCGGTCAGCACCACGACCAGCGCGACGACGGCGCCGACGACCGTGAGCGCAACGGACCCCGCATCGACGGGCCGGCCGATCAGCTCGGCGCGGCGCCAGTACACCGCGCCGATCAGCACTGCCTTGACGACGACGATGATCGAGGCGATCCGGACGACGGTGCGAAGCGACACCCCACCAGCGTAGGGACCGCGGCGTCAGTCCAGCTCGACTGCGATCTCGGCGCCGAGTTGATACCCCGGAGTCAGCGGCAGGAAGTCGCCGCTCCAGAACTTGCCCGGGTCGAACCAGTTGTAGTGCTTCTCGGTCGACAGCAGGCCCATCTGCTCGTAGGTGATCGCGACGGTCTCGGCGCAGTACGCCGTCTCCAGCCCGACCTGCAGCTCCTCCTGCTTCCTGCGCTGGGTGGCGTCGCGAACCTTCCTGTGCACGAACGGAATTCCGCGGGTGAAGTCGGTCACGGCCAGCCGGCCGCGAAACCACCGGCCGGTCAGCCGCGCGGTGCTGGGGAAGGGGGTGCCGTCCATCCGGGCCACCACCTTCAACGCGCTGTCCTCCTGCTCCCGATTCGCGTACGGGTTCAGCTGCCGCAGCCAGCACCGCTGGTGATAGCTGGTGACCCACCGCTCGACGACCTGGCGGGCGTCGTTGAGCTGCACGCCCCGATGGTTGTCGCCGGTCCACAGGTCGACGAGCTTGTCGCCGAGCTCGGCATGCCAGATCAGCGGCGGCAGATCCTCGATCGCGATCGTCATCCCGACGTGGTTGACCGGGCTGTTGGTCATCGACTGGATGGCCCGGTCGGGCCCGGACCGGCCGCGGAACAGCCAGAGGTCGCCGGTGCGCGTCGCATCGAGCGCCTGCGTCAGCGACACGGTGCTTGGACTCACGGGAGCAGCTTAGGCAGACTGACCGCCATGCGCGGCATATGGAAGTGGGTCGGTCTGGCCGGCGTCGCCGGCGTGGTGGCGGGCGGTGTGCTGGTCGCGCGCGACCAGCGTCGTCGCAACTCCTACACGCCCGACGACATCCGGGCCCGGCTGCATCAGCGGGTGGCCGAGGCCGACCGGGGCGCCGGGAGCTAAGCGGCGACGGCGTAGAGCCGGTGCTTGCCGCCGAACCCCTTCAGTTCCGCGTCCCGGCCGTCGTCGAACTCCAGGCCGTCGACGTCGCGCACGGCGTTGCGCACCACCTCGCTGACCAACACCTCACCGCCGTCGGCCTCGCCGGCCACCCGCGCAGCCATCGCCACGTTGCGGCCGAACAGGTCGTCGCCGCGGCGCACCGACTTGCCCATGTGGATCCCGATGCGCACCCGAATCCCGTTCGGCTGCCGACGAAGTGAGCGCTGGATGTCGACGCTGCACCGGACCGCCTGTTCCGGCTGCGCGAAGGCCAGCATGAAACCGTCGCCCTGGCTTTTCACCACATAACCCGAGTGCTTCTTGACGTGCCGGCCGACCATCTTGTCGTGGCGGCCGAGCAACCGGACCCACGCGCGGTCGCCGATGCGCTCGTTGAGCGCGGTGGACTCCTCGATGTCGGAGAACGCGATCACGATCTTGCCGCCCGGCGCCAGCCGCGCCAGATCCGGCCGCTCGACCTCGGCCCAGTCCGCCAGGTCCTCGATCGAGGACCGCACCGCTGCGCCCAGGCCGTCCTTGCGCAGGATGTTGGCCGTCTGCCACACCTGCTTGACCGCCTCCCGGCCACCGGTGAACAGCATGTTCTTCGTGTCGAGGCGAGACCGGGCCTCGTCGAGCTCGGCGCGCTGGCGGGTGTAGCGGATCCACAGCACCCCCAGCGCGACGGCCTCCGCCGCCGCGACGACGCCCAGCACATATGCCGCGATCTGCACACCCATCACCGTTCAAGTATTGGATGCTGAGACCCGTGACGTCCGCGGAGCCCCGGTATTACGAGAGTCGCTACATCCGCGCCAACCATCCCCAGCTGCCGCGCGCGCTGTGGGTGCGCGAGACGCTGCTGCGTCCGACGGCCGGCGCGCCGACGGCCGACGTGTGGGTGATGCTGTTCGATCCCGACGGCGCAGGCAACCGGGCGCTCAAGCAGTCGTACCCGATCGACACGGCCGAATTCGGGGACGACGAGTGGACCGCGCGCATCGCCGCCACCAGCCTGCACGACCGCGCCGCCGAAGGGGTGGTGACCGGCAGCGGCCGCTCGGCCCGCTGGGATCTGTCGATCGACCCCGGCGACGCCGACCCGGTCAGACTGCTCACCGAACGGGCGTACGCCGCACGGTTTCCGACCGCGAAGACCACCGTGCGTCATCCGCTGGCGACGTTCGACGGGCTGCTCGAACTCGACGACACTCGGGTGCCGGTCGACGGATGGACCGGCAGCGTCAACCACAACTGGGGCACCCGACACACCCCCGCATACGCCTACGGCCAGATCTGCGGCTTCGACGACGCCCCCGACTCGACGCTGGAGATCGTGACGGCCCGCGCCGCGTTGGGTCCGGTGCTGCTGCCGGGCGTGACGCTGTTCGTGTTCCGGCACGCCGGAACGGAATTCGCCGTCCGGTCGATCCGCGCCAGCCTGTCGACGCACGGCCGCTACCGGCCGTCCTCCTGGACCTTCGGCGGACGGATCGGCGAGAAGATGATCGAGGGGGAGATCGTCGCCGAACCATCCGACGTAATCGGACTGACCTACACCGACACCGACGGGCGCACGAAGTACTGCTACAACTCTGCGATCGCGACATGCCGAATTCAGGTGGCAGGCAAGGCTTTCGAACGAGCAGAGCTGACGGCCGACCGGCGAGCGATGCTGGAGATCCTCACCGACACCCCGCACGACACGGTCCCGCTGCTGGCTTGACGGTCACCAGCCCTCGGAGAGCACACGGTCGAGGGTGTCGACGTAGAAGTCGGCGCCGTCGGTGTCGATGCACAGCGGCGGCTTGGTCTTGAGGATGTTTTGGTGGTCACCGGTGGGCTGGATGACGACACCGAGTTCGAGCATGCGGTCACAGATCGCCGCGGTCTCCGCGGTCGCCGGCTCCAGGGTCTGCCGGTCGCGGACCATCTCCACGCCCAGATACAGGCCGATGCCGTGCACCGTGCCGATGAGCGGGTGCCGGTCCTGCAGCTCGACCAGCCGCCGCTTCAGGTATCCGCCTACGCGGGAGGCGTTGCCCTGCAGGCCTTCCTCGCGGAGTACGTCGAGCACCGTGATCCCGATGGCGCACGACAGCGGGCTGCCGCCGGTGGAGGAGAAGAAGTAGCCCTGCGACCGGAACCGCTCGGCCACGGCGCGGCTGGTGATCACCGCGCCCAACGGATAGCCGTTGCCTGTCGACTTCGCGACCGAGACGATGTCGGGCACCGCGTCCTGCTGCTGAAAACCCCAGAACCACTCGCCGAGCCGGCCGTAACCGACCTGCACCTCGTCGGAGATCGCCAGTCCGCCGCCGGCGCGCACGGCCGCGTACACCTGCTGCAGGTAACCGTCGGGCAGCGCCATGCCGCCGGCGTTGCCGTACACGGATTCGCAGATGAACGCGGCGGGCGGCCGACCCGAGGCGATCAGCTCCTCGATCTGACGTACGGCGTCCTCCGCGTAACGGACAGCGTCGGGGCCGCGGTACTTGCCGCGGAAGCTGTTCGGCGACTCCACGGTGTGCACCCATTCGGGGCGGGTGGCCAGCGCGTTGGGGTTGTCGGCGATCGACGTCGACACCGCGTCGGTCCCGTACGTCCAGCCGTGATAGGCCTCGCGCACCGCGACCACGTCACCTCTGCCCGTCGCGGCCATGGCCAGTCGCAGCGCGAGATCGCTTGCCTCAGAACCGGAGTTGACCAGGAACACGGTGTCGAGCGGATCGGGCAGCGTCGCGGCCAACCGCTCGCTGAACTCCACCACCACCTCGTAGTTGAACCGCGAGTTCGTGTTCAGCTTGCGTAGCTGGCGCTCCGCGGTGTCGGCGACACGCGGGTGCGCGTGCCCCAGCACGGTCACGTTGTTGACCATGTCCAGGTAGCAGCGTCCGGCCGTGGACAGCAGGTAGTTGCGCCAACCGCGTTCGATCTGCGGCGGCCTGCGGTAGTAATGCTCCTGCACCGCAGCGAAACTCGCGTCGCGCCGGGCCAACAGGTCGGGTTCCGCCGCGGGCGCCGCCACCGGCAGGCCCAGCAGCGGGCGCGGATCGCCTGTCAGCGCCAGCCAACCCGGCGCCAGTTCCGCACTGACGTACGGCGGCGCGACCGGGGCGCCCGTCGGTCGCACACTCACCCGGACCGGTTGCCGCGCAGCGGTTCTGGCCAGCTCCTGGCCCGCGTGGATGGCGCCGAGCGCCGCGCTGACCTGCGCGCCGGTCAGCGTAATCTCGTGGTCGACGCCGCGCAGTGTGATCTCGTCAGCCGACGCGTGCACCACCTCACCGCCCCACGGCGCCTGCAGCCCGGCCTCCGACGACGACCACAACGTGACGCCGGTGGGCACCACGTCGGGGCTGTCCTGCGACAGCTTCCCAGCTTGGCTCAGCCGGGGCACGCCGTATTCGGAGATGACAATCCCAGGACGGTTCTGCAGTGCCGCGCAGGCGATTTCGTCGTCCACATCGGCGCTCTGCCACCGGCCGTCGTCGTAGGCGTCGGACAACACGCCGAGGTCCAGCGTCGCCACCGGCGCAGCGCCGGGCGCCAGCAGCGCGCCCCGCACCGGCGCCGACGCGACGTCAAACCCGAGGTCGGCCAGAATCACCGCGGTCATCACGTCGATCGGCACCGAGGTGGCCTGGTCGAACATGCGCCGCTCCTCGTCGGCCTGCTCCGTGATGTAGGCGTTGTCCGGATCGAGCGTGGCCTGCTGCGCGCCGCTGACAATCAGCACCGCCGTGCGCAGCACCAGCATCGGCCACACCGCCGCGGCCTCGTCGCGCGACAGCGGCCGAATGCCGTTGAACGCGCGGATCGCCGGGAGCACCGAGATCGGACCGCTGCCAGGATGGCCGAGCACGCTCGACGCGGTGATCGCCAACTCCGATACCGCCCAGGTGTCGGTCAGGTCGCCGAAGTCGATGACGCCGTCGGCCACCACCGAGGCGCCGTCGCGGGACACCACGACGTTGGCGTCGGTCAGATCCAGGTGCACCGCCTGGCGCGGCAGCCGGTCGGCCAGCGCCGAGATCCGTGACCACGCCTCGCGCGCGGCCGCGTCGATGCTGTCCCGCAGGGCGGCATCGGGCACATGCGACAGCAGGGCCGCGACCACGTCGGCGCCGTAACGCAGATCCCACTGCAGCACCCGGTCCAGGCCCGGGTGCGTGAAGCCGGCCAACGCCCGGCTGACCCGCCCCGCAACCTCACCGAGGCCGGCCACCGCCGCCGGAGCGAGGTACCCCGACTCGAGCAGCGTGCCGCCGGACAGGTGGCGGAGCAACCGCACATACGCGGTGCCGTCGAGCAAACCCTGTACCGCCGTGAGTTTTTCGCCAGACAAGTTCGGCAGCGGCACCGACACCCGCAGGCCCGGTTCGGCGGCCGCGATCACGTCGGCCGCGAGGTCCTGCGCCGTCAGCTCGGTGGCGTTGAACGCCGAATTGGCCACCTTCAGCACGCCGACCACGGTGCCGTCGCCGGCGGTCACCAGGAAGTTCTTGTCCTGCTGGCTGCCCAGGGAGGCGGCGCGGGCCTCGATGCCGTACTGCTCGACGAGGATGCGCTCGGCCTGCGCCTCGCTCACGCGGGGCGCGGGCAGTTCCGGTTCGGAGAGGAAGTTGAAGCCGACGGTGCGGCGGTGGGCGTTCACCGGTTGACGAACTGCACCACGACTTCGGAGAACGCGTCGTTGTCGTCGCCGGCGGCGGTGTGCCCGGCGTTGCTGAGTTCGGCGAACTCCGCGTGCGGCACCTTGTCCAGGAAGTCCGTGACGCCCTCCATGCTGACCACGTCGGAGAGTCTCCCACGGATCAGCAGGATCGGGATGGTCAAGTTCGTCACCGCCGCTTCGAGTTTCTCGACGCGCACGAAGCGGTCGTCGAGAGGCGCGGTGAGAAACGCCGGGTCCCAGTGCCAGTACCACCGCCCGTCGCGCAGCCGCAGATTCTTCGTCAACCCGTCGGAGCTGCGCGGGCGTTCGCGGTGGGGCAGATACGCGGCCACCGCGTCGGCGGCCTCGTCGAGCGTGGCGAACCCGTCGACGCCGCCGGCCATGAACTCGCGGATGCGGGCGCTGCCGTCCTTCTCGTAGCGCGGGACCACGTCGACGAGCACCAGCTTGGTCACCTTGTCGGGGCCCGCTGCGTCGGCCACCAGCATGCCCGTCATCCCGCCCATGCTCGCGCCGATCAGCACGACCGGCCGCCCGATCTGGTCGACGACGCGCACGGTGTCGTCGCACAGCGCGTCGACGGAGTAGTTCGCATCGGGTGCCCGGTCGCTGTCACCGTGGCCGCGGCTGTCCACCGCGACCACGTGCAGCCCGTCGTCGGCGAGCAGCTTCGCAGTCTTCGTCCAGGAGAACCGGTTCTGGCCGCCGCCGTGCAGGAACAGCACCGACGGTCGTCCGTCGGCGTCCGTCGCGGGCGGGTTCCACTCGTCGGCCACCAGCGTGATGCCGTCGGCGCCGTCGAACTTCACCACCTGCGGTGCGCTTGGTGTCATGCTCACGGACGGTACCCAGCGAACAAAAACGTCCGATCCCCGGTGCCATTGATGAGGGCGTCAATATACTTTGCCCTCGTGCAGCCTGAGCCGATCGCCGACGACCGGGAGAGCATCATCGATGCTGCCTACCGGTGCCTGTCCGAACCGCACGCCGGCCCGATCCCGGTCGCGGCGATTTTGCAGCGCGCGGGAGTGTCCACCCGGGCCTTCTACCGGCACTTCGAGTCCAAGGACCAGCTGTTCCTGGCGATGCTGCGTCAGGAGACCGACGCGCTGGCGCAGCGGCTCGACCGCATCGTCGAAGACATGCCCGGCGACCCGACCCGGCTGCTCGAAGCCTGGATCGAGGGCATGTTCGGGCTGATCCACGACGACCGCACCCGCATGCACTTCACGGTCATCGACTCCGACGAGGTGCGCGCCGCGAAGGGCTACCGCGAGACCCGGGAGCAGGCACACGCCGACCGGGAGCGCTCGCTGGCGGAGATTTTGCGCCGGGGCTGCCGCGACGGGTCGTTCCCGCTGGCCAAGCCCGAACAGGATGTGGTGGCCATCAACGCCATCATCAGCCGGATGATGATCACCCAGCGCTACGACGACCACCCGGGGCTGCGCCGGGCCAAGGCCGCGGTGCTCGACTTCGCGCTGCGCGCGCTGGGAGCGACGACCGAGCGGCGATGAATTCCGGTCGCGGGACCGGTCACCACCGTATGCCTGCGATCACCCCGTCCCTGTGGTTCGACAACAACCTCGAAGAAGCCGTGCAGTTCTACACGTCGGTCTTCCCGAACTCCGCGCTGGAGACGCTCGAGCGCTACACCGACGCCGGCCCGGGCACCCCGGGCGAGGTGGTGTCGGGGACCTTCGTGCTCGACGGCACCCGCTTCATCGGCATCAACGGCGGCCCGGCGTTCGCGTTCACCGAGGCGGTGTCGTTCACCGTGCACTGCGCCGACCAACGCGAGGTCGACTACTACTGGGACCGGCTTGTCGACGGAGGAGAGGAATCGCAGTGCGGCTGGCTCAAGGACCGCTACGGGCTGAGCTGGCAGATCGTGCCCGACCGACTCAACGAGCTGCTCGACGACCCCGATCCCGCCCGCGCTGCCGCGGTGACGAAAGCGATGCTCGGAATGCGCAAGATCGACATCGCCGAACTCGAAGCGGCCGTACGCGATATGTGACGCGTACCTGGCACGACCCCTTTGCTGGGTGGCCTTTATCACCCTGAACAGGTGCGATGTTGCTGGCGGCGAAATCTGTGATGTACGGTTCTGCCGCGCGTTGACGTGTAACGTCACCCACAGCCTGGATGGGCGCGGTTGGTAACGGAGGGATCTGCGGCCTATGGCAGTGCGGTGCACACGAGGAATCACCGTCCGATGGTGACCTCGGCTGCGGTCGCGAAGCCGGTGCGCGCATTCGGTGGCTTCTTCTCGATGGCGCTCGACACGTTCGTGTGGATGTTCCGCCCGCCCTTCGCCTGGCGTGAATTCATCTCCCAGGCGTGGTTCGTCGCACGGGTGTCGCTGCTGCCGACCCTGATGCTGACCATTCCGTACACGGTGTTGTTGACGTTCACGTTCAACATCCTGTTGCGGGAGTTCGGCGCCGCGGACTTCTCCGGCACCGGCGCCGCGCTCGGCACCGTCCGCCAGATCGGCCCGATCGTGACGGTGCTGGTCGTCGCGGGCGCCGGCGCCACCGCCATGTGCGCCGACCTGGGCGCGCGCACCATCCGCGAAGAACTCGACGCGCTACGGGTGATGGGCGTGAATCCCATTCAGGCGCTGGTCGTTCCGCGCGTGCTGGCCGCCACGCTGGTGTCGCTGGCGTTGTCGGCGACGGTGATCCTCGTCGGACTGGCCGGCGCCTACTTCTTCGTGGTCTACATCCAGAACGTCTCACCGGGTGCGTTCGCGGGCGGTCTGACACTGCTGATCGGCACCACCGATGTCATCATCGCGTTGCTCAAGGCCGCGCTGTTCGGCCTGTCCGCAGGCATGATCGCCTGCTACAAGGGCATTTCCGTCGGCGGCGGCCCGGCGGGTGTCGGCAACGCGGTCAACGAGACCGTCGTCTTCACGTTCATGGCGCTGTTCGCGATCAACATCGTCGCGACCGCAGTTGCGGTGAAGGTGACGATGTGACCGTCTCGAGGCCGCATTCCCAGTTCCCCTGGCTCAAGGCCCGGTTCAAGAGCGTCGCCGAGCCGTGGAACCGGATCGGGATGCAGGCCAAGTTCTTCGGCCGCACCCTGAGTTCGATCCGCTACACCGTCCTGCACTACCAGGTGGAGCTGATCCGGATCATCGCTCAGATGGGCCTCGGCGCAGGCGCACTCATCATCATCGGCGGCACGGTCGCGATCGTCGGCTTCCTCACCGTGACGACGGGCGCGCTGGTCGCGGTCCAGGGCTACACCGACTTCTCGGAGATCGGCGTCGAAGCCCTGACCGGTTTCGCGTCGGCGTTCTTCAACGTGCGCCTGATCGCGCCCGCCACCACCGCGGTGGCGTTGTCCGCCACCATCGGCGCAGGCGCCACCGCGCAGCTCGGTGCCATGCGGATCAACGAGGAAGTGGACGCACTGGAAGTGATGGGCGTTCGCAGCATCGCGTATCTCGCCTCCACACGGGTCGTGGCCGGCTTCCTCGTCGTGATCCCGCTGTACTGCGTCGGTGTGATCGCCGCGTTCTGGGCGGCCCGGTTCGGCACCACCGTCCTCTACGGGCAGTCGACGGGTGTGTACGACCACTATTTCCGGACGTTCCTCAACCCCACCGATCTGATGTGGTCGTTCGGTCAGACGATCGCGCTGTCGGTGATGATCATGCTCGTGCACACCTACTACGGGTACACCGCCAGCGGTGGCCCGGCGGGTGTCGGCGAGGCGGTCGGGCGCGCGGTGCGCACGTCGCTGATCGTCTCGGCCTTTGTGCTGGTGATGCTTTCGCTCGCGGTTTACGGTCAATCCGGCAACTTCAACCTGGCGGGCTGACGATGGATCTGGAAGACGAAGGCCTGCACCCCGCGTGGTGGACGTTGATCCTCGCGGTGATCGTCGCCGTCGCCATCTGGCTGACGTATGCCTTGTTCGTCGGATCGTTCCGGCGCACCGAGACAGTCACTCTGACATCGGACCGCGCGGGTCTGGTGATGGAGACCGACGCCAAGGTGAAGTTGCGCGGCGTGCAGGTCGGGCGGGTGTCGGCGATCCAGGGCGGCAAAGAGCCTGTCGCGCTGAAGCTCGAAATCGACACAGACAAGCTCGAATTCATCCCGTCGAACATCGAGGCGCAGATCAGGGCGACGACGGTGTTCGGCGCCAAGTTCGTCGACCTGATCTATCCGAGCGACCCCAGTTCGCAGCCGCTCGCCGCCGGTCAGGTGATCCGGTCGCGCAACGTCACCGTCGAGGCCAACACGGTGTTCCAGAACATCGTCGGGGTGCTCGAACAGATCGACCCGGCCAAGCTCAACAGCACCTTGTCCGCGCTCGCCGAGGGTGTGCGAGGTCAGGGCGAGTTGATCGGTGAGGCCACCACCGCCGCCAATCAGGTTCTGCTCGAGGTCAATCCGCGCTACGAGACGGTGACCGCCGACCTGCGCGCGCTGCGCGACTTCAACGACACGTACAGCGCTGCCGCACAGGACATCCTGACGACCCTCGACGCGCTGAGCACCACGAGCACCACGATCACCGCACAGGCCAGCCAGCTGGATGCGCTGCTGCTGGCCACCATCGGCCTGTCCAACAGCGGGATCAACCTGCTGGCGCCGAACCAGGCGAACCTGATCAAGGCCATCAACGTACTCGAGCCGACGACGAACCTGCTGCACAAGTACAGCCCCGAGTACACCTGCCTGCTGACCGGCGCCAAGCACCTGCTGGACAACGGCGGGTACGACGGGCCCGGCGGCAACGGCCGGACGCTGATCCTGGACGTGGCGCTGGGCGTCGGCGACGACCCGTACCGCTACCCCAATCACCTGCCGATCATCGGCGCCAAGGGCGGACCCGGCGGCAAGCCCAGCTGCGGCTCACTACCCGACGTCGCGCAGAACTGGCCGGTGCGCAACCTCGTGACCAACACCGGATTCGGCACCGGAATCGACTGGCGCCCCAACCCCGGCATCGGTTTCCCCGGCTACGCCAACTACTTGCCGACGACGCGCGCTGTGCCCGAACCGCCGAGCGTCCGCAACCTCTTCGGCGGACCGGCGATCGGCCCGGTCCCGTATCCGGGTGCTCCGGCGTACGGCGCAGATCTCTACGCCGACGACGGCACGCCGCTGTGGCCGGGCCTGCCTGCCGCACCGCCGCCGATGGCGCCGCGGGATCCGGGCCCGACGCCGGGTTCGGAGCCGTTCATCGTGCATTCGCCGGCGCAGGTGCAGCCGACGCCGCTGCGACCGACACCCCTGCCGACCCCGGCGCGACCCGGCCCGCCGTTCGGATGATCAACGACGCCATGAGGAGTGACACGGCATGTCCAGCATGAACGCCAGAGTCCGGCGAGACGCGGTGCGTCTCGCCGCGTTTCTGGCTGTCTGCCTGCTCGGCGTGTTCGGGTTGTTCGCGGTCTTCGGCCAGCTGCGCTTCGGGGAAGCCACCAACAGCTATGTCGCCGAGTTCACCAACGTCACCGGGCTGGAGAACGGCGACTTCGTCCGGATCGCCGGTGTCGAGGTCGGCAGCGTCAAAAAGGTTGCGATCCAACCCGATACCACCGCCCGGGTCGAGTTCACCGCAGACCAGTCGGTGGTGCTGACCGAGGGCAGCAGGGCCGTCATCCGCTACGACGACCTCATCGGCGGCCGCTACCTGGCGCTGGAGGAAGGCGCCGGCGGCGTCAAGAAACTCGAGCCCGGCGGCACGATCCCGTTCGCCCGCACGTCTCCCGCGCTCGACCTCGACGCGCTGATCGGCGGGTTCCGGCCGCTGTTTAGGGCGCTGGACCCCGATCAGGTCAACGCGCTGTCCAGCCAGCTGATCCAGGCCCTGCAGGGCCAGGGCGCGACGATCAACTCGTTCCTCGCCCAAACCGCCGCGCTGACAACGACTCTGGCCGACCGTGACCGACTGATCGGGGATGTCATCGTCAACCTCAATGTGGTGCTGGGATCCCTCGGCGACCAGAACGAACAGTTCGCGAAGGCGGTCGACGCGCTCAGCGAACTGGTCGGGACGCTGTCGGAGCGTCGGCAGGACATCAGCAACGGGCTGGCGTACACCAACGAAGCGGCCGGAACGGTCGCCGATCTGCTGTCGCAGGCTCGTCCGCCGTTCAGCAAGACCGTGCAGGAGACCGACCGCGCCGCCGGGATCGTGGTGGCTGATCACGAGTACTTCGACAACCTGCTGAACACCCTGCCCGACGCCCATCAAGCGCTTGCGCGACAAGGTCTTTACGGCGACTTCTTCAACTTCTACCTCTGCGACATCGTGCTCAAGCTCAACGGCAAGGGCGGCCAGCCGGTCTACGTGAAGGTCGCCGGGCAGTCCACGGGGAGGTGTGCGCCGAGGTGAAGCCCTTCTCTGAACGAAACCAAACCGTCATTGGTGCCGTCGGGCTGGCGCTGACGTTCGGCATCGTGTTCGGGTCGTTGAACTACGACCGGCTGCCGTTCCTGCAGGGCAGCCAGTACTCGGCCTACTTCGCCGAGGTGGGCGGGCTGCAACCCGGTAAGGCCGTGCGCGTTTCGGGTTTCGAGGTCGGCCAGGTCAAATCCATTGAGGTCGACGGCCCTCGTGCCCTGGTGACGTTCACCGTCGACAGCGACATCCGGCTGGGTGACCGTACCGAGGCGGCGATCAAGACCGAAGGCCTGCTGGGGACGAAGATCCTCGAGGTCACCTCCCGCGGCGAGGGCAAGCAGGAGGGCACGATCCCTCTCGACCGCACGACGTCGCCCTATGAACTGCCCGACGCGCTCGGCGAATTGGCCACCGCGATCAGCGGCTTGAACACCAACCAACTGTCGGATTCGCTGCGGGTGCTGTCGGAGACGTTCTCCGACACACCTCCGGAGCTGCGGGTCGCGATCGAGGGGGTGGCGCGGTTCTCCGACACGCTCAACCAGCGTGACGAGCAGCTGCGCGGTCTGCTCGGCAACGCCAACAAGGCCACCACGGTGCTCGCCGAGCGCAGCAACCAGATCGTGAGCCTGGTCAACGACACCAATGCGCTGCTGGCCGAGCTCGAAAACCAAAGTGCTGCACTCGATGCGATCTCCGGCAACATCTCCGCACTCAGCGGGCAGTTGCAGGGCTTCATCGGGGAGAACCGCGAAACCCTGCGCCCCGCCCTGGACAAGCTCAACGGGGTGCTGACGATTCTCGACAACCGCAAGGAGCGACTGCAGAAGTCGATCGAACTGTTCACCGACTACGTGATGTCGCTGGGTGAATCGGTGTCGGGCGGGCCGTTCTTCAAGAACTACGTCGCCAACCTGCTGCCGGGTCAGTTCTTGCAGCCGTTCATCGACGCCGCGTTCTCCGACCTCGGCCTGGACCCCAATGTGAAGCTGCCGTCGGAACTCAGCGACCCGCAGGTCGGTCAGCCGGGCACGCCGGCGCTGCCGGTGCCGTTCCCGCGCACCGGCCAGGGCGGCGACCCGCGGCTGACGGTTCCCGACGCCATCACCGGCAATCCGGGCGATCAGGCGTGCGGACCGCCCGGGCTGCCGTTGCCCGGCCCCGGCTGCTATCCGTACCGCGAGCCGCTGCCCGCGCCGCCTCCCGGCGGGCCGCCACCCGGGCCGCCTGCTGAGGCTCCGCCGGGTCTGCAGTCGACCCCGGGTCCGACACCGTCGCCGGTCGCGGTGCCCGCGCCCGGTGGGGTCGCTCACCTCGCACCCGCGGAGGCCGGACAATGACGCGCTCAGCTCGCAACCTGTTGGCCGTCGCGCTGGTCGTGATACTGGCCGGCGGCGCGATCGTGCTGTTGCGCAACACCGGAGGGATCAACCGCACGCACGTCGTCGCCTACTTCGAGAACGCCAACGGCATCTATCCCGGCGATGACGTCAACATCGTCGGCGTGCCCGTCGGCAAGATCGAGTCGATCGAAGCGCAGCCCGGACGGGTCAAGATCTCGTTCTGGTACGACAGCAAGTACAAGGTGCCTGCCGACGCCAAGGCCGCGATCCTGTCGCCGACGCTGGTCACCGCGCGCGCCATCCAACTGACCCCGCCCTACACCGGCGGACCGGTGATGGGCGACGACACGGTGATCCCGCAGGAGCGCACCGCCGTTCCGGTGGAGTGGGACGAGGTCCGCCAGCAGTTGGAGAAGCTCGCCGAGACGCTGCAGCCCACCGAGCCCGGGGATGTCAGCCCCTTGGGGTCGGTCATCAACACCACTGCCGACAACCTGCGCGGCGAAGGCGCCAACATCCGCGAGACCGTCATCAAGCTGTCGCAAGCCATCACGGCGCTGGGCGATCACAGCACCGACGTCTTCTCCACCGTCAAGAATCTCGCGATCCTGGTTTCGGCGCTGCAGGACAGCACCGACGTGATGCGCCAGCTCAACCAGAACCTCGCGAGCGTGACCGGGCTGCTGGCCAACGACCCGAACGAGGTGGCCGACGCGCTGCGCGACCTCAACAACGTGGTCGGCGAGGTCCAGACGTTCGTCGCCGACAACCGCGAAGCGCTGGGCACCACGTCGGACAAGCTGGCCGGGGTGACCCAGGCGCTCACCGACCGTCTCGCCGACATCAAGCAGTTCCTGCACGTCGCGCCCAACACGCTGCAGAATTACGTCAACATCTGGCAGCCGGCCCAGGGTGCGGTGAGCAGCCTGCCGATGCTGAACAACTTCGCCAACCCGATCTCGTTCCTGTGCGGCGGAATTCAGGCGGCGTCGCGGCTGGGCGCCGAGCAGTCGGCCAAGCTGTGCGTGCAGTACCTGGCGCCGATCATCAAGAACCGCCAGTACAACTTCCTGCCCATCATGCAGAACGTCTTCTCCGGTGCCACGACACGGCCGAACGAGCTGACCTACAGCGAGGACTGGCTGCGGCCGAATTACATCCCGCCGCAGCCCGTTCCGGCGGCCGCGCCGCCGCCGGCGGCAGGTCCGCCACCGCCCGCCACGGGTCCGCCGCTGCCTGCGGAGGCGCCGGTCACCACGAATCCGGCCGACGGTCTGCACGGCCTGATGGTGCCGCCTGGGGTGGGACCATGATGGCGCGCAGGCTGTTCCGTAGGGCCGCGGTCGTGCTCGTGTCGGCCGGGCTGCTGTCGGGCTGCTCGGACTGGCAGGGCTTGAACTCGCTTCCGTTGCCGGGCGTCGAGGGCACCGGGCCGGGTGCGTTCACGATCCAGGCGCAGATGCCTGACGTGGACAACATCGAGCAGAACTCGCGGGTCCGCGTCGGCGATGTCAACGTCGGCACCGTGCGCAAGATCGAGCGCCAAGGCTGGCACGCGCTGGTGACGATGGAACTCAACAGAGACGTCGAGCTGCCCGCGAACTCGACGGCCAAGCTCGGGCTGACAAGCCTTCTGGGTTCTCTGCACATCGAGTTGGCGCCGCCGACCGACGCGCCGCCGACCGGCAGGCTCAAAGAGGGCTCGCTGATCCCGCTGGAGTCGTCGAGCGCGTATCCGAGTACAGAGCAGGCGCTGGCCGCCGTCGCGCTGCTGCTCAACGGTGGCGGGATCGGCAACATCCACGACATCACCGAAGCCCTCAGCGTCGCGTTCACCGGCCGCGAGAACGACCTGCGCAGCCTCATCGAGCAGCTCGACATCGCGATCGGCCACCTCGATGACCAGAAACAGGACATCATCGACGCCACCGAGAGCCTCAACAATCTGATGGGGCAGATCGCCGAGCAGAAACCGGTGGTGGACAAGGCGTTACGGACCATCCCCGACGCGCTGGCGGTGCTGCGGGATCAGCGGCAGAACCTCGCCGAGGTGCTGACCCAGCTCGGCAGGTTCAGCGCGCTGGCCGCCGACTCGGTCGACCAGACCAAAGAGGCCCTGGTGCAGGAGCTCAAGGACCTCGGCGTCGTGCTCGAGGAGTTGGCCGACGCCGGCCCGGCGCTGACCCGCGCGCTGAGCTTCCTGCCGACTTTCCCGTTCCCCAAGGAGACACTGCTCAATTGGATGCGCGGCGACTACGCGAACCTGACGTTGGTCGTCGACCTGACGTTGAGCAGGATCGATTCAAGCTTCTTCACCGGAACGCGGTTCGAGTGCAACCTGACCTGGTTGGAACTGCAGTGGGGACGGACCATCGGCCAGTTCCCGAGCCCGTGCAACCACAACGTTCCGCCACCCGGCGGGAACCCGTTGGTCGCTCCGTACCGCTGGGATCAGGGGCCATAGCATGCGAATGACCCGGCAGATTCTCATCCAGATGGCGATCTTCTCCGCGATCGCGATCCTCGCCCTGGGCATCATGGTCTTCGGCTACATGCGGCTGCCCACCCTCCTCGGTGTGGGGCAGTACACGGTCACGGTCGAATTGCCCGAAACCGGCGGGCTGTATCCGCGGGGCAACGTCACCTACCGCGGGGTGCAGGTCGGCGAGGTGAAGAGCGTCGACCTGACGCCCACCGGTGTGCAGGCGGTGCTGTCGCTCGACTCCGACGTCCGGATCCCCGCCGACCTCGAGGCCGAGGTGCACAGCGTGTCGGCCGTCGGCGAGCAGTACGTCCAGTTGCTTCCGCGCAGCGGCGACGGTCCGGAGCTCAAGGACGGCGACGTGATCCCGTTGAGTCGCACCACGATTCCGACGGACATCAACACGGTCCTCGACGACACGTCGCGCGGGCTGGAGGCGATCCCGCAGGAGAACCTGCGGACCGTGGTCGACGAGGCCTACGCCGCGGTGGGCGGGCTCGGGCCCGAGCTGCGCCGGCTGGTCAGCGGCAGCGCCAGATTGGCCGTCGACGCCCGCGAGAACCTCGACCCGTTGATCACGCTCATCGACCAGTCCAAGCCGGTGCTCGACACCCAGACCGACACCGCCGGCTCGATCCAGGCGTGGGCGGCGAACCTGGCGAGCATCAGCGGTCAACTGCAGAGCCAGGATCCGGCGGTGCGCAGGATTCTGGCCAAGGGACCGGGGGCCGCCGACGAGGTGCGCGCTTTGTTCGAGCGGCTGCAGCCGACGCTGCCGATCGTGCTGGCCAACCTGGTCAGCCTCGGCGAGGTCGCAGTGGCCTATCAGCCGAGCCTCGAGCAGCTGTTGGTGCTGCTGCCGCAGGGCACCGCGGTCACGCAGGCCGTCGGTGTGCACAAGCGCGGCACCAAGCAGGACTACATGGGCGACTCGTTGATCTTCAACCTGAACGCGATCCTGCCTGCGTTCCCGGCGCCGCTGCCGCTGCCCCCGCAGAACCTGCCGCCGCCCTGCACGACCGGGTTCCTGCCGGCTCAGCAGCAGCGGGTGCCGATCTTTGAGGACTACCCCGACCGGCCGAAGGGCGACCTGTACTGCCGCACACCGCAGGACGCGCCGTTCAACGTCCGCGGCGCGCGCAACCTGCCCTGCGTCACGGTGCCCGGTAAGCGCGCGCCGACGTGGCAGCAGTGCGAGAGCAACGAGCAGTACGTGCCGCTCAACGACGGCTACAACTGGAAGGGCGACCCGAACGCGACGCTGTCCGGGCAGCCGATTCCGCATGTGCCGCCAGATGTTCCGGTCGCGGTGACGCCTCCGCCGCCGGGCACGCCGCCGCTGCCGGTCGCGGCCGCCGAATACGACCCCGCGACAGGTGAATACGTCGGCCCGGACGGCAAGGTGTACACCCAGTCGAACCTCGCCGACGGTGCGGCGGGGGAGCGGCCGTGGCAGTCGCTGCTGGTCCCGCCCGGCGGGTAGGGGTCCTTGCCCGACTTCGCGGCTGGCTCGCGCTTTCGCGGTGATGGCGAAGTAGTCTTCATGAAATTGAAACTCATCGAGCCCTTCAGGAGTGGCTGATGCGCGACACGTCGCAGGTGCACCGATCTCAATCCGCCTCACTACCGCGTTACGCCATCGAGTTCGGCGAGTGGATGGCGCGGGTCGGCAACGAACGGGCCAGGGCGTTGGGGCACGCGAAGTTGCGACCCGCTCACAATCGGCTGATCGGCTTCATCGAGTTCGAGGGCAGCCGAATCGTAGACATCGCTCAGGCCCAGGCCGTTTCGAAGAACGCTATCGGTCAACTGGTGACCGATCTCGAGGAACTCGGTTACCTCGAACGGGTGCCTGATCCTGCCGATGGCAGGGCCAAGATCGTCCGGTACACCGACCGGGGCAAAAAGCTGCTCACCGACACCGCCGCGATCGTGGAACAACTTGACTCGGAGGTTCGTGCGGTCATCGGGGAAAGGCGGCTGGCCGAATTGCGTTCGACGCTCGCTGAGATCTGCCACCACTTCGGGTTGAATCCGTCGGCGTAATATTCGCTTAATCCATGATGTCGCGAACTCGGGTTCTCTCGTGGCCTCTCAACATTGCCGCGCTGGCGGCCACCATGTGTCTGCGCCAATGTGTTTCGGCCGCCTCGCCCTTCCGTGACTCGACCAAGTCAGCCAGCCGCACGTAGGACTTGTGCAACTTCGTGTACTCCGTTTTGGCGACTGTGTTGTCCGGAGTCGCACCGGAAATCGCTGCGGCGGTGTGCCGTTCGCCGATCTCATGAAGCATTCCTGCGATTATTCCGAGCGTCGCATTGCCCGATAACTCGACCATTCGCCGGTGCAACTGCGCCGATGCTGCCGCCAGGTTGCCCGCTTCCCATGCCGCCGGCACCGCCTCGACCAGCCGGCGAAGTTCATCGTGCGCTTCGACGGTGCCGTCCTCTGCGAGCATCTTGGCGGCAGGCGGTTCGATAGCGGTGCGGGCGGTCATCACGTCGGCGAGTGTGGTGCCCGACAGTGCCAACAGCAGGGCAGCGGGACGGGCAACAATTTCTGGGCCAGGAACGCATACCTTGG
This sequence comes from Mycolicibacterium rutilum, assembly GCF_900108565.1. Taxonomy (NCBI): domain Bacteria; kingdom Bacillati; phylum Actinomycetota; class Actinomycetes; order Mycobacteriales; family Mycobacteriaceae; genus Mycobacterium; species Mycolicibacterium rutilum. Next base: position 2,866,027 of record NZ_LT629971.1, read on the forward strand.
CGCCTGTCCGCGAGCCGCGCCGAACCTCCACGAGTCGCTCGGACTCCAGAACGCGCACGGCCTCTCGAAGCGTGGGCCTGCTGACGCCGAAGTGGGCAATAAGTTCCGCCTCGTGCGGCAGGAAGTCGCCGTCCTGGAGTTGACCCTCGACAACCATGCGCCGCAGTGTGCGCGCCACCAGTTCGGCCGTCTTGGGCGACCGCACCGCACCAGGCGCCGTTTGTGGTGAGATCATCGGTGCCAGCGACTCGGGTCGAGACACAGCGATCCCTTCGTCGTCCGTAAGTTGTACTACTCAGTAAACCATGTCGCGCATACTGGCGGACCGCAACCTCGCTGGTCATCGCCTCCCGGGGATGGCGTCAGACGCTGCCGACCACGAGGCCTGCAGGGTCCGCGGCCTTCAACGCCACGCGGCCGAGGCGGCGTGAGTATCCGGCCGCACCGGGGACTGGACGCCTCATTCACTGACCTAGCCACGAATCGACGTCGCGTTCTCAACCGGATTCCGTGCGGTCGGTTCTCAGGGACTGGCGCTGCCACAACTCGCCCGCCTTCCGAGCGTCCCCGGCCCTGATGCAGTCAAGCACCATGCGGTGCGCTTTCGGGAAACGCTTAACCGCCGGCTCGGCGGGGCCTCGGGCGCTGCAGCGACCGATTCGCCTCGTCGATGATGTGATGCAGATGTCGGTGACGATCTGCAGCGTCTTGTTCCCTCGACAGACGAGCGATTGCGGCATGGAAGTCGCTTAGTTGGTTGGCCGTGTCCAGTTGTCCTCGACGATCTGCTCCAGTTCGGCGATGACCGCGGGACCGCGTTTGTGCGCGGGGCGACGCGCGATCGGCGTCTCGAGCGCCATCCTGACCCCGTCCATGTCCGTGACGCCTTTGCGCCAGGAGCAACCCGGCGCATCGCGCGAGCGTGTCTCCCGCGCACGCCCCGATGCGGTCCGTCATCTCCGGCGCGCGACTGTTCGTGACCTTCAGATCTCCCCCTCGGTCGTTGGAATCGACTACCTGCTTCTAGAAATCAACCGGGCGTGGTTTGGCCCCCGACTCGGCTAACGAACCCAGCCGTGGACGGCCACCGACCGAGTTCATGTCACGATGGTGCTGAGTGTGGCGCGAGCCTGATATCCGGCGTGATCTCGCCGTGGACCGACAGTCGGCGAGAAATTGAGGAGCGACATGAGAACCACTGGAGACCGGCCACCGCACGAGACGCTGGAGATCCCGGCGGGCGACGTCACGATGGTCGCCGACGCCTATGGAGACCCGTCCGATCCGCCGGTGGTCTTGTTGCATGGCGGCGGGCAGACCCGGCATTCATGGGGCTCCACCGCAGCTGACCTCGGCGCCAAGAACTGGTACGCCGTGACCGTCGACCTGCGCGGGCACGGGGACAGCACTTGGTCTCCGGACGGCTACTACGGTCTGGACCGATTCGCCGGTGACGTGATCCAGGTGGCCGACTACCTTGGCGGCCCGCCGGTCTATGTGGGCGCCTCGCTGGGCGGAAACTCGTCGCTGGCAGCGATCAGTGTGCGGCCCGACCTGGCGCTCGGCCTTGTGCTGGTGGACGTTTCGCCGTTCCTGCAGCCCGCCGGTACCAGCCGGATCCGCGATTTCATGGTTTCGCACGCTGAAACCGGCTTCGGCACATTGGAAGAGGCCGCCGATGCCATCGCGGCCTACGTGCCGCACCGGCCGCGGCCGCGCAACCTCGAAGGTCTGAAGAAAAACCTGCGGCACCGCGACGGGCGATGGTACTGGCACTGGGATCCAGCGTTCTTGGCGTCGCCCACGGACCAGCCTGTGCAGCGCGATCCGCTGATCGACCCGGCGCGGCTCGGCGCCGCCGCGCGAGACTTGCGCCTGCCGACGCTGCTGGTGCGCGGAGGAGAGTCTGACGTGCTCAGCGTCGATGACGCGAAGCGGTTCCTGGAACTGGTACCGCACGCCGAATTCGCTTCGGTCGCTGGCGCGCACCACATGGTCGCCGGCGATGACAACGCAGTTTTCGAGGACGTGCTCGACGACTTCCTTGAGCGCCGGGTGCGCTCGCGACTCAATCTGGTTCGCTCTGCGGAGTAACGCCGAGCGCGACATCAGCCAGGGGTATGGGACTTCGACCTCGAGCGGTCGTCGCGGTGCCAAATTGATCCGTCAAAGGAGTCAATACTTGGAGTCTTGGCCCGTCAAACTCCGGTGCGTGCGATTCCGCTGTCCCGCCGACGCTATGGTGTCGGACACATAGGTTGGGACCGACCTGTGACTGACCCCGATCTGGCCGCCGGCCGCTGAGGAAACATAGATGGCAGACGAAGAGACCCCCGCGGAGGGCGAGGAGTCGACCGCGCAGGTCGGCGACCCGGATCCGCAAGACAAGGAAGCCGAGGCCGAGGCCACCGAGGCCGTCGAGGACTACGACTCCGCTGAGGACGCCGCCGAGGAGGCCGCTCCGAAGCCGCGCATGTCGCATGTCAAGCTCGCGACGATCGCCGGCCTGGTGCTGGTGCTCGTGCTCGGCGGGCTGACCGGGTGGCTCGGCTACCGCGCCTACGAGTCCCGTCAGGCCGAAGACGTGCGCAACCTGTTCCTGCAGGTGGGGCGCCAAGGCGCGCTGAATCTCACCACGATCAACCACGAACAGGCCGAGGCCGACGTGCAGCGCGTGCTGGACTCGTCGACGGGCACGTTCTACGACGACTTCCAGCAACGCTCGGCGCCGTTCATCGAGGTCGTCAAGCAGGCCCAGTCGAAATCGGAGGGCAAGATTTCCGAGGCCGGGCTCGAGTCGTCCAACGACAACGAGGGCCAGGTGCTCGTGGCCGTGACCGTCAACACGACCAACGCCGGCGCACCCGAGCAGCAGCCGCGGTCGTGGCGGATGCGGATCTCCGTGCAGAAGACCGGTGACGATGAGGCCAAGGTCTCGAATGTGGAGTTCGTACCGTGAGCGAAAGACACCGACTGCCCAAGCGCTCGCAGGGCGCTGACGCCGCCACGGAGGAGACCGTGCCCGAACAAGAGACCGAAGCGGTGGAGTTGACCGAGTCGACCGCTGAGTCAACCTCCACTGACGCCACGACTGACGACTCGACTGAGGACTCGGTTCCCGACGAGCCCGTCGCGCCGAAACGCAGGATCAATTGGGGGCGCGTCGTCGCCTTCGGTGTCCTGCCGGCGCTCGCCTTGATCCTGGCGGCCGCGGCCGGCTACCTGAAGTGGGTGGACAACTCGGTGCGCAACAGCGAGGTGTCCCGCATCGAGACGGTGCAGGTGGCCAAGGACAGCACGATCGCGATGCTGTCGTACAAGCCGGACACCGTCGAGCAGCAGCTCAACGATGCACGCAACCTGCTGACCGGCGACTTCCAGGACTCGTACACCGGCCTGATCAACGATGTGGTGATCCCGGGCGCCAAGGAGAAGCAGATCTCGGCGGTGGCGTCGGTGCCGGCGGCCGCGTCGGTGTCGGCCGAGCAGGACAAGGCTGTGGTGCTGGTGTTCGTGAACCAGACCGTGGTGGTGGGCCAGGACGCCCCCACCGACACTGCGTCGAGTGTGCGGGTGGAGCTGGAGAAGATCGACGGCCGCTGGCTGATCTCGAAGTTCGACCCGGTGTAGAGCCGCGGTGGCCGAACCTGAACTGATCGACGTCGAGGCGCCGGGTGTGCGCCTGCGTGCGCTCGCGTGGGGGCCCGCCGGTGCGCCGATCGCGTTGTGCCTGCACGGTTTTCCCGATACGGCGCATGGCTGGCGCAAGGTCGCCCCGGTGCTGGTCGACGCCGGGTGGCGGGTGGTGGCGCCGTTCATGCGGGGCTACGCGCCGTCGTCGCTCGCCGAGGACGGCAGCTATCACGTCGGCGCCCTGATGGACGATGCGCTGCAGGTGCTGGCCGCCGCCGGGGCGACGGGTCGCGATGTGCTGATCGGACATGACTGGGGCGCGATCGCGGGTGCCGGGCTGGCCGCGATGCCCGACAGCCCGTTCAGCAAGGCGGTGATCATGTCGGTGCCGCCGTCGGCGTCCTTCCGGCCGCTGGGGCGGGTGCCGGACGGCCTGCAGCTGGCCGCGCAACTCCCGCGCCAGGTGCTGCGCAGCTGGTACATCATGTACTTCCAATTGCCCGGGCTGCCTGAGCGATCCGCCGACTGGGTGGTGCCGCGGCTGTGGCGGCAGTGGTCGCCGGGGTACGACGCGACCGAGGACGTCGCGCACGTGCACGAGGCGATCGGGGCGCCGGAGCACTGGCGCGCCGCGCTGGGCTACTACCGCGCGACCGTGCGCAACAGCAAGCCGCCGGCTCGGTACGAGGAGCTGCATCGGCATTGGTTGTCGGCCCCGCAGCTGCCGACGTTGTACCTGCACGGACTCGACGATGGTTGTGCCTCAGCGGATTACATCCGCTGGGTGGAGCCCGCTCTGCCCGAGGGAAGCCGCGCGGTCGCCGTTGCGCGCGCCGGCCACTTCTTGCAGCTCGAACAACCCGACGTGGTGGGTGGCCACATCGTGGACTTCGTCGGGCGCGCCTAGCCTGGTGGCGCGTCGACTGTCCGCGGTGGACGCGCAGATGTACTGGATGGCGGCGAAGATCCACAGCGACCAGTTCCTGCTCTACGGTTTCGCGGGTCCGGTGCCCGATGTGGGTGCCGTGGTGCGGGAGCTGCGGACACGGGCGGGGCTGTGCGCGGACCTCAGGCTACGGATTTCGGACCGCAACCCGATGACGTATCCGCGGTGGGTGTCTGCGGATGTCTCGGCGAGCCAGTTCGTGGTGCACGACGCGGGCGCGCGGTGGTCGGAGTGCCTGGCGGCGGTCGCGGGGCTGGACGACGATCAGCTCGACCCGAGGGCGATGGCGTGGCGCCTGCACGTGTTTCCCGATGTCGACGAGATGCCGGGTGCCGGTCGCGGCACGGTGGCGGTGATGCAGGTGGTGCACGCGCTGGCCGACGGTGTGCGAGCGTCGGCGTTGGCGGCGTGGTTGTTCGGGCGGGCGGTACCGGTGCCGGCGGTGGACCCGCCGCGTCGGCTGCAGGCGTTGGCGATGCCGGTCCGCGGATACCGCGCGGCGCGGACGCACCGGCAGCTGGTGAGGGACACCGAAGCGGGACTGGTTCCGGGCCCCGCCGAGTCGTGTCCGGTGCTGCAGTGCAATTCGCGCCCGGAAGGGAGGCGCAGCCTTCGGACGGTGGTGCTGCAGCGGTCACAGGTCCCGGGACCGACCGTGACTGTAGGGGTGCTCGCGGCGATGTCGACAGCCTTGACCGGACACCTGCGTGCAGCGGGGGAGGACCCGTCGCAGCTCGGCGCCGAGGTGCCGATGGCCAAGGCGGGTAAGCGGTTCTCGCACAACCATTTCGGAAACGTCGGGGTGAAGCTCTACCCGGACCTGCCGTTCGCGGAGCGCGCCGACCGCATTGCCGCCGACCTCGAACGGCGGCGGCAACGGGCCGCACACCCGGCGATGGTCGCCGCCGACCGCGCTTTCGCGGCGACGCCCGCACCGCTGTTACGTTGGGGAGTAGGGCTTTTCGGCCCGGCTCGCCGATCGTCGACAGTCACGGGAAACACTGTGGTGTCGAGTGTCAACCGGGGCCCGGCCGATCTGCATTTCGGCGGCGCTCCGGTGGTGCTGACAGCGGGGTACCCCTCACTGTCGCCGATGATGGGACTCACCCACGGCGTGCACGGCATCGGCGACACCATCGCCGTGAGTGTGCATGCCGCCGAATCCGCGATCGGTGACATCGATGCGTACACGGAGCGCTTGGCCCATGCGTTGAACCGTCCGAGCTAGCTCAGAAGGGTGGTGGTTCGTAGGTGGCGGCCAGCCAGGCTTGGTGTTGGCGTTGTTGTTCGGTGATGATTTCGGTGCGTTTGCGGCGTTCGGTGGCGATGCGCTCGCGGCGGTCTTGTTCTCGGGTCTGTCGGCGTCGCGGCATCATCGCGATGCGGTCGGGGCTTTCGGGTGGTAGTGGCGTGGTTTCGACGGTGCCGGTGGGTTGTCGCAGCGCGGGGAACATGCTCGCGCCGTGTGCCTGTGAGCGGTAGATGTGTCCGGTGGGGGTGGTGAGCACGATGGTGCCGTCAGGTAACTGTTCGTCTGTGAAGCCGCCGGCACCGGTGTTGAACGTTTTGGTGATGTGGTGGATTCGGCAGTAGTGCTTGGTGTTGGACGGGTGTGTCGGTCCGTAGGGCCAGGGCACCGTGTGGTCGATGTCGCAGCGCTGCACGGGTTTGTCGCATCCTGGCCAGCGACATGTCAGGTCGCGCCAGCGCAGGAATTCGGTCAGCTTGGCGTTGGGGCGATAACCGGTTTGTGCGGCGGTGTCGACGGTCGGCACGGTCACCGGTTTGGTCTGGGCCGCAGGGAGCAGGTTGCGCACGGACTGGGCCGGAAGAACGCCGAATCCGGGTAGGTAGCCGGGTTTGTCGCTGGTTCCTGCGATGGTGCCCTGTTCGGCGAGTACATGGATCACCGCGGCATTGGCGGCGGCGCGGTTGGCGCGTGCCGGGCAGTCGTCGAGCCCGCACTGGCAGGCCAATGTCGCCTCGCCGCGTGCCAGCGGGCCGCACGCGTCGGCGCGTCGCTGGGATTTGGTGCGCGGATCGTTGCTACAGACGGTGTCGGCCAACGCATCCAACCGTTGATCGAGGGCTGCTCCGTCTTCGGCGTGCAACCTGCCTGACACGAAGGCCGTTCCGGCGGTGTCGCCGGGGTCGATATCGATGTATCGGTGCTTGTCGGCGTCCGGTGGCACCCGCACGGCGGCCGGGTCGAATTCGGCGATGAACAGATCGATGCGGTCGCGCAGTTTGTTCTTCGACAGTTTCATCCACTTTTCGACCCGCCCCGCCATGGCTTCATCGAGTTCGACCATGACGTCGTCGGCGACGTTGTCGGTGCGCGAGACGATCATCGAGACCATCCGGTAGTCGATCAGGCCGCGACACAGCCGTTTGAACACCTGCGGGTGCCGGTCGCGCAGCGTGATCGCCGTCTCGACCTGCCATACCGCCCGCGAGTGGCTGATGTTGAGTACCGGCGATATCTCTGCGGCCACCGAGGAGATCGAATCAGCACAGTACATCTGACGTCCGACCATCTCCGGGAACCGCCGACCGGCCAACTCGGCAACCAGAAACCACCGCCGCCCCAACGCCGCAGACTCCTCACGAACCTCCTCACCCATGAAGGTGATCAGATCCGCGTCCGTGGCGCCGTAAGCGGGATCGTACATATGTTCGATACTACTCGCGCCCACTGACACGCCGAGGCGCCCGGCGCAGCGACTCGATCGCGGTGTCCAGCGCCGCTTCGAGATAGCTCAGATCACCGGTCGCGAGCATGATCGCGACACCGCCCTGTATCCCGGCGAGTAGCGCCGCGGACACTCGGTCGGCATCCAACGAGGTCGCCATCTTCCCCTGCTCCTGCATCGCCCGAACGCCCGCGGTGATCTCGTCGTGCCATTGCCGCATCAGCGCGGAGGTGACCGCCTGAGCGCCGGGGGTGTTTCTGCCGATCTCCGACATCAGTACCGACATCGGGCAGTGCTGGCCCTGTTCGCGGTAGCGGTCGACCACGGCGTCGCGCCACCGCTGCCATGCGGCCCACGACGTCAATTCGCCCAGGTACGGCTGCTGGTCGTCGAGCACCCGTTGCGCCTCGTGTGCGGCGACCGCGAGCAGCAGCTGCTCCTTCCCGTCGGGAAAGTAGTGGAACAGCTGGCTCTTCGACGTGCTGGTGCGCGCCCGGATGTCGTCGAGGGTGGCGACGTCGACACCACGTTGACGGATCACGGCCGCGGCGCCCTCGATGATGCGTTGCCGGGTCGCCTGTCCTTTGGCCGTCAGTTTCTGGACTTGCGAGTCCATTTTGAGAAGCGGAGCATCTGGACTCATGAGTCCAAACAGTACGCGGCTCGAGGGCCGCACCGCGCTGGTCACCGGATCCACCGGCGGCCTCGGAATCGCCATAGCGAAGAGGCTGGCCGCGGAGGGCGCCGTCGTCGTCGTCAGCGGTCGGGATGATGCGCGGGGTGCCGCCGTCGTCGCCGACATCCGGGCCGGCGGCGGTGACGCCGTGTTCGTCGTCGCCGACCTCGGGGCGGGGCAACGGGAGGTGCACCGGGTCGCGCGGGCCGCGACGGACGCCGCCGGCGGTCGGCTCGACATTGTGGTGAACAACGCCGCCACGCTGCTGATGCCGACACCGACGGCAGACATTCCTATGCAAACGCTGCGAGATGCCTTCGAGGTCAACGTCTTCGCGCCGTTCCTGCTCGTCGGTGCGATCGCGCCCGAAATGGCTGAGCGGGGTGACGGCGCGATCGTCAACATCGGGTCGATCACCGGGCTGCGCGGCGCCGCCGGGTCGGCGATCTACAACGGGACCAAGGCGGTGATCCACTCCTTCACGAAATCGTGGGCCGACGAGTTCGGACCACGCGGCGTGCGGGTCAACGCGGTGGCACCGGGGCCGATCGCCACTGATCGTCAGGCCGAGTTCGCCGACCACGTGCAACCGGTCCTCGACCGGCTCCCGTCGCGCAGGATGAGCACTCCCGCCGAGGTCGCCGCCGCGGTTGCGTTCCTGGCCAGCGACGATGCCGCCAACATCCACGGTGCGGTGCTCAGTGTGGACGGAGGCTGGTCAGCGGTTTAACACATGGCCTAGATTTTGTTGCATGACTGCCTACGACGTCGGAGTACTGATTCTGCGTGTGGTCCTCGGCCTGACCATGGCCGCCCACGGCTACAACAAGTTCTTCGGGCCCGGCGGCCTCAAAGGCACCGCCGGCTGGTTCGACAGCATGGGGATGAAGCCCGGGATCTTCCACGCGCGCGTGGCCGCGACGACCGAGATGGCAGCCGGCATCGGCCTGGCCGTCGGGCTGCTCACCCCCATCCCGGCCGCGGGCTTCGTCGCGCTGATGCTCGTCGCCGCCTGGACCGTGCACAAACCCAACGGCTTCTTCATCGTCAAGGAAGGTTGGGAGTACAACCTCGTGCTCGCCGCGGCCGCCGTCGGCGTCGCGACCATCGGCGCAGGCAAGCTCAGCCTGGACTACGCCCTCTTCCGCACGACTGCCCTCTACGACCTGCTGCACGGCTGGTGGGGACTGGTCATCTCGCTCGGCCTCGGCCTGCTCGGCGGCATCGGTCAGCTGGCGATCTTCTACCGACCGCCCGCCAAAGCCGACGCCTGACCTCCTGTTCGCGGAACCCTTACCTGCGTCGCTAGAACACGTTCTAATCTTTGACGCATGGGGTTTCTCAAGCAGGACGCGCCGGTTGTCGACTTCGAGCAGTGGAGCAAGGGCAGCCGCGCGGAGAAGATTGTCCCGATGGCCCGGCACTGGGCCGAGGTCGGCTTCGGCACGCCGGTCGTGCTGCACCTCTTCTACGTCGTCAAGATCCTGCTCTACATCCTCGGCGCCTGGCTGATCGCGCTGTCCACGGCAGGCATCGACGGCTTCACCAACGTGGCGTCCTGGTACGCCGAACCCGTCGTGTTCGAGAAGGTCGTGCTCTACACGATGCTGTTCGAGGTCGTCGGCCTCGGCTGCGGTTTCGGCCCCCTCAACAACCGGTTCTTCCCGCCGATGGGCTCGGTCCTGTACTGGCTGCGGCCCAACACGATCCGGCTCCCACCGTGGCCGAACCGCATCCCGCTCACCAAAGGCACTACGCGCACGCCGCTCGACGCGTTGCTCTACCTCGCGCTGCTGGTGATGCTCGTGGTGGCGTTGGCGTCCGACGGCACGGGCCCGATCCCCGAACTCGGCACCACGGTCGGCGTGCTGCCGGTATGGCAGATCGCCACGATCCTCGGCCTGCTCGCGGTGCTCGGCCTGCGCGACAAGGTCATCTTCCTGGCCGCACGCGGCGAGGTGTACGCATCACTGGCGGTCTGCTTCCTGTTCAGCGGGGCCGACATCATCATCGCGGCCAAGCTGGTCTGCCTGACGATCTGGCTGGGTGCCGCGACGTCGAAACTCAACAAGCACTTCCCGTTCGTGATCTCGACGATGATGAGCAACAACCCCGTGTTCCGTCCGCGGTGGATCAAGCGCAAATTCTTCGAGCACTTTCCCGACGATCTGCGGCCCGGCCGGCTGTCGCGGTGGCTGGCGCACTTCTCCACCGCCATCGAAGGTCTGGTCCCGCTGGTGCTGTTCTTCTCGCACGGTGGTTGGCCCACGTACGTCGCCGCGTTCGTGATGCTGGTGTTCCACTTCGGCATCCTGTCGTCGATACCGATGGGCGTGCCGCTGGAGTGGAACGTGTTCATGATGTTCAGCGTCGTCGCGCTGTTCGTCGGCCACGCGGACATCGGGCTCGGCGACCTGCACAGCCCGTGGCCCCTCGTGCTGTTCGCCGTCGTCGCGGGCACGGTGGTGCTCGGCAACCTGTTCCCGCGCAAGGTGTCGTTCCTGCCCGGCATGCGGTACTACGCAGGCAACTGGGACACCGGCCTGTGGTGTGTGAAGCCGTCGGCGTCGGAGAAGATCGAGCGCGGCATCGTCTCGATCGCGAGCATGCCGCAGGCGCAGATGGAGCGGTACTACGGCAGCCCGGAGACCGCGCAGATGTACCTCTACATGGGATATGCGTTCCGCGCGTTCAACACTCACGGTCGCGCGATGTTCACGCTCGCGCACCGCGCGATGGCCGGCTACAACGAGGACGACTACGTCCTGACCGACGGCGAACGGATCTGCAGCACCGCGATCGGCTGGAACTTCGGCGACGGGCACATGCACAACGAGCAGCTGATCGAGGCGCTGCAGCAGCGGTGCGGCTTCGAGCCCGGTGAGGTGCGGGTGGTGCTGATCGACGGCCAGCCGATCCACCGGCAGACCCAGCAGTACCGGTTGGTCGACGCGGCGACAGGCGAGTTCGAGCGCGGCTACATCAAGGTCGCCGACATGGTCACTCGGCAACCGTGGGACGACACCGTGCCCGTACAGGTGACCTGGCAGAAGGACGGCGTCGACGCGCCCTGACCCGCTCAGCTGCTCGACCAACCAGTGAGTTGACCTAGTAAACCTTGTTCGTTTACGTTCGGGGGTGAACCCCCGCGCGTGGGTGCAAACATCCGACTTCGAAGGAGCTGTGTCATGGCTGAAGCCGTCATCGTGGAGGCAGTACGGTCGCCCGTCGGCAAGCGCAACGGAGGTCTGTCGGGGGTGCATCCCGGCGAACTGTCCGCGCAGGTCCTCAACGGTCTCGTCGAGCGCGCGGGCGTCGACCCGGCCCTGGTCGAGGATGTCATCTGGGGCTGTGTCATGCAGGCCGGTGAGCAGGCCCTCGACATCGCCCGCACCGCGGTGCTGGCGGCGGGCTGGCCGGAGACCGTTCCCGGTGTGACCGTCGACCGCCAGTGCGGCTCGAGCCAGCAGTCCGTGCACTTCGCCGCTGCCGGCGTGGTTGCGGGTCACTACGACGTCGTCGTCGCCGGCGGTGTCGAGGTGATGTCGCGGACCCCGATGGGTTCGTCGCTGGCCAACGGCGGCCACCCCTACCCGGAGGCCTTCCGCAACCGCTACAGCCAGACCCCGAACCAGGGCATCGGCGCCGAGATGATCGCCGAGCAGTGGGGCCTCGACCGCACCACGCTCGACCAGTTCTCCCTCGACTCGCACGAGAAGGCCGCCGCCGCACAGGATTCCGGCGCATTCGACGATCAGATCGTCGGCATCAAGACCAAGGACGCCGACGGCAACGACACCGTCGTGCTCAAGGACGAGGGCATCCGTCGCGGCACGCCGATCGAGAAGATGGCGCAGCTGAAGCCGGCGTTCAAGGAGGACGGCGTGATCCACGCCGGAAACTCCAGCCAGATCTCCGACGGTTCGGCCGCGCTGCTGTTCATGTCGGCGGAGAAGGCGAACTCGCTGGGCCTCAAGCCGATCGCCCGCGTGCACACCGCGGTGCTCGCCGGTGCCGACCCGGTGATCATGCTGACCGCGCCGATCCCGGCCACCCAGAAGGCGCTGAAGAAGTCGGGCCTGCGGCTCGAGGACATCGGCGTGTTCGAGGTCAACGAGGCGTTCGCACCCGTTCCGATGGCCTGGCTCAAGGACATCGGCGCCGACGAGAAGAAGCTCAACCCCAACGGCGGAGCGATCGCGCTGGGTCACCCGCTCGGCGGTTCCGGCGCCCGCATCATGACCACGATGCTGTATCACATGCGCGCCAACGGTATTCAGTACGGACTGCAGACCATGTGCGAGGGCGGCGGCCAGGCCAACGCCACCATCCTCGAGCTGCTGTGACGTCCGACGTGACGACGCCCGCGGCGCTCGCCGAGCGCCGCGGGAACGTCATGATCATCACGATCAACCGTCCCGAGGCACGCAACGCCGTCAACAGCGCGGTGAGCACCGCGGTCGGCGACGCACTGCATCTGGCGCAGAACGACCCCGAGGTCCGCGCGGTGGTGCTGACCGGTGCCGGTGAATCGTTCTGTGCCGGAGCAGATTTGAAGGCAATCTCGCGGCGGGAGAACCTGTTCCATCCCGAACACGCCGAGTGGGGCTTCGCCGGGTACGTGCACCACTACATCGACAAGCCGACCATCGCGGCCGTCAACGGCACCGCGTTGGGCGGCGGCACCGAACTGGCGCTCGCCAGCGACCTGGTGGTGGCCGAGGAGCGGGCGAAGTTCGGCCTGCCCGAGGTCAAGCGCGGCCTGATCGCCGCGGCGGGCGGGGTGTTCCGCATCGTCGACCATCTGCCGCGCAAGGTCGCGATGGAGTTGTTGTTCACCGGTGAGCCGATCTCGGCGGCCGACGCGCTCAAGTGGGGTCTGATCAACGACGTGGTGCCCGACGGCACCGTCGTCGACGCTGCGCTTGCCCTCGCCGACCGCATCACCTGCAATGCGCCCCTCGCGGTTTGGGCCAGCAAGCGGGTGGCGATGGGCGTGGACAAGGGAGTCATCGTCGGCGATGAGCCCGGCTGGGCGCGCACCCTACGGGAGATCGTGCCCGTGATGCGTTCTGAGGACGCCAAGGAAGGACCGCTGGCATTCGCCGAGAAGCGCCAGCCTGTTTGGAAGGCCAAGTAACAGTGAAGAGAACGATCTACGACGCCGAGCACGAGGCGTTCCGCGAGACCGTCCGCGAGTACATCGAGCGCGAACTCGTTCCGCATCAGGAGAAGTGGGAGACCGAGCGCATCGTCGACCGGTCGGCCTACACCGCCGCGGGCAAGTACGGGCTCATCGGCTTCAACATGCCCGAGGAGTACGGCGGCGGCGGCGCCGACGACTTCCGGTTCAACGCGATCATCGACGAAGAGCTCGCCCGCTCCGGTGCGCACGGCCCGGCGCTGAGCCTGCACAACGACGTCGTCGGCCCGTACTTCAAGGAACTGGCCAACGACGAGCAGAAGAAGCGCTGGATGCCCGGCATCGTCAGCGGCGATCTGATCATCGCGATCGCGATGACCGAACCGGGCGCGGGCAGCGACCTGGCCGGCATCCGCACCTCGGCCGTGCGCGACGGTGACGACTGGATCCTCAACGGCTCCAAGACGTTCATCTCCTCGGGCATCAACTGCGATCTGTGCGTCGTCGTCGCGCGCACCGACCCCGAGGCGGGCCACAAGGGCTTCACGCTGCTGGTCGTCGAGCGTGACATGGAGGGCTTCACGCGCGGGCGCAAGCTCGACAAGATGGGGCTGCACACGCAGGACACCTCCGAGCTGCACTTCGAGAACGTCCGCGTGCCCGCGGCCAACGTGCTCGGCAAGGAGGGCCGCGGCTTCTACCACCTGATGACCAACCTGCCGTCGGAGCGGCTGGGCATCGCGATCTCGGCCTTGGCCGGCGCGCGCGCCGTCTGGGAGGAGACGCTGCAGTATGCCAAGGACCGCAAGGCATTCGGCCAGCCCATCGGCAGCTTCCAGCACAACCGGTTCCTGCTCGCCGAGATGGACACCGAGCTCGAGGTCACCGAGAACTACCTCGACCGGTGCCTGCAGGGCGTCGTCGACGGTGAGCTGACCGCCGTCGAGGCGGCCAAGGCCAAGTGGTGGGCCACCGAGGTCGCCAAGAAGGTCATCGACAGCTGCGTGCAGCTGCACGGCGGCTACGGCTACATGATGGAGTACCGCGTCGCCCGCGCCTACGTGGACGGCCGCATCCAGACGATCTTCGGTGGCACGACCGAGATCATGAAGGAGATCATCGGCCGCGACCTGGGTCTGTAACCCTCGCGTCCGTACGCGAAAGCCCCTGAAACAATGGAGTTTCAGGGGCTTTTGCGTTGCGTGGGCGCGTCAGCCGATCGGTGCGTCCGTGGCAGGCATCGGCTCGGTCGTGGCCGGAGCCTCGGCCGGCGCGGGCGTCTCGGTCGGGGTGGTGCTCGTGGTCGACGTGCCGGTCGGGGTGACCGCGTCGGGTGCCGCGTTCACATCAAGCACCGAGTCGATCAGGTAGATCCGGGCGTTGGCCGCCTGGATGCCGCCGCACACCACCTTCGCGGTGTCGTTGATCTTCACGTCGGCGTTCTCGCCGGTCACCTTGATCTCAGCGCCCTGCTGCGTGGGCCGCTGCCCCTTGACGTCCTTGGGGCCGAGAATGCCGAGGAACGCGTGGTAGTAGTCGAAGTCGCTGAGCGCGGCCGGGTCGGCCTTCAGCGCGTCGAGCTGCGCGGGCGGCAGCGCGGCGAACGCCTCGTTCGTCGGCGCGAACACCACGTACGGGCCGTTCTCCAGCACGGGCACGATGTTCACCGCGGGGTTGAAGCCGCCGGAGATCGCCGAGTAGAACGTGCTGGCGTCGGGGATGCTCTGCAGCGCCTGGCCGACGGGCAGCTCGCTCAGCGACTTCCAGTTCGGCACCGCTTCCTTGAACGCGTCGCAGCCCGACCCCTCGGGGTTGGGGATCTCGACCGTGGCGGTCGAGGTGGGCTCCGCCGGCTGTTCCGGCACGGGCGGTTCGGCGTACGCGGTGACGGCGAACGGCACCGACAACGCGATCGCGGTGATACCGGCGGCGGCGCCGATAGCTTTGCTGGTGCGAGTCTTCACTTACGTCTCCTCAATAAGGCAGGTCGCCTCGCATGTTAAAGGCAGTGATCGGCCGTCGCCAAAGTCGGGACTCCGCCGGTACGCGGCCGCAGCCGCGTTGACTAGGCCTTTTGCGGCGGTGTGCGAACCTGCCCACACAGCGCCGCGGCCACCAGGCAAAGCCCCGCCGCAGAGTAGAACGCGAGGTCATAGGTGCCCTGCAGATCGCGCAGCCAACCGGCACAGGCGGCCGCGAGAGCCGCGCCGACCTGGTGGGCGGCGAACACCCAGCCGAACACCACCGGCGTGCGGGCGCCGAAGTAGTACCGGCACAGCACGATCGTCGGCGGCACGGTGGCCACCCAGTCCAGGCCGTAGAAGATGACGAACACCCAGGTGCCCTGCTCGGCCTGCGGAGAGAGCAGCGCAGGCAGCAGCGCCAGCGACAACCCGCGACCGGTGTAGTAGACGACGAGCAACAGGCGCGGGTCCACGCGGTCGGTCAGCCAGCCGGAGAACACCGTGCCCGCGACGTCGAGGATG
The DNA here is from genome assembly GCF_900108565.1 of Mycolicibacterium rutilum. Classification (NCBI taxonomy): domain Bacteria; kingdom Bacillati; phylum Actinomycetota; class Actinomycetes; order Mycobacteriales; family Mycobacteriaceae; genus Mycobacterium; species Mycolicibacterium rutilum. Next base: position 2,881,604 of record NZ_LT629971.1, read on the forward strand.
CCGATCGTGGCCAGCAGCCCGGCCGCAACCGTCGTCGGCATCCCGTGATCATTGGCGGCCGGAATGAAGTGCGTGCCGATCAACCCGTTCGTCGTCATCCCGCAGATCGCGAAGCTCCCCGCCAGCAGCCAGAACGCCGGCACCCGCGCGCCGATCAGCAGCCCGTCGAACGCGGCGCGGAATCCCGAACCGCTCACCGCGGGCGGGTCCGCGCTCGTCGCGCCGTAGGCCGTCAAGCCCCGGTCGTGCGGGTAGTTGCGCATGAAGATCAGCACCAGCGGGACCACGCACAGCGCCGCCGCCGCGACGATCAACGAGGCCCAGCGCCAGCCATGCCGCGTCGTGACCTCGGCGACCACCGGCAGGAAGATCAGCTGACCGGTCGCACCCGCAGCCGTCAGCACCCCGGTCACCAGCCCGCGGCGCGCCTCGAACCAGCGGGTCGCGATGGTCGCGACGAAGCCCATCGAGATGGACCCGGTGCCCACCCCGACCAGGACGCCCCACAGCAGGACGAGCTGCCAGCTGGTCGTCATCGTGACGCTGAGCGCCGAACCGGCCGCGATCAGTCCCAGCGCCACCGACAGCACCGGCCGCACCCCGAACCGGTCCATCAGCGCCGCGGCGAACGGGGCGGTCAACCCGAACAGCGTCATGTTGACCGACATCGCCAGGCCCACCACGCCGTGCGACCAGCCGAACTCGTCGTGCAGCGGGTTCATCATCACGCCCGGCACCGACCGGAACCCCGCCGCGCCGAGGATCGCGATGAAGCTGACCGCGGCGACCGCCCAGGCCCAGTGAACTCTCCGCGTCGCCCGCGGAACCGTGATCGTCACCCGAACACTGTCGCCGACCTGCGGTCACCACGACTAGTGGCAAGAATGACACCTCTCGTCAAAAACATGCCAGAATGGCGGTCGTGCACCGAGTCGCCGTCCTGCTGCTGCCGCCCGTCGTCGGATTCGACGCGACGATCCCGGCGCTGATGTTCGACAGCGCCACCGATGCCGACGGCGCACCGCTCTACGACGTCGTCACCTGCGCGCTGAGCCCCGAACCGGTCGCCGCGACCACCGGGTTCGCCGTCGTCGCGCAGGCCGGCCCCGAGACGCTGGCCACCGCCGACACCGTGGTGATCCCGGGGACCCGCTACGCCCCCGCCCGCCACGAGGGAGTGCTGGAACCCGCGGTGGCGTCCGCGCTGGCGACGATCCGCCCCGGCACGCGGATCGTGTCGATCTGTACGGGCGCGTTCGTGCTGGCGGCCGCCGGCCTGCTCGACGGCAGACCCGCGACCACGCACTGGAAACATGCCGACCACCTGCGGGCGCTGCATCCGCGCGTGCAGGTCGACGAGAACGTGTTGTTCGTCGATGGCGGTGACGTGCTCACGTCGGCGGGTCTGGCCGCCGGAATAGACCTGTGCCTGCACATCATTCGCTCTGACCACGGCACCCAGGTAGCCAACGCCGTCGCCAAATACTGCGTGGTGCCGCCGTGGCGCGAAGGCGGTCAGGCCCAGTTCATCGAACGTCAGGTGGCCGAGCCGGACCACTACTCGACGGCCGCGACCCGCGAGTGGGCGCTGCGCCATCTCGACGAGGACCTGACGATCGAGCGGTTGGCGCGACACGCGCAGATGAGCCCGCGGACGTTCATCCGGCGGTTCCGCGAGGAGACCGGACAGGCGCCGGGCGCCTGGGTGCGCAACCGCCGCCTCGACCACGCTCGCGAGCTGCTCGAGTCGCACCAGCTGCCGGTCGACGAGGTGGCCCGCCGGTCCGGCCTGGGCACCGGCGCCAACCTGCGGCACCATCTGCGCCGCGGCGTCGGGATGTCCCCGTCGAGTTACCGCAAGGTGTACCAAGGCATCTGACCGCTACCGCTACGATGACGCGCATGCCTGAGCCCCTGATCGTCTCCGTCGGAGGACACAGCCCAACGCTGGACGCCGAAGCCTGGATCGCGCCGAACGCCAGCCTCATCGGTAACGTGACGCTCGCCGCTCGGGCCAGCGTCTGGTACGGCGCGACGTTGCGTGCCGAGGCCGAACCGATCGAGATCGGCCCCGGCTCCAACATCCAGGACGGCGTCACCGTGCACGTCGACCCCGGTTTCCCGGTCCGCCTCGGCGCCGATGTCACCGTCGGGCACAACGTCGTGCTGCACGGCTGCACGATCGAAGACGGCGCGCTGATCGGCATGGGCGCGGTCGTGCTCAACGGCGCGACGATCGGGGCAGGCTCACTGGTCGCCGCCGGCGCGGTGGTGCCGCAGGGCTTCGTGGTGCCACCCCGGTCGCTGGTCGCGGGCGTGCCGGGCAAGGTCCGTCGTGAGCTCAGCGACGACGAGGTCGCCCACAACCGGTTCAACGCACAGGCCTACCAGCACCTCATCGACGTACACCGCGGGGCGGCCTCTTAGATTCTCCCGGGGCCGATTCGGGTACAGCCGTACCGTGAATAATGTGCGCACCCTGGTGACCGGCGCGACCGGTTACGTCGGCTCCCGACTGGTGACCACCCTGCTCTCCGAGGGACACGAGGTCGTCGCCGCGAGCCGAAATCCCAACAGGCTGGCCGATTTCGGGTGGCACGACCGTGTCTCGACCGTCGCCCTGGACGCGCACGACGAGGCGTCGGCGCGGTCGGCGTTCGCCGAGGCCGGCCCGGTCGACGTGCTGTATTACCTGGTGCACGGCATCGGCCAGCCCGGTTTCCGCGAAGCCGACAACCGCGCGGCGGCCAACGTGGCGCGCGCCGCCAAGGAGGCCGGGGTCCGTCGCATCGTGTATCTGGGCGGATTCGTGCCCGACGGCGACGACCTGTCTGAGCACTTGGCGAGCCGCGCCGAGGTCGCTGACGCGCTGCACGTCGACGGCGGGCCCGACGTCGTCTGGCTCGGCGCGGCGATCATCATCGGCGCCGGCTCGACGTCGTTCGAGATGCTGCGCTACGTCGGCGACCGGTTCCTGGTCATCCCGATGCCGTCGTGGTCGGCCAACCCGCTCGACCCGATCTCGATCTGCGATGTGCTGCACTACCTCGTCGCCGCGGCCGACGGTGACCGCGTGCCCGCCGGCGCGTACGACATCACCGGGGCCGAGACCACGTCGTACGGCGACCTGTTGCGCACCTACGCGCGCATCGCAGGCAAGTGGCGCGCCGAGGTGCCCGTCAACGGTGTCGACACCGGGCTGGTGTCGCTGGTGACCGCGGCGGTGCTGCCGGTGCCCGGCGGGCTGGCGGCCGATCTGGTGCAGTCGCTGGACCATCCGATGATGGCGTCCGACACGCGGCTGCGTGAGCTCGTGCCGGACCCGCCCGGCGGGCTGATCGGCATCGAGGAATCGATCACGCGGGCGCTGGCCAGCCGTCGGCGCCGTCCGGTCGACGAACTCACCGACATGCACCACCTCGCCGACACCGACCCGGGCTGGGCGGGCGGCGACGTCCCGCGCATCCGGCAGCTCGCGGGCGCGGTGACACCCGGGATCGTCCGGCCCGCGCTCGGCCTGATCGGCGCGGTGCCCGGTCCCGTCGCCGGGGCGGTGCGCACCGGGCTCGACACCGTCTTGCACCTGCTGCCGAAGGCGAGTCCGGCATGACCCAAGCCCGGACTCCTTGGCTCGCCGAGGTCAAGGACATCGTCGGCGCCTGCCCGGTCCCGCGCAACGAGCCGCCGGCCGTCGTGCGGCGGCGCCGCATCGTGGTCGCGGTCGTGCTCGTCATCGGCGCTGCGCTGCTGGGATATTCGCTGACGCGTCCGCCCGGTGACTCGTCGTTCTACTGGCTGACGCTCGCGCTGGCGGGGGTGTGGGCGCTCGGCGCGTTCGCGTCGGGTCCGCTGCACATGGGCTGCATCCGCTTCCGCGACCGCAATCAACGGCCGGTGATCACCGGCACCGCAGTGGGTTTGGCCCTGGCCGCGGTGTTCGTCGTCGGCGGCCTGATCGCCCGCGAGATCCCCGGCGTGCGCGAATACATCACGCGGGTACTGGAATACGCCGACTACGGACCGCTGGCGCTGGTCGCGTTCATCACCGTGATCAACGGGTTGGCCGAGGAGATGTTCTTCCGCGGCGCGCTGTACTCGGCGCTGGGCACGGTCAAACCGGTGCTGATCTCGACGGTCTTCTACGTGATCGCGACGGCCGCCACCACCGGCAACCCGATGCTGGGGTTCGCCGCGATCATCCTCGGCACCATCTGCGCGTTCGAGCGCCGGATGACCGGCGGCATCCTGGCACCGATGCTGACCCACTTCTTCTGGGGGCTGGCGATGGTGCTGGCCTTGCCGCCGATCTTCGGCGTCTAGTTGAGCGGATGGGCCGCCTCGTCGCGGCGCATCCCCGCCGCCCACATCGCGATGCCGGCGAACAGCACCGGCGCGAGGGCCGCGACCAAGAAAATGGTCTGCATCGACACGACTTTCGACAGCGGACCGACGATCGCGAACGACACCGGCATGAACGCCAGTGAGACGAAGAAGTCCAGGCTCGACACCCGGCCCAGCATCGACGTCGGCACCCGGCGCTGCAGCAGCGTGCCCCAGATGACCATGCCCGCGCCGTCGGTGACACCGATGACGAACGTCGCCGCCGCCATCAGTGCGAACGACGAGGTGAAGCCAAAGACCACCAACGGGACCGATCCCAGCCCCCACATCGCCATCATCACCGTCAGGTAGCGGCGCGGCATCCGCCTCGAGGACACCGCGAGCGCACCGAGCGCACTGCCGACCCCGAAGAACGCCAGGATGAACCCGTACATGCGGGCGCCGTCGGCGAAGCGGTCCTTGGCGATGAACGGCAGCAGCACCTCGATCGGGCCCAGCACCACCAGCACGAACATGCTGGCGAACAGCAACGTCCACAGCAGCCACGGGGTGCGGACGACGAACGCGAAGCCGTCGCGCAGATCCCGCAAGACGTGCGAGTGCTGTTCGGGGACAGCCGGTTTCAGCGCAGGCCGGGTCGCGACGAGTATTGCCAGACCGACGGCGAACAGCGCAGCGACGACGGTGGCGCCCAGCGCCGGGAACGTCGCGCCGATCACGACACCCGCGACCGCGGGGCCGACGGCACGCTGAAACACCGGGCGCACCACGCCTTCGACGCCGTTGGCGGCAAGCAACTGCTCCGGCGGCAGGATCCGCGGCAGGATCGCGCTGTAGGCCGGGAAGAAGAAGGCCGCCGCGCCGCCCAGCGCCGCCGCACCCACAGCCAGATGCCAGATCTGCAGGGCGCCAGATAATCCCAGCACCGCGATCGTCGACGAGGCGAGCACGTTGACCGCCTCGACCGCGATGATGATCGCGCGCTGCGGGAAGCGGTCGGCGGCGATGCCACCCACCAACACGAAGGCCACCAGGGCCGCGCCGAAGCACGTCGTCACCAGCGACAGCGAAACCGGGTCATTGCTGAGCTCGATGACCTGCAACGCCAGCACGACCGCGAACATGCCGTCGGCGAAGATCGACAGCGTCACCGCCGCGATCAGCAGGCGGTACTCGCGGAACCGGAACGGTGCGAGTACGCGCCATCCGCGGACGTCGCGGATCTCGAATTGCGTACTCACCCACAGATGGTCGCCGACCGGTGCCGGCCGCGTCCACCGATTTTTCGCGGGGGAGGGGCCCTCAGAAGTCCGAGAACTTGGCGGGGCGGCGCTGCTGGAACGCGGTGATGCCCTCGATGAAATCCGGTGAGGTCAGCAGCGACAGCTGGCCTTCGCGTTCGCGGCCCAGCGCCGGTTCGAACTCGGTGAGCGTCGCGGCGTTGATGGCGTGCTTGGTCTTGCGCAGCGCCACCGCCGGACCCGACTTCAACGCGGTGAGGACCTTGCCGACCTCGGCGTCGAACTCGTCGGCCGGATAGACCGCCGCCGCCAGGCCCCAGTCGAATGCCTCGCGGGCGGAGATCTTTTCGGCCAGCAGCGCCATCCGGGCCGCGCGGGTACGGCCCACCGCCGCGGCCACCAACGCCGAGGCGCCGCCGTCGGGCATCAACCCGATCTTGGTGAACGCCAACATGAAGTACGCGTTCTCCGCAGCCAGGACGACATCGGAGGCCAGCGCCAGCGATACGCCCACCCCGGCGGCGGCGCCATGAACGGCAGCGACCACGGGTTGGGGCAGGTTGACGATCGCGCGGACTGCGTCGTTGGCGGCGTCGAGTACCGAGGCGGGGCCGTCGACGGTCTTCTGGGCCTGATCGTCGTCGCTGATGCCTGCGCCCGAACAGAAGCCACGGCCCGCGCCGCCGAGTCGCACGACCTTGACCCGCCGGTCGGAGGCCGCGGTGTTGAGGGTGTCGGCGATACCGGCCAGCATCGGCTGGTTCAGCGAGTTGAGGCTGTCGGGCCGGTTCAGCGTCACCGACAGCACACCGTCGGCGAGTTCGACGGTCAGATCGTCGATACCGGTGTAGGTGGGGGCGTCCGCATCCACAGATGTCATGACCAGAACCCTAGGGATAAGCGACTTGGTTATACAAGTAAGCTTTGTCGGCGATCAATGGCGTTCGTCGAACGGAAGGCGGCTGAAGCAATGGCGGGACCTCTGCACGGACTGCGGGTCATCGAACTCGCGAGCATCGGACCCGGCCCGCACGCCGCGATGATCCTCGGCGACCTCGGGGCGGACGTCGTGCGCATCGAGCGGCCGGGCAAGCTCGGTGGCATCCCCACCAGCAAGCGTGAGGCGACCCTGCGCAACCGTCGCTCGGTCGCGGCCGACCTCAAGAGCGACGAGGGCCGCGCGCTGGTGCTCAAGCTCGTCGCCAAGGCCGACGTGCTGATCGAAGGGCTGCGGCCGGGCGTGACGGAGCGACTGGGCCTCGGCCCGGAGGACTGCGCGAAGGTCAACGAGCGGCTGATCTACGGGCGGATGACCGGCTGGGGTCAGACCGGCCCGCGTGCGCTGCAGGCCGGCCACGACATCAACTACATCTCGCTCAACGGCGTGCTGCACTCGATCGGCCGGGCCGGTGAGCGGCCGGTGCCGCCGCTGAACCTGACCGGTGACTTCGGCGGCGGGTCGATGTTCCTGCTCGTCGGCATCCTGTCGGCGCTGTTCGAGCGGCAGACCTCGGGCAAGGGACAGGTCGTCGACGCCGCGATGATCGACGGCTCCAGCGTGCTGGCCCAGATGATCTGGGGCTTCCTGCAGGACGGGCTGTGGACCGACAAGCGCGGGGTCAACATCCTCGACGGCGGGGCCCCGTACTACGACACCTACACCTGCGCCGACGGCCGCCACATCGCCGTCGGCTGCATCGAGCCGCAGTTCTACGCCCAGTTCCTCAAGGGCCTCGGGCTGGAGAACGAGGACCTGCCCGACCAGAACGACATGGGCCGCTGGCCCGAACTGCGGGCGCGGTTCACCGAAGTGATCGCCGCCAAGGACCGCGACCACTGGGCCTCGGTGTTCAACGGCACCGACGCCTGCGTGACGCCGGTGCTGTCGTTCTCCGAAGTCGAGTCCGAACCGCACGTCACCGAGCGCAACACCTTCTACCGCGACGGGGACCACCTGCAGCCGATGCCCGCGCCGCGGTTCTCCCGCAGCGCGCCCGCAGCGCCGACGCCGCCGGGAGCTCCCGGCGCCGACACCGAAGCCGTCCTACGAGACTGGGCCTAGAGAAAGGAACACCACAAGTGGAGATCAAGGACGCCGTAGCCGTCGTCACCGGCGGTGCATCGGGCCTCGGCCTGGCCACCACCAAGCGGCTGCTCGACAAGGGTGCCTCGGTGGTCGTCATCGACCTCAAGGGTGCGGACGCGGTCAAAGAACTCGGCGACCGTGCGCAGTTCGTCGAGACCAACGTCACCGATGAGGCCGCCGTCAGCGCCGCGCTGGACGCCGCGGAGAAGATGGGCCCGCTGCGCATCAACGTCAACTGCGCGGGCATCGGCAACGCCATCAAGACGCTGAGCAAGGACGGACCGTTCCCGCTCGACGGGTTCAAGAAGGTCATCGAGGTCAACCTGGTCGGCACGTTCAACGTGCTGCGGTTGAGCGCCCAGCGGATCGCCCAGCAAGAACCGATCAACGGTGAGCGCGGCGTCATCATCAACACCGCGTCGGTCGCGGCGTTCGAGGGCCAGATCGGCCAGGCCGCGTACTCGGCCTCCAAGGGTGGCGTGGTCGGCATGACGCTGCCGATCGCCCGCGATCTGTCGCGCGAGCTGATCCGCGTCGTCACCATCGCGCCCGGCCTGTTCAAGACCCCGCTGCTGGGCTCGCTGCCCGAGGAGGCGCAGGCGTCGCTGGGCAAGCAGGTGCCGCATCCGGCGCGCCTGGGCGATCCCGACGAGTACGGCGCGTTGGCCACCCACATCGTCGAGAACCCGATGCTCAACGGTGAGGTGATCCGGTTGGACGGCGCAATCAGGATGGCTCCGCGGTGAGCATCCGGACGAAGTTTACTGAGACGTTCGGGATCGAGCACCCGATCGTCCAGGGTGGTATGCAGTGGGTTGGCCGCGCTGAACTCGTTGCGGCCGTGGCGAATTCGGGCGCGCTCGGGTTCATCACCGCGTTGACGCAGCCGACGCCGGCCGACCTGGCCAACGAGATCGCCAAGTGCCGCGATCTGACCGACAAGCCGTTTGGCGTCAACCTGACGATCCTGCCGACGATCAACCCGCCGCCGTATGACGAGTACCGCCAGGTGATCGTCGACTCCGGCATCAAGATCGTGGAGACCGCGGGTTCCAATCCGGCGCCGCACCTGCCGATGTTCCACGACAACGGCATCAAGGTGCTGCACAAGTGCACGTCGGTGCGGCACGCGGTCAAGGCGCAGAGCCTGGGTGTGGACGGCATCAGCATCGACGGGTTCGAATGTGCTGGGCACCCGGGTGAGGACGACATCCCGGGTCTTGTGCTGATCCCGGCCGCGGCGGACAAGATCGACATCCCGTTGATCGCCTCGGGTGGGTTCGCCGATGCGCGGGGCCTGGTCGCGGCGCTGGCGCTCGGTGCCGACGGCATCAACATGGGCTCGCGGTTCATGTGCACCGTGGAGTCGGCGATCCACCAGAAGGTCAAGGAAGCGATCGTCGCGGGCAGCGAACTCGACACCGAGCTGATCTTCCGGCCGCTGCGCAACACGGCGCGGGTGGCCAGCAACACGGTGTCGCGTGAGGTGGTCGAGACCCTCAACCGCGGTGGTCAGTTCGAGGACGTCAAGGACCTGGTCGCCGGGTCGCGCGGGGTGAAGGTCTACGAGACCGGCGACCTCGACGCGGGCATCTGGTCGGTCGGCGCGTCGATGGGCCTCATCAACGACATTCCGACGGTCGGGGATCTGGTCGCGCGCATGGTCGACGAGGCCGAGCAGCTGATCGGCAGCCGGCTGAGCGACATGATCGCGGACGAGGAAGAAGAGAACGTGGCGTAACGGTTCGGCGCGCAGGGGCTCATCAGAGCGCCCGTGCCGGGCAAACTCACCAACGCGAACGCGCGCCTACGGGCGCGCGTTTCGCTTATACGGCGGTCGGCAGGGTGTGCTCGTCGTCGAGCTGTTCGGAGGTGTCGCCCTCGACCAGGACATCGCCGTGGTAGAGCGCCTCGAAGTCAACCTTGATGACATCTGCACTGGTGTCGTCGATCCACATGTACTCGACAGTAGGGATAACCTTTAAGGATTCTTTGAGTCACGTTTCGGAATACTGTGGCAATTCTTACCGCCCGGTAGGGTCCGTTATTACCTGCCGGTAAGGATTTAGCTGGTCCAGTGCGCGAGCGTGCGGTTCCGTCCGCTGCACCGGCGGGTCGCGTACGAAACCGCACACTCGGCGGGCAGGCGGGGTTCGGCTAGCCCGGATTGCTGAAGTGGATAGGGTTCGTGCCCAGCAGCGCCACCCAGGTGAGGATTGCTGCGGCCACCGCCGCGATGAGCAGTCCGACCGCGACGCGGGTTCCCCAGTGTGTCCGGCCCAGCACCTTGGCGTCGAGTGAGTAGGCGCCCGCGCCGAGGAACAGCAGGCCGACGGCGCCCAGCCCGATCAGGAAGGGCACGTTGAACGGGTCGGACCAGAAGGCGGCCCCCGAGACGTTGACCGCCCAGGCGTCGACCATCGCCGAGATCACCGCAAACGCCGCCAGCGGTGTGAGCCCGCCGAGGATCAGGCCCAGGCCGCCGAGCGTCTCGGCCGCGGTGACCATGGCGGCGGCCAGGCCGGGCAGTCGCCAGCCGGCCTGCTCCATGAAGCCGACCGTCGCGCTGAAGTCGAAGGCCTTGATGAGCCCGGCCTGAAGGATCGCCGCACCGACGCCGATGCGCAGGATCAACAGGCCGATGTCGGCGGCGGAGTCCGGCCGCGTGGTGATCCCGTGGGTGAGTGTCGTCGTGTCTGGCGCAGTCATGGTGATTACGACTAGCAGACACTTCACAACTCATCGACAGGTTTTGCACTGAACGTATCCAGCGTCCGAACCGTGTCCGGAGTGAGGGCGCGTTGAAGCAGTCGACTTACCGTTGTTAAGTTAGCGCCGTTAGCCATCGAGCGGAGGACGGCGTGCTCCAACGAATCGCCCACCTGGCCATCGGGGCGCCCCGGCGCATCATCGCGGTTGCGGCACTGGTCATGGTGGCCTGCGGCATCTTCGGCGTACCCGTCGCCAAGCACCTGTCGGCCGGCGGATTCCAGGACCCGACGTCGGAATCCGCACGCGCCACCCAACTGCTGGTGGACAAGTTCGGTCAGGGCGACATGGAGCTGATCATCAGCGTGACCTCCGACAGCGACGTGCGCGGCCCGCAGGCACGCGCGGTGGGCACCGAGCTGGTCGACGAACTCGCCGCCTCGCCATACGTCGCTCAGGTCACCTCGGCGTGGACCGCGCCGGGTCCCGCCGCGCCCGCGCTGATCAGCAAGGACGGCAAGACGGGGCTGATCGTCGCGGGCATCACCGGCGGTGAGAGCGGCGCGCAGGATCACGCCAAGGAACTCACCGAGCGGCTCGTGCACGATCGCGACGGCGTCACCGTGCGCGCCGGCGGCGAGGCGATGACCTACGTGCAGATCAACGGGCAGAGCGAAAAAGACCTGCTGCGGATGGAAGCGATCGCGATCCCGCTGTGCTTCGTGGCGCTGGTGTGGGTGTTCGGCGGCCTGCTGGCCGCGGCGTTGCCGCTGGCGATCGGCGCTTCGCGATCCTGGGGTCGATGGCCGTGCTGCGGGGGGTCACCTTCGTCACCGACGTGTCGATCTTCGCGCTCAATCTGTCGGTGGCGATGGGGCTGGCGCTGGCGATCGACTACACGCTGCTGATCATCAGCCGGTACCGCGACGAGCTGGCCGACGGCGCGGATCCGGAGCGCGCGCTGCTGCGCACCATGGCGACCGCGGGGCGGACCGTGTTGTTCTCGGCGTTGACCGTCGCGCTGTCGATGGTCGCGATGGTGCTGTTCCCGATGTACTTCCTCAAATCGTTCGCCTACGCCGGGATCGCGGTGGTCACCTTCGCCGCCGTCGCCGCCGTGGTGGTGGCACCCGCAGCGATCGTGTTGCTCGGCGACCGGCTCGACGCGCTGGACGTGCGGCGGTTCGTGCGCCGGCTGTTCGGCAGGCCGGAGCCGGTGCGCAAACCCGCCGAGCAGACGTTCTGGTACCGCTGCACCAAATACGCGATGCGCCGCGCCGTTCCGATCGGGGTGTTGATCGTGGCGCTGCTGCTGCTCCTCGGCGCACCGTTCCTCGGCGCCAAATGGGGGTTTCCGGACGACCGCGTGCTGCCCATCACGGCGTCGGCGCGACAGGTCGGTGACGATCTGCGCACCAACTTCGCCGTCGACTCCGCGCAGAACGCCACGGTCGTCATCCCCGACACCCGCGACCTGAGGCCTGGCGACCTCGACCGCTACGCCGCGGACCTCTCGCGGGTGCCCGACGTGTCGTCGGTCTCGGCGCCCGGCGGAACTTTCGAAGACGGCCGCCGCGTCGGCCCACCGTCGGCGGCGACCGGCGCCAAGGACGGCAGCGCCTTCCTGACCGTGACCAGTACTGCGCCGTTGTTCAGCGACGCCTCCGAGGACCAGCTGAACCGGCTGCACGACGTGGCCACCCCCGGTGACGTCCCGGTCCAGGTGACGGGGGTCGCGCAGATCAACAGGGACAGCTCCTCGGCCATCACCTCGCGGCTGCCGATGGTGCTCGGGGTGATCGCGGTGATCACCTTCGTGCTGCTGTTCCTGCTGACCGGAAGCGTGATACTGCCGCTGAAAGCGTTGGTGCTCAACGTGTTATCGCTGACCGCCGCATTCGGCGCGCTGGTCTGGATCTTCCAGGAGGGGCACCTGGGCGCGCTGGGCACCACACCGACCGGAACGCTGGTGGCCAACATGCCGGTGCTGTTGTTCTGCATCGCGTTCGGACTGTCGATGGACTACGAGGTGTTCCTGGTGTCGCGGATCCGCGAGTACTGGCTCGCGTCGGCGCACACCGACGCGTCACCGCAGTCACGCAACGACGAGAGCGTCGCGCTCGGTCTGGCCAGGACCGGTCGCGTCGTCACCGCGGCGGCGCTGCTGATGTCGATCTCGTTCGCCGCGTTGATCGCCGCGGAGGTGTCGTTCATGCGGACGTTCGGCGTCGGGTTGACGCTCGCGGTGCTCGCGGATGCGACACTGGTGCGCATGGCGCTGGTGCCCGCGTTCATGCATCTGCTCGGCCGGTGGAACTGGTGGGCGCCGAAGCCGCTGGCCCGGCTGCACGAACGGATCGGGATCAGCGAGTCCGGCTCGGCTCGCTCCGAGGAACGAACGGTGGAATCGGCGGCGACAAGATGAAGCCGGACACCATCAAGCGGCGGCGTGCACCACGGGGTGCCGGCGAGCAGTTGCGCGACGAGATCCTCGACGCGACCACCGATCTGCTGCTCGAGACCGGTCACGCCAAGGACGTGTCGATCCGGTCGGTGGCGCAGCGGGTCGGCGTGACACCGCCGTCGATCTATCTGCATTTCGCCGACAAGGACGCGCTGCTGGACGCGGTGTGCGCGCGGTACTTCGAGAAGCTCGACGAGGAAATGCAGTCGGTCGCCGCCGGTCAGCCGTCGACGATCGAGGTGCTGCGCGCGCAGGGCCTCGCCTATGTGCGGTTCGCGATGAAAACCCCACAGCTCTACCGCATCGCGACGATGGGCGAGAGCCGGCCGGGCAGCGATGTGGACGTGGCGCTGAACAGTTCGGCGTTCGTGCACCTGCGGCACACGGTCGAGCAGCTGATGGCCGAGCGCATCTACCCGCCCGGCGACGCCACCGCCGCGGCGCTCGAGTTGATGACCGTCGCACACGGTGTGGCGGCCATGCTGATCTCCAAACCGTATCTGCCGTGGGGCGATGCCGAGGACTTCACCGATCGCGTGCTGGCCGCGGTGTGCCTGGGACACATCACGCTGGGAGTCATCGACCGCGACGCACCGGCCCAGGCATCCGTCGCGAAACTGAAGGGACTGCTCGATGTCGAACACAGTCGATAACCCGTTCTTCGCCAAGCTGTGGACGGTGCTGTCCGCCCACGAGACCGACGCCATCCGGCGGTTGCGCCGCGAGAACCTCGACGGGCTGACCGGCCGGGTGCTCGAGGTCGGCGCGGGCACCGGGACGAACTTCGAGTTCTACCCGGACACGGTGACCGAGGTGGTGGCCGTCGAACCCGAGCGCCGGCTCGCCGAACAGGCGCAGCGCGCCGCCGCCACCGCGCCGATACCGGTCACCGTCCGCACCGACACCGTCGAGCAGTTCATGGCCGCCGGCACTCAGCCGTTCGACGCGGTGGTCTGCTCGCTGGTGCTGTGCTCGGTCGAGGAACCGGAAAGCGTTCTGCGGCAGCTGCTTTCGCTGCTGCGGCCGGGTGGCGAACTGCGCTATCTCGAGCACATCGCCGGCGACGGCGCGCGGGCGCGCCTGCAACGGATCGCCGACGCGACCGTGTGGCCCCGGCTGCTCGGGAACTGCCACACCCACCGCCACACCGAGGACAGCATCGTCGCCGCCGGTTTCCAGGTGGCCGGCAAACGGCGGGAATGGACGATGCCGCGGTGGGCGCCGTTGCCGGTCGCCGAGGTTGCGATCGGCCGCGCTGTGCGGCCCGCGGGCTAGTCCAACAGTGCGGGCAGGCGCTGCAGCAGCGTCGGCAGCGCGGCGGCCGCCGGTTCGCGCAGCGACACCGTCGCGGAGTCCGACAGCGGGGTGCGCTCGGGATTGACCTCGATGACGGGAATGCCGTTGGCCAGCGCGAACTCCGGCAACCCGGCAGCGGGGTAGACGATCGACGACGTGCCGACCACGACGACCAGGTCGGCGCCGGTGACCGCTTCGACCGACCGCTGCCACGCGTCCTCGGGCAGCGCCTCGCCGAACCACACCACGCTGGGACGGATCATCCCGCCGCACACGCAGCGCGGCGGGTCGACCGTCTCCACCGGCTCGGGCATCTCGGGAAGCTCACCCTCATAGCCGACTTGGCAACGGTCGCAACGGAATTCGAACAGGCTACCGTGCAGGTGGTAGACCTTCTTGCTGCCCGCGCGCTCATGCAGGTTGTCGACGTTCTGGGTGACGACGTGCACGTCGGCGTAGTCCTGCCAGGCGGCGACCGCGCGGTGGCCGTTGTTCGGCTGCACCGCACCCATCATGTAGTGGCGCCACAGGTACCACGCCCACACCCGCTCGGGGTGGGCGCGCCAGCCGTCCGAGCTGGAGATCTCGTAGGGGTCGACCTTCGCCCACAGCCCGGTCTCGGCGTCGCGGAACGTCGGCACCCCGCTCTCGGCGGAGATACCCGCACCGCTGAGGACCGCTACTTGCACATGACCAAACTAGCGGCTCTGCGTAATACTGAACACGTGGCCAACTTGGGGGATTGGGTACGCATCGATCAGCGCACGTCAGGCGCCTTGTTCGACCAGCTCAGGACGCAGATCATCGACGGCGTGCGCGACGGCAGGCTGCCGCCGGGAACCAGGTTGCCCACCGTGCGGGAACTGGCCGGTCAGCTCGGCCTCGCGGTGAACACGGTCGCGCGGGCCTACCGGGAACTCGAGGCCGCCGGCATCGTCGAGACCCGCGGCCGGTTCGGCACGTTCATCGCCCGCGCCGACCCGGCGGACGAGGCGATGGCCGCGGCCGCGCACACCTTCGTGTCGGCGGCCAAGGCGCTCGGAATCGACAAGGCCGGCGCGCTGCGCTACGTCGAGATGGCGTTCGATTAACCGAACTCGAGCAGTGTGAACACCGGCCGGACCGGGTCGAACAGCGGAAGGCGCTGCATCGTCCACAGCGCCGCGTTCAGTGCCGCGCCCCGGCCGGGCGGCAGCGGCACGTCGTGCACGGCGCGGATCCCCGGGATCTCGTTGACCAGGTTGGCGACCTGCGACGGGGTCATGGAGAACGGCATCGGCGGCACCCGGTAGCTCAGCGACGGCCGCAGCAGGCCCCGGCTGATCAGCCGGGCGAACCACGCGGGCGGCAGGTCGAACATCATCCGGCCGCCGGGGAAGCGGCGCGCGCATTCGCCGATCAACCCCAGCGCTTCGTCGGGCTGCAGGTACATCAGCAGCCCCTCGGCGGTGATGAACACGCCGTCGGAAGCGTCCACCTGGTCCATCCAGCTGAAGTCCAGCGCCGACTGGGCCAGCATCCGAATCCGGTCCGACGGCGGCAGCAGCTTCTGGCGAAGCTCCACCATGGGCGGCAAATCCACTGTCAGCCAACGGAATTCGTGGCCGACGCCGGCGGCGTCGAGGCGGTAGAAGCTGGTCTGCAGGCCCTCGGCGAGCGCCACCACCGTCGCGCGCGGGTGGTCGCCGAGATAGCGGCGCGTCTCCTTGTCGAACGCCATCGACCGCACGGCCATGTCCTGGCGGCGCGACGAGCCGAACTTCGCGTAGTCGAAGTCGATCGAGTCGGCGAGCGTGATCGCCATCGGATCGTCGATGAGGGCGTCCGGGCGGCGCGCCTCGGTGGCACGTACCTGCAGCGTCATCAGCGCGGTCTCGGAAACCCCGCTCAGCGCGGACCCGTCGACCTTGGGCGAGGAGCTCACGCCAGCGAGGGTACTAGCGCAGGACTTTGTCCAGCGTGCGCAGGTTGCGGGTGGTGGTCGACGACTTGTACCGCTTCTTGCCCATGGTCTTGCCGATCGTGGTCTCCAGCGTTGTCGACCGCGGCACCTGCCAGTAGATGACGCCGTCGCCGCGCTCGATCTTCTCGTGCGGGCCGGCGCCGTCGGCGAGCGCGGCGAGCTCGTCGAGCACCTGCTCGTCGGTCACGAACGTCACGTAGGAGTGGTGGCCGTCCACCTCGCGCTCGAAGGGGAACGCTGCGGAGATCGCCGCCACCGCATCGATCGGGTACGCCAGCACCCAGGCGTCGTAACCGAACGCGTCGCGCAGCGCCTTCTGCGCCTTGGTGCGTACCGCATCAGTGCCGGCTCTGCTGTCCAGCAGCACGTTGCCGCTGGCGAGAATCGTTCGCACATTGGTGAATCCGGCGCCCTCGAGTGCGGCGGCGACCTCCGCCATCTTCAGGTTCACCCCGCCGACGTTGACGCCCCGCAGGAACGCCGCATACCGCGTCACGACGCGAACTCCAGCAGGGTGTGGCTGGGGCGGCCGCGGCGCAGGAAACCGACCCGGTCCCACAGCGGAGAGGCCAGCACCGTGAACAGGCCGCGGCCGCGCGGCATCGCGATGTCATGGGCGGCGCGCACGCCCGGGATGTGGCCGGCCAGCGCGACCGCGTCGTCCGGCGACATGCCGAACGGCATCGGCGGCGCGGTGTAGCGGTCGGAGAGTTTCAGTTTGCCCTGCATGGTGCGCACGCTGAACCAGCGCGGCACCGAGTCGAACATCATCCGGCCGCCGGGGAAACGGGCCGCGCAATCGCGGATCAGGTTCAGCGCGTCGTCGGGGTCGAGGTACATCAGCAGGCCTTCAGCGGTGATGAACACGCCCTCCGAACCGTCCACCTGGTCCATCCAGCTGCGGTCCAGGGCGGACTGCGCGAGCTCTACGACGCGGTCTTCACGCGGCAGCAGCTTGCGTCGCAGCGCCATCACCGGCGGCAAATCGATTGAGTACCAGGTCACTTCGTCGAGGACGCCGAGCCGGTCGAGGCGCCAGAAGCTGGTCTGCAGGCCCTCGGCGAGCGCCACCACCTCTGCCTGGGGATGCTCGGTGAGGTACTGGCGGGTGACGGTGTCGAAGGCGACCGCGCGCAGCCCGTGCGACTGGTTGGGCTTGCCGAACTTGCGATAGTCGTAGTCGATCGCGTCGAACAGCGTGACCGCCCACGGGTCGCGGATCACCCCGTCGGACCGCTTGGCCTCGCTGGCCCGGTTGTGCAGCGTCCACAGCGTGGTGGCCGAGACGCCCTCGAGAACATTGCCGTCGATCAGATCGGTCACATGTCAATGGTAAGGACGCTGGGTTATGAACAGACGTAGTCTTTCGTCATGGGACGCCACGTGTTCGACGACATGCTGCTCGCGCTGATCGGTGGGAATTCGCTGGGGGTTCTCGCGACCATCAAACGCGACGGCAGGCCGCAATTGTCAAACGTGTCGTACTACTTCGATCCGCGGGCGCTGACCATCCAGGTGTCGATCACCGAACCCCGCGCCAAGACCCGCAACATGCGACGCGACCCGCGCGCGTCGATCCACGTCAGCTCTGACGACGGCTGGGCGTACGCGGTCGCCGAGGGTGACGCGGTGCTCACCCCGCCGGCCGCCGCCCCCGACGACGACACCGTCGAGGCGCTGATCGCGTTGTACCGCAACATCGCCGGGGAACACCCGGACTGGGACGACTACCGCCGCGCCATGGTCGACGACCGGCGGGTGGTGATGACGCTGGGGATCTCTCACGTATATGGGATGCCGCCGGGGAGGCGTTAGAGCTACGCTGCCGTCATGGCATCGGATGCACCGGAAGACGACACCAAGCGGAAGTTCCGGGAAGCGCTGGAGCGCAAGAACGCCAAGGCCGCCGGCGGCGCCGCACACACGGACGGCGGAGCCAAGCAGCCGCGGGCACACGGGCCGGTCGAGAACCGCCGCGAGTTCCGGCGCAAGAGCGGCTGACCTAGCGCCTCTCTCGGACCAGGATCGCGGCGAGGCAGATCGCCGCGAGCACGGCCACGCCCACCGCGAAACTGACGCCCGCAACGCGTAAACCCCAGTGCTGCGCGGCCACCCCGACGCCGACCACCGGCACCGAGATCGCCACGTAGCCGATGACGAAGTACGTCGAGTTGACCTCGGCGCGCCGCTCGGCCGGGCTGCTCTCGGAGATGGCGGCCAGTCCTCGGCTGAAGCTCATGCCCTGCCCGGCGCCGGACACCACGGCCGCGGCGACGAGCCCGATGAGCGACGAAAGTTGCAGTGCGACAGCGAGGATCACCATTCCGGCGACGAGGATCGCGCAGCCCAGGGCCAGCGCCCGCTGTGGTGCCATCGTATTGGTGAGGACCTGGGTGAGCGCGGACGCGGCGAACACGGAACCGGCGATCAGCCCGGCCACCGCGTGGTTGCCGATGCCGACGACGTCGACCACAAACGACGGTGCGACCGCGGCGAACAGGCCCGTCACGGCGAACCCGGCGAAGCCCGCGATGCCGGCCAGGATGAACACCGCCCGCACCTCCGGGGGCACCGACAGCCGCTGCACGGCGAGCCGGCCGGACCGCGGCGACGTCTCCGGCACCAGCAGCACCGCGACCCCGGCAAGGGCGGCGAGCACGATGTGCACGACGAAGCTCAGGTGCAGGGGTTGCGGTGCGTACTGCACCAGGACTCCGGCCACGATGGGCCCGGCGCCCAGACCGCCGATGTTGGCGACCGTGGCGACGGCCGCGGCCCTGCTGCGCCACTGCGGCGGGGCGGCCTCGATGACCGCCGCCGTCGCGGTGCCGGTGAAGACACCGGCCGACAATCCGGAGAACACCCGCGCGACGAGCAGCGCCGGCACCGAATCCGCGACCAGGAATACCCCGCCGCTGATCAGTGCGGCGACCACGCCGCCGAGCAGCATCGGGCGCCGTCCGATCGCGTCCGACCATCGGCCGAACGCCAACAGCGCGAACAGCACGCCGCCCGCATACGCCGCGTAGATGACGGTGGTGGTGAGCACGTTGAAGTGCATCTGCTCGCCGTAGAGCGCGTACATCGGCGTCGGCATCGTGGTGCCGAGCATGATCGCGGCGAACGCGTACGCCAGCAGCGGGAACGCGATGCGGTGGGCGGTCACACGAGGACCCGCCGAGGCGGTTTCAAGCACGCTTGTTGATAACCACCTCGGCGGGCACCCTAATCCCGATCAGCTCAGTGAGCGACGGCTTTCTCGGCGCCGACGCCGGTCAGGGAGCGGACCTCGAACTCGGCGTTGATGTCGGGATCGCCGCGGTCCGGCGAGCTCAGTGTGCCGACGATGCCGAGCAAGAACGCCAGCGGGATCGACACGATGCCGGGGTTGGCCAGCGGGAACCACGCGAAGTCGACATTGGGCAGCATCGCGGTCTTGGATCCGGACACGGCCGGGGAGAACACGATGAGCAGGATCGTCGAGATCAGGCCGCCGTACATGCTCCACAGCGCGCCGCGGGTGTTGAACCGCGGCCAGTACAGCGAGTAGATGATCGTCGGCAGGTTGGCCGCAGCGGCCACCGCGAACGCGAGCGCCACCAGGAACGCGATGTTCTGCTCGGCGGCCAGGATGCCCAGGCCGATCGAGAGCACACCGAGCACCACGACGGTGATCCGCGAGACCCGGACCTGCTCGGCCTCGGTCACCCGGTGGCTCTTGAGCACGCTGGCGTAGATGTCGTGGGCGAACGACGTCGCCGCGGTGATGGTCAACCCCGCGACCACCGCGAGGATCGTCGCGAAGGCCACCGCCGAGATGATCCCGAGCAGGATCACCCCGCCCAGTTCGAAGGCCAGCAGCGGCGCCGCGGCGTTCTGTCCGCCGGGTGCGGCCAGGATCGTGTCGGGGCCGACCAGCGCGGCCGCGCCGTAGCCCAGCGCCAGGGTGAACAGGTAGAACGCGCCGATCAGCGCGATCGCCCAGACCACCGAGCGGCGGGCCTCCTTGGCCGTCGGCACCGTGTAGAAGCGCATCAGCACGTGCGGCAGGCCCGCGGTGCCGAGCACCAGCGCCAGCGCCAGCGAGATGAAGTTGATCTGCGAGGTCAGCGACGCGCCATACTGCGCGCCGGGGGCGAGCACGTCGCGGGCGGCGACGGCCTCGCTGCTCGAACCGGACACCGCGGACTGCGCGGCGCCGAGGATCTCAGAGAAGTTCGCGCCGAACTTGCCGAGCACCCACACCGTCATCAGCGCCGCGCCGCCGATCAACAGCACGGCCTTGATGATCTGGACCCAGGTGGTGCCCTTCATGCCGCCGATCAGCACGTAGACGATCATCAGCAGACCGACGACGGCGATCACCACGGCCTGGCCGAAGTCGCTGGTGACGTTGAGCAGCAGCGCGACCAGACCGCCGGCGCCGGCCATCTGCGCCAGTAGGTAGAACAGGCAGACCGCCAGCGTCGTGGTGGCCGCGGCCAACCGGACCGGGCGTTGCTTGAGCCGGAAGCTCAGTACGTCGGCCATCGTGAATTTGCCTGCGTTGCGGAGCAATTCGGCCACCAGCAGCAGGGCGACGAGCCAGGCGACGAGGAAGCCGATGGAGTAGAGGAAGCCGTCGTACCCGTACACGGCGATCGCGCCGGCGATGCCGAGGAAGCTGGCAGCCGACAGGTAGTCACCCGAGATCGCGATGCCGTTCTGCGGCCCGGTGAACGAGCGGCCGGCGGTGAAGAACTCCGCAGCGGTCGCGTTCTTCTTGCTGGCGCGGATCACGATGTAGAGCGTGACCGCGACGAACAGCGCGAAGATGCCGATGTTGGCCGCGGGGTTGCCGACGGTGGTGTCGGCCTGGGCGAGCAGCGTGGTCATACCGCACCGCCTTCGAGCTTGTTGCGGATCGCCTCGGCCCGCGGGTCGAGATCGCGGTTGGCGAAGCGGACGTAGATCCCGGTGATGATGAACGTCGAAACGAACTGGCCGAGCCCGATCAGCAGCCCGACGTTGATGTTGCCCCACACCTGGATGGCCATGAAGTCGTGGGCGAACGCGCCCAGCATCACGTAGGCCGCGTACCAGATGAGGAACACCGCGCTCATCGGGAAGACGAAGCGGCGCAACCGACGGCGGAGATCTTGAAACTCCGGGCTGGCCTGCACGGCCCGGAATTCGGCGCCGCTGACCGGGGTGTCCCGGTGCGGCATGTCTAGTTGGGGCATCACGAACTCCTGACTCGGGGTGTGAACGGCTCAGCTGCCGAAGCTAGATGAGATGCACGTCACATACCCATAGGCAGGACGGTCCACGCGCCGAAGCCCGGCACCGGTGCGGTGAACGGTCGATCGTCGACGATGAGCGGCGGGCAGATTCTCCCGTCAGGCCCGGGGCAGGCGTTCCACGCCCATGCCGAGGCGTTCCGGCACGTGCATGCGGGCGAAGATCTGCGCGACGCCCGCGGGTGCGGACGCCCGGGTCATGCGGCTCACCGCGATCATCGTCGTGAAGGCGACGGGCACGCTGACGGCCGCGGGGTAGCCGATCATCACCGCGGGCCATCCGCCGAGCGCGTCCTCGTCGATCGCGCCGGTGACCGCGAGCGTCACCGCCGTGCCCGACAGCAGGCCGCCGACGGCCAGCCCGCAGCCGGCGCCGACCGCGGTGAGCCCGCGCCACCAGATGCCCAGCACCAACAGCGGGCACAGCGTGGACGCCGCGACGGCGAACGCCAGCCCGACGCTGCGCGACAACTCGAGGCTGCCGGTGGTCGCCAGTGACAGCGGGATCGGGATCAACCCGCCGACGATCGCGGCGATGCGGAAGTCCCGGACCCGGCCGCGCAGCACGTCGGTCGACAGGGCGCCGGCGATGCTGACCAGCAGCCCCGACGACGTGGCGAGAAACGCCGCGATCGCGCCCGCCGCGACGAGCGCGGCGAGCAGGTCGCCGACCGGGCCGCCGATCGCCGAGCCGGGCGCGAGCAGCACCGCGGCGTCGGCGTTGGCGGTGATCAGCAGTTGGGGCACGTAGAGCCGGGCGAACGCGCCGAGAAGCGTTGGGAACAGGTAGAACAACGACAGCAGCATGATCACCGCCAGCGCGGTGCGCCGGGCCTGGCGGCCGTCGGGGTTGGTGTAGAACCGGACCAGCACGTGCGGCAGGCCCATGGTGCCCAGAAACGTCGCGACGATGATCGACAGCACCTGATAGAGCGGATGGCCGCCGCCGAGCCCGCCGCCTGAGGCGATCCACTCGGTGCCGGTGGTCGGTGCACCGGCCACCACCGGGGTGGACGCGCCGGCGGCCAGGGTGAGCGTCGAGCCGGCGCCGAGCGTGTGCTCACCGGGCGTCGGGATCGGTTGCTGGTCAACCGGATTGCCGTCGAGGGTGCCGCTGACCGTGATGCCCGCGGGCTGGGCGACCTGCACCACCACGTCGGTCTCGATGGCGACCGTGGTCTGCTGGTTGACCGTGGGGGGCAGCGGCCCGCCGAGTTCGCCGCCGCCCGAGAAGAACAGGCCGAGCAGCGCCAGCGCGGGGATCGCGACGGCGGTCAGCTTGAGCCAGTACTGGAACGCCTGCACGAACGTGATCGACCGCATGCCGCCGGCCACCACGTTGGCGATCACGATCGCGCCGACCACCAGCGGTCCGAGCCAGACGGGCACGCGCAGAAGCGTTTTCAGCGCCAGCCCGGCGCCCTGGTACTGCGGGACCAGGTAGAAGACACAGATCACCACCACCACGAGCATGGCGACCTTGCGCAGCCGCGCCGAGCCGAGTCGGAACTCGGCGAAGTCGGGGACCGTGTACGCGCCGGACCGCCGTAGCGGTGCCGCGACGAACAGCAGCAGTCCGAGATAGCCCGCGGTGAACCCGACCGGATACCACAACGCGTCGGCGCCGTACTTGGCGATCAGCCCGGCGACGCCGAGAAACGAGGCAGCCGAGAGGTATTCACCGGAAATCGCCGCGGCGTTCCAGCGGGGCCCGACACTGCGGGAAGCCACCAGGAAGTCGGAGGTGGTGCGGGAGAGCCGGACACCGTAGAAGCCGATCGCGACGGTGGCCACCGCGGCCGCGAGCAGGGCGGCGGCCGTCAACGGGGAGCCGGTCATGGTTCGCTGTCGACGACGCCGACGAAATCGCGCTCACCTTGTTCGGCCAGGCGCACGTAGAGCCTGCCGACGCCGTAGAGCAGGGGATAGGCGAACACGCCCATGACGAGCCAGTTCAGCCGCACGCCGAACACGGTGATCGCGGCCAGATCGGGAAAAGCCGCGTTCAGCAACGGGATTGCGACGACCACACAGACGACGACCGCCGCCAGGCGCAAGGCCAGGCCGAGCTGGGCGCGCATCAGGCCGCGCACCAGCGCGTCACCGACCTGGGTCTGCTCCTGCACCTCGACGCGGGTGCGGACCATGCGGGCGCCGCGGCGCTGGCCGAGCACGACGCGTTGGCGTTGCGGGCGTCCCGGCTCAGTCATCGGGCCTCAGATTGCGCATCGGGTCCCGGACGACGCGGTCGCGCAGCTCGCGCGCCTGGCGCCGGCTGACCGGAATTTCGACCGCGGGGGAGGCGCCGTTGGCGCGCAGCCGCACCAGCACCGCGCCGTCGCTGGTGCGCAGGCCGGTGACCATGCGCAGCGCCACCAGATAGGACCGGTGGACCCGCTGGAAACCCTTGTCACGCCAACGGGTTTCGAGTGTGCTGAGCGGTATCCGCACCAGGTGTGAGCCCGACGCCGAGTGCAGCCGCGCGTAGTCGCCCTCGGCCTCGACCCAGCCGATGGTGTCGCGCGGCACCAGGTGGGTGACGCCGCCGAGTTCGGCGGGGATGACGTCGTCGTCGGTGGTGGACTCGGCCGATTCGACCGAGCGCGCGGCCAGTACCCGGCGCACGGCTTCGTCGAGGCGTTCCTGCCGGATCGGCTTGAGCAGGTAGTCCAGCGCGCCGACGTCGAACGCCGCGACGGCCTTGTCGTCGTGCGCGGTGACGAACACGACCGCGGGCCGGTGCGAGAAGTTGGCCAGCACCTTGGCCAGCTCGATGCCCGACAGCCCGGGCATGTTGATGTCGAGGAAGATCGCGTCGAACGCACGGCGGTTGAGTTCGCGCAGCGCCGATGTGGCGTCGCCGCAGCGCAGCACGTCGCCGATGTCGCCGTGCTGCTCCAGCAGGTAGGCCAGCTCGTCGAGCGCGGGTGCCTCGTCGTCGACCGCAAGCACCGATAACCTGCTCACCCGAACGCTCCTCCGCTGGCCCGCACGCCCGACCGGAACTTGGGCACCCGCATGACCACCCGCGTGCCGGCGTCGATCGCCGTCTCGACCACCAGACCGTAATCGTTGCCGAACGCCGCGCGCAGCCGATGATCGACATTGGTCAGCCCGACGTGCGCGGAATGACTGTTGGCCGTGGGCGACCCGTCGGCCAGCGCGTCACCGGGCCCGGCCCGTAGCATCTCCGGATCCATCCCGACGCCGTCGTCTTCGATGGTGATCACGCAGTCCGAGCCCTCGTCGCGGGCGATGATCTCGATCTCGCCGCCGCCGCGGCCGGCGAAACCGTGTCGGACGGCGTTCTCCACCAACGGCTGCAGCGCGAGGAACGGCACCACGACGTTGAGCACCTCGGGGGCGACTTGCAGTTTGACCTTCAGGGCTTCGCCGAAACGGGCGCGTTCCAGCGTCAGGTAGCGGTCGATGTTGCGCAGTTCGTCCGACAGCGTGGTGTACTGCCCGGCGGCCCGAAACGAGTAGCGGGTGAAGTCGGCGAATTCGAGGATCAGCTCGCGGGCGCGGTCGGGGTCGGTGCGCACGAACGACGCGATCGTGTTGAGCGCGTTGTAGATGAAGTGCGGACTGATCTGGGCGCGCAGCGCGAGCACCTCGGCGCGGTCGAGGCGGGCGCGGGAGGCGTCGAGTTCGGCGAGTTCGATCTGGCTGGCCGCGTAGCGGGCGACCTCGCCGACCGCGCCGAGCAGGCCGGGCGCGGGGGAGTGGGTGGTCACCACGACCAGCACGCCGACGACCTCGCTGCCCTCGGCGAACAACGGTTGCGCGACGACCGCCCAGGTCCTGGCGTGGGTGAGCACGCGGCGCTCCCCGGAGATCGACTCGGCCGCCGCGCGTTCGCAGGCGTCGAGCACGTCGTCGGACCACAGGCCGGTGTCGGGTGGGTCGTGGGCCAGCAGTCCGCCGTCGCCGCCGTACATGGCGACTCCTTCGGTGCCGGTCAGCCCGCGCAGGAACGGCGCGGCGGTTTCCGCGGAGTCGGTGTCCAGTCCGCGGCGCAGCGCCCTGGCGGCGAGCGAGGCGGTGTGCAGCGCGGCGTGCACGGCGCGTTCGGTCGGCGTGGCCACCACGCGGCGGGTGCGCACCGCGATGACTGCGGCGGCGACCGCGGCCACGATCAGTACCGCGGCCAGAACCAGTGCGAGCTCGCCCGACATGATGGGGGCCACCTTAAACTGGGGAGGTGGCGAAACTGCAGCTTGTGCAAGATCCGGCGGCCGATGCGCTGCTGGAGTCCAACCCGTTCGCGTTGCTGACGGGCATGTTGCTGGATCAGCAGTATCCGATGGAGCACGCGTTCGGCGGTCCGAAGAAGATCGCCGACCGGCTCGGTGGCTTCGACGTCCGCGAGATCGCCGACTATGACCCCGAGAAGTTCGCCGAGCTGTGCTCGAAAACCCCTGCGATACACCGGTTTCCGGGCTCGATGGCCAAACGCGTCCAGGCGCTGGCGCAGCTGATCGTTGATCGCTACGACGGGGACGCCGCCGCGGTGTGGACGTCCGGCGATCCCGACGGCGCCGAGGTGCTGCGTCGGCTCAAGGGGCTGCCCGGCTTCGGTGAGCAGAAGGCGAAGATCTTCCTGGCGCTGCTGGGCAAGCAGTACGGCGTGACCCCAACGGGGTGGCGCAAGGCCGCGGGCGACTACGGCAAGGCGGGTTCGTACATGTCGGTGGCCGACGTCGTCGACGCCGGATCGCTGGAGAAGGTGCGGTCGTACAAGAAGCAGGCGAAAGCGGCCGCGAAGGCGGCTAGGGGCTAGGAACCGCCTTGCGCCGGGCCGGCGCGGCGTCGTCGGAGTCCAGCCGCGCCAACGTCTTGAGGACGCCTGCCACGACACGTCCCGTCGCGGTCCCGGTGTCGAGACCCTCCCTGAGGGTGCGCAGTCGCAGGCCCCGCTCGGTGAGTTCGGCGATCGTGCGGGTCACCTCGGTGCCGGTGCGGCCGAGCCGGTCGAGTCCGACGACGATGACGGTGTCGCCGGAACGGGCGTAGCTCAGCAGCGCGTGCAGCCCGGCGCGCACCCGGTCGGCGGATTCCGACAGTCGGTCGGTGAACACCCGACGCGGGTCGACACCCGCAGCGCTGAGCTCCGCGAGCTGACCGTCCAGGCCCTGCTCGGCGGTGCTTGCTGTGGCGTACCCCAGCGTGCAGGTCACCCGTCCACGGTCCCACGGTGCGTGCGGCCTTGGAAGCGACCGGCCGACATCGAGTCTCGTTGCCGACAGAACCGTTACCGGATGTCGACCTGGCCGAGCGCCGGACCGTCGAACCGTTCCCTGGTGGCGATCTCGGCCACCGGCCTACGTTTGAGTTTGGTCAGCTGGCGGACCGGCTTGCCGAGCGGCAGCAGCGCCGCGACGGCATAGGTGTCGGGGATGCCGAGCAGTTCCTTGATGCGGGGCTCCGACGCCACCGCTGCGGTGGTCAACACGCCGCCGTAACCCTCGTTGCGCGCGGCCAGCAGGATGTTCCACACGAACGGGTACACCGACGCGCCGGCGATCAGCCCGATCCGGTCCAGGTGCTGATCGAACGCCGCCACGACGCCGAGGTCGACACACACCACCAGCACCACCTCGGCGGTCCGCAGCGGCGACTGGTCGGGCACCCGGACCGCCGCGATGGTCTGCGCGTCGACACCGCAGGGCTGCACCGGATTCCACGGGCTCTCGCCGTTGCGGGCCTGCGCGATGTAGCGCTGAGCGGCCGGCACCGCACAGGCGATCAGCTCTTCGCGGGTCTGCTCATCGCGCACCGCGATCACCCGGTTGCCCTGCCGGTTGCCGCCGCTGGGCGCGAACCGCGCGTTGTCGAGGATGCGTTCGAGGACGTCGTCGGGCAGCGGCTCGCCGGTGTACTCGCGCACCGCGGCGGTCGTGCGCATGACGTCGTAGATGTCCATCGCTCTATCTTGGGGCTGTATCTTGGGCTTGTCGGTGGCGACCTGTGCGAAGGTGAGGATATGAAGACGCACCTGAACTGCCCGTGTGGCGAAGCGATCGTCGGCAAGGACGAGGAGGATCTGGTCGAGAAGGCCCAGGCCCACCTGTCCGAGGCGCATCCCGGTCGCGATTACGACCGGGACGCGATCCTCTTCATGGCTTACTGATCCCAGACCGACGCAATGGTCGATCGCGGGCCGGCGGATCGACCAAAACGTCGGTTTCGCGAGAACGAGTGACCCGTCACGGCACCACCGTCGAGCCGATGGTCGGCATGAACTGGCACTGCTTCTCGGTGGTGGTGACCTGCCCGAAGATCGTCGACAGGATGCTGCCCGATCCGGTGTCGGCGATGGCCGTCAGCGTCGTGGGCCCCTCCGGGTTGATGTCCGGGCGTGGCTTGAGCGTCGCGCTGCCCGACTTGCCGGTGGTCAGGTTGACCCAGGTGACGTTGAGCGGCAGCGTCTGCTCCGCCGCGGGGCCCGGTGTGCCGACCGCGGTGAACACGTAGGCCGTCTGACCGGGACCCGGCCCGGGTGTCGGGATCTTCGCCGGCCCGGCCACCGAGATCGCGGTGGCCAGCACGTTGCCGCCGTCCTTGAGGCAGCCGTTGCTGATCGACGGGTAGAGGAAGTCCTGCTTGGGCGGGGCGTCGGCACCGAACGCGGCGCCCGGGGCCGCCGCGGGCGCGGCCTCGGGTGCCGGAGCCGCTTCGGGTGCGGGGGCCGGAACGGGAGCCGGGGCGGCCGCTTCGGGTGCCGGCGCGGGGGCCGGCAACGCCTCGACGGGACCGACCGCGTGTGCCGGGTCGATGCCCGCCGGCAGATGGGCCTGCTCGCCCGGTACCGCACCCGGTGCGGGCGTGTGCGCGACGAACTGGTTCACCGCCGACGCGACATTGCGCGAATCCGCCGGGGCGATCGCATCGCCGGCGAACACCGCGGCGGCGGCCATCAGCGTGGAAGCCGCGTTGGTCGGGTCGGCGGCGGCCTGCTGGATCGCCGGGCTGATGCCCTGGACCGCGCTCAGGCCGGGCGCCTGCAGCACGTCGATCGGCAGTGCGGGCGCCGGCGCGGGCGCCGGTTGTGCCCCGGCCACACCGGCCACGCCGCCGACGAGCAGCGTGGCCGATGAACCGATCGCGACGGCGACGGTGGCGAACATCCTTCGAGCTGACATGGCTCCCCCTTGGTGTGCGAGTGGTGGTGTGTTGGCCTTCGTCGCCGTCACTGTCAGGGCAGGGCCGACAGCGGCATCAGCAGCGGTGCCACGCTCGCCGGCGCTGCGGCAGGTGCGGCAGCCGCAGCGGGCGCGGCGGCGACCGGAGCGCTCGGCAGGGCGGCGTTCGCGGCGGCCGGCAGCAGACCCGTCAGCGGCGAGTTCTGCGGCAGCAGTGACGCCAGGCCGGTCGGCAGGTTCGACAGCAGGTTCGCCGGGTTGGCCGGTGCGGTCGAGCTCGCCGGCGTGTTCAGCGGCGCGGCCGGCATGCCGGGCAGCGTCGAGGGCGGCTGGGGCAGGGTGACCGTGGCCGTCGCCGACGGCGGTGCCGCGGCCGGAGCGGCTGCCGGAGCCTGCGCATTGCCCAGCAGCGAGGTGAAGCCCTGCATCAGCTGCGTGGCGGCGGCAGGATTCGCGAGCTGCTCGATGAACGGCAGACCGGGCACGCTGGGCGCCGGCGCCGGCGGGGCGGGCTGAGCCGCCGCGGTGGCGCTCAGCGCAACAGCAGCCGACACCGCTCCCGCCGAGGCAATCATCGTGGTTACGAACAGTTTTCTGGTGCGGTGCATGGTTCTCCCAATCGGTTGTGTGGCACGCCTTCGCCCGAAGCTACGGAGTTACTGGTGTTACTCAAGTGACACGTGTGGCGGTTATTCAACCGTTACGGATGCGAAGGGAATCGGTGACCGTCTATAGAGTCAGTCGAATCGACACCTCGACCGCCGCCGATCCGTCGGCGCCGCGCGGACCTTCCCGACTGGCCGCCGCGGCGCCGATCCTGCTGGTGGTCAGCATCGCGGCCCGGCTGGCGTGGACGTATCTGGTGCCCAACGGTGCGAACTTCGTCGACCTGCACGTCTATGTGGGCGGGGCCGGCGCGCTCGACGGTCCCGGTGCGCTCTACGACTACGTCTACGCCGACCAGACCCCGGACTTCCCGCTGCCGTTCACGTATCCGCCGTTCGCGGCGGTGGTGTTCTACCCGCTGCACCTGCTGCCGTTCGGGCTCGTCGCGTTCCTGTGGCAGCTCGGCATCATCGCCGCGCTGTACGGGGTGGTGCGGGTCAGCCAGCGGCTGCTCGGCGGCGGGGACCGGCGTGTCGCGATGCTGTGGACGGCCGTCGGCATCTGGATCGAACCGCTGCGCAGCACCTTCGACTACGGGCAGGTCAATGTTCTGCTGGTGCTGGCGGTCCTGTACGCGGTGTACAGCACGCGGTGGTGGGTGTCGGGCCTGTTGGTCGGGCTGGCGGCGGGCATCAAACTGACGCCGGCGGTTTCCGGGCTCTACTTCGTGGGAGCGCGGCGATGGGGCGTCGTCCTCTGCTCGGCGGTGACTTTCTTTGCCACGATTGGCATTTCGGCGTTGATCGTCGGAGGGCAGACGCGTCGCTACTTCTTCGATCTGCTGGGCGACGCCGACCGCGTCGGGCCGATCGGGACGTCGTTCAACCAGTCGTGGCGGGGCGCGATCTCGCGGATCCTCGGCCACGACGCCCAGTACGGGCCTGCGGTGCTGGCGGGGATTGCCGTGACCGCGGTGCTGGCGCTGCTGGCGTGGCGCGCGATCGGCGGCGCGGCGGATCGACTGGGCGCGCTGGTCGTGGTGCAGCTGTTCGGGCTGCTGCTGTCGCCGATCTCGTGGACGCACCACTGGGTGTGGTTGATCCCGCTGATGATCTGGCTGTTGCACGGTCCGCTGCGGTCCCGACTCGGCGCGCGCGTGTTGGGCTGGGGCTGGCTCGCGTTGACGCTGATCGGGGTGCCGTGGCTGCTGAGCTTCGCGCAGCCGACGATCTGGGAGATCTCGCGGCCGTGGTATCTCGGGTGGGCCGGGCTGGTCTACGTCGTGGCGACGCTGGCGACGTTGGCCTGGGTCGCCGCTACTGGCCGACGATCCCGTTGATGTCGCGGGCCATCTCGACGTCCTTGTCGGTGATGCCGCCCTCGGAATGCGTGACCAGCGCGAAAGTCACTGTGCGCCATCGGATGTCGATGTCGGGGTGATGGTCTTTGGCTTCGGCGTGCTCGCCGACCCGGCGGACCGCGTCGATACCGTCGAGGAATGCCGGGAACTTGATCGAGCGACGCAGGGTGCCCTCGGCGCGCTCCCAGCCGGGCAGGTCGGGCAGTGCGGCGTCTACTTGGTCGTCCGTTAACACAGCCATGCGATTGACGGTATACCTTCGATCGCGATGTCAGATCAGATCGTGGTCGCCGGTGCGCTGATCGACGGCGCCGCGCTGCTGGTCGCCCAGCGTGAGCGGCCACCCGAGCTCGCCGGATTGTGGGAACTGCCCGGTGGCAAGGTCGCCGCGGGGGAGAGCGACGAGGCCGCGCTGGCGCGTGAACTGGCCGAGGAACTCGGCGTCGACGTAACGGTGGGTGCGCGCCTCGGAGCCGACGTCGCGCTGGGCCCGGCGACGTTCCTGCGGGCCTATCTCGTCACTCAGACCGGGGGCACGCTGCACCCCAACGACCACCGCGCGCTGCGCTGGGTCACTGCTGACGAACTCGATTGTCTCGCTTGGGTTCCCGCCGACCGCGCCTGGGTGGCCGACCTGAAGCTCGCGCTGGGCGGCTAGTAGCGCAGCCCGTCGTCGACGACTCGGACCCCCGCGTGATGATGTAGCGCGTAGATCGGATGCATCAGTGCCGGATGGCGGCAGTGGACGCAGGTTTCGCGCGAACGGTTGGTCGACGACAGCGTCAGGTGGTGACAGGTCGCGCACCGCACTACGTAGGACGCGCCCATCCAGTTGAGTAATCCGATGTAGATCGCCGCGACTGCCGCGGCTGCGAGCAGTCCGATGAGTACCAGGGCGGAAATCTCGTACGCCACGATCAACTACCTCCCTCTGATCGGGGATGCTGTCGACAATACGAGTGCACCCTGCTCATAGCCTGTGAACGCGGCTAGTGTTCCAAGCCATGCGTGTGCTGCGCGTCATCTGGCGAGGTGTGCTCGCGTTCGACCGGATCGGCGCTCGCGTACCGCAACTGGTGCAGATGTGGCTGGTGGAGCTGTTCTTCGCGGTGCCGCTGACATCCTTCATCGCGAAACTCATCGACATCCGCGGGGCGTTCGGTGTCCCGGGCACCGGCGCGTCTCTCGACGGCGTGTTCTGGGGCGCGCTCGCGGTGTCGGTGGTGTGCGGCTTCTTCTTCGTCCGCGGGCTCGTCAAACCGCGTGTGAAACACGGGTCGTGGACGCCGATGGTCAGCGCCGACATCGGCGACGTCACCCTCTACGGCGGCAACCGCGCGTGGCGCGTCGAATACGACTATCTGATAAGCCATCCGTCGTACTCGCTGCTGCTGTTGCTCACCGCGCCGATCCCCGCCGTCATGGTGCTCATGACGATCAATCACGGCGACAACACGTTCTACTGGCGCGTGGCGGGCGTCGTCGGACTCGTCGTCCTGGCGCTGATGGCGGTGGCGCGCTTGGTGAGTTGGTACGTGTTCCGGATCGCCCGCCGCGACATCGATGCGCACGCCGCCGCGCAGGGTATGTCCCCGCGCAAGCTCGGCTGGGAGATGGCGTGGAAACCGCTGCTGATGCTCGTGGTGATGTGCTACGTCGTGGTCGGCGTCCCGATCGCCTACATGTGGTGGGACGAGCTGCGCACGATCGACAAGCTGCCCGTCGTGACTGTCGCCGACGGGGTCGATGCGGTGGACCAGTACCGGCGGGTCGAGGGCGACGTCGTCGGCAAACCCGTCTACTGGGCGCCGGGCGGGACCGGCCGGGGCGGCAACAACTTCTCCGGAGCCGGTGTGCTGGTTAATCTTCCGTCCGGCGGTGAAGCGCTGCTCCTGGCCGAGTCGCTGTCGGTGCCCGACTTCGTCGGGGTGATGGACGACGTCCGCAACGACGAGATCCGCACCCACGGGCGTGTCATCGACGCGATCACCGAGACGCAGCAGCAGTACTACGGCTTCGACGAAAATGCCTTCGAGGACCCGCCTCCGGACGGGCGGGTGCTGGTGCTCCTGTCATACCCGTAGGCGCCGGCGGGGTAGGCGCTATTTGCGCCGCGCGCGCTTGAACACCTTCGTCAGATCCTTGCCGCGCAGCCCGTTGCGTTCGGCCTTGCGAACCTCGTGCACCACGACGGGGCAGCGCTTGCACCGCGGTTTGCTGCGGCAGCATTTCTTCTTGGGTTTGAGGTCGGCGAGCTTGCTGGGCTTCAAGTGACGGGCATCTCTCGTTTTCGTGATTGGCCGACCGCACTGCGACAATCTGTCAGTGGATTTTCGCAACGTCGCCATCGTGGCACACGTCGACCATGGGAAAACGACCCTGGTCGACGCGATGCTTCGCCAATCGGGCGCCCTGACACACCGTGGTGACGACGCCACCGAACGCATCATGGACTCCGGTGACCTGGAGCGTGAAAAGGGCATCACGATCCTGGCCAAGAACACCGCGGTGCACCGACACCACGCGGACGGCAGCGTGACCGTCATCAACGTCATCGACACCCCTGGACACGCCGACTTCGGCGGCGAGGTCGAGCGCGGGCTGTCGATGGTCGACGGCGTGTTGCTGCTGGTCGACGCCTCCGAAGGGCCGCTGCCGCAGACCCGGTTCGTGCTGCGCAAGGCGCTGGCCGCCCACCTGCCGGTGATCTTGGTGGTCAACAAGACCGACCGGCCGGACGCGCGGATCAGCGAGGTCGTCTCCGACAGCCACGACCTGCTGCTCGACGTCGCCTCCGACCTCGACGAGGAGGCCCAGAAGGCCGCCGAGGACGCGCTCGGTCTGCCGACGCTCTACGCGTCGGGCCGCGCAGGCATCGCCAGCACCACCGAACCGGCGAACGGGGAGAACCCGGCCGGCGACAACCTCGACCCGCTGTTCGACGTGCTGATGGAGCACATCCCGCCGCCGACCGGCGATCCCGAGGCCCCGCTGCAGGCCCTCGTCACCAACCTCGACGCGTCGGCGTTTCTGGGCCGGCTGGCGCTGATCCGCATCTACAACGGCAAGCTGCGCAAGGGCCAGCAGGTCGCGTGGATGCGTGAGGTCGACGGCGTCCCCGTGGTGACCAACGCGAAGATCACCGAACTGCTGGCCACCGTCGGCGTCGAGCGCAACCCGACCGACGAGGCCGTCGCCGGCGACATCGTCGCGGTCGCCGGCATGCCCGAGATCATGATCGGCGACACGCTCGCCGATCTGGAGCACGCGCACGCGCTGCCACGCATCACCGTCGACGAACCGGCGATCTCGGTGACGATCGGCACCAACACCTCGCCGCTGGCGGGCAAGGTGTCGGGCCACAAGCTCACCGCGCGGATGGTGCGCAACCGGTTGGATCAGGAGCTGGTCGGCAACGTGTCGATCAAGGTCGTCGACATCGGCCGCCCCGACGCCTGGGAGGTGCAGGGCCGCGGCGAGTTGGCGCTGGCAGTGCTGGTCGAGCAGATGCGCCGCGAGGGCTTCGAGCTGACCGTCGGTAAGCCGCAGGTGGTCACCCGCACGATCGACGGCAAGCTGCACGAGCCGTTCGAGGCGATGACCATCGACTGCCCCGAGGAGTTCGTCGGCGCCATCACTCAGTTGATGGCTGCGCGCAAGGGCCGCATGGAGGACATGACCAACCACGCGGCGGGCTGGGTGCGGATGGACTTCATCGTGCCCAGCCGCGGGCTCATCGGCTTCCGCACCGACTTCCTGACGATCACGCGCGGCACCGGGATCGCCAACGCGGTGTTCGACGGCTACCGGCCGTGGGCGGGGGAGATCCGCGCCCGGCACACCGGCTCGCTGGTGTCAGACCGCAGCGGCAGCATCACGCCGTTCGCGATGATCCAGCTCGCCGACCGCGGACAGTTCTTCGTCGAGCCCGGGCAGGACACCTACGAGGGGCAGGTCGTCGGAATCAACCCTCGCGCAGAGGATCTCGACGTCAACGTCACCCGCGAGAAGAAGCTGACGAACATGCGGTCGTCCACGGCCGACGTGATCGAGACGCTGGCCCGGCCGCTGGAGCTCACCCTCGAGCAGGCGATGGAGTTCTGCGCCGAGGACGAATGTGTCGAGGTGACACCGGAAGTCGTTCGGGTGCGCAAGGTCGAGTTGAACGCGAGCCTGCGGGCGCGCGCGAAAGCTCGGGCCAAAGCCCGCGGGTAGTCCCGCGAGTGGCCAGTTATCACGCGCTATTGCGTAGGTAAGCGCTGATAACTGGCCACTCGGCGGGGGCTACTTCTCCTACTTCTCGGACTTCTCGTGCTTCTCGTGCTTGGGCGCCTTGTCCGAGGTGTCGGACTTGCTGGTCGAGCTGTCGGACTTGGCCGCCGAATCACTCTGCGCGGAGTGCTCATTCGTGCTCTCAGACGGCTTGGCCGGTTTGGCGGGCTTGGCCTCGTGCGACGTCTCCGCCTCGCCCGCGTCGGCCGCCGCGTTGTCCTTGGGCGTTTCCGCGGGCTTGTCGGCCTTGTCGGTCTTGTCGGCCTTATCGGTCTTGTCGCTCGTCGCTGCGTCCGGTTTCCGTGTCGCGGAATCGCTTTCACTCTTCGACGGCGACACGGACTCGGCGGCCGGGGTGTGTTCCGGCGCCGTGGCCGTGGGCACCGACACGGTGACCGCGGTGGTGTGTGCGGCGCTGGGCAATTCGGCTGCGGGGGCGGCGGTGACCTGCGCTGCCTTCAGCGTGGTGGGCGGTGCGGGCAGCGCGTGCAGTGCCGAGGCGACGATGTTGCGCAGGTTCAACAGGCCCGAGATCGTGCCGGCGGTCAACTCGCCGAAGTCCCCGAGCGGCGAGAGCAGGCCGGCCGACGGCAGCCCCAGCGGCGAGGTGCCAAACCCGTTGAGCACCGCGCCGGTCAGGGTCGCGGGGGCGTTGATCAGTGCGCCGGCCAGGCCACCGAGGTCGCCCTGGCCCAGCGCGTCGACGACCTGCTGTGCGGTGGCGGCACCGGCGTTCACCAGCGAGATGACCGGAGCACTGACCGCCAGCAGCGCGGGGAGCGCGAGTTGCGGGACGGCCGCGACGACGTTCGCCAGGTTCTGCACGGTGTTGGCCACCACCGGCCATCCCGCGTTGAACCCGTCGACCAGGCTCAGCACGACCGGCAACACCGAGGACACCACCGTCTGCACAGCACCGGTGACGTCACCGGCTGCGAGCTGACCACCCGCGGACTGCAATGTGGCGGGCAGCCCGGCGATCGAACCGTTGATCGCCCCGACGGTCTGCTGCGCGGCATGCGCAAGGACAGCGACGTTCGAGAGTTGGTCGGCGATGATCTGGCTGAGCACCGGTGCCGGGTCCGCGCCGAGTTGCCCGCCCAGCTGGCCGAGGTTGTCGACGGTGGCGGCGATGACCTGGGCCCACTGCTGCAGCGGGTTGGCCATCGCGGCCAGTTCGACCTGTGCCGCGGACAGCTGCGGCACGTGCACGTCGGGCAGGTGGATCTCGGGCAGGGTCGGCGCGATCGGGCTCACGGCGATGACCGCAGCACCGGCCAGAGCGATGGCGGGTCCAGCGTGGCGCCGGGCGGCCGGTGGCACGTCGTACATGGGGAACTCCTTAACTAAAACGAAACGACTGCCAGAACCTACCCATGAGTAAGATCAGAAATCCATACCATTCCTAAACCTGTATAGATGCTCTATAGATGCTGTGAATGCCGGGCAATTCTTGTTTACGGTGCCGTTAAGTCGCTGGTCACAGGGATACCGGTCATCAGTTGAATGGCGCAGCGTCAAATTCCGCGTTGACCGATATTTCTTTCTCGACTGTCGCTATGACGTCCACAAGATTGTGCTTACCTAGGTGCCATTAGCCAATGCCGAAGGCTGGCCGATCTTGATCAGCCCCGACCTTCGCGAACCCGGTTCGCTGCGGACGGCGCCAGAGTTTCGGCCGCTGCGGGCGGGCCCGCCCGTCGTCTGTGCGCAGCGAAGTTTGCGGCTCGAACTGTCCGGCGCCGTCATTTATTCGCCGGCTTCCGGGCCGCGCTACGAGCTGGCAGCACCTGTCACTTCTGCGGGAAGACTGGCCGAGCGCGCTCGACGGCTGCCGATACCCTGAAGGGCGTGCCGGCCCCCCTACGCGTCATCGCCGCAGTGTCTGCGATGGTGAGCCTGGTCGCCGGTTGCACCGTCAGCCCGCCACCGGCCCCGCAGAGCACCGACACCTCGGAGACCACGGCGCCCCCGCCCGTCCGCGCGATGCAGGTGATCATGGCGATCGATTGGATCGGCCCGGGATTCAATCCGCATCTGCTCAGCGACCAGTCCCCGGTGAACGCGGCGATCAGCTCGTTGGTGCTGCCCAGTTCGTTCCGGCCGATCCCTGATCCCAGGACACCGACCGGATCGCGCTG
The DNA here is from genome assembly GCF_900108565.1 of Mycolicibacterium rutilum. Taxonomy (NCBI): domain Bacteria; kingdom Bacillati; phylum Actinomycetota; class Actinomycetes; order Mycobacteriales; family Mycobacteriaceae; genus Mycobacterium; species Mycolicibacterium rutilum. The sequence continues at coordinate 2,918,507 of NZ_LT629971.1, forward strand.
GGAACGCGACCCCACCCTGCTGGAGTCCGCCGAGGTCACCAGCGAGGACCCGTTCACGGTCACCTACAAGATCCGTCCCGAGGCGTCGTGGACCGACAACGCACCGATCGGGGCGGACGACTTCTGGTACCTGTGGCAACAGATGGTCAGCCAGCCCGGCGTCGTCGACCCGGCCGGCTACGACCTGATCACCGGCGTCCAGTCCGTCGAGGGCGGCAAGACCGCGGTCGTCACGTTCTCTCAGCCGTATCCGGCCTGGCGCGAGTTGTTCAACAACATCCTGCCCGCGCACATCGTCAAGGACGTACCGGGCGGATTCGCCGCGGGGCTGGCGCGCGCGCTGCCCGTGACGGGTGGACAGTTCCGGGTGGAGAGCATCGATCCGCAGCGCGACGAGATCCTGCTCGCCCGCAACGACCGGTACTGGAGCACGCCGGCCAAACCGGACCTGGTTCTCTTGCGGCGAGGTGGGGATTCCGCGGCGCTGGCCGACTCCATCCGCAACGGCGACACCCAGGTGGCCCAGGTGCACGGCGGCGCGGCGGCGTTCGCGCAACTGTCCGCGATCCCGGATGTGCGGACGGCGCGCATCGTCACTCCGCGGGTGATGCAGCTCAGCCTGCGCGCCCAGCAGCCGGCCCTCGCCGATTCCCAAGTGCGCAAGGCGATTCTGGGTCTGCTCGACGTGGATCTGCTCGCCGCGGTCGGTGCCGGTGACGACAACACCGTGACGCTGGCGCAGGCGCAGGTGCGGTCACCGTCCGACCCCGGGTATGTGCCGACAGCGCCGCCCGCGATGGCCAAGGAGGACGCGCTCGGACTGCTCGCCGGCGCCGGGTACGAGGTGGAACCGGTCGAGACCGCGGCCCCGCCGACGCCGGGGAACCCGCCACCCGACAACGACCGCGGCCGGATCACCAAAGACGGAGAGCCGCTGTCGTTGGTGATCGGCGTCGCCGCCAACGACCCGACGTCCATCGCGGTGGCCAACACCGCGGCCGATCAACTGCGCAACGTGGGGATCACAGCGTCGGTGTCGGCGCTCGATCCGCCGATCCTCTACGGCGATGCGTTGACCAACAACCGGGTGGACGCGGTGGTCGGCTGGCATCACGCCGGCGGGGACCTGGCGACGTCGCTGGCATCGCGCTACGGGTGCCGAGCCTTGGAAGCGACGCCCGTACCGACCGCGCAACCCGGCACGCCCCCGCCGACGACCACCAGGACGACGGCCCCCACGAGCGTCCCCGCCACGCCGGCGCCCACTCCGACCGCCACGACGACCAGTCCGGCTCCGGAGTCCGACGAACTGGTTCAAGCGCCGAGCAACATCACCGGCATCTGTGACCGCAGCATCCAGCCCAAGATCGACGCGGCGCTCGACGGCACCGAAGACATCGCCGAGGTGATCACGGCCGTCGAACCGCGATTGTGGAACATGGCGACGGTGTTGCCGATCCTGCAGGACACCACGATCGTGGCCGCCGGACCCAGCGTCCAAAACGTCAGCCTGTCCGGCGCGGTGCCCGTCGGCATCGTCGGGGACGCAGGCCAGTGGATGAAGATCCGCCAGTAAGCCCCACGCGCGCAAGGCGATCGGCCCCTTCCCGGGAGGAAGGGGCCGATCGTTTGGCGTGACGTGTTACTCGGTGTCGCCGCCCGAGCCACCGTCGTCCGAGCCACCGTCGTCTGAGCCACCGTCGTCTGAGCCACCGTCGTCCGAGCCGGCGTTCTCGTCGCTGTCGGTGTCGTCGTCGGCCGCGGTGTCACCGGTCGAGTCGTCGGCACTCGACTCGTCGCCGCCGGTCTCACCCGGCGTGGCCTTGTTGCCGTCGGTCAGGTCGGTGCCGCCGCCGGGCTTGCCCTGCTCCTCGGTGTCGTCCTGCTCGGTGCCGTCCTCCTCGGTGCCCTCGGAGGCTTCCTCGCCCTGGCTCTCCTCGGTGTCGTCTTCGTCGCCGGCCACCGCCGTGCCGCTGCCGTCGCCACTGCCGCCGGTCGACTCGGCCGAACCCGTTGCGGTCGAAGCGTTCTCGACCGACGCTGTCTCGTCGGCGGACGTGGACACCGCCACGGTCAACGCGTCCTCAGAGGGCAGATCCGACGCCTCCGGCAGGCTCGCCGGGGCCGCACTCGGTGTGATCGCCGCCGCGATCATGTCGCGGATCTGCATGAGGACGTTGATGGCGCCCAGGCCGTCGCTCAACAGACCGCCGTCAACTCCGAAGCCGTTGAGGAAGCCGTTGAGCACGACTGCCGGGGCGGCGACGACGGCGCCGAGCACGCCGATCGGGTCACCGGCCGACGCCGCGTCCACGACGTTCTGGATGGCTTCGGCCGTCGCGTACACCGAGCTCGACAGCGGGGCCAGCAGCCCGATCCCGGCGAACGCCGCGATGGTCTGGAATTGCTGCGTCACGGCCAACAGATTCGCCACCGGTGCTTCCAGCGCGGACTGCAACACCGGCAGCAGCGGAAGCGCCGCGAACAGCGCAGGCTGGAAGAGGGCGGCGACCAGGTGCGGTGCCGCCCCGGTGAAGTTGCCCGCCCCGATCAGTTCGAAGGCCTGCTCGAGTTCCGGAGCCGCGATCGTCTGGAAATTGCTGAACAGATCGCCGCCGAACGCCTGAAGCCCCTCGAGGGCGGCTCCGGCTGTGGTCCATTGGTTTTCGAAGATCTGGGTCAGGATCGGGGCAGGGTTCGCCAGGAACGTCTCCGCGAGACCGCCGATGTTGCCTGCTGTGGTCTCGATCAGTTGGAAATACGCCTCGATCGGATTGACCGATGCCGCCAGCTGCACCGGCTTGGATGCCATCGCCGCTGCGGCAGCCTGAAGGTCCGAGGGGACCACGGGCGATACGGGCGCCAGTGCGATCGCGCCTGCACCGACTAAACCGACACCTGCCGTCAGATACGACCGGAATGCACCCTCCACTGCAAACTCCTTTACCTCTATGTAATCGGGGGACACACGGAAGTTACCGCTAAGTAAGGTTTTGCGGAACGTCTTTTCTGAAAAAGGTTTACGCAGGTCAGGCGCTGGTAAGACCATTTGCGAGCAAATCGTCCGTTGTGACGGTAGAGCACCTAATAACTGGCGTGAGTTTTGGCAAATTATCGAGATCGCTAATTCTGATGGCGAACGCAGAGCGCGCCATAGGTGAACTTATTGCGGTCGCTAATTAGCTGTCCTCGGTTTCAGGCGCGACTCTTCCAGTCCGATGCGCTGTTGAGCGCCGACCGCGAAGTTGCCTTCGGTGGGCTCGTGATACAGACGGCGCACGCGCGCCCGCGCCGCTTTGTTGGCGTCGCCGAGAATCGGGGAGAGCGTGTGGCATTTGCCCGAATCGCCGGCCCGTGACGCATGCTGCCGGCGGCTCGCGAACAAAAGAAATCGGCCCCTTCTCGCCTGGAGAAGGGGCCGATCGTTCAGTGGGGGTTACTCGGTACCGCCGCCGTCGCCGCCGCCGTCGCCGCCACCCGTGTCGCCGTCGCCCGCGTCGCCGCCGGTGTTGACGGTGGGAGTGGTCTCGGTCGGCTCGGTCTCCTCGCCGGTGCCGTCACCGGCTCCGGTGGTGCCCTCGCCGACGTTGACCTGGCCCGGCTCGACCTTGTTCCCGTCGCTCAGATCGGTGCCGCCGCCGGCCTTGGTTTTCTCCTCGGTTTCTTTCTCGAGGTCGCCGTCGTCGCCGTCGTTCTCCTCCTCGAGGCCACCGGTCTGGCCGCCCTCGGCGCCCTCCGAGCCTTCGCCACCTTCGGCGCCCTCTTCGCTCTCTTCGTCGGACGCGCCGGTCGAACCGGTTCCGCCGTCACCGGAGATGTTGACGTTGACGAAGTTGGCGTCGTCGTTGGGCAGCGAGTTCGCGGTGATGCCCTCGTCGGTGCTGGTATCCGACTCGGTCCGCAGGAGCGTCATGTCCTGAGGTGCGATCGCATCCGCGATCGCCTGGCGGATCCCGAGCAGGAAGCCGATGGGTCCGGCCCCGAGGGCGCCGAGAAGGCCTTCGGGCGTGAGAACGCCAGGGGCGGGCAAGATTCCGAGCAACAGCGGACCGTAACCGCCGTTGAGCACGCCGTCGGCGATCACGGCGGGGGTGTTCACCAGGGCGCTGACGACCTCGCCGAGGTCGCCGGAGCCCACGGCGTCGATGACGCCTTGGACCGCGGTTCCGACGGAGCCGATTCCGCTGAGCACGGGGCCGGCGATCGCGAGTGCGCCGCCGAGGATCGCGCCCACCAGGACGTCCTGCACCACGGCATTGAAGTTGTTCACGGCGGTGGTGATCGGAACGACGATGGCGCCGACGACCTCGAGCAGCGGCAGCGCGAAGGTCAACGGAAGGCTCAGCAGAGTGTTGAGCGCGCCCTCGACATTGCCGTTGCTGAGGTCGTTGAACGCTGTCTGCAGCAGCTGCGGGACCTCGTCGGTCAGCGCCGTGGCGATGCCGTTGGCGGCGGTACCGACCGCGGCGACGAGGCTCTCGATGTTGGCGAACTGGTTCGCGAGGACCTGTTGAAGCACGGGCACCGGGTTCGACAGGAAGATCTCGGCGAGTGCCTGAGTGTTGCCGAGGGACCGTTCGAAGACCTCGGTGTAGAAGTCGACCGGATTCGCCGTCAGCGCGACCGCGGCGCTCGATATCGAGGCAGCCGACAGCTTGGAATCCGGCGGCGCGACCGCGATCGGGGCGATCGCGAGGGCGCTCGCTCCGACCACGGCTATACCCGCCTTCATGCGGGGACGAACAGCGACCTGCATTGCATCTCCTTTGACTTCGCTGTAACTGGGGCCAGTCGCAATTTACCTTTACGTAAGTTTGCGTGCATTCAGTTTTGGCGGAAAAACTGAAACGTGTTCCACCTTTTGAACTGCTCGAACAGTACTTGCTACAAAGTCGCGCCTCTCTGCAAAACATTCGCTGGGGTATTCGCTTCGTGGATAGGCGTGCCGTTGGAAAGCGGGACTAATTAACTGACGGCTGACGGTAACGTCAAAATCGCATCAAGATCACGAAAGGGTTACGGTAGGGGACGTTGCAGACCGCGCCCCCGCCGGCGTCAGCGATCCGCAGGGGCACGCGCAGCGATGTTGATCTGGCAAACAATCGGTGCAACGACGGCTCGGGTGCGCGTGCGGGGGTTGACGGAAGTTGGGCAAGCTAGTGCGAATGGAACGTCCTCGACTGTTGTTCGTCCATGCGCATCCCGACGACGAGACGCTCACGACGGGCGCGACGATCGCCCACTACGTCGCCCGCGGCGCAGACGTGCGTGTCGTCACGTGCACGCTCGGCGAGGAGGGTGAGGTGATCGGGGAGCGGTGGGCGCACCTTGCCGTCGACGCCGCCGACCAACTGGGCGGCTACCGCGTAGCCGAGCTGACCGCCGCGCTCAACGCGCTCGGCATCGACGAACCCGAGTACCTCGGCGGCGCCGGCCGGTGGCGCGACTCCGGTATGGCCGGCACCCCGGCGCGCCACCACCAGCGGTTCATCGACGCCGACCCCCGCGAGACCGTCGGGGCGCTGGTGGCCGTGATCCGCGAGCTGCGCCCGCATGTCGTCGTCACCTACGACCCGCATGGCGGGTACGGCCACCCCGACCACATCCATGCGCACCGGGTGACGACGGCTGCCGTCGAGCAGGCGGCGGGCGGAGACCACCCGTGGGCCGTGCCGAAGCTCTACTGGGCGGTGACCGCGACATCGGCGATGGCCGAGGGGCTCGCCGCGATGACCGACGTGCCCGCAGCATGGTCCAGGGTGAGCGTCGACGACGTCGGTTTCGGCTATCCGGACGACGAGATCGACGCGGTGATCGAGGCGCCTGATGTCCTGCCGGCCAAGATCGCCGCGATGCGGGCACACGCCACGCAGATCACCGTCGCCGCCAACGGCGAGTCATTCGCGCTGTCGAACAACATCGCGCTGCCGGTCGGCGCCGTCGAGCACTACATCCTCGTGGCTGGCGGCGCCGGCGAGCGGGACGCACGCGGTTGGGAGACCGATCTGCTGGCCGGGTTGAAGCTCGGATAGCGATGTCGCGAAGGGGTAAGCTCCCGGACAGTCGGCGGCGCACGGAAGGGACGGCACATGGATCAGGATCTCGATCCCAACCTGCAGCACTGGCAGGACCGCCTCGACAACCTGCAGTGGGTGCTCGGGTCGATCACCGGGCTGCTGGACAGCATCCCGACCTGAGTTCGCCCGCTCCGGCCGCGGAGCGTCGGCATGTGGCGGTGCTGACGCTGCTGGCCGTCGACGGCGTGCTCTGCGCGATCGCCGCCGCCCTTTTCCTCCCGCTCCGCATTGGAGCAGTCCCCTTCCCGATCAGCGCCCTGATCGCCGGTGCGGTCAATGTCGCGCTGGTGTGGGCGGCGCTGCACTGGACCTCGTCGCCGCGCGTCGCCGCAGTACCGCTGTGGACCTGGCTCGCGACGGTCGGGGTCCTGACGTTCGGCGGTCCCGGTGACGACGTCGTCTTCGGCGGCGCGGGCGTGATGGGGTACGCGGCCCTGTTGCTGATCGTGCTCGGCGCGGCGCCGCCGGCCTATCTGCTGTGGCGCCACGTGAACAGCTGACCGCTACTCGGCAGGCGCGGTCTCGTTCTCGTTCTCGGTCTGGGTCTCGGACGGCTCTTGCGTGGGGGCGACGGTGGTCGCGTCGTCGTTGTCGGCGTCGTCAGCCGTCGTCGCCTCGTCGACATCCGGGTCCTGCGACGTGGGGCCGCGCACCTCGCCCTGCGCCGACACGGTCCCGTTGGAGCCGGTGGTCGGTGTTGGGCTGATCTCGGCGACGGGGTCGGTGTCGATGACGCCGTCGGTGGGCGACTCTTCCTCTATCTCCTCGTCCGCATGCTCGACGTCTTCGACATCTTCCTTTTCGGCGATGTCCTCGGTGAACGACGTACGCATCGCCGAGGCGTCCTGGTCCTCGACCACCTCTTCCGTCGTCGCCGCGACGAAGGGGCCGATCGGCGGGATCGGCGGCAGCGGCGGCAACCAGAACGCGATCTGCGCGTTGGCGAAGTAGATGAAAGCGTTCACCGTGTCGACGCCGACGTTGGCCAGGCCTTGTCCGAAGCTGATCTGGCCGTCGATCCAGTCCGCGAAGTTGAACGTGACGCTGCGGGCGATCTGCTCGCCGGTGTTGTAGAAGATCATGATCTGCGGGGCGAACCACCCCACGACCGGAATCCAGCCGACCGCATACTCGGCCACCTCGAAACCCCACTGGACCCACGGCTCGATTGCGTTGTAGGCGTTCTCGATGAACGTGCCCACCGAGTTGCCGACCGCGACCGGTGGGAACTGCGGTGCGGGGAACGCCGCGGCGGCGCTCGGCGGCACGAAGAAGCGTTGCAGGAGGTCGGGCAGATCCGTCACCGCCAGCGGTTCGACGGCGGCGGCGAGTCGCATCGGCGGCGTCGCGACGTGCGAAACGGCGGTGCTCGGTTGGCTGCGCGCCGGCGCGGGCGCAGCGACCGTCAGGGCCGTCGCAGTTACCGCCGCGGCACCGATGGCCAGGCTCGCGCGAACTGTCTTCTTCATGGAAATCGCCTCCCGGCACGTCACCAACCACGTCTGCTCAGCAACTTACGCGCATGTCAGTTCGATACCGCGGATTCGATCAATCAAGCCCGACGTGGCGCGCACCGGGCCGATTCGCGAGGACTAGGGTGGCCGGTATGTCGGGCGGATGGCAGACAGCGTCGATTGCGGGAAGTGAGACAGCGGGGATGATTCTCGTCGACACCGGGGTTACAGGGGAGTGGCTCTGAACCCTCAGCGAGGCGCCGATCTGCCCAGTCCGGTGGTCCCACCGAAGTCCGATGCCCCCAGTCCTGCCGCGCTGCGGCGGGTGCTGCGACGTGCCCGCGACGGCGTGGCGCTCAACGTCGACGAGGCCGCGATCGCCATGACCGCGCGCGGCGACGACCTCGCCGACCTGTGTGCCAGTGCGGCGCGCGTGCGCGACGCCGGCCTGGAGGCGGCGGGCCGTCGTGGCGGGTCGGGGCGCCTACCGGTCACCTACTCGCGCAAGGTCTTCATTCCCGTCACGAACCTGTGCCGCGACACCTGCCACTACTGCACGTTCGTCACGGTGCCGGGACGGTTGCGCGCTCAGGGCAAGGGCATGTTCATGGAGCCCGACGAGATCCTCGACGTGGCCCGACGCGGAGCCGAACTCGGTTGCAAGGAAGCGTTGTTCACGCTCGGCGACCGGCCCGAGGCCAGGTGGGACGAGGCCAAGCAGTGGCTCGACGAGCGTGGCTACGACTCGACGCTCGACTACGTGCGCGCGATGGCGATCCGGGTGCTCGAGGAGACCGGATTGCTGCCGCACCTGAACCCCGGCGTGATGAGCTGGTCGGAGCTGTCGCGACTGAAGCCCGTCGCGCCGTCGATGGGCATGATGCTCGAGACCACGTCGCGGCGGCTGTTCGAGACCAAGGGCCTGGCGCATTACGGAAGCCCCGACAAGGATCCCGAGGTCCGGTTGCGCACCCTGGCCGACGCGGGCCGGCTGTCGATCCCGTTCACCACTGGCCTGCTGGTGGGCATCGGGGAGACGCTCGTCGAGCGTGCCGAGACGATTCATGCGATCCGCCGCTCGCACAAGGAATTCGGGCACGTGCAGGAAGTGATCGTGCAGAACTTCCGCGCCAAGGACCACACGGCGATGGCGGCCACGCCGGACGCGGCGTTCGAGGATTTCGTGGCCACGGTGGCCGTCACCCGGCTGGTGATGGGCCCGAAGATGCGCATCCAGGCGCCGCCGAACCTGGTGTCCCGTGCCGAGTGCCTGGCCCTGGTGGGTGCGGGCGTCGACGACTGGGGTGGCGTGTCGCCGCTGACCCCCGATCACGTCAACCCCGAACGCCCGTGGCCGGGCTTGGACGAGTTGGCGGCGGTGACGGCCGAAGCGGGCTACGACCTCGTGCAACGGCTCACCGCGCAACCGCAGTACGTTCAGGCGGGCGCGGCGTGGATCGACCCGCGGGTGCGCGGCCATGTCGACGCGCTGGCCGATCCCGACACCGGGTTCGCGTTGGATGTCAACCCGGTCGGCAGGCCGTGGCAGGAGCCCGATGAGGCGTCAGAGTCGTTGGGGCGGGTGGATCTTCACGCGGCGATCGACGACGCGGGCCGGCTCACCGAGACACGCAGCGACCTGGACAGCGCGTTCGGCGACTGGGAATCGATCCGGGAGAAGGTCTCCGAACTGGCGGCCCGGGTACCCGAACGCGTCGACACCGACGTGCTGGCGGCGCTGCGGGCGGCCGAGCGCGATCCGGCCGCACTGTCCGACGACGAGTATCTCGCGCTGGCGACCGCCGACGGACCGGCATTGGATGCTGTTGCGGCGCTGGCGGATTCGCTGAGGCGCGACACCGTCGGCGACGACGTGACGTTCGTCGTCAACCGCAACATCAACTTCACGAACATCTGCTACACGGGCTGCCGGTTCTGCGCGTTCGCGCAGCGTAAGGGTGACGCCGACGCCTACTCGCTGTCGGTCGACGAGGTCGCCGACCGAGCCTGGGAGGCGCACGTCGCCGGCGCAACCGAGGTGTGCATGCAGGGCGGTATCGATCCCGAACTGCCGGTGACCGGTTACGCCGATCTGGTGCGCGCGGTCAAGAAACGGGTGCCGTCGATGCACGTGCATGCGTTCTCGCCGATGGAGATCGCCAACGGCGTGACCCGCAGCGGCCTGTCGATCCGCGAATGGCTGACATCCCTGCACGAGGCCGGACTGGGCAGCATCCCCGGGACCGCGGCCGAGATCCTCGACGACGAGGTGCGCTGGGTGCTGACCAAAGGCAAGCTGCCCACCTCGATGTGGATCGAGGTCGTCACGACCGCACACGAGGTCGGGCTGCGGTCGAGTTCGACGATGATGTACGGCCACGTCGACCAGCCGCGGCACTGGGTCGGGCACCTGCGGGTGCTGCGCGAGATCCAGGACCGCACTGGGGGTTTCACCGAGTTCGTGCCGCTGCCGTTCGTGCACCAGAGCTCGCCGCTGTATCTGGCGGGCGGCGCGCGACCGGGCCCGACGCATCGGGACAACCGCGCGGTGCACGCCCTCGCGCGGATCATGCTGCACGGCCGGATCTCCAACATCCAGACCAGCTGGGTCAAACTCGGCGTCGAGCGCACGCAGGTGATGCTCAACGGCGGTGCCAACGACCTGGGCGGCACGCTGATGGAGGAGACAATCTCAAGGATGGCCGGCTCGGAGTTCGGCTCGTTCAAGACGGTCGAGGATCTGGTCGCGATCGCCGAGGGCATCGGCCGCCCGGCCCGTCAGCGCTCGACGACCTACGACGCCCTGGCTGCCTGACCGTTCGTGCACGCTCGCGCGTGCGAGTGTCAGTCGACGACCAGGCAGCTGTTGTCGTCGCCGTTGCCGACGGCGCCCTGGTTCTCGATCACCACGCGGCCGGTGTTGTCCTCGACGACGCGGCAGTAGACGTTGCCGCCCGGCCACGCGTGCGGGTTGACGCCGACGTGGGCGGGCGCCCCGGCGGGCACCACGTGGTGGAACGTCTTGGGCGCCGGATCGCCGAAGTTGCACTGGCGGTCGGGCCGCGTCCCGCCGCTGACTTCGGCGACGTCGATCGCGATGCAGCTCGGCGGCGTCCACGACAGCTCCGTGGTGTAGCTGCGTTCGATCCAGATCGGGTCCTGGGCGGTCGCGACCGGAGCGCCCACGAGCGCGAGTGCGATCGGCGCGAGGTTGCCCCGGCTCCCGTGAATGCACGCGACCCCGCCGCAGCGGTCAACCATGCGACCCCGGTTCCCTTTGACGGCACCGCGCGGGAATTTAATCGGACTGGGGTCCGTTTACGATATGAGTGTCGGCGCAGGGCCGGCACCGCCACGAACGACTGAAGGAGACTCCCATGACCGCAGCAGTGAGCACCGGCCTGAGCACCGGCACCTGGGCCATCGACCCGGTGCACTCGACCATCGGCTTCTCGGTACGCCACCTCATGGTCAGCAAGGTGCGCGGCAGCTTCGACACGTTCAGCGGCGCGATCACCGTCGCTGAGGACGGCACGCCGTCGGTGACCGCGGAGATTGCCGTGGACTCCATCAACACCCGCAACGAGCAGCGCGACGCCCACTTGAAGTCCGCGGACTATTTCGACGCCGAGAACCATCCCGTCGCCACCTTCACCTCGACCGGAGTCCGGACGAATGGTGACACCTACCTGATCGACGGAGACTTCACCCTCAAGGGCATCACCAAGCCGGTCACCCTCGAGGTCGAATTCAACGGCGTCAACCCCGGCATGGGACACGGCGAGGTGGCCGGCGCCGAGGCGTTAGTCGTGCTGAACCGCAAGGATTTCGGCATCGATCTCGACATGCCGCTGGAGACCGGTGGCACCGTCGTCGGCGACAAGGTGACCATCACCCTCGAGATCGAGGCGCTCAAGCAGGCCTGACCTCGTCACGTCTTCAGCTGGATCGCCGGCGGCGCCTCGTCGGGCACCACGAGAGCGATCGCCGACTCCAGCAACCAGAACACGACCGTCGACACCAGGATGGCGAGGGCGGGCAGGGCGACGATCGGCGCGGCGACGAGCAGCACCAGCAGCAGCGCCCCGGGCAGATCTTTCAACCACCCTGACCCGCCCTTGCCCTGGACGATCGCCGACAGCCGCACCGCACTCCAGATGATCCAGCGCCGTAACAGGCTGACGCCGTCGCGTTGCATCTGCAGGCGGAAGCGGTAATCGGCTTGCCGGCGGTCGCATCCGGTGCGGTCCGGGTAGCGCCACAGGTAGTCGTGCAGCACCGCCGCGCGGGCGTAGCGGCCCGCGCGCGGAACGAACCAGGCGACGGCCCCGGGGACCGAGACCAGGTCGGTCGCGAAGTCCGCGCAGACCTCGAACGCATCGTTCGGGCTGTCGAACTTCAGCGGCTGCGTGGTCCGCCACTCGTCCCAGGCACTCTCCTTGAAGAACCGCTTGGCGGCTCGCACGGTGTCGAGCTCGGCGGCGGTCAGTTGGCGGACATGCAGGACGGCGGCTTGATCGGTGGGTGGTGCGCAACGCTCCATTCCGCAGGTATAGCAAGCCCGCGCAACGAGGGAAACCGTTGGCTACAGCCGGGCGGCCAGCTCGGTGCCCTGGCGGATCGCCCGCTTGGCGTCGAGTTCGGCGGCGACGGCCGCGCCGCCGATGACATGCGGCTCGATACCGTTGGCCCGCAACGTGTCCGCGAGATCGCAGACCGACTCCTGGCCCGCGCAGATCACCACGTTGTCGACCTCGAGCACCCGGGCACCCGATCGTTTCGGCCCGAAGCTGATGTGCAGTCCGGCGTCGTCGATGCGCTCGTAGTTGACGCCCGACAGTTGTTCGACACCTTTGGCTTTGAGCGACGCGCGGTGCACCCAGCCCGATGTTTTGCCGAGCCGGCGACCCTGCGGGCCCTTCGTGCGCTGCAGCAGATAGACCCGGCGCGCGGCCGGTGCGGGGATCGGCGTGGTCAGCGCGCCGCGGGCCTCTTGCGGGTCGGTCGCACCCCACTCGGCCTTCCATTCCTTCAAGTTCAGTGTCGGCGACTCGTCGGTCACGAGAAGTTCGCTGACGTCGAAACCGATACCGCCGGCACCGATCACGGCGACCGACTTGCCCACCGTCCCACCGACGATCGCCTCGGCGTAGGACAGCACCTTCGGGTGGTCGATGCCCGGGATGTCGGGAAACCGCGGGCGCACACCGGTCGCCAGCACGACCTCGTCGAAACCCGCCAGCTCGTCGACCCCCGCGCGGGTGCGCAAGCGCAGGTCGACGCCGTGCTTGTCGAGCATCCGGGTGTAGTACCGGATCGTCTCGGCGAACTCCTCCTTGCCGGGAATCCTTCTCGCCAGATCGAATTGACCGCCGATCGTCGCGCCCGCCTCGAACAGGGTCACGCGGTGGCCCCGTTGCGCAGCGGCGACGGCCGCAGCCAGTCCGGCGGGGCCCGCCCCGACGACCGCCACCCGCTTGGCGCGGCGCGTCGGACCCAGCACCAATTTCGTCTCGTGTCCGGCGCGCGGGTTGAGCAGACACGACACCGTCTTGTGGGCGAACGCGTGATCCAGGCAGGCCTGGTTGCACGCGATGCAGGTGTTGATCTCGTCGGCCGCGTCGGCCTCGGCCTTGCGCACCCAGTCCGGATCGGCCAGCAGCGGCCGCGCCATCGAGATCAGCTGCACCTGACCCTCGGCCAGGATCTGTTCGGCGGCCTCGGGCATGTTGATCCGGTTCGAGGCGACGACGGGGATGGCGACGTGCTCGGCGACCGCGTTGCTGATGTCGACGAACGCGCTGTTGGGAACCGACGTGACGATCGTCGGCACCCGCGCCTCGTGCCAGCCGATGCCGGTGTTGAGCAACGTCGCACCGGCAGCCTCGACTTCGGTTGCCAGCGCGACGATTTCGTCCCAGCTCTGGCCGTCCTCGACGTAGTCGGCCATCGACATCCGGTAGCAGATGATGAAGTCGTCGCCCACCGCGGCGCGGGTGCGGCGCACGATCTCGACCGGGAACCGTCGGCGCTTCTGCGGCGAGGGTCCCCATGCGTCGTTTCGTTTGTTCGTGCGCGGCGCCAGGAACTGATTGAGCAGATAGCCCTCACTGCCCATGATCTCGACGCCGTCGTAACCGGCTTCGCGCGCCAGCGTCGCGCACCGCACGAAGTCGTCGATGGTGCCCTCGACATCGCGCAGCGCTCGCGGGCGGAACGGGTTGATGGGCGCCTTGATCGACGACGCGCTGACCGAGAACGGGTGGTACGCATAGCGTCCGGCGTGCAGCACCTGCAAGAGGATCTTGCCGTCGGCGTCGTGGACCGCGTCCGTGATCGCACGGTGCCTACGCGCCTCCGCCGACGAGACCAGTTGTGCGGCGAACGGCAGCAGCCAGCCGGTCCGGTTCGGCGCGTAGCCACCCGTGATGATCAGGCCGACGCCGCCGCGGGCGCGTTCGGCGAAATAGGCCGCCAGCCGGTCGGTGTCGCGGGCGCGGTCCTCCAGGCCGGTGTGCATCGAACCCATCACCACCCGGTTGCGCAGCGCGGTGAAGCCGAGATCCAGCGGCGACAACAGATGCGGATAGCTCATCGGTCCTCCTCGAGCGCCGCGGCGACCTCGTCGAGCCAGTCGATCGCGCTCTCTTCGGCGCGGATACCGCCGCGCAGCACCAGGTACTGATGCAATGCGGCGCCGCGCAGCGCGCGTGGGTCGGGGAATTGACGCTTCTCGAACTCGCGGTAGGTGTCGAGCAACTCCGCGCGTTCCACGCGCAACGCCGCGACCTGGCGGCGCACGGCGGCGACGTCACCGAACCTCGCGCCACGCACCTTCACGGCGAGGTCCCGGGTGCGGGTGTCGGCGACGCTGCCGCCCCGGCCGGTCAGCGGTGCGGCGATCCACCGGGCCAACTCGGCGCGTCCGGCGTCGGAGACGGTGTAGACCTTCTTGTCCGGCCTGCCCTGCTGCACGACCGGGGTGACGTGCACCCAGCCGTCGTCCTCCATCGTGCGCAGCGTGCGGTAGATCTGCTGGTGCGTAGCCGCCCAGAAGTAGCCGATGGACCGGTCGAACCGGCGCGCGAGCTCGTAGCCGCTGCCCGACTGTTCGGCGAGCGCCACCAGGATGGCGTGGGGGAGAGCCACCGCCGAAGCCTAGGTCGCACGGCGTCCATATGCAACTTGTTGCACTGCAATGACATGCATAGGGGTGTCTCACTAGGAACCTGTATGTGCGACGTTTAGTATCAGTAACCACGCGCCACCCTTAACCGGGGTTGCGCGGGAAGTTAGGGCACACTGAGGCGACCGTCCAGGTAGCGACCACGGATACTTGCGGCCGAGTTCAGTTGCTCACCCGTACGGCAGCCCACCGGTCAGGAGATCGAGGAGACCTTGAGGAGAACACAGTGACGTACGTCATTGCCGAACCCTGCGTCGACGTCAAAGACAAGGCGTGCATCGAGGAGTGCCCCGTCGACTGCATCTACGAGGGTGCCCGCATGCTCTACATCCACCCCGATGAGTGTGTGGACTGCGGCGCCTGCGAACCGGTGTGCCCGGTCGAGGCCATCTACTACGAGGACGACGTCCCCGACCAGTGGAGCAGCTACACCCAGAACAACGCCGATTTCTTCGCTGAACTCGGCTCGCCGGGTGGGGCGTCGAAGGTCGGCCAGACCGACAACGACCCGGAGGCCGTCAAGAGCCTGCCGCCGCAAGGTGAGGACTGACAACGGCTCGCACGAAGCCGCGTCAGCCCCGTAGCGCGTCGCTGCCGGTGTTCCCCTGGGACACCTTGGCCGACGTGACCGCGGTCGCCCGTTCGCACCCCGACGGCATCGTCGATCTGTCGGTGGGGACGCCGGTCGACCCGGTCGCGCCGGTGATCCGCGACGCGCTGGCCGCCGCGAGTTTCTCGCCCGGCTATCCGACCACCGCGGGGACGCCGGACCTGCGCAGGTCGGCGGTCGACGCGCTGGAGCGCCGATACGGCATCACCGGATTGTCCGAGGACGCGGTGCTGCCGGTCATCGGCACCAAGGAGCTGATCGCCTGGCTGCCGACGCTGCTCGGGCTGGGTCCCGACGATCTGGTCGTCGTGCCCGAACTCGCCTATCCGACATACGAAGTCGGTGCACGGCTGGCCGGCGCGCAGATCGTGCTCGCCGACTCGTTGACGCAATTGGGTCCGCGTACCCCCGCGTTGGTCTACCTCAACTCGCCGAGCAATCCGACCGGCAAGGTGCTCGGCGTGGACCACCTGCGCAAGGTGGTCGGCTGGGCGCGTGAGCGCGGCGTCGTGGTGGCTTCCGACGAGTGCTACCTCGGGCTGGGCTGGGACGCCGAACCGCTGTCGGTGCTGCACCCGTCGGTCAGCGACGGCGACCACACCGGGTTGCTGGCCATCCACTCGCTGTCGAAGACCTCGTCGCTGGCCGGGTACCGGGCCGGGTTCGTGGCGGGCGATCCCGCGGTCGTCGCCGAGTTGCTGGCGGTGCGCAAGCACGCCGGGATGATGGTGCCCACCCCCGTGCAGGCCGCGATGGTGGCCGCGCTCAAGGACGACGAGCACGAGCGCGAACAACGGGCCCGCTACGCCAAACGCCGTGAACTGCTGCTGCCCGCCCTGCAGTCGGCCGGGTTGACCGTCGACGACTCCGAGGCGGGGCTGTACCTGTGGGCCACCCGCGGCGAACCGTGCCGCGACACCCTGGCCTGGCTGGCCCAGCGCGGCATCCTCGTCGCGCCGGGGGAGTTCTACGGCCCCCGCGGCACCAAGCATGTCCGGGTGGCGTTGACCGCGACCGACGAGCGGATCGCCGCGGCGGTCGAGAGGCTGACGGCCTAGGAGGCGGTCGCCCGCAGCCCCAGCGCCAGCACCAACCGGTCGTCGGGGTCGGCCAGCGAGGTCGACAACAGCTTCTCGATGCGACGCACCCGGTAGCGCACCGTGTTCGGGTGCACATGCAGCAGCTGCGCGACGGCGGCGATGTCGCCGAACCCGTCGAGGTAGGCCGACAGCGTCTCGGCGAGCATCGGATCCTGTTCGCGCAGTTGACGAATCCGCGGATCGACCAGTCGCGGGTCGCCGGCGACGCGCGCCACGATCTCGTCCAGCAGCACAGTCGTCCGGGCGTCGTCGAGCGCGGTGACGGACCCGAACGCTTGCGGGTGCCGGGCGGCGCTGTCGAACACGCGGTCCACCTCGGCGCGCGCGGTCGCGGCGGCGGCCAGCCCGGCGACCGGGGCGGCGACCACCGCGCGCAACGTGCGGCCGAGTTCGCATTCCAGGCTGGCGACGACACCGCGGACCCACGACATCACCGTCGACGGCGCGCCGGACTTCGGCAGCAGCACATAGACCCGTTCGCCGATCGTCGCGACCTGCGCATCGGTCCGAAACGCACTGGCCGACAGCGCGATCACATCCTGCGGCGCACGTCCGTCGGGATCCACGAAACCGACCACCGCGCCACGACCGTCGGCATCGATCCCCAACTCCGCTGCGACGGCACCGATGTCGACGTCCTCGCCGGCCAGGCCGAGCAGCTGCTGCACCCGCACGGCATGGCTGGACGGCGTCGCCGACAGCCGCGCCATGATCCTGGCCGCCAGCACTGCCCCGCCGCGCAAGACCTGTTCGGCGTCGTCGGTCAGCGGCGCCGAACCTTGTTGCAGCCAAATCATTCCCGCGAACCTGGCCCGCCGGGAATCGGCTGTCGCGGGTAGGTGGATGCCGACGGCCAGCCGCGGCCGCAGCCCCAGTTCGGGCCGCGCGGCGACGCGCACCACCTCGCCGCCGGCGCGCAGCGCGTCGAAGATGCCCTCCCGTCCGATCCATGCGAGATGTTCGGGTGGGCCGGCGCGACCCAGGATGGTGAGCCGGCGCAGGTCGTCGGCCTCGTTACTGGACGCCGAGTACGCGAGCACATGCGACCCCTCGTCCTCGATGCTGATCATCCCGCGGGTGCGGTCGGCGATCGACTGCGCGAGCCCGAACAAGTCGGTGCCGGGATCGTGATGCGGGTCGTCGCGGTCGCCGTGGTGCTCGAAGGCGTGGTTCACCAACCGGTACAGCGACTCCCACCGGGCCCGCGGTTCGACGGCCACGACCGCGGTGCCCAGCGCGACCGCGCGCCGCACGGCGGCATCCGACGGTTCCTTGACGAAGATCGCGGCGGGGATCCGGCCGGTGCCGGCGGTCTGCTGTTCGAGCCAGCGCACCGCGTCCGTATCGGTGACCCCGAGCAGAAAGAACACATCGGCCGAGCCGGGGCCGACCGCCAGGCCCAACCGGACGTCGTCGGCGTCGACCAGGGCCGCCGACCCGACCGGCAGGTCCAACCCGCGCGGCGCCTCGACCAGCGTCACCATGGTCCGGTCGAGGGCCAGCAGCAACTGGCCGAGACCCAGACCGGTGCCCATCGCGGTACTCCTTTGTTCAAACCGACTATAGAGTGCATTGCGCGTTGTCGGATCGGCTATCGGTCGGTGAGTGGGGACGGCCCATCATCGGTACATGGATGCCGTCACCGATGTGCCCCTGCCCACCAACGAGCCCGTCCACGACTACACACCCGGTTCGGGGGAGCGCACCCGCCTGCTCGAGGCGCTGTCCTCGGTCGCCCCCGAACCCGTCGATCTGCCCCACGTCATCGGCGGCCGCCGCCGCGTCGGCGGCGGTGAGCCCGTCGACGTCGTGCAACCGCACCGCCACGCCGCTCGGCTGGGCACGCTGCGCAACGCGACCCACGCCGACGCCGCCGCCGCCGTCGACGCCGCGATCGCCGCGAAGGCGGACTGGGAGGCCACCCCGTTCGACGAACGCGCCGCGATCTTCCTGCGCGCCGCCGATCTGCTCGCCGGACCCTGGCGCGAAAAGCTGTGCGCCGCGACGATGCTCGGTCAATCCAAGTCCGTATATCAGGCCGAGATCGACGCCGCCTGCGAGCTGATCGACTTCTGGCGGTTCAACGTCGCGTTCGCGCGCACGATCCTGGCGCAACAGCCCGTCAGCGTGCGCGGCGTCTGGAACCGGACCGACTACCGCCCGCTCGAAGGATTCGTCTACGCCGTCACGCCGTTCAACTTCACCGCGATCGCGGGCAACCTGCCGACGGCGCCGGCGCTGATGGGCAACACGGTGATCTGGAAGCCGTCGCCGACGCAGACCTTCGCGGCGCACCTGACCATGCAGTTGCTCGAACAGGCCGGTCTGCCGCCCGGGGTGATCAACATGCTCACCGGTGACGGCAGAGCGGTTTCCGATGTGGCACTGACGGATCCACGGCTGGCCGGCATCCACTTCACGGGCTCCACGACGACGTTCCAGCATCTCTGGCGTGAAGTCGGCACCGGCATCGACCGCTATCACACCTACCCGCGGCTGGTCGGCGAGACCGGCGGCAAGGACTTCATCGTCGCGCATGCCAGCGCGCGACCGGACGTGCTGCGCACGGCGCTGATCCGCGGCGCGTTCGACTACCAGGGCCAGAAGTGCTCGGCGGCCTCGCGAGCGTTCATCCCGCGGTCGGTCTGGCAGCAGATGGGCGACGACTTCCTCTCCGCGACCGAGGCGTTGACCTACGGCGACGTCACCGACCTGTCCAACTTCGGGGGAGCGCTGATCGACGAGCGGGCGTTCGCCAAGAACGTCGACGCGATCGAACGCGCCAAGAACGCCAACGTGACGATCGCTGTCGGCGGCGAATACGACGACAGCGAGGGCTATTTCGTGCAGCCGACGGTCCTGCTGTCCGACGATCCGCGTGACGACGCGTTCTGCACCGAGTACTTCGGACCGATCCTGGCCGTGCACGTCTACCCCGACGACGAGTACGACCGCATCCTCGACGTCGTCGACACCGGGGCCAAGTACGCCCTGACCGGAGCGGTGATCGCCGACGACCGTGCGGCGGTGTTGGCCGCCGAGCGGCGGCTGCGCCATGCCGCGGGCAACTTCTACGTCAACGACAAGCCGACCGGCGCGGTGGTCGGACAGCAGCCGTTCGGCGGGTCGCGCGCCTCGGGCACCAACGACAAGGCGGGATCGGCGCTGAACCTGCTTCGATGGACGTCGGCCCGGTCGATCAAGGAGACCTTCGTCCCGCCCACCGAGCACGCCTACCCCCACATGGCGCGATGAGCGGCCTGTTCGCGCGGGTGGCGCGGCCGCTGATCCTGTCGGCGAGCCGGCGTGACGGTCTGCGCCGGACCGCCGAGCGGCTGCCGGTCACGCGGGAGGTCGTGCACCGGTTCGTGCCGGGGGACACGGTCGCTGACGCCCTGACTGCCGTTGCCCGACTGCGGGATTCGCACCGGCTGGTGTCGGTCGACGTCCTCGGAGAGGACGTGACCGACGTCGAGGACGCGAACCGCAACGTCGACACCTACCTGGAACTGCTCGACGGGCTGGCCGGCCGCGCCGAGGGTCCGGGAGCCGTGCCCACGCTCGAGGTGTCGGTGAAGCTGTCGGCGCTCGGGCAGGCGCTGGGCAGGGACGGGGAGAAGATCGCGCTGGACAATGCCCGCGCGATCTGCGAGCGCGCGCTGCGTGCAGGTGTTTGGGTGACGGTCGACGCCGAGGACCACACCACCACCGATTCGACGCTGTCGGTGGTGCGGGAGTTGCACGCCGACTTCGACTGGGTGGGAACGGTTCTGCAGGCCTACCTCAAGCGCACGCCCGCGGATTGTGAACAGTTCGCGCACACCCGGATCCGATTGTGCAAGGGCGCCTACGACGAACCGGCGTCGGTCGCCTACCGGGAACCGGCCGAGATCACCGACTCCTATCTGCGGTGTCTTCGGACGCTGATTGCGGGTGACGGCTACCCGATGGTCGCCTCCCACGACCCGGTGATCGTCGCCGCCGTGCCGGCGCTGGCGGCCGAATTCGACCGGGGCAGCGACCGTTACGAGTACCAGATGCTCTACGGCATCCGCGACGCCGAGCAGCGCAGGCTCACCGATGCGGGGAGCTCCGTGCGGGTCTACGTTCCGTTCGGGACGCAGTGGTACGGATACCTCGTGCGCAGGCTGGCCGAACGTCCCGCGAACCTGATGTTCTTCCTGCGGGCGCTGCTGGACCGGCCGGCGGGTTAGACCGGGCGCGCGCCGACCGGCATCACCACGGTGCCGCGGCAGGCACCGGCCAGGATCTCGGTGCGCCAGGTCCCGAACAGGGTGCCGTCGATGTCGGGGGCATAGAACACCCGCGAGCGGGCCGGGGCGTATTCGCTGGGCACGCCGTCACCGCGGAAGCACTCCCACTGCCAGTTGTAGGCGTACTGCCAGCGCGCGCCGTCCCAGGTGTAGCGAACCGGCTGGGGGATCGTGGGATTGGTGGGTGCGGGCCCGTCGACGACGGTCGCCACGCACAGCCCCGCCGAGCAGTCGGTCGCCAGCGTGTACACCGCGCTGAAGTCAGGCTCGGCCTGCGCGGCGGCGATACTCGTGCCCATCTTGTCCGATGCGTAGGTGATGATCTGGTAACGCCCGTTCCACGCGGGGTTCGCCGCACCCGCCGCAGGCAGCGCCGACAGACCGGCGGCCACTGCGCAGACCAGGCCGACCAGTGTGCAGGTCAGACGGCGGACAGACATGCTCCGCAGCGTATTTGGCCGGACCGTCAAAAGCGTCACGACACGGTTTGCCGACGGCTACGAGACCATCACGGATTCGTATCGGCGAACGAATGGTGCTCGTGGGTGACGACCCACCGGCCGTCGCGTTTGCGCAGCCCGATCGTCAGGCGGAGCAGGAGTTCGGGATGGGCGGCCAGATAATCCGGTTTGCCACAACGCAGTAGCGCCCGCGCCGCGATGTGGTGGCGCTCGTCGTCATGGTCGGCTCACGCGGGGCGAGAAGATGCGGAAGGTGTTGTCCTCCGGATCGCGGAAGACGACCCAGTGCAGGCCGTCCTCCTCGTGATCACTCACCCGCGCGGCACCCACCGACTGGACCCGGTCGGCGTGCTCGGACCACGCGGGGCCGCCGTCGAAGTCGATCATCAGGCGGTTGCGCCCGGTGCCCAACTCCGCGGCCGGGCGCGCTTGGAACATCCACGTCACCCCACCGTCGTCGAGGCCGATCGTCGCGAACTCCACTGTCGGATTCTCGTCGACCGGACGGTTGAGCACGCTCGACCAGAAGTCCGCCAGCGCCGCGGCGTCACGGCAGTCGAACGAGTACATGCCGATGCGCATGGTTTCTGGTGCGGTCATCATCACTCTCCAGTAATCGCTGATGCGTCATAGGTGAAGACCGGACAGCGCAGCCGAACTCATCGCACAGGGCTAAAGACCTGACAGCAACAGCAGCGTCCACGCGGCCATCGACTGGGCGTCGGTGATCACACCGTCGCGCATCATCTGCTCCATCTGGGCGCGATCGAACCAGGCGCTGTGCATGTCCTGCTCCTCGTGCTCACGTTCATGCTCACCCTCGGTGATGCCGGTCGCGAGGAACACCCAGCCGCGCTGACTGCTCATCCCCGGGGCCACGTCGAGCTGACCGAGCCGGTCCAGGCGCTCCGCGCGCAACCCGGTCTCCTCGCGCAGTTCCTGCGCGGCGAGGTCGGCGGGTTCGAGTTCGCGGCCGCCGGGCGCGGTGCCCTGCGGGAACTCCCATCGTCGCAGGCCGATCGGGTAGCGGTACTGCTCGACCAGCGCGAACCGGTCGCCGTCGCGGGGTATCACCAGCGCGTACGTGGGTTTCTCGACGACCGCGTAGACGCCGCCGCTGCCGTCCGGCCGCCGGATGTCGTCCTCACGCAGCGCCATCCACGGGTTCCGGTAGACCTCGCGCGAGGCGAGCCGCTCAATGTCTGTCACGCGCCAAGTATCGCCGAGGCCGCTGTGGGTAACCTCGCTCATTATGTTGCTGGCTTCACTGAACCCCGCCGCGGTTGCCGGCGGCGCCGACATCGGGGACGCGGTGCGCATCGACGGCGCGGTGCTCTCGCGCAGCGATCTGGTCGGCGCTGCGACCTCGGTGGCCGAACGGGTGGCCGGCGCCGGCCGGGTCGCGGTGCTGGCCACGCCGACCGTCTCGACGGTGCTGGCGGTGACGGGCTGTCTGATCGCGGGTGTTCCCGTCGTCCCGGTGCCCGCCGACGTCGGCACCGCCGAGCGCAGGCACATCCTGACCGACTCCGGCGCGCAGGCGTGGCTCGGGGACAAGCCGACCGAAACCGAGGGGCTGCCGCACGTCCCGGTCCGGGTGCACGCGCGCTCGTGGCACCGCTACGCCGAACCGCCCGCCGACGCACCGGCGCTGATCATCTACACCTCCGGAACCACGGGGGCGCCCAAGGGCGTCGTGGTGAGCCGGGCGGCCATCGCCGCCGACATCGACGCGCTCGCCGAGGCGTGGCAGTGGACGCCCGACGACACGTTGGTGCACGGGCTGCCGCTGTACCACGTGCACGGCCTGGTACTCGGCCTGCTCGGCTCGCTGCGGATCGGAAACCGATTCGTGCACACCGGAAGACCGACACCGGAGAACTACGCCGCGGCCGGCGGGTCGTTGTACTTCGGGGTCCCGACGGTGTGGTCGCGGGTGGCCGACGATCAGGCATCGGCGTCCGCGCTCGCGTCGGCGCGCCTGCTGGTCTCCGGTAGCGCGCCGCTCCCGGTGCCGGTGTTCGACAAGGTCGCCGCGCTGACCGGGCACCGACCGATCGAACGGTACGGGTCGACCGAATCGCTGATCACGATCAGCACCCGCGCCGACGGCGAACGTCGGCCCGGCTGGGTGGGTCTGCCGGTGGCCGGCGTGCAGACCCGGCTGGTCGGCGAAAACGGCGGTGCCGTCGCGTACGACGGGGAAACCATTGGGCGGCTGCAGGTTCGGGGAGCCACGCTGTTCGACGGATACCTCAACCGGCCCGATGCCACCGCCGAGGTGTTCGAGCCCGACGGCTGGTATCGCACCGGTGACGTGGCGGTCATCGACGCCGACGGCATGCACCGCATCGTCGGCCGCGAATCGGTCGACTTGATCAAGACCGGTGGCTTCCGGGTCGGCGCCGGCGAGATCGAGACGGCGCTGCTGGGACACCCGGGTGTGCGGGAAGCCGCGGTGGTCGGGCTGCCGGACGAGGATCTGGGTCAGCGCATCGTGGCGTTCATCGTCGGCGATGCTGAACCCCAGGCGCTCGTCGACTATGTGGCACAGGAGCTTTCGGTGCACAAGCGACCGCGCGAGGTGCGCATCGTCGACGCGCTGCCGCGCAACGCCATGGGTAAGGTGCTCAAGAAGGAGTTGGCACGGTGACACTGACGTTCGACGAGATCTGCATCGACGCCCACGATGCGAGCGCACTGGGCGTGTGGTGGTCGAAGGTGCTCGGCTGGCCGCACGACGTCGATGACGACGGCGACGTGGTGCTGCACGCGCCGCCGGGTGCCGGACCGAACTGGCTGTTCCTCGCGGTGCCCGACGACAAGGTGGTCAAGAACCGCATCCACTTCGACTTCCGCCCCGACGACCAGCAGGCCGAGGTCGAGCGCGTGGTCGGTCTCGGTGCGCGGCACGTCGACATCGGCCAGGGCGACGAGTCCTGGGTGGTGCTCGCCGACCCGGAGGGCAACGAATTCTGCATCCTCGCCGCCGACGATTGACCACCCCACTTTCTGCACGAGCGAGCGCGCTCGTCGCATTGTCAGCGTGCGCGCTCGTCGCGTGCGCGCCGACCGAGGCGCCGGCGTACGCCACCGCCGTCGGTCAGGAACCGCTGAGCATCGGGCCGGCCGCGCAGGACACCCTCGGCGGCTGGTTGCCCGACGACACGACACTGAGCCCGTTCGACGTGTCGAATCCGATTGTCGGCTGGCTCGATCCGGCACTTCTGAAAGCGGTGCAGGACGCATCGCGAGCCGCCGAGGCGGTCGGTGTGGAGATGCGGATCAACTCGGGCTGGCGGACCAGGGGTTTTCAGCAACGGCTCTTCGACGACGGAGTACGAACCTACGGAAGCGTCGACGCCGCAAGGAAATTGGTCGCCTCACCGCAGACCTCGAACCACGTCACCGGCAAGGCTGTCGACATCGCGCCCGTCGAGGCGGACCGATGGCTGATCGCCAACGGGCGCAAGTTCGGGCTGTGTCAGATCTACGCCAACGAGATCTGGCACTTCGAGCTGGCGGCGGTCGACGGTCGCTGCCCGCCGCTGAAGCCGAACGCGACGGGTTGAGCAACCGCGCTAGGTCGCCTCGCGTCGCGCCTGCGGATACAGGCAGCCCAGGTGCTGCGAACCCGGGCCGTTCTGCCACGGCATCCAGTCGTCCCAGCACGCACCCATCGCCGAACTCAGCGCGATCGTCACGGCGTAACTCGGTGCCTCGACTTCGGGTTCCGCCGGCTGGACCACCTCCCCGTCGACGACGTTGATGACCGCGACGAACGGCCCGTCGCCCTGCCTGCCCTGCGAGACGAAGTACACGAACGTGTCCTGGCCGACGAAGCCCTTGTTCGGGACGTAGGTGAACGACCCGTCCGTGTTCAACTGCAGCGTGCCGTTGGCCGGTTTCTCCTCCAGATGCACGGTCCAGTCGCGGTACTTCGGGTCGCGCAGGCCGTTGCCGACGGAGACCGTCAGCGTGGTGCCCCTGCCGACGGCGTAGGTGCGGTCCGGGTGCTCGACGCCGCCGCGGCCCTGGACCTCCACTGTCACCGTGCCCACGTGGCCGACGCCGAAGCCGTCGACGACGGTGTAGTCGAAGCTGTCGACGCCGGTGAACCCGGCGTTCGGGGTGTAGGTCAGCTGGCCGGTCGACGTGATGACGACCGTTCCGTGCAGCGGTTTGCCGGCCGATGTGAGCTTGAGCCCGTTGGAGTCGTCGTCGTTCTTCAGCACGTCGATGGTGACCGGGGTGTCGACCGGGGTGACCGCGGTGTCGGCGACGGCGACGGGCGCCTTCTCCGGCGCCCGGATGTTGACGACGACGGTGGCGGTGCTGCTGTTGCCTGCCGAGTCGGTCACGGTGTAGCTGAACTTGTCGGTGACCATCTTGTCGCCGTCGATCAGGTGCGGTGTGTAGGTGATGGAGCCCTCGGGATACTCCCTCGCCTCGCCGTAGCCCGGCTTGGAGATGTCGGTGATCCACATCGCGTCGCCGTCGGGGTCGACCGCTGACTCGAGCACGCGGATCTCGAGCGCCTTGCCGTATTCGACTGTGTACGTCGCACTCTCGACGTGCGGCGGCTGGTTCTCGACGTCGGCTGCGAGCGGTTCGCGCTGGACTTCGCGGCGCGTCCACCCCAGCACGGTCCACAGCAGCGGGGACGGCGCCGGCTCCTCGGGAACCGGCAGCTCGGGCGGCGCGGTCTCCGTCGTCACGGTCCTGGTCACCGTGACCGGCTCGGTCCCGACGGTCGACTGCTGCTCCTCGGCTGCCGTCGGTCGCACCGGCTTGCTCAGTGGATCACGTTTCTGGACAACGGTTCTTGCGCTGACGGTGCCCGTCGGTCGAACCTCGGACTCGTCAAGCGGGCGGATGCCGCCGGAGCTGCGGTAGTTCATCTTCGGCGCCGAAGGGGGTTGCGTCGCTTGGGATGCGTCGGTTGCCTCGGCCCCGCTGTCGACGGCCGACGGGGATTCCGCGGGGGCAGACGCCGACGGGCCCGTCGGATTGTCGGTGCTCGACGGGTTCGAACTCGACGACGTATCCGCCGTGGGGTCCGAGTCGTCGGCATGGGCGACACCGGCACCCGTCGCGGTGGCCACCGCCGCGCCCACGCCCAGTGCAACCGCGAGGGCGCCGATGCGTCCGACGTGACGGGCGTAGGACCCGTGGACCGGAACCGCACGATGTCTGCCTGATCTCTGCATGCCGTCTGCGCCCTCCGCTTCGGTTTCGATGCGAACACCGAAAACTTACGACAGGGTCAATTAAGACGGGCAGCAAATCAAGATATTTCTGCGTGCAAGTATCCGCGCTGCGGGCGCCCACACCCCACGATCGCACGCGCATACAAATTGCTGATTCAGCAAGGCAATACGCGCGGAACCGGCGCGTGCACGAAGCACCCGCGGCAAAGTCGACCAAGGAAGCGAACACAGTCGGCAAAATTGTTTGCTGTACTCGCTAGTTCGTGTGCGTCACCGAGACTGGCGGATCCGCACGCTCGCGCAACTGAGGGGTCGGTCAGTTCTGGTGCAGCGCCTCGTTGAGGGTGATGCCCGTGCCGTCGCGCTTGACCACCTCGACGGCACCGGACAGCGAATTGCGCCGGAACAACAGGTTGTTGGCGCCCGACAGCTCCTTGGCCTTGACGGTCTTGCCGTCGGAGGTCTGCACCTTGGTCCCCGCGGTGACATACAAGCCCGCCTCGACGACACAGTCGTCGCCCAGCGAAATGCCCAGCCCGGCATTGGCGCCCAACAGGCAACGCTTGCCGATGGAGATGACCTCGGTGCCGCCGCCGGACAGCGTGCCCATGATCGACGCGCCGCCACCGACATCGGAGCCGTCGCCGACGACGACGCCCGCCGAGATGCGGCCCTCCACCATCGAGTTGCCCAGCGTGCCCGCGTTGTAGTTCACGAAGCCCTCGTGCATGACCGTCGTGCCCGCCGCCAGATGCGCACCCAGCCGGACACGGTCGGCGTCGGCCACCCGCACGCCGGTCGGCATCACGTAGTCGACCATCCGCGGGAACTTGTCGACGCCGTAGACCGTCACCGGGCCCCGCCGGCGCAGCCGCGCGCGGACCGTCTCGAAGCCCTCCACCGCGCACGGGCCGTGATTGGTCCACACCACGTTGGTCAGCACGCCGAAGAACCCGTCGGCGTTCAGGCCGTGCGGCACGACCAGCCGGTGGGACAGCAGGTGCAGCCGCAGATACGCGTCGTAGGCGTCGACGGCCTTGTCGTCCAGTGACGAGATCACGGTCCGCACGGCGACGATGTCGACCCCGCGGTCCTCGTCGCGGCCGGTCAGCGCGCCCAGTTCCTCGGGCACCTCGGCGACCGACAGCCGGACCGTGCCCGACGGGTCACCGTCCGCGTTCAGTTCCGGCGCGGGGAACCACGTGTCGAGGACCGATCCGTCAGCGGCGATCGTCGCCAGCCCAATACCAGCAGCAGAAGTCACGGCCGTAAGACTAACGTCAGCCGGGTGAGCCTTGATCTGCACGGTGATCCGGTCGCGCTGACGGCGGCCCTCGTCGACATCCCCAGCGAGTCCCGTCACGAGAAGCGCATCGCCGACGAGATCGAGGCCGCCCTGCGCGAACAGACCGATTTCGAGGTGATCCGCAACGGCGACGCCGTGCTGGCCCGCACCAACCTGGGCAAGCCGTCGCGGGTCATGCTCGCCGGCCACATCGACACCGTGCCGGCCGCCGACAATCTGCCCAGCCGCCTCGCAGACGGCGAACTGCACGGTTGTGGCACCTCGGACATGAAGGCCGGCGACGCGGTGTTTCTGCACCTGGCTGCCACCGTGACCGAGCCCGCCCACGACCTGACGCTGGTGATGTACGACTGCGAGGAGATCGAGGCGTCGGCCAACGGGCTCAACCGCATCGAGAAGGAGCTGCCCGACTGGCTGCGCGCCGACGTCGCGATCCTCGGCGAACCCTCCGGCGGCTACATCGAGGCCGGCTGCCAGGGCACGCTGCGGGTGGTGGTCAGCGCCTCGGGCACCCGCGCCCACTCGGCCCGATCCTGGCTGGGCGACAACGCGATTCACAAACTCGGCCACGTCCTGGACCGGCTCTCGTCGTACCGGGCGCGCAGCGTGGACATCGACGGCTGCACCTACCGCGAAGGGCTGTCCGCGGTGCGCATCGACGGCGGGATCGCCGGCAACGTCATCCCCGACGCGGCGTCGGTGACGGTCAACTTCCGGTTCGCGCCCGACCGCAGCGTCGACGACGCGCTGGCGCATGTCCGCGAGGTCCTCGACGGGCTCGACGTGAGCATCGAACTGACCGACGCGGCCGCGGGCGCACTGCCCGGGCTGTCCCAACCGGCCGCCGCCGCGCTCGTCGAGGCCGCGGGTGGGCAGGTCCGGGCCAAGTACGGCTGGACCGACGTGTCGCGCTTCGCCGCGCTCGGCATCCCCGCGGTGAACTACGGGCCCGGCGACCCCAACCTCGCGCACCGCGTCGACGAGCGCGTCGAGGTCGACAAGATCACCGCCGCCACGGCGATGCTGCGCCGCTATTTAACCGGTTGACGTCGCACCTACCCTGGATTCATGCGGTGAGACGACGACTCGTGTGCCCCTTGTCGTCTAGTTTCGGGAGAGCTCCCGCATGTCTTCGATCGTCGTTTCTCAGCTGTCCTTTTCGTGGCCCGATGACACCCCGCTGTTCGACGGACTGACCTTCACCGTCGGCGACGGCCGCACCGGACTGGTCGCACCCAACGGGGCAGGCAAGAGTGCGCTGCTCAGGCTGATCGCCGGTGAGCTGCGGCCCACCGCGGGCACCGTCGTCGTCGACGGCACGCTCGGCTACCTGCCGCAGTCGCTGCCGTACGACGCGCACCGCAGCGTCGCCGAAATCCTGGGCATCGCGGCGGTCGTCGACGCGCTGAATGCGTTGGCCGACGGTGACACCCGCGACGAGGTGTTCACCGCGATCGGCGACGACTGGGACGTCGAGGAACGCGCGCGGGCCCAGCTGGACCGGCTCGGGCTGGCGCATGTCGCGCTCGACCGGCCGCTCGGCACGCTCTCCGGCGGTGAGGTCGTCACCATCGGCCTGGCCGGCCAACTCCTCAAACGGCCCGGCGTGCTGCTGCTCGACGAGCCGACCAACAACCTCGACAGCCACGCGCGGCACCGTCTGCACCTCGCCCTCGACGACTTCACCGGATGCCTGCTGGTGGTCAGCCACGACCGCGCCCTGCTCGACCGGATGGACCGCATCGCCGAACTGCGCCGCGGCGAGATCCTCTCGTACGGCGGCAATTACACGATGTACACCGAGGCGGTGGCAGATGCGCAGCGCGTCGCCGAAGGCAACCTCAGAAGCGCCGAGCAGGAACTGAGACGCCAGAAGCGCGAACAGCAGCAGGCCCGCGAACGCGCGGCGCGGCGCGCAAGCACCGCGGCGCGCACACTCAAGGACGCCGGCCTACCCAAGATCGTCGCCGGCGCCAGGAAACGGCGCGCGCAGGAGTCGGGGGGCCGCGTCGACGGCGTCAACGCCGCCCGCGTCGACGATGCGAAGGCCCGCCTCGACGATGCGGAAAAGGCGCTGCGCGACGACGACGTCCTGGTCCTCGACCTGCCCGACACCGCGGTCCCCGCCGGCCGTGACGTGTTGAGCTGCACCGGATTACGCGCCATCCGCGGCGGGCGGTTGCTGTTCTCCGGCGTCGACCTGTCGGTGCGCGGGCCCGAACGGATCGCGCTGACCGGTCGCAACGGGTCCGGCAAGTCGACGCTGCTGCGGATCCTCAGCGGCGAGCAGGACCCCGACGGCGGTTCGGTGCGCCGCGCCGACGGGCGCATCGCGTACCTGTCGCAACGCCTCGACCTGCTCGACCCGGACCGCACGGTCGGTCAAAGCCTGGCCGCCGCCGCCCCGAGCCTCTCGCACACCCGCCGGATGCACCTGCTCGCGCAGTTCCTGTTCCACGGTGAGCGCCTCGAACTGCCGGTCGCGGCGCTGTCGGGCGGCGAACGGCTGCGCGCGACGCTGGCATGCGTGCTTTACGCCGAACCGGCACCGCACCTGCTGCTGCTCGACGAGCCGACCAACAACCTCGACCTGGTCAGCGTCGGACAGCTGCAGTCGGCGCTCAACAGCTACCGTGGCGCGTTCCTGGTGGTCAGCCACGACGACCGGTTCCTCACCGAGATCGGGGTGCAGCGCCGGATGGAGCTGTCCGGCGGACGGCTGCACGACGCGCCGGTGCCCTGATCACCCCGGAATTAGTGCACCGGCGGTGCTCGGACGCACGGTAAATTTGACACTCGTAGCGTGTCGTCGAGGGGGTCGCGTCCATGGGAATCCAGCCCGATTCCAGCCCGTACGGTGGTCAGACCGTCACGGGTCCCGGCTGGCCGAACGTCGACGAGGAGATGCTGGCGTCCGCGGCGGCCGAATACGAGGCGCTGGCCGCCAAGATCAGCGGCACCCTGGTACCCCAGCAGCAGGGCCAGTTGATGAAGCTGACCGACTCCTGGGAAGGCGCCGGGTCGCTCGCCGCGGCCGGTGAGGCCAGCACGATCATCGGCGGCCACGAGGCCAACGCCGCGCACGCCGCCGCGATCGCGGCCAAGCTGCGGGCCATGGAGGCCACCGTCGTCAAGACGAAGATGCTGGCCAACACCATCGCCCAGGAGACCCAGCACGAGTGCGAGGCGATCGCGGCGATGCCGTTCAGCAACGCGCAGGAGCTGGTGCAGAGCCGCGTCAAGATGGGCCTGTCGCAGAACATCGCGAACGTCACCACCAACACCACCGAACTGGCCAACACCCTCGGTGTGCCGCCGAGCATCCCGTTCCTCGGCGCCCCGCCGGTGCCCGGCGCCAAAGAAGCGCAGGACAGCGGCGAAGAGGCGACCAAGCAGGCCGCCGACGGCTCGCAGCAGGGCATGCAGATGATGGGTCAGATGGCGTCGATGGCGATGCAGCTGCCCATGCAGATCGGGCAGTCGCTGATGCAGCTGCCGCAGCAGATGGGCCAGCAGTTGCAGCAGCTCACCCAGCCCCTGCAGCAGCTGACGTCGATGTTCGGATCGGGCGGCAAGGCCGACGCGATGGGCGCGGCGGGGATGCCGTTCTCGTCGTTCTCGAACCATCCGCTGGCCGGCGGGTCCGGCGCCGGCGGCGGGTCGGGGATGGTGAAGGCGGCGTCGCTGCCCGGCTCCGGCGGAGTTCCCCTGCAGACGCCGCAGATGGCCAACCTGGTCGGCAGCAAGGCGGTCAGCACCGCACCTGCCGAGGGCGCGGCGGCCGGCGCGACGACGGTTGGCGGCGCCGCCCCGATGGCCGGTGGCGGCGGGATGGGCGGCATGGCCCCGATGATGGGTCAGCGCGGCACGTCCGGCGGTACGACGGCGGGCCTGGCCGTGCCCGCGCCGCTGGAGTACGACCTCGCCGAAGACGACGTCGACGACGACTGGTGACGGAGAGTAGCGATGAGTGGTAGCCCGCTGAAGAAACCCGAGGGCATCAACTGGAACGCCGCGGCAGTCGAATTGCCGCCGGTACCAACGCTTCCCGCGGGACAAGACGCGATGAGTGCGACGATATCGGCGGTGCTGCCGACGCTGGCCGCGCAGTTGACCGCCAATGTCGCCGCGCTGTCGGCCAAGGAGAACACCTTCTCCGGCAAGGTGGGCGCCGCGCAGGTGGCGTACCAGAACTCCGACGACGCCGGGTCGCAGTCGGTCGGCCAGGTGGTCGGGATGCTCGGCCAGCTCGGGCAGCAGGCGGGCCAGATGGGGCAGATGGCCGGTGCGCCCGCACAGGCGGCCGGCGGGGGCGCCGGCATGTTCGGCTCACTGATCCAGCAGGCCATGCAGGGCGCGCAGTCGGCGGGCGGGCAGTCGGGTGCCGGCCAGGGGACCGGCGGCGGAGCCCCGGCGGGCGCGGGCGCGCCTGCGGGTGCACCTCCGGGTGCCGCCGCCGCCGCGCCGGGTCAGCGCGACGACGCGCAGGACCGCGTCGAAACCCGCGACGGGGAGTCCGAGCGGGACCGCGAGGAACGCCAGCCGCTGCACCGGGCCGACGACACCCCGTGGTCCGGGGCGGCCGGCCCCGAGCGCAGCGAACCGGGCAGCGGAACCGCACCGGTCACGCCGCCGGTCCAGCGCGACGACGAGGCCACCCGCAACCTGTAACTCAGCGCGGGTCGCCCTGCGGCCGGGTCTGCGCGGGCTGCGGCCGCTGCGGTTCGACGGGTGCCTCCGGAGCCCGCCCCGCCTGGGTCGACTCACCGGGCGCGGCGCCACTCGGAACCGGCTCGCGAGTCGGCGGTTCGGGACGATCGCGCCGTTCCTCCTCGGCAATGCGCTCGGCCTCGCGGTCCGGTTCCGCCTCGTCGGCCGCGCCGCTCTGCGCGGCCTGCTGCACACCCTGCATGATCTGCTGCGGAACCTGTTGCAGCCCTTGCGCAAGACCCTGCAGCGGGGCGGCGATCGAACCGACGAGCGCCCCGACCTGTCCGCCGACCTGACCGACGATCTGGCCGAGCACGTCGGCGCCGCCACCGGCAGCCGGAGTGGCCGCAGCGCCGGTGCCTGCCGCACCCGCGCCGGAAGATCCGCCCGCGGCCGTGCCGGGAGACGCACCGGTGGCCCCGGCCTCCTGGGTTTGCAGCGCATCCGCGGCGGCGCGCAGCTTGTCGGCGCCCTCGCGATCGCCGCGCTCGTACAGTTCGGCGGCCTTCTGCAGGAGCCCGGCGATCGTCGTGCTCGATGTCGCGGTGGCCTGCATGGTGCCCTGCCTGCTGCCCAACGCCCCTGACAGTGCGGAGCTCACCGCCGCGGCGATGGTGCCGTGACTGGTCTGCACGCCGGCGGCTTCCGGTGCGGCGGCGCCCATCACCGACGACAGCGCCGCCGACACCTGGTCGTGGATCTGCGCGTACGACCGCACCCCGTCGGTCTGCACGTAGAGCTGGTTCATCGCTACCTCCGTAGCTCAGAGTCTAGGGCCGCGAAACCGGGGCCCCCGACACCAGTTTCAGCGCTGCGCCTGCGCGGCGGCGTCCTCGGCGGCGCGCCGGAAACCACCGTCGGAGTAGCGCTGAGACACCTCGGCCAACGCCGCGGCGTCCCTGGCGAGCAGCGCCTGGCCGTGCGACAACGCCAACTGTCCGAGAGCACAGTCGCATTCGGCGCCGACCCGGGCGATCGCGTCGAGCGCCCGTGCGTCGCCCAGCCGGACCGCGTCCATCAGCGCACGCAGTGCCACCGCGCGTTGGCCGCCGCGTTCGGCGCTGCGGACGGCGTCGCGCGCCGCCGCCACCGCGCCGTGCTCGTCGCGGCGCGCCGACATCGTCCACGCCCGTGCAAGGGCCAATTCGGGAGCGAACAGCATCGACTTCAACCCGTGCCGAGATTCCGCCCGAGCCAACGCTTTTCCGGCCTCGACCGTCGCGCCGAGCTGGCCGAGCGCCTGCGCCAGCAGCATCCAGGCCAGTGGGCCCCACGAGTAACCGGTCGGTGTCAGCGCGGTCGCGGCGTGCCGCAGCAGGCGCACCGCCTCGTCGAGCTCGCCGCGGGCGATCAGCACATCGGCCACCAGCACCTCGCCGATCGCGCGGCCGGGCTGCTGTAGCTGGGCCAGATCGGCGAGCCGCTGCGCGAGTTCCTGCGCCCGGTCCAGTCGCCCGGCCATCACCAGCGCGGTGGTCTGCCCGTAACCGCTGGTGAACCGCAGCAGCCCGGGATGCCCGGCGGCGATCGCGCGGTCGGCGAACGGGTCGACGTCGGTGAACCGGCCGGTGCGCGCCGAGCTCAGCGCCGCCGCGGCCGCCGCCCAGCCGACCGCGGTGTCGTCGGCGGCCGGCGAAGCCAGCACGTCGCCGGCGATCTCGAGCGCCCGCGCCGGGTTGCCCGCGTTCATCGCGAACGTCGCCGACAGGGCGTCCAGCGTGGTGTGCGCGGTCGGCGATGAGACCCGGTTGCGCGTCGCGCGCAGGAACGCGGTGGCGCGCTCGGGCTCCGAGAGCATCCAGAACTGGTTGGCCGCGCGCGGCAGCGCCCACGCCATCAGCTCGGTGTCCGACAGCGACGCGGTGTCGACCTCGTCGAGCACCGCGTCGGCCTCGCGACCGCGGCCCTGCCAGGCCAGCGCGTAGGCCAACGTCAGCCGTGTCGACAGCTGCGGTGCATGCTGCAGCGCGGCGCGGGCGAGGCGTTCGCTGAGCACCAGATCGCCGAGGCGCAGCGCCTCGGCGGCCGAGGCGGCCAGGTCGGCAGACGGTTGGGGGCTGTCGCTGTCGAGCGCGAGCACCGCGACGCGCAGCCGCCCGATCACGCCGAGCGTGGGCCGTCCGGCGAGCAGGTCGACGAGCTCACCACGCAGCCGCCGTAACTCGGGACCGCCCAGCGCGTCTCGCACCGCGTCGGCGAACAGCGGGTGCGCAGGCCGCAGCCGGTCGTCGTCCACGACGACCGCGCCCTCGGCGACCGCCTCCTCGACCGCCGCGCGCCCGACGAGCGCCTCGATCTCCGCGAGCGGCAGCGGGTCGTCGACCGCCAGGTACGACAGCACGCGGTGCGCGTCCGCGGGCAGCGCCGCGACGAACTCCTCGACCAGGGTCGCCAGCCTGCTGTCGTCATGGCCGGGCGGCGAGAGCTCCACCCGCTCGAGCAGCCCGTCATCCCACAGCCGCGAAATGTCCTCGGACACCACGCCGTTGGGCGCGACCGTGAGAATCAGCGTCGCGGCGCCGCTGACCGCCAGCTGATGCACCAGCGCCGCGGACAGCGTGTCGAGCAGGTGTGCGTCGTCGACGACGAGCAGCCGGCCGTCGCCCAGGGCGTCCCGGGCGGTCTGCAGCACGTCGGCGGTCTTGCCGCTGTCGGGCACCTCGATCAGATGGCTGACCGCCGCGAACGGCACCGCGGCCATCGGCGTCGTCGCGCGCACCCAGTCCGCCCGCGGATAGCCCGCCCCGAACCGCTCGACCGCCATGCGCGCCAGCGTCGACTTGCCCACACCGGCCGGCCCGATCAGCACGGCTCCGGCCCGCTTGTGCAGCCCGGCCTCGATCACCTCGAGTGCCGGTTCGGGCGGCGAGATGACCCACTCAATCGGCACCGCCGGAGTCTATGGCAGTTTGTGCTCGTGTCCGGCGAAACCGACCGCCAGTGGGCGGTGTGTGTGTACTGCGCGTCGGGTCCGACGCACCCCGAGTTGCTGGCCCTGGCCGCCGAGGTCGGCAGCGCCATCGCCGACCGGAACTGGTCGCTGGTGTCCGGCGGCGGGAACGTCTCGGCGATGGGCGCGCTCGCGGAGGCGGCCAGGAGCCGCGGCGGGCACACCGTCGGGGTGATCCCCAAGGCGCTGGTGCACCGCGAGGTCGCCGACGTCGACGCCGACGAACTCGTCGTCACCGACACCATGCGCGAACGCAAACAGGTGATGGAGGACCGCGCCGACGCGTTCATCGCGCTGCCCGGCGGCATCGGCACCCTCGAGGAACTGTTCGAGGCCTGGACAGCGGGCTATTTGGGTATGCATGACAAGCCGGTGGTGCTGCTCGACCCGGTCGGGCATTACGACGGGCTACTGGTCTGGTTGCGCGGTCTGGTCGACGGCGGGTACGTCGCCCAGGCCGCGCTCGACCGCCTGATCGTCGTCACGGATGTCGAGTCGGCGCTGGCGGCGAGTGCACCGCGCCGTGACCGTGATCACTAGGGTGTTGCGACAAACGAACAGCGGAGGGACGAACGCGACATGACCGATCAGAAGTCTGGAACCCGCAGCAGCGTCGGGTTACTGGACATCGCCGCCCAGGTGCCCGGGCTGATCCTCGACGTGCCGACGATCCTGCGCGGCGTGGTCACCGGTTTCGGTGCCCGACCGTCGGCCAAGACGTCGATCGGCAAGGTGTTCCAGGAACGCGCCGCCCGCCACGCCGACAAACTGTTCCTCAGGTTCGGCGACGAGCGGATCACCTATCGCGAGGCCAACGAGACGGTCAACCGCTACGCCGCGGTGCTGGCGGCCAAGGGCGTCGGGCACGGCGACGTCGTCGGCATCATGTTGCGCAACAGCCCGGAGTCGGTGCTGCTGATGCTCGCGACGGTCAAGTGCGGCGCCGTCGCCGGCATGATCAACTACCACCAGCGCGGCGACGTCCTCGACCACAGCCTTGGGCTGCTCAAGGCCACCGTCGTCGTCGCCGACACCGACTTCGTCGAACCGATCACCGAGTCCGGCGCCGACACCGACGGGCTCATCACCGTCGACGAGATGAAGCGGCTGGCCGCCACCGCACCCACGACCAACCCGGCGACGGCGTCGGCGGTGCTGGCCAAGGACAAGGCGTTCTACATCTTCACCTCCGGCACCACCGGGATGCCGAAGGCCAGCGTGATGACGCACTACCGCTGGCTGCGGGCGCTGGCCGGCTTCGGCGGTATGGGCATGCGGTTGACCAGCAACGACACCCTGTACTGCTGCCTGCCGCTGTACCACAACAACGCGCTGACGGTCGCCCTGTCCTCGGTGCTGAACTCGGGTGCGACGCTGGCGCTGGGCAAGTCGTTCTCGGCGTCGAAGTTCTGGGACGACGTCATCCGCTACGACGCGACCGCGTTCGTCTACATCGGCGAGATCTGCACCTACCTGCTCAACCAGCCGCCCAAGGACACCGACCGCAAACACAAGGTGCGGGTCATCGGCGGCAACGGCCTGCGCCCGGCGATCTGGGACGACTTCACCGAGCGGTTCGGCATCGACCGGGTCTGCGAGTTCTACGCGGCCAGCGAGGGCAACACCGCGTTCGTCAACTTCTTCAACCTCGACAAGACCACCGGCATCTGCCCGACGCCGGTGGCGTTCGTCGAGTACGACCCCGACAGCGGCGACCCGCTGCGCGACGACAAGGGCCGGGTCAAGAAGGTCAAGAGCGGCGAGCCCGGACTGCTGCTGTCGAAGGTGAGCAACTTCCAGCCGTTCGACGGCTACACCGACGAGAAAGAGTCGGAAAAGAAGTTGGTGCGCAACGCTTTCCGCGACGGCGACGTGTGGTTCAACACCGGCGACCTGATGCGGTCGCAGGGGTTCGGGCACGCGGCGTTCACCGACCGGCTCGGCGACACGTTCCGGTGGAAGGGCGAGAACGTGGCCACCACCGAGGTGGAGGCCGCGCTGTCGACCGATCCTCAGATCGAGGAGGCCACGGTGTTCGGCGTCGAGGTCGAGGGCGCCGGCGGGCGCGCCGGCATGGCGGCCATCCAGCTCAAGGAGGGCGAGGAGTTCGACGGCAAGGCGCTGGCCAAGGCCGCCTACGACAAGCTGCCCGGCTACGCGGTGCCGCTGTTCGTGCGGGTGGTCAAGGAGTTGGCGCACACCTCGACGTTCAAGAGCCAGAAGGGCGACCTGCGCAAGGAGGGCTACGGCGGCACCACCGGCGAGGGCGACGAGGACGCGGGTTCGATCGAGGACCCGATCTACGTGCTGGCCGGCCGCGACGAGGGCTACGTCGAGTTCTACGACGAGTACCCGCAGGAAGTCGCCGACGGCAAGAAGCCCAAGAGCTGAGCTCTCGCCCGGCCGTAGCCTGGACACCGTGAGGACCTTCTGCGGTCGGCCGGTCGCCGCTGACCGGGCGCTGATCATGGCGATCGTGAACCGGACGCCGGACTCGTTCTACGACCGCGGCGCCGCGTTCACCGACGAGGCCGCCAAGGCCGCCGCGCAGCGCGTGATCGAGGAGGGCGCCGACGTCGTCGACGTGGGCGGGGTCAAGGCTGGTCCGGGCACGCTGGTCGACGCCGACGAGGAAGTGGCGCGCGTCGTCCCGTTCATCGAGTGGCTGCGCGGCACCTATCCCGATCAGTTGATCAGCGTCGACACCTGGCGCGCGTCGGTGGCCAAACAGGCCTGCGCGGCCGGTGCCGACCTGATCAACGACACCTGGGCCGGCCACGACCCGGCGCTGCCGGAGGTGGCCGCCGAGTTCGGCGCGGGCCTGGTGTGTTCGCACACCGGCGGCGCGCTGCCGCGCACCCGCCCGTTCCGGGTCAACTACGGCATCACCGAGCGCGGCGTCGTCGACGATGTGATCGCCGAGGTGACCGCGGCCGCCGCGCGCGCGGTCGCCGCGGGGGTGGCCCGAGACGCCGTCCTGATCGACCCGACCCACGATTTCGGCAAGAACACTTATCACGGTCTTACTTTGTTGCGCCACGTAAAAGAGCTTGTAAACACTGGATGGCCCGTCCTGATGGCGCTGAGCAACAAAGATTTCGTCGGGGAAACTCTGGGTGTGGGTTTGACCGAACGCCTCGAGGGCACCCTCGCTGCTACCGCGTTGGCAGCAGCGCAGGGGGCGGCGATGTTTCGAGTGCACGAGGTCGGACCGACACGACGCGTTCTAGAAATGGTCGCGTCGATCCAGGGCGGGCGGCCGCCGACGCGCACGGTGAGGGGACTGGCATGACACTCACACCCGAATTGCCAACGACCGAAGTCGTCACCGCACGGTGGCTGGCCGAGCACAGCTGGAGCCGGCCGACGTGGACGATCGCCGAACTCGAGGCCGCCAAGAAGGGCCGCACCGTCTCGGTGGTGCTGCCGGCGCTCAACGAGGAGGAGACCGTCGGCAGCGTGGTCGAGACGATCACGCCGCTGCTCGGCGGGCTCGTCGACGAGCTGATCGTGCTGGACTCCGGGTCCACCGACGACACCGAGATCCGCGCCGTGGCCGCGGGCGCCCGGGTGGTCAGCCGCGAGGTCGCGCTGCCCGAGGTGGCACCGCAACCGGGCAAGGGCGAGGTGCTGTGGCGCTCGCTGGCCGCCACCACCGGCGACCTGATCGTGTTCGTCGACTCGGACCTGATCGATCCCGACCCGATGTTCGTGCCCAAGCTGCTGGGCCCGCTGCTGACCACCGACGGCGTGCACTTCGTCAAGGGCTTCTACCGCCGGCCGCTCAAGGTCAGCGGCAGCCAGGACGCCAACGGCGGCGGCCGGGTCACCGAACTGGTGGCGCGCCCGCTGCTGGCGTCGCTGCGGCCCGAGCTCAGCTGCATCCTGCAGCCGCTCGGCGGTGAGTACGCCGGCACCCGCGAATTGCTGACCTCGGTGCCGTTCGCGCCGGGCTACGGCGTGGAGATCGGGCTGCTCATCGACGCCTACGACCGGCTCGGGCTGGACGGCATCGCGCAGGTGAACCTCGGCGTGCGCACGCACCGCAACCGGCCGCTGACCGAGCTGGCCTCGATGAGCAGGCAGGTCATCGCCACGCTGCTGTCGCGGTGCGGGGTGCCCGACTCGGGGGTGGGGCTGACCCAGTTCTTCGCCGACGGCGACGACTACACGACGCGCACGTCGGGGGTGTCGCTGGCCGACCGGCCGCCGATGAGCACGTTGCGCCCGCGCTGAGTCCTCTGCGGCGGCTCGACGCCCGGATGTCGGCGCGCTGAGGCAGTATCGATGACGTGACCCTGGTTCTGCTGTATCTGGTCGTCCTGGTCCTCATCGCGGTCGTGCTGTTCGCCTTGGGCAGCGTGCTGTTCGGGCGGGGTGAGCCGCTGCCGCCGCTGCCGCGCGAGACCACCGCCACCGTGCTGCCCGCATCCGGGGTGACGGGCGCCGACGTCGACGCGCTCAAGTTCACCCAGACGCTGCGCGGCTACAAGACCAGCGAGGTCGATTGGGTGCTCGACCGGCTGGGCGCCGAACTCGACCAGCTCCGTGGGCAGCTCACCACGCTGCGGGCGGCGTACGGGATCGAGGACGCCGACGAGGCTGCCCCCGAGGAGGGCGCGCACGCGCTGCCCGCCACGCAGGAGAGCGAGGCGTGACCGCGGCCGCGCCGGCCCGGGCCGAGCCCGACGGCCGGGTGCGCTGCGCCTGGATCGACGAATCCCGGCTCGCGCCCGCCGATTTCGTGCTCTACCGCGACTACCACGACACCGAATGGGGCCAGCCGCTGCGGGGTGCGCAGGCGTTGTTCGAGCGGGTCAGCCTCGAGGCGTTCCAGAGCGGGCTGTCGTGGCTGATCATCCTGCGCAAGCGGGACAACTTCCGGCGCGCCTTCCACGGCTTCGACATCGACCGCGTCGCCCGCTACACCGAGCGGGACGTCACGCGGCTGATGGCCGACACCGGCATCGTGCGCAACCGCGCCAAGGTCGAGGCCACCATTGCCAACGCCCGCGCCGCCGTCGCACTGGCCGACGACGGCGTCGACCTGGGCGAGCTGCTGTGGTCGTTCGCCCCGCCGCCGCGGCCCCGGCCCGCCGACTTCGACTCCATCCCGGCCATCACACCGGAGTCCACCGCGATGGCCAAGGAACTCAAGCGCCGCGGGTTCCGCTTCGTCGGGCCGACGACGGCCTACGCGCTGATGCAGGCGACCGGGATGGTCGACGACCACACCGCCGACTGCTGGGTGCCGGCACCGCGCCGGTGACGTCGGCGGGGCCGCCGCGACCGTCATAGCCGGGTCTTTGCACACCAAAGCTCGCGGATAGGGAACAATAGGGGAAGTTCAGATGCAGTTCAGTGCCGGGAGCTGTCAAACGGGTGGGCAGTCTCGGCCCCGACCGAGCCCCTCGCGGGCCGGCTCATGTGGAGGGAGCACTCGATGGCGGCGATGAAGCCCCGGACCGGCGACGGTCCACTGGAAGCAACCAAGGAGGGGCGCGGCATCGTGATGCGGGTACCACTGGAAGGCGGTGGCCGACTGGTCGTCGAGCTCACGCCGGACGAAGCCGCCGCACTCGGCGAGGAACTGAAGAACGTCACCAGCTAGGTGTAGGTCCTACGCCGAAACCTTGCGGTAGATCTCGAGGGTCTGCTCGGCGATGTGCGCCCAGGAGAACTCCTCGATACACCGCTGCCTGCCCGCCGCCCCGTACTGCTCGGCCAGCGGCGGGTCGGCCACCAATTCGTTGACGGCTGCGGCGAGCCGGCTCTCGTAGCCGGCCGCGTCCGCCGCGTCGTAGTGCACCAGCCGCCCGGTCTGCCGATCGGCGACCACCTCGGGAATCCCGCCGACATCCGAGGCCACCACCGCCGTCGCGCAGGCCATCGCCTCCAGATTCACGATCCCCAGCGGCTCGTACACCGAAGGGCACACGAAAACCGTTGCCGCGCTGAGGATCTCCCTGATCTTGACGATCGGTAGCATTTCCCGCACCCAGTACACCCCGGTGCGGGCGCGGGCCAGCTGCTGCACCGCCTCGGTCACCTCGGCGGCGATCTCCGGGGTGTCGGGTGCGCCCGCGCACAACACCAGTTGCACGTCCGGGGCGAACTGGTGCGCGGCGGCCACCAGATGCGCGACGCCCTTCTGCCGGGTGATCCGGCCGACGAACGCGACGATCGGACGGCTCAGATCGACGCCGAGTTCGGCGAGCACGGACTCGCCCGGTTCCGGCCGGGCCGGATACCAGACCTCGGTGTCGATGCCGTTGCGCACCACGTGCACCCGGTTCGGGTCCAGCGCCGGATACGTGCGCAGCACGTCCTCGCGCATGCCCGAGCTGACCGCGATCACCGCGTCGGCGGCCTCGACGGCGGTCTTCTCCACCCACGACGACACGCGGTAGCCCCCGCCGAGCTGCTCGGCCTTCCACGGCCGCATCGGTTCGAGAGAGTGGGCGGTCAGCACGTGCGGGACGCCGTAGAGCAGGGCGGCCAGGTGGCCGGCGAGCCCGGTGTACCAGGTGTGCGAATGCACGACGGTGGCCTGCGCGGCGGCGTTGACCATGTTCAGGTCCGCCGACAGCATCGTCAGCGCGGCGTTGGCGCCGACGAGCGCCGGGTCGGGTTGCGCGACGACGGCGTCCGGGCGCGGCGCGCCCATGCAGTGCACATCGACCTCGCACAGGCGACGCAGCTGGCCGACCAGTTCGGTGACGTGCACCCCGGCCCCGCCGTACACCTCGGGTGGATACTCCCGAGTCATCATCGCCACCCGCATGGTCCCGACGATAGTGACGCCGGCGAGCCGCCGCAGGCTGTTGCCGCGCCGCCACTGTGAACGTGCGATATGTCCCAATTACCTTGACTCGTGGTGCCAATGCCTAGCCGACGGCGATACCGGCCGATAGGTTTGAGGCATGAGGGAATTGCCACACGTGCTGGGTATCGTCCTGGCCGGCGGCGAGGGCAAACGGCTCTACCCGTTGACAGCGGATCGGGCCAAGCCCGCGGTTCCCTTCGGCGGCGCCTACCGGCTCATCGACTTCGTGCTGTCGAATCTGGTGAACGCGCGATACCTGCGCATCTGCGTGCTCACCCAGTACAAGTCGCACTCGCTGGACCGGCACATCTCGCAGAACTGGCGGCTGTCGGGTCTGGCCGGGGAGTACATCACGCCCGTGCCCGCCCAGCAGCGGCTCGGCCCGCGCTGGTACACCGGTTCGGCCGACGCGATCTACCAGTCGCTGAACCTGATCTACGACGAGGACCCCGACTACATCGTGGTGTTCGGCGCCGACCACGTGTACCGGATGGACCCCGAGCAGATGGTCCAGTTCCACATCGAGAGCGGTGCCGGGGCGACGGTCGCGGGCATCCGGGTGCCGCGCGCGGAGGCCACCGCGTTCGGGGTCATCGACGCCGACGAATCCGGGCGCATCCGCAGCTTCGTCGAGAAGCCCGCCGACCCGCCGGGCACGCCGGACAATCCCGACGAGGCCTTCGTGTCGATGGGCAACTACATCTTCACCACCAAGGTGCTCATCGACGCGATCCGCGCCGACGCCGACGACGACCACTCCGACCATGACATGGGCGGCGACATCATCCCGCGTCTGGTGAACGACGGCATGGCCGCGGTCTACGACTTCTCCAACAACGAGGTGCCCGGCGCCACCGAACGCGACCACGGCTACTGGCGCGACGTCGGCACCCTCGACGCGTTCTACGACGCCCACATGGACCTGGTGTCGGTGCACCCGGTGTTCAACCTGTACAACAAGCGCTGGCCGATCCGCGGCGAGGCCGAGATGCTGGCGCCGGCCAAGTTCGTCAACGGCGGCTCGGCGCAGGAGTCGGTGGTGGGCGCGGGCAGCATCATTTCGGCGGCGTCCGTGCGCAATTCGGTGCTGTCGTCGAACGTCGTCGTCGACGACGGCGCGATCGTCGAGGGCAGCGTGATCATGCCCGGCGCCCGGATCGGCCGCGGCGCGGTGGTGCGGCACGCGATCCTCGACAAGAACGTCGTGGTGGGTCCCGGCGAGATGGTCGGTGTCGATCTGGACAAGGACCGGGAGCGGTTCGCGATCAGCGCCGGGGGCGTGGTCGCGGTCGGCAAGGGCGTCTGGATCTAAGCGGGCTTTCTTCGCCGAGTGGCCAGTTGTCGCGCGCCTGAAGCGGAGATCCGCTCAACAAGTGGCCACTCGGGGCGCACCGAATTTCACCAGACATACGGCAGCAACCGGTAGCGAACCTTCTCGGTGTACTCGTCGTATCCGGTCAGCTCCTGGCGCAGCAGCGCCTCCTCGTCGAGGATGCGCACCGCGAACACCACCAGACCGGGCAGCAGCAAAACCAACCCCCACAGCGAGTCGAGCGCGAGCGGACAGCCGATGAACATGATCAGCACCCCGAAGTACATCGGGTGCCGCACGAAGCCGTACCACCCGGTGGAGACCACCTGCTGGTCGCGTTCCACCGTGACCGTGGCGGCGGCGTAGCTGTTGAGCAGGATCACCGACATCGCGATGCCCAGCCCGACGGTGACGAGCACCAACCCGAGCACCACGACCGGCGTCGGCACCGTCGACCAGCCGAACCGGTGGTCGAGTGCGCTGACCACCGCGACGAGCACGAACAGCAGCAGGTATCCGATACTGGCGAACCGCTGGGCGGGCCGGCGCTCCGCGGTGGGCCCGGCCCGC
Source organism: Mycolicibacterium rutilum (assembly GCF_900108565.1). NCBI lineage: Bacteria > Bacillati > Actinomycetota > Actinomycetes > Mycobacteriales > Mycobacteriaceae > Mycobacterium > Mycolicibacterium rutilum. Next base: position 2,962,553 of record NZ_LT629971.1, read on the forward strand.
ATCCGCCGCCGCAGCACCTCCGGACGGCGCTGCGCGAGATACAGATTCGGCACGGTGGTGAGCACGCTGAAGATCACGATGAACACCCACGCCTGCCAGTAGTCGAACGTGCCCGCCGGGCCGAACAGCAGTGCGCCCACGAAGACGATTCCGAACAGACTCGAAATCGTCAGCTGCACAATCAGTTTCACGCCCGCCTCCCGCTCAGACCACATCCCGCTGCCGGTACAGGACGCCGGCCGCGGCGGTGCACCCCGCCCCGACGACGACCATAGCGACCAGCGCAAGCACCGGGTAGTCCATCGGTGCGGTGGTCTGGCTGACCGGCGACAGGTCGATCAGCCACTGCGGCAGCCGCAGCAGCGCGCCGAGGTACAGCGCGACCACCACGAACGCGACCGCCAGCCACCCCAGCCACGGGCGGCGCACCGCCACGGCCAGCGCCGCGAGCGCGGCCATCACCGCCAGCGCGGGCACGAACGCCAGAGCGGCCAGGGTCAGCCGCGCGACGGTCACCGGGTCGCCGACCGCGATGCCCGCGCCCAACCCGTTACCCAGACCCGCCGCCGCCATCAGCACGACGGCGCCGACGAGCGCCGCGGCGACGGCCGACACCAGCCAGCGCCACCGGGACACCGACCCGGCGAGCACCGCTTCGCCGAGGCCCTTCTCCTCGTCGCCGTGCAGGCGCAGCACGGCGCTGACGACGTAGGCGCTCGCCGCCGCGGCCAGGAACTGCGTCATCGTCGTGTACACGCTCTCGGTGCCTTGCTGGGCGATCACCCGCTGGATCACCTCGTTGTCCTCGGCGGCGTCCAGCAGCGACTTCGTCATCGACCCGAACGCGAGGCCGCCGAGGAACAGGCCCACCGTCCAGCCGGTGAGCTGGCCGCGCTGCAGCGTCAGGTGCAGCGCGAGCACGCCGCGGATCGCTCGCGCGCGGGGGCGATCGCCGGTCGAGGGGATCGTGCCCGCGTCGTACTGGCGGCGACCCTCCAGCAGCGCGGCCACCGCGGTCAGCACGATGGTCAGGGCCACCAACATCGCCAACGGCCACCACCGCAGGTCGACGAACGGGCGCATCTGCTGTGCCCAGGCGACGGGGGAGAACCAGCTGAGCGGGCTGCCCGAGTTGTCGATGACGTCGCCGATCCCGCGGACGAGCGCGGCCACCGCGAGCGTCGCCATCGCCGCGCCGGTCGCTGTGCGCGCCTGTCGCCACAGCTGCGCGGTCACCGAGGCGACCGCCCCGAACACCATCGCCACCGCCGTCACGCCGACGCACATCGCCGCGGTGTCGGCGACCGCGAACCCGGCGGCGGCCATCGCCAGCGTCATCGTCACGGCCAGCACCGCGTTGACGCCGGCGATCAGGATCAGCGCCGCGGTGGTGCGGGCGTATCGGCCGACGACCGAGGACATCACCAGTTCGGCTGCGCCGCTTTCTTCTTCGGCGCGGGTGTGTCGAATCACCGTGAGAATGGCGAGAATCGACGTCGCGACGATCAGTGTGAGCATCAGCTCGTTGGCCATCATCGCGCCGAGGTCAGTTTCGTTGCCGCCGAACATCGGTCCGCCCATCATCATCCCGGCGGGCGTCTTCATCAGGTTAATCCTGGCGAGGCGTTGCGCCTCCTCGGGATAGGCGAGCCGGATGGCGTTGGGGGCGTAGAGCATCATCGATGTCAGCGCGACGGTCCAGATGCCGAGGCGGACGCGGTCGCGAAGCAGGGCCAGCCGCAGCAGCGGCCCGGTTCCGTGCCACACCGTCGGGGCTACGGCGGGCAGGGTGGTCATCGGGCAGCCCCTTGGTACTCGCGCAGGAACATGTCCTCGAGCGATGCCGGTGTCACGGTCAGGTCCAGGATCCCGAGTTCGGTGAGGTGCGCCATGGCGCGGTCGAGGTCGCCGCGGTCGACGGAGAACACGTAATGCCCGTCGCGGACCGCGAATTCGTGCACGAACGGGGCCTGCTGCAGTCCGCGGCCGTCGTGCCGGGTCCTGGCGGTGACGGTGGTGCGCATCAGGTGGCGCAGCTCGGCCAGCGACCCGGACCGCACGCTGCGGCCGGCCCTGATGATCGTGACGCTGTCGCACAGCTTCTCCACCTCGGCAAGGATGTGGCTGGACAGCAGCACCGCGGCGCCGCGCTCGGCAACCTCGCTGACGCACAGCTGAAACGCCCTCTCCATCAACGGATCCAGACCGGAGGTCGGTTCGTCGAGGATGTAGAGCTCGGCGTCGGTGGCGAAGGCGGCGACGATCGCGACCTTCTGCCGGTTGCCCTTGGAGTAGGTGCGGGCCTTCTTGTGCGGGTCGAGTTCGAATCGCTCGATGAGCTGGTCGCGGCGGGCTTCGTCGACGTCGCCGCCGCGCAGCCGGGCCAGGAAGTCGATCGCCTGACGACCGGTCAGGTTGGGCCACAGCGTCACATCACCGGGGACGTAGGCGATGCGGCGGTGCAGCGCGACCGCGTCGTGCCACGGGTCTCCGCCGAGGAGGCGGACCGTGCCGGACTCGGCGCGCAGCAGGCCGAGCAGCACTCGGATGGTGGTCGACTTGCCCGCTCCATTGGGCCCGAGGAATCCGGTGATCTGACCGGGCGCCACCACCAGGTCGAGACCGTCGAGTGCTCTGGTCCGGCCGAATGACTTTGTCAGGCCATGGATCTCGACGGCCGGGTGAGTGTCAGCCGGCAGTCGGTGCCGCGTCGTCTGAGCTGTCATCGCCATCTCCTTGTGGGGCTGGGCTGAATGGGATGCCTTTTTCGCGCTGCTCGACGAACGCGTCGTACATCGTCGAGTCGGCCATCAGGCCCTTGGTGAACACCTCGAGCGCCGGCAGCACCATCTCCTCGGCGTAATCGTGCAGCACCTGGCGCAAATCGGGAGATTCGTGCAGTTGGAGATAGAGCAGGAAGCCGCCGCCGCTGGCCATCGCCAGATAGCGGGCCCGGGCGCGCGGGTCATCGCTGGGCTTGAGCATCCCGGAGCGCACCCCCTCGTCGAGATAGGCCTCGACGTTGTCGATCATCTGCTGCCAGAAGTGCTTGGCCAGTTGGCTGCCCGACTGCAGGCTGCGCACGAGGTAGGCCATCAGCGGCGCATAGGACTCGATCTCCGCCATCTGTGCCAGCCACACGGTGGGATCGGCCGTCTGCATCGACTCCGACTTGACCTCGCGGATCACCCCGGCGATGTAGTCGTCGCACGCCGCGCGCAGCCCGTCCTTGGAGCCGAAGTGGTGAATGACCAGCCCGGCGGACACACCTGCCGCCTCGGCGATGGTCCGCAGGCCGACGGTGAACCCATGCTGCCCCCACTGGTCGATCGCCGCGTCGCGGATCCGGGCGGCGGCGGTGCGGTCATCGGAGGCTGAACGCATGTTCAATACACTAAACGCGCGTTCAGCCCGGGGTCAAGCATCGGGCGCGAGCAGACGCAAAAGTGCCCGAAAACCCGTCAAAAGGGGGCAATTTGTGTCTGCTCGCGGGAAAAAATCAGTCGCGGGCGGCGGCGAGCAGGCCGTCGCCCAGCGGCACCAGCACCGGCGTGAGCCGCTCGTCCTCGGCGATCAGCCTGGCGGCGTCGCGGACGGCGGCGACCTCCGCGTCGTTGGCGGCGGCGTCGCCCGCGCGGCCGCCGAGCGCAGCCCGATGCACGACGATCGCCCCGCCGGGGCGCAGCAGCCGCACGCCTTCGACGACGAACTGCGGCTGATCGATCGGATCGGCGTCGATGAACACCAGGTCGTAGGACTCGTCGGCCAGCCGTGTGAGCACTTCCTGGGCGCGACCGCTGATCAGCCGGGTACGTCCTGGGCCGATGCCGGCCTCGGTGAACGCCTGCTTGGCGATCCGCTGGTGTTCGGGCTCGACGTCGATCGTGGTGAGCACGCCGTCCTCGCGCATGCCCGACAACAACCACAGCCCGCTGACCCCGGCGCCGGTGCCCACCTCGACGACCGCCTTGGCCCCGGTCAGCTTGGCGAACACGCACAGCAGCGCGCCGACCGCCGGGGTGATGGCGCCGGCACCGATGTCGACGGCGCGGTCACGCGCAGCGGCGACGATCGCGTCCTCGGAGATGGACTGTTCGGCGTGCGCGACGATGGATTCGGCACGGCTGTGCGGTCCGATGACGTCGTCCGTGCCTGCCATGCCCGCAGCGTAGCCAACCACCAGTGCTCACGACCGCGACACGCCCGCCGCCGAACAGCGATTTGCGCGCAGATTCCACCGGGTTCGGGCAGGTCGAAAATGGGTAGAAAAATCTTCTCAGGAAATGTTCAGTTTGCTCATATGCCAGGCACGGCACGGTCGGCGACGGTATGTCCATGGAAGATGGCGGACGCTGGCACTCCGGGAATACCGACCTCGACCTGCATGTTGCGGTCAATAGCGAACCGCCGCTGCCCGTTGGCGGCTGTGACCAGGAGGATCTGACGACCATCAAGGCACCAACCGCTCCCGTATCGATGGCTCATCTCGAGCAGTTCACCGACAACGAGTGGGTCGAACCGACCGACGAACTGACCGGCACCGCGGTCTTCGACGCGACCGGCGACAAGGCCACCATGCCGTCGTGGGACGAGCTGGTGCGTCAGCACGCCGACCGGGTCTACCGGCTGGCCTACCGGCTCTCGGGTAACCAGCACGACGCCGAGGACCTCACCCAGGAGACGTTCATCCGGGTGTTCCGGTCGCTGCAGAACTATCAGCCCGGCACGTTCGAGGGCTGGCTGCACCGCATCACGACCAACCTCTTCCTGGACATGGTGCGCAGGCGCGGCCGCATCCGGATGGAGGCGCTGCCCGAGGACTACGACCGGGTGCCCGCCGACGACCCGAACCCCGAGCAGATCTACCACGACTCGCGGCTCGGCCCTGACCTGCAGGCCGCGCTCGACTCGCTGCCGCCGGAGTTCCGCGCCGCGGTCGTGCTGTGCGACATCGAGGGACTGTCCTACGAGGAGATCGGCGCCACGCTCGACGTCAAGCTGGGCACGGTGCGCAGCCGCATCCACCGCGGCAGGCAGGCCCTGCGCGACTACCTGGCCAAGCACGGCGACGCGAGCTACGCCGACGGCTCGGCCGAAGCTGCCAAAACCGCATAACCGGCTGAGTTCTTAGCGGTCGGCACGGCGTGCCGCGCTACATTCGAGTGAGCACGTCGACACGACGCTGATAAAGACGATGCTGGAAAGCACAACGCGGAAGGAGCTGGGTGATGGTCGACCGGGGACACGTGTTCCGCCGGGCCTTTTCCTGGTTGCCTGCTCAGTTCGCCTCTCAGAGTGACGCACCGGTCGGCCCGCGCCAGTTCGGTTCCACCGAACACCTCTCGACCGAGGCCATCGCCGCCTTCGTCGACGGCGAGCTGCGGCTGACTCCGCACCTGCGCGCCGCCAACCACCTGTCGCTGTGCCCGCAGTGCGCGGCGGAGGTCGCGGCGCAGCGGCAGGCCCGCGCGGCGTTGCGGGATTCGCGTCCGATCGTCGTACCGACCTCGCTTCTCGGGCTGTTGTCCGAGATCCCGCACCATTCGCCGCCCGAACCGCCCGTGGAAACGCAGCAGCCACAGTTTGCTGAGGACGCCGCGCGGTCCCGACGTAGACGCCGGTAGGGTAGTGCGAAGACGATCTGCGCCGGCGCTGGCCGGACCATTCACAAAAGGGTGATGAACGGGTGACCAATCTGGACCAGACCGGGCGTGAGCGCCTGGAGCCGCGCCCCGTCTCGCGTCCGCCCGTCGATCCGGCGGCGCAGCGCGCGTTCGGCAGGCCCGACGGTGTGCAGGGCTCGTTCACCGGACTCGACAAGTACCGCGACCAGGGCGAGTACACACCGACCAACCAGCCGCCCGACCCGGTGCTGGCCGAGGCATTCGGCAAGCCGCCCGGCGCCGCCGACACGCTGCAACGCCATCCCGCCGATGCGGGCGCCCTCGACGCCGAACGCCTCGGCGAGCAGCCCGAGGAAACCGCCGATCCGTGGCGCGATCCGTCGGCGGCCGCCTCGCTGGGCACCCCGGCCGTGCAGGAACCGCCGCGGGCGCCGACGAACGTGCCGACGGGCAAGCTCGGCGTGCGCGATGTCCTCTTCGGCGGCCGGGTGTCCTATGTGGCGCTGGCGTCGTTGGCGATCATCGCGCTGGTGATCGGCTTCGGCGGCGGTTGGGTTGGGCGCAAGACCGCCGAGGTCGTCGAGGCGTTCACCACGTCGAAGGTGACGCTCAACACCTCCGACGACGAGCCGCCGCCCGAGGGCCGGATCGCCAAAGTTGCTGCCGCCGTTGCGGATTCAGTGGTGACCGTGGAAGCGACCAGCGACCAGGAGGGTTCGCAGGGCTCCGGCGTCGTCATCGACGGCCGCGGTTACATCGTGACCAACAACCACGTCATCTCCGAGGCGGCGCTCAACCCCAGCAAGTACAAGATGAAGATCGTCTTCAACGACGGCAAGGAAGTGCCCGCCAACCTCGTGGGCCGCGACCCGAAGACCGACCTCGCGGTGCTCAAGGTCGACAACGTCGACAACCTGACCGTGGCGAAGATGGGCGACTCGGACAAACTGCGCGTGGGTGACGAGGTGATCGCCGCCGGCGCCCCGCTGGGTCTGCGCAGCACCGTCACCGCCGGCATCGTCAGCGCGCTGCACCGGCCGGTGCCGCTGTCGGGCGACGGCTCGGACACCGACACCGTCATCGACGGCCTGCAGACCGACGCGCCGATCAACCACGGCAACTCCGGCGGCCCGCTGATCGACATGGACGGCAACGTGATCGGCATCAACACCGCGGGCAAGTCGCTGTCGGACAGCGCCAGCGGTCTGGGGTTCGCGATCCCGGTCAACGAGGTCAAGACCGTCGTCGACTCGCTGATCCGCGACGGCAAGATCGCCCACCCGACGCTGGGCCTGACGGCGCGTTCGGTCAGCAATGACATCGCCTCCGGCGCGCAGGTCGCCAACGTCAAGGCCGGCAGCCCCGCGGAGAAGGCGGGCATCCTCGAGAACGACGTCGTCGTCAAGGTCGGGGACCGGACCGTGGCCGACGCCGACGAGTTCGTCGTCGCGGTCCGCCAGCTCAAGATCGGCCAGGACGCGCCGATCGAGGTGGTGCGCGACGGCCGGCGCGTGACGCTGACCGTCAACCCCGGTCCCGACAACACCGTGTAGCCGATGTTCGCCAACGTCGGCTGGGGCGAGATGCTGATCCTGGTGATCGCCGGGCTGGTGATCCTGGGACCCGAACGGCTGCCCGGCGCCATCCGGTGGACCACCGGCGCGATCCGCCAAGCCCGTGACTACGTCAGCGGCGCCACCAGCCAACTGCGGGAGGATCTCGGCCCCGAGTTCGACGACCTGCGGCAGCCGCTCAGCGAGCTGAACAAGCTGCGCGGGATGACGCCGCGGGCGGCGCTGACCAAACACCTGCTCGACGGCGACGACTCGATCTTCACCGGCAAGTTCGACGAGCCCAAGAACGGACAGAACGACAAACCGGTCAGCTCGCCGGCGCCCACGCCGCAGCCGCCGGCTGCCGAGCCTGCACCGGGAGTCACCCCGTTCGACACCGACGCGACGTAGCGGCGCCGGTCAGAGGAAGTACTGCTCGTCGCCCGAGGGGTAGCCGCCACCGTTGGTGGCGATGTGGATGTGGTCGAAGTGGTTGGCGGTCTCGTTGCCGTAGTCGGCCGTCCAGCTCGGCGCGCCCACACCGGGGTAGAAGCCCTGCCGCCAGATCACGTGGATGACGCCCCAGCGTTTGGCGTTGCCCAACGCATAGCCGGCGATCTGATTGCCCAGCGCGATGCCCTCTTCAGAATCGTGATTCGGGATCATCACGTCGATCGCCAGGCCGTTGGGATGCCACTTCAGCGGGTCCTGGCGGTACCCGCCGATCGTCTTGATCTCCGGGAACAGCACGCTGATCGCCCGGGCCACCCGAATCGTGTTGATCTGCAACCCGTTTTCGGGGGTGATGCCCGGCGGCAGCGCGAACGGCACCGCCGCGCTGGCAACGGGTGCGCTGGCGGCCAGCAGTTCGGCCTCGGTGGGCACGGCCCGGTTGGGTGCAGCCGGCGGGGCAGCGCCCGCCTCCGACGGCGCGGCGGCCTGCTGCGGGTCCGCGGGTGGCTGCTTGGCCGGGGTGGCGGCCTGCGCATAGAACAGCCCGGCGGACAGCACGATCGAGCCGACCAATGCCAGCAACCGACCCCGGCCGCTGCTTGTCGACTTCTTTCCCACGAACAGCACTGTAACGCGTTGTCTTACAAGGTGTGACGAACTTCGGCGGCCGACACTGACGCGTTATCGGCCCGCAGGGTCGAGTCCCAGCGACATACCCGCCAGGCCCCGCTTGCGGCTCGACAGCGCGTTGGCGATGCTGCGCAGCTCCTTGCCCGCCGCCGAATCCGGCGCGGAGAGCACCAGCGGGACCCCCGAGTCGCCTGCGGTCACCAGCGCCGGGTCCAGCGGCACCTGGCCGAGCAGCGGCACGTCGGCGCCCACGGAGCGCGACAGCCGCTCGGCGACCTGCCGGCCGCCGCCCTCACCGAAGAGCTGCATCGTGGTGCCGTCGGGCAGGGTCAGCCCGGACATGTTCTCCACCACGCCGACGATGCGCTGACGCGTCTGCAGCGCGATGGCGCCGGCCCGTTCGGCCACCTCGGCGGCCGCGAGTTGGGGCGTCGTGACGACCAGGATCTCGGCGCCGGGAATCAACTGCGCCACCGAGATGGCGACGTCGCCGGTGCCGGGCGGCAGGTCGAGCAGCAGCACGTCCAGATCGCCCCAGTAGACGTCGGCGAGGAACTGCTGCAGCGCGCGGTGCAGCATCGGGCCGCGCCACACCACCGGGGTGTTGCCCTGGGTGAACATCGCGATCGAGATGACGCGGACGTCGTGGGCGATCGGCGGCACGATCATCGCCTCGACCTGGGTGGGCCGGTCGGTGGTGCCCATCATCCGCGGGACCGAGTGCCCGTAGATGTCGGCGTCGAGAACCCCGACGGACAGTCCCCGCGCGGCCATCGCCGCCGCGAGGTTGACCGTCACGCTGGACTTGCCGACGCCGCCCTTGCCCGAGGCCACCGCGTAGACGCGGGTCAGCGAGCCGGGCTGGGCGAACGGGATGACCGGCTCGCGGGAATCGCCGCGCAGCTGCTTGCGCAGTTCGGTGCGTTGTTCGTCGTTCATCACGTCGAGGCTGACGCGGACGGCGCCGGTGCCGGGGACGTCGGCGACCGCGCGGGTGACCTGATCGGAGATCTCGGTCTTCTTCGGGCAGGCCGCGGTGGTCAGATACACCTCGACGTGGACGGCGGCGTCGCGCTCGACCGTGACGTTCTTGACCATGCCGAGCTCGGTGATCGGCCGCCGCAGCTCAGGGTCGATCACTTTGGCCAGCGCGCGGCGGACGGCGGCGTCCAGCTCGGAGGGAGATTCAGACATCACCGTCGAGTCTAGGCCGACCCGGCGGACGCCTTTAACCGGCCGACGGTCCCTAGCCGACCGGGCCGGGCGCCGGGCCCGGCGCGGGCCCGGGTGCCGGTCCGGCGATCAGCGGCGGGCCGGGGGCCACGGCGGGTCCGGGCGGCGGGGGCGCGGCCGGCGCGACCGGGCCTGGCGGGGGAGCGCCCGGCGGCGGCACCAGCTGCTGCGCCTCGGGCGGTGCGCCCAGCGCCGGTTGCAGCGGCGGCGGCGCCGGGTTGTCCTGGATGCAGAACACCGCGCACTCGGGTTTCGGCGGCGGCTGCATCCACGGCGGGGTCCACGGCGGCGGCTGTGGCGGCGCCTCGGGTGTCGCGGGCGTCTGCGGGGCCGGTCCGGGCAGCGGCCCGAGCCGCTGGCCCGGCGCCAGGCCCGGCATGGTGCCCATCTGGCTGGCCGTCGCGTCCCGCTCGAGCAGCGGCATCAGCGCCAGCGGGTCGTTGGCGGGCAGTCCGAGCACGTTGAGCGGCAGCCCGGGGCCCAGGCCCTCGTAGCGGCTCAGTTCGGTGAGATGCACGTCGTCGGTGCCGGCCAGGGTGGGCACCTCGCCGGTGATCGGCGGCAGATCCATCGGGACGACGCCGGTGGCGTAGGCCGCGGCCCAGCCCAGCACGTTGCGGGCGTAGGCGACCGAGTTGTTGTAGCGCAGGATCGCCGACATCACGTGCGACGGGTCGCGCAGGTTCAGGTTGCCGCTGCACAGGTAGCGCGCCGCGGCCAGGGTCGAGTCGTAGAGGTTCTGCACATCGGCCTTGCCGTCCCCGTCGCCGTCGGAGGCGTACCGCGACCAGGTGCCCGGCAGGAACTGCATCGGGCCCATCGCCCGCGCGTAGGTGACGCGGTCGGCGGTCCGGTTCTGCACGATGATCTCGTTGCCGGGCAGGGTGCCGTCCAGCGCGGGCCCGTAGATCGGCCGCACCGCGGTGCCGCGGGAGTCGGTGGCGCCGCCGTTGGCGTGCATCGATTCGATGCGTCCGATGCCTGCGAGCAGGTTCCAGCTCAGCCCGCAGCCTGGATAGGCCGAGGCCATCATCCGCTCCGCGTTGCGGTAGGCCGCCAGCGCCATTCCCGGAATACCAAGTGCGCCGGTCGAATTCACGACGGCGGCGGGCTGGGGAGAGGACACCGTGGAGGCGGCGACGTGGAACGCCGATGGCGTCTTGGTGACGGCGACGACCGAGGCGCCGGACCGGGCGCCCGGCGACGGTTCGACGGCTGCCAGCGGGGTGACGGCGGCGTCGCGGATCGGGGTGCGCATCGCGGGCGCGGCTCCGACGCCGCCGGCGAGCACGATCGGGGCGATGATCGCGACACCGAGACCCGCTCGCATACGAGACGCGGAAGCCGGTTTCTCGGTCGCGGAGCCGGGTGTGCGCATCAAGCGACCGGCCCGGCGCCGCACGGCATCGAGGGCGGCTCTCCCCCTTATGTGCACTCAACCGTCCTTGGTGTGTGATTGCTTGTGAACCAAGTCACCATACCTACTCGATAACACACGCGTAACAGCAATGGGGTCGACTGGCCGCGGCCTTTCGCATCGTGGCTACTTTTTGCTGCGGCGCTCGCTGTGCTCGGGGCGCGCGGCGGCCTCGTCGCCGTCGGCGCTGGGCGGCGACTGCAGCTGCGCCAGCATGTCGCGCAGCTCCTCCAGTTCGCGACGCAGGTAGTCACGGGTGACCACCTCGCCGACCGCCAACCGCAGCGCGGCCAGTTCGCGGGCCAGGTATTCGGTGTCGGCCTTGGTCTGCAGCGCCCGCCTGCGGTCCTCGTCGAGCGAGACGCGGTCCCGGTTCTCCTGGCGGTTCTGCGCGAGCAGGATCAGCGGCGCGGCGTACGCGGCCTGGGTGGAGAACGCCAGGTTGAGCAGAATGAACGGATAGGGATCCCACTGCAGGCTGACCGCGAACAGGTTCAGCGCGATCCAGACGATCACGATGATCGTCTGCCACGCCAGGTAGCGCCCGGTGCCCAGGAACCGGGCGATGGATTCGCTGAACTGCCCGACGGCCTCGGTGTCGAGGTTGAAGTTGAACCGGCGACTGGTCAGCGGCGTGTCGAGCCTGCTGCGGTCGGTCATATCGTCCCCTCGGCGGCGGCCAGGTCGGGTTCCTCGGTCTCGCGCCAGTCGTCGGGCAGCAGATGGTCGAGCACGTCGTCGACCGAGACGGCACCCAGCAGATGATTCTCGTCGTCGACCACCGGCCCGCACACCAGGTTGTACGCGGCGAAGTAACGCGTCACCGCGGCCAGCGAGTCCTCGGGGCCGAGGTTGGGCAGGTCGGTGTCGACGATGCCGCTGACCAGGTCGGCGGGCGGCTCCCGCAGCAGCCGCTGCAGGTGCACACAACCCAGGTAGTGGCCGGTGGGGGTCGCCGTCGGCGGGCGCACCACGAAGACCAGCGACGCCAGCGCCGGGGTCAGGTCGGGGTCGCGGACGCGGGCCAGCGCCTCGGCCACCGTGGTGTCGGGGGCCAGCACCACCGGCTCCGACGTCATCAACCCGCCCGCGGTGTCCGGCGAGTGCGACAGCAGCCGTCGCACGTCCTCGGAGTCCTCGGGGTCCATCCGGCGCAGGAACTGCTCGGCATCCGACGGCGTCATCGAGCCCAGCAGGTCGGCCGCGTCGTCGGGGTCCATCGCCTCGAGGACGTCGGCGGCGCGTTCGGCGGGCAGCCGTTTGAGGACGTCGTGCTGATCGTCCTCGGGCAACTCCTGCAGCACGTCGGCCAGCCGTTCGTCGTCGAGCGCCTTGACGACCTCGTAGCGCCGCTTGGCGGGCAACTCGCGGATGGCCTCGGCCACCTCGATCGCGCGCTGACCCTCGAACTGCTCGAGCAGCTGCGCCACACCCTGATCCGGCATCGCCAACCCGGACGGTGTCAGGCCGTGCACATGATGCCAGTCGATGGCATGCACATTGCTGCGCCGGCCGAGCCGCCGGTGCTGGCGGACCGCCACCTTGGTGACCATCCAGTCGCGGGTCCGGGTCTGCTCGATGCCGAGGTCGACGACGATCAGCGGGACGTTTCGCAGTTCGGGCATGTCGGGGTCGTCGACGCGGACCTCGGTCTCGATCACCTGGCCCAGCACCAGCACCTCGCCGGGTCGCTGCGCGAACCGGCGCAGCGACACGCTGCCGGTGGCCAGCGTCACCGCGCCGGGCTCGATCGACGTCACCCGCAGGATCGGAACGAAAATCCTTCGCCGCGTGAGCAGTTCGACAACCAAGCCGAGGACGCGCGGCTGTTGGCGCACGATGCTGATGCTGATCACCACGTCGCGGACACGGCCGATGGACTCGCCGTCGGGGCCGAGCACCACCATCCCCGCTAGTCGGGCCGCATAGACCCTGTTCACCGCCGCCATAACTCAAAGGGTAAAGACTGTAGGCGTGGAAAACCGATATCGACCCCGCCGAACGGTGCTGTCCGTTCCCGGGAGCAGCGCCAAGATGGTCGAGAAGGCGAAAACACTGGCTGCCGACGAGGTGTTCCTCGACCTCGAGGACGCGGTCGCACCCGACGCCAAAGCCGAGGCCCGCACCCGGGTGGCGACCGCGCTGGCCGAACCGGGTTGGGCCGGACAGCTGCGCGGCGTGCGGGTCAACGACTGGACCACGCCGTGGACCTACGCCGACATCATCGAGGTGGTCTCCACCGCGGGTGCCGCGCTCGACATCGTCGTGCTGCCGAAGGTCACCGACGTTTCGCACATCGAGGCGCTGCATCTGCTGCTGAGCCAGCTCGAGACGACGCACGGTCTGCCGGTCGGGCGCATCGGGATCGAGGCGCAGATCGAGAATGCTCAGGGACTCACCAACATTGACGCGATCGCGGCCGCGCCGCGGGTGCAGGCGCTGGTGCTCGGGCCCGCCGACATGGCGGCCAGCCTGAACATGCGGACACTCGAAGTGGGGGAGCAGCCCGAGGGTTACGACGTCGGCGACGCCCACCACCACGTGCTGATGCGGATCCTGATCGCGGCGCGCACGCACGGTGTGCTGGCGATCGACGGCCCCTACCTCAAGGTTCGCGACGTCGACGGGTTCCGGCGGGTGGCCGGACGGTCGGCGGCGCTCGGCTACGACGGCAAATGGGTGCTGCATCCGGACCAGATCGCCGCGGGCAACGACATTTTCAGTCCGCGGCAGAAGGATTACGACCACGCCGAGCTGATCCTCGAGGCCTACGAGTGGCACACTTCGCGGGCCGGCGGCGCCAGGGGCGCGGCGATGCTGGGTGACGAGATGATCGACGAGGCGAGCCGGAAGATGGCCCTGGTGATCGCCGGGAAGGGCCGCGCCGCAGGCATGAAGCGCGAGGGTGAGCCGTTCCGGCCGCCTCAGTGAACTTGGGCGCGGCTCAGATCCACTGCCATCCGCTGGCGATCAGCGCGACGTAGAGCACCAGGTAGATCAGGTATCCCGCGATCGTCAGCCCACCGATGATCGTGGCGGCCAACGCGATTCCGTAGCCGTCCTGCCTGGTGCGCCTGGTCTCGCGGATCGCGATCACGCCGAGGATGACGCCGGCGATCGCGCTCACGCCGCAGCAGATCACGCCGAGCACCGACGCGACCAGCCCACCGATGGCCTTGCCGTTCGTGCCGGGCGGCTTGCCGACCGGATAGGGGCTGTAGCCGTAGGGACCCGCCGGCGGATAGCCCCAGTACGGCGGCGGATAACCGGGCACCGGCGGCGGCAGATTGTCGGGATAGTCGACCGGCGCGAACGATTCGCCTTGCTGGCCAACGTCTTCCAGCGGCGGGTACTCCCTGGGCTCGTCCGGACCCGGCCCCGTCACCGGTTCAACCGCCGGCCAGCATCGCGATGCCGATCACCACGGTCAGGAAGAACGTCGCCGCGCCGACGGCGATGCCGGCGATCGCCATGGTGCGGCCGCCTTCACCGGTGTCCTTGATCTGGTTGAGCGCAACGACGCCGAGCACGATCCCGACGATCGAGGCGATGCCGCAGAAGAACGGGACCACGCCGATCAGCGACGCCACCAGCGAGCCGATCGCCATCGCGTTCGTCTTCTGTCCCGGCGGCGCCGGATAACCGGGTGCCGGGTACGCACCGTAGGGCGGTGGCGCGCCGTATGGCGGGGGCGGCGGATAGGCGGGCGCCCCGAATGTGGACGGGTCGGGGTAGGGCGGGGGATAGGCGCCGGGCGGAGGGGGTGGGTTATGACCCGGCGGGGGTGGATAGGCGCCCGGCTGCGCAGGCGGATATCCCGGCGGCGGATACGCCGGCGGGTAGTTCGTCGTGGGGTCGTACGCGCCGTATGCCGGCGTCGACGCCGAGGGGTCCACGCCGGATTCCTGGGCTTCTGAAGGAGGATCGGTGTCTTCGGGCATGTCCTCGATCGGCGGCGCCTCGTGGCCGCTCGACGACTCGGACGCACCATCGGCGGGCTCGGATGGTGCCGTTCGTGCCGCGTCGTCGTCCGGATTTGTCATGCTTGTCAACCTAGCGCACGGATCGGGCACCTTCGTGGGCGTCCGATCGTTGGTCCGGGTGAGAGCAGCAACCTGATCGAGCGCGCACGAAAGCGAGAAAGAGGACCCATGACCAGCCCGTTTCAACCTGGATCGAATGCCGGTGCAACGCCAGGCGGTGCGAGCGCGGGCCGCGGCCCTGGTGGTCTGCCCACGCCGCCGAAAGGCTGGCCGATCGGTTCGTACCCGACCTACGCCGAGGCGCAGCGGGCAGTGGATTACCTGTCGGATCAGGAATTCCCCGTGCAGCAGGTGACGATCGTCGGTGTCGACCTCATGCAGGTCGAGCGTGTCACCGGACGCCTGACCTGGCCCAAGGTGCTCGGTGGCGGCGTCCTCACCGGCGCCTGGCTGGGTCTGTTCATCGGCCTGATACTCGGGTTCTTCAGCCCGAGCCCCTGGGGCGCGCTGGCCACCGGCCTGATCGCCGGTGTGTTCTTCGGCTTGATCACGTCCGCGATTCCCTACGCGATGGCTCGTGGCACAAGAGATTTCAGCTCGACGCTGCAACTGGTCGCCGGTCGCTACGACGTGCTGTGCGATCCGCAGAACGCCGAACGCGGCCGGGATTTGCTGGCGCGCTTGACCATCTGAGCCCTCCGGCCGTAGCCCGTTTTCGGGCAATTTGTGCACGTTAGCAATTGCGTAACGGTGTGCGACGCGCGCACCCGAAGTGTTGCAAATCACGTGGTTGTCGCAATACGGTTTGCGCGCGGGGAGTTCCCGCACCGGCCGCTGCAGGGCGGTGACAACGAAAAGCGGATGGAGGCGGGTGGTGCGTCCTCGTCGGCTAGGTGCCGCGGCGATGGCTGCGCTGACGACGGCGTCAATGCTGACGGCGTGCGGGTCGAGCGGCGGCGGAATCGTGATCAACTACTACACGCCGGCAAACGAGGCGCAGACCTTCACCGCCGTCGCCGAGCGGTGCAATGACGAGCTCGGCGGCCGGTTCCGGATCCAGCAGGTCAGCCTGCCCAAGGGCGCCGACGACCAGCGCCTGCAATTGGCCAGGCGGCTGACCGGGAACGACCGAACGCTCGACGTGATGGCGCTCGACGTCGTCTGGACCGCCGAGTTCGCCGAAGCCGGTTGGGCGTTGCCGCTGTCGGACGATCCGGCCGGGCAGGCCGAAGCCGACGCCACGTCGAACACGCTGCCGGGCCCGCTGGAGACCGCCAAGTGGCAGGACCAGCTCTACGCCTCACCGATCACCACCAACACCCAATTGCTGTGGTACCGCGCGGATTTGATGCCCGAACCGCCCGCGACATGGGACGACATGGTGGCCGAGGCGACCCGCCTGCACGCCGCAGGGGGGCCGAGCTGGATTGCGGTGCAAGGTAAGCAGTACGAAGGTCTGGTCGTGTGGTTCAACACGTTGCTGGAAAGCGCGGGCGGACAGGTGCTTTCCGAGGACGGCGAGACCGTCACGCTGACCGACACGCCCGAGCACCGCGCCGCCACCGTCAAGGCGCTGCAGATCATCAAATCGGTCGCCACCGCTCCCGGCGCCGACCCGTCGGTCACCCAGACCGATGAGACCACCGCCCGGCTGGCGCTCGAACAGGGCAAAGCCGCGCTCGAAGTGAACTGGCCCTACGTGCTGCCGTCGCTGCTGGAGAACGCGGTCAAGGGCGGTGTGTCGTTCCTGCCGCTCAACGAGGACCCCGCGCTGGCCGACAGCATCGGTGACGCGGGCACGTTCTCGCCCACCGACGAGCAGTTCGAGGCCGCGTTCGACGCCAGCAAGAAGGTGTTCGGCTTCGCGAACTACCCCGGTGTCCAACCCGACGAACCGGCGAAGGTGACGCTCGGCGGGCTCAACCTCGCCGTCGCCAAGACCACCCAGCACAAGGCCGAGGCGTTCGAGGCCATCCGCTGCCTGCGCAATGTGGAGAACCAGCGCTACACCTCGGTGGAGGGCGGCCTGCCCGCGGTGCGGGCCTCGCTGTACGACGACCCGGCGTTCCAGCAGAAGTACCCGCAGTACGAGATCATCCGCGAGCAGCTCACCAACGCCGCGGTGCGGCCCGCGACACCCGTCTACCAGGCGGTGTCGACGCGGATCTCGGCCACGCTGGCGCCGATCACCGACATCGACCCGGAGCGCACCGCCGACGAGCTGACCGAGCAGGTGCAGAAGGCCATCGAGGGTAAGGGGCTGATCCCGTGACCGCCGCAGTTGACACGCCCGCCCCGGCGGCGACCGCGAGCGGCAGCGACGACCAGCGCTCCGAGCGCCGGCTGGCGTACTGGCTGATCGCGCCGGCAGTGGTGCTGATGCTGGCGGTGACCGGGTATCCCATCGGCTACGCGATCTGGCTGAGCCTGCAGCGCAACAACATGGCCGCACCCGACGACACCGAGTTCGTCGGCCTGGCCAACTACATCACCATCCTCACCGACCAGTACTGGTGGACGGCGTTCTTCGTCACGCTGGCCATCACCGTCGTCTCGGTGGCGATCGAGTTCGTGCTCGGCATGGCGCTGGCACTGGTCATGCACCGCACCATCTTCGGTAAGGGCGTGATCCGCACCGCGGTGCTGATCCCGTACGGCATCGTCACCGTCGCCGCGTCCTACAGCTGGTACTACGCGTGGACGCCGAGCACCGGTTATCTGGCCAACCTGCTGCCCGAGGGCAGCGCGCCGCTCACCGAACAGATCCCGTCGCTGGCGATCGTGGTGCTGGCCGAGGTCTGGAAGACGACGCCGTTCATGGCGCTGCTGCTGCTGGCCGGCCTGGCGCTGGTGCCGCAGGATCTGCTCAACGCCGCGCAGATGGACGGCGCCGGGGCGTGGAAGCGGCTGGTGAAAGTCATCCTGCCGCTGATCAAACCGGCGATCCTGGTGGCGTTGCTGTTCCGCACGCTCGACGCGTTCCGCATCTTCGACAACATCTACGTGCTGACCGGCGGGGCGAACAACACCGGTTCGGTGTCGATCCTCGGTTACGACAACCTGTTCAAGGCGTTCAACGTCGGGTTGGGTTCGGCGATCAGCGTGTTGATCTTCCTGTGCGTGGCGATCATCGCGTTCATCTTCATCAAGATCTTCGGTGCCGCCGCGCCCGGCGCCGCGGAGGAGAGGCGCTGATGGCTGAGCGGGCTGGCGCGTCACGCGCGACGGGATGGGCCGTCATCAACGTTCTGGTCATCATCTACGCGCTGTTCCCGGTGCTGTGGATCCTGTCGCTGTCGCTGAAGCCGACGTCAAGTGTCAAGGACGGCAGGCTGATTCCGGCGGAGATCACGTTCGACAACTACAAGGCGATCTTCCAGGGCAACTTCTTCACCTCGGCGCTGATTAACTCGATCGGCGTCGGGCTGATCACGACGGTCATCGCGGTGGTGATCGGCGGGATGGCGGCCTACGCGGTCGCGCGGCTGGACTTCCCCGGTAAACAACTGCTGATCGGGGTCGCGCTGCTGATCGCGATGTTCCCCCACATCTCGCTCGTCACACCGATTTTCAACATCGAGCGTGCGGTCGGACTGTTCGACACCTGGCCCGGGCTGATCATCCCCTACATCACCTTCGCGCTGCCGCTGGCGATCTACACGCTGTCGGCGTTCTTTAGGGAGATCCCGTGGGATCTGGAGAAGGCCGCCAAGATGGACGGCGCCACACCGGCGCAGGCGTTCCGCCGGGTGATCGCCCCGCTGGCCGCGCCCGGCATCGTCACCGCGGCGATCCTGGTGTTCATCTTCGCGTGGAACGACCTGCTGCTGGCGCTGTCGCTGACCGCGACCGAACGCGCGATCACTGCGCCGGTGGCGATCGCGAACTTCACCGGCAGCTCGCAGTTCGAGGAACCGACCGGGTCGATCGCCGCGGGCGCGATGGTCATCACGATCCCGATCATCGTCTTTGTACTTATTTTCCAACGACGGATCGTCGCCGGCCTGACATCCGGCGCGGTGAAGGGGTAGTTCCATGGCCGAAATTGTGTTGGACCGGGTGACCAAGAGTTACCCCAACGGCGCGACGGCCGTCCACGAGTTGTCGATGACGATCGCCGACGGCGAGTTCATCATCCTCGTGGGTCCGTCCGGATGCGGAAAGTCCACCACCCTCAACATGATTGCGGGCCTCGAGGACATCACGTCGGGGGAGCTGCGCATCGGTGGCGAGCGGGTCAACGAGAAGGCACCCAAGGACCGCGACATCGCGATGGTGTTCCAGTCCTACGCGTTGTATCCGCACATGACCGTCCGGCAGAACATCGCGTTCCCGCTGACGCTGGCCAAGATGGGCAAGGCCGAGATCGCCACCAAGGTCGAGGAAGCCGCCAAGATCCTCGACCTGACCGACTTCCTGGACCGGCGCCCCGCGCAGCTGTCCGGCGGGCAGCGCCAGCGCGTCGCCATGGGCCGCGCGATCGTGCGTAACCCCAAGGCGTTCCTGATGGACGAGCCGCTGTCCAACCTCGACGCCAAACTGCGCGTGCAGATGCGTTCGGAGATCGCGCGGCTGCAGGACCGGCTGGGCACGACGACCGTCTACGTCACCCACGACCAGACCGAGGCGATGACCCTCGGTGACCGGGTGGTCGTGCTGCTGGCCGGCGTCGCCCAGCAGATCGGCACCCCCGACGAGCTCTACAACCGGCCGGCCAACCTGTTCGTCGCCGGCTTCATCGGCTCGCCGGCGATGAACTTCTTCCCCGCCACGCTCACCGACATCGGGGTCCGGCTGCCGTTCGGCGAGGTGACGCTGACAGCCGAACTGCACGACCAGCTTTCGCGGCAGAAGGCCAACAACCTGATCGTCGGGATCCGGCCCGAGCACTTCGAGGACGCCGCCGTGCTCGACGGGTATGCCCGGATCCGGGCGCTGACCTTCGAGGTGAAGGTCGACTTCGTCGAGTCGCTGGGCGCCGACAAGTACGTGCACTTCAAGACCGAGGGCGCCGGTGCCCGCTCCGCGCAGCTCGCCGAGCTGGCCGCCGAGTCGGGCGTCGGTGAAAACGAGTTCGTGGCACGGGTTTCCGTCGAGTCGGCGGCCCGCCAGGGCGAGACGATCCAACTCGCGTTCGACACCTCGAAGCTGGCGATCTTTGATCCCGAGACCGGCAAGAACCTGACGCTGTCCGACGGGGTGGCAAGCGAACCGCCCGCTCCCGCAGCCGAACCCGCGCCCCCGCCCGCCGAGTGATCGACGTCCTGGCCGAGGTCCGCGCGCACGTGCGTGAGCACTTCGCCCGCGCCGGTGTCACCGGCGAACCCGACCAGGCCAGCGTCACGTTCCTGGGCACCGAGACGATCGACATACTGCGCTTCGGTCCCGACCCCGAGGGCGTCGCCACCTATGTGTCGCTCGGGTGCTCGCGGCACCCGATGTTCGAGCCGACCGAGATGGTGACCGACGCGCTGCACGGACCGCGCGCCGAGGTGACCGTCGCACTCCGTGGTCCGTCGCCTCGCGGGCTGTCCCGCTCGATCGCGATCGTCGCGGCTGCGCCCGCGGTCGAGGGGCTGATTCTGGAACCGGATGCGTTGATCGACCTCGAGACCCCGCTGTGGGAGGAGGCGTCGTTCACCGCATTCTTGTTGGGCGACAGCGCGATCGGTGAGGTCGCGCTACCGGCACCGCTGCAGCCGGTGAAGGTGCTGGCCGCGACGCCGATCACCGCGACCGAGGCCGCCTGGGTGCGGCTCAAGGGCGCCGATGCGATGCGCGAAGCGTGGACCCAGGACGGCGTCGACGTGCTCGACCCGCGGCGGCGGGCGGCCAAACCGAGCTAGAGCCAGTGGTTGCGGCGGAACGCCCGGAACAGCAGTCCGCAGATGAGCACCATCAGCGTCAGCACCGCGGGATAACCCCACGTCCACCCGAGCTCGGGCATGTGCTCGAAGTTCATGCCGTAGATGCCGGCGATCGCGGTGGGCACCGCGGCGATCGCCACATACGCCGAGATCTTGCGCATGTCGGTGTTCTGCTGCATCGCGACCTTGCCGACCGCCGCCTGCACGAGCGAGCTGAGCACCTCGTCGAAGCTGGCGATGCGGTCGGAAGCCTTGATCGCGTGGTCGAGCACGTCGCCCATGTACCGCAGAATCTCGACCGAGATCAGGTCGGCGTGCTCGGCGCCGAGCCGCTGCAGATCCGTGGCGAGAGGTCCGACCGCGCGGCGCAGCTCTACGACCTCCCGCTTGAGCAGGTAGATGCACTCGATGTCGGTCCTGACCTCCGGGGAGAACACGTCCTCCTCCATCGCGTCGATGTCGGTCTCGATCGAGTCGGTGACCTCGAGGTAGCCGTCGACGACGTGGTCGGCGATCGCGTGCATCACCGCGTAGGGACCGAGCGCCAGGAGGTGCGGGGAGGCGTCGAGGTGCTTGCGGACCCCGGCCAGACCGCCGTGTTCGCCGTGGCGGACGGTGACCACGAAGTCGGGGCCGACGAACACCATGATCTCGCCGGTCTCGACGATCTCGCGCGCATGCCGGATCGAGTCGTGTTCGACATAGGTGACGGTCTTGAGGACGAGGAACAGCGTGTCGTCGTAGCGTTCCAGCTTCGGCCGCTGATGGGCGTGCACCGCATCCTCGACGGCCAGCGGGTGCAGACCGAACACGTCGGCGACCGTCTGCATCTGCCGTTCGTCGGGTTCGTGAAAACCGATCCAGACGAACGCATTTCTGCCTTCGTCGCGTAGCTCACGAACCTTGTCCTGCGCCGCGTTGTGGGTGTAGCGACCGGGCAGCCGGGTGCCGTCGCAGTAGATACCGCAGTCGACGGTGGCCTGCGAGACCGGCACGCGGACCGCCTTGGCCTGGGTTTGGGGCAACGCGCGAAACGACGGCATCGGGTCACTCCCCCCAGGACGGTGCGGCCCGGTTATGGGTCCTGGTCGATGCTACGCGGCTGCCCGTGACGGCTGCCTGCTAGTTTCGTCCCGGAACCCACATCCGTCCAAGGAGCATCGACGTGAGCACTACTCCCCTCAAGGTCGCCGTCACCGGTGCCGCCGGTCAGATCGGCTACAGCCTGCTGTTCCGCATCGCAAGCGGTTCACTGCTCGGCCCGGACCGGCCGGTCGAGCTGCGGCTGCTCGAGATCGAGCCGGCGCTCAAAGCGCTCGAGGGTGTCGTCATGGAACTCGACGACTGCGCGTTCCCGCTGCTGTCCGGCGTCGAGATCGGCTCGGACGCGAACAAGATCTTCAACGGGGTGAACCTGGCCCTGCTGGTCGGCGCCCGCCCGCGCGGCCCAGGCATGGAACGCGGCGACCTGCTCGAGGCCAACGGCGCGATCTTCACCGCCCAGGGCAAGGCGCTCAACGAGGTCGCCGCCGACGACGTGCGCATCGGGGTGACCGGCAACCCGGCCAACACCAACGCACTGATCGCGATGACCAACGCCCCCGACATCCCGCAGGAGCGGTTCTCGGCGCTGACCCGCCTGGACCACAACCGCGCGATCAGCCAGCTGGCCCGCAAGACCGGCGCCAAGGTCACCGACATCAAGAAGATGACGATCTGGGGCAACCACTCGGCCACCCAGTACCCCGACATCTTCCACGCCGAGGTCGGCGGCAAGAACGCCGCCGAGGCGGTCAACGACCAGGTCTGGATCGAGAACGACTTCATCCCGACGGTCGCCAAGCGCGGCGCGGCGATCATCGATGCCCGCGGTGCCTCGTCGGCGGCCTCGGCCGCGTCGGCGACCGTCGACGCCGCCCGGGACTGGCTGTTGGGCACTCCGGCGGACGACTGGGTGTCGATGGCCGTGGTCTCCGACGGCTCCTACGGCGTGCCCGAGGGTCTGATCTCGTCGTTCCCGGTGACGACCAAGGACGGCAACTGGTCGATCGTGCAGGGCCTCGACATCGACGACTTCTCGCGCGGCCGCATCGACAAGTCGACCGCCGAACTCGCCGACGAGCGCAAGGCGGTCACCGATCTCGGGCTGATCTGATCCGCCCGAGTTGATGCCCGAGGCGATTAGGTTACCTACCAGTTCGTCGTTAACCTGGGCGCCGTGTCGCAAGCGTTGAGAGACCTTCCAGTGACCCGATCCCAAA
This sequence comes from Mycolicibacterium rutilum, assembly GCF_900108565.1. NCBI lineage: Bacteria > Bacillati > Actinomycetota > Actinomycetes > Mycobacteriales > Mycobacteriaceae > Mycobacterium > Mycolicibacterium rutilum. The sequence continues at coordinate 2,985,574 of NZ_LT629971.1, forward strand.
TCGTCGTCAGCGACGAGGAGATCTTCGCGGCCCACCTCGGCGGCAAGCTCTCGACGGCGCTGAGTTCGCCGCTCGACACCGAGCGCGCCCTGTCGATCGCCTACACCCCAGGGGTGGCCCAGGTCAGCCGTGCGATCGCGGCCGACCACACCCTGGCCGCCCGCTACACCTGGGCCAACCAGCTGGTGGCGGTGGTCAGCGACGGCAGCGCGGTGCTCGGCCTCGGCGACATCGGCCCCGCCGCGTCGCTGCCGGTGATGGAGGGCAAGAGCGCGCTGTTCAAGGCGTTCGCCGACCTCGACTCGATCCCGATCGTGCTGGACACCAAGGATCCCGACGAGATCGTCGAGACCCTGATCCGGCTGCGGCCGACGTTCGGGGCGGTCAACCTGGAGGACATCTCCGCGCCGCGCTGCTTCGAGATCGAGCGTCGCCTGATCGAGGCGCTGGACTGCCCGGTCATGCACGACGACCAGCACGGCACCGCGATCGTCGTGCTGGCCGCGTTGCTCGGGGCGGCCAAGGTCGTCGAGCGCGACATGGCGTCGATGCGGGTCGTCGTCTCCGGCGCCGGCGCGGCGGGCGTGGCGTGCGCGAAGATCCTGATCGCCGCGGGCGTCACCGACATCACGCTGCTCGACACGCAGGGCATCCTGCACAAGGACCGCGAGGGCCTGAACACGCACAAGGCCGAGATGGCCGCGTGCAGCAATCCGCGCGGGCTGACCGGCGGGATGGCCGAGGCGCTCGCGGGCGCCGACGTGTTCCTCGGGCTGTGCGGCGGGGTGGTGCCCGGTGAGTTGATCGCGACGATGGCGCCGAACGCGATCGTGTTCGCGCTGTCGAACCCGGACCCGGAGATCCATCCCGACGAAGCGCGCAAGTACGCCGCCGTCGTCGCCACCGGACGCAGCGACTTCCCGAACCAGATCAACAACGTGCTGGCCTTCCCCGGGGTGTTCCGCGGTGCGCTCGACGCCGGCGCCCGCCGCATCACCGAGCGAATGAAAGTCGCTGCCGCCGAGGCGATCTTCTCGGTCGTCGGCGACGATCTGTCCGCCGACTGCATCGTGCCGAGCGTGCTCGACCCGCGGGTGGCGCCCGCGGTGGCGCAGGCCGTCGCCGCGGTGTCCGGCGACTAGGTCACCCGTGAGCCGGCTCGCGCTGGCGCTCGTCGCGCTGGTCGTGGCGGGCGGGTGCGGTGGCACGTCGACCGCGCCGTCGATCCCGGTCGGCGCGACGCCGGAGGCCTCACTGGTCGCCCATCTGTACGCCGCCGCATTGCGGTCCTACGGCAGCGCGGCCCACGTCGAGAGCCGCGAGGATCCGCTGCTCGGGCTGGATTCCGGCGAACTGCGCGTCGTGCCCGGGTTCACCGGACGGCTGCTGCACCGGTTCGACCCCGACGCCACCGCGCGCGCGGCCACGCAGGTGTATCGCGAGATGGTGTCGGCCCTGCCCGAGGGCGTCGGCGCGGGGGACTACACGACGTCGGCAGAAGACAAACCCGCGCTCGCGGTCACCGACGCGACCGCCGAGGCGTGGGGCGGGCGCGACGTGACCGCCGCCGTGCGCAACTGCGACGGGTTGACGGTCGCCGCCGTCGTCGACGCGCCGCGGCCGGCGACGATCGGCACATGCACGCCGAAGGTGCGCGAATTCCCCGACGCGGCACGGGCTTTCGGTGCGGTCCGCAGCGGGCGGGCGAAGGCGGCGTGGACGTCGACCGCGGCGCCGGGCATCCCCACCGAACTGCTGATGCTCTCGGACCGCACGTCGCTGATCCGCGCGGAGAACCTGGTGCCGCTGTACCGGCGCAACGAACTCAACGAGTCACAGGCGCTGGCGCTCAACGAGGTCGCCGGTGTGCTCGACACCGCGGCGCTCGCCGAGATGCGGGCCAAGGTCGCCGACGGCGCCGACCCGGGACACGTCGCCGACGCGTTCCTGGCCGAGCACCCCCTCGGCGACTAGTGCGCGTTGGGGACCAGCCGCTTCACCACGGTCAAGAACAGCGACTGATAGCCCGACCCGGTGAGCCGCACGATCACGTCGAGCACCTTGGCGTCCGCGCCGACCAGCACCCGGGCCCGGTTCTTTCGCACACCGTCGAGGATGATCTTGGCCGCCTGCTCCGGGGTGGTCCGCGTCAGCCTGGTGTCGAACGTCTTGGTCAGGCCTTCACGGTCGACACCCTCGGCGGCAGTCGAGTTGCGCATGATCGCCGTCTTGATCCCACCGGGGTGAATGGTGGTCACCTTGACCGGATGACCGGCGGCCTGCATCTCCTGACGCAACGCCTCGGTGAACCCGCGCACCGCGAACTTCGCCGAGTTGTAGGCCGCCTGGCCCGGCACCGAGAAGATGCCGAACAAGCTCGAGACGTTGACGACATGCCCGTCGCCGGAGGCGATCAGGTGCGGCAGGAACGACTTCGTCCCGTTGACGACGCCCCAGAAGTCGACGTCCATCACCCGCTCGATGTCCTTGTACGGCGTGACCTCGACGTCGCCGACGTAGGCGATGCCCGCGTTGTTGTAGATCTGGTTGACCTTGCCGAAGTGCTCGACGACGGCGTCGGCGTACAGCTCGAACGCCTCACGCTCGGTCACGTCGAGGCGGTCGGCCTTGACCGGCGCGCCGATCGCCTTGATGCGCTCCTCTGTGGCGGCCAGGCCCTCGGTGTCGACGTCGCTGATCGCCACGCTGGCGCCCGACTTGGCCAGTTCGATCGCCAGCGCCTGACCGATGCCCGATCCGGCGCCCGTGACGACCGCGACCTTTCCGGCGAAGCCCTCCATAGCCACTCCTTCGCTCGCTTCCGTCACGAGGGTAGCCGGTACCGGCGGTCACCCGATCGCCGAGACCGACGCAATGGTCGATTACACGGCTCGCGATCGACCATTACGTCGGTTTCGAGTGAGCGGAGAGCTCAGGCGAACGCCTCGTCGATGATCTCCTGCTGCTCGACCGCGTGCACCTTCGACGAACCCGACGACGGCGCCGACATGGCCCGGCGCGACACCCGGCGGATGCCGGTCAGCTTCTCCGGCAGCACCTCCGGCAGCGTCAACCCGAAGATCGGCCATGCGCCCTGGTTCGCCGGCTCCTCCTGCACCCAGAAGAACTGCTCGGCGTTGGGGTACTGATCGAGCGTCTCGGCCAGCCGGCGCCGCGGCAGCGGGGCGAGCTGTTCGACGCGCACGATCGCGAGGTCGTCGCGCTCTTCCTTGTTCTTGCGGGCGACGAGTTCGTAGTAGATCTTTCCGCTCGTCAACAGCACCCGCTTGGCCTTGCTGCGGTCGCCGTCGCCGTCGGTGTACGTCGGCTCCTCGATCACCGAGCGGAACTTCTGCTCGGTGAAGTCGCGAATGTCGCTGACCGCGGCCTTGTTTCGCAGCATCGACTTCGGCGTGAACACGATCAGCGGCCGGTGAATGCCGTCCATCGCGTGCCGCCGAAGCAGGTGGAAGTAGTTCGCAGGCGTCGACGGCATCGCGATCGTCATCGACCCCTCGGCCCACAGCAGCAGGAACCGCTCGATGCGGCCCGACGTGTGGTCGGGGCCCTGACCCTCGTGGCCGTGCGGCAGCAGCAGCACCACGTCGGACAGCTGGCCCCACTTGGCCTCACCGGAGCTGATGAACTCGTCGATGATCGACTGGGCGCCGTTGACGAAGTCGCCGAACTGCGCCTCCCACAACACAAGTGCCTCGGGGTTGCCCACCGAGTACCCGTACTCGAAGCCGACCGCCGCGAACTCTGACAGCGGCGAGTCGTACACCATGAACCGGCCGCCGGTCGGCGCGCCGTCCTTGTCGAGGGTCAGCAGTTGCAGCGGGGTGAACTCCTGACCGGACGCGCGGTCGATGATCACCGAGTGCCGCTGGGTGAACGTGCCACGCCGAGTGTCCTGACCCGACAGGCGCACCGTCTTGCCCTCGGCGATCAGCGAACCGAGCGCCAGCAGTTCGGCGAACGCCCAGTCCACCTTGCCCTCGTAGGCCATCTCGCGGCGCTTCTCCAGCACCGGCTTGACGCGGGGGTGCACGTTGAAGCCCTCGGGCAGCGCCAGGTGCGCGTCACCGATGCGGGCCAGCAGCGACTTGTCCACCGCGGTGTTCATCCCCGCGGGCACCATCTGATCGGCCTCGACCGACGCGCTCGGCTCGATCTCGTGTTTCTCCAGATCGCGCACTTCGTTGAAGACTCGTTCGAGCTGACCCTGGTAGTCGCGCAGGGCGTCTTCGGCTTCCTTCATCGAGATGTCGCCGCGGCCGATCAGCGCCTCGGTGTAGCTCTTGCGCACACCGCGTTTGACGTCGATGGCGTCGTACATGGCCGGCTGTGTCATCGACGGGTCGTCGCCCTCGTTGTGCCCGCGCCGGCGGTAGCACAGCATGTCGATGACGACGTCCTTCTTGAACTTCTGCCGGAAGTCGACGGCCAGGCGGGCGACCCAGGCCGCGGCCTCGGGATCGTCGCCGTTGACGTGGAAGATCGGCGCGCCCACCATCTTGGCCACATCGGTGCAGTACTCCGAGGACTTGGCGTCCGAAGGCGAAGTGGTGAAACCGATCTGGTTGTTGACGATGATGTGGATGGTGCCGCCGGTGCGGTAGCCGCGCAGCAGCGCCAGGTTCAGCGTCTCGGCGACCACGCCCTGCCCGGCGAACGCCGCGTCACCGTGCAGCATCAGCGGCACGACGGTGAACCCGTCGTCGGCGTCGCCCTTGTCCAGCAGGTCCTGCTTGGCCCGCACCAGGCCCTCCAGCACCGGGTCGACGGCCTCGAGGTGCGACGGGTTGGCCACCAGCGACACCTCGATGTCGTTGTCGCCGAACATCTGGATATAGGTGCCGTTCGCGCCGAGGTGGTACTTGACGTCGCCGGAGCCGTGCGCCTGCGACGGGTTCAGGTTGCCCTCGAACTCGGAGAAGATCTGCGAGTACGGCTTGCCGACGATGTTGGCCAGCACGTTGAGCCGACCGCGGTGCGGCATGCCGATGACGACCTCGTCGAGCCCGTGCTCGGCGCACTGGTCGATGACGGCGTCCATCGTCGGGATCACCGTCTCCGCACCCTCCAGCGAGAACCGCTTCTGCCCAACGTATTTCGTCTGCAGGAACGTCTCGAACGCCTCGGCGGCGTTGAGCTTGCTCAGGATGTACTTCTGCTCGGCGACCGTCGGCTTCTCGTGCTTGACCTCGATCCGGTCCTGCAGCCACTGCTGCTGCTCGGGCTCGAGGATGTGGGTGTACTCCACGCCGATGTGGCGGCAGTACGAGTCGCGCAGCAGACCCAGCACGTCGCGCAGCTTCTTGTGCTCGGCGCCGGCGAAGCCGTTGACCTTGAACTCGCGGTCCAGGTCCCACAGCGTCAGGCCGTGGGTCAGCACGTCGAGGTCCGGGTGGCTGCGGAACCGGTTCTTGTCCAGCCGCAGCGGGTCGATGTCGGCCATCAGGTGACCGCGGTTGCGGTACGCGGCGATCAGCTCGATGACGCGGGCGTTCTTGTCCTCGATCGAATCCGGGTTGTCGGTGCGCCACCGCACCGGCTCGTACGGGATGCCGAGTTCACGGAACGTCTCGTCGTAGAAGTCGTCGTCGAGCAGCAACTGGTGCACCGTGCGCAGGAAGTCGCCGGACTCGGCACCCTGGATGATGCGGTGGTCGTACGTCGACGTCAGCGTGACCAGCTTGCCGACACCGAGGTCGGCGATGCGCTCGTCGCTGGCGCCCTGGAACTCGGCGGGGTACTCCATCGCGCCGACACCGATGATCGCACCCTGGCCCCGCATCAACCGCGGGACCGAGTGTACGGTGCCGATGGTGCCCGGGTTGGTCAGTGAAATCGTCACGCCGCCAAAGTCTTCGGCGGTCAGCTTGCCGTCGCGGGCCCGCCGGACGATGTCCTCGTAGGCCGCGATGAACTGGCCGAACGACATCGCCTCGGCGCCCTTGATGCCGGCGACGACGAGCTGCCGGTTGCCGTCCTTGCCCTGCAGGTCGATCGCCAGGCCCAGGTTGACGTGTTCGGGCGTCACCGCGTTCGGCTTGCCGTCCACCTCGGCGAAGTGGCGGTTCATGTTCGGGAACTTCTTGACCGCCTGCACGACCGCGTAGCCGATCAGGTGGGTGAACGAAATCTTGCCGCCGCGAGTGCGTTTGAGGTGGTTGTTGATGACGATGCGGTTGTCGATCATCAGCTTGGCCGGGATCGCGCGCACACTGGTCGCGGTCGGCACCTCGAGTGAGGCCGACATGTTCTTCACGACCGCGGCGGCCGCGCCGCGCAGCACCTGCGACTCCTCGCCACCACCTGAGGGCGCCTTGGCGTCGGGCTTCTTCGGCTCCGGCTTCTTGGCCTCTTGCTTCTTCGCTTCCGGCTTGTCGGAAGGCTTGTCACTGGGCTTGTCGGCCGGCTTGGCCGCCGGCGCCTTCTTCTCGGGCGCCTTCTCCGCTGCGGGCTTGGGTGACGGCTTGGCCGCGGGCTTGCTCGCCGCGCCGTTGCTGTCGCTCTGCTTGGGTGCCGGAGCGGGTGCGGGTTCCGGCGGGCTCACGGGCCCGGCGCCGCGCTGCCCGTTACCGGACTGGCTGCCACTGCGGACCTGGCTCTCGGAGGTCGGCTCGGGGGAGTAGTCGACCAGAAATTCATGCCAACTCGGATCCACCGACGAGGGGTCCTCGCGGAACTTGCGGTACATCTCCTCGACCAACCACTCGTTCTGACCGAATGGTGAAGGTGAGCTCACGGTAGCTACTCGCCTCGATTCCTTCGTTTCACGCGAGCGTGTTCGAGTCGCTCGCCGGGTTAATTCGCGGTTACCCGCATTTCCGCCGCCTAAAGGCTAACGCCGAAGCCACGGTCAGACCACGACAACGGCGTTGTGGTCGTTGTGGTCGCCGCCGTGTCGTCGGGTGAGAGTCACCCCGACTAGCTCTTCGGCGCGGGCAACACGTGCAGCGTCGCCGGCCAGCGCGGCGGCGGGTCGCCGAACGCGCTGCGCGCGTTGGCCACGATGCGCTTGCCCATCAGGCGATTTCCTACGCCACCGACGACGGCGCCGATGCCGACCGGCAGCAGCTTGCCGAAGGCGATCGCCCCGCGCTTGAGCGTGTAGCGCTTGACGAAGTACTTCAGCAGGCGTGAGTTCAGTTGAGACACCGCGGGCAGCGGCAGCGTCGCCGCGCCGTCGGCGACCCAGCCGCCCTTCGTGCGGCCCGGGCCGAGCAGGTCGGCGATCGCGTGCTTGCTGTCCTCGCCGACCAGCACCGCCAGCACCAACGCCCGCCGGCGCTCGCGATGCTCGGCGGGGATGCCGTGCACCTCGGCGACGGCCAGCGCGTAGACCGCCGTCGCCTCCAGGAAGACCACGGTCTCTCCGGCGACGGCCGACATCGCGGCCAGCGTGCCGATGCCCGGGAACGCCGCGGCCGATCCCACGGCCGCGCCGCTGGCCATCACCGCCGCGACGTAGTGCGACTCCAGCTTCTTGATGATGTCGGCGGGCGACGCGTCGGGGTTCTGCTTGCGGAGGCGGTCGACATAGGCCCGGACCGCGGGGCCCTGCACACGCGTGCCGCGTTCGATGATGTGCGACAGGACCTTGGCGGCCGCGCTCGGATCCTCGATCTCCCCGCTGACCGCCGGCACCTGTTTCGCCTTCGACCGGGCACTCATACAGGCCTCCTGTCCCGAACGACTCGTTCTCCAGGCTAACGCGTTGTTAACGAACGGCGCGGGGCGCGGGTGCCCGGCCATGATCGCGCTCACTGTCGGCGGGATCGGGAAGAAAATATTGAAAAGCGACGCTAACCATTTCCATGGCACTATCACCGGCTGTGGATCTGACGACTGTTCGAACCTCGACGCCGAGCGCCACGACGCCGAGCCGCGTACGGATGATCCTCGTGCTGGGCGTGCTGGTCGCGTTGGGCCCGCTGACCATCGACATGTATCTGCCCGCGCTGCCGAAGATCGCTGATGACCTCGGGGTCACCTCGTCGGTCGCGCAGTTGACGTTGACCGGCACGCTGGCCGGGCTCGCGCTCGGGCAGCTGATCGTGGGCCCGCTGTCGGACTCGCTGGGCCGCCGCCGGCCGTTGATGGCCGGCATCGTGCTGCACATGCTGGCCTCGCTGCTGTGCATGTTCGCCCCTGACGTCGTCGTGCTCGGCATCGCCCGCGCGCTGCAGGGCATGGGCGCCGCCGCGGCCATGGTGGTGGCGATCGCCGTCGTCGGTGACCTGTTCACCGACTCGGTCGCCGCGACCGTGATGTCGCGGCTGATGCTCGTGCTCGGGGTGGCCCCGGTGGTGGCGCCGTCGCTGGGCGCCGCGGTGCTGCTGCAGGCGTCGTGGCACTGGGTGTTCGCCGCGCTGGTGGTGCTCGGCGGCGCGCTGCTGTTGGTGGCGACGCTGGCGCTGCCGGAGACGCTGCCGCGCGCGCACCGCCGTCCGCTGAAGGTGCGCGGCATCGCGGCGACCTACTTCTCGCTGGTGCGCGACCCGCGCTTCGTCGTGCTCGTCCTGGTCGCCGCGCTCGGCATGTCGGGGCTGTTCGCCTACATCTCCGCCGCGCCGTTCGTGCTGCAGGGCCGCTACGGGCTGGATCAGCAGGCTTTCGCGCTGCTGTTCGGCGCGGGCGCGATCGCGCTGATCGCGGCCACGCAGGGCAACGTGGTGCTGCTGCGCCGCTTCTCCCCGCAGACCATCGTGGTGTGGGCGCTGGTCGTCGGATCGGTGGCGGGCGCGGTGTTCGTGGTGCTGGCCGCGGCGAACCTCGGCGGGCTGTTCGGTTTCCTCGTCCCGGTGTGGGTGGTGCTGGCGGCGATGGGGCTGGTGATCCCCAACGCACCGGCGGTCGCGCTCGGCCGCCACCCCGAAGCCGCGGGCACGGCGGCAGCGCTGCTCGGTGCCGCGCAGTTCGGTCTGGGCGCGGCCATCGCGCCGCTCGTCGGGACCCTGGGCAACGACGAATTCGCGCTGGCGGTCGTGATGACGGTGGGTATGGTGATCGCGTTGCTCGCGCTCGTGAGCGTCGGTGCGTCGGCGCCGCAGAGCGCGGACGACGCCGCAGACGACGTCATCGACGACGTCGTCCCCGAACCGGCCTGACGCCCCCGCAGCGCGAGCGGTCCTGACTTGTCGGGACCGGCGAAAGCTTCGTAGCGTCGGCCGGATCGCCGAGAACTAGTCGACCCGAGATGTTTTCAACGCTGATCCGCCGGCAGGCACCCTCATCCCCGAACCCGTGGCATGCGCTGTGGGCGATGATGGTCGGCTTCTTCATGATCCTGGTCGACGCGACGATCGTGTCGGTCGCCAATCCGTCGATCATGGACAAACTCGGCGCCGACTACGACGCGGTGCTGTGGGTCACCAGCGCCTATCTGCTGGCGTACGCGGTGCCGTTGCTGGTGTCCGGCAGGCTCGGTGACCGGTTCGGCCCGCGCAACCTCTACCTCCTCGGCCTGACGGTGTTCACGGTGGCGTCGCTGTGGTGCGGGCTGTCGGACACCCTCGGGATGCTGGTCGCCGCACGGGTGCTGCAGGGGGTGGGCGCGGCGCTGCTGACGCCGCAGACGCTGTCGACGATCACCCGCGTCTTCCCCGCCGAGCGCCGCGGTGTGGCGATGAGCGTGTGGGGTGCGACGGCCGGGGTCGCGACGCTGGTCGGCCCGCTGGCCGGCGGCCTGCTCGTCGACAGCCTCGGCTGGCAGTGGATCTTCTTCGTCAACGTGCCGATCGGCGTGGTCGGGGTGGCGCTGGCGCTGCGTCTGGTGCCCGAACTGCCGACCAACCGGCAGTCGTTCGACGTGCTCGGCGTGCTGCTGTCGGGCATCGGCATGTTCCTCATCGTGTTCGCCCTGCAGGAGGGTCAGGCGAACGCCTGGACGCACTGGGTGTGGGGCCTGATGGCGCTGGGCAGCGGGTTCATGGCGGCGTTCCTGTTCTGGCAGGCGGTCAACCCCCGCGATCCGCTGATCCCGCTGGCGATGTTCCGCGACCGCGACTTCTCGCTGTCGAACCTCGGTGTGGCCACGATCGGCTTTGTGGTGACCGGGATGATGGTGCCGGTCATGTTCTACGCCCAGGCGGTGTGCGGACTGTCCCCGACCCGTTCGGCCCTGCTGACCGCGCCGATGGCGATCGCGACCGGGGCGCTGGCGCCGTTCGTCGGCCGGCTCGTCGACCGGGCGCACCCGAGCCCGGTGATCGGGTTCGGCTTTTCGGTGCTGGCGATCGCGACGACGTGGCTGTCGATCGAGATGACACCGGCCACGCCGATCTGGCGGATCATGCTGCCGCTGACGGTGACCGGGATCGGGATGGCGTTCATCTGGTCGCCGCTGGCCGCGACCGCCACCCGCAACCTTCCGCCGCAGCACGCCGGGTCGGGTTCGGGTGTGTACAACACCACCCGCCAGATCGGCGCGGTGCTGGGCAGCGCCAGCATGGCGGCGTTCATGACGTGGCGGGTCGACGACGAGATGGCGCCGTGGGCCGCCGGCTCCGCGGGCGGGGGCACCGGGGCAACGCAGTTGCCGCCGTCGCTGCACGAGCCGTTCTCCGACGCCATGTCGCAGGCGCTGCTGCTGTCGGCGTTCTTCGCGCTGTTCGGGGTGGTGGCCGCGATGTTCCTGCTGGGCTATGCGCGCCGGCCGCTCACCGAACCGGCGCCGGCGGTCGGGTACGGCGGCGACGACACCTTTGCCGACGAGTACGACGACGACTACGACGACTACCGCGAGTACACGGTGGAGTGGGACGACCCCGGGCCCGCCCGCCGCGCCGAGCCGTCGACCGAACCGCTGACGACGCCCGCCGAGCCGCTGCCCAGCCAGGCCGGTGACTCGTGGCGCGCGATCCTCGACCAGCTGCTCGCCGACATCCCGCCGGCCCGGCTCGAGAAGCCCGGCGCCGAACCGATCGGATTGGCGCACAACGGCTTACATGTCGACGACGAGCGCCCGCTGCGCCGGATACCCGACCGGTACCGGGCCGACATCCCCGAGACGCCTGCGCCGGTGGAGTCGGAGGAGCCGCCGCGCCAGTTCTGGTTCGACTCCGGCGGCAGGCATTCCGCCGACGACGGACCCGGCGAACCGCCCCGCGGCAGGCACTCGCGCCGCTGGCACGATTAGGCGCCGAACAGCACCGCGGGGTTCAGGAATCCGGTCGGATCGAACGCCGCCTTGACGGTGCGCATCGCGGCGATGTCGGCATCGGTGCGTGACATCCCGACGTAGTCGCGTTTGCGGGTGCCGACGCCGTGCTCGGAACTGACATTGCCACCGTGGCCGGCGATCAGGTCCATCATCGCGGCGTACAACGCGTGCTCACGGTCACCGTCGAGCGCGCACCGGACGAGGTTCAGGTGCAGGTTGCCCTCGCCGATGTGGCCGAACAGCACCGGGATCGCGTCTGCGGCGTGCTCGGCGACCAGCGCGGCCGCGTCGTCGGCGAACCGCGGTATCGCCGAAAGCGGCAGCGACACATCGAATTTCAGTGGAGGGCCGTACACGCCCAGCACCTCGGCGACCGCCTCGCGGACCTGCCACAGCCGCTGCTGCGCGCCCACGTCCACCCCGACCGCCGGTTCACCGCACAGCTCGACGCCCTCGAACGCGTCGGCGAGGCGCTCGGTCTGGTCGGTATCACCGGCCAGTTCGACGAGCAGCTGCCAGGCCCCCTCGACCGGTGCCGGCACGCCGGCGTGCTCGGCGGTCAGCATGCTGGCGCGCGCGTCGATCAGCTCCAGCGCGGCGATCCCGTCCAGGTCGCGGAACAACCGGCCGGCGGCGACCAGCGCGTCGAGGTCGGCGAAACCGCACACCGCGGTCGCCCGGTGCGACGGTGTCGGGTGCAGCCGCAGGTCGAGCGCGGTGATGACCCCGAGAGTGCCCTCGGCACCGACGAACAGCGACGCCAGGTCGTAGCCGGTGTTGTCCATCCGGACCCGGCTGTGCCGGTGCACGACCGACCCGTCGGGCAGCGCGACGTCCAGCCCGATCACCTGTTCGCCCATGTTGCCGTAGCGCACGGTGCGCAGCCCGCCGGCGTTCGTCGACGCCATCCCGCCGACGGTCGCGGTGTCGCGCGCGGCGAGGTCCACGCCGAACACCAGCCCCGCCTCCGTGGCCGCGTGCTGCACTTGGGCCAGCGTCACGCCGGCGCCGACGGAGATCCGGCGCTCGGCGGCGTCGACGTCACCGATCTCGCGGAGCCGCTCGGTGGACAGCAGCACGTCGTCGTGTTCGGGCACGGTGCCCGCCACCAGCGAGGTGCGCCCGCCCTGAACGGTCACGTAGGCGCCGGCCTCCCGGCACACCCCCAGCACCGCGGCCACCTCGTCGGCCGATCCCGGGCGCACCAGTGCGCCGGCCCGGCCCCGGTAGCGCCCGGTGTGGTCGACGCTGCGCCCGGCCAGCACGTCGGGATCGGTGCTGACGTAGGCCTGCCCGACGATCTCCGCCAGCCGGTCGGTCACACTCATGCCGACGGTGTATCACACGGGGCCAGCGACAGGAACGCGCCGAGCTCGATGAGCCCGTCCGGCGTGCCGGGCAGATACTCGGTCAGCGAGGTCGAGCGCACGACGATGCTGAGGTACTTCGCGCGGCTGATCGCGACGTTGAGTCGATTCCTGTTGAGCAGGAACGAGATCCCGCGCGGCACGTCGTCGATGGAGGACGCCGTCATCGAGACGAACACCACCGGGGCCTGCCTGCCCTGGAACTTGTCGACGGTGCCGACCTGGACGCCGGGCATGCCGGCCGCCGCGAAGTGCTCGGCGAGCAGCATCACCTGCGCGTTGTACGGCGCGACGACCAGCACGTCGGATTCGGTGAGCGGACGGGTCCCGTCCTCGTCGGTCCAATCGGTGCCCAGCAGCGACGCGGTGGCCGCGACGATCGCCGCCGCCTCCTCCGGACTGGCCGTGGAGTTGCCGTCGTGGGGGATCGCCAGCGTGCGCACCCCGGGTTCGTGGCCGTGCAGCCGACGGGCGGCGGGCCGGCCCTCGGCGGACAGCAGCCGACCCTCGTAGGCCAGCCGCGACACCGGGGCGCAAACGGCCGGGTGCATCCGGAAGGACCGGTCGAGGAAGTAGCCCAACGGTTCCGGCAGCGTGTGGTGGTCGCCGACCAGCCAGCCCAGCGCCGACGCGTCGACGGGTTCAGGATGGTGGCCCTGGCTCACCTGGGGCAACTGCTGCGGATCGCCCAGCAGCATCAGGTTTTTCGCCGCCCGGGCGACGGCGATCGTGTTGGCGAGGCAGAACTGGCCGGCCTCCTCGATCACCAGCAGGTCGAGGCTGCCGGACTCGACTCGGGTGTCGTTGGCGAAATCCCATGCGGTGCCCCCGATAACGCAGCCGGGATGGGCCGCGATGAACGCCGCGTACTCGTCCTTGTCGATCGTCTGGCATCCGACGTCGTCGGGGCAGTTCTTCTTGGCGATGCGGGCCGGATCGACGTCGGCCTTGATCAGGTCGCGAAACAGGTTCTCCACCACCGCATGTGACTGGGCGACCACCCCGACCCGCCATCGGTGGTCGTTGACCAGGGCGGCGATGATCCGCGCGGCGGTGTAGGTCTTGCCGGTGCCGGGCGGGCCGTGCACCGCGACGTAGGACGACTCCAGATCCAGCAGGGCGGCGGTGATGTCGGCGGCGACGTCGGCGGTGTGGGGGATCGGCGCGCCGCTGCGGGTGCGCGGCGGCCTGCGCAGCAGCAGGTCGACGACGGCGGTGCGCGGCAGGTCCGGCAGTGCGGCGGCGACGTCGGCGGCCGCGGCGTCGATGGCCTCGCGCAGCTTCTTGGTGGGCACGATCGAGCGGGGCGTGAGCGCGAACGGCAATTCGTCGAAAGTGCCGTCCTTGGTTTCGCGTTCGCAGATCAGCACCTCGGTGGGCGTGTTCGCGTCGTCGACCTCGAGCACCTCGGCGTTGCCTGCGCCGCGCCGGTCGGTGTTGTCGGCCATGCCCGTCGGCGACGGTGGGTGATACAGCGCGAACACCTCGTCGTGCAGACCGCCGGATTCCAGTGCGCCGGTCAGTTTCACCCACCGCTGCTGTTTGCGCGCCCGCTTGGACGGCAGGTGCCAGTCCGTGACGACGGTCGCGGTCTCGGCGAGGAACACGTCGCTGGTGTCGCCCCATTCGTCGACGGGGTTGTTGAGCCGGTCGAAGTGCGCCCACCAGAACGGCTTGTCCTCGCGCCGGTGATAGCCGCGGGCGGCCGCGATCAGCGCCACCGCGGTCTGCTCGGCGGTGCGCGGTGCCACGCCGTCGCCGGCGAACGCCGCCAGCGTGCGGGCGAGGTCGTCGGCGTCGTCGACCACCTCGGCCGCGGCGACGGGTTGCGGCCCCAGCGGCGGGACGCTGGACTCGATGGCGATCTTGACCAGCCAGTCGCGCAGCCGGTGCGTCGAGCGGCAGTCGTAGCGGTTGTAGTCCTCGACCTGCTTGAGCAACGTTGCGGCGTCGTCATCGCGGCCCTCGGCGCGCAGTTCGCAGAACTGCCCGTACTGGGTGATCGACTCGGTGGCCGTGGTGACCTCGCCCTTGCGCAACTCGTTGCCCATGTAGAGCGGTTCGAGCGACTTGAGGCTGTAGTTCTCGGTGCCGACGCGAATCGTCTTGCGCACCAACGGATAGAGGTCGACCAGCACACCGCTGCGCAGCAGGTCGTCGACCTCGTCCTCGCCGACGCCGTAGCGGCCGGCCAACCGCAGCAGCGCCGTCTTCTCGTAGGGCGCGTAGTGGTAGACGTGCATCTTCGGATACTTCTTGCGGCGCTGCCGGACCAGCTTGAGGAAGTCGACGAGGGCTTGGCGTTCGCCGGCGCGGTCGTGCGCCCACAGCGGGCGGAACGTGCCGCCCGCCTCGAGCACGCCCCACAGGTACTCCAGGCCCCACTCGTGCCCGTTGACCGTCCACAGCGGATCGCCCTCGAAGTCGAAGAACAGGTCGCCCTTGTCGGGGTCGGGCAGCAGGTTCAGCGGTTGCGGGTCGATCACCTCGTACGGCGGCTTGCCGTCGA
This sequence comes from Mycolicibacterium rutilum, assembly GCF_900108565.1. Taxonomy (NCBI): domain Bacteria; kingdom Bacillati; phylum Actinomycetota; class Actinomycetes; order Mycobacteriales; family Mycobacteriaceae; genus Mycobacterium; species Mycolicibacterium rutilum. The sequence goes on from NZ_LT629971.1 coordinate 3,000,623, forward strand.
CGCGCGGGCTGGTCTGCAGCCGCGCCTGGGCCGTCAGCGCGGTGACGGTGCGGGCCGGCAATTCGGGCACCGGGCCGTCGTGGCGGGCGAGGTCGGCGACGGTGGTGATGCCGGCGTCGATCAGCCGGGCGCGCTGGCTCACCCGCATCCCCGCCACCAGCAGCAGGTCGTCGGTGGCGCGGACCTGAGCCTCGCACTCGGGGCAGCGGAAACAGGCGCGCACGGATTCGTCGGCCCAGTCGACCGGTGTGCCCGAGGAGAAGTGGTCGTCGAGCAACCGCTGCAGCGCCTCGCGGCGCGGGCGGTACACCGCGAGCAGTTCGTCGATGCGGTAGTTGGCCGTCGCGCCGTCGCCGAGCACCAGCTCGACCTCGTCGGCGACCGGCACGCCGGCGGCGGTGAGGGTGTCGGCGTAGGCGGCCAGCTGCAGCAGCGCCTCGACCTTGACCGAGCGCGCGAGTTTCGTGTCGCGCAATCGGTAGTGGTCGCCGTCGAGGATCAGGAAGTCGGCGAAACCGGCGAACCGGCCGTCGAACATCGCGGCCTGGTAGATCACCGGGGCGCGGCGGTCGATCGCCCGCTTGGTCTGCTCGGCGGCGGCGGTCAACCCGTCGATCGTGTAGGCGGGCCGGCCGATGACGGTGATGTCGGCGGACTCGCGAAGGTTGTCGAGGTGGCGCTGTTCGTGCTCGTCGCCGAGCCCGGCGGTGCGGGCGAGCAGCTCGTCCTCGACGGCAATGGCCGGGCCGCGGCCGAGTTTCGCGTCGAACGAGCGCAGCAGCGCGTACTCGCAGCGGGCGGCGGCCGCGAGGTCGGATGCGCTGTAGACGACACGGGCCCCGTCTTGCTCGGAGGCGACGAACACGCTGCCACTGTAGGTGAGCCCGACGACACCCCATTCGAGGCGCGAACGTGGTGCCTCTCTATTTGTCAAGACGCCTTCTGGATGGTTGTTGGAGGTCGGCCGGTGATGCGTAGTTCATCGGCGTGCATGACTCGCCAGAGGTGGGCGGCGAGGTGTCGTTTGAGTGCGCGCGTGGCGTGGCGTGGTGGCTTTCCTTGGGCGATCTTCTTGTCGTAGAAGGCGCGGCCGGTGCTGGCGGGCATGCGGATCTGGACCATCGCGATGGTGTGGATCGCGCAGTTGAGTTGTCGGTCTCCGTAGCGGGACAGCCGGTGCTGGGAGGAGTCGGCGCTGGCGACTTGCACGGGTGCGGTGCCGGTGTAGTTCGCGTACGCCGCGGCCGAGGCGAACCTGGCGGCCGATCCGGTGCGGCCCAGGATGCGGGCCGCGAGGATGGGTCCGACGCCGTCGATCTGTTGCAACCTGGTGCCGTGCTCCTCGAGCAGGGCGCTCTCCTTGGCGGCGTTGGCGGCGAGTTGGTCGTCGAGACGACGCACGTCGGCGATGAGGTCTTTGGCCAGCTCCAGCCGAACCCGGTCGGTGCCAGTGCGGGGACGAAGTCCACGCAGCGCGGTGGTGGCCTTGGCGGGCGTCAGCGAGGTCGGCACGCCGCCGGCTATCAACTCGCGCAGTAGGGCATGCAACTGGTTGATGGTGCGGGTTCTGTGCTGGGACAGATTGACTCGACGCTCGTCTAGCAGCGCCAGGGAGTCGGTGGTGGTCTCGGAATGAACGGGGCGGGCATCGCCCTGCAGCGCGGCGACACTGGCCGCGGCGGCGGCATCGATGCGGTCGTTCTTGCGCCGGCCGCCGCGGGAGAGTTCCCGTACGCGCGCGGTCGCGGTGGCCGAAACGTCCAAGACGACCTCACCGCGTGCCAGCAGCCACAACGCCAAGTGGTGTCCGAGCCCGTCGGCGTTCTCGATCGCCCAGGTCCGTTCGGGCCAAACCTTCGCCCAGCCGATCAGGCGCTCGTAGTCGGCAACTGATGCCTCGATGCGCAGCGACCCCAGATCGGAGTTGGTGCTCGGGTCCAAGGCGGTGGCGGTGTGTGTCGACTTGTGCGGATCAACACCGATGACGATCATGGAGTGCGGGTTCCCTTCGCTGATGTGGGTGGGGAATCCGCGGCGGACAATCCGACTTCAAGTACCTCGCAAAGCAGCTTGTGGTCATGCATCTCTCGAGTCACGCCGCGAACGCAGACCGGAGGGGTGACACACCACGTTGGAGTCAACCCAAACCTCGGGTGACAGGGTTACCGCGAGTCATTCCCTCCGGTCTGCTACGGCACGCTAGGGGCTGCAATCCCGCTCACCACGCCGTGACACACATATAAGTCGGGTTACCCGCACGCGATCCGCCGCTCGAACGTGACACGAGCCCACACTCGGCACAACGCGGCCAACCCCCGTCATCCCCAACACCGCGCCCGTCCACAACCGGGGCCGTCACGGCCGTCGTGGCGGCGCCTTCTGTGGGAGCTCACGCCGACAGTCGCGGCATGCACACAGAACCCTTGCCGTTCATCGGCACCGAAGCGGTCGCGTCGGGACTGGCGACCAGGCGGACGCTGGTCAGCCGCCACGACATGATCTATCGCAACGTCTACCTGCCGAAGGGTGTCGAGCTGACAGCCGCATTGCGCGCGCAGGCGGCGTGGTTGTGGTCCGCGCGTAACGCCACACTCGCCGGGCTGTCGGCGGCCGCGCTGTACGAAACCCGATGGATCGACGCTACGTTGCCCGCCGAACTGATCCGAGCCGAGACCTGCGACGTCGACGCGATCCTGATCCACCGGGCGAAACTGCGCGACGACGAGGTGGGCGCCGTGCGCGGGATGCCGCTGACGACGCCGGCGCGCACGGCCTTCGACCTCGGGCGCCGACGCGGCCTCGAGCGAGCGGTCGTGCGCGTCGACGCGCTCGCCAACGCCACCGGCCTCAAGGCCTTCGAAGTCGAGGGTCTCGCCGATACCCGTCGCGGCGCCCGCGGCATCGTCCAGTTGCGGCGCGTAATGGACCTGATGGACGGCGGCGCCGAATCGCCGCAGGAGACGCGCACCCGGCTGCTGCTGGTCGCCGCCGGGTTTCCGCGCCCGCGAACGCAGATCCTCGTCGTCGACGCGCATGGGATGTTCGTGGGCCGCGTCGACATGGGCTGGGACGAGGTCAAGGTCGGCGTCGAGTACGACGGCCCGCAGCACTGGGACGATCCCGTTCAATACGCCCGCGATATCGATCGGCTCGCCGAACTGGCCGCCGCGGGATGGCTCATCATCCGGGTCAGCCGAGACCTGTTGCGCTACCGGTCGCACGTCGTCCTCGCTCGTGTGCGCGACGCCATGCGCGCACGGGGGTGGCCGCACGCGGACCGGATCCGGTTGGACGCCCAGATCGGGTGGCTCGATCCGCGCTGACGGCTCGCCGAGTGTGGGCTCGACGCACGCACAGCGCCCCGGAGGCGTGCGGGTAACCCACGTTCGGCCGCCAAAGCCACCAGAGAAGTCACCTACGGGGTGTTGCCGATCAGCTCGACGCCGTTGCCGTTCCACCGGAACTTCACCACGCTGTCGAGCCCGGGCATGCCGTTGGAGTAGCGCAGCGCGATCGTGTCGCCGGTGCTCACGGTTTCGTCGATCCCGTTGAAGCCGTAGGTGTCCGGCACCCCGCTGGGGATGAACTTGCCGAGGTGGAACATCACCGCGCGGGTGTTCGGGTTCTCGGCGTTGGTGTTGGCTCTGACGATGACGACCGACAGCGGCGCGCACTCGTTGTAGTTCCCGGCGACCGGTTCGGGATTCCAGGCCTGATTGCTGCGCGGATCGCGCGGCAACTCGGACACGGCCCTGGCGATCTCGGGGGCCGCGAGGTTGACGGCGCAGGGGTCGGCCACCGCCGCGGCGCTCGGTGGTGCGACGGTCGGCGGCGGTGGGGTTCCCGCGGCGGGCGGCGCCGGCGGCAGCGCGGCGTCGGGAGTCTTGGAGACGGTGGAGTCGCCGGACCCGCACCCGGCGATGAGGATCGCCGCGACCCCGATCACGCTGGAGAACCGAAGGGTGCGTTTCACTCGAGCCACCCTTGCAAATCCGACCCGGCCACGTCGCGCCGACACACCGCGGACGCCCGGCCGAGGCATGTCTTGCGTGCGTGGCGGGTGAGCGGCCCTGCGGGCACTAGACTCGGTTACCGATGACGTCCTCCGAGCCGGACCCTGGCACCGCCGATCTCACCTTTGATGACCTGCAGATACACCCTTCGGTGCTGCAGGCGGTCCGCGACGTCGGTTACGAAACGCCGTCGCCCATCCAGGCCGCGACCATTCCCGCGATGCTGGCCGGCTCCGACGTTGTCGGCCTCGCGCAGACCGGCACCGGCAAGACCGCCGCGTTCGCGATCCCGATCCTGTCCAAGATCGACACCGAGAGCCGGGCCACCCAGGCGCTGGTGCTGGCGCCCACCCGCGAGCTCGCACTGCAGGTCGCCGAGGCGTTCGGCCGCTACGGCGCCAAGCTCCGGGTCAACGTGCTGCCCATCTACGGCGGCTCGTCCTATGTGCCGCAGCTGTCCGGGCTCAAGCGCGGCGCGCAGGTGGTGGTCGGCACCCCCGGCCGCGTGATCGACCACCTCGAGAAGGGCAGCCTGGACCTGTCGCACCTGGACTACCTGGTGCTCGACGAGGCCGACGAGATGCTGCAGATGGGCTTCGCCGAGGACGTCGAGCGCATCCTGGCCGACACCCCCGAATATAAGCAGGTCGCGTTGTTCTCGGCGACCATGCCGCCGGCGATCAAGAAGATCACCGCCAAGTACCTGCACGACCCGGTCGAGGTGAAGGTCAAGTCCAAGACCCAGACCGCCGAGAACATCACCCAGCGCTATTTCCAGGTGTCGTATCCGCGCAAGATGGACGCGCTGACCCGGCTGCTCGAGGTGGAGCAGGGCGACGCGATGATCGTGTTCGTTCGCACCAAGCAGGCCACCGAGGAGGTCGCCGAGAAGCTGCGGGCCCGGGGCTTCGCGGCCGCCGCCATCAACGGCGACATCCCGCAGGCGGTCCGTGAACGCACGATCGCGCAGCTCAAGGACGGGACGATCGACATCCTCGTCGCCACCGACGTCGCCGCCCGCGGCCTCGACGTCGAGCGCATCTCGCATGTGGTGAACTTCGACATCCCGCACGACCCCGAGTCCTATGTGCACCGGATCGGGCGCACCGGACGCGCCGGCCGATCAGGCACCGCGCTGCTGTTCGTGACGCCGCGGGAACGTCATCTGCTCGGCGCGATCGAGCGCGTGACCCGGCAAAAACTCGTCGAATCCGAACTGCCGTCGGTCGAGGACGTCAACGAGAAGCGCGTCGCGAAGTTCCGCGACTCGATCACCGCCGCGCTGGACAAGCCGGGCATCGACCTGTTCCGCACGCTGATCGAGGGTTACGAACGCGACCACGACGTCCCGATGGCCGACATCGCCGCCGCGTTGGCGCTGCAGAGCCGCGACGGCGTCGAGTTCCTGATGACCGAGCCGCCGCCGGAGAAGCGCAAGGAGCGACGCGACAAGCGCGACGACGAGGACCGCGGGCCGCGTAAACCGCGCGAGCGGCGTAGCGATCTCGCGACCTACCGCATCGCGGTCGGCAAGCGGCACAAGGTCGCGCCGGGCGCGATCGTCGGGGCCATCGCCAACGAGGGCGGGCTGCATCGCAGCGACTTCGGCCACATCGCGATCAAGTTGGACTACTCGCTGGTCGAACTGCCGGCGAAGCTGCCGGGCAAGACGCTGAAGGCGTTGGAGAACACCAGGATTCAGGGCCAGCTGATCCACCTCGAACCCGACCGCGGGCCGAAGCCGCATCGGGGGAAGCACAAGTCGAAGTGACGCTGTCCGACCGGGACGTCGACACCGGCGGCGGGTTGGAGTCGGTCACCCCGGGGCGGGTCGCGTCACTGACAGGGATACGCGCGGTCGCCGCGCTGCTGGTGATGGCCACGCACGCGGCCTACACCGTCGGCAAGTACCCGCAGGGCTACGTCGGCCTGGTCTACTCGCGGATGGAGATCGGCGTGCCGATCTTCTTCGTGCTCAGTGGTTTTCTGCTGTTCTCGCCGTGGGTCGACGCCGCCGCGTCTTCTACCGCGGCCCCGTCGGTACGCCGCTACGCGTGGCACCGGGTGCGTCGCATCATGCCCGCCTACGTGGTGACCGTCGTCGCGGCCTACCTCGTCTACCACTTCCGCACCGCGGGCCCGAACCCCGGCCACACGTGGGAGGGGCTGTTCCGCAACCTGACACTGACCCAGATCTACACCGACAACTACCTGTATTCCTTTCTGCACCAGGGCTTGACGCAGATGTGGAGCCTGGCCGTCGAGGTGGCGTTCTACGTCGTGCTGCCGGTGCTGGCGTGGCTGCTGCTGGTGGTGTTGTGCCGGCGCCGGTGGCGGCCGGGCCTGCTGATCGCCGGCCTGCTCGCGTTGGCGGCGCTCACCCCCGGGTGGCTGATCCTGGTGCACACCACCGACTTTCTGACCGACGGTGCGCGGTTGTGGCTGCCGGGCTATCTCGCGTGGTTCATCGGCGGGATGCTGCTTGCCGCGCTCAAACCGCTCGGGGTGCGCGCGTACGCGATGGCGTGTGTGCCGCTCGCGGTCATCTGCTACTTCATCGTCTCGACGCCGATCGCGGGGGAGCCGACCACCTCGCCGGCCGGCATGAGCGAGGCGTTGGTCAAGGCCCTGTTCTACGCGGTGATCGCGACGCTGGCGGTGGCGCCGCTGGCGTTGGCGGACCGCGCGGGCCGGCCCGGCCTCTACAACCGGTTCCTGGCCAGCAGGCCGATGGTCTTCCTCGGCGAGATCTCCTACGAGATCTTCCTGATCCACCTCGTCACGATGGAGTTGGTGATGGTCGAGATCCTGAACTACCCGATCTACACCGGGTCGTTCCTGTGGTTGTTCGTGATCACCTTCGTGGTCACCGTGCCGCTGTCGTGGCTGCTGCACCGGTTCACCCGGGTGCGAAGCCGTTAGGGCCGACCAGCCCCGCACGAGATTAGGGTAGCCTAACCGGAACACGCGACACGGAGGGCAAGCTATGTCGGACAAGAAGCCAACGCGCGGTTTCCAGGGAGCGGTGCTCAAGCTGCTGCGCGCGGGCGACTATCAGCTCACGGTCACCGGCAGGCGCCAGATCAGCCCGCACTATCTGCGGCTGAGCTTCGCCGCCGGCGGCATGCTCGCCGACCGGCCGCTGCACCCGACGATGTGGATCCGCATGTGGTTCGCCGACGGCGACAAGCAGCACCAGCGCGGGTACACGCTCGTCGACCCCAACCCCGCCGCCGACACCGTCGACATCGAGTTCGCGTTGCACGACGGCATCGCGTCGAACTGGGCGCAGCAGGCACAGCCCGGCGACACCATCGAGGCGACCGTGCTCGGCAGCAATTTCACGCTGCCCGCACCCGCGCCGGCCGGATACGTGATCGTCGGCGACACCGCGTCGCTGCCCGCGATCAACTCGCTGCTGACCGCGATCGGCGACGCCCCCGCGCGGGTGTTCCTCGAGGCGGGCTACGACGACGACAAGCAGCTGCCGGTGGCCCGCAGCACCGACGTGGTGTGGGTGGACCGCAAGAACGCCGGCGAGGCGCTGGTGGACGCGGTGCGCGCGGCGTCGTTCGACGCCTCCGATCACTTCGGCTGGGTGGCGTGCGACAACCGCACCACCCGCGCGGTGGCCAAGCTGCTGCGCGAGGACTACAAGATCGCCAAGAAATCCATCAAGGCGCAGGCTTACTGGGTGGCCTGAGTCGTTCGATTAACCGGTGGCCTCGCGGGCACCGGGCAGCACGATCGGCACGACGAACTCCTCGAGCATCGAGCGCTCGTCGTCCTCGTCGTGCCCGGGAAACAGGAACAGCGACGTCATCACCCGCACCAGCCAGCGGGCGCGGTGTGCCACCAGGTCGGGTTCGTCGGGGCCCAGCGAGATCACGAACGCCTCGGTCAGCGCCCTGATCACCTGGGACTGTTCGGCCATCTCCGCGCCGATCGGCCGCTGCGTGGTCGCGAACCACGATGCCAGCGCAGGACTTTGACGCACGTTGCGCAGCGACGCCAGCATGCCCTCGATCAGCCGGTCGCGCGGATCGGTGACGGCGTTGATCTGCTCGGTCATCTCGCGGTAGAGCCGGTAGCTCTCACGGTGCACGTAGGCGGTGTAGAGCGCGTCGCGGTTCTCGAAGTAGCGGTACAGCGTCGCACGCGAACACCCTGCGGCGGAGGCAATCTCGTGCATCCCGACCGTCGCGGCCTCCTTCTGGGCGAACAGCTCGCCCGCGGCGTCGAGGATGCGGTCGGCCGCCACCTCGGTGCGCCGGGCGGCCAGCCAGTCGCCGGCCATCAGGCCTTCACCGTCAGCGGCACCGACAGCGGCCTGCGCACGTAGCTGCCGCCGGACCACACGATGCCGTCCTCGTCGACCTCGAAGTCGGGGATCCGGGTCATCAACTCGGTCAGCGCGACCCGCGACTGCATCCTCGCAGCCGCCGCGCCGAGGCAGTGGTGCGCGCCGTGGCTGAACGTCAGGATGTTGCGGGGCTTGCGGGTCACGTCGAGTTCGCTTGCGTCGTCGCCGAATTGACGTTCGTCGCGGTTGCCGGACCCGTAGAGGAACATCACCCGCCTGCCCTGCGGGATCGTGACGCCGGCGACCGTGACGTCGCGGGTGACGGTGCGGCCGAGCATCTGCACCGGCGAGGTCAGTCGCAGGAACTCGTCGACCGAGTCCGGGATCAGGTCCGGGTTGTCGGCCAGCAACCGGCGCTGGTCGGGTCGCTGGTGCAGCAATTGCACTGAGCCGCCGAGCATTCCGGTGGTGGTGTCGTTACCGCCGGTGACCATCGTGAACGTGAACGCGAGGATCGACAGCACGCCGGCGATGTCGCCGTCGGCGCCGACACCCGCGGCCACCAGGTGCGAGACCGTGTCGTCCTCCGGTTCGACGCGGCGGCGTTCGATCAGCGCGGTGAAGTACGCCATCATCTCACCGAGCTTGTCGCCCAACGTCTCCAGCGCGCCGCCGATGCCACCCTCGGCGGTGTTGGCCGCGACGATCGCGTCGGTCCACCCGTCGAACTGGCCGCGGTCGGACTCCGGCACGCCGAGGTAGTGCGCGACCACCATCGACGGCAGCGGCTTGAACAGTTCGGCGACGATGTCGCCGCCGCCCGCCGCGCGAATCCGCTCGATCCGCTCGACCACGTATTCGCGGACTTTCGGCTCGACGGCCTCGACCTGTCGCGGCGTGAAGCCCCGCGACACCAGCTTGCGGAACTCGGTGTGCACCGGCGGGTCCTGCATGACCATCGGCGGATTGTCCGACAGCCCGATCAGGTCGAGTTCGCCGTAGTTGACCGTCAGCCCCTGCGCAGACGAGAACGTCTCGTGGTCCCGCGCGGCCGCCCAGATGTCGCCGTGCCGCGACATCACGTAGTAATCGTGGTCAGGCCGGTCGTCGGGGATGACGTGGTGGACCGGGTCGTGGTCGCGCAGCGCCTGGTACATCGGCCAGGGATTCGCCCAGGTGTCGGCCTGCGCGAGCTGGAACCGGACCGGAGATCCGTGAGACAGAGCAGCTGTCATGTCTCATTCGTACGACATTTAGCAGAACTGTGTCAATAGCAACTGCCCCGCCCCTCCCGCGAGCAGACGCCAATTCCCCCGGAAACACCCCGAAAAGGGGGTTTTCACGTCTGCTCGGCAGCAGTCAGATCGCCGCGCCCGGGTTGAGGATGTTGTCCGGATCCAGCGCCTGCTTGATCCGCCGGTTGAGTTCCATCGCCTCCGGCCCGATCTGTCCCGCGAGCCAGGGCCGCTTGAGCCGGCCGACGCCGTGCTCGCCGGTGATCGTGCCGCCGAGGCTGACGGCCAGGTCCATGATCTCGCCGAAGGCACGGTGTGCGCGCTCGGTCATCGCCGGGTCGGCGGGGTCGTAGACGATCAGCGGGTGGGTGTTGCCGTCGCCGGCGTGCGCGATCACCGAGATCAGCAACTCGTGGTTGGCCGCGATCTTCTCGATGCCGGCGACCAGGTCTGCCAGCGCGGGCAGCGGCACGCCGACGTCCTCGAGCAGCAGCGACCCCTTCAGTTCCACCGCCGGGATGCAGAACCGGCGGGCCGCGACGAACGCTTCGCCCTCGTCGGGGTCCGACGTCGAAAACACTTCCTTGGCACCGTGTTCGGCGAACACGCCGGCCATGAACTCCGCGTCGTCGGCGCCGGAGTGCCCGCGGTCGTCGGACGCGGCGACCAGCATCGCGGCCGCGCTGCGGTCCAGACCCATCTTCAGCTTGTCCTCGACGGCGTTGATGGCGGCCGAGTCCATGAACTCCAGCATCGACGGCCGGATCTTCGCGGTGATCGCGACGACGGCTCGCGCGGCCGCCTCGACCGACTCGAAGCTCGCCACCACCGTGCACGCACCCGCTTGTGCGGGAAGCAGTTTCAGCGTCGCCTCGGTGACCACGCCGAGCGTGCCCTCGCTGCCGACGAACAACTTCGTCAGCGACAGGCCTGCGACGTCCTTGAGCCGCGGGCCGCCGAGCCGCACCGCCGTGCCGTCGGCGAGCACCACCTGCAGGCCGAGCACATAGTCGGTGGTGACGCCGTACTTCACACAGCACAACCCGCCGGCGTTGGTGGCGACATTGCCGCCGATGCTGCAGATCTCGAACGACGACGGGTCCGGCGGATACCACAGCCCGTACTCGGCGACCGCCTTCTTCACCTCGGCGTTGAGCAGGCCGGGCTGCACGACGGCGGTGCGCGTGACCGGGTCGACGGTGATGTCGCGCATCTTTTCCGTCGTCAACACGATCGCCCCGTCGAGCGCCGACGCGCCACCCGACAGCCCGGTGCCCATCCCGCGCGGCACCACCGCGACCTTGTTCACACTCGCCCACCGCAGCACCGCCTGTACGTGCTGGGTGGTGCGCGGTCGCACCACCGCCAAGGGTGTGCCCGCATTCGGGTCGAACGCACGGTCGTGCCGGTAGGACCCCAGAATGTCGGGATCAGTGACGACGCCGCCGTCGGGCAGCGCGGCGATCAGTTCGTCCAGGGCGGCGCTCACCAAGCCATGGTACGAGCAGGCGCGAAAATGCAGGTGAACGCAAATACCGCGGGTTATAGTTCGGCCGTGATCAGCGGGGATCCGCTGGCGGGACGTGACGGCGAACTGGCAACCATTCGCCGCGCGCTCAGCGGGGGAAACAAGTCCGGCGTCGTGATCGTCGGCGCGGCGGGGGTGGGCAAGACGCGGCTCGCCCGCGAGGTGTTGCACCTCGCCGAGCGCGCCGGTGAGCGCACCAGCTGGATCGTCGGCACCGAGTCGGCGAAGGCGCTGCCGCTCGGCGCGTTCACCGCGTTGATCAACGACGCCGGCGTCGACCCATGGCCGAATATCCGCCACCTCATCAAATCCTTTGTCGCGCAACAACGTCAGGGCCGGATGCTGATCGGCGTCGACGATGCGCACCTGCTCGACGGGTTGTCCGCGCACGTCGTGCACCAGCTCGCGCAGAGCCGCGCCACCAGGCTGCTGGTAACGCTGCGCGCGGGCGCCGAGGAACCCGACGCCATCACCGCGCTGTGGAAGGACGGGCTGCTGGCCCGGCTGGACCTGGCTCCGCTGTCGGTCGACGCGACCCGCGCGATGATCGAGGAGGCGCTCGGCGGGGCGGTCGACGCCCGCAGCGCGCGCCGGTTCTGGAACCTCACCGGCGGCAACGCGCTGTTCCTGCGCCAGCTCGTCCAGGATCAGATCGATGCGGGCCGGATGCGGCTGACGGCCGGGGTGTGGATGTGGGACGACGACGTCGCGGTGTCGCAGAGCATCAGCGACATGGTCGGCAGGCAGGTGCGCGGGCTGACCCCCGAGATCGCGCTCGTCGTCGACACGCTGTCGCAGTGCGAGCCGCTGGCGGTCGACGTGCTGTGCGACCTGGTCGACCGGGCCGACCTGGAAACCGCCGAGCAGATGCGGCTGGTGACCGTCGAACGCAGCGGCGGTGAGCTGGCCGCGCGGCTGGCGCATCCGCTGTTCGGCGAACTGCGGCGCGCCTCGGCCGGGGAGATGTACCTGTCGAAGATCCGGGGCCGGCTGGCCGAGCGGCTCGCCAAGGATCCGGACGCCGACATGCAGGCGACGGTGCGTCGCGGCCTGCTCGCGCTCGAGTCCGACCTGCCGCCCGACGGGCAGCTGTTCTTGCAGTCGGCGCAGCATGCGATGACACTGCTCGACCTCGACCTGGCCGACCGGTTCGCGACCGCGGCCGCCGAGGCCGGTGTGCCCGAGGCCGCGGAGGTCCGCGCGCTGAACCTGCTGCTGCTCGGCCGCGGGGAGCAGACCGAGGAGGTGCTGCGCGAGATCTCGAGCAGCGGTGGCGAGGGTGCGCGTCAGTGGTCGACGCTGCGCGCGACGAATCTGATCTGGATGCTCGGACGCCTCACCGACGCCGCGGCCGTCCTCGACGATTTGGCCGGCGGACCCGAGGCGCCCGCTGACCGGTTCGCGCGCCTGGCGGTCGAGGCCTGTGTGGACGCGGCGTCGGCGCGGTGCGCGACCGCTGCGGACAAGGCGCGCGAGGCACTGGATTCCGGGCAGCTCAGCGACTTTCACGCGATGATGGCGTCGGTGGCGTTGACGATGGCGCTCGGCGCGCTCGGCAGGGCCGACGCCCTCACCCCGGTCGCCGAGTCCGCGCTCGAGCGCGCGATGACGTCGTTTCAGGCGTCGCACATGAGGTTCTGGTACGCCAGCGTGTACGCGCGCGCCTGCCGGCTGACCGGGCACATCGACGAGTGCGTGGCGATGGCGCAGCGGCTGGCCGGATCGGCCCACGAGGTGCCGAGCCTGGCTTACGCCAACCTCGCGTCGCTACTGGGCGGTGCCGAACTGATGCGCGGCGACGTCCGCGCGGCGGTGCAGCTGCTGCACGAAGCGCTCGCCGGTGTGGAAAAGCACGGCGTCACAACGGGTCTGCGGCCGGCAACGTGTTTCGCGCTGGCCGAGGCGCACGCCAAGCTCGGCGAGGCCGAGGCCGCCAAGGAGGCGATCACCGAGGCGCAGTGCAGCGTCCCGCCCGGTTTTCTGTTCATGCAGACCGCGCACAGCATCGCCACCGGGTGGGCGCAGGTCGCCAACGGGTGCGTCGCCGACGCGGTCGCCACCGTGCTCGACGCGGCGGCGCAGGCCCGCGACCGCGACCAGCCCACCCACGAGCTCTGGTGTCTGCAGGTGGCCGCGCAGTGGGGCGACGCCTCCCGCGCGGCGCGGGCGCGCGAACTCGCCGACGAGCTGGACCTGCCGCTGGCCGATGCCGTTGCCCGCCATGCCGAATCGCTGGCCGCCGGTGACGGCGAGCGGCTACTGCTGGCCGCCGACGACTACCGGGCGATCGGCGACCGGGCCGCCGCCGCGGACGCCGCCGCCCAGGCCGCGGTCGCGTTCACCGGTGGACAACAACGCAAACGCGGCCTGTACGCCGCCGCGGTCGCCAAGGAACTGAGCGACGCATGCGGCGGCCTGTGCACCCCCGCGCTGCGGGCCCCGGCCAGCCAGCCGCTGACCGGTCGCCAGCGCGAGATCGTCGAGTTCGTGGTGGCCGGGCTGTCCAACCGCGAGATCGCCACCCGGTTGGTGATGTCGGTGCGCAGCGTCGAAGGCCACATCTACCGCGCGTGTCAGCGGGTCGGCGCGAACTCCCGCGAGGAGCTGGCCGCGATCGCGCGCCGCGGCCCCGGCAGCTGACCCGCCTACGGCGCGAAGGGGTGGTCGAGTTCGCGCAGCGCCGGCAGGAAGATCGACACCACACCGAGCAGCACCATCGGCAACGCCAGCGCGAGGAACGTCACGTGCAGCCCAGCGCTGTCGGCCAGCGGGCCCGCTACGACGAGCCCCAGCGGTCCCGCGGCGTAGGCCAGCGACCCCATCACGCCGACCACCCGGCCCCGCAGATGCTGCGGCGCCCGGGTCTGCATGACGTAGTTGTAGATCGGCGCGATCGGCCCGTAGACCAGGCCGACGACCGCGCTCAGCGCCAGGATCAGCGGCAGCGGAGGCAGGAACGCGATCACCGTCATCGCCCCGCCGAGCGTCAGCACCGCGGCCAGCATGGTGGCGCGTCGACTCAGGTAGTTCGATGACACCGCGTAGCCCAGCGCGCCCACCAGGCCGCCTACGCTCAGCGCCATCAGCACCCAGCCCAGCTGCGCCGGCTCGTCGCGGTCGGCGAAGTACTTCGGGAACAGCACCGATTCCATGGGCATGTACAGCCCGGTCGCTGCCAGGTCGACGATCGCCAGCGTGCGCAGCACCTTGGTGTCCCAGACGAACCGCAGGCCCTCGACGATGCCGGCCCACACCCGCTCCGGTAGCGCATCGCGGGCGGGCACACCCGCGCCTTCGAGCTGCAACACCGCGATCGCCGCGATCGACAACCCGAACGCCGACGCGGTCACCCACATCGTGTTGATCCCGCCCATCGTCGCGATGAGCAGACCGCCGATGCCGGGCCCCACGATGTAGGCGAGGTTGAACACCGCTTCGTAGACGCTGTTGGCGCGGTCCAGCGTCCAGCCGGCCCGCACGGTCGCCTCGGGCAGCATCGTCTCGCGGGCGGTCATGCCCGCCGGGTCGAAGAAGGCGCCCAGCGCCGCGAGCACCGCCAGCACCGCGACGTTGACGGCCTCGGCCCCGAATGTCAGCGCCAGCACCGGCACCGCGGCCACCGACAGCGCCGACAGGGCGTCGGAGATCATCGACACCCGCCGCCGCCCGAGATAGTCGACGGCGGCGCCCGCGATCAGCGTGGCGGCCAACAGCGGCAGCGTGCCCGCCATCGCCACGATCGACGCGTCCACCGCGGATCCGTTGCGCTGCAAGACCAGCCACGGGAACGCCACCAGCGAGATGCCGTTGCCGGCACCGGCCATCAGCGCGGCGAACAGGATCAACAGAAGGGGGCCGCGCCTGCTGTTCGTCATGGGTTATCGCGGCAGAATCTAACAGTGGCCGGGGCCGGCGGACACGCGAATTCTTCGCACCTGCACAGTGGTCGTGTGCAGTTGCCCCATCCGCGAACCGGAGTGCGGTTCGACTCACCGGTACCCGCTGGCGCGGGTTGGCCGGGCGATCCCGCCACCGCGCGCACCGCCGTGGCGGCGACGGCCGCTGCCGTCGTCAGCCTCGCCGAGGCCGCCCGCACGCTCGACGAGCTCGACGCCGAAGTCTCGGTGTGCCGCGCGTGCCCGCGCCTGGTGCAGTGGCGCGAGGAGGTGGCCGTCGTCAAGCGGAAGTCCTATGCCGGTGAACCGTATTGGGGCCGCCCGGCGACGGGCTGGGGCGCGGCGCGGCCGCGGGTGCTGATCGTCGGGTTGGCACCCGCCGCGCACGGCGCCAACCGCACGGGCCGGGTGTTCACCGGTGACCGCTCGGGCGACTTCCTCTACGCCGCGCTGCACCGGGTGGGGCTGGCCAACCAGTCGGTGTGCGTCGACGCCGCGGACGGTCTCGAGCTGCACGACACCCGAGTGGCCGCCGCGGTGCGGTGCGCGCCGCCGGGCAACGCCCCGACGCCGGCGGAGCGCGCCACCTGCGCACCCTGGCTCGACGCGGAGTGGCGGCTCACCAAGCCACACGTGCGGGTGGTCGTCGCGCTCGGCGGGTTCGCCTGGCGGGCGGCGCTGCAGATGCTGCGCTCGGGCGGGGTGACGGTGCCGGTGCCCGCGCCGAAGTTCGGGCACGGCGCCACCGCCGAACTCGACGGCGTCGCGCTGATCGGCTGCTATCACCCGAGCCAGCAGAACACGTTCACCGGGAAGCTGACCCCGCAGATGTTCGACGACGTGTTCGCGCAGGCTAAGGTGCGAGCGTTCGCCGAATAGTCGCGAACAGGGCGTCCGCGAGATCGGTCGACGCGTCGGTGTCGGCCTGCCCGACCGCCCACTCATCGAAGACTTGCAGGATGCGGAACACCAGCTCGGCCTGCAGGTCTTCGGGCAGATCGGTGCGGACGCCGCCGCACCCGCGACCCACCCGCAGCACCTGGCGCACCCAGTCACGCACCGCGTCGAGCACACCGCCGACGGCGGTCTTGGTGGGGGCGGGCAGGTAGAACATCCGCCCCAGGTCCTGGAACCGCTCGTGCTGCCGGGCGACGTTCAGCAGCGACGCGTAATACCGCTCCAGCCGTTCCCAGAAGTCACCGCCCGCGAATTCCTCAGGGGCGACGATCGGGAATTCCGTCTTGACGTCAGCGAGTAGATCGCCGACCACAAATTCGTACAATTCGGCCTTGGAGGACAGCACGTAGTAGAACGAGCTCTTGCTCATCTGGCACCGCTCGATGATGCGGTTCAGCGAAGCCAATTCATAACCAGAGCTGGTGAATTCGCCTACTGCCGCCTCGACGAGGCGACGTCGTCGTTCGGCGGACATCCGCGCCAGTCGTCCTGTGGGCACGGCTCACTCTATCGTGTGGACCGGGTGGTACACAGAATGGTAACGTCGCAATCATGTTCAGTCCGACAAGCCTCGAAATGCAATACGAACAGGCCGCCGCGGACGATTTCCGGATCCTGGTCGTCGGGGCGGGCGTTGCGGGGGTGACCGCCGCCCAACTGCTCCGGCGCGGCGGCCGGCACCCGGTGCTGATCGAACGCGCCGACGGTGTCTCGGCGCAGGGCTACATGCTCGCGCTCATGCCGATGGTGGACCCCGCGCTGGACGCCCTCGGCGTGCGGGAGGCTTATCGAAAAGCCGGCGTCGCGTTGACGCGCTACGCCGTGCACGGCCACACCGGGCGGCGGCTGCGGGTCGACTCCACCGAGACGCTGATGTCCCAGTTCGGTGACTACCGCGGTATCGCCCGTGGTCGCCTCCTCGACGTGCTGGCCGGGCCCCGGTGCCCGGTGACCTACGACGCCGTCGTCACCGGCATGGCTGAAACGGCAGACGGGGTGGACGTGGACATCGCGGTTGGCGGCACCGTGCGGCGGCTCGCCTTCGATCTTGTCGTGATCGCCGACGGGATGCACTCCGCGACAAGGGAGTTGGTCACGAACGGCGTCGAATGGGTCGACACCGGCTGGGGTGGTTGGGTGGTGTGGGCGGCCGAGGACGCCGACAGTGACCTCGGGTCGGAACTGTGGGGTGTCGGCGCCATCGTCGCGATGTACCCGGTGGCAGGCGCGCTCGGCGTTTTCCTCGGCGGCCCGCGCACGGAGACGGAGGCCGGGCCCGGCGCGTTCGTCGCCGCGCTGCGGCGCCG
The DNA here is from genome assembly GCF_900108565.1 of Mycolicibacterium rutilum. Classification (NCBI taxonomy): domain Bacteria; kingdom Bacillati; phylum Actinomycetota; class Actinomycetes; order Mycobacteriales; family Mycobacteriaceae; genus Mycobacterium; species Mycolicibacterium rutilum. Next base: position 3,017,862 of record NZ_LT629971.1, read on the forward strand.
GCTCACGACGGTCGACGTCCGACTGGACCGTGCGATGGCGGCCGTGGCCGCCGATCCCGACCCGTACTACTGGGCGCTGACCGACTGTCGTGCGCCGCGGTGGACGACGGGACGGACCGTCCTGCTCGGCGACGCCGCCGCGGGTTTCCTCCCCACCGCGGGCGTCGGCGCCGGCATGGCGATCGAGTCGGCCTGGGTGCTCAGCCGAGTCCTGCGCCGTGCGGACCGCGGGCGGCTAGGCGAGCTGCTGGCCACCTACGAGAAGGTGCAGAGACCCCGTGTCGAGGCGGCGCAGGACAACTCGCGACGACTGGCCTCGATGATGTTCCGGCGGGGCCGGTTGCCGGCCGTGGCGCGTGAGCTCGCGATGCGGTGCGTCAGCGTCGAACGGGCGCTTCGCCCGATCCAGCAACTGCTGCGCGAGCAACCGGATCCCGACATCGACCTGGCGGGAACGTCCGCGCGAACCGATGCGTTGTGAATGCCATGCGCCTTTCTGTCCTCGACCTCGTACCCGTTCGCACCGACCAGTCCACCGGCGACGCGCTGGCGGCCTCGACGCAGCTGGCGCAGACCGCTGACCGGCTCGGATACACCCGGTACTGGGTCGCCGAGCACCACAACATGCCGTCGGTCGCGGCCACCAGCCCGCCGGTGGTGATCGCGCATCTGGCCGCGCACACCACGCAGCTGCGGCTGGGCTCCGGCGGTGTGATGCTGCCCAACCACGCGCCGCTGGCGGTGGCCGAGCAGTTCGCGTTGCTCGAGGCCGCCCATCCGGGCCGCATCGATCTGGGCATCGGCCGCGCGCCGGGCTCTGACCCGGTGACGTCGATGGCGCTGCGCGGCGCCGCGGGCCGCGACGACCGCGACATCGAGGCGTTCCCGGACTATCTCGACGACGTCGTCGCGCTGATGAGCGCGCGGGGTGTGCGGGTGCCCATCCCGAACCAGCGCTACATCCTCAAGGCCACGCCGGCCGCGGTGACCGAGCCGAAGCTGTGGCTGCTCGGCTCCTCGATGTACTCGGCCCACCTGGCCGCGGCGAAGGGGCTGCCGTACGTGTTCGCCCACCACTTCTCCGGCCAGGGCACCGCGGAGGCGCTGGAGGTCTACCGGTCCGAGTTCCGGCCCAGCGACCTGGCGCCCGAACCGGTGACGTTCCTGACCGTCAACGCCGTCGTCGCCGAAACCAACGCTGAGGCAACGGCTTTGGCGTTGCCCAATCTGCAGATGATGGCGCGGCTGCGGACGGGGCAGCCACTGGGGCCGCTCGACCTGGTCGAGGACGCCGAACGCCAGGAACTCGCTCCGCAGGCGCAGCGGATCGCCGAGGCCGCATTCGGGCGCGCGGTCGTCGGTGACCCGACCGAGGCCGCCGAGCAGGTGCGCGCACTGGCCGCGCAGTTCGGCGTCGACGAAGTCATGATCAACCCGGTCGCCTCCGCGCGCACGGGCACCGATCCGGCGACCGCGCCGGCCCGCGACAAGACGCTGGAACTGCTGGCCAAAGAGCTGTTCTAAGACGGCGTCAGCTTGACCACCGGGATCGTACGGGTGGTCCGCCTCTGGTACTCGATGTAGCGGTCCTTGTTGCCCTTCATGTTGTTGACCAGGCGCCACAGCCGCGGGAAGTCCGGGTCGTCCGGGAACACCGCCTGCGTGGTCACCGGGATGCGTTTCGGCCCGACGTTGATCTCGACGTTCGGGTTGGCCTTGAGGTTGTGGTACCAGCCCGGCGCCGTGGGTTCACCGCCCTTGGACGCCACCACCAGGTAGTCGTCGCCGTCCTGGGCGTAGCTGAGCGTATTGGCGCGCTGGGCACCGGTTTTCGCGCCGACGGTGTGCAGGATGAGCATCGGCGGACCGAACGGGATGGTGTGCCCGATCCGGCCGCCCGTCGCCTTGTGCACCCTGTCGTGCAGCAACAGCATCGGGTATCCGATGTACTTCTCCCACCACGGCATGCCCATGACGTCAGTCTTGCGCAGCGGTGTCGAGTTGCGCCAGCGCTTCCCGCAACAGGCGGCCGGACTCCTCCCGGTCGGGATCGCGACGCAGCAGCATGTTCTTGGCGAACGACAGCTTGTCGCCGCTGCGCCGCGGCAGCACGTGCAGATGGATGTGGAAGACGGTCTGGAATGCGGCCTTGCCATCGTTGATCACGATGTTGTTGCCGTCGGCGTGCAGACCGGAGATGCGTGCGGCCCGCGCGATGCGCTGGCCGATGCGGGTCATCGCGGCGACGGTCTCCGGCGGTGTGTCGGTCAGGTCGACGGTGTGCTTCTTGGGGATGACCAGGGTGTGGCCGCGGCTGAACGGACGGATGTCGAGGAGCGCGAGGTGGTCGTCGTCCTCGTAGATGCGGATGGCCGGCGCCTCTCCGGCGACGATGGCGCAGAAAACACACGACATTCCGCCACCGTAGCGGTCAGGTCGCGACGTTCTCCTTGGCCCACTCGCTCAGCCGTCGTTCCCGTTCCTCGGGCGAGACCTCCTCGACGCGCGTCATCACCGACCACCGCGTGCCGAACGGGTCGACGATGGAGGCGAACCGGTCACCGGTGACGAATGTCTGCACCGGTTCGCGGACGGTGGCCCCGGCCTCCTGTGCCCTGGCGACGACGGCGTCGACGTCGCCGCAGTACAGACCGATCGAGTACGTCGCGGGGCGGGCCGGATCGGGGGCGGCAATCTGATAGGCCTCCGCCGGATCGCCGACCTGCAGGCGTCCGCTGCCGAAGTCGAGTTCGGCGTGCGCGACGGTGCCGCCCGGGCCGTCCATCCGGTCGACGAGTTCGGCACCGAAAACCTCTGTGTAGAAATCGATTGCGGCCGCCGCACCGTCGATGCACAGGAACGGGGTCAGGCTGGTGTAGCCGGTGGGTATCGGTTGTGCGCTCATGGGCCCAGTCTGTTGCGCGCCCCGGCGCCCGGTATTGGAAAAACGCGACGGCGCCGCCCCGGGTAGGGGGCGACGCCGCCGGATTGCACGCGTCAGTTGTTGTTGCCACCCGTGCTGTTGTTGGAGTTGTTGCCGTTGTTGCTCGACGAGTTGTTCGTCGAGTTGTTGTTCGACTGGTTGCCGCCGGCGTTGGCGTTGGCGCTGCTGCGCGCACCGCCGCCGGTCGCGGCGCCGCCGTTGGCCGGGCCGCTGGTGGCCGAACCACTGCTGGTGGCGTTGCCGCCGCGGGTGATGTTGCCGTTGCTGTTGGCGGTGCCGCCGGTGCCGTCGCCGGCGTCCTGGTCGTTGTCGGCCTCGCCTCCGGTGGCCTCTCCGCCGGTGCCCGCCGCGTTGGCCGTGCTGCTGCCACCACCGGCGGTCGTCGAGCCGCCGCCGACGGTCTGCGCGCCGGTTCCGCCGCCGCCGGTGCCTGTGCCGTCGAGCGCACCGACGCCCGCACCGCCGACGCCGAGCTGCACGCCGGCGTCCACCGGGATCGCCACGCCGCCGGTCGAGACCGGTACCGCCGCGCCGGTGCCCCAACCGCCGAGCGCCAGACCGCCCAGCGCCGCACCGAGATTGGACCCGCCGACACCGATGCCGCCGAGCGCGGGGTTCAAGCCCAACGCCGCGCCCGCGACGGGCACGTCCACATCGGCGGCGAGGCTGGTGGCCGCTCCGCCGAGCGCGAGGCCGCCGAGTGTCGGCGCCGCGTTGATCGCGTTGCCGCCCGCGATGACCGGGCTGAGGATCGGCACGTTGAGCTGCCCGTTGGCGATGTTGCCGTTGGCGGCGCCGAACTGATTGGTGACGCCGTTGCCGTTGCTGCCGATCTGCAGGCTGTTGCCGTTGAGGATGCCGCTGAACCAGCCGCAGGCGAATCCCGAGTCGATGCAGTCGTCTTGAGCGGACGCGGTGGCGGCGTTGGCCAGCGCACCGAAGCCGATGGCGCAGCCGGCGATCGCGCTGACCGCCAGGGTGCGACTCAGCCTGCCGGACTCTCGTGACTTGCTAGTGTTCATTTCCGTTGGACTCCTTCACAATTGCTGTTCTTCCTTGGTCAGTGGGTTCGAAAAGGTAGGCAGTGCGACATCGCGCAACACTGCTGTCCGCTGTCACGTCATTGCCACCTCCCACGGCCCCCGTTCCATGACTTCAGTTGGCGGAGCCGTCGCTTCCGCCACCGTCGTTGCCGCCCGTGCTCTCGCCGCCGGGACTGCCGCCGCCGTCGCCGGGCCCGTCACCGTCGGGGGCGGCGCCTGCGCCCGGGCCGGTGGTGCCCGGCCCGTCGCCGCCGGCGGGCCCCCCGCTGCCGGTGCCCGGTCCTTCAGGGCTGGTGCCCTGGTCATCAGTGTTGAGGCGCGAGGTCGAAACGCCGCTCAGATGTGTGCCGGATCCACCTGTGTCGCTGCCGTTTTCGTCGTCGTCATCGGCTCCGGCGCGGCGGTTGGTCGCGCCTTCGTCGAGCGCGAGGCTCGTCGAGGCCGCGGTGGTCGTCTGCGCACTCAGCAACTCTTCGATCGGGTCGGGCGGGTTGGTGGTGGTGGTGCTCGTCGAGCCCGGGCCGATGTTGACCTGGTCGTTGGAGATGTTGCCCGAGCCGACAGAGACCTGATTGGAGTTGCCGTTGCCGTTGGTGCCGCCGACGACGGTGTTGCCGTTGCCCGACACGCCGTTCGAACTGTTGTTGCCGTTGCCGCTGGTGGTGTTGCTCGTCGCGGTGTTGTAGCTGATGTTCCCGCCGCCGAAGCTGAACTGCGGATTCCAGATGTTGGACACGAAGAACCCGAACTGCAGCGTGTTGCCGTTACCGCCGCCGAACAGGAACGTCCCGAACCATCCGCCCAGCGCGACCGTGGTGTGGCTGTAGTTGCCGTTGTTCATCGCGACGTTGGTCACCGCGGTGTTGTTGCTGATGTTGCCGCCGAAGATGCTGAACTGCGGATTGAAGATGTTCCCGGACAGCAGCGAGAACTGAACGGTGTTGCCGTTGCCCATCATTCCGCCGAGCCACGGCAACGGCCCGGAGCCGGTGCTCACCGTGGTGCTGCTGTTGTTGCCGTTGTTGATCGCGACGTTGGACACCGTCGTGTTGTTGCTGATGTTCGCACCGCCGAACAGGCTGAACTGCGGGTTGAAGATGTTGTAGGACAGGATGTTGATCTGGGTGGTGTTGCCGTTGCCGGTCGCGCCAGCAAGGTTGATCTGGGCGGACAACAACTGGTTGACGATGTTGTTGCCCATGTTCATCAGCACGTTGCCGATGGTTTTGTTGTTGCTCGTATTACCGCCGGTGAGGCCCAGCTGCGGGTCGAAGATGTTGCCCTCGAAGATGTTGATCCGAGTCGTGTTGGCCACGCCGTCGACCGTGCGGCCCGGCAGCAGGATCGACAGGGCATCCGCGGTCGGGGTGCTCAGGTCGTAGGCGGCGCCGATGCACATCGCCGCGCCGCCCGCGGCGATCGAACGCGTGAACCAGGACCGCGTCCGGCGGGTCCTGCGGTGGTGTCCCGACCGTTTACGCCGACGCCGGCCAGCGTCACCGAGTTCCGAGTTCATCGACGTCTCCCTCCTCGTCGCAGACTGGCCGTGCTGCTTGGGCAGGACAGTAGAACTTTGCTGATAGCTGTGTCAAGCATCACACTGGCACATTGGTGTCGCAGAAGGCGCATTTTTGGCAAATATACATCGGCGTTGATTCGCGGTCGCCGCAATCCGCGCAGCCGTCTAATGGCATGCTGCTACGTGCGCAGATATCGATACATCGCAGTATGGTCGCGCAGCGCGCGCAAACCAAAAGAATTGACTGCTGCGAAGATCGCAAATATTAGCGGTAACGATATTTCTGACTTGGGCTCTTGTAATTTTCGACCATGCTATTAACTGAAATCGCGGATTGTGCACGTGTGGGTCGCGTTGCGGTCCGTCGACGCGGGCAGCCGTGCGATCACAGCCGGGACGTGGCGTTACGCCGTGCGGAATCTCGCCCGTCGGTCCGCCGGGCGGCGCCGCCACGCCGGACGGTCAATGCGGAGGCGCATTCGCGCGGTTATTCGAGGCGGGCAATTAGACAGGAAGCGAAGCCTTTATCCGCCGACTCGGGCAGCGTCGCTGGCGACGTTGTCGGGGCCGCGTAGGGACGTGCTGCGCCCACGGGTCGAAATGGCCCAACAATGGCCGCTTTCGTAGCCTTTCGACCATGGACCCACACGACGTTTCGGCGGCGCCGATCCGCGGCGTCGTCGGACGCGCCACCAGCGCATCGAAGTTCGACCTGCAGCGGTGGACGCCCTCGGGCGGGTCGGCGACGTACGTGGACAACTTCTGGTCGGTGCGATGGGATCTGCGGGGCGCAGACCCGCACCGCAGCACGGTGATCACGTTCCCCTCGGTGCATCTCACCCGCGAGTGGGGCGACGGCGGCTCACGCCACGGCGCGCCGCTGCCGAACACCCTGGTGCACGGCGTGGTCGAGCGGGTTTTCCACACGACGATCGACGGCGTGGGCGCCGTGGTGGGCGCCAGATTCCGGCCCGGCGGCTTCACCGCGTGCTTCGGCCGCGACGCGTCGACGCTGACCGGTCGGGTGCTTCCGGCAGACGATGAGCTCATCGGTGCCGCAATCGAATTCGACGACGACATCGAATCGGCCGCCGCGACCCTCGATGACCTCATCGCCGCGCACCGCCCGCAGCAGGACCCGACGTACACCGCGCTGACCGCGCTGGTCGACCGGATCCGTGACGACGAGCGGCTGCAGAGGGTGGAACAGGTGATGCAGCTGTCCCCGTGGAGCACGCGCACCACGCAGCGCGTCTTTCGCCGCTACGTCGGCGTACCGGTCAAATGGGTGCTGTGCCGGTACCGGCTGCAGCAGGCGGCGCTGGACATCGAAACCGCGCCCGACATCGACTTCGCCGACCTCGCAGTCCGCCTCGGCTGGTACGACCAGGCGCATTTCATCAACGACTTCCGCGCGATGCTCGGGGAAACTCCCGGCGAATACGCAGCCAGATACCGGCCCTGAGCCGATACGCTGCGGCCGTGGACACCTGCGAGCTCGCGTTCGCCGGCGCCGCCGAGCAGGCGCGCCGACTCGCTGCGGGCGCGATCACGGCGCCGGATCTGCTCGAGTTGTATCTGGACCGCATCGCACGTCTCGACCCGCTGTTGCACGCGTACCGCGTCGTCGTCGCCGAGAGCGCCCGCCGTGAGGCCGCCGCCGCGCAGTCCCGGATCGACGCCGGTGAGCGGCTGCCGCTGCTCGGCGTGCCGATCGCGATCAAGGACAACGTCGACGTCGCCGGCGAGACGACCACATACGGCAGTTCTGCGCACGGCCCGGCGCCGGAGCGCGACGCCGAAGTGGTCCAACGTCTCCGGCAGGCCGGTGCGGTCGTGATCGGCAAGACCACCGTCCCGGAGATGCTGCTGTGGCCGTTCACGGAAACCATCACGTTCGGGGCGACACGTAACCCGTGGAACGTCGACTTCGCGCCGGGCGGTAGCAGCGGCGGAAGCGGTGCGGCGGTGGCCGCGGGGCTGGCGCCGATCGCGTTGGGATCCGACGGCATGGGATCGATCCGGATCCCGGCCACCTGGTGTGGTTTGTTCGGCCTCAAACCGCAACGTGACCGGGTGCCGATGGCGCCGCACGACGACGCCTGGAACGGGCTGAGCGTCAACGGGCCGATCACGCGGACGGTGGAGGACGCCGGCCTGTTCCTGGAGGCGGTGACGGGGGAGTCCGGGTTCGTCGATGCAGCCAAGAACGAACCGCGGCGCCTGCGAATCGCGTTGAGCGACAAGCTCCCTCCGCTGCTGATGGCACGGCTCGGCCGGGTGCAGCGAACCGCACTGGACGAGGCGGGCAGGCTGCTGCGCGATCTCGGCCACGACGTGGTCGTCCGCGATCCCGACTACCCGACGTCGGTGATGTTCGACCAGGCGCTGCCGCGGTACTTCAGAGGGTGCTATGACGACGTTCAGACGCTCGCGCATCCCGAACGCCTCGAAGCCCGCACGCGCAGCTTCGCACGGGTCGGCAAGATGATTTCTGATCGCCGGATGACGGCGATCCGTGCGGCGGAAAGCGTGACGGCCGAACGCATTCAGGCCATCTTCGATGACGTGGACGTCGTGGTGACACCGGGCACGGCCCGCGGCCCTTCGCGCATCGGCGGATATCAGCGCCGCGGGATGCTGTCGACGCTGCTCTCGGTGGCCTCGCGCGTCCCGTATCAGGCGCTGATCAACGTGACCGGGCAACCGGCCGCGGTCGTGCCGTGGGGATTCGACGGCAACGGGGTGCCGACGTCCGTGCAGTTGATCGGCAGGCCCTCCGATGAGGCGACGCTGCTGTCGCTGGCCGGTCAGATCGAGAAGGTCAGGCCGTGGGCGCACCGGCGCCCGCCGGTGTCCTGAACCGTCAGGGGCCCAGCGCTTCGCGCCACACCGCGAGCTTGTCGAGGTAGGGCATCGTTTGCGCCGGACTGGTGGACGGAAGCCGCCGATACGGCAGATTCGGTGCAGAAGCGACGAGACGGGAGAAGTTCCTCTCGGCCGCCGCACCGTTGAACACCACCTTCGCGATGCTCGGGTGTGCGGCGAAGAAGCCCTCGAAGTCGTTGGGCACCATGCTGTTCGGCTCCACCGCCGAATCGAGGCTGCCTTCGCGCCGGCAGGACCGCAGCACGTCCCACACTGCGATGCCGTGCCCGGTCACCGCCGCGCACCGCTCGAGGTACGGCGCGTCGGCGGCGAACCCGAATATCTCGCCGGCGATCCGCCAGAAAGCGTTGCGGGGGTTTCCGTAGTACTGCTGGGAGGCCAGCGACATCACGCTGGGCATATTGCCGAGGATCAACGTGTGCGGCCGAACGCCCACGATCGGCGGCAGTCCGTGCAGCACCGACGAACCCATGATGCGACTATCCCACGCGGTATACGTTGGGCCGATGGCCGACGACCCAGCCGACGACCTCGACATCGAGCAGTCGGGGTTGCTCGACGGGCTGGACGGCGAGGCGCGCGCCCAACGCGCAGCACTGATCCGTTGGCTGCTCGACAAGGGCATCACCGTCGACCAGATCCGCAACGCCTTCCTGCCCATGCTGCTCGGCGCCCGGCAGGCCCTCGGCGACGACGGCGTATACGTGTCGGCCCGCGAAACCAGCGAGAAGATCGGGATGGATCTCGGCCTGCTGCAACGCGTCCAGCGGGCGATGGGCCTGCCCGCCGTCGAGGATCCCGATGCCGCGGTCTACCTGCGTGCCGACGCCGAGGTCGCCACCTTCAGCCAGCAGTTCCTCGAATTCGGCATCGAACCCGAACAGCTCGTGCAGATCACGCGTGTGCTGACCGAGGGGTTGTCGAAGGCTGCGGAAGTCATGCGCTACGCGGCGCTGGCGACGGTGTTCAACCCGGGCGCGTCGGAACTCGAGATCGCCAGGAACGCCGAGGCACTCGTGCACGCTGCGTCCCCGATGCTCGGGCCGATGATCCAGGAGATGCTTCGCCTGCAGTTGCGGCACCTGATGGAGACCGAGGCGATCACCGCGTCCGAACGCGCCGACGGGCAGCGCCTGCCCGGCGCCCGACTGGTCACGATCGCGTTCGCCGACCTCGTCGGCTTCACCCGACTGGGTGAAGCGGTCCCGCCCGAGGATCTGGAGCGGCTGGCTCAGCGGTTGTCCGACCTCGCGTACGAGGTGTCGGTTCCGCCGGTCCGGTTCGTCAAGACCATCGGTGACGAGGTGATGCTGGTCAGCCCCGATCCGGTCCCGCTGCTGGACGCCGTGCTGCGGCTGGTCGAGCAGACCAACGACGACGAGGACTTCCCGCAGTTGCGGGTCGGGGTGGCGACGGGAATGGCGGTCAGCCGCACCGGAGACTGGTTCGGCAGTTCGGTCAACCTCGCCAGCCGCGTCACCGGGGCGGCCCGGCCCGGATCGGTTCTGGTGCCGGAGTCGACGCGAGAAGCCGTCGACGACGAGCGGTTCGCGTTCTCCTTCGCCGGCGCGCGCCGCCTCAAGAACATCAAGTCCGAGGTGAAGCTGTTCAGGGTCCGCCACGCCGACGGCTGAATTACCCTTCACCCATGAGCCGGGTCGTGAAGGTCGTGTGGGTCGGGCTGCTCGCCGGGTGGGCCGCGCTGCTGGGTGCGGGATCCGCGCATGCGCAGCCGCTGCCGCCGGCGTGCGGGTACACCTTGTCACCGCCGCAGGTGGTGCACACCGACGGGGTCGGCCGGGTCACGGCGACGGTGTCGTTCGGCGACTGTTTCGGTCCGTTCCGGCCCGCGATGAGTGTCGCCTGCGTGTACCTGGCCGGGCCCAGCTCGCAGGGACAGTGCACGCAGGCCCGCGGGCCGGGAGCCGCGCAGGTGTTCTTCGAGCCGTATCAGCCTGGCGCCACCTATATCTCGAGCGGGCGGGGCTGCGGCAAGGTGTTCGAGGACGCCCTGGAGCCCAACTGCCAGATGCTCGGTCCGATCAACGCGACGCTGTAGCCGAGAAGCGGCGCAGCCGAAGGCTGTTGCTCACCACGAAGACCGAGCTGAACGCCATCGCGGCGCCGGCGATCATCGGGTTGAGCAGTCCGGCGGCGGCCAGCGGCAGTGCGGCGACGTTGTAGGCGAACGCCCAGAACAGATTGCCCTTGATCGTCGACAATGTCCTGCGTGACAGGCGGATCGCGTCGGGCACCGCGTTGAGGTCGTCGCGCACCAACGTGACGTCGCTGGCTTCGATCGCCACGTCGGTGCCGCTGCCCATCGCCAGACCGAGGTCCGCCTGCGCCAGCGCCGCGGCGTCGTTGACGCCGTCGCCGACCATCGCCACCACCTTGCCGTCGGCCTGCAGACGCTTGACCGCGTCGACCTTGTCCTGCGGCAGCACCTCGGCCACCACGTCGTCGATGCCCACCTGCCCCGCGATGGTGCGTGCCGCCGCCTCGTTGTCGCCGGTGACCATCACCGGGCTCAGCCCGAGCGCGCGCAGGCGGGCGACGGCCTGCGCCGATGTCGGTTTGACGGTGTCGGACACCACCAGGACACCGCGGACCTCGTCATCCCAGCCGACCGCGACCGCTGTCCGGCCCTCCGACTCAGCTTGACGCAGTGCGCCTTCCAGTTGTTCGGGGAAGTCGTAGCCGGACAACAGCCGCCGGCGCCCGACAACGACCTCGCGGCCGTCGACGACGCCGCGCACACCGAGACCGCGTTCGTTGACGAAGTCCTCGACGACGGGCAGCTCGCCGACCTTGTCGCGGGCGCCCTGCACGATGGCCCGCGCGATCGGATGCTCCGACCCGTCCTCGACGGCGCCGGCGGCCCGCAGCACGTCGGCGGCTTCCGTACCGCCGGCGGTTACGACATCGACGAGCGTCATCGTGCCGGTGGTGATCGTGCCGGTCTTGTCCAACACGATGGTGTCGACGCGCCGGGTCGACTCCAGCACCTCGGGGCCCTTGATGAGGATGCCCAGCTGGGCGCCCCGGCCCGTGCCGACCATCAGCGCGGTCGGGGTCGCCAGCCCGAGCGCGCACGGGCACGCGATGATCAGAACCGCGACCGCCGCGGTGAACGCAGCGGCCACGGAACCCCCTGTGCCCAGCCAGAATCCGAGGGTGGCCACCGCGAGCGCGATCACGATCGGCACGAACACACCGGAGATCCGGTCGGCGAGGCGCTGCGCGGGCGCCTTGCCGTTCTGGGCTTCGGCGACGAGGCGCGCCATCTGGGCGATCTGGGTGTCGCTGCCGACGCGGTGGGCGCGCACGACGAGCCGCCCGTCGACGTTGACTGTCGCTCCGACCACCGCGTCTCCGGGTTCGACATCCACGGGCACGGGCTCGCCGGTCAGCATCGACGCGTCGACCGCGGATCGGCCGTCGACGACGACGCCGTCGGTGGCGATCTTCTCGCCGGGCCGGACCACGAACTCGTCGCCGACCACGAGCTGGTCGATCGGAATCCGTTGCTCGACACCGTCTCTGCGGACCATCACATCGCGAGCACCGAGTTCCAGCAGTGCTCGCAGCGCGGCGCCGGCGCGTCGTTTGGACCGCGCCTCGAAGTAGCGCCCGGCGAGGATGAACGTCGTCACCCCCGCGGCCACCTCGAAGTAGACGCTGCCCGAACCGTCGGTGCGCGACAGCGTCAACGAGAACGGATGCGTCATCCCGGGTGTGCCGGCGGTGCCCCAGAACAGCGCGTACACCGACCAACCCAGCGCCGCCAGCGTGCCCATCGAGATCAGCGTGTCCATCGTGGTGCTGCCGTGGCGCAGGTTCGTGAACGCGGCGCGGTGGAACGGCCAAGCGCCCCACACCACGACCGGTGCCGCCAGCGTCAGCGACAGCCACTGCCAGTTGGTGAACTGCAGCGCGGGGATCATCGCCATCGCGATCACCGGGACCGTCAACGCCAGCGAGACGAGCAGCCGCTGCCGCAGCGCCGCGGTGGGATCCGTTGTGGCGTCGTACTCTTCGGAGGTTACGGTGACGGGCAGGTGGGCCTCGTAACCCGCGTCGTGCACCGTGGCCACCAGTGCCTCGGGGGTCACGCCGTCGCCGTACTCCACGCGGGCCTTCTCGGTGGCGAAGTTGACCGTCGCGGTGACCCCGTCGATCTTGTTGAGCTTGCGTTCGATCCGGTTCGCGCACGAGGCGCACGTCATACCGTCGATCGACAGCTCGATGGTGTCAGTGGCCATGTCCGTCTCCGTGCGCGTCTTGGGTGGGCCCATCTTGGTCGGGCGCCGCCGAGCCCGGAACGGTCACCGTGAAGGCGGCGGTGCGGACCGTGTCGCGGTGCTGAAAGTCCAGGAACAGCCGGTAGTCCCCGGCGCTGGGGAAGGCGGTGCGGAATTGGATCGCGGGGCCGCTGCGCTCGGCCATCGGGTGCACGTGCAGATAGCCGAGGTCGGCGGCGCGGATCGCGACGAGATGCCCGTAGGCGCCGAGGTAGGGCTGCAGGTCCTCGACCGGGGCGCCGTCGCGTTCGACAGACAGGGTCAACGTCGACGCAGTGCCGGCGGGCGCGGTACCGCTGAGCGTCACCGAGTAGTCGTCGACTTCGGACACGACGGCCGGCGCGGGCAACGGCTGCGGCCGGTAGTCGCCGGCGACGTGCACGTTGGCGCCCAGCGTCACCGCGGGTCCGCCCGCCGGCACGAAATCGGCGTACACGCGGTAGTCGCCGGCGCGGCGGAAATCGACCGGGACCCGCCAGGTGCCCTGCTCGTCGAGGACCGGGTGCAGGTGCTGGAACACCGCCAGGTCGTTGCTGACCACGATCAGGTGCAGCAGCTTTTCGTGCGTCTCCGCGAAGCGGGTGACCGGCGCACCGTCGGCGCCGAGGATCCGGAACCGGAACGGCGCATTGTCCCGGGCACGCTGCAGCGGCTGTGCGAGGTCCAGCGTGTAGCCGTCCTCGGTCACCTGCAGGCCGCCCGGTTGCTCGGCGGCGGACGCATCGTGCGCAGCGGTCGAATGCCCCGCCGCGTCGCCGTCCGGGCCGAACGCGCGGCCGACCCACACGGACACCGCGAAGACCGCCGCCAGCGCGGCGACGAACGCGGTGATCCGGCTGCCGGTGTTCATCAGCCGGCCAAGCGGTAGCCCGCTTCTTCCACGGCGTTCTGGATGGCGCCGGTTTCGACCGGGGCCACACTGTCAATGGTCACCATGCCGGACGCGACGTCGACGTCGACCGCGGTCACGCCGCTGATCTCGCCGATCTCCTCGCGTACTGAGGCGGCGCAGTGGCCGCAGGTCATTCCGGTGACGGTGACGGTCGTGGTGGTGGTCATGCAGCCCAGCGTACAGATACCCCCTAGGGGTATTCAAGCGGGGTCGGGTCAGACCTTGCGGGCCGCCCCGACGAACAGCGCGCCGCCGGCACGGTGCTCCAGTGTGCCCGTGCCGTGCAGACCGTGGCGGCCCAGCTCGGCGGCGAACTCGTCGGCCTCGAACCGGTTCTCCCGCGGGTGGTCGGTGAGGGCCCGAAACGCCCACCATTCCAAGGCGTGCCGCGTAATCTCCTCGAACAGCAGCAGGCCGCCCGGCCGCAGCACCCGCGCGATCTCGCCGATGGCGCCCTGCCAGTCGGGCACATGGTGGATGATCCCGAAGTCGACCACCGCGTCGACCGATGCCGCCGGCTGAGAGATCGCGTTGACGTCGCCGACCGACAGCGACACCGGGCGTCCGTGCAGCCGCTTGCGGGCCAACTCGACCATCGAGTCGTCGAGATCGAACGCCGTCACCTGCTGCGCGCCGAGCCGGTCGAGGATCACTTCAGCGCCCACCCCGCGGCCGCAGCCGATCTCGAGGACATGTTGACCGGCCAGATCGCCGCCGGCCAGGCGGCGGAACCACGCGGCCTCCCGCCTGTGCTGGTGTGCGGCGCGCAACGGATTGTTCATCATCGCGCGCTCGACTGAGTTGAGTTTCATGGCATCGAACGGTACCCCGGTAGGGTATCCGCCGACAGGGCTACGTCCGGGCGGTCCGCGCCGACGTGGCAGCATCTGCGGGCATGCGTGTTCTCGCCCAACGGGTGACCTCGGCGGCCGTCACGGTGGACGGCGCGATCGTCGGCGCCATCCGTCCCGACGGCCAGGGCCTGCTCGCGCTCGTCGGCGTCACCCACGACGACGACCCCGCCAAGGCGCAGCGGATGGCCGAAAAGCTCTGGCAGCTCAGGATTCTCGACGACGAGAAGTCCGCATCGGATGTGTCGGCGCCGATCCTGGTGGTCAGCCAGTTCACGCTCTACGCCAACACCGCCAAAGGCCGCAGGCCGGCCTGGAACGCCGCCGCGCCGCGCGCCGTCGCCGAGCCGCTGGTGACCGCGTTCGCCGAGGCCCTGCGCGGTCTGGGCGCGCACGTGGAGACCGGGGTGTTCGGCGCGGACATGGAGGTCGAGCTCGTCAACGACGGTCCGGTGACCGTCCTGCTCGAGCTCTGATCACTGCGTCGCGACCGGCGGGGCGCCCTCGGAGGGTTGGACGATCACGAACCCCGGCCCGTAGAACGACACCTGCACCGCCTCCCCGGATCCGCGACCGATCAGCGCGCCGGCCTTGAAGCTCGTCTTGAGCTGGGTCTGCAGGTTCGCCGACCAGGCCACGACCGCGTTGGTGTCGGCGAATGTGGGCGCCTCGGCGGCGTTGAGCACGACCGGCGGTCCGTCAGTGGTCAGCGCCACCCAGCCGGTACCGCGCAGCGTGGTGTTGAACAGCCCGCCGGTGGCGATGCTGCCGCCCTTCACCCGCTCGATGTTCCAGTCCAGGCTCTGAGAGAACGCCAGCACGTTCTTGCCGCTGATCGACAACCCGGAGTTGGTCAGTTGCAGGAGGTGCACGTCGTAGGCGCGGTCGGCGAGGAAGACGTCGCCCTGGCCCTGACACCGCATCAGTGGGAGACCCTCGCCCGTCAGCGCCTTCTTGAGGAACTTCGACGCACCCCCGCCCTCGAATGCGAAGTCGACGTTGCCCTGGTAGGCCACCATCGAGCCTTGCCGGGCCATGAACGGTTCGCCGAGGCGCACGCGCAACAGCTTGGTGTTCTGATTCGCGATCGCCCTGGCTTCCTTCTCGCTGAACCGGCCGTCGACCAGATCACCGGTGATGCCGGCGAAACCGTCACCGGCCGGTTGCGGTTGGGCCTGGTGTGGCGGTGGCCCGGACTGCGGCAGAGCGGTCAGCGGCGCGCGGCCCATCTGCCCTTGGTGTGACACCTGATCCGTCCACTGCGTGCCGTCCCACCAGCGGTACTCGTAGCGGCCCTCGGGGTCGGGTCGCCAGCTTCCGTCGTTCGGTGCTGTCATGGCCTCCAAAGTAGGTCACGAACTGGCATTCTTGGGCCATGGCAAAGGAAATCGACCGGGTGCGCGCCCAGAGCGCCTTCGCGGTTCTCAAACAGCATCCGGGCATGGTGCTCTTCGTCGCCTCACCGGCACTGATCGCGATCGGCTTGGTGTGGTGGTTGGTCAGCCCGACGCTGGCGGTGCTGTTGCTGATCGGCGCGGTGCTGGCCGGCGGGGCGATGCTGTTGGTCCGCCGCTAGTTCCGGTTCTGCGGTGTCGGCCGCACGATGGTGTTCTGACCGGCCGCCAGCCACCACTGGCCGTCGCGACGCACCAGGACGTAGAGCGCCATCTCCGAGAACGGCGCCGGCTGCTCGATGGGAATCGGTGTGCCGTCGGCGTTCAGCGCGGTCCGACGCACCTGCGCGACCGCGACATCGGGCGTCGGCGCGCTGACCGCCACCTTCTCGTAGCGCGACCGGGGCCCGGCGACCGCCGCGGCGAACAACCGCCGGTGGATGGCGTGCAGCGTGTCGTAGCCCGCGACCGTCGCGCCGAAGGGACTGCCCCACAGCACATCATCGGCGAAATGGGCGTTGTAGAGCTCGGCGTCGCCGTCGTCGATGGCGGCCTGCAGTTCGGCGACGAACGCATCGACGGCCGCATGCGCGTCGCGCAGCCACTGGTCATTGTCGGACAGAGTCGGTCGGGTCATGACGGCGACGCTATGACCTCAAGGGCCGTTGAGGTCAAGAACCTGGTCTGCGCGCGGGACTGAACACACCCGCGGCGACGGCGGCCAGTGCCGCATCAGCGGCCCGCGTGGCGTCCCGGGTTGTCAACGGCTTTGTGGCGGTGAGGGACTGGTAGTACAGCGGCGCTGACACCTGACGGATGACGGCTTCGGCGTCGGTTCGCTCCGGCGCTTCACCGCGCACGACCGCGTCGTGGACGCAGTTTGCCCACTCGGCGACCCGGCGGTCGTAGAACACCGCCAGTGCTTGCGCGGTGGCGTCGTCGCTCGCCGCGGCGGCGATGATCGCCCGGAACAGCCGGCCCTCCCGCGGCGCGGACAGGGTCCGGCGCACCAGGGCCGCGTTGGCGCGGAGGTCCCCGCGCAGCGATCCGGTGTCGGCGCGCGGCACCGATCGCTCGGCCATGTCGCACAGCATGTCGGTGATCAGGGCCGGCACGCTGCCCCACCGCCGGTAAACGGTCGACGTGCCGACGCCCGCGCGCTCGGCGACCGCGGGCAGTTCGAGCCCGGCGAGCCCAGCGTCGATCAGCAGGTCCTCGGTGGCGCGCAGGACGGCCGCCCGCACCGCGGCTGTGCGGCCACCGGGGCGAGCCTTCACCATGCGGTCCAGCTTAACAGGAATATCTTCCCATTAAGCGCTGTTGTCCGGAGCGTTCATCCGGCGAGACAAGGGAGCGGTCATGGAATATCGGCACGTCGGCGCATCCGGCCTGAGAGTGTCCGAACTCGGCTTCGGGGCAGCGACTTTCGGCGGTGTCGGCGAGTTTTTCGGAGCGTGGGGGAAGACCGACGTCAACGGTGCCCGGCGCATTGTCGACATGTGCCTGCAGGCCGGCGTCACACTCTTCGACACCGCCGACGTCTACTCCGACGGCGCGTCCGAGGAGGTGCTCGGCGCCGCACTGCGTCCCCACCGCGACGACGTCGTCATCTCGACCAAGGCGGCGCTGCCCACCGGTGACGACGACTCGGGAACATCGCGGACGCGGTTGCTGCGCGCCGTCGACGCGGCGCTGCGCCGGCTGCAGACCGACCGTATCGACCTGTTCCAGCTGCACGGCTTCGACGCCTCGGTGCCGATCGACGAAGTCGTCTCGACGCTGGAAACCCTTGTCGCAGCGGGCAAGGTCCGCTACCTGGGCGCGTCGAACTTCAGTGGGTGGCAGTTGATGAAGTCGCTGGCGGTGGCCGATCGGCGCCAGGCGCCGCGCTACGTCGCACACCAGGTGTACTACTCGCTCGTCGGCCGCGACTACGAGTGGGAGCTGATGCCACTGGCCGCCGCGGAGGGTGTCGGGGCACTCGTCTGGAGTCCGCTGGGCTGGGGGCGGTTGACGGGCAGGATCCGGCGCGGCAGCCCGGTTCCGGACGGCAGCCGACTGCACGCCACGGCCGACGCCGGACCGCCGGTCGACGACGAGCGGCTGTTCTCGATCGTCGAGGTCCTCGACGACATCGCGGCGCGGACCGGCAGATCGGTGCCGCAGGCCGCACTGAACTGGTTGTTGCGCAGGCCCACCGTGGCGTCGGTGATCGTCGGCGCCCGCGACGAGCGCCAACTGGCGGAGAACCTCGGTGCGGTCGGCTGGCGGCTCGACGCCGAACACCTCGCCGCACTCGATGCGGTCAGCCGCGTCGAGGCGCCCTACCCGTATTTCCCGTATCACCGCCAGGAGGGGTTCGCGAGGCTGAGTCCGCCGATGGCGAACACGCTTCCTGCCGTGCGGTAAGGATGTAATCATGTAATCATGAGAAACCATCATCACGGTCGCCGCAGGCACGGCGGCTGGCAGGAAGCGGCACAGCCCGATGCCGGGGACGCGGCCGACTGGTTCGCCGGCCGGCTACCCGACGGCTGGTTCGTCGGCGACCCGATCGTCGTCGTCGACCGCGAGGAGATCACTGTGATCGGGCGACTGCCCGATCCCGAGGGCGGCGAGGAGAGCGAGGCGCGGGCATCCGGGAGGGTGGCGCGGTTCCGCGAGGAGACCCGGTCCGAGCGCATGCGCATCGCCGACGAAGCCGAGGCGCGGTACGGCCGTAAGGTCGCGTGGGGCGTCGAGATCGGCGCGCCGGGTCAGGACGCCGAACGGATCCTGTTCACGCATCTGGCAGTGCCGGTGATGACGCGGCTGCGGCAGCCCGAACGTCAGGTGCTCGACACCCTCGTCGACGCCGGTGTGGCGCGGTCCCGCTCGGACGCGCTGGCGTGGTCGGTGCGGCTGGTCGGCGAGCACGCCGAGGAGTGGCTCGACAAGTTGCGCCAGGCGATGCGCAACGTCGACGATCTGCGCGCCGAGGGTCCGAACCTCTAACCCACGCGTTCGACCCCGACGTAGCCCGAACTCAACGCGGTGGTCTGCGACAGCGGATCGATCGGTCCCGCGTCGATCAGCAGATTGCGGTTGACGCCGTAGGAGATCGGGTCCTGGCCGCCGCGCGGGTCGAAAACCCGTGAGCCCCAACCATGATCGACGATCACGACGCCTTCCCGGGGTGCCTCGCTGACGGTGGCGGGGAGTTCGACGGCGCCGACGGGGGAGAACACCCGGACCAGGTCGCCGTCGCTGACGCCGAGTGCGGCCGCGTCTTTGGGGTGGATGACCACGTCGTTGCCCTTCCCCGCCGGATGCAGCCCGGGCAGGTCGTTGAGCCACGAGTTCATCGAATGCCGGTGCCTGCGGTTGGCCAGCTGGAACGGGTAGTCGACCGGAGGCTGCGCGTGCGGTTCGGCGAGCAGTTCGCGGGCGCGCTCCACGAACTCCGGCGGGGCGGCGTGCACCTTCTTGTCGTCGGTGCGCAACGCCTCGCGGAAGTGCCCGAACTCGCGCGGGCCGAGCACCCAGCCGTGCCGGTGTGCCCGCACGTCGCGCCATTTGATCCTGCGGCCGTTGAACTTTCGTCCGGTCGCGACCACCAGCCGGTCGATCCAGTGCGGCCCGAACTCGACGGCGGGTCGCCGCGTCAGGCGGGCGGCGGCGCGCGTGGCCCTGATGAACCCGTTGAGCCCCTTGGCGCCGAACAGCGGTTTGTTCATCGCGATCGCCAGGTCGGTGAAGATCCGCCACTCCTGCCGCGCACCCGGCGGCGGGTCGACGGCCTTGGCGCCGTACTGCAGATACGGCTCGTCGTGCATGTTGCTGGTGAACGCGAGCAGGTCGTCACGCTCCAACCAGTGGGTCGCGGGCAGCAGCCAGTGCGCGTGCCGGTGGCTTTCGCGCTGCACGAAGTCGATGGCGACCAGCAGGTCGAGTTGGGCCAGTGCGGCGTCGAGCCTGGCCCCGTCCGGTCCGGAGACGACGGGGTTGCCGCAGTTGATCAGCATCGCGCGGATCTGGCCGCGGCCCGGCGTGGTGATCTCGTCGGGCAACTCGGACAGCGCGTGCGCGCCGGCGACCATCTCGCGGCCGGCGAGCCTGCTGTAGTGCGGTTTGGCCTTGACCATCGCCGACATCCGGATGGCGTCGACGTAGCCCGGCTCGTAGCGCCGGCCGCCGGGCCGGTCCATCCGCCCGGTGATCACGTTGAGCACGTGGCCCAGCCATTCGGCGACCGTGCCGGCCAGGTGCAGCGACACCCCGGTCCGGGTGACCACCATCGCCGCCCGCGCCGTCGCGAAGTCGCGGGCCACCCGCTCGATGCGCTCGCGGGCGATGTCGCAACGCGCGGCCAGGTCGTCGAGGTCGGCGTCGGCGACCAGCGACCGCAGATCGTCGACGCCGGTCGCGAGATCGGCGCAGTCCGAGGCGTGTTCGAGACCCTCGTCGAGGATGACCTTGACCATCGCCAGCAGCAGCGCCCAGTCCTGGCCCGGCCGCACCGCCAGGTGTTCGTCGGCCTTTTCGGCGGACTCGGTGCGCAGCGGGTCGACCACGACGATCGTCGCGCCCTGCTTCTGGCGGGCCAGCGCGCGGCGCCATCCGCCGGGCACCGTCTCCAGCCAGTTCCATGCGCTGACCGCCGGGTTCGTGCCGACCAGCAGGAAGTAGTCGCAGTTGTCGACGTCGGAGACCGGCGCCATCAGGATCGAGCCGTACATCGCCTGCGCGACAACGTGCATCGCGTTCTGGTCGACCGAGCCGACGAAGTAGCGGCTGTGGGTCCCGACGGCGTCGAGCCAGCCGTTCATGAAGATGATGTTCGACGACGAGAACCCCGCGGGATTGCCGTAGTACACGCCGACGGCATCCGGTCCGCCCGCCTCGATCGCCGCGGTCATCCGCGCGGCGATGTCCGCGATCGCCTCGTCCCACGTGGCTTCGACGTAGGTGTCGCCGACGCGGCGCATCGGGTTGAGGATGCGGCGGGGATGCTCGACGAGGCGGTTCGCGGTACGGCCCTTGGCGCAGAAGTCCTGCCAGGTGTGCGGGTTCTGCTTGTCGGCGGCGATCTTGGTGACGCGGTTGTTCTCGACGGTCACTTCCAGACCGCAGGACGCCAGGCAGTACCGGCAGAAGGTGTAGACCGTCTCGCTCACGTGGTCATCCTGCCGCACACGAACGCCTGCCTTGTCCGTTTCGCGGGCACTTTTCTGTTACGCCTGGGTCATCGCCCAGTAAGCGCCTCGCTTAGCGAGAAGTTCGGTGTGGCTTCCGCGTTCGACGATCCGGCCGGCGTCCATCACCACGATGACGTCGGCGTCGCGGATCGTCGAGAGCCGGTGCGCGATGATGAAACTCGTTCGGTCCCGGCGCAACTCGGCCATCGCCTGCGCGATCAGCAACTCGGTGCGGGTGTCAACCGAACTGGTCGCCTCGTCGAGGATCAGCAGCCGGGGCCGGGCCAGCACCGCGCGGGCGATCGTGATGAGCTGCTTCTCGCCTGCGCTGATGGCACCGCCGTCGTCGCCGACCACGGTCTGGTAGCCGTCGGGCAGCATGTGCACGAACCGGTCGACGTAAGCGGCCTTCGCGGCGGCGATCACCTCGTCCTCGCCGGCGTCCGGGCGGCCGTAGGCGATGTTGTCGTAGATGGTGCCGCCGAACAGCCAGGTGTCCTGCAGCACCATCCCGATCTGCGACCGCAGCGACTGGCGGCTCACCGTCGAGATGTCCACGCCGTCAACCAGAATCCGGCCGGCGTCGACGTCGTAGAACCGCATCAGCAGGTTCACCAGGGTCGTCTTGCCCGCGCCGGTCGGGCCGACGATCGCCACCGTGCTGCCCGGTTCGGCCACCAGCGACAGGTCCTCGATCACCGGTGTGTCCGGGTGGTAGCCGAAGGTGACGCGCTCGAACTCGACACGCCCGCCAATCTTGCGCGAACGGTGATTACCGCTCGAAATTTCCGCCGATTCTCGCGCGGTAATCACCGTTCGCGCCTCGGGGTCGGGGGTTTCCTCCTCCGCGTCGAGCAGGTCGAAGACCCGTTCGGCGCTGGCCACCCCGGACTGCAGCGTGTTGTACATCCCGGCGACCTGAGTGAGCGGCTGGTTGAACTGGCGAACGTACTGGATGAACGCCTGGATGCTGCCCAGCGTGATCTGCCCGGTGGCCACCTGCAGGCCACCGACGACGGCGACCGCGACGTAACTGAGGTTCCCGATGAACGTGGTGGCCGGCGAGACCAGCCCGGAGAAGAACTGCGCGCCGAAGCTCGCGCGGTAGACCTCGTCGTTGTACTCGCGGAACGCGTCGGTGGCCGCGGCCCGGTGACCGAACGTCTTGACGATCGTGAACCCGCTGTAGGTCTCCTCGATGTGCGCGTTGAGCCGGCCGGTGTTGGCCCACTGCGCGACGAACAACCGCTGCGAGCGACGCGCGATCACCCGCGTCGCCCACAGCGACAACGGCACCGTGACCACGGTCAGCAACGTCAGCAGCGGCGAGATCGTCAACATCATCACCAGGACCGCGAACACCGTCAGCACCGACGTCAACAGTTGACTGATCGTCATCGACAGCGACGTCTGGACGTTGTCGACGTCGTTGGTGACGCGGCTGAGCACCTCGCCGCGCTGCCGGGAGTCGAAGTAGGACAGCGGCATCCGGTACACCTTGTCCTCGACGTCGGCGCGCAACCGCACCATGGTGCGCTGCACCGCGACGTTGAGCAGCCGCGCCTGCAGCCACACCAGCAGCGCGGCGACCAGGTACAGCCCCAGCGCGAGCAGCAGCGTGCGCGCGACGGCGCCGAAGTCGACGCCCTCGCCGGGGACGACGTTCATTCCGCTCAGCAGATCGGCGAAGGTGGTGTCGCCGCGGGCGCGGGCCGCCTCGATCGCCTGCTCCTTGGTCACGCCCGCGGGCAGTTCGCGGCCGATCACCCCGTTGAACAGAAGATCGGTGGCGTGCCCGAGGATTCGCGGACCGATGACGCTGATCGCGATGCCGCAGACCCCGAGCAGGATGACCGCCGCGGTGAGCCCGCGTTCGGGCGTCAACCGTTTGACCAGCCGCAGCGCCGAACCGGTGAAATCCCGCGACCGCTGCGTGGGCCCCTGCACCATGCCGCGGATCGGCGGGCCCGCAGGCGCACTCACCGCGCCACCCCCAGCGACTGCGAGTCGGCGAACTCGGCGTACTGCGGGCAGCGGGCCATCAGGGTGTCGTGCGTGCCGGTGCCGACGACGCGGCCGTCGTCGATGACGACGATCTGATCCGCCCGCATCACCGTCGAAATGCGTTGCGAGACAATGATGACGGTGGAGTCGGCGGAGACGTCGCGCAGCGCTGAGCGGACCTTCGCGTCGGTGTGCACGTCGAGCGCGGAGAACGCGTCATCGAACAGGTACACCGCAGGCCGGCGGATCACGGCGCGCGCGATGGCCAGCCGCTGGCGCTGCCCGCCGGAGAAATTGGCGCCGCCCTGCGCGACGCGCATCGCCAGCCCGTCGGCATGCGCGCGCACGAAGTCGTCGGCCGCCGCGACCCGCAGCGCCTCCCACATCTCGTCGTCGGTCGCGTCGGCCTTCCCGTACCGCAGGTTGTCGGCGACGGTGCCGGAGAACAGGTATCCCCGCTGCGGTACCAGCCCGATCGCCGACCACAGCTGCTCGGGGTCGTAGTCGCGCACGTCGACCCCGTCGACGAGCACCGAACCCGTTGTCGCGTCGTACATCCGGCAGATCAGCGCGATCAGCGTCGACTTCCCCGATCCGGTCGAGCCGACGACGGCCGTCGTCGTACCGGGTCGTGCCGTGAACGAGACATCCTGCAGCACCGGCTGTTCCGCGCCGGGATAGCAGAACGTCGCGTTCTGCAGCTGCACCTGCCCGTCGATCCGGTCGGGACGCACGGGGTGGGCCGGGCTGGTGATCTGCGGGACGGTCGCGAACACCTCACTGATGCGTTCGGCGCACACCGACGCACGCGGGATGATGACCAGGATGAAGGTGGCCAGCAGCACGGCCATCAGGATCTGCATGAAGTAGGCCAGGAACGCGATCAGCGAGCCGACCTGCATCTGCCCGGCGTCGATACGCAGCCCGCCGAACCAGATCAGCGCCACGCTCGAGACGTTGATGACCAGCGTGGTGACCGGCAGCATCAGCGCCTGCCAGCGGCCG
This sequence comes from Mycolicibacterium rutilum, assembly GCF_900108565.1. Classification (NCBI taxonomy): domain Bacteria; kingdom Bacillati; phylum Actinomycetota; class Actinomycetes; order Mycobacteriales; family Mycobacteriaceae; genus Mycobacterium; species Mycolicibacterium rutilum. Next base: position 3,041,884 of record NZ_LT629971.1, read on the forward strand.
GCCTCCAGCGCGGTGTCGGCCAGCGCCTGATTGGCCTGCCCGAAGCGGGCCCGTTCGAACGGCTCCCTGGCGAACGCGCGGATCACCCGCAGCCCGGCGAGTTGTTCGCGCATCACCCGGTTGACGCCGTCGATCAGGCGCTGCATCCGGCGGAAGATCGGCAGCAGGTGGCGCACGATCCAGTAGTTGGCCAGCGCCAGCACCGGCACGCTGACCAGCAGCAGCCACGACAACCCGGCGTCCTGGTGCAGCGCCATCACGATGCCGCCGACCGACATGATCGGCGCGGTGATCAGCATCGTGCAGGTCAGCTGCACGAGCAGCTGGATCTGCTGAACGTCGTTGGTGGTGCGGGTGAGCAGCGAGGGCGCACCGAAGCGCGCGGTGTCCTCGGCGGAGAAGCCGGTGACGTGATGAAAGATCGCCGAGCGCAGGTCCCGGCCGAATCCCATGCCCGCGCGCGACCCGAAGTAGACCGCACCGATCGCGCACACCACCTGCAGGCCGGTCACCGCGAGCATCACGACGCCCAGTTCCACGATGCGGCGCAGGTCGCCGACCGCGACGCCGTCGTCGATGATCGCGGCGTTGACCGTCGGCAGGTACAGCGACGCCAGGGTGCTGATCACCTGAAGCGTGGCCACGATGGCGAGCAGGCCCCGGTAGGGCCGCGCATACTGTCGCAGCAGCGCCCAAAGCATCCCGCTACTGTCGCACACCGGGTCCGGACACCCGCGGTGAGCAACACCCCGGCGGCGCGAAAATCAGCAGGTCAACCGGCATGTCGGTGGTTGACGCTTTGACCTGCCGCTACAGTGCATGGCGTGACCCACAGGATGCGCGCGATCCGCTGCCTGGCCCTCGCGGCCGCGGCGGTCATCCCGCTGGCGGCATGCTCGGAATCCGCGCCGAGCGGCCCGCAGGTACCCGAAGACACGCCCGCGCCGTCGGAGAACATCGCGCACGGCCCGTTCTTCCCGGAGTGTGGTGGGATCAGCGACCAGGAGGTCATCAAGCAGACCGAGGTGCCCGGGCTGGTGAACACCGCCAAGACGTCGGTGGGCTGCCAGTGGCTGGCCGGCGGCAGCATCCTGGGCCCGCACTTCTCCTTCACCTGGTTCCGCGGCAGCCCCATCGGGCGCGAGCGCAAGACCGAGGAACTGTCGCGCACCAGCGTCGAGGACATCACCATCGAGGGACACAGCGGGTTCATCGCCGTCGGCGACGATCCGACGCTGGGCACCAATTTGTGCGAGATCGGCATCCAGTTCGACGACGACTTCATCGAGTGGTCGGTCAGCTATGCGCAGAAGCCGTTCCCGGATGCCTGTGAGGTCGCCAAGGAACTGACCCGTCAATCGATTGTGAACTCCGAATGACCCGCCGCCCGCTCACCCGCCGCCTCAGCGCGGGCATCGTCGCCGCGATGGCGGCGCTCGCGCTGCTCACCGGTTGCACGCAGACGGTCGAGGGCACCGCGGCGAAGTCCGGTTCCGGTGGCCCCGGACCGCGCAACGAGGACTCGCAGCGGCAGTATCCGAACCTGCTCAAAGAGTGCGAGGTGCTCACCGAGGACATCCTCGCCGAGACCGTGGGCGCCGATCCGCTCGACATCCAGAGCACGTTCGTCGGTGCGGTGTGCCGCTGGCAGGCCGCCAACCCGTCGGGCCTGGTCGACATCACCCGGTTCTGGTTCGAGCAGGGCAGCCTCGACAACGAGCGCGAGACCGCCGAGAAACTCAAGTACCAGATCGAGAACCGCTCGGTGGCCGGCATCGAGTCGATCGTGATGAAGCCCAACGACCCCAACGGCGCGTGCGGGGTGGCCAGCGACGCGGCCGGTGTCGTCGGGTGGTGGGTCAATCCGCAGGCGCCCGGGATCGACGCCTGCAAGATGGCGCTCAAGCTGATGGAGTTGACGCTGGCGACGCGCGCCTAGCGCGCCACGTGGAAGGCGACCAGCGCGGCACCGTCGAGTGCCCAACTCTCCCACGGCGTGTCGGCGCGCAGCACCGCGATCGCCGACGTCGGAAACTTCATCGAGATGTCTTCGGCGGCAACGCTGTTGCTGTGCTCCGCGGTGGCCAGACCGAGCGCCACCGCCGACATCGCCGGCTCGTGGCCGATCACCAGTAGCGTCCGGACGTCGCCGTCGAAGTGCCGCTGCGCGCCGTTGATCTCGTCGATCACCGTGCCAGGCGCGGCGTCGTAGAGGCGGTCGAGGTACGCGACGGGCGCGGCGACGCGGGTGCGGGCGAGCGTCTCGCGGGTGCGGGTCGCCGTCGAGCACAGCACCGCGTCGATCTGCGGGATGTGTGCGCGCAGCCAGTCGCCGGCCAACCCCGCCTCGCGCACCCCGCGCGGCGCCAGCGGACGGTCGTGGTCGGCGACGCCGGTCGGGTAGTCCGATTTGGCGTGCCGCAACAGCAGCAGCGTGCGCTCGCTCACCCCAGTAACGGTAGGCCATGCCGTGCGCCTCCCGGGACTTGTCGGAGCCCCGCCCTACACTCGCCATGCCCGGCAAACGAACAAGGGGAAGGGGACCGCTGAGATGCGATTCGTGCACACCGCCGACTGGCAACTCGGCATGACCCGCTACTTCCTCAATGGTGAGGCGCAGCCACGATATTCGGCCGCGCGCCGGGACGCGGTGGCCAAGCTCGGCGAGGTCGCAGCCGAGGCGGGCGCCGAGTTCGTCGTCGTCGCCGGCGACGTCTTCGAGCACAACCAACTCGCGCCGCGCGAAATCAGCCAGTCACTGGAGGCCATGCGCGGCATCGGGGTTCCGGTGTATCTGCTGCCGGGCAACCATGATCCGCTCGACGCGTCGTCGGTGTACACCAGCGCGCTGTTCACCGCGGAGCGCCCCGACAACGTGACGGTGCTCGACCGTCCCGGCGTGTACGCGGTGCGCCCCGGGATCGAACTGGTCGCGGCGCCGTGGACGTCGAAGGCGCCGTCGTCGGACCCGGTCGCCGGTGTGCTCGCCGACCTGCCTGCCGACGGCACCACCCGCGTCGTGGTCGGCCACGGCGCGGTGGACATTCACGTACCCGACAAGGACCGGCCGTCGCTGATCCGGCTCGCGGCGCTGGAGGCCGCGATCGCCCGCGGCGTCGTGCACTATGTGGCCTTGGGCGACAAGCACTCCCGCATGCAGGTCGGCGGGACTGGACGGGTGTGGTATTCCGGCTCGCCGGAAGTCACCAACTACGACGACATCGAGACCGACCCCGGTCACGTGCTGATCGTCGACGTCGACGAGGCGGACCCGGCGCACCCGGTCCGCGTCGAGCCGAAGTCCGTGGGCCGCTGGCGGTTCGTGACGCTGCGCCGCCCGGTCGACGACAGCCGCGACATCGCCGACCTCGACCTCAATCTCGACCTGATGCCGGACAAGGAACGCACGGTCGTGCGTCTCGTGCTGACCGGATCGCTGACGGTCACCGACAAGGCCGCGCTGGATGTCTGCCTGGACCGGTATGCGCGGCTGTTCGCGGCGCTGCGGGTGGACGAGAAGCAGACCGACATCGCGGTGCTGCCGGCCGACGGCGAGTTCGACGACCTCGGCATCGGCGGGTTCGCCGCGACCGCCGTCGACGAGTTGGTCGCCACCGCGCGCACCGACGGCGCCGAGGCCGACGACGCCCGCGCGGCGCTGGCGTTGTTGTTGCGGCTGGCGGATCGGGGTGTCGCATGAAGCTGCACCGGATGGTGCTGACCAACTACCGCGGCATCACGCATCGCGAGATCGAATTCCCCGACCACGGCGTCGTGGTGGTCAGCGGTGCCAACGAGATCGGCAAGTCCTCGATGATCGAGGCGCTCGACCTGCTGCTGCAGGCCAAGGACCGGTCGTCGAAGAAGGAGGTCAAGGAGGTCAAGCCGACGCACGCCGACGTGGGTGCCGAGGTGACCGCCGAGATCTCTACGGGCCCATACCGATTCGTGTACCGCAAGCGGTTCCACAAGCGCTGCGAGACGGAGCTGACGGTGCTGGCGCCGCACCGTGAGCAGCTGACCGGCGACGAGGCGCACGAGCGGGTCCTGACGATGCTCGACGAGACCGTCGACACCTGCCTGTGGCAGGCGCAGCGGGTGCTGCAGTCGTCGCCGACCGCGGTGGTCGACCTGTCCGGTTGCGACGCCCTCTCGCGGGCACTCGACGTGGCCGCCGGTGAGGCCGTCACGCTGTCGGGCGCCGAACCGCTGATCATCGACCGCGTCGAGGAGGAGTACCTGCGGTACTTCACCCGTACCGGCAGGGCGACGGGCGAATGGGCCGCCGCGAACACCCGGTTGCGGGCCGCCGAGGAAGCGGTTGCCGAGGCGGCAGCCGCGGTCGCGCAGGTCGACGAGGCGGTGCGCAGGCACGCCGCGCTGACCGAGGAACTGGCCGAGGTGGCCGCGCAGCGCGAAGCGGCCGCCGCCGCGCTCGAAACCGCTTCGGCGGCAGCGGAAGCGGTGGCCGCCGTGCGTCGCCAGCTCAAGGAAGCCGAACTGGTGGCGGTGGCCGCGCAGGCCAACCAGGACACGTCGCGTGCCGCCGTCGAGGAGCGCCGCCGGTTGCGCGCCGACATCGAGACCCGGGCTGCGGCCATCGAGGAACTCGACGCCGCGGCCGCCGCCGCCGCTGAGGAGCACGCCACCGCCGCCGAGGTGGCCGAGGCCGCCGAAGCCGCAGCCGAGCAGGCGCGAAAAGTGCTCGAGGACAGCCAGACCCGTGTCGAGGCGGCCCGCCACACGGTTCAGCAGTTGGCCGACCGCGACGAGGCCGACCGGATCGCGGCGCGGCTGGCGAAGATCGACGCGACCGACCGGGATCTGGCCCGAGCCGACGGTGAGCTCGCGACGATCACGCTGACCGCCGACGGCATGCGGGCCATCGAGACGACGAGTGCCGCGGTCGATGTCGCGCAGGGGCAGGTGGAATTCGCCGCGGCTCGGCTCGAGCTGATCGCGACCGCCGATGTCGAGGTCCGGGTCGGTGACGAGACCGTCACGCTGGCGGCGGGTCAGACGTGGTCCAAGAACGTCAGCGCCGCAACCGATATCGAGCTCCCGCAGCTGCTGACGGCGCGGCTGGTGCCCGGGACGCCGGCGTCCGACATGCAGGCCAAGCTGGATGCGGCGCAGGAGGCACTGGCGTCGGAGCTTCGCCGGTGCGGCGTCGCCGACGTGGTCGCGGCCCGGGAACTCGACCAGCGGCGCCGCGAGCTGGTGGCGCAGCGGGACCGGCTGCGGGCGACCAGCGAGGCGCTGACGGGCGACGAGTCCGCCGACCGGCTCCGCGCGCGGCTGGCGGAACTGACGGAGGCGCAGCCGCTGGCGGCCGAGTTGTTCGGCGCCGACGCCGACACCGCGCGCGCGGATCTGCAAGCCGCGACGGCCGCCCAGAAGCAGGCGATCGCCGACTGCGAGACGCACCGCAAGGTCGCCGAGGCCGCCGGCAGGCGGCTGACCGAGCGGCAGACCCAGGTGACGGTGCTGCGCGAAAAGCGTGCGGGCGCAACGACCGAACTGACACAGGCACGCGAGCGGCTCGAGGCGCAGCGGGCGGCGGTCAGCGATGACGAGCTGACGGTGAAGGCGCAGGCACACGCCGACGAGGCGGCCCGCGCGAGTGCAGTGGTCACCGCGCTGAGCGAGGAACTGGCCCGCACCGCGCCCGACGCGGTCGCCGCGGCGCTGGGGGAGGCCCAACGCCGGGCGGACGCGCTGGCGGTTCGACACCGCGAGAAGGCCGAGGCGCTGCGCGACGTGGGCACCCAGCTGACGGTGTATGGCACCGAGGGGCGCAAGGGCAGGCTCGACGAGGCCGAGACCGAGCGCGAGCACGCGCTCGCCGAGTACGGGCGCGTGCAGCGCAGGGCCCGGGCGGCTGAGCTGTTGCGGTCGGTGCTCACCCGGCACCGCGACGCCACCCGGATGCGCTACGTCGAACCGTTCCGCGGTGAGGTGCAGCGGTTGGGCCGATTGGTCTTCGGTGAGAGCTTCGAGGTCGAGGTGGACAGCTCGCTGCGGATCTGCAGCCGCACGCTCGCGGGGCGCACGGTGCCCTACGAGTCGCTGTCGGGCGGCGCCAAGGAGCAACTCGGCATCGTCGCGCGGCTGGCCAGCGCTGCGCTGGTGGCCAAGGAGGACAGCGTGCCGGTGGTCATCGACGACGCGCTCGGGTTCACCGACCCCGATCGGCTGGTCAAGATGGGGTCGGTGTTCAACGCGGTCGGCGGCGACGGACAGGTGATCGTGTTGACGTGCAGCCCGCAGCGCTACGCGGCCGTGGACGACGCGCACCACATCGAGCTGGTCGGCTGATCTTCGGCGAGCAGTCGCAAAGTGACCCAATTTTTGTGCTTTTCGGGTCAATTCGCGACTGCTCGGCCATCCCCAACCTCGGATTGATCCACAGATCCGCCCACTGCCCTGGGCGAAAACTGGCGCGTCGAACAGCCTCGACGGCATGTCCATCGATGAAGTCCTCGCTCTGCACCGCGGTCTGGCCACCCGCGAACAACTGTTGTCGACGATGTCGCGCAACAAGCTGGACGCATATGTGCGCAAGGGTGCGCTCGTCCGGGTGTGGCACAACGTCTACGCGTCAGCTGTCCCGGGTCTGAGCGGCCAACTGGCGGGACTCGACCTGATGACCGGCAAGTCGATCGTGGCGTGCATGGCCACCGCGGCCCAGATGTACGGCTTCGATACCGAGGCGGACGACCGGATCCACGTCCTCGATCCGGGTGTCCGCATGCGACCGTCGTCGCGTCTGATGGTGCATCAGCGGACGGGCGCACCCTTGCGCAAGGTCAACGATCGCCTGGTCACCGCACCAGCATGGACCGCGGTGGAGATAGCTCGGGAGTTATGGCGCCCCCGTGCTCTGGCCACGCTGGACGCCGCCCTTCATTGTGGAGCCTGCACGGTCGGTGAGCTGGACGCTGCGATCCGCGAGCAGAAAGGCCGTCGCGGCATCGTGCGGGTGCGGGACTTGTTGGCATACGTCGATGGTCGTTCGGAGTCGCCGATGGAAAGCGAGGCCCGGTTGGTGTTCATCGACGGTGGCCTGCCACGGCCCGAGGTTCAATACGAGATCGTTGACCGATGCGGCGATCTGTGGCGCGTCGATTTCGCCTGGCCCGACGCGATGGTCGTCGCGGAATACGAGAGCATGGAATGGCACGCCAGTCCCGAAGCGCTGCGGCACGATCGTAAGAAGTTCGCTCGGTTGCAGGAATGCGAATACACCGTGGTGCCCATCGTCGTGGATGACGTACGCCGTCGCCCCTCTGATCTCGTGGCCCGGATCTTCTCTCACCTTCACCGAGCCGAGCTGGCAAGTTAGTCCCGCAAGGGGGCCACTTCGGTCCTGCGAGCAGTCGCAAATTGACCTATTTCCCGGCTTTTTCGGGGCGTTTCGCGTCTGCTCGCGGACAGGAAACCTAGACTCCGGCCAATGGAAGCCGACTACATCGTCGTAGGGACCGGTTCGGCGGGTTCGGTGGTCGCGGGCCGGCTGGGCGCCGATCCGGCAGTCCGGGTCGTCGCGCTCGAAGCGGGTCCGCGCGACAAGAGCCAGTTCGTCCGCATTCCCGCCGGGTTCGCCAAGCTGTTCCGCAGCCCGATGGACTGGGACTACCTGACCGAACCGCAGAAAGAGCTCGACGGCCGCGAAATCTACTGGCCACGAGGGAAAATGGTCGGCGGCTCGTCGTCGATGAACGCGATGATGTGGGTCCGTGGCTTCGCCGCCGACTACGACGACTGGGGTGCAGCCGCAGGCGAGCAGTGGAACTACGCGCACCTCGAGCCGTATCTGCGTCGCATCGAGGCCGGGCCGCTGTCGATCACCGCCCAACGCAGCCCGCGCAGCTCGACCGCCAAGTGGCTGGCCGCCGCCGAACAGTGCGGATACCGCATCGAGAAACCGAATCAGGCTGCGCCCGAGGGATTCTGCGAAACCCTCGTCACGCAACGGCGCGGCGCCCGGTGGAGTGCGGCCGACGCCTACCTCAAACCCGCGCTCAAACGCCGCAACGTGACGCTCGAGACCGAGGCGCTCGCGACCAGGATCGTCTTCGACGGCCGCCGCGCCGTCGGCGTCGAGGTGGAGCAGGGCGGCACCCGTCGCATCATCACCGCTCGGCGCGAGGTGGTGCTGTGTGGCGGGGCGATCAACAGCCCGCAGCTGCTCATGCTCTCGGGTATCGGCGACGGCGACCGGCTGGCCGAGCACGGCATCCCCACGCTGGTGCATGCGCCGCAGGTCGGCGCCAACCTCGCCGACCACTTCATCGCCGCGCTCGGCTTCGACGTGCCGAACGACTCGCTGTTCGCCGCCGAGAAGCCGCTGCAGCTGCTGAACTATCTGGTGCGGCGTCGCGGCATGCTCACCTCCAACGTGGGGGAGGCCTACGGTTTCGTGCGCAGCCGCCCCGACCTCGAGCTGCCCGACCTCGAGCTGCTGTTCGCGCCCGCGCCGTTCTTCGAGGAAGGCATCGGCGATCCCTACGACAACCACGCCGTCGTGCTCGGCGCGATCCTGCTCAAGCCGTACAGCACCGGCACCATCGAACTGCGTTCGGCCGATCCGCACGACAAGCCGATCATCGACCCGCGCTACCTCACCGACCCCGGCGGCGCCGACCGCGCCGCGGTGATGGCCGGCCTGCGGATGTGCGCGACGATCGCCAAGGCACCGGCGCTCGAGGGCGTCATCGGCCGGATCGCGCGCCCCCTCGACGCCACCACCCTCGACGACCAGACCCTCGAGCGCGCGCTCGCCACCTTCTCGCACACCCTCTATCACCCCGTCGGCACCTGCCGGATGGGCCGCGACGACGCCAGCGTCGTCGACCCGGAACTGCGGGTCCGCGGCGTCGACGGTCTGCGGGTCGCGGACGCGTCGGTGATGCCGACGATCATCCGCGGCCACACCCACGCGCCGAGCGTGCTGATCGGCGAGAAGGCCGCAGACCTGCTGCTCGGCAGGTAAGTGCAAGATGAACACCATGGCCGATCGGGATCGTGACGAGACCGGGCGCCCCCGCAACACCCGCCCACGCGACGAACTGGGCCGGCCGCTGCCCCGCGGCAGCGCGGGCGTCGCCCGGATCCCCGACGATCTCGACCTGCCGCCTGCCGAATCCCTGGTCTACGCGCAGGACCTCCTCGACAAGGGGATGGCCTTTCACGCGCACGAGGTGCTCGAGGCCGCGTGGAAGAACGGCCCGCCGGACGAACGCGCCCTGTGGCAGGGCCTCGCTCAGCTGGCCGTCGGCGTCACCCACGTGCAGCGCGGCAACACCGCCGGTGCGATCGGGTTGTTGCGCCGCGCGTCGACCCGCCTCGCCGAGGCCCCCGCACAGCACCGCGTCGACATCGCGGGACTGCTCAGATACTCCGCGGCGCTGATCGACGATCTGGCGGCCGGCCGCGACGTCACGCCGGAGCGGCTCAAACCCCGGCTGACCGGCTAGTGTCCTGAGTCATTAATTCCGGTCGAGTTGTTAGACTGGGTTATGCCGACTCCCCATGCCGCCGAGATCGTGTTGACCGATGCTGAGCGAGTAGAGTTGGAGGGTTGGGCGCGGCGACGCCGCAGCGCCGGGGACTTGGCGATGCGCTCACGAATTGTGTTGGCCGCAGCTGATGGCGGTTCCAATACCGAGCTATCGCAACGACTCGGACTTGCGATCACCACGGTGCGGCGGTGGCGTAACCGGTTTGCCGTCGATCGTCTCGACGGTCTGCTCGACGAACCGCGCCCGGGACGGCCACGAGTAGTTGGCGACGAGCGGATCAAGGACCTGATCACCACGACGCTGGAGACCACTCCACCTAATGCCACCCACTGGTCGACGCGATCGATGGCCGAGCACCTGGGATTGAGTCAGTCGATGGTGTCGCGAGTGTGGCGGGCGTTCGGATTGACTCCGCACAAACAGGATTCGTGGAAGTTGTCCAAGGATCCTCAGTTCGTGGACAAGGTGCGCGACGTGGTCGGACTCTACCTCGATCCTCCCGAACGAGCCGTCGTGCTGTGCGTCGACGAGAAGACCCAGATCCAGGCCCTGAACCGGACTCAACCCGTGTTTCCCATGCTGCCGGGGACGCCGGCGCGGGCCAGCCACGACTACGTGCGCCACGGCACATCGACCCTGTACGCCGCTCTTGATCTGGCCACCGGCAAGGTCATCGGCTCACTACACGCGCGTCACCGCGCCCGCGAGTTCCTGGCATTCCTGAAGAAAATCGACGCCGAGGTACCTGACGATCTGGACTGCCATGTCGTACTCGACAACGTCTCAACGCACAAGACACCCGCGGTAAAGCGCTGGCTGACAAACCATCCCAGATTCGTCTTGCACTTCACGCCCACCAGTTCATCTTGGCTGAACTTGGTCGAGCGCTGGTTCGCCGAGTTGACCACCAAGAAACTACGTCGCGGCACTCACACATCAGTGCGCCAGCTCAACACCGACATCCGCGCATGGATCGACACCTGGAACGACAACCCACGCCCCTACGTCTGGACCAAAACCGCCGATCAAATCCTCACCAGCATCGGCAACTACTGCACCAGAATTAATGACTCAGGACACTAGCTGACCGACTGCAGCCGCTGCGGCGGCGCGAACGTCGCATCGCCCAGCCCGAGGTGGTCCCGCAACGTGTCGCCGGTGTACTCGGTGCGGAACAACCCGCGCCGCTGCAGCTCCGGCACCACCGAATCCACGAAATCGTTGAACGTGCCCGGACTTTGGGCCGCCGACACCATGAAACCGTCGGCCTCACCGGCGGTGAACGATGCCTCGATCTGATCGGCGACCTGCTCCGCGGTGCCGACGAACTGCGGCAGCAGCACCCCTTGCGCGTACCACTTGCCGATGTCGCGCAGCGTGAGGTTGTCGCGGTTGGCCACCCGCCGCGCGGTGTCGAACAACCCCTGCGTGCCGGTGACCTGGACGTCCTCGACCGGCGCATCCAGGTCGTAGCGGGAGAAGTCGTGGTCGGTGTGCACTGACAGCGTGATCAGTCCCGAGATCGGGTCGGCGAGCTCGTTGTGGAACGCCTGCTTCTCGCGGGCGATCGACTCCGTTTCGCCGATGAACGGGATGAACGCCGGGAAGATCAGCACCTTGTCCGGATCGCGACCGAAATCCGATGCGCGCGACTTGATGTCGTCGTAGTACGCGCGCCGGCCTTCGGGAGTGGGATCGATCTCGAAGATCGCCTCGGCCCACTTGGCCGCGAAGTCGCGGCCGGTGTTCGACGAGCCGGCCTGGATCAGCACCGGCCTGCCCTGCGGCGAGTGCGGGACGTTGAGCGGCCCGCGCGTCTTGAAGAACTGCCCGTCGTGGTCGACGGCGCGGATCCGTGTCGGATCGGCGAACACGCCGCCCTGCTTGTCCAGCACCAACGCGTCCGGGTCCCAGCTGGACCACAGTTCGAGCGTGGTGCGGACGAACTCGTCGGCCCGCTCGTAGCGGAACTCGTGGTCGAAGTGGTCGTCGTGCCCGAAGTTCTGCGCCTCGCTCTGGGTCAGCGAGGTGACGATGTTCCACGCCACCCGCCCGCGGGTGATGTGATCCAGGCTGGCGAAGATCCGCGCCAACTCGTACGGGTGAAAGAAGGTGGCGGACTTGGTGATCGCCACCCCGAGTTTGGACGTCACCGCGCCGATGCTGGCCGCGACGATCGACGGGTCCAGCGTCGCGGTGGCCTGGGTGCCGCGGCGCAGCGGCTCGGTGATGTCGTCGCCGAAGCGGATCGGCGCCGCGAGCAGGTCGGCGAAGAACACGAAGTCGAACTTGCCGCGCTCGAGGATCCGGCCGATCCGGTGGTAGTAGTCCGGCGTGGTGAACCCGGTGTCGCTGCCGGGATGGCGCCAGGCGGCATGCGAGTGGGTGACCTGCGAGGCGATCTGGAAACCGCCGTGGGTGGGGGTCAGAAGTAGGCGTTCGACGGGACCGGTGTGCCGTGCAGCAGGTGTTCGCCGATCACCTTCGCCTTGTAGACGACGGGGTTGTGCAGGGTGATCGTGCGGATGTTGCGCCAGTGCCGGTCGAGGTTGAGTTTGCGGCTGGCGGCGCTGGCCCCGCCGAGCTCCAGCAGCCTGGTGGCCGCCTCGGGCGCGACGTTGTCGAGGTGCACCTTGACCTTGGCGGCCTTGAGTTGCGCCTCGGTGGCCAGGTCGGCATCCGGTACGCCGTCGACCTCGGAAGCCGTTGCGGCGCCGATGGCTTCGGCGGCGTCGAGCACCGCGGCCCGCGCGACATAGGCCGTGCTGGCCAGGTCGCCGAGCAGCTTCTGGTACAGCGGGTCGTCGCTCGGCCGCTCGGTCACCGCGTGGCTGAAACTCCGCGACCGCGACCGCAGCAGCGCGATCCCGTCGTCGACGACCGACTGCAGAATGCCGGCCACCACCGCGTGGATGAACAACTGCAGCGACGCGTACTGCACGGTCGGCTCGGGTGCGGCGTCGTACGGGGAATCGCTGAGCACCTCGTCGGGCGCCACCGCCACATCGGTGAACACCGTGGTGCCGGTGCCGGTGCGCCGCTGGCCGAAGCCGTCCCAGTCGTCGATCAGCTGCACGCCCTCGCGGTCGGCGGGCACGATGACGGTGGCGACCGAGTCGTGGTCGGTGGTGGCCGTCACGGTGAGGTAGTCGGAGAACAGTGTGCCCGTGCTGTAGTACTTTTCGCCGTTGAGCCGGTACCCATCGGCTGCGTCGGGCAGCAGCCGCGTGTTGAACACCAGGCTGCCCACCGCCAGCGAACCCTTCTCGCTGAACGCATTACCGAAGATCTTGCCCGCGGCGACCTTGTCCAGCCACTGCTGTGACCGCGGGTCCGCGGACAGCCGCAGCCGCTCCTCGACGAACCAGAAGTGTGTGCGGAAGATGTGCGCGACGATGGGGTCGGCGTGCGCGACATCGATGACGCTTGCGAACAGCTGCGGCACCGTGAAGCCGGCCCCGCCGTCGGCCTCGGGGAGCCGCAGCGTGCCGAAGCCGGCTCGCTTCAGCGCCGCGACCTCGTCAAAGGGGTTCTCGTCGTTGAGGTCTCGTTCGCTGGCCCCGGCAGCGATCCGGGCGAGCAGTGCGGTCCATTCCGGTGATCCGGGCAGGACTCGTGTCGGGTGGTCGACGGTTGTCATGGCACCAGTTGTAGCGACGCCGGTGCCGGGAGGCACTGCTTTGACTCACGCCGAACCTAACGCCGGACTCAGGAGTTCATGAACCCGATCTTCGTGTAGTCCGCATCGGCCAGGCCGAACGCGCCGAAGTTCGCCAGCGCGCTTCGCACCGCCACGTTTCCGGTCGACTGGGTCAACGGCAGGCTGAACACCTCGTCGAACAGCAGCTTGTCCAACTCGTTGGCCGACGCGCGGGCCTTGGCCGGATCCAGTTCGCTGACGGTCTGCTCGATCTTCGCGTCGATCTCGGGGCTGCTGATCTTGCCGAAGTTGCTCTCGGCGCCGGTGCGGTAGATCTGCGTCAGGCTCGACAGCGGGAAAGCGTCGCCGCTCCAGGCGAATTGGGCGATGTCGAAGTTGCCCACCGTCACATAGTCGGTGAAGAAACCCGCCGCGGGGCGGATGTCCAGTTCCAGTTTGACGCCGATCTGGGCGAGGTTGTTCTGCGCGATCTGGCCGTACTGCCGGGTGCCGAGCGAGTCGAACAACACGTCGCGGATCACCAATTGGCGGCCGTCCTTCTCGCGGAACTGCCCGTTGAGCCGCCAACCGAGCGCGTCGAGTTCCTGTTTGGCCTTCTCGGGGTCGAACGCGACCGCGCCGCTGTTGTCCTGGTAGCCCTCCTGGCCGGCGACGTAGATGTGGTTGTTCAGCGGTGCCGGGTTGTCGGCGAGGCCGCGCTGGGTGACGTCGGCGATGGTCTTGCGGTCGATGCCCTTGGCGACCGCGCGCCGCAGCGCCGGGTCGGCCAGGATGGAGCCGGGCGCGCCGTTGAACGTGAAGTGGTACCACGCCAGCCCGGGTGCACGCCGGACGGTCACGCCGTCGGTGCGACGGGCGATCTGCATCTCGTCGAGCGTGGCCAGTCCGGTGGCGTCGATGGTGTTGTTCTGCAGCGCCGGGATGCGCGCGGCGTCGTCGAGGACGAGGTAGGTGATGCTGTCCAGCAGCGGCTGCTCACCCCACCATTTCGGGTTGCGGGTCAACGTGATTCGCTTCGCACCGCGGTCGATGTTGGAGACGATGAACGGTCCGGCCGACGGGCCGGGAGCGTTCAGCTGCGCCCGGTTGAACGCTTCGGGCGTCGCCGTCGAGGCCTTGGGCAACAGCATGGTGCTGCCGGCGAACATGCCGCGCCAGTCGGCCCACGGCTTGGCGAACGTGATGACGGCCTGGCGGTCGTCGACACCGCGCTCCACCTTGGCGACGCGGTCGCTGCCGTTGGTGGCGGCGATCGCGAAGTTCTTGTCCTTGCCGCTGGTCGCGTTGATCTGCGACTGCAGGTCCTCCCAGGTGATCGGTGTGCCGTCGCTCCACACCGCCTTGGGGTTGATCGTGTAGGTGACCACCTGCGGGTTGGTGCCGGTCAGTTCGACGCTGGTGAAGTAGTCGGTGTTGACGGTCGCCGACCCGTCGGCGGCGATGCGGAACGCGCGCGGCATCGTCGGCTTCATCAGCGAGTTGTTGTCGCCGGTGTTGCCGTCGATGTGCAGCGAGTTGAAGTTCGGCGGCAGTTCGTTGAGCGCCAGACGCAGGTTGCCGCCCTTCTTCAGGTTCCCGACGTCCTGCGGGTTGATGTCGTTGGTGGTGCCGACCTCTGCGGTCCCGCCGGCGGACGGCGCTTCCTCGGAGCCGCCGGAGCAGGCGGTCAGGGTCAGCGCGGCGATCATGGTCGCCGCGGCCAGGCGTCGGATCTTCATGACTCGGACTTTAGCTGCGCCGCACCTCGGGTTGCGGGACCGCGGCGAGCAACCGCCGGGTGTAGTCGTCGCGCGGGTCGCCGAACACCTGGTCCGCGTCGCCGTGTTCGACGACTTTGCCCTTGTGCATCACGACGACGCGGTGCGCGAGGTGGCGGACCACCGACAGGTCGTGCGAGACGAACAGATAGGACAGGTCGAAGCGCTGCTGCAGATCGAGCAGCAGGTTGATGATGCCCGCCTGGATCGACACGTCCAGCGCCGACACCGGTTCGTCGAGCGCCAGGATCTTCGGTTGCAGCGCCAACGCGCGGGCGATCCCGATCCGCTGCTTCTGGCCGCCGGAGAATTCGGCGGGGTAGCGGGCGGCGTCCCCGCGACCCAACCCGACGATGCCGAGCAGCTCGGCGACCCGGTCGTCGATGCGGCTTTTCTCGAAACCGTTGGCCTGCAACGGCTCTGCAAGCACTTCGAACACCGGCAGCCGCGGGTCGAGCGAGGCCACCGGGTCCTGGAACACCACCTGCAGATCGCCGCGCAGGGCGCGCCGCCCACGCCGGTCCAGCGCGGCCACGTCCTTGCCGAGCACCTCGATCGAGCCGGACTGCGGTGCGGTCAGACCGAGGATCTGATGCAGCGTCGTCGACTTGCCGGAACCGGATTCGCCGACGATGCCCAGCGTGCGGCCGCGGGGCAGGTCGAAGCTGACGCCGTCGACGGCGCGCACCTCTCCGACCCGGCGTCGGAACACCACACCCTTGGTCAGCTGGTAGGTCTTCACCAGGTCGCGGACCTTCAGCACGGCGGGCGCATCGTCGTCGGCCGGCGCGTCGGGCGGCGCGGTGGACACCCCGTAGATGTCGGCGGCGCTGCGGCCGGCGACGTGTTCGGTGCGGATGCAGGCGGCGCGGTGGTTCGGCCCCATCTCGAGCAGGTCGGGTTCGGCGGCCCGGCAGTCGTCGATGGCCAGTGGGCAGCGCGGCGCGAACGGGCACCCGGGCGGCAGCGCGGCCATCGACGGCGGCGCCCCGGGGATCGGCACCAGCCGCGCGCCCTGCGCCGCGTCGAGCCGCGGGACCGAGCCGAGCAGGCCGACGGTGTAGGGCATCCGCCGGTCGGCGTAGAGGGTCGGCACCGGCGCGACCTCCACGGCGCGGCCGGCGTACATCACCAGCGCGCGGTCAGCGAACTCGGCGACGACGCCGAGGTCGTGGGTGATGATCAGCACGCCCGCGCCCGTCACGTCGCGGGCGGTCTTGAGCACTTCGAGGATCTGCGCTTGCACGGTGACGTCGAGCGCGGTGGTCGGCTCGTCGCAGATCAGCAGGTCGGGGTCGTTGGCGATCGCGATGGCGATCACCACCCGCTGGCGTTCTCCGCCGGACAGCTCATGCGGGAAGGACTTGGCGCGGCGCTCGGGCTGCGCGATGCCGACCAGTTCGAGTAGTTCGACGGCGCGTGTGCGGGCCGCCTGCTTGCCGACCCCGCGCTGATGGATCTCGATCGCCTCGGCGATCTGGTCGCCGACGGTGTAGACCGGCGTCAGCGCCGACATCGGGTCCTGGAAGACGGTGCCGATCGCCTTGCCGCGGATCGCCGACATCCGCTGATCGGACAGCCCGACCAGTTCGTCGCCGTGCAGGCGGATGGACCCGGACACGTCGGCGTACTCGGGCAGCAGCCCGACGACGGCCATCGCGCTGGCGGACTTGCCCGCCCCCGACTCGCCGACCAACGCGACGACCTCGCCCTTGTCGACGGTGAAGTTCATGCCGCGCACCGCGTTGACCGGGGCGGCGTCGGTCGGGAACGCGACGGTCAGGTCGCGCACCTCGAGCAGGCTCATCGCGACCGCCTCCGGAGCCGCCGCGCACTGGGGTCCAGCGCGTCGCGCAGACCGTCACCGACGAGGTTGGCGCACAGGATGATCAGCACCAGCACGCCCGCCGGGAACAGGAACAACCACGGAAACGTCGTCGCCGACTTGGTGCCGTCGGCGATCAACGTGCCCAGCGACACGTCGGGCGGCTGGATGCCGAAACCCAGGAAGCTCAGCCCGGTTTCGGCCAGCACCGCGACGCCGACGTTGAGCGCGGTGTCGATGATGATGATCGACGCGACGTTGGGCAGGATGTGGCGGACGATGATGCGCGCGTCGCGCACCCCCATATACCGTGCGGCGGCGACGAATTCGCGGTCCCGCAGGCTCATCGTCATCCCGCGCACGATGCGGGAGCTGACCATCCAGCTGAAGATCGACAGCAGCACGATCATCCAGATGATGTCACCCTTGGTGCGCTGCACCACGATCGAGATCAGCAGGAAGCTCGGCACCACCAGCATCAGGTCGACCAGCCACATCAACACCGGGTCGCGCCAGTCGGTGAAGTAACCGGCGATCGTGCCGACCGTCGCGGCGATGATCGTGGAGATGAACGCGACGCACACCCCGATCAGCAACGATTTCTGCATGCCCCGCAGGGTTTGGGCGAGCAGGTCCTGGCCCAGCGCGTTGGTGCCGAACCAGTGCTGCGGGCTCGGCGGCTGCTGCAGCGCGTAGAAGTCCAGATCGCTGTAGCTGTACGGCAGCAACCCGGGCAGGGCGTAGCACCCCACGAACATCACCAGCAGCAGCGCCAGCGACACCACCGCGGGTTTGTTGCGCACGAAGCGGCGGAACACCAGCGTGCGCCGCGATGCGAAACCCGCGGTGCGGACGCCGGACTGGGCGCTGGTGGCCGACTGGGATTCGGTCATGACATCCGCACTCTCGGGTCCAGGGCGGCATAGACCACGTCGGACAGCAGCCCGGCCAACAGGATCATCACCGCCGACAGCACCGTGATCGCGGCGACGATGTTGATGTCCTGGCTACCGATGCCGGTGATGATCCATTCCCCGACGCCGTGCCAGCCGAAGATCTTCTCGGTGAACACCGCGCCGGTGACCAGCCCGGCGACGCTGTAGGCGAACAGCGTCGCCATCGGGATCAGCGCCGTGCGCAGTCCGTGCTTGAACAGCGCCTGGCGTCGCGTGAGTCCCTTGGCCCGCGCGGTGCGGATGAAGTCCTGCCCGAGCACGTCGAGCATCGCGTTGCGCTGATAGCGGCTGTAGATCGCGATCGAGCCCAGCGCCAGCGTCATCGACGGCAACACCAGATGCTGGACCCGGTCGACGAACTGGTTCCACGCGCCGCCGATCGCGTCGGGCGACGTCTCACCGGTGTACTCGAACAGCCGCACCCCCACCACGTTGTTCACCCCGAGCGCGGCCAGGATGAACAAGTTGGCCAGCACGAACGTCGGCGTGCTGATCACCAGCAGCGACAGCACGGTGACCACCCGGTCGCTGAGCCGGTACTGCCGGATCGCGCCCCACGCCCCGGCGACCACGCCGATCACGGTGCCCACCACCGAGCCGATGACCAGCAGCCGCAGGCTCACCCCGACCCGACGCCACAACTCCTCGCTGACCGGCTGCCCGCCGATCGTGACGCCGAAATCCCCGCGGACCGCGCCGGCCGCCCAGTGCGCGTACTGCTGCAGCACCGGCTGGTCGAGCCCGAGTTCGACGCGCTTGGCGTCGATGACGGCCTGCGGCGGGCGTGGGTTGCGGCTCTCCAGCGTCTCCAACGGATTGAACTGCCACGACGCGAGCAGGAACACCAGGAACGACGCCAGCGCCAGCAACACCAGGTAGTTCGCCAGCCGACGCGCCAGGAACCGCGTCATGCGATGGGTCCACGGCTCGGCTGCATGCGCACAGGTTAGGAGATGTCGGGGCGGACGGCCGGGAAGCGGCCGCCCGACGCGGCGCCGGGCCCGGCCCTGGCGAACTCGCAGCGGCCGTTCAGCGCGTTGCCAGACTCCGGGCGTTTCGTGGAGTGATCAACGGATTCCACCGGTGGCCGCGCCGAGGGGGCGACTGGGCAACCACGATTGGAGTACGAGGACATGGCACGTCACAGGGCAGAACCCACCCCGAGAAAGCCGGTCAGGACCGCCGCGGCGGTGATCGGCGGCTCGGGCCTGATCATCCTCGCGGCGCTGGGCGCGGCGGTCGGAGAGGGCTCCGACGGCGCATCGGTCGCAAAGTCGGACATGACCATCGGCGCGACCAGCACCCAGACCACGCCGTCGAATGTGCCCGCGGTCGGGGTCGCGGTCCCGACCATCAAGGGCCCGGCGCCGCTGCCGTCGGAGGAAGAGTCCGCCAAGTAACCACCGTTTCAGCTGCCGCCCGTTCGGTTACCCAGCAGCGGTACGGGTCGACGAAGACCCCAGAAGCGCTGTTCGATGGTCGGCGCCTCCGCTCGGTGCCGGCCACCTGAGACCGAATGGAGTGGTCACGGTGAATTCGAGCCGAATGAAACTGTTGTCGGCGTCTGTCGGCGCCAGCGCGCTGCTGGCCATGGGCGCATTCTCGGTCGCCTCGACGACCGCCGCGCAGGAGGAAGAGGAGCCGGTGCCGCCCGGCCCGGTGACAACGTCGGAGATCACCACCGGCGAGACCGTCACCGAGACGGCAGCACCCGAGGCGCCGGAGACGACGGCCGCTACGCCGCCGATCACCACGCCGCCCTCGACCATCACGACCGCCGAAGTCGGCTGAACGGGGCAGAGACGATGACAAACATGAAAATGATCGCCGGTGGGGTCGGTGTCGGCGCTGTGATCGCGATGGGCGCGTTGGGCGTGGTCCTCGCCGAGGCTCCGCAGCCGGCGTCGACGCAGATCGTCAGCCAGGACGAGGAACCGACGATGACGCTGCCCGAGACCACCACGTCGACCACCGCGCAGACGGAGGTCGAGACGCCGGTGGCCACCCCCGAGGTGACCGCCGAACCGGCGCCCACGCCGTAAGCGTCAGCGCCGTTCGATACTGACGCTGCTGGCCTGCGCCGTGTCGCCGGTGCGGGTGCCGCGGACCTGCACCTCGTCGTTGACCGCGACCGGTGCGTGGTCCGCGGGCAGCGTGTAGGTCTGGGTGAAGCCGTCGGCGCTGCGGATCGTGATCGACGTCGGTGAGGCCGCGGTGACCGTCCCCGTCTGACTCAGTGCGGTGACGAAGCCGGTCGCCGCGTCGCCGGTGACGAACTCGCCGTGCAACCCCGGGGCGGACATCGCAGCCGGTGGGCCGCCGCCGAACGCGCCGGGCGGGCCGCCGAAACCGGGCCCACCCTGGTGCAACGCCGCGCCGCTGTCGGTGGCGGCGTGGATCGCGGCGCCGCCGACACCGGCGATCACCGCCGCGACACCGACGGCGACGACGGTTTCGCGCCATCCCCAGCGGGGCTTGTCTGGATCAGGTGCTCCCCAGGTCGCTGTCATGGGGTCCACTGTGGACCGCGTCGATGTGTGCGGGCTGTGAGACGGGTCAGCGCTCGATGTGCGCGACGCATTCACAGCCCGCGCATAGAAAGCGCACAGGCTCGGCCCATCACGCCGCGAATAATGGAGTCGTGGCTCCCTCCCAATCTCCCGGCGTGAGCGAGCAGGACTCCGCGCGTGTGGTGATGCGCCGCGCCGACGGCAAGCCGATCCACGTGCTCGTCGTCGACGACGAACCCGTGCTCGCCGAATTGGTGTCGATGGCGCTGCGGTACGAGGGCTGGGAGATCGCCACCGCGGGCGACGGGGCGAGCGCGATCGCGTCGGCCAGGGAGACGCCGCCCGACGTCGTCGTGCTCGACGTGATGCTGCCCGACATGAGCGGGCTCGATGTGCTGCGCCGGCTGCGCGAACAGATCCCCGGACTGCCCCTGCTGCTGCTGACGGCCAAGGACTCGGTGGAGGACCGGATCGCCGGGTTGACCGCAGGCGGCGACGACTACGTCACCAAACCGTTCAGCATCGAAGAGGTGGTGCTGCGCCTGCGGGCGCTGTTGCGGCGGACCGGGGTGGCCAGCGAATCGGGCGGCACCAAGATCGTCGTCGGTGATCTGGTGCTCGACGAGGACAGCCACGAGGTGACCCGTGGGGGAGACCTGATCACGTTGACCGCCACCGAGTTCGAGTTGCTGCGGTTCATGATGCGCAACTCCAAGCGGGTGCTGAGCAAGGCGCAGATCCTCGACCGGGTGTGGAGTTACGACTTCGGCGGCCGTTCCAACATCGTCGAGCTGTACGTGTCGTATCTGCGCAAGAAGATTGACAGCGGCCGCGAGCCGATGATCCACACGTTGCGCGGCGCCGGATATGTCCTCAAACCCGCGCGCTGACGGCCCGCGGATCCGCTCGCCCCGGACGTGGTCGCTGCGGGCACGGCTGCTGGCGTCGCAGATCGTGCTGTTGGCACTGGTGTGCGCGGCCGTCGGCGTCGGTACCGAGCTTGCGCTGCAACACTTTTTGATGAACCAGCTCGACGACCGGTTGGCCGAGACGGTCAAACGCTCGGCGGGCCTGTTCGAGTTCGGGCCGCCGCCGCTGCCGCCGGATTTCGATGCGCCGCCCGGCTTCGAGCGGATGCTGCCGCCCGGTTTCGAGCACCGGCCGCCGCGGCGCGTGATCATCCGCGACGACCTCGGGCCGGGGCCGGCGTTCCTCAACGCGCCCGGGCAGGCCGCCCGCACGGTCGGCGCGGTGGTCTCGCGCGGCAGGACGGTGGACGCCGGTGTGATCACCGCCGATGGCACCCGCAGCGAAATCGACACGGCCGCAGCCGAACAGCTGGCCCGCATCGAACCGACCGACACGCCGGTCACCGTGGAGCTCGACGGGCTCGGCGACTACCGGGTGATCGCTCTGCCCGCGCGGCGGTCCCCGGGTGACGTGATCGTGACCGGGCTGCCCACCTCCGACGTCGACGACACGCTGCTCACCGTCGCGGTCATCTTCTGCATCGTGGGCGCGACGGTGCTGATCGCCGCGACGACGGCCGGGCTGTTCATCATTCGTCGTCAACTCGCCCCGCTGTCACGGGTTTCCGACGCCGCACGCCAGGTGGCCGATCTGGAGTTGGACCGCGGCGAGGTGCGGCTACCCACCCCGATCGTCAAGGTGGACCCCGCCGGCGCGCACACCGAGGTGGGGCAGCTGGGTTCGGCGCTGAACCGCATGCTCGACCGGATCGCGTCGGCGCTGTCGGCCCGGCACGCCAGCGAGACGCGGGTGCGCCAGTTCGTCGCCGACGCCAGCCATGAGCTGCGCACGCCGCTGGCCGCGATCCGCGGCTATACCGAACTCGCGCAACGCAAACGCGACGACGTGCCCGAGGACGTCGCGCACGCGATGAGCCGGGTCGAGTCCGAGACCGAACGGATGACGCAGCTGGTGGAGGACATGTTGCTGTTGGCCCGCCTCGACACCGGGCGGCCGCTCGAGCGCGAGCCGGTCGATCTGTCGCGGTTGATCGTCGACACCGTCAGCGACGCCCACATCGCGGGTCCGGAGCACAAGTGGTCGCTGGATCTTCCCGAGGAGCCGGTCGTCGTGATCGGTGACGAGGCGCGGCTGCACCAGGTGCTCGGCAACCTGCTCGCCAACGCGCGCACGCACACCCCGCCCGGCACCTCGGTGACGACATCGTTGACCGTCGGCGCCGATGGCGCGGTGGTGCTGACGGTCGCCGACGACGGACCCGGCATCCCGGCCTGGCTGCAGCCCGAGATCTTCGAGAGGTTCGCCCGCGGTGACTCGTCGCGGTCCCGCCGCGGCGGCAGCACCGGTCTGGGCCTGGCGATCGTCGCGGCCGTGGTGCGGGCGCACGCCGGGACCATCGAGGTGCACAGCGTTCCCGGCGACACCCGCTTCGTGGTGACGTTGCCGCGATGACCGTCACCATCTCCGGCGAGCAGACGCAAACTGACCCGAAAACCCGCGAAAAGTGGACAGTTCGCGTCTGCTCGCGAGCGGGATTGGTGGTCCTGCTCGCGGCGACCGCCGTGCTGTACGTGTGGAATCTCTCGGCGAGCGGATGGGCCAACGCGTTCTACTCGGCCGCGGTGCAAGCCGGGGCGAGTGACTGGACGGCGATGCTGTTCGGGTCCAGCGACGCGGCCAACGCGATCACCGTCGACAAGACCCCGGCGGCGCTGTGGGTGATGGACGCCTCGGTGCGGCTGTTCGGGCTCAACCCGTGGAGCGTGCTGGTGCCGCAGGCGCTCGAGGGCGTCGCGGCGGTGGCGCTGCTGTATGCGGCGGTCCGGCGGGCGGCCGGCCCGGGCGCCGCTCTGCTGGCCGGAGCCGTCCTGGCGCTGACTCCGGTGGCAGCGTTGATCTTTCGCTTCAACAACCCGGACGCGCTGCTGGTCCTGTTGCTGGTCGCCGCGGCGTACTGCGTGCAACGGGCCTGCGAAGAGGACGCGAGCCGGTGGTGGCTGATCGGTGCGGGCGTCGCGGTCGGCTTCGGTTTCCTGGCCAAGATGATGCAGGCGTTCCTGGTGCTGCCCGGATTCGTCGCCGCCTACGGGATGGCCGGCCACCCGCCGTGGGGCCGGCGGGTGCTCGACCTGCTGGGCGCCGCCGCGGCCGTCGTCGTCTCGGGCGGCTGGTATCTGCTGCTCGTCGAACTGTGGCCGGCGTCGTCGCGGCCCTACATCGGAGGTTCTCAGCACAACAGCATCCTCGAGCTGACGTTGGCCTACAACGGCTTCGGACGCCTCACCGGTGACGAGCCCGGCGGGCTGGGCAACCTCAACCACGACGTCGGCTGGGGCCGATTGTTCGGCGCGGGCATGGGCCTCGACATCGCGTGGCTGTTACCCGCCGCGGTGGTCTGCCTGGCGGCGGGTCTGGTGCTCACCGCGCGGCGGCCGCGGACGGATCCGACGCGGGCGGCTCTGATCCTGTGGGGCGGCTGGCTGATCGTGACCGCGGTGGTGTTCAGTTACGCCAACGGGATCCTGCATTCCTACTACACCGTCGCGCTCGCGCCCGCGTTGGCGGCCTGCGTCGGCATCGGCGCGAACCTGTTGTGGCGCAACCGCTTCGCCCTCGCCGCCCGCACCGCGATGGCCACCACGATGTTGGTCACAGTGCTGCTCGCGGCGGTGCTGCTCGGGCGCAACGCCGACTGGCAGCCATGGCTGCGGTGGGGCGTGGCCGTCGCCGGCGTCGGGGCCGCGGTGCTGCTGCTCGTCGTGCACCGGCTGGCCCGTCCCGTCGTCGGCTCAATCGCGGTGCTCGCGCTCGCCGCGTGTCTGGCGGCACCGACCGCGTATGCGGTCGCGACGGCGGCCGCACCCCACAGCGGCGCCATCCCGTCGGTGGGCCCGGCGCGCCACAGCGGCTTCACAGGCCCGGGCGGATTGCTCGACTCGCCGGAACCGGGCCCCGCGCTCACCGCCGCGCTGGCCCGCGACGCCGACCGCTACACCTGGGCGGCGGCGGTGGTCGGCTCCAACAACGCCGCGGGCTACCAACTGGCCGCCGGCGCGCCGGTGATGGCGGTCGGCGGGTTCAACGGAACCGACCCGGCCCCCACACTCGCCGAGTTCCAGGAGCTCGTCGCGCACCGCCGGATCCACTACTTCATCCGTTCGCACATGATGACCGGCCGCTGGGGCGCGCAGTCCAGCGGCAGCCGCGCGGCCGCCGACATCGCCGAGTACGTCGCGCGCCACTACACGCCGACGGTCATCGACGGCGTCACCGTGTACGACCTCACACCGCCGCCGACGAACTCATAGCTCAGACACAGGTTCGGCCAACGCGGGACACAACCGGCCCGTCGACGATGGGTGCATGACAGACATCGTCCTCGAACGGGAGACCAGCGAGCGGATGCGTTTCGAATCCCGGCCCAGCGCGGCGGTGGCCGCCCGCGAGGCGGGTGTACCGGTGCTCGACGTGGTGGTCCCGGTGTACAACGAACAGGCCGACCTGGGCGCGTCGGTGCACCGGCTGCACCGCCATCTGCAGGAGAACTTCCCGTTCCCCGCGCGCATCACGATCGCCGACAACGCCAGCGACGACGACACGCCGCGGGTGTCTGCCGAACTGGCCGCCGCGCTCAGCGACGTGCGGGTGGTGCGCCTTGACCAGAAGGGCCGCGGTCGGGCGCTGCACACGGTGTGGTCGCAGTCCGACGCGCAGGTGCTGGCGTACATGGACGTCGACCTGTCCACCGACCTCAACGCGTTGGCGCCGCTGGTGGCGTCGCTGATCAGCGGGCACTCCGACCTCGCCATCGGCACCCGATTGGGCCGCGGCGCGCGCGTCGTCCGCGGAACCAAACGCGAGGTGATCTCGCGCTGCTACAACCTGATCCTCAAATCAGCTCTGGCGACCGGCTTTTCGGATGCGCAGTGCGGGTTCAAGGCGATTCGCGCCGACGTCGCACAGCTGCTGCTGCCGCACGTCGCCGACACCGGCTGGTTCTTCGACACCGAACTGCTGGTGCTCGCCGAACGCAGCGGGCTGCGCATCCACGAGGTCCCGGTCGACTGGGTCGACGACCCCGACAGCCGCGTCGACATCGTCGCCACCGCGGTCGCCGACCTCAAGGGCATCGCCCGGCTGCTGCGCGGGTTCGCCGACGGCTCGATTCCGGTGCAGGTCATCGCCGCTCAGCTCGGATCGGCGAGCGAGCCGCCGCGATCGCTGTTCCGCCAGGTCGTGCGGTTCGGCACCGTCGGCGTCTTCTCCACCGCCGCCTACATCGTGCTGTTCATGCTGCTGCAGGGTTGGCTCGGCGCCCAGTTCGCCAACCTGATCGCGCTGCTGGTCACCGCCATCGGCAACACCGCCGCCAACCGGCGGTTCACGTTCGGGATCGGTGGGCTGCGGCACGCGACGCGACATCACGTCGAAGGTCTGCTCGTGTTCGGGGTCGCGCTCGCGATCACCAGCGGAGCGCTCGGGCTGCTGCACGTGTTCGTCGCCGAACCGCACCACCTGGTCGAGCTGACCGTGTTGGTGCTCGCCAATCTGGTGGCCACCGCCGCTCGGTTCGTGTTGTTGCGCGACTGGGTCTTTCACCCGCGCCGGACACGCTGACCTCCAACAGAAGGAACTCCTCGATGACTCTCACCGCCGACGTGCGTCCCGACGTCACCGACGCACCCGCGGCGCCATCCGGCCCGCCTAGCTCCCGCTGGGCGCGCCCGGCGCTGGCCGCGCTGCTGCTGGGCACCGCGGTGCTCTACCTGTGGGGCCTCGGCACCTCCGGATGGGCCAACGACTATTACGCGGCCGCCGCGCAGGCCGGCACCCAGGACTGGAAGGCGTGGCTGTTCGGATCCCTGGACGCGGGCAACGCGATCACCGTCGACAAGCCACCCGCCGCCCTGTGGGCGATGGCGCTGTCCGGGCGGGTGTTCGGCTTCAGCGCGTTCAGCATGCTGTTGCCGCAGGCGCTGATGGGTGTCGGAGCCGTCGCCTTGCTGTACGCGGCGGTGCGCCGGGTCAGCGGTCCGGGCGCGGGGCTGATCGCCGGTGCCGCGCTGGCGCTCACACCCGTTGCGGCGCTGATGTTCCGGTTCAACAACCCCGACGCGTTGCTGGTACTGCTGATGGTGGCCGCCGCGTACTGCGTGGTCCGCGCGACCGAGACCGCGAGCACCCGCTGGATGGCGTTGGCGGGCTGCGCGCTGGGTTTCGCGTTTCTGACCAAGATGCTGCAGGCGTTTCTCGTCGTCCCCGGTCTCGGGCTGGCGTTCCTGGTCGCCGCCCCGGTCGGGATGTGGCGGCGCATCGGCACATTGGCGGTCGGCGCGGCCGCGATGGTGGTGTCGGCCGGGTGGTACATCGCGCTGGTCGAACTCTGGCCGGCCGACTCGCGGCCCTACATCGGCGGCTCGACCGACAACAGCCTGCTGCAGCTTGCGCTCGGCTACAACGGAATCGAGCGGATCGCCGGTCATGGGGGCATGGGACCCGGTCCCGGCGGGGAGCGACCACTGTTCTTCGGCGGCGAACCCGGCATCGGCCGGATGTTCGGTCACTCGATGGGCACGCAGGCCTCCTGGCTGTTGCCGGCCGCGTTGATCGGGCTGCTGGCCGGATTGTGGTTCACCCGCCGGACCGCGCGGACCGCGACGGTGCGAGCCTCGCTGCTGATGTGGGGCGGCTGGCTGGTGGTGACCGGCGCCGTGTTCAGCTTCATGGACGGCACCATCCACCCCTACTACACCGTCGCGCTGGCGCCCGCGATCGCCGCGCTTGTCGGCATCTCGGTGCGGGAACTATGGCGCGGCAGGCAGTTCATCGCGCCGCGTGTGACGCTGGCGGCGATGTCGGCGACGACGGGGATCTGGGCGTTCATCCTGCTGGCCCGTACGCCGGACTGGTGGCCGGCGCTGCGCTGGATCGTGCTGGTGGGCTCGATCGTGGTGGCGTCCGTCCTGGCGGCCGGTGTGCACCGACTCGGGCGGTATGCGGTGGTATCCGCCTGTGCGGCAATGCTGTTCGGCGGCCTGGCGACCGCCGCTTACACGGTGGAGACGGCGGCGGGCAGTCACAACGGGCCGATGGCCGTCGCCGGCCCCCGCGGAGCGGACAGCTTCGGCGGTCCCGGCGCGCAACGGCCGCCCGGCGGCTTCGGCCCGGACGCCGAGAACCCGGCACTGGAGAACCTCCTCAAGGGAGCCGACAACCGCTGGGCCGCCGCGACCATCGCGTCGATGCGCGCGAGCAGCCTGGAACTCAAGACCGGCGCCTCGGTGATGGCGATCGGCGGGTTCTCCGGGCATGACGACTCACCCACGCTCGCGCAGTTCCAGCAGTACGTCGCCGACCACGAAGTGCGCTACTTCATCGTCGGCGGCCACGGCGGCCCACCCGGCCGGGCATCGAGCACCGCGGGCGACATCGCGGCGTGGGTGCAGAAGAACTTCGCCCCCATCGACGTCGGCGGAACCACGGTCTACGACCTCGACGCACCGGTCGGCGCGTGACCGTTCGAGAAAGGAACCCGTCATGACACTCAAGAAACTGATCGCAGGCGTCGTCATCGCCGGCGGCGTGGGCGCGGCGGCGCTCGGCTTGTCCACCGGGGTTGCCGCCGCCGAACCGGGCCACGGCGGCCCGCACGGACCCGGGCCGGCGTTCGTGCACGAGCGGCCCGGCATCCCGTTCGGCGACCGCGGCGGCTACGAACGCGCCGTGCACGACCACCGGCCGTTCCTGTACCAGGGACGATGGGTGAACCCGATCTTCGATCCGGTGCGGGCGGCCTGGGGCTTCTGGCTCGGCCCGGTCTGGATTCCGCTCTGACGATCCCTCATGACGGCCGCCCCGCCTCCCCTCGGCGGGGCGGCCGTCCCTATTCGATCGTCCTGATTTTTGTTGCGGCACAAACGGCACAGGGTTGGCTATGGTCGATCCATGTCCGTGACCGACGAGTACCTGAAGAACAACGAGGAATACGCGAAGACGTTCTCCGGTCCGCTGCCGCTGCCGCCGAGCAAGCACGTCGCGGTGGTGGCGTGCATGGACGCGCGACTCGACATCTACCGGATCCTGGGCCTCGGCGACGGCGAGGCACACGTCATCCGCAACGCGGGCGGCGTCATCACCGACGACGAGATCCGCTCGCTGGCCATCAGCCAGCGGCTGCTCGGCACCAAGGAGATCATCCTCATCCACCACACCGACTGCGGCATGCTGACGTTCACCGACGACGGGTTCAAGCAGCAGATCCAGGACGAGATCGGCATCAAACCCGAATGGGCCGCCGAGTCGTTCATCGACCTCGAGCAGGACGTGCGGCAGTCGCTGCGCCGCATCGAGGCCAGTCCGTTCGTTACCAAGCACGAGTCGCTGCGCGGCTTCATCTTCGACGTCGCGACGGGCCGGCTCACCGAAGTCACTTTGTAAACACTTTCGGCGAGCCTGGGACCGCTGGCGCCCCAGGAGCCACACGCGTCGCAGGTTCCCACGTTTTGCGGCTCACTTCTCGGACTTTGTCTGCACAACGTTGCTCGGTGTGACTCGCCGGGTTACCCGGCGGCGCGCGTTGACATCGTCGACGCCCCAGGTGTCTAATATCGGGTAATGATCGTAAATATGGTCATTTCTACCAACTTTACGAGGATACGATGACCAGCACCGAACAGGCCGCTCAGGCCAACGCGGGCCGCTATGAGCTCAGCCATCTGCGCTCGCTGGAGGCCGAGGCGATCCACATAATCCGGGAGGTGGCCGCGGAGTTCGAGCGCCCCGTGCTGCTGTTCTCCGGCGGCAAGGACTCCATCGTCATGCTGCATCTCGCGCTCAAGGCGTTCCGGCCGGGCCGGCTGCCGTTCCCGGTGATGCACGTCGACACCGGGCACAACTTCGACGAGGTGCTGCAGACCCGCGACGAGCTCGTCGAGGAGGCCGGCGTCCGGCTCGTGGTGGCCAAGGTGCAGGACGACATCGATGCCGGCCGCGTGGTCGAGACGATCCCGTCGCGCAACCCGCTGCAGACCGTGACGTTGTTGCGCGCGATCCGCGAGAACAAGTTCGACGCCGCGTTCGGCGGCGCCCGCCGCGACGAGGAGAAGGCCCGCGCCAAGGAGCGGGTGTTCTCGTTCCGCGACGAGTTCGGCCAGTGGGATCCCAAGGCGCAGCGGCCCGAGCTGTGGAACATCTACAACGGCCGGCACCACAAGGGTGAGCACATCCGGGTGTTCCCGCTGTCGAACTGGACCGAGTTCGACATCTGGTCCTACATCGGCGCCGAGAAGATCAAACTGCCGTCGATCTATTACGCTCACCGGCGCAAGGTGTTCGAGCGCGACGGCATGCTGCTGGCCGTGCACCGCTACCTGCAGCCCCGCAAGGACGAAGAGGTCATCGAGAAGACTGTGCGGTTCCGCACCGTCGGCGACGTGACCTGCACCGGTTGCGTGGAGTCCACTGCGGCAACGGTTTCCGAGGTGATCGCCGAGACCGCGGTGTCGCGGCTCACCGAACGCGGCGCCACCCGCGCCGACGACCGCATCTCCGAGGCCGGCATGGAAGACCGCAAGCGGGAGGGTTACTTCTGATGACCAGCACCTTAGACCGCACGGGCGCCACCACCCGGCCCGGCGCGACCCTGTTGCGCATCGCCACCGCCGGTTCCGTCGACGACGGTAAGTCGACCCTGATCGGTCGGCTGCTGTTCGACTCGAAGGCCGTCATGGAAGACCAGTTGGCTTCTGTGGAGCGCACTTCCAAGGAACGCGGGCACGACTACACCGACCTCGCGCTGGTCACCGACGGGTTGCGCGCCGAACGTGAGCAGGGCATCACGATCGACGTGGCCTACCGCTACTTCGCGACGTCCAAGCGCAAGTTCATCATCGCCGACACCCCCGGCCACATCCAGTACACCCGCAACATGGTCACCGGCACCTCGACGGCCCAGTTGGCGATCGTGCTGGTCGACGCGCGCCACGGCCTGCTCGAGCAGTCCCGACGCCACGCGTTCCTGGCGTCGCTGTTGGGCATTCAGCACATCGTGCTGGCGGTCAACAAGATGGACCTGATCGGCTGGGACCAGGAGCGGTTCGAGAAGATCCGCGAGGACTTCCACGATTTCGCCGCCCGCCTCGACATCCACGACGTCACCACGATCCCGCTGTCGGCGCTCAACGGCGACAATGTCGTCACCAAGTCCGCGAACACGCCGTGGTACGAGGGCCCGCCGCTGCTGAGCCACCTCGAAGAGGTCTACATCGCTGGCGACCGCAACCTCGTCGACGTCCGCTTCCCGGTCCAATACGTGATCCGCCCGCAGACCCTCGAGCACCACGACCACCGCAGCTATGCCGGCACGGTCGCCGGGGGTGTCATGAAGGTCGGCGACGACGTCATCGTGCTGCCGGCGGGCAAGACGTCGCGCATCTCCGCGATTGAAGGTCCATCGGGACCCGTCGAGGTGGCGTTCCCGCCGATGGCCGTCGCGATCAGCCTGGCCGACGACATCGACATCTCCCGTGGTGACCTGATCGCCCGGCCGAACAATCAGCCAAGGGTGACACAGGAATTCGACGCCACCGTCTGCTGGATGGCCGACGAGTCCGCGCTCGAGCCCGGCCGTGACTACCTGATCAAGCACACCACGCGCACCACCCGGGCGCGGGTAACCGCGCTGGACTACCGGCTCGACGTGAACACGCTGCACCGCGACAAGGAAGCCACCGCGCTCAAACTCAATGAGCTGGGCCGGGTCTCGTTGCGCACGCAGCAGCCGCTGTTGCTCGACGAGTACAGCCGTAACGCGGCGACGGGGTCGTTCATTCTGATCGACCCGAACACCAACGGCACGGTCGCCGCTGGGATGATCCTGCCCCAGGTCACCGCGCGGACGTCGAGCCCGAACACCGTGCGCCACGAGTCGCTGTGCAAAGCGGAGGACCGCCTCAGCAAGGGCCGGACCGTGTGGTTCACCGGGCTGTCGGGTTCGGGCAAGTCGTCGGTGGCGATGCTGGTCGAGCAGAAGCTGATCGAAAAGGGTGTGCCCGCTTACGTTCTCGACGGGGACAACCTGCGCCACGGACTCAACGCCGACCTCGGTTTCTCGATGGCCGACCGCGCGGAGAACCAGCGCAGGCTGGCGCACGTCGCGGCGATTCTCGCCGACTCGGGTCAGGTGGTGTTGGTGCCGGCGATCAGCCCGCTCGAAGAGCACCGCGCGCTCGCCCGCAAGGTCACCACCGAGGCGGGTCTGGACTTCTTCGAGGTGTTCTGCGACACCCCGCTGGAGGACTGCGAACGCCGGGATCCCAAGGGCCTCTACGCCAAAGCCCGTGCCGGCGAGATCACGCACTTCACCGGTATCGACAGCCCCTACCAGCGGCCCAAGAAGCCCGATCTGCGGCTGACCCCGGACCGCGACCCCGAGGAACTGGCTGATCTGGTGATCGAGCTGCTGGAAAGCAGGCGGTGAGCGATCACGACGTCGCCGCGCGGCTGGCGACGGACGCGGGAAAGTTGCTTCTGCAGGTCCGCGAGGAGCTGGCCGACGCCACCGCCAACGAGCGAAAGGCCGCCGGCGACAAGCGCTCCCACGACTTCCTGATGGAGGCGTTGGCGGCCGAGCGGCCGGACGACGCGGTGCTGTCCGAGGAGGGCGCCGACGACCCGGTCCGGCTGACGGCCGAGCGGGTGTGGATCGTCGACCCGCTCGACGGCACCCGGGAGTTCTCCGAACTCGGGCGTGAGGACTGGGCCGTGCATGTCGCGCTGTGGCAGAACGGCGAACTGGTCGCCGGGGCGGTGGCACTGCCCGCGCAGGGCGTCACGCTGGCCACCCCGACGGTCGCGCCGCCCCCGCCGCAACCCGGCAGTCCGCGGATCGTGGTGTCGCGCACCCGCCCGCCGGCCATTGCGCTCGCCGTGCGCGACGCGCTGAACGGCGAACTGGTCGAAATGGGTTCTGCGGGAGCCAAAGTCGCCTCGGTCGTGCAGGGCCACTCCGACGTCTACGTGCACGCCGGCGGGCAGTACGAGTGGGACTCGGCGGCGCCGGTCGCCGTCGCCCGCGCCGCGGGCTTGCACACCTCGCGCATCGACGGGTCCCCGCTGCGCTACAACCAGCGCGACTCGAAGCTGCCGGACCTGGTGGTGTGCCGACCGGAGCTGGCCGACGCGGTGCTCGCCGTCACGGCCTGACCGGCGGCTCGTCCCCGATTCCCGGACAGGCTTTCACGATCGCTTGAATCGCGTTGTCCAGACGCGTTTTGGCGCCGAAGTACTCCCTGCTGGGTGCAGCCGAAGCCGGCGCAAGCGTGCTGCGGCTGATCGCCTCCAACGCATCCGCGACCGTGTTCACCTCGGCGCGCAGCGCCGCCGATTCGATGGCGGCCGCACGGGTGCGGATCTCGGCGGCGTCCTCGGCTTCCGCGGCGGCAGCGGCCGGCCGGTCCAACGGCTCGTCGGTGACATCGGCCGGCAGTGTGCTGATCACCTCGCCCATCGCTCCCGCGAGCGGCCGCAGCGCATGCTCCGCCTTCTGGCAGTCGGGGGAGAGGTCCCCGTCCCCTCGCGTTAACAGCACCACGACGACACCGGCGATGACGAGCGCGGCCGCGACGCCGCCGATCAGGTACTTCACTCCTCGAGCCTAAATCGTGTGCGGTCGTATAGGTTTCTGCCATGGCCGAACACCCCACGCTGCGCGCGCTGAGCGGGCTGCCCGCCCAACCCGAGAGCCTCGCCTCCTCGGCGCTGGTCCTGATCGACTGCCAGAACACCTACACGCGCGGCGTCATGGAACTCGACGGCGTGCAGGCCGCGCTCGACGAGGCCGAACGCCTACTCGATCGGGCACGCACGGCCGGCATCCCGATCATCCACATCCAGCACGACGACGGGCCGGGCAGTCCGTTTGACATCCGCGACGACATCGGCGCCATCGTCGACCGCGTCGCGCCCCGCGGTGACGAGCCGGTCGTGGTGAAGAACTACCCGAACTCGTTCGTGGGCACCGACCTCGACGAGCGGCTCAAGGCCGTCGGCGCGCAGAACCTGGTGCTGGCCGGGTTCATGACGCACATGTGCGTCAATTCCACGGCGCGCGGCGCGTTCAACCTCGGCTACGCACCGACGGTGGTCGCCAAGGCGACGGCGACGCGCCCGTTGCCCGACCCCACCGGCGGCGAGCTTTCGGCCGCGGCGGTGCACACGGCCAGCCTGGCCGCGATCGCCGACCTGTTCGCCGTGGTCGTGCCCGACGCCGCCACCATCCCGGACTGACGCCGAAGCGGTGGCACAATCCGTGTCATGCGGATGTCGGCGAAGGCGGAGTACGCCGTTCGCGCGATGGTGCAACTGGCCGTCGCCGATGACGGGGCCCTGATCAAGACAGATGACCTGGCCAAGGCGCAGGGCATTCCGCCGCAGTTCCTCGTCGACATCCTGTCCGTGTTGCGCGCCGATCGCCTGGTCCGCAGCCACCGCGGCCGCGAGGGCGGCTACGAGTTGGGCCGGCCCGCCGAGCAGATCAGCATCGCCGACGTCCTGCGCTCCATCGACGGCCCGTTGGCCAGCGTGCGCGACATCGGGCTCGGCGACCTGCCGTACACGGGCCCGACGACCGCGCTGACCGACGTCTGGCGGGCGCTACGCGCAAGCATGCGATCGGTGCTGGAGGAGACCAGCCTCGCCGACGTCGCCGCGAACGCGTTGCCGCAGCATGTGCGCAAACTCGCCGATGACTACCGCGGGCAGGAGTCCAAGCGCGGTCACTCGCTGAACTAGCGGCTGCCGCGCGCTGCGATCCCGTCGAGCAGCATGCGCAGGCCGCGCTCGAAGTCCTCGGCGACCGGGGTGCGCACCGCAACCTGGGCTAGTGCCGCGATGTGCGGGTAGCTGTCACCGGCCACTGCGCCGATGCGGGTCGCGGCGTCGGGCGCATCGCGGCCGGT
The DNA here is from genome assembly GCF_900108565.1 of Mycolicibacterium rutilum. NCBI lineage: Bacteria > Bacillati > Actinomycetota > Actinomycetes > Mycobacteriales > Mycobacteriaceae > Mycobacterium > Mycolicibacterium rutilum. Next base: position 3,076,063 of record NZ_LT629971.1, read on the forward strand.
GGTCAACGGCCCGGCCAGTTCCGACTGCACCGCGCCGACGACGAAGCCCAACACCGCATGGAAGGCGGCCAGCCGGTCGGTGTCGGACAATCCGCCGCGTTCCAGCGCACCGACCAACGCATCGACAACTGCATATCCGGTCGCCGACGCCGTGCGCCGCGTCAGGACCAATGGGATCGCGGCGGGATGCGCGCGGATGCTGCGCCACATCGCATCGGCCAGCGCATAGACGTCCTCGACCCAGTCCGCGGTCGGTGCCGGCACCTCCATCTCCGCAACCACCGCGGCGACGACGAGTTCCTCCAACTCCGCCTTGTCGCGGACGTAGTTGTAGACCGTCATCGGCCCGGTGCCCAGCACCCCGGCCAACGCCCGCATGCTCAATGCGTCGGCACCGGACGTGTCGACGATTCCCAGCGCCGCGGCGGCGATCTCCTCCGTGGTAAACCGTGCGCGCACCGACCCTCCTTGACAAGTACAGCGTACGTAAAGCAGTGTAACTATACGTACACCGTACTTGTGTGAGGGAGCGTCCCATGACGACAACGATTCCGACCCATCGCGTGGACTTTCACATCGACGGCACGCGATGCGCGGCCTGGCTGACGCTGCCCGACGGCGACGGACCGCATCCGGGGATCGTGCTGGTGCACGGCCTCGGCGCGACGCACGACATGATGCTGGCGCAGTACGAGCAGCATTTCGCCGCCGCAGGCATCGCCACGCTGGCCTTCGACTACCGGCACACCGGTGAGTCGGACGGACAACCGCGCCAACACATCTCGGCGAACCGGCAACGAAATGACGTCATCGCCGCCGCGCGACACCTGGCCGCGCACCCGCAGATCGACGGCCGACGGATCGGGCTGTGGGGCACCAGCCTCGGCGCCATGAACGTCATCCGGGCCGCAGCCGTCCACGACGTGGCCGCCGCCGTGGTGCAGTGCCCGATCGTGCACGGACCGGCGGCCGCCCGCAGTCTCGGGCCGCGCGCGGCGCTGCGGCTTGTTCCCGCGATCACCGACGACCTCCTGCGCCGGATGGCCGGGCGGGCCCGCCGCCACCTCCCCATCGTCGGGCCACCGGACGGCTTCGCCCTGGTCACGGTGGCGGGCGCGGAAGCCGGCTGGAACTCGACGGTGCCGCCCGGCGGGCAGTTCGACAACCGGATCCTGGCCGCCGACGCGGTGACGATGGTGACCACGTCGGCGATCCGGGACGCGCGAAAGGTGAGGGCGCCGTTGCTGGTATGCGTGTGTGACCGGGAAACCCTGATGGACCCGGCGTACGCCGAACTGGTCGCGCGCCGAGCGCCCCGCGGACGCGCCCGCCACTACGCGGCGGACCACTTCGAGATCTACCACCCGCCGCAGGTGACGGCGGCGCTCGCCGACCAGACCGCGTTCCTGCAGGAGCATCTCGATGTCTGCGCGTGAGCGTCTGCGCGACAACGACATCCGCCTGGTCAGCGCGCTGGCCGATCTGCGCCCCGATGAATGGGCGCAGCCGAGCCTGTGCGACGCGTGGACCAATCACGAGGTGCTGGCGCACCTGGTGATCGGCTACCGCACCGGTATCGGTACGTTCGCGGCGACCCTCGTGCGGCACCAGGGTTCGTTCGACCGCGCCAACACCGCGCTGGCCAAAACGTTGGCTCAGCAGGCCGGGCCCGCCGACCTGCTCGACGAGCTGAGCCGCCTGATCGACCGCCCGCGCGGCCTGGGCCGGATCTTCCCGCCGCAGCTGCTGCTCGGCGACCACGTCACGCACGAACTCGACATCCTGTTTCCGCTCGGCCGGCCCCCGGGAACCCGCCGAGATGTGCTGGCCGCGGTGCTCAACACCCAGGTGACGGTGCCCAACCCGTTCGTTCCGGCATTCGCCAACAGCCGCCGAATCCGGTTGCGCGCCACCGACATCGCGTGGACCCACGGCGACGCGGGGCCGGTTGTTCAGGGTTGCGCCGCCGACCTGGTGTCGGTGCTCGGCAACCGGCCGCATGCGCTGCCCCGCTTGACCGGCGACGGTGTCGACGTGCTCGCGGCGAGGGTCAGTCCGCGCCCGAGCCGTACGGCCGGGTGAGGATTTCCAGGTAGTGGCCCGCCGGATCCTGGAAGTACACGCCCCGTCCGCCGTCGTTGTGGTTGATCTCCCCGGGCCTGCTGCCTCGGGGATCCGCCCAGTGCGGCACCCCGCGCTCGGTGATCCGGCCGTAGATGGCGGTGAACTCGTCTTCGGACACCAGGAACGCGTAGTGCTGCGGCCGGATGTCCTCGCCCTCGGCGACCTGCGCGTAATCCAGGCTCACACCGTGGTTGAGCTCGACGGCCAGGAACGGGCCGAACTCTCTGGCAGCGGGCAGACCGAACAACTCGGTGAAAAATCTCGCTGACTCAGCGCGGTCATGAGCCGCGACGATGGTGTGATTGAACGTGATAGCCATGAATTTCCGAGTCAACCACCGCCGCTATCGGACACGCAAGGTCAGCGCACCTCGTCGATGACGACGTCGCCGTTCTCGGAACGGGCCGTGACCGTCGCGTCGGCGGCGGCGCGGTCCGTCGTGCGCGGCACCCGCACCACGGTGGCGCCGCGCTCGGCGCCGGTGTCGGCGTTGACGACGTAGGACCCGCCGGCAGGCAATCCGACGATGACGTCGCCGTCTTCGCTGTTCACGTCGACGGTTCGCGGTGCGGCCTCGGCGAAATCGACCTTGACGTCGCCGCTGACGGTGGTGGCGGTGAACGCCTCGGTCACCGCGATCGGCTTGCGCGCCACCACTTCGCCGTTGACATTGTGGACCTCGACGCGGCGTGCCGACCCGCTCAGCAGCACCGCGCCGTCGTCGGTGCGGGCGATCAGCTGGTCGAGGTCGGCCTGCGCCATCACGACGCCCCTCTTCTGCTCGACGGTGACCGTCAGCCGACGGGCCAGATCCGGCGGCAACACCACGGTGATCTCACCGGCCCGGCTCCACTGCAGGAACTCCGAGGGCTCCCCGGTGATGGTCAACCGAGCCTCGTTGCGGTCGGAGGTCAGCTCCAGCGGATTGGCCCCTGCCCGTGTCGAATTCACCATCCGCAGGTCGGCGCGCGGTTCGGCGGCATCGCGGTCGGTGGTGAGCCGGACCGCCATCGGCACCTCCCCGGTGTCCACCACGAGGGCGCGCACGGACGGTGGCAGCGCCTTCGAATCGGTGATCACCCGGAAGTTGGTGATGCCCCACGCGAGCGCGCTCAGGCCCACGAGGGCCCCCGCCACCAGCGCGGCGGCCGCGACGATGAGCACTGCGCGGAACGCGGTCCGTCCGCCCGGGGAGAGCGGGGGCGGCGGGTTGGTCGGTGCCGGTGGTGGGGGAGCGAGGGTGGTCACGTGGGATTCCTTCCGCGAGTTCAGGATTCGAGGTAGCGCAGGACAGCCAGCACGCGACGGTTCTCGGTGTCGTCGGGAGCCAGGTCGAGCTTCGCGAAGATCGAGGCGATGTGTTTTTCGGCGGAGCCCACCGAGACGTGCAGGGCCGCCGCGATCGCCGAGTTGGTCTTGCCCTCGGCCATCAACTGCAGCACCTCCAGCTCCCGCGGGGTCAGCGCGTCGAGCGCGTTGCGGCGGTGCGAGCGCACGAGGATCTGCGACACCACCTCCGGATCGAGGACGGTCCCGCCGCCGCCGACCACCGTGACGGCGTCCAGGAAGGCGGGCACGTCGGCGACCCGGTCTTTGAGCAGATAGCCGAAACCCCTGGTGTCCGAGGCGATGAGGTCGGCGGCGTAGCGCTCTTCGACGTAGTGCGACAGCACCAGCACCGGCGACTCCGGGTTCTGGCTGCGCAGCAGCGCCGCGGCCCGGATGCCCTCGTCGGTGAAGGTGGGCGGCATCCGCACGTCGAGGATCGCCAGATCGGGGCGCGTCTCGTTGACCAACCGCAGCAGGTTCGTCGCGTCGGGCACACCGGCGACGACCTCGTGGCCGGCGTCGGTGAGGATGCGCTCGATGCCCGCCCGCAACAGCGCGGAGTCCTCGGCGATCACTATGCGCATGGCAGCACCGCGGTCACGACGGTGGGCCCGCTCAACGGGCTGGACACGGTGAACGTGCCGCGGGCGGCGCGCACGCGGTCCTCGAGGCCGCGCAGGCCGGTGGCCTCGTCGTCGGAGGTGATCCGGGCGCCGCCCGCGCCGTTGTCGAACACCGACACCGACAGCTGGTCGGAGGCGTCGTCGTAGCGCACGGTCACAATCGCCTGGGTGGCGCCGGAATGCTTGACGACGTTCGTCAACGCCTCGGCGACAACGAAATACGCGCATGCCTCGACCTCGTCGGGCAGCCGCCGCGGCAGCTGCACATCGAGTGTCGTCGGCACTCCCATGTGCTGCGAACGCTGCACCACCGACGACAGCGCGGCGTCCAGGCCGCGGTCGGACAGGATCGTCGGCGCGATGCCACGCACCACGTTGCGCAGTTCCACCAGGGCGCTCTTGGCGTCCTCGTGCGCCTCGGCGATCAGCGTCTTGGCCGCAGGCAGGTCGGTGTCCAACTTGGTCTGCGCCAACCCGATCGTCATCGCCAGGCTCACCAACCGCGGCTGCACGCTGTCGTGCAGATCGCGTTCGACCCGGTGGCGTTCGGTCTGCGCCGACGACACCGCACCCTCGCGCGCGTCGGCCAGCGCGCTGACCTGATGCTGCAGCGCGGCCGTCGACGACGGCGGCAACAGCCACCGGTCGATCGCCGCGTCGAGTACCGGCGCGACGATCAGGATCGCGGCCGCGGCGGCCACCGCCACCAGCGCCAGCAGCCACGCCACCGGCACGGGCAGGAAACTGAGCCCGGCGTCGTCGTCGCTCTGGTCGATCGCCATCGCCGCCGCCGGCCCGAGCACCGCGAACGCCAGCAGCGCGAACGTGATCCCCACGGCGAGCAGGTCGTAGACCATCCGCAAGTAGTGGTGGGCCAACGCTTTCCAGAACCGGACGCTGCTGACATCCAGCCACAGCTGGTGCAGCCAGCGCTGAAATCCGGTGTAGTGCGACAACCGACGCGGCGGCACCCCGATGCCCATGCCGAACACCGCCTCGCTGCGTAGGCGCTCGAGCCAGTCCACCCCGCGGACCAGATAGACGAACACCACCGACGCGAACGCAAAACCGATCACGCTGGGGATCGAGGAAATCCCGACGACGAACAGCGTCAGCGGGACCCAGAACCACACCGTGGCGATCGCGGCGCCGGTGATCATCGACGCCGTCGGCACCAGACCGAACGGGCGGCGGTGCGGCGGCGCGCTGCGCACGGGAGTCGCAGCGGCCTCCGTGGGAGGGTCGGTGACCGAAACTGTGCCCAAGACCATGCCTTCAACCTATGGATTCGCGGCGGCCCGCGACACACCGTTTCCCCGCCGGTTTGCCGGGGGAAAACCCCCGCGCGGTCAGTCGTCGTCGAGTTCGATGCGCGCCATCGGCGCGGTCGGGGTCTCGGCGACGGCCATCTTGGCGGCCGAGTCGGTGGGGATGACCCCGCGGGCGAGGGCCGCCAGCGCCGCCTCGGTGCCCACGTCGCGTCCGGCCCGCTCGCTCAACAGCCAGCGGACCTCCAGCAGGTCGCAGTAGGCCTGGATTGCTGAACCGGTGTTGCCGATCGCGGCGTGCGCGCGGTGCATCCCCGGGGTGGCGACCTCCATCACCCACAGCCGCGCCGCGGTCGACTCGTCGACGTCGTGGCCGGCCTCACGGCTCAGCAGGCTCTGGTAGGTCCGCAGATCGCCGAGCAGGATCTGGGCCTGCCCCTCACCGACATCGAGTCCGGTCAGCTCGCGCAGGTGCTGTGCGTGATAGCGCCGGTCGCCGACCGCGACCCGCAGCTGCAACTGCTCGGACTCGGTGCTCAACGGTGCCAGCGCGATCTCGTCGACGGCGAAGCCGAGGTCGTTGAGCCTGCGGATGGTGCCCTCGACGTGGTAGCGGTCGGCCAGCGCGAACACCGGTTCGGCGTGCAGGATCGCCCAAAGTTGTTCGTAGCGACCGCGAATGTCGAGGGCCTCTTCGATCATCGTGTCCTCGAGCTCGGAGCGGCCGAGCTGCTCGACGAGGTCGACCATTCCGGCGGCGACGTTTTCCACCAGGATGTCGATGTCGTGTTCGCGCTGGCCGTCCGACAGCGACGGGTGCACCTCGCTGGTCTCGGCGTCGACCAGCGACGCCTGCAGCACCTGGCCGTCGCGGCTGAACAGCGTGTTGGCCAGCGAGCAGTCTCCCCAGAACACGCCGTGGCGGTGCAACTCGACCATCAGGTTGGCCATCGCGTCGAACAACCGGGCGCGGTGCTTGGGCTGATCGGGCGGCAGCCGCTTGAACAACCGCCGGTACTGCCATGACCCGTCGAGATATCGGGTCACGAGGATCGCGGTGTCGAACTGCGGTTGGCGCACCAGCCCGGCGGGCCGCACCGCGGGCAGCCCCATGTCCTCGAGCCTGCGCAGCACCGCGTACTCCTTGTCCGCGATCCGCGGCGGCATGTCCTTGACCGCCCACAGGTGGCCGTCGGCCTCGACGAACTTGACCAGGTGGCGGCTCGGGCCGACGGCGATGTCGCGCAGCGGTACGTCGGGCACGGTCCACTCCGACAGCGGGCGTTCCCACGGCAGGGTCAGCAGTTCGGCCGTGGGTGCGCGCAGCCGAAACTCGGGCACGCCGGTGGGCATGCCGTTCATGCTGCCAGCCGTGCCAGAATCGCGGTCGTGCAACTCGGAATGACGATGCCGGTGATGGAGCCTGATCTCGACGCGGCCACGCTGCAATCCTGGGCGCGGCTCATCGACGGCGGGCCGTTCTCGTCGCTGTGCTGGGGTGAGCGCATCGCGTTCGACAACCCCGACTCGATGACCCTGCTCGGGTCGCTGGCCGCGTGGACCGACCGGGTCCGGTTGGTGACGACGGTTGTGGTGCCGCAACTGCACGATCCGGTGATGCTGGCCAAGGCGCTGGCGACCGGTGACATGCTCAGCGGCGGCCGGCTCACGGTCGGCCTCGGCGTCGGAGGCCGCGAGGAGGACTACCGCGCCGCCGGCGCGGACCCGGCCACCCAGACCATCCGGGGCATGGCCGAACGCGTCGCGGTGATGAAGCGGATCTGGGCCGGTGAGCGGGTCACCGAATCCGTCGTCCCGGTGGGACCGCCACCGGTGCAGGCCGGCGGGCCGCCGCTCCTGGTCGGCACGATCGGGCCCAAGACGCTGCGCAGCGCGGCCGGGTGGGCCGAGGGCCTGGCCGGAACCACGCTCGACCTCGACGTGCAGCGGCAGAACGAACTGTTCGACGTCGCCCGCACCGCGTGGGCCGAGGCGGGCAAGCCCGCACCGCACCTGGCGACGTCGTTCTGGTTCGCGATCGGCCAGGGCGACGAACCGCGCGACCAGGTGCACCGCCACCTGCGCCGCTACATGAACTGGATCCCCGGCGACATCGTGGACGCGATGGCGCCCACCACGGGCTGGGCGGGCACCGAGCGTCAGCTGCTCGACGTGCTGCGCCGCTTCGAGGACATCGGCACCGACGAAATCCACCTGATCCCAACCAGTTCCGACATCGACCAGGTGCGCCGCGTGGCCGACGTCGTCGCAGCCTTCGCGCCGTAACTCAGGTCAGCAGCCGGGCGTTCTCCTCGATGAGCTCGAGGAGCGTGCTCCACGCCGCCTTCGGGGTCCAGTCCTTGCGGAACAATCCCATGTTCGCGGCGTTCGGGTCCGCCTCGTCGTTGTCCTTGATGGTCTGGATGAACGCCGGGCCCGCCCACGACTGGTTGCGCCAGCTGCGCAGGAAGTCGGCGATGTAGGCGGCCTGGCTGTCCTCGGACACCAGGTGCGACGGCTGGCCGTACTCGGTGGCCCAGATCTTCTTGTTGCCATCGCCGTTGGCGACCATCAGCTTGTAGATCTCCTTGGCCTGCCACAGCGGTGCGTTGACCGTCGAGCCACCCTTGGAGAACTGCATGCCGTACAGGTACGGGTGGAAGGCGATGGCGTCGAAATAGCCTGCCGCACCGGCCGCGTACATCTCCTTGATGAACCGCACCGGGCTCATGGTGATGTTCAGGAAGTCGATGACCGAGGCGACGGAACCGGCGAGCACGACCGCGCTCGGGTCGGCGGCCTTGATCACCGGGTATGCGGCCTTGAGCAGTTCGGCGTATTGCGCCGGGTTCGGGCCGGGCGCCCAGAAGCCCCAGTAGTTCGGCTCGTTCCAGATCTCGTAGGCCGAGATCTTGCCCGCATACCGGGCGGCGACCTTGCCGGCGTACTCGGCGAACTCCTCCACCTTGGCCGGTCGGCCCGACAGCAGCGGCACATCTTTCACCGACGCCCACACCGGCGGAGAGTTCAGCACCGCGAGCACCTCGATGTTGCGCGCGGCGGCGCCGTTGACCATCCGGTCCACCGCACCCCAGGTCCACACGTCGTCGAGGAACTCGACGCTCATCCACGGCACCAGGATGCGGATGTTGGTGACACCGGCCTCCTTCAACAGGTCCAGGGCGCGGTCGGTGTCGGCCTGGTTGTAGAAGTACATCTCCTGCGCGGTCACCGCGATCGTCGTGGCACGCTGGTCCATGTTCGACGCCAGCGGCGGCGCGATCTCGACCCGGACGGTCACCGTGGTCTTCAACCCCAGCGCGTCGGTGACGTTGACCGTGAACGTGTCGGTGTCGACGCCGGCGGTCTTGGCGGCGGCGTAGCGGGCGTCGACGTTCGGCACGTAGGTGAACGACCCCGTCGCCGCGTCGACCTTCACCAGTCCCTTGGTCGGACCGGTACCGAGGACGAAGGTCGGCCCGTCGGCGGCGGGCACCGCGGTCACCTTCCCGATCACGGTCCCGATCGCCGCCGTCGGGTTCGACGCCTCGTATCCGTTGCCGGACTGCGCAAGTGCGGGCGTCACCGTCAGGTTGAGCGTGACCGTCGCGGTGCCGCCGTAGCCGTCGGTGACGGTGACGGTGACGGTGTCGACCTTGGCGGCGGCCTTGGCGCCCGCCGCGCCCGCCGCTTGCCGCGCGGCCGCGGTCGGCGCGTAGGTGAAGTTGCCGTTGGCGTCGATCGAGAAGACGCCCTTCTTGCCGGCGGTCGCCGTGTAGGTCAGCTTGTCGGCGTCCCCGTCGGTGAACTTGACCGTGCCGACCACTTCACCGGTCGTCTCGTCCAGCGACGAGTTGACCGTCGGCGCAGCGGGTTTGGCGTTGACCGGGGTGATCGTCACGCTGACCGTCTTCTCGACGACGCCGCCGTGCCCGTCGTCGACCTTGACGGTGAACGTGTCGGCCTTCGCGGTGGCCGGTGCACCGAGTTTGGCGGCGTCGTGGCGGGCCGCAGCGGTCGGGGTGTAGGTGAACTTCCCGGTGACCGCGTCGAGCACCAGCGTGCCCTTGGCCGGCGGGACGGTCGCGGTGTAGGTGCGGGCATCTTTGTCGCCGTCGCTGGCCGTCACGCTGCCGGCGATCGCGCCGGTCGTCGAGTTCGGCTTGCCGACAGACACTTTCACGACCGGTACGGCGTTGGTGGGGGAGATGTCCACGGTGACCGTGGCGAGGCTGGTTGCCCCCCTGCCATCGGCCACGGTCACCGTGAACGAGTCGGTGGTCAGCGCGCCCGCGCCGACGGCGGAGGCGGCGTGCCTGGCCTGGGCGGTGGGGGTGTAGGTGAATGTGCCGTCGGCCTTGACCGTTACCTTGCCCCTCGCCGGGCCGGAGGCCAGGCCGTACTTGAGTGGATCGCCGTCGGGATCCACCGCGCCGACGTGACCGCTGACCGCACCCGTCTTCGTCACCGGTGCGCCCAGTTGTGGTGCACCGGCTTCGGGCGCGCTGTTGATCGGGGGCAGCGCGACGGCGTAGATGCGGCCGGAGCCGGGGTCGGTGACGTAGAGCTTGGTGCCGTCGAGGCTGGCGACGGTCCGTGACGGCAGGGACATCTCGGCCAGCGACGGGCGCGTGCTGACGGTGCCGAGCAGTGCACCCGTTGCCGCATCGAGGGCGGACACCACGCCGGCGGAATCGGTGACCAGCAGCGTGCTGCCGTCCTTGCTGACCGTGACCGCCGCGGGGACACCGCTCACCGAGTGGCTCGCGACGATCGACGTGGTGGCGGTGTCGATCACGTGGACCTTGCCGTCGGCCGCGGTGACGTACAACCGCTTGCCGTCTGCGCCGAGCGCCAACGACCCTGTGCCGTCCGGCAATTCGAGCACGGCCGTCGCGGCCTTCGACGAGGCGCCCAGCACCGCGATCGAGCCGACCCCGTCGGCGTTGCGGCTGACGACGTAGATCCGGTCGTCTGGGCCGACGACGACGTCGGTCGGGCGCGACCCCGCCGGCAGTTTGACCGTCGACGACGAGAACCACTTCAGGTTGATCTTGGTGACCGTGCCGCCGGTGAGGCTGGTCGCATACAGCGTCGAGGCGGACGCATTGACGGTGATCGCGCTGGGGGCGGTGACCTTGAACGTCTTGACCACCTTGCCGTTGGCGGTGTTGATGATCTTGACCGTGTTGCCTTCGGAGCTCGACACGTACAGCCGGCTGCCATCGTGTTTGACGGCGACGCCGTCGGGGGAGGCGCCGACGGCGTAGGTGCGCACGACCGCATTGGTGGTCGTGTCGATCACGGTCACCGTGCCCGCGGCCTTGTTGGTGACGTAGGCGTAGTTACCGGCGACCGCGATGCTGTGGGCGTTGTCGACCGCGCCGAGGTCGGTGGTCTTGGAGATCGGATAGGCGGCCACCGGGATGTCGACGACGGTGGCCACGCTGGTGGTGCCGTCGGTGACGGTGATCGTCATCGCCACGGTGTCCGCCGCGGCGGTGGTGGCGGCGTCGAGGCGCTGCGAGGTCGTCGGCGTGTAGGTGAATTTCGCTGTCGCAGCGTCGAACACGAGCTTGCCCGCGGCGGGTGCGCCGGTCACGGTGTAGGACAGCGAGCCACCGGCGAAGCCGTCGGTGACGATCTGGCCGGTGACGGCCCCGGTGGCCGGCAGCGGCGCGTCCAGCGTGACGCCGACGGTCGGTGCCGCGCTGTCGGACACGGACGTGGTCAGCATCGCCGCCGTCCGCGCGGCCGTGGGTTCGACGGTGGCGTCGAGCTCTCGGCGCGCGGCGGCGAGCAGCAGCCAGCCGAGCGGGTTGGTGGCCGGATCGCCGGGAAACGCCGCGAGGATCCGCGACACCAGCGGTGTGACAAAGGCTTTGACGACCGCGTCGGCGAACGTCGGCGGCTCGGCGGGCGCGCTAGTGGTCGACGGCTGCGCGGCCGTGTCGCCGGTGTCGGCCGAATCGGTGATGACCACGCTCGCCGGCCCCGGCTCCACGACCGTCTCTGCCGCCGGCGCCGTCGACGCCTGCACGGTGTGCGCGGACACATGAGACGCGGGCGTCGTGCTCGTCGCCGGCTCGGTCCGGTCGCTGGTGTCCGACCCTTTGTCGGCCTGCGCGGGTGCGGCGACCTCCGGCAGAACCTCGGCATTCTCGACATCGTCGGCGGTGCCGCCGTGCGTGGAGGTGTTCGCACCACCCGAGCTGGAGACGGTCACGCCGGGCGCGACCTCGACGGTCTGCGAGGTCGGCGATGTCGGGTCGTCGTCCTGGTCCGACGGGGCCGTGTCGTCGCTCGTGGGGGTTCCGGTCGGTGCGGAGTTTTCGGAGGCGGGGCCGTCAGCGTTCGGCGCATCTGCGGCTTGGCTGTCGGTCGGCGACTCCGATTCGGTTGCCGTGGTCTCGGTGTCCGCCCACGCAATTCCGGCGGGCGAGGCGACCGCGAAGCCGACTCCCAACGCGACCGCGAGCGCACCTACTCGCCCGACGTAATTGCTGTATCCCATGCGCCGGGACCCCCATCGTTCAGTGTTAGCTGGGCAATTGCCCGCAAGAACTCCCCCCGCTTGCACTGGGTTCAGCGCACCGGGAATTGACATCAACGTAAATCAAATATGCGCTTGTCGCGGGCGGTTTGCAAATGATCTTGTCCGTGCTGTGAACAGGCGATTTGCGCCGCCGCCGAATGCGTCGGGGACGATCAGTGATGGCAAAACTGTTTGCCGCGGTAATGCGACATAAGCCTGGTTATTGCGCCGGACAAACGCGCCCGTGGCAAACTTCGATCTTGATCTTGCTGATTTCGGTTACTCGACGGAACGAAATGCGGGCCGACGCCGGAATGGCGTTGCCGAGCGGTCCGGGCAGCGGTGTCGGGACACCGACAGGCGCCTCGCTAGTCTCTGACCGTGGCTACGAACTGGTCGCCGAGCCGACTCGGCAATCTGAGCGGACAGCGAATCATCGTCACCGGCGCGACCAACGGCGTGGGCCTGGCGACCGCAACAGCGCTGGCTCGTGCCGGTGCCCATGTGGTGCTCGCGGTGCGCAACCTCGAACTCGGCGCGCAACGCGCGGCCGAAATGGGCGGAGACACCTCGGTGCTCAGACTCGATCTGGCCGATCAGTCGTCGGTGCGGGCGTTCCCGGAGCTGCTCGACGGCGACGTCGACATCCTGATCAACAACGCGGGCGTCGTCGCGCAGAAACGCGCGGAGACCGTCGACGGTTTCGAGAACACCCTCGGCACCAACTTCCTCGGGCCGTTCGCGCTGACCAACCTGCTGTTCCCCCGGGTCCGGTCGCAGATCATCAACGTCGGTTCCGACGCGCACAAGCGGGCCACGATCGACTTCGACGACCCCCACCTGCGCTGGGCCAAGTGGTCGGCGTTCCCGGCGTACGCCCGCTCCAAGCTCGCGGTGATGCTGTGGGGCCTCGAACTGGACCGCCGTCTCCGCGAGGCCGATTCACCGGTGCGCAGTTACCTGACCCACCCCGGCTGGGTGGCCTCCAACTTGTCCAACGTCTCTGAGAAGCCTGTGATGGCAGCGCTTCACACGGTGGTCAAGGCCTCGGCGATCGTGCTCGCCAACGACACCGACGCGGGTGCCGCGCCGACCCTGTACTGCATGACCGAGCCGATCCCGCCCGGCAGCTACGTGGGCATCGACAGCAGGCTGGGCCTGAAGGGCGCTCCGACGCTCAGCGGCAGGGCCGCGGCGGCGTGCGACTACGAGGACGCGCGCCGACTGTGGGAGTTCGCCGAGAAGGAAACGGGCACAAGCCTTCCGCTGTAGCTACAGCTCGCTCGGCGGTTGGTTCAGCCGCTCCTTGTTCTCCTCGATGATGGTCTCGACGACGCCGAGCGCCAGTTTCCTCGACCAGTCCCACCGCCACAGTCCGAGGGACTCCTCGACCGGGTTCTCGATCTCCGGCGGGAGGTCGCGGATGGTGTGGATGAACGCCGGACCCGCGTAATCCAGGTCGCGCCAGGCCTGCAGGAAGTCCGCGATGTAGTAGGCCTGGTTCACTTCGGACTCCACCGATGCCGGCTGACCGTATTCGGTGGCCCAGATTTTCTTGTTGCCGTCGCCGTGCGCGGTCATCAGGGCGCGCATCTCGTCGAGCTGGTTGATCGGTGAGCCCTGCAGCCAGGCGCCCGTCGAGAACGGCGTCGTGTAGTGGTACGGATGGTAGGACAGCGCGTCGAAGTAGCCGGCCGCGCCCGCCTCGTACATCTCCTTCAGGAAGCGCACCGAGTCGGTGGCCCAGTCGCCCTCGTCGAGGATGGCGCCGATCGAACCGGCGATGACCACCGCGTCCGGATCGATCTCCTTGATCACTGGATAGGCGGCCTGCAGCAGCTTGGTGTAGTCGGCGGCGTTCGGCTTCGGCTGCCAGAACATCTGGCCGTTGGGTTCGTTCCAGATCTCGTAGGCCCCCACCTCACCCTTGTACCGGGTCGCCACCATGCCGACGTACTCCGCGTACTCGGCCGGGTCGGCGGGGGAGCCGACGAGCGGATCGGTGCCGGGTGTCACGGCCCACTCCGGCGGATGGTTGAGCACGGCGAGGACCTTGATGCCGCGGTCCCGCGCGCCGTACACTAGTCGGTCGGTGCGGTCCCAGGTCCACACGTCGTCCTCGGGTTCCACCAGGAACCAGGGGATCAGGATCCGGATGGTGTCCACCCCGGATTCCTTCATGAGGTCCAGACCTGTGGCGAGGTCCTCGTCGGAGTACCACCAGAACTCGGGGGTGGCCACGGCCACCGTCGTCGCGCGCTGGTCGATCGCCGACGCCGCCGTGTCCGGCGGAGCGACCGCCACCACGACGGTCGTGGTCGTGGTGCCGCCGTAGCCGTCGCTGACGGTGACGGTGAAGGTGTCGGTTGCGTTGCTCGGCGAAGCTGCTGCCGCGTAACGGGATTCGACGTCCGGCACATAGGTGAACGCGCCTGTCGCCGCGTCGACCTTGACCACACCCCTCGTCGGGCCGGTCTCCACCGTGTAGGTGAGGGCGTCGCGCTCGGGGTCGACGACGGACACGACGCCGGTCACCGTGCCGATCGCCAGCGTCGGATCACTCACCGTCGCAGTGGGGTTCGTCGGGGCCGCGTTGACGTGCCCGTACGGCCGGATCGTCAGGTTGAGCTTGTAAGTCGCCGTACCGCCGTATCCGTCGGTGACGGTGACCGTGACGGTCTCCTGCTTGTTCCATGGTGCGGCCCACGGCGATGACGCGGCCCGGCGCGCGGCGTCGGTCGGCGTGTAGGCGAACCGACCGTCCTCGCCGACGACGAGCGTGCCCGTCTTCGGGGCGGACACGGAGTAGGTCAGCGTGTCGTTGTCGGCGTCGGTCGCGGACAACTTGCCGGTGACGACGCCGCTGTTCGGGTTGGCCCACACGTCGGCCGCCGTGACGCCGGTCGGCTTCGAGTTCAGCGGGCTGACCTTGACGGTCACCGTCACCGGAACGACGCCACCGTGCCCGTCGTCGACGGTGAGGGAGAACGTGTCCTGTGTGGCCGTCGCCGGGGCACCGGTTCTGGCTGCCTCGCGGCGCGCCTCCGCCGTCGGTGTGTACGTGAACGACCCGTTGGGCGCCAGCGTCAGCGTGCCCTTGGCGGGTCCGCTGGTCACCGCGTAGCTCAGCGCATCCTTGTCGCCGTCGCTGGCGGAGATCTTCCCGGTGACCACCCCGGTCGAACTGTTCGGATTGCCAACCGTTTTGGTGACCGTCGGGGTTTTGTTGGTCGCCGAGATGTCGATCTCGACGGTCGAGTAGGCCACGCCGCCGCGGCCGTCGGACACCGCCACGGTGAACGAATCGGTCTTCAGCGACTCGTCGGCGACGGCCGCCGCGTGGCGCGCCGCGGCGGTGGGTGTGTAGGTGAACGTGCCGTCGGTCTTGAGCGTGAGCTTGCCCTTGGTCGGGCCACTGGTGACCGCGTAGGTCAGCGGATCCTTGTCGACGTCGGCGGCCACGATCTTGCCCGTGACGGCGCCCGTCGTCGTGTTGGGTGCGTGCGTGGTCGGGGCAGCGGTGGTGGGGGCGGTGTTCGGGCCGATGAGCGACACCGCGTAGACGGTGCCGGCGTCGGAGTTGGTGATGTACAACTGTCGGCCGTCCGGGGTGGCGGCCATCCTCGACGCCGCTGACAGTGGGTCCACCTCCGGACGGGTCCAGAACATCCGCAGCAGCTCACCGGTTTTCGGTTCCACGGTCAGCACCCAGCCGCGCTGGTTGACCGCGGTGACCATGGTGCCGTCGCGGCTGACGGTCAGGCCGGTGATCGGGTCCTCGCCGATGGTGTTGTACGAGCCGAGCACCGCGCGGGAACCGGTGTCGTAGACGGTCAGTGTGCCGTCGGCCGCGCCGACGTAGAGGCGCTTGTTGTCCGGACTGATCGCGATACTCGTTGGGGAGGCGGGTGATTCGGCGAACGCGCTGGTCTGGGTCGAGAACCAGGCGTACCGCGTTACGGAGACCGAGCCGGTGCCGTCGGGCTTGGTGCCGATGACGTAGGCCGTGGCGCCGTCCGAGCCGACCACCAGGCCGGTCGGCTTTGTCCCGGCGGGTAGCTTCGCGACGGAGTCGATCGAGTTGAACGTCGTGTTGATCCGGGTGAGCGTGCCGGAGTCCGTTGCGACGTACAGCACGTCGCCGCGCGGACTGATCGCCATCGCTTTGGGGGAGGTGACGGCGATGGTCTTGACGACGGCGCCGGTCGCCGTGTTGAGCACGGTGACCGTGTTGTTTTCCGCGCTCGAGACGTACAGGCGGGTGCCGTCGGGCTTGATGGCCAGCGCGTCGGGCGTCGGACCGGCGGCCAGCGTGCCGACGACGGTGTTGTTCACCGTGTCGATGACCGTCACGGTGCCGGCGGCCCGGTTGGTCACGTAGGCGCGCGTCGCGGTGGTGACGACGGCCGTGGAGTCGTTGATGGGGCCGATGTCGGCCAGTTTCGCGATCGGCGCCTCGCCCACCGGGACGTCGATGACCTGCACGACGTTGTTGGTCCCGTCGGAGACCGTCACCGTCATCGCGACCGTGTCGAGCTCGGGTGTGGTGGCGGCCAGGATGCGCTGAGCGGTCGTCGGGGTGTACGTGAACGTCGCGGTCTTGGCGTTGAACGTCACGGTGCCGTCAGCGGGCGCCGACGTGAGCTTGTAGGTGAGCTTGTTGCCCTCGGGGTCAACGGCGACGATCGTGCCGGTGACGGCGCCCGTCGCGGCGGCCGGCGAGTCGAATTCGGTCGATACCGTGGGCGACTGGTTGGCCGCGGCGGCCGCGGTGGTTTCGCCGACGTCCCTGCGGGCGAAGGCCGCGAACAGCCACGCCAGCGGCGACGACGTCGGATTGTCCGACAGCGCACCGAAGAACGCCGAGATCGCCGGCGCCACAAGGGTGTTGAGCGCGGTGAAGATCGAGGGCGGGGGAGTCGGCGCTGGGACGGGCGCCTGTGCTTCTTGATTCTCCTGTTCCTGCTGATCCTCTTGGAGGAGCGTGGCGGCGACGAACTGCTCCGCCGGTGCCTCGACCGGCTGCTCGACGGGTTCGCCGGCCGACCGGAATTGCGAATCAGGCACGTCCGCAGGTGTCGCCGCGGCCGACGGGCCGGAGACCCGGTTGGCGTATGCAGGTTCGGTCGGTTCGGCGTTGAGCGCGTCGTTCTTGTCGTTCTTGTCGACCTTTGCCGCCGGTTCGTCTACCTGCTCAGGCTCGGGATCAGGCTCCACCGTCGGCGGCGTCGCATCGTCCGGGTCCGACTCCACCGCATCGTCGAGTTCCTCGACCGGGTCGGTTTCCGGTTCCGGCTCGGTCGACTCGTCGCCGGCGGCGGCTTCTGGCTTCGTGGGGGAATCGGCCGACTGGTCGGCGGACGGGTTCGAATCCGCCGCGCTGCCGTCCGTCGGCTCCGCCCACACGACGCCGGCAGGCGACCCCACCGCGAACCCGATCCCCAGCGCGACCGCGAGCGCCCCGACTCGACCGATGTAGCCGCTGTATCCCATCCCGTACCCCCATTAGCTCAGTAACGCACGATCGACAATATCTCAGACGATGCGTCAATAACTGAAGCTCAGGGTAAACGGTTCGCGATTGTCGTTAGACGCCGCCTACCTGCGAGAAGTTCACTTACGTGAAGGATCAAGCAAATTTGCCCACGTCAGGCACGTTTCCGCCGGTCGAGGCACTGCGGAAAGTAGCTAAGCGAAGAGGTTAGCGGGTGTGGGTCAGGCGGTGAGCGCGTCGGGCGATTCGGGCAGCACCTGCCCGCCGTCCACCGCGATCGCCTGGCCGGTGAGATACCCGGCCTCGTCGGAGGCGAGGAACGCGGCGAGGTAGCCGATGTCGGCAGGGGTGCCGAGCGCGCCGGCGGGGATCGCGCGCGCCATCCCGGCGAGGTAGTCGTCGCCGAGGTCGGCGAGTCCTTCGGTGAGGATGTTGCCCGGCAGGATCGCGTTGACGGTGATCGCGTGCGGCGCGAGTTCGATCGCGGCGGTGCGCATGAACCCCAACTGCGCCGCCTTCGATGCGCCGTAGTGCGACCAGCCGGGAAACCCGGTGATGGGCCCGGTGATCGACGACGTCAGGACCACGCGGCCCCGGCCCGATGCGATCAGCGCGGGCAGGCAGGACTGCACGGCGAAAACGGTGCCCTTGACGTTGGTGTCGAGTACCTCGGCGAGCTGCTGAGGCGTCATCGAGGCCAGCGGCGCCTCGGGGAAGATGCCGGCGTTGGCGCACAGAACGTCGATGCCACCGAAGGATTCGATGACGGCATCCGCCATCGCGCCGCACGACTCGGGGTCGCTGACGTCGGCCTGGACACCGATCACCTTGCCGTCGCCGAGACCGTCGAGCGCCGCCACCGCGTCGTCGAGGTCGCCGGCCGACCGGGCGGAGATTGCGACGTTCGCACCGGCTTCGACGAAGACCGCGGCGATGCCGCGGCCGATTCCCTTGCTGCCGCCGGTGACGACAACCGACCTACCCGTGAGCGAGAACACGGCTCAAGTGTCGGTCACCGGGCGCGTCTTCGCAGCGCAGCCGTTGTCGGCTCCGGTTGCCGGTCAGGTGTTGAGGCACCAGGATTGCGAAGCCATGGACTCCGGGCAAGCCCGCGCGCTGGCCGATCTTGACGCGATCGGCCAGGGCGCGCTGGTCGCCGCCGGCGAACTCACGGCCACTGAGCTGCTCGAGGCGGCGATCATCCGGCTCGAGGCGTCACGGCCACTCAACGCCGTCATCACCGATCTCTTTGACCGCGGCCGGGACCAGGCCGCGGCGCTGGATGCGTCGGGTTCCGCGCGGCGGGGTGCGTCGGGTCCGTTGGCCGGTGTGCCGTTTCTGCTCAAGGATCTCGGTGCCTCGCTCGCCGGGACACCGGAGGCGATGGGGTCGCGGGCGTTGCGCACCCACGTCGCGACGCAGACCGACTGGGTGGTGGAGCAGTACCTGTCGGCGGGCCTCGTCGTCTTCGGCAAGACGAACACCCCCGAGTGGGGTAACCACTGCACCACGGAGCCTTCGCTTTTCGGCCCGACGGTCAATCCCTGGTCGCCGACGGCCACACCGGGAGGTTCCAGCGGAGGTTCGGCCGCCGCGGTGGCCGCCGGCGTGGTGCCGGCCGCCTCGGGCGGTGACGGCACCGGTTCGATCCGGGTGCCTGCATCGTGTTGCGGGCTGGTCGGGCTCAAACCGCGCCGCGGCCGCAGCTCGTTCGCGCCGGGCGCGGGTCACGGCCTGGAGGGCCTCGTCAACGGGCACGCGCTCACGCGGACGGTGCGCGACAGCGCCGCCCTGCTCGACGTCATCGCGGGCAGCGCTGACGGAGACCCGTATGCCGCCCCGCCGCCACCGCGCACGTACTTGGATGCCGTCGCGGAAAGGCCCACGCGACAACGCATTCTGACGACCACCGCCTCACCGTTCCCCGGGCCGTCGACCGACCCGGCGGTGATCGCCGCCGTCGAGGAGACGGCAGGTCTGCTCGGCGAGCTCGGCCATGCTGTCGACTCCGGCGCTCCCACAGTCGATTCCGATGCGGTGACCGACGCGATCGCGGTGCTGCACACGGTCAGCAATGCCCAACTGCACGCGCTCGCCACCGACCACCTCGGTCGCGAACCGGCCGAGGACGAGTTCGAGGCGAGCACCTGGGTGATGGTGCGCGAGGGCTTCACCACGACGGGGCTGCAGTACGCGCAGGCCATCGCGGCGATCCACGCCCAGACCCGCCGGTTCGCTTCTGGAATGGCCGGTTACGACGTGCTGCTGGTCCCGACGCTGCTGACGGCGCCACCGCCCTACGCGCTGCTGGATCAGCCGCGCGGCACCACGCGGGCGTTCTTCGACGTCGAGTTCGCGACGACGGGGTGGACATCGCTGGCCAATGTCACGGGCCGGGCGGCGATCTCGCTACCGCTGGGGATTACCGATGACGGACTGCCGATCGGTGTGCAGTTGATGGCACGCGACGAGACCGTGCTGCTGCAACTCGCCGCACAATTGGAGGCGGCGGCGCCGTGGGCCGATCGCCGGCCGCCGTCCTGGAGTGGGGCCTAGACCACCACGGCGTTGGCGGGGACGAAGTTGTAGGTCACCGTGTATTCCGTGGCGTCCTCGGGTGTGGTGATGGTGTGGCTCTGCCCCAAACCGTCGGACCACCCGACGTACACGAGTTGCCCGCCGTCGGCTGCCTGCGGCGACGGCGCGCTGACCACGCGCTCGACGCCCACGACCGCGTCCTCGATGACGTGCGAGCCGACATACCGGACACCGTCGACGGTGAACGCCGCATCCGGATGGCTGGCGGTGAACGTCAACTCGACCGTGTTGGGATGAATGTCCTTGAAGGTGGTGGTGGACAGGCCGCTGCTGTCGGTGACCGTCAGCGACACCCGGTAGAAGGTGTTGCCGAGCTGGTCACGGGTGCGGGGGATGGTGACGCTGCCGCTGGTGCCGATGATGTTGTCGCGGAACGGATGTGTGTGCTCGGCATGGTGGAACACGACAGTCCACTTGTATGCCTCCGGCGGCAGGGCACCGTCTTCGAGGTCAAAACCTTCGGCTTCGAAGGTGATGGTGTCGCCGGCGTCGTACTTGGCGGGCAGCGTGTCCTTGATGGTGGCGGTGGGCGCTGTGCTGCCGACGACGACCCGCTGGGTCGCCGTGCTCGTCTTGTCGCCGTCGGTGACCGTCAGCGTCACGTTGTAGGCGGTGTAGGCGCCGGTGGTGTTGGTGAACTTGATCGTCGGGTTCACCTCCTCTGAGGTGCGTCCGTCGCCGAAGGTCCAGCGGTACTGCAGCTGATCACCGTCGGGGTCGGTCGACTGGTCGGCGGAGAAATTCACCGTCAGCTCGCTGCCAGCACCGGAGGTGGGCGAGGCGGTGATGACGGCCGTCGGGCCCCGGTTGCCGCCAGAGGGCCGGATCACCGACAGCTGACCGGGATAGATGTTGAGCTGGTAGATGTTTCCGTCCGGGCTCTGGTCGAGTTTGACGGTGGTGCCGGCCTTGCTGTCGAAGGTCCGCTCGCTGATCAGGCTGGTGAACTCCTGGTCGAACGTCAGCTCCTTGATCCACCCGACCGAGTAGTCGGCGATGTAGACCTTATTGCGGTACTCGTCGGGAAGCGTTGTGCCCGTGTAGACGAGGACGGCGGTGATGGAGCCGGCGTTGGCGGGCGGCGCGGAGTGCGGGTAAGCGTAGATCGGGTTGACGTACTCGCAGTCGTCGCACTCGCCTTCTTCGGACGGCCAGCCGTAGTTGCCGCCGGGGGTGACGACGTTGAGTTCCTCCCACTCTGCTTCACCGACATCGGCGACCAGCAGCTTGCCGTTCGGGGTGAACGTGAACCGGAACGGGTTGCGGAACCCGGTGGCGTAGATCTGCTTGATGGCACCGGGAGTGTTGAAGTACGGGTTGGTGCTCGGGGCTTCGCCGTTGCGGTCGAGGCGCAGGATCTTGCCGTGAATGTTACTCAGGTCCTGCGCGTTATCGCCCTCGGTGTTGTCGCCCACCGCCCAGTACAGGTATTCGCCCTGCGGGTCGAATTGGAGTTCACCGCCGTGGTGGAAGTTGTTACCCAGCTCGGTGGACACCAGCAGTTCCTGCTCGCTCTGGTATCCGAGGGTGTCGGGGTCGAGCCGCAGCTTCGACAGCCGGTCGAAGTTGTCCGCTCCGGTGTAGGCCACGTAGATGGTGTGATAGCCCTCGGCGCCGATCGTCCAGAACTGCGGGTCGACCTCGATGCCGACGAGGCCGCGTTCACCGTCGGCCGTCACGGTCGGCAGGGTGGTCAGGGTGGTGACTGTGCCGTCGGAGGGGTTGTAAACCTTGATGGTGCCGGACTTTTCGGTGATGAAGATACGGTCGACGGTGTCGCTGTCCCCGTCGGCGGGAAGGAACGCGAAGTCCGTCGGCTCGGTGAGGCCGCCGACGACGACCACACGTTCGAGTTCGTCGGGCAGCGAGAAGGATTCCTCGCACTGCGCGAGGAACTGGCCGATCTGAGCCGAGAACTGGCGTCCGAACGGAGAATTGCCGAAGTCAGCGACGGCCTGGGTGATCTGCTGGGTGACGCCGTGGAGGAACTGTGCAACCGGGGTGCGGCTGACGAACTCGACGACACGAGTGGTCTCTCTGCGGGCCCATTCCATCACGGCCGCGATGAGCGGGTTGCCCAGCGGTGACATCGGGCCGCCGGGGCCGGCCGTTCCGCCGCCTCCGGTGAATACCGACATCGCGGCGTTGACGAGCTTGATCGTGCCGCTGATGACGTTGCAGACGCACGTCGTCACGGCGTCGCGGACCTGCCGCACGACCTGGTCGGGCGTGGGCAGCCGGAACGGGACGACCGGAACGTGGGTGACCGAGACGGCCTGTTCTGCTTGGCTTTCGGCGTCGGTGGTACTGCGATGGGTGTTCGCGGCCAGCAGTGTGGTGTCCTGCGTCGCGGTGTCGTCGGCAGTTTCCTCTGGCGCGGGTGAGGTGTCGTCGTTTCTGACGGTGGCTTCGGGGAGCGCCTCGGTCGATGAATCGTCGGTGCTGTCGTCGGTGCTGTCGTTGTCGGTGACCTCGTCGCTGGGTTCCGGTTCCTGCTCGGGCTCTTCGGCTTCCTCGTTCTCGCCGGCCTCTTCGTCTTCGGTTTCGTCCGGGTCGGCGTCTTCCTCAGGCGCGGCGTCGACGTCCTCCTCGCCGCTTGTCGGCGTCTCGGATGGTGATTCGGACTCGGCATCCGGATCGGTGGCGGAGGTGGTGCCCGAGGACGGACCGGGGTCGTTGGAGTTCGTATCGGAGGATTCGGCCCCGGTCGAGGACGTCTGCTCGTCAGCCCACGCGATACCGGGACTGGTGGCGACGGCGCCCGTCACGCCGAGCGCGACAGCAAGTGCCCCCACTCGGCCGATGTATCTGGCGTAACCGGAAATGGCCATGTGCACCCCCATAATTGACTGGCTCGTCACGGCGAAACGATTCGCTGGCTAACTATGGCACTCAAATTCGCAGTGCACGGCAAAACCCGCTGATCTGCATGTTCATCGCATACTCATGGCAATGGCCAAAGTGATATTGAAATTTGCTGAACATCAAGTGCCGGGCGGTTTATCCATTAAAGGACGCCTGGATGGCTTGATGGATGGATTGCAGTGAATGGTCGCGAATGGTGGGCGCCCCGGTTACGCTCGGCGCGTCACCAGCGATCGGGGGTGCGACATGCGAGTCGCCCGGATACTGACTGCGCTTCTTCTTGCGACCGCGACACTCGCAACGGCGCAGCCCGCGGTCGCGCAACCGCTCGACCTGGCCGCGCGGCTCGACCATGTGATCGAGGAGCGGCTCGCCCAGATGGGCGCTCCCGGTGCGGTCGTGAGCCTGTCGATCCCGGGGGAGATCGAGTACCTGAAGGCGTTCGGGGTGGGCGACACCACCACCGGCGCGCCGATGGTGGTCGATGCGCACACCCGCATCGGAAGCGTCACCAAGACCTTCACCGGCACGGCGATTCTGCAACTTGTCGATCAGGGCCGGATCCGTCTGAGTGACCCGATCTCTCAATACGTCGAGGGCGTGCCGTCCGGGGACGTGATCACCTTGGACATGCTGGGCAGGATGCGTAGCGGCTTGGCCAACTACACCGATGTCGATGCGTTCGTCGACCGCCTCTACCGTGAGTCGCCGTTGGGACCGGATGCTTTCGCGACGACGCCGCGCGAGCTCGTCGACCTCGCGTTTGCCCAGCCGATGAACTTCGCGCCGGATTCCGATTACGAGTACTCCAATACCAACACGGTGCTGCTCGGCATGGTGATCGAGAAGGTGTCGGGAGTTCCGCTCGGACAGTTCCTGCAGGACAACATCTTCGGCCCTGCCGGACTCACGCAGACGAGTTATCCGGTCGACGGCTGGCTGCCGGCGCCGTATTCGCACGGGTACAACAAGTCGCCGGCCGAGGCGATCGTCGACACCACGTTGTGGAACCCGTCCTGGGCGGACGCGGCGGGCAAGATCGTGTCGAACGTCTACGACATGCGCATCTGGGCGAAAACGTTGGGCAGCGGCGCGCTGCTGAGACCGGAGACACAGACGCAACGGCTCAGCGGCGGCTCGTCGGTGGTTCCGGGCGTCGACTATGCGTTCGCGATCTTCAACGCCCAGGGCTGGCGGGGCCACAACGGTGACATCCCGGGCTACGCGACGGTCGCGGTCTATCTGCCCGAGCGCGACGCAACGCTGGTGGTGTCTGTGAACTCCGATGTGGCCGAACCACATTCGGCCGGCCAGATCGCCTTTGTCGTGACCGAGCTGGTGACGCCGGAGAACCTCTACGAGCTGGGCCCGCAACCGCCCGAAATGATCGACGAGCCCGACGCCTGACGCGCCTGACCCGCCTGACTACCGATGCGACGCGCACCCGTCGGCGCGCGACCACGCAGGTCGTGAACATCAAAGCTCACGAGTGACGACGTACCACCTCGTGCGGGAAGTGTTCAGCGACGGGCTCTGGCACGGGCTAATCGAACGCGACCTTCGCGTGAGCCGCTGCTCCCATTCTGGCGCGTAGCAGGTGTCATCCCGGCAACCGAGTGCTCATCGAAGAGCGCTTCTATGCGTGATGGGAAATCGATTGACCATCAGTAAGTCACCGCACGCGACTGGCGGCACTCTGACAGAAGGGCGGCCTGACGCATAATCGGCGGTCACCGGGCGTGACATCGGGGCGTCCGAGGTGCTGACTGCGTTGTTGCCTAGAGCGTCAAATCTTCGCTCACCGGACGACGTCCAAACGTTCGTTTATGCCATGCTTCGCGGGGTACGGACCTCGAGATGTCCACTTCGCTTCTGCTGGTCTCGGATCCGGGCGTCCCAGCGGCTTTGGCACAAGACCTCTCCTCGAGCCTGCGGGAGACGTTGGCCGATATCTCGGCATCAGACCGAGAATGGCTGATCTCGGCGCAGGAGGGTACATATCGACTGACCGAGCAGGCGACGTTTGCAGAGGTCATGCAGGGAGTCGACCCAGCAAACCAGCCGCAGGACATCGTGGTGTACCTGACTGACCTGCCCCGTCGTGACGGCACACTTCCGGTGGTGGCTGATATCAGCGTCCCTGGGCGTTTTGGTGTCGTATCCGTGGCGTGCATGGGCGGCCTGTTCATCCGGCGACGAGTGAGAGACACGGTCACGGGAGTCGTGGCCGAAATTGAGGATCAGCCGGATCGGCCAGCGCATGTCGGCAGGCTGAGGAGGACCGAGGACGAGCACAGTGTGCGCTATACGGCGCCGCCCCCGTTCGCGCGGCTGCGTCTACTCATTGGCATGGTCTATGCCAATCGCCCGTGGCGGTTAGCGGCTGGCCTCTCGCGTGTCATGATGGCAACCTTCGCCACTGGCGCGGTGAGTTTGGCGTATCCCACCATCTGGCAGCTCTCCGCGACGATGGGGCCGTGGCGACAAAGTGCGACAACGTTTCTCGCGACGGCGGCGATGGTGGGATGGCTGATCGTTAATCACGAACTATGGGAACGGCCGCGCGGAAGAATCGAACGGGAACGTGCCGCTCTTTACAATGCCTCGACCGTCATCACCTTGACCATCGGTGTAGTAGTCCTGCACCTGTCGTCGTTTGTGCTGCTATTGCTAACCGCGTGGTGGACGCTTCCGCCGACGCTGCTCGGGCAGAATCTCGGCCACGCGGTCGGCCCCTCGGATTATCTGAGGCTGGCATGGCTGGTGGCAGCAGTCGCAACATTGGGCGGTGCACTCGGATCTGGGCTGGAGGATGACAACGCCGTCAAGCAGGCAGCTTACGGAGCACGCCAACAACAGCGGTTTCGGTCCGAGCGCGTCTGAAAGAGGCGGCCAGCGCAGCGATACAGCAGGCCGGGGCACATGGAACTCTTTGTTCGGTCGGTAGGCAGCGTTGGTCTGCACGTGAGTGCCCCCGGCAGGATTCGAACCTGCGGCCTTCTGCTCCGGAGGCAGACGCTCTATCCCCTGAGCTACGGGGGCGCATGCATAACTTGCGCCGATGGGCCTGCACAGCCTAACGCATGGCGGCGACGGTCAACGGATTCGGGGGCTGACCACCCGAGACCATAGGATGGACCCTCGTGACCCCCGCCGATCTGGCCGACCTGCTCAAGACCACCGCTGCCGCGGTGCTGGCCGAGCATGGCCTCGACGCGTCCGCCCTGCCGGAGACGGTCACCGTCGAGCGCCCGCGCAACCCCGACCACGGCGACTACGCCACCAACCTCGCCCTTCAGCTGGGCAAGAAGGTCGGCGCAAACCCCCGTGAGCTGGCCGGATGGCTCGCCGCCGCGCTGGCTGAGCATCCCGGCATCTCCGCCGCCGACGTCGCCGGCCCCGGGTTCGTCAACCTGCGCCTCGAGGCGTCGGCGCAGAACGTCATCGTCACCGACGTGCTGGGCGCCGAGTCCGCCTACGGCCATTCCGACGCGCTGGCCGGGACCAACATCAACCTCGAGTTCGTCTCCGCCAACCCCACCGGCCCCATCCACATCGGCGGCACCCGCTGGGCCGCGGTCGGCGACGCGCTGGGCCGGCTGCTGTCCACCCAGGGTGCGGCCGTCACCCGCGAGTACTACTTCAACGACCACGGCGCCCAGATCGACCGGTTCACCAACTCGCTGATCGCGGCCGCCAAGGGCGAGCCCACCCCCGACGACGGCTACGCCGGCGACTACATCGCCGACATCGCCGCTCAGGTGCTCGCCAAGGACCCCGGCGCGCTCGCCCTGCCCGACGACGAGATGCGCGAGACCTTCCGCGCCATCGGCGTCGATCTGATGTTCACCCACATCAAGCAGTCCCTGCACGAGTTCGGCACCGACTTCGACGTCTACACCCACGAAGACTCGATGCACACCTCCGGGCGCGTCGATGAGGCCATCGCCCAACTGCGCGAGGCCGGCAGCATCTACGAGAAGGACGGCGCCGTCTGGCTGCGCACTACCGACTACGGCGACGACAAGGACCGCGTCGTCATCAAGAGCGACGGCGCACCGGCCTACGTCGCCGCCGACATCGCCTACTACCTCGACAAGCGAGCCCGCGGCTTCGACCTGTGCATCTACATGCTCGGCGCCGACCACCACGGCTACATCGCCCGGCTCAAAGCGGTCGCTTCGGCGCTGGGGGAGGACCCCGCCACTGTCGAGGTGCTCATCGGGCAGATGGTCAACCTGGTCCGCGACGGCCAACCCGTCCGGATGAGCAAGCGCGCCGGCACGGTCATCACCCTCGACGACCTCGTCGACGCGATCGGCGTCGACGCCGCCCGGTACTCGCTGATCCGCTCGTCGGTGGACAGCCCGATCGACATCGACCTCGCGCTGTGGTCCTCGGCGTCCAACGAGAACCCCGTCTACTACGTGCAATACGCCCACGCGCGGCTGTCCGCGCTGGCCCGCAACGCCGCCGACCTCGGCGTCACCGCCGACACCGCGAACCTGCAGCTGCTCACCCACGACAAGGAGGGCACGCTGATCCGCAACATCGGCGAGTTCCCGCGGGTGCTCAAAACCGCTGCGGCACTTCGCGAACCGCACCGCGTGTCGCGCTACCTCGAGGACCTCGCCGGTGACTACCATCGCTTCTACGACTCCTGCCGCGTGCTGCCGCAGGGCGACGAGGCGCCCAACGAACTGCACGGCGCGCGTCTGGCGCTGTGCCAGGCCACCCGCCAGGTGATCGCCAACGGTCTGGGCATCCTCGGCGTCTCCGCACCGGAGCGCATGTGATCGCCCATCCTGCCGGACCCCGGCACGCCGAAGAGGTGCACCACGCCGGTGCTCCGCCGCGCCCGCAGTCGTCCGACGAGGTGCTGCTGCTCGCCCCAAACGTATGGCCCCGCAGCACCGTTCGCGACGACGGCGGCGAGGTGTCGATCGGCGGCGTCAAGGTCTCCGACATCGCCGCCGAGTTCGGCACGCCGACGTTCGTGGTCGACGAGGACGACTTCCGGACGCGCTGCCGCGAGATCGCCGCGGCGTTCGGCGGCGGTGAGAACGTCCGCTACGCCGCCAAGGCGTTCATGTGCAAAGAGGTCGCCCGCTGGATCGCCGAGGAAGGCCTGTCGCTCGATGTGGCCAGCGGCGGCGAGATGGCCGTCGCGCTGGCCGGCGGGTTCCCCGCTGACCGGATCGCGTTGCACGGCAACAACAAATCGATCGACGAGCTGACCGCCGCCGTCAAGGCCGGCATCGAACACGTCGTCGTCGACTCGATGATCGAGATCGAGCGCCTCGATCGGATCGCCGGCGCCGCCGGAGTGGTGCAGGACGTGCTGATCCGCGTCACGGTCGGCGTCGAGGCCCACACCCACGAGTTCATCTCCACCGCCCACGAGGACCAGAAGTTCGGGCTGTCGCTGGCCTCCGGCGCCGCGATGGACGCGGTGCGCCGCGTCTTCGAGGCCGACCATCTGCGGCTGAAGGGTCTGCACAGCCACATCGGCTCGCAGATCTTCGACGTCGCGGGCTTCGAGATCGCCGCGCACCGGGTCATCGGGCTGCTGCGCGACGTCGTCGCCGAGTTCGGCGTCGACAAGACCGCGCAGATGTCGATCGTCGACCTCGGTGGCGGACTGGGCATTTCGTACCTCCCGCAGGACGACCCGCCGCCGATCGCCGACCTGGCGGCCAAGCTCACCAAGATCGTGCGCGACGAGTCCGCCGCCGTCGGCCTGCCCGCCCCGCGCCTGGTCGTCGAACCGGGCCGCGCCATCGCCGGCCCCGGCACGATCACGCTGTACCGCGTCGGCACCGTCAAGGACGTCGCGGTCAGCGCCACCGCGCACCGCCGGTACGTCAGCGTCGACGGCGGGATGAGCGACAACATCCGCACCTCGCTGTACGGCGCCGAATACGACGTACGGCTGATCTCCCGCGTCGCCGACGCCGAGCCGGCGCTCGCGCGTGTCGTCGGAAAGCATTGCGAGAGCGGCGACATCGTCGTGCGCGACACCTGGGTGCCCGACGACATCGAGCCCGGTGACCTGCTGGGCGTCGCGGCCACGGGCGCCTACTGCTATTCGATGTCGAGCCGTTACAACCTGATCGGTCGTCCCGCTGTGGTGGCCGTGCGCGACGGGGAAGCCCGTCTGATCCTGCGCCGGGAGACGGTCGACGATCTGCTGAGTTTGGAAGTGAGGTAGCAATGACGGACAAGCCGATCGGCGTAGCAGTCCTGGGTCTGGGAAACGTCGGCAGCCAGGTCGTGCGCATCATCGAGGAAAGCGCCGACGACCTCGCCGCCCGCATCGGCGCACCGCTGGTGCTGCGCGGTGTCGGTGTGCGTCGTGTCGCCGATGACCGCGGTGTGCCCGTCGGCATGCTGACCGACAACATCGAGGAACTCGTCTCCCGCGACGACGTCGACATCGTCGTCGAGTTGATGGGCCCCGTCGACCCGGCGCGCAAGGCGATCCTGGCCGCCCTCGAGCAGGGCAAGTCGGTGGTGACCGCCAACAAGGCGCTGATGGCGGTGTCGACCGGCGAACTCGCGCAAGCCGCCGAAAACGCCCACGTGGACCTGTATTTCGAGGCTGCCGTCGCCGGCGCGATCCCGGTGATCCGGCCGCTGACCCAGTCGCTGGCCGGCGACAGCGTGGTGCGCGTCGCGGGCATCGTCAACGGCACCACCAACTACATCCTCTCCGAGATGGCCAGCACCGGCGCGGACTACACCAGCGCACTGGCCGACGCCAGCGCGCTCGGATACGCCGAGGCCGACCCGACCGCCGACGTCGAGGGGTACGACGCCGCGGCCAAGGCGGCCATCCTCGCCTCGATCGCGTTCCACACCCGGGTCACCGCCGACGACGTCTACCGCGAAGGCATCACCAAGGTCAGCGCCCCCGACTTCGCTTCGGCCCGCGCGCTCGGCTGCACCATCAAGCTGCTGGCCATCTGCGAGCGGCTCACCAGCGACGAAGGTCAGCAACGGGTTTCGGCGCGCGTCTACCCGGCGCTGGTGCCGCTGGACCACCCGCTGGCCTCGGTCAACGGCGCGTTCAACGCGGTGGTCGTCGAGGCCGAGGCCGCCGGCCGGCTGATGTTCTACGGCCAGGGCGCCGGCGGCGCGCCGACGGCGTCCGCGGTGATGGGCGACCTCGTGATGGCGGCCCGCAACCGGGTCCAGGGCGGCCGTGGTCCGCGCGAGTCCAAGTACGCCAAACTGCCGATCGCGCCGATCGGGTTCATCCCCACCCGCTACTACGTCAACATGAACGTCGCCGACCGCCCCGGCGTGTTGTCCGCCGTGGCAGCCGAGTTCGCCAAGCGTGAGGTCAGCATCGCCGAGGTGCGCCAGGAGGGCATGGTCGACGAGGGCGGTCAGCGCTGCGGCGCCCGCATCGTCGTCGTCACCCATCAAGCCACCGACGCCGCGCTGTCCGAAACCGTGGACGCGCTCGCCGATCTCGATGTGGTGCAGAGCATCAACAGCGTGCTGCGCATGGAAGGAACAAGCGAATGAGCACCCCGTCGCAGATTGTGCACCAGCCCTGGCCCGGGCTGATCGCCGCGTACCGGGACCGGCTGCCGGTCCAGGACAGCTGGACCCCGATCACCCTGCGCGAAGGCGGCACCCCGCTGCTGCCCGCGCCGCGGCTGTCCGAATACACCGGCTGCACCGTGCATCTGAAGGTCGAGGGGCTCAACCCCACCGGGTCGTTCAAGGACCGCGGCATGACGATGGCGGTCACCGAGGCCGTCGCGCACGGCCAGCAGGCGGTGCTGTGCGCCTCGACCGGCAACACCTCGGCCTCGGCCGCGGCCTACGCGGCGCGCGCCGGCATCACCTGCGCGGTGCTGGTGCCGCAGGGCAAGATCGCGATGGGCAAGTTGGCCCAGGCGGTCATGCACGGCGCCAAGATCATTCAGATCGACGGGAACTTCGACGACTGCCTGGAACTGGCACGCAAGCTGACCGCCGACTTCCCGACCGTTTCACTGGTCAACTCGGTCAACCCGTTCCGCATCGAAGGGCAGAAGACCGCCGCGTTCGAGATCGTCGACGCACTCGGGACCGCCCCCGACGTGCACTCGCTGCCGGTGGGCAACGCGGGCAACATCACCGCGTACTGGAAGGGCTACACCGAGTACCACCGCGACGGGCTGTCCGACCGGCTGCCCCGCATGCTGGGCACGCAGGCCGCGGGCGCCGCGCCCCTGGTGCTCGGCGAACCGGTCAGCGATCCCGAGACCATCGCGACCGCGATCCGGATCGGCTCACCCGCGTCGTGGGCGACCGCAGTGGAGGCCCAGCAGCAGTCCAACGGCAAGTTCCTGGCCGCCACCGACGAAGAGATCCTGGCGGCGTATCACCTGGTGGCACGCACCGAGGGCGTCTTCGTCGAACCGGCGTCGGCGGCCAGCATCGCCGGCCTGCTCAAGTCGATCGACGACGGTTGGGTGGCCAAGGGGTCCACGGTGGTGTGCACGGTGACCGGCAACGGGCTCAAGGACCCCGACACCGCGCTGAAGGGCATGCCGCCGGTCATCGCCGTGCCGGTCGATCCGGTCGCCGTCGTCGAGCAGTTGGGCCTGGGCTAGCCGGTGACACACGCACTACCCGTCGGGCTCACCGCGACCTCGGTCGTCGCCGCCTCCAGCGCCAACCTCGGCCCGGGCTTCGACAGCCTCGGGCTCGCCCTGAGCCTCTACGACGAAATCGTCGTCGAGACAACGGAAACCGGCCTGACCGTCGAGGTCGAGGGCGAGGGCGCCGGTCAGGTGCCGCTCGACGCCAGTCACCTGGTCGTCCGGGCCATCGACCGGGGTCTGCAGGCGACCGGCGTCAGCGTCGCGGGCATGACGGTGCGCTGCCGCAACGACATTCCGCACTCGCGGGGCCTCGGGTCGTCCGCCGCGGCGGTGGTCGGCGGACTGGCCGTCGTCAATGGTCTTGTGGCACAAGCGGGTTTGACCGCGCTGACCGAACAACAGCTGATCCAGCTGTCGTCGGAGTTCGAGGGTCACCCCGACAACGCCTCGGCAGCCGTGCTCGGCGGGGGAGTCGTGTCGTGGACCGAAAAAGACGGGTCGGCGACCCGGTACGCCGCCGCGCCGATCCGGGTGCACCCCGACGTCCGACTGTTCTCGGCAGTGCCCCAGCAGCGGTCGTCGACCGCGGAGACCCGTGTGCTGCTCCCCGATACCGTCAGCCACACCGACGCGCGGTTCAACCTGAGCCGCGCGGCGTTGCTGGTTGTGGCGCTCACCGAGCGTCCCGACCTGTTGATGGCGGCCACCGAGGACGTTCTGCACCAGCCTCAGCGCGCCGCGGCGATGCCGGCGTCGGCGGAATACCTGCGGGTATTGCGGCGTTGTGGCATTGCGGCGGTGCTCTCGGGGGCCGGACCAGCCGTACTCGCACTGAGCACGACGCCGGAGTTGCCGGCCGAAGCCCTCGAATTCGCCACCGCCAACGGGTTCACCGTCAGCGAGATGGTCGTCGGGAACGGTGTCCGGTGGACGTCGGGCGTGGCAGTGCGCAGTTGACTTCCGGGCCGAACTGGCATCACAGAAGTCACACGACACGCATGTCTTTCTTGATTCCCGCAGCGATGCGGGATATTCTCGCTTTCGTCCGGCAATCGCAGCGTCTCTACCTGCGCCGACACTAGGACACCACTCATTTCCCTCTGGGGCTACTCGTGGATTGACGGTTCGCCGCACGGCGGCGAGACCCGGCTATCACCTTTGCAGAGGCAATGGTGGCGCCCATGCGTTCAGTGGATCAGCTGATCGCACCGAACCCCCGCATGACTTGTTCTGTGAGGGAAAGAAAGGAACTCCGTGACTGATACGGACCTGATCACGGCTGGGGGCGGCAGCGACAACGGTGCGCTGTCGAACACCGTGAGTCCAGATACAACTTCCGCGGCAGCGGGCGGGGCGGCCGAAACGCCCACCGCTGAGACCGCACCCACCGCCGAGGTCGCATCCGGCGACCGCGCCGCTTCCCTGTCCACCATGGTGCTGCCTGAACTGCGCGCACTGGCCAAGGAGATCGGCGTCGAGGGCGCATCCGGCATGCGCAAGAGCGAACTGGTCGCTGCCATCCGGGAGCGCCGCGGCGACTCCAACGGACGCGGCAAGCAGCCGCGTGCTGCCGCCGAGGCGCCCGCAACCGAGGCGCCCGCCGACCAGCCGGCCGCCGCGGACAACTCGGGCACCGAGCAACCGCCGCGCCGCCAGCGTCGTGGCGCGTCGCGTCCCGCGAGTGCGCCGGACGGGCAGGACTCCGCCGGACAGCCCGCAGCCAACGACAGCGCTGAGAACACCGACACCAAGAACACCGGCGACAAGTCGGAAGGTGCCAAGAACCAGGGCGACCGCAACCAGGGCAACCAGGGCGATCGCAACCAGGGTGACCGCAACCGGGGCGACCGCAACCAGGGCGACAAGCCCGCCAAGTCGGAGAACAAGTCCGACGGCGATCAGCAGCAGTCTGATCAGGGCGGCCAGAACCGCAACGACAACAGCAACGACGACGACGGCGACGGCCGCGGCGGGCGGCGGGGCCGCCGGTTCCGCGACCGCAGGCGCCGCGAGCGTGGCGGCGGTGAGGGCGGCGGTGACCGCGACACCGAGCTGCGCGAGGACGACGTCGTCGTGCCGGTCGCGGGCATCCTCGACGTCCTCGACAACTACGCGTTCGTCCGCACGTCCGGCTACCTGGCCGGCCCGAACGACGTGTACGTCTCGATGAACATGGTGCGCAAGAACGGCCTGCGCCGCGGTGACGCGGTGACCGGCGCCGTGCGGGTGCCCAAGGAGGGCGACGGCGGCGGTCAGAACCCGCGCCAGAAGTTCAACCCGCTGGTGCGCCTCGACACTGTCAACGGCAAGCCCGTCGACGAGGCCAAGAAGCGGCCGGACTTCAACAAGCTCACGCCGCTCTATCCGAATCAGCGGCTGCGTCTGGAGACGTCGCCTGACAAGCTGACGACGCGCGTGATCGACCTGATCATGCCGATCGGCAAGGGTCAGCGCGCGCTGATCGTGTCGCCGCCGAAGGCCGGTAAGACGACGATCATGCAGGACATCGCCAACGCGATCACCACGAACAACCCGGAATGCCACCTGATGGTGGTGCTCGTCGACGAGCGTCCGGAAGAGGTCACCGACATGCAGCGCTCGGTGAAGGGTGAGGTCATCGCCTCGACCTTCGACCGTCCGCCGTCCGACCACACGCAGGCCGCCGAGCTGGCGATCGAGCGGGCCAAGCGCCTGGTCGAGCAGGGCAAGGACGTCGTCGTGCTGCTGGACTCGATCACCCGCCTGGGCCGCGCGTACAACAACGCGTCGCCGGCGTCGGGGCGCATCCTGTCCGGTGGTGTGGACTCGACAGCGCTCTATCCGCCGAAGCGGTTCCTGGGCGCGGCGCGCAACATCGAAGAGGGCGGCTCGCTGACGATCGTCGCCACCGCGATGGTGGAGACCGGATCGACCGGTGACACGGTGATCTTCGAGGAGTTCAAGGGCACCGGCAACGCCGAGCTCAAGCTCGACCGCAAGATCGCCGAGCGTCGGGTGTTCCCGGCCGTCGACGTCAACCCGTCCGGCACCCGCAAGGACGAGCTGCTGCTGTCCACCGACGAGTTCGCGGTCGTGCACAAGCTGCGTCGGGTGCTTTCGGGGCTCGACCCGCACCAGGCCATCGACCTGTTGATGAGCCAGCTGCGTAAGACCAAGAACAACTACGAGTTCCTGGTGCAGGTCTCCAAGACCGCGCCGGGTTCGGCGGACGTCGACTAAACCTTGGCGGTTTCGGTGTAGTTGGTTGCGCTGAGCGCGACTGACTACACCGAAATCACTCATTGGTAGGGGTCGGTGATCTCGCGCAGGGCCAGCAGCGCCTCGCGTAGTTGCTCGAACCTGCGCGTGCCCAGATGCGCTCGCCACTCGTCCTCGAGCTTGGCGATCTCTTCGCCGGCGGCGCGGCACACCGCCATGCCCTTGTCGCTCAACGTGACCAGCCTGGCGCGCGCGTCGTTCGGGTCGGGTGAGCGCACGACATAGCCGCTGCGTTCGAGTTGATCGAGCAGCGCGCCGGCGGTCTGTTTGGTGACGCGCGCCTGCTCGGCGAGGTCGGTCAACCGCATCCCCGTCGAGTTCACGTTGCGCAGGTCCAGGCGCTGCATGAGCCTCGACTGTGCGAGCGTGATGTCGTCGGCACCCGCTGCCACCAACGCCTCCATCACGCGTGCCTCGGCGGCGCGATGACCGATGAACATCAACGTCGCGGTGCTCACCCAGTCGCTCACCCCGTTAACTTTAGTACGGTTCCCTGACTATGTTGTCAGGGAACCTGACTAAATAAGGGGCGGCGATGGACTCCGACACCGTGTGGCGACACATCGACGAGCAGCGCGTGCACCTGGCCGACCTGCTGGACGCGCTCGAACCCGAGCAGTGGTCGACACCGTCGCTGTGCGAGGGGTGGACCGTGCGGGAGGTGGCCGCGCACATCACGCACTCCCAGTTGCCGAAGTCGACGATGGTCCTCGCCCTGGTCCGGTCCGGCTTCCGGTTCAACGCCATGATTCATCGAGCCGCCTTGCAGGACAAGCGATCACCGCGCGAACTCATCGCCGCGCTGCGCGCTATGCCCGGCTCACGGAAACGTCCGCCGGGCACCAGTGAACTCGATCCGCTACTCGACGTGCTCGTGCATACCCAGGACATCGCGGTGCCCCTGGGAATCGACCGGCCCATGCCGGTGGACGCGGCCGTCGCCGCCGCAGGACGCGTGTGGAACAGCGGGTTTCCGTTCAACGCGCAACGACGCCTGCGCGGGGTGCAACTCGCGGCAACAGACGCCGACTTCCGCGTCGGTCAGGGCCGCCTCGTCGAGGCGCCGATCCGCGAGATCCTCATGGCGCTCACCGACCGTCCCACGGCGATTTCGGGGCGCATCCAGTCGCTCAGCGATCGGTAGCGCACCGAAATCACTCGGCGGGGTCGGCGCGCAGACCCGGCATCACGTAGCGGCGCAGATGCCGCAACACGGCGTCGGCGTCGCCGGGGTCGAGCGTGTCGCCAGGCACTGTCGCTATCGAGATCAGCACGCGGGCAAGCCATTCCGACGCCTCGTTGATGTCGGTGTCCGGGTGGATCTCGCCGTTCTCGCGCGCGGCGATCAGGTAGCGCGACCAGAAGTCGGCGAGGTCGGGCACCAGGCCCTGCACGCCGGCGCCGGCGCAGGCGGCGAACTCCTCGGGTTCTTCGATGCGCAGCTTCATCAGCAGGGCGCCCGGGTCGTCGTAGGCCGTGCGGCCGTGCAGGATGCCCGCCGTCAGTTGGCGGTCAAGTCCCTCGACGCGCTCGAGCATCGCGTGCGCCTCCGACCAGAAGGCGTTGTTGAGCCGCACGATCGCCGCGCCCAGCAGCGTCACCTTGTCCGGGAAATGCCGGTACAACCACCCGCGCGACACGCCGGCGACCTCGGCGACCTCCGAGACCGTCGTCGAGCGAATCCCCTTGGCGCGCAAGCAGACTTCCGCCGCGTCGATCAGGCGATCGCGGACGTTTCGGGTGGCCGTGCCGCTCGTCACCAGTGGGCTCCTCGGTTAGTCTCGCCCAAAGTGGGCCGATCGCAGCATTGTGTCATGGTAGACACATCTCGAGATCTGTTCACTGTCGAGAGGTAGCTATGGCGGACACGCTCCAGCAGTTGCTCGGCGAGCGCGCCGACGACGACTCGATCGCCGTGAAGTACGGCGATCGCACCTGGTCGTACCGCGAATACGTGGCCGACGCCCGAGCGCAGGCGGCCGCTCTCATCGCGGCCGCCGATCCGGACCGGCCGCTGCATGTCGGGGTCCTGCTGGGCAACACCCCCGACATGCTCGGCGCGCTCGCGGCGGCGGCGCTCGGCGGCTACGTCCTCTGCGGGATCAACACCACCCGACGCGGCGAGGCGCTGGCGCGCGACATCCTCAAGGTGGACTGTCAGTTCCTGATCACCGACGCCGAGCACCGCCCGCTGCTCGACGGACTCGAGCTGCCGGGCGTGACGGTGTTCGACACCTCCGAGCCCGCGTGGACCCAACTCCTCGCCGGCGCACCCGCGTTCGCACCACACCGGACGGTCGGCGTCGACGACACGTTCATGATGATCTTCACCTCGGGCACGAGCGGTGACCCGAAAGCCGTGCAGGTCGCCAACCTCATGCCGCTGTTCGCCGGCAATGCGCTCGCCGAACGGTTCGAGCTGACCAGCCAGGACACCTGCTACCTGTCGATGCCG
Organism: Mycolicibacterium rutilum; assembly: GCF_900108565.1. Lineage (NCBI taxonomy): Bacteria > Bacillati > Actinomycetota > Actinomycetes > Mycobacteriales > Mycobacteriaceae > Mycobacterium > Mycolicibacterium rutilum. The sequence goes on from NZ_LT629971.1 coordinate 3,113,215, forward strand.
ATGTTCCACTCGAACGCCGTGGTCGGCGGATGGGCGCCCGCGCTCGTCGCCGGGGCCGCGATGGTCCCGGCGAAGTTCTCGGCGTCGCGTTTCCTGTCCGACATCCGCCGCTACGGCGTGACCTACATGAACTACGTCGGCAAACCGCTGGCCTACGTGCTCGCGACACCCGAACAGCCCGACGACCGGGACAACCCGTTGCGCGTCGCGTTCGGCAACGAGGCCACCGATCGCGACATCGAGGAGTTCGCACGGCGGTTCGACGTCGTCGTCGACGACGGCTTCGGCTCCACCGAGAACGCGGTCATCATCACCCGCACCCCCGACACCCCGAAAGGCTCTATCGGACAGGGGTTTCCGGGCGTGGCGATCTACAACAGCGAGACCGTGACCGAATGTCCGGTCGCCGAGTTTGACGGAAACGGCGCGCTGCTCAACGCCGACGTCGCGGTGGGGGAGCTGGTCAACACCGACGGCAGCGGCCTGTTCCGCGGGTACTACAACGACAGCGACGCCACCGACGAGCGCATGCGGCACGGCATGTACTGGTCGGGCGATCTGGCCTACCGCGACGCCGACGGCTTCATCTACCTGGCGGGGCGTACCGCCGACTGGATGCGTGTCGACGGCGAGAACCTCGCGACCGCTCCCATCGAGCGGATCCTGCTGCGACTACCGGCGATCAACCGCGTCGCGGTGTACCCGGTGCCCGACGAACTGGTCGGCGACCAGGTGATGGCCGCCGCCGTGCTGCGAGACGACGCCGAACTCGACACCGAGACGTTCGAGGAGTTTCTGGCCGCCCAGCGCGATCTGTCGCCGAAGGCCTGGCCGCGCTACGTCTGGCTCGCCGACGATCTGCCCAGCACCGCAACCAACAAAGTCCTCAAGCGCGAGCTGGTCGACCTCGGCACCCGCCCCGACGGCAGGAAACTCTGGCGTCGCGATGGCAGCAAATACCTTCAGGTCGTCGATTAGCGCTATGTAGGATCGCTCCTATGCGCAAGGGGGGAGCACACCGCAGGCGCACGAAGGGCAAGCAAACATTCGTCTGGTCAGCGGTGATCGCGGTAGCAACGGCTACCGCGACCGTGGCGATCGTGCTGCTGCTGGTGCGCACCGACCCCGTTCAGCCCACGAACGCGCCCGTCACGCCGACTCCCGCCTCGACGGCGACCACCTCGACGACGCCGACGACCCCGACCACCCCGCCTGCGCCTGAGCCGCCACCCGTCGAGGCCCCGCCCGTCACACCCCCGTCGGCCGAGCCGCCACCCGCCGCGCCCCCGGTCGTCGAGGCGCCGGCCCCTGCGCCCGTCGTGCAGGCGCCCCCAACACCCTCGGCACCTGCGCCGTCGGTGACCACCGCGCCCGACCGCACACTGACCGAGCTGCCGCCGCCGACGACCAGGGCGCCGATCAGCGTTGCACCCGAAACCCGGGCGCCCTTCCCCAACCAAACGCCCCAGACCGGCGACCGCGAGCGTGGCGGTCTCTTGGGCGGCGGCGGCCTGCTCTGAGCGCACGCCCGAAGGAATACGGGCCTATGCGCTCGCGTTTAGGACACTGGCGGTTGAGCTGGCATAATGGACCGCCGACCCTCGGTTCCGGTTCACGCCCGTCACCTCCATGCCGGAGGGGCGACCCGGGGCCACGATCGAAGAGGAAACCATGAAAACGGGTATTCACCCTGACTACGTCGAGACGACCGTGCACTGCGGCTGCGGCAACACCTTCACCACGCGCAGCACCAAGCAGAGTGGACAGATCCACGTCGAGGTCTGCTCGCAGTGCCATCCCTTCTACACCGGCAAGCAGAAGATCCTCGACAGCGGCGGCCGCGTCGCCCGCTTCGAGAAGCGCTACGGCAAGCGCAAGGCCGGCGACAAGCCTGCCGACAAGTAGCTTCCTCACCGGCGCCCGTTCTGCCGCATCCGCGGCCAGGCCGGGCGTCGGTTTGCGTTCGTAGGAAGTTCATCAGAGGAGGTCGACATGACTGCACCGGCAATCGACGCATTGCTGGCCGAGCACGCTGACCTCGAACGGCAGCTGTCCGACCCGAACCTGCACGCCGACGCCGGGATGGCCCGCAAGGTCGGCAGACGCTTCGCGCAGATCTCGCCGATCGTGTCGACGTATCGCAAGCTGGAGGCCGCGCGCGGCGATCTGGAAGCCGCGCGGGAACTGGCCGCCGACGACGCGTCGTTCGCTGCCGAGGTCGACGAGCTCACCGCGACCGTCGCGCAACTCGACACCCAACTCACCGACCTGCTCGCCCCGCGTGACCCGCACGACGCCGACGACATCGTCATGGAGGTCAAGTCGGGGGAGGGCGGCGAGGAGTCCGCGCTGTTCGCCGCCGACCTGGCGCGGATGTACATCCGCTACGCCGAGCGGCACGGCTGGACCGTGACCGTGCTCGACGAGACGTTCTCCGACCTCGGCGGCTACAAGGACGCCACGCTGTCGATCCGCAGCAAGGGCGACGCCGTCGACGGGGTGTGGGCCCGGCTGAAATTCGAGGGCGGCGTGCACCGCGTGCAGCGCGTCCCGGTCACCGAGTCGCAGGGCCGGGTGCACACCTCGGCCGCCGGCGTTCTGGTCTATCCCGAGCCCGACGAGGTCGAAGAAGTGCAGATCGATGAATCGGACCTGCGCATCGACGTCTACCGGTCGTCGGGCAAGGGCGGGCAGGGCGTCAACACCACCGATTCCGCGGTCCGCATCACCCACCTGCCCACCGGCATCGTCGTCACCTGCCAGAACGAGCGGTCGCAGCTGCAGAACAAGGCGCGCGCCATGCAGGTGCTCGCCGCACGCCTGCAGGCGCTCGCCGAAGAGCAGGCGCAGGCCGACGCGTCCGCCGACCGCGCGAGCCAGATCCGCACCGTCGACCGCAGCGAGCGGATCCGGACCTATAACTTCCCAGAGAACCGGATCGCCGACCACCGGATCAACTTCAAGGCCCACAACCTCGACCAGGTGCTCGACGGCGACCTCGACGACCTGTTCGACGCGCTCGCCGCAGCCGACAAGGAAGCGCGGCTGCAACAGGCATGACCCGACTGAGCCAGTTCATCGACGCTGCGGCGGCGGCGCTGGCCGAAGCGGGTGTGCCTGCACCGCGCGTCGATGCCGAACTGCTGGCCGCCCACGTCGCAGGCGCCGAGCGCGGACGGCTGGCGCTGATCGACGCCGACACCGACTTCCCCGACCGCTACGACGATCTGATCGCCCGGCGCGCTCAGCGAATTCCGTTGCAGCATTTGATCGGTAGCGCGCCGTTCGGTCCCGTCGAGGTGCGGGTCGGCCCCGGAGTGTTCACGCCGCGCCCCGAGACCGAGGCGCTGCTGGAGTGGGCGATGGCCCGGTCGCTGCCCGAGCGTCCGGTGATCGTCGACCTGTGCACCGGCAGCGGCGCGCTCGCGCTCGCGTTGACCCGCCACTTTCCGACCGCCCGGGTGATCGCGGTCGACGACTCGCCGACGGCCCTCGACTACGCGCGCCGCAACCTCGCCGACACCGCCGTCGAACTCGTCGCGGCCGACGTCACCGTCGCCGGCTTGCTGCCCGAACTCGACGGCGCCGTCGACCTCGTCGTCGCCAACCCGCCCTACATTCCCGACGGCGCACGCCTGGAACCCGAAGTCGCCGATCATGATCCGGCCCACGCTCTGTTCGGCGGACCCGACGGGATGCAGGTCATCGACGCGATCACCGTGCTCGCGGCTCGGTGGCTGGTCGACGGTGGCCACTGCGCCATCGAGCACGACGACACCACCTCGCGGCGCACCGTCGAGTCGTTCGCGCGCACAAAGGCATTCGATGACATCACCGCGAGGTGCGACTTCGCCGGCCGCCCGCGGTTCGTGACGGCACGGAGGACGACGTGACCAACCTGTACGACTGTTCCGACGCCGATCAGCGGGCCGCCGGTATCGCCGCGGCGACGAGCGCGCTCAAGGGCGGCCGTCTCGTCGTGCTGCCCACCGACACCGTGTACGGAATCGGCGCCGACGCGTTCGACAGCGACGCCGTCGCGGCGCTGCTGGCCGCCAAGGGCCGCGGCCGCGACATGCCGGTCCCGGTGCTGGTCGGGTCGTGGCACACGATCGAAGGACTCGTCTACAACGTCCCGCAGACGGCGCGCGAGCTCATCCGCGCGTTCTGGCCCGGCGCGCTGAGCCTGGTGGTGCGTCAGGCGCCGTCGCTGCAGTGGGACCTCGGCGACGCCCACAGCACGGTGATGCTGCGCATGCCGCTGCACCCGGTGGCCATCGAGCTGCTGCGCGAGGTCGGCCCGATGGCGGTCTCGAGCGCCAACATCTCCGGTCGGCCCGCCGCGGTCACCGCCGCCGACGCCCGCGAGCAACTCGGTGACATGGTCGAGGTGTACCTCGACGCCGGGCCCTCGCAGCAACAGGCGGCGTCGACCATCGTCGACCTGACCGGCGCGCATCCGCGTGTGCTGCGGCAGGGGCCGATCAGCGCGGAGGCGATCGCCGAGGTGCTCGGCGTCGAACCCGAGTCTTTGACGAGCTGACGTTGAGCGTCGTGCAGTACGGTGCACCGGTGGTCACCGCGGCCGACACCCTGCTCGCGCTCAACGATCGCGGCGCGGGCGTTCCCATCCGCGAACTCGCACTCGTCGGCCTGGCCTCGGCGATCATCACCTACTTCGCGACCGGCTGGGTGCGGGTGCTGGCCCGCCGACTCGGTGCGGTCGCGGTCCCGCGCGACCGCGACGTGCACTCCCAACCCATTCCGCGCATGGGCGGGCTCGCGATGTATATCGGCGTCGCGGTCGGCGTGCTGCTGGCCTCCCAACTACCCGCGCTGACACGTGGGTTCGTCTACTCGACCGGCATGCCCGCGGTGGTGGTCGCCGGCGGCCTGATCATGGCTGTCGGGCTGATCGACGACCGCTGGGGGCTGGACTCGCTGACCAAGTTCGCCGGCCAGATCACCGCCGCCAGCGTGCTCGTCACGATGGGCGTGGCGTGGAGCGTGCTCTACATCCCGATCGGCGGTGTCGGCACCATCGTGCTCGACCAGGTGTCGTCGATCCTGCTGACCCTGGCGCTGACGGTGTCGATCGTCAACGCGATGAACTTCATCGACGGCCTCGACGGCCTCGCCGCCGGACTCGGTCTGATCACCGCGTCGGCGATCTGCATCTTCTCGGTCGGGTTGCTGCGCGACCACGGCGGCGATGTGCTGTTCTATCCGCCCGCGGTGATCTCGGTGGTGCTGGCCGGAGTCTGCCTGGGATTCCTGCCGCACAACTTCCATCCCGCCAAGATCTTCATGGGCGACTCCGGCTCGATGCTGATCGGGCTGATGCTGGCCGCCGCCTCGACCACCGCGGCGGGCCCGATCTCGCAGACCGCCTACGGGGTGCGCGACGTGTTCGCGTTGCTGTCGCCGTTCCTGCTCGTGGTGGCCGTGATGTTCGTGCCCGCGCTCGACACGCTGCTGGCGATCATCCGGCGCACCCGCGCCGGCGTGCATTTCACGACCCCGGACAAGATGCACCTACACCACCGGCTACTGCAGATCGGGCATTCGCACCGGCGGGTGGTGCTGCTGATCTACCTCTGGGTGAGCATCGTCTGCTTCGGTGCGGCCAGCACGATCTTCTTCGACCCGCGCTACAGCGGGGCCGTCATGCTGGCCGCCATCGTGGTCGCCGTCGTCGTGACCTTGATTCCGTTGTTGCGCCGTCGAAACGGTCAGATCGAGGAAATGTACGACAAAAAGTAGTAGACCCTCTTTTGTGCCTCCCACCATGTGTTAAGGTTCAGTCAGAACCCGAAAAAACCTCGCGGGTTGCCGGCCCCCGGGCCGTCGGTAGAAGACCGATAGGCACGGAACAACGACCGACAAAGGGAGCTGCCCCGTGGGTGATTCCAGCGAGCCGATCGCCCTCCGATACGCTTTTGGGCGCACGCACGCAAACCATCGGGCAACTCTCGTGACCGCGGATTGAGGTGAAGTAGTGACGACGCCAGCGCAAGACGCGCCGTTGGTGTTCCCGTCCGTTGCCTTCCGGCCGCTGCGCCTGCTCGTGATCTGCGTGGTGTTCGCCGGACTGGTGACCGGAGTGGCCGCCGTACTGGGCTATCCGATGGTCGGGGTGTTCTTCGGCGTCGGACTCGGATTGGGTTTGCTCAACGCCGTTCTGGTGCAGCGCTCGGTCGACTCGATCACCGCCGAGGCGCACCCGCTCAAACGCAAGATGGCACTGAACTCGGCAACCCGGCTGCTCGTCATGACGGTCATCGGGTTGACCATCGCGTTCATCTTCCGGCCCCAGGGCCTCGGTGTGGTGTTCGGGATGGCCCTGTTCCAGGTACTCCTGGTGCTGTCGACGGCACTGCCGGTGATGAAGAAGCTCAAGGCCGGCGATAACGGACTCGAAGGAGAGGCCCCGCAGCAATGACCGAATCGATCCTCGCCGCCGAATCCGGCATCCAGGTCGGCCACCACACGGAGGCGCACTGGTTCGGGCTGACGGTGAACACCGACACGGTGCTGGCGACGGCCATCGCCGCGGTGATCGTCCTCGGCCTCGCGTTCTTCCTGCGCGCCAAGGTCACCGCGACCGGCGTTCCCAGTGGCGTGCAACTGTTCTGGGAAGCGATCACCGTCCAGACCCGCAACCAGGTCGAGGCCGCGATCGGCATGCGGATCGCGCCGTTCGTGCTGCCGCTGGCGGTCACGCTGTTCGTCTTCATCCTGATCGCCAACTGGCTGTCGGTGCTGCCCGTGCAGTACACCGACTCCCACGGCGCGATCCACGAACTGCTCAAGCCGCCGGCCTCCGACATCAACTTCGTGCTCGCGCTCGCGCTGTTCGTGTTCATCGCCTACCACGCGGCAGGCTTCTGGCGCCGCGGCCCGCTCGGCCACCCGTGGCGGGTGCTCAAGGGCCACGTCACGATCCTGGCGCCGATCAACCTCGTCGAGGAGATCGCCAAGCCGGTCTCGCTGTCGCTGCGACTTTTCGGCAACATCTTCGCCGGCGGCATCCTGGTCGCGCTGATCGCGCTGTTCCCGCCGTACATCATGTGGCTGCCCAACGCGATCTGGAAGAGCTTCGACCTGTTCGTCGGCGCGATCCAGGCCTTCATCTTCGCGCTGCTGACGATCCTGTACTTCAGCCAGTCGATGGAACTCGAAGAAGACCACCACTAGACCCGTAAGAACAAGCAGGACCCACAACCTGGTAGGACCCCTACCAGTTATCAAGGAGGATAAGGAATGGATCCCACTATCGCTGCCGGCGCGCTCATCGGCGGTGGACTCATCATGGCCGGCGGCGCAATCGGCGCCGGTATCGGTGACGGCATCGCGGGTAACGCGCTGATCGCCGGCATCGCTCGCCAGCCCGAGGCGCAGGGCCGACTGTTCACTCCGTTCTTCATCACGGTGGGTCTGGTCGAGGCCGCGTACTTCATCAACTTGGCGTTCATGGCGCTGTTCGTCTTCGCCACCCCGGTTGCTTAATGCCCGTCATGGCTGACCCGAACATCGTTCTGTTGGCGGCTGAGGAAGGCGGCCAGAGCAACTTCCTCATCCCCAACGGCACCTTCTTCTTCGTGCTGCTGATCTTCCTGATCGTGCTCGGCGTGATCGCGAAGTGGGTCGTTCCGCCCATCTCGAAGGTGCTGAACGAGCGCGAGGCCATGGTGAAGCAGACGGTCGAGGACAGCCGCAAGGCGGCAGACCAGTTCTCGGCCGCCGACGCGGACTACGAATCCGAGATGGGCAAGGCACGCACCGAGGCCTCCCGGATTCGTGACGAAGCGCGGACCGAAGGCCGAAAGGTCGTCGAGGACATGCGCGGTCGCGCATCGGAGGAAGCGGCGACGGCGTTGGCGCGGGCCGAAGAGCAACTCAAGCAGCAGTCCGACGCGATCGCCGGCGATCTGCGGGCGTCGGTCGACTCGCTGTCGCAGACGCTGGCCAGCAGGGTGCTCGGTGTCGAGGTGACCACTCGTACCGTGCCCGTCTCATCAGGGCAGGAGCGGTAACTCAAGTGTCGACATTCATCGGTCAGCTCATCGGTTTCGCGCTCATCGTGTTCCTGGTGGTGCGCTTCGTCGTGCCGCCGGTGCGCCGGATGATGGCCAATCAGAAGGAAACGGTCCGTCGGCAACTCGACGAGAGCGCCGAGGCCAAGAAGCGGCTCGACGAGGCCACCAAGGCCCACGAGAAGGCCGTCGAGCGGGCCAAGGCAGAAGCCGGTCGGGTGACCGAGGAGGCGGAGGCCGATTCCAAGCGGATCCTGCAGCAGCTGCGCGACCAGGCCGATGCCGAGGTCGAGCGGATCAAGCAGCAGGGGGCGCAGCAGGTCCAACTGCAGCGCGCCCAGCTGATCCGTCAGCTGCGCGCCGATCTGGGCCGCGAATCGGTCACGCGGGCGGGCGAACTCGTGCGCGAGTTCATCTCCGACCCGCAGGAACAGGCCGCCACGGTGGACCGGTTCCTCGACGAGCTCGACGCGATGGCGCCGTCGGAGGCCGTCGTCGAGGACAGGGCCACCTCGCGTCTGCGCTCGGCCAGCCGCGAATCGCTGTCCGCGCTGGTGAAGAAGTTCGACGACGTGACGTCCGGGCTCAAGCCCGACGACCTGTCCACGCTGGCCGACGAACTCGCGTCGGTGGTCAAACTGCTGTCGCGCGAACACATCCTGACCCGCCACCTCGCGGATCCGTCGGACAACGCGCAGCCCAAGGTGGCCCTGCTCGAACGGCTCATCGGCGGCAAGGTCGGCGATCCCGCGCTCGAGGTGCTCAAGGCGGCGGTGTCGGGTCGCTGGTCGACGAACGAGAACCTGGTCGACGCCGTCGAGCACGTGGCGCGGCTGGCCCTGCTAGTCCGCGCCGAGGGCGAGGACGTCGCCGCCGATGTCGAGGAGCAGCTGTTCCGGTTCGGCCGGGTCCTGGACTCGGAGCCGCGGCTGGCGACGCTGCTCGGTGACTACACGGCGCCCGCCGAGGGTCGCCTGACGCTGCTGAAGAACGTGCTCGGCAGCGGTGCCGGCGTCAACAAGCTGACCGTGCAACTGCTTTCGCAGACCATCGAGCTGTTGCGCGGCGAACGCGCCGACGAGGCGGTGCTCGACCTCGCCGAGCTGGCGGTGGCCCGTCGCGGCGAGGTGGTGGCGCACGTCAGCGCCGCCGCCGAGTTGAGCGACGCGCAGCGCACCCGGCTGACGGAGGTGCTCAGCCGCATCTACGCCCACCCGGTTTCGGTGCAGCTGCACATCAACCCCGAACTGCTCGGCGGACTGAACATCGCCGTCGGCGACGAGGTGATCGACGGCACGCTGTCGTCAAAGCTCGCCGCGGCCGAGACCAAGCTGCCGGACTGACCCACCCACACCAAAGACCCACACCGTAGAAGCAGGAAGACGAAAAGCCATGGCAGAGTTGACCATCTCCGCTGACGACATCCAGGGTGCGATCGAGGAGTACGTCTCCGGTTTCACCGCCGACACCGCGCGCGAGGAAATCGGCACGGTCATCGACGCCGGTGACGGCATCGCGCACGTCGAGGGCCTGCCCTCGGTGATGACCCAGGAACTCCTCGAGTTCCCCGGCGGCGTGCTCGGCGTCGCGCTCAACCTCGACGAGCACAGCGTCGGCGCCGTGATCCTCGGTGACTTCGAGAAGATCGAAGAGGGCCAGCAGGTCAAGCGGACCGGCGAGGTGCTGTCGGTGCCCGTCGGCGACGCGTTCCTCGGCCGGGTCGTCAACCCGCTCGGCCAGCCGATCGACGGCAAGGGCGACATCGAGGCCGAAACCCGACGCGCACTGGAGATCCAGGCGCCGTCGGTGGTGCAGCGCCAGGGTGTCGGCGAGCCGCTGCAGACCGGCATCAAGGCCATCGACGCCATGACGCCGATCGGCCGCGGTCAGCGTCAGCTCATCATCGGCGACCGCAAGACCGGCAAGACCGCGGTCTGCGTGGACACCATCCTCAACCAGCGGAAGAACTGGGAGTCCGGCGACGAGAAGCAGCAGGTGCGCTGCGTTTACGTCGCCATCGGCCAGAAGGGCACCACCATCGCGGCGGTCGCGCGTGCGCTCGAAGAGGGCGGCGCGATGGACTACACCACGATCGTGGCCGCTCCCGCGTCCGATTCGGCCGGCTTCAAATGGCTTGCCCCGTACACCGGTTCGTCGATCGCGCAGCACTGGATGTACAACGGCAAGCACGTGCTTATCGTCTTCGACGACCTGTCCAAGCAGGCCGACGCCTACCGGGCGATCTCGCTGCTGCTGCGCCGCCCGCCGGGCCGCGAGGCCTTCCCGGGCGACGTGTTCTACCTGCACTCGCGGCTGCTGGAGCGTTGCGCCAAGCTTTCCGACGAGCTCGGTGGCGGCTCGCTGACGGGCCTGCCGATCATCGAGACCAAGGCCAACGACATCTCGGCCTACATCCCGACCAACGTCATCTCGATCACCGACGGCCAGTGCTTCCTGGAGTCCGACCTGTTCAACCAGGGCGTGCGCCCCGCGATCAACGTCGGTGTGTCGGTGTCCCGCGTGGGTGGCGCCGCACAGATCAAGGCGATGAAAGAGGTTGCGGGCAGCCTGCGTCTGGACCTGTCGCAGTACCGCGAGCTGGAGTCGTTCGCGGCGTTCGCCTCGGACCTGGACGCGACGTCGAAGGCTCAGCTGGAGCGTGGTGCCCGGCTGGTCGAGCTGCTCAAGCAACCGCAGTACCAGCCGCTGGCGGTCGAGGAGCAGGTCGTCTCGATCTTCCTGGGCACGCAGGGTCACCTGGATTCGGTTCCGGTGGAGGACGTGCAGCGCTTCGAGGCCGAGTACCTCGATCACCTGCGGGCGTCCGACGACGGCATCCTCAGCTCGATCCGCGAGTCGCAGAAGCTCGGTGACGACCTCGCCGAGAAGCTGACCGACTCGATCAACAACTTCAAGAAGGGCTTCGCCGCCTCCGACGGCAGTTCGGTGGTCCCCGACGAGCACGTCGAAGCGTTGGGCGAAGAGGACCTCGAGAAGGAAACGGTGAAGGTCCGCAAGCCCGCTCCGAAGAAGAAGTAGGTACCAATGGCGGCCACACTTCGCGAGTTGCGCGGGCGCATCCGCTCCGCCGGGTCAATCAAGAAGATCACCAAGGCCCAGGAGCTGATCGCGACGTCGCGGATCGGGCGGGCGCAGGCCCGTCTCGATGCGGCGCGCCCGTACGCCTTCGAGATCACGTCGATGCTGACCACCCTGGCCGCCGAGGCCGCGCTGGATCACCCGCTGCTCGTCGAACGCGACGAGCCCAAGCGGGCCGGCGTGCTGGTGATCTCGTCGGACCGTGGCCTTGCCGGCGGCTACAACTCGAACGTTTTCCGGCGAGCCGAGGAGCTGTTCGCGCTCCTGCGCAGCGAGGGCAAGACCCCCATCGTCTACGCGGTGGGACGTAAAGCCCTCAACTACTACCGGTTCCGCAACTGGGAGATCACCGACTCGTGGAACGGCTTCTCCGAGCAGCCGTCCTACGAGAACGCCCAGGAGATCGCGTCGACTCTGGTCGATGCGTTCATGGCGGGCGCTGACGACGAGGGCGACGACCCCGGTGCCGACGGGATTCTCGGCCTCGACGAACTGCACATCGTCTACACCGAGTTCAAATCGATGATGTCGCAGACGCCGGCGGCCCACCGGATCGCCCCGATGGTCGTCGAGTACGTCGGCGAGGAGGAGTCCGGGCCCCGCACGCTGTACTCGTTCGAGCCGGACGCGACAACACTTTTCGACGCGCTTCTGCCGCGCTACCTGGCCACCCGGGTGTACGCGGCGCTGCTGGAGGCGGCGGCCTCGGAGCTGGCTTCGCGCCAGCGCGCGATGAAGTCGGCGACCGACAACGCCGACGACCTCATCAAGGCGCTCACCCTCGAGGCCAACCGGGAGCGGCAGGCCCAGATCACCCAGGAAATCAGCGAGATCGTCGGTGGCGCCAACGCGCTGGCCGACGCCAGTCGTTAATAGGAAGAAGAAGACATGACCGCTACCGCCGAAAAGACCAGCAGCTCAAGCAAGAAGGACACCAACGGCCGGGTGGTCCGCGTGACGGGCCCCGTCGTCGACGTCGAGTTCCCGCGTGGCTCGGTGCCGGAGCTGTTCAACGCCCTGCACGCCGAGGTGACGTTCGAGGAGCTCGCCAAGACGCTGACCCTCGAGGTGGCACAGCACCTGGGTGACAACCTGGTGCGCTGCATCTCGCTGCAGCCGACCGACGGCCTGGTGCGCGGTGTCGACGTGGTCGACACCGGCGCCTCGATCTCGGTGCCGGTTGGCGACGGGGTCAAGGGCCACGTGTGGAACGCGCTGGGCGCCTGCCTCGACGACACCGAGTACGGAAAAGACTTCGACCGCTGGCCGATTCACCGCAAGCCGCCGGCGTTCGACGAGCTCGAGCCGCGCACCGAGATGCTCGAGACCGGCCTGAAGGTCGTCGACCTGCTCACCCCGTACGTGCGTGGCGGCAAGATCGCCCTGTTCGGCGGCGCCGGCGTGGGCAAGACCGTGTTGATCCAGGAGATGATCAACCGTATCGCCCGCAACTTCGGCGGCACTTCGGTTTTCGCCGGCGTGGGTGAGCGCACCCGCGAGGGCAACGACCTGTGGGTCGAGCTCGGTGAGGCCGACGTGCTCAAGGACACCGCGCTGGTATTCGGTCAGATGGACGAGCCGCCCGGCACCCGTATGCGCGTCGCCCTGTCGGCGCTGACGATGGCCGAGTACTTCCGCGACGAGCAGGGCCAGGACGTGCTGCTGTTCATCGACAACATCTTCCGGTTCACCCAGGCCGGTTCCGAGGTGTCGACCCTGCTCGGTCGTATGCCCTCGGCCGTGGGTTACCAGCCGACGCTGGCCGACGAGATGGGTGAGCTGCAGGAGCGGATCACCTCGACCCGCGGCCGGTCCATCACCTCGATGCAGGCCGTGTACGTGCCCGCCGACGACTACACCGACCCGGCGCCGGCGACCACGTTCGCGCACCTCGATGCGACCACGGAGCTGAGCCGTTCGGTGTTCTCGAAGGGCATCTTCCCGGCGGTGGACCCGCTGGCGTCGAGCTCGACGATCCTGGACCCGGCGATCGTGGGCGACGAGCACTACCGCGTCGCGCAGGAAGTCATCCGGATCCTGCAGCGCTACAAGGACCTTCAGGACATCATCGCGATCCTCGGTATCGACGAGCTGTCCGAAGAGGACAAGCAGCTGGTGAACCGGGCGCGTCGTATCGAGCGCTTCCTGTCGCAGAACATGATGGCGGCCGAGCAGTTCACCGGTCAGCCGGGTTCGACCGTGCCGGTCAAGGAGACCATCGAGGCGTTCGACCGGCTCACCAAGGGCGAGTTCGACCACGTGCCCGAGCAGGCCTTCTTCCTCATCGGCGGCCTCGACGACCTGGCCAAGAAGGCGGAGAGCTTCGGCGTGAAGCTCGAGGACGCCAGCTCGGGCGATGGTGAGAAGAAGGATGACTAGCCTTCGGCGGCACCGAAAGGCAGTGTGAGATGGCCGAACTGAACATCGACATCGTCGCGGTCGACCGCAAGATCTGGTCGGGCCAGGGCACGTTCCTGTTCACCCGCACCACGGCGGGGGAGATCGGCATCCTGCCGAATCACATCCCGGTGGTGGCGCAGTTGGTCGACGACGCCATGGTGCGCGTCGAGCGCGAGGGCGAAGACGACCTGCGCATCGCGGTCGACGGCGGGTTCCTCTCGGTCACCGAGGAGAGCGTGACCGTGCTCGCCGAGAGCGCCGAGTTCGATTCGGAGATCAACGAATCGGCCGCGCAGCGTGACTCCGAGTCCGACGATCCGGCGACAGCGGCCAGGGGTCGGGCGAGGCTTCGCGCCCTGGGCAAGATCGACTAGCGGACACGCTCGATGAGCGCGCTCATGTTCCTCATGGTCGCGCTCATCTGCGTGCTGTTGTTCGTCGTCGTCGCGCTGTCGTACCGGCTGTGGAAGTTACGGCAGGTGGGCGGTACCGCGGCGATCCTGCGTGACGTCCCCGCAGTCGGTGGTCACGGCTGGCGCCACGGCGTGATGCGTTATCGCGGCGGAGAAGCCGGCTTCTACCGATTGTCGAGCCTGCGCTGGTGGCCGGACCGTCGGCTCAGTCGGCGCGGGTTGGAGATCGTGTCGCGGCGCGCTCCCCGCGGCGACGAATTCGACATCATGACCGACGAAATCGTCGTCCTGGAAGTCCGCGACACCGGCCCCGACCGCCGACGTGGTTACGAGATCGCGTTGGATCGCGGTGCGCTGACCGCGTTTCTGTCCTGGCTGGAGTCCAGGCCGTCGCCGCGGGCGCGCCGCCGCAGCTTCTAATCTGTTGCCGGACCCAGCCTTTTGGTCTTCGCGCGAGCGCTCATCCGCCGGGTCGCCAGAGCACATCCCCGTCCGGGTTCGCCACCCGCGACAGGATGAACAGCAGATCCGACAGGCGGTTCAGATACTTCGCGGGCAGCACGCTGATCGAATCCCCGTGCGCGTCGACCGCGGCCCATGCGGAGCGTTCCGCACGGCGCGTCGCCGTCCGGGCGACATGCAACAGCGCCGACAGCGGCGTACCGCCGGGCAGGACAAACGAATTGAGGGCGGGCAGCGGTTCGTTGAACTCGTCGCACCACTTCTCTAGCCGATCGATGTAGCTCTGCGTGATCCGCAGCGGGGGATGTTCAGGGTTCTCGACGACGGGCGTGGACAGGTCAGCGCCGGCATCGAAGAGATCGTTCTGAATCTGCTTGAGTACTTTCGAGATTTGCTCGTTCGGCGATCCGAGGGCGATTGCGACGCCCAGAGCGGCGTTCGTCTCGTCGCAGTCGGCGTAGGCGACAAGCCGGGCGTCATTCTTCGAGACCCTGCTGAAATCGCTGAGACCCGTAGTGCCGTCATCACCCGTACGCGTGTAAATCCGGGTCAGATGAACTGCCATAAATAGACCGTACCGGACCGCCTCGGCGAGGAAACTGACATGGCTCGCGGCCGCTGTTTACACTAACCCGCGTGAGCGAGCGATTCGTGGTGACCGGCGGAAACCGGTTATCAGGCGAAGTTGCCGTCGGGGGAGCAAAGAACAGCGTTCTGAAGTTGATGGCCGCGGCGCTCCTGGCGGAGGGCACCAGCACCATCACCAACTGCCCGGACATCCTCGACGTGCCGCTGATGGCGGAGGTCCTGCGGGGGCTCGGGGCCACCGTGGAACTCGACGGTGACATCGTGCGGATCACCTCGCCCGACGAACCCAAGTACGACGCCGACTTTGCTGCGGTGCGTCAGTTCCGCGCCTCGGTATGCGTGCTGGGCCCGCTCGTCGGCCGCTGCAAACGGGCCAAGGTGGCGTTGCCGGGGGGCGACGCGATCGGATCGCGCCCGCTGGACATGCACCAGGCGGGGCTTCGTCAGCTCGGCGCCCGCTGCAACATCGAGCACGGGTGTGTCGTCGCCGAGGCGGACCACCTGCGCGGCGCCGAGATCCAGCTGGAGTTTCCGTCCGTCGGGGCGACCGAGAACATCCTGATGGCGGCGGTGCTGGCCGAGGGTGTGACGACGATCCACAACGCGGCGCGCGAGCCCGACGTCGTGGACCTGTGCGCGATGCTCAATCAGATGGGCGCCCAGATCACCGGGGCGGGCACGTCCACGATGACGATCACCGGGGTCGACCGGCTCTATCCCACCGAGCATCGGGTGATCGGGGACCGCATCGTCGCCGCGACCTGGGGGATCGCCGCCGCGATCACGCGCGGCGACATCTCGGTCACCGGCGTGGACCCGCAACACCTGCAGCTGGTCCTGCACAAATTGCACGACGCCGGCGCGACCGTGACCCAGACCGACGACGGCTTCCGGGTCGCGCAGTACGAGCGCCCGAAGGCGGTCAATGTGGCGACTTTGCCGTTCCCGGGATTCCCGACCGATCTGCAGCCGATGGCGATCGCGCTGGCGTCGATCGCGGACGGTACGTCGATGATCACCGAGAACGTGTTCGAGGCGCGGTTCCGGTTCGTCGAGGAGATGGTGCGGCTGGGTGCCGACGCACGTACCGACGGACACCATGCGGTGGTCCGCGGGATCGCGCAGTTGTCGAGCGCGCCCGTCTGGTCGTCGGACATCCGTGCCGGCGCCGGCCTGGTGCTCGCAGGCCTGGTCGCCGACGGAGACACCGAAGTGCACGACGTGTTCCACATCGACCGCGGCTATCCGCTGTTCGTGGAGAACCTCCAGAGCCTCGGCGCCGAGATCGAGCGCGTGGTCTGATCAGGCCCGCCAACTGGGGCGATGCCGCTTCGGGGGACCCCCTTTGGGTTACGGGTGGGAATGGCGTAGTCTATTGCCAGAAGCCCACGGCCCCAGGCCAATCGGACTGGAGGACGGGGTTTGACGCGGCCCTCCTGATCGGTATAGACTGGCAGGGTTGCCCCAAAACCGGGTGTGTTGTTTGAGAACTCAATAGTGTGTTTGGTGGTTTTTGTTTGTTGTTTTTTGCCATGCCCTGTTTTCCCGTTTGTGGGTGTGGTGTTTTTTGATGCCAGTTTTTGGTGTCTTTTGTTTGTGATCGGATTTTTCTGATTCGAATTCACCTGGCCTTGTTTGGTTGGGTTGTTTTTGTTTGGAGAGTTTGATCCTGGCTCAGGACGAACGCTGGCGGCGTGCTTAACACATGCAAGTCGAACGGAAAGGCCCTTCGGGGTACTCGAGTGGCGAACGGGTGAGTAACACGTGGGTGATCTGCCCTGCACTTTGGGATAAGCCTGGGAAACTGGGTCTAATACCGGATAGGACCACGGTCTGCATGGATTGTGGTGGAAAGCTTTTGCGGTGTGGGATGGGCCCGCGGCCTATCAGCTTGTTGGTGGGGTGATGGCCTACCAAGGCGACGACGGGTAGCCGGCCTGAGAGGGTGACCGGCCACACTGGGACTGAGATACGGCCCAGACTCCTACGGGAGGCAGCAGTGGGGAATATTGCACAATGGGCGCAAGCCTGATGCAGCGACGCCGCGTGAGGGATGACGGCCTTCGGGTTGTAAACCTCTTTCGGTAGGGACGAAGCGCAAGTGACGGTACCTACAGAAGAAGGACCGGCCAACTACGTGCCAGCAGCCGCGGTAATACGTAGGGTCCGAGCGTTGTCCGGAATTACTGGGCGTAAAGAGCTCGTAGGTGGTTTGTCGCGTTGTCCGTGAAAACTCACAGCTCAACTGTGGGCGTGCGGGCGATACGGGCAGACTGGAGTACTGCAGGGGAGACTGGAATTCCTGGTGTAGCGGTGGAATGCGCAGATATCAGGAGGAACACCGGTGGCGAAGGCGGGTCTCTGGGCAGTAACTGACGCTGAGGAGCGAAAGCGTGGGGAGCGAACAGGATTAGATACCCTGGTAGTCCACGCCGTAAACGGTGGGTACTAGGTGTGGGTTTCCTTCCTTGGGATCCGTGCCGTAGCTAACGCATTAAGTACCCCGCCTGGGGAGTACGGCCGCAAGGCTAAAACTCAAAGGAATTGACGGGGGCCCGCACAAGCGGCGGAGCATGTGGATTAATTCGATGCAACGCGAAGAACCTTACCTGGGTTTGACATGCACAGGACGCCGGCAGAGATGTCGGTTCCCTTGTGGCCTGTGTGCAGGTGGTGCATGGCTGTCGTCAGCTCGTGTCGTGAGATGTTGGGTTAAGTCCCGCAACGAGCGCAACCCTTGTCTCATGTTGCCAGCACGTTATGGTGGGGACTCGTGAGAGACTGCCGGGGTCAACTCGGAGGAAGGTGGGGATGACGTCAAGTCATCATGCCCCTTATGTCCAGGGCTTCACACATGCTACAATGGCCGGTACAAAGGGCTGCGATGCCGTGAGGTGGAGCGAATCCTTTCAAAGCCGGTCTCAGTTCGGATCGGGGTCTGCAACTCGACCCCGTGAAGTCGGAGTCGCTAGTAATCGCAGATCAGCAACGCTGCGGTGAATACGTTCCCGGGCCTTGTACACACCGCCCGTCACGTCATGAAAGTCGGTAACACCCGAAGCCGGTGGCCTAACCCCTTGTGGGAGGGAGCCGTCGAAGGTGGGATCGGCGATTGGGACGAAGTCGTAACAAGGTAGCCGTACCGGAAGGTGCGGCTGGATCACCTCCTTTCTAAGGAGCACCAATTTATGTTCCCCCGCCCCCACGCCTGTGGGATCAGTTGCGGTTGGGAGATCAGTGCCGGCGCCTGTAGTGGGTGTCCGGTCGGTGCACGACAAACGTGAGAAGTGGTGTGGGAACACTGCTTTGAGGAACTGCCAGACACACTATTGGGCTTTGAGACAACAGGCCCGTGTTTCCCTGGCCACTGTGTGTGGTGGGAGGTCGTGTTGTTGCCCTGCTTTGGTGGTGGGGTGTGGTGTTTGATTTGTGGATAGTGGTTGCGAGCATCTGAACGCAGGACCCTTGTGTGGGTTGTGCGTTTTGATAATGCAATTTTTTGATTCTTCCGAGAATTTGAACTGTTTTGTGTTGTAAGTGTTTAAGGGCGCATGGTGGATGCCTTGGCACTGAGAGCCGATGAAGGACGTGGGAGGCTGCGATATGCCTCGGGGAGCTGTCAACCGAGCGTGGATCCGAGGATGTCCTAATGGGGAAACCCGGCACGAGTGATGTCGTGTCACCTGTTCCTGAATATATAGGGTGCAGGGGGTAACGCGGGGAAGTGAAACATCTCAGTACCCGTAGGAAGAGAAAACAAGAGTGATTCCGTGAGTAGTGGCGAGCGAAAGCGGAGGATGGCTAAACCGTGTGCATGTGATACCCGGCGGGGGTTGTGTGTGCGGTGTTGTGGGGCGTTTCTTCTCTCATCCGCCGGTGAGGGCGAAAGTGATAAACCGTTGGGTTAGTCGAAGTGGTCTGGGATGGCCTGTCGTAGAGGGTGAGAGCCCCGTAGACGAAAACTTGGCGGCTTTCGTGAAATGTTTTCCCCGAGTAGCAGCGGGCCCGTGGAATCTGCTGTGAATCTGCCGGGACCACCCGGTAAGCCTGAATACTTCTCAGTGACCGATAGCGGATCAGTACCGTGAGGGAATGGTGAAAAGTACCCCGGGAGGGGAGTGAAATAGTACCTGAAACCGTGTGCCTACAATCCGTCAAAGCCCTCGCTTTTGTGTGGGGTGATGGCGTGCCTTTTGAAGAATGAGCCTGCGAGTCAGGGACATGTCGCGAGGTTAACCCGTGTGGGGTAGCCGCAGCGAAAGCGAGTCTGAATAGGGCGTATCACGTCAATAGTGGCGTGTGTAGTGGTGTGTTCTGGACCCGAAGCGGAGTGATCTACCCATGGCCAGGGTGAAGCGCGGGTAAGACCGCGTGGAGGCCCGAACCCACTTAGGTTGAAGACTGAGGGGATGAGCTGTGGGTAGGGGTGAAAGGCCAATCAAACTCCGTGATAGCTGGTTCTCCCCGAAATGCATTTAGGTGCAGCGTCGCATGTTTCTTGTTGGAGGTAGAGCTACTGGATGGCCGATGGGCCCTACTAGGTTACTGACGTCAGCCAAACTCCGAATGCCGACAAGTGAAAGTGTGGCAGTGAGACGGCGGGGGATAAGCTCCGTGCGTCGAGAGGGAAACAGCCCAGATCGCCGGCTAAGGCCCCTAAGCGTGTGCTAAGTGGAAAAGGATGTGCAGTCGCGAAGACAACCAGGAGGTTGGCTTAGAAGCAGCCACCCTTGAAAGAGTGCGTAATAGCTCACTGGTCAAGTGATTGTGCGCCGATAATGTAGCGGGGCTCAAGCACACCGCCGAAGCCGCGGCAATCTATTGGTGACAATAGGTTGGGTAGGGGAGCGTCCTGCATCCGGTGAAGCAGCCGTGTGAACGTGTTGTGGAGGATGTGGGAGTGAGAATGCAGGCATGAGTAGCGATAAGGCAAGTGAGAACCTTGCCCGCCGAAAGACCAAGGGTTCCTGGGCCAGGCCAGTCCGCCCAGGGTGAGTCGGGACCTAAGGCGAGGCCGACAGGCGTAGTCGATGGACAACGGGTTGATATTCCCGTACCCGTGTATGAGCGTCCCTGACGAATCACCGGTACTAACCGCCCAAAACCAGAATCACTGATCCCTTCGGGGTGATGGTTTCTGGGGCTGCGCGGGACCTTCGGTGGTAGTAGTCAAGCGATGGGGTGACGCAGGAAGGTAGCCGTACCAGTCAGTGGTAATACTGGGGCAAACCTGTAGGGAGTCAGATAGGCAAATCCGTCTGACACTTATCCTGAGAGGTGATGCATAGCCGAGTGAGGCGAATTCGGTGATCCTATGCTGTCGAGAAAAGCCTCTAGCGAGCGCATACACGGCCCGTACCCCAAACCAACACAGGTGGTCAGGTAGAGAATACCGAGGCGTACGAGTGAACTATGGTTAAGGAACTCGGCAAAATGCCCCCGTAACTTCGGGAGAAGGGGGACCCCCATACCGTCAACACCTTCGCGGTGGGCAGCGGGAGGGGGTGGCACAAACCAGTGAGAAGCGACTGTTTACTAAAAACACAGGTCCGTGCGAAGTCGCAAGACGATGTATACGGACTGACGCCTGCCCGGTGCTGGAAGGTTAAGAGGACCCGTTAACCCTTCGGGGTGAAGCGGAGAATTTAAGCCCCAGTAAACGGCGGTGGTAACTATAACCATCCTAAGGTAGCGAAATTCCTTGTCGGGTAAGTTCCGACCTGCACGAATGGCGTAACGACTTCTCAGCTGTCTCAACCATAGACTCGGCGAAATTGCATTACGAGTAAAGATGCTCGTTACGCGCGGCAGGACGAAAAGACCCCGGGACCTTCACTACAACTTGGTATTGGTGCTCGATACGGTTTGTGTAGGATAGGTGGGAGACTATGAAGCAGTCACGCCAGTGATTGTGGAGTCGTTGTTGAAATACCACTCTGATCGTATTGGGCCTCTAACCTCGAACCGTATATCCGGTTCAGGGACAGTGCCTGGTGGGTAGTTTAACTGGGGCGGTTGCCTCCTAAAATGTAACGGAGGCGCCCAAAGGTTCCCTCAACCTGGACGGCAATCAGGTGTTGAGTGTAAGTGCACAAGGGAGCTTGACTGCGAGACGTACATGTCAAGCAGGGACGAAAGTCGGGACTAGTGATCCGGCACCCCCGAGTGGAAGGGGTGTCGCTCAACGGATAAAAGGTACCCCGGGGATAACAGGCTGATCTTCCCCAAGAGTCCATATCGACGGGATGGTTTGGCACCTCGATGTCGGCTCGTCGCATCCTGGGGCTGGAGCAGGTCCCAAGGGTTGGGCTGTTCGCCCATTAAAGCGGCACGCGAGCTGGGTTTAGAACGTCGTGAGACAGTTCGGTCTCTATCCGCCGCGCGCGTCAGAAGCTTGAGGAAACCTGTCCCTAGTACGAGAGGACCGGGACGGACGAACCTCTGGTACACCAGTTGTCCCACCAGGGGCACCGCTGGATAGCCACGTTCGGACAGGATAACCGCTGAAAGCATCTAAGCGGGAAACCTCTTCCAAGACCAGGCTTCTCACCCATCAAGTGGGATAAGGCCCCCCGCAGACCACGGGATCGATAGACCAGACCTACACGCACAGCAATGTGTTCAGGGAACTGGCACTAACCGGCCGAAAACTTACACACAAACTCGCAACCACACACTCCACGCGGACCAAACAACCGCACCCCACCACCAAAACACACCACCCACAACACACCGTGGGACACCGATAAAATGAATAGAGTTACGGCGGTCAATAGCGGCAGGGAAACGCCCGGACCCATCCCGAACCCGGAAGCTAAGCCTGCCAGCGCCAATGATACTGCCCAACACGGGTGGAAAAGTAGGACACCGCCGAACACACATTAGCCCTGTGGCCCCCAATTCTGTTGGGGGCCACAGGCATTTGTGCACTCAGTCGAACAACGTCAGCGCCGGCGCGACTCGGCGCTTCTCCATGTCGAGCAGTGCGAGTTTGCGTTCGAGGCCGCCCCCGTAACCGGTCAGACTTCCGTTCGACCCGATCACGCGGTGGCACGGGACGATGATCCCGATCGGGTTGTGGCCGTTGGCCAATCCGACCGCCCGGGACGCGCCGGGCGCGCCGATCTGCCGGGCAATCTCTCCATACGACCGTGTCTCGCCGTAGGGAATCGTCAGCAGCGCCGTCCACACTTTCCTCTGAAACGCCGTGCCGATCATGTCGAGTTCGAGGTCGAACTCCGTGCGGTCGCCGGCGAAGTACGCCTCGAGCTGCTCGACGGCATCGTCGAAAGCTCCGTCGTCGGGCAACCATCCGTCGCGGGACGGCTCATAGGTCTGGTCGACCATCCGCAGGTGCATCAGCCGACCATCCTTGCCCGCCAATGTCAGCTGACCCACCGGGCTGTTCATCGTTCGAAACTGTATGCCTGTCATCACTTCTCCTTCGGGGGCCAGTCGTTGACCGCATGGTCGAGGGCGGTCCAGAGGTGTTGTGTGGCATACGAACGCCACGGTCGCCACCGGGCGCTGCGTTCGGTCAGCGCGCGCGGGTCGTCAGCCAATCCGAGGTGCCTGGCCGCCACCCGCACCCCGAGGTCGGTGACGGGAAACGCGTCGGGGTCGCCGAGGCCACGCATCGCGATCACCTCGGCGGTCCATGGTCCGATCCCAGGCAGTGACTGCAACTGGTTGCGTGCGGCGTCCCAGTCGCAACCCGGGTCGAGAATCACCTCACCGTCGGCGATGGCGCGGATCAACGACGTCAACGAGCGCTGCCGGGCTTTCGGGAACGCCAGGTGCCGGGGGTCGATCTCGGCGAGCTGCTCGATGGCCGGAAAGACGTGCGTCAGACCGCCGTTCGGGTCAGTGACAGCTTGTCCGTACGCCGCCGCGAGGCGTCCGGCGTGGGTGCGGGCCGCCTTCACCGAGACCTGCTGGCCCAGCACCACCCGCACTGCGAGCTCGTGTTCGTCGACGGTTCGCGGGATCCGTTGGCCGGGGGCCTTGGCCACGAGAGCCTTCAAGTCCTGATCCGCGCTGAGCGCGTCCACGACCGCCTCGGGGTCGGCATCGAGATCGAGCAAGCGCCGGCAGCGGGCGATGGCGGTGGCCAGGTCGCGGAAGCCGTCGAGCTGGACACGGCACTGCACATGGTCGGGCTGCGGTGTGAGAGAGACGATTCCACTGCCGTACTGCAACCGCAGTGTGCGACGGTAGGCGCCGCCGCGGACCTCTTCGACGCCGGGAACCGCGCTGGCCGCGAGGTGGCCGAACAATCCCTCGAAAGCGAACGGGGTGCGCACCGGGAGGCGCAGCGCCAGGTCGCCGGCGGCGTCACTGCGGCCGAACTTCGTGCGGGCACGTTGGCGAAGGGCCGTCGGCGTCAGGTCGCATACCGCCCGCACCGTGCCGTTGAACTGTCGGATGCTGGAGAAGCCCGACGCGAACGCCACGTCACTGAACGGCAGATCGGTCGTTTCGATCAGCACACGGGCGGTCTGCGAACGCTGCGCTCTGGCCAGCGCCAGCGGATTGGCCCCGACCTCGGCCTGAAGCAGCCGCTCCAACTGGCGCGTGGTGTACCCGAGCCGGGCGGCGAGCCCGGTGACGCCTTCGCGGTCGACGGTGCCGTCGGCGATCAGGCGCATCGCCCGGGCGACGACGTCGCCGCGGATGTTCCACTCCGGCGACCCCGGCGACGCATCGGGGCGACAGCGTTTGCACGCCCGGAAGCCGGCCTTCTGCGCCGCCGCAGCTGTCGGATAGAACCGCATGTTGCGCGCGAACGGCGGGCGAACCGGACAGCTGGGCCGACAATAGATTCGCGTGGTCAGCACGGCGGTGACGAACCACCCATCGAACCGCGAGTCCTTGGACTGAACGGCCCGGTAGCAGCGCTCGAAATCGTCGTGCACGCATCAACAATTACATGCGACCTCCGACAGCACTGGCGGAAAACCGACATCGTCGTCGGCGAAGCAGGGCCGATGAATTCCACGGCCTGGTGCAGTCTGAAGTGCATGGGCAGACTCATCTATGGCTTCAACGTGTCGGTGGACGGTTACATCGCCGACGCGCAGGGCAACATCGACTGGTCCAATCCGAGCGAGGAACTCCACCAGTACTGGAACGACTTCGAACGCCAGACCGCCCTGTCCTTCTACGGCCGGCGACTCTACGAACTCATGGCCGGCTACTGGCCGACCGCCGACCAGGCTCCGGATGCCGGCCCCTTCGTCGTCGACTATGCCCGCACGTGGCGCGACATGCCCAAGGTCGTGTTCTCGCGCACGCTGGAGTCCGTCTACTGGAACTCTCGGCTGGAACGCCGCGACCCGGTCGAGGTCGTGACGGAACTGAAGGCCGAGACCGACGGCAACTTAGAGGTGGCAGGGGCGACACTGGCCGCGCCGATCGTGCAGGCAGGGCTTGTGGACGAATACCGCATCGTGATCGCGCCGACCGCCGTCGGCGGCGGGACCCCGTTCTTTCCGCCCCTGCCGTCCTGGATCTCGATGCGCCTGTTGGAGAACCGCACCTTTCCGTGCGGCACGGTGCTGCTGCGCTACGAGGCCAAGCGCGACTGACTGTTACCCGAGCGCTTCGAGATGGCGGCGGGCGAGTTGCCCGAGTTGCACGATGCCCTCGGCGATCTGGCGGGCCAGTTCGCTGGCGTCTCCGGGGATCCGGCCCTCGAGATTGCCGGTGCGCAACAGGGTGGCCAGGCCGTGCGACATCGACCATCCGGCGACGACGACGCCGGTGACATCCTGACCGGTGGGCGCATCCAGGCTGGTCCGGGCGCTGCCGTAGAGCAGTGCGAATGCCGCGTTGCGGGCCTCCATGAGCTCGGCATCATCATGGCGGTACAGATCGGGGCGAAACATCACCTCGTAGTGCCCGGGATGCTCGATCGCGAAGACGACGTAGGCGATACCGCCGGCAACGAAGGCGTCGCGTCCGACCGCTGCCGCCCCGATGGCCTTGGCGGCCAGCCGGAATCCTTCTGTCGCGACGGCGGTGAACAGCCCTGACTTGTCGCCGAACTGGTAAGCCAGCGCCGCGTGGGTCACTCCGGCGCGCCGCGCCACCTCCCGCATGCTGACCCCCGCGGCCCCGACCCGTCGCACCTCCCCGATAGCCGCCTCGATCGCCGCCTGCCGCAGGTTGCCGTGGTGATAGGAGCGCGAGTTCGCCACGGTGGGAGCGTAGACCAGAATCTGACCATTGATAAGTTCGACACGATCCGTCAAACTGACCACTGGTAAGTCTGCGGAGAAGGGGTGGTGGAGACGTTCGACGTCGTGATTGTCGGCGCGCGGTGCGCGGGCTCCCCGCTGGCGGCCATGCTCGCGCGGCGAGGCATGAGCGTGTGCCTGGTGGACAAGGCGCGGTTCCCCTCGGAGACGCCGTCGACGCATGTGATCCAGCCCTGCGGTGTCGCTGTTCTCGACCGCATCGGCGCGCTGGACCCGGTGTTGGCCGCCGGCACTGTGCCGATCGATCGCCTCACGCTGGTCAACGAGGGCGTGCGTATCGACGCCGAACTCGATCCCGACGTGTTCGCGCAGCCGGGGATGTGCGTGCGCCGAGTGACCCTCGACGCGGTGCTGGTCGACGCCGCCGCGGCCGCGGGCGCCGACGTGCGGAGCGGCGTCAAGGTGACCGGTCTGCTGACCGATGGCGGGCGGGTCGCCGGCGTCGAGACGGCGACGGGGCCCATCCGCGCGCGTCTGGTCGTCGGCGCGGACGGCCGGCAGTCGCGTGTGGCCGGCGCCGCCGACGCGCACGAGTACCTGGTCACCCCGGCCGGCCGCCTGCCGACCTGGGCCTACTTCGACGGTGTCGCCGAGCGCGAGGGCCGCCTGCGACTGGCGCGCATCGGCGAGTACGGCTTCCTGGCCAGCCCGACCGATTCCGGTCTCTACATGGCCTGTATCGCCCGCGGCGCCAATGCCGTGCGCGATACGACCTTCGATGCCGGCATCGCCCGCTGGCCCGAACTCGCCGACGTCCTGGCCGGTGCCCGACAGGTTGGACCGGTCCGGGTCATGACCAAGTGGCACGGCTACTTTCGTCGCGCCGCGGGACCCGGCTGGGTCCTCGTCGGCGATGCCGGGCACTTCAAGGACTTCACGCCCGCGCAAGGCATCGCCGACGCGCTCCGGCAGGCCGAGCGTCTTGCCGAGACCCTGCCCGACGACTTGACCGACCAACAGGCCGTGGACACAGCCACTCATCGTTACTGGCGGTGGCGTCACCACGATGCGCACGCGATGTACTGGTTCGCCACCGACATGGGCAAGCCCGGACCGCCGACCCCGCTGGTCACCCAGGTGCTTCGCGACATCGCCGCGGACCCGGACGCGACGACGACGCTGCTGCGGGTCCTCAACCACGAGGTCAGCCCCGGGCGGCTGCTCACCCCGCGGCGACTGGTCACCGCTGCCGCGCGAACGCTGCGCGATCGTCCCGACCAGATCGGTGCAACGAGCAAGGAGATCGCGACCGCGATCCGCGATCAGGTGAGCCGAACACGGGCCGGCCGAAACCTCACGCAATCGTTTCGGAAGGCTAACGATTGGGCCGCCCGGCGGCGTCGCGGCCGGCGCGCCGGCCGCGGACGTGGTGGCCTGGAACGCGATGTGGACTCGCACACTTTTCCTCGTTCCCACCGCCGTGACGGCGTGCTCACTGCTCGTCGTGCCTTCCGCCGGCGCCGCCCCGGCAGCCGACGCCCAGGGCTACGTCGACTCGACCGCCCGGTGCGCCCCTCCCAGTGACGTGGTCGTCTTCGGCAGCACGGCGGGCTCGCGGGTGGCGATCTGCGAATCGGCTGACGGCGACTACGAGTATCGCGGGGTTCGGCTTCGCGACGGTGCCCGATTGATCCTGCCCGCAACACAATCCGCCGACGGGTTCACCGCTGAGAACGACGGGATCACCTACACCGTGACCGACAGCGCCCTGACGGTCAGCGACGGTGCGCGCGTCATCCGCGAAGAGCCGATGGTGGACTTTCACGGAACCGAGTCCATCGGCTCGTCGGGCGCGTCCCCGCCACCCGCGTCATCCCCGACGCCCTCGACGCCCTTGCCGCCGCCGCTGCCCGCCGAAGTCGGCGGGAGTTGACCGGATTCTCCGTTGAGGCGCGTTCGCGCGACGGCGGCCGCACCGTCGCCGGTGATCAACCACAGCGTGGTCAGCTGAGCGATCAGCTCGTCGACGGTGATCGCCGCGGTGCCGTCGACGAACGCCAGGATCGCGTCGGCGGTGCCGCCGACCACGAACGCCGGCGCGATCAGTGCCAGCGGGTCGTGTTTGAGCTCCACGCCGTGCACCGCACGCGCATGCTCGATGAGCACCCCGGTCAGGCTGCGCATCACCGCGACCCGGTGCGCCCGCAACCCGGGAGTGGCGGCCACGCCACCCAGCAGGACCTTGGCCCGGCGCGGGTCGTCGACGAGGCTGTGCACCAGCACCTGAACGCCGGCAAACGCTTGCTGCTCAAGGGGTTTGGCCGCCACTTCGGCAACGGCCGCCACCGTCGCGTCCCGCACGGCCGCGGCGACGTCGTCGATCACCGCTTCGGCGACCGCGTCGACCTCGCCGAAACTCTCGTAGAAATAGCGCTTGTTCAGGCCGGCATCGGCGCACAGCCGCTCGACGGTGACGTCTCGCCACTCGTCGCGACCCATGATGTCGAGGGCGGCCTCGAGCAGTCGCGCCCGGCGTTGCTGCTGCCGCTCCGCACCGGAAACACCGCCGTAGCTGCGCGGTGAGGACGAGCCCATCGCTCGATCGTCGCACCATTGACAACGCTTCGACAAAACTGGCACGGTTACGTACCAGATAGTCGACGAAGGGATCGGTCGATGCTCAACCTCCTGGACCCGCCGACCTCACTGACCGAGGCGCGACAACGGCTCCAGGGCATCGGCGCGACGGTCAACGACCGCTGGCCCACCCGCGACCGTCCGCTGGCGGTGCCGCCCGCCGGATCCGGGCTGCGGCCGGTGATGGGCAACTACGGCATGCCCTACCTCGGCCACGTCCTGTCCACCCTCGTCGACCCGCTGGAGTTCGCGCGGCGCCGGTACGCCAGGTACGGCCCGGTGTCGTGGGCCGGCGGCGTGGGTTTCCGCGTCGTCGCGCTGCTGGGACCCGAAGCGCTGGAAGCGGCGTGGGTCAACCGCGACAAGGCGCTGTCGAGCACCCGCGGGTGGCAACCGGTGATCGGTCCGTTCTTCCACCGCGGCATCATGCTGCTGGACTTCGAGGAGCATCGCGACCACCGGCGCATCATGCAGCGGGCGTTCACGCGCACGGCGCTGAACACCTATCTCGCCGACACCGCCGACGGCGTCGACCGCGCGCTCGCGAAATGGCGTGGCGCCGATCGCTTCCCGATGTATCCGTCGATCAAACAGCTGCTGCTGCAACAGGCCGCCGAGGTGTTCGTCGGCACCGAACTCGGGGTGGAGTCCGACCAACGCATCGAGGACTTCCACCACACCGTGCACGGTGGCCAGGCAATCGTCCGCGCGGACGTGCCCGGCGGCACGTGGGCGCGCGGACTGCGGGCCCGCGAACGCCTGGAGCGGTATTTCGGCGACCAGATCGCGCAGCGTCGCCGCGCCGACGGCACCGACCTGTTCTCGATGTTGTGCCGCAGCGAATCCGAAGACGGACAACGCTTCACCGACGCCGACATCGTCAACCACATGATCTTCCTGTTGATGGCCGCCCACGACACCACAGCCATCGCACTGTCGATGCTGGCCTACGAGCTAGGACGAAACACCAAGTGGCAGGACGCTCTTCGCGAGGAGGCGGTCGCCCGACCGATCGAGTCGCCCACCCTTGACGACCTCGAGGACTACCGGATGCTCGACGCCGCGTTCAAGGAAGTGCTGCGGATGTATGCGCCCGCCGGCACGCTGTTCCGTCAGGCCATCCGCGACACCGAAATCTGCGGTCACTTCATCCCGCGCAAGAGCCAGATCGCGATCAGCGTGCACGCCTCGATGCGGCTGTCGGATTGGTGGCCTGACCCCGACACCTTCGACCCGTCCCGGTTCACCGACGCCGCGAACCGGGCGGCGGTCAACCGGTACGCGTTCGCGCCCTTCGGGGGTGGTGCGCACAAGTGCATCGGCCAGCAGTTCGCCGACATGACGGTCAAGACGGTCATGCACAAACTTCTGCGCGGCTTCCGGTGGACGGTGCCCGACGGTTACCGCGTCCCGCTCACCTGGGGGACCGGGCCCACGCCGGCCGACGATCTGCCGATCCACCTGGAACTCCTCGATACGTAGCACGGCCGCCACGGTGGCGCCTATGGTGATCGCACACTTCATTGAAGGAGGACGACGTGGCGGAGTCCGTCGAGACCTTGATGCGGTCCAACCTGCTGGAGGTCTTCAACGAGCGCGATGAAAGCAAGCGGCGCGCCGCCATCGACCGCACCTACGCCGACGACGTCCGCTGGACCGACTCGGACGGCGTCACCACCGGCAAGGAAGCGTTGGAAGCGAAGTGCGTCGCACTGCAAAACGCGCTCGGCGCACAGCAATTCGTCGCTGACGGTCCGGTGCATGAATTGCCCGGCTTCGGTCACCTGGCGTGGCGACTCGTCGACCCCGCCGACGGCGAACCGAGAATGACGGGTTTCGACGTCGCAATCGTCGCCGATGGACTGATCACCGATCTGTTCACCGTGCTGATCCCGCCCACCTCTTGACCGCTCACCCGACGCGCTTTCGGTACGTCACGGTCGACGGCCGGGAGGTCTTCTACCGTGAGGCCGGCCCGCCCGACGCGCCGGCCGTGCTGCTGCTGCACGGCTTCCCGTCATCGTCGCGGATGTGGCAGCCGCTGATCGACCGGCTCGCCGATCGTTGGCACCTGATCGCTCCCGATTATCCTGGCTTCGGGCACAGCGAAGCGCCGCCCACCACCGAGTTCGACTACACCTTCGACCACATCGCCGACATCGTCGAGCTCTTCACCGACCGGCTCGGCCTGGACCGCTACACCCTCGTCATGCAGGACTACGGCGGACCCGTCGGCATGCGCCTCGCGACGCGCGATCCCGAGCGGGTGCGGGCCCTGATCGTGCAGAACGCCGTCTGTCACGAGGACGGCCTCGGTCCGCTGTGGGATACCCGAAAAGCGTTCTGGGCCGACCGATCTCGCTACGAGGCTGAGTTGCGGGAGAACTTCTTCTCCTACCACGCCACCCGCCTGCGCCACGTCGGCCACAGCCCCGACGCAGAGCGCTACGACCCCGATCTGTGGACCGACGAGCTGGCGTTCCTCGACCGGCCCGGACAGCGCGACATCCAAACCGACCTGTTCTACGACTACCGCACCAACGTCGCGAGCTACCCGACCTGGCAGCGATGGCTTCGCGACAACCAGCCGCCCCTGCTCGTCGTGTGGGGCCGCTACGACCCGTCGTTCCAAGCGGCCGAGGCCGACGCGTACCGCCGCGACGTGCCCACCGCCGAGGTCCACGTCATCGACGCCGGGCACTTCGCGCTCGACGAGGCACCCGGGGTCGTCGCCGACTTGTGCCGCGGCTTCCTCGAGCGGAGCGCTACGGACCGAACATGACCGCCACCGCGGTCGCGAGCGACGCCATGGTCTTCTCCCGCTCGTCACCCATTCCGACCAACGCGTCGACCGCCAGTGGGCCGAGGATCTGACTCATTCCGTGGCCTTCGTGGCCGAAGAAGCCCGCCATCTCCAACAGCACCGTGCCGTGGTTGATGCTCCACATGCGTCCCGCGATCGCTGCTTCATCGTCGTCGCGGATGCGCCCGGCCGCGATCATCCGGCGCACCGCGATGAGCAACGCCTCGAACGACACCGCCCACTCCGCGCGGGCGCTGGCGCTGCCGGTGACCGTCAGGTCGGCGTGAAAACGGTTCAACGACTCCGCCGAGGTACCGAACATCAGTTGATAGCGCTGCGGATTGGCGAGCGCGAACTCGCGATAACGCATGCCCAGTACGAAGAAGTCGGCCACCGGATCGTCGGACTCGTCGATGGTCAGCGCACGCGTGAACCGGACGAAGGCCTCGCTGGCGATCGCCTCGATGAGCCCGGACATGCCGCCGAAATGCGTATAGACCGCCATGGTCGACGTGCCGGTCTCCGCGGCGAGCTTGCGGGCGCTCAGTGCGGCCAGGCCGTCGCGCTCGAGGACCTGGATGCCGGCCTCGACCAACTGCTCACGCGGACTACTCATCCTTGCCATCGTGCCATAACAGTGTTATACAGAGGCGGTCATAACACTGTTATGGGGGAGTCGACATGGCGAATCGCTATCTCGAAGGCGCGTTCGCGCCGATCGCCGAGGAGTTCACGCTCACCGACCTCGACGTCACCGGCACCATCCCGCAGCATCTGGACGGGCGCTATCTGCGCAACGGACCCAACCCGGTCGGTGAACTCGACCCCGACCTGTATCACTGGTTCATCGGCGACGGCATGGTGCACGGCATCCGGATCCGCGACGGCAAGGCCGAGTGGTATCGCAACCGGTGGGTCCGCGGCCCCCAGACCGCACGCGCCCTGGGGGAGAAGCCGCCGAGCGGCCACTTCCCGGTGTCCGGGATCGGCGCCAACACCAACGTCATCGGTCACGCGGGCAAGATCCTGGCACTGATCGAATCCGGCGTCACCAACATGGAACTCACCGACGAGCTGGACACCGTCGGCGCCTGCGACTTCGACGGGACACTCGCCGGCGGGTACACCGCGCACCCCAAACGTGACCCCGACACCGGCGAACTGCACGCCGTCTCCTACCACGTGTACGGAGGAAACACGGTGCAGTACTCGGTGATCGGCGTCGACGGCCGGGCACGCCGCGTCGTCGACGTGAAGGTGGCGGGCGCACCGATGATGCACGACTTCTCGCTGACCGAGAACCACGTCGTGTTCTACGACCTGCCGGTCACGCTCGACGCCAACCAGATGGTGCAGATGGGCGTTCCGAAAGCGCTGCGCCTGCCCGCCCGACTCATGTTGTCCGCCTTGATCGGTCGGATCCGCATCCCGGACCCGATCGCCGCGCGGCAACCGATTCGCGGAACCGCCGACCGCCGATACCCGTACTCGTGGAACCCGAAGTACCCCGCCCGCGTCGGTGTGATGCCCCGCGACGGCGACAACTCCGACGTGCGCTGGTTCGACGTCGAACCGTGCTACGTGTTCCATCCGATGAACGCCTACGACGAGGGCGAGACCATCGTGCTGGATGTCGCGCGCCACCCGAAGATGTTCGACCACAATCGGCTCGGACCCGACGAGGGACCGCCGACACTCGATCGCTGGGTCGTCGACCTCGCCGACGGCAAGGTGCGCGAGTCGCGCATCGACGATCGCGGCCAGGAGTTCCCGCGTGTCGACGAACGCCGCGTCGGCAAGCGCCACCGATATGGGTACACGCCGGCGTTCTCCGACGGTGAGGGCAGCGACACTCTGCTCAAGCACGACTTCGTCGGCGCCGGGTCGGCGCAGCGGTCGTTCGGGGACGGGAAGATCGTCGGGGAGTTCGTGTTCGAGCCGTCCTCGCCGGATGCGGCCGAGGACGACGGCGTGTTGATGGGCTACGTCTACGACAAGCGGACCGACCGCAGCGAACTGGCGATCCTCGACGCGCAGACCCTGCAGGACGTCGCGAGTATCAAACTGCCGCACCGCGTGCCCGCTGGGTTCCACGGCAACTGGGTGCCCGCCTAGACTCCCCACATGGCCGAACTGGTGCAGCGGTACCTGGACCAGATTCGCGCCCAACACGCCCACGACCCCGACGGGGCGCTGGCCGACTACATCCCCGAACTCGCCAGGGTGGATCCCGACAGATTCGGCCTGTCGCTGTCATTGGCTGACGGCTATGTTTACGAATCAGGCGACGCTGCACTCGAATTCACGATCCAGTCGGTGTCCAAGCCGTTCACCTACGCACTGGCGCTCGACTGCATCGGCGCGGCCGCCGTCGACGCCAAGATCGGTGTCGAACCGTCCGGTGAGGCGTTCAACGAGATCAGTGTCGACGAGGACACCAAGATCCCGAAGAACCCGATGATCAACGCCGGCGCGATCGCGGCCGTGTCCCTGGTCCCGGGCGCCTCGGCCGATGACCGGTTCAACCGGATCCGCGAGTTCTACTCCGCGTGCGCGGGTCGCGACCTCGCGGTCGACGAGGACGTCTACACCTCGGAGAAGGCCACCGGGGCCCG
Source organism: Mycolicibacterium rutilum (assembly GCF_900108565.1). NCBI lineage: Bacteria > Bacillati > Actinomycetota > Actinomycetes > Mycobacteriales > Mycobacteriaceae > Mycobacterium > Mycolicibacterium rutilum. The sequence goes on from NZ_LT629971.1 coordinate 3,146,467, forward strand.
CAATCGCGCAATCGCCTACATGCTGCAGAGTTTCGGCGTTCTCGACGGCGACCCCGACGAGAGCCTCGACGTCTACTTCCGGCAGTGCTCGATCACGGTGACCACCTCGCCCGGATGGCCGCGACACTGGCCCGCGGAGGTGTCGACCCCGTGCAGGGACGACGGCTGATCGGCCCGTCGGTGGTGCAACGCACCCTCAGCGTGATGGTCACCTGCGGGATGTACGACGCGGCGGGGGACTGGGTGAGCGCAGTCGGCCTGCCCGCGAAAAGTGGTGTGGGCGGAGGCATCACAGCGGTGCTGCCGGGTCAACTCGGAATCGGTGTCTACTCACCGCTTCTGGACGACAAGGGCCACAGCGTGCGCGGTGTGCGGGTGTGTCGCTCGCTGTCGGAGAACCTCGGGCTGCACTTCCTGTCGGTCCCGCGTGAATCGCGCTCGACGATCCGGGCGGCCTACGACGCCGCCCCTGGTGTACGGGTCTACGAGCTGCACGGCGACCTGCTGTTCGCCGGCGCCGAGCGGGTGCTGCGCACGCTGGAGCGCGAATGCGGTGACTTCGATGTGGCCGTGCTGGAGTTGTCGCGCGTCGACGACATCGACGACGCCGCCCGGCGCATGCTCGCCGGTATGCGCGAATCGCTCGGCATCCTGGGCAAGCAGGGTTACGTCGTCGACCCCGACGGTGATCTCGGTGCCGATCCGGATCAGGTGTTCAGCACCGTGGACGAGGCGCTGGCCGCGCACGCCTCAGGCGGGTAGGGCCAGTCGGGTCGGCTCGTCGTGCCCGCGCAGCGTCACCGAGTCACCCAGCGTCCAATGCCCGCGCTCGGACTCGGTGGCGGCCGACACCGCATCCGCGGACGCCAGCAGGTGCCCCGGCGTCTCCTTGGCCAACTCGCACAGCCGCGCGGCTTCGTTGACCGGTTCACCGATCACGGTGTACTCGAAACGTTCTCTGGCGCCGACGTTTCCGGCCACGGCCTCGCCGGCGGCCACCCCGATGCCCGCGTCGAATTCGGGCACTTCCTGGTGGATGCGCCGGGCGATCGCCCGCGCGGCGGCCAGCGCCGAGTCCTCCGGGTTCTCGAGACGCACCGGAGCGCCGAACACCGCGAGCGCACCGTCACCCTCGAACTTGTTGACGAAGCCTTGGTGGTTGTCGACTTCCTCGACGACGACCGCGAAGAACCGGTTGAGCAGGTCGACCACCTCGGTCGCGCGCTTGGCCGTCACCAACTTCGTCGATCCGATGATGTCGACGAAGATCACGGCGACGTGCCGCTCCTCGCCGCCGAGTTTGGGCCGCTGCTTCTCCGCCTCGGCAGCGACGTCCCGCCCGACGTGGCGGCCGAAGATGTCGCGCAGGCGCTCGCGTTCCTTGAGGCCCTGCACCATCGAGTTGAATCCGCGCTGCAGTTCGCCGAGTTCGGTGCCGTCGAAGACGACGAGATCACAGTCCAGGTCGCCCTCTTCGACATGCTTGAGAGCCGAGCGCACGACGCGTACCGGAGTGGCGATGAGCCACGACAGCAGCCACATCAGGATCAAGCCGAAAGCCAGCGCGACCACCGCGATGATCATCACGGCCACCGCGAACTGGGTCGCGGTGAGGTTCCGCAACGCCAGGGCGAAAACCGCCAACAAGAGGATGCCGAGCACAGGCACCCCGGAACTCAGCAGCCAGACGGTCATCGTTCGGCCCATGACGCCATGCGCGAGTCGGCGGGGTGGGCGACCGGCCTCGAGCGCCTGGGCAGCGATCGGTCGGAGAGCGAACTCGGTGATCATGTAGCAGGCGGTCGCCACGATGATGCCCGGAAAGCCCACGGCGAGGAGGAATCGAGGGATGAACGCCGAATTCTGCATGCCGTAGAGCAGGGTCAACAGCGCCGTGCCGATGCCCCAGAGCAGGAGCAGCTTTTGGGCGACCCGCCACGGTGCGAGGAACACGTTGCGCTGGTCGGCTTGGGTCGGAGCTCGTTCCTCGATGGCCCACCGCAGGGAACCGACGGTCCGCGAGGTGATCCACGCCGTACCCAAGACCAGGGCGCTGAGCATGTAGGCAGGGACGACACCCCAGGTCAGCCATCCGGGTGCGTCGGTGAACACACTCGGCACCGGGATCGCGACCCCGTTGAGCAGCAGCGAGACGGCGATGCCGAGGATGTTGGTGAAGAGTATGAAGAACGTCAGGATGACCTGGATGCGGACTCGTCGGCGCCGCTGACTCTCCTCCGGTTTGCCGAGTAACCATGACCCGTACTCCGGGGTGGTGGCCAGCCGACCGCTCTGCCGGGTGACCCTCTCCAGGACGCGGCCCAGCCGATGCGCAACGCTCCGTGTGGCCGTCATCGTGCCTGCAGCCTAATTCGCCGGAGCGGCGCCTAAGGTGGTCGGGTGCGTCTCGTGATCGCCCAGTGCACTGTTGACTACGTCGGACGTCTGACCGCACATCTACCGTCGGCGCGGCGCCTGCTGCTGATCAAGGCCGACGGTTCGGTGAGCGTGCACGCCGACGACCGCGCCTACAAGCCGCTGAACTGGATGAGCCCGCCGTGCCGGCTCACCGAGGACGACTCGGGCCCGATGCCGGTCTGGGTGGTCGAGAACAAGACCGGCGAACAGCTGCGGATCACCGTCGAGGCCATCGAACACGACTCCAGCCACGAACTCGGCGTCGATCCCGGCCTGGTCAAGGACGGCGTCGAGGCCCACCTGCAGGAGCTGCTGGCCGAACACGTCGAGCTGTTGGGCGCCGGGTACACCCTGGTGCGGCGCGAGTACATGACCGCCATCGGGCCCGTCGACCTGCTGTGCCGCGACGAGAACGGCGGATCGGTGGCCGTGGAAATCAAGCGCCGCGGCGAGATCGACGGGGTCGAGCAGCTCACCCGCTACCTCGAACTGCTCAACCGCGACACCCTGCTCGCGCCGGTGGCGGGGATCTTCGCCGCCCAGCAGATCAAGCCGCAGGCCCGCACGCTGGCCACCGATCGCGGCATCCGCTGCGTGACGCTGGATTACGACCAGATGCGCGGGATGGACAACTCCGAGTTCCGGTTGTTCTGATGCCGCGCAGGCGTCGGCCGCACGGTCCACCACCTCGGCTGCCCGCCCCGCGGCGCATCGAGACCGGGCCGGACGGATACGACTACGAGGTGCGTCCGGTTCCCGCGGCGCGTGCGGTCAAGACCTACCGCTGCCCGGGCTGTGATCACGAGATCCGGCCTGGGACAGCACATCTGGTGGTATTCCCGGCGGATATGGGTGAGGGCGCGGTCGACGACCGCCGCCACTGGCACACCCCGTGCTGGACGCACCGGGCCACCCGCGGCCCGACACGCAAGTGGTCCTAGTGTTCGTCGGCGGCCGGCTCGACCAGCTCGACGAGGACGCCGCCGGCGTCCTTGGGGTGGATGAAGTTGATGCGCGAGTTCGCGGTGCCGCGACGCGGCGCGTCGTAGAGCAGGCGGACGCCGTCGGCGCGGAGGCGCTCGCTGAGCGCGTCGATGTCGCTGGTGCGGTACGCCAACTGCTGCAAGCCCGGCCCGCGCTTGTCGATGAACTTCGCGATGGTCGAGGTCTCGTCCAGCGGCGACATCAGCTGGATCTGGGCGCTGCCGACGGCCGCGCCGCGCACGGAGAGCATGGCCTCGCGGACGCCCTGCTCCTCGTTGATCTCCTCGTGCAGCACGATCATGCCGAGGTGGTCGTGGTACCACTTGATGGCGGCGTCGAGGTCCGGCACCGCGATCCCCACGTGGTCGATCGCCGTCACCAGGGCGCTGGCGAGCGCTGGACGTGCGTCTACGTGTTCAGTGGTCATAACGTAACGGTAACCTTGAGACAGATGTTTGCGGAATGTGTCATGGCACACAGTCGTATACCCAGTCCCGAGAGGAAATAATGACGACATCGGTAATCGTTGCCGGAGCACGCACGCCCGTCGGCAAGCTCATGGGGTCGCTGAAGGACTTCTCGGGCAGCGACCTGGGTGCCATCGCGATCAAGGGTGCCCTGGAGAAGGCGAACGTGCCCGCCTCCGCGGTCGAGTACGTGATCATGGGGCAGGTGCTCACCGCCGGTGCGGGCCAGATGCCGGCCCGCCAGGCCGCCGTGGCCGCGGGCATCGGCTGGGATGTGCCGTCGCTGACGATCAACAAGATGTGCCTGTCGGGCATCGACGCGATCGCGCTGGCCGACCAACTGATCCGGGCCGGTGAGTTCGACGTCGTCGTCGCCGGTGGCCAGGAGTCGATGACCCAGGCGCCGCACCTGCTGGTCAACAGCCGGTCGGGTTACAAGTACGGCGACGTCACCGTGCTCGACCACATGGCCTACGACGGGCTGCACGACGTGTTCACCGATCAGCCGATGGGCGCGCTGACCGAGCAGCGCAACGACGTCGACCAGTTCACCCGCGCCGAGCAGGACGAGTTCGCGGCCCGGTCGCACCAGAAGGCCGCCGCGGCGTGGAAGGACGGCGTCTTCGCCGACGAGGTCGTGCCGGTGTCGATCCCGCAGCGCAAGGGCGACCCGCTGGAGTTCAACGAGGACGAGGGCATCCGGGCCAACACCACCGCCGAGTCGCTGGCGGGGCTCAAGCCCGCCTTCCGCAAGGACGGCACCATCACCGCGGGATCGGCCTCGCAGATCTCCGACGGTGCCTGTGCGGTCGTCGTGATGAACAAGGCCAAGGCTGAGGAGCTGGGCTTGACCTGGCTGTGCGAGATCGGTGCCCACGGTGTGGTCGCCGGACCCGACTCGACGCTGCAGTCGCAGCCCGCCAACGCGATCAAGAAAGCCGTTGCACGCGAGGGGATCTCGCTGGACAAGCTCGACGTGCTCGAGATCAACGAGGCGTTCTCCGCGGTGTCGCTGGCTTCGACCAAGGAGTTGGGCGTCGATCCGGAGAAGGTGAACGTCAACGGCGGTGCGATCGCGATCGGTCACCCCATCGGCATGTCCGGTGCGCGCATCACGCTGCACGCCGCCCTGGAGTTGGCCCGTCGCGGTTCGGGCTACGCGGTCGCGGCGCTGTGCGGCGCGGGCGGTCAGGGCGACGCGCTGATCCTGCGTCGGCCGTAGCGTCTACGACGTCACGTAGTAATAAGGCGGTTTTTCGGGCACAATGGCGGCCATGACTAGCGCCTTCGATCTGCGATCCGTCGCCGGCCGGTTCCGTGTGGTCGCCCTGCTGGAAGCGGTCAGCTGGGTGGGACTGCTGATCGGGATGTACTTCAAGTACCTCGGCACGCCGCGCACCGAGATCGGCGTCAAGATCTTCGGTCCGGCGCACGGCGCAGTGTTCGTCGCCTTCGTGGTGGCCGCGTTCCTGGCCGGCATCGCGTTCACCTGGGCGGCCGGCACGTGGCTGCTCGCGATCGTCGCGAGCATCGTGCCGCTGGGCAGTGTGATCTTCCTCATGTGGGCGGACCGCACCGGCCGGATGGGTGAGGCCGCCGCGGTGGCCGCGATGTCGCAACCAGGGCAGCCAGCACCGGAAACGACGTGACAAACTTGAGTGCGTGAGTCGTCCACGCCCTCCCATCGCGGCCTCCATGGCCGGCGCGGTTGATCTGTCAGCCCTCAAGCAGCGTCCGTCAAGTGACGGTGGCGGGTCCGCCCCGCCCGGGGGAGTCGAGGTCACCGAGGCCAACCTCGAGAACGAGGTGCTGGTCCGGTCCAACCAGGTGCCGGTCGTCGTGCTGCTGTGGTCGCCGCGCAGCGAAACCAGCGTCCAGTTGGGTGACGCGCTCGCCGCGCTGGCTGGGTCCGACGGCGGCAAGTGGTCGCTGGCCACGGTGAACGTCGACGCCGCTCCGCGGGTGGCGCAGATGTTCGGCGTGCAGGCGGTGCCGACGGTGGTGGCGCTGGCCGCCGGGCAACCGCTCTCGAGCTTCCAGGGCATGCAGCCGCCAGAGCAGTTGCGCCGCTGGATCGACTCGATACTCAACGCGGTCGCGGGCAAGCTGCCCGGCGCCGGTGACGGCGACGAACCCGAGCAGGTCGATCCCGCGCTCGCCCAAGCGCGTTCGCATCTCGACGCCGGCGAGTTCGACGCCGCCGCCGCGGCGTATCAGGCCATCCTCGACGCGAACCCCAACCACGCCGAGGCCAAGGGCGCGGTGCGCCAGATCGCATTCCTGCAGCGCGCCAGCTCGCGCGCTCCCGGCGCGATCGTCGCCGCCGACGCCGCACCCGACGACATCGAGGTGGCGTTCGCCGCCGCCGACGTCGAGATCCTGCAGCAGCAGATCGGCGCCGCGTTCGATCGGCTGATCGGTCTGATCAAGCGGACCGCGGGCGACGACCGCACCAAGGTGCGCACCCGGTTGATCGAGTTGTTCGACCTGTTCGACCCGGCGGATCCCGAAGTGATCGCGGGCCGCCGCAAGCTGGCCAACGCGCTCTACTGAGTCCCCGGCCGGTTCATCGAAACCGACGAATTGGCGGATTTGCGGCGTGTTTTTCCGCCAATTCGTCGGTCTCGGCGCGATGTGACCCGGCGCTAGTCCTCGGGTGTGTACTCGAACCACAGCGCGGCCAGCGGCGGCAGCACCATGACCGCGGATGCGGGCCGACCGTGCCACGGCTCGTCGGTCGCCTCGACGGCACCGTAGTTGCCGATGCCCGACCCGTTGTAGATGTCGGCATCGGTGTTGAGCACCTCGTGCCAGGTGCCGACGTGCGGCAGACCCAGCCGGTAGCGGCTGTGCTCTGAACCCGAGAAATTGAACACGCACGCGAGGACGGACCCGTCGTCGCCGTAGCGCAGGAAGCTCAGCACGTTGTTGGCCGAGTCGTTGGCGTCGATCCACGAGTAGCCCTCGGGCCGGGTGTCCTGCGACCACAGCGAGCGCCTGCTCTGGTAGATGGCGTTCATGTCGCGCACCATCCGCTGGATACCGGTCGAAAAGCTGTTCTCGTCGAGCTGATACCAGTCGACGCCGCGTTCCTCGGACCACTCGGCGCGCTGGCCGAACTCCTGGCCCATGAACAGCAGCTGCTTGCCGGGGTGCGCCCACTGGTAGGCCAGCAGCCCGCGCAGCCCGGCGGCCTTGCGGTGATCGTCACCGGGCATCCGGCCCCACAGCGTGCCCTTGCCGTGCACGACCTCGTCGTGGCTGATGGGCAGCACGTAGTTCTCGCTGAACGCGTACAGCATCGAGAACGTGATCTCGTGGTGGTGATAGCTGCGGTGGATCGGGTCACGCTTGACGAACTCAAGCGTGTCGTTCATCCAGCCCATGTTCCACTTCATCGAGAAACCAAGGCCGCCAAGGTTCGTCGGCCGCGTCACGCCGGGCCACGAGGTGGACTCCTCGGCGATCGTCACGATGCCGGGCGCGGCCTTGTGCACGGTCGCGTTCATCTCCTGCAGGAACTGCACGGCCTCGAGGTTCTCGCGGCCACCGTAGATGTTCGGTGTCCAGCCGCCCTCGGGCCGCGAATAGTCGAGGTAGAGCATCGAAGCGACCGCGTCGACCCGCAGGCCGTCGATGTGGTACTCCTGCAACCAGTACAGGGCGTTGGCGACCAGGAAGTTGCGCACCTCGGCCCGGCCGAAGTCGAACACGTAGGTGCCCCAGTCCAATTGCTCGCCGCGGCGTGGATCGGAGTGCTCGTAGAGCGCGGTCCCGTCGAAGCGGCCGAGCGCCCACGCGTCCTTGGGGAAGTGGGCGGGCACCCAGTCCATGATCACGCCGATGCCGGCCTGGTGCAGCGTGTCGACCAGGTGCCGGAACTCGTCGGGCGTGCCGAGCCGGGACGTCGGCGCGTAGTACGACGTCACCTGGTAGCCCCAGGAGCCGCCGAACGGATGCTCGGCGACCGGCATCAACTCGACGTGGGTGAAGCCGTTCTCGACGACGTATTCGGTCAACTGCGTGGCCAGTTCGCGGTAGCTCAGCCCGGGCCGCCACGACATCAGGTGCACCTCGAGCGTGCTCATCGGCTCGAACACCGGGTTCTGGGCGGCGCGCTGCGCCATCCAGTCCTGGTCCTCCCAGGTGTACTCGCTCTTGGTCACCTTCGACGCGGTCTTCGGCGGGACCTCGGTCGCGAACGCCATCGGGTCGGCGCGCTCGCTGACCGAGCCGTCGGCGCCGTGGATGCGGAACTTGTAGAGCCCGCCGATCTCGAAGCCGGGCCAGAACACCTCCCACACACCGGTCGAGCCCAGCGCCCGTAGTTGAGCTTCGTTGCCGTCCCAGTGGTTGAACTCGCCGATCAGGCTGACGCCCTTGGCGTTCGGCGCCCACACCGCGAACGACACCCCGTCGACCACACCGTCAGGGGTGGTGTAGCGGCGCGGGTGCGCACCGAGGATCTCCCACAGCCGTTCGTGCCTGCCCTCGGAGAACAGGTGCAGGTCCACCTCGCCGAGCGTGGGCAGAAACCGGTAGGCGTCGGCCACCTTGTGCACCCCGTCGGAGTACTGCACCTCGAGCCGGTAGTCGGCGAGCCCGGTGAACGGCAGCGCGACCGCGAACAACCCGGATTCGATGTGCTGGAACACATGACGCTCACCACCGACGAGCGCGATCACCTCGACCGCGTGTGGCCGGTAGGCGCGGATCACCGTGTGGTCGTCGTACTCGTGAGCACCGAGAATCGAGTGCGGGTCGTGGTGCTCACCGGCCAGCAGTCGGTTGAGGTCGGCGGTGTGCGGCCGCAGATGCGGGCTGCTCGCCTGGGTGGTCTGCGTCATGTTCTCACTCCCTACGCAGCAAATTGAGTCGTTGGTCGGCGGGTACTTGCGGCATGTTGAAGATGTGGGCCACTGCCCGCGCCGGTTCCAGGCGCACGTAATTGGCCTGGCCCCACTGGTATTCGTCCCCGGTGATCTCGTCGCGCACCCAGAACCGGTCGAACGGCTCCATTCCGAGCGCGCCCATGTCGAGCCACGTCGTCCCCTCCTCGGCGCCGAACGGGTTGAGCGTGACCACCACCAGCACCTGGTCACCGGAGACCGGGTCGAACTTGCTGTACGCCAGCAGCGCGTCGTTGTCGACGTGGTGGAACTTGATGGTGCGCAGCTCGTGCAGGGCGGGGTGCACCTTGCGAATCTCGTTGAGCCGGGTCAAGAACGGCTCCAGCGACTCACCGTCGGCCAGCGCGGCGTCGAAGTCGCGCGGGCGCAGTTCGTACTTCTCGGAGTTGAGGTACTCCTCGCTGCCCTCACGCACCGGGCGGTGCTCGTAGAGCTCGAAGCCCGAGTACACCCCCCACGCCGAACTCATCGTCGACGCGAGCACCGCGCGGATCGCGAACATGCCCGGGCCGCCGTGCTGCAGGCTCTCGTGCAGGATGTCGGGGGTGTTGACGAACAGGTTCGGGCACGCGTAGTCGGCGTGCTCGGCGATCTGCTCGCCGAACTCCGTGAGCTCCCACTTGGCGGTGCGCCAGGTGAAATACGAATACGACTGCGTGAAGCCGAGTTTGGCCAGCCCGTAGAGCCGCGCCGGGCGGGTGAACGCCTCGGACAGGAACAGCACGTCGGGGTCTTCGTTCTTCACCTGCCCGATCAGCCAGGCCCAGAAGTTCGGCGGCTTGGTGTGCGGATTGTCGACCCGGAAAATCTTGACGCCGTGGGCGATCCAGTGCCGCACCACGCGCAGCACCTCTTCGTAGAGGCCCGCCGGGTCGTTGTCGAAGTTCAGCGGGTAGATGTCCTGATACTTCTTCGGCGGGTTCTCCGCGTAGGCGATCGTGCCGTCGGGCAGCACGGTGAACCACTCCGGGTGGTCCTTGGCCCACGGATGGTCGGGTGCACACTGCAGCGCGAGGTCGAGCGCTACCTCCATGCCCTCGTCGCGCGCGGCGGCGACGAAGTCGTCGAAGTCGGCGAGGGTGCCCAGATCCGGGTGCACGGCGTCGTGGCCGCCCTCGTCGCTGCCGATCGCCCACGGGGAGCCCACATCGTTGGGGGCCGCGGTCACGCTGTTGTTGCGGCCCTTGCGGTGCACCTTGCCGATCGGATGGATCGGCGGCAGGTAGACGACGTCGAACCCCATCCGCGCGATGCGGGGCAGCGCTTTGGTCGCGGTCGCGAAGGTGCCGTGGACCGGGTTGCCCTTTGCGTCCCAGCCGCCGGTGGAGCGCGGGAAGAACTCGTACCAGGAGCTGAACCGGGCCTGCCGGCGGTCGACCCAGATGCCGTACTGCTCGCCGCGGGTGACCAGCTCACGCAGCGGATAGGCGTCGAGCAACTCGGTGACCTCCAGGGCCAGCGCCGCGCCGGCCCTGGTGAAGGGGTCGCCGGGCTGGCGCAGCTGCGCGGCCGCCTCGATCAGCGGATAGCGGTGCTGGCGGGGGACGCCCGTCGAGGCGCGTTCGAGCAGCTTCGCGCCGACCAGCAGGTCGTTGGACAGCTCGGCTTCGCTCTGCCCGGCGTCGAGTTTGGCGGTGACGTTCTTGCGCCAGGTCGCCAGCGGGTCACCCCACCCGTCGACCCGGAACGTCCACAGGCCGGGGCAGTCGGGGGTGAACGCGCCGTGGAAGACGTCGGGGGTGCGGCCGGTGGACATCGGCAGGTGCTGTGGCTTCCGGCGCGGCGACGCCCCGACCACAGTCTCGATCGGCACCGGCTCGACCGACTTCACCAGGCCGGGCGGATCCGCGGCGAGCTGGGGGTAGCTGGCGCCGTGATAGCGCACGACGAGAGTGGCTGCGACGGCGTCGTGGCCTTCGCGCCAAACGGTGGCGCTGACCGGCACGATCTCGCCGACGACCGCCTTGGCCGGATACCGCCCATGCGATACGACAGGCTGGACGTCGTCGATTCCGATACGACCGGCCACCTACCACTCCTTCATCTGGCGCGGCCACCGGAGTGCGCCGTCGGCGCCGCCGACGTGGCCGCTGTGTCGACTTCACAGTCGCGTTCAATAAGCCTCGTCGCGCCCTATACCCACCGTAATGCTCACCCCAACCCAAAGCGGCCGAAGCAGTCCGACCGCGAGGACTGCGCAGCGCCCGATAGTCAGTAAGGTTGAGTCGCGTGAAAGCTCTCCGCAGGTTCACCGTCCGCGCCCACCTGCCCGACCGGCTCGCCGCGCTCGAACGGCTGTCGATCAATCTGCGGTGGTCGTGGGACCGCCCCACCCAGGACCTGTTCGAGGCGATCGATCCGGAGCTGTGGAAGCGGGTCGGCTGTGATCCTGTCGGCCTTCTCGGCCTGGTCAGCCCCAAACGGCTCGACGAGCTGGCCGCCGACGAATCGTTCCTGCGCCGGCTCGACGGCTTGACCGGCGATCTCGACGACTATCTGAGCCGGCCGCTGTGGTACCAGCAGGAAGTCGAAAACGGCGCGCAGTTGCCCAACGGCATCGCGTACTTCTCGATGGAGTTCGGCGTCGCCGAGTCGCTGCCCAACTACTCGGGCGGGCTGGGCATCCTCGCCGGCGACCACCTCAAGGCCGCCTCCGATCTCGGGCTGCCGCTGATCGCCGTCGGGCTGCTGTACCGCTCGGGGTACTTCCGGCAGTCGCTGACCGCTGACGGCTGGCAGCACGAGAGCTACCCGTCGCTCGATCCGCAGGGCCTGCCGCTGCGGCTGCTGACCGACCGCGGGGGCGACCCGGTGCTGATCTCGGTCGCGATGCCGGGCGACAACCAGTTGCGCGCACGGGTCTGGATCGCCCAGGTCGGCCGGATCCCGCTGCTACTGCTCGACTCCGACGTCCCGGAGAACGACCACGATCTGCGCGGGGTCACCGACCGGCTCTACGGCGGCGACCAGGAGCACCGCATCAAGCAGGAGATCCTCGCCGGTGTCGGCGGCGTTCGGGCGATCCGGGCGTTCACCGAACTGGAGGACAGGCCCTCGCCGGAGGTGTTCCACATGAACGAGGGCCACGCCGGCTTCCTCGGGGTGGAACGCATCCGCGAATTGATCGACGCCGGACTGGATTTCGACACCGCACTGACCGTGGTGCGGTCCTCGACGGTGTTCACCACCCACACCCCGGTGCCCGCCGGCATCGACCGGTTCCCGGTCGAGATGGTCAAACGGTACTTCGGCGGTTCCACCGACGGACCGTCGGGCGCGATGTCGCGGATGCTGCCGGGCCTGCCGCTGGACCGCATCGTCGCGTTCGGCGAGGAGGACGATCCGACCAAATTCAACATGGCGCACATGGGGCTTCGGTTGGCGCAGCGCGCCAACGGCGTCTCCCAGCTGCACGGCCGGGTGAGTCGGGAGATGTTCAACGAACTGTGGCCGGGTTTCGACCCCGCCGAGGTGCCGATCGGTTCGATCACCAACGGTGTGCACGCGCCGACCTGGGCCGCCCCGCAGTGGGTGGAACTGGGCCGCGAACTGCTGGGCAGCGAGGATCTGAGCAGCGCCCGCGAACCCGCCGCCTGGGAGCGCCTGCACCAGGTCGATCCCGGGCACATGTGGTGGATCCGGTCGCAGCTGCGTGAGCAACTGGTGCACGACGTGCGTGCGCGGCTGCGCCGCTCGTGGCTGGAACGTGGCGCGTCGGAAGCCGAACTGGGTTGGATTGCAACGGCATTCGACCCCGATGTGCTGACGATCGGGTTCGCCCGACGGGTGCCGACCTACAAGCGGCTGACCTTGATGCTGCGCGACCCGCAGCGCCTGGAACAGTTGCTGCTCAACCCGGACCGGCCGATCCAGCTGATCGTCGCGGGCAAGTCGCATCCCGCTGACGAGGGTGGCAAGGCGCTGATCCAGCAGGTGGTGCGGTTCGCCGACCGGCCCGAGGTGCGGCACCGCATCGCGTTCTTGCCCGACTACGACATGTCGATGGCGCGGCAGCTGTACTGGGGTTGCGATGTGTGGCTGAACAATCCGCTGCGGCCGCTGGAGGCGTGCGGCACGTCGGGGATGAAGAGCGCGCTCAACGGCGGGCTGAACCTGTCGATCCGCGACGGCTGGTGGGACGAGTGGTTCGACGGCGAAAACGGTTGGGAAATCCCGACCGCCGACGGGTTGGCCGACGAGAACCGCCGCGACGACCTCGAGGCCGCGGCCCTCTACGACCTGCTGGAGAACTCGGTGACACCGAAGTTCTACGACCGCGACGAGCGCGGCGTGCCCACCCGGTGGGTCGAGATGGTGCGCCACACGTTGATCGCGCTCGGACCGAAGGTGCTGGCCTCGCGGATGGTCCGCGACTACACCGAGAAGTACTACGCGCCGGCCGCGCAGTCGGTGCGCCGCACTGTCGAGCCCGCCGGCGACGGCCAACCGTTCGGGGCGGCACGGGATTTGGCGGGTTACCGGCTGCGGGTGCAGGAGTCGTGGCCGAAGGTCCAGATCACCGACGTCGACAGCTACGGACTGCCCGACACCCCGCTGCTGGGCTCGGAGCTCACGCTGACCGCGACGGTGCACCTGGCCGGGCTGCGGCCCGACGAGGTCGTCGTGCAGGCGGTGCTGGGCCGTGTCGACGCCTCCGATGTGCTGGTCGACCCCGCGACCGTCCCGATGACGCACACCGGCACCGCCGACGGCGGCAACGAGATCTTCTCGGCGACCGCGCCGCTGCCGGTTGCCGGTCCTGTCGGTTACACCGTGCGGGTGCTGCCGCATCATCCGCTGCTGGCCGGTGACAACGAGCTCGGCCTCGTCACGCTCGCGTGACATCCGCGCTGAAGGTCGCGCTCGACGGCGGCCCCTACGGGATCACGTCGGGTCCCGACGGCGCGCTGTGGGTGACGCTGGCGCAGGCCGGCGCGATCGCCCGAGTCACCCGCACCGGCGAGACGACGGTGTATCCGCTGGATCCGCAGTGCCGCCCGATGATCATCACGACGGGACCCGACGGAGCCCTGTGGTTCAGCCGCGGCGACAACCGCATCGGGCGGATCACCACGACCGGGGAGACCGGCACGTTCGACCTGCCCGACGGCAGCGATCCCTACGGCATCACCGCGGGCCCGGACGGCGCGCTGTGGTTCACGGCGATGACCTCCGGCGAGATCGGCCGCATCTCGGTCGACGGCGAGATCACCAGTCAGGCCGTGGTCGGCGGGATGCCGTCGATGATCACGACCGGCCCCGACGGGGCGCTGTGGTTCACGCTCAACGGAACCGGCGCCGTCGGCCGCCTGACCGTCGCCGGTGAGCTGACGGTGCGCGGAACCCCCACTGCCGGTTCGGGTCCCGTCGGCATCGCCGCGACCCACGACGACGCGGTGTGGTTCACCGAGATCCGCGCCGAGCGGCTGGGCCGGATCCCGATGCGCGATGCGATCCAGGAGATCGAACTCCCCGGCAAGCCGCATGCGGTGATCGCCGATCCTGACGACGGCGTCTGGGTGACGCTGTGGGGTTCGAGCCAGCTGGCCCGGGTCGGCGGCGACGGGGACATCGTGACGATCGACCTGCCGCGCGACAGCGAACCGCACGGGCTCGCCGTCGACGCCGACGGCGCGGTGTGGGTCGCGCTGGAGTCGGGGTTCGTCCTGCGCATGCCGTCCTGACCGCCCAACCGTCAATTTGGGGACATCTGTCCGGCGGGCAAACGGCTCGCGGTAGGTTCCGAAGCGTTGCTAACGACTGGAGGGCACGTCGGTGACGTTTGGGATTGTGCTGCGACGCGGCATCACAGGGATCGCCATCGCGGGTGTGTTGATCGGCGGGTCGGTCGCACCCGGCGTCGCCGACCCGGAGCCGCAACCCGTGGCGGCCGACGCGCCACCGCCACCGGCGGGAGAGGCGCCACCTCCGCCGCCGCCCGATGGCGCGGTCGCGTCCACCCCGCCCGCGGTCACCGAAACTCCTGACGGCTGGCGCCTCGAACTCGGCGCCAAGGACGAGACCCAGGCCCCGATCCCGCCGCTGACGACGGCGCTGTCGTCGCGGGAGTACGTCGTCGGCGGGACCTACACCGGGTCGGTGACCGGTCCCGGCGACGACGAACCGCCGCACGGCACCCTCGAGGTCGGCTACGAGATCGGCTGCGGTATCGACATGAGCACGTCGAACGGCGTCTCGCTGACCGGCACCGCGGGCATCAACCCGTCAATCGGGCTGATCGGCACCGACTTCATCTCCCCGTTCCCCGACGGCCTGGTGCCGGGGCTCGGCGGCAACATCGGCGGCGGCATCACCGTCGGCCTCAAGCCGGGACTGGTGAACGTGATCCCGGTGACGAAGAAGGAGTACACCGGCGCCGAGCCGTGGGTGATGGTCAGCAATTTCCGGGTCAAGATCGACGGCTGCGTCGGCGAGTCGTTCATCCGGTCGTATGCGTTCCTGAGCAGGTCCACCGAGATGTCGGACGCGATCGTGGCGTGGTACGGCGTCACCAAGAAGGTCTGAGCCGGCTCAGTCGAACCGTTTGAAGCACCGGTCGGCGTCGCCGAGCACCCCGACGCGGAACGCGTCGATCCGGGAGAAGCCCGACGGCACCGACTCGCCGTTGACATCGCTGGCCGCCAGGCCGTTGGTGAGAATGCCCGACACCGCCTCGTCGAGGTCGCCGGCGGTCAGCGCGACGGTGTTGCCGTCGGGTGTGGTCACCGGCTTGGACAACTTGGTGGTGGCGACCCCGGTGAGGCACGCGGTGCGCAGCGCCGCCTCGGCGTTGTCGAGTGCGACGCCGCCGCGCTCCTGCTGGATCGCCTGCACGTACCGCGAGACCAGCACCGAGTAGGCGGTGTTGTCGCCGGCCGCCAGCCCCATCGGGTCGTCGAGGTGTGGAGGGGCGCCGAGTTCGGCGAGTTCGTCGAGCTCGACGGCGATGGTGTTGGTGGCGGGGCAGAACGACACCGGGGGGCTGGGCCGCGCGTCGGCGCAGTCGACCGGTTCGAACGTCAGCTCCGGCGGGTTCGCCGGCGCGAACACGATGTCCATCGCGTCGACGATCGCCCGCACCGACGTCTCGGACACCTCCCAGTCGCCGCTCTCGTCGGCCTCCAGCAGCACGGGCAGGTCGCCGCGGCGCTGCCCGATCTCGCGCATGTCGATCGTCGCGCAGGCCGCGATCCCGTCGGTGAAGCCGAACTGGAACGCCGAGAGGCGCTCGAAAGCCGACCCGTGTTCGTCGACGCCGACTTCGGGGTCGTCCTCGTTGAGCAACGGATCGCGGAACGAGATGACAGCGGCGAGAACGTTGTTCAGGCCCTCACCGGTCGAAAGGGTGAACCGCGGCGAGTTGTCCTCGGCGACCCAGCGCATGTACGCACCCGCCATGCAGTCGGCCTGCTGTTCGGCCACCAGCGTCGGGGTGTCCTCGTCGACCAGACCCGCCTGGAACTGCACGGCATGGCCGTACTCGTGGGCGAGCACCATCGCCACGCCCATCTCCCCGTGGGCGCGCCGCAGGCTCGGCACCAGCTCGCCGCGGTCCCAGCCGATGGTGTTGTCGTCGTGGCAGAAGCCCGCGTTCACCAGCCCGTAGGTGTCGGAGTCGCAGAAGCTGATGCTGTCGAACCCGTTTGCGTCCCAGGAGTACAACGCCTCGACCGGGGTGAACTGGCCGTCGAACACGCCGCTGTAGGAACCCTCCCAGAACTCCTCGATGTCGCTGATCGCCTGGCGGGCCAGTTCGTCATCGTCGCCGCCGTCGGTGCCGGTCACCTCTCGGCTCGGTTCCCTGGCATCGGGCCGCAGGCCGGTCGGCCCGTCGGTGGCGGGCATCCCGGCCACCCGGAACGGGTCGGCGAAAATCGAAACCGGTTTGCCCGCAAGGGTCGTCGAACAGGCGGCGACCAGCGCCACCGAAATCGCCGCGAGGACGGTGCGCGCCAGGTGTCGTCGCCTCATGGACGCAGAATAGAAAACAATCAACCCGCGCGGAGACGTTCGAGCGCCTCGCGGACCCGGGCCGGGTTCGTCGTTGCCCAGAACGGCGGCAGCGACGCCCGCAGGAATCCGCTGTATCGGGCGGTGGCCATGCGCGAGTCGAGCACCGCGACCACCCCGCGGTCGTCGACGCTGCGCAGCAGCCGGCCCGCGCCCTGCGCCAGCAGCAGCGCGGCGTGGCTGGCGGCCACGGCCATGAACCCGTTGCCGCCCCGCGCGGCCACCGCACGCTGACGCGCGGTGAGCAACGGATCGTCGGGGCGCGGGAACGGGATCCGGTCGATCAGCACCAGCGACAGCGACGGGCCCGGCACGTCGACGCCCTGCCACAGCGACAGCGTGCCGAACAGCGACGTCTCCGGGTCGTCGGCGAACTGCCTGACCAGGGCCGAGGTGGTGTCCTCGCCCTGGCACAGCACCGGGGTGTCCAGCCGGTCGCGCATGATCTCGCTGGCGGCCTTGGCCGCGCGCATCGACGAGAACAGCCCGAGCGTCCGGCCGCCGGCGGCGGTGATGAGTTCGGTGATCTCGTCGAGTTGCTCCGCCGATCCGGTACCGTCCCGCCCCGGCGGCGGCAGATGCGCCGCGACGTAGAGGATTCCGGACTTGGCGTGTTCGAACGGCGAGCCGACGTCGATGCCGCGCCAGCGCGCCTCGGTCAGCCCCCAGGCCGCGGCCATCGCGTCGAAATTGCCGCCGATCGTCAGCGTCGCCGAGGTCAGCACCGTGGTCGCGTGCTCGAACAGCCTGGTGCGCAACAGCCCTGACACCGACAGCGGTGCGACCCGCAGCAGCGTGCGCGTCGTCCCGCGGTTCTCCTCGCGGTCCAACCACACCACGTCGGTGCGGTCGGGGATCGCGGGCACGAAGGAGTCGAGGATGCGCGACGCGGTATCGCCGATGTCGGTCAGCGCGGTGACCGCCTCGGTGCGTGCCGAGGCCGCGGCCGGATCGTTGGGGGCGGTGTCGATCGCCGACCGCACCCGGTGCGCGGCGTCGCGGACGGCGGTCAGATAGGTCGCCAACTCGTCATCGAGGATGTCGATGCGGCCGGGATCGGTGTCGTGGATCGCCGACGCCAGTGTCGCGGTCGCCGCCTCGAGGCGCTGCGCGAGTTCGTCGTCGACCAACCGCGCGGAGCGACGGTGCGCCACGGACATCGATGTCGCGGACAACTCGCCGGTCGCCACCGACGTCACCCGGTCGACGAGTTCGTGCGCCTCGTCGACGACGAGCAGCCGGTGCTCGGGCAGCACGGCCGCGTCGGAGATGGCGTCGATGGCCAGCAACGCGTGATTGGTGACGACGACGTCGGCGTGGCCGGCCTTCTCGCGTGCCTTCTCCGCGAAACAGTCGGCGCCGTAGGGGCAGCGCGCCACGCCGATGCACTCGCGCGCCGACACGCTGACCTGGGACCAGGACCGGTCCGGCACCCCAGGCGTCAGCTCATCACGGTCACCGGTGTCGGTGTCCGACGACCAGGCGATCAGCCGCTGCACGTCGCGGCCGAGCGCGCTGGACGCCACCGGGTTGAACAGCTCCTCCTGCGGACGGTCGTCGGGCTCTGATGTCGCTCCGTTGTGAATCTTGTTCAGGCACAGGTAGTTTCCGCGTCCCTTCAGCAGCGCGAACTCCGGTGCGCGGGACAGCGCGTCGGTCAGGGCTTCCGCGAGCCGGGGTAGGTCACGGTCGACGAGTTGGCGTTGCAGCGCGATCGTCGCGGTGGACACCACGACAGGTTCCTCGGCGGCGACGGCGCGCGCGATCGCCGGCACCAGGTAGGCGAGCGACTTGCCGGTGCCGGTGCCGGCCTGCACCGCCAGGTGCTCACCGCTGTCAAAGGCGTGCGCGACGGCTTCGGCCATCTCGATCTGCCCGCTGCGTTCGCTGCCACCCAGGGCCGTGACCGCCGTGGCCAGCAGCTCGGTGACTTCAGGAGTGTCCGACGTGGTGCCCCCTACGCGCCGGGCGGGATCAACCGCGTCGGGATCGCCGGTTCGCCGCGCGACAACGCCAGCCCGTCCCACGGCAAGCTCTTCAGGCCGTCGGCGACGCGCGTGCGCGCGGCGGCGAAGTCCAGGTCGTCGACGGGTTCGCCGCCCGCGACGAGCGGCACCGTCAGCACCCGCGCGTGCAGCCCGGCGGGCGTCTCGGGTCTGCGGCCGTGCGGATGCACGACCTCTTCGACGATCGTGCCGGTCGGTTTGGCCAGTCGCAGCGCCTCTTTGCGGCCGCCGTGGGACTGCTTGCGGGTGCTGCGCTTCTCGACGGGGATGCCATCGACCTCGGCCAGCTTGTAGACCATGCCGGCCGTCGGTGCGCCCGACCCGGTGACCAGTGACGTGCCGACCCCGAAGCTGTCGACGGGTTCGGCGCGCAGCGAGGCGATCGCGAACTCGTCGAGGTCGCCGGACACCACGATCTGGGTCTCGGTGGCGCCGAGGCTGTCGAGTTGGGCGCGGACCTGACGGGCGAGCACGCCCAGGTCGCCGGAGTCGATGCGCACCGCGCCCAACCGGGGTCCCGCCACCTCGACGGCCGCCGCGACGCCGGCGGTGATGTCGTAAGTGTCGACCAGCAGTGTGGTGTCGACGCCGAGCGCGTCGACCTGCGCGCGGAACGCCGCCCGCTCGTCGGGTCCGTCGGCAGTGGTGTGCAGCAGGGTGAACGCGTGCGCGCTGGTGCCCAGCGCGGGCACCCCGTAGCGGCGTTGCGCCTCCAGATTCGACGACCCGGAGAACCCGGCGAGGTAGGCGGCCCGCGCGGCGGCGACCGCGGCCCGTTCGTGCGTGCGGCGCGAACCCATCTCGATCAGCGGCCGGTCCTCGGCGGCGCTGACCATGCGCGCGGCGGCCGAGGCGATCGCGGTGTCGTGGTTGAAGATCGACAGCGCGAGGGTCTCCAGGATGACGCACTCGCCGAATGTGCCGTGCACCGACAGCACCGGGGAGCCGGGGAAGTACAGCTCGCCCTCGGCGTAGCCGTCGATGTCGCCGGTGAACCGGTAGTCGGCCAGATACGCCAGCGTCTCGCGGTCCAGGAAATCCGCCAGCGCGGACAGCGCGTCGTCATCGAATACGAACCGCGCCAACGCATCCACGAATCGCTTCGTGCCCGCCACCACGCCGTAGCGCCGCCCTTCCGGCAGCCGGCGGCCGAACAGCTCGAACGTGGTGCGGCGGTGTGCGGTGCCGTCGCGCAGCGCGGCTGCGAGCATCGTCAGCTCATACTTGTCGGTGTGTAGAGCAGAGGATGCGCCGGTCACACCGCCACCGTAGTAGCTCAGAGCCGGGATTCGGCGTTGGCTATCCTGAACGACATGGTTACGCCGGCGAAGGCTAAACCGGGGACCCGCGAGGAGCGGGACGTCAAGTCCGTCCAGCGCGAGGACGCGGCCACCGACACCCCGTGGGTGACCATCGTGTGGGACGACCCGGTCAATCTGATGACCTACGTGACCTACGTGTTCCAGAAGCTGTTCGGTTACAGCGAGCCGCACGCCACCAAGCTCATGCTGCAGGTCCACAACGAGGGCAAGGCGGTGGTCTCGGCGGGTAGCCGCGAGTCGATGGAGGTCGACGTGTCCAAGCTCCACGCCGCCGGGCTGTGGGCCACCATGCAGCAGGACCGCTGACAGACACGTGCGTAAATGGAAACGGGTCGAAACCGCTGACGGCCCGCGCTTTCGATCGGCCGTCGCCGCGCACGAGGCCGCGTTGCTGCAGAGCCTCGCCCAGTCGCTGATCGGGATGCTCGAGGAGCGTGAATCCTCCGCGCCCGCAGACGAACTCCAGGCGATCACCGGCATGCGCACCGGGAACTCGATCCCGCCGGAAGACGAGACGATGAAGCGCCTGCTGCCGAACTTCTTCCGGCCGCAGACCGAACACCCGGCGGGCTCGACCGCCGCCGAGAGTCTCAACGGCGCGCTGCGCAGCCTGCACGAGCCGACCATCATCAACGCGAAACGTGAAGCCGCGCAGAGGGTTCTGGACACTGTGCCGCGTGACGGCGGCAAGTTCGAATTGTCCGAGGACGACGCGCACGCGTGGGCGGCGGCGGTCAACGACATGCGACTGGCGTTGGGCACCATGCTCGGCATCTCGACCGAGGCTCCCGACGAGCTGCCCGCCGACCATCCGATGGCGGGCCACCTCGACGTCTACCACTGGCTGACCGTGCTGCAGGAGTACCTGGTGCTGGGACTGATGAGGAAGAACCGATGAGCTCCATCACCGACGTGGCCGGCATCCGCGTCGGACAGCACCACCGACTCGACGCCGACGTCACGCTCGGGTCGGGCTGGGCCAGCGGCACCACCGTCGTCCTGACGCCGCCCGGCACCGTCGGCGCCGTCGACGGCAGGGGAGGGGCGCCGGGCACCCGCGAGACCGATCTGCTCGACCCCGCCAACTCGGTGCAGCACGTCGACGCGGTGATGCTGACCGGCGGCAGCGCCTTCGGGCTGGCCGCCGCCGACGGAGTCATGCGCTTCCTCGAGGAACAGGGCCGCGGGGTGGCGCTGGACGGCGGGGTGGTGCCCATCGTGCCGTCGGCGGTCATCTTCGACCTGCCGGTCGGCGGTTGGCAGTGCCGGCCGACCGCGGAGTTCGGCTACGCCGCCGCTGCGAGCGCGGGCACCGACGTGGCCCTCGGCACCGTCGGTGCCGGCACCGGCGCGCGGGCCGGTGTGCTCAAGGGCGGGGTCGGGACCGCGTCGGTGCAGCTGGATTCCGGCGTCACGGTCGGCGCGCTGGTGATCGTCAACTCGGCCGGTGAGATCGCCGACACCGCGACCGGCCTGCCGTGGTCGGCCGATCAGATCGCGGAGTTCGGTCTGACGCGCCCGCCTGCCGATCAGATCGCCGCGTTCGCCGGCCGGCACCTCGAGTACAGCCCGCTCAACACCACGATCGCCGTCGTGGCCACCGACGCCGCGCTGAGCGCCGCCGGCTGCAAACGGGTCGCCGTGGCCGCCCACGACGGGTTGGCGCGCACCATCCGGCCCTGCCACACGCCGATCGACGGCGACACCGTGTTCGCGCTGGCCACCGGCGCGGTCGAGGTGCCGCCGGAGCCGACCACGCCGGCGTCGATGTCGCCGGAGGTGCCGCTGATCACGCAGGTCGGCGCGGCCGCGGCGGACTGCCTGGCCCGCGCGGTGTTGGTCGGGGTGCTGGCCGCCGAGTCGGTGGCAGGAATACCGACGTACCGGGACCTGTTGCCCGGAGCGTTCGAGTAACCGCGAAACTGCATCCACGCAGCCGTTTACTCGATATTTCGCTGCTGGAATACAGTTTCGGGCAGAAAGGGGTAACTGTGTTGGTCATCCGGGCGGATCTGGTCGAGGCGATGGTCGCGCACGCACGCGCCGACCATCCCGACGAGGCGTGCGGGGTGATCGCCGGGCCGGAGGGCTCCGACCGTCCCGAGCGCTTCATCGCGATGACCAACGCCGAGCGGTCGCCGACCTTCTACCGGTTCGACTCCGGCGAGCAACTGAAGGTGTGGCGGTCGATGGACGACGCCGACGAGGTGCCCGTCGTCATCTACCACTCGCACACCGCGACCGAGGCCTACCCCAGCCGCACCGACATTTCCCTGGCCCAAGAACCCGACGCCCACTACGTGCTGGTGTCGACCCGCGACCCCGACGAACACGAACTGCAGAGCTACCGCATCGTCGACGGCGTCGTCACCGAGGAACCCGTCAAGATCGTCGAGCAGTACTAGAAAGGCTTCATCCGATGGCAATCACCGTGTCGATCCCGACCATCCTGCGCACCCACACCGGCGGCGAGAAGCGCGTCACCGCGACCGGCGAAACCCTCGCGGCGGTCATCAGCGACCTGGAGGCCAACTACTCCGGCATCTCGGACCGTCTGATGGACAAGGACAACCCGGGCAAGCTGAACCGGTTCGTCAACATCTACGTCAACGACGAGGACGTGCGGTTCTCCGGCGGGCTGGACACCACGGTGTCCGACGGTGACTCGGTGACCATCCTGCCCGCCGTCGCGGGAGGCTGACCTTGGCGCGCTACGACTCGCTGCTGCGCGCGCTGGGCGACACCCCGCTGGTCGGGCTGCAGCGGTTGTCGCCGCGATGGGAGGACAGCACCGACGCCCCCCACGTGCGGCTGTGGGCCAAGCTCGAGGACCGCAATCCGACCGGCTCCATCAAGGACCGGCCCGCACTGCGGATGATCGAAGAGGCCGAGCGCCAGGGACTGCTGCAGCCGGGCGCGACGATCCTGGAGCCGACGAGTGGCAACACCGGCATCTCGCTGGCGATGGCGGCCCTGCTCAAGGGCTACCAGATGATCTGCGTGATGCCGGAGAACACCTCGATCGAGCGCAGGCAGCTGCTCGAACTCTACGGGGCCCGCATCATCTACTCGCCGGCCGAAGGCGGCTCGAACACCGCGGTCGCGCACGCGAAAGAGCTTGCGCTGCAGAACCCGTCGTGGGTGATGCTCTACCAGTACGGCAACGAGGCGAACTCGCTGTCGCACTACGAGAGCACCGGTCCCGAACTGCTGGCCGATCTGCCCGAGATCACGCACTTCGTCGCGGGCCTGGGCACCACCGGCACCCTGATGGGCACGGGACGCTTTCTGCGCGAACGCAAACCGGACGTGAAGATCGTCGCCGCCGAACCCCGTTACGGCGAAGGGGTGTACGCGCTGCGCAACATCGACGAAGGGTTCATCCCCGAGCTGTACGACCCCGAGGTGCTCACGACGCGGTACTCCGTCGGGTCCTACGACGCGGTGCGGCGCACCCGTGACCTGGTGCAGGTCGAGGGGATCTTCGCCGGTATCTCCACCGGCGCCGTGCTGCACGCGGCGCTGGGCATGGCCGCCAAGGCGGTCAAGGACGGCGAGCAGGCCGACATCGCCTTCGTCGTCGCCGACGCCGGGTGGAAGTATCTGTCGACCGGCGCGTACGCCGGTAGCCTGGATGACGCTGAAGACGCGTTGGAAGGTCAACTATGGGCGTGAGCGGTCCGGGCTATGCCCCCGCATCGCAGCCGAACAAGCGGCCCGCGTGGATGGTCGGCGGGCTGACCGTCCTGAGTTTCGTCGTCCTGCTGTGGGTCATCGAACTGTTCGACTCGCTGTCGAACCACCGGCTCGACGACAGCGGTATCCGCCCGTTGGAGACCGACGGGCTGTGGGGGATCCTGTTCGCCCCGCTGCTGCACTCGAACTGGGACCACCTGATCGCCAACACGGTGCCCGCGCTGGTGCTCGGTTTCCTGATGACGCTGGCCGGCATGTCGCGGTTCATCTACGCGACCGCGATTGTCTGGCTGCTCGGCGGGTTGGGCACCTGGCTGATCGGCAACGTGGGCATGCACTGCCCGTATGTCGGTGTGCGGTGCGAGGCCAACCACATCGGCGCGTCCGGCCTGATCTTCGGGTGGCTGGCGTTCCTGATCGTGTTCGGGTTCTTCACGCGCAAGGCGTGGGAGATCGTCGTCGGGGTGATCGTGCTGCTGGTCTACGGCAGCGTGCTGCTCGGCGTGCTGCCCGGCACGCCGGGGGTGTCGTGGCAGGGCCATCTCAGCGGCGCGGTCGCGGGTGTGATCGCGGCGTACCTGCTGTCGGGGCCGGAACGCAAAGCGCGCGAACGACGCAAGAGCGGGGCGGCCAACCCGTACCTGACGACGTGACGTCGCCGGAGGCCCCGGTCGGGATCTTCGATTCCGGCGTCGGCGGGTTGACCGTCGCCCGCGCGATCATCGACCAACTGCCCGACGAGAACATCGTCTACGTCGGGGACACCGGCAACGGCCCGTACGGTCCGCTGACCATCCCCGAGATCCGCGCGCACGCGCTGGCGATTGGTGACGATCTGGTCAGCCGGGGCGTGAAAGCGCTTGTGATCGCGTGCAATACGGCGTCGTCGGCGTGCCTGCGCGATGCGCGCGAACGGTACTCGCCGGTGCCCGTCGTCGAGGTGATCCTGCCCGCGGTGCGCCGCGCGGTGGCGACCACCCGCACCGGGCGCATCGGCGTCATCGGCACCTCGGCGACCATCGCGTCGGGCGCCTACCAGGACGCGTTCGCCGCGGCGCGTGACACCGAGGTCATCGGCGTGGCCTGCCCCCGGTTCGTCGACTTCGTCGAACGCGGAGTGACCAGCGGGCGCCAGGTGCTCGGGTTGGCCGAGGGCTACCTCGAACCGCTGCAGCGCGCCGAGGTCGACACCGTGGTGCTGGGCTGCACCCACTACCCGATGCTGTCGGGGCTGATCCAGTTGGCGCTGGGGGAGAACGTGACGTTGGTGTCCAGCGCCGAGGAGACCGCCAAGGATCTCCTGCGTGTGCTGACCGAATTGGATTTGCTGCGACCCCACGGCGGTGCGCCCGCTCAGCGCGTGTTCGAGGCGACCGGCGACCCCGAGGCGTTTACCGCGCTCGCCGCGCGCTTCCTCGGCCCCACGCTCGACGGCGTCCGCCCTGTTCAACATCACTCCGGCGCCGCAAGATGATTTCCGTCGCGCAAACCGGCGATGTTTTCGTCACGGGGTTATCGGGCATGGCAAGCTAGTGGGCGTGCGAATCACCGTGCTCGGTTGCTCCGGCAGTGTTGTCGGGCCTGATTCGCCGGCGTCCGGATATCTCGTGTCGGCCCCCGACACCCCGCCGTTGGTGCTCGATTTCGGCGGTGGTGTGCTCGGCGCGCTGCAGCGCCACGCCGACCCCAACGAGGTCCACGTCCTGCTGTCGCATCTGCACGCCGACCACTGCCTCGATCTGCCCGGTCTGTTCGTGTGGCGGCGCTACCACCCGTCGCCGGCCCAGCAGCGCGGCGTGATGTACGGCCCGGCGAACACCTGGGCACGGCTGGGGGCGGCGTCCTCACCCGAGGGCGGCGAGATCGACGACTTCTCCGACATCTTCGAGATCCGCCACTGGGTCGACGGTGAGACCGTCACGATCGGCTCGCTGACCGTGACGCCCAAGCTTGTTTGCCACCCGACCGAGTCCTACGGCATGCGGATCACCGATCCCGACGGCGCCACGCTGGTCTACAGCGGCGACACCGGATACTGCGATCAGCTGATCGACCTGGCCCGCGGGGCGGACGTCTTCCTGTGCGAGGCGTCGTGGACGCATTCACCGGAGCGGCCGCCGAAGCTGCACCTGTCCGGCACCGAGGCCGGACGCGCGGCCGCCGAGGCCGGCGTCGGGGAACTGCTGTTGACCCACATCCCGCCGTGGACGTCGCGCGAGGACGTCATCAGCGAGGCCAAGGCCGAGTTCGACGGGCCCGTGCACGCCGTGGTGTGCAACGAGACGTTCGAGGTCACGCGGGCCGCGTAAGGCCAGCAGCCGGACATCCCGTCGGAGCGAGCCGATAGGGTTGGGCCGTGTCCGCAAGAGAAGACGGTCGCTCCGACGACGAACTGAGGCCGGTCCGCATCACCCGCGGATTCACCACGCACCCGGCAGGGTCGGTGCTGGTGGAGTTCGGCCAGACCCGTGTCATGTGCACGGCCAGCGTCAACGAGGGCGTGCCGCGCTGGCGCAAGGGTTCGGGGCAGGGCTGGCTGACCGCGGAGTACGCGATGTTGCCGGCCGCCACCCACGAGCGCTCCGATCGCGAGTCGGTCAAGGGCCGCGTCGGCGGCCGCACGCAGGAGATCAGCCGGCTGGTCGGCCGCTCTCTGCGGGCGTGTATCGACCTCGGCGCGCTGGGGGAGAACACGATCGCGATCGACTGCGATGTCCTGCAGGCCGACGGCGGAACACGCACGGCCGCGATCACCGGCGCCTACGTGGCGCTCGCCGACGCGGTGACCTACCTCGCCGCGGCGGGCAAGCTGTCCGATCCGCGGCCGTTGTCGTGTGCGATCGCGGCGGTGAGCGTCGGCGTCGTCGACGGCCGCATCCGCGTCGACCTGCCCTATACCGAGGACTCGCGAGCCGAGGTCGACATGAACGTCGTCGCCACCGACACCGGCACGCTCGTCGAGATCCAGGGCACCGGCGAAGGCGCGACATTCCCGCGTTCGACGCTGGACAAGATGCTCGACGCCGCGATGGCGGCCTGCGAGCAGATCTTCGAAATCCAACGCACCGCACTGGAATTGCCGTATCCGGGTGTGCTGCCCGAACCGGCTACCCCGCCGAAGAAGGCGTTCGGCAGCTAACCGGTGTCCTGAAGATCCAGCTCCGGGAGGCACAGCCGGGCCAGCTCGTCGAGCGGGATCTCCAGCACCGCGGCCAACGCGGCCACGGTCGTGAACGCCGGGGTCGCCAGGCGCCCGGTCTCGATCTTGCGCAGGGTCTCCGGCGAGATCGACGCGGCATGGGCGACCTCGGTCGGCTTGCGCTCACCCCGGGCCTCTCGCAGGTAAGCGCCCAGGCGTTTGCCCACCGCACGCTGCTGCGGGGTCAGGGGTGATCGCACCATGGGGGAAAGGATACGGCAGCGCGGTATGAAAATACCGGTCACTCGTTTAGGCTGGTATTTCTATACCGGCACGACGAGACGGCGAAGGAAACGCATGCTGGAGTTGAAGACGCGCTCGGAAGTCGAGGCGATGCGGAACACCGGCGCGTTCATCGCCGAGGTGCTCGACGACCTGCAGGCCCGCGCCCGGGTGGGCACCAACCTGCTCGAGCTCGAACAGCGCGCCCGGCAGATGATCGACGAGCGCGGCGCGGAATCGTGCTACTGGGACTACGCCCCGTCGTTCGGCCGCGGCCCGTTCCGCAACGTCATCTGCCTGTCGGTCAACGACGCGGTGCTGCACGGCCTGCCGCACGACTACGCGCTGCGCGACGGTGACCTGCTGAGCATGGACATGGCGGTCTCGATCGACGGATGGGTGGCCGATTCGGCACGCAGCTTCATCGTCGGCACGCCGCGCGCCGAGGACCAACGGATCATCGAGGCCACCGAACGCGCCTTGGCCGCCGGCATCGCCGCCGCGCGGCCCGGCGGCCGGCTCGGCGACATCTCGGCGGCGATCGGTGCGGTCGCCGCGGACTACGGCTACCCGGTCAACACCGAGTTCGGCGGGCACGGGCTCGGCCGCACGATGCACGAGGACCCGCACGTCCCCAACCTCGGCCGTGCCGGGCGCGGCCTGAAGCTGCAGCCCGGTCTGACGCTCGCGCTCGAGCCGTGGTTCGCTCAGGGCACCGACAAGATCGTCTACGACGCCGACGGCTGGACGATCCGCTCGGCCGACGGATCGCGCACCGCGCACAGCGAGCACACCATCGCGATCACCGACGGTGACGCGCTGGTGCTGACGCGTCGCGCGGCATGAGCCAGTGAGGAGGAGCAGATGACCCGGGTGCTGGTGGCCAGCCGAAACCCGAAGAAGCTGGCCGAATTACGCCGGGTGCTCGACGCCGCGGGTCTCTCCGGACTGACGCTGGTTTCGCTCGACGACGTGCCTGCGTTCGACGAGGCGCCCGAAACGGGGGCCACGTTCGAGGACAACGCGCTCGCCAAGGCGCGCGACGCGCACGCCGCCACCGGGCTGCCCGCGGTCGCCGACGACTCCGGACTCGAGTTGGACGCGCTCAACGGGATGCCGGGCGTGCTGTCGGCGCGGTGGTGCGGCCAGCACGGGCACGACGCCGCCAACACCACGCTGCTGCTGGCGCAGCTGGCCGACGTGCCCGACGAGCGACGGGGCGCGGCGTTCGTGTCGGCGTGCGCTTTGGTGCACGACACGGCCGCGATCGTCGTGCGGGGGGAGTGGCCCGGCAGCATCGCCCGCGAACCGCGCGGCGACGGCGGGTTCGGCTACGACCCGGTGTTCGTGCCCGCCGGGTCGTCGCGCACCGCCGCCGAGCTCAGCCCGCAGGAGAAGGACGCGGCGTCGCACCGGGGCCGGGCGCTGGCCGCGCTGCTGCCCGCGCTGCAGGAGCTGGCCGCGCGCGCGTGAGCGCCATGAGCGACGCAAATTTTGTATAGCCGAACTAATCGGTAGCATCCCCGGGGTGCGTCGCCCCTCCACCGCTCCCGAGCCGACGCGCACCCGGCACCCCGCCGTCCTGGTCGCGGTGCTGGCCGCCGCGGGGATCAGCGTCTCGCTGATGCAGACCTTGATGATCCCGCTGATTCCCGAACTGCCGTCGCTGCTGGGAACCAGCGCGGCCAACGCCTCGTGGACGATCACCGCGACCCTGCTGATGGCCGCGGTCGCCACACCGGTGTTCGGCCGCCTGGGTGACCTGTACGGTCCCAAGCCGATCCTGATCGCGTGCGCGGCACTGCTGACGCTGGGATCGCTGCTGGCGGCCACGACGAGCGCCTTGCTGCCGCTCATCGTCGGCCGGGCCCTGCAAGGTTTCGGGATGCCGATCATCCCGCTCGGGATCAGCGTGTTGCGCGCCGCCGTCCCGCCGGAAAAAGTCGGCGCTGCAATGGGTTTGATGAGTTCGTCGCTCGGTGTGGGTGGGGCGATGGGGCTGCCGCTGTCGGCGGTCATCGCGCAGAACTTCGACTGGCACATGCTGTTCTGGGTGTCGGCGGGTCTGGGTGCCGGGGCGTTGGTGATGTTCGCGTCGCTGGTACCGCACATCCCGGCCAGTTCCTCGGACCGGCTGGACCCGCTCGGGGCTCTGGGACTGGCGGCCGGGCTGGCGGCGCTGCTGCTGGCCATCACCAAGGGTTCGGGCTGGGGCTGGACGAGCGCGGTCACGCTCGGGCTGTTCGCGGCGTCGGCCGTGATCTTCGTGCTGTTCGGGTTCTGGCAGCTGCGCGTGCCGTCCCCGACCGTCGACCTGCGCACGACGATGCGCCGGCCGGTGCTGACGACCAACGCGGCCTCGATCGCCGTGGGGTTCTCGCTGTTCGCGATGTCGCTGATCGCGCCGCAGATCCTGGAACTGCCGATCGCGACCGGATACGGCCTCGGCCAGTCGCTGCTCACCACCGGGCTGTGGATGGCGCCCGGCGGACTGGCCATGATGCTCGCGTCGCCGATGGCCGCGCGGATCGCGGCGGCGCGCGGGCCGCGCTTCACGCTCATCGTGGGATCTGTGACCGTCGCGGGCGGCTACCTGGCGGGCCTGTGGCTGATGAACAGCGCGTGGCAGCTGTGCGTGTTCAACGTCGTGGTCAGCATCGGCGTCGGGTTCGCGTTCTCGTCGCTGCCTGCGCTGATCAACGCCGCAGTGCCGGTGTCGGAGACGGCGGCGGCCAACGGCATCAACGCGCTCGCGCGGTCACTGGGTACGTCGATCTCCAGCGCGGTGATCGGCGCGGTGCTGGCGGCGATGACGATCACCGTCGCCGGTCACGAGGTGCCGTCACTGGCGGGCCTGCGGGCAGCGCTGGTGATCGCCGCGAGCGCGGCCGCCGTCGCCGCGCTCATCGCGCTGGCCATCCCGAAATCGGGCGCGCCGGCCGAGACCGCGGCCGACCTCGCGCTGGCTACAGACCGAAGCGCTCCTTGATCTCCTTCGTCTGCACCTGCTCGACGATGATGCCGACGAGTGGGATCGTGCCGGCCAGCAGGACGCCGACCGTCTTGCCGATCGGCCACCGCACCTTGACCGCGAGGTTGGCGGTGAACAGCAGATAGACGAAGTACACCCAGCCGTGCACCACCGCGATCCAGTTCAGGCCCTCCACGTGGTAGACGTACTTCATCACCATCTCGTAGCACAGGGCGATCAGCCAGATGCCTGTCGTCCACGCGAGTGCGCGGTAGCCGGTGAGCGCCTTGCGGATGGTTTCGCCGGAGGTGATCGACGGTTCGGTCATGGGGCGGGGTGTTCCTTATCTTTCCTCGCGAGCTCGGCCAGGTAGGCGTTGTACTCGCGGAGTGCGGGGTCGTCGACGCCGTCATCGACTCGGGTTGCGGCGGTTGGCTTTTGCGGCAGCAAATCTTGGGGGATCTCGGTGACGGCCGTGCGGTCGACCGGTTGCGGCGGGGCGTCCTCGTAGCGCACGAACTTGTAGTAGGCGTAGACGACGAAGCCCGCGAACATGGGCCACTGCAGCGCGTAGCCGAGATTTTGGAAACTGCCCGAGTTCGACTCGAATCGGGTCCACTGCCACCACGCCAGCGCGAGGCAGCCGGCGGCGCCGAGGATCACCAGCGCGACGAGCGCCGGTCTCCTACGTCGTGTAGTGGACACGGTCCAACGGTACCGCGACCTCGGCGGGCCCGACGAACGGTACGATCGGCACGCTGCGGGCGTGGCGAAATGGCATACGCGCGGTCTTTAGGTGTCCGTGCTCGAAAGAGCGTGGGGGTTCGAGTCCCCCCGCCCGCACAAATCGATCAGTGCTTCGCGAAGTAGCCGACGCCGCTGCTCGGGATCCGCCCGAACCCGGCCTTCAGCAGCGGCGCCAGGACCTTCACCGGAAGCGCCAGCGGGTTTTTGGGCTCGATCGCCACCACCCAGGTGAACCGGGTGTGGTCGCCGTCGGGTTCGACGATGTAGTCCTCGGCGAAGCGCTTGAACACCGGCAGCGTCGACTCGTAGACGTAGAAGGAATGATTGCGGCCGTCGTCCCAGCGAAAATAGCGTTCGCGCATCGTCGCCCCGCCCGGCGCCACCACGTCGCGGGTCGTGCCGACGCCGAAGGGACGCGGCGACGTCCACGTGACGCTCTTGAGCGACGGTCCCCAGGCCGCCAGCGATTCGTCTGAGGTCAGCGACTCCCATACCTGCTCCGGGGTCGCGGCGTAGCGCTTCTCGTACCGGAAGACGTGGGGGGCCGAGGCGAGAAAGTCAGCGTCGGCCGGTTCGAGCGGATACCAGCGCGTCATAACTGCACATCATTGCAGTTGGACGCGCAGGATGCTGCTGCTAGTTGTCCCTGCTCTGGACGGCGAAGCACACCATGCTCAACACGAAGCTCAGCGCTGCGATGGTGCCGGACAGGGCGGCCATCGCCGTGTCGGAGGCGCTCCAACTGGCCAGGAAGACCGCGACCGCGATCACCGAGGTGAAGATCAGGAACAGACCCGTCGTCGCGAGGGCTTCGACGGACTGGTTCTCGGCGGGGGCGAGGGCATGCTCGCGCATCGGGTCTCCTTGTGCTCAACTTTGTTGCGCCCAGGTTGCCCGTTGCTGACGCCGACGAAACCAGGTGCGGCTCAGCTCACATGACGCACGGAGAAACCGTTGCGCTCGGCCAGCGACTGGAGTTGGCGCAGCGCGAACTGCCGGGCCCTGCCGGTGCTCGGGATGAAGATGCCGGCCCACAACCCGACGGCGCCCGGAGTCTGGCAGGCGTCCTGCGCGCACATCCACCGGCGCGGGCACGCGCGGCACAGCTCCTTGGCGCCTTCGTCGGCGCGCGTCATCCACCGGTCCGGGTCCTGGATGCAGGCTCCGAGCGGGGCCTCGTCGGGCGCCATCGGAACCTGGGGCACCAGGCTGACGGCGCCGGTCACCGGACGACGCCCCGTCCGCTGGGCCACCCGATCGTCGAGCGCCATCTGAGTCTCCTTTCGGTTACCAAGGCTCCGATTGCCGACATCCACGACGATACGCATGTATCGCTTTTTAACGATACAGACGTATTGGATATTGTGAGTAGGTGCACATCTTCGACTGCAGGTTTTGATGGTCGCTCCGCGATCCGCGAGTGGCGCCGGAGACGATCAGCGCTCGAGCGCCGACCGGATTCGTGAGGCCGCGCTGAAGTGTTTCGCCGCGCGGGGCACGGCGGCCACCTCACTGCGCCTGGTCGCCTCCGAGGCGGGTGTCTCACTCGGCTTGGTGCAGCACCACTTCGCGACCAAGGCCAACCTGATCAAAGCCGTCGACAATTACGTGCTGTCGGTGATGAACACCTCGCTGGCGCGCCCCATCCCCGACCCGCCCGCGGACTCCATCACCGACGTCGGCAACCGCGTCACCTCGCTGGTCGCCGACGAGCCCGATGTGGTGGCCTACGTCGGCCGAGCGCTGACCGACGGCAGCGCACTCGGTACCGAGTTGTTCGACTCGCTGGCCGCCATCGGCGCCGACCGGTGGCGCAGGCGCGCCGAGCAGGGCCTGACCCGGCCCGATCTCGACCCGATCTGGGGCACGCTCAACCCGTTGGTGCTCGCCTTGGGCGCGTGGATTCTGCGGGCCCACATCCAACGCCATCTCCCGGAACCGTTCGAAACGCCTGCGCAGCTGCAACGGTGGCAGAACGCGACCGACGCCCTGCTGCGCGACGGGCAGATGCGCCACGACACCTGACGGCGGACCTACAGCGGGCCGACCCGCTTGCGGTAGCTGGTCGGGGTCTCCCCGCAGAACTGCGTGAACGCCCGGGTGAACGAGCTGAGGTTGTCGAAGCCGACCGCCGACGCGGTTTCCTGCACCGACTGCCCGGGCGCGGCCAGCAGCGCCATCGCCCGAAGCATGCGTGCGTGCAGAACGTAAGTGCGCCAGGAGATTTCGATCGACTCCTGAAACAGCCGACGCAGCGTGCGCTCGGACACGGACACCGCCCGGCTGACGTCCTCGGCGGTCACCTTGTCGAGATGCTCCTTGGTGTACGCCATCGCCGCCGCCACGATCGGATGCTCGGAACTGGGCAGGCTCAACGGTGCCTCGTGATCGAGCGCCTCGGACACCAGGTTGGCCAGGGTGCGGAAGAACGCGTCGGATGTCTCGTCGCCCTCGGGTCGGTCGATCGGCCAGCGCAGGGCGTAGATCATCATCTCGCGGATCAGGGGAGAGACCGCAAGGATGCGGGCGCGATCGCCGCCGTGGGGGATCAGTTGCGGATCGAACATCACCGCGACGGTCTTGACGTCGGGGTTCATCGTGGCCTGGTGTTCGAGACCGGCGGGGATCCATGCGGCCTGCTGGGGCGGCAGCAGATAGTGGGCGGAGTCGGTCTCCACCTCGACGACACCGCCGATGGCGTACTCGATCTGGTGCACCTCGTGGGAATGCCAGCCGGTGATGAGCCCGTCGCCCTCGTAGAGGTAGCTGCCCGCCAGCGCCCGCCCGCCGCGCCGCAGTTCGATGACCCGCCGAGCGGGCCGTCCCCCGAGCTTGGCCGATTCGGCTAAATGTCTGTCCGATCGCGCAGAGACGGTCACGGGATCTGACGGTACTAGTAGGGGTATGAACGTTGACGACCTGATCCTGGTGAGCATCGACGACCACGTGGTGGAACCGCCCGACATGTTCCTGCGCCACGTGCCCGCCAAGTACAAGGACGAGGCGCCGATCGTGGTCACCGACGACAAGGGCGTCGACCAGTGGATGTATCAGGGCCGGCCGCAGGGGGTCAGCGGGCTCAACGCGGTGGTGTCGTGGCCGGCCGAGGAGTGGGGCCGCGATCCGGCGGGCTTCGCCGAGATGCGTCCGGGCGTGTACGACGTGCACGAGCGCGTCCGGGACATGAACCGCAACGGCATCCTCGCCTCGATGTGCTTCCCGACGTTCACCGGCTTCTCCGCGCGGCACCTCAACATGCACCGCGAGGAGGTGACGCTGGTGATGGTGTCGGCGTACAACGACTGGCACATCGACGAGTGGGCGGGCAGCTACCCCGACCGCTTCATCCCGATCGCCGTCCTGCCGACGTGGAACCCCGAGGCGATGTGCGCCGAGATCCGCCGCGTCGCGGCGAAGGGGTGCCGCGCGGTGACGATGCCCGAACTGCCGCACCTGGAAGGACTTCCGAGCTATCACGACGAGGAATACTGGGGCCCGGTGTTCCGGACGCTGTCCGAGGAGAACGTGGTGATGTGCCTGCACATCGGCACCGGCTTCGGCGCGATCAGCATGGCCCCCAACGCGCCGATCGACAACCTCATCATCCTGGCGACGCAGGTGTCGGCGATGTGCGCGCAGGACCTGCTGTGGGGCCCGGCGATGCGCAACTACCCGGACCTGAAATTCGCGTTCTCCGAGGGTGGTATCGGCTGGATCCCGTTCTACCTCGACCGCAGCGACCGGCACTACACCAACCAGAAGTGGCTGCGCCGCGACTTCGGCGACAAGCTGCCCTCCGACGTGTTCCGCGAGCACTCGCTGGCCTGCTACGTCACCGACAAGACCTCGCTGAAGCTGCGCCACGAGATCGGCATCGACATCATCGCCTGGGAGTGCGACTACCCGCACTCCGACTGCTTCTGGCCCGACGCGCCCGAGCAGGTGCTCGCCGAGCTGAACGCCGCCGGCGCCTCGGACTCCGACATCAACAAGATCACCTGGGAGAACTCCTGCCGGTTCTTCAGCTGGGACCCGTTCAAGCTGACGCCGAAGCAGCAGGCAACCGCGGGTGCGTTGCGCGCCAAGGCAACCGACGTCGACGTCTCGATCCGGCCGCGCAAGGAATGGGCCCGGCTCTACGAGCAGAAGCAGCTCGCCAAGGCGTGAGCTTTCGCGGTTGGTCAGTTTCGCCGAGTTCTACGCCAGGGTCGTTCTCACGCGGATAACACAACCCTGATGTAGAACTCGCGGTGCTGGCCGGCCGCTCACCACACCAGTCCGCGGACCATCTCGGCCGGCGGGATGTCTTCGACGGCGATGATGCCCGCAGGTGCGCGGCAGACCCAGTCGATCACGTTCACCACACGGGCGGCGGTGGACACGCAGCCCGCCTCGGTGACGTCGAGGACCGGATGCGAGAGCAGCGTGTTCATCTCGACCCGCGGCTCACCCTCGACGATGACCTTGTGCACTCCGCTGTGGCCGTCGGGCGGGTACTCCCAGTCCGGTGCGGCCGCCGGCGTGAGCCGCGTGGTGTGCTCGACGGTGACCAGTGCCGTGCCGTCGCGCACCCCTTCGGCGGCGAAGCGCACACCGGCCAGCCCGCCGGGCTCGACGGTCATCATCTTGCACTCGATGCGGCGATCGGTGTACCACGGCTCGAAACGCTGTGTCACATCGTCGAGTTCGGCGCCGAGATGGTGAGCGATGTTGCGGACCAGACCTCCGAACATCGTCGTGATGACCCCAGGCTGGAAGGCCATCGCCGGCTCGTCGTCGGCGGTGGTGCCGAACCCCATCGCCTTGCCGGTGTACTCGTAGTCGTCATAGTTGCCGTAGTCGAACACCTCCTGCACGGTGACCGATTGCGCGCGGGTCGCCAGGCTCAGCGCCGCCAGCACCGCGGTGTCGCCGGAGTATCCCGGGTCGATCCCGTTCACGTACAGCGACGAATCGCCCGCAGCGCAAGCGTTTTCCAACGGCTCACGCAGCCAGTCGTCGATCTGTCGCGGAGTCACCAGCCACACCATCGAGGTGCCGACGACGTTGATCCCGGCGGCGAGAAACCTCGCCATCTGGTCGATCGCCTCCATCGGGCGGGTCTCTCCGAGGGCGGTGTAGACCACGCAGTCCGGCTCGAGTGCGATCAGGGAGTCGATGTCGTCGGTGGCGAGCACGCCCGTCGGCCCGGCCAACCCGCAGAGCTCGGCGGCATCGCGGCCGACCTTGTCCGGGTTGGCCGCGTGCACACCGACCAGTTCGAAATCAGGTCGGCCGATGAGCGCCCGAAGTGAGTGCTGACCGACATTCCCGGTGGAAAACTGGACGACTCTTCGCATTTCACGCCTCGATCAGTAGTCGGGTATGGGCAGCGGCAGGTTGTTCGAGTCGATGCCGCCGTCGACGTGGAAGACCGCGTTGGTCGCGTAGCAATCCTTGGTCGACAGGTAGACGCAGAGCCGGCCGAGGTCCTCGACGTCTCCGAGTCGATGCAGCGGCGTGAGCGAGAGCATCGTGTCCAATGCCCCCGGCATCATGTCGAGGCCGCTTTGCAGTCCCTCGGTGGCGAACGAGCCGAGTGCGATGGCGTTGACGCGGATCTTCGGTGCCAACTCCTGGGCCATCGCCCGGGTGAGCGCTTCGAGTCCACCCTTCGCGACGCAGTAGGCGGTCAGCGCACGGATGCCGAAACGTGCTGAGCCCGAGGAGATATTGACGATGTTGCCGTGCCCAGCCTCGATCATGTGACGGGCGGCGAGCTGACTCATGATGAACGCCGAGGTGACACACCAGTCGAAGGTGTGCCGGAAGTCCTCGTCGGTGATGTCGAGAAACGACCCGAACGTCGAACCACCCACGTTGTTGATCAGGATGTCGATGCGCCCGAAGCGGTCCATGGTCGTATTGACCACGCGTTCACCGTCCGGTCGGCTGATCGCATCGGCCACCAGCGCGAGTCCCTTACCGCCCGAATTCTCGATGCCCTCGATCGTTGCCACGATGTCGGCTTCGGTGCGGGCGGTGCCGACGACGGTGGCGCCCGCTTCCGCGAGGACCCGGGCGATGCCCTGTCCGACACCCTTACCGGCGCCGGTGACGATCGCCACCTGCCCGTCGAGGTTGAACTGCTCCAGCGCCATGCTCACTCCTCACCGAAATTGACTGCAGTCAATCACACGTGTCAATACCCGGGCGGTGTTGCTATCGTCGGGTCATGGCAGTCGTCGACAAACCCTCAGCGCGCGAGGCCAAACGCCTGCAGACGCGGGAGCGGCTGATGGGGGCGGCGATCGCCGAGTTCAAACGGTCCGGAATCGCCGAGGCCGATGTCGGCGCCATCGTCGCCGCCGCCGGCGTGGCGCACGGCACCTTCTTCTTCCACTTCCCGACCAAGCAACATGTGCTGCTCGAGTTGGAGCGCCGCGAGGAAGAGCGGATCGCCAAGCAGCTCGGCCGGTACGCCGACTCGAAACGCAGCCTGCCCGAGATTCTCGCCGAGGCGGTGCGGCTGGTGCTGGGCCTGGAGCGTCGCCTCGGTGCCGTGCTGTTCAAAGACTTTCTGGCACTGCATTTTTCTCAACACCGCCCGGCCGATGAGAGCAACGAGCATCCGGTGATCGTCCGGGTCGCTCAGGAGATCGAGCGTGCCCAGCAGGCTGGCCGGGTGGCCGCCGACGTGAGCCCGATGAACAGCGCGGTGTTCTTCCTGCTCGGCCTCTACGCGTTGTTGACGACCACGCACGATTGGCCCACCCAGAGCGCGATGCTCGACGATTACGTGGCGCGGACCCTGCGAGGCATCGAAGCGCGCTGATTGGTTGACTAAGGTCAGTCACACTGCAAAGCTCAGTCGGGCGAAGCAGGAGGTGACCCGTGACGATTTCCGCGAACTCCATGGCCGGAAGCGGTCTCGACGAGCACATGGAGCGTTCGCGCCAGGTGCAGCGCCAGGCCGACAAGTGGCTGATCTCCGGCAGCGTGCTCATCGGCACCGCGGCGCTGGGAATCTTCGGGCTCCCGCTGTTCCTGCGGGGGGTGTGGATCCTGCGTCAGGCGCAGCGCGAGGGCTTGAGCGTCCGGCCGATGCTGGTGACCCTGCTGGGGTACCTGGTCATCGTCGACGCCGCGATCAACGTGTTCGGGTGGGCGCTGGACACCATCGCCCACCACTCACTTCTTGCACGGGTGCTGCTGAACGGTTGGGGCGCAATGTTCGACGCCGGCTACTTCTGGCACTACAACGAACTGTGGCTCGGCGGGGCGGCGGGGCCGGGCGAGAAAGCGCTCGAGGTCGGACTGATCCTCACGGTCTTCTGCATGCGAATCGCGGCGGGCATCGGGTTCCTGCAGATGAAGCGCTGGGGTCACCAGTGGATGATCATCACCTGCTGGATGGGCGTGGTGATCTGGTGTGTCTACGTGTTCAACATGACGATGTACGCCGACGTTCGCTACTCCGGGGTGATCCTGCCCGTGATCGGCTGGTGGATCTACGACATCTTCTACATCACGCCGTTCCTGGCGATCCCGTATCTGCACTCGGTCAACCGCGAGATCTTTTCCGACTGATAGTTTCAACTGACTGGACTCATTGACTATAGTCAGTAACTGCGCTACAAAGAGCGAACCATGACGGCACAGGCCAACCCGTCGGCGCGGGAAGCGCGTCGGCTGCAGACGCGGCAGCGGATCCTCGGCGCGGCGATCGCCGAGTTCAAGCGCTCCGGTATGGCCGGCGCCGACATCAACGCGATCGCAGCCGCCGCCGGCGTCGCGCATGGCACCTTCTACTTCCATTTCCCGAGTAAGGAACACGTTCTCCTGGAGTTGGAGCGCCGCGAAGAAAGTCGCATCGCGTCCGAGTTCGCCCGATTCCTGCAGCAACGCCACGATTTGGCCACGACGCTGGACGCGCTGGTCGACCTGGTGACCGGCCTGGAGCGGCGCTTCGGACCGCTGCTGTTCAAAGAAATACTGGCGCTGCATTTCTCGCCGACCAGGCCGCACAAGGACGAATGGACCGACCACCCGGTGATCGTGTTGCTGGTGGCTGAGATCGAGCGGGCCCGCGGTGATGGTGAAGTCCATCCGGAGGTCGACGCGTTCTACAGCGCAACGTTCTTCCTGCTCGGCGTCTACGGGGTGCTCACCACCACGGAGAACACCGGCACGCGCGACACGATGCTGCACAAGCTGGTGTCGACCGCCGTGCGCGGGCTGGAGGTGCGGTGAAGCGAACGCACAGTCAACGACACCACGACAAAGGAGGACACCATGTGGGCCTGGATCTGGGAAATACTGCGCTACGTCGGAGCCTGGGGCGGTGCGGGTCTCGTCATCTGGTTCTGGTACTGGATGTTCTCCAGCCTCGGGACGTTCTAGGTTCGCGATGACCGAGCTGTCCGATACACACGCGATGGCGGTCGAACGCACCTGTGCGGTGACGGCCGTCGCGCTCAGCGGGCAGCGCCGCGAAGGCGTGCGGCTGGTCACCGGTGAGCACCGGGTGTTCAGCCTGAGCGCGTCGCTGGACTATGTCCAGGTC
Organism: Mycolicibacterium rutilum; assembly: GCF_900108565.1. NCBI lineage: Bacteria > Bacillati > Actinomycetota > Actinomycetes > Mycobacteriales > Mycobacteriaceae > Mycobacterium > Mycolicibacterium rutilum. The sequence goes on from NZ_LT629971.1 coordinate 3,185,964, forward strand.
CCGTACCCGGTGCTCCAGCGGGACTGGACCCGCCGGACGTTGACGCTCGGCGTGGCGCTGCAGTGTTCACCGTCGAAGGATCGGCTTCTCGGCTACCGCCTCAACGAACTGTCCGCACGCGAGCTCCGTGCGCTGACGCTCGTCGAGGGCCGTGTCGCGCTCGGCTGGATCGCGTCGAACTGGCCCGGTCTGCTCACCGAAGCGCAGAGGTTGTCGACCGATCACGACGCTCTGCCCGCCGACGCCCCGGCCGAGGACATGCTCGACCGCGCGATTGCGTTGGCGCGCACCGGTACCCCGATCTCGGTGCCCGCCGTGTTCGGCAGGCTGCCGCTGGCCTACACCAACCCGCAGGGCCTGTCCGACAAGCTGCGACGCACCTTCGGCAGGATGCCGTGGACCACGACCCAGAAACGGCTGCCGCGGCCATATTCGGTGCCCGTCGGCGGGGACGGCGGCGTGCGCAACCCCAACCTGCCGCCGCCGAGCCGACCCCAGGACAACGACCTCGACGTCACACCCGAACACCGGCCCGGCATCCCGTACCCCGAGTGGAACGCGTGGACGAAGAGCTTCCTGCGCGATCACGTCGCCGTCCTGGAACGCGCCCACCCCAGCGCGGATCGCCGACCCGGCGCCGTATCCGCCGATCTGCGCAAGTGGTTCGAGGAACACACCCACCGCGCGATGAGGAACCGGCTCGAGGATGGTTCGGATCTCGACGTCGAGCAGTACGTCAGCCACTACATCGACCTGACGACCGGTGAGGCGATCGAGCCCCGGATCTTCCGGGAACTCCTGCCCAGCAGCCGCGACGTCACCACCGCTCTACTGCTGGACGGCAGTTCGTCCCTCGGCGTCCACGGCGGCCGCATCTTCAAGCTCGAACTGGCGTGTGCGGATGCCCTGTCGCGCGCCATGACGCACGCACGGGAACGACACGGCATCTTCGTGTTCACCGGCAACACCCGGCACCGCGTCGAGGTGAACTGCCTCAAGGATTTCGCCGACCGGCGGTTCGTGCCGCCGAGCACGCTCGGCCTGTCCGCAGGCGGCTACACGCGGCTCGGCGCACCGCTGCGGCACCTGACGAGCCGGCTGCTGGCCCAGCCGTCCGAACGGCGGCTGCTCATCGTCATCGGTGACGGACTGATCTCCGACGAAGGCTACGAAGGACGCTACGCCTGGGCCGACACCGCGCACGCCGTCGAGGAGGCCGCCGACGCGGGAGTGTCGATCTACTACGTCGGCGTCGGTCCCACCCGGGTCGATCCGCTGCCCGAGGTGTTCGGACCTCAACGGTCGCAACGTATCCGGCGCATCGAAGACCTGCCGCGCGTTCTCGCCCACGTCCACAGGGAGCTGGTATCCGCATGACAACCGACACGTACTACGCGAACGGCAACGAAGTCCAGCTGTTCGAGCAGGCCTACCACCAGCGGCTGCCGGTGATGCTGACCGGGCCGACCGGCTGCGGCAAGACGCGGTTGGTCGAGCACATGGGTGCGCTGCTGCGCCGCCCGGTCGTCACGATCAGCTGTCACGACGACCTGACCAGTTCCGACCTCGTCGGCCGTTTCATGGTGACCGGTGGCGACGTGGTGTGGACCGACGGGCCGCTGACCCGGGCCGTCAAGGCCGGCGCCATCTGCTATCTCGACGAGGTGGTCGAGGCCCGCCACGACTCGCTCGCGGTGCTGCACTCGCTCACCGACCACCGGCGCACGCTCTACCTCGACCGCGCGGGCGAGGTGGTCCAGGCGCCGGAAACCTTCATGCTGGTGTGTTCGTACAACCCGGCCTACCGCAGCTCCCTCAAAGAGCTCAAACCCTCGTTCCGGCAACGCTTCGTGACGCTGCCGATGGCCTACCTGCCGCCGGACCGGGAGGCCGAGGTGATCGTCGCCGAGGCGGGCATCGACCTGGCGGTCGCCCGGCGCCTGGTCGCGTGCGCCACCGCCATCCGCACCGCCGACGAGGCGTTCCACTTCGAGCCGCCCTCCACCCGCGTCCTGGTCACCGCTGCCCACCTGGTCGCTGCGGGCGCGACCGAACTGGACGCCGCCGAAGCCTGCATCCTCGCGCCCCTGTCCACCGACGGCGCCGTCACCGACGGCCTGCGTGAAGTGGCAGTGGCCAGTTTGGCGGGCGCAGACAGCTCGAGCCGACCCTAGAAAGGAAACCCGGACGTGGACCCGAAGGAAAAGCAGCGCAAGCGGGCGCTCATCGTGCTGCAGGTCGTCATCTACGGCTACCTGCTCGCCATGTTCCTCATCCAGCTGTACATGTCGTTCGAACGCGGGTGGTGGTCGTTGTGAGCGCCGGCGTCACCGAGTCGCTGAGCCTCGAGGACCATCACGAGGAGTCCCGGCTTGCGCAACGGCGAGCCGACAAGTGGATGATCGTCGGCGCCGCGCTGATGGGCATGTGGGCGCCCGGTCTCATCGGGTTCCCCATCTTCATGCGGGGCGTTTGGCTGCAGCGGCAGGCCGCGCGCGCCGGGCTGTCGGTGCGCCCGATGATCGTCACGCTGATCGGCTACCTGGTGCTGATCGACGGCATGCTCAACAGCCTCGGCTGGGCCCTGGACCTGGTGGCCAACCACACGCTGGTCAACCGGGTACTGATGATCGGCTGGGGCCACATGTTCGACGCCGCGTACTTCTGGCATTACAACGAGCCCTGGGTCGGTGGCGCCGCGGTGCCCGGCGAGAAGGCCTACGTCGCCGGCCTGATCCTGACCGTGTTCGCCATGCGCTGCGCCGCGGCGATCGGCTTCTTGCAGATGAAGCGGTGGGGTCACCAGTGGATGATCATCACCTGCTGGATGGGCGTGGTGATCTGGTGCGCCTACGTGTTCAACATGACGATGTACGCCGACGCCCGGTACGCCGGCGTGCTGTTCCCGGTCATCGGTTGGTGGCTCTACGACATCTTCTACATCACCCCGTTCCTCGCGATCCCGTACCTGCACACGGTGAACCGCGAAATCTTCTCCGACTGAACAGGTTAAGGAGCACACCATGACATCATCAGCGGACTCGTCGGCCACCGCAGAAAAGGACCCCGCCGAGGACCTGCCCCCGGGCACCACACCGTATTACGCGCGGATGCACAAGTACATCAAGCGGGCGGTGCTCGTCTGCCTGGTCGCGCTGGTCATCGAGGGCGCGTTCACACTGCCGTTCATGGCGGTGTGGTACGGCTACCCGACGCTGAGCCTCACCGAGATCTGCAGCGGGCTGCTCAAGGTCCGCTACTCCGACGACACGCTCGAGTGCAAGGTGCCGTATCCGCCGCTGGGTCCGCCGGAGGGCGCCGAGGGCAAGGACACCGCGCGCGACGAGTGGGGTATCCAGCCCGTCCCGAAGTACGACCGGATCGGTTTCCGTGAGCTGGTGCGCATCCACGAGGAGAGCGAGGCGCGCAAAGCCGCTCAGCAGCAGGCGGATTCGGCTCCGTGAGTCGCAAGACGGCCGAGGAGCACGCGGACAACTGGGATCTTCGCGACCAGGACTTCAACGACAACGACTTCCTCTACGCCGTCTATGACGTGATGCGGCAGAAGTCGGCGTTCGCGCACACCGAGCACCCCTTCCTGAGCGCGACGCCGGGCGGCGCGTGGGTCGCGGTGCGCTACGCGGAGTGCTACCGGATTCTGCAGGACTGGGAGCACTTCTCGAGCAACCCCACACCCGAGGGGGCCGAGCAGCTCGCCGGTGACCTGGTCATCACGCTCGATCCGCCGCGCCAGCAGAAGTTCCGCAAGGTGCTCAACCCCTACTTCTCGCCGGCGCGGATGAGATCGCTGCAACCGCAGATCAGGGCCGAAACCGACCGGCTGATCGACGATTTCGTGCAGGCCGGTCGCGGGGACCTCGCGCAGGTCGCGTGGCGCCAGCCCGGGATCGTGTTCTTCAAGTACCTGCTCGGGATGCCGACCGACGACGTTCCGTTGTGCATCGAGCTGACCGACACCGCGCTCAACGGTGAGACCGAGGAAGCGCGGATGGGTGCCTGGGGCGGGCTGTACCAGCACATCCACGACGCGGTCACGGCGCGGACGTCCGGGTCCGCGCGCGACGACATGATCGACGTCCTGCTCACCGCGGAGATCGACGGAGAGCGACTGCCGTTGGCCGATGTGGTCTCGAACGCGATGCTGCTGGTGCAGGCCGGCCTCGAGACCACCGCCAACGCAATGTCGTTCGCGTTCCACTACCTGGCGTGCCATCCCGCGGAGCGGGACCGGCTGATCGACGAACCGGACCTGGTGCCGCGCGCCGTCGAGGAGTTCATCCGGTTCGCCGGGTCGATCCACGGGATCCCGCGCACAGTCGCCGGTGAGGTCGAGCTCGGCGGGCAGGTCTTCTGCCCCGGCGAGTCGGTGCTGGTGAATTACGCCGCAGCCAACCGTGATCCGGACGTCTTCGCCGATGCCGACCGGTGCGTGCTGGACCGAAGGGAGAACCGGCATCTCGGCTTCGGCGCAGGCGTGCACCGCTGTCTCGGCTCGAACCTGGCCCGGCTGGAGTTCCAGATCGGTCTAAAACAGGTCCTGGCGCGGATGCCGGACTACACGCTGGCGCCCGACGCCGAAGCGGTGTTCCACGGCAGCTCGGTCACCCGCGGGTTCCGGTCGATACCGGTCGTGTTCAACCCCGGTCAACGGTCGGCGGCATGACCTACCGGGTCGTGCAGTGGACGACGGGCAACGTCGGCACGAAGTCGGTGCACGCGATCACCACCAACCCGAACCTCGAACTCGTCGGCTGCTACGCATGGTCGAAGGACAAGGTCGGTGTCGACGTCGGCACGTTGTGCGGCATCGCACCGGTCGGCGTCACCGCCACCGATGATGTCGACGCGCTGCTGGCGCTGCGGCCCGACTGCGTGGTCTACAACCCGATGTTCGCCGACGTCGACGAACTGGTCCGCATCCTGGCCGCCGGCGTCAATGTCGTGACCACATCGGAGTTCATCACCGGCACCGGCTTCGGCGCCGGGCGCGACCGCATCGTCGAGGCGTGCCGCCGCGGTGACTCCACGATCTTCGGCAGCGGCATCAACCCCGGCTTCATCCAGCTGTTCGCGGTCGTCACCGCGGGCATCTCCGACCGGGTCGACCGGATCAGCATCGTCGAATCGTTCGACACCACCATCTACAATTCGCCGGCCACCGAAATCCCCATGGGTTTCGGCTATCCCATCGACCATCCGGACCTCGCCGCGATCACCGAGAAGGGCTCGCGCATCTTCCGGGAGGCCGTGCAGTTGGTCGCCGACGCGGTCGGTGCGCGCCTCGACGACATCCGGTGCGAACCGCGCTACGCGCAGACCACCGAGGATCTCGCGCTGCCGGGCGACTGGACCATCAAGGCGGGCTGCGTCGCCGGGATCGACGTGCGGTGGACCGGCCACGTCGGCGGCCGTGAGATCGTCGAGATCCGCGGGGTGTGGACCAAGGGGCAGACATTGGATCCGGTGTGGTCGACCGACTTCGGCTACACCATCACCGTCGAGGGCCGGCCGACCATCAGGAGCACGCTGAGCTTCGAGCCGCCGCCCGATTTCGCCGGTGAGACTCTGGACGACTACATCATGCTCGGCCTGACCATCACCGCGATGCCCGCGATCACCGCGATACCCGCCGTCGTCGCGGCGCCGCCCGGCATCGCGACCTACACCGATCTGCCGCTGCTGCTGCCCCGAGGAGTGCTCAATGCCTGACAGAACCTACCGGGTGATCCAGTGGATGACCGGCGACGTCGGGCAGGTCGGCATCCGGCACTTCACCGAGAACCCGGTGTACGACCTCGTCGGCGTGCTGGTGCACAGCAAGGACAAGGTCGGCAGGGACGCCGGGGACCTCGCCGGTATCGGACCCACCGGGGTCATCGCCACCGACGACGCCGAGGCGGTCGCCGCGACCGACGCCGACTGCGTCTTCTACACGCCGGTGATCATGGACGTGGACACCGTGTGCCGACTGCTGCGGTCCGGGAAGAACGTCGTCACCACGAGCGGTTTCTTCCATCCGACAGCGCATTTCCGCGACGCCGGTGAGCAGGTCCGCGCCGCGTGCGCGGACGGCGGCGCGTCGTTTCACGCTGCCGGCATCCACCCGGGCTACGCCGGAGACGTCCTGCCGCTCACCCTCGCCCGTGTCGCCAGCCGTGTCGACAAGGTCGAGGTGTGGGAGGTCGTCAACGTGCTGACCGACGCCCCGGTCGACCACATCGACTGGATGGGATTCGGCAAGGACAGGGACAAATTCCTCTCGGAGCCGACCATTCTCGGCCTCGGTGTCCCGTTCTTCGCGCAGTCGATGCAGATGATCGCCGACGGGCTCGGGGTGCACATCGACGAGGTGACCGCGGACCTGCAGGCCGCCACCGCCACCGAGGACATCCCGCACGACGAAGGGGTGCTGCCCCGCGGAACCGTTGCCGCACAACACCACACATGGAGCGCGATGGTGGACGGTGCCCCGCTGATCGTGTACCACGCGATCTACCTGACCGCCGGGCCCGATCAACTCGACCCGCCGTGGGACTGGGGCAGGACGCGGTACCGCATCGTCATCGACGGCGACCCGCCGACCGAGCTGACGATGCACGGGTTGGTGGCCGCCGACGGCACCATGACGCATCCCGGCTACACGTGGACGGCGATGGCGGCCATCAACGCCATCCCCGATGTCTGTGATGCGCCGCCGGGCTGGCTGACCCATCTGGACCTCGGCCTGGTCCAGCCGCGCGGGTTGGTGCGCCGATGACCGCCGACCCGGACCCGCTGCGGTTGCATCACGTCGTGTTCGCGGTGGCGCCGGAGCGTCGCGCGGAGACGGTGGCGTTGTTCGGAGAACTCGGCTTCGCCTTCCAGGAGGCCGAACTGACCGAGCTGGGCGTGCGGGTCCATCTCGACTGGAACCGGGGCATCGAGTTGATCAGCCCGCTGCCCGGGTCGACGGCGACCGTCGCGGCGAAGGTCACCGAGTTCCTCAACCGCAGCGGGGACGGCGTCTACACGGTCGTGGTCCGGGTCCCGGACGCCGCCGCCGCCGAGACCGTCGCCGAGAGATACGGATCGACAGTCCGCTTCCGGCAGGGCTTCTCCGGTGAGGGCTCCTACCTCGAGGAGATCGACCTGTCGGTGCGCGGGCTGCCGCTGACCTTGCTCGCCACCAACGTGTCATGACCGCGGCGACGAAGCCCAGCGTCTTCGACGCCGGACTGCCGGTGCTCGACTACGACATCACGGCCACCCCGCAGGACATCTATCCGCAGTTCCGGGCCGCCCAGCAGCAGGCGCCGATCGCGCTCGGACCGGTCGGGCCCGAGGTGCTGTCCTACGAACTGGCGCGCACGGTGCTCCGCGACCCCCGGTTCGGGATCCCGCCGGGAATTCACCTGTCCGCCCACGGCATCACGTCGGGTCCGCTGTGGGACCGGGTGACGCGCAGCATCCTGAACATGGAAGGTGCTGAGCACCGGCGCCTCCGCGGACTGGTGTCGACGGCGTTCACCCCGCGGGGGACGGCGCGCATGGACCCCACCATCCACACCGTCGTCAACGAACTCGTCGACCGGGTCGCCGGCCAGGGGCGGTGTGAGTTCGTCGCCGACATCGCCCGGCCGTATCCGATCCCGGTGATCTGCGCGTTGCTCGGCGCCCCGCGCGACGACTGGCAACGGTTCTCACGGTGGGCCGAAGACATCTTCAAGATCGTCAGCTTCGACTGCGACCTCGCCGCGGAAGAACCGGTCATCCTGCGGGCATGGGCCGAGTTCGACGATTACATCGACGAAATGATCGCGCACCGACGCGATCACCTCACCGACGATCTGCTGTCCGAGCTCATCCGCGCCGAGGACGACGGCGATCGCCTCGACGCCGGCGAACTGCGCATGTTGGCGTTCAGTGTGCTGATCGCCGGAACCGACACCACGCGAAGCCAACTGGCGGCGTCCATGCAGGTGTTGTGCGATCACCTCGAGCAGTGGGAGCTGCTGCGGGACCAACCCGACCTCGCGATGCGGGCCGTCGAGGAGACCATGCGGCATTCGCCGTCGATGTGCAGCACGGTCCGCAGCGCCCTCGACGATGTCACGATCGGCGAGTACATGTTCCCCGCCGGGACGTTCATCATCGTCAACACGTATGCGGCCAACCGCGATCCGGCGATCTACGACGACCCGGCGCGCTTCGACATCACCCGCGACGAACCCCCACCGATCCTGACGTTCGGCGGTGGGGCGCACTACTGCCTCGGCGCGAACCTGGCGCGACGCGAGCTCGCCGAGGCGCTGAAGATCCTCGCGCACCGGATGCCCCATCCGCGGCGCGTCGGACCCGTGCCGTGGAAGCCGCTGCTGGGCATGAGCGGTCCGACCAGCCTGCCGATCGAGTTCGGCTGATGGGGTACCGGTTCGACTCCGACGTCCTGCATGAGGTTGCGCGGCAGGTCGTCGGGTGGCCGCTGGAGACCGGTGAACTGGTCACCTGCGCCGTCGAGCTGCTCGCCGAGGCGTACCCGGATTCGATCGCGCCGACGGCCGGCCGGTGGGTGGGCAGCAAGGCCGGCGGCATCCTCGGCAAGGTGCGGTTCCTGTACTTCAGTCCGCGGGAGTACCTCGTCATCTTCGGCTCGCCCACCGGAACGCAGGGATTCTCGGGCCGCTACAAGCGGGTACAGATCCACAAGTTCCTGATGGCCGGCCAGATCGACTCCTACGACCTGGAATCCGACGATCTCACCGCCACGACGCTGCGACCCGGCGAGCACACGTGCCTGGAGAAGGGGCAGGCGCGGGGGTTGACGATCCACCCGGGGTCCTGGCACCTCGAGTACGGCCGCGGCGCGGTGGCGACCACGCTGCCGTTCGCGATGGTCGACACCCTGCTGGTGTCACTGGAATTCGAGTCGGTCCGGCGCTCGGGCGTCGAGTTCGCCCGATTGATTCGCCGCCAGGTCGCGGGATCTCGACCACGTTCCCGGTAGGAAGCACGCCGACACAGCCGAGATCACCGACACCGCAACAAGGTAGGCCACGATCGAGTTGCTCGTCTTCGTCGCGGCGTACAACGCGGTCGCGATCGTCGGCGCGAACGCCGACCCGACCACCTGCGACAAGGTGTAGCCGATCGAGACCCCGCTGTAGCGGACATCGGGATCGAACGCCAGGCTGAACAGCGAACCGGTGACACCGGCCGCCGGCGCCATCGCGAACCCGAACACCAGCAGCAGCGCAACCCCGAACAGCAGCGCGCTGCCGGTGTTGATCAACGCGAACACCGGCCAGACCGACAGGCCCATCAGGACCACACCGGCGAGGAACACCGGCTTGCGGCCGAGGCGATCGGACAGCGCGCCGAACATCGGGTAGGTGATCACCGCGACCACCGCCGCGACCGCGACACCGAACAGCGCCTGGGTCCGGTCGATCCCCGCGACGGTCGTGCCGTAGGACACCAGATACGCCACGCAGATGTAGGCGAACACACCCTGGGACAGATAGGCGCCGGCCACCAGAAGGATCTGCCGCCAATGCCTCTGGAACGCCTGCGCGATCGGCATCCGCGCGACCCGCTCCCGCCGGCGCAGCGCGTCGAAATCCGGGCTCTCCGACACGGACAGCCGGATCACCAGTCCGATGACGATCAGCACCGCGCTCGCCAGGAACGGCACCCGCCACCCCCAGCTCAGAAACTGGTCGTCGGACAGCTGCGAAACCGCCCAGAACGCGAGCGTCGCGCACGCGGTGCCCGCGGGAGCGCCCATCTGCGGGAAGGCGCCGTAGAGCCCCTTGCGATCCGTCGAGGCGTGCTCGACCGCCATCAGTGTGGCGCCACCCCACTCGCCGCCGACCGCGAACCCCTGGGCAAGACGCAACAGCGTCAACAGAATCGGCGCGGCCAACCCGATCTGGGCGTAGGTCGGCAGCAGACCCATGAGCACCGTCGCCCCGCCCATGATGAGCAGCGAGCAGACGAGCATCTTCTTGCGTCCGACCCGGTCGCCGAAATGACCGAACACCACGCCGCCGAGGGGGCGTGCGACGAAGCCGACACCGAACGTCGCGAACGACAACAGCAACCCCGTCGCCGGCGACACGGCGGGGAAGAACAGTTTCGGGAACACCAGCGCGGCTGCGGTGCCGTAGATGAGGAAGTCGTAGAACTCGACCGTCGTGCCGATGAAGCTGGCGAGCGCCACCCGCATCGGCGAAACCCGTGATGACACCGTCGACATGCAACAGAGTGTGCCTGATGACCGACGCCGAATGAATGGCTGTGCGCTATGTGCGAACCGTGGTCGCCAACGGCCGTCCGGCGGTCTCGCGCATCGTCAACAGCGTCGCGAGCGTGATCACCGCGGCGGCGATGACGTAGAAGGCCGGCGCGATCTGGTTTTCGGTGCGGTCCACGAGCCACGTCGCGACATACGGCGCCGTCCCACCGAAGATCGCGACCGAGACGTTGTATCCGATCGAGTAACCGCTGGAGCGCACCCGGGTGGCGAACAGCTCGGCGCCGGCCGCCAGCGACGCCGACACGAACACCGACTCGATCGCCGCCAGCGCGGCGTGCGCGGCGACCGCGGCGACCAGCGTTCCCGAATTGAGCAGCAGGAACAGCGGATAGGATCCGACCGCGAACGCGATCGCACCTGCGTACAGCAGCGGCTTGCGGCCGATCCGGTCCGAGAGCGCACCCAGCGGCGGGATGAGGGCTATCGCCACCAGGCAGGCAACCGTGATCGACACGAACGCGTCGATCTTGGTGAAGTTCAGCGTCTCGGTGAAATAGCTTGGCAGATAGGTGAATACCAGATAGAAGCCGACGTTGTGAATGACCACCAGGCCGATGATCTGCAGGATCGGCCGCCAGGATGTGGTGAGCGCGTCGCGCAGCGGCGTCGACGACACCTCGCCTTCCTCGCGCAGCCGCTCGAACTCCGGGGTGTCGGGCAGTCGCAACCGGATGTAGAGACCGACCACGCCGAGCACCCCGGCGATCAGGAACGGGATGCGCCATCCGTAGGAGTTCATCGCGGACTCGGAGAGCGCCGCCTCCAGCCCGGTCACCGTCAGCGACCCGAGCAGGAAGCCGATCACGACCGACCACACCAGGAACGAGACGATGAACCCGCGGTTGCGGTCGGTGGCGTATTCGGCGAGGAAGCAGGCGCCGCTGCCGTACTCGCCGCCGGCGGAGAAGCCCTGTAGACACCGCAGCACGAGCAGCAACACCGGCGCCGCGACGCCGATCGACTCGTAGCTGGGCACCAGGCCGATCGCCAGGGTGGACGCCGACATCAGCAGGATCACCAGCGCCAGCACCCGCTGGCGGCCGATCCGGTCGGCCAACGGGCCGAAGAAGAACCCACCCAGCGGTCGCATGAAGAACGCGGCGGCGAAGATCGCGAAAGTGTTGAGCAGCGCTGCGGTCTCGTCGCCCGGCGGGAAGAACTTGTCGGCGATGTAGGTGGCCAGGAAGCCGTAGATCGCGAAGTCGAACCACTCGACGGTGTTGCCTATCGCCGCGCCGCCGACCGCCGTCCGGACGACGCGGGTGTCCGCGGTGCGCACAGCCATACCGCCGTGTTCCCCGATCGGCGGCGTCTCTAACCAGCCGGAACCGGTGTGAAGATCTCGGTCACGGCGCCGCGGCCCCGCAGGGTTTCCGCGCCGTGCGCCGCCCAGCGCGCCACCTCGCCGTCATTCGCACGGGTGAGCGCCGAGCCCGAGCACAACACGCGGGTCTCGAACTCCTTGGCGCGGTCGGCCAACCGCGCCGCCTCGTTGACCGCGTCGCCGACGACCGTGTATTCGTAGCGGTTCTCGGCGCCGATGTTGCCGGCGAACACCGGCCCCGCCGATACGCCGATGCCGAAGTCGACACCCAGGCGGCGTAACTCGGTCACCAGGACCCGGGCCGTGGCGAGCGCGGCACCGGCGGGGTCGTCCATTCGCAGCGGCGCCCCGAACACCGCCAACGCGGCGTCGCCCTGGAACTTGTTGATGAGCCCGTGCCGCTCGTCGACGGCGGCGACCACGATGCGGAAGAACTCGTTGAGCAGTGCGGCGACCTCGACCGGTTCGCGGCTGGCGGCCAGCCGGGTGGAGCCGACGAGGTCGATGAACAAGACGGCGACGTCGCGCTCGTCGCCGGACAGCGACTCGTTCTCCTCGATCGCCCGGCGCACCACTTCCTCGCCGACGTGCCTGCCGAACAGGTCGCGGAGCCGGTCGCGCTCGCGGAGCCCGGCGACCATGCTGTTGAAACCGCGTTGCAGGCGGCCGATCTCGGACCACTCGTACACGTCGACGGACCGGTCGATGCGACCACGCTCGACGTCCGCCATCGCCTGCACGACGTCCTGCAGCGGGTCCGAGATCGACATCGAGACGAGGATCATCGCGCGCAGGCCCACGACGACGGCGACCAGCGCCAGCACCAGCAGTGCCAACTCGATCGCGGCCGTCTCCCCGGTGAGCCGGCCGGTGTCGCGCAGCACCAGCAGCGCCGCGATGGCAACGCCGGGTAGCGCGGTGCACACGGTCCACATCAGCAGCAGCCGGGCCCGGACACCGGGCGCGGTCAGCCGCGGCGTGGTGGGATCCGGTGCGACACTGGTCAACACCGGTCGCAGCGTGCGCAGCGTGAACAGAAATCCGGTACAGACCGTGGCGATCGCACCGAACAGCATCGCCGAACCGATCACCGCCAACGTGGTGGAACCGGCGTTGATGTTCAGCGGTATCAGCACCGCGGCCGTGAGCACCCACGGCGCCAGCGTGGCCGCGGCCTGGCGCCGCATCATGTTCAGGGTCGACGCACGTTCGGCGGGGGTGGGCTCCCGGCCGGCCTTCAGGAAACGCAGCGGCGGGATCAGGATTGCGACGGCGCTGGCCGCCACGGTCGCGGTGCCGACGGCGAGCAGTGCCGCGGTCGTGACCACGTTGCCCAGCGTGATGACGCTGCGGCCGGCGAGCGAGGCGACGATCACGATGACCTCGCCTGCGGTCAACAGATAGGCGAACGCGAGGCCTGCCGCGTACCGGACGAGCAGGCGGCGTGGCCTCACGCAGTGGACGGTATCAGTCGCTCGCGGGCAGCGGCTTGGCTTCTTTGAGCGACAGGGGAGTGGTGCCGACGCTCAGCGACCCGGCGCCGGCCTTGGTCACCAGAACCTCGGCGCCGTTGTCGTCGACGTAGCGCTTACCCATCGCGGTGCCCTCGGAGAACGCGGGATCCAACTGGGCGTCGGCGGACTTCTCCGCGTCCAGCGGAACCATCGGGACACCACCGGCGCGCAGGTCGTCGAGGCTGTCCGCGGCGCGTACCACGATGACCTGGGTGTCGCAGACCTGGCTCTGCAGTCGGGTGCCGTTCTTGATCATGCTGGGCTCCTTAGGATTTGGCGGCGCTGAACTCGGCGACCAGTTCACGCCGCAGCACCTTGCCGGTCGGACTGGTGGGCAACTCGTCGCGGAACACGACCCGGTCGGGGGTGCGGGAACCGCGAAGCTGGCCCCGGACGTAGTCACGCAGTTCGTCGGGGTCGGGTGTCGCACCGTCGGCAGGCACCACCACCGCGACGATGATCTGCCCCCATTGCGGGTCTTCGGCGCCGAACACCGCGCAGTCGTGCACCGCGGGGTGCTCGACGAGAACTTCCTCGATCTCGGCGGGTGCGATGTTCTCCCCGCCGCGGATGATCGTGTCGTCGGAGCGGCCGCCGATGAACAGGTAGCCGTCCTCGTCGAGCATCGCGACGTCCTTGGTGGGGAACCACCCGTCGGCGTCGAGCACCGAGCCGATCTCGGCGTAGCGGCCCGAGACCTGGTCGCCGCGCACGTACAGTTCACCGGTCTCGCCGGGCCCGAGCACGGCGCCGTCCTCGCTGCGGATCTGCACCTCGATACCCGGAACCGGTTGCCCCACCGAACCCAGCCGACGCAGCACCGCCTCGTCGGACGAAGCGAGCGCTTCCCGGTGGTCGTCGGGGCCGAGCACCGCGATCGTCGAACTCGTCTCGGTCAGGCCGTAGGCGTTGACGAAGCCGACGTCGGGCAATAATCCGAGTGCCTTGCGCACCAACGGAAGTGGCACCTTAGAGCCGCCGTAGGCCAGGCTGCGCAGCGTCGGCAACGGCGTGGATTCCGACTCCAGCGCGCTGACGATGCGGTCGAGCATCGTCGGCACGACGGTCGCCGAGGTCACGCCCTCACCTGAGACCAGCCGGATCCACTCCTTGGCGTCGAACTGCGGCAGGTACACCATCTTGCGGCCGGCGTAGAGGTTCGACAGCGCCGCGCTGACCCCGGCGATGTGGTACGGCGGCACGCAGATCAGGGCGGCGTCGCCGGGTTCGGCCGAGTCGAACTCGACCGTGCCGGTGATGTAGCTGGTGAGGTTGTTGTGGGTCAGCTCAACGGCTTTCGGACGCGAGGTGGTGCCGGAGGTGAACAGCACCACGCCGACGTCCTCGGGGTCGGGGAACTCGGCCGCCGGATCCGCCGTGCGTGCGGCTGCGAGGAACTCGTCGGAACTCATCACCAGCTTGCCCGCCCCGGCGACCATCTCGCGGTACTCCTCGTCGGCGATGACGAGGGGCTGGGGGAGACGGTCGATGAGTTCGCGCAGGCCGTCGGCGCTGAGCCGGTAGTTGAGCGGGGTGACCGGCACCGCGGCACGGGCGGAGGAGAACAGCAGCAGCGGCAGCATGGCGCCGCCCAGGCCGACATAGGCGACGTGCGACGCGCCGGATGCGGCGATGACACCGGCACCACCGTCCGCCAGGGCGCTCAACTCGCCTGTGGTCAGCCGCAATTCGCCTGACACGACGGCGGTGCGGTCCGGGTTGCTCGAGGCCATCTCGAGCAGGAGTGCGATGCTCATGATTTGTCGACGAAGATATCAAGGATGGGGTCGTCCCCACCGCCGTAACGGGACAGGTCGGTGACGCCGGACTCGGCCAGCAGCTGCGAGTCGATGAAGCACTGCCCGTTGACGTCGGCAGCGGGCCGCGACAGGATCAGCGCCGCCGCGTCGCCCATGATCTGCGGGTCGCGTGAACGCTCCATCGCATCGGAGAATCCCGGCGCATTGGCCACCGCGGCGGTGGCGATGTACGTCTCCGGCCACAGGCAGCTGAATCCGATGCCGGCGTCGGCGTATTCGGCCGCCCAGCCCAGCGACAGCAGCGTCATGCCGTATTTGGACAGCGTGTAGGCCGGGTGCGCACCCAGCCAGTGCGGGTTCATGTTCAGCGGGGGAGCCAGGGTGATGACGTGGGCGTCGGTGGACCGGCGCAGGTGCGGCAGCGCGGCCTTGGTCAGCAGGAACGTGCCGCGCACGTTGATGTCCATCATCAGGTCGAACTTCTTGGCCGACAGGTGCTCGGTCGGCTCGGTGGCGATGGCGCTGGCGTTGTTGATGACGATGTCGACGCCGCCGAAGTGCTCCACGGCGGTGTCCACCGCCGTCTGCACGTCCTCTTCGCGGCGCACGTCGCCGACCACCGCGACGCCCTTGCCGCCCGCGGCCTCCACCTCCGCGACGGCGGTGTGCACGGTGCCCGGCAGCTTGGGATGCGGTTCGGCGGTCTTGGCCAGCAGCACGACGTTGGCGCCGCGCCTGGCCGCAGCGAGCGCGATCGCCAGGCCGATACCGCGGCTGCCGCCGGAGACGACGAGCGTGCGGTCAGTGAAGGCGGACATGGACCTCCTTTGGCATGCGACCAGCGTCTCCCGATGCTAGCCGACCCCAGCGCGGGATTGGTATTGGCATTCTCATTTTACGCAAGTGCCATAATCGCTGTGTACCGGGTGTTCGGTGGCGTAGCGAGCACCCGCGCGCCCCTTCCTGGGTGCACGTTTACGGCGTGCGGTATTGGCATTCTCATTTTCTGCAAGTACGTTATCGGTGATGAGCGAGCCAGTGCAGACCCCGTCGGGGATCCCGCTCGAGCCGGTCTACGGGCCGGCGGACCGCGCGGGTGATCCCCCACCTCCGGGCACGTACCCGTTCACCCGCGGCAACTTCGCGTCCGGGTACCGGGGCAAGACCTGGACGTTTCGGCAGTATTCGGGTTTCGGGACGCCCGAGGAGTCCAACAGCCGCTACCGCTATCTGCTCGATCAGGGGGGCACCGGGTTGTCGGTCGCGCTCGACCTGCCGACGCAGTGCGGTTACGACTCCGATGACCCCGAGTTCGGTGAGGAGGTCGGCCGGGTCGGCGTCGCCGTCGACACCCTCGCCGACGCCGAGATCCTGTTCGACGGCATCCCGCTGGACAAGATCAGCACGAGCTTTACGATCAACGGGACCGCGGCGATCCTGCTGGCGTTCTATGTCGCGGCCGCCGAGAAGAAGGGCGTGCCGCGCGAGAAGCTGACCGGCACCATTCAGAACGACATCCTCAAGGAGTACGCCTCCCGGGGCACGTGGATCTGGCCGCCGGAGCCGTCGCTGCGGTTGATCGCCGACACCATCGAGTTCTGCGCGTCTGAGGTGCCCAAGTTCAACGCGATCTCGGTGGCCGGCGCGCACTTCCGCGACGCCGGCGCCAACGCGGTGCAGGAGATGGCGTTCACGCTCGCCGACGGCGTCACCTACTGCGACACCGTCGTCGAGCGCGGCCGGATGACGATCGACAAGTTCGCCCCGCAGATCTCGTTCTTCTTCTACACCCACGGCGACTTCTTCGAGGAGATCGCGAAGTACCGTGCCGGACGGCGGCGCTGGGCGACGATCGTGCGCGAGCGGTACGGCGCCGGCACCGACAAGGCGTCGATGTTCCGCTTCGGGTGCGTGGCCGGTGGCGCGTCGCTGTATGCGCCTCAGGCGCAGAACAACCTGGTTCGGGTTGCCTACGAGGCGATGGCGGCCGTGCTCGGCGGCGTGCAGTCGATGTTCACCGCCGCGTGGGACGAGCCGTTCGCGCTGCCCAGCGAGGAATCGGCGACGCTGGCGTTGCGCACGCAGCAGATCCTGGCCTACGAAACCGGCGTGACCAAGGTCGCCGATCCGCTCGGCGGGTCCTACTTCGTGGAGGCGCTCACCGACGCCACCGAGGAGAAGATCATCGAGATCATGCACGGTCTCGAACAGCACGGCGGCATGGTGCGCTGCATCGAGGACGGCTACCTGCAGGGGCTGATCGCCGACGAGGCGTTCAAGATCCACCAGGAGGTCGAGTCCGGGGCGCGGCCGGTCGTCGGGGTGAACAAGTTCGTCGTCGACGAGCCGCCACCGGACCTGGCCACCTACGAACTCGACGCCGAGGGCCGCGACAAGCAGCTGAAACGGTTGTCCAAGGTCAAGGCCGAACGCGACGGCGTGGCGGTCAAGGAAGCGCTGGCCGCGCTCGCCCGCGCCGCCGAGGGCGACGACAACCTGATGCACAAACTGATCGACTGCGCCAACGCGTACTGCACGGTGGGCGAGATGGTGTCGACCCTCAAGGCCGTGTGGGGCGAGTTCCAGCAGCCGGTGGTGTTCTGATGGCGCGCAAAGGAGCAGAATCGTGACATCCGCTCAGCCGGTCCGCGTCCTGGTCGCCAAGCCCGGCCTCGACGGTCATGACCGCGGCGCCAAGATCGTCGCGCGGACGCTGCGCGACGCGGGGTTCGAGGTGATCTACACCGGCATCCGGCAGCGCATCGAGGACATCGTGTCGATCGCACTGCAGGAAGACGTTGCGCTGGTGGGTCTTTCGATCCTGTCCGGAGCGCATCTGGCGCTGACCGCGCGTACCGTCGAGGCGTTACGCGCCGCCGACGCGGGCGATATCGCGGTGGTCGTCGGCGGCACCATCCCGCAGGGCGACGTCGACAAGCTGCTGTCGGTGGGTGCCGCCGCCGTGTTCCCGACCGGAACCGCGCTGGACACCCTGGTCGAGGAAGTCCGCAAACTGACCGGCGCGACGGTCGCCGACGCATGAGAACGGTGCCGAGTGTGAATCCAGGGCGGGTTTTCCGTCGCTTCATCGCCGTGAGTGCACAGTCGGCGCAGCAGGAATCGAAGGTGGGAAGCTGACATGCGACTCGGTGTGATGATCGGGGCCGAGCGCGGCGACATGGCGCGCAAGGTCGGCAAGCTGGTGTCCGACATCGAGTGGGCCGAGTCCGCGGGGATGGATACCGCGTGGATGCCGCAGGTGCCCAACGACTTCGACTGTCTGACGATGGTCGCACTGATGGCCGCGCACACCTCGAGGATCGAACTCGGCACCGCCGTGGTGCCGCTGCAGGCTCAGCACCCGATCGCGCTTGCACGCCAGGCGCTTTCCGTGCACGCGATGGCCGAGGGCAGGCTGGCGCTGGGCGTCGGTCCGTCGCACCACTGGATCGTGCGCGACATGCTGGGCATCCCCTACGAGAAGCCGGCGGCCTACACCCGCGACTATCTCGAGGTGCTCAACGCGGCGCTGGCCGGGCCCGGCGACGTCGACGTCGAGAACGCCAACTTCACGGTGCACAACCCGACCGTGCTGAGTGCGGAGCGCCCGCTGCCGGTACTGGTCGCGGCGCTGGGACCGGTGATGCTGCAGATCGCGGGCGAGCACGCCGACGGCACGGTGCTGTGGATGGCCGACGAGAAGGCCATCGGCGAGCACATCGCGCCCAAGATCAACAAGGCCGCCGCCGATGCGGGCCGGCCGGCGCCGCGTATCGTCGCGGGGATTCCGGTGTGTCTGTGCGCGAATTCGGAGATCGACGCGGCCAAGGATCGCGCCAACCGCATCCTCGCCGAGGCGGAGACGTCGCCGAACTACCAACGGCTGCTCGACCGCGGCGACGCCCGCAACGTCGGCGATCTGTGTGCGGCGGGCGACGAGGAGTCAATCCTGCGGCGGTTCAAGCAGTTCGCCGACGCCGGTGTCACCGATCTGTCGGTGCGCCTGTTGCCGATCGGTGAGAACCGCGACGAGTTGATCGCCTCCAAGTACCGGACGCGCGAGGTGATCGCCGAACTCGCCAAGGCGGTGCGGTGAGCGCACCGCTGGCCGGCATCCGGATCATCGAGGTCGGGGTCATGCTGGCCGGGCCCTACGCGACGATGCTGCTGGCCGACCTCGGCGCGGAGGTCATCAAGGTCGAACCCCCGGGTGGCGAGATCTCTCGGCAGGTCAGCGACAGCTACTTCGCGAGCCTGAACCGCAACAAGAAGAGCGTCGTGCTGGATCTGCGGTCCGAGGCCGGACGCGAGCGTCTGGGCCAGCTCGTCGCCGAATCCCATGCGCTGCTGGTGAACATGAAGCCGTCAGCGATCAAGAAACTCGGGCTGACCTACGAGTCGCTGCGCCGCTACAACGAACGGATCGTCTGCGTCGCGCTGACCGGGTTCGGGCTCGAGGGCGGGGACGACCCGGCGTTCGACTACGTGATCCAGGCCGCCACCGGCGTCGCCGCGATGACCGGCCATCCCGACGAGCCGCCGACGTTGCCCGGGTATTCGTCGGCCGACAACTCGACCGGTCTGACCGCCGCGCTCGGGTTGCTCGCGCAGATCGTCTCGGGACAGGGCGGGCAGGTCGACGTGTGCCTGCGCGATGTGATGTTCTCGCAGTTGAACTATCGCGCATCGGCCTACCTCAACGACGGTGCCGCACCGCTGCGTTATCCATATGGGGCGCACTTCTATTACGTTCCGGCGCAACTGTTTGGTACGGCGGACGGGTACCTGGCGTTGTTCATCACGCACGACGCCTTCTGGCGCGCGTTCTCGGCCGAGGCGGGCATCGAGGGATTCCCGACGATGGCCGGGCGGGCGGCCCGCCGCGACGAGGTGCTCGAGGTGGTGGCCGCCGCGTTGGCCACCGACAGCGCCGCGGGCTGGGAAGCGCGGCTGCGACCGCTGGGGATCCCGGTGGCCGCGGTGCGCACGCTGCCCGAGGCGCTCGAGCAGACGCCGGAGGTGATCGTCACCGCGGGCGATTTCCGGCTGGTGGGCAGCCCGATCCGGATCGCCGGCTACCAACCGCAGTATCGGCCGGCACCCGCCGTGGACGAGCACGGCGGCACCGAACCGGCCGGGGCTCAGTCGTCGTAGGTGACGCTGATCGTGTCGGTGTCCGGGATGGCCTGGCAGGTAAGGATGTATCCCTCCTCGACCTCGTCCTCGTCGAGTGCGTCGTTGATGCGCATGGTGGCCCGGCCCTCGAGAAGTTTGCCCATGCAGGTGCCGCAGTTGCCTGCCTCGCACGAGAACGGCGGCGAGAGTCCGGCGCGGCGGGCACTTTCCAGCAGTGTCTCGTCGGGCTTGCGCACCACCGACACTTTCTTGCGGTCGAGCACGATCGTCACCTGCCCGCCGGGGGTGGCGTCAGGCGTCGGATCCGCGGTCATGGGCACTCCTGGACACATTGGTTCTGTTCTGATGAGAATAGCATTCTCTTTAAATGATACGATCTTCTCACGCCATCGTGAACCGGCACGGACAGTGAGGACAGGGTGTGAGTGAGGCCGTCGCGCTTGCGTTCGACGAGCGTGAGTACACCCTGGCCGAACTCGATGCCCTGAGCAACGGGATGGCCGCGACGCTCGCGGACCGTGGAGTCTCGGCGGGTGACCGGGTCGCGGTGATGTCGTCGAACCGCCCCGAGTTCGTGATCGCGCTGCAGGCGATCTGGCGTCTCGGCGCCGCCGCGGTATTGATGAGCCCGGCGTGGAAACGGGCCGAGGCCGAGCACGCGATCTCCGTGACCCGCCCGACCCATGCGGTCGGTGATCATCCGGTGCTCGCCGAACTCATGCCGATGCTGTCGCTCGACGATCCGATCACGCCGACGGACCGCACACACGATGCGCCTCGGGCCGACGCCGACGCGCTGTTCGTGTTCAGTTCGGGGACCACGGGAATGCCGAAAGCGGTGCGGCACACGCACGCGTCGTTCGCGGTCGCGGTTCGGCACTGGCGTGCGGCGCTGCACCTGACGCCGGCCGACCGCATGCAGATCATGACGCCGCCGTCGCACATCCTCGGTCTGCTCAACATCGTGATGGCGCTCGACACCGGAACCTGGATCCGGCTGCACCGGCGCTTCGACATCGACCTGATGCTGCGGCACATCGAGAGCGACCGGATCACCATCGAGATGGCCGTCGCACCAATTGCTTTGGCGCTCGCCGGCCATCCGGATCTCGAATCTCACGACCTGTCCTCGCTGCGCTACATCATGTGGTGCGCGACGCCGGTCACCGAGAGCGTCGCCGAGACCGTCGCCGCCAGGACCGGCGTGACATGGGTGACCGCGTACGGCGCCAGTGAACTGCCGGTCATCGCGTGCAACGACCTCGACGGCAAGCACCTGGACACGGTGGGCAAGGCGGTGCCCGGCGTGAGCGTGCGGGTGGTGTCGCTCGAGGACGGCCGGGTGCTCGGCGCCGGCGATGTCGGGGAGATCCAAGTGCGATCGGATTCGGTGATGGCGGGCTATCTTCCGGAGTCGGCCACCCCCGGTGCGTTCCAGGACGGGTGGTACCGGACCGGTGACGTCGGCACGCTCGACGCCGCCGGCTGGCTGCGGATCACCGACCGGTCCAAGGAGATGATCAAGGTGCGGGGGTTCCAGGTCGCGCCCGCCGAGATCGAGGCGGTGCTGCACGGGCATCCCGCGGTCGACGACTGTGCGGTGTTCGGTGTTCCCGACCCGGTCAACGGTGAGGCGATCATCGCGGCGGTCACAACCAACGCGCCGGTGACCGCCGACGAACTGGTGGAGCTGGTCGGTGTCCGGCTGGCGTCGTACAAGCGGCCCGCGCAGGTGGCGTTCGTCCCCGAGATCCCGCGGTTGCCCTCGGGAAAAGTTCTGCGTCGAGTGTTGAAGGAGCGTCTGTGGACGTCCGTCTGACCAGTGAACAACGACAGTTGCGGGAAGCCGCCGCGGCCGTGGCCGACGATCTCGGTCCGGGGTCGGTGGCCGACCTCGACGATGCGAACCGGCTGGCGCGGCTGGAAAAAGCCGTCGACGCCACCGGATTTCGCACCCTGCGTTCGGACGGGGCGTCGGGTGTGGAAGTGGCCATCGTGGCCGAGGAGTTCGCGCGCGGCCTGGTCGATGTGCCGTTCCTGGGGCCGATCCTGGCCGACGACCTGCACTCCCGGTGCGGGCGGGCACCGGCTTCGGCCCCGGAAAGTGAGTCGGTCGATCTGACGCGCAGCCTCGCCGGTGTCGTCGAGTCGCCACCGGAGCTCGCCGAGCTGTCCGATGAGGACGCCGGGCGGTGGCGTGCGCTGGCGCTGACGGTCACGTGCGCCGACCTCGTCGGGGCGGCACGCGGGACGCACACCCTGGCCGTCGAGTACGCCAAGGTGCGCGAGCAGTACGGCGCGACGATCGGGTCGTACCAGGCCGTCGGGCACCTGCTGGCCGAAAGCCTCGCGCTGATCGAAGGTGCGGTGAGCGTGTCCCGGCACGCCGCGTGGGCGGTCGACGAACTGCCGGTCGCCGAGGCGATCGAGGCGGCGCGCGTCGCCAAGATCTACTGCGCGCGAGCCGCTCTGACGGTGTGTGAGACGTCGATTCAGGTGCACGGGGGGATCGGCAACACCTGGGAGTGCCTCGCGCATGTGTATCTGCGGCGCGTGCTGGCCGCGACCGAGACCTGGCCTGTGAAGCTGGAGGAGTTGACCATTGGACTTTCGTGATTCGCCGGAGGAAGCGGCGTTCCGCACCCGGCTGCGCGACTGGCTGACCGAGCAGAAGGGCAAGTTCCCGACCTCGGGCGACGAGTACTGGGCCGCGCAGGGCGCCTGGCACCAGGCGTTGTATCAGGCCGGCTTCTTCGGCACCTCGTGGCCGAAAGAGTACGGCGGACAGGATCTGCCGCCGGTCTACGACGTGATCGTCGACGAAGAGATCGCGAAGGCAGGGGCGCCGGCGCGGCCGAGCCTGGGCTACCTCGTCGTCGGCCTGTCGCACCACGGCAGCGAGGAGCTGCGGCAACGGTTCCTGCCCGGCATGATCAACGGCACCGAGCGCTGGTGCCAGGGCTTCTCCGAACCCGGTGCGGGCTCGGACCTCGCGTCGCTGACCACGACGGCGACGCGCGACGGTGACGAGTACGTCATCCACGGCCACAAGATCTGGACCAGTTATTCCGACGTCGCCGACTGGTGCCTGCTGCTGGCCCGCACCGACAAAGACGTGCCGAAACATAAAGGCATCTCGGCGTTCATCGTGCCGATGCACCAGGACGGTATCGAGCAGCGCCCGTTGAAGATGATCAGCGGTGTCACCAAGGAATTCGGCCAGGTGCTCTTCGACGGAGCACGGGTGTCGGCGGACAACATGGTCGGTGCGCCCGGTGAGGGCTGGAAGCTGGCGATGACGGTGGTCAGCCACGAACGCGAGCCGTCGACGCTCGGGTTCTCCGCGCGCTACGGAAAGCTGGTGCGCCAGCTGTCTTCTCGGGTCGAGGGCTCGCCGCCCGAGGAACTGGCCTGGGCGTGGGTGCAGACCGAGATGCTGCGCCTGCACGTGCGCAGGCGGTTGTCGGAGCAGTTGGACGGGCTGACGCACGGGCCGCAGGGGTCGCTGGACAAGCTGCTGATGACGTGGGTCGAGCAGTCGGTGGGACACGCCGCACTGGCCACCGTCGGCACCGGCGACGACGAGTTGTTCGGCGCCTACATGTACAGCCGCGCCCAGAGCGTCATGGGCGGCACGTCGCAGATTCAGAAGAACATCATCGCCTCGCGCATTCTCGGATTAGGAGTTTGAGTTGTACGACCTGCCACCAGAGATCGACGTTCAAGCCGACGGCGCGCTGCGCATCATCACGCTGAACCGGCCCGACGAGCTCAACGCGGTCAACGACGCGCTTCACGTCGGGCTGGCCAAACTCTGGGATGCGCTCAACGAGGATGCCGACGCGCGGGCGGCGGTGATCACCGGCGCCGGGCGCGCCTTCTCCGCGGGCGGCGACTTCAACTATCTCGACGAGCTGCGCAGCGATGAGGCCCTGCGCCAGAAGACGATCAAACACGGTCGCGACATCGTGATCGGCATGGTCCGCTGCCGCATCCCGGTGGTCGCGGCGGTCAACGGCCCTGCTGTCGGGCTGGGCTGCAGCCTCGCGGCGCTGTCGGATGTGGTGTACATCGCCGAGAGCGCGTTCTTCGCCGACCCGCACGTCACGATCGGGTTGGTCGCCGCCGACGGCGGACCGTTGGTGTGGGGTTCGCAGATCAGCCTGCTGCAGGCCAAGGAGTTCGCCCTCACGGGTGTGCGGATCAAGGCGCAGCGCGCGGTCGAACTCGGGTTGGCCAACCATGTGGTCGAGGA
Source organism: Mycolicibacterium rutilum (assembly GCF_900108565.1). Classification (NCBI taxonomy): domain Bacteria; kingdom Bacillati; phylum Actinomycetota; class Actinomycetes; order Mycobacteriales; family Mycobacteriaceae; genus Mycobacterium; species Mycolicibacterium rutilum. Next base: position 3,210,268 of record NZ_LT629971.1, read on the forward strand.
TCCGCTGGCCGAGGCCGTCGCGTGTGCGAAGAAGCTCATCGAGCTGCCGCAGCAGGCGGTCGAGGCCACCAAGCGGCTGATGAATCTGCAGTTGGAGAAGTCGGTGCTGGCGTCGCTGGACTACGCCAACCTCGCCGAGTACGTGTCCTTCGGCACGGCCGAGTTCAACGCGATCGTCGACGGCCTGGTGGCCAAGAACAAGTAGGTGGGTGCGCGGCAGATGCCGCGTCGAGATAGCAGCAGTGGTCGTTGGTCCGCGAAAGTCAGGACCAGGAATGCTATTTCGCGCGGAGGGATCAGAAGGTCAGGGACTCGCTGCGCTGGATGGTGCCGGTGACGCCGGCCGCCGTTTGCTCGGCCAGACGCACCGCCGCGATCGCCATCGCCTCCGGTGGTTCGACCATCTCGGGCGGAATCTCCATCCCCGCGCCGCCGGCCTGCCAGCCCTCGGTCAGCACCACGCGCGACGGGCTCAGACAGTTCACGGCGATGTTGTCGCCCTTGAGATCTGCCGCCAACCCGAGATACAACCGCTCGACGGCGGCCTTGGACACCCAGTAGGCGTTCGCGCCGTGATCGATCATCTCGACGCCGGTCGTCGTGATCGCGATCAGCGACCCACCGCCGCGGGCCCGCACGTGCGGGATCACCGCTTTCGTCGCCAGGAACACGCCGGTCGTGTTGACGTTCAGACACAGCTGCCAGCGCTTGAGCGGCGTCGACTCGATCGGCCCGAGCCACAGCACGCCCGCGTTGGCGACCAGGATGTCGATGCCGCCGAACTCGGAAACCGTTGCTGCGACGGCGGATTCGACGGACTCCTCGCTGGTGACGTCGCAGGCGACCGCGATCGCAGACCCGCCGGCGGAGATGATGCCGTCGGCCACCGAGTGGATCGTGCCGGGCACCTTGCCCTCGTGCTCGGAGCGTGCGGCGACCGCGACCGCCGCACCCTGCCGGGCCAATGCCGCCGCGATCGTCGCGCCGATGCCGCGGCTGGCTCCGGCGACGAACGCGACCTTGCCGTCCAGGCTCACGTCACTTCGGGGGGAAGCGCAGCGCCCCGTCGAGGCGGATGATTTCGCCGTTGAGGTAGTCGTTTTCGATGATGCTCTGCGCCAGCTGCGCGTACTCCGTCGACCGGCCCATCCGCTTCGGGAACGGCACCTGCGGACCCCAGTACTGCTCGAGCTGATCGGCCGCCTGACCGTAGGCCGGGGTGTTGATGGTGCCCGGGGCGATGGTGACGACGCGGATGCCCAGCGGTGAGAGGTCACGGGCGGCGTTGAGGGTCATGCCGATGACGCCGCCCTTGGCCGCGGCATAGGGCAGCTGGCCGATCTGGCCCTCGTAACCGGCGATCGAGGCGGTGTTGACGATGACGCCGCGGGCGCCTTCCTCGAGCGGTTCGGTGCGCGCGATTGCCGCCGCGCTCAGCCGCATGATGTTGAACACCGCGGTCAGGTAGTACTTGATCGTCTTCTCGAACGCGTCCATTCCGAGCGGGGAGCCGTCCTTGCCGACCAGCCGCCCGCCGCCCGCCGGGCCGCCGTGGGTGTCGACGCTGATGCGCAGCGGGCCCAGGGCTTCCGCTTCGGCGATGGCCGCCAGCACCGACTCTTCCGACGTGGCGTCGGTCGAGACGTAACGGATGCCGAGCTCGCTCTCCAGTTGCCTGCCCTTGTCGTCGGCCAGATCGGCGACCACGACCTTGGCGCCCGCGCCATGCAGCCGCCGGACCGTGGCCTCGCCGAGGCCGCCCGCGCCACCCACGACGATCGCTGAACTACCTGCGATTTGCATACGATCCCCCTTCTTGCAACTGACGCTCTCGATCTGAGAGAATAACATTCTCATACCGGTCGAGACAGAGATGCGAGGCAATGGGATCGGCGACGGGCATCAAGCCACCGGCTCCGTAGACTGCGCACCAATGACTATCGACGAGCTCCTCGACGCCGCGCGCAACGGTTCTGCGCGGGCGACCGGGCGCTTGTTGAGCTTGGCCGAAAGCCCCCGTCGCAACGAGGTTCTCGACGCGATCGGCCGGGTGGAGCCGCCGCGTGTGGTGGGGGTGACGGGGCCGCCGGGTGCGGGCAAGTCCACAACCGTCGGGGTGCTGGTGGGCGCCTACCGCGAACGGCAGGAACGGGTCGCGGTGCTCGCGGTCGACCCGTCGTCGCCCTACAGCGGGGGAGCGCTGCTCGGCGACCGCATCCGAATGGCGGCTCATATCAACGACCCCGGCGTGCTGATCCGGTCGGTGGCGGCCCGCGGCCATCTCGGCGGTCTGGCCGCGGCGGTGCCGGCGTCGATACAGGTGCTCGCGGCGCTGTCGTACGGGCTGGTGGTGCTCGAGACCGTCGGGGTCGGGCAGTCCGAGATCGAGATCGCCGCGGTGGCCGATCCGACCATCGTCATCCTCAATCCCGGTGCGGGAGATGCCATCCAGGCGGCCAAAGCCGGGCTGCTCGAGGTCGCCGACATCGTGGTGGTCAACAAGGCCGACCGGGACGGCGCCGACCAGACAGTGCGCGATCTGCGTGGGGAGACGTCGGCGCCGATCCTCAAACTTGTTGCCGCGCAGGGTGACGGCATTGCCGAACTGATGGAGGCGATCGAGGCGCACCACCGCGCCGACAGCCCGCACCGACGGGCCGCGCGCGCCCGGGCACAGATCCTGTCGCTGGCGCAGAGCCTGCTGCGCAGCCATCCGGAACTCGACCGGCTCGCCGACGCGGTGGCCGACGGCCGCGACGACGTCTACACCGCCGCCGAGCGCCTCTTCGGTGTTCCGCGGGAGTCGTGACCGCTCGGCAGGTCGAGCATCCGGCGTGACATCAGGATCAGTTGTGCGCGAAGCGTTTCAGCGTCGATATCGGCGACCAGCGGGTGCATGACGGCGACGCTGATCGCGCTCGACAGCATCGCGGCGTGGAGCCGCGCCTCGACACCGGCCTCGGTGCCGAGCAGCGCCGCGTAGAGACGCTCGATGAACCGCTGAAACGGTTCGTGCTCGGCCTGCAACCGGATGATGACCGGGTCGAACTGCAGCACGCTGACCACACCGCGGCGCGAGACGGCCTGGTCGATCATGCGGTCCAGCAGGATCTCGCGCGCCCGCAGTTCGTGTCCCTGAGCCTCGGCCGCTTCCACCGCGTCTTCGAGCCGGCTCAACTCGCGCTCGGTGATCGCGATGACGATCTCTTCCTTGGTCTTGAACTGGCGGTACACCGCCGCCTTGGTCACCCCCATCGCGTCGGCGATCATCTGCAAGGAGGTGCCGCTGACACCGTGCTCCGCGATCAACTTCAGCGCCGCGTCCATCACCCGGGTCTGGGCAGCGGTGCGGGTGATCTCGCTGAACTTCTCTGCGGCCGCCACGAGACGAGGGTAGCCCACCGTTGACCGCCAAGTTGCCGATCGGCTACCGTCCGAGTAGCCGATCGGCAACCAGCTTTGGAGCGGACGATGAAGCGAACTGATGGCGAGTTGATCATGCTGTGGGCGTTGCCTGCGATGGTGATCATCTGGGCGTCCGCGTTTTTCCTGTTTCCCGGCTTCGTGCACCCGATGTCGCCGACCATGTCGGTCGAGGAGGTGGCCGGCTTCTACCGCGACGAAACCGCACGGATTCGTTACAGCATGATCCTGTTCAACTGGTTCGGCGTCGGCCTGATCCCGACGGTGGTCCTGCTCGCGATGCAGGTTCGAAAGATGGCGCACCGCACGCCGATCCTGTCCTATTGCCTGATCGCCTGCGCGGGTGGTCCGCCGACACTGTTCCTGATCGCCAACATGTTCTGGTTGTTGGGATCCTTCCGGCCCGAGCGTTCGCCCGAGCTCACCCAACTGCTCAACGATCTGGCCTGGGTCACCTTCACGGTGCTGGTGCCGTACCTCATCGCGCAGTGTCTGGTGCTGGCCCTGGCGGTCTACTGGGATCATCAGGACAAGCCAGTCTTCCGGCCGTGGGTGGCGCACTTCAACCTGCTCATCGCCCTCGCGCTCATGCCGGCTGCCTTCGGGGCGGTGACGTTCGAAGGCCCGCTGGCGTGGGACGGCGTGCTGTCGTTCTGGGTCAAGAACATCGCGATCGCCGTCTGGATCGCGGTGATGGGAATCGTGCTCGCTCACAACATCCGTCGGCAGGCGGCGGAAGTCCCGGCCGCCGCATGAGCGACCCGACAGCGGAACCGATGACGCCGCCGCGTGATTCACGGCTGCGCCGGCTGGCGTGGAACTTTCGGTACCACCCCAAGCGTGAGTTGTGGTTCGCGTGGTGGGTCATGGTGGTCTTCTATCAGTTGTACGGCGTGCTGTTCTTTCTCGTCACGCGCGTGCAACCGCCGCCGAGCCCCGATTGGGACACCCCGCTGATCGTGCAGTGGTTCGCCGACCGCCATGTCGGTTTGCTCACCGGGTTCGGCGTCGTGTTCCTGATCTCGGGCATGTGCGCGCCGATGAATGCCCTTCTCGCATACTCGATGTGGCGGATGTCGGTCAGCCGCGTCTTCGCCTATTCGTACCTGATCATGTATTCGCTCGCCGCCCTGCCCGGCATGCTGGTGATGGCCATCGCGATGACCGTCGGCGCACTCCGCCCCGACCGTGACCCCGAGTTGATCGTCTGGATGTATGACTTCGCGTTCCTGTCGTTCAGCGGAACGATGGGGGTCTTCCTGGTCGGTTCGGTGGTCTGGCTGGTCGCGATCCTGCTCGACAAGAACAACGTGTTCCCGAAGTGGTTCGCGTACCTCGGGCTGTGCAACGCGCTCACCGAAGTCGTTGTCGCACCGGCCTGGATCTTCCAGCGCGGCGCATTCGCTTGGAACGGTGCGATCGCGTGGTGGATCAACATGGTCGTCTTCATCCTCTACACCGCGGCCTTCATCATGCTGCTGCGCAGGATGATCGAGCGCGAAGATTTCGGCACCGGACCACTGCGCGACCCGTCACCGGCGACCGAACCTCCCGAAACAGTGGCGGCGGTGCGATGACCGGCCTTCTCGGTGCACGGCGCGAGGACACGCCGCAACGTCGAGTGCCCGGTCAGCCGGACATGTGGTTGTTCGTGTTGTTCGAGGCACTGCTGTTCACCGGCTATTTCTCCGTGTACCTGGCCCTGCGCACACAGAACCAGGAACTCTTCCTGCAGTCTCAGGCGGATCTGGATCTGCGGATCGGCGTCCTCAATACCGTTGTCCTGCTGACGAGTTCGTGGGCGATCGCCCGGTGCGTCCGCGCCGCGCGTGACGGTTCCTACCGGTCCGCCCTGATGTTCGCGTATGTGACCGCCGGTCTCGGTGCGACGTTCGTGATCTCGAAGGTGCTCGAATGGATCCTGGAGATCCGCATGGGTAACACGTTCACCAGCGACGAGTTCTTCCAGCACTACTTCTTTCTCACGTCGCTGCACTGCATCCACGTGCTCATCGGCTTCATCGTGTTGGGCGTGGTCGTCTACCAGCTGCGAAGTCCGGCGCGACGCTCGCAGGAGCTCGTGGAAACGGGAGCGACGTACTGGCACACCGTTGACTTCCTGTGGGTGCTGATCTTCGCCATGCTCTACGTCGTGAGGTGATCCGGTGAGCAACACATCCAACAAGAGACTCGTCATCGCCTGGGCGCTGCTGACGTTGCTCACGCTGGTGTACGTCGGGATGGATGAGGCGGTCGATCGGAACGGCACGCTCGAGGCCAGCACCGTGGTCACCGTGAGCGCGATAGCGATCGCGCTGATCAAGGTGCGCATCATCTTCCGGGAGTTCATGGAGGTTCGCCATGCTCCCGTGTGGTTGTGCCGCCTCACCGACAGCTGGGTGGTGCTGGTCGCGGCGTGCCTGCTGGGCAGCTACTTCATCGGACTGGCGGTCGCCGCCGGCTAGGAGACCCGCGCGGAGACCGCCAGGCCGGCTCGGTAGCCGAACACCATTGCCGGGCCGATGGTTCCGCCGGCGCCGCCGTAGGCCTTGCCGGTCGCGCCCGCCATCGCATTGCCCGCGGCGAACAGCCCCGGGATCGCCGACCCGTTGACGTGCAACACCCGTCCGTCGGCGTCGGTGCGGGGCCCGCCCTTGGTGCCCATCGCGCCGATTGACACCGGCACCGCGTAGTACGGCGGCGTGTCGATCGGGCCGAGTGTGCGGGCCGCCGGCGTGGCCGCCTTGTCGTCGCCCCAGTAGCCGTCGTAGGCACTGGACCCGCGGCCGAAGTCGGGATCGGTGTCGTGGCTGACGTTGTCGTTCCACGACTCCAGCGTGCGGGCCAGCCCGTCGGGGTCGATCCCGGTCTTGGCGCCGAGTTCGGCGAGGTCTTTCGACGGTGAGAACCAGTCCGGCGCCGGCCCGTCCGGGTCGATACCGAGGAAGCCGTACTTCTTGAGGTGCAGCGAGTCGAAGACGATCCACGCCGGATCGTTGGCGTATCCGTGCCGCGGATCGAGGTAGTGGAACGGCCCGGCCATCGAGTTGTACTCGCCCGCCTCGTTGAGGAACCGCCTGCCCGCGCGGTTGACGATGATGCTGCGCGGGCGGGTGCGCTCGAGTCGTACGCTGCGGCTGCGGGGCTGGCCCTCGAACGTGTCGCCGGGCAGCTGCACGATCGGCACCCACCACGCCTCGCCCATGTTGGCCAGGTCGGCACCGTGCGCCATCGCCATCCGCAACCCGTCGCCGGTGTTGTTCGGCGGCGAGACCGGTCCGCGCATGGGCCCGCGCAGGTAGGCCTCGACCAGTTTGCGGTCCCATTCGAACCCGCCGGTGCCCAACACCACGCCGCGGCGGGCGCGGACGTTGAAACTCCTGTCGCCCTGCGTGATCCGCACGCCGGTGATACCGAGCGCGTCGGCGTGCAGCTCGACGGCGCGGGCGTTGGTCTGCGGGGTGATGCCGCGGTCCAGCAAGCCCTTGAGCAAACCGGCGATCAGCGCGGTGCCGGCCACACAGTAGTCGCCGGACTCGTCGTCGACGGCGGCGTGGATGCGGGCGCGGGTCTCGGCATCGATGCCGACGTTGCTGAAATCCGCGGGGAACGACGTGATGCGGTCGCGCCAGTCACCGAGCCTGCTCAGGTCGAACGGTTTGGCGTTCAGCGATCGGCCACCCGAGGGCCGCCCGCCCGGCAGCTCGGGTTTGTAGTCCGGGAAACCCGCGGCGATCTCGAAGCGCAGCTCACTGTGCGCCTCAACGTAATCGAGCATCTCGGGGCCGGTGCGCACGAAGGTTTCGACGAGTTCGTCGTCCATGAAACCGAGGGACTGTGCCCGCAGGTAATCCATCGCGTCCTCGACGGTGAGTTCACCGTCGGCCGACCGGTTGTGGGCCGGGATCCAGATGATGCCGCCGGACACCGCGGTCGTTCCGCCGACGGTCGCGGCCTTCTCGTAGATCTGCACCGATGCGCCGTTGGCGGCGGCGGTCAGCGCGGCGGTCAGGCCGGCTCCGCCGCTGCCCAGTACGACCACGTCGACGTCATCATCCCAGTCGGTCACGCGCTGCTCCTCGTTGACTGATCCTCAGCTCAGGATCGCGGATAACTCGTTGGCCGCCTTGATGACCGCCTCCCTGCCGTCCATCACGACGTCCTCGCGGTGCGAGATCAGGTTGATGCAGGTCGGCGGCGCCGGCGGCCGCCTGCGCACGGGCACGGCGAGGCCGTAGGTGTTCGGTTCGACCTCGCCGTGGGTGATCACCCAACCCTGTTGGCGGGTCAGGGGCACCAGGTCGCGTTCACCGGGCCGCGGCGGCATGCTCGCCAGCAACGCGATCCCGGCCGCACCGCGCTCGAGGGGATGGCGGCTGCCCTCGTGGAAGTTCAGTTGATAGAAGACGTTGGTCGGGGCGATCACCGCGATCGCGACCTGCTGGTCACCCTCGGCGACCAGAAGAGACACCGTGCTGCCGAGTTCGTCGGCCAGTCCGCGCAGCGTGGCGAGGCTGAGCTGGCGGACGTTGTTGTCGAAGGACGCGCCGAGCACGGCCAGCGCCGCTGCTGAGCGGTAGCGGCCGTCCTCGCCCTTGGCCACCAACCGGAACTGCGACAGCGTGGACAACAGCCGGTAGGCGATGGTGCGGTGCACGCCGATCTGGTCGGCCACCTGCTGCGCGGTCAACCCGCTGCGCGACGCCGCGACCAGTTGCAACGCGGCCAGCCCCCTCGCCAAGGTCTGCGACCCCGGCGCGCCGCTGACCGGCTCGTCCCGCGAGGGGGATTTGCCCTCTTGAGCGCCCTGACGGGTGCGGCCCGGCGGCATGGTGCCCCTTCCTCGACTTCCCTTGACATTCCGCAGTCACGAGAGTGATGCTCTGACTATAGTGCACGTGGGTGTGCGATAAATGAGCAGAACGCTTACAAAATACGAGAATCAGATTCTCGCCGTCAAGAGAGGGCTGACTGTGTCCGCCGAGTACGAGAGCGTCTGGAGCGACCTGCAGGGCGTCGCCTTCTCGCAGGGTTACCTCGAGGCCGGTGGTGTGCGCACCCGCTATCTGCACGCCGGTGAGACCGACCGGCCGGTGCTGGTGTTCCTGCACGGCTCCGGCGGCCACGCGGAGGCCTACGTCCGGAACCTGGAGTCGCACGCCGAGCATTTCTCGGTGTGGTCGATCGACATGCTCGGGCACGGGTACACCGACAAACCCGGGCACCCGCTGGAAGTGCGTCACTACGTCGACCATCTGATGGCGTTCCTCGACGCGGTGGGTGCGCAACGCGCCCACATCAGCGGCGAGTCGCTGGGCGGATGGGTCGCGGCCCGTGCCGCGGTGGACCACCCCGACCGACTGGATCGCCTGGTGCTCAACACCGCCGGTGGATCACAGGCCGACCCTGAGGTGATGAAGCGGATCATCACGCTGTCGATGGCGGCTGCCGAGAACCCGACCTGGGAGACCGTGCAGGCCCGGATCAAGTGGCTGATGGCCGACAAGACAAAGGATTACGACGACATCGTCGCCAGTCGCCAGCGGGTCTACCGGCAGCCCGGCTTCGTCAACGCGATGCGCGACATCATGGCGCTGCAGGATCCCGAGATCCGGGCCCGTAACCTGCTCGGCCCCGACGAGTACGGTGCGATCACCGCGCCCACCCTGGTGGTGTGGACCAGTGACGACCCGACGGCGGACGTCGCCGAGGGGCGGCGCATCGCATCGATGATCCCCGGTGCGCGGTTCGAGGTGATGCCGGGTTGCGGGCACTGGCCGCAGTTCGAGGATCCCAAGACGTTCAACCGGTTGCACCTGGACTTCCTGCTGGGGCGCCAAAGTGACTGAACAGGTCGACATCCTGATCGTCGGCGCCGGGCCGTCCGGGCTGACATTGGCCAACATCCTTGGGCTGCACGGGGTCCGGACACTGGTCGTGGAGGAACGCGACACGTTGATCGACTACCCGCGCGGCGTCGGCCTCGACGACGAGGCGTTGCGCACCTTCCAGTCGATCGGCCTGGTCGACCGGGTGCTGCCGCACACCGTGCCGAACCAGATCCTGCGGTTCTTCGACGCCAAGCGGAAACTGCTCGCCGAGATGGCACCGCCGGACGCACGGTTCGGCTGGCCCAAGCGCAACGGCTTCGTACAACCGATGGTCGACGCCGAATTGTTCGCCGGGTTACAGCGATTCGACCACGTCGAGGTCCGGTTCGGCTGCCGGATGGAGACCTGCGCCGAGGACGACGACGGGGTGACCGTGCAGTTCGCGACCGGCCAGGACCCGGTGCGGGCGCGGTACGTCGTCGGCTGCGACGGCGGTCGCAGCGCCACCCGGCGGCTGATGGGCGTGTCGTTCGACGGCACCACGTCGTCGACCAGGTGGCTGGTCGTCGACGTCGCCAACGATCCGCTGGGCCACCCGAACAGCGAGGTGGGCGCGGACCCGGCACGGCCGTACGTGTCGATCTCGATCGCCCACGGCATCCGCCGCTTCGAGTTCATGATCCACCCCGACGAGACCGACGAGCAGGCCGACGACCCCGCGTTCGTCAGAAAGATGCTGGCGCAGCGTGTTCCGCATCCCGACCGGGTCGACATGATCCGGCACCGGGTGTACACGCACCATTCACGCATCGCCGGGTCGTTCCGCAAGGGCCGCCTGATGCTGGCCGGCGACGCCGCCCATCTGATGCCGGTGTGGCAGGGGCAGGGCTACAACAGCGGCATCCGCGACGCGGCGAACCTCGGCTGGAAACTGGCCGCGGTGGTCACCGGGCAGGCCGGCGACGCACTGCTGGACACCTACGACCTGGAACGCCGCAAGCATGCCCGCGCGATGATCGACCTGTCGACGATGGTCGGCCGGGTCATCTCGCCGACGAACCGGCGGGTGGCCGCCCTGCGCGACCGTGTCATCCACGCCGCGTCGGTCGTCCCGACCCTGAAGCGCTACATCCTCGAGATGCGGTTCAAGCCGATGCCGCGCTACCAGCAGGGTGCGGTGTTCCACGCCGAACCGAGCGCCGCCGGGGGCGTCTCGCCGACCGGGACGTTGTTCATCCAGCCCCGCGTCGACACCCGGGACCGGCAGAACGTGTTGCTCGACGACGTCCTCGGGCCGGGCTTCGCGGTTCTGTGCTGGAGCAACAACCTGCGTGCCATCCTCGGCGACAACGCCTTTCGCCGATGGAAAGAACTGGGTGCCGAATTCATCGAGGCCCGTCCGATGACCCAGCTGCACTGGCCGGGCCACGACGATCCCGACGTCGTGGTGATCGGTGACAAGACCGGCGCGCTGAAGGCGTGGTTCGACACCTACACCGACTCGGTGCTGTTCCTGCGCCCCGACCGCTGCATCGCCGGCGCCTGCATCGCGCAACGCGCCCCCGAAATGAGCGAAGCACTTTTCGACGTGCTCTGTCTGACCCAGGGAGGAGGCTCCGGTTCTCATGGGCACACTGGCCCTGTGCTGCATGTCGCACAGCCCGCTACTGAACCTTCCGGGACCGTCACCGGAACTCCTTGACGACATCGAGTCGGCGCTGGCCGACACCCGCCGATACGTCGCCGAGTTCGACCCGGACCTGGTCGTGATCTTCTCGCCCGACCACTACAACGGGTTCTTCTACCGGACCATGCCGCCGTTCTGCATCGGCACCGCCGCGCGGGGCGTCGGTGACTACGGCACCTACGCGGGGCCGCTGAATGTGCCCGCCGACATCGCAACCGACTGCGCGCGAGCCGTTCTCGAGTCCGGCATCGACGTGGCGATCTCGGCCAGCATGGACGTCGACCACGGCACGGTGCAGCCTCTGGAGAAGTTGTTCGGCGACGCGACGGCGCGACCGGTCATCCCCGTGTTCATCAACTCCGTCGCCACCCCGCTGGGACCGGTGCGCCGGGTGCGGGCGCTCGGCGCCGCGGTCGGCACCTTCCTGGCCACGCTCGGCAAGCGGGTGCTGATCGTGGGCTCCGGCGGGCTGTCGCACGATCCGCCGGTGCCGACGCTGGCGAGCGCGCCGCCGGCCGCGCTGGACCGGATCGTGCACGGTGTGCCGATGACCACCGAACAGCGACAGGCCCGGCAGACGGCCGTCATGGACGCCGCACGGGCCTTCGCGCACGGCGAGAGCCCGCTGCAGCCGCTCAACCCCGAGTGGGACGCCGCGTTCCTCGAGCTGGTCGACGGCAACCGGCTCGCCGAAGTGGATGGCTGGTCGAACACCTGGATCGAGCAGCAGGCCGGCCATTCCGCGCACGAAGTCAGAACGTGGATAGCCGCTTTCGCGGCGCTGGCCGCGCACGGGCCATACCGGACCACGCAGCGGTTCTACCGGGCGGCTCCCGAGTTGATCGCCGGATTCGCGATCAGGACGGCGGTATTGGATGTCTGAGAAGTTCGACCACACCGTCGACGTGCTCGTCGTCGGCTCCGGCGGCGGCGGCATGACCGCGGCGCTGGCGGCCGACGCGTTCGGGCTCGACGCGCTCGTCGTCGAGAAGTCGGACCACTTCGGCGGTTCCACGGCCCTGTCGGGTGGCGGCATCTGGGTGCCCGGCGCCCCGGCGCAGCGCAAGGAGGGCTACGTCCCGGATCCCGACGGCGTCGTCGAGTATCTGCGGCAGATCACCGGCGGCCTGGTGAGTGAGGCGCGGCTGCGCACGTACGTCGACGCCGCGCCGGAGATGATGGAGTTCCTGGAGCGGCTCAGCCCGTGGTTCGAGTTCGTCTGGAAGCCGGGCTACGCCGACTACTACCCGGAACTGCCGGGCGGCTCCGAGCTCGGCAGCACCATCAACGTGCCGGCCATCGACCTGCGCAAGCTCGGTGACGAGGAGCAGAACCTGCTGCAGCCGCTCGCGCTGGCGCCGAAAGGTATCTGGTTCGCACCCAAGGATCTTCGGCTGTTCTACCAGGTGCGCCAGAACTGGCGCGGCAAAGCTGTGCTGGTCAAGTTGATCTGGCGGATGTTCCGGGCGCGGGTGTTCGGCGACCGGATGGCCGCCATCGGGCAGTCCCTCGCGGCCCGGATGCGGCTGGCGCTCAAACAGCAGAACGTGCCGCTGTGGCTGAGCTCGCCGATGACCGAGCTGATCACCGACGTCGACGGCGCAGTGGTCGGCGCGGTGGTCGAACGCGAGGGCCGCCAGCAGCGCATCGGAGCCCGGCGCGGCGTCGTGCTGGCCTCCGGCGGCTTCGACCACGACATGGAATGGCGCCGCCAGCATCTGCCGCTGCTCGAAAAGGACTGGAGCTTCGGCAATCCGGCGTCGATGGGCGACGGCATCCGGGCGGGGGAGAAGGTCGGCGGATCGACCGAACTGCTCGACGAGGCGTGGTGGTTCCCGGCGATCTGTTGGCCCGACGGGCGGCTGCAGTTCATGCTCAACGAGCGGATGATGCCGTCGCAGTTCGTCGTCAACGGTGAGGGCAAGCGGTTCATCAACGAGGCCGCGCCCTACATGGATTTCGCGCACGCGATGATCGAGGGCCACCAATCCGGCGTCACCCACATCCCGTGCTGGCTGATCACCGACATCGGCTCGTTTCACCGCTACGTCGTCGCGGGCCATCTACCCATCCCGAAAGTGCCGTTCGCGCCGGTGCCCACCGGATGGAAGGTGCCCAAGGCGTGGCTGGAGTCCGGTGTCGTGCACGAGGGTGCCAGCTTCGAGGAGCTGGCGACCAAGATCGGCGTCCCGCCCGCCCAGCTGCGCCAGACTGCCGACCGGTTCAACGAACTCGCGCGCGGCGGCCACGACGACGACTTCAACCGCGGCGACTCGGCCTACGACAACTACTACGGCGACCCCACACTGCCCAACCCGAACCTGCACCCGCTGGGCAAGCCGCCCTACTACGCGTTCCAGATCATCCTCGGTGACCTCGGCACCTCCGGCGGCCTGCGTACCGACGAACACGCCCGGGTGCTGCGCGCCGACGACACCGTCGTCGACGGCCTCTATGCCGTGGGCAACGCGTCGGCGGCGGTGATGGGCCGTAGCTATGCCGGTGCCGGCGCAACCATCGGGCCTGCAATGACTTTCGGCTATGTCGCCGCCAAGCACATCGCCGATCAGCTGTCCGGTTCTGTGGGTCAGGCCGGCACCAGAACCGATACGACATCCGATACACACCGGAAGGTAACCAAATGAAGATCTCGCTGTTCTACGAGTTTCCGCTGCCGAGGCCGTGGAGCGACGACGACGAGCACCAGCTCTTCCAACACGGCCTCGACGAGGTGGAGCTCGCCGACAAGGCCGGGTTCTCGACGGTGTGGCTGACCGAGCATCACTTCCTCGAGGAGTACTGCCACTCCACCGCCCCGGAGATGTTCCTGGCCGCCGCCAGCCAGCGCACCAAGAACATCCGGCTGGGCTTCGGCGTGATGCACCTGCCGCCGCCGATCAACCATCCCGCGCGCATCGCCGAGCGGGTGTCCACGCTGGACCACCTGTCCAACGGGCGAGTCGAATTCGGGACCGGCGAAGGTTCGTCGGTGGCCGAACTGGGCGGGTTCAACATTGATCCCGCCGACAAGCGGACCATGTGGGAGGAGGCCCTGGAGGTCACCATCCGGTGCATGACCGAGACACCGTTCACCGGGTTCAAGGGCGAGCACGTCGAAATGCCGGCCCGCAACGTGATCCCCAAGCCGCTACAGACCCCACATCCGCCGGTCTGGGTGGCCTGCACCCGGCCGTCGTCGGTGCAGATGGCCGCGCAGAAGGCCATCGGCGCCTTGAGTTTCGCCTACACCGGCCCCGAGGCGCTCAAGGAGCGCGTCGACGGCTACTACAAGGAGTTCGAGGAAAAGGGCGCTCCCGTCACCCCGGAGATCAACCCGAACCTGCTGGCGATCGGCGGCGACCTGTCGATGATGGTGGCCAAGACCGACGAGGAGGCGCTCAAGCGGCTCGGAATCGGCGGCGGCTTCTTCTCGTTCGGGATCATGCACTACTACATGACCGGTATGCACACCCCCGGCCGCACCGGCGTCTGGGAGCTTTACGAGCAGGCGGTCAAGGAGGATCCGACGTTGGCCTACGGCCCCGGCCGCGGCGCGATCGGCTCGCCCGACACCGTGCGCGAGTTCCTGCGCGGCTACGAGGCCAGCGGTGTCGACGAGATCATTCTGCTGCTCAACCCGCGCAGCCACGAGGGCACGATGGAGTCGATCGAGATCATGGGCCGCGACATCCTGCCCGAGTTCATCGAGCGCGACGAGAAAGCCCGTGCGGACAAGGCCAAGCGGCTCGAGCCGGTGATCGAGAAGGTCGAGTCGCGCCGGGAGCGTTCGGAGGCACCGATTTTCGACGAGACCTACAGCTTCGGCGGTCTGCCGACCGGCCGCGGCGGCAAGTTCACCGCCGGCGAGATCCCCGAGGCGATGGCCGAGATCAACGAGGGCCGCGTGAAGGCAGCCCAGGCGGAGAAGGCAGCGCGCGAGCAGGCGGGCTGAGTGCCGGTGAGCGAAATCGGCGACCTGTGGCGCTATGACGGGCGTCGCGTCGTGGTCACCGGGTGCGCCTCCGGGATCGGTGCCCACGTCGCACGGCAGGTCGCCGAGCTCGGCGCCGAGGTGATCGGTCTGGACATCAAGGCCCCCGCGGACACGGTCGGGCGGTTCATCGAACTCGACCTGTCCGATCCGGGGTCGATCGATGCGGCCGTCGCGCAGATCGGTGACCGCGTCGACGCGTTGTTCAACATCGCCGGGGTGTCGTCGGGGATCAAGGATCCGCTGCGCGTGGTGCGGATCAACTTCCTGGGCACACGGCATTTCACCGAGGCGCTGGTGCCGAGGATGCCCGCCGGTTCGGCGATCGCCAACGTGTCGTCGCTGGCCGCATCGGCTTACCGGGACAATGCGCCGGTGACCGCCGGGCTGGTGGACACCGAGTCGATCGACGCGGGAATCGAGTGGTGTCGGCGCAATCCCGCGGCGCTCGCCGACGGCGGTGGCTACCGGCTGTCCAAGGAGGCCATCATCCTCTACGGCATGGCTCAGGTGACCGCGTTGGGCGCCAAGGGAATCCGGATCAACTGCACCGCCCCGGGCGTCACCGACACGCCGATCCTCGACCAGCTGCGCAGCGCGTACGGCCAGGAGTTCCTCGACTCCTTCCGCACGCCGCTGGGCCGCGCCGCCCGGCCGGACGAGCAGGCGAGCGTGTTGACCTTCCTCAACGGGCCGGCCGCCAGTTACCTGACCGGACAGGTCATCTGGGTGGACGGCGGAACGATCGGCGAGACGGACCTCGCCGGCTCGGTGACACGACGATGAGAGGCGATCCATGGCCAGCATGAGCGAGTTCCGGCGTGTCGCCGACGAGGTGCGCAACTGGGGCCGCTGGGGTGACGACGACGAACTCGGCACCCTGAACTTCATCACGCCCGAGAAGGTCGCCGAAGCCGCGGCGCTGGTGAAGAAGGGCACCGTGATCTCGCTCGGCGGTGACTTCAGTTCGGGTGGGCCGCAGGGCGCGTTCAAGTTCCGGCCCAACCCGACCCACGTGATGACGGTGGACGGCGGCGACGCCTCGACGCTGGTCCGGTACGGCCCCGAATGGTTACGCAACGCCGTGGCCGCCGACGTCAGCGCGTTCTTCGCCGACAACCCGTTCCGGTTCAACGACGACATGATCGTCATGCCACTGCAGGCGGCCACGCAGTGGGACGCGATCAGCCACGTCTACTACGAGGACAAGCTCTACAACGGCTTTCCCGCGGACTCGGTGACCAGTTTCGGCGCCTTCCACCTGGGGATCGAAAAGGTCGACGGTAAAGGCATCACGTCGCGCGGCGTGCTGCTCGACGTCGTCAAGCACCGCGGCGCGGAGGTCTTCCTCGAACCCGGAAACCCGGTGACGCCCGCCGAACTCGACGACATCGCCAAGGCGCAGGGCGTCGCGATCACCCCCGGCGACATCGTCGTCGTGCACACCGGATGGTGGACCAGGTTCCTGTCCACCGGCGACGGCGCCGAACCGGGCTCGGGGCTCGACTGGAGGTGTGCGTCCTGGCTGCACGACCACGACGTCGCAGCCGTCGCCGCCGACAACCTCATGGTCGAGGACCCCGACCCCGCCAACGGGGTGGAAGGCACCTTCCTGCCGATGCACATGATCTGCCTGCGCGACATGGGGTTGATGTTCGGCGAGTACTGGGATCTGACCGGACTGGCCGCCGACTGCGCGGCCGACGGGGTGTACGAGTTCCAGCTGATCGCCCCGCCGTTGAAAGTCGTTGGCGCGGTGGGCGCGCCGGTCAGCCCGATAGCGATCAAGTAAGGGACACCAGATGACTGCAAGCACCACGACGGGTGGCGTGCCCTTCGTCGTCGGCCTGGGTGGCACGCTGCGTGCCAACTCGTCGACCGAGCGCGCGCTGCGCTACTGCCTGGCCTCGGTCGAGCGGCAGGGCGGACGGACCCGGCTGTTCTCCGGCGAGGACCTCAACCTGCCGATGTACGCCCCGCACTCGCTGGAGCGCACCCCGGCGGCCCTCGAACTGGTCGGGGCGCTGCGCGACGCCGACGCGGTCGTGGTCGGGTCGCCGGGCTACCACGGCGCGATCTCGGGCCTGGTGAAGAACGCGCTCGACTACATCGAGGACCTGCGGGAGGACCCGCGCGTCTACCTCGACAACACGCCGTGGGGATGCATCAGTTGCGCGTACGGCTGGCAGGCCGCCGTCGGCACGCTCGGGCAGCTGCGCTCCATCGGGCACGCCCTGCGCGCATGGCCGACACCGCTGGGGGTGGCGATCAACTCCGCCGACCAGATCTGGGACGACGCAGGCGAACTCACCGACCAGACGACCCGCAACCAGCTCGACATGCTCGCCAACCAGGTGCTGACCTTCGCCAAGGCCGCGTGGGAGAGCGCGTGACCGAACGCAAGACCATTCTCGTCGACGGGTTGACGACCCGCTATCTCGAGGCCGGGCAGGGCGATCCGGTCGTGCTGCTGCACGGCGGCGAGTTCGGTGCGAGCGCCGAGATCGGCTGGGAGCGCAACATCGACGCGCTCGCCGCGCGGTACCGCGTGCTCGCGCTCGACATGCTCGGGTTCGGCGAGTCGGCGAAGGTCATCGACTTCACCGACGGCCGGGGTATGCGCATCCGGCACATCGCGCGGTTCTGCGAGGTCCTCGGGGTCGAGTCCGCGCACTTCGTCGGGAACTCGATGGGGGCGGTCAACCTGTTCGTCGACGCCACCTCGGAATCGCCGCTGCTGCCGGTGCGCAGCCTGGTGACGATCTGCGGCGGCGGCGAGATCCAGCGCAACGAGCACTCCGGCGCGCTCTACGACTACGACGCGACTCCGGACGGTATGCGCCGGATCGTCGAGGCGCTGTTCTACGACCCGTCCTACCCCGCCGACGACGCCTACGTGCAGCGCCGCTACCGCGCCAGCATCGCGCCGGGTGCGTGGGAAGCGTTGGCGGCGGCGCGGTTCCGGCGGCCCGGGCTCGAGGCGCCGCCGTTGCCGTCGAGCAGGCGGGCCTACGACCGCATCGATGTGCCGACGCTGGTCGTCGAGGGCGGCGGTGACAAGCTGCTGCCCGCCGGGTGGGCGGACGAGATCGCCGGCCAGATCCGCGGCGGCCGGTCGGCGGTGATCGATGCGGCCGGCCACTGCCCGCAGATCGAGCAACCCGACGCCGTCAACGAACTACTGCTCGGCTTCTGGGCCGAACTTCACGAAGGAGCGACGACATGACCGGCGAACTCGACGGCAAGGTGGCGGTAGTCACCGGTGGCGCATCGGGTTTGGGCGAAGGCCTGGTGCGACGGTTCGTCGCCGAGGGTGCCCGGGTGGTGGTCGGCGACATCGACGCCGACGCCGGCGCGCAACTCACCGCGGATCTCGGCGACGCCGTCCGGTTCATCGAATCCGACGTCGCCGAGGTGGCGCAGGTGACCCGGCTGGTCACCACCGCCGTCGACGAATTCGGCGGCCTGCACGTCATGGTCAACAACGCGGGCGTGTCGGGCAAGATGTTCGCCAAGTTCCTCGACGACGACCTCGCCGACTTCCACAACGTGATGGCGGTCAACGTGCTCGCGGTGATGGCGGGCACCCGCGACGCGGCGCGACACATGTCCAAGAACGGCGGCGGGTCGATCATCAACCTCACCTCGATCGGCGGCATCCAGGCCGGGGGCGGGGTGATGACCTACCGGGCCTCGAAAGCCGCGGTCATCCAGTTCACCAAGTCCGCCGCAATCGATCTCGCGCACTACGAGGTTCGCGTCAACGCGATCGCGCCGGGCAACATCCGCACCGCGATCGTGCGCAAGTCCGCCTCGGGGGAGGACCTGCAGCGGCTCGAGGAGTTCGAGGCGAAGATCCGCGAGCAGATGCGCAACGACCGGCCGCTGAAGCGCGAGGGCACCGTCGACGACGTCGCCGAGGCCGCGCTGTACTTCGCCGGCGACCGCTCGCGCTACGTCACCGGCACCGTGTTGCCGATCGACGGCGGCACCACCGCGGGCAAGGTCATCGTGCGCAAACCGAAGCCGTGACAGCTTTAAATCAGTCGCTTGACTTAACCGCGGCGTCGCGGTTGACTGTGACGGTGACCACCGCCGCCAGAAGTGTGCGTACCGACCGGGCCAGCATCACGCGGGAGGCCATCCTGGCTGCCGCCGAGCGGCTGTTCGCCGAGCACGGCGTGTATGCGGTGTCGAACCGCCAGGTCAGCGAGGCAGCGGGGCAGGGCAACAACGCCGCGGTCGGCTACCACTTCGGCACCAAGACCGATCTGGTCCGCGCCATCGAACAGAAGCACCGCGGCTCCATCGAGCGGTTGCTCGAGCGGATGGTCGCCGCGACCGGCGAGTCGACTCAACTGCGCGACTGGATCGCCTGCATGGTGTGTTCGCTGACCGAGCACCTCGACCAACTCGGCAACCCGACCTGGTACGCGCGCTTCGCCGCGCAGGCGCTGGCCGATCCCGCCTACCAGAAGATCGTCGTCAAGGACGCGTTGGCGTCCCCGTCGCTGCTGCGCGTGGTCGACGGCATCACCCGCTGCCTGCCCGACCTGCCGATGGCCGTGGTCACCGAGCGAAACATCATGGTGCGCAACCTGATGATGCACACCTGCGCCGACTTCGAGCGGGCCTTCGCCGAGGGCGCCGACATGCCCAGGACGACGTGGAGTTCGGTGGCCTCCGGGCTCATCGACGCGATCGTCGGGCTGTGGGAGGCGCCGATCACGGAGCAGCCGGCGCGATGAAAGTCACCGTCGATCAAGACAAGTGCGTGTCGTCCGGTCAGTGTGTGCTCAACGCCGGCGACGTGTTCGACCAACGTGACGACGACGGCGTCGTCGTCCTGCTCGACGACAGCCCGAGCGAGGACCGCGCCGAGGACGCCCGCAAGGCGGCCGCGGCCTGTCCCGCACTCGCCATCCACATCGAGGATTGAGAGCTCAATGTCCGACACCCTGACCGGCACCCCCGACGTCTCCGCAGAGATTCCCGAGTATCCGATGGAGCGCGACACCCGCTGCCCGTTCGCTCCGCCTCCGCAGATGCTGAAGATGGGCGAGGCCAAACCGCTGTCGCGCGTGCGCATCTGGAACGGCAGCACGCCGTGGCTGATCACCGGCCACGCGGTGGCGCGCGAGCTGTTCGCCGACTCGCGGGTCAGCGTCGACGACCGGATCGAGGGCTTCCCGCACTGGAACGAGCACATGCTCTCCACGGTTTACAAGCGCCCGCGCTCGGTGTTCACCTCGGATGCCGAGGAGCACACCCGGTTCCGCCGGATGCTGTCCAAGCCGTTCACCTTCAAACGGGTCGAAGGCCTGCGCCCGGCCATCCAGCAGGTGACCGACGAGTGCATCGACGCCATCCTGGCCGGCCCGCAGCCCGCCGACATCGTCGCCAAACTCGCGCTGCCGGTGCCCACCCGGGTGATCAGCGACATGCTCGGCGTGCCCTACGAGGACCACGAGTTCTTCCAGCACCACGCCAATGTCGGACTGGCCCGGTACGCCTCGGCGGAGGACGGCCAGAAGGGCGCGATGAGCCTGCACAAGTACCTCATCGACCTCGTCGAGACCAAGATGGCCAACCCCGCCGAGGACGCGGTGTCCGACCTCGCCGAGCGGGTCACCGCCGGCGAGATCAGCGTCAAGGAGGCCGCCCAGCTGGGCACCGGCCTGTTGATCGCGGGCCACGAGACCACTGCCAACATGATCGGCATCGGGGTGCTGGCGCTGCTGGACAACCCGGAACAGGCTGCACAGCTGCGGGATTCGGATGACCCGAAGTTCATCGCGAACGCGGTCGAGGAGCTGATGCGCTACCTGTCGATCATCCAGAACGGGCAGCGCCGCGTTGCGCTCGAGGACATCGAGATCGCCGGCGAGACCATCCGCGCCGGAGAGGGCATCATCCTCGACCTCGCTCCCGCGAACTGGGACGCCGCCGCCTATCCCGAACCCGACAAGCTCGACCTGCACCGCGACGCCGGCCAGCAGCTCGGCTTCGGCTACGGCCGCCATCAGTGCGTCGGCCAGCAGCTCGCCCGTGCCGAACTGCAGATCGTCTTCCACACCCTGCTGCGGCGCATCCCGACGATGCGGCTGGCGGTGCCGATCGAAGAGGTGCCGTTCAAGCATGACCGCCTCGCCTACGGCGTCTACGAACTTCCGGTGACCTGGTAGTCAGGTCCATCCCACAGCCCGATTGGAGTGTCAACGATGTCTACGCCAATGAAAACGCCCGCCCACCCCCCAACAACCACGCTCTACCCACCCGAGGGTTTCGGCGCCCCCAAGCACCGTAAGGGCCACGCATCCAAGGACGGACTTGCTGATCTTCCTAGGGGCACCGAGATCTTCTCCGCCGACAACCACATCTCGGTGGCCGACGACATCTTCTACGACCGCTTCCCCGAGGAGCTCAAGGGCGCCGCGCCGCGCATCTGGTACGAGGACGGCGCCTACATGGTCGGCATGAAGGGCAAGGCCTGGACCGGCGGCGACTTCGGCCGGGTGCTCATGCAGTACGACGACCTCGCGGGCGCGGCGTCGAACAACATCGAGGCGCGGGTGCGCGAGCTCAAAGAGGACGGCATCGACAAGGAACTGGCGTTCCCCAATGCCGTGCTGGCGCTGTTCCATTATCCGGACAAGGCGCTGCGCGAGCGGGTGTTCCGGATCTACAACGAACACATCGCCGATCTGCAGGAGCGCAGCAACGGCCACTTCTACGGCGTCGGGCTGATCAACTGGTGGGACCCCAAGGGCACCAGGAGCACACTGGAGGAGCTGAAGTCGCTCGGGCTCAAGACGTTCCTGCTGCCGCTGAACCCCGGCAAGGACGACGAGGGCAACATCTACGACTACGGCAGCACCGACATGGACGCGGTGTGGGACGAGATCGAAGCGGCCGGCCTGCCGGTCAGCCACCACATCGGCGAGACCCCGCCCAAGACGCCGTGCCAGCACAACAGCGTCGTGGTGGGGATGATGGTCAACGTCGACTCGTTCCGCGAACAGTTCGCCAAGTACGTGTTCTCCGGCATCCTCGACCGCCACCCCGCGCTCAAGATCGGCTGGTTCGAAGGCGGAATCGCCTGGGTGCCAACGGCTCTGCAGGACGCCGAGCACATGCTCGCGTCGTACCGGCACATGTTCAACCACGAACTGCAGCACCCGGTCCGGCACTACTGGGACGACCACATGAACGCTTCGTTCATGGTCGACCCGCTCGGTCTTGAACTCATCGACAAGATCGGCGTGGACAACGTGATGTGGTCGTCGGACTACCCGCACAACGAGTCGACGTTCGGGTACTCGGAGAGGTCGCTCAAGACCGTCGTCGATGCGGTCGGCCCCGAGGACGCCGTCAAGGTCGTCAGCACCAACATCAAGAATTTCCTGGGGATCTCGTGACCACCTTCGCGCCGCAGTCCACTTCCTTCGACATCCCCGAGCTTCCGGACCGCGCCCGGATGTACCGCGAATGCGGTGCCCGGCTTCGCGACTCGATGCGCGACAAGGGCGTCGACGCGCTGGTGCTGATCGGCAACGGCAATGTCGTGTACGCGACCGGCGTCAGCTGGCCGCTGCTCGACGCGGGCCTCTCGCATGTCGAGCGTCCGGTCGCCATCGTGCTGGCCGACGATCCGCACCCGCATTTGTTCATGCCGCTGCGGGAGGGCTCGGCCTCGCAGAGCGAGGTGCCCGACGACCACGTGCACGGGCCGCTGTACCTCGAATTCGACGAGGGTGTCGAGGTTTTGGCGACGGTGCTGGCCGATCTGGTGCCGACGGGCGGCAAGGTGGCCGTCGACGAATTGACCGGTGCGATGCGCCGGGCGTCGGCCAAGCTGTTCCCCGCGGGCCCGCCGTCGGACGCCGCACAGGTGGTGGGGCCGGCCAAGTTGGTCAAGACACCCGACCAGGTGTCGTGTGTGCGCAATGCCTGCCGCATCACCGAAGAGGCGATGGTCGACGTGCAGAAGGCGCTGGCACCCGGGGTGCGCCAGGTCGACCTGTCGGCGGCGTTCGTGCGGCGCGCGTTCGAACTCGGCGCGACCGCCAACATGCTCGAGGCGATCTGGCAGGTGATGCCCACGACCAAGACCAGCGGGTCGGTCTGGACCACCACCGGTGATCTCGCGTTGCCGCTGCTGACCACCGAGCGCGAACTCGAACGCGGGGACGTGCTGTGGACCGACGTCAGCATCACCTACACCGGCTACTGCTCCGACTTCGGCCGCACCTGGCTGGTCGGCGACGAACCGACCGATCGTCAGCAGGCGCAGTTCGACAAATGGCGTGAAATCCTTGCGGCAGTGCTGGCGGTCACCAAGGCCGGCGCGACGTCCGGGGACCTCGCCCGCGCGGCCATCGCCGCGAACGGCGGGACCAAACCGTGGCTGCCGCACTTCTACCTCGGCCACGGCATCGGCACCAACGCCGCCGAGATGCCGATGATCGGAACCGATCTCGGCGAGGAGTTCGACGACAACTTCGTGTTCCCCGCCGGCATGCTGTTGGTGCTCGAACCCGTCGTGTGGGAGGACGGCACCGGCGGCTATCGCAGCGAGGAGATCGTGGTCATCACCGAGGACGGATACCGGTCGATCACCGACTACCCGTACGCGCCCTACGGACAGGATCGGATCTGAATGGCACTCGAAATCCTTCCTGACGCAGCCGATCTGCGTCGGGGACGCCGCGAGCGGGCACTGGCCGAGATGGCCGACCGCGACATCGACATCCTGGTGCTCGGCCGGCAGGCCAACGTGCGGTACGTCACCGGCGCGCCGCAACTCTGGGTCGCGGGCACCCGGCCGTTCGGCCCCATCTGCGAGGTGGTCCGGTCCACCGGCGAGATCCACCTCAACAGCACCTGGGACGAGGGCATCCCCGACGAGATCCCCCACGACCACCTGTACGGGCTGGCGTGGAACCCGATGACCCTCGTCGAGGTGCTCAAGGCGCTGCCGGGCGCGGCCACGGTCAAACGTGTCGGAACAGATTCGCTCACACCGACATTCGCGCAGCTGCTGCCGATGGCCTTCCCGAACGCCGAGATCGTCGACGCCGAACCCGCGCTGCGGGCGGCGCGGCGGATCAAGACGCCCGAGGAGATCGCGGTGCTGCGCGGCGCGCTGGCGGTGGCCGAATCGGCGCTCGACGCCGCACGCGCCGAACTGGCCGCCGGCACCACCGAGCGGTCCCTGCTCGGCGCGCTGATGGAGGCGATGGCCGCCGGCGGTGTCACCACGCCCGCCACCCAGGACGGCGCCTGGGTGACCAGCAAGGAGCATCCGTGGCGGCGGGCCCGGACCGACGGTCGCATCGAGGACGGTGACCTGGTGGCGTTCTCCGCGGGTGCGCTGGCCGACGGCTACGTCGGCGAGGTCGGCCGCACCTGGCCGGTCGGTGAGGTCTCCGGCTCGGCGATACCCGATCTCTACGACCGCTGGAACAGGCTGTGGGACAAGCTGATCGCGGCATGCCGGCCCGGAAACCGCGCGAGCGACCTGCTGGCGGCCTACGAGTCGGCCGGTGAGCCGCTGCCCGCGATGCCCGTCGCGCACGGTCTGGGTCTGGGGTACGACTCGCCCGTCGTCACCCCGGCACTGCGCGCCACGGTGGCCGACGAGGTGCTCGAACCCGGCATGGTGCTCGCAGTCAGCGGCTACGTCTGGCAGCAGGGCGTCGGCGCCGTCTTCAGCCGGGAGGCGGTGCACATCACCGCCGAGGGCCCGGACGTGCTGACGTCGAGCCCGTTCTGGAGTGGTGCGGGCGTCGGAATCGGTTGAGGCCATGTCGGACTCCGGGAGTCGGCCCGCCCCAGAGGAGATCGTCCTCTACGAGAAGGACCCGGCGACCAAGATCGCGACGATCACGTTCAACCGCCCCGAGTACCTGAACGCGCCGACATCCGCTGCGCGGCTACGCTATGCCGACCTGTTGCGCGGGGCGACCGTCGACGACGACGTCAAGGTCGTCGTGATCCGCGGCGTCGGGGAGAACCTGGGCAGCGGGGCCGATCTGCCGGACTTCATGGCCGGCGACGACGCCGCCCGGCTCGCCGAACTGCGGGTCGACGATCCCGAGGTGGCCTATCCGCCGAAGGGGTCGTTCCGGCACGGCGCCACGATGGGGCAGTGGTACGCCAACGCCGCCGCGGGTAACCGGGCGCTGCAGGAACTCAAGAAGATCAGCATCGTGGAAGCCAAGGGCTACTGCTACGGCTGGCACTTCTACCAGTGTGCCGACGCCGATCTGGTGATCTCCAGCGACGACGCGCTGTTCGGGCATCCGTCGTTCCGGTACTTCGGCTGGGGGCCGCGGATGTGGACCTGGGTGATGACCATGGGGCTGCGGCCCTTCCAGGAGATGGTGTTCACCGGACGGCCGTTCACCGCGGCGGAGATGAAGGACTGCAACTTCCTCAACAAGGTGGTGCCGCGCGACCAACTCGAGGCGGAGGTCGCCAAGTACGCCCACGCCTGCGCGCGGAACCGCCCGGTGGACAGCGTCTTTCAGCAGAAGATGTTCTTCGAGGTGGTCAAGCAGTTCCAGGGCGAGTACCTGGGCAGCTTGCTGTCGGCGATGTTCGAGTCGATGGGCGGGGCGGCGCGCCCCGATGGCGGCGACTTCATGCTCGGTGATGCCATCGACGCCGGCCTCGCCGACGCGGTCAACGACAACGACGACAAGTTCCCGCCCGAGTTCCGGTTGAGCAAGGCCAACCGCAGAAAGAAGGAATAGTGCCGGCGCTGGACGACTACACCATCGTTGACCTGTCGAGCGGTATCGCGGGCGCCTACTGCACCAAACTGCTCGCCGACGGCGGCGCCACGGTGATCAAAGTCGAATCGCCGCAGGGTGATCCGCTGCGGTCATGGTCGGCGTCCGGCGCACCGGTCGAACCGGACGGCGACGGCGCACTGTTCAGCTTCCTGGCCTGCTCGAAGCACAGCGTGGTCGTCGACTCCGGCTCGACCGACGATCTGGACATGCTGCGCGGCCTGCTGGCGGCGGCCGATGCGGCGGTGTGGTCGCACGGATCCGCGGTCGCGGAGCTCGACGAGTTCGGTCCGGCCGCGATCGCGGACGCCTACGACCATCTGACCGTCACCTCGATCACGCCGTTCGGTCTGGACGGGCCGTGGGCCGACAAACCGGCCACCGAGTTCACCACGCAGGCGTGGTCGGGCGGGGTGATCGGGCTCGGCCGCGGCGCGCAGGATCGGGCGCCGCTGTTCGTCGCCGGGCAGATCGGGGAGTACCTGGCGGGCGCGTACGCCGCCGTCGCCACGCTGGCGCTGCCCGCCGGGCTCGTCGACCTGTCCATGCTCGAGACCCAGATCCTTTGCCTGACCTACTATTCCGTTCCGTTCTTCGACGCGCTGGGCCGGCCGTTCCGGGACCGCCGGCGGTTGACGATCCCGGGTGTCGCGTCGGCGGCCGACGGGCTGGTGGCGCTGGGCTGCGGTACCGCCCAGCAGTGGTTCGACTTGTGCGCGATGGTCGGCCACGACGAGTGGATCGACGAAGCGTCCGATCTGTCGATCACCGAACAGGCCAACATCCACGCTGAACAGATCTACGAATGGGTGCGGGAGAACCGCGTCGAGGACATCCTCGACCTGTCGTCGGCGTTCCGCATTCCCAATGCGCCGGTCGGCAACGGCGCGACCGTGACGTCCTTCGAGCAGTTCGTCGAGCGCGGCACGTTCGTCAGCAATCCGCGCGACGGGTTCACCCAGCCCGGGCCGCCGTATCGCACGTCGCCGCCGCTGCTGCGCTCGGCGGACCCGACACCACGCCTCGGCGAGCACACCGAGACCTACCGGTCGCGACATAGCATTCCCGGTCGTCGATCGGGCGATGCAACAGCCAGGAATGCTATTTCGGGGGGTCTGCCGGTCGACGGGATCCGCGTCCTGGACATGACGAGCTTCTGGGCGGGGCCGTCGTGCACACATGTGCTGGCGATGCTCGGCGCCGAGGTGATCCACGTGGAGTCCACGGCGCGACCCGACGGCACCCGGTTGATCGCCGGCGTGCCGATCACCGAGGAGCAGTGGTGGGAGCGGTCGCCGATCTTCACGGGCCTCAACACGGGTAAGAAGAGCGTCACGCTGGACATCCGGTCCGAGCGCGGCGTCGAACTGCTGCGCGAGCTGATCACGACCTGCGACGTGATCGTCGAGAACTACACGCCGCGGCTGCTCGAGCAGATCGGGCTGGACTTCGAGGGCGTGCAGCGGCTGCGCCCCGACGCGATCATCCTCCGGATGCCCGGGTTCGGCCTGGACGGGCCGTGGCGGGACAAGCCGGCGTTCGCCTACGTCATCGAGGACTGCTCCGGAATCACCTGGCTCACCGGACATCCCGACCAGAACCCGGTCGAGCCATACTCGGTCGGTGACCCCAACGCGGGGGTGCACGGGCTGACCGCGCTGCTGCTGGCCCTCGAACACCGGCGCAAGACGGGGGAGGGGGTGCGGATCGAGGCCGCGATGGTCGACGCCGCGCTCAACGTCGCCGCCGAGCAGGTCGTCGAATACTCGGCGCACGGCACGCTGCTGCAGCGCCAGGGCAACCGCGGGCCCGCCGCGGCACCCCAGAACCTCTACCGCACCGGTGAACTCGACGAGTTCGGTCGGCCGGACGACTGGGTGGCGATCGCCGTCGCCACCGACGAGCAGTGGGCCGGGCTGGTCGCCGCGCTGGGTGACCCGACGTGGGTGACGCCGGAGCTGGCGAGCGCCGACGGTCGTCGTCGCCACCACGATCTGATCGACGCCCGGCTCGGCGAATGGTGTGCCACCCGCACCGGCGACCAGATCGTCGAAACCCTCTGGGCGGCAGGGGTGCCGGTCGCCAAGGTCATGCAACCGCACCGCGTCGGGGACCTCCCGCAGCTGGCCCACCGCGGGTTCTACGAGCGCGTGAACCACCCCGTCAACCCCGCCGCGCGGCACAGCACGGTGCCGATGCGCATGTCGTCGGTGAGCGCGCCGCTGCACCGCGCGCCCGCACCGCTGCTCGGCGAGCACAACCGCGAGGTGCTGTCGGGCCTCGGGCTGAGCGACGACGAGATCGACGAGCTGGAGAGCCAGGGCATCATCGGGTCGGCACCGGCGGGTCTGACCATCCGCACCACCAAGACTGGTTGACTCAGCCCATGGCCATCGACCCGTCCGACATCCTGCTCACCGACCGCGTCGCGGTGGTCACCGGCGGCGGACGCGGCATCGGCCGCGGGATCGCGCAGGGCCTGGCGGCGTTCGGCGCCTCGGTGGCCATCTGGGAACGCGATCCCGACGCATGCGCGGCCGCCGGCGACAGTTGCGGGGCGCTGGGCATCGTCGCCGATGTGCGCGACGGCGAGCAAGTCGACGCGGCGCTGCAGCGCACCGTCGACGAACTCGGCGAGGTCACGATCCTGGTCAACAACGCGGGCGGGACGTTCTACTCGCCGCTGCTCGACACCTCCGAAAACGGTTGGGACGCACTGTACAAGGCGAATCTCCGGCACGTGCTGTCGTGCACGCAACGGGTGGCTCGGCGACTCGTGCACGCGCGGCTGCCCGGCAGCGTCATCAACGTCACCTCGATCGAAGGCGTGCGGGCCGCCCCCGGATACGCTGCGTACGCGGCCGCGAAAGCCGGCGTCATCAATTACACGCAGACCGCGTCGTTCGAACTGTCGCCGCACGGCATCCGCGTGAACGCACTGGCCCCGGACCTCACCCTGACCGACGGGCTGGTGGAGATGTCCGGCGGCGCGCTGTCGCCCGACACCGCGCCCGGCATCCCGATGGGACGCCCCGGACACGTCGACGAAATCGCCGGTGCTGCGGTCTTTCTCGCGTCCGACATGGCCCGCTACCTCACCGGGCAGACGATTCACATCGACGGCGGCACGCACGCGGCGGGCGGCTGGTATCACCACCCGCAGACCGGGCGGCCGACGCTTGGCCCCTCCTGATCCCGCCGAGAGTACGGTTATTGACGACTCTTCTCGCGTTTTGCGTCAGAAACCGTACTCTCGGCGGAGAAGAAGAGGAATCAGTGGGTCCAGCCCTCGGCGGCCTGCTCCTCGAAGGCGTGGTCGATGCGCTCGAACCGGCGGCGGATCGAACCGCGCGACACGCTGTGCGGAATGACATAGAGGCGGTTGGCGAGGATGCCGTCGGCCATCAGCCGCGCGACCTCCTCGGCGGTGACCTCGGGATCGGTCGACGCGGACGGCAGCTCACCGACCGGGGTGGCCGGGCCGTACTCGTCGCTGCGGACGCGTTCGCTGTTGGCCATCAGGTCGGTCTCGACGATCATCGGGCACAGCACCGAGACCCCGATGCCGTTGGCCCGCACCTCACGCGACAACGTCTCGGCCAGCGCGACGACGCCGTACTTTGCGACGCAGTAGGGCCCGAGGCCGACATTGGGGATCAGCCCGGCGAACGACGCGGTGAACGCGATGTGGCTGGGCTCGTCCTGCGCGATCAGCCGGGGCAGGAACGCCTCGACGCCGTGGATCGGCCCCCACAGGTCGACGTCGATGACGAATCGCCAGTCCTCATGGGAGGTTTCGACGATCGGGCCCGCATAGGCGATGCCCGCGTTGTTGAACACCACGTGCACCGAACCGAACTCGCCGAACGCCTGGTCGGCCAGGGCGGTGACGTCGTCGAGCTTGCGGACGTCGCAGACGACGCCGTGGACGTCGGCGCCCTCGTCGCGCAGCTCCGCCACGGCCGCGTCGAGCGTGACCGAGTTGACGTCGGCGAGCATCAGCCGCGCGCCGCGGCGGGCGAACTCCCTGGCGGTGGCCAACCCGATGCCGCTCGCGCCGCCGGTGATGACCGCCGAGCGCCCTTCATATCCATCCACAGCGGGCAACACTATGCGGTCAGCGAGGTGCTTACGGCCGTTCCCAGGACGGATCGCCCAACTTGTCGCGAATCGCGCCCCACGGGTCGGCGTACTTCCCCGGCGCGTTCCAGTACACGCTGCGGCGCTTCATGAACTCGCGCACCAGCGGGGCCAGCAGCGCACCCGGTATCCGGGCGAACCAGAATTTCGACCGCAGCTCACCCATCATGTCGTCCCACGAATGACGTTGGAACTGCAGCGCCTCCTGGGCCCGCGTGGTGTCCATCCAGTCGGTGACGAACCAGTCGGTGTCGCTGTCGGGGTCGCCGGGACGCCCCGGCGGGATGGCGCCGGGCATGCCGAGCGCCGCCACCAGTGCCGGCGCGAGGTCGCCGTAGCAATGCCGGTGCGACTCGTCGCCGGCGATCAGCAGGATCTCACCCACGACGTCGGCCGTCGTCGCCGCCGCGCAGGCGAACGCGACATCTCGGACATCGACGGTCTGCACCCGGTTGTCGCTGGGCAGGGCGCTCTCGAACAACATGGCGTCGCCGCCCAGCGGCAGCGCGCCGAGATCGGTGCTGAGCACGCCGCCGAACCGCAGCACCACCCAGTCGAGGCTGGAGGATCGGACGATCTCCTCGGCTTCGGCCTTGGTGCCGCTGTAGATGTCGCACGGTCGCATCGGATCGTCGGCGCGCAGCGGCTCCGGGTTGCGGTGCGGATTGCGCGGACCGAACACCGCGTTGCTCGAGGCGTGGACGAACCGCGGCGGGTTCGGCTGCGCCTCGGCGATCCGGACCAGGGTCGCCGTCGCGTCGACGTTGACCTTGCGGGCCAGTTTCGGGGCGCGGTAGATGGCGGGCGCGATGATCGCGGCGAGGTGGATGACGGCGGCCGGTGCGGTCTCGGACACCAGGCGTTCGACCTGACCCGCGTCGGTAAGGTCGGTCCAGCGGTACTCGACGCCGTCGGGCAGCTTGTCGGCCGCCTTGCGGTTGGCCGGGGTGTCGAGGTCGGCGACGATCACGCGGCGCCCGTCTGCCGCGAGCTGGCGCGCGGTGGCCGAACCGACCAGACCGAAACCGCCGGTGACGAGCACCGTGCCGGACATAACTGCTCCTACCTGCGGATATGGTATTCTCTTTTTCGGAGAGTACAGTATTCCGATCAGTGTCGATAGTGGGGGACCTGAAGTGGGAACAGACACACTATGAGCAGCGGCGGGGCGGATAAAGAAGTCGCCAAGTGGGATCCCGGCTTCACCAAGCAGATCATGGACCGGGTCGGACCGGTCATCAAGCGCTACTTTCGCGCCGAGGTCCGGGATCTGGACCGGATGCCCGCCGCCGGTGGCGCGCTGGTGGTGTCCAACCACTCCGGCGGGATGCTGACGCCCGATGTGATGGTGCTCGCGCCGGCCTTCTACAAACGGTTCGGC
Organism: Mycolicibacterium rutilum; assembly: GCF_900108565.1. NCBI lineage: Bacteria > Bacillati > Actinomycetota > Actinomycetes > Mycobacteriales > Mycobacteriaceae > Mycobacterium > Mycolicibacterium rutilum. Next base: position 3,241,517 of record NZ_LT629971.1, read on the forward strand.
TTCGATCGGCCGCTCTACACGCTGGCCCACTACGGTGTGTTTCTCGGCAACATCGGCGACTGGCTGCGCCGGTCCGGAGTGATCGAGGCGAGCCGGGAGAACGCCGCGAAGGCGCTTCGCGATGGTTCGGTGGTGCTGGTGTTCCCCGGCGGCGACTACGACTCGTACCGCCCGACGTTCACCGAGAACGTCATCGACTTCAACGGCAGAAAAGGCTACGTCCGCACCGCGATCGAGACCGGCGTGCCGATCGTGCCGGTGGTCTCCATCGGCGCCCAGGAAACGCAGTTGTTCCTGGCCCGCGGCGACTCGATCGCCAGGCGCCTCGGCCTCACCCGCGCCCGCATGGAGATCCTGCCGCTGTCCATCGGTTTCCCGTTCGGCCTGTCGGCCATCTTCCCGCCGAACGTGCCGCTGCCGTCGAAGATCGTCACCCGGGTGCTCGACCCGATCGACATCCGGGCCGAGTTCGGCGAGGACCCCGACGTCGACGCCGTCGACCTCCACGTCAGGGCGGTGATGCAGGCCGCGCTCGACGAATTGGCCCGCGAACGTCGCTTTCCTGTGCTTGGCTGAGCGCTCATGGCCGACAATCTGGGAGTCCTTCAAACGCTTTGGCGCGCAGGCCTGATCGCACCACTGCGCCCGGACAAGTATCTGCGGATGGGCACGGCGGTCCGTCGCGTCGGGATGACCGCGACCGTCGGCTTCGCGATCGCCGCGCAGCGCTGCCCCGACCGGCCCGGGCTCATCGACGAGCGGGGCACGCTGACCTGGAAGCAACTCGACGACCGCTGTGACGCGCTGGCCGCCGGCCTCGCGCGCCTGCCCGGCGGGACCCCGAAAACGGTTGCGGTGATGTGCCGTAACCATCGCGGCTTCATCGAGGCGTTGGTCGCCGCGAACCGGATCGGCTCCGACGTGCTGCTGCTCAACACCTCGTTCGCGGGGCCCGCGCTGGCCGAGGTGGTCGACCGCGAAGGCGCCGACGTCGTCATCTACGACGAGGAGTTCGCCGCGATCGTCGACCGCGCCATGGCCGACAAGCCCGATGCCGTCCGCATCCTGGGCTGGGTCGACGGATCGCCCGAGACACTGACAGTGGACCGCCTGATCGACGAGAACGCCGGCCGGCGCCCGGAACCCAGCCAGCGCAAGAGCGACATCATCCTGCTGACATCGGGCACCACCGGCACCCCGAAGGGCGCCAAGCGGGGCGCGGGCAGCGGCGGGGTGGGCGATCTGAAGGCCGTGCTCGACCGCACCCCGTGGCGGGCGGAAGAACCGATCGTGATCGTCGCGCCGATGTTTCACGCCTGGGGGTTCTCGCAACTGTTGTTCGCCGCGCTGCTCGCGTGCACCATCGTCACCCGGCGCAAGTTCGACCCCGAGGCGACGCTGGCGCTGGTCGATGAGCACCGTGCCACGGGCCTGGCCGTCGTCCCGGTCATGTTCGACCGCATCATGGATCTGCCCGACGACGTCCGGAACCGCTACAGCGGCCGGTCACTTCGCTTCGCGACCGCGTCCGGGTCCCGGATGCGGCCCGACGTGGTGATCAGGTTCATGGACCAATTCGGTGACGTGATCTACAACAACTACAACGCCACCGAGGCCGGGATGATCGCGACCGCCACCCCGGCCGATCTGCGGGCCGCGCCCGATACTGCGGGAACACCGGCCGACGGCACCGAGATTCGCATCCTCGACGCCGAGTTCAACGAGCTGCCCGCCGGCGAGACGGGGAAGATCTTCGTGCGCAGCGGCACCCTGTTCGACGGCTACACCTCCGGGAACACCAAGGACTTCCACGACGGGTTCATGGCCTCGGGGGACATGGGCTACCTGGACACCGCGGGCCGGCTGTTCGTCGTGGGCCGCGACGACGAGATGATCGTCTCCGGTGGCGAGAATGTCTACCCGATCGAGGTCGAGAAGGTGCTCGCGGCCCATCCCGAGGTCGCCGAGGCCACCGTGCTCGGCGTCGACGACGAGCAGTACGGGCAACGCCTCGTCGCCTTCGTGGTGCTCGGCGGCGCGGCTGGCGTCACCCCGGACGACCTCAGACAGCACGTGCGCGACAACCTCGCGAATTACAAGGTGCCGCGGCAGATCACGGTGCTCGACGAACTGCCGCGCGGCAGCACCGGCAAGGTGGTGCGCAAGGACCTGCTCGACCTCGTCGACTAGTTGAGGGCAGGTGCCGGGGCCATCGCGGTGCCCACCGTCGAGAGGCCGGGAAGCCCTGCGGCGCGCCGGATCTCGCTCAGCCCGTGGATCATCGCGTCGGTGGCCTCGTGCACATCGCCGAACGTGGCGTCGTCGGAGAGCACCGAGATGTCCACCTGGTCGACGTAACTCCACACTGTCATGTTGAACGCGCTGCCCGCCGACAGCACCCCGACCGAGTAGATCTCGGTGACCCGGGCGCCGCCGACGTGGCCGTGCTCGCGTGGTCCCGGCACGGTGGAGATCGCGACGTTCATCACTCGGTTATGCGCGGCCCGAGCGGACTGCCACCGGAACAGCGCCGGGGCCAGCGGAGGCGGGAGGTACTCCATCATCTGGCCCTGCAACTTCGGGCCGAGTAGATCGTGCACCTCCTTGGCGCTCGCGGTGGCCCGTGACGTCAACCGGACGCGTTCGAGCGGATCGTCGACGTGCACCGGCAGGGAGACCGCGAGTCCACTGATCTCGTTGCCGGTGACCCGGTCCGGTGACCGGTCGGTCGACACCGGCACGGACGCCAGGATCGGGCGGTCGGCGCGCCCGTCGTAGCGCAGCAGCAGTTCGCGCAGCCCACCCGCCGCGGTGCCGAGCACGATGTCGTTGAACGTGACGCCGAGCGCCTTGGCGGTCTCCTTGACCTCGGCCAGCGCGACCGACGCGGTCGCGAACGTGCGTCCGGGCGAGACGACATGGTTGAGGAAGGTCGGCGGAGTCCGGAACAGCTTCGCCTGCTCGGCTTCCCGGTCCCGCTCGCGGGACCGCCGGCTCACCCGGACGGCACCCCGCACGGCGTCGCGCACCACCCCGGGGATCGCGGCGACGTTCTGCATGTGGTCGCGGCCGGCGGCACGCAACAGCTCACGCGGCGACGGCGCGTCGCAGGTGTCGTAGCCGTCGCGCTCCTCGGTGGACGGCGAGCCCGCCAGATCCATCAGCCTGGCCAGCAGGTTGGCCGAGGCGACACCGTCGGCCAGCGTGTGGTGCACCTTCCCGATCAGCGCGAACCGGTCGTCGGCCATCCCCTCGGCGAAGTGGAACTCCCACAACGGACGGCTGCGGTCCAGTGGGGTGCTCGCGATCCGTCCGATCACCTCGTCGAGTTCGCGCCGGCCACCCGGGCTCGGCACATCCACGCGGCGCAGGTGGTAGTCGAGATCGACCGGGCAGTCCTCCAGCCACATGGGGCGATGCAACCGCCACGGGATGTCGACCAGTGTGTAGCGCAGCGGGTCGAGGAGGTGCAGCCGCCGCGCGACCGTGCGGCGGAACACGTCGAAGGTGAACGGCTCTCCGTGCTCGGCGCGGTAGTCCGCGGCGTGGATGATCGCGACCTTCAGCGTGTGCGTGTGCAGATTCGGCGTCTCGCTGTACAGCAGCATGGCGTCCATGCCGTTGAGTCGCTTCACATCCCACCCCCTGCCGACCCGCTCCGCGCCGAGGGCTCCATCGAACCATCCACACGTCAAGATCGGTGGGTTTCGCGCGAGCGGGCTTACCGCCGGGGGTCAGGTCAGTGCGTTCAGCGCCGCGCGGGTGTCCAGGTCCACGAACGCGGCGGCGTAGCGCTGCGCCAACGCCAGGCTGATGTCAGCGCCCTGCCAGGCGTCGCCGCCCGACAGCGTCGCCATCCAGATGGCCAGCCCGTGTGCCACCGAGGCCCGGTACCGCAGCCAAACCTGCTCGGCGGACGGCAGTTCCGAGGACGGCAGCGTCAACGCGCCGCGGTACTCGTCGAGCAGATCACGCTCGGCGGCCCTGCGGTCCTCGATGGTCAGCGCGCCCTGCAGGAAGTAGCCGAGGTCCAGCGACCAGTTGCCGCGGCGGGCCATCTGCCAGTCCAGGAACCCGACGTCGTCGTCGGGCAGCACATAGGTGTTGCCGATGTGGGGGTCGCCGTGCAGCAGCGTCTGCGGAGAGGTCGTCAGCGTGCCGATGTAGCGGGCCCAGATGTCGACGAACAACTCGGTGCCGCTGAGCCCGAGCACCACCGACGGCACCGTGTCGCCCAGCCGCTCATGCGCGATGTGCAGCGGGGCGTGCTCGAGTCCCTCGAACGCGACGAACGGCTCGAGCCAGTCCAGTCGCGAGGTCGCCGACAGCCGCTGTCCCCAGAACTGGCTGTGCATCCGGGCCAGCCCGCGCACCCCGTTGGCGACCTGCTCGACCGACATCGGCCGAGTCGAGTCCCGCGGGTCCGCGCCCCGCGTCACGACGTCCTCCATGATCAGCACGAAGTTCGAGCCGGGCTCGTCGATCAGCGCGGCGTAGACCGCCGGATGATCCAGCGGCAGTTCGACATCCGAACTGAACAGCCGCGGCTCGTGGAACAGCCCACTGGTCAGGGCCACCAGTTCGGCGTGGTCGGGGTCGACGGCCTTGGCGAACACCGTCGCAGGCCCCGACCCCGCGGCATACGTCAGCGCCAGCCGCGCCCGCCGGTTGGTGCCGTCGTCGCGCAGCGCGACCGTGACACCGTCGACGGTGGCACCCGGGAAGTGCTTCCCGAGCGCCGCCGTCATCCAGCCCGGCGTGATGTCCTCCCAGCTGCGCGGCAGCGACAGCTCGGCAGCGGTCAACGTGCGCCTACTTCAGGCAGCTGCCGCCGTCGACCGGCAGCGTCACGCCGGTGATGTAGCGGCTCTCGTCGGAGGCCAGGAACAGCACGGCGTTCGCGATGTCCTCCGGCTCGACCCACCCGATCGGCAGCGTGTGCATCAGCTGGCCGACGACCTTCATGTCGTCGGGGCCCGGGTTCTCCAGGTCGGGACGGAACAGCCGCATCGTCGGCTCGTTCATGAACAGCGGCGTGTTGACGTTGGTCGGGTGCACCGAGTTGACGCGGATGTTCTGCGCGCCGAGCTCGACGGCGAACGTGCGCATCAGGCCGACCACACCATGCTTGGCGGCGACGTAGTGCCCGGTGTGCGGGTAGGCCTTCAGGCCGCCGACCGAACTGGTCAGGATGATCGACCCGCCGCGGCCGCCTTCGAGGATGTGCGGAACGCCGGCCTTGACGGTCTTCCACACGCCGCCGAGGTTGACGTCGATCATTGCGGTCCAGTCGGTTTCGCTGGTCTTGTCCAGCGTCTGGCCGCCGTTGCCGATGCCGGCGTTGGCGACGATGATGTCGAGGCGGCCGAGCTGCTCGACGCCGGTGTCCACCGCCGCCTTGAGCGCGTCGTAGTCGCGGACGTCGACCTCGGCGGTGTAGATGCGACGGTTGAAGCCCTTCACCAGGTCCGCCGTTTCGGCGAGGTCCTCGGGGGTCGACGCCTCGATCAGCTCGACGGTGTCGATCTTCTTACAGATGTCGACGGCGATGATGTCGGCGCCCTCCTGCGCCAGCCGCACCGCATGCGCGCGGCCCTGACCGCGTGCTGCACCGGTGATGAAAGCGACTTTGCCTTCTACGCGTCCTGCCATGTGTGTCAGTCCTTTTGGTGATTGTCGGATATTTCGATGGTGGTCAAGCGTGGGTGACGAAGGTGGGCATCGACTGCCATCCGCGCACCGCGGTGGTGGGGGACGGCGTGGCGTTGGCCCAGTCGACCTCCCACGCGGGGAACCGCTTGAGGATCTCCTCGAGCGCGATCCTGCCCTCCAGCCGCGCCAGCGCGTTACCCATGCAGAAGTGGGTGCCGGCGCCGAACGTCATGTGGGAGCGCTGTTCTCGGTGGATGTCGAAGACGTCACCGTTGGGCGGGAAACGCCGGTGGTCGCGGTTCGCGGCCCCGACGAGCATCAGCATCGCCGACCCCTCGGGCACTGTCTGGCCGTGGTACTCGACGTCGCGGGTCACGTACCGCCCGATCTGCAGGGCCGGCGGCTCCCAGCGCAGGATCTCTTCGACGGCCTGCGGAATCAGGCTCGGGTCGGCCACCAGTTCGGCCCGCTGATCGGGGTAGTCGGCGAGCGTCTTTCCGGCCCAGCCGATCAACCGTGTGGTGGTCTCGCTCCCTGCCGTCGCGATCACGGTCAGGTACATGAGCAGTTCCTCGCGTCCGAGTCGGCGCACGGTGCCGGTCTCGTCTTCGAACTCGACGTTGAGCAGGTCGGTCATGATGTCGTCCGAGGGATGCTCGGTGCGGTAGTCGATGAACTCGGCGAAGACCTCGCCGGTGGCCATGAGGTCGACGGTCTTGCTCTGCAGGGTCGCCTCGCCGTGGTCGGTCACCCGGCGTTGGTCTTCTTCGGGGATGCCCAGCAACATGCCGATCACGCGCATCGGCATCTGCTCGCCGAGGTCGTTGACGAAGTCGAACGTGTCGGACTCGGTCAGCGGGTCCAGGCAACGGGCGGTGAACTCGCGGATCTGTGGTTCCAGCGCCAGCACCTTGCGTGGCGTGAACACCCGCGACAGCAGGTTGCGGTGGATGTTGTGGATCGGGGGATCCTCGAAAATCAGTGTGCCCGGCGGGATCTCCATCCCGGACTTGATGATCTCGAGCAGCGCGCCGCGGCCGGAGATGAAGGTCTCGTGGTCGATGACGGCCTTGTTGACATCGTCGAAGCGACTCAGCGCGTAGAAGTCGTGCTTCTCGTTGTAGTACAGCGGCGCTTCCTCGCGGATGCGGGCGAACACCGCGTACGGGTCCATGTTCAGTTCGATGTTGTACGGGTCGTAGTACAACTCGTCCGTCGCGGTGTTCTCAGCGCTGATCGTCACGGGTCGCCTCTCGCGGAACCAGGGTCACATAAGACAGAGGGCTGGCATTTGTCTCACAACTCTGGCATTTGGCCCGCTGGGGTGTCAATAAGGGATTCATTTCCGGCAAGGCAAACTCTTCCGGCAGAAGAACCGCATTCTCAAAAGGGTACTCGGAACCGGGAACGTTGTTCTCGCTCAGTTGAGGAGAACGTAATTCTCCGTTACTTGGCGGCGAACCCGTGGGAGCAGAAGTCCCACACCTCGTCGGCGGTGATCGGGTGCGACCCGGCGTCGTCGGCGCCGTTGGACTGCGCCACGAACATCACGGTCTGCATGGTCATGGCCGCCATGCGCTTGGGGTTGATGCCCTCGCGTAGCTGGCCTGCGACGCTGGCCTCTTCCATCAGCTCGGTCAGCAGCGCCAGCAGCGGGGCATGCGCGATCTTGACCTCAGAGGGATGCGACAGCAGCAGGCGCGGGGCGAAGTCGGTGAACAGCGGCCGCTTGGCGGTCGGGTCGGGCCGGGACGACTCGAACAGCAGCTGCACCGCCACCTTGAGCCGCTCGATGGGCTCGTCCTCGGTGGTGGTGGCCGCGCGGATCTGGTCGGCGGACCGGCTCAGGGCGTCTTCGAACAGCGCGAGCAGCAGCTCGTGTTTACCGTCGAACTGCAGGTAGAAGCTGCGCAGCGACTGCCGCGAGCGGTCCACCACCTCTTGGACGGTGAAGTCGGTACTGCCCTTCTCGATGATGATCGCCTGGGCGGCATCGAGGAAGCGCTGCACGCGCTGAGCCGCCCGGAGCTTGGCGGTCTTGATCGATCGCTCGACCGCGCGCTGCTTCCAGGCGGGTTCCTCGCTGGGGCTCGTCACCGGCGGCTCAGACGCAGGCCGAGTGGGGAGAACATGAACTGACTGTACCGGAGAACGCCTTGCCATTGCGGTCCTAGACCCCCTCGCGGCCAACGTGTCAGAGATTGTAACTTTCTCACGATGAGAATAGTATTCTCATTTCCGAGATAACAGTAGTCCTACCAAAAATTTGATCCGCGGGAGTCTCGTGCAGCTGACCTTCGATGCCGACGTCGAGGCGTTCCGCGCGGAGTTCAACAGCTTCCTCGACGAAAATCTTCCCGCCGAGGCGAGTGCCCTCGACCGATCCCGCTCGAGCAGTGACGTTCCGGGCTGGGCGCGCGACTGGCAGCGGCTGATGTTCGACCACGGCTGGCTGTTGCCCGGCTATCCGCCCGAGTTCGGCGGTCGCAACGCCACGATCCTGCAGCAGTACGTCCATCAGCAGGAACTGGCGCGCCGGCGGGTTTACCTGACGTACAACCCGCAGGGCGTCGGCATCATCTCGGCGTCGCTGATCTCGTTCGGCACGCCCGAACAGCAGCGCCGCTGGGCGGTGCCGATTCTTCGCGCCGAGATCACTGCGTCGCTCGGCATGAGCGAACCCGGCGCCGGATCGGACCTGGCGTCGTTGCGCACCAGCGCGGTTCTGGACGGTGACCAGTTCGTCGTCAACGGCCAGAAGGTGTGGACGTCGGGCGCCCATGACGCCGACGTGCTGTTGACTTTCGTTCGCACCGATCCGAAAGCCGCCAAGCACAAGGGCATCAGCGTGCTGATGATCCCGACCGATTCCCCCGGAGTGGTCCGGCGCCCCTTCGCGTCGTTGTGCGACGTCGACGACCTGGACTTCAACGAGGTCTTCTTCAACGACGTGCGGGTGCCCGCGGAGAACCTGGTGGGCCCCCTGAACGAAGGGTGGCGCGTCGCCAACGGCTCGCTCGGACACGAACGAAACATGTTGTGGCTGAGCTACGCGGACCGCCTGGAGGAGTTGGTGGAGGACTTCCGTCCCACCTCCGCCCTCGACCGTGATCGGTACGCCGGACTGGTGATGGACAACCAGGCGCTGCGCCTGCTCGGCTCGGTGGCATTGGCCAGGGCCGCGCGCGGCGAGGAGGATGTGCCCGCGCTGTCGGTGCTCAAACTACTCGGATCGGAGGCGTCGCAGGTCGCGACGGAGTACGCGCTGGCCGCCGCGGGCGTCGATGCGCTGGCCGCACCGAACTTCTCCGGCCCGTACAGCCCGCATCACCTCGACCTGTACCGGTGTGGATGGTTCGAACGCTATGTGCGCACGTTCGGCGGCACCATCGCCGGCGGCACGTCGGAGATCCAACGCAACATCATCGCCCAGCGGCTGCTGGGCCTGCCTCGAAACTAGAAGGGCCGCAACATGTACATCGACTACGAAGTCGCCGACCGGATCGCCACCATCACGTTGAACCGGCCGGAGGCCGCCAACGCGCAGAACCCGGAGCTGCTCGACGAACTCGACGCCGCGTGGACGCGGGCCGCGGAGGACAGCGAGGTGTCGGTGATCGTGTTGCGCGCCAACGGCAAACACTTCTCGGCCGGCCACGACCTGCGCGGAGGCGGGCCCGTCCCGGACAAGATCACGCTGGAGTTCATCATCCAGCACGAGGCCAAACGCTATCTGGAGTACACGCTGCGGTGGCGCAACGTGCCCAAGCCGTCGATCGCCGCGGTACAGGGCCGCTGCATCTCCGGTGGCCTGCTGCTGTGCTGGCCGTGCGACCTGATCATCGCCGCCGACGACGCGCAGTTCTCCGACCCGGTGGTGCTGATGGGCATCGGTGGCGTCGAATACCACGGGCACACCTGGGAATTGGGCCCGCGCAAGGCCAAGGAGATCCTGTTCACGGGCCGCGCGATGACGGCCGACGAGGTGGCCGCGACGGGCATGGTGAACAAGGTCGTGCCGCGCGACCAGCTCGACGCGGAAACCAGGGCGCTGGCCGAACAGATCGCCAAGATGTCGCCGTTCGCGCTGCGGCAGGCCAAGCGCGCGGTGAACCAGACGCTCGACGTGCAGGGCTTCTACGCGGCGATCCAGTCGGTGTTCGACATCCACCAGACCGGACACGGAAACGCGTTGAGCGTCAGCGGATGGCCGGTGCTGGTGAACCTCGACGAGATGAAAGCCAATATCCAGTAGCGCGCAGACTGGCCTAGGGCGTGTCTGATAAATGCGGTAGCCAGAGTGTGATGGCCCGTAGGACTGCTGCGCCCCGGTAGACGATGGCGAGTTTGTCGTAGCGGGTGGCCAGACCACGCCACTGCTTGGTGACGCTGAATCCTCGTTCAACAACGTTGCGGCCCTTGTAGTCCTCGGCGTCGAATGCTGGCGGTCGGCCGCCGTGGGTGCCCCGACGTTTACGGTGGCCGATCTGATCGGACGGTTCGGGAATGACGGCAACGATCCCTCGTCGGCGCAGCCGCTGCCGGGTCGCTCGGCTGGAATAGGCCTTATCTCCGCGCAGGCGATCGGGCCGGGTGCGGGGCCGCCCAGGCCCGCAGCGCTCAACTTTGAGGTGGGCGAGCAAATGCTCCAGGACCGGTCCGTCGCCTGCCTGGCCGGCGCTCACGAGCACCACCAACGGTCGGCCGTGCCCGTCGACGAGGTGATGGATCTTGCTGGTCAACCCGCCGCGCGAGCGACCAATGCCGTGGTCAGGCGGCTCGCTCGCCAGATTTGTGTAATTCGACCCAGCCCCCTGTGTCACGGGTGATGTTCGTGGCATGTCGTCTGCCATGAGGATGGGACCAGTGTGACCTGATTTTTGCCAGGGTGATGGGACCACCTGGATTGCCAGTTATGGGACCACCGGCGCGTCGCGTCGGTGGTCTTTTCATTTGTTCGTTCGATCGCCGTGACGGCTCAAGGTCACGGAGGTCGGCGGGCATGGCTTTTCGGGAGGTCAGTGTGAATGAGATCAGGGAAGTGCTGCGGGTGTGGCTGGGGGTGGTGGGACTGCCGGCGCCGGGGTACCGCAGCATTGCCGCGCATTGCGGCCTGGACCGCAAGACGGTGCGCCGCTACGTCGAGGCCGCCCAGGCGGCGGGTTTGCGTCGCGACGACGACGTCAGCGCGGTCGATGATGCGTTGATCGGGATGGTTGCCGAGGCGGTGCGTCCGGTGCGCCCCGATGGCCACGGGGCGGCGTGGGAGCAGCTGGTGGGCTTCGAAGATCAGATCACCGCCTGGGTGGCCGGCACCGGTGAGCATCGGCCGTTGACGGTCACGAAGATCCACACCCTGTTGGCCCGGCAGGGGTGTGTGGTGCCGTATCGGACGTTGCACCGATTCGCCAGCCAGCGTTGCGGTTTCGGCCGCAAAGACCTCACGGTGCGGGTCGCTGATGGCGATCCCGGAGTGGAGTGCCAGGTCGACTTCGGCTACCTGGGGATGCTCACCGACGCTGCTGACGGGCGCCGCCGCAAGGTGCACGCGCTGATCTTCACCGCGGTGTACTCCCGGCACATGTTCGTGTGGTTGTCGTACTCGCAGACCCTGGCCGCGGTGATCGCAGGCTGCGAGGCGGCCTGGGAGTTCTTCGGCGGGGTGTTCGCCGTGCTGATCCCCGACAATCTCAAGCCGGTGATCGCCGACGCGGACGCGGTCAACCCGCAGTTCAGCCAGGGCTGGCTGGATTACGCCGGGCATAGCGGGTTTCTGACCGACCCCGCCAGGGTGGCCTCGCCGAAAGACAAGCCACGGGTGGAACGCGCCGTGCAGTACGTGCGGCGAAACTTCTGGGACGGAGAAACATTCACCAGTCTGCAGCAGGCGCAGGACGCCGCCACAGCGTGGTGTCGTGACACTGCGGGCACCCGCACCCACGGCACCACCTGCGCACGCCCGCTGGAGGTGTTCACCGACGAAGAGCAGCCCCGGCTGTTGGCGGTGCCGCAGGTCTATGACGTGCCGGTGTTCAAGAGGGTCAAGGTCCACCGCGACTTCCACGCCGAGGTCGCCAAGGCCCTGTATTCGCTGCCCGAATGCTGGATCGGTCAGTACCTGGACGTGCGCGCCGACACCGAGCTGGTGAAGTTCTATCGCCGCGGCGTGCTGGTCAAGGTCCATCCCCGCCAACCGGCCGGTGGGCGCAGCACCGACCCCGCTGATCTGCCCGAACACAAGACCGGCTACGCGCTGCGTGATGTGGCGGCGTTGATCGCCACCTGCGCCTCCCACGGCCCCAACGTCGGGATCTACGCCGAACGCATCCTCGATGACCGGCTGCCCTGGACGAAGATGCGTACCGTCTACCGGCTGCTGGGTCTGGTGCGCCGCTACGGCGCCGACCGGGTCGAACAGGCCTGTTCATTGTCGCTGGATCTCGATGTCGTCTCGGTGAACAAGATCGCCTCCATGCTGGAGCGCGCCACCGAGACCAGCTCCCCGGCCCTGCCGAAAGCGGTCGGTCACACCGCGACCCGCTTCGCCCGTGATCCTTCCGAATTCAACTCCACCCCAACATCATTGACCATCTTTTCCGAGGAGAACCGCTGACATGACTACCACCGCCCGTGGAGCTACCGACCCGATCGGCGCTGATCTGCTCCGACTGCTCAAAGCCCTCAAGCTCGGTGCACTGGCTGACACCCTGCCCGAACGCGCCGCCTTGGCCCGACAACACAAACTCAGCCACATCGGCTTCCTGGAAACACTGCTGGCTGACGAGGTCTCCCGACGCGAATCCCGCTCCGCGGCACTACGAGCGGCCAAAGCCGGACTCGATCCGAGCATGCGGTTTGACACCTGGACCGCCCACGACGACCTGCGCTATGACCGCACCCTGCTCGGTGATCTCACCTCGCTACGGTTCCTCGATGCCGGCCAGTCCGCGATCGTCCTCGGGCCCGTCGGCGTCGGCAAGACCCATCTGGCAACAGCATTGGGCCACATGGCTATTCGCCGCCGCCACACCGTCGTTTTCGGCCGCGCCGACAAACTGTTCACCCGGCTACGCGCCGCCCGCCTGGACCACACCGTCGACGCAGAGATCCGCCGACTGGCCGCCGTCGACGTTCTGATCATCGACGACTTCGCGCTACGCCCCCTCGACGCCACCGAAACCAGCGACTTCTACGAAATCGTCGTCGAGCGCCACCGCGCCAAGACCACCATCATGACGTCGAACCGCGAGCCCGCCGAATGGCTGACCATGACCGCCGACACCCTGCTGGCCCAATCAGCCATCGACCGACTGACCTCCGCCGCGCACACCCTGGTCATCGAAGGACCGTCCTACCGCCAACGAACCCGCCCTCAGCTTGACCCAGACCCCGCCGACAAGCATCCTCAATAACGCGCCACGGTGGTCCCATCCCCCTGGCAATCAGGTGGTCCCATCACCCTGGCAAGCGACATGGCATGTTGGTGAGCGCGGGCGATCGTGGAATCCACCGACACCGCCCAGTCGATGATCCCGGCCTCGTCGGCGGCGGCCAGCAACCGAGCCAGCACCATGTCCCAGGTGCCCTCGGCGCTCAGCCGTCGGTGCCAGGTCCAGATCGTCTGCCACGGTCCGAATACCTCGGGCACGTCTCGCCAGGCGATCCCGCACCGGTATCGATAAATGATCCCCTCGACCATCGAGCGGGCATCCCGAAAAGGCCTGCCCTTCTTACCTGTTCGGACAGGTAGAAGGTCTTCGATCAATGACCATTGAGCATCGGTGAGCAGCTGAAACCGCGACATGCCCTAAGTCTCAACCGAAACACCCGAAACATTTGTCAGACACGCCCTAGAGGTAGGCCAGCCGGGGAGCCGAGCCCCTGGCCCGCAAACCCGCGCCCGCTCGACGGGTCAATTCCCGCGTGTTGCCGAGCAATCCGTCGAGCACCAGCGCCCGCTTCACGTGCACATGCAGATCGTGTTCGGCGGTGAACCCGATACCGCCCAGCACCTGCTGGCAGTGCTTGGCCGCGGTGAGGGCGGCTTTGCCCGCAGCCGCCTTGGCGAGCATCGCGGTCAGGTCGGGGCTCTCGGTTCCCGGCAGGCCCAGCGTCGCCTCGGCACCCTCGATCGCCACCAGCGTCTCCGCCAACCGGTGCCGGATCGCCTGGAACGAAGCGATCGGCTTACCGAACTGCGTACGGTCCAGCGCGTGCTGGCGGGCCAGCGCCAGCATCGCGCGTGCCGTGCCGACCAGCCACCAGCCGACCGCCCGCCGCGCCTCGCCCATCCGCATCAGCTCACCGTCGGGCACCGCGCGCAGCGGCAGCCCGCCGAGCGTCGGCTCGTCGTTGGCCGTGCGCTCCCACACAACCCAGCCGCCGCCGGCGTACGGCATCGGCGGGGTGCCGCCGGGCAGGCCGCCGATGGTCTCGAGTAGCACGTCGTTGAGAACCGAGGCGTGCGAACCGGTTTCGCCCAGCAGCCGGAACACCAGCGGGATCGCGACGTCGGGCATGTCGGCCAGCATCTCGGCCCAGCCCAGTTCGGCCAGGGCGGCGTCGAGTTCGGCGCCCGACGTCGACAGCATGGTCTTGCGGAGCGTGTCTTCGAGCATAGCGATCGATTCGGTGTCCAGACCGGTATCCACGATCACTCCTTCCCGAGGTCGAGCAGCCGGCGGGCGATGATGTTGCGCTGCACCTCGGCGGTGCCGCCGTAGATGCTGGCCGCCCGTGAGTACAGGAACTCGGTGCGCCAGGCGTCGTCCTCGAGTTCGATGTGGCCGGGCAACAGATCGCGGATCGTGTCGAACAGCCGCTGCTCGGCACCGGCCAGCAGCACCTTGTCGATTGACGTGTCCGCGCCCAGCTTGTGTCCCTCCGCCAGCCGGTGCTGGGTCGCCCGGGACCGGCAGCGCAACGTGTGCAGCGCGAGGTACGCCTCGCCGAGGTCCGAATCAGAGGCAGTGCCAAGCCCTTTGACCTCGGTGATCAGCGCGTCGAAGCGGGAGTACAGGTAGGCGATGCGCTGCCAGAAGCACGTGGAGCGCTCGTAGGGCAGCAGGTCCATCGCCAGTTGCCAGCCGTCGCCGACGTTTCCGAGCATGCGGTCCGCGGGCACCACGACATCGTCGAAGTAGACCTCGCAGAACTCGTCGACGTCATGCATCGTCCGCAGCGGTCGCACGGTGACACCGGGGGAGTCGAGGTCGACGAAGAACGCCGTGATCGCCTCGTGGTTCGGCACGTCCGGCCCGCCCGTGCGGGTCAGCAGGATGCACCGCTTCGCATACTGCGCGAAACTCGTCCACACCTTCTGGCCGTTGATCACCCATTCGTCGCCGCGTTGTTCGGCGCGGGTCGTCAGCGACGCCAGGTCGCTGCCGGAGCCCGGCTCCGAGAAGCCCTGGCACCAGGACTCCTCGCCGGACAGCAGTCGCGGCACCATCTCCGCCGCCAGATCCGGTCGCGCGTAGTCGATCATCGTGGGGGTCAGCACGTCGAGCATCGAGTACGGGCCGGGGTGGTCGAGTCCGCGACCGACGACCTCCTCGCCGACGATGGCGCGCAGGATGTCCGGGCCACCCAGCCCGCCCGCCGACTCCGGCCAGCCGTAGCGCATCCAGTCGGCGTCGTAGAGCGCCTTGAGCACGCGCAGGTGCTGCGCCTGATGCGCGTCCAGGGAATTGTCGCCGGGTGGGGGAGTCAGGTCGTTGGCGTCCAGCCATTCCCGCAGGGCCGTGCGGAAAGCGGCGGGCTCGAAGAGATCGCTCATCCGGCCTCGGGCCTCCCGATGGCGTGCGGACGTCCGGAGTCGTGTTCGCCGCTGCGCCGGATGAACGTCATGGCACGGGTTTTCAGCCGCCAGCCGTCCTCGGTGCGCACGTAGGTGTCGTTGTAGTACCCGATGCGCATGTCGTGTTTGGAGTGCTCGATGAAGCAGAGCGGCTGGGTTCCGCTCGCCTTGTCCGGGTCGTCGGGATCCAGGTGCACCAGCGAGGTGCCGGTCATGAACAACCCCTTGGGGGCCGCGTCGACAAGCTCGGGGAAGCGGGCCAGCGTGTACGTCGAGCCGAACGCGCTGTAGGTGCCGTCCGGGGTGAACACCGAGATCAGACCGTCGATGTCGCCCTGGGTGATGGTGACGGCGTATTTCGCCAGCAGTTGCTGGATTTCGACGAGATCCTCGATTCGCTTCGACTCAGTCATGTCGGAAGACCTTACCGCCCTTCATTACGAAGTTGACGTCCCGTGTAACGCTGATATCGGCCAGCGGATCACCGGGGACCGCGATGATGTCGGCGATGGCGCCTTCGGCGATCCGGCCCAGGTCGGGCTTGTCGATCAGATCGGCGGCGACGACGGTCGCCGCGCGCAGCACCGCCGCCGGGGGCAGGCCCCACTCGACCAGCGTCACCAACTCGTCGGCGTTCTTGCCGTGCGGAATGGCGGGCGCGTCGGTGCCGACGGCGATCTTGACGCCGGCCTCGTAGGCCGCCTTGATCGAGGTGCGTGCCTTGGGAAACATCTCGGCGGCCTTGTCCTGCAGTTCCTTTGGCGCCCGCGACACATCCATGGCCTCGGCGAGCCGACGGGTGCTGACCAGGAACCGGTCATTGTCGACCAGCATCTGGATGGCTTCGTCGTCCATGAGGAAGCCGTGCTCGATGCAGTCGATCCCGCATGCGACGGCGTGCTTGACGGCCTCCGCGCCGTGGGTGTGCGCGGCGACCTTCAGGCCGCGGCGATGCGCCTCGTCGACGATGGCCCGCAGTTCCTCGTCCGAATAGTGCTGGGCGCCGGCCTCTCCGGTCAGCGACATCACACCACCGGAGACACACACCTTGATGAGCTGCGCACCGTGCTTGATCTGATAACGCACCGCCTTGCGGATCTCGTCGACGCCGTTGGCGATGCCCTCCTCGACCGTCAGTTCCAGCGCCCCCGGCATGAAGGCGGCGAACATCGTCGGGTCGAGATGGCCGCCGGTCGGGGTGATCGCGTGCCCGGCCGGAATGACCCGCGGGCCGTCGATCCAGCCCGCGTCGATGGCCTTGCCGAGCGCGACGTCGAGCAGATAGCCACCGGTCTTGACGAACAGGCCGAGGTTGCGCACGGTGGTGAACCCGGCGCGCAACGTGCGTCGCGCATTGCCGACCGCCCGCAGCACGCGGGTGGCGGGGTCGTCCTGCACCTGGGACAGGCCGGGGTTCTCACCCCGGCCGCCCATGAGCAGGTTGACCTCCATGTCCATCAGGCCGGGCAGCAGGACGGCGTCACCCAGGTCGATGACCTCGCCTTGGGGCTCCCCGCCCACGCCTGCGATCCGGTCATTCTCGATCCGAACGATGCCGGGCCGGATGATCTCACCGGCGTCGACGTCGACCAGACCCGCGGCCTTGAGGGTGGTCGTGGTCACGCTCAGACCACCGGCTCCTTGATGCAGGTGATGTACGTCGCGCCGCTGTCGAGCACGCGCGGCTGCTTCCACACCTCGATCGGGAACGACACGTTGACGAGCGACTGCATCATGTGGATGAGAGCCTTTGCGTCGTCAGGCATTCCGTCTAAGGGGAACCGGGCGTCGCAGTACTCCATGACGGCCTCGAGGCGTTCCATGCCGGCGTCGTAGAACTCCTGCATCTCCTCCATCGTCGAGGCCAGCCGCTTCTGGTAGCGCTCCTCCTCGGTGGGCAGGCACCAGTCGCTGAACCGCTCCAGATCGGCGAACTCTTCCGGCAACTTAGGCATTGATCGCGTCCTTCTCGCTGGCGGGCGTCGTGGCTTGTCCGTTGTCCGAACCGTTGGTCAGGCCCTTTTCCTTCTTATACGCATTGACGTGGTCCCACGCGGTCTTGTGCAGATGGCGCAGCAGGACCTCCTGGTCGCACAGCGGGAACTCTTTGACCACGCCGGTGTTGATCATCGTCTGCGTGGCCTCGAGGGTGTTGGCGTCCTGGAATGCGTACTCCTTGAACGTCACTGCCGCGAGTTCGTGTGCGAGGCGCTCGCGGGTGTTGGTGGCGGGCACGAAGTACAGGGTGGACTCGAAGATGTGGGTGCCTACATCGGTGGGCCAGTAGTGGTAGGTGAGGTACCAGCCCGGAGCCCACAACAGCAGCGTGAAGTTCGGGAAGAACTCGAACGAGTCCTGCCCCCACGAGTGGTGGCGCGACGGGTTGACCGCCGGCGGAAGCTCTTCGGGCGAAATTCCCTTGATCTTCGGTCGGTCCCACGGACCGAACAGCCCGCTGTGCAGGATCCGCTCGATCGGCTTGACCATGTTCGGGTCCTTGGGCGGGCTCATGCCGCCCCACGACGACACCATCGAGTGCCTGCCCTTGATGTCATAGGCCAATGCCTCGAAGCCGTAGCTCGCCAGCTTCTCGGCCTCCTCCTTGACCGCCTGCTTCATGTGCAGGATCGGCGCGTGGTAGAACTCCACGAACGCGTCGATGAACAGCTTCCAGTTCGAGTTGACCTCGGCGCGATAGGAATACGTCTCGGTCATCTCGTGGAAGGGATAGCCCTCCAAGCCCTTGGCGAAGTCACCGAGGTAGTCGACCAACGGTTCGGCGTCATTGTCGAAGTTGATGAAGATGAAGCCCTCCCACACCTCGCAGCGCACCGGCACCAGGCCGTAGTCGCCCTTGTCGAGGTTGAAGAACTCGCCTTCCTGCTGCACGAACGTCAGGTCGCCCTTGAGGTTGTAGCGCCACGCGTGGTACTTGCAGGTGAACTGGCGGCACGTACCGGAGACCTCTTCGCCGGGATAGTCGTTCCACACCAGCTTGTTTCCGCGGTGGCGGCACATGTTGTAGAACGCGCGCACCTCGTTCTCACCGTCCTTGACGATGATCACGGAGGTGCCGACGCCGGCCGACGGCATCTCGCGGGTGAAGTAGCTGCCCTTCTTGGGTAGCCGCTCGACCCGTCCCACGTTGAGCCAGCACTTACGGAAGATGGCCTGCTGCTCGAGCTTCCACTGCTCGGGGTCGATCGAGTCGGTGTAATCGACCGGCGCCGTGCCGAGTTCGGGCCAGTGCTCGGTCCAGCTGCCCTCTTCGGGTTTGGGGAAGAATGCCACGGTGTCTACCTCTCTGCGTGCGTTTCGGAGTCGGGTTCTACGCCGAAAGTGTTGATGGCCATGGCCAGGGCGCCATAGCAGCCGATGGTGAAGACGAGGTCCATCAGTTGACGTTCCTCGAGGTGTTCGGACAGCGCGGCCCACGTCGCATCGGAGACGGCGGCTGTGCTCTGCAGTTCGTCGACCGCTCGCAGGACCGCTTGATCGAGATCATCGGCCGCCTCGCCGCGTTGCAGCGCGTCGATGTCCTGGTCGGTCAGTCCCTCCTCGCGGCCCATCCTGACGTGGTGGCGCCACTCGTATTCGCAGTTGGTCAGGTGGGCGACCCGCAGGACCGCCAACTCGCGCAACCGCGGCGACAACGTCGACCCGTACAGCAGGTGGAAGTTGAACCGCAGAAACGCCTTCGTCAGCTTGGGGTGGCGAACCAGCGTGGCGAGCAGGTTGCCCGCCAGTTCGGGTTTGCGCCGTTCGGGCGACATGGACGACAACGCCCCATCGACGGCCTCATCCCACTGGTCGGCCGGCAGCGGTGCCACTCGCAAGACCGGGCTCCTTCCATCGCCTCTCCGGTACGAGAATCAGGTTCTCATATTTCGCCAATAGATTTCCATCTTTCCGTCCGATGGTCAACGCAGACGACGGGAGGCCGAGGTCACGAGCATGCGGCCGGAGCCGCAATTGCGCTGCCAGGAGGCCCTAGGGTGGCTTTCGGACATTGATTCTCGTACGGTGAGAAGATAGTTTCCTCACATAGAGAACCCGCGTGGTGGATAGCCTCGGAGGATGCGACGAAAGGAACGGGCATGAACAAAGACGACATGATCCTGATCAGCGTTGATGATCACATCGTCGAGCCGCCCGACATGTTCAAGAATCATCTGCCGAAGAAGTACATCGATGAGGCGCCGCGGTTGGTGCACAACCCGGATGGCAGTGATACGTGGCAGTTCCGGGACACAGTGATCCCCAATGTCGCGCTCAACGCGGTGGCGGGCCGGCCCAAGGAGGAGTACGGCCTGGAGCCGCAGGGGCTCGACGAGATCCGGCCCGGGTGCTGGCAGGTCGATGAGCGGGTCAAGGACATGAACGCCGGCGGCATCTTGGGCTCGATGTGTTTTCCGTCGTTCCCGGGGTTCGCGGGCCGGTTGTTTGCCACCGAGGACCAGGAGTTCTCGCTGGCGCTGGTGAAGGCCTACAACGACTGGCATGTTGAGGAGTGGTGCGGGGCCTATCCGGCGCGGTTCATCCCGATGACGTTGCCGGTGATCTGGGATCCGGTCGAGTGCGCCAAGGAGATCCGGCGCAACGCCGCCCGTGGTGTGCATTCGTTGACGTTCACCGAGAACCCGTCGGCGATGGGTTATCCGAGCTTTCATGATTTCGAGCATTGGAAGCCGATGTGGGATGCGCTGGTCGACACCGAGACCGTGCTCAACGTGCACATCGGCTCGTCGGGGCGGTTGGCGATCACCGCGCCGGATGCGCCGATGGACGTGATGATCACCTTGCAACCGATGAACATCGTGCAGGCGGCGGCCGATTTGTTGTGGTCGCGCCCGATCAAGGAGTACCCGACGCTCAAGATCGCGCTCAGTGAGGGCGGCACCGGGTGGATCCCGTACTTTTTGGAGCGGGTGGATCGCACCTATGAGATGCACTCGACGTGGACCGGTCAGGACTTCAAGGGAAAGCTGCCCAGCGAGGTGTTCCGCGACCACTTCCTGACCTGCTTCATCGCTGATCCGGTCGGGGTGGCCACCCGCAACGCGATCGGGATCGACAACATCTGCTGGGAAGCCGACTACCCGCACAGCGACTCGATGTGGCCCGGGGCCCCCGAACAACTCGACGAGGTGCTCACCGCCAACAACGTGCCCGACGACGAGATCAACAAGATGACCTACGAGAACGCCATGCGCTGGTATCACTGGGACCCGTTCACCCACATCACCCGCGAACAAGCCACCGTCGGCGCCCTACGCAAAGCCGCCGAGGGCCACGACGTCTCCATCCAAGCCCTGTCGAAGAAGGAGAAGACCGGTGCCAGCTTCGCCGACTTCGCCGCCAACGCCAAGGAGCTGACCGGCAACAAGGACTGAACGGTCTGAAAGTATTGGCAGTCCCGGCCTGACCGGGAGGAGCGTTGTCCAGTGCGCCGGTGCGGAAGTCGCGTTCACGCGCCGGCGCACTGCTCTGCGAGACGACGAAAAGAGGAGAACACCGTGGCTGGCGGGATGAGTTTCGAGCTCACTGAGGACCAGGAGCTGATCCGCAAATCCGTGCGGGAGTTGGCGAGCAAGTTCGACGACCACTACTGGATGGAAAAGGACCAGGCGCACGAATTTCCGCAGGAGTTCTACGACGCCATCGCCAAGGGCGGCTGGCTGGGCATGACGATCCCCGAGGAGTACGGCGGCCACGGCCTCGGCATCACCGAGGCGACGCTGCTGCTCGAGGAGATTTCGCGCTCGGGGGCGGCGATGAACGGCGCCAGCGCCATCCACCTGTCGATCTTCGGGATGCAGCCCGTCGTCAAACACGGCTCCGAGGAACTGAAGGCCGCGACCCTGCCCCGGGTCGTCAACGGCGACCTGCACGTCTGTTTCGGGGTGACCGAACCGACGGCGGGGCTGGACACGTCGCGCATCACCACGTTCGCCAAGCGCGAAGGCGACAAGTACCGGGTCAACGGGCGCAAGGTGTGGATCTCCAAAGCCCTGGAGTCCGAGAAGATCCTGTTGCTCACCCGGACCACGCCGTACGACGAGGTCACCAAGAAGACCGACGGCATGACGCTGTTCCTGACCGACCTCGACCGCGACCACGTCGACATCCGGCCGATCAAGAAGATGGGCCGTAACGCGGTCAGCTCCAACGAGGTGTTCATCGACGACCTGATGGTGCCCGTCGAGCACCGGGTGGGCGAAGAGGGCAAGGGCTTCAAATACATTCTCGACGGGCTCAATCCGGAGCGGATGCTGATCGCCGCCGAGGCGTTGGGCATCGGCCGGGTGGCACTGGAGAAGGCCGTCAAGTACGGCAACGAGCGGCACGTTTTCAACCGCCCGATCGGCATGAACCAGGGGCTGCAGTTCCCGCTGGCCGACTCGCTGGCACGGTTGGACGCCGCCGAGTTGGTGCTGCGCAAGGCCACCTGGCTCTACGACAACGGCAAACCGTGTGGGCGCGAAGCGAACACGGCGAAGTACCTGTGCGCCGACGCCGGTTTCGGCGCCGCCGACCGGGCGCTGCAGCTGCACGGCGGCATGGGTTACTCGGAGGAGTACCACGTGTCGCGGTACTTCCGCGAGTCCCGGTTGATGAAGATCGCGCCGGTGAGCCAGGAGATGATCCTCAACTTCCTCGGCGAGCACGTACTCGGACTGCCCCGCAGCTACTGACGATGGAGCAACACCACTGATGGTCAACTACTTCGATCTGTCCGGCCGGTCGGCCCTGGTGACCGGCGCCGCAGGCGGTATCGGCTCGGCGGTGGCGCAGGCGCTGGCCGACGCCGGCGCCGCGGTGCTCGTCACCGACGTCGACAAGGACGCCGCCGCCGCTGTGGCGCAGAGGATCTCGGCCGGCGGCGGTCGCGCCGAGGCCGCTGCGCTCGACGTCGCCGACCGGGACTCCGCCGACGCCGCCGCCGCGCAGGCGGCCGCGCTCGCCGACGGCGCACTGCACATCGTGATCAACAACGCGGGGGTCACCCGGCCGGCGATGTTCGAGAAGACGACGCAGGATTCGTTCCGGCTGCTGTTCGACATCCACGTGATGGGCGCCTTCAACGTCACCCAGGCGGCGTTGCCGCACATCCCGACTGACGGCACCGGCCGCATCGTCAACGTCACCTCGGCCGCGGGCTTGACCGGGACGCTGGGTCAGGTCAACTACTCCGCGGCCAAGGCCGGCATCATCGGGTTCACGAAATCCCTTGCCCGCGAGCTGGCGACCAAGAAGATCATGGTCAACGCGCTGGCTCCGCTGGCCGCGACGCCGATGACCGAGACCATCCGCACCAACGAGAAGTTCTCGGCCAACATGATGAACCGCATCCCGATGAAGCGGTGGGCCGAACCCGAAGAGGTGGCAGGCGCGTTCGTGTTCATGGCGTCGGATGCGGCGTCCTACATCACGGGTCAGGTGCTGCCGGTCGACGGCGGCATGGTGATGTGACAGGGCGGGCCCCGCTGGCGGGGATCACCGTCGTCGCGATGGAGCAGGCGGTCGCCGCGCCGATGTGCACCCGCGTGCTCGCCGACTTCGGCGCCCGGGTGATCAAGATCGAGAACCCCAACGGCGGCGACTTCGCCCGCGACTACGACGACGTCGTCAACGGCCCCGGAGGCCTTGCCGCGCACTTCGTCTGGTGCAACCGCGGCAAGGAATCGGTGACGCTGAACACCAAGGCGCCCGAGGGAATGGAGCTGCTGCACCGGCTGCTCGACCGGGCCGACGCGTTCGTCTCCAACCTCGCGCCGGGTGCGACGGCGCGGATGGGTCTGGCGCCGGCCGATCTCGCCGAGCGCCACCCGAACGTGATCCCCGTCGAGATCGACGGTTACGGACCCGGCGGGCCGATCTCGCACAAGCGCGCCTACGACCTGCTGGTGCAGGCGGAGGCGGGATCGTGTGCGGTGACCGGCTATCCGGGCATGCCGGCCAAACCCGGCCCCGCGATGGCCGACTTCAGCACCGGCCTGTACGCGGCGATCTCGATCCTGGCGCTGCTCATCGGCCGCACTCGCGGCGACGGTGGCGGGCCCGCGCCTTCGGTGGCGCTGAGCCTGTTCGACGTGATGACCGACGTGATGGGTTACCAGCTGACCTACACCCAGCACTCGGGGATCGATCAGGAGCCGCTCGGCGTCGGCTCACCGGCGGTCGCGCCCTACGGCGCCTTCCCGACCCGGGACGGGCAGACGGTGGTGCTAGGGACGACCAACGACCGGGAGTGGCAGCGGGTGGCCCGTGAGATCATCGACCGTCCCGATCTGGCCGACGATTCCCGCTTCGCGACCAACCCCGACCGTTGCCGGCACCGGGAGATCCTCGAGGAAGCCATCGGGTCCTGGTGTGCGCAGCACGATCTCGCCGAGATTCAGAAGATCGCCGACGCCGCCGGCATCGGCAACTCCCGCTACAACGTGCCCAGCGAGGTCGTCGTCCACCCGCACCTGACCGCCCGGGACCGGTGGCGCACCGTCGCCACCCCCAAGGGCGACATCCGCGCGTTGCGGCCGCCGCCGGTGATCACCGGGTTCGACCAGCCGATGGGCGCCATCCCGGGACTGGGGCAGCACACCGACGCCGTCCTCGGTGAACTCGGTTTGGCCGCAGAAGATCTCGCGCGGCTGCGTGCCGACGGGGTGATCGGACCTGCCTACTCATGACCGATGCGCTCCTGACGTCCGACGACAACGGGGTCCGGACGCTGACGCTGAACCGGCCCGAGCGCAAGAACGCGATCGACGCCGCGTTGTGGGAGGAACTCGCCGACGCGCTGCGGTCCGCCGCCCGCGACAGTGCGCTGCGGGCCCTGGTGCTCACCGGCGCGGGCGGGGCGTTCTGCTCGGGCGCCGACATCGGCACCCCCGAAGACATCCACCCGCGGCACAAACTGCGCAGGCTCACCGACGTCGCGCTCGCCCTGCACGAGCTCGCGGTGCCGACCATCGCCAAGGTCACCGGCGTCGCCGTCGGCGCCGGCTGGAACCTCGCGCTCGGCTGCGACTTCGTCGTCGCGACACCACAATCGCGGTTCTGCCAGATCTTCGCCAAGCGGGGCCTGTCGGTGGACCTGGGCGGGTCCTGGCTGCTGCCCAAGCTGGTCGGCCTGCAGCAGGCCAAGCGGCTGGTGCTGCTGGCCGACATGATCGACGCCGAGGAGGCCCGGTCGCTGGGGCTGGTGACATGGGTGAAGCCGGACAACGAGATCGACGGCTTCGTCGCAGATCTGGCCGCCCGACTCGCGGCGGGCCCGCCGGTCGCGCTGGCTCAGAGCAAGGCGTTGCTCAACGACGGCGTCAACGCGACCCTGCGGGAGGCGCTGGCCAACGAGGCACGCGCACAACCGGGTAACTTCGCGACCACAGACTCGGCAGAGGCGTACGCGGCGTTCGCAGAGAAACGGGACGCCGTATTTGATGGTCGGTGGGCGGTTCGGCCCAGATCGGAGAAGGACAATGCGTGAAACCGTGATCGTCGAGGCGGTGCGCACACCGGTCGGCAAGCGCAACGGCGGGCTGTCGGACATGCACGCCGCCGACCTGTCGGCGATCGTGCTGACGGCGCTCGTCGAGCGCGCCGGCATCGACCCCGAGATCGTCGACGACGTGGTGTGGGGATGTGTGTCGCAGGTCGGCGACCAGTCCAGCAACATCGGCCGGTACGCGGTGCTCGCCGCGGGGTGGCCCGAGACGATCCCCGGAACCACGGTCAACCGCGCGTGCGGATCGAGCCAACAGGCCCTCGACTTCGCCGTGCACGCGGTGATGTCGGGTCAGCAGGACGTCGTCGTGGCGGGCGGGGTCGAGGTGATGAGCCGGGTGCCGCTGGGCTCGGCGCGCGCCACCGGTATGCCGTACGGCCCGAAAGTGCTTGAGCGTTACGGAGATTTCTCCTTCAACCAGGGCATCTCGGCGGAGTTGATCGCGCAGAAGTGGGGCTTCTCCCGCACCCGGCTCGATGAGTACTCGGTGCGCTCGCACGAACTGGCCGCCGCCGCCCAGGACAGCGGCGCGTTCGAAACGCAGATCATGCCGGTGTTCACCGACGGCGAGCCCGTCGTCGCCGACGAAGGGGTGCGCCGCGGCAGCACCGTGGAGAAGCTCGCCGGGCTCAAGCCGGCCTTCAAGGACGACGGCGTGATCCACGCGGGCAATTCGTCGCAGATCTCCGACGGCGCCGCGGCGCTGCTGGTGATGACGGCGGAGAACGCGGTGGCGCTGGGCCTGCGCCCGATCGCGCGGTATCGCGCCGGCGCGGTGACCGGTGCCGACCCGGTGCTGATGCTGACCGGGCCGATCCCGGCCACCGAGAAGGTGCTGCACAAGGCGGGCGTCGGCATCGACGAGATCGGCGTCTTCGAGGTCAACGAGGCGTTCGCCCCGGTGCCGCTGGCCTGGCTCGCCGAGACCGGTGCCGACGAAGCCAAACTCAATCCGCTCGGCGGGGCGATCGCGCTCGGCCACCCGCTCGGGGCCTCCGGAGCGGTGCTGATGACCCGCATGCTCAACCACATGCGCGACAACGGAATTCGATTCGGTCTGCAGACGATGTGCGAAGGCGGCGGAACCGCCAACGCGACGCTGGTCGAGCTGATCGCCTGAA
Source organism: Mycolicibacterium rutilum (assembly GCF_900108565.1). Lineage (NCBI taxonomy): Bacteria > Bacillati > Actinomycetota > Actinomycetes > Mycobacteriales > Mycobacteriaceae > Mycobacterium > Mycolicibacterium rutilum. The sequence continues at coordinate 3,267,597 of NZ_LT629971.1, forward strand.
CCTGGAAGGGCGCTGACGTGCGCAGAGATCTGTTCACCGAGGACCATGAGGCGTTTCGTGAGCTCGCCCGCGACTTCGTCGAAAAGGAGGTCGTCCCGCACTATCCCGACTGGGAGAAGGGCGGGCGGATGCCCCGCGAGGTCTTCAAGCGGATGGGGTCGCTGGGCATGCTGGGCATGGCGATCCCCGAGGAGTACGGCGGTGGCGGCGCCCCCGACTACCGCTACAACGTGGTGCTGCAGGAGGAGGCGGCGCGGGCCCTGGTCACGTTGTCGACCGTGCGCACCCAACTCGAGGTGATCCTGCCGTACTTCCTGCACTACGCGAACGCCGAACAGCGGCAGCGGTGGTTCCCCGGACTGGCCTCCGGCGAGCTGCTGACCGCCGTCGCGATGACCGAGCCCGGCACGGGTTCCGACCTCGCCGGCATGCGCACGACCGCGGTGCGCGGTGTTGATTCAGAAGGCCCCCACTGGATTCTCAACGGCGCCAAGACATTCATCACCGGCGGTATACAAGCCGACCTGGTGATCGTGGTCGCCCGCACCTCCACCGACCCGGACGACCGGCGCAAGGGGTTGACGCTGTTCGTCGTCGAGGACGGCATGCCCGGCTTCACCCGCGGCCGCGAACTCGAGAAGATGGGCTGCAAGGTTCAAGACACCGCCGAGCTGTCGTTCGTCGACGTGCGGGTGCCCGCGGCCAACGTGCTCGGCGAGATCGACGAGGCGTTCGGCTACCTCGGACACAACCTGCCGCAGGAGCGCCTCACCGTCGCGGTGGGTTCGGTGGCGCAGGCGCGTTCGGCGATCGCCGCCGCGATCGACTACACGAAGAACCGCAAGGCATTCGGCACGCCGGTCGCGTCGTTCCAGAACACCAAGTTCGAGTTGGCCGCCTGCTCGACGGAGGTCGAGGCCGCCCAGGCGATGCTCGACCGCGCGGTGGCGTTGCACGTCGAGGGCGAGCTGTCCGGCGCCGACGCCGCCCGCGTCAAGCTGTTCTGCACCGAGATGCAGCAGCGGGTGGTGGACCGTTGCCTGCAGTTGTTCGGCGGCTACGGCTACATGATGGAGTATCCGATCGCGCGGCTCTACACCGATGCGCGGGTGGCCCGGATCTACGCCGGCACCAGCGAGGTGATGAAGGTGATCATCGCGAAGTCGCTCGGGCTATAGCGATTTGGGTGCACTACCGATCGCTGGGCGACTGGTAGCGCACCGAAATCGCTCAGGGGAGTTGCGGTTTGATCTCCTCGATCACCCATTGCGCGTAGTCGAGGTATTCGTCGACGCCGCGCACCGGCGGCAGCGGCACCGCGCTGACCGTCACACCCTGCTGAGCAAGCCAACCCAGCCGGTCGACGATCTCGGCGGCGCTCATCTGAGGCCGGGCGTCGGGGTGGTCCTGAACGGTGTGGCCTTCGCCGACCCGGTTGGTGCCCAGACCGTGTACGACGTCGAACGGTCGGCCGTCGTAGCCCGGCTGAGACTTGAGGAAGTCGAGCCGCTCGGCGATCTTCTCCGGCGGCGTGAGAAACGACCATCAGCCCGACGCGTACTTCGCGGCCCTGCGCAGCGCGGCGTCGGCGTCGCCGCCGATGAAGATCGGCAGGTGCGGACGTTGAATCGGTTTCGGTTCGAACGCGACGTCGTCGAACGAGACGTACTTACCGTCGAACCGCGGCGAGTCGCTGGTCCACAGTTCGACGATCGCCGCCAGATACTCGTCGGCGATGCGGCCGCGCTCCCGGAACGGCACACCGAGCAGTTCGAACTCGCGCTCGAGCCAGCCCACCCCGAACGTCACCATCATCCGGCCGCCGCTCATCCAGTCGGCGGTCGCCAACGCCTTGGCCAACACGATCGGTTGGTGCAGCGGCAGCACCGTGACGCACGAGTTGAGCATGATGCGCTCGGTGGCGCCGGCGAGATACGCCTGGGCCACGGTGGACTGCAGGTAGTGGGGTCCGGACAACTCGACGTGGTCGTGGGGGATGACGAAGTGCTCGGGCACCGCGATCATGTCGTAGCCCCACCGGTCGGCGCACTTGGCCATCCGCGTCTGGTCGGCGCCGGTCACCGACGCCTCCCACGGCTGCATCATCGCCTTGAGCCGCAGCATGTGGGGCAGGTTGAAGACCAGTTTCATGCGGAGGCTCCTGTCTCGTCTGGTGGTTTCGGTGTAGTTGGCGGCGCTGACCGCCACCGGCGACACCGAAATCGCCGAATTTCGCGCTGACCTGCGCTGTGACGGCCGTCTAAACCCAATTTCGCTGAGACGCTTGTCACAGCGGACAAACCTACCTACTGTGTGTTCACTAGGTTGGTTGAACGAAGGAGTTCGGTGTCCGACACTGAGGCCGCGCGTCCGTATGCCACGCTCCTCGCCAAGGGCGAGGACCGCAGGCAGCGCATCCTCGCGGTCGCCGAACGGCTGCTCGCCCGCAACGGCTGGCGCAGCACCTCGCTGGCCCAGATCGCCAAGGAAGCGGGTGTGACGCCCGCGGGTCTGCTGCACCATTTCGAGTCCAAGGAACAGCTGCTCAACGCCGTCCTCGACGCGCGGGATGCCGACGATGCGATCCACGCCGACTACCGCTCCGGAGACCTTGTCACCGAGCTCGGCCGTGTCCCCGAACGCTTCGATCGGGCACCCGAGCTGGTCGGCACCTTCACCGTGCTGCTGGTGGAGAACATCGCGCCCGACGCCCCGCTGCACGACCGACTCGTCAAGCGCTACCGCGACGCGGTGGACATCATCACCGCGATCATCGAGCGCGGTCAGCAAAGCGGCAAGTACCGCTCAGACGTCGACGCGGCCAGCAAGGCCGTCGAGATCCTCGCCTTCACCTATGGAATGGAGACCTTATGGCTACTCGACCCATCGATTCAATTGGCCGAGGTGTTCAAGGGATACGCCGAGTCGCTGGGGCGCGAGCTGTCGCCGCGGAGCTCGACATGAGGTACCGGCTCGACGTCGTGGCGCCGACGGTCGGCGACGCGGTGAAGTACGCCGGCGGCTGGATCTACGACCGCGTGATGGCCGGCTGGGACGTCACAGTGCTCGTCGGCGGCGACGAGGACGTGCGGCCGCTGACGATTCTCGGCGCCGAGACGCTGGAGCTGGAGGCCGTCCTGGCGGACTGGGAAGAACGCCCGCATCCGCAGACCGTCGCCGTCGCAGCCACCATGATCGATCGTGACCCGCGGGTCCTCCAGCACGTGCGCAACGCGCTCGAGCACGGCGGCACCGAGGTGACGCTGTGGGGTGAGCGGGTGCCCGCCGAACTCGACAGCAGCGTCGATTCCGTCGAGCATCACCTGAGCGCGGCGGCTCGCGCCTTCAAGGTCAAGGCCCTTGCGGCGGCGGCTGTTTCGGATGCCACCGAGGTCGGCGCCTGCGAGACCTTCCGCTGCGGCATGATGGTGTCGGTCGCCGCGGACCTGGTGCCTGCGAGCTGACCTCACCGCGCCACCTCAGGTGAGGTCGATGAGCACCTTGCCGATGGCTTTTCCGTCAGCCACGTGTTGCAGCGCGGCCGCGGTCTCGGCGAACGGGTACACCGCGCCGACGTGGGGGCGGACGCGGCCGCCGACGAGATGGTCGCGCAACTCGGACTCGTTGCGCGTGAACTCGTCGGGCGGCACATCCTGAAAATGAAAGCCCAGCACGTGCACACCCTTGACCAGGACCAGGTTCAGCGGGATGCGCGGGATGGTGCCCGATGCGAACCCGACCGTGACGAACCGTCCGCCGCGACGCAGTGACCGCAGCGCCGGTTCGGAGAGCTCGCCGCCGACCGGGTCGATGACCGCATGGGCACCGTCGGGCACCGCTCGCCGGAGGGCGTCGCGCAGATTGCCGGAGCGGTAGTTGATCAGCTGATCGGCACCGTAACCCGCTGCGGCCGAGAGTTTCTTGTCTGACGAAGCGACGGCGGTCACCGATGCGCCGAGCGCGACGCCGAGTTGGACTGCGGCCAGCCCGACTCCGCCGCCGGCGCCCAACACCACGACCGTGTCACCGTTCGCGATCCGCGCCATCGACCGCAGCGCGTGGTAGGCGGTCCGGTACGCGACGCCGAACGCCGCGGCAGTACGGTCATCGACGCCGTCGGGGATGGGCGCGACGGTCGTAGCCGGTACCACGACCTGCTCGGCGAAGGCGCCGCACAGACCCGCGCCCGTGACCCGGCCGCCCACGGCGACACCGTCGACGCCGGCACCGAGTTCGACGATCTCACCGGCGAACTCGCTGCCCGGCACGAACGGCGGCGGCACACTGATCTGGTAGGCGTCGGCGATCAGCAGCACGTCGGGGAAGTTGACCGCCGCCGCGGCCACCCGCACCCGCACCTGACCCGCCGCAGGCTGGGGCGTCGGCCGGTCCTCGATGCGGATCACCCCCGGCGGCCCGTAGGCCGGGCAGATCGCGGCCCGCATCAGCGGTAGTCGCTGGACTCGGCCAGGTCGGCCGCCGAACGCATCAACTCGACGATGATCGGCCCGTACGACAGCAGCTTCTCGTCGTCACCGGCGCGCTGGAACCCCTGCTCGAGCACGATCGCGAGCTTCCACTTCGCCAGCACCAGGTAGTAGTCGAGATCGTCGACCTGGCGTCCCGACACGGACGCGTAGTGCTCGACGACCTTCTCCCGCGACGGCATGTCACGCATGTCGACGTAGCTCATCTCCGATTCGCCTGGCGTATCAGTGTTCTCGGGCCAGCTCTGCACCATCCAGCCCAGGTCGAGCTTCGGATCGCCGACGGTGCCCATCTCCCAGTCGACGATCGCCGCCAACTGCGCGGGCGCACCGTGTCGGTACATCACGTTCGCGAACTGGTAGTCGCCGTGCATCAGTCCGGGGATGAAGTCCAGCGGCCGACGTGCCCGCAGCCATTCGGTCGCGGTGTCCAGCCCGTCGAGCTCGCGGCCCTTGATGCGCTCGAAAAAAGCGGTCCACCGGTCGACCTGACGCTCGTGGAAGCCGTCGGGGCGGCCGAGATCCTGCAGCCCCTTGGCTTTCCAGTCCACCTTCGACAGCAGCGCGATGCCCTCCGCCAGCTGGTAGGACAGCCCGACGCGTGCTTGCGGGTCGGAGTGGAACGGCTCCGGCCACCGCCGGTCCGCCAGTTCCATCGGCGACCACCCGTCGACGAAACCCATGAGGTAGAACGGCCGCCCGAGCACCGACGCGTCCGCACAGACGGCCACGGCTTCGGTGTGCGGCACGTCGGTGCCGTCGAGCGCCTCGATGATGCGCCACTCCCGCAGGATGCCCTTGTCCCGGTCCGGGGGAGCGCCCGGCGGCGGCATGCGCAACACGCAGCTGTGCTCGCCGCGGCGCAATTCGTAGATGACGTTTTGCGTGCCACCCGACAGGAACCGGGTCTGCAGCGGCTCACCCTTGCCAGGCAGCGCGGCCGCATCCATCCAGTCGGCCAGGCGCGCTGTGTCGATTGCTGTTTCGCTCACAGATTGCCGACCTCGTTCTCGAGGTATTCGGCGAACTTGGCCCGGGCCTTGTCGCGTTTGGCCGGTATCCACTCGCTGGGCCAGGTCTCGGGATTGGGTTGGTAGTCCCGCAGCACCTGCTTGGCGACGGTGACCTTGTGTACCTCGGTCGGACCGTCGGCGAGCCCCATCACGGCCGCGCCGGTGACCATGCCGAGGAACGGCATCTCGTTGGTGACGCCCAGCGCGCCGTGCACCTGCATCGCCCGCCAGGCGATGTCGTGCAGCACCGTCGGCATCACGACCTTGACCGCGGCGATGTCCTTGCGCACCTTCTTGTAGTCGTTGTACTTGTCGATCTCCCACGCGGTGTAGAGCACCATCAGCCGGAACTGCAGCAGCTGCGCGTACGAGTCGGCGATGTAGCCCTGGACGAACTGCTTGTCCGAGAGCCGGCTGCCCTGCGTCTCGCGGCTCAACGCCCGCTCGCACATCATGTCCAACGCCTTGCGGGACAACCCGATCGTGCGCATCGCGTGGTGGATGCGGCCGCCGCCGAGGCGGGTCTGGGCGATCGCGAACGCCTGCCCTTCGCCGCCGAGCAGCGCGTCGCCGGGCACCCGCACGTTGTCGTAGTGGATCAGCGCATGCGACCCCTCGCCGTCGGGTTCACCATGCAGGCCGACATTGCGGACGATGTTGACGCCCGGTGTGTCCGTCGGCACCAGGAACATCGACATGCCCTGATAGGCGCTCACATCCGGGTTGGTCACCACCATGACGATCAGGAAGGACGCCGTTGCGGCGTTGGAGGAGAAGAACTTCCATCCGTTGATCACCCAGTCGTCCCCGTCGCGGACCGCGCGGGTGGTGAACAACGTGGGGTCGGCGCCGGCGTGTGGTTCGGTCATCGAGTAGCAGGAGAACAGCTCGCCGTCGAGCAGCGGGCGTAGATAGCGTTGCTTCTGCTGCTCACTGCCGTAGTGGGCTAGGATCTCGGCGTTGCCCGTGTCGGGCGCTTGACATCCGAAGACGATCGGGGCCCACTGGGAGCGGCCGAGGATCTCGTTGAGCAGCGCGAGCTTGAGCTGGCCGTAGCCCTGGCCGCCGAGTTCGGGACCCAGATGTGTCGCCCACAGGCCGCGACGGCGGACCTCCTCCTTGAGCGGGTCGATCACCTTGCGGCGGTTTGCATCCAGCGGTACATACTGCTGGTCCGGAAATGCCAGGTCGAGCGGTTCGACCTCCTCGCGGACGAACTCGTCGGCCCAGTCCAGCTCCTTCTGGTACTCGGGGTCGGTCTCGAAATCCCACGCCATCGTGGTCTCCTTTCACTTGCGCTGAGGGTGGCGTCGCTCCTCGCCGGCCCTGGTATTGAATCCGGTGATCAACGCCGCGATGTCGGAGGCGACGACGTCGGCGAAGGGTCGGTCACCGAAACTGCCTCCGGCCCAATGCCGCACACCCTCGCTGACGTGCATGCCCGCCAGGTGTGAGAGGTGCTCGACGTCGACGTGCGCGCCGAGTTTCCCGTCTTGCTGCGCCCGGGCGAACAATTCGCCGAACATGTCGGCGTCGGTGGTGTCGTCGGGTGATTCGCCCGCGAGGATCCGGTGCTCGTGTCGGTAGCCCTCCAGGATGGTCTGGATGATCAGCTCGCGGGGGTTGCGCGCCATCGAACGTTCGAGGCTGCGCAGCGCCTCGCCGATGACGGCCTCGACGTCGTAGTCGCCGCGCAGCAGCGCGCGAACCTTCTGCTGCGCCGCCCGCGTCGACAGCAGACCGACCTCGAAGAGGATGTCCTCCTTGGCGGGAAAGTAGAAGTAGAACAGCCCGCGCGAAACCCCCGCCGCGCGACAGATGTCGGCGACGGTCGTCTTCGCATACCCGTTGGTGCGCCAGAGGGCCATTGCGGCCTGCACCAGGCTGCGCTTGGTTTCGTGGGAACGGGAGCGCTGATAGGACGCGCGCCGCTGACCACCGTCAGCGAGAGTTCCCTGCTCGGCGCCCGACACTCCCGCACTGTAACAGCGCAACTCACCCTTGCAAATAGTTGACGTTTGTCTAACTATCTAGGGATGGCGGAGGCACTCGACGGTCGGCGCATGCTGGTGGCGGGCGGCCTTGTCATGCTCGGCGCCTGACGAAGCGCCCGGACCGGAGGAGAGACCGGACATGCCCAACCTGCATCACGTCGTGATGAGAAGCCACTCTGCGCAGACGTTCACCGCCTTCCTGACCGAGGTGATGGGGATGCCGGTGCAGTTCCGGATGCACGTGCCCGGCGAGGTGCTCCAGAAAACTCTGGGCTGGCCCCCGTCCGACGGGGCCGAGGTGACGATGCTCGGCACCGGCGACGCCGGGTTGGTCGAGGTGCTCGACGTGCCCGAGCACCTTCGTGACGTGGTGCCCGAGGGGCTGGCCGCGCTGTCGTTCATGGCCGACGACTTCGCGGCCGTCCGCGCCAGAGCGGGCACGTTCGCCGATGACGTGACGATGCTGGACACCGGGGTGCCGGGTGTGGACTTGTTCTTCTGCACGATGGGCGGGGTGCCCATCGAGTTCATGGGAGCCTATGTCCCGGAATCGAACTCCGGTATCAGCGACGCGACGAACTCCTGAGTGCGTCGCCGCGACGCCTGACGCTGCACTGCATCTTTTCCGAGTGGCACCACGCGCACGGCCAGATCGGTGACGCCGGCGTCGCGGTAGCGGCGCAGTCGGGCCCGCACCGCCGACTCATCACCGGCGGCCATGGTGTCACCGACATCGGCGGCGTCGCCGTGCTCCAGCAAGCGCACGTAGTTGGGGGAGAAGTCGGCGTGGCCGAGGACCTCGCTGGCGTAGGCGCGCGCGTCGTCGATGTCGTCGGTGCCGCAGAGGGCGACCGGAACCCCGGCGACGATGCGTACCCCGTCGCGCCCCGCCTTCTCGGCCGCCGCGGTGATACCGGGCGCGATGTAGTCGCCGATCGCGCGTTCATCGGCCATCCACAGGATGGTTCCGCCTGCGCGTTCGCCGGCGATCCGCAGCATCCTCGGGCCGAGCGCGGCGATCAGCACCGGCATTTCGCCGGCGTCGGTGACGTCGATGGGAGCTTTCACGCGGAAGCTGGCGTTGTCGACGTCCACCGCACCGGGGTCGCCGAACGCCGCGTCGAGCACCTCCAGGTAGTCGCGCACCAGCGAGGCGGGGCGGTCGTAGTCCAGGCCGAGTTGGTCGGCGATGATCCAGTGGTGTGACGGGCCCAGCCCCAGCGTGAAGCGCCCGCCGCAGGCGGCCTGCGTGGTCAGCGCCTGCTGGGCCATGATGAGCGGGTGGCGGGTCTGGACAGGCACCACCGCCGTGCCGAGCTCGATGCGTCCGGTGGCGTTGCCCAGCAGTGCGACAGCGGTCATCGCGTCCAGGTAGCCCGGTACCTGCGGCATCCAGAACGATGCGAAACCCTGGTCCTCGGCGGCCTTTCCGTCGGCGACCACACCGCGCAACCGGTCCGCGCGGTCGCGCTCCTTGTCGGAGCCCACCATCAAACCGATGCGCATTCAGCTCCTCCGCTCACGGCACATGCCGGTCCCATTGGTGGGGGACGACCGGGTAGAACGGTGCGGCCAGCAGCGGCTCGACACCGTGCTCCTGCCACCGGTCGCGCAGGTGCGGTACGAGGCGTTCGGCGACGGTGACCGGGTCGTCGTCGAGGAAGCAGTAGGTCAGGGCCTGGCCGGCTGGGGCACTGGCGAGCCGCGGTTCGACGGGCAGGGAGGTGGCCGTCCACACCGCGGCGACGCCGTCGACTGCGGCCAGACCGTCGGCGGGCACGGCCCGGTTCTCCAGCAGGAGGTAGATGCCTTGACTGGGCCACCACGGCACCACATCGGCGCCGACCTTGACGCGTGCGGCCGCGGTCTTGTCGTTCACCGCGTAGACGCCACGCTCGACGGGTGGCAGGAGCGGCAGTTTGCGTCCGGCGTCACCGAGCGCCTTCGACAGTGCGAGAAAGGGTTCCATCCCGCCGACATCGGTGAAGAAGTACGTCATGACATGGTCGATCGCGTCGTAACGACCGCTTCCGGCGGCGCGCGCGGACCGGCATTCCGGGGTCGACACGATCCGCATGGAGGCGCGTACGGCCGACAGCCGGTGTTGTTCGGGACGGTGGTCGAGGGTGTGCCAGCGCAGGTACTCGGCGTCGCTGCCGTCGGGATGGCGGGTGGCCATCGAGACGAACAGCGTCGTGATGTCGCCGCGACCCTCGGCCAGCACCGGCGCGACCTCATCCGACGGGGTGCCCGGTAACAGCATCGACGCCTCCTCTATCTCGAATCCGGTTCGGCCAGCTCGAGTTCCGGGTGACGCGCCTGCACCATCCGCCGAAACCCGTCCCGCCAGCCGACTTTGGTGCGGCCCAGTACCTCGTGCATGTGGGTGACGTCTGGCCACAGCGGTGTGTGCGCCTCGGGGGTGTACTCGAATACCGGTTCCATACCGACGAGTTCGCCCAGGTAGCCGCAGTAGTCCTCGGCGCTGACGGTCTCGCTGCCGGCCCAGTTCACCACCACTGGCGGGGTGGCGGCGACCTCCAGGGCCCGGATGCCCAACTCGACGTAGTCGTCCTCGTAGATCGGGTTGTAGTTGTTGGGCCGATCCGGATGCAGCCGGATCGGCCTGCCGGCCAGGATGGACTCGAGGCGGTCGGCCGGGGCCCCGCCCTCGGGCCCGTACGTCGAGCAGATCCGGATGATCGTCAGCGGAATCCGGTACTGCCGGGCGACCCACGTGCACACGGCCTCGGCGGCCACCTTGGAGAAGCTGTAGTTCGCCCGCAGCGGTACGCCCGGCGGATCGGATTCGGTCAGGGGCCGCTGACCCTGGTAACCGTAGATGGACCCCGTCGAGCAGAAGACGAAACCCTTTGCCGCACGGCAGTGGTGGAGCAGATCACCCGAGCGCTGCGCGTTGGTCTCGAGGCAGTCGGTCCACTGACCCGCTCCGGGATCGACTGCGGCGTGGAAGACGTAGGTGAAGTCGTCGGGCAGCGCCGAGAAGTCGCCGTCGCTCATGTCGAGCGGGACCGGGATGACACCTGCCGCGGTCAACCGGTCCCGGTCGGCCTGTTCGCGCAGTCGCGCGGCGCCCCATACCTCGTTGCGCCGAGCCAGCGCGCGGGCGATCGGAAAGGCGATCTTGCCGGTCGCACCGGTGACGAGGATTTTCTCTGCGTCGAGCATCCACTACTTCATATCGCACCGCGCCGCAAATGTTAAGTACTTGATATGTTGGCTTCGTGCAGCTCACGTTCGACGACGACGTCGAGGCCTTCCGGGCGGAGTTCGTCCGATTCCTCGACGAGAACCTGCCCGCCGAAGCCGAAGCGGCGGCCGAGCGGTCGCGGTCGACCGCGCACGTGCCGGAGTGGGCGCGGCGTTGGCAGCGTCTGCAGTTCGACCACGGCTGGCTGCTGCCCGGCAATCCGCCGGAGTTCGGTGGCCGCAACGCCGGCATCCTCGAACAGTTCGTCCACCGGGAGGAGCTGGCGCGACGCCGGATCTACCACACGTTCAACCCGCAGGGCGTCGGCATCATCGCGGCCTCGCTGCTGTCGTTCGGCACCGACGAGCAGAAGCAGCGCTGGGCGGTGCCCATCCTGCGGGCCGACATCACCGCGTCGCTGGGGATGAGCGAGCCCGGCGCCGGCTCGGATCTGGCGGGGCTGAGCACCCGCGCGGTGCGCGAGGGCGACGAGTTCGTCATCAACGGGCAGAAGGTGTGGACCTCGGGCGCCCATGACGCCGACGTCATCCTCACCTTCGTCCGGACCGACCCGGATGCGCCGAAGCACAAGGGAATCAGCGTGCTGCTGGTCCCCGCCGACAGTCCGGGACTGGTCCGGCGGCCGTTCCCGTCGGTGTACGACCGGGACCACGTGGACTTCAACGAGGTGTTCTTCACCGATGTCCGGGTGCCCGCCGAGAACCTGGTCGGTCCGCTCAACGGCGGATGGCGGGTGGCCAACGGATCGCTCGGGCACGAACGCACGATGATGTGGATGGCGTTCGCCAATCGGCTCGAGCAGCTGCTGGAGGACTTCCGTCCGGTGGGTGCGGTGGACCGCGACCGCTACGCGACCGTGGCGATGGACTTCGAGGCGCTGCGGCTTCTCGGATCGGTGGCCCTCGGCCAGGCGGCGCGCGGCGAGCGCGACATCCCCGGCATCTCGGTGCTGAAGCTGTTCGGATCGGAGGCCGAGCAGCGGGCACTGGGATATGCGCTCGACGCCGCAGGCGTCAACGGCCTGCGCAGTCCCGCGCTGACCGCCCCGGAGAACCCGTACAGCGCGGAGCTTTTCACCGCCGACTGGTTCACCCGTTACATCAGCAGCTACGCGGGCACCATCTCCGGCGGCGCTTCGGAGATCCAGCGCAACATCATCGCGCAGCGGGTGCTCGGCCTGCCCGCCCGCTAGACATCCCTGCGCGCGGGGCCGAGAGCTCGCGCAGTGCGGACCCGAACAGCTCATCCATCCGCGGGCTCAACTCGGCAAGTGTCGCGGCGTTGGCGTGACTGGTCGCGCCGAAGACGCGTTCAAGAGCGTCTTCACCGGTGGTTGCGCCGAGCGAAAGGCACAGGCACGCAACGCCGTCGGCGCGTAGCTCTTCGAGCGCCTTGTGCGCGTCTGCTTCGGCGTAGCGGCCCTCGTAGCCGTCGTCGTACGGATGTCCGTCGGAGAGCACCAGCAGCAACCGGTTCGGCGTGCCGGCCTCGGCCTTGAGAATCTCGCCGGCACCGCGAATGGCCGCGCCGAGCCGGGTGTATCCCGACGGCTGCAACTGGTTGAGCCGAGCGCGGCCGACCGCGGTGAAGCGCTGTCCGAAGGTTTTGATGGCGGGCAGGTGCACGGCGTGCCGGCCCTGGGAGCGAAAGGCGTACACCGCAACCCGGTCACCGAGATCCTCGAGGGTGGCGGCCAGCGTGGCCGCCGACCGTCGCTGCAGGTCGTGCACGCTGCGACCCTCGGGGTCGGAATCGGTGGCCGACCCCGACGCGTCGAGCAGGATCAGCACGCCGAGGTTTCTGGCGATCTTGCGGTGCTCGGTGTAGATGTGCTCCGGCGGCGAGAAGCCCGAGCGCAGGTCGACGGACAGGTCGACGAGCGCTTCGATGTCCAGTTCGTCGCCGTCGGGGCAGCGCCGCAACGCTTTTGGTCCCAGGCCTACCCGTGCCAGTCGGCGGCGCAGGACCTCGTCGGGTGCGACGGTGGCGGCGGTGACATCGGCGGCCACGGTCAGCGGATAGTCGATGACGCGGCACCAGTCCGGCCGGTAGCGTCGCCCGAAGACGTCCCACTCCGGGTGCAGCGCGCCGCCCACCCCGACGGCGGCGCCCGGTCGCTCGTCGTCGCTGAAGTGGATCCGGGTCGGCAGCGGTCGGGCGTTGGCCCCGGCCGCGCGGACCCGCCGCACCGCCTCGGCGGGCAGTTCGCCGCCGGCGGCACTGTCACCGGATGATCGGGACGTGCCGAGCAGCTTGCGCAGAAAATCCGACACCGCCTTCGAATTGAACAGCGGGTTGTCGAACATCTTGAGGATCTTGCTCTCCTCCGACGGACCCTCGTCCTGATCGTCGTCTTCGGGTTCGGCCGACAGGGTCAGGTCGCGATCCGACGCCCGGGAGGTACCCGGTTCGGGGCCGGAGGCCGACAGCGCGCCCGGCCGAATGGCACCGAACCAGGGCGGGGGATCGTCGATTCGTGTTCTGGTGCGCGCAATGTCGAGCGACTCGGCGGCGGACGCCGACGCCGGTGCGCCGCCGGTGCACAGCGTGGCGGCCAGCGGCACCCGCAGCGCCGTTTGCGCGAGTGCCCGGTACCCCTCGATCGCGAGGTAGCGGCGGGCCAGCGCGGGTCGTGCCCGCAGCGGACGGACGAAGTGCGTGTGCAGGCTGCCCGCCCCGATCAGCGCGCTCTGCAGGAGTATTTCGTGTCGGAGGTCTTCGGGTGACGCTCCCGCGGTGGTGAAGATGATTCGACCGTTGGTGTGCGGGGGCTGTCCCGGCGGCGCGGACGCGACGTCGACCGGGCGGCCGGCGACGAAGGTCGCCAGGAGCCGAAATCGTTGCAGGTTGTCGGGGCTCACGGCCGGGGCAGCAGCGCGTCGACGAGCTCGCCGAGCGCCCGCACCACATCGCGGTCGTCGGACAGCGTTTCGACGATTCCTGCCTGCACGGCCCGGCGCACTCCGAGCCCCTCGGCGATCAGGCCGCCGGTCAGGATCAGCATCCGGGTGGACGAGGCCTCACCCAGCGGTGCGCCGTCGATGTTGCGGATCGCGTTGCCGACCGTCACCAGCAGACGTGCCGTCTCGGCGTCGATTCCCGCTTCGTGCGCGACGATCTCGGTCTCCACCTCGGGCGGCGGGAAGTCCAGTTCGATGGCGATGAACCGTTGCCGCGTCGACTCTTTGATGTTCTTGAGTACGCTCTGGTAGCCCGGGTTGTAGGAGATCACGAGCTGGAATCCCGGCGCCGCGGACAGCGTCGTGCCGAGCCGGTCGACCGGCAGTTCGCGGCGGTGGTCGGCGAGCGGGTGGATCACGACGGTGGTGTCCTGGCGCGCCTCGACGATCTCGTCCAGGTAGCAGATCGCGCCCGTGCGCACGGCCCGGGTCAACGGCCCGTCCACCCACACCGTGTCGCCGCCCTTGAGCAGGAACCGGCCGACCAGGTCGGCCGAGGTCATGTCCTCGTGACCGGCGACCGTGATCAGGTCGCGGCCGAGTTCGTGCGCCATCGCCTCGACGAAGCGCGTCTTCCCGCAGCCGGTCGGGCCCTTCAGCAGCACCGGCAGACCGCGCCGGGCCGCGGCGCGGAACACCTCGACCTCGTCGCCGACCGCGACGTAGAACGGTGCAGCGGAATGATTTTCGAGCACGGTCGCGTGGTTGTGGGCCGTCAACCTATTCGCTCCGCTCGTGCGGCACCACCGCAGGCAGTTCCACACCCTCGGGCAGCACCAGTTCACCCTCGGTGTTGATGTAGCCGGAGTGCTTGGTGGGAATGGGCAGCGACGGATCCGGGCACGGCCGGTCGGTGCCGTCGCCGCAGATACCCGAGGTGAAGTAGGACCGCTTCTGCACATCCTCGGGCCACGGGTCGGCATGTGTGGCCATGAACTGCGCGGGGATGATGTAGAAGACGAAGAACGATGCGCTGATCGCGGCGAAGATCGCCAGGAAGCGGACGAACTGCTGCTTGGCGAAACCTCCGCGGATGTTGTCGAGTCCCCGTTCGACGACCGTGCGGCCGCGGTCATCGGTGAAGAACCGCAGGCAGCACAGCGCAGCCTGTACGCCGCCCCACATCAGGCCCTCGTAGATCGGCCACTGGTAGTAGGTGCCCGCGTTGATCGACAGCGATTGGATGGCGCCGGGGAAGGTGTACATCCCCAGCGGCATGAGGATCAGCCCCTCCATCACGAAGTCGAAGACGAACCCCCACGCGAAGGCCACGCCGATGAGCCCCTTGGTGCCGAGGCTGGGCCACCGCTGCTGGGCTTTGCGCATCACCCAGCAGCCGAGAATGGTGCACAGCAGCACGCCGTAGGCGTAGCCGGAAACGTTGATGCCCAACGGTTCTGCCACCTGTGCGCCGGGCTTCTCGGGGGACAGCCACCCCGGCACGTGCGGGGCCCACGACCCCATGTTGAACGCCCAGGCGTTGTACGTGCACCAGGTGTTGATGTAGTTGAGCAGCGGATCCTGGAAGAAGAACAGACCCGTCGAGACCATGATCATGCCGTCCAACGTGATGCGTCGCTCGCGGCGCCACGGCCGGATGATGAACCACCAGATCGCGACCGGGAACAGCACCGGCGAGCCGATCTGCCAGAGCATCAGGGCGACCTTCATGAAGGTCGGCGGATCCGTCGGCCCGGGATCGACGGGCGTGAAGTAGGGGCCGGTGATCCACCGGATCCACACGTAGACCTGCAGGGCAAGGATCAGTCCGCCTGCGGTGGCCCAGATCTTGACCCGGCGCGAGGACTGTGGCGCCTTCTCCTCGAGTGGACCGACCGTGCTCAGCGACTCGGTTGGCCGCTTGTTCGACAGTTCGCTCACCACGCCTCCTCGATCGCGCATCGGCCACGCGACGTCCGTGAATATACCGACCAGTATCTGGATAACTCAATGGTTTCTCAGATTCCTGTGGCAGAATCCCGTCATGGTTGAGCGTTGGACGCGGGAGCGCCGACTCGAGCACACCCGGTCCCTGCTGCTCGACGCCGCGGAGACTGTGTTCGGCGAGAAGGGTTTCACCGCAGCAACTCTCGATGACATCGCCTATGTGGCCGGCTACACCAAGGGTGCGATCTACAAGCATTTCGCCACCAAGGAGGAGCTGTTCCTGGCGGTGAGCGACCGGTACTGGCGGCGCTACTTCGAGAACTTCGCCGAGGTGATGTCGGCGGCCAAACAGGTGGGTGCCCGCGAGCGCGATGACATCGCCCAACGCTGGCGCGAGCTCAGCCGCGACCGCGGTGCCGAGCACGCCGCGCTCGGCCACGAGTTCACGCTGTACCTCCTTCGCAACCCGGACGCGCGGGAACGCTTGGCCGCCAAGCGCACCGAGGTGGCCGAAGCGTTGGCGAAGTTCATCGTCGAAGGCATCGACAGGCTGGGCGGCACGGTGCTGATCCCGCCGCTCACGCTCGCTCAGGTGCTGATCGCCACCAGCGACGCCATCGTGCTCGGCAGCGAACTCGACGATGTCGACCTGTACCGGCCGATCGTCGACATGTACGTCTCGGCGATCAAACTGCCCTGAGTCAGGCGGATTCCAGCCGCGCCTCCGGGCTGGCCGCCGCCGCGCCCGCCCGGCGGGTCAGGTAGTCGATCTGCAGATGGATCGCGTAGAGCACCAGCGGCGGCAGCACGATGAACGGGACGTTCTCGGCGATGAACTTGAACCCGATGCCGTATGCGCCCTGACCGATGTCGGCGAAGCCGGCGCCGACCTCGGCCAGGAAGTACACCGCGGTGCTGGCCATCAACACCGCGCAACCCGCGAAAGCGCCCCACAGGCAACGGATCCGCGACTCCTGCGACAGGTCCGGCTTGATCAGGCGGGTCCACATGACAAAGACGATCACGCCGGTCGTCACACCGACGACCTCGAGCGCGAAGATCCACGGGTTGCCGCTGACGTACCGGGTGTCGGCGAGCGCGTACTGCCACCACAACCATTTCCAGCCGGGATCCGTAGTCGGCGTCCACCAGCCGAGCGGGTGGCCGACCAGGAACATCAACTCGTAGCCGATCTGACTGCACGCGGTGTAGGGCAGATAGAACAGCGTCAGTTCGGCCGCCCTGTCGAGCCGGGTGCGGTTCTCCCCGGGCGCATCCCACAGCAGCACGAGCGGCACCAGGATCACCGGGATGCCGAACAGCAGGTTGGCGACGACGTCCGATGTCAACGTCGGCGCGATCAACCCGAACTGCACGCCGATCGTCATCACCAGGAACACCGCGCCGGTCAGTGCCGCCACAGCGAGGTAGATCCGGGCGCGGTGCGGGGCAACCGGCCGGGCGAAGTTCGGTTCGCGTGTCAGCTCGTGCATCGGTCGTTACGCTCCTTTGCCTGCGGTGGTCGCGGCCGGGTTGGTTTCGGCCGCAACGGAGATCGATTTGAGTTCGGTGTAACCGGCGATGCCCTCGTGACCCAGTTCGCGGCCGTAGCCGCTGGCCTTCACCCCGCCGAACGGCGCGAACGGATCCATCGTGTAGCCCTGGTTGACGCCGAAGGTGCCGGTGCGGATCTGCGCGGCGATGCCGAGACCGCGGCCGGTGTCGGCCGTCCACACCGAGCCGGCCAGGCCGTAGTCGGAGTCGTTGGCGATCGCCACCGCCTCGTGTTCGTCGGCGTAGGGGATCACGGTCAGCACGGGGCCGAAGATCTCCTCGCGCGCGATCGTCATGGTGTTGGTGGCGTCGGCGAACAGGGTGGGACGGACGAACCAGCCGCGGTCGATGCCGTCGGGCATGTCGGTGCCGCCGACGACGGGCCGGGCGCCCTCGGCGACGCCCGCCTCGATGTAGCCGCGCACCCGTTGCTGCTGGCGGCGTGCGACCAGCGGGCCGACCTGAGTGGCGGCATCGGTTGGATCACCGACGACGAGCGAGGACATCTCGGCGGCCAGCGCGTCGACGAAATCCGTTCGCCCGGCTGGTATCAGTATCCGGGTCAGCGCGTTGCAGATCTGCCCGCTGTTGGACAGACTCGCCGAGCGCACGCCCGCGGCGACGGCTGCGGGATCGGCGTCGTCGAGCACGATCGCCGCGGACTTGCCGCCGAGTTCCAGGCTCACGCGCCGCAGGTCGGCCGCACACGCCGCGGCGACCGCCTTGCCCGCGGCAGTGGACCCCGTGAACGACACCTTATCGACGCCGGGGTGCCTGACGAGGTACTCGCCGAGCGACCCGTCACCGGGCAGCACGCTCACCACGCCGGGCGGCAGTTCGGCGTCGGTCAGCATCTCGGCGAGCAGCAGCGCGTCGAGCGGTGACTCGGGCGCCGGTTTGAGCACGACCGCGCATCCGGCCAGCAGCGCCGGGATCAGTTTGGTGGCGATCAAAAACTGCGGCATGTTCCACGGCACGATGGCGGCCACGACGCCGACGGGCTCGCGCCGGATGTGCAGGTCCGCCCCGTACTTGCCGGGCCGCGTCTCTTCCCACGGGTAGGTCTCGGCGAGGTCGCAGAACGCGGTCATCATCATCGCGGGCAGGCCGACCTGCGCGCGCTGCGCAAAGCTGATCGGTGCCCCGATCTCCGCGGTGATCAGGTCGGCCATCTCGCCGCGCCGCTCCGCGTATAGGGCCGCGATTCGCCGCACCGCTGCGACGCGCTCGGCCGGCGACAAGCGCGGCCACGGACCGGAGTCGAACGCCGTGCGCGCCGCTGCGACCGCTCGGTCGACGTCGGCCGGCGCAGCGGCCGCCACCCGGGCCACCGGTTCCTCGGTGTGAGGGGAGATGACCTCGATGCGCTGATCGGTGCTCGGCGCCGACCACTGCCCGCCGATGAACAGCTCATCTCGACGCACCTGTTCGGCTCCCTTCGGCACGACCCCTGCGAGGAGTATCAACTACTTGTGATTGGCCTCGGCAGCATATATCGTCGGCTTGTCAGGCTCCCGCCGAATGCCGAAATGCGCAGACAGGAGAAGCCGGTGGCTCGATTCCCCAAACCGCCCGAAGGAAGCTGGACGCAGCACTATCCCGAGTTGGGAACCGCCCCGGTCTCCTACGAGGATTCGATCGACCCGGCGTTCTACGAGAAGGAACGTCACGCGATCTTCAAGCGGGCGTGGCTGAATGTCGGTCGCGTCGAACAGGTTCCGCGCAAGGGCAGCTACTTCACCAAAGAGCTCAAAGTCGCCAACACCTCGATCATCGTGGTGCGCACCACCTCTGGTGAGATCAAGGCGTTCCACAACATCTGTCGCCATCACGGCAACAAGCTGGTGTGGAACGACATGCCGCTCGAAGAGACCAGCGGGGTGTGCCGACAGTTCACCTGCAAGTACCACGCCTGGCGCTACGACCTCGACGGCAACCTGACGTTCGTCCAGCAGGAGGGCGAGTTCTTCGACCTGGACAAGAGCCGCTACGGCCTGGTCGCGGTGCACTGCGAGGTGTGGGAAGGGTTCATCTTCGTCAACTTCGCCAAGCAGCCGGAACAGTCGCTGCGGGAGTTCCTCGGCCCGATGATCACCGACCTCGAGGGCTACCCTTTCGACAAGATGACCTCGCGCTTCACCTACCGCTCCGAGGTGAAGGCAAACTGGAAGCTGTACATGGACGCGTTCCAGGAGTTCTATCACGCGCCTGTGCTGCATGCGAACCAGTCACCGACGGCATATTCGAAGGCCGCTGCCGAGGCCGGATTCGAGGCGCCGCACTACCGCATCGAGGGTCCCCACCGACTGGTCAGCACGTCGGGTGTGCGCGCGTGGGAGATGGCCGACGAGATGCGCAAGCCGATCGAGGACATCTGCCGCAGCGGGTTGTTCGGGCCCTGGGACAAACCGGATCTGGGCGAGATGCCCGTCGGGCTCAACCCCGCGAAATGCGATCCGTGGGGGCTGGATTCGTTCCAGTTGTTCCCCAACTTCGTGCTGCTGTTCTGGGGGCAGGGCTGGTACATCACGTACCATTACTGGCCGACGTCGCACAACACGCACATCTTCGAGGGCTCGGCGTACTTCCCGCAGCCGCGCACCCCGCGTGAGCGCATCGCGCAGGAACTGGCAGCGGTCTCGTTCAAGGAATACGGGCTGCAGGACGCGAACACGCTGGAGGCCACGCAGTCGATGATCGAATCGCAGGTTCTCGACGAGTTCCTGCTGTGTGACCAGGAGGTGCTGATCCGGCATCTGCACAAGGAGACCGCCGCCTGGGTCGAGGACTACGACCGCAAGAAGGCGGGAGTGTGACGGTGTCTGCTTCAGGGTCTGCCTCAGAGACCGCGGCCAAGTTGCCGCCCGAGTTCGCCGACCTCGAACGGTTCTCCGACTGGTGCCTGGGCACCGAAGCCGAACGCTACGCCAAACGGCTGGACAGTTCGATGCAGGAGATGCAGGCGTTCTACGACGCGATCACCGAGCGCGCCGAGGAGGCGGTCGCCTTCTGCGACAGGTTCTCCCTCGACGACCTGCCCGACGATGTGCTGAACCTGATGCATCTGCTCTACTCGATGATCCAGGTGTCGTTCCCGGTGGAGTGCTGGAAGCAGCCGAAGGTGCCTGACACGGGCGCGACGAAGCTGGACTGCGTCTACGAACCCGTGCCATGACCGCGACGGTGCTGCGCGCTGCGCGGTGGGCCGACGTGGAAGCCGGCGAAGTGCGCTCGCCGGCGGTGGTGGTCGTCGAGGGTAACCGCATCTCCGCGGTGAACCCGACTGCGGCGCTGCCGGATTCGGCCGAGGAGATCGACCTCGGCGATGTCACGCTACTGCCCGGGCTGATGGACATGGAGCTGAACCTGCTCATCGGCGGACCGGGCGGGCCAGAAGGTCTCCCGAGCCCCATGCACGGGGTGCAAGACGATCCGGCGTATCGGACCTTGCGCGGTGCCGTCAACGCCAGGTCCACACTGGAGGCCGGGTTCACCACGGTGCGCAATCTGGGGCTGATGGTGAAGACGGGCGGCTATCTGCTCGACGTCGCGCTGCAGCGGGCGATCGACCAGGGTTGGCACGTCGGTCCGCGGATCTACCCCGCCGGGCACGCGGTCACCCCATACGGCGGGCATCTGGACCCGACCGTGTTCCAGCGGCTGGCGCCGGGCATCATGCCGCTGTCGGTGGCCGAGGGCATCGCCAACGGCGTGGACGACGTGCGCGCCTGCGTGCGCTACCAGATCCGGCACGGCGCCAAGCTGATCAAGGTGTCGGCCTCCGGCGGGGTGATGTCGCACAGCACGGCCCCCGGCGCCCAGCAGTATTCGGACGAGGAGTTCGCGGCGATCGCCGACGAGGCGCACCGGGCTGGCGTGCGCGTCGCCGCGCACGCGGTGGGGGACAAGGCGATCCGCGCATGCATCCGAGCCGGCATCGACTGCATCGAGCACGGCTTTTTGGCAACCGACGAGACGATCCAGATGATGGTCGACCACGGAACCTTCCTCGTGTCGACCACCTACCTGACCGAGGCCATGGCCGTCGACCGGATCGCGCCCGAACTGCGCAAGAAGGCCGAAGAGGTGTTCCCGCAAGCACAGGCCATGCTGCCCAAGGCGATCGCCGCCGGGGTGCGCATCGCCTGCGGCACCGACGCCCCCGCAATCCCGCACGGGCAGAACGCGAAAGAGCTCTGCGCGCTGGTGTCGCGCGGCATGAGCCCGATGCAGGCGATCCGCGCGGCGACCATCGCCAGCGCCGAACTGATCGAGGCCGACGACGAACTCGGCCGGCTGGCACCGGGGTACCTCGCCGACATCATCGCGGTCCCCGGCGACCCGGCACACGACATCGCCACCACGCTGGACGTCAGGTTCGTGATGAAAGACGGCCGGATCTACCGAAACGACGGGGCTCCCCATGACGGATGATCTCGGCATGGAACTGGGCGACAACATCCTGTGGCACCTCAAGCAGGCCTGGTACTTCGCGCTGACGGCGGTCAACGACGCCGTCAGCCAGCACGGGGTCAGCACCGCGCAGATCGGTGTGCTGCGTCAGCTCGCCAACGAGCCCGGACTGTCCGGCGCCGAACTCGCCCGGCGCCTGCTGATCACACCGCAGGGCGTGCAACTCGCGCTCAAGGCGCTCGAACAGCGCGGCTTCGTCGAACGCAAACCTGACCCGCAGCACGCCCGCATCCTCAAGGCCTACCTGACCGACGAGGGCCGCAACGTCGCCACGGCCGTCGTCGGCGACGCGATCGCCGCCCATGAAGCCGTGTTCGGCATACTCACCGCCGAAGAGCAGCGCACGCTGCGCGATCTGTTGGCGCGGGTGGTCGAAAAAGGCACCGGGCACACCCTTTTCGACGACCACATCGGGGACTGAACCGGTCAGCGGTTGTTGAACCCGGTGTGACTGCGGATCAACGGCAACGTCGCGGCCGTCGCGAACCCCGGTGGCGCGGCGCACACTGCGGGCACGGCGTTGAGGATCTGCATCGCCGTCGCGACGTTGGCCGACCGCACATGCTCGGCCATGTCCACGTCGCGGGAGAAGCTGGCCAGAGAGAAGAAGTGGGTCTGCATCGAGGGGTCGCCCTCGATCGTCAGCGTCCAGCCGTGCCGCGGCCGCGGCCAGTGCTTCGGGTACTCACCACCGACCGTCCACAAGGTCTCGATCTCGACGAGTGTCCGGCCGTCGCGTCGACCGGCCCAGTTCCAGCGTTGTCCCGCAGTGGTTCCCGCGCGCAGTATGCGGTCGAAGATCTGGTGGTCGGATTCGGCGGGCACGGCGTCGACGGTGGCGGTGACCTCGTCGATGCCGGCGTGCAGCGCGTCGGCGAGCAGCCAGACCTGCTCGGTGAAGATCGCGCTGTTGAACGCCAGGAACTCGGTGCCGGTCGGGCTGATGTCGGCCACGGGACGGCCGAAGGCCATGTTGTCGAACGTGATCGAGGTGCTGTCGTACACCGACCAGTCCGCCCGCTCCTGCAGGGTGATTTGTTCGATCGTGCGGCTCATGCCGGACAACGCCAGCGGCAGCACCCCGGACAGGTTGCCGGGGTTCAGGCCGCTGCCGTGCACCGTGGTGCCACCGGTCCGGCAGGCTTGAAGCAGCCGCTCGCGATCCTCGGGCGCGGTGCGCTGGGGATGAAACAGGAACGCGGTGGTGACGACGTTCTTTCCGCCGGCCAACAGCGCGCACACGTCGTCGATGCTGGTGTTGCGTGGCGTGTAGAGCACGCAGTCGGCGTCCAGGGCGAGGATCGTATCGACGTCGGTGCTCGCGGCCACGCCGATCGCGCCGCGGCCCACCAGGGTGCCGATGTCGACGCCGGCTTTGTCGGCGGAGTACACACGCGCGCCGACGATTTCGAGGTCGGGCCGATGGTCGATGATCGTCGTGATGAGCTCGGTGCCCACCGCACCCGTGCCCCACGCGATGACGCGGTACCGCCTGTCTGCCTCGGTCACGTGCCCATTCGACCACGCCGGCACTTGATACCAATCACAAGTACTTGATATTGTCGTGCCGATGTCGGAACAAGTCGCCGAGTTCGCGCCGTTGCGGATCAAACGCGTCGTGCGCGAGACCCGCGACGCCGTGTCGCTGGTGCTCGACGTCCCCGAGTACTGCTCGCAGCGGTTCCGCTACCAGGCCGGGCAGTTCCTGACCCTGCGGGTGCAGGTCGGCGCGGACCACCACCAGCGGTGCTACTCGATGTCGTCGTCACCGCATCTCGGTGAGGAGTTGCGCATCACCGTCAAGCGCGATCCCGGCGGCGTGGTCTCCAACTGGCTCAACGACACCGCGGTCGAAGGCGGCGAGATCCACGCCGCCCCGCCCGACGGCCGGTTCGTTCTCGGCGAGAACACCCGTGACATCGTCGCGTTCGCGGGCGGCAGCGGCATCACCCCGATCTTCTCGCTGATCGGGTCGGTGCTCGCCAGTGCGGGCCGGCGGGTGCGGTTGTTCTACGCCAACCGCAGTCCAGAGTCGGTCATCTTCGGTGAAGCGCTGAGTGCGCTCGCCGAGGCGAACCCCGACCGGTTGACGGTGGTGCACCACTTCGACGAGCAGGGCGGCGTGGTCACACCGAGCGCCGTCGAAGCGTTCGTCGACGCCGCGGCCGATGCCGACTACTACATCTGCGGCCCCGGGCCGTTCATGGACACCGTGTCCGACGCGTTGCTCGGCACCGGTGTCGCGCGTGATCGGTTGCATCTGGAGCGGTTCGAGGTGGCACCCGCCTCGGCCGACGTCGTGGAGGCGGCGCAGCAGACCGAAGAGGTCATCATCGAGCTGGACCGCAAGAAGATCACCGCGCCCTATCGGGCAGGCAACACGCTGCTGCAGACTGCGCGCATCGCCGGGCTGCGTGCGCCGTCGTCATGCGAGACCGGTTCCTGCGGAACGTGTATGGCCCGCCTCGAATCGGGGAGCGCGCGGATGCTGAACAACGACGCGCTCGATGACGACGAGGTGGCCGAAGGCTGGGTGCTGACGTGTCAGTCGTTGCCGACGAGCCGCTCGGTCCACGTGGTCTACGAGTGAGGTGGTTGATGTGAAGGAGTCGGGTCGATGAGCCGGGTGGCGGTGGTGACCGGCGGTGCATCGGGGATGGGCGAGGCGACGTGCCACGAACTGGGCAGGCGCGGCCACAAGGTGGCGGTGTTCGACATCAACGGTGAGGCCGCCCAGCGCGTCGCCGAGGAGCTGCGCGCCGAGGGGCTTTCGGCGCTCGGCGTCGCGGTCGACGTCAGCGACCGGCCGGCCGTCGAAGAAGCGTTCGCGAAAGTCCGGTCCGAACTCGGGCCGGTGCACATCCTGGTCACCAGCGCCGGCGCTGTCGACTGGGCGCCGTTCACCGACATCACGCCGCAGGCGTGGCAGCGCCTGGTCGACGTGAACCTGACCGGGACGTTCCACTGCTGCCAGGTGGCGGTACCGGACATGCTGGCCGCCGGGTGGGGCCGCATCGTGATGATCTCGTCGTCCAGCGCGCAGCGGGGTTCACCGAAGATGGCGCACTACGCCGCGTCCAAGGGAGCGCTGCTGTCGCTGACCAAATCCCTTGCCCGCGAGTACGGTCCGGTCGGCATCACGGTGAACAACATCCCCCCGTCGGCCATCGAGACGCCGATGCAGCATGCCGGCCAGGCGGCCGGGCACCTGCCGTCCAACGAGCAGATGGCCGCGACCGTTCCGCTCGGTCACCTCGGCACCGGCGACGACATCGCCGCCGCCGTCGGTTTTCTCTGCTCCGAGGAGGCCGGCTTCATCACCGGTCAGATCCTCGGGGTCAACGGCGGGTCGGTGCTGTGACGACTCCTGGACCCGAACATCAACCACGACACGGAGGTTCGCATGGGGAAGTGGCCTAAACCGGCAGAGGGCAGCTGGACCGAGCACTACCCGGAGCTGGGTACCGGACCGATCTCGTTCCGCGACTCGATCTCGCCGGAGTTCTACGAGCTCGAACGTGAGGCCGTCTTCAAGCGCGCCTGGCTCAACGTCGCCCGTGTCGAGGAGTTGCCGCGGGTGGGCAGCTACCTCACCAAGGAAATCGAGGTGGCCAAGACGTCGGTGATCGTGGTCCGCGGCAAGGACCAGCAGATCCGCGCCTTCTACAACGTCTGCCGCCACCGCGGAAACAAGTTGGTGTGGAACGACTTCCCCGATGAGGAGGTCAAGGGCACCTGCCGGCAATTCACCTGCAAGTACCACGGTTGGCGCTACGACCTCACGGGTGATCTGACGTTCGTCCAGCAGGAGGGCGAGTTCTTCGATCTGGACAGCACCCGCTACGGCCTCAAGCCGGTGCAGTGCGACGTCTGGAACGGGTTCATCTTCATCAACTTCGATCCGGAACCGCGCTGGAGCCTGCGTGAGTTCCTCGGCCCGATGATCACTGCGCTCGACGACTACCCGTTCGAATTGATGACCGAGCGTTACGAATTCGAAGCGCGCAACAACAGCAACTGGAAGATCTTCGCCGACGCCTTCCAGGAGTACTACCACGTGCCGTCGCTGCACTCTCAGCAGGTGCCCAGCGCGGTCCGTCAACCCAACGCGACGTTCGAGTGCGGGCATTTTCAGATCGACGGGCCACACCGGTTGGTGTCGACCGCGGGGACGCGGCGGTGGCTGCTCGACCCGGAGTACATGTACCCGGTCGAGCGCGTCACCCGCAGCGGGCTCGTCGGCCCCTGGCGCACGCCGGAAACCCACCAGTCGGCCGGTCTGAACCCGGGCGGGATCGAACCGTGGGGCATCACGAACTTCCAGATTTTCCCCAACCTGGAGATTCTCATCTATCACGGCTGGTACCTGCTGTACCGGTACTGGCCGACGTCGCACAACACCCATAAGTTCGAGGCCTACAACGCCTTCCACCCCGCCCGGACCGTGCGCGAGCGCATCGAACACGAGGTCGCTTCCGTGGTGCTCAAGGAGTTCGCACTGCAGGACGCCGGGATGCTCGGCGGTACCCAGGCCGCGCTGGAGTACGGCCTGGGCGAGCCGATAGTGGACGACTACCCGCTCAGCGACCAGGAGATCCTGGTGCGGCATCTGCACCACGAGGCCGTCAAGTGGGTCGAGCAGTACAAGGCCGAGCGCAGCCCGGTGGGGGTGTGATGGCCCGCCTGCCGAGTGCCTTCGCCGAATTCGAGCCGTACGCGGAGAAGTGGTGTCTGCCAACCGAAGCGGAACGGTGGGAGACCCGGATGTCGACCCCGATGCCGGAGATCCGGGAGTTCTACGATGCGTTCACGCCGCGGTTCGAGGAAGCGATCGACTACTGCGACAAGTTCCCGCTCGACGAGCTGCCCGACGACGTCCTGAACCTGCTGCACCTGATCTACTCGATGATCATGGTGTCGATGGCCGTCGAGGTCTTCGGTACGCAGAAACCCGCCGACTCCGCCGACGCGGTGATGAACCGCGTCAGCGCGCCGGTGCCATGACCAAGGAGACGACACCATGAGCCTGCTCACCATCAACAAGCTCACCGCATCGGTCGGCGCGGAGGTGACCGACGTCGACTCCGACGCGCTGGCTCACGACGACGCGCTCGGGACGGCCGTGCTGGAAGCGTTGGAGGACAACGGTGTTCTGGTGTTCCCGGAGTTGCGGTCGACCCCGGAGGCCCAGGTGGCGTTCTGCCGGCGACTCGGCGAGATCGACCATTCATCCGACGGGCACCATCCGGTGGCGGGGATCTACCCGGTGACGCTCGACAAGTCGAAGAACGCCTCGGCGGATTATCTGCGCGCCACCTTCGACTGGCACATCGACGGATGCACACCGACCAACGACGAGTGCCCGCAGAAGGCGACGGTGCTGTCGGCCAAGCAGGTCGCCGAGACCGGCGGCGAGACCGAGTTCGCGAATTCCTATGCGGCCTATGAGGCGTTCAGCGACGAGGAGAAGGAACGTTTCGGGGCGCTGCGGGTCGTGCATTCGCTGGAGGCCTCGCAGCGCCGGGTTCACCCGGACCCGTCACCGGAGCTGGTGGCTCGATGGCGGTCGCGGCCGACCCACGAACATCCGCTGGTGTGGACGCACCGCAGCGGCCGCAAGTCGCTGGTGCTCGGGGCGTCGGCGGACTACATCGTCGGCATGGACCTCGACGAGGGGCGCGCGCTGCTCGACGAGCTGCTGGACCGCGCGACCCAGCCGGACCTGGTCTACAGCCACCGCTGGTCCGTCGGGGACACCGTGATCTGGGACAACAACGGCGTGCTGCACCGCGCCGCGCCGTATGATCCCGACTCGCCCCGCGAGATGCTGCGGACCACCGTGCTCGGCGACGAGCCGATCCAATAGCAGCGCTAGGCGACCGCACAGCACGCTCGTTGACGTCGCCGTGCCACTATGGAAATCTGATACCCACATATGAGAATCACATTCTCTCAGCGTGTGAGTTCGTCGAAACGGAGGGCCGCATGGCCGAAGACCTCGCCGAGGACAAGACGAAGGTCGACTTCTTCCGGGACGGGCGTCTGACCGACGACCCGTACCCGTTCTACGAGGCGCTGCGCAACAAATGCCCGGTCAGCCGCGAGGACCACTACGGCGTGACGATGGTGACCGGCTGGCAGGAGGCCGTCGACGTCTACAACGACGCGGAGACGTTCTCGTCGTGCATCTCGGTGACCGGGCCGTTCCCGGGGTTTCCGGTCCCGCTCGAAGGTGACGACGTCACCGATCTGATCGTCGAGCACCGCGACGAGATCCCGTTCAGCGACCAGCTGCCGACGCTGGATCCGCCGACCCACACCAACCACCGCGCCCTGCTGATGCGGCTGATCACACCGAAGCGCCTCAAGGAGAACGAGGACGCGATGTGGCAGCTCGCCGACGACATCCTCGACGACTTCCTCGCGTCGGGGCAGGGCGAGTTCATCAGCGGGTTCGCCGCCCCGTTCACGCTGCGGGTGATCGCCGACCTGCTCGGGGTGCCCGAGGAGGACCGCCCCGAACTGCTCGAGCGCCTGGCCAAAGGCACACACGGCGGCGGGCTGGGCAACGCCGACAAGACACTGACGAAGACGCCGCTGGAGTACCTCTACGACGTCTTCGCCGAGTACGTCGAAGACCGTCGGCGCGAACCGCGCGACGACGTGCTGACCGGGCTGGCCACCGCGACGTTCCCGGACGGGACGGTGCCCGAGGTCGCCGACGTCGTGCGGGTCGCCACCAACGTGTTCTCCGCCGGGCAGGAAACCACCGTGCGACTGTTGAGCACCGCGCTGAAGGTGCTCGGCGACCGCCCCGACATCCAGCGCAAGCTGCGCGAGGACCGCAGCCTGCTGCCGAACTTCATCGAGGAGTGCCTGCGCATCGAGAGCCCGGTCAAGGGCGACTTCCGGTTGTCGCGGGTGCCCACGACCGTCGGCGACCAGGCGCTCAGCGCCGGGTGCACCGTGATGGTGATCAACGGTGCGGCCAACCGCGATCCGCGGCGCTTCGAGGATCCCGACACCTTCGACCCCGAGCGCAAGAACGCCCGCCAGCACCTGGCGTTCGGGCGCGGCATCCACAGCTGCCCGGGTGCACCGCTGGCGCGGGCCGAGACACGCGTCGGGCTGGAGAGGCTGCTGGACCGCACCTCCGACATCCGGATCAGCGAGGCCCATCACGGCCCGGCCGGCGAGCGTCGCTACAACTACATCCCGACCTACATCCTGCGGGGGCTGACCGAGTTGCACATCGAGTTCGACGTCGTGGGTGAGGCCTGATGAAGGTCACGGTCGACGAGGATCGCTGCGCGGGCCACGGCATGTGCCTGACGCTGTGCCCCGAAGTGTTCGAACTCAACGACGACGGCTGGGCCGTCGCCAGCCCCGAAGAAGTGCCTGCGGAACTGGAATCCGCCGCGCGCGACGCGATCGCCAACTGCCCCGAACGCGCGATCCGCGAAATCGACTGACCGACAAGGAGATCGAATGGCCAAGGCGTACATCCTCATCACCGAGGACATCAAGGACCCCGACGGCATGGCCGAGTACGGCAAGCTCGCGAGCCAGACGATGGCCAGCGCGACGCTGCTGGCGTTCGACCAGAAGGCCGAGGTGATCGAGGGCACGTGGCACGGCACGCAGACGGTGCTGCTCGAGTTCGAGTCCGAGGAAGCGGCCAAGCAGTGGTACTACTCCGACGAGTATCAGGCAGCCGCCAAGCTGCGCCAGGCCGCCGCCGACTGCAACGGCGTCATCCTGCACGGCCTGGGCTGACTTCTTCTCGCCGAAACCGACGCTTTGGCGGAAATTCAGTCGCAAAACCCGCCAAAACGTCGGTCTCGGCGCAATTTCAAGCGGAGACCAGCGGGCCGGTCGGTGTCGTCGTGGTGGCGTGCACCAGTAGTTCGGCCAACTCGCGCGGCCGGCTCAGGAACGGCGAGTGCGACGCGTCGATGGTCAGTTGCTCGACGCCCAGCCGGCGGGTCACGGTGTCGGCCAGCCACTGCGGCATCGACCGGTCCTGCAGGCAGCGGATGAAACTGCGCGGCAGATCGGCCGCCCAGAACCGCGGCACCGATACCGGGGTGACGGTGGTGTCGCCGAACCGCTCGGGGCCGAGTCGCTCGAACGCCCAGCGCGCGGTGTCCTCGTCGCAGTCGTGGTAGAAGTACCGCCAGGCACCGTCGAAGTCGGCGAACCACATCGCCCCGTCGTCGTCGAACTTCAGGTAGCTCAACATCTCTCCGACATCGGCGTCGAAATCCTCGCCGAGTTCCTCGTCGTCGCGCATCGCCATGGCCTCGGGATAGGTCCGGCCTTCGCGGGGCAGCGCGGCCGCCAGGTAGACGATGTGACGCACGAGTTCGGGGACGGCGTCAGCGGCCAGCGTCGCATCGAACCCGCCGCCGGAATGCCCCACGAGCACGCTCTTTTCGGTGCCGCCGGAGCGCAGGGCCTCGACGATCGCGTCGCGACGATTGGCCAGTGTCGATTCCTCGTCCACGCGGGCGCCGTGACCGGGCAGGTCGACGGCCACGCTGTCGTGTCCCATCGCGGTCAGCTCGGCGATCGTCGGCTCCCAGCACCAGGCCGCGTGAAAACCCCCGTGTACGAAGACGAACCGCATCGGCTACAGCACGCGCACCGGGACGTGCGACCATCCCGCGACGTTCTGCATCACGACCCGCCGGCAGTCATCCCACAACACCTCGTAGTGCGGGATCAGATCGAGCAGCCGCTCCAGCGCGATCGCCGTCTCCATCCGGGCCAGCGCCGCGCCCAGACAACTGTGCACGCCGTACCCGAAGCCGAGGTTCTGCGCCTCGGTGCGGTTGCGGTCGATGTCGAAGGTGTCCGGGTCGGTGAACGCCTCGGGATCGCGGTGCGCCGACGCCTGCAGCAGGAACACCGGCTTGCCCTCGGGGATCGTCACGCCGTGCAACTCGACGTCACGCATCGACCGTCGCACGTTGTAGTGCACGGGCGGCTCGTAGCGCAGTAACTCCTCGACCGCGGCCGGAATCTTGCTGCGGTCGTCGAGCAGCTTCTGCCACTGTTCGGGATGCCGGGCGAACGTCACCGCGGCGTTGCCGACCAGCTTGGTGACGGTCTCCGCGCCGGCGCCGCCCAGAAGCGTTGCGAAACCGGCGATCTCGAAGTCGTCGAGGGACTCCAGTTCACCGTCCTCGCGGGTGATCTCCGCGGCCACCAGGCGGCTGAACATGTCGTCCTGCGGATTGGCGCGTCGGTCCTGGATCAGCTGGAAGTACAGACCCATCGCTTCGGCGACGGCCTGCATGCCCTCCTCGGACATGTCGATCTGGCCGGGCTCGCGGTGCAGCGACTTGTCCACCCATTCGCGGACCTGCTGGCGGTATTCCTCTGGCACGCCGAGCATCTGGGTGATCACTTCGACCGGGAAGAACGCGGAGAAGTCGGCGACGACGTCGAAGTGCTGCGGGTCGGCCGCCGAGATGTAGCGGTCGATGGTCGCGGTCACCATCGGCCGCATCGCCTCGATCGCGCGCGGCGTGAACACCTTGTTCACCAGGCTGCGCATGTGCCGGTGCTCCGGCGGGTCCATCAGGATGATCATCTTCGCGGGCATCGGCTCATCGGAGCGCACGGTCGCCAGGTCCAGACCGTACGCCGACGAGTACGTGGCGAAGTCCTTGTAGGCCGCCGCGACGTCCTCATGGCGCGACAACGCGTAGAAGTCGTGTTCCTCGTTGTAGTAGACCGGGGCTTCCTCGCGCAGGCGCCGGTAGATCTCCCACGGCCCGTCGAAGTACTCCTTCGAGAACGGATCGAAGACGAGTTCGGCTGTGGTCATGCGTCTTCGATCGAGATGGCCTGGCGGGGGCACTGCCGCACAGCTTCCCGGACCTGGTTCTCGTTCTCCGGTGTCACTTCCTCCTGCAGCACGTGCAGGTAGTCCTGCTCGTCGAGGTCGAACACCTCCGGGATGATGCCCATGCACACCCCGTTGCTCTCACACAGTCCGAAGTCGACAACGATTTTCTTGGTCATGCGCGATCCCGCTCCGCTCCTCGCTGGGTCACCGCAGCACCTTCACCGGGACATGGTGGTAGCCGGCGACGTTCTGCATCGTCACCCGCTGCAGACCGTCGAAATCCACCTCGTAGCGCGGCATGAAGTCCAGCAGGTGTTCCAGCGCGATCGCGCTCTCCATCCGCGCCAGCGCCGCGCCCAGGCAACTGTGGATGCCGTAGCCGAGGCCGAGGTTCTGCGACTGGGTGCGGTCGCGGGTGATGTCGAAGGTCTCGGCGTCGTCGAATGCGCGCGGGTCCCGGTTGGCGGCGGCGCCCATCAGGAACACCGGCTTGTGCGCGGGCACGGTTCCGCTGGGCAGCTCGACGTCCTTGAGGCTGTAGCGCACGTTGTACTGCACGGGGCCGACGTAGCGCAGCAACTCCTCGACCGCGGCCGGGATCAGGCTGCGGTCGTCGAGCAGCATCTGCCACTGCTCGGGGTGCTGGGCGAACACCACGACCGCACTGCCGACCAGCTTGGTGACCGTCTCCGCGCCCGCGCCGCCGAGAAGCGTTGCGAACCCGGTGATCTCGATATCGTCCAGCTGGCGCAGGTTGCCCTCGCCGTCGGGGATCTCCGCGGCGATCAGCCTGCTGATCATGTCGTCCTGCGGGTTCTGCCGCCGCTCCTGCACCAGGCTGTAGTAGTACATGCCGGAGTCGATGTTGGCCTGCATGTTCTTCTCGGACAGCTCGATCTGGCCGGGCAGCCGCTCCAGGCTGGTGTCGATCCAGTGCCGCACCTGCTGGCGGAAGTCCTCGGGCACCCCGGCCATCCGGGTGATCACCTCGACCGGGAACGGGCCCGAGAAGTCCTGCACCACGTCGAAGTTGTCGGGGTCGGCCTTGGACAGGTAGTGCTCGACGGTTTCGATCACGGTCTCGCGCTGCGACTGGATGGCGCGCGGGGTGAAGGCCTTGTTGAGCAGGCTGCGCATGTGCCGGTGGTCGGGCGGGTCCATGAAGATGATCGACTTCTGCGGAACCTCGCCGGATCGCACCATCGCCAGGTCGCACCCGTAGGCCGACGAGAACGACTCGTAATCCTTGAACGCCGCTGCGACGTCGGCGTGCCGGGTCAGCGCGTAGAAGTCCTCTTCTTCGTCGTAGTAGATCGGCGCCTCGTCGCGCATCCGCTGGTAGATCTCGTACGGATTGTCGAAGTACTCCTGCGAAACCGGGTTGAACACGAGCTTGGGCTTGGTCATGATCTCCTCTTTCGCGGCGGGCTGTCGACCGCTTCCGTTACGTGAGGGCGCAATACTGTAACGGCCCTAGTATGCCTCACCAGGTGCCTCCGGGTAAGGGGAATCGCCGCCGTGCATCAGCCGATTCCGGCATCGATGACCTGGTCGAGCAATCCCAGCGTGCTGCCCAGTTCGGCGGCGGTGCGGCGGACCACCTCGACGTCCTTGCCGATGAACTCGCCGACGTCGGCGACGAACGCCCCCACCGAGCCGCGGGCGGCGACGAACTCCCCGACCCGGCTGGCGCCGCTGCCGTGCAGCACCGACGTCAGCAGCTTCGCCTCGTCGACGCCGAGACGGGCGCCCAGGTCGACCGCGGTGCGCAGCAGCCCGATCTGCGCGGCGAACAGGCTGTTGTTGACGAGCTTCACCGCCTGCCCCGCACCCAGCGCGCCGACGTGCAGGATCGGCTCGCCATAGCTCGCCAGCACCGGCCGCACCGTGTCGACCGCGTCGTCGGTGCCGCCGACGAACAGCGTCACCGACCCGGCCGCGATGTTGTGCGGCCCGCCGCTGACCGGCGCGTCGATCACGTCGATGTCGGTGAACTTCGCCGCGATCTCGCGCGCCGTGGCCGGGCTGCCGGTGGTGTGCAGCACCAGCGTCGCTCCCGGTCGCATCGCGGCCGCGACGCCGTCGGCCAGGCAGACCTGCTGGACCTGCTCGTCGGTGAACACGCAGACGATCACGACGTCGGCGCCCTCGGCGACGTCGGTCGCGTGCGGCACGGGGTGGGCGCCGAGGTCGCGCATCGCTGCGCAGCGTTCGTCGGTTCTGCCGAGCACCCGGACCTGATGGCCGTGCTCGACGAGGCGGCGCACCATCGGCGCGCCCATGCGGCCCGCCCCGATGAAGCCGACAGCGGTCACCGGTGCCTTCTGCTCTTCGCGCAAGCGCTCATCGGCGCCTTCTGCTCTTCGCGCAAGCGCTCATCGGCGCCTTCTGCTCTTCGCGCAAGCGCTCATCGGCGCCTTCTGCTCTTCGCGCAAGCGCTCATCGCGGATGCTCCATGTCGGCCAGCGCCGTGTCGGCGACGGTGAACACCGTTCCTTCCGGTACGGACCCGGCCGCGGCGATGCTGGCGGCGTGCCGAACGTCCTTCTGCAGCAGGGCGCCGGCGATCGGGGCGAGGCCCTCGACGGTGCCGCCGAACATCGCGATGCTGCCCAGCGCCTTGCTGGTCGCCGAACCGCCGTTGAGCACCTCGGCGAGCCGGACTCGCGGAATGCCGAGCGCCTCGCCGAGGTCCAGGGTGCTCAGCGCGGCGCCCAGGTTCGCGGTGAACAGCAGGTTGTTGAGGATCTTGGTGACCTGGCCGCTGCCCAGCGGACCGAGGTGCACGATCGGGTCGGCGTACGTCGCGAACACCGGCCGGCAGCGCTCGACGACCTCGTCGTCGCCGCCGATCATGACCAGCAGCTTGCCTTCCTCCACGGCCGGGCCGCCGCCGCTGACCGGCGCATCGATGACCGAGACACCCCGTTCGGCGGCGGTCGCGGCGATCTCCCGGCAGGTGTCGGGATGCACCGTGCTGTGGATGGCGACGATCCCGCCCGGCGCCAGCCCGGCGAGCACCCCGCTGTCCCCGTTGAGCACCTCGCGCACATCGTCGTCGCCGACCACGCACAGGCAGACCAGGTCACTGGCCGCGGCCAACTCGGCGGGCGTGCCCGCGGTCTTGGCGGCCGTGCCGGCGTACGGCTCGAGGCTCGCGGCGCGCCGAGCCCACAGCGTGGTCTCGAACCCGCCCTCGACGATCCGCCGCGCCATCGGGCCGCCCTGGCTGCCCAATCCGATGAATCCGACCCGCATCAATCCGCCTCCACAGTGAGTTGAGCACCCTGCCCGCGCACGCAGTCGCCGACGAACGACAGAACTTTCCGGTGGTAGTCCGCCGCGGCCAGCGACAGCGAGAGATTGTGACCGGCGTTGGGCTGGTCCTCGAGCACGAATCGCGGCGCCGCGGTGAACAACGCGGCGATGTCGGCACGCGCCTCGGGATCGGTGCGCCACACCCGTTCGTGCTCGGCAATCGTGAACTGCACCGGCACTTGCACTTTCGGTGCCAACGCCGGGAAGTCCCGGCGCGGCCAGTTCTTCGTTACCTCGGTCTCGTACGGCGCGCCCGTCGACGAGTTCGTGATGCCGGACAGCACCTCCGGGGGGTAGAGCTCGGCGGGCTGCCACAGCAGATCACGCAGACCCACGGGGCGTTTGGTCGCCGTCGTGGTCTTGATGATGTCGATGGCCGCGTCGGCGTAGCGCAGGCCGGTGCCGGCCAGGGCGAGCCCGAGCACGCCGGCGTCTGCGGCACGGTCGCCGGCGGCCATCCGCACCGCGAGCTCGCAGCCGGCGGAGTGTCCCAGCAGGAAGACGCCTGCGCCGCGCGACTTTTCGCCGAGCACCTTGTCGAGGGCGCCGAAGGCCAGCGCCACCCGCTGGTCCGGGTCGTGCATCGCGTCGGGATAGGGTGCCGAGCTGCCGTACCCGGGCCGGTCCAGCGCCACCACGGTGAGGCCGTGCGCGGGTCCCGTGCGCAGCAGCGACAGCTGCGGGTGACCCGGGCAGTCGAAATACGCTGCGGTGCTGGCGCCGCCGTGGAACGCCACGACGACGGCGGTCGGCTGCTCGGCTTCGGCGACCAGACCCGACATCGGAACTCCGTCGACGAGGACGACGCGGGGTCGCACCGTGACGCCGCGCTCGCTCACGTGTCGGTCCGCATCAGGATCGCCCCGCTGGGGGTCAGGCCGCCGCTGCTGACCACCGCGACGCGGGCGTTGTCGACCTGCCGGTCACCGGCGTCGCCGCGCAACTGCGTGACCGCCTCGTGGATCAGCCCCATGCCGTGGGTGCGGCCGTGGGAGAGCTGGCCGCCGTGGGTGTTCAACGGGATCACACCGTCGCGGGCGATGGCCTTGCCACCGTCGAGGAAGTCCTTCGCCTCGCCGATACCGCAGAAGCCGAGCGCCTCCAACCAGGACAGGCAGTTGAACGTGAAGCCGTCGTAGAGCTCGGCGACGTCGATGTCGCTGGGCCGCAGCGAGGTTCGCGTCCACAGGTGGGCCGCCTGCCCGAGCACCTGCGGTTCGTGGGTCAGCGTGCTCTGGTCCCAGTCGGTGCGCTCGACGATCTGCGTGCCGACCGCCTCGAAGTACACCGGCTTACGGGGCATGTCCTTGGCGGCCTCGACCGCGGACACCACCACCGCGACGGCGCCGTCGCAGGGGACGTCGCAGTCGTAGAGCCCGAAGGGCGTGGTGATCGGGCGGGCATTGAGGTAGTCGTCCATCGTCATCGGGTCGCGGTAGATCGCCGTCGGGTTCAGCGTGGCGTTCGCCCGCTGGTTCAACGCGATCCAGCCCAGCGTCTCCCGTGTGGTGCCGTACCGGTCGAAGTGCCGCTGCGCGTTGAGCGCGAGGGTGTGCGCGGCCGACATCGCGCCGAACGGCATCTGCCAGCTGGTGGTGCGGGCACCGCCGGGCGGTGAGGCCTTGCCCTCCTTCATCAGCTGCTGGAACGTCGCCTCCCACAACGTGCGGAAGCACAGCACGTGGCGCGCCATCCCGGTCGCGACGGCCATCATCGCGGCGATGACCGAGCCGCCGGGACCGAACGTGTCCATGCCGCCGTTGATCCAGGTGGGTCGCAGGCCCAGCGCGCCCTCCAGCGCGGTGACCCCGCCCTCGCCCATGCCGGCCACGTCCAACCCGGGATAGGTGGCGAGACCGTCGATGTCGTCGAAGGTCAGTCCGGCGTCGGCGACGGCCTGCTCGCACGCCTCGATGGTCAGCGACAGCGGCGGCACCATCAGCCGGCGACCCAATCGCGATGCGCCGATCCCGGTGATCGCCGAGCGTTCCTCGAACTTCTCGGTCGTCAGCGGCGGGCTGACGTGGCGCGCGAAGTCCTGCGGCGCGATCTCGTCGTCGGGCAGCGGGGCGCTCTGGCCGTCGGTGCTGGGCCGGAAGACCGGCAGCCACACGTTGTCGAGCTGTTGGAAGGTGACCTCGACCAGCTGGCCCAACTTGAGGTCGTCGGGGTCGCAGTCGATGACGTTGGTGGTCAACCGGACCCGCGGATCCTCGACGATCGCCACCTGCGCGATGACGTATGGCGGGGGCAGATCGGGGAAACCGAACCGGTGGTTGACCGTGAAGGCCGACAGCGTGGCCTTACCCGAGACGTCGCGCACCCCCATGTTGCGGCTGCGGCAGTACCGGCACACCGGCTGCGGGGGATGGATCAGCGAGGCGCAGTCGCGGCACTCCTGGATGCGCAGCACGCCGTCGGCGCCCGCGGTCCAGAAGAACTCGTTGAGGACCGTCAGTTCCGGCAGCGGCCGGGTCACCGCACGAACTCCGAGATCGCCTCGCTGTCCTCGGTTTTGGGATCCGGTTCCGGTGCTTCGTGGGCGTCCTGCGGCGTCGCGGTGTCGGTCGGCGGACGGTGCTCGCCCATGTAGATGATCGCGTGCACGGGGCAGTCGAGCAGGGCACGCATGACGGCGTCGCGGTCCTTTTCGGGCACGGTCCCGTCGCCGATCAGCGACGCGTAGCCCCAGTCGTCGAGCGAGAAGTACTCCGGCGCGTGCTTGGCGCAGATGCCGAACCCGTCGCACAGCGTCCGGTCGAGCCGAATTCGTAAGCCGTCACTCATGATCGGGCCTCCACTTCGTAGGGCCGGATTGCGTCGAACGCGCCGGCCCGGCACGACTCGCAGTTGCCGGCGAGGTGACGCGCCACCACCTGGGGGAACTGGCGCAGCAGGCTGGCCGCGACGTTGGTGGCGCCGTCGAGGGTGCCGCACGCGCCGCGGCCGCGCAGCACCACCGACCACCGCTCCAGACGGGTGAGGTCCTCCTCGGTGGCGGTGCCGTCGCGCAGCGCGGAGGTCACCGCGGCCATCGCGGCGGTCCCGTTGAAGCACGACCCGCACTGCCCGGCGTTCTCGTTGTCGAAGTACGACATCACCGACGCCGCGACGGCGACCGGGCAGTCGTCGGTGAGCAGCGAGAGCGCCCCGCAGCCGAGCCCGCTGCCGAGGCGCCGGATCGACTCGTGGTCGAGCGTCGCGTCGAGGATGTCCGTGTTGACCAGGCCGGCGAAGTAGCCGCCCATCAACACGCCGGTCACGGCTTCGGCGGACACCCCGTGCAGCTTCAGCAGGTCGGTGACCGTTGCGCCGTGGGGGATTTCGTACAGCGCGGCCGGGCGCCCGGCGCCGGTGACGGTGGCCAGGAAGGTGCCGGGCGACATCGGCGTGCCGACGGCGCGGAACTGCTCGGCGCCGTGCTGGTGGATGAACGGCAGGTTGGCCAGTGTCTCGACGTTGCTGACCATGGTGGGCAATCCGCCGACACCCTCCTCGAAGGGCCGGGGCGGCTTGTCGGTCGGCTTGGCCGGCCCGCCGTTGATCCGTCGTACCGCGGCGGTCTCCTCACCGGCGACGTAACCGGCCTCGACGGTGACGACCGCGATCTCGGCGGCTCCGAACGTCTCGGCGGGCACCTCGGCGAGCGCCGCGGTCACCGCGTCGGCGGCGCCGGGATCGGAGACGTAGACGTAGCCGCGCGACGCACCCGCGACCGCGACCGCGAGGCGCAGCCCGTCCAGGACCAGGTGCGGCCGGTTGCGTAGCAGCCAGCGGTCTTTGATCGACGCGGGCTCGCCTTCCTCGCCGTTGGCGACGACGACGGTGTCCGAACCCCTGCGGTGCGCGTCGTGCACGGTGCGCAGCTTGGTGCCGATCGGGAAGGCCGCCCCGCCCCGGCCGAGCAGGCCGGACAGGTCGACCTGGCCGAGGAGTTCCTCGGCGTCGAGCAGCGGCCGGTAGCCGCCTTCCTGGGTGTACTCGGCGTAGGCCTGCGGTCCGGTCTGGCCGGGCCGCAGCAGTCGCGGGGCGCAGTCCGGCCACGCGGCGACGGCGTATTCGGCGGCGGTGGTGGTCATGATCGGTCCTTCCAGGCCCCGGATAGGCTGACGGACATGAGAACTGCGGTGGTCCGCGTCGGCGTCGACAAGGCGGGGGAGCTCACGCCCGCGCAGCTCGGCGACGGCATGGCGCGGCTTCGCGACGCGGCCGGGCTGGCCGGCATCGAGGTGGTCGACAACAACCTGTCGGGGCTTCCGCCGCAACGGCGTGAGGTGGAGCTGCTGATCACCGGCGATGACCCCGCCGAACTCCAGCGGACCGCGATGCAGTTGTGCGCCAACGCCTTCGGCACCACACCGGTGCCCGGTGTGCTGACCTTCATCAGCCGCGGCACCGACGACGACGCGCACGGGGTGCTCGCGGGGCTCGGGCTGACCGGCGAGATCGAACGCGTCGTCGACGAGGACGGCTGGGATGTCGTACACGTGACGCTGCGTAGGGCCGACCTCGAACGGGTCCCCGAATCCCGCGTCCACACCGCGCTGGAGGCGTCGCTCAACTGCGAAGTCCACGTCCGCACGATCTAGCCGTCCAGGAACTTCAGGATCGCGGGCGCCGCCTGCACCCACGTGTCGAACAGGCAGAAGTTCTTTCCGCCGCTGGCGGCGAACTTCTCGCCGGCACGCTCCCAGGCGTCTTCGGGCCACGGCGGATCGATCAGTGTCGAACCCTTGATCAGACAGTGCACTTCGAGTGAGGTGCGCTTGGGGTGGTCCCAGTCGTTCTCACCGCCGCGGATGATCAGCGTCGGGACCGTGATGTTGTCGAACATCTCGTCCTCGACACCGGGGATGGTCTGGCCGGGCTTCGGGACGTAGGCGTTGAGCCAGCGCAGCATCACCTTGAGGAATGCGTCGACGTCGAGCGCGCGCAACCGCGCCTCGTTGTCCGGATTGGCGGCGATGCGCTCCTTCCATTCCGCGACATGGATCACGCCTTCCATGCCCGCTCCCCGCGCCGCGAGAATGCTCGGCACCACGTAGTGCCCACCGAGCACGAATGAGCCGTAGACCCCACCGACGATGTTCCACACCACCAGCTTTCGCACGATCTCGGGGTACAGCATCGTCGTCAGCATCGAGTCGCGGGCGCCGCCCGAACCGCCCAGAATGAAGCACGGTCCGATGTCGAGTCCGGTGATCAGCGCGTGCAACGTCTCGGCGCGCATGTGGGATTCGCTCTTGCCGTAGAACTGGACGTCGGACTTGCCGCAGTTCGGCCGGTCCCACAGCAACACGCGGTAGCCGCCGTCGACCAACGCCTCCGCCAACGGCCGCAGCCCCGGAATGTCCTTGCTGAACCGGCCACCCGGCGTCAGCGCGATGAAATTCCCCTTGTCGCCGAGGATTTCGTAGACGACGCGGCCGCCGTTGTACTCGAAGATCTTCTCGCCGGGCGCGAGCACCGGGCCGGTTCGTTCCGATGTGCTCATGCCTGCACCAACACCTCGTTGCCGACCACCCGCACCGGGTAGGTGCGGATACTCCACTCCGGTTTGACGGCCGTGGTCCCGGTGGCCAGCTCGAAACCCCATTGGTGCCACGGGCAGTAGATGTACTCCAGGTCGCGCACCATCACCGCGTCGCCGGGGACGCTGTCGTCGACGACGGTGCGGCCGCGCGCGCGGCCCGAGCACAGCGGACCACCTTCGTGCGGGCAGTAGTTCGCGATCGCGTAGAAGGTGCCGTTGACGTTGTACACACCGACGCCGTGACGGCCGATCGGCACGAGTTTGTGCTTGCCCGGCGGAATCTCGTCGACCGTGGCCACGACGTGTTCACGCCCCTGTGCCAACCGGGGCGTCTTCTCCTGTTCGGTCATCTACTCAGAACACCCGCACCTGGCCCTCGAGGGCCGGAACCGTCTCGGGCAGATGGTAGGTCGCGATCCCGTTCTTGAACATCACGGCTTCGCGCGCATGCTCGGGCAAGTGCTTGACCAGCCAGCGCGGATCGTCGAACGTCCAGTGCGGGTAGTCCGACGAGTACAGCAGGATCTTCTCGCACTCCATCCACTCGAACGCGCGGGACAATTCGGTCTTGTCCTCGGGATAGTCCAGCGGCTGGGTGGTGAACTTGATGTGGTCCTTGACGTACTCGGACGGCTTGCGCTTGATGTCGAGCCACGACTTGCGGGCCTCGTAGATGGCGTCCATCCGCCACATCAGCGGCAGGATCCACGTGAAAGCGTGCTCCACCAAGACGATCCGCAGCGTCGGGAACCGGTCGAACAGGCCGTCGAAGACCATGCTCATCACCTGGTTCGCGGCCAGCAGCGAGTACGTGACCATGAAATCGTGGTTGTAGCTGGGGAATCCGACCGGCGGGATCGGCAGCTCCTCGTGGTGGCTGCGCGACAGATGGCAGCTGACCGTGATGTCGTTCTTGGTGGCCGCCTCCCAGATCGGGTTGTACTTCGGGTCGCCCCACGCCGGGCGCGGTTCGGCCTTGATCAGGATCTGGCCCATGTACGGATGGCCGGCCCACCGCTCGATCTCGCGGGCCGAGTCCTCCGGCGCCTCGATGGCCACGCAGATGGATCCGCGCCAGCGTTCGTGCCAGTTGTTCTTGCTGTCGAGCCAGTGGTTGGCCTGCCAGTCGTTGAGCGCCACGCTCATCGCGTGGTTGACCTCGGGGAACCGCGCCGGATACGCGGCGGGTTCGAGGATCGCGATGTCGGCGCCGGCCTCCATGATCAGCTGCTTGAACGCCAGGTCCGGATCGCTGCCCGCGAACTCGCCGTCGGCGGGGAAAGTGTCCACCCGCATCGCGTAGGCG
The DNA here is from genome assembly GCF_900108565.1 of Mycolicibacterium rutilum. Lineage (NCBI taxonomy): Bacteria > Bacillati > Actinomycetota > Actinomycetes > Mycobacteriales > Mycobacteriaceae > Mycobacterium > Mycolicibacterium rutilum. Next base: position 3,309,210 of record NZ_LT629971.1, read on the forward strand.
TGGGCGTAATCGGGTGCGTCGTAATAGATCTGGTCACCGATGCGACGCGGCAGGAAGTACTTGCTGCGCCACGGCTCCGGGATGTACTGCGCCAGGACCCCGCTCTTGGGCACCGGGTGCACATCGGAGTCCACGCACCGCACCGCGACGCGCTCGGCCGCAGGCTTGCGCTCTGTCACTGTCACCGTCATCGTGGCTCCCTGCTGTTGCGTGCTTCCGCGGTCCCTATCACTGTGCGCCAACCCCCGCCCCGACGTCTATGCCGTAGAGCTCGGCGGCGTTGCGCCAGCAGAGCTTGTCGCGCTGCTCGGCGCTGTACGAGGAGGGCACCGTCAGGTCATTGAGCTGCCAGTGCGGGTAGCTCGACCCGAACATCACCATGTCTTCCTTGCCGGTGAACCCGAACCACTCGCCGGCGTACTCCACGTCGCCGGGCCCGTCCATTGCGCCTTGCACGAAGTAGGTGTGGCCGGGCAGGTAGTCGCTGGGCATCTTCGGCGCCCACGGCGTCTGCTCGAGGTGCGGACGGCCGAAGCAGTCCATCCGCCAGATGAACGGGGTCAGCAGGTCGGCCGCCCCGTCGGCCCAGACGAACTTCAACGTCGGGTTCTTCTCGAAGACGCCTTCGACGATGAGGTTCATCAGGTGGTAGAGGTAGTTGAGCGCCATGAAGCTGACGTAGTTCTCATAGGTGCGCGGGACACCCGACGGGGTCGGGGCGAACTGCACGCCGGCGCCGACCTCGATGTGCACCGCCACCGGCAGGTTCGCGGCGGCGGCCGCCTCCCAGATGGGCCAGTACTGCGGCTTGCCGTACAACTCACGCGACTGCAACGGGACGCCGATCTGCACCACGCGCGGATGGTCGGCGTACTTGGCGATCTCCCGCAGCGCACCGGTGACGTCGTCGGGATTGACCCGGATGGTGCCGCGGAACTTGTCGGCGTGTGCGTTGTCCTCCAACCACCGCGTCACCAGCAACTCGTTGTGCGCGGCCGCGATCGCGGTGCCCAGGTGCCGGTCGGGCATGATGCCGCGGGCCATCGGATGCAGGATCGCCACGTTGACTCCGCGCTCGTCGAACAGGTGCGCGCCGACCAGCTCCGGATCCGACCCCGGGTACCGGCGGTCGGCATCGGTGCCGGGCGCGTACTCCCCGCCAGGCGCGCCGTACCAGTCCATCTCGTAGTCGGGGAAGCCGCGGCTCTTGAACGGTTCGCGAAGGAAGCTGCGGAAGTCCTTGTTCGACTTGCTGAAGATGTGCACGCTGGCATCGATGACGGGCGTACTCGTCCCGTCCGGGTGTTGCATCGCCAAGTCGTCCTCCGATGTCTGCGCAAACCGCCGAACACTCTCAGTGTAAAGCGTTGTTCTTCATTGGCAAGAATCGGCTTCTCAACAAAACGCTTACTTCTGCGCAGGTCAGGGTGTCTGCTGGTCAACTGCACGACACGCGGACACCGAAACGAGGTAGTCAAATCAAGAGAATGCTTTCCCCGGTTGAGAGAATGCTATTCTCATCCCGAACGCGCTGCCCACTACCGTCCCGGGAGGCTTGGTGTTACTGGAGTTCGACGCCGATCAGCGACTCTGGCAGGAAACCGTGCGCGACGCGGTCACCAAGCAGTGCCCGGCGTCGCTGATCCGCGGCATCGCCGAGAACGGGGTCGACCCGACGCCGTTGTGGAAAACCTACGTCGACGCCGGATGGACCGAGCTCGCCGATCCGGAGAACGCCGTCGAGCTGGCGATCGTGCTCGAGGAGCTGGGCCGGGCCACTGATCTGACCCCGTTTCTGGCGACGCTGACCCAGTTCGCGCCGCTGGTCGGCGAGCGCTTCGATCCGCAGCAGGCCGGCACGGCGGTGTACGACGGGGTGTCCGCGCACCGCGACGCCGACGGCTGGCTGCTCACCGGTACGGCCCGCTACGTGCTCGACGGTGACCGCGCCGAACGCCTCGCGGTGGTGACCGATGCGGGCGTGTTCGTCGTCGACGCCGACCAGGTGGTCGCCCGGCGCACCGCGGTGTTCGACCCGGTGCTGCACATCGCCGACGTGTCCCTGGTCGACGTGCACCTGCCCGACACCGCGCGGGTCAAGGTCGACGTCGAACGCGCGCGTCACGTCGCGCTGACCGGGATGGCCGTCGCGACCGTCGGCGCCTGCCAACGCATCCTGGATCTGGTGCTCGAACACGTCAAACAGCGCCAGCAGTTCGGCGTCGCGATCGGCTCGTTCCAGGCCGTCCAGCACAAAGCCGTCGACATGCACGTCGCGACCGAGCGGGCCAGGGCGCTGGCGTATTTCGCCGCGCTGACCATCGCCGCCGACGACCCGCGGCGCCGGCTCGCGGCGGCCATGGCCAAGGCGTCGGCGGGCGAGGCGCAGGCCGTGGTGTTCCGGCACGGTCTGCAGCTGTTCGGGGCCATGGGTTTCACCTGGGAGAACGACCTGCAGTTCGCGCTCAAGCGGGCCAAGGCCGGCGAACTTCTGCTCGGCGGCGCCGCCGAGCACCGCGCTGTCATCGCCGAGGAGTACAGGAGCACCGGTGCAGCTGACTTTTGATTCCGACGTCGAAGAGTTCCGCGCCGAGTTCGCGGCGTTCCTCGACGAGCACCTGCCGTCGGAGGCCCAGACCCTGGAGCGGCCGCGGTCGGTGTCGCACATGCCGCAGTGGGCGCGCGACTGGCAGCGCCTGCTGTTCGACAACGGCTGGCTGCTGCCCGCCCAACCGCCCGAGTTCGGTGGCCGCAACGCCACCGTGGTGCAGCAGTTCGTGCACCTCGACGAGCTGTGCCGGCGCCGCATCTACCACAGCTTCAACCCGCAGGGCGTCAACATCATTGCCGCATCGCTGCTTTCGTTCGGATCCGACGAACAGAAGCACCGCTGGGCGGTGCCTGTGCTCAAGGCGGAGATCACCGCATCGCTGGGCATGAGCGAGCCCAGCGCCGGTTCGGATCTGGCGTCGCTGCGCACCCGCGCGGTGCTGGAGGGCGACGAGTTCGTCGTCAACGGCCAGAAGGTGTGGACGTCGGGCGCGCACGACGCCGACTTCCTGCTGACGTTCGTGCGCACGGATCCGGACGCGCCCAAACACAAGGGCATCAGCGTGCTGATCATCCCGACCGACACCCCTGGCGTGGTGTGCCGCCCGTTCGCCGACATGACCGGTGAGGAGAACCTCGACTTCAACGAGGTGTTCTTCACCGACGCGCGGGTCCCCGCCGAGAACCTCGTCGGCCCGCTCAACGGCGGCTGGGGCGTGGCCAACGGTTCGCTGGGCCATGAACGCACCATGATGTGGCTGGGCTTCGCCGACCGGATCGACAACATGATCGCCGATTTCGAGCCGCGCACCGAACTTCAGCGCGACCAGTACGCCACCACGATCATGGACTATCAGGCGCTGCGGGCGATGGGGTCGGCGGCGCTGGCCCGCGCCGCGCGCGGCGAGATGGACACCGCATCGGTGTCGGTGCTCAAGCTCATGGGTTCGGAAGCCGAGCGGCAGGCCATGGAGAACGCGTTGACGGCCGCGGGCGCCGACGGACTGGTACACCCGTCCACGTCGGGTCCGTACGCGCACATGAACCTCGACCACTACTTCGCCAGCTGGTTCGAGCGGTATGCGCGCAGCTTCGGCGGCACGATCGCCGGCGGCACGTCCGAGATCCAGCGCAACATCATCGCCACCCAGGTGCTCGGACTGCCGCGGCGCTGACACCGGTGGCCGAAACCGTCGAGATCAGCCGGCCGCAGCCGGGAGTCGTTGCGCTGCAGCTGAACCGGCCTCAGCGACTGAACGCGATCAACGAGGTGATGCGCGGCGAGCTCGCCCAGACGCTCGCCGGTCTGGCCGCCGACTCGTCGGTCGACGCCGTCATCCTGACCGGCGCAGGCCGCGGGTTCTGCTCCGGTCTGGACGTGCGCGACTTCGGCCCGGGCATCCCGGCGGCGACCGCCCCGGCCATCGATCGGATGCGGTTTCAGGAATCGATGGCCGCGCTGCCCCAGATGATCCGGGCGCTGCCGCAGCCGGTGATCGCCGCGGTGAACGGGCCATGTGTCGGTGCGGGGCTAGCGTTGTGCCTGGCCGCCGACATCAGGATCTGCGCGGATGCAACGACATTCGGCAACGCCGCGATCCTGCTGGGGCTTTCCGGCGCGGAGATGGGGATGAGTTATCACCTGCCCAGGATCGTGGGCACCAGCGTCGCCGCCGACTGGATGCTGACGGGACGCACGGTGAGCGCCGAGGAGGCCGAGCGGCGGGGTCTGGTCAGCGAGGTCGTCGACGCCGACCGGCTTTTCGAGCGTGCGCTCGAGATCGCGACCACCATCGCCGGGCTGTCCACCCTGGGCGTTCAGCTGACCAAGCGGGCGCTGCAGGCGAACACCGATGCGCCGGATCTGGCGGTCGCGATGGAGTTGGAGAACCGCAACCAGGTGCTCAGCCACGCCACCGAGGATGCCGCGGCGCGGCGCCAGAAGTGGTCCTGAACACCGACGGAAGGACGGGCAGTGGGCTGGGATTTCGCAACCGACCCGGAGTGGGCCGAACAACTGGCGTGGGTGGAGCAGTTCGTCCGCGAGGAGTGCGAGCCCATCGACCTGATCGTCAAGGAGTCCCACGACCTCAACGACCCGGTGCGCCAGGCGCTGATCCCGCCGCTGCAGGAGATCGTCAAGGAGCGCGGGCTGTGGGCCACCCATCTCGGACCGCACCTCGGCGGTCCCGGCTACGGGCAGGTCAAGCTCGCGCTGCTCAACGAGATCCTGGGCCGCTCGGAATGCGCGCCGATCGTGTTCGGTTCGCAGGCACCGGATTCCGGTAACAGCGAGATCCTCGCCCACTACGGCACCCCGGAGCTCAAGGAGCGGTATCTGGAGCCGCTGCTCGACAACCGCATCGTGTCGTGCTTCTCGATGACTGAACCGCACGGCGGCGCCGACCCGAAGGTCTTCACGACCACCGCCACCGAGGACGGCGACCACTGGGTCATCAACGGCGAGAAATGGTACTCGTCGTTCGCGTCGATGGCGTCGGTCATCATCGTGATGGCGATGACCGACCCGGACGCGCCGCCATACCAACGGTATTCGATGTTCGTCGTGCCCGGGGACACGCCAGGGATCAACGTGCTGCGCGACGTCGGGCTCGGCTATCAGCCGCTGGGCGGTGGCGGCCGCGAAGGCTACGTCCGCTACGAGAACGTCCGCGTGCCCGCCGATCACATGCTGGGACCCCGCGGCGGTGCGTTCGTCGTCGCGCAGACCCGGCTCGGCGGCGGCCGCATCCACCACGCCATGCGCACCGTCGGCCTGGTCCGGCGCATCTTCGACATGCTCACCGAGCGGGCGGTGTCGCGCTACACCCAGGGCTCGGTGCTGGCCGACAAACAGATGGTGCAGGAGATGATCGCCGACTCCTGGATGGAGATCGAGGCGTTCCGGCTGCTGACCCTGCAAACCGCCTGGAAGATCGACAAGTTCAACGACTACAAGGCGGTGCGCGCAGACATCTCGGCGGTCAAGGCGATGATGCAGAAGGTGTTGCACGACGTGTCCGCGCGGGCGCTGCAGCTGCACGGGTCGTTGGGCACCTCCCACGAGATGCCGTTCGTGCAGTACCTGACGGAGTCGTTCGTGCTCGGGTTGGCCGACGGCCCGACCGAGGTGCACAAAGTGACGCTGGCGCGGCTGCTGCTCAAGGACGTCGAACCGGCGCCGGACGTGTTCCCGTCGCAGCATCTGCTGCGGCTGCGCGCCGCCGCCGAGGCCAAGTTCGCCGACAAACTCGCGGGCATTCCGCGCAGCTGACACCGGGAGGCCCACAATGACGTGTGAGGGCAAGGTCGCGCTGGTGACCGGCAGCAGCAGGGGACTGGGCAAGGCGATCGCGCAGCGCCTGGCGCGCGAGGGCGCCACGGTCGCGCTGACCGCCCGCACCCTCGAACCCGACCCGAAATATCAAGGGTCGTTGCGGGAGACGGTCGAGGAGATCGAGACCCTAGGTGGTGCCGCGATCGCGGTGGCGGGCGACCTGTCCGACAGCGCCGAACGCGAGCGGTTGTTCGCCGAGGTGGTCGAGCGGGTGGGCGCACCGGACATCCTCGTCAACAACGCCGCCGTCACATTCTTGCGGCCCCTCGACACGTTCCCTGAGCGGCGGGTGCGGCTGATGATGGAGATGCACGTGGTGGCGCCGCTGCACCTCACCCAGTTGGCGGTGCCCGCCATGCGCGAACGTGGCCGCGGGTGGGTGCTCAACCTGACCTCGGTCGGCGGTGACCTGCCGCAGGGCCCGCCGTTCGCCGAGTTCGACCGCAGCGCCGGGTTCGGGATCTACGGCACCGTGAAGGCCGCGCTGAATCGGCTGACGAAAAGCCTTGCCGCCGAACTGTTCGACGACGGTATCGCGGTCAACGCCGCCGCCCCGTCCAACCCGGTGGCCACGCCCGGCGCCGGCAGCCTCGACCTGGCCAAGACCGACACCGAGGACATCGGGCTGATCAGCGAGACCGCATACCTGCTGTGTACCGGCGACCCGAAGACTCTGACCGGCCGGATCGCCCACACACAGCCCTTCCTGCGCGAGGTCGGGCGGCTGTGACGCGCGAGTGTGGGATTGTGTCACGCCAGGGGGCGGTTTCGTGTGACGGTAACCCACGTTCGGCGCACGAAGGAGGGGTGGTCGAGTGAGAGTGCAGCCGGCCGCCTACCTGCGCACCACGCTGCCGTTGGACCTGTCGGTGCTCGACGACCTCGACAGCGGGCGCTACCACTCGATCTGGCTGCCCGATCACATGGTCAGCTTCTGGCCCGATTCGATCTGGACACCCGAATTCACGGACCTGGCAACGGTTTCGCCGTCACCGCACCGGCACCTGGACGGGATGGCCGTCGCCGCGGCCGCGGCGGTGCTCACCAGGAACGTGCCGCTGGCGACCAGCGTCGTCGACACCGTGCGCCGCCACCCGTCGCTGCTCGCGCAGAGCGCGCTCACCATCGACCACCTCTCGCGCGGACGGTTCATCCTCGGCCTCGGCAGCGGCGAAACCGAGAACACGGTGCCCTACGGCTTCGACTTCTCCACGCCGGTCAGCCGATTCGAGGAGGCGCTGCAGGTGATCCGGCTGCTCTGGGACAGCGACGGCCCGGTCGACTTCGACGGCCGCTTCTACCGGCTGCACCGTGCCCGCCTGGACACCGAACCCTACGACGGGCGCTTCCCGCCGATCTGGATCGGCGGCAGCGGGCCGCGCACCCTCGACATCGTGGGCCGCTACGCCGACGGGTGGTGGCCGACCGGTGCTTGGTCACCCGACGACTACGCCGAAAAGCTCGCCGCGGTGCGGCTTTCCGCGGAGAAGGCGGGCCGCGACCCCGCGGCGATCACGCCGTGTTTCATCCAGGTGTGCCTGGTGGGCCGCGACGACGCCGCGCTGGCCGAGATTCTCGACGCCCCGCTGGTCAAGTCGTTTCTGCTGCAGGTTTCGGCCGAGGTGCTGCGCAAGGCGGGCTTCGAGCATCCGATGGGGTCGGACTGGCGCGGATACCAGGACATCGATCCCGCAGTGCTCACCCGCGAACGGATCGTCGCCTTCCTCGACCGGGTCCAACCGGAGATGGTCCTGGCCATGGTCCCGCACGGCACACCGCGACAACTCGCGCGTGTCATCAAGGACTACGTCGACGCGGGGCTGCGCGTACCGAAGATCATGGACTACGGCGCCATGGCGGGCCTGCGGTACACCGCCCAATCCGCCGCCAACGTGCGGGAAGTGGAGGACGAACTGATGGCCCTGTGCGGAGACATCCGGTGAGCGCGCAACTGGTGGCGCGTGACCTGCTCGAGCGCGCCGAGACCGAAACCGGGTGCACCGATTACGGCGATCCCACGCTGGCGGAACGGTTCTCTCTGGTGATCGACCACCTCAACGGGGTCGGAATGGACGCCGACGGTAGGCAGCGCGCCGCCGAGGTGTGCCACTGGCTGCTCACCTCGCGGCTGCAGTTCATCGCCGATCGGCACCGCTATCCGGTCGCCGAGGAAGTGATCGAGCAGCCGATGTTCGTCACCGGCGAGCCCCGGTCGGGCACCACGCTGATGCATGCGCTGATGTCGGTCGACCCCGACGCCCGCGCGCTGCGCTTCTGGGAGGTGATGTACCCCTCGCCACCGCCCGGCGCCGTCGATGGCGACGGCGACGACCCGCGTCGCGCACAAGCCGACGCGGACTGGCGCGAGATCAACGCCAAGCTGCCGAAGTGGTTGCACAGCCACCCGTACAACGACATGCTCGGCGACGGCCTGCCCGAAGACGAACGCACCTGGGCGTTCGACTTCCGGGTGCTCACCCCGACCGCGTGGTGGCGGGTCCCGATGCAGACGGTCGTCGGCGGCCTGCCTGTCGACGCCGCCGCGCAGTACCGGATCCACAAGTCGATGCTGCAACAGCTGCAGTACCGGCGGCCGCGCAAACAATGGGTGCTCAAGGGATTCCACGGGTTTCGGCTCAAGGAACTCTTCGACGCCTATCCGGACGCGACGCTGCTGTGGCTGCACCGGGACCCGGTCCAGGTGGCGGCGTCGCGCACCATGATGATGGCCGACATCCTCGAGGGCATCGTCGGGCCTGTCGACCTGCGTGCCGCCGCGAAGATGCACCTGGCGTTGACCCGCGAGAGCATCGCGAACACGATGAGCAACCCGCTGGTCGACGACCCCCGCATCCTGCACGTGCGCTACACCGACTTCATCGGCGATCAGGTCGGCACCGTCCGCCGCTACTACGAGTTCCGCGGCAGGCAACTGAGCGCCGAGGCCGAAGAAGCGATGCGCGCCTACCTCGCCGCCAACCCGGGTGACCGGCACGGCAAGTTCCGTTATTCCACGTCGCTGCTGACCGACATCGGCGAGGATCTGACCGCACTGCACGACGAGTTCCGCCCGTTCCGCGAGCGGTTCGGCGTCGAGATCGAGAAGCGAGCGTGAGAGAGGGCATGAGGTGACCGACGAGCGGCTGTCGGTGCACAGCGTCACCTTCTTCGGCGAGCCGATGACCGCGCTGCAGGGGCACTGGCAAGCACTCGGGGTGCGGCGCCTGAGCCTCATCGACGAACAGCTGTTCACCGGTGCTGTGCCGCAATTGGTTTCGGGTGGCCGGTACTCGGTGGAGTCCGTCTATCACCTGTTCGACACACCGGAAGCGCTGCTGCGGGTGATCGACGCGGCGACGTCGGTCGGGGCGCGGGTGGTCTACATGTTGACCGGTGGCCGCGGCGACCTCACCTGGGCGCACGCGGCCGAGCGGTTCTGCGAGTCCGTCGCGCCGTGTGCGCGCGCCGCCGAATCGGCCGGAGTGGCGCTGGCGATCGAGAACGCCTCGGCCCTGTACGCGGACATCCACATCGCGCACAGCCTGCGCGACACCATCACGTTGGCCGAGATGGCCGGCCTCGGGATCTGCATCGACCTGTTCCACTGCTGGGCGGAGGCCGACCTGCCCGCGCTGGTGCACCGGGCGCTGCCCCGGACCGAGCTGATCCAGCTGAGCGACTACGTCCTCGGCGACCGCGCACTGCCGGCCCGTGCGGTGCCCGGCGACGGCGCGATCCCCATCGAGGCCTTCGTCGCCTCGGTGCTCGGCGCCGGATACCGGCACGGCTTCGACCTGGAACTGATCGGCCCGCGCATCGACCGGGAGGGCCGGTTGCCTGCGGCGCGTCGCGCCTGCGCGATCATGTCGGCCATGCTCAACGGACTCAACGGACTCGACGGCTAGGGCTCGGCGATGGCATTCGGAGACGGACCCGACGACGCGGCACTGAGATCGGCGTGGGACACGTTCTGCGACAAGCTCAAAGACGCCGGCTCGCGGGTGTTCAAGGATCACAACCCGGCGTCGGGTGTGCAGCGGGTCGACGGTTTCCGGTTCCTCACCCAGAACCTGGGCCAGGCGTTCGACCTCGCGCTGGAAACCCGCGACACCCGCTACCCGGCGATCCACACGTTCTGCCACCCCACCCGCAAACTCGGCGGTGACTGCGCCGACTTCCTGTACCAGCAGGCGTGGATCGACGGGTCCTCGACGTATCGGATCACCGGTGACCGCGGCACCGCGGCGTTTTTCAACATCACGGTGCAGGGGCCGCGGCCGGTCGGCCCGGGCGTGTTGCACGAGCCGTTCGGTGATGTGCCGGAGGCGAATCTGTCGGGCACCCAGCTGCGCATCGACGATGACGGCGGCTTCGAGATCTACGTCGGCGGCCCGCGACGGGAACCGAACTGGCTACCGACCACCGCAGGCTCACGAAAACTGTTCATCCGCCAGGGTTTCGACCGGTGGGACGAGGTGCCTGCAAGGATGCGCATCGAACGGGTCGACATGACGACCCCGCGCCCGCTGCCCACACCGGCGGACATGACGGCGGCGATCGAGTGGGCGGGCGACTTCCTCACCGCGATGATGAGCGACTGGCCCGAGTACCCGTTCACCCACGGCGGTGTCGACCCCGAGCACCTGAACCGGTTCCCCGACGTCGCGGCGACCGGCGCGGACGCGAAACGTGGTCGCGCAGCGGCCAACATGCATTGGCGGCTCGCCGGCGACGAGGCGCTCATCATCGAGTTCGAGGCTCACGACGGCTTGTGGATGCTCACGAACATGGGGGCGTTCTTCACCAGCATGGATTACCTGTATCGACCGGTCAGCTACACCCCGAGTCGCACCGCCGTCGACGCGGACGGCGTCGTGCGCCTGGTGCTGTCGCACGACGATCCCGGCTACCACAACTGGATCGACACGCAGGGCTTCGAACGCGGCAACCTCACCTACCGGCACATGCTCGACGGGGAACCGGTTCCGCTGCGCACCCGGTTGGTCAAGCGCGCCGAACTCGCCGACGCGTTGCCGCCGGACACCGCGACGGTGACACCGCAACAGCGCGCCGAGCAGATGTGGCAACGCTTCACCGGGGTCCGGCGCCGGTACGCCGGCTGATGATCAGAGTCGTTGCAGGGCGAAGGTCCAGAACTGCATGCCGGGCGGCCCGTTGAAACATCCCACGTCGTAATGGGATTCGATGGTGCCGCCGAGCGAGATCTCGTCCCACGAGTACGTCTCGCGGGTCGGCAGGTTGTAGCCGGGGCAGCGCAGGCCGTCCGGCACATCGACGGTCATCGTGTAGCGCCCGTTGACGAGCTGGGCGGCGCCCTCGTAATAGGCGTAGAACTTCAGCCGCGGCCGTGCGCTGACGTGCACGCAGTCCGGTTGCTTGTCGGGGAAGCAGTTCGTGATGAACCAGACCCAGGACGCCCGGTCGTACCGGTTGGTGAGCAGGTCGTAGTTGCCCAGCTTCATCATCGCGTTTGCCGGTGCCGGCGTGGCGATCCCGCCGGCCAGCACGAGTGCGGCCAGCACAGCGGTGAGCTTGGTGAGCATGGTCCGCGTCATCTCGGGCCTTCCTGTCGCCTACCGAACTGCCATCAAAGCACTCCACCGCGCGGTTGCGTCGCCGTTCAGTCGATGACGGCGGCTTCCTTGCGTTCGGTGATCGGCCGGGCCAGTTCCTGCTCGTCGCAGATGCGTTGCAACTTCTCCAGCGTCTCGTCGAGCCCCGGCCCGAGCGGCTCGCTCGGGGTGAACGTCGCAGGCAGGTTGCGCATGCCCTGGATCACCCCGATGGTGTCGTAGTGCACGGTGCCCTCGGGGTCGCAGACGTAGTCGGGCATCCGGTCCAGCACCGCGGTCAGCATCGACTTGAACACCGTGCGCGCGACGTTGGAGCCGACGCAGCGGTGCACGCCGATACCGAAGCTGAAGTGCCGGTTGCCTTTCCGGTCCATGACGATCTCGTTGGGCTTCTCGAACACCGCGGGGTCGCGGTTGGCCATCGCCCAGGACAGCCAGAGCCGCTCGTACTGCTTGAACTGCTGGCCCTCGACCTCGACGTCCTCGGCGAACGTGCGACCGTCGCCGGGCGCCGGGGTGAAGAACCGCAGGAACTCCTCGGTGGCGGGATGCAGCAGCGTGTCGCGATCGCGGCTGAGGCGGTCGCGTTCGTCGGGATGCTCACCGAGCCATTCCAGCGCGTGGGCGGTCAGCGCGGTGGTGGTGTCGAACCCGCCGCCGATGATCAGGCCCAGGTTGCCCAGGATCTCCATGTCCGGCGCGGGTTCGCCGTCGATGCGCAACTGCAGCAACGCGTTCACCAACCCGGGCCGGGGATTCTCCCGGATCTCCATCATGTTGTTGATGAGATCGATGCCCATCTCGCGGTGCTGCTCGTTGATCTTCTCGCGCTCGGGTGCGTGTTCGGGCGTGTAGACCGAGGCGTGCGTGGGCTCGCTGTAGACGTTCCACTTCTTGAGGTCGATGCCCATCATCGCCAGGGTGAACACGGCGGGCACCACGTTGGCGAGATGCTCGACGAAATCGATGCGCCCCGAGGCGATGTGCTCATCGAGCGCGGCGCGGGTGATCTCGTTGACGAACGGCTCCCAGCGTTTGATCGCCGCTGGTGACAGATACGGGTTCAGCGCACCGCGATACGCGCTGTGTTCGGGTTCGTCCATCTCGAGGATGCCGCCGCGCACCACGGTCGCTCGGCTGGCCTTCGGGATCGTGATGCCCTGGAACGGCGTCTCACCGCTGATGTCGTGATGGTTGGACACCGCGGGGCAGCGGGCGAGTTCGAAGACGTGCTTGCTGTCGGCGGCGACCCAGTGCCCGTTGTAGGTGTCGGTCCACGCCATCGGGCAGCGGGCGTGCATCTCCTCGGTGATCTTCTCGAACTGCAGCCGGTACTCGGGGGTGTGCCGGTCGAAGTGATACCGGTTCTTCTTGCGGTCGTCGTCGGTCGCGACATCGCTCTCGATGGTCACGGCGTGTCTCCTAATCGCTTTCGGTGGCCTGCAAGCCTGGCGAAGGGCCCGGCGTCATTCGATGACGATGGCCTGTTCGGGGCATGAGTGGGCGGCCTCCCGGACCACGTCCTCCTGGTCGGGGGGCACCACCTCGTTCACCGGCGACGCGTGGCCGTCCACATCGTCGAGTTCGAACGAATCGGGCGCGATCATCGCGCACAGGGTGTGTCCCTGGCAGCGCGTTCCGTCAACCGAAACCTTCACCGTCGCAGTTCCTTCCGCTCAGTTGTGGTAGTCGTACCACTTCAGGTACCCGCCGGCGTCGACCCGCAGCTGCGCGCCGGTGACGAACCGCGCCTCATCGGAGGCCAGCCACAGCACCGCATTGCTGATGTCCACCGGCTCCACCCACGGCACCTTCATCGCCTGCTGCACGTAGAACACCGGTTCGGCGTCCTTGAGCTCGGGGTTCTCCAGATCGGGCCGGAACGAGCGGTACATCGGCTCGCTCTGCAGCATGTTGGTGTTGCAGTTGGTCGGATGCACGACGTTGGCCCGAATCCCGCGTGGCGCAAGCTCGGTGGCGAGATCGTGGACGAAGGCCGACAGGGCGCGCTTGGAGTGGACATAGGCCATACCGCCGGGGTCGTTGCCCGGGTTGTCCTTCTGATGGGTGTCCATCAGGGCCGCGGTGGACCCCGTGGCGATGATCGACGCGCCCTCCTTGAGGTGCAGCAGCGAGACCTGGATGGCGTTGATGGTGCCGATCAGGTTGGTGTTGATCACGTCGATCCACGCCTGCAGCGGCGGTTGGCCTTTCATGCCCGCCACACCGGCCTGCGCGACCACGATGTCGAGCCCGCCGAGTTGGGCGATGCCGTCCTCGAGTGCGGCCTTCAGTTGCGAGGCCTCCCGCACGTCGGCCTTCGCGGTGACGACGCGCTGACCCGTCTTCTCGATGAACGCGGCGGTCTCTTCGAGATCCTCCGGCGTGGCCATCGGGTAGCCGATGGTGTCGATGTTCTCGCAGAGGTCGACCGCGATGATGTCGGCGCCCTCCTCGGCGAGCCGCAGCGCATGACTACGTCCCTGTCCGCGCGCCGCGCCGGTGACGAATGCGACCTTTCCCTGTACGCGTCCCACTGAAGAATCCTTTCCTTAGCACTCGCTGCCGACATGCGATTCGTCTTGCCTGATCAGGTGTTTCGGCCGCCGTTGACGCCCAAGATCTGTCCGGTGATGTAGCTGGCCTCCTCGGAGACCAGGAAGGCGCAGGCGGCCGCGATGTCCTCGGGCCTGCCGATGCGCCGCACCGGTGTGGACTCGATGCTCTGCTGCACCTTCAGATAGCCGCGCTCCTCGGACTTGCGCAGCATCGGGGTGTCGATGAAGCCCGGCGGCACCGCGTTGACCGTGATGCCGCTGGGGCCGTATTCCAGGGCAAGCGATTTGGTCAGCCCGTTGACGGCGGACTTCGCCGCGACATAGGGCGACATATACGGCTGGCCCGAGTGGGTGCTCGACGACGAGATGTTCACGATGCGGCCCCAACCCGTTTCGACCATGTCGGGCAACACCGCTTGGATGCAGTGGAAGACGCCGTTGAGATTGACGTCGATCACGCGCTGCCAATCGTCGAACGTCAGGTCGGCGAAGCGCTTGAACTTCTCCAGGCCGGCGGCGTTCACCAAAACGGTGACCGGCCCGAGTTGAGCGCGGATCGCGGCCAGTGCTTCCTCGACACCGGCACGGTCGGTGACGTCGGCCGTGTAGGCGAATTCGTCCTCCGAAGGGGCGATGTCGATGGTGGCGACGTGCATCCCGTCAGCGCGCAGGCGTTGCACGACGGCCAGTCCGATACCGGAACCACCTCCGGTGACGACGGCGTTCTTCATCGCTGCAGCTGGCCTCCACGCATCAAGAATCATCCTTCCGATTATGAGAACCGTACTCTCGTGCTGTGCAACTCCGCAAGACAACGCGGCGCGGCGGTTCGCATCGATGAGACGATCGACGGACGATTGTTGCACCGTTATCCGCAGGCAGCGGCGATTCCGTTCATTTTCTTGAGTTCTCTCAAGGCGAATGTATGATTCGCCAAGGATGAGAATGAAGTTTCCATCACAGGGCAACTTCAGGCTCCGCAACTGAGGAGGATGATGCAGGAAGCGACCACCATCTCGAGTGAGGAAGCCCAGCCCGCCGCCGACCCCTCGAGCGTGGATCGCCGGCTCCTGATCGACGGTCGGCTCGTCGAGACTGCCGCGACGTTCGCCTCCCTCAACCCCGCCACCGGCGAGGTGCTCGGATATGCGCCCGACGCCACGGTCAGCGACGCGCAAGCCGCCGTGGCCGCCGCCCGCCGGGCGTTCGACGAGACGGACTGGGACACCAACACCGAGTTGCGGATCCGCTGCCTCGAGCAGTTCCACCGGGCGCTCGTCGAGCACCGCGACGAACTGGCCGCGCTGACCATCGCCGAGGTCGGCGCGACCGAGGCGCTGTGCCAGGGTGCCCAACTCGATCAGCCGATCGAGATCGTCCGCTACTACGCCGAGCTGCTGAAGACCTATCCGATGACCGAGGACCTCGGCAACATCGAGAGCCGCGGTATGCAGCACCACCGCTGGGTGGAGAAGGAAGCCGCGGGCGTGGTGGCCGCAATCATCGCCTACAACTACCCCAATCAGCTCGCGCTCGCGAAGCTGGCGCCCGCGCTGGCCGCGGGGTGCACGCTGATCCTCAAGTCCGCGCCCGACACCCCGCTGGTCACGCTGGCGCTGGGTGAACTGATCGCCAACCACACCGACATCCCGGCCGGCGTGGTCAATGTGCTCAGCGGCGCCGACCCCGAGGTCGGTGCGGTCCTGACCACCAGCGCCGACGTCGACATGGTGACGTTCACCGGGTCGACGCCCACCGGGCGGCGCATCATGGCCGCGGCCAGCGAAACCCTCAAGAAGGTGTTCCTGGAACTGGGCGGCAAGTCCGCGGCGATCGTGCTCGACGATGCGGACTTCAACACCGCGGCGCTGTTCAGCGCATTCTCGATGGTCACCCACGCCGGTCAGGGCTGCGCACTGACGTCGCGGCTGCTGGTACCGCGCAAACACCACGACGAGATCGTCGAACTGGTCAAGAACAACTTCGGGCTGGTGCGCTACGGCAACCCGGCCGACCAGGGCACCTACATGGGGCCGCTGATCAGCGAGAAACAGCGCGACAAGGTCGACGGCATGGTCAAGCGGGCCGTCGAGGCCGGCGCCACGCTGGTCACCGGCGGCGAGAAGGTCGATCCCGGCTACTTCTATACGCCGACGCTGCTGACCGACGTCGACCCCGACAGCGAGATCGCCCAGGAAGAGGTGTTCGGGCCGGTGCTGGTCGTGATCGCCTACGACGACGATGACGACGCGGTGCGGATCGCGAACAACTCGATCTACGGCCTCTCGGGTGCGGTGTTCGGCAGCCAGGACCGGGCGCTGGCGGTGGCGCGGCGCATCCGCACCGGCACGTTCTCCATCAACGGCGGCAACTACTTCAGCCCGGACAGCCCGTTCGGCGGCTACAAGCAGTCCGGCATCGGCCGTGAGATGGGCACCGCCGGGCTCGAGGAATTTCTGGAATCCAAGACTTTTGCGACGGTGGTGAGCTGATGAGTGGGCCGCTTGACGGTATTCGTGTCCTCGAGGTGGCGATGTACGGCTTCGTGCCGTCGGCGGGCGCGGTGCTGCGCGAATGGGGTGCCGACGTCATCAAGGTCGAACACGCGGTCACCGGCGACCCGCAGCGCGGTCTGCGCCAGACCGGGCTGCTGCGCGTCGAGGGCGATCCGAACCCCAACATCGAGCACGCCAACCGGGGCAAGCGCAGCATCGGCCTGGACATGTCGGTGCCCGAGGGGCGCGAGATACTGATGGTGTTGGCAAAAAAGGCCGACGTGTTCCTCACCAGCTTCCTGCCGGGCCACCGGCAGCGGTTCGGCATCGACGTCGACGACATCCGCGCCGTCAACCCGAAGATCATCTACGCCAGGGGCAGCGCGCTCGGCCCCCGCGGCGAGGAATCGGTCAAGGGCGGCTACGACATGACCGCGTTCTGGTGCCGCGCCGGCACCGCCGCCACGATCACCCCGCCGGGCACGCCGGGCATGGTCGGCCCACCCGGGCCGGCCTACGGCGACACCATCTCCGGGACGAACCTCGCCGGCGGCATCGCGGCCGCGCTGTTAAAGCGGGAACGCACCGGCGAGCCGTCGGTGGTCGACGTGTCGCTGCTCGGCAGCGGGCTGTGGTCGCTCGGGCACACGGTCGCGCTGACCAAGCATCTGGGCCAGCGCATGGAGGCCTTCCCGCCGGGTGTGCACGGCTCGCCGATCAACCCGCTCGTCGGGCTGTACCCGACCGCCGACGACCGCTACATCTCGTTCGTGATGATGCAGCCGACCAAGTTCTGGGCCGATGTCTGCAAGCACATGGGACTCGACGAACTCGCCGACGACCCGCGATTCGCCACCGCGGAGTCGATCGCGGAGAACACCGAGGCGGCCGCGGAGATCCTCAAGGAGACCATGGCCAAGCGTCCGCTCGCCGAGTGGAGCGAGCGGTTCGCGACACTGCTCGGGCCCTGGGCGCCGGTGCAGGACACGCTGCAGGCGGTCGAGGACGCCCAGATCCGCGCCAATGAGTACCTAGTCCAAGCGGGCGAACTCGAATTGGTCGCGAATCCGGTGCAGTTTGACGTCAGCGCACCCGAAACGGGTCCGGCGCCGGGGTTTGCTGAGCAAACTGACGACATCCTGCAGGAACTCGGCTTGGATTGGGACCGCATCATCGAGCTCAAGACGGCCGGCGCCGTCACCTAGGTTCGAAAGAGAGTCCCATGCCCCACGTCGCGTCGATCGGCACCTACCTGCCGTGTTGGGGTGCGCCCCGACACCGGGTGGCCGGTGACGACGAGGACGCGATCACGCTCGCGGTCGAAGCAGGCCGCGCCGCGCTGGTTGCCAGCGGCGCGGTCGAGCGCGTGGTTCTGGTCAGCCGCGATCTGCCGTTGCTGGACAGCAGCAACGCCGCGGTGCTGCTGGCCGGCCTGGGACTCGATCCCGAACTGGAGGTCGACGAGCGCCTCGGCGGTGCGCCTGCCACCCTGGACGCGGTCAGTTCGGCGCGGCCGAGGACGTTGATCATCGGGACCGATCTCGACCCCGCCGGGGCGGCGGCGATCCTGACCGCCGAACGCGGACTGCAGGTCCGCACCGCGGCGCGGGTGGCGCGCAGCCTGCCCGTGCGTACCCGCAAGGCGACCGGCGACGTGCACGACTACGGCGATCCGCGGTTGCTGCACGAGCGGGGACTCATCGCGTCGCTGGAAGCGGCCTGGCTGGACACGCCGGTGGCGGTGGCCGGCGTCGACCACGCGCGCGCCGCCGAACTGACGATCGGGGACCCGCCCGCGCTGCCGACCACGGGTGCGAGCGCCAGCCTGTTCGCGTTGGCCGGTCTGGCCGAGCGGCAGACGACAGGGCCGCTGGTGGCCGTCGAGCAGGCCAGCCTGTCCGGGCTCAACGTCACCGGCGGGGTGGCCGAGCTGCTGCGGCGCGAGCCGCCCGCCCGGCCGCTGCCCGACGGCAAATACGTGGCCGACGCCGAGATCCCGATCTCGCTGGCGGCCTACGAGCGCGCGTTCGAGGCGAAGGTGCGCTGGGAGGCCGGGCGGTTCGGCGACTCCGGCGAGCTGGACTTCCCCCCGCGCTACCGGTTGGCCGCCAACGGCGCGCTGTCCACCGGATACGAACTGATTCCGTTGCCGCGCAACGGAACCGTATACACCGAGACCACCGTGCACATGCCGGTGCCGGGTCTGCGCACTCCATACTCGCTGGTGATCGTCGAACTCGACGGAGTCGGCGTGCGCGCGCTGGTCAAGGTGACCGGCGCGGAACCGGGCACCGTCGACATCGGCACCAGGGGACGGCTGGCGCTGCGGCGGGTCGCGGTGCGCTCCGGCGTGCCTGACTACGGCTACATGTTCGAGCCGGAAGCGGTGGCGGCGTGAGACGCGTGGCCGTTGTCGGGGCCGGAATGACGGCGTTCGGCGAGCATTTCGCGCTGGGTCTGAAAGACCTGCTGCCGATGGCCTTCTCCGAATGCGCGGCCAGCGTGGACAAGGGACTCGACAAGAGCGATCTGCAGGGTGCCTGGTTCGGCGCGATGGGAACCGCCGACGGCTTTCCGGCAGGTATCCTCGCCGACTCCCTCGGCCTGCCGGATCTGCCCGTCACCCGTGTCGAGAACTCCTGCGCCACAGGCAATGATGCGATCCGCAACGCGCTGTTCGGGGTGGCTTCCGGGGCCTTCGACGTCGCGCTGGTGATGGGTGCCGACAAGCTCCGCGACACCACCTCGCGCGACATGCTCTGGGAGTGGGAGGCGATGGCGCGCGACTACCCGCTCGGGGTCGTCTCGCCGGCCGGGTTCGCGCTGCACGTGCGCCGGTACCTACACGAATCACCCGCGACGCGTGAGCACCTGGCGATGATCGCGGTGAAGAACCACCGGCACGGTGTGCAGAATACGAAGGCACGCTTGCGTTTCGAGATCACCGTCGAACAAGCGCTCGCGGCGCCGATCGTCGTCACCCCGTTCGGGCTCTATGACTGCGCGCCGCAGAGCGACGGCGCCGCCGCGCTCGTGCTGGCCGCCGAAGAGGTGGTCGACCGGTTCACCGATCGGCCGGTCTGGATCCGCGGCGTCGGCCTGGGCCTGGACTCGGTGATGCATCAGCACAAGTCGGACATGACGACGATGCCGGCCACCGTGCGCGCCGCCAAGCAGGCTTTCTCCATGGCGGGGCTGACGCCGTCGGATGTGGACGTCGCCGAAGTTCACGATTTCTTCACGGGCATCGAGCTGATCAGCTATGAAGATCTGGGATTCGCCGAGCGGTTCGGGGGCCACAAACTCGTCGAAGCGGAAGTCACGACGATCGGTGGGGGGCTGCCCGTGAACCCGAGTGGCGGGTTGAAGGCCAAGGGGCATCCGCCGGGCGCCACCGGCGTCGCGCAATGCGTCGAACTGTTCGCACAGCTCCGCGGTGAGGCCGTGAACCAGGTGGATGGCGCACGGATTGGCCTGGCGCACAATATCGGCGGACCGACAGCTGTTGCGGCGGTGACCATCCTGGAGGGAGTCGGTAATGGCGCAAGCTAGCGGGCCGGAGCGGTGGTCGGCTGGTTTGCCGCCGTTGCGGAATCTGGCGGGTCCGATGCAGGCGGTCGGTGCGTTGTTCGCGATGTCGGCTGATGCGGTGCGGTATGTGTTCGCGCGGCCGTTTCAGTGGCGGGAGTTTTTGGAGCAGTGCTGGTTTATTGCGCGGGTGTCGTTGGCGCCGACGTTGTTGGTGGCGATTCCGTTCACGGTGTTGGTGTCGTTCACGCTCAATATTTTGTTGCGGGAGTTGGGTGCTGCGGATTTGTCGGGGGCGGGTGCGGCGTTTGGTGCGGTGACGCAGGTGGGTCCGATCGTGACGGTGTTGATCGTGGCTGGTGCGGGGTCGACGGCGATGTGTGCCGATTTGGGGTCGCGCACGATCCGTGAGGAGATCGACGCGATGGAGGTGTTGGGGATCAACCCGGTGCAGCGGTTGGTGACGCCGCGGATGTTGGCCTCGGGGTTGGTGGCGTTGTTGCTCAACAGTTTGGTGGTGATCATCGGGATTTTGGGGGGTTATTCGTTTTCGGTGTTCATCCAGGATGTCAATCCGGGGGCGTTCGCGGCGGGGATCACGTTGTTGACCGGGGTGCCCGAGGTGGTGATCTCGTGTGTGAAGGCGGCGTTGTTCGGGTTGATCGCGGGTCTGGTGGCGTGTTTTCGGGGGTTGACGATCAGCGGGGGTGGGGCCAAGGCGGTGGGTAACGCGGTCAACGAGACGGTGGTGTATGCGTTCATGGCGTTGTTCGTGATCAACGTGGTCGTCACCGCGATCGGCATCAGGATGACGGCGGGTTAGCGGGAGCGATCGATGGGGACTTTGGCAGTTCTGCGCAGCACCTATCCGCGGCTCACGCGTGGGGCGCGCCGGCCGGTGGATCTGCTCAGCCGGATCGGCGACCACATGCTGTTCTACCTGCGTGCGCTGGCGGGGGTGCCGCACGCGGCGATGCACTTCCGCAAGGAGATCATCCGGTTGATCGCCGAGATCTCGATGGGTGCGGGGACGTTGGCGATGATCGGCGGCACGGTCGCCATCGTCGGGTTCTTGACGTTGGCGGCCGGTGGCACGCTGGCGGTGCAAGGCTATAGCTCTCTTGGTGATATCGGTATCGAGGCGCTGACGGGGTTTTTGGCCGCGTTCATCAACGTGCGCATCGCCGCGCCGGTGGTGGCCGGGATCGGGCTGGCCGCCACGTTCGGTGCCGGGGTGACCGCGCAGCTGGGTGCGATGCGCATCAACGAGGAGATCGACGCGCTGGAATCGATGGCGATCCGGCCGGTGGAGTATCTGGTTTCCACGCGCATCGTGGCCGGGATGGTGGCGATCACCCCGCTGTACTCGATCGCGGTGATCTTGTCGTTCGTGGCGTCGCAGTTCACCACGGTGGTGCTGTTCGGCCAGTCCGGCGGCCTCTATGACCACTACTTCGACACGTTCCTCAACCCGATCGACCTGCTGTGGTCGTTTTTGCAGGCCGTGCTGATGGCGATCACCATCCTGTTGATCCACACCTACTTCGGCTACTTCGCCTCCGGCGGACCCTCCGGCGTCGGGGTCGCGGTCGGCAACGCGGTCCGCACCTCCCTGGTCGTCGTCGTATCGGTGACCCTGCTGGTGTCGCTGTCCATCTACGGTTCCAACGGCAACTTCAACCTCTCGGGATAACTGGCAGATGAACAGCAATGTGGTTCGCCCGCTGACGGGTCTGGGGCTGGTCGTGACCATCGGCCTGATCGTCGCCCTGGCCATCAGCCTGTTCCGGGGCGACTGGGCCGACACCGTCCCGGTGACGGTGATCTCCGACCGGGCCGGTCTGGTGATGAACCCCGACGCCAAGGTCAGAATGCGCGGTGTCCAGGTGGGACAGGTGGAGTCGATCAAGGAGCGCCCGGACGGCACCGCCGAACTCAACCTCGCAATGGATCGCGGTGCGCTGCACCTCATCCCGGACAACGTCTCGGTCGACATCACGTCGTCGACGGTCTTCGGTGCCAAGTTCGTCCAGATGAAGTCGCCGCAGAATCCGTCGGCCCAGACACTGCGGGCCGGCCAGGTGATCCAGAGCCAGCACGTCACGGTCGAGGTGAACACTGTGTTCCAGCAGCTCGTCCAGGTGCTGGACAAGATCGACCCGGCCAAGCTGAACCAGACCCTCGGCGCCATCGCCACCGCATTCAACGGCCGAGGCGAACAGTTCGGCAAGACGCTGGTCGACTTCAACGAGTTGCTCGCCAAGATCGAACCGAGCCTGCCCAATCTGGCGCACGACATCGAGGCCGCGGTGCCGACGTTCAGCGCCTACGGCGACGCCGCCCCGGACCTCATGTCGACGATCCGCAGCACGACCGAGGTAGGTAACTCGATCGTCGACCAGCAGCATGAGCTCGACGAATTCCTGGTCAGCGCAATCGGTTTGGCAGACCTCGGTAACGAAGTGATCGGCGGAAACAAGGACGCGCTCGCCGAGGTCACCCACCTGCTGGTGCCGACCGTCGAACTGCTCAGCACGTATCGCAAGTCGCTGTGGTGCGGCATCGGAGGGCTGGTGCCGTTCTCCAAGTCGGCTCCGCAGTACTCCGGGATCATCGTGAACGCGGGCCTGACGCTCGGCGTCGAGCGCTACCGCTACCCGGGGGACCTGCCGAAGGTCGCCGCCAAGAGCGGCGGCGCCGACTTCTGCGATGAGCTCGGACTGCCCGAGATGCCACCCGAATTCGTTCCGCCGATGATCGTCGGTGACGTCGGCAGCGACCCGAACAAGTACGGCAACGCAGGCATCCTGCTCAACTCCGAGGGCCTCAAGAACTGGCTGTTCGGACCGCTCGACGGGCCGCCGCGCAACACCGCGCAGATCGGGATGCCGGGATGACGCGCTCAACGGGAACCCTGATCAAGTTCACCATCTTCGGGTTGGTGATGGCCGTGTTGACCGCCTTCCTGTTCGTCGTCTTCAGCGAGACGAGAACCGGTTCTACGGAAGGGTATTCGGCGGTCTTCGAGGACGCCTCGAGGTTGAAGGAAGGCGACAGCGTCCGCATCGCCGGGATCCGGGTGGGCACCGTCAAAGGCGTTTCGCTGCAAGCCGACCGGAAGGTGCTGGTCGAGTTCGACGCCGACACCAAGACGAAGCTGACCACCGGCACCAAGGCCGCGATCCGCTACCTCAACCTGGTCGGGGACCGCTACCTGGAGTTGATCGACACCCCGGACTCGGTGAAGATACTGCCCGCCGGCGCCCAGATACCCGTCGAGCGGACCGCTCCCGCACTGGACCTCGACCTGCTGCTCGGCGGACTCAAACCCGTCATCCAGGGGCTCAACCCCGAGGATGTCAACGGGCTCACCACCTCGCTGGTCCAGATACTGCAGGGACAGGGCGGCACCCTCGAATCACTGCTGTCCAAGTCGTCGTCGTTCACGAACTCACTGGCCGACAGCAACCAGGTCATCGAGCAGCTGATCGACAATCTGCGCACGGTGCTCGACACCCTGTCCCAGGACGGTGAGGAGTTCTCCGGCGCGATCGACCGGTTGGATCAACTGGTCAAGGGACTGGCCGAGGACCGCGACCCCATCGGCACCGCGATCGACGCGCTCGACAACGGAACCACCTCGCTGGCTGATCTTCTCAGCCGCGGCCGGGCACCGCTGAACAACACCGTCGACCAGTTGGCGCGGCTCGCCCCGCTGGTCAACACCGACCTCGAGCGGCTGGACGCCACCATCCAGCGCCTGCCCGAGATCTACCGCAAGCTGGCGCGCGTCGGGTCCTACGGGGCGTTCTTCCCGTACTACATCTGCGGTGTGTCGTTCCGTGCCAGCGATCTCGAGGGCCGCACCGTGGTGTTCCCGTGGATCAGGCAAGAAACGGGAAGGTGCGTGGACGAGTAATGCTGAAATACCGTGGCGCCCAATTGATGCGGGCCGGTTTCATCGGCGTCGTCCTGATCATCTTGGTGATCACCGTCGGGCTTCAACCCGAGCGGCTGCTGTCCTGGGCCACCGCGCTGCGGTACCAGGCGCTGTTCACCGAAGCCGGCGGGATCACCGTCGGTAACGACGTGACGGTGTCGGGTATCAAGGTCGGCTCGGTGTCGTCGGTGGAACTCGTGAACGGCGATGCGTTGGTGGGTTTCACGATCGACGGCAAGTACGCGCTCGGCTCCGACACCACCGCGCACATCCGCACCGGCACGCTGCTCGGCGAGCGGGTGCTGGCGCTGGAATCCGAGGGCAGCGGCACGCTGGACCGTAGCGAGACGATCCCGACATCGCGGACGTCGTCGCCGTACTCGTTGACCGACGCGGTCAGCGAGCTGACTGCCAACACCGCCGCCACCGACACCGGCAGCTTGAACCAGTCGTTGGACACGCTGGCGACCACGCTCGATCAGGTTGCGCCGCAACTGGGCCCGACGTTCGATGGCTTGTCCCGGCTGTCGACATCGCTGAACAACCGCAACGAGAGCCTCGCCGAACTGCTGCGGACCGCGGGCGACGTGACCGGGATTTTCGCCGAGCGAAGCCAACAGGTCAACACGTTGATCCTCAACGCCAACGACTTGGTAGCGGTGCTCAACGAGCGGCGTTACGCGATCACCAGCTTGCTGGACGCGACGTCGGCGGTGTCGCAGCACCTCACCGGCCTGGTCGCCGATAACGAGGCAGAGCTGGCACCCGCATTGGAGCACCTGAACACCGTCACCGCGATGCTCGTGAAGAACCGCGACAACCTGGCCAAGATGCTGCCGGGCGCGGCCAAGTACTACCTCACCCAGGGCGAGATCGTGGCCAACGGTGCCTACTACAACGCGCTGGTGCCCAACCTGGTGTTCGGCCAGATCCTGCAGCCGTTCCTCGATTACGCGTTCGGGTTCCGGCGCGGCATGGACGCCGGCCAGCCGCCGGACCAGGCCGGGCCGCGCGCCGAACTGCCCTTCCCTGTCAACGGCATTCCGCAGCCAGGAGACCTTCCCAATGATGGCAACCCGTAAGCCGCTGGTGGCCGGCACGGCGATCCTGCTGGCCATCGGTCTGGTCGCCGGCGCAGCGATCCTGGTGCGCCAGGTGTTCTTCGGGCCGACCACGATCACCGCGTACTTCCCGACCGCCAGCGCGATCTACCCGGGCGACGAGGTCCGGGTCTCCGGGGTGCAGGTCGGCACGATCGAAACGATCGCACCGGAGGGGACCCAGACCAAGATGGTGCTCAAGGTCGACCGCGGGGTACCGGTGCCGGCCGACGCCAAGGCCGTCATCGTCGCGCAGAACCTGGTGGCCGCGCGCTACGTGCAGCTCACCCCGGCCTACCGCAAGGGTGACGGGCCCACCATGGCCGACGGCGCGGTGATTCCCAGCGACCGGACCGCGGTACCGGTCGAGTGGGACGAGGTGAAGAGTCAACTGCTCCGCCTGTCAGACGAATTGGGCCCGAAGACTGGCGTGTCCGACACCTCGGTATCGCGGTTCATCGACAGCGCCGCGAACGCGATGGGCGGCAACGGCGAGAAGCTCCGGCAGACGCTGGCTCAACTGTCCGGCGTGGCAAGGATCTTCGCCGAAGGCAGCGGCAACATCGTTGACATCATCAAGAACCTTCAGGTGTTCGTCTCAGCGCTGCGCGACAGCAAAGAGCAGATCGTGCTGTTCCAGAACCGGCTGGCGACCCTGACCAGCGTCATCAACGACAGCAGGTCCGATCTGGACGCGGCGCTGACCCACGTGTCGACGGCGGTCGGTGAAGTGCAGCGCTTCGTCGCGGGCAGCCGCGAACAGACCACCGAGCAGGTGCAGCGGCTGGCGGATCTGACGCAGATCCTCGTCGACCACCGCATGGCGCTCGAAAACGTCCTGCACATCACGCCGAACGCGATCGCGAACTTCCAGAACATCTACTACCCCAACGGGGGGTCGGTGACCGGCGCCTTCTCACTGGTCAACTTCAACAATCCGGTGCAGATGTTCTGCGGCATGATCGGCGCCGTCGCCAACACGACGGCCCCCGAGACCGCGAAGCTTTGTGCGCAGTATCTCGGACCGGTGCTGCGTCTGCTCAACGTCAACAACATTCCCTTGCCGATCAACGCGTATCTGCGGCCCGCGGTCAACCCGGACCGGATCATCTACACCGATCCCGCGCTCGCGCCGGGTGGAGCCGGGCCCAACGACCCGCCGGAACCGCCGCCGTCGGTGTCGGCCTACACCGGTGCCGGCGACGTCCCGCCGCCCCCGGGTTGGGGGCCCAAGCCGCCAGGGCCGCCGGGACTGTACAAGCCCGACGACGCGCCGGCGATCCCGTCACCCGCGCTGTTCCCCGGCGCGCCGATCCCCGGTCCGCCTAACGTGATCAGCAACCTGCCCGCGCAGCCACAGACCGTCGAGGGACTGCTGCTGCCGCCGACGCCGGCGCCCGCTCCGGCGGACCCCAACGCACCGCTGCTGCCTGCCGAGGGGGCGCCACCAGCATGATCCGTGACCACGTGACGAGGTTGGCGGTCGCCGGTATGAGCCTGGCCGTGACGCTGACCGGATGTTCGTTCCAAGGCGTGAACTCACTGCCGCTGCCCGGCGCGGTCGGCCGTGGGCCCGACGCCGCGATCTACCACGTTCAGGTCGCCAATGTCGCGACCTTGGAAGCAAATTCGCCGGTTCTCATCGACGACGTCGTGGTGGGCAGTGTCCGAAAGATGACCGTGGACAACTGGCATGCCGACGTCGAGATATCGGTGAAGCCAGATGTGGCCGTTCCCGGCAACGCGGTGGCGACGGTCGGCCAGACCAGCCTGCTCGGGTCGATGCATCTGGCGCTCAACCCGCCGCTGGGCGAGAAGCCCGACGGCCGACTGCAACCGGGCGCCACCATCCCACTGAGCGACTCGTCGACCTACCCGTCGACCGAACGCACCCTGTCGTCGCTGGCGACCGTGGTCAACGGCGGGGGGCTGGGTCAGATCGGCGACATCATCCACAACTTCAACACCGCGCTGTCCGGTCGCGAACCGCAGATCCGGGAACTGCTCACGCGGCTGGACAACTTCGTCGGCGTGCTCGATACCCAGCGTGACAACATCATCGCCTCCATCGATCAGCTCAATCGCGTCGCGGGCACCTTCGCCGGTCAGCGCGAGGACATCAACCGCGCACTGCGCGACATCCCGCCGGCGTTGGAGGTGCTCATCAAGGAGCGGCCGAGGTTGACCACCGCGTTGACCAAGCTCGGCCAATTCGGTGATACGGCAGCGGATCTGGTCAACACGGCCGGCGACGACCTGGTCAAGGATCTGGAGAACCTCGGGCCGGTACTCGGGGCGCTCGCCGACATCGGCCCTGACCTCAACCTCGCGCTGTTGTGGGCGACGGCGTTCCCGTACGGTCCGACGTTCGCCGACCGGATCACCCGCGGTGACTACATCAACCTGTTCGCGACGTTCGACCTGACCTACCCGCGGCTGAAGAAAACGTTGCTGCTGGGCACGCGCTGGGGTGATGAGAACGCGAGATTGATTCCGGCGCCCGGCGATCCGTACTTCCTGAACTACTCGTACAACCCGATGACCCTGGGGGTGGCGCCACCGCCGGCCACCGCACCGCCGACTGACGGTCCGCCGTCGGGCACGGCGCCCGCGGCGCCCATACAGGCGGCTACCGGACCGCTGCTGCCCGTCGCACCGCCGCCGCCCGCCGCCCCGTGGTTGCCGCAGCCCGCGGCCATCAGCCCGTCGCAGATCTTCGCGGGACCGTACGGACCGGAAGCACCGGCGGCGGCCCAACCGACCCCGGGAGGCGGTGGCTGATGCTCACCCGCTTTGTACGGAATCAGCTGATCATCTTCACGATCGCTTCGATCGTCGGTGTGACGGTGATGTTGTTCGCCTACATGCAGGTGCCGACGTTGCTGGGCATCGGCAGGCTCAAGGTCACCCTGGAGTTGCCGGCCGCCGGCGGGTTGTACCGCTTCGGCAACGTCACCTACCGCGGCGTCCAGATCGGAAAGGTCACCGAGGTCAACCTGACCGAGACCGGCGCAGAGGCGACGCTGTCGCTCGACACCTCGCCCAAGATCCCCGCCGACCTGCAGGCCGAGGTGCGCAGTGTGTCGGCCGTCGGCGAGCAGTACGTCGATTTGCGCCCGCGCACCGACTCCGGGCCGTACCTGCAGGACGGATCGCGGATCCCGGTCGCGGACACCACGATTCCGCAGGAGGTCGGGCCGGTTCTGGAAGGGATCAACAAGCTCGTCGGTAGCATCCCCGAGGACCGGATCTCCGACCTGCTCGACGAGTCGTTCAAGGCGTTCAACGGTGCTGGGCCGGACTTCCAGTCCCTGATGGACTCGGCCGCCAGGGTCAGCGCCGACGCCAACGGTGTCTCCGACCAGACCCGCGCGCTGATCGACGACAGCGGACCGCTGCTCGATTCGCAGGCTGAAACCGCGGATTCGATTCGGACGTGGGCGAGGAGCCTGGCCGGCGTGACCGGACAACTCCAGCAGAATGATCCGCAGATCCGGACTCTGTTGCAGCAGGGCCCGGGGTTCGCGCAAGAGGTTTCGACCCTCCTCAACGAGCTCAAGCCGACGCTGCCGATCCTGCTGGCCAACCTGACCACCGTCGGTCAGGTGCTGCTGAAGTACAACCCGTCGCTCGAGCAGCTGCTAGTGATCTTCCCCGGCATCATCGCCGCGCAGCAGTCATTCGGTCTTCCGCAGAACAACCCCACCGGCCTGCCGACCGGTGACTTCGCGATCACCATCAACGACCCGCCGCCGTGCACGGTCGGGTTCCTTCCGCCATCAAGCTGGCGATCCCCTGAAGACATGACCTCGATCGACACCCCCGACGGGCTGTACTGCAAATTGCCACAGGATTCCCCGATCGCGGTCCGCGGCGCGCGCAACTATCCCTGCATGGGGCATCCGGGCAAGCGTGCGCCGACCGTCGAGCTCTGCAACGACCCCAAAGGCTATGTGCCGCTTGCCATGCGCCAGCACACGCTGGGCGCCTACCCGATCGATCCGAACCTGATCTCGCAGGGCATCCCGCCGGACGATCGGACCGACTTCTCCGAGCGGCTCTACGCACCCGTGGAGGGGACGCCGCTGCCGCCGGGCGCCGCACCGTCGGGCACGCCACCGGGCATGCCGCCGCCGCCACCGCCTGTGGCCGGTGCCCCCGCGGCCGACCAGGCGCCGCCGTCGGTCGCGCCTGCGCCCGTCGCCCCGCCGCCTCCGCCAGGCAACTCCCTCAACGGCGCGCCGATTCCGGCGCCACCGGGCGGAAACGGTGCGTTGCCGGTAGCGCCGAGCGCCCACGGCACCAGCGGATCCGGCGGACCCTCCGTGGCCGTGACACATTACAACCCGCAGACCGGGGGTTACATGACCCCCGAGGGGGCGTTGGAGCGCACGAATCTGCCGAGTAGCGAACCGAAGTCGTGGAAGGACCTGCTACCGACGTAGGCGGTGACCCGTTCTGCGGTCACGCCGGCCGCAGACCGGGGGTCGGCCAGGTCAGACCCGCTCCATCCGGACCGGCATCTCGATCACCACCGGCTGATTGCGTCCGCAGGCGCCGCTGGGCGCCTTGGTGTTGTCGCGGCCCATGAGGAAGTTCGTGTTCTTGACGTTGCGCTCGTTTCGGGCCGGGTCGAAGCCCGAGAGAATGAACTTCTGGTGACCGGGCGCGAAACTGCCGTCGGGGCAAGGCAACCAGTTCGGAATGTCGTGGTCGACGTACCAGTAATCCTTCAGGCGGATCGTCGCGGTCCAGCCGCGGTCGCTCTTGACCTCACCGATGCACTCGATCGGGCTGACACACTGCGTGCTCACGGTCCACGTCTGGACGACGGTCTGCTGGTCGATGAAGACGTCGGCGCCGCCGGGCGCCATGCCCACCTTCGCCCACTCGCCGTCGGACAAAACGCGGTAGGTGCCGTTGAGCGCGACGCCAAAGTCGTTCGCGTGTGCCGGGGTTGCAGTGCCCAGACCTGCCAGCAAGGTGATTGCCGCGGCGCCCGCGGCCAGCCCAACTCCACGCATGTGCAGAGTTTATCGTGGCCGGTAGCTGTGCTCTTCGAAAGGGAGAATTTCGTTCTGGCGGTATGGAACAATGGCCCGGTGCGAAGCCTCGCCGCAGTGTTCGCTGCTGCTCTGATGTCCGGTGTGTGGCTGATCGGTGCGCCGCCGGCGGGCGCGCAACCCCCGTTGCCGCCACTGCCGCCGCCGGGGTCCGAGTGCCACCACCCGAACTGCACTCCCGGAATCCAGCCGAACATCGTGCTGGGGTCGTACTGCAACAACACCACCTATTACGTGTTCGGGGTGACGTCGTGGGGACGGCTGGTGTTCTGCGGATCGCCGCGGCGCTACGAGCCGCGGTGGTTCCGGCCGCCGGAGATGCACGGCATCAAGCTCGAGAACGATCTGTGCCCTGCCATGGAGGGCGAAGTCGCTCAGGCACCCGACGGCCTGTTTTTGACCTGTGTGGCCAAGGACGGTCGGTCCTACTGGGAACGCGGCGACCTGTAATCCGCCGCTCGGGCAACGAGATGCACACAGATCGCCGAAACCGCGCGGAATGCGATCTCCCCGCAGTTTCGACGATTGAGGATCAGCCGATCGGCTTGAACTCGATGTTGATCTCGGTGAGCCCGCGCAGGATGAACGTCGGCTCGTAGACGTACTGGCGGGAGTCGATCGGGCCGTGCTTCTCCTCGCTGACCGTGATGTCGCCCAGCCGGTCCAGCAGGCGCTCGATCGACACCCGGCCCTCAACGCGCGCCAGCGGGGCGCCGGGGCACGAATGGATGCCGCGGCTGAACGCGATGTGCTCGCGCACGTTCTTGCGGTCCAGCTGGAATTCGTGGGGGTTGTCGAAGCGGTTGGGATCGCGGTTGGCCGCGCCGGGGCTGACCATCACCGTGGTACCCGCCGGCACCGGAGTCTCGCCGAGAGTCGTTGTCTTGCGGGCCATTCGGAACACGCTCTTGACCGGGCTGTCCATCCGTAGGCACTCCTCGACGAAGACCGGGATGAGGCTGCGGTCGTCGCGCAGCTGCTGCTGGATGTCGGGCCGGTCAGACAGCACCCGCATCGCGGAGCCGAGCAGCTTGGCGGTGGTTTCCTGGCCGGCGGCGAACAGGAACGTCGCGGTGCGCACCACGTCGACCACCTCGGGCGTCGAACCGTCCGGGTACTTCGCGGTCGCGATCGAGGTCAGCACGTCGTCGCGTGGGTTCTCGCGCCGCTCTTCGATGTAGCTCGCGAACTTCTCGTCAGCCCACGCAAGCGGGTTGGTGGCGATCACCTCGTGGTCGAGCCCGCCGATGTTGGTGCCCGGCCGCTCGGCGCCGAACGCCTCGCGGAAGTCCTCGTGATCGGATTCGGGGACACCCAGCAGGTCGGCAACCACCAACAGCGAGAACGGCTTTGCGTACGCGGCGAGGAACTCACACTTGCCGTCGGCGATGAACTCGTCGATGTGGCGGTCGGCGAGGCGCCACATGAAGTCCTCGTTCTCCTTGAGCCGCTTGGGCGTCAGCAACCGGGCCAGGATGGACCGCGCGTCGGTGTGCTGCGGCGGGTCCATCGTCACCATGTGCTCGAACATCGGGATCTCGGTGCGGTGCTTCTCCAGCTGCTCGCAGATGTCGTCGCCCTCGGGGGTGAACGGCATCGGCGTGAACGGGCCCATCACCGCGACGCACGACGAGAAGTTCTCGCTGTCTTTGTAGACGCTGTTGGCGGCCTCCCACCCCGTCACCGCGAGTACGCCGTTGGTGATCGGACAGCACACCGGATCCTTTGCCCGGATGTGGTCGTAGTAGGGGTGCGGGTCGGGAACCAGGGAGGGGTCGGTGAAGTAGTCAACCGAATCGAAATCTGTGGTCATGGTCTGTTCGCCCTCCAGGGTCGACGCTTACCTGCGTGGTGATGAGCGGACGCCGCCGCTCGCGGGAACACATTGGCTGAATATGCTGAGCACTTGCTTAGCATGGGGTTAAGGTCAGGGTCAAGATCGCGCGACGGGTCGCCACTACGATCGGCGTGTCGGAACGGGCGGGAAAGTGAAGTGAAGCCATGACGAGCGCTTCCGGGTCGGCGCGACGCATCGGGGCGCCGGATGCGAAGAACCGCGGCGTGCTGCTCGACGCGGCCGAACAACTCCTCCTCGAAGAGGGGTACGCCGCGGTCACCTCGCGCCGCATCGCAGAGAAGGCCGGCTTGAAACCCCAACTCGTGCATTACTACTTCCGGACCATGGAGGACTTGTTCCTGGCGGTGTTCCGGCGGATGGCCGAAGCGGGTCTGGAGGTGCTCACCGAAGCGCTGGCGTCGCCGCAGCCGCTGTGGGCGCTGTGGCGGTTCAGCACCCAGCCCGAGGCCACCCGGCTGACGATGGAGTTCATGGGGCTGGCCAACCACCGCAAGGCGCTGCGCAGCGAGATCGTCTACTACGCCGAACGGTTCCGTGAGGAGCAGAACAAGGCGATCGCCGCGGCGCTCAAGCGGTACGGCGTCGAGTCCACCGATGTGCCGCCGGTCGTCTGGACCGTGTTCGCGACCAGCGTGTCGCAGAGCCTGGTGGTCGAGCGGGCGCTCGGCATGTCGACGGGTCACGCCGAGACGTTCGCGTTCTGCGAGGCGTGGATTCGCCGGCTGGAGGGAGACCCGCTTCCGGCGGGCAGTGCGAAATAGGCCGGCAGTCACCAGCTTCGGATCGAACAGAGCGCACCCTTCGGGCCCTGGTTCGTGGCCACGACCACCCCGTCCACCGCAAGCACGCAGTGGATGTTCGGTTTTGCCTCGCCAGGACCGCTGGTCGCGGTGACCATCGCCCACTGATCGGGATCGGCCAGTTGCACGTCGAGATTCCACTGCTGATCCGGCCCGATCTGCGCCTTGGCCTTCGGGCTGAACGAGTACGGATTGTGGCTGTAGGCAGCCCAGTTCGGCGGGTCGACGTCGCGGTAGTAGATGTCGACGTAGAACGGCTGCTCGGCGAACACGGTGTACTTCACATTGCGCAGCGGCGGCGGAGGCGGCCCCTGGGCGGCCGACGGGGCGGCCAGGGGGGTGACCACAGCCAACACGCCGCCGGCCGTCACGGCGGCAGCGAGTAACGTCGTCGTGACCCGGTGGCGGGAGGTGCGCGGGAAGATCATTTCCGAATTTTAGAACGTTGTTTCCCGGACAGGACCTGATTCAGCAACCGCATCTACCGCGACAGGATCGTCGCCGACGCGGTGCCAGGCGCCCCGTACACCTGCGCGAGCCCGACCTTCGGCTCGCCGGGCACCTGGCGGTCGCCTGCCTCCCCGCGCAACTGGCGGACCAGCTCGTGGACCTGGCGCAGCCCGGAGGCGCCGATGGGCTCGCCGTTGGCGATGAGGCCGCCGTCGGTGTTGACGGGCAGCGAGCCGTGGATCTCGGTGGCGCCGTCGGCGAGCAGCTTCTCCTGTTCGCCGTCCGCGCACAGACCGGTCTCGGCCATGTGGATCACCTCGGCGCCGGCGTCGGTGTCCTGCAGCTGCGCGATGTCGACGTCCTCGGGTCCGATCCCGGCCGCCTCGTATGCGGCCTTGGCCGCATACACGGTCGGGGAGGCGTCCTCGTCGAGCGGCGCGGAGGTCGCGTGGACCTCGTAGGCGCCGAACCGGCGGGTGCGGATCTCGGAGGCCCGCACGTAGACCGGCTTGTCGGTGAACCGATGCGCGATGTCGCCGCGGCACATGATGACCGCGGCCGCGCCCTCGTCGGGTGCGCAGAACATGTACTGCGTCAGCGGGTAGTTCAGCACTGTCGAGTTGAGGATCTCGTCGACCGAGATCTCCTTGCGCCGAAAGGCGTTCGGGTTCAGCGCACCGTTGCGGAAGTTCTTGTTCGCCACCCGCGCGAGCGTCTCCTGCGAGATGCCGTGCTTGTGGATGTAGTGGTTGGCCTTCATCCCGAAGAACTTCGTCGTGACGAACTGGCCGTTCTCCGCGTACCACTGGGGCAGCGCCAACTTGGCGGGGTCGTCGGTGAAGGCGCCACGCGGGTGCTTGTCCAGACCGATCGCGATGCCGATGTCGTACTTGCCGAGCCGGATCGTGTCGGCGGTCTGCTGGATCGCCGACGCGGCGGTGGCGCAGGCGTTGAAGACGTTGGTGAACGTGATCCCGGTGAGCCCGACGAGCCGGGTGACGGCGTCGGGGTTGGACACCTCGTAGCTGCCGCCGAAGCCGAACTGGATGTCCTTCCACTCCACGTTCGCGTCGGTGAGCGCGGCCTGGATGGCCTCGGCGCCCATCTCCATGGCGGTCTTGTCGAACCGGCCGAACGGGTGCAGGCCCACACCGATGATCGCGACTGAATTGTCCGCGGTGCTCATTGTCGTGGTCCTTCCTAGACCGGCTGGAACGCGAAGGTGACGACCTCTTTGCCCTCGTCGTCAGTGGTGAACGGGATCATCGTCAGCTCGACCTCCTGGCCGAACTGCAGCTTGGCCGGGTCGTTCTCGGTCAGCCGTCCTTCGACCCGGATCACGTCCCCGAGTTGCACCAACCCGACGCCGAAGGGCACGAAGTCCTTGCCGGTCGGCCCCTTGTACGGCGCGCCGGGCGGAAACCCCTGCGTGGTCCAGGCGATGAGGGTGCCGCGGCGCGGGAGCAGCACCTCCGACATCTCACCGGCGCTGCATTTCGGGCAGCGCTGCTGGACGGGAAACGTGGTGGCATCGCACTTGGCGCACTTGCTGCCGATGAGCTGCGGGTCCTCATCGGGCCAGGTCGAGATTTCCGGTGCGAGCGCAATCTGAGTCGACACGCGGTTGACGATAACCGGAAATGACGTTCTCGTCTAGAGAGAACCAGGGGTCGTCAGAGGGGTTCCCGGCTGTTAGCCTCCGGATGTGGACGCTGACAAGACGCAGATCTCTGAGGTGCTCATCCGGTACGCGACCGGCATCGACGCCAAGGACTGGGCGCTGTTTCGCACCTGCTGGACCGACGAGGTCGACATCGACTACGGCGATCTGGGGACCTTCACCGACGCGGACGCGTTCACCGATCTGATGCAGCAGATCCACGGCGGAATGGGCCAGACGTATCACCGGATCTCCAACATCGCGGTCGACCTCGACGGTGACCGGGCGACGGCGCGGTCCTACGTGCACGCGGTGCTGATGGCGGTTCCCGGCGACTCCAACAGTTGGATCGACGCACTCGGCCACTACGACGACGCCCTCGTCCGCACTGCAGACGGTTGGCGAATCAGCAAGCGCACCACGAACATCGCGCGCGTGCTGAGCGCGGCCGGCGTCGCGCCGTGACCGTCTCCGGCGACTCGTCGTTCGCGGCACGCTACGGGCCCTGGGCCGTGATCGCCGGCGCGTCGGAGGGCATCGGCGCCGCCCTCGCCGACCAACTCGGTGCACTCGGACTGAACGTGGTGCTGATCGCGCGCAACGCTGCCCTGCTCGACGAAGTCGCCGCCGGCGTCCGCGAGCGGCACGGTGTGCAGACGCGGGCAGTCGCCCAGGACTTGACGGCCGCCGACGCGGCCACCGCAATCGCCGGGGCCACAGATGGCCTCGACGTCGGGCTGCTGGTCTACAACGCGGGCGCCTCGGATCGCACCACTCCGTTCCTGCACAACGACATCGACTACTCGCTGCATCAGGTGGCGCTGGACTGCATCGCCCCGATGGCGCTGGCCCGTCATTTCGGCCCACCGATGTGCGACCGCGGCCGCGGCGGCATCGTGATCGTCGCGTCGCTGGCCTGCCTGGCGGGCTCGGCCACCCTCGCGGTGTACTCGGCGGTCAAGGCGTTTCAGCACACCTTCGCCGAGGGCTTGTGGGCCGAGTTGCGTCCGCACGGTGTCGACGTGTGCTGCACCCCGCTCGGCATGACGTACACGCCGGCGCTGGCGCGGATGGGTGTCGAGTACGACCCGCAGACGCAGATGCTCTCCGAGGACGTGGCCGCCGAGATCATCGCCAATGTCGGCAACGGGCCCACCTACGTCGTCGGCGAGCACAACCGCGCCGTGGCGGAGCAGGTGTGGACGGTCGACCGGCGCACCCTCGTGGAGATGATCAGCGCCGCCTCAACACAATTCGCCGAGAGCAGGAAACACTGATGCGCGCGGTGGTGTTGCGCGGCGGCGAGTTGCACGTGCGCGAGACCGCCGACCCGGTGCCCGGCCCGGGGGAGCTGCTGATCAAACCGCTGTCGGCGGCGATCTGCGCGTCGGACGTGCACTACATGGATCACCCGAACTCCGCCCCGCGATTCGTCTGGGACGCCGACCGCGACACGGTGATGGGCCACGAGTTCATCGGCGAGGTCGTCGGCCACGGTCCCGACTGCTCCGACGAGTTCCCTGTCGGCAGCCGGGTCACCAGCATGCCGATCCTGATCAGGGCCGGACAGGAGCCGTTGGTGATCGGGCACCACCCCGACGCACACGGCGCGTTCGGCGAGCTCATGGTCGTCTCGGAGATGATGTCGCGGCGGGTCCCCGACGGTGTGCCCGACGACGCGGTGGCGCTGGTCGACGCGTTCGCTGTCGGCGAGTTCTACGTCCGGTGCTCAGGGGTCAAATCCGGTGAGCTGCCACTGGTTCTCGGCGCAGGCGCCATCGGCCTGTCGACGGTGGCTGCGCTGCGGGCGCGCGGCGTCAGCCCGATCGTGGTGTCGGACTACAGCGACGAGCGGCTGGCCTATGCCGCCACGTTCGGCGCCGACGTGCTCGTCAACCCCGCCCACCGCGACCCCTACGAGGCGTGGCAGGATACGTTCCGCGCGAACAACTTCCAGACCACCCAGGTGATCTTCGAATGCGTCGGCAAGAACGGCTTGCTGCAGTCGGTGGTCGACTCCTGCGAGTTCCTGGCCCGGGTGCACGCGGCGGGCGGCTGGTACGACGCAGGCGCCATCGACTGCACCGCCGCGACGCACAAGGGTGTGACGATCCAGTTCGGCGGCGGGCCGCACCCCCAGGATTGGTACGGCACGCTCGCCGCGGTCACCGAGGGCCGACTCGACCCGGTGCCCAGCATCGGGGCGACGATTGGGCTCGACGAGGTGCCCGCCGCGATCGATCAGGTCCGCAAGGGGCAGGGGCCGCCCCGAATCGTCGTGCGTCCGAACGGATCGTGATGATGCTGCCCGGCCCGATCCGCCAGATCGGATACGTCGTGACCGACATCGACCGGGCCATCGCGAGTTGGCTCCAACTCGGGGTCGGCCCGTGGTTCGTCATGCGCGACCTGACGCTGACCGCCCAGTACCGCGGCCATCCGTGCGAGGTGACCCAGTCGCTGGCCCTGAGCAACAGCGGGGAACTGCAGATCGAACTGATCCAGCAGCAGAGCACCGGGCCGAGCGTGTTCACCGAGTTCCTCAATTCGAAAGGCGAGGGATTCCATCAATTCGCCTACTGGGCCGACGATTTCGACGCGACACTCGCTGCCTTGACCCAGGCCGGGTGGGCCGTCGTGTGGCGCGGCGGCGAGGACGTCGGCACCCGCTTCGCCTACGTCGAGCCGCCCGCAGGCACGGCGCCCGTCGCACAGGTCATCGAGATCATGGAGCTGACCGAGATCACGCGCGGCATGGCGGATTTCGTCAGAGACGCCGCCGCGAACTGGGACGGGACCGACCCGGTCCGCGTCCTCGGCGGGTAACTTTCTCCCGGCGAGCAGTCGCGAAATGTCCTATTTTCGGTGGTTTTCCGGTCATTTCGCGACTGCTCGAGAGAGGAAAACGAGGTGCCCTGCTACTTGGCGCGGTTCATCGCCTTGTCGGCGGCCGCCCAATGCTCGTCGGACACCCACAACCGCGCGAACGCCGCGACCGCCTCGTCGGTCGACGCGCCCTTCATCACCCGCTTGATCTCGCCCGCCGCGCGGTGGGCGAGCTTGCGCGCGATGGCGCGCCAGTCGTCGTCGAACGTCTCGCGGGGTAGCACCCGATCGATCAGCCCGAGCCGCTCGGCCTCGGCGGCGCTCAGGATCTGGCCGGTGCCGGCCAGCAGCAGGGCCTGGCTGTAGCCAACCAGCGGCACCAGTCGCTCCGCGCCGCCCCACGCGGGCATGATCTCGAGCGCCACCTGGTTGAAGCCGATCTTGATGTCGGACGCCGCCAGCCGGATGTCGGCCGCGGTCGCGAACTCCGCGCCGCCGCCGAGCGCATGGCCGTTGAGTACCGCGACCGTCACACCGGGGAACGCCACGATGCGGTCGCAGACCGCGCGCATCTGCCGCGCCATCGCGGCCGCATCCTCCTCGGTGCGCAGCGCGGCCAGCTGTTTGAGGTCACCGCCGGACACGAACGCACGGTCGCCCGCGCCCTTGACCACGAGCGCCGTCGCCCCCTGCGCACCGTCGAGGGCAGCGTCGAGCTGCTCCATGGTCTCGGGAGCAATCGCGTTGCGGGCCTGCGGGCGGTCGATGGTGATGACCGCCAAGCCGTCGTCCAACTCGAGGTCCACCATCAGAGGTTCTCCATTTGCGGTATTGGCATTCTCGGATTGAGAGAATAGCATCGCCTCGAGTCGGAGCTGCCGCCCAAGTGTGGGGAGTCCATGCGCACCATTCCTGTCGAGCTGACCAGACGCTACGAGGAGCAGGGGTGGTGGACGCCCGACACGCTCGGTGAGCTGCTGGCCCGCCACCTCGCGGCCAACCCGGACACCGGGTTCTGGGTGCACTCCCAAACCCGGCCGTACGCCGGCACTTTCGCCGATGTCGAACACCGGGCCCGTCGGCTGGCGGCAGGGTTGAGGCGCCGCGGGGTGGGGCCGGGCGACGTGGTCGCCCTGCAGCTGCCGAACTGGATGGAAGCGGCGGTCACCTTCTGGGCGACGACCTTTCTCGGTGCGGTCGTCGTACCGATCGTGCATTTCTACGGGCGGAAAGAACTCGCCCACATCCTGTCGACCGCACGGCCCAAGGTGTTCGTCACCGCCCGCGAATTCGGGCGGATGCGGTTCGAACCCGATCTGGCCGCCGCCGTCCCGATCGTCGGCCTGGTCGGCGAAGACTTCGAGGACCTTCTCGACGCCGAGCCGATGACCGGAACTCTGGCCGCCGATCCGTCGGGCCCGGCGTTGATCGCGTTCACCTCCGGCACCACCAACAACCCCAAAGGTGTTGTGCACAGCCATCAGACGCTGGGCTTCGAAACCCGCCAGTTGCTGGAGAACTATCCGAAGGACCGCGGCCGGCAACTGACGGCCACACCGATCGGTCACTTCATCGGGATGGTCGGTGCGTTCCTGATCCCGGTGCTCGAGGGTGCGCCGATCGACCTGTGCGACGTGTGGGACCCGGGCCGGGTACTCAAACTCATGGAGACCGAGGGCATGTCGATCGGCGGCGGGCCGCCGTACTTCGTCACCAGCCTGCTCGACCACCCCGACTGCACCGAAGCGCACCGGTCACTGTTCACCACCGTCGGGCTCGGCGGATCGACCGTGCCGGCCGCGGTGACCCGGCGTCTCGCCGACATGGGCTTCTTCGTCTTCCGGTCCTACGGCAGCACCGAGCATCCGTCGATCACCGGCTCGCGCCCGACCGCGCCGGAGGACAAGCGCCTCTACACCGACGGTGACCCCCGGCCCGGTGTCGAGATCAAATTGAGCGAGGAGGGCGAGATCCTCTCCCGCGGACCGGATCTGTGCCTGGGCTACACCGATGACGAGCTCACCCGGCGGGCATTCGACGACGACGGGTGGTACCACACCGGGGACATCGGCGTACTCGACGAGGACGGATACCTGACGATCACCGACCGCAAGGCCGACGTGATCATCCGCGGCGGCGAGAACATCTCGGCGCTCGAGGTCGAAGAGGTGCTGCTGACCATGCCCAGTGTTGCCGAAGCCGTCGTGGTGGCCGCGCCCGACGACCGACTCGGCGAGCGGACGGCCGCGGTGCTGCGCATCCGCGGCGGCCATCAGATGCCGACGCTCGACGACGTGCGCGCGCACTTTCGGCGGGCGGGCGTGGCGATCCAGAAGTGGCCCGAGGAGCTGCACGAGGTGCCCGACGGGCAGGACTATCCGCGCACCGCCAGCGGCAAGGTGCAGAAGTTCCGGGTCCGCGAAATGGTGCGCCAAGCCGCCGTTGGTTAGCGGGGGTGCATTGCGCAGCCGCCATCTGTGAGAATAGGATTCTCCCGAGAAGAAAAGGAGTGTTCCATGGGGCAACTTTCACACCGGGTTGACATCCCGTTTCCGCTGTTCGATGCGGACAACCACCTCTACGAGCCGCCGGAGGCGATGACCAAGTACCTCCCGAAGGAGTACAAGGACATCGTCCAGTACGTGGAGATCAACGGGCGGACCAAGATCGCGATCAAGGGTCAGATCAGCAACTACATCCCGAACCCGACGTTCTCCGTGGTCGCCAAGCCGGGCGCCTGGGAGGAGTACTTCAAGTTCGGCAACCCGGACGGAAAGAGCAAGCGCGAGCTCTTCGGTGAGCCGATGCGCTCGATCCCGGCGTTCTTCGAGCCCGCGCCGCGCCTGGAGCTGATGAACGAACTCGGCGTCGACCGCTCGCTGATGTTCCCGACGCTGGCCAGCCTCATCGAGGAGCGGCTGCGCGACGATCCGGTCGCCATCCACGTCATCATCCACTCGCTCAACGAGTGGCTGCACGAGGTCTGGGGCTTCAACTACCAGAACCGCATCTTCACCACCCCGGTGATCACGCTGCCGATCGTCGAGAAGGCGATCGAGGAGCTGGAGTGGGCCGTCGCGCGCGGCGCCCGTGCCATCCTCATCCGCCCGGCCCCGGTGCCCGGCTTCCGTGGCCCCCGGTCGTTCGCGCTGCCCGAGTTCGACCCGTTCTGGGAGCGAGTGGTGCATCACGACATCTTCGTGGGCATGCACTCGTCGGACAGCGGTTACTCGCGCTACACCTCGGAGTGGGACGGCGTGGCCCAGGAGATGCTGCCGTTCCAGACCAACGCCATGAACATCCTCAACGAGTGGCGCCCGATCCAGGATGCCGTGGCGTCCTGGGTGATCCACGGTGCGCTGTTCCGGCACCCGAAGCTCAAGGTGGGCATCGTCGAGGCCGGTTCGAAGTGGATGTTCCCGCTGCTCGACTCGATGGCCGAGGTGTACAAGAAGGCTCCGGAAGCCTTCCTGGGCAACCCGATCGAGGAGATCAAGAACCGCATCTACGTCAGCCCGTTCTACGAGGAGGGCATCGACGACCTGATCAACCTCATCGGTGTGGACCAGGTGCTCTACGGCTCCGACTGGCCGCATCCGGAGGGCCTGGCCGAGCCGACGCACTACGTGACCGCGCTCGAACACCTCTCGGTCGAGGATCAGGCCAAGATCATGGGCGGCAACCTGGGTCGTCTCGTCACGGTGTGACGCACGGTTGGCAGACCATCCCCGAGATGGTCTTGAGCGCGGCGGACCGCTTCGGCGACGCAGAAGCGGTCGTCGACGGTCCGCTGCGCTTGTCCTTCACCGAGCTGGTGCATCGAATCCGGTGCGCCGCAGGTGCATTCGCCGACTCCGGTGTCGGCAAGGGGGATCGGGTCGCGATCTGGGCGCCGAACTCGGCGGAGTGGATCGTCGCGGCGTTCGGCCTGATGACCGCGGGCGGCGTGCTGGTGCCGGTCAACACGCGATTCAAGCCCGAGGAGGCCGGCGACGTCATCACCCGCAGCGGTGCGAAGGCCGTGCTGGTGCAGAAGGACTTCCTCGGCCTGGACTATTCGGTGGGAACCGACGTGCCGGTCATCGACCTGAAGTCCGGATTCCTGTCCGCCGGTTCGCCTTTCGAGTGCGCGATCGACGGCACCGACATCGCCGACGTCATCTTCACCTCGGGCACCACCGGCAGGCCCAAGGGCGCGATGATGAACCATCTTCAGACGCTGCGGGCGTACGAGGAGTGGGCGACGCTGGCGGATCTGCGCCGCGGCGACCGCTATCTGATGATCAATCCGTACTTCCACACGTTCGGGCTCAAGGCCGGGCTCGTCGCGTCGTTCCTGCGGGGCGCGACGATGCTGCCGGTGGCTGCCTTCGATGTCGACACCGTCGTGGAAACCATTGAGCGCGAACGCATCACGATGCTTCCCGGTCCGCCGACGCTGTATCACTCGCTTCTGACCGTGTCCGACAAGAGCCGGCTGGCCAGCCTGCGCGCGGGAGTGACCGGCGCGGCCGACATCCCGGTCGAGCTGATCCGGCGCATCCGCGACGAGCTGCCGTTCCAGACTCTGATGACCGGCTACGGGCTCACCGAGGCCGGCAACGTCACGCTGTCGCGGCCCGGCGACAGCCCCGAAGACGTCGCGACGACCGCGGGCCTGCCGTGCGAGGACGTCGAGGTGCGCATCGCCGACGACGGTGAGGTGCTGGTGCGGGGCTACAACGTCATGCAGGGCTACCTCGACGATCCCCGCGCGACAGCCGAGGCCATCGACGCCGACGGCTACCTGCACACCGGTGATCTCGGTGAGTTCACGGCCACGGGCCGCCTTCGTATCGTCGGGCGCAAGAAGGACATGTTCATCGTCGGCGGATTCAACGCCTACCCCGCCGAGATCGAGGGCTTCCTGCTCGAGCATCCCGAGGTGGCGCAGGCGGCGGTGATCGGGGTCCCCGACGAGCGGTTGGGGCAGGTCGGCAAGGCGTTCGTCGTCCGTAAGGACGGGCAGGTCACGCTGACCGGAGAGGCCCTCATATCGTGGAGCCGCGACAGAATGGCGGGGTACAAGGTGCCGCGCTATGTAGAGTTCCTCGACGAGTTGCCGTTGAACGCCACCGGCAAAGTGATGAAGGACCGCCTTCAGGACAATCTGCGCTGAGCAGTCGCACAGTGCGTAAATAGCATTTCCGCAGTACATCGATGTTTGCCGGGCCCTGCGGACGCGGGTATCGTCGCAGCGATACTCAAAAATGGATAATGGCATTCTCATAGAGTTGTGCAGATAACGAACAAGGAGGTCGCTGTGCCGTCTTTCAGGCGCCGCGCGTCGGTGGTGGACGCGGACAGCGTCGCCGCGCCGCCGCAGCAGGATCCTGAGCGGTCGGACGCGGACGAAGCACTGCGCCTCGCGGAAGAGGCGGAGGCCGAGGCGGCCGAGGCGGAGGCCCGCGCGGCGGCCGCTCGTGCGCGCGCCAAGGCGATCCGCCTCCGCAAGCAGGCCGAGGAGGCTCAGGAAGCTCAGCAGGCCGGATCCGATGCCGCTACCGAAAGCGCTGAAGTCGCCGAGAGCGCTGAGGCCACCGAGAGCGCTGAGGCCGCCGAAAGCGCTGAAGTCGCCGAGACGACGGAAGCCGACGACGACGCCGCCACCGACAGTGCCGCGGCCCCGGTGAGCACGCGGCGCCGGCGGCTGCCGCGGATCCCGTGGAAGATCGTCGCTGTCGTACTCGCAGTGCTGCTGATCCTTGGCTTCGCCGGTGCGAGCGGGTACATGGTCTGGCAGCACCGCCTTGCCGAGCAGGACCGGCAGCACACCGCCGAGTACTCGGCGGCCGCGCGGCAGAGCGTCGTCACGCTGATGTCCCTGGACTTCAACAAGGCGCAGGAGGACGTCCAGCGCATCATCGACAACACGACCGGCCAGTTCCGCGAGGACTTCGAGGCGCAGGCCGAGGACTTCGCCAAGGTTGCGAAGGACTCGAAGGTCGTCACCGAGGTCACGGTCAACGTGGCCGCCGTGAAATCGATGACGGACACGACCGCCACCGCGATCGTGTCGGCCACCTCGCGCGTCACCAACGCCGCCGGCGCCAACCAGGAACCGCGGTCCTGGCGGCTGCTGGTCGATCTGGTCCGCGAGGGCGACCAGATCAAGATGTCGAAAGTCGAGTTCGTACCGTGAACACCGAATCCAGCACCGACGAGGTCGAGGTCGCCGAACCGGAGTCGACCGCGGTCGAACTCGAAGCCGACACCGACGAGAAGCCGAAACAAACCGCGAAGAAGGGGATCGGCAGATATGTCGGCGCCGCCCTGCTGACCGTGGCGCTGGTGGCGTCGGCGGGGGTTGCGGCGTGGCTGTACTTTTTCCAGTTCCGCACCGACCTGCAGACCAACGCCGACGCCCAGAAGGTTGCGCTCGACGCGGCGACCACCGGGACCACCGCGCTGCTGTCCTACTCGCCGGACACGCTGGAGCAGGATTTCGCCGCGGCCAAGTCGAGGCTCACCGGCGACTTCCTGGACTACTATACCCAGTTCACCGAGCAGATCGTCACACCGGCGGCCAAGCAGAAGCAGGTCAAGACCAGCGCGGCCGTGGTACAGGCCGGCGTCGCCGAGATGCAACCCGACTCGGCGGTGGTGCTGGTGTTCGTCAACCAGACCACCACCAGCAAGGAGAACCCCGACGGCGCCTTCGCGGCGAGCGCGGTCAAGGTGGGGTTGACCAAGATCGACGACCGCTGGCTGATCAACGCTTTCGACCCCGTCTAGCGGACCGGGGTGGTGATGGCACCGACACCGCTGCTGCCGGCGATCGTTCCGGTGCCGACAGAGGCGGCCGACGCCGCGCGATATCTGCTCGACGGCCGCGCGACCCTGCTGCGCGTCGTCCGAGACCTGCTGGAGTCCGTCTCGGACCCGACCGCCGTCGTCGTGGTCAGCGCGCCGTCATCGGTCCGTGCCATCGGTGACCTGCTCGCCGCCGACGGTCTCGGCGCGATACCGGTGGTGGCCGCCGACGCAC
Source organism: Mycolicibacterium rutilum (assembly GCF_900108565.1). Lineage (NCBI taxonomy): Bacteria > Bacillati > Actinomycetota > Actinomycetes > Mycobacteriales > Mycobacteriaceae > Mycobacterium > Mycolicibacterium rutilum. Next base: position 3,353,996 of record NZ_LT629971.1, read on the forward strand.
CGGCCGACCGGATGCGGTGCCTGGCGGCCGGGTTCGAATACGTTGCCGCGCAGCCGGTTTCGCCTCGCTACCTTCTCGTGCACGACGTCCGGCAGCCGTTGACCTCGGCTGCTGTCCGCGAGCGGGTGGTCGCCGAACTGGTCGGCGGTGCGGCCGTCGTGCTGCCGCTGCTACCCGTCACCGACAGCGTCAAGGCCGTCGACGCCTCGGATGCGGTCACCGCGACGCTGGACCGCTCGACGCTTCGGGCCGTGCAGTATCCGCGCGGCTTCGCCGCCGACGCGCTGGCCCGGCTCGTCGCCTCCGGCGAGGCGGACGAACTGACGGCCGCGACCCGGAGCGCCATGCCGATCACCACGGTCGAGGGCGACGCCGACGGGTTCATCGCCGATCTGCCGCGCGACGCCGCCTTCGTCGAGGCCGTCATGGCGAGTCGTCGCGGCTGACGCCGTGCATCAAAAGGTGTTCGGCGATCGCGATGTCGCGGGCGAAGGTCACCTTGATGTTGTGCAGTTCGCCCGGAAACGTGTGCACCGCAACGTCGGTGAACGTCTCGACGCACGACGAGGTGTCGGTGCCCTCGAAGTCGTCGGCATCGGCACGGCGGTAAGCCTGCAGCAGCGGCGCCGCCCGGAAGGCCTGCGGCGTCTGGACCCGGACGAGCTGCCGTTGAGTCGGCGCCGCGAGGTCGGTCGTGAGCACCCCGGACAGCGGCACTGCCGGTATGGCGCCGCCGAACTCGCGCGCCACCGACAGCGCGCGCTCGAACATGGCCGGACCGGCCACCGGCCGCGCCGCGTCGTGGATGAGCACCACGTCGACCGATCCCGAGTCGATGTCGGCGGCCAGATGGCGTAACACGTTGAGCTCTGAGCCGTGCCTGCTGTACCCGCCCGCAACGAATTCGACGTGGACCCCGGGCAGTTCGGCACTCACCATGTCGCGGGCGAGTCGTTCCTCACCGGCCCGGTACACCAGCACGATGCGGTCCACCGCGGGCACCCGGGTCAGGGTGTCCAGCGACCACGCCACCATCGGCCGGCCGCCCACCGGCAGATAGGCCTTGTTGCTGTCGGCGCCGACCCGCGTGCCCATGCCCGCGGCCAGCACCACCGCCACGGCGCCCGTCGTCGTCACCGTCGTATCTTGGCATCCGCCTCGTCGAGGCCGAACGGTCAATCCTCGGCGTGGCGGTCGTGGTCCCACCGCTCGAGCCGCCGCTGCGTGTCGTACAGACAGAGCCCCAGCAGCGGTACGGCGATGAGCAGACAGATCATCAGCATGTTCATCGGCGCCCCTCCTCGGGCTCACCGCGGGTACCGGCGGCCGCGTGCCGCGCGTGCGGCCCCAGCAGGCGGGAGTAGGACGGACCCGGTTTGTCGGCGCCGTGACCCAGTGCCTCGAACGCGGCCGCCCGCAGGGCGTGGTAGCGCTCGCGTTCGGCCTTGACCCACGGCTCGCTCGACTTGTCGAGCAGCTCACCGGCGCGCAGCAGCGGGAGCAGGTCGGCCACCAGGTGTGCGTCGAAGCCGCCTTCGAGCACGTCGTCGATCAACGCGGTCGCGTCGTACCAGTCCACCGAGACATCGGGACTCAGCTGGAGGTACTGCGGATCGACGCACAGCAGCGGCCCGGCGCCGAGTGGACGCAGCCGCCAGGCCGCCGAGCGCAGGCTCGCGACCGCCTTGCGGGTCTGCGCGTGTGGCCAGAGGGTGGCACACACCCACAGCCGGTGCACGGGCTTGCGTTTCAGCGTGACCAGGGTGATCAGGCGCCGGCACGCGGGCGGCAGGTCGATCCGGTCGTCGCCGTGGTACACGGCGAAGCCACCGAGCAGGTGCACTGAATACCGGTCCATGGGTTGATCGTCGGGCCACCGCGGTCCGGCGTCGTGAGTAGTGCACTACTCCTTTTGCCGCCGTGTGCGGTGCAATGTAGCGATGAGCGACACTCTCGAGCCGGCGGCCACCACGCATCGGATACGCCGGATGTCCGGCCGTGATCCGCACGAGCCGCACCGCGTGGCCACCCCGTTGGAACTGCTGTTCGATCTCACGTTCGTGATCGCGTTCGGCATCGCCGCCAACGAGTTCACCCACCTGCTCATCGAGAACCACGTCGGCGCGGGGCTGCTCGGGTTCTCGCTGGCGACGTTCGCGGTGTGCTGGGCATGGATCAACTTCAGCTGGTTCGCGTCGGCCTATGACACCGACGACTGGGTCTACCGGGTGATGACGATGCTGCAGATGGTCGGCGTCATCGTGATGGCGCTCGGTTTTCCGCCGATGTTCGCCTCCGTCGCGCATGGCGCGCACGTCGACAACCGGGTGATGGTCGCCGGATACGTGGTGATGCGCATTGCGTTGGTGGGGCAGTGGTTACGCGCGGCCGCGCAGGATCCCGCGCATCGGCGGGCCTGCCTGACCTACGCCGCGGCGATCACCTTCGCGCAGGCGCTGTGGATCGTCAGCATCTTCGTCGACACCTCGGTGCCGGTGACGTTCGTGATCGTCGCCGTGCTGATCGGCATCGAGACGCTGGGCCCGCTGTTGGCCGAGACCCGTCGCGGCGGCACCCCGTGGCACGCCCATCACATCGCGGAACGCTATGGGCTGCTGACGATCATCGCGCTCGGTGAAGGTGTGGTCGGCACCGTCGCGACGCTGACCGCGGTGATCGGCGAGCAGGGCTGGACATTCGACGCGGTGTTCGTGGTGGTGGCAGGCGTCGGGTTGACGTTCGGCATGTGGTGGACGTATTTCACGCTGCCGCAGGCGGAGTTGTTGCACGCGCAGCGCGAACGGTCGTTCTGGTTCGGTTACGTCCCGATCGTCACGCTCGCCGCGATCGTGGCGACCGGGGCGGGACTGCACGCGGCGGCCTACTACATCGAGCACCACTCGGCGCTGTCGTCGGTCGAGACGGTGTTGACGGTCGCGGTGCCCGTCGGGATCTACACGGCTTCTGTGTATCTGCTGTACGCGGTGATGCTGCGCACCGCGGAGGTGCTGCACCTGCTGTTGATCGTGCTCACCGTCGCGGTGCTCGCGGTGGCGGTTTGGCTGGCAGCATCGGGGATTTCGATGGCCAACTGCCTGCTGGTGGTGACGCTGGCGCCGGTGGTGTCGGTCTCGCCCACGAACTCATCGGGCACCGCCACACCGAGAGTGCGTTGGCCAAGACCCTCCATGGTGAGGACACGAGCGTCGTTTAGCGACCACAGGCACGGGTAACTCAGCTACGGCGGCGACCACTCGCCGCCTTCTGTTCGACGAGGAGTTCGACGATGCCGAAGACCACCAAGAGCGGCAGCGCCCGCAAGAGCGAACTGCCCAGCACACTGCAGAAGTCAGACGCGAAGGCCCAGCGCACATTCGCCAAGGCGCATGACGCCGCCGCCGAGGAGTACGGCGAGGGTGAACGCGCCCACCGGGTCGCCTACAGCGCGCTCAAGCACAGCTATGAGAAGGTCGGCGACCACTGGGAGTCGAAGTCGCAGAAGGGTCCGTCGGATTCGCGGGCGCGCAGCGGCGGCCCGAACGCCAAGGGCGACACCGCCGAGGGCGTCGACGCCAATGCCTCAAAGAAGCACCTCATGGAAGTCGCTCGGCGCCTGGATATCTCGGGACGGTCCACGATGAACAAGAGCGAACTCGTTTCGGCCATCAAGAAGGCCAACCGCCGCGTCTCCGCGCGTAACCGCTAGCTGCCCGGGAGGGCGTTGACGCCCTCGAGCAGCATCCTGTCCTGCCGGTCCCGTTCGGCGGCCATCAGCTTGCGGGTCTTGCGGCGGGTGATGAGGATGCCCAGCACCGCGAACGCCCAGATCGCGTACTGCACTGTCCAGGCGACCCGGAACGAGTCGAACGAGATCTCACCCGCGGCGTCGAGGATCACACCCATCGCCTGCATGACGAGCAGCGAGGCGATGAAACCGCCCATGTTGACCAGCCCGGAGGCGGTGCCCAGGGTGGCGCTCGGATTGAAGGTACGCGCGAAGTCGAAGCCGACCATGGATCCGGGACCGCCGACCGAGATCACCACGATCAGGACCACCAGCAGCCACAGCGGCGCGCGGCCCGGCAGCGCCAGCACGACGGTCCACACCAGCGCGTTGCTCCCGATGATGGCGAGCACCAACCGCGACCGGCGGTGTGGTCGTCTGCCGGTGAAGATGCCGATGAGTACACCGGCGGAGATCGCGGCCACCACCGACACGGTCAGCAGCGTGCCGGCCAGCCCCGCCGACAGCCCTTGGGCCCGGGTCAGGTACGGCACGCCCCACATCAACGCGAAGGCGGTGACGGAGAACTGCGTGCCCATGTGGGTGAAGAACCCGAGCCGGGTGCCGGGCCGCAGCCACACGGTCTTGACGCTTCTCAGCGTCTCGCCCACCGAGATCGTCTCGGCCTCGACCGCGTTGCCGTTCGGAGTGTTCTTGACCAGCACCAGCGTCAGCAGCATCGACAGCACGCCGAGCGCGGCGACCGACACGTAGGCCGTGCTCCAGCCCAGCGCACCGAGCAGCGCGAAGAACGGGATCGCCGAGAGCACCTGACCGAGCTGCCCGCAGATGCCCGTCAGCTGGGTCACCAACGGGACCTGGCGGGGTTGGAACCAGTGCGGCACCAGCCGCAGCACCGAGATGAACGTGAAGGCGTCGCCGAGTCCGAGCACCGCTCGGGCACCGATCGCGGTCGGCAGCGACTCGGTGAACGCGAGCGCGAACTGACCGGACGCCATCAACGCACCGCCGGCCAGGATCAAGGTCTTGGAGCCGAACCGGTCCAGCAGCAGCCCCGCGGGAACTTGCGCTGCCGCGTAGACGATGACCTGGAGCACGACGAACGTCGACAGCACGCTCGGACTGGCGTGGAACCGTTCGGCCGCCTCCAGGCCGGAGACACCCAGCGTGGTGCGGTCCAACACCGCGACGATGTAGGCGAACAGTCCGGTGGCCCAGACAATCCAGGGACGCACACCGGACCTTTCTCGCGTGGTGTTCCTCAGACGGTTGACCCTTCCATGGTTCCGCAGACCGACCGGTCGGCGCCAATCACTTTCCGGTGACCTCGCTCACCGGATGCGACGGGTGGGCTAAGGAGTTGGCTGGACAGGCGCGGCTTGGCGCAGGTGCGCTAGCGGGTTCGGTTATCGCCGCAGCTGGTGACGTTTGCGATGAATAGCTAGCAAAGTGATCATTTGGTCATCACACTTCGCTCGCAAACTCCGTAGCGAAGCTACAGTGGTCGCATGAATCGTCGTGACGCCGCGGCGACCCGCACCCCGAGAGAAGCCGGGGTGCTCGACGTTGGCTGAGTACCGTCTCGACGAGCTGGCCCGGATCTCCGGGGTCAGCACCCGCAACATCCGTGCCTACCGGGAGCGCGGGCTGCTCGATCCGCCGCGCCGGGTCGGCCGGTCGGCCTACTACGACGACTACCACCTCTCGCAGTTGCGCACGATCAACCAATTGCACCGCCGTGGGTTCAACACGGCGCACATCGCCGAGTTCTTCACGAGCCTGCGCCAGGGCGCCGACCTCGCCGACATCCTCGGCATCCAGCGCGCCGTGCTCGGCGTCCGCTCCGAGGAGGCCGAACCGGCCGACACCGGCTCATCCGGTTCGCTCGACATCGACCCCGACAGCGACGAGGCGCGGCGGTTGCTCGACCACGGACTGGCAAGCATGGTCGACGGCGCACTCGTGCTGAGCGACCCCGCGGTGCGGGCGGTGGTGGCGCGTTCGCCGGATCACTTCGTGTATGTGAAGGCACTGCTGCAGATCTTCGAGGCGACGCGGGCCGCGATCGAGGGGCTGGCGGGCGGGTTCGTGCGGTCGCTCGACGAATGCGTGGCGGCCCGGTTCGGCGAGAACTACGCGCCCAAGCCCGAGGAGATGGACGAGCTCAGCCAGATCGTGCGGGACTACCGCGACCTGTGGACCGGCGTCGTGTCCAACCAACTGGACCGGGCGCTGCACCAGCAGATGGCCACGGCCGGCTCCGAGTACACCGCGGGCATCCTGCTGGGCGGGCGACGCGAACCCGAATCGCAGTAGCTCAACTCCGGATCTGGCGCCACCGCTGCTGCCACTCGGGGTAGGCCGTGCAGTCGTCGCCGCTGCCGTCGACGCACTCCTGCTGCGGTGTCGTCCAGTAGTGGATCCGCGCGGCGAAGTCCTCGTCGGTGGCGTGGTAGAGGTCGCAGAAATCCGGGTCGGTGGTGTGTGCGCATGCTTCTTGATTCGCCGGTGCCTCGCCGAAGAACTCGGCCACCTCGGCGTTGACCTCCGGGGAGGCGATCCAGTCCATCCACTTGTACATACAGTTCGGGTGCGCGGCCCGCGACGAGATCATCCAGGTGTCCGACCATCCCGTCGCGCCTTCCTTCGGCAGCACGGTGTTGACCTGAACCCGGTTGCCCGCGCCGATCGTGTTCGCGATCACCTGCCAGGTCGTGCCGATCACCGATGCGCCGGACTCGAAGGCCTGCACCTCTTTCGTGTAGTCCGACCAGTATTCGCCGATGTTCTCGCGCTGCTTTTCGAGCAGGGCGACCGCGGCGTCCAGTTGCTCCGGGGTCAGCGAGTAGGGATCGTCGATGCCCAATTCCGGTTTCGTCTTGGACAGGTACAGCGCGGCGTCGGCGATGTAGATGGGGGAGTCGTAGGCGGTGACCCGGCCCTTGTACCGGCCGGCGTCGTCGAACACCGCGGACCAGGAATCGGGGGCGTCGCGGACGACCTCGATGTTGTACATCAGCAGGTTGGCGCCCCAGCCGTGCGGGATGCCGTACATCTGCCCGTCCACCGAGTTCCACGGCTGGTTCTTGAGGAACGACGAGATCGACTCGTAGTTGGGCACCAGCGCGGTGTTCACCGGTGCCACGTCGCCGGCGTAGATGAGCCGCAGCGTGGCGTCGCCGGACGCCGAGACCCCGTCGTACCGGCCGCTGCGCATCAACTCGACCATTTCGTCGGAGGTGTCGCCGAGCGTGACGTTGACCTGGCAGCCGGTCTGCTGCTCGAACGGCGTGACCCAGTCCGCGGTGGCGTCGTTGGTGCCGTCCTCGACGTAGCCGGCCCACGCCACCAACTCGAGGCGGCCTTCGCCGGGGCCGACGGCGTCCAGCGGCGCGATCGGGGGTGGGCTCTGACCGTCGCCGCTCTGTCCCGCCCCGGTCGAGCACGCCGTCGCCGTCGATCCCAGCAGCGCCGCGCACCCGAGGACAGCGAGGGCACGGGCGCCGCGCGAAGGCATGGTCCGATCGTAAAGACAGCCGGTCGCGCCCACGGGCCGCCGCGGGTCAGTTCGCTCGGCAATCTCGGACGGTCCGGGAAATTTGATGCAGCTGTGACCAGTGGCGTCAGCGTGAATACTGTGGCCTCTGTCGTATTCTGTGGCTCGTGTCAATTTCACGGCGCGCGGTGCTCAAGGGTGTCGTCGCGGCACCCGCCGCGCTGGCCGTCGGCACCGGCCTGCAGGCACTGGCCGCCGCGACCGCGCCCGCGACCGGGTCGGCAGCGCCGCTGGGCATCCTGCTGGACTACGCGGCCGGCGTCATCAAGGCCAGCGACATCCGGGCTGCGGGCGCGCTGGGCGCGATCCGGTACGTCTCCGACCGTCGGCCCGGCGGCGCCTGGATGCTGGGCAAGCCGATTCAGCTGCCCGAGGCGCGCGATCTGTACCAGAACGGGCTCAAGATCGTGTCCTGCTACCAGTACGGCAAGCAGGACACCGCCGACTGGCTGGGCGGTCAGAACGCCGGCGTCGCGCATGCCAAACGCGGCTGGCAGCTACACGTCGCCGCGGGCGGCTCCTACGGCGCCCCGATCTACGCCTCCATCGACGACGACCCCACCTACGAGCAGTACAAGCAGCAGGTCGCGCCGTATCTGAAGGGCTGGGAGGCGGTGCTGGGCAAGCAGCGTGTCGGCGTATACGCGAACTCAAAGACGATCGAGTGGGCGGTGCAGGACGGCATCGGCACGTACTTCTGGCAGCACAACTGGGGTTCACCCGGCAAGGTCGCCCACGCGGCCGCGCACCTGCATCAGGTCGAGATCGACAAGCGCTCCGTCGGCGGCGTCGGGGTGGACATCAACCACATCCTCAAACCCGGCTTCGGGCAGTGGGACTAAACCTTACCGATCAGTAAGTCAGCACAGCAAACTTTTGGCGGTGGCCGGTGCCCGCGAGAAGACAACGACGGGCCAGTTGTCTCGTCGTGGCGGCGCAACTCCGCTGGTGAGACCCGTGCAGAAATTTTACATAACGATTCGATAACAATACTGCCTTGATCAGGGCACTTCTGCCTACTCGACCGTAACCACCTGCATGCAGGACGTTTGTCCCGAATGCGTTCTGCGGCGGTTGAACCGCGTGTTACGCAACGGATGGTTACCCGAGCGTAGAACTCGTCAGTAACCATTTCGGTGGCCAAAAAGGGGTCTCCTCTTATGACACTCTTAGTACGGCTGGAGTGCACGGAAGGCGGTGCACGCGAGTGTTGCGGACCGCCCGAGCCGGACCAGTCGGGATTCGACGCCGAATCGCAGGCGCCGGCAGGGACGCCGGTCGCCGTGGAGCTTCCAACACAGCCGACGACCACAGCCGACGAACGACGAGCAGGACGCGGGACGAGGAGATACAGGACGTGACGATCAACGAGCAGCACCGGGTGTCCACCGACCGCAGCACGGATACCGCGATCGCCGGTACCTCCGCCCTCGTCGACCGGCTCAACGCCGGTGAGCCGTATGCCGTGGCGTTCGGCGGCCAGGGCGGCTCGTGGTTGGAGAACCTCGAGGAACTGGTCAGCTCGGCAGGCATCGAGTCCGAGCTGAGCGAGGTGGTCGGTGAGGCGGCGCTGCTGCTCGAACCCGTCGCGCGTGAGCTCGTCGTCGTCCGGCCCATCGGGTTCGAACCGCTGCAGTGGGTGCGCGCGCTGGCCGCCGACGAACCGCTGCCCGCGACCAAGCAACTGATCACCGCGGCGATCTCCGGACCCGGCATCCTGCTGGCCCAGATGGCCGCCATCCGCGCCGTGGCCCGCCAGGGACTCGATCTCTACGACACGCCGCCGGTCGCCATGGCCGGCCACTCGCAGGGCATCATGGCCTGCGAGTCGCTGCGGTCCCGGGGCGCCAAGGACGCCGAGCTGCTGGCGCTGCTGCAACTGATCGGCGCGGCCGGCTCGCTGGTCTCGCGCCGCCGCGGCATGGTGGGACGCGGCGACAAGTCACCGATGGTGTCGGTGACCAACGTCGACCCCGACCGCATCGCCGAGGTGCTCGAGGAGTTCTCCCAGGACGTCCGCACGGTGTTGCCGCCGGTGCTGTCCATCCGCAACGGGCGGCGGTCCGTCGTGATCACCGGTACGCCCGAACAGCTCGGTCGGTTCGAGCTCTACTGCGCGAAGATCACCGAGAAGGAAGAGGCCGAACGCAAGAACAAGCTGCGCGGCGGCGCGGTGTTCAGCCCCGTCTTCCACGCCGTCCAGGTCGAGGTCGGCTTCCACACGCCGCGCCTGGCCGACGGTGTCGAGGTGGTCGACGGTTGGGCCGCGCGGTGCGGCATCGACGCCGACCTCGCCCACGAGATGACCGAGGCGATCTTCGTGCGCCCGATCGACTGGGTGTCGGAGGTCGAGCGCCTGCACGCGGCCGGCGCGAAGTGGATCGTCGACCTCGGCCCGAGCGACACGGTGACGCGCCTGACCGCGCCGGTCATCCGCGGCCTCGGGGTGGGCATCGTGCCCGCCGCCACCCGGGCGGGCCAGCGCAACCTGTTCACCGTCGGCGCCGAGCCGGACGTCCCGCCGGCATGGTCGTCGTTCGCGCCCAAGGCAATCGAGCTGCCCGACGGTTCGGTCAAGGTGTCGACCAAGTTCACCCGGCTGACCGGGCGCTCGCCGATCCTGCTGGCCGGCATGACGCCGACGACCGTCGACGCCAAGATCGTCGCCGCCGCCGCGAACGCCGGGCACTGGGCCGAGCTCGCCGGCGGCGGCCAGGTCACCGAGGAGATCTTCGAGAACCGCATCGCCGAACTCACCACGCTGCTCGAGCCGGGCCGCGCGGTGCAGTTCAACTCCCTGTTCCTCGACCCCTATCTGTGGAAGCTGCAGCTGGGCGGCAAGCGGCTGGTGCAGCGCGCGCGGCAGTCGGGCGCGCCGATCGACGGTGTTGTGGTGTCGGCGGGCATCCCCGAACTCGAGGAAGCCGTCGAGCTCATCGAGGAACTCAACACCGTCGGCATCAGCCACGTGGTGTTCAAGCCGGGCACCGTCGACCAGATCAAGTCGGTCATCAAGATCGCCGCCGAGGTGCCCGACAAGGACGTCATCGTCCACATCGAGGGTGGCCGCGCCGGCGGGCACCACTCGTGGGAGGACCTCGACGACCTGCTGCTGACGACCTACGGCGACCTGCGCAAGCTGCCGAACATCACGGTCTGCGTCGGCGGCGGCATCGGCACGCCCGAGCGGGCCGCCGAGTACCTGTCCGGCCGCTGGGCCACGCCGTACGGCTTCCCGGAGATGCCGGTCGACGGCATCCTCGTCGGCACCGCGGCGATGGCGACGCTGGAGGCCACGACGTCACCGGCGGTCAAGCAGATGCTGGTCGAGACGACCGGCACCGACAACTGGATCAGCGCCGGAAAAGCAACGGGCGGAATGGCTTCCAGCCGCAGCCAGCTCGGCGCGGACATCCACGAGATCGACAACGCCGCGTCGCGCTGCGGCCGGCTTCTCGACGAGGTGGCCGGCGACGGTGACGCCGTGGCGGCCCGCCGCGACGAGATCATCGCCGCGATGGCCACCACCTGCAAGCCGTACTTCGGCGACCTCGGCGACCTGACCTACCGGCAGTGGCTGCAGCGCTACGTCGAGTTGGCCATCGGCGACGGCGACAGCACCGCCGACACCAAACTGCCCAACAGCCCGTGGCTGGCCGACACCTGGCGCGAGCGCTTCGAGGAGATGCTGCACCGCGCCGAGGCCCGGTTGCATCCCAAGGATTCCGGCCCGATCCCGACGCTGTTCGCCGACGCGGCGCTGCTCGACGACCCGGACCGGGCGATCGAAATCCTGCTGGCCCGTTACCCCGAAGCCGAGACGCTGCGGCTGCACCCGGCCGACGTGCCGTGGTTCATCACGCTGTGCAAAAAGCCGGGCAAGCCGGTCAACTTCGTCCCGGTCATCGACAAGGACGTGCGCCGGTGGTGGCGCAGCGACTCGCTGTGGCAGGCGCACGACGCCCGCTACACCGCCGATCAGGTGTGCATCATCCCCGGCACCCAGGCGGTCGCCGGGATCACCCGCGTCGACGAGCCGGTCGGTGAACTGCTCGACCGCTTCGAGCAGGCCGCGATCGACGAGGTGCTGGCCAAGGACGGCCTGCCGGTGCCGGTGGTGTCGCGCCGTCAGGCCCGCGCCGACATCACGGGTCCCCTTGCGGTGGTGCTGGATTCGCCCGACGTGCTGTGGGCCGGCCGCACCGCGATCAACCCGGTGCACCGCATCGGCGGGCCCAGCGAGTGGCAGGTCAACGAGAACCGTGCCGCCACCCATCCGTCGACCGGTGCGCGGCTGGAGCTCAGCGGTGACCGCGTCACGCTGAGCGTGCCGCTGTCGGACATCTGGATCGACATCCCGTTCACGCTGCCGTCGTGCACCGTCAACGGCGGAATGCCGGTCGTGACCGTGCAGGACGCCTCGACCGCGATGCGGTCCGTGCTGGCGATCGCCGCCGGCGTCGACGGCCCCGATGCCCTTCCGCCCGTTGAGGACAACACCGCGACCGTCACCGTCGACTGGAACCCCGAGCAGGTCGCCGACCACACCGGGGTGACCGCGACGTTCGGCGCACCGCTGGCGCCTGGGCTGACCCTGGTGCCCGACGCCCTCGTCGGTCATTGCTGGCCCGCGGTGTTCGCCGCGATCGGCGCGGCGGTCACCGAGGACGGGTTCCCCGTCGTCGAGGGCCTGCTGAGCCTGGTGCACCTGGACCACGCCGCCCACCTGCTGCAGCAGATGCCGAAGGTCAAGGCCGAATTGACCGTCACCGCAACGGTTTCGGCGGCGACCGACACCGAGTACGGGCGCGTCGTGCCCGTGTCGGTGACGATCAGCGATGCCGACGGGACACCGCTGGCGACGCTGGAGGAGCGGTTCGCGATCCGCGGCCGCACCGGCGCGGCCGAGCTGGCCGACCCGCCGCGGGCCGGGGGCGCGATCACCGACAACGCCACCGACACCCCGCGGCGCCGCCGCCGCGACGTCACGGTCACCGCGCCGACCGACATGAGCGCGTTCGCCGTGGTGTCGGGCGACCACAACCCGATCCACACCGACCGCGCGGCCGCGCTGCTGGCCGGGCTGAAAACGCCTATCGTGCACGGCATGTGGCTTTCGGCGGCCGCGCAGCACGTCGTCGCCGCGACCGACGGCAAGCCCGCCCCGCCGGCCCGGGTGGTCGGCTGGACGTCCCGCTTCCTCGGGATGGTGCTGCCCGGCGATGACATCGACTTCCGCGTCGACCGCGTCGGAATCGACCGCGGCGCAGAGATCGTCGAGATCAGCGCGAAGGTCGCTGGCGAACTCGTGATGTCGGCGACCGCCCAGCTGGCGGCGCCCAAGACCGTCTACGCGTTCCCCGGCCAGGGCATCCAGCACAAGGGCATGGGCATGGAGGTCCGCGCCCGGTCGAAGGCTGCCCGCAAGGTGTGGGACACCGCCGACAAGTTCACCCGCGAGACGCTGGGCTTCTCGGTGCTGCATGTGGTGCGCGACAACCCGACCAGCCTGATCGCCAGCGGTGTGCACTACCACCACCCCGACGGCGTGCTGTTCCTGACGCAGTTCACCCAGGTCGCGATGGCGACCGTGGCCGCCGCGCAGGTCGCCGAGATGCGCGAGCAGGGGGCGTTCGTCGAGGGCGCCATCGCCTGCGGCCACTCCGTCGGCGAATACACCGCGCTGGCGTGTGTGTCCGGCGTGTACCAGCTCGAGGCGCTGCTCGAGGTGGTCTTCCACCGCGGCAGCAAGATGCACGACATCGTGCCGCGCGACCACCTCGGCCGGTCGAACTACCGGCTGGCCGCGATCCGGCCGTCGCAGATCGATCTCGACGACGCCGACGTCAAGGGCTTCGTCGCCGAGATCTCCGAGCGCACCGGTGAATTCCTGGAGATCGTGAACTTCAACCTGCGCGGCTCGCAGTACGCGATCGCGGGCACGGTGCGCGGGCTCGAAGCGCTCGAGGACGAGGTCGAGCGGCGCCGGGAGATCACCGGCGGCAAGCGGTCGTTCATCCTGGTGCCCGGTATCGACGTGCCGTTCCACTCCTCGGTGCTGCGCGTCGGTGTCGCCGACTTCCGGCGCTCGCTGGAGCGTGTGATGCCGCGCGACGCCGATCCGGACCTGTTGATCGGCAAGTACATTCCGAACCTGGTGCCGCGGCCGTTCACGCTCGACCGCGACTTCGTGCAGGAGATCCGCGATCTGGTGCCTGCCGAGCCGCTCGACGAGATCCTCGCCGATTACGACACCTGGCGGAACGAGAAGCCGCGCGAGCTGTGCCGCAAGATCGTCATCGAACTGCTCGCGTGGCAGTTCGCCAGCCCGGTGCGCTGGATCGAGACGCAGGACCTGCTCTTCATCGAGGAGGCCGCAGGCGGTCTCGGCATCGAACGGTTCGTCGAGATCGGCGTGAAGTCCGCACCCACCGTCGCCGGGTTGGCGGCCAACACCCTCAAGCTGCCCGAATACTCGCACAGCACAACCGAAGTGCTGAACTCCGAGCGCGACGCCGCGGTGCTGTTCGCCACCGACACCGATCCGGAGCCTGAGCTCGACGACGAACCGGCGCCCGCGCCGGCCGCCGAAGCCGCAGCGCCCGCCGAGCCGGCCGCACCGGCCGCTCCGGCACCGGCACCTGCGGCACCCGCAGGCGGTCCCCGTCCCGACGATCTGACCTTCGATGCCGCCGACGCCACGATGGCGCTCATCGCGCTGTCGGCGAAGATGCGCATCGATCAGATCGAGGCACTGGACTCCATCGAGTCGATCACCGACGGCGCGTCCTCACGACGCAACCAGCTGCTGGTCGACCTGGGTTCGGAGCTGAACCTCGGCGCGATCGACGGTGCGGCCGAGGCCGACCTGGCCGGGCTGAAGGGTCAGGTCACGAAGCTGGCCAGGACCTACAAGCCGTTCGGGCCGGTGCTCTCGGACGCGATCAACGACCAGCTGCGCACGGTGCTCGGACCGTCGGGCAAGCGGCCCGCCTACATCGCCGAACGGGTCACCAAGACCTGGGAACTCGGTGAGGGCTGGGTCAAGCACGTCACCGTCGAGGTGGCGCTCGGCACCCGCGAGGGCACGAGCGTGCGCGGCGGCGAGCTCGGCGGGCTGCATGACGGCGCGCTGGCCGACGCGGCGACCGTGGACCGGGTCATCGACGGCGCGGTCACCGCGGTGGCGGGCCGGCGCGGCGTCTCGGTGTCGCTGCCGTCCTCGGCGTCCGGCGGTGGCGGCGTGGTCGATTCGGCCGCGCTGACCGAGTTCGCCGAACAGGTCACCGGCCGCAACGGTGTGCTGGCGGCCGCGGCGCGCACGATTCTGGGCCAGCTGGGTCTCGAGACCCCGGTGCCCGTGCCCGAGGCGACCGACGCCGAGCTCATCGACCTGGTCACCGCCGAACTCGGTTCGGATTGGCCGCGTTTGGTGGCGCCGGTGTTCGACGGCCGTAAGGCGGTGCTGTTCGACGACCGCTGGGCCAGCGCGCGTGAGGATCTCGCGCGGCTGTGGCTGCTCGACGAGGGTGAGATCGACGCGGACTGGGCGCGGCTGTCGGAGCGCTTCGAAGGCGCCGGCCACGTCGTCGGCACCCAGGCCACCTGGTGGCAGGGCAAGGCGCTGGCCGCGGGCCGCAACGTGCACGCGTCGCTCTACGGCCGTGCCGCGGCGGGTGCGGAGAACCCCGGCAAGGGCCGCTACAGCGACGAGATCGCGGTGGTCACCGGTGCATCGAAGGGGTCGATCGCCGCCTCGGTGGTGGCCAAGCTGCTCGACGGCGGCGCGACGGTGATCGCGACGACCTCGAAGCTCGACGACTCCCGGCTGGCGTTCTACCGCACGCTCTACCGCGACAGCGCCCGCTTCGGCGCCAAGCTGTGGGTGGTGCCCGCCAACATGGCGTCCTACACCGACATCGACGCGCTGGTGCAGTGGGTCGGCTCCGAGCAGACCGAAAGCCTAGGGCCGCAGTCGATTCACTTGAAGGACGCGCAGACCCCGACGCTGCTGTTCCCGTTCGCGGCGCCGCGGGTGGCCGGCGATCTGTCGGAGGCCGGGTCGCGTGCCGAGATGGAGATGAAGGTGCTGCTGTGGGCGGTGCAGCGGTTGATCGCCGGGCTGTCGCACATCGGCGCCGAGCGTGACATCGCCGCGCGGCTGCACGTCGTGCTGCCCGGTTCGCCGAACCGCGGCATGTTCGGCGGTGACGGCGCCTACGGTGAGGCCAAGTCGGCGCTCGACGCGCTGGTCACCCGGTGGAAGGCCGAATCGTCGTGGGCGCAACGGGTTTCGCTGGCGCACGCGCTGATCGGTTGGACCAAGGGCACCGGCCTGATGGGACACAACGACGTGATCGTCGGCGCGGTGGAAGAGGCGGGTGTCACCACCTACACCACCGAAGAGATGGCCGACATGCTGCTGGCGCTGTGCGACATCGAGTCCAAGGTCGCCGCGGCGCGTGAACCGCTGCAGGTCGACCTGACCGGCGGACTGGCCGAGGTCGAACTCGACCTGACCGCGCTGGCCGCTCAGGCCCGCGACGAGATGGTGACCGAGAGCGCCGTCGAGGAGGACGACGAGGAGGGCACCGTGCGTGCGCTGCCGTCGCCGCCGCGAGGCTACAAGTCGGCGCCGCCGCCGCAGTGGGACGACCTCGACGTCGACCCGGCCGACCTGGTGGTCATCGTCGGTGGCGCCGAGATCGGGCCGTACGGTTCGTCGCGCACCCGCTTCGAGATGGAGGTCGACAACGAACTGTCGGCGGCCGGTGTGCTCGAATTGGCGTGGACTACCGGCCTGGTCAAGTGGGAGGACGATCCGACCCCGGGCTGGTACGACACCGCCTCCGGTGACCTCGTCGACGAGGGGGAGCTGGTCGAGCGCTACCACGACGCCGTCGTGGAGCGGGTCGGCATCCGCGAGTGGGTGGACGACGGCGCGATCGACCCGGATCACGCCTCGCCGCTGCTGGTTTCGGTGTTCCTGGACAAGGACTTCACCTTCGTGGTGTCGTCGGAGGCCGACGCCCGCGCGTTCGTGCAGTTCGACCCCGAGCACACGGTCATCGCGCCGGTGCCCGACAGCAGCGACTGGCAGGTGACCCGCAAGGCGGGCACCGAGATCCGGGTGCCGCGCAAGGTGAAACTGTCGCGGACCGTCGGTGCGCAGATCCCGACGGGATTCGATCCGACCGTGTACGGCATCAGCCAGGACATGGCCAACTCGATCGACCGGGTGGCGATGTGGAACCTGTGCGCGACCGTGGATGCGTTCCTGTCCGCGGGGTTCACCCCGGCCGAGTTGATGCGCTGGGTGCACCCGAGCCTGGTGGCCAGCACGCAGGGCACCGGCATGGGCGGCCTGACGTCGATGCAGACGATGTACCACGGCAACCTGCTGGGCCGGAACAAGCCGAACGACATCCTGCAGGAGGTGCTGCCGAACGTCTTCGCCGGCCACGTCGTCCAGTCCTACATCGGCAGCTACGGATCGATGATCCATCCGGTCGCCGCGTGCGCGACGGCCGCGGTCTCGGTCGAGGAGGGCATGGACAAGATCCGGCTCGGCAAGGCCGATTTCGTGGTCGCGGGCGGCTACGACGACCTGACGCTGGAGGCGATCATCGGGTTCGGTGACATGGCGGCCACCGCCGACACCGAGACGATGCGCGCCAAGGGCATCAGCGACTCGAAGTTCTCCCGGGCCAACGACCGGCGCCGACTGGGCTTCGTGGAGTCGCAGGGCGGCGGCACGCTGCTGCTGGCCCGCGGCGACCTGGCCGTGCAGATGGGCCTTCCGGTGCTGGCCGTCGTGGCGTACGCGTCGTCGTTCGGCGACGGTGTGCACACCTCGATCCCGGCGCCCGGCCTCGGCGCGCTGGGCGCGGGCCGCGGTGGACGCCAGTCGCAGCTGGCGCGGTCGCTGGCCAAGCTCGGCGTGGGAGCCGACGACATCGCGGTGGTGTCCAAGCACGACACCTCCACGCTGGCCAACGATCCCAACGAGACGGAACTGCATGAGCGGCTGGCGGATTCGCTGGGCCGTTCGGAGGGCGCCCCGCTGTTCGTGGTGTCGCAGAAGAGCCTCACCGGCCACGCCAAGGGTGGCGCCGCGGCGTTCCAGATCATGGGCATGTGCCAGATGCTGCGCGACGGCGTGATCCCGCCGAACCGGAGCCTGGACTGCGTCGACGACGAACTCGCCGGCGCGGCGCACCTGGTCTGGCTGCGCGACACCCTGCGGCTCGGCGAGAAGTTCCCGCTCAAGGCGGGCCTGGTCACCAGCCTCGGGTTCGGTCACGTGTCGGGTCTGGTCGCGCTGGTGCATCCGCAGGCCTTCCTGGCCGCGCTGAGCCCGCAGGAGCGTGCCGACTACCAGCAGCGCGCCGGTGCGCGGGTGCTGGCCGGTCAGCACCGGCTGGCGTCGGCGATCGCCGGTGGGCGGCCGCTGTACGAGAAGCCGGCGGACCGCCGCTTCGGCCATGATGCGCCGGAGAAGCGGCAGGAGGCCGAGATGCTGGTCAGCGCGGGATCGCGGCTCGGTGATGACGACGTGTATGTGGCTGGGCAGCCCTGAGATAGCGTTGCGCGCATGGCGATAGTCGGGGTCGGGATCGACCTGGTCTCGATACCCGACTTCGCCGAGCAGGTCGACCAGCCCGGCACGGTGTTCGCCGAGACGTTCACGCCGGGGGAGCGCCGCGACGCCGCGGACAAGAGTTCGTCGGCGGCGCGGCATCTGGCGGCGCGCTGGGCGGCCAAGGAGGCCGTCATCAAGGCGTGGTCGGGTTCGCGGTTCGCCAAACGGCCGATGCTGCCCGAGGCCATCCACCGCGACATCGAGGTCATCACCGACATGTGGGGCCGGCCGAAAGTCCGACTGTCCGGGGCGATCGCCGAGCACCTGCGCGATGTGACCATCCACTTGTCGTTGACCCACGAGAAGGACACCGCCGCCGCGGTCGCCATCCTCGAGGAACGCTGAACTGCACGCTCGTAGCGCCTCAGCGCGACGAAACCGATGCCGCTAGCCTCGACGCCATGAGTGATCTGGTGCAGCGGGTGCAAGAGGTGCTGCCGTCCGTGCGGCGCGATCTGGAGGACCTCGTGCGCATCGAGTCGGTGTGGGCCGACCCGGCGCGGCGCGGCGAGGTGCAGCGCAGCGCCGACGCGGTGACGAAACTGTTGACCGAGGCCGGGTTCGGCGATGTGCAGATCGTCAGCGAGGGCGGCGCACCGGCGGTGATCGCCCGCCACCCGGCGCCGCCCGGCGCGCCGACGGTGCTGCTCTACGCCCACCACGACGTGCAACCCGAGGGTGACCCGACGCAATGGGCGACGCCGCCGTTCGAGCCCACCGAACGGGACGGACGGCTCTACGGCAGGGGCACCGCCGACGACAAGGCAGGCATCGCAACGCATTTGGCGGCGTTCCGCGCCCACGACGGCAACCCGCCCGTCGGCGTCACGGTGTTCGTCGAAGGTGAGGAGGAGTCCGGCTCACCGTCGCTGTCGCGGCTGCTGGCCGCGCATCGCGACACGCTGGCCTCCGACGTGATCGTCATCGCCGACTCCGACAACTGGAGCACCGAGGTGCCGTCGCTGACCGTGACGTTGCGCGGGCTGGCCGACTGCGTCGTCGAAGTGGCCACCCTCCACCACGGGTTGCACTCCGGGCTGTGGGGCGGGGTGGTGCCCGATGCGCTCAGCGTGCTGGTGCGGTTGTTGGCCAGCCTGCACGATGACGACGGCAACGTCGCCGTTGCCGGACTGCACGAAGCCGGCGCCGCCGATGTCGACTATCCGCCCGAGCGGGTCCGCGAGGAGACCGGTCTGCTGGACGGCGTGTCCGAAATCGGTTCAGGGACGGTGCCGCAACGTTTGTGGGCCAAACCGGCGATCACCGTGATCGGCATCGACACCACCCCGATCGACAAGTCGTCGAACACGCTGACCCCGCGGGCGCGGGCCAAGGTCAGCATGCGGGTCGCTCCCGGCGGTGACGCGGCCGAGCACCTGGCCGCGCTGACGCGCCACCTCGAAGAACACACGCCCTGGGGCGCGCACGTCACCGTCATCCCTGGCGATCTCGGACAGCCGTACGCGATCGACGCCACCGGTCCGGTGTATGACGCGGCCCGCGAGGCCTTCCGGACGGCGTGGGGAGCGGAACCCGTGGACACCGGCGTCGGCGGGTCGATCCCGTTCATCGCCGAGTTCGCGGCCGCGTTCCCGTCGGCCAAGATTCTGGTCACCGGCGTGGAAGACCCTGCGACACAGGCGCACAGCGTCAACGAGAGCCTGCATCTCGGGGTGCTGGAACGCGCCGCGATCTCCGAAGCCCTGCTGCTGGCGAACCTGGCGTCAGAGCGACAGGTCGCGCCGTAGCTTGGCGACGTGCCCGGTGGCGCGCACGTTGTACTGCGCGACCTCGATCTTGCCCTTCTCGTCGACGACGAACGTGGACCGGATGACACCCTGAACGGTCTTGCCGTACATCGTCTTTTCGCCGTACGCACCCCACTCGGTGAGGACTTTGCGGTCCGGATCCGACAGCAGCGGGAAGGTCAGCTGCTCCTTGTCGCGGAACTTGGCGAGCTTCTCGGGCTTGTCCGGTGAGATCCCGACGACGTCGAAGCCGGCACCGTCGAGGTCGCGTAGGTTGTCGCGGAAATCGCAGGCCTGCTTCGTGCAGCCCGGCGTCGACGCGGCCGGATAGAAGTAGACGATCACCTTGCGGCCCTTGTAGTCGGACAGCTTCACGGTGTTCCCGTCGGCGTCGGGCAGGCTGAACGCTGGGGCTTTGTCGCCGACCTCGAGTCGCGGAGTCTGTGGCACGCGTGGGCATCCCTTCTGTCGACCGGTGCGCTGCAACGAGCGCGGGCTGCTCTAGGGTAGATCGGCAGGCCCCGTCCGGGGAGCAGCGACTGACAGCGGCATGGAGGCGCACGTGGCGGACCGCGATCCCGAGACCATCAAGCGGGACATCGATCAGGCGCGCGAGCAGCTTGCCGTGACGGTGGACACCCTTGCCGAGCGTGCCAATCCCAGCCGGCTGGCCGACGACGCCAAGGCCGCGGCCCTGCGATTCGTCACCAAACCGGCGGTCGCCGCGTCGCTGGCAGGCGTCGGAGCGCTGGCATTCATCCTGGTTGTTCGCCGAATCCGGCAGCGCTGACCCGCAGGTCAGCGTTCACAAAAAGGTCAGCGACGACGCGCTGAGCGGAACCAGTCGGCCAACGAGAATCCCGGGGGATTGGCGACCCGGCCGAGCCTGCTGCAGGTGTACACCGCGACGGGACTCTGTGCAGTGACATCGTCGGACGCACCAGCGCCCGATGCACTCCCTGCGGATGGTCCACCGATCGGCGACATCAGCTAAGTCCTCGTTTCCCTGCGGCCGCGACCCGTTCGATACGGGCGGTTGGCGTTCTAGCTAATCAAACCCTAGCAGACGTACCCACGCTCCCGCAGTTCGAAACGTCAGATTCTGCTTAGCGAGAATTGCGTGCGTCTCTGTGTATATGCTGGCTGACGCCTACATAAGCGTTGTTATGGCGATTGCGAGCCGGTCGGTCGTTCGCAAAACTAAAAACATCATAGTAATTTACGACACAGTAAGTGGCAACCAATCGATGCTTTGCGGTCGGTCGAGAGAGATCGCGCTGCCGGCTACCGCCGCACAAAAGCAAGACGCGACCGTGGCGGCCGCCACGATCGCGTCTTGCTTCGAACCTGAGTGCGCCGTCAGGGTTTCGAACCCCGGACCCGCTGATTAAGAGTCAGCTGCTCTACCAACTGAGCTAACGGCGCGCGTGTGAGACAATAACAGGCCTTGTGGGGGAGGGTGAAATCCCGTGCCCAGGCGGCCTGCCGGGGCGCTTCGGGCGGCACTGTCGCCGTCGCTCCCGCAGTGAAGTTTGCCCCTAGACTGGTGCACACAACAATCGATTTTTCATCTGCGAGGTGGAGTTAGTTATGTGGCGAGTCCGCTCAGTGGCCCGTCCGCGTCGCCGTGCCTGGCTGATCGCCGGTGCGCTGATCCCTGCTGTTTTGCTCGGGGTGACTGCTTGCGGCGGCAACAGCACGCCCGCGCAGCCACAAGTCATCGCCGACAAGGGCACCCCGTTCGGGGACCTGCTCGTTCCGAAGCTCATCGCGTCCGTGACCGATGGCGCCGTCGGTGTCAGCGTCGACTCCCCGGTCACCGTCAGCGCCGAGGACGGCGTGCTGGGCGCGGTCAGCATGCGCAACGAGGACGGCAAGACCATCGAGGGCGCGTTGAGCCCGGACGGTCTGACGTGGTCGACCACCGAACCGCTCGGCTACAACAAGCGCTACACGCTGACCGCGGAGTCGCTGGGCCTCGGCGGGGCCACCAGCCGGCAGATGTCGTTCGAGACCCACTCGCCGGAGAACCTGACCATGCCTTACGTCCTGCCCAACGAGGGTGAGGTCGTCGGCGTGGGACAGCCGATCGCGATCCGGTTCGACGAGAACATCCCGAACCGGGTCGCCGCGCAGAAGGCCATCAAGGTCAAGACCACCCCGGAGGTCGAAGGCGCGTTCTACTGGCTGAACAACCGCGAGGTGCGGTGGCGGCCTGCGGCGTACTGGAAGCCGGGCACCAAGGTCGAGGTCGCGGTCAACACCTACGGCGTCGACCTCGGCGACGGCCTGTTCGGCCAGGAGGACGTCAAGACGACGTTCACAGTCGGCGACGAGGTCATCACCCGGGTCGACGACAACACCAAGACCCTCACGGTCACCCGCAACGGTGAGGTGATCAAGACCATGCCGGTGTCGATGGGTAAGAACAGCACGCCCACCAACAACGGCGTCTACATCGTCGGCGACCGCCTCTCGCACATGGTGATGGACTCGTCGACCTACGGCGTTCCGGTCAACTCGCCCAACGGATATCGCACCGAGGTCGACTGGGCCACCCAGATCTCCTACAGCGGCATCTACGTCCACGCCGCGCCGTGGTCGGTGGGCAGCCAGGGCTCGAGCAACGTCAGCCACGGGTGCATCAACGTCAGCACGAGCAACGGCAAGTGGTTCCACGACAACGCCAAGCGCGGCGACATCGTCGAGATCGTCAACACCGTCGGGTCGACGCTGCCGGGCACCGACGGGCTCGGTGACTGGAACATCCCGTGGGAGCAGTGGAAAGCGGGCAACGCCAACCTCTGACGCGGTCGGCGTCTCACGCATCAAAAAGGGTCAGGGAGCGGATGAACCGCTCCCTGACCCGTTTGGGTGGCTGACGGGACTCGAACCCGCGACAGCCAGGATCACAACCTGGTGCTCTACCAACTGAACTACAGCCACCATTGCCGCATGCGATGCGGCGACGTCGATACTAACCGCTCGGACGCTGTGCAGCCGAATCGATATCCTTCGCGTCGCCGTTCGGCGGGCCGAGTTCCTCGGCGACAGCCGCAATATCGCTGGTCGACGGTCCGGGCTGCGGCACGAACGCGGTGCGCCGGTAGTACTGCAGTTCGCGGATCGACTCGTGGATGTCGGCGAGCGCGCGGTGGGCCAGGCCCTTCTCGGGCTGACCGAAGTAGATCCGCGGATACCAGCGCCGGCACAGTTCCTTGATCGAGCTGACGTCGATCATCCGGTAGTGCAGGAAGTCGTCGAGCTTGGGCATGTCACGGGCGATGAAACCGCGGTCGGTGGCGATCGAGTTGCCGGCCAGCGGCGCCGTCTTGGCCTGCTTGACGTGCCCGCGGATGTAGTCGAGCACCATCTCCTCGGCCTCGGGCACGGTGATCGCCGAGGCCCGCACCTCCTCGATCAGTCCCGACCGGGTGTGCATGTCGGTGACCACTGGAATCATCGACGACAACGCCTCGTCGTCGGTGTGGATCACGACGTCGAGGCCCTCGCCGAGGATGTTGAGGTCGGCGTCGGTCACCAGCACCGCAATCTCGATGAGCCGGTCGGTCTTGAGGTCCAGCCCGGTCATCTCGCAGTCAATCCACACCAGTTCGTCACGCACGACGCTCACAGTAAGCCTTGCGGCCCTGGGTGGCCCGCTGCACCCGCCCGTACGGTATGCCGCGCGCGTTAGGGTGCCAGCCATGACCAGTGAGCCGACCGTCACGCCCGCACAGCAGATCGCCGCAGGTTATGCCGCTGAAGGCGCCGCCCTGGAGCTCGGGTCCGTCGTCGTCGACGGGGCCTGTGACCCGGGCGCGCAAGTCCGGATCCCGTTGGCGACGGTCAACCGCCACGGCCTGGTCGCGGGCGCCACCGGCACCGGCAAGACCAAATCGCTGCAGGTGCTCGCCGAACAACTCTCAGCAGCCGGGGTGCCGGTCGTGATGGCCGATGTCAAGGGCGACCTGTCCGGGCTGTCGCGGCCCGCCGAGACCAGCGCGAACACCGAGGCCCGGGCGAAAGACACCGGCGATGCCGACTGGACCCCCACGGCCTATCCCGTCGAATTCCTGTCGCTGGGGACCGGCGGCATCGGCGTGCCGGTGCGGGCGACGATCTCCAGCTTCGGGCCCATCCTGCTGTCGAAGGTGCTCGGGCTGAACGCCACCCAGGAGTCGACCCTCGGGCTGATCTTCCACTGGGCCGACCAGAAGGGCCTGTCGCTGCTCGACCTCAAAGACCTGCGTGCGGTGATCCAGTACCTCACCAGCGATGAGGGCAAGCCCGAACTCAAGGCGCTCGGCGCGGTGTCGACCACCACGGCCGGGGTGATCCTGCGCGCGCTGGTCAACCTCGAAGCCGAGGGCGGCGACACGTTCTTCGGCGAACCCGAACTCGAACCCGAGGATCTGTTGCGCGTCGATGAGCAGGGCCGCGGCATCATCACGCTGCTCGAACTCGGCAGCCAGGGCGCCCGGCCGGTGATGTTCTCCACGTTCCTGATGTGGGTGCTGGCCGACCTGTTCACCTCGCTGCCGGAGGTCGGCGACCTCGACAAGCCGAAGCTCGTGTTCTTCTTCGACGAGGCACACCTGCTGTTCTCCAACGCGTCCAAGGCGTTTCTCGAACAGGTCGAGCAGACGGTCAAGCTGATCCGGTCGAAGGGCGTCGGCGTCTTCTTCTGCACCCAACTGCCCACCGACGTCCCGAACGACGTGCTGTCACAACTGGGTGCGCGCATTCAGCACGCGCTGCGCGCGTTCACCCCCGACGACGAGAAGGCGCTGACGAAGACGGTGCGCACCTACCCGAAAACCGATGTGTACGACCTGAAGTCGGCGCTGACGTCGTTGGGGATCGGTGAGGCCGTCGTCACCGTGCTCTCGGAGAAGGGTGCGCCGACGCCGGTGGCGTGGACGCGGATGCGTGCGCCGCGGTCCTTGATGGACACCATCGGACCCGATGCGATCACCGCCGCCGCGAAAGCCAGTCCGCTGCAGGCGGAATACGGCCAGACCATCGACCGCGAATCGGCCTACGAACGGCTCAACGCGAAACTCGCGCCGCCCGCCGAAACCGTCCCGGTGCCTCAGCAGGATGACGCGTTGCCGCCGCCGCTGCCGCCCGTCGCCGGTGAGGTGCGCGCCCGCGACACCGCCGAACCGGGAATGCTCGAGAAGGTCGTCAACAGCCCGGCGTTCAAGAGCGCGATGCGCTCGGCGGGCACGGTGATCGGCCGCGAGATCACCCGCAGCATCTTTGGCACCGGAACCCGTCGCCGCCGCCGGCGTCGCTAGCCCCTTCGCGCCGAAATAGCATTCCCGGCTGTCGATCGGCCAATTGAGCGACCAGGAATGCTATTTCGCGGAGACGGCCGGTCTAGCCGCCGCCGAGTTTCTTGTACACCGCACCGACGATTGGCGTCACGATCGCGCGCGGCGTGTAGCCCGCCGCCACCGACATCGCCTTCGACGTCACACCCGGCACGACGCGCATCTTGTTGCGCTCCAGCGCGTCCAGCGACTGCTTGGCGGTGTACTCGGTGGAGATCCACAAAAAGTCGGGGATCAGCTTCTCCACCAGCGACTGCTCGTCCTCCGACGGCAGCGTCTCGCGCACCGGCCCTGGCGCCAGCAGCGTCACGTGCACGCCGACCTTCTTGAGCTCACCGCGCAGCGACTCGCTGAACGTGTTGACGAACGCCTTGCTCGCGGCATAGGTCGCATTGTTCGGGATCGGCGAATTACCTGCTGCCGAACCGGAAATCAGGATGCCGCCGCCCTTGCGCTCCACCATGCCGGGCAGCACCGCGAGCACCAGGTCGTGCACACCGTGAACGTTCAACTGCACCTGGGCCTTCTCGTCGGCCGGGTCGAGCGAGGCCACCGGCCCGAACGTCGCGGTGCCGGCGTTGGCGCACAGGATCGAGATGTTCCGGGTCGCGAGCTCGTCGCACAGCTTGGTCCGGTCCGTCGGGTCGGCCAGGTCGACGGGCCGCACCTCGACCGTCACGCCGTACTGCGCGGTGAGCCGGTCGGCCAACGCGCGGAGCACCTCTTCGCGGCGCGCGGTGACGATCAGATGGTGTCCGCGGGCGGCGAGTTCGACGGCCAGTGCCTCACCGATGTTCTGCGACGCGCCGGTGACGACGGCGCGGGCGTCGGCGCTGGGAGCGGGTACTGACATGGGCCGGACTATATCGTGGGCGGACCATGAGCGAGCCACCCGATTCGAGCCAGCCGTCCGTGCGGACCGGGGGCCGCAAACAGATCGTCGCGTGGGCGCTGTGGGACTTCGGTGCGACGGGCCTGAACGCGATGGTCGTGACGTTCGTGTTCTCGGTGTATCTCACCAGCGCCGTCGGCGACGACCTGCCGGGCAGCGCATCACCGGCCAGCTGGCTGGGATGGGCGCTGGGGTTGGCGGGCCTGGTGGTCGCGGTGCTGGCCCCCGTCACCGGCGTCTGGGTCGACGCGCCGTGGCGGCGGCGACGGGTGCTGGCGGTGCTGACCGGTCTCGCAGTGGTGTTGACCGCGGCCATGAGCCAGATCCGCGACGACTATCACTACCTCATTCCCGGGCTGCTGCTGTTGGCCGCCGCGTCGGCGTGCAACGAACTGGCCACGGTGCCCTACAACGCCATGCTGCGCCAGTTGTCCACCCCGCAGACGTCGGGCCAGATCTCCGGAATGGGTTTGGGGCTGGGCTATCTCGGCAGTGTCGTGCTGTTGCTCGTCGGCTATTTCGGGTTCATCGCGGGCGACGGTGAGACGCGCGGGCTGCTCGGCTTCGCGGCCGCCGACGGCCAGAACATCCGCGCGGTGATGGTGCTGACGGCGGTGTGGTTCGGGCTGTTCGCGCTGCCTGTGCTCATCACGGTGCCACCCGTGCCGCGCGATGTCGCGCCGGCGCGCGCCGGTCTCGGCTTCTTCGGCGGATACCGGGTGCTGTGGTCGGAAATCGTCAGCGAATGGCGCCGCGACCACCACGTCGTCTACTACCTGATCGCCAGCGCGGTGTTCCGCGACGGGCTCACGGGGATCTTCGCGTTCGGCGCCGTGCTCGGCGTCAACGTGTACGGCATCTCCGGTGCCGACGTGCTGCTGTTCGGCGTGAGCGCCAGCACGATCGCGGCTATCGGCGCGGTCATCGGCGGCCTGCTCGACGACAGGTTCGGCGCCAAACCCGTCATCGTGGTGTCGCTGGTCGCGATGATCGCCGTCGGCATCACCTTGATGGCGCTCGACGGTCCGCTGGCGTTCTGGGCGTGCGGGCTGGCGCTGTGCCTGTTCATCGGCCCCACCCTCTCGGCGGCCCGCACCCTGATGCTGCGGTTGTCCGCCGACGGCAAGGAAGGCGTGGCCTTCGGGCTCTACACCACCACCGGCCGCGCGGTGTCCTACCTGGCGCCGGTGCTGTTCTCGGTGTTCATCGCGATCTTCGGCACCGACCGCGCCGGGATGGGCGGGCTGCTCGTGGTGCTGGCCGCCGGACTGCTCGCGATGCTGGCGGTCCGGGTGCCCCGGCGGTGACTGTCGCTAGCGGCTGCCGGTGCAGATGGTCAGCCCCGCGCCGGTGCGCTGCTGGACCAGCGCGCCGTCGACCGTGATCGAGCAGTTCACCTCGCGGCCCACGTTGATGATGCTGACGCTGGCCGACGCGGCGGCGGGCTCGGACAGTTGCACTTCCTTGCTCCACGGCAGCAGCACGTTGAACTCGGTCTGCAGCAGACCGCCGCTGTCGACATAGGTGATGTTGATCGCGCGTCCGGTGCCGCTGACGACGTAGACGACGGTCTCGGTGACGCCCGGCGTGGTGCGGCCCGGCGTCGACGGCACCGTGGGCACGGTCGGCCTCGACGGCAGGGTCGGCAGCGGCAGCCGCGGGACGGTGGTCGGCGTCCGCGAGGTCGTCGGCGGGGCCGTGGTGAAGCTGGGCTCCTGCATCGGCGGCGGTGCGACGACGGTCTGCTGACGCGAACTGTTGACGATGACCAGCGCGATCACCAGCCCGATGACGGTGAGCACCGCGACGCCGGCCAGGATCCACAGCCACCGCGGCGACTTCGGCTCGTCGGGGGGCTCGTTGGGCTCGCCCGGCGGGTACGGCGGCGACCCGAACTGGCCGGAGTACTGGCCGCTTGCGTACGGGTCGTAGCCGTACTGCGAGTACGGCGGCAACTGCTGCGTCGGCGCGGGGCCGGGCGGCTGATAGGTGGGGCCGTAGGCCTGGCTGGCGTAGGCGGGGTCGCTGTATCCGGAATAGTCGCCGGAATAGGGGTAACCCGCTTCGTCGCGCCTTTGCTCGTCGCGGCCTCGGCCTGGTGTGTCGGTCATACCCACCTCATGGCTGCGAGGGTACCTGGGCACCTGCTCAACAGAGCGGATGCGCCGCCGACCTGCGACAGCGTGCGCTCGACGCCGACACCGGACCGCCGGTCGCGAGCGGTCGGCGCGGCATGCACAATTGGACCGGTGGGAGAGCAGGTCCGTCGGGTATACGGCGCGTCGATGTCGCCGGACGCGACCGCGTTCGCCCACCTCGTCGACGACGGCGGTTTCCCGCGGGCGGTCCAGCGCTTCCTGCGCGGCTGGCGGGCCAGCTCATCGCGCGACGTCGAACTTCCCGTCGACGGCCCGGTCACCCGGGTGCTGCATTCGGCCGACGGGCACTGGCTGGCGTGCGAGGTCGCGCCCGACGGCAGCACCCGAACCCAGATATGGGTCGTCACAACCGATCCTGACGACCGCGACGCGCGCCGCATCGACTCGTGGCTGGACGCATCGTCGGAAGGCACTGCGGAACTGATCAATTGGGACGGGGCACTGGTGGCCGCGATCCTGACCGGTGACGACGGGGTCGGCACCTCGGTGCTGATCGACCCGGCCACCGGCGGCACGGTGGTGCTCGACCGGCGCTCCGGTGGCCGACTCGTCGACGCATGGGCGGGGTCGGCGCTGGTGCGCGTCGGCCCGCGCGGCTACCGCGACCTCATCATGCTGCGTGGGCGGACCGAAACCGCATTGCTGCCTTACGATCCCGGGTCGACCACCGACACCGGTGTCATCCTCGACGACCACCAGCCTCGGCGGTTGCGCGCCGGCCTGGAGGGGGAGACCACCAAGCTGTACCACCCGGCCGGAACACTCGAACCCGGCAGCGCCGACGGCTATGTGCGCGCGCTGATCCGCAGCGAGAACGGCACCGAGCACGCACGGCTTCTCGAGGTCACCACCACGGCCGACGGTGTCGCGTACCAGGTCATCGCCGAGCGGCCGGGCTGCGAACTCGACGAGTTCACCGTTAGTGACGACCTGTCGACGGTGGCGATCCTGTGGAACATCCACGGCGCCAGCGAACTTCAGATCCTCGAGCTGGCGGACATGACCCTGCAGCCGCCCATCCCGCTGCCGGGTATGGTGGCCAGCCAGTTGAGCATCAGCGCCGGTGGCTCGATGCTGGCGATGACGGTCGAGGGGCCCTCGATCCCGCCGACGGTCGAACTGGTCGACCCCCGCACCCGGGAATGGGAGCCCGTCGACCGCGAACCCAGCACCGGGCCCGTCGCCGCCGATCCCACGCTGGAGACCGTCGTCGCCCGCGACGGGCTCGAGTTCACCGGGTGGCTGTTCCGCCCGCGCGACGGGGTGCCGGTGATCGGCGCGATGCTCTTCCTGCACGGTGGGCCCGAGGGTCAGGGTCGGCCCGGCTACAACGAGTTCTTCCCGGCGCTGCTCGAAGAGGGCATCAGCGTGTTCCTGCCGAACGTCCGCGGTTCCGGCGGATTCGGGCGGAGCTTCATGCACGCCGACGACAAGGAACGGCGGTTCGCGGCCATCGACGACGTGGCAGACGCGGTGGCGTACCTCGTCGACAACGGTGTCGCGCCCGCCGACCGCATCGCCTGTTGCGGATGGTCGTACGGCGGCTACCTGACGCAGGCGGCGCTGACCTTCCACCCGGACCGGTTCGCCGCCGGCATCAGCATCTGCGGCATGAGCGATCTGAACACCTGGTACCGCAACACCGAGCCGTGGATCGCCGCGGCCGCATATCCGAAGTACGGTCACCCGATCGGGGACCGCGATCTGCTCGAACAGCTATCGCCGCTGCAGCGCGCCGACGCCATGACCGCACCCCTGCTGCTGGTGCACGGCGCCAACGACACCAACGTCCCGCCCAGCGAATCACAGCAGATGTTCGACACTCTCACAGCGCTTAACCGGAAAGTCGAACTGTTGATGTTCGACGACGACGGCCACGAGATCGACAAGCGCGAGAACCGCGCCGTGCTGGTCAAAGCCATGCGTGAGTGGCTGATTGCCGCCTTCGCCCCTGGCGCCCAGTCGTGATCGAATTGTCGCCGTAGCCAGGTTTGGACAAATTGTCCGCCGGGTAAACACGCTGCGCACGCGCCAGTTCACGCTGACAAAGGAGGCGCAGCATGCGAGGTGGCGGAATCCTCGGCGTCATAGTGCTTATCTGGTTGTTGATCGGTGTGGTCGCCGCCTATCAGCGCGGTTACTTCTCGAGTAACGAAACCAATTGTGCGACAGCGGGAAGCATCGCGCTGACGGTGGTCGTCGGACCGTTGAACTACGCGGGTGTCAACCCAAAGGTGGAGAACTGCAATCTGCCTGAACCCAGCCAGTAACCCACTGGCTGTTGATGATTCACTAGAAATGGAGAGATTATGATCATCCTCGGATTGATCCTCGCCGTGATCGGCTACTTCACCGTTCCGGCAATCATGTACATCGGCATCGTGCTGATGGTCATCGGAGCCGTGTTCTGGATCCTCGGGTCGGTCGGACGGCCCGTCGGTGGCAGGCGCGCCTGGTACTAACGCCTCGGCGCCGAACCGGCCGAGGTCAACGCCGCAACCGTCATGCTCTTCAAGACGGCGCGCGGGTTGGCCTCGGCCGTTTTCGTGGTTGCGGGTTTGAGTGCGTGCGGCGTGGAGTTCATCAGCCCGAACGCCGCGTGTGCCATCACCCGGGCGTCGGCCTCACTCAGTGACCGGTTCACCCGACGGAGCACCTCGACCCAGATCTCGACATACTGGCGCTGCGCCTTGCGGACCTGACGCTTGGCCGCCGGCGGCAGGTTCGCCAGATCGCGGTCCTGGATCCGGATCAGGTCCGACTCGCCCAGCGCGAAGTCCAGGTGAAACTCGACCAGCCCGTCCAGCGCGGTGTCGGGATCCGCTGTCGCGGCGACGACCTCGGTGGCACCGGCCAGCAGCCGGGTGCTGATCCCGACGAGCAACTCGACGAGCAGCGCCTCTTTGTTGGGGAAGTGGCGATAGATCGCCGGCCCGCTGACGCCTGCGGCGGCGCCGATGTCCTCCAGCCGCACCGCCAGGTAACCCCGCTCGGCGACCAACCTCTCGGCCGCCGCGATCAACTGGGACCGACGGTCGGACTTCGCGCGGCTGCGCCGGGTGCTCGCAGGTACAGCGGACACGAGCGCCTCCCGCCGCTGGTGGACATTCCGGTTAATCGTGACTAACATCCTACGAGTTAGTCGTCATTAACTCAACTGAACGGGTCACCGATGACACCGCGGGCGTCATACCGCGAGGAGCACCTCGCGCTGGTCAGCGAGTTGCGCGCGAAACTTGCCGCCGCGGCATTGGGTGGGCCGGAGCGCGCCCGCGAGCGCCACGTCAGCCGCGGCAAGCTGTTACCCCGAGACCGGGTGGACAGCCTGCTGGATCCGGGCAGCCCGTTTCTGGAGCTGACCCCGCTGGCGGCCGACGGCATGTACGACCACGAATGCCCGGGCGCCGGGATCATCACCGGGATCGGCCGGGTCTCCGGGCGCGAATGCGTGATCGTCGCCAACGACGCGACCGTCAAGGGCGGCACCTACTATCCGGTCACCGTCAAAAAGCACCTGCGCGCCCAGGAGGTGGCCGGGCAGAACCGGTTGCCGTGCATCTATCTCGTCGACTCCGGCGGCGCCTTCCTGCCCCGCCAGGACGAGGTGTTCCCCGACCGGGATCACTTCGGCCGCATCTTCTACAACCAGGCCACCCTGTCGGCGCAGGGCATCCCGCAGATCGCCGCGGTGCTCGGGTCGTGCACTGCCGGCGGCGCCTACGTCCCGGCGATGAGCGACGAGGCGGTCATCGTGCGCAACCAGGGCACGATCTTCCTCGGTGGCCCGCCGCTGGTGAAGGCGGCCACCGGTGAGGTGGTGACCGCAGAAGAGCTCGGCGGCGGCGACCTGCACTCGAAAACTTCCGGTGTGACAGACCATCTGGCCCACGACGACCGCGACGCGCTGCGGATCGTGCGGCGCATCGTCGGCACTCTCGGGCCGCGCACACCGTTGCCATGGGACGTGTCGCCGACGGTCGAACCGGTCGCCGATCAAAGCGAGCTCTACGACGTCGTCCCCATCGATTCCCGGGTGCCCTACGACGTGCACGAGGTCATCACCCGCGTCGTCGACGGCGGCGAGTTCGCCGAGTTCAAGGCCGAGTACGGCAACACGCTGGTGACCGGGTTCGCCCGCATCCACGGCCACCCGGTCGGAATCATCGCCAACAACGGTGTGTTGTTCGGCGAATCCGCGCTCAAGGGCGCGCATTTCATCGAACTGTGCGACAAGCGGTCCACTCCGCTGGTCTTTCTGCAGAACATCTCCGGGTTCATGGTCGGCCGCGACTACGAGGCCGGCGGCATCGCCAAGCACGGCGCGAAGATGGTGACCGCGGTGGCGTGCGCGCGGGTTCCGAAGCTGACCGTGGTGATCGGCGGATCCTACGGTGCGGGCAACTATTCGATGTGCGGGCGGGCGTATTCACCACGCTTCCTGTGGATGTGGCCCAACGCGCGGATCTCGGTGATGGGCGGCGAGCAGGCCGCGTCGGTGTTGGCGACCGTGCGTGGCGACATGACCGCCGAGGAGGAAGAGCAGTTTAAGGCACCGATCCGCGCCCAGTACGAGCACCAGGGCAACCCGTACTACTCGACCGCCCGGCTGTGGGACGACGGCGTGATCGACCCGGCAGACACCAGAACCGTTCTCGGACTGGCACTCTCCGTGGTCGGGCAGGCGCCCCTCGAACCGGTTTCCTACGGCGTGTTCCGGATGTGATGACATGACCTTCGACACTGTCCTGGTCGCCAACCGTGGCGAGATTGCGGTGCGAGTCATCCGCACGCTGCGGCAGATGGGTGTCCGTTCGGTCGCGGTGTTCAGCACCGCCGACGCCGGCGCCCGCCACGTCGCCGAGGCCGATGTCGCGGTGCACATCGGTCCGGCCGCCGCCCGCGAGAGCTACCTCAATATCGACGCTGTGTTGTCGGCGGCCCGTCGCACGGGCGCTCAGGCAGTGCATCCCGGTTACGGGTTCCTCTCGGAGAACGCCCAATTCGCCGCGGCACTCGAGGCGGCCGGCATCACGTTCATCGGCCCGCCGGTCGGCGCGATCGAAACCATGGGTGACAAGATCGCCGCCAAGGCTGCCGTGTCGGCGTTCGGGGTGCCGGTGGTGCCGGGCATCTCCCGGCCGGGACTCACCGACGACGACCTGATCGCCGGCGCCGCCGAGGTCGGTTTCCCGGTGCTGGTGAAACCGTCGGCAGGGGGCGGCGGCAAGGGCATGCGGGTGGTTCACGACGCGGCCGAACTGCCCGCCGCGCTGGTCTCGGCGCGCCGGGAGGCGGGCGCCGCGTTCGGCGACGACACGCTGTTCCTCGAACGTTTCGTGCTCAATCCGCGGCACATCGAAGTCCAGGTCCTCGCCGACGCGCACGGCAACGTGGTGCACCTGGGTGAGCGCGAATGCAGCCTGCAGCGGCGGCATCAGAAAGTCATCGAGGAGGCGCCGTCGCCGCTGCTGGACGCGGCGACCCGCGCGCGGATCGGCGCCGCGGCGTGCGACACCGCGCGCAGCGTCGACTACACCGGGGCAGGCACGGTCGAGTTCATCGTCTCCGCCGACCGGCCCGACGAGTTCTTCTTCATGGAGATGAACACCCGCCTGCAGGTCGAGCATCCCGTCACCGAAATGGTCACCGGCATCGACCTCGTCGAGCAGCAGGTGCGCATCGCCGCGGGCGAGAAGCTCTGCGTCGCACAGGACGACGTCACGCTCACCGGGCACGCCGTCGAGGCCCGCGTCTACGCCGAGGACCCCGCCCGCGGCTTCCTGCCCACCGGCGGTCCGGTGCTCGACCTCGCCGAACCGGCGGACGTTCGGGTCGACTCGGGGCTGGCGCGCGGTTCGGTGATCGGCAGTGACTACGACCCGATGTTGTCGAAGGTCATCGCCTACGCCGACGACCGTGCCGGTGCTCTGCGCGCGCTGGACCGTGCGCTGGCCGGCACCGCGGTCCTCGGCGTCACCACCAATGTCGAGTTCCTGCGGTTCCTGCTCGCCGATCCCGATGTCGTCGCGGGCCGACTCGACACCGGGCTGCTGGACCGTCGCAGCCCCGACTTCGAGTCCGCACCAGCCACTGACGCCGAACTGGTCGCGGCCGCGGCGTACAAGTGGCTGAGCGCCTGGCCCGTGCCGGCGAGCGATCTGTGGGCCACGCCGTCGGGCTGGCGGATGGGCCGGCACGCCCCGACCACCTACCGGCTGCGCTCGGGCGAGCGGACCGACCACGTCCACCTGAGCGGGACACCGCAGCATGCCACCGCGGTTATCGAGGACGGCGAAAGCCGTTCGCTCTCAGCGGTGTTGACCGGCAACCGGCTCTCGGTGGTCTACGACGAGGTGCAGGTCGACTACCTCGTCGCCGCCGACGACGGCCGGATCTGGCTGGCCGGCGGGGGCCGCACCGTCGCGGTCGAGGAGGTCCGCGAGGCACCGGTGCGTCCCGACGACGCGCACAGCGGCGACGCCGAACTGACCAGCCCGATGCCCGGTTCGGTCGTCGCGCTCGGCGTCGCCGACGGACAGCGCGTCGCGGCCGGGACCGTAGTGGTGACGGTCGAGGCCATGAAGATGGAACACGCGTTGGCCGCCCCGGTCGACGGTGTCGTGGAACTGCTTGTCGCCGAAGGCGATCAGGTCAAGGTCGGGCAACCGCTGGCGAAGGTCATCGCGGACTTGACCGTCGAGAAGGAAGAGTCATGAGCGAACTGTTGTCCACCGGGAGCCTGCCGGACCACTACGAGCAACTGGCCAAGACGGTCCGCGACTTCGCCCAGAGCGTGGTGGCGCCCGTCGCGGCCAAACACGACGAGGAGCATTCGTTCCCGTACGAGGTCGTCGCGGGCATGGCCGACATGGGTCTGTTCGGCCTGCCGTTCCCCGAGGAGTACGGCGGGATGGGCGGTGACTACTTCGCGCTGTGCCTGGCGCTCGAGGAACTCGGCAAGGTCGACCAGAGCGTGGCCATCACGCTGGAGGCGGGCGTGTCGCTGGGCGCGATGCCGGTGTACCGCTTCGGCACCGAGGCGCAGAAGCAGGAGTGGCTGCCACTGCTGGCCAGCGGCAAGGCGCTGGGCGCGTTCGGGCTCACCGAGGCCGGCGGCGGCAGCGACGCCGGCGCGACGAAGACCACCGCGAAACTCGACGACGGCCACTGGGTGATCAACGGTTCCAAGCAGTTCATCACCAACTCAGGTACCGACATCACGAAGTTGGTGACGGTGACGGCGGTGGCAGGTGAGAAACCGGACGGCCACAAAGAGATTTCGTCGATCCTGGTGCCGGTGCCCACCGACGGCTTCACCGCCGAACCGGCGTACAGCAAGGTCGGCTGGAACGCGTCGGACACCCACCCGCTGAGCTTCGACGACGTCCGCGTGCCGGAGGAGAACCTGCTCGGCGAGCGCGGCAGGGGATACGCGAACTTCCTGCGCATCCTCGACGAGGGCCGCATCGCGATCGCGGCGCTGTCGGTCGGCGCCGCCCAGGGATGTGTCGACGAATCGGTCAAGTACGCCAAGGAACGCGAGGCGTTCGGTGCGGCGATCGGCAGCTATCAGGCCATCGCTTTCAAGATCGCGCGGATGGAGGCCCGTGCGCATGTCGCCCGCACCGCCTACTACGACGCCGCCGCGTTGATGCTGGCCGGCAAACCGTTCAAGAAGGCGGCGTCGATCGCCAAGATGGTGGCCAGCGAGGCCGCGATGGACAACGCGCGCGACGCCACCCAGATCTTCGGCGGCTACGGCTTCATGAACGAGTACTCGGTCGCGCGGCACTACCGCGACAGCAAGATTCTCGAAATCGGTGAGGGCACAACCGAAGTGCAGTTGCTGCTGATCGGGCGGGAGCTGGGCTTGTGAGCGAGAAGAAGATCGTCGAACAGCGCGGGCTGTGGTTCGAGGAGTTCGAGACCGGTGTGCTGTACCTGCACCGGCCGGGCCGGACCATCACCGAGGCCGACAACGTGCTGTTCACCACGCTGACGATGAACACCCAGGCGTTGCACCTGGACGCCGCGTTCGCCGACGCGCTGCCGCCGTTCAACGCCCGGCTGGTCAACTCGATGTTCACGCTGTCCACGCTGGTCGGGTTGTCGGTGGCGCAATTGACGCAGGGCACCATCGTCGGCAACCTCGGCTTCGGTGAAATCGCGTTCCCGAAGCCACTTTTCCACGGCGACACGCTCTACGCGGAGTCCGAGGTGCTCGACAAGCGCGAGTCCAAGAGCCGGCCGGGGGAAGGCATCGTCACGTTCTCCCACGTCGGCCGCAATCAGCACGGCGACATCGTGGCCACCGCGTCCCGCAAGACGATGGTGCGCAAACGCCCGGAGGGAGAAGCATAGTGGCGGTGACGGCATCGGGTCCGGCGTGGCTGTTCTGCCCCGCGGACCGTCCCGAGCGGTTCGAAAAGGCCGCTGCGGCAGCCGATGTGGTGATCCTCGACCTGGAGGACGGCGTCGCCGCCAAGGACCGTGAGGCCGCCCGCGCGGCGTTGCTCGACACGCGTCTCGACCCGGCCCGCACCGTCGTCCGCGTCAACCCCAGCACGACACCGGACCATCAACTCGACCTCGCGGCGCTGGCCAAGACCGACTACACCACGGTCATGCTCGCCAAGACCGAGGATCCGCAACAGGTGCGCGACCTCGCCCCGCTGGACGTCGTCGTGCTGATCGAGACGCCGCTCGGCGCGCTCGCCGTCGCCGACCTGGCCCGCATGGACAACGCCGTCGCGCTGATGTGGGGCGCCGAGGATCTGTTCGCGGTGACCGGCGGCACGGCCAACCGCTACCCCGACGGCAGCTACCGCGAGGTGGCTCGGCACGTGCGGTCGCAAACCCTGCTGGCGGCCAAGGCCCACGGCCGGCTGGCGCTGGACTCGGTGTACCTCGACATCAAGGACCTCGACGGGCTGCGCGACGAGGTCGACGACGCCGTCGCGGTGGGCTTCGACGTCAAGGTCGCGATCCATCCTTCGCAGGTCGCGGTGATCCGCGACGGTTACCGACCAACCGCCGAGCAGGTGCAGTGGGCCCGACACGTCCTGGAAGCGGCCCGTGATGCCCGGGGTGTTTTCCAGTTCGAAGGCATAATGGTGGATGCCCCAGTGCTACGGCGAGCCGAGCGCATCGTCGCGCTAGCGCCCCACCCCGGCGACTAGCCGACACCCCCACACCCGGGGGACCTGCTCCGATTGCCTCCGCACTGAGCACCTCAGTCGCCTGACGGCGCGATCCGCCGTCAGTGACCCTAGGAGGCGGTATGGCAGGGCCTGTTCAGACACCCTTCGAGACGTCCGCTGCGACGCTCGACGTCGCGATGGAGCCCATCGGGCTGGTCGCCCCGGACGGGACGCCGACCCCCGAGACCCGATACCGCCGCGACCTACCCCCCGAGACACTGGCCTGGCTCTACGAGTCGATGGTCGTGACCCGCGACCTCGACGGCGAACTGGTCAATCTGCAGCGTCAGGGCGAACTGGCCCTGTTCGCCTCCTGCCGCGGCCAGGAAGCCGCCCAGATCGGCGCCGCGGCGTGCCTGCGCAAGACCGACTGGCTGTTCCCGCAGTACCGCGAGATCGGGGCGTTCCTGCTGCGCGGCATCACCCCCGCCCAGCTCAGCGCCGTGTGGCGCGGCAAATGGCACGGCGGTCTCGGTTTCACCGACAAGTGCGTCGCCCCGATCGCCATTCCGATCGGCACCCACGGGCTGCACGCGGTCGGCGCCGCGATGGCCGCCCAGCAGCTGGGCGAGGACTCGGTGACGCTGGCGTTCCTCGGTGACGGCGCGACCAGTGAAGGCGACGTGCACGAGGCGCTGAACTTCGCGGCGGTGTACCGGGCGCCGTGCGTGTTCTTCGTGCAGAACAACCAGTGGGCGATCTCGGTGCCCGTCAGCAGGCAGCAGGCAGGACCGTCGATCGCGCACCGCGCCACCGGATATGGCATGCCGGGCGTGCGGGTCGACGGCAACGACGTGCTGGCGTGCTTCGCGGTGACCGCGGAGGCGGCGCAGCGGGCGCGCGACGGCGGCGGTCCGACGCTGATCGAGGCGATCACCTACCGGATGGGCCCGCACACCACCTCCGACGACCCAACCCGCTACCGCGACGACCAGGAAGTCGAGCAGTGGGCGGCGCGCGACCCGATCGCGCGGTACCGCACCTATCTCACATCGGTGGGCGTGTGGACCGAGCGGCTCGAGGACCGCGTGCGCGCCAGATCCAAACGGTTGCGCGCCGAACTGCGCGACGCCGTCGTCGGCGCCGAGGACTTCGATGTCACCGAGATGTTCGACGCGGTCTATCACGACATCACGCCCGACCTGAGGGCCCAACGCGAGCAGTTGACGGCCGAACTGGCGAAGGAGGCGTGAGATGACGCAGATCATCGACCGGCCGACGCGATACGGCGAGGACGAACCCCGCGGTCCGGTGCTGACACCCGTGCCGGAGCTGCCGACACTGACCATGGTGCAGGCGATCAACCGGGCGTTGCACGACGCGATGGCCTCCGACGACCGGGTGCTGGTGTTCGGTGAGGACGTCGCCACCCTGGGTGGGGTCTTCCGGGTGACCGAAGGGCTCGCCGACACCTTCGGCGCCACACGCTGTTTCGACACGCCGCTGGCCGAGTCCGGCATCGTCGGGTTGGCGATCGGGATGGCGATCCGCGGCCTGATCCCCGTCCCCGAGATCCAGTTCGACGGGTTCGCCGCGCCGGCCTTCGACCAGATCGTCAGCCACCTGGCCAAGTACCGGATGCGCACCCGCGGCGACGTCGACATGCCGGTGACCATCCGCATCCCGTCGTTCGGCGGGATCGGCGCGGTCGAGCACCATTCGGAGTCGACCGAGTCGTACTGGCTGCACACCGCCGGGCTCAAGGTGGTGGTGCCGTCGACGCCGTCGGATGCGTACTGGCTGCTGCGCCAATCGATTGCGAGCCGCGACCCGGTCGTCTACCTCGAACCCAAGCGCAGGTACTGGGCACGCGAACCCGTCGACACCACGACGCCGGGTCTGCCGCTGGGCCGCGCCGCGATCCGCCACCCCGGCTCCGACGTCACGGTGGTGACCTACGGCCCGCTGGTCGCGACCGCCGTGAGCGCCGCGGAACTCGCTGCCGAACAGCGCGATTGGAGCATCGAGGTGCTCGACCTGCGGACGCTCAACCCGCTCGATTTCGACACGGTGGCCGAATCGGTGCGCCGCACCGGACGGGTCGTGGTGATGCACGAAGGTCCGCGCACCCTCGGATTCGGTGCCGAACTCGCGGCCCGGATTCAGGAGGAGTTGTTCTACGACCTGGAGGCGCCGGTGTTGCGCGCCACCGGGTTCGACACGCCCTATCCGCCTGCGCGGCTCGAGAAGCTGTGGCTTCCGGGAGTCGACCGGCTCCTCGACTGTGTCGAACGGACGTTGGAGCAGCCATGACCGCGATGGAGTTCCTGGTGCCCGACCTCGGTGAGGGTCTGGAGGACGCGACGATCACCGGATGGGCCGTCGCCGTCGGTGACGAGGTCGAGCTCAACCAGACGCTGTGCACCGTCGAGACCAACAAGGCCGAAGTCGAGATCCCCAGCCCGTACGCCGGCCGAATCCTCGAACTCGGTGGGCGAGAAGGGCAGACGCTGCCCGTCGGCACGCTGCTGGCCCGGATCGAGACCGAAGCCGAACGACCGGCCGAGAAGCGCAAACCCGTACTGGTCGGATACGGCGCGGACGACGCGATGGACACCAGCCGCCGCACGGCGGCGCCGCCGTCGCACCGCGTCCGCGCCAAGCCGCCCGTGCGGAAACTGGCCGCCGAACTCGGCGTCGACCTGGCGGGTGTGGCAGGGTCGGGACCCGACGGCGTGGTCACCCGCGACGACGTGCTCGCGGTCGCCGGCCGTTTCGCGCCGGCCCCGGACATGGTGGCGGTCCGCGGTGTGCAGGCCGAGATGGCGCGGCGAATGACATTGTCACGCAGGGAAATTCCGGACGCACACACGAGTGTTCAGGTGGACGGTTCGGGCTTGTTGCGGCTGCGGGACCGGCTGCGTGACCGCGCCGACGAGAACTCGCCGGTCACGCCGTTCGTGCTGACTCTGCGGTTGCTGACGATCGCGCTGACCCGTCACCCGACGCTGAACGCCACCTGGGTCGAGACCACCGACGGACCGCAGATCCACCTGCATTCCGCGGTGCATCTCGGCTTCGGGGTGGCTGCGCCGCGCGGTCTGCTGGTGCCGGTGATCAGCGACGCCCACAACCTGACCACCCGCGAACTGGCCGCCACCGTGGCGCGGCTGATCGGCGACGCGCGGGCAGGCGCGCTCAAACCGACCGAACTGCAGGGATCGACGTTCACCGTCTCCAACTTCGGCGCGCTCGGCCTGGACGACGGCGTGCCGGTGATCAACTATCCGGAGGCGGCGATCCTCGGCATCGGCTCGCTCAAGCCGCGGGCCGTCGTCGTCGACGACGCGGTCGTGGCCCGTCCGACGATGACGCTGACGTGCGCTTTTGACCACCGCATCGCCGACGGCGCGCAGGTGGCCGTGTTCCTGTGCGAGCTGCGCGACTTGATCGAGACACCCGAGACGGCGCTGCTCGACCTGTAGTCGGCACAATCGGAGCCATGGCGGCGACTGGTGTGTGTCCCTGCGGTAGTGGGATCGACTACCGCGCCTGTTGCGAACCGCTGCACGACGGTGTGCGGCCGGCGTCGACCGCGGAGGAGCTGATGCGGTCGCGCTATGCCGCGTTCGCAAAAGGTCTCGCCGACTACCTGTTTCGGACCTGGCATCCGCGGACCCGGCCGCCGGAGGTGAGCGTCGATCCGCAGATGGCGTGGCGCGGACTCGCGATCAGCGATGTCGTCGCCGGCGGCCCGGACGACGACCGCGGCGAAGTGGAGTTCGTGGCACGCTACGTCAAGGCGGGGCAGGTCGGCGCCGTGCATGAGCGGAGCCGCTTCGAACGCCGCGCCGGCCGCTGGTTCTACGTCGACGCGCTCTGAGTCACTTGCGCTGCGCGGCGGCCAGCCGCTGCTGGAACTCGGGGGACAGGATCGAGGAGGCCTGCGGGCCGAGTTCGGTGTCGACGGCGATGCGGTGCTGATCGGAGTCGACGACGCCGGGGTTGGCGGTCGCCCGCATCGATGCCTTGGTCGCGACGACCACGTCGCGGGGCGCGCCGGCCGGGCCCGCGGCCAGCGTCCGCGCCGCGGCCACCGGATCGTCGGCCACTTCGAGCGCCAGCCCGTACCGCACGGCCGCCTCGGCGTCGAACCGCATCCCGAACAGCAGCGAGGCGCGCGCCGCCTGCGGTCCCACCGCGCGCTGCAGCATCCACGTGGCCCCGCCGCCGGGGTGGATGCCCAGCTTCTGGAAGCGCGGGTCGAACAGCGCAGCCGGTCCCGCGATGCGCACGTCGGCGGCCAGCGCCAGGTTCAGTCCCGCGCCGACAGCGGCGCCGTTGACCGCCGCGATCGTCGGCAGCGTGCAGTTGGCCACCGCCAAGAAGCCGTCGTAGATCTTGCGCAGCCCGTCCTCGGCGGCCGAGCCCAGCGCGCTCAGATCGGCGCCCGCGCAGAACGCCTTGCCCGCGCCGGTGACGATGACCGCGTGCACATCGGGATTCGCCTCGGCGGCGTCGACGGCGTCGCGCAGCGCGGCCGACATCTCGAACGTGACCGCGTTGCGGCGGTCCGGGTCGTTGACGGTGAGAACGGCGATGCGGTCCTCGACATGGACCAGTACCGGATCAGACACCCGCTCAGCCTAGTGACCGGTGCTCAGCCGGCGACGGTCAGCGTGACGTTGTGCAGCGCGACGGCGACATCGCTGGGAAGGATGTCGACGAAGGTCGGCGCGTTGCGGTCGGCGGGCGCCGAGGCGATCACGTTGGCGGGATAACTCGGGCTGCACGGGAAGTTGTGGCAGCGGTACCAGAAACCCGGCGCGCTCTGATACGGCGCCATGCTCGGCGCCTGGTCGACCCGGTAGCGGCCGGGCTCGATCGACGCCGTCGTCCACCCCGGACGGGGGTTGGTGCTGACGCTGAACACGCCGTTGCTGCCGAAACTGGGCGGGCCCGCCTGCGCGGGTGCGGCCACCACACCGGCCAGCGCGACGCCCACCGCGATGGTCGCGACCGTGTCACGCCTGAGGTTCACGACGACGAGTGTATCGAGCGGGGACTCCAGCGAAGCAGATATCGGTAGTACAGCGCCCGCCGGATTGTCGCGCCCGGCAGGACGGCGTCGGCCCCGCGGCGAATCTCGTCGAGGGAGTGGTCGGGATCGGCGACGCGCACACCGATATCGGGTGTCTCACCGTGCCACCAGGATCCGAGCCGCACGACAGGCAGACACAGCAGCGCCCACAGGTAGTCGGTGACCGATCGGTTCGCCGACAATCCGACCACGGCGATCTCTCCTGACGGCCGAAGCATGCTGCGCGCCTTCGCCAATGACGCGTGCAAATCCATGTGGTGCAGGCTGGCGACGAAGGTGATCAGATCGAAGCGCCGACCGGCGGGGTCGTAGCGGTCGAATGTCGTGTGCGCCAGCGTGACATCGTCGTCGGACAACCGGATCCCGGCGCGGTGAATCGCCTCCCGGTCCGGATCGATCGCGGTGACCGACCGCGACACCGGCGCCAGCCGCTGGGCGAGCAGGCCGTCGCCGCACCCGACGTCGAGCACGTCACCGCGGTGGCGGGCGGCGATGTCGACGAGCCACGGGTGGTAGGCCGTGTTGTGGTTCCAGTACTCGCGGGTCACGCGGCGGTGTCGGCGCCGCCCGCGGTCTCGGTGGCGTCGCCGGCGTCGCCGGCGTCGCCGGCGCCCGCCGGGTCAGTGTCGGCGTCGGTGGGCGCGGGATCGACCGTCGTGGTCGAATCATCCTGTGATGCAGCGTCTTTGATCTCGCCGTCGGCGGGGTCATCCCCGACGTGCCCGCCGACCTGACCGGGTTCGGCCTTCTCGCTGGTGCGCACGACGTTGAGGGCCGGTCGGCGCGTCTGCTCTGAGGTCTCGCCCTCGGCGGCATCGAGCGCGGTCTGCTCGGTGGCATCGGGCTCGTCGGTGCCCTCCGCGACTCCGGTGTCTCCGGTCTCCCCGGTCGGCTCGGACTCGGGTTGCTGCGGCGTTTTCGGCGTTTTCGGCGCGGAGACCGCGGCCAGGCCCTGCTGGATCGCAGCGGGTACCTTGGCCAGCGTCGCCAGGAACTCGCCGGGCGACGGAAACAGTCGGGCGGGCCGATAGGCGCTCGGGTCCTTCGGAATCGGGTTGCCGCCGTAGTACGCGGAGTCGACGATCAGCTTCAGCAGCGGGCCGGTCAGATCGGCGAGCTGGTTGCCGAACACGTCGCGGATCAACCGCGTCAGCGGCAGTTCCTCGGTGGTGTAGGTGACGTAGGTGGTGTTCGCCCGCGTCGTGACGTAGGCGGTGATCCGGTCCTCGGGCGACGCACAGCGCGCATCGGGGCAGTCGAGCACCGCGCCGCTCACCGTGACCGCACAGGTGTTGGCGTTGCATGACACCGACGGCGTGCCGTCGACGTTGACCGGCAGGTCGATCGTGGACTGGTTGCGGTGCGAGTAGAGGTAGGACACCAGCGCGTTGACCGCCGCGACCGGGTTGAGCACGTCGGCGGGCGCGTTCGAGTTGTAGTCGTACTGGTAGCCGATGTTGACCGCAGCCCTCGCGGGCACGTCGCTGGGCGTCGGGATGGGGTTGACGCCGATCAGCGCGAACCAGGGATATCGGGTGCCGAACCCGCCGTCGGGCCGCGCGACGTCGTTGTCGAAGATCAGGACGGTCTGGTCGAGGTCCGTCCGATCCGCAAGAGCCAGCAAACTCGCGTTCGCGGCACCCCAGCCCGAGGCGAGGATCGCGTTGGGCTCATCGGGGTTGGCGTCGAGGGCCTGCTGGATTCCCAGCGGGCCGGTGCGGAAGTCGACGAAGACTATGTCGTCGCCGTTGGGGCCGGTGTAGATCGGGTCGTTGAACTTACCGCCGAAGAAGTTCTGGACGCCCGCTCCGGTTGGGTTGGTGGAACTGCCGACGACGATCAATGCGCTCAGGTCGACCAGCGGTGCCGAGATCGAGGCCGGCTGGGTGGCGGCGACGCCGACGACGGCGGTCGCGACTCCTGCCGCCGCGATGGTCGTCGCGAACCTGCGTGGCTTACGGGACCCGCCCATCCCTCTCCCTTTCCGACGCTCGCGCGCAGCAAACGTGTATCTGCGGGCGATGGTACGCGAGGTCAGCGACCGGCCGGGTCGGCGTCGCTAGAACTTCGCGATGAGAGCGGCGGCGCGGACGTCGGCGCCGACGGTGAGTGCGATGTGCACGGCCGCGTCGCGCCGGGACCACCGGATCGTGACGTCCTCGCCGTAGCGGATCGGCCTGCGGTACTCCACGACGGCGCGGTAGGGGGCCCGGCACAGATCGGGCACGTGCGCGGCCACCTCGTGGATCGCGTGCCAGTAGGCGGTGTTGGTGACGTGTTCGAAGATGTCGATGTCGGTGCGCCGCAGGGGAAAGGGGGTGCGCTCGTCGGCGTCGTCGAGGTCGGCCAGCCAGGGCCGCCACTTGAGCCGGAGCTCGTCGGTGGTGGTGGAGAACCGGGCGATCAGGCTGTCGGAGGCGCGCTGCGGCGTCAGCGTCTTGCTGTTGATCGCGATCCAGAAGCCTTCGGTCTCGATCCGACCGCCGTCGTTG
Organism: Mycolicibacterium rutilum; assembly: GCF_900108565.1. Taxonomy (NCBI): domain Bacteria; kingdom Bacillati; phylum Actinomycetota; class Actinomycetes; order Mycobacteriales; family Mycobacteriaceae; genus Mycobacterium; species Mycolicibacterium rutilum. The sequence goes on from NZ_LT629971.1 coordinate 3,398,810, forward strand.
CCGACCAGGTCGACGCGCATCGTGCACCACCGGGTCGACAGCGCCGAACACCATCGGCTGAACGCGATGTCGTTCGGGAACTCGATGGGCTCGATGACGTCGATGACGGTGCGCTGGACCAGCCAGTGCGGGTGGTCCTCGGCTTCCCCGGCGTCGACGAGATTCTGTGCCCCGACCTCTTGGATGTAGCGCGCGACGCTGTCCAGGCGCAGGTGCAGCTCGCCGTCGATGTCGGCGGTCGCGACCGGCCAGGCGGTCCGGTAGATGTATCCGGAGTCCGGTTGCGGGCTCAGCCGGCGGTCGACGTCGTTGGTTGGCATCGGGTCATGTGTACCGTGCCGCGTCGCCGTGGGGCGATCCGGGATCAGCTGCCTGCGACATCCTCGAGGCAGGGCAGATCGGGATCGTCGGCCAGCACGCACCACACACCGACCGCGGTGTCGCCGCCGAGACCGGCGGGCGCCGCTGGATCGGTCGGAGGTTGGGGATCGGGATCGGTGCTGGGGCCGCCGGTTCCGCCACCACCCGTCCCGCCGCCGGTGCCACCACCAGTGCCACCGCCCGGATCACCACCGCCGGGGTTGCCGCCGCCCGGGTTGCCGTTGCCAGGACCGCCGGGGTTGCCGCCGTTTCCGCGGCCGTTGTTGCCCTGGCCGTGGTTACCGTTGTCGCCATTGTTCGTGCCGGGCGCCGCCAGCGCGATGCCTCCCGGTGCCAAAAGCAGCAGGGACGTCGCCATCAGGACACCCACGGCGGCCCGCATTCTGCGCGTTCTTCGTTTGGTCGCCATCTCGGGCCCCCTCCACGCACGCGACGTCGAGTACGTTGCTGTGTCGGCGAGAGTACGTTGCTGGAAAGGCGCTTCGGCGTACTTTCACAAGATCCATGTGGCCGACCCGTCGCCTGGAAAAGCGAGATCCGCATCGTGGCAGATCATGGCGCTCGGGTTTGCGAAATATGGTGCGAGTTGCTTGCCGATAACTTTGCTATCGCAACGACCGGCTGTGCACGGCATGCGCTTAGGGCGCACGAATCGGCGCTGAGCGCCCCCGGCAGGGTTCGAACCTGCGACCAGCCGCTTAGAAGGCGGCTGCTCTATCCACTGAGCTACGGAGGCAGCGAACAAACCCTAACAATTGCTGTCAGCAGACGTCGGCGCCACTGAATACCTTTGATATCGATGGCGCAACACCACACGAAAGACAAGGGCGATTTAGGCATCGCCAAGGCCCACGCCGACTTGGTCGGTCAGGGTTTTATCGTGCTATTTCCAGCGACGGAGCACGCGCCGTTCGACCTGGTGGCCTATGCAGCTGGCGCATTTCATCGACTCCAGGTGAAGTACCGGACTGCTCAAGCCGGCGCGGTGAAAGTCAACTTCCGCTCGACATGGGCAGATCGAAATGGGACTCACGTGAAGCCGGTCGATAAGGATGCGTTCGATGTGGTCGTTATCTACTGTCCTGACACTGACGAATGTTATTACGTCAGACCCGGCGAACATGGGTCGTCAGTGACGCTCAGAGTGGCGCCGAGCAAGAACGGGCAGCGGGCGCGGGTGCTCGACGCATGGGCGTATCGCAAACTGTCGCGCACTGGGTCCGATTCCGGTTCAGGACCACTTGCCTTCGGGCATGTCTCAGCTATTAAAGCCGTCTCGCGCCTACGAGCAGCGGACTAGCGTGGTGGCCACACCAGTAACAGCGAGCCGTCACGGTGAAGGAGGAAGCGACGCCCCATGAGCGTGCCGGAACTCGACGCTGCAGGACTGCCCGAGGAACTCAGCCCGCTCGACCAGATCCTGCACCGCGGTGAGGCCAACCCGCGCACCCGCTCGGGGATCATGACGATGGAGATCCTGGACTGCGCGCCGGGCTGGGACACCTTCCGCGCGAAGTTCGATTACGCGACGCGCCGGGTGCTGCGACTGCGGCAGAAGGTCGTGATGCCGACGCTGCCGACGGTGGCGCCGCGCTGGGTCGTCGACCCCGACTTCAACCTGGACTTCCATCTCCGGCGAGTGCGCGCCCCCGAGCCCGGGACGTTCCGGCAGGTGCTCGACTTCGCGGAGGTGGCCGCCCAGTCGCCGCTGGATATCTCGCGGCCGCTGTGGACCGCCACGCTCGTCGAAGGACTGCAAGGCGATCGGGCCGCGCTCGTCGTCCATCTCAGCCACGCGGTCACCGACGGCGTCGGCGGCGTCGAGATGTTCGCCAACCTCTACGACCTGGAACGCGACCCGCCGCCGCAACCCGCTCCGCCGCTGCCCATTCCGCAGGACCTTTCGCCCAATGACCTGATGCGCCAGGGCATCAACCGGTTGCCCGGTACCATCGCCGGGCGGCTGCGCGGGGCGGTGTTCGGCGCCGCCCACGTCGCCGGTGAGGTGATCCGCGACCCGATCTCGCGGCTCGGCAGCGTGGTGGAGTACGCGATGTCGGGGGCGCGGGTGGTCGGTCCCGTCGCCGATCCTTCTCCGGTGTTGCGCCGCCGCAGCCTGTCATCGCGCAGCGAGGCGATCGACATCGAGTTCGGCGCCCTGCACCGCGCCGCGAAGACCGCCGGCGGATCGATCAACGACGCCTATCTCGCGGGGCTCTGCGGCGCGCTGCGGCTCTATCACGAGGCTCAGGGCGTGCCGATCGACGCGCTGCCGATGGCGGTGCCGGTGAACCTGCGCTCCGAGGCGGACCCGGCGGGCGGAAACCGGTTCGCGGGTGTGAATCTCGCGGCGCCGATCGGTCTATCCGACCCCGAGGTACGCATCCGCAACATCCGCTCGCAGATGACCACCAAACGCGAGGAGCGGGCCATCGACATGGTCGGCGCGATCGCACCGCTGGTGGGCCTGCTGCCTGATACCGTGCTCGAGTCGATGGCCGGCTCCATCGTCAACTCCGACGTGCAGGCCAGCAACGTCCCGGTCTACGCGGGCGACACGTACATCGCCGGTGCAAAGGTGTTGCGTCAGTACGGACTCGGACCGCTGCCGGGGGTCGCGATGATGGTGGTGCTGGTGTCGCGGTCGGGGTACTGCACGATCACCTCCCGCTATGACCGCGCGGCTATCACCGACCAGGAACTGTGGGCGCGGTGTCTGCTGGCCGGGTTCGACGAGGTGCTCGCCCTCGGGGGAGAGGGCCGCGCCGAACCCGCCTCGTTCGACACCGACCCGGCTTCACCCGACCCGTCACCCAATGGGAGTGCAGCGCAATGACTTCACCGAACGGCCAACCCGCGCAGCGCACGATGCGGCTGCCAGGCTCGGTCGCCGAGATCCTCGGCAGCCCGGAGGGCCCCGGGGTCGGAGCATTCTTCGATCTCGACGGCACCCTGGTCGCCGGGTTCACCGGCGTGGTGATGACCCAGGATCGGTTCCGCCGTCGGCAGATGTCGATGGGCGAGTTCATCGGCATGGTGCAGGCCGGTCTCAACCATCAGCTCGGCCGCTCGGAGTTCGAAGACCTGATCGGCAAGGGCGCCCGGATGCTGCGGGGCAACTCGCTGGCCGACGTCGACGAACTCGCCGAGCGGTTGTTCGTGCAGAAGATCGTCGGCCGCATCTATCCCGAGATGCGAGAGTTGGTGCGCGCGCACATGGCTCGCGGCCACACCGTTGTGCTGAGTTCCTCGGCGCTCACCGTGCAGGTCGAGCCGGTCGCGCGGTTCCTGGGCATCGAGAACGTGCTGAGCAACAAGTTCGAGACCGACGATGACGGGCTGCTCACCGGGGAGGTGCTGCGGCCGATCATCTGGGGGCCGGGCAAGGCCAGGGCGGTGCAGAAGTTCGCCGCCGAGCACGGCGTGGACCTGGCGAAGAGCTACTTCTACGCCGACGGCGACGAGGACGTCGCGCTGATGTATCTCGTCGGCAACCCCCGCCCGACCAATCCGGGGGGCAAGCTCGCGGCCGTCGCCGCCAAACGCGGATGGCCCGTGCTGCGGTTCACCAGTCGCAGTGGCGCCAGCCCGATTTCGCAGCTGCGCACGGCGGCGGGCATCGCTTCGATGGGGCCCATCGCGGCCGGGGCTTTAGGGCTGGGTCTGCTCACCCGCAGCAAGCGCACCGGTGTCAACTTCTTCACCTCCGCGTTCGGCCGCACCCTGATGACCACGATCGGCATCAACATCAACGTGCTGGGCGAGGAGAACCTGACCAAACAGCGGCCCGCGGTGTTCCTGTTCAACCACCGCAACCAGGCCGACCCGCTGATCGCCGGGCGACTGGTCGAGACCAACTTCACCTCCGTCGGCAAGAAGGAATTGGAGAAGGATCCGATCGTCGGCACGCTCGGCAAGATCATGGATGCCGCGTTCATCGACCGCGAGAATCCGCAGAAAGCGGTCGAGGGGCTGAAGAAGGTCGAGGACCTGGCGCGCAAGGGGCTGTCGATCCTGATCGCGCCCGAAGGCACCCGACTCGACACCACCGAGGTGGGGCCGTTCAAGAAGGGGCCGTTCCGCATCGCGATGTCGGCGGGAATTCCTATCGTGCCCATCGTGATTCGCAACGCCGAAGTCATCGCCGCCCGCGATTCGAGCACCTTCAACCCCGGCACCGTCGACGTGGTGGTCTATCCGCCGATACCCGTCGACGACTGGACACACGACAACCTCGAGGACCGCATCGCCGAGGTGCGCGAGCTCTACCTCGACACGTTGAAGGACTGGCCGCACGACGAGCTGCCGACGCCGCCGCTCTACACGCGCAGCGCGCCGAAGAAGGCAGGGAAGAAGGCGCCGGCGAAGAAGGCGGCCAATAAGACGCCAGCCAAGAAGACGCCGGCCAAAAAGACCACCGCCAAGAAGGCCGCCAAGAAGACGCCGGCCAAGAACTCGGAAAGCGCTGCGCGGAAGGGCCGTTCGTGAAGACCCTCGGTGACCACTACGCGCCGTTCACGCCCACGGGGGACGCGCTGGTACTCGCCTCGGCGTCGTCGCCGGCCGAACGTGAACTGCTCGACGACTGGCTGGACCGGCAGCGCCGCCAGAACCCGGGCTCCAAGATCGACGTGCTGCTGCTGCCGGGTGACGACGATCCGCCGCCGGGCGTGCTCGCCCAACTGGTATCCGAACTCGAAGCCGGCGAGGACAGGTCCGTCGTGCCGGTGCGGGTGTTCTGGGTGCCGGGCGGACTGCCGACGCGCTCCAAGGTGGTGTCCCTGCTGTCGGGGCGTGACACCTACCGCCCACCGGAAATCCTGCAACGACGGATCCTGCGCCGCGACCAGTCCCGGGCGCGGGTCGTCGCCGGTGAACCCGCCAAGGTCTCCGAGCTGCGCCAGCAGTGGGCCGACACCACCGTCGCCGAAAACCCCCGCGAATTCGCACGATTCGTCATCCGCCGGGCGATCCTCGCGATCGAACGAGTCGAACTGCGGCTGCTCGGGCCGGAGTACAAGTCCCCGCGGCTGATCAAGCCGGAACTCCTGGCGTCGGCGCGGTTCCGCGAAGGGCTGCAGCGTATCCCCGGTGCCGACCTCGAGGCCGCGGGCGAGATGCTCGACGAGCTGTCGACCGGCTGGAGCCGGTTCTCGGTCGATCTGATCCCGTCGCTCGGCCGGGCGATCTTCAGCCGCGGCTTCGACCCGAACATCGACTACGACCGCGACGAAGTCGAGGCGATGCGCCGCAACCTGGAGAACCATCCGGCGGTCCTGCTGTTCTCGCACCGGTCCTACCTCGACGGCGTCATCGTGCCGGTGGCCATGCAGGAGAACCGGTTACCGCCGGTGCACACGTTCGCCGGGATCAACCTGTCGTTCGGGTTCATGGGCCCCCTGATGCGCCACTCCGGGGTGATCTTCCTGCGGCGCAAGCTCGACGACCCGGTGTACAAATACGTGCTGCGCCAGTTCGTCGGCTACATCGTCGAGAAGCGGTTCAACCTCAGCTGGTCGATCGAGGGAACCCGGTCGCGCACCGGAAAGATGTTGCCGCCCAAGCTCGGCCTGCTCGCCTACGTCGCCGACGCGTACCTCGACGGCCGCAGCGAGGACATCCTGCTGCAGCCGGTGTCGATCAGCTTCGACCAACTCCACGAGACCGCCGAGTACGCCGCCTACGCCAGGGGAGGGGAGAAGACCCCCGAAAGCCTGTCGTGGATGTACAACTTCATCAAGGCTCAGGGCGAACGTAACTACGGCAAGATCTACGTCCGCTTCCCCGAGGCGGTGTCGATGCGCGAGTACCTCGGCGTCCCGCACGGCCCGATGTCCACCGACGACGACGCCAAACGCCTGGCGCTGCAGAAGATGGCGTTCGAGGTGTCGTGGCGCATCCTGCGTGCCACGCCGGTCAACGCCAGCGCGCTTGTCTCGGCGCTGCTGCTCACCACCCGCGGCATCGCGCTGACCCTCGACCAGGTCCACCACTCGCTGCAGCCCTCGCTGGACTACCTGGAGCGCAAGCAGACGCCGATGACGAACAGCGCCTTGCGGTTACGGACCCCCGAAGGGGTCCGCTCGGCGCTCGACGCACTGTCCAACCGCCACCCGGTCACGTGCGTCGAGGGCGGTCGCGAGCCGGTGTGGCGGATCGCACCCGAGGACGAGCACGAAGCGGCGTTCTACCGCAACACCCTCATCGACGCGTTCCTGGAGACCTCGCTGGTCGAGTTGGCCCTCGTGCACGCAGGCCGCGCGGAAACCGACCGGCTCAACGCGTTCTGGACGCAGGTGATGCGACTGCGCGACCTGCTCAAGTTCGACTTCTATTTCGCCGACTCGGCGGCGTTCCGCGAACACGTCGCCGAAGAGCTGTCCTGGCAGGACGATTGGGAAGCTCAGGTGAACGCGGGCGAGGAACAGGTGGACGCCCTGTTGCGGGTGAAGTCGCCGCTGCTGGCCGGCGCCATGCTGCGGCCGTTCTTCGAGGCCTACTCGATCGTCGCCGATGTGCTGCGCGACGCGCCCGCCGAGATCGACGAGAAGGAACTCACCCGCCGCGCGCTCGGGCTGGGCAACCAGTACGTCGCGCAGAACCGGGTGCGCAGCAACGAGTCGGTGTCGGCGCTGCTGTTCGCGACCGCCCGCCAGGTGGTCGCCGACCAGCACCTGCTGGAACCGGCCGCCGATCTGCAGGAGCGCCGCCTGGCCTTCCGCGACGAGCTGCGCGCCATCCTGCGCGACATGGACAAGGTGGAGCGGATCTCGCTCAAGCAGTTCATGGCCCGTGAGGCCGCCCGCCGGAAGGTGCGCCTCGACTCCTGACGCCGAGCGCACGGATTCGGGCGATCCCGGCACACGCCATACGCTGGATGACATGACGACGGCGGCGACGGGCGTGCGCAGCAGCGCAGTGTGGCCCGTGCTCGTCGGCGTCGCGGTGCTGGCCGGTGCGGTCGCCGCCGGCATCGGGGCGCTGTCGCTGGCCGACGCGCTGACCGCCACCGGCTTGCCGAACCCCGGCCCGGTCACCACCTACGGGCTGCCGTTCGTGCGGGCAGCCGGCGAGATCGCCGCCGTCGTGGCGGTCGGCTCGTTCCTGTTCGCGGCGTTCCTGACCCCGCCGCAGGCCACCGGGGTGCTCGACGCCGGCGGCTACCGCGCGCTGCGGCTCGGCACCGGGGCGTCGGCCGTGTGGACCGTGTGCGCGGCGCTGCTGGTCCCGTTGACGGTCTCCGACGTCTCCGGGCAACCGCTCCTCGACAACCTCAACCCGATGCAGATCTGGTCGGCGGCCGGTCTCGTCGAGACCGCGAGTGCATGGCGCTGGACTGCGTTTCTGGCCGCGGCGGTCACCGTGGCCAGCCTGCCGGTGCTGCGCTGGTCGTGGACGCCGGTCCTGCTGGCCGGCGGGTTGACGACGCTCATGCCGCTGGCGCTGACGGGCCACTCGTCGACCGGCGGCGACCATGACCTGGCGACCAACAGCCTGGTGTTCCACCTGGTGGCCGGGTCGCTGTGGGCCGGCGGGCTGCTCGCGCTGCTGGTGCACGTCTGGCGTCGCGGCGCGCACGCCGACCTGGCGGCACGGCGGTTCTCGGCGATCGCGCTGTGGTGTTTCGTGGTGATGGCCGTCAGCGGTGTGCTCAACGCGCTGGCCCGGATGCAACCGGCCGACCTGCTGCGCACCTCGTACGGGCTGCTGGTCGTCGCCAAGGTCGTCGCGCTGGCCCTGCTGGCTGTGGTCGGCTGGCGTCAGCGGCGGTCCGGTCTGGCCGCGCTGCGCGCCGATCCCGAGGCCCGTGGCCCCCTGATCCGGCTGGCGTTGGTCGAGGCGGTGCTGTTCGGGGCGACGTTCGGGATCGCGGTCGGACTGGGCCGCACCCCGCCGCCCCCACCACCGCGGCTGCCCAGCCCGGTCGAGGTGGCGATCGGCTACGACATCGCCGGGCCGCCCACCGTCGCGCGGCTGCTGTTCGACTGGCGCTTTGACCTGGTGTTCGGCACCGCGGCGATCGTGTTCGCCATCGTCTACCTGGTCGGGGTGCGCCGGTTGCGCCGCCGCGGCGACGCCTGGCCCGTCGGCAGGACGGTCGGCTGGTTGTGCGGTTGCGCGGCGCTGCTGATCGCGACGTCGTCCGGGCTCGGCCGCTACATGCCCGCCATGTTCTCGATGCACATGATCGCCCACATGATGCTGTCGATGCTGGTGCCGGTCCTGCTGGTGCTCGGGGCGCCGATGACGCTCGCGCTGCGGGTGCTGCCCGCGGCCGGGCGCGGTGATCCGCCGGGCGCGCGGGAGTGGCTGCTGGCCGGACTGCACTCGCGGGTGTCGCGGTTCCTGACCAACCCGATCGTCGCGACGGTGATCTTCGTCGCGGGCTTCTACGGCCTGTACTTCGGCGGGCTGTTCGACGCCGCCGTCGACAACCACGCCGCGCACGTGCTGATGAACCTGCACTTCCTGCTCAGCGGCTACCTCTTCTACTGGGTGGTGATCGGGATCGACCCGGCGCCACGCCAGCTCCCGCAGCTCGGCAAGCTCGCGATGGTGTTCGCCTCGCTGCCTTTGCACGCGTTCTTCGGCGTGGTGCTGATGGGCATGAAGACGGTCCTCGGTGAGCCGTTCTACCGGTCGCTGCAGCTGGACTGGCACACCGATCTGCTGTCCGATCAGCGCACCGGCGGCGGAATTGCTTGGGCGGCAGGAGAATTCCCACTGCTGCTGGTGATGTGCGCGCTGCTGATCCAGTGGCGGCGCAGCGACCAACGCACCGCGACGCGGTTGGACCGCGCCGCCGACCGCGACGACGACGCCGATCTGGCCGCCTACAACGCGATGCTGGCCGAACTGGCGCGCCGCGACGCCCGATAGCGGGGGCTGGGCGGGGCTAGGCTGTGCGGGCTGTGCGCCGAGACCGACGCTTTGGTCGGTTTCCGCCCGCCGAATCGACCATTACGTCGGTTTCGAGGAGCGTGGAGCCAGACCACCCGTCGCGGGCGTCCAACCAGGTGTGGAGATTCCCTTCGTCGGTAGCGACGCCGTAGCGGCCGGCCGCCTCACCAGAGCCCACCTGCGCAGTCACTATCGGCCGCTGTACCGCGGTATCTACGTCCCGCGACACCACAGAGCGTCGCTGCGCGAGAGGATCACCGGCGTGGCGCTCGCCTCGCCGTCAGCGGTCATCGCCGGGGTAGCCGCCTCCGCGATGCACGGCGCGAAATGGGTCGACGACGATGTCCCCGTTGAACTGGTCGCGGCGGTCCGGCGCCAGCGCGGGCTGATCGTCCGCGACGAGACCTTGGCCGACGACGAAGTCACCACGGTCGCGGGCATCCGGGTCACCACGCCGGCCCGGACCGCGTTCGACCTGGGTCGGCATCAGTCACGGGGCAGGGCCGTCGCACGCATGGACGCGTTGATGAATGCCCGACCGTTCGCTCCCGAGGACGTCGCGCTGCTGGCGAAACGTCATCGCGGGGTGCGTGGTCTGCGACGGCTGCGAGTGGCGCTGCCGCTCGTCGACGGCGGCGCCGAGTCGCCGAGAGAAACGTGGCTGCGGCTCCTCTTCATCGACGCGGGGCTACCCTGTCCCACAACGCAATACGTCGTTCGCGACGAGTTCGGTCGCTATGTCCGGCGCATCGACATGGTCTGGGAGGACTTCAAGGTCGGCGCGGAATACGACGGAGGACAACACCTCACCAGTCGGCGACAGTACGTCCTCGACGTCCAGGTCAGACGCACGTTGCAGCGGCTCCGCTGGCACGTCGTCCACGTCATCAAAGAGGATGCCAAGGCCGACGTCATCGCGCAGGTGCGAAATGCGTTGTTGTCGCGGGGTTGGCGGCCGTAGGCGCGCTGTCCGCCTGCTCGAGACCGACGTATTGGTCGATTGCGAGCGGTGAAATCGACCAAAACGTCGGTCTCGGCGATCGGGCGATCAGCGCATCCCCAACACCGCATTCATCCACAGGGCACGCGCCGCCGCCCGCTGGCGAGCCGATCGGTGTCGGCGCCCGGGCGCTCAATGGCGGTGTCACCGACGAGCCGGGACACCCGGGTCGTCGCAAAGAAACCAGTTGGAAGGACACAGCATGTTCGAGACACCGTTCACCATCGTCGGCAACATCGTCACCGACCCGATCCACCGCCGCGTCGGAGACCAGGAGATGGTCCGGTTCCGCGTCGCGAGCAACTCGCGCCGCCGCACCGCCGAGGGAACATGGGAGCCCGGCAATTCGTTGTTCGTCACGGTCAACTGCTGGGGGCGGGTGGTGGCCGGGACCAGCGCGGCGCTGGTCAAAGGCGACCCGGTGATCGTCGTCGGGCATGTCTACACCAGCGAGTACGACGACCGCGACGGCAACCGGCGCTCCTCGGTGGAGGTGCGCGCCACTTCCGTCGGCCCCGATCTGGCCCGGTGCGGGGCGCGCCTCGACCGGGTCAAACAGCAGACCGACCAGCGTTCGGCGGATCCCGACGGCGATTCCGCGGACGGCGGCGACGACGATGCAGACCAGCCCGACGAGGCGCTGCCTCTGACGGCGTAGCGGCCGCCCGGCGCGCGCAGCCCTCGAACCCGTCGGCTGCTCGCGCCGGGATGGCTCACTGCCCACCGCCCGGGCGGCCCCGCCTACGATGGTCCGCGAGTATTACCCAGATTTCGATCTTGAAAGGCACATCACGGCATGGCCGAATTCATCTATTCGATGCGGAAGGTCCGCAAGGCGCACGGGGACAAGGTGATCCTCGATGACGTCAGCCTGAACTTCCTTCCGGGCGCCAAGATCGGCGTGGTCGGACCCAACGGGGCCGGCAAGTCGAGCGTCTTGCGGATCATGGCCGGATTGGACCAGCCCAACAACGGCGACGCGCTGCTGCAACCCGGCGCGACGGTCGGCATCCTGCAGCAGGAGCCGCCGCTGAACGAGGACAAGACGGTCCGCGAGAACGTCGAAGAGGGCGTCCCCATCAAGGCCAAGCTCAACCGGTACAACGAGGTCGCCGAGCTGATGGCCACCGATTACACCGACGAGCTGATGGAAGAGATGGGCAAGCTCCAGGAGGAGCTCGACGCGGCCGACGCGTGGGACATCGACAGCCAGCTCGAGCAGGCCATGGACGCGCTGCGCTGCCCGCCGCCCGACGAGCCGGTCACCCACCTGTCCGGCGGTGAGCGCCGCCGCGTGGCGCTGTGCAAGCTGCTGCTGTCCAAACCCGACCTGCTGCTGCTCGACGAGCCCACCAACCACCTCGACGCCGAGAGCGTGCAGTGGCTCGAGCAGCACCTCGCCGAGTACAAGGGCGCGATCCTCGCCGTCACCCACGACCGGTACTTCCTCGACAACGTGGCCGAGTGGATCCTGGAACTCGACCGGGGCCGCGCCTACCCGTACGAGGGCAACTACTCGACCTATCTGGAGAAGAAGGCCGAGCGGGTGGCGGTGCAGGGCCGCAAGGACGCCAAGCTGCAGAAGCGGCTGCAGGAGGAACTCGCCTGGGTCCGCTCGGGCGCCAAGGCGCGGCAGGCCAAGAGCAAGGCCCGGCTGCAGCGCTACGAGGAGATGGCCGCCGAGGCGGAAAAGACCCGCAAGCTCGACTTCGAGGAGATCCAGATCCCGACGCCGCCGCGGCTGGGCAGCGTCGTGGTCGAGGTCGAACACCTCGACAAGGGTTTCAACGGCCGCACCCTGATCAAGGACCTGTCGTTCACGCTGCCGCGCAACGGCATCGTCGGCGTCATCGGCCCCAACGGTGTCGGTAAGACGACCCTGTTCAAGACCATCGTCGGTCTCGAGCAACCGGACAGTGGCACCGTGAAGGTCGGCGAGACGGTCAAGCTCAGCTACGTCGATCAGACCCGCGCCGGCATCGACCCGAAAAAGAATGTATGGGAGGTCGTTTCCGACGGCCTGGACTACATCGAGGTCGGCCAGAACGAGATCCCGTCGCGCGCCTACGTGTCCGCGTTCGGGTTCAAGGGCCCGGATCAGCAGAAGCCCGCGGGCGTGCTGTCCGGCGGTGAGCGCAACCGGCTGAACCTGGCGCTGACCCTCAAGGAGGGCGGCAACCTGATCCTGCTCGACGAGCCCACCAACGACCTGGACGTCGAGACGTTGTCGTCGCTGGAGAACGCCCTGGAAAGCTTCCCCGGCTGCGCTGTCGTCATCTCCCACGACCGGTGGTTCCTCGACCGCACCTGCACGCACATCCTGGCGTGGGAGGGCGACGAGGACAACGAGGCCAAGTGGTTCTGGTTCGAGGGCAACTTCGGTGCCTACGAAGAGAACAAGGTCGAACGGCTCGGCGCCGAAGCGGCCCGCCCGCACCGGGTGACCCACCGCAAGCTCACCCGCGACTGATCCGGCGGGGTCGGCGGCCAAGCGCGCGCCGGACTACTAAGGTCATCTGGCGTGCGGGGCCGTCCGCCCAGCGGGGCGGACGGCCACATCCAACGGCGGGTGGTCCGTGCCAACAGGTCAGGAGCGTCGCATGGCGGTGAATCCGGGGGATAGCGGGGGACCGGCGGGCGCCGAGACCGGGCACCGCGAGTCGCCGGCACTCGACGACCAGACGACGGCGCGGCTGGCTCGCGCGTATCTGGAGACCTACCGCGGCCCGCACGCCGACGCGCCGGCCGCGGACGCGGCGGTGACGATGCCGGTGACGGCGACCGCGCGTCAGATCGTCTCGCCGAACCTCATCGCCGCCCATCACCGGCTGGGCCGCTTCCGGCCGTTCGGCGACACCCGCGTCGAGGTCTACCCGTCCGACGATCCGGCGGGCATCGGCCCGGCGCTGCAGATCGTCACCGACAACACCGCGATGGTGATGGACTCGGTCACGGTGCTGCTGCACCGGTTCGGCGTCGCCTACACCGCGATCATGAACCCGGTGCTGCGGGTGCACCGCGCGCGGGCCGGTGAACTGCTCGACGTCGCACCCGTCGCCGACGCCGCCGGGTCCCGCACCGGCGTCGACGAGGCCTGGATCCACGTCCAGCTCGCCGCGACCGTCGACCCCAAGGCGCTCGCCCAGGTGGCGCAGATGCTGCCCAGCGTGCTCGCCGACGCGCGCCACGTCGCGCTCGACGCGCCTGCGCTCGGGTCGACGCTGCGCGGGCTGGCCCAGGAACTGGCGTCCGACGGTGCGCGGTTCCCGGGCCAGGACCGCGACGACGTCGCCGCGCTGCTGCGCTGGTTGGCCGACGGGCATTTCGTGCTGCTGGGCTACCAGCGGTGCCCGATCCGCGACGGCCACTCGTCGGTCGATCCGGCGAGCCGGCTGGGCGTGCTGCGGCTGCGTCAGGACGTGCTGCCGCCGCTGACCGAGGACGGCGAGCTGCTCACGCTGGCGCAGGCGACCATCCCGAGCTACCTGCGCTACGGCGCCTACCCCTACATCGTCGTCGTCCGCGAACAGCACGGGCCCACCGTGGTCGAGCACCGGTTCGTCGGGTTGTTCACCGTCGCCGCGATGAACGCCAACGTCCTTGAGATCCCGTTGATCTCGCGCAGGGTGAACGAGGCGCTGTCGCTGTCGCGCCGCGACCCCAGCCATCCCGGGCAGCTGCTGCTCGACATCATCCAGACCATTCCGCGCTCGGAGCTGTTCGCGCTGTCGGCCCGCAGCATCCTGGACATGGTCAAGGCGGTCGTCGACCTCGGATCACGCCGACGCACCCTGCTGTTCATGCGCGCCGATTCGCTCGCGCACTTCGTGTCGTGCCTGGTCTACCTCCCGCGTGACCGCTACACCACCGCGGTGCGGCTCGAAATGCAGGACATCCTCGTGCGCGAACTCGGCGGCGTCAGCATCGAGTACACCGCGCGTGTCAGCGAATCCCCCTGGGCGGTGGTCCATTTCTCGGTGCGGATGCCCGACGGGATCAACGCCCGCGACATCGACACGTCACTGGAGAACGAGACGCGGATCCAGGATCTGCTCACCGAGGCGGCCAGGACCTGGGGTGACCGGCTGATCGGGGCGGTCAAGACCGGTTCGATCGATCAGCGTGCGGCGCAGCACTATTCGGTAGCGTTCTCCGAGGCCTACAAACAGGCGGTCGCGCCGCTGGACGCGATCGGCGACATCGCGATCATCGACGAACTGGACGACGGCGCCATCAAACCCGTCCTCTCCGACACCGAGGAGGGCACCGCCCAGCTCACCCTGTATCTGGGTGGGCGTTCGGCGTCGCTGAGCGACCTGCTGCCGATGCTGCAGTCGATGGGTGTCGTGGTGCTCGAGGAGCGGCCGTTCACGGTGGAGCGGCCCGACGGGCTCACGGTCTGGATCTACCAGTTCAAAATCTCGCCGCACAAGTCGATCCCGCGCATCGAGTCCGAGGCCGAACGCGCCGACACCGCGGCACGGTTCGCCGACGCGGTGACCGCGATCTGGCAGGGCCGCGCCGAGATCGACCGGTTCAACGAGCTGGTGATGCGCGCCGGACTCAACTGGCAACAGGTGTCGGTGCTCCGCAGCTACGCAAAGTACCTGCGGCAGGCCGGTTTTCCGTACAGCCAGTCGCACATCGAAGGCGTCATCAACGACAACGCCAAGACAGCGCGGTCGCTCGTCGAGCTGTTCGAGGCGCTGTTCCGGCCCGACACCGAGCAGGACGGCGCACCGAAGCGCCGCGACGCCCAGGCGGCCGCGGCGGCGGTGACCGCCGACATCGACGCGTTGGTCAGCCTGGACACCGACCGGGTGCTGCGGGCCTTCGCGTCGATGATCCAGGCGACGCTGCGCACCAACTACTTCGTCGCCCGACCGGAATCGGCCCGCCAGCAGAACGTGCTGTCCTACAAGCTCGACCCGGGCCTGATCGACGAATTGCCGCTGCCCAGACCGAAATTCGAGATCTTCGTGTACTCACCGCGGGTCGAGGGCGTGCATCTCCGCTTCGGCTACGTCGCGCGTGGCGGGCTGCGCTGGTCGGACCGCCGCGAGGATTTCCGCACCGAGATACTCGGCCTGGTCAAGGCGCAGGCCGTCAAGAACGCGGTAATCGTGCCCGTCGGCGCCAAGGGCGGCTTCGTCGTCAAGCAGCCGCCGACGCCCACCGGCGACGCCGCCGCCGACCGCGACGCCCAGCGCGCCGAGGGGGTGGCCTGCTACCAGCTGTTCATCGCCGGCCTGCTCGACGTCACCGACAACGTGGACAAGGCCACCGGGCAGGTCGTCGCACCGCCCGACGTGGTGCGCCGCGACGGCGACGACGCCTACCTCGTGGTCGCCGCCGACAAGGGCACCGCGACGTTCTCCGACATCGCCAACGAGGTCGCCAAGTCCTACGGGTTCTGGCTCGGCGACGCGTTCGCCTCGGGCGGTTCGGTCGGCTACGACCACAAGGCCATGGGCATCACCGCCCGCGGCGCCTGGGAGTCGGTCAAACGGCACTTCCGCGAGATGGGCGTCGACACCCAGTCCGAGGACTTCACTGTGGTCGGGGTCGGCGACATGAGCGGCGACGTCTTCGGCAACGGCATGCTGCTGTCCCAACACATCCGGCTGCTCGCCGCGTTCGACCACCGGCACATCTTCATCGACCCCGATCCCGACGCCGCCCGCTCGTGGGAGGAACGCAAGCGCCTGTTCGAGCTGCCGCGGTCCAGCTGGGAGGACTACGACACGTCGCTGATCAGCGAGGGCGGCGGCGTCTACAGCCGGGAGCACAAGTCGATCCCGATCAGCCCGCAGGCCCGCGCGGCGCTGGGCATCGACGACGGCGTCGACGAGTTGACCCCACCGAACCTGATCAAGGCGATCCTCAAGGCGCCCGCCGACCTGCTGTTCAACGGCGGCATCGGCACCTACATCAAGGCCGAGACCGAATCCGACGCCGACGTCGGCGACCGCGCCAACGACCCGGTGCGGGTCAACGGAAACCAGTTGCGCGTCAAGGTGGTTGGCGAAGGTGGCAACCTCGGGGTCACCGCGCTGGGGCGCATCGAGTTCGACCTCGCCGGCGGCCGCATCAACACCGACGCGCTGGACAACTCCGCGGGCGTCGACTGCTCCGACCACGAGGTCAACATCAAGATCCTGATCGACTCGCTGGTCACCGCCGGCAAGGTCAGCGCCGAGGAGCGCACCGACCTGCTGCTGTCGATGACCGACGAAGTCGGCCGGCTGGTGCTCAAGGACAACGAGGACCAGAACGACCTGATGGGCACCAGCCGCGCGAACGCGGACAGCCTGCTGCCGGTGCACTCGCGGATGATCAAGGCCTTCGTCGCCGACCGCGGCCTCAACCGCGAACTGGAGGCGCTGCCCTCGGAGAAGGAGATCCGCCGCCGCACCGACGCCGGAATCGGTTTGACCTCACCGGAACTGGCCACGCTGATGGCGCACGTGAAGCTGGCGCTGAAGGCCGACGTGCTGGCCAGTGACCTGCCCGACCAGGAGGCGTTCGCGTCGCGGCTGCCGTGGTACTTCCCGGAGAAGCTGCGCGAACCGTTCGGCGCGGAGATCCGGGCGCACCAACTGCGCCGCGAGATCGTCACCACCATGCTCGTCAACGACCTCGTCGACACCAGCGGGATCACCTACGCCTACCGGGTCAGCGAGGACGTCGGGGTGGGCCCCGTCGACGCGGTCCGCAGCTTCGCCGCGGCCAACGCGATCTTCCGGATCAGCGACGTGTGGCGCGCCATCCGCTCCGCCGGCGACACCGGTGTCTCCGTCGCGGTCACCGACCGCATGACCCTGGATCTTCGGCGGCTGGTCGACCGGGCCGGCCGGTGGCTCCTCAACTACCGCCCGCAGCCGCTGGCGGTGGGCGCCGAGATCAACCGGTTCGGTGCCAAGGTGGCGGCGCTGACGCCCCGGATGTCGGAATGGCTGCGCGGCGACGACGAGGCGATCGTGGCCAAGGAAGCCGACGACTTCGCCTCCCACGGAGTCCCCAAGGACCTGGCGTACATGGTCGCGACCGGCCTGTACCAGTTCAGCCTGCTCGACATCATCGACATCGGCGACATCGTCGACCGCGAACCCGATGAGGTCGCGGACACGTACTTCGCGCTGATGGACTACCTCAACACCGACACCCTGCTGACGGCGGTGTCGCGGCTCGAACGTGACGACCGCTGGCACTCGTTGGCGCGGTTGGCGATTCGCGACGACATCTACGGTTCGCTGCGGGCGCTGTGCCTGGACGTGCTGGCCGTCGGTGAGCCCGAGGAGACCGGTGAGGAGAAGATCGCAGAGTGGGAGACGACGAACGGGTCGCGGGTCGACCGTGCCCGCCGCACCCTCAGCGAGATTCATGAGAGCGGCCAGCACGACCTGGCCACGCTGTCGGTGGCGGCGCGCCAGATCCGCAGCATGACACGAACGAGTGGAACGGGGACTTCACGGTGACGATCGGTTTCGTCGCGCCGGTACATGTCCGGTGGTCGGACATCGACATGTACCAGCACATCAACCACGCCACGATGGTGACGCTGCTGGAGGAGGCGCGGATCCCGTTCCTGCGTGAGCCGTTCGGGCCGGAGATCGAGACCATCGGCCTGCTCATCGCCGATGTGAACATCTCGTACAAAGCCCAACTGCGGCTGATCGATTCGCCGCTGCAGGTCACCATGTGGTCCAAGCGGGTACGCGCTGTCGACTTCACCGTCGGCTACGAGGTCCGCTCGGTCGGCGCACCGGCCGACTCGAAGCCGGCGGTGATCGCCGAGACCCAGCTGGCCGCCGTGCACATCAAGGAGCAACGGCTGCAACGGCTTTCCGAGCAGCAGCGGGAGTATCTGCAGCGATATCAGCGATGACGAATCCGGACCGCGGTGTGTGGCCGGCCGACGGCGCCCACCGGGAAGACCTCGCGACGTTCACCGAACGCGCGCTGCGGCTCGACGAGGCTGCGGTGATCCGGCTGCGCCAGCGCGGCGAGGGAGCGGTGGTCGCCTGGGTGGCCACCGGTTTCGACGTGCTGGCCAGCCGCGTGGTCGAGGGCCGGGTCAATCCGCCGGACCTGTCGGCAGGCGCCGACGCGCTTGCCGCGGGTCTGCGCGCGATGGACCGCACCGGTTACGTCGATCCGGGATTCTCGATGGACTCCGCGTGGCGCGGCGCGCTGCCGCCGGAGACGGGCTTCGTGCATCTGGACGACGTACCGGCCCGCGTGGTGCTCGACCTGGCGCAGCGCGGCGGTGCACTGGTCAAAGAGCACTCCGGCGGGCACGGTCCGCCGGTGTCGCTGCTGGATCAGGAGGTCATGGAGGTCAGCTCGGGTGCCGACACGGTCGGTATCCCGATGCGGTGTGTGTTCGCCTTGACCGCAATGGGTTTCCTGCCGCAGACCGGTTCGGCCGTCGCCGCCGACGAGATGGTGCGCGTGCGGGCGCTGCCGACGTGGCTGCGCATCGACGCCCGGTTCGGTTCGGTGTACCGGCGCCGCGGCAACCCGCTGGCGGTGCTGCGGTAACTCGCCGCCCGGTGGACCGGCGCGAACTAGACCAGCCAGGCCGCGGTGTCGGGCGGCAGTGTGCCGTCGAGAACGGGGCCGCTGGCCAGCAGTACCTCGCCCTCGGGCAGCGGGATCGGCACGGCGCCGGCATTGAGCACACATACGAGCCCGCCGCTGCGGTGGAACACCAGGACGTCGGTGGGGGAGTCGAGCCACTCCACCGCCGAGCCGCTGAATTCCTCACGCGCACGCCGTAACCCGATGGCCCGACGGTAGAACGCGAGCGTCGATGCCGGATCCGCGAGTTGCTTCTCCACCGTCAACGCCGCCCACTCCGGCGGCATCGGCAACCACGTGTCGGGGTGGTCGGAGAACCCGAACGGGGGAGTCTCGCCGGACCACGGCATCGGGATGCGGCAACCGTCGCGGCCCCGGCGGGTATGCCCGGAGCGCTCCCACACCGGATCCTGCAGCGCCTCGTCGGGCAGGTCGTCGACGTTGGGCAGTCCGAGTTCCTCACCGTTGTAGAGGAACACCGCGCCCGGCAGCGCCAGCATGACCAGAGCCATCGCCCTGGCGCGTGCCAGGCCCGCCGTGCCGCCGCCGTAGCGAGTCGGGGGCCGCTCCACGTCGTGGTTGGCCAGCGTCCAGGTGGGGACGGCATCCACGAGATCGACTGCGGCCAACGAGTTCTCGATGGCCGAACGAATGTCGCGCGCATCGAAGTCGGCGCGCACGAGCCGAAAGTTGAAACCCAGGTGCAGCTCGTCGGGCCGCACGTAGCGGGAGAACTGCTCGCTGTCGTAGACCCAGACCTCGCCGATCGCGACGGCGCAGGGGTAGTCGTCGAACACGCGGCGGATAGCCCGGTGGATGTCGTGCACGCCGTCGTGGTTGAACCGCGGATCGTCGTCCATCTCGGCGAGCAGCATCTCGGGCTTGGCGGTCGGCATGTCGGGCAGTCCCGGCGGCTTGGCCATCCCGTGCGCGACGTCGATACGGAACCCGTCGACGCCGCGGTCGAGCCAGAACCGCAGCGTGGTCTCGAGGTCGGCGAACACCTCGGGGTTGTCCCAGTTCAGGTCGGGTTGCTCGGCGTCGAACAGGTGCAGGTACCACTGTCCCGGGGAGCCGTCGGGCTCGGTGACGCGGGTCCACGCCGGGCCGCCGAAGATCGACAGCCAGTTGTTGGGTGGGCGGCTTCCGTCGGGCCCTGCGCCGTCCCGGAAGATGTAGCGCTCGCGCTCGGCGGATCCCGGCGCCGCCGCCAGCGCAGCCTGAAACCACGGATGCGCCGAACTGGTGTGGTTGGGCACCAGGTCCATCGTCACCTTGATGCCGCGAGCGTGGGCGGCCTCGACGAGACGGTCCATCGCGGCCAGATCGCCGAACAGCGGGTCGATGTCGCGCGGATCGGCCACGTCGTAGCCGTGGTCGGCCATCGGCGACACCATCACCGGGTTGAGCCAGATCGCGTCGACGCCGAGCGACTCGAGGTAGTCGAGTCCGGCGCTCACGCCGTCGAGATCACCGACGCCATCGGAGTCGCTGTCCCGAAACGACCTTGGATACACCTGGTAGAACAGCGCGTGCGACCACCAGCGGCTGTCCATCAGAACGTCGAGTTCACCATCGAGTGGGCCGCCATCTCCAGGTAGTCCAGCAGCGCCTGTCGGTGCGCGTCGTCGAGCGTGTCCGAGTCGATGGACGCCACGGCGGTGTGCATGCAGCGCAACCAGGCGTCGCGCTCGATGAAGCCGATGCGAAACGGCGCGTGCCGCATCCGCAGCCGCGGGTGCCCGCGCTGGTCGGAGTAGGTTCGCGGACCGCCCCAGTACTGCTCGAGGAACATCCGCAGGCGCACCTCGGCGGGCCCGAGATCCTCTTCGGGGTAGAGCGGACGCAGGATCTCGTCGTCGCGAACCAGCTCGTAGAACCGCGCCACAATCGCCCGGAACGTCTCGTGGCCACCGACGTCGTCGTAGAACGATCCCTGTGGCTGTGTCACGCCCCCCATTGTTCCTTGTTGCTGGAACAGCCAGGTCAGCCGGTCGTTACACCGGATGTTCACCGGACTGACCTGCGAACACGCTAAGAATTGTCGTGCGATTCACAGCAATCCGTGGTGAACTGTCTCCTCGGAGGACGTATGGCGCATCGCAAGAAAGGCCCGTCCACGAGGGCTGGCCACCGGAGCCACGGTGTCGCGCCCGCCCTGACCGGGCCGGTGGGACCTTCCGCGCCGACACGCGTCCTGCACAGCATCGACACCCACCCACCCAGTACCGCCGACGCGTCGATCTGGGGTCGGCGCCGCGTGCTGCTGCTGAACTCCACCTACGAGCCGTTGACCGCTCTGCCCATGCGGCGGGCGGTCGTCATGCTGATGTGCGGAAAAGCGGACGTCGTCCATGACGATCCGACCGGCCCGGTGATCCATTCGGCGACCCGTTCGATCGTGGTGCCCTCGGTCATCCGGCTGCGGTCCTACGTCCGGGTGCCCTACCGCGCGCGCATCCCGATGACCCGCGCCGCGCTGATGCACCGCGACCGGTTCCGCTGCGCCTACTGCGGCTCGAAGGCCGACACCGTCGACCACGTGGTGCCGCGCAGCCGCGGCGGCGACCACTCCTGGGAGAACTGCGTGGCGGCGTGCTCGCCGTGCAATCACCGCAAGGCCGACCGACTGCTCGGCGAACTGGGCTGGACGCTGCGGACGGTGCCGGTCCCGCCGAAGGGTCAGCACTGGCGATTGCTGTCGAGTGTCAAGGAACTGGATCCGTCATGGGTCCGATATCTAGGCGAAGGCGCGGCGTAATCGGGCCTGGTATACGGTTTGCGACGTGAGCACCGCACTGAGTCATGCCCTCATGGGAGGCATTCCGCTGGCCCTCACGTTCGTGCTGATCGTGCTGATCTGGGGCGTCGGCAAGAACCGCAAGGGACCGCACCCGGAGACCTACAAGCTGTCCGAGCCGTGGACGCACGCGCCGATTCTGTGGGCGTCCGACGAGCCGACCGAGCACGCCCACAACACCGGGCGCAGCCTGGTGGCCGACACCGCTGTGCACAGCGACGACGCGGGCGAGCAGAGTTCTCACGTGACGATTGGAGGCGGCGCAAGTGGCAAGTGGTGAGCTCACGACGGTCGACCCGGCCAACCTGCCCGTCGGATGGGCCCTGACCTCCAGCGGCCGCCTGTCCGGCGTCACCGAGCCCGGTGAGCTGTCGGTCCGCTATCCGTTCCCGATGAAGGACCTGGTGTTCCTCGACGACGCGCTCAAGTACGGTTCGCGCGCGGCCAAGGCCCGGTTCGCGGTCTACATCGGCGACCTCGGCGCGGACACCGCCGCGACGGCGCGCGAGATCCTGGCCAAGGTGCCGACACCCAGCAACGCGGTGCTGTTGGCGGTCTCGCCGGACCAGCGCGCGATCGAGGTCGTCTACGGCGCCGACGTGAAGGGCCGCGGCATCGAGGAGGCCGCCCCATTGGGCGTCTCGGCGGCCGCGGCGTCGTTCAAGGACGGCAACCTGATGGACGGCCTGATCAGCGCGGTGCGGGTGATGAGCGCCGGAGTCGTTCCGGCCTGACCCGCGTCAGGGAGCGTCGGCGGCCAGCGCGGCCCGGATCTCGACGTAGCGCTCCAGGAACCGTCGCTCATCGAGCCGTTTGCGGCGCAGCCATCCGGTGACCTCGTCGTTGCATTTGCTGGTGTTGCACGACGCGCACGCCGGTACGACGTTGTCGATGGTGTAGCGGCCGCCGCGGCTGATGGCCATGACGCAGTCGCGCTGCAGCGGCCGGTCGGTCGCCCCGCAGTAGGCGCAGCCCTGCCAAGCGGCCTTGAGTGACTCCCACTGCGCTGTCGTCAGGTCGTTGTCGACGGCGCCGAGGCGCCGCTGACGTCTGCGGGCAGCCCTGGCCCGGCGTGATCTGCTGACTGCCACCTCGGCAGCCTACGAGCGTCGAGCGTGCACAAAGCGCTGATATATCGCGGCGTGTCGTCGCGCCAGGGGAGGGCCGCCCCCTCAGGGGCTAGCTCGCGTCGAACGCCCTCGCTTTGAGGGCACGCTCGACGCCCGCGCGGCCCTCGAGCACCAGCCGGCGCAGCGGCGGCGGCACATCGCCGTCGGCCAGGAACGCGTCGGCCGCGGCGAGCCCCGACTCGCTGATGTCCCACGCGGGGTACAACCCGATCACCACGGTCTGGGCGACCTCACTGGACCGTCGCTGCCACACCCCCGCGATCGACGCGAAGTACTTGGCGCGGAACAACTTCAGCAGATCCTGCTGACCGGGCTGCACGAAGCCGCCGATGATCGACCGCGCGGTGATGTTGGCCAGCGTGTCGTCCTCGATGACCTGTTCCCAGGCCGCCTCCTTCACCGCGGGCTGCGGTCGCGCCGCCGACGCCGCCGCGGCCTGCCGCCGACCCGCCGCGGTCGGGTCGTTCTTGGCCTCGGCGTCGATCAGCGGGGTGTCGGTGCCGTCGGCGTCGACGACACCGGCGCGGGCCAGCGCGGTCACGACGCGCCAGCGCAGGTCGGTGTCGATCACCAGCCCCGGCAGATTCACCGCGGCGGGCTCGTTGTCGAGCAGCGTCGAGAGCACCGCGACGTGATTCGGCGAGAGCACCGACGTGCACAGCGCATTGACGAAGGCCAGCTGATGATCCGAGCCCGGCTGCGATTCGCGCGCCAGGTCGAGCAGCGCGTCGCCGAACGCCGGCCAACCGTTCTCGGCCGCCCACTGCGGGTCGGCATAGGAGTTCAGCGCGGTCTGCGCCTGCAACAGAAGCCGTTGCAGCACACCGACTTCGGTCTCGGCGTGCAGGCCGCTGATCACCAGGGCGACGAAGTCGCGGGCCTTGAGTTCGGCGTCGCGGGTCATCTCCCACGCCGCCGACCACGCCAGCGTGCGGGGCAGCGGCTCGGCGATGTCGGCGATCCGCGACAGCAGCGTCTGCAGTGACCCGGAATCCAGGCGCAGCGAGCAGTAGGTGAGGTCGTCGTCGTTGACCAGGATCAGCTTGCCGCGCGGAACACCCTGCAGCGCAGGAACATCGGTGCTGGGACCCTCGACGTCGAGCTCCTCGCGGTGCACGCGCACCAGCTTGCCGGAGGCGTCGTCGTCGTAGATCCCGACCGCCAGCCGGTGCACGCGGGTCTCGCCGGCGCCGGGCGCCGCCCCGCTCTGCTCGATCGCGAACCGGGTGAACCGCCCGTCGGCGTCGACGTCGAAGGACGGCCGCAGCGTGTTGAGGCCGGTCGTCTTGAGCCACTGCCTGCCCCACCCGGACAGGTCGCGGCCCGACGCCTTCTCCAACGCGCCGAGCAGATCACCGAAGGTCGCGTTGGCGAACGCGTGGTCGCGGAAGTAATCGCGCAGGCCCGACAGGAACTCCTCCTCGCCGACGTAGGCGACGAGCTGCTTGAGCACCGATGCGCCCTTGGCGTAGGTGATCCCGTCGAAGTTCACCTCGACGGCGGCCAGGTCCGGGATGTCGGCGGCCACCGGATGCGTCGACGGCAGCTGGTCCTGCCGGTAGGCCCACGACTTCTCGACATTGGCGAACGTCGTCCACGCCTCGGTGTACTCCGTCGCCTCGGCCTGGCACAGCACGGAGGCGAACGTCGCGAAGGATTCGTTGAGCCACAGGTCATCCCACCACTGCATGGTGACCAGGTCGCCGAACCACATGTGCTCCATCTCGTGCAGCACGGTCTCGGCGCGCCGTTCGTAGGACGCGCGGGTGACCTTGCTACGGAAGACGTAGTCCTCCAAAAACGTCACCGCGCCCGCGTTCTCCATCGCGCCGGCGTTGAACTCCGGAACGAACAGCTGGTCGTACTTGCCGAACGCGTAGGGCACGCCGAAGTTGTTGTGGTAGAAGCCGAATCCTTGTTTGGTCTCGGTGAACAGCCGCTCGGCGTCCATGTACTCGGCCAGCGACTTGCGGCAGAACAGCCCGAGCGGGATGTCGCCGTGGTCGTCGCTGTAGACGTCGTCCCAACGGGCGTACGGGCCGGCGATCAGTGCCACCAGGTAGGTGCTCATCCGGGGCGTCGCGGCGAACGTGTGCCGCTTGGCGGCCCCGGCGTCCTCGACGGTGACGGTAGCGCCGTTGGAGACGACTTCCCAGTGCGACGGCGCGGTGACGGTGACGTCGAAGGCGGCCTTGAGGTCGGGCTGGTCGAAGCACGCGAACATGCGCTTGGCGTCGGCGGTCTCGAACTGTGAATACAGGTACACCTCGTCGTCGACCGGGTCGACGAACCGGTGCAGCCCCTCGCCGGTGTTGGAGTAGCGGCAGTCCGCCTCAACGACGACGACGTTGCGCTCGGCCAGCCCGGACAGCGGGATGCCGGTGGACTCGTCGTAGCCCGACACGTCGATCTCGCGGCCGTTGAGCGTGGCGCTGTGGACGGTGTCGGCGGCGATGTCGATGTAGGTGTCGGCGCCGGGCAGCGCGTCGAACTCCACGGTCGTCGTCGACCGGAAGGTGCGCTCACCGGGCTTGCCGTCGCCGTCGGTCAGGTCGAGCACGATGCGGTAGCTGTCGACGGTGACCAGGGCGGCGCGTTCGGCGGCTTGGTCGCGGGTCAGGTTGGGAAGTGCCACCCGACCAACCTATAGGCCCGACGCGTTACAGGCCCGGGATAGCCCTGGCCGCGGGAAGCCAGTCCAGCACTGTGCCGTTGCCGACCGACGACACCATCTGCGGGCAGTACATCGAGATCGCGATCCCGGTGAAGAACGCGGCCATGTCCGGCGGGATGCCGTTGTCGGTCACCCGCGAGTAGACCTTCGCGAGGTTCTTGCCGGGTTCGACGAGCATCGGGCAGACCGACTCGCCGAGGCGGACCGTGTCCACCGGATTGTTGAACGCCACCCCCGCATTGGTGAGGGCCGCGAGGAAGGTGTCGTCGAGCGGATCGGCCTGCGCCGGTCCCGCGGTGGCGAGGGTCGCTGCCGCGATACCGGCTGCACATGCGACCGCGCTGAGTGAGCGATTAAGGGGTGTATTCACTTCGGTAACGATTCTTCACTTTGGTCACATCCGGAACACGGTTCGATCTCCGTTTACACATTGAGGCGTTTCTTATTTTGCGAACCGCCCGCCGCGACGCTAATGGCCGGCCCGCGTGGAAATTGCGGGAGCAAACTCCGACGCGGGAATCCGGGCCGCGATTATGGGGAAACCCCTGATTCCTTGGGGCCGATTTCTCCCTACCGTCATAGGCAGGTCGCTTAATGGGACGGGAGACCGCCAATGAACCGCGCGCCGAGGTATGCGCGACACGTCAGCCGCATCGGCGCGCTGGCGGTCGTCCTCGGCGTGGGCGCTGCCGCGATCACCTCACCGCAGCCGGTGTCCGCCGACCCCACGCCGTCGCCCGGTCCGTCCTCTCCGGAGGTCCCGGGCGTCGAGGCGCAGCAGGAGCCGTCCGCCCCCACTCCCGGCCCGGCCGTCACCGAGGGGCCTGGACCAGAGCCCGAGGGGATCGAGCCCGACAAGCCGGAGCAGTCCGGCGACCAGCACACCGTCATCGTCGGCGATTCGCCCTCAGTCACCTATTCGTCCTCCGGCGGCGCGCTGACGTCGGGCACCGATGAGGAGGACGACGCCGTCGCGCCGTTGGACGCTCCCGCCCCGGCGCCGCCGAGCCCGGTCGCGACGCCGACATCGGTTCCCACCCCTGTCGAGGCTCCGCCCTCGCCGGTGCAACGCCTGACGGCGGTGGCAACCGCGCTCGGCGCTCGGCTCGACAAGGCGCCGCTGTCCACCGGCGATCCCGGCGCCGCCGATCCGCAGCCCGACACCGCGGGGGTGAACGTGCTGCCCGCGGTCGGAGCGCCGGGCGCAGGCAAAGCCGGCGACGTTGCGGCACACCGGCGGCTGTCGACCGTCGTCCTCACCCCGGCGTATCCCGACGCCGTGACCGAGACGGTCGCGCGGCGCTCCGACGGTGAGCCACCCGACGCGGGGGTCTTCGCCGTGCCCACCGCGTCGTCCTCGGCCGGGCTCAGGGCGCTGCCCGGCTCGCTGATCAACGTGGCGTCGGGTTTCCTGACCGCGGCGCTGAGCCCGTTCGTGGTGCCGCGCCCCGAACTGCCCGCCGACCCGCCGACGCTGTGGTTGCTGCTGGCCTGGGTGCGGCGACAGTTCACCGGCCAGGCGACCGCCGTCTCCTGCGCGGCGCCCGACGCCGACCGCAGGCTCGGGTCGGTCAAGCTGACGCTCGACGAGGCGCGACCGCTGCACGCCGCGGGCACGTCGATGGCCGACGGCGCCACCCGCAGCTTCCTCGAGGACCTGGTGGCGTTGTTCACCCGGCTCGTCCAGGGCGGGCTGGCGGTCGACGCCGACACGCCCTACACCGTCGACAGTGTCGACCGCCGGTCCGGTGCGGTCACCGGGTCGGTCCATGTCGACGGCCCCGACACCGCACCCTTGACGTTCGCGATGTTCGACCCGCCGGCCACCGGCGCCGCGACGGTCGACCCGCTCACCGGCAAGTGGACGTTCACGCCGACGCCACCGTCGCGGGTGCAGGCCTTCGCGATCTCCGGGGCGGCCGAGGTCACGTTCGCGGTCATCGCGAGCCTGGGGCGGGCGGCTACCGCGCCGATCGTCGTGTCCGCACCGGTGCAGGGCGCCGAGTCCGCGGCCTATCCGGCGCTTCCGGGAGTCCCGGTGCGCGGAGTTCGGCTCGCCCCCAACGACATCGGGTTCCAGGTCATCGTCCGGCACAACCCGCTCGCCGCGACCTACGAGACCGCGGTGGCGATCATCGACCCGGCGAACCCGGCGGCCACCGTCACCGTCCCGGTGACCGGTGCGCTCAGCCGCTTCGCGTTCGCCCCCGACCACACCGCCTACAGCACCACGGTCGTCGCGCAGGACCCGTCCGATCGAGACGTGTACGCGGTGACGGCGATCAAGGCCTCAGGGGAGAGCGTCACGATCCCGATCGCCGGCATCCCGGTCGGCGACCTGGTGTTCGGGCCCGACGGGCGCGCCTATCAGACCTCCTACCGGCATGACGCGACCACCGACACCTACGTCACCACGGTGACGGTCGTGAGCGCCGACGGACATCACGTCGACGCGTCGATCGACGGGCACCCCGCCGGGTTCGGCTTCGGCGCTGACGGCGCGGTGTATCAGGTGACCGAACTGCGCCCCTTCGCGCTCGACGAGGCCGGCAACGAGACCACCGTGGCCGCGATCGATCCGGCGGGCGCGACGACGACGCTCGCATCCATCCCCGGCGCCGCGCTGGAGTTCGCGCAGGCCCCCGACGGGGCGGTCGTGCAGACCACCCGGGCCGCCGGACCGCACGGCTTCGACTACACCTTGACCCGCATTCCCGCGAATGGGGCTGAGCCGCAATCGTTCCCGCTGTCCGGAGCGATCGTCGGGTCGGTGGCGTTCACGCCGGCCGGCGCGACGATGGTGACCGTCAGGACTCCCGCCGGCTCCGACGTGCCCGGCGAGGTCGTCGTGGTCGGTCCGACTGGTGCGCTCACCGCGATCGCGCTGCCCGCGCGGCCCCGCGGCGGCATCGAACTGGCCGCCGACGGCACCGCACGCCAGAGCTTGCGCAGCGGCGACGTCGCGGTGATCGACCCGGACACCCCGCGCCTGGTGGACGTCCTCACCGCTGCGCACACCGCCTCCGTCGCCGGCCCCGACGGCACCGTCTACGCCCACCACGACAACGGCCCGGCGCGCAGCGTCGTCGAACTGACCCGGCGCGACGGCACCACGACGGCCATCGAGGCCGACGGCGCTCTGTTCACCAGCGCCCGCGGAAGCAACGCGTACTCGGTGATGCAGGGTGTGCGGTTCGCCCCCGACGGCACGCCGTACCTGTTCACCGGCACCCGCGAAGCCGCGCCGTTCAACCCGTTCTTCGGCGACTACGACGGGCTGACGGTCACCGTCATCGACCCGGCGACCGCGACCGCGACCCCGCTGCCCGTCGCCGGCGGCGACAACGGCTTCCTGAAGTTCGTGTCCGACAGCGCATTCGCCTACTTCGCGCCGATCGCCGAGAAATCCGGGGTGACGACGGCGGTGACGTTCGTCGACCTGGCCGCCGCGCGAGCCGACACCGTGCACATCGACGGCTACTTCACCGACTACGCCGTCGGCGACGACGGCACCTCCTACGTCGTGACCAACACCGACTTCGATCCGGTCAGCGCCACCACGGGACGGGCCTACGCGATGACCGTGGCCTCCGCCGACGGGTCGATGTGGACGACCAGCCCGATCGACGGGACGCCCTACGAGGCGATGGTCACCGGACCCGACGGCACCGTGTACCAGGTCGTCGAGAACACCGACGGGCTCTCGACCGGGGTGATCGTCTCGCACCCTGGCAGCCTCACCTTCGTGCGCATCGACCTCGACGGCTACCCGCAGAGCCCGGTCGTGTTCGACTCGGCGGGCACCGGGTACGTCACCACCGGCACCGTCGACCCGGGCGACGGCGAGCTGCGCACCGTGGTCACCGTGGTCGCCGTCCCGACCGGCGCCGCGGTCGCACCCGCGAAAGTCGCGACGCTCGCCTGACGGATTCGGGAACAGCCGGCTGCCAGAGACGGTTGTCACAATGGACCTCTGTCCACCCGCGCCCGGAAGGATCCGCAATGCCCGAGAAGTCTGTCGCCGATTTCTGGTTCGACCCGCTGTGCCCCTGGTGCTGGATCACCTCCCGCTGGATCCTCGAGGTGCAGAAGGTCCGCGACATCGACGTGAACTTCCGGGTGATGAGCCTGGCCGTGCTCAACGAGGGCCGCGACCTGCCCGAGCAGTACCAGGAGGCGATGAAGAAGGCGTGGGGGCCCGTGCGCGTCGCGATCGCCGCCGAGCAGTCCAAGGGCCGCGAAGTCCTCGAGCCGCTCTACACCGCGATGGGCACCCGCATCCACAACAACGGTGTCGAGGACTTCGACGTCGTGATCAAGGAATCGCTGGCCGAGGTGGGCCTGCCCGCCGAGCTGGCCGAGGCCGCCACCACCGACAAGTACGACGAGGCGCTGCGCAAGAGCCACCACGAGGGCATGGACGCCGTCGGTGAGGACGTCGGCACCCCGACCATCCACGTCAACGGCGTCGCGTTCTTCGGACCCGTGCTGTCGAAGATCCCGCGCGGCGAGGAGGCCGGCAAGTTGTGGGATGCGTCGGTGACGTTCGCGTCGTATCCGCATTTCTGGGAGCTCAAGCGCACGCGCACGGAGTCGCCGCAGTTCGACTGATCGACCCCGCGGGGACGCGCGGGCGCGTCTGCCACAATGACCGCCATGCGCGTCTACCTGGGAGCCGATCACGCCGGCTTCGACCTCAAGCAGGCCGTCATCGAGCACCTGCGCAGCAACGGCCACGAACCCGTCGACTGCGGGGCCTTCGTCAACGACCCCGACGACGACTACCCGGCGTTCTGCATCGCCGCCGCGGAGAAGACCGTCGCCGACCCGGGCAGCCTCGGCATCGTGCTGGGCGGCTCGGGCAACGGTGAGCAGATCGCGGCGAACAAGGTGCCCGGCGCGCGGTGCGCGCTGGCGTGGAGCGTCGAGACCGCGAAACTGGCCCGCGAGCACAACAACGCGCAGCTGATCGGCCTCGGCGGGCGCATGCACAGCATCGAGGTGGCGCTCGCGATCATCGATGCGTTCCTGAGTACGCCGTGGTCGGAGGCCGAACGGCACCAGCGCCGCATCGACATCCTGTCCGAGTACGAACGCACCCACGTCGCACCGCCCGTGCCCGGCGCTTAGGCATGCCCGAGGGCCACACGCTGCACCGGCTGGCGCGGCTGCATCAGCGCCGCTTCGGGCGCGCGCCGGTGATGGTGTCCAGCCCGCAGGGCCGCTTCGTCGACGGCGCCGCCGCGGTCGACGGCCGCGTGCTGAAGAAGGCCACCGCCTGGGGTAAGCACCTGTTCCACCACTACGTGGGCGGTCGGGTGGTGCACGTGCACCTCGGGCTGTACGGCACCTTCACCGAACTCCCGCTGCCGATGCCGCTGCCCGTCGGGCAGGTCCGGATGCGGATGATCGGCGCCGAGTACGGCACCGACCTGCGCGGGCCGACGGTCTGCGAGGTGCTCGCCGAACCCGAGATCGGCGACGTGATCGGCCGGCTGGGCCCCGACCCGCTGCGCCGCGACGCCGACCCGTCGCTGGCGTGGACACGAATCAGCAAGTCGCGTAGACCGATCGGCGCGCTGCTGATGGACCAGTCGGTGATCGCCGGGGTCGGCAACGTGTACCGCAACGAACTGCTCTACCGCCACCACATCGATCCGCACCGTCCCGGCATCCGCATCGACGAGGACGAGTTCGACGCGCTGTGGACCGATCTCGTCGCGTTGATGGGTGTCGGGTTGCGCCGCGGCAAGATTCACACCATCCGCCGCGAGGACGACCACGGCCCACCGGCCTACGCCCCCGGCCGGCCCCGCACCTACGTCTACCGGCGCGCCGGCGAGCCGTGCCGCATCTGCGGCACCGAGATCCGCACCGAGGTGATGGAGGGCCGCAACCTGTTCTGGTGTCCGACCGAACAGGTCTAGCCCCTTAGGCGTCGATCCTGCGCTGAGGGCGTGGTTTCGGCGCTGATCCGCGCCCAGGCCGCAGGGTCAACGAGAAGTGGCGCGGGTTTGACGCGACAATCGGCGGGTGGAATTGATACTCGTCGTCGTCGGCGCGATCCTGGTCACCGCCGTCGCGCACCGGCGCGGACTGGAACCCGCGCTGATCATCGTCGTAATCGGCAGCATGGTGTCATTTTTGCCGGACTTCGAACCGCCGGAACTGGACTCGCACATCCTGCTGACGGTCGTGCTGCCGCCGCTGCTGTACTCGGCGGCGCTGAACTTCTCGTTCCCGACGTTCCTGCGCAACATCCGCCCGATCCTCGGCCTCGGCGTGGGCCTGGTCGTGGTGAGCGCGTTCGCGGTCGCGGCGGTGTCGGCGTGGCTGGTGATCGTGCCGTTGACGTTCGCGACCGCCCTCGTGCTCGGCGCGATCGTCGCTCCGCCCGACGCGGTGACCGCGGTGGCGGTCGGACGCAAACTCGGTCTGCCCAAACGCGTGATGGCGATCCTGACGGGGGAGAGCCTGATCAACGACGCCGCGGCGCTGACGCTGTTCTCGATCGCCGTCGTACAGGTCGCCGGTGGGCACACGTTCATCGAGAACCCGTTCCTGCTGTTCGGTTACAGCGCGGTGGTCGGCCCGATCGTGGGCGCGCTGCTCGGCTACGTCACGCTGTGGATCCGCCGGCGGCTGGCCAACCCCGGGCTGGAGACGGTGCAGGGCCTGGTGGTGCCGTTCGCGGCGTTCATCACCGCCGAGGAACTGCACGCGTCCGGGGTGCTGGCGGTCGTGGTCGCCGGGTTCGTGGTCGGCAACGGCACGCTCGGCGCCGGATACCAGACCCGGCTGCAGGAACGCTACGTGTGGAACTCCGTCGACGTGCTGCTCGAGGCCTTCGTGTTCGCCTACATCGGACTGCATCTGCGATTCGTGCTCGAAGACCTGCGCGAGGCGCACGAATCGCTGGGCGAGGTCGCGATCGCCTCGCTGGTGGTGCTGGTCATCGTGCTGGTGATCCGGCCGCTGTCGGTGTTCGCGATCTTCGGGCGCAACAAGCTGTCCCAGCACGTCGAGAACCGGTTGAGTGTGCCGGTGCCCGACGGCGGCCGCGGCGCGTTGGGCACCAAGCGGCGCAACAAACCGGCGGGCAAGTGGCGCTCGCGCATCGACCGGCGGTCGCTGTCGTGGCGGGAGAACGTGGTGGTGTCGTGGACCGGGATGCGCGGGGTGGTCACGTTGGCCGCGGCCGCGGCGATACCGGCGACGACGGTCACCGGCGAACCGTTCCCCGAACGCGCCACGATCCAGGCGATCGCGTTCGTCGTCAGCGTCGGCACGCTGCTGATCCAGGGCTGGACGCTGCCGGTTCTCATTCGGCGACTGAACCTTTCGCGGTTCTCCGACGATCACTCCGCCGACCGAGCCGAGGAGATCAAGGCCGAACGGGTGGTGCACGAGGCGGCCGATCAGGTGCTGACCGAGTTCCGGGCCAACCCGCCGAAGAACCTCAACCCGCGGGTCGTCGCCGAGATCGAGGCGATCATCGCCCGGCACTCACAGGACGCCGACGAGATGCCCGACCCCGAGGCGCACACCAAGCGCTCGGAGGTGTTCTCGGCGCTGTACCGCGACGTGCTGGCCAGTCAACGGGCGGCGTTGATCGCCGAACGCGACGCCGGGCGCATCGAGGACGAGGCGGTGCGCGCGATGCTCGAGCGACTCGACCTGCAGGAGGCGGGCGTGTCGGCGCGGCTGGAGAGCCGGCTGTAGACCGTCAGAAGCCGCCGAAGTCGCCGAAATCGCCGCCGCCCCAGTCGCTTCCGCCGCCGTCCCAGCCGCCGCCGTCCCAACCGCCGGTGTCGCCGCCGAAGTCGCCGCCGTCCTGGCCCTGGTCGAAGCCCTGGTCATAGCCTTGCGCGAAACCCTGCTCGTAGCCGCTGCCATGCATGCCGGAGAACAGCGCGTCGAACAGCAGCACCGAGCCCAGGCCCCACGCGCCGGCGACCAGTGCGGGCTTCCACCACGGTTCGGAGTACCAGCCGGCGGGCACCGGCCGGCCGGCCACCCTGCCGCCGGGGTAGTAGTTCGGGGTGCGTTGGGAGGGCGCGGGCGAGGCCTCGATCTCGCGGCCCTCGAACTCGACCTTCCGGTCTTCGGTCACCGTGCCCGCCGAGCGCTGACCCGCCAGCGTCTCGAGTTCCGGTCCGGGATCCATGCCCATCGCGACGCGGGCGGCGCGCACGTAGTAGAGGCCCTCCAACGCGCTTTCCTTGGCCAGCAGCGCCTGCTTGGCGGTGGCGGCCTGCTCGATCTGTGAGCCGGCGGCGGTGTAGCGCTCGGACGCATCGGCCAGCGCCTGCTTCGACGCGTCGTCGGTGCCGGTCAGGTTGATCACCTGGCCGCCGAGCCGCTCGATCACGCGGCGGGCGTCGGCCTTGGCGTCTTCCAGCGACGCCGCCTTGCGCCGGTCCGAGGCCCTCAGCGACGCGTACACGAGGACCCCGAGCGCGACGATGACCAGGACGACAAGCACGAGCAGGACGCCGTTCATGGTTCACAGCGTACCGACAGGAACGGCGCGGAGCGGGGGTCGCGACGAGCCGTCTATTACGCCGACAGCGGAGCCGACGGATCGCACGAAACCGTCCGTACCCAGGCGGATGCGCTCATAAGGTGAGGGCCACTGGCAGCGACGGAGGGACGGTCCATGTCGTATCGCATCGGGGGGCTGGCGGTCGCTCTCGGCATCGGGTCGGCGGTGGTCGTCGGGCACGGCGTTGCGGCAGCGGATCCTGCGGATGCGGGCGCGGCATCGGACACCTCGACGACGAGCGCAGCCGAGTCGACCACCGACGAGTCCTCGGAGTCAAAACCCACCGAGGCGCCGAAGGACGACGAAAAGACCCCGGCCGCAGAGGATTCCGAGGAGTCCGACGAGGCCAAAGACGACGATGCCGACGACACCGCGAAGCCGGCCAAGAAGCGGTCCAACAAGATTCGGGCAGCCGAACGCGACACCGAGTCCGACGCGCCGTCACGGGCCACCGCCACCGTCAACGCCACGCGCGTCGAGCGCACCGAAACCGAACCGAAGACCACGGTCGTCGATGCGCCCCGCGCGGTCGCCGACGTCGCCAGCGCACCGGCCGACGATGCGCCGGTGGTGACGATCAGCGCGGTCACCGCGCCCGTCGAGCAACCCCGCCCCAAGGATCCGCCACCGGATCCCGTCGAGGTGGCGACCGTCGCGGTGTCGCAGGCGGTCAACGCGCTGTTCGGCTCCACCGGGGAGGACACGCCGTCGCCGATGGAGTCGGCCGCGGCGTGGACGATGGCCGCGGCGGCGCGGCGCGAACTGGCCGATCCGACAACGGAATCCGACGAGCCCGCCACCCGGACCACCACCGCGCTGACCGATGCCGCGACACCGCAGGTGATCGCGATCCCGCAAACGCCGCCGCTGGAGTTCCTGCAACACATCCCGGTCATCGGGCCCGTGTTCGTCACTCCGTTGGTCGCGGCGATCCATCAGATCCCGGTCGTCGGCGATGTGCTGCACCCGTTCATCGGCTACCCGCTACGGCCGGGCGGGCCGGCGCCTCGTGACGTCAAGGTGATCTCGGCCGACGGCACCGCGATCTACGTCCACTTCATGCCGGCGCGTGGCCTCAGCGCCGGCGATAAGGCGCCGACCATCCTCAACGGGCCCGGCCTCGGCCTGCCCGGCGCGACCAACATCGACGGCACGATCCTCGACGACATCATGGTCGACACGTTCGGCATCATCGGCGTGGGCGCGCTGCGGGACGCCGGCTACAACGTCGTCACGTGGGATCCGCGCGGCGAGTGGAACTCCGGTGGGCGCCTCGAGCTCAACGCCGCCGAGTTCGAGGGCCGCGACATGTCGGCGATCATCGACTGGGTCGCCACCCAACCCGAGGCGCTGCTCGATACGCCCGGCGACCCGCGGCTCGGCATGACCGGGGTCTCCTACGGCGGCGGCATCCAGTTGGTCACCGCGGCCAACGACCACCGGGTCGACGCGATCGTGCCGACCATCACCTACCACAGCTTCAACACCTCGCTGTACAAGGCGGAGGCGTTCAAGACCAGCTGGGCGACGCTGCTGACGGGGGTGCTGGCGCTGACCATGGCGCGCACGAACCCGCGGATCCTGCCCGCCGCGATCTACGGCGGGCTGACCGGGATGATGCTGCCTGCCGACGAGGACCTGCTGACCTCACGCAACCCGCTCATCGAAAACATCACGGTGCCAACGCTTTTGATCCAGGGCACTGTCGACACGGTGTTCTCGGCGCAGGAGGCCGACGCCACCGCGCAGATCCTGATGGCCAACGGGGTGCCGACCAAGGTGGTGTGGTTCTGCGGCGGGCACGGGGTGTGCGCGAACAATTTCTTCGACATGCGCGACGGGCAGGTGATCGAGCAGCGGACGCTGCAGTGGCTCGACCGCTACGTCAAGAATGTCGCCGGGACGCCGACCGGCCCGCAGTTCGAGTGGGTGGACCAGCGTGGGCAGTGGTTCTCGTCTGACGAATATCCGGTCAAGAAGGGCACGCCGATCGTGGCGACCGCCGGCGCGGCCACGCTTCCGCTGATCCCGTATCTGGGCGGGTCGGGGATCCCGTTCGTGCCGTATGCGCTCAAGGCGTTCAACGCGGTCAACGTCGCGCTCCCCAAGGCCACCGAGACGACGTACGTGGTGGGCGCGCCGGAACTCACGCTGACGTATTCGGGCACCGGGACCAGCCGCCACGTCTACGCGCAGCTGGTCGACAACACGACGGGGCTGGTGCTGGGCAGCCTGATCACTCCGGTGCCGGTCACACTCGACGGCAAGACACACACGGTCACCGTGTCGCTGGAGCCGGTGGCGCACACGTTGCGGCCCGACGAATCGGTCACCCTGCAGCTGGTGTCGAGTTCGGGCACGTATGAGCGGATCCTGCCGTCGCTGGGCGTGCTCAACATCGAGGGCGTCGGGGTCTCGCTGCCGACCGCGGACGCCGCCGTGGTCTCCTCGCCGACGACGGTGCAGGTCACCACCGCGGCGTGAAGATGAAAAAGGTGCCGACTCTGTGATCGGTAGGACGGTTCCGGGCGTCTGACCGCCGACGTCGCGGCGGCAGGCTTCGGCCTGTCGACTGGGATCGCGCAGGCCGATCCGTCCGGCCGCCACGTGTGATGTCCCGGCCAGCCGATGACCTATCCGACGGGCCCCGGCTTCGAAAGCAGTGGGACATGAACATCTGCCACACCTGGTACTGGGTCAAGATGGGCTTCGGCAACGTCCCGTCTTCGGCCGGCGGCATGTCGAACGTGTTCGCGGTGAGAAACCGCCGCCCGGGTCGCTGATGGACTGCGGCCGTGACCTGTTCGGCTTCCCGATCCGTTGCTGAAGCGGACCAGAAACAGAGGCGCCCGGCCGGGAAATCGGCCGGGCGCATCTGGTCTTGTGGAGCGGGCGACGGTGATCGAACTCGCGTAATTAGTTCTCGCCGGTCGCAAATCGGGCCCAAATCTCAAGAGCTAGTGAACTTGTGCAGTCAGCGCGACTGCCGAACGGGTCCAAGGTCACTTGAAGAACACGGGATCGCCGAAGCTAGTTGTGACAGTCCAAAGTCCATCCGCGCCGGCTGGGACCTGCACGCACGCATTTCCCTCAGCGACACCGCCACTGTAGAGTTCGCCGATTTGATTGAGCGGGTTGGGAATAACGCCGCAGTCATCGCTGTAGGTGCGGTTATCGGCACCGACGAATTTCACCGACACCAGCATGGGATGCCCTGATTCCGAACCTGTGTAGGTGGCACGAATCGGCACCATCCAAAACTCCATGCCGGGGTCGGGCGGATCATTGAACTGGTTTTCGGCTTCGATCAGGCTCCAAGCCTCCCGAGGCTGGCCAAGCACAACAGTCCAATCCTTATTGCTAACAGGCTCACCGATTCGAAGTGGGTCCGTCCGACTTCCCGGCTTTGAAGCAGATTCATCATTAGCGGGGCGGTCGACGGTAGGGGGAGGCCCTCCCGCCGAGAGGTCGGATTCGTTGAATGCGTCTTCGAAGGAATTCGCGACCACGGCGAAAAAAACGACCACGCCGACGATGACGCCGACGATGGAAAGACAGATCGCGGCGATGCTGGTGCCCTTGTCCTTGCCTGATAAGCACACACCGACGACGCCCAGGACGAAGGCCACGGGCAGAAGTACCCATCCGACGATGAGCGCGCCGGGGATGCAGGCAAATATGAATCCAAGGATTCCAGCAATCAAGGCGATGATGCCGACGACATTTCGCTCCGTCGGAACCGGTGGCTGTTGGACGGGATATCCCTGTCCCTGCGGTGGATATGGGTACGTCACTTGATCCCCTCCAATTTGATCCTCACTCGGGCCCCATCCGTTAGATTACGACGGCACTGCCGGGAGGCGGTAGCAAATTACCAGAGGCGCAGTTCTGCATATTCATGCACCATAGCTGGTCGCTAACTTTCGCCAGTCGCACGGTAGGTAGTGGCAGCAACCACCGTCATATTCGCAGTTCAGCAGCGTGAAAGTCCAAGTGAGTCGTTTGCGTCGTTCGGTCTACGGCCGCCCGCTCGCTTAGGGGAGCACTTTTATGCGACTGTGCTGCATAAATAGACGCCCGCTCCGCAACCAAAGGCAACACTCCTCGCGAGTAACCCTCAGGCGTCCCGGCTGGCGACCTTGGCCGGCTGCCGACCGAGAACGCGGAGGAGCGGCTGGTGCTCGACGGGTCGCAGCCGTACCGCCACGCTCCGTCCTACGATTTTTGGAACCGCGGCTGTTCATGTTCGAACATCGAATGCGCGACGGTTACGGACCGCACGGGGCGTCGAACAAGCGTTCGCCGACTAAACCGCTGGTCGGCGTTAATGGAGCGGGCGACGGGAATCGAACCCGCGTAGCTAGTTTGGAAGACTAGGGCTCTACCATTGAGCTACGCCCGCGTGTACAGCAAGAGCAGATCGTACCGGCGGCACCCGAATCAAATCCAATTAAAAGCTTCGCGTGTCCAGCCCGTAGTATCTCGCGTGGTCGTTCCGTGTTTCCGGGGCGGCCACGCAAGACGGGGTGTAGCGCAGCTTGGTAGCGCATCCGCTTTGGGAGCGGAAGGCCGCAGGTTCAAATCCTGTCACCCCGACTGCACTGCTGACCACCGAAAACACCTGAGGAGCAAGATCGTGAAGAGCACCGTCGAGAAGTTGAGCCCCACCCGGGTTCGCATCAACGTGGAGGTGCCCTTCACTGAGCTCGAACCCGACTTCGACCGCGCCTTCAAGCAGCTGGCCAAGCAGGTCCGGCTGCCCGGCTTCCGCCCCGGCAAGGCCCCCCGCAAGCTGCTCGAGGCCCGCTTCGGCCGCGAGGCCATGCTCGACCAGGTCGTCAGCGAGGCCGTGCCCGGCCGCTACAGCGAGGCCGTCACCACCTCGGAGGTCCAGCCGCTGGGCCAGCCCGAGATCGAGATCACCAAGAAGGAATACGGCGAGGACCTGACCTTCACCGCCGAGGTCGACATCCGCCCCGAGATCGAGCTGCCCGAGCTCTCCGAGCTCACGGTCACTGTCGACGCGATCGAGGTGACCGACGAGGAGGTCGACGCCGAGCTGCAGTCGCTGCGCGCCCGCTTCGGCACCCTCAAGGGCGTCGAGCGCCCCGCGCAGGAAGGCGACTTCGTCTCCATCGACCTGTCGGCCACCGTCGACGGCAAGGATCTGCCGGAGGCCGCCACCGAAGGCCTGTCGCACGAGGTCGGCTCCGGTCAGCTCGTCGAGGGCCTCGACGACGCGATCGTCGGCCTCAAGGAGGGCGAGACCAAAACCTTCACCACCAAGCTGGCCGCCGGTGAGCACGCCGGCGAGGACGCCGAGGTGACCGTCACCGTCAAGTCGGTCAAGGAGCGCGAGCTGCCCGAGCCCGACGACGACTTCGCCCAGCTGGCAAGCGAATTCGACACCATCGACGAACTCAAGGAATCGCTCGTCGAGCAGGTGCGCCGCGTCAAGCGGGTGCAGCAGGCCGAGCAGATCCGCGACAAGGTCCTCGAGACGCTGCTCGAGCAGGTCGAGGTGCCGCTGCCCGAGAAGGTCGTGCAGGCCCAGATCGACGACACGCTGCACAACGCGATCCACAGCCTCGACCACGACGAGACCCGCTTCGCCGAGGTGCTCGAGGCTCAGGGCAGCAGCCGTGAGCAGTTCGACACCGACAACCGCACCAACGCCGAGAAGGCCATCAAGACCCAGCTGCTGGTCGACGCGATCGCCGACAAGCTCGACGTTCAGGTCGGCCAGAACGACCTGACCGAGCGCCTGGTGCTGATGTCGCAGCAGTACGGCATGCAGCCCCAGCAGCTGCTGCAGACGCTGCAGCAGAACAACCAGCTGCCCGCACTCTTCGCCGACGTGCGCCGCGGCCTGGCCGTCGCCGTCGTCGTCGAGGGCGCCACCGTCACCGACTCCGAGGGCAACGTCGTCGACACCACCGAGTTCTTCGGCCGGGCCGGGGCCCAGACCGAGGGCGCCGAAGGCGACGTCGAAGCAGCTGCCGATGAGGCCGCCGACGAGGCACCGGCCGCCGACGAGGCCGAAGAATCCGCCGACGCCAAGTGACGCTGTGAGCGAACGCGCCCCGTCTGGGGAGTGCTCGCCGTCGCAGGTTGGTTAGTGTCGTTGAGTATCAAGCTCTTGAAGAAAGCAGGTATCCAGTCGTGACCCACATGCGTGGCGCCTCGCAAGGCCTCAACCTGGTCGACTCGGTCTATGAGCGGTTGCTGGCGGAGCGGATCATCTTCCTGGGCTCACAGGTCGATGACGACATCGCGAACAAGCTCTGCGCCCAGATTCTGCTGCTGTCGGCGGAGGACCCCACCAAGGACATCCACCTCTACATCAACTCGCCCGGCGGCTCGATCAGCGCCGGCATGGCGATCTACGACACGATGGTGCTCGCCCCGTGCGACGTCGCGACCTACGCCATGGGCATGGCCGCCTCCATGGGTGAGTTCCTGCTCGCGGCCGGCACCAAGGGCAAGCGCTACGCGTTGCCCCACGCCCGCATCCTGATGCACCAGCCCCTCGGCGGCATCACCGGCGGCGCGGCGGACATCGCCATCCAGGCCGAGCAGTTCGCGTCGATCAAGAAGGAGATGTTCCGGCTGAACGCCGAGTTCACCGGGCAGTCCATCGAGCGCATCGAGGCCGACTCCGACCGCGACCGCTGGTTCACGGCGCAGGAAGCCCTCGAATACGGCTTCGTCGACCACATCATCACCAGCGCCAGCATCAACGGCTCAGGACCAGGAGCAGGACTAGACAAATGACCGATCACATCCATCCGTCTTTGGACCCCCGCCTGCAGCCTCAGGCCCGCTACATCCTGCCGTCGTTCATCGAGCACTCGAGCTTCGGCGTCAAGGAATCCAACCCGTACAACAAGCTGTTCGAGGAACGCATCATCTTCCTCGGCGTGCAGGTCGACGACGCCTCGGCGAACGACATCATGGCCCAGCTGCTGGTGCTGGAGTCGCTCGATCCCGACCGCGACATCACCATGTACATCAACTCGCCGGGCGGCTCGTTCACCTCGCTGATGGCGATCTACGACACCATGCAGTACGTCCGCGCCGACATCCAGACCGTGTGCCTGGGCCAGGCCGCGTCGGCGGCCGCGGTGCTGCTGGCCGCCGGCACCCCCGGCAAGCGGATGGCGCTGCCCAACGCCCGCGTGCTGATCCACCAACCCGCGCTGTCCGGGGTCATCCAGGGTCAGTTCTCCGACCTGGAGATCCAGGCCAAGGAGATCGAGCGGATGCGCACGCTGATGGAG
The DNA here is from genome assembly GCF_900108565.1 of Mycolicibacterium rutilum. Lineage (NCBI taxonomy): Bacteria > Bacillati > Actinomycetota > Actinomycetes > Mycobacteriales > Mycobacteriaceae > Mycobacterium > Mycolicibacterium rutilum. Next base: position 3,440,104 of record NZ_LT629971.1, read on the forward strand.
ACCACGCTGGCGCACCACACCGGCAAGACGCCGGAGCAAATCCGCAAGGACACCGACCGCGACAAGATCCTCACGGCCGAGGAGGCCAAGGAGTACGGCGTGATCGACACCGTCTTGGAGTACCGGAAGCTGTCGGCTCAGACGGCCTGAGCCCGCAGCGAGCGCTCGGTTGTTGACGCCTCCACTCGCGAAACGCGTGCAACTACCGTGCGCTCGGCGAGTGGTTACTGCGGCTCGTCATTCGCGACCCCCGGTATCGTGGGGTCAGCGAACACTCGGCGCGGCACCTGATCGACTCCTGCCGAACGCCTCTCGGTCTCATCACGGCGGCGACACGCCAGAGACACGGCGGCGCGTCCGGAGGGGTCCGAGGGTTGCCAGGCGCTATGTTGGCGCGAACACAGATGAATACCACCGACGCGATTCGGCTCTATCGGTCGCCTCGCGCCGGAAACAACGGGTAGCGTCGGATTAACGCCCGAGGCGGCTCGCAAGCTTGACATAGAACGACCCCGACAGGAAGTAGGGACCTCACCACCATGGCGCGCATCGGAGACGGCGGTGACCTGCTGAAGTGCTCGTTCTGCGGCAAGAGCCAAAAGCAGGTGAAGAAGCTCATCGCCGGTCCCGGCGTGTACATCTGCGACGAGTGCATCGACCTCTGCAACGAGATCATCGAGGAGGAACTCGCCGACGCTGACGACGTCAAGCTCGACGAGTTGCCCAAGCCCGCCGAGATCCGTGAATTCCTCGAGGGCTACGTCATCGGCCAGGACACCGCCAAGCGGACGCTGGCCGTCGCCGTCTACAACCACTACAAGCGCATCCAGGCGGGGGAGAAGAGCCGCGACTCGCGCGCCGAGCCCGTCGAGCTGGCCAAGTCGAACATCCTGATGCTCGGCCCGACCGGCTGCGGCAAGACCTACCTGGCGCAGACGCTGGCCAAGATGCTCAACGTCCCGTTCGCGATCGCCGACGCCACCGCGCTGACCGAGGCTGGCTACGTCGGCGAGGACGTCGAGAACATCCTGCTCAAGCTGATCCAGGCCGCCGACTACGACGTCAAGCGCGCCGAGACCGGGATCATCTACATCGACGAGGTCGACAAGATCGCCCGCAAGAGCGAGAACCCGTCGATCACCCGCGACGTCTCCGGCGAAGGCGTGCAGCAGGCGCTGCTGAAGATCCTCGAGGGCACGCAGGCCTCGGTTCCTCCGCAGGGCGGCCGCAAGCACCCGCACCAGGAGTTCATCCAGATCGACACCACCAACGTGCTGTTCATCGTCGCGGGCGCGTTCGCCGGGCTGGAGAAGATCGTCTCCGACCGCGTCGGCAAGCGCGGCCTGGGCTTCGGCGCCGAGGTGCACTCCAAGGCCGAGATCGACACCCAGGATCACTTCGCCGAGGTGATGCCCGAAGACCTGATCAAGTTCGGTCTGATCCCGGAGTTCATCGGCCGCCTGCCGGTCGTCGCCTCGGTGACCAACCTGGACAAGGACTCGCTGGTGCAGATCCTGTCCCAGCCGAAGAACGCGTTGGTCAAGCAGTACACCCGGCTCTTCGAGATGGACGGCGTCGAGCTGGAATTCACCACCGACGCGCTCGAGGCCATCGCCGATCAGGCCATCCACCGTGGCACGGGCGCCCGCGGGCTGCGCGCCATCATGGAGGAAGTGCTGCTGCCGGTGATGTACGACATCCCCAGCCGCGACGACGTCGCCAAGGTCGTCGTCACCAAGGAGACCGTCGAGGACAACGTCCTGCCCACCATCGTGCCGCGCAAGCCGTCGCGTCCGGAACGTCGCGACAAGAGCGCCTAGGACACTCCTCGCCCGTCGCCGTATCGGGCGGACGCCCGAACGGATCGGCGCAGCCGCTCATCGCTGCACCGCCGCACGCTCGCTGACCACCTCGTCGATGAGCGCGGCGATCTCGGCCACCCCGTCGCGCCGGGCGAACGCCGTCTCCAGCGCCCGCGCCCCGCGCCGATACCGGTCGTTGTTGATCACCTCGCGCACCGCGGCGCGCACCGCGCCGGCGCTCGGGGTGCCGGTCTTCAGATTGATCCCCGCACCCGCCCACGCGACGCGAGCGGCGACCTCCGGCTTGTCCTCGGTCTCGCCCGCGACGACGAGCGGCACCCCGCACGCCAACGCCCGCTGGACCGCGCCGTAGCCGCCGTTGGTCACCATCACGTCGACCTTCGGCAGCAGCGCCTCGTGCGGGAGGTATTCGGCGACAAAGGTATTCGCCGGCAGCGGGGAGCGCAGCTGTGATACCGGCCTGCCCCCGGTGGTGGCGACCACGGTGACGTCCTCGTCGGCGAGCGCCGCGATCGTCGGTTCCAGCAGCCGGCCCAGGTCGGCATTGTCGATCGTGCCTTGCGTGACGTGCACGACGGGCCGGTCGTCGTCGAGCAGCGACCACCACGGCGGCGGCCGGAAACCGGCGGGCGCGCTCGGGTGCACTGCCCCGACGTAACGGACGTGCGCGGGCATATCGCTTCGCGGATAGTCGAATTCGGGCACGGTCGGGGCGATGACGCGGTCGGCCAGCAGCAGGGAGTCGAACAGGAACATCGGCAGCGGCCGGCTGTTCAGGTCGCTCAGCAACAGGTTGGTCACCTTCTGTGATTCGCGCAGCAGCACCTTGTGCGACAGCGCGGTCAGTGCCCGGTTGCGCAACCGGCCCAACCCCGACGAGGAGGGCGCCCGTCCGAGTCCGAACGGCGCGGTGTCGCAGCTGCTGATCATCAGCGGCGTGGTGGAGTACGTGAGCACCGGCGGCCGGGCGTGCTGATCGCCCAGCAGGAACGGCAGGATGCCGAAGAAACCGGCGTCGGCGAGCACGGCGTCGTAGTTCGTCTGCGACATCAGCCTCGCCAGCGTGCGGGTCTGATGCGGCATCGGCTGCAGGAACAGGCGAACGACGTCGAAGTTCACCCGCTTGATCCCCGAGGTGTCGGTGCGCCCGGGCAGATCGATGTCGAGGCGGGTCGGGTCGAAGTCGGCCTCCGGTGGGACCGCGGCCGCGACGGCGCCCGCGGCGCGGATCCGCTCGGCGTGCTCGGCGGAGGTCAGCACGGTGACACGGTCACCGCGGGCGACGAGTCCCTCTGCGACGTGCAGCAGCGGACCGATGTGGCCCACGGGGGACAGGGCGGCGATGAGGATCTCTGGCATGCGGACGATGCTGCTCGGCCGCCGGCGACGAAGCTTGGAGGTTTCGTGGAGATCGGGTGGAGATCAGCGGGACGTCGCATCTTGTGGGATCGATGTCGCGTCCGCCCCGCACCGCACAGGCCCCGCGCGGCACAGACTGGCCACATCGTCCTCACGACAAGGAGTTACATGATGACTGGTCACGTAGTCGACACCATCGCCGGGATCGAGATCCCCGACACCCCGCTGGTCAAGGAGATCACCGAATACATCCGCGACACCGAAGACGATCTGCTGTTCCACCATTCGCGGCGGGTGTTCCTGTTCGGTGCGCTGCAGGGCAGGCGCCGTGGGCTGGTGCCCGACCTCGAGTTGCTCTACGCGGGAGCGATGTTCCACGACGTCGGCCTCACCGAGCGCTACCGCACCTCGGCGTTGCGCTTCGAGGTCGACGGCGCCAACGCGGCCCGCGACTTCCTGCTCGCCCGCGGCGTCCGCGTCGACGACGCCCGCAAGGTGTGGTTGGGCATCGCCTTGCACACCACTCCCGGGGTCCCGGAGTTCCTCGACCCCGAAATCGCCTTGGTGACAGCCGGAGTCGAGACCGACGTGCTCGGGTTCGGTCGGGAGAACCTGTCCGACGAGGAACTGACGGCGGTCACCGCCGTGCATCCGCGTCCCCAGTTCAAGCAGCAGATTTTGCAGGCCTTCGCCGACGGCGTGCAGCACCGGCCGGAAAGCACGTTCGGCACGGTCAACGCCGACGTGCTCGAGCACTTCGACGAGTCGTTCGTGCGAGCCGACTTCGTCGACATCATCAAGAACAACGCCTGGCCCGAATAGCGTCAGCTGCGCGACGCGGTGCGGAACCGCTCGCGGTAGGCCTTGGGTGAGACGCCGAGATTTTCGACGAACACCCGTCGCAGCGTCTCGGCGCTGCCGAAGCCGGCCACCCGGGCGGTCTCGCCGACGGTGCGGCCGGCGTCGAGTGCGGCGCGCGCCGCGTCGAGCCGCACCATTTCGACATATCGGGCGGGGGTCGTGCCGAGCTCGGTGTGGAACAGCCGCGTCAGTTGGCGGGTGCTCAACGACGCCCGCGCGGCAAGGGTTTTCACGCTGTGGTCGGCGGCCGGATCGGCGGCGATCGCGTCGGTGGCCGCACGTAGGGCGGACTGCGGCGGCGGTTCGGCCTCGACGAGCACCGAGAACTGCGACTGCCCGCCCGCGCGTTTGAGATAGACCACCAGCGACCGTGCTACCTCCCGCACCAGATCGGCGCCATGGTCGAGTTCGACGAGCGCCAGCGCCAGGTCGATGCCCGAAGACACACCGGCCGAGGTGAAAACGTCGCCGTCGCGCACGAAGATCGCGTCGGGCTCGACCTGGATGTTAGGGAACGCGCGGGCCAGCAGTCGCGCGTGCCGCCAGTGGGTGGTGGCGCGACGGCCGTCGAGCAGGCCGGCCTGAGCGAGGATGAAGGCGCCTGTACAGATGGACGCCAACCGCCGGGTCCGCGCCGGCATCGATCTGACCGCGTCGACGAGCGCCGGATCGATGCCCTGCCCGACCAGATTGTCGCCGCCGGTGACGATCACGGTGTCGGCTCCGTCGATGTCCGAAAGTCGCTGATTGACGGCCAGTTTCGTGTCCACCGACGTCGTCACATCCGCCCCGTCGACCGACGCCATGGTGATGTCGTAGGCGGCGCCGAACCGGTTCGCCTCGGCGAACACCTCGGCCGCGCCGGCCGCGTCCAACAGTTTCATGCCGTCGAAGACCACGAACGCCACCGCGCGTCGACGGTCCTGCGTCTGCGCCACCCAGCCATTGTGTCGGTTTCTGTGGGGAAAGTGACAGCCGAGCCATGGCTGCGCGGGTGTTGGCGAGCAGACACTGGTGACAGCGGACCTGAACCGCAGACAGTGAGGAGACGCCATGCGGCGAGTTCTGATCACCGGTGCGTCGAAAGGGATCGGTCGCGCCGTGGCCGATCGACTGGCCGACGCCGGCCACCAGCCGATCGGACTCGCCCGCACCGCGCCGCCCGATTTCCCGGGCCCCTTCTATCCGGTCGACCTCGCCGACCGGGCGGCCACCGCGGCTGCGCTCGAGCAGATCGTCACCGACGGTGCGGTCGATGCCGTCGTCAACAACGCCGGCTTCGCCCGGTTCGGCACGATCGGCGAGATCGACCTCGACGACCTCTACAGCACCTACGACCTCAACGTGCGGGCCGCGGTGCAGGTGGTGCAGGCCGTCCTGCAGGGGATGCGCGCCGCGGGGTGGGGACGCATCGTCATCGTCAGCAGCCTGACGACCCTCGGCACACCTGAGCGCACGCCGTACGCGGCGGCGAAGGCGGCGCTGGAGACCTGCACCCGGATCTGGGCCAAGGAGTTGGCGTCTACCGGTATCACGGTGAACGCGGTCGCGCCCGGCCCCACCGAGACCGAGATGTACCGGGAGCGCAGCCCGGTCGGCTCCGAGCGCGAGGGCCGGTTGTTGCAGAACATCCCCATGGGGCGGGTCGGCGCGCCCCGCGAGATCGCGCACGCCATCTGTTCCCTGCTCGACGAGGATGCCGGCTACATCACCGGTCAGATCGTGCGCGTCGACGGCGGCGGCAGCGTCAGCGGATGACCCGGTCGGGCCGGGTGTAGACGTTCATCGACTCACCGCGCAGGAACGCTACCAGGGTCAGCCCCGACTCGCTGGCCAGATCCGCGGCCAGCGACGACGGCGCCGACACCGCCGCCAGGATCGGGATGCCCGCCATCACCGCCTTCTGCGTGAGCTCGAACGACGCCCGCCCGCTGACCAGCAGCACGGTTCCGGTCAGCGGAATCCGCCGCTGCTCGACCGCCCACCCGATGACCTTGTCGACGGCGTTGTGCCTGCCGATGTCTTCACGCACGACCAGTGTGGCGCCCTCGGAGTCGAACAGCGCGGCGCCGTGCAGGCCGCCGGTGCTGGCGAACACCTTCTGCGCGGCGCGCAGCCGGCCCGGCAGCGCCGAGAGCGTGTCGGCGGCCACGGTCGTAGGGTCGTCGCCCGGCGCGTGCCTGCTGATCAAGCGCACCGCCTCCAACGACGCCTTGCCGCACACCCCGCACGACGACGTGGTGTAGAAGTTGCGGGTCACGTCGACCTCGGGCATCGGGACACCGGGGGCGAGCGTCACGTCGAGCACGTTGTAGGTGTTGAGGTTGTCGGGCCCCGTGCCCTTGCAGTACCGGGCGGCCAGCACGTCGTCGCGGCCGCCGATCACCCCCTCGGTGAGCAGGAACCCCTGCGCCAACTCGATGTCGGAGCCCGGCGTGCGCATCGTCACGGTGATCGGTGTGCCGTTGACCCGGATCTCCAGCGGCTCCTCGACCACCAAGGTCTCCGGCCGGGCCACCGCGTCGTCGGCGGTCACATGCTGCACTCGTCGCCGCGCCGTGACCCTGCCCATGCGACCAGCCTAGGTGCGTCCGCTCGCTAACGGTTTCATCACTGTTCATCCCGATGCGGGATGCGTCACAGGGCGGCGCCGCCTCCGCGTCGGCACAATGGACACCGTGCAACACGATTCACTCCTGAGACGCCATACCCCGGTCTGGCGTGACCCGCTGTCGGCCGGCTGGCGTGCGCATCGCGGCCTGCTGCTGCTGCGGCTGAGGTGGCACGAGCGGCGCGCCGAGGGCCCCGCCGGCCGGTGAGCCGCGTCGGCCCCCCCCCGCAGTGCTAGCTGACCGCTACTGAGCGGTAACCATTTCCTTAGATTTTTTGTCTCGTGCACGTGACGAACAACACAGTTTTGTCTCATCGCGGTTGCGCGCACAATTGCTGAGCTGCGTATTCGCCGCACCGATGGTGGCGCGCCGATGGTAGGTCTGGTGAAGGGCTACCTAAGAGAAGTGCAATAATCGGTACTGGCAGTGACATAAAAACTTTGGTGGGTGTTTTCCGACGACGCGCCGCGTTGGCCGCGACCGGGATGACCCCGCCGGATCACCCGCATCGACGAGGAAGGCAGGCGAGTGGGGACGAACGGCAACGGTGCCAGTCCGGGCACTCGGCAGAAGCTCGAAAAGGTCGTCATCCGCTTCGCCGGCGACTCCGGCGACGGTATGCAGCTCACCGGTGACCGGTTCACCTCCGAGGCCGCCTTGTTCGGCAACGACCTTGCGACCCAACCGAATTACCCCGCCGAGATCCGCGCACCCCAGGGCACGCTGCCCGGGGTGTCGTCGTTCCAGATCCAGATCGCCGACTACGACATCCTGACCGCCGGCGACCGCCCCGACGTGCTGGTGGCGATGAATCCCGCCGCGCTCAAGGCAAACGTCTCCGACCTGCCGCGCGGCGGCCTGATCATCGCCAACTCCGACGAGTTCACCAAGCGCAACCTGGCCAAGGTCGGCTACGAGGCCAACCCGCTGGAGAACGACGAGCTCTCCGACTACGTCGTGCAGGCCGTGCCGATGACCACGCTGACGCTGGGCGCCGTCGAGGCCATCGGCGCCTCCAAGAAGGACGGCCAGCGCGCCAAGAACATGTTCGCTCTCGGGCTGCTGTCGTGGATGTACGGCCGCGAGCTCGAGCACAGCGAGTCGTTCATCCGCGAGAAGTTCGCCCGCAAGCCCGACGTCGCCGAGGCCAACGTCCTCGCGCTGAAGGCCGGCTGGAACTACGGCGAGACCACCGAGGCGTTCGCCAGCACCTACGAGGTGGCGCCGGCCAAACTCAAGACCGGTGAGTACCGCCAGATCTCGGGCAACACCGCGCTCGCCTATGGCATCGTCGCGGCCGGCGTCCTGGCCGACCTGCAGGTGGTGCTGGGCACCTACCCGATCACCCCGGCGTCGGACATCCTGCACGAGCTGTCCAAGCACAAGAACTTCAACGTGCTCACGTTCCAGGCCGAGGACGAGATCGCCGGCATCGGCGCGGCCATCGGCGCCTCCTACGGCGGCGCGCTCGGCGTCACCAGCACCTCAGGTCCGGGCATCTCCCTGAAGTCCGAGGCGATCGGTCTGGCCGTGATGACCGAGCTGCCGCTCATCGTCATCGACGTCCAGCGCGGCGGCCCGTCGACGGGTCTGCCCACCAAGACCGAGCAGGCCGACCTGCTGCAGGTGCTCTACGGCCGCAACGGCGAGTCGCCGGTCGCGGTGCTGGCGCCGCGGTCCCCGTCGGACTGCTTCGACGTCGCGGTGGAGGCGGCCCGGATCGCGATCACCTATCACACCCCGGTGGTCATCCTGTCCGACGGCGCGATCGCGAACGGCTCTGAGCCGTGGCGCATTCCGGACGTCACCAGCTATCCGGCGATCAAGCACACCTTCGCCAAGGAGGGTGAGCCGTTCCAGCCGTACGCCCGCGACCCCGAGACGCTGGCGCGCCAGTTCGCGATTCCCGGCACGCCCGGACTCGAACACCGCATCGGCGGGCTGGAGTCGGCCAACGGCTCGGGCAACATCTCCTATGAGCCCAAGAACCACGACCTGATGGTCCGGTTGCGCCAGGCCAAGATCGACGGCATCGCGGTGCCCGACCTGGAGGTCGACGATCCCACCGGTGACGCCGAGCTGCTGATGCTTGGCTGGGGTAGCAGCTACGGCCCGATCGGTGAGGCGTGCCGGCGGGCGCGCCGCAAGGGGCTGAAGGTCGCCCAGGCGCATCTGCGCAACCTCAACCCGTTCCCGGCCAACCTCGGCGAGGTGCTGCGGCGCTACCCGAAGGTGGTGTGCCCGGAGATGAACCTGGGACAGTTGGCGCTGTTGCTGCGCGGCAAGTACCTGGTCGACGTGCAGTCGGTGACCAAGGTGGAAGGTATGGCGTTCCTGGCCGACGAGGTCGAGGGCATCATCGATGCCGCGCTGGATGGGACGCTGGGAGAGAAGGAAATCGACAAGGCCAAGTTCGCACGACTGGCGGCGGCTACCGTCGAGGTCGGTGTGACGCGTGTGGGAGCTGTTTGATGACTGACCTGATCGGAAGTGATCTCGGGTTGACGCCGGGCACCAGCCGGGTGCCGGCGACCGACCAACCGCAGAAGTCCAAGGACTTCACCAGTGACCAGGAGGTCCGGTGGTGCCCGGGCTGCGGTGACTACGTCATCCTCAACACCATCCGCAACTTCCTGCCGGAGCTGGGGCTGCGCCGCGAGAACATCGCGTTCGTCAGCGGTATCGGCTGCTCCAGCCGCTTCCCGTACTACCTGGAGACCTACGGTTTCCACTCGATCCACGGCCGCGCCCCGACCATCGCCACCGGGCTGGCCCTGGCGCGTGAGGACCTGTCGGTCTGGGTGGTCACCGGCGACGGCGACTCGCTCTCGATCGGCGGCAACCACCTGATCCACGCGCTGCGCCGCAACGTCAACATCACGATCCTGCTGTTCAACAACCGGATCTACGGGCTGACCAAGGGCCAGTACTCGCCGACGTCGGAGGTCGGCAAGGTCACCAAGTCGACGCCGATGGGCTCGCTGGACTACCCGTTCAACCCGGTGTCGCTGGCGCTCGGCGCCGACGCGACGTTCGTCGGGCGTGCGCTGGACTCCGACCGCAAGGGGCTGACCGAGGTGCTCAAGGCCGCGGCCGCCCACCGCGGCGCCGCGCTCGTCGAGATCCTGCAGGACTGCCCGATCTTCAACGACGGCTCCTTCGACGCCCTGCGCAAGGAAGGCGCCGAGGAGCGGCTGATCAATCTCGCCCACGGCGAGCCGATCACGTTCGGCGCCGACGCCGAGTACTGCGTCATCAAGTCCGGATACGGCCTGGAGATCGCCAAGACCGCCGACGTGTCGGCCGACGAGATCGTCGTGCACAACGCGAACCTCGACGACCCGGCGTACGCGTTCGCGCTGTCGCGGCTGTCCGAGCAGAACCTCGAGCACATGGTGATGGGCATCTTCCGGCAGGTGGACAAGCCCACCTACGACGACGCCGCCCGCGACCAGATCACCGCGGCCCGCGAAGCCAAGGCACACGACACGGCAGCACTTCAGTCGCTGCTTCGGGGCAAAGACACCTGGACCGTCGACTAACCTCACGGTCATGACGACCACCGTTCCGCTGGCCGGAATCATCTTGGCGGGCGGGGCGTCCCGCCGCATGGGCCGCGACAAGGCCACCCTGCCGTACGGAGACACGACGCTCGTCGAGCGGATGGTCGATGTCTTGAAGCCGCGCTGCGCGCCGATCTTCGTGGTCGCCGCTCCCGGGCAGGCGCTGCCGACGCTGGACGCGGAGATCCTGCGCGACGAGGTCCGCGGAGTGGGCCCCCTGCTGGCCACCGGACGCGGCCTGCGGGCGGCCGCCGAGGCCGGCGCGGAACTGGCATTCGTGGCCGCGGTCGACATGCCGCTGCTCTCCGCCGACCTGATCGACGAACTCGCGGGCCCGGCCGTACGGTTGGGCGCAGCCGTCGTGTTGCCCTGGGACGGCCGCGACCACTACCTGGCCGGCGTCTACCGAACCTCGCTCGCCGGGCGCGTCGACGCACTGGTCGCCGCGGGCGAGCGCAGCATGCGGGCGCTCGTCGACCGGGTCGACACCCAGCGGATCGTGATGCCCGAGCAGGACGGGCTGACCAACCTCAACACCGCGGCTGATCTGGCGGCGCTGCCGCGACCGCAAATGGCCTAGCAAATTCGCTTCCCTATTCGACGGGTAATAATCATTCTTGCCGGTCGAATTACCGCCAGTGAATTCATGCGCAAATAGCCGTGATAAACCACGGGATGGCGGCTTTTTCCCGTTCGGCCGTTACAGGGCCGCGTTCGGTGCGTCGCCGCCGAACTGGCTGCGCGCCAGTGACTCTGAGTCCTACCGGGGCTGATATGGCGGCAATTTCGATGCCAGGGCCGCGTTTTATCGTCGCGAACGGCACAAATGTGGTGCATCGCCGCCGGCCGGGAGGGCGTTGGTTGCCCGACGACGCGGCGGGTACCTCCGGCTCGGAGTGTGCGGCGTTGTGCAGACTGTTCGGATGATGCTGTGGGACAACAACGTTAGAACTAGCGACCGGATGGCGATGCCATCGGCCCGGTGCTGCGGTGATGCGTAAAACCGTTGGCGGCCAAGGTGATTCGTCCATCGACGTGATGCGGCCGGACAGCGAACCGCTGCTTGAGAGATCGCTGTGAAACAGCCAGTTCTGCGGTAGCACTGCGCGATTCGCGGTGTACGGACAGGTATGGATCGCCCGCTAAACGTGCTCCACCTCACAAAATGTTCGTGAGATGGCTCACGAAGACACGCGGATGCTCGCCAATCTCCAGCCGCGTCAAAGCGGGTGGTGACCTGCGGCAACGAAAGAACATCGCGACCGTGATCAGTTCGTGATCTGGACGCGACACGGCGCCGGGCCGATATGACTTTCGCCCAGCCGGTTTGTACGGTCCGAAAGAGCTCTTAACCGGAGCAAATAATTTCAAACCACGAACCTGCGTGTGAGTGGAGCCGGAGAGGCGTTCGAACCTCCCGCGGCCGCCGGCCCGAGTGCCGGCGAGGCATGTCTGGCCTTCCGCTGCCGCACCTGACCGAGACGGTGCGGCCCAAACCCTCTGCTGTAGGCATCTTCGCCCGCGCCCTGCGTGTGGGTGCTGGTTGGCGCGCGCTTGGCGAAAGGAAAGCAGTTGAAGAACATCCGCAAGACGTTCGGTTTCGCGACCTTTGCCGGTGCGATCGCGCTCGCACCGATGGCGCTGGCCACCGGAACCGCCAATGCGGACAGCGGTGTGAACTGGGATGCCGTCGCGGCCTGCGAGTCGGGTGGCAACTGGTCCATCAACACCGGTAACGGCTACTACGGCGGCCTGCAGTTCACCATGGGCACCTGGCGGTCCAACGGTGGCAGCGGCTCGCCCCACAACGCGAGCCGGGAAGAGCAGATCCGCGTGGCGGAGAACGTGCTGCAGTCGCAGGGCATCGGCGCCTGGCCGACCTGCGGCGGCCGCGGCTGACACGCGCTCGTCGACTTCGAAGTGGCGGTGCCGGAATCCTCCGGCGCCGCCACTTCTTTCTCAGAGGGCTCTTACACCAGTTAAGTAACGACTAAAACTTTTGACCCTTGCGTAACAGGTGAGCTTCATCACCCGACACACCGGATAACCGCGCGGGAGAGCAGCCAGTTCTTCAGATGCGGGCCTTGTGTCAAACGGTCGGGGAAGGACCGCAGTGATGAAGATTCGGAATGCCGTTACGAAGAGCGTCTGGGCAATCGTGATCGCCGGAGCGCTGGCCATCGTGCCGATGGTGCTGGGGTCGTCGCTGGCGACCGCCGACGCGGACTCGGTGAACTGGGACGCCATCGCCCAGTGCGAGTCGGGTGGCAACTGGGCGACCAACAGCGGTAACGGCCACTACGGCGGCCTGCAGTTCAAGCCGGCCACCTGGTCGGCCAATGGCGGTGTCGGCAACCCGGCGACCGCGTCGCGCGCCGAGCAGATCCGCGTCGCCGAGAACGTGCTGCGCACCCAGGGCCTGAAGGCCTGGCCGAAGTGCGGACCGCGCGGGGCCACCCCCGCCGTGTGGACCACCCCGTCGGCGCCGGCCAAGACGCCTGCCGCGGCGACCGGCTGCGCGGCCATGCCGTCCAGCGGCCTGTTCGGCTTCGTGAACCCGCGTCAGATGTGCTCGGCGCTGCTCAATCCGATCGGCGCGCTCACCGGCGCACGCTGAACGCGTTGCCCTGCGGGTCGACGCGGGTGCCGATGTCCGACCGCACGCTCCACTCCCATCGGTTGGGCGCCGCCCGCTCGTCATCGACCCGGACGAACTTCCAGATGAGGTCGTCCCAGCCGGCTGGGTGATGAAGCCAGCGTGGCGTGCCGTCGGGCCCGGGCCGGACCTCGGCCCCCACCACCGCCGCCCACCAGGCGGCCAGCTCCTCCGGTCGGTCGCTGTCGGTGCACACCGCGAACATGCGGGCCGGCGCCGCGGCAGCGCCGGGTCGCGGGGCGGGGAAGGCGCAGAACTCGTTGTCCTCGATGTCGGCGAGCGTTGTCCACCCGCTGTGCTCGGCGAGCACCCGGGCGCCCAGGTCAAGCAGCCGGGTGACGTCGTCGACGTAGAGGTCCGGGTGCACCCGGTTCTTCACCGTCTTGGGCGCCCGCTGCGGCCGGAACGTCAGCAGCCGGCGTCGGTCATCGCTGCCCAGCGCCGCGTCCCAGAACGCGGCCAGCGCCTGCGCGTCGACCGCATCGACCACGAGCGGGCCCAGCGCCACACTCATCCGGCGCGCAGCTCGCGGTCGGTCGGCGGCCGATACGCCGAGCGTGCTGCCACCGAGGCCAGGTGACGGGTCAGCAGTGTCTCGGGTCCCAGCACCGTCGCCCTGCTGGCCAAGGTGCTCAGCAGCGGTGGCAGGTTCACCACGCGGCCGATCGTCCGGGACTCGCGGACCAACCCGTCCACCCTCGGCCTGCGGAACGCCGCGAAGCGTGCGAACGCCGTCGCCAGGTCGTCGGCGCCGTCGACGAACCGGGCCAGGATCGCGGCGTCCTCGAGGCCCTGGCATCCGCCCTGTCCGAGGTGTGGGCGCATCGGGTGGGCGGCGTCGCCGACCAGCACGATCGGGCCCCTCGACCACTGACGCGCCGGATCGCGGTCGTAGAGATCGTTGCGCAGCACCGCGTCGGGATCCGTGGAGGCCAGGATCTCGGGAACCGGCTCGACCCATGACGCGAACCGCGTCTTCAAGTGGGCCAGCTCGCCCTGCGGGCACGTCGACCCCTCGGGCACGCGTTCGGTGGCGAACCAGTAGGTGTGCTCGGCGCCGAGCGGCACCAGGCCGAACTCGACGGCGGGTCCGAACACCTCGCCCGCGACGCGCTCGTCGACCCGGCAGTGGGCCACCCCGCGCCACGCCGTGTAGCCCACATACCGGTTGTGCAGCGGTCCGTTGAGGTGGCGGGCCACTGTCGAATGGGTGCCGTCGGCGCCGACGACGGCGTCGGGCGCAAGAACGGTCCCGTCGGCGAGCGTCACCCGCACACCGTCGCCGGTGAGCGCGAGCGCCTCCGCCGATACGCCGTTACGTACGGTGCCGTCGGCGAGCGCGCCGGCCAGGATCGCGGTCAGCGCCGAGCGTCGGATGATCACCAGCGGTTCGCCGAGCGCTTTGACCATCCGCTCGGGCGCCGGTCTGCGCAGCCAGCTGCCGTCCCGCCAGCGGGCCGCGCCCGCGGTGACCCGGCCACCCGCGGCGCGCACCGGGTCGCCGAGGCCGATGTCGTCGAGCGCCGCCAACGCGTTGGGCCAGATGCTGATCCCGGCACCCGACGACGTGTCGGTGCGCTCCTCGAGGAGCGTGACGTCGTGTCCCCGCTGCTGCAGCGCGACGGCGCTCGCCAGTCCGGCGATGCCCGCGCCGATCACCAGGATCTGCTTCGGCATCCGTCGAAACTAGCGCGTCGACGGCGGCCGGGATCAGAGGTCGAAGATCAACAGCGTGCTGCTCGCGGTGGCCACCACCGCACCCGAGGCGTCGGTCACCACGCCCTCGGCGAAGCCGATCCTCGAACCCGACTTCACGACCGTTCCGGTCGCGGTGAGCGGCCCGGAGTCGAGCCGGACCGCTTTGAGGTAGTTCACCTTGATCTCCACCGACGTGTAGCCCTTGCCCTGCGGCAGCGTGCTGTGCACCGCGCAGCCGGTCACCGAGTCCAGCAGAGTGCAGATCAATCCGCCGTGGATCGCGCCGATCGGGTTGTACGCGGATTCGTCGGTGGTGCAGGTGAATTCGACGCGGCCGGGTTCGACGTCGACGATGTCGAACTGCATCAGCCCGCCGATCGGCGCCGGCGGGAGTTCCCCGGTGGCCATCGCCCGTAGGTAATCGATGCCCGCCATGCTCAGCCCCTTGGCCGTGGCGGGGCCGGGGGAGTGCCAGGTCACCACGCGGGAGCGCTGCGGACCCCAGTCCTCGCGGTCGGTGGGCGTCGTCATCTCGAGGGTCATCGGTTCTCCTTGGCTCGGGCGGACTCGCTCAGCGGCGGATATCGGCGCGGACGGTCGGGGTCGGTCGGTGACACGGCGTGCACCTCGCCCCACGTCAGCAGCGCTTGCAGGACGGGGACCAACGCGCGGCCCGAGTCGGACAAACCGTACGCGTGGCGCGGCGGGTTGTCCTGATACGGCGTCCGGACGACGACGCCGGCCGCCTCCAGTGCCTTCAGGCGGGCAGCGATGCGGTCGCGCGGCGCCCCGGTTCCACGCACGATGTCACCGAAATGCGTGGCGCCGAGAGCGATTTCGCGTACCACGAGCAGCGCCCAGCGCTCGCCCACCAACTCCAGGGCCGCCGCGATCGGACACGGGCGGCCCGGCAACGTCGCCAACGGCACCGCGGTCATGACACCGAGCCTGCCAGAAGTCAGTTTGAAATTCAAACTCACTCGGAGATCGGCGCCGTGTGTTACCAACAGGGCATGACCGCCGCGAACTCCTCGCCGTTCCACGATCTTGACGAGTACCTCGCGCTCCCGCGCGTCTCGGGGCTGGCGCTCTCGCCGGACGGCGGCCGCCTGGTGACCACCGTCGCCGAACTCAACGACAAGCGAACCGAATACGTCACCGCGATCTGGGAGCTCGACCCGGCCGGCGAGCAGCCAGCGCGCCGGTTGACGCGGGGCGCGAAGGGCGAATCGACGCCCGCCTTCACCGCCGACGGCGACCTGCTGTTCGTCGCCGTGCGGCCCACCCCCGACGACGACAAGCCGCCCGCGGCGCTGTGGCGGCTGCCGGCCGCGGGCGGTGAGGCGGCGGCCGCCTTGACGCTCGCCGGCGGGGTCGAGGCGGTGCGGACGGCCCGTGACGCCGACGTCGCCGTGGTGCGGTCGTCGCTGCTGCCGTCGGCACGTGACCTCGACGACGACCGTCGCCTGCGGGATCTGCGTAAGGACAACAAGATCACCGCGATCCTGCACACCGGCTACCCGATCCGGTACTGGGACTCCGACCTCGGCCCGGCAGAACCGCATCTGCTCGGAATGGACCTGGCAGACGACGGCGCCGACGTACGCGACCTCACCGCGGCTCCCGGCGGTGCGCTGCGCGAATCGGACTTCGACGTCAGCGCCGACGGACGGTTCGCGGTGACCACGTGGCAGCGTCCGGCACCGGGCGCGTCGCGGCACTCGGTGCTTATGCGCATCGACCTCGACACCGGTGACCGCACCGTGCTCGTCGAGGAACCCGACGCCGATGTGTGGGGCCCGGCGATCGCCCCGGACGGCTCGGGCGTCGTCTACATCCGCGAGACGTTCTCCACTCCGCAGATCGCTCCGCGAATGACGCTGGGCTACTTGCGTTTCGGCGAGGAGCCGATGGTGCTCGCCGACGGGTGGGACAGGTGGCCGGCGTCGGCGGCGTGGCTGCGCGACGGGTCGGCGGTGATCGTGACCGCCGACCAGGACGGCCGGCGCCCGGTGTTCCGGGTCGATCTCGCCGACGGTGCGGTGACCCAGCTGACGTTCGACGACCACTGCTACACCGACGTCCTCACTGCGCCGGACGGGGTGCTGTTCGCGCTGCGCAGCTCGTATGCGGCGCCGCCGCACCCGGTGCGCGTCGACCCCGACGGCACGGTCGCCGAACTGCCGTGTGCGCCGCTGCCGTCGCTGCCCGGCACGCTCACCCACCTCGAGGCCACCGCCGGCGACGGCACCCGGGTGCGGTCGTGGCTGGTGCTGCCGGACGGCGACGGCGAAGCACCGCTGCTGTTGTGGATCCACGGTGGCCCGCTGAGCAGTTGGAACGTGTGGTCGTGGCGGTGGAATCCGTGGCTGCTCGCGGCGCGCGGCTACGCGGTGTTGCTCCCGGATCCGGGCCTGTCCACCGGCTACGGCCAGCAGTTCATCGAGCGCGGCTGGGGCGCCTGGGGCGGCGCACCGTTCACCGATCTGATGGCCGCGACCGACGCGGCGTGCGCGCATCCGCGCGTCGACGCGAGCCGGACCGCGGCGATGGGCGGATCCTTCGGCGGCTACATGGCCAACTGGGTGGCCGGCCACACCGACCGCTTCGATGCCATCGTCACCCACGCCAGCCTGTGGGCGCTCGACCAGTTCGGCGCCACCACCGACTCGTCGTACTACTGGTTGCGCGAGATGACTCGCGAGATGGCGCAAGCGAATTCGCCGCACCACCATGTGCACGAGATCCGCACGCCGATGCTGGTGATCCACGGCGACAAGGACTATCGGGTGCCGATCGGGGAGGCGCTGCGGCTGTGGTACGAGCTGCTGACCCACTCGGCGCTGCCCGCCGACGACCAAGGGCGAAGCCCGCACCAGTTCCTGTACTTCCCGTCGGAGAACCACTGGGTGCTCACCCCGCAGCACGCCAAACTCTGGTACCAGGTGGTGACCGCGTTCCTGGCCAGGCACGTGCTCGAAGAGGACGTCGAGGTGCCCGAGACGCTCGGGTAGCGTCGCGGGCATGAGCGGAGAACAGCGCGAGTTCGACATCGTCCTGTACGGGGCCACCGGTTTCGTCGGGAAACTGACCGCCGAATACCTGGCCAAAGCCGGCGGCGACGCCCGCATCGCGCTGGCCGGCCGGTCCCCGGACAAGCTGCTCGCCGTCCGAGACAGCCTGGGCGACAAGGCGCAATCGTGGCCGCTGATCACCGCCGACGCCGCGCAACCGTCGACGTTGAACGCGATGGCCGCTCGCACCCGCGTGGTGGTCACCACGGTCGGGCCCTACGCCCGCTACGGGCTGCCGCTGGTGGCGGCCTGCGCCGCCGCGGGTACCGACTACGCCGACCTGACCGGCGAGCCCACGTTCATCCGCGACAGCATCGACCAGCACCACAAGCAGGCCGCCGACACCGGCGCGCGGATCGTGCATTCGTGCGGATTCGACTCCATCCCTTCGGATCTCACCGTCTTCGCGCTGTACCGGCGCGCCGAGCAGGACGGCGAAGGCCAGCTCACCGACACCAACTACGTGGTGCGTTCGGCCAAGATGGGCGTCTCCGGCGGCACCGCGGCGTCGATGGTGGAGCTCGTGCGCACCGCGGCCACCGACGACGAGGCGCGCCGACTCCTCGACGACCCGTACGGCCTGAGCCCGGACCGGGCCGCCGAACCGCAGCTGGGCGGCGAACCGGACATGCGGTGGCGCCGTGGCCGCGACATCGCCCCCGAACTCGACGGATACTGGGTCGGCCCGTTCGTGATGGCGATGGTCAACACGCGAATAGTCCGGCGCAGCAACGCCTTACTCGACTACGCCTACGGTCGTCGCCTCGAGTACGCCGAGCAGATGAGCGTCGGCCGGTCGGTGCTGGCACCGGCGCTGTCGGCGCTCTCGGCCGTGGGCAACACCGCGACCGTGGCGGTGGGCAGTCGGCTGCTGCACCGGGTGCCGAACAAGGTCGTCGAGCGGATCCTGCCCGCACCCGGCACCGGCCCGAGCGAAGACATCCTCGAGAACGGGCACTACACCATCGAGACGTACACCTCGACCACCACCGGCGCGAGGTACCGCGCGACGATCGCGCAGAAGGGGGATCCGGGCTACAAGGCGACGTCGGTGCTGCTCGGCGAGTGCGGCCTGGCGCTGGCCGTCGACCGCGACAAGCTCTCCGAACTGCGCGGCGTGCTCACCCCCGCGGCCGCGATGGGCGATGTCCTGCTCAGCAGGCTGCCTGCGGCCGGCGTCACACTGGAAACCACCCGCCTCGGGTGAGCGCCCCGCCCGGCGGCGGGAAGTAACGTCCCGCCTGGGGCCCGCCCGCGCGTCGTTCCTAGAATTGCGGGGTGACCGCCAACCCCCAATCCTCTGCTGAAGCCCTGCCCAAGTCCTGGGACCCGAGCGCGGTAGAGAGCGACCTCTACGAGGGTTGGGTCAAGGCCGGCTACTTCAGCGCCGACCCGACAAGCGCCAAGCCGCCGTATTCGATCGTGCTGCCGCCGCCGAACGTGACCGGCAGCCTGCACATGGGCCACGCGCTGGACCACACGCTGATGGACGCCCTGACCCGCCGCAAGCGCATGCAGGGCTATGAGGTGTTGTGGCTGCCCGGCATGGACCACGCCGGCATCGCCACCCAGACGGTGGTGGAAAAGCAACTCGCCGTCGACGGCAAGACCAAAGAGGACTTCGGCCGCGAACTGTTCATCGACAAGGTCTGGGACTGGAAACGCGAATCCGGCGGGACGATCGGCGCGCAGATGCGCCGCCTCGGCGACGGTGTGGACTGGAGTCGCGACCGCTTCACCATGGACGACGGGCTCTCCCGCGCCGTGCGCACGATCTTCAAGCGACTGTTCGACGCCGGGCTGATCTACCAGGCCGAGCGGCTGGTGAACTGGTCGCCGGTGCTGGAGACCGCGATCTCCGACCTCGAGGTCAAATACGAGGACATCGAGGGCGAGCTGGTGTCGTTCCGGTACGGCTCGCTCTCCGACGACGAACCGCACATCGTGGTCGCGACCACCCGGGTCGAGACGATGCTCGGCGACACCGCGATCGCCGTGCATCCCGACGACGAGCGGTACCGCCACCTGGTCGGCAGCACGCTGCCGCACCCGTTCCTCGACCGCGACATCGTGATCGTGGCCGACACCCACGTCGACCCGGAGTTCGGCACCGGCGCGGTGAAGGTCACCCCGGCCCACGACCCGAACGACTTCGAGATCGGCCTGCGCCACCAGCTGCCGATGCCGTCGATCATGGACACCAAGGGCCGGATCGCCGACACCGGAACCGAATTCGACGGGCTGGACCGCTTCGAGGCGCGGGTCAAGGTGCGCGAGGCGCTCGCCGAGCAGGGCCGCGTCGTCGCCGAGAAGCGTCCGTACGTGCACAGCGTCGGGCACTCCGAGCGCAGCGGCGAACCGATCGAGCCGCGGCTGTCGCTGCAGTGGTGGGTGAAGGTGGAGTCGCTGGCCACGGCCGCCGGCGACGCGGTGCGCAACGGCGACACCGTCATTCACCCGCCGAGCCTGGAACCGCGATGGTTCGCCTGGGTCGACAACATGCACGACTGGTGCATTTCGCGGCAGCTGTGGTGGGGGCACCGCATCCCGATCTGGCACGGCCCCGACGGACAGACGGTCTGCGTCGCCCCCGACGAGACGCCGCCGGAGGGTTGGGAGCAGGACCCCGACGTACTCGACACCTGGTTCTCCTCGGCGCTGTGGCCGTTCTCGACCATGGGCTGGCCCGAGCACACCGCTGAACTGGCGAAGTTCTATCCGACCACGGTGCTGGTGACCGGCTACGACATCCTGTTCTTCTGGGTGGCCCGGATGATGATGTTCGGCACCTTCGTCGGCGACGATCCCGCGATCACCCAGAACGGGGCGCGCGGTGCGCAGGTGCCGTTCGAGAACGTGTTCCTGCACGGGCTGATCCGCGACGAGTTCGGCCGCAAGATGAGCAAGTCGCGCGGCAACGGCATCGACCCGCTGGACTGGGTGGAGAAGTTCGGCGCCGACGCGCTGCGGTTCACCCTGGCCCGCGGCGCCAGCCCCGGCGGTGACCTGGCCATCGGCGAGGACCACGCCCGCGCGTCGCGCAACTTCGCCACCAAACTGTTCAACGCCACCCGGTTCGCGTTGATGAACGGCGCCGCCCCGGCGCCACTTCCGGACGCCGCGGCGCTCACCGACGCCGACCGGTGGATCCTCGGACGCATGGAAGAGGTTCGCGCCGAGGTCGATTCGGCGTTCGACGGCTACGAGTTCAGCCGCGCGTGCGAGTCGTTGTACCACTTCGCGTGGGACGAGTTCTGCGACTGGTACGTCGAGCTGGCCAAGGTGCAGCTGGCCGAGGGTGTGGAGCACACGACCGCCGTCCTGGCGGCCGTCCTCGACACGCTGCTCAAGCTCCTGCACCCGGTGATGCCGTTCGTCACCGAGGTGCTGTGGAAGGCACTGACCGGCGGCGAGTCGCTGGTGATCGCCGACTGGCCGGCCCCGTCCGGCTTCGCGGTCGATCCCGTTGCGACACAACGGGTCGCCGACATGCAGAAGCTGATCACCGAGGTCCGCCGGTTCCGCAGCGACCAGGGCCTCAACGACCGCCAGAAGGTGCCGGCCCGGCTGACCGACATCGATGCCGCGGATCTGCAGGAGCAGGTGCCCGCGGTGCGGTCGCTGGCCTGGCTGACCGGCGACGACGACGGCTTCGCCCCGACGGCGGCGATCGAGGTGCGCCTGTCGCGCGGCACCGTGACCGTCGAGGTCGACACGTCGGGCACGGTCGACGTGGCCGCCGAGCGGCGCAGGCTGGAAAAGGACCTGGCCGCCGCCCAGAAGGAATTGTCAAGCACGACAGGCAAACTCGGCAACGAGGCGTTCCTCGCCAAGGCGCCCGCCGACGTCGTCGACAAGATCCGCGGCCGCCAGCAGCTGGCGCAGGAGGAAGTCGACCGCATCACCGCGAGGCTCGAGACGCTGAAATGACCGACCCGGCGGATCTGCCGCAACCGCCCGACGTTCCGACGCCCGACGAGATCGCGGCGCTGCTGCAGGTCGAGCACCTGCTCGACCAGCGTTGGCCCGAAACGAAACTCGAGCCCAGCACGACCCGGATCGCGGCGCTGCTGGAACTGCTCGGCTCACCGCAGCGCGGCTATCCGTCGATCCACATCGCGGGCACCAACGGCAAGACCTCGGTCGCGCGGATGGTCGACGCGTTGCTGACCGCGCTGCACCGCCGCACCGGCCGCACCACCAGCCCGCACCTGCAGTCGGCCGTCGAACGCATCTCCATCGACGGCAAACCGGTCAGCCCCGCGACCTACGTCGACACCTACCGCGAGATCGAGCCGTTCGTCCAGCTCGTCGATCAGCAGTCCGAAGCGGCCGGCGGTCCGGCTATGAGCAAGTTCGAGGTCGTCACCGCGATGGCGTTCGCCGCGTTCGCCGACGCGCCGGTCGACGTCGCGGTCGTCGAGGTCGGCCTCGGCGGGCGTTGGGACGCAACGAACGTCGTCAACGCGCCGGTGGCCGTCATCACCCCGATCGGCATGGACCACGCCGACTACCTCGGCGACACGATCGCCGACATCGCCGCCGAGAAGGCCGGGATCATCACCAAACAGGAGGATGACCTGGTGCCGACCGACACCGTCGCCGTCATCGGCCGCCAGGTGCCCGAGGCGATGGAGGTGCTGCTCGCGCAAACCGTGCGCGCCGACGCCGCGGTGGCCCGCGAGGACTCCGAGTTCGCGGTGCTGGGCAGGCAGATCGCCGTCGGCGGCCAACTGCTCGAACTGCAGGGCCTCGGTGGCGTCTACAACGAGATCTTCCTGCCGCTGCACGGCGAACATCAGGCGCACAACGCGGTGGTCGCGCTGGCGGCGGTGGAGGCGTTCTTCGGCGCCGGCGCGGACCGCCAGCTCGACGTCGACGCGGTGCGCGCCGGCTTCGCCGCGGTGACCAGCCCGGGGCGACTGGAGCGGATGCGCAGCGCACCAACGGTTTTCATTGATGCCGCGCACAACCCCGCCGGCGCCGCGGCGCTGGCGCAGGCGCTGCAGGAGGAATTCGACTTCCGCTATCTCGTCGGCGTGGTGTCGGTGATGGCCGACAAGGACGTCGACGGGATCCTGGCCGCGCTGGAGACGGTGTTCGACCAGATCGTGGTGACCCACAACGGGTCGCCGCGCGCCATGGACGTGACGGAGTTGGCGCTGCTGGCCGAGCAGCGGTTCGGCCCCGACCGGGTGGTCACCGCGGCCACGCTGCCCGACGCCATCGAGACGGCCACCGCCATCGTCGAGGAATCCAGCAGCGAGGGTGAGAGGTTCGGCGGCGCCGGAATGGTGATCACCGGTTCGGTGGTCACCGCCGGGGCGGCGCGCACGCTGTTCGGGAAGGACCCGCAATGACCGAGCAGGCGCCTGCGCACCAGCCCGATCCCTGGAAGAGCTTCCGCGGGGTCATGGCGGGCACCCTGATCCTCGAGGCGATCGTCGTGCTGCTGGCGCTGCCGGTGGTGGCCAAGGTCGGTGGCGGCCTGACCACGGCCAGCACCGGTTACCTCGTCGGCCTCGCGGTGGTGCTGGTGCTGCTGGCCGGTGTGCAGGGCAGGCCATGGGCCATCTGGGTCAACCTGGCGATCCAGCTCGCGTTGATCGCCGGCGCGGTGTTCGACGGCGCGATCGGCTTCGTCGGCGTGATCTTCCTGATCGTGTGGCTGCTGATCGCCTATCTGCGCGCCGAGGTCCTGCGCCGCCAGAAGCGCGGGCTTCTGCCTGGTCAGCAGCGTCCCCCCGAGTAGTCGACAACGGCGACTATCCTGTCGGCCGTGACTGAGCCGACTGAGCGCACCCTCGTTCTGATCAAGCCCGACGGCGTCAAACGGCGTCTCGTCGGCGAAATACTCGCCCGGATCGAGCGCAAAGGCCTGACCTTCGCCGAGCTGAAGCTCGTGACCGTCAGCGACGACCTGGCCCGCAAGCACTACGCCGAGCACGAAGACAAGCCGTTCTTCGGTTCGCTGCTGGAGTTCATCACCTCGGGGCCGGTCGTGGCCGCGATCGTGGAGGGCCCGCGCGCTGTTGCCGCGTTCCGTCAGATCGCCGGCGGCACCGATCCGGTGGAGAAGGCCACCCCGGGCACCATCCGCGGTGACCTGGCCCTGATCACCCAGGACAACCTCGTGCACGGCTCGGATTCGCCGGAGTCCGCGGCCCGCGAAATCGAGCTCTGGTTCCCCAGCAAGTAGGGCGCTGACACGGCTACCCGCCCAGCCTGGTCGGGCGGGGTGGCGTGATGTGGGATACTTGCCACGGGTAACCGGCCATCAACCGGGGTCGGAAACCCGAATGAAGACTTAGACGTGCGCGACCATCGCCACGCGTGATGCGGCGCCGACCGTCCAGCCATCATTCAGACCGGCACCGGGATGGTTCACCCAGTGGACTGCCCGGGGCAAGACCACAACAAGCTCGGGCGAAGTTTCCCGGGCCAATAGCGGAAGCCCTCGCGTGGCCGCGTCAAACACGACGCGCCCGGGGGCTTAGAGGAGACTACGTGGCTGAAGATGCCCCTACCGAAGACCTTTCCGAAGACAGCCGACACACGGAGGATGCTCAGCCCGAGAAGCTGAGGGTGCACTCCCTGGCCAGGGCGTTGGGCACCACCAGCAAGCGGGTGCTCGATGCGCTGGCGGCGCTCGACGGCCGGGCGCGAAGCGCGCACTCGACCGTCGAGGAGGACGAGGCCGAGCGGGTGCGCGACGCGCTCGCCGAGGCGTCCGACGAGTCGGCAGCGCCCGAGACACCGGCCTCCGAGGCCGAACCCGCCGCTGCCGCACCCGAGCCTGAGGCCACTGCTCCCGAGGTGCTGTTCGCTGCGCCCGAGCCGACCGCGGACAGCGCCCCGGCCGAACCCGAGCGGCCGGCGTCGAAAGACGAACAGGCCGCCGACTACCTGCCGCTGTTCGTCGCGCCGCAGCCCGTCACGTTCGACTACGACGACGATGACGACGACAGCGACGACAGCCAGGACGACCAGGACGACGACGACCAGTCCGAGCGGCCGTCGGCTCGGCGTCGCCGCCGCGGCCGCCGTGGCCGGGGCCGCGGTCGTGGCGAGCAGAACGGCGACGACTCCGACGCCGACAGCGACGACAGCCAGGACGGCGAGCAGGACTCCGACGACAGCGACGACTCCGACGACGACAACGGCGACGACGAGTCGAACGGCACCGAGGGCGCGACCCGCCGCCGGCGCCGTCGTCGTCGCCGCAAGTCCGGATCCGGAGACGACAGCGACAGCACCGGCTCGCCCGACGACCCGCCCAACACGGTCGTGCACGAGCGCGAACCGCGGAAGTCCAGCAAGGCCGACAAGGCCGGGCAGAGCGGCGACGGGGAAATCCAGGGCATCAGCGGCTCGACGCGGCTGGAGGCCAAGCGTCAGCGCCGCCGCGACGGCCGCGACGCGGGCAGACGCCGGCCGCCGATCCTGAGCGAAGCCGAGTTCCTGGCCCGGCGTGAGGCCGTCGAGCGGATGATGGTCGTGCGCGACAAGGTGCGCACCGAACCCCCGCACGAAGGCGCCCGCTACACCCAGATCGCCGTCCTCGAAGACGGCGTCGTCGTCGAGCACTTCGTGACCTCGGCCGCCTCGGCGAGCCTGGTCGGCAACATCTACCTCGGCATCGTGCAGAACGTGCTGCCCTCGATGGAGGCCGCGTTCGTCGACATCGGCCGCGGCCGCAACGGCGTGCTCTACGCCGGTGAGGTCAACTGGGAGGCCGCGGGCCTCGGCGGGCAGAACCGCAAGATCGAGCAGGCCCTCAAACCCGGCGACTACGTCGTCGTGCAGGTCAGCAAGGACCCGGTCGGGCACAAGGGCGCGCGGTTGACGACGCAGGTGTCGCTGGCCGGCCGCTACCTGGTCTACGTGCCGGGCGCCTCGTCGACCGGGATCAGCCGCAAGCTGCCCGACACCGAACGCCAGCGGCTCAAGGAGATCCTGCGCGAGGTCGTCCCGCCCGATGCCGGGGTGATCATCCGCACCGCGTCCGAGGGCGTCAAAGAAGAAGACATCCGCACCGACGTCGAACGCCTGGCCAAGCGCTGGACCGAGATCGAGGCCAAGGCCGCCGACATCACCGCGAAGAAGGCCGGCGCGGCCGTCGCGCTCTACGAAGAGCCCGACGTGCTGGTCAAGGTGATCCGCGACCTGTTCAACGAAGACTTCACCGGGCTCACGGTATCTGGCGACGAAGCCTGGGAGACCATCACCGGTTACGTCAATGCCGTTGCGCCCGAACTGCTTCCGCGGCTGACCAAGTACGAGCCCGCGTCCCCGGACGGCCCCGACGTGTTCGCGGTGCACCGCATTGACGAGCAGCTGACCAAGGCGATGGACCGCAAGGTGTGGCTGCCGTCGGGCGGCACGCTGGTCATCGACCGCACCGAGGCGATGACGGTCATCGACGTCAACACCGGCAAGTTCACCGGCTCCGGCGGCAACCTCGAACAGACCGTCACCCGCAACAACCTGGAGGCGGCCGAGGAGATCGTGCGCCAGCTGCGGCTGCGTGACATCGGCGGCATCGTGGTCATCGACTTCATCGACATGGTGCTCGAATCCAACCGCGACCTGGTGCTGCGCCGGCTGACCGAGGCGCTGGCGCGCGACCGCACCCGCCATCAGGTGTCCGAGGTGACCTCGCTGGGCCTGGTGCAGCTGACGCGCAAGCGGCTCGGCACCGGACTGGTCGAGGCGTTCTCGACGTCGTGCACCCACTGCGCCGGACGCGGGATCGTGCTGCACGGCGATCCCGTGGACTCGGCGTCGGGCAACGGGCGCAAATCCGACACCGGTGGCGGACGCCGCGGCAAGCGCGGTAAACGCGGCGCCAAGGCCGAGGACGTCCCGGTGGCCAAGGTGCCCCCGCATCCGGCCGGTGAGCACCCGATGTTCAAGGCCATGGCCGCGGCCAACGGCAAGCACGAGGACGACGAGGACGGCTCCGACGAGACCGGCGAGGCCGAGGACGTCAAACCCGCCGAAGAGGTGGGAGAGGCCGATTCCGAGGCGATCCGCGACGCGGTGGGCGAGGACCTCGTCGACAGCGACGACGACTCCGACGAGGACACCGACGACGAGGACTTCGACGACTCCGACGAGGACGACGAAGACGAGGACGAGATCGACCTCGACACCGATGACGACGAAGACGCGATCGACGACGACATCGAGGTCATCGGCGACGACCCCGACGATGATTCAGACGACGACTCGGACGACGACGAGGACTCAGATGAGGACGAGGACGAGGATCCGGCACCGCCGGTGGTCTCGGGAGGTCGCCACCGCCGACGCGCGGCGGCACGACCCGCGGGCCCGCCGACACACGATGCCTGACCGGGGGTTTCTCGGCGACCCGCCTACCTGCGGTGATTTGACCCTCGTGCGGCCGCTCAAGTAGCCTTGAGCAGTTGTCGCCAGGCTCTGGAACGTGCGAGCCGGTGGCAGTCGGGAAACCCAGACAAGCGCAGCAGCAATTGCGCGCGCCCAGTGAACGACGTAGGAGTAGCAGCACGATGGCGACGTACGCAATCGTCAAGACCGGCGGCAAGCAGTACAAGGTCGCCGTCGGCGACGTGGTCAAGGTCGAGAAGCTCGACCTCGAGCCGGGCGCCGACGTGTCGCTGCCCGTCGCGCTGGTCGTCGATGGGGCCAAGGTCACCTCGGCCGCCAAGGACCTGGAGAAGGTCGCGGTCACCGGTGAGGTCCTCGAGCACACCAAGGGCCCGAAGATCCGCATCCACAAGTTCAAGAACAAGACCGGCTATCACAAGCGGCAGGGTCACCGTCAGCAGCTGACGGTCCTCAAGGTCACCGGCATCAAGTAAGGGTTTCGACATGGCACACAAGAAGGGCGCTTCCAGCTCACGCAACGGTCGCGACTCAGCCGCTCAGCGGCTCGGCGTCAAGCGTTTCGGCGGCCAGATCGTCAAGGCCGGCGAGATCCTGGTCCGTCAGCGCGGTACCCACTTCCATCCCGGTGTCAATGTCGGCCGTGGCGGCGACGACACCCTGTTCGCCACCGCCCCCGGCGCCGTGGAGTTCGGCACCAAGCGCGGCCGCAAGACCGTCAGCGTGGTCCGGCCGGCGCCGCAGGAGGCCTGACTTCCTGCCGCGAATGTGAAGCTACTGCGAATTCTCGGCTGAATTCTTCGCAGTAGCTTCACAGTCACCGAAAGGAAGTCCGATGCCCCGCTTCGTCGACCGCGTCGTGATCCACGCGCGGGCCGGCAACGGCGGTAACGGCTGCGCCTCGGTACACCGCGAGAAGTTCAAACCACTCGGCGGTCCCGACGGCGGTAACGGCGGCCGCGGCGGCAGCGTGGTCCTCGTCGTCGACCCGCAGGTGCACACGCTGCTCGATTTCCACTTCCACCCGCACGTCGTGGCGCCGTCCGGCAAGCAGGGCGCCGGCAGCAACCGCGACGGCGCGGCAGGCGTCGACCTCGAGGTCAAGGTGCCCGACGGCACCGTCGTGCTCGACGAGAACGGCCGGCTGCTCGCCGACCTCGTCGGCGCGGGCACGCGGTTCGAGGCGGCCGCCGGTGGCCGCGGCGGTCTTGGCAACGCGGCGCTGGCGTCGCGCGCCCGCAAGGCTCCCGGCTTCGCGCTGCTCGGTGAAAAAGGTGAGGTCCGCGACCTGACCCTGGAACTGAAGACCGTCGCCGACGTCGGGCTGGTGGGGTTCCCGTCGGCGGGCAAGTCGTCGTTGGTGTCGGTGATCTCGGCGGCCAAACCGAAGATCGCCGACTATCCGTTCACCACGCTGGCCCCCAACCTCGGCGTCGTGTCGGCGGGTGACAACACCTTCACCGTCGCCGACGTGCCCGGCCTGATCCCCGGCGCGTCGGAAGGCCGCGGCCTCGGTCTCGATTTTCTGCGGCACATCGAACGCTGCGCGGTGCTCGCGCACGTGGTCGACTGCGCGACACTGGAACCCGGGCGCGACCCGATCTCGGACATCGACGCCCTGGAAGCCGAACTGGCCGCCTACACCCCGACGTTGCAGGGTGACACGACGCTGGGCGATCTGGCTGAACGCCCGCGCGCGGTGGTGCTCAACAAGATCGACGTGCCCGATGCCCGCGAGTTGGCCGACTTCGTCCGCGACGAGGTCGCCCGCCGCTACGGCTGGCCCGTCTTCGAGGTGTCCACGGTGACCCGGGAAGGGTTGCGGCAGTTGACGTTCGCGCTGTGGGACATGGTGTCGGCGTACCGCGCCGCGCAGCCGGAGGTGGTGCCGCGTCGGCCCGTCATCCGGCCGGTGCCCGTCGACGAGAGCGGGTTCTCCGTCGAGTCCGACGGTCAGGGCGGCTTTGTGGTGCGCGGCGTGCGGCCCGAACGATGGGTCAATCAAACCGATTTCGACAACGACGAGGCCGTCGGCTACCTCGGTGACCGGTTGGCCCGCCTCGGCGTCGAGGACGAGTTGCTGCGCCTGGGCGCCAAGCCGGGTTGCGCGGTGACGATCGGCGACATGACCTTCGACTGGGAGCCGCAGACCCCGGCGGGGGTGGACGTCACGCTGTCCGGGCGCGGCACCGACGCGCGGTTGGAACAGACCGACCGCGTCGGCGCGGCCGAGCGCAAGGCCGCGCGCCGCGAGAGGCGGCGCCCCGGCGGTGAGTCGTGAGCCCGCATCGGGACGCGATCCGCAAGGCGCGCAGCGTCGTCGTCAAGATCGGCACCACCGCGCTGACCGCCCCCTCGGGAGTCTTCGACGCCGGCCGGCTGGCGACGCTCGTCGAGGCCATCGAGCGCCGCATGAAGGCCGGCTCCGACGTGGTGATCGTGTCGTCGGGTGCGATCGCCGCCGGTATCGAACCGCTGCGGCTGACCAAGCGGCCCGCCGACCTGGCCACCAAACAGGCCGCCGCCAGCGTCGGGCAGGTGGCGCTGGTCAACGCATGGAGCGCGGCGTTCGCGCGGTATGAGCGCACCGTCGGCCAGGTGCTGCTGACCGCGCACGACATCTCGATGCGGGTCCAGCACACCAACGCTCAACGCACGCTGGACCGGTTGCGGGCACTGCACGCGGTCGCGAT
Organism: Mycolicibacterium rutilum; assembly: GCF_900108565.1. Taxonomy (NCBI): domain Bacteria; kingdom Bacillati; phylum Actinomycetota; class Actinomycetes; order Mycobacteriales; family Mycobacteriaceae; genus Mycobacterium; species Mycolicibacterium rutilum. The sequence goes on from NZ_LT629971.1 coordinate 3,469,815, forward strand.
CGTCAACGAGAACGACACCGTCGCCACCAATGAGATCCGCTTCGGTGACAACGACCGGCTTTCGGCGCTGGTCGCGCATCTGGTCGGCGCCGACGCGCTGGTGCTGCTGTCGGACATCGACGGGCTCTACGACTCGGATCCTCGAAAAGGCAACGCGCGCTTCATCTCAGAGGTGTCGCAGCCGGAGGATCTCGACGGTGTGGTGGCGGGCCGGGGCAGCAATCTGGGCACCGGCGGGATGGCGTCGAAGTTGTCGTCGGCGCTGCTGGCCGCCGATGCGGGCGTCCCGGTGCTGCTGGCCGCCGCCGCCGACGCGGCCACCGCGCTCGCGGACGCGTCGGGGGGCACGGTGTTCGCCCCCCGGCCCGAACGGATGTCGGCGCGCCGCTTCTGGGTGCGCTACGCCGCGGAGGCGTCCGGAGCGCTGACCCTCGATGACGGGGCGGTGCGCGCGGTGGTCAAGCAGCGGCGGTCGCTGTTGCCGGCCGGTATCACGGCGGTGTCGGGCCGGTTCTACGGCGGTGACGTGGTCGAGTTGCGCTCGCAGGACGCGACGATGGTCGCCCGCGGCGTGGTCGCCTACGACCACGGTGAGTTGGCCACCATGCTGGGTCGCTCGACATCGGAGCTGCCGGCGGAGATGCGCAGACCCGCCGTGCACGCCGACGACCTGGTCGCCGTCTGAGCGGGTTCGGTGCGCTAGCGATCGTGCAGCGACTGGATGCGCACCGAAATCGCGTGGAGTGCGGACTTGATCTGCTCCACGCGGTCGTCGGCGTCGTCGAGGACGTCGTCGTCGGCAGGACACACCGCAACACCGTGCGCTTGCGCCGTCGCTTCCAGACACTGGCGCACCGCGGGATCGGCGAGGATCACCGCGGCCAGCACGCCCGGCGCGAGCTCGCGGGTGCGCAGCAGCCCGTCGTAGCGCACCTCGGCAGGGATCCGGATCTCCAGCGCCCCGCCGTCCAGTTGCTGCTTGGCGGCGGCGAGCAGCAGCGTCAGCGCGGCTCGCGAAACAGCGCCGATCACCTTGCGGCGGAACGGGAACCAGGGCAGCGGCAACTTGTCGACCTGCTTGTCGAGGCCGCCGGTGAACAGGTACCCGACGAGGCTGTGGGTGCGGATCTCCTCGACGTCGGCCCACTCGACCGAATCGCCGTCGAACTCGAGGGCGTCCTCGCCGATGGCCACCCCGCCGAAATGGTTGAGCTTGCGTGCCAGCCAGCGGAGCCGGCCCGGGGTCAGCGAGTGCTCGGCGACCGCGTCACCGATGCCCAGTGCCCACCGTCCCGTGACGGGGCCGGGGTCGGGTCGACGCCGGTCCAGCAGTGCCTGCAGCCATGAGGCATCGTCGGATGTCCGCGTCACGCCGCCATTCAAGCCGATGCCGCGACCTCGGGCAGCTCGTCGGCCAACAGCGCCAGCATCTCCGAACACCCGGTGTCGACCTTCACGGTCGACAGGTCGTCGCCGCGGGTGGGTCCGCGGTTGATGATCGCGACCGGCATCCGCGCTGCCGCGGCGTGCCGCACGAACCGGTAACCGGAATACACCGTCAGCGACGAACCCGCCACCAGCAGCGCATCGGCCCCGTCGACCAATGAATAGGCCTGCGCCACACGTTCCTTCGGGACACTCTCACCGAAGTAGACGATGTCGGGCTTGAGCATCCCGCCGCAGTCACCGCACTCGACGACACGGAACGACGTGGTGTCGCCGACGACGGCGTCGGCGTCCGGCGCGACCGCGATGCCGCCCACCGCCTCAGCAGCCTGCGCGGCGAAGCCCGGATTCGCCGCCTCCAGCAGTTCGGCCAGCGCCGCCCTGGACATCGTCTGCCCGCAGGCCAGGCAGATCACCTGGGCGTAGGTGCCGTGCAGGTTGACGACGCGGTGGCTACCCGCCTTGCTGTGCAGCAGGTCGACGTTCTGGGTGATCAATCCCGAGATGACACCGGCGGCCTCCAGTGCGGCCAGCGCGCGGTGCCCGGCGTTGGGCAACGTCGCGTCCATGTGGCGCCAGCCCAGATGGTTGCGCGCCCAGTAGCGCTGCCGAAAGACCGCATCCGCCGTGAACTGCCGGATCGTCATCGGGTTGCTCGGCGGGGAGTCCGGCCCGCGGTAGTCCGGGATCCCGGAATCGGTCGACATCCCCGCGCCGGTGAGCACGGCCAGGCGACGGCCACGCAACAGCTCGACGAGTTCGGGCGCTTCCACTGTGTCCAGGGTAGGCGTTATCTGAGGCATTCCGCTGCCGGCGTGATCTCGGCGCTCATGTTGCTCTTCATCATCGTCAACGCCGCGTCGCTGAGTTCGGGGTCGATGTGCGCGACTGCGTCGGGCGGCACGACCACTGGGAAGTGCCGGACGTAGGCGTCGAGCGCGGTGTAGAGGATGCACTGCTCGGTGACCTGCCCCGTCAGGATCACCCGCTCGGGCTTGAGCTGGGTCAGCAGGTACGCCAGCGAGGTGGCGTAGAACGCGCTGTGGCGCACCTTCGTCATCACCTGACAGCCCGATTGCGGAGCGATCGGCTTGACCAGGTCGGGCCGTTCCCCGTCGAGCGCGCCGCGCACGATGTCGCTGAACTCGGCGGTGAAGTCGCCGTAGTTGTCGTTGACGTAGATCAGGTCAACGTCGTCGCGGCGGCGCGCCTCGTCGACCAGGCGGGAGAGCGGATCGATGATCTCCGCGACGTGCGGGGCCAGTTTGTCGGCGTCGGGATGCCGGTAGGTGTTCATCATGTCGATGACCAGCACAGCGGTATCACTCATGGCCTCCTGCATACCCCGTTCCGTTTTCGGGCAACAATGAGGCATGGATTTCTACTCGGCGTATCGGCACGGCTTCGTTCGCGTCGCCGCCTGCACGCACCACACGGCGCTGGCCGATCCCCGCGCGAACGCCGAATCCGTGCTGCGGCTGGCGCAGGCCTGCCACGACGACAACGTCGCGCTGGCGGTGTTCCCGGAGCTGACGCTGTCGGGGTACTCGATCGAGGACATCGTGATGCAGGACGCGCTGCTCGACGCGGTCGAGGACGCCGTGCTCGACGTCGTCGCCGCCTCGGCGGACCTGATGCCGGTGCTGGTGGTCGGCGCGCCGCTGCGCTACCGGCACCGGATCTACAACACGGCCGTGGTGATCCACCGCGGCCGGTTGCTCGGCGTCGCGCCGAAGTCCTACCTGCCGACCTACCGGGAGTTCTACGAGCGACGCCAGATGGCGCCGGGCGACGACGTGCGCGGCTCGATCCGGATGGGTGGCGCCGACGTGCCGTTCGGTCCCGACCTGCTGTTCACCGCCACCGACATGCCGGGCTTCGTGCTGCACGTCGAGGTGTGCGAGGACATGTTCGTGCCGATCCCACCGAGCGCATCGGCGGCGCTGGCCGGCGCGACGGTGCTGGCCAACCTGTCCGGCAGCCCGATCACCATCGGCCGGTCCGAGGACCGCTGCCTGCTGGCGCGGTCGGCGTCGGCGCGGTGCCTGGCCGCCTACGTGTACGCCGCGGCCGGCGAGGGGGAGTCGACGACCGACCTCGCCTGGGACGGGCAGACGATGATCTGGGAGAACGGCGAGTGCCTGGCGCAGTCGGAGCGGTTTCCGAAGGGGGAGCGGCGCTCGGTCGCCGATGTGGACCTGGAACTGATTCGCGCCGAACGCATCCGGATGGGCACGTTCGACGACAACCGCAGGCATCACGGCGCGAGCACCGACGAGTTCCGCCGGGTGGAGTTCGTCCTGGACCCGCCGACCGGAGATGTCGGGCTGCTGCGGCACATCGAGCGGTTCCCGTTCGTGCCGTCGGATGCGCAACGGCTGGAACAGGATTGCTACGAGGCCTACAGCATCCAGGTGTCCGGTCTCGAGCAGCGGTTGCGCGCCTTGAACTATCCCAAGATCGTGCTCGGGCTGTCCGGCGGCCTGGACTCCACGCACGCGCTGATCGTCGCGGCGCGCGCGATGGACCGCGAACAGCGGCCCCGCAGCGACATCCTCGCCTACACCATGCCCGGATTCGCCACCGGCGATCGGACCAAGGGCAACGCGCTGCGCCTGGCCGAGGCGCTGGGCGTGACGTTCACCGAACTCGACATCAAGTCCACCGCGGAGTTGATGCTCAAGAACATGGGCCACCCGTTCGGCCGCGGCGAGAAGGTCTACGACGTCACGTTCGAGAACGTGCAGGCCGGGTTGCGCACCGACTACCTGTTCCGGCTGGCCAACCAGCACGGCGGGATCGTGCTGGGCACCGGCGACCTGTCCGAACTGGCGCTCGGCTGGTCGACGTACGGCGTCGGCGACCAGATGTCGCACTACAACGTCAACGGCGGGGTGCCGAAGACGTTGATCCAGCACCTGATCCGCTGGGTGATCGGATCCGGTCAGTTCGACGACACGGTCAACGAGGTGCTGCAGTCGGTGCTCGACACCGAGATCTCCCCGGAGCTGGTGCCTGCCGGTGAGGACGAGGAGATCCAGAGCAGCGAGTCCAAGGTCGGACCGTATGTGCTGCAGGACTTCTCGTTGTTCCAGGTGCTGCGGTTCGGGTTCCGGCCGTCGAAGGTGGCGTTCTTGGCCTGGCATGCCTGGAGCGACGCCGAGCGCGGCGATTGGCCGCCGGGATACCCGCACGACAAGCGGCCGTCGTACTCGCTCAGGGAGATTCGGCACTGGCTGCAGGTGTTCGCGCAGCGGTACTACTCGTTCGCGCAGTTCAAGCGGTCGGCGGTGCCCAACGGGCCGAAGGTGTCGCACGGCGGGTCGCTGTCGCCGCGCGGCGACTGGCGGGCCCCGTCGGACATGTCCGCGCGCGCCTGGCTCGACGAGATCGAACGCGAGATCCCCGACGAGTGATCCCGGCGCGCTACCGCCGTCCGACGCCGGGCACGAACCGCCCGACCGTGGCCAGGTAGTCGCGGTAGTCCTCGCCGTGCGTGGTGAGCAGATAGGGCTCCTCGACGATGCGCACCTGCGCCTCGATCGTCGCGAGAAGCAGCAGAAAACCCGCGACGGCAACGGCATTCGGGGTGATCAGCATCAGACCGAAGCCGAACACCAGCATCGCGGTGAAGATCGGATTGCGGACCACGCCGAAGACGCCGCGGCGCACCAGCGTCGTCGTCTCACTGGCGTCGACGCCGATGCGCCACGACTCGCCCATGTCGACCTGCGCGTAGAGCGTGGCGGCGATCCCCGCGACGGCGATCACCACACCCGCGACGAGCAACGCCGACGACTCGACCAGCGGCCGCACCAGTCCCGCGAGCTGCAGAGTCGGCGCGACCACCGCCGTCGCCATCGCCGCGATGAACCCGACGCCGGCCAGCCACTCCGCGGACAACGGCGTGCCACTGATGCCCTTGAACCCGGTCGAGCCGGTTCGGCGCCGCTGTTGCCAACTGCGCCAACCGAACCCGAGCGCGGCGAACACCACGAACAACGTCAACGCGAGCACGGGCGCGATCATCAGCAGCACGCGTCCTCGGCGGCGGCCGGGCAGCAGGCCGGGTCGACGTCGAGCACCAGGCCGACGAGGTCGTCGAGCGCGTGGGTGATGCGCCGGTCGGACAGTTCATAGCGGGTGCGACGGCCTTCGGGGTGCGTGACGACCAGACCGCAGCCCCGCAGACACGCCAGGTGGTTGGACAGGATCTGCCGCGAGACGCCGATCTTGTCCGCCATCTCGGCGGGGTAGCCGGGCCCGTCGCGCAGCATCAGCAGAATCTCCGCGCGATTTGGGTGTAGTTGGTTGCGGTCAGCGCCACCAACTACACCGAAATCGCGGCTAGAGGCGGCCCTCGGTGCGCAGGTCGGGGTGCACCCACTCCGGCGAGCGGCGCTCCTTGAACGCCCGGAACCCCTCGATCACCTCCGGCGCCGACAGGCTGGCCTGCATTCCGATCCGGTCGAACAGCCCGAGGTAGTTGTCGATGCTCGACTTGACCAGGCCGCGGGCGCCTGGCGCGGTGCGACTGCACTGGGTGAGCACTTCGCGGGCGGTGTCGAGCAGCTCATCGTGTGGCACCACGCGGGCGACCATGCCCCACTCGCAAGCTTCCTGCGCGCTCAGCGTGCGCCCGGTGAACATCAGGTCGCGGGTGCGCACCGGCCCGATGAGCCGGGTCAGCATCTGGCTGTAGTACGTGTCGGCGATGCCGCGGAACAGCTCGGGCACCCGGAACGTGGCCCGGTCGCTGACCACCGCCATGTCGCTGCACATGGCGATCTGCAGGCCGCCACCCTGGCACAACCCGTTGACCGCCGACACCACCGGCTTGACCGACTGGCGCAGCGTCTCGAACGGCGTCACGTCCATGCCCAGCGCCGAACCGAAGGTCAGCCAGTCGTCGCTGCCGTCGCCGCCGCCCATGTCGCCGCCCGGCGCGAACACGTCCCCGGTGCCGGTGATGAGCAGGCCCGCGAGGTCGGGATCGGCGTCGACGTGGCGCACCGCGTAGCGGATCCCGAAGTACATCGCCGGCGTCATCGCGTTGCGCGCCGCCGGCCGGTCCAGCCGACACACCCCGAACGCGCCCTCGCGGGTGAACTTCAGATACGGGGTGCCCAGCCAGTCGCCTTCGGGGGGCCGCGGGGTGTCGGTCGTCGTGGTCGGGTCGGCGGCTGTCATAGGTGCCTTTCTGTCTCCTTGCGATCCGATACAGCATCGTCGATGGCATCGGCGTAGGGCGCGCAGTCGCCGGCTCCCGGCACCAGCGTCGACAGCGCGGCCGCGGCGCACGCCCGCCGCAGCGCCGTCTCGTGCCCGTCGAGCCAGCCGGCGGCGAGCACGCCGGCGAACACGTCACCCGCACCGGTGGTGTCCACCGCGCGCACCGCGGGGGCCGGCACGTCGAAGCGTTCGCCGTCCCCCAGATAGGTCGCACCGCGGGAACCGCGGGTGATCACCAGATGCGGTACGGGCCAATGCCATTCGCCGGCCTCGGTTTCGTTGACCACGACGACGTCGGCGAGGTGCGACAGACCGATCAGCTCGTGCGGCGGTGCCCCGGTGGGGGAGGCGTTGACGACGACGAGCGCGCCCGCCGCGCGCGCCACCTCGGCGGCCGCGGCGACGGTCACGATCGGGATCTCCAGCTGCATCAGCACCACGTCGCTGTCGGCGATGACGGCGCGCAGTTCGGGCGCGTCGACGCTCAGCGCCGCGTTGGCGCCCGGTGCGACGACGATCGTGTTCTCCGCCGCGGCGTCGACGACGATGGCCGCCGTGCCGCTGGGGCCCGGCACCGTGACGACGCCGTCGAGGCCGACGCCGTTGCTTGCGAGGTGCTCGCGCAGCCCGGCCGCGGCGCCGTCGTTGCCGAGCGCGGCGACGAGTTGCACCTGCGCGCCCGCCCTGGCCGCCGCGACCGCCTGGTTGCCGCCTTTGCCGCCGGGCGCGAACGCCAGATTCGACGCGAGCACCGTCTGGCCGGGTCGCGGCAGCGTACGCACCGAGAAGGTGAGATCGGCGTTGACACTGCCCACCACGCACACCCGGCTGCAGCTTCGCGCCACCATGACGCCAAAGCTAATGCAGCCCGCCCTCCTGACACGTGTCGAACGGCCGAACCCTGTTCGATACCCTGGATCAATGAGTGTGCAGGCACCCTCTGGCCTGGATCTGCGCTCGCAGGTTCACGACGCCGCCCGCCGGGCGCGCGCCGCGTCGCGCGCGCTGGCCACGCTGAGCACCGAGACCAAGAACCGCGCGCTGAACACCGCCGCGGATCACGTGCTGATGTCGGCCGGTCAGATCCTGGAGGCCAACGAGGCCGACCTGGAGGCAGCGCGCGCTGCCGGCACCCCCGAGGCCATGCTCGACCGGCTGGCGCTCAATCCGAACCGCATCGACGGCATCGCCAGCGGTCTGCGTCAGGTGGCGGGCCTGCCCGACCCGATCGGCGAGGTGCTGCGCGGCCGCACGCTGCCCAACGGCCTGCAGCTCCGCCAGCAGCGGGTGCCGCTCGGCGTCGTCGGCATCGTCTACGAGGGGCGCCCCAACGTCACCGTCGACGCGTTCGGGTTGACGCTGAAGGCGGGCAACGCGGTGTTGCTGCGCGGCAGCTCGTCGGCGGCGCGCTCGAACGCCGCGCTGGTGAACGCGCTGCGCGCCGCGCTGGCCACCGAGCTGCTCGACGCCGACGCCGTCCAACTGCTGCCCAGCGAGGACCGCGCCAGCGTCACCCACCTCATCCAGGCGCGCGGTCTGGTCGACGTGGTGATCCCGCGCGGCGGCGCCGGCCTCATCGACGCGGTGGTGCGCGATGCGACGGTGCCCACGATCGAGACCGGCGTCGGCAACTGCCACGTGTACGTGCACGCCTCGGCCGACCTCGACGTCGCGGAACGCATCCTGCTCAACGCCAAGACCCGCCGGCCCAGTGTCTGCAACGCCGCCGAGTCCGTGCTCATCGACGCCGCGATCGCCGACACCGCGGTGCCGCGGCTGACCGCGGCGCTGCGCGAGGCCGGGGTCGCGGTGCACGACAACCCGTCCGAGGACGAGCTGCGCGCCGAGTTCCTGTCGATGGACATCGCCGTGGCCGTGGTCGACGGTGTCGACGCCGCTATCGCCCACATCAACGAGTTCGGCACCGGCCACACCGAGGCCATCGTGGCCACCGATCTGGCTGCGGCCCAACGGTTCACCGAGCGCGTCGATGCGGCCGCGGTGATGGTCAACGCGTCGACGGCGTTCACCGACGGTGAGCAGTTCGGGTTCGGCGCCGAGATCGGCATCTCCACCCAGAAGCTGCACGCCCGCGGCCCGATGGGGCTGCCCGAACTGACGTCTACCAAGTGGATTGTGTGGGGAGACGGCCACACCCGCCCGGCCTGAGATAGAGGAGAACTTCTCTCGTGAGTGTCCCTGCGCGTCCCGCGCCGCTGTTCGCCGACATCGAGGATGTCGGTCGGCGGCTCGCCGAAACCGGCTATCTGCCCGACACCGCCACCGCCACAGCGGTGTTCCTCGCCGACCGGCTCGGCAAGCCGCTACTGGTGGAGGGGCCGGCCGGCGTCGGCAAGACCGAACTGGCCCGTGCGGTCGCGCAGTCGACGGGCTCGGGCCTGGTGCGGCTGCAGTGCTACGAGGGTGTCGACGAGGCCCGCGCGCTCTACGAGTGGAACCACGCCAAGCAGATCCTGCGGATCCAGGCCGGGCACGGCGACTGGGACCAGACCCGCGACGACGTGTTCAGCGAGGAGTTCCTGCTGTCGCGGCCGCTGCTGACCGCGATCCGGCGCACCGAGCCGACCGTGCTGCTGATCGACGAGACCGACAAGGCCGACATCGAGATCGAGGGCCTGCTGCTCGAGGTGCTGTCCGACTTCGCGGTGACGGTGCCGGAACTGGGCACCATCACCGCCGAGCGGCCGCCGTTCGTCGTGCTGACCTCCAACGCGACCCGAGAACTGTCCGAGGCGCTCAAGCGCCGGTGTCTGTTCCTGCACATCGACTTCCCCGATCCGGACCTCGAGCGGCGCATCCTGCTGTCGCGGGTGCCCGAGCTGCCGGAGCGGCTGGCCGACGAGCTGGTCAAGGTGATCGGCGTGCTGCGCGGCATGCAGCTCAAGAAGCTGCCGTCGGTCGCCGAGACGATCGACTGGGGCCGCACCATTTTGGCGCTGGGCCTCGACACCCTCGACGACGCGACGATCGCGGCGACCCTCGGCGTGGTGCTCAAACACCAGTCCGACCAGATCAAGGCATCCGGCGAGCTGAGGCTGAACTGACATGGCGCTGCGCCGGACCCGCCCACCTCAGCCGCTGGCACCGCACGGCCTGCCCGGGCATCTGGTCGGGTTCGTCGAAGCGCTTCGCGCGCAGGGGATCTCGGTAGGTCCGTCGGAGACCGTCGACGCGGGACGGGTGATCTCGGTGCTGGGCCTGCAGGACCGCGAGGCGCTGCGCGAGGGCATCGCGTGCGCGGTGTTGCGCCGCCCCGATCACCGCGACACCTACGACGCGATGTTCGACCTGTGGTTCCCCGCGGCGCTGGGCGCCAAGACCGTGCTGATGGAGTCCGACGACGACGGCGATTCGGATTCCGATGATCAGGGGTTGCCGCCCGAGGACATCGAGGCGATGCGCTCGGCGCTGCTCGACATGCTTGCCGACAACGAGGATCTGGCCAACCTCGACGAGCGGCTGGCCGCGATGATCGCCCAGATCGTGGAGGCTTACGGCCGGTACAACTCGAGCCGCGGGCCGTCGTACTCGTCGTATCAGGCGCTCAAGGCGATGAACCTCGACGACCTCGAGGGCCGGCTGCTGGCGGGACTGCTGGCCCCGTACGGCGACGAGCCGACGCCGACGCAGGAGCAGATCGCCAAAGCCCTTGCCGCGCAACGCATCAATCAATTGCGCAAGATGGTCGAGGGGGAGACCAAGCGGCGCACCGCCGAACAGCTCGGCCGCGACCACGTGCAGATGTACGGCGTGCCGCAGCTCGCGGAGAACGTCGAGTTCCTGCGCGCCTCCGGTGAGCAGCTGCGCCAGATGCGGCGGGTGGTCCAGCCGCTGGCCCGCACCCTGGCGACCCGGCTGGCCGCGCGGCGGCGCCGGTCGCGCGCCGGTGAGATCGATCTGCGCAAGACGCTGCGCAAGTCCATGTCCACCGGCGGGGTGCCGATCGACGTGGTGCTCAAGAAGCCGCATCCCGCGCGGCCCGAGCTGGTGGTGCTGTGCGACGTGTCCGGCTCGGTGGCCGGTTTCAGCCACTTCACGCTGCTGCTCGTCCACGCGCTGCGCCAACAGTTCTCGCGGGTGCGCGTGTTCGCGTTCATCGACACCACCGACGAGGTCACCGAACTGTTCGGGCCCGACGCGGATCTGGCGGTTGCCGTGCAGCGCATCACCCGCGAGGCCGGGGTGTACACCCGCGACGGGCACTCCGACTACGGGCACGCGTTCGTGTCGTTCATGGACAAGTGGCCCAACGTGCTCTCGCCGCGCAGCGCGCTGCTGGTGCTCGGGGACGGCCGCAACAACTACCGCAACCCCGAGGTCGATCTGCTCGCGCACATGGTGAACTCCAGCAGGCACGCGCATTGGCTCAACCCCGAGCCGCGGCACCTGTGGGGCAGCGGCGACTCGGCCGTCCCGCGCTACGAGGACGTCATCACCATGCACGAGTGCCGGTCGGCCAAGCAGTTGGCCACCGTCATCGACGCGCTGCTGCCGGTCTGATTTCTCCGCGGTACTTCCCGCGAGCAGACGCAAAATCCCCCGAAAAACGGCGAAAAAGGGGCATTTGACGTCTGCTCGCCGGAAGAAGTCACTCGAACGAGACGGTGACGTCCCCGCCCGACGGATCCGCGCCGGCCACCAGTGACCACGGCGCCCGGTAGACCCGGCCGGGGGAGGCCGGCCACGGGGTGCGGTGGCGGGCCAGCACCTTGCCGTCCTGCACGGCGCGCAGCCGCGGCAGGCGCCGGTACTCGTCGACCCACATCAACAGGTCACCGCGCGGGGCCGTGTCGCCGTTCGAAACCACCTGCGGCGCAATCCATCTGATCGGCCCGGCGGTGCGGATGCGGGGTCCGGTCTGAGGCTCGTGGCTGCGGGTCAGCCACCGCGTCACCGCGTCAGCGACGTGCCGCCCGTCGAGCGCCGCGCAGTCGGCCGTATCGACCGGATGCAGCAGGTTGCCCACTGCGAACACCCCGGCCGCGCTGGTGCGCAACGCCGCGTCGACGACCGGGCCGCGGGTCGCGGCATCCATCGCCAACCCGCCGGTGCGCGCGAGTTCGTGATCGGGCACCCAGTCCCCGGTGAACACGACGGTGTCGCAGTCGATCGTCGAGCGCGCACCGGTGTCGAGGTTCTCCACCGTCACCGAGCGCACCCGGCCCTTGCCGTGGATCCCGACCACCTTGCTGCGGGTCAGCACCGGTCCGTCCATCAGCACCCGTCCGGGCACCCGGAACGCGGCGTACGCCTCCGCACGCGGATACTCGCTCACCATCGCCGCCGTGGCACAACCGGATTCGCGCAGCGTGAGCACCGCCGACCAGCTGACCAGTTCGGCGCCGACGATCACGGCGCGGCTGCCCACCTTTGCGTGGTGGATGTGCACCAGGTTCTGCAGCTGCCCGGTCGTGTAGACGCCGTCGGGCCGGTCGCCGGGCACCAGCCGGGCCGGCCGCGGCCTTTCCCGGGCGCCGGTCGCGAGCACCACCGCGTCGGCGGTCACGGTGCGCACCCCGCGCGGGGACGTCACCTGCAGCCGGCGCTCACCGGCCCACCCGGTGACCATCGCCTCGGTCTCCAGCACCGCACCGGCCGCCTGCGCCGCTTCGGTGAGCCGACGGGCATAGGCCGGTCCGGTGATGAACCGCTTGAGGTCGCGGATGCCGTAACCGAGATGGTCACTGTGGCGGGGGATTCCGCCGGTCTCGGCTTCACGCTCGATGACGAGGACCTCACCGTCGACGCTCTTGGCCAGTGCGGCGGCGGCGGTCAGCCCGGACGGTCCGCCGCCGACGATCGCCACCGCCACGTGCTGGTCGGTCATCGCACGCCGCCGTTCGCCTGCAGCAGCGCGTGAGTGTTCGCGCCGCAGTAGAAGCCCTGGCACCGCCCGTTCATCACCCGGGTGCGGCGGCGCAGCCCGTCGAGATCGGCGGGCGGGATGACCGACCCGAACGCATCGCGGATCTCCCCGGCGGTCACCCGCTCGCAGAAGCACACGATCCGGCCGTACTCGGCGTCGGCGGCGATCCGGTCGGCGTCCTGGTACGGGCGCATCCCGTTCTCGCCGATGTTCGGCATCCGCGGCGGCGCAGGCAGTTCCGGCCGTTCGGTGAGGTCGAGGCCGGCGTCGGCCAACAGTCCGGCGACGTGTTCGGCGATCGCCATGCCGGACGTCAGCCCCGTGGAGCGGATGCCGCCGACGAGGACGTAGCGCTGGCTTGGGTCGAGGTCGATGAGGTAGTCATCGCGGTCGATGGCGGCGCGCAGGCCGGCGTAGGTCGCGGTGATCTCGTCGTCGAACAGCGACGGCATCAACGCGCGGCCCTTGCTGACCAGGAAGTCGAAGCCGTCCTCGGAAGTGCCGGTGGCGGTGCGGTCTTCGAGGTTCTCCGACGTCGGCCCGACCATCACGTTGCCGTAGATCGTCGGGCTGACCAGCACGCCTTTGCCGCGCGATGACGGCACCGCGAGCACGATCAGCGGCACCATCGGCCGGGTCAGCTTGTCGAACACCAGTAGTTCACCGCGCCGCGGGGTCACGGTGAACCGGTGATAGCCGAACTGCGCGTCGAGATGGTCGGCGCCCAGTCCCGCGGCGTTGATCACCCACCGGCCCGTCACGTCCCCGGCCGTCGTGTGCACGGTGGTGACGTCGTCGCCGACGCTCACCCCGGTCACCCGTGCGCGCCGCCGCAAGTGCGCCCCGCGCTGCACGGCGTCGGTACCCAGCGCAAGGTTGGTCGTCCACGTACAGATCAGTCCCTCACCCGGGACGGTCAACCCGGCCAACGCGCCGGGGCCAAGCGCCGGAACGCGGCGGTAAACCTCGTCGGCGCCGACGATCTCGCACGCGTGATAGCCGTTGCGTTCGGCCTTGTCCTTGAGCTTGGGCAGTGCGTCGCGCTCTTCGTCGGTCCAGGCGACCAGCAGCGCGCCGGTGCGTTCGACGGGAATCCCGGTCTGCTCGGCGTAGTCGCCGAGCAACTCGTAGCCGCGGGCGACGAGCCGCGACTCGAGCGTGCCCGGCGTGGCGTCGAAACCGGTGTGCAGCAACGCGGTGTTGGCCTTGCTGGTGCCGTCGCCGATGTCGGCGCGGGCTTCCAGCAGGGTGACCGACAGGTCGGTGCCTGCCAACGCCCGCGCGATCGCGCAGCCCACGATTCCGCCGCCCACCACGATGACGTCGTAGACGTTGGCCGGGCCGCTCATGTGGTCGTCTCCTTCTGTGTCAGTTGTGATTCCGCGGCTCGACGCCACCTGTCCAGGTAGTCGGCGGCGCGGTCGGCAGGCCATTGCGGGTCGTAAGTGCGGTGCGGGGTCCACGTGCCGACCGCCTCCTCGACGGTCAGGCTCGGGTCGAGCGCCAGCCGGGCGCAGGCGGCGGCGCCGAGCGCGGTGGCGTGCAGCGACGGGTAGACCTCGACGGGGATGCGGCCGAGATCCGCCTGCGCCTGCATGAGCACGGCCGAGCGCGTCAATCCGCCGTCCACCCGCAGCCGGGTCAGCGGCTGCCCGAGGTCGGTGCCCACCAGGTCGGTGAGCGCGCACACCGAGGCGGCGATGCCCTCGATCAGCGCGCGCACCAACTGGCCGCGCCCGCTGGACAGCGTCATCCCGGTGAACGACGCGGTCGCCGACGAGTCCCACCACGGCGCCGCCAGCCCGGCCAGCGCGGGCACGCACAACACACCGTCGCTGGAATCGGCTGCGGCCGAGTCGATCTGATCGGGTGCGGGGACCAGGCCGATGTCGATGGCCCAGCGCACCGCCGACGCCGCGGTGTACACCTGGCCGTCGACGCAGTACGAGGTGTCGCCGCGCAGCCGCCACGCCACCGACGTGGTCAGCCCCGACGTCGAGCGCGCCGGGTTGCCGCCGAGCTGCGCGAGCAGGAACGCCCCGGTGCCGTAGGTGCATTTCGCCGAGCCGGGCGCCAGGCACGACTCGGCCAGCAGCGCGGCCTGCTGGTCGACGATCAGCCCGGCGACCGGGATCGGCGCCCCGAACACCTCGGTGTGCCCGACGACCTCGTCGCTGCCGACGATCTCCGGCAGGGCCTCGCCGCCGAGCCCGAACAGCTCGACCAGTTCGTCGTCCCACGCGGCCGAGTTCAGGCCCGTCAGCAGTGAGCGGCTGGCGGTCGAGGCGTCGGTGACGAACGCACCGCACAACCGGTGCACCAGCCAGGTGTCGGTGGTGGTGACGACGCCCGCGGTCGTCGAATTCGCCCGCAGCCACGCCATTTTCGGTGCCGAGAAGTAGGGGTCGAGCACCAGGCCTGTGCGTTCGGCGACGGCGGCCGCCGACGCCGACAGCGGCTCGCAGATCGTCGCCGACCGCCGGTCCTGCCAGACCACCGCCGGGGTCAGGGGCCGCCCGGTGTCGCGGTCCCAGGCCAGCACGGTCTCACCCTGGTTGGCCAGCCCGACCGCCGCCACCGGCACGCCCGCCTGCGCCAGCGCCTGCCGTCCCGCGGTGACCACGGAGTCGAACAGTTCCTCGGGGTCCTGTTCGACGCCGCCGCCGGGCAGATACTGCGGCCGCAACGGAACCTCGGAGATCGACACCACCTGGCCGGTGTCGTCGACCACCACGGCCTTCGTTCCGGAGGTGCCCTGGTCGATCGCCAGGACGTGACGCATGCTCAGCCTTTCTCCGCTTCATGCTCGAGTTCGGCGTCGATCGACTCCATGCCGGGCATGGTCAGCCCGTGCCGGCCGCGGGTGGCCAGCAGATAGCCGAGGTAGCAGGCGCCGATCACCCACATCACGATGACGTATGCCCACGCCTCCTTGAAACTCGAGTCCCGGAACAACGCGAGCTCGAACGCCAGCCACACGACCGCGACGACGAGCACCGGGATCTCCCAGGCGCCGAGGTTGAACTTGTCGCTCTCGGGCAGCGACTTGCGCTTGATCAGGTAGAGCACCACCGTCGAGGCGTACATCACCGCGGGCAGCAGCGTCGCGGCACTGAAGAGCGTGAACAGGGCGGTCTCCGACTGCGAGAAGATCGCCAGAATCAGTTGCGCGAGCACGAAATACAGCACCGTCGCCTTGAACGGGGTGCGGAAGCGGTTCGAGATCTGGCCCCACTGCTGCCAGCCGGGGAACCGTTCGTCGCGCGACATCGCCCACGTCAGCCGCACACCGGTGATCATGATGACCAAACCGCAGGCGAAGATCGCCAGCACCACCATGATCAACAGCAGGGTGGCCACGGCCGAGCCGAGCGTGTTCTCGATGACGTCGGCGATCGGGGTGCCCGATTCGGCGAGCGCGACGGGGTCGCCGGCGGCCAGCGTCACCGCGACGATGAACAGGAAGCCCAACACGCCCGAGGCCAGCACGGCCTGCCACATCGCCCGGGGCACAACGCGTTCCGGGTCGTTGGTCTCCTCGGCCAGGTTCGCCGCCGACTCGAAGCCGACGATGGTGAACGCGCCGAGCAGGAAGCCGAGCATCCACGGCCCCGCCGAGGTCAGGTCCCCGAAGCTCCAGAAGCCCTCGGTAGCAACGGCGCCCTTGCTGAACAGGTTCGCGACGTCCACCTCGCCGCGGATCGCCGCGACGACGAACAGCAGCAGGGTCAACGCGACCATGCCGACGAGTTCGAGGGTGACCAGGCTGTTGTTGACCCGCTCGGCCCACGGCGTCGAAAACGCCACCAGCAGCGCCTGACCCGTCAGGACGAGGGCGGTGACCAGCCACGTGATGGTCGCGGTGGCCTCGTAGTTGAGCAGCACCGGCATGATCGTCGACGCGATCGTGTAGTCGACGGCGACCACCACGATCGCCAGGAAGGTGAACGAGATCCAGCCCAGGATCCACCCCAGCACGGGGTTGGCCAGCCGCGACATCCACTGGTAGTGGTAGCCGGTCACCGGGATCCTGGCGGCCAGCGCGCCGAGCGCGAACGCCACCGCCAACTGTCCGATCACGGCGATCGGCCACGTCCAGATGCCGACCGGACCCGATGAGTTGAGCACCGACCCGTAGGTGGTGAAGATGCCGGTCGCGATCGAGACGAACGCGAACGCCACCGCGAAGGACGCGAATCGTCCGGTGCGGCGTTCGAGGGCTTGTTTGTAGCCGAACTGCGCGAGCTCGGCGGCGTCGCTGGAAACCGCTGGATCTGGTGCCGACATCGTTCCCTCCGGTGGTATAGACCATCTGGTTGAACCGAAGTATGGAGTGCATGCGAACCGTCGTCAACCGTTGACACAGACTGTTAACGAATCGATGGCATAGACCATGTGGTTCGTGATCGACGCGTGCTGCGGGGCGGTTTTCCCGGCTACGCTGCGAGCATGCCGCCGGCCACCCCGCGCTACATCGCGATCGCCGCCCTGGTTCGCGACCGCATCGAAACCGAGCAGCTCGGGCCCCATACCCTGCTGCCGTCGGAGCGTGAGCTGGCCGAGCAGCACGGGGTCAGCCGGATGACCGCCCGTCAGGCGCTGTCGCTGCTGGAGAGCGAGGGGGTGGTCTACCGCAAGCCGCCGCGCGGCACGTTCGTCGCCGAACCGCGGGTGCGTTTTCACATCGGCAGCTTCTCCGAGGAGGTGGCGCGGCTGGGCCTGCGCCCGGCGGCCCGCCTGCTGTGGGCCGAGCACCAGCACCCGACCCCGGCGGTGCAGCTCGCGCTGGGACTCGAGGACGGCGCGATGGTGCACGCCTTCCATCGGCTGCGTTCGGTCGATGA
Organism: Mycolicibacterium rutilum; assembly: GCF_900108565.1. Taxonomy (NCBI): domain Bacteria; kingdom Bacillati; phylum Actinomycetota; class Actinomycetes; order Mycobacteriales; family Mycobacteriaceae; genus Mycobacterium; species Mycolicibacterium rutilum. Next base: position 3,487,224 of record NZ_LT629971.1, read on the forward strand.
CGTCCCGTTTGCGCTGGAGACGACGTTCCTGCCGGCGGATCTCACCCCGGGCATCCTCGACGAGTCCGGGGACGGGTCGCTGTGGGCGGTGCTGCGCGACCGGTATGGCATCGACCTGGCGCGATCGACTGCGGTGCTGGAGTCGATCGTGCTCGACGACGCCTCGAGTGCCCAGCTCGGCGTGCGCGCGGGCTCGGCGGGCACGTTGCTGACGCGCCGCACCGAGGACGCTGCGGGGCGCTGCGTCGAGTACGCCCGCGACGTCTACCGCGCCGACCGGGCGTCGTTCGAGGTGTCCGAACGTCTCGGTGCGCATCGGCTCTCACCCGTCTGAGCGGCTCGGCTACTGCCGTAAGCTGGCTGTTCGTGGCTCAAAGGCGCAGGCTCGGCGTGATGGGTGGAACGTTCGACCCCATCCACCACGGGCACCTGGTCGCCGCCAGCGAGGTGGCCGACCGGTTCGAGCTCGACGAGGTGGTCTTCGTGCCGACCGGCCAGCCGTGGCAGAAGGGCCGCGACGTCACCGCCCCCGAGGACCGCTATCTGATGACGGTCATCGCGACCGCGTCCAATCCGCGGTTCAGCGTGAGCCGTGTCGACATCGACCGGGGCGGGCCCACCTACACCAAGGACACCCTGCGGGACCTGCATCGGCTCAACCCGGACGCCGACCTGTTCTTCATCACCGGCGCCGACGCGCTGGCGTCGATCCTGACGTGGCAGAACTTCGAGGAGATGTTCTCGATCGCCAACTTCGTCGGGGTGAGCAGGCCGGGCTACGAGCTCGACGGCAAGCACATCGCGGCGGCGATCAAAGAACTGCCCGACGACGCGCTGCAACTCGTCGAGGTGCCCGCGCTGGCGATCTCGTCCACCGACTGCCGCAAGCGCGCGGAGGAGAACCGGCCGATCTGGTACCTGGTGCCCGACGGTGTCGTCCAGTACGTCACCAAACGCAAACTCTATGCCGCCCAATCACTCACAACACAGGGGAAGCATCAATGAGCGCCTCCGACGAAGCCGTCCGCATGGCCACGGTGGCCGCACAGGCGGCCGCGTCCAAACTCGCCGACGATGTCGTCGTCATCGACGTCTCGGGCCAACTCGTGATCACCGACTGCTTCGTGATCGCGTCGGCCTCCAACGAGCGGCAGGTCAATGCGATCGTCGACGAGGTCGAGGAGAAGATGCGCCTGGCCGGGCACAAGCCCGCCCGCCGCGAAGGCGCCCGCGAGGGCCGCTGGACCCTGCTCGACTACGTCGACATCGTCGTGCACATCCAGCATCAGGACGAACGCAATTTCTATGCGCTGGACCGGTTGTGGCGCGACTGCCCGACGCTGCCGATCGACGTCGACGCGCCGCCCGCAGCGGAAGGCGACCAGTGAGGGTCCGGCGCCTGGTGATGCTGCGGCACGGCCAGACCGAGTACAACGCGGGCAGCCGGATGCAGGGTCAGCTCGACACCGACCTGACCGACCTCGGCAAGGAGCAGGCCCTCGCGGCGGCCGAGGTGCTGGCCAAACGCCAACCGCTGGTGATCGTGTCCTCGGATCTGCGGCGCGCATTCGACACCGCGATCGTGCTCGGTGACCGCTCCGGCGTGCCGGTGCAGGCCGACGTCCGGCTGCGCGAAACGCATCTTGGGGAGTGGCAGGGCCTGACGCACCATGAGGTCGACGCCGTCGCGCCCGGTGCTCGGATGGTGTGGCGCAACGACTCTCGGTGGGCACCGCCGGGCGGGGAGAGCCGCGTCGACGTCGCGTCGCGCAGTATGCCCGCGGTGAGCGAGCTGATCGAGCAGCAGACCGACTGGGGTGCCGTCGATCCCGACCGGCCCGTGGTGCTGGTCGCGCACGGCGGTCTGATCGCGGCCTTGACCGCCGCGCTGCTCGCCCTGCCGGTCGACAACTGGCCGATTCTCGGCGGCATGGGCAACGCCAGCTGGGTGCAGCTGTCCGGCCACAGCGACGCCGACGCCACTGCTCAGGGCATCCGGTGGCGGCTCGACGTGTGGAACGCCTCGGCGCAGGTGGCCGGCGATGTCCTCTGAACGCCCCACGCTGCTGGTCTTCTGCGACTCGCTGTCGTACTACGGCCCCACCGGCGGCCTGCCCGCCGACGATCCCCGCATCTGGCCCAACCTCGTTGCCACACAACTGGACTGGGATGTCGAGGTGATCGGGCGGATCGGCTGGACCTGTCGCGACGTGTGGTGGGCGGCCACGCAGGACCCCCGCGCGTGGGCGGCGTTGCCGCGGGCCGGCGCCGTGGTGTTCGCAACCGGTGGCATGGACTCGCTGCCCTCGCCCTTGCCGACCGCGCTGCGTGAGCTGATCCGCTACGTGCGGCCGCCGTTCCTGCGGCGCTGGGTTCGCGACGGGTACGGGTGGGTTCAGCCGCGGCTGTCGCCGGTGTCGCGGGCCGCGCTGCCACCGCACCTGACCGCCGAGTACCTCGAGATGACCCGCGGTGCGATCGATTTCAACCGGCCCGGCATACCCGTCGTCGCCTGCCTGCCGTCGGTGCACATCGCCGAGACCTACGGCAAGGCGCACCACGGCCGCGAGGGCACCGTCCGGGCGATCACCGAATGGGCCGAGCAGCACGACGTTCCGCTCGTCGACCTCAAGGCGGCGGTCGGCGAGTACGTGATGAGCGGTCAGGGCAACCCCGACGGCATCCACTGGAACTTCGAGGGGCACCGGGCGGTGGCGGACCTGATGCTCAAGGCGCTCGCCGAAGCCGGCATCGCATGTCCGTAGTGGTGGTCACCGACTCGTCGTCGCGGTTGGCGCCCGACGAGTTGAAGCAGTGGAACATCCGTCAGGTCCCGCTGCACGTGCTGGTCGACCTGATCGACCTGCGCGACGGTGTCGACGAGGTGCCCTACGACATCCACGCGGTCCCGCGGGCCAGTACCGCGGGCGCCGCGCCGGCCGACCTGGCCGAGGCCTACCAGCACGCGCTGAGCGACAGCGACGGCGACGGTGTTGTCGCCGTGCACCTTTCGGCGGCGCTGTCGAGTTCGTACAGCTCGGCAGTGCAAGCCGCCCGCGAGTTCGGGTCCTCGGTGCGGGTGGTGAACTCGCGGTCGGCGGCGATGGGTGTCGGCTTCACCGCGCTGGCCGCCGCGCGTGCCGCAGCGACCGGAGCCGACGTCGATTCCGTTGAGGCGGCGGCCCGTTCGGCGGTCGAACGCACCTCCGCGTTCATCGTCGTGCACCGGCTCGACAATCTGCGGCGCAGCGGGCGGATCGGCACCGCGGCGTCCTGGCTGGGCACCGCGCTCTCACTCAAACCGCTGCTGGCCCTCGACGTCGACGGCAGGCTGGTGCTCGATCAGCGCATCCGGACGATCGGCAAGGCGCACGCCGCGATGGTCGACCGCGTCGTCGACCTGGTCGGGGAGCGGCGCGCGTCGATCGCGGTGCACCACGTGGACAACCACGACGGCGCCGATCAGCTCGGCGCAGCGCTGACCGACCGGCTGCCGCAGGTGGACCCGCTGATCGTCACCGACATGGGGCCGGTGCTGTCGATTCACGTCGGCGCGGGCGCGATCGGCGTCGTCGTGCAGGTCGCCGACTAAGGCCCTTTTTCACGCCGAGCGCACGCTTGTTCGCGCCTTCACTCGCGATTTACGTACACAACCGCACTCTCGGCGACCCTTGTCGGGCTCATCGGTAAGTGCTAGCTTACCGTTCGTGTCCACTTACCAAGACGCCGACGCGTGGGTGGCGATGGCAGACCGCACCCGGCGGTCGATCGTCGAGCGCCTTGCGCACCGGCCGATGGCGGTCGGTGAACTGGCCGCCGATCTGCCGGTCAGCAGGCCGGCGGTGTCTCAGCACCTCAAAGTGCTCAAGCGCGCCGGCCTGGTCTGCGACCGCGCCGAGGGGACACGGCGCGTCTACCAGTTGGAGCCCGCGGGACTCGCGGCGATGCGCGACGAACTCGACCGGTTCTGGCTGCGCGCCCTGGACGGTTTCAAAGAACTCGTCGAAGATGAAGGAGACCCACCATGAACGCTGCCCAGTCGACCGTCGTCCGGCGCGAGATCACCGTCAACGCGCCGATCGAGAAGGCGTTCCGGGTGTTCACCGAGCGGTTCGGCGATTTCAAACCGCGCGAGCACAACCTGCTGGGCGTGCCGATCGTCGAGACGGTGTTCGAATGCCGCGTCGGCGGCCACATCTACGACCGCGGCAGCGACGGCAGCGAGTGCCGATGGGCCCGGGTCGTCGCCTACGAGCCGCCCGACCGCGTGGTGTTCCTGTGGGACATCGGCCCGACGTGGCAGGTGCAGACCGACCCGTCGAAGGCCAGCGAGGTCGAGGTGCTGTTCACCGCGGCGCCCGACGGCCGGACCCGCGTCACGCTCGAACACCGCCACATCGACCGCCACGGTGACGGCTGGGAGTCGGTCGCCTCGGGGGTCGACGGCGACGGCGGCTGGCCGCTGTACCTGCGCCGCTACGGCGAACTCGTCGAGGGTCGGTGATGTCCGACCTGATGCGGATGGCCTACGACGAGCGGGCCGATCTGGCCGACCTGCTCGCGGATCTGACGCCGCAGGAGTGGGCGCACCCCAGCCTGTGTACGCGGTGGACGGTGAAAGACGTTGTCGCTCACGTGATCAGCTACGAAGGGTTGGGTGCGCTCGGCCTGGCGCGCAGGTTCGCCAAGGGGTGGGTGGTACGCGCCAACCAGGTGGGTGTCGACGAGCTTTCGGCGCTGTCGACCGACGAGCTACTCGACGGCCTGCGCAGCCATTTGCGGCCGTCGGGTCTGACCGCGGGGTTCGGCGGGATGATCGCGCTCGTCGACGGCACGGTGCACCATCAGGACATCCGGCGCGCCCTGCACCGGCCGCGCACCATTCCCGCCGACCGGCTGGTGCGGATCCTGCCCCTGATCCCGGGAAACGCGCGCCTCGGCGCGGGCCGACGAATCAGGGGCCTGACGCTACGCGCGACCGACGTCGACTGGACGCACGGCAGCGGACCCGAGGTGACCGGACCGGGTGAAGCGCTGATGATGGCGATGACCGGGCGGCCGGCAGCGCTCGACGACCTCAGCGGGCCCGGCAAACCGACGCTGACGCAACGGCTTTAGCCGACTGCGGCGCGACCGGTTACTGGAGGCAGGTCCTTCAGCGTCACGATCCCCGGCGCGGCGGCGACCACCGCCGGCACGGCATTGGTGACCGGCAGCGCGGTGTAGATCATGCCCAGACCCATGAAGCCGGGTTCGGTCCAGTCCCGCGGCGGCAGGCAGTGCAGCACGGTGCGCATGTTGGGCACCCCGAACACCTGGATGACATGCCCGTGTTCGAGCGGCTTCGGGGGAGTGACGTGTTCGCCCATGATCCAGTTGAACCCGACGCTGACGACGTTGCGGTCGCCGACCCAGCCGCGGTGGTAGCCGTACACGCCGGCGACCGTGCCCTTCGGGATCGTCATGAACCCGAGATCGGAATCGCCGGTGGCCGTGGTGAATTCGACGTCGAAGGTGATCCGGTCGAGGGTGGCGCCGATCGCGTCGGCCATCATTGCCGCGGATTCGGCGAACACCTCGCTCTCGCGGCGGACGCTCTCGGCGAGTCCGGGGGTGTCGGCGTCCTGCGAGAAGCCCATCGCGGTCTGTGTTCCCGCCGACTCGTAGGTCGAGCAGTCCACCGACTCGGTGATGCGGATCTCGTCGACGCGTTCGCAGGCGCCGCTGAGCACCATGCCGACCATGTTCGTCATCCCGGGGTGCGCACCGCTACCGAAGATCGTGGAATTGCCTTTCTCGCAAGCCTTCCGGATGCGGTCGAGGTCTTCGGGAGTCTGCTTGCCGCCGGTGATCCACGCGGCGCTCGAGCACACGTTGACCCCGGCCTCGAGCAGGCGGACCAGTTCGTCGATGTTGGGCCACAGCGGGTTGTAACAGCACGCGTCGGGGCGTTGGGCCAGCAGCGCCTCAATGTCGTTGGTGGCGGCGACGCCGGTGGGCTGAGGCCAGCCGGCCAGCTCCGCGGCGTCGACACCCACCTTGTCGGCGCCGTGGGCGTACACACCGACCAGCTCCATGTCGTCGCGGCCGATGATCGCGTGCAGCGACCGGCGGCCGATGTTGCCGGTCGTCCACTGAATGACGCGCAGGGGCCGGTCAGGTGTCACGGATTCTCCTCGGTGTCAATCGATCACATGTGGGTGCCGCCGTCGATGCGGACCTCGGTGCCGGTGACGAAGTACGCCTCCGGCGCGGCCAGCATCGCGACCACGGCGGCGACCGCGTCGGGCCGGGCGAACATCCCGCCGCCCTCGACCGCCAGGGTCGGCATGATCTTCCCGAACAGCGTGTAGTCGGCGTCGTCGGGCAGTCCCGGCCCGACGCTCTGCTTGGACTGTCCGGTGCCGTCAGTCATTCCCGACGAGATGGAACCCGGTTGCACACAGTTGAACCGGATGTTCTCCTTGCTGAACTCGAGCGCCAGCGTGTGCGTCATCGCCTGGATGCCGCCCTTGGACGCGGCGTAGGCCGCCATATAGGGGTGCGCGTAGTTGGCCGAGGTGGAACTGAAGTTCACGACGGCGGCGGCGGTGCCGGCCCGCAGCGCCGGTAACGCTTCGCGGGTGACCAGGAATGTCCCTACGAGGTTGACCCGCAGCACGTGCTCAAAGTCGGCCAGCGTGGTGTCGGCGAAATGCCACGAGCGCAGGATCCCGGCCCCGTTGACCAGTGCATCGAGTCCGTTCATCGCGTCGACGGCGCGCTGCACACCGGCGATCACCGATTCCTCGCTGCCGACGTCGAGCACGACGGTCGTCAGCCGACCGCCGGTGTCGCCCGCCTGGGTTGCGGTGTCGGCCAGCCCCGACTCGCTGATGTCGGCGGCGACCACGGTGCCACCCTCGTCGAGGATGCGCAGCGCGGTGGCCTGACCGATGCCCGACCCGGCTCCGGTGATCAGCACTCGACGGTCGGTGTATCGCTGCAACGTCGCCACCGGGGGAATGCTAGTGCGCCATCGACGCGAACCGGGCGATTCCCGGCCGATCGAACCGCGGGGCGTCCGCGTACGTGTCTATCGCATGGGTGCGGCGGGCATTGCCTCGATGGCTGCGACGGCGGTGATCGCAGCCGCGACTGTGGCGCCGGTACCGGACACCGTGCCCGCGACTTCCGCGAGTCCTTCGGTACATCTCACCGCCGGAGCGCCGCCGCTCGGCGCGATCCCGGTGGCGTTCCTCCGCAACCAGTTCGAGTACTGCAGCATCATCTGTCCCTACGCCGTACAGGCCGCGGTGACTGTGCCCGTCGGCGCGGCACTGAGCCCCGCGCAGTTTGTGGGCACGCTGACGACGACGCGGTCGCTGACGCGGGCGCTCGGCGCCGCCGCGGCATCTGTCACCGGGCCCGCGAACGCCGCGCTGACACCGCTGCTGGAGAACGACGTGTACCGGGTCGTCCCGAAGGCGTTCAACAGCCTGGGGGTGGGGGTCGTCGAGTTCATCAACGTGGCGTCGGCCGCGACGCGCCCCGCGGACTTCCTGCGGGCGGTGGCCACTGCGCGCGCGAACATCTCCGCCGCGCTGAATCAGCCGCTGCCGCCGCCGGCACCCACCGAAACCGGTGCCCGGACACTGCCGCAGGTGCTGGCCGTCGCGGCGGTCAACGTCGTCACCGCCGTCGTCTTCCAGGCGGGTGAACTCGTCTTGCTCGGGGCGGTGCAGACAGCCGACGCCGCCGCGCAGATGTTGGCGTCGACGGGGGACCCTGCGGCGGCGGTCGCGGCGGGGGCGCGCACGGCGGCCCGCTCGATCGGCACGGCCGGCGCGGTGGTGCGCGACGCGGTCGTCACCGCCGTCGACGATGTGCGTGAATCGCTGGCCGATCCGGTGCCATCGCGCGTCACGGAGCCGCGTCGTCAGTCCCGGTCGGAGCCAACCGAATCCGAGCCCGGCGACGAACCGGACACCGCGGCCGAGGAGTCGGCCGGAGCGTCGGAACCCGCTGAGTCACCCGCCGTGTCGCCTGACTCCACGTCGTCTGAGGCGGGCGAACCGGCCGGCGCGTCCGAACCCGCATCTTCCGGCAGCGACAGCGCCACGCCGAGCGCCAGGAAGAACAGCACGAACAGCGGTCCACCCAAATAGAGGTTCATCGGTCCGCCCGGTGAGATGAAGCTTCCCGGCGGACCGATGATCGTGATCGTCTCGATCAGTTGCTCGACACCGAAGACCGCCGCGGCGATGCCGACCCAGCGCGGGAAGCGACCCTCGTTCGCCGCCAACAGGATCGGCGCGGCGACCATGATGTTGGCGACGGTCAGGACGGGGACCGACATCGTCACGACGTCGGTGATGGTGCGCGCCGTCGCGGAGCCGAGTTCGCCCGGGTGCAGCGCGAGTCCCGCGGTGAACCACGTGGCGATGGTGATCTTGGCCAGCACCACCGCCGCGCCGATGGTGAACATGTATGCGTACGGCCCGGTGAGCCGACTGCGGGCCTGACTGAGCACCACGACGAGCGCCAGCGACGCGAACGTCACCAACAACGCCTGGGTGCGCATCGCCGCGGCGTGGTCGTTGACATGGGCGACGACGTCGAGACCCGACGAATCGATGCCGGGCAGCGGCGGAACCGTCAGCAGTGCAACGCCGTACAACACCGCGAACGTGATGCCGGCGACGACCGGCACTCGACGCTCCACAGCGACAACTGTAAACAGTCGAGTAATCCCCAACGCTGATTTCATCCACAGGGCGCGTCGCGCGCGGCCTCGGACACCGCTGCGGGTCGGCGCCCGGGCCTAGCGTGCGAGACATGCGAACCGAACTGCCTGCCGAACGATTGCAGCGCCGACTCGGCGCCGACGTCGAGACCGATACCGGCGGCGACACCGACGGCGACGCCGGGCCCCCGGACACCGCACTGACCCGCTGGCTGCCCGAGGCGCCGGCCGGTGGCGTGGCGGGCTGGGTCGCGGCGGTGCGTGCCGATCCGGGGCGCGCGGGGATGCTCGCACTCGCCGGGGTGGGGGTGATCGCGGTGCTGGTGACGGTGTTCGCGCTGATGCGTAACGACACCCCGGCGGTGGCTGCCGCGAAACTGCCTCCGGTGCAGATGGTTTCGTCGACGAGCCCGCCACCCGACGCCGAACCGGCCGGGCCCGTGGTGGTCAGCGTCGTCGGGCTGGTGCACAAACCCGGGCTCGTCACCCTGGACGCGGGTGCGCGCATCGCCGACGCGCTGAGCGCCGCGGGCGGGACGCTCGACGGTGCGGATCTGCTGGGGCTGAACATGGCCCGCCGGGTGGCCGACGGCGAGCAGATCGTGGTCGGGATCGCCGCGCCGCCGGGCGAGCCTGCCGCGATGGGCAGTTCGGTCACCACCGACACGGCGACGACCGCGAACGCGCCGCCGGCGCAGGGACTCGACGCGCCGCAGGGCGGTTCGGTGGACCTGAACGCCGCCACACTCGAACAACTCGACGCGCTGCCCGGGATCGGGCCGGTGACCGCGGCCGCGATCATCGCCTGGCGGGACGCCAACGGCCGGTTCTCGTCCGTCGAGCAGCTTGGCGACGTCGACGGCATCGGGCCGGCGCGGCTCGACAAGCTGCGCAACCTCGTTCATGTGTGACGGCGGTGGGCGACGCCGGTGCGGCCCCGATCGACCTGCGCCTCGTCCCGGCAGCAGCGACTGCGTGGGCGGTCACCGCGGCGGGCATCCTCTGGCACACCGTGGGTTCGGTGGTCGCTGCGGTCGCCGCGGCCGCGCTGACGGCGGCGGCGGGCCGGTTCGGTGATGCACGCCGAGCGGACCGCAACACCCGGGCGGGTGTGCTGGCGGTCGCGGCCGTGGCGACGGCGTTCGCGATCGCGATCGGATTGCAGGTCGCCGAACTACGCCAGCACCCGGTCGCCCAGCGCTACGGCACGCTCGCCGCCGTCGTCGTCACACCCACGGAGACCCCGCGGGCGCTCGGCGGGAACCGGACCATGTTCCGGGCCTCGCTGCTGTACCTCGACGGCCGCGAGACGTCCGGCCGGGTCCTGGTCTTCGCGTCGACCAACGACCTCACCGAGCTGACCGCAGGCACACCGGTCCGGTTCCGCGCGAGGATCGGCCGCCCGACTCGCCGCGACCTGTCGGTGGCGGTGCTGTCGGCGGTCGGAGACCCGACGCTGGGTGAGGCCGCGGCGATCCACCGCGCGGCCGCCGGGGTGCGCGCGGATTTCGCCGACGCCGCACGGCGCGCGCTGCCGGTCGATCAGGCCGCGATGCTGCCGGCGCTGGTGCTGGGCGACACCTCGGCGGTGCCGCGCCTGACCACCGACGAGTTCCGGGCGTCGGGGCTGACGCATCTGACCGCGGTGTCCGGGGCGAACGTCACGATCGTGTGCGGCGCGGTGTTGCTGTCGGCGGGGCTGATCGGGCCGCGCGTCGCGGTCGGCATCGCCGCCGTCGCGCTGCTGGCGTTCGTCGTCGTCGTGCAGCCCACGGCCAGCGTGCTGCGGGCCGCGGTGATGGGGGCGATCACCCTGCTGGCGGTGTTGTCACATCGGCGACGCCAGGCCATCCCCGCGTTGTCGGCCAGCGTGCTCGCGCTGATGATCGCGACTCCGGAGTTGGCGGTCGACGTCGGGTTCGCGCTGTCGGTTTCGGCGACGGCCGCGCTCGTCGTGATCGCGCCGGTGTGGTCACGCCGGCTCGTCGCGCGCGGCTGGCCCAAACCGCTGGCCGACGCGGTCAGCGTCGCCGTCGCCGCGCAACTGGTGACCGCGCCGCTCGTCGCCGGGATGGCCGGCACGTTCAGCGTGGTGGCGGTGGCCGCGAACCTCGCGGCGGCGCCGGTCATTCCGCCGATCACCATCGTCGGCACCGCGGCGGCCGCGCTGAGCCCGCTGTGGCCGGCCGGGGCCGGGCTGCTGATCCGCTTCACCGGACCCGAACTGTGGTGGCTGCTGGGCGTGGCGCGGTGGGCGGCGGGGGTGCCGGGGGCGTCGCTGACGGTGCCGTCCGGCCCGGCGGGTGTGGTGCTGATCGCGCTGTCCGGCGCGGCCCTCGTCGGCGCGTGGCGCTGGCGCTGGGTGCGTCGGGCCGCGTTCGGCGCCACGATCTGCCTGCTGGCGTGGACGGTGTCGGGGCTGTCGGCCGGACGTGACACGATCGGGGGGTGAGCGATGAGGCACAGCTGCACCTGGTGCTCGGGGACGAGGAGTTGTTGGTCGAACGCGCGGTCGCGGCGGTGCTGCGCGACGCCCGCAAGAAGGCCGGCACCCAGGACGTTCCGGTCGACCGGCTGCGCGCCGGCGACGTCAGCACCAGTGAGCTCGCCGAGCTGCTGAGCCCGTCGCTGTTCGCCGAGGAGCGCGTCGTGGTGCTCGAGGCCGCGGGCGAGGCCGGCAAGGACGCGGTCACGCTGATCGCCGACGCCGCCGCCGACCTGCCGCCGGGCACCATGCTGGTCGTCGTGCACTCCGGCGGCGGGCGCGCCAAGGCGCTGGCCGATCAGCTCAAGAAGCTTGGCGCACAAGTTCATCCGTGCGCCCGCATCACCAAGGCCGCCGAACGCGCCGATTTCGTCCGCCGCGAGTTCCGCGCGCTGAAGGCCAAAGTCGGCGACGACACGGTCACCGCGGTACTCGACGCCATCGGCTCGGATCTGCGCGAATTGGCCGCTGCCTGTTCGCAGTTGGTGACCGACACCGGCGGCGCGGTCGACGCCGCGGCCGTCCGCCGCTATCACTCCGGCAAGGCGGAGGTGAAGGGTTTCGACATCGCCGACAAGGCCGTCACCGGTGACGTCGCCGGCGCGGCGGAAGCGCTGCGGTGGGCGATGATGCGCGGCGAACCCCTGGTGGTGCTCGCCGACGCGCTGGCCGAGGCCGTGCACACGATCGCCCGGGTCGGGCCGCTGTCCGGGGACCCCTACCGGCTGGCGTCGGAGCTGGGCATGCCGCCGTGGCGGGTGCAGAAGGCGCAGAAGCAGGCGCGGCGGTGGTCACGCACTTCGGTCGCGGAGGCGATGCGGCTGGTGGCCGCGCTCAACGCCGACGTGAAGGGCGCAGCAGCGGACGCCGACTTCGCGCTGGAGTCAACGGTGAGAAAGGTCGCCGAACTCATCGACGACTGAGGCTGCGGCGTCGGTCAGAGCTTGTTGAGCGCCGACGCCAGAGCCGACTTGCGGTTGGCGGCCTGATTCTTGTGGATCACGCCCTTGCTGGCGGCCTTGTCCAGCTTGCGGCTGGTCGACACGAGCAGCTCGGCGGCCTTGTCCTTGTCGCCGGCCTCGATGGCCTCCCGGAACCCGCGGACCGCCGTGTGCAACGACGACTTGACCGACTTGTTGCGCAGCCGACGGCGCTCGTTGGTCTTGATCCGCTTTTCCTGCGACTTGATGTTGGCCACGCGTGTAGTCCTTCGTAAATGCTGTAGGGGTTGCCCAAAGTCTGGTGGCGCCCGCTCGGCGGGCAGCGAGGGTTCAGGTTACCAGCGCAGTGGGTAAATGCCCAAAGTGAGTCCGCTGGCCTGCCGAAATGTCCGAAGTGTTGCAGCATGTCAGGGGTGAGCCTGCGAACGCCCCGCGCGCGGGGCGCGGATACCGCCGCCCCGACCTCGACCGCGCGCTCGCGCGGCAACGGCAGCGGTAAGGCCGCCAAACGGTACGAGGGCGTCTTTGCCGGCTACAGCGAGCTCGGCAGCTACGCGGCCGCCTTCGACGAGATGTTCGACAACCAGGGCAACGTCCGGGGACCGTACAAGGGCATCTACACCGAACTGGCCCCCTCGGACGCCTCCGAGCTGGAGGCCCGCGCCGAAGCGCTGGGCCGCGCGTTCGTCGACCAGGGCATCACGTTCTCGCTGTCGGGTCAGGAACGGCCGTTCCCGCTCGACCTGGTGCCGCGCGTCATCTCGGCCGCGGAGTGGACCCGCCTCGAACGCGGCATCATCCAGCGGGTCAAGGCGCTCGAGCTCTATCTCGACGACATCTACGGCGAACAGGAGATCCTGCGCGACGGCGTCATCCCGCGCCGGCTGATCACCTCCTGCGAGCACTTCCACCGCGAGGCCGCCGGCATCCTGCCGCCCAACGGCGTGCGCATCCACGTCGCGGGCATCGACCTGATCCGTGACGCCAAGGGCGACTTCCGGGTGCTCGAGGACAACCTGCGGTCCCCGTCGGGCGTCTCCTACGTGATGGAGAACCGCCGCACCATGGCGCGGGTGTTCCCGAACCTGTTCGCCACGCACCGGGTGCGTGCGGTCGGCGACTACTCGTCCCACCTGCTGCGGGCGCTGCGCAACGCGGCGGCCAACAACGTCGCCGACCCGACCGTCGTCGTGCTGACCCCCGGCGTCTACAACTCGGCCTACTTCGAGCATTCGCTGCTGGCCCGCCAGATGGGCGTCGAGCTGGTCGAGGGCCGCGACCTGTTCTGCCGCGACAACGCCGTCTACATGCGCACCACGGAGTGGGAGCGGCAGGTCGACGTCATCTACCGCCGCATCGACGACGCGTTCCTCGACCCGATGCAGTTCCGGCCCGACTCGGTGCTCGGGGTGGCCGGCCTGCTCAACGCCGCCCGCGCCGGCAACGTCGTGATCTCCAGCGCGGTCGGCAACGGCGTTGGCGACGACAAACTCGTCTACACCTACGTGCCGACGATCATCGAGTACTACCTGGGCGAGAAGCCGCTGCTGGCCAACGTCGACACGTTCCGCTGCTGGCTCGACGACGAACGCGAAGAGGTGCTCGACCGCATCGACGAGTTGGTGATCAAACCGGTCGAGGGCTCCGGCGGCTACGGCATCGTGTTCGGCCCCGACGCCTCCGACAAGGAGCTCAACGCGATCGCCAAGAAGATCCGCAGCGACCCGCGCGGCTGGATCGCCCAGCCGGTGATGCAGCTGTCGACGGTGCCGACCCAGATCGGGGACCAGCTGGTGCCCCGGCACGTCGACCTGCGGCCGTTCGCGGTCAACGACGGCGACGACGTGTGGGTGCTGCCCGGCGGGCTGACCCGCGTCGCGCTGCCCGAAGGCTCGCTGGTGGTGAACTCCAGCCAGGGCGGCGGGTCCAAGGACACCTGGGTGCTGGCCTCGCGCACCTCGGTCGCCGACCGCGAGCTGGGCGCCGCCGAGGTGGTGCGCAAACTGCCGAAGTCCGCGCGCGGGCCCAAGGCCGAAAGCTCCGACTCGCAGACCCAAGACCAGCAGCAGCAGTAGGCGGTGGTGATCTGACATGTTGGCCCGCAACGCCGAGTCGCTGTACTGGATCGGCCGCTACGTCGAACGCGCCGACGACACCGCGCGCATCCTCGACGTGACCGTGCACCAGCTGCTCGAGGATTCCAGCGTCGACCCCGACCAGGCGTCGCGCACGCTGCTGCGGGTGCTGGGCATGGAACCGCCCGACCAGCCGCTCGATGTGTGGTCGCTGACCGACATCGTGGCGTTCAGCCGCGGCACCCAGGGCTCGATCGTCGACGCGATCTCGGCGGCCCGCGAAAATGCCCGCGGCGCACGCGAAGTCACGTCCACCGAGATCTGGGAGTGCCTCAACACCACCTACAACGCGCTGGCCGAACGTGAACGCGCCGCCAAACGTCTTGGGCCGCATGAGTTCTTGTCGTTCGTCGAGGGACGCGCCGCGATGTTCGCCGGGCTGGCCGATTCGACGTTGTCGCGCGACGACGGGTACCGGTTCATGGTGCTGGGCCGCGCGATCGAGCGCGTCGACATGACGGTGCGGCTGCTGCTGTCGCGGGTCGGCGACAGCGCGTCGTCGCCGGCGTGGGTGACGCTGCTGCGCTCGGCGGGTGCGCACGACACGTATCTGCGCACCTATCGCGGCGTGCTCGACGCGGGCCGGGTCGTGGAGTTCATGCTGCTGGACCGGCTGTTCCCGCGGTCGATCTTCTTCTCGCTGCGGCTGGCCGAGCACAGCCTCGACGAGCTGATGAACCGGCCGCACAACCGGCTCGGGGCCACCGCCGAGGCGCAACGGCTGCTGGGCCGCGCGCGCAGCGAGCTGGAGTTCCTGCAGCCCGGCGTGCTGCTCGAGTCGCTGGAGCAGCGGCTGGCCAACCTGCAGAAGACGTGCGCCGACGTCGGAGAAGCCTTGGCGCTGCAGTACTTCCACTCCGCGCCGTGGGTGGCGTGGCACGACGCCGGCCACAACGGTGCGGTGGTCATCGAGGAAGGCGAGATCTGATGTGGCGGCTGCGGGTGGTGCACTCGACCGGGTATGCCTACAAGTCGCCGGTGACCGCGTCGTTCAACGAGGCGCGGCTGACGCCGCGGTCGGATTCGCGGCAGAACGTCATCCTCAACCGCGTCGAGACCGTCCCGGCCACGCGGTCCTACCGCTACGTCGACTACTGGGGCACCGCGGTGACCGCGTTCGACCTGCACGCCCCGCACACCGAACTGGAGGTGACGTCGTCGTCGGTGGTCGAGACGGATCCCGACCAGATGCCCGACGACGAGGTCACCTGGGACGACCTGCGTTCCGAGGCGGTCATCGACCGCTTCGACGAGGTGCTCGCGCCGACGCACTACACCCCGGAGAGCAAGCGGATCGCCCGGGTGGGCCAGCGGATCATCAAGGAGCACACGCCGTGCGAGGCCGTCACCGCCGCCGCGAACTGGGTGCACAGCGAACTGGCCTACGTCGCGGGCACCACCGGTGTGCACTCGTCCGGACTCGACGCGCTGCGCGAAGGTAAGGGCGTGTGCCAGGACTTCGCGCACCTGACGCTGATCCTGTTGCGCTCCATGGGGATTCCGTCGCGCTACGTGTCGGGTTATCTGCACCCGAAGCGTCGCGCCGCGATCGGCGACACCATTGACGGGCAGAGCCACGCGTGGGTGCAGGCCTGGACGGGCGGCTGGTGGAACTACGACCCGACCAACGACGCGTCGATCAACGAGCAGTACGTCAGCGTCGGCGTCGGGCGTGACTACTCCGATGTCAGCCCGCTCAAGGGGATCTACTCCGGCGAGGGCTCGACCGACCTGGACGTCGTCGTGGAGATCACCCGCCTGGCCTGACCCTCCTCCTCCGTCGCTGCGCCGAACGTTGATTACCGCTCGACTATTCGGCGAAATTTCGCGCGGTAATCACCGTTCGCGCGGTTGGGCGGCGGGTTTGGCGCAGACGCCCGGGTGCACCTCGACGCGCAGCAGGTCGTCGCCCAGTTCGATCTGCCGGTCGAACCGCGACGCGGCCAGTGCCCGCCACTCGTCCTCCTGGCCCGGTTCGATCGCCGGCACGTAGTGGGTCAGGACGAGGATCCCGACGCCCGCGCGGGCCGCCGTCTCGGCGGCCTCTTCCACCGAGGAGTGGTAGTCGCAGATGTCGCGGATCCGCTGCATCGGCATCTTGTCGATCAAGTCCTTGCGGATCACGGTGTGCACCAATGCGCCTGCGCCGGTGGCCAATTCGTCGAGGCTGTCGCAGGGGACGGTGTCGCCGGCCAACACCACCGACGCGTCGGCGTGCTCGACGCGGAACCCGATCGTCGGGGCCACGGGCCGGTGGTCGGTGGGCCCGACCCGAATCGTCACGCCGCCGCTGTTCCAGACCTCGCCGTCGGTGTACTCGAACACCTGCACCGGCGGCGGGGCGTTCAGGTCGGCGTGGTGGGCGATGCGGTACCCGATGTCGAAACCGAACGCCTTGAGCGTGGCGTCGACGACCTCGGCGGTGCCGGGCGGGCCGATGATCGGCAGCGGCGCCGGATCGGGGGTGAACGTCGACACCCACCGCGTGATGATGACGTCGCCGAGGTCGGCGATGTGGTCGCTGTGCAGATGCGTCAGCAGCAGCGCCGTCAGTCCGCCCGCGCCCGCTCCCGCGGCGGTCAGCCGCTGCTGCACACCGCGGCCGCAGTCCACCAGGAACGTCTGTCCGCCGGCGCGGACGAGCGTCGACGGACCGGCCCGCCGAGCGTCGGGGATCGGGCTGCCGGTGCCGAGCAGGGTGACCTCGATCATGCCCCCACATATACCTGACGCGGTCGTCAAAAGGGCGTTATTCGCGGCCGGCCGACACCCAGCTCATGTCCTCGAAGCGGGTGCCGCTGACGGCCGCGCCCGCCGCTTCCAGCGCGTCGAGTTGCTCGGGCGTCAGCGTGACCGCCAGGGAGCCCACGTTCTCCGCGATGCGTGCGGCCCGCCGGGTGCCCGGGATCGGCACCGAGCTCACCCCGAGCGCGTCGGCCCGGTTGCGCAGCCACGCCAGCGCGACCTGCGCCGGTGTGGCCCCCTGCTGCTCGGCGACCGACGTGACCGCGTCGACCACCGCCAGGTTGGCGTCGAGCGCGTCGTCGCGGAACCGCGGCATGGTCTTCCGAAAGTCGTTGGCCGAGGCCAGGTCTGCGCGGGATCGCACAGCGCCGGCCAGAAAGCCCCTGCCCAGCGGCGAGTAGGGCACGAAACCGACGCCGAGTTCGACAGCCGCCGGCACCACGTTGCGTTCGACGTCGCGGCTCCAGATCGACCACTCGCTCTGCACGGCGGCGATCGGATGGACCGCGACGGCGGCGCGCAGCTCGTCGGCGGTGACCTCTGAGAGCCCGAGGTGCCGGACCTTGCCGGCCGCCACCAGCTCGGCCATCGCGCCCACCGTCTCCTCGATCGGCACGGACGTGTCGCGCCGATGCATGTAGTAGAGGTCGACGACGTCGGTCTGCAGCCGCTGCAGGCTCTCGTCGAGGCACTGCCGCACGTAGGCCGCGTCGCCCCGAATGCGGGGTCGACCGGCCGCGCGGTCGGTCGGGTTGCCGGCGATGCCGAATTTCGTTGCCAGCGTGACCTCGTCGCGCCGGTCGGCCAGCAGGCGCGCGATGAGCCGCTCGTTGTCGCCGTTGCCGTAGATGTTGGCGGTGTCGATGAAGGTGACGCCCAGATCGATGCTGCGGTGCAGGGTGGCCAGCGACTCGACGTCATCGACGTCGCCGTACACCGGCGTCAGCGCCATTGCTCCGAAACCGATTGCACTGACTGATAATTCGTCGCCGAGCGATACCGTCGGTACGTTGTTGGCTGTTGTCACGGTGCTCCCTTCGTTCCAGCGGTGCAGCCGATCCGGGACGGGCTTTATTCCGGGTTCAGCCGACCCAGTCGGTGATCGGTGGCCAGTCCGCCTGTGTGCCAGGGTCGGGGGCCCAGGCGACGGAATTGAGGACCCGCTCGAAGGTTTCCGTCGACCTCGACTCGCCGGGCGGGTCCATGTCGAACTGCACATAGACGCCGGGAGCCAGGAGGATCGCGGCCCAGAACAGCGACCCGTCGTAGCGACCGGCCCGGCCGCCGATCGCCCTGTCGACCTCGGCGCGGTGTGACCCGTCGGTGAACTCGTCGCGGTCCAGGATGCGCACCGACAGCGATCCGGTCGGGGCCGCCTCGTCCCGGCACTTCTGTTCCTTCGTCAGGGTGACGCACGGACCGAACCCCAACACGGTGCCGACGTCGCTGTCGGGGGAGTAGATCGGCTGGTAGGTGGTGTGCACGTGGACCAGCGGCAGCTGCGGGGGCACCGCGCCCAAGCGAAGCGGCGCCCGGACCGCGGTGCGTTCGTCGGGTCGCAGCGCGCGGGCGAGTTCGAGCAGGCGGTCGCGGCCGGCGGTGACGGGCGTCAGGCCCCGCGCCGTGGCCCAAGCGTCGTCGGCGTACTCCCAGGTGAGCGTCGCGTCGCGGAATCCGTCGGGCTCGGGGGCGGTGTTCTCGCCGAAGGGCCGGAAGAACCCGGCGCGGCCGTCGACGTCGACCGGTTGGCCGGAGCGCACCGTCGCGGGGTCGAATCTGCCCGGGGCGTAGACCTTCACGTACGCCGTCGGCGGGTTCACCCCGCAGCCCTGGCACGGGCTCGGCGTTCCCGTCTCGTCGGTCGGCCGGAAGCCGAACAGCTGGAAGTCCGGGGTGATGTGGCGTTCGAGGTCGACCCAGTTCCACGGCTGGGTCTTCGCGAAGCTCATCCACCGCGGATCGATCAGGCCGGCGACGGCGGGCGGAGTGACCGGCGCGGATGAAGTGGAGGCCGGCGGCGACGGGGACGTGCCACCGCAGCCGACGAGGGCCGCGGTGACACCCAGGGTGGCTGCGAGCGCAGCGCACCGAAGCCACCTCACCGCCGGGAACCTAGCCGAGCCCGTCGCGTGCTGCAGCGAAACGCGACGAGCGGCATTTCCTGGCATTGACGGCGGAAGCCACCTAGCCTGTGACGTACATCACGAGGGAGGCTTCGATGCGGATCGCCGATGTGTTGCGCACCAAAGGGGCCGCGGTGGCCACGATCACGCCGGAGACGTCGGTCTCGGGGCTGCTGACCGAACTGACCGTGCACAACATCGGCGCGATGGTGGTGGTGTCGCCCGACGGTGTGGTCGGCATCGTCTCCGAGCGCGACGTCGTGCGGGCCCTGCACACCCGTGGCGCCGAACTGCTGCGCGCGCCGGTGTCGGAGATCATGACCAGCTTCGTGGCGACGTGCGCCCCGACCGATTCCGTCGACAGCCTCAGCGCGCTGATGACGACGAACCGGGTGCGCCATGTCCCCGTGATGGAGAACGGCAGGCTGGCGGGCATCGTGAGCATCGGCGACGTGGTCAAGACCCGGATGGAAGAACTCGAGGCGCAGCAGGAGCAGCTGCAGGCCTACATCACCCGTGGCTGACATCGAGGTCGCGGCCGCGCAGCGGGGCGACGTGCGGCAGATGGCCGCGGTGCTGGCGCGTGCCTTCGACCGCGATCCGGTGATGATGTGGATGGTGCCCGACGACGCCGGTCGCGGGCGCGCGTTGGAGCGGATGTTCGCGACGATGGTCCGCCACCACTTCCTGCGCACCGGGGCGCCCGAGGTCGCCGGCGGTGGCCGGGTCGGCGCCGCGGCGCTGTGGGACCCGCCGGGACAGTGGAAGCAGTCGCGGCTGCAGGAGCTGCGGATGATGCCGGGGTTCATCCGCGCGTTCGGCAGGAATGTGCAACGGGGCCAAGAGGTTTCGGAGTTGATGAAAGAAAAGCACCCTGAGGAGCCGCACTGGTATCTCGCGGTGATCGGCAGCGACCCCACCGTGCGCGGCACCGGGTTCGGGCAAGCCTTGATGCGGTCGCGGCTGGACCGCTGCGACGCCGAGTACGCGCCGGCGTATCTGGAGTCGAGCAACCCGGACAACATCCCGTACTACGAGCGGTTCGGGTTCCGGGTGACCGGCGAGATCAGGCTCCCTGAGGGTGGGCCGTCGTTGTGGCCGATGTGGCGGCAGCCGGCCTAGCTCCAGGAGTATTCGGCGCGCAGGCGGCCCGCGACGACCTCGAACTTGTGGCGTTCCAGGATCGCGCCCTCCCGGCGGATGCCCTCCTCGGGCACGTCGAGCACCCGGTCCAACCGGACCCAGCTCTCGCGGCCCTCGAAGTCCCAGGTGCCCTTTCCGATGCCGACCCAGTTCGGGTCGTCGCGGTGATGGTCCTGGCTCGACAGCATCAGCCCGAGCAGCGTGGCGCGGTCGCGCCCGACGACCAGCACCGGCCGGTCCTTGCCCTGCGTCGGGTCGTCCTCGTAGACCACCCAGGTCCACACGATCTCGCCCGGGTCGGCGCGGCCGTCGAGGTCGGGCGCGTAGACGATCTTGCGGGCGCGGTGCGCGGTCGGAACGGCGTTGTTGGTGATGGGCCTGCCCGCGGTGATCGCCACTGCCTCCTGTTTCGGGGCGCCCGCGATCGCGTCCAGGCCGATCCGGATGCCCTGCTGGATGCCGCGCTGCACGGTCTCGGACTGGCCGATCTGGCGGATGAACTTCGGCGCCTCGTTGAACACCAGGTTCTCCGCGAATCTCTGAAACGATTTCCACGGCGGAGCCATGTTTTCGAGCATAAGTGAGGCCCGCTCGGCGCGATTGTGTGCGGGGGCCGTGACCTCGATACGCTGTTGGCAACCCCCGCACCCATCTACCAGGAGATTCCCATCAGCAGTTTCGCCGACCGGACATTCACGGCGCCGGCGCAGATCCGGAACTTCTGCATCATCGCCCATATCGATCACGGCAAATCGACATTGGCCGACCGGATGCTGCAACTGACCGGCGTCGTCGACGAGCGCTCGATGCGGGCCCAGTACCTGGACCGGATGGACATCGAGCGTGAGCGGGGCATCACGATCAAGGCGCAGAACGTCCGGCTGCCCTGGACGGTCGACGGTGTCGACCATGTCCTGCACCTGATCGACACCCCGGGCCACGTCGACTTCACCTACGAGGTGTCGCGCGCGCTGGAGGCCTGCGAGGGTGCGGTGCTGCTGGTCGACGCCGCCCAGGGCATCGAGGCGCAGACGCTGGCCAACCTCTACCTGGCGCTCGACCGCGACCTGCACATCATCCCGGTGCTCAACAAGATCGACCTGCCCGCCGCCGACCCCGACCGCTACGCCGCCGAACTCGCCCACATCATCGGCTGCGAACCCACCGACGTGCTGCGGGTGTCCGGCAAGACCGGTGCGGGCGTGACCGAACTGCTCGACCACGTCGTGCGCGAGGTGCCGCCGCCGGTCGGAGACCCCGATGCGCCGGCGCGGGCGATGATCTTCGACTCGGTCTATGACACCTACCGCGGCGTCGTCACCTACGTGCGCGTCGTCGACGGCAAGATCGTCCCGCGCGAACGCATCAAGATGATGTCCACCGGCGCCCACCACGAACTTCTCGAGGTCGGCATCGTCTCGCCGGAACCCAAGGCCTCCGACGGACTCGGCGTCGGCGAGGTCGGCTACCTCATCACCGGCGTCAAGGACGTCCGCCAGTCGAAGGTCGGTGACACCGTCACGACCGCGCGCCACGGCGCCCAGGAACCGCTCACCGGCTACCGCGAACCGCGGCCGATGGTGTACTCCGGGTTGTATCCCGTCGACGGCTCGGACTACCCGGACCTGCGCGAGGCGCTGGACAAGCTGCAACTCAACGACGCCGCGCTGACCTACGAGCCGGAGACGTCGGTGGCGCTGGGCTTCGGGTTCCGCAGCGGGTTCCTGGGGCTGCTGCACATGGAGATCACCCGCGAGCGGCTCGAGCGGGAGTTCAACCTCGACCTGATCTCGACGTCGCCCAACGTGGTGTACCGCGTCGAGAAGGAGGACGGCACCGAACTCGTCGTCACCAATCCGTCGGACTGGCCCGACGGCAAGATCCGCAACGTCTGGGAACCGGTGGTCAAGACCACGATCATCGCGCCCAGCGAGTTCATCGGCACGATCATGGAGCTGTGCCAGTCGCGGCGCGGCGAACTCGGCGGCATGGACTACCTGTCGCCGGAGCGCGTGGAACTGCGCTACACCATGCCGCTCGGCGAGATCATCTTCGACTTCTTCGACGCGCTGAAGTCACGCACCCGCGGCTACGCCAGCCTCGACTACGAGGAGGCCGGCGAGCAGGAGGCCGATCTGGTCAAGGTCGACATCCTGCTGCAGGGCGAACCGGTCGACGCGTTCAGCGCGATCGTGCACAAGGAGTCGGCCTACGCCTACGGCAACAAGATGACCACCAAGCTCAAGGAGCTGATCCCGCGCCAGCAGTTCGAGGTTCCGGTGCAGGCGGCGATCGGTTCCAAGATCATTGCTCGCGAAAACATCCGCGCGATCCGCAAAGACGTGCTATCGAAGTGCTACGGCGGCGACATCACGCGCAAGCGCAAGCTGCTCGAGAAGCAGAAGGAAGGCAAGAAGCGGATGAAGACCATCGGCCGGGTCGAGGTGCCGCAGGAGGCGTTCGTCGCCGCGCTGTCCACCGACTCGTCCGCCGACAAGGCCAAGAAGTAGCCGTCGATGCGCGCGGCGGCGATGACGGTGGCGGCGGCCGGCGCGTGCGTGATCCTGGCGGGCTGCTCGACGCCGACCGCTGAGCCGCCCGTCGTGCAGATCGCCGAGGCCGTGCAACCGTCACCGGACCGCACCCTGGACCGGGCGCTGCCGACGGCCGAGGAGATGAGCACCATGTTCGGCGCGGCCGGGTTCATGGGTCAGCTCGTCGAGGGCGGCCCCGACATGCTGCTGCAAGGGGTGCGCGAGGCCGAGGCGACGCCGGTCGACTGTGTCAGCACCGGCTACCAACTGCAGAAGGTCGTCTACCAGTCCGCCCCGGTGCGGTCGGTGGTCAGCCAGTCATGGGCGGGCGGAGATGCCAACGGCCCCACCGCGACCGGGTTCTTCGGCGTGGTCCAGTTCGCCGACGGCGACACCGCCGAGCAGTTCTTCGCCGCGTCGGCCGACAAGTGGCACCGCTGCAACGGGCAGACCCTGAACCTGCGCCAACCCGAGCACGGTGCCGACGGATCCAGCCGGATCACCGACGTGGGTGTCGACTCCCGGATCGTGTCGGCGGTGGTGATGCAGGACGCCGGGTCGACGGTGCAACGCGCGCTCGGCGTCGCGGCGGATTGCGTTGTGGACGTGGAGATCACCGATGTGGCCGGGCCCACCGCGACCGGTGCGCGCGACGCTGTCGCGGTGGCCAACCTGATGCTGCAGAAGCTCGGCGGGCGCTGAACCGGCCGCGGTCGAATTGACGGCCACCGCCCGAATTTGCCGGACGTCGGTCACAATTACGCGGTGACCTACATCGGTACGGCGTCGCGGCTGGCTGTGGCCGGCGCCGTCTTGGCGGTATCGGCGCTGCTCAGCGGCTGTGTGAGCACGGTGTCGGGGACGGCGGTGCGCGGGCCGGGCGGCGGCCGCCTCGACGTCCCGCCGCTGGAGGCGACTCAACTCGACGACGTGTTGCTGACCATCGGCGAGGTGAACGGCATCATGGGCTCGACGACGATGGAGGTCACCGCCGAGCTCGAGGAGATGACCGACCACTCCGACGTCGTGTCCGACCCCGACTGCCTCGGCGCGATCTACGGCGCCGAGGAACCGGTGTACGCCGGCAGCGGATGGACCGACATGCGCGACCAGGTGGCCCGCGAACCCGACGAGGACAACGAGCACTGGGTCGAGCAGACCGCGGTGCTCTACCCGTCGGCCGACGACGCGCAGCAGTTCTTCGAGGATTCCAAAGCCGCGTGGGAAGACTGCGGCAATTCGACTGTCGTCGTGACGAGTTCGGGCGACGACTACCTGTGGTCGCTGGACGAGTTGCAGGCCGAGGACACGCTGATCACTCAGGTGACCACGCAGCAGGACGCCGAGGGCTGGGCGTGTCAGCATGCGCTGTCGGTGGTGTCGAACCTGACCGCCGAGGCGTGGGCGTGCGGCTACTCCATCACCGACGAGGGCGCCGCGATCGCGACGGGGATGGCCGAGAACGCGGCCGGATAGCCGGAACGTGCGGTCGGGTTAACCCCCGCCCGGGCGGCGGGTCAGCCCCATTTCGTCACACGCCGGCGCGCCATAGCGTCGCTGCATGCGGACGACGCCTCGGGGAGTGCGGTCGATGCTCGCTGCGCTGGTCGTCGTGGCGGCGCTCAATTGTCTGCTGCCGCCGCTCGTCCCGCCTTCGGTCCCGGCCCTCCGCCTTCCGCTGTGGGTCGCGATCGCCGTCCTGAGCGTCGCCCTGGTGTGGCCCCGAGCGACCCGGGTGGTTCGGCTGAGCGTGGGCTGGCTGCTGGTCCTCGCGACGGTGGGGCAGGCGTTCGTCGTCGGCGACCTGATCGCGATGTTCGCCACGCTGTTGGCGGTGCCGGTGCTCGCGCTGCTCGCCGGGCCGCTGCGGCCCAGGCCGCGCAAGGCTCTGGTCGCCGCCCACGCCGTCGCTGCCGCGTGCTGGGTCGGCATTGCGGCGACGTTCGTCGCCATGGCGGTGCTTGCTATGTCCACCAACGACATTCACCGCTCGGCGACGGTGTATGAACTCATGGCGCTGTTCGACATCACGCTGCTGCCGTGGGCCAACTTCGCCACGATCCTCACCGGTGTCGGGTTGAGCCTCACGACGAAGTGGGGGCTGCTGCGGTACCGGTGGGTCGTCGCGAAGATCGCCATCGCGGCGGGAATCCTCATGATGGCGTTCGGCTTTCTGCACGACAGCCTCGAACGCGTCGGCGCGGAGGCCACGCAACTGGCGGCGCGCGGGGCCGCGACCGCGCACCTGTCCGGCACCGCCGACGTCGTCCTGTGGAGTTTCGGGTGCGCGCTGCTCGGCCTCATCGCCGCGCTGCTGTTGTCGCTGTACAAGCCCGGCGGGCGGACCCGGCGCGCCGCGGGCGACCTACATCGGGGCGTTCGCCGGCACGAACACGCCTGAGCTGTCGGCTTCCTCCTCGGCGCGGATCACATGCACCACCGCGTTGATCAACGCCAGGTGGGTGAACGCCTGCGGGAAGTTGCCCAGATGCCGGCCGGTGCGCGGTTCGATCTCCTCGGCGTACAGGTGCAGCGGGCTGGCGAACGACAGCAGCCGCTCACACAGGTGCTTGGCCCGGCTGATCTCGCCGATCTCCACCAGCGCGGAAACCAACCAGAACGAGCAGATCGTGAAAGTGCCTTCCTCGCCGGACAATCCGTCGTCGGTCTCCTCGACGCGGTAGCGCAGCACCAGGCCTTCCTCGGTGAGCTCGTCGGCGATCGCCAGCACCGTGGCCCGCACCCGCGGGTCGTCGGGCGGCAGGAAC
Organism: Mycolicibacterium rutilum; assembly: GCF_900108565.1. Taxonomy (NCBI): domain Bacteria; kingdom Bacillati; phylum Actinomycetota; class Actinomycetes; order Mycobacteriales; family Mycobacteriaceae; genus Mycobacterium; species Mycolicibacterium rutilum. The sequence continues at coordinate 3,512,823 of NZ_LT629971.1, forward strand.
CGGGTCAGCACGGCCAGCAGCAGCGACGCGTCGAGCGCGTCGTCGCCGTAGCGCTGAGTGAGCACGCCGCGCTTGTCGACGCCGTGCTTGAGCACGTCGGCCTTGATCTCCTCGGCGATCGCGCGCCACTGCTGGGCATAGGACTTCTCGCCTTGCAGCTCAGCGAGTTTCGAGCCGCGGTCCAGCGCCACCCAGCACATGATCTTCGAGCTGGTGAAGTGCTGCGGGTCCCCGCGCACCTCCCAGATGCCGCGGTCCGGTTCCTTCCAGTGCTTGATCGCCTCTTCGACCTGCTGCTTGAGCACCGGCCACAGCGTGTCGGAGATCTGCTCGCGCGATTTGGCGTGCAGATACACCGAATCCAGCATCGTGCCCCAGATGTCGTGCTGCATCTGGTTGTAGGCGCCGTTGCCGATGCGCACCGGCCGCGCACCGTCATAGCCGGACAGGTGGTGCAGCTCTTCCTCGACCAGCGTGCGTTCGCCGCCGACGGCGTACATCACCTGAAGCGGGTGGCGCTCACCGTTGTTCGCGCCGGACACGTCGGCGATGAACGCGAAGAAGTCGTCGGCCTCGCGGTCCAGTCCGAGTGTGTACAGCCCCCACAGCGCGAAGGTGGAGTCACGCACCCACGCATAGCGGTAATCCCAGTTACGTTCGCCCTGCGGGGTTTCCGGCAACGACGTGGTCGGCGCAGCCAGCAGCGCGCCGGTCGGGGAGTAGGTCAGCCCCTTGAGCGTCAACGCGCTGCGCTGCAGATAGGACCGCCACGGGTGATCGGGGAAGTCGCCGACGTTGATCCACTGCCGCCACGCCTCGCTGGTCTGCCACATCTTGTCGGCGGCCTCTTCGTAAGTCTGCGGCGCCGGGTGCTTGGACCACGACAGAGCGACGAACGCGTTGTCGCCCTCCTTCATCCGGGTGCGGGCCCGCGCCTCGTGCCCTTCGAGGCCGAGCCGCAGATTCGTCGTGAGTCGCAGCGTCGGGTGCGCGTCGGCGTCGCGGCTGGCCCGCGCGATCGCCTCGCCGTAGGCCTGCGCCGAGTACTCCCAGGTGGCCGGGATGCGGTGGTAGTCGAACGCCGGCTCGCAGTTCATCACCAGCTCGACCGTGCCGCTGACGCAGCGCACCGTGCGCAGCAGGATGTGCTCGGCGTCCCAGTCCATCGGGGTGCGGCGGTGTGTGCGTGACCGCGTCTCGAGGTCGTGCCACGGACCCATCACCAGCGCCTCGCGCACGATCAGCCAGCCGGTGTGGGTCTGCCAGGTGGTCTCCAGGATCAGGCTGCCCGGCAGGTAGCGCCGCGCGGAGGGCACCGACACCCCGTACGGGCCGAGCCGGAAGTGTCCGGCGCCGCGGTCCAGGATGGCGCCGAACACGCTCGGCGAGTCCGGGCGCGGCACGCACAACCACTCCACCGAACCCGCGGACGAGATCAGGCAGGTGTTCTCGCAGTCGGAGAGAAAACCGTAGTCGGCGATGGGCGGAAACGGGTTGCGCAGCGCCCCGGTGGGCGCGTACGGCGTCGGCGCCGTGATGGTCAGCGGGGTGTTCGCGGCCACGGCCGGCGCGGGCATCGACCCCGCACCCGGCTGCGAAGTCCCGTCCGAGGGTCCGGCTTGCTGCAAAACCATGCCGACATCATCGACTGCGGACCTGCCCGGCGTCCACTCATCGGCCGCGTGTCAGCTCACCGGCGGGCAAACGCCGGGATGTGCTCGGGCAACGGGCCGATCGCCACGGCGTACGCGACCACCCGGCGCAGCAGCGGCGCCCGGCCCGCGACGCGGATCAGCAGCGGCGCGCGCACCGACCCGGGCGACGTCACCGCCACCGCGATCACCCGGCGGTGGACGGTGTGCTGCACGGCCTGGATCAGCGCGGTCGGCAACCAGCGGCGCCGCTGCACGCGGGCCAGGTGCCGGGTGGACACGGTGCCGGTCCGCAGCGGCTCGGCGAGCAGGCGGCCGGCGGCGACGGCGTCGGCCACCGCGAGGTTGATCCCGACGCCGCCCACCGGCGACATCGCGTGCGCGGCGTCGCCGATCAGCAACAGCCCGTCGGTGTACCAGCGCCGCAGCCGGTTGAGCTGCACGTCGAGCAGCTTGACGTCGTCGAACGACGACACCGTCGCCACCCGGTCGGCCAGCCAGGGGACCAGCGTGGCCGCGCCGCGGTGCAGCGCGCCGATGCCGGCCGCGCGCAACTCCGCGTCGCGGCCCTTGGGGATGATGTAGGCGCACTGGAAGTAGTCGCCACGGTCGATGGCCGCGAGCGCGTGCCCCGCGCCGAGCTCACCGGCCAGCCCGGCGGGATCGCCGTCCTCGCGCGGCACGCGGAACCACCAGACGTCCATCGGCGCGCCGAAGTCCTTGGCCTTGAGTCCCATGGCGGCGCGCAACGTCGACGAGCGCCCGTCACAGGCGACGGTCAGTGCCGCGCGCATCTCGCGCACCTCGCCGTCGGTACCGCGGTAACGCACCCCGATCACCGTGTCGCCGTCGAGCAGCGGGCCCAGTACCTCCGTGCTGCGCAGCAACGTGAACGTCGGCTCCTGCTGCGCGGCCGACGCCAGCAGCTCCAGGAAGTCCCACTGCGGCACCAGCGCAATGTGCTTGTGCGGACCCGGAATTCGGCGCAAATCCATCGCCAGCGGGCTGCCCTGCACCGACAGCCGCAGCGTCTCGATCACACGGTGCGGTACTCGGGCGAACTCGTCGCCCAGGCCCAACTCGTCGAGCAACCGCAGCGTGCTCGCGTGCACGGTGTCGCCGCGGAAGTCGCGCAGGAAGTCGGCGTGCTTCTCCATCACCGTGACGTCGACGCCCGCGCGGGCCAGCAGCAGGCCGAGCATCACGCCCGCGGGCCCGCCACCGGCGACGATGCAGGTGGTCCGTTCGGCCGGCACGGCGCCATTCTCGCATCGCATAGGGTGGCGGTGTGGGCGGCTTCCTCAATTGGTGGGACGGCGTCGAACTCTGGTTGACCGGCCTTCCGTTCATCGCCCAGACCGCTGTGGTGATGCCTGTCGTCATCGCGCTGGCCTACGGCATCGCGATGGTGCTCGACGGCGCACTCGGCAACGGCATCAAGTTGCTGCGCCGCGTCCGCCACGACGACCCGGACATCGAACGATGAGGGGCGGGATGCCGAGGTCCCGGGTCACGCTGGTGCTCGTTTTCCTGGTGGTGCTGGTGATCGTCATGTGGCTGCTCACCCGGTGACGTCCGGGAATCCCTCGACAGGAACTTCGCAGCGACTCTGTTAGGCTTCGCGCCATGCAGACGGCGTCCGGCAACAAGAGTGGCCACATCCTGGCCCTCATTGCCGTGGGTTTCAGTGCCGTCGCTGATGTCTGTTGTTGTTGCTGACTCCTCACCCGTCCGCGGTCTGGTGTCGGTGACGGCTGTAAAGGTGACGCCTGAGGGCTGAGCCGTCGGAGCCAGCGCCTTTTCCGTCGAGACGGGGTCCACCGCAGTCCCCCTCAACGAAAGGTCCCCGATGGTCAACATCCGTTCCTGGCGCGCCGCAGCAGCGCTCGCCGCCACCGCCACCCTGCTCGCCGCGTGCGGTGGCGGATCCAGCGACGTCGCCGGCGAAACCGGCGGCGAGAAGGCCGACACGACGCTGACGCTCGTCGCGTACGCCGTGCCCGAGCCCGGCTGGAGCAAGGTCATCCCCGCGTTCGCCGCGACCCCCGAGGGCAAGGGCGTGGGCGTCACCACCTCCTACGGCGCCTCGGGTGACCAGTCCCGCGCGGTCGTCGACGGCAAGCCCGCCGACATCGTGAACTTCTCCGTCGAACCCGACATCACCCGCCTGGTCAAGGCCGACAAGGTGGCCAAGGACTGGAACGCCGACGCCACCAAGGGCATCCCGTTCGGGTCGCTGGTCACGTTCGCGGTGCGGCCCGGCAACCCCAAAGGCATCAAAGACTGGGGCGATCTGCTCAAGCCCGGTGTCGAGGTCATCACGCCCAGCCCGCTGAGCTCCGGCGCCGCCAAGTGGAACCTGTTGGCGCCGTACGCGTGGGCGAGCAAGGGCGGCCAGGACCCGCAGGCCGGCCTGGACTACGTCAACGAGTTGGTCACCCAGCACGTCAAGCTGCGTCCGGGGTCGGGCCGCGAGGCCACCGACGTGTTCCGGCAGGGCAGCGGCGACGTGCTGCTGGCCTACGAGAACGAGGCGCTGAACTTCGACCTCGAGCACGTCAACCCGCCGGAGACCTTCAAGATCGAGAATCCGGTCGCGGTCGTCACCAGCAGCGCGCACCAGGACAAGGCCAATGCGCTGAAGAACTTCCTCTACACCCCGGAGGCGCAGAAGCTGTGGGCCGAGGCCGGCTTCCGGCCCGTCGACCCCGCCGTGGCCGAGGAGTTCAAGGACAAGTTCCCGGCGCCCGCCAAACTGTGGACCGTTGACGACCTCGGCGGTTGGGAGAAACTGGATCCGGAGCTGTTCGACAAGGAGAACGGCAGCATCACCAAGATCTACACCCAGGCGACCGGATGACCTCTCCTGTGACGGCCCGGCCCGAGCTCACCGACAGTGAGCCGGGCCGGGCGTCCAGTTTTCTGGGACGCCGTCATGGGACGACGTCGCTGCGGGTCGGGGCGGCGTCGATCTGGCTGAGCCTGATCGTCCTGCTGCCGCTGGCCGCCATCCTGTGGCAGGCGGTGGGCGGCGGCTGGCGGGCGTTCTGGCTGGCGGTCAGCTCGAACGCGGCCCTCGAGTCGTTCAAGGTGACGCTGACCGTGTCCTTCGGCGTGACGGCGGTCAACCTGTTCTTCGGGCTGCTGGTCGCGTGGGTGCTGACCCGCGACGACTTTCCGGGTAAGCGGCTGGTCGACTCCGTGATCGACCTGCCGTTCGCGCTGCCGACGATCGTCGCCAGCCTGGTGATGCTCGCGCTGTACGGACCCGCCAGCCCGGTCGGGCTGCATCTTCAGCACACCAAGTGGGGAATCGGGGTGGCGCTGCTGTTCGTCACGCTGCCGTTCGTGGTGCGCTCGGTGCAACCGGTGCTGTTGGAACTCGACCGCGAAACCGAGGAGGCCGCGGCGTCGCTGGGCGCCAACAACTGGGTGATCTTCACCCGGGTGATCCTGCCCGCGCTGCTACCCGCGCTGCTGTCCGGTGCGGGGCTGGCCTTTTCGCGCGCGATCGGCGAGTTCGGGTCGGTGGTGCTGATCGGCGGTGCCGTCCCGGGTGAGACCGAGGTCTCGTCGCAGTGGATCCGCACCCTGATCGAGAACGACGACCGCACCGGCGCGGCCGCCATTTCGATTGTGCTGCTGTTGATCTCGTTCGTGGTGCTGTTCGTCTTGCGGGCGGTCGGGTCCCGTGCGGCCAAACGGGAGGAGTTGTCGCAGTGATCCTGTCGCCGCCGGTGAAGTACCTCCTGCGCTTCCTCGCGCTGGCCTACATCGTGATCCTGGTCGTCGTGCCGGTGGGGCTGATCCTGTGGCGCACCTTCGCGCCCGGTTTCGGCGAGTTCGTCGCGTCGATCACCACACCGGCGGCGATCTCGGCGCTGAACCTGTCACTGCTGGTGGTGGCGATCGTGGTGCCGCTCAACGTGCTGTTCGGGGTGCCGACGGCGTTGGTGTTGGCGCGCAACCGGTTTCGCGGCAAGAGCGCGCTGCAGGCCGTGATCGATCTGCCGTTCGCGGTGTCGCCGGTCGTGGTGGGTGTGGCGCTGATCCTGCTGTGGGGTTCGGCGGGACTGTTCGGGTTCGTGGAGAACAACCTCGGCCTCAAGATCATCTTCGGCTTCCCGGGTATCGTGCTGGCCAGCGTGTTCGTCACGGTGCCGTTCGTGATCCGCGAGGTCGAACCGGTGTTGCACGAGATCGGCACCGATCAGGAGGAAGCCGCCGCCACGCTCGGATCGCAGTGGTGGCAGACGTTTTGGCGGGTCACGTTGCCGTCGATCCGGTGGGGTCTGACGTACGGCGTGGTGCTCACCATCGCGCGCACGCTCGGCGAGTACGGCGCGGTGCTGATGGTGTCGTCCAACCTGCCCGGGTCCTCGCAGACGCTCACGCTGTTGGTGTCCGAACGCTACGCCCGCGGTGCCGAGTACGGCGCCTACGCGGTGTCGACGCTGTTGATGACGGTGGCGGTGGTGGTGCTGGTCGCGCAGGTGGTGCTCGACGCCCGCCGGATCCGGGCGAGCAAATAGGTTCAGGGAGAGAGACACTCATGACCGATGCGATCATCGTGCGGGGCGCCAACAAGCGCTACGGCGACTTCGCGGCGTTGGACAACGTCGACTTCGAGGTGCCGTCCGGATCGCTGACCGCACTGCTGGGGCCCAGCGGCTCGGGCAAGTCCACGCTGCTGCGCGCCATCGCGGGGTTGGACCAGCCCGACACCGGCACGATCACGATCAACGGCCGTGACGTCACCGATGTGCCGCCGCAGCGCCGGGGGATCGGCTTCGTCTTCCAGCACTACGCGGCGTTCAAGCACCTGACCGTGCGTGACAACGTCGCGTTCGGGCTCAAGATCCGCAAGCGGCCCAAGGCCGAGATCGCCGAGAAGGTCGACAACCTGCTGGAAGTGGTGGGGCTGGCGGGCTTTCAGACCCGCTACCCGAACCAGCTGTCCGGCGGGCAGCGTCAGCGCATGGCGCTGGCCCGCGCGCTGGCCGTCGATCCGCAGGTGCTGCTGCTCGACGAACCGTTCGGCGCGCTGGACGCCAAGGTGCGTGAAGACCTGCGGGCCTGGCTGCGCCGGTTGCACGACGAGGTGCACGTCACCACGGTGCTGGTCACCCACGACCAGTCCGAGGCGCTCGACGTGGCCGACCGCATCGCGGTACTCAACAAGGGCCGCATCGAACAGGTCGGCTCACCCGCAGAGGTGTATGACGCGCCGGCCAACGCGTTCGTGATGTCGTTCCTGGGCGCGGTGTCTTCGCTGAACGGCTCGCTGGTGCGCCCCCACGACATCCGCGTCGGCCGCAATCCGGACATGGCGATCGCGTCGTCGGACGACTCGGTGCAGGCCACCGGGGTGCTGCGCGCGACGATCGACCGAATCGTCATGCTGGGCTTCGAAGTTCGGGTGGAACTGACCAGCGCCACCGACAACACGCCGTTCACCGCGCAGATCACCCGCGGCGACGCCGAGGCGCTCGGCCTCAAGGAAGGCGACACCGTCTACGTGCGCGCCACCCGGATCCCGCCGCTGCCGGGTGGGACCGAGATCCCGCACAGCGACAGCGCCGACGACGACGGCGCGCTGACCAACGCCTGACACGGGTCAACGCGGCTGCGTCGCGATGACGGTCCTGAGCTCGTCACGCGAGCGGATGCCGAGTTTCTGGTACACGTGGCGCAGGTGGTACTCGACGGTCTTGGGGCTGAGGAACAGCGCAGCCGCAGCCTCTTTCGTGGTGGCGCCGTCGCCGAGCATCTGCGCGATCCGCAGCTCCTGCGGCGTGAGGTGGGCCGAATACCCGTCGGCGCTGCGCCGAGCCCGCTCGCCGGTGGCGTCGAGTTCGGTGGCGGCGAGTTCGGCCCACGGACGCGCCCCCAGCCGCTGAAAGTCCTCGAGCGCCCGGCGTAGATGCGGCCGCGCGGCGACCCGCTGCTTGGCGCGGCGAAGACTGGAACCGAACACGAGCCGAGTGCGGGCGGCCTCGAACGTGTCCGGGTTGAGGTCGTGCAGGCGCAGAGCCTCGTCGAGGTGGCGCGCGCGGACGACAGACGTGGGGTTGACGAGTGCCATCGCGCGGTGTGCCCGGGCCAGTGCCCACGGCTGACACTTCTCCTCGGCGCGGCGAAGGTAGTCGCGGGCAATCGCCTCCGCGGTGTCCTCACGGCCGCTGCGGACACAGGCTTCCACGAGTTCCGGCGCGGGGGAGACGTCGACATCGCGGAAACCGATGTCGGACAACATCATCGAAAGCTCTTCGTAGTGCCGGCAGGCCGCGGCGGCGTCGCCGGTGGCCAGCGCGAGGTCGCCCAGCGCGTACTGTGCCCAGATCTCCGCCAACGCCATGTGGTTACGCTTCGCAAGCGCCTGTGCCTCGGCGGCGTTGGCGAGACATTCGTCGGCGCGGCCCATCCGTGCCTGCAACCAGGCCAGGCCCGCCAGGGCAGCGGCCAGGTCGGTCGTCTGACCGGTTTCACGGGCGAGCGCCGCGCTCTCACCGTAGTCAGCCAGCGCCGACTGCCACTTGTCGGTCGTCGCTTCGTCGCGGGCCACGTGGAACAGCAGGTTCGGCAGCGACCCGAGGGCGATGCGGTCGCGACGGTCCTGCACGACCCGCGTCACGAGGTCGCGCCCCACCGCAGATTCGCGCAGGAACAGCGTGCCGAGGATCGGCCAGTCCGGGCGGCGCGGATCGTCGAGCACCGATGGTGTCTCACTCAACGTCGTGACGGCCGACCGCAGCCACCCGAGGCCGTCCTCACCGGCCAGGATGCGGGCGATGCCGATCGACAACTCGCCGCGGACTTGCGTCGAGGCCGCCGTGCACGACGGCAGCAACGCCTCGATACGATCGGCCGCGACGAGGCCGGATGCCGTGTCGCACAGGCAGAAGCACGCGGTCACGGCATCGCCGAGTAGTGCGACGGCGACCTGGGGATCCACGGATTCGGCTCGCCTGGCGGCGTCGACGAGCAGATCGCGGGCGTCGCGCAGCGACCCCGTGCGCAACGCGATCGTCCCTCGCAGCGCGGCGATGTCGGTGAGCCTGCGGGCATCGTCGGTGATGGTCTCGGCGTCGACGAGCAGATCACCCGCGCGTGCGGACTGGCCCGAGAACCACGCCGCCTCCGCCGCGGCCACCAGCCTGCCGCACCGGAGCGCATCGTCGTTGGTCAATTCCGCGCTGCGCACCAACGCCCGCACGGCGACCCCGTACGCCCCGCGCGCACAATAGGTCTCGGCCACCGCGGCCAGTTGGTCGGCGACGTCGTCGTCGGCTCCGATCGCGGCCTCGCTGAGGTGCCACACCCTGCGGGCCTGCGCAGCAGCGGGAAGTGCCTGCGCGACGGCGCGATGCACCTCGCGTCGTGACTGCGGGTCGGCGCCGCGATAGATGGCCGATCTGACCAGCGGGTGGCGGAACTCGGCGCGGCCGGCAGAAACCTTCAGCAGCCCGGCGGATTCCGCTGCGGCGATCGATGCGATCGACGCTCCCGTCGCGCTCGCCGCGCGTGAGGCGAGACCGAGGTCACCGTCGGCGACCACGGCCAGCAGCAGGGCCAGTCGCGTCGCGTCGTCCAGAGCGGTCACACGGCGTCCGAAGACGGCCGCGACGGTCTCGGTGACCGGCATCGGCAGTTCGTCCGGGGTGTCGCGGATGCGGTCCAGCTCGCCGGCCAGTTCCACGATGGCCAGCGGACTGCCCAACGTCACGCGATGCAGGTGCGCAGCGTCCTCCGCCGTCGCGGGGATGGCAACCGATTGGGAGAGCAGCGCGGAGGTCGCGGCGAGGGTCAGCCCGCCGAGGTGCACCGTCGGCAGGTCGGTGAACCTGGCCTCGGCTTCCGGCCGCGTCGAGATGACGATCGCGACGGGATCGGCGAGAAGTCGGCGCGCCACGAAGCGCAGGGCGTCGGCCGACGGCGGGTCGAGCAGGTGCGCGTCATCGACGAGGATCAACAGCGGACGGTCTTCCGCGTGCCGACTGAGCAGGCTGAGTGTCGCCGCGCCGACCGCGAACCGTTCCGGTGTCGCACCTGCACGCAGCATCAGCGCGACGGCGAGCGCGTCGGCCTGGGGCGCGGGAAGTCGATCGAGAAGGTGCAGGGCAGGTCTCAGCAACTGGTGCAGCCCGGAGAACGCCAGTGCGGACTCCGCGTCGGTGCCCGCGGCCCGCAGCACCGCCATATCGCCGGCGCGTGATGCCGTGTCGTCCAGCAGCGCGGTCTTGCCGATCCCGGCCTCACCGTGCAGCACCAACACACCGCTCTGCCCGAGCCGCGCGCCTGCGACCAGTTCGGCGATGCGCTGCTGCTCGGGTTCGCGGCCGAGAAGCATGCGCCGATAGTAGGCGTCGGGAACTAGGGGGGTCACCTGATTCGCCCGAGCCGTGCGCGGTGCGACGGTGGACGTCGTGCTACCAGGAAGAAAGGCAGTCTCATGACCGACACCATCACTCCCGTTGACCCGGAAAAGCTCATGGGTTTCGTATTCCGCGCGGTCGAGGAGACCGGCGCGGCCCTCAACGCCGCGCTTGTCGTCATGGGCGACCGGCTCGGCTACTACCGCTGCCTGGCCGACCGCGGGCCCAGCACGCCCGCGGAGTTGGCCGAACACACGGCGACCGACGAGCACTACGCCCGCGAGTGGCTCAATGCGCAGGCGGCCGGATCGTTTGTGACGTATGACAATTCGACCGGCCGCTACCACCTCCCGCCGGAGCAGGCGATCGCGCTGCTGGACGAGACCAGCCCCGCGTTCGTCGGCGGTCTCTTCCAGCTCGCCTACGGAACCCTCTGCGACGCAGGCACCATCGTCGAGGTCGCCCGGACCGGTGACGGGATGGGCTGGGGCGAGCACAATTCCGATGTCCACGACGGCTGCGAAAGGTTCTTCTTCCCCACCTACGCGGCCAATGTGGTGGACAGCTGGATCCCCGCGCTCGACGGGGTGGTGGACAAGCTGAGTGCCGGGGCCCGCGTCGCCGACGTCGGATGCGGTCACGGCGCCTCGACCATCATGATGGCCACCGCTTTCCCGGCCTCGACGTTCCACGGCACCGATGCCCACGCGGCATCCGTGCAGACGGCCAGGGACCGGGCGAACGCCGCCGCGCCCGATCTACCCGTCACCTTCGACGTGACCGGCGCCGACGGAATGCGTGGCGGGCCCTACGACCTGATCACGATGTTCGACTGCCTGCATGACATGGGTGATCCGATCGGCGCTGCCAGGCGGGTGCGCGAGGTGATCGCCGACGACGGCACATGGATGATCGTGGAACCGGCCGCGGGCGACCACGTGGAGGACAACTTCAATCCGATCGGGCGGGCGTACTACGGGTTCTCCACACTGTTGTGCACCCCGTCGTCGTTGGCCCAGCCGGTCGGATTGGCGCTGGGCACGCAGGCCGGTCCGGCGCGGATCCGCGATGTGGTGACCGCCGCCGGTTTCACCCGGTTCCGGCTCGCGGTCCAGACCCCGTTCAACAACGTTTTCGAGGTTCGGCCCTGAAACCGACCGCACGGACCGAGGATAGGGCTGTGAGCGGTCCACAACGCGCGCGGCGACCGGACCTGACGGGTTCGGTGACCCGCGACGGTGTGTCGCTGCACTACGAGGTGTTCGGCGACGGACCGACCTCGGTGCTGCTCATGCCGTCGTGGTCGATCGTGGACTCCCGGTTCTGGAAGGCGCAGGTGGCGTTCCTGGCCCGCAGCCACCGCGTCGTCACCTTCGACGGCCGCGGCTGCGGACGCTCCGCCCGGCCTCGGGGCGCCGCCGCCTACCTCAACCGGGAGTACGCGGCGGACACGGTCGCGGTGCTCGACGCCACCGGTACCGAGCGCTGCGTGCTCGTGAGCCTGTCCCGGGCCGCCGATTGGGCGGTGCGTGTCGCGGCGACCGATCCCGACAGGGTCGCAGGCATCTTCGCGATCGGGCCGTCCTGTCCGGTGCCCGCCGCGAAGCTGGATCTCGAGCGCGAGTGGTTGTGGCTGGCGCCGGCCGTCGAGGAGCTGGCCGGCTGGCAGACCTACAACCGGGAGCACTGGCTGCGCGACGGACTCGACGACTTCCGCCGCTTCTTCTTCGGCGTGATGTTCTGCGAACCGCACTCGACCAAGCAGATCGAGGACATGATGTCGTGGTCAGCCGACATCGATGCGGAGACGCTGGCCGACACCACCGACGCGCGACTCGACCCGAACGTGCTTGCGGCTGAACCGTTCGAGGCGTTCGCCGCCGCCGTCCGGTGTCCCGTCCATGTGGTGCACGGCACCGAAGACCGGATCAGCCGCCCAGCGGTAGGCGAGCAGTTGGCCGCGTTGACGGGTGGGTCGCTGACGCTGATCGAGGGGGCCGGGCACGTCCCGCTCGCGCGCGACCCCGTGCGCATCAACCTGATGATCCGCGACTTCGTCGCCTCGGTGACACCGCCGAAACCCGAACGCACACAGTGGGTGCGAGCTCCGTACCGGCGCCGGCGGGCGCTGTACCTGTGCTCGCCGATCGGGCTCGGGCACGCGCGCCGCGACATCGCGATCGCCGCCGAACTGCGGAAGATCCGGACGGATCTCGAAATCCACTGGCTCGCCCAGGACCCGGTCACACGCGTCCTGGCCGCCGCCGGTGAACAACTGCATCCGGCATCGGCGCATCTGCTCGGCGAGTCGGCGCATCTCGAGCGCGAAGCCGGCGAGCACGACCTGCATGTGTTCGACGCGATCCGTCGGATGGACGAAACCATGATCGCCAACTTCATGGTGTTCGCGGAGCTCGTTGCCGAGGACCCGCCGGATCTCGTCATCGCCGACGAAGCGTGGGAAGTCGACCACTACCTGCACGAGAACCCCGACCTGAAGAACTTCGAGTTCGCCTGGCTGACAGACTTCGTCGGCTGGTTACCGATGCCCGACGGCGGTGCGCGGGAAGCGGCGCTGACCGCGGACTACAACGCCGAGATGCTCGAGCACCGGGAACGGTATCCGCGCCTGCGGGACCGCTCGATATTCGTCGGGAATCCCGACGATGTCGTCGAGCAGGATTTCGGTCCCCACCTACCGGGCATCCGCGAGTGGACCGAGCGCAACTACGACTTCTGCGGTTACGTGCTGGGATCGCCCCCGCCTACCGGACCGGAGCGAAACACGCTGCGCCGCAGGCTCGAACTCCAGCCCGAGCATCGGCTCTGTGTGGTCACCGTCGGCGGAACGTCGGTGGGTACGTCGCTGCTGCAGCGGATCCTGCAGGCGGCCCCGCTGGTCCGTCGTGCGATACCGGAGCTGCACTTCCTGGTGGTGACGGGCCCGCGGATCGACCCGGCGACACTGCCCCGACGGCAGGGGGTCCGAGTCCGCGGGTTCGTCCCTGATCTCGCGGACTACCTCGCCGCCTGCGACATCGCCGTGGTCCAAGGCGGATTGAGCACGTGCATGGAGTTGACCTCGGCCGGTACACCTTTCGTCTACGTGCCGCTCGAGCACCATTTCGAGCAGAACATCCATGTCCGGCACCGGCTCGAACGCTACGCCGCCGGCCGCCGGATGCGCTATGCCGAGGCCGCCGATCCCGACCTGCTCGCCAAGATCATCGTCGACGAGATGACCGCCGATTCGTCCTTTAGGCCGGTCGAGACGGACGGCGCGATGCGTGCCGCAGCGATGCTGGCCGAGCTGCTGTGACAACCCCTGGGGCGCCGGAGTGAATTCCTAGGGGGGCCACCGGGTTCGACGACCCGCAGCATGCTGAGAGTCTCGAAGACGTGACCGTATTCGTATACGACTCGCGACCCGGGCGGGTCACAGCACTGTGTTCGTGCGGTTGGGCCGGGCGGCGCAGGCAATCGAGGGCGTTCGCCAAACACGACGCCTGGGCCCACTTCATCGACGCCCGGTGCGAGCTCGCCAACCCCCTGGTCATTTCAGCACCCACGAGGAGGAACCCGATGATGAAAACCGCGATGATGGTGACCATGTTGGCCACCGGCCTGGTCGCGGCGGGCGGTGCGGACACCCCCGCCGGCGCGCAGATCACACCGCATCCGACAGAGTTTCACGACTTTCGCGTCGTCGGCACGGCGGCCGTCGGAACGCCGAACCGGCTCTACTCGGCGGCTGTCACGGCGCGGCCGGCCACCCAGGTGGTCGCGGCGCCCACGCCGTTCGTGGCATTGCCCTACATTGCGGGCGACGACGACGTTGTCGAGCGTGCGAAGCGACGACGGCCGCCGCGAACCGATGATTCGCCTGCGTTGTTCGTCCGGACCGTCGAAGCGGACCGTCCGGCCCTGCCGGCGAGAGGAATTCGGCCTGCCGATCAGTTCGCGCCACCGGCCGCCGATGTCGTCGGGCGCATGGTCGCCGATGTCGTCGGCATCTTCGTCAGCAACGGCGACGAACCCGGCGAGAACGCGGGCCTGCTGATAGGTAACGGGGCCGACGGAATCGACGGGCAGAACGGTGGTCGCGGTGGACTACTGTTCGGCAACGGTGGCCGCGGCGGTGACGCGATCCTGCCCGGCGGGACCGGCGGCGCGGGCGGCAACGCCGGGCTCTTCGGCAACGGCGGGACAGGCGGCAACGGTAAGAGCGAGTTCGCGGTGGGCAACACGAACACCGTCGGCGGGGCCGGTGGCCGGGGCGGCAACGGCGGCCCGCTCATGGGCAACGGCGGGCAAGGCGGTAACGGGGGTTTCATCCACAACACCGGCGCCAACAGCGACGCCTTCGGCGGTGCCGGCGGCGCAGGAGGCGACGCGGGAATCATCGGCCGGGGCGGCACCGGGGGTAGCGGCGGACATGCCGTCGCGTACGGAAAAGCGGTCGCCGGCGACGGCGGTCGCGGCGGCGACGCCGGCGCCTTCGGCGACGGAGGCTTCGGCGGTCTGGGCGGTACGGCCCAGGGCAAACAAGATGCCACCGGCGGGAACGGCGGCGTCGGCGGCACCGGCGGCTCGGTGACCGGCGACGGGGGTGAGGGCGGCAACGGCAGCCTCGCCACGAGCGGATCGGGTCGGGCGCAGGCCGGGCACGGCGGCACGGGCGGTGACAGTAGAGGCCTCGGCGACGCCGGCGACGGAGGACGCGGCGGTGCAGGCACGTCCAACGGCGAGCACGGCTTCGGCGGAAAAGGCGGAAACGGCGGCAGGTCCGCGAACGGCACGGGCGGCAGCGGCGGCGCGGGAGGAAAAGGAACCAGCACCACCGCCGTGCACAACGGCTACGGCGGCGGGGGCGGCACCGGCGGTCAAGGACGCAGCGGCGGAGACGGCGGTGCCGGAGGAGAAGGCGTCGCGAGCGGCGGAAACGGCATCGGTGGGACCGGCGGCGTTGCCGGCGCCGGGAACGGAATGGCCGGGGGCACAGGCGGTCGCGGCGGTGCAGGTACGTCGGCGACCGGCAACGGCTACGGCGCCAACGGCGGATCCGGCGGCGACGGCAGGCCGCCGGGATCCGGTGGCGCAGGCGGTTCGGGCACCACCACCAACGGCAACGCCGGAAACCCCGGGGTGCCGAACTGAGCCGTTACGCCGCCGACAGACCCGCGGCGGCGGCGCTCACCGCGTCGTAGCGGTCCAGCGCCGTCGCCGCGACGAGGTTGTGCGAGCCCAGCGGCTCGGCCATCGGAATCGACTGTCGCGCAGCGTAGTCGGCGACCCGGTCGGTGATCCGGCCATGCGCCAGGAACCACGGCGCGATGACGAGCCGCTCAGCGCCACGGGCACGCAACCGGTCGGCAGCCTCGGCGACACCGGCGTACGGTCCGGTCGCGAACGCGACTTCGGTTGCTGACCAACGCGTCCCGTGCGACAGCCGCTGCGCGACGGTCGCGGTCCTGGCATTGGCGGCCGAGTGCGACGAGCCCACCGCGACGACCAGCACCCCGAGTCCGTCGTCGTCGGGTGAGACACCGATCTCGGCCAGCCGCAGGCGGAGCACGGTCAGCAGCGCGGGATCCTCGCCGAGCACCTCGGCGCGGTCCACCACGGCACCGGACTCCTCGATCACCGCGGGAATGTCGATGCGCGCGTGGAACGCGCTCGCCAACAGGAACGGCACGACGACGCCCGGCCCGTCGAGGCCGCGCAACGTCTCACCCAGGAAGGGGCCGTTCTGCTCGAGGAAGGCGGGACGCACATCGAGCCAGGGCCTCAGCCGCCGGATCCGACCCGCCACGGCGTGGGTGACCGCCGCCGAGCGCGGATCGGCGCTGCCGTGCGCGGTCAAGACGAGCGTCACGAAGCGTGCAGCCCGCATTCGATCTTGCCGGTGCCCGCCCAGCGTCCACTGCGGGGATCGGCGCCCTCGACGGGCTTCGCGGTGCACGGCGCGCAGCCGATCGACGGGTAGCCCTCGTCGACGAGCGGATTGACCAGCACGCCGTGGGCGTCGATGTAGGCCTGCATGTCCTCGTCGGTCCACGCGGCCAGCGGGTTGATCTTCACCAAACCGAACGCCTTGTCCCAGCTGACCAACGGGGCGTTGGCGCGCGTCGGCGCCTCCACCCGGCGGATCCCGGTCACCCACGCGGAGTAACCGCTGAGCGCCTTGGACAACGGCTCGACCTTGCGCATCCGGCAGCACTCGTTGGGCTCGCGGGCGAACAGGTCCTTGCCCAGCAGCGCGTCCTGCTCGGCCACGCTGCGTTCCGGGGTGACGTTGACGATGTTCACGTCGTAGACCGCCTCGACGGCGTCACGGGTGCCGATCGTCTCGGCGAAGTGATAGCCGGTGTCGAGGAACAGGATGTCCACCCCGGGCCGCACCTGCGCCGCCATGTGCACCAGCACCGCGTCCTGCATGTTGGACGCGACGACGTAGTTTCCGCCGAAGTTCTCATCGGTCCAGCGCAGCAGGTCCGCCGCGCCGGCGCCCTCGAGCTCGGCCGCGCCGCGCTCGGCCAGTGCCTGCAGATCGATATCTGTCATCGCTTCGTTCATCGCCTTTGTCCGCTCTTCGCGCAAGCGCTCATCGCAGGTCCGCCTCGTCCGCTCGAATAGCCCACGTTGCGAAACGCTCGCCCTGCTCCCTTTGTTTCACGAAGTTGCGAACCACCCGGTCGATGTAGTCACCGAGCTCCGACGACAGCACCTTGTGCTGGCGCAGCTTGCGGCCGAACCCGCTGTCGAGGCCCAGGCTGCCGCCGAGGTGCACCTGGAAACCCTCGACCGAGCCGCCCTCGCCGTCGTCGACCATCTGGCCCTTGAACCCGATGTCGGCGACCTGGATCCGCGCGCACGAGTTCGGGCAGCCGTTGATGTTGACCGTGATCGGCACATCGAGCTGGGCGTTGATGTCCTCGAGCCGCCGCTCCAGCTCGGGCACCAGCACCTGGGCCCGGTTGCGGGTCTCGGCGAACGACAGCTTGCAGTACTCGATGCCCGTGCAGGCCATCAGGTTCTTGCGCCACGCCGACGGCCGGGCAGGCAACCCCAGCGCGTCGAGACCGGCGGTCAGCTCGTCGAGCTTGTCGTCCGGCACGTCGAGGATGACCAGCTTCTGGTACGGCGTGAACCGGACCCGGTCCGATCCGGCCGCCGCGGCCAGGTCGGCCACCTGGGTCAGGATCGTGCCCGACACGCGGCCCGCGATCGGCGCGACGCCGACGGCGTTGAGGCCGTTCTTGAGCTTCTGGATCCCGACGTGGTCGATCGGGTGCTTGACCGGCTCGGGAGCAGGCCCGTCGATCAGCTTGCGGTGCAGGTACTCGTCCTCGAGTACCTGACGGAATTTTTCGACACCCCAGTCCTTGATCAGGAACTTCAGCCGCGCCTTCGACCGCAGGCGCCGGTAGCCGTAGTCGCGGAACACCGACGTCACCGCCTCCCAGACGTCGGGCACCTCCTCCAGCGGCACCCACACGCCGACCCGCTGGGCCAGCATCGGGTTGGTCGACAGGCCGCCGCCGACCCACAGGTCCAGGCCGGGGCCGTGCTCGGGATGGTGCACGCCGATGAACGCGACGTCGTTGACCTCGTGCGCGACATCCTGCAGCCCCGAGATCGCGGTCTTGAACTTGCGCGGCAGGTTCGACAGCTCCGGGCTGCCGATGTAGCGGCGCACGATCTCGTCGATCGCCCAGGTCGGGTCGAGCACCTCGTCGAGCGACTCGCCGGCCAGCGGCGAACCCAGCACGACGCGCGGGCAGTCACCGCACGCCTCGGTGGTCTGCAGGCCGTGCTCGGCCAGCCGCCGCCAGATCTCCGGGACGTCCTCGATCCGGATCCAGTGGTACTGCACGTTCTCGCGGTCACTGATGTCGGCGGTGTCGCGGGCGAACTCGGTGGAGATCTCGCCCAGCGTGCGCAGCGCACCGGTGGTCAGCGCGCCGCCGTCGCAGCGCACCCGCATCATGAAATGCGAGTCCTCGAGCATGTCGGTGTTGTCGTCACCGGTCCAGGTGCCGTCGTAGCCCTGCTTGCGCTGGGTGTACAGGCCCATCCAGCGCATCCGGCCGCGCAGGTCCTGCTTGTCGATGCTGTCGAAGCCGCGCTTCGAGTAGATGTCGAGGATGCGGGCGCGCACGTTGAGCGCGTCGTCGTCCTTCTTGAACTGCTCGTTCGGGTTGAGCGGCTCGCGGTAACCGAGCGCCCACTGGCCCTCGGCACGGGGGCGTTTGGCGGGCTTCGGCTTGGAATCCGCAGTGGTCATGAGGTGGCTCCTTCGTGGAGCCGGCGTTCGGATCGCGCGGGATCACCGGTGGCTGTCCGGCGGCGCAGATCCGGCGGCCAGCTGAACAAACGGGTGGGCTGGGGTGCTAGATCAACGTCAAGGCAGACAGCAACACGTACATACGCGCTTGAAGTCGACGTGCCGCCGCGCCACCAGGAACACACGCTGGGGGAAGTTGCGGCCGGCATTCACGTCGCCAATTGTGCCATGAACCCCCGCACCGGCCCTAACCGGGCGAAATTTGCGCTCACCGTGAGCAGAACGATCCTCTGGGAGACTGGCTGCATGACCGTCCGAACCGCGCCCGTCGCGCTGCCCGCGATGCGCTCGACCGCGGACAGGCCGTTCGGCATCTACATCCACGTCCCGTTCTGCGCCACCCGCTGCGGATACTGCGACTTCAACACCTACACCCCCAGCGAACTCGGCGGCGCCAACCCCGACGGCTGGCTGACCGCCCTGGCCGTCGAGCTGGAGCAGGCCGCACGACACCTCGGCACGGCTCCCGAGGTCAGCACCGTGTTCGTCGGCGGCGGCACCCCGTCGCTGCTGGGCGGTGCGGGCCTGACCGCGGTGCTCGACGCGCTGCGCGGGAGCTTCTCGCTGGCCCCGGACGCCGAGGTGACCACCGAGGCGAATCCGGAGTCGACCTCGCCGCGGCTGTTCGAGCAACTGCGTGCCGCCGGCTACACCCGGGTGTCGCTGGGCATGCAGTCGACCGCGCCGCACGTGCTGGCCACGCTGGACCGCACCCACTCGCCGGGGCGCGCCCTGGCCGCAGCACGGGAGGCCGCCGCGGCCGGGTTCGACCACGTCAACCTCGACCTCATCTACGGCACGCCGGGCGAGACCGACGACGACCTGCTGCGCTCGGTCGACGCGGCCGTCGCCGCGGGGGTCGATCACCTGTCGGCCTACGCGCTGGTCGTCGAGGACGGCACCGCGATGGCGCGCCGGGTCCGGCGCGGCGAACTCGCGATGCCCGACGACGACGTGCTGGCCCGCCGCTACGAACTGCTCGACGCGCAGCTGAGCGCCGCCAGCTTCGCCTGGTACGAGGTGTCGAACTGGAGCAGGCCCGGCGGCGAGTGCCTGCACAACATCGGCTACTGGAACGGCGGCGAATGGTGGGGCGCCGGGCCGGGCGCACACGGCTTCGTCGACGCCGTCCGCTGGTGGAACGTCAAACACCCCGCCAACTACGCGCGCCACCTCGGCGACGGCATGCTCCCGATCGCCGACTACGAGCGTCTCGACGCCGACACCATGCACGTCGAGGACGTGATGCTGCGGGTCCGGCTGCGCGACGGGTTGCCCCTGGGTGTGCTCACCGCATCCGAGCGCCGGCGGGTCGACGCGCTGGTCGGCGACGGCCTGCTGCGCCGCCTCGGTGATCGGCTGGTGCTGACCGATCGCGGCCGGCTCCTGGCCGACGCGGTGGTCCGCGATCTGCTCGATTAGATGCGGCGACGGCCTGGTTGAGGCACGCTTTCCCCGGCGGGTGTGAACGACCGCCACCGTCTGATCGTTGTGCTCGGTGTGGATGACGGGAAAGCAGGGATGGCCGTTGACTGAGCATCAGGCCGAGTTGCTGCGCGCAATTCATGACGAACACCGCCAGGCACTGCTGCGCTATGTGCTGCGACTGACCCGCGGGGACATGCCGTTCGCCGAGGACGTGGTCCAGGAGTCGTTGCTGCGGCTGTGGCGCAAACCCGAGATCCTCGAGCAACCGGGCGACGCGGCCCGCGCCTGGTTGTTCACCGTCGCCCGTAACCTGGTGATCGACGACCGGCGCAGCGCCCGGTTCAGCCGTGAGATGCAGACAGACGACGTGCCCGAGCGACCGTCGCTGGACGCCATCGGCCCCGCCGTGGACAAGTGGATACTCGCCGACGCGCTGAAGTCGCTGAGCGCGGACCACCGCACCGCGATCGTGCGCTCCTACTACCTGGGCCAGACGGTCGCCGACATCGCCCGGCTCGAGGACGTCCCGCCGGGCACCATCAAATCGAGACTTCACTACGCGCTGCGCGCGTTGCGAATAGCGTTGCAGGAGAGGGGAGCGGTCCAGTGAGTACCGACCGGACGCCCGACGACATCGCCGAGTGGGACGCGGCCTATGTGCTCGGGGCGCTGAGCGTCGACGAGCGCCGCACCTACGAGCAGTACCTCGCCGCGAACCCGGCGCGCGCCGCCGAGGTGAACGCCTTCGCCGACCTGCCCGACATTCTCGACGTGCTCAGCCCCAAGGAGGCGCTGGCACTGCTCGACGCGCCGCCGGCCGCCGCGCAGGCACCGCAGGCCGAGGTGGTGTCGCTGGACGCCCAGCGGCAGCGGCGGTCGCGCCGCGCGACCGTGGTGGGCGCCGTCGCGGTGGCCGCGGCGCTGGCCGTGCTGGGCGGCGTGGTGGGAGCAACGATCTTCCCGCGCACCTCGTCGTCGGTGCAGACGGTGGCGATGTCACCGATGCAGCCCGGCCAGCGCCCCGGGTTGACCGCGCAACTGGCCGTCACCGAGAAGCAGTGGGGCACCGAGCTCAACTGGGCGTGTGAGTACACCAAGGACTGGGCCCGCGACGTCGACAGCTACGACCTCGTGGTGACGACGCGCGACGGCGCCCAGACGGCGGTCGGGTCGTGGCGCCCGGCCGGTGACGAGGCCACCGGTCTGTCGGCGGCGACGAGCATCCCGACCGCGGAGATCAGCAGCATCGACATCCGGGTGTCAGGCACCGACCAGCCGCTGGCGGTCCGCACGTTCTGACCAGTCGATCGACGTGACCGGCACCACCCGGCAGCGGCCTGCGTAAATCCCAAAAAAGGTCGCGATTGTGCCACTATTGCCGCCATGGCGCGCGGGTTATTAGGGAAGGCTAACCAGACCTCGGATCAGCTGACGTGATCAACCACGACCACACCGATCCGGAGCCCATCGCGATCATCGGGATCGGCTGCCGCGTCGCCGGCGACAT
Organism: Mycolicibacterium rutilum; assembly: GCF_900108565.1. Taxonomy (NCBI): domain Bacteria; kingdom Bacillati; phylum Actinomycetota; class Actinomycetes; order Mycobacteriales; family Mycobacteriaceae; genus Mycobacterium; species Mycolicibacterium rutilum. Next base: position 3,534,132 of record NZ_LT629971.1, read on the forward strand.
CGGCACGCCCGACCAGTTCTGGAAATTCCTGCTCGACGGCGGAAGCGACGTGCGCGAGGTGCCCGCGGAGCGCTGGGAACCGTACCTGCGCCGCGACCCGCGCAACGCGGCGGTGCTCAAGGACGTGACGCGGTGGGGCACCTTCCTCGACGACCTGCCCGGCTTCGACGCCGAGTTCTTCGGGGTGTCGCCGCGCGAGGCGGAGTTGATGGACCCGCAGCAGCGGCTCGCGCTCGAGGTCAGTTGGGAGGCCCTCGAACACGCCGGGGTGCCGCCGAAATCGTTGGCGGGCAGCGACACCGCAGTGCTGATGGGCGTCAACTCCGACGACTACGGCAAGCTCATCATGGAGGACCTGCCGGGCATCGAGGCGTGGACCGGCATCGGCACCTCGCTGTGCGGTATCGCCAACCGGGTGTCGCACCTGCTGGATCTGCGCGGCCCGAGCGTCGCGCTCGACGCGGCGTGCGCGGCCTCGCTGGTCGCCGTGCACCAGGCCTGCCAGATGCTGCGGGCGGGCGAGACGTCGCTCGCGCTGGCCGGCGGGGTCAGCGCGCTGATCGGCCCGGGCCTGACCCGCGTGCTCGACGTGGCGGGCGCGACCGCTCCCGACGGCCGCTGCAAGACCTTCGACGCCGCCGCCGACGGTTACGGCCGCGGTGAGGGCGCGGGCGTGGTCGTGCTCAAACGCCTGGCCGACGCGCTGCGCGACGGTGACCACGTGTACGCGGTGGTGCGCGGCGGCGCCGTCGCGCAGGACGGGCGCACCGTCGGCATCATGTCGCCGAACGGGGACGCGCAAGCCGACATGTTCCGGCGCGCATGCGAATTCGCCGGCATCGAGCCCGCAAGCGTCGGCTTCGTCGAGGCGCACGGCACCGGCACACCGAGCGGCGACCCGACCGAGGTTAGCGCGCTGGCGGCGGTCTACGGCGCCGGCAGGCCGGCCGATCAGCCGTGCCGGATCGGGTCGGTGAAGCCCAATGTCGGCCATCTCGAAGGCGGCGCGGGAGTCGTCGGGCTCATCAAAGCCGCGCTGGCACTGCACCATCGGACGATCCCGCCCACCGCAGGAGTGACGTCGCTGACGCCGGCCGTCGACTGGGCCAACAGCGGCCTGCGGGTCCCCACCATGGTCGAGACGTGGGACCGCCCCGACGACAACCCGCGCCGCGCCGCCGTGTGCAGCTACGGGTACGGCGGCACCATCGCCCACGTGCTGCTCGAGGAGGCGCCCGGAGCCCCTGCTGCCAGAATCGATGAATCACAACGTTTTCCGCTGATCCTGCCGGTCTCGGCGCGGTCGGCGACCCGGCTGCAGGCCCAGGCGCGTGCGCTCGCCGGCCATCTCCGCGGCGACGGCGCACCCGCACTCGCGCAGGCCGCCGCCACGCTGTGGTCGCGCCGCTCACACGAACCGGTGCGCGCCGCCGTGGTGGCCGACGAGACCGACGCCGCGGTCGCCGCGCTCACCGCGGTCGCCGACGAGGACTCCTCGGCGGTCACGGGCACGGTGTTGCCCGCCGCTGCATGGGGCGCGGTGTGGGTGTTCTCCGGGCACGGCTCGCACTGGGCCGGGATGGGTCGCGAACTACTCGCCACCGCACCCGAATTCGCCGCGGTCATCGACACCATCGACCCGGTGTTCGGCGCCGAACTGGGCTTCTCGGCGCGCCAAGCGCTGACCGCAGGCGATCTCGGCGGCACCGACCAGGTACAGGCTTTGACGTTCGCGATGCAGGTGGGGCTCGCCGCGGTGCTGCGGACGCGTGGCGTCACGCCCGCGGCCGTCATCGGACATTCCGTCGGTGAGGTCGCCGCCTGCGTCACCGCCGGGGTGTTCGACCTGACCGTCGGCGCCGCCGTGGCCTGCTACCGTGCGCGCGGCTTCCGCGTCGTCATGGGTCAGGGCGCAATGGCGTTGGTGCGGTTGCCGTTCGACGACACCGAACACCGACTGTCGGGACGCACCGACGTGGTGGCGGCCATCAGCGCATCACCACAGTCGACGGTGATCTCCGGGGCGGCGTCGGCCGTCGAGGACATCTGCCGCCGCTGGACCGACGAGGGCGTGATGGTGCGCCGTGTCAACACCGACGTGGCGTTCCACAGCCCGGCGATGGACGACCTGACCGCCGAACTCGGCAGGCTCACCGCGCAACTGCCGGCGCCCCGCGCCCCCGAGATCCCGCTCTACACCACGGCGCTGCCCGACCCGCGGTCGGCGGCGCGGCGCGACCAGCACTACTGGGTGGCCAATCTGCGGGACCGGGTGCGGTTCGCCGAGGCCGTCTCCGCCGCGGTCGACGACGGGCACCGGCTGTTCCTCGAGGTGTCGGCACACCCGGTGGTCGCGCACTCGATCGTCGAAACCCTCACCGGTGTCGACCAGTATGCCGTCGTGCCGTTGCTGCGCCGCGACCGGCCCGAAAGCCATTCTGTCGCAACAGCTGTCGCGCAGCTGTACTGCCACGGCGCGCCCGTCGATTCCGGACTGCCGGCCGCCGCGCCGTGGGCTGCCGACGTGCCGGTGACGCAGTGGGAGCACCGGCGCTTCTGGCGGACGCCGACGCCGCCGCCGGGTGGGCGGGCCGTGCACGACGTCGACAGCCACACCCTGCTGGGCGGCCGCACGGAGGTGACCGGTGCGGTCGCCTCCCGCGTGTGGCAGACCCGCGTCGACCTCGACACCAGGCCGTACCCGGGCGACCACCCGGTGAAGGGGACCGAGATCGTGCCGGCCGCCGTCATCGTCAACACGTTCCTCACCGCGGCGGCCGGGCTCGACAACCGCGGCGCGGGAACCGATCTCGTCGAGGTCCGGCTGCGCACGCCGGTCGCGCCGGCACGTGCCCGCGACGTGCAGGTGGTGCTGCAGGACCGCGGGCTGACACTGGCCACCCGACTGGTCGACGACGAGGACGACGAGGACGGCGGCTGGTTGACCCATTCGAGCGCGGTGGCCGCCGCCGATGACGACATCGCCGACGTGATCGGCGACGTGCTCGACGAGGCCGCCGCCCGCGACCGCTGCGCCGAGCAGCTGCCGACGAGCCACGTGGTCGACACCCTCGCCGCACTGGGCGTGGCCGCGATGGGATTCGACTGGAACATCCTCGAATTGCACGCGGGGGAGGGCGAACTGCTCGCCAGGGTCGCTGCCCAGGGAGACGGCGCGACGCCGGCGACGTGGGCGTCGCTGCTCGACGCCGCCACCTCGGCCGCCTCGACGGTGTTCGACGGGCCCCCGCGGCTGCGCATGCCCGCCCGCATCGAACGCGTGCGGGTGCACGGCCAGCCACCCGAGGTCGCGCTACTGCACGTCCGGCGCCGGCCGGGCACCACGACGACCGACGTCGCGCTCGCCGAGGAGTCGGGCAAGGTGCTGGCGTCGCTGTCCGGGATGACGTTCGACCAGCTCGAGAACCCGTCGGGCAGTGACGTGACGCGGATGCTGCACCGGGTGGCGTGGCATCCTGTGCCGTGGGACCGCGACGCCAGACCGGCGGCCGTCGCCGTCGTCGGCGGTGACGACGACACCACCCGTCAGGCGGTGCTGCGCGACCTGTCGAACGCCGGAGTCCCGCACGCGCATTACAAGAACGCCGCCGAATTTGCGGCAGCGACGTTGACCCGCGACACCGCGGTGCTGGTGCTGCCGTGTACCCACGGTGAGCCGCAGCGGTCGGTGGATGCGGTGATGCAGACGCTGCGCGCGCTGCTCGACGCGGGCGCGAAGGCCCGGCTGTGGGTCCTCACCGAGCAGGTGCACGAGGGCGTCAACGTCGCGCACGCGCCGCTGTGGGGACTGGCCAGGGTGGCCGCGGCCGAACACCCGGACGTGTTCGGTGGTGTGCTCGACGTGGCGGCTGGTCCGCTGCCGGTCGGGGTGCTCGCGTCGGTGCACGGACATCCGGTCGTCGTCGTCCGCGACGGCGAGGCGCGCTCGGCACGGCTGGCGCCGGCGGGGCGCGGCACCGGCGCGCCGCTGCAGTGTTCGGCGGGCGGCACCTATCTGATCACCGGCGGCACCGGCGCGTTGGGGCTGCGGATGGCGCAGCGGCTGGCCGACGTGGGGGCCCGCCGGCTGGTGCTGCTGTCACGCAGCGGGATGCCCGATCGTGCTGACTGGGACCAGGATTCGGAGCTGGTGCGGACGGTGGCGGCGCTCGAGGAACGCGGCGTGTCGGTGCGTGTGCTCGCCGTCGACATCGCCGCCGCCGGGGCCGCCGAGGTGCTGCGGGACGCGCTGCGCGATCTGCCGCCGGTGCGCGGGGTCATCCACGCCGCGGGAGTCGAGGCGGGTGCGCTGCTGGTCAACACGACCGCGGACGACTTCACCGCGGCCATGCGGCCCAAGGTCGACGGCACGCTGACGCTGCACGAGCTGTTCCCGCCCGAACAGCTCGACTGGCTGGTGCTGTTCTCGTCGTGCGGGTACCTCGCCGGGTTCCCCGGCCAGGGCGCCTACGCGTGCGCGAACTCGTACCTCGACGTGATGGCCCGGCACCGGCGCCGGCTCGGCGACCGCACGGTCAGCGTCGCCTGGACCGCGTGGCGCGGGCTCGGCATGGGGTCGGCGTCGGGTTTCGTCGCCGCGCAGCTCGACGCACTGGGCATGGACACCATCGGGGTCGACGACGCGATGCGCGCCCTCGACCTGGCGATGCGCCACGACGATGCGAACGTCGTTGTGCTGCCGGTGCTTTCGGCGGCCGCGTCGGTGGAGATGCTGGCCGACGTGGCGCCGACCGACCGGGACGAGTCCGCTCCCGAGCCGTCGGCCGCGCCGGTGCTGACCGGTGCCGACCCCGAACGGGTCGCCGAGGTGGTCAGCGGCGCGATCGCCGCCCAGCTGGGCGTGGCGGCGGGCGACGTCGATACGGGGCTGCCGCTGGTGGAGCTCGGCGTCGACTCGATCATGACGGTCGGACTGCTGCGGGCGCTGGAGAAGCAGACCGGGCTGTCGCTGCCGCCGACGCTGCTGTGGGAGTATCCGACCGCGGCGGCGGTCGGCGAGCGCATCGCCGAGCTGCTCTGCGCGCCGACCGCCGAACTCTCGGCGGCAAGCGGGCGTTCAGCCGGTCAGCTGCGCGACGACCTTCTTCTTGTCGACCTTGCCGACCGCGGTCTTGGGCAGTGACGGCAGCGGGGCCAGCACGTCGGGCTTGCTGTGCGACGAGACGCCGCGCGCGTCGAGGAACTCGTGGAGCTCGGCGAGTGTGATCGGGGCGCCCTTGAAAACGACTGCTGCGCAGATTTTCTCGCCGAGGTACTCGTCGGGCAGCGCGACGGCGGCCGCGGCGTAGATCGCGGGGTGCGCGAACAGGTGCTCCTCCAGGTCGGACGCCGACACCGTCTCACCGCCGCGGTGGATGACGTCCTTGATCCGGCCGGTCACCTCGACATACCCGGCCCGCGGGCCGTCGGCGAAGATCCGCACCCGGTCGCCGCTGCGGTAGAAGCCGTCGGGGGTGAACGACCGGGCGTTGGCTTCCTCGGCGCGGTAGTAGCCGTTGAGCGTGTACGGCCCGCGCACCAGCAGTTCGCCCTCCTCGCCGGGCGCGACCTCGGCGCCGGTCTCGTCGACCACCCGCATCTCGTCGTGCGGAGACATCGGGCGGCCCTGCGTGTTGACCACCACGTCGACGGGATCGCCCGGCCGCGTGAAATTCAGCATGCCCTCGGCCATTCCGAAGATCTGCTGCAGCCCGGGAGTCAGGCCGGCCAGGATGTACTCAGCTTCCTGCGGCGTCATCCGGGAGCCGCCGACCTGCACGACGCGCAGCGACGTCGGCAGCACCGGTTCCCACTCGCAGGCCTGCGTCCACACCTTGGCCAGCGCGTTGACCAGTCCGGTGACCGTGACGCGGTGCCGGTCGATCAGCGCGAACGCGGCCTCGGGGCTTGCGTCGGAGGTGAACACCGTCGTCGCGCCGACGGTCATCGACCCCAGCAGGCCCGGACAGCCCAGCGGGAAGTTGTGCCCGGCCGGCAGCACGACGAGGTAGACGTCCTCGCCGGTCATCCCGCATTCCTGCGCGTGGGTTCTGGCGTTGTACACGTAGTCGTTGTGGGTGCGGGCGATCAGCTTCGGCAGCCCGGTCGTGCCACCGGAAACCAGCAGCAGCGCGGGCACATCGGCGTCGACCGGCGCCCGTTCGGGCAGCGGACCGTCGAAATCGGCCAGCGCTGACCAGGATTCGTACTTTCCCGGCTCGCCGTGAACGAACACGTGCCGCAGCGCCGGGTTGTTGCGCACCAGGTCGTCGGCCAGGTCGCGGTAGTCGAATCCGGCGATGACGTCGGGCACGATCAGGCCGACGGCGCCGCTCACCGCCGCGAAGTGGTTGAGCTCGGCTGACCGGTGGCCGGGCAGGCACATGACCGGCACCAGGCGCGCCCGCAGCACCCCGAACAGCGCGACCGCGAACTCGCAGATGTTCGGCAACTGCAGCAGTACGCGGTCACCGGGGGCCAGGCCGCGCTCGGTCAGCGCGGCGCCGATCCGCTCTGCCCGCGCATCGAGTTCGGCGAAGGTGTAGCTGACCTCGGTGTCGACGATCGCGGTCCGGTCGGGCCAGTGCGCCGCCGCGTCGCGCAGGATCGAGTCGAGCGGATCGTCGGTCCAGTACCGGCGGCGGTACTCCGCGGCGCGGTCGGCGGGGAACGGGACAAAACCCGTCAGCAGGTCACCGACGTCGGGCCGCTGTTCGGATCTGCGCTGCTCGGTACCGGTGCTCATGGCGGATACGCCCCTCGGGGTAGGTGTGGTCGCGAATCGAATATAAGGTAGCGTTCGCCAAGTTAGTTAGGGCAGCCTGTACTAATTTGGAGGTCAGTGTGAGCGGTGCCGGCCGCAGCGTCCGCGAAGAGGTGGCCGAACTCCTCGGCGTACACCCCGACGAGGTCGACCCCGACGCCGACCTGATCGCCTCCGGGCTGGACTCGATCCGGATGATGTCGCTGTCGGGTCGGTGGCGCAAGCAGGGCCTCGACATCAACTTCGCGGCGCTGGCCGAAAAGCCCACGGTGGCAGCGTGGTCGGCGCTGGTGGGGCAGCACTCGGACGTGCCCGCCGCCGATACCGCACAATCCGGTCCCGTGAACTCCGACGACGCCGACCAACCGTTCCCGCTGGCGCCGATGCAACACGCGATGTGGTTGGGGCGCAACGACGACCAGCAGCTCGGCGGCGTCGCCGCGCACCTCTACGTCGAGTTCGACGGTGCAGGCGTGGACCCAGAGCGGCTCCGGTATGCGGCCACCAAACTCGTTGCCCGCCATCCCATGTTGCGTGTCGAGATCCTGCCCGACGGGACGCAGCGCATCGGCGACCGCGACCTGCCGGTCACCATCTACGACCTGCGCGACCTCGACGACGCCGCCGCCGAAGAGCGGCTCGAGGAGATCCGGAACGAGAAGTCGCACCAGATCCTCGACGGCGACGTGCTCGAGCTCAGCCTGTCGCTGCGCCCCGACGGCCGCACCCGGCTGCATGTCGACATGGACATGAACGCCGCCGACGCGGTGAGCTACCGCAAGTTCATGGCCGACCTCGCGGTGTTCTACCGCGGCGGCGACCTGCCCGACCTCGGCTACACCTACCGTGAGTACCGCGCCGCGCTGACCGCCACGGACCCCGGCCCGTCCGACGAGGACCGGCAGTGGTGGGCCGAGCGGATCCCCGAGTTGCCGGAAGCGCCTGTGCTGCCGCTGGTTCCGCCCGCCGAGCAGCAAGACCCGCGGCGCAGTGTCCGGCTCTGGCACATCTTCGACGTGCCCACCCGCGACGCGCTGTTCGCCGCGGCGCACCGGCGGGGGATCACCCCGGCGATGGCGGTCGCCGCGTCGTACGCCAACGCGCTGGCCCGGTGGTCGAGCAACCCGCGATTCCTGCTGAACCTGCCGATGTTCGGCCGCGAGCCGTTCCACCCCGACGTCGAGAAGCTGGTCGGCTGCTTCACCTCGTCGCTGATGCTCGACATCGACCTCACCGACACCCGCACCCCGGCGCAGCGGGCGCGTGCGGTGCAGGAAACGTTGCACCACACCGCCCGCCATTCGCGCTACTCCGGACTGTCGGTGCTGCGCGACCTCGGCCGCCACCGCGGTCACCAGGTGCTCGCCCCGATCGTCTACACCAGCGCGCTCGGCCTCGGCGACCTGTTCGCCGGCGAGGTCACCGACCAGTTCGGTGCGCCGGTGTGGACGATCTCGCAGGGCCCGCAGGTGCTCATCGACGCGCAGGCCACCCCGCTGGCCGACGGGCTGATGATCAACTGGGATGTCCGCGTCGAGGCGTTCCGGCCGGGCGTCGCCGACGCGATGTTCGCCTACCACCTCGCCGAGTTGACCCGCCTGGCCACCGATGACGCTGCCTGGGACCGTCCCGATCCGCCGGCGGTGCCGGAGGCCTCGGCCGCGGTCCGGCACGCGGTGAACAGCACCACGGCACCGTCCAGCGGCGAGGCCATCCACGACGGGTTCTTCCGCGCCGCGTCCGTCCACCCCGAGGCGGTCGCCGTGGTCGACCGTGACGGTGAGCTGACCTACGCCGAACTGCGCACCCGCGCACTGTCGGTCACAAAAGCGTTGCAGGACAAGGGAGTCCGGCCCGGCGACCTCGTCGCCTTGGTCGGACCCAAGTGCGCCGACCAGATCCCGGCGGTGCTGGGCATTCTGGCGGCCGGCGCGGCGTACCTGCCGATCGGCGCCGACCAACCCGCCGAACGCACCGCGCGCATCCTCGACACCGACGGGGTTACGGCGGTGCTGCAGTGCGGCGGGGCCGACGCCGTACACACCGAGGTGCCGACGTTGACGGTCGCCGAGGCCACCGCGGGCGACGCCGCTCCCGGGCCCGTCGACGTGGCACCGGACGCGCTCGCCTACGTGCTGTTCACCTCGGGCTCGACCGGTGCACCCAAGGGCGTGGAACTGACCCACGACGCGGTGATGAACACGATCGAGTTCGTCACCGACCACTTCGCGCTCGACGCGACGGACCGCAGCCTGGCGCTGGCGTCGCTGGAGGCCGACATGTCGGTGCTGGAGATCTTCGCGCCGCTGCGCGCCGGCGGCACCGTGGTCGTCGTCGATGAGGACCAGCGCCGCGATCCCGACACGTGGGCGCGGCTGATCCGGCAGCACGACGTCACGTTCCTCAACTGGATGCCCGGGTGGCTCGACATGCTGCTCGAGGTCGGCGGGGACCGGCTGACGAGCCTGCGGGTGGTGCTGCTCGGCGGTGACTGGGTGCGCCCGGAACTCGTTAGCGCGCTGCGGGACTCGGCACCCAACGTGCGGGCGGCCGGGCTGGGCGGCGCGACGGAGACCGCGGTGCACGGGACGATCTGCGAGGTCGGCGAACCGCCGGCGGAGTGGACGTCGGTGCCCTACGGGGTCCCGTTCCCCAACAACGCCTGCCGTGTGGTGGCCGCCGACGGCTCCGACTGCCCGGACTGGGTGCCCGGCGAACTGTGGTTCACCGGGCGCGGCATCGCCCGCGGATACCGTGGCCGCCCCGACCTGACCGCGGAGAAGTTCGTCGAACACGACGGCCGAACCTGGTACCGCACCGGTGATCTCGTGCGCTACCTGCCCGACGGGTCGCTCGAGTTCGTCGGCCGCGTCGATCACCGGGTGAAGATCAGCGGATACCGCATCGAGCTCGGCGAGGTGGAGGCGGCGCTCAAACGCGTCGCGGGGGTCGACGCCGCGGTGGCCGCGGTGCTGTCCGGGGAGCGCGATGTGCTGGCCGCGCTGGTGCGCACCGACGTCGCGGGCGTCGACGCCGGGACCGTCACCGCGGCGCTGACCGACCTGGTCCCCGCGCACATGATCCCGAAGGTCGTCGTCGTCACCGACCGGATTCCGTTCACGGTCAACGGCAAGATCGACCGAACGGTCGTCACGCGTATGCTCGCTGATGCCGATCTGCCTGTCGCACAGGAGTTTCGGGCGCCCGCCACTCCGCTGGAGACCGCGCTGACCGCGATCGTCGCCGAGACGCTCGGCATCGGCGGCGACACACCGATCGGGGTCGACGACGACTTCTTCGCCCTCGGTGGGGACTCGGTGCTGGCCACCCAGGTGATCGCGCGGGTCCGCGACTGGCTGGACACCCCGACGGTTCTGGTCACCGACATGTTCGCCGCGCGCAGTGTCGCCGGGCTCGCCGACCGGCTCACCGCGCGCGAACCGGACGGCGAGCGGCTCAACGCCGTCGCCGAGATCTACCTAGAGGTCGCCGAGATGGACAGTGCAACAGTGCTGTCCGAGCTCGAGTCGTCAGCCTAGCGCGGCAGCCACGCGGCGCCACTGATCATGCGGGAACTCCCGCGGATCGGCGGTGAGCACCTGCACGCACACGTGGTCGGCGCCGGCGTCGAGGTGTTCGCGCACCCGCCGCACCACCGTCTCCTCGTCGCCCCAGGCGATGATCGCGTCGAACAACCGGTCGCTGACCGAGGTCACGTCCTCTTCGCTGAACCCGGACCGCAGCAGATTGTTGCGGTAGTTCGGCAACGCGAGATACGAACGCAGCCAATCGGTTCCGATGCCGCGTGCCTCCTCGCGGTCGGTCGTCAGCAGCACCGTCTGCTCGGGCAGCAGCAGCGGGCCCGCGCCGAGCTGCGCGCGGGCGTAGCGTGTGTGGTCGGTGGTCACCAGGTACGGGTGGGCGCCGCGGGACCGGGTCGCCGACAGCTCGAGCATCTTCGGGCCCAACGCCGCGAGGACGCGGTTGCCGACCGGAACCGGCTGCGCGGTCGCGTCGATGTCGTCGAGGTACTTGCGGGTCGCGGCCAGCGGCTTGCGGTACAGGCCGGGCTCCTTGGAGTCGATCAGCGGGGCGTGGCTCACGCCGATGCCCAACAGGAACCGCTCACCGTGCGCCTCGGTCAGCGCGGCGTAACGCGCGGCCACTTCGGCGGGTTCGTTCATCCAGAGGTTGAGGATGCCGGTGGCGATCACCGCCTGCTTGGTCGACGACAGCAGGTGCTCGACCGAGTCGAGGATCCCGCCGCTCACGTCGGGAATCCACAGCGCGCTGAACCCGAGCTCCTCGAGCTCGGCGGCCGCTTCGGCGGCCTGCCCCTGATCGCCGTACCGCAGCTGCGAGCTCCACACACCGACGCCTGCCAGATCCATGGCCGTCCCTTCGTTGCCGAGTAACCCTTCTTACGTTACGTAGCGACCGGCGCGCGTTAAGCGACCGGTAGGGTTAGGCGACCCTTACCCCGACCCTGGAGGGCGCATGACCGCAGTGCAGGCCGCGCCGGACGTCGAAGCGGCGGCGGAGCGATCGCCGGACGCCGCCAAGCGCGCCGCGACCTACGACAAGCTCGCGCTGCAGCAGCTGCTGGCGCCGACCAGGGCCCGTTCGGGGCGCGCCCAGCGGTATCAGCTGCTGGCGTCGGCCGCCACGATCGTGCCGTTCATCGGCATCGTGGAGATCGGCCGCGAACTGCTCGCCGACGGCGCACCGGACACCACCCGGATCTGGATCGTCGTCGCAGTGGTGATCGCCGCGCTGTTGGTGCGCACGCTCGCCGGCGGCGCCGCGCTGGCGATCACCCACGCCGCCGACGTCGATCTGCAGCGGTCGCTGCGGCTGCGCATCGTCGACAAGCTGGGTCGGCTGCCGCTGGGCTGGTTCGGGGCTCGCTCGTCCGGCGAGGTGCGCAAGGCCGTGCAGCACGACGTCGGCGAACTGCACTTCCTGGTCGCGCATTCGGCGGTGGAGAACACCGGCGCGCTGGCCACACCGCTGTTCGGCCTCATCTACTGCTTCTCCCTCGACTGGCGGCTCGGGCTGCTCGCGATGGCGACCGTGCCGTTCTACATCGGCGTGTACGTGGCGCTGGGCCGTGACACCCGCACGCAGATGGACCGCCTCGACCGGGGTGTGGAACGGATCAGCGCGACGATCGTCGAGTTCATCGCCGGGGTCTCGGTGGTCAAGACGTTCGGCGAAACCGGCAAGGCGCACAAGCGGTTCGCCGACGCGGCCGACGAGTTCAACGACGGCTTCGCCGAATGGATCGGGCCGCTGGTGCGCGTCAAGGCGATCTCGTCGATCTTCATCGACACGCCGGTCCTGCTGCTGGCCAACCTGGCCGGCGGCTACTGGTTCGTCCGCAGCGGCTGGGTGAGCCCGATCGAGGTGCTGGGCGCGACGCTGGTCGCGGTCACGATCCCGGCGGCGGTGCTGACTGTCGGCTACTCCGCGCACATCAAGCGGCAGGCGGCCGCGGCGGCGGGCCGGCTGCAGCGGCTGCTCGACACCCCGACGCTGCCGGTGGCACGCGATCCGCAACTGCCGCAGGGCAATTCGATCGAGTTCGACGGCGTGCGGTTTAGTTACGACGGTGCGCACACCGTGCTGCACGACGTGTCGCTCACCCTGCCCGCCGGCACCATCACCGCGCTGGTCGGCCCGTCGGGCAGCGGCAAGTCCACGCTCGCGACCCTGGTGCCGCGCTTTCACGACGTCGACGCCGGCGCGGTGCGCATCGGCGGGGTCGACGTCCGCGACATCGCACCCGCCGAGCTGTACCGGCACGTCGGGTTCGTCCTGCAGGACGTGCAGTTGCTCGGCATCAGCGTCGCCGACAACATCCGACTGGGCCGGGCCGACGCCACCGACGACGAGGTCGTCGCCGCCGCGAAGGCCGCCCACATCCACGACCGGATCCTGGCGTTGCCGAAGGGCTACGACTCGGTCGTCGACGAGGACGCGCACTTCTCCGGCGGCGAGGCCCAGCGCGTCAGCATCGCGCGCGCCCTGCTCGCCGACACCCCGATCCTGGTGCTCGACGAGGCCACCGCGTTCGCCGACCCGGATTCGGAGGCGCAGATCCAGCAGGCGCTGTCGCGGCTCATCGCCGGGCGCACCGTGTTGGTGATCGCCCACCGCCTGGGCTCGATCGTGTCCGCCGACAACGTCGTCGTGCTCGACGGCGGCCGCATCGTCGAACAGGGCCGCCACGACGACCTGGTCGCCGCCGGCGGGCAGTACGCGCGGATGTGGCAGACCTACACGGCGGGCAACGCACGGGAATGGGAGGTGGCCCGATGATCCGCGGGTTCCTGCAGATCCTCGGCCCCGAGCGGGGCAAGATGTTCGCCTTCCTGGCCGTGGTGAGCGTCTACGGCGTGCTGAACGGGCTGGTGATGCTGCTGCTCGTCCCGGTCACGGTGTCGCTGTTCGACGGTGACTACGCCGCCACCGGCCGGTGGCTGGCGCTGATGACCGCCGCCGTGCTCGTCGGCGCGGTGGCCAACTACGCGCAGGCCAAGCTGGCGATCCGGATGGCGCTGACCACGATGCGGCTGCTGCACCACCGGATGGGCGACCACATGGTCACGCTGCCGCTGGGCTGGTTCACCCGCGAGACCGTCGGCAAGGTGTCGCAGATCGCGGTCAAGGGCACCGTGTTCGTGGGCACCAGCGGCGGCAATCTGGTCACGCCGCTGGTGGTGAACACGGTCAGCGCCCTCACCGTCGCGGTCGGGCTGTTCTTCTTCGACTGGCGCATCGGGCTGGTCGCGATCATCGGCGGTGCGCTGCTCGTGGTGTGCGGCCGGTTCACGTCGGGCCTGGTCGCGGCGGCCGAGGTGCGAACCCACGACGCCGCGACCGAAGTGAACAACCGGGTCATCGAGTTCGCCCGCTACCAACCGGTGCTGCGCGCGTTCGGCCGCACCGGCGCGGACTACGAGCCGCTCGGGGAGGCGCTGGAGACCCAGCACCGGGCAGGCGGCTCGGCGCTGTGGCAGTCGGTGGCCGGCCTGATGCTCAACGGCGTTGCGGTACAAGCCGTTTTCTCGGTGCTGATCGCGGCGGGCGCATGGATCGCGGTGAGCGGTGAGGTCAACCCGGTCACGCTGGTGGCGATCCTCGGGCTGGCCGCCCGGTTCGCGTCGCCGCTGTCGCAGCTGGCCGAACTCGGCTCGGCGATGCGGCTCGCGACCGCCGAACTGCAGCGCATCACCTCGATCCTGCAGACGCCGGCGCTGCCGGAGCCCGCCGCACCCGCGCACGCCGGGCAGCCGGGCCGCGTCGAACTCGACGGTGTCGCGTTCGGTTACGGCGATCGAAACGTGCTGTCGGACATCAGTTTTGTCGCCGAACCCGGCACCATGACCGCGCTGGTCGGCCCGTCCGGGTCCGGCAAGTCGACGATCACCAAACTGATCGCCCGGTTCTACGACGTCGACGCGGGCGTGGTCCGCGTCGGCGGAGTCGACGTGCGCGACCAGCACACCGCCGATCTGATGGCCCAGCTGTCGCTGGTCTTCCAGGACGTCTATCTGTTCGACGACACGCTGTGGGAGAACATCCGCATCGGGCGCGCAAGCGCCACCGACGACGAGATCGTCGAAGCGGCCCGCACCGCCGGATTGCTGTCGGTGGTCGAACGCCTGCCCGACGGCTGGCACACCCGCGTCGGCGAGGGCGGCTCGGCGCTCTCCGGCGGCGAACGGCAGCGCGTGTCGATCGCCCGCGCCCTGCTCAAGAACGCCCCGATCGTGCTGTTCGACGAGGCCACCAGCGCGCTCGACCCCGAGAACGAGCACCACGTCGCCGAGTCGATCCGCACGCTGGCGCAGGGCAGCGCGGTGATCGTGATCGCGCACAAGCTGTCGACTGTCACGGCCGCCGACAACATCGTGGTGCTCTCGGCCGCGGGCACCGTCGAGGACCAGGGCCGGCACAGCGAGCTGATGGAGCGCGGCGGTCAGTACGCGCAGTTCTGGACCCAGCGGGTGGCCGCCGGCGGGTGGGTGATGGCCGCCGCCGACTAGGCGATTTCGGTGCATTACCCGTCGCCTGGCGATCGGGAGTGCACCGAAATCACCCGGAGGCGGCACGCGTCCCCGTAGGCGTATCCCGGGCGGGAAGGATAGGGTAACCTCACTTCCGACTTAGGGCAGCCTGCGCTAATCGCACGGAGGGATCTCATGGGTGTTTGTGCTGCAGACCTGTGGATCTCCGGCCTCGAATCGACTGTGACCTCTCGATGATCAAAGAACAGAGCCAACTCACCTTCGCGCCCTGGATCAAGCGCACGCCGGGGCAATCCGCGACCGGAGCGACCGTCGTCTTCCCGCATGCGGGCGGCGCGGCGGCGGCCTACCGGGGTTTCGCTGCGGCCCTCGCCCGCGGCGGCGCCGACGCGTACGTCGTGCAGTACCCGCAGCGCGCCGACCGGCTGAGCCATCCGGCGCCCGACACGGTCGAACAACTCGCCGCCGACCTGTTCGCGGCGGGGGACTGGGCGCAGCTCGGCCCGCTGACGCTGTTCGGCCACTGCATGGGCGCGGTCATCGCGTTCGAGTTCGGCCGGGTCGCCGAACGGCACGGGGTCGAGGTGGGCCAACTGTGGGTCTCCGCGAGCCAGGCGCCCTCGACGATCGCGGACTCACCGCGACTGCCGACCGCCGACGCAGAGGTCGTCGCCAACATGGTCGACCTCGGCGGGACCGACCCGCGACTGCTCGCCGACGAGGACTTCATCGAGCTGCTCGTGCGCGCCGTGCGGGCCGACTACCTGGCGTTCAACCGCTACGCCTGCGGCGCCGACGCGCGTCTGGCCGCCGACATCCACACCATCGGCGGCCGCAGCGATCACCGGATCAGCGAAGACACGTTGCGGCGCTGGGAAATTCACACCGCCGGCGCGTTCACGCTGAGCCTGTTCGATGGTGGCCACTTCTACATCAACCACCACATCGACGCGGTCGCGGAGTTGGTCAATGCCCGATAGCGGAGTCGACGATCCGGTCGTCATCGTCGGGATGGCGATCGAGGCGCCGGGCGGCATCGAGACCCCCGACGAGCTGTGGGACCTGCTGGCCGCCGAGCGCGAAGGGCTGTGCCCGTTCCCGCGGGACCGGGGCTGGGCGGTGCGCGAGGTGCTCGACGGCTCACAGCGCGACGGCTTCAAACGCATCCACGATCTCGGCGGGTTCCTTTCCAGCGCAGCAGCTTTCGACCCGGAGTTCTTCGGCATCTCACCGCGTGAAGCGGTCGCGATGGATCCGCAGCAGCGGGTCGCGCTGCGCGTGGCCTGGCGGGCGCTGGAGAACAGCGGGATCAACCCCGATGACCTCGCCGGTCACGACGCCGGCTGCTACGTCGGTGCCTCGACGATGGGGTACGGACCCGATCTCGCCGAATTCACCGACCTGACCGGACATTTGATGTCGGGAACCGCGCTCGGGGTGATCTCGGGGCGCATCGCCTACACCCTCGGACTCGCCGGTCCCGCGCTGACCGTCGACACCTCGTGCTCGTCGACCCTGACCGCTATCCACCTGGCGTCGCAGGCCTTGCGGTCCGGCGACTGCGACCTCGCGCTCGCCGGCGGGGTGTGTGTGATGGGATCGCCGGGATTCTTCGTCGAATTCGCCAAGCAACACGCGCTGTCCGACGACGGTCGCTGCCGGCCCTACAGCGCGCACGCCAGCGGAACCGTCTGGGCCGAGGGCGCAGCGATGTTCGTGCTCCAGCAACGGTCGGCGGCGCTGCGCGACGGCCGTCAGGTGCTCGCCGAGTTCAAGACCACCTGCCTGAACCAGGACGGCCGCTCCGTAGGCCTCACCGCGCCGAGCGGGCCGGCCCAGGCGCGGCTGTTCGCGCGGGCGCTGCACCGCAGCGGGGTCCGCGCCGAGGACATCGGGATGATCGAGGGTCACGGCACCGCGACCCGGCTCGGTGACCGCACCGAATTGCTCTCGCTGGCACAGACATACGGCGCCACCGCGCCCGGCGCCGGACCTCGGCTCGGCTCGGTGAAGTCCAACCTCGGCCACACCCAGGCCGCCGCCGGCGGGCTCGGACTGGCCAAAGTGCTGCTCGCCGCCGAGCACGGCGCGATCCCGGCCAGCCTGCACAGCGACGACGCGAGCCGGGAAATCGACTGGGACAGCCAGGGTTTGCGGCTCGCCACCGAGATGACGGCATGGCCCGCCGTCGACGGTGAACGCCTGGCCGCGGTGACGGCCTTCGGGATGAGCGGAACCAACGCCCACGTCATCGTGTCGATACCGGCCACCGAGGCCGAGGCGGCATGACGCCGGGCACCGGTCTTCCCGACGGGCGCGTGCCCGTGCTGCTCAGCGCGCACGCCGCCGAACTGCTGGCGCAAGACGCCGCGGCGATACTGCGCTACCTCGACCGCAAACCCGACGTCGGCGCGGTCGCCGCCACACTGCTGCGCACGCGTCGACCACGCAGACACCGCGCGGTGATCCGCGCCGCCGACACCGCAGAACTGGCCGACGCGCTGCGGGCGCTGGCCTCCGGTCAGGGGCACCCGTTGATCGCGCGGTCCTCGGCATCGGCCGCGCCGCGCACCGCGTTCGTCTTTCCGGGCCAGGGCAACCAGTGGCCGGCGATGGGCGCTGACGCCTACCGCACGTCGGCGGTCTACCGGGCCGAGGTCGACCGGTGCGCCGAGGCGTTCGTCGCCGCCGGCCAGCCGTCGCCGTTGCCATACCTGCTGGCGGCGGAGGGCGACTGGTCACAGGTCGAGATCCAGGCGGCGCAGTTCAGCCACGCGGCCGGACTGGCGAACCTGTGGCGGTCGTGCGGACTCGTGCCGGACGCCACCGTCGGACACAGCCTCGGCGAGGTGGCCGCGGCCTACGTCGCGGGCGGCATCACGCTGGCCGACGCGGCCGCGGTGGTCGTCGCGCGGGCGACCGCGGTGGACCGCCTCAGCGGCGGATACGGCATGGCGTCGCTGGGCATCTCACTTCCCGAGACCGAACAACTGATCGCCACGATCCCGGGCTGGCTGGAGATGTCGGCCGTCAACGCCGGCACGTCGGTGGTGGTGTCGGGGGAGCGCGCGGCCATCGACACGTTGGTGGCCGCCGCGACGGACCGCGGCCAGTTCGCCCGCCGGCTCGATGTGGACTATCCCGGCCACACCAGCGCGTTGGAGTCGCTGCGCGAGGACCTGGCCGCAATGCTGCCCGACGCCCGATTCGCCGACGCTCCGATCCGCTTCATCGGATCGACGACCGGCGACATGGTGCCCGCCGGCACCGCGTTCGGTGACTACTGGTACGAGAACCTGCGCCGCACCGTCCGTTTCGACCGCGCGATAGCGACCGCACGAGGTCTCGGTGTGGACGCGTTCGTCGAGATGTCGGCGCATCCGTCGCTGCTGTTCGCCCTCGGCGACCTGCTCGGCGACGACGAGTCGACCGTCGTCGGCTCCGGGCACCGCGACGTTCCGTCGCTCGAGGCACTGTCGCAGAACATCGCCGCCGTCGCCGTGGCCGACCCCGGCTACCGATGGGCCGACCTGGTCGACGTCGCCGCTCACCCGCATCTGCGCGGCTTCCCGAACGCGCCGATGCGCGACGTCCGGCTGTGGGCGGAGCCGCGCCGCCTCGCTCCGATCCAGCCGCTGACCGTCGCCCACGAAACCTGGTCGGCCACAACCGCGTCCGCGGACAGGACGGAACGGCGCGTCGCGGTCGTCGACGTCGCCGGACCGAGCGGACCGCTGTCCGACCGGCTGCGCGCCGCGCTGACTCGCCGCGACCACATCAAGTTGGTCGACGCCGCCGACGCCGACCTCGTCGTCGCGGTCGCACCCACGATCGACGAGCCCGACGTCGAACGTGCCACCGCCGCGCTGGCCGGCCTCCTCGACGACGGCCTGCTCGATTACGTCGACACCGCCGGGACGGCGTGCCGCGCCGTCTGCCTCGTCACCGCGGGCGGAGAGCGGGTCCGCGCTGGTGAGCCGTCGGCGCTGCCCGCCCAGAGCGCTCTGGCGGCGATGCACCGCAGCATCGGCTTCGAACACCCGGAGCTGGCGTTCCGCCACCTGGATCTGCCGTCGTGGGAACCGGACGACGCCAGCGCCGACGCCGCCGTCGACGCGCTGCTGGCATCGGAACCCGAAATCGCGGTGCGCCTCAACGGTTCACAGGCCGAACTATTAAACCGAGAGGTGACCGAATCGGTCGAACCGGCGCCGCCGTTCCCCGCCGTCGACGATGTGGTGATCACCGGCGGCAACGGCGCGGTCGGCCTGCACTTCGCCCGCTATCTGGCCGCTCACGGCGCGCGACGCATCGTGCTGCTCAGCCGCGGTGGCGTCGACGACGCCACACTGGCCGGACTCGCCGCACCCGGCGTCGAGGTCGTCGCCGCCCGCTGCGACGTGAGCTCGGCCGCCGACGTGGCCGAGGCCGCCCGCCGATTCGGCAAGAACGGCGCGTCGCTGCTCATCCACGCCGCGGGTGCGGCGACCTTCGCCGACCGGCCCGCGCTCACCGGCGCCGCACTCACCGACACCGCGGCCGCCAAGATCGCCGGGCTCGCACGGATGACCGAACAGTGGCCGCTGCGGCCGGACGCACGAATCCTGGTGTGCTCGTCGGTGTCCGGGGTGTGGGGCGGCCGCTCCCACGCCGCGTACTCGGCGGCCAACCGGCTGCTCGACGCGATGGCCGCCCAGCTGCGGGCCGGCGGCACACACTGCGTCGCCGCCCGCTACGGGCTGTGGCGGGGCAGCGGCATCGCCGGCGCGGGCGAGGTGACCAGGATCGAGCGGTCCGGGCTGCTCGCGATGGATCCGGAGCGGGCGGTGGAAGCCAGCCTGTGCGAGTATCGCGACGATCCGCTGCTGTACAGCGCCGACCGGGACCGGCTGCAGCTGTTCCGCGACAGCGCGGCCACCACCGAGAACCACGAGCCCGCAACGATTTCCGGGGACACCGCGGCCCAGGTCCGCGCGGAGATCGCCGCGGTGCTGGGCCAGGATGCGGCGTCGGTCGACATGGCGACATCGCTGCTCGACCTGGGCGTCGACTCCCTGCTGGCGCTGGATCTGCGCAAGCGGCTGCAGCGGGTGACCGGCCACAAGGTGGCGCTGGGCACCCTGCTCGGCGGCATCACCGGCGACGAGCTCATCGCCGACCTCGACACGAAACGATCAGAGAAGGTGGACACACGTGACTGACACGGTCGATATCGGCGAACAGGTCGAGGACCGCCGGCTGGAACTGCTGCGCCGCAAGCTCGCCGAGCGCGGCCTGCGCACCGAAGCGGGCGCCGACACCCCGCAGACCGCGCCCAGCGGCCTGTCCGACGGGCAGCGCCGGATGTGGTTCGTGCAGACCGCCGACCCCACCGGCGCGATCCTCAACATCTGCCTGTCCTACCTGATCACCGGCCACCTCGACGTGGCCCGCCTGCACGACGCCGTCGACGCCGTCGCCGCCCGCCATCCCGTGCTGCGCACCACCTATCACGCCGACGACGCCGGTGAACCGCAACTCGAGGTGCACGACGAACTCGCGCCCGGCTGGGCGGTGCACGATCTGACCGAGCTGTCCGAGCACGCCCGGAGGCTGCGGCTGGAGGTGTTGGCCCAGCGGGAGTTCGGCGCGTCGTTCGACCTGAGCACGGATTCGCCGCTGCGGATCACCATGGTGCGCACCGCACGCGACGAGCACGTCATGCTGCTCGTCGCCCACCACATCGCGTGGGACGACGGCTGCTGGGCGGTGTTCTTCGCCGACCTCACCCGCGCCTACGTCGGTGAGCCGCTGGCGCCCGCACCCGCGGCGCCGGCGCTGCCGCCCGGTTCCGTCGACGAGGATCTCGACTACTGGCGCGCGGTGCTCGCCGCGCCGCCGGAGCCACTGGAGCTGCCGGGCCCGAACGGGTCTGCGGTGCCGACGAACTGGCGTTCGCAGCGGATGTCGCTGCGGTTGCCGGACACGACCGCCGAGCGGGTGTCGGCGCTGGCCAAGGAGCTCGGCGCGACGCCGTACATGGTGCTGCTCGCGGCGTTCGGAGTGCTGATGCGGCGTTACACACACGCCGAGGACCTCCTGGTGGCGGCCCCGGTGCTGAACCGCTCCGCCGAATTCGACGACGTGGTCGGCTATTACGGCAACACCGTCGCGCTGCGGCTGCAACCCCGAGCGCGGCAGTCGTTCCGGCAGGTCGCCGAGCAGGCCCGCGACGTCGCGGTCGGCGCGTTCGCCCACCAGCGGGTCAACCTCGACCGCGTGGTGCGCGAACTGAACCCGGACCGGCGCCACGGCGTCGAGCGGATGACGCGGGTGACGTTCGGTGCGCGCGGCGCCGACAGCGCGGGATTCCGCCCGCCCGGCATCACCTGTGAGCGGGCCGAGTTGCGCGGCCAGTTCACCCAGCTGCCCCTCGGGTTCATGGTCGAGTTCGACGGCAGCGTAATCGAGATCGAGGCCGAATACCTCGTCGAGATCCTCGACGCGGCGCTGGTGCGCCAGCTCCTCGACCACTACGTGGTGCTGCTCGACGACGCCCTGCGACGCCCGGACCGCGCGATCGTCGACCTCGACGTGATGGGGCCCGCCGACGCGGACTGGCTGCGCGCGGTGTCCGCCGGCGAGGAGTTCGAGACCGCGCCGTCGACCATGACCGCGCTGGTCGAGGCGCAGGTGGCCCGGACCCCCGACGCGGTCGCCGTGGTCTACGAGGGCCGCCGGTACAGCTACCGCGAGCTCAACGAGTCCGCGAACCGGGTCGCGCACTGGCTGATCGAGCAGGGCATCGGCAGCGAAGACCGGGTGGCGGTGCTGCTGGACCGGTCACCGGAGCTGGTGATCACCGCGCTCGGCGTCATCAAGGCGGGCGCGGTGTATCTGCCGGTCGACCCCACCTACCCCGAGGACCGGCTGACGTTCATCCTGTCCGACTCCGACCCCAAACTCGTTGTCCGCGAGCCGATCACGAACATCGACCACTTCAGCGACAGCAATCCCACGGACGCCGAACGGGTCCGGCCGCTGTTCCCCGACAGCACCGCCTACCTGATCTACACCTCGGGTTCCACCGGGCTGCCCAAGGGTGTGCCGGTGCCGCACCGACCGGTCGCCGAGTATTTCGTCTGGTTCAAGGGCGACTACGGGATCGACGCCGACGAGCGGCTGCTGCAGGTCGCCTCGCCGAGCTTCGACGTCTCGATCGCCGAGATCTTCGGCATGCTGGCCTGCGGCGGGCGGCTGGTGATCCCGCGCCCGGACGGCCTGCGCGACGTCGGCTACCTCACCGATCTGCTGCACGACGAGGGCATCACCTCGATGCACTTCGTGCCGTCGCTGCTCGGGTTGTTCCTGTCGCTGCCGGGGGTCAACCAGTGGCGCACGCTGCAGCGCGTGCCGATCGGCGGTGAAGCGCTGCCGGGCGAACTGGCCGACAAGTTCCACGCCACCTTCGACGCGCTGCTGCACAACTTCTACGGGCCCACCGAGACGGTGATCAACGCCAGCCGCTACAAGGTCGAAGGCAAGCAGGGCACCCGCATCGTGCCGATCGGCAAACCCAAGATCAACACGCAGATCCACCTGCTCGACGACGCGTTGCGGCCGGTGCCGGTCGGCGTGATCGGCGAGATCTACATCGGCGGAACCCATGTCGCGCACGGCTACCACCGCAGGCCGGGGCTGACGGCCGAGCGGTTTGTCGCCGACCCGTTCACGCCGGGTGGGCGGCTGTACCGGTCCGGGGACCTGGCCCGGCGCAACGCCGACGGTGACATCGAGTTCGTCGGCCGCGCCGACGAGCAGGTGAAGATCCGCGGGTTCCGCATCGAACTCGGCGAGGTCGCCGCGGCGATCTCGGTCGACCCCAGCGTCGGCCAGGCGGTCGTGGTGGTCAGCGACCTGCCCGGCGTCGGCAAGAGCCTCGTCGGCTACGTGACCCCCGCCGACGACGCGGAAACCGTTGACGTGGAACGAATCCGCAGCCGTGTCGCCGCGGCGCTGCCCGAATACATGACGCCCGCGGCGTACGTGGCGGTCGACGAGATTCCCATCACCGCACACGGCAAGATCGACCGCGCGGCGCTGCCCGAACCCGACATCGCCTCCGGCGTCGACTACCGCGAACCGGTCGGGGACACCGAGCGACGGCTGGCCGACCTGTTCGCCGACCTGCTCGAACGCGACCGCATCGGCGCCGACGACTCGTTCTTCGACCTCGGCGGGCACTCGCTGCTGGCGACCAAACTCGTCGCCGGGATCCGCGCCGCGTTCGACGTCGACCTCGGAGTGCGGGAAGTCTTCGAACTCGGCACCGTCGCGGCGCTGGCCGACCGGATCGAATCCGCGGCGGCCGGGCGTTCCACCCGGCCCAAGCTGGTGCCGGTCCCGCACGACGGACCGCTGCTGATGTCGGCGTCCCAGCTGCGGATGTGGTTCCAGTACCGCGTCGACGGCCCGAGCCCGGTCAACAACGTGCCGTTCGCGGCGCGGATCACCGGGCCGTGCGACACCGACGCGTTCGTGCAGGCCGTGCGCGACGTGGTCGCCCGCCACGACGTCCTGCGCACCACGTACCGCGAAATCGACGGTGCGCCATACCAGATCGTCAACGACGACGCGGAGGTCGCGGTGCGTCGCGCCCGCGGCGCGGACGACGAGTGGCTGCAGGGCGAACTCGACAAGGAACGCAGGCACGTCTTCGACCTGGAACGGGATCCACCGGTGCGCGCCGCGGTGCTGGCCACCCCGGACGCGCATGTGGTGTCGCTGGTCGTGCACCACATCGCGGCCGATCACTGGTCGGCGATGGTGCTGTTCACCGACCTGCTGACCGCGTACCGGGCCCGGCGGGCCGGCGACGCACCGGCGTTCGCGCCGCTGAGCGTTCAGTACGCCGACTACGCCGCGTGGCAGGCGGCGCTGCTGGCCGAGACCGAGGGCCCGATCGCCGAGCAGCGTGAGTACTGGCGCGAGCAGCTGGCCGGACTGCGCGAGGACCCGGGGCTCACCCCCGACTTCGCCCGGCCCGCGGTGCTGAGCGGCGAGGGCGACGCCGTCGAGTTCGGCATCGACGCCACCACCCGCGAGAAGCTGGCCGAGCTGAGCCGCGAACTCGGGGTCACCGAGTTCATGCTGCTGCAGGCCGCGGTCGCGATCGCCCTGCACAAAGCCGGTGAGCTGCCGGACATCCCGTTGGGCACGCCGGTCGCCGGCCGCACCGAGGCCGAACTCGACCAGCTGGTCGGGTTCTTCATCAACATCGTGGTCCTGCGCAACGACCTGACCGACAACCCGTCACTGCGGGAAGTGCTGCGCCGCGCCCGCGACACCGCACTGGCCGCCTATGCCCATCAGGACCTGCCGTTCGATCAGGTCGTCGACGTGGTGTGGCCGACGCGGTCCCTGTCGCGCAACCCGCTGTTCGGTGTCGTCGTGCACGTGCGCGACGCACTGCCCGCCGGGCAGCTCATCGAGTCCTGCCCCGACGGCGACACCGTGTTCAGCGCGCTCGAGCCGCCGTTCGACGTCGCGCACGCCGACCTGTCGGTGAACTTCTTCGGCACCCACGACGGCTACCGCGGGCACGTCATCTACCGCACCGATCTGTACCGGCGCACCACCGCCGAGCGGTTCGTCGGCTGGCTGGGTCGCGTGCTGGCGGCGTTCGCCGACGACCCCGGCCAGCGGGTGCGCGATGTGCAGATCGCCGACCGTGACGAACGCCGCCGGGTGGAGCAGTTCAGCGCGGCGGCACGGGCCAGCGTGCTCGACGGCTGGCGCGACCCGGTCGCGATCGGCGTGGTGGGCGACGTCTACGACCACGTCACCGACGAGAGCGGAATCCACCTGCGCGCCACCGGCAAACGCGCCCGCTGGACCGCCGACGGGGAGCTGGACTTCGTCGAGGCACCCGAGCAGCGCCGCCCGTCGGCGCCGTCGGGTCCCGCCGAACCGGCGCGCACCGAGACCGAACGGGCGCTGGCCGCGCTGCTCGCCGACATCGTGCACGTGCCGCAGGTCAACCGCACCGACGACTTCTTCGAACTCGGCGGCGACTCGATCCTGGCCGTGCAGCTGGCGGCGCGGGCCCGCGACGCCGGCCTCGCCGTCACCGCGCGAATGGTGTTCGAACACCCGACCCTTCACGACCTGGCCACGGTGGTCGACGAGTCAGGCGCCGGTGCCGGGGCTGCCGATACCCGACACGAGCCGATGGCCGCGTCCGGGCTCTCACCGGAGGAGTTGGCGGCGGTGACGTCGATGTGGTCGGCCTCGCAAGACGGTGCCCCATGACCTCGACCCAGCCGAAAACCCCAGCGGCTGACATCGAGGACGTGATGGCGCTCAGCCCGCTGCAGCAGGGGCTGTTCTCGCTGGCCGCCCTCAGCACGTCCGAGGACGGCGGCGAGGACCCGTACGTCATCGCGATGGCGGCCGACATCACCGGTTCGCTCGACGCCGACCTGCTGCGGGACTGCGCGGCGGCGATGCTGGCCCGCCACCCGAACCTGCGCGCCAGTTTCCTGCGCGCCGGCACGAAACCGGTCCAGGTCGTGCCCAGCCGCGTCGAGGTCCCGTGGCGCCACATCACCGCAACCGCCGACGAGGTGGATGCGCTCGAGGCCGATGAGCGGCGCCGACCGTTCAACTTAGAACGTGGGCCGGCGATCCGGTTCGTGCTGATCGAAATCCCCGGCAGCCACTGGCGGTTCGTCGTGGTGGCCCACCACATCATCGTCGACGGCTGGTCGCTGCCGCTGTTCGTCGGCGAACTGATCGCGCTGTACCGCTCGGGCGGCGACGCCGGCGTGCTGCCCCCGCCGCCGCGCCCGTACCGCGACTACATCGGCTGGCTGGCCAACCGCGACCAGGACACCAGCCGGGGGTTGTGGCGCGAGCACCTGGCCGACCTCGGCGGCCCGACGCTGCTGGCTCCGGCGCTCACGTCGGGCGAGGCGCCGACCGGACCGCCGAGCCGCACCGAGCTCAACCTCGACCGCGCCGCCTCGAGCCGGCTGGCCGCGGCGGCCCGGTCACGCGGCGTCACCGTCAACACCCTGGTCCAAATGGCCTGGGCGGCAATCCTGTCGGCGTTCACCGACCGCCGCGACGTGGCGTTCGGCGTCACGGTTTCCGGGCGTCCCGGAGAACTCGCCGGCGTCGAGTCGATGGTCGGGCTGTTCATCAACACCGTGCCGCTGCGGGTGCGACTGGATCCGGCGGCGCGGGTCGGCGCGCAGTGCCTGGCGCTGCAGCGTGAGGCGGCCAAGCTGCGCGACCACAGCTACCTGCCGCACAACGAACTGCGTGCGCTCGGCGGCATCGGCGAGATCTTCGACACCCTGCTGGTCTACGAGAACTTCCCACCGGGCGGACTGGTCGGCGGCGGCGACTTCGACGCCAACGGCGCGACGTTCTCACCCGCCGCGCTGGAAAGTGTGTCGCACTTCCCGGTCACCATCGCCGCGCACATGGTCGACGACGAACTCACCGTGCTGGTGGAGGTCGTCGACGGCGCACTCGGCCAGATGGCGCCCGAGTCGCTGGGCCACCGCCTGCTCACCGTCGTCGAGCGGCTGATCACGCACTGGGACAACGCCTTCCGCGATGTCAGCGTGCTGCTCGACGGCGAAGGTGTGGTGCCGGGGACGGCACCGGCGGCGCAGCCCGACCACTCGGGCGTGCACACCGCGTTCACCGACGCCGCGAGCGCACGGCTCGGTTCGCCCGCGCTGAGCTGGTCCGGCGGTGAACTCACCTACCGCGAACTCGACGAGGCCGCCGACCGGCTGGCCGCCGCGCTGTCGGCGCGCGGGGTGACGGTCGAAACCCCGGTCGCGATCCGGCTTCCGCGCGGCCCGCAGTATGTGATCGCGATGTTCGCCGTGCTCAAGGCCGGCGGGGTGATCGTGCCGCTGGACCCCGCGATGCCCGCCGACCGCATCGCCGACATCCTCGCCCAGAGCGGTGCGACCGTCGTCGTCGACGACGACCTGGTCGCCGCGGCCGACCGCGAAGCCGCCGCAGACTTCGAACCGGTGCCCGCCCGGCCGGACCAAGCCGCCTACATCGTGTTCACCTCCGGCACCACCGGCAGGCCCAAGGGTGTCGTCGGCACCCACCGGGCCGTGCTGGCCTACGCCGAGGACCACGCCCGAAATGTGCTGCGGCCGGCTGCGTCCCGGCTACGCCACCCGCTGCGGGTCGCACACGCCTGGTCGTTCACGTTCGACGCCGCGTGGCAACCGCTGGCCGCGCTGCTGGACGGGCACGCGGTGCACATCGTCGACGACGCGACCCAGCGCGACGCCGAGGCGCTCGTCGAGACCATCGGCCGCTACGCGATCGACCTCATCGACACCACCCCGTCGATGTTCGCCCAACTGCACGCCGTGGGCCTGCTCACCACCGTCCCGCTCGGCGTGCTCGCGCTCGGCGGGGAAGCAGTCGGCATCCCGGCGTGGAACATGATCCGCGACGAGTGCACGCGCACCGGCATGACCGCCTACAACTGTTACGGCCCAACCGAAACCACCGTCGAGGCGGTCGTGGCGGCCATCGCCGACCATGACCAGCCGAGCATCGGGCGGCCGACCGAACCCACCCGGGCCTACGTGCTGGACTCGTGGCTGCGGCCGGTGCCCGACGGAGTGGCCGGCGAACTGTACCTCGCCGGCGACCAACTCACCCGCGGCTACCTCGGCAGGCCGGCCGAGACCGCAAGCCGGTTCGTCGCCGACCCGTTCGCCCCCGGCGAGCGCATGTACCGCACCGGTGACGTGGTGCGACGCCAAACCGACGGCGGACTGGAATACCTCGGCCGCTCCGACGCCCAGGTCAAGATCCGCGGCTTCCGCGTCGAACCCGCCGAGATCGCGGCGGTGCTGCACGGCCACCCCGCGGTGCGACACGCGCACGTCGCCGTGCGCGAACAACGCTGGGGTCCCCAGCTGGTGGCCTACGTCGCCGCCGAGCCGGCGCCGGACGTCGCCGAGCTGCGCGCGATGGTGGCAGAGCGGTTGCCGCGCTACATGATTCCGCACACCATCGTCGTCGTCGACCACATGCCGCTGACCGGCCACGGCAAGGTCGACGAGGCCGCGTTGGCCGCACTCGGGGTCGCCGACGGTCCCTCGGCGACGCCGCAGACCCCGACGGAGACCGCGCTGGCAACGGTGCTGAGCGAACTGCTCGACGGCGCCGATATCGACGTCGCCGCCGACTTCCTCGCGCTCGGACTCGACAGCATCGTCGCGCTGTCCGTGGTGCAGGCCGCGCGCCGCCGAGGAATTCCGCTGCGGGCCAGGCTGATGCTCGAATGCGCGACCATCCGCGACCTGGCCGCCGCGATCGACTCCGAGTCGGCCCCCGTCGCCGCGCCCGCCGCCGAGAGCGGCGGCCCGATCCCGGTGCTGCCGAACGTGCACTGGCTCTACGAGCACGGCGACCCGCGCCGGCTCGCGCAGACCGAAGCGATCCGGCTGCCCGCCGGCATCACCCGCGTCCAACTCGAGCAGGTGCTGCGCGCGGTCGTCGACGGCCACGAGGTGCTGCGCTCCCGGCTCGACCGGCAGGCCATGACCCTTGTCGAACACGGGGCCGGTGAGCTGCTCGCCGAGGTGGCGGTCGATGGCGACCTGACCGACGCGGTCGCGCGGCACGCCGCCGAATCGGTGGACCGCCTCGACCCGCAGAGCGGTTCGTTGATTTCCGCGGTGTGGCTGCGGCCCCCGGACGGCGGGGGCGTGTTGGTGCTCAGCGCGCACGTCCTGGCGCTGGACCCCGCCTCGTGGCGGATCGTCCTGGCCGAACTCGACGCCGGTTGGCACGCAATCGAATCCGGTACGCCGCCGGCACCCATTCGCGAACACACCAGCTACCGCCGGTGGGCGCGCCTGCTGGGGGAGCGCGCGGCCACGCTGGACACCGCCGACTTCTGGTCCGCGCAACTGGCCGGTGACGATCCGCCGCTGGGTGCGCGCCGGTTGCGCCCGCGGACCGACCGGGTCGGCGACGTCGTGGTCTCGATGTCGGCGACCGACAGCGACCTGACGCGGCGCCTGCTCGCCGCCACCGAACCGGCGCCGCACCTGCTGGCCGAGGCCGCCGCGGTGATGATCACGCGGTGGCGCGGGCACCGGGGACAAGATGGGCGACCGGCACCGCTGCTGGCGTTGGAGACCCACGGCCGCGTCGACACCCTCATCGACGGCGCCGACACCTCCGACACCGTCGGGCTGCTCACCGCGATCTACCCGCTGCGCGTGCGTACCGCACGTGACGTCGCCGACCTGCCCGGCGACCCGATCGACTACGGGTTGCTGCGCTACATGCGGCCCGACACCGCGGAACGCCTCGGCGCACTGCCCGAACCGCAGCTGCTGCTGAACTTCCTGGGCCGCGTGCACGTCGGCATCGACGGTGGCGCGCTGCGACCGGACCGTGCACTGCTGGCCAAGGTGACGCAGTTGCCGGAGCCGAACCTGGCGGTGCGGCACGAACTGACGATCCTGGCAGCCGTATTGGGCGAGACCGACGCGCCCACGCTCGTCACGCAGTGGCGCACCCTGCCCGACATCCTGACCGCCGAGGATGTCGCCGCGCTGCAGGACATCTGGCAGGAATCGCTACGAGAGGTCTTGAGGAAAGGGACTGCATGAGCCGGACACTGGCCGTGGTGGGCGCGGGGGCGAAAGCCGTCGCGGTCGCCGCCAAGGCAGCCGAACTGCGCGACATGGGCGTCGAGGTGCCCGACGTCGTCGCGGTCGAAAAGACCGGCGTCGCCGCCAACTGGCAGGCCGACGGCGGCTGGACCGACGGTCAGCACCGGCTCGGCACCAGCCCGGAGAAGGACGTCGGCTTCCCGTACCGCTCGAACCTGGTGCCGCGGCGCAACGCCGAACTCGACGAGCGGATGACCCGGCACAGCTGGCAGCAGTACCTGATATCGACCGGGCAGTTCGCCGAATGGGTCGACCGCGGCAGGCCGGCGCCCACCCACCGCCGCTGGAGCCAGTACCTGCGCTGGGTCGCGGGTAACGTCGGGCTGAACGTCGTCGCCGGTGAGGTGCAGCGCATCTCGGTCGACACCGGCGCCGACGGCCAGCGCTGGCAGCTGCACACCGCCGACCAGACCGTGGCCGCCGACGCCCTGATGATCACCGGGCCCGGCCAGCCCGAGCGGTCGATCCTGCCGGGCAACCCGCGGGTGCTGTCGATCGCCCAGTTCTGGCACCGCGCGGCGCAGCACGAACTGATTTCCGCCGAACGCGTCGCGGTGATCGGCGGCGGCGAGACCGCCGCGTCGATGCTCAACGAGCTGTTCCGACACCGGGTTTCGACGATCACCGTGATCTCACCGCAGGTCACCCTGTTCACCCGCGGCGAAGGGTATTTCGAGAACTCGTTGTTTTCCGACCCGACCGGATGGACCGGCCTGACGATGGCCGAACGCCGCGACGCGCTGATGCGCACCGACCGTGGGGTGTTCTCCGCGCGTGTGCAGGACGCGCTGCTCGCCGACGACCGGATCCGCCACCTGCGCGGCCGGGTCGCGCACGCCGTCGCCAGGGACGGCCGAATCCGGTTGACGCTGAGCACCACTGCGGGCGGCGAGTCGCTGGAGACGGTGCACGGCTTCGATCTGGTGATCGACGGTTCGGGTGCCGACGCGCTGTGGTTCGTGCCGCTGCTGGCCCAGGACGCGCTCGACGTGCTCGAACTCGGCCTCGGCGGACCGCTGACCGGTGAGGCGCTGCAGGCGGCGATCGGTGATGACCTGGCGCTGACCGACGTGGCGCCGAAGATGTTCCTGCCGGGGCTGGCCGGGCTGACCCAGGGCCCCGGATTCCCGAACCTGTCGTGCCTCGGGTTGCTGTCCGACCGGATCCTGGGCGCCGACCTGACCATCGACCCGACCCAGCCACCGTTGAGGAGAGGCCATGAGCACCAACCCGTTCGATGACGAGAACGGCACGTTCTACGTGCTGGTGAACGACGAGGACCAGCACAGCCTGTGGCCGACGTTCGCCGATGTCCCCGCGGGCTGGCGCGTCGTGTACGGCGAGAGCACCCGCGCCGACTGCCTGGCCTACGTCGAGGAGAACTGGACCGACCTGCGGCCCCGCAGCCTGCGCGAGGCGATGTCGGAGAACTGACCTCGGAACGCCGGCGGCGAGCACACCGGCGCGGGTTGTGCCCTACGTTGTTGCTATGACGACGACGGTGCACCGCCGCGCACTGGTGGCCGGCGCCGGATGCTGGATCGTCGCTTCGCTCGGGTTCGTCGTCCTCGAACTGCTCACCGCGGTGGCGGTGCCCGGCTACAGCTACACCGCGCACTACATCAGCACGCTAGGCGTACCGGCCTGGTCACCGCGGTCCTACCTGCTCAACGGCGCTCTCTATGTGCAGGGCGCGCTGTTCGTCGTCGGCGCGGTGCTGGTGGCCCGCGCGGTGCGGGCCCGGTGGAGCGGCGTGTTGTTCGTGGTGCTGGCCCTGATCGCCGCCGCGGGTGACTTCCTGGTCGCGTTCGTCTACGGCGGTTCACCGTTGTGGAACGACGGGCACGAGTCGCTGCACGCGCTGGGCGCCATCTTGGCGATCTTCGGCGGCAACCTGGCGATCATCGCGGGCACCGTGGTCGCCGGCCGGGCCATCGGCGGCCGCGCCTACCGGGTCGTGGGCCTGCTGATCGCCGCGGCCGGGCTGGTCATCTTCGCGCTGCTGCAGAACTACGACTACTGGACCGTGCGCTACGCGCCGATCGGCACCGTCGAGCGCGGCTGCGTCTACACGGTGATGCTGTGGCAGTTGCTCACCGGCATCTGCTTGCTGACGCGGCGCGTCAGATCTGCTGGCTGAGCGGCACATCCATGTCGAACACCCGCGCGTGCAGCACCGTGCGGTTCCGCAGCGCCGCGCGGACCGCGCGATGCAGGCCGTCCTCGAGGTAGACGATGCCCTTCCATCGGACCGCGTGCGGGAACAGGTCGCCGTAGAACGTCGAGTCCTCGGACAGCAGCCGGTCGAGCGCCAGCACCGTGGTGGTCGTGACCAGCTCGTCGAGGCGGATCTGGCGCGGCGGGATCTGCGCCCATTGGCGATGCGACAACCCGTGGTCCGGGTACGGCTTGCCGTCGCGCACACCCTTGAAGATCATCGAGCAAACGTCCTTCGCGTCGTTCCCCCGCACTGACATGACGTCGCCAGCAGTTAGCAAGGCTAGTTCAACCGGGGCTCGAGCGGTGGTCGGCGGCGCGCGCGAACGGTCAACGGCGCGGTCGGCCGTAAAATGGGCGGCAACACGATGCGAGGGGTAGGTGAACAGTTATGGGTAGCGCCGACGACCGTCGGTTCGACGTGCTGCGCGCGATCGTCGCCGACTTCGTGGCCACCAAGGAGCCGATCGGGTCGAAGACGCTCGTCGAGCGGCACAACCTCGGCGTCAGCAGCGCGACGGTCCGCAACGACATGGCGGTGCTGGAGGCCGAGGGCTACATCACCCAACCGCACACCAGCTCCGGGCGGGTCCCGACCGAGAAGGGCTACCGGGAGTTCGTCGACCGGATCGACAACGTCAAACCGCTGTCGTCAGCAGAACGCAGCGCGATCCTGAAGTTCCTCGAAACCGGCGTCGACCTCGACGACGTGCTGCGCCGCGCGGTGCGGCTGCTGGCGCAGCTGACCCGCCAGGTCGCGATCGTGCAGTACCCGACGCTGACCACGTCGACGGTGCGCCACCTCGAGGTCGTCGCGTTGACCCCCGCCAAGCTGCTGCTGGTGGTGATCACCGACACCGGCCGCGTCGACCAGCGCATCGTCGAACTCGGCGACGCCCTCGACGAGCACGACGTCACCAAGCTCCGCGACCTGCTCGGGCAGGCGCTGGAAAGCAAGCCGCTGGCCGCCGCCTCGGTCGCGGTGTCGGATCTGGCGTCGCACCTCAACGGCAACGGCCGGCTCGCCGACGCCGTCGGCCGGTCGGCCACCGTGCTGGTCGAGACGCTCGTCGAGCACAGCGACGAACGCCTGCTGCTCGGCGGCACCGCGAACCTGACCCGCAACACCGCCGACTTCGGCGGCTCGCTGCGGTCGGTGCTCGAGGCGCTCGAGGAGCAGGTGGTCGTGCTGCGGTTGCTGGCCGCGCAGCAGGAAGCCGGCAAGGTCACGGTGCGCATCGGCCACGAGACGGAGGCCGAGGAGATGGCGGGCACCTCGGTGGTCACCACCGCGTACGGCAGTTCGGGCAAGGTCTACGGCGGCATGGGGGTGCTCGGTCCCACCCGGATGGACTATCCGGGAACTATCGCTAATGTCGCTGCGGTTGCTCTTTATATCGGGGAAGTCTTAGGCGGCCGATGAACGCCAGTGAAGAGGCTAATTAGGTTCAGCCGGTAGCACCGGCTCGAGAAGAACAGCCGGTCACACCGGCTCATGTGAAAGGTCAGGCAAGTCAGCGTGGCACGCGACTATTACGGGCTGCTCGGAGTGAGCAAGGGCGCCTCCGACTCGGAGATCAAGCGCGCCTATCGCAAGTTGGCGCGCGAACTGCACCCGGACGTCAATCCCGACGAGGAGGCGCAGGCCCGCTTCAAGGAGATCAGCGTCGCCTACGAGGTGCTCAGCGACCCGGAGAAGCGCCGCATCGTCGATCTCGGCGGTGACCCGATGGAATCGGCGGCCTCGGCGGCCGGCAACGGGTTCTCCGGTTTCGGCGGGCTCGGCGACGTCTTCGAGGCGTTCTTCGGCGGCGGCACCACCACGCGCGGCCCGATCGGCCGGGTCCGGCCGGGGTCGGACTCGCTGCTGCGGATGCGGCTGAACCTCGAGGACTGCGCCACCGGCGTGACCAAGCAGGTCACCGTCGACACCGCGGTGTTGTGCGACCTCTGCCACGGCAAGGGCACGCACGGAAACTCCAGCCCGGTCGCGTGCGACACCTGCGGCGGGCGCGGCGAGGTCCAGACCGTGCAACGGTCGTTGCTGGGCCAGGTCATGACGTCGCGGCCGTGCCCGGTGTGCGGCGGCGTCGGCGAGGTCATCCCCGATCCGTGCCACCGCTGCGGCGGCGACGGCCGGGTGCGCGCCCGCCGCGAGATCAGCGTGAAGATCCCCGCCGGTGTCGGCGACGGGATGCGGGTGCGGCTGGCGGCCCAGGGTGAGGTCGGCCCGGGCGGCGGCCCCGCAGGCGACCTGTACGTCGAGGTGCACGAGCAACCGCACGACACGTTCGTGCGCGACGGCGACGATCTGCACTTCACGATCTCGGTGCCGATGGTCGACGCGGCGCTGGGCACCACGGTCAGCGTCGACGCGATCCTCGACGGCCCGACCGAGATCTCCATCCCCTCGGGCACCCAGCCCGGCGCGGTCATCTCGCTGCGCGGCCACGGCATGCCGCATCTGCGCTCCGGCGTTCGCGGCGATCTGCACGCCCACATCGACGTCGTGGTCCCGACCCGACTGGACCACGAGGACATCGAACTGCTCACCAAGCTCAAGGACAAGCGCAGCCGCGACACCTCCGAGGTGCGCTCGACGGCGACGAACCACTCGGGCGGCGGCCTGTTCAGCCGGCTGCGCGAGACGTTCAGCGGCCGCTGAACAGCGGGCTGACCGCACCTCCTATGAGCGCCGCGCTGTTCTACGTCGACGCGTTGCCGCCCGCCGGTGAGCTCGCCGTCGTCGACGGCGACGAGGGACATCACGCCGCCACCGTGCGCCGCATCCGCGTCGGCGAACACCTCGATCTCAGCGACGGCGCAGGCGAGCTGGCGCGGTGTGTCGTCGAAGACGTCGGCAAGGGCACGCTGACCGCGCGGGTGCTGGAGCGGTGCGACGTGCCGGCGCCCCGACCCGCCGTGACCGTCGTGCAGGCACTGCCCAAATCCGACCGGTCCGAGCTGGCGATCGAACTGGCCACCGAGGCCGGCGCCGACGCGTTCGTCGCGTGGCAGGCCGCCAGATGTGTGGCGCGCTGGGAGACGCCCGCCAAGGTCGAGAAGGGCCTGCGCCGGTGGAAGGCGGTCGCCCGGTCGGCGGCCCGGCAGTCGCGGCGCCCCCGGATTCCCGAGGTCAGCGGCGTGGTGTCGACGGCCGAATTGGTCGGCGGGCTGGCGAAGCGAGGAACCGTCGTGCTGGTGTTGCACGAATCCGCGACCCGCCCGATCACCGACGTCGCGCTGACGTCGGCCGACGCGGTCGTGCTGGTGGTCGGGCCGGAGGGCGGTATCGCCGACGACGAGGTCGCGGCGCTGTCCGATGCCGGCGCGACGGCGGTGCGGCTGGGTCCGAGCGTGCTGCGCACGTCGACGGCCGCGGCGGTGGCGCTCGGGGCGCTGGGCGTGCTGACCGGCCGGTGGACGTGATGCGACGCGTTATCCACTGGGATGCGTCCCTACCCGGCGGTAAACTGTGAGTACAGAGCAACCAGGCAGAACCCAGAAAGCAGGCACGGAACCCTCTTGACGCCCCGCGAGACGACCGCTGACTCGTCGCAGGCTGATCAGTCTCCTGAGTCGGTACGCAGCAGCATTAATGTTCCGCCCGACCTCGTCATGGGACTGCTGGGTTCCGCCGACGAGAATCTGCGCGCCATCGAGCGCTCCCTGTCGGCCGACATCCACGCGCGCGGCAACGCGCTGACCCTGTCGGGCGAACCCGCCGACGTCGCGTTGGCCGAACGGGTGATCTCCGAACTCATCGCGATCCTGGCCAACGGCCAGACGCTCACACCCGAGGTGGTGCGCCACAGCGTCGCGATGCTCACCGGCACCGGCAACGAGTCACCCGCCGAGGTGCTCACCCTCGACATCCTGTCGCGGCGCGGCAAGACGATCCGCCCGAAGACGCTCAACCAGAAGCGCTACGTCGACGCGATCGACGCCCACACCATCGTGTTCGGCATCGGCCCTGCGGGCACCGGTAAGACCTACCTGGCAATGGCCAAGGCGGTCAACGCTTTACAGTCCAAGCAGGTGTCGCGCATCATCCTGACGCGGCCCGCGGTGGAGGCGGGTGAGCGGCTCGGCTTCCTGCCGGGCACGCTGAGCGAGAAGATCGACCCGTACCTGCGGCCGCTCTACGACGCGCTGCACGACATGATGGATCCCGAGCTGATCCCAAAGCTGATGAGCGCCGGTGTCATTGAGGTCGCGCCGCTGGCGTACATGCGTGGCAGAACGTTGAACGATGCGTTCATCATCCTCGACGAGGCGCAGAACACCACCGCCGAGCAGATGAAGATGTTCCTGACCCGTCTCGGCTTCAACTCGAAAATCGTTGTGACGGGCGACATCACGCAGGTCGATCTGCCCGGCGGCGCGCCGTCGGGACTACGGGCCGCGATGCGGATCCTCGACAACATCGACGACATCCACTTCGCGGAACTCACCAGCGCCGACGTGGTGCGCCACCGCCTGGTGTCCGAGATCGTCGACGCCTACGCCCGTTTCGAAGAGCCGGCGCAGCTGAACCGGGCGCAGCGACGGACCTCCGGCGGCGGCCGGCCTCGGCGGTAACGGTTGACCGTGAGCATGCCGATATGAGCATTGAGGTGTCCAACGAGTCGGGCATCGACGTCTCCGAAGAGGAACTGATCAGCGTCGCCCGCTTCGTGATCCGCAAGATGGACGTCAACCCCGCCGCCGAGCTGTCGATGGTGCTGCTCGACACCGCCGCGATGGCCGACCTGCACATGCGGTGGATGGATCTGCCCGGTCCCACCGACGTCATGAGTTTCCCGATGGACGAACTCGAGCCCGGCGGCCGGCCCGACGCCCCCGAGCCGGGCCCGGCGATGCTGGGCGACATCGCGCTGTGCCCGCAATTCGCCGCCGACCAGGCCGCCGCGGCGGGCCACTCGTTGGGTCAGGAGCTGGCCCTGCTCACCGTGCACGGTGTCCTTCACCTGCTGGGCTACGACCACGCCGAGCCCGACGAGGAGAAGGAGATGTTCACCTTGCAGCGTGAGCTGCTCGAAGAGTGGGTCGCCGACCAGGTCGAGGCCTACCACAAGGACCGGCAGTCGGAGAAGGAACGCCGACTGCTCGACAACTCGCGATACTTCGACGAACTGTGACCGGCTTCGGACAGCTGATTTTCGCGATCGTGCTCGTCGTGCTCGGCGGAGTGTTCGCGGCGATCGACGCCGCGCTGAGCACCGTGTCGATGGCCCGCGTCGAGGAACTGGTGCGCGACGAGCGGCCCGGGGCGGTGCGACTGGCCAAGGTGATGGCCGAGCGGCCGCGCTTCATCAACCTGATCGTGCTGCTGCGGATCGCGTGCGAGGTCGGCGCGACGGTGCTGCTGGCGGCCTACCTCGACGGACACCTCGGCGTCACGTGGGGACTGTTCGCCGCCGCCGCGATCATGGTGGTGGTCAGCTTCGTCGCGATCGGGGTGGGGCCGCGCACCCTCGGGCGGCAGCACGCCTACACCATCGCGTTGCTCAGCGCGCTTCCGCTGCAGGCGCTTTCGGTGCTGCTGACACCGATCAGCCGGCTGCTGGTGCTGATCGGTAACGCGTTGACGCCGGGCCGCGGGTTCCGCAACGGACCGTTCGCCTCCGAGATCGAGCTGCGCGAGGTGGTCGACCTGGCGCAGCAGCGCGGCGTGGTGGCCGACGACGAGCGTCGGATGATCCAGTCGGTATTCGAACTCGGCGACACCCCGGCCCGCGAGGTGATGGTGCCGCGCACCGAGATGGTGTGGATCGAGAGCGACAAGACCGCCGGGCAGGCCACCTCGCTGGCGGTGCGCAGCGGGCACTCCCGCATTCCGGTGATCGGCGAGAACGTCGACGACGTGGTGGGTGTCGTCTACCTCAAAGACCTTGTGCAGCGGACGTATTACTCCACCGACAGCGGCCGCGGCACCAACGTGTCCCAGGTCATGCGGCGGGCGGTGTTCGTGCCCGACTCCAAGCCGCTCGACGAACTGCTGCGCGAGATGCAACGCGACCGCGTGCACATGGTGCTGCTGGTCGACGAGTACGGTGCGATCGCCGGACTGGTCACGATCGAGGATGTGCTCGAAGAGATCGTCGGCGAGATCGTCGACGAGTACGACGCCGGCGAGGTGGTGCCGGTCGAGGAGTTGGGCGACAAGCGTTATCGCGTGTCGGCGCGGCTGCCCATCGAGGACCTCGGCGAGTTGTACGACATCGAGTTCGACGACGACCTCGACGTCGACACCGTCGGCGGTCTGGTCGCGTTCGAACTGGGCAGGGTCCCGCTGCCAGGCGCCGAGGTCACCTGGGACGGGCTACGGTTGCAGGCCGAGGGCGGGCCCGATCATCGCGGCCGGGTCCGGATCGGCACGGTGCTGGTCAGCCCCACCGAGACCCCCGAAGGAGAGGCCGATGAGACGGTGCGCGAGGAGGATCAGGCCCGATGAGTGAGCTCGACGCGGAGGACGCCAAGCTCGTCACGCTGGCCCGCGGTGCGATGGGTCGCGCCGAGGCCGGCTCCGGTGCCGCGGTGCGCGACGCCGACGGCCGCACCTATGCGGCGGCCCCGGTGACGCTGAACACCCTGCAGCTCACCGCGATTCAGGCCGCGGTCGCGGCGGCGGTGTCCAGCGGCGCCACCGGTATCGAGGCGGCGGTGCTGGTCGGCGGGTCCGCCGACGACGCCGGTGTGGACGCGGTGCGGGAACTGTCCGCCGACGCCGCGGTGATCGTCACCGACCGATCCGGGCGCCGAGTGTGAAGCCACGGCGACAAATCCGGCCGATTCTCGCCCTCAGCGCACAGTCGGCGAGTGGTCCGCGATGAGCACCGAATTCCGTTCGGGGTTCGTCTGTTTCGTCGGACGGCCGAACACCGGCAAGTCGACGCTGACCAATGCGTTGGTCGGCGCGAAGGTGGCGATCACGTCGAACCGGCCGCAGACCACCCGGCACACGATCCGCGGAATCGTGCACCGTGAGGACTTCCAGATCATCCTGGTCGACACGCCGGGTCTGCACCGGCCGCGCACGCTGCTCGGACAACGGCTCAACGACCTGGTCAAGGACACCTACTCGGAAGTGGACGTGATCGGGTGGTGCATCCCCGCCGACGAGAAGATCGGTCCGGGTGACCGCTGGATCTACGACCAGATCCGCGCTGTCGCCCCGAAAACCACGCTGGTGGCGGTGGTCACGAAGATCGACAAGGTGCCCAAGGACCGTGTCGCCGCGCAACTGGTCGCGGTGAGCGAACTGGTCGGGCCCGACGCGGAGATCGTCCCCGTCTCGGCGACCGCCAACAACAACCTCGACGAGCTGATCGGCGTGCTCGCCGCCCAGTTGCCGCCGGGGCCCGCGTTCTATCCCGACGGTGAACTCACCGACGAGCCCGAGGAAACGCTGATGGCCGAGCTGATCCGCGAGGCCGCCCTCGAAGGCGTGCGCGACGAGCTGCCGCACTCGCTGGCCGTCGTGATCGAAGAGGTGGAGCCGCGCGAGGACCGCGAGGACCTCATCGATGTGCACGCGATTCTCTACGTCGAGCGCGACAGCCAGAAGGGCATCGTGATCGGCAAGGGCGGCGCCAGGCTGCGGGAGGTCGGCACCGCCGCGCGCACGCAGATCGAGAAACTCCTCGGTACCAAGGTGTTCCTCGATCTGCGGGTCAAGGTCGCCAAGAACTGGCAGCGCGATCCGAAACAGCTGGGGCGCTTGGGGTTCTGATACTCACATCGGCGACGTGACGTTGATGGTGACGACGGTCGGGAGGGAGTCGTCCTCGCCGTCGTAGGCGGTGTAGTAGAAGTTGTCGACTCCCACGAAACCCGGGTCGGGGGTGTAGACGAACGACTGCTCGGCCGAGTTGCGCTGCACTGTGCCGTGTGCGGGTGCGGAGACCTGCCACGGCACCAGAGCGAGCGGACCGTCCGGGTCGACGTCGTTGCCGAGCAGCGTCGTCCAGGGGATCGTCACCGGTGTGCCGGCGACCGTGGTCAGTTGGTTACCCCCGGCCTGCGGCACGGTATTGGCCGGGACGCCGACGTTGACGGTCACGAGGGCCTGGGCAGAGCCTTCCGCACCGTCGGTGATGGTGTAGGAGAAGGTGTCCTCGTCGAAGAACCCGGCGCTGGGCGTGTAGGTGTAGGTGCCGTCCATGTTGTCGGTGATCGTTCCGTGCTCGGGCTGACCCACCGTCAGGATCGACAGCGCGTCACCTTCGGCGTCGAAGTCGTTGATCAGCAGGTCATCCGGGCCGAAGGTCACCGCGGTGCCCGTCAGCGTGGCCAGGCTGTCGAAGCCGGGGACCGGGGCAGTGTTGACGACCGCCTGACCGACGGTGATGGTCACCAGCGTCGGGGTGCTGTCGGCCTCGCCGTCGAAGGCGGTGTAGTAGAAGCTGTCGGTGCCTTCGAACCCGGCGTAGGGCGTGTAGGTGTAGGTGCCGTCGAAGTTGTCCACGAGTGTGCCGTGGCTCGGCTCGGAGATGACAAAGGCACTGAGACCGTCGCCGTCGGCGTCGAAATCGTTGCCCACCAGATCCTCGTCGGAGATCACGAGCGGCGTATCGACAGCGGTGGACAGGGGATCGGCGTCGGCGACCGGTGCGGTGTTGTTCAGCTCGCCGACGTGCACGGTCACGAACGCCGGCGCGCTCTGACCGGTGGCGTCGCTGAGGGTGTAGGTGAACTGGTCTGCCCCGGTGAACCCGCCGTCCGGCGTATAGGTGTAGCTGCCGTCGCCGTTGTCGACGAGGGCACCGTTCTCCGGTGTTCCGACCGAGATCGACAGCGCGTCGCCCTCGGCGTCGAAATCGTTGCCCAGCAGATCGTTCTGCGTGAACGTCAAGGCGGTGCCCGCCGGGGTCGCCAGGCTGTCGTAACCGGCCACCGGCACCGCGTTGGCGCTCACGGTGATCGTGACAGCCGTCGGGACGCTGTCGGCTTGGCCGTCGAAGGCGGTGTAGTAGAACGTGTCAGTGCCCACGAACCCGGCGTCGGGCGTGTAGGTCATGCTGCCGTCGGGATTGCCGGACAGCGAGCCGTGCAGGGGGTCGGAAACAACGTACGGTGAGACCCCACCCTCGGCGTCGGAATCATTGTCGACCAGATCCTGGTCGAGAATGACCAGAGGAGTGTCGACAGCGGTGGACAGGAAGTCCGGTTCCGCGACCGGTGGTGTGTTGGCCGCGCCGCCGATGTTGATGGTGACAGCTGCGTTGTAGAGGCTGTTGTCGGTGCCGTCGCTGGCGGTGTAGGTGAACTGGTCTTGGCCTGTGATGCCGGCGTTCGGGGTGTAGGTGTAGGTGCCGTCGCCGTTGTTGACCAGGCTGCCCTTCGTCGGGTTGCCGGCGATGGTGATCTGAATGGGATCACCGTCAACGTCGAAGTCGTTGGCCAACAGTTGGTTTGCTGTGATGGTCAATGGCGTGCCCACCGGGGTGGCCAGGCTGTCGTATCCGGGCACCGGGGCGGTGTTCGGCCGCTCCACGACGTTGATCAGCACCACCGTCGGGAGGCTGTCAGCTTGGCCGTCGTAGGCGGTGTAGTAGAACGCGTCGGGGCCGGCGTATCCCGCGTCGGGCGTGTAGGTGAAGGTCCTGTCGCCCGTATTGCTGGTCAGGGTGCCGTGGCTGGGTTCTCCGGCGATGTAGAGGATGGGGGCCTCAGGGCCGTCGGTGTCGGAGTCGTTGGTCAGCAGGCTGTCCCAGCTGATGGTCACCGACTCGTCCTGAGTGGTCGCGGCCTGGTCGGCCTGGGTGACCGGCGGTGTGTTGGCCGCGCCACCGACGTTGATGGTGACGACGGCGGAGTACACGCTGTTGCCGGTGCCGTCGTTGGCGAAGTAGCTGAACTGGTCCGGGCCGGTGACGCCGGCGTTCGGGGTGTAGGTGTAGGTACCGTCACCGTTGGCGACCAGGCTGCCGCTGGTCGGGTTGTCGTCGATGACGATGTGGAGCGGGTCGCCGTCAGCGTCAAAATCGTTGGCCAACAGCTGGTCTGGCGTGATCGTGAGCGGCGTGCCCGCCGGGGTGGCCAGGCTGTCGTATCCGGGCACCGGAGCGGTATTGTTCGCGGCATCACCGACCTTGATGGTGACGGTGGCGGTAGCGGTGGCCTGCCCGTCGCTGATTGTGTACGTGAAGGTGTCGATGCCGTCGAAGTCCTGGTTCGGCGTGTACGTGATGCCACCGCCCATGCTCGGTGTGAAGGCACCGTGGCTGGGCAGTGTGGCGTCGATGATCTGGATGGGATCGCCGTCGGGATCGAAATCGTCGCCCAGCAGGTCCTCCACTGTGAAGTCCACCGGTGTGTTGACCGCGGTGGTCAGCTCGTCGTCGACCGCCACGGGCGGGGTGTTGGGTGCGGGCTGCCCGACCGTGATGACGACGGTGCCCGTGCTCTCGATCTGTCCGTCGCTGATCACATAGGTGATGGTGTCGACGCCTTCAAAGCCGGCTTCCGGCGTGTAGGTGATCGTCATCGTTTCCGGGTCGAAGGCGAGGCCGCCGTTGCCGAAGTAATCGACGCGGGTCAGTATCAGGGCGTCACCGTCGGGATCGGTGTCATCGCTGACCCATTCGTCCAGCGTGAACGAGATCGGGGTGTCGACCTCGGTGGCGTATTCGTCGTCGACCGCCACCGGCGCGGCGTTGGTTTGGGGATCGCCGACGTTGATGACGACGGTGGCCACGTTCGACAGGTTCTCGCCGTCGTACGCGCGGTAGGTGAAGGTGTCGGTGCCGGTGAAGCCGGCGTCGGGGGTGTAGACGAAGTTGCCGTTGGCGTCGACGTCGAGGGTGCCGTTGCTCGGCTGTCCGACCGGGAGGACCTGCAGATCGTCATTGTCGAAATCGAAGTCATTGGACAGCAGTAGATTCGACGTGATCGTCCACGGGGCGCCCGGCGGGATCTTGAGCACGTCGTCGGCGGCCAGGGGTGCGGTGCCGGTCGGCTGGTCGACGTCGATGGTGACTGTCGCGGTGCTCTCGGCCTGTCCGTCGGTGATGGTGTAGGTGAAGGTGTCCTTGCCGAAGAATCCGGGATTGGGCGTGTAGGTGTAGACCTGGGTGACGTCGTTGTACGAGATGGTGCCGTTGGCCGGCAAAGTGCCATCGCCAGCGATCTGGATGAGGTCACCATCGGGGTCGGAGTCGTTGCCCAACAGGTCGCCGATCGTGAACTCCACCGGGGTACCGGCGGTGGTTTCGAGTTCGTCGTCGACGGCGACCGGCGGTGTGTTCGGCACGGCGGCACCGACGGTGACCGTCACCTGGCCGACGTCGGAGGTCAGCCCGTCGGTGACGGTGTAGGTGAAGGTGTCGACGCCGGTGAAACCTGCTGCGGGCGTATAGGTGTATTCGCCGTTGGACTGCATGTTGACCATGCCGCCCTCGGTGCTCTGGTACTCCCCGGTGCTGGTGACGGTCAACGGTTCCGTCGGCCCGTCCGGGTTCTGCGCGATGTCGTTGGTCAGCACGTTGCCGCCGATCGGGACACCCGCCGTGGTCTGGTTGACGTCGTCGCGCGCCACCACATCATCGTTGGACGGGCCGACGTGGATGTGCACGACAGCGACATTGCTCGTCGCGGTGCCGTCGAACGCACGGTAGGTGAAGGTGTCCTCACCCACGAAGTTGGCCGTCGGGGTGTAGGTGAAGGTTCCATCCGGATTCAGTTGGAACGCCGACGCGTGGCTCGGCCCCGAAACAAGTTGTGCGGTGAGGTCGTCGTCGTCGACGTCGGAGTCGTTGAGCAACACGTTGTCGCTGATGCCCGGGAAGTCCTCGGCGGCGTAGACGGCATCGGGCTGGGCGACCGGCGCATCGTTGACACTGCTGACGGTCACGGTGACCGTACCGGTGTCACTGGCCGTGCCGTCGGAGACGGTGTAGGTGAAGGTGTCAGTGCCGTGATAATTGGCATCCGGTGTGTACGTGTAGGACCCGTCGGCGTTGACGACCGCGGTGCCGTGCGCGGGCCCGTTCTTGAGCTCGGCGGTCAGCCCCGTCGAGTCGACATCGGTGTCGTTGGTCAACACGTTGCCCGACTTGGCGGTGTCTTCGGCAGTGGTGGCGGTGTCGTCCACGGCGACCGGCGCGTCGTTGACCGCGGTGACGGTGATCGTCACGGTCGCGGTGTCGGAGTGGCTACCGCCGAAGAGTCCGAAGAACCCGTGCAGATGCGGACTGGTGGCGTCGCTGGCGCGGTAGGTGAATGTGT
Source organism: Mycolicibacterium rutilum (assembly GCF_900108565.1). Classification (NCBI taxonomy): domain Bacteria; kingdom Bacillati; phylum Actinomycetota; class Actinomycetes; order Mycobacteriales; family Mycobacteriaceae; genus Mycobacterium; species Mycolicibacterium rutilum. The sequence continues at coordinate 3,578,096 of NZ_LT629971.1, forward strand.
CTGTGCCGCTGTAGTTTGCGTCCGGGGTGTAGGTGAACGAACCGTCGGCGTTGAGCGTGAGATCGCCGTGCGCCGGTCCGGTGACCACACCCGCGGTCAGGGTGTCGCCGTCGGCGTCGGTGTCGTTGGTCAGCACGTTGCCGGTCAACGCAACGTCTTCGGAGGTCGTGTAGGCGTTGACCACTGCGTTGGGGGAGCGGTTGAAGAAGGTCCGTTGAATCTCACGGCGCACCCAGTCCAGCACCGCGAACAGGGTCAGCGGGGGTTGCGTCGGCGCGAACGGCCCTGGCGCGAGGAACGGGGACAGCACGGCCGCAACGAATACCGCCGCGATGTTGACGACCGTGGTGGGTATCGCCATGAGCGCCTGGATCGGGTTCTGGGCGGCGATGCCGACATCCTGCACCGTCGCGAAGGCAGAGTTGTCCTCGGGAACCGATGTGGTCAGTGCGGCGAAAGTCGTCGGGCCCTCCGAGTTCGAGGCGGTGAACGTCTCCGGCTCGGTGTGCACCGTCGGATCGGTGGATCCGCCGGTCGCGCCGGCGTTGTCGGCGGGCTGCGGATCGGTCGTCGCGGGTGCCGGCGATGGGCTGCCGGCAGGCGTGTTGTTCCCGGTTGGGGATTGTGTCTGCGTCGGTTGAGGTTCCGCGGTGGCGGGGTCGGCGGCCGGCTCAGGCGTGGCGGTGGGCTGGTTGCTCGGCTCCGGCTCGTGGGTCGGGCTGGGGGCCGTCTCGGTCTCCTCACCGGCGGTCGGCTCGGTGTCGGTTTCCACGGCGTTGGGCCCGTAGCTGCCCGTGACCGCGCCGCCCGAGCTCTGCACCACACCTTGTTGCGGCGCAACGCCGCCCGACGCGGGTGTCTCGGCCGAGGTGTCGGTGCCTGCGGTCGTGGTGGTCGTGGTGGTGGTCTCCGTCGACGTGGTTGTCGTCTCGGGCTCGGTGGTGTTGGCCGGTTCCGATGCGGGCGTGTCTGTCGATGCCGACGATTCGGTGTCGTCCGCCCGCGCGAAACCGGGTACTGCGGTGGTGAATCCGACGCCCACTCCGAGCGCCACGGCGAGTACGCCGACGCGGCCGACGAATCGCGCGTACCCGGACCGCGCCGTGCGCTGCGGTGGGGTGATGACCAGGCCGCGGGCCGGGACGCATGTACCGGCCGCATTCGCCCGCTCGTTGCGGTGCCGGCCCTGATGAGATTTACGCCCTGCAGACATTCCCGTCCCCCTACGGTCGTGTGATTGGGTCGGGTAGATCGTGTGCCGACCGCGGGGGGTTTGACGTGAGTAGTGGACTACTCGTCTTTGGTTCGAGTAGTGACGGCGGTACTCACATCATGGACAGATCGGGCTGTTGAGGATGGGTAGATTGACGCCACACAGCGGATGCTGCGCAGGTGGCGCGGCCGGCGCCGGTTGGTTGGCCTGCTTGCGTGACTGCGCGGCGGCGTTGTCGGCGGCGGCTTGGGCGCGGACATCGGGTGTCACGCACACGACGTCGCCGCCGTAGGCCTCGCGCCAGACGAAGCCCTGCTTGCAGGTGTTGGGTCCGTATGCGCCACCGCCGGGTTCGACGTTCTGGCCGGCGGCCGCATTCTGCTGGGCGGTGGCGGACCGGACCGCCGGTGTGACACACACGGTGTCGCCGGAACGCGCCTCCCGCCAGACATAGCCTTGGATGCAGGTGTCCGCGCCGTAGGGCAACGGTTCGGCAAGTGCCGGAGCCGCGAGGCTGGTTGCGACGGCAGCAACTACCGCGGCGAGTGTGAAGGTACGTTGGGTTGTATTGAGAGACATGATGACTCGCTTGTCAGGTGAATGCAGCACTGCGCTCGACTCAGCGCAAAGAAGGACACGGGTGACGATGCCACCCAGAGAGTCGACCGGATTTCCGGGCGACAGCGCGGTTTTCGCTCGCCGGTGGTTACGGCGGTCCGGTGTCGGAGTTCATTGACGGTCCCCAGACTTACGCCCTTGTGGCGCAACCAGGGTCGACGGTAATGCGCGGGAAATCCCGTTGAATCGGGTGTTTCCCTACTTTTGGCTCATCTCAGCCCGGTGCGCCGGCGCCGGGCTGACCGAACGGCCTGCGGGGTCCGGGTACCGGCGGGGCGGCGTCGCCCTTGCCGTAGACCGCCACCACGACGGTGCGGTCGATCGCGTTGGCCGACCACACCCCGATGTCGACGTTCGAGCAGTCGGACATGATGCCGTAGTAATCCGGCCGGTGGTACCACTGATTGATCAGCTCGATCCCGCTGATCGCCAGCGCTGGGTTGATGGCGACGGTCTCGGCGACATCCCCGACGTAGCCGGCGTTGCGCGCGCGGTCGGCGACGGTGGTGCCGTCCGACCCGATGTCACCGTTGAGTGCCCGGTTGTTGAGGGCGTCGTTGGTGTGCCACTCGGCGGCCAGCCGCAGCTTCGGGTTGATCTCGATGTCGGTGTCGCAGCCGGCCTGCGTCTTGACGGTGTAGACGTTCGACACCACGGCGTCGTTGAGCCGCTTGTTGTCCGCGCCGGCGGCGGGGGTGCCGACCACCGCGCCGCAGGCCAGAGCCAGAACCGTCACACCAAGAACGCCACGCCGCGAGCTCATGGTGCAGAACTTTACGCGACCTCGTGGGAGACGTCGTGCGTTACCGGCCGGTCCGATGGAGGTTCGGTCGTCGTGGGGGCGGTGATCGGCTGCGGCACCCACCACGGGTCGGGCTGGCGCGAGGCCCAGCCGTTGATGGCCTCGAGCTCGGCGGCCAACGACACCAGCAGCGGTTCGCTGTTGGCCGGGCCCATCAGTTGCACGCCGATCGGGAGCCCGTCGGAGGTGAAACCCGCAGGCACGTTGATCGACGGCCAGCCCAGCAGGTTCCACGGCCAGGTGACCGGGCAGGCCTTGATCATCGCCCGGTCCGTCGACAGCCCGCCGCGGTGGTCGAAGTCGTGCACCGGGGGCGCGGGCTGCGCGGTGGTCGGGGCCAGCACCACGTCGGCGATGTTGAAGATGTAGCCGATCCGGCGATGAGCGCGGGCCTCGCGGGCGCGTGCCTTGCGCAGCACGTGTTCGGACAGCAGGCGGCCGGTGCGCAGATTGGCCTTGGTGCGGGCGTCGAGCTGGACGCCGTGCCCGAGCCGGTCCGCCCAGTCGAGCAGCCCCGACGTGGAACGGGACAGGAAGTTCCACGACATCCCGACGCTGTAGTCGGGGTCGGCGGCCACGATCTGGTGTCCGAGCTGTTCGAGCTGGTCGGCGACGACCGACATGGCGGCCCGGATCTCGGGATGCAGCTTGGCCCGGAACACCGTGAACGGGAACCGGGTCGACAGCGCGATCCGCAGCGGACCGGGCGCCTGGGCGACATGGTCGGAGATCTGCACCGGCGGCGGCTGGTGGCGGTCACCGGCGACGTTGCCCGACGCGGCGTCGAGCACCAGTGCCGCGTCGGTGACCGTCCTCGCCAGCACGCCGTTGACGGTGATCCCGTTGAACGCCTCCGGCAGCGGCCATGTCGAGATGCGTCCGCGCTGCGGCTTGATGCCGACCAGGTGCGTCCACGCCGCCGGGATCCGGACGCTGCCCGCACCGTCGGAGCCGATCGCCGCGGCCACCAGCCCGGCCGCCACCGCCGCGGCGCTGCCGCCCGAGGATCCGCCCGGGATGTGCTCGCGCGACCACGGGTTGCGGGTGTGCCCGAACGCGGGCCCGCTCGTGAACGGCCACTGGCCGAGTTCGCAGGTGTTGGTCTTGCCGACGATCACCGCGCCGGCGGCCCGCAGCCGTCGCACCACTTCGCTGTCCTCGGTGGCCGCGGGCACGGTGCCGTCGGCGCCGAACCGGGTCGGCACCCCGGCGACGTCGACGTCGTCCTTGACCGCGATCGGGATGCTCAGCAGCGGTTGTTTCGAATGATCCTGGCCCGCCGCGCGTTTGCGGTCGGCCCGGGCGGCGTCGGCCAGCGCCTGCTCGGTGAACACCACCCGGAACGCGTTGAGCGTCGGCTGGCTGGCAGCGATCGCGTCGAGCGAGCGTTGCACCAGTTCCACCGACGTGACGGAACCACTCGCGAGCTGAAAAAGCTGTTGAGTCAGGGTGGGAAATCGGGTTGTTTGGGGCATCGGTTACGAGGATATCGGCGGTGCGAACCGGAATCTGACAGACCGCAATGCAAGACTGGACGAATGCGGCTGTACCGGGACCGAGCGGTGGTGCTGCGCCAGCACAAGCTGGGCGAGGCCGACCGGATCGTCACCCTGCTCACCCGCGACCACGGGTTGGTCCGCGCGGTGGCCAAGGGCGTGCGACGCACCCGCAGCAAGTTCGGCGCCCGGCTGGAGCCGTTCGCGCACATCGACGTTCAGCTGCATCCGGGCCGCAACCTCGACATCGTGACCCAGGTGCAGGCCATCGACGCGTTCGCCACCGACATCGTCAGCGACTACGGCCGCTACACCTGCGCGTGCGCGGTGCTGGAGACCGCCGAGCGCCTGGCCGGGGAGGAACGTGCGCCGATGCCGGCGCTGCACCGGCTGACGGTGGCGGCGCTGCGCGCGGTCGCCGACGGCAGCAGACCGCGTGAGCTGGTGCTCGATGCGTACCTGTTGCGAGCCATGGGCATCGCGGGCTGGGCGCCGGCGCTGACCGAATGTGCGCGCTGCGCGGCGCCGGGCCCGCACCGGGCGTTCAACGTGGCCGCCGGCGGCAGCGTGTGCGTGCACTGCCGGCCGTCCGGGTCGGTGACGCCGCCGCAGGGCGTGCTGGACCTGATGGCCGCCCTGCACGACGGGGACTGGGCGCACGCCGAGACCTCGACGCCGTCGTACCGAAGCCAGGCCAGCGGGCTGGTGGCAGCACATCTGCAGTGGCACCTGGAGCGTCAGCTCAGGACACTGCCGCTGGTCGAGCGCGTGTACCGGGTCGATAGGAGTGTCGGCGAGCAGCGGGTATCGCTGGTCGGGCAGGATGTGGCCCATGGCAACCAAACGGGCGGGCAAGAGGACCTACCCACAGCTGCCCCCGGCGCCTGAGGACTACCCGACCTTTCCCGACAAGTCGACCTGGCCGGTCGTCTTCCCGGAGATCCCGGCGGGCACCAACGGCCAGTTCGCGCGCCCACCCCAGCACACCTCGAAGGAGGCCGCGCCCCGGATCCCGGCCGACCAGGTGCCCAACCACGTCGCCGTCGTCATGGACGGCAACGGCCGCTGGGCCACCCAGCGCGGCCTGCACCGCACCGAAGGCCACAAGATGGGCGAAGCGGTGCTCATCGACATCACTTGCGGCGCAATCGAAATCGGGATCAAGCACCTGACGGTGTACGCGTTCTCCACCGAGAACTGGAAGCGCAGCACCGAGGAGGTGCGGTTCCTGATGGGGTTCAACCGCGAGGTCGTGCGCCGCCGCCGGGAGAACCTCAACGACATGGGCGTGCGGATGCGCTGGGTCGGCTCGCGGCCGCGGATGTGGCGCAGCGTGATCAAGGAGTTCGACATCGCCGAGCAGATGACCGTCGGCAACGACGTCATCACGATCAACTACTGCGTCAACTACGGCGGCCGCACCGAGATCGTGGAGGCCACGCGCGAGCTCGCGCAGCTGGCCGTCGACGGCAAGATCCGGCCGGACCGCATCACCGAGGCCAGCTTCGCCAAGCACCTGCACCGCTCCGACATCCCCGACGTCGACCTGTTCATCCGGACGTCGGGGGAGCAGCGGGCCAGCAACTTCCTGCTGTGGCAAGCCGCGTACGCGGAGTACGTGTTCCAGGACAAGCTGTGGCCGGACTACGACCGCCGCGACCTGTGGGCGGCCTGCGAGGAGTACGTCAACCGCAACCGAAGGTTCGGACGGGCCTGATGAATCTGCAGGAGCGGCTCGGCGAGATCCTCGAGGGCGTGCTGCCGGTGACCCGCGAGGACGACGGGGCGGTCACCGTCCACCACGACGAGACGTTCGCCTCGCTGCGCACGGTCCCGGTCGCCGAGGGGCTGGAGCTGGTGTCGCTGACCCAGATCCTGGCCTGGGACCTGCCGTTGGACGCCAAGCTGCGCGCCACGGTCGCCGAGCACGCGCACAACACGCTGCTGGGGACCGTCTCGCTGGCCGCCAAGAGCGCGCCGGCGCAGATCGCGGCCGGGGCCAAGCGCAATTCCAAGAAGGCCGCGGATGTGTTGCTGCGCTACAACTTTCCCGCCGCCGGGCTGACCGACGACGCGTTGCGCACCCTGATCCTGATGGTGCTCGCCACCGGCGCGGAAGTGCGTCGCGCGTTAGTCGGCTGAATTCGCCGCGCAGCCGCCGCACACGCCGAAGATCTCGATCGTGTGGCTGACGTCGGAGAAGCCGTGCTCGCGGGCGACGGCGGCGGCCCAGTCCTCGACGTCGCCGCCCTGGATCTCCACCGTCGACCCGCACGACCGGCACACCAGGTGATGATGGTGATCCTGCGAGCAGCGCCGGTACACCGATTCACCGGTGTCGGTGCGCAGGGTGTCGACGGCGCCGGCGGCCGCCATCTGCTGCAGCGTGCGGTAGACCGTCGTCAAGCCGATGCCCTCACCGCGGCGCCGCAGTTCGTCGTGCAACTCCTGCGCGGACCGGAACTCGTCGAGGTTCTCCAGCAGAGCGCTGATCGCCGCGCGCTGTCGCGTCGCGCGCACACCCGTCGAACCCGGCGCCGTCGTCATTGACCGCCCTCGGCCGCGTGCGTCACCGCCGCGACGACGATGTCGGCGAGGTGCTCATCGACGAGGCGGTACATCACCTCGCGGCCCGAGCGCTCACCGGCGACCACCCCGGCGGCCTTGAGGATCCGCAGATGTTGGCTGACCAGCGGCTGCGGCACCGCGAGCGCGTCGACGAGCTCGTGCACGCAGCGCGCCGATTCGCGCAGCTGCAACACGATCGCGATCCGCACCGGGGCGGCCAGCGCGCGCAACAGGTCCCCGGAGGTGTCCAGCACGTCGCGCGTCGGCACGTCGGGGAACGGCGCGCCGCTGTGCTCGTGCGCGGCCGCGGCGTCGCCGACCGCCAAAGTGGAAACCGTTTTCATTATGGCGCCAACAATACATGCGCATCCCTGCATGTCAACGCGGCGAGCCGGGGTCGCTACGCTGTGCACTCGTGGCTTCAATCATCGACACCGTGGCGAACCTGGCCAAGCGGCGCGGCCTGGTCTATCAATCGGGGGAGATCTACGGCGGCACCAAGTCGGCGTGGGACTACGGCCCGCTCGGGGTGGAACTCAAAGAGAACATCAAGCGGCAGTGGTGGCGCGCGGTGGTCACCGGCCGCGACGATGTCGTCGGCCTGGACAGTGCGATCATCCTGCCCCGCGACGTGTGGGTGGCCTCCGGCCACGTCGAGGTGTTCAACGACCCGCTCGTCGAGTGCCTGAACTGCCACAAGCGCCACCGGCAGGACCACATGCAGGAGGCGTACGCCGAGAAGAAGGGAATCGATGATCCCGACTCGGTGGCGATGAGCGAGATCTCCTGCCCGGACTGCGGCACCAAGGGGCAGTGGACTGAACCGCGCGACTTCAACATGATGCTGAAGACCTACCTCGGCCCGATCGAGACCGAGGAGGGACTGCACTATCTGCGGCCGGAGACCGCGCAGGGCATCTTCGTCAACTTCGCCAATGTGGTGACCACGCAACGCAAGAAGCCGCCGTTCGGGATCGCCCAGACCGGCAAGAGCTTCCGCAACGAGATCACGCCGGGCAACTTCATCTTCCGCACCCGCGAGTTCGAGCAGATGGAGATGGAGTTCTTCGTCGAGCCGTCGACGGCCCGCGAATGGCACCAGTACTGGATCGACGAGCGCCTGCAGTGGTACGTCGACCTCGGCATCGACCGCGACAACCTGCGACTCTACGAGCACCCGAAAGAGAAGCTGTCGCACTACTCCGACCGCACGGTCGACATCGAGTACAAGTTCGGCTTCGTCGGCAACCCGTGGGGTGAGCTCGAAGGTGTCGCCAACCGCACCGACTTCGACTTGTCAACGCACACAAAGCATTCCGGTGCCGACCTGTCCTACTACGAACAGGCCAACGACACCCGCTACGTGCCGTACGTGATCGAGCCGGCAGCGGGCCTGACCCGCTCGTTCATGGCGTTTCTGGTCGACGCCTACGCCGAGGACGAGGCGCCCAACGCCAAGGGCGGCGTCGACAAGCGCACCGTGCTGCGGCTGGACCCGCGGCTGGCGCCGGTCAAGGCCGCGGTGCTGCCGCTGTCGCGCAACGAGGCGCTCTCGCCGAAAGCCCGCGACCTGGCGGCCGACCTGCGCAAGTTCTGGAACGTCGAGTTCGACGACGCCGGCGCCATCGGCCGGCGCTATCGCCGCCAGGACGAGATCGGCACGCCGTTTTGCGTGACCGTCGACTTCGACACGCTCGAGGATCAGGCCGTCACGATCCGCGAGCGCGACGCGATGACGCAGGACCGGGTCGCCCTCGATCAGGTCAGCGACTACCTCGCCGCCCGCCTGAAGGGCTGCTGATCCCGCGGGTCTAGAAGCGGCCGCCGCCGCCGAACATGCCGCCGCCGCCCCCGGATCCGCCGAACGATCCGGGGTTGAAGCCGCCGCCACCGAAGCCGCCGCCGCCGAAACCGCCGAAGCCGCCGCGCATTCCGCCGCTGAGGATGTTGCCGATCAGGATGCCGCCCAGGACCGCGCCCATGTTGCCGCCGCCACCGCCGCCGCCGTAGGGGCCCATGAACGTGGTCTGCGCGTTCTGCACGTCGTTGTGGGCCAGCGTCTGCGCCTGCGACGCCAGCATGGCGGCGCCGTTGGCGTGCGCGATCGCCTCGGCGGGGTCAGTCGCGCGTTTGCTTTCCGCCGCGCCGAGTTGGCGCACCGCCTCGGCCAGCCGGGTGCGTGCCTCCGGGCCGACCGCGCCGCGCCGGGTGTCGATGAAGTCCGACACCGAGCGCACCCGCGAGCGCGCGGTGAACAGCGCCTCGTCCAGCGCGCGGTTCAACCGCTCGGCGGCCTCGCGTTCCTCCTCGACGGCGGCGAGCAGACGGTCCAGATCCGCGTCGGCCTTGGTCAGTTCGGTGACTGCGCCGAGCGGATCGACCTGGCCGGTGCGCTGGGCGGTTTCCACCGCGGCCGCCGCTGCGTCGCGGGCCTTTTCGAGTTCCGCGCGCTGAGCCGTCGAACCCTGCTGCAGCAGCGCGCCGGCCTGTTTGATGCCGTTCTGGATGTCCTCGATCGCCGCGGGCAGCCGGGTCACTGCCCGCCGGATGTCGCTGGCGGCGCTGTCGACCGCATCCAGCAGTGACTTGGCCTGCAGCAGCGCCGACTCGGCGGCCCGGACCGCGTCGATGAGCTCGCTCTGCTGCCCGACCACCGGCCGGTTCGCCAGTTCGCGGCCGCGGGTGACGTTCTCGTCGGCGAACGCCAGCAGCTCCTTGGCCGCGTCGACATTGCCCGCCACCGAAGTCAGTGCCGCGACGTCGAATTCGCGATGCAGCTCCTCGAGCTTGTGCGCGGACCCGTCGAGCCGGGCGGTGATGTCGACGATCTGCTGGGTCATCGCGTCCAGCCGGCTCGGGGCGTTGATCACCAGGTCGCGCAGCCGGGCGAACGCCTCGCTCTGCGACTCGAGCTCGCGGTCGGCCTTACCGGCGGCCACCACCACCCGGGTCAACAGGTCGCGGCGCTGGGCAGGCGTCTCGGGGATCGCGTCGTCGAGGATCTGCCGCACGTTGAACGCTTGCGTCAACGTCGTTTTCGCGTTGGTCACCGCGCGGGTGAACGGTTCAGTCCGGTCCTGGCCGAACTCCTCGACGGCCAGCTCCAGCTCGTGCTCGCTGGTGCGCACCGCGTTGTCGACCTCGACCACAATCGCCTTCGACAGGTCGTCGAGCGCGTCGATGGACACCGCGGCCAACGCATGCGGGTCGGTCGGGTCGACGCGGCGTGCGGCGGCGAACTCGGCTTCGCGACGCTTGCGCTTGCGGCGCCGACGCCACAGCAGCAACACCACCAGCGCGACTGCGATCGCGGCCAGGATCGCCAGCACCGCGAACCCGCTGATGCCCGAGCCCGAGCTCGACTGCCCGAGTCCCGTGGCCGCCGCCACCGCCGCGCCCGCCCAATCGTTCTGGCGCAGGGCGGGTTCGATGTCGTTGCGCCGCACACTGTCGACGCGGCTCGAGCTCAGGTCGGTGGCGCTGTCGGGCACCAGGAACGCGTAGGCGCGGTCGACGGTGGCCACCGCCAGCAGCGCGTCGTAGTCACCCAGGTCGCTGCGCTGGCGGGTCGCGTTCGCCCACGCCTGCGCCGACTGGCCGTTGAACGTCTCGACGTACACCACCCACAGCCGGGTCCTGCGGTCGTTGTAGAGGGTGTCGATGGCGGAGGTGACGCGGCCGCGGTCGGCGCCGTTGAGCACGCCCGCGTCGTCGGTGAGGTAGCCGCCCAGCCGGACGGGCGGTTCGGCGGCGGTGGCGGGCGCGAGCAGCAGGCTGGCGGCCAGCACCGTGAGCACGACGCTGAGCAGACGGGCGGCGCTGAACAGACGGGCGGGGCGCATGTTCGCCAATCTAGTGCCGAACGCGCCGCCGACCTCGCCGCACCGGACAACCGTGCTGGCAGACTGTGCGTCGGTGGCAGCGAAAAGTGATCCCTACGACGAGTTCGACCGGCAGCGGCTGGTGGTCGAACCGGTCAAGGGTGCCGCATTGCCGGGCACCGACACCGAACACCGCACCGACTTCGCCCGCGACCGGGCGCGGGTGCTGCACTGCGCGGCGCTGCGCCGGCTGGCTGACAAGACCCAGGTCGTCGGGCCGCGTGAGGGGGAGACGCCGCGCACCCGGCTCACCCACTCGCTGGAGGTCGCGCAGATCGGCCGCGAGATGGCCTTCGGCCTGGGCTGCGACCCCGACCTCGTCGACCTCGCCGGGCTCGCCCACGACATCGGCCACCCGCCCTACGGCCACAACGGCGAACGCGCGCTCAACGAGATCGCCAAGGCGTTCGGCGGGTTCGAGGGCAACGCGCAGAACTTCCGCATCCTCACCCGACTGGAACCGAAAGTCGTTGACCAGCAGGGCGGTAGCGCCGGGCTGAACCTGACCCGGGCGGCGCTGGACGCGGTGACGAAGTACCCGTGGCAGCGGACCGGTGAGCGCACCAAGTTCGGCTTCTACGACGACGACATGGCCGCCGCGGACTGGGTCCGCGCCGGCGCGCCCGCCGAGCGGCCCTGTCTGGAGGCGCAGGTGATGGACTGGGCCGACGACGTCGCCTACTCGGTGCACGACGTCGAGGACGGGGTGATCTCCGGGCGGATCGACCTGCGGGTGCTGGCCGATCACGACGCCGCCGACGCGCTGGCACGGCTCGGCGCCCGATCGTTCCCGGCGTTGGCGCCCGACCATCTGCTGGCCGCCGCCGAGCGGCTCTCGGCGCTGCCGACGATCGCGGCGGTCGGCAAGTTCGACGGCACGCTGGCAGCGTCGGTCGCGCTCAAACGGCTGACCAGCGAGCTGGTCGGCCGGTTCGTCACCGCGGCGATCGCCGAAACCCGCGCGGTCGCCGGTGCCGGCCCGCTGCGCCGCTTCGACACCGACCTGTCGGTGCCGACGACGGTGCGCGCCGAGGTCGCGGTGCTCAAGACACTGGCGCTGCAGTTCATCATGTCCGACCACCCGCACCTGCAGCTGCAGGCCGACCAGCGGGCCCGCGTCCACGAGGTGGCGCTGGCGCTGTGGGCGCAGGCGCCGAGCAGCCTGGACCCGCAGTTCGCCGCGCAGTTCAGCGCCGCCGACGACGACGGCGGCAGGCTGCGCGCGGTCGTCGACCAGATCGCGTCCTACACCGAGGGACGGTTCGAACGAGTGCACGAGGCCCGGTCTCCGAGGCGCATAGACTGACGCGCGTGGCCGGGCGGATTGCTGATCGAGACATCGCGGCGATTCGTGACAAGGTCCGCATCGAGGACGTCGTCGGGGACTACGTGCAGTTGCGGCGCGCCGGCGCCGACTCGATGAAGGGGCTGTGCCCGTTCCACGACGAGAAGTCGCCGTCGTTCCACGTCCGGCCCAACCACGGCCACTTCCACTGCTTCGGCTGCGGCGAGGGCGGCGACGTGTACGCGTTCCTGCAGAAGATCGAGCACGTCAGCTTCGTCGAGTCGGTCGAACTGCTCGCCGACCGGGTCGGCTACACGATCACCTACACCGGCGCGTCCAGCACCAGCGTGCAGCGCGACCGCGGCAGCCGCAGCCGGCTGATCGCCGCCAACGCCGCCGCGCAGGAGTTCTACGCCCAGGCTCTCGAGTCCGACGAGGCCGCGCCCGCGCGCCAGTACCTGCTCGAGCGCAATTTCGACGCCGACGCAGCCAAGCGGTTCGGCTGCGGGTTCGCGCCCTCGGGCTGGGACACGTTGACGAAACACCTGCTGCGCAAAGGGTTCGAGTTCAAGGAACTCGAGGCGGCCGGGCTGTCGCGGGAGGGCAAACGCGGCCCGATGGACCGCTTCCACCGCCGGCTGCTGTGGCCGATCCGGGCCAGCGGCGGCGAGGTGATCGGCTTCGGGGCGCGGCGCATCTTCGACGACGACCCGATGGAGGCCAAGTACGTCAACACCCCCGAGACGGTGCTGTACAAGAAGTCGGGGGTGCTGTTCGGCCTGGACCTGGCCAAGCGCGACATCGCCAAGGGACACCAGGCAGTCGTCGTCGAGGGCTACACCGACGTGATGGCGATGCACCTCTCGGGGGTGACGACGGCGGTCGCGTCGTGCGGCACCGCGTTCGGCGACGAGCATTTGTCGATGCTGCGTCGACTCATGATGGACGACAACTTCTTTCGCGGTGAACTGATCTACGTGTTCGACGGCGACGCGGCCGGGCGGGCGGCGGCGATCAAGGCGTTCGAGGGTGAGCAGAACCTGGCGGGGCAGTCGTTCGTGGCGGTCGCCGACGATGGCATGGACCCGTGCGACCTGCGGCTCAAGTCCGGCGAGGGTGCGCTGCGCGACCTGGTGGCCCGGCGAACTCCGTTGTTCGAGTTCGCGATTCGCACCGCCCTGGCCGAACACGACCTCGACAGCGCCGAGGGTCGGGTGGCCGCGCTGCGCCGCTGCGTGCCGATGGTCGCGCGCATCAAGGAGCCCATGCTGCGCGACGAGTACGCCCGCAGGCTGGCCGGCTGGGTGGGCTGGGCCGACGAGTCGCAGGTGCTGGGCCGGGTCCGCGAGGAGGCGCAGAAGCGCGGCATGCCCGAACGCGGAGGCCGCCGCCGCGCCGCGGCCGAGCAGCCGCGCAAGGTCCGCCCGGCCGAATCGGCGGCGCGACCCGATCCGGCCGATCCGACGTTGTGGCCGCAGCGCGAAGCGCTCAAGGCCGCGCTGCAGTACCCGGTGATCGCCGGGCCGGTGTTCGACTCGCTGACCGTGGAGAGCTTCACCCATCCGGGTTACGCGGCGGTGCGCTCGGCGATCGCCGCGGCCGGCGGGACGTCGGCGGGGCTGTCCGGCGCGGAGTGGATCGAGACGGTGCGGGCGCAGACGGCGACACCCGCCGCGGCCAGCCTCGTCAACGAGCTCGGCGTGGACGCCATCAACGTCGAGGACGAGGAGAAGCTGCCGCGCTACATCGGCGGGGTGCTGGCCCGGCTGCAGGAAGTGTGGGTGGGCCGTCAGATCGCCGAGGTGAAGTCGCGGCTGCAGCGCATGTCGCCGGTCGAACAGGGCGACGAGTACCACGCGCTGTTCGGTGACCTGGTCGCGATGGAGGCCTATCGCCGCAGCCTGCTCGAACAGGCCAGCGGCGACGACATCTCTGCGTGAGCGCGTGTAACGCGATATGGTGGGCGCGCTATTAAACCGTCGGGGGACGGTAGGAAGGCGAACACGTGACATCCACCAACAACCAGGCGCGGCGCATCATCGCTGCCGGCGCATTCGCGGTGGCCGCGGTCGCGGCGCCGTTCGCGGCGTCCGTGCTGTCCGACGCCTCTGACGTGCAGGCCGGTCCCGCCTGCCTGGCGTGGTTCGGCAACAAGGAAGACGGCAAGTGCCTGTCGTACTCCAACGGCAACGGCGTCAACGTCGGCACCCCCGACCTCGGCGTCTACGGGCCCAACTCGAGCAACGTGCCCGGCGGCGGCGTCGGCGTGAGCACCGGCCCGCTGTTCCCGGGCCAGACCTGGTCCAACGGGATCAACTGACTTCGAACGTCCCTTGACGGGTTGATCGCACGCAGATTCTGCGGGCAATCAACCCGTCAATTCGTTTTACGGGTCTCCGGGCCGATGACCGCGGTGCCCTGATCGAGCTCGGTGAGGGTGACCATCGGCGGATCGGGGGAAACGCGGTCGGCGATCTTGCGGCGGCCCGCGTCGATCACGGCCTTCGCGGCAGGGCTTTCGGTGACCGCGCGGTAGGTGCCGGCGATCTGCTCATATCGGCGGCGGCCGGCCTTGGAGCCCAGCACGTAGCCGACACCCAATACGACGACATACCCGATCACGGGGTCCCTTCCAGACGACGGTGTGTTCGGTTCCATCCTGCCTCACACACCTGAGAGCGCGCGTGGTGGCAGCGCGTTGGCAAGCCGAGCGATGCGTACGCTAGAGTCATCCCTCGGCCCGCACAGTAAGCGTGATCGCGGGTGAGCAGTCCCCTGTAGCTCAATTGGCAGAGCATTCGGCTGTTAACCGAAGGGTTGCTGGTTCGAGTCCAGCCGGGGGAGCCACGTTTTAGCGATCATCGGCCGCGCGGCGGCTAGACGGCTGCCAGTCGTTATCCAACGGCGAACAAGGCCGAATTCGTTGCCACTGATCTGGCGGTGGGTGCCCTACCGTGGGTGAAATGCTGGCCCTGTTCGACGTCTCACTCGGCAGCGCGGCGTGAATATCGAGGACTCGCCGCCATGGTCGAAGAGCCAGCTGCGTCGGCTGGGCGAATCACTGCTCGAGAGGTGCGCCCCACCCGAAGGTTGCCCCGACTACAACGCAGTGATGCTCTGGCACAACGACCTCGCTAGCGAAGTCGCGCGCATACTCACCGAAACCGAGTGGAGCTGGAAGCCCGAACAATTCAGGCTGACCGCCCGATCGAAGACCGTCGACACCTTGGTACAAAAGCTTCAGCGATCAGCGTTGAAGCTCGACCGCGTGCAAGACCTCGCGGGCGTTCGTATCGACGCCGAGATGAACCTCACGCGACAGACGCTCCTCGCAGGTGAGATCGCTCACCACTTCGGCGGAGACCAGAGGGTGACGATCCGGGACCTACGGCAGCAGCCTCATTCGGGTTATCGCGCCGTTCATCTGTGGCTCGTAGTGCCGGCTGGCCGCGTCGAGGTGCAAATCAGGACGAACTACCAGAGCTTGTGGGCCAACGTCTACGAAGGGCTCGCAGACTTGGTCGGCAGAGGAATCCGGTACGACGAGCCGCACGATGATCCGGTCGTCCAGCAGATTGTCGAACGGATGCACTCGATGTCCGCCGAGATCGCTCACGACGAAGTGGTCGCCGATCAACTCGACAATATGTTCGGCCAGGCCGTGCAGGAGATTGTCGACGATGTGGCTGCAGGCGCTGCTGAAATGGGCGTGAATGCGCCAAATCCGCACCTGCTCGACCAGGCGATAAAGGCTCTTTCCAGCGGGTCCAACCTGGAGTTCCTCGCAAGGCTGAGACAAACGGGTGACCAATTGCGTGACCTGCGTCGTATCTTGAACAAAGAGACAGAGGAGAAGTAGAACCTATGCCCGGCTTTGTAATCGAATTCAACCGACACACAGGTGTCCGCCGTGTGACGGAGTTCGCGACTGCCCGCGAAGCCATGGAGCGACGGCTCCAGCTGGAAGCCGACCGCACAGATGACAACGTCGAGATCGTGGCTCTAATCAGCGACTCTGTCGACACGCTTCATCAGACCCACTCTCGATACTTCACCGGCGAGGAACTCGCTGCAATCTGAGACCGGCGCGATGTCACATCTCGTATATCGAAGCTGTTAACCGAAGGGTTGCTGGTTCGAGTCCAGCCGGGGGAGCCACGTTTTCAACACTCCGACCTGATGGTCGAGCAGTCACGCGATCGCAGAGCATGATGGGGCGATGGCCGACGCAGGAATCTGGATCGCGTGGGGCTTGCCCGCGCGTGGACGTGAACCGCAAGCTCTCGAACTCCTGAGGGAAACCACGACGGGCTACCTCGACCAACTGCGCGGCGACGGTCGCATCGAACGCTTCGACACCGCGATCCTGCGCCCGCAGAGCACCGAGCTCGGCGGCTTCATCTTGATCCAAGGCACACAGGACCAGATCGACGCGCTGCGCCGCGCGCCCGACTTCGAGCAGTGGGCCACCCGGGTGCAACTGGTGGCCGATCGGGTCGGCATGGTGGAGGCCTGGGTCAACGACGGGCTCGGCGAAGCGATGGACCTCTACAACGAGGCACTGCACCAGGCGGGCATCCTCCCGTAACGAACGTTGCTCGTAGAGCGATATTGACGGCGAACTCCCCACGAGGTCGGCGACTGTAGCGACAGCTGTGGTTACTGGGACGATCGTCCCTTTTGCTGTATGGCTCCTCCAGGTGCTGTCTAATGGCAATGCGACGGGTTGGGGGAAGGCCTGCGGGAGGTACACATGGGAGCAGCACACTACATCGGTCGGGTCGGGGGTCTGGCCGTCGCGCTCGGGGTCGGCACCGCGATCGCGACGGGGCACGGCATCGCGACCGCCGATACGACGGAGTCGCAATCCGAATCCACCTCCGAGCAGTCGTCGACCGATAACGACACCGCCGGCACCACGACCACGAGCGGCACGACCACCGCGGGTGACAGTCACGTCGACGCCGGCGACGACGACGGCGAGGCGGAAGCTCCGACGACGTCGACGACGACCTCCACCACCGTCACCGACGGCGTGACGGTTCGTGCGCAGACCAACACCAGCGCCGAGCCGACCGAAGAGCCGACCGAAGAGCCGACGCCCACTGCAGAGCCGACCAAGACTGCCGAGCCGACGCCGACCGAAGAGCCGACACCCACTGCCGAGCCGACGAAGACCGCCGAGCCGACGCCGAAGCCCGCACCGGACAAGCGCGCCCCGGAGGTAGCGCCGACAGCGGCGACGTCGTCCGAACAGACCAACGCCACTCCGTCAGCCGCCAGGGTGCAGTCGTTGTCCGATCCGGCCGCGACCGTGCAGAAGCCCGCCAAGGTCGCGGTGTTCGCCGACGCCCGCTCGCTGGCCGCGCCGGATGCCTCGCCGCTGCTGACGACCAGCCAGCCGATCAGCACGCCGGCCGCCGCGACGCCGTCGCTGCCGAACCTGTTCACCGCCGTCACCAATGTGGTGTCCAGCACGATCAACTGGATCCTCAACCCGTTCGCCGGGACGGCGCCGTCCACGCCCGCGCAGCCGCCGCTGATCTGGGGCCTGCTGGCGTTCGCGCGCCGCGAGTTCGAGAACTTCTTCGCGGCGTTGACCGGTCGCAGCGAGACAGCGGCAGTGCAGCAACCGATGGCGGCACTCGCGCTCGCGGCGGCCCCGAACACGCCGCTGTACTCGCCGTTCCCGAACGCGCAAGTCAGTCCGTCGACCCAGTTCGTCGCGTGGGTGACCGGCAACTACCAGTACCCCAACAACGGGCAGTACTCGGATCTGATCGCCGACACCTCGACCCGGTACACCGTCGGCGGCACGGACCTCGGAATCATGTGGGACAACGGAATTCCGGACAATCCGCTGACGAAGGACATCAACGAGAACCAGATCCTGATCGCCGTCGGTGACACGTTCGCCGACGGGAACATGTCGGTCGACTGGCGGTCCAACACGATCTTCCGCAGCTCGGATCGGGACCTCAGCAACGGCATGGAGATCCCCGACGGGCAGTGGTACACCGGCAACATGTTCGGTGGCGCGCCGCTCGGGCCGGACGGGTACCCGAACCGCGCCCGCCAGGTCATCTTCGCCGAGGGGCTGCCCGCCGGCATCACGCTGATCCCCACTGCAGGTATCTCGGTACCCAATCCCGACTCGAAGTACGGTGCCCGCCAGTACGTGAGCTTCATGTCGGTCACCCAGTGGGGTGCGCCGGGTTCGTGGACGACGAACTACTCGGCCCTCGCGTACTCCGACGACAACGGCGAAACCTTCCACGTTGCGCCGCAGACCGTCCGCTACAACCAGCCGTGGAGCGGTAACCAGAACTTCCAGCAGATGGCCTTCGTGCGGCCGGGCGACGGATACGTCTACGTGTACGGCACCCCGAACGGCCGGCAGGGCGCCGCACACCTTGCGCGCGTGCAGGAACAGAACATGCTCGATCTCAGCAAGTACGAGTACTGGAGCAAGGGCAGCAGCGGTTTCTTCGGTTGGGGCGCAACCCCGGCCGGTTGGAAGAAGAACAACCCCGCCGCCGCCACCGCCGTTTTCGGGGTCGACAAAGGGGCCTGCGGTGTCGCCAACCCCGGCAACCAGGTCAGTGAGATGTCCGTGCAGTACAACAAGGCGCTGGGCAAGTACGTGGTGCTGCACGGCGACCAGTTCAACAACATCGTGATGCGCACCTCGGACACTCCGCAGGGCAGCTGGTCGAGCGCCAAAGTGTTGATGACACAACAGAACGGCGGCATCTACGCGCCGATGATGCACCCGTGGTCGCCGTCGACCTTGGGCACCGGCACCGATCTGTACTGGAACCTGTCGTTGTGGTCGGATTACAACGTGATGCTGATGCGCACCGACCTGACCAAGGTGTGACGTGTTGAGAGCCGCCGTGCTCGCGGTGCTCGTCGCGCTGGCCGGCGCACCGATGGCGTGTGCCCAACCCGGCGCCGGAAGCACCGGGTGCACAAGCGATCTCGATGGCGCGATGACGCGTACGCCCGATGCCGACGTCCCGTCGGTGTGCCGCGGCGGCGCCTGGCAGCCGGTCACCGCGCCGCAACCGCCGGCCGACCGGTGGGTGAGTTCCGAGGCGCCGGAACTGCTGCACGGTCAAGGGATGCGCAATCCCGAGATGGCCGCGGGCACCTGGACCGCGACACCACGCGATCCGTCGGCGCGCTGCCGGGCGCAACAGCGAGATGTCGTCGCGCCCGGGCAGCTCAGCGAGCCCGCGACCGTCGAGGGTCAGCCGGGTGAGCCGGTGCGCGTGCAGGTGGCGCCCCGGATGTTCACCATCGAGCTGAGCGGTAACTGCGTGTGGGTCCGCGGCTGATCGCCGCCTACCGCTTCAGTGACCCCGGCGGCCAGTCCACGCCGATCTCGTCGCAGATCGGCGGAATGATGATCAGCGATCCGCGCGGGCTGCAGAACGGTGTGCCGGGCGGCTTCTGCAGCGGAGGCGCCGGCGGGCCTTGCGGTGCCGGCGGCGGGGTGGCCGGCTGGGCGCCGGAGCCGTTCCACGGATACATCGTGTTGGTGGTGACGTCGACGATGCCGTCGGAGTTCCAGTACCAGTCGTGCGGCACGTTCCAGTCCCACGTCAGCACCTGGCCACCGGGCGGTGGCGGCTGACCCGGCAGCCAGTGCGTGCAGGTGACCCCGGGCGGGCAGTTGCCGCCCTGGTAGCTCGGGCCTTGGGCCTGCGCTGCGCCGACGGTCATGGCCGTGCCTGCCGTCAGGCCGACCGACACCGCCGCCGTCAACGCGAACCGCGCGATTCGGTTCATGAGTGGGTTCCTTCCCTTCGGCCCGACCCCAGTAGCCGTCGCCGTTGGGCCCATTCCAGCCGGACCGCGCAGCTACCGGTCCCAACTATGCGGCCGAGACCGCAGCCGTACGGCCGTTTTGGACGGATTGCCGCTGTTCAACGGGCTGATTGCATTCGCAGGAGGTTGAATCTGATTGCACTTGCAACAACGTCAATATTGATGTGCCAATCGCGCCACCCGCCGTTCGCCGAGGCGCACAATTCGAGGCGGCGGCGAACGGTCTGACTGATCCGGGGGCCGCGCCCGCGCGACTCCACGACCGGCCACGCTCTCGCGGCCGCAGTTGATCGGATGCGGAAAAAAGGGGATCGCTATGTCCGAGCAGGAGAACAAGCAACTCGTCCAGCGGGGGTACGACGCATTCGCCGCCGGCGACATCGAGACGGTCATGAGCCTGTTCGATGACGAGGTCGAATGGGTGCAGCCCGGCGACAGCGTGGTCAGCGGCACCTATCACGGCAAGGCGGAGCTGATGGAGTACATGGGCCGGATCGGGCAGAAGGCGCCGACGATCCGCGTCGAGCAGATGATCGCCGAGGGCGACACCGTCGTCGCGCTCACCGAGATCACGGTCGACGGCCACACCTCCCGCGACGCGGACGTCTACACGATCCGCGACGGCAAGACCACCGCCGTGCGGATCCACGGCGACACCGCTCTCATGGAACAGGTGTACGGCAAAAAGGAACTGGCCGCCGGCTGAGTGATGATGGGATCCGGCCCGCCCGGTCAGCGGCGGGCCGGTCTCACTTCGGCTCGATCGTTCCCGAGCTGACGGCGTCCTGCGAGGTGTGCTCGTCGGCG
Source organism: Mycolicibacterium rutilum (assembly GCF_900108565.1). Taxonomy (NCBI): domain Bacteria; kingdom Bacillati; phylum Actinomycetota; class Actinomycetes; order Mycobacteriales; family Mycobacteriaceae; genus Mycobacterium; species Mycolicibacterium rutilum. Next base: position 3,598,599 of record NZ_LT629971.1, read on the forward strand.
TCGGGGATGTGCTCGGGATGCAGCATCTCGGCATAGCGCAACGGCTCGGGGATCCCGAACCCGTCGACCAGCAACTCGGCGTACGGGCGCAGCGTGCGACAGCGTTCGTTGAGGCCCCGGGTGACCGCCTTCGCGCGCTCGGTCGAGATATAGCGGTGCTCGATGAACCACGCCTTGTCGGCCTCGATCACCGACAGCGCGTACAAGTCGCAGACCATGTTGAGGACCTTGCGGGCCTCCTCGTCGGGGCACGCGTCGATGCCGGCGACGAACGCCTCCAGGATCACGCGGTCGATGTGCGCCTGCGCGGTGTGCAGCACGTGGTCCTGCACGGCGTTGAACGCGTCGAACTCGCTCATCTCCTTGGACTTGCCCTGCAGCCGGCGGGCCACCGTCGACAGCAGGTACTCCTCGCGATCCTCGAACATCTTGACCTGGGTGCCGCGGTTGAAGAGGCTGCCCTCCTCCTCGTTGTCCTGCCGCGTGTCGAGGATGGTCTGCATGATCGTCTCGGCCGCAGTGCGTTTGAGCACCCGCTCACCGGCGAAGTTGGCCGCGAACCGCACCCACTCCACCGGGCTCATGCTCTTGACGTCGTCGGCGTAGGCGGTGAGCAACTGCTTGGCCACCAACTGCGTCAGCACGTGGTTGTCGCCCTCGAAGGTGGTGAACACGTCGGTGTCGGCCTTCAGTGCGATCAGGCGGTTCTCGGCCATGTACCCGGCGCCGCCGCACGCCTCGCGGGCCTCCTGGATCGCGCGGGTGGCGTGCCAGGTGTTGGCGGCCTTGAGCCCGGCCGCGCGAGCCTCCAGCTCGCGCTGCTCCTCGGGGTCGGGATCCTCGGCGCTCTGCAGGTCGTGGCACTTGGCGACGAGTTCGTTCTGCGCGAACTGCAACGCATACGATTCGGCGATCAGCGGGAACAGCCGGCGCTGATGCACCAGGTAGTCCATGATGACCACCTCGTGGTCGTCGCCGGGCGCCTCGAATTGCCTGCGCTGCAACGCATATCGCGTCGCGATGTCGAGCGCGACACGGGCTGCGGCCGCCGCGCTGCCGCCGACGGTGACGCGCCCGCGGACCAGCGTGCCGAGCATGGTGAAGAACCGGCGGCCCGGATTCTCGATCGGTGAGCTGTAGGTGCCGTCGGGTGCGACGTCGCCGTACTTGTTGAGCAGGTTCTCGCGCGGCACGCGCACCTGGTCGAACTGGATGCGCCCGTTGTCGACGCCGGGCAGCCCGCCCTTGTAGTGGCAGTCCGACGTCGTCACGCCCGGCAGGTCGTTGCCCTCCTCGTCGCGAATGGGCACGAGCACGCAGTGCACCCCGTGGCCCTTGCCGTCGGGCGTGATCAGCTGCGCGAAAACGGCGGCGATGCGAGCGGTTTCGGCGGCTCCGCCGATGTAGTCCTTGCGGGAGGTCGGCGTCGGGGAGTCGACGATGAACTCCTCGGTGGCCGGGTCGTAGGTGGCGGTGGTCTCCAGCGCCTGCACGTTGCTGCCGTGCCCGGTCTCGGTCATCGCGAAGCAGCCCAGCAGGTCGCAGTCGATGATCCGCTTGACGTACTTCTCGTGGTGCCGCTCGGTGCCGAGGTTCTCGATGGCCCCGCCGAACAGGCCCCACTGCACACCGGCTTTCACCATCAGCGACAGGTCGCTCATCGCCAGCATCTCGATCTGGGTGACCGCGGCACCGACATCGCCGTTACCGCCGTGCTCCTTCTTGAAGCCGTCCTCGGCGGCGCCCTTGGCCGCCATGATCTTGAGCTGCTCCGCCACCTTCGTGCGCGCGATGACGGTGTTGGGGGTGTAGTGCGGGCGGAAGATCTCGCTGGACAGTTCTTCGCGCATCCGGTTCTTCACATCGCGCCAACGGCCGTCGAGCGCATTGCGCAGATGTTCCGCAGTGGTGGTCATGAGTTTCTCCTATGTCAAGCTGCTGCCGGTTGGCAAGGTTGTTGGCGGGTTTGGTGGTCGGTGTGCAGGTGGTGAAAGACGACGCGGGCCAGGCGGCGTTTGAGGCAGCGCAGGGCTTCGGTTGGGGAATCGCCTTCGGCGAGGCGGTGTCGGTAGTAGGCCTGTCCGAGGCCATCGAGGCGGATCTGGGTCACGGCGATGCGGTGTAGTGCGGCGTTGAGTTGACGGTTGCCCGAGCGGGTCATCCGAACTCTGCCCGCGGTGTTGCCTGACCACACCGGGATGGGCGCCACACCGCTGTGGCGGGCGAAAGCCGCCTCGTTTTTGAAGCGGGTCACTCCCGCGGTCTCGCCGATGACCTTGGCCGCGGTGAGCTCGGCGCAGCCGGGCATCGCCAACAGCGCCGGGGCGATTGCGCGTACCCGCTCGCCGATACGTTTGGCCAGCATGTTGATCTGCTCGGTAAGCCGGGTGATGTCGGCCAGCTCATCGCGGGCCAACTCCGCCACCAAACCCGACTGTGTCGCCAGCCAGTCGGCGAGTAACCGGCGATGCTTGGCCAGGTCCAGCGAGCGCGGTTTCGGCGCCCGCTCAGGGTCCAGCTCGTGAACGCGCCATAACAACCGGTTGATCGTCGAAGTCCGTTGACCGACAAGGTCTTCGCGTCGATCGACCAGCAACTTCAACTCCCGTGACATCTCGTCATGCGAGGCGACCGGTAGGTCAGGTTCACGCAAGAACGCGCGCGCCACGGCCAACGCATCGATGGGATCGGACTTGCCGCGCGTACGCGCCGAGGCCCGCGTCTGCGCCATCAACTTCGGCGGCACCCGGACCACTTTCTGACCCGCAGTGAGCAGATCGCGCTCCAGGCGTGCCGACAGGTGCCGGCAATCTTCGATCGCCCACACCAGCTCTATCCCGAACTGGGTGCGGGCCCACCGCACCGCCTGCTGATGCCCGGCGGTGGTGGCTTTGACAACCTTCTCGCCGAGGTGGCGTCCGACCTCGTCGACGGCGACGAAGGTATGGGTGCGCTTGTGCACATCGGCTCCAACAACAACCATGGTGGTTGCCTCCTTCACTGTGAGGTGACGGTTGGGCCGGTCGGCGGACACATCTCAGTGGGGGCGATGCCACGCTCCTATCAAGTCACGCCGGCCGGTCCTTCACACCTGGTGCCGACAAAACGCATGAACGCCAACCCGAAGGCGGCATCGACGGTACGAGCCAGACACCAGGTGATCAGGATCCAACCACCGCGATAGGCGGCACCATCACCCTGACACTGACTCGACGGTAGCCCCCGGCGGCGTCGCGCAAACTGTGATGTCACAAACCCAGGTAATCCTCAGTAACCGCCCGCACAGGCGCGGGAGTTGAATACGGCCATGACACAGCAACAACCCGAGCCGTGGCGTCCGCACGACTTCGATCACCGCCACGGTGACGTGAGCGGCGGATGGCTGCGCGCGGCCACCTTCGGCGCGATGGACGGCCTGGTGTCCAACACGGCGCTGGTCGCCGGCGTCGGCGCGGCGGCAGGCGCGCACTCGGTGATCGTCAGCGGTTTCGCCGGCCTGGCGGCGGGCGCATTCTCGATGGCGCTGGGGGAGTTGGCGTCCGTGCAGACCGCCAACGAACAGATCGACTCGGAGGTCCGCGTGGAACGGCGCGCGCTGCACCGGCATCCGCAGGCCGAGAAGGCCGAACTCGCCGACATGATGGTCCAGATGGGGATGCAGCCCGAGACGGCCCGGCAAGCCGCCGAGGAGATCCATCGCGACGAGAACCGCGCGATCAACTTCCATCTCGTTCAGGAGATCGGGGTCAACCCCACCGAGAAGCCGTCCCCGTATGTCGCGGCGGTGTCGTCGTTTCTGACGTTCGCGGTCGGCGCGCTGGCTCCGCTGATCCCGTACCTGCTCGGCTTCGAGTCGTTGTGGCTCGGTCTGCTCTGCGGCGGGCTGGGCCTGCTGATCGCAGGTGGGGTGGCGTCCCGGTTCACCAAGAAGCCCGTCTGGTTCTCGGCGTCGCGCCAACTCGCCTTCGGAGTGGTCGCGGTCGCGGCCACTTACGTCGTGGGCACGCTCGTCGGCACCGCCGTGACATGATGTGATCGAGGTCTCGAACTAGCGTCTCAATTTGATACGCTGGCGCCGCCACAGTTGCATACTGTGGACCACGTCACACGGGACCTGGGAGGTGCGCGAGCGATGGACCGTCCACTGGCTGGGGTTCGAGTACTCGAAGTCGCACAGTTCACGTTCGTTCCGTCGGCCGGCGCGGTGCTGGCGGACTGGGGCGCCGAAGTGATCAAGATCGAGAATTCGATCACCGGCGACGGCCAGCGCGGACTGGCCACGGTGCTCGGCCACGGCACCGGCGTCGACAGCGCGGTGTTCGCACCGGTGATGGAGGGGCCCAACCGCGGTAAGCGCAGCATCGGACTCGAGCTCGGCGTCGCCGAGGCCCGCCCGGTGCTCGACGAGTTGATCCGGCGCAGCGACGTGTTCCTGACCAACTACCTGCCCACGACCAGGGCCAAGCTGCGCATCGACCTCGACGAGGTCCGCCGCATCAATCCCGACATCATCTACGTCACCGGCAGCGGCTACGGGACCAAGGGCCCCGACCGCGAGTCCGGCGCCTACGACTCGACCGCGTTCTGGGCGCGCGGCGGCAGCGCCGACGGTGTCACCCCGTCGAATGCGGAGCAGTCGGCGTACATGCCGGCCGGCGGGTACGGCGACAACATCGGCGGGATGGCGATCGCAGGCGGCGTGGCCGCCGCGCTCTACGGCCGTCGCATGACCGGCGAACCGTCGGTGCTCGACGTGTCGCTGCTGGCGGTCGGCGCGTGGGCCACCCAGTACAGCGTCAACACCGCGCTGCAGGCCGGCGGCCCGATGCCCAAGTTCGAGAGCAAGACCCAGGCGCCGTGCAACCCGTTGACGGGCAGCTACCGCACCGCCGACGGCCGCTATATCCAGCTGGCGATGCTCCAGCCCACCCGCCACTGGCCCGAGTTCTGCCGGCTGATGGGCTGCGTCGAGTTCGCGTTCGACGAGTGGTTCTCGACGCTCGAGGCGCTCACCGAAAACCTCGAAACCGCAATAGAAATCGTCGAGACGGCGATCGGCACCCGTACCCTCGCAGAATGCGCCCGGCTGCTCGATTACGGCACCGGGCCGTGGGCTGTGGTCCAGGACGGCTGGGACGTCGGCAACGATGAGGCGCTGATCGCCAACGGGCGCATCGCCGAGGTCCGCGACGCCGGCGGGCGTCCCCAAAAACTGGTCGCCAACCCGGTCAAATTCGACGAGGGCGAACTGAGTCTGCACCGCGCCCCGAAATTCGCCGAGCACACCGACGAGGTGCTGCGCGAACTGGGCCTCGACGACGAAACGCTGACCGAGCTGAAATTCGCCGGGGCCATCACGTGACCGCCAGCATCTTCGACGCCGCCGGCGAGGACGACGACTTCGTCAGGACCCGGCTGATCAGCGCCGCCGAACAGGAGTTCGCGGAAAACGCCGGGGGCACAGTGCAGATGGAGGCGATCGCGAAACGGGCCGGGGTGTCGCGGGCCACCGCGTTCCGCCGGCTGGGCAGCATCTCCGAGGTCGTCGTGCAGGTCGCGATGCGCCGCGCCCGGCGCCACATCGACGCCGTGCAGGAGGTGATGGCCGCCGAGTCGGCGGTGTTCGCAAAGATCGAGGCCGCGCTCATCTACACCGCGCGCGAACTACCGACCGACGCGTCGATCGCCGCGCTGATCGCGCAGCATTCCACCGCCGCCAACGACCCCCGGGTGCACCAGGCGGCGGTCGGCGCGATGGGCGACGTGATCCGAGAGGGACAGCGCCGCAGCGAGATTCGCGATGACGTCGAGTTGGACGACCTGATCGACTTCCTGGTCGAACAGACCTATCTGGCCGCAGAAGCCATTGACCGCTCCGAGACCGCCGTACGGAAACGGTTCCGCCAGTTCGTCGTCCCCGCGATCGAGGCCCGCGGCGGGTCCGGCGGTGAGGCCATCGCCCAAGCCCGTGAGCTCGAGGCCGCCGCGGCGGCGGCGCTGGCGGCCGCGCAACGACTGACCGAACAGTTGGAGAAAGGAACCAGCAGTGACCGCTGACGGAGCTCAGGGCAAGAAGCAGCCGAGGTAGTCGATGCTGGCGCGGGTCATCTCCGCGAGTATCACGTTGTCGCCGGCGGAATCGTTCCGGTAGGCGAGGTCGAGGCCCTTGTCGAGCATGCCGATGAAGATCTGCGCGACGACGTCGAGGGGGACCGCCGGAGCGTCGGGCCGCGTCGCGGTGACGCTGGTGGCCAGGTAGGCCGCCAGCGCATCGTCGTGCATGCGGTTGGCCTGAAGCATGCGTCCGGAGAAGTCCGCGGAGAACCAAAGTGAGCGGAATCCCGGTGAAGCATCGAAGAACTCGATGATGGTTTGGATGCCGGCGCGCACGGTGGATCGCCAGTCCGGCCCGGCGAGGCTGAAGCCGACCTCCTCGAGTCTGTGGTCGAGTTGCATCAACCCGCTGGCCACAATCTCCTCCAGCAGCGCCTGCCGGTCGTCGAAGAAGTTGTAGAGCCAGCCGATGGACACTTCGGCGCGTGCCGCAACAGTCGTGGTGGTGACGGCTTCGGCTCCGCTTTCGTCGAGTATGGCCGCCGTTGCGTGCAGCACGCGGGCCATCTTGTCTTGGCTGCGCGATTGCGCAGCCGAACGACGGGCTCCGACCTGATCCATCACCGGGACCATCAGTTGAGACAGCGAAGTAACGAGGGTTACGTCGCTTTTACCGGCCAGCACCGGATCAGAAATCTGAAAATGATTCAGTTTCACAGTCACTGACTCCACCTCATCGCCGAGGCCGCTCGGGCCTGCTCACCCGGGCAACCCTACCCGCACCACCTCGTGATCGGAGTTCCTCGATGCCCAAGTACCACCTGCCCCCAACCGCTACACCGGATGAAGTCACCGCCGCGATCCGCGAGGACGGCTTCGTCATCGTCGACAATCTCGTGTCCAACGAACTGATGGACAGGGTTGCCGAGGAACTAGAGGAGTACATCGACATCACGCCCACGGGCAACGACGACTTCGTCGGGCGGATGACCCGCAGGACCGGTTCGTTGATCGCTCGGTCGCCGGCAAGTCGCGAACTGATCATGCACCCGTTGGTTCTCGGATCCGTCGCAGATCTGTTGGCCAAGGCCACCGCCTATCAGCTGCACCTGACCCAGGTGATCTCCGTGCTGCCCGGCGAGACCGATCAACCGTTGCACCGTGACGAATTGGCATGGGACTTCTTCCCGTTCCCGCTCGACTACGACGTCCAGTGCAACACGATGTGGGCGATGACGGACTTCACCGTCGAGAACGGCGCGACGCGCTTGGTGCCGGGAAGCCATCTCACCGAGGGGAAACAAACTTACGACGACGACGCGATCGTGCGCGCCGAGACGGAGCGGGGATCGCTGTTCTTCTACTCCGGCAAGGTGTACCACGGCGCTGCGGCCAACCGCTCGCCGATGGTCCGCCAAGGCATCAACATCACGTACTGCGTCGGATGGGTACGCCAGGAAGAAAACCAGTACCTGTCGACGCCGATCGAAGTCGCCCGCACCCTCGACGACGACCTGCTCAAGCTGATGGGTTATCAGATGGGCGGACTGGCCATGGGCTACATCCGCGACTTCGAAGACCCGATGGTCGCGATCCGGGACGACGGCGTCAAGCGTCAATACGACTTCGCGTCGCTGACACAGAATCCCAACCACACCAATGCCGGTCTCATGGACTCGTTCCACGAGGAGATGGTCAGTGCCGAGACCCCGGCGGTCGCAGGAGAACTCGCGTGATCACCCGGACCAACCCCGAGGTCGGGTATGTCGACGAGTCCACCTTCACCATGCTGGGGTTCAGTCAGGTCGTGCGTGCAGACCGCACCGTGTACTACTCCGGCATCGCGCCGTTCGTCGGCGCACCACCGGATTTCACGGTTGTCGGAACCGGATCGATGGAGGAGCAAGTCGTGTTCTGCATGGACGTCCTCGAGCGGTGCATGGCGTCCGAAGGACAGAGCCTTGACGGGTTGGTGGCAGTCACTGTTTACGCAACGGATATGCCCGCTCTGATGGCCACGGCTGAAATCTTCGCCAAACGGTTCGGGGCCGCACCTCCCGCGAGCACATGGGTGGGTGTCACAGAGCTGGCGCACCCCGACCAGCTGGTCGAGATCACCGCTACCGGAGTAGATCTCACACCCAAGGACGAAGCATGACCGCCACACCCGTCGCACCCTCGGCCGAGGTAGCTGCAGAAGAGCCCGGGCTGGCAAAGGGCGTCATCAAGCTGCCCGGCGTTCTGTTCGTCGCGATCGCCACGATGGCGCCGGGCGCCGGTGCGGCGTACGCGGTGAGTACCGGCGCGTCGTTCGGAGGCGGTGCCCTTCCGCTGGCCGTGGTGTTCGCGCTTGTCGGCAGCTTGTTGGTGGCGGCGGCGATCGGCCAACTGGCCAAACATATTTCGTCGGCCGGTGGGCTGGGATCCTACGTCGGTACCTCGTTTCACTCGGCAGCCGGTTTCGTCGTCGCGTGGGCTTACCCGTTCATGTACCTGTTCGCGATGCCGTACCTGGCCCTGGTATTCGGCAACCTGCTGGCGATGACGGTGGCGCCCGACGGTGGAGGTGACTTCAACGCCGTGTGGACGATCGCGGCGTTGGCGTGTCTGGCCGGTGCGTTCGCGACGAACTACTTCGGCGTCGAGGTCGGGGTCCGGTTCGGCCTCATCCTGGGCCTGTTCGAAATCGTGGTCCTGGTGGTGGCATCGGTGTGGATGATGATCGCGGCGGGTGACGCCAACAGCCCGTCGCTGTTCACCACACACTTCGCAACAGTTCCCGGATTCGAGGGCCTCGGCGGTGTGGTTGCGGCCTCCGTCTACGGCTTCCTGGCGTTCATCGGATTCGAATCCGCCGCGCCGCTTGCCGAGGAGACGGAGAATCCGCACTGCAACGTGCCGCGCGCTGTCATTCTCTCGTGCTTGCTGATCGGCGTTTTCTACGTGCTCACCTCCTATGCCTCGGCGGTGTACTTCGGTCCCGACAAGATGGCTGACTTCATGAGCTACAACGGTGGCAACGCGTGGATCGGGCTGGCCCAAACGATGTGGGGTGGCGGCTGGATCCTGCTGTTGGTGGTGCTGCTCGTGTCCGCGTTCGCGTGCATGAACAGTGCGGCGCTGGCCGCCACTCGCAGCATGTGGGCCATGGGCCGCAGCGGCACGATCCCGTCGACGTTCGGCCGAGTGCATCCCCGGTGGCGCTCACCGTCGACGGCGATCTGGGTTTTCTTCGCTGTGGGGGCCCTGCTCACTGTGGTCGGCGGATACACCTGGGACCCGGTGACGGCTTATGCGGTGTTCGGCACGGTGCTGACGGTGTGCGTGCTGCCGATCTATTTCGTGACGGCGCTGGCGTGTCCGGTGTACTTCTTGCGTTACCGGCGAAGCGAGTTCAAGGTGCTGCTTCACCTGGTGGTGCCGGTGCTGGGGGCGATCCTGTTGATTCCGGCGTTCTTCGCGGGAGCGGGAATTCCGGCGTTCAGCTTCGCGTCTGCACTGAGTTATCCGCTGAACCTTGCGGGTCCGATTGCCGGCGCGTGGTACATGATCGGGATCGGGGTGGCGATTTACCTGCTGCGTCGGCGCCGGGCCAACCTGCAGTTGCTTGCGGAGAACGCGATTCCTGAGGAGGCTGGCTGACGGATCAGTCAGTCGCCGACGGTGAGCGCGGTGGCCTGCTCGGTGAGCTCGTCGAGGTCGGATTCCTCGGCGTCGATGCCCCGCAGATGCGACCGGGTCACGGCCAGCACGCCGGCGCCGAGCAGCACCGCGGCCGCACCCACCCAGTACGGCAGGTGCACGTTGACCTGTTCGCCGAGCACGCCGGCCAGCCAGGGCGCGACGGCCGCGCCGCTGAACCGCATGAAGCTGTAGGCCGCCGAGGCCACCCCCCGCTCGACGGGCGCGGCCTTCATGACCGTCTCGGTGATCAGCGTGTTGGTGATGCCGCACCACAGCCCGGCCACCACGACCGACGTCGCCAGCACGACCTTGTCATCGGTGCCGAGCGCCATAACGACCAGCGTCACGGCCATCACGACCAGGTTCACCAGCAGGACCGGGACGGTGCCGAAACGATGTTGCAGCCGCGGCGCGACGACCACCGACGTGAAGGCCAGCGCCACGCCCCAGCCGAAGAAGATCAGCCCGATCTCCTTCGCGCCCATGTCGAGCGGGAACGGGGTGAACGCCAGCAGCGTGAAGAAGCCGAAGTTGTACAGCAGCGCGGTCACCGCCACGCCCAGCAAGCCGCGGTGCCGCAGTGCCCGGAACGGGTCGGCCAGCGTGGTCGCGCGTTCGGCGCGCGGAGTCGCCGGCAGCAGGAAGACCGTCACCACGAGCGCGAACGCCATCAGCGCCGCCACCCCGAAGAACGGCCCACGCCACGAGATCGAGCCGAGCACCCCGCCGACCAGCGGGCCGACCGCGATGCCCAGGCCCAGCGCGGCCTCGTAGAGGATGATCGCCTGTGCGACCGAACTTTTGGCGGAGTTCACGATCGCGGCCAGCGCCGTCGCGATGAACAACGCGTTGCCCAGGCCCCAAAGTGCGCGCCAGCCAACGATTTCCATCACGGTCTCGGACATTCCGGCCAGCCCGGCGCCGGCGATGATGATCGCCAGGCCGAGCAGCAGCGTGTGTTTGGGGCCGATGCGGCTGGACACCACGCCGGTGATCAGCATGGCCACGCCCATCACCGCCATGTAGCTGGTGAACAGCAGCGACACCTGCGACGGCGACGCGTCGAGGTTCTCGGCGATCGGCTTGAGGATGGGGTCGACGAGCCCGATGCCCATGAACGCGACGACGCACGCGAAGGCAACGGCCCAGACAGCTTTCGGTTGACGCCACATACGGGCGAACACTCCTTACGAGATGACTACTTGGTGATGGTGGTCGGCGCCGAGGCATCCTCGAGCAGCCGGCGCAAGACACGGACGGCGTCGGCCAGCGTCTCGCGGTCCCCAGATGACAGGCGCTCCAGATACGGGTCGATGGCTGCGCCGCGATCGGCGCGCACCTGCCGCAGCGTCTCCACACCCTCGGGGGTGATCTCGATGAGCACCGCGCGGGCGTCCTCGGGGTCGACGCTGCGCGACACCATGCCGGCATCCTCCAGACGGCGGACCTGGGTGGTCATCGTCGGCTGCGAGCAGTGATCGAGCGCGGCCAGATCGGAGATGCGGGTCGGGCCCTGATCTTCGATCGTGGACAGCAGCCGCGCCTGGGCGTAGCCGAGCGGGAGACGGACCCGCTGGGTGGCCAGTCGGTTGATCCGGGCCACGACGGACAGCAGATCGGAGCCGAGCGTCTGGGGCATGGGTACCAGATTACATAGTTTTACTATGTGATTCAACCGGCTCGCGTCCGAGCCCGGTCCAGCGGGTTCAAGGCTCGCACATCCCGGCTGGCAGAATCGTGCAATGACCGCGACCGGGCACCCGCCGAGACGAAGCGGTGTCCTGCGTCCCGTCGAACTGGCCCAGGCCTCCGTCATGGCCGCGCTGTGCGCGGCCACCGCGATCATCGCCGTCGTCGTCCCGTTCGCGGCGGGCCTGTCGCTGCTCGGCACGGTGCCGATGGGTTTGCTCGCCTACCGCTACCGGCTGCGGGTGCTGCTCACCGCGACCGTCGCCGGCGGGGTCATCGCGTTCCTGATCGCCGGGATGGGCGGCTTCATGACGGTCGTGAACTGCGCCTACATCGGCGGGCTGACCGGCATCGTCAAGCGGCGCGGACGCGGCACGCCGACGGTGTTCGTCGCCGCGCTGGTCGCCGGGGCCGCGTTCGGCGCTGCCGTGGTGGTGGCGCTGACGGTGCTCTCCCGGCTGCGCCACCTCATCTTCGAGTCGGTCACCGCCAACGTCACCGGCACCGCCGCAATCCTGGCCCGGATCCCGAACATGGAAGGCGCGGCCGAGCGGCTCAAACACGACTTCGGCGTCGCCCTCGACTACTGGCCGCTGCTGTTCTTCGGCTCCGGGGTGCTGTCGATCACGTTCGTCAGCCTCGTCGGCTGGTGGGCGCTGTCGCGGGTGATGGACCGGCTGTTCGGCATCCCCGACGTGCACAAGCTCGAGTCCTCGACCGACGCTGGTGCCGTCGCCCCGGTGCCGACCCGGCTGCGTGACGTGCATTTCCGCTATCCGTCCGCCGATCACGATGCGCTGGGCCCGGTGTCGATGACCGTCGAACCGGGCGAACACCTGGCGATCACCGGAGCCAACGGCTCGGGCAAGACGACACTCATGCTGATGCTGGCCGGGCGCGAACCCACCGCGGGCCGGATCGAACGCCCCGGCGCCGTCGGTCTGGGCCGCATCGGCGGCACGGCGGTGATCATGCAGCACCCCGAGAGCCAGGTGCTCGGCAGCCGGGTCGCCGACGACGTGGTGTGGGGCCTGCCTCCGGGCAAGGTCACCGACGTGCCGCAACTGCTCGAGGAGGTCGGCCTCGACGGCATGGCCGAACGCGACACCGGCGGATTGTCCGGCGGCGAACTGCAGCGGCTCGCGGTGGCGGCCGCGCTGGCGCGCGAACCGTCGCTGCTGATCGCCGACGAGGTCACCAGCATGGTGGACCAGCAGGGCCGCGACGCGCTGATGGGCGTGCTGTCCGGGCTGACCCGCCGGCACCAGATGTCGCTGGTGCACATCACGCACTACAACGACGAGGCCGACGCCGCCGACCGCACCGTCGACCTGACCGGCAACGGCGGCGCCGACGACAACACCGACATGGTGGAGACCTCCGAGGCGCCGGCGGCCACGGTCGCCCCCGGCCACGACGCCGCCCCGGTGCTCGAACTCAAGGGCGTCAGCCACGAATACGGCAGCGGGACGCCGTGGGCCACCACCGCGCTGCGCGACATCACCTTCGCCGTCCACGAGGGCGACGGCGTGCTGATCCACGGCCTCAACGGCTCGGGCAAGTCGACGCTGGCGTGGATCATGGCGGGGCTGACCGTGCCGACTGCCGGCGACTGCCTGCTCGACGGCACGCCGGTCGCCGATCAGGTCGGTGCCGTGGCGATCTCGTTCCAGGCGGCCCGGCTGCAGCTGATGCGCGGCCGCGTCGACATGGAAATCGCTTCGGCGGCAGGGTTTTCCGTCCGGGACCACGCTCGGGTGACCGAGGCGCTGGCCACCGTGGGGCTGGACGCCTCGCTGGCCAGGCGCCGCATCGACCAGCTCAGCGGCGGTCAGATGCGCCGGGTGGTGCTGGCCGGCCTGCTGGCCCGCAAGCCGCGCGCCCTCATTCTCGACGAGCCGCTGGCCGGGCTGGACGCCGCCAGCGGCCGGGGCCTGCTGCGGCTGCTGGCCGAACTGCGCCGCACCGCGAACCTGACCGTCGTGGTGATCTCCCACGACTTCACCGGCCTCGAGGAGTTGTGCCCGCGCACACTGCATCTGGAAGGCGGAGCACTGGTTCCCACGCCGACGACGGCGGGGGGACGGGCATGAGCACGGTGTCGACGGGCCGTCGCCAGCGCCGCGCGGTGGTGCTGCTGCGTCCGGTGCCCGGCACCAGCGTCGTGCACCGACTGTGGGCGGGCACCAAGCTGTTGATGGTCGCCGCGATCGGCGTACTGATGACCTTCTATCCGGGCTGGGTGCCGATCGGCGCGGTGGCGCTGCTGGTGCTCGTCGCGGCGCGGCTGGCCGGCATCCCGCGCGGTGTGCTGCCGAGCATCCCGGGCTGGCTGTGGGCGCTGGTGTTCCTCGGCGGCCTGACCGCCACGTTCGCCGGCGGTGACCCGGTGATCGGGCTGGGGTCGGTCGAAGTGGGCCTGGGCGGGCTGTTGAACTTCCTGCGCATCACCGCGCTGTCCATCGTGCTGCTCGGGTTGGGCGCGATGGTGTCGTGGACGACGAACGTCGCCGAAATAGCGCCCGCCGTCGCGACTTTGGGGCGGCCGCTGCGGGTACTGCGGATACCGGTCGACGAGTGGGCGGTCGCGTTGGCGTTGGCGCTGCGGGCGTTTCCCATGCTGATCGACGAGTTCCGCGTCCTGTACGCCGCGCGACGGCTGCGGCCCAAAGAGGTGGCGGCACGGCGGCGCGGACGGCTGCGGCACTGGTGGCTGGAGGCGATCGACCTGCTGGCCGCGGCCATCACCGTCGCGCTGCGGCGCGCCGACGAGATGGGTGACGCGATCACCGCCCGCGGAGGGGCCGGGCAGATCTCGGCGGCGCCGTCGCGGCCGAAGGCCATCGACTGGTGGGCCATGCTGATCGTCGCCGCGGTGTGCGGGGTGGCGCTGGCGCTGGAGCTGACCGTGCTCGGCACCAGCGCCGTGACCCGCTGACCCCCACCGTTACGGTGGTGACCGTGACAGCAACCCGACGAGTCGACGCCGACTTCCTCGCGCTGCCGCGGACGGCGCTCGCCGATGCCGCCCTGTCCGCCGCGCTGGCCGAGGGCGCCAGTTACGCCGACCTTCGGGTGCACGCGATCACCACCGAGCTGATGCAGTTGCGGGACGGCGACCTGGAGACCGCGGTCGTCGACCGCGAGATCGGCCTGGCCGTGCGGGTGATCGTCGACGGCACCTGGGGATTCGCGTCGCACGCCGAACTCAACGTCGACGTGGCGGCCGACACCGCGCGCCGGGCGGTGCGGGTGGCGCGCACGTTGGCGCCGCTGAACGCCGAACGCATCGAGTTGGCCGCCGAACCCGTCTACGCCGACGTGAGCTGGGTGTCGGACTATGCGATCGATCCGTTTGACGTGGCCGCGGCCGACAAGCTGGCGGTGCTCGGCGAGTACTCGGGGCGGCTGCTGGCGGCCGACGGCGTCGACCACGTCTCGGCGGGCTGGCATGCCGCCAAGGAGCAGACGTTCTACGCCGACACGTTCGGCTCGTCGATCACCCAGCAGCGCGTGCGGGTGCAGCCGTCGTTGGAGGCCGTCACCGTCGACGCCGCGGCGGGCACGTTCGAAACGATGCGCACGCTCGCGCCGCCCACGGCGCGCGGCTGGGAGTACGCCGCCGGTGACGAGGTGTGGAACTGGTCCGAGGAGCTGGCCGAGCTGCCGGTGTGGCTGGCGGAGAAGGTGAAGGCGCCCAGCGTCACCGCCGCGCCGACCGACCTTGTCATCGACCCGTCGAACCTGTGGCTGACGATCCACGAATCCATCGGCCACGCCACCGAATACGACCGCGCGATCGGCTACGAGGCGGCCTATGCGGGCACGTCGTTCGCCACACCCGACAAGCTCGGCACCATGCGCTACGGCTCACCGGTCATGCACGTCACCGCGGACCGCACCGTCGACTACGGGCTGGCGACAATCGGTTTCGACGACGAAGGGGTGCGCACCCAGAAGTGGGACCTGGTGCGCGACGGGATATTCGTCGGCTATCAACTGGACCGGGTGTTCGCGCCGCGGCTGGGTGTCGGCCGCTCCAACGGCTGCTCGTACGCCGACTCACCGCACCACGTCCCGATCCAGCGGATGGCCAACGTGTCGCTGGAGCCGGCCGCCGAAGATGTCAGCACCGCCGACCTCATCGCCTGCGTCGAGGACGGCCTGTACATCGTCGGCGACAAGAGCTGGTCGATCGACATGCAGCGCTACAACTTTCAGTTCACCGGGCAGCGGTTCTTCCGGATCCGCGACGGCCGATTGGACGGGCAGGTGCGTGACGTGGCGTATCAGGCGACGACGACGGATTTCTGGGGGTCGATGGAGGCGGTCGGAGGGCCGTCGACGTGGCGCCTCGGCGGGGCGTTCAACTGCGGCAAGGCCCAGCCGGGTCAGGTGGCCGCGGTCAGTCACGGCTGCCCGTCGGCGTTGTTCCGCGGGGTGAGCGTGCTCAACACCGTGGCCGAGGCGGGGCGGTGACGATGATCGGTGCACAGCAGGTGGTGGAACGCGCGCTGGCCGAGGCGGATCGGCTGGGCGGCGCGGACGAGACGATCGTGTTGGTGACCGACCGGGCGGACGCCTCGCTGCGGTGGGCGGGCAATTCGATGACCACCAACGGGGAGTCGCGCAGCCGCTACACCACGGTGGTGTCGATCGTGCGCAAGGGCAGCGACTCGCACGTGGGGTCGGTGCGCTCGAGCGAGGTCGACCCGGCGGCGATCGCAGGGTTGGTGGCGTCGTCGCAGGAGGCGGCGCGCTCGGCGCCGGCGGCCGGCGACGCCGCGCCGCTGCTGTCCAGCGGGGACGCGCCTGCCGATTGGGACGCGCCGGTCCCGGCGACGGGCGCTGAGGTGTTCGGTTCTGTCGCAGCGGATCTGGCGCGGGGATTCCGCGGTCGCGACCAGTTGTACGGCTATGCGCGGCACATCCTGGAGACGACGTTCGTCGCGACCTCCGGCGGCTTGCGCAGGCGGTTCACCCAGCCCACCGGGTCGGTGGAGATCAACGCCAAGCGCGACGGTGCCAGCGCGTGGGTGGGGGTCAGCACCGCGGATTACGTTGACGTGCCGGTCGAATCGATGCTCGACGAGCTGTCCACGCGGCTGGGTTGGGCGCAGCGCACGGTCGAGTTGCCGGCCGGCCGCTACGAGACGATCCTGCCGCCGTCGACGGTCGCGGACCTGATGATCTACATGTCGTGGGCGATGGAGGGTCGCGGGGCGCAGGAGGGCCGCACGGCGTTCTCCGCGCCCGGCGGCGGCACGCGGGTCGGAGAGAAGCTGACCGACCTGCCGCTGACGCTGTACTCGGATCCGTTCGCCGAGGGGCTGGCCTGCACGCCGTTCGTGGCGACCGCGACCTCGTCGGAGCGGATGTCGGTGTTCGACAACGGGATGGACGTCAACCGGGTCGACTGGATTCACGACGGGGCGATCAACGCGCTGGCGTATCCGCGGGCGGCGGCCGCGGAGTTCGACACGGTGCCGGCGGTGCCGGCAGACAACCTGCTGATGACCGGCGGGGAGGCCAGCCTGGCGGACATGATCGCGCGCACCGAGCGCGGTCTGCTGCTGAGCACGCTGTGGTACATCCGGACGGTGGATCCGGCGGTGCTGCTGCTGACGGGGCTGACCCGCGACGGGGTGTACCTGATCGAGGACGGTGAGGTGACCGCCGCGGTGAACAACTTCCGGTTCAACGAGAGCCCGCTGGACGTGCTGCGCCGGGCGACCGAAGCCGGGGTCAGCGAGCCCACGTTGCCGCGTGAGTGGGGTGACTGGGCGACGCGGGCGGCGATGCCGACGTTGCGAATTCCCGACTTTCACATGTCGTCGGTCAGTCAGGCGCAATAATCGGCGGGTGGGCGACGACGGGTTGGCCGAGCGGATCGCCGGGCTGGTGGCGATGTCGTCGGGAGACAGCCGCCGGGACACGCTGATCCGGTTGACGTGCGGGCGGGCGCTGTCGGTGCCGCCGCTGCCGCTGCCGGCCGACCTGCTCGACGAGTCGACCGAAGAGGACCGGATGCTCGCGGCGTTCGCCGAGCAGTTCGCGGTCGACGTGTCCGGGATCGGGGACAATCAACGGGGCCGCTTTCTGGAGGTGTTCGGCAACAACGCGTTTCGCGTCGTGGTCGCCGTCTTCATCGCGGACTTCGTGCCGAGGGTGTGGGCGGGCTGCGAGGCGGTCGGGCTCGGGCGGCCGGGCAGCTGCGACGAAGTCGCCTGGGACGACTCGTCGGATCCGATCGGCGCATTGCTCAACGGGTTCGCGCCGGCGGTGGCGCGGCTGCGGGAGCTGGATCCGGTGACCACGGAGATCGTGCGGCTGCGCGGGGCGACGCAGCACAACTGCCGGTTGTGCAAGTCGCTGCGCGACGGGGACGCGCTGGACGCGGGCGGTTCGGAGGACCTGTACACGCAGATCGAGCGGTACGAGTCGGCCGAGGGTCTGTCCGAGGCGCACAAGGCGGCGCTGCGCTATGTCGATGCGCTGATCTGGTCACCGTCGGCGATCGCGCCGGAGGTGGCCGACGGCGTGCGCAAGCACTTCTCACGCAAGCAGGTCTGGGAGCTGACGCTCGACGTCATGCGCAATGCGTGCAACAAGATCGCGGTGTCGCTGGGGGCCGACGCGCCGCGGGTGGCATCGGGCACCGAGCGGTACTCGATCGGCGAGGACGGCCAACCGGTGTACGCCGACATCGCCTGACGCGGGGGTGCACACTGCTCAATGCCAGCCTCGCAGCGACAAAGTCGCTCACCTACTACGCGCCGTCCCAACTTCGCCGACAAAGTCGCTGTGAGGTTGGCGAGGGCGGGTGTGGGATCATGGGGCTCGCGTCACACACCGGGGGCGGTAGCTCAGTCGGTTAGAGCCGTGGACTCATAATCCATTGGTCGCGGGTTCGAGCCCCGCCCGCCCCACTCACATTTTTTCTGTATTAGGTCGGTTGATGCTGGACATATCTGTTTCGGCTGATGCTGGACAGTGTTTCGGCTGATGCTTGTCAGTTGCTTCGGTTGATCCTTGACACTCCCTAGATGAGGGAGTTGAGCGTGGCTGAGCAGCGGTATCAGGCCGTGTTGGCGGTGATCAGCGATGGTTTGTCGATTTCGCAGGTTGCATCGAAAGCAGGGGTGTCGCGCCAGACGCTGCACCCCACTCACATCGCCGACGGGCGGTACGGCCCGCCCGTGATCTCGTACGACGTGACAGTCGTCGTGGCGGTCGCCGCGTCGGTGGCTGAGATCAACAGTGTTGCTCTGCCGGTCCGATGGACCGTGAAGCCGCTGATCGTGCCGGTGAACGGCAGCGCCTTCGACTCGCCGGACGGTTCGACCACGGGGTAAGTCCCCTGGGGTGGTGGGGTTTCGGGACCGGGGCTGAGCTGGACGGGCACGTTCGGGGTGTGTCGTTGCCGGTGTTGGGGTGGGCCATCGCGTAGTGGTCAGTGAGTTACCGACGAAAGTGACTCACGAAGGACCATCCACGCGATGACCCAGGACCATTCTGCCTTGCTCGCTCAGCTCGATGTGCTCAAGTCTGCGGACTCGTCGGCGGTGTTCGCTGAGCTGATCCGCGCCGGGCTGCAGGCGCTGATTGAAGCTGAAGCCACTGCGGCGATCGGCGCCGGCCGTTACGAGCGTGCCGATGGGCGTACGGTGCACCGCAACGGGCACCGACCGAAGACGGTGTCGACGACTTCCGGTGATATTGAGGTGCAGATCCCCAAGCTGCGCGCTGGGTCATTCTTCCCGTCGCTGCTCGAGCGCCGCCGGCGCATCGACCGCGCGTTGCACGCGGTGATCATGGAGGCCTACGTGCACGGTGTGTCGACCCGCAGCGTCGATGACCTCGTCGCCGCGATGGGCGTGGGCTCCGGGGTGTCCAAGTCCGAGGTGTCGCGGATCTGCGCGGGCCTCGATGAGGAGATCGAGGCGTTTCGTACCCGCTCCCTGGCCCACACCAGCTTCCCGTACGTGTTTTGTGATGCCACGTTCTGCAAGGTCCGTGTCGGGGCGCACGTGGTCTCTCAGGCCCTCGTGGTGGCCACTGGGGTGTCCATCGACGGCACTCGCGAGGTACTGGGCACCGCGGTCGGCGACAGTGAGTCTTTCGAGTTCTGGCGTGAGTTCCTCGCCTCGCTGAAAGCTCGCGGTCTCTCGGGGGTGCACCTGGTGATCTCCGATGCTCATGCTGGATTGAAAGCTGCTGTGTCCCAACAGTTCACCAACTCATCATGGCAACGATGCCGGGTGCACTTCATGCGGAACTTGCACACCGCGGTCGCGGCCAAACACGCCCCGGCGGTGACCGCGGCGGTCAAGACGATCTTCGCTCACACCGACCCCGAGGAGGTCGCCGCCCAGTGGGACCGCGTCGCCGACACCCTGGCCGGGTCGTTCCCGAAGGTGGCTGCGATGATGGCCGAGGCCAAGACCGACGTGTTGGCGTTCACTGCGTTCCCGAAGGCGCACTGGCAGAAGATTTGGTCGAACAATCCGATCGAACGGTTGAACAAGGAAATCAAGCGTCGGGCCGATGTCGTGGAGATCTTTCCCAACCCCGCGGCGTTCCTGCGCCTGGCCACCGCGGTGGTCATCGAAGCCCACGACGAGTGGCAGGTCACCCGCCGCTATCTCTCCGATGTCTCCATGGACGAACTACGCGTCGTCATCGCGAAGAAACACGCCGCCGCGGCACTGGACAAACAACACCAAATCGCCTAACGTTCAACATGACTCGTTGATCACAACGCGTGAACCACGCCAGATCCGAAGTCCACCACTCCACGGGACGCTATCCGACCACGAGCAGCGTTGCGCTTCCTCGCGGGTTCGATTCGAGCAGTTGGTAGAGGACTCCGTCGGGTCCGAACGTCGCCGGCGACTGTGGAATGCCCGCGCCGGGGTACGTCTGGGCTTCTTGCCCGGGACGCACCACCGTGAATGCGCTCGCCGTCGGGCTAATCTGGGTGGCCACTGCGACTGTTCCGTCGGGGCCGACGATCGGAGCGCCGCGCGGGCTACCTGGCGCGCTGTACGGCGTCGGGTTCACTCGCCCGGGTCGCAGGACTGTGATCTCGGTTCGTGTGGGGTCTTCGACCGTGCCGGCGCCGCGCGCGGTGACGACGGCGAAGGTCCCGTTGTCGCCGATGGCCGCGGTGCTGCCCGGGACGTCGGTGATGGTGATGTACACGGGGTCCGCCCCCGGGCGGAGGACGACGTACTCCCGAAGCCATCCGCCCGACGGGCCGGTCAGCGTATTGAGCACGACCGTGCCGTCTGGATTCATCAGCAGGGGATTCAGGAATCCCGCGGTCGCCGTCGCCACCAACGGATCCTGGCCTGGGCGCAGCACGGTGACGGTGAGCTGGTACGGATCCGCCGAACTGCCCGAACCGGTATAGGTTTGGTAGGCGACCGTTCCGTCGTCACCGATCTGCGTACCGTAGTGCGCTCCATCCGCCGTCGACACGACGGCCCCGTGTCCGGCTCGCAGCACTGTCACCGTCGTCACGCCGCCGCCCGACCCCGTCGCGTAGGACACTGTGCCGTCCCTGCCGACGGCGATACCGCTGGAGCCGCCAAATGCGTTGCTGGTGACGGGGTCCCGCTCGGGGTGCAGGACCGTCACGGTCGTCACGACCGGGTCGCCGACAGCACCCGACCCCGAGGTCGTCGTGAAGGCGACCGTCCCATCGCCGCCCACGACCGGCTCTCCGACCAGCCGTGACGGGCCGTCCTCGGCGAAGGCGTACTTCTCTATGACGGCGCTACCGGGGCGCAGCACGTTTACGGTGCGGGAGGTCGTCGTTCCCTCGGCATCCTCCAAGCTGGTCGTGAAAACCACTGTGCCGTCGGGCGTCACCGACGGCGGAAAGAATTGCGGCAGTTCATCGATGTCGATGACGATCGGCGTTTCACCCACCCGGGCCACCCGCAGGCGCATCCGGAACCCGCCGTCGACCGCAATGTAATTGATGCCGGCTACCGCCGTCCCACTGGTGTTCGTCACCGCGAAGCCGGCCGTGCCGGGCGTCGTACTCGAATCTGTGGCCATCCCCGGCCGCATGACGGTGAAGGTGACCATACTGGGATTGGCCTCAGTCCCGGACCCGCTGATGGTGGTGACCACCGCCGTGCCGTCGGCGAGCACATCGACTGGCCCCCGCACCGAGCCGAGAACATCGGCCGTGACGGGGTCTTGGCCGGGGCGCACCACGGTGATGAACGTGCGGTACGGGTCGGCGGAAGTACCCGAACCCGTCCGGTAGCTGACGGCGAACGTACCGTCGGATCCTTGCGCCGACGAGGTCGACGTCGTCGGGACCGTGACCTCCCCGACAGCCGTGGCAGTGGGTTCGGTCATCGTGGGAACAAGCGCGACGCTGATCTCCCTGGTGGTCGTGTGTTTACCGCCGAAGAACAGGCCGGCGAGCCCGTGCACGTGCCAACCGTTTCCTCTGTCGCTGACCGTCACCGTGAAACTGTCGGTCAACACCGATGTGCCATCCCATGTCTCGGGTGCCACATAGGTGAATTCGCCTCGGTCGTCGATCGTGACGGCACCGCCGGCAGTGCTCGTCGGCTGCACCGTGTAGGTGAGGTTGTCGCCGTCGGGATCGGACCCGACGACAACGCCGGTGACCGCGCGGTCGACTTGCTCGACGTCGGTGGGGGCGGCCAGCACCGGTCGGCGATTGAAGAACGTCGTCTGGATCTCGCGCCGTATCCATCCCAGCACCGCCCACAGCAACGGCGGTTGCGCGGGTGCCGGGCCGCCCGGTGAGATGAACGGCGACAGCAGCGTCTGCACCACCGCCGACACGATTCCGACCGGTATCGCGACGAGGCTGGCGATCGGGTTGGGCATCGCGGTGAGTGCCTGCGAGTGCCGCTCACCGACGAGCGGAGACGGCACGTCGACACTCGCGGTGGTGGATTCAGCTGCGCCCAGGGTCTGCGAGAGGGGTGCACTGCCCGAAGGCTCCACGCCGCGAGCGCTCGATCGTGTGGGGGTGCTCTCGGTCGCGGCGCGGTTCTGCGCGGACGACGTGACGGCAGGCGTCGCGTGTTTGGACCCGTTGCGTTCGACCGGCGCCGTGACGATCGGCGGTGACGCCGAGAGTTCCGGTTCGGCGTCCTGCTCGTTCTGCTCGGGTTCCGGCTCGATCTCGTCAGT
The DNA here is from genome assembly GCF_900108565.1 of Mycolicibacterium rutilum. Lineage (NCBI taxonomy): Bacteria > Bacillati > Actinomycetota > Actinomycetes > Mycobacteriales > Mycobacteriaceae > Mycobacterium > Mycolicibacterium rutilum. The sequence continues at coordinate 3,621,216 of NZ_LT629971.1, forward strand.
CTCGTCGGACGCACCTGAGGTGTGTGCTCCGCCTGAGGACGAGATCGTTACGCCGTTAGGAAGTTTCGTGGTTTCCTGCGTCGACCGCGAGGTGGTCGAGCCGGTCTCGTCAGCAGCGTCGGGCGCCTGCTCGACCGGCGAACCGGACGCCGATTCGTCGACGGCCTCGGTCGAAGCGTCGGTTTCGGCCGTGGTGTCGCTGATGTTAGCGGGTGTGGGGCGAGTCCGGTGACGGGCTCGTCGTCGACGTATCCGCGCACGCGGCTCCGGGCGATCCGGTCACCGCGATTCCGACGCCCAGCGCCACCGCCAGTGCACCCACGCGTCCCACATAGGTCGCCACCCGGCGGACCCGAACCGGGGATCGCGACTCTGAACAGGCTGCGCTTGTATCGACCACTATGTCCCGCCTCCAGGCAAAGGGAACGCTGGCTGGCGACAGGCCCCGGTGTCACAGGGCAAAGTTGCCCGGCTGTCGAACAGTAACAGCACATGGGGAGCTAGCAACGATAATTGACGATCGAAGAGATAAATTTGTTTCTTCCCGCTTCACGCAACGTCAACAGCGCGCGGTCAGCTGTCACACGCGGTCCCGTCGCCGTCGCGGTCGAGTTCGTAGATGTCATCGCCGAGCACCGTGATGGGACCGGCGACGTACTCGGGGCCATTCCCACTACCGCCGGCACAATCGACGTCGCTGGCGACAGGAACGCACCCGGAGTAGTTCGAGTCGCAATCGGAGCTCTGTCGCAGAGGTGCGTCGAAGTCCATCTCGTGCGCAGTCGCCACACCCGAGGCGCCGGCCGTGGTGGCCGCGCACAGCGCCACCGCCAAGATGAAACCGCTCGTCAACGATGCGAACCTGCCCACGAGGGCAAATACTAACTAGACCGTCAACGTTGCATAGCGAGTTTGCTGGATTTACTTCCGCCTCCCGCGCGGAGGTCAGCTGAGGAACTCGTTCAGCAGTCCGGCGACCATCTCGGGCTGGTGCTGCGCAACGCCGTGGCCCGCGTCGCAACGAGCTTTATCCTCGCCGCAGGCAATTCCATTCGCAGCCGAGCGGCCGACCTCGGCCCGTTGTTCGCTGTTTCCTGTTCACCGATGACCGCCAGGACCGGAATCCGCGCGTCCGCTATCGGTTTCAGGTCGCAGTCGCTGCGCAGCGGCCACGGCCGCGGCTGAGGATTCGACAGTGACATGCTGAAAGTCAAAGCGCCCGCGACAAATTGCTCGTTGATCAGTCCCCAAGGCGGCCGGCGCAGGAGACCGCGGGACGCCGGCGTGACCAACGAATCGAGCATCGACCACACCCGCCGCGAGCTCGGCCGCACGCCATCGAAGTCAGTCCGAGCATCAGGAACCGCGGGCGCATCCCGCCCGCGATTCCGACCGGGCACAGCAGCGCCAACCGTTCGACCCGCTCGGGATACGCCGCCGCATAGTGCGTCGCGATCCACGTCCCGCGTGACGCACCGACCAACGCGGATCGCTGAATTCCGAGGGCGCACAACACTTCGTCGAGCCAGCCGACCAGATCGGCACTGCGGATCGTCGGCCTGGCGGCCACGCTCTTGCCGACCTCGTCGATCGCGCCGACCGTGGTGACGAGGTGGGTCGCGGTGAGGACCGGCAGATTCGGCACCCACATCGTCGAGCTGATCGACGATCCGTGCAACGCGACGAGCGGCGGCTTCGACCGGTCACCGGCGGCCAGTACATGGGTGCTCCCGAACGACGTCGGCACGTCTGATTCCGTGCGTGCCCAGTCCGACCGGAATGCCGACTTTCCCATTCAGCCGAGATCCACCACCAGACGGGGCGGATCGTCGAGCACCGACACCGCGAACGGCGCCTTTTGACGCAGACCGACGACCCACGTCAGCACCGCTTCGAAGTCGCCGGCCTCCTTCACCTCGGTCACCTGCCTGGTGTCGGCCCTGACCGTCGACGGCCCGAAGTAGGTCTGCTCGCCGTCCGTCCATCCGGTCGCAGTCGCCGGGTTCAGCGTCACCAGCACCATCGCGTCGGCTCCGGGCAGCGGAATCACCTTGCCCGACGCGTCGGCGTGTGCCGGCAGCGCTCGATATCCGACCGTGTAACCCGGCACCCTGTCGGTGAACTCCAGCACCAGTCGGTCGAAGTCCTCGTGTACGCCCACCCGCACGTCGGCCAGGTGCGCGATCGGGCCGGGACGGGTCTCGCGGACATCGTCGGTGCGGCGGTCGGGCTGTGCCTCCGCCGGCCCGCAACCCGCGACGAGCGCCAGCAGCCCGGCGACCGCAAGAGTCCTGCGCATCACCTCAGCTTAACGACGCCGCCCACGAGAGAGCTGCGTCAGGCTACATTGCCTGCGCTGCAGGCGGTCTCATCAACCACACCGGGTATGCCGCCGCTGCAGGACAGCACCAGCACCGTCGCCTGCTGCTCCTGCTGCGGCCACGTCGGCGCCGGCGGAGGAAGCAACGGGAAGATCCGGGCGCCGTGGACACCGGTCAACAACGCGACGACCTGCGCCACGAGATTCGTCGGCACATACAGGATGTCGCCGACGAACGCGAACGGCGTCCCGACGGTGAAGTCCATAATGAAGTACGGGATCGACGCGAAGATCGTCCGCGCACCCAGCGCCACCTCGGTGATCAGTCCCGGCGACTTGTTCGTCGCGATCATGTCCTGAAGCGCCTGATGGAGATCGGCTGGATCTTCGTCGCTGCCGGCCAGCGACGTGAGCGACACGCCGTCCGAGTAGCCCGGCACCGGAGCGCCGAACAACGTCAGCACCGTCGGCGTCGTGTCGACGATCTCGTACTCCGGGTTCACCCACCCTTCCTTGAAGTTCGGACCCGACGCGATCACGAAAGTCGCTGTCTCGCTGGGCGTCTGGAAGCCGTGGCCGAGGCCCTGCTGCGGCTGGTGGCCGTGATCGGTCACGACGATGACCGTCCACTCGCCCTCGTCGGGGTTCGCGGTCTCCCACGCCTCGACCGCCGCGAGGATGGCCCCGAGGTTGTCGTCGACGTTGCGGATGGCCAACTTGTATTCCTCGGACGCACCGCCGTACGCGTGCCCGTTCTCGTCGACCCCGACGAAGTAGCTGAACATGAACGTCGGCTTGCCGGTCGCGGTGGCCGCGATCGCGTCCACGGTGGCCTGGCCGACCGCGTCGTCGGTCAGATCCCAGTAGGGGTCATTGGCCTGGCGCGGGATGAAGATGTTGGTGTCGGCATAGTTCTCGCCGGTGCCGGCGATCGCGTTGATGACGTCCCAGTCGGCGATGTTCGTCGTGTCGATGTTCGGGTTGTGCGTCTCGAGCATCGTGAACACCGTCGGGTACTTGTCATACGTCCACGGCGTCCAGATGTTGTTGATCACACCGGTTTTCTCGCCCCAGGCGCCAGTCAGGATCGCCGTCCACGACGGGTTCGACAGCGTGGTGTGCCCGACGATGCTCGACGCCGCGGTGGTGCCGTCGTTCATCAGGTTGAAGAAGTTCTGGTTGTAGTCGTCGGCCAGGATCCGGCTCAGGTTGGTGCCGTCCACGCCGATCACCAACACGTTCGGGTTGGGATCGTCGACCAGCGACGGCCCGGCGATCTGGGTCACCGTGTACTGCGCCGGCCGACGGTTCGAGATCCGGTCGAATTCGTTGCGCACCAACGACAACATCCCCGTCAGCAGCGTCCCGTTGAACGGTGACCAGTTACCCGGGCCGAGGAACGGCGTGAAGATCGCCGACACCACGTCGTTGACGATCTTCACCAGCGCCTCGAGCGGCTGCGGCGCCGCCGGCGTGGTGGTGGTCGTGGTGGTGACGGACGTCGTCCGGAACGCCGAGGCGGTGTCGGAGTCCTCGGGCCCGCTGTCGGGGGCGTCGCTGGTGAACGCCATCAGCGACGGCCCGGTGTCGGTGGCGGTCTCGTTGTCGCCGGGCTCCTCGTCGGCCGAACCGCTGCCGGTGTTCGTCGTGGCGGCAGGCGCTGTGCCGGTGGCGTTCTGCTGGGCCGGGCCGTCGTTGTCGGCGGGGCGGTTGTCGTTCTTCTGCGGCGGGGTCTGCTCGGTCGTCGTCGGCGGGGTCTGGGTCCCGTTCTCTCCGCCGGCCGCGAGTTCGTCATCGCCCTCACCGGCGCCTTCCTCGTCGCCGTCTTCGCCGTCGGATTCCTCTACCTCAGTTTCCTCGGCGTCGGTCTCTTCGGCGTCCGTTTCGTCGGCGTCGCTCTCGTCGGTGGCCCTTTCCGTGCCCGGTGTCGTCGCCCCGGTGGCCCCGCCACCCGTCGTCGCGTTGCCGGTCGTCGTCCCCGGTTTGTCACTCGGCGACGAATCCGTCGTCGAGCCCTCGGTCGACGAGGACGCGCCCGTCGGTTCGGCATAGGCGAACCCCGGCGTGGAAGCCACCGCGACGCCGACTCCCAGCGTCACCGCCAGAGCGCCGACCCGACCGATGTACCTGGCATAGCCCATGACGACGTCCTTTCGAAAATCTGCTGTGCCGCAAATTACGCCCTCGGCTGAGCAGGTTTGCCAGATTCGGCGAACTCCCACGCCGGACCGCGTGTCACCGGGGCGGGGGAGACGGTTGAGACGAAAGGTATTCAGCGACCGGGATCCGCGTCTGCGCGAAGTAGCCGACGGGCAGCAGCACGTCACCGGCCGTCGTCTTGTAGTACACCTGCCACCGGTGATAGCCGGCGAACGCGGCGGGATCGTCGGCCAGCACCGCGGCGTAGTCGTTGACGGCCTGCACGTAGTCGGTCGAGTTGTTGTAGCGGAACAGCGCACGATCGGGGTCGGCGGCGAAGCCGTTCGCGGCGAGGTACCGCCCGGCCGCCATGATACTGTCGCGCGGAGAGTGGATGTCGCCGCCCTCGCCGTACGCCGCGAACGTCGACGGCAGGAACTGCATCGGTCCCTGCGCGCCCGCGGTGCTCACGCCGGCGACGCGACCGAACACGGTCTCGATCATGTTGATCGCCGCCAGGTGGCTCCAACTCACCCCGGACGCTGCCTCGGCTTCGCGGTAGTAGGCCAGCAGTTCGTCGGCTGGCGGCGGCGGCACGATCCGCCACGCCGGCAGGGTGTCCTGCGCGGTGCCCTCGCTCAGCGCGGTCAGGTGCTGCCGTGCGCTGATGTTGCGGTCGTAGATCGCGGCCAGTTGCGGGGGAATCCGCGGCCGCGCCACCCGTTCCCAGTCGGCGTTGCGGCCCAGCGTCCGGTACGCGAGCTGCTGGCGATGCGCGGCCGCCACGAGCACGTCGTCCGGTGCGGACGGATCGCGCAGCGTGCGTTCATCGGCGACCAGGTCGTCGGCGATCTGCACGGGATCGGATGCCAGTTCGCGGCGGGCGGGTGCCGGCGTGGGGGCGGGCGCAGACGTCGACGGCGGAGCAGCGGTGGTCGACGGCGGCGGCTCAGCCGGCGTCGTGCATCCGGTGAGCGCGAACGCTGCGACGGCGACGACGGGCGCGGCGCGCCGAATCGCGGCGATCACCGACATGGCTCCTCCTGCCCCCGATAGCGTGGCGCCGAGCGCCGACACCGGCCCAATAGTAGAAGCCGAGGAGAACTGCATGGCTTGGGATTTCAGCACCGAACCGGAATGGCAGCAGAAACTCGACTGGGTCAGGCAGTTCTGCGAGGACAAGGTCGCCCCGCTCGACCACGTGTTCCCGCACGCGGTGCGTTCGCCGGATCCCGCCGTCAAGTCCTACGTGCGCGAACTTCAGCAGGAGGTCAAGGATCAGGGTCTGTGGGCGATCTTTCTCGACAAGGATCTCGGCGGTCCGGGCTTCGGGCAGCTCAAGCTCGGCCTGCTCAACGAGATCATCGGCCGCTATCCGGGCGCCCCGCACATGTTCGGGGCGTCGGCGCCCGACACCGGCAACATGGAGATGCTTGCGGCCTACGGTACCGAGGAGCAGAAGGATCGCTGGCTCAAGCCGCTGCTCAACCAGGACATGTTCTCGGCGTACTCGATGACCGAACCACAGGGCGGCTCCGATCCGAACCTGTTCAAGACCCGCGCCGTGCGCGACGGTGACGAGTGGGTGATCAACGGCGAGAAATGGTTCACCTCGGCAGGCCGCGTCGCCGACATCCTGTTCGTGATGTGCACCAACGGCATGTTCGTGGTGCCGCGCAAGACGCCGGGCGTGGAGATCATGCCCGAACCCCGCAACCACAACCACATCGTCTACCGCGACGTGCGGGTACCGCTCGACCATCTGCTGGGACCCGAGGACGGTGCAAAAGTGTTGGCGCAGAGGCGTCTTGGTGGCGGGCGGATCCACCACGCGATGCGCACCATCGCCCAGTGCAACCTCGCGTTCGACATGATGTGCGAGCGCGCGCTGAGCCGCCAGTCGCACGGCAAGGTCATCGCCGAACACCAGATGGTGCAGGAGAAGATCGCCGAGTCCTACGCGATGATCCGCATGCTGCGGCTGTTCGTGCTCGAGACCGCGTGGAAGATCGACAACACCTCGACCCAGGAGGCCCGCACCGAGATCGCCGCGGTGAAGTTCACGATGGCCAAGGTGCTGCGCGAGGTGTCGTTCAACGCGCTGCACATCCTCGGGTCGCTCGGCACCACCGACCTCACCCCGATCCAGGCGATGTACGCCGCAGCGCCGACGATGGGCATCGCCGACGGCGTCGACGAGGTGCACAAGGCCACCGTCGCGCGCCGCGTCCTGCGTGACTACAGCCCGCACGAGGGTGACTTCCCGACCGAGTTCCTGCCCTACAAACGTGAAGAGGCACGCCAGAAGATGCAGCCGGTGCTCGACGCGCGGCCCGAACTCGCGGCCGCCGCCGAGGCGTACGAGAAGTACCTGGCGCGTCGTCGTTAGGACAGAGCCGCCGCGATCATCTGGGTATCGGGCAGGATTCGCTCCTCGGCGAGCTTGCCCCAGACGACACGCTGGAAAGTGCAACCGCGGTACACCGGCTGACCGTCCTGCACAGCGACGTAGCGGGTCGCGATCCGCATCGACCACGGGCCGCCCTCGACGACCGTCGCCTCCGGCTCGAAACGCAGCCGGGGAAACCGGGTGAACAGATCGCGCAGCCACCCGCGCAGCGCGTCGGCGCCGCGCAAGTCGGCCGCCAACGCGTGGTCACCGAGAAAGACGAAGCGGACGTCGCCGGCCAAGGGCAGGTCGTCGATGCGGTGCTCCGACAATCGCTGCCACCCGATTTGTGTCCCTTTACGAACCAGCCATCCGTAGATCATCGAATGACGGTAAGCCGCCGCCTACTGTGAGGCCATGAGGTTCGCCATCGTCTTCGTCGGTGTGGTTGTCGCGTTGTTCGGTCTGCTGTTCGCGCTGCAGGGGTTCGGCGTCGTCGGCGGCAGCCCGATGAGCAACACCACCACCTGGTCGGTGCTCGGGCCGATCATCGCGCTGATCGGCATCGCCCTCGTAGTCGGCGGCCTGCGCAAGTCGAAGCGCTAGGCGACGCGAAAGACGGTCTCCAGCAGCATTCGGCGGCACCACGCCCGGCAGGCGGTGCGCGTCCAGCCGTCGTGACGGTTCATGCGGATGTAGGTGTCGACGCTGCAGATCACTGCCGTCGTCTCCACGAGTTCGTCGAACGCGACGTCGTCGCGCAGCCAGCCGCGACCCTCGAAAATCTCGAGGACTCTATGGATTTGGCTGTTGACGCCGGCGATCACCTCGGCGCGATACCGCTGCAGTTCGGGGTCAGCCGCGGCGCCGCCGTGCAGCGCCTGCGCCAGGTCGGCGGTGCGATGGTTCACGTCGTCCTGCAGCGCCACCATCGCATCGACCGCTGCGTCGACGTCGGCGACGGCCACCAGGTCGCGTCCCGCCTGGAGGTTCAGCAGGTTCTCTTCGCCCACCACGCCGACCGCCGCGTACTCGATCGCCGCGATGAGAAGCTTCGCCTTCGGTCCGTGCAACTGGACGGTCTCGGCGGAGACTCCGGCCTGTGACGCGATCTTGGCCAGGGTCGTGCGGGCGTAACCCTCGGCGGCGAACAGCTCGGCGGCCGCCGCCACGACGCGGGACCGCGTCTGCTCGGCCTGCCGCCGGCGCAGTTCCGAGCGGTAAGTGCGACGCCCGGGCATTGACTTGGGTGACACAGTAATGAATACTAGCTCACCATAGCGAACGCCGGGGGGCGCCATGTCATCGATCGTCATCACCAGCGTGCCGGCGCAGGGGCACATCGCACCGCTACTGACCGTCGCCGAGAACTTCGTCGCCCGCGGTGACGACGTCCGGTTCCTCACCGGCGCGGCGTTCGCGGACAGGGTCGCCGCCACCGGTGCCGAGTTCATCGCGCTGCCCGCGGAAGCCGAGTTCGACGAGCGGCCCCTGTGTGACCAGTTCCCCGAACGCGCGAAACTCAAGGGCACCCGAGCGGTCGCCTTCGACGTCGAGCACGTCTTTGCCCGGCCCGCCAAGGCGCAGTACCAGGCGCTGGCCTCGGTACTTGCCGCCCGGCCCGCCGACGTGGTGCTCTCCGAGCCCACCTTCCTCGGCGCGGCGTTCCTGCTCGGACGTGTCCGCGCGGAACGCCCTCCCGTCGTCATGTGCTGCGTCATTCCGCTGTGCATCGAGAGCCGCGACGTCGCGCCGTTCGGGATGGGATTAGCGCCTGCGCGCTTCGGAAACCGTGCCCGCAACGCGGCGCTACTGGCGATGCACCGCCGCATTCTGCGCGGCGCCTACGCCACCATCGACGCGTTCCACCGCGACGTGCACGGCACGGCGATGCCGGGAACCTTCATGAACTGGGGTCGGCGCGCCGAGGCGCTGGTGCAGTTCACGGTGCCCGCGTTCGAGTACCCGGTGTCCGACGCCCCGCCGAATCGCTGTTTCGCGGGTCCGCTGTCGGCGACCGGATCGTCGGCACCGCTGCCGCCGTGGTGGCCTGATCTGGACGGCGACCGGCCCGTCGTGCACGTCACGCAGGGCACCGTCGCCAACATCGACTACGACCAGGCGATCGCGCCGACGCTAAGCGCGCTCGCCGACGACGACGTGCTGGTCGTGGTGTCGACGGGCGGCAGACCCGTGGACACGCTGCCGCCGCTGCCGGACAACGCCCGCGCGGCGGAGTATCTGCCGTACGACGAATTGCTGCCGCGCACCGCGGTTTTCGTGACCAATGGCGGCTACGGCGGCGTGCAGTATGCACTGCGTCACGGGGTGCCGATCGTCGCCACCGGCGGCAAGGAGGACAAGCCCGAGGTCGGCGCGCGCGTGCAGTGGTCCGGTGTCGGGCGACGCCTTCGCGCCGAACACCCGTCGCCGCGCGCGCTGCGCCGCGAGATCCTGCGCGTGCTCAACGACCCGCGTTACCGGAACGCCAGCGAGCGCATCGCGGCGGACATGGCGGCCTCGCCGGGCTTCGACGGGCTGGCCGAAATCGTCGACGGTCTGGTGGGCACGTCGAGCTCCGGCGGCACGCGCTGAGCGATTTGCGGTTGTCACCGCCGCGTCCGCGGTGGAGGCTGATCGTCTGGCTGTAACACCTGAGCCAGCCCAGCGATGAATCTTCTGAGACTGGAACCGGGCCACCTTCGGGCACCCGTACCAGGCAGGTCTGTCGCAGGTCGGGGGAGTGGCGTCAACGCCACGGATGAGAAGGGAGTTGTGCACGATGGGTGCACCGCTTTATAAGCACGGCGTCGCGGTTCTCGCGTCGGGAGTCGTCATCTCGCTGACGGCGTTGACGGCCGGCCTTTCGCCGGCGGTCGCGCAACCAGGCTTCGACGACGTCGTGACGACCACGGCCGCGCCGGAACCCGAGGTGAGCGCCCCGGAGCCCGAGGAGACCGCCGAGGCGCCGGCGGCGCCGCCGTCGCAACCCGCGCAGGTGGCCCCGCAGCCGCAGGCACCGGCCGCTGTCGAGCCCGCGCCGGCGCCCGCTCCCGAACCCGAGCCCGCTCCCGAACCCGAGCCCGCTCCGGAACCCGAGCCGCAGACCCAGGCGCCGGCACCGCAGACCAGCACCGCGGTGGAGACCGCCGAGCCGGCCGACGAGCCGTCCACCACCGTCGAACGCACGCCGTCGACCTCGACCGCACCGTCGACCGCGACCAGCGCGCCGGCGACGACGTCGGCGGAGGCCGAGGCTGAGGAGCCGACCACGAGTGCGCCCGGGTCGTCGGCCGCGCTCGCGCCGGCCACCGAGAGCACGTCGGCCACGGCGACCAGTGCGTCGGAGACCCCGGCCAGCGGGACCGAGACCAGCGAGTCGCGCGAGTCCGAGACCAGCGAGTCGGCCACCGCCGAAGAGGGCAGCGAGTCCGACACCCCGACGGTGTCGATCACGCAGGCCGCCAAGGAGATCGAGACCCTCGCGCCGGAGACGCTGGAGGCCCCGACCGAGGACATCGAGCTGGCCAAGAACGCCAAGCCGGTCTTCGAGCCCGAGCCCGCGCCCGCGCCCGAGCAGGACGTCAACGCCTTCAAGCAGTCGGTGGATCTGACCCTCGGCCTCAACGGCAACGAGGCCAGCGTCAGCGCCAAGGCCGAGATCGACGCCAAGCGGGACCGCGACTTCGAGCTCGTGTCCAACGTGCGGCAGTGGCGGCCCGACTGGATCGAGTACGACGAGTACTACCGGCCCGTGCTGATGAACCCGTTCCGCAATCCGGTGCGCATCGTCTACATGTACGACATGCGTCCGCGCATCGTGTACATCCCGCCGCTGGCGCGGCTGGTGCTCGAGGCGGCGCAGTTCGCGGCGTACAGCTTCACCGCCGCGGTGCTGGCACCGGTCAACGCCGCGATCGACCTGGCGCAGGCGGCGACCAGCATCGCCGTGGGCAGCTTCTTCGGAGGCGGCTACTTCCCGGGTGCCGGGCTGCCGCTGCCGCCGCCCCCGCCGCCGGTGCTGCGCTACGACAACGTCCCCGTGCTGGTGAACTACTCGAACGCTCGCTACGAGCCGTTCCGGGTCCGCCAGATCGTCGACGTCGGTCAGGATCCCGTCTACGGCGGCCGCAAGGTGCTGCTCGACGGCGCCACCCCGGCCTGGGGTGAATGGACCCAGACCGCAGGCGGCGAGCGTCAGTTCGAGGTCCGCAAGACCCAGCAGTTCCCGGGGCTCAGCGAACCCGCCGAGGGTCCGCTGCCCGGCGACTACCGGCTGCGCCTGGCCTCCGACGAGGCGGCGTCCGGCGGCCTCAGCGGACGGGACATCTTCTTGATGGTGGCGGCCGGCGTGATCGGCACCCTGGGCTTCGGCGCCATCGGTCTGGCGTTCTTCCTGGGACGCCGTCGGCCCGAGCACTGAGCACCGCGTGGTTTCGGTGTAGTTGGTGGCGGTCAGCGCAACCAACTGCACCGAAATCCGCACTCAATATCGGTGTAGGCGTCAATAAGTGATGCATGATGGGGCGATGCCCGAAGTTCGCGTGGGGCCCCTGCTTCGGCACGTCGGCACGACCGACGCGACCGTCTGGGTCGAGACCGACAAGCCCTGCGAGGTCGAGGTTCTCGGCAGCCGCGCCGACACCTTCGAGGTCGAGGGCCACCACTTCGCGATCGTCTGCATCACCGATTTGGACCCGGACCGCGAGCATCCCTACGACGTCCGGCTCGACGGCCGGACCGCGTGGCCGCCATCCGACTACGAATTCCCGGCTCCGCGGATCCGCTTGATGCCGCGCGACGGCTCGCTGCGACTGTTGTTCGGGTCGTGTCGCGCGTCGGCGCCGCACCGGCCGCCCTACACCTACCAGCACTGGTGGCACCCCAAGGGTCAAGGCATCGACGTTCTGCGCACCTACGGTCAGCGGATGCTGCGCCAGCCGTCGGCCATGTGGCCGGACGCGCTGTTGATGATGGGCGATCAGCTCTACGCCGACCAGGTCAACGACACGATCAAAGACCTCGTCGCCGAACGCGAAGTGCACGCGAACGGTCCCGTCGAGGTGCTCGAGGACTTCGAGGAGTACTGCATCGGCTACTGGGACGCCTGGAGCGACCCGGTGGTGCGGTGGATGCTCTCGACGCTGCCGACGTCGATGATGTTCGACGACCACGAGATCAACGACAAATGGAACACCTCGCAGGCGTGGCTCGAGGAGAAACGCAAGACCGACTGGTACCAGACCCGGATCATCGGCGGGTTGATGGCGTACTGGGTCTATCAGCACCTGGGCAACATGTCGCCGGACGAATTGGCCAAGGACGAGACGTTTCAGCGGGTCATCGAGACCAGGAATGGTTTGGAGCCGATTCGAGAACTCGCGCAGATGGCCGAAAAGGACGACGGCGCCTCATATTTCAGCATGTGCCGCGACTTGGGGTCCACCCGCCTGATCGTCGCCGACGCCCGTACCGGGCGACAGTTGCGGCCGGGACAGCGCAAGATCATGACCGACGAGGAATGGAACTGGATCACGGCCAAGGTCGACGGCCACTACGACCACCTGCTGTTCGCCAGTTCGCTGCCGATGCTGCTGCCCTACGGGATGCACCACATCGAGGCGTGGTCGGAGGCGGTCACCGACGGGGCCTGGGGCCGACGGTTGTGCGGGGTGGGCGAAAAGGTCCGTATCACCGCGAACCTCGACCACTGGGCGTGTTTTCAGGACAGCTACCGCAAGTTCGAGGACCTGGTGATCGATGTGGCCACCGGCCGCCGAGGCACCGCGCCGCAGTCGATGGTGGCGTTCGGCGGCGACGTGCACCACTGCTGGGTCTCGGAGGTGTCGCTACCCGAGGACGCCCCGCCCGCGACGACGAAAGTGTGGCAGGTGGTGTGCTCGGGGCTGCGCAAGGAGCCGTCGGCGGTGGAGCGAGTCGTGTTGCGGCTCGGCCATACTCGCGTTGCAGAGAGGTTCGGCAAACTGCTGGCCAAGACCGTCGACGTGGGTGCGCCCCGGCTGCGGTGGCGTCCGGTGACGATGCCGCACTTCCGCAACCAGATCGGCACGCTCGAGATCGCCGGCGGTGAGATGGGTGTGCGCATCGAGAAGGTCACCGGCGGCTGGCGCAAGCCGCATCTGACCGCGGTGATCGAGCACAAGCTCCTCTGACGTCGTCGCGAAACCGCCTCAGCCCGCGCCTTTTCCGTTGTCCACGCGGTACACGGCGCCGTGGATCGCGGCGGCGTCGTCGCTGGCGAGGAACGCGATTGTCTTGGCCACGTCGACGGTGTCCATGAACCCGCGCGGCGAGGCGATGCGCATGATGAGGTCCCAGTCGGCGTTGTCGGGCGCGGTGAACTCGGTGGTCTGCGCGGTGGGCATGCCGCCGGGACAGATCGCGTTCACCCGGACCTTCTCCTTGGTGTACTCGACCGCCAGCGCGCGGGTGAGGCCGATGAGGCCGTGCTTGGCTGCGCAGTAGCCGGCCGAGTAGACCTCGCCCTCCACGCCCGCGATCGACGCGACGTTGACGATGTTGCCTGCCGACTCGAGCAGGTGTGGCAGCGCCGCGCGGCAGAGATAGAACGGGCCGTTGAGGTTGACCGCGAGGTCGCGATCCCACTCGTCGTCGGTCATCGTCGTGGTGTGGCGCATCTGGTGGAAACCCGCGACGTTGGCCAGCACGTCGAGCCGGCCGAACTCGGCGACGCACTGCGCGACGGCGTCGCGGCACGCTGCCGCGGACGTCACGTCGACCGACGCGAACCGCCCGCCGGGCACCTGCTCGAACACCTCCGCCATTCGCTCGGCGTCGCGGGCGATGCCGAACACCTTCGCGCCGCGTTCGGCGAACAGCTGCGCGACCGCCGCGCCCAGCCCCGCCGAAGCGCCCGTCACCAATGCGACCTTGCCGTCGAGTTGAGTCATGGTTGTAGACCCTCTCATGGCCGCGGCGAGTGAGAGGTGAGGGCTGTTCGATCGCCCGGCGCGACGGTCGGGCTGGTTTTTGCGTTGAGGGTTGTTGGGGCGGACGATCCGCGACCCTGTGTGCAAAATTCGCGGCTGGGCCCGCCGCTGCGGCGAGTGAGAGGTGAGGGCTGTTCGATCGATTGCGGCGGGACGGTCGGGCTGGTTATTGCGTTGAGGGTCGTTGCGGCGGCCGATCCACGACCCTGTGTGCAAATTCGCGGCTGGGCCCGCCGCTGCGCTATTTCGGCGCCCCGGGCGCGACGGCCCGCGGGCGTTCCGGCGGGACAGCGGCCAGCAGCGCCCGGGTGTACTCGTCGTGCGGCGACGCGAACAGCTCCGCGGCGGGCCGGTACTCGACCGCCGCCCCGTCGCGCATCACCAGCACGTCGTGGCTGACCTGCTGCACGATCGCCAGGTCGTGCGCGATGAACAGGTACGTCAGTCCCAGTTCCCGCTGCAGCTTCGCCAGCAACTCCAGCACGCGCGCCTGAACCGAAACATCCAGCGCCGCAGTCGCTTCGTCGAGGATCAACAGATCGGGTTCACCGGCGAGCGCCCGCGCGATGCTCACCCGCTGGCGTTCACCTCCGGACAGCTCGTGCGGGAACCGCGACGCGTACTCCGACGGCAGCCCGACGAGGTCGAGCAGTTCGGCGACCCGCTGCGCGCGGGCGTGCCTGCCCTTGGCCAGCCCGTGCACGATCAGCGGCTCGCTGATCGTCGCGGCGACGCGGGCGCGCGGATTGACCGACGAGAACGGGTCCTGGAACACCAGGCCGATCCGCCGTCGCATCGCCTTCTGCGCCGACCCGCGCACCCCGAACACGTCGACGTCGTCGAGGGTCGCGGTGCCCGCGTCCGGCTGCACCAGGCCGGTCAGCGCGGCCGCGACCGTCGACTTGCCCGAGCCTGATTCGCCGACGAGCCCCAGCGTCGTGCCGCGCCGGATCTGAAACGACAGGTCCTTGACCGCATGCACGCTCGACTTGCCGACCGGTGTGCTGATCTCGAAGCGCACGTCGAGACCCGCGACGTCGAGCAGGACCGAGGCGTCGGGCGCCGCCGGGGGGCCGTCGCGGCCGATCAGCGGGCGCGCGGCGAGCAACTCGCGCGTGTAGTCGTGGCCGGGGTGGTCGAAAACGTCGCTGACCGAGGCTTGTTCGACCGCCTCACCGCTGCGCAACACCGTCACGTCGTCGGCCACCTGACCGATCACCCCGAGGTCGTGGCTGATCCACACCACCGCGGTGCCGAAGTCGCGCTGCAACTGGGCCACCAGCTCGATGATCTGCGCCTGGGTCGTGACGTCCAGCGCGGTGGTCGGTTCGTCGGCGATCAGCAGCGCCGGGTCGCACGCCATCGCGATCGCGATCATCACCCGCTGCTTCTGCCCGCCCGACAACTGATGCGGGTAGGCCCCGAGCTTGGTCTCCGGATCGGGCAGGCCGACGGCGGTGAGCAACTCGAGCGCACGCCCCCGCGCCTGCTGCCGACCCATCTTGCGATGCGCCTCCAGCGATTCGGTGATCTGGCGCTCCAGCGTCAACAGCGGGTTCAGCGATGTGCCCGGATCCTGGAACACGAAACCGATCTGACCGCCGTGCACGCTGCGCAGTCGGCGGTTCGACGCACCGACCAACTGCACCGACCCCGATTCCGTTGTCAGCGTGCTGGTTCCGGCGACCGTCGCACCGGGCGCATCGAGCAGTCCGGTCGCAGCCAGCACGGTCATCGACTTGCCCGACCCGGACTCACCGACGATGCCGAGCGTCTGCCCGCGGTGCACGTCGAACGACACGCCGTGCACGATCTCGCGCCTGCCGATGCCGACCCTCAGGTCGCGCACGCTCAACACCGGGTCGGTCACTTCGCCCTCCGGGCCTCGATCATCGTGCGCTGCTTCGGATCCAACACGTCCCGCAACCCGTCGCCGAGCAGGTTGAACGCCAGCACCGCGACGAAGATCGCCGCGCCGGGGAACACCGCCATCCACCACGCCAGCGTCACGAAACCCTGCGAGTCGAAGATCATCCGACCCAGCGACGGCTGCGGCGGTTGAATCCCCAAGCCCAGGAACGACAACGCTGCCTCGGACAGGATCGCGAACGCCAACGACAGCGACGTCTGCACCACCAGCGGCCCCGCGATGTTCGGGACGATGTGGCGCCCGAGGATGTACAGGTGGCCGGTGCCCATGCTGCGCGACACCGACACGAACGGTTCGACCCGCACGCTCATCGTGCTGGCCCGCGCCACCCGCGCGAAGATCGGCGTGTAGACGATGCCGATCGCCAGGATCGTCGTCGTCACACCCGGTCCCAGGATCGCCACCACCGCCAGCGCCAGCAGCAGTACCGGGAACGCGAACATCACGTCGACCACCCGCATGAACACCGTGTCCAGCCAGCCGCCCCGGTAGCCGGAGACGACGCCGACCGTCACCCCGACCACCACCGCGAACGCCACGCTGATCACCGCGACCCGCATCGAGGCCTGCGTGGCGACCAACACACGGGAAAACACGTCGCGGCCCAGTTCGTCGGTGCCGAACCAGTGCGCCCCGCTGGGGGGCCGCAGCGCATTCGGCACGTCGACGTCGTTGATGCCGTACGGCGCAATCCAATTGGCGGTGACCGCGACGAACGCGATCACCACCAGCAGCGCGACGCTGACCACCGTGACCGGGTTGGCCATCAGCAGCCGCCACGACGACGTCCTGGTCGGTGCGGTCATGACAGCCGGATCCTCGGGTCGACGACCGCGTAGAGCACGTCCACGATCAGGTTGATCAACAGAAACAGCGCCGCGATCAGCAGGATGGTGCCCTGGATGACGGGGTAGTCGCGCGCGGCGACCGCGTTGTAGACCAGTCGGCCCAGACCGGGCCACGCGAACACCACCTCGACGACGATGACGCCCGACATGATCGTCGCCAGTTGGATACCGGTGATCGTCAGGATCGGGATCAACGCGTTACGCACAGTGTGGCGCAGCGTGACCACCTGCGGGGCAAGGCCTTTGGATCGGGCCGTGCGCACATATCCCATCGCGGCGACCTCGAGCACCGCCGAGCGCACGTAGCGCGTCATGATGGCGCCGGCGACCAGACCGACCGTCAGCGCGGGCAGGATCAGATGGCGCAGCCACCCACCCGGATCCGTCAGCAGCGGGCGGTATCCCGACGTCGGCAGCCAATGCAGCGTCGAGGCGAACAGCGCGATCAGCAGGATGCCCATCCAGAAGTCCGGGATGGACACCCCGAACTGGCTGCCGACCCGCACGATCGCGTCGCTCACCTTGCCTTCGCGCAGCGCCGACCAGATGCCGGCCGGAATCGCGATCAGCAACGCGATCACGATGCCCACCGCGGCCAGCGACACCGTCGCGGGCAGCCGGTCGAGCAGAATCTGCGTCACCGGGTCGCCGTTGCGGAAGCTGACGCCGAGGTCACCCCGCAGCGCGGAGCCGATGTAGGAGAAGAACTGCCCCACAATCGGTTGGTCGAGGCCGCTCGCCGTGCGCAGCGCCTCGTAGGCCTGCGGGGTGTAGCGGGTGCCGAGCGCGATCCGCACCGGGTCGCCGGGGACCAGGTGCACCAACGCGAAGCTGACAATCAGCACCCCGAGCAACACCACCGCCGAATACGCCAACCGCCGCGCGACGAAGCGCACGACGGGATGGCTCACCCACCGGCTCATGCGGCCCGGTCCTCGGACAGGTCCGCCGTGCGGAACCGCACGGCGCCGTCGCGGCGGGCCTCGTATCCCGACAGGTTTGGCACCCACGCCTGGATCACCGATGGGTTGTACAGGTAGATGTAGCTGACCTCGTCGGCGATGCGCGTGGCGGCCCTGCGGTAGATGTCGTTGCGCGCCGCCCGGTCGGTTTCGACGCGGCCGGCGTCGAGCAGCCGGTCGACCTCGCGGTCGGAGAACTTCTGGGCGTTGCTGGTGCCGTCGGTGTGGTGCTGGGCGTAGTAGAAGTCGTCCGGGTCGATGTTGCCCAGCCATCCCATCATCAGCATGTCGAAGTTGCCGGAGTTCTGTTCGTCGAGCCAGGTCGCGAAGTCGACGGTGCGAATGTTGACCGTAATGCCCAGCGGCGCAAGGTTATCGGCGATCACCTGCGCGGCCGTCACGGTCTCGGGGTACTCGCTGGTGACCAGCATGTCCATCGTTGCGTCACCGACGCCGGCCTCGTCGAGCAGCCGGTTGGCCTCATCGGGGTCATAGCGGTAGCGGTCGTAGTCGGTGTGCCAGGGATTGCCCTCGGGGATTGCCAGCTGGTTGGCGACAGCAGTGCCGTAACTGGTGGCCTGGACGATCGCGTCGCGGTCGATGCCGTAGGCGACGGCCTGGCGCACCCGCACGTCGTTCCACGGTCGTCGGGCCTCGTTGAGCGCGAGATACCAGTAGTCGTTGCTCGCGGTCACCGCCAGGTGCAGCGACTCGTCGTCGCGCAGCTGCGCCACCCGCTGCGGCGGAATGGAATCGGTCCAGTCGACCTCGCCGGCCTGCAGCGCCGACAGTGCCGTCGACGGTTCGGAGATGAAGCGGAACGTCACCCCGGCGACCGCGGGGGCGCCGCCCCAGTAGGACGGGTTGGCTGCCAGCGTGATCGAGTCCCCGCTCTTCTGCGACTGGAACGCGAACGGGCCGGTGCCGATCGGGTGACTCGCGATCTGCCCGCTTTCGACGTTGGCGCGCTGCACGATCGCCATGCCCTTGAACCCGCCGAGATTGGTCAGCAGGTTCGGTGTCGGCTGCTTGACCCGGATCTCCACGGTCATCGGGTCGACGGCCCGGACATCGGTGACCGCGCTGAACTTGTCGGCGTTCGTCAACTGCTCGTCGATGATGCGGCGGTAGGAGTACACGACGTCGTCGGCGGTGAACGGTCTGCCGTCGTGAAACGTCACGCCCGGGCGCAGCCGGAATGTCCAAGTCAGCTGGTCGGGGCTGACCTCCCACGACTGCGCGAGCGCCGGCCGCATCTCCAGCGCGGCGTCGGGTTCGACGAGCGTGTCGAAGACGTTCTCGAGCACCTCGAACGAGAAGTACGCGCTCGTCTTTTGGGGGTCGAGCTGGTCGGGTTCCCCGGCGATCGCAGCGATCAGATTGTCCGACGACTCACCGAGGTCGACCCCTTCGCCGGTCGAACAGCCGGCCACCATGATCGCCGCGAGCATCGCTGTGGCGAGGGCCGCCACGGCCGTCACCACTCGTTTCACAGATCTCTCCCCGAATCGCGTGCCCCGTCTTTACCCCGCAGCGGTGGTCGCCGAAACGCGGAGCCGGGCAAAGCTGTGACGGGGCGCCGTGCACACTGTGATACTCGTATGCACTGTGGACAGCGGAAGGGCACGAGGTTGAGAAAGACGATCGCGCGGATGCTCACCGCCGTGATGCTGGTCGCCGGCGTCGCGCTCAGCGCCGCAGGCGTCGCCGGCGCGCAGGGCGACGTGAAGTCGCCGGACACCCCCGAGGGCAACTACACCGTGCGGATCGACGGTCAAGCCGAGACCACGTGGGAGATCTACCCGATCTGTGTACCGACGGTCGGCGACCTGCGCGAGCCGCTGATCCTCCCGGTCGCCTGCCGGCTCAAGGTCACGCCCGCCGGCCGCGGCGGATCGGAGGCCACGCAGATAGGTGGCCGCTGGACGTTTCAGTCGAACACGTTCGACTCGGTGAAAACGTGCCCGGACGGCAGCACGGCCCTGCAGAAGGAGATCTACTCGTTCGACGGGGCGACGCTGACCGGCAGCGTGCAGATCTTCAACGGCGCCGGTGTGTGCGATCAGCCGGCCGGGATGGTGGAGCTGCCTCTGACGATGACGTACAGCCGACCGCTCGACATCCCCGTCACCCCGTATCCGTTGATCTGCGAACCGGGCGGCCTGCGCCGCTGCTTCTAGATGCCCTTTCGCGGCGGCAAACTGGTGGACCTGACCGGTCCCGGGCTGACCGACCGCTGGGGCGTCACCTGCACCGACCTCGGGGCATCGGCAATCGCGCCGAACGGCACACTGGTGTCGGTGTTCGGTGACACCTTCTCGGGCGAGCGGGTCGGGGAGGGCCACTGGCGCTCGCCGGTCGTGCTGGTCGGCAGCGGCGATGCCGACCACGAAATCGTCTACGAACGCGCCGGCGGCAGCGACCCCGACTACGCGCACCAACTGTGGCACTACGTGCATGACGACGCCGCAGGCGGCTGGCGCCGAGGCGGGATCAGCACGGTGATCCCGTCTGACCTACTGACCGTCGGCGACTCGATGTACCTGCACGCCATCGTCAACCGCGGCTTCGGCACCGTCGTGTGGACCGAGATCTGGCGGTCCGACGACAGCGGCGTCACGTGGACGCACATGGGGCGGAAGGCCAAGTTCCCGGCGGCGCTGCACGACGGCCACGCCCAGTGCTGGGCCTGGGACCACGACCCCGACGACGGCTGGGTTTACGTGGCGGCGACGGGTTTTCAGCGCGACAAGGGCATCATCCTGATGCGGGTCCGGCCGGCTCACATCGGTGACCGGACGCGCTATCACAGCTGGGGGTTCATCGACGGCCGCTGGCGGTGGGGCACCACGGCGACACCGATCACGCCCGTCGGGGAACGCTGGGGCGAGTTGACGTTCCGCCGCGTCCGGACCGGCAAGTGGGTGCTGGGCGGTTTCCTTGCCTCCGGTTACGCGCTGGGTTACCGGGTGGTGGACTCGCCGGTGGCCAACATGCACACCACGCCGATCCAGATCCCCGTCACCGGATCGGCCTGGGACACGGAGAACCACCGCGACAATCAGGTCGCCCAGCTGTACGGCGGATACCTGCTGCCCGGGTCGCGCTTCGACGTCGACGGCGGCATCGGCCTGGTTGTCTCGCAGTGGAACACCGCGACCGGCTGGCCGTACCGGGCAATGCAATTCAAGGCGTCGCTGAAGGACAGCACCGGGACCGTGCAGCCGACCGATCCGATCAACCTCTAGCTTTCGCGACGGTCGGCGGTGGCACCCGCCTATGGTGTAGCCCGTGGCAATGGATTCTGGCGCCAAGCGTGTCGTGGTGTGGGGCACCGGGTTCGTCGGCAAGATGGTGATCCCCGAGATCGTCAAGCACCCGCTGTTCGAGTTGATCGGTGTCGGCGTGAGCAACCCCGACAAGGTGGGCCGCGACGTCGGCGAGATCTGCGGACTGGACAGCCCGCTCGGGATCACCGCGACCGACGACGTCGACGCGCTGATCGCGCTGAAACCCGATGCGCTGGTGCATTACGGGCCGACCGCCGCGCACGCCGACGACAACATCGGGCTGATCACCCGGTTCCTGCGGGCCGGCATCGACGTCTGCTCGACGGCGATGACGCCGTGGGTGTGGCCGACCATGCACCTCAACCCGCCGAACTGGATCGAGCCGATCACCGCGGCCTGCGAACTGGGTGAGTCGTCGTGCCTGACCACCGGCATCGATCCGGGTTTCGCCAACGACCTGTTCCCGATGACGCTGATGGGGCTGTGCTCGGAAGTCCGCAAGGTCCGCGCGTCCGAGCTGCTGGACTACACCAACTACACCGGTGACTACGAGCGCGAGATGGGCATCGGCCGCCCACCCGAGAAGAAGGCGATGCTCGAGACGTCTGACATCCTCGTATTCGCTTGGGGTGCAACGGTTCCGATGATCGCGCACGCGGCGGGAATCATGCTCGACGAGATCACCACCACGTACGACAAATGGGTGACCCCAACCGACCGCAAGTCGGCCAAGGGGGTGATCCCGGCGGGTCACGTCGCGGCCGTGCGGTTCACCATCAACGGCGTGTACCAGGGTGAGACCCGTATCCAACTCGAACACGTCAACCGCATCGGCGACGACGCTGCGCCGGAGTGGCCGTCGGGCAACGAGAACGACGTCTACCGCGTCGACATCGAAGGCACGCCCAGCATCTTCCAGGAGACCGCGTTCCGGTTCACCGACGGCTCGGGCCGCGACGCTGCGGCCGCCGGCTGCCTGGCGACGGGCCTGCGCGCGCTCAACGCCGTGCCCGCCGTCAACGACCGGTCGCCGGGCTGGGTGACGGCGCTGGATTTGCCATTGATCCCCGGCGCGGGCACCATCCGCTGACGGGACGCGAAACAGCGGGACGGGGAGTGATGGTGGACGGCGTAGGGCTGTCGGTTGGTGCGACCAACCTGACGGCCGTCGTGGTGGGCAGGGCAGCGGTCACCCGGTCCCCGGTGCTGACGCGGTTCGCGCACCGGCCGCCGGAGGTCGGCGTGCCCAGCGAGAACCGCAACCTCAACGAGCGCGGTCTGATCCTGACCGATTTCGTCGACCGCGTCGGCGACCCGGTCGGCATCGTGGCCGCCGACGGTTCCACGCACCGCGCCGACACCGTGCTCGCCGACGCGCTGCGCGCCATGCTCTACGCCGTCGGCGGCGGCCGCCCCGTCAGCGAACCCGCCGCGGTGACGCATCCGGCGCACTGGCGGCCCGCGGCCGTGGAGGCGCTGCGGACGGCGCTCGCCGACCTCGACGAGTTCCGGCGCCCGGTGCTGGTGGCCGATTCGGTGGCGGCGCTGACCGCGCTGCAGAACGACCCCGGCCTGCCGACCCGCGGCGTCATCGCGCTGTGTGACTTTGGCGGCACCGGGACCAGCATCACCCTGGTCGACGCCGGCAACGGCTTCGCGCCGATCGGGTCGACGGTGCGCCACACCGACCTGTCCGGCGATCTGGTCGACCAGGCGCTGCTGACCCACGTCATCGAGGATCTGTCAGCGGCCGGGACCATCGACCTGTCGGGCACCTCGTCGATCGGGTCGCTGACCCGGCTACGGGCGCAGTGCCGCGGCGCCAAGGAGCGGCTCTCCACCGCGTCGTTCACCTCCCTGGTCGCCGAACTGCCCGGGCACCGCAGCGACGTGCGGCTGACCCGCACCGAACTCGACGACGTGCTGCGCGGGCCGCTGTCCGGCTTCGCCGACGCGCTGCAGGACACGATCGAACGCAACGGGGTGCGCGAACTGGCCGCGGTCGCGTCGGTCGGCGGCGGCGCGCGCATCCCCATCATCACCACGACGCTGTCGGAGCGGTTCCGGGTGCCGGTGATCACCACGGGTCAGCCCGAACTGGCCGCGGCGATCGGCGGTGGGTTGGCCGCCGTGCGTGGCACCGTCGAGGAAGGTATGACCGCGATGTCACCGGCGCCCGAGGCGGCCGCCGCAGCGGGCGCGGCGACGGCGATGGCGCCCGAGGTGCCCGCCGATGCCGCGCCGCAGTCGGGCAGCTTCGGGGCGCTCGCCTGGTCCGACGCCGACGAGCCGCCCGAGGTGGCGGCCACCGACCCGTATGAGTACGGCGGCGCGGCCGAGGTCCGCCCGCAGATGCAGTTCGAAGAGGAGTCCTGGGACGACATCCCGCCGCGGCCGGTGCCGTGGTACCGCAATCCCGCCGTACCGCTGGCCGGCGGCGTGATCGCGGTGCTCGTGGCACTGCTGGCCGCGGTGGTGTGGGTGATGACCGGCGACGAGTCGCCGCCGGAGCCCGCGTCGACGACCGCGCCGCCGATGACCGTCACCCCGAAACCCGCCACCACCGCGCCGCCCTCGCCCGAACCAGAGCCGACGGCCGAGGCGCCGCCACCGCAGACGGTCTACCAGCCGCCGCCGGTCACGCAGACCGTCACGGCGCCGCCATCCGAACCGCCGCCGTCGCCCGAGCCGCCGCCGTCGCCCGAGCCGCCCCCGGCCACCGAGCCACCGCCGCCGACCGAGCCGCCGCCCCCGAGCCCGGAACCGCCGCCGACGACGCAGCCCCCGGTGTGGACCCCGCCGACGCTGACCGCGCCGTATCCGACGATCCCGGGCCTGCCGTGGGTGCCCGCGCCGCAGATCCCGGCCCCGCCGGGCCCCTGACGCTGGCCAGATCAAGCGTCAGCGCCGGGAAATTGCCAGCCTCCTGCTAGGCTGCGGTGGTGCACACCGTCGCGGTCCTGGCACTGCCGGATACCATCGCCTTCGACCTGAGCACCGCCATCGAGGTGTTCGGCCGCGTCCAATTGTCTTGTGGTGAACCGGGATACCGGATCATGGTGTGCGGCACCGCGCCGGTCGTGAAGGCGGGGCCGATCGGCATCGCCACCGAGTACGGCATCGCCGATCTGTCCGCCGCGGACACCGTCGTCGTTCCCGGTCGCGAGGACATCGACGGCGAGGTCCCGGCGGACGTCCTCGACGCGTTACGGGCCGCCTACGACAGGGGAGCGCGGGTGACGTCGATCTGCACCGGCGCGTTCATCCTCGCCGAGGCCGGTCTGCTCGACGGCCGGCGCGCGACGACGCACTGGGCGGCCGCCGACGAGTTCCAGCGCCGGTATCCCGCCGTGCGCCTGGACCCCGACGTGCTCTACGTCGACGAGGGCCGGATCCTCACCGCGGCGGGCGCGTCGGCCGGACTGGACCTGTGCCTGCACATGGTGGCCTGCGACCACGGCACCGCGGTGGCCGCCGACTCGGCCCGCATGGCCGTCGCACCGTTGCACCGCAGCGGTGGTCAGGCGCAGTTCATCGTGCGCAACCGGCCAGGGCTCAACGCGATCGCCGCGCAGACGACGCTCGACGACCTGCTGGCTTGGATCGAGCACAACGCACACCGCGACCTCACCCTGGCCGACCTCGCCGCGCAGGCGGCGCTGAGCGTGCGCACGCTCAATCGCCGGTTCCAGTCCGAGACCGGCCAGACGCCGATGCAGTGGCTCACCGGGGTACGGATCCGGCACGCGCAGCAACTCCTGGAGAGCACCGACCACGGCGTCGAACGGATCGGACGCGAGGTCGGGTTCAGTTCCCCGGCCAACTTCCGCGACCAGTTCCGCCGGCTGACCGGTGTGCCACCGCAGAACTACCGCAACACCTTTCGCGACCGCATCGCCGGTTGAGCGCTCACTGCACCTTCGGCCTCTTCAGCAGCACCACATGCGCCATCGGGATCCGGGACTGCTCGGGCGCCGCGGCCAGGCGGGCCGCGACGCCGCGCTCCAGCCGGTCGAAGAATTCCGCCGACCGCGGGCCGGCGGCGCCGCCGTCGAGCGCGCCCGCCAGCGTCGGGAACACCGCGGCCCGGCAGAACGCCGCCCACTGCGCGCCGAACGTGGCGGCGTTGCCGTCGGCGCGGTACTGGTTCCAGTACCGGTCCTCGGCGTCGAAGATCTCCAGGTGTTCGATCTCGAGTTGCTCGAATCGGCCCTTCGGCGCGAACGGGGCGCAGAAGTCGGACTCCGAGCGGCCGACGATCGGCAGGTCCATCCGGTGCGCCTCCTCGGCGGTGATCACCCCGGCGGCCACCAACTCCTCGATCGCGTCGACCAGCGCCGTCAGCACCGGACGGTGCCCGACCTCGCCGTCGTCGCCGACGCCCATCGTCATCACCACCAGGCGGCCGCCGCGGCGCAACTCGCGGCCCCGGAACGCGATGAACTCGTGCCAGTCGTGGGCGGCCTGCCTGGCGTACGCGGCGCGCACCGCCTCGTCGCGGCTGTAGGCGACGTGGACATGATCGGGCACCGGGGCAGGGACGCGGCTGAGCCACTGCACCGCCCACGAACTCCAGCCCAGGTGAACGCTGCTGGACGGCATGATCTGGCTGTAGAACGACCGCCCGATCGCCGAGGCGAACGTGTTGGCGTCCTTGCTCAGATAGCTGTCGGGATCCTCGGACAGCGTGCGGAACAACGCGGTGAAATCGTTGTCCGGCACGTCGGTGTGCACCACCAGCGTCGAATGATCCACGCGGGTCCGCTTGCGCAGCACCGCGATTGCCGAGCAGATGGGCAGCAGCGAGTTGTGTCCGGTCGAGGCGCCGTAGTCGGCGATCACGAGCGGCTGCGGCGCCCGCGGCATCGGCACGGCCGCCGCCGCATCTTCGAACAGCTTGATCGCGGGCTGCAATCCGGCCGCCTGTAACCGCGAGCCGGCGGTGTACTTCCCGCTATCCATCGGCTCCGGCCGCACGACGATGCTGGATTCGGGCACCGCCACCTCCGTGGACTTGCAAACGACAGGTCGATCAGTTCCGACGGTAGTCCCCGCCGCTCGGCGCCGCCCAGGAAGGTTGGTCGACGCGTGGCAATGGCGCGACGCCGAGACACCTGTCATGACAGACTTTCGCGCATGAGCGCACGGGTCGCTTCACGGGTCGCCGTCATCGTCGCCGTGGTCACCCTGGTGCTGTCGGTCGTCGGATTCATCGTCACGCTGGTGCTCAGCGCGTTCGTGTTCGACGAGTTCGACGCCTACGGGGAGGTGCCGATCCCGGGCAGCGGCACCGTCGACCTGCCGGCCGGCGAGGTGACCGTGAGCTTCCACACCGTCGACACCGGCCAGCCGACGAGCGGCTTCCCGATCCCACAGATCAGCGTCAACATCGAACCGCCGCCCGGCGCCGCCGATCCCGTCGTCACCGAAAGCGTCGGCGGGACAACCACAGTGAACAGCGACACCCGCGTGCGCGTCTGGGTCGTCGACGTGGCGCAGGCCGGGGCCTACGAGGTCACCACCGACGGCGACGTCGGCGGCTACATCAGCCCGCGGCTGGCGTTCGGCCACGGCAGCTCATACGGCTGGCTGCTGTGGCTGTGCGGTGCGCTCGCCGCGGTCGGTGTGGTCGAACTCGTCGCCGCGCTGATCTGGTCGGGGCGGGTCAACAAGGCGGCGCGACCGCTCGCGCCGCACGAGGTGCTCACCGTCGACGGCCCGCCGAACCTGACGGCGGTGCCCTCGATTTCGGCGGGCCGGCCGCCGAGCGACCAGGGCATCCGGCTCGAACAGCTCCGGCAATTGGCGGCGCTGCGCGACTCGGGAGCCCTCACCGAGGACGAGTTCCAGGCCGAGAAACGCCGCATCCTCAACCAGGCCTAGTGCCACTTTCAGTGGCTCATGTTGATGGCCACTTTCAGTGGCCGCGCGCCACCCAGTCGTCGTAGTTCACGATCTCGTCGCCGATGGTGGTGGAGTCGCCGTGCCCGGTGTAGACGACGGTCTCGCCGGGCAACTTGCCGAGCCGGCCCGAGATGGACTCGAGGATGGTCGGGAAGTCCGAGTAGGACCGGCCCGTCGCGCCCGGCCCGCCCTGGAACAGGGTGTCACCGGAGAACACCGCGTTCAGTTCGGGCGCATGCCAGCACACCGAACCCGGCGAGTGGCCGGGGGTGTGCAGCGCGCGCAGTTCGGTGCCGGCCACCGTCAGCGTGTCGCCGTCGGACACCGACCGAAAGTCGATGTCCGGGTGCGTCATTCGCCACAGCACGTCGTCGGCGGGATGCAGCAACACCGGGGCGTCGAGCGCATGGCCCAGCTCCGGCGCGACGGTGACGTGATCGTTGTGGCCGTGGGTGCACACGACCGCGACCACATGCCTGCCGCCGACCGCATTGACGATCGGGCCTGCGTCGTGGGCGGCGTCGAACACCACTACCTCGTTGTCATCGCCGACGACCCAGATGTTGTTGTCGACTTCCCAACTGCCGCCGTCGAGTTCGAAGGTGCCGTGCGTGACCACCCGGCCGATCGGTCCGCCGTTCATCACAACACCACCACCGAGCGCAGTACCTGGCCGCCGTGCATCTTGTGGAACGCCTCTTCGACGTCGTCGATGCCGATGCGTTCGGTCACGAACTTCTCCAGCGGCAGGCGGCCCTGCAGGTACAGGCTGATCAGCGTGGGGAAGTCGCGCTCAGGCAGGCAGTCGCCGTACCACGAGGACTTCAGCGACCCGCCGCGCGAGAAGAAGTCGATCAGCGGCATCTCCAGCGTCATGTCGGGCGTCGGAACGCCCACCAGCACAACGGTTCCGGCCAGGTCGCGGGCGTAGAACGCCTGCTTCCAGGTCTCCGGCCGGCCGACCGCGTCGATGACGACGTCGGCGCCGAAGCCGTCGGTCAGGTCCTGGATGGTCTCCACCGGATCCAGCTCGCGGGCGTTGATCGTGTGGGTGGCGCCGAACTCGCGCGCCCAGTCGAGCTTCTTGTTGTCGGTGTCGACGGCGATGATGCGCTTGGCGCCGACGAGTCGCGCCCCGGCGATCGCGGCGTCACCCACACCGCCGCAACCGATCACGGCCACGGTGTCGTCGCGGTTGACCGCGCCGGTGTTGACCGCGGCGCCCAGCCCGGCCATCACGCCGCAGCCCAGCAGCCCGGCGACCGCGGGGTCGGCCTCCGGATCGACCTTCGTGCACTGGCCTTCGTGGACCAGGGTCTTGTCGGCGAACGCGCCGATGCCCAGCGCGGGCGTCAGCTCGGTGCCGTCGGTCAGCGTCATCTTCTGGGCCGCGTTGTGGGTGTCGAAGCACAGGTGCGGGCGACCGCGCTTACAGGCGCGGCACTGTCCGCACACCGCGCGCCAGTTGAGGATGACGAAGTCGCCCGGCTCGACGTTGGTGACCCCATCGCCGACCGATTCGACGGTGCCGGCGGCCTCGTGGCCGAGCAGGAACGGGTACTCGTCGTTGATTCCGCCCTCGCGATAGGTCAGGTCCGTGTGGCACACCCCGCAGGCGGTGACCTTGACGACCACCTCGCCGGGACCCGGATCGGGGATGACCACATCCACGACCTCGACTGGTTCGCCCTTCTTCCGTGAGATCACACCGCGCACCGTTTGGCTCATGCGTACAACCTAATAGGCGAAGGGGGCACACTCGAACCATGGCCGAACCCTTTCCGGCGCTCTATCTGTCTCACGGGGCGCCGCCGTTGGTCGACGACGAGCTGTGGGTGAGCCAGCTGGCGGCCTGGGCCCGCGAGCTGCCCCGCCCCGCGGCGATCCTCGTCGTATCCGCGCACTGGGAATCCGAGCCGCTGACCATCGGCTCGACCTCGGCGGACACCCCGTTGACCTACGACTTCTGGGGCTTCCCGCAGCGCTACTTCGAAACGACGTACAACGCGCCGGGCGCCGAACAGCTGGCCGAGCGCGTCGAGGCGTTGGTGTCGGGCGACGGCCCGGTCCGGCGCCATCCCGACCGTCGGCTCGACCACGGCGCCTACGTCCCGCTGACGGTCATGTATCCCGACGCCGACATCCCGGTGCTGCAGATCTCGATGCCGACGCTGGACCCGGCCGCGCTGCTGCGCCTCGGCGAGCGGCTGCGCCCGCTGCGCGACGAGGGCGTGCTGATCATGGGGTCCGGGTTCACCACGCACGGGCTGCCGTTCCTCGACGACTGGTCACCGAATGCCGACCCGCCGCAGTGGTCGGTGGAGTTCGACGCCTGGGCGGCCGACACCCTGGCCGCCGGCGACGTCGACGCGCTGATCGACTTCCGCCACCGCGCGCCGGGGATGCCGTACGCGCATCCGACGATCGAGCACTGGTCGCCGCTGTTCGTGGCGCTCGGCGCGTCGGCCGATCCCGGGCAGGCGCCGCGCCAGGTGATCGACGGCTACTGGATGGGCCTGGCGAAACGGTCGATCCAACTCGTTTGAACCGCGCGAGGGGCGGCGCCGTTGTGCAATTGACCGAGTGCGATTGACCTTGCACGTGCACCCCGGGGAAGGACCGGCCCATGACCGACACCGTTGACCTCACCGACACCACGGAGGAATTCGCCGGACGCATCGTCGGCGCGATCGACAGCGCGAGCCTGGCGCTGCTGCTGTCGATCGGCCACCAGACCGGGCTGTGGGACACCCTGGCCGGGCTGACCGAACCCGCGACCAGCGCGCGGATCGCCGACGCGGCCGGGCTCAACGAACGGTACGTACGGGAATGGCTGGGCGGGGTGGTGACCGCGCGGGTCGTGGACTACGACGCGGCGAGCGGGACCTATGCGCTGCCTGACCACCGGGCGGCGGTGCTGACGCGGGCGGCCGGTCCGGACAACCTCGCGCGCGTCGCGCAGTTCATCGCGCTGCTCGGCGAGGTCGAGCAGAAGATCGTCGAGCGGTTCCGCACCGGCGGCGGCCTGTCCTACAGCGAGTACCCGCGGTTCCATTCGCTGATGGCCGAGCAGAGCGGCGAGGTGTTCGACGCCGCGCTCGTCGACGTCGTGCTGCCGCTTGATCAGGGGTTGCCGCAACTGTTGCGCGACGGCGCCGACGTCGCCGACATCGGCTGCGGCAGCGGGCACGCGATCAACGTGATGGCGCGGGCCTTTCCGGCGAGCAGGTTCACCGGCATCGACTTCTCCGAGGAAGGGTTGGCCGTCGGGCGCGCCGAGGCGATGCGGCTCGGCCTGCCCAACGCATCGTTCGTGGCCGCGGACGTGGCGACTCTGGAGATGCCCGAAAGCTTCGACGTGGTCACGGTTTTCGACGCCATCCACGATCAGGCCGCCCCGGCCGCGGTGCTTTCGAACATCTACCGCGCGCTGCGGCCCGGCGGTTATCTGCTGATGGTCGACATCAAGGCGTCGTCGCAACTCGAGGACAACGTCGGCTCACCGCTGGCGACCTACCTCTACACGGTGTCGACGATGCACTGCATGAGCGTGTCGCTGGGGCTCGACGGCGCCGGGCTCGGCACCTGCTGGGGTCACCAGCTGGCCACCACCATGCTCGAGGACGCCGGTTTCACCGGCGTGCGGCTGCACGAGATCGAGTCGGACCCGATCAACAACTACTACATCGCGCGGAAGTAGTACCCGCGCCGATTAGAGTCGGCGCGGTGAGCGCGCTGGATGCGATAGCGGAGTGGCCCGTCCCCAACGCCGCCGCCGCGGTGGTGGGCCCGTCGGGAGTCCTGGCCGAGCACGGCGACACCCGGCGTCGGTTCGCGCTGGCGTCGGTGACCAAACCGCTGGCCGCGCGCGCCGCGCAGGTCGCCGTCGAGGAGGGCGCCGTCGCGCTCGACACCGACGCCGGGCCGGCGGGGTCCACGATCCGCCACCTGCTCGCGCACACCGCCGGCTACTCGATGCACGAGGCGAAGACGATGGCCGAACCCGGCAAGCGCCGGGTCTACTCGAACTACGGCTTCGCGGTGCTCGCCGAGACGATCGAGAAGGCCACCGACATCGCGTTCGACCGGTACCTGACCGAGGCGGTGTTCGAACCGCTCGCGATGACCGACTCGACGCTGGACGGCGGCGCGGCGGCGGCCGGGTACGGCGTCACGTCGACGGTCGCCGATCTGGCCGCGTTCGCCGGCGACCTACTGCGCCCGGCGACGGTGTCCGCCGAACTGCACGCCGAGGCCACCTCGGTGCAGTTCCCGGGTCTGGACGGGGTGTTGCCCGGCTTTGGGGTGCAGCGGCCCAACGACTGGGGGCTGGGCTTCGAGATCCGCGACGACAAGTCGCCGCACTGGACGGGGTCGGCGAACTCGCCGGCGACCTACGGGCATTTCGGCCAGTCAGGGACGTTTTTGTGGGTCGACCCGCGGGCGGATCTGGCCCTGGTGGTGCTCACCGACCGCGACTTCGGCGAGTGGGCGTATGAGCTGTGGCCCGCGTTGTCTGACGAAGTCCTGAGAGAATTTACCCCGGACTAGCGCAACAGGCGTCTCACAAGGCACAATAGACACGCACGACACAGCTGTAATTCGGATCTGCAGAGGCCGTTGGGGAAGACGTCCCTCGTGGAGCCGAAGGAGTAGCTGATGCGTGCGTCGAACCAGTTCGCCGAAGCGACGACGGGCGTGGTCTACATCCATGCCTCACCCGCTGCGGTATGCCCGCATGTCGAGTGGGCGTTGTCGTCGACCCTTCAAGCAAGGGCGAATTTGAAGTGGACCCCGCAGCCGGCGATGCCCGGACAGCTGCGCGCGGTCACCAATTGGGTCGGCCCGGTCGGCACCGGCGGCGCCTTGGCCAGCGCGTTGCGTTCGTGGTCGGTGCTGCGCTTCGAGGTGACCGAGGATCCCAGTCCCGGCGTCGACGGACACCGGTGGTGCCACACCCCGCAGCTCGGGCTGTGGAGCGGGGCGATGAGCGCCAACGGTGACGTGATGGTCGGGGAGATGCGGCTGCGGTCGCTGATGGCCTCGGGCGCCGACATGCTCGCCGCGGAGCTAGACTCGGTGCTGGGCACCGCGTGGGACGAGGCGCTGGAGCCCTACCGCGACGGCGGTGCGGGCGCGGAGGTCAGCTGGCTGAGCCGCGGAGTCGGGTAGCTCTTCTCTAGGGAGCAGCCGGGGTCAGGATCTTCAGCGCGCCCGGCACGGCCGACACCTCGACGGGCAGCGGGCACATGTACTCGCCGTCGGCGTAGGCGTTGATCCCGGGGGAGTCGACGGTGATGGTCTTGGCGCGGGCAGTGCGCACCTCGTCGAGGTCGGTGTGCGTGCCCTTGAACACCGTGGGAAACAACCGGATCAGTTTCGTGCGTGACGCCGACGCCACCATCGTGACGTCGAGTTGCCCGTCGCTCGGGTCGGCGTCCGGACAGATCAGCATGCCGCCGCCGTAACTGCGGGTGTTGCCGAACGCCGCGAGCGTCAGCTCCGTCGCCACCTCCTCGCCGTCGAACGACAGCCGAAACGGCAACAGCCGCAACTTCGACAGCTCGGCCACCATCGCGAGGTTGTAGCGCATCCGGCCGTGCGGCCAGCGCATGCGATTGGTCCGGTCGGTCACCAGCGAGTCGAAGCCCGCCGCCATCACCGTGCCGAACCACTTGTCGGAGCCGTCGGCGCCGCGGATGCGGCCCAGGTCGATCGTCCGCTCCACGCCGTCGACCACGACGTCGGCGGCGGCCTCGGGATCGCGGGTCGGGATCGCGAACTCGCGCGCGTGGTCGTTACCGGTGCCTGCGGGGATGATGCCCAGCGGGATGCCGGTCTGTGCAAGCACCTGCAGCGCAAGGGAAATGATGCCGTCACCGCCGACGACGACGAGCGCGTCCATGCCACGCTCCAGCGCACCCTCGACGAGTCGACGGGCGTGCTCGGCATCGGTTCCGGCGATCGCGACGACGTCGACGCCGCGCCGATGGAACTGCGCGACAGCGCGTTCGGCCGCATGCGGTGCGCTGCCGTGCCCCGACGCGGGGTTGGTCAGCATCGTGATGCGGCCCTGCGCGGTCACGGGATCAGCTTGCCCGGGTTGAGAATTCCCGCCGGATCGAGCGTCTCCTTGACCGCGCGCAGGACCGCGACACCGAGGTCGCCGATCTCGTCGCGCATCCACGGCCGGTGATCGGCGCCGACGGCGTGGTGGTGGGTGATCGTCGCGCCGGTGCGCATCATCGCGTCCGACGCGGCGGTCTTGGCCTTGCGCCACTGCTCGATCGGGTTGCCGCGCTGGCCGGCCACCACGGTGAAGTACAGCGACGCCCCGGTCGGATACACGTGCGAAATGTGGCACAGCACCAGGGCGGGCGTGCCGGTTTCGGCCAGCGCGCTGGTCAGCGCCTCGGTCACCGCGGCCTTGAGCAAGGGCACGTTCGACCAGTTGGTCGCGGTCTCCAGCGTCTCGCACAGCGCACCGGCCGCCAGCAGCGAGTCGCGCAGATACGGCGCACCGAACCGGCCGTGCTCCCACGCCCGCGCCGGATCCTCGCCGAGCGATGTGCCGCCTGCGGCTTCGAGCACGGCCCGCGTCTCGGCGTGCCGGCTGGCGACGTGCGCCTCGGTGCCTTCGAACACCGTGATCGCCAGACAGCCGCCGGTGATCTGTTGTTCGCCGATGCTCTCGGTGGTCGCCAGGTTCACGCCGGTCTCGGCTTCGTCGGACAACCGGATCACCGTCGGGCCCGTCCCGGTCTGCACGACCGCGCGCAGCGCGTCGGCGCCCGTCGCGAAGTCCGGGAACGACCATGCCTCGTAGCGAGTCGCCGTCGGCACCGGATGCACGCGCACCCGCACGCGGGTGATGACGCCCAGCACGCCCTCCGAGCCGATCAGCAGCTGGCGCAGATCGGGGCCGGCCGCCGACTCGGGCGCACGGCCGAGGTCGAGCGCCCCGGCAGGCGTCACCGCCCGCAGCCCGCGGACCATGTCGTTGAACCGTCCGTAGCCGGCGCTGTCCTGGCCCGACGACCGGGTCGCGGCGAACCCGCCGATCGTCGCGAACTGGAAACTCTGCGGGAAATGGCCCAGCGAGAAGCCGCGTTCGCCCAGCAGATGCTCGGCGTCCGGGCCGGTCAGGCCGGCACCGAGTTCGGCCTCCCCGGACACCTCGTCGAGCGAGTGCAGCGCGTCGAGGCGGCGCAGATCGAGCGAGATCACGGCGCTGAAGTCGCCGCGCAGCGGATCGAGCCCGCCGACGACGCTGGTGCCGCCGCCGAACGGCACAACCGCGATGCGGTGCTCGCTGCCGTACTGCAGGATCTCGGCGATCTCGTCTTCGTCGGCCGGCAGCAGCACCGCGTCCGGCGCGTCCTGCACACCAGAATCCTTGCGGCGCAACAGGTCCAGCGTCGACTTGCCGCCGGCGCGCAGCAGCCTGCCGCGATCGTCGACGTGGCAGTAGTCGGTTCCCACGATCCGCGCCAGCGCGTCGCGGTCGGCGTCGGCCAGTGCGGACGGCCGCAACTTCACCTCGTCGGCCGTCAACTCCGGGACCGTGGACTCGGTCACGCCGAGCGCCTGCTCCAGCAGCGCCCGGATGCCGTCGGACAGCGGTTTCGCCTCGTGCGGGTCGCCCCAGGCGTTCCACTTCATCGGGGGCAGCAGGGCGGCATCGCGAGCGTCGGGGCGCGTCATGCGTTACAGTATTACACATGTCGTCAATCCGTAACGATGAGTCGTCGGTCGAGGAGCGTGTCCTCGCGGCCGCAGCGGCCTGCGTGCTTGCCGTCGGCGTCAAACGGGTGACGATGACGGAGATCGCCCGGCGCGCCCGGATGAGCCGTCCGACCATCTACCGCCGGTGGTCGGACACCAACGGTGTGCTGGGCGCGCTGATGACCTCCCGCATCGCCGGTGTGCTCGACGCGATTCCGGGTGGTGGCGGACGCGACCGGGAGGCGTTGGTGCAGCGCGTCGTCGCGGTGGCCGAGCATCTCCGCAACGACGATGTCGTCATGTCGGTGCTGCACGACGCCCCCGACTTCGCCATGGTCTACATCGCCGAACGCCTCGGCACCAGCCAGATGATCCTGGTCGATGCGCTTGCCCAGGCGATCAGCGCCGCGCAGGCGGACGGCAGTGTGCGACAAGGGGATCCGCAGCAGTTGGCGGCGATGTGTCTGCTGATCACGCAGTCGACCATCCAGTCCGCGCAGATGGTCGAGAAGCTGCTGGACCGCGACACGCTCAACGCCGAACTCGCCCGCTCCCTGAACGGATACCTCGCCCCGTGAGCTCCACTGCGTTGAACGCGGCGCGCCGCGCTGCCGAACTCGAGGCGCTGTGCAACGGCGAGCGCGTCGACGTCGTCGTGATCGGCGGCGGCATCACCGGGGCCGGCATCGCGCTGGACGCCGCCACGCGCGGGTTGAGCGTCGCGCTGATCGAAAAGCACGACCTGGCGTTCGGCACCAGCCGGTGGAGTTCGAAGCTGGTGCACGGCGGGCTGCGCTATCTGGCGACCGGCAACGTCGGGATCGCCCGGCGCAGTGCCGTCGAACGCGGAATCCTGATGACCCGCAACGCCCCTCATCTCGTCACGGCGATGCCGCAACTGGTGCCGCTGCTGCCGTCGATGAAGCCCGCCTCGCGGGCGCTGGTGCGATTCGGCTTCGCCGCCGGCGACGGCCTGCGCAGGCTGGCGGGCACACCGGCTGCGACGTTGCCGCGGTCCCGACGGGTCGACGCCGCGCGGGCGATCGAGCTGTCGCCCACGGTGCGCCGCGACGGGCTCGACGGCGCGTTCCTGGCCTACGACGGACAGCTGATCGACGACGCCCGGCTGGTCACCGCGGTGGCGCGGACGGCAGCCCAGCACGGCGCACGGATCCTGACCCGCGTCGCGGCGTCGAACGCCACCGGCACCACGGTCACGCTCACCGACCAGCTGACCGGCGAGTCGTGTGACATCACCGCCGGCGCGGTGATCAACGCCTCGGGTGTGTGGGCGGGGGAGGTGGACCCGTCGATCAAGCTGCGGCCCAGCCGAGGCACGCATCTGGTGTTCGACGCGGCGACGTTCGGCAATCCCGTTGCGGCGCTGACCGTTCCGATCCCCGGCGAGCTGAACCGGTTCGTGTTCGCGATGCCCGAGCAACTCGGCCGCGTCTATCTCGGCCTGACCGACGAGGACGCGCCGGGCCCGATTCCCGATGTGCCCGAGCCGACGCAGGACGAGGTGAAGTTCCTGTTGGACACGGTGAACACCGCGCTGGACACGGCGTTGACCCCGGCCGACGTGGTCGGCGCGTACTCGGGCCTGCGGCCACTGGTCGACGCGGGCGCCGGTCGCACCGCCGACGTGTCGCGCGACCACGCGGTCACCGTGTCGCCGTCGGGGGTCATCAGCGTGATCGGCGGCAAGCTCACCGAGTACCGCTACATGGCCGAGGACGTGCTGAATCGGGCGGTCGCCTTGCGCGGCCTGACCGCGGGCGAGTGCCGGACCCGCAACCTGCCGCTGGTCGGCGCGCCGTCGAATCCTGTTGCGACGCTGCGCCACCCGACCGAGATGCCGGGATCGCTGGTCGCCCGCTACGGCGCTGAGGCGCCGAACGTCATCGCCGCCGCCGGCTGCGCACGGCCCACCGAGCCGGTCGCCGACGGCATCGACGTGATCCGTGCGGAATTCGAGTACGCCGTCACCCACGAGGGGGCGTTGACCGTCGACGACATCGTCGACCGTCGCACCCGCATCGGTCTCGTCGAGGCCGACCGCGAGCGGGTGCTGGCGGCCGCCGAGGAATTGCTCCCAGCCGTCGGCTAGCGCTTCTTCCACCGAGACCGACGTGATGGTCGATTTCGCTCGCGCAAACCCGCCAAAACGTCGGCTTCGGCGCCGAACGGGTTACAGCGGGATGTTCTTGTGCCGGCCGCGGCGCGCCGGGGCCTCCGCCAGCGCCTGGGTCAGCTTGGAGCGCGTGTGCGACGGGTCGATCTTCTCGTCGACGACCCCGATCTCGATCGCCGAATCGACACCGCCGGCGATCTTCTCGTGCTCGACGGCCAGCTGCTCGTGCAGAGCCTCGCGCTCGGCGGGGTCCTCGACGGCGGCCAACTTCTTCTTGTGCAGGATGCCGACCGCGGCCTTGGCGCCCATCACGGCGACCTCGGCGTCCGGCCAGGCGTAGACCTTCGTCGCGCCGAGCGAGCGGGAGTTCATCGCGATGTAGGCGCCGCCGTAGATCTTGCGGGTCACCAGCGTGACGCGGGGGACCGAGCACTCGCCGAACGCGTGCAGCAGCTTGGCGCCGCGGCGGACCACGCCGCCCCACTCCTGATCCACACCGGGCAGGTAGCCGGGCACGTCGACGACGTTGACGATCGGAATGCCGAACGCGTCGCACAGGCGCACGAAACGCGCTGCCTTCTCCGCGCTTTCGGAGTTCAGGCAGCCGCCCAGGCGCAGCGGGTTGTTGGCGATGACGCCGACGGTGCGGCCGGACAGCCGGCCCAGGCCGATGACGATCGACGGCGCCCACTTGGCCTGGAACTCCTCGAACGGCACGCCCTCATCGAGCAGTGCTTCGACGAGCGGGTGCACGTCGTAGGCGCGGCGTGCCGACTCGGGCAGCAGCGCATGCAGGTCGGAGTCGCCGGCCTCGGCCTTGGCGCGGTCGAAATGGCCCTGCTGGCAGAACAATCCGACCAGCCGGCGGCCGCGCTCGTAGGCGTCGAGTTCGTCGTCGGCGACGATGTGGCAGACGCCGGACTTCTTGTGGTGGGTGTCCGGGCCGCCGAGCGAGGCCATGTCGACGTCCTCGCCGGTGACGCTGCGCACGACGTCGGGGCCGGTGACGAACACGCGGCTCTCCGGGGCCATCACGATCACGTCGGTCAGCGCCGGCCCGTAGGCGGCGCCGCCCGCGGCGAACCCGACGACGACCGAGATCTGCGGGATGTAGCCCGACGCGCGGATCATCGCCTCGAACACCAGGCCGACCGCGTGCAGGGCTTTGACGCCTTCGGCGAGCCGGGCACCGCCGGAGTGCCAGATGCCCACGATCGGGCTCTGCTCCTCGATG
Organism: Mycolicibacterium rutilum; assembly: GCF_900108565.1. NCBI lineage: Bacteria > Bacillati > Actinomycetota > Actinomycetes > Mycobacteriales > Mycobacteriaceae > Mycobacterium > Mycolicibacterium rutilum. The sequence goes on from NZ_LT629971.1 coordinate 3,659,062, forward strand.
GCCTGGTCGTAGGCGTTGACGATGTGCGCGCAGCCCTCGACGCCCATGGCGCCACCCATGACGGTGCCGTCCGTGCAGAACGCGATGGTGCGCACCCCGTTGACGGTGCCGGCCGCGGCCAGCACGCCGGAGCGGTCCCGCTCGTGCAGCAGCTCGACGCTGCCGTCGTCGAAGAACGTGCTCAGGCGCAGCAGCGGATCGCGCGGATCGAGCGATTCGCCGACCGTTTCGGGGGCCATCGTCGTCATGTAAACCTCCTGTTGCGCCCGGACAGCGGAATGTCAGTACTTGCCGAAGGCGAGCGCAACGTTGTGCCCACCGAATCCGAACGAGTTGTTGATCGCGTATTGATAGTTGCCCGACCGCGGCTCACCGGCGACCACGTCCAGATCGATCTCCGGATCCAGGTTACGCAGGTTCAGCGTCGGCGGGATGATGCCGTCGCGCAGGGCCAGCACGGTGAGGATGGACTCCACCGCGCCGACGGCTCCGACCGAGTGGCCGAGCGCGGCCTTGGGTGCGTAGACGGCAGGCTTGTGGCCGCCCATCGCGTTGTTGATCGCCTTGCCCTCGGCGACGTCGCCGACGCTGGTGCCGGTGGCGTGCGCGTTGACGTGGTCGATGTCGGTGGGTTGCAGCCCGGCGAGCTGGATGGCGCGGGTCATGGCGTGACCGGCCTGCTCACCGTTGGGGTCGGGGGCGACGATGTGGTAGCCGTCCGACGTGATGCTCGCCCCCATCACACGGGCGAGGATGTTGGCGCCCCGGGCTTTCGCGTGCTCCTCGGTCTCGATGACCATGAGCGCGCCCCCTTCACCGAAGACGAAGCCGTTGCGGTCCTTGTCGAACGGACGGCACGCGCCGGCGGGGTCGTCGTTGGTGGTGGACAACACGATTCGCATCTGGGCGAAGCCGGCGATCGGCACCGCCTCGATCTTGGTCTCCACGCCACCGCAGATCGCGACGTCGGCCTCGCCGAGCACGATGTTGCGCCACGCGTGCGCGATGCCCTCCGAACCCGACGCGCACGCCGACACCGGGGTGACCACCCCGGCGCGGGCCTGACGTTCCAGGCCCACCGCGGCGGCCGCGGCGTTGGGCATGTACATCTGCACGGCCAGGGGAGACACAGCGCGTAATCCCTTGGCGCGCATGCCGTCATAGCTGAACACGAGCTCCTCGGTGGAGCCCATGCCGGTGCCGATCGACACCATCAGCCGTTTCGGGTCCACCTCGGGGGTGCCTGCGTTCTCCCACACCCGCCGGCCCAGGACCGTCGACATCTTCTGCAGGTACGAGAGCCGCCGCAATTCCACCCGCGTCAACTCCTGGTCGAAGTCCTCGAGGAGATGACCGCCGATTCGCACCGGCAGGTCATACTCCTCGACGAACGGGTCCTCGAGCCTGCGGATTCCGCTCTGGCCGTCCAGCAACTTCTTCCAGGTGTCGTCAGCGCTGGTGGCCAGGGCAGTCGTCATCGCAATGCCGGTGACGACGACGTTGGGGAAACCGTTGCCGGTTGCCAACCCTCCCATGCTGCTGAAAACCCTCTCGCTCAGTAGCGCCCGAAGGCCAGGGCGACATTGTGTCCACCGAAGCCGAACGAGTTGTTGATGGCGTACTGGTAGTCGCCGTAACGAGGCTCGCCCGCAACCACATCGAGATCGATCTCGGGGTCCGGCGTCTCGTAGTTCAGCGTCGGCGGGATGACGCCGTCGCGCAGCGACAGCACCGTCAACACCGACTCCAGCGCACCGACCGCTCCGATGGAGTGGCCGAGCGCCGACTTCGGCGCATACACGGCGGCGTGCTCGACACCTGCCACGCGGATCGCGTTGGCCTCGGCGACGTCACCGATCGACGTCGCAGTGGCGTGCGCGTTGACGTGCGAGATGTCCTTGGGATCCAGACCCGCGGTCTCCATGGCACGCTTCATCGCCTGCCCGGCGCGGGCGCCGTCGGAGGCCGGAGCCACCATGTGGAAGGCGTCCGAGGTGATGCCGGCACCCATGAGGCGGGCCAGCGGCTTGGCGCCGCGGGCCTTGGCGTGCTCCTCGGTCTCGATGACCATGAGCGCACCGGCCTCGCCGAAGACGAACCCGTCGCGGTTCTTGTCGAACGGCCGCGACGCGCCTGCGGGATCCTCGTTGTTGGTCGACATCGCGCGCATCATCGAGAACGCCGCGATCGGCAGCGCTTCGATTCCGCCCTCGACGCCGCCGACAACGGCGATGTCGGCGTCACCCATGACGATCTGACGCCAGCCGTGGGCGATGGCCTCCGAGCCCGACGAGCACGCCGACACCGGGGTGATGACCCCGGCGCGGGCGCCCAGCTGCAGACCGACCACCGCGGCCGCACCGTTCGGCATGATCATCTGCACCGCGAGCGGCGAGACCTTGCGGGGCCCACCCTCGTTCATCGCGTCGTAGGTTTCGACGATCTTCTCGCCGCCACCCAGACCGGTGCCGACGACCACCGAGAAGCGGTCCGGGTCGACCTCGGGGGTACCCGCGGTCTCCCAGAGCTGGCCACTGAGGTACTTGGCCATGCGCTGGACATACGACATGCGTCGCATGTCCAGTCGCGTCATGTGGTCGTCGATTCCGTCGACCAGATGGCCGCCGATGCGGACCGGCAGGTCCCACTTCGTGACGAACTCGTCTTCGAGGATGCGGATCCCGCTTTCGCCGGCCAGCAGCCCCTTCCACGTGCTCTCGATGTCCGCCGCGATCGACGTGGTCGCCGTGACGGCGGTCACGACGACGTTGGGGAAACCGCCGTTAGCAGTGGAAGGTCGACTCATGCCCGGTCGGCTTCAATCTGCGCGCGGATGGCCGCGGCGGCTTCGGGGTTCTCTTCCTCGAGCTTCTGGATGTAGGCGACGACGTCACCGACGGTGCGCAGACCGGCGAGGTCCTCGTCGGGGATCTTCACGCCGTACTTGTCCTCGGTCTGCACGGCGATCTCGACCATCGACAGCGAGTCGATGTCCAGGTCGTCGACGAAGCTCTTCTCCGGGGTGACCTCGGACGGCTCGATACCGGTGACCTCTTCGATGATCTCGGCGAGACCGGCGATGATTTCATCCTGACTGGCGGCCACAGTGGCTCCTTCTAATTGGTGTTGTTACTTGGGAATTGACGATCTTTATGTGGTTGTACTGGTTAGAGCTGTGACAGCCCATCCAGATCAGCGGGGGACTTGACGGCGTGCGTCGGCGTTCCCCGAAGTTCTCTCTTCGCGATGCCCGCGAGCGTCCCGGCGGGCGGGAACTCGACGATCGCGGTGACATTGAGCTGACGCATGGTCTCGGTGCACAGATCCCAGCGCACCGGCTTGGTCATCTGCGCGACGAGCTTGCTCATGGCGTCGGCAGCCGACGCGACCGGCCGGCCGTCCGCGTTCGACAGGAGTGTCGTGGTCGGTTCGGAGGTCGTTACACCCTCGGCGGCGGCGGCGTAACCCGCGCTGGCCGGGGCCATGAAGTGGGTGTGGAAGGCGCCCGCGGTGGCCAGCTTGCGCACCCGTGCCTTCTCCGGCGGGTCCTCGACCAGCTTGTCGAGCGCGGCGACGGCGCCGGCCGCGACGATCTGCCCGACCGCGTTGCGGTTGGCGGGGATCAGGTCCAGCGCCTCGAGGCGTGCCAGCACGTCGGCTTCGTCGCCGCCGAGCACCGCGGCCATCCCGGTGGGCTCGACCGCGCAGGCCTTGGCCATCTCCGCGCCGCGGGTGGCGGCGAGCTTGACCGCGTCGTCGGCGGAGATGACACCGGCGATCGCGTAGGCGGCGATCTCACCGACCGAATGGCCGGCGACGACGGTCTGCTTGCCCGCGATCAGGCCACGGCGGGTCAGCTCCTCATGAGCCAGCAGCGTGGCGGCCACGACGAGGGGCTGGGTCACCGCGGTGTCGGTGATCTCCTCGGCGGTCGCGGTGGTGCCGAGGGTCGCCAGGTCGAGGCCGGCGATCTCCGACCACGCGGCGATCCGGTCAGCGGCACCGGGCAGCTCGAGCCAGGCGGCGAGCATGCCGGGAGTCTGCGAGCCCTGTCCGGGCGCCAGAAGCGCAAGCACATCGTTTTGGGGCACGAATTAAGAAAACACTGTGAAGACGGTTTTGCGCGGTGTAAGAGATTATGAACCTCGTCTTATGTTTTTGTAGAGACCTTACAAATCACCCTGTGATGCGACATTACCGATATCCGCCCGCTATATAGGGCCGTCTGCTACTCGAGAACCAGGGGTGTGGGACGCGTCACCCGGGGCAGCGTGGCGGGCGTGTTTGCTGGACTGGTCTGGTACGGCTGGCGGCCGAGGCGGCCGACGGTCGAGGCGACGCGCAGCACGTAGGCGTCGCGCGGCAGCATCGGATCACGCCCGGTGAAGTCGGCGATCCGCTTGAGTCGGTACCGGACGGTATTTGGATGAACGAACAATTTGCGGGCGCACGCTTCGATGGCTCCGCCGGAGTCCAGAAACGCGTCCAGAGTGTCGGTCAGCGCGGGTCCGGCGTCGGCGAGCGGGCGCATCACCTCCGTTTCAAGTGCCGCGATCGCCGTCGCATCGCCCAAGAGGGCGCGCTCGGGCAGCAGTTCGCGCGCGGCGACCGGACGCGGCGCTCCCGTCCACCCGGCGACGGCGTTCATCCCGGCGATGGCCTCGGTCGCGCTGCGGTGCGCTGTGCCCAGCGTCGGCGCGGTGGGTCCCACCACGACGGGGCCGTCGGCGAACACCGCCAGCAGCTCGGTGAGGAACCGGTCGGTCGGGGAGAGCGCGCCGGAGACGATCGCCACCAGCCAGGTGCCGTGCACGTCGACCAGCGCGGCCCGGCCGTTGCGCTTGACCACGTCGTGGACGTCGTCGGCTGCCAGGTCGATGCGGTCCGGCTGTGGCAGCCCGACGATCACGGTGGCCGGTGCGGTGGCGTCCCAGTTCAGCGCGGCGGCCTGCGACTGCAGGTCCGGGCCGGTGTCCCCGCGCACCACGGCGTCGACGACGTTGGCCTCCATCCGGGTGTCCCAGGCCCCGCGCGCCTCGGCCTGGTCGGCGTAGGCCGACGCCGCGGCGAACGCCAGGTCGCGGCTGTAGCGCAGGATGCCCGCGGTCAGGGCGGTCAGCTGTTCCTCGGAACGCGCCAGCAGCGGCACGACCTCCTCGAAGTACTCCATCGTCGTGCGCACCATCTCCACCGACTGGCGCAGCGCGATGCGGCGACGCAGATCCTGCGGCACCACCTCGAACGCCTGCGCCGTGTAGCTCAGGTTGTTCTGCGGGTCGCGCATCCACTCGACGAAGTTGACGACCGCGGTCTGTACGACCAGCTGCACGCTGGACCGTTGCGACGCCTCCAGCCCGGCGAAGAACGGCAGCCGCTCTTCCAACGCCCGGACGGCCTCGGTGGCCAGCCGGCCGGAGTACTGGTGCAACCGGTTGAGCACGGACTCGGGCACGTTCTCGAGCACCTCGACCGTCGACTTCGGCGGCACATACCTGTTGTTGGGCACCTATAAAGGCTACGCCGGCTCTCTTGGAGGAAACCTCCAAGCGGGGTGTCTTCCCCTCATGTTGATCCTGCGGTGAGGGCACTGAAATACCGAGTTTTCGCGCCCTCACCGCAGAGTCGACGCCCCGCTACGCCACTCCGGGCTGGATGTCGTGGCTACGCCACTCCGGGGTCCGACGTCTGCTCCGGCGCCGCCATCACATCGTCGATCTCGTACTTCTTCGCCGCCTCCACCGCGGCCGACTGGTCGATGTTGCCGTCGCGGGCCAGCCCCTCCAGCACCGCGACGACGATCGACTCGGCGTCGGTGTTGTAGTAGCGGCGCGCGGCGGGCCGGGTGTCGGAGAACCCGAACCCGTCGGTGCCCAGCGTGATGTAGGTGCCTGGCACCCAGGCGCGGATCTGCTCCGGGACACCGCGCATCCAGTCCGACACCGCGATCACCGGGCCGGCGGCGTCGGCGAGCACCTGGGTGATGTACGGCGTGCCCGCCTGCCGGTCCGGATACCGCAGCCGCTTCTTCTCGATCTCCACGCCGTCGCGGTTGAGCTCGCCCCAACTGGTCACCGACCACACGTCGGCGGCCACGTCCCACTCGTCGGCCAGCAGCTCGGCGGCCTTGAGCGCCGACGGCATCGCCACCCCCGACACCAGGATCTGGGCGACGTTCGAGCGTTTCTCCGGCGCGGGGCGGTAGCGGTAGATGCCGCGCAGCAGCCCCTCGACGTCGAGGCCCTCGGGCTCCGGGGGCTGGGCGTAGGGCTCGTTGTAGATCGTCATGTAGAAGTAGACGTTCTCCGGGTCCTCGCCATACATCCGCTCCAGGCCGCTTTCGACGATGTAGGCGATCTCGTAGGCGAACGCCGGGTCGTAGGCGACGACGGCCGGGTTGGTCGCGGCCAGCAGCAGCGAGTGCCCGTCGGCGTGCTGCAACCCCTCACCGACCAACGTGGTCCGCCCCGCGGTGGCGCCGAGCACGAACCCGCGGGCCATCTGGTCGGCGGCGGCCCACAGGTTGTCGCCGGTGCGCTGGAACCCGAACATCGAATAGAAGATGTAGAGCGGGATCATCGGCTCGTTGTGCGTGGCGTACGACGTGCCCGCGGCGATGAAGCTGGCCGACGACCCGGCCTCGTTGATGCCCTCGTGCAGGATCTGCCCCATCTCAGACTCCTTGTACGCCAACATCAGTTCGGCGTCGACGGAGGTGTAGAGCTGACCGTTGCGGTTGTAGATCTTGAGGTTCGGGAACCACGAGTCCATGCCAAAGGTGCGGGCCTCGTCGGGGATGATCGGCACGATGCGCCAACCGATCTCCTTATCGCGCAACAGTTCCTTGAACGTACGCACGGTGGCCATCGTGGTGGCCACCTCCTGCTTGCCCGAACCCTTCTTCAGCGCCTTGTAGGTGTCGCGGCCCGGCAGGGTGAGCGCCTTGGACTTGGTGCGACGCTCGGGCAGGAAGCCGCCGAGCGCGCGCCTGCGGTCGAGCATGTAGCGGATCTCGGGCGCCTCCGGGCCGGGGTGGTAGTACGGCGGCAGATACGGGTTCTCTTCGAGTTGGGCGTCGCTGATCGGGATGCGCTGCGCGTCGCGGAAGTACTTGAGGTCTTCGATCGCAAGCTTTTTCATCTGATGGGTGGCGTTGCGGCCCTGGAAGTGGGCGCCCAGCGAGTACCCCTTGATGGTCTTGGCCAGGATCACCGTGGGCTGACCCTTGTGCTCGGTGGCCGCCCGGTAGGCGGCATACACCTTGCGGTAGTCGTGGCCGCCGCGTTTGAGGTTCCAGATCTCCGAGTCCGACATCTTGTCGACCAGCGCCTTGGTGCGCGGGTCGCGGCCGAAGAAGTGGTCGCGCACGTACGCGCCGTCGTTGGCCTTGTAGGTCTGGTAGTCGCCGTCGGGCGTGCTGTTCATCAGGTTGACCAGCGCGCCGTCGCGGTCGGCGTGCAGCAGGGCGTCCCACTCGCGGCCCCAGACCACCTTGATGACGTTCCAGCCGGCGCCGCGGAAGAACGACTCCAGCTCCTGGATGATCTTGCCGTTGCCGCGCACCGGGCCGTCGAGCCGCTGCAGGTTGCAGTTGACGACGAACGTCAGGTTGTCCAGCCCCTCCAGCGCCGCGACATGCGCCAGGCCGCGGCTCTCCGGCTCGTCCATCTCGCCGTCACCGAGGAACGCCCACACATGCTGGTCGGAGGTGTCCTTGATGCCGCGGTCGTGCAGGTAGTGGTTGAACCGGGCCTGGTAGATCGCGTTCATCGGGCCCAGGCCCATCGAGACCGTCGGGAACTCCCAGAAGTCCGGCATCAGCCGCGGATGCGGGTACGACGGCAGTCCGCCACCGGGGTGGCTGTGCTCCTGCCGGAACCCGTCCAACTGGTCGGCAGTTAGCCGGCCCTCCAGGTACGCGCGCGCGTAGATGCCCGGCGACGCGTGGCCCTGGATGAACACCTGGTCGCCGCCGCCGGGGTGACTCTTGCCGCGGAAGAAGTGGTTGAAGCCGACCTCGTAGAGCGCCGCCGACGACGCATACGTCGAAATATGGCCGCCCACACCGACTCCCGGCCGCTGCGCGCGGTGCACCATGATCGCGGCGTTCCACCGGATCCAGGTGCGGTAGCGGCGTTCGGTGTCCTCGTCGCCGGGGAACCAGGGTTCCAGTTCGGTGGGGATGGTGTTGACGTAGTCGGTCGACGTCAGCGCCGGGATGGCTACCCGCTGTTCGCCAGAGCGCTCGAGCAGGCGCAGCAGCAGGTACCGCGCCCTCGCGGGTCCGGACTGCTCGAGCAGGGCGTCGAACGATTCCAGCCACTCACCGGTCTCTTCGGGATCGATGTCGGGCAGATACGACGCGACGCCTTCGCGGATCACCCGCACGCGATCGTGTTCGGCTGCGGTGGTGGAGTTTTGGGCCAGGTCCTGGCGCGCGAACTCGGTGGTCAACTTCCGCTCCTTGGTATGCGGTTATCGGGTGCCCGCGCGGTCGGCCCAGATGTTTTCTGCGCTTCCCGAGCGGGCGACGGATCTCATCCTTCTCCAATCCTGCACTACCCGCTTCGTCAGGGGGGCCGACTGGAATGATCCGCCTTCGCCGAACCCGAACCGGTAACGTCTGCAGACCGTGGTGATCGGTGCGCTGGTGCGTGAGCGGCTGCGAATCGGCGCACTGGCGGTCGGTGGCGTGGCCACCGCGGCGATGGTCATCGTCGGCTGCAGCACCGTGACCGAGGGCGCGGGCTCGGCGGACAGGGCGGAGGCGCCGGTGTACCGGGCGTCGGTGTCGGCGTCGCTCGAGGAGTCGGCGGCCAGTTCCAGCGCACGCGAGTCCGAGCGGCAGGCGTCGATCACCAAAGAGGCCATCCACGACTCGTGCGAGACGCTCAGCTCCAGCAGCGTCGACGCGATCACCGCGGTCAACGCCTACGTCGACGCGTTCAACCAGAGCGCCGGCGACGTCGGCGCCAAGGCGCGGCCCGCGATCGACGCGCTCAACCACAGCGCCGACGCCGTCGCCCGCAGCGTGTCGGACCCGCTGGCACCGGAGCTGCGGGACTCGCTCAACGCGTGGGTCGACGCGGCCAGGAGTGTCGCCACCGCGATCGAGGGCAATTACGGACCCGAGGAATTCAACGCCGCGATCAGCCGGCTCAACGACACCAAGACCTCCGCGCTGAACCTCTGCGACGCCTTATATTGACCAACCTTGCCCGCCACGCACGTGCGCTGCCATCCGGCATGCGACGATAGGCACACGACAACGCCGAGCGCAGCAGCGCCCGAGCCGGCTGAAGGAGGACCTACCGTGGTCGCGGCGGACGACGCCCCGAGCTACGCCCGCAGACTGGGCATCCAAAAAGATCAGGTTGTGCAGGAACTGGGCTGGGACGAGGACGTCGACGACGACATCCGAGCCGACATCGAGGAGGCGTGCGGGGGCGAACTGCTCGACGAGGACGCCGACGAGGTCATCGATGTCGTGTTGCTCTGGTGGCGCGACGACGACGGGGATCTGGTCGACGCGCTCATGGACGCCATCACTCCGCTGGCCGACGACGGCGTGATCTGGGTGGTGACGCCCAAGACGGGCAAACCGGGTCACGTCCAGCCCGCCGAGATCGCCGAGTCGGCGCCGACGGCGGGCCTGATGCAGACCTCGTCGGCCAACCTGGGGGACTGGATCGCCAGCCGGCTGGTGCAACCGAAGTCGAAGGCCGCGGGGAGGCGCTCGTGATCGAAACCGGTACCGAAGCACCGGATTTCACGCTCAAGGATCAGAACGGTCAGCCCGTCACGCTCAGTGACTTCCGGGGTGCGAAGAACGTGTTGCTGGTGTTCTTCCCGCTGGCGTTCACCGGCATCTGCCAAGGCGAACTCGACGAGATCCGCGACAAGCTCCCGGAGTACGAGAACGACGACACCGCGACGCTGGCGATCTCGGTGGGGCCGCCGCCGACGCACAAGGTGTGGGCCACCGAGAGCGGGTTCACCTTCCCGGTGCTGTCGGATTTCTGGCCGCACGGCGCCGTCGCGCAGGCCTACGGCGTGTTCAACGAGGACGCCGGGATCGCCAACCGCGGCACGTTCGTCGTGGACCGGTCCGGCATCGTCCGGTTCGCCGAGATGAAGCAGCCCGGCGAAGCCCGTGATCAGGCGCTGTGGACCGACGCGCTCAAGGCGCTGCAGTCCGGCTAGACGATTTCCTGTCGCAGGTCATCGCGGTGTAGCTTGCCCTGCTAGGGGCGCGTAGCTCAGTGGTAGAGCTCTGGTTTTACACACCAGCGGTCGGCGGTTCGATACCGTCCGCGCCCACCATCGTGGCTCATGACGATCAGCGGCCGTGCGCCGGTGCGCTCGCCTTGCGCCACGTGCGTCCGCTCAGCAGTCGCAGGCCGTTCACGGCGACGATGATCGTCGAGCCCTCGTGGCCCGCCACGCCCAGCGGCAGCGGCAGATGTCCGAACAGATCCCACGCGACGAGCGCCGCGATGAACGTCGCGGCGATCGCGAGGTTGGCGATGACCACGCGGCGGGCGCGCTGAGCCAATGCGATCACGGCCGGAATGGTGGTGAGGTCATCACGCACGGTGACGGCGTCGGCGGTCTCGAGCGTGAGGTCCGCGCCGCCGCGTCCCATGGCGATGGAGGCATGCGCGGCCGCCATGGCCGGGGCGTCGTTGATGCCGTCGCCGACGAACAGCACACGGTGACCGTCCGCCTCCAGCTCGCGCACCGCGGCGGCCTTCGCGTCGGGCAGCAGATCGGCCCGGACGTCGTCGATGCCCACCTGTGCAGCCAGCCGGGCCGCGGCGCGACGGTTGTCCCCGGTCAACAGGATCGGCGCGGCCGAGGTCAGTGCGGCGATGGCCTGCACCGCGCTGCCTGAGTGGTCGCGGACCGTGTCCTCCAGGCCGAGGGCACCCACGGGGCGTCCGTCGGTCACCACGACGACGGCGGTCAGGCCGCGGGACTGCAGCGCGGCCACTTCCGGGTGCTCCTCGGCAGCGAATGCGCGGGGGCTGAGGACTTCGACGACCTGACCGTCGACGTCGGCGCGTACGCCGCGGCCCGGCACCGCCCGGAAGTTGTCGGACTGCGGTATCGCCGGACCGCGCGTCTCGGCCGCGGCGAGAACGGCTCGGCCGAGCGGATGCTCGCTGAATCGTTCAGCGGCAGCAGCGATTTGGACGATGTCATCGTCATCGAGACGCTCGTCGAGGGACACGACGGCGGTGAGTCGCGGCGTTCCGGTGGTCAGCGTGCCTGTCTTGTCGATCGCGACCACCGTGGTGTCGGCGAGGTGTTCCATCGCAACGGCGGATTTGATGAGGACGCCGTGGCGGCCGGCGTTGGCGATGGCCGACAGCAGCGGCGGCATGGTGGCGAGCACGACCGCGCACGGCGACGCGACGATCATGAAGGTCATCGCCCGCAGCAGCGCAGACTGCAGGTCGGCACCGAACGCCATCGGAATGGCGAACAGCGCGAGGGTCGCGGCGACGACGCCCACGGAGTACCGCTGCTCGACCTTCTCGATGAACAACTGGGTCTTGGCCTTGGTGGCCGACGCCTCGGCGACGAGTGCGACGATGCGGGCGACGACGGTCTGCGACGGATCCTTCGTCACCCGCACGCGCAGCATCCCCGCGCCGTTCAGCGTGCCCGCGAAGACGTCGTCGTGGAGCGATTTGCCGACGGGCAACGGTTCTCCCGTGACCGAGGATTGGTCGACGTCTGATGCGCCGCCGATCACGACTCCGTCGGCCGAAACCCGTTCTGCGGGACGCACGATCACGACATCACCGACCCGCAGCTCCTGCGCGTCCACGGCGCGTTCGGTGCCGTCGTCGTCGACGCGCGTCGCCTGGTCGGGCGCCAGGTCGAGAAGTCCTTTGACGGAGTCCTCGGTGCGCTTGGTCGCCGCGTCCTCCAACGCGCCGGACGCCGCGAAGATCACGATCAACAGCGCTCCGTCCAGAATCTGACCGATGGCGGCGGCGCCGACAGCCGCGACCACCATCAGCAGGTCGACGTCTAGTGAGCGCGACCGGAGCACCTGGAGTCCTTGCCATGCCGGCTCCCACCCGCCTGTCGCGTAGCAGGCCAGGTACAGCGCAGAGGAGACCCACGCGGGTGCATCGAGAAACTGTGCGGCCAATCCCGCGACGAACAGGACCATAGCGGTCACCGCCCACCGCACTGACGGCACGGACCACAGCCCCGAAAACGGTGCTGTCGGGCGGGGGAGAGCGGAACGGGCGGTCGCCGAGGCATCGGATTCGGTCAGCGGCATCACGTTCACATTGAAACATGTACAGATTTACATGTGTCACCTACATCCACCGGTCGTGCTTCAATGAGGGCATGGGGCACGGCGTCGATGGCAGAGTCACGCCGCCGGCGACCCTCGATCCCACGTCGGCGGCCAAGGTCGCCGAGACGCTGCAAGCCCTGGCCTCGCCGAACCGCCTGATGATCCTGACCCGGCTTCGGCAGTCGCAATGTTCGGTGGGTGAATTGTCCGCGGCGGTAGGGATGGAACAGCCCGCTGTGTCGAATCAGCTACGGCTGCTTCGGGCACTCGGTCTGGTCGCGGGTGACCGCCAGGGCCGCAACATCATCTACCGCCTCTACGACAACCACGTCGCACAACTCCTCGATGAGGCGGTCTACCACATCGAGCACCTCCGGCGCCGGCGATACCACCACCGCCTGACGCTGCCTGAATCGGCGCACTCCTGAACGGTTGTTCACTTCTCGCGACCGTTTTGCTTTACGCCGTACCGCGCCGTTGTGAAGGTATCCAGCTAACGAAAAGCGCCACATAAGGCCGCATAGGTAGTTACTTCAAGTAACGATTACAGCAGTTTGCTGGAATCGCACCGATCTTGTTGAAAATGCCATTCTCAGCTGACCAAGATCACTGAATATGCAGGTAGAAGCGTAGGAATCTGTGACGAAACGGATTAAAGCGCGCAATTGCTGGGAATGAATCCAAGCGTATCGATGAGGCCGGTGCGGGGACCGGTAAGGGTGGAACACGGAATGAGGATACTGATGCAGCAAAGGGATGGTCGTCGGTTGAAGCGGCCCGTGATCAAGATTGGCTTGGTTCTCACTGCCTCTGCGGTAGTGGCAGCAGGGGCAGGCACGATCTTCTCGCAATCGTCATCAAAAGACGTGGTGACGTTGCCGTTCGTCAACGCGGCGGCGATCAACACGTCGAACACTACGGTCGGCTTCGCCGACTCCGATCTCTACGGCATGACGCCCGAAGAGATCAACCGCACGCTCGACGAGATGCAGGCGATGGGTGTCAACAACGTCCGCATCCTGATCCCTTGGGCGGGTGTGGAACTCGCCGATGACTACTACTACTGGGACACCGTCGACTATCTCGTCGAGGCGGCCGACAGTCGCGGTATGGGGATTCTCGGGGTGCTGAACTCGACGCCGGCATGGGCGACCGAGCCGGGACTGCCTGCCGTCGTCAGCCCGCCTGCGGACAACGAACAGTACGCCGAGTTCGTGTCGCTCGCCGCCGAGCGCTACGCCGGCAAGGTCTCGGCCTACGAGGTCTGGAACGAGCCCAACGCGTATTACTACTGGGCGCCCTCACCGGATCCGGCCGCCTACACCGAGCTGTTGCAGGCCGCGTACCCGGCGATCAAGGCCGCCGATCCGGACGCGACAGTCGTTGGCGGCGTAGTGGGTTGGGTCAACGACGTGCCCGGGCTGGCGTACAGCCCCGCCAACTACGTCGAGGAGATGTACGCCAACGGGGCGGCCGGCTATTTCGACGCGCTGTCCTACCATCCGTATCACTACACGCTGCCGTTCTCGCAGGGTCGGCCCTATGGCGAGATCGCGCCGATCACGCAGCTGGAGACGATGCGCGAGTTGATGGTCACCAACGGTGACGGCGACAAGCTCATCTGGACCAGCGAGTACGGCGAGCCGACGTCGGTGGTCGACGAGGGGACCCAGGCGGCGTTCATCCAGGACTACCTGAACACCTGGAGCCAGTACGACTACACGGGTCCGTCGTTCATCTACACCACGCGCGACCGCGACACCGAGAGCACCGGCGTCGAGGAAACTCTGGGCGTGCTGCGGGACGACTGGTCCTGGAAGCCGGCGGCTTACGTCATCCAGCAGTGGACGGCCACGCACCCGCAGACCGTGCCGGATCCGGTGACGCTCACCGCGTTCGCCGAGGAACTCGAGGGAGCGACCGGTGAACCGTTGACGCTGGCAGCGATGCAAGCGACCGAGGTGCCGCCGAGCTCGTTGACGACGACGGTTGCGCCGACGACCGAGACCGAGGCGCTCACGCCGGAGACCGAGGAAGCGGCGCTCGCCGATCTGGCCACCGCGACCGAAGAGGCCACGGAGGCAACCGATGTCGAGGTCGAGACGGCGCCTGTGGGTCGGTCGGCGGTGACTCCGACGGCCGTCGAGCCCACCGACGCCGACGCCACCGATGCGGACGCGACAGAGGCGGACGTGACGGAGGCCGACGCTACCGAGGCCGACGCTACTGAGGCCGACGCTACTGAGGCCGACGCTACTGAGGCCGATGCCACGGAGGCCGATGCCACGGACGCGACCGACAGCACCGATTCGACCAGCAGCACGAGCTCGACCGACAGCGACACCGGTTCGAGCGACACCGGGTCGAGCAGCGACACCAGCAGCACCAGCTCGACCGACAGCTCGGACAGCAGCGATTCATCGGACGCTGCGGCCTAGCACGAGCAGACGCAGAAACCCCCAGAACCGCGAGATTTTGGGGGTTTTTGCGTCTGCTCGCGAGGACCTCGTGTCACCGCGCCGACGACGCTGTGAGACGCTCGCGGGGTGTCCGCGTCCATCTTCCGTGCGCACACGGCCGGAATTGCGGCCGGTTACGTGGCGGACGTGTTGCTCGGCGATCCGCGCCGCGGGCACCCGGTCGCGCTGTTCGGCAGCGCGGCAGCAGCTTTGGAGCGGCGCAGCTACGTCGACACCCGCGCTGCCGGGGCGGCGCACGTCGGTGTCCTGCTCGGGGCGCTGGCCGCGGCCGGCGTGACCGCTGAATGCGCCGCCGCCCGAAGCGGTTTCGCCGCCGTCGCCTTGACGACGGGGGCGTCGGTGTTCGTCGCGCTCGGCGGGACATCGCTGGCGCGCACCGGCCATGAGATGGCGCGGCGCCTGGACCGCGGCGATGTCGACGCCGCGCGAGCGCTGTTGCCGTCGCTGTGCGGTCGTGATCCGTCCGTGCTCGATGTATCCGGGCTCACCCGGGCCGCGCTGGAATCGGTCGCCGAGAACACCTCCGACGCCACCGTCGCGCCGCTGCTGTGGGCGGCGCTCGGCGGCACACCCGCGGTGCTGCTGTACCGCGGCGCCAACACCCTCGACGCGATGATCGGCCACAAATCGCCAAAGTATCTACGGTTCGGCTGGGCCGCAGCGCGTTTCGATGACATCGCCAACTATCTGGCTGCGCGGCTGACCGGCGTCCTGGTGGCAGGCTGCGCGCCGGTGGTGGGTGGCTCACCCGTCGCCGCACTGCGCGCGTGGCGGCGCGACGCTGCCCGTCACCCCAGCCCCAACGCCGGCGTCGCCGAGGCCGCGTTCGCCGGTGCGCTGGGTGTGCGGCTCGGCGGGCCCACCCAGTACGCGCACGAACTCGAGATTCGGCCGGCGCTCGGCGACGGTCAGCCGCCGGATGTCGGCGATCTGCGCCGGGCGGTGCGGCTGTCGCGGGCCGTGCAGGCGGCCGCCGCCGTCGTGGCGGTCGGGCTCAGCGTCGCCGGCCGTAGCGGTCGGCGAGCTTTTCCTCGGTCGTGAGCGGCGCGTCGGGGGTGGCCTCCGCGGCCTCCTTGGCGGCCTTCTCCCGCCGGCGTTGCCGCAGTTCGGCGAACGCGAAATAGCCCAGACCGATCGGGGCGATGATGCCGAACGCGATCCACTGGATCCCGTACGACAGGAACGGGCCCGCGTCCAGATGCGGCAGCGGGATGACGCCGAGCCCGCCGGGCTGGTCCTCGGTGAGCTGCAGGTAGGAGCCGGCGAGCGGGACGCCGGTGAGCGCGGCGATCTGCTCGATGTTGATCGAGTACACCTGCCGCACACCGTCGGCCTCGAACGGTTCGCGGCCCTGGGCCAGCAGCTCCGAGTCACGCAGCCGGGCCTCGATCGTCACGGTCCCGTCGGGCACCGGCGCGATCTCGGGCACCCCGGAGCCCTGCACCGGCCGCACGTAGCCGCGGTCGACGAGCACCGTCGGTCCGTCGTCGACGGCGAACGGCACGAGCACCTCGAAGGCCGGCTCGCCCTCGACCGTGCGCAGCCGAGCCAGCACCTGACCTTCGGGCAGGTAGCGGCCGGTCGCGGTCACGCGATGCCACTGCTCGTCGGGCGCCGCCGAGTCCTGTTCGGGCAGAACCGATGTCACCGGCACCGGGTCGGCGGACAGCGAGTTCGAGATCTGCGCGTTCTCCCGCGACGTCTTGGTGTTCTTGCCCAGCTGCCACGGCGCCAGCACGGTGAAGCACAGATACGCGAACGCCAGTACGACCACCATCAGCGCCAGCCACGACGGCCGGAACAAGAACGCCCAGCGCCGCATCAGCTCGCGATTCCCCTGGCGGCGAGTTGCTCGTCGACCCATGCGTGCAGGCCGGGTAACGACGCCTCGATCACCGTGAACACATCCTCGAAGTCGGCGTGATCGCCGTAGTACGGGTCCTCGACATCGAGCGCGTGAGCACCCGAGCGCGGATCGAACGACCGCAGCATCCGGAGCCGCTCGTCGGGCACACCCAGGTCCTTGAGCATCCGAACGTGGTTGCGGCCCAGCGCGATCACCAGGTCGGCGGCCAGATGATCGTCGTCGACCTGGGCGGCGCGGTGAGCCGTCGGGTAGCCGTGTTCGCGCAGCACGTGACTGGCCCGTCGGTCGGCGGGCTCACCCTTGTGCCAGCCGCCGGTGCCCGCGCTGCTCACCCGCACCGCGTGCCCGAGGCCGCGCTCGCTGATCTGGTGGGCGAACATCTTCTCGGCCATCGGGGAGCGGCAGATGTTGCCCGAGCAGACGAACGTCACGTGCAGCAGTTCAGACACCCAGCACCTCACGCAGATCGGTGACGGTCGCGACGTGCGCGACGGCCGGGGCGGCGTCCGGACCCTCGAAATCTGCCCGCCCGTAACCCCATCCGACCACCACGGTGTCGATACCGTGCGCGGCGGCGCCCTCGACGTCGTGGGAGCGGTCACCGACCATCAGCACGCGTTCGGGCAGGTCGTCGATCTGAGCCAGCGCGTGGGCGACCACGTCGGCCTTCGCGGCGCGGGCACCGTCGACGCTGGCGCCGGCGATCACCTCGAAGCAGTCGTGCAGGCCGAAGTGCTCGAGGATCCGCTGCGCGGTGGGCTCGGCCTTCGAGGTGGCCACCGCGAGCCGGACACCGGCCGCCCGCAGGTCGGCCAGCAGCGCGGGGATCCCGTCGAACACCCGGTTCATCGCCCAGCCGCGGGTGCGGTAGTCCTCCCGGTAGGCGGCGATCGCGGCGTCGGTCCGCTCACCGAGCCCGAGCCCGCCGAGGGTGTGGTGCATCGGCGGCCCGATGATCATGGTGGCCAGGTCCCCGTCCGGGACCGCGGCGCCGACCGAGCCGAGCGCGTGCCGAAAGCTGGCGACGATGCCCTGCGCGGAATCGGTCAGGGTGCCGTCCAGATCGAAGATCACCAGCTGCGGTCGGGTCGCGGTCGTGGTCGGGTCCAGCGTGTCGGTCACGGCTCCATTCTCCCCGATCACTGAACCCGCCGACGGGGCGCACTACTGTCGTGATGTGGCGAGCCCCCGACGTGCGGCAGCGCGGTACCACGGCGACCAGGCCGCGGTCCCGGGCATGCTGGATTTCGCCGTCAACGTGCGCGCCGCCGAACCGCCATCGTGGCTGGTGCAGCGCCTGGCGAGCCGGTTGCCCGACCTCGGGCGCTACCCCAGTCAGGCCGACGACCTGCGCGCGCGCAACGCGGTCGCCGCGCGCCACACGCGCCGCGTCGAGGAGGTCGCGCTGCTCGCCGGCGCGGCCGAGGGCTTCGCGCTGCTGCCCGACCTGCGGCCCCGCCGCGCCGCGCTGATCGCGCCGTCGTTCACCGAACCCGAGGCGGTGCTGGCGGCGGCCGGAGTGCCGTTCGACCACGTGGTGCTCGACCCGCCATACACCCTGGCCGCCGACGCCGTGCCCGACGACGCCGACCTCGTCGTCATCGGCAACCCCACAAACCCGAGCGGCGTGCTGCACACCCGCGAGCAGGTGCTCGCGCTGCGGCGCCCCGGCCGCATCGTCGTGGTCGACGAGGCGTTCGCCGATGCGATCCCCGGCGAGCGGGGCTCGTTGGCGGCCGACGCGCTGCCCGACGTGCTGGTGCTGCGCAGCCTGACCAAGACGTGGGCGCTGGCGGGTCTGCGGGTCGGTTATGCGCTGGGCCCCGCCGACGTGCTGGCGCGGTTGACCGCGCGGCGCCCGCACTGGCCGCTGGGCACGCTGCAACTCGAGGCGATCACCGCGTGCAGCGCGCCCGAGTCGGTCGCCGAAGCCGACCGCTCGGCGCGCCGGTTGCTCGAGGTCCGCGCCGAGATGGTGGCCGGGTTGACTAGCATCGGCGTCCAGGTCGTCGACGGTGCGGCACCGTTTGTGCTGTTCGCGGTGCCGGACGCCGAACTGGTACGGAAACGACTGGAGGACAAGGGGATCGCCGTGCGTCGCTGTGACACGTTCGTCGGGCTGGACGGCCAGTTCCTGCGGGCCGCGGTGCGCCCGGAATGGCCGGTGCTGGTCGACGCGGTCGCCGAGGTGATGCGGTGAGCGCACGGCTGGCGGACGTCATCGACGTCCTCGAGGAGGCGTACCCGCCGCGACTGGCCCAGGACTGGGATTCGGTCGGGCTGGTGTGCGGCGATCCGGCCGAGACGGTCGAGTCGGTCACGGTCGCGGTGGACGCCACCGCCGCCGTCGCCGCCGAGGTGCCCGAGCGCGGCCTGCTGCTGGCCCATCACCCGCTGCTGCTGCGCGGTGTCGACACCGTCGCCGCCAGCACCGCCAAGGGTGGTCTCATCCACGGCCTGATCCGGACCGGTCGTGCGCTGTTCACCGCGCACACCAACGCCGACTCGGCCGCGCCCGGCGTGTCCGACGCACTGGCCGAGGTGCTGGGGCTGACGGTCGAAGAAGTCCTCGAACCCGTCGGCGGGGGACCGGACCTCGACAAGTGGGTCGTGTTCGTGCCCGCCGAGAACGCCGACGCGGTGCGCGGCGCGATGTTCGCCGCAGGCGCCGGACACATCGGCGACTACTCCCACTGCAGCTGGACCGCGGCCGGGACCGGCCAGTTTCTGCCGCACGAGGGCGCGTCGCCCGCGATCGGCAGCGTCGGCACCGTCGAACGCGTGCCCGAGGACCGGGTGGAGATGATCGCGCCCGCCGGGCTGCGGGCGCGCGTGCTGGCGGCGCTGCGCGGCGCGCACCCCTACGAGGAACCCGCGTTCGACATCTTCGCGCTCGCCCCGATACCCGGCGACGTCGGGTTGGGCCGCATCGGCGTCCTGCCCGAACCGGAACCGTTGGCCGCGTTCGTGTCCCGTGTCCGTGCCGCGCTGCCGGAGACGTCGTGGGGTGTGCGCGCCGCCGGTGACCCGCACGCGACGGTGTCGCGGGTCGCGGTCTGCGGGGGAGCGGGTGACTCCCTGCTGGCGCGGGTGGCGCGCGCCGGCGTCGACGCATACGTGACCTCCGACCTGCGCCACCACCCCGCCGACGAGCACCGGCGCGCCTCCGAGGTCGCCCTGATCGACGTCGCGCACTGGGCCAGCGAGTACCCGTGGTGTCACCAGGCGGCCGCCCTGCTGCGCGACCATTTCGGCGACGCACTGCCCGTGCAGGTGTCGACGGTGCGCACCGACCCATGGAACGTTGAGGATCAGACATGAAAGCCGATGTTGCACAACAGAAGTCGCTGCTCGAGCTCGCAGAGCTCGACGCCGCGCTGAGCCGGATCGAACACCGGGGCAAGAACCTGGCCGAACAGCAGCGCCTCGAGGAGGTGCAGGCCGCCCACCGGGAAGCCAACGACCGGCTCGCCGCGCTGCAGATCGCGATCGAGGATCTCGACGCGCAGATCGCCAAGTTCGAAACCGAGATCGACGGGGTCCGCCAACGCGAGGAACGCGACCGCAACCTGATGGCCGGCGGAACTGTCGACGCCAAACAGCTCACCGAACTGCAGCACGAACTCGACACGCTGGAGCGGCGACAGTCGGCGCTCGAGGATTCGCAGCTGGAGGTGATGGAGCGCCGCGAGGAGCTGCAGCGCGACCAGGAGGCCGCACTGGCCAGGATCGACGATCTCGAAGGCGAACTCGGCGCCGCGCGGACCGCGCGCGACGAGGCACTCGCCGACATCGATCAGCAGCGCCACCAAAGCGTGTCGCGCCGTGACGAACTCGTCGCCGCCATCGACTCGGAGCTGGTGTCGATGTACGAGCGGCAGCGGTCCCGCGGCGGTGCCGGCGCCGGGCTGCTGCAGGGCCGGCGCTGCGGGGCGTGCCGGATCGAGATCGACAAGGGTGAGCTGGCGCGGATCTCGGCGGCCGCCGACGACGAGGTACTGCGCTGTCCCGAGTGCGGCGCTATCCTGTTGCGTCTCAAGGGAACCGGCGCATGAAGGTGATCGTCGAGGCAGATGGCGGGTCGCGCGGCAATCCCGGGCCGGCCGGCTACGGTTCGGTCGTCTGGTCGGCTGACCACGCCACCGTGCTGGCCGAGAGCAAGGAGGCCATCGGCCGGGCCACCAACAACGTCGCCGAATACCGCGGGCTGATCGCCGGTTTGACCGAGGCGGCCGACCTGGGCGCCGACGAGGTCGACGTCTACATGGACTCCAAGCTCGTCGTCGAGCAGATGTCGGGGCGTTGGAAGGTCAAACATCCCGACATCGCGCCCCTGCACCGGGAGGCCAGCGGGCTTGCCGCGCGCTTCGGTCGCGTCAGCTTCGAGTGGATCCCCCGGTCGAAGAACAGCCACGCCGACCGTCTGGCCAACGAGGCGATGGACGCCGCGGCCGAGATGCCAGCGGCGGCAGAGCAACCCGCGCAGCCGGCGTCGAACCCGGTGGCGTGGACCGGTGCTCGCGGTAAGCCCACCCGCTTCCTGCTGCTGCGGCACGGTCAGACCGAGCTGTCGGTGGACCGGCGTTATTCGGGCCGCGGCAATCCCGCGCTGACCGAACTGGGCCGGCGCCAGGCCGAGGCAGCGGCGCAGTATCTGGGCCGCAAGGGCGGCGTCGCCGCGGTGATCACCTCACCGCTGCAGCGTGCCTACGACACCGCGGCCGCGGCGGCCAAGGTGCTCGGACTTGATGTCACCGTCGACGACGACCTCATCGAGACGGACTTCGGTGCGTGGGAGGGCTTGACGTTCGCCGAAGCGGCAGAACGCGATCCGGACCTGCACCGCCGCTGGCTGCGCGACACCAGCCTGGCGCCGCCGCAGGGCGAGAGCTTCGACGCAGCTGCGGTGCGGGTGAACCGGGCGCGCGCCCGGATCATCGCCGAGCACGCGGGCGAGACCGCGCTGGTGGTCTCGCACGTGACGCCGATCAAGTCGCTGCTGCGGGTGGCGCTCGACGGCGGATCGAACATCCTGTACCGCCTGCATCTGGATCTGGCGTCGCTGTCGATCGCCGAGTTCTATCCCGACGGTGCGGCGTCGGTGCGGCTGGTCAACCAGACGGCATATCTGGATTAGTCGTGCAGGTGCAGCCGCTCGCCGTGCGGCCCGAAGATCGTGATCGCCTCGACCGGGCCGTCGACCGCCCCGAACCAGTGCGGTGTCCAGGTTGAGAACTCAACGGCCTCACCCGCTTTGACGGTGAAGTCGCGGTCGCCGAGGATCAACCGCAGCTGACCGGACAGCACGTACATCCAGTCCTGTCCCTCGTGCACGGGCAGCTCTTTCGGTGGTGTGCGGCGCCGCGCGCTGATCCGGATCTTGAACGCCTGCAGGCCCCCGGCGGGTTGCCGGGTGAGCGGCCAGTAGGTGATGCAGTGGTGCGTGTGTGAGCTGCCGCGCACGCGCGGATCGTCGGCCTCCGGCGCGCGCAACAGTTCGTCGGTGCTGACCGACAGCGCGGCGGCCAGTCGGGGTAGATGGTCCAGGGCGAGGCGGCGCTTGCCGGATTCCAGCCGGCTCAGCGTCGAGACGTCGATGTTGGACCGGCCGGCGACTTCCTCGAGCGTGAAGCCGCGCTGCATGCGGAGTTCGCGCAGCCTGCGGCGCACACGGGCGTCGACGCTGTCCTCTTCTTTTGCCTCCATGGCAAGAAAGCTTGGCATTTCTGCGACGCGGTTGCAATGTGGTGGCATGGACATCGAATGGGATTGCGTCGTGGTCGGCGGCGGCGCAGCGGGGTTGAGTGCGGCGCTGGTGCTCGGGCGTGCGCGGCGCCGGGTGCTGGTGGTCGACGCCGGTGCGCAGAGCAACCGGGCCGCGCACGGCATCGGTGGGCTGCTCGGCCACGACGGGCGGCCACCCGCCGAGCTGTACGCGATGGGCCGTCAGGAGCTGACCGCATATCCGAGCGTCGAGGTGCGCACCGGCGAAGTCGTCGATGGTTCCAGGGACGCAGGCGGTTTCACGCTGAAGCTGGCGAACGGCAGGATCGAGCGGACCCGCCGCGTGCTGCTGGCGAGCGGCATGGAGTACCGGCCGCCGCAGCTTCCCGGCGTGGCGGAACTGTGGGGAAAATCGGTGTTCCACTGCCCGTTCTGCCACGGCTGGGAGGTGCGCGACCAGCCGCTGGGTGTGCTGGCCCGCGGTGAACGCGCGGTGCACATGGCGCTGCTGCTGCGGTACTGGAGCGACGACGTCGTCGTGCTCAGCGACGGCGACGACGAACTCGACGGGAGTCAACGGGCGCGGTTGGCCGCCGCGGGGGTCACGGTCGACCGCAGGACGATACGCGAGCTGGCGGCCCGCGGCGGGACCCTGGAGGCGGTGGTATTGAACGATGGAACCCGGTTGCCGCGAACGGGTTTGCTGGTCGCCACAACGTTGCGTCAACGGTCCGCGCTGGCCGCGCGGCTCGGCGTCGAGGCCGGCGAACCGACACCGGTGACGCAGGATCCCGTCGCCGTCGACGCCATGTATCAGACCAATGTTCCCGGCGTTTTCGCGGCCGGCGATCTCACCGCGGCGATGCCGCAGGTCGCCGCCGCGGTCGCGGGTGGCTCGGGCGCGGCCGCGGCCGTGATGCAGAGCCTGCTCGCCGAGGACAATCCAGTCATTGCGGAAGGGAGTCAGCATGTCAACGTCTGAGGCCAAACAACATTGGGAAGAGCACTACAGCGCCCGCGACCGGATCTGGAGCGGCCGGGTCAACGCGCGGTTATCGGAGATCGCGCCGACGTTGACGCCCGGCACGGCGCTCGATCTGGGCTGCGGTGAGGGCGGTGATGCGGTGTGGCTCGCCGAGCAGGGCTGGCAGGTGGTGGCCGTCGACATCGCCGAAACGGCGCTGCGGCGAGCCGCTGACGAAGCGGCAGCACGAGGGGTGGCTGACCGCATCGAGTTCCGGCAGCACGATTTGTCGGCCGGCTTCCCCGACGGCGAATTCGATTTGTTGTCAGCGCATTTCCTGCACTCGACGTTCCCGCTCGACCGGATGCCGATCTTCGCTGCGGCAGCACGGGCGGTGCGGCCGGGCGGAATGCTGCTGATCGTCGACCACAGCGGTCCGCCGCCGTGGCACTCCGACCTGGATCACCACCACACGTTCGACGCGCCGCAAGACATCGTCGCCGCGTTGAATCTCGCTGATGATCAGTGGGAGCCGGCCGAGATCCGGTCGGTCGAGCGGGAGGTCACCACACCCGACGGCGAGCCGTTCACCTGGTTCGACAACGTGATCATCCTGCGGCGGCGGTAGTTCTCATGCCGCGTCGTGGAAGATGAGGCCCAGCGTGTACCGCTCGCCCGAGCGCACCACCGAAACGCCGTGGCGCACAGGGGCAGCCGACCATCCGCGGGTCGAGCGGACGGGGCGCTCGCGGGTGGTGAACACGTAGCCGTGCCCGCGCGGCAGCAGCGTGGCCGTGCCGCGGGACTGGGCGCGGGGCCGCTGTTCGAGGAGCAGGAACTCACCGCCGGTGTGGTCGACACCCGGGTCGCTCAGGTTGATCACGACCTGCAAGGGAAAGACCAGATCGCCGTAGAGCTCTCGATGTAGCGCGTTCCAGTCGCCCTGCTGGTACTTGAGCAGGATCGCCGTCGACTTGGTCTGGCCGGCGGCGTGACACTGGTCCAGCCACTCGTCGAGGGTGTCCGGCCACGGTGTCGCCCGGCCCAGCCGGCTCCACCAGTCCTGCGCGATCGGCAGCAGGCGCGGGTACAGCGCGTGGCGCAGCGCCTCGACGGGTTCGGGATAGGGCTCGGCGAAGTAGCGGTACTCGCCTTGGCCGAAGCGATAGCGGGCCATGTCGATGGTCGCGCGGAACTGCGTGTCGGTGGGGTAGAGGGCGCGGAGCGCGGTCGTCTCGTCGTCGGTGAGCAGTCGCGGGAGCAGCGCGCCGCCGAAGTCGTCGAGGTCGCGCGCGATGCCCGCCCAGTCGGCGGAGTTCACGCGGTCGTGCCAGGTTCGCGTCATCGTCTCTCTGTCGGTGCGCATACCCGGTAGACGGTCGGCAGCACCCGAATGTGAGATCGGATCGGCAAGGAGTGGGTTATCCCCAAGTCGGGATTCATCCACAGGCGGGGCTGCATCGGTGGCTCACCACGACGCTCAGCACTAACGTCGAAAGCATGTTCGAAGAGTTGGTGGCTCAAGCGGTCGGCAGCCGGGACGCTGTCGGGGCGGTGGGCGCGTGGGCGCGGGCGGAGAACGCAGCATGCGCGCGACGGCTCGCAGCGTGCGCCGACGTGCTCGAGCGGCACGTATCCGCCGACGGATCGGCCGAGCGTGAAAACTGGTCCGCGGACAACTGGAACGCTGCGGCCGCGGAGATAGCCGCGGCCCAGGGGGTCTCCTTGGGTGTGGCATCCCATCAGCTCGTGATCGCATGGGGGTTGCGGAAACGACTGCCCAAGGTCGCGGAGGTCTTCGCTGCCGGGGCAGTCTCGTACCGGATGGTCGAGGCGATCGAGTCGCGGACCCGGCTCGTTCGCGACGCCGAGGCAAACGCCAAGATCGACGCCGAGATCGCGGCACGGGTGGAGCAGTGGGCGGGGTTGTCGGTCGCCAAGATCGAGAACGCGATCGACTTCTGGGTGGATCGCTATGACCCGTTCGCGGTGCGGCACGCGCAGACCAAGGCGCGTGGGCGCCACGTCGACGTGCATGTCTCCGACGACGGGTCGGGCACGGCGTATGTCGACGCGTTGTTGATGGCCACCGACGCCGAGGCGTTCGACCGCCGGTTGGATGCGATGGCCGCCGCGGTGTGCGAAGACGACCCGCGCACGATCGAGCAGCGGCGTGCGGACGCGATGGGTGCTCTCGGTCATGGCGCGGATCGGCTCGCATGCGCGTGCGGGCGCGATGACTGCGAAGCTGCGCAACTGACGGTCAGCTCGACGGTGATCCATGTGGTGGCACGTGAGGAATCACTATCCGATGACACTGACGTCGACCTCGACGGGGAGGATCCGCCCGGACCGTCACGTGAGGAACTGCTGAAAATGACGGTGCGGGAAGCGTTGTCGCCAAGAGCTGAGGACATGCCGTCCGCGCCGGCCGACACTGATCCGGCTTACCTGCTGGGCCGCGGAATCCTGCCCGCGCCGCTGCTGGCTGCGAAACTGGCCGGCGCCGCACAGATCAAGTACGTACGACATCCCGGCGACGCGCCGCCCGAACCACGGCACCGGCCCTCGACGGCGTTGGCGTGGTTTGTCCGATGCAGAGATCTGACCTGCCGGTTCCCTGGCTGCGATGTCCCCGCCGACCACTGCGACATCGACCACACGATCGCCTACCCGGCGGGGCCCACGCAGGCATCGAACCTGAAATGCCTGTGCAGGAAGCATCATCTGATCAAGACGTTCTGGGCGTGGCGAGAAGTTCAGCACCCGGACGGGCGGGTGGACTGGACCTCTCCGACTGGTCATACCGTTTCCACCTGCCCGGGCGCCGAACTGCTGTTCCCGGCGCTGTGCCGGCCGACCGCACCGGTAGACCCCGCGATTGTGCGACGGGCAGCCGAGGCGCCGACCGACTCCGAGGCACGCGGGCTGATGATGCCCCGCCGCAAGCGAACGCGCGCTCAAGACCGAGCCGCAGCCATCGACGAAGAACGCGAACTCAACGCACCGATCAACGCCGCCCGACTCGCAGAACGAGACGAACCTCCGCCCTTCTAAGGCGTAGTCAGCGTCGACAGGTCTGCCAGCTGCGTCAGCCGCACGCTGTTGCCCGACGGGTCGCGGAACCCGCAGTCGATGCCGTACGGCATCTCGTGGGGCTCCTCGGTGAACTCCACGCCGCGCGACTTCATCTCCTCATAGGACGCCCGGCAGTCCTCGGTCGTCAGGAAGATCGTGCCCGCGAAACCCTTGGCGGTCAGGTCCATCACCTGTTGGCGGGTCGGTTCGTCCATCACCGGCTCACCCGGCACCGCCATCAACACGATCGACACATCGTCCTGGCCGGGCGGCCCGACGGTCAGCCAGCGGAAGATGCCGTCGACATCGGGTAGTGAAACATCCTGACGCACTTCCATTCCGACCTTCTCGGTCCAGAATTTCAGTGCGGCTTCCTGGTCGTGGACCCACAGGTGGGCGCTTGCGATTTTGATCATGACAGCGACGCTACGGTCGCCGCGCGTCGCGCGTCTTCTCCCCGTGTGCTGTCTTTGGCGACGCGGCTGTCGGCGCGAGGGCGGGTGTCGCGCTTGAGGATGCAACTGGGCACCGGTGCGGTCAGCGCCGCCGGCGGCAGGCTCGCCCGGTACGCCGCGGGCGGCAGCCCGTAGACGCGGGCGAAGCTGGTGGTGAACGACCCGACGCTCTGCAACCCCACCATCACGCAGATGTCGGCCACCGAACGGTCGGTGTAGCGCAGCAGCGCCGCCGCCCGCTCCAGCCGTCGGGTCTGCAGGTACGCCCGCGGGGACTCGCCGAACGTCCGGGTGAACATCCGCGAGAAGTGCGCCCGCGACAGCCCCGCCGCGGCCGCCAGGTCGTCGACGGTGAGCGCCTCGGCGTACCGCGCGTCGACCATGTCTTTGGCCCGCATCAGGTAACGGGCCGGAGGCACCTGCGCCATGGGCACAAGTATGGCGAAGATCGTGAACTCGCAAAACTGTGTCACCAGGCAGTACCGTGGATCCGCGGATGAGTTGGCTGGGCGGCCGCGGGATCCAGGTTCGCCTGGGTTTCGAGGAAAGTCCGGACTTCACAGAGCAGGGTGATTGCTAACGGCAATCCGAGGTGACTCGCGGGAAAGTGCCACAGAAAACAGACCGCCACCACGGAGTCTTCGGGCTCTGCGGTGGTAAGGGTGAAACGGTGCGGTAAGAGCGCACCAGCATTCCGGGTGACCGGAGTGGCTAGGCAAACCCCACCCGAAGCAAGGCCAAGAAGGCCGCAACCTGGTTGCGGTCGCGCAGGCGCTCGAGGGCTGCTCGCCCGAGCCTGCGGGTAGGCCGCTCGAGGCACCCGGCGACGGTGTGTCCAGATGGATGGTCGCCGCTGCGTCGCCGTGGTCAACCACGGCGGTGCGGAACAGAATCCGGCTTACAGGCCAACTCATCCGCCCGGCCCTGGATTACCTGCGTTTTTAACTGCTCGGATCCGTCTGCGTCCGCAGTGCGTCTGCAGGGGATCCGAGCACCGCGTCAATCGCATCCCGCGTCCGGTCGTCGGAATTCGGCCACAAATGGCTGTAGGTGTCCAGCGTCTCGACGGTGCTCGCGTGGCCGAGACGCGCCGGCGCCGTCTTGACACTCCGCTGTGCCGGATCAGCAAGCTCGCTTAAGAGTGGCGGAGATCGTGGAACCCTGGGAGGCAACTCCGCCGCCTCGACCGCAACACGCCACTTTGGCCGAACGTCGACCGCCGAATCGCCTTACCCCTTCACGTGGACACCAGCCCGTCGGGACTGGCAGGGTACCGCGCCAGGTGTGCCGCCAGGGCGTTGACAAATAGACTGGGGATCGGGATCGTCCGGTTGCTCGCCAACGATTTGAGCGGACCGAACTTTGGCGGCTGCCTCTGCACCGAAACGAGCTGGTGGTCGACCACCACCATCCGGTCGACGGTCAGGCCCAAGCACTTCGCCCTGCCGCATCCCCGTACCCGCCGCCAGCGTCACCACGGCACGCAACGCCGGTGGCAGCGCCCCACGCACGGCAGCGACCTGCTCGGTCGCCAGCGGCACCATCTGCTTGCGCTGGCCCTTCGCTAATTTCGTTCCCTCGCAGGGGTTCGACGCCAGCCGGCGGTCCCGAATCGCGGACTTCATGACCGTGGACACGATGGCGTGCACCACCCCAACCGCCGACGGCGCCAACTCGGGGCTATTGACCCAAGCCTGAATGTCGCTCGGCAGAATCGATGACAGGCGGCGATTGCCAAGCGCTGGGTAGGCGTGGTGCGAGCATTGTCTCGACGTCGGCGCGGGAACTGGGCCGCTGTAGCGGAACTGACGCCACCGCTCCGCATAGTCGCGGAACGTGATGTCACCGGCTTTGGGGTCGATGTAATGGCCGGCGACGACCCGCAGCGGTTACCTCATGCAGCAACCGTTGCGCATCGACGTTGCGCCCGAAGCGTTTCGCGTGCTCGCGTCCACATAGCATGCGCGCCGCCCCAATCCACTGGCATTACTGGCTGAAAGTGTGCCGTCCGCGTTGCGCCAGCGATCCTCAACACCGCTGTGCCGGTTGAGTCTTTGAGTCATCATTATCAGCGAGCTTCAGTTCGACGTCGTCCTATCTACTAACTCCACGGAGACCCTGCGCACCAGGTTGACGTGGTCATGTTCGCTGCGCGTCCGGGAAAAGCTCGCGAAGTGTGTGGCTCTACCGCTTGTCGCTGAGCTTGCGTTTTCGGCGGTATCGGATCGATGCGAGAAGGCCAAAGGCGCACGCGGAGTGCCGGAGGAAAGACAAGAAAGCTAGAGACAAGGAAGCTTTGGCATTTGGTCGCCGGAAGGCGAGTCAAGAGTGCTAAAGATCAGGGCCGCCAGGCCGCCCCTCTGGAAGCAGTGTGACTCAGTTCTGCCATCCTCGCCGTGTGGCGTTCGGCCATGGCAAGAGCGGATCCCAGGCGGTGACGATGTGGATGTTCTGCGCCTCACGCATCATCTCCGACCAGTAGCCATAGCTCCGCAGCTTGAGACGCTTCTGTGCAGTCGACGTCAACGTCGAGTACCACAGGCGTTCGTTGAATCCTGTGTAGGCGCCCTGGTAGGCAATCGCGGCCCAATGCTCGGCGTCGGTCGTGCAGCAGACGACGGATTCCTCGACGAGCCGTTTGTCCTTGTTTGGTGGCCAGCGAATTGGCTGCAAATCGGTGGCTAGCTCGAAGTACCGTCCTGCTGCCCACATCTGAGGCCATGACATGACCTCATGCATGAAACCGTCGGTGAGCGGGTCGGCCGTGCTCGTCTCCCAATGGTCGCCGCGTCGTATCGCGACGTATCCGTAGCCGGACTTCTTGAACCGTACTACCGAGCCGTTCGCGGGTTCAGGAAGGTCTTGCCGCTGGTGGCGAGGTAGCCTCCGTCTGGTGGGTGACGAGGATTCAGGAGGCGCAGAAGGCGTCGGGACGATGCGCAGGTGACGCTGAGGTCGGTCGTTGGCAGCGTTCACGTGGGCAGTATGTCGCCACCCATCAAGACCGTGCGCCGGTTTCAGATGTCGCGCGCCTTCATCTCGACGTAGACATCGACAATCGGAGGCAACCGGAACTTCTCCGTGTTGTTATCTTGCACTACGGCGACGATAAGACCGTCCAAATTCCCGTCGCCCGCATCCATAACAGCTGCCTTGTAGTCGGCGTCCAACTCTCCGTCGCGGTTCTCGATCAGATAGTTCTGTACCTCGGGGCCGACCTTCGACCACCACTGGTCAAGGTGCTGGCGGATCCGTTCGAGTCGGTCAGGAAGCTCGCCTTGGAGTGTGAACGGCTCGTTCGGCTGTCGATTCGATGGCCAGGTCGATTGAACGGCTGCGGTGCCGCGAAGCTGGCTCAATTTCGGTACGAGTTGCGCTGGCACCGGGCCGTGAGGGCTCACCATGAGTGCGACTTTGACGTCCATCGACGTCAACGAGCGGTACACCGATAGGGCATCTTCCGTCATGTTTGCCGACCCTAGCGGGGCACTGTGACATAGATCGGTCCGTCACCGGGCGAGAACGGTAGCCGACTGAACACCTGATTCAGACGCAGGCGGTGCGTCTGCGGCTTAATCTCCGTCTGTAGTGCGTCCGCAGTTGTTCCAGCGCAGGCTTTCGCGAGCCAACTCTGCCAACGCTCTGACCTGCGGGTTCATCACACCGCCACCACATATAAGCGCCCAGATAACAGAATCCGGCTTACAGGCCAACTCATCCGCCCTGCTCTTGAACGTTCGATTGCGCTCGAAAATCCGCCGATTCATCGCACACAAGTCGCCGTTCGGCGACAAGGGTGGAGAGCTACCGCTTCTTCTTGCGGACCGCCTTGTCCAGCTTCTTGAGCGCCTTGTCGAGCTGGTCGCGCGACTGCTGGGCCAGCTCGTCCTCCAGCCGGTATAGCAGCCCGTAGGTGAACGTGTCCTCACCGGCGGCGTGAGCGGCCTCGGCCTGCTGGCTCAGATGCGTCCGGCTCACCACGCTGTCCTGATGGTCGCCCAGCAGCGACTGGATGCTCTTGGCCCGATCGGACACCTTGCCCGCGCCCGTCGCCGCCGCCGTGTAGCGAAGCCGCTTGGCGCCCTTGCGGATTCGATGCAGAGCCTCGTCCTTGTCCTCGTCGGCACCGGCTTCGGCGGCAGCCTTGGCGGCCTTGCGAACCCGCTTGTATGCCGAGTGGAGCGTCGCCGCCGGCTGTTCGTCCT
Organism: Mycolicibacterium rutilum; assembly: GCF_900108565.1. Taxonomy (NCBI): domain Bacteria; kingdom Bacillati; phylum Actinomycetota; class Actinomycetes; order Mycobacteriales; family Mycobacteriaceae; genus Mycobacterium; species Mycolicibacterium rutilum. Next base: position 3,690,154 of record NZ_LT629971.1, read on the forward strand.
CACCCGGTCGCTCGCCGGGCTCGGCGGCCACCAGCCCCTCCAGCGCGTCGAGCAGCCGGAAGTACCGCTCCGAGCGCATCGCGATGTGCGACCGTCGCAGCCCCGACGCGTACCGTCGCTGCGCACCCTCCACCAGCCGCTCACGGATCGGCCCGCGGACCAGTTCCGCCGGCAGCTCGTCGAGCGCCTTCTGGTAGCGCTCGGCGAGCACCTCGGCGTCGCGTGCCACCCCCAGGATCGAGGCCAGCTGCCGCAACTCGTCGAGGATCCACGCGTCGTCGGAGATGCCGAACGCGTCGCGCGCCGACTGCAGCAGGCTGCGGATCTTGCGGGTGGTCACCCGCATCTGATGCACGGAGTCGTAGACGTCGGCGCGGACCGCGCGGTCCCACTCGATCAGCTCGTCGACCTGCTCGGCCACCGCCCGGTGGATCGGCCCGGCCGGCGTGCGGTCCTCCGTCGGGACCGTGTCCGCCAGCACCCGCGCCAGCTTCGACCCGCTGGCCGCCGGTTCCGCACCCGCATCCAGTAGCCGGTTGGACAACCGGTCCAGCAGGTCGCGGTCGTCGCCGCCGACCAGTTCGAGTTCCCACTCGCGCCAGCTCTGCTCCTCGCCGTCCGGAAGGGCCGCCGCGCTGACCTGGTCGTCGCAGAACTCCGCCAGCGGAGCCCCGTCCGCGTCGTAGAGCATCTCCACCGTGCGCTCGGTGCTGATCCGCGCGACGGGGGACAACGGGCGGTCCCGCACGATGGCCAACACGACGTCGCGCAGGCTCTCGGGCACCCCGCCGTCGTCGTCGCCGAGCGGTTCCCTGACCTCGGTGCGGGCATCGGGCCCCGCGGGCAGCTTCAGGTGCCAGCCGGCGTCGGGCCCACCGGTGCGGCGGCGCAGCGTGATGCGGTGCGCGGCCAGGTCACGGTCGGCGGTGTCGAAGTAGACCGCCTCGAGTCGGTACGCCGGTTGCCGCTCGACCCGGCCCACCGCCGACAGCCCGTCGAACGACGGCGACACGCTCGAGGCGACCACGTCGAACTTGCGCTCGACCTCCAAGTGACGCGAGGATTTGCCAGCCGATTTGCCCATGGTGAAAATCAGCCTGCCATACGTGCATGAACACCGCGGGTTGCTGCGGGGCTAAGGTCCACCTGTGACCGATTACGAAACGCTGACCTTCGAACAGTCCGGCGCCATCACCCGCATCGCGCTGAACCGGCCCGACGCCGCAAACGGCATGAACGGCACCATGACTCGTGAACTGGCCGACGCCGCGAAACGGTGCGACACCGACGCGACCAAAGTCGTCGTGCTCACCGGCACCGGCCGGTTCTTCTGCGCGGGCGGCGATTTGAAGGACTTCGCTGCCGCGCCCGACCGCGGTGCGCACGTCAAAGGCGTCGCCGACGACCTGCACCGCGCCATCTCCAGCTTCGCCCGGATGAACGCCGTGCTCATCACCTCGGTCAACGGCACCGCCGCCGGCGCGGGCTTCTCCATCGCGGTGACCGGTGACCTCGTGCTGGCCGCCGAGTCCGCGTCGTTCACGATGGCCTACACCCGGGTGGGCCTGAGCCCCGACGGCAGCGCGTCCTACTACCTGCCCCGGCTGATCGGCATCACCAAGACCAAAGAACTCATGCTGACCAACCGCACCCTGTCGGCACAGGAGGCGTCGCAGTGGGGCCTGGTCACCGAGGTGGTGCCCGACGCGGAACTGGCCGAGCGCACCACCAAGCTGGCCGACCAGATCGCCGCCACCGCAGCCGGATCCAACGGCGGGGTCAAGGCGCTGATGCTCGCGACGTTCAAGAACGGTCTCGAGGAGCAGATGGAACTCGAGGGCCGGCTGATCGCCGACCGCGCCAACTCCGCCGACGGCCGCGAGGGCGTCGACGCGTTCCTCGGGAAGCGGAAAGCCGAGTTCGCCTAAAACGAGTGCTCGTCGGCGGGGAACACCCCGCTGGCGACCTCGTCGGCGTATTGCTCTGCCGCACGGCGCAATTCGCCGCCCACATCGCCGAAGCGCTTGACGAACTTGGCGGTCTTGCCGTTCGTCATGCCCGCCATGTCCTGCCACACCAGGACCTGCGCATCGCAGTTCGGGCCGGCGCCGATGCCGATGGTGGGGATGGTCAGCTTGCCGGTGATCTGGGTGGCCAGCTCGGCGGGCACCATCTCCATCACCACGGAGAACGCGCCGGCTTCCTGAACCGCGATCGCGTCGTGGATGGTCTGCTCGGCGGCGTCGCCGCGGCCCTGCACCCGGAACCCACCCAGCCCGTTGACGCTCTGCGGGGTGAAACCGATGTGCGCCATGACCGGAATGCCCGCGGCGCTCAGCGTGGCGATCTGGTCGGCCACCCGCTCACCGCCCTCGAGTTTGACCGCGTGCGCGCCGGTCTCCTTGAGGAACCGGGTCGCGGTGGCCAGCGCCTGCTGCGCGCCGCCCTCATAGCTGCCGAACGGCAGGTCGGCCACCACCAGCGCGTGCGGGGCGCCGCGCACCACGCCGCGTACCAGCGGGATCAGCTCGTCGATGGTGACCGGCACGGTGGTGTCGTAGCCGTAGACGACGTTGGCGGCCGAATCACCGACCAGCAGCACCGGGATGCCGGCGTCGTCGAAGACGCGGGCGGTGGAGTAGTCGTAGGCGGTCAGCATGGCCCACTTGTGGCCCTCGGCCTTCCACTTCTGCAGGTGCAGGGTGCGGGTCTTGCTGCGAGGTGCGGAGGCAGCCCCATAGACGGTCTGCTCAGACATCGTTGTCCCCCAAATCGGGTGGGTCGGGTCGAATCCTCGAGGCCCGATGCGGGTCCCCGGGTTCGTCTGACCCGACCAGTCTGCCACTTGCGCTCGGAGAAGTTGAAAGCCCTGTTGAGTGGATTTCCTCACACCCGCCGGTTGCGGGCATAGCATCGGTCAATGCAACGGCTCAGCGGGCTGGACGCCAGCTTCCTGTACCTCGAGACCGCGCAGCAGCCGCTGCATGTCTGTTCGATCCTCGAACTCGACACCTCGACGATGCCCGGCGGCTACACCTTCGACCGGTTCCGCGCCGCGCTCAACGAGCGCATCAAGGCGATGCCGGAGTTCCGGGAGAAACTCGCCGACAACCGCTTCAACCTCGACCACCCGGTGTGGGTGGAGGACAAGGACTTCGACCTCGACCGGCACCTGCACCGCATCGGGCTGCCCTCGCCGGGCGGCCGGCGCGAACTCGCCGAGATCTGCGGCCACATCGCGTCGCTGCCGCTGGATCGCAGCCGGCCGCTGTGGGAGAAGTGGGTGATCGAGAACATCGACGGCGTCGACCCGGCGCACGGCGGCAGCCTCGTGGTGATGACCAAGGTGCATCACGCCGGCGTCGACGGGGTGACGGGGGCCAGCCTGATGTCGCAGCTGTGCAGCACCGAACCCGATGCGCCGCCACCGGATCCGGTCGGCGGGTCCGGCGATGCCAGTTCGCTCGAGATCGCGGTCACCGGTGCGGTCAAGTTCGCCACCCGGCCGCTGAAACTGGTCAACGCGCTGCCGCTGACCCTGACGTCGGTGGTCGACACCGTGCGCCGGGCCCGGTCCGGTCTGTCGATGGCGCCGCCGTTCGCCGCCCCCAGGACGCCGTTCAACACCAACGTCACCGGACATCGCAACGTCGCGTTCGCCCAACTCGACCTCGAGGACATCAAGACGGTCAAGAACCACTTCGGGGTCAAGGTCAACGACGTGGTGATGGCGCTGGTCTCCGGTGTGCTGCGCAAGTTCCTGGCCGATCGCGGTGACCTGCCGACCAACTCGCTGGTGGCCATGGTTCCGGTGTCGGTGCACGAGAAGTCCGACCGGCCGGGCCGCAACCAGGTGTCGGGGATGTTCTCGCGGCTCGAGACCCACATCGAGGACCCGGCCGCCCGGCTCAAATCCATCGCCGAATCCAATTCCGTTGCCAAGCAACACAGTTCGGCGATCGGTGCGACCCTGCTGCAGGACTGGACGCAGTTCGCCGCCCCCGCGGTGTTCGGGGTCGCGATGCGCGTGTACGCCGCCAGCCGGCTCAGCGGTGCGCGCCCGGTGCACAACCTCGTCGTCTCCAACGTGCCCGGCCCGCAGGTGCCGCTGTACTACGTGGGGTGCGAGGTCAAGGCGATGTATCCGCTCGGGCCGATCTTCCACGGCTCGGGACTCAACATCACCGTGATGTCGCTGACCGGCAAGCTCGACGTCGGCATCGTCTCCTGCCCGGAGTTGCTGCCCGACCTGTGGAAGATGGCTGACGACTTCTCCGCGGCGCTCGACGAGTTGCTCGCCGCCACGCGATAGCGGCCTAGCCAGGGCCGATGCCCGGTCATGGCAGCATGTGGAGCCATGAACGCCAAGATCGGGGTCCTCGCGGCCACGGTGCTGCTCACCGTCAGCGGGTGCAGCAATATGGTCGACGGACGCGCGGTCGTTGCGGTGCCCCCGCCCGGCAGCCCGATCGAGTGGACCAAGTGCCAGACCAAGTCGCCCGACGAGTCGCGGGTCCCGGCGGGCGCCGAGTGCGGGATGCTGTCGGTGCCGGTGGACTACGACGACCCCGACGGCGACGTTGCCCGGCTCGCGATGATCCGGTTCCCGGCTACCGGCGACAAGATCGGCTCGCTGGTCATCAACCCGGGCGGGCCGGGGGAGTCGGGCGTGGAGGCCGCGGCGAACCTGGTCGGCTCGCTGCCCCCGTCGGTGCGTGAGCGCTTCGACCTCGTCGGCTTCGACCCGCGCGGTGTCGCGAACTCCACCCCCGCGCTGTGGTGCAACTCCGACGCCGACAACGACCGGTTGCGGGCCGAGCCCCAGGTCGACTACTCCGAAGAGGGCGTCGCCGAGATCGAAAAGGAGACCAAGGAGTTCGTCCAGCGCTGCGAGGACAAGATGGGCAAGGAGTTCCTCGCCAACGTCGGAACCGTCAACGTGGCCAAAGATCTCGACGCGATCCGGCAGGCCGTCGGCGACGAGAAACTCACCTACCTCGGCTACTCCTACGGCACCCGGATCGGTGCCACCTACGCCGAGACGTTCCCCGACAAGGTGCGCGCGATGGTCCTCGACGGCGCGGTCGACCCGAACGCCGACCCGACCGAGGCCAACATCCGCCAGGCCGCCGCGTTCCAGACCGCGTTCAACGACTTCGCCGCCGACTGCGCGCAGTCCCCGTCGTGTCCGCTGGGTACCGACCCGGCCAAGGCCAACGACGTCTACCACAGCCTGGTCGACCCGCTGGTCGACGCACCGCTCAAGACCCGCGACCCGCGCGGGCTGAGCTATTCGGACGCGGTGGTCGGCACGATCCTGCCGCTGTACTCGCCGAACCTGTGGCGCCATCTGTCGCAGGGGCTTTCGGAGATGAAGCAGGGCCGCGGCGACACCATGCTCGCGTTGGCCGACCTGTACATGGGTCGCGACGAGGAAGGTCACTACAACAACTCCACCGACGCGCGGGTCGCGATCAACTGCGTGGACAAGCCGCCGGTGACCGACCGGGCCAAGGTCGTCGAGGAGGACCGCCGGGCCCGCGAGGCCGCCCCGTTCATGAGCTACGGCGAGTTCACCGGGCACGCCCCGCTGGGCACCTGCGCGTTCTGGCCGGTGCCGCCCACCAGCGAACCGCACGAGATCAAGGTGGACGGGCTGCCGCCGACGCTGGTGGTGTCGACGACCAACGATCCGGCCACGCCGTACCAGGCGGGCGTCGACCTGGCCCGCCAACTCGGCGGGACGCTGGTGACCTTCGAGGGCACCCAGCACACCGTCGTCTTCCAGGGCAACACGTGCATCGACGACATCGCCGCGCGCTATCTCGTCGACGTGCAGGTGCCTCCGCCGGACACGCGCTGCTCGTAGAACCACCGCGCCGTCACAGCCTGATCACCGTTGGGTCGCGGCAGGCGATCGGCGCCCGTCGGCGTGTAACCATGTCAGCCATGTGGCGGCGGGTGGGGTCGATGGTGTGTGCGCTGACGGCGATTGCCGTCGTCGCGCCGCCCCACGCTGCGGCGACGCCGGAGGGCGAATCAAGCCAGCAGCTGTTCGGGCAGCCGCCCGCGTGGAGTAGCTGCGACCGGATGATCGGCGCCGAGAAAGCCCGGACCGTGCCGACCGCACAGTGCGGTTCGGTCGCCGTGCCCGTCGACTGGGACGCAGCCAATCCGCAAGGGGCGCAAGCGAACCTGGCGGTCATTCAGATTCCCGCGACCGGCGACCGCATCGGCGTGCTGATGGTCAACCCCGGCGGACCCGGTGCCTCGGCCGTCGACACCGTCGCCGAGATGGGCGCCGCGCTGGCGGGCAGCGAGATCGCCGAGCGCTTCGACCTCGTCGGGGTCGACCCGCGCGGCGTCGGGCACTCCACACCCGAACTGCGCTGCCGCACCGACGCCGAGTTCGACGCCTACCGCCGCGAACCGCTGGCCGACTACAGTCCCGCCGGCGTCGCCCACATCGAAGAGGTCTACCGGCAGTTCGCGCAGGCGTGCGCCGACCGGATGGGCGCCGACTTCCTCGCGAGCGTCGGCACGGCCACCGCGGCGCGCGACCTCGACATGGTGCGCGCCGCGCTCGGCGAACACCAGCTCACCTATCTGGGCTACTCGTACGGCACCGAACTCGGCGCCGCCTACGCCGAGCAGTACCCGGACCGGGTGCGGGCGATGGTGCTCGACGGCGCGATCGATCCCGGCCTCGACCCGATCGAGCACCGCATCCGCCAGGTCGCCGGATTCCAGAAGGCGTTCGACGCCTACGCCGCCGACTGCGCCCGCTCGACGGGATGCCCGCTGGGCACCGATCCGGCGCACTTCGTGACGCGCTATCACCACCTGGTGGACCCGCTGGTGCAGCGGCCCGGCCCCACCTCCGACCCGCGCGGGCTGAGCTACCAGGACGCGATCACCGGAACCGTCAACGCGCTCTACTCGCAGCGCTACTGGAAGTTCCTCACCAGCGGGCTGCTCGGCTTGCAGCGCGGCACGGACGCCGGCGACCTGCTGCTGCTGGCCGACGAATACCAGGGCCGCGACGTGAGCGGGCACTACACCAACCAGCAGGACGCGTTCACCGCGATCGGCTGCGTGGACACGCCGTACCCGGCCGACGCCGCGGCCTGGGCGGAGGCGGACCGGCGTGCGCGCGAGGCCGCGCCGTTCTTGTCCTATGGCGCGTTCACCGGCTTCGCTCCGCGCGAGGTGTGCACGATGTGGCCGGTGCCGCCGACGTCGGCGCCGCACCCGGCGTCCTCCCCGGGGCCGGGCAAGGTCGTCGTCGTCTCCACGACCGGCGACCCGGCCACGCCGTACCAGGCCGGCGTCGACCTGGCCCGCCAGATGGGCGCGCCGCTGATCACCTTCGAGGGCACCCAGCACACCGTGGTGTTCAACGGCGACGCCTGCGTGGACACCGCGGCGGTCGACTTCCTGGTCGACCTGGCGCCGCCGGCGGACGGCCTGCGGTGTTAATCGCAGCCGCCGTGTAACACAGAATTAACAGCCGGTGCCTACGCTGCGCTCATGGATCGGCAGAAGGAATTCGTGCTGCGCACGCTGGAGGAACGCGACATCCGCTTCGTCCGGTTGTGGTTCACCGACGTGCTCGGATACCTGAAGTCGGTCGCGATCGCCCCGGCCGAACTCGAGGGCGCCTTCGAGGAGGGCATCGGCTTCGACGGTTCGGCGATCGAAGGCTTCGCCCGCGTCTCCGAAGCCGACATGGTGGCCCGGCCCGATCCGTCGACGTTCCAGGTGCTGCCGTGGGCCGACGGCTCCGGTAGGCACCATTCGGCACGGATGTTCTGCGACATCACCATGCCCGACGGGTCGCCGTCGTGGGCGGACTCGCGCCACGTGCTGCGCCGCCAACTGGCCAAGGCCAGCGATCTCGGGTTCTCCTGCTACGTGCACCCCGAGATCGAGTTCTTCTTGCTCAAGCCCGGCGAGGACGACGGCACCCCGCCGCAACCCGCGGACAACGGTGGCTACTTCGATCAGGCCGTGCACGACTCGGCGCCCAACTTCCGCAGGCACGCCATCGAGGCGCTCGAGCAGATGGGCATCTCGGTCGAGTTCAGCCACCACGAGGGCGCGCCGGGCCAGCAGGAGATCGACCTGCGCTACGCCGACGCGCTGTCGATGGCCGACAACGTGATGACGTTCCGGTACCTGGTCAAAGAGGTGGCGCTGGGCGACGGCGTGCGCGCGTCGTTCATGCCCAAACCGTTCGCCGAACATCCCGGTTCCGCGATGCACACGCACATGAGCCTGTTCGAGGGCGAGACCAACGCCTTCCACAGCGCCGACGATCCGCTGCAGCTCTCCGATGTCGCCAAGTCGTTCACCGCGGGGATTCTCGAACACGCCAACGAGATCAGCGCCGTCACCAACCAGTGGGTGAACTCCTACAAGCGGCTGGTGCACGGCGGCGAGGCGCCGACGGCGGCGTCGTGGGGCGCGGCCAACCGGTCGGCGCTGGTGCGGGTGCCGATGTACACCCCGCGGAAGGCGTCGTCGAGACGGGTCGAGGTGCGCAGCCCGGACTCGGCGTGCAACCCCTACCTCACGTTCGCGGTGCTGCTGGCCGCCGGCCTGCGCGGCATCGAGAAGAACTACGTGCTGGGCCCCGAGGCCGAGGACAACGTCTGGACGCTCACGCCCGAGGAGCGCCGCGCGATGGGCTACAAGGAGCTGCCGGGCAGCCTCGGCGTCGCGCTGAGCGAGATGGAGGATTCCGAACTCGTCGCGGAAGCGTTGGGCGAGCACGTGTTCGACTACTTCCTGCGCAACAAGCGTGCCGAGTGGGAGAACTACCGCAGCCACGTCACGCCGTTCGAGCTGAAGGCCTACCTGTCTCTGTAAGCGGGGCTCGCGCTACCTTTCTAGGGTGGCCAAACCTGCGACGCAGCGCCCGAAGCTGCCCAGCGTAGGTCGGCTCGGGCTGGTCGAACCCTCGGCGCCCGCGGACCTCGACCGGCTCGGCTGGAACACCGACGAACACGTCGAGCTGCTGTGGTCGCTGTCGCGGGCTCCCGACGCCGACGCCGCCCTGCGCACGACGGTGCGCCTCGCCGAGGCGTTGGACGCCGACTGGGGCGAGCTCAACCGCAAGCTGCTCACCGACCGCGGGCTGCGCGGACGGATGTTCGGGGTGTTCGGCGCGTCGATGGCGCTCGGCGATCACCTCGTCGCGCATCCGCAGGACTGGCGGCTGCTCGCCGGCGACGTGCGCTTGCCCGACGCCGACGCGCTGCGGGAGCAGTTCGTCGCACTGGCCGACGAGGCCCCCGACAAGACGGCCGCGCTGCTGCCGCTGCGCAAGCTCTACCGCGACCGGCTGCTGGTGCTGGCCGGCCTCGACCTGGCACCCACGGTCGAGAACGAACCGGTGCTGTCGTTCCCCACCGTCGGCGCGCACCTGTCTGACCTCGCCGACGCCGCGCTGGCCGCCGCCCTGCACATCGCGGTCAAGGCCGCCGGTGGCGACAACCCGCCGCGAATCGCGGTCATCGCGATGGGCAAATGCGGTGCGCGCGAACTGAATTACGTCAGCGACGTCGACGTCATCTTCGTCGCCGAGAACGCCGACGCGATCGCGATCCGGGTGGCCGGGGAGCTGATGCGGTTCGCCGCCGACGCGTTCTTCGAAGTCGACGCGGCGCTGCGGCCCGAAGGCAAGCACGGCCAGCTGGTGCGCACGCTGGACTCGCATGTCGCCTACTACCAGCGGTGGGCCAAGACCTGGGAGTTCCAGGCGCTGATGAAGGCCAGGCCGGCCGCTGGCGACCCCGAACTCGGCCGCGCCTACATCGAGGCGCTCATGCCGATGGTGTGGACCGCCTGTGAGCGTGAGGATTTCGTGTCCGAGGTGCAGGCGATGCGCAGGCGCGTCGAGGAACTCGTGCCCGCGGGTCAGCGGTCACGGGAACTCAAGCTGGGCACCGGCGGCCTGCGGGACGTCGAGTTCGCCGTGCAGCTGCTGCAGTTGGTGCACGGCCGCAACGACGAGGCGCTGCACGTCGCGTCGACGGTCGACGCGCTGGCCGCGCTGGGCGAGCGCGGCTACATCGGCCGCGACGACGCCGCGAACCTGACCGCGTCGTACGAGTTTCTGCGACTGCTCGAACACCGGCTGCAGCTGCAGCGGCTGGTGCGCACCCATCTGCTGCCCGACGAGGACGACGACGAGGCGCTGCGCTGGCTGGCCCGCGCCGCGCACATGCGCCCCGACGGACGTCACGACGCGCTGGGTGTGCTGCGCGAGGAACTCAAACGGCAGAGCCTGCGCGTGTCGCGGCTGCACGAGAAGTTGTTCTACCAGCCGCTGCTAGAGTCGGTCGGTCAAGCGGCCGTTGAGCTTTCGGACGGAATGACGACCCAGGCCGCCGAACGGCAGCTGGCCGCGCTGGGGTACGAGGGCCCGCAGAGCGCCCTGACGCATCTGCGCGCGCTGACGAGCACCAGCGCCCGCCGCGGCCGCGTGCAGCAGGTGCTGTTGCCGACGCTGCTGAACTGGCTGTCCGACACACCCGATCCCGACGCCGGGTTGCTGTCGTACCGCCGGATCAGCGACGCGCTGTCCGAACAACGCTGGTATCTGGCGACGCTGCGCGACGAGAGCGCCGTCGCCAAACGGCTGATGCGGGTGCTGGGCACGTCGGCCTACGTCCCGGATCTGCTGATGCGCGCGCCCGAGGTGATCCAGGCCTACGCCGATGGGCCCAACGGGCCCAAGCTGCTCGACTCCGAACCCGACGGGGTGGCACGGGCGTTGGTCGCCTCGGCGGGGCGGCACGCCGACCCGCAGCGGGCCATCGCCGCGGCGCGCACCCTGCGGCGCCGCGAACTGGCCAGGATCGCCTCGGCCGACCTGCTCGGCATGCTCGAGGTCACCGAGGTGTGCCGGGCGCTGACGTCGGTGTGGGTGGCGGTGCTGCAGGCGGCGCTGGAGGCGGTGATCCGCGCCAACACCACCGACCGCGGGCCGCTGGCCAAGATCGCGGTGATCGGCATGGGCCGGTTGGGCGGCGGCGAACTGGGCTACGGCTCCGACGCCGACGTGATGTTCGTGTGCGAACCCGAAGCGGGCGTTGAGGAATCGGCCGCCGTGAAGTGGTCGGTGACGGTCGCCGAACAGGTGCGCTCGCTGCTCGGCACGCCGAGCGCCGATCCGCCGCTGGAGGTCGACGCGAACCTGCGGCCCGAGGGCCGCAACGGGCCGCTGGTCCGGACGCTGGCGTCCTACGAGGCCTACTACGCGCGGTACGCGCAGACGTGGGAGGTGCAGGCGCTGCTGCGGGCGCACCGGGTGGCCGGTGACCTCGACCTCGGCGAGCGGTTCCTGTTGATGATCGACAAGACGCGCTACCCGACGGGTGGGGTGTCGGCCGAGGCGGTGCGCGAGATCCGGCGGATCAAGGCCCGCGTCGACGCCGAGCGGCTGCCGCGGGGCGCCGACCCGAACACGCACACCAAGCTCGGCCGCGGCGGCTTGGCCGACATCGAGTGGACGGTGCAGCTGCTGCAACTGCGGCACGCAGACAAGGTGCCCGCGCTGCACAACACGTCGACACTGCAGTCGCTCAATGCGATCGGCGCCGCCGAGCTGATCGCCGAGGGCGACGTAGAACTGCTGCGACAGGCGTGGCTGACGGCCACCCGCGCCCGCAACGCGCTGGTGCTGGTGCGCGGCAAGCCGACCGACCAACTGCCCGGACCCGGCCGCCAGCTCAACGCGGTCGCGGTGGCCGCCGGCTGGGACAACGACGACGGCGGCGAGTTCCTGGACAACTACCTCAGGGTGACGCGCCGCGCAAAAGCGGTGGTGCGAAAGGTTTTCGGGGAATGAGACGCAGCCAATGAGCATGGATTTCGGGTTCGACATGATCACCGAGGACGAGTACCAGCGGCAGCGCGCGCTCTACGAGCCGCTGACCGAGGCGGTCCGCAGACTGATCTACGCGAGCCTGCACACCGATGTCGGCGCCGACGCGGCCGCTGAGGCGCGGACGAAGATCGAGGCGGTCACCGCGCTGCTGGAGACCGAACAGCGCGCGAGCGTGCCGCTGGTGCACGAGAACACCGGCCGCCCGTTGGCGTGGGCCAATCCCGCTGTGGGACTGCGCAACGCGATCGCTCCGCCGATGGTGATCCACCACGAGGACGACGGCAGCTGCTGGAGCGAGTTCACACTCAGCGGGGCCTACGAGGGACCACCGGGCTGGGTGCACGGCGGCATCTGCGCGCTGGTGCTCGACCACCTGCTCGGCGAGGCGGCCAGCGAGGGTCTCACCCAGCCGAAGTTCACCGGCACGATCTCGTTGCGGTATCTGCGCGGCACCCCGCTGGGTCCGCTGCGCGCCGAGGCGTTCGTGGAGCGCACCGAGGGGGTCAAGACGTTCGCGCGCGGCTATCTCAAAGACGCCGACGGCGCGACGGTCGAGGCCGAGGGCGTGTTCATCCGGCCGGCGTGGGCGCGGGATGCCGGATGAGGCTCTACGTCAGCCTGGCGTTCCTCGACACCCGCGAGGTCGTCGAAATCGCCAAGGCGGCAGATGATCTCGGTTACGAGGGATTGGGCGTGCCCGATCACGTCGTCAACTTGGAGACACTCAAGACGCCGTATCCGTACACCAAGGACGGGCGCCGGCGGTGGGAGCCGTTCACCGACTGGCCCGATCCGTGGGTGCTGATCGGCGCGCTCGCGCTGGTGACGTCGCGGGTGCGGTTCGTCACCACCGTGTACCTGCCCGCGATGCGCGACCCGTACTCGGCGGCGAAATCGATCGGCACCGCGGCGGTGTTGGCCGACGGCCGAGTGGAGCTGGGTGTCGGTGTCGGCTGGTGTCGCGATGAGTTCGAGCTGATGGGTCAGCAGTTCGCGCGGCGCGGCAAGCGCACCGACGAGATGCTGGTGCTGATGAAGGAACTGTGGCAGCCGGGCTACACGGAGTTCGACGGCGAGTTCTATCAGACGCCGCGGCTGGAGATGGAGCCGTCGCCGCCGCCGATCCCGGTGTACGTCGGCGGGTTGTCCGATATCGCGCTGCGCCGCGCCGCCCGCCACGACGGCTGGATCGGCGACCTGATCACCACCGACCGGGCGTTGGAGCGCATCGCCACGCTACGTCAGCTGCGCGCCGACAACGGGCTGACGATGGACGACTTCACCGTCATCACGCCGCTCACCGACGCGTTCACCCCCGAGCACTACGAGCGCGCCGAGGCCGGCGGGATCGACGGGATCATCACCATGCCGTGGATGTTCTATGCCGGCCCGCAGGCCACGCTCGCGGAGAAGATCGATGGGATGAAGCGGTTCCGCAAAGACCTCAGGCTGGATCGCTGAGCGCGCGAAACCCGTTGTTTTCTGATCTTGTTGGCGGCGCGGGGACCCTACGTCGTCGTTGCTGAAACTGGGGGCAACGGTAGGGAAACTCCCGATTCCTGCTCGCGGTCGGCGACCTAGCGTGGTCTGCAGCGCCACGGTGGTCGTCGCTGGGCGGGGGAGGACACACATGAAGCACGCCCAGTACATCGGTCGGGTCGGGGCATTGGCCGTGGCGCTGGGGGTCGGCGCCGCTGTCGCCACCCATCCCGGTATCGCCCTCGCGCAGGACGAGTCGGAGCCGTCGACCACCGGCACAACGGCGGCGGCTGATCCGATCGCGCCCGGTGTCGAGGCGCCGCCGTCGGAGCCGAACGGCACCGAACCCTCCGGTGAGCCCGGGCCGGTGGGCAGTCCGCCCGACATGAACGTCGCCGCCACCACCATCGACACCTCGACCCACGATGAGGATCCGGTTGACGGCGAGGTTCTCGAGGACGAGGAAGCAGAAGAACCTCTGGCAGAGGTACCCCGGGAGCAGACCGTCGTCGCGACCAAGAACGAGTCCGCGCCGGTCCCGACGAGGGACCCGGTGGCGCCGCAACAGGTCGACGAACCACGGCCACAACCGGTTTCGAACTTTGCCGAGGCGGACGGACCTGTCGTCGAAGAGGCCGGCTTCGTGACCGCCCGGACTCTGGTCGACACCGAGGATGCGCCGTCGAAGCCCGAGGTGGATTCATTCGCGCTGCAGGCGCCGACGGCTGCCGCACCGAATCCGATCGCCGCGCTCGTCGCGCTGCCGCTGCGCATCGTGGGTGACGTGCTGAGCGCGTTCGTCGGCGGCGGGTCGGGCGCCCCGGGTGAGAACCCGTTGCTGCTGGGTGTGTTGGCCTGGGCGCGACGGCAGTTCGAGACGTTCACCCGCACGTTCTCCAACCAGGCGCCGGTGATCACGGGCGCGCAGGTCGACGAGAACGCCGACGGCACGTTCACCATCACGGTGGACACCGAGGGCGACGACGCCCAGGCCACCGATCCCGACGGTGACGCATTGACGTTCAGTGCGACCGGCGGGTTAGAGGGCACGATCGAAAAGACCGGCGCGAACACCTTCCGGTACACGCCCGGCGAGGACTTCGACGGCGACGACGTCATCACACTGACCGCCAGCGACCCGGGCGGGCTGTTCGGATTCAACCGCAAGACCGCGACGACCGAGGTCGCCATCGAGTCCGGCGACGACGACCCTACGCAGCCCGAAAATCCGCAGCCGCCGACCCAGCAGGATGACGGAACCGTCGAGCAGACACTGAATTTCGACCCTGCCAAGGTCACCGACGTCACGATCGCACCGGGCTTCGAGCCGAAGTACTACACCTACGAAGAGTCCTACAACGAGGAAACCGGCGAGTACGAGCTCACCCTCACGCCGACGCAGGCGGGCATGCTGCGCGCGGCGCTCGGCCTGGACACCACCGATTCGGTCGGACTGCAGGTCACCACGGCCGAGGCGCCGCAGACGGTGCAGATGTTCGCCATGCGGTCGGCGTCGTTCGCGGCGGCCGCAGAGGCACCGGACTATGTCGTGAACCTGCCCGACATCCCGGCGGGCCGCTTCGTCACCGGCACTCCGATCGTGACCAGTCCCGCGGCCGAGGATCCCGCAGACAGTTATCCAGCCGGCACCGTGGTGACCGACCGCTACGCGTACGTACTGAATTCGAATGTATACACGGGCAACTCTCCAACGCTGACCGTGATCGGAGCGGACCCGAACCACCCTGTGGACTACTTGCAGGTGATCGAGGAGATTCCGGTCGACGGGTCCGCGCTGCTACTCACTCAGGCCGGCGACCGCCTGTACATCGCCGCCGGCGGTTCAGTGCAGGTCATCGACATCGACGGCGAAGACACGACCGATGAATCCGATGACAACGCGGTTCTCGCGCCGATAGAGCTTGATGAGTACGCCGCTGTCGTTCCCGTCGCGAGTCCAGACGGCAACACGGTCTACCTGATCAACCAGCAGTTAGGGAAGATCTACGTCGTAGACACCGACCCGACGAATTCAGGCACTTACCACACCGTTGTCGACGAGATTATCGTCGCTGACCCGCCGACGGTCGTTAACAACGGCGACGGAACACGAACAGTCTCCGGCCAGTTCCCGCTCAGCGCCGCATTCAACGCCGACGGTTCGCGGATGTATGTGGTTCGTGATACCCAGAGCTACACGCAGAACAGTTCGACCTTCGAGGTCACCAATTTCAGGTACTCCGGGGAGATCATCACGATCGATACGACGATCAACGAAGTGATCGGCGATCCGCTTCCGCTGCAGGGCGACTACGGCTACTTCGCATCGAGCGACGGCGAGTACGTCTACGTTCCCGTGCTGACGATGAACGACTTCGACCCGACGGTGGTGGGCGGCGACATCGCGCCGATCACCGGTTCGGTCAACGTGATCGATGTGCGAGACCCCGACAATCCCGTCATCGTCGCGACCCTGCCCGCCGGGAACTTGCCGGTCAATGTCGCCTTCAGTCCCGACAAGAGCCTTGCTTACGTCGTGGACGCGGGCCGGGGAACGGTCTACGTGATCGACACCGTCAATCAGCAGGTCCTCGATCTCGATGAGGCGGCGGGCGTGCAGGGCCTGGTGTTCGACGCTGATCCGACCGCGGCGTTGGGCCAGGTGTTCAACGTCATTGCGGCCAGCCCGGACGGCGCCCGGCTGTTCGTCACCAACTTCAGCAAGGGCACCGTCGTGCCGCTGGAGTTCGTGCGGGACGAGGTCTGATCGTCGCGGGCGCCTAGCGCCGGAACCGGCTGAACAGCCCCCCGCGCCGGACCGGCTGGCCGGTCGCGTAACCGGCGGGCGCCGCGGTCCCGGACACCACCCGACCGGGCGCCGAACGACCAACGCCACCGCGCCGCCGAGCGTCGACCGACCAGGCACCCGCACCCAACGCCGCGATCGCGAGGAAGCCGAAGCAGTACAGCAGCACGACCTCGCCGCCGTTCTCCATCGGCCAGAAGCTCGCAGGCGGACCGTCCAGGGGCGGCCAGTGCATCCAGAAGTAGGCCACCGCCATCTCGCCGGAGGCGATGAAAGCCGCTATGCGCGTGAACAATCCGACGGTGATCAGCAGGCCGGCGACCAGCTCGATGATGCCGGCCCACCAGACCGGCCAGGTGCCGGCCGGCACGGCCTCCCCGATCGGCCAACCGAACAGCTTCATGGTGCCGTGCAGTGTGAACATCAGTCCCGCGATGATCCGGAACAGACTCAGAATCGGTGACGAATAACTGGCGAGGCGAGCGTCGAAGGTCGTCATGGACAAACCTTACGCCGACAGACACTTCGGGCCGGGGGAGTTGACTCCACCCGGCCCGAAGCGTCGCCTCGTGTCTACACGTCGTAGTACAGCGCGACCTCGTACGGATGCGGACGGATCTGGATCGGCATGATCTCGTTCTCCCGCTTGTAGGAGATCCAGGTCTCGATCAGATCCTCGGTGAACACCCCGCCCTCGGTGAGGTAGTCGTGGTCCTCTTCGAGCTTGTCGATGACCGCCGACAGCGAGGTCGGCGCCTGCGGAATGTTGGCGGCCTCCTCCGGCGGCAGCTCGTAGAGGTCCTTGTCGACCGGCGTCAGCGGCTCGATCTTCTTCTTGATCCCGTCGATGCCGGCCATCAGCATCGCCGCGAACGCCAGGTACGGGTTGCCCGAGCTGTCCGGGCAGCGGAACTCGAGTCGCTTGGCCTTCGGGTTGTTGCCGGTGATCGGGATACGCACACACGCCGAGCGGTTGCGCTGGCTGTACACCAGGTTGATCGGCGCCTCGTAGCCCGGCACCAGCCGCTTGTAGGAGTTCACCGTCGGGTTGGTGAACGCCAGCAGCGACGGCGCGTGGTGCAGGATGCCGCCGATGTAGTGGCGGGCCAGATCCGACAGGCCGGCGTAACCGGACTCGTCGTGGAACAGCGGCTGGCCGTCCTTCCACAGCGACTGGTGCGCGTGCATACCGGAGCCGTTGTCACCGAACAGCGGCTTGGGCATGAAGGTCACGGTCTTGCCGGCCTGCCACGCGGTGTTCTTGATGATGTACTTGAACAGCAGCACGTCGTCGGCCGCGTGCAGCATCGTGTTGAACTTGTAGTTGATCTCGGCCTGGCCGGCGGTGCCGACCTCGTGGTGACCGCGCTCGAGCACGAAGCCCGCGTTCTGCAGGTTGGTCGCCATCTGGTCGCGCAGGTCGACGTAGTGGTCATACGGCGCGACCGGGAAGTAGCCGCCCTTGGGGCGCACCTTGTAGCCGCGGTTGGGGCTGCCGTCGGCTTCCAGCGGCTCACCGGTGTTCCACCAGCCGGACTCGGAGTCCACCTCGTAGAAGGTGCCGTTGATGCGGGAGTCGAAGGTCACCGAGTCGAAGATGTAGAACTCGGCCTCGGCGCCGAAGTACGCGGTGTCGGCGATGCCGGTGCTGGCCAGGTAGTTCTCCGCCTTGCGGGCCACGTTGCGCGGGTCGCGCGAGTAGGCCTCACGGGTGAACGGATCGTGCACGAAGAAGTTCATGTTCAGCGTCTTGGCGGCGCGGAACGGGTCGATGCGAGCGGTCTCGGGATCCGGCAGCAGCATCATGTCGGATTCGTGGATCGACTGGAAGCCGCGAACCGAGGAGCCGTCGAAGGCCAGACCGTCCTCGAAGACGTCCTGGGTGAAGGCCGAAGCCGGGATCGAGAAGTGCTGTACGACGCCGGGCAGGTCGCAGAATCGGATGTCGACGTATTCGACTTCCTCGTCCTTGATCTGCTTGAGAATGTCGTCGGCCGTCTTTTCTGCCACTGAAGTTCTCTCCTTAGTTTGATAACCCGCGCGTTGACGCTAAGGACACGATGTTGCACGGCCGTCAACCGTATGTTGCGCCGACGTTACGCAATCTCGGCTGGAGCGGGGGCCGAAGAGCCACCTCGCGTCCCGCCTATCCTGTCACTATGGCGCGAACGTTGGGGTCCTGGCTGTCGGGTCCGGATCCGACCAGTGACGCCGGACCAGACGACTACCCCGGGAAACGCCTCGGTTTGCCAGAGACCGGTCCCGGGTCGGTGGCCAGGTTCGGCCGACGCATCGCGGCTCTGCTGATCGACTGGTTCATCGCCTACGGGCTGACCTCGCTCACGGTGGCCGTCGGGGCGATCAGTCGGGAGATGTTCCTGTACACCTCGCTGGGATCGACGTCGATCGCGGCGGTGTGGCTTCTGCTCGGCATCGTCTCGGTGCGGCTGTTCGGCTTCACCCCCGGGCAGTGGGCGCTGGGCCTGCGCGTCGCGTCCGTCGACCACCGCCAGCACGTCGGGATCGGCCGCGCCACGGTGCGCGGCGTGCTGGTGTTCTTCGTCATCCCCGCGCTGTTCACCGACCGCGACTTCCGCGGCTACCAGGACCGCTTCACCAACACCGCGGTGGTCCGGCGCTAACTTTCTCCGCCCTGGCGCGACAAGAAGGGGAGGTCAGCGGCGGCGGACCGTGCGCTGCACGCCGCGCATCTTGGCCTGCGTCGGCAGCGGGCCCTTGGGCATCGCCGCCGGTCCCACCTTCGTCCCCAGCGCGGCCAGCCGCGACTCGAGCGCGTCGAGCTGCTTGACGGTGATGTTGGCGGGCAGCTTGTTGAGGTGGCGTTCGAGCTTGGCCAATGGCACCTCGCCCTCACCGTTGCCGATGATCACGTCGTAGATCGGGGTGTCGCCGACCAGCCGCGCGGTGCGCTTCTTCTCCTGAGCCAGCAGCGGCTTCACCCGCGACGGCGCGCCCTCGCCGACGAAGATCACGCCCGGCCTGCCGATCACGCGGTGCACGGCGTCGAAGTGCCCGGTCGCCGCGACGCCGGGCGTGACCCGCCACTTGCCCCGCAGATTGTCCAGCGCCCACGCCGCCGCACCGGTCTGGCCCTCCGCCTTGCGGTAGACCGACTTCTGCGCGCGGCGCCCGAAGATGATGAACGCGACCAGCGCACCCAGCACGATGCCCAGCGGGATCATCAGGTACGTGGTGAACCCGCCGGCGAACAGCCCCAGCACCACCGATGCCGCGACGACCAGCACGAACGCCGCGATCATATACGGCAGTAGCCGCTTGTCCTCTTTGCGCTGAATCTGAAACGCCTGCCACAACTGGCTGCGGCGTTGCTTGGAGGCCGCCTTGCGGGCCGCCTTCGCCTCAGCCTTGGCGGCCTTGACGGCCTCGGGGTTGCGGGTCTTCGCCATGGGTTCAGGATACGGTTCGCCGCGTGGCGACCGCCTGGGCGTACAGCCGTCCCGCCCGGTACGACGACCGCACCAGCGGACCCGCCAGCACACCGGCGAACCCGACGTCGCGCGCGAACGCCTCGTGCTCGACGAACTCCTCGGGCTTGACCCAGCGTTCGACCGGATGGTGGCGCACGGACGGCCGCAGGTACTGGGTGATCGTCACCAGGTCACAGCCCGCCTCGTGCAGATCGGTCAGCGCGCCGCGCACCTCCTCGGGGGTTTCGCCCATCCCGAGGATCAGGTTCGACTTCGTCACCAGGCCGAACTCGCGCGCCGCGGTCAGCACCGAAAGGCTGCGCTCGTAGCGGAACCCGGGGCGGATCCGCTTGAAGATCCGCGGCACGGTTTCGACGTTGTGCGCCAACACTTCTGGGCGCGACTCGAACACCTGACGCAGCAGTTCGGCCTCGGCGTTGAAGTCCGGGATCAGCAATTCGACGCCGGTATTCGGGTTGAGCTGTTTGATGGCACGCACGGTCTCGGCGTACAGCCAGGCGCCGCCGTCGGGCAGATCGTCGCGGGCGACGCCGGTGACCGTCGAGTAGCGCAGGCCCATCGCCTGCACGCTCTCGGCGACGCGGCGCGGTTCGTCACGGTCCAGTTCGGCGGGCTTGCCGGTGTCGATCTGGCAGAAATCGCAGCGACGGGTGCACTGTTCACCGCCGATCAAAAAGGTGGCCTCGCGGTCCTCCCAGCATTCGAAGATGTTGGGGCAGCCGGCTTCCTCGCACACCGTGTGCAGGCCTTCGCGTTTGACGAGTGCCTTGAGCTCCTTATATTCCGGGCCCATCTTCGCGCGGGTCTTGATCCACGGCGGCTTGCGTTCGATCGGCGTCTCGGCGTTGCGGACCTCGAGACGCAGCAGCTTGCGGCCTTCGGGTGTGACTGTCACTGTGTCAAGGCTACCCGCAGGCGCCCGTCGAGCGCGTCGCCGACGGCGTCGGCTACCTGCGTGATGACGTCGGACACCTGCACCCGCCGGCCGAGTTCAGCCGTCAGCGAAGTCACCCCGGCATCGGTGATACCGCAGGGCACGATCGCCGAGAACGCCGCCAGATCGCAGTCGCAGTTGAGCGCGAACCCGTGCAGCGTCGTCGCCCGCGATACCCGGATGCCGATCGCGCCGATCTTGCGCGCCGGACCCCGCGCGTCGGCGGGCACCCAGACGCCGGAGCGGCCCTCGACCCGGCCCGTCTGCACTCCGAAGTCCGCGCACACCTTGATCAACGACTCTTCAAGTCGGCGAACGAAATTCACGACATCGAGCGGTTCGGCCAGGCCGATGATCGGATAGCCGACCAGTTGGCCGGGGCCGTGCCAGGTGATCTTTCCGCCGCGGTCGGTGTCGATGACGGGCGTGCCGTCGAAGGGACGCTCGTGCGGTTCGGTGCGCTTGCCCGCGGTGTAGACCGGCGGATGCTCGAGCAGCAGCAGGGTGTCCGGGCCGCCGGCCACGCGCTGGTCGACGAGGTCGCGTTGCATCTGCCAGGCGTCCCGGTAGTCGACGGTGCCCAGCGGTCGCACGTCGATCGGCCCGGTCGCCGACCGGATCGAACTAGTCACGCTGATCACGCTACTCCGGCGTCGAGGTGGCGAACGCCAGCGCTTCACCGATCGTGTTTTGGTGGAAGACGAATCCCGCCCGCTCCAGCGCCGCCGGGATGGCCCGTTGCCCGCCGAGCAGTCCCTCGTCGGCGAATTCGCCGAGTGCGGCGCGCAGCGCGAAGCCGGGCACCATCAGCGGCGTCGGGCGGTTCAGCGCACGGCCCAGCGCCGTGGTGAACTCCGCGTTCGTGACCGGGGCCGGGCCGGTGAGGTTGACCGGCCCGGACAACTCGTCGTGGTTGATCGCGAACAGCAGCGCCCGGACCTCGTCTTCGAGGCTGATCCACGGCATGTACTGGCGACCGTTGCCCAGCCGCGCACCCAGTCCCAGCGAGAACAGCGACCGCAGCCGCGCCAGCATCCCGCCGCCCGGCGCGAGCACCAACCCGGACCGTGCCAGCACCACCCGGGCGCCATCGTGCCGCGCCGGCGAGGTGGCCGCCTCCCAGTCCACGCACAGGCCCGCGAGGAACCCCGAACCGGCGGGCGCGGTCTCGTCGATGATCTGCCTGCCGGTGTCGCCGTAGTAGCCGACCGCGCTGGCGTTGATCAGCGTCGGAACCCCGGCCTCGGCCACCGCCGCGGCCAGCACCTCGGTGGGCCCGATCCTGCTGTCGCGCAGGCTCTGCTTGAACGCCCCCGACCAGCGCTTGTCGCCGACGCCGACGCCGCACAGGTTGACGACGGCGTCCACCCCGGCCAGTGCGGCCGGGTCGAACTCGCCGGTGTCGGGGTTCCAGAACACCTCGTCGGCGTTGGACGGCGCGCGCCGCACGATGCGCATCACCCGGTGATCGGTGGCGCGCAACGCATACACCAGCGCGGTGCCGATCAGTCCGGACGAACCGGCAATCGCGATGACGGACACGACAGGCGTAAGCCCTTTCTGCAGACCGCTACAGACCCAGGTCGGCCTCGAACGCGCCTTCCTCGAGCCGACGCTTGATGGTCGTCAGGAAGCGTCCGGCGTCCGCGCCGTCGATCAGGCGGTGGTCGTAGGTCAGCGGCAGGTAGCACACCGAGCGCACACCGATCGACTCGTTGCCGTACTCGTCGGAGATCACCCGCGGCCGCTTGACGATCGCCCCGGTGCCCAGCATCGCCGCCTGCGGCGGCACCAGGATCGGGGTGTCGAACAGCGCGCCCTGGCTGCCGATGTTGGTGATGGTGAACGTCCCGCCGGACAGCTCGTCGGGTTTGAGATCACCCGAGCGGGCCCGCGCGGCGATGTCGGCGATCGCCCGCGCCAGCCCGGCCAGCGACAGGTCGCCGGCGTTCTTGA
This sequence comes from Mycolicibacterium rutilum, assembly GCF_900108565.1. Lineage (NCBI taxonomy): Bacteria > Bacillati > Actinomycetota > Actinomycetes > Mycobacteriales > Mycobacteriaceae > Mycobacterium > Mycolicibacterium rutilum. The sequence continues at coordinate 3,712,695 of NZ_LT629971.1, forward strand.
TCACCGGAGACAGCAGGCCCTGCTCCGTGTCGACCGCGAAGCCCAGGTGCTCGGCGTCGTAGTAGGTGATCTCCTTGCTGTCCTCGTTGTAGCTCGCGTTGACGTTGGGATGCGCCTTGAGCGCGTCCACCACCGCGACGGCGATGAACGGCAGGAACGTCAGGTTCACGCCCTCGCGCTCGGCGAAGCTGTTCTTCGCCTTGGCCCGCAACGCCACGATCTTGGTCATGTCGACCTCGTGGGTCTGCGTCAGCTGCGCCGTCGCCTGCAGCGACTCGCGGGTCTTCTTCGCCGTCAGCTGCCGGATCCGGGTGGCCTTCTGCGTGCTGCCGCGCAGGTGCGCGAGCGGCGACGGCGAGGTGTTGGCATCGGCCGGCGCCATCGCCGCGGCGGGGGCCTTGCCCGGGGCCTCGGCGGCCTGCTCCGTCGACGACTCCTTGCTCGACTCCGCCGCCGCGAGCACATCCTGCTTGCGGATCCGTCCGCCGACGCCGGTGCCCTTCACAGAAGCCAGGTCAACGTTGTTCTCCGCGGCCAACTTTCGGACCAGCGGGGTGACATACGGGCCGGAGTCGCCGGATGGCTGCGGGGCAGCCTCCCGCTTGGGCTCGGGCTTGGGTTCGGGCTTGGGTTCGGGCTTCGGCTCCGGCTTGGGCTCGGGTTTGGCTTCCTGCTTGGGCTCGGGCTCCGGTTCGGGTTCTGGCTCAGGCTCGGGTTCCGGCTCGGGCTCCTCGGCGGCCTCCGCACCGGCCTCACCGATCTGGGCCAGCTCCCCGCCGACCTCGACCGTGTCGTCCTCCTCGGCGGTGATCGACACCAGTGTGCCCGCCACCGGAGACGGGATCTCGGTGTCGACCTTGTCGGTCGAGACCTCCAGCAGCGGCTCGTCGACCTCCACCGAGTCGCCGACCTTCTTCAGCCAGCGCGTCACGGTGCCCTCGGTCACCGACTCGCCGAGTTCGGGCATCAGCACCGGAGTGCTCTTGCCCGACGACGACTTCGCGGCCGGCTTCTCAGCGGGCTCGGGTTCCGACTCGGTCTCCTCGGCGGCCGGCTCGGGCTGGGCCGAGGGCTCCTCGGCGGGCTTCTCCTCCTCGGCCGGCTCCTCCTCGGCCGAGTCGTCGGCGCCCTCGTCAGCGCTCGAATCGCCGCCCGAGTCGCCGCCGTCCTCGTCCGCGTCGCCGATCACCGCCAGCTCGCCGCCCACCTCAACGGTGTCGTCCTCATGCGCGATGATCTTCTTCAGCACACCGGAAGCGGGAGCGGGAATCTCGGTGTCGACCTTGTCGGTCGAGACCTCCAGCAGCGGCTCATCCTGTTCAACCGTGTCGCCCTCTTGCTTGAGCCAGCGGGTGACAGTCCCCTCGGTGACGCTCTCGCCGAGTGCCGGCATCTGGACAGAGATGGCCATGTGATTGACTCCTCGCTCCTTTGAACGGTCGATCAGTGGTGCTGGGTCGATTGTCTTCACGCCCATCCTGTCACGTCCGGGCGCACAGCTCGCCGCAGACCGGCTGACCCGCGGCTCTGGCACTATCGAAAAAGGGGTGAGCGAAGGGAGCGCGGGCCGAGTGGGAGCCCTCGACATATTTCGCCGCAAACGCCGCGGCGGCAGGGGACCGGGTAACGACCCGGCCGCCGATCTCGACTATCTGCGCCACTGGGTCGCCACGCACACCGGAGTCGAGGCCTTCGTCGAACCGAAAACCACCGTGACGGACGTGACCGTGGTGCTGGTCGCCGCCGACGGTGAGTGGACGCGGCGCCGGGCCGGCGGCGACGCCGGTGCCCGGAGGTTGTCCGACCGGCTCAAGATCCCCGTCTACGACGTCCAGAAGGTCGGCTATCCGCAGCGGATGCGTGACTACGACGAGCGCCGCCGCATCGAGCGCCGCCGCGCCCAACGCCGCGAGCTCGACGAGCGCTGAGCGCCTGTTACCGTGCCCGCGGTACCGCCCAGTCCCATGGAGGTGTGATGGGGGAGATCGCCGAGCGCTTCGTCGACAGTACGGACGACGTCCGCATCGCGGTGTACGAGCAGGGCAACCCCGACGGTCCCACACTGGTGCTCGCCCACGGCTGGCCCGATTCCCACGTGCTGTGGGACGGTATCGTGCCGCTGCTGACGGACCGCTTCCGGATCATTCGCTACGACAATCGCGGTGTGGGCAGATCGACTGTGCCCAAGCAGGTTTCGGCGTTCCGCCTCGGTCGCTACGCCGACGACTTCGCAGCCGTCATCGCCGCGGTCAGTCCCGGCGCGCCCGTGCACGTGCTGGCCCACGACTGGGGTTCGGCGGCGCTGTGGGAGTACCTCGCGCGCCCGCAGGCCGGCGAGCGCGTCGCGTCGTTCACCTCGGTCTCCGGCCCCAGCGCCGACCACGTCAACCGCTTCATCGTGGGCTCGCTGCTGCGGCCCTACCGCCCGCGTCGGTTCGCCCGGGCGGCGGCCCAGTTCGCCCACTTCGCCTACATGGCGGTGTTCTCGACGCCGGTCCTGGGGCCGGCGACGGTGCGCCGACGGTTGCGCCGCGGCACCCTCGACCGGCTGCTGACCGTACGCGACGGGATCGCCCCCGAGCGGGTGCACCACTCGCCGAACCTGCCCGCCGACGCGCTCAACAGCCTCAAGGTGTACCGGGCCAACTACCTGCGCTCGGTGTTCAAGGCGCGCAACGACCATTACGTCGACGTGCCGGTGCAGCTGATCGTCAACCTCGATGACCCGTTCGTGCGCCCGCACGTCTACGAGGACACCCACAAGTGGGTGGCGCGGCTGTGGCGACGCGACGTGGCCGCAGGCCACTGGGCGCCGATGTCGCATCCGGATGTGCTGGCCCGCTCGGTGCGACAACTCGTCGATCACCTCGACGGCGCCGCGCCGGCCCGTGAGCTGCTGCGCGCGCAGGTCGGCCGCAAGCGCCAATACTTCGGTGACACACTGGTTTCGGTGACCGGTGCGGGCAGCGGAATCGGCCGCGCGACGGCGTTCGCCTTCGCTCGTGAAGGCGCCGAGATCGTCGTCAGCGACGTCGACGAGGGCACCGTCAAGGAGACGGCCGCGGCGATCGTCGCGCGCGGTGGCGTCGCGCACCACTACGTCGTCGACGTGTCCGACGCCGACGCCGTCGAGGAGTTCGCCGAGCAGGTCTGCGCCGAGCATGGCGTGCCCGACGTGGTGGTCAACAACGCCGGGGTCGGGCACGCGGGCCTGTTCCTCGACACCCCGCGCGGCGAGTTCGACCGCGTGCTGTCGATCAACTTCGGCGGAGTGGTGAACTGCTGCCGCTCATTCGGGCGGCGGATGGTCGTCCGCGGCATGGGCGGGCACGTCGTGAACGTCTCGTCGATGGCGGCGTACGCACCGCAACAGTCCATGAACGCCTACGCGACCAGCAAGGCCGCGGTGTTCATGTTCGGCGACTGCCTGCGCGCCGAACTCGAACAGGCCGGTATCGGGCTGACGACCGTGTGCCCGGGCGTGATCGACACCAACATCGTGCACACCACCCGCTTCGATGCGCCCGCCGGTAAGCGCGGCAAGGTGGAGTCGCGCCGTGCGCAACTCGAAAAGTTCTTCAATGCACGCCGTTACGGCCCGGACAAGGTGGCCTCGGCGATCGTCGACTCGGTGAAGAAGAACAAGCCGATCCGGCCGGTCGCGCCGGAGGCCCATCTGGTCTACGGCGTCGCGCACCTGTTCCCGCAGGTGATGCGCAGCACCGCCAGGGGACGCGTGCTCTAGCGGCGCCGAAACCGACGTATTGGCGGGTTTCTGCGCGGAAAACCCGCCAAAGCGTCGGTCTCGCGATACGAGTTAGCCGTTGGCGGCGATGTCCTCGAGGACCGCGAACATCGTGCGCGTCGGCACCCCGGTGCCGCCCTTGCCGGTGTAGCCCCACGGACCGCTGGTGTTGTACGCCGGGCCCGCGATGTCGATGTGCGCCCACTGCACGCCGTCCTTCACGAACTCGCGAAGGTACGTGCCCGCCACCAGCATTCCGGCGAACCGCGAGCCGCTGACGTTGGCCAGATCGGCCACCGTGGACTTGAGGTCGTCCTTGAGTTCCTCGGGAAGCGGCATCGCCCAGGCGTTCTCGCCGACCGACTGCGACAGGCCGGCGACCCGGTCGCGGAACTCGTCGCTGCCCATCACGCCGGGCGTCCGCGCGCCCAGCGCGACGGTCTGCGCGCCGGTCAGCGTCGACGTCTCGATCAGGTAGTCCGGGTCGTCCTCGCCGGCGCGCACGATCGCGTCGGCCAGGATGAGCCGGCCCTCGGCGTCGGTGTTGAGCACCTCGATGGTGATGCCGCCGTACTGGGTCAGCACGTCACCGGGGCGCTGTGCGGTCGACGACGGCATGTTCTCGGCCATCGGCACGGTCGCGATCACGTCGATCGGCAGCTTCTGCTTGGCGGCCAGCACGACGGTCGCGATCACCGCCGCCGCGCCACCCATGTCCGACGTCATGTGGTGCATGTTGGCGGCCGGCTTGATCGAGATGCCGCCGGTGTCGAACGTGATGCCCTTGCCGACCAACGCGACCCGCTTGCCCTTGCGCTTGGCGCCCTTGTGCGTCAGCCGCACCAGTCGCGGGGGACGCGACGAGCCCTTGCCCACGCCGATGATCCCGCCGTAGCCGCCCTTCTCCAGCGCCTTCTCGTCGAGGATCTCCACCGACAGGCCGACCGCCTCGCCCAAAGCCCTTGCGCGGAGCGCGAATTCGGCCGGGAACAGGTGGCTGGGCGGGGTGTTGACGAGGTCGCGGGCGGTGGCGACCGCGGTCGCGATGTCCGCCGCGCGCTGGGCGGCCTGCTTCTGAGCTTTCGCGTCGGCGCTCAGCGCGACGATCTCGCGCAGCCCGGCGTCCTTGGGCGCGGTCTTGGCGCTGCGGAAGTCGGTGAACCGGTAGGAGCCCAGGATCAGTCCCTCGATCGCGGCAGTGACGTCCAGGTCTGACAGCGTGGTCAGCACCGTCTCGGTGCCGTTCAACGAGCGTGCCGCCGCGCCCGCCGCCCGCCGGATCACGTCGGCGGGATAGCTGTCGCGCGGCTTGCCCAGACCGACCGCGAGCACGCTGGCCACCGGCAACGCCGGTGCGACGACGCGGGTCAGTTGCTCGGCACCGCCCTTGGCGCCCAGCGCCTGCAGCGCCGCCTCGATCTGGCGGGTCGCGTCGCCGTCGAGGAAGGGGCTGGCCACCACCTGCGCCGACGGCTCGTCGTCGCCGCCGCTGACGACCGGGACGATCAGCACCGCCGTGCCTGCCGTGCGCTTGGGCAGCGACGAACCGACGGTGACGGTGGGGGCCTGGTATCCGACGTATGCAGCGCTCACGGGACCCAACCCTAGCTTCACTGGCCGCCGAGCAGGTCGTAGGCCGTGACGGGCTCCTCGAAACCCTTGAGCGTCAACGGGTCCAGCTCGACGGCGGGCCGGTCGGGCAGCGCCGCACGGATCTCCGCGCCGGCCAGCACCTGGCCGGGCTCGGCGGCGCTGACCAGTCGGGCGGCCAGGTTCACCGGGGTGCCGAAGTAGTCGCCGCCGATCGCCAGGACCAGGCCGTAGCCCAGCCCGGCGCGCACCCGCAGGCCGGCCTCGCGCGCCCGCTCGTATCCCACCAGGTCGGCCGCGATCACCACGAGCTGTTCGGGCGACGTGGTCACCCACATCACCTCGTCGCCGATGAACTTGACCACCCGACCGCCGGCGGCGTGCACCACGTCGCTCACCTCGCCGCCGAACTCGACCAGCAGATCCGACAGCTCGGTCGGGGTGAGCCGCTGGGTCATCGCGGTGAAGCCCGACAGGTCGGCGAAGCCGACGCCGCAGGTCACGCTGGCCGACGCGTCGTGGATGACGTTCTCGAAGTACGCCCGCGCGCTGGTGATGTGATGGCGCCAGACGGAGTCCATCAGGGCCGAGATGCCGGGGATCAGCTCGGCGACCGACCGGTAGGCGCGGGCGGTGGTGAGTTCGTCGTGGGTGTGTGTCATCAGCAGGTTCGGTTCCGCGATCCGGATCATCGTCGAGCTGGCCTCGGCCAGCCGCGCCATCGTCGCGCCGACGATGCGCACGAAGTTCAGCGCCGCCTCGGGGCCGGCCGTCGCGGTGATCGAGCGCCACGACCGCAGCGCGTCGACGTCGGCGTCGCTGAGCGCGGGCGCGTCCGGGTCGGACACCGGCAGGCCCAGGGCCCGCCAAACCTGGGTGAGGTCGTCGACCGGCACGCCCAGCTGCTCGGCGGCGGCGCGCAGGCTCAGCGTCGGCCGGCCCGACCACTGCAGCGCGTCGCCGGCCAGCCCGAACAGCCGGCCCCGGCGTTCGGCCTCCACCATCTCCTCGGCGGTGAACCCCAGCGAGTCCAGATACTCGATCAGCGCCGCCCGCCGGTGCGCGTCGACCACCCCCGCGGCGTGCAGCGCGTCGAGGTCGACCACCCGCACAAGTGTGCCAACCGGGGCCGCCGCATTAGGGTGGTTCGGCGTGACCGACGTGTTGAAGGGCCCGCTGGAAGACCGCCACCGCGAACTGGGCGCGAACTTCGCCGAATTCGGCGGTTGGCTGATGCCGGTCTCGTACGCCGGCACGGTCAGCGAGCACACCGCGACCCGGACCACCGTCGGCTTGTTCGACGTCAGCCATCTGGGCAAAGCGCTGGTGCGCGGGCCCGGCGCCGCCGAGTACGTCAACTCCGCGCTGACCAACGACCTTCGCCGGATCGGACCGGGCAAGGCGCAATACACGTTGTGCTGCAACGCTTCCGGTGGCGTGATTGACGACCTGATCGCCTACTACGTCGCCGACGACGAGGTCTTCCTGGTGCCCAACGCCGCCAACACCGCAGCCGTCGTCGCGGCGCTGCAGCAGCGGGCCCCGGCCGGGCTGACGATCACCGACGAGCACCGGTCCTACGCCGTGCTGGCCGTGCAGGGACCGAAGTCGGCGGAGGTGGTCGGCGGGCTGGGGCTGCCGACCGACATGGATTACATGGGCTACGCCGACGCCGAGTTCGCCGGCGTTCCCGTGCGGGTGTGCCGCACCGGCTACACCGGCGAGCACGGCTACGAGCTGCTGCCGCCGTGGGACTCCGCCGGCGTCGTGTTCGATGCGCTGGTCGAGAAGGTGAGCGCCGCCGGCGGCGAGCTGGCCGGTCTGGGCGCCCGCGACACGTTGCGCACCGAGATGGGCTATCCGCTGCACGGGCACGAACTCTCGCCGGACTTCTCCCCGCTGCAGGCGCGTTGCGGGTGGGCCATCGGCTGGAAGAAGGACGCGTTCTGGGGGCGCGACGTGCTGCTGGCCGAGAAGGAGTCCGGACCGCCGCGGCTGCTGCGCGGGCTCAAGGCCGTCGGCCGCGGAGTGTTGCGGGCCGACCTGACCGTGCTCGACGGTGACCGGCCGGTCGGGGTGACGACGTCGGGAACCTTCTCTCCCACATTGAAGATCGGGATCGGGCTCGCGCTCATCGACACCGCCGCCGACATCGCCGACGGCCAGCGCGTCACCGTCGACGTCCGCGGCCGGGCGGTCGAGTGCGAGGTGGTCAAGCCCCCGTTCGTCGCGGCGAAAACTCGTTAGCACCCCGGATATACAATCGGTTTATGACTGACGGCCCCCTCGAGTTCACGGTTGAGCACAATGCGAACCGGGCGAGCGATGAGGTACGGGCGTCGATTCTGGCGAACCCCGGATTCGGTCAGTTCCACACCGACCACATGGTGTCGATCGACTACACCGAGGGCAGGGGCTGGCACGACGCCCGGGTGATCCCGTACGGCCCCATCGAACTCGATCCGTCGGCGATCGTGCTGCACTACGCGCAGGAGATCTTCGAGGGCCTGAAGGCCTACCGGTGGGCCGACGGTTCCGTCGTGTCGTTCCGGCCCGAGGCCAACGCCGCGCGGCTGCGCCTGTCGGCGCGTCGGCTGGCGATCCCGGAGCTGCCCGAGGAAGTGTTCATCGAGTCGCTGCGCCAGCTGATCGCCATCGACCAGCAGTGGGTGCCGCCGGCCGGTGGCGAGGAGTCGCTGTATTTGCGGCCGTTCGTGATCGCCACCGAACCCGGCCTCGGGGTGCGGCCCGCGACGCAGTACCGCTACCTGGTGATCGCCTCACCGGCGGGCGCCTATTTCAAGGGCGGGATCAAACCGGTCAGCGTGTGGCTCTCCACCGAGTACGTGCGCGCCTGCCCGGGCGGCACCGGCGCGGCCAAGTTCGGCGGCAACTACGCCGCGTCGCTGCTGGCGCAGGCCCAGGCCGCCGACAACGACTGCGACCAGGTGGTGTGGCTGGACGCCGCCGAGCGTCGCTATGTCGAAGAGATGGGCGGGATGAACCTGTTCTTCGTGTTCGGCAGCGGCGGCTCCGCGCGGCTGGTGACCCCGGAGCTGAGCGGGTCCATCCTGCCGGGCGTGACGCGGGACTCCTTGCTGCAGTTGGCATCTGACGCCGGATTCGCGGTCGAGGAGCGGAAGATCGACGTCGACGAGTGGCAGAAGAAGGCGGCCGCCGGCGAGATCACCGAGGTGTTCGCCTGCGGGACGGCCGCGGTCATCACCCCGGTCGCGCGGGTCAAGCACGCCGAGGGCGAGTTCACCATCGCCGACGGCGGGCCGGGCGAGATCACGATGGCGCTGCGCGACACCCTGACGGGGATCCAGCGCGGCACGTTCGCCGACACCCACGGCTGGATGGCGCGGCTGAGCTAGCCGACCGCCAAGCCCAGCGCGGCGACCGTCGTCGTCACCTCCACCGCGGCACCGAGCACGTCGCCGGTGATCCCGCCGAAGCGGCGCACGCAGTGCGCGACCAGCGCGGCGCCGCAAACCAGCGCCACCAGCACCGCGACCGGGCCCTGCCACGGGCGCGGGCCGGCCAGCACGGCCAGTGCCGCGGCCGCGACGACCCAGGCGGCCGCCACCGCGACGGGTTGGCTGCCCGCGACTCGCACGCCCAGCGCGCTGCCCGCCGCCGCGGGCACTCCGCGCCGGCACGCCAGCACCGCCGCCACCCGCCCGCACGTCACGGCCACCACCACGGCGACGGCGCTGAGCTGTGCGAACGCCAGGGCCTGCAGCAGTACGGCGAGCACCACCGCGGCGACGCCGAACGGGCCCGCCGCGCCGCCGCGCATCACCTCGAGCGCCCGCTCGGGCGGGCCGTAACAGCCCAGCCCGTCGAAAGTGTCGGCGAGACCGTCGACGTGCAACCCGCGGGTGGCCAGCACCAGAACCGCGACGGCGAGCACCCCCGCCAGCGCACCGGAGCCGAACGCCGCGGTCGCCGCCCACAGCGTCGCGGCCGCGAGCCCCCGAGCGCGAGGCCGACCACCGGCAACGCCGTCAGCGCGCCCCGCCCGATCGGCGGCGCCCACCGCACCGGCACAACGGTGCCGAACGCGAAAGCGCCTGCGACAGAACGGATCACGAGACCATGTCGGTTGCGACGCCCGCCTCGTCGAACGTCGCCATCGACGCCAGGGCGGCGACCGCGGCGCGCAGCACCGGCAGGGCCAGCGCCGCGCCGGTGCCCTCGCCGAGGCGCATCCGCATATCCAGGATCGGGTCCAGACCCAGCCGGTCCAGCGCGACGGCGTGCGCGGGTTCGGTCGACCGGTGCCCGGCCTGCCACCACTGACGGGCACCCGGAGCCATCCGTTCGGCCGCGAGCGCCGCGGCCGTCACCACCAGGCCGTCCAGCAGTAGCGGGGTCCGTCGCACGGCGGCCTGGGCGCAGAAACCGGCCATCGCCGCGAGGTCGGCCCCGCCGCAGATCCGCAGCAGCGCAAGGGGATCGGTGGTGCGGCGGCACCGGTACAGCGCGTCTCGGATCGCGGCGGTCTTGCGGGCCCAGCCCGCGTCGTCGACGCCGGTGCCGCGGCCCACCACCGCCACCGGCTCGCAGTCGGCCAGCGCGGCGATCAAAGTCGTTGCCGGCGTGGTGTTCCCGATACCCATGTCGCCGGCGATCAGCAGGTCGGCGCCGGCGTCGACCTCCTCGTCGGCGACCCGCCTGCCGGCATCGACCGCCGCGGTCAGTTCCTCGTCGGTGAGCGCGTCCTCGACCGCGATGTTGCCGCTGCCGCGGCGCACCTTGTGCGCGCCGATGGCGGGGGAGCGCGGCGCCTCGGTGTCGACGGCGACGTCGAGGACGCGCACCGTCGCGCCGGCCACCTCGGCGAGCACGTTGATCGCGGCGCCGCCGGCGTCGAAGTTGGCGACCATCTGCGCCGTCACGTCGGGCGGGTACGCCGACACCCCGGCCGCCGCGACGCCGTGGTCCCCGGCGAACACCACCACGCGGGCCCGCCGGAACTGGTGCGGTGGGCAGGCGCCCTGACATGCCGCCACCCACACCGACAGGTCTTCGAGCCTGCCCAGCGCCCCCGCCGGTTTGGTGAGCCGGTCCTGCCGCGCCCTGGCGGCGGCGGCCGCGTCGGCGTCGGGCGCCGCGACGGGATCGAACGGCGACGTCACACCGCCTCCTTGACCGTGACCGGTTGACCGGCGACGACCAGCACGACCCGATCGCACACCGCGGCCAGGCGCTGGTTGAGCGCACCGAGTTCATCGGCGAAGCGGCGCCCGGCGGCCGTCGCGGGCACCACGGTCAGCCCGACCTCGGGGCTGACCACCGCCAGCGGGGCCTGATATCCCGCGACCGCGTCGACGAGGTCCTCGACGTCGGTGCCCACCTTGGCGCCGGTCCACGCGCCGATGCGGTCCATCGTCGCGGTCAGCCACGCACCGGCGTCGTCGACCAGCGTCGGCACCGACTCGGCGCCCAATTGCGTTGCCACGTCGGTGGTTTCGACAGTGAACCAGCGGGATTCCCGGCGCTGCCGGTGGGAGGCGATCCTGGCCGCCCACTCGTCGTCGCCGCCGGGATCAGGACCGGTCGCCAGGTAGCGCAGCGGCTGCGGGGCGGGCGCAGCGTCGGCAAGCGCTGCCTCGGCCCACTGCGACTTGCCCGACCGGATGCCGCCGAGCACCAGCACACGCACCGGGGTCAGGTGACCTTGTCGCCGCGCTCGACCTGGGGGCGCGGCGCGCGCATGCGGCGCAGCTGCGAGGCGCGGCTGGCTGCGTAGAAGCCGAGCTTCCAGCCGCTCTCGGTGTTGTCCGGGAACTTCGCGTCGACCAGCTTGTTGACCTTGCGGCCGACGATGAAGCCGTCGATCACCATGATCACGACGAGCACCAGCATCGCGGGGGACAGCAGCCGCTGCACCTGGATCGACGGCACGGCCAGCATGACGAAGATCAGGCCGAGCGCCGACGGCATGAACAACCCGAGCACGTTGCGGCGGGAATCGACCACGTCGCGCACGAAGCGCCGCACCGGACCGCGGTCACGCGGCAGCAGGTAGGCCTCCTCGCCGGCCATCATCTTCTCGCGCCGCTGCGTCATCTCCTCGCGACGGGCCGACTTCTCGGCCTTGCGCTCCTCACGGGTCAGCGACTTGCGCATCTCCTTGCGGCGCTTGCGGGCCTCGGCGGCGGTCATCGGGGCCGGGGCCACCGGGCCGCGCCTGCGGGCCGCCTCGCTGCGTTTCGGCGTCGGCCTGCCCTTGGGCGCGGTGCCGCGGGCCGACTTGCCGGTGTCGGCAGTGTCTTCGGACACATCCGCGGACACGTCGGCGTCCGGGTTCGGCAGGTTGTCTTTCTTGCGGCCCAGCAGGTTCACACCCGCAAGGTTACTTCCGCGCCGGCGGCCGGCGACCGGCTGGGGACAAAGTCGGGAATAGCGCCCGAAAGAGGTACCGTTGTTTCAGTACGCCCCACACGATGAGGCCTTACAGGAGACCTAAATGACAGTTCAGGGAGAGACGGCCACCACCACCCACGGTGTGATCCTGACCGACGCCGCGGCCGCCAAGGCCAAGGCGTTGCTCGACCAGGAGGGCCGCGACGACCTCGCCCTGCGCATCGCAGTGCAGCCGGGCGGCTGCGCCGGCCTGCGCTACAACCTCTTCTTCGACGACCGGTCGCTCGACGGCGACCTGGTTGCGGAGTTCGGCGGCGTCAGCCTGACCGTGGACCGGATGAGCGCGCCCTACGTGCAGGGCGCGACGATCGATTTCGTCGACACCATCGAGAAGCAGGGCTTCACGATCGACAACCCGAACGCCACCGGGTCCTGCGCCTGCGGCGACTCGTTCAACTGACCCCGACGGGTCAGAACGCGCCGCCGGTGCGCGGCAGATAAGAGCAGACCAGGACCTCGTCGCCCTGCGCCAGTAGCTGGGCGACGGCCTGCTGTTCGTCGTTGCCGGGTCGGTCGCGCCGCGACGAACTCGCCGGCACCACCCGCATCGTGAACAACACCTGAGCCTGGTTGGGCGAGGGCAGCACCATCTTGTCGATCGACGTCACCTCGGCGCTGCTGTACTGCTTGCGGAACGCGTCACCGGACAGGCCGGCCAGCGCCAGGTCGGACCGCTTCTCCTTGACCGCGTCGAACAACCCGCACAGCGTGTGGCGGGCGACGGTCTCGTCGTCGCCGTTGGTCAACGCGTCCAGATAGTCCTGGATCGCGGCCTTGGCCGACTCCTCTGACAGCGCCGCCGATGACTGTGACGCCTGATCCCGGCCGCTCGTGGCGACCAGTCCCACCACCGCGGCGATCACCGCGAGGGCCAGCACCGCGCCCACGACGATCGGCCAGCGCCGCTTCTTGCGGTACGGCACCGGTGGCGGCAGCATCCCCGGGTAGGCGGAGGGCACACCGTCCGGATACGGCACGGACTGTGGAGGCATTTGCGGGCCGGCGGGGCCAGCACCGTATTGGGGCGGGTACGGACCCGTCATCGATTTGCTCCCCCGAGATGTGTGGTGGCAGAGGCCTGTCTACAGTGCTTTTTCGAGGCGGACATGTCTTTGTAGGCAGGTTAACGCACTACAATTATCTAGACGACTTAACAAACGAAGGGCTTAGTTCGTGACGATTGCGGTAACCGGATCAATTGCAACCGACCATCTGATGCGGTTTCCCGGGAAGTTCTCCGAACAGCTCCTGCCCGACCACTTGCAGAAGGTGTCGCTGAGCTTCCTCGTCGACGACCTCGTGGTGCACCGCGGCGGGGTGGCGGGCAACATGGCCTACGCGATCGGCGTGCTCGGCGGCGAGGTGGCGCTGGTCGGCGCGGTCGGCAAGGACTTCGACGACTACCGCAGCTGGCTGGAGTCGGTGGGCGTGGACACCGAGAGCGTGCTGGTGTCCGATTCGGCCTACACCGCGCGGTTCGTCTGCACCACCGACGACGCGATGGCGCAGATCGCGTCCTTCTATCCCGGCGCGATGTCGGAGGCGCGCAACATCTCCCTCGGCGAGGTCGCCAAGCGGCTCGGTGCCCCGGAGCTGGTGATCGTCGGCGCCAACGACCCCGAGGCGATGTTCTTGCACACCGAGGAGTGCCGCAGCCTCGGGCTGGCGTTCGCCGCGGACCCGTCCCAGCAGCTGGCGCGGCTGTCGGGCGAGGAGATCCGCAAGCTGATCGACGGCGCGACCTACCTGTTCACCAACGACTACGAGTGGGATCTGCTGCTGCAGAAGTCGGGCTGGAGCGAGGCCCAGGTGATGAGCCAGATCGGGCTGCGGGTCACCACGCTGGGACCCAAGGGCGTCGACCTGGTCAGCTCGGACGGCACCTTCATCCACGTCGACGTCGTCCCCGAGAAGCACCAGGCCGACCCGACCGGCATCGGCGACGCGTTCCGGGCGGGCTTCCTGACCGGCCGCAGCGCCGGGCTGAGCCTCGAACGCTCGGCGCAGCTCGCCTCGCTGGTCGCGGTGCTGGTGTTCGAGGCTCCCGGGCCGCAGGAGTGGAGCTGGGACCGCGACGAGGCCCTGCAGCGGCTCGGGGACGCCTACGGCGCCGACGCGGCCGCCGAGATCGCCGAGGCGCTGCGCTGATTTACAGCTGCACGGGGTAGGTCGGCTCGCTGATCTGCGGTGTGATGCTGTGCTCGACGAAGATCGCGTGCCACAGCATGAAGATCAGCACCGTCCACAGTCGACGGCTGTGGTCGGCGGCGCCGTCGCGGTGTTCGTCGAGCATGGTGCGCACCGCGGCGAGGTCGATCAGGTGACCCGCCTGTGACGACCCGACCATCGAGTGCGCCCAGTCGAGCAGCTCACCCGCCCGCAGCCAGTGCCGGATCGGCACCGGGAAGCCGAGCTTGGGCCGGTTCAGCACGTGCGCGGGCACGATCGGCTCCAGCGCCCGCCGCAAGGCGAATTTCGTTGTCGCCCTGGTGATCTTCTGGTCGTAGGGCAGCCGCGACGCCACCGCGAAGACCTCGGGGTCCAGGAACGGGACCCGCAGCTCGAGCGAGTTCGCCATCGTCATCTTGTCGGCTTTGACCAGGATGTCGCCGCGCAGCCAGGTGAACAGGTCGATGTGCTGCATGCGGGCCACCGGGTCCCAGCCCTTCGACGCCTCGTACACCGGTGCGGTGACGTCGGTGTGCGTCCACTCCTCGCGGAAGCCCGGCAGCACCGCGCGCAGCTGCGCGTCGGAGAAGCTGCGCGCGTTGCCGTAGTAGCGCTCCTCGAGCGTGAGCGACCCGCGGTGCAGCAGGCTCTTACCGCGCATCCCCTCGGGCAGCGGCCGCGACGCCTTGCCCAGCGATCGGCGCAGCGGCCGTGGCAGATACTCGAAAGGCTTGAGCGACAACGGTTCCCGGTAGATCGTGTAGCCGCCGAACAGTTCGTCGGCGCCCTCGCCGGACAGCACCACCTTCACGTGCTTGCGCGCCTCACGCGCGATGAAGAACAGCGGCACCAGCGCCGGGTCGGCGACGGGTTCGTCGAGATACCAGACGATTTCGGGCAGCGCGGCGACGAACTCCTCCTGGCCGACGACCTTGGTGACGTGCCGGGCGCCGATCGCCTCGGCCGACGCGACGGCCACGTCGACCTCCGAGAAGCCCTCACGCTCGAACCCCGTGGTGAACGTGATCAGCCGCGGGTTGTGCCGCATCGCCAGCGCCGCGATCGCCGTCGAATCGATCCCGCCGGACAGGAAGGCGCCGACAGTGACGTCGGCGCGCATGTGCTTGGCGACCGAGTCCTCGAGCACCGCGGTGATCTCGTCGTAGCGCTCCTGTTCCCGGCCGGCGACGAACGGCACGGGGGAGAACCGCGGGGTGAAGTAGCGCGTGACTTCCGGGGCCGCACCCGGCCGGATCCGCGCGTAGCTGCCGGACTCCAGTCGGCGGATGCCGCGCTGCAGCGTCTCGGGTTCGGGGACGTACTGCAGCACCGTGTAGTGCTGCACGGCGCGCTCGTCGATGCCCAGGTCCAGGTCCAGCGCGCCGGCCATGTCGAGCAGGCACTTCTTCTCGCTGCCGACCGCGGTGCCACCGGGCCCGGTCGCCAGGTACAGCGGTTTGATGCCGAACGGATCGCGGGCGCAGAACAGTTCGCCCTCCACGGTGTCCCACAGCGCGAACGCGAACATGCCGCGCAGCCGCGCCAGCGCGTCGGTGCCCCAGTGGTGGTAGGCCGCCAGGATCGCCTCGCCGTCACCGTCGGTGGCGAACGTCGCGCCGCACTCGGCGCGCAGCTGCTCACGAAGTTCGAGGTAGTTATAGATCTCGCCGTTGAACACCAGCACGTAGCGGTCCGGCGCCTCGGGCGGCCCCCAGCGCAACGGTTGGTGACTGTGTGCGATGTCGATGATCGACAGCCGGTTGAAGCCCAGCACGAGCCGGTCGTCCGACCAGGTTCCGGGCTCGTCGGGGCCGCGGTGACGCATCAGGTGCGACGCGCCGGACACCGCGTCGATCAGCTCGGGTCCGCCGGTCGCGGAAGGGTCACGCAACAAGGCCAGCAGTCCGCACACGGCGCCAGTATGCCCAACGCCCGCCACACCCGAGCACCGCAGTACGGAGGTGTGTCGAGACCGGCTCCCGGGCGTGGTCTACGCTGCGTAGTATTCGCTTCGAAACACCGACCGCACGCGGTCGCGCGGCATGACTCTAGGAGGCTCCAACGTGACACCTCGCGGGCTGAAGACGGCGGCGCGAACGGCGTCACTGTCAATCGTCCTTGGGGCCACGGCGTTGCTGCTCAGTGGCTGCAGCTGGTCTGAGGTCCTGGGCCTGGGCTGGCCGAAAGGCATCACGCCCGAAGCGCACCTGAACCGCGAGCTGTGGATCGGTTCGGTGATCGCCTCGCTCGTCGTCGGCGCCATCGTGTGGGGCCTGATCTTCTGGACCTCGGCGTTCCACCGCAAGAAGAAGACCGACACCGAGCTGCCGCGCCAGTTCGGCTACAACATGCCGCTCGAACTGGCGTTGACGGTCATCCCGTTCCTGATCATCTCGGTGCTGTTCTACTTCACCGTCGTCGTGCAGGAGCGGATGCTGCACGAGGAACCCAACCCCGAGGTCGTCGTCAATGTCACCGCCTTCCAGTGGAACTGGAAGTTCGGCTACAACAGCATCAACTTCGCCGACGGCACGTTCAACTACGAGGGCGGCGATCCCGAGCGCCAGGCCGCCGTCGCCTCGGGCCCGGAGGGCCTGGAGGGTGAGCACGGCGGCGAGTTCGGCGCCATCGCCGGCAAGAACCCCGAGGACCGCACCTACCTGGCGTTCGACAAGGTCGAGACGCTCGGCACGTCGTCGGAGATCCCGGTTCTGGTGGTGCCGTCCGGCAAGCGGATTCAGTTCAACATCGCCTCGGCCGACGTGATCCACGGGTTCTGGGTGCCGGAGTTCCTGTTCAAGCGCGACGTGATGCCCAACCCGCAGGCCAACAACTCCGACAACACGTTCCAGATCAGTGAGATCAACCAGACCGGGGCGTTCGTCGGGCGGTGCACCGAGATGTGCGGCACCTACCACGCGATGATGAACTTCGAGCTGCGCGTCGTGGAGCCCAACGACTTCAAGGCCTACATGCAGCAGCGGATCGACGGCAAGACCAACGCGGAGGCGCTGCTGGCGATCAACCAGTCGCCGACCGCCGAGACCACCCGGCCGTTCGACAGCCGCCGCGGTGAGCTAGCGCCCGAGATCAAGCAGGCGAGTAAGTAGGGACCAGTAGATGCATATCGAAGCCCGGCTGTTCGAGTTCCTCACCGCGTTCTTCATCCTCTGCGCGGTCGTGTACGCCGTCCTGACGTCGATGTTCCAGTACGGCGGCATCGAGTGGGCAGGCACCACGGCCCTGGTCCTGACCGCGGGTCTGACCCTGATCACCGGCACCTTCTTCCGGTTCGTGGCGCGCCGCCTGGACACCCGGCCCGAGGACTACGAGGACGCCGAGATCAGCGACGGCGCCGGCGAGCTGGGCTTCTTCAGCCCGCACAGCTGGTGGCCGGTGTTCATCGCGCTGTCGGCGTCGATCACCGCGGTCGGCGTGGCGCTCTGGCTGCCCTGGCTCATCGTGGCCGGCGGCTGCTTCGTGATCACGACGGTCGCGGGCCTGGTCTTCGAGTACTACACCGGCCCCGAGAAGCACTGACCTCTCGCAAGGTCACAATCGGGGCAACACTTCGTCCGCATAGTGCGCCGTGCGGGTCACCTCCCTGACGCCGTTGGGTAGTGTTGCCGGGGCACGGTCAGCCGCTTGTTGACGTGTCGCGCCGGTTGAGCAGTCGAGAAGGATAGGCGTAAATGAGCGGGCCGAATCCCCCCGATGACGAAGCGTCGCTTCCAGGTCAGGATCCGGGCGGTGAGCCGGCCCCGGACACCAGCGAGACCGAGTTCTACTCGCGTGCCTACTCCGCGCCCGAGTCCGAGCAGTTCACCGCGGGCCCGTACGTGCCCGCCGATTCTGCGCTGTACGACTACGAAAGCTATGAACAAGCCGACCCCGGCGAGCCCGCGCCGCCGCCGAAGTGGCCGTGGGTCGTCGGCGTGGTCGCGATCATCGCGGCCGTCGCGCTGGTCGCGTCGGTATCGGTGCTGGTGACCCGCACCGACACCGACAACCTCGCGACCCCGTCGACGTCGACGACCGCGGTGCCGCCGCCGGTGCAGGACGAGATCACCACGACCACACCGCCTCCGCCGCCCCCGCCACCGCCGACGACCGAGGAGCCCCCACCACCGCCGCCGGAGACGGTGACGGTCACCGAAGAGCCGCCTCCGCCGCCGCCTCCGCCGCCGGCGCCGGTCGAGGAGCCGCCACCGCCGGCGCCCGAGACGACGCCACCGCCCAGTGCGCCGCCCACCA
Organism: Mycolicibacterium rutilum; assembly: GCF_900108565.1. Taxonomy (NCBI): domain Bacteria; kingdom Bacillati; phylum Actinomycetota; class Actinomycetes; order Mycobacteriales; family Mycobacteriaceae; genus Mycobacterium; species Mycolicibacterium rutilum. The sequence goes on from NZ_LT629971.1 coordinate 3,730,888, forward strand.
CGACGACGCGGTCCGGTCCCCGCCAGGTCACCTATTCGGTGACCGGCACGAAGGCACCTGGAGACATCATCACCGTGACCTACATCGACGCGTCGGGCCGCAGCCGGACCCAGCGCAACGTGTACATCCCGTGGTCGTTGACCGTGACGCCGATCTCGCAGTCCGAGGTCGGCTCGGTCCAGGCCTCCAGCCTGTTCCTGGTGAGCCGGCTGAACTGCTCGATCACCACCAGCGACGGCACCGTGCTGTCGTCGAACACCAACAACGCCGCGCAGACGAGCTGCTGATGACATACGACACCGACAGTGCGGGACGCTCACGGCTGACACCGGCCTTGGACTCCAGTGAACTCGACCGCACCGACCGCATCCTGCTGGGCTCGTGCGCGGGCATCTGGCTGGTGGCGCTGGGTACCGCGGTGGCGGCGGCCGTCGCGCTGGTGGACCTGGGCACCGGGCACGCCGAAAACACCGGCTCCTCGGGCACTCCGTGGCTGCTGTACACCGTGATCGGGGTTTCCGCGGTGGTGATCATCGGGGCGGTGCCGCTGCTGCTGCGGGCGCGCCGTGAAGCGCTGGCCTCCGCCGAGCCGGCACCGGCGCCGACCGGTCCGACTCCCGCAGGCCGGGGGAGTGCGCCGACCGAGGCGTTCGGGACGCGTGGTGCCCGCGGTGCCGGGCCCGCCCCGCGGGCGTCGTACGCGGCTCCGAGGGCGCAGCGCACGCTGGAGGCGCCCGAGCCGCACTCCGCGGCGGTGGACCAGCTGTGGCTGCGCTGCGGCGTGGTGATCGCGTGTGCCATCGGGATCGCGATGGTGGCGATCGGCGTCGCGACCTACCTGATGGCCGTCGACAGCACCATCGCGGCGTGGATCTTCTACGTGCTGGCCGCGCTGGTGACTCTCGCCATGCCGGCGGTGCCGTGGTTCTACCTCAAGGAATTGCGCACCGTTCTCGATCGGTAGCCGCCTGCGGGTCTGGGCTTCTGCCCGCGATTTCTACGTCAGGGCTGTGGTGGGCGCGAAATCACGACCGTGGTGTCGATCTCGGCGACGGCTAGCGGCCGGGTGTTTCGGGCTGGTCGCGATTTCTACGCCAGGGCTGTGGTGGGCGCGAATCTCGGCGAAGCGACAGCAGGCCCACAAAACACTGCGTGCCCTGCTCGATGAGCAGGGCACGCAGTGTCTATCGAAGTGCGCTCGTCAGTGATGCCCGTTCGACGAGTCCCCGTTGGTGGAGCCGTTGCGCGCCTGGTGTTCGGCCAGCGCGGTCAGCGCCTTGCGCTCTCCCGCATGCTGCGCCGCCTCCAGCGCCTCGTGCTCCTCGATCGGATCGGCGTACAGGAAGCTGCCGGTGCCCGGCGCGCCGGCCGAGCCGAGCTTGTTCATCCGCTTGGGCAGAGCAGCGCCCTGGTATTCCAACGGAATCGGATGACCATGCTCGTCGACCGGTCCGAGCGGCTGGTGCAACTCGATGTAGGCACCGTGCGGCAGCCGCTTGATGATGCCGGTCTCGATGCCGTGCTCGAGCACCTCGCGGTCGCTGCGCTGCAGGCCGATCGCCCAGCGGTAGGCGATGTAGTACACGATCGCAGGCAGCACGACCATGCCGATGCGGCCGATCCACGTCGTCGCGTTCAGCGAGATGTGGAACTTCAGCGCGATGATGTCGTTCATCGCGCACAGCGTGAACAGCATGTACAGCGCGATCGCCGCGGCGCCGAACGCCGTGCGCACCGGAGCGTCACGCGGACGCTGCAGCAAGTTGTGATGCGCGTCGTCGCCGGTGAGCTTCTTCTCGATGAACGGGTAGGCGATCAGCAGCGTGAACACCAGGCCCATGAACAGCGCCACCCACGTCGACGCCGGGATCGTGTAGTTGCCGAGGTAGATCTCCCACGGCGGGAAGATACGCGCCACACCCTCGGTCCACATCATGTAGAAGTCCGGCTGGCTACCCGCCGACACCTGAGACGGCTTGTAGGGCCCCAGGTTCCAGATCGGGTTGATCGTCAGCAACCCGCCCATCAGGCCGAGGATGCCGACCGTCATCGCGAAGAACGCACCGGACTTCACCGCGAACACCGGCATGACGCGCACGCCGACGACGTTGGTCTCGGTGCGGCCCGGGCCGGGGAACTGGGTGTGCTTCTGGAACCACACCAGCGCCAGGTGCATACCGATGAGCGCCAACATGATTCCCGGGATCAGCAGGATGTGCAGCGCGTACATCCGCGGCACCCAGATGCCGTACTCCATGCACTGGTTGCCGACGCCGCCGCACGGGAAGTCGCCGCCGAACAGCGCCCAGTGCAGCCAGGTGCCGATGACCGGCATGCCCAGGCTGATCGACGACAGCGCCGCCCGCAGGCCGATGCCCGAGAGCAGGTCGTCGGGCAGCGAGTAACCGAAGTAGCCCTCGAACATCGCCAGGATCAGCAGCAGGGCGCCGATCACCCAGTTCGCCTCACGCGGCCTGCGGAACGCGCCGGTGAAGAAGATGCGGGCCAGGTGCACCATGATCGACGCGGCGAAAAGCAGTGCCGCCCAGTGGTGGACCTGCCGGACGAACAACCCGCCGCGAACTTCGAAGCTGATGTCGAGCGTGGTCTGGTACGCCTTCGACATCTGCACACCGCGCAGCGGCTGGTAGACGCCGTTGTACGTCACCTCGGCCATCGACGGGTCGAAGAACAGGGTCAGGTAGACGCCGGTGATCAGCAGGACGATGAAGCTGTACAACGCGATCTCGCCCAGCAGGAACGACCAGTGGGTCGGGAAGACCTTGTTCAGCTGTCGCCGTACCGCCGCCGACGGGTGGTAGCGCGAATCGATGGCATTGCCCTGCGCCGCAGCGACTTCGGCGAGCTTCGGCGGCTTCGGCAGTGATGGACTCATACTGTTTTCCGTTCCCAGAAGGCCGGCCCGACGGGTTCGATGAAGTCGCCGTTGGCGACCAGATACCCGTCCTGGTCGATGGTGATGGGCAGCTGCGCCAACGCGCGCGCAGCCGGGCCGAATATGGGTTTCGCAAAGTGCAACGCGTCGAACTGCGACTGGTGGCACGGGCACAGGATCCGGTAGGTCTGCTGCTCGTAAAGGGATGCGGGGCAACCTAAGTGGGAGCAGACCTTGGTGTAGGCGAACAGATCGCCGAAGTTGAAGCTCTCCTGGCCCTTGCGCTTGACCACGCGGGGCAGATCTTGCGCCTTGATCCTGATGAGCATGACCGGGTTGCGCACGCCCATCGAGATCTCGGCGAGCTTGTGGTGCGACTCGGTGGTGGTGCCGTCGCCGTCGGACTCACGCCACGGGAACACCGTCTCCATGCCGCCGGCGTCGATGTCCTCGGGCCGCATCTTGACGAACGTGCCGCTGCCGGTGGAGCGCGCCAGGAAGATCGTCTCGCCCTGGTATCGCGGAGTCCAGCCCGACGTCCACAGCACGGCCTTCTTGCCCTCGGCGGTCTGCACCACCGGCTTCCACGGGTTCTTGATCAGGCCGCCGGCGAACGCGACGAGCGTGCCGAGGCCGAACGCGCCGAGGCCGATGCCCAGCGACAGCCCAACCAGCTTGCGGCGCTTGATCGTCGAGCCCTCGAGCGCGTCGCCCAGGTTGGCCACCACGGTGCGGCGCTGGATCTCGGGGGAGGCGCCGTCGTGGCGCTGCTGGATCGAGATCTCCTCGGGGATGAACTTCTTCTGGTACAGCACCGCGCCGATGCCGATCGACAGGATCGACAGGCCGAAGGTCAACCCGTACAGCGGGGTCGCGAGGCTGAACAGCAGCTCACCCTCGGAGCCGTACGGCTTGTACTCCCACGGCCAGAACAGGAACACCAGCAGCAACGCCAGGCCCGAGAAGCCGCCCAGCAGAAGCCAATACGAGATGATGCGCTGCGCGCGCTTCTCGGCCTTGGTGCCCTGGACCGGCCACCGGTCTTCCTTGTGGACGATCTCGACGCCGTCGAGCTTGCCGCCGAGCTCGACCAGTTCCTCGCGCGACATCGCGGCGAGTTCGGCGTCGGTCGGCTGCCCGGGCACGCCGGCATGACCGGGCGCGTCGGTGCCCAGCGGGGTGTTTTCTGCGCCGTTACCCGGCTCGCTCATGCTCGCGCTCCGATCCACAGGGCCGCGACGATGACGGCCACCATGCCGATGATCCAGGCCGCCATGCCTTCGGGCGCCGGGCCGAACCCGCCGAGGCCGTAGCCGCCGTAGCTGGGAGTCTCCGCCGATTCGCGGACGTAGGCGACGATGTCGCGCTTCTCCTCCGGCGAGAGCTGCCGGTCGGAGAACTTCGGCATGTTCTGCGGGCCGGTCAGCATCGCGGTGTAGATCTGCGCCGGCGTCGCGTCGCCGAGATCGGGGGCGTACTTACCCGACGACAGCGCGCCGCCCTTGCCGGTGAAGTTGTGGCACGACGCGCAGTTCAGCCGGAACAGGTCACCGCCGCGGGCGACGTCGCTGCCGATCAGCGACTGCGACGCGATCTCGCCGTTGTCATCGCGCGGGGCGACCGGGCCGCCACCGTTGGCCTGGATGTAGGCGCCGAGGGCGTCGGTCTGCTGCTCGTCGAACTGCGGCGGCTTCTGCGGCGCCTGCGCCTCGCCGCGCATCGCCGGCATGCGGCCGGTGGAGACTTGGAAGTACACCGCGGCGTCACCGACGCCGACCAGGCTGGGCCCGCGGTCGGCGACACCCTGCAGGTTGGCGCCGTGGCATGTCACGCACGACGTCTCGTACAGCTGCTTACCGGTGCGCAGCAGCGCCGACTGTGACTCGTCGGCGACCGCGACCTGCGGCGTTGGCGTGAGGGTGGCAGCCAGGCCGCCGGCAACGCCCAGTCCGAGCAGCAGCAGCACAGCACCTGACAGGCGCCTGCGTAGCCGACGGCGCGACTTGTCGGTCATCGAACCCCTTCTCATCGGATTGATCGGCACGTCAAGCCGCTCAACGGACGAAGTAAATGACGGCGAACAGCGCGATCCAGACGATGTCGACGAAGTGCCAGTAGTACGACACGACGATCGCGGCGGTGGCCTGCGCCGGAGTGAACTTGCTCATCCGGGTTCGGGCCAAGAGCAGGAGGAAGGCGACCAGCCCGCCGATCACGTGCAGGCCGTGGAAACCGGTGGCGAGGTAGAACACCGAGCCGTAGGCGCTGCTGGAGATCGTCGTGCCGTGGTGGACGAGCTGGATGTATTCGTAGCCCTGGCCGAGCACGAAGAACAGGCCCATCGCGAACGTCAGCGTGTACCAGCGGCGCAGGCCGAAGACGTCGCCGCGTTCGGCGGCGAACACGCCCATCTGGCAGGTGAACGAGGACGCGATCAGCACCAGGGTGACCGGCACCGCCTGCACGAGGTTGAGCTCCGTCGGCGGCGGCGGCCACTCGCCGCCCGCCTGCGACCGGGCGGTGAAGTACATCGCGAACAGCCCAGCAAAGAACATGAGTTCGCTGGAAAGCCAGACAATCGTGCCGACACTGACCATGTTCGGTCGGTTCAGCGAATGCACCCGCGATGTGATGGCGGTTCCGGAGGTCCCTACAGCGCTCGTCACAGGAGCAAGTATGACGCTTTGTAGTTGTTGATCTCCACCCGGGTCGGGTGTTTCGTAATAATCAGGTCGTGGTCTCACCTGAAAAATCCGATTCCTTCGCCTGGCCCCGGATTCTGGGCCGGTTGACAACCGGTCAATCCCTCGACACGGGCCAAGCGGCCTGGGCGATGGACCAGATCATGACCGGGGCGGCGACGCCGGCGCAGATCGCCGCCTTCGCGGTCGCCATGAAGATGAAAAGTCCGACGTCGGCCGAGGTCACCGGGCTGGCCGACGTGATGCTCAAGCATGCGCGACGGGTGCCGACGGACGCCTTCGGCACCGAGACCGTCGACGTGGTGGGCACCGGCGGCGACGGCGCCAACACCCAGAACCTGTCGACGATGGCGGCGATCGTGGTCGCCGCCGCGGGCGTGCCGGTCATCAAGCACGGCAACCGCGCGGCCTCCTCGCTGTCCGGTGGCGCCGACACGCTCGAGGCGCTCGGGGTGCGGATCGACCTCGGACCCGACGACGTCGCCCGCAGCGTCGCCGAGTTGGGGATCGGGTTCGCGTTCGCGCCGCAGTTCCATCCGTCGTACCGGCACGCCGGGGTGGTGCGCCGCGAGATCGGAGTGCCGACGGTGTTCAACCTGCTCGGCCCGCTGACGAACCCGGCGACGCCGCGCGCGGGGCTGATCGGCTGCGCATGGGGCGAGCTGGCCGAGGTGATGGCCGGAGTGTTCGCCACCCGCCGCTCCAGCGTGCTCGTGGTGCACGGCGACGACGGACTCGACGAGCTGACGACGACCACGACGAGCACGATCTGGCGGGTGCAGGCCGGCACCGTCGAGCGGTTGAAGTTCGACCCGGCGGCGTTCGGGTTCAAGCGCGCCGAGATCTCCGAACTGGTCGGCGGGGATGCCGAGGCCAACGCCGCGTCCGTGCGGGCGGTGCTCGGCGGGGCCACCGGGGCGGTGCGCGACGCGGTGATCCTCAACGCGGCGGGCGCGCTGGTCGCCCATGCCGGGCTATCCAGCGACGCCAAATGGGTGCCGGCCTGGGAGACGGGGCTCGCCAAGGCGGCCGAGGCCATCGACTCCGGGGCGGCCGAACAACTCCTCGCGCGTTGGGTGCGGTTCTCGCAGAAGGCTTGACGAGTCCGCGCGATCGAGCTGATCGGCGGCCAGCCGGGCCGACCGCGCCGAGGCCGCCCACGACGACCAGCGGCCCGCCGCGCGCACCGGCGAGCAGTAGCCGGACTCGGCGCGCACGATGCGCGCACCCGGCTGGTGCAGCCAGCGCGCGATGAGCGCGGTCTCTTCGACCAGCGCGCCGCCCAGCGGGGCCTGCATCGGCAGAATCGCCTGTGCGCCAGCACAAATCGCGTCGACCACCGGCATGGGCGGCACGCCTCGCGGCGCATTGCCGGCAGCGGCGAGCTGGCCGCTGCGGATCACCGCGAGGTGCCAGCCGCCCGAACCGTCGGGGCGCGCCGCCACCAGTTCCGGGACGGCGGCCAGCGCGCGCAGGCGCTGCCCGCGCCAGAGCACGTCGATCGCGGTGGCCGCGTGGTCGCGTAGGCGCGCCGCGGTCTCGTAGCGGGCCCGGCCCGCGAGGTCGGCGATCTGGTCGAGCACCGCGGCCAGGGCGCCGTCGTCGCGCCCTGAGATCAACGCTCGGGCCCGCTCGACCGCCTCGGCGTAGTCGGCGGCGGCCACGCCGCGGGCGGCCGGGCACGGGGCGATCTCGCGTTCCGGACACGCCGGACCGTGCACCGCCGCGCGCGCGAGCTTCTTGGTGCAGGTGCGCACGCCGGTGAAACGGGCCAGCAACGCGGCGGTTTCGACGGCGTCGGCGCGCACCCGGAACGGCCCGATCGCCGACTCGAAATCGTGCGGGCGGATCGCGGTGTGCGACGCCGCGGCCCGCACCGCCGAGAAGCGCGGGAACGCCTCGTCGGTCAACACCACCCACCACCACCGCTGCGGGAACTTCGACCGGCGGTTGTAGGGCGGGGCGTGCGCCGCGAGCAGCCGCAGTTCGCGCACCCCCGCTTCCAGATCGTGCGCGCACTCGACGTGGTCGACCGCGGTCGCCAGCGACGCCATCTCCTTCATGCGGGTGCGGGTGTCGGATCCATTGAAGTACTGGTTGACCCGGCGCCGCAGATCCACCGCGGTGCCGATGTAGAGCACCTCGGCAGCCGGGCCGCGGAACAGGTACACCCCCGGGCGGCGCGGCAGCGCGGTGGCCAGCCGCCGGTTGCGCCGCTGGGCCGGGGTCACGTCGGGCAGATACGCGCGCAGGTCGGCGTAGGTGTGCACGCCCTGGTTGCCGACCCGCTCGATGAGTCCGTGCAGCACATCGACGGTGGCCCGCGCGTCGTCGAGCGCGCGGTGTGTCGGGGTGGTGGCCGACCCGAACAGCCGGGCCAGCGCCGAGAGCCGCACGCTGGGTGCCTCGTCGCGGGTGAGCACCCGTCGCGCCAGCTTCACCGTGCACAGCACCGGCCGGCGAGGCCAAGGCACCTGGCAGCGCTCGGCCGCCGCGCGCAGGAACCCGATGTCGAAACCGGCGTTGTGCGCGACCAGCACCGCGCCCTGGGAGAACTCGAGGAACGCGGGCAGCACCGATTCGATGCGCGGCGCGTTGCACACCATCGCCGTGGTGATCCCGGTCAGCTGGACGATCTGCGGCGGGATGGCGCGTCCCGGGTCCACCAGCGTCGCCAACTCGCCGAGCACCACGCCGCCGCGGACCTTGACCGCACCGATCTCGGTGATCGCGTCGGGCTGGCCCCCGTTGGCAGCGTTGGCACGGCCGCCGGTGGTCTCGAGGTCGACGACGACGAACGTGGTCTCGTGCAGCGGCACGTCGCCGACCTTGAGTTGCGCATCCAGTTGAGCGTCGACGTCAGCGAAGCTCAGCTGGCCCATGCGATGACGGTAGAAAACGCCACCGACACCGGCGGGTTGCCACGCGGTTGCGGTGTCGTCGGCGGGCGAACTTGTCGGTGCCCGCGGTTAGCGTCGGCGGCACACCGACCGAGAGGAGCCATTGGTGGGCACGGTGAAGATCGACTGCGACGACTGCGCGGTCCGCGGACCTGGTTGTCAGGACTGTGTGGTGAGCGTCCTGCTCGGCGTTCCTGAGACGTTGCTGGACGACGAGCGTCAGGCGCTGGAGGTGCTCGCCGACGTCGGGTTGGCGCCGCGGCTTCGGCTGGTGCCTATTCGCCGCGAGGGTAAATCCGGTGTCGCCTGACCGAACTCGCGGGGACGCGCGTAGGAAAGATCGCTGAGGCGGCTGTTAAATTTGCGTCTTCTGTTGGACAACCCCGATGCCGTTTCGTAACCTGTCTGAGACCTAAGAGCAGTTCGACACGGCTTCGTCTTCGGAAGTTGAAGGACGCAAATCTTGAGGCTCGACCGCACGCATTGGCTCAAGCGCGGGTTTCGACGACCCCTCATCAGTGCGATAGTCGGTATCACCGTCCTCGGCGCAATGTTCGCCAGCAGTGTCCAGGCCGACCCGGCCGATGACGCGCTGGCGAAGCTCAACGAGCTGTCCCGGCAGGCCGAGCAGACCACCGAGGCGATGCACTCGGCGCAGCTCGATCTCGACAACAAGCTGGCCGTTCAGCAGACCGCCGAAGCAAAGCACGCCGCCGATGTCGAGGCGGCCGCGAAGGCGAAGGCTCAGCTGGCGAACTTCCAGGCCGCGGTCGACAAGGTCGCCGCGGCGCAGTACATGGGCGGCCGCACCGACGGCCTGGACGCCATGCTCACCGCGAACTCACCGCAGGGCCTCATCGACCAGTTGTCGGTGCAGCGCGTGATGGCCGCCGAGATGTCGGCGCAGATGAAGAACTTCCGCGAAACCGGTCACAAGGCCGCGCTGGCCGAGCAGGAGTCGGCCAAGTCGGCGGCCGAGGCCAAGACCGCCGCCGAGCAGGCCGCGGCGGTGCGCGCCGACCTGCAATCCAAGCAAAGCCGGCTGCAGGTGCAGATCGCCGTCGTCAAATCTCAGTACGAGGCCCTGACCCCGAACCAGCGCGAGGCGCTGGCCGCGATGCCGCCCGCGCCCCCGGTGCCCGCTCCCGCGCCGTTGCCACCAGGCGGTGATCCCGCGATCATGGCCGCGCCGCCGGCGCCGGGCGCGATCCCGCCGGGTGACATGGCGCCTCCGCCGGGTGGGCACTCGGCGACCGTGATCCAGGCGGCGCTGAGCCGCATCGGCTCGCCGTACTCGTGGGGCGGTTCCGGCCCGAACGCCTTCGACTGTTCCGGCCTGGTGATGTGGTCGTTCCAGCAGGCGGGCATTTCGCTGCCGCACTCCAGCCAGGCGCTGGCAAACGGCGGTCAGTCCGTCTCGAGGGACCAGATGCAGCCCGGTGACCTGGTGACGTACTACTCCGACGCCTCGCACGTCGGCATCTACATCGGCGACGGAATGATGGTGCACGCGTCGACCTACGGCACGCCGGTGCGGGTCGCCCCGGTGGACAATGCGCCGATCTACAACGTCCGCCGGTACTGAGGCCTCCGTCGGTACTGCCACGCGCTCGCGCCACCGCGCCAGGCTGGCCGCGCTGCTCATCGCCGAACTGATCTGCGCGGTGCTGCTGCTCGACCGGTCCGGCGCACCGTCGGCGCCGACGGAAGCAGCCCCCTCTGCGCTGATCACCCCCACCGGGGCGTCTAGTGCCGCCGGCGAGCGGACTTTGGCCGACGGCCGCACCGTGCACCTCATCGCGCTCGGCGGGCCGCGCGCGGAGCACCTCATCACTCGTATCGCCGCCGAGATGGACGACGCGGCAGGCGCCGTCACCGCGTTCTGGGGACCCGACTGGCCGCGCGCGGTGACCATCGTGGCCGCAGGCTCCGACGCGCAGTTCTCCGCCGTCGGTGGTGGTGACCCGGCGACCGCGGCGACCACCACCGACGACCGGATCATGTTCGCGCCCGGCGCGGCGGACATGTCCGCCGACGCGCTGCGAATCGTGCTGCGCCACGAGCTCTTTCACTACGCGGCGCGTGCGCGCACCGCCGCCGACGCGCCCCGCTGGCTCACCGAGGGGGTGGCCGACTTCGTCGGCAGGCCGGCGGCGGCTCCGCCGGGCGCCTCGGTCGCCGCACTGCCCACCGACGCCGAACTGTCCGGACCGGACCGGTCCTGGGCCTACGACCGCGCCTGGTGGTTCAGCCGGTTCGTCGCCGACCGGTACGGTGCGCCGACGCTGCGCGCGCTGTATCTGGCGGCCTGCCGGCCGGGGCACCCGGACGTCGCGACCGCGGTGCGCGACACGCTGGGCGCCGACATGGCGGCGGTGCTGGCGCAGTGGCGGCAATGGGCGGCCACCTGACGTGAGCCGGGTTCTGCTCGTCACCAACGACTTCCCGCCGCGGCGCGGCGGTATCCAGTCCTACTTGCAGGAGCTCGTCGACCATCTGATCGCCGCCGGCGGGCACACCCTGACGGTGTACGCCCCGAAGTGGAAGGGCGCCGAGGACTTCGATGCGCGCGCCGCCTACGAGGTGGTGCGGCACCCGGGCACGCTGATGCTGCCCGAACCATCGGTGATCAGCAGGATGCGCAGTCTGGTCGAAAAGCAATCCGCCGAGACGGTGTGGTTCGGTGCGGCCGCGCCGCTCGCGCTGATGGCGCCGCTGGCCCGCGACGCCGGGGCGCGCCGGGTGATCGCCAGCACGCACGGCCACGAGGTGGGGTGGTCGATGCTGCCGGTGGCCCGAACGGCGTTGCGCGGCATCGGGAACGGCACCGACACGATCACCTACGTGAGCAACTACACCCGGGGCCGGTTCGCCTCGGCGTTCGGGCCCCGGGCAGCGCTGGAGCATCTTCCGCCGGGCGTCGACACCGACCGGTTCGCGCCCGACGAGGTGGCGCGCGCCGAACTGCGGGCCCGCTACCGGCTCGGCAACCGGCCGGTCGTGGTGTGCGTGTCGCGGCTGGTGCCGCGCAAGGGCCAGGACATGTTGATCCGCGCGTTGCCGGCGATCCGGCAGCGCGCACATGGCGCGGCGCTGGTCATCGTCGGCGGCGGGCCCTACCGCTCGTCGCTGCGCCGGCTGGCGCACAGCTTCGGGGTCGCCGAGCACGTCGTGTTCACCGACGGCGTGCCGGGGGAGGAACTGCCCGCGCACCACGCGATGGCCGATGTGTTCGCGATGCCGTGCCGCACCCGCGGCGCCGGACTGGACGTAGAGGGCCTCGGGATCGTGTTCCTGGAGGCGTCGGCCAGCGGCGTGCCGGTGGTGGCAGGCCGGTCCGGCGGCGCGCCCGAGACGGTCCGGCACGGGGAGACCGGCCTCGTGGTCGACGGGTGGGACGTCGGCGCCATCGCGGCCTCGGTCAGCGACCTGCTCGTCGACCGCGACCGCGCGGCGCGGATGGGCGCGGCGGGCCGGCGCTGGGTGGTCGACCACTGGCAGTGGCACACCCAGGCGCAGCGGCTGTCCGCCCTGCTCTAGCTGGCGTAGAGCGCGTCGATGTCGCTGGCGAACTTCTGCGCCACGACTTTGCGCTTGACCTTCATCGTCGGGGTCAGCTCGCCGGTGTCCTCGGTGAAGTCGACGGGCAGGATGCGGAACTTGCGGATCGCCTCGGCCTTGGACACCGCCTGGTTGGCTTCCTTGACCGCCAGATCGACCTCGGCGAGCAGGTCCGGGTCGGTGGCCAGGTCGCCCACCGACGCGTCGGCGTTCTTGCCGTTGCGTTCCTTCCAGCCGACGATCGCCTCGGGGTCGATGGTGATCAGCGCGGCGATGAACGGTTTGGCGTCCCCGACCGCCATCGCCTGGCTGATCAGCGGGTGCGCCCGCAGCCGGTCCTCGAGGATCGCGGGGGCGACGTTCTTGCCGCCCGCGGTCACGATGATCTCCTTCTTGCGGCCGACGATGGTGAGGAATCCCTGGTCGTCGATCGCGCCGAGGTCGCCGGTGTGGAACCAGCCGTCGGAGAACACCGCGTTGGTCTCCTCCTCGTTGCGCCAGTAGCCGGAGAACACCACGCCGCCCTTGACCAGCAGCTCGTCATCGTCGTTGATGCGCATGCTGTTGCCCGGCAGCAGCTTTCCGACCGAACCGACCTTGATGTCGTCGAGGCGGTTGACGGTGATCGCGGCGCTGGTCTCGGTCAGGCCGTAGCCCTCGTAGATGGTCAGCCCGACGCCGCGGTAGAAGTGGCCCAGCCGCGCGCCCAGCGGTGCGCCGCCGGAGATCGCGCCGCGGCATTCGCCGCCAAGTGCGGCGCGCAGCTTGCCGTACACCAGCCGGTCGAACACCGCGTGCTTGGCACGCAGCAGCAGACCAGCCTTACCGGAATCCTGCGCCTTGCTCCACTCAATCGCCGTCTCCGCCGCGATCGCGAAGATCTTTCCCTTGCCGTCGTTGCGGGCGTTCTGCTCGGCGGTGTTGTAGACCTTCTCGAACACCCGCGGGACCGACACCACCAGCGTCGGCTTGAACACCGCGAACGTCGGCACGAGGTTCTTGATGTCGCTGGTGAATCCGAGCGTCACCTTGTTGGTGAACGCCGCCAACGTGATGGCCCTGGCCAGCACGTGCGCCAACGGCAAGAACACCAGCATCTTCTCGCCCTTGGTGAGCAGCGTCGGGAAGCAGTCCTTGGCGCCGCGGATCTCGTAGACGAGGTTGGAATGCGTGAGCTGGCAACCCTTCGGCTGACCGGTGGTGCCCGAGGTGTAGATCAGCGTCGCGGGATCGGCGGCCCGCAGCTCGGCCAGGCGCGCGTCGAGTTCCTTGGGGTCGATCGCCTTGCCCGCCTCGGCGAGTTCCTCGAGCGCCGGGGTCGTGCTGCCCTCGATACGCAGCACCTCGCGCAGGGCAGGGAGCTCGTCGGTGAGGTGCTCGATCTTGTCGGCGTGCGCATCGGTCTCGGCGATGATCATCACCGCCTCGGAGTCGGTGAGCACGAACTTCACCTGTTCGGCCGAATTCGTCTCGTAGATCGGCACGGTCAGCGCGCCGGTGGCCAGGATCGCCAGGTCCAGGATCGGCCACTCGTAGCGCGTCGCCGACAGCAGTGCGACGCGATCACCCGGCTTGACGCCCTTGGCGATCAACCCGAGGGCCGCCGACCGGATCTCGGCGGCGGCCTGGCTGCAGGTGACGTCGGTCCAGCTGCCGTCGACCAGCCGCCGGAAGATCACATGGTCGGGATCGTCGCGCTCATGGGCGAACACCGAGTCGACGACGTTGTCGTGCTCGCCCACCGTGAAGGACGCCGGCACACTGAACTCACGCACGATCTTGACCTCTCGTTTCGACGGTCTGCTCCTGACCAGCCTAGTCGGCCGCAATCAGCCGGGTCCGGGTCATATGTGAAGGTGGTGAGCCATGAACAGCATCCAGATCGCCGACGACACCTTCGTCGCCGCCGACCCCGTCGAGGTCGGCCGGTATGTCGCTGAGACCGCGAGCTGGCGCCGCTGGTGGCCCGATCTGCGGCTGACCGTCGTCGAGGACCGCGGCGAGAAGGGACACCGCTGGACGGTCACCGGAGCGCTCACCGGCACGATGGAGATCTGGCTGGAACCGGTGCTCGACGGCGTCGTCCTGCACTACTTCCTGCACGCCGAGCCGTCGGGGGCCAGCGCCCGGGACCTGGCGAAGATGAACCTCGCGAAGATGAACCACCGCCGCCGGGTCGCGGGTAAAGCCATGGCGTTCGAGGTCAAGCAGCGCCTCGAGGCCACCCGCCCCGTGGGTGTGTCGCGGCTGGCCTGACGACCGGCGGGCCCAACGAGCGGTTACTGCCGAGCGGGGAGGGTAGATTTTCCACGTGGCGGACAAGACGGCGCAGACCATCTACATCGATGCCGACCCCTCGACGGTCATGGACGTCATCGCCGACATCGGCTCCTATCCGGACTGGGTTGCCGAGTACAAGGAGACCGAGGTTCTCGAAACCGACGCCGACGGCTATCCGAAGACGGCCCGGCTGGTGCTCGACGCCGCGGTCCTCAAGGACACCATGGTGCTGTCCTATGTGTGGCCGCCGGACCGCAACTCGGTGACGTGGACGCTGGTGTCCAGTTCGCTGCTGAAGGCGCTGGACGGGGCATATCGGCTGTCGCCCAAGGGATCCGGTACCGAGGTCACCTACGAGCTGTCGGTGGATCTGATCATCCCCATGATCGGGCTGCTCAAGCGCAAGGCCGAGCGCAGGCTGACCGACACCGCGTTGAAGGACCTGAAGAAACGAGCCGAGGCTGAGTGAGCTGAATGCCACCGACACGCCTGCCGTCGCCCGGATCAGCCTGTTCGTCGGGAAAGGCGGCGTAGGCAAGTCGACGCTGGCGACCGCGACCGCCGTGCGCGACGCACAGGCGGGACTTCGCGTGCTGCTCGTCTCGACCGACCAGGCGCACTCGATCGGAGATGTGCTCGGCACCCCGGTGACGCCGACCGGCCTTCGGCAACCGACCCGCGTACTGACCGACCTGCACGCGGGCGGCGGCGCCGGCGGCGGCTTCCTCGACGCCCTGGCACTGGACACGCTCGCCCTGCTGGGTGCACGCTGGCGCGACGTGGCCGACCTGATCACCGGCCGGTTCCCGGAATCAGAGCTGGAAAATGTTGCCCCCGAGGAGCTTTCGGCGCTGCCCGGCATCCAGGAGGTGCTCGGCCTGCATGAGGTGGGGGAGCTGGCGTCCTCCGGTGAGTGGGACCGGGTCGTGGTGGACTGCGCCTCGACCGCCGACGCGCTGCGCATGCTGACCCTGCCTTCGACGTTCGCGTTGTACCTGGAGCGGGCGTGGCCGCGGCACCGGCGGCTGTCCACCGGCGTCGACGACGCGCGCACCTCGGCGGTGGTCCACCTGCTCGAGCGCATCAGCGCGGGCACCGAGCAATTGGGCGCGCTGCTCACCGACGGGACCCAGGTCAGCGCGCACCTGGTGATGACCGCCGAGCGGGTGGTCGCCGCGGAGGCGGCGCGCACGCTGGGCTCGCTCGCGCTGATGGGCGTGCAGGTGGCCGAGTTGATCGTGAACCAGATTCTGGTGCAAGACGATTCGTACGAATACCGCAACCTCCCCGAGCACCCGGCGTTCGACTGGTACACCGAGCGGATCTCCGAGCAGCGCGCGGTGCTCGACGAACTGGACGCCACGATCGGCGATGTCCAGCTGGTCATGGTGCCGCACCTGGCCGGCGAGCCGATCGGTCCCAAGGCGCTCGGCGAGCTGCTCGACGGTGCGCGGCGCCGCGAGGGCGCACCGCCGCCCGGGCCGCTGCGCCCGATCGTCGACCGCGAGTCCGGCTCCGGGCTCGAAGCGATCTACCGGCTACGGCTAGAGTTGCCCCAGGTCGACTCCTCGGCGCTGACGCTGGGCCGGGTCGACGACGACTTGATCATCGGCGCCGGCGGTATGCGGCGCCGGGTCCGTTTGGCGTCGGTGCTGCGTCGGTGCATCGTGGTGGACGCGCAATTGCGAGGATGTGAGTTGACCGTGCGGTTCCGACCCAACCCGGAGGTGTGGCCGAAGTGAGTGGGCCACACCCCGATCTCGGGCCCGAGTTGCGGCAGCTGGCGCAGGCGATCCTCGACAAGCTCGACCCCGCGGTACGGCTCGCCGCCGCGCGTGCCATGGGCGGCGACGCCGGCAGATGCCAGCAGGTGTGGTGTCCGGTGTGCGCGCTGGCTGCGCTGGTGGCCGGCGAGCAGCATCCGTTGCTGACGGTCATCGGCGAGCACAGCGTCGCGTTGCTCGCCGTCATCCGGGCGATCCTCGAGCAGGCCCAGCCCGACGGCCCGCCGTCGCCGCCGCCCGATGCGGGTCCCGACGGACCTCCGCCGCCACCGCCACCGGGGCGCTATCAACACATCCCCGTCACGGTCGAGGAGTAGGCATCGCGCGCTGTGGTCGCATCCACAGCGCATAGGTAAAGTTGTCGCAGAACACCGGCCGGTGTTCGGTCCCCGGGAGGCCCTATGTGGTATTGGCTGTTCAAGTATGTATTGCTGGGCCCCCTGCTCGCCTTGATCGGCCGTCCCAAAATCGAAGGCCTCGAACATATTCCGAGTTCAGGACCGGCGATCCTGGCCAGTAATCACCTGGCCGTGATGGACAGCTTCTACCTGCCGCTGATGGTCCGGCGCCGCATCACCTTCCTCGCCAAGCAGGAGTACTTCACCGGGACCGGCGTCAAAGGCCGGCTGATCGCCTGGTTCTACACCGCGGTCGGGCAGGTCCCCATCGATCGGACCGACGCCGACTCCGCGCAGGACGCGCTCAACACCGCCGCGCGCATCCTCGGCGAAGGCAAACTGCTGGGCATGTATCCCGAGGGCACCCGCTCCCCGGACGGCCGGCTGTACAAGGGCAAGACCGGGCTGGCCCGGCTGGCCCTGCAGACCGGTGTGCCGGTGATCCCCGTCGCGATGGTCGGAACCGACGTCGTGAACCCACCCGGCAAGAAAGGCCTGCGACCCGCGCGGGTCCGGGTCGTGCTCGGCAAGCCGATGGACTTCAGCCGCTTCGAGGGCCTCGCGGGCAACCGCTTCATCGAGCGTGCGGTCATCGACGAGGTGATGTACGAGCTGATGCGGCTCTCCGGTCAGGAGTACGTCGACCTGTACGCCGCCGATGTCAAGGAGGGCAAGGCCGACGGCACGACGACACCGTCGGCCCGAATGCCCGAGGTAGCCGCGGGCTGATCAGCCCGCAGCGGGCACCGGCGTGGCAGCCTGGGCCGGCTCACGGCCCCGTGTCGCGGTCGCCGACAGCGAACCGGCGGCCACGATGACCAAGACGGCCCACCACACATAGGACCCGCCCGCCAGCTGCCGCCACAGCGGCGCCGCGGTCTCGCGGTGCTCGGGCATCAGCGTGATCGGGGTCCACACCATCAGCGCGAAGCCGGCGAGCGCCACCGCGGCCAGCCCGGCGTGCCGCCTCCGGTAGGCCAGCACCGCGGTCACCACCAACGTCGGCAGCGCCCAGACCCAGTGGTGTGACCACGACACCGGGGAGACGACGAGCCCGAACATCGCCACGCAGATCAGCGCGAGCACCGGCTCGCCGGCTTTGAGCACGCGGCGCACCGCCCACACCGTCAGGCCCAGCACCGCGAAGCAGGCCACCACCCACAGCACGAACCGCGGGCCTTCGCCCAGCCCCAGCCGGGCCAGGGCGCCCGCGATGTTCTGGTTGGTGTTCAGCGTCGCGGTGCCGATGCGGTCGGTGTTGCGCACGGTCTCGGTCCAGTACTCCAGCGAGTCCCGCCACGCGAACGCGACGCCGGCCAGGGTGGCGACCGCGGCCGAGATCACGGTCACGATCATCGCGCGGGTGTCGCGGCGCAGCAGGAAGTAGAGCAGGAACACCGCGGGCGTGAGCTTGAGCGCGATCGCCAGGCCGAGCAGCATGCCCCGCGGCCACGGCGTCCGGCGCGGCACGCAGTCGGCGATGACCAGCGTCATCAGCACCACGTTGATCTGCCCGAAATCGAAGTTGGACCGGATCGGCTCGAGGTAGACGACCGCGGGCGCGACGAGGGCGGTGGCCAGCCACGCGCGGCGTAGCCACGCCGGCTCGCCGGTCACCGTGGTCGTGGGCCACACATCGAGCCGGTGCAGCACGATCGTCACTGCGACGATCAGCAGCACCAGGGTGGTCGCGGTGATCGCGACACTCGCCGCCTCCAGCGACAGCAGCGCGAACGGCGAGAAGAACACCGCGGCCAGCGGGGGATAGGTGAACGGCAGGTCGAGCCCACCGCGGGTGTGGAACATCGCGCCGTCGGCGTACAACGGCCGCCCGTCCAGCCAGGCCTGGCCGCCCATCCGGTAAACGTCCACGTCGATGCGGTAGGGGATCCGGCCGAGCAGGCGCCAGCCGGCCCAGACCAACGCGGCCAGCGTCAGCAGCTGAAACAGCCGCCAGGCGAGCGTTGGCCCCCAACCAGCCCCGCCGGGCGACCGCCACATACTCATGTCGCCGACCAGACTATCGGGGAGCCCCGTCGCATCAGCCGGTATCCCGGCCCCGACACGCGCTGGTCATAGTGCTGCTCACCGCCGCGGCGGTCGGCGTAAGTTTTCTGGGTGCGCGCGGACCTCCACTTCGACTTCGCGGTCCCGACGGGCCGGATACCGCTCGTCTTCTGCCTGGTCGCGTTCATCCTGACGTTCTTCGTGACCCGCACGATCGTGCGGTACATCCGTCGCCACGCCGGCAGCGACGCACCCCGCAAGTGGTGGCAGCCCCGCAACATCGGCACGGGTTCCGGGCTGCACATCCACCACGTGGTGATCGGTGTGATCCTGGTCATGATCTCCGGTGTGACGATGGTGACGCTGGCCGTTGACGGGGGAGTACCCGAATTCACGGTGGCGGCAACCTTTTTCGGGATCGGTGCCGCACTGGTGCTCGACGAGTTCGCACTGATCCTGCACCTGCAGGACGTCTACTGGGCCGAGGACGGCCGGACCTCGGTGGACGCGGTGTTCGCCGCGGTCGCGGTCGCCGGCCTGCTCATCCTGGGTTTCAACCCGCTGTCGTTCTTCGACATCGACATCTGGCGCAGCGACCACACCCTGCTCGCCAGGGCCAGCGTGATCGCGATCGCGGTGCTGACCCTGCTGCTGGCGGTGGTGGTGCTGCTCAAGGGCAAGGTGTGGACCGGCCTGGTCGGCATGTTCATCACCCCGCTGCTGGTCGTCGGCGCGATCCGGCTGTCGCGGCCACATGCGCCGTGGGCGCGGTGGCGCTACACCAACCGGCCCCGCAAGATGCACCGGGCGCTGGAACGGGAGCGCTGGCTGCGGCGGCCGGTCGTACAGGCCAAACTATGGCTGCAGGACGCGATCGCGGGGATGCCGAAATTCCCCGACGACGCCAAGGTCGACGAGCAACTCGACCGCGAGATTCGCGCGGCCCCTGCGCCGAAGGACCGGACCGCATCGGAGCACCTCGCAAAGGAACCCGCTTAGTGCGCTACTTCTACGACACCGAATTCATCGACAACGGCCGCACCATCGAGCTGATCTCAATCGGCGTGGCCGCTGAGGATGGACGCGAATATTACGCCGTCTCAACGGAATTCAACCCGGAACGGGCGGGCAGCTGGGTCCGCAAGAACGTGCTGCCCAAACTGCCGCCGCCCGCCTCGCAGCTGTGGCGGTCGCGGCGGCAGATCCGTTCGGAGCTGGAGGACTTCTTCGGCATCGACGGTGACGAGCCCATCGAGCTGTGGGCCTGGGTGGGCGCCTACGACCACGTGGTGCTGTGCCAGCTGTGGGGGCCGATGACCGACCTGCCGCCGGCGATCCCGCGGTTCACCCGCGAACTGCGCCAGTTCTGGGAGGACCGCGGCTCGCCGCGGATGCCGCCGCGGCCGCGCGACGCGCACGACGCGTTGGTCGACGCCCGGCACAACCTGCGCCGGTACCAGCTGATGACCGCCGGGGAAGCGCCTGGCCAGCGGTGAAAACCACCCGTCGCGGGCCGTTACCATGAACGGGTGAACTGGACCGTCGACGTACCCATCGACCAGCTGCCTGCACTGCCGCCGCTGCCCGATGACCTGCGGCAACGGCTCGACGCGGCGCTCGCCCGGCCCGCGGTGCAGCAACCCAGCTGGGACGCCGAAGCGGCCAAGAACATGCGCACCGTGCTGGAGAGCGTCCCGCCGGTGACCGTGCCCGCCGAGATCGAGCGGCTCAAGGGTCTGCTCGCCGACGTGGCCCTCGGCAAGGCGTTCCTGCTGCAGGGCGGCGACTGCGCCGAGACCTTCGTCGACAACACCGAACCGCACATCCGCGCCAACATCCGCACGCTGCTGCAGATGGCGGTGGTGCTCACCTACGGCGCGAGCGTGCCGGTGGTCAAGGTCGCCCGCATCGCGGGTCAGTACGCCAAACCGCGCTCGTCCGACATCGACGCCCTGGGGCTGAAGTCCTACCGCGGCGACATGGTCAACGGCTTCGCGCCCGACGCCGCGGCCCGCGAGCATGATCCGTCGCGGCTGGTGCGCGCCTACGCCAACGCCAGCGCCGCGATGAACCTGGTGCGGGCGCTCACGGCGTCCGGGCTGGCCTCGCTGCACCAGGTGCACGACTGGAACCGCGAGTTCGTCCGCACCTCGCCGGCCGGCGCGCGCTACGAGGCGCTGGCCGGGGAGATCGACCGGGCGTTGACCTTCATGAGCGCGTGCGGCGTCGACGACCGCAATCTGCAGACCGCCGAGATCTACGCGTCGCACGAGGCGCTGGTGCTCGACTACGAGCGCGCGATGCTGCGCCTCTCGGAAAACGCGGCGGGCGAGTCCTCGCTCTACGACCTGTCCGCGCACTACGTGTGGATCGGCGAGCGCACCCGCCAGCTCGACGGCGCACACGTCGCGTTCGCCGAGGTGATCGCCAACCCGATCGGCATCAAGCTCGGCCCGACCATGACGCCGGAACTGGCGGTCGAGTACGTCGAACGCCTCGACCCGAACAACGTGCCGGGCCGGCTGACGCTGGTGACCCGCATGGGCAACAACAAGGTTCGCGATCTGCTGCCGCCGATCATCGAGAAGGTGCAGGCGACCGGGCACCAGGTGATCTGGCAGTGCGACCCGATGCACGGCAACACCCACGAGTCCTCGACCGGCTACAAGACCCGCCACTTCGACCGCATCGTCGACGAGGTGCAGGGCTACTTCGAGGTGCACCGGGCGCTGGGCACCCATCCCGGCGGTATCCACGTCGAGATCACCGGTGAGAACGTCACCGAGTGTCTCGGTGGCGCGCAAGACATTTCGGACAGCGACCTGGCCGGTCGCTACGAGACCGCCTGCGATCCGCGGCTGAACACCCAGCAGAGCCTGGAGCTGGCGTTCCTGGTCGCGGAGATGCTGCGCGACTGATCGTCAGATCAGGTTCGGCAGATTGCTGCCGACCGTCCAGGCGGCGACGGCGATCAGCCCGGTCAGCGTGAGCACCGTGATGACCCAGAACAGCAGGGCCCGCTTGGCGCGCTGCCGCGCCCAGTAGAACTCGTCGAGGTCGATCCCGGCGAATTGTCCTGCCGCAGGCAGATGTTCGGGTTCGGGAAGCTCGTCGCGGACCAGCGCGCGGGTGCGTTGACGCGGTGCCGGGGGCGTGGCCGGGATCGGCACCACCGCGGAGGTGTGCTGCGCGGAGCTGCGCGGCGCGGGCACCCGAAACGGCGGCAACGCGAGTTCGTCGACGATCGCGGCGAGGTCGTCGCCCATCTCCTGGGCGTCGGCATACCGCTGCACGGGGTCGCGGTCGGTGGCCCTCAGCACGAATTCGTCGAATTGCGGTGGGACACCGGAGATCACCGAGCTCGGCGGCGGGACGTCGTTGTCCATGCGCTGATAGGCGACGGTGAGGGCGCTGTCCCCGGTGAACGGGGTGTGACCGGTCAGCAGCTCGTAGGTCAGGATGCCTGCCGAGTAGACGTCGCTGCCGGGTCCGGCGTCGCCGGTGCTGACCTGTTCGGGCGACAGGTAGGCCGCGGTGCCCAAAATGACGCTGGTGGAGGTGATCTTGGCGTCGGCGACCGCGCGCACCAGGCCGAAGTCGGCGATCTTGACGTCGCCGGAATCGGAGATCAGCACGTTCTCCGGCTTGATGTCCCGGTGCACCAGGCCCGCGCGGTGAGCGGTCGCGAGCCCACCCAGGACGGGACTCAGCACGGCGGCCGCGGCGTGCGGAGGCATCGGCCCGCGCTCGCGCAGCAGCTCCCGCAGCGTGCCGCCCTCGACGAGTTCCATCACCAGGAACGGTGGCGTGCCGCCCGCCTGCCCGCCGCCCTGGTCGAAGACGGCGACGACGCCGGGGTGGGCCAGCCGCGCCACCGCCCGCGCCTCGCGCTGGAAGCGCGTCAGGAACTGCGTGTCGCCCGCGTACCGCGAGTCCATGATCTTGACCGCGACCGGCCGGTCCAGCCGCAAATCCAGTCCGCGGTACACTGCGGACATCCCGCCGGTGGCGATCAGGGTGTCGACGCGGTACCGACCGTCGAGCACAGTCCCGGCCAGCGGGTCGGCGTAGGCGTCCACCGGAGACATGTTACGGACGGCTTTCCCGGCGAATATGCGCCTACGGTCGCGGGTCGCCGGATCTAGACTCGGTGCGGTGAGCAGCATTCCGGCCGCCGAGGACGTTCTCGATCCCGCCGAAGAGGTATACGACCTGCCCGCCGTCGCCGACCTGCTCGGCGTTCCGGTGACCAAGGTGCACCAGCAGTTGCGCGAAGGGCACCTGCTCGCCGTGCGCCGCGGGGGCGCGGTGGTGATCCCGAAGGCGTTCTTCGACGCCAACGGGCACGTCGTCAAGAGCCTGGCCGGGTTGCTCGTCGTGCTGCACGACGGCGGCTATCACGAAACCGAGATCCTGCGTTGGCTGTTCACCCCGGACCCGTCACTGACCATCAGCCGCGACGGCGCCAACGACAAGCAGGCTAATGCCCGGCCGGTTGATGCTCTTCACTCGCATCAGGCCCGTGAGGTGGTGCGTCGGGCCCAGGCGATGGCGTACTGACTCCGGGCGTGCGGTGCAGGCAGTACCAGGCCACCGCGGCCGATGCGGTGGCCAGCAGCACGTGCGGCCACGAGTACATGCCGTGGGCTCCGTCGGGTTTCCAGATCACGGTGATCCACGTCGACAGCGCGGCGATCACGGCGATGGAGCGGCGCGTCTGGGCCAACGCCGCCACCACGGCCAGCGGCCAGGTGTAGTACCACGGCAACGCGGCGGGCACCAGCAGCACCACGACGACCATCACCCACGCGATACCGGTCAGCGCCTCGCGGTCGGTATGGCGAAACCGCCACCACAGCAGCGGAAGTGACAGCGCGATCGCCGCGATGCCGATGATCCGGGCGATGTCGAGCACGGCGTAGAAGTTGACCGGCAGGAACAACCCGCCGAACACGTTGATCAGGTTGGCCGCCGCGGTCGGCAGGGTCAGCCAGTTGATGATCTTCACCGAGCCGGCCAACGCGGTCAGCCAGCCCAGGCCCACCCCGGCCGCCAACGACAGCACCGCGAACACCGCGACGAAGATCAGCGCCGACGCCGCCGTCGCGGCCGCGAAGGCTTTCACGGGCGCGAAGCCGCGGCGGTCGCGCAGGTCCCGCGCCCACACCCACACCATGAACGGAAGCGCCAGTCCGGCCGTGGCTTTCACCGCGACCGCCGCGCCGATCAGTCCCACCCCCGCGAAGTGGTGTCCGCTGAAGGTCAGGGCGATACCGGCCATCATCAGCCCGACCATCAGCATCTCGTTGTGCACGCCGCCCATCAGATGAATGATCACCAGCGGGTTGAGCACGCAGATCCACAGCGCGGTGGCGCCGTCGGCGCCGATGTGGCGGGCGACCCGGGGGGCGGCCCAGATCAGCAGCGCCAGGCCGGGCAGCATGCCCAGGCGCAGCAGCATCGTGCCCGCGACGACGTCCTCGCCCACCACCATCGTGACGAACTTCGCGATCAGGATGAAGCCCGGCCCGTAGGGTGCCGTCGTCGTGGTCCAGATCGGACTGACGTTGTCCAGCAACGAGTTCGGGTTGTCGATGGGGCCGACGGCGTACGGGTCGAAACCGTCGCGCAGCAGCGCCCCCTGGGCCAGGTAGGAGTAGGTGTCGCGGCTGAACAGCGGCACGCTGAGCAGCAACGGCAACAGCCAGAACCCGGTCGTCGCGACCATCGTGTATTCGGAGGTCGTGCGGCCGATCACCCGGCGGCCCAACCACAGCCACGCCGCCAGCATCAGCGCGACGCCGGCCCACAGCAGTATCGACGACAGCACCAGGCCGTGCCCGAAGCGCAGCCACGACAGGTGCAGCGACTCCAGCAGCGGATCGTGCAACCGGGTGCTGCCCGCGCCCAGACCGCCCGCGGTGATCAGCACCGCCCCCAGAAAGCCCAGCCGGGCCGGTTTGGCCTCGGCGGAGGACGCGAACGACGCGAGTCGTGAGATGTGCTCAGCGAGAAAACTTCTCGATTGCCGCACCGGCGCGGGGGTGGTCATGCCGTTATGCGGACCGGTTGGCGGCCAATCGGGCGAGCTCGGTCAGGCCGGCCTTGGCATTCGGGTCGATCGCGGCAGCATCGAGGACGCCGAGGGCGCTGCGGGTGAGTTCGTCGATCCGGCTCTCCACCGCCGCGAGCGCGCCGACGGACTCGATCACCCCGCACAGCTCTCTGACCTGCGACTCGGACAGGTCCGAGCCGATCGAGGTGCGCAGCAGCTTGGCCGCGACCGGGTCGCTCTTCTCGGCCAGCTCGACCGCCTCGGCCAGCAGTACGGTGCGCTTACCGGAGCGCAGGTCGTCGCCGGACGGTTTACCGGTGACCGCCGGGTCGCCGAACACCCCGAGCACGTCGTCGCGCAGCTGGAACGCGACCCCGAGGTCGGTCCCGAACCGCCGGAACGCCTCCTGCAAATCGGGCCGGTCGGCCGCCGCCGCAGCACCGAGCTGCAGCGGCCGGGTGATCGTGTAGGAGGCGGTCTTGTACTCGTTGACCGTCAGCGCCGATGCCACCGATTCGGCACCGCTGGCCTCGGCGACGATGTCGAGGTACTGGCCGCCGAGCACCTCGGTGCGGATCGCCGACCACACCGTGCGCACCCGCCGGGCCGCGTCGGCGGGCAGATCGGCGGTAGCGACCACGTCGTCGGCCCACACCAGCGCCAGGTCGCCGAGCAGGATCGCCGCCGACAGCCCGAACTGCTCGGCCGAACCGTGCCAGCCGCTGCTGCGGTGCCGCTCGGCGAACAGCCGGTGCACGGTGGGAAAGCCGCGGCGCGTCGCGGACGCGTCGATGACGTCGTCGTGCACGAGCGCGCAGGCGTGCAGCAGTTCCAGTGCCGAGCACAACCGCAGCACACCCGGGTCCAGCGGGTCGCCGGTGGCATCGGCGACCGCGCGCCAACCCCAGTAGGCGAACAGCGGCCGCAGCCGTTTGCCGCCCTGCAGGACGAATTGTTCGAGTGCCGCGGTCAGTTCGGCGTAGTCGTCGCCCATGTAGGCGCAGTCGGCGCGGCGGTCGCGCAGGTAGCCGCGCAACTGTTCGGTGACGGCGCCCGCCAACTCGACGGCTGACGGTGCCGCTGCATGCACGCTCAGCAGGCGCCCCTTTCTGTGTGCGTCCACCCTGCCCCCAAACGCCTTCAGAGTAGAGCCTGCCGGTGGCGTCCTAGCAAGTCAGGACGAGCGCGGCGGCCAACCTCTAATCGCGGTCTAATCGCGCGCGCCGCCGACCCGCGGCGATTGGTCGCGGGTCATGTACGCCAGCGCGCCGATGATGCCGGCCACCAGGAAAGAGCCGATACCCAGCCAGATCGCCGCGCCGGTGAACGAGCGGGCGCTCGGGTCGGTGTAGCGGGCCTGGGCGCTCATGGTGCTCACCACGCCGGGCCGCAACTTCCATTCGACGATCTCGGCCGACACCTGATCGCCGTTGGTCGAGGTGACCTCGCCGGGGAACGACACGGTCAGCGAGACGTCGGCCTCCGAGTCGCTGAGCGAGGTCAGATCGACGCGGCCCTCGAGGATGACCAGATCGCCGGCGCGCCGCAGGGAGATGTCGACGCCGGCGGCATCGCGGTTCATGTTCGCCAGCTGCGGCAGCTCGGCGAACGTCAGGTCGGAGAACACGGCCTGCGAGCCCACGTAGTCGTCGCGGCTGTACTCCGAGACCGCGACCTTGTTGGCGAAGGTCAGGTTGTTGAGCAGTTGGGGACCCTTGTCGTCGGCGTCGCGCGGCTTGGCCGCGGCCACGATCTGACCCGAGACCCGGTCGTCGGGGCTCACCGTCAGCGACGCCCGGACCCGGACGCAGCCGACGGCGGTCGGCAGGACGACGAGCAACAGCATGACGAGCGCGAGCAGCCGGGTTCTGCTGCGACGATGGCGGGCCGGCACGTGGTCATCGTGCCAGATTCGCGTCCTCACAGCGGCAGTGCCCGACCGAGGATGGCAAAAGCGCGGGGGTCGCCCGCGAAGTGGTAGCCCCGGATGACGTCGGTGAAGCCCAGCCTGCGGTACAGCCGCCACGCCCGGTTCGCCTCGCCGCTGATCTCCGGGGTCGACAGCAGGACGTAGGCCTCCGTGCGGTCGCCGAGCAGTCTGCGGGCCAACGCCTCGCCGAGGCCACGGCCCTGGGCGCGCGGGTCTATGTGCAGTTCGGTGAGCTCGAAATAGCTGCTCATCAGCTCGGCGATGCGCATGCGGTCGGCGCCGATGCGCTGCAGACCGGACACCACCTGCTGCTGCCACCACTGGTCGGGAGCACCGCAGTAGCCGTAGGCGATGCCGAGCATCGGCGCGGTGGCCAGCTCGGCGTCGCTCAGCGGCCGGCCGCCGTCGTCGACGCCGTCGCTGTCGCCGAGTTGCACCGCCGCGACGGCCTTCCAGCCCGGCCTGCGGGTGTGTTCGAGCCACATCGACGCCCGCTGATCCTCGGTGCCGCGCGGATAGCGCATGGCGTCGACGTAGACCGCGAGGGCGTCACCGAGCCGGCGTTGCATATCGCTCGGCGACAGATCGATGAGATATGTCGCCAACTTCAGCCTTTCCCCGTGTCGGGCGGTGTCGTCACACCATTATCGAGCGGGCGTCCCTATCAATCCCCACCGGCGGCGCACGTCATACAATCGACTGTCGAACAAGGTGGTACGGCTCAGATTGACCTCGTATCATGACTGTTAGGTGCCCGTTAAGGCGAGCACACCGCGAGTTTGTCTTTTTGAGTCGGCCGGATCGGCCCAGGGTTCCGAGGGAGGGACGAATGCCACTCTCCGATCATGAGCAGCGCATGCTCGACCAGATCGAGAGCGCGCTCTACGCCGAGGACCCGAAGTTCGCCTCGAGCGTCCGCGGTGGAACGCTGCGCGCCCCGTCGACCCGCCGCCGCCTCCAGGGCGCCGCGCTGTTCGTCATCGGTCTCGCTCTGCTGGTGTCCGGCGTCGCGTTCCCGGCCACCCAGATCAGTGGCTTCCCGATCCTGTCGGTCATCGGCTTCATCGTGATGTTCGGCGGCGTGGTGTTCGCGATCACCGGACCGCGCGTGCCCGGTGGCCGCGACCGTTCGCCGGCCGAGCCGGGTGCGCCGCGTCAGAAGCGCGCCAAGGGCGGCACCGGGTCGTTCACCAGCCGCATGGAGGACCGCTTCCGTCGTCGCTTCGACGAGTAGCCGTACTCGACCCCAGGGGTAGCCCGACACGGGCTGCCCCTTCTTTTTTGCGCCGGAGGGCGGCCACCGCGTGTCGCGCCCCCCACTGCGCCCCACCTCTCTAAAAAACAGCGCTCAGCTGGGCAGACGACGACCTCCTCGGCTCGCCGGGGCCGAATCAGCCGTGAAATCACCCGGCATTCGGGGTGGTTGTGGGGGTGCGTGGTGAGATTTCGCTATCAAATGGCGGAAAGTGGGGGATTGTGGGGTAAAGTGGCGGACAACGGAGCGGATCGGGGCTCCGGACGGTGGCGCAGGAGGGCGAGATGTTTCTCGGCACCTACACGCCGAAGCTCGACGACAAGGGGCGGCTCACGCTGCCCGCCAAGTTCCGCGACGCGCTGGCAGGAGGGTTGATGGTGACGAAAAGCCAAGATCACAGCCTTGCCGTGTATCCGCGCGACGAATTCGAAAAGCTGGCACGACGGGCCTCGCAGGCATCGCGGAGCAATCCGGAAGCACGCGCGTTCCTGCGCAACCTCGCCGCCGCCACCGACGAACAGCACCCCGACGCACAAGGCCGGATCACCCTGTCGGCCGACCACCGCCGCTACGCCAACCTGTCGAAGGACTGCGTGGTGATCGGATCGGTCGACTATTTGGAGATCTGGGATTCGGCGGCATGGCAGGAGTACCAGCAGACCCACGAAGAAGACTTCTCCGCGGCCACCAATGAAGCTCTGCACGACATCATCTGATCCGGCGGTCGACCGACACGGTGCCCGTGCATCGCGGCCTCTGCCCGAACCGGCCCTGGCGTACTTCCCCAACGCCAGGTTCGCGCTCTCGGACAGGGACCTCGGTGCAGGGGCGCCGACCGGAGTAATGACGAGCCGGGAGGCCGGCGACATGAATCACGGACACGTTCCCGTCCTGCTGGACCGCTGCGTCGAACTGCTCGCCCCCGCCCTGACACGGCAGTCCGCGACCGGCGACGGTGCGGTGCTGGTCGATGCGACGCTCGGAGCGGGCGGCCACGCCGAGCGTTTCCTGACCGACTTTCCCGGCTTGCGGCTGATCGGTCTGGACCGCGACCCCGACGCGCAGCACATCGCCGGTGAACGGCTGGCGCGTTTCGGCGACCGGGTCACGCTGGTGCGCACCCGCTACGACGGCATCGGCCGGGTGCTGACCGCGCCGGTGCACGGCGTGTTGTTCGACCTCGGTGTCTCGTCGATGCAGCTCGACCGTGTGGAGCGCGGCTTCTCCTACGCCTCCGACGCCCCGCTGGACATGCGGATGGACCCGGACGCCACGCTGACGGCGGCCGAGATCCTCAACACCTACGACCAGAAGGCCATCACCCGGCTGTTGCGGGAGTTCGGCGAGGAGCGCTTCGCGTCCCGGATCGCCGCGCACATCGTCCGCCGTCGCGCCCGCGCGCCGTTCCGCACCACCGCCGAGCTCGTCGAGCTGCTCTACGACGCGATCCCGGCGCCCGCTCGGCGCACGGGTGGGCATCCGGCCAAGCGCACCTTCCAGGCGCTGCGGATCGCGGTCAACGCCGAACTCGACTCGCTGCGCGACGCGCTGCCTGCCGCGCTGAGCGCGCTGGCGCCGGGCGGGCGCATCGCGGTGATGGCGTACCAGTCGCTGGAGGACCGCATCGTCAAGGCGTCCTTCGCCGCGGCCACCGCGTCGCGGACGCCGGAGGGGCTGCCGGTCGAATTACCCGGCCACGGACCGGAATTCGTCGCTCTCACGCGAGGCGCCGAGCGCGCGACTCCCGAGGAGATCGAACAGAACCCGCGTAGCGCGCCCGTGCGGCTACGAGCACTGGAGAAGGTGGGGGACGGCCGTGAAGCCTGAGCAGACCAAGCGCAAAGCAGCCAAGCGCTCCGGCGACGACCGTCGTCGCACCACCCGCGGCGGGGCGCGCCGGTCACCGGAGACGCAGGCGCGACGGGCGCCGGCGCGCGAGCAGCGGCCGGCACGGTCCGCCCCGCAGACCAACCCGATCCCGCGGCCCACCGACGCGCCGGGCAGGCCGAAGACCGCCAGCCAGGCCAAGGCGCGCGCCAAGGCTCGGAAAGCCAAGGCGCCGAAGGTTGTTCGCCCGCCGCTGCGGGAACGCATCCTCGTCCGGTTGTCGTCGATCGACCTGAACCCGCGCACACTCGTCGCCCGGGTCCCGTTCGTCGTGCTGGTGATCGGGTCGCTGGGCTTCGGCCTCGGCACCACGCTGTGGCTGTCCACCGACGCCGCCGAACGCTCCTATCAGTTGGGCAATGCCCGCGAGACGAATCGGGCCCTGCTGCAAAAGAAGGAAGCGCTCGAGCGTGACGTGCTCGAAGCGCAGGCCGCGCCGGCGCTGGCCGAGGCGGCCCGCGAACTCGGCATGATCCCGTCCCGCGACACCGCGCATCTGGTCCAGGATCCCGCCGGCAACTGGATCGTCGTCGGCACACCCAAACCCGCCGAGGGCGTCCCGCCGCCGCCGCTGAACACGCCGCTGCCCGAGGCGGCGCCCGCACCGCCGCCGGGACCGCCCGCGCCGCGGGTCGTCGAACCGCGCGAGGTTCCGGTGCGTGTTCCGGACCGCACCGCTGGGCTGCCCGGACTACAGGCGCCCGCCGGAACTGTTGCGCCGCTTACTGTTCCGCCCGGTGTCGAGGTGCCCCACGCAGTGCAACCGCAGCTGCCCGTCCCGGGGGCCGTACCGCCGGCACAGCTGCCCGCACCGATGGCCCCGCCGGTGCTGCCGGCCGCCCCGCTGGACGGCGCTGCGGCGCCGCACATCCCGACGCCGCAGGCGCTGCCGGGTCCGGTGCCGGGCGCCGAACAGGCCGTCCCTGTGCTCGCGCCCCCGGCGGGCGCCGGCGCATGAGCCGCGCCGACCGCCCGCGTCGCACGTCGGGCACGCAGGAGCGTTCGGCGAAGGCCCGGCGGACGCGCACCGTGGTCACCGACACCGGTTTGCGCAGTGCGTCTTTCGTGTTCCGGCACCGGGTCGGCAACGCCGCGATCTTCCTGGTGCTGATCGTGGCGGCCGGCCAGCTGTTCAATCTGCAGGTGCCCCGCGCCGAAGGACTGCGCGCCGAGGCCGCGAGCCAACTCAAGGTCACCGACGTCGAAAAGGCCGTCCGCGGTTCCATCGTCGACCGGAACAACGACAAGCTGGCGTTCACGATCGAGGCGCGGGCGCTGACCTTTCAGCCGGCCAAGGTGCGCAAGCAGTTGGAAGAGGCCAGGGCCAAGACGACCGAGGCCCCCGAACCCGACCGCCGGCTGCGCGACATCGCCGCCGAGGTCGCTTCGCGGCTGAACAACAAGCCGGACTCGGCGACCGTGCTCAAGAAGCTCAAGAGCAACGAGTCGTTCGTCTACCTCGCGCGTGCGGTCGACCCCGCGATCGCCGACGCGATCACCACGAAGTTCCCCGAAGTCGGTTCCGAGCGGCAGGATCTGCGCCAGTACCCGGGCGGGTCGCTGGCGGCCAACCTCGTCGGCGGCATCGACTGGGACGGCCACGGGCTGCTCGGACTCGAGGACTCGCTGGACGCGGTGCTCGCGGGCACCGACGGATCGATCACCTACGACCGCGGGTCGGACGGTGTGGTGATCCCCGGCAGCTACCGCAACCGCCACGACGCGGTCGACGGATCGTCGGTGATGCTCACCATCGACGACGACATCCAGTTCTACGTCCAGCAGCAGGTGCAGCAGGCCAAGAACCTGTCCGGTGCCAAGAACGTCTCGGGTGTGGTCCTCGACGCCAAAACCGGTGAGGTGCTGGCGATGGCGAACGACAACACGTTCGACCCCAGCCAGGACATCGGCCGCCAGGAGGACCGCGAACTGGGCAACCCGTCGGTGTCCGCGCCGTACGAACCGGGCTCGGTCAACAAGATCGTCACCGCCGCAACGGTCATCGAGGACAAGCTGTCGCATCCCGACGAGGTGCTGCAGGTGCCCGGTTCGATCGACATGGGCGGTGTCACCGTCCGCGACGCGTGGGAGCACGGCACGATGCCGTACACCACGACGGGCATCTTCGGTAAGTCCTCGAACGTCGGCACGCTGATGCTCGCGCAACGGCTGGGCCCGCAGCGGTTCTACGACATGCTGCGCAAGTTCGGCCTCGGCCAGCGCACCGGTGTCGGGCTGCCCGGTGAGAGCGCGGGCCTGGTCCCGCCGATCGACCAGTGGTCGGGCAGCACGTTCGCGAACCTGCCGATCGGACAGGGCCTTTCGATGACCCTGCTGCAGCTGGCCGGCATGTACCAGACCATCGCCAACGACGGTGTGCGGGTGCCGCCGCGCGTGGTGAAGTCCACCATCGCCCCCGACGGCAGCCGCACCGACGAGCCGCGGCCCGAGGGCATCCCGGTGGTGTCGCCGCAGACCGCGCAGACCGTCCGGCAGATGCTGCGGGCGACCACCCAGCGCGACCCGAGGGGCATCCAGCAGGGCACGGGGTCGCAGGCCGCGGTCGAGGGGTACCAGGTGGCGGGCAAGACCGGCACCGCGCAGCAGATCAACCCGGGCTGCGGCTGCTACTACGACGACGTCTACTGGATCTCGTTCGCCGGGATCCTGCCCGCCGACAACCCGCGCTACGTCGTCGCGGTGATGATGGACAACCCGCACCGCACCGCCGACGGGCAGCCGGGCACCACGGTCGCGCCGCTGTTCCACAACATCGGGGCCTGGCTGCTGCAGCGCGAAAACGTGCCGCTGTCCGCCGATCCCGGTGCGCCGCTCACGCTGCAGGCCGACTGACCCTCCGCCGACAGCCGATCGGGCCGGCCGCGACCGGCCGGTACTGTGTCAACGCCATGAACCTGCGACCAAGCCACCCCGCCGGCAGTGCGCTCGCAGCGCTGGCCGAGCAGGTCGGCGCGGTGCCGACCGGAGGCGGCGGGCTGCCCGACCTGCGCGTCACCGGGGTCACGCTGCGCAGTCAGGACGTCGCGCCGGGGGATCTGTTCGCCGCGCTGCCCGGGGCCGCCGCGCACGGCGCCGAGTTCGCCCGCGACGCCGTGGACCGCGGCGCGGTCGCGGTGCTCACCGATCCCGAGGGGCAGGCCCGCGTCGGCGCCGACTCCGTGCCGGTGCTCGTGCACCCGGCGCCGCGGTCGGTGCTCGGCGAGGTGGCCGCCACGGTCTACGGGCGGCCCTCCGAGCACCTGCGGGTCATCGGGGTGACCGGAACCTCCGGCAAGACCACCACCACCTACCTCGTCGAGGCGGGGCTGCGGGCGGCCGGGCGGGTGGCCGGCCTGATCGGCACGGTCGGCATCCGGGTGGCCGGCCGGGACCAGACCAGCGCGCTCACCACGCCGGAGGCACCTGACCTGCAGGGGCTGCTGGCAGCGATGGTCGAACAGGGCGTCGACACCGTGGTGATGGAGGTGTCCAGCCACGCACTGTCGCTGGGCCGCGTCGACGGCGTGCGGTTCGCAGTCGGCGGCTTCACCAACCTGTCGCGCGACCACCTCGACTTCCACCCGACGATGCGCGACTACTTCGACGCCAAGGCGCGGCTGTTCCACCCGCAATCACCCACGCGCGCCGAGCTTTCGGTGGTGTGCGTCGACGACGACGCCGGCCGCGAGATGGCCAGGCTGGCCGAGTCCCCGGTCACGGTCAGCGCGACGGGACAGGCCGCCGACTGGCGCATCGAGGAGGTCCGCACCGCCGAGCGCGGCGCCCAGGAGTTCTCCGCCGTCGACCCCGCCGGTGTGCACCACGCGCTGCGGATCGGGCTGCCGGGCGGCTACAACGTGGCCAACTGCCTGCTGGCGACCGCCTTGCTGGACGCGGTCGGGGTGTCCCCGGAACAGGCCGCGCCCGGGTTGTGCACCGCGACGGTGCCCGGCCGCCTCGAGACCGTCGACTGCGGCCAGCCGTTCCTGGCGCTGGTCGACTACGCACACAAACCCGGCGCGCTGCAGGCCGTGCTGGAGACGCTGCGGGCGCAGCTCGGCGGACAGGGCCGCCTCGCGGTGGTGTTCGGCGCGGGCGGCAACCGCGACCCGGGCAAGCGGGCGCCGATGGGACGCGTCGCCGCCGACCTGGCCGACCTGGTCGTCGTCACCGACGACAACCCGCGCGACGAGGACCCGGCCGCGATCCGGGCCGCGATCGTCGCCGGTGCGGTCGGCGGTGCCGACATCATCGAGATCGGCGACCGGCGCGCGGCGATCGAGCACGCCGTCGGATGGGCGCAACCGGGCGACGTCGTGCTGGTTGCGGGTAAAGGGCACGAGGCCGGGCAGACCGCGGGCGGGCAGACCCGCCCGTTCGACGACCGGATCGAGTTGGCCGGCGCCCTCGAGGCGGCAGGACACCACGCATGATCGACTTCACGCTCGCCCAGATCGCCGAGATCGTCGGAGGCCGGCTCGTCGACATCAGCCCCGAACAGGCCGCCGCGACCCGGATCACCGGCACCGTCGAATTCGACTCGCGGGCGACCACCCCGGGCGGGCTGTTCCTGGCGCTGCCCGGCGCCCGCTCCGACGGGCACGACTTCGCCGCCACCGCGGTCGAGGCCGGCGCCGCGGCGGTGCTGGCGGCGCGACCGGTGGGCGTGCCCGCCGTCGTCGTCGAACCGACACCCACGCAGAGCGGCGCCGGGGTGCTCGAGCACGACACCGACGGGTCGGGCGCCGCGGTGCTGAACGCGCTGGCCAAGCTGGCCGCCGCGGTGGCCGCCGAACTGGTCGCGGGCGGGCTGACGATCATCGGGATCACCGGGTCGTCGGGCAAGACGTCGACCAAGGACCTGGTCGCCGCGGTGCTTGCCCCGCTCGGCGACGTGGTCGCACCGCCGGGGTCGTTCAACAACGAACTCGGCCACCCGTGGACGGTGCTGCGTGCGACGCGCGCCACCGACTATCTGGTGCTCGAGATGTCGGCGCGGCACCGCGGCAACATCGCCGCGCTGGCCGCCATCGCGCCGCCGTCGATCGCCGTCGTGCTCAACGTGGGCACCGCCCACCTCGGCGAGTTCGGCTCACGCGAAGCCATCGCGGCGACGAAAGGCGAACTGCCGCAATCCGTTCCGGAGACCGGCGCGGTGGTGCTCAATGTCGACGACAGCGCGGTCGCGGCGATGGCGGAGCTGACCGCGGCGCGCGTGGTGCGGGTGGCGCGGGAACCGGCGGAGCGGGTCGACGTGTGGGCCGACGCGGTGACGCTCGACGAACTGGCCCGGCCGCGCTTCACGTTGCACGCCGGCACCGAGCAGGCCGACGTCGCGCTGGCGGTGCACGGCGACCACCAGGTCTCCAACGCGCTGTGCGCGGCTGCCGTGGCGCTCGAGTGCGGCGCGACCGTCGAGCAGGTGGCGGCCGCGCTGGCCACCGCCGGGCCGGTGTCGAGGCACCGGATGGCGGTCAGCACCCGCGCCGACGGCGTCACGGTGATCAACGACGCCTACAACGCCAACCCCGACTCGATGCGCGCGGGCCTCAAGGCGCTGGCCTGGATGGCCCGCGAGGGAGGTGCCCGGCGCCGCAGCTGGGCGGTGCTCGGCGAGATGGCCGAACTCGGCGACGACGCGATAACCGAGCATGACAACATCGGCCGACTGGCCGTGCGCTTAGATGTCTCTCGACTGGTCGTCGTCGGAACCGGGAGGACTATGAGCGCCATGCACCACGGCGCCGTGATGGAAGGCTCGTGGGGGCCCGAGGCCACCATGGTCGCCGACGCCGACGCCGCGCTGCAGTTGCTGCGCGCCGAACTGCAGCCCGGGGATGTGGTGCTGGTGAAGGCCTCCAACGCCGCCGGGCTGGGCGCGCTGGCCGACGCGCTGGCCGACTCACCAGCCGACGAGGATCGGATCCCGCCCGCATGAGGCAGATCCTCATCGCCGTCGGCATCGCGCTGACGGTCTCGATCCTGCTCACCCCGATGCTGATCCGGCTGTTCACCCGGCAGGGCTTCGGCCACGAGATCCGCGAGGACGGGCCGCCGAGCCACCACAAGAAGCGCGGCACCCCGTCGATGGGCGGGGTCGCGATCGTCGCCGGCATCTGGGCCAGCTATCTGGGCACGCATCTGGTCGGCGTGGTGATCGACGGCAGGGGGCCGTCGGCCTCGGGCCTGCTGGTGCTGTTCCTGGCCACCGCGCTGGGGGTGGTCGGCTTCATCGACGACCTGATCAAACTGCGCCGGGCGCGCAATCTCGGGCTGAACAAGACCGCCAAGACCATCGGTATCCTGGCCGCCGCGGTCATCTTCGCGGTGCTGGCGCTGCAGTTCCGCAACGCCGACGGGCTGACCCCGGGCAGCCCCGAACTGTCGTATGTGCGCGAGATCGCCACGGTCACGCTGCCGCCCGCGCTGTTCGTGCTGTTCTGCATCGTCCTGGTCAGCGCGTGGTCGAACGCGGTGAACTTCACCGACGGGCTGGACGGGCTGGCCGCCGGCGCGATGGCGATGGTGTGCGCGGCCTACGTGCTGATCACGTTCTGGCAGTTCCGCAATGCCTGCGCCACCGACCCCGGACTGGGTTGCTACAACGTGCGCGACCCGCTGGACCTGGCGATCATCGCCGCCGCGACGGCCGGCGCGTGCATCGGCTTCCTGTGGTGGAACGCCGCCCCCGCCAAGATCTTCATGGGCGACACCGGTTCGCTGGCGCTGGGCGGCATCATCGCCGGCCTGTCGGTGGCCAGCCGCACCGAGATGCTGGCCGTCGTGCTCGGCGCCCTGTTCGTCGCCGAGGTGGTCTCGGTCGTCGTGCAGATCCTGGCGTTCCGCACCACCGGTAGGCGGGTGTTCCGGATGGCGCCGTTCCACCACCACTTCGAGCTGGTCGGCTGGGCCGAGACGACGGTGATCATCCGGTTCTGGCTGCTGACCGCGATCGCCTGCGGTCTGGGCGTCGCCCTGTTCTACAGCGAATGGCTGACCACGGTCGGTGCCTGACATGGAGGTCCCGCCGCTTCGGCCCGGCGCCCGCGTGCTGGTGACCGGCGCCGGCCTGACCGGCCGCTCGGTCAGCGCCGTCCTGGAGCCCACCGGCGTGCGGCTGACCATCTGCGACGACGATCCGCTGGCCCTGCAGCGGCTGATCACCCCCGCCACCGTCGTCACCACCGCCGAGGCGGAGGCGACGATCGGCGACTACGCGCTCGTCGTCACCAGCCCGGGTTTCGCGCCGACCACCCCGGTGCTGGCCGCCGCGGCCGCCGCGGGCGTGCCGATCTGGGGCGACGTGGAACTGGCGTGGCGGCTCGACGCGGCAGGCTGGTTCGGACCGCCGCGGCGCTGGCTGGTGGTCACCGGCACCAACGGCAAGACCACGACGACGTCGATGCTGCACGCGATGCTGGTGGCCGCGGGCCGGCGGGCGGTGTTGTGCGGCAACATCGGCAACCCGGTGCTCGACGTGCTGCCCGAACCCTCGGACCTGCTCGCCGTCGAGCTGTCGAGCTTCCAGCTGCACTGGGCGCCGTCGCTGCGCCCGGACGCCGGGGTGGTGCTCAACGTCGCCGAGGACCACCTCGACTGGCACGGGTCGATGGCCGCCTACGCCCGCGACAAGGCGCGCGTGCTCGACGGGCGGGTCGCCGTCGCCGGGCTCGACGACCCGGTGGCCGCCGGCCTGCTCGACACCGCCGCGGCGCCCACCCGCGTGGGGTTCCGGCTGGGCGAGCCCGCCGCCGGCGAACTCGGCGTCGTCGACGGCGCCCTGGTCGACCGCGCGTTCGCCGACGGGATCGCGCTGGCCGACGCCGCGACGATCCCCGTCGCCGGGGCCGTCGGGGTGCTCGACGCGCTCGCCGCCGCCGCGCTCGCCCGCGCGGTCGACGTTCCACCCGAGGCGATCGCCGAGGCGCTGGGCGCCTTCCGCGTCGGCAGGCACCGCGCCGAGGTCGTCGGTGTGGTGGACGGCGTCACCTACGTCGACGATTCCAAGGCGACCAACCCGCATGCCGCGCAGTCGTCGATCGCCGCCTACCCGCGGGTGGTCTGGGTGGCCGGCGGCATGCTCAAGGGCGCCTCGGTCGACGACCTGCTCGCCGCGGAGGCGAATCGCCTGGTCGGCGCGGTGTTGATCGGCCGCGACCGGGCCCTGATCGCCGAGGCGTTATTGCGACACGCCCCGGATGTCCCCGTCATCGAGGTTGTGGCGGGGGAGGATTTTGGGGTGCAAGGGACAATTGGGTCGCAAGTTAGTCCTGTTACTAATGTGATCAGAGTTGACGGCGAGGCTTCCGGCCACGCGATCATGAGCGCCGTCGTCGGCGCCGCCCGTGACCTCGCCCGGCCGGGGGACACGGTATTGCTGGCGCCGGCTGGTGCGTCGTTCGACCAGTTCAGCGGCTACAGCCATCGCGGCGACGCGTTCGCCGACGCCGTGCGCGACCTGAGTCGGTAGCCAGTGAGCACCATCGTGACCCGGCTGCGGCTGCGCAGAGCAGGCGCCGAAGCAGAGGGTCCCGAGAAGGCGCCGCCGTCGGAACCGCGCGGCCCGCGCACTCGGTTCGGCACCTGGCTGAACCGCCCGATGACCTCGTTTCACCTCATCATCGCCGTGGTGGCGCTGCTCATCACGCTCGGCCTGACGATGGTGCTGTCGGCGTCCGGTGTCTACTCCTACGACCAGGACGGCACGCCGTGGGCGGTGTTCGGCAAGCAGGTGCTCTGGACGGTCATCGGCCTGATCGGCTTCTACGTCGCGATGCGCGTCCCTGTGCAGGTGATGCGCAGCCTGGCGTTCACCGGGTTCGCGGTCACGATCGTGCTGCTGGTGTTGGTGTTGATCCCCGGCATCGGCACGGTGGCCAACGGGTCGCGCGGCTGGTTCGTGGTCGCCGGGTTCTCCATGCAGCCCTCGGAACTGGCGAAGATCGCGTTCGCGATCTGGGGTGCGCATCTGCTGGCCGCGCGCCGCATGGAACGCGCATCGCTGCGGGAGATGCTGATCCCGCTGGTGCCCGCGGCGTTCATCGCGCTGGCGCTCATCGTCGCCCAGCCCGACCTCGGCCAGACCGTGTCGATGGGCATCATCCTGCTCGGCCTGCTGTGGTACGCCGGCCTGCCGCTGCGGGTGTTCGTGTCGTCGCTGTTCATGGTGATCGTGTCGGCGGCGGTGTTGGCCATGGCGGAGGGCTACCGGTCGGCGCGGGTGCAGTCCTGGCTCAATCCGAGCGCCGACGCCCAGGGGTCGGGGTACCAGGCCCGCCAGGCCCGCTTCGCGCTCGCCAACGGCGGCGTGTTCGGCGACGGCCTCGGTCAGGGCGCGGCCAAGTGGAACTATCTGCCCAACGCCCACAACGACTTCATCTTCGCGATCATCGGCGAGGAACTGGGCTTCATCGGAGCGGCCGGGCTGCTGTGCCTGTTCGGCCTGTTCGCCTACACCGGGATGCGGATCGCACGCCGTTCGGCCGATCCGTTCCTGCGGCTGCTGACCGCGACCACGACCCTGTGGATCATGGGGCAGGTCTTCATCAACGTCGGCTACGTCGTGGGTCTGCTTCCCGTCACCGGGCTGCAGTTGCCGTTGATCTCGGCGGGTGGAACGTCAACGGCGACAACGCTGTTGATCATCGGCATCATGGCCAACGCGGCGCGGCACGAACCCGAAGCGGTGGCGGCGCTGCGGGCCGGTCGCGACGACCGGGTGAACCGGCTGCTGCGGCTTCCGCTGCCCGCGCCCTACGTGCCGACCCGTACCGAGGCGCTGCGCGACCGGCTGCGGACCCGCCAACCCAAGCGGGCCCGCGCGGCCGATCCGAAGAAGCGCCCGCGGACCGGTAAGCCGACGGCCCGCGCCGCCGGCAAGCAGCAGGCCAAGCCCGCGCGTCAGCAGCCGTCGGGCAGCCGCCGCAAACCCCAGACGGGTGGCAGGCCGGTTCGGGCCTCAAGGCATCATGGAGGCGGCCGAACGGACGGAAGCGGGCGGCGGACATTGGAAGGTCAGCGTTACGGGTGAACGATCGCGGGGTGTCCCGATCCGTCGGGCGGCGTAGCGACCGGGGGGTAAGTGTCGTCCTTGCCGGCGGGGGCACCGCAGGTCACGTCGAACCAGCGATGGCGGTGGCCGACGCTTTGATCGCACTCGACCCGCAGGTACGGATCACCGCGCTGGGCACCGAGCGTGGCCTGGAGACCCGGCTGGTGCCCGAGCGCGGATATCACCTCGAGCTGATCACCCCGGTACCGCTGCCACGCAAGCTCACCGGTGACCTGCTGCGGCTGCCCGCGCGGGTGCGACGCGCGGTGCGCCAAACCCGCGCGGTGCTCGACGACGTCGAGGCGGACGTGATCGTCGGCTTCGGCGGGTACGTCGCGGTGCCGGCCTACCTGGCCTCCCGCAGCCGGCGGCGCGGCAGGCGGGTGCCGGTGGTGGTGCACGAGGCCAACGCCAGCGCGGGCTGGGCCAACCGCCTCGGCGCGCGCTCGGCGCAGCGGGTGCTCTCGGCGGTCGCCGACCCGGGCCTCGGCAAGGTCGAGGTGGTCGGCGTCCCGGTGCGGGCGGCGATCACGGCGCTGGATCGCGCGGCACTGCGGGCGGAGGCCCGTGCGCATTTCGGGTTTGCGCCCGACGCGCGGGTGCTGTTGGTGTTCGGCGGGTCGCAGGGGGCGCAGTCGCTCAACCGAGCGGTCGCCGCGGCCGCCAAAGACCTTGCGGCTGAAGGTATCTCGGTGCTGCACGCGCACGGGCCGAAGAACACGCTGGACCTGCCTGAACCCGCCGACGGCGACCCGCCATACCTGGCGGTGCCGTATCTGAACCGGATGGATCTCGCCTATGCGGCCGCCGACCTGGCGATCTGCCGGTCCGGGGCGATGACGGTCGCGGAGCTGACCGCGATCGGCCTGCCCGCGGTGTACGTGCCACTGCCGATCGGTAACGGCGAACAGCGGCTCAACGCGCTGCCGGTGGTCAACGCCGGCGGGGGAGTGCTGGTCGACGACGCGGACTTGTCGCCGGCGTTCGTCGCCGACACCGTGGTGAACCTGATGACCGACAGCGACCGGCTGCAGGCCATGACCGCGGCCGCCGCGATGGCCGGGCACCGCGACGCCGCGCAGCGCGTCGCCGAGATCGCGCTGGACGTCGCCCGCACCGCGGGCCGGAAGCGGTTGTCGTGACCAGCAATTCGTTGCCTGAGGAGTTGCAGCGGGTGCACATGGTCGGCATCGGCGGGGCGGGCATGTCGGGCATCGCGCGCATTCTGCTCGACCGGGGCGGCGCGGTGTCGGGGTCCGACGCCAAGGAGTCGCGGGCGGTGGCCGCGCTGCGGGCACGTGGCGCGGCGATCCGCATCGGGCACGACGCCTCCTCGCTGGACCTGCTGCCGGGCGGGCCGACCGCAGTCGTCACGACCTACGCCGCCATCCCGAAGACCAACCCCGAACTGGTCGAGGCCAGGCGGCGCGGCATCCCGGTGATCCTGCGCCCGGTCGTGCTGGCCAAGCTGATGACCGGTGACACCACGTTGATGGTGACCGGGACGGCCGGCAAGACCACCACGACGTCGATGTTGATCGTGGCGTTGCAGCACAGCGGATTCGACCCGTCGTTCGCCGTCGGCGGCGAGCTCGGTGCTGCGGGCACCAACGCCCATCACGGCAGCGGTGACTATTTCGTCGCCGAGGCCGACGAGAGCGACGGCTCGTTGCTCGAGTACACCCCCGACATTGCGGTGGTGACCAACGTCGAGGCGGACCATCTCGACTACTTCGGCACCGAGCAGGCCTACGTCGAGGTGTTCGACGCGTTCATGGAACGCGTGCGCCCCGGCGGTGCGCTGGTGGCGTGCGTCGACGACCCGGGTGCGGCGGCGCTCGCCGAACGCACTGCGGCGCTGGGGATCCGGGTGCTGCGCTACGGGAGCAGCGGCGACGGCCTGGCGGGCAGGCTCGTCGACTGGGAGCAGCACGGCACCGAGGCGGTGGCCACGGTGCAGCTGGCGGGGGAGTCGCAGCCGCGCACCATGCGGCTGGCCGTGCCGGGCAGGCACATGGCGCTCAATGCGCTCGCGGCGCTGCTGGCCGCGCTGGAGGTCGGCGCGCCGGCCGACGCGGTGCTCGACGCGCTGGCGTCGTTCGAGGGCGTGCGGCGCCGCTTCGAGCTGGTCGGCACGGCGGTCGGCGTGCGGGTCTTCGACGATTACGCGCACCACCCGACGAAGGTGGCCGCGGCGTTGACCGCCGTCCGTACCCTTGCGCAGGAGTCCGGGGGCCGGGCGATCGTCGTCTTCCAGCCGCATTTGTATTCGCGCACAGAGGTTTTCGCGCGGGAATTCGGTGTCGCGCTGAGCGCCGCCGACGAGGTCTTCGTGCTCGACGTCTATGCGGCGCGCGAACAACCCATCGCCGGGGTCAGCGGCCGGACCATCGTCGAACACGTCAGCGCCCCGGTCACCTACCTGCCCGACTTCTCCGCCGTCGCCACGCAGGTAGCTGCGGTCGCCGAACCCAACGACGTCGTCGTCACCATGGGCGCCGGTGACGTGACGATGCTCGGGGCGGAGATCCTGACCGCGCTGCGGGACAAGGCCAACCGCAGCGCGCCCGGCCGTCCGGGGGCGCGATGACCGAGCCGACCGAGAGCCCCGAGACCCCGCCGGATCAGACCGACGAAACCCCCGAAACCGCCGAAGCCACAGAAACCACCGAAACAGCTTCCGTTGCAACCGATTTCGAGGGCCCGCGGCGACGGGCGCGCCGTGAGCGCGAGGAACGCCGCGCCGCGCAGGCGCGGGCCATGGCGATCGAGCAGGCCCGGCGCGAGGCCAAGCGCAAGGTGCTCGGCAAGCCGGCGGGCGAGTCGACCAAGCCCCGCCGCGGTGCGGTCCGGGGACTCAAGGTGCTGATGTGGACGGCGCTGATCAGCGTGCTGGTCGTGGGCATCGGGCTGCTGCTGTACTTCACGCCGATCATGTCGGTGCGCGACACCGTCGTCACCGGGCTGGGCGCGGTGCCGCAGGAGGAGATCGTCGCCGCCGCGGCCGTCGCGCCGGGCACCCCGCTGCTGCAGGTCAACACCGACACGGTCGCCGAACGGGTGGCGGCGATCCGGCGGGTCGCCAGCGCACGGGTGCAGCGGCAGTACCCCTCGACGCTGCGGATCACCGTCGTCGAACGCGTGCCGGTGGTGGTCAAGGACTATCCGGACGGGCCGCACCTGTTCGACCGCGACGGCGTCGACTTCGCGATCGGGGTGCCGCCCCAGGGCGTGCCGTACCTCGACGCCGACACCCCGGGCCCCAACGATCCGCCGACCAAGGCGGCGCTGCAGGTGATGACGTCGCTGCGGCCCGAGGTCGCCGCGCAGGTCGCCAGGATCGCGGCGCCCTCGGTCGCGGCCATCACCCTGCAACTCGTCGACGGCAGGCAGGTCGTGTGGGGTACCACCGACCGCACCGAGGAGAAGGCCGTCAAGCTCGGCGCGCTGCTCACCCAGCCGGGCCGGACCTACGACGTGTCCAGTCCGGACCTGCCGACGGTGAAGTGAGCCGCGCACAGAAAAGTTGCGCGAAAAAATCCGCGCGCGTGTCGGCGCGCCTGCATGGCTAGCCCGCGACCTCGCCTTAGCGTTCTGGTTGCGCTGAACAACTTGACATAACTATAACCCTCTGGTTGAGGTTTAGGGTTTGCCAAACAGCAGTCGGCGTGTCGTCAGGCAACCTGGGAGGAAGGGCGAACGCGATGACCCCCCCACATAACTACCTCGCCGTCATCAAGGTGGTCGGCATCGGCGGTGGCGGCGTCAACGCTGTCAACCGGATGATCGAGCAGGGCCTCAAGGGCGTGGAGTTCATCGCCATCAACACCGACGCGCAGGCGTTGTTGATGAGCGACGCCGATGTGAAGCTCGACGTCGGTCGCGACTCGACCCGTGGTCTCGGCGCGGGCGCCGACCCCGAGGTCGGGCGCAAGGCCGCAGAAGACGCCAAGGACGACATCGAGGAACTCCTGCGCGGAGCCGACATGGTGTTCGTCACCGCCGGCGAGGGTGGCGGCACGGGCACCGGCGGCGCGCCGGTCGTGGCCTCGATCGCCCGCAAGCTCGGCGCCCTGACCGTAGGCGTGGTGACGCGACCGTTCTCCTTCGAGGGCAAGCGGCGCAGCAACCAGGCCGAGAACGGCATCCAGGCGTTGCGGGAGAGCTGCGACACGCTCATCGTGATCCCGAACGACCGGCTGTTGCAGATGGGCGACGCCGCGGTCTCGCTGATGGACGCGTTCCGCAGCGCCGACGAGGTACTGCTCAACGGCGTGCAGGGCATCACCGACCTGATCACCACCCCGGGCCTGATCAACGTCGACTTCGCCGACGTCAAGGGTGTGATGAGCGGCGCGGGCACCGCGCTGATGGGCATCGGCT
This sequence comes from Mycolicibacterium rutilum, assembly GCF_900108565.1. Classification (NCBI taxonomy): domain Bacteria; kingdom Bacillati; phylum Actinomycetota; class Actinomycetes; order Mycobacteriales; family Mycobacteriaceae; genus Mycobacterium; species Mycolicibacterium rutilum. The sequence continues at coordinate 3,774,977 of NZ_LT629971.1, forward strand.
CGGCGCGCGGCGACGGGCGTGCGCTCAAGGCCGCCGAGATCGCGATCAACTCGCCGCTGCTCGAAGCGTCGATGGAAGGTGCGCAAGGCGTGCTGCTCTCGGTCGCCGGCGGCAGTGACCTCGGGCTGTTCGAGATCAACGAGGCCGCGTCGCTGGTGCAGGACGCCGCGCACCCGGACGCGAACATCATCTTCGGCACCGTGATCGACGACTCGCTCGGCGACGAGGTCCGCGTGACCGTGATCGCCGCGGGCTTCGACTCCGCCGGACCGAGCCGCAAGCCGGTGGTCAGCCCCGCCGAGGGACAAGCGCAGGGGCAAGGCATCGCTCCCGGGCGGGCGGGCAAGGTCGCCACCTCGCTGTTCGACAGCGCCGACCCGGCCAGCGTCCCGGTGCACACCAACGGCGCGACGGTCAGCATCGGTGGTGACGACGGCGGCATCTCCGACGACGACGTCGACGTGCCGCCGTTCATGCGCCACTGATCGAGCGGCGATACTGGCGACCGTGACGGTTCGCATACGGCGCGTGACCACGACGCGGGCCGGCGGCGTCTCCGCGTCGCCGTACGACAGCTTCAACCTCGGCGACCACGTCGGTGACGATCCGGCCGCCGTCGCGGCCAACCGCAAGCGGCTCGGCGAGGCGATCGGGCTGGGTGCCGACGGGATCGTGTGGATGAATCAGGTGCACAGCAGCAACGTCGCCGTCATCGACGACAGCTGGAAAGCCGGCGGGGATCCGATCGACAAAACCGACGCTTTGGTGACCACCAGGCGACGTTTGGCTTTAGCGGTGGTGACCGCCGATTGTGTTCCGGTTTTGTTGGCCGATGCGCGCGCCGGCGTGGTGGCCGGTGCGCACGCCGGCCGGGTGGGCGCGCAGAACGGCATCGTCGTGCGCACGGTCGAGGCGATGCAGTCGCTGGGGGCGCGCGTCGAGGACATCTCGGCGCTGCTCGGACCGGCGGTCAGCGGCCGCAACTACGAGGTGCCCGCGGCGATGGCGGCCGGGGTGGAGTCGGCGCTGCCCGGAAGCCGCACGACGACGGCCAAGGGCACTCCCGGCCTCGATCTGCGAGCCGGGATCGCAAGGCAGCTAACAACTTTGGGCGTCACCGCGATCGACGTCGACCCGCGCTGCACTGTCGCCGACGTCAATCTGTTCAGCCATCGCCGCGGCGCGCCGACCGGACGGCTGGCGTCACTGGTGTGGATGGAGTGACAGACACCGTGTCGACGTCCCGGGAACGTGAACTGGCCGAGAATCTGGCGGCCGTGCGCGAGCGACTGGCCGCTGCCGCGGAGGCCGCCGGACGCGCTGTCGACGAAATCGAACTGCTGCCGGTGACGAAATTCTTTCCGGCCGCCGATGTCATTGTTTTGCGCCGTTTAGGGTGCCCGGCTTTTGGCGAATCCCGCGAGCAGGAGGCGTCGAATAAGGCCAAAGAAATCGCCGAATTAACCGATATCGCGCCGATTCGCTGGCACATGATCGGTCGTATTCAACGCAATAAAGCGCGCGCAGTGGCGGGCTGGGCCTACGCCGCGCACTCGGTCGACAGCGCCAAGCTGCTCGCGGCCCTCGACCGCGCCGCCCGCGAGGCCCTCGACGAGGGGCGGCGCTCCGAACCGCTGCGGGTCTACATCCAGTTGAGCCTGGACGCCGACGAGAACCGCGGCGGCGTCGACATCGACGACCCGCGCGCCGTCGACGACCTGTGCGCAACCGCGCACGATGCGGCCGGATTGCGGCTCGCCGGGGTGATGGCGATTCCGCCGCTGGGCTCCGACGCGGACGCGGCGTTCGCCCGGTTGCAGGCCGAACATCAACGGCTGCAACACGACTACGACCAGCGGCTTGAGCTGTCGGCGGGGATGTCCAGCGATCTTGAACTCGCGGTGAAACACGGCTCGACGTGTGTGCGTGTCGGTACCGCGTTATTGGGGCAACGTCCTCTACCGTCACCAGAAGTAGTCACTCCAGTCACATCTTCATCACAGACACCACAGTCCAGGTCATGAGAAGGGTCGAGCGATGAGCACACTTCACAAGGTCAAGGCCTACTTCGGTATGGCCCCGATGGATGACTACGACGACGAGTACTACGAGGACGACGATCGCGGCGCCTCGCGGGGGTACTCGCGTCGTGGTCGCGACTTCGACGACGACGGTTACCTCGATCGGGGTGCGCCGAGCTCGCGGTTCGACGACCGCGAATACGACGAACCGCCGGCCGGTTACCGCGGCGGCTACGCCGACGAGCGGTTCGAGCCGCGGATGCGCGTGCCGCGCGAGTTCGAGCGGCCCGCGCCCCGGTTCGGCGCGATGCGCGGCGCGACCCGTGGCGCGTTGGCGATGGATCCGCGCCGGATGGCCGAGCTGTTCGAGGCCGGCAGCCCGCTGTCGAAGATCACCACGCTGCGCCCCAAGGACTACAGCGAGGCCCGCACTATCGGTGAGCGGTTCCGCGACGGCACCCCGGTGATCATGGACCTGGTCTCGATGGACAACGCCGACGCCAAGCGGCTGGTGGACTTCGCCGCCGGCCTCGCCTTCGCCCTGCGCGGGTCGTTCGACAAGGTCGCGACCAAGGTGTTCCTGCTGTCACCGGCCGACATCGACGTCACCGCCGAGGAGCGGCGGCGCATCGCCGAAGCCGGCTTCTACGCCTATCAGTAGGTCTCACCGGGGACAGGTAGGCTGGCGTCGCGCTCGAGCTGAACAGCTCGGGCGCTGACCCCTGTATCCAATGTCACACCTCTGCCCCGCAGTGAGGACGGCTGTCGTTGTCGCTCTTCTTCGAGATCCTGGGCTTCGCCCTGTTCGTATTCTGGCTACTGCTGATCGCCCGGGTAGTGGTCGAGTTCATCCGTTCGTTCTCCCGGGACTGGCACCCGAAGGGCGCGACGGTGGTGATCCTCGAGGTGATCATGACGGTGACCGACCCGCCGGTGAAACTGCTGCGCCGGCTCATTCCCCAGCTCACCATCGGTGCGGTGCGGTTCGACCTGTCGATCATGGTGCTGCTGCTCGTCGCGTTCATCGGGATGCAGCTGGCGTTCGGCGCGGCCGCCTGAAAACGCCCGCCGCAGCGCGGGATCCGTATCGGCCGGGTTGCGCAAAACTGCTGTTTGCCGGGGCGGGTTCACACCCTTCAAATGAGCGCAGAAATCGAGTCCGGGCGTCCCCGCATGATTGAAATTCGGTCTTAATTTCAACCTCTTCTGCTACGGCCGCGGCTGGTGTGACAGGATGGACGCCAGTTACGTTCCAACAAGGCTTTACACTTTGAGATCGGTTGACGGTCCAGACTTCAAGGGGGCGACAATGCCGCTCACACCCGCCGACGTCCACAACGTCGCGTTCAGCAAGCCGCCCATCGGCAAACGCGGTTACAACGAGGACGAGGTCGATGCGTTCCTCGACTTGGTGGAGAACGAGCTGACGCGGCTCATCGAGGAGAACACCGATCTGCGGCAGCGTGTAGCCGAACTGGACCAGGAGTTGGCCAGCGCCCGCTCCGGTGGCGCCAGCTCGGGTGGGCAGTCGACGCAGGCGATCCCGCACTTCGAGCCGACGCCCGAGCCGGCGCCGCAGCCCGCTCCGCAGCCGGTCTACGAGGCGCCGTCCGCGCAGGCCAGCGAGGACCAGACGCTCAAGGCGGCCAAGGTGCTCAGCCTCGCCCAGGACACCGCCGACCGGCTGACCAGCACGGCCAAGGCCGAGTCCGACAAGCTGCTCGCCGATGCGCGCGCCCAGGCCGACGCGATGGTCAGCGAGGCCCGTCAGACCGCGGAGACCACCGTCACCGAGGCTCGGCAGCGCGCCGACGCCATGCTCGCCGACGCCCAGACCCGCTCCGAGGCGCAGCTGCGCCAGGCTCAGGAGAAGGCCGACGCGCTGCAGGCCGACGCGGAGCGCAAGCACTCCGAGATCATGGGCACCATCAACCAGCAGCGCACCGTGCTCGAGGGTCGCCTCGAACAGCTGCGCACCTTCGAGCGTGAGTACCGCACCCGGCTCAAGACCTATCTGGAATCGCAGCTCGAGGAGCTCGGGCAGCGCGGCTCGGCCGCGCCGGTGGACTCCAGCGCCGGAAACGATGGTGGCGGCGGGTTCAACCAGTTCAACCGGGGCAACAACTGAATCCACTTCAACCGAGGGTTGATCAATGCTGATCGTCGCGCTCGTCCTCGCTGTCATCGGCCTTGCGGCGCTGGTGACCGCCGTCGTCACCAGCAATGAGCTGATCGCCTGGGTCTGCATCGCGGCCAGCCTGGTGGGTGTGGTGCTGCTCATCGTCGACGCCGTGCGGGACCGGTCCAAGGGCAGAGCCGACGACGCCGGGGCCGGTGCCGCCGAGCCCGAACCCGAGGTCGAGTACTACGAGGACTACCCCGACGAGGACACCACCGCGGTGGCCGAGCCGGACCCGGCTGATACTTATTCCGACTCTGCGGACGCCGAGACCACCGTCGTGGAACAGGCCGAGACCGACGAGGACGCCAGCCGCTAAACCGTTGGCGCAGCGAGCAATTCACGGACCTCGTCGTCGCTGACCTGATGGAAGTCCTCGAACACCTGACCGACCGCCTCGAACCCGGGCGGAGTCGACGCGCACACCACGTCGTCGGCCTCACGAGCTAACTCGGTACACGCCGACGCCGGGCCGACCGGCACGGCGACGATCACCTGCGCGGGCCGCTGAGCCCGCACCGCGCGCACCGCGGCCATCATGCTGGCGCCGGTGGCGATCCCGTCGTCGACGAGCACCGCGATCCGATCCTGCAGGTCCGCCGGCGGCCGGTCGCCGCGGTAAGCCCGTTCGCGGCGGTGCAGTTCCTCGGTCTCCCGGGCGATCGCGTCGTCGATGTCCTCGTCCCGGATCCCGAGGCTGCGCACCAGGCTGTCGTTGATCACGACGCCGCCGCCGCTGGCCAGCGCACCCATCGCCAGCTCCTGCCACTGCGGCACCCCGAGCTTGCGGACCAGGAAGACATCGAGCGGGGCGCGCAGCGCGTGGGCCACCTGCCAACCGACCGGCACACCGCCGCGCGCCAGGCCCAGCACCACGAGGTCGCGGCCGCGGTAGGACGCCAACTCGCCGGCCAGCACCTCGCCGGCCTCGCGCCGGTCCCGGTAAACGCGCTTGACGTTGCGACGGGCCAGGCCGCTCCATCCGCTCATCACAGTCCCTCCGGTGGTCGGGACATCGTCAGCCTACGACTGCGGATACCCGACCCGGACGCAATCCACCACCGCGGCAGCGACGAATATCAGGTCATGGGGATCGAATTCGAGAGCGTCGTCGACCATCCGCTCGACGAGGTGTTCGGCTGGCACACCCGCCCGGGCGCGATGCGTCGACTGGTGCCGCCGTGGCAGCCGATGACGGTGGTCGCCGAGACGACATCGCTGGCCGACGGGCGCGCGGTGCTCGGCCTGCCCGGCGGGCTGCGGTGGGTGGCCCAGCACGATCCGGCCGGCTATGACCCGCCGCGCCGGTTCGTCGACACGCTGTCCTCGGCGGGCCCCGCCTCCTGGCCGCCGCGCCTGGTCAGCCGCTGGACCCACACCCACGACTTCGCCGCCGTCGGGCCCGGGACGCGCGTGCACGACCGCGTCGACACCCCCGTCCCCGCGGCGGCGCTGCGGGCGACCTTCGTCTATCGGCACCGCCAGCTCGCCGACGACCTGGCCGCGCATCGAGCCGCGGCCGACGCCGGGCTGCGGCCGCTGGTCATCGCCGTCACCGGCGCGTCCGGCCTGGTCGGCACGGCGCTGACCGCGTTCCTCAGGACCGGCGGGCACCGGATCGTCCGGCTGGTGCGCCACCGGCCCACCGGCGCCGACGACCGGCAGTGGGATCCCGACCGCCCCGCCGCCGACCTGCTGACCGGTGTCGACGCGGTGATCCACCTGGCCGGGGCGTCGATCGCGGGACGGTTCACCGACCGGCACCGGCGCGCGATCCGGGACAGCCGCATCGAGCCGACCCGCCGGCTCGCCGAGCTGGCCGCCCAGACCGCTGACGGTCCGCGGACCTTTGTGAGTGCCTCGGCGATCGGCATCTACGGGTTCGACCGCGGCGACGCGGTGTTGACCGAGGACAGTGTGCGCGGCGACGGGTTCCTCGCCGACGTGGTGGCCGACTGGGAAGAGGCGACGACGCCCGCGGCCGACGCCGGGTTGCGGGTGGTGGCGGTGCGCACCGGGATCGTGCAGTCCGCCCGGGGCGGGACGCTGCGGCTGATGCGGCCGCTGTTCGCGGCGGGGCTCGGCGGCCGGCTGGGCGACGGCAGGCAGTGGCTGGCCTGGATCGGGTTGGACGACCTGCTCGACGTGTATCACCGCGCGCTCTACGACGAGCGGCTCACCGGGCCGGTCAACGCGGTCGCGCCCGAACCCGTCCGCAACGGCGAGTACACCGCGACGCTGGCGAACGTGGTGCACCGGCCCGCGCTGGTGCCGGTGCCGTCATTCGGTCCGCGGCTACTGCTGGGAGAGCAAGGTGTCCGCGAGCTCGCCGAGGCCAGCCAGCGGGTGGCGCCGGCGAGACTCGAGTCGCTGGGGCACCGGTTCCGCCGCCCGCAGTTGCGCGACGCGCTCGCTCACGAGCTCGGGCACGGCTGATGCACCACCCGGGTGACGAAGTTGCCGACCAGCTGCTTCACCCGGGATGCGTCGGCGAACGTCGTTGTCTGCGAACGTAGTTCGTCGTGGCTGAGGCCGAACTCGGCGAGCTCGCCGTCGTCGATCGCCAGCCAGAGCTCCAGCAGCGAGCGGTCCACCTCGGGGTGGAATTGCAGCGCCAGCGTGCGCCCCAGCAGGAACGCCTGCGACGCGTCGGCGGTGCGCGCCACCTCGACCGCACCCGGCGGGAGCGTCCACCGGTCGTAGTGCCACTGAAACCACCGGCCTGCCGGTATCAGGCTGTCATCGGCCGATTCGACGTCGTACCAACCGATCTCGGGTGCCGGAGAGCGCGCCACCGAGCCGCCGAAGGTCTGGGCCAGCAGTTGACCGCCGAAACACACACCGAGAAGGGCGACCCCCGCGTCGGCGGCGTCACGCAGCATCGCCATCTCCGTCGACACCCACGTGTCCAGCAGCGCCGGGTCGTAGACCGGCCAGGTGGCGCCGAGCGGCACGACGACGTCGTAGCCGGTGGGGTCGGGGAAGACCACCTCGCCGGCCGGTTGCGCACGACGGTCGGCGGGCACCACTTCGAAGGTGTCGACGTCGAAGCCGTGTTCGGTGAACGCCTCACCGAGCAGGGCCTCGGTCGCCAGATGCTCGTTGTAGAGGAACAGAACCTTCTCGGACACGGCGCCATTATCGCCGTAGCGGGTGGGGCAGCGCACGGCCAGATAACGGCGCAGCGGGTGCGTAAATCGACCCGCAACCGGGCATCCCACACCGTGTCTGTCCTGGCCGAGTGGTTCCTCACCTCCCGTGAGCGCGGCAACCCGAGCTGGGAACTGCCCGCGTGGAGCGAGGGCAACCAGGCCGAAGCGCTGATCCACGGTGCGGCTTATTTCGATCGGCTCGTCACCGAAGTGGAGACGCTGGGCCCCGGCGACCACTTGTTCTTCGCCGACTGGCGCGGCGACGCCGACCAGCGGCTGCGCGACGCCGGGCCCACGGTCGCGGAGCTGTTCCGGTCGGCGGCCGAGCGCGGCGTGCAGGTCAAGGGACTGATGTGGCGGTCCTACCCCAATCGGCTGCAGTTCAACGAGGAGCAGAACCGCCACCTCGCCGAGGCCATCGAGCGCGCGGGCGGCGAGGTGCTGCTCGATCAGCGGGTCCTGCTCGGCGGGTCGCACCATCAGCGGCTGGTGCTGTTGCGCCATCCCCGCACCCCGCGCCGCGACGTCGCGTTCATCGGCGGCATCGACCTGTGCCACTCCCGCCGCGACGACGCCTCGCACCGCGGCGACCCGCAGGCCATCCAGATGTCGCAACGCTACGGCGAGCGCCCACCGTGGCACGACGTCCAACTGCAGGTGCGCGGCCCGGTCGTCGGTGCACTGGACCAGACGTTCCGCGAACGCTGGACCGCGCGGGCGCCGCTGAACCTGTTCAACCCGTTCGAGTGGCTGCGCGACCGGTTCCAGGGCGACGCCGCCCGGCCCGAGCTACCGGAGCAGCCGCCGGATCCGCCGCCGTGCGGTCCGCACGCCGTGCAGGTGCTGCGGACCTACGGCGACGCGTTGATCCAGTACGAGTTCGCCAAGGAGGGGGAGCGCAGCATCGCGCGCGGCTACACCAAGGCGGTGCGGCGGGCGCGTCGGCTGATCTATCTGGAGGATCAGTACCTGTGGTCCGAGGAGGTTGCCGACCTGCTGGTGGGTGCGCTCGAGGCCAACCCCGGCCTGCACCTGGTCGCGGTGGTGCCGCGCCACTTCGACCTCGAAGGCGGGCTGGGCCGGCCACCGACGCTGGTCGGCCGGGAACTGGCGCTGGGCGCCTGCCGCCGCGCGGCGCCGGACCGGGTGCATGTCTTCGACGTCGAGAACCACGAGGGCACACCGGTTTACGTGCACTCGAAGGTGTGCGTGATCGACGACACCTGGGCCTGTATCGGCAGCGACAACTTCAACCGGCGATCGTGGACGCACGACAGCGAGCTGTCGTGTGCGGTGCTCGACGCCGACGGTGGATTCGCGCGCGATCTGCGGTTGCGGCTGCTGCGCGAACACCTGGACAGGGCCGATGATGGCAGCGAGGACGGCGGGTTGGCCGACCTGGACACCGCGGTCGACGAGGTCGTCGCCGGGGCAGAGCAATTGGAGGCGTGGCACGCGTCGGGACGCGAGGGAGCGCGGCCGCCGGGGCGGCTGCGCCCGCATTCGGTCGAGCGCGTGGACCCGTGGACGCGGCTGTGGGCCGAACCCGCCTACCGGGTGCTGTTCGACCCGGACGGACGGTCCTACCGCGACCGGCTGCTGGGGCGGCGGCCGTGAAGCTCGACGAGTGGTTTCTCACCGCCGAGGAGCGCGGCAACCCCGACTCGGACCTGCCCGCCTGGTGTTCGGGCAACCACGTCGAGCCGCTCGTGCACGGTGCGACGTATTTCGATCGGCTGGTCACCGAGGTCGAGGCCCTGCAGGCGGGTGATTACGTGTTCTTCACCGACTGGCGCGGCGACCCGGACCAGAAGCTGCGCGACGACGGGCCGACGATCCGCGAATTGTTCTGCAGCGCAGCCGAACGCGGCGTGATCGTCAAGGGTCTGGTGTGGCGGTCGCACCTGGACAAGCTGGCCTACAGCGAAGAGGAGAACCGTCACCTCGGCGAGCACATCGAACGCGCCGGCGGTGAGGTGCTGCTCGATCAGCGGGTCCGCATCGGTGGTTCGCATCATCAGAAGCTCGTGGTGATCCGGCATCCGGACGAGCCGCAGCGCGACGTCGCGTTCGCCGGCGGCATCGACCTGTGCCATTCGCGTCGCGATGACGCGGCGCACCACGGTGACCCGCAGGCGTTGCAGATGCATGAGGCGTACGGCGACCGGCCGCCCTGGCACGACGTGCAGTTGCAGTTGCGGGGACCGGTCGTCGGAGCGTTGGACCAGACGTTCCGGGAACGCTGGACCGACCCGGCGTCGCTGGACATGCTCAACCCGCTGGCGTGGCTGCGGGACAAGTTCAGCGGCGCGGACATGACCGCGGACGCGCTGCCCGAGCAGCCGCCGGACCCGCCGGTGTGCGGACCGCATCACGTTCAGGTGTTGCGCACTTATCCGGATGCGCACTTCGCCTACGATTTCGCGGTCCACGGCGAACGCAGCATCGCCCGCGCCTACAGCAAGGCGGTGCCGCGGGCGCGACGACTGATCTATCTGGAGGACCAGTACCTGTGGTCCAAGCGGGTCGCCGTGCTGTTCGCCAAGGCGTTGCGCGCCAACGAGGATCTGCATCTGGTCGCGGTGGTGCCGCGGTATCCCGACGTGGACGGCAAGCTCGCGTTGCCGCCCAACCAGGTCGGGCGGTGGCAGGCGATCGAGACGTGCCGGCAGGCCGCGCCGGACCGGGTGCACGTGTTCGACGTCGAAAACCACGCGGGCACACCGGTGTACGTACACGCCAAGGTCTGCGTCATCGACGACGTGTGGGCGTGTTCGGGCAGCGACAACTTCAACCGGCGGTCGTGGACGCACGACAGCGAGCTGTCGTGCGCGGTGCTCGACGAGGACGGCGTCTTCGCGCGGGATCTGCGGTTGCGGCTGCTGCGCGAGCATCTGGACCGCGCGGACGACGGGAGCGAGGACGGCGGACTGGCCGACCCGATGACGGCCGTCGACGAGATCAACGCAGCGGCAGACGCGCTCGACGCCTGGCATGCGTCGGGACGGGTCGGGCCGCGGCCGCCCGGCCGGCTGCGTCCGCACAAGGCCGAGCGGCTGGGCTTGCTCACGCGGGTGTGGGCCGAGCCGGCGTACCGGCTGATGTACGACCCGGACGGTCGGTCGTACCGCGACCGGCTCCGGCGCCGACTGTGACTCGCGCATCGGCGTCGATTCTGCGCTGAGGGCTGTCGTCGCCCGCGAATCACCGCCCTGGCCGCAGAATCGAGCTGTTAGGCCAGGCGCCTACGATCAGCGCCATGACGGTCGTCCTGGTGCACGGTGTCCCCGAAACTGATGCGATCTGGAACGCACTCGTCGACGCGCTCGGTCGCGACGACGTGGTGCGGTTGTCGCCGCCCGGCTTCGGCGCACCGCTGCCACCCGACTTCGGCGCCGGCCACCGGGACTACCGGGGCTGGCTGGAAGCCGAATTGGAGCGGATCGGCGCACCGGTCGACCTGGTCGGACACGACTGGGGCGGGCTGCACGCGGTCAACGTGGCGATGCACCGGCCCGATCTGCTGCGCAGCTGGGTGAGCGACGACATCGGGATCTTCGACGCCGACTACGTCTGGCATGACGCCGCCCAGGTCTGGCACACACCCGGCGCCGGCGAGGAGTTTCTCGACACCATGATGGCCGGCAGCGTGGACGAGCGGGCGGGTCAGCTGACGGCGATCGGCATCCCCGGGGAGACCGCGCGGTCACTGGCGGCCGCGCAGGGCGCCGACATGCGGCGCGCGATCCTGGCGTTGTATCGGTCGGCCGCCCAACCGGTGATGGCCGAGGCCGGAGCGGACCTCGAGAAGGCCGCCGCCCGACCGGGGTTGTGCCTCGACGCGACCGAGGACCCGTTCGTCGGGACCGCAGAGAACCGGCGCCGCGCCGCGCAGCGTGCCGGTGCGCAAACCGTGGTGCTCGACGGCCTCGGGCACTGGTGGATGCTGCAGGACCCGGCCCGAGGCGCCGACGTGCTGTCCCGGTTCTGGGCCGAACTCGGCTGACCGCCGTCCTATCCGCGGCGCAGGTGATAGCGGCGTTCGGGCCGGCCGACGCCGTACTGCAGCCGCAACTCGAGCGCACCGGTGCTGAGGTAGTGCTCGAGGTACCGGCGGGCGCTGACGCGCGAAATTCCTACCAGATCAGCGCATTCGGCGGCCGACACCTCGCCCGCAGAGCGGACCGCGTCGAGGACGAGCCGGCCGGTCTCGGCGCCGAGTCCTTTCGGCAACATCGGTGCCGGGGCGCCGGCGTGGCCGAACAGCGAGTCGATCAGCGACTGGTCTACCCCGCTCGCGGACTCCAGCGCGTCGGCACGGGTGGCGAACGCCTCGAGTTTGGCTTTCAGTTGCCCGAATTCGAACGGCTTGATCAGGTAGTCCGCGGCGCCGCCGTCCAACGCGCCCTTGACCGTGTCGAGTTCGCGGGCCGCGGTGATCACGATGACGCCGACGGAGTCACCCGCCGACCGCAACCGCTGCAGGACGTCCAGACCCGTCATGTCGGGCAGGTACACGTCGAGCAGGATCAGGTGCGGCCGCAGTTCGGCTGCGGCCGACAGCGCTTCGGCGCCGGTGCGGGCGACGCCCACCGGGCGGAACCCGTCCACCCGCTCGACGAATCGGCGGTGGATCTCGGCGACCATGAAATCGTCGTCGACGATCAGCACGTCACGCATGGCCGGCCCGCTCGCTGACGAACCCGACCGGCAGGCGGACCTCGAACCGCGCGCCGCCGTCCGTATCATCGCTGACCGCAACGGTTCCGCCGTGTTGGGCGGTGACCAGCCGCACCAGCGCCAGCCCGATGCCCCGGCCGCCGGGGACCTCGGGTTTCGAGGTGACGCCGCGCGCGAAGATGGCCTCGCGCAGATGCTCGGGCACACCGGGGCCGGAGTCGACGACGGTGATCTGCAGACCGTCTCGGTCGTCGACGCGGACAGTGACCCGCGCGGGATCCGCGCCGACCGAGACGTCCACCGCATTGTCGACCAGGTTGCCGAGCAGGGTGATCACATCGGTGGCCAGCGCCGGGTCGAGTGTGCTCAGATGTGACCGCGGGTCGATCGTCAACACCACCCCGCTCTCGGCCGCCAACGTCGTCTTGGCGATCAACAGAGCGGCCACCGCAGGATCGGAGATCGCCTGTGTGACTGCATCATTGATCTCGGCGCGCCGCCGGGTCAGGGTCCCGATCAGGTCGCGCACCGACTCGTACTCGCCGAGTTGCACCAGGCCGGAGATGGTGTGCAGCTGATTGGCGAACTCGTGCGTCTGCGCGCGCAGCGTATCCGTCACGCTCTTGTGCGACGACAGCTGCCCCTGCAGGGCGGCGAGTTCGGTGCTGTCGCGCATGGTGGTGACGGTGCCGATCTGCTGACCCTGGCTCGTCGCCGCGCGCCGGTTCAGCGCCAGCACCCGGGTCCTGGTCACGATCACCACGTCGCGGCCGTCCTCTCCGGACAGCAGGAACTCGACCACGGCGGGGTCGATGCCGACCGAGTCCACCCGCTGCCCGACCGCGTCGCCGGTGATCCCGAGCAGCTCCTGGGCGCTGTCGTTGAGCACCGTGACGACCCCCTCGGGATTCACCGCGACCACACCTTCACGAATGCTGTGCAGCAACGCTTCTCGATGATCGGCGAGGCCGGCGATCTCGGCGACCTCCAATCCGCGGGTGTGGCGTTTGATGCGGCGCGACAGCAGCCACGACGCCAACAGCCCCAGCGCCGCACCGAGTCCGAGGTAGAACAGCATTCGCTCACCGGCGCCACCGAGCAGCGCCCAGGCCGACGGGTAGGGCTCGCTGACCGACGCCAAGGCCAACACCCGCCCGTCGGTGTCGAGGATCGGCACCTGCCCGATCAAATTGTGCACACCGTCGATGTCGGTGTCGCCGAACCACGCTCGGCCCTCGTCGGCGCGGCTCGGGCCGAGGTCGACCCGCGTGCCGACGCGCGACGGCTCCGAGGACGCGCGCACCGTGCCGTCGGGGTCCAGGATCTCGGCGAGTCCCGCGCCCGACAGCGCGACCGCACGGTCCACTTCCGGTGCCAGCACCCGCGACGCGAACGGGTCGGCGTACCGGTCGCGCACCACGGGAGTCGAGGCCATGTTCTCGGCGACCGCGATCATCCGCTGCCCCCTCACCTCGCGGAACTCCCGCGTCGACTGCGCCACCGAGACCGCGCCCACCGCCACCAGGACGACCGCGACGACCAGCACCTGGAACACCAGGAACTGGCCGGCGAGGCTGCGCAGGATGCGGGTGGGTGACCACGCTCGCGCCGTCATGTTCATAACGACCAAAACGTCCTTTGCGTACTTATCGGTGACGCGTGTCACTGTGCGGTCCAGTATTGCTGAGCATCACAGCAGATTGGGGACGAGGTGAAAACGACGCCCACGAGGACCGTGCTGGTTCTCCTCGCGATCGTGGCGCTGCTGCTCAGCGGCTGTGGGGTGACCCGCAACGACGACGACCGCGGGCTGCACCGGCTGCGCATGATGGTGCCCAACAGCCCCGGCGGCGGCTATGACCTGACCGCGCGGACCGCGGTGAAGATCATGGAGGACGACGACATCACCGGTCGCGTCGAGGTCTTCAACGTCATCGGCGCCGGCGGCACCGTCGCGATGGCGCGGCTGATGAACGAACGCGGCAACGACGACCTGATGATGACGATGGGGCTCGGCGTCGTCGGCGCCGCCTATACCAACGGCTCGCGGATCAAGGCCTCCGACGCGACGGCGCTCGCCAAGATGATCGAGGACCCCGGCGCGATCTTCGTGCCCGCGGATTCGCCGTTCAAGACGGTGCAGGATTTCGTCGCGGCCTGGAAAGCCGATCCGGCGAACATCACCATCGGCGGCGGCTCCTCCCCGGGTGGTCCCGACCACCTGTTCCCGATGGAGACCGCACGCGCCGTCGGGATCGACCCGCGCAAGGTCAACTTCGTCACCTACGACGGCGGCGGCGACCTGCTGACGGCGCTGCTGGGCAAGAAGATCACCGCAGGCACCTCCAGCCCCGGCGAGCTGATCGACCAGATCGAGGCCGGCCAGCTGCGGGTGCTCGCGGTGTCCAGCGACGAGCGCGTCGAGGGAGTCGACGCCCCGACGCTCAAAGAGTCCGGTATCGACCTGACGTTCGCCAACTGGCGCGGAATCCTTGCTCCACCAGGCATTTCCGATAGCGCGAAGGAGACGATGATCAAGGTGCTCGAGGAACTGCACCAGACCCAGGGTTGGAAGGACGCGCTGGTGAAGAACGGCTGGACCGACGCGTTCGTCACCGGCGAGGCCTTCGAACAGTTCCTGGTGGACCAGGACAACCGCGTCTCGTCGACGCTGACCGAACTGGGATTGCTGTGAGTACGCCCGAGCCCACTACCGAAAGACGCATCGACTGGGCGCAATTCATTGTGTGCGCCGTGCTGGTCGCGGTCGGGGCGTTCTTGATCTACGACGCGTTGTCGCTCGAGGCCGGGTTCGCCAAGGTCGATCCGGTCGGACCGAAACTGTTCCCGATCGTGATCGGCGTCGTGTTGATTGTGCTCGCGGTCGTCCTGGCGATCGCGATCCCGCGCGGCTCGGTCGGCGAGGCCGACGCGGGCGAGGACGTCGACCCGGACACGCCGGGGGACTGGCGCACGGTGGGTCTGCTGGTCGGCCTGTTCGTCGCGGTGATCGTTGCGGTCCAGCCGCTGGGCTGGGCGATCACCGGTGCCCTGCTGTTCGCGGGCGCGGCAACCATTCTCGGCAACCGGCATTACGTCCGCAACATCGTCATCGGGGTGGTGCTGTCGGTGCTCAGCTTCTACGCCTTCTACTCCGGGCTCGGAATCCCGCTGCCGGCAGGCATTCTGGATGGGATCCTGTAGATGGAACTCGACATGCTGCTTTCGGGGTTCGAGCAGGCCGTCACCCCGATGAATCTGCTGTACGCCGTGATCGGGGTGCTGCTGGGCACTGCCGTCGGCGTGCTGCCCGGCATCGGGCCCGCGATGACGGTGGCCCTGCTGCTCCCGGTCACCTACAACGTCAGCCCGAGCGCGGCGTTCATCATGTTCGCCGGCATCTTCTACGGCGGCATGTACGGCGGGTCGACGACGTCGATCCTGCTCAACACGCCCGGAGAATCGTCGTCGGTGATCACCGCGATCGAGGGCAACAAGATGGCCAAGGCGGGCCGCGCCGCGCAGGCGCTGGCCACCGCGGCGATCGGGTCGTTTGTCGCAGGCGCGATCGGCACCGCGCTGCTGGCGGCGTTCGCGCCACCGATCTCGCGGTTCGCGGTGACGCTCGGGGCGCCCTCGTATCTGGCGATCATGGTGTTCGCCCTCGTCGCGGTCACGGCCGTGCTCGGCGCTTCCAAACTGCGCGGGGCCATCTCACTGTTCCTCGGGCTGGCGATCGGGATCGTCGGCATCGACTTCCTCACCGGCCAACCGCGCGCGACGTTCGGCATGCCGCAGCTGTCCGACGGCATCGACATCGTGGTGGTCGCGGTCGCGATCTTCGCCGTCGGCGAGGCACTATGGGTCGCCGCGCACCTCCGGCGTCGGCCCTCCGACGTCATCCCGGTCGGCAGGCCGTGGATGGGCCGCGACGACTTCCGTCGCTCGTGGAAGCCGTGGTTACGCGGCACCGCATACGGTTTCCCGTTCGGCGCGCTGCCCGCCGGCGGCGCCGAGCTGCCGACCTTCCTGAGCTACATCACCGAGAAGCGGCTCTCGAAGCACAAGGACGAGTTCGGCAAGGGCGCCATCGAGGGCGTCGCCGGCCCGGAAGCGGCCAACAACGCCTCGGCGGCGGGCACTTTGGTGCCGATGCTGTCGCTGGGGTTGCCCACCAACGCCACCGCCGCGGTGATGCTCACCGCGTTCGTGTCCTACGGCATCCAGCCCGGCCCGACGCTGTTCGAGAAGGAGCCGCTGCTGATCTGGACGCTGATCGCGAGCCTGTTCATCGGCAACTTCCTGCTGCTGGTCATCAACCTGCCGCTAGCGCCCCTGTGGGCCAAGCTGTTACGCACGCCGCGGCCCTACCTGTACGCCGGCATCCTGTTCTTCGCGACGCTGGGTGCGCTGGCGGTCAACGTCCAGGCCGTCGACCTGGCGCTGCTGCTGGTGTTCGGGTTGCTCGGCTTGATGATGCGCCGGTTCGGCTTACCGGTGCTGCCGCTGATCATCGGGGTGATCCTCGGACCACGCATCGAACGTCAACTGCGGCAGTCACTTCAACTCGGCGGCGGGGACTGGTCGAGCCTGTTCACCGAGCCGGTCGCGATCGTCGTCTACGTGCTCATGGCGATCCTGCTGCTGATGCCGCTGGTGCTGCGGCTGCTGCACCGCAGCGAAGAGACGCTGCTGGTGGTCGAGGACGACGCGGACCAACGGGAGAAGGCGGTGCAGTCATGACCGACGACCGCTTGCGGGAGGAGGCGACATGATCGTCGTCGGATACAGCGCCGATCCGTTCGGCCGGGCGGCGCTCGAGCACGGCATCGCCGAGGCGCGCCGACGCGACACCTCGCTGCTGGTCATCAACTCGACATCCGGTGAGGCCTACGCCGATCCGCGGTTCGCCCAGGAAACCGAGGTGCACGACGTCGAGAAGCGGCTCGACGAGTGCGGTGTCGCCTACGAGCTCACCCAGCCCGTCGGCGTGGACACCGCACGCGAACTGCTGACGGCGATGGAGCGCCCGGACGCCGAGTTGCTGGTCATCGGGATCCGGCACCGCAGCCCGGTCGGCAAGCTGCTGATGGGCAGCGTGTCGCAGCAGGTGCTGCTGGACTGTCCCAAGCCGGTGCTCGCGGTCAAGCCCGACGACAGCTGACGTAACCCGCGCCACATTTGTTTCGGCCGCGTTTCGGGCGCCCCCTCGGCAAAGACCCGGCCAAGTGAGCGGGTGTTGACGTTTCGGACACCGAGGTGCAACGGCCGCGGAATGGCCGGCCGCCACTGTTAGGGCCGTGAACACTGCGAGCCGAACCATCGAGCACTGGGACGCCGAAGACGTCGAGGCCTGGGAGGGCACCAACGGCAACCCACCGGGCAAAGCCATCGCCAAACGCAACCTGATCTGGTCGATCTTCGCCGAGCACGTCGGCTTCTCGGTGTGGTCGATCTGGTCGGTGATGGTGCTGTTCATGCCGCAGAACGTCTACGGCATCGACGCGGCAGGCAAGTTCTACCTGGTCGCGATGCCGACTCTGGTCGGCGCCGTGATGCGGATCCCGTACACCGTCGCGCCCGCGAAGTTCGGCGGCCGCAACTGGACGATCGTCTCGGCGCTGCTGCTGCTGATCCCGACGGTGCTGACGCTGTGGGTGATGAACAACCCCGGCACGTCGTACACGACGTTCATGGTGGTGGCCGCGGTCGCCGGCCTCGGCGGCGGCAACTTCGCGTCGTCGATGACCAACATCAACGCGTTCTATCCGCAGCGGCTCAAGGGCTGGGCGCTCGGCCTCAACGCCGGCGGCGGCAACATCGGGGTGCCGGTGATCCAGCTGGTCGGCCTGTTGGTGATCGCCGCGGTCAGCAACACCGCACCCGAGATCGTCTGTGCCATCTACCTCGTGCTGATCGCCTGCGCCGCACTGGGCGCCGCGGTGTTCATGGACAACCTCGGCAACCAGCGGTCCAATCTGGGCGCGATGGCAGAAGCGTTGCGGTTCAAGCACTCCTGGGTGATGAGCTTTCTCTACATCGGTACGTTCGGGTCGTTCATCGGGTTCTCGTTCGCGTTCGGGCAGGTGCTGCAGATCAACTTCCTCGCCGGCGGAGACACCGCGGCCGAGGCGTCGCTGCACGCCGCCCAGATCGCGTTCATCGGCCCGCTGCTCGGCTCGATCTCCCGGCCGTTCGGCGGCAAGCTGGCCGACCGGATCGGCGGCGGCAAGATCACGCTCTACACCTTCGTCGCGATGATCTTCGGCGCCGGGGTGCTGGTCGCCGCCGGCGTCCTCGACGACGGCGCGCCGGGGGCGCCGACCGGCGGGCAGATGGCCGCCTACGTCGCCGGGTTCATCCTGCTGTTCATCCTGTCCGGGATCGGCAACGGTTCGACCTACAAGATGATCCCGTCGATCTTCGAGGCCAAGGCCCGGGGCCGCGACGGCCTGAGCCGCGAGGAGAAGGCGGCGTGGTCGCGCAGCATGTCGGGCGCGCTGATCGGGTTCGCCGGCGCGATCGGCGCGCTGGGCGGCGTGGCCATCAACATCGTGCTGCGGGCGTCCTACGTCAGCGACGCGAAGTCCGCGACCAACGCGTTCTGGGTGTTCCTCGCCTTCTACGTGGTCTGCGCGGTTGTCACCTGGTTCGTGTTCCTGCGGATGCAGACCTCGCGGGCCGGCGCCGGTGAGCAGATCGGCCGCGCCGCCTCCCCGGTGCCCGCCTGACGCCGATGGTGACCCGCTCGGCGTGCTCGTACTGCGGCGTGGGTTGCGGTGTCGAGGTGCACACCGCGACCGACGAGGCGACCGGCGTGCCCGTCATCGCCCGGGTCTCTGGAGACAAGCTGCATCCGGCCAACTTCGGCAGGCTGTGCACCAAGGGCGCCACCCACGCCGAGATGATGCGCGCCGACGACGGGCGGTTGACGACCGCGCTGGTGCGTCCCTCTCGTGGCGCTGAACCGGTGCCCACCTCGGTCGACGACGCGGTGGCCGAGGCGGGGCGGCGGCTGCGGGCCATCGTCGACGAACACGGGCCCGACGCGGTCGCGCTGTACGTGTCGGGTCAGATGTCCATCGAGGCGCAGTACCTGGCCACCAAACTGGCCAAAGGGTTCCTGCGCACCGTGCACATCGAATCCAACTCGCGGCTGTGCATGGCCAGCGCGGGCACCGGGTTCAAGCAGTCCCTCGGCGCCGACGGCCCGCCCGGGTCGTACACCGACTTCGACTGCGCCGACCTGTTTTTCGTCATCGGGTCCAACATGGCCGACTGCCATCCGATCCTGTACCTGCGGATGGCTGACCGGCTCAAGGGCGGCGCCAAGCTCATCGTCGTCGACCCCCGCCGTACCGCCACCGCGGAGCGCGCCGACCTGTTTCTGCAGATCCGGCCCGGCACCGACCTGGCGCTGCTGAACGGGTTGCTGCATCTGCTGGTCGAATCCGGCGACATCGACGCCGATTTCATCGCCGAGCACACCGAGGGCTGGGAGGCGATGCCGGCGTTCCTGGCCGACTACACCCCCGCGCGCGTCGCCGCTATCACCGGGCTGGCCGAAGACGACATCCGCACGGCCGCACGGATGATCGCCGACGCGGGGGAGTGGCTGAGCTGCTGGACGATGGGCCTCAACCAGAGCACCCACGGCACCTGGAACACGAACGCCATCTGCAACCTGCACCTCGCCACCGGTGCGATCTGCCGGCCGGGCAGTGGGCCGATGTCGCTGACCGGGCAGCCCAACGCGATGGGCGGACGCGAGATGGGCTACATGGGACCGGGATTGCCCGGCCAGCGGTCGGTCCTGTCAGCCGACGACCGCGCCTTCGTCGAGCGGCAGTGGGGTCTGCCACCCGGCACCATCCGCGCCGAGGTCGGCCCGGGAACCATCGAGATGTTCAAGGGCCTGGCCGACGGCGCCATCAAGGCCTGCTGGATCATCTGCACCAATCCCGTTGCCACGGTGGCCAACCGGTCCACCGTCATCGCGGGCCTGCAGGCCGCCGAACTCGTCATCACCCAGGATGCCTACCGCGCGACGGCCACCAACGCATACGCCGACATCGCGCTGCCCGCCGCCCTGTGGGCCGAGGCCGACGCGGTCATGGTCAACTCCGAACGCAACCTCACGCTGCTGCCGCAGTCGATTCCCGCAGCGGGACAAGCTCGCCCGGACTGGCAGCTGATCAGCCAGATCGCCGCACACCTGGGCTTCGGTGAGGATTTCGCCTACACGAGCAGCGAGCAGATCTTCGACGAGATCCGCCGGTTCTGGAATCCGAAGACCGGTTACGACCTGCGCGGCGCGACCTACGCGCGGCTGCGGCAGACTCCGCTGCAGTGGCCGTGCCCGCCGGGCGATGAGGCCGACCGTCACCCGATCCGGTACCTCAACGACGGCGTCAGCCAGGACCACTTCGTCGACGAGCACGGGCACGCCCCGCGACTGGCGTTCCCGACCCCGTCGCGGCGCGCGATCTTTCACCCGCGGCCGCACCTGGACCCGCGCGAACTGCCCGACGACGACTATCCGCTGGTGCTCAACACCGGTCGGCTGCAACACCAGTGGCACACGATGACCAAGACCGGCCGCGTCGAGGCCCTCAACCGGCTCGACGACGGCCCGTTCGTCGAGATCCACACCGACGACGCGCGTGCGCTCGACATCGACGACGGCCAGCGCGTGGAGATCACCTCCCGCCGCGGCCGCGCGGTACTGCCGGCGCGAGTCACCGACCGGGTCCGCCCTGGCCAGTGCTTTGCGCCGTTCCATTGGAACGACGCGCACGGCACCGATCTCACGGTCAACGCGGTGACCAGCGACGCCGTCGACCCCGACTCGCTGCAACCGGAGTTCAAGGTGTGCGCGGTCAACGTGCGGCCGGTCGCGTCGCCGACCCTCACCGACGACGAATCATTGTATGTCGCAGGCTTTCTCGGCGGCCTGGAGGCGGCGTGGGCCGAGGCTCCCATACTGCCGGAATCGGCGCCGGTGAGCGTCGCGGTGCGGCAGTGGATCAACGGACTGGTCGCCGAGCGTGCCCCCGAGACCGCGCCGGCCGGCGACGGTCCGCTGGTGGTGTGGGCCTCGCAGACCGGCACCGCCGAAGGCGTCGCGGCGGCACTCGCCGTGCGGTTACCGCAGGCCCGGCTGGTGAGCATGGACGACATCTCGCCGGCCGCTCTCGCCGCCGCCCGCGAGGTGCTGGTGGTCACGAGCACCTTCGGCGACGGCGGCCCTCCCGACAACGGTGCGGGGCTGTGGACGCGGCTGGCCGCGTCGGAGGCGCCGGACCTGACCGGCGTGCGGTACGCGGTGCTGGGCATCGGGGACCGGTCCTACGATGACTTCTGCGGACACGGCCGGGCCGTCGACGCCCGCCTCGCCGAACTCGGCGGCACCCGGCTACTCGACCGCGCCGACTGCGAGGCCCACGACGACGCGCCGATCCGCCAGTGGGCCGACGACGTGGTCGCGCTGCTCACACCGGGCCTCGACACGGGCACACCCGCGCCGGTGCGCGCCGCCGAGCCGTTCACCCGCGCCAACCCCGTCGTCGTGCCGCTGTCACGCAACGTCGAGCTGACGGGGCCGAACTCGCGGAAAGAGGTGCGCCAGTTCGGGTTCGACATCTCCGACCACGACCTGACCTACGCGGCCGGTGACTCGCTGGGGGTCTACCCGACGAACGACCCGGCCGTCGTCGACGCCTGGCTCGCGGCGACCGGCGTGCCCGCACACCACCCGGTCGAGGTCGACGGCGAGGAACTGCCGTGGCGGGACGCGCTGCTGGCGCACTACGACTTCTGCCGCATCACCCCGGACCTGCTGCGGTTCATCGCCGAGCACAGCCGCGACGCGAAGGCGCTGCGGGCGCCGAAACCGAAACTCGACCGGTGGCTGCAGGGTCGCAGCGGGCTGGACCTGGTGCAGGAGTTCGTCGTGCACGCCGATCCCGACGAATGGCGCGAGGTGCTGGTCCGGTTGACGCCGCGCAGCTATTCGATCTCGTCGAGCCCGCTGGTCAGCCCGCACGAGGCGCAGCTGACGGTCTCCGTGGTCCGTTACCGCGGCGCCGACGGCGGCGCGCGCGGCGGGGTGTGCTCGACGTTCCTGGCCGACCGGGCGTCGTCGGCGCCGGTGTTCCTGCAACGCTCGCCGCACTTCCGGCCGCCCGAGGACGGCACGATCCCGATGATCATGGTGGGACCGGGCACCGGGGTCGCGCCGTTCCGCGGCTTCCTGCAGGAGCGACGCGCCCTCGGGCACCGCGGCCGCAACTGGCTGTTCTTCGGCGAACAGCACCGCGACCAGAATTACTACTACCGAGACGATTTCGAGGACATGGCCCGCGACGGGCTGCTGCACCGGCTCGATCTGGCGTTCTCGCGGGACCAGGCGTCGCGGGTGTACGTCCAGCACAAGATGACCGACCAGGGCGCCGAGGTGTGGCGCTGGCTCGACGACGGCGCACACCTCTACGTCTGCGGCGACGCGTCGCGGATGGCCAAGGACGTCGACGCCGCCCTGACGACGATCATCTCGACCCACGGCGGGATGTCGCACGAACAGGCACACGACTACAAGCGCGAACTGGTCGCGGCCAAACGCTACGTGCGCGACGTGTATTAGATCTCGGTGAACATGGGGTCGCCCAGGCCGTCGGCCGCGGCCGGTTCTTGGCCCGATGCGGTGAAGGCGGTCAGTGCGCGCACGAGACCACGCCGCTGAGATGGCGCCATTTGCTGCACGATTCGGGCAAGGTGTTCGCGTCGGCGAACGGTGACACGGCGAACAAGATGCTGCCCGCGGTTCGTCAATGACACGACCACCTCCCGACGTGAGTCTGGGTTCTGGCGGCGGTCGACCAATCCGGCGGTCACCAGTCGATCCACCATTCGGCCGGTGCTCGAAGGCTGAACGTCCAGATGTGTGGCAAGGGTTGCGAGCTTCATTGGTCCGCGTGATGCCAGGAGCACCAACGTCCGGAACTGGGTGATCGTGATCGACTCGTCGACGGTGGCGATCGAGCGTGCCGAGATCCCGATCAACAGCCGCGAAGCCGTCAGTAGAGCGTCAGTGATGGCATCCACGGAGTCGTCGAGGTCTTTCTCCCGACGCTCGGTCATCTGTATCTCCGGGCTGTTTTGATTGTTGTGAAGTGCAATCATTGCATAGTGCTAGTATTGCCGCTATGCGCGTGATCCGGAAACCGTCGCTGCCACACGGTTTGAGCCGCAAACTGTTTCGATTCCCGATCTACGTCTACCGAGCCCGGCTGGGCTGGCTTTTCGGTGAGCGACTGCTGTTGCTGACCCATAGAGGGCGCGTCTCCGGACAAGAACGACATGTCGTGCTCGAGGTTGTCGAGCATGACCGGCGCGACGGCAGCTACGTGGTCGCCTCGGGTTGGGGAACTGGTGCGGCGTGGTATCAAAACATTCTGCGCACGCCCAACGTCGTCATCCAGATCCGCAATCGCAAGATTCAGGCGACTGCGGTTCAGTTGAGCACAGCGGATGGTGCCGAGATCTTCGCGAACTACGCCGGGCGTCACCGCGTCGCGGCGAGGTTCATGCTGCCTCGCGTGCTCGGGTTCGCTGTCGACGGTTCGGATGCGGACTTCCGCGCGGTGGGAAGGCAGATCCCTTTCGTGCGCTTCGTCCCCCGCATCTGAGAATAAGGAAAGTTGTTGACCCGGGGAGTCAGGTCGCCGATCCGTCAGGCGGTTGCGGGCTCAGGAGTGCGATCATTGCCTCGACCTGCTTACGGTCCAGCACCACGGTCGACCCGTCGGGCAACCCGAGGATCCGGTCCGTCGCGATCCCGTAGAGCTTGAGGCGCTTGACGCAGACATCAAGAATTTCCTGTCGCGATGTCGGATCGGGTGCGTTGAGCGTGCCGACCAGGGTCTTGCGCATGCTGGCGGCGAAGCCCTGGATCATGTCGCCGACACCCTCGGGATCGAAGGTGTCGAAGACGCCTTCGTATACGCCCTGGGCGATCACTTCGGTGAGCACGGGACGGAACAGGTCCTCCCAGATGGTGATGATCTGGTCGAACAGCGCTTGGTTGTGCGGTTTCAGCAGTGACGCCATCGCTGCGAGCTGTTCGGGTGCCCCCATGGCCATCTTGACCTCATAACTCGCGGCGAGCCCGGCGTTGAGCCGCTCGAGCGCGTTCGCGCCGGCCTGTTCGAAGACCGGTTTCAACCTGTCGAAGGCTTCGGCGGCGCTGCGCTCAGCCAGAGCGGTGACGAGCGCCTCTTTAGACGGAAAGTAGTGGTAGAAAGCGCCTTTCGAGGTCCCGGACACGGCAAGGAGGTCGTTGAGACTGACATTGTCATAACCGTATTCGAGGAAGAGTGCCAGTGCTTGATCGAGCACCTCGACCTGTCGAATGTCCTTCTGTTTCACTACACGCGGCATGGCACCATCGAATCAGGCGGATCTCTTCATCCATCCCACATAGGTGAGATACACGCCGCAGAGTGCGAGCAGACCGAATGCTATCCGTACGACGGCGATAGCGGGTTGCGTAGCGGTGGCGGCCTCGGCGCCGTCGATGAGCAGTTGTGGTGCCGCTAGCAGCACGAAACCCCGAAGCAGCAGAAACCAGCCGAACAGCGAGATGAGCACTGCAGCTGGTCCGCGCCAATATTGGTGGAAGGCAACGATGAACAGGCCGCTGCCGAACAGGAGTGCACCCAATGTCCATGGCCACATCGGGTCGGCCGAGAAGCTGGACAACTGTCCGAGGCTTCCCGCCCTGATGGCGACGATCGCGGGTACCACGGCGATGAAGGGTCCGAGCACGCGGGCGAATGACTGGGTCCGCTGAGTCGGGTCGATTGTCATTACGCGCATCTAGACACCTTTCGTCGAAGTGACTGGCCGACGGTTCGGGCGCATGACGGGGACCATCGCCCGCTCCTGCGATTAGACCACTGGTCTAAAACCGGGGCAAGTCCTTCCGGCACGGTCCATCGGCGAGCCTGTCGACGCACGGTCGGGTTTCGACCGCCCGCGCGCCGCAGTCCCCTTCACGAACCGCCTGATCGTAGGAGGCGACGTCATACCTGACGCATCAACGGTGTGCCGGATGGTCTGCCACACGTGCGGACGTTGATCAATAAAACGTATGATCGCAGTAATCATTCAATTCTTTAGCTGGGAGTATTCCGACAAATATTGATCGTCGGTGCACAGTGGTCATACGCTTTCATCAAGTACGTCCGTAGATCCGCCCGTGACGGCGGGAGTGGAAGGCGAGAGTTTGACGAACGCGAACAGCACTGCTCCCAGCGTCTTCGACGCCGGCCTACCCACGTTCAGCTACGACCTCAACGCCACTCCGCATGACATCCTCGAGGACGTCCGAAACGCGCAATCGCGTTCACCTATTGCAATCGGGCCGCTCGGTCCGGAGATACTGTCCTATGAGTTGGCTCGCGACCTTCTGCGCGACAACAGATTCCGCCTACCACCCGGAGTCACCCTGGCAGCACAAGGCATCACATCGGGGCCGCTGTTCGACAAGATGGCGAACAGCCTCCTGGGCCTGGACGGCGCAGCGCATGTCCGGTTGCGCAAGCTGGTATCCAAGGCGTTCACTCCTCGTGCGACCTCGCGTCTTCAGGACACAATCCGCGACGTGGTCAACGGATTGATCGACCATGTCGCGGACGCCGGACGGTGCGACGTCGTGACCGACATCTCGTACCAGTACCCCACCCCGATCATCTGCGCGCTGCTCGGTGCGCCCCCCGACGACTGGCAGATGTTCGCGGACTGGACAGAAGAGGTTTTCAAGGCCCTCAACTTCCAGCCTGACGTCAACTTCGACGAGGCCGCGATTATGCGCGCGTGGAGCGAACTCGACGCCTACGTCGACGGTATGGTCGCGGCCCGACGAGACAACCTCAGGGAAGACCTGCTGTCCGAACTAATCCGTGCCGAAAGTGACGGCGACCGGCTCGACCTCGACGAACTCCGGATGCTGGTGGCCGGATTCCTGATGGCCGGAACGGACACGACGCGAAACCAATTGTCGGCGTCAGTGCAGGTTCTGTGCGAGCATCCGGACCAGTGGGCGAAGTTGCGCGACCAACCGGAGCTTGCGATGCAGGCCGTAGAAGAAAGCATGCGCCACTCGCCCGCAGCCTGCATCGTGCCGCGAGCCGCCGCTGACGATGTCGAATTCGGTGGCTTCTTGTTCCCGGCGGGAACGCTCGTCGTCGTCAACACCTTCGCCGCCAACCGGGATCCAGCGATCTATGACGATGCGGATCGCTTCGACATCGCGCGCAACGACGTTCCCGCAATTCTCACCTTCGGTGGCGGCGCGCATTACTGCCTAGGGGCGAACCTCGCACGCCGGGAACTCGCGGAAGCACTCACGGTCCTTACGCGCCGCCTTCCGGACGCTCACCGCGTTGGTCCGGCTCCGTGGAAGCCGTTGCTGGGAATGACCGGGCCGTCGACTCTTTCGATCGAGTTCACCAGCGCAAGGGTGGTGACGGCCAGTGCGTAGTCGCGGCTGGGCAGGTTCGACGCCCTCTTCAGACGAGGAAGCGATTTCGCGCATCCTGAGTGCGGTAGACGAGGAGGTCGCCGAAAATGGAGCGACGATACGTCTCGCCGACGTCGCCCGCAGGCTCGGGGTCACACGCCAGACGGTGTACCGCTACTTTCCCAATGCCGACGCATTGCTCATGGCCAGCGGGATGCGTGCTGTCAACGGATTCATTGATCAGGTTGCCCACCACGTCAGCGGCCTCGAAGACCCGGTGGCCGTGGTGGTGGAGTGTGTTGCTTTCGGAGTCGAGAACCTCGTCGGCGATCCGCAGCTAGAAAGCCTGCTGACGGCGCGAAATGACGGCGAACCCGTCACGTCGCTATCCTCCGACACGGCAATCTCCGTCTGCTTAACCGCATTTCATCAGCTCGAGGTCGATTGGGAACTTCACGGCTTCGATGCCCTCGCCCTCCGTGCCCTTGCCGAGATGACCTTGCGCACGGTGCAGTCCATGCTGACCGATCCTGGCGAGGCACCGCGTGAGGGGCTCGCGTTGCGCCGCTTCGTTGCTCGATGGCTCGGTCCAGCGATCCTCTATCCACGGATGGCGTCGCTGTCTATTTACGATCCGCCCGCGTCACCGGATCGGTACACCGAAGTAGAAAGACGCACTCAGGTTCGTCCGCGATAGGAACGGCCTCGCCACCCCGGGAGGCGCGCACCCGGCTCCACGCTGCGACGCGCTCTGATCATCGACTCATCCCGCGGCTCATCGGGCGTCGAGGCGATCGCGGACCGATCCGGGGGCGCGCTCGTCCGCACGATGGCAAAACGGGTTGGTTCAATTGGGCCGCACGATCTGCGTCATACGTGCGTGAGTCTGGCGGTTAGTTCAGGCGCGAATGCCCTTGCGGTGTCGCGGATGCTGGGTCGTAAGGATCCGAGCGTCACCCTTCGGATCTACGCCGATCTGTTCGACAGTGACCTCGATGCGGTGGCCGTCAATCTGGACGCGAAAATCGCGGTTAGTGTCCAGAGGGCCAATCGGCCACCGCCGCAAGCGCCGCATGACCGCTTCCTAGCTGCGCCGATGCGGTTCGATGAAGAGTGTCCGAGGGGGGACTTGGCCACTTACGACACGGGTTGAGGTCTTTCAACTGCGTCCGGACTGACCGAGTTTGCGGCGCCAGCAGGCCGATGTCCGCCTACCGGTTGTTGATGGCGATGACGAACGGGATTGACATGATCGCCGAACGCACTATCCAGGGGTATGGGTCGTCAATGCCGTGGTGCGCACCTACGCGCCGTCGTCAGCCATGAACCTCGACGGCACTGGGAAAGTGGTTGTGCGACAGTCCCCATGCTCGCCACAAGCCGTCGGGGCAACGCACCATTGTCAAGATGCGGACATCGTCGAGCGGTATCTCGCCGAACGCACGCATGGCGTGGTCAACATTGGGCATGAATTTCACGTAGACGATGGTGTCGTCGTCGGGGCAGCGCTCTACGAACTGCATGAGACCGGTGCCTGACAACGATTGATCGGCCCATTCGTAATTGCCCCATGCGGGTGGGTGATAGGTCAGCGCCTTCAGAACGTCGTTCAATTCGGATCTGTCCTGCAGTGCAGCCCACCACAGGTAGGCCGCTCCCAGCGGGTCGGTGGCATCTGGCTCGTGGTCGGGGAAGAACGCTTGGTGGGCCGCCGCACCGGAGACGATCTCAAGGGGCGTCGGCCCTTCGCTGGGCAGGGAGTCTCGCTCAGCTGTCGCCGCGCGTGTGGCGAACTCCGGGACGGTCTTGGCCAAGGTCAGATAGAACTCGGTAAAGGTGAACTGCGGTCGGGTGTATTCGGTCCGTTGCCGCTGTAGACATTCCAGCGTCAATGCGGGTGACAGGTCGAGTTGGTCTTGGAGGAAGTCGTCAGGGTGGATTACTTCGATGTCGTAGGGCTCCAACGCGTCGGGTGGGAAGTCGCGAATGTTGGCGGTCACGATGAGTGCGGCGTTCCCGCGGACTGCTGCTGCGGCGACGTGGCGGTCTTTGGGTTCGGTGGTCATCGTGTCCATGAGGTTTTCGTAGCCGGTGACGTTGGCGTTGGGGAACGCTGAGCGCATGTGGTTCAACCGTTTCGTGGCCTTCTCGGTCGGGACACCAAACGTGCCGATGAGATTGCGGTGGACTTCTTCGAGGATCGCCTCCGACCAGAGTGGTTCATAGAGTTCGGCGTCAGCCAGTCGCAGGAGTAGGTCGGCGAGTTGGTAAGGCAGTAGGACGCACGCATCGAGGACGACGCGGATTCTGGGCACTGCTCAGCGGGTCCTGGTGAATCCGTTGATGGCGCGGTAGGCGTCGTCGTCTGCCGCCTCGGCGGTCATGGTCGCGAGTTCTTCACCACGGTGCTCGCGCTGGAGACGTTGGTAGTCGAGCAGGTGCTGTAGCTGTACGCGGCGGTGGCGGCCGGGTTTGGTGAACGGGATCTCGCCGGATTCGAGTAGCTTGACCAACGTCGGCCGGGAGATGCCCAGCAAGTTGGCTGCCTCTTGAGTGGAGAGCAATGTATCGAGGGATTCCAGCGTCACTGCTTGGCCGGCGCTTAGCGCAGTGAGCGCCTGCGCGAGCACCGTCTGCAGTTCAGCGGTGAGTGGGAAGGTATGACCGGACTCGTCGACCAGGTGGAACTTGCGGTCGCTGGCCAGGGCACTGGCCAGGTCTCGGCTGTCGGGAGCTTCACCTGTGGGTGGGAGCACAGTGTGCTCGGTGAGGACGCTCATGAACCCATCTTAAAACGAAAAAAACGAAAATACGAGATCTGCGCTGAATCGTACAGATAAGTAGGTGGGGCTCCGTTCCATCGCGCCGCGGGACGGACGTAGCGCATCAACACGATGATTCGCGTCAGCAAGTGAAAATGATCCGCTCCGATGCAGGTCGCAGGAGATTCTGTTACCTTTTCAGCTATGAAATTGTGTCCGAGGGGGGACTTGAACCCCCACGCCCGTTAATAGGGCACTAGCACCTCAAGCTAGCGCGTCTGCCATTCCGCCACTCGGACCTGCTGTGGGCGCTTAAGGCTATCGGATGAGACGGGCCGCACCCAAACCAGGCGGCCACCTCAATGGTACGAATGGTGACGTGACTGGTCCCGTCAACGCCGAGGCGGAGGTCGTCGACCTCGTCAGCGCGCTCATCCGGTTCGACACGTCCAACACCGGCGAGCCCGCCACCACCAAGGGCGAGGCCGAATGCGCGCGCTGGGTGGCCGAACAACTCGAGGAAGTCGGCTACCGCACCGAATACATCGAGGCCGGCGCCCCGGGCCGCGGCAACGTATTCGCAAGGCTGGAAGGCGCCGACCGATCGCGCGGCGCGCTGCTGCTGCACGGGCACCTCGACGTGGTGCCCGCCGAGGCCTCCGACTGGAGCGTGCACCCGTTCTCCGGGGCGGTGGAGAACGGCTACGTGTGGGGCCGCGGGGCGGTCGACATGAAAGACATGTGCGGCATGCTGATCGCGATCGCACGCCACTTCAAGCGCTCCGGCATCACCCCGCCGCGCGACCTGGTCTTCGCGTTCCTGTCCGACGAGGAGGCCGGCGGCAAGTTCGGCTCGCACTGGCTGGTCAAGCACCGGCCCGACCTGTTCGCAGGCGTCACCGAGGCGGTCGGGGAGGTCGGCGGGTTCTCGCTGACCGTCCCGCGTAAGGACGGCGGCGAGCGGCGGCTGTACCTGGTCGAGACCGCCGAGAAGTCGATGAACTGGATGAAGCTGACCGCGCGCAGCCATGCCGGCCACGGCTCGATGATCCACGACAGCAACTCGGTCACCGCGGTCGCCGAGGCCGTCGCCAAACTCGGTCGCCACGAGTTCCCGCTGGTGATGACCGACGCCGTCGGCCAGTTCCTGCAGGCCGTCACCGAGGAGACCGGCTACACCTTCGACGTCGACTCGCCGGATCTGCCCGGCGCGATCGCCAAGCTCGGCCCGATCGCGCGCATCGTCGGCGCCACGCTGCGCGACACCGCCAACCCGACGATGCTCAAGGCCGGCTACAAGGCCAACGTGATCCCGGCGTCGGCCGAGGCCATCGTCGACTGCCGCATCCTGCCCGGCCGCCAGGCCGCGTTCGAACGCGAGGTCGACGAGCTGCTCGGCCCGAACGTGACGCGCGAGTGGGTCACCGAACTGCCGTCGTACGAGACCACCTTCGACGGCGACCTGGTCGACGCGATGAACGGCGCGATCCTGTCGGTCGACCCCGACGCCCGCATCGTGCCGTACATGCTCTCCGGCGGAACTGACGCAAAAGCGTTCGCGCAGTTGGGAATTCGATGCTTCGGCTTCGCGCCCCTGCAGCTGCCGCCCGATCTGGACTTCAGCGCGTTGTTCCACGGCGTCGACGAGCGGGTACCCGTCGACGCGTTGAGGTTCGGTACCCAGGTTCTCGAGCACTTCCTTCTGCACAGCTGATCCGACCGAAAGGACATGTCATGGCGTTTGATTACAACCCGTACGACTTCCTGCCCGAGTTGCCGTCGTTCACGTTGACGTCGAACACCATCAGCGACGGCCAGCCGTTCGGCAACGATCAGGTCAGCGGCATCATGGGTGCCGGTGGCAGCGACATCTCCCCGCACCTGACGTGGTCGGGCTTCCCGGAGGAGACCCGCAGCTTCGCGGTCACCGTCTACGACCCCGACGCGCCGACCGCCTCGGGCTTCTGGCACTGGGCCGTGGCCAACCTGCCCGCCACCGTGACCGAACTGCCCGAGGGCATCGGTGACGGCAGCAGCCTGCCCGGCGACGCGATCACCCTGCGCAACGACGCGGGCGCCAAGCGCTTCATCGGCGCCGCCCCGCCGCCGGGGCACGGCCCGCACCGCTACTTCATCGTCGTGCACGCCGTCGGCGCCGAGAAGCTGGACCTGCCCGAGGACGCGACTCCGGCGTACCTCGGCTTCAACCTGTTCCAGCAGGCGATCGCCCGGGCGATGATCCACGCCACCTACGAGCAGAAGTAGCGATCCGTTTCGCCGAGATCTACGCAGCGGTCGTCGATTCGACGATTTCGCGACCCTGGCGTAGAAATCGGCGCGAAAAGTTAGCGCACCGCCGAGCCGACCGCCTCGGCCAGCGAGGTGAAACCCTCGTCATGCAGGCGGCGGGCGATGCCGTCGTGGATGTGTTTGGCCCACAGCCCGCCGCCGTAGACGAACCCGGTGTAGCCCTGCAGCAGCGATGCCCCGGAGACGATCCGCTCCCAGGCGTCGTCGGCGGTTTCGATCCCGCCGACGCTGATGAGCGCCAGCCGGTCACCGACGCGCCGGTAGAGCCTGCGCAGCACCTCGACCGAACGCCGCGCGACCGGCGGCCCGGAGATCCCGCCGACGCCGAGGTCGGCAACACCCGGTGTGGCCAGCCCCTCGCGCGAGACCGTGGTGTTGGTGGCGACGACGCCCGCCAAGCCCAATTCGACTGCCAGGTCGGCGATTTCGTCGACGTCCTGATCGGACAGGTCCGGTGCGATCTTGACCAGCACCGGTTTGGTGGTCTCGGCCCGCACGGCGGCCAGGATCGGGCGTAGCGACTGCACGGCCTGCAGGTCGCGCAGTCCCGGCGTGTTCGGCGAGCTGACGTTGACCACGACGAACGACGCGAGCGGGCCCAGCAGCCGGGCCGACGCCGCGTAGTCCTGCACCGCCTGCTCGGGCGGGGTCACCTTGGTCTTGCCGATGTTCACCCCGATCGGCACATCGGGGACGTGCCGGGTCAGCTTGATCGCGAGTTCGCCGGCGCCGTGATTGTTGAACCCCATCCGGTTCAGCAGCGCGCGATCCTCAGGCAGTCGGAACATCCGCGGCGCCGGGTTGCCGGGCTGGGCCTGCGCGGTAACGGTGCCCACCTCGGCGTAGCCGAAACCGAGCGCGCCCCAGGTGTTCAGGCCGCTGCCGTTCTTGTCGAACCCGGCCGCCAGGCCCAGCGGTCCGGGGAAGTGCACCCCGAACACGGTGGTCGCCAGCACCGGGTCGCGCGGGCCCAGCCATCGTTTGAGCCCGCGGCGCGGCCAGGACAGATACGTGGCCGCCCGCAGCGCGGCGAAGATCCAGGTGTGAATGCGTTCGGGCGCAACGAGAAACAGCGCCCGCCGCAGCGCGCGGTACATCAACGGGTCACTGCGCGGGCTGCTCGGGTAGGACCGCGCGGTCGGCGGCGGTCTTCTTGCGCCGCAGCAGCACCCGCCGGGACCCGTCGGTGTAGGCTCGCACGCGGGTCAGTTCCCAGCCGCGGTACTCGGCCTCGATGGACAGCCGCGTCGACGCGCTCAGGCGGGTGACGTCCGGCGGCAGCCGCAGCGGTATCCACTCGTAATCGTCGGAGAGGTCCTGGTCCCAGCCCTTCGGCATCCGGCCGTGGTTGATCGTGCTCACGGGCGACCGCCCGCGGCATCGGCGATCACCTGCACACCCGCTCCGGATCCGGACACGACGTACAGCGTGCCAGAGGATTCGTCATAGGCGAGAGAGTCAGGTTGCTGCACGGTTCGATAACGCACCTTCTCGACGGGGATACCGGTGGCCAGATCGTAGCCAACGACGGTGTTCGACGCGGTCTGCGACACCCAGGCCAGCGTCGACGAACCGGCCAGACCGTAGGGGGCGTCGCGGACCGGATACCGCTGACGCAGGATCAGCGGGTCGACGCTGAACACCAGCAGGCCCTGCCCGCGGGTGTCGGCGACCAGGACCCGGCCGACGTCGTCGGCGGCCATCGTCGTCGCGCCCTCGCCGGCCCGCAACGCCTGCTCGGCACTGTCGCCGTTCTCGGACACCGCCGTCACCGAGGTCTGGGCACGGTCCAGCACCACCGCCGTATTCCCCTGTGTGACAAGCGCATCGACGCGGGCGAAGACCTTCAGTTCGGCGGTCACCGACGTGTCGGACCCCAGCGTGTAGACCGCGCCGTCCGCGCTGCCCAGCACCAGCCGACCGTCCGCGCGGCGCGCGATCGCGGTGAACTCGGTGCCCTGGTGCCCCTCGACCTCGACCTTGTCGGCGGTACCCGCGGCCAGGTCGATGCGGTAGTAGCCGCCCCGCGTCGCGGCGACGACGCGGCCGTCGCCGTCGCCGGCCAGCGCGACCGCCCGGCCCGGCAGCGCGACCGGCCGGGCCCCGTCGGGTCCGAACACCGTCACCACCGACCCCTCCGCGGGCCCAGGCGCCAGCACCGCCAACGCGCCGGTCGCCGCGTCGACCGTCGCCGCCTGCGCCTTGGCGGACAGCGGCCGCACCTCACCGTCGGGCCGCCCGGTGACCGGCGGGGACACGGCGGCCTGCGCAGGGGCGATGGTCGGCGGCGGCGCCTCGGCGGGATTGCTCGAACACGCGCTGACCAGCGTGATTGCCAGCGTCGCCAGGATCGGGCGAAGGAGCCGGTTCGGCGAGTTTAGGCAGGGCGGCACGGGGTAGCTCTCGGTCGTGGCTTCCGGATATCGATCAAACGGCCAGTCTAGGCAGACCGTTCACCGTGTATTTCGCGCCGCTCGTCGTGGCCTCCCAGCCGGTGAGTGGGCCGGCGGTAGGGTGCGATCATGACCTTGGCCGCAGACCGGGAACTGGGCGCCGGGGCGTTTGCTCTGGAGGACATCACCACTGGTGTACACGCCAGCGGGTTTGGCCAGGTGGGTGACGGGCGGACGTTCTCGTTCCAGGTTGAGCGCCAGCAGCTGCGCGTCGAGGTCTACCGGCCCCGGCTGACCGGTCCGGTCCCGCTCGAGGAGGACGTGGTCGCGGTCGCCAGCCGCAAGCTGACCGACATCGACCTCACCGACCGGCGCAGCCTCGGCGCGGCCGTGCGCGACGCGGTCGCCGACGCGCAGCCGGTGGCGCGGGCCAGCCGCTAACACCCGCCCACGGTACGGTCGTCGTCGTGACGGACGTGCCGGCGATGTCGTGGGTGCAAGTTGTCGTACTCGCGATCCTGCAGGGCCTAACCGAATTCCTGCCGGTCTCGTCGTCCGGGCACCTGGCCATCGCGTCGCGGGTGTTCTTCACCCACGACGCGGGCGCGTCGTTCACCGCCGTCACCCAACTGGGCACCGAACTCGCGGTGCTGCTGTACTTCGCCAAAGACATCGGCCGCATCATCAAGGCCTGGTTCAACGGGCTGCTCGTCAAGGCCCACCGCAGCGCCGACTACTGGCTGGGCTGGTACGTCATCATCGGCACCATCCCGATCGGCGTGTTCGGCCTGCTGTTCAAGGACGAAATCCGAACGGGCGCACGGAACCTGTGGGCGATCGCGATCGCGCTGATCGTGTTCTCGGCCGTCATCGCCGCCGCAGAGTACTTCGGCCGCCAGGTCCGCCACGTCGAGCAGCTCACGTGCCGCGACAGCATCATCGTCGGGCTGGCGCAGTGCCTGGCGCTGCTGCCGGGCGTGTCCCGGTCCGGGGCGACGATCAGCGCGGGCCTGTTCCTCGGGCTCGACCGTGAGCTGGCGGCCCGGTTCGGTTTCCTGCTGGCCATCCCGGCGGTGTTCGCCTCCGGCCTGTTCTCGCTGCCCGACGCGTTCAACCCGGTCGGGGAGGGGATGAGCGCCAGCGGTCCGCAGCTGTTGGTGGCGACGGTGATCGCGTTCTTCGTCGGCTTCGCCGCGGTGGCCTGGTTCCTGCGGTTCCTGGTCCGGCACAGCATGTACTGGTTCGTCGGCTACCGGGTGCTGCTGGGCACCGTCGTGCTCATCCTGCTCGGCACCGGGGTGGTGGCCGCGACATGACCGTGCTGCTGCTGCGGCACGGCCGCTCCACGTCGAACACCGCGCACACGCTGGCCGGCCGCTCCGAAGGCGTCGACCTCGACGACAAGGGTCGCGAGCAGGCCCAAGCCGTGGTGGAGCGGATCGGGTCGCTGCCGATCCGCGCCATCGTGCGCTCGCCGCTGCTGCGCTGCGAACGGACCGTGGCGCCGCTGGCCGACGCGTTGGGTCTCAGCCCGGTCGTCGACGAGCGGATCTCCGAGGTCGACTATGGCGCCTGGACCGGCCGCAAGATCGGCGAACTGGTCAAGGAGCCCTTGTGGGCGGTGGTCCAGCAGCAGCCCAGCGCCGCGGTGTTCCCCGACGGCGAGGGCTTGGCCCAGGTACAAGCCCGGGCGGTGGCCGCGATCCGTGACCACGACCGGCGGCTGGCCGCCGAACACGACGGCGACGTGCTGTGGGTGGCGTGCACCCACGGCGACGTCATCAAGGCCGTCATCGCCGACGCGCTGGGCACCCACCTCGACAGCTTCCAGCGGATCACCGCCGATCCGGCGTCGGTCAGCGTGATCCGGTACACCACGCTGCGGCCGTTTGTGATCCACGTCAACCACACGGGCGCGAACCTCACATCGGGCCTGATCCCGAAACCCGCCCAGCCCGACGGCCAGTCCGGCGCCGAGCAGGGTGAGGTGCCGCCGGAGGATGCCGTGGTCGGCGGCTCCACCGGGTAGTCGCATTTACGGCCGAAGACCCCCAGCCGGTATTTTGGAAGGTGCCATGCCCCGCGCAATTCACGTCTTCCGCACACCCGACCGCTTCGTGGCCGGGACCGTCGGCCAGCCGGGCAACCGAACGTTCTACCTGCAGGCCGTCCACGACAAGCGCGTGGTCTCGGTGGTGCTGGAGAAGCAACAGGTTGCGGTGCTCGCCGAGCGGATCGCTGCGCTGCTGCTCGAGATCAACCGACGCTTCGGCACCCCGATCCCGCCCGACACCGGCGAGGTGGAGGACCTCAGCCCGCTGATCACCCCGGTCGACGCGGAGTTCCGGGTCGGCACCATGGGTCTGGGCTGGGACTCCGAGGCGCAGACCGTCGTCGTCGAGCTGCTCGCGGTGTCGGAAACCGAGTTCGACGCGTCGGTGGTGCTCGACGACGCCGAGGACGGGCCCGACGCGGTGCGCGTCTTCTTGACCCCCGAGTCCGCCCGCGAGTTCGCCACCCGCTCGAACCGGGTCATCTCCGCCGGCCGGCCGCCGTGCCCGCTGTGCGACGAACCACTGGACCCCGAAGGCCACATCTGCGTGCGCACCAACGGCTACCGGCGCGGCGCCTTCGCCGAGTCCGACGATGACGTCGACATCTGAGGGCGGGTCCGGCGACGGGGACGCCGACACAATCCTGCAGCGCGGTGAGCTGACCGTCATCGGACGGATCCGGTCGGCGAGCAACGCGACCTTCCTGTGTGAGGCCAGTCTCGGTGAGCGACAGGTGCATTGCGTGTACAAGCCGGTCGCCGGCGAGGCCCCGCTGTGGGACTTTCCGGACGGCACGCTGGCCGGTCGCGAGCGCGGCGCCTACCTGGTGTCGGCGGCGCTGGGCTGGAATATCGTGCCCTACACCATCATTCGCGGCGGACCGGCCGGCGAGGGCATGGTGCAGCTGTGGGTGGATCAGCCCGGTGACGAGGTCGACGAGGAACAGCCGACCGGGCCGGACCTGGTGGACCTGCTGCCCGCAGGGCGGGTTCCGCCGGGGTTCCTGCCGATCCTGCAGGCCTACGACTACGCCGGCGACGAGGTGACGCTGGTGCACGCCGACGACGAGCGTCTGCGCCGCATGGCGGTGTTCGACGTGCTGGTCAACAACGCCGACCGCAAGGGCGGCCACATCCTGTGCGGCGTCGACGGCCGGGTGTACGGCGTCGACCACGGGGTGACGCTGCACGTCGAGGACAAACTGCGCACCGTGCTGTGGGGCTGGGCCGGCAAACCCGTCGACGACCAGACGCTCGAATCGGTGGCGGCGTTGCGTGATGCGCTGCGCGACGGGCTGGCCGACGAGCTGTGCGCGCACATCACCGAACGGGAGATCGGTGCGCTGCTGTCGAGAACCGTTGGGCTGCTGAATGATCCGGTCATGCCGACGCCGGATCGTCGCCGCCCCATCCCGTGGCCGGCGTTCTAGATCGATGACGCAGTCTGATGCGGCGCTGGCCGCCGAGGTGGCCGCGGACGCGGGCGAGATGCTGTTGCGGGTCCGCGAGGAGATCGGCTTCTACGACCCCTACGACCTCGGCGACGCGGGTGACAAACTGGCCAACAAGTTCATCCTCGACCGCCTCCGTGACGCGCGCCCCGACGACGCGGTGCTGTCCGAGGAGGCCGTCGACGACCTGGCGCGCGTCGACGCCGACCGGGTGTGGATCGTCGACCCCGTCGACGGCACCCACGAGTTCTCCCTGCCGCGGCGCACCGACTGGGCGGTGCACATCGCGCTGTGGCGCCGCGACGGAGGACCCAACGGGCGGATCACCGACGCCGCCGTCGCGCTGCCCGCCCGCCACGAGGTCTACCGCACCGACACCGTCGCCCCGCCGCCACCGCGCAAGGAGGGGCCGATCCTGATCACCGCCAGCGCCAACCGGCCGCCGCCGGTGCTGTGGTGGCTACGCGACCGGATGGACATCCAGCTGGTGCGGATCGGGTCGGCAGGCGCCAAGGCGATGGCCGTCGTGCGCGGCGACGTCGACGCCTATCTGC
This sequence comes from Mycolicibacterium rutilum, assembly GCF_900108565.1. Taxonomy (NCBI): domain Bacteria; kingdom Bacillati; phylum Actinomycetota; class Actinomycetes; order Mycobacteriales; family Mycobacteriaceae; genus Mycobacterium; species Mycolicibacterium rutilum. Next base: position 3,813,053 of record NZ_LT629971.1, read on the forward strand.
ACGCCGGCGGTCAGTGGGAGTGGGACTCGGCGGCGCCGGCCGGTGTCGTGCAGGCCGCGGGCCTGCACGCGACGCGACTGGACGGCTCCGAGCTGATCTACAACCGGCCCGACCCGTACCTGCCCGACCTGTTGATGTGTCGACCGGAGCTGAGCGAGGCCCTGCTCGACGGCATCCTGTCGGCCTACCGGAGCCGCTTCGGGCGGTGAACCGGGGAATGAAACAGGCCCCCGCGTTGTCGCTCACGGCGATGCCTAAAGTCGACGCTATGAACACGTGGCCGGCTCCCGAGGTTCCGGCGCTGCCGGGCCGGGGTCCGCAGCTTCGCCTCTACGACAGCGCCGACCGGCAGGTCCGGCCGGTCACCGCGGGCGAGACCGCCACCATGTACGTCTGCGGGATCACCCCGTACGACGCCACCCATCTCGGCCACGCCGCGACCTATCTGGCGTTCGACCTCGTGCACCGCGTCTGGCTCGACGCCGGGCACCGGGTGCACTACGTGCAGAACATCACCGACGTCGACGACCCGCTGTTCGAGCGCGCCGCCCGCGACGGCATCGACTGGCGCGACCTCGGCGACCGCGAGATCGACTTGTTCCGTGAGGACATGGCGGCGCTGCGGGTGCTGCCCCCGCACGACTACGTCGCGGCCACCGACGCCATCGCCGAGGTGATCGAGGTGACCGAGAAGCTGCTCGCCTCCGGCGCCGCCTACATCGTCGATGACGCCGAATACCCCGACGTCTACTTCCGCGCCGACGCCACCCCGCAGTTCGGCTACGAGTCCGGCTATGACCGCGACACGATGCGCCGGCTGTTCGCCGAACGGGGTGGCGACCCGGAGCGGCCCGGTAAGAGCGACGAACTCGACGCGCTGCTGTGGCGTGCGCAGCGCCCGGGCGAGCCGAGCTGGCCGTCGCCGTTCGGGCCGGGCAGGCCGGGCTGGCACGTGGAGTGCGCGGCGATCGCGCTGAGCCGCATCGGCACCGACCTCGACATCCAGGGCGGCGGCAGCGACCTGATCTTCCCGCACCACGAGTTCTCGGCCGCCCACGCCGAATGTGTGACCGGCGAGCGCCGCTTCGCGCGCCACTACGTGCACGCGGGCATGATCGGCTGGGACGGCCACAAGATGAGCAAGAGCCGCGGCAACCTGGTGCTGGTGTCGCGGCTGCGCGCCGACGGCGTCGATCCCGCCGCGATCCGGCTCGGGCTGTTCGCCGACCACTACCGCGAGGACCGGTACTGGAGCGACGCCGTGCTGGCCGAAGCGCAGGACCGGCTGGACCGGTGGCGCGCCGCGGTCGCACTCGACGGCGCACCCGACGCGACCGACGTCGTCGCCCGGGTCCGCCAGTACCTGGCCGACGATCTGGACACCCCCAAAGCGCTTGCCGCGCTTGATGGTTGGGCCACCGACGCGCTGACCTACGGCGGCCACGACCCGCAGGCGGGCCGGCTGGTCGCGACGGCCGCCGACGCACTGCTGGGCATCCGCCTGTAGATCCACACCGGGCCCGGCGGGTGACCCGGTAACTTGACCGCCATGAGTTCACTGAGCGGCAAAGTCGCGTTGATCACCGGCGGGGCGAACGGCATCGGCGAAGAAGTGGCCCGCCGGCTGCACGACAAGGGCGCCAAGCTGGTGCTCACCGATCTGGACGCCGACCGGCTGGCCCAGGTGGCCGCGCGGTTCGGCGAGGACGGGGTGGTGACGGCGGTCGCCGACGTGCGCGACCTGGCGGCGATGGAGGCGGCGGTCGCCAAGGGCGTCGAACGGTTCGGCGGCATCGACATCGTGATGGCCAACGCCGGCATCGCGACCTACGGCTCGGTGCTCGGCGTCGACCCGCAGGCGTTCCAGACGATCATGGACGTCAACGTCGTCGGCGTCTTCCACACCGTGCGCGCCGCGCTGCCCTCGGTGATCGAGCGGCGCGGCTACGTGCTGGTGGTGTCGTCGGCCGCCGCCTACGCCGCCTCCGCGGGCATGGCCCCCTACGACGCCTCCAAGGCGGCCGCCGAACACTTCGCCAACGCCCTGCGCCTGGAGGTTGCGCACCAAGGCGTCGACGTCGGGTCGGCGCACATGCTGTGGGTCGACACGCCGCTGGTCCGGGAGAGCCGCTCGGACCTGCCGAGCGCCCGCAAGATGCTCGACTCACTGCCCGGCCCGCTGGGCAAGACCACCTCGGTGGAGAAGTGCGGCGAGCTGTTCGTCGCCGGCATCGAGGCCCGCAAGCGGCAGATCAACTGTCCGCGGTTCGTCGGTCTGCTGCGGTGGCTCAAGCCGCTGCTGGCGTCGCCGCTGGGGGAGCGCGCCACGCTCAAGTCGGTGCCCGAGCTGCTGCCCAAGATGGACGCCGAGGTCGCCGAACTCGGCCGCTCGATGAGCGCGCGCACCGAGGCGCTCGAAAAGCGGTGATCTATCGGGCCGAGTGGCCACTTATCCGACGCGGATCAAGGAAACGCGCGGGATAACTGGCCACTCGCCACCCTAAAACCTCAGCCGCGAAAGCCTGGGCCGCGCCGGCGCAGGTAGCGCTCGAACTCCGCGGCCAGCGCGTCGCCGTCGATCTTGCCGAGCGCCTCGGTCATGTCGACCTCCGCGTCGCCGCGCTCCTCCAGCGACTGCACGTACTCGGCGATCTCGTCGTCCTCGGCCGTCATCTCCGACACGGCCTGCTCCCATTCCTCGGCCGCGCTCGGCAAGTCGGCCAGCGGAACCTCGACGTCGAGCACGTCCTCGACGCGGCGCAGCAACGCGACCGTCGCCTTCGGGTTCGGCGGCTGCGACACGTAGTGGGGGATCGCGGCCCAGAACGTCACCGCGGGGATCCCGGCCTGCACGCAGGCGTCCTGGAACACGCCCGCGATCCCGGTCGGGCCCTCGTAGCGGGTCTCCTCCAGCCCGAAGGTCTGCGCCGAATCGCGGGAGTACGCCGCACCCGACACCGGCACCGGCCGGGTGTGCGGGGTGTCGGCCAGCAGCGCGCCGAGAATGACGACGGTCTGCACGTTGAGCTTGTCGGCGACGGCCAGCAGCTCGGCGCAGAACGTGCGCCAGCGCATGTTGGGTTCGACGCCGTGCATCAGCACGATGTCGCGGTCCGACCCCGGCGGGCGGCAGTGCGAGATCCGCATCGACGGCCACACCAGTTCGCGGGTGACGCCGTCGACCATCCGGATCACCGGCCGGTTGACCTGGTAGTCGTAGTAGGCCTCGTCGTCGATCTCGATGATCGTTTCGGCCTCCCAGATCGCGTCCAGGTGCTCCAGGGCGTCACTGGCCGCGTCACCGGCGTCGTTCCAGCCCTCGAAGGCCGCGACGATGATGGTGTCGTTGAGTTGAGGCAGGTCGGGCGGTTTGAAACCGCTCGCATCCGACGGGGTCACATCGCCAGCGTAAGCCCTGCACGGGTCCCGCGACGGGCATCGACGCCCGGGTGATTTGTGTTGCCCGACTACTGTGGTCGTGTGCCCGTAGGCAGCGATCGCGGGCAGCGTCGCCCCGCTGTCCGATAGACGAAATAACGCGTGGCGGCAGTCGCGTTGACCGTGGTAAGCACGACACTGCCGGGCGTCCAGACGTCGATCTGATGACGACGTAGACTTTGTTCGTCGAGAGGCGTTGCAACGGATCCCGGTCCCGGCCGGCGTCCGCCACGCTCGGCGAAGTCAAGGACGCCTTCCGCTGAGGAAGGAGTGCACGTGACATTCACGCCCAACATCCGCCCTGACTGCACGGATGAACTCACCGCGACTCTCGGTCAGCGGATCATGGTGATCGACGGCGCGATGGGCACCGCCATCCAGCGCGACCGGCCCGACGAGGCCGGCTACCGCGGCGAGCGGTTCAAGGACTGGCCCAGCGACGTCGTCGGCAACAACGACCTGCTCAACCTGACGCAGCCCCACATCATCGAGGGGATCCACCGCGAGTACCTCGAGGCGGGCGCCGACCTGCTCGAGACCAACACGTTCAATGCGAACGCGATCTCGCTGTCCGACTACGGGATGGAAGAACTCAGCTACGAGCTGAACTACGCCGGCGCCGCGCTGGCGCGCACCGCGTGCGACGAGTTCAGCACCCCGGACAAGCCACGCTACGTCGCCGGGGCGCTCGGGCCGACGACGCGGACCGCATCGATCTCGCCCGACGTCAACGACCCCGGCGCCCGCAACGTCACCTACGACAAGCTGGTCGCCGCCTACCTCGAGGCCGCCAACGGCCTGGTCGACGGCGGCGCCGACCTCCTGATCGTCGAGACGATCTTCGACACGCTGAACGCCAAGGCAGCGATCTTCGCCATCGAGACGCTGTTCGAGGAGCGCGGACGACGCTGGCCGGTGATCATCTCGGGCACCATCACCGACGCCTCCGGGCGGACACTGTCCGGTCAGGTCACCGAGGCGTTCTGGAACTCGGTCCGGCACGCCAAGCCGCTCGCGGTCGGCCTCAACTGCGCGCTGGGGGCGCCCGAGATGCGGCCCTACATCGCCGAGATGTCGCGCATCGCGGACACGTTCGTGTCCTGCTACCCGAATGCGGGCCTGCCCAACGCGTTTGGCGAGTACGACGAGTCGGCGCAGCGCCAGGCCTCCTACGTCGCCGACTTCGCCGAGGCCGGCTTCGTCAACCTGGTCGGCGGGTGCTGCGGGACGACGCCTGCGCACATCGCCGAGATCGCCAAGGTCGTCGAGGGCAAGGCGCCCCGCCAGGTGCCGGACATCCCCGTCGCCACCCGGTTGTCGGGCCTGGAGCCGCTGAACATCGACGAAGACTCGCTGTTCGTCAACATCGGTGAGCGCACCAACATCACCGGCTCCGCCCGGTTCCGCAACCTGATCAAGGCCGAGGACTACGACACCGCGCTGTCGGTGGCCCTGCAGCAGGTCGAGGTCGGTGCGCAGGTCATCGACATCAACATGGACGAGGGCATGATCGACGGCGTCGCCGCGATGGACCGGTTCACCAAGCTCATCGCCTCCGAACCGGACATCAGCCGCGTCCCGGTGATGATCGACTCGTCCAAGTGGGAGGTCATCGAGGCCGGCCTGAAGAACGTGCAGGGCAAGCCGATCGTCAACTCGATCTCCATGAAGGAGGGCGAGGAGAAGTTCATCCGCGAGGCCCGGCTGTGCCGCAAGTTCGGCGCCGCCGTCGTCGTGATGGCCTTCGACGAACAGGGCCAGGCCGACAACCTGGAGCGCCGCAAGGAGATCTGCGGGCGGGCCTACCGGATCCTGACCGAACAGGTCGGCTTCCCGGCCGAAGACATCATCTTCGACCCGAACTGCTTCGCGCTCGCCACGGGCATCGAGGAGCACGCCACCTACGGCATCGACTTCATCGAAGCCTGCGCGTGGATCAAGGAGAACCTGCCCGGGGTGCACCTCTCCGGCGGCATCTCCAACGTGTCGTTCTCGTTCCGCGGCAACAACCCGGTGCGCGAGGCGATCCACGCGGTGTTCCTGTTCCACGCCATCAAGGCCGGCCTGGACATGGGCATCGTCAACGCCGGCGCGCTGGTGCCCTACGACTCGATCGACGCCGAACTGCGGGACCGCATCGAGGACGTCGTGCTGAACCGTCGCCCCGACGCCGCCGAGCGGCTGCTGGAGATCGCCGAACGGTTCAACAGCACGGACAAGGGTGAAGATCCCGCCGCCGCCGAGTGGCGCAGCCTGCCGGTGCGAGAGCGGGTCACCCACGCCCTGGTCAAGGGCATCGACGCGCACGTCGACGAGGACACCGAGGAACTGCGCGCCGAGATCGCCGCGGCCGGCGGGCGCCCGATCGAGGTGATCGAGGGCCCGCTGATGGACGGCATGAACGTCGTCGGTGACCTGTTCGGCTCGGGCAAGATGTTCCTGCCGCAGGTGGTGAAGTCGGCGCGGGTGATGAAGAAGGCCGTCGCGTACCTGCTGCCGTTCATCGAGGCCGAGAAGGAAGAGGCCGGTACAACCGGCTCGAAAGACACCAACGGCACCATCGTGATGGCGACCGTCAAGGGCGACGTGCACGACATCGGCAAGAACATCGTCGGAGTTGTGCTGCAGTGCAACAACTTCGAGGTGATCGACCTCGGTGTGATGGTGCCCGCGCAGAAGATCCTGGACGCGGCCAAGGAGCACGACGCCGACATCATCGGCCTGTCGGGCCTGATCACGCCGTCGCTGGACGAGATGTCGAACTTCGCCGTCGAGATGGAACGCGCAGGTTTGGAGATCCCGCTGCTGATCGGCGGGGCGACGACCTCGCGCGCCCACACGGCCGTGAAGATCTCGCCGCGCCGGTCCGGCCCGGTGGTCTGGGTCAAGGACGCGTCCCGCTCGGTGCCGGTAGCGGCCGCGCTGCTCGACGACAAGCAGCGCCCGGCGCTGCTCGAGGCGACCGAGAAGGACTACGCCTCGCTGCGGGAGCGGCACGCGCAGAAGAACGAGCGGCCGATGCTGACGCTGGAGAAGGCCCGCGCGAACCGGACGCCGATCGACTGGGCCGGCTACACGCCGCCGGCGCCGGCGACCGGCGCGGGCATCCGCGAGTTCCTCGATTATGACCTCGCCGAGCTCCGCGAATTCATCGACTGGCAGCCGTTTTTCAACGCCTGGGAGATGAAGGGCCGGTTCCCCGACATCCTCAACAACCCGGCGTCCGGCGAGGCGGCGCGCAAGCTGTACGACGACGCCCAGGAGATGCTCGACACCCTGATCAAGGAGAAGTGGCTGACCGCCAACGGGGTGATCGGTTTCTTCCCCGCGAACGCCGTCGGCGACGACATCGAGGTCTACACCGACGACACCCGCACCGAGGTGCTGACCACGCTGCACAACCTGCGCCAGCAGGGCGAGCACCGCGACGGCATCCCGAACCGGTCACTCGGTGATTTCGTCGCACCCAAGGAGACCGGCCTGGCCGACCACATCGGTGCGTTCGCCGTCACCGCGGGCCTGGGCAGCCAGGACAAGATCATCGAGTTCAAGGCCGACAACGACGACTACAGCGCGATCCTGCTGGAGTCGCTCGCCGACCGGCTGGCCGAGGCGTTCGCCGAGCGGATGCACCAGCGGGTCCGCACGGAGTTCTGGGGCTACCAGCCCGACGAGCAGCTCGACAACGAGGCGCTCATCGGGGAGAAGTACGTGGGGATCCGGCCCGCTCCCGGCTATCCGGCCTGCCCCGAGCACACCGAGAAGGTGACGCTCTGGAGGCTGATGGACGTCAAGGAGCGAACCGGTATCGAACTGACCGAGTCGATGGCGATGTGGCCCGGTGCCGCCGTCAGCGGTTGGTACTTCTCGCATCCGCAGTCGCAGTACTTCGTCGTCGGCCGGCTGGCCCAGGATCAGGTCGCTGACTACGCGAAACGAAAGGGCTGGACCCTGCAGGAGGCCGAGCGCTGGCTGGCGCCGAACCTCGGTTACAACCCGGAGGATTGAGCACTGCGTGCCGCGAACGTGAAGTTGTACATCAACATCGGGCTGAGTTTCGAACACGAGCAGCCGTTCGGCAGGTGCCGCAGATGAAAGCCGTGCTCTTCGATATGGATGGCACGCTTGTCGATTCGGAAAAACTGTGGGACGTGTCGTTGGCCGCGCTCTACGCCGAACTCGGCGGCCAGATGACTCCGGAAGTCCGCGCGTCGATGGTCGGCGGCTCGGCCGAGGACACCATCCGCACTGTCTACACCGACCTCGGGCTCGACCTCGATCCCGCGGCGATGGCTGAATCCAGCCGCTGGCTCCACGACTACACCGGTGAGCTTTTCGCCGCGGGCCTGCCGTGGTGCGACGGCGCGCGCGAATTGTTGGAAGAACTTGCCTTCGAACACACTCCGATGGCGTTGGTTACCAACACCCAACGCGCTCTGACCGACCAGGCGTTGAGAAGCATTGGCACCCACTATTTCTCAGCGACCGTCTGCGGTGACGAGGTGCCGCGCGGCAAACCGGCGCCGGACGCCTACCGCCGGGCGGCGCAGTTGCTGGGCGTGCCGCCGACCGATTGCCTGGCCGTCGAGGATTCGGTCACCGGAACCGCGGCCGCCGAGAGCGCCGGCTGCCCGGTGCTGGTGGTCCCCAACGACATAGCGGTGCCGGACGGTCCACGGCGACGGCAGGTTTCCTCGCTGGCGCAGGTGGGTACCGCCGATCTGCGCGTCATCTACCGGGAACTGATCGCGCGCACCGAAGAACACACCGCGTGACAGCCGGTCTGTGATTGAATGTGACCTCCATCACGCACTGATGCGGAAGGTCGTCGCATGACTCACGGGCCCGCTGGTGAACACACGACAGGCATCGACTACGAGGACACCGAACACAGCGGCCGCGTGGTCCGAATCGCGTCCGTGGCGGCGCTGGGCGGCCTGCTGTTCGGGTACGACAGCGCAGTCATCAACGGCGCGGTGTCCGCGGTCGAGGACTACTTCCAGATCAGCAAGACCGTGACCGGCGTGGCCGTGGCGGCCGCGCTGATCGGCGCGGCGCTGGGCGCGGTGGTGGCCGGCCGGTTGGCCGACAAGATCGGCAGGCTGTCGGTGATGAAGATCGCCGCACTGCTGTTCCTGGTCAGCGCCTTCGGTACCGGGCTGGCGACCAACGTGGCGATCTTCGGCCTGTTCCGCGTCATCGGCGGCATCGGGGTGGGCGTGGCATCGGTGATCGCGCCCGCCTACATCGCCGAGACGTCTCCGCCGCGGATCCGCGGCAGGCTCGGCTCGCTGCAGCAGCTGGCGATCGTCTCCGGCATCTTCATCTCGCTGGCGATCGACGCGCTGCTCGCGCACATCGCCGGCGGTTCACGCGAAGAGCTGTGGCTCGGTATGGAGGCTTGGCGCTGGATGTTCCTGGTGATGGCGGTGCCCGCCGTGGTCTACGGTGCGCTGGCGTTCACGATCCCGGAATCACCGCGCTATCTCGTTGCCACGTACCGGATCCCGGAAGCCCGGCGGGTGCTCACCAAGCTGCTGGGGGAGAAGAACCTCGAGCTGACCATCAGCAGGATCAAGGAATCGCTGCAGTCGGAGAAACCACCGTCCTGGCGGGATCTGCGCAAGCCGACCGGCGGCCTCTACGGCATCGTCTGGGTCGGTGTGCTGCTGTCGGTGTTCCAGCAGTTCGTCGGCATCAACGTGATCTTCTACTACTCGAACGTGCTGTGGGAGGCCGTCGGATTCGGTGAGAGCCAGGCGTTCGTCATCACCGTGATCACCTCGGTGACCAACATCGTCACCACGCTGATCGCGATCGCGTTGATCGACAAGGTCGGACGCAAACCGCTGCTGTTGGTCGGGTCGGCGGGCATGGCGATCACGCTGGGCACCATGGCGGTGATCTTCGGGACCGCGCCGGTCGTCGACGGCCAGCCCGATCTGACCGGCGCGGCCGGGCCGATCGCGTTGGTGGCGGCCAACCTGTTCGTGGTGTCGTTCGGCATGTCGTGGGGCCCGGTGGTGTGGGTGCTGCTCGGCGAGATGTTCCCCAACCGCATCCGCGGCGCCGCGCTGGGCCTGGCCGCCGCCGCCCAGTGGGTGGCCAACTGCGCGATCACCGCGTCGTTCCCGGCGCTGGGCGACTTCTCGCTGGGCATCGCTTACGGCTTCTACGCGCTGTGCGCGGTGCTGTCGTTCCTGTTCGTCTGGCGCTGGGTGCAGGAGACCAAGGGCAAGCACCTCGAGGACATGGGAGCCGACACCCGGGAGCAGCCGGTCTGAGCGGAGACGAGGAGACCGTCGACGTCCTGGTCGCCGGTTCGGCCGGTGCGCTGGCCGGTGCGTACACCGCTGCCCGCGAAGGGCTTTCGGTCACGATCGTGGAGGCCACCGACCGGTTCGGCGGCACGTTCGCCTACTCGGGCGGCGGCGGCATGTGGTATCCGTGCAACCCGGTGCTGGTGCGCGCCGGCGTCGAGGACACGATCGACGACGCGCTGCGCTACTACCGCGAAGTCGTCGGCGACCGCACACCGGCCGAGCTCCAGGACACCTACGTGCGCGGCGGCGCGGCGCTGATCGAATACCTCGAACGCGACGAGCACTTCGCGTTCAAGATCCTGCCGTGGCCCGACTACTACAGTTCGGCCGTCGGCGCCCGCAACGACGGCATGCGCCACATCGTGTCCAAGGCCGTGCCCGACGAGCGGCTCGGCCGGTTCCGCGGCCTGGTGCGCGGACCGCTGGACCACGAGCGACTCGGCGCCCCGCAGCCAGACCTGCTGACCGGCGGGCGGGCGCTGGTCGGCCGGTTCCTGTGGGCGATGGCCGACCAGCCCGCCGTCACGGCGCACCTGGACACCGCGCTCGTCGACCTGGTCGTCCAGGGTGGCCGCGTGGTGGGTGCGGTGGTCGAACATGACGGCGTCCGGCGCGTGATCAGAACCCGGCGCGGGGTGCTGCTGGCCACCGGCGGGTTCGAGTGCAACGACGCCATGCGAGCCGAATACGGCGTGCCCGGCGCCGCCCGCGACACCATGGGCGCCCCGGCCAACCACGGCTGGGCGCACCGCGCCGCGATCGCCGCCGGCGCTGCCGTCGACCTGATGGACCAGGCCTGGTGGGCGCCGGGGCTGATCCATCCCGACGGCCGGGCCGCGTTTGCGCTGTGCTTCACCGGCGGCATCTTCGTCGACCGCCACGGCCGACGGTTCGCCAACGAGTCGGCCGCCTACGACCGGTTGGGTCGCGAGATCCTGCGCGCGATGGCCGACGGGTCCGTCGCGACGCCGTTCTGGATGATCTACGACAGCCGCGCCGGCGAGCAGCCGCCGGTGCTGGCCACCAACGTGTCGTTCTCGCCGACCGAGGAGTACCTGGCCCGGCGGCTGTGGGTGCAGGCCGACACGCTGGCCGAGCTGGCTGACCAAATCGGCGTCCCCGCAGCCACTCTCGAGGCCACGGTGAACCGGTTCAACGAGTTCGCCGCCCGCGGCGACGACGACGACTTCGGCCGCGGACGAGAGGCCTTCGACCGCGCGTTCACCGGCGGGGCGTCACCGCTCGTGCCGATCGACACCCCGCCGTACCGCGCCGCGGCGTTCGGCGTCTCGGACCTGGGCACCAAGGGCGGGCTGCGCACCGACGCCGACGCCCGCGTGCTCGACACCGACGGCGTGCCGATCGCGGGCCTGTACGCCGCGGGCAACACGATGGCCGCGGTGTCCGGTGAGACCTACCCCGGCGGCGGCAACCCGATCGGGGCCTCGCTGCTGTTCAGCCACCGGGCCGCCCTGCACATGGCCGGTATCTGACGAGGTCGGGCAAACCGGCGTGACCGGGCCCCCGCCCGCGTGACACAATCGCGTGCCGTGAAGACCTTCGACACCCTGTTCGCTGAGCTCGGCGAACGCGCCCGCACCCGGCCCGCAGGCAGCGGCACCGTCGCTGCGCTGGACGGCGGCGTGCACGGGCTGGGCAAGAAGATCCTCGAAGAGGCCGGCGAGGTGTGGCTGGCCGCCGAACACGAGAGTGACGACGCCCTCGCCGAGGAGATCAGCCAGCTGCTGTACTGGACGCAGGTGCTGATGATCGCGCGGGGCCTGACCCTCGACGACGTGTACGCGAAGCTGTGATGTCGGATCTCGGTGCAAGCGGCTCGTCGGCGAGCCGGATGCTGCGGGTCGCCGTCCCCAACAAGGGCACCCTGTCGGAACCGGCGAGCGTCATCCTCTCCGAGGCCGGGTACCGGCCCCGGAGCGATCCCAAGGACCTGACCGTCGTCGACCCGGCCAACAACGTCGAATTCTTCTTCCTCCGGCCCAAAGACATCGCGATCTACGTCGGGTCGGGTCAGCTCGACTTCGGCATCACCGGACGCGATCTGGCCGCCGAATCCGACGCCCCGGTCACCGAGCGGCTGGCGCTCGGGTTCGGCAACTCGACGTTCCGCTACGCCGCGCCCGCGGGCCGCGACTGGCGCGTCGAGGACCTCGCGGGCAAGCGGATCGCCACCGCGTTCCCGAACCTGGTGCGAAAAGATCTGGCCAAGCGCGGAATCGACGCCACGGTCATCCGTCTCGACGGTGCGGTCGAGATCTCGGTCCAGCTCGGCGTCGCCGACGCCATCGCCGACGTCGTCGGCTCCGGCCGCACCCTGGGCCTGCACAACCTGGTCGCGTTCGGCGATCCGCTGTGCGACTCGGAGGCCGTGCTCATCGAGCGAACCGGGGCGACCGCCACCACCACCGCCGGCCAACTCGTGGCGCGCGTGCAGGGCGTGGTCTTCGGTCAGCAGTACCTCATGCTCGATTACGACTGTCCGCGAAAGGTTCTCGAGGCCGCGACCGCGGTCACTCCGGGGTTGGAGTCGCCGACGATCGCGCCGTTGGCCGATCCAGCCTGGGTGGCGGTGCGCGCATTGGTGCCCCGCCGCGACGTCAACGCGATCATGGACGAGCTCGCCGCGATCGGCGCCAAGGCGATCCTGGCCTCCGACATCCGGTTCTGTCGCTTCTGATTCACCAGGAACACTGCAGCTCGGCGTGTTAGCGTCCGGAGGTCGAAAACACGGCCGGAGGATGCCATGACGCAAGTCCTGATCCTGCTTCTCGCACTGTTGATCGGCGTGATCGCCGGGCTGCGTGCGCTCACGGCGCCTGCGGTGGTCGCGTGGGGCGCGTTCCTCGGCTGGATCGACGTCGACGGCAAGTGGTCGGAGTGGATGGCCCATCCGATCACGGTCACGGTGCTGAGCATCTTCCTGCTGGTCGAGTTGGTCACCGACCAGCTGCCCAACACACCGAGCCGCAAGACGGCGCCGCAGTTCCTCACCCGGCTCATCATGGGTGCGTTCGCCGGTGCGGTGATCGGCAGCGCGTACTTCCACACGTTCAGCGCGATCGGCGCGGGCATCGTCGGTGCGGTGATCGGCACGATGGCGGGAGCGGCCGCGCGCCAGCGGTTCGCCGAGCTGCGCAACGGACAGGACCGCCCCGGCGCGATTCTCGAGGACATCGTGGCGGTCGGCGGCGGATTCCTGGTCGCGTTCCTGGTCAGCCTGGTCTGACGGGTCCGCGATGGCCGAGGCGACGGAGAATTTCGACGCGATCATCGTCGGTGCGGGGCAGGCCGGACCCCCCCTGGCCGGGCGGCTGACGCAGGCCGGCCAGAAGGTCGCGGTCATCGAACGAAAACTGGTCGGCGGCACCTGCGTCAACTACGGCTGTATTCCCACCAAGACGCTCGTCGCCAGCGCGCACGCCGCGCACCTCGCCCGTCGTGGCGCGGAATACGGCATCGGCACAGGCGAAATCAGCGTCGACATGGCGAAGGTCAAGGCGCGCAAAGACGAAATCGTGCTCGGCGACCGCCGCGGCGTCGAGTCGTGGCTGGACGGAATGGACGGGGCCACCCTGATCCGCGGGCACGCCCGGTTCGAGGACCCGCACACGATCCGCGTCGACGACCGGGTGCTGCGCGGCGACAAGATCTTCCTCAACGTCGGCGGACGCGCCGTGGCACCCGACATGCCGGGGTTGTCGGACATCGACTACCTGACCAACGTCGGCATCCTCGAACTCGACACCGTCCCCGAACATCTCGTGATCGTCGGCGGCAGCTACATCGCGCTGGAGTTCGCGCAGATGTACCGGCGATTCGGCGCGCACGTGACGGTGATCGAAAAGGGGCCGCGCCTGACCTCCCGCGAGGACGAGGACGTCTCCGCGGCGATCAAGGAGATCCTCGAGGCCGAAGGGATCGACGTCGTCCTCGACGCGACCGCGATCGCGTTCACCAAGCGCGACAGCGGTTTCGAGGTGGTTCCGCGAGAGGGCGCAGAGCCGATCGCCGGCTCGCATCTGCTGCTCGCGGTCGGCCGGGCACCCAACACCGACGACCTCGGCCTGGACGCCGCGGGTGTCGAGACCGACGCCCGCGGTTACATCGTCGTCGACGACCAGCTGCGCACCAACGTCGAGCACATCTGGGCGATGGGGGACTGCAACGGCAAGGGCGCGTTCACCCACACGTCCTACAACGACTTCGAGATCGTGGCCGCGAACCTCCTCGACGACGACCCGCGCCGGGTCAGCGACCGCGTCATGACCTACGCCCTCTACATCGACCCGCCGCTCGGGCGCGCCGGGATGAGCGTGGACGAGGTCCGCAAGTCCGGCCGAAAAGCGTTGATGGGCAAGCGGCCGATGACCCGGGTCGGCCGTGCGGTGGAGAAGGGGGAGACGCAGGGCTTCATGAAGATCGTGGTGGACGCCGACACCGAGGAGATCCTCGGCGCGGCCATCCTCGGCGTCGGCGGGGACGAGGTGATCCACGCCGTGCTCGACGTGATGACCGCCAAACTGCCCTACACCGCGATCTCACGCACCATGCACATCCACCCGACGGTCAGTGAACTGGTTCCGACGATGCTGCAGGAGATGAAACCGCTGCAGTGAGTTCGCGGCCCACCCTCACCTGCCGCGCGACCATCGCGACCCGGCCACCGAGGTGGCGGCACGTCTCGACGTCGGACGGGTGCACCCCGTCCGGGTCGACGTCCACATCGGTCTGCGCGCCCGCGCCGAGGAAGAACCCGAGCCGGTTGAGGTCGGCCTCGCTGGACAGCGAATGGTTCCAGCCCGGCGGCAGTCCCAGGCTCACCCAGTGCATGTGGTGCTGAGCGGCGAAGACCGCCAGGGACACCAGGGTGTTCAGCTTGTCGCCGCTCTTGCCGCCCGAGTTGGTGAACCCGGCGGCGACCTTGTCGCGCCAGGTGCCCTCGATGCACCGGCGCCCGGTCTTCTCGGTGAACGCCTGGAACCCCGCCGACACGTTGCCCATGTACGTCGGGGTGCCGAAGATGATGGCATCGGCGGAATCCAGTGTCGCCCAGTCGGTGTCGGTGATCTCGTCGACGGCGAGCGTGGTGACGTCGGCGCCCGCCGCAGCGGCACCGGCCGCGACCGCCTCGGCCAGGCGGGCGGTGTGCCCGAAACCGGAGTGATAGGCGATGATCACCGTCGGGGTGACCGCGAAGTGGTTGTCGGTCATCGGCTTTCGAGCTCCATTCTGCTGTTGATCTCGGCGCGGCGCTGGCTCCAGTCCGGCAGGGGTTCGCCGTCCAGATGGGCCCGGAGCCGGTCCAGGTAGGCGTGGGTCCCGCCGAGGAAGCCGCCCCCGTGGCGCCGGCTCAGGCCGCGGTGGGTGAAGCGCAGATGTGTCCCTGATCCGTCGGCGGTCAGTTCGTAGCGGACCACGCCGTCGTCGACGATGGACTGCCGCCACTCGTGCTCGAACACATGCGGCGGGTCCCAGACCAGGATGCGGCCTGTCATCCGCGTGCTGTCAGCGGGCAGCGGAGGTCCGTGCGGCACCATCTCGATCGAACCACCCTGGCGGGCATCGATTTTCGTGGTACCGAACCACGCGTCCCGTTCAGCGGGATCGGTGATCGCCGCCCACACCGTGTGCACCGGATAGGGCAGACGGCGTTCGAAGGTCAGCACGGCGCGGTCGCCGTCGACGGTCAGCTGCCCGTAGGGGTCGGTCATGGTGCCTCCTCGTGTTTTCTGGCCAGGTGGCGCTCGAGTGCGTCGAGGTGATCGGTCCACAGGCGCCGGTAACGGTCGATCCAGTCGTCGATCGCCAGCAGTCCGTCGGCGCGCAACGCGTAGATGCGGCGTTGCGCGTCCGGGCGGACCTCGACCAGGCCGACCTCCCGCAGGATGCGCAGGTGTCGGGACACCGTCGGCTGTGTCAGCCCAGGCAGGGTCGCCACCAGCTCACCTGCGGTGCGCTCCCCGTCGACGAGCGCGTCCAGCAGGGCCCGACGACTGGGCTCGGCGACCGCTTCGAACACGTCCATGCCGACAGTATTGCAAGACATCTATATAGATGCAAGCGCATATAGGCTCATGTGGTCGAGCTGAACGGATCGTGTTCGGCGATCAGCCGTTCGATGCGGGCCTCGTCGAGCCGGACCCGGATCGTGGCAGCCTCCTGCTGGTCGCGGATCACCTTGGCCAGCGTGAATGCGCTGGTGACCACGAAGAGCGCGGTCATGCCGAGAAACAGCCGCTGCCACGGATCGAGGGGCAGGAACAGGATGCCGCCGAGCATGCCGAGCAGGCTGACCCCGAAGGCGATCGCGGCCTGCAGGAAGTACGCGGGGGTGGTGCGGGAGTTGGTGAGTGTGTCCATGCGGCCAGCGTGCATCGCAGCGGACCGCGGTGGGTAGGTAGAACTACCCGAATCGGCGACGTGCTGCGCGCAGCAGCCGCAGCTGTCCGATCTCCGTGATGTTCTTGGTCAGCTCGACGTTGACCCATGGCGCCGTGTGTTCGGCGGTGTGGGATGTTCCTGGATCCCAGGGGAATTGGCACGGTAGGGCCGGGTCTACGGCGGTCAGTACGTCACGCCACCGGTCGGCGAGGCTGCGCAGACCGCGCATGGCCGGGCCTCCGTCGCCCGCCAGGAGACCGCCGCGCGGTCGCGGTGCGCCGTGCCGGTCAGATGGTCGATGGCCGTCGACCACCCCGGGGCACCTCCCGCTGGGCGATGGTCGGCACCGGGATCGGCGGTCACGGTCGCCGCTGCACGAACAGGGTCTGCGCCGAGGTGCCGATGAAACCGCGCCGGTCGAACAGTTCGGCGGTCGTCACACCGATCCCGTCGGGGCCGATCGACCCGCGGGCGCGCACTGCGAAATCGTCGCCTTCGGGTAACCGGTGCAGGTGAACCGCGGTGTCGGTGTTCATGAACACGAACCGCTCGGGATCCAGCACGGCGCCCGCGCCGTTGGCGCTGTCCACCACCATCGCCAGCCGCTGCAGCGCGGTCGTCGGCTCCGAATCGACAAGTGCGACAATTGGACTCATCCAGATGACGTGACCGCTCTCGCCCGTGTCGGGCTGCCGCCGCCACGTCACGGTATCCAGGTAGCCCGGTACCCCGACCCAGCCGTGCGGCACCGCCGCCGCCTGCCCTTCGATGAGCGGGGGATAGCGGTCGGTGGCCGCGTCGGCGGTATCGCTGGTGGCCAGCAGCCACGCCGTGACCCGCGCGACGGCGCGCCACGTGCCGTCCGGTCTGGCGGCCGTCATCTCGGCGACCATCAGCGAGATGCGTGCGCCCGGGCGGTCCACCCAGGCCCGTACTCGCACCTGCGCGACCGGTATCGCGCCGAGGATGTCGAGGGTCAACCGGCCGATGCGCAGCCCCGGGTCGCGCGCCAGCTCCTCGATCATCTTGGTCATCAACGCCAGTGGCGGTGAGCCGTGCTGGATTTGCGGATCCCAATTGCTGCGGGTGCCGTCGGTGGAGGCGAACACCTGACTATCTCCGTCGCTGTCGACGCGACGGTAGTAGGAGTCGATCACGCAGCCGGCTCCGCGGTGTGCAGCACGGCGTCGTCAGCTCCCGGCGGCCCTTCGTCGGGCGCCTCTGGCCAGCCCGGGTACGGCGGCGGGGTGCCGCCGAACACCGGGCAGTGCGCGTGGTGGGCACACCAGTCGCACAGCGCCGAGGGGCGCGGCCGGAAATCGCCTGTGGCGCCTGCAGTTCGGATCGCTCGCCAGATCGCCATCAGCGTCTTCTCGAACCGCAGCAGCTCATCGAGGTCTGGGGTGTAGTCGAGGATCTGGCCGTCGGCGAGATACAGCAGCCGCAGCCGGGTCGGCATCACGCCGCGAGAGCGCAGCAGCGCCACCGCGTAGAACTTCATCTGGAACATGGCCTTGAATTCGGCCTGCGCCCGGGCCTCCGGCGGCGCCTTGCCGGTCTTGTAGTCGACCACGCGCAGCTCGCCGGTCGGCGCGACGTCGATGCGGTCGACGAAACCGCGCAGCAGCGTGCCGTCCTCGAGTTCGACCTCGACGCGTTGTTCGCAGCTCTGCGGTTCGAAGCGGGTGGGGTCCTCGAGCCGGTAGTAGCCGGACAGCAGTGCCCGGGCCTCGGTCAGCAGCGTCGCCCGCAGGCCGGGTTCGATCTCGTCGGCGAGTTCCGGTTTCTCGGCGGCGACGCGGTCCCACGCCGGGTCCACCAGCGTCAGCGCGGTGTCCGCGCCGCGCTGCGCGGCGGGCAGCGCATAGAGCTGTTCGAGCGCGGCGTGCACGACCGAACCGCGCACCTGCGCCACCGACGGCGGCTCGGGCAGCCGGTCGATGGCCCGGAACCGATACAGCAGCGGGCACTGCTTGAAGTCGGCGGCCCGCGACGGCGACAGCGCCGGCCGTCTCTTCTGCTCACCCCGCTCGGTCACGCCGCCAGCCTAGGACCGGAGCCCGACAACCCCGCGCACCCGCGGCGGCGCGCCAACTGGCAGGCTGATGGGCTGTGCCAAGAACCGGTCCGTTCGCCGTGGGCGATCGGGTGCAGCTCACCGACGCCAAGGGGCGCCACTACACGATGGTGCTCACTCCCGGCGGCGAGTTCCACACCCATCGCGGGATCATCGCGCTCGACACGGTGATCGGGCTGCCCGAAGGCAGCGTGGTCAAATCCACCAGCGGCGACCAGTTCCTGGTGCTGCGTCCGCTGTTGGTCGATTACGTGATGTCGATGCCGCGCGGCGCCCAGGTCGTCTACCCCAAGGACGCCGCCCAGATCGTGCACGAGGGCGATATCTTCCCGGGCGCCCGGGTACTCGAGGCCGGTGCCGGCTCGGGTGCGCTGACGTGTTCGCTGCTGCGTGCCGTCGGGCCGGAGGGCCGGGTGATCTCCTACGAGGTCCGCGAGGACCACGCTGTGCACGCCGAACGCAACGTCGACACCTTCTTCGGTGCCCGCCCGCAGAACTGGGATCTGGTGATCGCCGACCTCAACGAGTACGACGGCCCGCAAGTGGATCGGGTGGTGCTCGACATGCTGGCCCCGTGGGAGGTGCTCGACACCGTCGCGGGCGCGCTCGTCGCCGGCGGTGTGCTGATGATCTACGTCGCGACCGTGACGCAGCTGTCGCGGGCGGTCGAGGCGCTGCGCGAACAGCAGTGCTGGACCGAACCGCGCGCCTGGGAGAGTATGCAGCGCGGTTGGCACGTCGTCGGCCTGGCGGTGCGGCCCCAGCACACGATGCGCGGGCACACCGCTTTCCTGATCAGTGCCCGCAAGCTGGCGCCGGGTGCGGTCGCGCCGATTCCGGCCCGGCGCAAGCGCCAGCCCGGCGCCGCAGCGCCCTAGTCGTCGGTGCTGCGGCGAAGACCGCGCCGCGTCGACAGCAGTTCGAGCTCGGGGCGCGCGGCGACCAGGCGTTCGGCGGCATCGAGCACCTCGACCACGTGCGCGCGGTCCGCGGCGACCATGGCGACACCGATACTGGCGCGCCGATGCAGATCCTGGGCGCCGGTCTCGGCTGCCGAAACCGCGAAGCGCCGGTGCAGCTCGGCGATCACCGGCCGGATCGCGGAGCGTTTCTGTTTGAGCGAGCGCACGTCACCGAGCAGCAGGTCGAATTCCAGCCAGCCGATCCACATCGCTGCTCAGGGGGTTGGGGTGGGCTCGCCCATCTGCAGCAGCGAGTCGGCCGTCCGGCGGCTCAGCTGCCAGTGGTCGTCGGCAAAGCGGAACTCCATGGGGAACGTGAAGTCACCGGCCTGCGGGTTCGCGGTCCGGATGGTCACGACCGCCAGCACGACGCCCTTCTGGCCGTCCGCCCAGGTGAGGTCGTTGGCCTCGAAGGTGACCGGCGCGTAGCCGCCGTCGCGCAGTGCGGTGGTGAACCGGTCCATGGACGCGCCGTCGGCCGGGGTCGCGTTCTCGATCACGTCGAGCTTGTCGCCGCCGGGGATCGCGCCGTCGGCCAGCCGGGCCAACACGTCGGTCAGCGCGCTCGGCGGGGGCAGCGGCGCCACCGCCGCGGACGGTTCGGACGGCTCTACGGTCGGCGGTTTGGTGATTGGCGCCGGGGTGGCGGGAGCGGCCGGCGGTGCGGCCGCCGGGTCGTCACCACACGCGCAAAGCCCGAGCGCCGCCGCGATCGCGACGGCGCTCAGGACTGCAGCACGCGTTGTGGTGCGGGGCACGGACTTGTCAGCTAACGGCCGACATCAGCGCCAACAGCGACTGCTTGGACATCTGCCATCCGGTCGGGCTCGGGCCCGGCACGAACTGGATGACTTGGCTGGCGACGCCGCCGGTGGCCGCCGTCGCGGTGACGTTGGCGGTCACCACCGGGCCGTTCTGGTCGATGTTGGCGATCGCGAACGACAGCGGGAACTTGCCTTCGGCCTGTGCGTCACGCAGCTTGGAGTCGGCGGCGACCCTCTCGAACCGGCCGATGCCGCCCTGGATGTAGGGCGCCTTGCCGGCCGCACTGCCCGGCGCGCCGAGCGCCTGCAGCGTTTGCATCAGCGGGCCCTCGAGCTCGGGGGCCGGGGTCTGCGGCATCGGAATGTCCCATACGACCGGAGCAACGGTCGGCGCGGAAGCCACGGTGGTGGATGCAATGGATGTCACACCTGCCGCGGCACCGCCGACGACAGCGAGCGCTGCGACGCCGGTAACGAGGGATTTCAGGGTCACGATTTTCCTTTCGATCGGACCAGCTCACGAGAGAGGTTAACAGTGGTGCAGGTGTGTCGAATTGCTACACCGCACACAAAGGCTGAATCGCCGGTAGCGTTGAAGTTGTTACTGCACCAACTATCGGTGCGGGGAGGGGCGCAACATGAGTGAATCAGAGCGTTCTGGAGCCTACTCAGAAGGTTTCGACACTGCTGGAGCAGGCACGCCAGGCATGTCGAGTGAGGAAGCTGCCGAGCTCGAGGAACTGCGCCGGGAGGCCGCAGTCCTTCGCGAGCAGCTGGAGAACGCGGTCGGGCCGCAGAGCGGTCTGCGCAGCGCGCGCGACGTTCATCAGCTCGAGGCGCGCATCGATTCGCTGGCAGCGCGCAACGCGAAGCTGATGGAGACCCTCAAGGAGGCCCGCCAGCAGTTGCTCGCGCTGCGCGAGGAGGTCGACCGGCTCGGCCAGCCGCCCAGCGGCTACGGCGTGCTGCTCGACGTTCAGGACGATGACACGGTCGACGTGTTCACCTCCGGGCGCAAGATGCGGCTGACGTGCTCCCCGAACATCGACACCAAGACCCTCAAGCAGGGCCAGACGGTGCGGCTGAACGAGGCGCTGACGGTCGTGGAGGCCGGCAACTTCGAGGCGGTCGGCGAGATCAGCACACTGCGCGAGATCCTCTCCGACGGGCATCGCGCGCTGGTGGTCGGTCACGCCGACGAGGAGCGCATCGTGTGGCTGGCCGAGCCCCTGGTCGCCGCCGAGGACCTGCCCGACGGTTACGACGACGATCTCGGTGACGACCGGCCGCGCAAGCTGCGGCCCGGCGACTCGCTGCTGGTCGACACCAAGGCGGGTTACGCATTCGAGCGCATCCCCAAGGCCGAGGTCGAGGACCTGGTCCTCGAAGAGGTGCCCGACGTCAGCTACAACGACATCGGCGGCCTGGGACGCCAGATCGAGCAGATCCGCGATGCGGTCGAGCTGCCGTTCCTGCACAAGGAGCTGTACCGGGAGTACTCGTTGCGCCCACCCAAGGGCGTGCTGCTCTACGGCCCGCCCGGTTGCGGTAAGACGCTGATCGCCAAGGCGGTGGCCAACTCGCTGGCCAAGAAGATGGCCGAGGTGCGTGGTGACGACGCCAAGGAGGCGAAGTCCTACTTCCTCAACATCAAGGGCCCCGAGCTGCTGAACAAGTTCGTCGGTGAGACCGAGCGCCACATCCGGCTGATCTTCCAGCGGGCCCGCGAGAAGGCGTCCGAGGGCACCCCGGTGATCGTGTTCTTCGACGAGATGGACTCGATCTTCCGCACCCGCGGTACCGGCGTCAGCTCCGATGTGGAGACGACGGTCGTGCCGCAGCTGCTCAGCGAGATCGACGGCGTCGAGGGGCTGGAGAACGTCATCGTGATCGGCGCCTCCAACCGCGAGGACATGATCGACCCGGCGATCCTGCGGCCCGGCCGCCTGGACGTCAAGATCAAGATCGAGCGGCCCGATGCCGAAGCGGCGCAGGACATCTTCAGCAAGTACCTCACCGAGGAACTGCCGGTGCACGACGACGACCTCTCCGAGTTCTCGGGTGACCGGTCGCTGACGATCAAGGCGATGATCGAAAAGGTCGTCGACCGGATGTACGCCGAGATCGACGACAACCGCTTCCTGGAGGTGACCTACGCCAACGGCGACAAAGAGGTCATGTACTTCAAGGACTTCAACTCCGGCGCGATGATTCAGAACGTCGTCGACCGGGCCAAGAAGTACGCGATCAAGTCGGTGCTCGAGACCGGGCAGAAGGGCCTGCGCATCCAGCACCTGCTGGATTCGATCGTCGACGAGTTCGCCGAGAACGAGGACCTGCCCAACACCACCAATCCGGATGACTGGGCACGGATCTCGGGCAAGAAGGGCGAGCGGATCGTCTACATCCGCACGCTGGTCACCGGCAAGTCGTCGAGCGCCAGCAGGGCCATCGACACCGAGTCGAACCTGGGCCAATACCTGTAGCCCACGGCGCACGTGGGTTACCGTCGCGGCATGCCCGACGAGGAGCTGTCGGTCAGCGGCGACGTGTACGGCAAGCGGTACGGCGAGGTGCTGCTCGTGCGGTCGACGCCGTCCGGGCCCGAGGCGACGGTGTACAACACGTTCCCGCTCAACGACTGTCCCGACGAACTGTGGCGCGCACTGGACCCGCAGGCCATCGCTGCGGAGCACGGTGCCGACGCGGTGCTGCTGAACGGGCCGCGGTACTGGCTGATGAGCAGTATCGCCAAGCGGGGCCGAGCCAACTTGGAGCGCGGCCGGTTCGGCGGTCTGGACATGCTGCGCCAGGCGACGGTCAAACTGGCGTCGATGAATCCCGCGCCGTACCAACCGAACCGGGTCGACCGCAAGGCCGTGTTCACGTTCGACGCCGGGCGTGAGGTCTACGAGCTCGCCGATCCCGACGGCCGGCGCTGGATCATGCAGACCTGGAGCCAGACTGTCGACCCGTCGTTGACGGCGGCGGACCTACCGCGATTGGGCGCCCGGCTGTCGCTGCCCGCGGGCTGGAGTTACCGCGCGCACACACCGGGTGCGCCGCTGGTCGTCGACACCGCCGACGAGGAGGCCTACGTGACGCAGGACGACCTCGGCAACAGCTACAGCCTCAGCACAGGTGGATGACGGCGGCCTCGTAGATGTACTGGGCGTCGGCGATCGCGACCCCCTCACCGGTGTTCTCGTAGATCGCCTGAACGGTGGTCTCCTGAGGAACGCCGTGCTGGACGTCGGTACAGATCTGGTACCCCATCTCCAGCGCGACGTCGACGTCGCCCTCGAAGTCGTTGTTGGCCAGGTCGGTGAGGTAACTCTCCTCGTCGGCGTGTGCGGGCACCGCCGTGCCGATCGCCAGCGCCAGCGCCGCCGTCGCGGCCGCGAACAGCTTCTTCATGTCGGTGTCCTTTCCCCGCGCCGTGCACTTCGCCACATCCGACCCTCTGGTCGCGTGCCGCCCCGCATGCACGGCATTCGCGCAGTGTATGGCCAGGATTGACCAAGTGCACGATATTGAGCACCCCGGTCAATAAAGTTGCCGAGATCCCGCAGGCCGGACTAGTGGCGGGACTCCAGCGCCAGGTACGCGTCGCGGCCCGCCAGGCTCACCGCGACGTCGGCGATCAGCGGATCGAAGAACCGCTCGCGGTACAGCGGATCGACACTGGTGCTCACGGTGAAGTACAACCCCGACAGCACCGCCACGAACAACGACACGTGCACCACGGTCTGCGGAACCGACACATGGATGCCGAACCAGGTGCCCGGGCAGGGCGGTTGACCCACCACACACGCCTCCTCGGACGCCCACAGCACCGCGACGTCGTCGGGCACCGCGACGATCCCCAGCACCAGGAAGAAGGCGAACAGCCCGGCGGTGAAGAACACCACCTGGATCGCCTGCGAAACGACCATCACCGCAACAACATTGACCTGTTCGGCCAGCGACAGCGGAGTGCGGTCGACGCGGGTGTCGCCGTCGAGGGCCAGGGGAGTGCCGTCGAGCAGCGTGGCGGGATCGTTCTGCTCGGCGCGGTCTTCCCGCAACGCGCGCACCTCGTCGCGGATCGTGGTGACCATGAAGATCAGCGCCACCGCTGCCAGGAAACCGATTGTCTCCCAGAGTCGTTGACGCGTCATCCGCGCCGCGAGTTGCCACAGCTCGCCGGTGAAGTACACGACCACGGTGAGCATCAACAGCGGCAGCGCGCGGCTCATCAGCGTGCCGAGCGCACCGAGCTGCACCCACGCGAAGCGGAAGGCCCACAACGCGATCGCGCCGATTCCCAGATAGGTCAGCCAGATCGCCACCACAGCGACGACGGCGAAGCCCGCCGACTCGGCCAGCGCGAAACCCGAGAATCCGCTGTCGGCGAACGGAAGCCCGAATACGAACAGCGCCATCACGGTCAGCGCCGCCGTCCGCCGGCCGGCCTCGCTGAGCGTGGTGCCGATGCGGTGCAGCAGGTGCAGCCCGAACGGCGCCGCCACCAGCAGCCCGGTCAGCACCGCCAGGCGCAGCACGTAACCGATGTCGCGCCGGTCGCCGGTGAGGTTCGCCAGCAGCATGGTCAACGAGATCAGCGCCCCGACACCGCTGACCATCGGCGCGGAACGCTCGATCAGCGCCCCGGAGCGGACCCGGCGCGTCAGCACCAACGGCAGGCCGCGGTGCAGAAACCACTCGTGTACCTGCCGCATGTCCGACACCGGCTTATTGTGCGGCCAGATTCGCTGTTCAGTGCGCTCACCGCGCCGGTACGGCCGCCCGGTACCGGTTGCGTGCGGTTAGCGTGACCCGCAGACCGTCGATCAGCGGGGTGGTGAACTGGTCGCGGTAGGTGTCGTCGCCGACCGCCCGCGCGCTGACGTACATGAACGTCAGCGCACCGAGGAACAGCGTCACCTGGATCAGCGCGTCGGGCACCGGAATCGTCATGCCCAGGAACCGTCCGTCGCTGGAGCCGTTGCGCGTCCACGCCGCGAGCAGTTCCGGTGAGAGCAGGATCAAGCCGAGCACGAGGAACAACAACGCGGTCACGACCGCGACCACCAGGATCTGGGCCAGCTGGGACACACCCAGCACGAAGTACACGTTCATCCGCTCGACCCGGCTGAGCGGTTTGATCTCGGCGGGGTCCGGCATTGCCGCGAACGGGGTGTCGTCGAGCCGCGCCGCGTGCCGGGCGTCGGGTTGGGCCGCATTCACCATCGGGCGCATCCGGTCCACCGTCATCGACACCACGAACGCCGCAGCTATCGCACCCAGAAAACACAGCGCCAACCACAGCCGGGTGCGCGATACCGTCGCCGCCATCAACCAGACCGGTGAGTTGAAGAAGACCAGGAACGTCAGCAGCAGCACCGGCAGTGCCCGTAACAGCAGCGAACCGGCCTCGGCCAGATGCGCCAGCGTGATGTGCGACGCCCAGCCCAGGATCGAACCCAGCCCGGTCGCGGTGAGCGTCAACATGATTGCCACCACCGCGACGACGATGAGCAGGTTGGTGTAGACGTGGGGGCTCGGCCCGCCGAACACCGCGCCGAGCATTGCGACCACGAGCGACGTCGCGGCGGCGAACCGTCGACCGACGGGCGCCGCGATCCGCGAGACCCACCAGCCGACCGTGCCGGCCAGCGGCAGCACCAGCACCAGGATGAGCAACACGAACCACTCACCGCGCGTCGGCCGTCCGTCGATGTCGATCGCGTGCTTGCCGGTGACGAGGACGACGACGACGGTGTTGGCCATCACGACGGCGAAACCGGCCAGCGCCGGGGCGGATCGGGTCCACAGGCGGCGCACCAACCGGCCGGGACGCAGCACCGCGGGCAGGCCGTGGGCCAGAAACCAGCGGTCGGCGGCCTGTCGGTGCGCGGCGTCAACCATCGACGGCCCCCGCCGGATGTCGCGTGTCTGACACGGGCTCATTGTGCGCGACATTGTCGCCCGACAACCCGTCAGCGCGCCGATCTGGCGCGTCGCCTCCGGCGATGATGAACTGACGTGGACATGAAGCGGCGGCTGAGTTCCATTCGGGGCGTATCGGCACGGTCGGCGTTCGTGGCGGCCACCGTGGTCCTGGTCGCCTTCGGTCTGGCGGGCGCCGCCTTCGCGACGGGGCTGTACCGGATCATGCTGTCCAGCGTGGATTCGGCGGGCGCCGACCGGGTGGCCGCCATCGCCACCGCGATCGAGGCGGGTGAGTTGAACCGCGTCGACCAAGCGTTGCTGGCCACCGACCAGCGCATCGTCGCGGTGCAGGTGATCCGCGAGAACGGTGTCGTGGTACTGCGCTCGCCCTCGGCGCCCAGCACGCCGCTGGTGCCGTTGGGCGAGATCGGTGACGGTCTGCACATCGGAATGCCGGGACAGACATCGCCGTTCGGCTCGATCCGGCTGAGCGCACAGACCGTCGACGGGGCAGGCGGACGGTTCACCATCCTGGTCGGGGAGGACGCCGCGACGGTCGCGTCGACGGTGCGCACGGTCGTGGTGGCGTTGGCGGTGTCGGGTCCGATCGTGGTGGTCGTGTCGGCGTTGGCGACGTATCTGCTCGTCCGGCGGTCGATGCGATCGGTGGACGAAATCCGTTCGCGGGTCGCCGATATCACGACCTCCGACCTGACCGGGCGGGTGCCGGTGCCCGACAGCCGCGACGAGATCGCCGCGTTGGCCGTCACGATGAACGAGATGCTCGCCCGCATCGAGGCCGGCCACGCCGCGCAGCGCCGGTTCGTCGGGGACGCGTCGCACGAACTGCGCAGCCCGCTGACCACCATCGTGTCCGCGCTGGAGGTGGCCACCGCGCATCCCGAATTGCTCACCAGGGAACTCGCGACGACGACCTTGATCCCCGAGGTGCAACGGATGAAGGTGCTCGTCGACGATCTGCTGCTGCTGGCCCGCGCCGACGAACAGATGCTGGGCATACACCGCGACGACGTCGACCTCGACGACATCGCCGCCACCGAGGTCGAACGGCTCAGGCGCGAGACGACGTTGACGGTGAAGGCCGTCATCGCGCCGGTGCGCCTCGTCGGGGATGCCGAATCGCTCTCGCGGGTGCTGCGCAACCTGCTCGACAACGCGGCCCGCCACGCCACCACGACGGTCGAGCTTCAGGTCGCCCAGTCAGGTGACACCGCCGTGCTCGTGGTCAGCGACGACGGTCCCGGCATCCCGGTGCAGGACCGGGTCCGCGTATTCGACCGGTTCGTCCGGCTCGAGCCGGACCGCTCGCGCAGCCGCGGCGGCGCCGGGCTGGGGTTGGCGATCGTGCGTGAGATCGTCGCCGCGCACCGCGGCACCGCGGTCATCGCCGATCGCCCCGGCGGCGGTGCCGCCGTGACCGTCGAACTGCCGATCGCCTAGCTGCCCGACTCGAGGCGGTATCCCACACCTCTGACCGTGTCGATGGTGTTGGTGCCGAATGGCATATCGATCTTGCGGCGCAGATAGCCGACGTAGACCTCGACGATGTTGTCGGCACCCTCGTAGTGGGCGTCCCAAACGTTCTGCAGGATCTCCGTTTTCGTCACCACAGTGTCCATGTTGCGCATCAGGTACTCCAGCAGCCCGAATTCCCGTGGAGTCAGCGAGATGGGGGTGGCGTCGCGCAGCACCACCTTGCGGGCGGGGTCCAACGTCAGCGTGCCCGCGGTCAGCACTATGGGGCGTTGGGGAGCGGTGCGGCGGACCAGCGCCCGCAGCCGCGCCACCAGCACGATGAACGAGAACGGTTTGGTCAGGTAGTCATCGGCGCCGAGATCGAACGCGTCGGCCTGGTCGTAATCGCCGTCCTTGGCGGTCAGCATCAGCACCGGGGTCCACACCTCGCGGGCCCGCAACTGCCGCAGCACCTCGTAGCCGCTCATCGTGGGCAACATGATGTCGAGCACGATGACGTCGAAGTCGTTCTCGACCGCCTGCCACAGCCCGTCGACGCCGTTGTCGACGACGACCACCACGAAGTTCTCGGCGCGCAGCCCGGCTTCGAGCGTGGCCGCCAAGCGCGGTTCGTCCTCGACGATAAGGACTCTCATGTCCGGATCATGATGCCCCAGCCCGTGCGGGGCGGCTCGGCGACCTCAGTTCATGTTCCAGGGATCCCCGTACGTGGTGACGCTGTCGCCGGTTGTCGCGATCAGTCGCGCGAAGGGCCGCAGCAGGATGCCGCCTGCGGCGCCGGTGACCGTGCCGTGCGCATTGCTCACCGCGACCTCGCCCTCGGCTCCGGCGACGTCGACGGAGAACGTGGCGACCTCCTGGATGCCGGGGCCGTTACCGAGGTCGGCGCTGATGGACACGCCGGGAAGCAGGTTCGGGGTGATGATCGAGCTCAGCGGGTTGGTGATCGGCGCGTCGCTGATCAAGATGTTGGGGGTGGTGTAGCTGAAGTTGATCCCCACACCCAGCGACCACGGGAAACCGATCTGGTAGCCCAGCTCGAGCGTGCCCTCGAAGTCGTCGGCGCTTTCGCCGGCGACGATGTACTTGGCTCGGCCGGAGTGGAACCACTCGCGGGTCAGCCGGTTGCGGTCCAATGGGAACACGCCGTTGAGGAACGTGTCCCACTGCTGGATGGTCAGCGTCCGGCCCTGTTCGTCGTTGAGGGTGAGCTCGTTGTCCAGGCCCGCCTGGGCGGTTCCGCTGCTGACGAACACCGCTGCGAATGTCATGACCACCGCGGTGGCCGATGCGACGACGATCCGACCGATTGTCTTCATAGTCTCCCTAATCCTGTCGACGGTCACCTCTGCCGTCGCCGTTGAGCAGCAGCGCGGCAAGGGTGGCAGGTGTTCGCTGAGAGATCGCTGAGAGCGGATTACCGGCGTGGGACGACGGCACCACGCAGCCGGGACCGCTGCGTCACCTAGGCTTGGCGGTATGCAACGGATTATCGGAACGGAGGTCGAGTACGGGATCTCCTCGCCGTCTGATCCGACCGCGAATCCGATCCTGACCTCAACCCAGGCGGTGCTGGCCTACGCCGCGGCCGCCGGGATTCAGCGCGCCAAGCGCACCCGCTGGGATTACGAGGTGGAATCCCCGCTGCGCGACGCCCGCGGATTCGACCTGAGCCGCTCGGCGGGCCCGCCGCCGGTGGTGGACGCCGACGAGGTCGGCGCGGCCAACATGATCCTGACCAATGGCGCGCGGCTCTACGTCGACCACGCCCACCCCGAGTACTCCGCGCCGGAGTGCACCGACCCGCTCGACGCCGTGATCTGGGACAAGGCCGGCGAACGGGTGATGGAGGCGGCCGCCAGGCACGTCGCCAGCGTGCCGGGCGCGGCCAAGCTGCAGTTGTACAAGAACAACGTCGACGGCAAGGGCGCGTCGTACGGGTCGCACGAGAACTACCTGATGTCGCGGCAGACGCCGTTCTCCGCGGTCATCGCGGGGCTGACGCCGTTCCTGGTGTCCCGGCAGGTCGTCACGGGTTCGGGTCGCGTCGGCATCGGCCCCTCCGGCGACGAGCCAGGGTTCCAGCTCTCCCAGCGGTCCGACTACATCGAGGTCGAGGTCGGCCTGGAGACCACGCTCAAACGCGGCATCATCAACACCCGCGACGAGCCGCACGCCGACGCCGACAAGTACCGCAGGCTGCACGTGATCATCGGCGACGCCAACCTGTCGGAGACGTCGACCTACCTCAAGCTGGGCACCACCGCGCTGGTGCTCGACCTGATCGAGGAGAACGTCGACCTGTCCGATCTGGCGCTGGCGCGGCCCGTGCACGCCGTGCACGTCATCAGCCGGGACCCGTCGCTGCGCGCCACGGTCGCGCTGGCCGACGGCCGCGAACTGACCGGTCTTGCGCTGCAACGCATTTACCTGGACCGGGTGGCCAAGCTGGTGGACAGCCGCGATCCGGACCCGCGGGCGTCGCACATCCTCGAGACCTGGGCCAACGTGCTAGACCTGCTCGAGCGCGACCCGATGGAGTGCGCCGAGATCCTGGACTGGCCGGCCAAACTGCGGTTGCTCGAGGGCTTCCGTCACCGGGAGAACCTCGGCTGGTCGGCGCCGCGGCTGCACCTGGTCGACCTGCAGTACTCCGATGTGCGCCTGGACAAGGGCCTGTACAACCGGCTCGTCGCGCGGGGATCGATGAAGCGTCTGGTCACCGAACAGCAGGTGCTCGACGCGGTGGACAACCCGCCGATCGACACGCGCGCCTATTTCCGCGGGGAGTGCCTGCGCCGGTTCGGCGCGGACATCGCCGCCGCCAGCTGGGACTCCGTGATCTTCGATCTCGGCGGTGATTCGCTGGTCCGGATCCCCACCCTCGAGCCGCTGCGAGGCAGCAAAGCCCACGTCGGAGCGCTGCTCGACTCGGTCGACAGCGCGGTGGAACTGGTCGAACAGCTCACCAACTGACCGTTGCTCGGGTTCGGCGGGTCGCGAGCTATCCCCGGCAATCCGGGCGGCGAACGGTAATGTGGAGTCACGGCGGGCGCAGTGAGCCCGCCGACAACTTACGCAGGAGGCAGCGATGGCTCAGGAGCAGACCAAGCGTGGCGGTGGTGGCGGCGAGGACGACGACCTCACCGGCAGCACGGCCGCCGGACAGGAGCGTCGCGAGAAGCTGGCCGAGGAGACCGACGATCTGCTCGACGAGATCGACGACGTCCTCGAGGAGAACGCCGAGGACTTCGTGCGCGCGTATGTACAGAAGGGTGGACAGTGACCTGGCCGCACCGCGATCAGCTCTCTTTCCCGTCACCACTACCCGGAGCGCCCTCTGTCCCCGTGGACCTGTCGTCCTTCTCTGAACTGTTGCGCCGCCAGGCGCCCGAACTTCTTCCCGCCAACAAGGTCGCTGCCCAGGCCGGCGACGCGCTTCCGCACGGCACCACGATCGTCGCGCTGAAGTACCCCGGCGGCGTGGTGATGGCCGGTGACCGCCGCGCCACGCAGGGCCACATGATCGCCAGCCGCGACGTGCAGAAGGTCTACATCACCGACGACTACACCGCGACCGGGATCGCGGGCACCGCGGCGATCGCGGTCGAGTTCGCCCGCCTGTACGCGGTGGAACTGGAGCACTACGAAAAGCTCGAAGGTGTCGCGCTGACGTTCCCGGGCAAGGTGAACCGGCTTGCCACCATGGTGCGCGGCAATCTCGGTGCGGCGCTGCAAGGTTTCGTGGCCCTGCCGCTGCTCGCCGGCTACGACCTCGACGACCCCAACCCGCAGGCCGCCGGGCGCATCGTGTCCTTCGACGCCGCGGGCGGATGGAACTTCGAGGAAGAGGGCTACCAATCGGTGGGGTCGGGTTCGATCTTCGCCAAGTCCTCGATGAAGAAGCTGTATTCCCAAGTGACCGACGGGGATTCGGCGCTTCGCGTGGCCATCGAGGCGCTCTACGACGCCGCTGACGACGATTCGGCCACCGGTGGCCCCGACCTGGTCCGCGGCATCTACCCGACCGCGGTCACCATCGGTGCCGACGGGGCCGAGGAAGTGTCCGAGGACCGCATCGCCGAGCTGGCCCGTCAGGTGATCGAAAGCCGTTCGCGTGCCGACACCTTCGGCCCGGACGCTGTCCACCGTTCGACCGACGCGCGGGGAGATTCGTGAGCTTTCCCTATTTCATCTCGCCCGAACAGGCGATGCGTGAGCGTTCCGAGCTTGCGCGCAAAGGCATCTCGCGCGGACGCAGCGTGGTGGTGCTCGCCTATGCCGACGGTGTGTTGTTCGTTGCGGAGAACCCGTCGCGCTCGCTGCAGAAGGTCAGCGAGCTCTACGACCGCGTCGGCTTCGCGGCCGTCGGCCGGTTCAACGAGTTCGACAACCTGCGCCGCGGCGGCATCCAGTACGCCGACACCCGCGGCTACGCCTACGCCCGGCGCGACGTCACCGGCCGGCAGCTGGCCAACATCTACGCCCAGACGCTGGGCACCATCTTCACCGAGCAGGCCAAACCGTACGAGGTCGAGCTTTGTGTGGCCGAGGTCGCGCACTTCGGCGAGAGCAAGGCGCCCGAGCTGTACCGCATCACCTACGACGGCTCCATCGCCGATGAGCCGCACTTCGTGGTGATGGGCGGCACCACCGAGCCGATCATCACCGCGCTCAACGACTCGTACACCGAGAACGCCGGCCTGCAGGACGCGGTGAAGATCGCCGTCGACGCCCTGCACGCCGCGGGCAACGGGACCGAGCCCCGCGTGCTCGGGCCGGCCACGCTCGAAGTGGCGGTACTCGACGCCAACCGCCCCCGGCGGGCGTTCCGGCGGATCACCGGCTCGGTTTTGGAGACCCTGCTGCCCGCCGCCGAGCCCGCCCCGGCCGGCGACGACACCGAGCAGTAGCTCACCCGATAACGCGACCGGGCGGACGAACATCCGCCCGGTTAATTTCGCGTGTTCGTGTTGACGCGGGGCGCTCCGACGCGCACGATGTGTTGCGTAATTCAAAACGGGTTGCGTGTTACGCAACAATGAAGGCAACAACTCCCATCGCTCTCATCCGCAAGGCGGTCGACCCATGCCAGAAGTGCCCAAAGTGGTCGTGATCGGTGCCGGCATCGTCGGCACCTCCCTCGCCGACGAGTTGACCGCGCGCGGCTGCACGGACGTCACCGTGCTCGACCGTGGTCCGCTGTTCGCCACCGGCGGGTCGACGTCGCACGCGCCCGGCCTGGTGTTCCAGACCAACTCGTCGAAGACGATGACCGCCTTCGCCCGCTACACGGTCGAGAAGTTCGCCGCACTGCACCATCCCGACGGGTGGGCATTCAACCCTGTCGGTGGCCTGGAGGTCGCGACCACGCCGGAACGCTGGGCGGATCTGCACCGCAAGGCGGGCTGGGCGGCCGCGTGGGGGATCGAGGGCCGTCTGCTCGACCCTGCCGACTGCGTGCGGCTGCATCCGTTGCTCGACCGCGATCAGATCCTCGGCGGCTTCCACACCCCCGCCGTCGGGCTGGCCAAGGCGGTGCGTGCCGCCGAAGCGCAAGCGCGCCAAGCGATCAGCCGGGGCGCGACGTTCCGCCCGCACACCGAGGTGCTCGACATCGTGCACAGCGGCGGCCGGGTCACCGGGGTGCGCACCCAGGCAGGCGTCGTCGACGCCGACGTGGTGGTGTGCGCGGCGGGCTTCTGGGGCGCGGAACTCGCCAAGCGGGTCGGTCTGGTCGTGCCGCTGGTGCCGATGGCACACCAGTACGCCCGCACCGGGCGGATCGAACCGCTGGTCGGGCGCAACACCGAACTGGCCGAGGCCGGGCTGCCGATCCTGCGCCACCAGGACCAGGACCTGTACTTCCGCGAGCACGTCGACCGGATCGGGATCGGCTCCTACAGCCACCAGCCGATGCCGGTGGACCTCGCCAACCTGCTGGCCGACACGGCGGGCGAGCCGATGCCGTCGATGCTGCCGTTCACCGAGGACGACTTCGCCCCCGCCTGGCAGGCGGCGCGCACATTGCTTCCCGCGCTGGGTGATTCGAAGGTCGAAGAGGCGTTCAACGGGATCTTCTCGTTCACCCCCGACGGGTTCTCGATCATGGGTGAGCACCGCGACCTGCACGGGTTCTGGGTCGCCGAAGCGGTGTGGGTGACCCACTCGGCCGGCGTCGCGAAGGCCACCGCCGAGTGGATCCTCGACGGGGCCCCGCAGGTCGACGTACACGAATGCGACCTGTACCGGTTCGAGGATGTCGCGCGCAGCCCGCGGTTCATCATGCAGACCAGCACGCAGGCGTTCGTCGAGGTCTACGACATCATCCACCCGTACCAGTTCCGCAGTGCGCTACGCGGCCTGCGGACCAGCCCGTTCTACGCCCGCCAGCAGGAACTCGGCGCCTTCTTCTACGAGGGCGGCGGCTGGGAACGCCCGGCCTGGTACGAGGCCAACGCCGCGGTGGCGCAACAACTCTTCGACGACGGGTTGGCCTGCCCGCCGCGCGACGACTGGTCCGCGCGGTACTGGTCGCCGATCTCGATCGCCGAAGCGCACCTCACCCGCGAGCGGGTCGCGATGTACGACATGACCCCGCTCACCCGCTACGAGGTGGCGGGACCGGGCGCGGCGGCGTTCCTGCAGCGGATGACGACCAACAACGTCGACAAGAGCGTCGGATCGGTCAGTTACACGCTGTTGCTCGACGAAACCGGCGGCATCCGAAGCGACATCACCGCCGCCCGCCTCGCCGAGCAGCGCTACCAGGTTGCGGTCAACTCCCCGCTGGACTACGACTGGCTCGCCCGCCACGCGCCCGACGATGTGACGATCCGCGACATCACCGGCGCGACCTGCTGCATCGGGGTGTGGGGGCCGCTGGCCCGCGACATGGTGCAGCCGCTGTGTCCGGACGACCTGTCGAACGAAGCGTTCAAATACTTCCGCGCCAAACAGACCCACCTCGACGCCATCCCGGTCACCATGCTGCGGGTCTCCTACGTCGGCGAACTCGGATGGGAGATCTACACCAGCGCCGAATACGGTGCGGCGCTGTGGGATCTGCTCTATGCCGCGGGCCAGGCCCACGGCGTCGTCCCCGCCGGCCGGATCGCGTTCAACAGCCTGCGCGTCGAGAAGGGCTACCGGCTGTGGGGCACCGACATCACCACCGAACATCAACCCGCCGCGGCGGGACTGGAGTTCGCGGTGCGCACGGGCAAGGATTTCGTCGGCAAGCAAGCGCTCGGCGCGGCGCCGCGGACGCTGTTGCGCAGCATCGTCTTCGACGACGCGGCCGCCGTGGCGCTGGGCAAGGAGGCGGTCTACGCCGACGGCGGCTGTGTCGGCTACACCACCAGTGCGGCATATTCGACGACCGTGGGCCGCACCATCGCCTATGCATGGCTGCCGGCCCGCGTCGCGATCGGTGACACCGTCGTCGTCGACTACCGAGGCACCCGGCACACGGCGGTGGTGCACGGCGATCCCGTGGTGGATCCCCAGATGACCCGGATCAGGCGGTGAAGCAATGACTTACGACGTGATCGTGATCGGTGTCGGCGGCATGGGCAGCGCGGCGGCCTATCACCTCGCCGCCCGGGGCCAGCGGGTGCTCGGCCTCGAGAAGTTCACCCCGGCTCACGACCGGGGATCCAGCCACGGCGGTTCACGCATCATCCGCCAGTCCTACTTCGAGGATCCCGCCTACGTCCCGCTGCTGCTGCGCGCCTACGAACTCTGGGACAAACTCGCCGCCGACAGCGGACGCGAGGTGTACCGGATCACCGGCGGGCTGTTCATCGGTCCGCCCGACTGCCTCACCGTCTCAGGCAGCATCCGGGCCAGCAGGCAGTGGGATCTACCGCACGACGTGCTCGACGCGCGCGAAATCCGTTCGCGCTTCCCCAACTTCGCTCCCGCAGCCGACGACGTCGCGCTGTACGAGGCGAAGGCGGGGTTCGCGCGGCCCGAACTGACCGTGCAGGCCCACATCGACCTCGCCGAGCAGGCCGGCGCCACACTGCGGTTCGGCGAGGAAGTCCTCGACTGGTCCGAGACTGCCGGTGGCGTCACGGTGCGGACCGCGCAGAACACCTACACCGCAGGGCAACTCGTGATCTGCCCGGGTGCGTGGGCGCCGCAGCTGCTCGCCGAGTTCGGGATCCCGATCACCATCGAACGGCAGGTGCTGTACTGGCTCGACCCCGTCGGCGGCACGGCGCCGTTCGTCGACCACCCGATTTTCATCGAGGAGAACCCCGACGGGATGCAGATCTACGGCTTTCCGGCGATCGACGGCGCACGCGGCGGCGTCAAGGTCGCGTTCTTCCGCAAAGGCGTGGAGTGCACGCCGGACACCATCGACCGGACCGTGCACGAGCACGAGGTCGCCGAGATGCGCGCGCGGGCCGCCGAACTGCTGCCCGCCCTCGACGGACCGTGTCTGCACTCGGCCACCTGCATGTACTCCAACACCCCCGACCAGCATTTCGTGATCGCCCGCCACCCCGACAGCGCCAACGTCACCGTGGCGTGCGGGTTCTCCGGGCACGGTTTCAAATTCGTGCCGGTGGTCGGTGAGATCCTCGCCGACCTGGCCACCACCGGCGAGACCACCCACCCCATCGCGCTGTTCGACCCGAAGCGGCTGGTGAGCGTATGACCGCCGAACCACCGCTTCTCGACGCCCCCGCGCTCGGGATGCCTGCCCTGCGCCCCACCCTCGGCGGCGACTACTACGTCAGCGACGCCGTCTTCGCCGCCGAGCAGGAGCGCATCTTCGAGGCGTCGTGGATCTGCGCGGTGCGGTCGTCGGACCTCGCCGCCCCCGGCCGGTTCAAGAAAGTTCAGGTCGGCCGGGAGAGCGTGCTGCTGGTCCGCGGCCGCGACGGGCTGCTGCGGGCGTTCCTCAACATCTGCCGGCACCGCGGCGCGCAACTGTGCACGGACCCGGAGGGCACCGTCAAACGCAATCTGCGCTGCCCGTACCACTCGTGGACCTACGGGCTGGACGGCAAGCTCACCGCAGCGCCGAACCTGGCGACGCTGACCGACGAGACCGGCGCGCCGATCGACCGGTACCGCTACGGTCTGGTGCCGGTGGCGCTGACCGAATGGCTGGGCTACGCCTGGGTGTGCCTGTCCGACACCCCGCCGCCGTTCGATGACGTGATCGCCGAGGCCGCAGCCACCCTCGGCGACGCCGACGCGATCAACCGCTACGGCATCGGCGGCCTCGACGTCGGCCGCCGCATCACCTACGACGTCGCGGCGAACTGGAAGCTCATCGTCGAGAACTTCATGGAGTGCTACCACTGCAGTTCCATCCACCCCGAACTCGTCGGTGTGCTGCCCGAATTCAGCCGCGGCGTCGCCGCCCAGGCCAACATCGGCGCGGGTGCCGAATTCGGTTCCGCAGTCGCCGGTTTCACCGTCGACGGCACCGCCGGATTCGACCGGCTGCCCGGGATCACCGACGAACAGGACCGCCGCTACTACGCCATCACCGTCAAGCCGACGGTGTTCATCAACCTGGTGCCCGACCACATCATCTTCCATCGGATGTATCCCGTATCGCCGGCGCGGACCATCGTCGAATGCGACTGGCTCTACACCGCCGACGTGCTCACCTCGGGCCGGGACATCTCGTCGTCGGTGGAGCTGTTCCACCGGGTCAACCAGCAGGATTTCGACGCGTGCGAGCGAACTCAACCGTCGATGGCGTCGCGGGCCTACCGCAACGGCGGAGTGCTCGTGCCCACCGAACACCACATCGCGGGGTTCCATGAGTGGGTAGTGTCCCGTCTTGATGAACGGTGAACCCGACCTCCTGATCGGCGGAACATGGCGGCACGCCTCGGACGGGGGCACCCGCGACATCATCAACCCGGCCGACGGGTCGGTCGCCGCCGTCGTCGACGAAGCCAGTCCCGACGACGCGCGCGCGGCGGTGGCGGCGGCGCGGGCGTGCTTCGACGACGGGTCGTGGCGCGCGACGCCCGCCGGTGAACGCGCCGCGCTGCTGCACCGGGTCGCCGATCTGCTGCAACGGGACAAGGAGTCGTTGTCCCGCCTCGAGACGAGGGACACCGGAAAGACGCTGGCCGAAAGCCGGATCGACATCGACGACGTCACGTCGGTGTTCCGGTACTACGCGCACCTGATCGGCGCCGAGAGCGACCGTCTCGTCGATGTCGGCGCCCCCGCGGTCGTCAGCCGCGTCGTGCGCGAACCCATCGGCGTGTGCGTGCTCATCGCGCCGTGGAACTACCCGCTGTTGCAGATGTCGTGGAAGGTGGCGCCCGCGCTGGCCGCGGGGTGCACGATGGTGTGCAAACCCAGCGAGGTGACTCCGCTCAGCACGATCGCGTTCACGCACCTGCTGCAGGAAGCGGGTGTGCCCGCATCGGTGGTGAACCTGGTGCAAGGCAGCGGCGCCGCGCTGGGGCAGGCGCTCACCGACAATCCCGACGTCGACTTCATCTCGTTCACCGGCGGACTGGCCACCGGACGCACCATCGCCAGGACAGCCGCCGAACACGTCACCAAGGTGGCCCTCGAACTGGGCGGCAAGAATCCGCACATCGTGTTCGCCGACATCGGCAGCGACGGGTGGGACAGTGCCGTCGACCATGTGCTCACCGGCGTGTTCCTGCACTCGGGGCAGGTCTGCTCGGCCGGCACCCGGCTGATCGTCGAGCAGTCGATCGCCGACGAGTTCGTCGCCGACCTGGCCGCCCGCGCGGAGAAGATCCGCATCGGCGACGGGATGGACCCCGCCAGCGAAACCGGTCCGCTGGTGTCGGCCGATCACCGCGACAAGGTCGAAAACTATGTCGCGCTGGGTGTTTCGGAGGGCGCGACGCTGGTCACGGGCGGAGCCAGGCCGAGCGATCCCGCCCTGGCCGACGGGTACTTCTATCTGCCGACGATCTTCGACCACTGCGAGCGCACCATGCGCATCGTGCAGGAGGAGACGTTCGGGCCTATTCTCACTGTCGAACGGTTCACCACCGAGTCCGAGGCCATCGGCCTCGGCAACGACACGCAGTACGGTCTCGCCGCCGGGGTGCGCACCTCGGACTCCGCGCGGGGCGAACGTGTGGTGCGGCAACTGCGGCACGGCACGGTGTGGCTCAACGACTTCGGCTACTACACCGCCGCCGCGGAGTGGGGTGGCTTCGGCAGGTCGGGTAACGGCCGCGAACTCGGACCGACCGGTCTCGCGGAATACCAAGAGCTCAAGCACATCTGGCACAACACCGCGCCGGCTCCTGCGGGTTGGTTCAAGGGATAGACACCATGGTGATCAAACAGCCCCACGCGGACAGCGGTCTGGAGGACTTCGGGTACCGCGAATCGCTGGACCGTAGCATCGGCAAGTTCGCGAGCTTCGCCGCCGGCGTCAGCTACATCTCGATCCTGACGGGCACCTTCCAGCTGTTCTACTTCGGCTTCGGCACCGCCGGTCCGGCGTACCTGTGGTCCTGGCCGATGGTGTTCGTCGGGCAGATGGCCGTCGCGCTGTGTTTCATGGAACTGGCCGCCAAATACCCTGTGGCGGGCTCGGTTTACAACTGGAGCAAGAAGCTGGCCAGCCGCCTGGTCGGCTGGACGTCGGGATGGTTGATGCTCACCGCGTCGATCGTGACGATCTCCGCGGTCGCGCTGGCCTACCAGCTGAACCTGCCGCGGCTGTGGAGCGGATTTCAGATCATCGGCGACGGCAGCGGCACCTACGACTACGCCGCCAACGCCGTGCTGCTCGGCTCGATCCTGATCGTGTTCACCACACTGGTCAACGCCCTCGGTGTGCGCCTGATGGCCAGGATCAACTCCAGCGGGGTGTTCATCGAGCTGATCGCCGCGGTGCTGATCGTCGTGCTGCTGGCGGTCAACGCGCAGAACAGTCCCGACATCTTCTTCTCCACCAACGGTTACGGCGCCGGCGAGAGCATGGGTTTCCTCGGGGCCTTCCTGATCGCGTCGCTGGCATCGGGTTACGTGATGTACGGCTTCGACACCGCCAGCTCGCTGGGCGAGGAGACCGTCGAGCCACGCCGCACCGCCCCTAAGGCGATCGCCAGGGCGATCCTGGCGTCGTTCGTGATCGGCGGCGGCATCCTGGTTTTCGCGGTGATGGCCGCGCCCAACCTGCAGGACCCGCAACTCGGTGAGAGCAGCGGCGGGCTGCAGTACATCGTCGAACAGGTGATGTGGGGACCGCTGGGCAAGATCTTCCTGGCGTGCATCGTGGTCGCGGTGACCGTGTGCTGCCTGGCCGTGCACACCGCGGCGATCCGTCTGACGTTCGCGATGGCCCGCGACAACGCGCTGCCCTTCGGCGAGAAGCTGGCCACCGTGCACCCCAAGACGCAGACGCCGATCGTGCCCGCCGTCACCATCGGCGTCATCGCGATCATCATCCTGGTCATCAACATCGGCCAGCCCAAGATCTTCACGGTGCTGACGTCGATCGCGATCATCATGATCTATCTGGCCTACCTGATGGTCACCGGCCCGATGCTCAAGAAGCGGCTCAAGGGGGAGTGGCCGCCGAAAGACCTCAAGGAGGGCGGCTATTTCACGATGGGACGCTGGGGGCTGCTGGTCAACATCGTCGCCGTGGTGTGGGGCATCGGGATGGCGCTGAACCTGGCGTGGCCCCGCTCGGCGGTCTACGGCGATCCTTGGTACAACACCTGGGGCGCGTTCGTCTACATCGGGGTGATCGCCGGCGCCGGCCTGCTGTGGTACGCCGTCAAGGGCCGGCACCACATCGGCTGCCTCGAATCACACGCCGCAGCAAGCAAATCCGAGGCGGTGGAGCAGGCCTGATGACATCCGAGGCAGCGCAGGCGGGGGTCTTCGACTACGTCATCGCCGGCGGTGGCACCGCGGGATGCGTGCTGGCCGCCCGGCTCTCGGAGGACCCCGACGTCACGGTGTGCCTGCTCGAGGCGGGGCCCTCCGACGTCGACGACGACGACATCCTCGTGCTGTCCGAGTGGATGCACCTGCTCGACTCCGGCTACGACTGGGACTATCCCATCGAACCGCAGGAACGGGGCAACTCGTTCATGCGCCACGCCCGGGCCAAGGTGCTCGGCGGGTGCTCGTCGCACAATTCCTGCATCGCGTTCTGGCCGCCCGCCGAGGCGCTCGACGAGTGGGTGACCATGGGGGCGACCGGGTGGGGCGCCGATGAGGTGCTGCCGCTGACCCGCAAGGTCACCGAAACCGTTCTGCTGCGCGATGTTCCACCGCGCGACCCGTGCGGAGCGGCGGTACTGGAGGCCGCCGCGATGGTCGGCCTGCCGACCGTGGCGTTCAACCGCGGCGAGACCGTGCGCAACGGCGCGGGCTGGTTTCAGATCAACGCGTCCGAGGACGGCCTGCGGAATTCGACGTCGCGCGCGTACCTGCACCCGATCCTGGGCACCCGCGCCAACCTCGAGGTGCGCACCAAGTGCTGGGTCGCCGAGATCCTGTTCGACGACGCCCGCGCCGCCACCGGCGTCCGCTACCAGCGACCGGACCTCACCGGCTATGACGTCGTCACCGCGCGGCGCGAGGTGATCGTCACCGCCGGCGCCATCGACACCCCGAAACTGTTGATGCTCTCCGGAATCGGGCCCGCCGAGCACCTGCGCGAGTTCGGCATCGCCGTGCGCGTCGACTCACCCGGCGTCGGCGCCAACCTCGACGACCACGTCGAGGGCCTGGTGTTCTGGGAAGCTGCGCAACCGATGGTCACGACCTCGACCCAGTGGTGGGAGATCGGGCTGTTCACCTGTGTCGACTCGGTTTCCGGCGGGATCACGCAGCCGGACCTGATGATGCACTACGGCAGCGTGCCGTTCGACATGAACACGCTGCGGCACGGCTACCCGACCACCGACAACGGTTTCTGCCTGACCCCCAACGTGACTCAGGGACGTTCCCGGGGAACCGTGCGGCTGCGCACCCGCGACTTCCGCGACCGCGCCCGGGTGGACCCGCGGTACTTCACCGACCCCGACGGCTACGACGAACGCATCATGCTGGCCGGGGTGCGCCTGGCCCGCGAGATCGCCGAACAACCCCCGCTGGCCGACTGGGTCGGCCGCGAACTGGCCCCGGGTCCGCAGGCCACCACCGACGACGAACTGCTCGACTACATTCACAAGTGCCACAACACCGTCTACCATCCGGCCGCGACCGCGCGGATGGGCGCGGTCGACGATCCGATGGCGGTGCTCGATCCGGCGTTGCGGGTCAAGGGCGTCTCGGGGCTGCGGGTGGTGGACGCGTCGGCGATGCCCAAACTGCCCGCGGTCAATCCGAACATCACCGTGATGACGATGGCGGAGAAGTGTGCCGAGCTCATCCGAACTTCGTGAGCTGACCGACTTCCTCACGCAGCACACCCCGTTTCAGGCGGTGCCCGACGACGAGCTCGCGCAGCTGGCGTCGGGCGCGCAGAGCGAGACGTACCCCGCGGGCGCGCTCGTCGCCGACTACTCGACGCGGGTGCCCGACGACGTGTGGATGGTGCGCAGCGGGCAGGTCGTGCTGCGCTCCAGCGCCGACGGCACCGTCATCGACACCGTCGACGTCGGCGGCATCTTCGGCTATCTGCCGCTGCTGACCGGCGCCGGGTCGGATTTCGACGCCCGAACGGCGGTGTCCAGCACCCTGATTCGGCTGCCGGGAGCTTTGGTGCGCGCGCAGTTCGCCAAGCCCGCCGGGCTGGCGTTCCTGGCGTCGTCGGGTTGGACGCCCGCCGCGCGGCCGACGATCACGACCGCGATCGACAACCGGCCGGTTTCCGAACTGCTGCACGGCGATCCGTTGCTCGTCGCCCCCGACGCGTCGGTGCGCGACGTCGTCATCGCCATGACCGAACGGCACGTCGGGTGCGCGCTGATCCGGCTGCCCGGCGGCGAGTTCGGCATCTTCACCGACCGCGATCTGCGCACCAAGGTGGTGGCCGCGGGCCTACCGCTCGACACCGGCATCGACCGGGTGATGAGCGCGCCGGCCCGCACCGTCACCGCCGACCTGACCGCCGACACCGTGCTGATGGAGATGCTCGAGTGCGGGCTGCGGCACATGCCGGTGGTGACCACGCGGGGCGAGGTGGTCGGCGTCGTCGAGGACGCCGACCTGCTGGCCGCCTCCGCGCGGCAGAGTTTCCTGCTGCGCCGGGCGATCGGGTCGGCGGCGAGCACGACCGAACTGGAGACGGCGGGCGCGCGGGTCACGGCGGTGGCCGCCGACCTGTTCCGCAACGGCACCAAGGCGACCGCGACCAGCGCCATCCTCTCGGTCGTCATCGACAGCCTGGTGCGCAAGGCGCTGGAGTTGGCGATCGCCGAATCGGGGCAGGTGCCGCTGACGTTCGCCTGGCTGACGCTGGGTTCGGTCGCCCGCCGTGAGGCGATGCCGTCGTCGGACGTCGACAGCGCCCTCTCCTTTGCGCCGGCCGGCGCGAGCGACCCGTTGCGCGACATCGCGGCGCGGGTGCACCGCACGCTCGACGGCTGCGGGTTGCCGTCGGACTCCAACGGGGCCGTCGCGTACCGGCCGGCGTTCGCCCGCGCGGCACCGGACTGGGCGAGTGCCGCCGAGGGCTGGCTCAAGCACCCGCTGGTCGACCGCGGGCTGATCATGTCGTCGTTGCTGATCGACGGCCGCGTCGTCTGGGGAGATCCGGCACTGCACACGGTGCCGGCGGTGTACCGCCGGTTGCGGACCGAAGGCCGGGACGCGCTGAGGCTGCAACTGCTCAACGCGCTGTCGGGCAAGGTGCGCACGCGCGGGCTGCGAGATGTGTTGTCGCGCCGCGGCGGAACGTTCGATCTGAAGAACCACGCGGTGACGCCGATCGTG
This sequence comes from Mycolicibacterium rutilum, assembly GCF_900108565.1. Taxonomy (NCBI): domain Bacteria; kingdom Bacillati; phylum Actinomycetota; class Actinomycetes; order Mycobacteriales; family Mycobacteriaceae; genus Mycobacterium; species Mycolicibacterium rutilum. The sequence goes on from NZ_LT629971.1 coordinate 3,856,329, forward strand.
AACCTCGCGCGGTGGGGCGGGTTGACCGCGGGGGTGAGCTCGGCGACGACGCCGGCCCGGCTGGCCGCCGCCGCGCAGGCCGGGTCGATCAGCGAACGCGACGCCGACACGCTGTGCGACGTGTTCGCGATGCTGCAGCGGCTGCGGATGGCCCACCAGGTCGAGCAGATCTCGTCCGGGCGCAGCCCCGGTGACGTGGTGACGATGTCGGAGCTGTCCCCGCTGAACCGCAGCCTGCTCGGTGAGGGGCTGCGCGAGATCGCGGCCGTGCGGCGGCGTGTCGGGGGGTTCGGGGTGCCGCGCGGGTAGCCGTATAGGCTGGTCAACGATGCCCAAGAGTGACGAGGACAGGCCGGCGGCCGCGGTGCAGTCCGTCGACCGGGCGCTGCTCGTGCTCGAGATCCTCGCTGAGGCCGGTCAGGCCGGGGTCACCGAGATCGCCGCTGAACTCGGTGTCCACAAGTCGACGGTGTCCCGGCTGATCGCCGCACTGGAGGCCCGCGGCTACGTCGAGCAGGTCACCGGGCGTGGCAAATACCGGCTCGGATTCTCGATCACCAGGCTGGCGCGGGCCAGCGGTGCGCACCTGGACATGGTCAAGGTCAGCCAGGACATCTGCGACGACCTCTGTGCGCAGGTCGGTGAGACCACCAACCTGGCGATCCTCGATGTGGACCGCGTCGTGAACATCGTCGAATCCATCGGCCCCGCAGAGATCACCCTGAAGACCTGGGTCGGCCAGATCTGCCCGGCGCACGCGACGTCGAGCGGCAAGGTGCTGCTCGCCGGGCTCGACGACGCCGAGATCGCCGACCGGGTGGCGCCGCGCCTGGAGACCTTCACCGCCACCACACTCGCCACGATCGAGGACCTGCGGGCCGAACTCGTGACCGTCCGTACCCGCGGCTGGGCGTCGGTCTGCGAGGAACTGGAAGTGGGGCTGAACGCGGTTGCCGCTCCGGTGCGCGACGCCGACGCCGCAGTGGTTGCCGCACTGAGTGTTTCGGGCCCCGCCTACCGGCTGGGTGAGGACAAGTTCGACGAGACCGCCAAGCTCACGACGGCCGCGGCCGACACGATCAGCCGACGCCTCGGGTGGGTCGAGCGCGGATGAGGATCAGCTCCGCGAACTGCTCGGGGCACTCCAGCGGCGTGAAATGACCGGCGTCGAACGCCGGATACACCGACACGTCGGTGAAATAGTGGCCGAGGCGGTCGCCCCATTCCGGCGGGAACAGCGGATCATGTTGCGGCCACACCACATCGGTGGGCACGTGGATCTTGATGGCCCGGTCGGGCGGCAGCTCGGTCAGTGACTGGGCGATCATGCCCGCCCCGGCGCGGTACCACGCGATCGACGCGGTGAACGCGCCGGGCAGGGCGTAGTCGGCCACCAGCCGATCCAGATCATCCTCGGCGACAGCGAAATCCGGACCCGACCAGTGAGTCCAGAAGTGGCGCAGATAGTCCCGCACCGCGTCTGCGTTGCCGTCGATGAGCTGCGCGGCCAGCGGCAGCTGATGAAACGCCTGATACCAGAACTCGCTCTGCGCCTTGGCCGTCAGCACGCGGTCGCCGGCACCGGGCAACGGCGGGGACAACACCAGCGAGCGCACCAGGTCCGGTTGCATCCGCGCGACGCTCTGGGCGACGCGGCTGCCGACGTCGTAGCCGGCGAGCACCACCTCGGACAGCTCGAGTTCCTTGATGAGCCCGATGACGCTGCCGGCCTGCGCGGTGGCGCTGTAGAAGTGCCGCACCGCGACCGCGTGTTTGTCCGAGCCGCCGAACCCGCGTAGGTCCGGCACGATGACGTCGGCGGCGTCGCTGATCAGTGGGACGAGGCGCCGGTAGTCGTGGCGGTTGCCCGGCCACCCGTGCAGCAGCAGCACCGGCGGCGCACCTCTGGTGCCGAAACGGTCGTAGGCCAGCCGGAACCCGTCGACGGGGGAGCTGCGGGACCACATCGGCCCATTCTGTCCAGTTATCAGCCGGTTTCGGGCAGGGTTGCCGAATCCGTCCGCAGGTCGCCGGTGATCACGCCGAGGATGGTGCGCCACGAATCCGACGGCCAGTTCAACACGTCGGAGTGTGCGCGGGGGCCGGCCATCGGCCTGCCGTCGTCGTAATGGCCTGTGGGCAAACGGATCACGCCGTCCATCTCGTCTGGGTCGGCGCCGTGCGGCCCGCCGGGAATGCCCTGCACGGCAGTGATCGGATCGCCCGGCGGCGTCATGGAGAACCGCAGCACATCCGGGTTCCGGTTGTGCCAGTCACCGGCGTCGTCCACGCCCACCCCGGCCCCGGCCGCCGCGACGAACAGAGTGCGGTCCGAGGTCAGCCCCTGCGTCTCGGCGGTGCCCACGATCGAGCCGCCGTAGGAGTGCCCGATCACGGTGACCGGAATCCGGCGCCCGGTGGCGTCGACCCGGCGGTCGACGTCCTCGGTGAACGCGACCAGCCGCGGAGCCATGCCCAGCGCGTACCGCGGGTCGGCGGCCGCGGCGAGCGCGGTCAGCGGGTTGTCCCCGCGCGGGAACGGCCCGCCGAGGTAGGTGATCGCCGCGACGTCGCCGCGGGTCGCAGTGACGAACCGCCGTGCAGTCGCGGTGTTGGCCGCCGACCCGGCGATCGTGGTGCCCAGCCCGGGCACCAGCACCGCGACGCTCGACGCCGACGCGAGATTGCCGTGCAACTCGACCAGCGACGCGCGGGCCGGGTCGAACGCGAGGATCTGCCGGTCGAGGCGGGCGCCTCCGCCTGCCGGGTCGTCGATCTCGGCGAGCAGGTCGCGGTAGACGCTCAGCCGGGCGGGATCTGGTTCGTCCAGTACCGCCTGGGCGATGTTGGTCCGGTTCGCCCGGGTGCGCATGTCCCACGGCACCCCGTCGGTGTTGCCGACCTGCTCGGGAAACGCGTCGATCAGGCGGTCCCGCTGCTCGGCGGTCATCGCCGCGAGCTGTGCGGCGATCGCGTCCTGGCCGGTGCTGGGCCAGCGGGCCACGACCTCGGCGCCGAACCCGTCGGGTCCTGCGTCGGGCGGGGCGAGCGCCTCCGCGAGGTCGGCGGCGGCGTCGGCGTCGGCGGCGCCGAGCCGCTGCAGCGCCGCCGTCACCTCGGCGGTCAGGGTCTGCGCCCGGGCTGCCAGCAGGTCGTCGGCCAGCGCGGGGTCCCCGCCCGACAGGGCGACGAGCAACGACGAGGGCCGGGCGGGCGGAGACACCGTCCCGTCGTCGCCGACGACGAAACCCTCGCCGACCGCGGCGTCGACCCCTGCCAGCACCGCTGCCCGCGCGTCGGCGATCTGGTCGGCGCCGTCGCGGGCGGCTGCGGCGGCCAGCACCAGCGCTCGGGCAACCGTTTCCGCTTCGGCGACAATGCTTTTCGCGTCGGCGCGGGCGGCGTCGGCGGCCTGGCCGCGCCAGAACGCGAACTCGGCGGCCAGCGTGTCGGCGTTGGCGGCGATCAGGCGGGCGGCGCGCTCCCACTCGTCGCCCAGCCCGTTCAGCGCCTCCGGACGCCAGGCGCGGGCCTGGGCGACCGTCGGCGTCGTCACCGCCGGAAACGGTCGCCGGTGCGGTGCTCGGCGTCGTCGAACGCGTCCGCGGCTGTCCGCGCCGAGGCGGCCCACGCCCGCATGTCGGCGACCACACCGGCGAGCCGGGTCGCGACGGCTGCCGTCTCGGTCACCTCGGCGGAGGCGGCGCCGGTCAGCGCGTCGGGATCAAGTGATGGCCACGGCATCTCGGCGATGCGCCCGGCCGCGCCCGTCACCCGTTCTGCGACAGTGCGCAGCTGCCGAACGTCGAGTTCAACGATTTCCCCCATGGCTCATGCTGACAGATTCGGCCGCCCCGCCGCCCCGGTTATCCACAGCGTCGGGCAACCGATCTGGGTGTTCCGGCGCGGCTTGCCCACCGCGGCAGCCCAGCAACCAGTAGTCTCGATGAGGTGCAGCGACGAATCATGGGCATCGAGACCGAATTCGGTGTCACCTGCACGTTCCATGGGCATCGTCGGCTGAGTCCCGATGAGGTGGCCCGCTACCTGTTCCGGCGGGTGGTGTCATGGGGCCGCAGTTCGAACGTGTTCCTCCGGAACGGCGCCAGGTTGTATCTGGACGTGGGCAGTCACCCCGAGTACGCCACCGCCGAGTGTGACAACCTCACGCAGCTGGTCACCCACGACCGCGCCGGCGAGCGGGTGCTCGAAGACCTGCTCATCGACGCCGAGCAGCGGCTCGCCGACGAGGGCATCGGCGGCGACATCTACCTGTTCAAGAACAACACCGACTCGGCGGGCAACTCGTACGGCTGCCACGAGAACTACCTGATCGTGCGGGCCGGCGAGTTCTCGCGGATCTCCGATGTCCTGCTGCCGTTCCTGGTCACCCGCCAGTTGATCTGCGGCGCGGGCAAGGTGCTGCAGACCCCGAAGGCGGCCACGTTCTGCCTGAGCCAGCGCGCCGAACACATCTGGGAGGGCGTCTCGAGCGCCACCACCCGGTCCCGGCCGATCATCAACACCCGCGACGAGCCGCACGCCGACGCCGAGAAGTACCGCAGGCTGCACGTCATCGTCGGTGACTCGAACATGTGCGAAGCCACCACCATGCTCAAGGTGGGCACCGCGTCGCTCGTGCTGGAGATGATCGAGGCCGGCATCGCGTTCCGCGACTTCTCGCTGGACAACCCGATCCGGGCGATCCGCGAGGTCAGCCACGATCTGACCGGCCGCCGTCCGGTGCGGTTGGCCGGCGGGCGGCAGGCCAGCGCCCTGGACATTCAGCGCGAGTACTACTCCCGCGCGGTCGAGTATCTGCAGAGCCGCGAGCCCAACACGCAGATCCAGCAGGTCGTCGACCTGTGGGGTCGCCAACTCGACGCGGTGGAGAGCCAGGACTTCGCCAAGGTCGACACCGAGATCGACTGGGTGATCAAGCGCAAGCTGTTCCAGCGCTACCAGGACCGCTACAACATGGAGCTGTCCGACCCGAAGATCAGCCAGCTGGACCTGGCGTACCACGACATCAAGCGCGGCCGCGGCGTGTTCGACCTGCTGCAGCGCAAGGGTCTGGCCACGCGGATCACCACCGACGAGGACATCGAGGCTGCGGTCAACACACCGCCGCAGACCACCCGCGCCAAACTGCGCGGCGAGTTCATCAGCGCCGCGCAGGAAGCGGGCCGCGACTTCACCGTCGACTGGGTGCACCTCAAGCTCAACGACCAGGCGCAGCGCACGGTGCTGTGCAAGGACCCGTTCCGGTCGGTCGACGAGCGGGTCAAGCGGCTCATCGCCAGCATGTAATTCTTCTTTGGCGCGAGCGCTCACTCTTGTACGGTTTGCGCTCCAGAATCTGTACAAGGATGAGCGCTCGGCACTTATCCACAGGGGCTATTGGCGATCGAGGCCCGCGGCGGCCGACAATTCCCGCATGCCGCCCGAGCTTCGAGCTGTCCTCGCAGCGCAGGGCGGCGTCGCGACCTCGGCGCAAATCCTGTCGCATCTGAGCCGGCGCGGACTGCAGCGCCTGCTGCGCACCCGCGAGCTGGTGAAGATCTTCCCCAACATCTACAGCGCGGGCGAAGCCGATCCGTGGACCCGCCTGCGCGGCCTCGACCTTCGCTGCGGCGAACCCGTCGCCGCGTGTCTGGGCACGGCCGCCGCGATGTTCGGTTTCGACACCGAAGACGTGACGGACCTGCATGTCCTCAACCCGCAGGGGTGCCTGCTGCGAGACCAGCCCGGGCTGACGGTGCACCGCCGGGACGGCGCGCCGCTGACCGTCGAGAACGGTCGGCTGCTCACCACGCCCGCCTGGACTGCGGTCGAGGTCGCGCGTGCGCTGCGACGGCCCCGTGCCCTGGCGACACTCGACGCCGCGCTTCGCAGCCTGACCTGTGACCGCGCTGAACTACGCGCGGCGGCTCTGGCGCAGGCGGGCCGGCGCGGGATCGTCACGGTGCGCGAACTCATCGAACTCGCCCGCTCCGAGGCGGAGTCGCCGATGGAGAGCGAAGCTCGGCTCGTGATGGTCGACGGCGGACTGCCCGAACCAGAGTTGCAGTACAAGATCTTCGACCGGGACGGCCGCTTGTGGCGAGTCGACTTCGCGTGGCCGGATCTGCGGGTCGTGGTGGAGTACGACGGATTCGACTGGCACAGCTCACCGGAAGATCTGCGGCGGGATCGGCAGAAGCGGGCCGCGCTCGAGGAAATCGACTGGCGGGTGATGTCGATCGTCGGCGATGACGTCCGTCGGCACCCCGACGTGATGTTGCGCCGCATCGACGCTCTGCTCACCCGGGCCGCCGCAGCGTGAGCGCTCACGTATGTACGGATGCGACGCGGAAATTCGTACCGGAGTGAGCGCTCGGCCTACCGGCGGCACACCCTAAGCTGTTGCAAGTGGCGATCTCCAAAGTCGAACGGCTGATGAACCTCGTGATCGCGCTCCTGTCGACCCGCACCTTCATCACCGCCGAGCGGATCCGCGAAACGGTCTACGGCTACTCGGACAGCGCCAGCGACGAGGCGTTCTCCCGCATGTTCGAGCGCGACAAGAACGAGTTGCGCGATCTGGGCATCCCGCTGGAGACCGGCCGGGTCTCGCAGTACGACCCCACCGAGGGCTACCGCATCAACCGCGACGCCTACGCGCTGCCCGCGGTCGAACTGACTGCCGACGAAGCCGCCGCCGTCGCCGTGGCCACGCAGCTGTGGGAGTCGCCGGAACTCATCACCGCCACCCAGAACGCGCTGCTCAAACTGCGCGCCGCGGGCATCGACATCGACGCCGTCGACGCCGCCCCCACGATCACCTCGACCGCGGCGCTGCCTGGACTGCGCGGATCGGAGGATGTGCTGGGAATCCTCTTGTCCGCCATCGACAACGGGCAGGCGGTGCAGTTCCCGCACCGGCCGTCGCGCACCGAGCCGTACACCATCCGCACGGTCGAACCGTGGGGCGTGCTGACCGACCGGGGCCGGTGGTACCTCGTCGGCCACGACCGCGACCGAGACGCGACCCGCACGTTCCGGTTGTCGCGCATCGGCGCCGAGGTCACACCGATCGGGCCGCGCGGCGCGGTGCAGCGGCCGAAAGACGCCAACCTGCGCGAAATCGTCGAGCGGGCGGTCGGGGAGTGGCCGTCGGGCGGACAGGCCAGGGTGTGGATCGCCGACGGGCGCGGCACCGCACTGCGCCGACGCGCGACGGCGACCGAACCGCACACCCTCGACGGCCGGACCGGTGAGGTGATCACGATCGACGTCGGCATGTTCGACCGGTTGGCCCGCGAAGTCGCCAGCTACGGTCCCGACGCGGTCGCGCTGGAGCCGCAGTCGCTGCGCGACGACGTGGTGGCGCGGCTGCGGGCGCAGGCGGGAGTGAACGCGATATGAGCACCGTTTCGACGCGGCTGGTGCGGCTGCTCAACATGGTCCCGTACTTCCAGGCCAACCCGCGAATCACCTACGCCGAGGCGGCCTCCGATCTAGGTGTCAGCGAGAAGCAGCTGCGCGACGACCTCAACCAGCTGTGGATGTGCGGTCTGCCCGGCTACGGCCCCGGCGACCTGATCGACTTCGAATTCTCCGGCGACACAATCGAAGTGACGTTCACCGCGGGCATCGACCATCCGCTGCGGCTGACCTCGCCGGAGGCGACGGGGGTGCTGGTCGCGTTGCGGGCGCTCGCCGAGGTGCCCGGCATGGTCGACCCGGAGGCCGCGCGCAGTGCGATCGCCAAGATCGAGTCCGCCGCCGGCGCGGTCGGACACGGCGGTGCGCTGACTGCCGCCGCGATCGAGGACCCCGCGCCGATCGAGGACGACGCCGCCGCCGCGGTGCGCGCCGCGGTCCGCGAAGGGCGTGCGCTGAGCATCGAGTACTACTCGGCCTCCCACGACCAGTTGACCAGCCGCATCGTCGACCCCATCCGGGTCGTCCTGGTCGGCGACCACAGCTATCTGGAGGCGTGGTGCCGAACCGCCGAAGGGGTGCGGCTGTTCCGGTTCGACCGCATCGTCGACGCGCAGCTGCTCGACGAGCCGTCGGCGCCGCCACCGCCCGCAGTGCAGGCCGAGCCCGACACCTCGCTGTTCGACGCCGACCCGTCACTCCCGTCGGCCACGCTGCTGATCGACCGGTCGGCGTCGTGGATGTTCGACTACTACCCGCTGCGGGTGACCCGCGAACTGCCCGACGGCACCTGCGAAGCCGCGATGACCTACGCCTCCGACGACTGGATGGCGCGGTTCGTGCTCGGATTCGGCTCCGCGGTGCGGGTGCTCGAACCCGCCGATCTGGTCGCCAAGGTCCGCGAATCGGCCGAAGCGGCGCTGCGCGCATACGGCGAGCCCGCCACGTGACGGTAGACTGGCCGCGACGTCTGGAGGTGACCTAAATGGGCGGTCTACAACCCTGGCACTGGGTGATCGTGATCGCGGTGTTCGTGCTGCTCTTCGGTGCCAAGAAGCTCCCCGATGCGGCGCGTTCGCTCGGCAGGTCGATGCGCATCTTCAAGTCCGAGATCAAGGAGATGCAGGCGGACTCCAAGGTGGAGACGTCCGGAGCCGCCCCGGAGGCGACCCCGATCGCGTCCGAGCGGGTGGACAACCCGCTGCCGACCGAGCACCCGTCGGACAAACGTCCGGCCTGATCGTCGACGATCCGGTGAGCGCGGCCATGGCGCCGCGTCAGTAGGCGTGCCGTGCAGACCACAGGACTCTTCAAGAAGCTCGACCCCCGCCGACGACGCGCGCGGGCCAATCCCGACGGCACGATGTCGCTGGTCGAGCATCTGCAGGAACTGCGCAACCGGCTGCTGATCGCGATGGCCGCGATCGTGCTCACCACGATCCTGGGCTTTCTCTGGTACAGCCACGGCGCATTCGGTCTGCCCAGCCTCGGCGACTGGCTGCGCGGGCCGTACTGCGATCTGCCGCCGTCGTCGCGCGCGACCATCGCACCCGACGGGGAATGCAGGCTGCTCGCCACCGCACCGTTCGACCAGTTCATGCTGCGGCTCAAGGTGGCCCTGACCGCCGGCATCGTGCTGGCCTGCCCGGTCTGGCTGTATCAGGTGTGGGCGTTCATCACCCCGGGGCTGTACCGAAAGGAACGCCGCTTCGCGGTCGCGTTCGTCACTGTCGGCGCCGCGCTGTTCATCGCCGGCGCCGTGCTGGCCTACGTGGTGCTGTCCACGGCGCTCGGGTTTCTCCTCACTGTCGGCAGCGACGTGCAGATCACTGCGCTCTCCGGTGACCAGTACTTCGGTTTCCTGATCAACCTGCTGCTGGTGTTCGGCTTCAGCTTCGAGTTCCCGCTGCTGATCGTGATGCTCAACCTGGTCGGGGTGCTGCCCTACGAACGGCTCAAGGCGTGGCGGCGCGGCCTCATCTTCACGATGTTCGTGTTCGCCGCGTTGTTCACCCCGGGCTCGGACCCGTTCTCTATGCTCGCGCTCGCGCTGGCGCTGACCGTGCTGCTCGAGTTCGCCATCCAGATCGCCCGCATGCACGACCGCCGCAAGGCGCGCAAGGCAGCACTCGAGGAGGTGCCCGACGACGCGGCGGCCCCGATCGGTGCGGCCGAACCGCTCGAGACGCCGAGTGCCGTGCCCACGCCGGGGCGCGCCGTGATCGACGACGATGCCACCTAGCGAGCTGGCCGGTTTCACCGAGCAGTTGTCGTTTCGGCTCGACGACTTCCAGCGCCGGTCGTGTGAGGCGCTGGAGAACGGGCACGGCGTGCTGGTCTGCGCCCCGACCGGAGCGGGCAAGACCGTCGTCGGCGAGTTCGCGGTGCACCTGGCGCTGGCCGCCGGCGGAAAGTGCTTCTACACCACGCCGATCAAGGCGTTGAGCAACCAGAAGCACAACGACCTGGTCCGGCGCTACGGCCCCGAGAAGATCGGCCTGCTCACCGGCGACCAGTCGATCAACGGCGACGCCGACGTCGTGGTGATGACCACCGAGGTGCTTCGCAACATGCTCTATGCGAACTCCTCTGCGCTGCACGGACTTTCGTACGTCGTGATGGACGAGGTGCATTTCCTCGCCGACCGGATGCGCGGTGCGGTCTGGGAAGAGGTCATCCTGCATCTGCCCGACGAGGTGCGGCTGGTCAGCCTGTCGGCGACGGTGAGCAACGCCGAGGAGTTCGGCGGGTGGATCAAGACCGTGCGCGGCGACACCACCGTCGTCGTCGACGAACACCGTCCGGTGCCGCTGTGGCAGCACGTCCTCGTCGGCAAGCGGCTGTTCGACCTGTTCGACTACCGCGCGACCCGGGCCAACAAGGCCAACCGCGAGCTGCTCGTCGACCCGGAGTTGTTGCGCCACATCGCCCATCGGCGCGAAGCCGACCGGCTGACCGACTGGCAGCCCCGCGGCCGCGGCCGCAACCGGGGCAGGCCCACCATGTACCGCCCACCGGCGCGCCCGGAGGTGATCGGCACCCTGGACCGCGAAGGGCTGCTGCCGGCGATCACGTTCATCTTCTCGCGCGCGGGCTGCGACGCCGCCGTCAAGCAGTGCCTGCGTTCGCCGCTGCGGCTGACCAGCCAGGAGGAACGGGCCCGCATCGCCGACGTGATCGACCGCCGCTGCGGCGACCTGCCCGAGGCCGACCTGATCGTGCTGGATTACCACGAGTGGCGCGAGGGCCTGCTGCGCGGACTCGCCGCCCACCACGCCGGGATGCTGCCGGTGTTCCGCCACACCGTCGAGGAACTGTTCTCCGCCGGCCTGGTGAAGGCCGTATTCGCCACGGAGACACTGGCATTGGGCATCAACATGCCCGCGCGCACAGTGGTGCTCGAGCGGCTGGTCAAATTCAACGGTGAACAGCATGTGCCGTTGACGCCCGGCGAGTACACCCAGCTGACCGGTCGCGCCGGCAGGCGCGGCATCGACGTCGAGGGACACGCGGTGGTGCTGTGGACGCCCGACGTCGAACCCGCCGAGGTGGCCGGCCTGGCGTCCACCAGGACGTTCCCGCTGCGCAGTTCGTTCGCCCCGTCGTACAACATGACCATCAACCTCGTGCAGCAGATGGGGCCGACGCAGGCACACGAGCTGCTGGAGGCGTCGTTCGCCCAGTACCAAGCCGACCGCTCGGTCGTCGGGCTGCGGCGCGGCATCGAACGCGGCGAGCGGATGCTCACCGAGATCGGCGCCGAACTCGGCGAACACGAAGCACCCGTGCTCGAATACGCGCGGCTGCGCCAACAGATCTCCGAACGTGAACGGGCCCAGTCGCGGGCCTCGCGGCTGCACCGCCGCAGGGCCGCCAACGAGGCGCTGGCCTCGCTGCGCCGCGGCGACATCATCACCATCACCCACGGCCGGCGCGGCGGGTTGGCCGTGGTGCTCGAACCCGACCGCGACGAGGACGACCCACGGCCGCTGGTGCTGACCGAGCACCGGTGGGCGGGCCGCATCTCGTCGGCCGACTACAACGGCGGTACACCGCCGCTGGGGTCGATGACGTTGCCCAAGCGCGTCGAACACCGCAATCCCCGCGCCCGCCGCGACCTCGCGTCGGCCCTGCACTCGGCGGCGGCCGGCCTCGACGTCCCGTCCAAGCGCGGCAAGCGCAGCGGATCGGCCGATGAACCCGACATCGATCCCGAACTGGCCGCGCTGCGCAGCCGCATGCGGGCGCACCCCGCGCACCACCTGCCCGACCGCGAGGAGAGGGTCCGGGTCGCCGAGCGGTATCTGCGCATCGAACGCGACAACGAGCAGATCCGCCAGAAGGTGGCCGCCGCGACCAACTCGCTGGCCCGCACGTTCGACCGGATCGTCGCGCTGCTGACCGAGCGCGGATACATCGCCGGCCCGGCGGACAACCCCGAGGTCACCGACGACGGCCGGCTGCTGGCCCGGATCTACAGCGAGAGCGACCTGCTGGTCGCCGAGGCGCTGCGCACCGGGATCTGGGAGGGGCTCGACGCCGCCGAACTGGCCGGGGTCCTGTCGGCGGTGCTGTTCGAGGCGCGCGGCGACACCCCGGGCAGCCGGGACGGTTTCGACACCCCGACCGGACGGCTGCGGCGGGCGCTGAACCAGACGCGCCGGCTGTGGTCGGAGCTGCGCGCCGACGAGCAGCGGCACCGCCTCACCGGCAGCCGCGAGCCCGACGACGGCTTCGTCGCCGCGGTCTTCCGGTGGGCCACCACCGGCGACCTGACCAGCGCGCTGGCCGCCTCCGACGTCACCGGCAGCGGATCCCCGTTGTCTGCGGGCGATTTCGTGCGCTGGTGCCGTCAGGTGCTCGACCTGCTCGACCAGGTGCGCAACGCTGCGCCGAGTCCCGCGCTGCGGGCCACCGCCAAACGGGCGATCGCCGACGTCCGGCGCGGCGTCGTCGCCGTCGACGCGGGATAGTCGACCGCACCAGTGCGAATACCGGGACACGCCTGGTTGCCCCGGTAGGGTGTTGGGGCACGACGTCCATATCTTCGCGGCGCACCCGTCGCGAACGATCAAGGAGTGAGATGAGCGGACCGCAGGGATCTGATCCGACGCAGCCGTACCCTGGCCAGCAGCCGGACCAGGGCGCCGGCCAGCCGTCCGGGGACCCCTCGGCGAACCAGGCCTGGCAACCGCAGGGCGGCGACCCGACGCACGCGGCGCCCGCCTGGCAGCCCCCGGCCTACGACCCGCAGCAAGCCCAGCAGTATCCGCAGTACCAGCAGCCGGCCTACCAGCCGCCGCAGCAGTACCCGACGGGCGAGCAGTACGGCCAGCAGACCGGCGCGTACCCGTACCAGCAGCCCGGCCAGTACACGCAACCGCAGTACGGCCAGCAGTACGGGCAGCCCCAGTACGGTCAGCAGCCCGGTCAAACCGGACAGTACGAGCAGCAGCCGGGCCAGTTCGGCCAGTACCCGCAGTACACCGCCCCGGGCGCGGAGGAAGGGTCGAAGCGCTCGCTCGCGGTGATCGGCACCGTGCTCGGCGTGCTGGCGGCGATCATCATCGCGGTGGTGGCGGTCCTCGGGTTCTGGAAGCCCGGTTTTTTCGTCACGAAGACGCTCGACATCGACGCCGCGCAGACCGGTGTGCAGCAGATCCTGACCGACGAGGCCAACGGCTACGGCGCCAAGAACGTCAAGGACGTCAAGTGCAACGACGGCCAGAACCCGACCGTCGAGAAGGGCGCGACGTTCAACTGCGAGGTCAGCATCGACGGCACCAAGCGCCAGGTGACGGTGACCTTCCAGGACGACGACGGCACCTACGAGGTCGGCCGCCCGAAGTAGCTCAGCCGTCGAGGCCGTCGAGCGCCTTCTGCAGGCGGCCGATCGACGACATCACCCCGTACGCCTCGGCGAGGTCGACGACCTTGCGGGGGTGTTCGGCGGCCAGCGGCAGCGTGTCCGAGTCCGTCGACCATGAGATGTCGGCCTCGGTGGCGACCTTGACCACCGGCGTCGCCGCCTCGATGTAGTCGGCGGCCTTGAGCAGTTTGGTCCGGTAGGCCTTGCTCATCTTCGACGCCGGGTCGTTGGCGGCCGCGAGGATCTTCTCCAGCGATCCGTACTGCGCCAGCAGCGCGGCCGCGGTCTTCTCGCCGACGCCGGGGACACCGGGCAGCCCGTCGCTGGGATCGCCGCGCAGCAGCGCCAGTTCGGCGTAGGCCGGTCCGGCCCGGTCGACCGGCACGCCGTAGGTGTCGGCCACCTCCTTCGGACCCCACTTGGTGGCCTTGGCCAGCCCGCGGCCCAGATAGAGCACGCGGACGGGCACCGGCTCGTCGCGCACCAGCTGCAGCAGGTCGCGGTCGCCGCTGACCACCACGACCGGGTCGCGGGTCTCGCGCGCGGCCAGCGTGCCGAGCACGTCGTCGGCCTCGCAGGCGGGCGCGCCGGCGTGCGGGATGCCGAACGCGTCGAGAATCTCGAAGATCATGTCGACCTGCGGGGTGAGGTCGTCGGGCACCTCTTCGACGTCGGGGTCGCCGTCGGGGTGCTCTTCGAGCACGCGGTGCGCCTTGTACGACGGGACGAGGTCCACCCGCCACTGCGGACGCCAGTCGTCGTCGCGGCAGACCACCAGCCGGCCGGGCCGTTCCCGCGTGATGACGGTCGCGACGGCGTCGAGGAAACCGCGCAGCGCGTTGACCGGCCGCCCGTCGGGCGCGGTGATCGAGTTGGGCACCCCGAAATAGGAGCGGAACCACATGCTGGCGCCGTCGAGGAGAACCAGGGGAGCGGACACGGTCACTGACAGTAGCGTGAAGTATGGCTCTGCAAGTCGATCGGATTGACCACGTGGTGGTGAACTGCCGCGACGTCGAGCGCACCGCGCAGTGGTACGAGCGGGTGCTGGGCATGCGCCGCGACGTCTTCGGCGGCGGACGCATCGCGCTGGCGTTCGGCAACCAGAAACTCAACGTGCGGCCCACCGGCGCCCCGAACTGGGCGACCGGCGCGGTGGACGCACCCGGATCGCTGGACCTGTGTTTCATCGTCGACGCCGCGCCCGACGACGTCGCGGCGCACCTGCACTCCTGCGGGGTCGAGATCACCGAGGGGCCGGTGCCGAAGACGGGTGCGCTCGGGCCGATGACGTCGCACTACTGCCGCGACCCCGACGGCAACCTGATCGAGATCGCGACGTATTCGGCGGCCGATTAGCCTGAAAGCCATGACTGCCGGACGATTTCCCACCGATGTGTACGCCCGACGCCTGTCGGCGGCTGCGGTCGCCGCGGCCGATGCGGGATTGGCCGGTCTGGTCATCACCCCGGGCTACGACCTGCGGTACCTGATCGGGTCGCGGGCTCAGACCTTCGAGCGGCTCACCGCTCTGGTGCTGCCCGCCGACGGTGACCCGACGATCGTCGTGCCGCGGTTGGAGTTGGCCGCGCTCAAGGAATCCGCGGTGCCCGAACTCGGTCTCGCGGTGCGCGACTGGGTCGACGGCGACAATCCCTACGCCCTGGTTCTCGAGGCCCTCGGCGGTGGGACGGTGAAGACCGCGGTGACCGATTCGATGCCCGCGCTGCACCTGCTGCCGCTGGCCGACGTGCTCGGCACGGTGCCGGTGCTGGCCACCGATGTGCTGCGCCGGCTGCGGATGATCAAGGACAGCGCCGAGGTCGACGCCCTGCGCAAGGCCGGCGCGGCCATCGACCGGGTGCACGCCCGGGTGCCGGACTTCCTGGTGCCGGGCCGGACCGAAGCCGACGTCGCGGCAGATATCGCCGAAGCGATTGTCGCCGAAGGGCATTCGGAGGTCGCGTTCATCATCGTCGGCTCCGGCCCGCACGGCGCCGACCCGCACCACGAATGCTCGGACCGCGAGCTGCGCGCCGGCGACCTCGTCGTGGTGGACATCGGCGGCCCGTACGAGCCCGGCTACAACTCCGACTCGACCCGCACCTACAGCATCGGCGAACCCGCCCCCGAGGTCGCCCGCCGCTACGCCGTGCTGCAGCGCGCGCAGCAGGCCGCGGTCGCGGCCGTGCGACCCGGCGTCACCGCCGAACAGGTCGACGCCGCCGCGCGCGACGTGCTGGCCGCCGAGGGCCTGGCCGACGCGTTCGTGCACCGCACCGGTCACGGCATCGGGTTGTCGGTGCACGAGGAGCCCTACATCGTGGCGGGCAACTCGCTGCCGCTCGAGGCGGGCATGGCGTTCTCCGTGGAGCCCGGGATCTATTTCCCCGGGGAGTGGGGCGCGCGGATCGAGGACATCGTGGTCGTCACCGACGACGGCGCGGAGCCGGTGAACACGCGGCCCCACGAACTGGTCGTGGTGCCCGCGGGCCCGGGCGCGACGGCCTGATTCCTACCGCGAGCAGACGCGAACTCCCCCTAATTTTCGCAATCTTGGGGCGTTTTGCGTCTGCTCGCCGTCAGTTCTCGACCCGGTCCAACAGGTCCGAGGAGCCCAGCACCCGCTCCACGCGGACCTCGATCACCACGCGCTTGGGGTTCTCCCGCGGTGTCCGGTAGCGCTGCGCGTAGCGCAGTTCGGCGTCGCGCACCGCGTCGGCGTCGGTGTTGACCCGCGCCTTGCCCTCCAGCGACAACCACCGCGCGCCGTCGACCTGGCTCAGCACGGCGACGCCCTGCCGTTCGGCGTTGACCGCCTTCTGCGAGCCGCCGCTGGTGATCACGCGGGCGATGTGCGTCGCGGGGTCGAACGTGAAACCGACCGCGACGACGTGCGGCGAGTTGTCCGATCGCAGGGTGGTCAGCATCGCCAGGTGACGTTCCGACAGGAACGCCAGCGCGTCGTTGGTGAGCCGGGTGCTTCCCCGGCGACTGGACTGGGCCATCGGGCTTCACGGTAGCGCAGGACATAATCGCTGCCATGACTGACACGGCTGGCTCACGCGCGCCGTTGGTCGTGGTGTTCGGCGGGCGTAGCGAGATCGGTCTCGAGGTGGCCACCCGGCTGGCGCCGGGGGCGACCGTCGTGCTGGCGGCCCGGCGCGCCGACGACCTCGCCACCGAGGTGGCCGCGGTGCGGGCGGCCGGCGCCGTCGACGTGCTGGTGCGCGAGTTCGACGCCGACGAGTTGGCCGGGCACGGGCCGCTGGTCGAGTCGATCGTCGCCGAGCACGGACCGATCGGGACGGCGGTGCTGGCGTTCGGGATCCTGGGCGACCAGGCCCGCGCCGAGAAGGATCCCGCACACGCCGCGGCGATCGTGCACACCGACTTCGTCGCGCAGGTCAGCCTGTTGACCGTGCTGGCCGAGACGATGCGCGCGGCGGGTGCGGGCAACCTGGTCGCGTTCTCGTCGGTGGCGGGGGTGCGGGTGCGCCGGGCCAACTACGTCTACGGGTCCGCCAAGGCCGGCCTCGACGGGTTCTGCAGCGGGCTGGCCGACGCCCTGCACGGTTCCGGGGTGCGTCTGCTGCTGGTGCGGCCCGGGTTCGTAATCGGGCGGATGACGCAGGGCATGACGCCCGCGCCCCTGTCCAGCACACCGGCGCAGGTGGCCGACGCGACCGTGCGGGCGTTGCGCCGCGGCCGCAGCACCGTCTGGGTGCCCGCACCGCTCGCGCTGCTGGCGGCTGCGTTCAGGATGACGCCGAGGTTCGTGTGGCGGAGAATGCCGCGGTGATGAGCGCTTGCGCGAAGAGCAGAAGATGGTGATGAAAGGGCAGATGATCGTCGTGGTCGGCATCGGCGCCGACGGGATGGCCGGATTGTCACCGGCATCGAAAGCCGAACTCGCCCGCGCCACAGTCATTTACGGGTCGCAGCGCCAACTCGACCTGCTCGACGGCACCGTCACCCCGGTGCGGCGGGCGTGGCCGTCGCCGATGCTGCCTGCGCTGCGCACCCTGCTCGACGGCGCCGACGGTGACGTGCACGTCGTCGCCAGCGGGGACCCGCTGCTGCACGGTGTCGGCAGCTCGCTGATCCGGCTGTACGGCCCGGACCGGGTCGCGGTGCTCCCGCACGTGTCGTCGGTGACGCTGGCCTGCTCCCGGGTCGGCTGGGCGGTGCAGGACACCGAGGTGATCAGCCTGGTGTGGCGCGACCTGCCCACCGCCGTGCGCCGCGGTGGGCAGGCGGTCGTGATGTCACGCGACGCCGGCACTCCCGCGGCGTTGGCCAAACTGCTCACCGACACCGGCCGCGGCGACTCCGAGATCACCGTGCTCGAGCAACTCGGCGGCCCCGCCGAGCGCCGCCGGTCCGCCACCGCCCGCGAGTGGGCCACCCGCCCGCCCGGAGACGTCGACGACCTGAACGTGATCGCGGTGCGCTACCTGCCCGACGAGCGGCAGTTCGGCGTGCTGCCCGACGATGCGTACGCCAACGACGGGCAGATCACCAAGCAGCCGATGCGCGCGCTGACTCTGGCAGCGCTGGCCCCGCGGCCGGGACAGCTGTTGTGGGACGTCGGCGCCGGCTCGGGCAGCATCGCGATCGAGTGGTGCCGCAGCGGGCCGGGCTGTCGCGCAATCGCCTTCGAACGCGACGACAAGCGCCGTGCACGGATCGCCGCGAACGCCGCGGCGTTCGGTGTGCAGGTGGACGTGCAGTTCGACGCGCCCGAATCGTTCGACTTCGCGCCCCCACCCGACGTCATCTTCATCGGCGGCGGGGTCACGCAGCCGGGCCTGATCGAGGCGTGCTTCGAGCGGTTGCCGTCCGGCGGCAGGCTGGTCGCCAACGCCGTCACCGTCGAGTCGGAATCTCTTATCGCACAATGGTATACGGCATACGGCGGCGAACTGCGCCGGTTCGCCCACTATCGCGGTGAGGCGCTCGGCCAATTCACCGGCTGGCGGCCCGTGATGCCGGTGACGCAGTGGATCACGACGAAATGACCGTCTACTTCATCGGTGCCGGGCCCGGGGCTGCCGACCTGATCACGGTGCGCGGCCAACGGTTGCTGCAGCGCTGCCCGGTCTGCCTGTATGCGGGTTCGATCATGCCCGACGACCTGCTCGCAAACTGTCCGCCGGACGCCCGCATCGTCGACACCGGGCCGTTGACACTCGACCAGATCATCGACGAACTCGCCGCCGCCCATGCCGAGGGTCTCGACGTCGCACGGCTGCACTCGGGTGACCCGTCGATCTACAGCGCGCTCGCCGAACAGTGCCGCAGGCTCGACGATCTCGGCATCGCCTACGAGATCGTGCCCGGCGTCCCCGCGTTCACCGCGGCGGCCGCCGTGCTGGGCCGTGAGCTCACGGTTCCCGGTGTCGCGCAGACGATCACGCTGACGCGGGTGGCGACGCTGTCGACCGCGATGCCGCCCGGCGAGGACCTGCGGACCCTGTCGGCACCCGGTGCGACCTTGGTGCTGCATCTGGCCGCCGCGCAGATCGACACGATCGCCGGCGAACTGCTGACCGGCGGCTATCGGCCCGAGACGCCCTGCGCCGTCGTCGCTTTCGCGTCGTGGCCGCAACAGCAGGTGGTGCGGTGTACGCTCGCGGACCTGGCCGAGCAGACCAAGGCGGCCGGTATCACCCGGACCGCGGTGATCGTGGTCGGCGACGTGCTGGCCGCCGAAGGTTTCGCCGACAGCTACCTGTACTCGTCGGGACGGGTGCGGGGGAGCCGACACTGATGCCGATCCTGTTGCTGGGCGGCACATCCGAGGCCCGCGCGCTGGCGGGCCGGCTGCATCCGCACGTCGAGGTCATCAGTTCGCTCGCGGGCCGGGTGCCCGATCCCGCGCTGCCGGTCGGGCGGGTGCGGATCGGCGGCTTCGGCGGCGTCGCCGGGCTGCGCCGCTGGTTGTGCGAGAACGAGATCGACGCGGTCGTCGACGCCACCCACCCCTATGCCGCCACCATGACCGCGCACGCGGCGACGGTGTGCGCCGAACTCGGACTGCCGCACCTGGTGCTGGCGCGGCCGCCGTGGCCGCCCGGCGACGCGATCGTCGTGCCCAGCGATGTCGAGGCCGCCAAAACCGTTGCCGCCGAACGCTTCGAGCGGGTGTTCCTCACCACCGGCCGCTCCGGTGCGGCGGCGTTCTCGGCCGTCGACGCGTGGTTCCTGATCCGCGCGGTCACCTCGCCCGACACCGAGGACCTGCCGGCGCGCCACCACGTCGTGCTGTCGCGCGGCCCCTACCGGTACGACGACGAACTCGCGCTGCTGCGTGAGCACCGCATCGACGCGCTGGTCACCAAGAACAGCGGCGGGGCGATGACCCGGCCCAAGCTCGAGGCCGCCGCCGCGCTCGGGGTCGCGGTGGTGATGGTGGACCGTCCGCCGCTGCCCGCCGGTGTGCGTACCGTCGCCTCGGTGGAGGACGCGCTCGACTGGGTCAAGCAGTTCCGGGCGGACGGCGGCGATGGCTGACCATGCCCACCCCGGATGTGAACACCCTGTCCGGGACGAGCGGCAGCAACGCATTCCTGGCTGCGGCCAGTGCCCGGTACTTCGGCATCGTCACGGCCGAACCGCATCTCGACGCCCAGTACATCGCGACCATCCGATGTCTTCGACGGGCCAGTTCCGCGACACCGCCGCGAGCCAGCGCAATCGCATCCTCCATCGCCAACGCGGCGCCCTGGCCGAACAGCGGCCTCATCGCGTGCGCGGCGTCGCCCACCAGCACCACTCGACCGTGCGCGAGACGTCGCGGCGGTGACACCTCGGTGAGCTCCACCGTCGACAACCGGTCTGGCTCGACCGCGCCGATCAGCACGGGCAGCGGATCGGGCCAGCCCGCATAGCGGGTCAGCTCGGCATGACCCGGCCGCGCCCCGCCCCAGACGTACGTCCGCCCGTCCGCGAGCGGGAGAATGCCGAACTCGGCGAAGCGTCCCCAGACGGCGCCGTATCCGTCGTCCAACGTCTCATCGACCATCCAGGTCCACGCGGTGATCCCGGTACGCCGCGGTGCTGCGTCGTCGGGCCACAGGTTCCGGCGGCATACGCTGTGCACGCCGTCGGCGGCGACGACGAGATCGAAGCGCCGCTGTTCGCCGTCGATCAGTACCTCTCCGCTGGGCTGCACGTCGGTCACTCTCCGCGAGAAGCGGACACACTCGGCCGGGAGTTGCTCGAGCAGTGAGTTGAGAAGCCGTGTCCGCGGGGCGAGGCAGTACTCGGCGCCACCGGCGAACCGCGCGAGGGAGCTGCGTATCAACACCCGTCCGGTATCGGTGCGGACCGTCGCGAGCGTGTGCGCTGCGGCGCTCGGCGGGTATTCGTCGCGGACGCCAAGGATTTGCAGACATCGTAAGGCGTTGGGCGCCAGCGAGATCGCCGCACTTGTGTCGGGGATGCCGCCGGAGCGCTCGTAGACCGTCACCGCGTGCCCACACTGGCGGAAGGCGATCGCCGCCGCCAGGCCTGCGAACCCACAACCGACGACCGCAATGTCCACCGGGCGACCTAGCGATACGAGTCGATCAGCTCCAGCGTGCCAAGCTCCCGGATGGCCTGACAACCGCGGCTGAGCATGGCCAGCATCATCTCGTCGCCCCGCTCGGTTGTCGTCGCGAACGCGGTACCCAGCGCGACCAGCAGCGGCGCCTGCACGACGCCGAGCCGGTAGTCGCTCCAGCACGTGTCGAGGTCGTAGTCGGGCACGCCGTATCCGAGCAGCGCGCGGTGATAGTGCTCGACGAGCTCGCGTTCGATTCGCGCGCGGACCGCGGGTTCCAGGCTCGTCGCGGTGAAGTACGCCAGATCGCGCGCCGCCAAGCCGACACCGACCGTCTGCCAGTCGACGACCGTGATGCGCGTGCGGTCCGGGTCGAACAGCATGTTGTCGAGCCGGTAGTCGCCGTGCATCAGCGCGTAGCGGTTCGGTTCGGCCAGCAGCCAGTCGGTCACCGAAGCCATTGCGGCGGTGAGCGTTTCCTGGTCCTCGGCGCTGATCGACGCGCCGAGCCGGTCGATGACGATGTCGGCGGCCATCTTGCAGACGTCGCCCATGCCCTTGGCCGCGTCGGCGTCGCCGGGCTTAGGCATGACGACCGCCGAGAGCTGCATCCACTCCGGGGCGCACCAACTCGGCCCGTGCAGCCCGGCCAGCGCCTCCACCGCCAGGCGCGCCTCGACGGGGCTGCACCCGGCGATCTGGTCGCCCTGCACGGCCGGGGCCATGTCGGCCAGCAGCAGCACCACGTCGGCGCCGTCCTCGGAGATGTCCTGATGGAAGCTGCGCGGCACCGGGATCCCCATCTGATCGGCCACCAGCGAGTAGAACTCGAACTCCGAGCGGTAGCCCAGCGCGACCCGTTCCCGCACCGCCGCGTCCTGCGCCGACAGCTTGACCGCGAACGAGGTGGGCAGGTCGGTATCGCCTCGGTAGGTCGCCGACACCCGGTAGGTCGCGCCGGTCTGGCCGGTCCCGATCGGCGTCACCTCGACGGTGTCGACGTCGGCGCGCAGCACCGAGCCGAGCCACGCCGGCGTTACATCTTCGGGCCCACGTGGAATGCTCACGCGCCGGAGATTAACACTGCCGGATTCAGGCCAGTCGCGGAACTCCGGCCAGACTCGACTGGCCGACCCAGGTCGGTATCGCGCGCCGGACATCGGTCTGCGCGTCGATGGTGACCGAACCATCCATCATCGACCGTTGCCAGGAGACGTCGCCGCACCAGATGTGGGCCAGGGTGCGGACGTCGGTTGTGATGGTCGCCGCGATGTCATAGCCGGGATCGAAATCGCACACATCGGGCTCACCGCGGGCGACGATCAGCCACCACCTCGACGCCTTCGCCACCACGCCGGAGAGCCGGAACTCGACCACGGTGCGCTGACGCGGCCACTGGTCGACCGGGATGGTGCGACGGATGTCCCACATCAGGATGCTGGGGTCGAGGTCCTTGTCGACGAGTTCGCCGAACCAGCGCACACTCCAGGCGCCGACCGCCTCGACGACGGTGACGAGTTCCTTGCCGCACTCGGTGAGTGCGTATGTGGTGCGGCCGTTGTCCTCGGAGCGCTGGACCACACCGGCACGCGTCAGGGTTTGGAGCCGTTTCGACAACAACGCCGGCGACATCTTCGGTACGCCGCGGCGGAGATCGTTGAAGTGACTGCTGCCCAACAGCAACTCCCGGACGACGAGGACCGTCCACCGTTCATCGAGCAGTTCCATGGCTTTCGCCACGGGACAGAACTGGCCATAACCCGCCATCTCACGGCCTCCCCCGTTCGGAGTAGCAAATGTAACTCGGCAACGACGCAGGCGGGAGTCGGAGTACAGATTCAGTACCACGGTCGCTTCAGATCCGTGACTGGAGCGGTGCGGTGTGCGGATCGGACGATCTGAGTAGCCCAGTCAGACCATCGGATCGGAGCAGACATGAATACCAAACGCATCCGCCGCATCGTCGGCATCGCCGGCGTGGGGCTGAGCCTCACCCTCGGCGGCCCCGCCCTCGCACAGGCAATCTGGGACATCGGCCTCTATGACGAGTGCATGAAGGTGGCGACGACCGTCGAGCAGAAAGACCGGTGCTGCCTCGGCTCTGGCGGCCAGTTCGGGATCGGGATGCATTCCGACGGCAGCATCCGGTGCGTGGCCCCGGCCGCCGAGTCCGACAACGCGCCCGGTAACGGCGGTCCGCCCCCCGGCAGACCGCGCCCGCCGCTTTCTGATGGTTCGGTCGGAGTGGCCGACCAACCGGCGCCCGGCACCCCGCTGCCTACGACGACGCCGCCCCCGCGCCCGGTGACCGCACCGATCACGGGCGTCGGTTAGGCGGGCAACGGCCAAGTGCCACAGGCTCATGCGATACGCGTCCGCCGACGCGGGTCAACGTGGGCACGCCGCCGGCCGGTGTGGCCGACGACGGCGTGGCGGAACCTAAGTGGGGTAGCGGCGCGGCGTGAAGACGCGATCGTCGTACCACTGCGTCTGCGACGACCCGATGATGAGCAGGCAGCGCATGTCGACGTCGGCGGGGTTCAGCTCGGCCAGCCGGACCACCCGGACCTCTTCGCGGGGACCGGACACGTCGCGGCCGATCACCACCGGGGTGCCGGGGTCGCGGTGGGCCAGCAGCAGATCGCGCATGGCGCCGACCTGCCAGGTGCGCGTCTTCGACGCCGGGTTGTAGATCGCGAGCACCAGGTCGGCCTCGGCGGCGGCGGTCAACCGCGCGGCGATCACCTCCCACGGCTTGAGCCGGTCCGACAGCGAGATCACCGCGTAGTCATGGCCAAGCGGCGCGCCGACCCGGCTGGCGACGGCCTGCGCGGCGGTCATCGCCGGGATCACCCGCACCGTGACACCTGGCCACTGCTTGGCCTCCTCGAGCACCGCGGTCGCCATCGCGAACACCCCGGGGTCGCCGGAGGACACGACCGCGACCGCGCGGCCCTGTTCGGCCAGCGTGCAGGCCAGCCGGGCACGGGCCGGTTCGTCGGTGTTGTCGCTGGGATGGCGGCGTTGGCCCTCGCGGGTGCCGACGCGGTCGAGGTAGGGGCCGTAGCCGATCAGGTCGGTGGCGGCGGCCAGTTCGCGACGGCTCTGCGGGGTCATCCAGTCGGTGTCGCCAGGACCCAGCCCGACCACCGCGACGCTGCCCGTCGTCACCTGACGCCGCGGCCGGCCCGGCAGCATCGCCAGCGAGAAGTACGGCACGCCGGACTCGTCCACCTCGCCGACACCGAGCACCCGCTGGCGCGGCGTGCTGGCCCGCTCGACATAGAACGCCTCATCGAGCCGCCCCGAGGCCGAAAGCGCCTCCCGCACAGCGGGATAGGAGCGTCCGAGTTTGAGCAGCACCGCGGCGTCGGTGTCGGCGAGCCGGCGCTTGAGCTCGTCGGCGGGCAGCGTGCCCGGCAGGATCGTGAGCACCTCGTCGCCCTGGACCAGGGGAGTGGCCACCGCCGCCGAAGCGGCGCTCACCGAGGTCACGCCCGGCACGATGACCGCGTCGAACCGCTGCGTCAACCGGGTGTGCATGTGCATGTAGGAGCTGTAGAACAGCGGATCGCCCTCGGCGAGCAGCGCGACGTTGCGGCCGGCCTCCAGGTGGGCGGCGATGCGGTCGGCTGACTCGCGGTAGAAGTCCTCCATCGCGCCGGCGTACCCGCCGGGGTGGTCGGTGGTTTCGGTCGTCACCGGATAGACCAGGTGCTCCTCGATCTGGCCCGGCCGCAGATACGGCTCGGCGATGCCGCGCGCGATGCTCTTGCCGTGCCGCGCACTGTGGTAGGCGACGACGTCGGCCTCGCCGATCACCCGTGCCGCCTTGACCGTGACCAGTTCCGGGTCGCCCGGGCCGAGCCCGACACCCCAGAGCGTGCCGGTCATTCGCGTTCCGTCGCAATCGCGTTGACGGCCGCAGCGGCCATCGCGCTGCCGCCGCGTCGGCCGGTCACCACGAGATAGGACACCCCGCGGGGCCGGTCGATCAGTTCCTGTTTGGACTGCGCGGAGCCGACGAAGCCGACCGGCCCGCCGAGCACCGCCGCGGGCGTCGGCGCACCGTCGTCGACGAGCTCGAGCAGCCGGAACAGCGCCGTCGGCGCGTTCCCGATCGCCAGCACGGCGCCGCCCAGCCGGTCGGCCCACAGGTCGACCGCGGCCGCCGAGCGGGTGCTGCCGAGGCGCGCGGCCAGGTCCGCCGCGCGCGGATCGGCCACCAGTGAGACCACTTCGTTGTCGGCGGGCAGCCGCGACCGGGTGATGCCCGCGGCCACCATCGACGAATCGCACAGCACCGGCGCCCCCGCCACCAGCGCGGCGTGCGTCCTGGCGACGACGTCGGGGGAGTATGCGACGTGCTCGGCAACGTCGACCTGGCCGCAGGTGTGGATCAACCGCACGACGACGCGGGCGACGTCGTCGGGGAACCGCGCCAGGTCCGCCTCGTCGCGGATCGTCGCGAACGACTGCCGGTAGATCTCGGCGGCGTCGCGGATGTAGTCGAGCACCCGCTCACCCTAAAGGGGACGCCTTGCGCGGCCGGTAACCGTCTCCGGTTGCCACCAGCACCTCGCCGACCGGTGGGCTGCCGCAGGCCCGGTCGCAACCGACGAAGTGGCGATGTCCCGCGGCCGGTTGCTGGACGGCGGCGGCCGCGTCGGCACGCACGTCGGCCAGCGAGTGCGCGCATCCGGGGCTGCCGGTGCACGCGCTCACCGACAGCCACGGCGAGTTCTCGTCGAACACCAACCCGAGAGGCGCCAGCACCCGCAGCGCGACGTCGGCGACGCCCTCGTCGAGGTCACACACCAGCACCGACCGCCACGGCGTGATCACGATCGGCGCCTCGATCGCCGCCAGGAACTCGGCCGTGCGGGCGGGCAGCACCCCCAGCGGCACGGCCGCGCCCAGCGCGACGCGGCCGTCGTTCTGCTCGATCCAGCCGACGGGTGGCCGGGTGACCGGTTCCCACGTCGCGCCGGGTCGCTCGACCGGTGTCAGGCCGGCGGTCAACGCGACGGGATCGTCGAGTTCGACCACACGCCAAGCATTCCCGCGCGACTGCGCGAACCGCCGCGCGACGGCGCACATCGTCGCCACCGCATCGCCGGTGGGCACCCGGACGCCCGTGTCGCGGCCGGCCAGCAGCAGCGCGGCAGTGTCACCGTCGACGTGGACGCCGACGTCGGCGTCCAACCCGGAGACGTCGCCGCGGCCGTCGTCGATGCCGAACAGGAACCGGCCCGGCAGCGATGCCAATTCGTCGTCGGCGCGGATCGCCTCGTCGAGGTCGGTGATCAGCCCGCGGATATCCGCGGTCGTCCCGGTCCGCCCCGACAGCGGGGAGGCGACGATGTTGCGGACCCGCTCGTGAGTCGGCGAGGGCAGCAGTCCGGCCGCCGCGATCGCGTTCGCGGTGGCGTCGGTGTCGCCGACACCGCGGATCTGCAGATTGCCGCGGGAGGTGAGCTCCAGGGTGCCTGCGCCCCACTCGGTTGCCGCGCCGGCCAGCGCCGCCAACTGTTCGGCGGTGAGCCGCCCGCCCGGCAACCGCACCCGCGCCAGCGCGCCGTCTGCGGCCCGGTGCACCTGCAGCGCACCCGGGCACGCGTCCTGGTCGCGGGTCCTGGCCATCAGCTCACGGTACCGGCCCGCAGGCGCCGGTCAGCTGCGTAGTGCGCGGGCGAAGACAGGTAGTGCCTTACGCGTGTGTCCATTCCGCTGCGGTCGTAATTTCGGGCTCAAGCCCGGAATGCCCGGGTGAGCACGGTGGGAGATTGCCATGACCGACACGACCGAAATGACCGCGACCCAGACACCCGCTGAAAGGCCCGCACCCGCTGCGGTGGTTCCCACCGTCGAAGAACGCGTCGTGATCACCGAACAGCAGGTGCTGTTCGGTTCGGCCCCGGCCCTCGGCCGCACACCGGCGCGGCAGTGGACGGCGTCGGTGACGGCGGCGCTGACGACGGTGCGGGGACTGTTCGACGTGTCCCGCGAACCGGCCCGAAGGCAGTACCCAAAGCGGCTGAGCTACCTGGAGAACGCGCTGATGTCGCGGGAGATGGACCGGCTCTGATCAGCTGGCGAGCGCGATCGGGGTCACCACCTCGGAGTATGTCGACGCGTCACCGACGATCGGCCGGCTGTGCCTGCCGTGGATGTCGACGGGAATGTCACCGGCCAGGGTGATGCGGTTGAGTCGGCGGTACTGGTCGTCGTAGTCGGCGACGGCGTAGTGCTGGGTGGCGCGGTTGTCCCACAGGGCGACATCGCCGAGCTGCCAGCTCCACCGAATCGTGTTCTCCAGCTTGGTGACCCGCGCCTGCAGCAGGTTGAACAGGGTCGCTGACTCCGTCGCGCCCAGCCCGACGAACCGCTTGATGAAGTGGCCCAGCAGCAGCACCCGCTTGCCGGTCTCGGGGTGCACACGCACCACCGGGTGTTCGGTCTCGTAGTAGTCGGAGACGAACTCGTCGCGGTAGGCGCGCTGCTCGTCGGTCGGTGTGGCGCCCGGCTCGTCGTGCAGCGTCGCGTAGTCGTACTGGTTGGTGTGCACCGCCCACAGGTTCTCGACCAGAGCGCGCAGCGGCGGCGGAAGCTGCTCGTAGGCGGTCTCGGTGTTGGCCCACGTGGTGGTGCCGCCGTAGGGCGGCAGGGCGATGGCCCGCAGGATCGACGCCTTGGGGATCCGGTCGACGAACGTCACGTCGGTGTGCCAGCTGTTGGCCTTGTCGAACCGCGAGTCGATCGGCAGGAACTGCCTGCCGCGCGAGGTGACGGTCGGGTGCGCGGTCGTCGGGGTGCCGAGCGCCTGCGCGAACGCGAGCTGGCCGTCGTCGTCGAGGTCGTGCTGGTCGCGGAAGAAGACCACCTTGTGCTCGAGCAGCGCGGCGTTGATCTGCGACGCGGTGTGCGGGTCGACGCCGGCGGCCAGGTCGACACCGTCGATCCGGGCGCCGATGCGCGCGCCGAGCTTGACCACCCGAAGAGATGTGGGCACGTGAACCTCCAAAAGAACCGTTGAACAGGCTGCAAGGTTCCTCGTCGCGGCGCCCGCCGACCAGTCTTTGACTCACCAGGAATCGAATGCCGGGGTTTCAATCCGATCATGATCGGGTAGAGCAGCGCCGTGCGGGCACTGTGGGAGTACATCACCGCCCACCAGGCGCAGCTGGCTTTCGACTCCTACCAGCACGTCAGCGCGGTCGTGCAAAGTGTGCTGATCGCGACGGTGATCGGGGTGCTGATCGGGGTGGCGACGTACCGCAACCCGTTGGCTGCCAACCTGGCGACCTCGACGTCCAGCGTGATCCTGACGGTGCCGGCGTTCGCCCTGCTCGGTTTGCTCATCCCGCTGTTCGGTTTGGGGGTGGTGCCCAGCGTCACCGCGCTGGTGCTGTACTCGCTGCTGCCGATCGTGCGCAACACGATCGTCGGGCTCACCGCGGTGGATCCCGCGCTCACCGACGCCGCGCGAGGCATCGGGATGAGCCGGCTCGACACCCTGGCCCGCGTCGAGCTGCGGCTGGTGTGGCCGTCGATCCTGTCCGCGATGCGGATCAGCACGCAGATGTCGATGGGCGTGCTGGCGATCGCCGCCTATGTCAAAGGCCCGGGGCTGGGCAACCTCATCTTCACGGGCCTGGCCCGCGTCGGCAGCCCGACGGCGGTGCCGATGGCGTTGGCCGGCACCCTGCTGATCGTCATCCTCGCGCTCGCGCTCGACGCGGTACTCGTGCTCGTCGGCCGACTCACCACCTCGAAAGGTATTCGATGACAACGCAACTCGAGGAAGAGACGCGCGACGGCACCGGCGTGCGGATCGTGCTGGACCACGTCTCGAAGGTCTACCCGGGATCTGAGCGGCCCGCGGTCGACGACGTGTCGCTCGACATCCCCGCCGGCGAGATCGTGGTGTTCGTCGGGCCGTCCGGGTGCGGCAAGACGACGATGATGCGGATGATCAACCGGCTCTCGGAGCCGACGTCGGGCAAGATCATGATCGGCGAGAGCGACGCGCTGTCGATCCGCCCGACGGATCTGCGCCGCTCGATCGGCTACTCCATCCAGCAGGCGGGGCTGTTCCCGCACATGACGATCCGGCAGAACGTGGGCCTGGTGCCCGGCCTGCTGCGCTGGGACCGCAAGCGCATCGCCGACCGCGTGGACGAACTGCTCGACATGGTCGGGCTCGAGCCCGCGCAGTACGCGGACCGGTATCCGCGGCAGCTGTCCGGCGGTCAGCAGCAGCGCGTCGGCGTGGCCCGCGCGCTGGCCGCCGACCCGCCGGTGCTGCTGATGGACGAACCGTTCGGCGCGGTCGACCCGATCACCCGCAGCACGCTGCAGGACGAACTGCTGCGGCTGCAAAGTGAACTGCGCAAGACGATCGTGTTCGTCACCCACGACTTCGGCGAGGCGGTCAAACTCGGCGACCGCATCACCGTGCTCGGCCAGCAGTCCAAGGTGCTCCAGTACGACACCCCGCAAAACATCCTCGCGAGCCCCGCCGACGACACCGTGGCCGGCTTCGTCGGATCGGGCGCGTCGCTGCGCCAGCTCGGCCTGATGCGCATCAAGGACGTCGAGTTGCGGCCGCATCCGTCCGTGCACGAGACGGATTCGCTCGACGACGTCCGAAAAGTGTTGGCGGGCAGTGAGTTCGACTGGGTGGTCGTGCTCGACAGCCGCGACCGGCCCGTCAGCTGGGTGCGGGAGAGCAAGCTCGCGCAGGCCGCGTCGCTGGCCGAGGCGACCGAGTCGCTCGACGTGGTGAGCACCCAGTCGACGCTGGAGGATGCGCTCGAGGCGATCCTGGCCGAACAACACGCCTCGGCCGTCGTGGCCGGGCCGGGCAGCCGCTATGAAGGCGTCGTCACGCTCGACACCCTGATCGACACCATCACCTGGCTGCGGGCATCCGCGGAAGCGAGCACGGACGGGCAACCGTGACCGCTGTCGCCGACACCGCCCAGAGCGCCCGGACCAACCCGGGCGAACGCCGCCGGCTGCTCATCCAGCCGGTGCTGGTGCTGGTCGTCGCGGCCGCGGTCATCTTCTGGGCGTTCAACCGCGACTTGACCGCCACCCAGCAGGAGAACATCAACCCCGCGAACATCGCCGCGCTGATCTGGCAGCACCTGCTGATCACGATCGCGGTCACCGCGATCGTGCTGGCCATCGGGGTGCCGCTCGGCGTGCTCGTCACCCGGCCGGGCGCCAAGCTGTTGCGGCCGCTGTTCATGGGGGTGGCCAACATCGGTCAGGCCGCGCCCGCCATCGGCCTGCTGGTGCTGCTGTTCCTGTGGACCGGCAAGACGGGGTTCTGGATCGGCGTGCTGCCCATCGCGCTGTACTCGCTGCTGCCGGTGCTGGCCAGCACGATCCTGGGCATCAACCAGGTGGACCGCTCGCTGGTGGACGCCGGCCTCGGTCAGGGCATGTCGCACCGCTCGGTGCTCACCCGCGTCGAGATGCCGCTGGCGATTCCCTACATCCTGGCCGGGTTGCGTACCTCGCTGGTGCTGGCGGTGGGCACCGCGACCCTGTCGTTCCTGGTGAACGCCGGCGGGCTGGGCATCCTCATCGACACCGGCTACAAGCTGCAGGACAACGTGACGCTGATCCTGGGCAGCGTGCTGGCGGTGTGTCTGGCGCTGCTCGTCGACTGGCTCGGCGGGCTCGCCGAGTTCTACCTCAACCCCAAGGGCCTGCGATGAACCGCCGGCTGATCGCCGTCGCGCTGGCCTGCGTGCTGACGCTGACCGGGTGCGGGCTCGGCGCGGGCAGCACCGTCCCGTTGAACGTGGGCCCCGGCTCGATCACGCCGAATCCCGGTCTCGAAGGCGTGCGAATCACGGTGGGCTCCAAGGAGTACACCGAGCAGGTGATCCTCGGCTACATCCTCGAGTACACGCTGTCGGCGGCCGGTGCCGACGTGCGCGACCTGACCGGCATCGTCGGATCGCGCAGCACCCGCGAGGCGCAGCTGTCGGGCCAGGTCGACGTCGCCTACGAGTTCACCGGCAACGCGTGGATCAACTACCTCGGCCACGAGAAGCCGATCCCCGACAGCCGTGCGCAATTCGACGCGGTGCGCGACGAGGACCTGGCGCGCAACGACATGGTGTGGCTGGAGCCCGGCCCGATGGACGACACCTACGCGCTGGCCGCCAGTCGCGCGGTGGTCGAGCGCACCGGGGTGCGCACGCTGTCGGACTATGCCGAACTGGTCAAGACCAACCCGGCCGCCGCCCGCACGTGCGTCGACACCGAATTCCGTGCGCGCCAGGACGGTTACCCGGGGATGGCGGCGGCGTACGGTTTCGACCCCGCGCGGGCGCAGACGCCGGTGCTGCAGGTCGGGATCATCTACCAGGCCACCGCCGACGCGACGCAGTGCGACTTCGGCGAGGTGTTCACCACCGACGGACGCATCGCGGCGCTCGACCTCGTCGTGCTCACCGACGACAAGCAGTTCTTCGCGCACTACAACCCGTCGGTCACGATGAAACGTGCCTTCTTCGAGGCACATCCGCAGATCGCCGAAGTGACCGCCCCGGTCACGGCCGCGCTGACCAACGACGCGATCATCGAGCTCAACAAGCAGGTCGACGTCGAAGGGCGTGACCCCAGCGTGGTGGCCCGCGACTGGATGGTCGCGCAGGGTTTCGTCACGGCGCAGTAGTTGCGATTCGGCTATCGACGGCTTCGTTCGGGCGTACCCTTCCGATAGCCGAAGGGGGCCGGTGGCAGAGAAACGTGCGGTGAAGGTCGCGATCGTCGGCGCCGGAATGTCGGGCCTGTGCATGGCGGCCAAAATGCAGGACGCAGGCATCGAGACCTTCACCATCTTCGAACAAGCCGACGAGGTCGGTGGCACGTGGCGGGACAACACCTACCCCGGATTGCATTGCGACGTGCCGTCGCGGTTCTACTCGTACACCTTCCGGTCCAACCCGGAGTGGTCCCGACTGCTCCCGCCGGGCAACGAGGTCCAGTCGTACTTCACGCAAATCGCCACGGAGCGCGGCATCCGCACCCACATCAGGTTCGGCACGCCGGTGACATCGGCGGTGTTCCGCGAGGGCAAGTGGTGGATCAGCACCGCCGGCGGATCCGAACCGTTCGACGTGCTCATCACCGCGACCGGCATCCTTCGGGTGCCGCGGTATCCCGACATCCCCGGGCTGAACGAATTCGCCGGCCCGATGTTCCACTCGTCTCGCTGGGACCACTCGGTATCGTTGCAGGACAAGCGGATCGGATTGATCGGCACCGGATCGACGGGTGTTCAGATCACCGCGGAACTGGGCGGAAAAGTCCGCGGGCTCACGATTTTTCAACGCACCGCCCAGTGGGTCTTCCCGTTCCCCAATCCGCGGTATTCACCGATCACGAAGGCCGCGCTCCGGCGTGTGCCGGTGTTGAGTCGGCTCGGCTACCGCTTCTGGCAGACCGTGTACGAGAACTTCTTCGCCAAAGCGATGGTTCGGCCCGGACTTCGTCGCCGGCTGGTATCGGCGATGTGCCGGTGGAACCTCAACTTCTCGGTCCGCGACCCACGACTGCGGCGCAAGTTGACACCCGACTATCAGGCCATGTGCAAGCGCATCATCGCGGCCGGACACTATTACCAGTCGGTGCAGAAGCCGGGCGTCGACGTCGTCGTCGACCCGATCGATCACATCGCACCCACCGGCGTCGTCACCGCCGACGGCACCCTGCACGAGGTGGATCTCCTGGTGATCGCCACCGGTTTCGACGCGCACGCATACGCGCGTCCGATGGAGATCATCGGGGAGAACGGCGTCTCGTTGGACGAAGCGTGGACGGATGGGCCGCAGGCCTATCGATCGGTCGCGGTGCCGGGCTTCCCGAACATGTTCATGCTGATGGGTCCGCACTCTCCGATCGGACAACAATCGTTGGTGATCATCGCCGAAAACCAGGCCGACTACGCGATGTGGTGGATCGAGCGCATCCGCGACGGCGCCATCGATGCCGCGTCCCCGACGGAAACCGCCACCAAGGAATACAACGAGCAGATGAAATCTGCTATGCCCCAGACAGTTTGGACCACCGGATGCAACAGCTGGTACCTCGACAAGCACGGGGTGCCCGAGCTCTTCCCGTGGGAGCCCGCTCGCCATCGACGGTTGTTGGCTTCGCCCGAGCCGTCCGATTTCGACGTACAACCCGCTCAAGCGTGATGGTCGTCACATCCGAGCACCTAGTGATCCGTGCCACACAAGTCGGTCTCAAACGCCCGTTGACGTCGTAAGTTCCCGGTTACTGCACGCGTGTGTAGTAAGCGATGTCAGGAAGGAACGACGATGTTCGAACTGATCGTTTTCGGGGCTCTTCTGGTCGTGCTCATCGCAGCGCTGGGACTGCCGTACCCGCAGAGCACTTACGGACGCTGGAACCGCCGCTAGCGCGGCCCCGGGCGTGGGGTAGTAATGGTGGGTGGCTCACCCCTCTGACGGACCCGTGACCGACCCGACCGTCCTGCTGCTGTCGACGTCGGACACCGATCTGATCACCGCGCGCTCCAGCGGCGCCCGGTACCGGTGGGCCAACCCGTCGCGGCTCGTCGACGGCGAACTCGCCGACTTGCTGCGTGACGCCGACGTCGTCGTGGTCCGCATCCTGGGCGGCTACCGCGCGTGGCAGGACGGCATCGACGAGGTTGTGGCCAGCGGGGTGCCGGCCGTTGTCGTCAGCGGCGAGCAGTCACCCGACGCCGAACTGATGGGCCACTCGACCACACCCGCCGGTGTCGCGCTGCAGGCACACGTCTACCTCGCGCAGGGCGGCGTCGAGAATCTGCGGCACCTGCACGCCTTCCTTTGCGACACCCTGCTGATGACCGGGTTCGGCTTCGCCCCGCCCGAGAGCACACCGACCTGGGGCGTGGTGCCGCGCGACGGGCACGGCGACGGCCCGACCGTCGCGGTGCTGTACTACCGCGCCCAGCACCTCGCGGGCAACACCGCCTACGTCGACGCGCTGTGCGACGCGATCGAAAACGCCGGTGGCCGAGCGCTTCCCGTGTTCTGTGCGTCGCTGCGCACCGCCGACGCCGAGCTGCTGGAACTCCTCGGCACGGCCGACGCGCTGATCACCACCGTGCTCGCCGCGGGCGGCGCCACCCCGGCGACCGTGACGGCCGGCGGCGACGACGACACCTGGAACGTTGCGCATCTGGCGGCGCTCGACATCCCGATCCTGCAGGGGTTGTGCCTGACCAGTTCGAAGTCGCAGTGGCAGAACAACGACGACGGGCTCTCGCCGCTCGACGTCGCGACCCAGGTGGCCGTGCCCGAGTTCGACGGCCGGATCATCACGGTGCCGTTCTCGTTCAAGGAGATCGACGACGAGGGACTGATCTCCTACGTCGCCGACGCCGAACGCTGCGCGCGCGTCGCCGGGCTGGCCGTGCGGCATGCGCGGCTGCGCTCGATACCCGCCGCGGACAAGCGTGTCGCCGTGGTGTTCTCGGCCTATCCGACCAAGCACGCGCGCATCGGCAACGCGGTCGGACTCGACACCCCGGCGAGCGCGATCGCGCTCCTGCGCGCGATGCGCGAGCACGGCTACCGGATCGACGACATCCCGGGCCTGGAAGCCGGCGACGGTGACGCGCTGATCCACGCCTTGATCGAACGCGGCGGTCAGGACCCCGACTGGCTCACCGACGGACAGCTCGAAGGCAATCCGATCCGGGTGTCCGCCAACGACTATCGCGCTTGGTTCGCCACCCTGCCCGCCGAACTGACCGACGCGATCGTCGAACACTGGGGCCCGCCGCCGGGGGAGTTGTTCGTCGACCGCAGCGCCGATCCCGGGGGCGAGATCGTCATCGCCGCCCTGCACGCGGGCAACGTCGTGCTGATGGTCCAGCCGCCGCGCGGTTTCGGGGAGAACCCCGTCGCCATCTATCACGACCCCGACCTCCCGCCGAGCCACCACTACCTGGCCGCCTACCGGTGGATCGAGCACCAGTTCGGTGCGGACGCCGTCGTGCACCTCGGTAAGCACGGCAACCTCGAGTGGCTGCCGGGCAAGACCCTGGGCATGTCGGCGGCCTGCGGATCCGATGCCGCGCTGGGCAATCTGCCGCTGATCTACCCGTTCCTCGTCAACGACCCCGGTGAAGGAACGCAGGCCAAGCGGCGCGCGCACGCCACCCTGGTCGACCACCTGATCCCGCCGATGGCCCGCGCCGAAAGTTACGGCGACATCGCGCGGCTGGAGCAGCTGCTCGACGAACACGCCAACGTCTCCGCGCTCGACCCCGGCAAGCTGCCCGCCATCCGCCAGCAGATCTGGACGCTGATGCGCGCAGCCAAGATGGACCACGACCTCGGGCTGGAGGAACGGCCGGAAGAGGATTCGTTCGACGACATGCTGTTGCACGTCGACGGCTGGCTGTGTGAGATCAAGGACGTCCAGATCCGCGACGGCCTGCACATCCTCGGTCAGACCCCGTCCGGCGAGGACGAACTCGACCTGGTGCTGGCGGTGCTGCGGGCCCGCCAGCTCTTCGGCGGTGAACACACGGTGCCGGGGCTGCGGCAGGCACTCGGGCTGGCCGAAGACGGCCACGACGAACGCACCGCCGTCGACGCTGCCGAGGAGCAGGCGCGGAAACTGGTTGCCGCCCTGCAGGATTCAGGCTGGGACCCGGCGACAGTCGACTCGCTCACCGACAACCCCGACGTCGCCGCTGTGCTGCGGTTCGCCGCCGCCGAGGTGGTGCCGCGACTGGCGGGCACCGCCAACGAGATACCCCAGATCCTGCGCGCGCTCGACGGGCGCTTCATCGCCGCGGGCCCCTCGGGTTCACCGCTGCGCGGACTGGTCAACGTGCTGCCCACCGGGCGCAACTTCTACTCGGTCGACCCCAAGGCGGTGCCGTCGCGGCTGGCGTGGGAAACCGGTGTGGCGATGGCGGATTCGCTGCTGGCCCGGTACCGGCAGGACCACGGTGACTGGCCCCGCTCGGTCGGGCTGTCGGTGTGGGGAACCTCGGCGATGCGCACCGCGGGCGACGACATCGCCGAAGTGCTCGCACTGCTGGGCGTGCGCCCGGTCTGGGACGACGCGTCGCGTCGCGTCGTGAACCTCGAAGCGATCGACCTGGCGGATCTGGGCCGCCCGCGCATCGACGTCACCGTGCGCATCTCCGGCTTCTTCCGGGACGCGTTCCCGCACGTCGTCACCATGCTCGACGACGCCGTCGCGCTCGTCGCCGGCCTCGACGAAGCCGACGAGGACAACTACGTGCGTGCCCACGCGCAGGCCGACCTCGCCGAGCACGGCGACCAACGGCGCTCCACCACACGTATTTTCGGCTCCAAGCCGGGAACCTACGGCGCGGGGCTGCTGCAGCTGATCGACAGCCGCAACTGGCGCGACGACGCCGACCTCGCCGAGGTGTACACCGCCTGGGGCGGCTTCGCCTACGGCCGCGGCCTCGACGGCGCGCCGGCCGCCGACGACATGAACCGCCAGTACCGGCGGATCGTGGTGGCGGCCAAGAACACCGACACCCGCGAACACGACATCGCCGACTCCGACGACTACTTCCAGTACCACGGCGGCATGATCGCCACCGTGCGCGCGCTGACCGGCAAGGACCCGGTCGCCTACATCGGCGACAACACCCGCCCCGACGCCGTGCGTACCCGCACGCTGTCCGAGGAGACCACCCGGGTCTTCCGCGCACGCGTGGTCAACCCCCGCTGGATCAACGCGATGCGCAGGCACGGGTACAAGGGCGCGTTCGAGATGGCCGCCACCGTCGACTACCTGTTCGGTTACGACGCGACCGCCGGCGTGATGGCCGACTGGATGTATGAGCGGCTGTCGGCGGAGTACGTGCTCGACGACGAGAACCGCAAGTTCATGGCCGAGTCCAACCCGTGGGCGCTGCACGGCATGGCCGAGCGGCTGCTCGAGGCCGCCGAGCGCGGCATGTGGGCGGCCCCCGACCGCGCCACGATCGACGGCCTGCGCCAGGTGCTCCTCGAAACCGAGGGCGACCTCGAAGGCTGACGGTTCCTAGCGGCGTTGACCCTGCGGTGAAGGCGCTGGGCACTCGAGATTTCGCGCCGTGGGCGCAGAGTGAACACGATCAGTACTTTGGTGGGCGTGGCTGCCACCTTCGCCGATGTCGCGAAATCCGAGTACATCCTGCTGACCACGTTCACCAAGGACGGCAGGCCCAAGCCGACCGCCGTGTGGGCAGCGCCCGCCGGCGACGCGCTGGTGGTCATCACCCAAGAGAAGTCCTGGAAGGTCAAGCGCATCCGCAACACCGCACGCGTGACGATCGCGCCGTGCGACCGGCGCGGCAACCCCAAGGGTGAAGCGGCGGAGGCCGTCGCGACGATCCTCGACAAGTCGGCCAACGCCGCCACCTACGACGCGATCGGCAAGCGCTACGGGCTGGTGGGCAAGACGTTCAACGTTTTCTCCAAGCTTCGCGGGGGAATGAAGAACAACGTGACCATCCAGATCAAAGCGGGGTGACCGTGCCGGATACCTTTGCCGATGTAGCGAACTCGAAATACATTCTGCTGACCACCTTCACCAAGGACGGCCGGCCCAAGCCGACGCCGATCTGGGGCGCACCCGAAGGTGACAAGCTGCTGGTCATCACCGACGACGGGTCGTGGAAGACCAAACGGATCAACAACACGCCGCGGGTGACCATCCAGAAGTCCACGGCGCTGGGCAAACCGAAGGGCGAACCCGTCGAAGCGGTCGGGCGGGTCCTGCCCAAGGGGGACACCCGCCGCGTCTTCGACAAGGTCACCCGGCGCTACTGGTGGCACGCCTGGTGGTGGATCCCGCAGGCCCTGCTGCGGGGCGGCATCGACAAGGTGCACATCGGGCTGGAGATCAAGCCCGCGGCGTAGCCGCCAGATGCTCGTCGAAGAACGCGAAGACGCGCCGCCACGCGTCGTTCGTGACGTCCTCGTGGTAACCGAACCCGGTGATCCGCAGCAGCGGCTGCGCGGGCAGCTTGTTCGCGAAGCTGTGCCCGACGTCCGGATACTCCTTGATGTCCGCGGGAATCCCGTTGTCCTGCACCATCTTCCGTAACGCGTCTGCGGCGCCCTTGCCGATCGGATCGCGCCGGCCGAAGCTGGCGACGATCGGACAGGCGCCGGCCAGCGTCTCCTCCAGCGGGCGGGGCAGCGGCGTGCCGTAGAACGGTGCTGACGCGCCGAACCCCATCGGCGACATCACCAGCGCGAACTGCCCGCCCATGCAGAACCCCGCGATACCGACCGCGCCGGTGCATTCCGGCAAGGTCAGCACGTGGTCGCGGGCCGCCAGCACGTCGTCGAGCGCGCGGCCCCGCTTGCTCAGCAGCTCCCGGAACACCCGGGTGATACAGCGGACCCGACCGCCCCGCGCGTAGAGGTTCGGTGTGATCGCCAGGTAGCCGGCATCGGCGATCCGTCGCGAGGTCGCCTCCTTGTCCGGTCCGTAGCCGAACGCGTCGTGCACCACCACGATCGCCGGCCACGGCCCGGCACCGGCAGGCAGGTCCAGCAGCGCGTCGATGGGACCGGCCGGGGTGTCGATCTTGATCTGTGTCACGTCGACAAATCTACGGAACCGGCGGCGGTTCCCGGTCGTTGTCGGCACATGGCGATGCGGCTGTTCGGGCTCTACGTGCTCATCGAGATCGCGGTCGTGGTGGCACTGGCGGCCACGATCGGCGTCGGATGGACGCTGCTGCTGGTGCTCGGCACGTTCCTGGTGGGTCTCGCGCTGGCCGGATCGCAGGTCAGGCGGCATCTGACCCGGTTACGTCCCGGCCTGACCGCCTCGACCGTGCAGGGCGCCGCCGCCGACAGCGTGCTCGTCGCGCTCGGCACGGTGCTCGTCGTCATCCCCGGACTGGCCAGTTCGGTGCTCGGCGCGGTGCTGCTGCTGCCGCCGACCCGGGCCGCCGCCCGCCCCCTGGTGACCGCGCTGGCCGCCCGCCGGATGCCGCTGATCACCACCGGCGTCGCGGGCTGGGGCGCTGCGAACCGGCGCGCCGACTACATCGACGGCGAAGTCGTCGACGTCGTCGAGGTGGACCAGCCCGCCGTCGAGCAGGCACCCCGTCCCACGCAGCCCGAATGGCGTGAGAACCTCCCGTAGGTGACGACCCTTCTGCTCAACGGGCGGGTGCACAGCCCGTCCATGCCCGACGCCACCGCGCTCGCCGTGCGGAACGGTGTGATCGCCTGGCTCGGCAGCGACGACGTCGGTCGCGCCCAGTTTCCCGATGCGCAGATCGTCGACCTCGAGGGCGCGTTCGTCGCCCCCTCCTTCGTCGACAGCCACGTCCACCTGACCGCGACCGGCCTGACACTGTCCGGGCTTGACCTGCGGGCCGCGCGGTCCCGCGAGCACTGCCTGCAGCTACTCGGCGAGTTCGCCCGCGTCCACCCCGACGGCCCGGTCTGGGGTCACGGCTGGGACGAGTCCGCCTGGCCCGACCGGACCCCGCCCAGCACCGCGGACGTCGACGCTGCCGTCGGCGACCGGCCCGCCTACCTGGCGCGGGTCGACGTGCACTCGGCCGTGGCATCCTCCGCGCTGCGCCGACTCTGTCCCGACCTCGCCGACGCCGGCGGCTACGCGCCGCAGCAGCCGCTCACCGCCGACGCACACCACGCCGTGCGCGCCGCCGCCAGGGCCCGGCTGACCACAGCGCAGCGCGCCGCCGCGCGGTCGGCCGCCCTGAACGCCGCGGCCGCGCTGGGCATCGTCGCGGTGCACGAGTGCGCGGGCCCCGACATCGGCGGCCTCGACGACTGGGACGAGATCCGCGCCCTCACGCATGGCGTCGAGATCACCGGCTACTGGGGTGAGGCGGTGTCCGAGACCGAGCAGGCCCGCGCGCTGATCGACCGGACCGGCGCGCGCGGACTCGCCGGCGACCTGTTCGTCGACGGCGCGCTGGGCTCACGCACCGCCTGGCTGCACGAGCCCTACGCCGACTGCTCCGCCGGATCGACGGGCAACAGCTACCTGGACCGCGACGCGATCACCGCGCACCTGCGCGCCTGCACCGAGGCGGGGATCACGGCCGGCTTCCACGTCATCGGCGACGCGGCCGTCACCGCCGTCGTCGATGCCCTCGAATCCGTCGTCGCCGCCTGCGGCGCACCGGCGGTCGCCCGGTGCGGACACCGGCTCGAGCATCTCGAGATGGTGACCGACGAGCAGGCACGCAAACTCGGCGCCTGGGGGGTGATCGCCAGCATGCAACCCAACTTCGACGCGCTGTGGGGCGGCGACTCCGGCATGTACGCCCAGCGTCTCGGCGCCGATCGGGCCCGACGGTTGAACCCGTTCGCGCTGTTAGCATCTCAAGGCGTGCCCCTCGCCTTCGGCTCGGACAGCCCGGTCACCGGGATGGATCCCTGGGCGACGGTGCGCGCGGCGACGCAGCACCGCACCGACGGCAGCGCGGTGTCGGCGCGGGCCGCGTTCGGGGCGCTCACCCGCGGTGCCTGGCGCGCCGCCGGGGTGCGCGACGGTGTGACCGGCACGCTGGTGCCGGGGGCGCCGGCGTCCTACGCCGTCTGGGAGGCCGACGAACTGGAGGTCAGCGCGCCCGCCGACGCCGTACAGCGCTGGTCGACCGATCAACGCTCGCGGGTACCGGCGCTGCCCCGGCTGGACGGCCCGTCGCCTCGGTGCCGCCAGACGGTCCATCGGGGTGTCGTCATCCATGGTTGAAGTAGCCTCTCGGACACAGCGATTCGGTAAGGCGGTGGTCGACCGGCTGCCGCAACTGGGCGTGTCGATCGGCGCCGGTGTGCTGCTGTGCCTGAGCTTCCCGCCGTTCGGCTGGTGGTATCTGGCCTATCCGGCGTTCGCCCTGCTCGGGTGGGTGCTGACTCGCGAATACACCTCCGCGCGCGGTGCATTCGGCTACGGCTTCGTGTTCGGGGCGGCGTTCTATCTACCGCTGCTGCCGTGGGTGGGCGCGTTCGTCGGCCCCATCCCGTGGATCGGGCTGGCGCTCGCCGAGGCGGTGTTCCCGGCGCTGTTCGGCGTGGCGGCGGTGGCGGTTCGCCGGCTGCCGGGTTGGCCGCTGTGGTTCGCCGGCCTGTGGGCGCTGCAGGAGTGGCTCAAGTCGACGGTGCCGTTCGGCGGGTTCCCGTGGGGCGTCGTCGCCTACGGGCAGACCGAGAGCCCGCTGCGCTCGATCGCCCAGCTCGGCGGTGCGCCGCTGCTGTCCTTCGCCGTGGTGCTCATCGGATTCTCGCTTGGCGCAATCGTATTCGAGGTCATCCGGTGGTGGCAGCGGCAGGCCGACGACACCCCGCCCGCCGTCGTCGTCCCCGGCGTGTGCATCGCCGCGGTGCTGCTGGTCACCGCGCTGACGTGGCCGCATGTGCGCCAGTCCGGCATCGGCGCCGGTGATGACCAGCCGATCACGGTGGCCGTCGTGCAGGGCAACGTGCCGCGGCTCGGGCTGGACTTCAACACCCAGCGCCGCGAGGTGCTCGACAATCACGTCAGCGAGACGATGCGGCTGGCCGAAGACGTGCGGGCGGGCCGCGCGCCGCAGCCGATGTTCGTGTTGTGGCCGGAGAACTCCTCGGACATCGATCCGCTGGCCAACCGCGACGCGGCCGAGCTGATCTCCGGCGCCGCGGCGGCGATCCGCGCGCCGATCCTCGTCGGTGGGGTGGTGGCGGCCGAGGGCGCCGATCGCGACAATCCGGCGTCGACCAATTCGGTGATCGTGTGGAATCCGGG
This sequence comes from Mycolicibacterium rutilum, assembly GCF_900108565.1. Lineage (NCBI taxonomy): Bacteria > Bacillati > Actinomycetota > Actinomycetes > Mycobacteriales > Mycobacteriaceae > Mycobacterium > Mycolicibacterium rutilum. The sequence continues at coordinate 3,897,974 of NZ_LT629971.1, forward strand.
CACCGGGCCCGACGAACGCCACGACAAGCAGATCGTCCAGCCGTTCGGCGAGTATCTGCCGTGGCGCAGCTTCTTCCGGCACTTCTCGCCGTACGCCGACCGCGCCGGCTACTTCGTCCCCGGCGACGGCACCGGTGTGGTGCACGCCGCCGGGGTGCCGGTCGGCGTGACGACGTGCTGGGAGGTCATCTTCGACCGCGCCCCCCGCGAGTCGGTCCGCAACGGCGCCCAACTGCTGACCGTGCCGTCGAACAACGCGACCTTCACCGAGGCGATGAGCGAACAGCAGCTCGCGTTCGCGCGGCTGCGGGCCGTCGAGCACGACCGGTACGTCGTGGTGGCCGGCACCACCGGCATCAGCGCGGTCATCGCACCCGACGGGCGGGAACTGGCCCGCACCGCGTTCTACGAGCCCGCCTACCTCGACCAGGCGGTCCGGCTGAAGACGCAGCTCACGGTGGCGACGCGCTGGGGTCCGCTGATCGAGGGGCTACTCATCGCTGTCGGTCTGGGCAGTGTGATCGCCGCAATACTGCACAATGGAGGCTTTGTGCGTCGCCGAGCGCGCGGCGACAACAAGGACAGAGGAGCCACATGACGACGGGCCCGGGCCCGGGGGAGCGCCCAAGCCAGCGCACGCTGGTCATCATCCCCACCTACAACGAGCGGGAGAACCTGCCGCTGATCGTGCGGCGCGTCCAGCAGGCGCGCCCGGACGTCCACATCCTCATCGTCGACGACGGCAGCCCCGACGGCACCGGCGAACTGGCCGACGAGCTGGCACTGGCCGACCCCGACCGGGTACACGTCATGCACCGCAGCGCCAAGGGCGGGCTGGGCGCGGCCTACCTGGCCGGCTTCGAGTGGGGCCTGGGCCGCGAGTACTCCGTGCTGGTGGAGATGGACGCCGACGGCAGCCATCCGCCCGAGCAGCTCTACCGGTTGCTCGACGCGATCGACGGAGGCGCAGACCTGGTGATCGGCTCGCGCTACGTGGCAGGCGGGGAGGTGCGCAACTGGCCGCGGCGGCGCATGGTGCTGTCCCGCACCGCCAACGGTTACTCGCGCATCCTGCTCGGGGTGGGCATCCACGACATCACCGCCGGCTACCGCGCGTACCGCCGCGAAGTGCTCGAGAAGATCGACCTCGGCGCGGTCGACTCCAAGGGCTACTGCTTTCAGATCGACCTGACCTGGCGTTCGATCAACAACGGGTTCCTGGTCGTCGAGGTGCCGATCACGTTCACCGAGCGCGAGCATGGTCAATCGAAGATGAGCGGTTCCAACATCCGCGAAGCCCTGTTCAAGGTCGCCGAATGGGGAATCCGCGGGCGCATCGACCGCGCCCGCGGAGTCGGCGTCACCCGCTGAAAGCGGTCAGTTGCCGCGGCGGCGGGCCTTGATGATGTCGAGGCGCTCCTTGAGCAGCTCCTCGAGTTCCTCGACCGACCGGCGCTCCAGCAGCATGTCCCAGTGCGTGCGCGGCGGCTTGACCTTTTTCGGCTCCGGCGCGTCACCCTCGATCAGGGTGCCTTCCATGCCGTTGCGGCACAGCCAGGTGTGGGGGATCTCCGCGTCGTCGGCGAACGGTACGTCGAATTCCTCACCATTGTCGGTGCGGTAGCGAGCAACCTGACGCGGCGCCAGGTCGTGGTTACGGTCGGTCTCGTAGCTCACGGCTCCGAGGCGACTTCCCCTCAAGACACGATCAGCCATCGTCAACACTCCTCGATCTGCGCAAATTCGTCCGGATCACCAACGCGGCAGCAGGCAGCGAAGTTCCCGACTCGACGTTCCATGATACCGGGATCGACAGGCTCCTCGGTTTACAGTCACGTCCGTGGCACGTCGTCTTCGTCCCCAGTCCTGTCGTTGGTGCGGCCGCGAGGTCGACGACGTCGGTCTGGGGCGCCGCCGCCAGTACTGCCGCCAATCGTGCCGGCAGCGCGCCTACGAGCAGCGCACCCAGATCCGCGGCACCGCGCTGGCGCCCGACGCCGTCGTGCTCAGCGCCGACGAGGCCTCCGAGCTGTCCGACCGCGTCTACCAGGTGCGATGCGCCGCCGAAGACGTCGCGACCGCGGTCGAGGAAGGCGCCCCGCCCGAGGAACTGCGCGAACTGTGCGACGCGCTGATGCAGGCGGCCAAGGCCGCTGACGGCTGGCGCTGAGCCCGTTCACCACTGTTTCGTGGGTTTTTTCTTGCGTCGTCGAACCCTCGCGGACGCTGGCTCGTCGTTACGATGACCAGCAACATCACGAGGGGACCGCCGTGATCCTGTCCACCGAAGAACCGCCCATCGCCTCCCGGGTGTGGCGGTTCGACTCGTTCGTCCTCGATACGGCCCGCTACGAGTTGCGCCGCGGCAGCGACGTCATCCGGGTCGAGCCGCAGGTGTTCGACGTCCTCACTCACCTGATCAGCAACCATCACCGGTGCGTGTCCAAGGCCGAGTTGTTCGACTCGGTCTGGGGCGGACGGTTCGTCGGTGAGGCGGCGCTGACCAGCAGGATCAAGGCGGTGCGCCGCGCACTCGGCGACGACGGCGAATCGCAGCGCTACATCCGTACGGTGCGCGGGCGCGGCTACCGGTTCGTCGGCACCGTGACCGAGGGCGCGCTGCCGCCGGTGACTCCGCCCGCCGAACCCGTGGAGATCCCCGAACCCGGGCCGGTGCGCCAGCACATCGCGTTCTGCCGGGCCGCCGACGACGTGCGGCTGGCCTACGCGGTGGCCGGCGACGGTCCGCCGCTGGTGCGCGCGGCGAACTGGATGACCCACCTCGGCTACGACATCGAGAGTCCGGTCTGGCAACACTGGGTGCGCGACCTGTCGCACCACTACCGCTACATCCGCTACGACGAACGCGGCTGCGGTCTGTCCGACTGGGACGTCGGCGGATTCAGCTTCGAGGACTGGGTTGCCGATCTGGAGTCAGTCGTCGAAGCGCTTGGCCTGCAACGCTTCCCGCTTCTGGGCGTGTCGCAAGGCGGCGCCGTCGCGGTGGCATACGCCGCCCGTCACCCCGAGCGGGTCAGCCGCCTGGTGCTGTGTGGCGCCTACGCGCGCGGACGGGCGGTCCGTGCCGCGAGCGATGACGAAAAGCGGGTCGCCGCACTTGATCTCGAGCTCGCGAGGGTGGGCTGGGGGCGCGACGACCCGGCGTTCCGGCAGGTGTTCGCCGCTCAGTTCCTGCCCGACGGCACCCGTGCCGACTGGGCTGCCTTCGACCAACTGCAACGCCGCACCACCTCACCGCAGAACGCGGTGCGCTTCCTCGAGGAGTTCGGCCGCATCGATGTGCGCGAGATGGCCCGTCAGGTGTCGTGCCCGACGCTGATCATGCACGCTCGCAACGACCACCGGGTTCCGATGCGGTTCGGTGAGGAACTCGCTTCGCTGATCCCGGACTCCCGGTTGGTGCCGCTGGACAGCAACAACCACCTGCTGACCGGGACCGAACCGGCCTGGCAGGTGTTCCGCGCCGAGCTGGACGCGTTTCTGAGCGAGGCGGCGCAGATCTCCACGTAATCTCCACACAAACTTCATGTACCGGCGGTCCGCGCGAACCATGCTGATCCCATGAAGAAAATCCTCCGCAGCCTGCTCGTCGGGTTCAGCGCGTTGGTCGCGCTGAGCACCCTGGCCGCCTGCTCCAGCGGCACCACCAATGAGGCGACGTCCACCACCTCGGAGGTGCCGACGACGAGTCCGGCGACACCCCCCGCATTTCCGCAATCCGCCCGCTATGTCGCCGACATGACGTCGGCGGACGGCAAGACGATGACGATCGGGATCTCGGTCGACGGCGGCGAGGTCGCCGCCTACGCCTGCAACGGCACCGACGACGAAGCCTGGTTCTTCGGCACGCAGACCGACGGCAAGATCGACCTCAAGTCCCGGTTCCGCGACACGCTGAGCGCCGAACTGGCCGGCACCGACGTCGAGGGCGACCTGACCATGAACGGTGTCGCGTATCAGTTCACCGCCGCGCCGGTGTCCGGCGAAGCCGGCATGTACACCGCCGTACTCGACGGCGTGCGCGCATCCTGGGTGGTGCGCGAGGACGGCACGGCGATCGGCGTACAACTCAACGGAATCAGCGGCCGCGACTTCGAGCAGGCCGAGCTCCAGCAACTCAGCGATCTGCAGTTCCGCAACGAGGTGCGCAACAAGCGTCAACTGCAACAGGCCCAGCAGATCACCCGGTTGGCCAACGGCGCGATGAGTTCCAAGATCAACGGCAAAGACGTCACACCCACTCTGGTAACCGGCACGTTCCGGTTGAGCTGACCCTCAAAACCCCAGCGGCACTGTCGGATTGCGTACACCACCGGCAGTGCCGCTGCTTCTTTGCATCACCGAGAATCAAACCCTTCGGGTGCGGGGGCGGTGCGCGTAGCGTCGGTTCACCGTGACCAGTCCCGCCGAAGTGGCCGCACCGATCGCACCGGTGCGTCCCGTGACCGCCGGCTGGCGGCAGCGCAAGTGGGCGGCGATCCGCCTGGCGTCTCCCGTCGTGCTGCTGCTGGTGTGGCAGCTGTGCAGCGCGGTCAAGCTCATCCCGCAGGACGTGCTGCCCGCGCCATCGCTGATCCTCGAGGCGGGCGTCGAGCTGATCCGCAATGGGCAACTGGCCGACGCGCTCACGGTGTCCGGCGTGCGAGTCCTCGAGGGCCTGCTGCTCGGTGGCGTTCTCGGGGTGGCCCTGGGCACCGCGGTCGGGCTGTCCCGCTGGCTGGAAGCGACCGTCGACCCGCCCATGCAGATGGTCCGCGCACTACCGCACCTCGGGTTGATCCCGCTGTTCATCCTGTGGTTCGGCATCGGCGAGCTGCCCAAGGTGCTGCTCGTCGCGCTGGGTGTGAGCTTTCCGCTGTACCTGAACACGTTCTCGGCGATCCGGCAGGTCGACGCGAAGCTTTTCGAAGCCGCTCAGGTGCTGGGCTTCTCGTTCTGGCAGCGGTTCTGGCGCATCATCGTGCCCAGCGCGGCGCCCCAGGTGCTCGTCGGGCTTCGGCAGTCCCTGGCGATCGCCTGGCTGACGCTGATCGTCGCCGAGCAGATCAACGCCGACAGCGGGATCGGCTTCCTGATCAACAACGCCCGCGACTTCCTGCGCATCGACATCATCATCTTCGGTCTTGTCGTCTACGCGCTGCTGGGCATCGGCACCGACGCGATCGTGCGGGTGCTGGAACGACGCGCATTGGGGTACCGCTCATGACAATCACCACCGAAAGAGAACTCAGCGTCGCGGGCGAACTGCGACACGTCGACAAGTGGTACGGCACGCATCACGTGCTCGACGACGTGTCGATCCGGATCGGCCGCGGCGAGATCGTCGCACTCATCGGCCGCAGCGGATCGGGCAAGTCGACGGTGCTGCGGGTGCTGGCCGGCCTGTCGGAGGCCCACACGGGGGAGCGTCGCGTCGCGGGAGCGCCGGCGCTGGCGTTCCAGGAACCGCGGTTGTTCCCGTGGCGCGACGTGCGCACCAACGTCGTCTACGGCCTCACCCGGATTCGGCTGGACAAGACGGAGGCGCGCGCCCGCGCCGACCGCGCGCTCGCCGACGTCGGCCTCGCCGACCGGGCGCGTGCCTGGCCGCTGACCCTGTCGGGCGGTCAGGCGCAACGGGTTTCGCTGGCCCGGGCGTTGGTCGCCGAACCGCAACTGCTGCTGCTCGACGAGCCGTTCGGCGCGCTGGACGCATTGACCCGGTTGAGTATGCGGACCCTGCTGCTGGACCTGTGGCGCGAGCACGGCTTCGGGGTGCTGCTGGTCACCCATGACGTCGATGAGGCGGTGGCGCTCGCCGACCGGGTCCTGGTTCTCGACGACGGCCGCGTCGCGCACGCACTGGACATCGACGACCCGCGCACCTCGATCGGAGCCGAACGCAACCGCGCCGTGCTGCTCGACCAGCTCGGTGTGCAGGTCTGAAAATTCATGCAAGCGAGAGGGATTGGCATGTCGAGATTCGTCACCGTACTGGTGCTGCTGGGCCTGGTGCTGACCGGGTGCGTGTCGCGGGAGGACGCCGCGGATTCGCGCGACGCGCCTGCCGAAGTGCCGCTGTCCGAGCTGAGCGGGCTCACGCTCAACGTCGGTGACCAGAAGGGCGGGACAGAGGCGTTGCTGCGCGCGTCCGGTGCGCTCGACGGGGCGCCCTACGCGATCAGCTTCTCCACCTTCACCTCCGGACCGCCGCAGATCGAGGCCGCCACCGCGGGCAAGATCGATTTCGCGATCACCGGCAACACTCCGCCGATCTTCGGTGCCGCGTCCAACGCGAAGGTCAAAGTCGTCTCGGCCTACGACGGCGGGGGGCAGGGCGACCAGATCCTGGTGCCCGCCGATTCACCGATCCAGTCCGTCGCCGACCTGCGCGGCAAGAGCATCGCCGTCGCGAAAGGCAGTTCGGCACACGGCCATACGTTGGTCCAGCTGAACAAGGCGGGGCTGCAGGCGTCCGATGTCAAGCTGGTGTTCCTGCAACCAGCCGACGCGTTATCGGCGTTCACTCAGCACCGCGTCGACGTGTGGGCGGTCTGGGATCCCTACACCGCGCAGGCCGAAAACGAGCTGCCGGTGCGCAGCATCGCCCGCGCCACCGGCGTCACCAACGGCGCCGGCTTCGGAATTGCCTCCGACGCCGCGCTGGCCGACCCGAAACGCAACACCGCGCTCAGCGACCTGCTGCAGCGGTACGCCAAGGCGGTGCGGTGGGCCAACGACAACCGCGAGCAGTGGGCGCGACGCTACGGCGAGGAGGTCGGCCTGGATCCGAAGGTCGCCTCGCTGGCGCAGGGCCGCAGTCTGCGGCTGCCCACCGATCTGTCCGACGAGCTGATCGGCTCCGAGCAGGACATGGCGGACCTGTTCGCCGAGTCCGGACAGATCGCTGCCGCACCGGATTTCGCGCGCTGGGTGGATCGCCGCTACACCGACGTGCTCAAGCCCCTCTACCTCGACCGCAGTTAGGAGTCTCGTGCCCACCGGAAAGTTCTTCTGGTTCCTGCCCACCAGCGGCGACAGCCGGTCGATCGTCGGGTCGTCGCATGCCTCGTCGCAGCAGACGGTGCCCGCGAACTACCGCCCGCCGACGCGCCGCTACCTGGCCGAGGTGGCCCGAGCGGCGGATCGGCTGGGCTACGAAGGTGTGCTCACGCCGACCGGAACGTGGTGTGAAGACGCATGGTTGACCGCGTCGGCGCTGCTGGCCGAGACCGAACGGCTGAAGTTCCTCGTCGCGTTCCGCCCCGGGCTGACCCCGCCCACGCTGGCCGCGCAGCAGGCCGCAACCTTGCAGCGGTTCTCCGAGGGCCGGGTGCTGCTCAACATCGTCACCGGCGGTGACGACCTCGAACAACGGCGCTTCGGCGATTGGCTCGAGCACGACGAACGGTACGCCCGCACCGGCGAGTTCCTGCACATCGTCAACTCGGTGTGGCGCCAGGAATCGGTGGACTTCAGCGGCGACCACTACACGGTGGCCGACGCGCGGGTGTCGGCGCCGCCGGATCCGCTGCCGCAGATCTACTTCGGCGGTTCGTCGCCGGCCGCGCTGACGATCGCCGCGCAGCACGTCGACGTCTACCTCACCTGGGGTGAGCCGCCGCCGGCCGCCGCGGCCAAGATCGAACAGGTCAGAAAACTGGCCCAGGCCCGCGGCCGGTCCGTGCGCTTCGGTATCCGGCTGCACACCATCAGCCGGGACAGCTCGGAGGCCGCGTGGGCGGTCGCCGACGAGCTGCTCGCCGGGCTCAGCGCCGACCAGATCGCCAAAGCGACCGCGCTGCACGCCAAGTCGGAATCAGAGGGGCAGCGGCGGATGACCGCGCTGCACGGCGGCCGGCTCGACCAGCTGGAGATCTACCCCAATCTGTGGGCCGGTGTCGGGCTGGTCCGCGGCGGGGCGGGCACGGCGCTGGTCGGCAGCCACGAGGAGGTCGCGAACCTCATCCACGAGTACCACTCGCTCGGCTTCGACGAGTTCATCCTGTCCGGCTATCCGCATTTGGAGGAGGCGTACTGGTTCGCCGAGGGCGTGCTGCCGCTGCTGAAGCACAAGGGCATCGCCTGAGCGACGAGGACCGATTCCCCCGCGGGCAGTTCGCGGCATTTCGCGTCTGCTCGCGACGGAAGCGACCAAGCTGGCAGGCGTGGACGAATGGTTCGAGCGCAGTCCGTTCATCGGGTTCGTGCCGTGGATCATCTACTGGATCGTCGCGGACGGGCCGAGCACGTGGATGTTCGGCGCGCTGTGTGCGGTGCTCGCCGCGATCATCCTCGGCGTGTCGGCGGGGTTCGCCGGGCCGCGGCTGCTCGACCTGGTCACCATCGGGTTCTTCATCGCGGTGACGATCGCGGGCATGGTCGTCGGCGCCGAGGACCGCGACTGGATGGACACCTACGCCACCACGCTGTCGGCGGGGGCGCTGGCGGCGATGGCGCTGGCCTCGCTGGCGTTCGTGCCGTTCACCGAGCAGTACGCGCCGCGGTCGGCGCCCCGCCACGACTGGGAGAAGGCCGCGTTCCGACGCACCAACCGGGTGCTGACCCTGATGTGGGCGCTGGTGTTCGCGCTCATCGCGGTGCTGGGCTACGTCGCGGTGACCGCCCCCTCGACCGTGCACTGGACCAAGGCGGTCATCCCCGTCGTGGTGATCGTCGGCGCCGTCGGCATGACGCAGATCTACCCGGCGCGGGCGCGCGACGCCGTGCGGCCGCCGTGAAGAGGCAGCTCAGCAGCGGAACATCTCGCCGATCTGCGGCGGCGCGCTGACCGGCTGCAGACACCCGAACGGCTCGATGCCGGCGTCGCTGAACTTCACCGCCGAGCGGTTCGCGTAGTTCCCGCAGAACAGGCCGGCCGCGTCGGAGCGGCAGCGGTAATCGCCGAACGACAACAGCTGCCCGTACGGCAGCTCGGGCCCCTGCCCGGCGGTGAACCGGCCCGGATCCCCGTGCACCGACCCCACCGCGACACTGGTGCCGTCGTAGTCGACCCAGCCGCCCTTCCACTCGCCGTAGGCATCCGCCGGGCGCGGCGGCGGGTCCAACAGACCCACCAGGCACGCCAACGCGCCCTCGGCCCGTCTCGCATCGGTCATGCAGGTGGTCTTGCCGGACGGGGTGGTGAACGCGACGTCGTCGCCGAGCTGGGTGATCTCGCCCTCGCGGGTGGCCTCGTGGAACTGCGCGGTGTCGGCGGGCGCACCCGCCTCGATCCAGGTCAGCACGTCACCGACCGCTGCGCCCGGCGCGGGCGCAGCGGTGGGTGTGGGACTGCTCGGCGCCGTCGTGGTGGCCGACGGTGAGCTCGCCGACGGGGACGGCGGAATCGGCTCGATCCGTTCCGGTTGCCCGCCCGTCGTCGAGGAACACCCGGCCACCAGCACAGACGCGATCAGCACCGCCATTCGCATACCGGCCAGGCTAACGGGCCGACACGCAATCCCTGGCCAGGCGCGGCGGGAGGCCATTCGCTACCGTCGGGTGATGCACGAACACACCGTCCGCGCAACGATCGCCTCGGGCACCATCGAAGGATTCACCCGCGACGGCGTGAACCGCTGGCGAGGGATTCCGTATGCGCGTCCGCCGGTGGGACCGCTGCGGCTGCGCGCCCCGCAACCGGTGCAGCCGTGGCGCGGTGTGCGGTACTGCCACGGGTACGGCAACTGCGCGCCCCAGCAGCGGATGTACACCATCCTGGCGCCCGGCAAGTACCAGCCGATGAGCGAGGACTGCCTGACCCTCAACGTCGTCGCGCCCAAGAGGCCGCCGGAAACCGCGCTGCCGGTGATGGTGTTCATCCACGGCGGCGGCTACTTCATGGGCAGTTCGGCCACACCCATCTACGACGGTGCGGCGCTGGCCCGCAACGGCTGCGTGTACATCTCGGTGAACTACCGGCTCGGCGCGCTGGGGTGTCTCGACCTGACCTCGCTGTCCGACGGGAAGCACACCTTCGACGACAACCTGTACCTGCGTGACCTGGTGATGGCGCTGCGCTGGGTGCGCGACAACGTCGCGGTGTTCGGCGGCGACCCGGACAACGTGACGATCTTCGGTGAGAGCGCAGGCGCGCACGCCGTCGCCACCCTTCTCGCCGTGCCCGCAGCCAAAGACCTGTTCACGCAGGCGATTTCGGAGAGCCCGGCGGCCGGTATGGTGCGCACGCCGGAAGTGGCGCAGCAGTACGCGACCCGGTTCGCCGCGCTGCTGGGCGCCGAGGAGGCCGACGGTGCCGCCGCGGTGATGGCGGCGCGGCCCGCCGACCTGGTCAAGGCCTTCGAACGACTGGTCCGGCAGGGGCAGCGCGACATGCTCGGCGCCTTCGCCGCCGGTCCCACCAGCGGAACCGAGTACCTGCCGGTCGACCCGTTGGAGGCGATGCGCACCGGTACCGCGCATCGCGTACCGCTCATCGTCGGGACCAACGCCGAGGAGGCCCGCCTGTTCGGCCGATTCCTCAAGCTGTTGCCGATGTCGGAGCCGATGATCGAACGCCTGCTCGCCGAGGTCGCTCCCGATGAGCGCGAGCGGATCACCGCCGCCTACCCGGGTTATCCCAACGAGGCGGCATGCGTTCAGTTCGGCGGCGACTTCGCGTTCGGGTCGGCAGCGTGGCAGATCGCCGAGGCGCACAGCAGGCACGCGCCCACGTACCTCTACCGCTACGACTATGCGCCGCGTCCGCTGCGCTGGTCGGGTCTCGGGGCCACCCACGCCACCGAACTGCTGGCCGTCTTCGATGTCTACCGGAGCAATTTCGGCAGACTTCTCACCGCCGCCGGCGACCGCCGGACCGCGCTGCGGGTCAGCGACGACGTCCAGCGCCGCTGGCGCGCGTTCGCCGAGACGGGGGTCCCGGGTTCGGACTGGCCGGCCTACACCAGCGCCGACCGCGCGGTGCGGGTCTTCGACCGGCGCCCGCGCATCGAATACGATCCGCACGCCGACCGACGGCAGGCGTGGGAGGGCTTCACCCTGGCCGCGCGCTGACCGCGCAGTCACCCGTTTCGGCGGTGCGCGACGGGCGAATGTGGTTGCGTTGGCGGGTGGCTCACCCGCTGGATCCCCTCAGTAGCGACGAGTTTGCGGCCGTCGCGTCCATCCTTCATCGCGACCGCGACGTCGGCGAGGGGTGGCGGTTCGCCTCGATCGAACTCGCCGAACCCGACAAGGCCCAGCTCACCGCTTTCGAAGAAGCAGCGGTCACGCCGCCGAGGCGCGCAACGGTGGTTTGCCTGAACCGTGCCAGCAACGCGACGTACAAGAGCCGGGTGTCGCTGTCCGAGGATCGCGTCGAGTCCTTCGAACACGTCCCCGGCGTGCAGGCCAATTTCACCGTCGACGAGTTCGTCGAGTGTGATCGACTGCTGCGCAGCCATCCCGACGTCGCCTCGGCCCTGGCCGCACGCGGCATCACCGACATGGATCTGGTGTTCTTCGACACCTGGACTTACGGCCACGCGGTCGCGCCGCCGCAGTACCGCGACCGCAGGCTCGGCTGGTCGGACACCTGGCTGCGGGCCGCCCCGGGGGCGAATCCCTACGCGCACCTGATCAGCGGGCTGCACTGCGTCATCGACCTCAACACCATGGAACTGCTCGAGGTCGAGAACAGCGGTGACGTCGGAATCCCCATGTGATGGGCGAATACGTGCCCGCCCTCATCCCGGAGGCCATCCGCGCGCGGTCACGCCGCGAACCGCTCAAGCCGCTGCATGTCACCCAGGCCGACGGCCCGTCGTTCACGCTGGACGGCAATCTGCTGCAGTGGCAGAACTGGTCACTGCGGATCGGGTTCAACTACCGCGAGGGCATGGTGCTGCACACCGTGCGTTACCGCGACGGCGACCGGAATCGCCCTGTGGCACACCGGTTGTCGTTCGCCGAGATGATTGTTCCGTACCGTGATCCGAGCATCGATCACTATCGGCGCACCGCGTTCGACATCGGTGAGTGGGGCCTCGGCTTCATGACCACCTCGCTGGAACTGGGTTGCGACTGTCTCGGCGAAATCCGTTACCTCGACGCGGTTCTGCACAACAGCAAGGGTGAGCCGTACACGATCGCCAACGCGATCTGCATCCACGAGGAAGACAACGCGGTGCTGTGGAAACACGTCGACCACGACGTCGGCGCGGAGGTGCGGCGGATGCGTCGCCTGACGGTGTCCTTCCACGTCACCGTCGCGAATTACGAGTACCTGGTCTACTGGCGGTTCCACCAGGACGGCAACATCGAGTGCGAGGTGCGCGCGACCGGCATCATGGTCACCACGCCGCTGGCGCCGGGACAGCCGCACCCGAACGGCACGTTGGTCGACGAGCGCACGTATGCGCCGTTCCACCAACACTTTCTGGTGGCGCGGCTGGACATGGACATCGACGGTGTCGACAACACGGTGTACATGTCGGAGTCCTACGCCGAGCCGACCGGACCGGACAATCCGCACGGTCTGTCGCTGGTCGCGCGTGACGTGCCGCTGCGCTCGGAGAGCCAGGCGAAGCAGGACGTCAACTTCGCGACCCAGCGCGCGTGGAAGGTGGTCAACACCAACGTCGTCACCGCACTCGGCACCCATCCGGCGTACCAGCTGGTGCCCGGCGGAGCTATCCCGCCGATGTTTGCTCCGGACTCGCCGGTACTCGAGCGCGCCGGCGTGATCGGCCACACCCTGTGGGTCACCCCGAATCATCCCGACGAGCGTTGGCCCGCAGGGGAATTCGTCAACCAATCGGTCCGCGACACGGGACTGAGCGTGTGGACGGCGGCCGACCGGCCGGTCGATAACACCGATGTGGTGCTGTGGTATGTATTCGGCATCCACCACATCACGCGGCCGGAGGACTGGCCCGTGATGCCGGTCGACGTGGTGTCGTTCTGGCTCAAGCCGTTCGGCTTCTTCGATCGCAACCCCGCGCTGGACGTGGTGGCCACGGCGCCCGATATGTGTCACACGGAGGTGACCAGTGCCCATCACTGACGTTGTGGAGCGTCCGACCGATCTGAGTGTCGAGTGGCTGGTCTCGGTGCTGGGGGTGCCGGTCGAGCGGTTCTCCTTCGAGCGCATCGGCACCGGGCAGATGAGCGAGTGCTACCGGATCACGTTGGGTTACGGCGAGAGCGGGCAGGGGCCCGGGTCGGTGGTGCTCAAGGTCGCGGCCACTGATGCGGTGAGTAGGCAGACCGGCCTGGCGCTGGGCCTGTATGAGCGGGAGGTGCGGTTCTACACCGACATCGCTTCGCGCATCGGCGGGCCGGTGGCGCCGTGCTATTCGTCGGCGTTCGACGCGGAGTCGGGGGCGTTTCACCTGGTGCTCGGCGACGCCGGGCCCGCGGTGGTCGGCGATGAGATCCGCGGAGCCACCGCCGAGCAGGCGATGCTGGCGCTGGCGGAGCTGGGTCGGCTGCACGGCCCGCTGCTCGATGATCCGGCGGCGGCCAGTGCGGACTGGCTCAATCGCGATGCGCCGGTGAATCAGGCGTTGATCACGCAGCTTTACGCGGGGTTCGCCGAGCGGTATGCCGATCAGATCGCCCCGGAGCATCGGGTGGTGTGCGAGCGGTTGGTCGCCGGGTTCGACGCGTATCTCGCGGCGGAGGGCGGCGAAGAGCGGGTCAAGGGTCTGGTGCACGGCGATTACCGGCTGGACAACATGCTGTTCGGTCAACAGGGCGCGGACCGGCCGCTGACCGTTGTCGATTGGCAGACCGTGACATGGGGGCCGGCGCTGAGCGATGTCGCCTATTTCCTGGGGTGCGCGTTGCCGTCCGAGGTGCGCCGCGCGCACTACGACGCGCTGCTGGAGTCGTATCACCGGGCGCTGGGCGCGAAGCTCAGCCTCGACGAGGTGCGCGACGGGGTGCGCAGGCAGAGCTTTTTCGGGGTGACGATGGCGATCGTCTCCTCGATGCTCGTCGAGCGCACCGAACGCGGCGACACGATGTTCATGACGATGCTGCAGCGGCACTGCGACCACGTGCTCGACGTCGACGCGCTCGCGATCCTGCCCGAGCCCACGGTCCCCGAGCCGCTGACCCCGGCCGCCGAGGACGAGGTCGCTCACCCGGCGGGCGAGGAGCCGTTGTGGAACGAGAGTTGGTACTTCGACTTCGTCGACGCCGGCCAGCAGATCGGCGGCTGGATCCGGCTCGGGCTGTACCCAAACATCGCGACGTCGTGGGTCAACGGCCTGGTGTGCGGCCCGGACATGCCGACCTACGCGCTCAACGATTTTGAGGGCACCGGGGCAATCGACCTGACCCTGGACCCGACCGAGCCGCTGAGGACTTATCGGGTGACGATGCGCGGGCGTGGCGAGGCGTTCGACGATCCGGCGGGGCTGTTGCGCGGCGAGGCCGGGCGCCCCGTCAAGGTGACGATGAACCTGGAGTGGCGCACCGTCGGCACGCCGTACCTGTACCGGATCACGCCGCGCTACGAGATCCCGTGCACGGTGTCGGGCAGCGTCACCGTGGACGGGCGGGAGTTCTCGTTCGCCGACGTGCCGGGTCAGCGCGACCACTCGTGGGGGATGCGCGACTGGTGGGCGATGGACTGGGTGTGGAGCGCGTTGCATCTCGACGACGGCACCCGCCTGCACGGTGTCGACATCCGCATCCCCGGGGCGCCGCAGTTCGGCATCGGCTATGTGCAGACCCCCGGCGAGTCGCTGCTGGAGTCGCAGACCGTGACGGCACGGGAGACGTTCGCCGACAACGGTTTACCGCTGCAGACGACGATCACGTTGAACCCGGGCGACGTCGTCGCCACGTTCGAGCCCAAGGGCAACGCGCCGGTGCTGCTGACATCCACCGACGGCCGGGTCAGCCAGTTCCCGCGCGCGTGGGGAACCGTCACCACCGCCGACGGCCGCACGGGCGTGGGCTGGGTGGAATGGAACCGCAACAGGCCCTGACCGCTTCTGGCGCGAGCGTGCGCTAACGCGGCGCGTACATGATCAGTCCGACGCCGAAAAGACAGATCAACGCGCCGGCGACATCCCATCGGTCGGGCCGGAAGCCGTCGGCCACCATGCCCCAGGCGAGCGATCCGGCGATGAAGACCCCGCCGTAGGCGGCCAGCACCCGGCCGAAGTGGGCATCCGGTTGAAACGCCGCCACGAATCCGTAAGCGCCGAGCGCCATTACACCCGCGCCGATCCACCACCAGCCGCGGTGCTCCCGCACGCCTTGCCAGACCAGCCACGCGCCGCCGATCTCGAGCAGCGCGGCGAGCACGAACAGCAGGACCGACTTCAACACCATCACGTCACTGAGCCTGCCGCGAGCGTGCACAAAATGCTGAAATTCTGCGGCGTGTCGTGTGCAGACACGCGCGCTCGCGCCACAACGAGAGGGCTCAGAGGTGGGCGCTGTCGTCGTCGAGGTCGTCGCGGGTCAGTCCCATCGGCGTGGCCGCGGGCACGTCACCGCCCGCGACGACCTTGCGGGTGATCGGGGTCAACGCCCGGAACAGCGCCTCCACCTCATCGTCGTCCAGCGCGTCGAGCACGCCGAGCGCCAGCCGGTCGGTGCTGTCCTCGATTCGCTGCTTGAGCTCGCGGCCGGCATCGGTCAGGTCGTCGCCGTCGAGCAGGCCGCGCTGCGTGAGCCGATCCTGGTAGGACCGCCACTGCTCGTCGTCGTAGTCGCGGCTGCGCATGATCATCTCGCGCGGCACCCGACCCGCGGCGGCGTGCAGCACGTTGCACTCGCGCCCGGTGATCCCTTCCGCGATGAGCACGGCGACGTGCCCGTCGCCGCGTTGTTCGCGCAGCAGGGTGGTGGCGTGCCACAGCTTCGCCAGCGGTTCCTCCGGCCACGGCAATGCCGCGTTGGCGGCGAACAGGGGGCGACCGTCCAGCGGCGCGGCGGCCGCGGCCTTGGCGGCGAGGTCGGCCGCGGTCTGCAGGTCGTCACCGTCGCCGACGCCGTAGCGGCGCAACGTGGTGACCGCAGCCTCCTGCCGAACCCGCAGCGCGTCGGCCGGCGGAGCGACGTCCCACGCGGCCGGCAGCGCCTTCGCGACGCGGTGCGCCGCGAAGTTGTAGAACGCCGCCGTCACGACCTCCGGCGGCACCACGCCGAACGGCGCCGAGCGGGCCGCGAAATAGCCCATCCAGAAACCCTTGTACCCCAGCGCATCGAGCGCTTCGCGAGACTCGGGAGCGAAGTAGGTGACGGCGTGCACGGGTTCGAGTCGTTCGAAGAAGCGGCGCGCCAGCGTCGATAGCCTGTCCACGTTTCGCAGTTAACCACTGCCCGGGCGACGCGCTTCGGGGGGTGCGGCCGAAGCCCTAGAGTTCCTCGGCTACAGCCAGACTGGCCTCGTCGATGATCGCGCGCATCGCCCGTTCGGCGGCCGCCTCGTCGCGCATCCGGATTGCCCGCGCCACCTGGTCGTGCAGATCGATCGCGGCGGGGTTCGGCGTGGCGGGCATCATCCCGTGGTGCGTGCGCCCGGCCAGTACCTCGGCGACCACCCCGTCGAGTGCACGGAACATCTCGTTTCCGCTGGCCTCGAGCAGCGTGCGGTGAAACAGCTTGTCCGCCTCCAAATATGCCCCGAGGTCGCCGGCACGCCCGTGCATCACCATGTCCGACACCGCCGCGGCCATCAACCGGCACTGGTCCGGGTCGGCGCGGCGCGCCGCCAACGCCGCGGCGGCAGGCTCGAATCCGCGCCGCAGTTCGGACAACGAGAGGAGTTGTGCGGCACGGTCCGGGGAGTCCAACCGCCAGCGGATCAGCAGCGGGTCGAAGACATTCCACTTGTCGGTCGGTTGAATCGTGATTCCGACCCGGCGCCGCGATTCGACCATGCCCATCGATTCGAGGACCCGGATCGCCTCGCGCACGACGCTGCGTGACAGGCCGTGCTGCGCGCTCACCGCGTCGAGGGTCAGCACATCTCCGGTCGCGTACTCGCCGGACACGATCGCGGTCCCCAGCGCGGCGAGCAAACTCCCGTGCAGAGCACCGACGTTTGGCCGAGACACCACGGATACATCCTGTCATAGCTTTGCTGGGTCGGATAAAAACATATGATTCCGTAACTCTGTTGCAATCATATGCTTTTTAAGGCATGCTGTGTGACGCCAAACACAACTGGGTAGGCGGTGCAGATGGCGTCACCAATCGTCGTGATGGGCGTGTCCGGGTCGGGCAAGTCGACCGTCGGGGCCGCGCTCGCACAACGCCTGCGTGTGCCGTTCGCCGACGCGGACGACTTTCACCCGCCGGCCAACATCGCCAAGATGACGGCGGGTGAGGCGCTCAACGACGACGACCGCTACCCGTGGCTGGAAGCGATCGGGGAGTGGCTGGCCGAACGCTGCGCCACCGGTGGGGTGATGAGTTGCTCGGCACTCAAACGCAAGTACCGCGACCAACTCCGCCGGCACTGTCCGGAGGTCGAGCTGCTGCACCTGCGCGGCACCCCGGAGGTCATCGGCCGCCGGCAGGCCAGTCGGCCCGGCCACTTCATGCCCGCCTCGCTGCTGACGTCCCAGTTTGAGACCCTCGAACCGCTCGAGCCCGATGAACGCGGCGTCGATATCGACGTCGACCAGAGCATCGACGCCATCATCGAGGCCTACGTGACCGCCACCGCAGAAACCGAGCACGGCTGAGGTTCACGCCGAACACATTCTCCTTCAACCGAATTCGAACCCCAACCCGCAGACCCTCGGAGGCCTCATGGAAGCGATCGAACCGGCATACGGCGCCACCACCCTGCTGCTGATAGCGGCGGCGGCGGTCGCGGTCCTGCTCTTCCTCATCATGAAGGTCAAGATGCACGCGTTCGTCGCGCTGGTGTTGGTCAGCGCGCTGACGGCGCTGGCCGCGGGCATCCCGGTCGGTGATGTGCCGTCGGCGTTGAGTTTCGGGTTCTCCAACACGCTGGGCTCGGTAGCGCTGCTGGTCGGCTTCGGCGTCATGCTCGGCAGACTGCTCGAAGTCACGGGCGGAGCGCAGGTGCTGGCCGACACGCTGATCAGCCGGTTCGGCGAGAAGCGCGCGCCGTTGGCGCTCGGCGTGGCTGCGCTGATCTTCGGCTTCCCGATCTTCTTCGATGCCGGCCTCGTCGTCTTCCTGCCGATCATCATGACCGTCGCGCGCCGCTTCGGCGGGTCGCTGCTGCTGTACGGGCTGCCCGCCGCCGGTGCGTTCGCCGCCATGCATGCCTTGGTCCCGCCGCACCCGGGACCGGTCGCGGCCGCCGAGGCGCTGGAAGCCAGCATCGGTCTGACGCTGGTGATCGGCCTGCCGATCGCGGTGGTGTCCTGGTATATCGGTGTGCTGCTGGTTTCGCGGGCGTTGGGACGGCGCATCCACGTCGACGTTCCCACCGCGCTGTTCGGTGAGATGAACGACGGGCGCAACGGCGACACCGACACCGACGGCGGCACCTCCGGCACCGGGCGAGCTGTCACCGCAACCCGCACCGCGCCGTCGTTCGCCACCGTGCTCGGCGTCCTGCTGCTGCCGCTGGTACTGATCGGGTTCAATACCGTTCTCGATACCCTGATCACCGCCGGCGTGCTGGAGGAATCCACCTGGGCTCAGTACCTGATGTTGTTGGGCAACACCAGCATTGCGCTGCTCATCACCGTTGTCGTGGCCACCCTGGTGCTGGGTCTGCGCGGTGGTCGCTCGATGGACGACGTCAGCACGCTGTTCGACAAGGCGCTCGGCCCGGTCTGCTCGATCATCCTGATCACCGGTGCGGGCGGCATGTTCGGCGGGGTGCTGCGACTCAGCGGCATCGGCAGTGCGCTGACCGACTCACTGTCGGGCCTGGGCATGTCGCTGATCGTGCAGGCGTTCATCATCGCCACGCTGCTGCGGGTGGCGCAGGGTTCGGCGACCGTCGCGCTGACGACGACGGCCGGGTTGCTCAGTGCCGCCGCCGCCGAAGCAAGCCTCAGCAGTGTTCAGCTCACCCTGCTCGTCATCGCGATCGCCGCCGGCGCGACTGTGCTGTCCCACGTCAACGACTCGGGATTCTGGTTGGTCAGCCGGTTCTTCGGAATGGACGTCAAGACCACGTTCAAGACGTGGACGGTCATGGAGACCACACTCGGCCTGACCGCGTTCGGGCTCAGCCTGATCGTGTGGCTGGTGGTCTGACCGCAGCCGCGATCAGGCCTTGACGACCTGGGTGCCGCCCGCGAGCTGATCGTGCTTGCCCTGTTTGGTCGGGCTGCCGTTGATCGTGACGGCGATGACGACGATCGCGATGAAGCCGAGCAGCCCGCCCACGAACGGGATGACCGGCAGAACAGTCCACGAATTGCGGATCGCCGACTGTGCGGCCGTCGGTTTGGGTGTGCCGCCGGGGCCCAGCACCCGCAGGCCGAGCACCTTCTTGCCCAGCGTCGAGCCGGTGGTGGTCTCGAAGGCGAAGAAGTACACGAACATCAGCACCCCGGTGAACAGACCCGTCACCCAGATGCTCGAAAGGCTGTCGGTGAAGAACGCCAGCAGCCAGCTGATGATGCCGACGATGATTCCGTCGATGAGGCGCGCCAGCCAGCGCAACAGCAGGCCGCCGGGACGGCCCGCGGAGGGCGGGTAGCCTCCCGGCTCGCCGTACTGTCCTGGCTGGTATCCGAATTCAGGGCTGGTCACGGCGCCAATCTACCGGCGACGCCGTGACCTTTGGGGCGGATCAGCGCAGTTTGCGCTGCTGCCGCTTGGCTTCCTTGCTCGCCTGCTTGGCTTGTTTGCGAGCCTGCTTGCGGGCCGTCTCGGCGATTTCCTGAGCACGCCCCCGCGCTTCCGGCGCCCGCTCGCGGGCGACATCGGCCCACTCCGAACCGCGCTCGCGCGCAACGTCGGCCAGCAAGGCGCTGCGCTTGCGCGCAACGTCGGCGAACTCCGGTCCGCGCTCGCGCGCAACGTCGGCGAAGTCGGCGCTGCGCTTGCGGGCCAACTCGGCGAACTCCGGTCCGCGCTCGCGCGCCACCTCGGCGAGTTCAGCACCCCGCTTGCGGGCCAACTCCGCGAACTCCGGTCCGCGCTCCCGGGCGACCTCGGCGAGCTCGCTGCCCCGTTCGAGCGCGACGTGTGCGATCTCCCGGCCGCGTTCCGCCCCGACCTGCAGCCCATGGCTGACCTTGTCGGCGATGGCGCTGTCACCGAGCGCCCCGCCGGCCGCCGCCCCTGCGGGCAGTGCCGCGGTCACGGCGCCGGACACCTTCTGCGCCGCCTGGCGGCCGCGCCAGCCCAGCGACGGTTTGCCCTCGGTGTCCACCGCGGCGATGATCAATCCGCCGATCAGGCTGACGTCGGTGATGAACGCCCGCCGTTCCTCGGCCTTACGTGCTGGATCCGTCTCGCTCCAGAACGTGTGTCCACCAAGGCTGCCCGGGACCACGCTCACCGCGAGCGCGGCCGATGCCAGCCGTGGCAGTTTGCCGGTCGCCAACAACAGGCCACCGCCGATCTGCACAGCGGCGGTCACCTTGGCGACGGTTTCGGCGTTGGCCGGGACATTGGTGCCGACCGGGTCGGGCAGCTTGCTCAGCCCCTCGAGCGTGGGACGGGCGGCGTCGGCCGCCGGCTTGGGACTCCGCAGCGCTTCCACCCCACGGGCGATGAAGGCAGCTGACAGCATCGGGCGCGCGATACGACGGATCAACATGGCCCCTGTGTTCCCGGGCTGTCGGTGCCACAAACGTCAGTTTGTCCCGCGCATACGGCGTTGGCGCAGGGGCAACACGAACCAGAACATCGACAGAGTCACCAGGCTGACCCCGCCCGCGATCCACGCCGCGGTCCGGCCGGCGACCGTGTCGAAGATGATGGTGGCGACGCCGGCGAGCGCGACTCCGAGCAACAACATCCCCACGAGCGCGTAGCTGTGGGCGGTGGCCACCAGCGAGCGCATGCGCCGCCGGCGGAACAGCAGCCGGTGCATGCTCACCGGGGCGATGAGCAGGATGGTCGCGCCGATCGAGCAGACCACAGTGGTCAGGTAGACCACCCGCATCGCGGTGTCGAGGTCGTCGAAGCGGTCCGAGAACGACAGGATCAACAGGAACCCGGTGAGTAACTGGACACCGGTCTGCGCGACGCGCAGTTCCTGCAGCAAGCTCGACCAATTGCGGTCCAGCCGTTGCGTTTCCGTCTCGCCGCGGCCATCGTCTCCCTGGGGGTGCGCGTCCGGGCCCTCGGTGTCCACACCTGATTCTCGCAGTCGCCCCTCGCAGTGGCCACCGAACGGCGGTTTCGGCACCCACCCCGCCCGCGCGGCGTAGTAGTTTCGCAAGGGTGACTCTCGTTGCGGGCATCGATTCGTCCACCCAGTCCTGCAAGGTGCTGATCTGTGACGCGGACACCGGCGCGGTGGTGCGCTCCGGGTCGGCGCCGCACCCCGACGGCACCGAAGTCGACCCCCGACACTGGTGGGCCGCGCTGGAGACCGCGGTGTCGGCCGCGGGCGGCCTGGACGACGCGGCCGCCGTCTCGGTCGGTGCCCAGCAGCACGGCATGGTGTGCCTGGACGAAAACGGCCAGGTGGTGCGGAATGCGTTGCTGTGGAACGACACCCGGTCCAGCACGGCCGCCGTACAGCTCACCGACGAACTCGGCGGAGCCCACGAGTGGGCCAAACGCATCGGCGTGGTGCCGGTGGCGGCGATCACCGCGACCAAACTGCGCTGGCTCACCGACCACGAACCCGCGCAAGCCGACGCGACGGCCGCCGTGTGCCTGCCGCACGACTGGTTGACCTGGCGGCTCAGCGGTTCGACCGACATCGGCGACCTTCGCACCGACCGCAGCGACGCCAGTGGAACCGGCTACTTCTCCTCGGAGGCAGGCGAATACGACTCCGGCCTGCTCGAGCTGGCGATGCGCGGACGACGGCCGCTGGTCCCGGAGGTGCTCGGCCCGCGCGATACGGCGGGGCGGACCGCCTCGGGTGCACAGTTGGGCGCCGGCGCGGGCGACAACGCCGCCGCGGCACTGGGGCTGGGTGCGGCCGAGGGCGACTGCGTGCTGTCGCTGGGGACGTCGGGTGTCGTCAGCGCGGTGGGCGGCGTGGCACCGCACGATCCGGAGGGTGTGGTGGCTGCCTTCGCCGACGCCACCGGCCGCCAACTGCCGCTGGTGTGCACGCTCAACGGCGCGCCGGTGCTCGCGGCGGTCGCGCGGATGCTGGGCGTGGAGTTCGACGAGTTGGACCGGTTGGCGCTGTCGGCGCCCGCAGGCGCAGAAGGCCTGACGCTGGTGCCGTACTTCGAGGGGGAACGGTCGCCGAATCTGCCCGAGGCCAGTGGAGCCCTGCACGGCGCGAACACCCGAAACCTGACGTCGGCCAACGTCGCTCGCGCAGCGGTCGAAGGTCTGCTGAGTTCGATGGCGTACTGCGTCGAGAAGATCGCCGCGCACGGCGTCGACGTCCACGATGTCATCCTCACCGGCGGGGGAGCGCGTTCGGAGGCCGTCCGCCGGATCGCCCCCGCGGTGCTGGGGACGACGGTGCGGGTGCCGACTCCGGCCGAGTACGTGGCACTGGGTGCGGCGCGTCAGGCCGCGTGGACACTGTCGCAGTCGGATTCGCCACCGGAGTGGACTGCGGAGGGCGGCCAGACCTACCGCGCAGATCCCACCCCGGCAGTGCTCGACCAGTATCGCGCAGCCCAGCCGCTGACGCTCGGGCAGTGATGCCGGCTCAGTGATTCAGTGCTCGGCTTCCGGCCGCGGCCACTGCGCGCGCGGTAGTGCGGCGTCGCGGGGCGGCCGCATCCGGTCCAGGATCACGCGCAGCGGTGGCCAGATCGCGCGGCCGCGCCGGGTCACGGCGTAGGCGGTCAACACCGGTTTCGGGTCGGGCATCGGGAGCACCTTGACCCCGGCACTGGTCGGCCTGCCCAGCGGTAGCAGGCCGACGCCGAAGCCGGCGACGATCAGTTCCTCGACCAGATCGAGGCTGTCGATCTCGTGCGCGATGCGCGGTGCGAATCCGGCCAGCGCCGCCAGCGTCCGGACGGCGGTCTCGTCGGCGGTGTTGCGCGAGTTGACGATCCAGGTGTAGCCGGCGTATGTGCTCAGGTCGACCGGACCATCGGGAAAGTCCACCGGGACGCCGAGCCCCCAGGTGATCGACCACAGCGCTTCGGTCTCGAGCAGCGGTCCCGGCGAGGCCGGTGCCAGGTTGTACTCGTAGGTCAAGGCCAGATCAATGCTGTCGTCGTTGAGCAACGAGAACGCCTCGACCGGTTCGTACTCGCTGATGACGAGTTCGACCTCGGGGTAGGTCGCGGCCAGATCGGCCACGATGGGCAGCAGCGACACCCGGATACCGGTCGCGAAGCCGCCTATCCGCACCACACCGCTCGGTTCGGCGTCGGGGTCGAGGTCCAACCGCGCACTGTCGATGGCGGCCAGGATCGTCACCGCGTGATCCGCCAGTCGTCGCCCCGCCGGGGTCAGCCGCACCCGGCGTCCCTCCGGTTCGATCAACTGAGCGCCGGTTTCTTTTGCCAGTGCCGCGATCTGCTGCGACACCGTGGACGTGGTGAGGCGGTAGGTCTCGGCCACCGCGCGCATCGATCCGAGCCGCGACAGCGCGAGCAGCAGTTGGAGACGGCGGGTGTCCACGTGTCCATTGTTCACGATCAATGGACGATGCCGCTCATGTTCGGCGGTCATATCGAACGATCAGCGGAGCCGATCGGAGCAGGGTCCTGACGTAGGGTCTATCGCGTGGAGCTGCTGCTCGGGATCGACATGGGGACGGGGAGCACGAAAGGTGTCCTCGTCGACACCTCGGGGTCGGTCGTCGCGACCGAAACCATCCCGCACTCCATGGACTTGCCTCGCCCGGGTTGGGCCGAGGTCGACGCGGAGGCGGTGTGGTGGCGCGAGGTGTGCGCCATCAGCCGGGCGCTGATGGCCAAGGTGCCCAGCGGCGGTGTCCTCGGTGCGATGTGCGTCAGCGGTGTCGGGCCCTGCCTGGTGCTGTGCGACGCCGATCTGCGGCCCCTGCGGCCGGCCATCCTGTACGGCGTCGACACCCGGGCCACCGCCGAGATCGCCGCACTGACAGCCGAGTTCGGTGCGCAGAACATCATGGCCGAGGCGGGTACGGTGCTGTCGAGCCAGGCGGTGGGCCCGAAGCTGGAGTGGGTGCACCGGCACGAGCCCGACGTGTTCGACCGGGCCAGAGGCTGGTACGGGTCCAACTCCTACATCGCGGCGAAGCTGACCGGCGAATACGTGATGGACCATCACACCGCGAGCCAGTGCGACCCGATGTATGTGACCAAGGACTTCGACTGGAACCATCAATGGGCGCAACGCATTTGCCGACATCTGCCGCTGCCGCGGCTGGCGTGGCCCAGCGAGGTGGTGGGGACCGTCACCGCCGAAGCCGCCGCCGCGACCGGCGTGCCGGCCGGCACCCCGGTCGCGGCCGGTGCGGTGGACGCCTACTCCGAGGCCTTCTCGGTCGGTGTGCGTGCTCCCGGCGACCAGATGCTGATGTACGGCTCGACGATGTTCATCGTGCAGGTCATCGACGAGTACTACAGCGATCCGGCGTTGTGGATCACTGCGGGCGTCGAGCGCGGCAGCCTCGCGCTGGCGGCGGGCACGTCGACGGCGGGCAGCATGATCAGCTGGCTGCAGACCGTGACCGGCGGTGCCTCTTTCGAGGATCTGATGGCCGAAGCGCAGGCCGTTCCGCCGGGCAGCGAGGGACTGGTGGTGCTGCCGTACCTCGCCGGCGAGCGCACCCCCGTGTTCGATCCGCAGGCCAGGGGAGTCGTCGCCGGGCTGACGCTGCGGCACGGCCGCGGCCACCTGTTCCGGGCCGCCTACGAAGGCATCTCGTTCGGCATCCGCCAGATCCTGGAGCGGTTCGACGACGCCCACGCCGGCACCAGGACCGTCGCCGTCGGTGGCGGTCTGCGCAGCCCGATCTGGACGCAGGCCGTCAGCGACATCACCGGGCGCTCACAGCTGATCCCGGAACAGGCCATCGGGGCCAGCTACGGCGACGCGCTGCTCGCCGGGATCGGGGCCGGGTTGGTGCCGCCGTCGACCGACTGGGCCAAGATCGCGCGCGAGGTCAAGCCCGACCCGGCCAACCGCGCGCTCTACGACGAGCTGTATGCCGTGTGGAGCGAGCTGTACCCCGCCACCCGGCCGCAGGTGCACCGACTCACCTCGATGGACCCCGGCTGAGCGTCAGCCCATCGTGTAGCCGCCGTCGACGGGGATGTCCACACCGTTGACCATGCTCGCCAGATCCGAGGCCAACCACACCACCGCGTCGCTGACCTCGTGCGGAACGGCGAAGCGACCCAACGGAATCCGCGCAAGCATCGGGGCCGCCTTGGCCTCCTCGCCCCACACCCGCTGACCCATCTCGGTCAGTACCACCGTCGGGCACACCGAGTTCGCCCGGATGCCGTGCGGCCCGAGCTCGCGGGCCAGCACCTTGGTCGCCATGACGAGACCGGCCTTGGACGCGCAGTACGCGTAGTGATCCGGCAGCGGCGCCAGGGCGGCCGCCGACGCCACGGTGATGATCGACCCGCCGGTCCCGGCCTCCGCCATCGCGGCACCCACGATCGACGCCAGCAGCGCCGGGGCCCTCAGGTTCACCGCGATCGTCGCGTCGAACTGCGCGGGGTCGGTCTGCGTCACCGGCTGCGGATACGAGACGCCGGCGTTGTTGACGAGCACATCGAGCCCGCCGAAGGCGTCGAGCGCCGTGCTGGCGAGCGCAGCCGGCCCGTCGTCGGCAGCGAGATCTACGGCCGCCGTGCGGATCTCGACGCCGAACTCATCGGCCAGCGTTGCGCGTGCCGTGTTCAGCTCGGCGTCGTCGCGTCCGCTGAGCACCAGGGTGGCCCCGGCCGAGGCGAACGCGCGCGCGATGTCGGCGCCGATCCCCTTGGTGGCGCCGGTGATCAGCGCGCGTTTTCCGTCGAGTCGCAATGCGCCGGCGTAGCGGGCCTCGCTGACCATTGTCACGTCTGCTCCAGATGATTGAGGAGGGCCGACGCCGTCGCCGGGTCGGTGACCAACTGGTTGAAGTACCCGCCGCGGGCGCCGGCGATGATCGAGTCGATCTTGTCGGTGCCGACGGCCACCGCGATGGTGACCGGGATGTGCCGCAGCGCTTCGAGTTCCACGGCGATCAGGCGGTCGCTGCCCTCGAACTCGACCGGCTCGCCCGCGCGATCGAAGAACCGCGAGCACACGTCACCGACGGCCGCGCGCAACGACGTCGACTCGGTCGGCACGAACCGGGGGATGTCGGCACGCATCAGCGGCGGCGCCCCCACGCCCATCAGCGCACACCTGGCGTGCGGCCACAGGTGGAGCACCCGCTGAATGGTGGGGTCGTTGAGCAGTGAGGGATACAGGTCGGGACCCGGGAGTGCCGGTGCGAACAGGTAATTGGGCCGACCGGCGACACGGTCGGCGATCAAGCGGGTGATCTCGTTGGTCTGATACCAGGCCTCGGGCTGATCGTTGCCACCGACCGTCGGAGCCACCAGCACCCCGGGCAACGGCGCCAGGTCGTACTGCGCCACCTCGTAGACCGTGCGGCCCGACGACACCAGCAGCACATCACCGGGCAGCAACCCGGCCGCGGACAGCGCACGACCGACGGCGGGTGCCAGCACACCGCCCATGACGTCCAAATGGCTGCGCCCGGGACCCGGTGTCGGCAATGGCAGGCTCAGCACCACGCTGGTCAACGACAGCGCGCGCGCAAGCCTGTCGGACAGATCGCCGACCGCGACCTCGGCGGGCGGCACCACCTCGATGCGGACGATGCCGCGCCGTTTGGCCTCGGCCAGCAGCCGGCTGACCGTTGCGCGGCTGGTGCCGAGCCGGTTCGCCACCTCGGCCTGGGTGGCGTCCTCGGTGTAGTACAGCTTGGCCGCTTGGTACAGCAGCGACGCCGGAAAATGCCCGGCCTCACCGTCAGTCGCGGAATCGGCGCCTGCGGGAGTAGACGACGGCCGAGCGGTCCTGGGCATGCGCCGAGTATGCCATCTGAACATCTGTTCTCGGTAGATGTTCTATGAACATGTGTTCTGGACATTTGTGCACCGGTGGCGTTAGTGTGACTGCACCCACATCGCCGCGCAGGTGATGACTGCCGGACAGCGACGTTGACAGGAGTGCAGATGTCGGACCCGATCCGCGAGAAGATGCAAGCGGTGATCTGCCACGGCCCCCACGACTACCGACTCGAAGAGGTCGCGGTGCCGGTGCGCCGGGCGGGTGAGGCGCTGATCAAGGTCGAAGCCGTCGGTATCTGCGCCAGCGATCTGAAGTGCTACCACGGCGCCGCGAAGTTCTGGGGCGACGAGAACCGCCCGGCGTGGGCCGAGACGATGGTCATCCCCGGGCATGAATTCGTCGGCCGGGTCGTCGAACTCGACGACGAAGCCGCCGAGCGGTGGGGCATCGCCGTCGGCGACCGGGTGGTCTCCGAGCAGATCGTGCCGTGCTGGGAGTGCCGGTTCTGCAAGCGCGGCCAGTACCACATGTGCCAGCCGCACGACCTCTACGGGTTCAAGCGCCGGACCCCCGGCGCCATGGCGAGCTACATGGTGTATCCGGCAGACGCGCTGGTGCACAAGGTTTCTCCCGAGGTCCCGGCGCACCACGCCGCGTTCGCCGAGCCGCTGTCGTGCTCGTTGCACGCCGTGGAGCGCGCGCAGATCACCTTCGAGGACACCGTCGTGGTCGCCGGCTGCGGCCCGATCGGCCTCGGCATGATCGCCGGCGCCAAGGCCAAGAACCCGATGCGCGTCATCGCCTTGGACATGGCCCCCGAAAAGCTCAAGCTCGCCGAGAAGTGCGGGGCCGACCTGACGATCAACATCGCCGAACAGGACGCCGAGAAGATCGTCAAGGACCTCACCGACGGTTACGGCGCCGATGTGTACCTTGAAGGCACCGGCCACACGTCGGCGGTGCCGCAGGGCCTGAACCTGTTGCGCAAGCTCGGACGCTACGTCGAGTACGGCGTCTTCGGCAGCGACGCGACCGTCGACTGGAGCATCATCAGCGACGATAAGGAACTCGATGTGCTCGGCGCACATCTCGGACCGTACTGCTGGCCCGCGGCGATCAAGATGATCGAGTCCGGTGTGCTCCCGATGAACGAGATCTGCACTCATCAGTTGCCTCTCACCGAATTCCAGCAAGGCCTCGACCTGGTGGCCAGCGGAAAGGAATCGGTCAAGGTCTCCCTGATCCCTGCCTGACGAAAGCGACTGTGATGAGCCGAGAATTGCGACCCGGACCGCACCGCCAGTTGTCGAGGCGGAACATGTTGGCGGCCATGGGGCTGGCCGGAGCGGCGGCAGTGAGCCTGCCGGTGCTGTCGGCCTGCGGCGTCGGGGGCCGCACCAACGCGCCCAACGGGGCGTCGGAGGTCACCGGTGGGTTCGACTGGAAGAAGGCTTCCGGGTCGACCATCAACCTGCTGCAGACCCCGCACCCGTACCAGCAGTCGTATCAACCGCTGCTCAAGGAGTTCACCGAACTGACCGGGATCAACGTCAACGTCGATCTCGTTCCGGAGGCGGACTACTTCACCAAGCTCAACACCGAGCTGGCCGGTGGCACGGGCAAGCACGACGCGTTCATGCTGGGCGCCTACTTCATCTGGCAGTACGGCCCGCCCGGGTGGATCGAGGACCTCAACCCGTGGCTGCAGAACAGCTCGGCCACCAACGCCGAGTACGACTTCGAGGACATCTTCGAGGGTCTGCGCACCTCGACCCGGTGGGACTTCGAGCTCGGCAACCCGCTGGGCACCGGTGGGCAGTGGGCGATCCCGTGGGGGTTCGAGAACAACGTCGTCGCCTACAACAAGGCGTACTTCGACCAGCGTGGCATCACGCGGCTGCCGGACAACTTCGACGACTTCATTCAGCTCGCGGTCGATCTCACCGACCGGTCCGAGAACCGCTACGGCATCGCCACGCGCGGCTCGAAGTCGTGGGCCACGATCCATCCGGGATTCATGACGCAGTACGTCCGCGAGGGTGCGGTCGACTACACCTTCGACGGCACCGATCTGGTGGCGGAGATGGACAGCGACAAGGCCGTCGAATTCACACGCAAGTGGATCGAGATGCAGCACAAGGCCGGTCCGACGTCGTGGACGACGTATGACTATCCGAACGCCACCGGCGACCTGGGCGACGGCACGGCGATGATGGTCTACGACGCCGACAGCGCCACCTATCCGAAGAACAAGCCCGGCGCCAGCGCCGAGGCGGGCAACCTCGGGTGGTACGCGGGCCCGGCCGGACCGGACGGCAACTACAAGACCAACCTGTGGACGTGGACGTGGGCGATGAACGCCAACTCCCGCAACAAGTTGCCTGCCTGGCTGTTCATCCAGTGGGCCACCGGCAAGGAGTCGATGAACAAGGCCGTCGAGGGCGGCATCTACGCCGATCCCGTGCGGCAGTCGGTGTTCGACACCACCTTCAAGCGGATCGCCGCCGACCAGTACGGCTACCTCGAGGCGTTCGAGACCGTCATCGGTTCATCGAAGATCCAGTTCACGCCGCAGAAGAAGTTCTTCGACACCACCAAGGACTGGGCGGTGGCGCTGCAGGACATCTACGGCGGTGACGACGCGGCCTCCCGGTTGCGCAGCCTGGCCAAGACGAACACCTCCAAGGTCAACCTGTAGGAGCCGGCGACATGACACTGCAGACATCCCAGCACCCGGCTCCGGCAACGGAACCGGTCGACCGGCGGGCCGCGGGCGCGGTGCCGGAGGTCCCGACCTGGCGGCGCAAGCTGCGGCCCTACCTGTTGTCGGTGCCGGCGGTCCTGATCGTCGTCGGCATCCTGTACCCGTTCGCGGTGGGCGCCTACTACGCCTTCCTCAATTACGCTGCGGTGAACCCGGATCCACACTTCGTCTGGTTCGAGAACTTCAAATCTGTTCTCGGCGATCAGATCTTCTGGCAGAGCGCCAAGGTCACGGCGATCTTCGCGGTGCTGGCCACGGTCATCGAGACGGTCATCGGGGTCGGCCTGGCGCTGCTGCTGAATCGGTCGTCGTTGATCGGGCGGATGTTCGAGAAAGTGCTCATCCTGCCGCTGATGATCGCGCCGGTCATCGCGGGCGTGATCTGGAAGCTGATGTTCAACCCGCAGTTCGGCATCCTCAATCACGTTCTCGGGCTGGGCAACACGTTCGACTGGTTGTCGTCGACCAACGCGCTGTGGTCGGTGATCCTCGTCGACCTGTGGATCTTCACACCGTTCGTCGCGATCCTGGTCCTCGCCGGGATCCGGTCACTGCCCAAGGAGCCGTTCGAAGCGTCCGAGGTCGACGGCGCCGGCTGGTTCTACATGTTCCGCAAGCTGATGCTGCCGATGCTGTGGCCCTACATCCTGGTCGCGGTCATCTTCCGGTTCATGGACAACCTCAAGGTGTTCGACCACATCTACGTGCTGACGGCGGGCGGTCCCGGTGTGGCCACCCGCACCCTGCAGATCGGAGCCTTCGAGGACTCCATCATCAACCTCGACTACTCCCGCGGCAGCACCTACATGCTGCTGCTGTGGGTGATCGTGTTCATCACCGCGCGCTACCTGGTCAGCGTGCTGGGCAAGGCGCAGCGCCGTGCTGCCGGGGCGGAGTCGTGAGCATGTTCAACAAAGCCGAATTGCTGCCGGGCCAGAAGCGCTGGTCGATCGGATCGGTGGCCGCCGACGTCGGGCTGGTGTTCTGGTTCGTGTTCTCGCTGTTCCCGATCTTCTGGATGCTGATGCTGGCACTGAAGAACGCCGAAGAGCAGACCACGACGTACTTCGCGTTCAGCCCGACGTGGGAGAACTTCGCCACGGTGCTCAGCGACAAGGGCACGCAGATGACGAGCGTCGACTTCAAGGCGTCGCTGCTGACCAGCCTGCTGAACTGCGGTGGCGCGGTGCTCGTGTCGCTGGTGATCGGCATCCCCGCGGCCTACGCCGCCGGGCGTTGGCAGTACCGGGGCAGCAACGACCTGATGTTCACCATGCTGTCGTTCCGGTTCGCGCCGGAGCTGATGGTGATCGTGCCGCTGTTCGTCATCTACAACCAGATCGGGCTGTTCGACACCAAGGTCGGGATGATCTGGGTTCTGCAGCTGGTGACCATGCCCCTGGTGGTGTGGATCCTGCGGTCCTACTTCCAGGACCTGCCCGACGACCTCGAGCAGGCCGCGCTGCTCGACGGCTACACCCGCCGGCGCGCATTTCTGATGGTGGCGTTGCCGATCGTGCGTCCGGGCATCGCGGCCGCCGCGCTGCTGGCGTTCATCTTCGCGTGGAACAACTACGTGTTCCCGCTCATCCTCGCCGACACCAACGCCGGCACGGTGACGGTCGCGATCACCAAATTCCTCGGCGGCGGTGGCCAGGCCTACTACAACCTGACCGCCGCGGCCGCCATCATCGCCGCGCTGCCACCGCTGATCCTGGCTCTGACCATTCAGCGGTACCTGGTGCGCGGCCTGTCGTTCGGGGCGGTGAAAGCCTGATGGCTACGGTTTCGATAGCCGACGTGCACAAGTCGTTCGGCAAAGCCAAAGCGGTTGACGGGATCTCGGTCGACATCGCCGACGGCGAGTTCTTCGTCATCCTGGGTCCCAGCGGTGCGGGCAAGACCACCACGCTGAAATCGGTTGCGGGTCTTGTCGACATCGACTCCGGGGCGGTCCACATCGGCGGGAACGACGTCACCCGGGTGGAGCCGTACCACCGCAATGTGGCGATGGCGTTCGAGAGTTACGCGCTGTACCCGCAGAAGACCGTGGCCGAGAACCTCGCGTCCCCGCTGAAGTCCGGGCGCACCGGGCGCTACACCGAAGCGCAGCGCGCCGAGCGCATCGACCAGGTCACGTCCACGCTGGGGATCAACCACCTCCAGCAGCGGCTTCCGCGCGAGCTGTCCAACGGCCAGCGCCAGCGCGTGGCACTGGGCCGCGTGCTGGTCCGGCCTGCCGACATCTACCTCCTCGACGAACCGCTGAGCCACCTCGACGCCAAGCTGCGCGCCTCGATGCGGGCCGAACTCAAACAGCTCGGCGCGATGAGCAACACCACCACGATCTACGTCACCCACGACTACCAGGAGGCGCTGGCACTGGGCGACCGGATCGCGGTGATGCGCGAGGGCCGCCTGGTGCAGATCGGCACCCCGGAGGAGATCTGGCGCCAACCGGCGGACACGTTCGTCGCCAAGGCGCTCGGTCAGCCCGAGATCAACCTGCTCGACGGTGTCGTCGACGACGGCCGAATCCGGCTCGGAGACGGGACGTTCGACGTCGCGGTGCCCGCCGGGGTGTCCGCGCAACGTGGCGACCGGGTGCGTGTCGGTCTGCGTCCGTGCGACCTGCACGTCACCTCCACGGCAGACAACCTCCGAGGCCGCGTGCTGCTCGCCGAACGTCTCGGCCGAAACATCGAACTCACCGTCACCATCGGCGGCACCCAGCTGATCGTGCTCACCTCGGGGCGCCACGGTGTCGGCGAGGGTGACGAGGTGTCGATGACGATCGCCGACAACGACATCCACGTGTTCGCCGCGGGTGACGGCGACACCCCGCGGCTGGGTGCGTCCGGCCGCACGTCCGAACTGGAGGCAGCACAGTGAGTGTGACCACGACGCGGTCTCGCGCCGGGCGGGCCGCCGACGCGTCGACGGCCCAGAGCCTCACGCTGACCGACCTCGTCAAGGTGTACCACGGCCGCGAGGACGTGCCCGCGGTCAACGGCATCAACCTCGCGATCGAGCCCGGCGAACTGGTCGCGCTGCTCGGCCCCTCGGGTTGCGGTAAGACGACCACCCTGCGGATGATCGCCGGGCTCGAAACGGTCACCAGCGGCTCCATCCGGATCGGTGACCGGGAGGTGTCGGGCCTGCCCGCCGCCAAACGGGGTGTCGGCGTGGGCTTCGAGAGCTACGCGCTGTACCCGCCGATGTCGGTGCGCGACAACCTGCTCTACGGGTTGAAGGCCCGCAAGGTCAAAGGTGCCGAGCAGATGGTGGCCTCGATCAGTCGGCGGCTGGAGATGGACGACATGCTCGGGCTCCGCCCGGCCGGGCTGTCCAGCGGCCAGAAGCAGCGGGTCGCGCTGGCGCGGGCGCTGGTGCGCAACCCACCGGTGCTGCTGCTCGACGAGCCGCTGTCCCACCTCGACGCGTCGGCGCGTCAGCGGGTCCGGCGCGAATTGAAGGTCCTGCAGCGCGAATTCGGCTACACCACCATCGTCGTCACCCACGACCAGGTGGAGGCGCTGTCGCTGGCCGACCGGCTCGCGGTGATGGACGCCGGCGTGGTGCAGCAGTTCGGCACCCCCGACGAGGTGTTCGACGATCCGGCCAACCTGTTCGTCGCCCAGTTCGTCGGTGAGCCGCAGATCAACGTGCTGCGCGGGGTGGTGCGTGTGCGCGACGGCCGGGCACGGGTGGAGATCGGCGCCGATGCCGGCGCTCTGGACACCGCCGTCACCGGTGTCGCCGACGGCACTGCGGTCACGGTCGGTATCCGACCGCAGGACTGCGCGCTCACGACCGCAGGCAGCGGAATCGCCGCCACTGTCGCCTACTTCGAGCATCTCCTCGAATTCGGGTTGGCCACCTGCACGGTCGCCGGAATCGAGGAGGGCGTGATCGTGCAGACGCCGGCCGCCGAACGCTACGAGCCCGAGCAGCGGGTCACCGTCACGGCGCCGCCGGAGCGGGTGTACCTGTTCGACGCGGAGTCGGGGGAGCGGCTGCGATGACCATGCTGTGCAATGACCCGGCCAAGTTCACCGACGACATGCTGGTCGGCTTCCTCGACGCCAATGCGCGCTACGTCGTGGGCGTGCCCGGCGGTGTGGTGCGGGCCCACAAGACCCGGCCCGGCAAGGTGGCCGTGGTGATCGGCGGAGGCTCCGGCCACTATCCGGCCTTCTGCGGAACCGTCGGCCCGGGATTCGCCGACGGAGCGGTCGTCGGCAACATCTTCACCTCGCCATCGGCGGAGGAAGCCGCCTCGGTGGCGCGCGCCGCGCACTCCGACGCGGGGGTCCTGCTCACCACCGGCAACTACGCAGGCGACGTGATGAACTTCGGGCTGGCCGTCGATCAGTTGCGCAGCGAGGGCATCGACGCGCACTACTTCGCGGTCACCGACGACGTCGCGAGCGCACCGCGCGGTGAGGAAGCGAAACGACGCGGAATCGCAGGCGATTTCACGGTGTTCAAGTGCGCGAGCGCAGCCGCTGAGGAGGGACTGGACCTCGCCGGTGTGGTCCGCGTCGCCGAGGCGGCCAACGCCGCGACCCGCACGCTCGGCGTCGCCTTCGACGGCTGCACGCTGCCCGGCGCGGACCACCCGCTGTTCACGGTGCCCAAGGCGCAGATGGGTGTCGGCCTCGGCATCCACGGCGAACCCGGCGTGGCCGAGGAACCGATGCCCACCGCGGCGGAACTGGCCGCCACCCTGGTCGACGGCGTCCTCGGGGACCGGCCGGATGCTGCCGAACGGCGGATAGCGGTGATCCTCAACGGTCTCGGCCGCACCAAGTACGAGGAACTGTTCGTGCTGTGGGGGGCGGTATCACGGCTGCTTCGCGAGCGGGGCTACACCATCGTCGAACCCGAGGTCGGCGAACTCGTCACCAGCCTCGACATGGCGGGATGCTCGCTGACGGTGATGTGGCTCGACGACGAGCTCGAAAGGTACTGGACGGCACCCGCGGACACCCCGGCCTACCGCAAGGGCGCGTCGGCCATCGCGGCCCCAGCCGGTGAAGTCCGCAGCGCGCAGGATCTCCAAACCACCTCGGAGGCAGCCGATCTCGCCGAGCAGGCCGACGACGACGGACGCAGCGGCGGTCGGGTCGTGGTCCGCGCGCTGACCGCGATGGCGGCGATGCTGGCTGAGGCCGAGGAGGAACTCGGGCGGATCGACGCGGTGGCGGGCGACGGTGATCACGGCCGGGGCATGGTGAAGGGATCGGCCGCGGCGCAACAGGCCGCCGGCGGCGCCGCCGAGGCAGGAGCGGGGCAGGGCTCGGTGCTGGCCGCGGCAGGCAAGGCGTGGGCGGCCAAGGCGGGCGGTACTTCCGGCGTGCTGTGGGGCGCGCTGCTCACCGCGTTCGGGTCCCGGCTCGGCGATACGGGCACACCGGACCTCGCGACCGTCGCCGCCGGACTGCGCGACGGCTACAACGCGCTGATCGAGCTCGGTGGGGCGGCGCCGGGGGACAAGACCATGCTCGACGCGCTGCTGCCGTTCGTCGAGGAGATGGAACGCCGCGCCGCCGCCGGTGATTCGTGGATCGAGGCGTGGCGTGCGGCAGCGGATGTGGCCGCCGACGCTGCGCGCGCAACGGCGGACATGCGACCGAAGGTCGGCCGCGCGCGCCCGCTCGCGGAGCGCAGCGTGGGAACCCCGGACGCGGGTGCCACCTCACTGGCAATGTGCGTGCGAACCGTCGCGGACTGCTTCACCTCCGTCAAGCAGGGAGAAAACTGATGGCTCGCCTGCGGGTCGTCGTCGGCTCCGACGACGCCGGCTACGAATACAAAGAGGCGCTCAAGGGTGATCTGAGCGCCGACCCGCGCGTCGAGGTCGTCACCGACGTCGGCGTCGGCTCCGACGAGAACACCGCCTATCCGCACGTGGCGGTAGCGGCCGCCCGAA
This sequence comes from Mycolicibacterium rutilum, assembly GCF_900108565.1. Classification (NCBI taxonomy): domain Bacteria; kingdom Bacillati; phylum Actinomycetota; class Actinomycetes; order Mycobacteriales; family Mycobacteriaceae; genus Mycobacterium; species Mycolicibacterium rutilum. The sequence continues at coordinate 3,933,697 of NZ_LT629971.1, forward strand.
TCGTCGCCGAGGGCAAGGCGGACCGGGCGCTGCTGGTCTGCGGGACCGGGCTCGGCGTGGCGATCAGCGCCAACAAGGTGCCCGGTGTGCGCGCCGTGACCGCCCACGACAGCTTCTCGGTGGAACGGTCGGTGCTGTCCAACAACGCCCAGGTGCTGTGCTTCGGTCAGCGCGTCATCGGCCTGGAACTGGCGCGCCGGCTCGCCCGCGAATGGGTGGGTTACGAGTTCGATCCGCAGAGCCCGTCGGCAGCGAAGGTCGAGGCGATCGAGAAGTACGAAGAGCCGATCGCGAACTAGATGGAGACGTCGATGGCTGCGCCGTTGCTCGAATGCTCGGGCATCACCAAGAGTTTCGGGGGTGTGCCCGTGCTCAAAGGAGTGGATCTGCGGCTCGAGCCGGGCACCGTGACGGCACTGGCCGGTGAAAACGGTGCCGGCAAGTCGACGCTGATGAAGATCATCTCCGGGCAGTACAGCGCCGACTCCGGCACCGTCGCCGTGGGCGGGCGGCACCTCGCCGCCGGGAACACCCGCGATGCGGTCAAACACGGTGTGGCGATCGTGCCGCAGGAGCTGGCCTCGATCGAGGACCTGACCGTCTACGAAAACCTGTTCGTCGGACGTGAACTCACCCGTGGACCGTTCCTCAACCGGCGCGCCATGATCGAGGAGGCCAAAGAGACGCTCGCGGTGTTCGATGTGGCGATCTCGCCGACCGCGAGGATCGGCAGCCTGCCCGTGGGCCTGCGCCAGATCGTCGAGATCGTGAAGGCTGCCCGCACCGGCGCCAAGGTGCTGATGCTCGACGAGCCCACGTCGGCGATCTCCGAGCGTGAGGTCGAAGGCCTCTACCGCATCGTGCGCCGGCTGCGTGACCACGGTGTGGCGATGGTCTACACGACGCACAAGATGGCCGAGATCCGCGCGATCGCCGACCGTGTGGTGGTGTTGCGTGACGGTGGGCTGATCCTGGACAAGACGATCGAGGACGTCTCCGACGACGACATCGTCACCGCGATGATCGGCCGTGAACTCGATGCGCTGTTCCCGCAGCGACCGCAACCCGGGACCGAACCCGTGCTCGAGGTGTCCGGTCTGCAGGTCGAGGGCGCCTCCGGGCCGGTGTCGTTCACGGTCAAGGCCGGTGAGATCGTCGGGCTCGCCGGGCTGGTCGGCGCGGGCCGCACCGAGTTGCTCGAAGCGATCTTCGGGGCGCGCCGCACGACGGCGGGCACCGTGACCGTGCGCGGCCGCGCAGTCGCACGCAACCAGCCCGCCGCGGCGATCGTCGCGGGAATGGCGATGGTGCCCGAGGACCGCAAGCTCGCCGGCGCGGTGCTGTCGATGAGCGTGCTCGACAACGCCACCCTGCCGCGGATGGGAGCGTTCTCACTGGCCGGCTGGCTGCGCGGAAAGGCCCGCAGCGCAGCGGTTTCGGAAGCGATGTCGTCGGTGCGCCTGCGCAGCCGCGGGCTCGGCCAGGAAGTCGGCACACTCTCGGGCGGCAACCAGCAGAAAGTGGTGCTGGCGCGCTGGCTGACCGAAAACGTCAACGTGCTGCTGCTCGACGAACCCACCCGCGGCGTCGACGTCGGCGCCCGCAGCGAGATCTACCGCATCATCACCGATCTCGCGGCCAACGGGATGGCGGTGCTGATGGCGTCCTCGGACATGCCCGAGGTCGTCGGGTTGTCGCACCGCGCCTTCGTCATGCGCGCCGGAATGCTGGTCGGCGAACTCGACCGCGACTCGCTCGACCACCCGGCCGTGCAGGAATCGGTCTTCCGGCTGGCCACCGCGCTGGACGCCGCACCGCCGGCCCCGTCACCCGAACCCGATCAGGAGGCCGCATCGTGACGACCAAACTCGACGGCGAGGACACCGCGTCTTCGCGTACGCCCAGCGTGGCCTCACCGGCCACCGGCGAGCCGGTGCGGCTGTTCTCCCGCGAATGGTTCGCGGGCATGGCGCTGCGTTACGCGATGGTGCTGGTGATGGTGCTCGTCATCGCCTATTTCAGTTACCGCAGCGCGCGATTCGGCACGGTGGACAACCTCGTCACGATCCTGGTGGCGGCCGCCCCGTTCGCGTTGATCGCGCTCGGCCAGACCCTGGTGATCCTCACCGGCGGCATCGACCTGTCGGTCGGCAGCGTGATCGCGGTGTCGGCGATGGCCGGTGCCGCGACCGCCAAGGCCAATCCCGGCCAGGTGTGGATGACCGTGCTGGTCGCCATGTTCGTCGGGCTGTTCGTGGGATGCATCAACGGCGTGCTGGTGTCACGGCTCAACGTGCCGCCGTTCATCGCGACGCTGGGCACGCTGACCGCGGGCTCGGGCATGGCCTATGTGATCGGCGGCGGAGCACCCATCAACGGGCTGCCCGCCGAGTTCGGGGCGATCGCCAACACCAAGATCCTCGGGCTGCAGATCCCGGTGCTGCTGATGATCGTCGCGATCATCGCGTTGGCCGTCATCATGAAACGCACCACCTACGGCCTGCGCGTCTACGCGGTCGGCGGTAATCGGCACGCCGCCGAGATCGCCGGAATCAACGCCAAGAACGTGCTGTTCAGCGTCTACGCGTTCTCCGGGCTGCTGGCCGGGCTGTCGGGGGTGATGCTCGCGTCGCGGGTCATCTCCGGGCCGCCCAACCTGGGTCAGGGTTACGAGCTCGACGCCATCGCCGCGGTGGTGATCGGCGGGGCCAGCCTGATGGGCGGTCGCGGCTCGGTGTGGGGAACCGCGTTGGGCCTGCTGATGATTCAGACACTCAACAACGGACTCGACATCCTGGTGGTGCCCGCCTACTGGCAGGACGTCATCAAGGGTGTGCTGATCGTCTCCGCCGTCGCCGTCGACGTGTGGTCGTCGAGGCGCCGAACTTGACCCCCGCCATGCACGGTTTTTAGAAGTTCACCAACACTCAACGAGAAAGAAGACACATGAGACTGGGTACGAAGATGTTCGCGGTCGCCTCCGCGGCCGCACTGGGCTTCGGCATGACGGCATGCGGTGCCGGCGACACCGAGGCCAACAGCGACACCACCCGCATCGGCGTGTCGGTGTACGACATGAGCTCGTTCATCACCGCGGGCAAGGAGGGCATGGAGGCCTACGCGAAGGACAACAACATCGAATTGGTCTGGAACTCGGCCAATCTCGACGTGTCCACGCAGGCCAGCCAGGTCGACTCGTACATCAACCAGGGTGTCGACGCGATCATCGTGGTCCCGGTCCAGGCGGATTCGCTCGCGCCGCAGGTATCGGCCGCCAAGGCCAAGGGAATTCCGCTCGTTCCCGTCAACGCCGCGCTCGACAGCCCGGACGTGGCGGCCAGTGTCCAGCCCGACGACGTGGCCGCCGGTGCGCAGGAGATGCAGATGATGGCCGACCGCCTGGGCGGTCGCGGCAACATCGTCGTGCTGCAGGGTCCGCTCGGCCAGTCCGGTGAACTCGACCGCAGCAAGGGCATCGAGCAGACGCTGGCGAAGTACCCCGACATCAAGGTGCTGGCCAAGGACACCGCGAACTGGAAGCGCGACGAGGCCGTCAACAAGATGAAGAACTGGATCTCGGGCTTCGGACCGCAGATCGACGGGGTCGTCGCGCAGAACGACGACATGGGTCTCGGTGCGCTGCAGGCCCTCAAGGAGTCGGGCCGTACCGGTGTCCCGGTCGTCGGGATCGACGGCATCGAGGACGGTCTCAACGCCGTCAAGAGCGGTGAGTTCATCGGCACCTCGCTGCAGAACGGCACGGTCGAACTGTCGGCCGGTCTCGCCGTCGCCAACGCGCTCGCCAAGGGGGAGCAGGTCAACACCAAGCCGGTGTACATCATGCCCGCCATCACCAAGGACAACGTCGACGTCGCGATCCAGCACGTGGTGACCGAACGGCAGCAGTTCCTCGACGGCCTCAGCGATCTGACCAAGAAGAACCTCGAGACCGGCGACATCGCCTACGAGGGCATCCCCGGCCAGACGCAGCCCTGAGACATGTCAGACAACCCAGTCGACTTCGACTTCCGTCTTGACGGCAAGGCCGCCCTGGTGACCGGCGGAGCCGCCGGCATCGGGGCGGCCATCGCCGCCGCCTTCGCGCGCAAGGGTGCCCGGGTCGCGGTCGTCGACCTCGATGAGCAGGGCGCGGTCGACGCGGCCGCGGCGCTGCCGACCGAGAGTCGCGGATTCCGTTGCGACGTAGCCGATCCCGATTCGGTGCGCGGCGCCGTCGACGCGGTGCTCGCAGAGTTCGGGCGGATCGACATTCTGGTCAACAGCGCCGGTGTCGCGCTGCTCGCCCCGGCCGCGGAGCTGTCGGTCAAGGCGTGGGACGCGACCATCGACGTCAATCTCAAGGGCACGTTCCTGATGTGCCAGGCGGTCGGGACGTCGATGCTCGAATCGGGCGGCGGGGTCATCGTCAACATGGCGTCGCAGGCGGCCAGCGTCGCGCTCGATCAGCACGTGGCCTACTGCGCGTCGAAATCCGGCGTCGTGGGGGTGACCAAGGTGCTGGCCTCCGAGTGGGGACCACGCGGCGTGCGGGCCAACACGATATCGCCGACGGTGGTGCTGACCGACCTGGGCCGCAAGGCGTGGGAAGGGCCGCACGGCGACGCGTTGAAGAAGCAGATCCCCACGGGCCGGTTCGCCTATCCGGACGAGATCGCCGCCGCCGCAGTGTATCTGGCCTCCGATGCGTCGGCGATGGTCAACGGCGCCGACCTGCTCATCGACGGCGGCTACACCATCAGGTAGCGCGGCTCACCGCCTGATGATCGGGACAATCGCCGAAGCGGTCGTCGAAAACGGTTACAACATGGCGATGGGCATCGATGTCGAGGTCCGCCAGATCGAGGCCGAGGCGGCGCTGTCGGGGTTCGCCAGGGGTTGGCACTGCCTCGGGCTGGTCAAAGATGTCGGGGACGGGAACTCGCGCCAGATTTTGGCGTTCGGCAAGACGCTGGTGGTCGTGTTCCGGGCAGCGGCTGCCGGCTGAACGCGGATCGTCGACGACACCGCGTAGCCGCTCACGGGCGCATCGCCGCCGGAAGGTCGGACACCCACTCATGGCCCCAGTAGCTGTCGGCGGTGATTTCCTCTGCGGTGTAATAGGTCTCGTCGACCCGTATCCCGTCGGTGCCGAACTCGATGTCCCAGTCGCCGGGCGCGCGCACGTAGAACGACACCATCTTGTCGTTGGTGTGCCTGCCCAGCGTGGAGGACAGCTGGAAGCCGTCCTTGTTCACCCGGTCGAGCGCCTGCCCGACCGCGTCGAGGCTGTCGACCTCCACCATCAGGTGGATCAGGCCGGGGTCGCGCAACGTCATCGCCGGACAGATCGCCAGGCTGTGGTGGCGCTCGTTGAGCCCCAGGAACCGCACGCGCAGCGGCCCGAACTCCGGCGGCGTCGGCACCCGAAACGCTCCGCGCGACTTGAAACCCAGTACCTCGGTGTAGAACTGGAACAGGCCGGGCACGTCGAGGGCCGGCAACACGACGTGGCCGAGTCCCTGCGCGCCGGTGACGAACCGGGCGCCAAACGGCGTCACCACCGGGCTGTGGTCGAGCACCGCGCCGTGGAACACCTCGGTGGAGGTGCCCGCGGGATCGTCGAACGCGATCACCTCTTCGACGCGGCGGGCGTCGGCCTCGGCGAGGGACAGGTCCTTGACCGGTATTCCTGCACCGTCGAGGGCGGCCTTGACCCGTGTCAGGGCCGCGTGGTCGCGGACTTCCCACCCGACGGTGACGATCTTGTCGACATCGCCGGGGACCACGATGATGCGGGCCGCGCGTTCGTCCATGCGCAGGTACAGTGCGTCGCTCTCGGGGCCTGAGCCCTCGGCGAAGCCGAGCACCTTGAACGCGAAGTGGCGCCAGCGGTCGATGTCGGTGGCCTGGACCTTGACGTAGCCGAGGCTTTTCAGGTCGCCCATTGCGTCCCTCTAGATCATCGCTCGCAGCGGACCCTGCGGATCCACGCCCAGCGAGCTCAGTGCCGAGGCGTGAAACACCGTGCCCGGCACGTGGATTGCGTGCAGCTGGCCTACGTGCACGTCACGCCAGTACCGCTGCAACGGTTTGTCCATCCGCGCGGCGTTGCCGCCCGAGCGGGCGAAGATCTCGTCGACGGCCGACACGGCGCGCCACACCGCCCGGATCTGGGTGCGGCGCCCGGCGGCCCGGTCCTCGAAGCTGACCTCCTTGCCCGCGGCCACCATGTCGTAGATGCGGTCGGCGTTGGCCAGCAGTTCCTGGCGGGCGGCGTTGATGTCGGCGGCCGCCTCGCCGACGGCGTACATGACATACGGGTCGTCCTTGATCGCGACCCCGCTGGAGTTCACCCGCTCGCACTGATAGTCCAGGTGCGCGGCCAACGCGCCCTCGGCGATCCCGATCGTGGCGGCCGAGATCCCGAGCGGGAACATCGTCGACCACGGCATCAGGTACAGCGGTTCGGTCATGCCGGCTTCGCGCTGCGCGGTGCCGTCCATCACCTTCATCGCGTCCATCGTCCGGTACTCCGGCACGAAGGCGTCTTTGACGATGACATCCTTGGAGCCCGTGCCGCGCAGGCCCACCACGTTCCAGGAGTCCTCGACGATCTGGTAGTCGGGTCGCGGCAGGATCATGTGCAGCATCTGCGGGGGCATCAGCGGTTTGCCGTCGGCGTCTCCGAGCATGGCGCCGAGGATGATCCAGGCGCATGCGTCGGTGCCGGAGCTGAACTGCCAGCGTCCGTTGAAGATGTAGCCGCCGTCGAGCGGCCTGGCCACGCCCTGCGGCGCGTACGGCGATGCCATCCAGGTGTCGATGTCGTCGGCCCAGACTTCGTCGCCGACGCGCGGATCGGCGTAGGCGAGCTGATACGGGTGCACCCCGACCACGCCGTTGATCCAGCCCGCCGCGGGATCCAGCGCCGCGGTGGCCATCACGGTTTCGGCGAACTCGCGCGGGTGCACCTCGTAGCCGCCGTGCTTCTTGGGCTGCAGCAGGCGGATCGAGCCTGCGGCCTTCATCGACTTGACCGTGGCGTCGGTCAACCGTCCGATCTTCTCGGCCTCTTCTGCTTGCTCCCTGAACTGGTCGGCCAGTTCCATCACCCGGTCGAGTACGCGCTCGCTCATGCTGGTGTCCTCACTGTGTGCGTGCGCACGACTGTGTGCCTGCACTTGATGGTCTACCGCACGGCGCGCCTCGCAGGGGGCCGATTCGAGTTCGTTGCCCGCGCCGTCCTACGTGCGTGTGAGAAACGCCAGGACAACGCTTTCCAACGCCTCCTTGGCTTCGATCATCGCCCAGTGCCCGCAGTTGGGGAACACATGCAGTTCGGCCGAGCGCATCGGGATCAACGCCATGTCCAACGGGCTGACCCGGTCGTAACGTCCCCACGTCAACAGGGTGGGTGCGGCGACCTTATGCATCTGCGCCCACGGGAGCGGCGCATCGCTGCTACGCATGAACGCCAACATCTGCGCGAATGCCGCCCTGCCGTACATGCGCCGCGCTGCCGCCAGAGTCTCCGGATCTGTTGCCAGCTGCCAGCGTTCCTCGATCAGCTGTCCGGTGACCAGCGACTGCTCGTAGACCATCGAGTTGAGCCAGTCGACCAACCGCTGCTGCGTCGGGTCCTCCATGAATTCCTGCAGGAGGAAAATGCCTTCGCTGGGGCCGGGACTGAAGATATTCATGCCGATGCCGCCGATGGTGACCCACCGGCCGATGCGGTCGGGATGGTGAATCGCGAAGTTGACCCCGCCGCCGCCCATCGAGTTGCCGATGATGGCGATGCGGTCTATTCCCAACGCATCCAGGAACGGTAAGACCGCGCTCTGCGCGGTGATCATCGGATGACCATCGACGTCGTCGCTGACCCCTAATCCGGGGAAACTCGAGGATCACGCAGCGGAAGCGCTCGGCGAACGTGGGCAGGATGCCCCGACTCGTGCGTTGAAAGCTGCTGTGCCGGGCAGATACTCAGCCTGCCACCGGCTGAGCCTTGGTGTTGGACCCCGGTCGGCCCTTTGGAAACCGTTCAGCAATCGTGAACGGTATGTCCGCGGAAATCACGTGGACGCGAACGGTGACGATCCCGTTCAATGCAGACATGCTGGGTCAGGCGCGCACGGGTGCGGTGATGGCGATCGCCGCGATGCTGTGCGTGCAGACCGGCGCCGCGATCGCGGTCACCCTGATCGACCGGGTGGGAGTGGAGGGCGCGGCCTGGCTGCGGCTGGTCTGGGCCGGTGTGCTGATGCTCGTCATCGTCCGGCCCCGGCCAACGGCGTTCACCTGGGCCACTTTTCGGATGTGTGTCGTGCTCGGCGTGGTGACCGCCGGAATCACGCTGCTGTTCATGGCGGCGCTGGCCCGCATCCCGTTGGGCACGGCGAGCGCTGTCGAGTTCCTCGGCCCGTTGGCGGTGGCGGTGACTCACGGCACCGGTCGCGGCCGACTGCTGTGGCCGGGCCTCGCCGCGCTGGGCGTGCTGCTGCTCACCGAACCGTGGACCGGCGCGGTGGACCCCGTCGGCGTGTTGTACGCGCTGGCGTCGGGGCTGTGCTGGGCGCTCTACATCCTGCTGACGCAGCGGGTCGGCGACCAGGTGGCCGGCATCAACGCGCTCGCGGTGTCGATGCCCGTCGCGGGCCTGGTCGCGACCCTGACCGTCGGACATCTTGTGCTGCCGCGGCTGACCCCGGAGGTGCTGCTGATCGGCATCGGCCTGGCGATCCTGCTGCCGGTGGTGCCGTTCGTCCTCGAACTGATCGCCCTGCGGAAGTTGACCACCGCTGCGTTCGGCACGCTGATGGCGCTCGAACCCGGTTTCGCGATGCTGATCGGGCTGATCGTGCTGACCCAGGTGCCCGGACCGACCGGGGTGATCGGCATGTGCCTCGTCGTCGCCGCGGGAATGGGTGCTGCCCGCGCGGGCGCGCGCACCCCGCCGGTGGTGCCCGCCGAGGTGGGGACCTGACGGGTCGCTGCCGCGCTCTTTTTGCGCCGATTTCGACGCCAGGGCTGTGATCTGCCCGGATTCACGACCCTGACGTCGATCTCGGCGAAGCACGCGCCGCCGACGATAGATTGGGCGCATGGAACGCGGAATCTTCGGCTCACCCCTCGTCGGGGTGGTCAACAAGCTCGTCGTCGGCCTGATCGACGCGCCCGTAGCCGGTGGGTTCGTCCGCAAGGCGATGATCAAGATCCGCTACGTCGGGCGACGTTCGGGCAAGACGATCGAGACCCCGGTCGGATACCGGCGCGACGGAGACGACGTCGTCATCGGCGTGGTGGCGCCCGACAAGAAGGTGTGGTGGCGCAACTTCCTCGACGAGGGCGGGCCCATCACGCTGCTCGGCCTCGACGGCCGTGACCGCAGCGGCCACGCCGTCGCCCACCGTGACGCGCAGGGCCGCGTCGAGGTGCGGGTGACCCTGGGCTAGGTGTCGATCCGCTTGCGCCGGTACAGCGTTCCGAGCGCCAACAGGATCAGGCTGATCACCAGGATCGCGGTCGCGAGCACGTTGATCTGCGGCGGCACCGCCGCCTTGACCGCCGCGTTGACGAACAGCGGGTAAGTGACCGTCGACCCGCTCACGAAGTACGTGATGATGAAGTCGTCGAGGGACAACGCGAACGACAGCATGCCCGCTGCGACGATGCCGGGCACGATCAGCGGCAACGTCACCCTGAAGAACGTGCGGGTCGGGCTCGCGCCCAGATCCATCGACGCATCCTCGAGTGTCCAGTCGAACCCGCGGACCCGCGCGCGGACCGTCATCGCGATGAAGCTCACCTCGAAGGCGATGTGCGCCAACACGATCGTGGTGTAGCCGGTCGCCCACCCCAGGTCCAGGAAGAGCACCAGCAGCGCGGCACCCATCACAACCTCGGGCGCGGTCAGCGGCAGGATGAGGAAGGTGTCGACCGCTCGCTGGCCCCGCCACCGTTGCCGCACAAGGGCTATGGCCACCAGCGAGCCCAGCACCAGCGCGACCGCGGTGGACACCGCCGCGACGTTGATGCTCAGCTTCAACGCCTCGGTCAGCGCCGGATACTTGAACGGGTCGGCCCAGTTGTCGAGGGTGAAGCCCTGCCAGCTGTAGTTGAACTTGCCCTTGGGCTTGTTGAACGAGAACAGCACGATCACGAAGATCGGCAGGAACAGGTAGAGCAGCACCAGGCCCGCGACAATGCGCAGCAGGACGTCGCCCCACCTCGGCGAGCCCTTCACTTTCTTGGCCGGCGCGTCGGAGGTGACGTCGGCCATCGCCTGAAGGGTCATACGAGGTCCTCCGTGCCCAGCGCCCGGGTGTAGAGCAGCACCCCGGCGAGAATGATCGCCATCAGCACCATGCTCAACGCCGCCGCGGCCGGGTAGTCCTTGACCACCAGGAACTGCTGTTGGATCACGTTGCCGATCATCGTGGTCTGTGTGCTGCCGAGATACTCGGCGTTGATGAAGTCACCCGCGGCCGGGATGAACACCAGCAGGCTGCCCGCCAGCAGACCCGGCATCGACAGCGGCAGAATCACTTTGGTGAAACTGCGGGTGTTCGACGAGTACAGGTCCTTGGACGCCTCGATCAACCGCGGGTCGATCTTCTCCAAGCTCACATACAGCGGCAGGATCATGAAGATGATCCAGTTGTAGGTCAGCCCGCCGATCACCGCCCAACTCGTCGACAGCAGCCGCCCGTCGCTGAGCAACCCGAGCGAGTCGAGCGCGCTGACCACCCAACCGTCGTCGGCGAGAATGGTTTTCCACGCGATGGTGCGGATCAGGAACGTGACGAAGAACGGCAGGATCACCAAGCCGAGGATCAAATTCTTGAACCGGCCCGCCTTGAACGCGATCACATACGCCAGCGGAAACGACAGCAGCACACACAGCACCGTCGCGGTGATCGCGTAACCGAACGACCGCAGGATCTGGTCCTGGTACTTGCCGAACGCCTCGGTGTAGTTACTGAAGTCCCACGAGAACGTCAGCGTCGGAAGAAAGATCGACCCGCTCGCCGACGACAACGACGTGCGCGCCAGAGAGAAGAACGGCACGACGAAGAAGATCGCGAGATACACCATCGCGGGCAGGATCATCAGGTAGGGGGCGATCCTGCTGCGCTGGCGGCCGCTGCTGGCAACTCCTGCCATGCATCAACCGCCGGTGACTGCGGCGTACAGGGTGGCGTACTGCTGCTTCTGCTCGTCCTGCAGGGGCGCCCACGCCTTCACCCGGTCCAGGGTTTCCTGCGGCGGGTTGATCAACGCGTTGCTTGCCAGGTTCGGGTCGATCTTGTTGAGCTCCTCGGTCATGTCGGCCAGCACGGGCACGAACTGGGTGAACGCGACCAGCTTCGCGTAATTGGCCTTGTCGTAGACGTAGTCGATGTAGGCCTCGGCCGCCTTCTGGTTCTGGCTGGTGTACGGGATGACCATGGTGTCGAGGAAGTCGGTGCCGCCCGAGTCGGGCACCACGAACTGCAGGTCGGGATTGTCGGCCTGCAGCTGCACGACGTCGCCCGAATATGCCTGGGCGATAACGACATTGCCGGCGGCCAGGTCGTCGGCGTAGTCGTTGCCGGTGAACCGGCGGATCTGGCCCTTGTCGTTCTGCTCGCGAACCAGGTCCACGGCCTTCTGCACCGACTCGGTGCTCGGCGCCGACGGATCACCGCCCTGCGACTGCATGATCATGCCGAGCCCGTCCTGGAAATCGGTGAACAGGCTGACCCGGCCCTTGAACGCCGGATCCCACAGGTCCTCGATGCGGGTGATCTCGCGGCCGGTGGCGGCGCGGTTGTAGGCCAGCCCGACCATGCCGGTCATGTACGGCGCGCTCCACTTGCGGCCCGGGTCCATCTGCGCGTCGAGCATGTCCTTGCGCAGGTTCTTCTTGTTCGGGATGCCGTCGGCGCTGAAGTCGTTGACCCAGCCCAAGTTATGGATCTGCGTGGCCATGAACGAGGTGGGCACCACCAGGTCGGCGCCGATGTCCTGCTTACGCGACAGCGGTTCCTTGGCCTTGGCGAACCATTCCTCGTTGTCGTTGAAGTCTTCCTTGTAGTCGACGGTGATCCCGGACGCCTGCTGGAATCCCGCGATGAAACCGTCGGCCATGTACAGCGGCCAGTTCGAGATGCGCAGCGTGCCGCTGGCGGGGCCACCTTCCTCGGTGGTGCTGCCGGAGGTGCCGCTGTCGGAGCCGCAGGCGGTCAGGATGGTCGGTCCGAGCGCCAGCGCGGCGGCGGCCGCCGCGCCACCACCGAGGAAGCGGCGGCGCGAGGTGCGGTTGGCGGCGAAGCGGGCGAGGCGGGGATCCAACTGGGACATGGCGTCTGAGCCTTTCGTCGAGGGGTGGGGGAGTAGCAGTCGGCGGTTACGAATCGTCGAGCATCTCCTCGAGATCCTCGGTCGTCGGGATGTCGGCGGCGGGCAGCACCAGCGACGCCTCAGGCGCCCAGCACACGTGCACCTGATCGCCCGGGCGCAGCAGCGGCAGCTGCTGTTCGGGTCCGACGTGGGCGACGATGGGCGAGTCGTCCGGCGCCGCCAGCGACAAGCGCACCACCGGCCCCTGGAACGTCAGGTCGGTGACCGTTGCGCGGACGGTGGCGACATCGCCGGCCGGGGCGTCGGTCGACACCCGGACCCGTTCGGGTCGCACCATCAGCGTGGCGTGCCCGCCGGGCTCGATCGTCGTGTCTCCGGGCCGGGCCTTGAGCGTGGTGCCCAACACCTCCACCTCGACGAAGTCGCGGTTGGCGCGGCCGGTCTGCGTCCCTGACCACAGATTCGCCTGCCCGATGAAGCTGGCGACGAAGACCGTCGACGGCCGGTCGTAGATCTCGGTGGGCGTGCCGATCTGGTCCACGTTGCCGGCGTTCATGACCGCGATGCGGTCACTCATCGTCAACGCTTCCTCCTGGTCGTGGGTCACGTAGATGAACGTGATCCCGACCTCGCGCTGGATCCGCTTGAGTTCGAACTGCATCGCGTGACGCAGTTTGAGGTCCAGAGCGCCGAGGGGTTCGTCGAGCAGCAACGCGCTCGGGTAGTTCACCAGCGCCCGCGCCAGCGCGACCCGCTGCTGCTGCCCACCCGAGAGCTGGCCGGGCCGGCGTTCGGCGAAATCGGTGAGCCGCACGATCTCGAGCAACTCATCGACGCGCTTTTTCACCTCCGTTTTGTCGAGTTTCTTGCTGCGCGGCCCGTAGGCGACGTTGTCCCAGACCGACATGTGCGGGAACAGCGCGTAGTGCTGGAAGACGGTGTTGACGTTGCGCTTGTGCGGCGGCACCCGCGACACGTCGGCCCCTTCGAGCCGGATGGCGCCGTCGGTCGGGCTCTCGAACCCGGCGATCATGCGCAGCGTGGTGGTCTTACCGCAGCCGGACGGGCCGAGCATCGAGAAGAACTCCCCGGACGCGATCGAGAAGTCGGCGTCGGCGACGGCGACGTAATCGCCGAAGCGTTTGGTGACGTGGTCGATCTCGATGACGGGCGAACCCTTGGGGCGGGTCGCCCCGTCGTGTCCCGACGATTGGTCGACGGCGGTGATACGTGAACCGGTCAGTGCGGATCCTCCTCCAACAGCCCCCCGAGCTGTGGATAAACAATCGCGGATCGGACGGACCTTCGCAAGCGATTCCGCAACGAATTTACAAATCCACAATGGATTCCTTCGTGCTTTGCCCTGTTCGGCACGGGAAACACGCTTTCTATGGGCGCGCTCACACTCGCCAACTGCGCCAGTCGGCTGCTGCGATCTCGGGCGTCTGTGTCAGTTTCTCAGCTGTGGGCGACCCTGAACGGCGGAAACGCCGTTTACCTGCCCCGCTTTGCCGGGTAACGGACAAGGCATGGCAGCAGTGGATGTTTCGGTGTCGTCGGATCTGAGCCCGCAGGAGGCGTGGGCGCTGGCGTCCGATCTGGGGCGCTTCGACGAGTGGCTGACGATCTTCGGCGGGTGGCGCAGCGAGGTGCCCGCCGTCATCGAGGTCGGCACCTGCGTGTCGTCGCTGATCAAGGTCAAGGGATTTCGGAACACGATCCACTGGCATGTCACCCGCTACGACGAGCCCAAGGTCATCGAGATGGTCGGCCGCGGCCGGCCCGGAATCCGCATCGCGCTGACGCTGTGTGTGCGCGAGGACAAGGGCGGTTCGACGTTCCAGGTGGTCGCCGACCTGTCCGGCGGCCTGTTGAACACCCGGGTGGGCAATCTCGTCGCCAAGGTCATCGAGTCCGACGTGCGCAAGTCGGTGTCGAACCTCGCCGCCTTGCGGTGAGGCTTCTCGCGCCGAGCGCACGCTTCTTGACGGTTCTTCTCGCGCGATATGTACACAACCGTGCGCTCGGCGCAATCGGGGCTCAGCCCCACTCGTGGTTCATGGCGCGGGTTTCGCAGCGCGCCTCGACGGAATCCGTGGGCCGCGCCCGCGGACCGGATACCGCGATCAACACCATCGCCAGCGCGGCGGTGACCGCACCGCCGTAGAAGATCACCTCGAAGCTGCTCTCCATCGGGACGCCGGTGCCGGGCGCCGACCGGCTGAGCAGCACGGCCACCACCGCCGCGGCGATCGAACTGCCGATGGTCCGGGCGATCGCGTTCATGCCCGTCGCCACGCCGGTCTCCTCGGCGTCGACCTCACTGACCACCAGGGCGGGCAGCGCCCCGTAACCCAGGCTGATGTACGCGTTGGCCAGGATGCTCGCCACGATGATCTGCCAGCTCAGTGAGTGTGCCAGCGCGATGAACAGGAACCCGGCGATGCCCGCCATCGCGGCGACGACGAGCACCGGCCGCGCGCCGAACCGGTCGATGAACCTGCCGCTGATCAGCGCGACGACGAAACCGGTGAACGCGCCGGGCAGCAGGTACACCAGGCTGGCCTCCAGCACCGTCGCGCCGAAACCGTAACCCGCGCCCTCGCGGGGAATCTGGACGAACATCGTCAGCCCGAGGAACGCGAAGTACAAGCCCATCCCGACGAAGATGGTGGCGAAATTGGTCAGCATGATCGGCCGGCGGCTCAGCATCGCCGTCGACACCAGCGGCTGGCGGGCCCGGCGCTCCCACCACCACCAGCCGACGAGGACGAGCACACCGCCGACCGCGCACGCGATCGTCGCGGGCGAGAGCCACCCCCAACTCTGCGCCTGAGTGATCGCCAGCAGCAGCGCGGACAGCCCGACGGCCAGGCCCGCCGCGCCGAGCCAATCGATCGTGCCGTGCACACTGCGCGGTCGACGCGGCACGACCAGCAGCACGATCGCGATGACGACGACGGTGAACGCGGTGGTCAGCCAGAACACCCGGTGATAGCCGGCGTCACCGCTCATCAGCAGCCCGACCACGACCAGGCCGGTGCCGCCGCCGAACCCCAGCGTCCCGGACAGCACCGCCATCGCCGACATCAACCGCTCGCGCGGCAGTTCCTCGCGCAGGATCGCGATGCTGATCGGATACAGCGCGTACGAGGCGGCCTGCAGGACGCGGCCGACGATGAGCAGCGGCAGCGACGACGTGGTCGCGGCGAGCACCGAGCCGGCGAGCACGACGGCGAGCACGCCGAGCAGCACACCACGCTTGCTGTGCAGGTCGGCCAGCCGACCGAGCAAGGGAGTGGCGGCCACGGCGGCGAGCAGGTTCGCGGTGACGGCCCAGCTGACCCCGATGGTCGAGGCGTGCAACTGCTCGGCGATGACACCGAGAACGGGAACGACGGCGGTCTGCAGCACCGCCACGGTCAGCACGACGATCGACAGGCCGGCGACCAGCAGCCGCGGAGACCGGACAGGCGCCGTGGCCGACGGCCGCGTCGCTTCGGTCTCGACCACAGCCCGCTCCGATCCTTAGCCGATCTTCACTTCCTCTCGTCGATTATCTCTGCGCCGTGCGCCTCGTGCCGGTGCGGGGCGTGTGCGCGACCACGGACGGCCTCGGCGTGGTCGAATATCTGCATGTCACAAGCGGAGTCGGCCAACGCGCTGACCGAACCCACGTTCTCCGGGCATCGGCCGGCCGGCGCAGGGGACCTGTCGGTGGAGAGTCACGGCATCGCGCCGGTGCCCGAAGATCAGCGCTACGGGTCGCCGGGCCGGTTGTTCACGGTGTGGTTCGCCCCGCAGGTGAACATGACCGGCGTGTTCACCGGCACGCTCGCGATCGTGCTGGGACTCGGCTTCTGGCTGGGGCTGCTGGCGATGGTGATCGGGACGGTGCTGGGCTCGCTGGTGGTGGCGTACCTGTCGACGTGGGGACCCCGCACCGGCACCGGTCAGCTGCCCAACGCGCGGATGGCGTTCGGCGGCGGTGTGGTGCTGCCCGCCGCGCTGCAGTGGTTGTCCTCGATCGCCTGGGACGCGCTGGTCGGGTTGTTCGGCGGTGAGGCGTTGGCGGTGCTACTGGGCATCCCGTTCTGGGCGGCGGTGCTCATCGTGCTGGCCGTGCAGGGCGTGGTCGGGGTTTTCGGGTACGAGCTGATCCACCGGCTGCAGGCCGTGCTGACCGTCATCCTGTTCGTGACGTTCGTCGTGTTCGCGGTGAAACTCGTTGGCGGACATGACGTCATCACACCCGCCGTGGTGCACGGCCCCGATCTCGTCGGCGCGTTCGTGCTCGAGGTGACCATCGCGTTCAGCCTCGCGGTGTCGTGGGCCAGCTATGCGGCCGACTTCAGCCGCTATCTCCCGGTCGAGTCGCCGCGCCTTCGCGTCTTCGGTTTCACCTTCGCCGGGATCGTGTCGGCCTACATCCTGGTGCAGGGCGTCGGGATCGCGGCGGCCGAGGCGATCGGCGAGCACACCGCTGAGGGCGTGCGGCAGGTGATGGGCGGCGGGCTGCTGGGCGGGCTGGCACTGCTGATCATCGCGGTCGCCTCGATCGGGTCGGGCGTGATGAACGACTACAGCGGGTCGCTCGCGCTGCAGACCATCGGGGTGCGGGTGCGCCGACCCGTGTCGGCGGTGCTGGTGACGGTGCTGGCGTTCGGGTTGATCCTGTGGCTGCACGCGGCCGACACGGCGACCCGGTTCACCGACGTGCTGCTGCTGGTGAGCTATTGGATTCCGGCGTTCGTGGCGGTCGTGGTGATCGACTGGCTGATCCGCACCCGCGGCCGGCTCAGCCTGAACCCGGCCGAGGAGCGGACCGAGCGGCGCGACGCCGCGGCCGCGCTGGTCGTGTTCGTCGTCGCCTACGCCGCGGCGATCCCGTTCATGCACACGACGCTGATCGAGGGTCCGGTGGCGCGGGCGTGGCACGGCGCCGACATCGCGTACTTCGTCAACCTCGCGGTGGCCGCGGTGCTCTACGGCGGCTACAGGTCGCTGCGGGCGCGCGGTGCCTCGTCACGCGGAGCCTCGTCCTGCTGACCTGTGGACGCGATGAAGTCGTCGAGCAGGTCGACCACCTCGCTGGGGCGTTCGACGTGCGGGAAGTGCCCGACCCCTTCGAGCACCTCGAGCCGGCACTCGGGCCGGGCGTCGAGCGCCGCGTAGGCGTGGGTGACGGGGATGATCCCGTCGTGGTCGCCCCAGATCGCCATGATCGGCAGCTGAGAGGCCACGCGCAGGCGGTTGAGGGCGCTGACGGCCTGGCCGCGGTAGTCGACGACGGACCGCAGCGTCCGCAGGAACGCCTGGCGGGTCTGGGCGTCGGCCAGCGATGAGTACGCGCTCCACATCTCCGCGCCGCGCGGCGATTGGATACCGGCCGACGAGAACCAGGTCCGCAGCTTGTTGCCCACCTTCAGCACCGGCCGCGGCGCGATCACCGGCAGGATGAACTCCGCGCCCGGGGCTGACAGCAGCCGAAGCGTCCACCCGACGTCGGGGCCCAGGCCGCCGCTGCTGATGAGCACCAGCCGCCGGCAGTAGTCGGGATGCTGGTAGACGAACTGCATGGCCACCCCGCCGCCGAGCGACTGCCCGACGATCGTGGCCTGGGAGATCTTCAGTTCGTCGAGCAGGTCGCGCAACCACACCGCGAACGCGCCCAGCGAGTAATCGCCGCGCGGCTTGTCGGACTGGCCGTGGCCGAGCAGATCGGGTGCGATCACCCGGTAGCGGCGCGACAGCTGGGGAATCACCGCGCGCCACGTCTCCGAGCTGCCTGCCATCCCGTGGATCAGCAGCAACGCCTCGTCGCCGGTGCCGACGTCGCGGTAGGCGACGCGGTCACCGTGTAGTTCCAGGTAGTTCAGCTCAGTCACAGAAGACCCTTCCCGCTGGTGCTCTCTGTCTACCCGCAATGCGCCAGTGGTATCGATGAGGTGCTCGTCACTTGACGCCGGGCGTCGTGGGAGCAGGCTGGCCTCATGAGTGTTGACGATGACCGGCCCGTCAACCACCACGCCGACCATCCGGGATTCTCGGGTGTGACGGGCGCGCTCGTCGGGCTGGTCCTGCTGTTCATGGGCCGCGCCGACGCGCGCCTGGCGGCTGATCTGACCGAAGTGGGCGCCGACGACACCGTCGTCGACATCGGCTGCGGTCCGGGCAAAGCCGCGCGAGAAGCCGCCCGCCGTGGTGCTGCGGTGATCGGGATCGATCCCGCGCCGGTGATGCTCGGGCTGGCGCGGGCCGTCACGCGGCACGGGACGATCGCCTGGGCGACAGGCACCGCCGAGCGGGTTCCGCTGCCGGACGCATCGGCGACGGTGGCGTGGTCGTTGGCGACGGTGCACCACTGGAAGGACGTCGACGCCGGGCTGAGCGAACTGCGCCGCCTGTTGGAGCCCGGTGGACGGCTGCTCGCGGTCGAACGCCAGGTCGACGGCTCCGCGACCGGGTTGGCCAGCCACGGCTGGACTCGGCAGCAGGCGGATTCGTTTGCCGCGCAGTGTAGTTCGGCTGGGTTTCGTGACGTGACCGTCACCGGACGCAAGGCTGGTCGGCGGGACGTGTGGGTGGTGCAGGCCGTCCGGCCGTGACCGGAGCGAGCCTCGCGGCAGGGCGCCGCACCGACTGTGCGAAGATCCGGCAATGTCGAGCGAACCTTCGTACTTCACGCCGGCCGACGGCGGTTTCCAGCCGACGCAGTTCGCGTTGAGCCACTGGGGCGAAGACCATCTCAACGGTCCCGCCGTCGTCGGTTTGGCGGCCCGCACGCTCGAAAAGCACTACGGGTCCGACGAGTTCATGCCGGCGCGGCTGACGGTCGATCTGTTCCGCGCGGCGCGCCGCACACTGACGACGGTCGAGGTACGCGTCGTCCGGGACGGCCGACGGGTACGTGCCGCCGAATGCGATGTGCTGCAGGATGGTCGCGCGGTCGCGCAGGCGACGTTCGTGCAGTACCGGCGGTCGGAGGCGCCCCGCGGCCAGGAGTGGACGCCGCCGACGGCCGTGCCCGAATTGCCCGAGCGCGACGACGCGCTGATGCCCTACATCGGCAGCGAGGACGGCGGCTGGACCCGCTCCCCGGCCGCGCACCAGAACGCTTCGCGCAAGCGGTTCTACTTCTCCTGCGCTGATATCGTTGCGGGAGAGAAGGTTTCGCCGTTCGCGCGTGCGGTGACGGTGGCCGAGTCCACCAGTCTGGTGACCAACCTCGGCACCGAGGGGATCGGCTACATCAACGGTGACCTGACCGTGGCGTTGTCGCGGCTACCGGTCGACGACTGGATCCTCGTGCAGGCGGATTCGCATTGGGCGGCAGACGGAGTCGCGGTCGGAACGGCGACGCTGTTCGACCCGAAGGGCCCGTTCGGATCCGGGATGGTGACGGCGGTCGCCAACCCGGCGGCGCAGATCGACTTCACCAACCGGCCTTTCCCGCGGTCCGAGACCAACTACGAGTAGTCCGCTCAGAACCAGCGGCCGCTGCCCCTGCCGTCGCCGGGGGTGGCCTTGCCCGGTGCGGGTGCGCGTACATCGGGCGCGACGCTCATCGGTGGGCGGGTGACGCCGATGTCGGGTTTGTTCGACTGCGACGGCGACGAATTGCGCGGGGGGTAGTACGGCTGGTAGGTCGGGGCGCTGTTCTCCGGCGGTGGCGGCGGAGGAGGCGGCGGCGGGGGTGGCATCGGCGGCGGGACCGTTGCGCTCATCGTCGGCTGTACGGGCGACGGGACGGTGTTGGCGGGCGAGGGTTCGGCACTGGGTGAGGGCGCCACATTGCTCGGCTCGTCGGATCCCGCTGGAGACCCTCGGAGCAGGAGCGTAGCGAGCACGATGAGCAGCACGACGGCCACGGCTGCGATCAACCCGATCACGCCGCGCTTCGTCTTGTACCAGGGGGTGGGCGCGGCCCTGAAGGTCAGCGCACTGACGGACGAACCGATTGGCCGGCCGGTGAACGCGTGCGCATATCCGGGCTCGCGGTCCTCGTACCAGTCGTCGGGTTCCTCGGCCGGCGACGCCTCTTCGGCAGCGGTCTCGGTGACCGGGTCGGGCTCAGCGACCGGCAGCGGCTCGGTGATCGGATCGTGATCGACAGCGGTTTCGTCGTCGGCTTGACGGGCGCTCGGCTCAGCCGGGGACTCGTCCAGGTCCCAGCCCCAGAGGGCTTCGCGCTCGGCTGCCATACACCGATGCTAACGCGATGACCTCGGCGACCGACGAAGGCGAAGAGCGCCCCAGTCTCCGCCTCAGGCGGTCCGCATCAGTTCCTGCATGCGCACAGCGGTCGTGAGAGCGCGACTGCTGCCGTGCACCTCGCCGAAGTGCAACAGCAGCGTGGCGCGCAGGGCTCCGGCTCGGCACGGCATGTTGGCGTGCAGGCTTCGGTAGCCCCACAGCACGTACACGTTGCCCGGGCTCATGTCGATCACCCGGCCGTAGTGCGGTTTGCCGGGACGGCGGAGAATGGCCCACCGGTAGTAGCGGCTCTGCGAAAAAGCCTTACCGAGAATATTGGCGAATGCGAACCGGCGAAATGGTCGTTTGTTGAAGAACCCGACCAATTCTCCGGAATTTCCGCGTCCGGCATCGGGGATGACAATGGGCACGATCATCGTGACGATGTTGGCGTCATAGTGATACCACCACGCGTCACCGCTCTCGCTCGGTCCGGCGATGACGCGCAAGGCGCTGCCGATCAAGCGGGCATCCGCGGTGGCGGCCGGGAAGCGGGCCCTCACCACATCCTCGAGCAGCCGAATAATATTGTCGCTCTGGATGATATCGGTCATTGCCAGGGTTTCTGGAGATCGGATGAAGTGATTCCGCTCGCCCTCGGCGGCGAGGAGCTCCTGGACGTCGGTGCGTGCCCGCTCCAGCCAGTCCTTCGAAACCGCACCCGGTACGCACACCACTCCCAAGTCGTCGAGATCGTCTGCGATCCGGAGTGGATCCGCGTCAATGTTCAGTTGCATCGCTCGAGAAGTATAAGCCATGTCATGGCACCCGATTACGCGCTTCGTCGCCGGCTTTCCAACGTATTCGGGGCGGGCCGATCTTCGTCACAGTGACGAATCGGGGTGTGGCAACCGAGTTAGCTGAGTCCTATGTCGCGGCCCGTGCGCGAAGCAGTTCCAGCTCGCGGGCGATCGCCGCATCGACGCGGAGCCGGTCGTCTGTGGCGAGCAGGTCCAGCAGTGCACCGCGCAGGATCGCCAGCGCGCGAGTGCGGTCTGCCATTCCTGTCTCGGTGTCCCGCTCGTCTCGGCGCTGGCAGCCGGCCAGGACGGTCAGCCAGTCCGTCACGGTGGCCTGGGCGAAACCAGCCCAAGCACCGTCCGGCTCGATCAGCGAGCGCGCATACGCCTCCACCCACAGGCGGAGCAGGCCTCGATGTTCTTCGGCGGACAGCCACGTCCAGATCTCGTTGACGGCGCCGGCCAGTCCGATCGATTCGCCGGATGTGGCGGGGCTGATGCGAGCCAGCAGTGCCAGTTCGTCGGCGCGGGCGCGGGCAAGAAGAGCACGCACCAACCCGTCTTTGTTGCCGAACAGGAACACCAATACGCGGGGGCTCGATCCGATGGCGGAGGCCAGGGGCCTGAGGGACATCTCGGCGATCCCGTGTTCGAGGACGTACCGGTACGCAGCCTCCAACAACTCGCGTTCGCGTGGTGAAGAGGTTGTGCGCTCGACGTCCATGGAGATAGGCTACCGCTACTGAAACAGTCGTTTCAGTAGATTGGATGCCGCGGGCCGAGGAGGCAGCGCATGACGAATCGTCCTGATACCGAGGCCATCCGGTTGCGACGTGCCGACCAGCCGGGCGATATGGGTTGGGTGGTGATGACCCACGGCGAGATCTACGCCGAGCAGTTCGGTTGGAACACCGAGTTCGAGGCGTTGGTGGCCCGGATCGTGGCCGATTTCGCCGAACGGCACGACCCCGTCAGGGAAGCGGCGTGGATCGCTGAGGTGGACGGCCGGCGTGCGGGCTGCATCTTCCTCGTGGCCGGTGCGGAACCTGATGTGGCGCGACTGAGAATTCTGTTGGTCACGCCCGGAGGTCGCGGCCTTGGCGTCGGAACCCAGTTGGTACGAACGTGTCTCGCTTTCGCCGCCGACGCCGGTTATGCCCGAGTTACGTTGTGGACCAATGACGTACTGGTGGCGGCGCGGCGAATCTACGAGGCCGCCGGTTTCGTGCTTGTCGACGAGGCGCCGCACGTCAGCTTCGGCCACCAGCTCGTGGGTCAGAACTGGGACCTCGACCTGCAGACGGTCGGCTCGATGCGAAGGGCCATGTCATAGGGAGCCGTTATCCTGTGGTTCGGACCAGCGCCACTGTCCGGGAAATGGGGGGACGTGATCGAGTGCCGGAAGTGCACAGCGGGCTTGTGCAGCCATGAGGCGCAGTGCCCCATGATGATTCGTTGGTACGACGACGCATGGGACGGCACCTTCTGGCGACGCTGTCAGTGTGCCGCGTCGATCGAAAGAGAGTCTCCGTACCCGGTGACGATCGGCTATGTCTCGAACCGCCGATCGTGAAACGTGGGCCGCACACCACGGGGGCGTGCGGCCCACGAAGTCACACTGCGACAGCTGAGAGTCGCTTCGCGGCGCGCTCAATCGCGTCCACATACGGCTGCGCCATCGCCGAACCGTGGTCGAGCGCACGCTGGGTGAGTTCCGGGCCTGCCAGATCCGGGCGGCCGACGCCGAAAAGCGGCTCCGGCGCGTACTCGGCTTGTAGCTCCATCTCGCGGGCGACCTCGTCCCCGTAGAAGTGCTGTGCCAACCGCAGTCCGGCCTCGACGCTTCCGGTGAGGGGGCCGGCGGTGATGCGGTTGCGGTCGATGACGACGTTGCCGTCGGTGGGGATCGCCCCGAAGTGGGGGAGCAGGTGCTTCTGCTGGAAGTTGCTGGTGGCGCGATATCCCTGCAGGAGCCCGGCTGCGCCCAGCAGCAGGGTTCCTCCGCAGTTCCCTCCGACCCACCGTGCCCGGCTACCCCGGTCGGCGAGGAAGTCGAGTGTCTCCTCGTCATCGAAGATCTCCGGCGACACGGCGCCGGTCCACAAAATGTCGAGGTCTGCGGGGCAGTCCGCGAAGGTCATCGTCGGGCGGGTGGGGAAATTCGGATACCCCACGACTTCGTCGAGGCTCTTCCATACCAACTGGACGTTGGCGCCGGGGGCGGTGCCGAAAATCGTGTGGATGCCGATGATGTCGACCGGCATGTAGCCGGGGCAGACCAGGATGGCCACGTTGATTTCTGGAAGCTCGGCGTCGAACTCAAAAGACGTCGTGGCATCGGACATGTTCACTCCTTTGGTGGCGGGCGTCGAACATCAGTTAGACTAACAGTCAGGCTGAAATAAGCAACCGTTCCGTGCCGGGCGATACGGTTCCCGATGGCGGATAGCGTGGAGGCCGCCGGTGAAGGGAGTGACGGAGTTGGCGAAGGCAGACAAGCGGCGGGCGGACGGGCCCGGTGCGCGAACCGTTACCGAGAGCACCACGATGCTGTTGATCGCGGCCGGCCGACTGGCTCAACGGCGGTTCGAAGCCGCACTGGCCGAGCAGAACTTGACTCTGCGTCACATCGGCGCCATCGGCCATCTCGCGCGCAATCCAGAGTTGTCCTACAGCGATCTCGCCCGCCGTGCCCGCGTCACCCCACAGAGCATGCACGCGACCATCGGCCAATTGGTCGACCTCGGCGCGGTGGTCACCGAGACGCGCGGCCGCGCCTCCTATCCGCGGCTCACCGAGCGCGGTCACGAGTTGCTGGCCTTCGCCGCCGACGCTTCCTCCGCATGTGACGAGACCCTCGGTATCGAGGAGAGCGTCGTCGCCGAGCTTCGCGAAGAACTCAAAAAGGTTGCGCTGCAGTCTTTCGCGGATGAGTCGTTATCTTGAATCCGGAGATGACGGCCGGAGCGGCGCGATCGGTTACCGTGTTGAACGGCGCGTAGCCGAGACGTGCGGCCGTGGCTGTCGTCGTCTCTCTGATGTTCTCGGCGCCGACTTCTTCTGGCCGACCGTCGACTTCGCTCGAGGAGCGGGGCGCGTTACGATTTCGGCCAGGAGCGCCATCGCAGACTCGGTCCTGGATATCAGATCAACGTTGTCAGCGTCTGCCAACCACTGTCGGTACGCCGCACGAAACACGTTGGCCCCGACCTCGGCTGCGAGTTCCGCTACTTCTGGGTCCAATCCATGGTCACGCAACACGCTGGCGAACTCACTGACCATGTGATGCTGCTTGATCAGGTCGCGCTCCCGCAGATTCGGGGTTGATGCGATCATGGCTTCGCGGCGGCGTAGAGATTCACGTGGCGCGAGACCTTCCCAGTCGAACTCCGCCAAAACTCGAGTCACTGCCCGAAGAGGCTCAGCGACGTCGGGTGCCTGGTGGAGTTCCCGGACCAGTGCCGCCCGCAACACCTCCTCGTCGGCGAACAACACCTCTTGCTTATCTGCGAAGTACCGGAAGAAAGTTCGGGTTGTGAGGCGCGCGCGCTCGGCGATCTGCACAGCGGTCGTTTCCTCAAACCCCTGCTCCTCGAACAACTCCATCGCGGCCTGCTGCAGACGCTCTTTGCTGCCGTGTTCCCAGCGTGGCATGTAGCGAAGATACTCCCTGTCGTACCCGATGTATCGCGGCGATCGCCCCGCTCGACAGCGATGTCACGGCGAGACATCAGTGTTACAGTGATGTCACGGCGCGACAACCACGTCGAGTGAGACGAAGTGAGAGGCCCATGGTGAGTGGCGATAAAGCACCTGGCGTGTTCAAGGGGCGGGCAGGGGAGTCGCCGGCGTACTGGTACCGCGGTGGGCTGTGGAACGTCTTGATGTCGGCAGACGAGACGCTCGGTGAGTTCACGTTCATGGAGCAGATCATCCCGGCGGGGGTCGGCCCGCCGGCGCACATACACGAGCGCCAAGCCGAAGGCTTCTACATCCTGTCCGGTGAACTGGAATTGGTGATCGGCCATGACGACGAGGTGGTGCATGCTGAACCGGGCTCGGCGGTGTGGATACCGAAGAACACGCGGCACGCATTCCGTATCACGTCCGACGAAGATGCTCGCGTGCTGAACTTCTACACCCCAGGCGGTTTCGACGATCATCTGCCTTATTTCGGTGTCGAGGCGACCGCACAGACGCTGCCGCCAGGGGATCTCGGAAAGTCGGTGCTCGACCGGGAACGCCAGGGCACCTCCCAGGAGAACCGGGACGCCTACCTGCAACGGCTTGCTGACATCGCCGAGGGCACCTGGGACTTTTCGATGCCGGATCCCAATGTGCAGCACTAGGGCACCGCTGTGGTGCCGACGAAGCGAAAGGCGACCATGAAGCGGATTCAGTATCACAATTACGGCGGTCCCGAGGTGATGCGCTTCGAGGATTTCCAGCCGGCACGCCCAGGGAGCGGTGAGGTCCTGATCAGAGTGCGCGCCGCCGCGGCCAACCCGTATGACTGGAAGGTCCGCAACGGCGAGATGAAGATGATGAGCGGCCGTAAGTTCCCGCGGGGCTTGGGTTATGACTTCGCCGGCGTCGTCGAAGCGGTTGGGCCGGGCGTCACGCGGGTCGGCGTGGGCGACGAGGTACTGGGAGTGGCGCCGATCAAGATGAGCGGTGCGTTCGCCGAGATGGTGCTGGCAGTTGAGAAAGCGATCGTCAAGAAGCCGGCCGAGATCTCCTTCGAGGAGGCTGCCGCGATTCCGACCATCGGCGGCGCGGCGCTGCAGGGCTTGGTGACGAAAGGGAAACTGCGAGCGGGCCAGTCGGTCTTCATCCACGGCTGTCTGGGTGGGGTCGGGCGCGCTGCTGTGCAGATCGCACGGACACGCGGAGCCTCGATTGTGGCAGGGAGTTGCCGTGCGAGCGCGATGCAAGACGCACACGACCTGGCCGTCGACCCGGTCGTCGAGTTCGATTCCGTTGCAACCACACTGGGGAAGTTCGACATCGTCTACGACACCGTGGGCACGCTTGCGCCCGCGACGGCACGCAAGTTACTGGCCCCGGGGGGACGCATCATCGATATCGTCCCTTCCGGTGCCAAGTTCCTCAAGAGTGCATTGCCGGGTCCATACACTGTGCTGATCACGCAGCACAACGTCGAGGATCTCGAGGAACTTGCGCGGATGTGCGCAACAGGAGAACTACGGCTGCCGATCGCTCGGACGGTGCCGCTGCAAGACGCCATTCCAGCGCTGACCGAACTTGAGCGCAACAACACGCCCAGGGGTGGCAAGCTGATCATCACCACCGGCTGAGCGACGCGGGGGAGGGCGCGAGGACCTGGCTCCATGCGTTCGCCTGCAACGGGTTACGCGCACGAATCGTCGACGTGACGGATTCCAGTATGTCTGCCCCTGTGAAGTAGGGGAGAGGCGCAAGGGGCGAAGGGGTCCCGGCAGTACCTGGATCAGAGGGATCTCCCTATTGCTCTCGCGCCCGCTTAATTTGGGATTGCAGTCAGCATCCCGCACGACCAGCGAAAAGGGCGCCAAGTGGTAGACGATCAATTCACAACGCATGCAGACCTGTTCGATCTGTCGGGAAAGCACGCGCTCGTCACCGGCGGCACGCGAGGCATCGGGATGATGATCACGCGTGGTCTACTCCAGGCGGGCGCACGAGTGGTCATCAGCTCACGCAACGCAGAAGCGTGTGCGCAGGCGCAGAAGCACTTGTCCCAATTCGGACAGGTGCGAGCCATCCCCGCCGACCTGTCCCGCCATGACGAGTGTCGGCGACTGTCCGAACTCGTCACCACCGGCTCGGAGCGTCTCGACATCCTCGTCAACAACGCGGGCGCCATGTGGGACGAGCCGCTGGCGACCTTCCCGGACGAGGCCTGGGATACCGTCATCGACCTCAACCTGAAGTCGCCGTTCTGGCTGGTCCAGGCGCTGCTGCCTGCGCTTCGCAGGGCCGGCACCGCCGACGACCCGGCGCGGATCATCAACGTCGGCAGCATTGCCGCCATCCACATTCCGCAGCGGCCCAATTACTCGTACTCCAGTAGCAAGGCCGGACTGCATCAACTCACCAGAGTGCTCGCCAGGGAACTAGGACCGCAGCACGTCACCGTGAACGCCGTGGCGCCAGGGCCGTTCCCGTCGACGATGATGGCTGCCACCCTCGATGAGTTCGGTGAAGAGATCGCGGCGTCGGCCCCACTGCGCCGGATCGGCCGCGACGACGACATGGCGGGTGTCGCCGTGTTCCTCGCCAGCCGGGCAGGCGCATACCTGACGGGCGCCGTGATCCCCGTCGACGGCGGCATCGCCACCACCGCGTAGGCCGTCTGCGGTGCAGCGCAGGGTTCGGGGTACCAGCGGTACCTCCCTTCGCCTGCTAGGCCGGGCTACCGTGAGGGGATGGCCGCGATGGATGTGCGCACCGAGATCCGGGAGTTCCTGAGGTCACGTCGCGCACGCATCACGCCCGAAGAGGCAGGCCTGCCCGCCTACGGTGGCAACCGCCGCGTCAAAGGTCTGCGTCGCGAGGAAGTAGCACTGCTCGCAGGAGTATCGGTCGACTATTACGTGCGTATGGAACGCGGCGCCCTGGCCGGTACCTCCGAGGGTGTGCTGGACGCGTTGGCCTCGGCGTTGAGGCTCGACGACGCGGAGCGCGATCATCTGTTCCACCTCGCACGCGAGTGCGGGCCGCCCAGCAGCCGGCGCCGGCGCAAGCCCACGGCGACGGTGCGCCCGGCGCTGCAACAGGTGCTCGACGCGATCACCAACGCCGCGGCGTTGATTCGCAACGACCGCCGCGATGTGCTCGCCATGAATCAACTGGGCCGAGCGCTGTATTCACCGGTGCTGGCGGGCCCGCGACGCCCCGCCAACACCGCGCGGTTCCTGTACCTGAATTCCGACGCAGCGAGGGCGTTCTTCGTCGACTACGACCAGATCACGTGCAATGCGGCCGCGTCGCTGCGGCTGGAGGCCGGCCGCAATCCGCACGACGAGGAGCTCATCGCTCTTGTCGGTGAATTATCAACGTGTAGCGAACTTTCCGGCAGCAGTGGGCGTCCCGGGATGTGCGGCTGCACGGGTACGGGACCATCCAGTAGTGGGCCGGCTCGACTTGGACTTCGAGTCCATGGATCTGCCCACCGACCGTGGCCTGCACTTGAATGTCTACACGACATCCTCGCAGGGATTGGCCGCTGACAACCTGGCTTTGTTGGCGTCGTGGGCGGCCAGTGAGGCCAACTTGGCGACTGAGCTTGCAGCGCCTGGCGCATAACTTCGGTACGCGAGTAGTTCGACGAAGCTCTGTAAGTTGGCCAACCCGTAGCTGATTGCGAGAAGCCTTCGACGGCGCGGGTTCCAGAGTCCGGTTCGTGCGAGCCAGTGATGACAGTTCACGGTCGCACGACCGCGGTGTCGGACAGGAAATGGCGGCGCGTCTCAACGATGATCTGGTCGAGCCGGTCACGCGTGGCGGCCAACCGGCTCACTTCAGCGTCAATGCGGGCGCGTTCGCAGATGAGGCGCTCCACCATTGCCGACGTTGCCGTACCCGAGTCGACGCAGGGCAACAACTGCACCACGCCGTCGCTACTCCGACCGGCGGCGAACAACTCTTTTATGAGCTTTACGCGCTCGACCGCATCCTGCTCATAGATTCGCTGCCCGCCGGGGGTCCGACGCGCCGATCCCACCTCTACTCGTACTCGTTTGCCCCAGTTCATGATTGGTCGAGAGTCTTCGCCGACTAGGTCGAGATTCTTGATTACATCAGAACGGTTGCCGACAGGTTCAAGGTGCGCCAACACCTACGACTCGGGCACGAACTGCTGCAGGCGGAGTGGGACGAGAAATCGGAGCGTTGGGAGATCCGCACCTCGGAGGGGTCGTTCAGCGCACAGGTGCTGATATCGGCTACCGGCGTTTTGTCCGACGGCTTCATCCCGAACATTGTCGGCCTGAACGAATTTGGGGGACAGTTCTGGCACTCGTCGCAGTGGCGTCACGACATCGCGCTCGATGACAAGCGGGTCGCCGTCGTCGGCACCGGTGCGTCAGCGATCCAGTTCGCTCCGCAGATCCAGCCCGTCGCCGCACGGATGACTGTCTTTCAGCGCACGCCCCCGTGGATAATCCCGCGCAACGATCGGGTTTACACCGCGAAGGAGAAGCGGCTGTTCGCCGATGCACCTGCCGCGCAGCGACTTGACCGACTGCGTCTGTACCTCCAGCGCGAGGGATTGGCCTTTCTGCAGGTGCATCCTGGCTTGATGGCGCCGCTTCGGCGTGTAGCGCTCCGCCATTTGAACAGCCAAGTCAGCGATCCCACGCTGCGGGTGAAGTTGACCCCGAACTACGCCATCGGTTGCAAACGCATCTTGGTCTCCAATGACTGGTATCCCGCCTTGACCAAGGACAACGTCGAGCTTGTCACTGACACCATCGACCGGATCACACCCGGCGGTATCCGTACCGCCGGCGGCACCGAGTACGAGGTCGATCACATCATCTTTGGGACCGGGTTTCAGACCACCACGCTGCCGGTCGCCGACCGCATCATCGGTTCGGGCGCCCGCACGCTAGCGCAACGCTGGGAACGCGGCATGCGCGCACATCGAAACACGACTGTCTCCGGCTTTCCGAACCTGTTCCTCATCAACGGTCCTAACACCTTCTCTGGTTATACCTCCGTCATTTACATGATCGAATCCCAGGTGAACTACGTTCTCGCGGCACTACGTGAAATGCGTTCTCGTGGCGCGCAGGTCATGGAGGTGACCGAATCCGCCGAAGCGCATTACGACGCGTGGTTGCAGCACCGCGCCTTAGGGACAGTGTGGACCGCCGGCGGCTGTGACAGCTGGTACCTCGATGCGCACGGTCGTAACAGATGGCTCTGGCCCGGGCAAAGTTTTAGTTATCGGCGGCTGACGCGCAGCTTCGACGTGAAGCACTATCGGTTGGCGTCGACGCTACGTGTCAGGAGCGGAAGCCATCCCTAGCTCAGTGTGTGGATGTTTCCGTAGCGTCCAGCCAATAACCCAGCGGGACAACCCAATTCGTCACTGTGACGTTTTATGGGTGATGGACGGGTGGTAGGTGCTGCGAGGCTGCGTAGCCCGGGCTGCCGCGTCCCTGATATCTACCGATAAGCCACATTATGTCAACTAAGGTCTGCACGCGTTGCTGCTCAACGCTTTCGAGCGACGCCCCTATCGGTGATGCGGGTGAGTAACTGACCGTAGCTCCAGCCGCGGGATTCCCGTGAAGTCGGCGGGGTTACACGTGTACAGCGGCACTCCATATGCGATTGCACTGGCCGCAATAAGCGCGTCGTAAGCGCGCGCAACAGGCTTGCGACCCGCCGCGCGCAGCGCCGCCGCGACGGCTCCAAACGCCCGGGCGCAATCTCCATCGAACGGTAGGACGTCGAAATCCGCCTCGGCCTGCTGCAGGTGCTGCTGCCGAGCGCCGCGCTCAGAATCGTCGTTGGCGACGTGTGGACCTACGGACAGCTCAGCCAGCGTGATCGCGCTGATCACCGATTCATCGGGAAGCTCGGCTGGGTCAGACAGCTGACCCAAAAGGATCACCGTCGAGGTATCCAGCATCCCCCGGCAATGGGTTTGCGTCACAGCGACGGGTCGATGAGATTGTCGATATCGCGCCGGAGGGCATCTGGGTCCACCGGCGGGAGATTCTTGCGGCGACGAATCAGTTCCGCAGGTCCTGCGCTCGAACGAGGCAACGGCCGTAGCTCAGCAACAGGTGTCCCGTCCCGAGTAATGACGATGCGCTCGCCATGCTCGACACGGCGTAGAACGTCTCCTCCACTATTGCGCAATTCGCGCACCGTGACTGCATCCACGTACGCAGTGTATCACCGGTGAGACGTCAAAGCGGCGTAGCAAGAGTGCACTAGTGCGCACGCGAAAATATGCGAGATCGAATATGCAGGGTCACCAGTAAACTACGCCGTTTTCATCCGATGAATTGCGGCGAAGGTGATACACCGTGCGTCGGCGGCGCTGGTCACCACTGCTTGAAACTCTGTGCCGAGACGAAGAAACCGTGCTCGGCACGGGTGCAGGTGACCCCGTCGGCCCGTGAAACACACACGGTGCCCGCGGCGGTGAGGCTGCGTCCGTAGTCGAGCACCTTCTGATTGGCAGACGCGTTGAAGAGCCCTTGGTTGAAGCACGACGGCGTGATGACCTCGCGCTCGTCGACGTAGTAACCCTTGGAGAGCTCGTCGCGTGGCTGGCCACCGTGATCGCAGTCCGCCCCCGGCGGTATCGCGGTCGCCTTGAACACCTGGCAGCCCGTGATGTCGGGGGTCAGGCCGCAGGCGATGTTCCGGCTCGGCGTGAAGAAGTACACGCCGGCATCTGACACTGTGTAGTCGGCGGGATCCGCCGCGCTCACTTCATCCTCGGCAGTCGGGGTAGCCGTCGGTGCGATGGGGGCACCCGGTTTTGCCGTCGCCGTCTCGCCGCTGGTGGGCTGGGGCGTGACAGTGGTTGGAGTAGCTCCACCGTGAGTCCCGCAGGCGGCGACCACGGTAGCAACGGCGATCAGGCCGATTAGTCGCGCGAACTTCACACTCGGGTCCTACACCAAACCGACCGGAAATCACACACCCCGACGAAAAACAGGCCGATCAACTACCAAAGGTGGAAACTCACGCTAGGCGTCGTCGCCTCAAGTCGCCGGCCCGCAGGGTTTGCGCGACCCCTCGCTTCGATCGGCGGCGCGATCGTGGCGCGGTCCGGCTGAGCCGGGCGCCACTCGCCCCGACAGCTGCCCCCCGCCACATCACGACCGATCCGCAGCCCGGGAGGAAGACGACGGAATCGAATAGTGCGGCTTACCAGAAAACCACTGCGTATTGCATCAGATAAATCAATGCCTCGCAGCTTGCCGGCCACCACTCCGATCATCGTTTTCGGCTGCGGTGCAGCACTTTCTGCCCACGGCCCCCGCTCTACGGGCGGCCGGCAGGCAGGTAGATCCGGGTGTCGTCACTGTGAGTCTGAATCGGCGATGCCGACCAGGCGGACATCGGAGCTGCGCGCGACGGCACCGTCGCGGCGCCGGAAACCTGCGATGACCGGCTCCCCATCAACGTCGATGAAATGATAGGGCGTGCCTTTGCTTCGGTCTGCGTGCTTGTAGCCCCACTGGCCGATTGCTCCGAGGACCACAACCAAGTCGCGACCGGATTGCGTCAACTCGTAACAGCTGCGGGCGCGGTCGCCCGGCTCCCGATACTCCACGGTCTCCAGTACACCGGCCGACACAAGTTCAGCCAGCCGGGCACTGAGGATATCCGAGGCAATTCCCAACTGCTTTTTGAACTCCGAGAATCGGGTTCTGCCGAGGAATGCTTCGCGAATGATCAGCATCGACCACCGCTGACCGATGACCGCCATAGCGCGCGCGATAGGACAGGGATCGTCGGACCACGGATCGGTACGCATCACCACACCTTATCTGAGTTGGCATTTCCAATCCAGGGTGGTACCGTCGGCACGTGATCGGCCGCGACAACGAGCTGGAGGTGATCACTGCCGCCGCGACCGCGTTGGCAGAGCGCGGATGTGCATTGGTTGTTGAAGGCGAGCCTGGGATCGGGAAGACCACTCTGCTGGCGGCTGCCGCAGGGTGGGCGAAGTGCCAGGGGTTCACCGTCTTGTCGTGTGCCGGGGTGCAGTCACAGGCCGCGGTGGGCTACGCGGGTCTGCACGAATTGGTGCACCCCATTCTCAATAGCGCCGACGCGTTGCCGGAGCACCAGCGGGCGGCTCTTCTGGCCGCGCTCGGCCTCGCCGAGGCTGGCGTGCCCAACCCGTTGCTGATCGGCGTCGCGACGCTCGGGCTGGTCGAGGAGGCCGCGGCCACCCGACCCATGCTGCTCGTGATCGACGATGCGCAGTGGCTCGACGATTCCACGCTGCACGTTGTGACCTTCATCGGGCGCCGCATCGCGAACACGCCGGTGATGATGCTGTGCGCCGCAAGGCCCCGCATCGACGGGGAATCATCACAACTCTCGTCGTTGCCGCACCTCCAGTTGGACGCACTGGATATCGCGACGTCGCGCCTCCTGATGGAGGAGGCGCTGGCCGGTGTCGACGGGCACGGGCTAAGCGCGCTTACCCAACGGCGCGTCTTGACCGAAGCTGCGGGAAATCCGTTGGCCATTGCCGAACTCACGAAGGCACTGTTGGCCGGCGGCGAGGAACAGAGGAACCCGCCGCTGACGCCTCTGCCGACGACGCGTCGCATCGAACGCGCTTTCCTGGAGCAACTACATGGCGTTCCTGAACCCAGTCGCCGGATGCTGGGATTGATCGCCGCCGGCGGAGATACTGCAATGGCTGAACTTGCCGACGCGGCGCGGCACGTCGGTCTGTCAGATGCCGATCTGGATCCACTCGAGCGGTGCGGGCTGATCACAGTCGTCGCCGGATCGCTCCAGGTGCGCCATCCCCTGATCCGGTCTGTGGCCTACCGGGCGACACCTCTGACGCAACGTTCGGCCTTCCACCACGCGCTGGCCGACGCCACCACCGATGCGATGAGAGCCGCCTGGCACCGCTCGGCGGCGGCCTACGGACCCGACGAGGGAGTCGCCGCCGACCTCGAAACCGCGGCCCAAGCCGCACAACTTCGTGGCGCCAATGCAGAAGCGGCACGCGCATGGCGGCGTGCGGCCGCGCTGTCGCCGTCGGCGAACGATCGCATCCGGTGCCTCGTCAGCGCAATCGAACCCGCGTACCGGGCAGGGCTGACCGCCGAAGCAATCGACATCCTCGACGAGGCCGAGCCGTTGGCCATTGATCTCGGGCACCAGTTCGATCTTGCGTTCGCGCGCTTCACCCTCGCCGTCACAACCGGCGTAACGGCGCCGCCGGTAGAGGATCTGGTGGCGCTGGCGGACCGGTTCGGAAGCCACGGTGAGTTGGACACGCATATCCGCCTGCTCGCCGCCGCGGCAGCGCAGTGTCGGATGCACGGACTCGACGAACGTGACCGTGATCTAATCGCCGAGCGCCTGCACCAAGTCGAGCACCTGGACCACCCGGCAGTCGAAGTGGCCTTGGCGACCCTTGAGGACACCAAGTATGCACGCCAGTTCCGTTGCCGCGCCGCAACATTGCAGGATGCCCTGAGTGATGACCTGACGGCGCTGATGTCGATGGGGCTGGCGGCCGAGTCGGCTTCTGATCTGGCGACCGCTCGGTCATGCTGGGACGGTTCCATCAAGGTGGCCCGAAGGACAGGTGCGCCCGCGATCGAGTGTGAGGCGCTGCGCGGCTCAGCGCGATCGCAGATCATCGCCGGGCAATTGACCGAGGCCGCCGTTAGCGCGCACAACGCATTCCGGATCGCCACCGATGCGGATCTCGGGCTCAGCATGGGCGCTGCAGCTGCCCTGCTGGCGCGGATCCAAGCATGGCAGGGCGATACCAAATCCGCTCAGCAGTCACTGGCGACAGCGCAACAGAACCTGCCCAGCGACACTCCCCTACTGTGGCTCGACGACCTGGCCTGGGCCAGTGGCCTGCTTGCTCTGACCACACACGACAGCGAGCGCGCCTTCACCGAACTTTCGCAGATGAACCGTGACCGCAGTTCCCGTCGCTGGGCTATCGCCGACCTCACCGAAGCCGCCGTCGCCAGCGGCCACACCCGAGTGATCTGCCAGCTGGTCGACGAAATCGACACCGAGGCGAGCGCACTGGGTTCCCCACACATCGTCATGCTGGTACACCGCAGCCGGGCACTGATCGCCGGTACGGAGAAGCACGCAGAGCACCACTTCCACGCCGCCCTGGACATCGAGGACGCCGAGGCCCAAGCGCCGTTGGAGTACGCCCGCACCCAGATGAGCTACGGCGAATGGCTCCGACGACAACGACGCATCATCGACGCACGCACCCAGTTAGCCGCAGCACTACGAGTTTTCGAACACCGCGGAGCAGCGCCCTGGGCTCAACGCACACGAGGTGAACTGCGCGCCGCCGGCGTGCAAATGCCAGGCGCGGCATCGGCAATCGACGTGCTCACGACCAAACTCTCGCCGCAGGAATTACAGATCGCACGGCTCGCCGCCGCCGGACTGACCAACCGCCAGATCGCCGACCAAATCTACATCTCACATCGGACGGTCGCGGCGCACCTGTACAAGATCTTCCCCAAGCTCGGCATCACTCGCCGCGCTCAACTACGAGACGCCATCGAACTCGACAACGCGACGCCCGCCGGCGAGTAGCCATACTTGTGGTCAACGTACTTATGCCGCGACGCCGCTCAAGCTGATGGCATGGATACATGAACTCTTATCGGGCGTATCAGGTCACTGGACAACGTGAATTCTCCCTCGTCGACCGCGAACTGCACGACCCCGCCCCCGGGCACGTGCGGATCCGGACGGCCGCGTGCGGGGTATGCCACAGCGATGTTCTGGCCGTGGAGGGACAGCGCCCAGACCCGACGACCCCGATGGTTCCCGGCCACGAGGCAGTCGGGACCATTGATGCCATCGGCGCCGGGGTGGAACCTCGGTGGCAGGTCGGTGACCGCGTCGGGGTGGGATTCCTGGGCGGCCACTGCGGTCGGTGCGACTTCTGCCGCCGCGGTGACTTCGTCAACTGCACCGACCAACCCCAACCCGGGACGACCGTCGACGGCGGGTATGCCGAGATCGTCTACGCCAGGGCTTCTGGGCTGGTGCGGGTTCCGGAGGACTTCGACGCGCTGACGGCCGCACCCCTGTTGTGTGCCGGGGTGACCGTCTTCAACGCCCTGCGCGTCGCCCAGGCGCCGGTGAACTCACTGGTGGCGGTACAGGGCATCGGAGGATTGGGCCATCTGGGCGTGCAGTACGCCAAGAAAATGGGTTACCGCGTCGCCGCACTAGCCCGCGGCACCGAAAAGGCTCGACTGGCCTCGACGTTGGGCGCCGACCACTACATCGACAGCGCCGCCGAAGACCCCGCCGCTGCGCTCACCGCACTCGGCGGTGCGACAGCGATCATCGCCACGGCCGCCAGCGGCGCATCGATGGCCGGACTGGTAGCCGGACTCCAACCACGGGGCAAGATGATCGTCGTCGGAGCCTCACCAGAACCGGTACCGGTCCACACACCCGATCTGATCTTCGGCGGGCGCAGCATCATCGGAAGCCTCACCGGATCCGCCACCGATAACGAAGACAACCTCGCATTCAGCCTCGCGCACCAGATCGCCCCGATGATCGAACCACTCCCCTTTCACGAAGCACCGCGCGCCTACGACCGAATGATGTCCGGCCGCGCACGCTTCCGCGTCGTCCTCGACTTCACCCTCGCTCAGTGATTCATGCCGCGCCGTTCATCGCCGAGACGATTTCTCCGGTCGGTAACACCGCGTGCGCGAGAAACCGATAGTTCACCAGCGCTGCCCGATACCCGTCGCCCCAGGCGGGGTGACGGGGGCCCGCCACCGCATCCACGGCCACCGCAACTTCGAATCCGTCCTCGAGAAGGTGACGCAGGTGAGACTCGACGCACATGTTCGCCAACATCCCGGCGAGGATGACGCGGTCGCATCCTCGCTTCCGTAGCTGTAGGACAACGTCGTTGGTCTGCGGCCCGAAGACCTTGTGTGGGCTCGCGACAACGGTGGTCTGGCGGTTGATAAAGGGCGCCAGCGCGGGTAGCCAGTCTGCGCCCGAACCCGCGAAGTCGGTCAGATCCAGGGCCCCAACGCGGGCGAACGTTCCGGTGGCGAACTCGTCGGACTCCAGCGGCCCGTTGAACAACCACTGCGAATCAGACGGATAGAAGTAGTGCGGCGAGATGACCAGCGGGTAGCTCTGGGCGACGGCGGTTTCCATGAGTTGGGCGAGGTGGGCCACTGTGTCGTTCTCGGTGACACTCGCCCCGACGGCCGCCCAGTTGCGCCCGGTGGGACTCAGGACGTCGATCTGCGGATCGATGACCACGATCGCGGTGTTCGTGGGGTCGAACTTCATTGCAGCAGTCCTAACAGTTGGTTGAAGCACTCCGACATGGACGGATGGGTGTAGATCTCGTCCCGCAATACCGATGCGGTGATGCCGTGGCGCATCGCCAGGGCGACGATGTTGATCACCTCCTGTGCATCGTGACACAGCAGGGCAGCGCCGAGAATCCTGTCGGTTTCCGCGTCCACCACCACCTTCATCATCCCGGTCGTGTCATCGACGATGCGGGCTCTTGCCACGGTAGCCAGGTTCACCACCGGGCTGGCCGCCACTTTGAGGTCGTAACCCGCAGTGCGCGCTTGGGATTCGGTAAGGCCGACACGTGCAAGTGGAGGGCTCAGGAACAGGCAGTTCGGAACCGCTCGGCGCTGGGCGGCAGACCTGGGTTCGGCAGCACCGCCGAGCTGATCGAGCACGATGCGGTAGTCGTCGAGAGAGATGTAGGTGAATTGCGGTCCGCCGTTGACATCCCCGACCGCATAGATGTGGGGTTGGCTGCTACGGCGATAGTCATCGACCACGACGGCACCGGTGTCGGTCATCTCCACCCCGGCTCGATCGAGTCGGAGATAGGCGGAGTTGGGCGTGCGTCCGAGCGCGATCAACACGACGTCGGCCTCGACGGTGGCGGCGCGTCCGCCGACGCGGTACCCCACGCGTGCCAACGGTGGCGTGCCCGGCCGCGGAACAGTCTGCACTTCAGTGACTTCGGCCCCGGTGAGGATCGTGGCTCCCCTACCGGACAGGACAGAAAGAGCAGCGTCGGCGACGTCTGGGTCCTCATGTGCCAGAACGGCCGGGCGTTGCTCCAGAACGGTCACGGAGGTGCCGTATCCGGCGTACATCGACGCGAACTCCAAGCCGATGTAGCCGCCGCCGAGAATTACAAGCCGGTCCGGGCGCGAGGCACGCCGCAGCAACTCCGCGCTGGTGACCACGACCGGACTATGCCGCACACCGGGTAGGTCGGGAATCACCGGTGTTGAGCCGGTACCGATGACGATGTCGCGCGCCACCACCGTGGCAAGGCCGTCCTCGGTCTCTACCGCGACCGAGTTCGCATCGATGAAGCTCGCCCGACCGGTGAGCACCCGCACTGATGGGACTGACTGCAGTGCAGCGAGATTCGCCGCCCGCAACCCGGCGGTCAGTCGCTCTGTGGCAGCGACCGCATCCGCATAAACCAAGGTTCCGGACGAGCCGCGCGGCGAGTGCTCACTGCGGTACACCAGCGACTTCGTCGGCACACAGCCGGTGTTGATGCAGGTGCCGCCGTACATCTGCGCCGACTCCTCCACCAGCACGACACGCTGACCTTGTCGGCCCACCTCAGTCGCCAACGTCTTGCCGGCTTTGCCGAATCCGATGACGAGCAGATCGGCCTCGATCACCTGCGGGGTCACGCGAGGAACTCGACGATCTCGCGGGCGAAGTCCGTGACGTGCTGGAAGAGGAACCCGTGCCCGGCATCGCTGTACAGAATGGCCTTGGCATTGGGCAACCGGCCCACCATCGCGAAGGTGGCGTAGGCATTGATCATCCGGTCGTGCGCACCGTTGGCAACCAAGGTCGGAATGGTGATCTCCCTCAGGCGATCCCAGATACTCGAACCGGTAGAGGCAATGACGGCCAACTGCGCCTGCATCGTCTCGATCGACACCGGAACATGCTCCGGCGACAGGAGGCGGTCGTCCAACCTCCGCAACGACTCCAGTCCCCGCTTGCGACCAGGGTCCTCATCGGGAAAGAACAGATAGAGAAAGTCATCGTCGTCGTTGACGGGCTTGGTGGCAACCTGCCAAATCTTCGGATCGGGTTGCGGCATGCCGGGCACACCACCACCGGGAGAGCTGCCCGCCACGATCAACCGGCGCACCAGATCAGGACGTTGCAACGTGGCCGCCTGCACCACGATCCCACCCAACGACCAACCGAGCAGATCGACCTCGGACAGCCCCAAGGTGTCGACGAATTCGGTGAGTCCGTCGGCCAGGGCTGCCATGCTGGTCGGTGCGACGCCACTGGTCCTACCGTGCCCGATGTTGTCGAAAAGGATCACATCGCGTTCGGCTCCCAGTGCGTCCAGGAACGCCGGATCCCAGTGATCCATGGTGCCGCGAAAGCGCAACGCCAGCACCAACGGGACACCGGTACCCGCACCGAAGCGACGGTACGCGAACCGCGCGCTCGGCCCGTCCAGATAGCGGGTCTCGGCCATCAAAGACAACGAATTCTCCATATGCTGTGCACCCTTCATCGATCATCGATCGCTCGCGAGATCGCCTCGGATCCGCGCCATCTCCGGATTCTCTTGCCTGCAGACCTCGAGAGCCATAGGCACATTGACTGTCTTCCATCTGGCGAAGCCGTCATCGGATCTGGGTGCCCTTAAGCAGGATGCGTCGCCTACGGTTACTCGAACGCGAAGTCGGATAGGTCCACCGAGACGATCAGTGGTTCAGCGGCCACGGTGTTGTCGTCGTTGCGCGGGAAGATGCGCAATCTGGAGGGCAGCACGATTCCCTGCACGGTGACAGGTTCGAGCAGGTAACGAGCTGCGGGATTGCTGCCTTGGATATCCACGTCGTAATCGTGGCGACGCAGCAGCCCCGTTCCGTCGACGTAGAAGGTCTGGACTGTGCTGTGGGTGGCGATGTCCTGGGGGAAGGTCACGCGCAGCCGTCGCCAAGTCTCTCCGTTCTCCGTCCACGGCTCAATCTCCTCGGTCGAGACTCCCGGTCGGGCCAGGATGAACGGAGATGTCAGGTAGGTCCACATCGTGTATCCGGCGAAGTAGGCGACCTGCGCGTTACTCCACGGGGTCTCCATGACGTATCCGGCGAACGAATCACGGGGTTCGTCGAGTTGCTCGACCACCTCGCCGGCGGGTGTTTCAATGGTGACTCGCTTCGGGGTGAACTGGGACCGGTAATCGGTGGGGGCGAAAGGCCAGTGCGACACCCATTCTCGGTTGAGGTCGACGCGAACGTTGGCCTCTTGCAATACGGTCGGCTGGCCCTTGAGTCCCCACAGCACACCGCCCTGGTGCAGTCGGGCGTTCAGGAACGCGAACTGGCGGAACCGGTCGAGGCCGCCATGCGCATCAAACATCACATCAACCAAGTCAGACATCTTGTCTCCTCGAAAGGCTGCACCCCCCGTGGGATTTACGAGGGAAGGAACTGATTCAGTTCAGCTCCATACGATGATTCTGGGCCATCGTCAGCCGACCAGGCATCCGTCAGATGACTACGTTTCGGTGCCCTCGGACGGTGGCCAGCGCAGCGAGGAGCGGTTGTGCCGGTTAATACGGCGCGTGGAATACGTCTTCTGGACGTGAGCCCGCGCGGTGCTGTCGCCACCGCACAGCTCGCCCTCAATCAGCCGTCAGTCGAGCCGGATGAGAGAACCACGAGTCGTTCGGCGACTGTTATGCCAGTTTCTACAAATCGGGAATATGCGGAAATCGAATAGGCAGTGTTACCAGTAGGGCTCTGCCTGTTGCATCAGATGAATCAACGCCTGGCGGCCTGGCGACCACCACTCCTCCCGTCGTTCTTAGCTGCGTTGCGACATCTCTGCCCACCGTCCCCGATCCGCGGACTCGTATCGGCAGCCATGCTCGCTACGCCCAGGTGTTTTCAACTCTGATCGATCGGACCACGCGCAACATTGGTGGCGACCGCACGGCCCTCATAGATCCAGGACTACCCGAAGGGCCGCGTCCACCCGGCGCATCTCGTCGGAGTTCAGGAACCGACGCTCTTGCCGAGCCGTCGTGGGTCGACCGCTGCGGTCTGCTCGGCCTGTACCCGGGTGTTAACGCCGCCGATTTCAACCTCAGGCCGGAAGCTCGCGGCACGAGCCTATGTGGACGTGGGCGCAACCAGCCATGTAGACAATGGCAGCTGATCCGACTGGACGAGTACGGCGTATCGGTATCGGACTGCTCGTGACCCCGGCTCCCCCGCGCGGCATTCAACCGAAAGACTCACCACGCACGCAGCGTCTCCATGTCGCGCAGCACCTGCACGGCCTCGGCGCGGTCGGATTCATCTTCGGCTAGCCGTTCGGCCTCGGCCCGAGTTCCCGCACCAGCCTTCCGTCGTGCGGCGTCGATAGGTGCAGATCGAACCGCAGTGGACACCGCCGTGCCGTCTTTGGTCAATACCTCTGGCGCCCTCGCGTCTTCGTCCAGTCGGAAGGTAATCGTGTCAGCCATGGCGCCGCGTACGACCTCTTGTAAGACAGTCGCGGGAGCCCAGCGAGCCAACTATCGCCGGTACCGGCAACCCCGACAGTTACTACCCCTCCAACCGTCTCTAAGGCGCCGCATTGGCGTGCGGTTCGGGCTTCGGTGCGGCCGTGAGCTGCGGTCGGCCATTCCCGCCTCGCCTAGCTCGAGGTAGCGATCCACTCACTGACAGACGGTGGTCACCGAAACCTGGAAGCGCTCGGCCGCGCGTCGACGCGACCAACCGTCATCGACAACACAACGAGCCAGACGTAGACGACCGGTTTCGGACAGAGGGGCATTACGGTGAACCACGAAGACCTCCGAGATCGGTGAGCGTTCCTAGACAGCTCGCACTCCACTCGGAGGTCTTCGTTTTGTCACCTCACCACGCCGTCACCAACTACATCTAGAACGGCACGTGCATCGCTCAATTAACGACTGGCCTGTCGCACTGTCGTGTGGCGGATACGCGTGCAGGTACGCCAGCGGGAAGCTCATACGAGCACAACGAGTCCCGAGAGGCAATACATGACCAACCCGGTCCCCCGCTCGCAGCGAGCCGAGACTGCGGCCGCGCCGATGATGGCGGTTGAAATTGCCGGCTCCGCAGCGGTACGGCTCGGTCATTCGGACCTGGTCGTGCGACCGGTGGGTTTGGGATGTATGGGCATGTCACAGTTCTACGGAGAGGCGGACGACAGTGAGTCAGTAGAGACAATCAAAGCAGCGATCGACCTCGGCGTGAACTTCCTGGACACCTCGGATGTGTACGGTGCCGCCGGTATCGCCACAGTCCAGGACGTCCGCGGTTTCGGACACAATGAACGGTTGATCGCAGAGGCGACCAACGGCCGTCGGCGAGAAGTCGTGTTGGCTACCAAATTCGGCGCAAAGGTGAGTGCGGACGGCAACAGGATCACTTACGATGGCCGACCCGAGTACGTCCACGCGGCTTGTGAAGCAAGTCTGCGACGGCTCCGCACCGATGTCATCGACCTTTACTACTGCCACCGCATCGATCCGCATGTACCGATCGAGGACACCGTAGGGGCGATGGCCGAACTGGTCACCGCCGGCAAGGTGCGTGCCCTCGGACTCAGCGAGGTCGGGGAAAACTTGATCCGTCGGGCACATGCTGTGCATCCCATCACTGCTCTGCAGAGCGAGTACTCACTTTGGGAACGACGCGTCGAAACAGGAATCACCGCGACGTGCCGCGAACTCGGAATCACCTTGGTGCCATTCAGCCCGTTGGGCCGATCCGCCCTGACGGGCACCATCAAGCCCGACGACACGTTCGCCCCGAACGACTTTCGCGCGACGAACCCAAGATTCTCCGCAGCCAACTTGGCCATCAATCTTGAGCCAGTGATGGTGCTGAAAGAACTAGCAGCCGCCAAGGGATGCCGGCCAGGACAGTTGGCACTGGCCTGGCTTCTTTCACAACCGCTTGACGTGATCCCGATCCCAGGGACGAAACGCGTCGAGTACGTCCGGGAGAATCTCGCCGCCACAGCAGTAGCGATCAGCGCCGATGAGTCCGCCTACTTGAGCAAGGTCTTCACGCCGGGACGAATCGTCGGAGAGCGATACACGGCCGAGCACGCCCGCTCCGTGGCGGACTGACAATCCCGGAACTAGCCGGTCGCACCGTGCACTTGCTGATGCAAAGACCATCTCGTCGTGTGACGATCGCTCAAGCCTAAACCCGCCGCAGCGCCGCCGCGGCGGCTCAGCATCAAATCCACACAAGCCCGACGCCGTGACCAATTGCGCGCTTAATGGCACCGACCGTCCGTGCCCATGCAGCACAACGAAAAATTATCGAAAGGCTGTCGGAAACCCAGTGCCGCCGAGGAAGTTGTTCTGCCCGAATTGAGATGTTACCGATATGGCTCCCGGCGTCCGCTCCTGATTATGGGCGGGTGTGACACCGTAATCGAGGGACGGCCCTCAAAGCCCTAGCACGGAAGGGGAATGCCAGTGAACATGTCCCTGCCGCAGAAGCCGGGCCTGGGCGGCCCAGGTGGCGTGCCCTCGAGATACAGGTCCATGGGCGCGTTGGGGTCGTACTTGTAGGCCCAGTAGTACTCGTGGCAGACGCTCATGTCCCAGTCCGGTAATAAGGCGAAGTAATGGTCGCCGGGGCACCAGTTATCGGCCTGCGCGGTACCTGCGCCCAGCACAACTCCGGCCAGACCCAGGCCGCCTGACATCACTACTGTGGTTACGAATCTCGAGATTCGGTTCATCGTTGCGTTCCTCTCGGGGTGGCGCGGCCTCATTGGCGTTGCCGGTGCGGTAAGCACAGGCCACGGGTG
Source organism: Mycolicibacterium rutilum (assembly GCF_900108565.1). Lineage (NCBI taxonomy): Bacteria > Bacillati > Actinomycetota > Actinomycetes > Mycobacteriales > Mycobacteriaceae > Mycobacterium > Mycolicibacterium rutilum. The sequence continues at coordinate 3,977,640 of NZ_LT629971.1, forward strand.
TGGCTACCGATCCCAACAACTTCAGCGGACTCGTAAGCGCTCAAATGCATTGTCGGCCAACGACCGGCTCCCACACATCAGGCGTTTACCTCATATTCGGCCCCAGCAATGTGCCTTGGCACGGTCATCGGGTCGGGGTCTTCCGCGCCGGTGACCGAGGACTGCGGCGCAATGAGTCACGTGGTCGCCGAAAATCATCGCCGGACTAGCCGAGCCTCGGCCCCGGCACCCCCGGTGGGCACGGTCCTGGTAGGAACCCGCCCCAGCACCACCCCGGCGGAAGTGGCGGCGGAGCCGGCTGCGGCGGACCGGGAGGCCGGCCTTCGATCATGACCGGATTAGTCAGCGGAGCGTTGGGGTCGAACCAGAAGGTATGGCAGGGACCGTTCGTGTCCCAGTGCGGGAGACCCTCCATTCCCGACGCCGGGCACCATATCTGGGCGCAGTTACCAAATGCGTCACACCCGAACGGGGGGCCCTCCGGCGGCGCACACCGCGGCGTGTTGACGTCGGCCGGCGAGCACTTGCCTTGGGCCAACGCGGTAGTTGGAGCCAGGGCCATAACCGCGAGGTTCAAGGCTCCTGAGATGACAGCCGCGGCCGCAAATCCCGCGACGACGGGTCGGTGCATGGCGGTTTCCTTTCGTCCCGTGCCACCCCGCTGGCATTGATGAGCGGTGAGTCCGCTACCAGGAAGATTGCCAGCTGACCGGTGGGTACACATGAGGCTTTCACCTCATGTTTGCCCCCCGACCGACGTCATCCGCGAGGCGAGTCACTCACGCGGGAGTGAACGTGAACCGTGTCTCGCCCACCGGGCCGCTGGTGCCGCAGGGGTTGGGGCCGTTGAGTGTGTAGATGCCGTTCGTACCGTCGAGGTTGAAGGTGGAGCGGGTGAGCACGTCGACCGGGCGCCCGTCGGGGCAGAACGCGCCGCGGGGAACGAACTGGTCGAGCACGTATTGGTTGCCCTGGATGTGCGCCTGGCCTTGGTCGGTGTTCGACGTGAGGTTGAAGATGGAGATGCAGCCGGGGCCGCAGCTGGTTACCCGCACCAGGTTTTCGGTGACGATTCCGTTGGCCATGGTGCTGCGGTAGTGGTAGTTGCCCGGAGCCAGATCCGCGTGGGCGGGTGCTGCGAGGCCGAGGCTGACGGCGGCGCAGCCGGTCGCGATCGCGCCGATGATGATGCTCTTCATGATGTTCAGTGAATACCGTGCAATCGCCTACCGATCCCAATTCCGCAGAATCAACCCGCGTTGAGATGCGCGCCTATACCCCCGCGGCCCGGCCAGGACCTTGCCCCTACCCAGAGAACGTCCGTGGTCTCTACGGACGCATTGCGGCGAACTCGATTGACCTGGAGGGCTATTCGCGGCCACCGGTTAACGTGGCGGTGTTCGCGGATCAGTCCGCGATGCGTTTCGCCCTCACCGACCCCGCCACCGGACGCCCGCCGAAGACCTGCTGGTCCCTGACGGCGTGCTGGCCAACATCAACCTGAGCGCGACCATCGACTGGCCTGACCTGGCAGTCGCTTTTGGAAGATCGACTGGCATGCCAGACTTCGAGCTGAGATGCGCGCGCCGTGTTCAGGACTGTCCGCTTCTATGCTCAACGGAAATACGGTTCAACCGTGCCAGTCAGCTTGACGACCATGGGATTCCCGCGACGATCCTTCGCAGTAGGGACTTCAACACGCACCCAACCCTCGGCCACGTTGTATTCGTGAACATTGGTTTTCTCCACGCCGTTGAAGCGAACACCCACGTCGCGGCGCAGCACCTCTTCGTTATAGAACTCGCTGCGCGGGTCGATGGAGAGGTGATTCGGTGGAATGTCTGTGTTCTGATCTTCGGACATGATGGCCTTCGTTGCATGCTGCGGTAGGTGTTCTCAAAGAATCTACGCGACGCCGCGGTAGTGGGGCGCGGCTGGCCTGAAGGAACTCGTGACCGGAACCGGTTGAGTTTATTGGCGCGACTGCGCCGCGTGAACGTCTTGACCCCGACTCCGAACTCGAGCAATGACTCCGCGGGACATATTGCCGGAGAGAATCATCACGCCGGCTTGGTCGCCATTACGACCATCCGGCAGAACTCGTGTTGAGAAGCCCTTTCTCTTGCAGCAGTCGCGCCCAACGCCCCGCGGCCATGCTGATTTCACGGCTGAATATCGACCAGCGGTCTTGATGTCCGAAGCAATCGTGCAGCGTTGTCACGTACTCGGTCAACGTGTCGATCGCACCAATCACCGCGAGGTACCGGCAGGTCCTCTCGTATTCGATGAGCAAGTTGTTGTCGACGGCGTATCGCACCAACTGCTCTGTGGTGCTTATCTTCTCCATCTCAGCCAGCACCAGGTCAAAGCCATCGCAGAGCGCGGTGGCGAACTGCTGCATGTCGGTTCGATGATCGAACCGCACCTCGTACGGCAGATCGGGTACCAATTCTTCCCAGCGGCGTTGCAGTAGTGAGCCTTTGAGAGGATGCTTCGCTCGCTCGTCTCCAACACACGCATCATCGACCTCAGCTGATCCGATGCCGACATTGACGAAGAATCCATGCCACGACATCGTGCCGTTGTGCCAGTTGGGCTGCAGGTGAATCACGTCGTAGAGCGACCCGCGTTTCCGCTCGAACCTCGAGTCGGATATCGCGAAGCCGCGTGCGTGCAGGAACGGGCCGACATCGGCGGAAACCATCGCCTCGTAAGCCCGTTGTAATGAATCACCGACTGTCCCCTTGCCCATGACCGAAGACTAAGTCACCGACCACGCCCCTTCGTGCGCCAATTTTGACGAGCGCGGGTCTCGCTCGATGGCCCACCGCCGAAGATGTCCGAACCCTCGGCCGATGATCAGCCGACGTCGGCGACCGGAACGGCGTTATCGCCTTTAGTTGCTGCTCAACATTTCTCACTCGCTCAAAGAGCGAAAGGCGGCCGCAGGTTCTTGAACATCGGGAAATGCTTCACGTTCATCGTCGCCGGCTGATAACCCTTCACATCCGCGGTTGCAGCAATCAGATAGTCGCCAAGGCCAATGCTGGAATGACTCGCCCTGTATTGCCGCCTGAAGTCCCCGGCCCGGCGTGCGATGATCTCGGTGGCTGGTTCGGTGCGGAACGCGGCTAGCAGTTGCCACACTTCCCGGCGTTCCGCACTGCGCATCCCGCCGATCACCTCGGCGATCGACACCACGCTGATCGTTAGAGGCCCCTCCCGTCGAGCTTCGACAAGCCAATCTCGCGCCGCATCCAGACCGCGTAGGTGAGCGATGAGGATGTCCGAGTCGACCAGGATCACGAGATGCGGCGCCACATTTGGTCGAGGTGCTCCTCACGGCTGCCGGGACGGCGATCGGGCGACTCAACGTCACGCAGTGCACCGAACGATCGGTAAATGGCAGTCAGGTCCCCTTCGAGACTGTCGTCGGCGTTGTTGAGCGCCTTGTCGAGCAGTTGGCGGATGAGCTCGGCACGCGAAACACCTTGTTGTGCAGCCAACTTATCGAGGCTGGCCGTCTGCTCCTCGTCGAGGTAGATGTTCGTGCGCTTCATACACCGGATCATACACCACTGCCTGCGGTGGTAGTCAGGATCGCGGATCCCCCACTATCGTGCTGGTCCACGGCGCCTGGTTGAAGTTGTGGTCATGGGAGAAGCTGATCCCGGCGCCGCGCCGACGTGGCTGGGGAGGAACGTGTTGGAAACGAGCCCTGTGGCCGAGTTCGACTTCATCATCGTGGGAGCGGGCAGCGCGGGCTGCCTGCTCGCCAATCGGCTCAGCGCCAACCCCGCTCACCGGGTACTCCTAGTCGAGGCCGGCGGCAGGGACAACTGGTTCTGGATCCGGGTGCCGGTCGGCTATCTGTACACCATCGCCAACCCCCGCACCGACTGGTGCTTCATGACCGAACCGGATCCAGGGCTGGCCGGGCGCAGCATCATCTACGCGCGGGGCCGGGTGATCGGCGGCTGCTCCTCGATCAACGCCATGATCCACATGCGCGGACAAGCCAGCGACTACGAGCTGTGGGCGTACGCCACCGGCGACCGACGCTGGCTCTGGGACGGCCCTGACGGCCAAACCCTGGCGACCTACAAAGAGTTGGAGGACTACTTCGGCGGCGCCGATGACTGGCACGGCGCCGGCGGTGAGATCCGGGTCGAGCGACCGCGGGTGCGCTGGAAAATCCTTGACGCGTGGCAGGACGCCGCGGCCGAGCTGGGCATCGAGCCGAAGGAAGAGTTCAACCGCGGCGACAACTCCGGCAGCGCCTATTTCCACGTCAACCAAAAGCGCGGCCGGCGCTGGTCGATGGCCGACGCGTTCCTGCACCCGATCAGCCGCCGCCCCAACCTGACCGTCTACACCCAGACCCAGGCGCTGAAGCTGCTGCTCGACGACCAGGTCCACGACGAGCAACGCCGCGGCGCCTGGACCACCGCGCAGCACCGTGCCACCGGTGTGCGGTTGCTCAAAGACGGCCAGATCGTCGACGTTCGGGCCCGCAAGGAGGTGATCCTGAGCGCCGGAGCCGTCGGCTCGCCGCATCTGATGCAGGTCTCGGGTCTGGGCCCGGCTGAGCTGCTCACCGAGCATCACGTGCCGGTGGCCGTCGACCTGCCGGGCGTGGGCGAAAACCTGCAGGACCATCTGCAGATTCGCAGCGTCTACCGCATTCGGGGTGCGCGCACCGTCAACACCCTCTACCGGAACTTAATCACCCGGGCGGGCATGGGAATTCAGTATGCGCTGCTGCGCTCCGGGCCGATGACCATGCCGCCGTCCACCCTCGGGGCATTCGCGAAAAGCGACCCCGACCTGGCCAGCCCCAATCTGGAGTGGCATGTGCAACCGCTGTCACTGCCCAAGTTCGGCGAACCTCTGCATCCCTACGGGGCCATCACACCCTCGGTCTGCAACCTGCGACCCACCTCGCGCGGCCACGTGCGGATCGTCGACGCGGACCCGCTGACCCACCCGAAGATCTTCTGCAACTACCTGTCCACCGACGCCGACCGCGACATTGCCGTGCGCGGACTGCGGATGACCCGGCAGATCATGGCGGCGCCGGCGCTGGCCCGCTACCAACCCGAGGAAATGCTTCCCGGGCCGCAACTGGTGAGCGACGACGATCTGCAGCAGGCCGCCCGTGAACTGGGCACCACCATCTTCCACCCGGTGGGCACCTGCACGATGGGTGCCTTCGACGCGCGCGGTCTGCCCCGGTCAGCCGCCACGGTGCTCGACACCGACTGCCGCGTGTTTCGCGTCGCCGGCCTTCGTGTCGTGGATGCCTCGGCGATGCCCACCATCACTTCTGGCAACACCAACGCGCCGGTCATGCTCATCGCCGAACGCGCAGCCCGGGCGATTCAGGATTGAGTTGCGCTTCTCCCGAGGCCCCCGCAGTGGCCCCCGGCGCCGTGCGTACAGTCGGCGCGTGACCGATCCAGCACCCGCCGCCAATCCCTTCGATCTGACCGGCCACGTCGCGGTCGTCACCGGCGGCGGCTCGGGCATCGGCTTGGGCATGGCCGAGGGACTGGCCCGCGCGGGTGCCTCCGTCGCCGTCCTCGGCCGTACAGCTTCTCGACTGGACGCCGCCGCCGAGCAGCTCCGAAGCCACGGCCGGCCGGTGCTGCCGCTGGTCTGCGACGTCACCGACGAAGACGCCACCACCGCTGCGATGGAACGCGTTCGCAGCGAGTTCGGATACCTGGATTCCTGTTTCGCCAACGCCGGGGTGCGCGGTGCCTTCACGCCGGTGCTGGAGACATCGCTGGAGGCGTTCCGCGAGGTCACGCGCGTCGACCTCGACGGCGTATTCCTCACACTGCGCGAAGCCGCCCGCCAGATGGTCGAGGCGGGCCGCGGCGGCAGTCTCGTCGCCGTGTCCAGCCTGGGCGCGTTCCAGGGGATGCCGCGACAACCCGCATACGCGGCCTCCAAGGCCGGCGTCTCCTCACTGATCGACAGTATGGCGGTCGAGCTGGCGCGCCACGGGATCCGCGCCAACACGGTCGCCCCCGGCTGGATCGACACCGACATGATCTCGGAAGGGCTGCACGACGAACGGTTCCACGCCCGGGTGATGCCGCGGGTTCCGTTGCGCCGCTGGGGATCTCCTGACGACATCGGCGGTGTCGCGGTGTATCTCGCCAGTTCGGCGAGCCGCTACCACACGGGTGACACGCTGCGGATCGACGGCGGATACCTCAAGTTCTGATCCGCAGCTTGAGTCGCTAATCGTCGTCGTCGCGGTGCGCGGCCTCGATCACCTCGGGCGGTACCGGCTTCTGCAGCCAGGCCCGCATCCGGAACAGGCCACCGGCGATCGTGCCGACGGCGAGCACCGCGATGACGATCCAGAAGACGGTCGACATGCCGCCATTGTCGCGCTCACCTCGAACGCCCGCGGCAATACGCGCGGTAGAAAAGCGCATGAAACCAGTATCCGGAATAATTCATCCGTATATTGAAGTTGGTGGTAGGTAGGCTCCGCAATAGATCGTGGATATAGCGGCAGCGGAGCCGGGCGCTTCCGCATAGAAGCAGAAGACTGGCGTCCAATTTTTTGAGCGAAGGATGGTGCTGTCGTGACGGTGGAATCCGTCCAGGATGAGGGCGCGCGACCGTTGCGCCGCGACGCGGCCGAGAATCGCAAACGGGTCCTCGCCGCGGCCGTCGCACTGTTCGCCCGGCAAGGACGCGACGTGTCGATGGCCACGATCGCCGAGGAAGCCGGCGTCGGCGTCGGGACGCTGTACAGGCGGTACCCCACACGCGAACTGTTGATGGATGCGCTCACGGAGCGCTCGTTCGAGATGGTGCATGCCGTGATCGAACGAGCCGGCAACGCGGACGCTCCGGGTATCAGCCGACTCGAGATGTTCTATGACGCCACCATCGCGCATCGTCAGGAGCTGGTGCTCCCCCTGCACGGCGGGCCGCAGAACCTCAGCGCGGCAGCACAAACCACCCGACAGCAGATCTGGGATATCGCTGAGATGATTCTCGAGCAAGGTCGACGGGACCACACCATCCGCGACGATGTCACCGCCGCCGACGTGATCGGATTCGGCGCACTGCTGGCACACACGCTGTCGACCGATCGCACCTGGGTGGCCGTTCTGCACCGGCAGAAGCAAATCTATCTCGCCGGCCTTGCGCCACGCCCGTCCGAGCTGAAGGAACTGCCGAAATGATCACCGGGACCGCGTTTGTCGTCGGCGCCGCCGGCAACGCCGCCGGCAACGTGGTGACGTCACTGGCGGCCCGTGGTGTCCGAGTCCGCGGCTTCATCCGCAGTCCGGAGAAGCGCGAAGAAGTCATGCAACGGGGAGCAGGCGAGGTCGCCGTGGGCGACCTGAGCAACCCCGCCGACGTGGAAACCGCACTGCGCGGCGTAGATTCGGTCTTCTACATCGCACCCGCCTTCATCGATGACGAAGCCAACCTCGGCGTAGCGTTCGTTCAACAGGCCCGAGCCGCCGGCGTGCGCCGGTTCGTGTTCTCCTCGGTCATCCACCCCTCGCTGAGTCTGGTGAACCATGCGGCCAAAGCGCCCGTCGAAGCCGCGCTGTACGACTCCGGTATGGAGTACGCCGTCTTCCAACCGGCGCTGTTCTTCCAGAACTATGCACCGTCCTGGAATCGCATCCGCGACACCGGCGTGCTGGCTGAGCCGTGGGCGAACGAAACCCGGTTCTCGCGAGTGGATTACCGCGACGTCGCCGAGGCCGTCGCACTCGCGCTCACCGGGGATCGGTTGATCGGCGGAACTTACGAGTTGGCGTCGCACGGTCACCTCGATCGCTACGACGTCGCCGAGCTCATCGGCCGCGTGGTCGGGCGGCCCGTCCGCCCGCAACGGGTGGATCCCGACGAGCTGGGCGGCATCAGCCCCGCGATGGCGGCGATGTTCCGCCATTACGACCACGCGGGCCTGGTGAGCACCGACGTCACGCTCACCGCTGTGTTGGGCCGGCCCCCGCGCACGCTCGAGGCGTACTTCCGGGAAATGGCCGAACTGACCGGAGACGCAACATGACCGACGAAACTCCTGTGGTCGACGTTTTCCGAGCCGAACTGCCGGACGCCGTGCTGACGCCCGGCGACGACGGATACGACGACGCGACCAGCCCCCACAATTCGAGTTTCGCGCAGACTCCCGGCGTCGTGGTCCGCCCCCGCACGGCTGACGACGTCGCGCGAGCGGTGCAGCTCGCCGCCCAGTACGAAAGGCCCGTTCTCGTACAAGGTTCCGGACACGGCGCCGCCGAACCCGTTCACGACACCGTCGTGCTGATCGACACATCGCAGTTGAACACTGTCGCGATCGACACCGCAGCGCACACCGCCACCGTCGGCGCCGGAGTTCCCTGGTCGGCGGTGAACGCAGCCGCCGAGCCGCACGGTCTGCTCGGTCCGAGCGGGACGTCCCCGACAGTGGCAGTCGCCGGCTACACCTTCGGCGGGGGCGTCGGCTGGTTCGTGCGCAAACACGGAATGGCCGCCGCGATGCTGAGATCGGTCGAATACGTCGACGCAACCGGTCGGCTGCGCCGGGCATCCGAGGACGCATCAGAGCCCGTTGATCGCGAGGCGCTGTGGGCCTTTCGCGGAGGAGCGCCCGTCGGTGTCGCCACCTCGCTGGAGATCGGCCTCATCCGAGTCCCCGAGTTGTGGACGGGCTACCTGTTGTGGCCGGCCGACGCCTTGTCGGCGGTGGCCGCGGCGTGGTCGGAAGCCACCGCCGACATCGCCGAGGACGTGACCAGCGATCTGGCGCTCTTGCAACTGCCACCCGAGGGACCGTTTCCCGAACACTTGCGCGGAACTGCCGTGGTCCACCTGTCCTACGCATCCCCGGAGGGGCCCGCGCACCTGCAGAGGCTGCGAGCGGCCGTCGTCGGCGCCGCGGAACCGGCGGTCGACACCACGGGACCCGGCGACGCCTCGGCATTGGCCGCAATCCACCTGGACCCGCCCGTCGCGGTTCCCGCCCGCGGCATTGGCCGCTGGCTCAACAGGCCCAGCGCGGAGACGATCGTCGAGATGTTCACGGCCGCCCGAGTAGGCACTCCCGGCGGAATGAACATGATTGAGTTGCGCCACACCGACTCTCGTGCGAGCTTCCCGGACGGAATGCAAACCCGAATGCCCGCACCCTTCCTGCTCCACGCGGTCGCCGCCGCACCTGACGACGACGGCCGCCGGCGCGCCGACACGGCGCTCGGCAAGGTGCTGGCCGCTGCCCGCGACGCCGATACCGGCCGCTCCGCGCCGTCGTTCTGCGAGGGAACGCTGGGCGCAGACCGTGCGTTCTCGGCGGACGACATGGCACGAGTGCGCGCGGTCAAGGACTCATTGGATCCCGCTCGGCTCTTCAGGTTTCAGCGCGATCCGGTGCGGACCGCTAACACGTTGTGACCGTTGCGGCCTCAGAGGAGACTCAGCATCGCCGCGCCAGCCAGACCCGCGACCATCACCATGACCGCGGTGCCCCATGTGGTCTTCCATCCGAAGCTCCGCGCGACCATGACCATTCCGGGCAAGCTGACCGCGGGCAGGGTGATCAACAGCGCGCCCAGCACACCCGACGAGACGCCGAGCAACGCCAGGCCCTGCAGGATCGGGATCTCCCCGGCCGTCGGGATCACCATCAGCGTGCCGACGACCGCCGCCACCACGACCAGCAGCAGGCTTCGATGCGCGGGATCGATCAGCACCAGTAGCCACCCTCGCGCAGCGCCGATCACCAAGACCATCACGAGATACTCCGGAACCAGCACCACGCACAGCCGCAACAGCGCCTTGCCGAAACGAAGCGCTGCGGATCCCGGGTCGCGCTGATCGGTGAGCGGCACCGGGACGGACGGCGCCGCGTCCTCGCAGTCCCTTGCGATCCGAGCCACCAGCGCCGCTCCCCCGACGACGACAATGACGCCGATGACCGCCCTCGTCACGGTCCACTGCCAAGGAGCGACGAGGGCGAGGAACACCAGCACCGCCGGGTTGAGCAGCGGGTTGCCCAGCCAATAGGCCACGGCTGCAGCATGATTGACGCCTGAGTTGCGCAGTGTCGCCGCGACCGGAGCCGAACAGCACGTGCACATCATCGACGGCATGCTCGCCGCTCCCCCGGTCGCTGCGCTGCCGACCAGAGTGTCGCGGTTCATCAGCTTCGGCAAAAGACTCCGCGGGACGAAGGCCTGAACGCAGGCGCTGAGCAGGAGCGCCACCAGCAGCGCAGGCCAGATGACGCCGACATAGGAGTCGAAGAACGTCGTCGCCGCGTGCCAACTCGGTGCGTCGCCGGCGCGGACACCGCCGACCGCCAGAATGTCCGAGCCCGGCCAGTGCTGGGTGCGCGCCGCGTCGAACGCCTTGTGCAGATATGGGACCCATTTCGCCCAGGTGAGTCCGGCGACGCCGACCGCGACAGTGACAAGAACCCCCGCCGCCGTCGCCCACCGCGAATCGGGCGGGGTGATGCTGTCTCGCGAAGTCACCATGCCGACGGGGATTGACCGTTGTTCCGCTTTTCGAACCTCATCGACTGGCTAGGGTAGCGGTCCTGTCTCAAGCGTCACGAACTGATCGTGTGGCGCTCCGCGAGTTCGGCGAGGTGCCCGAGCGAGTTGTCCAAGTGCGCAGGATCGAACGGCGGAAACGAGATCTCGGCGCGTACCGCCGGCGGCACCGCCGACCAGTCATAGGTCAGCGTGACTTTCGTCGTGTTGCGGTCGACCGGTTCGAGGTCATAGCGCCAGAACCATCCGCCGAACTGCAGGTCGGCGTCGTCACCGCCCTGGCCGGGCAGCCACGCGATCGCGCGCGGCGGCTCGAAGACCTCGACCCGGTTGGCGACCTCATAGTGCATACCCCCGAAATTGCTGTGATACATCGCCATTCGGAAGATCTGTCCCACCCCGGTCAACCGCCTCCCGTCCAGCGGCTCCCGCACCCACCCGGTGCCGTCGATCGCCTGATGGGTGGCCGGGTCGGCCAGCACGTCGAACACGTCCTCGGCCGGCGCAGCGATCGTGCACGCGGCGCTCATGGTTTCGTCAGTCATGCTTGTACCGACCGACTCCGCCGCCCAAACTCATCGAGACGGCGGCGCGAAGACGTCATTCCGCGGCCAGAGGACGGCCCAGGTGGTAGCCCAGACGCATCTCGTAGTCGCCGGGCTGATTGCGACCGGCCGCCATCGCGGCGGCGATCCGGCGCTGGGATCCCGGCCACTCGAACGAGCTCAGATAGATCTGCAGGGAGGACAGCATGTCGTCCGCCGACGGCAGCGTGTGCCGGTTGATCTGCTGCTTGACTGCGGCGATCGACTCCTTGTCGTAGGACGCGATCCGGCGCGCCAGCGTATCCACCACCGCGTCGAGTTCATCGTCGGCGACGGTCCGGTTCACCCATCCATACCGTTCGGCCAATTGAGCGGAGTAGTCGTCACTGGACAGCGCGACTTCCAATGCACGCGCCCGGCCCAGTAGGAGCGGAAGGTGTTCGAGTCCTCCCCCGCCGGGCAGGTTCCCGCTGCCGGTCTCCGGTTGACCGAAAAGCGCGTGCTCACTGGCGAATCGCATGTCCATCGCCTGGGTGAACTCGTTACCGATACCGCGCACACGTCCGCGGATCTTGGCGATGGACGCCACCGGCAGACGTGACAAGCGGGTGCTGGTGTCAATCGTCAACGGGTAACCGGTGATTCCCGATTGCTTCGGGGTCTCGGCGACGCGAGACGTGTCGTAGTGGTTGAGGAAGTAGTCCGGATTGGCGGACTCGAACACCACCACCCGTAGCTCAGCGGCCGCGGCCATCCGATCGATCAGCTGGGGCAGCTCGACGAGCATCTCCGGGGTCACCATGTTGATCGGCGGGCTGTCGAAGGTCACCCGCCAGAGCCGCTCGCTGTCCTCGTCGACCCAAAAGTGTGTCCAGCGCATCATGTGCGAACCCGCTTCCTCGAGGAACCCAGCGTCAACGTACGCGCACCTCGGTCGCCGGACGGGATAAATCGCGCCAAGGCGCGGCGTTCCACGGCACAGACAGGTCATCCCCCTGTCTCCGGGTACGGCGTTCACAAGGAGTAAAGGCATGAGCTTGGACAGCATTCCCCGCCTGGGCACGGCGGGAGTCGACGAGTTGGTCCCCTCGCGCTACGCGGTGCAGGTCGGCGACATCGACGTACTGGTCATCAGCGACGGCGTGCTGCCGATCACCGCCAAAACCATGGCAACCAACGCCGACCCGACGGAGTTCGGTCACTGGCTCGACGACCGCTTCCTGCCCAAGGACGTGTTGGACTGGCCGCTGAACGTGGTGGTGGTGCGCAGCGGCGACCGGACCATCCTCGTCGACGCCGGCCTGGGCCTGGAGTTTCCGGACTTCCCGCGGGCGGGAAACACCGTGCATCGACTCGAGGCCGCGGGCATCGATCCCGGCGCCGTGACCGACGTCGTGCTCACCCATCTGCACATGGACCATGTCGGCGGACTGCTCAGCGAGGGTTTGAAGGAGCGGCTGCGTCCGGATCTGCGCGTGCACGTGGCGACCGCGGAGGCCGAGTTCTGGCATGCCCCCGACTTCTCGCACACCGACATGCCGGGACCGGTGCCGGATGCGCTGCGCTCCATCGCGTCCCGGTTCCTTGCCGAATACCACGGCCAGTTGCGGACATTCGAGACGGAGTACGAACTGGCGCCCGGGGTTCTCATCAGCCGCACCGGCGGTCACACGCCCGGGCACAGCATCGTGCGGTTGGCGTCGCGCGGGGATGCGCTGACTTTCGCCGGCGACGCGGTGTTCGCCCCCGGGTTCGACAACCCCGAGTGGCACAACGGTTTTGAACACGAACCTGAGGAATCCGCCCGAGTGCGGATCGCGCTGCTCAGGGAGCTCGCGGCGACGGGCGAGGCACTGGTCGCCACCCATCTGCCGTTCCCGTCGGTGTGCCGGGTGGCCATCGCGGGTGACGCGTTCCGGTGCGTGCCCACCGCCTGGGACTACTGACTTCGCTGGCGCAACCCGCCACCCGGGAAGGTCGTCGACGGCCGCCAGGTACCGTTGCGGCCGTGATCTTCTCCCGCGCAACTTACCCCGCCGCCCTGCTCGCGTGCGCCGCCTCGCTGGCCCTGGCGCTCACCGCCTGCGGTTCGGAATCCGAGACCGCCGCGACCAGCACCTCGACCACGACGACCGTGGACCCCGCCGACGTGTTCCTGCCTTCCCCCGAGCAGCAGATGCCCGACCCCGACAGCGGATGCCCGTCGTCGACGCCGGCGAGCACGGACGCGCCGGAGTGGACGCTGCCCGGGGCCACCGGCACCATCGCGGTCACCGGGGCGACCGACACCGCGGCCCCGCGTATCGACGTGCAGACCCCGTTCAGCGTGACCGAGACCCAGGTGAAGACGCTGAAGGAAGGCGACGGCCCCGTGGTCGCCGACACCGCGACGGTGTTCGTCTGCTACATGGGCGTCAACGGACGCGACGGATCGGTGTTCGACAGCAGCTACGAGCGCGGCATGCCCGTCGACTTCCCGCTCGACGGCGTCGTGCCGGGCTTCCAGAAGGCCATCGCGGGCCAGAAGGTCGGCTCGACGGTGGCGGTTGCGATGGTCCCGGCCGACGGCTACCCCGAGGGACAGCCCGCCGCGGGCATCCAACCCGGCGACACGCTGATCTTCGCGATCAAGATCCTCGAAGCGTCACGCTGAGCCGCCGCGGCGGTTAGCCGCCGCCGGTGACCGGGTTCGAGGTCAGCGGGATGAAACCGCCGTTGACCCACACGCCCCACCGGCCGCCCCATCCCGAGTGCCACACGACGGGCTGCCCGATCCAGACCTCGGCCGGCTTCGGCGGCGCCCACGCGGGGACCGGTTCGCCCAGTGCCGGCGGCGGAGGCGGCGGTGGTGGGTCGGCCAGCGCCGGCGCGGCGCCGAATCCGAGCAGCGCCGCACTGAGTCCGCCTGCGACCGCGACGGCCGGCACGAAGGTCTTGATCGTGATCATGGGCGCACTCCTGCGGTGGGACCGGTTGGGATACTTAGAAAATATAACCACCCGCCCGCGCCCCAAACGAGGCTGCGGTACGTAGCAGTCTGCTACGCTTGTTACAGACTGCTACAGCAAGGGGTTGGCCATGCCGGAAGATCGCGTGACGCGGTTCGCCGCAGACCTGATCGACAGCGCCGCCGCCGAGGGCGCGCGCCAGAGTCGTTCGGCCAAGCAGCAACTCGACCACTGGGCCCGCGTCGGCCGCGCCGTGTCGAGCCAGCACAGCGCCGCGCGGCGCAAGGTCGAGGCCGCGCTGGCCGGCGACCTCCCGCTGCGCGAGCTGACCTCCGAAGAAGGTGTGGTCTTCAACGCCGAGATCGCCGCGGCCATCGAGGAGAACCTGGCCCGCACCGACTACGGCGCGACGCTGGCCGCCCGTGGCGTCACCACCGTCGCCATCGATGACAACGGCGACATCGTCCAGTACCGCCCCGACGGCAGCATCGCGGTGCTGACCGACTCCCGGTAAGTGCGGCGGCTCGACCTGGTTGTCGGCCCCAACGGCGCGGGCAAGTCGACATTCATCGAGCTCACTTTGGCGCCGCTGCTGGAGGGCAGCTTCTTCGTCAACGCCGACGAGATCGCCAAACGCCGCTGGCCGGACGATCCCGCCGCGCACGCCTACGAAGCCGCCCGCATCGCAGCCGGGACCAGGGCCGAGCTGATCGAGCGCGGCGAGTCGATCATCGCCGAGACCGTCTTCTCCCACCCGTCCAAACTCGATCTGGTCGACACCGCCCAGGCCGCCGGCTACACGGTGATTCTCCACGCGCTGCTCATCCCCGAAGAGCTCGCGGTGCTGAGGGTGCGGCACCGCGTCGCGGCCGGCGGTCACGACGTGCCCGAGCGCAAGATCCGGGAACGGTACCGGCGCCTGTGGAACCTGGTCGCCGCCGCCGCGCTGGACGCGGACACGGCGACTTTCTACGACAACAGCGCCAGCAAGGGCCCGCGGATCGTCGCGCAACTCGCCGGCGGATTCGTCGTCGGGGCACCGTCCTGGCCGTCGTGGGCGCCACCGGAACTGACCACCCGCTGGCCCGCCGGTTGACACGCTCAGGTGTCGTCGCTTGACCGATCGGCGCTCTCGTCCGGTTCGCTGGCGGGCACGTCGAGCTCGAGCGCGTCCTCCCCCGGAGCGGCGGGCTCCAGCGCGACGCTTCGCGCGCGGTGCCCGGCGCGCGGCGCGGGCTGATCCTCGGCCGGGCGCAGTCGCACCACACGGCCGACGGCACGCCGAAGCCCGGGCGGTCCCTCCTTGCGGACGAAGTCGCCGAAACGCCCGGCCCGGTACCGCAACGGCGAGCCCAGGAACTCGCCGAGCACGACCCCGCTGCCGAGCGCGAGACCGACCGCGCCCGCGGCCAGCATCTGGCGCAGCCCGTTGTTGAAGTCCCCGTCGACTGCGAAGGAGAACACCGCGCGGAACACCGCCAGGCCGGGCAGCATCGGCATGATGCCGGCGGTCGCGGTCACCAGGGCCGGCGCCTGCCGGCGAATCGAGATCAGCGTCGCGAAGAGGCCGACGCCCACGGCCGCCACCCCGCTGGCCACCACCTGGCTCAGTCCCGCGTTGCCGAGTCCGATCAGCACCAGCTCGGCGAGCCCGGCCACCAGCCCGGCGGTCAGTATCGCCCGCAACGGCGCGTAGCTCGTCACGGTCAGGCACGCCCCGGCCAGTGCCGCGCCGAACACGGCCAGCGATATCTGCAGTGCCCCGCTCGGCGCGATGAAGGACTCCGTCGCGTCGACATGCAATGAGATTGCGATTCCGGCACTTTCGGCCACCTGCAGTCCCGCGACGATCCCGACCACGATGCCGGAGGTCAGCAGGACCGCCTCACCGAGGCGCGCGATCGACGTCAGCATGTAGCCGGTCACCGCGTCCTGCATGGCGCCCACCAGGGTCAGCCCCGACAACAGCATCACGATCCCGGTGGCGACGAGCGCGGTCGGCCCCAGCCCGGCGTAGAGGTACGCCGCGACGGCGACCAGCGTCGCGATCGCTGCACCGGCCACATGCTGGAAGAAGAACGGCGTGCCGATCCGGTTGAGCCGCCTGCCGACCTGGTCGATGATCGCCGACGTCACCGCCGCCAGGATGCAGGTCAGCCAGGTGCCGCCGAGCAGCATCGCGATGCCAAGGGCAAAACCCGCCCAGCCGACGGTCGCCAGCCAGCGCGGGTACGGGTGCGGTCGCTCGGTCAGCTCGTCCATGGCCTCGTGCGCCTGGTCGACCGTGACGCCGCCGGAGGTGATCCGCTGCACCAGCCGGTCGAGTTCGCCCAGCCGCGTGTAATCCGTCGACCGGTTGTGCACGGCGCGCACGATGGTGACGGGCGGGCTGTCCGCCGTCGGCAGCGCCGACACGATGACGGTGGTGACGAAGATGTCGACGACGCAGTCGGTCAGGCGGTACGCCTGGGCGACGTCCTGTGCGGTGGCGACGACGTCGGCGGTGCCCGAGCCTGATGACAGCATCACCTCGGCGAGCCGGACCGTCAGGTCGAGGACCTTGCGGGTGTGCAGGTCCCCCATCCCGCTCGTGGTCCGCCTGCGCTGACCGGCGATGGGCGCAGGATCGCGGCGTCCGCGCAGCGCGTTTCGCAGGCTGCGGCGGACGCGGTCCGGTCCGGTGGAAGCATCAGGCGCCATCGGGGTGCAGGATACTGTCGCTCCCGGTCGGACCTATGCCGCCGGGGTCGCCCCGGCGATCGAATTGCCGCCGTCGATGATCAGCGTCGTGCCGGTGACGTACGACGCTCCCGGCGCGGCGAGGAATGCCACCCCGGCCGCCACCTCGTCGGCGGTGGCCGATCGGCCCGCCGGTGTGGCGTTGCCCGCGGCGACCTCGGACGCCAGTTGAGCCGCGGTGGCGATCCAGCCGGGCAGCACGAGGTTGGCGGTGATACCGGTGCGGGCGTAGTCGACGGCCAGTGACCGCGTCATGCCCAGCATCGCCGACTTGGCGGTGTGGTACCCGACATCTCCGGTGTAGGCGGTCAGCACGCCGGCCGTCGACCCGACATTCACGATGCGGCCGTACCGCCGTTCGACCATGCCCGGCAGCGCGGCCCTGGTGACGTAGAACGCGCTGTCGAGGTTGCGCCGCAGGGCCAGCGACCACTCGGCATCGGTCATCACCGCCAGCGAGTTCGGCTCCTCGGGACTGTGGACCGACGCCAGCCCGGCATTGTTGACCAGGATGTCGAGCCGGCCGAACGCCGTCTCGGTGGCCTGCACCAGTGCGGCGGCGGCGTCACGGTCGAACAGATCGGCGATGTGGGACTCGGCCGCGATCCCCTCGCTTGTGAGTTCGTCGGCGCGCTGCCGAACCCGGTCGGTGGTGCCGGTCACCATCACCGCGGCGCCCAGCCGGCCCAGGATCCTGGCCGAGGCGAAGCCGATCCCGATGTCGCTGCTCGACCCCGTCACCAACGCCACCTGGCCGGACAGGTCGAACATGTCAGGCACGGTTGTGGGCATATCTGTTGACTCCCTGTGTGTTTCAGCCTGCCGGTCCGACGCTGGCCGACCTGTCACCGCAGACTCTAAGGTCCGCGCGCGGAGCTTTCTAGGTCGAACGTACAAGTTTTGGACGTTCGTACAAGTTGGTAACGGTCATGTCATATCCCGGAAATGAGCCACGGTGAGACTTCCGGCACGACCACGTCAAAAGCATTCGACGGCAGGAGTTTCGAGCGTGAGATTTGTGACCGGCTTCGTCTCGTTGGCCACGATCGCCGCGTTGCTGACCGCGACGGCCTGCTCGGGCGGAACCGACGGCGCCACCAAGTCCGCGCCCCCGTCAACCGTTCGGACCCCGGTGATGTCGGATCCGTCGCCGCTGGATCCCGACACGTTCTATCAGCCCGAGGGACTGTTGATCATGACGTCGGCGTACCAGGGGCTGTTGCGGTACGCGTCGGGCTCCACCGACATCGAGGGGCTGCTGGCCACCGAGTGGACGATCTCGCCCGACGGCCGGACGTACACGTTCACCCTGCGCGACGGTGTGAAGTTCTCCGACGGAACGCCGTTCGACTCCGCAGCGGCCAAGGCCAGCTTCCAGCGCCGCATCGACATGAAGGCCGGGCCGTCCTACATGCTCGACGAGGTGACGGACATGCAGACGCCTGATCCGCGCACGTTCGTGGTGACCCTCGCCAAGCCCGTGGCGCCGTTCCTCGACTACCTCGCTTCGCCGTACGGCCCGCTGATGACCAGCCCGACGGCGGTGGCGCAGCACGACTCCGGCGGTGACCGGGCGTCGGCCTGGTTGACCTCGCACACTGCGGGCACCGGGCCCTACACGCTGACCGAGGCCGTGCAGGCCAGCCACTACAAGATGGTCGCCAACGAGCACTACTGGGGTTCGGCGCCGAAGGTCACGACGGTCGAGTTGCCGGTGATCGCCGCGGCCGCGGTGCAACGCCTCGAACTGAGCAACGGCGACCTCGACATGATCCTGCACGGTCTCTCCAAGGGCGACTACGAGGCGGTTGCCGCGGGACCGAACACCGAAGTCCTGCAGCAGGATGCGCTGGTGAAGGTCCTGGTCATGGTCAACCCGGAATCCGAAGTCTTCGCTGCTCCAGAGGCGCGCCGGGCTCTCGGCGCCGCGCTCGATCGTAAAGCGTTGATCGACAGCGCATTCGGCGAGCAGGCAATACCGTCGACGCAGTTCTATCCGAACGGGATGCTGCCGGATGGCGCGGTGCCCGACGAGCAGCCCCACGATCCGGCCAAGCTCGCCGCGCTCGGTCAAGGTGGCGGCGCCGTCGAGATCGGCTACCCCGCCGGCGACAGCAGCCTGCAGGCGCTGGCCAACCAGATGCAGGTGGTCCTGCAGCAGGCCGGACTGAGCGCGACCGTGCGCGACTTCCCGCTGGCGCAGATGTTCGCGTTGACCGAGAATCCCGGCCAGCGGCCGGATCTGTTCGCGGCCTCGTTCAATCCGGACGCCGCCCATCCCGACACGTGGTCGCGGATCTACAACTACACCGACGCGCCGGTCAACCTGCTCGGTTGCTCGGTACCGGCGGCCGACGCACTGCTGGACGCGGGCAGCGCCGAACCCGACCCCGACAGATCGCGTGGACTCTACATCGAGGCGGCCAAGGCGTACCGCGACTCGATGTGCTGGGTGAACCTCGCCGACCTGCACAACACCGTGGCCGCGCGGAAGGGTTACTCGGGCTGGCAGAGTCAGCCCGCCTGGATGTGGGACACCGACTTCTCGACGCTGACGTTTCAAGGATGACGGCGACGAGTCGCACCAGTGCTGTTGATCCGCAACGGAACACCGGCAACACGGCGCGAGGCGCCGCCAAGCGCACCGAGATCATCGACGCCGCCATCGAGGTGATGGCCCAGGTTGGTCTGGCGGGTCTGTCGATGCGCCTGGTCGCCCACCAGGCGGGGATCCCGCTGGGCGCCTTGAGTTATTACTTCGCCGACAAGTCCGACCTGGTCGCCCAGGCATTCCAGCAGTTGTCCGACCGCGAGATCGAGCGGGTGGTGCGCACCGCCGAGCTGCTCGAGCCGACCATGTCCGCCGAGACACTCGCCGACCTGGTCGCCGACATGATCATCGCCGGGTTCGCCGCTCCCCGCGGCGCGATCGTCACCCGCTACGAACTGGTCACCGAGGCCAGCCGCGACGAACGCCTACGGCCGATGTTCGAGGCGTGGTATCGCGCGATGGTGCCTGCGCTGAGCCGGCTGTTCCGCGAATTGGGCTCGCATCAACCCGAACTCGATTCGCGAACCGTGATGGCGGTGATGGCCGGACTGGAGATCGACAACCTGTACCGGCCGCTCGACCCGATCGACAAACGTCGCATCAGGACGACTCTGCGACACGCGTTCAGGGCAGTGATCGCGTTGTACGCCAACAACTGACGACACACCACAACGACGAAGGCGGTAACCCCCATGGCAGGCAGCTTGTTCGGTCCGGACATCACATTCCTCGGCGTGCCGCGCTGCGATCTGGCGGACCCGTCGAGCTACGCCGACGCCGACATCGTGATCCTCGGCGCACCGCTCGACGGTGGCACCAACTACCGCTCCGGTGCCCGGTTCGGCCCGTCGGCGCTGCGACAGGCGTGCTATCTACCCCAGGACGGCTCCCGGCCCAGCCTCGCGCTGCGGGTGGACGGCCTCAAGGATCTCAAGGTCTACGACGCCGGCGACGTCATGCTCTACAGCGGCAACATCGAGCAGGCCGTCGAGATGATCGAGGAGGACGTCTACCGGATCTCGGCCGCCGGCGCGATCCCGATCATCCTCGGGGGTGACCACACCATCGCCTGGCCCGACCACACCGGGGTCGCCCGGCATCACGGGTACGGCAAAGTGTCGATGATCCACTTCGACGCGCACGCCGACACCGGCGACATCCACCTGGGGTCGCTGGTGGGCCACGGCACCCCGATGCGACGGCTGATCGAGTCCGGTGCGCTGCGCGGCGACCGGTTCCTGCAACTCGGGTTGCGGGGATACTGGCCGGACGAACCGGTGCTGGAGTGGATGGCCGCCCACGGGCTGCGGTCCTACGAGATGACCGAGATCGTCACCCGCGGCCTGGAGACCTGCCTGACCGAGGCGTTCCAGATCGCCACCGCCGACTGCGACGGCGTCTTTCTGTCGGTCGACATCGACGTCTGCGACCCCGGCCACGCCCCGGGCACCGGCACACCGGAGCCGGGCGGGTTCTCGGCACGTGAACTGCTCGACGCGGTCCGGCGCATCTGCTACGAGTTGCCGGTGTTGGGCGTCGACGTCGTCGAGGTCGCTCCCCCGTATGACCACGCCGACATCACCGCACTGCTCGGCAACCGGGTGATCCTGGAGGTCATCTCGGCGATCGCCCGGCGACGCAGGGATGAGGCTGACGGCACCCGATGGGACCCGGCGCAACCACTGCTGGCGGGCCGTGGGTTCGACGAGCAGTGGCGGCTGATCACCGAGGGGGAAGACGCTCGCCGGCGCGGTGAGGGCACCGCGCGGCCGCACCACCACTGATCCGGATTGCTTGATCGGTTCGGAGCGGCATCTGGCTACCTCTGGTGCCGCCGTCACCGCGCGGCGACACAGGGAAGCTAGCATCTACGCGCCGAAAAACACTGTGGTGAAGCGCAATTGACGCAGCGGATGGTTTTTGGCTGCGCCTCGGGTGGGCGTGGACCCCAGCAACCCAATCGCCGGCTACGAGTTCTTTGCCTGCGGCTTACGCGGAGCCGAGCGACGTTGCGTCGCAATAGAATGTCGGCGTGAGGTCGATCCTCGGGGGATGGGTCGCAGCCAATCCCGCAGCGCGCGGCGGCGGGCTGATCGCCGCGGTGCTGCTCGCGGTCTCGGGGCTGTTCGGCGGGCTCGATCGCGCGAAGGTGGCCGACCGTGTCGACGACGTCGCGCCGAATTCAGCCGTCACAGTGCAACCGTTCACGTTGACGTTCAAACAGGCCGTGGCGCTCGACGAGATCGAAGACGTCACCACCCCGCGGACGCCGGGCAACCATCTGATGGTGTTGCTGCTGGATGCCGAGAACCTCACCGACGCATCGGTCGGCGCCTACCTGCTGTCGCCGGTGCCGCGGGCCAAGTCGTTCATGAACCGCAACGTGGTGGTGCTCGACGACCGGTTGAGCCCCGACCTGGTGACCGTGTACGACGCCGAATCCCACATTCCCCTCACGCAACTCAGCCCCGGGCTGACGTATCGCCTGGCCGTGGTGTGGGAGTTCGGCGGCGCCGTTCCGGACCGGTTACCGCTCGGCCTGGCCGCGCTCACCCTGCGCGGCAACACGATCTCTCCGGATGACCTCGGCTGGCAGAACCCCGCGGAGGCCGCCATGCTGACGCTGGCCGTCAACGACCTCACCTCGGACCGCACATGAGCTGGCCGGTCCGCGTCGGGATGGGCGTCGCCGTGCTGGCGGCGCTGGCACTGGGCCGGGCGGTCGAATCCGCGCTGCCCGTGGCCCACACCGACAACCGGCCCTTCCTGCACACCGCCGGCGTCGGTGAGCCCGTCCACATGCGGTACGCCGACGTCACCGCCGACGCCGTGCGCAGCGCCAGGGCGCTGGACACCCCGCAGGGCGAGGTCGGCACCCCGGGTCGGTGGCTGATCGTGTCGCTCACGGTCACACCCAGGGGGCGTCCGCTGTCGTCCCCGGCGGTCTCGCTGCAGGACGCGAAGGGGCGCACCTTTGCCGTCGACGCGCGCTCCGGCTACAGCTGGGAAGCTGCCCCCACCGGCGTGCGGTGGCAGGTCGACGTGCCGTTCGAGGTGCCGTACGACGCCCTGCCCGGCGCGGCGTTGCTCTTCTCCCACAATCCCAACGACGACCGGCGCGACGACGTGGCACGCATCGACCTGGGCCTCGATGCCGGCGACGCCGAGCGACTCTGGGCCACCGCATCGACCGTCGAGGTCTCGCCCGCACAGATGGCGACGTCATGACAACCTGGCTGCGCCGCAACCGGTGGGGCCTCGTCGCGCTCCCCGTCACCGTGGCGCTCACGATCGGTGCGAATGCGCAACGCCTGCACGACTATTGGTGGGACGCCGACCTGCGCAATCCCGCGGTGAGCGGCCGCCAGGGTGACTGGACTGCGTGGTCGGATTCGTTCACCGACGCGGCCGGCGAGGGCACCCGCACGTTCCAGGTCCGAGTGACCGCGGTGGAGCCGACCGGGACTGCCGAGCCCACAGGCGAGCAGGAGGCGCTCAAATTACCGTCGGACCTCGCCGCGATGCGGGTCACCATGGATTTCCAGGCGGCACCCGATCAGGTGCTGTTCGGCTGCCGGATGGCGCTGCTCGACCGCGACGGCAACCGCTACGTGTACCGGCCGATGATCGGCGGTGTCATGCAGACCATGTTCCCCTGCCTGCAGGAGAACCTCACCGGCCCACAGCCGTCCATCACCGCCGGCGAACCGCGGGTGGCGCTCTACGGCGAGAAACGACCGCCGCAGTGGACCACCAGGCCGGTCGTCCTGGTGCCACGTACGGCCGACATCACGCAGGTGTTGCTGTGGTGGGAGCAGCCGGATTACCTTGCGGTGCAGGTAGATTGACAGGCCGAAGCATGCGGTCCACACCCGCGGCCAACAGAGCGGCCAGCACGCTCAGCATCAGCGCGTCACCGATCGCCCCTTCGATCGGCGCCCACGCGACGTAGGTGTCACTGTCGACCGGGCCCACCGCGAGCCGCCACACCGCGCTGACCACGTACGGAATGCGCAGCGCCAGCAGCGATGCCAACCCGAACAACAGCATCGGCACCAGACCGGCCCTGGCCATCATCCGCAACCCCTCGGTGAACGCGGCGAACCGTGAGGTCACATCGTCGGCCACCCCGCCGACGGTCCGCACCACCGGTTTCGGCACCGCGCTCATCCGAGTCAGCCAGGGGTGGGCGGTCTTCGGCGGCGGGGCCAGTTTGTGTCCCAGCACCACCGCCCCCACGGTGATCCAGGCGAGCGGAACGATCACGACCGCGTCGATCGAGCCGAGCACGTCGAGGACCCAGGAGTTGACGGTGCGCACCGGTTGGGTCAGCGGGCCCAGCCGGTCGACCACGCCGTCGTAGAGCCCGGTCAGTTCGGCGACGACGACCCGGCTGGTCAACCAGTCCTTGGCCGCAGTCTTCTCCCCCTCGATGTAGCCGGCGACGTTGGCCGACCAGTACACCTCGACAAGCGCACCGAGGATCGCGAAGCCGAGGAAGCGCCAACGTTTCTCGGCCCGGCCCAGGGCGAATCGCAGCACCCAGGCCGCGAGCACCAGGCCGGCGACCAGGTACACGCTGTTGAGGAACACACGGCTGAAGTCCGGGCCGGTGCCGGTGCCGTAGAAGTCGATCTGGTTGAACTCGTCGGTGCCGGCCTCGTTGACGAACTGACCCACGTCCCGCGTCAGCAGTCCCGCGCTGACGTAGACGGCGAAGAACGGGACGACCATCGAGGTGGTGACATCGATGAGCCGACGTTCACGGCCGGTGGTCGCGTCGGCGGGCGCGGTGCCCGACGCCGCCCGCGCGGCATTGGGCAGATCGTTCCGTAGCACGTGCAGCATCGCGATCATCGCGACGAGGAACCCGAGTGGTGCAAAGATGACCAGGCCGTGCCCGAGCCAGTTGACATGATCGCTGACCTCGACCGCCGCCCACAGCGCCGCACCGCGAAACGCCATTCCGGCAAACGCGATGGCCAGAAGAACGGGCCAGTGCCGCAACAGAAGTCGGCCCGCCTCGGTCAGCACGCCGACGGCATCACGCACGACTTCCCGCGCGGAGTTCACATCGCCAGCGTACCGGCGCTACGGGATGAGCCCTTGGCGCCGGGCCCGTGATACGGCTTCGTACCGGGTGTGGGTGCCCAATTTGGTCGCGGCGCTGCGCAGGTAGCTCTTCACGGTCTCCGGTTTGAGTGAAAGACGACTGGCCGCTTCGAGATTCGTGCAGCCGAGGGCGACCTGGGTGAGCACGTCGAGTTCCCGCGCTGTCAGCGCCGCAGCGGCCGGGTCGCCGTCGCCGCACAACCGGTCGGCCAGCCGGTGCAACCGGGCGCGCAGCGGCCCATCGCTCTCGGCGGCCAGTCGGCGCAGTTCGGCGTGCACCTCGCGCACCGACTCGGTGCCCGCGGCGGTCGCCTGCCGGGCCTCCCGCAGTTTCACCCGCCGGTCCACCTCGTCGCGGATCCGCAGTTCGTCGGCGAGTCTGCGGGCCGACGACACCAGCAGCTCGGCGGCCTGGCCGGCCACCGGCGCACCCGACCGGTAGGCCCCGTACAGAACCGCGCGGGCCACACCGTCGACCAGTACCGGCACCGCCACCACCGACTTGATGCCCTCCGACAGCACCGGGGTGTCGTAATCGTGGGTGATCGTCGAGGCGCTGCGGTAGTCCGACACCGCCAACGGGCGGCCGGCGACCATGGTGGCCCCACCGAGCCCGGAGCTGGGTCGCACCACCAGTCCGCGCAACAACCCGGTCCGGGTCCCCACGAACTCGCTGAGCAACAGCGCGTCACCGGCCACCACGCCACCGAACAACACCGGCGGACCGCCGAGGGTGGCCAGCTGGCGCAATTCACCCCGCAGCGCGTCGGAATCGCGCGGCCGCAACGGCGCCGCGGGTGCCGGCACGGTCATCACCCTCTTTCGGGGGTAGCGGGTAAGCGAGTGTGACCCAGATCCTATCGGTCATGAGCAACACCGACCGCTACCGCGAGGCCCGCGACCACCTCGTCGGCGTGATCAGCGACTACGACAAGGCCGTCGACACCTTCACCTGGCCGCGGATGCAGGGCACGTTCAACTGGGCGACGGACTGGTTCGACGTCATCGCCCGCGGAAACGGCCCCAACGACCGCGCGGCGCTGTGGATCGTCGAGCAGGACGGCAGCGAGCAGAAGGTCAGCTTCGCCGAGATGGCCGACCGGTCCGACCAGGTGGCGACCTGGTTGGCCGGACTTGGCGTCGGCAAGGGCGACCGCGTCATCCTGATGCTCGGCAACCAGGTCGAACTCTGGGAGGCGATGCTCGCGGTGGCCAAGCTCGGGGCGGTGATCATGCCGACCACGGCGGCGCTCGGGCCAGCCGACGTGGCCGACCGCATCGAGCGTGGCGGCGCCCGCGCCGTCATCGCCAACACCGACGACACCGCGAAGTTCGACGGCGTCGGCGGCGACATCCTTCGGGTCGTGGTGGGCGCGCCGGTACCCGGGTGGCACTCCTATGCCGACGCGGCCGCGACCGCCTCGGCAGGCCCGTTCACCGCGTGCACCGACATCGAGGACCCGATGCTGATCTACTTCACCTCGGGCACCACCAGCAGGCCCAAGCTCGTCGAGCACTCGCAGGTGTCCTACGCGGTCGGGCACATGTCGACGATGGCGTGGATCGGGGTCCGGCCCGGCGACGTCCACCTGGCGATCAGCTCTCCGGGGTGGGCCAAGCATGCGTGGAGTTGCTTTTTCGCGCCGTGGATCGCCGAGGCGACGATCTTCGTCTACAACTACGGCCGGTTCGATGCGGCCGCGTTGCTCGGCCAACTCCGCCGCGCCGGCGTGTCGACCTTCTGTGCGCCACCGACGGTGTGGCGCATGCTCATTCAAACCGACCTCGGTGTCAGACCCGAAGGGCTGCGCGAGGTGCTCGGGGCGGGTGAGCCGCTCAACCCCGAGGTGATCAACGCCGTGGAGCGGGCCTGGGGGCTGACCATCCGCGACGGTTTCGGCCAGACCGAGACCACCCTGCAGATCGGCAACACCCCCGGCCAACCGGTGAAGGCCGGGTCCATGGGCAGGCCGATGCCCGGCGTGCCGGTCGTCCTGGTCGACCCGCTCACCGGTGAACTCGCCGACGAGGGCGAGATCTGCCTGGACCTGTCCAGGGATCCGCTGAACCTGATGACCGGCTACCTCGGCGACCCCACGCGCAACGCGTCGGTGATGTCGGGCGGGTACTACCACACCGGTGATGTCGCGAGCCGTGACGGCGACGGATACATCACCTACATCGGCCGCACCGACGACGTGTTCAAGTCATCGGACTACAAGGTGTCTCCGTTCGAACTGGAGTCCGTGCTCATCGAGCATCCCGCCGTCGTCGAGGCCGCGGTGGTGCCCCAACCCGATGACACCCGGCTGGCGGTTCCCAAGGCCTACGTCGCGTTGGCCGACGGCTGGCCCGCCGACGCGGAGACCGCGCGGGTGATCATGGAGTACGCGCGCGACCATCTGGCCCCGTATCTCAAGGTGCGCCGCGTCGAGTTCCACGACCTGCCCAAGACCATCTCGGGCAAGATCCGGCGCGTCGAGCTGCGCAAGCGGGAGGAAGAAGCGCACCGGACGGGCGCCGCCCTCGACACGGAATACCGCTACGAGGATCTGCTGAGCTGAACCGGATGGCAAGATCCCGGCGGGACGTGACTGACTGAGCACTGTCGGCGCGGCACCGAGGTCACCGACGATGACGGCATGCATGCGCAGATCGTGTTGTTCGACGGATTCGATCCGCTCGACGCCATAGCCCCGTACGAAGTCCTCGTCGCCGGTAGCGATTTCGTCGGGGGCGAGCTCGAGGTCGAACTCGTCTCCGCCGAGGGGCCGCGCCCGGTTGTCAGCGGTTCACGCGGCTTGGTGCTGCAAGCGACCGGCACCCTCGATCCGGCCAAGCCCGGGTACGTCATCGTCGCGGGGGCGGTCGGCCCGCTCGACGGCGATCCGGACGAAGGCGCGGTCACGATCCCGGTACTGCTGGCCAGGTTCGGGGAGACCGCCGCTGTCCCGTTGATGCGCAAGGCTTTCGACAACCCTGACATCACCGTGGCGACGGTGTGCGGCGGTTCGCTGGCACTGGCCATGGCCGGACTGCTCGAGGGCCGCAACGCCAACACCCACCATCTGGGGATCGACGTGCTCGAGGCCACCGGTGTCACCCCGGTCCGGGCCCGTGTGGTCGACGACGGTGACCTCGTCAGTGCGGGGGGAGTCACCTCGGGCCTGGACCTTGCGCTGCACCTGCTCGACCGCAGTTACGGTCCCCGCGTTGCGTTGGCCGTCGAGGAGATGTTCGCCTACGAGCGTCGCGGCACCGTGTGGACCGCCACGGGCCGGGAACCGAAAACGTCATGACCACAGAGCTGATCGGTGACTGGGACGTCCGCATCAAGACCCCCGTCGGATCCCTTCAGGTCGTGTACCGCTTCCTCGACGAGGCCGGAACCGTCGTCGGCACCGCCGATGGCAAAGCCGAGACGGTGCCGCTGACCGACATAGTGATCACCGATAGCCTTGACGGACAACGGATTCAGTGGCGGCAATCGGTGACCAAGCCGATGCGGCTCAACCTCGAGTTCGACGTTCTGGTGCAGGGTGACCGGATGTCCGGTCATTCGCGTGCCGGTCGGTTGCCGCGCTCGGCCGTCTCAGGACTCCGGCGCCGCTGAGCGCTGTTCTGGTGCGGCCACGTCGGCCTCCCAGCGTTCGCGTCGTTGCCGGTCGGTCTGCTCCCACCACGGCGGCGTGCCCCGCTCGCCAAGCGCCACCTTCGCCGCCTGCACGCCCGCGCGTGCCGCCGGCTCCTCCGCGGTGCCCTTGGTGCGGCGCACCTCCCGGCGCCACGCCATCAGGATCTTGGTCAACTCGGCGCGGCGCGGCTCCGGGATGGCGGGATCGGTCGCGCGCCATCGTCGCCCGTTGACGATGATGTACCGGCCGTCGGGGGTGCGTTCCGGCGTCACCCCCGCGATCGTACGAGGTGATCGCCCATATTCCGTCACATATTTCGTCGGCTCTGCGTTTTTGCCCGCCGATCCTCGGGTAAGTGCACCTCATGACTTCCCCCGAACCGCCAGAGAACATCGACGATGCCGACGACACCGGTACGCCGGTGCCACCTGCTGCGCCCGCGTATTCGACGCAGCCACCCGAGGGCGTGCCCTCGGCCGACGACGACATCCGGTCGTAGGCCGGTCAGCGGCGCGGGGGCACCGCGATCCGGGCGAGGTCCTCAGCCACCACGATGTCGCCGCCGTAGTGTTCAGCCGCCTCGTCGCGGTGCCGGGCTGCGTCGGGATACCGCTGCGAGAAGTGCGTTAGCACCAAGCGTCGCACGTTGCACTGGGCGGCCACCCGGCCGGCCTGACTGGCCGTCAAATGCCCGTACTGCGCAGCCAATTCGGCATCCTCGTCCAGGAAGGTGGCCTCGATTACCAACAGGTCGGCGTCCTCGGCGAGCGCGAACACCGCGTCACACATGCGCGTGTCCATGATGAATGCGAACTTCTGGCCCGGTTTCGGCGCCGTCACGTCTGCCAACCGCACCCGGTGCGTTCCGGTGTCGAGGAACCCGTTGCGCTGCAACATCCCCACTACCGGGCCGGTGATGCCGTGGCGGGCGAGCAGTTCGGGAACGAAACGCCGGCCATCGGGTTCGACCAGTCGGTAACCGACCGCGTCGACAGGGTGGTCCAGGCCGCGAGCCTGCAGGACGCCGAAACTTCCCTCGGCGACAGGGCCGTCACCGCTGACCGGAAACTCGAGGAGATCGGCGCGCTCGTGAAAGACGCTGGCGTGCCGAAGACGGGCGAAGAATTCGCGGCCTGATTCGGGAAAGTAGGCGCGCACAGGGTGTTTCACGTCGTCGAGGGACAGGCGCTGCACCACGCCGGGCACGCCCAAACAGTGATCACCGTGGAAGTGCGTCAGACACAGCCTGGTTATCCGACTGGATGCGACACCGGCCAGCAGCATCTGCCGTTGCGTGCCCTCGCCCGGGTCGAACAGGAAACCCTCGTCGTCCCACATCAGTAGATAACCATTCTGGTTGCGATGCCGGGTCGGCACCTGGCTGGCCGTTCCGAGCACGACGAGTTCGCGATTCGACACCTCTTGACAGTAGGCGTCGACTGTCAGCCGAGCTTTGTCACCGCCGCAGATCGGCAAGCGAATTGCGCAGACCGCCGTCGATGCGGATCTGAATCGCGGCCACGGCCAACATGATCGCAGCGGTGATCAGGTGCACCACTGCGTCGGTGATGTTGTTCGGGAACGTGAAGACGTAAGCGACCTGGTTGGAGAAGAACGCCCAGATCCCCGGCAGCGCACCGGCCACCGCGGCGGCAATCAGGTACAACACCGACCACGATTTCCGCACCGCGAAGATCAGGCCGGGTCCGAACAGCGCGACCCCGGCGACCGCGTGCCAGCCGTTGTAGTCCATCCCGAGCACCTGGGCGGTCGGCGCATCGGGCCCGGTCGCGAAGCTGGGTTCGACGATGAAACCGATGACCGCCTGGATCAGGTGAAATCCGCAGATGACCACCAATCCGACCTGCGCGAAACTCCACTTCATGCGGGCTCCTCCGAGTGTTCGTCGGTAGCGTCCCGCCGAATACTACGCTCAGTAGTAGTCGCTTGTGAAGGCTCTGGTTGCGATATTCGGGCGGCGATGTCGGCCCGACTGCCGCTACCCTGTGCGGATGGCGAATGTGCTGTCGGTGAACGTGGCCCGAGCGCGAGTCAATCCCGACGCGCCCTCGCGATCGACCGGTATCGACAAGGTCCCCGTCGACGGGGGGGTCGCGGTCAGTGCCCCCGGCCCGATGCGTGGCGGGCGCGGCAGCGGACTGGCCGGCGACACGATCGGCAACCAGAAGCTGCACGGCGGCGACGACCAGGCGGTCTACGTCTTTGCGCGAGAAGACCTGGACGACTGGGAGACTCAGCTGGGCCGTCCGCTGCGCAACGGCATGTTCGGTGAGAACCTGACGACGACCGGAATCGACGTCACCCGTACGAAGATCGGCGAGCGGTGGCGAATCGGCGCCGACGGGCCGCTGCTGGAAGTTTCCGCGCCGCGCACGCCGTGTCGGACGTTCTCCGCGTTCCTGCAGATCGACGGCTGGATCAAGACATTCACCGCGGCCGGGAAACCCGGCGCCTACCTTCGAGTGATCTCGCCGGGCGTCGTGAAAGCCGGCGACGAGATCACCGTCGAACACCGACCCGACCACGATGTGACGATCGGGCTGGTGTTCCGCGCCCGCATGACCGATGGTTCACTGTTACCGGAACTACTGGCCGCAGAAGCGCTTTCGGCCGAACTCAAAGCCTACGTGGCCAAGAAGATCGCGAAGAGCGCCTGAGGTCAGTGCACCTCACCGGTCGTGTTCGTATAGGGCGCAGTCGTGAACGGGGGCACGGCAACCGACGTCTCCGGGGCCGACGGCGCGGTGGTCTTTGTCGACGTCTCACCGGTGGTGATCTCGGGCTGCGCGACGACCGCCGGTGCCTGCTGGGCGACCGACTCCTCGAGCGCCACGGTGAGCGCACCCATCGCCAGCAGCGCGCCGCCGCCGAACATGGCCAGCATCAACTTGATTCGCTTCGTAGTCACGTGCACCCACTCCATCGGTATGGTCAGCAAACGCGTGCATATTCGACACCGTGCCGGTCCGCTGAATCCGGCACTGGCGTATACGAATCCGACAACCGCCTGCGGAAACCAAACATTCCCGATCCGCACGAACTTTCTCAACCGAATTTTCGGCAGGCTTCCCGCCTGAGGCGAGCCGACAGTCCTAGAGTCATCACGTGGCAAACACCAGCGACCGGGTACGGCTGTCGGGCGCGCACGTCGCCTCGACGGTCGAGCAACTCGAGCGCCGTATCCACGCGCGGTTCGGTGACCGCGGCCTGACCAAGACCGCACGCGACCTCGGACTGCTCGTCGTCGAGGTGGACACCGAGGCCGGCCAGTCACATCTGCGGCTGCGTCGCACCACGCTGGCCGCGCGCACGGCAAGCGTCGCGATCGTGGCGGCAACGCTGATCGCGCTGGTGTACAGCCTTCGCTCGGCCGTCCTCGACGGACTCGCGCGAACCGCCGACTGGGTACCGCTCACCGAGAGCGTGATCAATGACCTGGTATTCGCCGCGATCGCCGTCGTGTTCCTGTGGGCGTTCCCCGAACGGCTCGAGCGTCGCTCGCTGCTCGGGCTCCTGCACCGGCTCCGGTCGCTCACGCACGTCATCGACATGCACCAGCTGTCGAAGGACCCGGAGCAAGTCAGCCCGAATTACGTACCGACCGCGCAGAGCATCCGTCACGGGCTCGACGCCGACCAACTGCACCACTACCTGAACTACTGTTCTGAGCTTCTCGCGCTGACCGCCAAGACGGCCGCGCTGTGCGCCGAGCACAGCACCGACGGAGTGGTGCTCGAAACCGTCTCTGACATCGAAACGTTGACCACCGAGGTGGCCAGCAAGATCTGGCAGAAGATCTCCCTGCTGCCGCGCGACTAATTGTTCGGCGGCTGGTCCGGTGCCGAACCCCACCCCTCCCAGAACAGCAGATGCGACCGCACGCCTGGGTGATTCACCTTGTCGAGCACCTTGATTCCCGCGTTCGCGACCGCGGGGACCCCGATCAGTCGGTGGAAGAACCGGCCGCGGCGGTATTCGCTCCCCCAGTCCGCCTCGACGCGCTGCGCGTAGTTGGTGAAATCGTCGGGCCCGCCGTTCACCAGCGCCGCGACCGCGCACTCCCCCGCCGCCATTCCCGACTGCAGTGCCTTCGAAATCCCCGCTCCGGAAACGGGTCTGGCGGCGCCGAGCGCGTCGCCTGCGAACAGCACACCCGGACGCCACGGCGGCCACGCGGTGAACCCCATCGGCAACCGCCATGCCTGCAGCGCGGTCGACGGGCATCTCGGCGCGGATCGCGCGATCGCCGAATAGCCGTGGTATTTCGAGTCGAGGCGCAGCCCGCGTTTCACCGGCGAATACGCGCCGTCGGCGGCGATCACCGCGTCCGCGACTACCCGCTCGCCGCCACGAAGGGTCACGCCGATGACCCGGCCGTCGTCTACGATCGGCGCGATCACCTCGGCGCCCTGGCGCACCTCGGCGCCCGCCGCGTGGGCGTTCTCGAGTAGCAGCGCGTCCAGCGCGGTACGCCGCACCACGTGGCCGTGGTCGGGCATGCCGGGCCGCTTCGGGAATGCGAGATTCCACTCGCTCGGGCTGAACACCCGTGCCCCGGACACCCGGTAAAACGACGCGACCGCGTCGGCCAGGCCCATCTTCTGCAGGAAGCTCACGGCCCGGGGTGTCAGCCCGTCGCCGCACGGTTTGTCGCGAGGGAACGTGGCCTTGTCCAGCACCACAACACTGGCGCCCGTGCGGGCGGCCTGCCACGCGGCCGCGGACCCGGCCGGCCCGCCCCCGACGATCGCCACGTCGAAATGCTGTGTCATCAGGCTCCCTCGACGTTCCGACGGTCATGCGCCCAGCACCTGCGCGAAGCGGACCAGCGCTTACCGGTCTGTGACGATCGCGGCGGGACATTCGACGCGTCCGTAACGTGGCGGTGTCAGGCGCCGACAAATGGGTAAACAGCGGCCGCGGTTCGTCGATTCCTTCGCGGCGGCTGTGTCCGTCGCGGCAGGTGTGAAGCAGCAGCATCTGAAACAGGCAGCCCACAGGGGCGCCGGTCCGCAAATCCCTGATGACCGCTGTCGCGGTCTGCTTCACGACAGGAAGTTCACAACATGAGCCTCATACGGAGTTGGGCGCGCCGGCTGACCGCCGCCGTGCTCGCCGCCCTGCTGATTCCCGGCCTGATCGCCGTCGCCGGCGGTGCGGCCACCGCCTCGGCGTACTCGCGGCCCGGCCTGCCGGTCGAGACGCTGATGGTGCCGTCCGCGGCGATGGGCCGCGACATCCCGGTCCGCTTCCAGGGCGGCGGTCCGCATGCGGTCTACCTGCTCGACGGGCTGCGCGCACGCGACGACAACAACGGCTGGGACATCGAGACGGCCGCGTTCGAGAACTACTACGAGTCCGGCCTGTCCGTCGTCATGCCGGTCGGCGGCATGTCGAGCTTCTACACCAACTGGCAGGCCCCCGCCGTCGGCAACGGCACGACCTACAACTACCAGTGGGAGACGTTCCTGACGTCCGAGCTGCCCGCGTACCTGTCGGCCAACAAGGGCATCTCGCCCAGCGGCAACGCGGTGGTCGGATTGTCGATGTCGGGCAGCTCCGCGCTGATCCTGGCCGCCTATCACCCGGGCCAGTTCAGCTACGCCGGCTCACTGTCGGGCTTTTTGAATCTGTCCGCGGGCATCTGGCCGACGCTGGTCGGTTTCGCGATGCGCGACGCCGGCGGATTCGATGCCACCGCGATGTGGGGCCCCGGCGGCAGCGCGGCGTGGCAGCGCAACGACCCGACACTGCAGGCCGGCCGGCTGGCGGCCAACGGCACTCGCATCTGGGTGTACACCGGCAACGGCAGGCCCGGTGACCTCGGCGGCGGCGGCGACATCCCCGGCCAGCTGCTGGAAAACATCACCCAGGACAGCAACAAGGCGTTCCAACGGGCCTACCTGGCCGACGGCGGCAGCAACGGCACGTTCAACTTCCCGCCGTCCGGCACCCACGGGTGGGGCTACTGGGGTTCGCAGCTGAACGCGATGAAGGGCGACATCCAGCGCACGCTGGGCGCCTGACCCTCCGACACGCCGCTGGGCGACCGTCCTGTGCGGTCGCCCAGCGGGCGTTGGGGACAATCACTGCGTGACCCAGCAGCCACGGCCGACGGTTCCCGCCCTGCTCGCCCGCGCCGTCGATCAGTTCGGCGACCACACCTACCTGGTCGGCCCGGACGATCGGCTGACCTACCTCGACGCGCAGCAGCGGTCGGCCCGCGTCGCGCGGTGGCTGTTGGGCGAGGGCGTCGGCAAGGGCACCCGCGTCGGCCTGTTCTTCCCCAACGGCGCCGACTGGATCGTCTGGTGGCTGGCCGTCACCCGGATCGGTGCACTGGCCGTACCGCTGAGCACGCTCTACACCCCGGCCGAGATCGCGAAGGTGGCCCGACTGGCCGACATCGCGGTGCTCATCGCGCCCGACCGGGTGCTCGACATCGACGTCGCCGAGCGCTTAGAGGCGGCCTGGCCCGAACTGCGCACCCAAGAGCCGTCCCGGCTGGCGTTGCCGGGCGCGCCGTACCTGCGCCGCATCGTCATCACCTCCGCCACAGTTCCGGCCTGGGCCACCCGCCGCGACGCTGACGACGGTGCCGTGCCCGACGACGTGCTGGCCGCCGCCGAGGCCGAGGTCTCGCCCGCCGACCTCGCCGTGGTCATCCACACCTCCGGTTCGACCGCCGACCCCAAGGGCGTCATGCACACCCACGGCACACTGGCACGGCAGACGTCGACGTGGCCGACCGCGATCCGCGCGGTGACGAAAAACGAAGGGCCGGCGCGCATCCTGTGCGCGATGCCGTTCTTCTGGGTCGGTGGGCTGCTGGCGGCCACCGGCGCGCTGCACGAGCCCGTGACCGTGCTCGCCCTGCCGCGAATGGAGCCGGGCGCCGCGCTGGACCTGATCGAGTCAGAACGCGCGACCGGGGTGGTCGGCTGGCCGGCGTTCACCCAACGGATGCGTGAACATCCGAGCTTCGCCGACCGCGATCTGACCAGCGCCCCGCTGCTGCGTGACGGTCCCCTCGACATCGCGATGGTCGACGTGCCCGACGGCTTCCCGGTGCACCGCACGATGTCGGAGACCGCGGGCGGGTTCGCCTACACCGACATGTGCATCGTCGACGACGACGGAAACCCGGTGCCCGACGGAACCGTCGGCGAACTGCTGATCCGCGGTATCGGGGTGATGGCCGGATACAACAAACGCGAGCGCTGGGAGACGTTCGACGAGGACGGGTGGTACCACACCGGCGACCGCGTCTACCGCACCCAGGGCGACCCACGGTTGTTCTACGTGGGACGGACCACCGATCTGATCAAAGCCGCGGGGGCCAACGTCTCGCCGCTGGAGGTCGAGGCCGTCATCGAGGGATTCGCCGACGTGGCACAGTGCCTCGTGCTCGGTGTCGACGATCCGGCCCGTGGCGAGGAGGTATGCGCCGTCGTCGTGCCCGCCGGCTCGGGCGTCGACATCGACACGCTGGCCGCCCGCACCCGCGAGCAGCTGTCCGCCTACAAGGTTCCGACGCGGTGGGTGGTGGTGTCGAGCGACCGGATCCCGACCCTGCCCAGCGGGAAGTTCGACCGAAAAACCCTGCGCGCCATGGTCATCGACGGTGCGCTCGACGCGGTTGGCGGGTGAGGTGATGTCGGTGCTGCGCACACCGGACGACCGGTTCGCCGCGTTGCCGGACTTCCCGTTCGAACCACGCTATGTGCAGGTCGACACCCGAGGGCTCGACCCGCTGCGGATGCACTACGTCGACGCCGGTCCGCCCGACGCGCCGGTCGTCGTGCTGCTGCACGGGCAACCCACCTGGTCCTACCTCTACCGGCACGTCATCCCGGTGCTGACCGGGGCGGGCCTTCGGGTCATCGCCCCCGACCACATCGGCTACGGCCGGTCCGACAAACTGACCGACCCGACCGACTACACCTTCAAACGGCATATCGACTGGCTGCACAGCGCGATCCGTCGACTCGACCTGCACGACATCACGCTCGTCGTCCAGGACTGGGGTGGTCCGATCGGACTGAGCGCGCTGGCCCGCGACCCGGACCGGTACGCCCGCGTCGTCGCGACCAACACGATCCTGCACACGTGCGACCCCGCCCTCGCCGGCAAGCTCGAATGGCCGCACCACGCCGTGGGCGACGGACAGGTGGTGCACCAGGAAACGCTGCTCGACTATGTGGCGTTCTACCAGCGGGCCCCGGAACTGGTGCCCAGCTTCTTTCTCGACGCGGTGGCCGGCCCGCTGGGCCCGGGCGTCGCCGCCGCCTACGACGCGCCGTTCCCCGACCGCCGGTTCACCGCCGGGCTGCGTCAGATGATCGCCTTGATCCCGTTGACCCGCAACGATATCGGCGCCGCGATCGGACGGGACACGATGGCCGCGCTGGCCGACTTCCGCCGTCCGTTCCTGACCGCGTACTCCGACGGCGATCCCGCGACGCGCGGCTGGGACCGGGTGTTCGCCGAGCACGTCCCAGGAGCCGAGGGTCAACCGCACACGACGGTGGCCGGCGCCGGGCATTTCATCCAGGAGCAGCGGGGCGCCGAACTCGGCCGCATCATCGCCGATTTCGTCGCCCGGTGATCAGAGACCGAACTGATCGTCGATGACGCCCAACCAGATCTGGGCCGCATCGATCGCCACCTTCTCGCTGATGAACGCGTGCTGGGTACCGGTGTACAAGTCGCGGAACGCGCGCTCCAGCCGGGTGCCCTCACGGATCGAACTGGTACCCGCGACCAGATGCGCCCACTCCGCGCACTGGCGCGCCACATCGGTGGCGTACACGGCCGCGACCCGCATGTCAGCGCGCAGGCCCGGGGTGAGGTCCTCCCCCGCCGCGACACTGGCTTCGGCGGTGGCGAACGCGTCGTGCACCAGCAGGCGCGCCGCCCGCCACGCCGCGACGTGGTGGGCCAGTCCTTTCTGAAAGGTGGGCCGACTGGCCAGCGACGCCATATCGCTCATCCGGAACTTCGTCGCGGCCAACTCCTGCACGTCGTCGAGCATGCTCTTGGCCACGCCCAGCGCCCACGAGGCGTGACCGGCCGCCGTCACCGGCATCATGCCCATCCGGGTCGCCGGCGAGGAACCGCGCAAGGGCTCGCGAGTGAACAGGGCGAACGTCCGTTCCGCGGGCACGAACACGTCGTCGATGCTGTAGTCGTAGGACCCGGTTCCCTTGAGCCCCTGCACATGCCAGCCGTCGTTGAAGCTGACGTCCGCGCGCGGCAGGATCGCGACCTGCATGTCGGGCACGCCCTCGCTGACCCACCGCATCTCCGTGCCGTCCATCGGCAGGAAGCCGGCCGCGACGTACTCCGAATGCCCGATGCCCGACCCGAAGCTCCACGCCCCGGTGAGCCGGTATCCGCCGGGCACGGCGGTGCCCTGCCCGTTGGGGAAGAACTGTCCGCCCATCGTCACGCGGTTGTCGTTCGCGGAGAACACCTCGGCGAAGCCGGCGTCGGGCAGGTAGGCCGCCGCTGCAAACGACGACGGCAGATTGGCGATGCCGGTCCACCCGAACGAGCCGTCTTGCCACGCCATCTCGATCCAGGTTTCGATCATCTCCGCGAACGACGGTTCGGCGCCGCCCGCCTGCCGCGGGTTGAACGCCGACATCAGCCCGGTGTCCCACATCGCCGCCACGATCGCGGGGCTGAGCGTGCGGAGCCGCTCCGACTCCGCGGCTTCGGCCGCCACCAGCTCACGCATGCTGCGCGCCCGGTCCAGCGTTCCTTCGGCAGATCCCAGTGTCGACGTCACCCGTCCTCTTTATCAGCGATCGTCGCGGCGCACCTACACTTCGGCCGTGCACGTCATCGCGCTGAACATCGCCCCGGGCAGTCGGTTGCCGACGCGCTCGGTCGAGGCGGTGGTCGCCGAGGCCGGCGTCGGGCTGGTCGGCGACCGGTATCACGGCACCAAGCACCGGCACGTCACCCTGCAGTCCCAGGAACTGCTCGACCGGGCGGCCGCCGATCTCGGTCGTCCCTTCGATCAGGCGGGCACGCGGCGCAACGTCACGGTCGACGCGGGTGAGATCCCGACGCGGCCCGGCACCCGGCTGCTCGTCGGCGACGTGCTGCTGGAGGTGGTGCGGGTGTCGGCGCCCTGCCGCCTGCTCGACGACTGGATCGGACCGGGCGCCGCCGCCGCCCTGCGTGGGCGCGGAGGCGCGGCCTGCCGCCTGCTCAGTTCGGGGACGATCCGGCTCGGAGACCCCGTCGAGGTGTTGCCGGTGTGAGGCCGTTGTTGGGATCGGTACCGCGACCGAACGGTTGAATTGCCCCATGAACCAACGCGTGACGGTCGGCGTCGCGGCCGCCGCGGCGATCCTGGTCGGCTGCTCCTCGCCGGCGACCGAGACGCCGGCCCGTACCGACTGCGCGGTCGATCCGGCCAGCGCGCCGCCAGTCGCCGTCGAGGCCTACCAGACGGTGCCCGAGGCCGACCGAATCACCCTGACACTCAGCGATATCGGGCCGGTGACGCCCGGCGGCCCGCCCGTCGAAGTCGAGGTCACGATGTGCAACGACTCCGCGGTCGACTACCCGGACGTCGGAGTCGTGCTGGTGCTCGGCCACTGCAGTTGCGCACCGAACCCGACATCGATCCCGGCGGGCACGGTGCACCGCTTCGACGAAAACACCGGCAGCTGGGCACTTGTCGAGCATCCGACCGCGGGCCTGGGGGTCGACTACCTCGGCACGTACGCCGATGTGCGGCCGATGCCCAAAGGGCAGCGCCGAACGGCGCGCTACCGCATCGCTCTCGACGGCTCGATGACCGCCGGTCAGGGTGTCGTCGAGGCGGCCGCGGTCACGCCGGAACCGCTGAACCGCATCGGTACCGCCGATACACCGTTCGCCGTCGGATAGTGCTCGGCGCGGATAGGATCACCGAATGTTTCGGATAGACGGCATCGACGGCGAGAGCATCGTCGTCGACGGCAACTGGGTCGAGAAGCTGCGCGCCGGAACCTCCCGCGGCCGCAATCCCGCCGATCAGTACTCGGGCACCCAGATCAAGGAGTTCAGCAGGCGCAAGAAGCTGTTCGGCGGCGAGAAGGAGCAGTTGCTTCAGGTGATCGTCGGTGTGGGAACGTTCTACTCGCTCAACGTTCCGGCCGAGCGTCGTCATGAGGTCGACGCGCTGATCGCCGAACTCGAGCGCGCACGGGAGCGTGCCACCTCGTAGCCGACTCAGGCTTACTTGATGATGCGAACCAGATACGGCGCCATGTTGTTGGTGCGCACCGGTGAC
The DNA here is from genome assembly GCF_900108565.1 of Mycolicibacterium rutilum. Taxonomy (NCBI): domain Bacteria; kingdom Bacillati; phylum Actinomycetota; class Actinomycetes; order Mycobacteriales; family Mycobacteriaceae; genus Mycobacterium; species Mycolicibacterium rutilum. The sequence continues at coordinate 4,017,028 of NZ_LT629971.1, forward strand.
ACGGTGACGGCCGGATCGGTGGCCTCGAGCATCTGGCCGTTGCCCAGGAACAGCGCGACGCTCTGATTTCCGTTGGGGCCGTAGAAGATCAGATCTCCTGGCAGCGCCTCGGACGGCAGCACCTTCTGACCGACGGTGTATTGCGCACCCGACGACCGGGGCAGCTTCACCCCGATGCCGGCGAACGAGTAGACCATCAGCCCCGAGGCGTCGAACCCGACGGTGCTCACGGCCGGGTTCAGACCGACGATGTGCCCCTCGGTGTCGAGACCCGCGACATTGTCAGCGGTGCCGCTGCCCATCGTCGGGCCGTTGGCATCACCGCCGCCGTAGGAGAACGGGACGCCGCGCTGCGCCAGTCCGCGGGCGATGACGAGGTCGACGGCCTGCTGGTTGACCGCGGACCGTGCCGACGGTGCGGCAGTCGCCACCCCAGGGACGGTCGCCAACAGGGCGACACCGATCACCAAGGCGTAAATGCGTCTCATGACTCGTTGCTCTTTCTCGACGGCGCGCGGGCGGAAGCACTGTATTCACTTGTACCGTCAGATTTGCCCGATGCGCCAATTCGCCCATGGCTCAGGGCCAATGAGATGCCGTACCGTAACCGAACGGTGACTACCCGGGCCGGCTAACCGATGCGCAGGCCGGGCACCGACCCTGAGGTCTACGATTGGGCGCAGGTTCGCGATTCCATGCTGTTGACTCTGCCGCATCCCACGCTGGGGGACCTCGACGTCCCCGGTTCGCCCCTGCACTCCGCGCGAGGGCATCGATGAGCCGCCTCGCCGTCATAGGCGGCGGCATCGTCGGAGTCGCGGTCGCCCGCGAAATGCTGCGGCGCCACCCGGAAACCGAGGTGACGCTGTTCGAGAAGGAGGACCGCCTCGCGTCCCATCAGACCGGACGCAACAGCGGAGTCGTGCATGCCGGCCTGTACTACCAGCCCGGGTCGCAGAAGGCGCTGCTGTGTCGCCGCGGCGTGGGTCTGCTCGAACAGTACTGCGCCGAACGGGACATCCGCCGGATCGCGTGCGGCAAGGTATTGGTCGCCCTCACCGACGACGAACGATCCCGGCTCGCCGACATCGAGCAGAAGGCGCTGACCAACGGGGTTCGGGGCGTGCGGATCATCGGGGCGCAGGAGTTGGCCGAGATCGAGCCGAACGTGCGGGGCATCGCGGCGCTGCACTCGCCGTCGACGTCGATCGTCGACTTCGCCGCGGTGACCCAGGCGCTGGCCGGCGATGCGGTCGCCACAGGCGCGAAGATCTGCCTCGGCCACGAGGTGGTCGGGCTGCGCGCCACCCCCACCGAGGTGGTCGTCACCACCCGCACCGCCGGCGGCGAACAGGAGGCGGCCTTCGACCGGGTCATCGCCTGCGGCGGCCTGCAGAGCGACCGGCTGGCCGAAATAGCCGGTGACGGACCGGATCCCGTGATCATGCCGTTCCGCGGCGAGTACTACGCGCTCAAACCGCACCGCCGCAACCTCGTCAACGGCCTGGTGTATCCGGTCCCGGACCCCCGGTACCCGTTCCTGGGGGTGCACGTCACCCCGCGGGTCGACGGTGAGGTGCTGATCGGACCCAACGCCGTGCTCGCGCTGGCCCGTGAGGGTTACTCGTGGCGGGAGTTCTCGATTGCCGATCTCACCGAGGTCGCCAGGACACCGGCGTTCTGGCGGTTCGCGCGCCAACACTGGCGCACGGGTATGCGGGAGATGCACGGCTCGCTGTCGAAGCGCCGGTTCGTCGCCGCGGCGCGCGCCTACGTGCCCGACCTCAGCGACGACGACGTCGTCCCGGGCAGCGCCGGCATCCGTGCGCAGGCCCTCGACGCCGATGGCGGCCTCGTCGACGACTTCCGAATCAGCATCCGCGAGCGAGTGGTGGTATTGCGCAACGCGCCGTCTCCCGCCGCGACGTCGGCGCTCGCGATCGCCGAACATGTCGTCGAAACGTTGGAAACTGCAAGGTGATTCATTGATGACCCCACCCCCCGACGAGAGCCGTGGTGGCCACTTGGTCCTCGGGAGCATCAAGAATCAACTTTCTGCCGGGAAAGTTCGAGTGCGGACCCGCGAATTGTCGTTAGGTGTGACCGAAGGGAAAAGAGTTGGTCACAAGTCGCCTGCGCGCGGGTGCGCCGCCCGGCCAGGCCACTGCCCGGCAGCCTGGTGCCGCTGCTCGAGCAGCACCTGACCACGCTGCCCCTCCCGGCCACTCGATAAAGGAGCGTGACAATGGATCTCGGTATCGCCGGACGAACCGCCCTGGTGCTGGGTGCCAGCGGCGGGCTGGGCGGCGCGATCGCGGTACGGCTGGCCGAAGAGGGCGTCAACGTCGCGGTCGCCGGTCGGTCCAGCGAGGGCCTGGCCGCCACCGCAGCGCGGGTCCAGGCCACCGGCGCCAAGGCCGTGCCCGTGGTGTGGGACCTCGCCGACCTGGACCGCATCGATACCGGCGTGACCGAGGTGGAACGGGCCCTGGGACCGGTCGACATCCTGGTCAACAACACCGGCGGGCCACCGCCGACGTCGGCGTCCGGACAGGACGCCGGCACCTGGCGCACGAATTTCGACCAGATGGTGCTGTCGGTCATCGCGCTGACCGACCGGGTACTCCCGGCGATGCGGCAGCGAGGTTGGGGCCGCATCCTGACCTCCACCTCCTCGGGTGCGCATACCCCACTGCCCAACCTGGGCCTGTCGAACACGCTGCGCGCGAGCCTGCACGCCTGGTCCAAAACGGTGTCCGACGAGGTCGGGCGCGACGGGGTCACCGTGAACGTCATCGTGCCCGGCCGGATCGAGACCGACCGGACCCGCTTCCTCGACCAGAGGCGCGCCGACCGGGAAGGCCGCACGGCCGAGGACGTGATGCGCGACAGCGCGGCGACCATGGCGCTCGGCCGCTACGGCCGCCCCGACGAGTACGCCGACGTCGCGGCGTTTCTGTGCAGCGAAAGAGCTTCCTACATCACCGGTTCGGTCGTCCGCGTCGACGGCGGGCTGATCCGCGGCATCCACTGACCGTCCGAAAGGAGTCGTATGCGTTTACGCACCGTCCAGTTGTCCGACGGTCCCGCCCCGTGCGTCCGCCTGCGCGACGGGCGGCTGGCCCGGATCGATCGCCTGCTGCCCGACGCACCGCGAGACCTGTTGGCGCTGTTGGAGTCCGAGCGTCTCGATGCGTTGGCCGCAGTGGTCGACGGCACAGCTGCGGTGGCCGACGATTACTGCGTCGACACCGAGGCGCCGGTGCTCGCCCCGTGGACCCGTCCGCGCAAGATCCTCGGCATCGGGCTGAACTACGGCGCACACGCCGGTGATCTGGGCGAGCAGGCGCCGCGCTCCTCGCCGGCGTCGTTCCTCAAGGGCGACCACACCATCGTCGGACCCGGCCGGCCCATCGTCGTGCCGCCGGGCATCGGCAAGGTGACCGCCGAGGCTGAACTCGGTCTCGTGATCGGCCGCACGTGTCACCAGGTCGGCGTCGACGAGGCGCTGTCGTACGTCGCCGGTGTGGTGCCGGTGCTCGACCAGACCGCCGAGTCGGTGCTGATGGAGAACCCGCGCTACCTCACCCGTGTCAAGAACTATCCGACCTTCTTCGCCTTCGGTCCCGAGCTGATCACCCTCGACGAGGTGCTGGCGCACGGTCCGCTGTCGGACCTGCAGGTCGCGACCATCCACAACGGCGCCGTGCACCGCAAGGACACCGTCGCCGGGATGACCTTCTCCCCCGCCGAACTGCTCAGCTTCCACAGCCAGGTGATGCCGTTCTACCCAGGTGACATCCTGTCCACCGGAACGCCTGGCGCGGTGGGGATCTCGCCCGGTGACGTGGTGCGCTGCGAGCTCGGTGACGGTCTGGCCGCGCTGACGAACCCGGTGCGCTGATCCTCAAACCGGTCGGACCGCCCTGAAGAACGCGACGTGTCCGATCAGCCGGACGCGTTGCGTGCCGATCTGCCGGCAGTCGAAGCCGGCCTCGCGCAGCCGGCGCGGGATCGCATCACCGAGGTTGCCTGCGGCATGCGGGCTGCGGTGGATGCGGCGGGCCAGCAGGCCATCCCCGGTGTCGACGTCGCCGCCGATGTCGACCAGGTGCAGGCTGCCGCCGGGCCGCAGCACCCGGAAAAACTCCTGTGCCGCAGCTGTTTTCACGCGGTCGTCGAGGTGGTGCCACATCATCGACGAGAGCACCCGGTCGAATTCGCCGTCGCCGTACGGGAGGTCCTGGGCGTAACCCCTGTCGAAGGTGAGGTCGGTCAGCCCGCGCGCCTTGCCTTGGGCGCGGGCCAGCGCCCGCGGGTCGGGATCGCAGCCGACCGCTCTGATGGCAGCGGCTCGTCGGGCACGGACGGTGAGATTGCCTGTTCCGCAGCCCACTTCGAGAACGGACAGACCGTCGCGCAGGTCGGCCTGGTCGATCAGTGTGCGGTAGGCGCGGCTGAAGCCCAGTACCCGGGTCAGCAGGTCGTAGCCAGGCAGGAACAGGTCGTGGCCGGCGGCGGGCAGGTAGTCGGGGTGATGGGCCGGAGGTCCAGCAGGAGAATTTTTGGTCATGCTGCCATGGTGAATCGGTACCGATCCGGGATGTTGGGTGATCATCAGCGAAACCCGGACTATCTTCGGTGCCATGACGCTGGCGTCCCGGTTGGTCCGGCACCGCGACGGGGTGCCGATCTACGGCTACCCGACCGGTCCCGGCGCTCCCCCGGTTTCTGTCGCGCGGGCCAGCAACGAAGAACTGCTGCAACGGGGCAGACATATTCACGACTTCCCGGCGCTGTGGTTCGTCCCGGACTCTGCGGTGGTGTTGGTGGCGGCGGCCGGCGAAGTCCTCGACCCCGTGGCCCGGCCGGACGGTGGTGTCGGCGTGTTCTTCGATCCGGCGGCGCTGGAGTCAGAGGGTGCGCGGCCGACCTGGCGCGAGCACCCGCTGCTGTTCCCGTTCCTGCACGGCGAGGCGGGCGGGCTGCTGGAGCTGCGGCTGCCGGCCGAGCGGGTGGAGCCGTGGCGGACGGCGATCGCCTCGATCGAAGCCGAACTGGCCGAACGCCGCGACGGCTACCGGCAGGCGGCGCTGGCACACCTGGTTCTGCTGCTGATCGATCTCGCCCGTGTCGCGGTCGATGTCGTCGGCGACCTGCGCCACTCGGGAGAGCCGCTGCTCGCCGAGGTGTTCGCGGTGATCGACCGCCGCCTGGGCGAACCGCTGTCGCTGCGCGACGTCGCCGCCGACGTGGGTCTGTCGCCCGGGCACCTCACCACGATCGTGCGTCGCCGCACGGGTCGCACCGTGCAGGACTGGATCATCGAGCGGCGGATGGCCGCGAGCCGGCGACTGCTGGCCGACACCGACCTGCCGGTCGCCGAGGTCGCTCACCGCGTGGGTATCGCCGACCCGGGCTACTTCAGCAGGCTCTTCCGCCGCGTTCACGGCACCTCGCCGCGGACCTGGCGCGCACGGCCCTGCTGATAACGCCATCCCCGGCGAATAGCGGGTCGTACTGTGGGTTCATGGCCATCATCGAAACGGACGCCGCAGCCCAAACCCCGTTCGAGCGGGATGTCGCGGCCACTCAGCGGTACTTCGACAGCCCGCGGTTCGACGGGATCATCCGGCTCTACTCGGCCCGCCAGGTCGTCGAGCAGCGGGGCACGATCCCGTCGGACTACATCGTCGCGCGGGAAGCGGCCACCGCCTTCTACGAGCGGCTGCGCGAGCTGTACGCCCAGAAGAAGAGCATCACCACGTTCGGGCCGTACTCGCCGGGGCAGGCCGTGACGATGAAGCGGATGGGCATCGAGGGTATCTACCTCGGCGGCTGGGCGACCTCGGCGAAAGGGTCGACCACCGAGGACCCCGGCCCCGACCTCGCCAGCTACCCGCTCAGCCAGGTGCCCGAGGAAGCCGCCGGCCTGGTCCGCGCCCTGCTCACCGCCGACCGCAACCAGGAGTATCTGCGGTTGCAGATGTCGGAGAAGCAGCGCGCCGCCACTCCCGCGGTCGATTTCCGGCCGTTCATCATCGCCGACGCGGACACCGGGCACGGCGGAGACCCCCACGTGCGCAACCTGATTCGACGTTTTGTCGAGGCCGGTGTGCCGGGTTACCACATCGAGGATCAGCGTCCCGGCACCAAGAAGTGCGGCCACCAGGGCGGCAAGGTGCTGGTGCCGTCCGACGAGCAGATCAAGCGGCTCAACACCGCCCGCTTCCAACTCGACATCATGCGGGTGCCGGGCATCATCGTCGCCCGCACCGACGCGGAGGCCGCGAACCTCATCGACAGCCGCGCCGACGAACGCGATCAGCCGTTCCTGCTCGGCGTGACCAACCTGCGGATCCCGTCGTACAAGTCCTGCTATCTGGCGATGATGCGGCGGTTCTACGAGGCCGGCGTCACCGAACTCAACGGCCACCTGCTCTACGCGCTGCCCGACGGCGAGTACGCCACCGCCAACGCGTGGCTGGACCAGCACGGCATCGGCGAGGCGGTGCGGCAGGCCGCCGCGGAGTATCAGGATCGGCCCGACGGCGCGATCGACGAGATCTTCGACGGGGCGGAGTCGAAGTTCGTCGACGCGTGGCAGATCGACGCCGGCCTGATGACCTACGGCGAGGCCGTCGCCGAACTGCTGGAGTTCCGCGAGAGCGAGGGCGAGCGACTCGACATGAGCGTCGCCGACTGGCGCGAGTTCGCGCAGCGCGCACCGCTGTACACAGCGCGGGAGAAGGCCCGCGAGATCGGCGCCGCGGTCGGGTGGGACTGTGAACTGGCCAAGACGCCGGAGGGCTACTACCAGGTGCGCGGCGGCATCCCGTACGCGATCGCCAAGTCGCTGGCCGCGGCGCCGTTCGCCGACATCCTGTGGATGGAGACCAAGACCGCCGACCTGGCCGATGCCCGCGAGTTCGCCGAGGCGATCCACGCCGAGTTCCCCGACCAGATGCTGGCCTACAACCTGTCGCCGTCGTTCAACTGGGACACGACCGGCATGACCGACGACGAGATGCGCGCGTTCCCTGAGGAACTCGGCAAGCTGGGGTTCGTGTTCAACTTCATCACCTACGGCGGGCACCAGGTCGACGGTGTGGCGTCGGAGGAGTTCGCCACCGCGCTGCAGCAGGACGGCATGCTGGCGCTGGCCCGGTTGCAGCGCAAGATGCGCCTGGTCGAATCTCCCTACCGCACACCGCAGACGCTCGTCGGCGGACCGCGCAGCGACGCCGCGTTGGCGGCCTCCTCGGGCCGGTTGGCGACGACGAAAGCGATGGGCAAGGGTTCGACGCAGCATCAGCACCTGGTGCAGACCGAGGTGCCCAAGAAGCTGCTCGAGGAGTGGCTGGCAATGTGGGGCGAGCACTATCAGCTCGACGAGAAGCTGCGGGTGCAGCTGTTCCCGACCCGGCCCGGCTCGGATGTGCTCGAACTCGGGATCTACGGTGAGCGCGGCGACGGTGAGGACGAGAAGCTGGCCAACGTCATCGTCGATCCGATCAAGGACCGGCATGGGCGCAGCATTCTGACCGTCCGCGACCAGAACACCTTCGCCGAAAAGCTCCGTCAGAAGCGGCTGATGAGCGTCGTGCACCTCTGGCTGATCCACCGCTTCAAGGCCGAGATCGTCTACTACGTCACGCCGACCGAGGACAACATCTATCAGACCGAGAAGATGAAGTCGCACGGCATCTTCAGCGACGTGTACCAGGAGGTCGGCGAGATCATCGTGGCCGACGTCAACCAGCCGCGCATCGAGGAGCTCCTGGCAGCCGACCGCGAGGCGCTGGGCCGGCTGATCCGCAAGGAGGACTGAGGCGTCAGGACGCCGACGAGTCCGACGAGTCCGCCGACGAGTCCGCCGCCGAGCCGGCGTCGGTGTCCGTCGTCCCGGCGGTATCGCTGGAGGTGGTGTCGCCGTCGGTGGTCGGGTCGGTGACTGTGACGGTGTCGGTGGCCGGCTCCGATGTCGCCGAATCAGTCTGCGTCGTAGGCGGACTCGTCGCCGAGGTGGGCTCCTCGGTGGCCGTGCCGGTGGCCGTCGCGGTTTCGGTCGCCACCGCGGACGCCGACGTGCTCGGCGCCGGACTCGTCGCCGACGCCGACGGCGCCGCGCTGGTGCTCGGTGGCGCCGACGTCTGGGTCAGCGACGGATAGAGCTCGGTCGGGAAGGTGCCGGGCTGGTCCTCCTCGACGATCACCATGATTTGTCTGGTGTAGTCGGCGAGCGTCGCATCGACCTTGTTCAGATCGGCCTCACCGGCGGCGATCTGCTCACCATAGGCGGCGATCTCCGTCCACAGTTCGTCCAGCTCCGCCTTGGCCGAATCGGAGAGGTCCTCGTCGAGCGTGACGAACAACTGGCGCGCCAACGCATACGTCATGCAGTTGACGCAGTCGTAGTTCAACGCGCCGGCGAGGCTCTGCGGGACGGCGACGTTGTCGTTGCCTTCCTCGGCGTCGACGACGAACACCACCTGATACGCCACGGCCACCGCGGCACAGTTCTCGCATGAGGCGTACGCATGCGCCTCGTTGACGTTCATCGCGTACTCCTCGTCGGTGGCCCAGACGAGCGCGAACGCCGTATCGTACACGACGGTGTTGTCGGTGGTGTTCACCGCGAGGGCCTGGTTGTCACCCGGTTCGGGAGCGAGCGGCTTGTCGAACGGGAACACCCACCCCTGATCCTGCGCGGGTGCGGTCAGCGACGACGGCGACACGACCGCGGGCCCGCCTCCTGTCGGTGCCCCCGCCGGCGTGCGGGGCACGAGGATCACGGCCAGCTGCGGCGTGCGGAAGGTCGGCGCGGGTGTGCGGGTGTCCCACAGCGCGGGCATGACGCCGCGTTGTCCCGGCGCCAACGCTTGGGTCGCCGCCACCGGTTGCGCCGCGGCGCTCACGGCTCGTTGCCCGTCACCCAATCGCTCGACGCGCAACGCGTAGAAGATGTCGCTGAGCGTGCCGCGTTCGGATGCCTCGATGGGGCGGTAGTTGTTGTCGTGCGGCAGCCAGGCGTACGCGATCCCGGCCAGTGCCGCCGCGCCGACCAGCCCGGCGAGCAGGCGCCGCAGGGGCTTGCCCTTCGTGCCCTGCCACGCGGTCGCGACGATACGCCGCACCGTCCTGACCAACAGATAGAACAGGCCCGCCATCGGGATGACGATCGCGACCATCGCCAGTACCCGCGCCGTCGCCTGCACCATGTCGCCGTCGGCCCATGCGGTGGCCAGCACGTCCTGCTGCTTGTTCAGGCCGGCCCACGCCGAGCCGATCAGCCGGGGCAGCGCCAGGATTGCCAACGTGATCATGCCGAGCAGCAGCGGCACCACCACAATGACCCACGCGGTCACCACGATTCGGGCCCACCACTTGAGTTCGCGCGCCCGCGGGTCGCCCCAACGCCACGGCAACATTCCGAGCAGCGTCGGCTTCATCCGGCCGTACAGGTCCGGCACGCCGGTGAGGTCGGCCAGCACGTGATAACCGTCGAACCGGACCAGCGGGGTCAGCTGGCGGATCATCTGGATGATCTGCGTGGCGACCACCAGCAGCAGCGCGTCGTACCGTAGCCACAGCCACAAACCGGTGATGCCCACGGCCACAATCGCATTGAAGTACAGCCCGCCGAGGTCGGTGCGCAGTCGGCCGCTGCGTCCGAGCCGGTACGAGTCGGTGACGTCGGTGTAGAACGCCGGCCAGAGTAGATAGAGACCGAACCCCATGACGCCGGGCGTGGACCCGCCGTACCGCGCGGCCGCCGCATGCCCGAACTCGTGGAATCCCGCGGACAGCACCGTCACCGCGAAGACCAGGATCAACAGGCCGGGACGCTCGAAGGCGTCATAGGCCGCCGCGGCCAGGCCTTTGCGGAACGACACCCACCACACCACGACGGCGAACGCGGCGAGGATGGGGACCACCACCCACGGCCGGAACAACACACGGAACGGATCGGTCAGTCTGCGGGTCTGCTCCGGGTCGGTGACGGCGCGGCGCAAGCGCAATCCCAGCAACGGGTTTCGCTTCTTCAGCTCGGGTTCGCCGCCATCGGCGCCGCAGACCAGCCCCAGCGGACGCAACTTCTTGGCGACCAACTGTTCGATGTTGTCGGCGGTGACGGTCCGGCCGGTCGACGCCGACACCGCGGCCGCCACCTCGGCGGTGGTGCGCTCACCGTCGATTGCACACAGCGTGGCGTACAGCAGCGGCGTCAGCTGAACCGTCTGGCCGTCCGCGCGGCGCGCGAGGGACGGCGGCACCCGGTACCCGGATCCCGCCATCTCCCCGATCAGCTCGACGCCGTCCGGACGACGCGGAACCGCTTGCGCCGTCCCGGTGATCACCGTCATCTCCGACCTCCGCCGGTCACCTGCCGGTCAGGCTCAGCCGGCCGACGCGCCGCTGCTGTCGCCGGAGTCGCCGGTACCACCGGCCGGACCCGAGGTGTCCGCGCCCGCGGTACCGCCGGTGGCGTCACCGGCGTCAGGCTGCGAAGTGCCCTGCGCGACATCGGAAACCTGGTCGGCGCCGGCGTACGTCGTGCCGCGCAGCTCCTGGTTGATCACCGCGTCCTGATACGAGATCGCGTCCGCATCGGAATCGACCGACAGCACGTTGGCCGACACCGCTGCGCTGATCGGCGCCGCCACGTTGGCGTTGGCCGCCACCGCGCCGGCGATGGGCGCGGTCAAGTCGGTGTCGAGGTCGACGTTGACATCGACGTTGAGCAGCGGACCTTCCAGGGTGGACAGGTCGCCCACCTCGACGGTGCCGCCGTCGTCGGGGGGCGGCGGCGCGGGATCGCCGTCGGCTTCGTCGGTCTGGTCGATCGCGCTGTCCTGCGTCGAGATCGCCGTCGCATCGGCTTCGATGATCTGATCGACCGCGGCGTTCTGGTCCACCATCGCGCCGGCTGTCGAGTTGTAGGACAACACGTTGGCACCGGCAGCGGCGTCGATCGGTGCGGCCACGTTGAGTTGTGCCGCGACCGCGAGATCGATCGGTGATGCCACGTCGAGGAACACGTCGACGTCGACATTGAGATCGAGGATCGAGACGACTTCCTTGTCGGGCAGCGCCGTGGCTACTTCGGCGTCGATCTCTTCCGGGGTGAGTCCTTGCGTACTCATGCTCTTCTCCCTGGCCGGCCCGACGTTGCTGCCATCGGGACATCGGAATGGACTTCGGTGCTGAGAGACGTACCCACGAATGTTCATGATCAACAACATTTTTCGACGAAAATTGACTCACGCGGAGAACGCGCAGGTGATGTGCCGCTGACCTAATTAACTTGGCGCGGCCGTTTTTCGCAGGCCACCCCATGTCCGGCGGGCCGCCGAAAACCCGCTACGAGTTTGCTAGCTCACGAGGTCGGCGGGGCCGACCAGTGCACGACCTTCACCGCTGTCATCTCGTCGAGCAACTCGGGTCCGAACCCGAAACCGTTGCCGCTGGCGCGGCGCGGCTGTGACGCTCCGCCGGGCGCGCCGCCGAACACATCGTTGATCTTGACGGTGCCGACCGGCAGCGCGCGCCAGGCCTCCTGTGCGTGCGCCATGTCCGGGGTGAGCACGGTGGCGGCCAATCCGTAGCGGTCGTCGGCGGCCGCACGCAACGCGGCGGCGAAGTCCGGGCACACGCGCACCGGAGCGACCGGCCCGAACGTCTCGTCCCGGAGCACCGCCATATCGGGGGTGCAGTCGGCGAGCACGGTGGGCGGATAGAACGATCCGGGCCCCTCGGGCGTCGCGCCACCGATCAGCAGTCGTGCGCCGTTGGCGACCGCGTCGTCGACATGGCTCTGCACGACGGCGCGCTGCCGTCGGTCCACCATCGGTCCGATCCGGTCCGCCCAGTCGCGGGCCTGCGTGACCAGTTCGGTGAGGAACGCGTCGGACACCGATTCGTGGACGAAGATCCGTTCCACCGACACGCAGATCTGACCGGCGTTGGCGAACGCTCCCAGCGCGGCCTGCTCCGCGGCCCACCGGGGATCCACTCCGGCGTCGACGATCAGCGCATCGTTACCGCCGTTCTCCAGAACGGTTTTCGCGCCACGTTCGGCGCACACCCGCGAGATCGCGTTGCCCGTCGCGCTGCTCCCGACGTGCGACACGACGTCGACGTCGTCGGCGACGAGGTACGCACCGACAGTGCCGTCGCCGTCGACGATCTCGAGCACGCCGTCCGGCAGCTGTTCGGCCAGCAGCTCGGCGAAGCGCCGCCCGGTCTGCGGGCAGCGTTCACTGGGCTTGTGCACCACGGTGTTTCCGGTGACCAGCGCCGCGCCCAGCAGACCGGCGGCCACCGCGACCGGATCGTTCCACGGCGTCAGCACCGCCACCACGCCGCGCGGTTCAGGGATCATCAAATCCGTTGCCGCCCAAGCGCCGTGCAGACTGCGGCCGCGGTGCAGCGGGCCCAGCTCGGCGTACTGCACCAGGGTGCCCACACCCGCCTCGACCCCGCCTATCGCGTCGTCACGCAGCTTGCCTGTCTCGCGTTCGTTGAGTGCGGCCAGTTCGTCGGCCGCTGCGCGCACCGACTCGGCGGCCTTGGCCAGCGCCGCCGCGCGGTCGGCGGCCGGGGTGCGCGCCCATCCGGGGGCCGCGGCGCGCGCCCGCGCCACCGCCTCGGCACAGGTCGCGGAATCGGTGATCGGGATCCGGGTGACCAGGTCGCCGGTTCGAGGGTCCACAACGGTCAAATCCATCGTCTGCGGCATCGAACGGTGTTACCCGCTGCGGATCCGCTCAACCGCTAGCCGTAGAGCTCCTCGAACCGCCGGATCGAGCGGTCGATGTCGCCCTTGACCGCGCGCGCCGCGGCCGCCCCGATCGGGCCGAACAGCGGCGCGCCGCCGAGATTGAGGGTGAGGGTGAACGCGCTGCCGGTTTTCGTCGGCGCCACCTTCATCGTCAGGCCGTACCGGGTGCCGCCGACACCGTTGCCGCTCACCTCGATCAGCGTGGGCGGCTCGTACTTCTTGATGGTCCAGGTGACCCGGTTGCGCAGCCCCTTGGCTCCCGCCACGCCGACGATCTGGGTGCCGACCGACAGCTCGTCGGGCAACTCGCTGCGCCAGCCCTCGTGCATCACCAACCAGTCGCCGAGGGAGTTCAGGTCCGACACGTGTGCCCACGCGTCGGCCGGGCTCAGCGTCAGTTCGCGGGCCAACTCGAGTTTCGCCATGCCCGGATGGTAGTCAGCTCGGCGCCGGCAACCGCAGCACGAGTCGCGCGCCGCCGAGCGGGCTGGCCTCCATCGCGGCGGTGCCGCCGTGCAACTCGGCCTGCTGGGCGACGAGCGCCAAGCCCAGCCCGGAACCCGACCGCGCCGCCGTCGACCCGCGGGAGAACCGCGCGAAGACCGCGGCCCGCTCGTCTTCGGGGATGCCGCTGCCGTTGTCGTCGACGGTGATCGTGACACCGGCGCCGGAACTGCCCACGCCGAGCACGATCTCGGTGGCGCCGCCGTGTTTGATCGCGTTGGTGATCGCATTGTCGATGACCAGGCGCAACCCGGCTGGCAGCCCGACCATCAGCACGGTCGTCGACGACCCCAGCGACACCCGCAGCCCGGGATAGTTGCGCATCGCGTCGTGCGCGGCGCGGTCGAGCAGCTCGGTGATGTCGACGGGCACGAAGTCGTCGACGGTGGTCAGCTCACCCTGGGCGAGCCGTTCGAGCGCGGTCAGCGTGGCCTCGATGCGGCTCTGGGTGCGCATGACGTCGGCGATGACCTCCTGGCGCTGTTCGTCGCGCATCTGCAGCGTCGACAGCACCTCCAGGTTGGTGCGCATGGCGGTCAGCGGGGTGCGCAGTTCATGCGACGCCACCGCCGCGAAATCGCGGGCCGACTCCAAGGCGGCGCGGGTGCGCTGCTGTTCGTCGCCGATGCGGGCCAGCATGCCCTCGACCGCCTCGGCGATCTCGACGGCCTCCTGGACCCCGCGCACCTGCACCTCGTCAGGCTTGGACTGCGCGTTGATCGCCCGCGCCTGCTGGGCCAGCACCCGGAACGGATTGATCATGATCGACCACATCACCGACCCGACGATGACGGTGCCGACGATCACGCCCGCGCAGATCAGCAGGACGCGCCGGTGCAGTTCGTCGATGCGGCGCTGGGTCTCGGCCAGCGGCGCGCCGATCGCGATCGAGGTGTCCCCCGCGTTGAACGTGCGTACCCGGTACTCGACACCGTCGATCGTGGTGTCGGTGTAGCCGACGTCGAACTGCGGCAGCACGATGTCGCGCGGGATCGACACGGTGATCCCGTCGACGCGTGCCGTGCGCACCAACCCGCCGTCCGGGACCGGCTGGTCCACCGTGTCCTGCTGGGCGGTGCGCAGCAGGGTGCTGATGTCGCCGAGGCTGCTCACCGAGTCCAGCCGCCGATCCAGCTGGCTGTACTGATCGTTGGTGACGCCGAACCACACCCAGGCGCCCAGGATGACCACCAGCGCCACCACCGACAAGGCTGCCACGACCACGATCACGCGCAGCGACATCAGCGGGGTCAGGAGCCGGTACAGGCGTCCGCCGAGTTTCACGATCGAAACGATAGGTGCGATCAGATCGGACGCGGCAACTGCGCGCCGATCAGTGGCGCGATCTTTTCCGCCATGTAGGTGTGGCCGGCATCGGTGGGATGCACCCCGTCGGCGCCGATCAGCTCCGGCTTGCCGACGAACCAGCCCAGCGCGATCGGGTCGATGAACGTCGCGCCGGCCAACCGGGCCTGATAGCGCAGGGTGTCGCGGATCCGCACGATCGTGCCGGGCACGTCGGCGGTCGGCCACGGCGGGCCGATCACCAGGAAGTTCGCCGACGGTGCGAGCCGGCGCGCCAGCTGGAAGGTGCCGTAGACCAGGATCGAGTACTGGGTCGGGTCGACGTTCTGGTCGTTGCGGGACCCGTAGAACACCACCAACCGGTCGTCGGGTTTGACGGTGCGGGCGGTGAGGTCCTCGAACAGGCTGCCGCGGTTGCCGCGGGTGCCGTAACCGGCCCCACCCTCGGCGCCGACGTCGGCACTGGTCGCCAGCCCCTGCGCCGCGAGGAGCCGCCACGCCTGCGCGGTCCAGCCGTTGGCGCCCAGACCACCCAGCTCCCCGCCGGTCGTATAGGAATCGCCGACCACCGCGATGCGGTTGACGCTGTACTGCAGCGCGACGACGTCACGCTCCTGCACCGGTGTGCGCTGTGCGCCGGCGAACACGACGGCCGCCGCGAAGGCGAGTACCGCCGCCGCCGAGATCAACCGGCGCGGGCCGAAACCACCTGAGCTCGTTCGTCCTTCGCGTCGTGCAGGGACGCCAATCTGCCCTGACCCGAATTGGGCGATGAATCGCCGCGGGCGCTCATCATGCTGCGCATCCATTTACGGGCAGGCTCCTCGACGAAGTGATACAGCACGACCGCGCCGATCAGCGCGACGCCAAGCAACGCAACCATTATGAGCTTGCCCGCCAGGTCAGGCCGCAGACTGAGCTCGAACTGCAACACCATCCAGTTCCAGCTGGTATGCACCAGCTCGTGAACCATGTAGAGGCTGAACGAGACATGCCCCAGGTACACGACCGGTCGCAGCGCCAGCAGCCACGGCAGGCTGCCCGTCCCGATCGCCAGCGTCAGCAGCAGCGGCACGAACAAGATGTCGACGAGGCCCGCGCTGTCGAGCACCTTGGGCACCGGGTGCGCGTCGAGCCAGTACAGGATCGCCACGATGGTGGCACCGATCAGCACGGCCGCGTAGCCCGCCACGCGTCGCGCCTTGTCGCCGGGATTCAGCTTGCGCACCGCCGCGCACACCAGCGCGCCCGCGGTGAACTGCATGACGATGCGCGGCAGCCAGCTCCACGGCGTGTAGAACAACCCGGTGGCCAGCAGCAGCATGATCGGCGGCAGCGTGGCGACGAACGCCAGCACGATCAGGCCGCGCGCCCGCGTGGACCGGTTGATCCGGAAGATCACCAGGATCAGCGCGCCGAACAACAGATACGCCAACCATTCGGCGCTGATCGACCACGCGGGCCCGTCCCAACTGGACCCGTCGAAGTAGGGCACGAACCACAGCTGGATCATCAGCGCCTGGCGCAGGTAGTTCATCGCGGTCAGCGATTCGGCGGCCTCGGACGGGATGTGCCCGACGTGCAGCGTGAAGATGATCCACAGCGCGGCCAGGTGCATCGTGACCAGATACACCGGCCATACCCGGGCCAACCGCAGCCACAGGAAGCGCAGCGTCGCCTTCCAATCGAACGACGGCCCCATCCGGTCGAGATAGTTCCACGTCAGCACGAACCCGCTGAGCATGAAGAACAGGTCGACGCCCTGCGCACCGCAGTTGAGCACCGGCGCCAGCGCCGAGCGGAAGCCGGGCACCGACTGCTCGAGCAGCGGCCGGAAGTGGAACAGCACCACCCAGATCGCGGCGACGATGCGCAAGCCGGATAGGGCTTTGATTTCTCCGGTGCGCACAACACTCTCTTCGCGGACTTGCGTAGCTGGTTTCGTCTCGATCTCGCATGCCGGTCAGCCGGCGGCCCACTCCCCCGACCGCGCACGGGCCAAAGCCCAGCAGGTTCCGAAGAGTACCAGCGGTCCACCGTGTCCGGCATGTTCAACACTGCTGTGAATCTGCTGTGCCGCGTCGAAAAGCCTTGTCACTAGTCAGTTTCGGCGTCGTCAATAGGGGCGGTGGTGCCGGGACGGCCGGTGAGACACGCCGAGACAAAGTCTTGACTCATTCCAGAAAAGGGGGCATATTGGCAGCGTGCCCTCATCACCTGACTACGCGGAGCAGCTGCGCGCTGTCGATCTCCGCGTGACGCGTCCGCGGGTGGCGGTGCTCGAGGCGGTCTACGGTAATCCGCACGCCGACACCGAGACCATCGTGGGTGCCGTTCGGGTCAACCTGCCGGACGTGTCCCGCCAGGCGGTCTACGACGTGCTCGCCGCCCTCACCAGCGCCGGGTTGGTACGCCGCATCCAGCCGTCGGGGTCGCTCGCGCGCTACGAGTCGCGCGTCGGCGACAACCATCACCACGTCGTCTGCCGCTCGTGCGGCGTCATCGCCGACGTGGACTGCGCCATCGGCGAGGCGCCGTGTCTGACCCCGTCGGACGCCGACGGCGCGCTCGACGGTTTCGTCCTCGACGAGGCCGAGGTCATCTACTGGGGCCTGTGCCCGGACTGCGTCGCGCAGGCGGCCTCACAAGTTTTCCGATCACACCCGTGATCACAGCCCAATCAACCCACCGGAAGGAACGCTGTGTCATCTGATACATCCGATGCTCGCCCCCCGCACGACGACGCCAAGACGGCCAGTCATAGCGAGAGCGAGAACCCGGCGATCGATTCGCCGAAGCCGAAGACGCACGCTCCGCTGACCAACCGCGACTGGTGGCCGGAGCAGGTCGACGTCTCGGTTCTGCACAAGCAGAACGAGAAGGGCAATCCGCTCGGGCAGGACTTCGACTACGCCGAAGAGTTCAAGAAGCTCGACGTCGAGGCGTTCAAGCGCGACGTCATCGACCTCATCCGGACCTCTCAGGACTGGTGGCCGGCCGACTACGGCAACTACGCGGGCCTGTTCATCCGGATGAGCTGGCACGCCGCGGGCACCTACCGCATCTTCGACGGCCGCGGCGGCGCCGGGCAGGGAGCGCAGCGCTTCGCGCCGCTCAACAGCTGGCCGGACAACGCCAACCTGGACAAGGCCCGTCGGCTGCTGTGGCCGATCAAGCGCAAGTACGGGAACAAGATTTCCTGGGCCGACCTGATCGCCTACGCCGGCAACGCCGCCCTCGAGCAGTCGGGATTCAAGACGGCCGGCTTCGCGTTCGGGCGCGAAGACATCTGGGAGCCCGAGGAGATGCTGTGGGGTCAGGAGGACACCTGGCTGGGCACCGATCAGCGGTACGGCGGGACCAACGACAGCGACCGTAAGCTGGCCGAGCCGTTCGGCGCGACCACCATGGGCCTGATCTACGTGAACCCGGAAGGCCCCGAGGGCAAGCCGGATCCGCTGGCCGCCGCGCACGATATCCGCGAGACGTTCGGTCGGATGGCGATGAACGACGAGGAGACCGCCGCGCTGATCGTCGGTGGCCACACCCTGGGCAAGACGCATGGCGCGGGCCCCGATGAGGGCATGGGCCCCGAGCCGGAAGGTGCCCCGATCGAGGAGCAGGGCCTGGGCTGGAAGTGCCCGTTCGGCTCCGGCAAGGCGGGCGACACCATCACCAGCGGCCTCGAGGTCGTTTGGACGGGCACCAACTCCCAGTGGAGCAACGCCTTCCTGCAGAATCTGTACGGCTATGAATACGAGCTGACCAAGAGCCCCACCGGCGCGTGGCAGTTCGAGGCCAAGGACGCCGAGGCGATCATCCCGGATCCGTTCGGCGGGCCGCCGCGCAAGCCGACGATGCTCGTGACCGACATGTCGATGAGGGTGGACCCGATCTACGGCAAGATCACGCGCCGCTGGCTCGACCATCCGGAGGAAATGGACGAGGCCTTCGCCAAGGCCTGGTTCAAGCTGATGCACCGCGACTTGGGGCCGGTCAGCCGCTACCTCGGGCCGTGGGTCCCCGAAAAGCAGGAGATCTGGCAGGACCCGGTGCCGGCGGTCGATCATGAACTGGTCGACGAGTCCGACATCGCCCAGCTCAAGGAGCAGCTGCTCAACTCGGGTCTGTCCGTACAGCAGCTGATCAAGACGGCGTGGGCGTCGGCGTCGAGCTTCCGTGGCACCGACAAGCGCGGTGGCGCCAACGGAGCGCGGGTCCGGCTGGAGCCGCAGCGCAGCTGGGAGGCCAACGAGCCCGCCGAGCTGGCTCAGGCACTCCCGGTGCTCGAGCGAATCCAGCAGGAGTTCAATGCGGCGGCCGCCGGCGGTAAGAAGGTCTCGCTGGCCGACGTGATCGTGCTGGGCGGTTCGGCGGCGGTCGAGAAGGCTGCGCGCGACGCTGGTTTCGAGATCAACGTGCACTTCGCCCCGGGGCGCACCGACGCTTCTCAGGAGCAGACCGATGTGGAGTCGTTCGCGGTGCTCGAACCGCGCGCGGACGGCTTCCGCAACTTCGTGCGGCCGGGTGAGAAGAACCCGCTGGAGCAACTGCTGGTCGAGCGGGCGTACATGCTCGACCTGACGGCTCCGGAGTTGACGGTTCTGGTGGGTGGCCTTCGGGCGCTGAACGTCAACCACGGCGGCACCAAGCACGGCGTGTTCACCGACAAGCCGGGCGTGCTGAGCAACGACTTCTTCGTCAACCTGCTCGACATGGGCACGGAGTGGAAGCCGTCGCAGACCGCCGAGAACGTCTACGAGGGCCGTGACCGCGTCACCGGCGAGACCAAGTGGACGGCCACCGCCAACGACCTCGTGTTCGGGTCGAACTCGGTGCTGCGTGGTATCGCCGAGGTCTACGCGCAGGACGACAGCAAGGACAAGTTCGTCGAGGACTTCGTCGCTGCCTGGGTGAAGGTCATGAACAACGACCGGTTCGATCTGGACTGATCGTCAGCAACGTGCGGCACCCCGCGGGCTCATCGGGCTCGCGGGGTGTCGTGCGTTCGGCGCCGTTTCTGCTGTTGTCCATCCGCGGCGAGGACGAAGCCGCCGACGACGAGCACCGCGCGATGATGCGGTTCGCCGGCCTGGACACCGCGGGGATGCGGCGCATCAGGCTCACGCATGAAGCGTTGGGCCGCGTCGATCTAGCGGACTTCTCCGGTGTGATCCTTGGTGGCGGCCCCTACAACGTCAGCGACCCCGCCGAGACGAAGTCGCCGACCCAACGGCGCGCCGAAGCCGACCTGCTCGACCTGATCGCGCGGATCGTCGACGAGGACTTCCCGTTCCTGGGCTGCTGCTACGGCGTCGGAACCCTCGGCACGGTCATCGGGGCCAGGATCGACCGAAGCTATCCCGAACCCGTCGGCGGGGTCAGCGTCACGGTCACCGCCGAGGGGCGCGACGACGACCTGTTCGCCGGTGTGCCCGACGTGTTCGACGCCTACGGGGGCCACAAGGAGGGTGCCTCGCTGCTGCCCGACGCGGTGGTGCGCCTGGCGTCGTCGCCCGACTGTCCGGTGCAGGCGTTCCGGGTCGGCCGCAACGTCTACGCCACCCAGTTCCATCCCGAACTCGACCTCGGCGGCCTGATCACCCGCATCAACGTGTACAAGAACCACGGGTACTTTCCGCCCGAATCTGCCGAGTCGCTGAAAGTGGCTGCGCGCCAATGGGATGTCCGGTATCCGCCGATCATCCTGAAGCGGTTCGTCGACAAGTACGCCCGCCAGGATTGACCGGGCGGCCCGCCGGGCACCATAGGGAGATGCGCACCGTCGAGTACTCCCCCGGCCGCTCGGCCGATGTCTATGGCGACACCTCGCAGCCGACCGTGCTGATGTGGCACGGCGCGCAGACCGATTCGCGCGCGGCGATGGCTCCGCTTGCTCAGCGGTTGCATGAGCGCGGGGCGTCGGTGGTGCTGGCCGATTGGGACTCGCACGCCGACGACGGGGGCCGCTCGGATCTGCTGGCGTCGGCCCGGTTCGCGGCCTCGTGGACCGATGGTCCCCTGGTGGTCGTCGGTTGGTCGATGGGCGGGCTGGCGGCGGCCGGCCTGACGATTCAGGCCGGCCGGGTCGGCGTCGAGATCGCCCACACCGTGTGTCTGGCCGGCGCATTCATGGTGCGCGACCCGATCTCCGGTGCGCCGCTGCCCACCGAGCTGACCGGCGAACCGGCCGCCTTCACGCTGCTGCACGGTGCCGACGACGACGTCGTCCCGCCCGACGTCAGCCACTCGTTCGCCACTGTGCTGTCGCGTAACGGATGGCCCGTCGACTG
Source organism: Mycolicibacterium rutilum (assembly GCF_900108565.1). Classification (NCBI taxonomy): domain Bacteria; kingdom Bacillati; phylum Actinomycetota; class Actinomycetes; order Mycobacteriales; family Mycobacteriaceae; genus Mycobacterium; species Mycolicibacterium rutilum. The sequence goes on from NZ_LT629971.1 coordinate 4,037,914, forward strand.
CGTGGTGCTGGCGGCCGATCACGGGTCGATCGCGGGCGCGACCTACGACGCGGAGGGCGACCGCTACCTGCCGTCGTCGGACCCGGCGACGCTGGCAGTGGCCGACGATGTGGCCGCGCGGATCGCCGCGGTGGCCACTTGAGCCTCAGGGGTATCAGCGATCAACGTTTCGCCGCGAAAGTGCGAGTGCGGGCGTGCGAAACGTTGTTCGGTGTGACGCGAGGGGATCACTCCAAGGTGTCGATGCGGTGCGCCCACCGCAGATGGCCGCCGCCCATGTCGGCGCAGAAGAACGCGACCCCGTCGGAGCCCTGGGCGGACACGTCGCGCTGCGGGCAGTCCAGCGCGACGTTGTAGACGCCGATCAACGGCCCGGCGGCCGTCCACACGCCGATCTTGTTGCAGACGAACGTCTCCCCGGCCGCGCCGAGACCGTAGTTGAAGTACTTGCCCGGTGAGCACGGCGCTCCCCCGACCACGTTGCGGGCCACATTCGCAACGCAGTCGGCGGAGTAGCAGACCGCCGAGGCGGTCGGCGCGACCATCAACGGCGTGACGAGTCCGGCGACGGCGGCCGCCAACGCCGATGCTCGGAGGCGCAAACCGGTCATCGAACGATCGTGACACCTCGATGCCGCGATTTCCGGAGAATCGCTTGACCTCAACAATGGTTGAGGACGCACAGTCGGTTCATGACTACTTCTTCAGCGACGCAGAATCTGGTTCAACTTCGCCACGACCTGTGGCAGACGCGGTTGGACACCCCGCTTCCCGGCCTGACGACCCACGCGTATCTCTGGCGTGGGCCGCGCGGCAACGTGCTGTTCTACAGTCCCGCAACCGAAGCCGACTTCGACGCGATCGAGGCGCTCGGCGGCGTCCGCGCGCAGTACCTGTCACACCTCGACGAGGCCGGACCCAACCTGGCCCGGATCGCCGAGCGGTTCGGATCCCGGTTGCATGCGCCCGCCGCAGAGCTGGACGCGATCGAACGCCACGCCGCCGTTGACGTGCCACTCGGCTACGAGCGATACGTCGACGACAACGGTGTCGAGGTGCTTCCCACCCCCGGCCATTCCGACGGCAGCACAAGCTATCTCGTGACCGGATCCGGCGGCGAGCGTTATCTGTTCACCGGCGACACGATGTTCCTGACCAAGGAAGGCACCTGGGCGACGTTCTTGGTGCCGGGTCGCGGCAGCGCCGCCGAGTTGCGCAACAGCGTCGCGCTGCTGGGCACCGTCGCACCGGATCTGGTGATCTCCAGTGCGTTCGGCGGCGACACCGCGTGGGCGGTCGTCGACGGATCTCAGTGGGAGCGGTCCGTGCAGCAGGCGGCGGCGACGGTGCCGTCCTGAGTGTCGGGCCGCGGAGGGCGTTGGTCGTGGGGATCGTCGGGGTCGGGGTCGCCGAACCATCGCCATGGCCGGTGCTGGGCGTAGGAGTCGTTCCACGTCCACCACTCGTACGGTGGGTCCTGGGGGTAACCCTCGGGCGAGTCCTCCCAGTTTTCCTGCCGGCCGAGCGCGGTGATGTCGAGCAGATTCCAGGTGGTGACGAAGGTTTCGTCGCCGCGGCCACTGACGAAGTACGTGCGGTAGATGCGGTCGGCGTCGTCGCGGATGAACGCGTTGGTGCCGTGCCAGTCCTGGACGCCGAAGTCGACGTCGAAGTCGTCGGTGATCGTGAACCACGGATGGCGCCACCCCATCTTCGCCTTCATGCGTTCGAGGTCGGCCTGCGAAGCCCGCGACGCGTAGACGAACGTGGTGTCCCGCGCGTTGAGGTGGGCAAGGTTGGGCACGTGGTCGGCCATCAAAGAGCAGCCCTGGCAACCGTGTTCGGGCCAGTCACCGGTACCCGGTTCGATGAACGCCCGGTACACGATCAGCTGGCGACGGCCGTCGAACAGATTGAGCAGGCTGACTCGACCTGCAGGCCCCTCGAACTCGTAATTCTTGTCCACCGCCAACCACGGCATGCGGCGCCGTTGCGCGGCCAGTGCGTCACGAGCGCGCATGGCTGCCTTCTCTTTGACCAACATTTCCCGCCAGGCTTCCAACCACTCCTGCTCGGAGACGACGGGTGGCGTGCGCATCGTGGTCATGCCGCCTCCAACTCACTCTTGAGGTTGGCCAGCTTCCACGGCCATCCGCCAGAGATAAGGCCGCGCACAGCGCTTTCCGCCGGGAAGTCATCGTGGGTGACGGTCAGCTTCACCTGGCCCTCGTCGACGGGTTCGATCTCGAAGGTCACCTTCGATCGGCGTTCGGCGGCAGCCTTCGCGATCGTCTCCTCGTCGATGCCGAGCTCAGCCAGTTCGGGGACGAACGTGTGGAAGGTGAACGCGAGGCGCCGGTACGGATCCGATTCGAGGATCACCTGCTCGGGATGTTCGATCTCGAGGCCGTTTCGATCGGCCCAGACGTAGGTCGAGCCCTTCTCCCAGTCCGATACGACCGCATGGCCCATGTAGCGGTTCGAGAAGGCGGGGTCGGTGATGGCCTGCCACAGGCGTTCTGGCGTGGTGCGGATGTATGTGGTGTAGACGAACTCGGGGCTGCTGTCCATCGGTGAGGTCTCCAATGCGGTCTTGAGGTCCGCGAGCGTCTGCACCCGCGCACGGTCGTATTGATTGATCCAGCGATCGGAGATGGCGTTGATCGGTTCGGCGTTGAGGTAGTGCAACTTCTCGCGGCCCTGCCACACGGTGGTGATGAGGTTGGCGTCTTCCAGTACGGCCAGGTGCTTGCTCACCGACTGGCGTGCCATCGACAGCCGCGAGCACAGATCGCGCAGGGTTTGTCCGTTGCGCTCGTTGAGGCTGTCCAACAGCAGACGCCGGTTCGGGTCGGCCAGCGCCTTGAAGACCTCGTCCATCTCCGTCTCTCATTCATGCAGCCGGTTGGCTGCATGTTCGACCATAGGCAGCCGTCGGGCTGCATGTCAATGGGTGGGCAGAATTTTCTGCCGACTGTGCCGCCTGGGCGAAGAATCGCGCCTTTTACCGCCGCCATTTCACAATCGGCGGTTATCGAGGGGTGCCGGTTGGATGAGTTCGTCGAAGCGCTCCAGCGCGTGGGCGCGGTCGTCAGGGTCGAAAGTCTCGATATGTGCGACGTGGCCGTCGCGCACGATGTTGATCATCAGGAACGGAATCTCGGTGGCCGATCCGTCGGTGGTGGTCCCCCTGATCACGGCGTGCACGACGACGCCGCAGGCGGAGTGCGCGAGGATCATCGCGGGCACGATCCAGAGGTCGGGTGTCAGCGATGCGAGCGCGCGGATCGACGAGATGTAGTCAGCGGTGGGGCTTCCGAGTTGTCGATGGTTGATGTAGGTGGCGCCGCCGCAAACCGCAGTCAACGCATCCCAGTCGTGATGATTGGTGATCTCGATGATCTTGTGATGTGCCTCGATGGTGTCCGGGTGCTCGACCTCTCCCGTGGCGATCCATCGGGTCGTGAGCTCCGTCATCGCGGCGTCGATGTCGTTCGCGTCGAAAAGCGTTGCGTGGCAGATCTCCCCGTTCGCGCTGATCTCCGTTACCGAGAGATCCTCGACGGTGACGGGCCGACCCGGCGCATCGTGGTCGCGGAACCAGTCACGACAAAGGACCAGACGCTGTCCGCGGACGGCGATCGGTTCGTCGGTCCATTGCCAACTTTCCGGTGCTTCGGACAGCATGCTGGACGCGAATTCCTGCTTGAGGGATCCCGCGTTGCGCAGACCCTTACGACGATCGTCGTATCGACCATCCGGGGTGATGAAGGTACGGAAGGCGTCGAGATCGCGACGGCCGAAAGCCGTTATCAAATCCTCGCGGGTGCGCGTCGCCGCATTCACGAGTCGATGTGCCTGCCGACCGAGCTCAGCGAATCGTGCGAGGGCAGCGTCGATTTCGGATTCGTCGAACACTTCACAGCGGCTGATGGCGTCACCATCGACGGTGAGCAGTATGACCTCGCGCCATTCACCGTCGAAACCCTCCTGCGACGTCGCCTTCACGATCTGGGTCACCACGGCTGCGGTGCCGTCGAGTCGATGGACATACTCGGCGTAGGCGTGAATCTCCGGGACCACGCGCCATGTGGCGTCGACGAGTGCCATCTGCTCGCCGGGTGCGAACGCGGTGCCGCCACGCCGGTGGTCGATGTTCACCCAATCTGGTGTGGTCTTGAACAACTCTCGCCTGTTGAAGGCGGCGTACCCGTCCGCGACTGCCGCCCATGTGCGCGCGTACGTCGCCGCCTCGCCGGCGAGATACCGGGCGTCGAGTTCTGCGAACGCCGCCTCGATGCCGTCGGAGTCGAAGGCCACGGCGAAGACAATGCGTCCCGTGTCGTCGACCTCGGTGAGCATCAACAACTCGACGGCGACAGGCGACCCGGTGTCGGCGGTGTCGCGGATGGTGTCGAGGTGCAACGACAGGCGTTTGCCGCGAATCGCCAATGTCGTTGCTTCCCAGTGCCAGCCGGGCAGCGCTTCAAGGAGCGTTGCCGTCGCGAAGTTGCTGTCGACGGTGCCGCTGTCGCGAAGCCCCTGTCGCCGGTCCTCATACCGGCCGTCGTGCAGCGCCAGGAACTGCTCGACGTCGCGGCTGTTGTACCCGTCGGCAAGCTTCGAATGGGCGTGCGTGGCAGTGTTCTTCAGCCGTGCCGCGGAGCTCAGTTCGTCGAACCGCGCCAGCGCGGCGTCGAGGTCTGCTTCGTCGAAGGTCTCGCTGCGGTTGATCGTGTGACCGTCGACCGTGAGGATGTGCACCGTCCGCCACTCGCCTTCGAAACCGGCTTTGGACGTTCCGTACGCAACATGCGTGACGACCGCACCCACGGGGCTGAGACGGTGCACTGCCTCGATGTAGTCCCGCATATTCGGCGTGACAGCCCAGGCGGCGCGGATGAAAGCCGTCAGCTCGCCGGGGCCGAAGCAGGCCGCTTTGCGATGGTCGATGTTGACGAAGTCCGCTGTTGTCGAGACGAATTCGCGTCGGTTGAGCGCGGCGTATGCCTCAGCGACGAGCGACCACGCTTCCGCACTGCCCGCGGCTTCGCCTGCAGCGAACCTTGTGTCGAGCTCGTCGAACGCTGCGTCGAGGTTCTCGACGTCGAACACCACGATCGTCGTGGCGACCGGTTGCGTGGTGTCCAGTTCGACGAGGTTGAGCACCTCGGGTTCGGTGCGCACGCGGATCAGCACGAGCCGTTGCCCTCGGGTCGCCACGACCCGGGTGCTGATGTCGCCGGTCCCCACCTCGGCGAGCGCTCGCATGGCTTCGACGAATGCTTCGCGGCCGCGTCGAACTCCGTCATTGACGACACGTCTGCGATCGTCGGCAGTGATATCGGCGGCCAGGTACTGCGCCATTGCCGTCCAGTCGCGTGCTGAAAAGTACCTCCAGATTCCTTCCGCAACTTCACATGCCGCGTTGCCGGGTCGAGCGGTGCTCCCCGTGAGCTCGTCGAATCGTGCCAGCGCGGTGTCGAGGTCCGCTTCGTCGAACAGTTCCACCCGGCTCACCAGGCCGTGTTGGACCTCCAGAACGTCGACGGTTCTCCATTCAGCGTCAAAGCCCGCATGGGAGGTGCCGTGAGCGGCGTGGGTGATGACCGCGCCGCGTTCGGTCAGGCGGTGCACATCTTCGATGAGGATGCGGTAGTGGGGGGTCTGCCGCCAGCCTGCGTCGACGTACGCGGTGAGGTCGGTCGGTTCGATCGCGGACGTCACGACCTGCCGGTGATCCACCCCTACCCATCCGGGGGCAGTCTTGGGGAGCCGGTGCTGGTTGACCGCAGCGAAGTTCGCGGCGATCACCGACCAGGTGGCCGCACGGTCGGCGCACTGAGTGGCCGAGAACCGGGCATCCAGTGCGGCGAACGCAGCATCGATGTCGTTGGGGTCGAACACGGTGACCGCGGTCAGTGTGTCGTCATTGAGCTCGATCACCTGCAGGGCGTCGGCGTGGAACGACTCATCGCCGGCGTCCGAGAACCGGGAGCGGGTGAGGGCCAGGCGCTCACCCCGGGTGGCTGCGACGACGAAGCTGACGGTGGTGAAGCCCACGTCGGAGGCGGCCTGCAGGTCACCGATCTCCGCTTCTCGGCCGCGCCGGATCCCCGCGTTGATCGTGTGCCGGCGGTCGTGAACAACGAAGTCGTCGTCGACGATCGCGCGAAGACCATCCCAGTCGCGATTCTCGAACAGCGTCGTGAAACGCAAGATCATGCGATCGATCGCGGTGGCGGGTGGACGAGCGGCTGCTTCCAGCTCCTGCAGGCGCGCCAGTGCAGCGTCGAGGGCGGCCTCGTCAAAGAACTCACATCGGGTTGCGCGGCCCGCGTCGACTGTCAGGACCTGAAGGATGGGCCATTCGGCGTCGAAGCCTTCTGGCGAGGTGCCACGCGCAACGGCCGTGATGACCGCACCCAAACGTGAGAGCCGGTGTACCGACGCGATGTCGGTGCGCAGATTCGGGATGAATCCCCTTGCCGTGGCCACGATCTCCGTCATGTCCGTCGCGGGGAACGACGCGACTCGCCGATGGTCTACGCCTACCCAGTTAGTCGGGGTGGGCTCGTGGCGGTTGAAGGCTGCGTAGAGGCCGGCGATGACGCACCAGGTGTCCGCGTGGGTGGCCGCTTCCGCGGCGAGGAATCGGCTGTCGAGCTCGGCGAATGCCGCGTCGAGGTCGTCGGGGTCAAAGACCATGGCGACGCAGAACCGGCCGGAGTCGTCGACCTCGAGGAGGTTGATGACATGGGTGTGAAAGGCCTCCGGTGACTGGTCGGCTCCTGCCTGCACGCGGATGAGCAGGAGTCGATCGCCGCGCGTCGCGAGAATCGTGGGCTCGAGCGACATGACCCCGAGGGCGGCGGTCGCCTGCATCTCGTCGATCGCAGCACCCTTGCCGCGCCGAACCCCGGCGCCGACCACCGAGCGGCGGTCATCGATGAGGATGTCGTCGGCGACGACCTCAGACATCGTCCGCAGATCGCGTCGCGCATAGCCGTCCTGTAAGCGCCGGTACGTGCCCATCGCGGCGTTATCCGGCTGCCGTGCTGGGCGACTGAGTTCTTCGAAACGGGCAAGTGCAGGCTGTAGATCCGTCTCTTCGAAGATCTCGACCCGGCTGATGCGAGTGCCGTCGACAGCGACGAGGGTGACGCACCGCCATTCCCCGACGGAGCCCTCGCGAGACGCCCCTGTCGCGACCCGCGTCACCACGGCACCCGTCGCGTTGAGCCGGTGAACGGTCTCGACGTAGTTACGGATGTCTGGAACCAGCTCGAAAGACGCACGCACGAACGGATACAACTCGCCGGTCGCGAAAGTGGCGGTCCGCCGGTGGTCGACGGACGTCCAGTCCGGCGTCGTCGGTGGTAGCTCGTGCCGGTTGAAGCCGCTGAATGCACTCACCAAAAACGACCAGGTGTCCGCAAACTCGGCGGCGTCTCCCCCGATGTAGCGGCTTTCCAGTTCCTCGAATGCAGCATCGAGGTCCTCGGGATCGAACTGCGTATGTCTCGCCAATCTGCCGTCGCCGTCGATCTCGACGACGCACAACGGTTCGACGTGAAACGCCTGGGGGCCGGGCGCGCCGGAATATCGACTACGCACCAGCGCGACACGCTCGCCGCGAGTCGCCACGACCGTCACGCCCGTGTTCCTGGCGCCCATGGCGGCGACCGCCTGGATCACGTCCGGCGTCATCAGCTCCGCCATCCCTGCCCAGTCCCGCTGGGAGAAGCAGTTCTGTAGGCGTTCATACATGCGGCTCGCGGCGTTGTGCGTGCCCTGGTGCGGCCGAATGAGCTCTTCGAAACGGCTGATCGCGGCGTCGAGGTCGTTGTCCGCGAAAAGTTCGCAGTGACTGAGCTTTCCCTCGTCGACGCCGAGGACGACGACGTGCCGCCATTCGGCGTCGAATCCGTCGTCCGACGTGCCGTACGCGCAATGGCTGAGGACGACGAACCCATCATCGAGTCGATGCACCGTCTGCACGACGATCCTTGCGTCGGACGTATTGGCCCACGTGGCGCGAAGGTAGGTCGCCATGTCGCCATCCAGGGCTCCGGCGATCTTGCGCCTGTCGGCGATGGTCCAGTCCGGTGTCGTCGGCGGCAGCTCGTGTCGGTTGAGCGTGTGGTAAGCCTCTGTCACACACGCCCATGTCGTCGCGAATGCCGCCGCCTCCCCCGCGAGGTAGCGGGTGTCGAGTTCGTCGATGGCAGAGGCGAGATCGTCGGTGTCGAACGAGATGCAGGCCGTGACCCGGTCGTCTGCGTCCACCGCGGTGATCCGGAGGAAGTCGGTGCGAAAGGCGTCGGGCCGGGGGTCTCTGCCGACCGCCCGCGTGTGCACCAGTGCCAGCCGCTCACCGCGGGTCGCCAGTACCTCCGAGGACATCCGCGCGGTGCCCAGTTCGGCGAGCGCACGCACTTCGGCGAGTTCGGTATCGCCGCCCCCTTCCCGGCGCAGTCCCCGCCGGCGGTCCTCCACGCGCAGCTCGTCGTGCAGCATCGCGGCGATGTCGTCCCACCGCCGCGCGGCGAACAGCATGTTGAACTGCGCGTCGGCGCGACTCGCTGTGTTCTCGAGAGAAACTGACGGAGTGGCGATCTCGTCGAAGCGCCCGAGAGCGGCTTCGAGGTCTGCTTCACCGAAGATCTCGCATCGCATCCCGGTATCACTGTCGACGGCCAAGATCTCGATGAGTCGCCAGTCGGCGCGGAAACCGTCGACCGAGGTCCCGGTGCCCCGCATGGTGACCAGGACAGCGTTCTCGGCAAGTCTGTGCACCGTTTCGATGTACATGCTCAGGTCGGGTGTCAGTTCCCAGGATGTGCCGAGGTAATCCGCCAAACCCGTCGCGCCGATGCTGTGGTGGAGCTGGTGGTCGATGGCAACGTAATCCTCTGTCGTCATAGGTATGTCGTGGCGGTTGAGCGCTACGAAGGCCTCCGAGACCTGTGACCACACGTTGTCGTAGTGTGCCGCTTCGCCGGCCAGGAAACGTGCGTCGAGTTCGGCCACCGCGCCGTCGAGATCGTCGGGGTCGAACGCGAGGTGGGCGGCGATCCGGTCCTCGGCGTCAACCTCCACAACGCTGAGGAATTCGATTCGGAACGCGTCGGAGCGGTCACCTCGGCCCAGTATCGTCGACCGGCACAGTGCGAGGCGATCACCGCGGGTTGCAATGACCGTGGCGGTGAGCGATTCGCCTCCGATCTCCACCACCGCCCGGCTGTTGGCCAGGTGCACGTCTCGACCGTGCCGGATCCCGCCGTTGACCATGCGGCGGTGGTCATGATCGACCATGTCCTCCGCCATGGCGTCGGCCATCGCGTTCCAATCGCGGGTCGCGAACAGCGCGGTGACCCGGTCGTACGCCCGGCTCGCCACGTTGCCGGCCGGCGCGCGGTCACCTGCCTGCCGCGCATAGGCCGCCTCCATCTCGGCGACCGCCGCCGCCAAGTCGTCGGTGTCGAACCAGATCCTCATCGCGATCCGGCCGGCGTCGTCCAGGCCGTACAACTCGAGTATCTCTTCATACGGCGCCGACGGCGCTCTCTCAGCGCCTCCGATACGCAACCGGCACAGGGCTAGCCGATCACCGCGCACCGCCTCGACCACCGAGCTGTGCCGCACCGTGCCGGTGGCCGCCAACCGTTCGGCCAGCTCGCTCAGCCCGCCGGCTGGGATGTCCGCTCCGGCGAAACCGACCACTTTGCGACGGCTTTCGATCACGGCGTCGGCGGCGTACATCTGGCGGTAGTCATCCCACGCCCCGCGGTCGGCGGCCGACTCCAGGCGCCGGACCGCCCGCACACACGCGGTATCCCATTCGGTCGGAGCGGAATCGGCGACCTCGGCGGCGGGCGATGCGCTTTGCCCTCCCAGCAGCAGGCGTGCCTTGTCTGCCAGCGCGGCAGCGCCTTTGAGGTCGAACAGGTTGAGCGCCCGTTCGGCCGCGACGTGCGCTCCGGCGATATCACCGTCCGCTCGCAACACCATCGCCAACACCAGGCAGGCCTCGCCGTGGTCGACCAGCGCGTCGGTGCGTTCGGCCAGCGCCACGGCCGCTTCCGCGACACGACGGGCTTCGTCGTGCTCACCGCGCCGCGCCAGCAGTTGCGCCCGCACGGTCCGCCACGTGATCGAGGCACGCAATCCGTGCCCGGCCAAACGCTCACTCTCGGCGCAGAATTCGTCGGCATCGTCGGCGCGGTCCAGCGCGAGGTACGCACGTGCCAGCAGCGCGGCGGTCTCGGCCGTGTCGGCGTCCAGGCCCATCCGGCGGAACCCCTGATAGGCACGGCGCAGATGCGTCTCCGCGGCCGCGGGATCGTCGGCGACCAGTTCGACGATGCCGGCGAACTGATCGACCTCGAGCAGCGCGTGGCGCATCCCGAGCTCGGTGAGCGAGCGTCTGGCCGAGTCGATCAGTTGACGGCTCGCCGCGGCGCGGCCGCGGAACGCGTCGAGCACACCCTGGCATCGTGTCGAAGTGGCCTCGACGACCGGCGATCCGGTCGTGATGCGCAGCAGCCGCACCACATCCAGGCATCGTCCGCCGGCCCGCGGAACCGGGCTGGGTCCCCACAGCGCCGCGAGCGGGGCGCCGGCCAGCACCGCGTTGACCCGCCGGTGCTCACGGGCCCGTCGCGCCGCGGTGAGCGCCAGGTCCAAAGCCGTCTCGCACTCGCCGATCCGGCCGAGCCGCCCGAGGCAGGAGGCGCGCACGGTATGGGCCTTGGCCTCTCCCGCGGCGTCGTCGAGCTCGGCCAGCTTGTCGGCGGCGGCCTTCAACGCCACTTCGATCTCGTCCAGCCGTTCGGGGTGGGTGAGCATGGTCAGCTCACCGTCGAAGCACGCGCCCCATGCGGCAAGCCGCTCGGAATCGCCCGCCGCCGAGAGCAATTGAGTGATCGCGTCCGCGGCCGCGCTCACCTCGCCGGCCGCCAGCAGCGCCTCGCACCGCGCGACGAGCAGTTCAGCCTGCAACGCCTCACGGTCCGGCAGCTCCTCGTCGAGTTCTTCGAGCGCGTGCAAAGCTCGGTCGTACAGCTCGGCGGCACCCTCGTAGGCCAGCCGCGCCATCGCCTGATCCGCCGCACGGCGGCAGTATTCGACGGCCTTGACCGCGTTGCCCGCCCAAGCGCATTCGAAGTAGTGGTAGGCCAACTCGGCGAGCAGGTCGTCGGATGCACCCGATTCCGCCTCCAGCGTCACCGCGATCCGCTGGTGCAGCCGCATCCGCCGCACCGACGGCAGCTCGGCGAGCAGCGACTGCCGAACGATGGCGTGGTTGAAGCGATATCGACCACCCGGCTCCTCGATGACGATGCCCGCCTTGGCCGCCTCGTCGAATGCGTCGACGAGGTCGTCGCCCACCACGTGCTCGACCAATGTCAACGCGAACCGGCTGCCGACGACGGCCGCCGCCGCCAACGCCTTGTTCGTCTCGGCCGGGAGGCGGGTCAACCTGCGGCTGACCGCTTCCCGCACACCCTGCGGCAGTGTGCTTGCGTCCCACCGCCCGCCGCTTTCTGCCACGTGGCGCAGCGCCTCGATGAGGAAGAACGGATTGCCGCCGGTGACCGCGGCCAACGCGCGGGCCAACTCCTCGTCGTCGTAGCCGGCCTCGGCGACGTAGGTGTTCACATCCTCTTCGCCGAGCCCGGAGAGCTGCAGCCGATCAGCGGTGCCGTCGCGGTGCAGGTCGGCCAGCATCGCGGCCAGCGGGTGGGAGCGGTCGAGGTCGGTGCTGCGGTACGTCCCGAGGATCTGCACGCGGGCGTGCTCGCCGAACCGGAGAAGATGACGCAACAGCAAGAGTGTCGGCTTGGCCGCCCAGTGCAGATCGTCGAGGACCAGGACCACGGGGGTGTTCGCCGACGCCGTCCCCAACAGCGCGACGACGGCGTCGAACAGCGCGTACCGCTCGGTGTCGGGGTCGGCGCGGGTGGGTGCTGCCAAGTCGGGCAACGCATCGGACAGCCCCGGAACCAACGGCAGCAGCGCCTCGACGCCGCGCACCTCGCGAAGCCGCGTCGCACCCAAAGACGGCACCAGCGTCCGCAACGCCTCGGCGAACGGCTGGTACGGCGCCCCGAGGTCCTCGTCGCAACGCCCGTACAACACGACCGCGCCCTGCTCGTAGGCCTCGCGCGACCACTCGCCGGCCAGCCGGGTCTTCCCGACGCCGGGCTCCCCGGCGATCAGCACGGCCCGGGTTCCGGCGGTCAGCGTGGCCTGCCAGGCGGCCAGCAGGCGCTCGAGTTCGGTCGCCCGCCCGACGAACGGGCCGGCGCCCGCGAAAACCGCCGGCAGGCCGGGACGGTCGAGCGGCGCGTCGACGGTCGCCTCCGCACCCCCGGCCGTCTCCAGTCGAAGCTCGAAGACGTGCTCGGGCCGAGACAGGTTGCGCAGCTGCCGCGTTCCGAGGTCGACGAGCACGACGTCGTCGGACAAGGAGTCGACGACCAGTTCGGCCGTCGCGCCCGAGCACAGAATCTGGCCGCCGCCCGCCAGCGACCGCAACCGGGCCGCACGGTTGACCGCGCGACCGAAGTAGTCACCATCGCGGTACTCGACTTCGCCGGTGTGCAGGGCCACCCGGATGCGCATCGGATCCCGCAGGGCCCACGGCTCGTGCGCGATCGCCTCCTGCAACTCGATGGCCGCGGCGGCCGCCGCGGACGGCCGGTCGAAGACCGAGAACGTCGCGTCGCCCTCACCGCGGGTCTTGATCAACCGGCCTCCGCGGAACGTCACGACCTGCTCGACGATCTCGTCGTGGCGGGCCAACGCCCCGGCCATCGCATCGGCGTCGGACTCCCACGCCGCGGTGGACCCTTCGATGTCGGTGAGCAGGAACGTCACTGCCCGTGTCACCGCCGAAAGATGATGCGCAGCAGGCAATTCCAGTGATACATCCTGGGCGACGATGGCGGCCTCCAGGCGGCGCAGATCCGGGCCCGGGTCGACGCCGAGTTCGTCGGCGAGCAGCGCGCGCGCCCGCTGATAGGCGCCGAGCGCCTCGCCCTGCCTGCCCGCGCGGTACAGCGCCAGCATCAGTTGGCTCCACCGTCGCTCGCGCAGCGGTCCGTCGGCGATCGCCGCCTCGAGCTCACCGATGATCTCGGCGGCGCGGCCCGTCGCCAGCAGCGCGTCGGCTCTGTCCTCCACCAGCGCCGCATGCCCTTCGGCCCAGAACGTCGTCTCCGACACTCCGCGCCTGGTCGCCGGAAGCTCGGGAGCGCCGCGCCACAGCGCCAACGCCTCGTCGAACCGCACCACCGCCTGGCTGCCGTCGCCGGTGGCCATCGCGTCGCGGGCCGACCGCGCGGCCGCCGCGTAGCGCGCGGCGTCGACCTGCGCGGTCCCCAGCGTCCACCCCGCGCCCGCGGTGAGCACCGCGCCGTCGCCGAGGCAGCGACGCAACGACGAGATGTGGGTCTGCAGGGCCTTACCCGCGGTGCGCGGCGGGTCGTCTCCCCACAGCAGTTCGACGAGCGTGTCGGCGGGCACCACGGCGCCGGTGTGCAACCCGAGCAAGGTCAGGATACTGCGGGGTTTGGCGCCGGGGATCGCGACCGGCAATCCGTACTGCCGGACCTGCAGAGGCCCCAGCACCCCCAGCTCCACCTCTTGGAGCGTAATCACACCACGATCGTCTGAGAGCCGATTCAACATGCGGTCAAGATTTGGTCAAGGCCACGTTTCCGCAGGTGGTTGCCATGACAACAAGAGCGCAGGGCACGCTGTGGCAGGCTCTCGGTGTGGACCTGCCGGCGCCGGATCCGAACCTCGCTCACCTGGCCGACGTGGTGCCCTCGGTGCTCTCGGCGATGGGCGCCGACGGCTTCGAGCCCCGCATCCCGCTGCGCGCCGACATCGCCGGAGCCTGCGTGCTGCTGATCGACGGGCTGGGCGCCGAGCTGCTCGACACGTTCGCCGCCGACGCGCCGGTGCTCGCGGGACTGCGCGGGCAGACTCTGCAGGTCGGTTTTCCTTCGACGACGGCCGCCGGGCTGGCCGCGATCGGCACGGGCTGCCGGTCCGGGGAGCACGGCTTCGTCGGCTACTCCTTCCGGATACCCGACGCCGGAGTGGTCAATGCCCTGCGGTGGCGGCCGCATCCGTGGGGCGAGGACCTGCGCGGCACCGTCGTCCCCGAGGTCGTCCAACCGATGCCCACCACGTTCGAACGAGCGGCCGCCGCCGGCGTCGCGGTCAGCGTGATCTCCGGCGCCGAGTTCGCCGGCTCCGGCCTGACCCGCGCGGTGCTGCGGGGCGGGAACTACATCGGCGTCCACGCCCTCGGGGACCTCGCCGCGAATGTGCGAGACACCCTGTCGCACAGGGGTTTCTGCTACGGCTACCACAGCGAGCTGGACATGATGGGGCATCTGCACGGGCCGGGCTCGCCGCAGTGGCGAATGCAGTTGCGTCAGATCGACCGGCTCGTCGAATCGGTGGTCGAGGCGTTGCCGCCGGGCGGGCTGCTGGCGGTGGTCGCCGACCACGGCATGGTCACGGTGACGGACGACGAGAGCGTGGACATCGACAGCACGCCCGCCCTGATGGACGGCGTGCAGGCGATCGGCGGCGAGGCCCGCGCCCGACACCTCTATATAGAGCGCGGTGCCGAACACGACGTGCTGACAGCCTGGCGGGCGGAACTCGGTGATCGTGCCTGGGTGCTCCCGCGGGACGAGGCGGTCGCGGCCGGCTGGTTCGGCGAGCGCATCAGCGACGCGGTGCGGCCGCGGATCGGTGAGGTCATCGCCGCCGCGCGTGGGTCCGCAGCCCTGCTCCGACGGTCGGTCGAACCGCTCGAATCTTCGCTGATCGGACACCACGGCTCCCTGACCTTCGCTGAACAGGCCGTGCCGCTGCTGCTCGCGTACGGCTGAGCCTCGCGCGCCCGAATCCGTAACGGATCGGTGATCGGCTGACAGTCAACGAAATTCGTCCGTCACCTCGTCAGTGCCCCGGGAATCAGGTTGCCGTACGGGTCATTTCGACACTGGCAATCGGTGTTGCTGTGTCGGTTCGAAAGACGAAACTTCGCAACCATTTTCGTGAACTGCGCAATACAACCCGCAGCTTGTGGCGGCTGTCACAGATTTTGCAGCCCGAAAAGCGACTCTGTTAACGTCTGGCCGCATGTTTGCTATTGCCACGCTTCTGACGCTTGTGAACCAGGTGTCGGGCACGCCATACGTGTCCGGCGGTGATTCTCCCGCCGGTACGGACTGCTCCGGCCTGGTGTCGTGGGTGACGAACGCAGCGACCGGCCGCCCCGTCTACGGCGACCGCTTCAACACGGGAAACATCGAGCGCGAACTGCTCGAGCGCGGCTTCCAGTACGGCACCCAGCCCGGTGCGCTGGTGGTCGGCTGGAACAGCGGCCACACCGCGGCGACCCTGCCCGACGGCACGCCCGTCTCCTCCGGCGAGGGCGGCGGCGTGAAGATCGGCGGCGGCGGCGCCTACCAGGACCAGTTCACCAAGCACATGTTCTTGCCGGTGGCCCCCGAGCAGCCGGTCGACCCGTCCGCCCCGGTCGTGATGATGGCCGGGCACGAGCCGCCTCCGCCGGGTGCCCCGCTGCCGCCCCCGCCGCCGGGCGACCCGTTCGCCCCGCCTCCGCCGGCCGCCGGCCCGCCGCCCCCGCCGGGTGCCCCGCTGCCGCCCCCGCCGCCGGGCGACCCGCTGGCTCCGCCGCCGCCTCCGGCCGACCCGTTCGCTCCGCCGGCGCCGATGCCGGCCGCCTGAGCGCGGAGCGCACCCGGATAGCCTCTCCGGCGTGATCGTGCTTCTTCCGCCGTCGGAGACCAAACGGGCCGGTGGCGACGGACCGCCGCTGAAGCTGGAGTCGCTCAGCGCGCCGGAACTCAGCCCGCTGCGCGGCGCCTTGGTCGACGAACTGGTCGAACTGGCCGGCGACCCGGCGGCGTGCCGTCGGGCGCTGGGGCTGTCCGCCGCACAGGACGCCGAGATCGACCGCAACGCGCACCTGCGTAGCGCGCCCACGCTGCCTGCCATTCATCGCTACACCGGCGTGCTCTACGACGCGCTCGACGTGGCCTCGCTGCGCGGAGCCTCCGCCGAACGCGCCCGGGCCCGGCTGGCGGTCGGGTCGGCGCTGTTCGGTGTGCTCCGCGCCGACGATGCAGTGCCCGCGTACCGGCTCTCGGCGGGCTCCAAGCTGCCCGGTCAGCCCACGCTGGCCGCGCGCTGGCGCCCGCTGCTGGAACCGGTGCTGGCCGGCTGGGCTGCCTCCGAACTGATCGTCGACCTGCGCTCCGGTTCGTATGCGGCGCTCGGCCGGGTGCCGGGCGTCGTGCGCGCCGACGTCGTCGCCGAGGATTCTGACGGCCGGCGCAAAGCAGTGACGCACTTCAACAAGGCGCACAAGGGCCGGCTGGCGCGGGCGTTGGTGATGACGCGGTCCGAACCCGGCGATGCGGCCGCGGTGGCCGCGGTCGCGCGCCGGGCCGGGATGCGGGTGGAGCGCAGCGGCGACGAGTTGACGATCGTCATCGACGCCTGAGTCGGCGGCTGAGTGCTACACCGGGGCGACGAAGTCGCTGGTGTAGAACTCGGCGGGGTTCTGCGAGAACCGGTCGGGGCGGGTGATGAACACCCAGACACCGGTCGCGTTCGGTTCGATGGCGTCGCGCAGGGTGACCCTGCCGGCTCCCGCCGCGTCGATGAAGATGGGCGCCGCCGTCACACCGGGATCCCCGCCGTGGCAGGTCGCCGATGCCGGACGCGGCATCTGGATAAGCCGCACGTCGTAGTGGATGTTGGGGATCGCCGTGTTCATCTCGATGTCGGCGCTGACCTCCGACCCCGTCCGGTGCACGACCGCCGTCGCCCTGGCGTACCCGGTCGGGCCGTTGAAGTCGGTCTCGCTGAAGTCGCACCGGCGCAGCACCTGGTTGAACGGAACGAACGTGCCGCCGGCCTGACCCGCGGCGGTGCCCGCCGTCACCGGCGCGAGTGGCGCCAGCACCGCAACCGCGGCGGCCAGGCCCATCAACCGTGTCTGTCGGCGCATGCGCTTCCCGTTCCTCTCGTCGGCGGCCCGTCGTCGTAACCGTAATCCACCCACCGGCGCCGCCGGAGCACTTCGCCGAGGCGGCGGCCGAGCGGATGGCCGCGCGTACGGTGAAGGCATGAGCGTGTTGCCGGACCTCGGGAGCGTACGCAAGGGCCTGGGTCGCAGCCTGTTCGGCATGGTTGCCGGACCCGACGGGCCCGCCAACCGCGCGCGCATCCACGACACGCCGGGACCGCGCTGGTTCGGCGAGGACCGGCCGATCCGGCGGGTGCACGCCGACGCGTCGATGTTCGTCGGCGGGCTGCGCGCGCTGCTGCTGCAGTCGCTGCACCCGCTGGCGATGGCCGGGGTGGCCGAGCACTCCGACTACCGCGGCGATCCGTGGGGCCGGCTGCAGCGCACCAGCACCTTCCTCGCGGTGACCACGTTCGGCCCGTCCGCCGACGCGCAGCGCGCCGTCGACAAGGTCCGCGGAATCCATCAGCGCGTGCGCGGTGTGGCCGCCGACGGCCGGTCCTACCACGCCGCCGACCCGCACCTGCTGGAGTGGGTGCACGTCGCCGAGGTCGACAGTTTCCTGCTGGCGCACCAGATGTACGGCGAGGCGCCGCTGGACCAGCGCGGCCGCGACGGCTACGTCGCCGACACCGCGCGGGTGGCCGAGGCGTTGGGCGTCGTGGATCCGCCGCGCAGCGAGAAGCAACTGGCCGAGCGTCTCGAAGCGTTCCGCCCCGAACTGCGGGGCACGGCCGCGGCGCGCGACGCCGCCCGGTTCCTGCTTCTGACGCCGCCGTTACCACTGCCTGCCCGCGCGCCATACGCGGCGCTGGCCGCGACCTCGGTCGCGATGCTGCCCGCCTGGGCGCGAACACCGTTGCTGCTGCCGTACTTTCCGCCGGTCGAGGCGACGGTCATCCGGGTGTCGGGCCGGGTGCTGGTCGGCGGGATCCGCTGGGCGCTGACCGCGGCGCGCACCTAGGGCGTGTCTGATAAATGTGGCAGCCAGAGGGTGATGGCCCGTAGGACTGCTGCGCCGCGGTAGACGACTGCGAGTTTGTCGTAGCGGGTCGCCAGGCCGCGCCACTGCTTGGTGGTGTTGAAGCCTCGTTCGATCACGTTGCGGCTCTTGTAGTCCGCGGTATCGAACGCTGGTGGCCGTCCACCGCGTGACCCTCGGCGTTGGCGGTGGGCGATCTGGTCGGACGGTTGTGGGATCACCGCGACGATCCCGCGACGACGCAGCTCAGCGCGGATGGCGCGACTCGAGTACGCCTTATCGCCGCGCACTCGGTCGGGTCGGGTTCGTGCCGAACCACCGCGGAGTCGGGGTACCCGCAGATGGGCCAGCAGGTGCTCGAAAACCGGCGCGTCGTTGGCCTGACCGGGCGAGACCAACACCACCAGCGGGCGTCCACGGCCGTCGACGAGATGATGAATCTTGCTGGTCAAACCCCCGCGAGAGCGGCCGATGCCGTGGTCAGGCGGCTCGATGCGCGGATTCGTGTAATTCGACCCAGCCCCCTGTGTGGCGAGTGAGGTTCGTGCCGTGTTGATGGGCGCGGGCGATCGTGGAGTCCACCGATACCGACCAGTCGATGATCCCGGCGGCGTGGGCTGCCGAGAGCAGTCGGGTCAGCACCGCGTCCCAGGTCCCATCAGCGCTCATCCGGCGATGCCAGGTCCAAATCGTCTGCCACGGTCCGAACGCCTCGGGAACATCACGCCAGGCGATTCCACACCGGTACCGGTAGATGATGCCTTCCACCATTGACCGAGCATCCCGAAAAGGCCTGCCTGGCTTACCCGTCGGAGCAGGTAGCAGGTCCTCGATCAACGACCACTGCTCATCGGAGAGCAACTGAAACCGTGACATCTCTCAAGCCTCAGGCATAACACCTGAAACCTTTGTCAGACACGCCCTAGTCGCGGCACTCGACGACGTCGTAAGCCCCCTCGGCGTAGCGGCTGCGCAGGACCTTCTTGTCGAACTTGCCGACGCTGGTCTTGGGCACCTCGTCGATGAACGTCCACCGTTCCGGCAGCCAGAAGCGGGCTACCTTGTCGCTCAGATGCTTTCGCAGTTCCTCGGCGGTGACCTCGGCGTCGGGGTTGGCGACGACCGCCGCCAGCGGACGCTCCTGCCAGCGGTCGTCCGGCACGGCGACGACCGCCGCCTCGAACACCGCGGGATGCTCCATCAGGGTCAGTTCCAGCTCCACCGAGGAGATCCACTCGCCGCCGGACTTGATGACGTCTTTGGCGCGGTCGGTCAGCGTGATGAATCCCTGCGGGTCGATCCGGCCGACATCGCCGGTGCGTAGCCATCCCGAATCGAACTTGGCTGCGTCGGCGTTCTGGTAGTACGAGCCGGTGATCCATGGGCCGCGAATCTCGATCTCACCCACTGCTTTACCGTCGTTGGGCAGCACGGCGCCCTCGTCGTCGACGATGCGGATCTCGACGCCGCACAACACCCGGCCCGCGGCCGCGCGCAGTGTCCAGTGCTCGGCGCCGGTGGCTTCCGGCGGCGGGGTGGCGATCGCGGCCAGCGGTGAGGTCTCGGTCATCCCCCAGCCCTGCCGGATGACCACGCCGTAGCGCTCCTGGAACTCCTTCATCATTCCCAGTGGGACGGCCGAACCACCGCAGCACACGGTGCGCAGCGAGGAGATGTCGCGGTCGGGGTTGGCGTGCAGGTACTTCAGCACGTCGTTCCAGATGGTCGGGACGGCACCGGCCACCGTCGGGCGGTGTCGTTCGATCAGGTCCACCAGCGGTGCGGCCTGCAGAAACCGGTCCGGCAGAAGCAGATCCGCGCCCGCCATCATCGCCGCATATGGTTGGCCCCACGCGTTGGCATGGAACATCGGCACGATCGGCAGCACCCGGTCGCCGTCGACCAGACCGATGTTGTTGGCCGCGCACACCGCCATCGAATGCAGGTATGTGGACCGGTGGCTGTAGACGACGCCCTTGGGGTTGCCTGTCGTGCCGCTCGTGTAACACATTGCGGCCGCGCTTTTCTCGTCGAGATCGGGCCAGTCGTATTCGAGCGGCCTGCCCGCGATCAGGTCGTCGTAGCGGATCACCGTCTTGCCCGCGGTGCTCAGCGGTTCCAGGTCGCCGTCGCCCACCGCGATGACGGTGTGCACCGTGTCGAGCTTCGGCAGGATCGGTGCCAGCAGCGGCACCAGCGAAACATCAACCAGCACAACGGAATCTTCGGCCTGATTCGCGATGAAGGCGATCTGGTCACCGGCCAGGCGGATGTTGAGGGTATGCAGCACCGCGCCCATGCACGGTGCGGCGAAGTAGGTCTCGAGGTGCTCCTGGTTGTTCCACATGAACGTCGCGACCCGCTGGCCCGCAGTGACGCCGAGGTCGGCCAGCCCGTGCGCCAACTGCGCCACCCGGGTCCCCAGTTCGCCGTAGCTGATCTCGCGGTGACCGTCCGCCGTCGCAGTGATCGCCTTGCGGCTCGAGTGCCACCCGGTGCCGTGCCGCAGGATCGCGGTCACGGTGAGCGGAAAGTCCTGCATCGTGCTGTCCATCGCTGCCTCCCCTGCGCCGGACCGGATAGCGACATGATCTCCGACGGCACGGTCTTTGGGCGGGAAACCGGGCAATGCGCCGATAGCATCGACCGTCATGACGCAGCCGAGCTACCCCGCACCGGTGACGACGCGTTCGGTGTCGGGTGTCGATCTGGCGGTGTCGATCACCGCGCTGCTGCTGACCGTGGTGATGATCGGGGTCGGCGCGGTGTTCGGGATGTTCTCGCTGGCGTTCCTCGATCACTGCCCGCCCGAGTCCTGCAGCGAGCAGGGCGCGGTCAACGCGGTCTTCACCGCGGTGCTCGTCGCCGGCGGTATCGGTGTGACCGGGCTGGTCGTCAAGATCGTGCAGCTGGCCCGCCGGCGGCGCGGCTGGCCGTTCGCCGCGGCGACGTTCGGGCTGTGTCTGCTCACCTTCGTGCTCGGCGGTGTCGGCCTGAGCACGGCCGTCGGCTGAAACCGGCCGCGCCAGGCGGTAACTGGATTACCGTTTGCGGTTGGTGTCGTATCGACCTGTGGATGGGAGCGCCGCGTGCTGCGGGATATCCGGGAACTGACCGACTCGCCCGAGGAGTACGCCGAGGAACTGCGCAGGCGGTGGGGCGGGCTGCTGAGCTATCGCTACATCGGCCGCAGCTACGCCTCGATGGATCTGGTCGAGGAGGACAACACCGTGGAGGTGCGGCGCGACATGCGCAACGCCGCAGGCGGCCTGTTGTTCGCGGTGCTGGGCATCTCCGCGCCCGAGAGCGGGCACATGTCGGATCTGGAAGCGGTGCCCAACCCCGTCATCCACTCGTGTCAGATCCTCGATCCCGGCGACGGGGTGCAGCGCTTCGAGGTGATCTCCGAGGAACTGCGGGTGGGACGGCAGATGGGCTACAGCCGCGCCAAGATCGTCGACGCCGACGACCCGGGCCGGACGCTCGCCCTGATCGAAGGCCAGGGCGTCAGCATCGGCACGCCGCCGGAGGGCCTCGAGCGGATGGAGGCCAACCCGCTCGAGATCGTCGACTCCCCCGATCTGCCGCCGCTGTGGCAGGTGTTCGGCGGCTACCGCCGGCCCGACGGCCGGTGGGGCCTGCCGGAACTGTCGGTCGAGGTGGCCAGCCCCGACGCGGCGCTGCACATCGGCCCGCAGTTCGTCATCCTCGAGACCGCCGCGATCGACGCCGCGGCGGCCGCGGCCGGCACCGATCGCGTGCAAGGGCTGTCGTGTCACGTGATGTTCATGGCGCGCGGTAAGGCCGGCCCGTTCCGGGTCGACACCGAAGCGGTGCTCGGCGCGGACGGCACGGTCGCCGTGCGCGTCCTGATGCGCGACGAGGGCGTCGAGGACCGGGTCGTCACCGCGGCGTCCTACGTGTTCCGGACGGTATAGCGCGAATCGGCCGATGTGTGCCGTGCGACACTTCGGGCATGGTTGTCGCAATCGCCCGCCCCAAGCTCGAGGGCAACGTCGCCGTCGGTGAAGACCGTCGCATCGGGTTCGCCGAGTTCGGCGACCCGCAGGGCCGCGCGGTGTTCTGGCTGCACGGCACACCCGGAGCGCGCCGGCAGATCCCGATGGAGGCGCGCCTCTACGCCGAGAAGGCGAACATCCGCCTGATCGGGCTCGACCGGCCCGGGATCGGTTCGTCGACCCCGCACCGCTACGAGCAGGTCGTTGCGTTCGCCGACGACCTGCGCACCATCGCCGACACGCTCGGCATCGACCGGATGGTCGTCGTCGGCCTGTCCGGCGGCGGCCCCTACACCCTGGGCTGCGCGGCGGCGATGCCGGACCGCGTGGTGGCGGCCGGCGTGATCGGCGGCGTGGCGCCCACCGTCGGGCCCGACGCGATCACCGGCGGGCTGATGGGCAACCTCGGCACCCGCGTCGCGCCGCTGCTGCAGGTGGCAGGCACCCCGGTCGGCCTGGTGGCCTCGGCGCTCATCCGGTTCATCAAACCGGTCGCCTCCCCCGCCGCCGACCTCTACGGCCGGGTGTCGCCCGAGGGCGACCGCCGGCTGCTGGCCCGCCCCGAGATCAAGGCGATGTTCCTCGACGATCTGCTCAATGGCAGCCGCAAGCAGCTCGCCGCACCGTTCTCCGACATCGTCGTGTTCGCACGAGACTGGGGCTTCCGGCTCGACGAGATCACCGTGCCGGTGCGGTGGTGGCACGGCGACGCCGACCACATCGTCCCGTTCCGTCACGGCGAGCACGTGGTGTCGCGGCTGGCCGACGCGCAGCTGTACCCCATGCCCGGGGAGAGCCACCTCGCCGGGCTCGGCCGCGCCGAGGAGATCCTGCAGACGATGATGAAGGTCTGGGACGAGTACCAGGACTCGGCCGAGCAGCAGCGGTCCTAGAAGCCGAAGCCCAGCGCCGCCTGCACCTCGGTGGCGAACGCGGCGTCCAGCGCGGTGACCGCCGCGGACGTGGTGGCGCGCAATCGATTCGCCGTGGCGAACGCCGACGCGCGGTGGCTACCCAGATACAAACTGCCGAGCACGTCGAGGTCGATCTCCACCTCCGCGGCGGCGTCGGTGGGTGCGCACTGCGCGCGGCCGTCGCGGATCTGAAGCGCGAACCGCCCGCCGGTGCCGCGGAACGCGTCGCTCACCGCGACGACCGTCGACACGTCCGCCGCGTAGGTGCGCGCCTCGAGCGCGGCCGGGATGTCGACGATGCGCAGCCACAGGTCGTCCTGGTGATGCGTGAGGCGGGCGGCCCGCGGATCGGTCAGCAGATACGGCAGCGGGTCCGCCGGATGCGTCGCGAACCGCACCGTGTCCACCAGGTCGAGCCCGATCAGCGCCCGGCACAGCGCGACGTGTGCATCGTCGGTGGCCGGGATGAGCTCGGCGACGCGCACGAACATCGGGTCGTCACCGAAAACCCGGTACAGCGCGTAGCCGCCGGGATGCAGCAGCGTGAACCAGGCGCTGCCGCCGCGGCGCTGCTCGTCACGGTCGGCGAACAGCTCGTCCCACAGCGGGCGCGGCCGCTGCAGCCCGCCGGGCGTCGCCGTGCGCCACCGCTCGTAGAGCGCCTCGATCTCGTCGCGGTGGTCCGCGGCGGCGACGATGCGCACGCCGCCGGGATCGGGCGCGTCGTCGCGGAACCGCGCGGTTCGGCGGTCGACGGTGAGTTCCTGCTCGATGGTGGCGGCGCCGTAGCCGAACCGGCCGTAGATGCCGCCCTCGCTGGCGGTCAGCCCGGCCACCGGATAGCTGCGCTCGATGCGCGTGTGCAGCTCGGTGAACATCGCCCGCAGCAGACCGCGGCGCCGGTGCGTCGGCGCCACCGCGACGATCGTGACGCCCGCCATCGGGAGCACCGCTCCGCCCGGCACCGTCAGCCGCAGATCGAGATAGTGGGCCATGCCGACCACGTCGCCGCCGTCGCAGGCCAGCACGGAACCGTCGGCCGCGATCAGCGTCCGCCACGCCTGGAACGTCGCGGGCGCGTTGTACACCCCGAAGCAGGTGGCGTCGAGCCGCGCGATGGCCGGCCAGTCGGCGTCGGTCGCCGACCGGATTTCTAGCGAGGTGCCAACCTGTTGATCTCGGGCGTCCAACACGGATCCCGACGCTGCCATACCGGCGTGCGTCGGTGCACCCCGTTTTTCAGCGGCTGCGGTCCAGCCAGCCCGAGACGGTCGGCAGGTCGCGGGAGTAGGCCATCAGGATGTCGTCGTGGTAGAGCGCGCCGCCGCTGATCGCCTCGGTGCCGCGCCAGATCACGTGGACCCGCACCGGGCTTCGCGTGTAGTAGTCGGTGCGGTCGGCGTCCCGGCGATGCCATCCGGCCGCCTCGGCGCGCTGCGACAGCTCGTCACGCGTCATCGGTACCTCCTGTGTCGCCCACGTACGTTAGCCGATCGGCGACCGGCGGTACGCCGGCGGTCAGGTCAGCACGCGGCGGAGCAGATGCATCGCGACGGTCGTCGACCGCTCGCGGATGTCGGAGCGTCCGCCGGGGAGCCGCATCGTCCGGGTGACCGAGGTGCCGTCAGCGAGTTTGACGGTGAAACACACTGTGCCGACCGGTTTTTCGTCGGTGCCGCCGCCGGGTCCGGCGATGCCGGTGATCGCGACCGCGGTGTCGGCGCCGAACTTGGCCAGCGCACCGTCGGCCATGGCCTCGGCGACGGGCTCGGACACCGCGCCGTGGGTGTCGATCAGCGCGGGGTCGACGCCGACCACCTCGGCTTTGGCCTGGTTCGCGTAGGCGACCGCACCGCCGACGACGTAGGCCGAGGAACCGGGCAGATCGGTCAACCGGGCGGCGAGCAGGCCGCCGGTGCACGATTCGGCCGTCGCGATGCGCCGACCGGCGAGCAGGCGCGCGATCTGATCGTCGATGCGTGAGCCGTCCTCGGAGAACAGCGCCTCCCCGTGGTGCTCGCGCAGCAGCGCGACCAGGCCGATGTAGCTGTCGGCGGCATCGGGTTCGAAGCGGGTGACGATCTCGAGCTCGCCGCGCCGCAGGCAGGTGGTGATCTCGAGGCGGTCGAAGCCGGCGACGGTGCGTTCGGCTTCGCGCAGCGTGTCGGCCAGGCCGGACTCGGGCAGCCCGAACATGCGCAGCATCTCCTGGCGGTAGGTGGTGCGCCCGGCGATCGCCTCCTGCACGGCCGGGGTCTGCAGCGCGCGCGGCCACATCGGCTGCAACTCGCGGGGCGGCCCGGGCAGCACAACGACCGTCGGCGTGCCGGGCACCACCACGCCCGGTGCGGTGCCGACGGGGTCGAGGATGTGCGCGCCGTCGGGCACCAGCGCCTGCTTGCGGTTGGAGGCGCGGATGGCGTCGGGGTCGACGTTGGGGAACCGCGCCATCAGCCGGGTGACGATGTCGCCGATCGTGGCCTCGAGTTCCTTGTCCAGCACCAGTTCTCGGCCGGCGAAGCGGGCGACCGTCTCGACGGTCATGTCGTCGGCGGTCGGCCCGAGGCCGCCGCTGGTGACGATCAGGTCCACGCCTTCTGCGGCGAGGAACCGAAGTTGCGCCTCGATGTCGCCGGGGCGGTCACCGCAGATGGTGATGTGCGCCAGTTCGACGCCGAGTTCGAGGAGACGGTCGGCGACCCAGGGTCCGTTGAGGTCCTGCACCCGGCCGGTGAGAACCTCGGTGCCGGTGACGACGATGCCCGCGCGTGCGCTCACAGCACCCGAGACTACGGGTCCGCGGGGCGCGGCAGCCCACCGGTAATGTCGTTACCCATGACGGCGCCCAAGTCGCTTCGCGAGTTGTTCGACCAACTGGGTTTGGCGGAGGTGCCGTCCGACGAGGGAACCGTGACGATGGAGATGCCGGTCGATGAGCGGACCACCAACACCGCGGGCGGCCTGCAGGGCGGGTTGATCGCGACGATGGCCGACGTCACCGCCGGTCAGCTCGCCGCGCGGGTCACCCCGCTCGGGCACGGCATCGCGACCACCGACCTGTTCATCCGGTATCTGCGGCCGATCAAGGTCGGCCCGGCTCGTGCCGTCGCACGCATCCTGCGCACCGGCAAGCGGTCGGTCGTCGTGCAGGTCGACATCTACCGCGGCAACGACGACGAGGTCGGCGCGACCGCGACGGTGAACTTCGCCGCGGTGGACTGACTCCCCTGGCTTCGCCGAGTGTGGGCTTACGTCACGCTTCGGGCGCGAGTGGTGTGCGGGTAACCCACGTTCGCGCGGAGGGGCGGCTACTTGTGCGGGACGTCGTTGGTGAGGCCGCCGTCCATCACGTACTCGGCGCCGGTCGAATAGCGCGACTCGTCGCTGGCGAGGAAGACGATGAACGTCGCGACCTCCTCGGGCTGGCCCGGCCGGCCCAGCGGAATGCGCAGCATGTTGTCCGGGAAATGCTTGGTCATCGGGGTGCGGATGAAACCCGGATGCACCGAGTTGACCCGGATGTTGTGCGGACCCAGTTCCAGCGCCGCCGATTTGGTCAGCCCGCGCACCGCCCATTTGGACGCCACGTAGGGGTGCACCATCACCGCGCCGCGCAGGCCCTCGATCGAGGAGATGTTGATGATCGATCCGCCGCCTGCGGCTTTCATCGCCTCCACCGAATGCTGCATGCCCAGGAAGGTGCCGGTGAGGTTGACGTCGATGACCTTCTGCCACTTCGCCATGTCGAACTGGCCGATCAGACCCAGCGCCACCGCGCCCGCGTTGTTGACCAGGACGTTGAGCTTGCCGAAGTCGTTGACGGCGGTGGCGACGGCGGCCTCCCACTGGTCGGCCTGGGTGACGTCGAGGTGGACGTAGCGGGCGGCCTCGCCGAGTTCGTCGGCCAGCGCCTTGCCCTCGTCGTCGAGGATGTCACCGATCACGACCTTGGCGCCCTCGGCGACCAGAGCCCGTGCGTCGGCGGCGCCCATTCCGCGCGCGCCGCCACTGATGAGTGCCACTTTGTCGTCCACACGTCCCATGGGGCGTCAGGCTACCGCAACCCGTTTCGAACTAGAACCTGTTCCAATTTGGCGGGCCGCCACGCATACTGCTGGCCATGGCTATTCGTGTGGCGCTCATCGGAACGGGGAACTGCGGCAGCCTCGCGCTCAAGCAACTCATCGAGGACGCCCGCTTCGACCTGACCGGCGTGTGGGTGTCGACGCCGGCGAAGGTGGGCAAGGACGCCGGCGACCTGGCCGGTCTCGACGTCACGACGGGGATCGCCGCCGTCGACGACCTCGACGCGATCATCGACGCCCGACCGGACTGCGTCGTGTACTGCGCGATGGGCGACACCCGCCTGCCCGACGCGATGGCCGACGTGCGCAAGCTCCTGGCCGCGGGCATCGACGTCGTCGGCTCGGGTCTGGGCGTGCTGCAGTACCCATGGCAGGTCATCCCCGACAAGTACATCCAGCGCATCGAAGACGCTGCGCGGGAAGGCAATTCGACGGTCTTCATGACCGGGGTCGATCCGGGCTTCGCGACGGACCTGCTGCCGTTCGCGCTCGCCGGAACCTGCCAGCGCATCGAGCAGATCCGCACGATGGAGATCGCCGACTACGCCACCTACGACGGGGCCACCGTGATGTTCGACGTCATGGGGTTCGGCAACGAGATCGGCGACCTGCCGATGCTGTACCAGCCAGGCGTGCTGAGCATCGCGTGGGGCACCGCGATCCGCCAGCTGGCGGCCGGCCTCGGAATCGAGGTCGACGAGATCCGCGACGCGGTCGAACAAGAGCCCGCGCCCGAGGATTTCGACGTCGCGGTCGGCACGATCAAGAAGGGCACGGTCGCGGCGGTGCGGTTCCAGATCGAGGGCATCGTCGACGGCAGGCCCGCGATCGTCGTCGAGCACGTCACCCGCCTGCGCCCGGACCTGCGGCCCGACTGGGCCCAACCTGCCCAGCCCGGCGGCTCGTACCGCGTCGAGATCACCGGCGAACCGTCCTACACGTTGGACATCTGCCCGACCAGCCGCAACGGTGACCACAACTACGCGGCGATCCTGGCCGCGGCCGGCCGCATCGTCAACGCGATCCCCGACGTCGTCGGCGCGGCGCCGGGGATCCGCACCACCCTGGACATGCCGCTGGTGACCGGCAAGGGCGTGTACTCACCTCTAAGCTGAGGTGCGACATGAACGCGCCCCCGGACCCGATCGCCGAGATCGCCGCGAGCCCGGAGGGGCCGCAGATCGGCGCGTTCTTCGACCTCGACGGCACCCTCGTCGACGGGTTCACCGCCACCGCGCACGCGGCCGATCGCATCCGCCGCCGCCAGGCGCGCATCGGCGAAGTGCTCGGCGTCATGGAAGCCTCGCTGCGATATCGGTTGGGCCGCATGCAATTTGAGCGGCTGCTCACCCGAGCGGCCGGGTACCTGCGCGGAGAGTCGCTGGCCGAACTCGACGAACTCGGCGACCGGCTCTTCACCGAGCGGGTGGCGGCGCGGGTGTTTCCCGTCATGCACGAGATCGTGCAGGCCCATCAGCGGCGCGGACACACCGTGGTGCTCAGCAGTTCGGCGCTGACCATCCACGCCGAGCCCGTCGCGCGGTTCACCGGGATCGACCACGTGCTGTGCAACCACTTCGAACTCGACGACGCCGGACGGCTCACCGGCCAGATCGCCAAGCCGGTCATCTGGGGGCGCAACAAGTCCACCGCTGTCCAGGGCTTCTGCGAAGTCAATGACATTGCGCTGCAACGCAGTTACTTCTATGCCGACGGCGACGAGGACACCGCGCTGATGGTGCTGGTCGGTAACCCCCGGCCGGTCAATCCGCGGCCCCGACTGGCCGCGATGGCGGCCGAAGAAGGGTGGCCGGTGCTGCGCGTCGAGGGGTCCGGGAACCGCAAACGGGTGTCGCTGCGCCGGTTCATCGGATACGACTGAGCGCGCCGAGCTTACGGTTTCTGACGAATTTCGCCCGAATCGCGTCATAAAGCGAAGTCTCGGCGAAAGATCCGAGCGTGGCCGGATTCAATGACGTCGCCGCGGTCGTCGCGACCCGGGACTACGCGGCCGCGCGTTCCTGGTACAGCAGCATCTTCGGCCGCGAACCCGACCTCGAACCGGTCGACGGGGTCGCCGAGTGGCAGATCGCCGCCACCGCCTGGCTGCAGCTCATCGTCGATCCGCACCGCGCCGGCCGGACGGCGGTCCGCATCGGTGTCGACGACCTCGATGCGCAGATCGCCGCCCTGGCCGCCCTCGGCATCGGAGCCGGAGAGGTCGTCGTGATCGCCGACCTGGTCAAGGTCGTCGACGTGGCGGATCCGGACAATAACGAGGTGTCCTTCGTCCAGGAGCTCGGTACGTACTAAACTAGAACACGTTCCAATTTGAGCGCCCATCAAGGAGCAGGCATGCGCACCCCGATCTGTGACGACCTCGGCATCGAGTACCCGATCTTCGCGTTCACCCACTGCCGCGACGTCGTCGTCGCCGTGAGCAAGGCCGGCGGTTTCGGCGTGCTCGGTGCCGTCGGCTATACGCCCGAGCAGCTCGAGATCGAGCTCAAGTGGATCGACGAGAACATCGGCGACCACCCGTACGGCGTCGACATCGTCATCCCGAACAAGTACGAGGGCATGGACGCAGCGGACCTGTCGCCCGAGGTGCTCAAGAAGACGCTCAACGACCTGGTGCCCCAGGAGCACATCGACTTCGCCAAGAAGGTGCTCGCCGACCACGGTGTGCCGGTCGAGCACAGCGACGACGACGCCCTGCAACTGCTCGGCTGGACCGAGGCCACCGCCACCCCGCAGGTGGAAGTCGCGCTGCAGCACCCGAAGTGCACGTTGATCGCCAACGCGCTGGGCACTCCGCCCGCCGACATGATCGAGCACATCCACGCCGAGGGCCGCAAGGTCGCCGCGCTGTGCGGATCGCCGTCGCAGGCGCGCAAGCACGCCGACGCCGGCGTCGACATCATCATCGCCCAGGGCGGCGAGGCGGGCGGACACTGCGGCGAGATCGGCTCGATCGTGCTGTGGCCGCAGGTCGTCAAGGAGGTCGCACCGGTGCCCGTGCTGGCGGCCGGCGGCATCGGCAGCGGCGAGCAGATCGCGGCGGCGCTCGCGCTGGGCGCGCAGGGCGCGTGGACCGGTTCGCAGTGGGTGATGGTCGAGGAGTCCGAGAACACCCCGGTGCAGCACGCCGCCTACGTCAAGGCCAGCAGCCGCGACACCGTGCGCAGCCGCTCGTTCACCGGCAAGCCCGCGCGGATGCTGCGCAACGACTGGACCGAGGCGTGGGAGGACCCGAACAACCCCAAGCCGCTCGGAATGCCGCTGCAGTACATGGTTTCGGGCATGGCCGTGGCCGCGACGCACAAGTACCCCAACGAGTCTGTCGACGTCGCGTTCAACCCGATCGGTCAGGTCGTCGGGCAGTTCACCAAGGTGGAGAAGACCGCCACCGTCATCGAGCGCTGGGTCCAGGAGTACCTGGAGGCCACCGGACGCCTCGACGCGATCAACGAGGCGGCCAGCGTCTGAATCACGGCGCTGAGGCGCCGAAAAGAGTGACGCGCACCGCGTCAACGCCGTGCGGCGGGGTACCCGCTGATCATGACGCACATAAGACGGTGGGGCGCCGTATACATACTGCTCCTGCTGTTCGTCGGCTCGTGGCTCGGCCAGTTCTTCACCCAACTGGCCGAGTTCACCAGCACCCAACAGCAACACGGCCAACCCTTCGTATGGGGTGAGTATCTGCACGAGTTCTTTGCCAGCACCTTCGAGAACTGGCAGAGCGAGTGGTTGCAGCTGATCTTCCAGGCGATCCTGCTGCTGGGGGCCAAGCACTGGCTGTTCAAGGTCGACGCCGAGGACCTCGAGCGCATCGAGGCCAAGATCGACGACATCAAAGACCGGTTGGGGCTGCCGACTCCCCCGCCGGACTAGTCCAGGAGGCGTTGCGTCGCGTTCTCCAACACCTGTCGCCTGCTGCGGCCGCGGTGCCCGGCCGCGATGAAGTGGTGGCCGATCGCCAGCGAGAACGCCAGCATGGCGCGGGCCTCGACCTCGTCGGCGTCGTCGACGTACGTGCCGATCAACCCGCGCAGGTAGTCCATCCTCCGGTTGTCCACCCGCCGGAGTCGGCTCGCGACACCGGAATCGCGCCGGGCCCAGTCGCGCACCGCGAGGTCGATCGGCAGTAGCCGCTTCGAGAAGGTCAGTGCGCCGGCCTTGCGCACCTTGGCTTTCGCGTCACCGCCCTCGGACTCCACCCGCTCGAGGACGTCGTCGGTGCAGCGCTGTTCCCATTCCTGCAGCAGCGCGTCGAGAAAGGCCTGGCGGTTCGCGAAATGCCAATAGAAACCGCCGCGGGTGACGCCGAGCGACTTCGCGAGCAGGTCCACCCGCACCGCGTCGGGCCCACCGGCTGCGAGTGCCGCCAACCCGGCGTCGATCCATTCGCTGCGCGGTGTGCGGGTCTGGGCGACCATTGTTCTCCTCTACTGCCTTGACGCTGTGCGGTTTTCAAGCATACAGTTGTGTATGTTTGGACGAACACAAATCGGCGCTCGGCAAGTCCCTCCGAACGACGGACTGCTGGCGCTCAGCACGCTGGGGCGCGTCGACTATGCCGACGCATTCGAAGTGGACATCGCGGAGGCACACGACCGCAGCCCCGAGCAGTGGATGCGGGCGATGCTCGACGGCGCGCCGCTCAGTACCCGGCTGCGCCTGGTGGCGGCGTGGTCGACGATCGGGCTCAAGCTGCGGGTGCCGGGAGCGGACCACTCGATACTCGGATGGGACATCCGGGTCAGCGACGACGATCTCGTGCTGCTCGGCGCGGACTCGCGCATCGGGATGCCCGGCGAGTTGCTGTTGCGTCGCCGCGACGGCGGACTGCTGTTCGCGACGCTGGTGCGCCAGGACAACGCAGTCGTCCGCCGGCTGTGGGCGACGATCGAAGCGTCCCACGTGACGACAGTGCGCGCGCTGCTCGACCGTCTGTGATTTGGGTGTCGTCAGTGGCGGTCAGCGCCACCAACTACACCGAAACCGCTACGGGGCGGCGGGCGGTGCGGGAATCGGCGCGGGCGCCGGCGGCGGAAGCCACGGCAGCGCGGGGGCCGGCGGGGGCGGCGGTGGTGCGGCCGCCGGATCGACCGGGGCGATCGGCACGTTAGGGCCGGGCGCCTGGTCGGGATACGGCGTGTTCATCCCCCGCTGCGCCAGGCCCATGATCAGCGCTTCCTTACCGCTGATCTCCTGGTTCTGCACGGCGTGCCACAGGTCCTTGAGATAACTGACGTTCGGGTTCTCGAGCGGCTTGACCGTGGGATCGAGCGTCGTCCCCGGCGGCAGGGCGTCGGGGCTGGCCAGATGGGACACGCCTTCGGGCGGCGTGGGCAGCGGGGCGTCGGCCGGCGCCGGTGCGGGCGCACCCGGCAGCGGGGCGGCCGCCGGCGCGGCGGGAACCGGCGCGGGAGCGGGCGCAGCGGGCGGCGCCGGACGCAGGAAGGCCAGCGGATCGGGTGCGGGCGCCGGAGCGGCGGCCGCCACGATCGGCGCCGGCGGCGGAGGCGGTGCGGGGACCGGGACGACGGGGTCGGCCAGCGCCGACGGCATGCCGGCCATCAGTGCCGCGGCCATTCCCGCGCCCACCACCGACAGCTTCCTGGCGTCGATCACGATCCTCAACGCTGACCCCTCTCTGACGAGCGTCCACCCGGCATCGCCGATGTGGCGTTACTGATGTCTCGAACAGTCTCGCAAAATTGTTACACCAGTGCTCGGTGTGACGAAGCGGTCAATATGAAACGGGTGGTCGAACACGTTCCACTTCCCATTTGCGGCGAGTTTCCCGAACCCGCCGCACCCCGCCCCAACTGTGGTGTAGCAATGCGGAGAGGGCACTAGACCACGTCATCAAAAGGGGTGCATCGATGCCGACTCCCAATCTGCCGCCCGGGTTCGACTTCACCGATCCCGACATCTACGCCGAACGGCTCCCGGTCGAGGAACTCGCCGAGATGCGCCGGGTCGCGCCGATCTGGTGGAACGAGCAGCCCAAGGGCGTCGGCGGGTTCGACGACGGCGGCTTCTGGGTGGTCACCCGGCACAAGGACGTCAAGGAGGTGTCGCGGCGCAGCGACGTGTTCTCCAGCCTGAAGAAGACCGCGCTGCCCCGCTACAAGGACGGCACCGTCGGCGAGCAGGTCGAGCGGGGCAAGTTCGTCCTGCTCAACCAGGACGCGCCGCACCACACCCACTTGCGCAAGATCATCTCCCGCGCGTTCACCCCGCGCGCGGTCGAACTGCTGCGCGACGAGTTGAACCAACGCGCGCAGGAGATCGCCAAGACCGCTGCCGCGGAGGGATCCGGCGACTTCGTCGAGCAGGTGTCCGCGGAGCTGCCGCTGCAGGCGATCGCGGGGCTGATGGGCGTGCCGCAGGAAGACCGGATGAAGTTGTTCCACTGGTCGAATCAGATGGTCGGCGACATGGACCCCGAGTTCGCGGGCAACGACGCGATCGCCGCCTCAGTCGAGTTGATCATGTACGGCATGAAGCTCGCCGCCGAGCGCGCGGAGAAGCCGGGCGAGGATCTGGTGACCAAACTGGTGCAGGCCGACGTGGAGGGGCACAAGCTCTCCGACGACGAGTTCGGGTTCTTCGTCATCCTGCTCGCGGTCGCCGGCAACGAGACGACCCGCAACTCGATCACCCAGGGGATGATGGCGTTCGCCGACTACCCCGACCAGTGGGAGCTGTTCAAAAAGGAGCGGCCGGTGACCGCCGCCGACGAAATCGTCCGCTGGGCAACGCCGGTCACGTCGTTCCAGCGCACCGCGCTCGAAGACACCGAACTGTCCGGGGTGAAGATCAAAGAAGGCGAGCGGGTGGTGATGTTCTACCGCTCGGCCAACTTCGACGAGGACGTGTTCGAAGATCCCTACACGTTCAACATCCTGCGCGACCCCAACCCGCACGTCGGGTTCGGCGGCACCGGCGCCCACTACTGCATCGGGGCGAATCTGGCCCGGATGACCATCGACCTGATGTTCAACGCGATCGCCGATCACATGCCCGATCTGCGGCCGCTGGCTGCGCCGGAGCGGTTGCGTTCGGGTTGGCTCAACGGCATCAAGCACTGGCAGGTCGATTACGTCGGCGCCACCCGTCAGTAATTGATGATCGACCGCCAATAGTCCTCGGGGATCTCGCCGTTGGCGCGCAACACGATCGCCAGTCCGGTCGCCATCGCGATCCCGAGCAGCCCGAGCCACAGCCCGAACAGGCCGATGATTGCCCACAGCGCGGCGGTGACCGTCGGCCACGGCGACAGCACCGCCAGCACCGGCGCGAAAAAGAACCCGGCGCCGATGTACCAGGCGGACCCGGCGCGGTCGGAGATCAGCACGAATCGCAACCAGCGCGGAATCGGCGTGTCCGCAGGAAGAACCGTTTTCATCGTTCCCCACTTCCCTCGGTGGACACCCCCACACTCCCCCGTCCCAGGTAGGCAGAGCAATTACCTGCGAGGTAGTGGCCCGGCGCCCATCGGTGCGCGAGACTGGTCGCCGTGACGGCCACCGCGGACCTGCCGCAGCCCCCGGCCTTCGGCACGCTGATGAAGCAATGGCGCCAGCGGCGTCGCCTGAGCCAACTGGACCTGGCGGTCGAGGCCGAGGTGTCGGCCCGGCACCTGAGCTTCATCGAGACCGGTCGCGCCTCCCCGAGCCGGGCGATGGTGTTGCGGCTCGCCGGCGTGCTCGACGTGCCTGCGCGCGAACAGAACCGGTGGCTGCTGGCCGCCGGGCTCGCGCCCGAATACACCGAGCGCTCGCTCGACGATCCGGACATGGCCGCGATCGCCGACGGTGTCGAGCGGGTTCTCCACGCCTACAACCCGTTTCCCTGCGTGGTGGTCGACCGGCAGTGGCGCATCGTGCGCGCCAACGACGGTGCCGGCCTGCTGATGGACGGTGTCGCCGCCGAGCTGCTGGCCGCGCCGAACGCGCTGCGGATCGCGCTGCACCCGCAGGGTCTGGCGCCGCGGATCCGCAACCTCGGCCAGTGGCGCCACCATCTCGTCGAGCGGCTCCGGCGTGAGGTGAGCGTCAGCGGATCGGCCGAACTGTCCGCGCTGCTGACCGAAATCGATTCGTATCCCGGCCAATCCGACGAGAAGCACGACCTCGGCGGCGTCGCGGTGCCGCTCGAGCTCTACACCCGTGACGGTCGCCTGCTGAGGTTCCTGTCGATGGTGACCACCTTCGGCACCGCGCGCGACCTCACCGCCGCCGAACTGTCGATCGAGGCGTTCCTGCCCGCCGACGAGGCGACCGCGGACGCGTTGCGCTGACACCCCGCGCGGTGTTGTCTGGCGGCAGTCCGGCTGAAGCGGCTGTGCGCGGTACATCACCGCAATAGAGTTTGACGACATGAACACTCGACTCGTTGCGGCGGCCACCGTCCTGCTCGCCGCCGGCGCCGCGGGGTGCTCGGCGCCGCCCGCGGCACTCGGCGGCACCACCGCGAAGGTGACGATCAACGGCAAGAGCACCGGTGACCCGCATCCGGTGCGGTGCTCACAGAGCGGCTGGCTGTGGACGATCGAGACGCCCGATCAGGGCAAGGGGTTCAGCGCCGACCTCGACACCGGCGACGCCGTGACGGTCCGGGCGGTCACCTTCTCGGACTTCGCCGGATTCACCGGCAACTTCTGGCGCGACAACATCGGCGAGGCCGAGGTCACCGGCAACGGTGGCAAGTTCACGATCACCGGATCCGCCGACGGCTCGTTCGCCGACAACCCGAGCAACGCGGTCACCGCCACCTTCCGGATCGAAGCCAACTGTTGACGGCGCAGGCGTTCCGCCGGGCCGTCGAGGCCAGTGACCTCGACGCCGCGATGGCGCAGTTCAGCGACGACGTCGTGTTCCGCAGCCCGGTGGTGTTCACCCCGTATCAGGGCCGCGAGGCACTGCGCACCATCCTCGCGGCGGTGATGGAGGTCTTCGAGGACTTCCGGTACGTGCGCGAGATCGGTGCGCCCGAGTCGCGCGACCATGCCCTGATGTTCGAGGCCCGCGTCGGCGACAAGCAACTCGAGGGCTGCGACTTCATCCGGGTCGACGACGACGGTGCGATCAGCGAGCTGACCGTGATGGTGCGACCGCTGCAGGCGACGCTGGCGCTGGCCGAGGCGATGAAGGCCAGGCTGACCGCGGGCTAGAACTTCCCACAGCCACTGGTAAGACCACTTGACCTCTGGCCGGTTGACTGGCAGGCTGCCCGTGTGGCGTTGCAACCGGTGAACCGGCGGTCCGTGCCCGAGGACGTGTTCGACCAGATCATGTCCGAGGTGCTCAGCGGCGCGATGCAGCCGGGCGAGGCGCTGCCCAGCGAACGCAGGCTGGCCGAGGTGCTCGGGGTGTCGCGCCCCGCCGTGCGGGAGGCGCTCAAGCGTCTGACGGCGGCGGGCCTGATCGAGGTGCGGCAGGGCGATGCCACGACGGTGCGCGACTTCCGCCGGCACGCCGGGCTCGACCTGTTGCCGCAGCTGCTCTTCCGGTCCGGCGAGCTCGACGTGTCCGTGGTGCGTTCCATCCTCGAGACCCGGCTGCACAACGGCCCCAAGGTCGCCGAACTTGCCGCCGAGCGTCGGACGCCGGACCTGGCGGCGCTGTTGGAGGAGTCGGTGCAGACCTTGGCCGACGAGGACGACCCTGTCGAGAAGCAACGCCATGCCCTGGCGTTCTGGGACCACGTCGTCGACGGTGCCGACTCGATCGCCTTCCGGCTGATGTACAACACCCTGCGCGCGACCTACGAGCCCGCCCTGCCCGCGCTGGCCGTCGTGATGGCCGGTGAGGTCGGCAGACCGCAGGCCTACCGGGTGCTGGCCGACGCGATCGCCGCCGGTGACCCGGCCGCGGCCCGTCGCGCCGCCGAGGATCTTCTGCAACCCGCCACCGCGACGTTGCTCGATGCGCTGGGAAGTTTGGGGGACTGATGACAACCGGTGTCCGCAAGGGCTTTTCGCTCACCGATGCGCAACGCGAATTTTGGCGGCACCCGTCGCCCTGGTTGATCGGCGCGACGCTGGTCGCCGCGGTGGCCGCCCGTATCGCCGTTGGAGACTGGCAGATCACCGACGCGGTCGTCCCGCTGGCGATGCTGGCCGTGTTCCCGTTCTTCGAGTGGATCATCCACGTGTTCGTGCTGCACTGGCGGCCGAAACGGTTGGGCGCGTTGACGATCGATCCGCTGCTGGCTCGCGAGCACCGGGCCCACCACAGCGATCCGCGCAGCGTGCCGCTGATCTTCATCCCGTGGCAGTCGTTGGTCAGCTGGGTGCTGCCGCTGACGGTGGCCGTCGGTTTGCTCGCGTTTCCGCGGCTCGGAATGGGGCTGACGTTCCTGGTGTGTATCGGGGCGCTCGGCCTGGTCTACGAGTGGACGCACTACCTGATCCACAGCGACTACAAGCCGAAAACGCGTGTCTACCGCGCTGTCTGGCGCAACCACCGGCATCATCACTTCAAGAACGAGCACTACTGGTTCACGGTGACCAGCACGGGCACTGCGGACCGGGTGCTGGGCACCTACCCCGACCCCGCCACCGTGCAGAACTCCCCGACTGCGAAGAACCTGCACGCGCAACCGGTGTGACGCGGAATCAGGCCTGCACGATCACCGGGTCGCCGACGCCCACGGTGTTGTAGTACCAGTCGGCGTTGTCGGGGCTGAGGTTGATGCAGCCGTGGCTGACGTTGGCATACCCCTGCGACCCGGTCGACCAGGGGGCGCCGTGTACATAGACCCCGCCCCAGGTGATGCGGACCGCGTCGTACACCGTGAGCTTGTAGCCCTCGGGGTCGTCGAGCGGGATGCCGATGGTGCGCGAGTCCATGATCACCACGTCCTCTTTGCCGAGCACCCGGAACGTTCCGGTCGGTGTCGGGAACTTCGCCTTGCCCATCGATGCGGGCATTTCGCGCGCCACCTCGCCGTCGATGCTGACGGTGAACGTGTGGGCGTCGATGTCGGCGACGCTGACCACCGATGCCCCGGTCTGGAAACTGGCCTTCGTGTTGCCCGCGGTGACCGTGATGGTCGAATGCGCGGGCCAGAACCGCGTCGGATTCCATTGCAGTTCACGGTCACTGAGCCAGGTGATGGTGCCGTCCGGGGTGTCCGGTGAGGACACGTCGATGCTCTGCTCGACGGCGGTGCGGTTGCGCACGGGGTGGTCGAACGTCACGGTGATCGGATGGGCCACCCCCACCGTCTGTCCGGCGGGATCGATGCTGGCCCCGGCGGTCGGTGACGGGATGCCCGCCGCGCTCGTCGCGGTGGATCCCGCCAGGGCGAGGACCGCGAGGCTCGCTGTGGCGAGCATGTGTCGAAGCTTCAGCACACTCTCATCCTAGTTCGTCGGGCGCGGTTACCTCGGTATCCGCAAGTCACGCATATGCATGCATGTCTCGGTGGGCTTATCGAACGCGCTGCTCAGAACGTTTCACGTCGCGTCGATACGCGCCGGGGTGGCGAGCCGGTTCACGGCCAGCAACAGGTAGCCCACGACGAGCACCGCGGCGCCGAGCACACCGATGTTGGCGGCCACCGCCGGCACACCCACCTGGTCGGGGTCGAGGAAGTAGTACGGGGCGCGCCGGCCCATCCGGTTGAGCACGACCAGCGCCACGACCGCGTAAGCCGCCGGATACGCCAGCCACACCAGCGGCTGCCACCACCGCACCCGGCCCGCGCCGCGGCCGACCAGCAGCCAGTCCGACAGCGCCAGTACGGGCACGACGACGTGCAGGAGGATGTTGGCCACCGTGTATCCCATGCTGTAGTTGGTCAGCAGCAGGTTCCAGGTCACCCCGGCGAGAAGCACATAGAGCACGACAGCCCCGCGCAGCCCGACCCTGGCGTCGGCGCGCGGTGAAGCCAGCGTCCACAGGTAATAGGCGGCCGCGAGCACATTGGCCTGGTAGGTGAACGTGACCAGCCGCCAGGTCACTCCCGATCGCGACGACACCTCGACGACGGCCAACGCCAGCACCACGGCGGCGATGACCGCGATCCGCAGCACCAGCCGCAGGGCCGACGGCCCCGGGCCCGGTGCGGTCACGGCGGCGGCAGCAGCGGCGGTGCCTCCGGCGGCGGTGGTGGGGGAAGAACGGCCTCGGGCGGCGGCGGAACCGGTGCGGGCGGCGCCGCCAGCGCGGGATCCGGCGGCGGTGCCAGCGCGGGATCGACCGGCGGCGGTGCCAGCGCGGGATCGACCGGCGCCGGCGCGGCCGGCGCGTTGTCGCCGGCGTTCGAGAACCGGTCCCTGATGCGCTGCAAGAATCCGCGTCGCTCGGGCACCGGCGTGGGCTGTGCGGGGACGAGCCCCGGGGCCATCGACTCGGGCGGCAGGACGGGCGCACCGGGAATGCCCCCGACCGGCACCTCGGGCGCGAGCACCGCGCTGTCGGGCGGCGGTGCGGTCTCGATCGCGACAGGTGGCTCGGCAGGAAGTTCGGCCGGCGGTTCGACCAGCGGAGGCGCCACCTCGGCGGGCGGCGCGACGGGCAGCGCCACCGGTGCCGGCGACGCGACCGGGCGCGGCGCGGCGACGGGTACGTCGGGTGAGGACTTGGCGGCCGGACTGGGTGCCATGTCCCGGCCGGGCCCTAACTGCATGCTCAGCGCCGCCGAGACCGAGACGACGAATGTGACAGTGCCTGCGGCCAGCAGTGCCAGCGGGGCGGTCACGGTGGCCGCGCGGGCACCGGCCTTCGGGCGCCGGTCTGCGGCCCGCTCGTCGCGGGGGCTCAGCGTCACCTCGCCGGTGTGTGCCGCCGCGAGCGCCGCGCCGCGGGCCAGCGCCAGTTCCGCCTCGGCGGGCGCGAACACCGGCACCGCCAGCACGTCTTCGAGCCGCGGCATGAGCGCGTCGAGACCCGAGCCGGAGCCCACCAGCACCAGCGCCTCGGGCCGCCAGTCGGCCTTGGCGAACACCGTGTGCAGCCAGCGGACCAGCGCCTCCTCGTCGGCGATCGAGTGGTTCACCGCCGTCTGCACGGCGCCTTCGCCGGTGTGCACGACTAGCGCGATCACCGTGTGGGATTCGACCACGCACACCGCGGTCACGTCGTTGCCGATGACGTCGGCGACTCCCCACGCCAACGCCTCGGATGCCTCCGGCAGCCGAACCGGGACCACGTTGTCGAAGCCGCATTGGCTCAGCGATCGCAGCAGCAGCGTGGCCTCGAGGTTCGCGTCGTCGCTCCACGTCACGCCGATCGAACGGATCCGGTGGCCACGCTCGACGGCCAGCGCCTCGGATCGCAGCACCGCCGCGGCGGCCTCGTCGGAGGTCTGGCGTGGCGTCGACCGCCGCCCCGGATAGATGGCGTCGCGGTCGACGGTGGCGCCGTCGGCGTCCGGCCCCTCGACGAGGACCAGGCCGACGGCTGATGGTGTCACCGACAAGCCAAGTACGGCGTCCACTCACACCCCTTCGGACGTCCAGTTACCGGGGTGACGGTAACAGGAGCGCGAGCCGTCGGCTTGCCGGGCACCGGGTCAGCGCCCGCTTCGCGCCCGTCAATTGTCAACGCGAAATGTGCTGTGCGCCAAGAATGTCCTGCACGACAGCATGACCGTCTTTGCCGCTCGAAATTCGGTTGACAACCCGCACGACCGGCGCGCCGAAGTGGCAGGGTGGACTTCCATGGCATCAGTCGAGCGCACGCAGGACCGCCCGGGCGGTCGGACCATCTTCGGGCATCCGATGGGGCTGGCCAACCTGTTCGGCGTCGAGTTGTGGGAGCGGTTCTCCTTCTACGGGATGCTGACGATCCTCGGCTACTACCTCTATTACTCGGCCACCGAAGGTGGGCTGGAGCTGTCGAAAGCCACGGCAACCGGCATCGTCGGTGCCTACGGCGGCCTGGTGTATCTGTCGACGGTGCTCGGCGGCTGGATCGCCGACCGGATCCTCGGCATGGAGCGCACCGTGTTTTACGGCGGTGTGGTGGTGATGTTCGGCCACCTCGCGCTGGCGGTGGTGCCGGGGATCGTGGGCGTCGCCGCCGGCTTGGTGCTCGTCGCACTCGGATCAGGTGCCCTCAAAGCCAATGCGTCGTCGTTGCTGGGAACCCTCTACGACAAGGGCGACCCGCGCTGCGACGGCGGGTTCACGCTGTTCTACCTGGGCATCAACCTCGGCGCATTCGTCGGACCGCTGATCACCGGACTGTTGCAGACTCGCATCGGTTTCCACTACGGGTTCGGCGCCGCCGCCATCGGTATGGCACTCGGGCTCGCACAGTACGTGGTGTTCCGGCGCAACCTTGGCGACCACGGACGTCATGTACCGAACCCGTTGCCCCGCAACATGTTCGGGCGTGTCGCCGCGATCGCGGCGGCGGGCATCGTGGTGATCGCGGCGGCCTTCGCGATCGGTCTGGTCACCCTGTCGAACCTGTCGCAGGTCACCACCGCGGTGATCGTGGCCGCGTCGATCGCCTACTTCGCCGTGATGCTGACCAGTGCGAAGGTGCAGCCCGTCGAACGGGTCCGGGTTCGGGCGTTCATCCCGCTGTTCGTCGCCAATGCGGTTTTCTGGTCGCTGTTTCAGCAGATCTTCACCGTGCTCGCGGTCTATTCCGATGAGCGGATGAACTGGTCGATCTTCGGCTGGACCGCGCCGTCAAACTGGATCGGCTCCATCGAGCCGGTGTGGATCATCGCGCTCTCACCGGTGTTCGCGATGCTGTGGACGCGACTGGGCAACCGCGCACCCACGACACCGCGCAAGTTCGCCTACGGGGTGATCGGCATGGGCGTGGCGTTCCTGCTCTTCCTCCCGATGGCGGGCACCACGGGCAGAGCCGTCCCGGCGCTCTACATCGTCGGTGTGATGGCGATTTTCGCGATCAGCGAGCTGATGCTGTCGCCGATCGGTCTGTCGGTCACCACCAAGCTTGCGCCCGAGGCGTTTCGCGCGCAGATGATGGCGCTGTACTTCTTCTCGGTCGGCTTGGGCACGTCGATGTCGGGTGTGCTGGCCGGTTACTACGACCCGGCGCGCGAGTTCGCCTACTTCGGCATCATCGGGGCGGTCGCGATCGCGGCCGGAGTGGTGGTCTTCGCGTTGGCGCCGTGGATCAGTCGCCAGATGGAAGGCGTGCACTGAGCGGACCTGTGTGTGGCCAAGTCGTGACCGCACCGCGACGGTTTTCGGTGTCGCGCCCGGCGATCATGGTGGAACCGGACGGAGGAGGCCGACGATGTCGATTGCGGTAGCCGTTGATGATCTGCCGGTCCTGTCCGCGGTAGGCACGGTGACAGTTCACGACTCCGGCGTCGCGCGGAGCTGCGCGCGCTGCTCGTGCGGCTGGACCGGTAAGCGGCGGCTGCTCAAGGCCGCCGCGGAGCAGGACGCCTGGATGCACTCGATCCACCAGCGCTGTGTGGTCGGTGTGCCGCTGGTCCGCCCCGGGAACTGAGCGCTACCCCGCCAGGATCTCCCGCAGCAGCGCCGGTTCGACATTGCCGCCGGACACGATGACGACCGTCCGGCCCGGCGGAAAGTCCATGGCTCGGTAGGCAGCCAACGCGACCGCGCCGCTGGGCTCCGCGACCAGATGGGCTCGGAACACCAATTCGGCGACCGCCGAACGGATCTGGTCCTCGGTCACCGTGACCACCTCGTCGAGCACATTCTGTAGGTGGGTGAATGTCAGTTCGGACGGTTGTGAGCGCAGCCCGTCGGCGATGGTGCGGTTGCGGTCCTCGATGGACCAGTCGACCCGATGGCCGACCCGAAACGCCTGCGCGGTGTCGGCGGCGAGTTCCGGTTCCACGCCGATCACCCGCGCCGAGGGACACAACGCCTTGACCGCCGTGCCGATCCCCGAGGCCAGCCCGCCGCCGCTGACGGGCACCAGCACCGTGTCGACGGTGGGCAGATCCTCGGCGATCTCCAGCCCGATGGTGCCCTGCCCGGCGATGATGTCGGGGTGGTCGAACGGCGGAATCAACACGCCACCGGTCTCCTCGACGACTTCGGCGGCCACCCGTTCCCGCTGGCCGGCTCCGCACAGCACGACCCGCGCGCCGTGCCCGCGGGTGGCGGCGACCTTCACCGCGGGCGTCTCCTCGGGCATGACGATGTGCGCCGGAATCGCGTAGACCGCAGCCGCATAGGCCACCGCCTGCGCGTGGTTGCCGCTCGAATAGGCGACCACTCCCCTGGTCCGCACCGACTCGTCGAGGCGCCCGATCGCGTTGAAGGCGCCGCGTACCTTGAACGCGCCGATCGACTGCAGATTCTCCGGCTTGATCCACAGCGGC
The DNA here is from genome assembly GCF_900108565.1 of Mycolicibacterium rutilum. Classification (NCBI taxonomy): domain Bacteria; kingdom Bacillati; phylum Actinomycetota; class Actinomycetes; order Mycobacteriales; family Mycobacteriaceae; genus Mycobacterium; species Mycolicibacterium rutilum. The sequence continues at coordinate 4,081,320 of NZ_LT629971.1, forward strand.
CGCTCGTCGTCGCCGGCCCAGGGCGCCGGGAGCAGCGGGGTCCGCAGCACGAACGCACGGATCCGGGCGGCGGCCTGCTCGATATCCTCGATCGTCACCAGCTCCACCGGTTCAGTCTGGCCCACCGAGACCCGTCGGCACCAACGGGGATCGGCTGCCGGCTCAGACGCGGCGCGCGGTGAAACCGGCCCCGGTTGCCGGGGACTCGACCGTGAAACCGCGACCAGCCAGCAGCCGCCGGAAGAACTCGGCGCTGACCGCGCTCTTCAGCCTGACCCCGTACCGGCGGGAGAACACCCGGCCCTGCGGCAGCACGACGGGAGCCGGGCCCCGCGGTGCCGACTCGAACCGGATCGTCGTGCCGTCGGCGACGACGCTTGCGTACTGGTACTCGGTGAGCGGTTCCCAGCTGTCGCCGCGCCGTACCGACACCGACCCGTCGGCGTGGATTTCAAACTCGTTGCCGCGGTTGAAAAGTGGGATCGCGTTATACCACAGCAGAAGCAGGCCGGGCAGAATCAACAGGAACAGCGCGTAAGCGCGCGTGTTCTCGAGCTCGGCGTCATACGTCGGCGCGATCAGTTCGACGAACCACCCCTCGAGGAACACCCCGATGTCGGTGAACACGTCACCCACCGTCGCCCGGCCGGTGCTCAGGTCATACACGGCTGCGCCGGCGCCCGCCACGCCGGCCGTCGTCAACACGGCGCCGATGATCAGCAGCGCCCAGTTGGTCCGGGACACGAACGCGCCCAACAGATGCTGCGGCTGAGACAGGTCGACCTCGGGCCCGCCCAGCGGTCGGGCCATGCACCAGACGCTGACTCCGACCGCCACCGACAATGCCAGCCACTCCAGTGGGCCGAAGTAGACGCTCTGCGAATTAGCCACGGCCACACCGAGAAACGTCAGCCACGTCCCCCAGCGCAGCGCGCGCTGCCACCAGGTGAGGAGCCGCTCGCCGGTCTCCTCGGGCTGCTGTCGCGCTTGATGACCGGCCGGTGGTTGCCACTGTTCGGTCATTACGTGCGCTCGCTGCTGAACACGCCAGAATCCTAGCTGCGCACAGCGTTGCCGGCGTGTGGTGCAGCAAACTCGTCGTCGTGATCCGCAAACACGCCCTGAAATGTGGTCGGCGAGGCACTACGGTCATCGCATGGGGGACGATCACGACCATCGCCGCGAACTTCCCCCCGGCATGGCCGAACAACTCGATCTGGCATATGCGGGCCTGGCGTCCTTCGGGCACCGCCCGTTCCTGACCGAGGCCGAACAACTCGACTCATGGCGCCCCGACGTCGCGATCGTCGGCGCACCGTTCGACATCTCGACGACCAATCGCCCTGGCGCCCGGTTCGGTCCGCGCGCCATCAGGGCGACGGCCTACGAGCCAGGGACCTACCACATGGACCTCGGCCTGGAGATCTTCGACTGGCTGGAGGTCGTCGACTTCGGCGACGCGTACTGCCCGCACGGGCAGACCGAGATCTCCCACGCCAACATCCGCGAGCGCGTGCACACCGTGGCGTCCCGCGGCATCGTGCCGGTCGTGCTCGGCGGCGACCACTCGATCACCTGGCCGGCCGCGACCGCGGTGGCCGACGTGCACGGCTACGGCAATGTCGGCATCGTGCACTTCGACGCGCACGCCGACACCGCCGACGAGATCGAAGGCAACCTCGCCAGCCACGGCACCCCGATGCGCAGGCTCATCGAGTCCGGGGCCGTGCCGGGCGCCAACTTCGTGCAGGTCGGCCTGCGCGGCTACTGGCCGCCGCGAGACACCTTCGAGTGGATGCTCGAACAACGCATGACATGGCACACCATGCAGGAGATCTGGGAACGCGGCTTCAAAGACGTGATGCGCGACGCCGTCGCCGAGGCGCTGGACAAGGCAGACAAGCTGTACGTGTCGGTCGACATCGACGTGCTCGACCCGGCGCACGCCCCGGGCACCGGAACACCCGAGCCGGGCGGCATCACCACCGCCGACCTGCTCCGCATGGTGCGCCAACTCTGCTACGAACACGACGTCGCCGGTGTCGACGTGGTCGAGGTGGCACCCGCCTACGACCACGCCGAGTTGACCGTCAACGCCGCGCATCGGGTGGTGTTCGAGGCGCTGGGCGGGATGGCCGCGCGCCGCCGCGACGCGGCCCAGGAGAAGCCCGGCCCACCCGCGCGCTGAACGTGAGATCGGCGACTGTGCGCCCCGAACAGTTTCGTCGGCGCCGGCACAGGTGGACACTGAAGTCATGGCCGGAACCCTGTACTTCGACGGCAACTGCGGGATGTGCACCCGGGCGGTGTACTTCATCCAGAACCTGGACCGCACCGGAGCGCTGCGAACCGCACCGCTGCAGGGCGACGGTGTCGCCGAGCGGCTCGGCGTCGCGCCGGCCCGAATCCTGGACGCCGCGCGCTGGCTGGACGCCGACGGCACGGTCTACGAAAGCGCCGAGGCGATGAACGCCGCGGTGTCGGCGGCGCTGGGAAGGCGCTGGCCGCTGCAGATCTACCGACTTCCCGGGATCCGCGCACTGCAGGACGCGGTGTACCGCTACGTGGCCGGGCACCGCTACCGCTTCCCCGGTACGACTCCGCACTGCGAATCGCACCCGGTCGCCTGCTGACCGCCGGTGACGACCGCCGTCGAACTGCGCCCGGCGCGGCCGCAGGACCTGCCCGCGATCGGCCGGATCTACGCGCACTACGTCGAAAACACCGTCGCCACATTCGAACTCACACCGCCAGGCCCCGCCGAGTGGAGTCGCCGCTTGGAAGCGATCGCGGCCGCCGGCCTGCCGTTCATCACCGCCACCGTCGACGGTGAGGTCGCGGGCTACGCGTACTGCGGCCCGTGGAAATCCCGGCCTGCCTACCGGCGCACGGTCGAGGATTCGGTGTATGTGGCACCGGACGCGCACGGGCGTGGCATCGGCGGCCGGCTCGTCGACGAACTGCTCACCCGGTGCGCACGAGCGGGTGCCCGTCAGGTCATCGCCGTCATCGTCGACGCCGACGGAGCGGCTTCGGTTGCGCTGCACCGCAACCGCGGGTTCGTCGAGGCGGGCCGCCTGCATGCCGTCGGCTTCAAGCACGACCGGTGGCTCGACACCGTGCTGCTGCAACGCAGCCTGATCGGTTGAAGAAGACCTCGACCAGTCAGCCGCCGCGACCGGCGATTCCGTCGACCAGTCGATCGCACACCGCGTGCATCTCGTGGCGGGCCCGCTCGCGGTCCGTCGCCCGCGACACGTACAGCGCCGCCTCGTCGAGCGCCCCCAACAGCACGTGCGCCGTCGCCCGCAGCGGTTGCTCGGGGATCGCCCCCTCGGCGACGGCGTTGGCGAGCATGGCCTCGATGACACCGAGCCCGTAGCGCGCGCCGACCTCGCGCCAGCGGTCCCAGCCGAGCACTGCCGGAGCGTCGATGAGAACGATCTGCTGCACGTCGGGCGCCGCACACCCGTCGAGGAACAGCCGGGCACCCACCCGCATCGCCTCCAGCGGGTCCAGCGGCGCACGCTGGGCGAGCTGCCCGGCGATGTCGGCCACCAGATCACGCTCGACCTGCTCGTACACCGCGGCGAACAGGTCGGTCTTGTCGGAGAACTGGTGATAGAGCGCACCGCGGGTGACGCCGGCGCCTGCCACGATCGCCTGGGTGGATACCTCGGCGAAACCCTTGTCGGAGAACAGCTTCCGCGCAGCGTCGATCAGCTGGGCGCGGGTGGCGGCGGTGCGCTCAGCCTGGGTGCGACGGGCCGGCGCCGAGTCATTGACTTTCATACAGTCTGCACGTAACTTCCATACCAGGTGTCTGTAAGTTGCTCTCGGAAGGATAGCCAACATGCCGCAACTTGCGCTCGAACAAGCCACCATCGACTACCGCGTGTTGGGGCCCGAGGACTCCGCACACCCGCCGGTGGTGTTCGTGCACGGCATCCTGGTCGACAGCCGGTTGTGGGACCAAGTCGCCGAGGACCTCGCGGCGCGCGGCTACCGCTGCTATCTGCCGACCTGGCCGCTGGGTTCTCACACCATCCCCACCAATCCCGGCGCGGTGCTGACGCCGGACTCGGTGGCGGCGATGGTGCGCGAGTTCCTGATCGCACTCGACCTGTCCGACGTGACCCTGGTCGGCAACGACACCGGCGGCGGCCTGTGCCAGCTGGTCGTCGACCGCGATCCCGAGCGTGTCGGGCGGCTCGTGCTCACCAATTGCGATGCCTTCGACAAGTTCCCGCCGTTCCCGTTCAATCTGGTGTTCGCGATGCTGCGCGGGCCGGTCACCATCAAGGTGCTCTTCGAGCAGATGCGGGTGACCGCGCTGCGGCACTCCCCGCTGGGCTTCGGGCTTCTGGCGCAACCGGATCCCGCGCTGACCAACTCCTGGTTGGAGCCGGCGCGCGCCGACGTGCGGATCCGCCGCGACCTGGCCGGACTGCTGCGGGCGGTGGCCCGAACCGACCTGACCGATGTGGCGACGCGATTGCCGCGATTCACCAAGCCCGTCACCCTCGTCTGGGGCCAACGCGATCGGGCGTTCACCCCGGCGCTGGGCCGGCGACTGGCCGCAGTGTTCCCGAATTCGACGCTGATCGAGGTACCGGGGGCCAGGACGTTCGTGTCGCTCGACGCGCCCGCCGCGGTGGTCGGCGCGATCGTCGACGTCGGGGCCGCCCACCGCTGAACCGATTTCGGCTGCGTGAACCGCCGCGAGCTGGGTACTCCCTACCCGGTTGCGCGACGGGCGAGGAGGCTGCCGATGAGTTCAGGGGTCGAAACCGGCACCATCACCACGCAGGTCCCCGGTCGGCTCGACCGCCTGCCCTGGTCGCGATTCCACTGGCGGGTGGTGCTCGGGCTCGGCGGCGTGTGGATCCTCGACGGCCTGGAAGTCACCATGGTCGGCAACGTCGCGTCCCGGCTGACCGAGAGCGGCAGCGGAATCGAGTTGACCGCAGGCGAAGTCGGCATCGCCGCCGCCGTGTACATCACCGGCGCATGTCTGGGCGCGTTGTTCTTCGGCCAGCTGACCGACCGGCTGGGCCGCAAGAAGCTGTTCCTGCTCACGCTCGCGGTCTATCTAGCCGCAACGGTCGCAACGGCTTTCGCGTTCGCGCCGTGGTACTTCTACCTCGCGCGGTTCTTCACCGGCGCAGGCATCGGCGGCGAGTACGCGGCGATCAACTCCGCCATCGACGAACTGATACCGGCGCGGGTGCGCGGCCGCGTCGACCTCATCATCAACGGATCGTATTGGCTGGGCGCGGCGGGAGGCGCCGTCGGTGCGCTGCTGCTGCTTAACACCTCGATCTTCCCCGCCGACATCGGCTGGCGGATCGCCTTCGGCATCGGCGCGATCTTCGGCCTCGTGGTGCTGCTGGTCCGCCGCAATGTGCCGGAAAGCCCGCGCTGGCTGTTCATCCATGGCCGTGAGGACGAGGCCGAGCGCATCGTCGGGGAGATCGAACGCGAAGTCGAACGCGAGACCGGGCAGTCGCTGCCCGACCCGGAGGGCTCGCTGACCGTCCGGCAGCGCACCGCGATCTCGTTCCGGGAGATCGCCAAGGTCGCGTTCACCAAGTATCCGCGGCGGGCGGTCCTCGGCCTCGCCCTGTTCATCGGGCAGGCGTTCCTCTACAACGCGTTCACCTTCAACCTCGGCACGCTGCTGAGCAATTTCTTCGACGTCGCATCCGGTTCGGTGCCGATCTTCTATGCGGTGTGGGCGCTGAGCAACTTCGCCGGACCCATCCTGCTCGGGCGGCTGTTCGACACCGTCGGCCGAAAACCGATGATCGCGTTGGCATATCTCGGTTCGTCCGCGGTGGCGGTCGGCCTGACCGGACTGTTCGTCGCCGAGACCGGTGGCGTGTGGCTGTTCATGCTCGTACTCGGCGTGTGTTTCTTCCTGGCCTCCTCCGGTGCCAGCGCGGCGTATCTGACCGTCAGCGAGATCTTCCCGATGGAGACCCGGGCGCTGGCGATCGCGTTCTTCTATGCGGTCGGCACCGCCGTCGGCGGCATCACCGGCCCGCTGCTGTTCGGACAGCTGATCGAGTCGGGCGACCGCGGACTGGTTGCGGTGTCCTTCCTGATCGGCGCCGCGGTGATGGCGGTCGGCGGCGTCGTGGAATTGGTCTTCGGCGTCAAGGCCGAAGGCCAGAAGCTCGAGGACCTGGCGATGCCGCTGACCGCCGACGACGAGACCGGCGAGCAGGAACCCGACGCCGACGAGGAGCGCCGGGCCCGCCAGGCGCGCATCGCCGAACGCACCCGGCGCCAACGCGAACAACAGAGCCGCGCGCGCCGCTACCGGCCCGGGCCGCCGCCGGGATGGCAGGGGGCCTGGCGCGAGCCGCCGGCCCCCGGTGTGCCGGAGAGCGCGCTCGACCACGAGATCGATTCGATCGAGCGGGCGGTGCGCGAGAATGAGCCGATGACGGCGCGGGAGTTGCACCGAGCGGTCGGCGCTCGCTACTGGGGCCCAGGCGAATTCCGCAAAGCGGTGCGGGAAGCGTTGGCGGAGAACCGGATCGCGCGGCACCCACGCGGCCGGATCGGGCTGCCGCCCGGGGCGCAACAGCAATGACCGCCGCGTGCCGGGTCTTCGGGCACGATCCGACGTTCGAGGCGCAGGGCCGCACCATGCGGTGGGCGTGCCGGCGCTGCGGGCACGCGCAGGGCGCCAAGGAGTACGCCACGTCCGCTGATGCACGGCGCTACGCCGCCGCGTTCAACAAACGCGACAGCGAGGATCTCGGTAAGCGCGCGCCGCTACTCGGGTTGCTGCCCCTGCGGCTGTGGCGCGCGCTGCGCAGGCGTTAGTCGCCCTTGGCCAGGGTGAACTGGCAGATGTCGGTGTAGCCCTGGCGGAACAGGTCGGCGCACCCGGTCAGGTACTTCATGTACCGGTCGTAGACCTCTTGTGACTGGATGCGGATCGCGTCGTCCTTGCGTGACTCCAGCGCCGCGGCCCAGATGTCAAGGGTGCGGGCGTAGTGCTCGCGCAGGCGGTGGGCCCGCTTGAGGGTGAACCCGGCGCGGGCGGCGTGCTCCTCGACGACGTTCGGCTTCGGCAGGTCACCGCCGGGGAAGATCTCCTCCATGATGAACTTCGAGAAGCGCAGCAGCTTCATCGTCAAGGGCAGACCGGTGGCGGCGAATTCCTCGTCGCTCGGCTTGATGATCGTGTGCAGCAGCATCACGCCGTCGGCGGGCAGCGCCGAGTAGGCCATCTTGAAGAAGTCGTCGTAGCGGTCGCGGCCGAAGTGCTCGAAGGCGCCGATCGAGACGATCCGGTCGACCGGCTCGTGGAACTGCTCCCAGCCCTGCAGCAGCACACGCCTGCTGCGGGGGCTGTCGATGCCGTCGAGCACCTTCTGCACGTGCGCCTGCTGGTTGCGGCTCAGGGTCAACCCGATGACGTTGACGTCGTACTTCTCCACGGCCCGCTTGACGGTCGCGCCCCAGCCGCAGCCGACGTCGAGCAGCGTCATACCGGGCTCGAGTCCGAGCTTGCCCAGCGACAGGTCGATCTTGGCGATCTGGGCTTCCTCGAGCGTCATGTCGTCACGCTCGAAGTAGGCGCAGCTGTAGGTCTGGGTGGGGTCAAGGAAGAGCTGATAGAACTCGTCGGACAGGTCGTAGTGCGACTGGACGTCCTCGAAGTGAGGTTCGAGGTCCGGTGTTGAGTTCGTGGTCTGTTCTGGCACGGTGGCAGCCTCTGGCGTCATATGTGGTGGTTCGAAGCTCCGCACGGTTGGAAGCCTCCCCCGTTGCAGGGCAGTTTACGCACAGCTCCTGGGTGTCGACCTCATTGACCTGGTCAGCGCATCGCTGTCGAAGTGGTCAATTAACCCTTCGGGCCGGGCGGATCGGATGCCGCGCCGGCCGGCGGGGAGTAAGCATGGGGCATGGACATGGATCTGCGCGCGGAACTGGATCGCATCGAGGCCGACCCCGGCGCGGCACGGGTCTTCGGTCAGCCCTACGACACGGCCGACGGTACGACGGTCATCCCGGTCGCCAAGGTGCGGGCCCGCGGCGACCGGTCGGGGGCGCGTCCCGTCGGGGTGTTCGTGGTCAGGGACGGCCGGGCGCGGTGGGTGCCCGCGGTCGACGCCACCCGGATCTCGTTGACGGGCATCCTGGTCGGCCTGGTGTCGGCCACGCTGGCCGGGGTGGCGATGGTGCGTCGCCCGCCGTGGCCGGATCTGCACGGTGACATCTCGAACCATCCGCTCGGGGACCGGTTTCGCCGGTAGCCCGTCGGGTACGCCCGCGGCCATGAATACAGGACGCGACAACGGGGTCGACGGGATCGACAACGACGACCCGGACGGCGATCCCGAGATGACGCAGGACAAGGCGGTCCGCCAGCCCGACCAAGCCGAGGGCGACGACGACGCCGCCGAGACCGGCGGCTGACGTCAGTTCTGCCGTGGCGCGAGTTCTTCGACGAACCGGTCGACGAACCGCTCCATCGGGGTCGAGCCCCCGGACCGCAGCACGAACTTCGTCAGACCCGCTTCCAGGTAGGCGTCGAGTTGGCGGTGCAACTGCGACCAGTCGGCCGCGATCAGTTCCATCGGGTCGACATCCGGCCTGCGCTGCCGGACCGCCGCCAGCAGCCGCGCCGACGGCTCGCCGTCCACGACCGCCAGGTTGATCCCGAAGTGGTCCGGTTCGACTTCGCGGCCCGCTTCGGTGGCCGCCCGCTGAATCGCCTCGCGGGCCTGGCGGGCCTCGTCGGGGGTGACGAAGCTGGCGAGCCAGCCGTCGGCGAGGCGCCCGATGCGGCGGAACGCGGCCGGCGCCGATCCGCCCAACCAGATGTCGAGGGGTTTGAGCGGGCGCGGCCCCACCGCCGCGTCGGTCACTGTGTAGTACTCGCCGTCGAACGACACCGCATCGCCGTCGAGCACCGCGCGCAGCACCTGCAGCGCCTCATCGAAGACGGCGGCCCGCGCGCCGTCGGGCACCGGAAAGAGCTCGCGTTCGCCGGCGAGCGCCGGACGCAGACCGAACACCGGCAGCACCCTGCCGGGCGCGAGCGCGGCCAGCGACGCGAGCTGCTTGGCGACCAGCACCGGATGGCGGCCCGGCAGCACCGCGACCGAGGTGCCGACCTTGAGCGCGGAGGTGCGCGCCAGCGCGAACGTCATCCCGACGAACGGTTCGACGGCCTCGGAGTACACCAGTTCCGAAAACCACAGCGAATCGACGGAACGGGCCTCGAGATGGTCGACGATGCCTGCCAATTGCGCCGGGGCGGTGTCGGCGCCGAGCCCGATCCCGAATCGGATCTTCACGTCCGCTCATGCTACTGGCCGCCCCGCGGTGACGCCGTTCTGCAATGACACAGTGGACGAAACCCTCGAAGAGATCGGAGCAAAGGTGGACGGAGCGGTGACGGTGAGGATGGCGGCGCCCGCACAGCAGATCTGGGAGCTCATCGCCGATGTGCGCAACACCGGCAAGTTCTCCCCCGAGGTGATGGAGGCCGAGTGGCTCGGCGGGGCCACCGGGCCCGCGCTGGGCGCCCGGTTCCGCGGGCACGTCAAACGCAACGAGATCGGCCCGGTGTACTGGACGACGTGCGAGGTGACCGCCTGCGAGCCCGGACGCGAGTTCGGGTTCGCCGTGCTGGTCGGCGACAAGCCGGTGAACAACTGGCACTACCGGCTCACCCCGACCGACGGCGGCACCGACGTCACCGAATCGTTTCGGCTCAACGACTCGGCGCTGATGAAGCTGTTCGCCGTGTTCGGTGGTCAGCTCCGCCGGCGCCGCAACATCCGCGACATGCGCAAGACGCTGGAACGCATCAAGGCTGTCGTGGAAGCACCCGAAGCGGCGCTGTAGCGGCCGTCAGGCGACGCCGATCCCGAAGATCGGGATCCACAGGCCGAACAACCAGATGCCCCACTGGCGGAACCCGTCATCCCAGACCGGGTTCACGTCATAGCCCCAGTACTTGAACGGGCGAGGCGGCCCGCCCGCCCAGTGGTACGGCGGCGGCGGTCCCCAGCCCCACGGCGGCGGGCCCTGACGGTCGTCCCACCAGTCGTGGCGGTTGCTCGCCCACCAGGGGCCCTTGTCGTCGTGCCGGTCGTGGCCCCGGTCATGCTTGGGCCCCTTGGGCCCCTGAGGCCCGTTGCACCACGGCGGGCAGAAGTCGTTGTGGCCGGGCTTCTGCGGTGCGGGCACCGCCGGGGCCGCGGACGCGACGGCGCCGATCGGCCCGAGCCCGCCCAGTCCCAGCGCGCCGACGATCACGGCTGCGGACAGCGCTTTGTTGAGAGCCATCGGCTCCTCCTAGCGTCACTACTTGGTCTTATCGAACTACAGCACCCGCAGGTGCATCGGATATTCCGCTTCCTATGTCGGTGTCGCCCGACGGTTCGTTACAACGTATACGGTTGTCCGCCAAGCGCTTCGGTCGCCTGAAGATCCCCGGCTGGAGGCTTTGCGGGGATCGAAACCTGCGCAGGCTGCGGACCGATCGCGGGTTGCCGCGGTGACGCCTGCGGTGCGATGGCGACGAGCACACTATTGTGACCGGGCGTGGTCGCGGATCATGGTCGTCCCGTCTTCGCCTTCGCCTCGGCCCCGGTGCTGTCGATCGCCGGGGTGACAGCCGTATTGCATTGTGTAGCAGCGGTTTTGGGCAACGAGTATTGGTTCGACGAGATGTACATGGTGGCTATCGGGCGCCACCACCTGGACTGGGGTTCGGCCGACCAGCCTCCCCTGGCCCCGGCGCTGGCCGCGCTGATGGAGAGCATCGCGCCCGGTTCGATGCTCGCGATCCGCCTCCCTGTGGCGCTGGCCACGGCGGGCACGGTGGTGCTTGCCGGCCTGATCGCCCGCGAACTCGGATGTGACCGGCGCGCACAGGGATTCACGGCGGCGGCGCAGGCCACCGTCATCTGGACCGCACTGGCCGGGCACTGGCTGACTCCGTACTCGCTTGAACCCCTGCAGTGGTTACTGCTGATGTGGTTGCTGGTGCGCTGGATCCGAGTGCGCGACGACCGGTTGCTGCTGGCCTCGGGCGTCGTCGTCGGGGTCGCGGCGCTGACCAAGTTCCAGGTCGCGGTGCTGTGCGTCGTCGTGCTCGCCGCGGTGGCTGCGGTCGGGCCCCGGGACCTGCTGCGCCGGCCGCTGCTGTGGCTGGGTGCGGCGGTCGCGGCGCTGATCGCGGCGCCGACGCTGATCTGGCAGGCGAGCAACGGCTGGCCCCAACTGCAGATGGCCCCGGTGGTGGCCGGCGAAGCCGAAGCGCTCTACGCCGGCAGAGCAGGCATCGCCGTGCAACTGATCGTCTTCGCGGGCGTGGCCGGGATCGCGCTGATGCTGTACGGGCTGTGGCGGCTGCGGGACCCGCAGTTGCGCGACTACCGCTTCCTCGGCGTCACCTTCGTCGCGCTCTTCGTGCTGTTCGTGGTCACCGCCGGACGGCCCTACTATCTCGCGGGGCTGTACGCGCCGCTGATGGCGATCGGGGCGCTCGCCCTGCAGCAGCGCCGCGCCGCGGCGCCCCGCAGGCAGCGTTGGCTGGTGTGGCCGACGTATGCAGTCGGCACTGCGTTAGCCCTTGCGACACTGGCACTTTCGGTAATCGTCGTCGACGACGAAGCCGGTGAGCGGATCGCGGCGCAGACCGCGGCCGCCTACCACGGGTTGCCCGAGCACCAGCGCGAGCGCACGGCGCTGATCGGCGCGTCCTACATCCTGGCCGCCTACGCCGACGGTTACGCGCAGCGGTATTCGCTGCCCCAGGCGTTCAGCCCCAGCCGCAGCTACGGGTACTTCCCACCGCCCCCGGAGTCCTGCGACACCGCCCTGTACCTCGGACGCGACGCGGCACTGCTGCGGCCGTACTTCGCCGACGTGCGGGTGGTCGGCGACATCGGTGACGACATGCGGGCCTACCTGTTGACCGGACGCCAAGAGTCCTGGGCCGGGATCTGGTCGCAGACGCGGACTTTGACCGTGTCCTGATTCCGCCTCGGCGGCGGGGGCACCTTTGGTAGAACGGTGCCAGTTTCAGCGGCGAACGAGGGAGCCTGCGATGGGCCGGTGGTCACACGACGAGATCGACGAGGCGTTCCGCGCGTATCAGGACGTGGTCGCCGGCATCGCCACGACATGGGACTGGTCGAGTTACGCCGATCAGTTCACCGAGGACGCGACATACGTCGAGCACGCATTGGGCAACATGTCCGGCCGCGAGACGATCCGCGACTGGATCGTCTCGACCATGAACATGTTCCCGGGCAGCGAGATGCCGTTCTATCCGGTCGAGTGGTACTCCATCGACGTCGACAAGGGCTGGGTCATCAACCGCAACGTCAACACGATGAAGGACCCGGGCGACGGCAGCGTGCACGGCACCCCGGTCATCACCGTGCTCAGATACGCCGGCGACGGCAAGTGGAGTTACGAGGAAGACGCCTACAACCCGATGAACTTCCTGGTGATGGTGCAGAGCTACATCCAACGCTGCCACGAACTGGGCACCGTCTCCGACGACGCGCGCGTGTTTGCCAAGAACATGAACTGGCAGCTGTCATAACCAATCTGGCTTGTGCGGGCCGCGGTCGGCCTACTCTCGAGGCGTGAGCACGACCACCCCGCGCAGCCCCGCGGCGCATCTGGTCCGGGCGAACGGCACGCCGCCTCCGGAGGTGCCGCTCGCCGATGTCGACCTCAGTTCCTGGAAGTTCTGGCTGAGTTCGGACGATTTCCGCGACGGCGCCTTCGCCACGCTTCGGCGCGAGGCGCCGGTGTCGTTTCACGAGCCGCCCGACTACCCGGGTGTGGACGTGGGGCCGGGTCACTGGGCGATCACCCGGTTCGACGACGTCTGGTACGCCAGCAGGCATCCACACATCTTCAGTTCCAGCCCGAGCATCACCATCAACGACGCCAACCCCGACCTGTCGGAGTACTTCGGCTCGATGATCGTGATGGACGACCCGCGGCATCTGCGGTTGCGCAACATCGTCAGCCGCGCCTTCACCCCGAGGGTCGTCGCACGCACGGAGGAGTCGGTACGCAACCGGGCGCGACGCCTGGTGCAGAACATGATCGCCGAGCATCCCGACGGCACCGGTGACGTGGTCTCCGAACTGGCCGGACCGCTACCGCTGCAGGTGATCTGCGACATGATGGGCATCCCCGAAAGCGACCATCAGCAGATCTTCCACTGGACCAACGTGATCCTCGGATTCGGCGACAAAGACATCGCCCAGGACTACAACGAGTTGGTGCAGGTCGCGATCGACATCGGTGCGTACGCCACCGCGCACGCCGAAGATCGCCGGGCCCGCCCGCAGGAGGACCTCACGACGGCCCTGGTGCAGGCCGAGGTCGACGGCGAACGGCTGACCTCGGCCGAGATCGCGTCGTTCTTCATCCTGTTGGTCGTCGCGGGCAACGAGACCACCCGCAACGCGATCAGCCACGGCGTGCTGGCGCTGACCCGCTTCCCCGATGAGCGGGCCCGCTGGTGGGCCGACTACGAGGCGCTTGCCCCCACCGCCGTCGAGGAGATCGTGCGTTGGGCGTCACCGGTGATCTACATGCGGCGCAGACTGACCCAGGACTGCGAGCTGGGCGGCGTCAAGATGGCTGCCGGCGACAAGGCCACGCTGTGGTACTGCTCGGCGAACCGCGACGAGGCCAAGTTCGCCGAACCGTGGACCTTCGACGTCGGTCGCAGCCCGAACCCGCACGCGGGATTCGGCGGGGGCGGCGCGCACTTCTGCCTGGGCGCCAACCTCGCCCGCCGCGAGATCAGCGTCGTCTTCGAGGAGTTGCACCGACAGGTCCCCGACATCGCCGCCACCGAAGAGCCCGCGCGGCTGTTGTCGCCGTTCATCCACGGCATCAAGCGCTTACCGGTGTCCTGGACACCCCCGACACCACCGCGATGAGCTCGTCGCGGGTGGGCCCGGGCGGCGGAGCGGGTCGCCAACCGCTCGCATAGCGGGCCCTGGCGCGTGGTTCGCCGGCCTCCAGGCTGGCCGGCAGTGCGTCCATGCTGGCGTACGGCGCGACGACGGCGGCGAGCTCCGCATCGGCTCCGGCCGCGGCGACGATCAGATCGGACGGCAACCGCGCGCCGAGATCGACGTCCTGGCCCGACCAGCGGCGCATCCGCGCCGCGTCGGCGTAGCAATGGTCCTCGTACCAGGGCCTGATCGTGGTCTCACACCAGGTGTCGAAAGCCATTGTCGCGGAGGCGATATCGCTGCCGTGCGCGTCGAGTGCGCCGACCATCGCCCGTGCCTGCAGCAAGGCGAGCGCCACGCCGCGCCCGGCCAGCGGCGTCGTCGTGCACACCGCGTCGCCCACCGAGATGAGCCCGACCAGCGCGGGCCGCCCGGTGCTGTCGAGCTGGCCACGGTAGCTGTTGACCAGTCGGCCCCCGGGCAGCGGTGGGGACAGCGCACGGCAGCGGGCCGGGTCGACCCAGTCGGCGAGCTGCGGTATCCGCTGTACGGCGGTCTCGAACAGTTCCGGGTGCCGGAGCCGACGCAGCCGATCGTCGGTGCCGTCGTGCACGAGCGTGACCGAGAACATCGCGTTGTCGTGCAGATACGCCAGTGCCCAGTAGCGGGGAAACGCCAGCACGGTGCCGAACGGCGTCGTCGCTGCCGGCGCCGCGGTGCCGGGGCGCAGCCGGTACTGCCTGCTGACGTAGGCGGCGCCGCACGGCCGGCTGGACGCCGGCGGACGCAGCGCACGGGTGAATCGGCTGTCGCGTCCGGACGCGTCGACCACGAGATCCGCGGAATGACTCGTGGCGCCCGCCGTCACCCCGGCGGCCCGGCCGTCCGCCACGATCACCCGGTCGACGTTGCCGGTGACCATGTCGACACCGGGCTCGCGCGCCGCACAGTTCCACAGCACGCGGTCGAAGGTGGCGCGGCTGCACAGCAGACCGACCGCCCCACCCGCCCCGTCGCGCGCGATCACCGCACCCGCCGCGCGCAGCTCGCCCAGCACGTCGGGCAGTTCGGCGGCGAGCGCGTCGATGACCTGCCGGCGGAAGGTGTGGGCCTGCTCGAACTGCATGACGGCGCGCCGGTGCCACCGGCCGGACCGCGGGGGTCCGGGATCGCGGTCGACGACGGTGACGCGGTGCCCGCGCCGGGCCAGTGCGAGCGTGCTGAACAGCCCGGCCGGCCCGGCCCCTACCACCGCGATACGCATCGGCGCTCCCGAAATTGAGGTAACATATTGTGTAATGAATACGTCGATGGCCACCTGAATGAGTGAAGCTGTCAAGCGCACGTACTCGTCGCAGTTGCGCTCCGCGCAAGCCCGCGAGACGCGGCGCGCGATCGTGGCGGCGGCGTCGCGCCTGTTCGTCGAGTCCGGGTACGGCGCGACGACGACCGAGGCGATCGCCGAAGCCGCCGGGGTGAGCCGCAAGACGGTGTTCACCGCGGCGGGCGGCAAGGCCGACATCCTGCGGCTGGCCATCGAATGGGCGGTCGCCGGCGACGACGAACCCACCGCACTCGTCGACCGCGACGTGGTTCGCCGACTGCTGGCCGAGGCCGACCCGGTAGCGCTGCTGCGGGGCTGGGCCGCGGTCATCGCCGACATTGACGCACGCACGGCCCGGTTGCTCACCGCGCTGGAGGCGGCCGCGGCGTCGGACGCCGACGCCAGGGAACTGGCCGACCGGTTCGAGCGGCAGCGCCTGGCCGGCGCGCGCCGCGTCGTGGACCGGCTGAGTGCACTCGGTGCGCTGGGGCTCAGCCGCCGCGACGCGGTCGACCTGGCGTGGCTGTCGACCGATCCGGTGCTCTACCACCGCCTGGTGCACACGCGGGGCTGGTCGGCGCGCCGGTTCGAAAAGTGGTTGGCCGAAACCCTGTGTCGGCAGCTGCTCGGCGGGTAACCCCACAGCCATGCAATCGGAACACTTTCGCACGCTGCTGACCTCGACCGGCCCCTTCGCCTCGGTGTACTTCGACGACTCCCACAACACCGAGGACGCGGCCGCCCAGATGGATCTCAAGTGGCGCGCGCTGCGCGAACAACTCGAGCAGCAGGGCGCCGATCCGGCGGTGACCGAGAGCGTCGAACAGGCCGTCGTCTCGGCCAAGCCGCCGGTCGGCCGCAGCGGGCGTGCCGTCGTCGCCAGCCCTGACGGCGTCCTGGTCAACGAACACCTGATCCGGCCCACCGGCCCCACCGTGCGGGTCTCCGAGTTGCCGTACCTCGTGCCGCTCGTCGAGCACGGCCTCGACCGGCCGACCTACGCGGTGGTGATCGTCGACCACGAGGGCGGTGACCTCACGCTGTACCGCGAGGGCACCGCGGTCACCGACACCGTCGACGGCACCGCCTATCCGGTGCACAAGGCGGGCGGCGCCGAATCGCCCGGCTACGGTGATCCGCAGCGCGCCGCCGAGGGTGCCCGCGAGCAGAACATTCGGGCGGTGGCAAGCCAACTGACCACGCTCGTCGACGACGCCTCCCCCGAGGTGGTGTTCGTCGTCGGTGAGGTCCAGTCGCGCACCGACCTCACCGCGCAGCTCCCCGAGCGGGTCACCGATCTGCTCGTCGATCTGAACGTCGGCGCACGGCACAGCGGCTTCGACGACGCCGACCTGCGCCACGAGATCGACCAGGAGTTCCAGCGGCGGCGGGTCGCGGCGATCGACGATGCGGCACAACGCTTCACGGCCGAGAAGGGCCGCGGCGAGGGACTGGCCACCGAGGGGCTGGACGGCGTCACCGCCGCGTTGCGGGCCGGTGCGGTCGAGACGCTGATCATCGGCGACGTCGGCGATGCGACGGTGGTGGCCGGCGACGACCTGTCGACGATCGCGCCGAACGCCAACGTGTTGTCCGAACTCGGCACCGCGCCGACACGCACGCTGCGGGTCGACGAGGCGCTGCCGATGGCGGCGATCTCGACCGGCGCCGCGTTGATCCGCACCGACGAGCGCATCGACCCTGCCGACGGTGTGGCTGCGATCCTGCGGTACGCGCTGCCCCGGTCGTGAGGGCTTAGCGGGCGCCGACGATGTTGGCCAGCGCCGCGATCGGGGTGTCGTCGAGGTGCTGGCACAACTCCTTCGGATGTTCGAAAACCCGTTGAGCGCCTGCGGTTTCCAGCTCGTCGCGGGACACTCCCCCGCTGAGCACGCCGAGGCTGTCGACACCGGCCCGCGCGCACGCCTCCATGTCCCACACCGAGTCGCCGACGAACACGGCGTGCGCGGCGACCACACCCGCCCGCTCGAGCGCGACGTTGACGATGTCGGGTTTGGGCTTGGCGGTGTCGACGTCCTCCGATGACGTCACCGCGGACACCAGGTGGTCGCTGTCGAGCACCTCACGCAGCACCGCGAGTTCGTCCTCGGGCGCCGAGGTCGCCAGCACGACCTGGACACCGAGTTTGTGCACGGCCTCGAGCAATTCCCGCGCACCGGGCAGGCGCTTGAGGTATGGCGCCGACTCCTTGTAGTAGCGCGAGTGCAGATCCTTGGCCTGTTCTCGGGTGGCGGTGTCGGCGTCCGGTGTCAACGTCTCGACCAGAGTGGTGCCGTCCATGCCGATGAGCCGGTGGATCCGCCACGCCTCGACCGCGCACCCCGCCTCCTGGAAGGCGCGGTACCACGCGTGCACGTGCAGGTAGTTCGAATCGACCAGCGTGCCGTCGATGTCGAACAGCACCGCGGCGCCCTGGCCGGTCACGGGCGCCGGTGCTCCACCGGCGTGCCCGGCGCCTTGGTGAGCGAGTCATACCCCGTCTGCTCGTACCCTGTCTGTCCGCTGCCGGCCTGCCCGCGGACCGCGTCCGGCCCCTGGGCATCGGCCTTCTGGCCGTGGTCGTTGACGCGGGGATCGAGCGCGTCGGCACGCGCCCGCTGCTCGTCGAGTTCGTCGCGCTTGGTGTTCACGGCGTCGCGGTGCGTACGAGCGGCGTCCTGCAGCCGGGCGGCCTCGGCGGCCTTGGCCTCGGCTTCGGCCTGCGCGGCGCGGGCGCGGGCTTCGGTCTCCTGCGCGACGGTTTCGCGCTTCTCGACGTGCTGCGACTTCTGGTCGACCTCGGCGCGGAGCCGCTCGGCCTCCACCCGGCGCCGTTCGGTGCGTGCCCGCCGGGCCAGGTAGGCCACCAGGGCGATGGCCACGATCGCCGCTATCGCGACCACGATCCACACGATGACGTTGTTATCCATGTCGGCTCCTTCGCTCGGTCGAGCCGGCTCATTGACGAACCCGCTAATTCGGCGTGTGCCCCGGCAGGCGACCGGTTAAACGAGCACCGGTTCAGAAGTAGCCGTTGGCCGCCGGCCACACGCCGTTGACGGCGTAGTTCCCGGCGGCGTACGCCTTGTACGACAGCGGGCTGTGGCTGGCGATCGTGCGGACGTTGCGCCAGTGCCGGTCGAGGTTCAGGGTCCGAGCCGTGGCCGACGCTCCCCCGGTGTCGAACAACCGCTCGGCCGCTGCGAGTGCCAGCCGCTCGCTGATCAGTTGGGCCTTGGCGACCGTCACCGCCAGCTCGGCGAGCGCGTCCGGGTCGTCCTGGCTGTGCGTGTCGACCAGCGCGTCGATCGCCTCGGCGGCGCTGAGCACGATCGCCTCGGCGGCGGCCGCCTCGGCGGTGATGGTGCCGACGGCCTGCAGCACGAACGGGTCCCCCGATGCGGAGTCGGCCAGCGAATGCGCGGCCGGGCGTGCCCTGGTGCGCACGAACGTCACCGCATCGTCGGCGACCGCGTGCGCGATCCCCGCAGTGACCGCCGCCAGGTACAACTGCAAGAACGCCGTGCCGTGGCCCAGGTGCCTGCCGTCGGACACCGTCGTCACCTCGGTCGGGTGCACCACCACGTCGGTGAACCGGGTGCCGCCGCTGGCCGTCGCGCGCTGCCCGAAACCGTCCCAGTCGTCGTAGAGATCGACGCCGTCCCGGTTGGCCGGGATGATCGCCTGCAGGTCCCTGCCGTCGGCGTCGACCGCGGACACCGCGATGAGATCGGCGAACAGGGTTCCGGTGGAATAGAACTTGTACCCGTTGAGCCGCAGCACCCCGTCGGCGTCGGCGATGACGCGAGTTTCTGCACTCGACGGCGATTTGCCGTTGCCGTCGGTGATGGCGTTGCCGAACACCTGGCCCGCGATGATCTGCGGGAACCAGCGCTGCCGTTCATCTTCGGTCGCGCGGTTGCTCAACAGCCGTTCGGCGAACCCGAAGTGCGGCCGAAGTGCCTGCGCCACATTGGAACTGCCGCGGGCGATCTGGATGACGGCGGCAATCACCTGTCGTGCGCCTGCGCCGGGCCCGCCGTAACGGACCGGCACCCGCAGCCCGAGCAGGCCGGCGCGGCGCAGCCGTCCGACGGCGTCGACCTGCAGCACCCGATCGCGCTCGGCGGCGGCGTCGGCGTGCCGGAGGTCGGCGACGATCTGCGGCAGCCGCGCCAGCCGGTCGTTGACCGAGCCGGCCAACGGCTCGTCGATGAACGCTGCGCGCGGCGTCACGGCGGCGGTCATGAACTGGCCAGATAGCGTCGGCGTTCCCAGTCACTGACGTGCCCGAGGTACTGCTGCCACTCGCTGCGCGCGATCGCGGCGAAGTCGTGCACGGAGTCCGCGCCGAGGATGTCGGCCATGGTGTCGTCCTGCGTCGCCAGCGCCAGTGCCACCCCCAGGGACTCCGGCAGCGGGGTGCCGGTGCCGTAGAGGTTGCCGTCGCCACGCTCGGGTGGCCGTCGGCGGCTCTCGATGCCCGCTACGACCGCCGCCAGTGCCGAAGCGACCAACCAGTACGGGTTGGAATCGGATGCGCCGCTGCGAAGTTCGATGCGGGTCGCGGCGGGATCGGCGTCGACCAGTGACCGCACCGCGGCGCTGCGGTTGTCGCGGCTCCAGCTCACGGTGGCCGGCGCGAACGAGTCGGGCGCGAACCGGCGGTAGGCATTCACCGAGTGCGCGCCGAACAGGGTGATCGACGGCAGGTGTTCGAGCAGGCCGGCGATGGCGTGCAGGGCCAGTTCGTTCTCGGCGCCGTCGACGGCCGCGAACGCGGGCGTCTCGTCGCGCCACAGCGAGATGTGTAGGTGCGCCGAGCTTCCCGAATGCTCCGAGAACGGTTTGGGCATGAAGGTGGCGAGCTTGCCGTGCTTGCGCGCCACTTCCTTGGCGGCGTACTTCAACCGGGCCGCGTCGTCGGCGGCCTCGAGCGCGTCGGTGTAGACCAGGTTGGTCTCGACCTGCCCGGGCCCGTATTCGGTCTGGATGCCCTCCAGACGGGTGAAGGCGCCCAGCGTTTCGTAGAGGTCGGTGAGCAGCGGGTCGAGTGCGTTGGCGTTCTCCAGCGAATAGGCGTGGATGTCGGGCTGGAACGGTGAGCCGTCAGGGTCGAGCAGATAGAACTCGAGTTCCACGCCGACCTTGGCGGTGTATCCGTGCGACGCGAGCCGGGCCAACACGCGCTTGAGCACCGCACGCGGGTCCAGTAGCGACGGATTGCGGTCGTGGGCAACGATATCGGCGATCACGTGGCCCGCCTGCGGCCGCCACGGCACCGCCCGGAACGTCGCCAGGTCTGGCACTGCGTAGACGTCGGGGTAGCCGCCGTCCCAGTTGGTCAGCCGCAGCGAGTCGATGACGGTGCCGTCGCTGTTCCAGCCGAGCGAGGCCTCGCAGAACGCGAACCCCACACCGCGGGCACGGTCGAGGAACTGCGCCGACGGGATGCGTTTGCCCTGTGCGTGGCCGAACGGATCACTCCAGGCCACCTCGACCTCGGTGAGTGCTCGCAGGCGCTCGATGAGTTCGCGTTCTGCGGTCGGCGCGGTGTCCAGCGTCTGGGTCATGCGTCCGCCCGCTCGCCCACCCGGGTGCCGACGACGGCCCCGGCCGCGAACGCGCCGACCAGCAGCACGATGATGATCCACGCCAGGATGCTCGAACCACCCACGAGGTCGCTGAGGTTGGTCAGGATCAGCACCAGCGACGCGGCCAGTCCGAGCAGTCCCAGCGCCGGTGCGATGCGCACGCGCCACGGCGAGTGGCCGCGACGGTCGCGGGCGAAGAACACCAGCACGGCCACCGACGTCGCGATCAGCAGCACGACGAACCCGACGGTCGTCGTACCGGCGAACCAGGTGTAGAACTGCGCGGCCGGGTCCAACCGGAACAGCGCGGCGAGCGCGATGCTGACCGCGACCACACCGGAGATCCAGAGCGACGCCCGGTGCGGCGAGCCGTGTTGTGGATGAGGGTAACTCAGCGACGCGGGCAGCACGTCGCGCTGAGCCAACGCGAACACGTAGCGCGACGCCACGTTGTGAAACGCCAGGATGCAGGCGAACAAGCTGGTGAAGTACAGCACCGTGATGATGTCGGTGCCGACGATGCCCAGGTAGCGCTGCGTGGTGTCGGCCAGGAAGGTCCCGCCGGCCTCGGTCGCCTGATGGACTGCCTGTTCGTCGCCCCAGCCGGAGATCAGCGCCCAGCTGGTGACGGCGTAGAACACCCCGATCAGCAGCAGCGCGGCGTAGGTCGCGCGCGGGATGGTGCGCTCGGGTGTGCGGGCCTCGTCGCGGAAGATCGCGGTCGCCTCGAACCCGACGTAGCTGATCATCGCGAACAGCAGCCCGATGCCCAGCGAGCCGGACACGATTGCGTTCGGGCTCACGATGCCGCTGGACAGGCCGTGGTCCCCGCCGCGCAGCACGATCACCAGGTCGAGCACCAACACAATCGCGATCTCGGCGGTCAACAGCACGCCGAGTACTCGGCTGGACAGTTCGATGTTGCGGTACCCGAGGTAGGTCGTCACCACGAACGCCGCCGCGGCGAACAACCACCACGGCAGCGTCGGGCCGCCGAACAGCTCGACCACGCTGACGCCGGCCGGGCCGAGCAGCCCGTAGACACCGGCCTCGAGCGCCACGTAGCTCAGCAGCGCGACAAACGCGATGCCGATGCCGACCGGGAAGCCCAGCGCCTTGCGCACGTAGGAGAAGAACGCGCCCGCCTCCTCGACGTACGGTGTCAGCGCGGTGAAACCGACCGCGAAGAACAGCAGCACGATGGTCGCCGCGACGAAGGTCGCCGGGAACCCGACGCCGTTGCCCGACGCCAGTCCCAGGGGGACGACGCCGCCGATGACGCCCAGCGGCGCGGCAGCGGCAACCACCATGAAGACGATCGCGGGCACCCCGAGGTTGCCGCGCAACTTCCGGGCCGGACCGGCAGGCTCTGTCAAAGCCGCTGGCGTGGTGACGATTTCGGACAACTGGCACCGTCCTTCGGTAAGAGTTACCGGCACGATAAAGATGGTTGGCCCGCGGACACCACATCTGAAGTCACCGTGAGTCCTAGCCCGTAACAATCGGACACATTCGGCTCGTGCGGACGACTTGCACAGGCTGACGGCGTCGGTAGTCTTCGGGCGATGAGCAGCTCGGTGCGCGCCGTGGCGACCAGGGGTATGCGCCCGCTGCGCGTGGGTGCCACACCGGTGCCGCACGCCGAGATCCTCGACTTCGTCCGGGAACCGTTGGCCGACTGCGGTATCGACCTGCAGATCGAGATCTTCGAGAGCTTCGAGGAGCCCAACGAACTGCTCGCCGCGGGCCGGCTGCACGCGAACTTCTTCCAATATCTGCCGTTCCTCGACGATTTCAACAGACGCACCGGCAACGCCCTGGTACCGGTGGTGCCGGTGCACATCGAGCCGTTCGGTCTGTACTCGGCGACCATTGCGGACCTCGAGGCGATCCCGGAGTTCGCGGAGGTCGCGCTGCCGTCGGATCCGGTCAACGTCGACCGGTCGCTGGTGATGCTCGACGAGCTGGGGTTGATCTCCTGTCCCCGCCGCGGGCTGGCCACCGTCACCGACATCGCGGCCAACCCCCGCCGGCTGATCTTCAAGGAGTTCGCAAGCTGGACGCTCGGCGGTGTGCGCGAGGACTTCGACGTGGTCTTCCTGTTCGGCAACCAGGCGATGGAATGGGGCGTCGACACCGGCACGGCACTGCACTGCGACCGGGCCAACGCCGCGTACGCCGAATACCTGGTGGCCAGGCCGGACAACGCCGACGGATTCGTGGTGCGCGCGCTGGCCGAGGCGCTGAACTGCGAATCGACCAGGGACTTCATCGACGCGACGTACGCCGGTCAGGTGCTGGCGGCGTTCTGAGGCCGGTTGCGCTCACGGCGAATCAAACTCTGTGCGCCCGTGCACTCGTTCGTGACAGTGATCTGGTGTACCAGTCCGCAGCCCGACCGTACTCCCCGCACGAACCTGTCCAGGTGGTGCTGGTGTTCGACGTTCCCGCGGAGTCGCCGCTGTTGGCAAGCCGCACAGCGGATCTCGCCGACGAGTACGGCCGGCTGATAGCGGCCTCGGTGCCGGGGGTGCGGGCGCGAACGGCGGTGATCGCACGGCAGGCGGTTCCGGCGGGCCCGGCGCGCCGCGAGACCGGCCTGCGCATCGACCGGGCGCGGCGCGACGTCCGCATCGACGGGCAGCCGGTGCGGCTGACCTACCGCGAGCTCGAGTTGTTGTGTTGTCTGGCCGCGTCGCCCGGCCGAACGGTGTCGCGCGCCGCCCTGATCGCGAGCGTGTGGCACGACAACCTGCCGGCTGACTCGTCGCGCACCGTGGACACCCACGTGCGGCGGGTACGCGCCAAGCTCGGGCGGTTCGCCGGGGTGCTGACCACCATCCGCGGCAGCGGTTATCGATTCGATCCGCGGCCGGACGTCCACGTCGCCGCGTGACGCTACAGCGTCGCGGTCACCGGGCCCGTCGTGCCGCAGAACGGTTGCGGCGGATTGCCTTTGGTGGCGCAGCCGCGCCCGGTGGCGACGTAGGTGGCGCCCGGCTGATAAGGCGAGTAGTACACCACCGCGGTCAACGGGCCGTTGTTCTGTCGGCAGCGCCCAGGGCCCGGACTGCCCTCCAGTTGCACGCAGGCGACCGACATGTAGGGGGTGGCGCCGTCGCAGCCTGCCGGTGCCATCGTCACGGCGACCATGTCGGTGCTGCCCACGCGGACCACATGCGGCGCCGAGAGGTTGTAGTCGCAGGGCGCGGTCTCGGGTTGGGCCGCCGCGGTCGACGGGAACATGGCCATCGCGCCGACGACGAGGGCCGCGGCCATGGTCACCCTGAGCATCCTCGAATCGTAGAGCACCACCATCCGGCGAGCGTCGCAATCGGCCGTGGCTACCGCCCGGCGCCCGCGCCGCTCAAGGCCTGCAGCATTCCGGTCGCCGCACTCGGCCAGGTGAACTGCTCGGCGCGGCGACGGGCGTCGCTGCGCCGCACCGCCTCGGGCCTGCGGATGATCGCCGCGACGGCGCCTGCGATCGCCTCGGCGGTGTTGTCGGCGGCGGCGCCGCTGTCGACGCTGAGGATCTCGGCCAGCGCCGACGTGCGCGATACCACCGCGGGGGTGCCGCACGCGAGCGCCTCCAGCGCCGCCAGCCCGAACGTCTCATGCGGGCCCGGAGCGACCGCGACGTCGGCGGTCGCGAGCATGGTCGCGACCGTGTCGCGGCAGCCGATGTAGCCGGTGAACTCCACCGGCAGACCCGCGGCCCGGCGTTGCAGCCGGTTGCGCATCGGACCCTCCCCGACGACGACCAGGGTGGCGTCGACGCCGGCGTCCCGGAGGGCCGCGACGCTGTCGATGCTGCGGTGCGCATGTTTTTCCACGGACAGGCGACCGCAGTGCACCAGCAGTGTCTGGCCCGGCCGCGCCCACCGTCGCCGCATCGACGCCGAGCGCCGGCTGGGATGGAACATGTCGAGGTCCACGCCGAGCGGCACGTTGTGCACGTTGGTGGCGTGGATCCGGTCGAACTCCTCGCGCGCGAACGTCGTCGTGCACACCACGGCGTCGTAGCTGTCGGCGGTGCGCCGGTTCGCGGCGTCGGCCACCGCCCGCGCGGCCCGCGCCGGAAGCAGCTGCCCGACCAGCCGATCGAGGCGTTCGTGCGAGATCATCACCGTCGCCACCCCGTGCCGTCGGCCCCACTGCCCCAGCGAGCGCAGGGTCAGCCGGTCGGACACCTCGATGGCGTCGGGTGCGAGTTGTTCCAGCAGCGTGGTGACCGGTCCGGGCAGCACCGCCCGGTAGCCGTCGGTAAACGGAATGCGGTGTGCCGGCAACGAGATTCGCACCACGCCAGACGCAAGCTCGTGCCGCTCGGGCCGGCTCCCGGGCACGACGAGGTACACCTCGTGCCCGCGGGCGCGGTACTCGGCGCCGAGGCGGTCGACCGCCGTGCGCAGACCACCCGACCGGGGACCGTAGAAGTTCGCCACCTGCACCACCCGCATGCGGTGAATGTGGCCGCGGCGGGTGTGCGCACACCGACTGTGCGCTGGCCGCCCGACGAACAGCGGGTGAACGGGCCGCTCAGGCGAGGTAGCGGGTGAACCAGTCCTGGACGCGCCGCCAGGCGTCGGCCGCCGCGGTGGCGTTGTAGCGTTCGCCGGTGTCGTTGAAGAACGCGTGGTTGGCGTCGGGTTCGGTGACCAGTTCGAACGTCAGGCCGGCCTTTTCCAATGCCGCCCGCGCGACGGGTTCGGTCGCGTTCACCCGCTGATCCTGTGCTGCGTAGATTCCCAGCACCGCAACGTCTTTCGAGCCGGCGAAGTCCGGGTTGTCGGGTGTCGGCCCGTAGAACGGCACCGCCGCCGCCAGGCGCGGCTCGCCCGCGGCCAGCAGCCGCCACACGAACCCGCCGCCCATGCAGAACCCGACCGCTGCGACCTTCTTGCCGGGCAGCCGCCGCTGCAGTTCGTCCACCCCGGACCTCAGGTCGGCCACCGCGTCCTCGGGCGGGATCTCCCCGAGCGCGGCCGTCGCCTCGGCGGGGTCGGCGAACGTCGCGGTGCCGCCCCGCGCCGAGAGAAGGTCGATCGCTAACGCGGAGTAGCCGATTCCCGCGAACCGGCCCGCCACCGAGCGGATGTAGTCGTTGAGCCCCTTGTTCTCGTGAGTGACGAGGACACCTCCGCGGGCGTCCGGTGCCTCGGCCCACGCGCCCTGCAGTTCGCCGCGCGGACCCGCCCAGGTGACCGGCGCGGTCGTCAGCGCGGTCTCGGAACCCGGGGGCGGCGCGCTCGTCGTCACCGCACCGCTCGAGGTGACCGGCGCCTCGGCCGTCGGCTCCTTGTTCTTGCTGCACGCGGTGAACAGTGCGGTCGCGGCGGCGGTGCCGACGCCGAGCAGCGCGAGCCGGCGCAGCGCTTCGCGCCGCGACAGCAGGCCGTCGACGTGATCGGTGGCGATTTCTTCGGCGATGTAGCGCTGCAGCGGGGTCACCTCCGCGAGTATGCACCTATGGCAGCGCCGACGGACCCCGATGCGCTACGCGGTCGGATCGCGGTCGTCGCCGGGGCAACGCGAGGTGCCGGACGCGGAATTGCGGCGGCCCTCGGCGAAGCCGGTGCGACGGTGATCTGCACCGGGCGCAGCAGCGCGGGCGGAAACCTGACCTCTGACTATGACCGGCCCGAAACCATCGAGCAGACAGCCGAACTCGTCACAGCGCTCGGCGGCACCGGCGTGCCGGTCGCGGTCGACCACCTCGACATCGCGCAGGTGCGCGCGCTGGCCGCGCGGATCGGCGGCGATTTCGGCGGCATCGACATCCTGGTCAACGACATCTGGGGCGCCGAGGTGCTCAAGGGCGCGCCGCCGACGTGGAACCGCCCGATGTGGGACCACGATCTGGCCGACGGACTGCGCATCCTGCGGCTGGGCCTCGACACCCACCTGATCACATCCCACTGCCTGCTGCCACTGATGGTCGGGCGGCCCGGCGGGCTGCTGGTCGAGGTGACCGACGGCACGGCGCGCTACAACGCCGAGCACTACCGGCTGTCGGTGTTCTACGACCTGGTGAAGTCCGCGGTCAACCGGTTGGCGTTCAGCCACGGTCACGAACTGGAACCGTTCGGTGCGACCGCCGTCGCGGTGACTCCCGGATGGCTGCGCTCGGAGATGATGCTGGACAACTATCGCGTCACCGAGGACACCTGGCGCACGGCGCTGACCCCGAACCGGCCGGACGGTCCGACCGCGCCACCCGGGTTCGCCGACTCCGAGAGCCCCCGCTTCGTCGGCCGCGGGGTCGCCGCGCTGGCCGCCGACCCGACCCGCGCCCGCTGGAACCAGCAGTCGCTGACCTCGGCCGAACTGGCGCGCGAGTACAACTTCACCGATATCGACGGGCGCCGGCCGGACGGCTGGGCCGGGGCATAACCGCACGTCACGGCCCGCTGTAGACACAATCAGAAATCTGTTCACCGATTTCGTTGACACCGCAATGTGCGGACGGTTCTATGACGTGGTGACCTACGACACGATCATCCGCAACGGCCGGTGGTTCGACGGAACGGGTGCCCCGTCAGCGGTGCGCACCCTCGGCATCCGCAACGGCCAGGTGGTGACCATCAGCGCCGACGACCTCGACGCGACCGGCTGCCCGCAGGTGATCGACGCGACCGGCCAGTGGGTGCTGCCTGGCATGCTCGACATCCACACCCACTATGACGTCGAGGTGCTCAACGGACCGGCGCTGGCCGAATCGCTGCGCCACGGCGTGACCACGGTGATGCTCGGCTCGTGCTCGCTGTCGACGGTCCACGTCGACGCCACCGACGCCGGGGACATCTTCGGCCGTGTCGAGGCCATCCCCCGCGAACACGTCATCGACGCGGTCACAGAGCACAAGACCTGGACGAACTGCGAGGAGTACATCGAGGCGCTCGAAGACCGACCGCTCGGCCCGAACGTCGCGGCCTTCATCGGGCATTCCGACATGCGTGCGGCGGTGATGGGCCTGGACCGCGCCACCCGCAAGGACGTGCGCCCGACCCGCGGTGAACAGGCGCAGATGGAACGGTGGCTGACCGAGGCGCTGCGCGCGGGGTTCGTCGGAATGTCTTCGCAGCAGCTGCTTTTCGACAAGCTCGACGGCGACGTGTGCCGGTCGCGGACGTTGCCGTCCACCTACGCCAAGCCGCGCGAGCTGCGCCGGCTCAAGTCGCTGCTGCGCCGCGCGGGCCGGATCCTGCAGTCCGGGCCCGACATTCAGAACCCGCTGAACCTCGCCTCTCAGCTGGTGCAGTCGCTGGGCATCGTCCGCAATCCGCTCAAGACCAGCCTGCTGTCGGCGGCCGACGTGAAGTCCAACCCCTACAGCATCCACGCGCTCGGGCCGGCGGCGCGGCTCATAAACCGGCTGGGCGGCAACTTCCGCTGGCAGCACCTGCCTGTGCCGTTCGAGGTGTACGCCGACGGCATCGATCTGGTCGTCTTCGAGGAGTTCGGCGCGGGTGCGGCCGCGCTGCATTTGCGCGACGAGGTCGAGCGCAACGAGTTGATGCGCGACGAGGCCTACCGCCGCCGATTCCGCAAAGAGTACGAGAGCAAGCTCGGAATCCGGGTGTGGCAGCGCGACTTCTTCGACGCCGAGATCGTCGACTGTCCCGACGCGTCGGTGATCGGTAAGTCGTTCGGTGCGGTCGGCCAGGAACGTGGCGGCCTGCACCCTGTCGACACCTTCCTCGACCTCGTGCTCGAGCACGGCCGAAAGCTGCGGTGGCGCACCACCATCTCCAACCACCGCCCGCAGATGCTCAAGAAGCTGGCCGCCGACGCCGGTGTGCAGATGGGCTTCTCGGATGCCGGCGCGCATCTGCGCAACATGGCGTTCTACAACATGGGGCTGCGTCTGCTGCGCCACGTACGGGACGCCGAACAGGCCGGCGCGCCGTTCATGTCGATCGAGCATGCCGTGCACCGGCTCACCGGCGAACTCGCCGACTGGTATCGCCTCGACGCCGGACACCTGCGCATCGGGGACCGTGCCGACGTGGTGGTCATCGACCCGGCCCGCCTCGACGAATCGCTGGAGCGCTACGCCGAGGAACCCGTCGACCGGTACGGCGGGCTGTCGCGGATGGTCAACCGCAACGACGACACGGTCACCGCGGTGCTCGTCGCCGGGCAGGCGGTCATTCTCGACGGCCGGCCCACCGAGGTCGTCGGCCGCCGGCGGACCGGACGCTTCCTGCGGGCCGCGCACAAGGCGCCCGCGATGCCCCAGCAGAAAGGTGAACTGGCCAGTGTCGGTTGAGGATCCGGTGCTCGGCATGTGGGCCGCGCTGTCGGAGCGCGATTGGGAAGCGGTCAAGACCTACCTGGCCGACGACTGCATCTACCTCGACGTGCCGGTCGGCCCGGCCGCGGCCGCGCGCGGGCCCGAAGACATCGTCAAACGGCTCAAGATCGGCCTGGAGCCGCTGGCGTCCTACGAGAACTTCACCGGCCTGATGGTCGACAACGGCGCCGACGTCATGTATGAGCACCGCGAGGAATGGCATTGGGCCAGCGGCGAATCCGCGGTGCTGAACTTTGTCAGCGTCCATCGCGTCGAGAACGGCAAGATCACGCTGTGGAAGGACTACTGGGACATGGGCGCGCTGGCCAACAACGCCCCGCCCACCTGGCTGGAGGACTTCGCCAACGCCGACATGAGCTGGATGTTCGACGCGACCGGTCTGGTCTGAATCAACCGAGACGGTAGACGCGCTGGGCGTTGCCGGACGCGATCAGGTCGACGACGCGGATCGCGTCGACCTGCGACCACTCCCCCGTGTCGACGAATCTCTGTAGCGTCGCCGACATTCCGCGGCGCCACAGCCGGGCGCCGAGGAAGTGCAACTCCGGCGGGCCGAAGCCGTCCGAGGAGTACAGGATCTTGCGAAACGGCGCCATCTCCAGCAGGCGCCCGACGAACGACCCGGCCCGCGCCCCCAGGTAGTTGATCGCCAGGCCGCCGTCGAGGTACACGTTGTTGAACGCCTGCGCCAGGTATCCGGCCTCGCGCTCGTAGGGATAACAGTGCAGCAGCATGATCGGTGTGTCGCCGCTGCGCTGCAGAAACTCCCGCAGATACAGCGGGTTCGCGGTGCGCAGATCACCATCGCGGTCGCCGAACCCGACGTGGAACTGCAGCGGAATGCCCAGTCGCAGCGCCTGATACAGACCAAAGCGCAACAACACCCGGTCGGTCAGCCGGCGGCTCCCGGCGTCGCGCCACCGCCGCGCGGCATCGGCGACCTCGGTTGCGTCGGGCTCGGACAGGTCGCCGGCGAACCCGCCCCGATACGCGAGGATCGACTTCGTCGCCACCGCGGTCGCGGCCCGTCGCGCCAGGATCTCCTCGAACGCGGCCGCATAGTCGCCTGGTGCCGCGGCGGCCTCCTCGGCGACCGATTCCAACCGGACGATCTCGGCGACCTCACCGACGGCGAGATCGGTCATCGCGTCCAGATCGGCTACCCCGTCGGCGAATCCGGTGTCGACCAGCCAGTGCGACACCTGCGCCGCCGACAGGAACAACCGGGCCAGGTCCGGCCCGGCGTACTGTGCGCGGCGCGACCAGTACGCGTCGGGATCGGCGTGGCCGGGCAGCCCCAACAGCGGCGCGCAATGCGTCCGCACCGCGAAACCCAGTTGCGTGTCGAACGCCGAGTCGAAGTCGGCGAGTGGATCGGTGTTCGCCTCGTTGAGCCGGTTCTCGAACGTCGGGCGGTCGACGGTGTCCAGCCAGCAGCCGTGGACGTGGTGGTCGACGAGCGTCACCTGCTCGATGAGCTCACTCAGAGCCGAATCCGTCATACGCTCCAGGCCAGCCGGAACCGGTCGGCGGCCTCCTCGGGGGTGAGCGCGCCGAACTGCTCGTGCTCGTAACGGCGCACCGCGACCACGGAGTCGACGACCTCGTCGCCCAGGATCTTCCTTAGTAGCGCCGACCGGTCGAGCGCATCGATCGCCGCGATCTGTTCGCCGGGCAGGACTGTGACACCGGCGTCGCTGCGCTGCTGGTCGGTCAGCGAGGCGGGATCGACCGTCGTCTCCGGCGGCAGCGGCAGGCGGCGCTCGATGCCGTCCAGGGCCAGGCCCAGGACGGCCGCCGACGCCAGGTAGGGGTTGGCCGACGGGTCGATGACCTTGACCTCGAGGTTGGCACCCAGTGGATTGCTCGGGCCGCCGATCAGGAAACGCACTGCGGCTTCGCGGTTCTCGGTCCCCCAGCAGACCGACGCGCCGGACCAGTGGCCGGGCTGCATCCGTTGACCGGACAGTACCGAGCCGGCCAGTACGCCCTGGGCCTCGGGCAGGCCGGCGACGAGCCCGGCCACCGCGGCCTCCCCGTCCGGTGTCAACCCGTTCGCCCCGGTGCCGCCCGAGAACAGTGGCTCATCATCGCGCTTCATCGAAAAGTGTTGATGCGAACCGGATCCCACCTCGCCGGCGAACGGCACCGGCGACAGGCTCACCCGCATCCCGTACCGGCGCGCGACCCGGCTGATGATGATGCGCATCAGCACCAGGGCGTCCGCCGCCGCCACCGGCGCCAGCGGCGCCAACGAGATCTCGAACTGGTTGGCCCCGTACTCGGGGTGGAACTGCTCGATCGACACCCCGGATCCGGTGGCGGCGTCGGTGACGTCGCGCACGAACCCCTCGTACTCGAGCACGCCGGCCAGACCGTACTGCGCCCACAGTCGCGACGGCAGTCGGGCGCCGTCCGGGCCGACGAGGACGAACTCCATCTCGTGGCCGACCACGGTGCTCAGACCGGCGGCCTGGAGGCGCTCCTCGACGCGGCGCAGGGCGCCGCGGCTGCAATACGGGTCCGGTGTCCCGTCCTGGTTGAAGAAAGCCCCTGGCGCCCAGGCCAATCCGTCACCAAGGATGCGCAGTGCGCCCAGGTCGATGCGGATCCGCTGATCTCCCACCACGGTGATGGCGTCGCTGAACACGATGCCGGTCTGGTCGATGGTGAAGGCGTGCCACACCGGGCTGGCGCCGAGGCCCGGGTCGGCGAACGTGCCCATCCGGCGCAGCGGCACGGTTTTCGCGTGGGTGAGGCCGGCCGGGTTGACCACGGTGCCGATCAGCGTCGCGACGCCGTCGGCCTCGAGCTGGGCGATGGCCGCGGCGGCGAGGGGTTTGGCTGCGCTGGGACTCACGTCAGCCATTGTGCGCGGACGCGCGGAAAGTTACAGCGTGATCTTGCAGCTTTGGCCGATGTCGAGGGTGCGCAGCATGCGGCCCATGCCCAACCACATCGCGCAGGACAGCGCGAGATCGGTGAGGAGTTCGTCGGAGAACTCGGCGCGGCACCGCTCCCAGAAGTCCTCGTCGTCGCGCAGCCCGGTGTGGTCACTGGCGAACCGCTCGGCGAACTCGGCGGCGATGCGTTCCTGCGCGCTGTATCCAGGCCACGTACGCCATTCGGCGGCGTGGTCGTAGAGGTCCTCGTCCACGCCGGCCGCCAGGCCCTCGGAGTCGCGGGTGTTCTGGCACACCACGCATTCGTTGTCGAGCGCGATGACCATCCGGGCCAGCTCCCGCACCCGCATGGGGAGCCGGTTCTTGGTGTAGACGGCGTTGGTGAAACCTGCCATCGCGACGCCGATGTCGGGCGATTTCACCACCCACGCTGCGGCGTCGTCGTCGGCGAATTCTCCGATTCGGCTCATGAACGGCATGCTACGCCCGGAGTCGCGCAATTGGAACGCGTTCTAGTTTTCTGGTCAGCGGGCGGCGGCGGCGAGCGGGCGGTCGTCGGTCCAGTCGCGCTGCACCAGCATCCGGTGGGCGATCCGCTCGAGCGCCGTCTCGACCTGGAACCGGTCCGGGCGGCCCTCGAACGACGGCGAGGTCGCCAGCTTGTCGACGATGCGGCCGACGATCGCGCTCGAGATCGCGTCGACCTGGCGGATCCCGCCCTGCGTCAGCCAGAGTCGGCCGCCGGTGCGCAGCGCGAGGTTGTGTGCGACGAGTTCGTCGAACGTCGGCTCGATCACCTCGTAGGGCACGCGCAGTCGTTCGGCGATGTCGGTCAGCGTCGCCGACCCGAACACCTGGTTCTGCCGGTAGATCTGCAGCAGCGCCCACATCTGGCTGACGTCGAGGTCGCAACCGGGCTGCGTGGCCAGGCTGCGCAGGCGCAGGTCCGGCGAGTCGCGGAACAGGCGCCCGACGGCCAACTCCAGGATCTTCTCCGGCGACTCGGTGCTCGGCATGCCGAACCCCTCGCCGAGGTCACTGGCCGACACGGTCTCGACCTCGCGCAACCGAACTTCTTTGAGGAACAACGACACGATGAACCCGACGACCGCGACCGGCGCGGCGAACAAGAAGACCTGGCCGAGCGAGTCGGCGTAGGCGTCGACGATCGGCGCGGCGGCCTCGGGTGGCAGTGCGTGCAGCGCCTGCGGCGACTCGGCGGCCCGCGGTGTGGCACCGCTCGCGGCCAGCGCGGGGGCGATGCGGGAGGCCAGGAAGTTGGCGAACATGCTGCCGAAAATGGCTGCGCCGAACGAACTTCCGATGGTCCGGAAGAACGTCACGCCCGAGGTCGCGACGCCGAGATCGCTGAACGCCGACGTGTTCTGCACGACCAGGATCAGCACCTGCATGCACAGGCCGATCCCGGCGCCGAGGATGAACAGGTACAGCGACTGCTGCCACGTCGGGGTGGCCGCGGTCATCGTGGCCAGCAGCAGGAACGCCACCGTCATGATCGCGGTGCCCGCGACGGGGAACACCTTGTATCGCCCGGTGCGGCCGACGATCTGGCCGCTGCCGATCGAGGTGAGCAGCATGCCGGCCACCATCGGCAACGTGCGCAGACCCGACGTCGTCGCCGAGACCCCGTTGACGAACTGCATGAACGTCGGCAGGAACGTCAGCGCCCCGAGCATCGCGAAGCCGACGATGAAGCCGAGGATGCAGCACACCGTGAAGACCGGGCTGGCGAACAGCCGGATCGGCAGGACCGGCTCGGCGGCACGGGTTTCCACCCGCACGAAGATCGCCAGCGCCACCACCGACGCGACGAACAGGCCGATGATCACCGGCGACGACCACGCGTATGTGCTGCCGCCCCAACTGGTCGCCAGCGTCAGGCCGGACGCGCCCAGCCCGACGAACAGGATGCCCGCGTAGTCGATGACCGGTTTGGTGGTCTTGGCCATCGCCGGAATGGCCACGGCCGCGACCGCTAGGACGATGAGCGCCACCGGAACGTTGATCCAGAACGCCCACCGCCAGGTGAGGTGGTCGGTGAAGAAGCCGCCGAGCAGCGGGCCGATGACGGTGGTGACGCCGAACACCGCGCCGAGGGCGCCTTGGTAGCGGCCGCGGTCGCGCAGCGGGATCACCTCGCCGATCACCGCCATCGCGGTCACCATCACCGCGCCGCCGCCGATGCCCTGCAGGGCACGCGACGCGACGAGCATGGTCATCGAGCCGGCGATACCGCACAGGATCGAACCGGCCAGGAAGAACAGCACCGAGACCTGGAACACCGCCTTGCGGCCGAACAGGTCGCCGAGCTTGCCGACCACCGCGGTGACGATCGTCGACGCGAGCAGGTAGCTGGTGACCACCCACGACTGGTGGCCGGCACCGCCGAGGTCGGCGACGACGGTCGGCAGCGCGGTCGCCACGATCGTCTGGTCCAGCGCGGCGAGCAGCATGCCGAGCAGCACCGCAACGAACACCAGGTTGCGGCGCTGGGGGCTGATCGTCGCGCTGCCCGACTCCGGGTCAACGGCAGCGGCAGGCGGGGCCTGGCTCGTCATGGTTCCCTTCCAACGCGGTTCTCTCTTCCCGGCCTATCGTTAGATAGGCTAGAAAAGTTACGCGTCCGGTCAGGATTGCCCCCGCGAGCGTGCACAAAACGCGCACCCTCGCGCTAGAGAACTCAGAGCGCCGTCGGCGGACGCGACACGCACTGCGCCGCGTAGAGCTCGTCGCCGAGCTTGTCCATCAGCTGCAGCTGCGTCTCGAGGTAGTCGATGTGGTCTTCCTCGTTGGACAGGATCTTCTCCAGCAGCGTGGCCGAGGTGGCGTCGCCCTTCTCGCGGCACATCATGATGCCCGGGCGCAGCCGCTCGACCACCTCGTACTCGATCGCGAGGTCGGCCTCGAATTGCTCGCGCAGCGTCTGGCCGATTCGCAGGGAGAACAGCCGCTGATAGTTGGGCAGGCCGTCGAGGAGCAGAATGCGGTTGGTGATGTCCTCCGCATGATTCATTTCTTCGAACGACTCTTTGCGCGTGTATTCCGCGAGTTCGGTGAAGCCCCAGTTGGCCTGCATTTTGGAATGCAAGAAATACTGATTAATGGCTGTCAATTCACTCGTCAATTGCTCGTTGAGCAATTTGAGAACGTCCGGATCGCCTTGCATGGTCGCTCCTAAGCACCTGAGGGCTGGTCAGAGATCGCTGTAGGTCGTGCGCCTTCCAATCTAGTGCAGACGACACCCGATTGGTCACCGTTGAGCCCTGCGCCACGCGCGTTTTCGGCTCGCTTTCGGGCCGCCGGCGGCCCGCTGGGCGCAGATCAGCGCGCTAGTCTGGACTGGCTACGCTAACTAATGTTAGGCTGCGCTAACTTCCCGCCGGGACGCGCGACAGACAGGAATCAGCAATGAGTGAGTACGATTTGCACTCACTGATTTTGGCGTGCGATTTCTGCGTCGACGACGTCGACCGGATGTGGAAATGGCTGAAGAAGCATCACGACGAATTGGAATCGATCGGCGCCCATCACGTCGTGCTCTACGAATCGATCTGGGAGCCCAATCGCGTCCTGGTGACCATTGGCATTCGGCACGTCCAGTCCATTCGTGAGGTTTTGCGGTCGCCGGCGATCTTCGAGTGGTTCAACATTGCCGGCGCGGTCGACATCCCGCCGATCTTCGGCGGTGAAGTGGTCGAGAAGATCGACCTCTATGCGCCGACAGCGATCGACCGGGTGGGACGCGTGGTCGTCGGCGTCATGTCGTCGGTGGAGGACGTGTCCGCGCTGATGGCCAAGGTGCACGACGGCCTCGACCGGTTCAAGCAGGGCGGCGTGCGCAAGATCTGGGTCTACCGCGCCCTCGACGACGGGCAGGAAGTCATGATCCTGCAGGAGATCGAGGACGAGGTGGCGGCCAGGAACTGGATCGACCACCCCGACGCGGCGGCCGAGTGGATGTCGAACGCCGGGCTGGGCGCCTACCCCACCCAGTTCGTCGGGCGTTTCGCCCACCTGATGAGCGTCGAGCAGGGTTGAGGGGGCCCGCATGTTCGTCTGCCTGTGCCACGGGATCACCAGCCACGTTGTCAGCGAGTGCGTGGCCAACGGGGCGCGGACGTCCAAACAGATCGCCGAGGCGTGCGGTGCCGGCGGCGACTGCGGGCGGTGCCGACGGACCCTGCGCGCGATCATCGCCTCGCAGTGCGAGGCCGACGAGAAGGCCCACACCGCGGCGCGGCACTGACCGCCGCGCTACGCCCCGCCGCCCTTACCGGTGAACTCGGCCAGCGCGCTGGCGTTGGCCGCCGCACCCATCAGCGCGGCGAAGTGCTCGATCTCTCGGGCGGTGGCCGCGGCGATCCCCTCACCGGTGGGCGCGGTGATCGTCTGCTTGACCGCCATCAAACTCGCGATCGGGCGCGCCGCCAGGATCTCGGCGTGCCGACGGGCCTCGGCCAGCAGCTCGTCGGGTGCGCACACCTTCCACACCAGGCCCATCCGGTGGGCTTCCTCGGCGTCGACCCACTCCGAGGACATCAGCAGCCACGCGGCGTTCTGCCGGCCCATCAGCCGCGGCAGCAGATACGACGACGCGGCCTCCGGGGCGACGCCGAGACTGGTGAACGGCGTCTTCAACCGCGCGGCCGTCGACATGAACACCAGATCGGCGTAACCGAGAATCGTTGCGCCGATGCCCACTCCGACACCGTTGACCGCGCAGATCAG
This sequence comes from Mycolicibacterium rutilum, assembly GCF_900108565.1. Taxonomy (NCBI): domain Bacteria; kingdom Bacillati; phylum Actinomycetota; class Actinomycetes; order Mycobacteriales; family Mycobacteriaceae; genus Mycobacterium; species Mycolicibacterium rutilum. Next base: position 4,118,183 of record NZ_LT629971.1, read on the forward strand.
CGGTTTGGGGAACTCGGTCAGCGCATCGATCATCGTGGTGAAGTGGCTGCCCTGCTGGTTGAACTCGGGATCGGTGATGCGCCTTTGCATCTCGTTGAGGTCGTTGCCTGCGCTGAATGCCCGGCCCGCGCCGGTGAGCACGACGACCGCGACCTCGGGGTCGGCGGCCGCGTCGCGCAACGCGTCCGCCGTCGCCTTGTACAGGGCCTCGTTGAAGGCGTTGAGCACCTCGGGGCGGTGCAGGGTCACGGTGCGGACGCGGTTGTCGTCGGCGATCTGCAGGGTCGATTCGGCCACCGCAGCAGCCTAAGTGCTAACCGTTGCTGTAGACGCGGGTGGGTTCGACAAGCACCACGGTGCGGCGCTGCTCGGCCATCACCCGGTCGTACTCGGCCCAGTTGTCGTGGGTGCCACCGGCGGCGGTGAACACGTCGCGCAGCAGCAACCGCAACGCATCCGCGTCGGCCAGCCACGGTTGCGGATCGTCGGGGCCCGCGAGGACCGCCCGGCCCTCCACGGTCGCCCACTGCCAGCCCTGGCGGAACGTGACGGCCAGTTGCGGACGCGCCCGCAGGTTGGCGAGCTTGACCCGGCCGTAGGTGACGAAGCCCAGCGCCGGTGCGCCGGTGGCCGGATGGGCGAGCTTGCCGACGTTGACCAGCGACGCCTGAATCGTCGCGTCGCCCCGCAGGGTCGACACCACGGCCAACCCGTTGTCGGCGGCGGCCAGCGTGACCGCCTCATCGAGTGTCGTCATGAAACTCCTTGTGCGGCAACATCAACGAACGGTACGCGGTACACGTAGCGGCTGGTCGGCACAGTGTCGACATCGCGATTGGCGCCGAACGCGGCGGTGCTGGCCACCATCCGGTCCATGCGGTCGCGCAGGTCGTCGTCGTCGGCGGCGCCGAAGAACGCGTGCAGGTCCGACAGCGCGGCCAGCGGGAACTGTTCCTCGACGATCGCGTCGATCGCCGGTGCGTCCGGGGTCAGCGCCCGCACCACCGCGTTCTGCGTGTACCCGAACGTCGACTGCGTCGCGATGGCCACCGGGGTGTGGTCGAGGTGCCAGCGCTGCAGCCATGCGGACTCGTCGAGGTCCGCGGGTCGGCGCAGCAGCGCGACGTTGGCGAACCCGTCGGCGCGATCACCCGGTGCGGTCGGGGGCAGCGCCACCGGAACCGACTCGGTGACCAGGTAGGCGGCCACCTGGTCGGCCTCGTGCCGCAGGCGTGCGACGGCGGCGGTCACCTGCTCGCCGTAGGACTGCTGGGTCCACAGGCTGACGAACCCGACCACCGGCGGGTCCAGCGTCGTGAGCGTCATCAGCGAGTCGCGCACCTGGCCGTCACGGACGTTGATCGTCAGCCCGGGGACCTCGAGAGCCAGCAGATCGGCCGCGACGTGCTCGCGCAGCCGTGCGCACCAGGCGTCGTCACCGTCGGCCCGCCGCAGCGTGATGATCACTTTCTCCACGAAGCGAACCTAACGCGTGGCGCCGGTCAGGCTTCCAGCCGCTCGCGGACGTTGGCCAACCGCCTCCGCAGTTCCTGCTCGTCGATGACGCCGCGGGCCACCAGCGAGTGCGCGAGCGAGACCAACTGGTTCTCGGGATACGGCAGGTCGGCGTAGCGCGTCGCCGCCAGCGCGTCCTCTTCGTCGCGGCGCTCCTTGAAGTCCGGGACATCGGCGTCACAGGCCGCCCGGTCGAGCGCGTCGCACATCCCGTCCAGGCTGGTCTTCCACGGCGGCACCGGGTTCTCCACGCCGTACTTGGCGGCCATCCGCGACCACACCTGGTTGCGCTCGACGATCTCCTGCAGCGCCGGGACAGTCGTCTGCTCGATGCCGGGATCCGGTGTGGCGCTCATGCTTCCGAGGCCGGATGCACGGCAGGGCGGGTGTCGGTGATGACGTTGGCCGTGACGCCGGCCTTGGGCAGCGCGACACCGATGAGACAGTCGCGGGTGATGATCTCGACCAACTGGTCCTCGGACCAGCCGTCGGTGCCCTCGGGGCGCATCGGCATCACCATGAAGCGGTGCTTCTGGTTGGAGTCCTGCACCCGGACGCTGACCTCGTCCGGCAGGTAGAGGCCGAACTCGGCCAGCACCTGGCGCGGCCAGCGCACCATGCGGCGGCGGTAATTCGGGGTGCGGTACCACTCCGGGGAGTTGCCGAGGATGGGCCGTGGATAGCACGAGCACAACGCGCAGACGATCACGTTGTGCACCGTCGGGGTGTCCTCGAGGATCTCGAACGCGGTGAAGTCGCTCGGGGTGCCGAAGCCGGTGGGCTCGAGCCAGTCGACGCCGACCTCCTTGCTGGCCGTCATCGGCTCGGACAGGGCCAGCGCCTTGAAGTCCGGATCGAGCCACGCCCGGGCCACCAGACGTGCCGCCGGGGTCGGTCCGATCTGCTCGGCGAACTCGGTGAACAGCCGGTGCTCCTCGGCGGTGAAGATGCCCTTCTCGATACACAGTTCGCGCAGCGCGATCTCGAGCACCTCGAAGTCGGTGATCTCGTCGACCATCGGCGCGACGGTGCGCTCGTGATCGTGGTCGTGATCGTGGGACATCAGGCGGCCTCCAGCCAGTGCTCGGGGATCTCGGTCTGAATGACGTCGGCCGCGGTGCCGGTGTAGCCGTGCCACAGGTCGGCCATGGTGAACCGCACGACGTAGAACCACTCCGGCTTGGCAGGCCGGTCCCAGGTCTCGTCCTCGGCCGCCGGACTCTCGTAGGCGACGGTGGCGATCTCGCCGCGCGCGCCGCGCACGTATTCCGGTGTGCGGGTGTAGAAGATCACCGGCAGCTCGCGCACCACCACCGCGTCGCCGACCTTGAACTTCGGTTCCCCGGCCTGCCCGGCGTACACCTGCGGATCCCCCTTGCCGACCGCATGTTTGTGGTGGGCGTTGCGCTTGACCGCGGACCCGTCGCCCTCGGACTTGGGTCTGGCCTCCAACTTCTTTCCGGCCAGACCGCCCTCGTACCGCGACTTCACCTCGGCCATCCGCTCGCTCAACTCGGTCAGCCCGATGTGGTGCTTTTCCACCAGCACCCGGGCGACCGCGAGCAGCCAGCGTCCGTAGTACGGCAGACCCAGGTATTGGGCGCGGCCCACGTCGACGTTGCCGATGCGGCGGCGTTCCTCCGACAGCCAGATCCCGCGCCACGCGAGCACCTCACAGATCACATAGGTCATGTGCTCCCAGAGCTCGTACTGCTTGTTCTCGTACTTCATCGGCGCGTCCGGTTCACCACCGACGTCATGGACGGGTTTGAGATACGCGGTGATCCGGTCGTGGTCGAGCAGGTCGGGTGTCGGCGCGTCCGGCAGTTCGGGGTATGCCGACTTCAGCCGGGCCACCAGGTCGAGTTGGGCTGCGCGCTCGGCGGCAGTACTCATTCGGAATCCCTCTCGTAGCCGCGGCTTACGTGGACCAAACCCCGCCGGCTGACTCTAACGCCGGACGTGGCCGCCCGCAGACGAATCGGGCCAGGCCGCTCCCCCGGACCCGGGTGTGCACGCGGTTGCGCTGTGTCTCAGCACAATTGACGACGGCGTCGAGCTGTGCCCGGCAACCACCCGCGTGGTGCGCCCCCCTCGGCGAGGCGACACGTCAGAATGGGGGCGTGAGCACCGCCAGCCGGATCGTCGACGCCTTGCGCCCGACCATGTCCGACGGCGGCGCGGTGGCCAGGAGCCTGGCGGCGGTGTTGGCGACCACCGTGCTGACGCTGCTGTGGGTTTCGGGACCCGCCGCGCTGTGGGTGGCCGGCGCGGGCGCCGTCGCGGGGGCGATCGCGCTGCAGGACAGCCCCGGCGGACGCATCTCGCGGGTCGGCATCGTGGCCGTGCAGATGGGCGCGGCAGTGTTTCTCGGGGCGCTGACCGCATCGCTGGACATCGTCTTCGTGGCCGTGGTGGCGCTCTGGTGCTTCGCGGCCGGACTGCAGTGGGCCGTCGGTGGTAACGCGGGCCTGGTCGGTGCCGGCGCGAGCGCACTGCTCGTGGTCGCGCCACCGCTGGCCCCGACGGCCGCGTCGGTGCTGGTGCCGACGCTGCTGACGGTGCTGGCCGGCGGTGTGCAGGCCGCGCTGATCGCGATGTGGCCGCCGCAGCGGTGGCGCACGCAGCGCGATGCGCTGTCCGACGCGTACCGGGCGCTGGCCGACGAGGCCCGCCAGATCGGTGCGGACGGCTCATCGCCGACGACAGAGATCCTCGACCCGTCGCTGCGCGACGCGTTCATCGACACCCAGGCCAGCCGTCGGCCGGAGGCCTATCACGGTGGCCACCGGCCGCCCGAACGCATCATGGCCACGCTGCGGGCGCTGCGCGAATCGCCGGGCGTCAACGACGAAGACGTGTCGCGCATGGCGGCGGCGGCGGCCGAGGTGCTCGACGCGATCGCCGGGCAGGACCACACCGCGCGGCGCGACACCGAGCACGGCCTGATTCGCCTCGACGCCACGGTGGCGTTGTTGAGCGGCCCGGAAGAAGAACTCGCGCAACGACTTTCGCGCCAACTCCACGAAGTCGCGAAACTGCGCTTCCCCGACCTGAACCGGGCCGACCTGATCAGCCCGGTCCGCACGACGGTCGATGTCATCCGCTCGCACATGACCTTGACGTCGCCGATTCTGCGGCACGCGATCCGGCTGTCGGCGGCGGCCGCGCTGGGGGTCGCGGCCGACCGGTTCGCGCCGGTGGCACACGGCCACTGGATCGCGCTGACGGTGCTGATGGTGCTGCGTCCCGAGACCGCGCACACCTATACGCGCTGCGTCGGACGACTGACGGGCATCGCCGGTGGCATCGTGGCCGCCTCGGTCATCGCGTGGCTGCTGCATCCGACGGGCGCCGTCGCGGTCGTGCTCGCGGCCGCCTGCCTCGCGGTGACCTACGCGGTGCACCGGACGGGCTACATCGCGGGCAGCGCCGCACTGGCCGCGGCAACGGTGTTCCTGCTCGACATCGACGCGGTGACCTCCGGTGCGACGCTGGAGGACCGGTTGTTCTCGGTGATCATCGGCGGCGGCCTCGCGGTGGTGGCCCACGTCGCCCTGCCCGACCATGCGCTGACGCGGTTGCACCAGCGCGCCGGGGAACTGCTGAAGTCCGAGATCGATTACGCCGCAACGGTGGTCAAGGCCTACGTGCATGAGATCGACCACCAGGCCGACACCGTGACCACCGCCTGGCAGCGCGCGTACCGCGCCAGGGCCGGATTCGAGGCGGCCTCCGGCGCGACCCGGATGGAGACCCGGGAACTGCGCCGGTGGCTGCGGTCGTACCGGACCGCGCTCAACGCGGTGACCGCCTCCTGCACGGCGCTCGAGGACAGCCTGCCGCCGCACCCGCCGACCGCCCTGACGCGCGATTTCGTGGCGGCCGTCGACGATTACGTCGACGCGCTGCGCGGCGCGCCCCCGACGCCGGCGACGCCGTGGACGGTGGACGTGGCGGCGCTGACCGCGGCCGCTCAGCAGGTGCGGGACCGCGCCGCGGGCGTGTCCGGCGACGACGGGGCCGTGCGCGTGCTGGTGTCGGAGATCGCCTCGATCACCCGCAGCCTGGCGGGCATCGCCTCGATCAGCGAGCCCATTTCGGCTGGATGAACACGCCTTCGGCCTCGACCGTCGGGCCCTCGGCGTCGGCGAGATAGCCCGCGGCGTAGGCCTTCACACCGTCGGTGCCGGTGATCCTGGCTTCGGCGTGCAGCCGGCCCAGCGGGGTGGGCCGTAGATATCGCAGCGTGATGGTGCCGGTGAAGCGCGGCGATTCGGCGTTGGCCGCCACCTCGCCGAGCAGGTGGTCGAGGATCAGCGCCGCCACACCGCCGTGCACATGTCCCGGTGGCCCTTCGAACGCCGCGCCGAGTTCGAAATCGGTGTGCACACGGCCGTCGGGATCGCGCATGACCTCGACCGGCGGGGCCACCGGGTTGCGGATCCCGATCACCGGGTTGCCCCACGCCATCCGGTCCCCTCCGCTGGTGAACCGCACCCCGAACGGGCCGTCGGTCTGGCGTGACCGCAGCCGCGCTGTCGCGGCGTCGATCTGCGCCTTGACGGTTGCCACGGTGTCCACGTCGACCTCGGTGCGGATCGTCGCGTCGATCAACTCCCGCACCGAGTCGGCGAGCGGGCCGTACACCGCGCGCAACCGCTCGACCTCAGCCGACGGGACGTCGCCGATATCGGTCCACTGCACCACGCATGCACTAGAACACGTTGCAGAGCCTGGTGTCGAATCAGCTCGGCGCCGGCCCGACCAGCAGTTGCCGGATGACCGGGCGCGCCCACGCGATCAACTCGTCGTGGCTGAGATCGGCGACCGCGGGATTGGCCAGTACGTAGCGGGTGGTGGCCAACCCGATCACGAACGCCCCCATCAGGCCGGCCCGCTGCGCCGGGTGGTCGGGCGCCACCTTGCTCAGCGCCGGCGCCACCTGCGTGGCGAACACCTGGCGCATGGTGTCGGCGGCGCTGCTGCTGGTCATCGCCGCCCGCAGCAGCGCGACGAACGTGGTGTCGTCCTCCCACACCGCGAAGAACCGTGGCAACAACGCGTCGGCGACCTCGTCGGGCGCCACCTCGGTGAGGTCGGGCAGGTCGAGGGTGAACTCCGCGGCCGCGGCGAACAACTCCTGCTTGCTGCCGAAATACCGGATCACCAGCGCCGGGTCGATGCCGACGTCGGCCGCGACGGCCCGCAACGTGGTGCGTTCGAAGCCGTCGGCGCCGAAGCGCCGCCGCGCGGCGGCCAGGATGTCGGCGCGGGTCGCCCGGGCGTCGCGGGTGCGTGCTGCAGCCATGGGACCAGGGTATGTCATCAGCTGTTGACAACGGCTGGGGGTCGGCCTAGCGTCAAGTCACCAGCTGTTGACTTGATCGGGAGGCGCGGACATGACCGGATCACTCGAAAGCCCCGGCGTCCTGGTCGTCGGGGCGGGACCCACCGGGCTCACCGCGGCCATGGAGCTGTCGCGCCTCGGCGTGGCGGTGCGCATCGTCGACCGCGCACCCGAGCCGTCTCCCACGTCCCGCGCGCTCGGTGTTCAGGCGCGCACGCTGGAGTTGCTGCGCGTGCGCGGGGTCGGCGACGAGCTGCTGCGCGCCGGCAACCGGGCCTCGGCGACGACGCTGTACGCGCGTGGCCGCAGGCTCGCCGCCCTGCACTTCGACCGGATGGCGAGCGATTTCAACTTCATCCTGCTGCTCGCGCAGTCGGAGACCGAACGCCTGCTCGCCGAGCAACTCGCCACGCAGGGCGTGAAGGTCGAGCGCGGCGTGGAAGTGGTCGGCCTGCAGCAGGGCCCCGGCGATGTGCAGGTGCGGCTGCGCACGACCCACGGTGACCAGGAGACCGTCACCGCGGCGTACGTGATCGCCGCCGACGGCGCGCACAGCCCGATCCGCAAGGCACTCGGGCTGCCGTTCGAGGGCAGGTCGATGACGCACAACTACGTCCTCGGCGACGTCCACCTGGTCGGTGGCGTGCCCGAGGATCAATTGTCGATCTTCCTGGCGCCCAACGGATTTCTCGCGGTCTTCCCGATGGGCGACGGACGGTTCCGATTCATGGCCACCGACCCCGACGGGCTGGCCGGCGAGGCGCCCGAGCCGGACCTGACGGCGATCCAGCGCCTCTACGACCGCGTCGCGCCCATTCGGGCCGAGCTCTACGAGCTGAACTGGAGTTCGCGCTTCCGGATCAACAGTCGGCACATGACCACGCTGCGCAGCGGGCGGGTGTTCTTCGGCGGCGACGCCGCGCACGTGCACAGCCCCGCGGGCGGACAGGGCATGAACGCAGGCATCCAGGACATGATCAACCTGGCGTGGAAGCTGGCGATGGTGCTCGACGGGCGCGCTCACGAGCATCTGCTCGACACCTACGAAACGGATCGCCTGCCGGTGATCACCCAACTGGTCCGCATGACCGAACGCGCGACCACGCTCTTCAACTCCACCAACCCGGTCGCGCACGCCGCGCTGACCGCGCTGGCCCCGCGGCTGCTGGGCCGGTCGGCCGTACAGGACAAAGCGGTGCCGCGGCTCGGCCAGCTCGCCGCGACCTACCGCAACGCCCCGCTGGCCGCGGGCGGCGGGCGGACCGGCTCGCTGCGCGCCGGTGACCGGGTGCCCGACTCCGAGGTGACGACCGTCGCGGGCGAGCATCGCCGGCTCTACGACCTGCTCGACCTGTCCCGGCTCACGCTGCTCACCGCGACCGGTGATGCGCCCGAGCAGTATCTCAACATCGTTGCGGTGCAGCATGTCTCGGCCGGTGTCGACGGCTGGTGGCTGGTCCGTCCGGACGGCTACCTCGCGGCCGCGGGCCGGGCAGGCGATCAGCGGACGATGACGCGCTGGCTCGACCGCTGGTTCATCCCGCGCAGCGCGGCCACCGGATAGTTCCTACGATGGCCGCCATGGCGGCACCGACATCCGGCGCGCGGCACGAGCTGCCCGGCACCCTCGTCGAGGTCGTCGGCAACCGGCTGCGCGACGCCATCCTCAGCGGGGTGCTCGCGCCCGGCGAGAAGATCCGGGAGGAGCAGGTCTGCGCCGATTACGGGATCAGCCGGGCGCCTCTGCGCGAGGCGCTGCGACTGCTGGCTCAGCAGGGACTCGTCGAACATCTCCCCCGCCGCGGCTCCCGTGTCGCCGAGTGGTCCGCGTCAGACATTCTGCAGCTTTACGGGTTACGCGCGGTCCTGGAGCGCCACGCCATCGAAACCGCGCTACCGCTGGCCGATCCGAAACGCGCGCTGGCGCCGGTGCGCCGCGCGTTCGACCGGATGCGCGCGGCCACCGACCAACTCGCCCGCGACGACGCGCACCGGATGTTCCACGCCGCGGTGGTGGGGCTGGCGGGTAACCGTCAACTCGACATCGCGCTCGAGCCCATCCTGCTCAAGCTGCAGGTGCCGATGGCAATGAACATGCGCGAGGAGGCCCGCCGCAGCACCACGCGCGACGGCATCGCCCGGCACCGCGCGATCCTGCGCGCGCTCGAGGCAAACGACGCCGACACCGTGCTCGCGGCGCTCGACAGCCACGGCCATCTCGACTTCAACGGAGCGCTAACACAACCGACACACGACTGACGCGCGATCGCCATGATTCTGTCGACAATCGACAGACATGGTGGTGGATGCGAGAGGACCGTCGATAGGACCGTCGGTCGCCGAGATCCTGGCGTCGCACGCGAGCGGTACCGGGTCGCCGACCAAGACCGCGGCCCGCGTCGCCGACGCCGTCGCGGCCAGGGGCGAGGACGGCACCTGGCTGTCCACTGTGCCCCGCGAGCAGCTGATCGCGGCCGCCGCCGAAATCGAAAACCGGCCCGGTGCACGCACTCTGCCGCTCTACGGGGTGCCGTTCGGGGTCAAGGACAGCATCGACGTCGCGGCCGTACAGACCACGCTGTCGTGTCCGGACTACGCCTACACCGCGACCGCGACGGCGCCGGTGGTGCAGCGACTCCTCGACGCGGGCGCGCTGTATGTCGGCAAGACCAACCTCGACCAGTTCGCGACCGGGCTCAACGGGACCCGCACGCCGTATCCGGTGCCGCGCAGCGTCTACGGCGGCGACATGATCTCCGGCGGCTCGAGTTCGGGATCGGCGCTGGCGGTCGCGCTCGGCCAGGTGCCGTTCGCGGTCGCCACCGACACCGCCGGGTCGGGACGGGTGCCCGCCGCGCTCAACGGCGTGATCGGGTTCAAACCCTCACGCGGGCTGATCAGCACCGTGGGCCTGGTCCCGGCGTGCAAGTCGTTGGACTGCATCAGCATCATGGCCGGCTCGATCGACGACGTCGACCGGGTCTTCGACGTGGCTGCCGGTCGTGACGACGCCGACCCGTGGTCGCGGGACCGCGGGCCGCGGCGCGCGGCGACGCCGCCGAGGGTGGGCTTGCCGCCGGCACACGAACTCGAGTTCTTCGGCGACGAGCAGATGCGCGACGCGCATCTGGCGTTCCGCGACCACCTGGCCCGCACGCACGACGTCGTCGAGGTCTCGCTGGCGCCGTTCCTGGCGGCCGGTGAGCTGCTGTACCAGGGACCGTGGGTGGCCGAACGACTGGTCGAGTTCGCCGATTTCCTTGCCGAACAACCGGATTCGATCCACCCCGTGGTCCGCGAGATCCTGCAGGGCGGACACCGCTACACGGCCGTCGACGCGTTCGCCGCGCTGCACCGCATGCGCGAACTCAAGGTGCAGGTGGACCGGTTGTGGCGCTCGCTGGACGTCCTCGTGGTGCCGACGATCGGCACCACGTTCACCGTCGACGAGGTGATCGCCGCGCCGATCGACTGCAACACGACGCTGGGCCACTACACGCATTTCGGCAACCTGCTCGACCTGCTCGGGGTGGCGATCCCGCTCGGGATCACCGCCGACGGGCGCCCGCACAGCGCGACGCTGCTGGGTGCCGCGCTGACCGACGACACCGTGCTCGAGTTCGCCGCGCAGCTGCTCGACGAACCGCGCGCGGTCCCGCCCACCCCTTCTGCCGTCCCCACCGTCGTCGAGGAGCACGCATGACCCGCACTGTCGAGGTCGCCGCCGAACCGTCGCCCTATGAACTCGCGGCCGGCCGCACCGCGCTGATCGTCATCGACATGCAACGAGACTTCCTGCTGCCGGGCGGATTCGGCGAAAGCCTCGGCAACGACGTGGACAGGCTGCGGGTGGTGGTGCCACCGCTGGCCGCGCTGCTGGCCGCGGCCAGGACCGCGGGACTGATGGTGATCCACACCCGCGAGGGCCACCTGCCCGACCTGTCGGACTGTCCGCCGGCCAAGCTCAACCGCGGCGCTCCGAGCAAGCGGATCGGTGACCCCGGCCGCTACGGCCGCATCCTGATCCGCGGCGAGTACGGCCACGACATCATCGACGAGCTCGCGCCCGCCGACGGCGAAGTCGTCATCGACAAGCCCGGCAAGGGCGCGTTCTACGCGACCGCACTGCACGACACGCTCACCGCGGCCGGCATCACCCACCTGCTGATCACCGGTGTCACCACCGAGGTCTGCGTGCACACCACCACGCGTGAGGCCAATGACCGCGGCTACGAGTGCCTGGTCGTATCCGATTGCGTCGGTTCGTATTTCCCGGAATTCCAGCGGGTCGGGCTCGAGATGGTCAAGGCCCAGGGCGGGATCTTCGGCTGGGTCGCCGACACCGCCGCCGTCATTCCCGCGCTGAACGCGCTGACCACCACCGCCGCCTAGAGAGGACCCGCGATGACCGCCGACGTCACCGATCCGCCCGCCGCCCCGTCCGCCACCAGGCCGTCGCCCATCCCGTGGTGGACCCGCGGCGACCTCAACGCGTTCTTCGGGCTGGGCTTCAACATCCTGGTCAACGTCTTGACCCTGACCGCCCTGATGATCGGCGTCATCGCGGTGCCAGCAGCCGATGTGCTGGGCACGGTGCTGCCCGCGCTCGGCGTGGCCCTGATCTTGGGCAACCTGTACTACACGTTCCTGGCCCGCCGACTGGCCCGCCGCGAGAGCCGCACCGACGTCACGGCACTGCCGTACGGGCCGAGCGTGCCGCACATGTTCATCGTGGTCTTCGTCGTCATGCTGCCGGTCTACCTCAACACCGACGACCCGATCCGCGCCTGGCAAGCCGGCCTCGCCTGGGCCTTCCTGATCGGCGTCATCGTGATGATCGGCGCGTTCGTGGGGCCCTACATCCGCAAGCTCACCCCGCGGGCCGCGATGCTCGGCACGCTGGCGGGCATCTCGATCACGTTCATCTCGATGCGGCCGGCCGCACAGATGTGGGAGGTCGCGTGGATCGGGCTGCCGGTGCTGGCGATCATCCTGATCGGGTTCTTCACCGACGTGAAGCTGCCGGGCAACATTCCGGTCGGCCTCGTCGCGCTGCTGGTCGGCACCGCGATCGGCTGGGCGGGTGGCTACATGTCGGCACCCGATGTGGGACAAGCGGTTTCCGACATCGCGATCGGCATCCCCGATCTGCGGATCGACCTGCTGTTCAACGGGCTGGCCGATCTGGCCCCGCTGCTGGGCACCGCGATCCCGTTGGGCGTCTACAACTTCACCGAGGCGATGAGCAACGTGGAAAGCGCCGCGGCCGCCGGCGACAGCTTCAACCTGCGTAGCGTGCTGCTCGCCGACGGTGCGGGCGCGGTGATCGGTTCGGCGTTCGGTTCGCCGTTCCCACCTGCGGTCTACATCGGCCACCCCGGCTGGAAGGACGCCGGTGGCCGCGCGAGCTACTCGCTGGCCAGCGGGGTGGTCGTCGGAATCCTGTGTTTCCTCGGCCTTTTCGGGGTGCTCGACGCGCTGCTGCCCGTGCCGGCCATCGTGCCGATCCTGCTCTACATCGGGCTGCTGATCGGGGCGCAGGCATTCCAGGCCGTGCCCCGGTTGCACGCGGTCGCGGTCGTTGCGGCGATCCTGCCCAACCTCGCGCAGTGGGCGCACGGGCTGATCGACAACGCGCTCAACGCCGCGGGCACGTCGGCGACCGAGGTTGGCGTCGAGGCGCTCAACGGTGCCGGCGTGGTCTACGACGGCCTCAAGACATTCGGCGAGGGCGCGGTGCTCGTCGGCCTGATCCTCGGCACCATGGTGACGTTCGTCCTGGAGAAGAAATTCCACTACGCCTCGATCGCGGCGGGCGTGGGTGCGGTGCTGTCGTTCATCGGCTTGATCCACGCCCCCGAAGTCGCCTGGGCCGCAAGCCCGGCGGTGGCGCTGGGCTACCTGATGTTCGGGTTGGTGTGCCTGGCGTACGCGCTGCTTCCCGGCGCCAAGGACCCGGTCGAGGTCGACGAGTCCGACGTGGTCGCCGGCCACTGAACGCCGGGTGCCGGGCGTCACAGCCCGCGTCGACCCTGCATTAGATCACCTAACGTTTCGTGGTCAGTTGTCCACGAAATCGCTTAGGCTGCCGGTATGGCCGCCCGCACCCACAGCGCCGATCCCCGCGCCGAACGCGTCCGCACCCGGCTGCGGGAAGCGGCGTTCGCGCTGGCGCACGAACAGCCGGTCGACCGGCTGACCGTCGGCGACATCGTGGCCCGTGCCGGCGTCAGCAGGCAGGTCTTCTACCGGCACTTCGCCGATCGCGACGATGCCGTCGCGACCGCTTTCACCACGGCCTTCGCCACCACGATTGCGGAGGCGACCGGCGGCATCTCCGGCGAGGCGCCGGACAGGATCGTGCGGCTGTTCGACTTCGCCGCCGAGCACCGCTCCATGTACCGCAACGTCGTGCCGAGCACGGTGGCCCAGCGCGTGGTCGCCGCCTTCCGCGCCGAACTGCTGCCGGCCTGCGAGCAGTTGGCGGCGGCGATGTCGACGGTCGCGGACGTCGCCTCCGAAGCCGTCACCCGATTCCTGGTCGGCGGGTTCATGGAAGTCCTGCGGTCCTGGATGGAAGACCCGGACTCCGCCGACCTCGGCGGCCGGGTGCGGGCCGCGCTCGCCACCGTCAACTATTTCCGCGAGCAGACGCAAACTGCCCCGAAATAACGGGTTTCCGGGGCAGTTTGCGACTGTTCGCCATAGAGAGGTTCACACACAGTGGGTAGACACCACGCCGCCGCCCGGCGATCACCGGCCGTGCGCAACACCGTGCTCGCGCTCGGCGGGCTGATCCTCGTCGTCCTGGCGATGATCGCCAGCTATTCCGGTGCCTTCGCCAACCCGACGTTGCACGATCTGCGGGTGGCCGTCGCCGGTCCCGAACAGCTCGTCGACAGCCTGCGCGGCCAGGATGCGTTGCGGGTCAACGCCGTCGGAGATGCCGGCGCGGCGCGTGACCAGGTGCTGCAACGCGATGCCGACACCGCGTTCGCGGTCGACCCGGCCGGCGTCCTGACCGTCTACGTGGCAGGCGGTGGCGGGCGCAGTGTGGCCGTGGCCGCCGAGAACGTCGGCGAGGCCGTCGCGGCGCAGGCCGGGCTGCGCGCGGTCGTCGAGGACGTCGCGCCCGCGTCGGCCGGCGACCCGTCGGGCACCGTCGAGTTCTATGCGGTCATCTTCCTCTCGATCGGCGCCTCGGTCGGGGCAACCATCCTCGGCCGCTTCATGGGCACCGTGCGACGGCCGGCCACTCTGCTGTTGCGCACGCTCACCCTCGCCGGGTATTCGGCGGTGCTGGCCGGCGGCGTCACGCTCTACGTCGACGGGGTGCTCGGCGCACTGGTCGGACACACCTGGCAGGTGTTCGGCGCGCTGTGGCTCTACTCGATGGCGGTGGGCGGGGCGATCACCGGCGTCGCCGCCGCGCTGGGCACCACGGCCTCGCTGATCCTGACCGGGTTTTTGGTCATCATCGGCAACGCCGCGGCGGCCGGCCCGGTCGGCCGGCCCCTGCTGTCGGGGTTCTACGCCACGTTCAGCGGGATCGTGCCCCAGGGTGCGGGCGTCTCGTTGCTGCGCAGCATCGCCTACTTCGGCGGCAACGGCGCGCAGACCCCGGCGGTCACGCTCGTGTTGTGGGGCGCGGCGGGCTGCGTGCTGGCAATCCTCGCCACCGCTGCGCGGGTGAATTATCGTGCTCTGCATGACCATTTCGGCCGCGGACGAGACCTACTACGACCTCGGGTCCTATCACCGGCCGATTGAGACGCCGTCGCAGCAGGCGCAGTCGTGGTTCGACCGCGGCATGGTGTGGTCCTACGCGTTCAACCACGAAGAAGCGATCCGCTGTTTCGAGCGGGCGCTCGAACTCGACGCCGACCTCGCGATCGCGCGGTGGGGGGTGGCCTACGCGATCGGGCCGAACTACAACAAAGGGTGGGACGCTTTCGACCCCGTCGACGCGGCGGCCTCACTGGCCCGGGCCCGAATGGAGTTGGGGCTGGCCGAACACGGCCGGGCGTCTGCGGTCGAACGCGGGCTGATCGACGCGCTGCAGGCCCGCTTCCCCACCGACGACCCCGGCGACGCCGAGGCGTTGAGCGCCGGCGGGGCCGCCTACGCCGACGCGATGGCCGCGCTGGCCCAGGCTTACCCCGACGACGTCGACGTCCAGGCGCTGGCCGCCGACGCGCTGGTCAACGTCACCGCATGGGCGTTGTGGGACACCAGGACCGGAGAACCGGCGCCCGGTTCGCAGGTGCTGGCGGCCAAGCGGATCCTCGACGACGCGCTGGCCACCGACGTCGGGCGCAGCCATCCGGGCATCCTGCACCTCTACATCCACACCATGGAGATGTCGGCCGCCCCGCAGGACGCGCTGCCCGCGGCGGATCTGCTGCGCGACCTGGTCCCCGACGCCGGCCACCTGCAGCACATGCCCAGCCACATCGACGTGCTGTGCGGCAACTACCGCGACTCGGTGGTGTCCAACCAGTCCGCGATCGTGGTCGACCATCGCTTCGTCGACCGCGAAGGGCCACTGAACTTCTACTCCCTGTACCGGGCGCACAACCTGCACTTCGTCGTGTATTCGGCGATGTTCGAAGGCAATTCGCGTGCCGCGTTCGCCGCTGCCGACGAGCTGGCCGCTCAGCTCAGCCCGGAGTTGCTGGCGATCGAGTCGCCGCCGATGGCCGACTGGCTGGAGGCGTTCGTGCCGCTGCGCACCCACGTGCTGATCCGGTTCGGCCGCTGGGACGACCTGATCGCCCAGCCGCTGCCCGACGACCGCGACCTGTACTGCAGCACGGTCGCGACCATCCACTACGGGCGCGGCGTCGCGCACGCGGCCGGCGGACACCTGGATCAGGCCCGCGCCGAGCGGGAAGCGTTCGAAGTCGCCCGCGCCCGGATCCCCGACAGCCGCTACCTGTTCAACAACACCGTGGCCGACATCCTGGCGATCGCCGCCGAAATGCTCGACGGTGAAATCGCCTACCGCGCAGGCGAATACGACGACGCGTTCGCGCACCTGCGGCGCGCCATCGAGCTCGACGACGCACTCCCCTACGACGAACCGTGGGGCTGGATGCAACCCACCCGGCACGCCTACGGCGCGCTGCTGCTCGAGCAGGGCCGCGTCGAAGAGGCCGCCGCGGTGTACGCGGCCGACCTCGGCCTGGACCCGACCCTGCCGCGGCCGTGCCAGCACCCGAACAACGTGTGGAGCCTGCACGGCTATCACGAGTGCCTGCAGCGGTTGGGCCGCAGCGCAGAGGCGGCGATCGTCGCGCAGCAACTCACCCTCGCCGCGGCGCGCGCCGACGTTCCCATCACCGCATCGTGCGCGTGCCGGCTGGAGGTGCACGACGCCTGCTGTGACTGATCCGTAGACTGCCGACTGTGGCGCTCAGTGACGACGACCTCGGTCGCCTGCAACGCTGCGTGGAGCTGGCGCGCGAGGCGCTCGACGACGGGGATGAACCGTTCGGCTCGGTGCTGGTCGGCGCCGACGGCCGGACCCTGTTCGAGGACCGCAACCGCGTCAAGGACGGGGACCACACCCGCCACCCCGAGTTCGCGATCGCCCAGTGGGCGGTGGCGCACCTGACCCCCGACGAGCGCGCCCGCGCCACCGTCTACACCTCCGGCGAGCACTGCCCGATGTGCGCGGCCGGCCACGCCTGGGTGGGCCTGGGCCGGATCGTCTACGCCGCGTCGTCGGCGCAGCTGAGCCAGTGGCTGGCCGAGTGGGGTGCGCCGCCGCCGCCGGTCGCGCCGCTACCCATCAGCGCGGTGGCCCCGGCCGCGGTGGTCGACGGGCCCGCCGCGGAGTTCACCGACGCGATGAAGGCTCTCTACGCCGCGAAGTTCCGCCCGTGACCCGCGCCGAACCCGCGTGGGTCGAACACGTCATCTGGTGGCACGTGTATCCGTTGGGGTTCGTCGGCGCCCATCCCGCCGACCCCGCGCCCGGCCCCGAGGAACACCGGTTCCGGCGCATCGTCGACTGGCTCGACCACGCCGTCGAACTCGGCGCGTCGGGTATCGCGCTGGGCCCGATCTTCGCGTCGCGCACCCACGGCTACGACACCACCGACCACTACGCCGTCGACCCCCGCCTCGGTGACGACGACGACTTCGACGCCGTCGTCGGTGAGGCCCGCCGGCGCGGTCTGCGGATCCTGCTCGACGGTGTGTTCAACCACGTGGGCACCGACTTCGTCGAACCGTCGTTCGTGCGCAGGCGCGGCGACGGTGTCGACACCTTCGAGGGACACGGCGACCTGCTCGCCCTCGATCACGACAACCCCGCGGTGGTCGACTACGTCGTCGACGTGATGACGCACTGGCTACGCCGCGGCGCCGACGGCTGGCGACTCGACGCCGCGTACGCCGTCGCCGACACCTTCTGGGCCCGGGTGCTGCCCCGGGTCCGCGAACAGTTCCCCGACGCGTACTTCCTCGCCGAGATCATCCACGGCGACTACGCGGCGCGCGTGCGGGAGTCGGGCTTCGACTCGGCGACGCAGTACGAGCTGTGGAAAGCGGTGTGGAGCGCGCTCAACGACGGCAACTTCCACGAGTTGGACTGGGCGTTGGTGCGGCACAACGAGTTTCTGGATTCCTTCGTGCCGCTGACGTTCGTCGGCAACCACGACGTCACCCGCATCGCCAGCCGGCTCGACAACATCGCCCACCTCGAGCACGCGCTGGTGTTGCTGATGACGACCGGCGGCACGCCGAGCGTGTACGCCGGCGACGAGTTCGCCTTTCGCGGGGTCAAAGAGGAGCGGTTCGGCGGCGACGACGCGGTGCGGCCCGAGTTCGGTGCGCCGCCCGTGCCGGTCGACGCGCACGGCGCCGACGTGTTCCGGCTGCACCAGTTCCTCATCGGCCTGCGCCGCAGACACGCGTGGCTGCACACGGCGCGCACCGCGCCGCTGCTGCTGACCAACCGCCACTACGTCTACCGGACGAGTGCCGGGTCCGACGCGTTGATCGTCGCGCTCAACATCGACGACACGCCGCTGCGGCTCACCCTGGCCGATCTCGGTGTCGACCGCGGCGAGGTGCTCGGCGGGTCCGGCGCGCCGCCGACGGAGACCGTGCGGACCGCCGAGGTGGCGCCGCACGGCTGGCTGATCATCGCTGCGCGCTGAGCTTCTCGACGGTCAGCGGGTCGGGTTCACCGGAGTAGTACTTGTCCAGTACCGCCGAGAACACGGCAGCAAGATCGGGGTCGTCGGCCGCGCGGCTGAACAGCGTCATCGACGAACGCACCTTGAGGTCGTCCGGCCGACCGAACAGCTCCACGGCCGACACCTGGGCGCTGCCCGCGACCAGCTGCGCGCACTCCCGCAACCGCGGCCCGAGCACGTCGTGGTCGAGATAGGCCCGTGCCTCGTCCAGCGACCCGATGCCGAACCGCTCGGCCGTCGCGCTGCGGCCCAGCCCGCGGAGCTGCGGGAACACGTACCAGATCCAGTGGCTGCGTTTGCGTCCCGCGCGCAGCTCGGCGAGCACCGTGTCATAGACGGGTGCCTGCGCGGCGACGAAGCGCTGCAGGTCGTACGGGTCCTCAGAAGCTAACGATTTGTCCCTAGGCATCTCATCCGCCAGTTTTGCAAGCTAACCTTTGCAATTCAATGACGACACCGACCGAGCCGGCCACGTCGCCCCCGCCCGCTCCGAGACCCCGTGGCCTGGCGCGTCGCGCGCTGTCGCGCATCAGCATCCAGTCCAAGCTGCTAGTGATGCTGCTGCTGACCAGCATCCTGTCGGCGGCGGTGGTCGGCGCCATCGGCTATCAGTCGGGCCGCTCGTCGCTGCGCGAAGCGGTGTTCGACGGGCTGACCGAGATCCGGTCGTCGCAGGCGCGCCAGTTGGAGGCGACGTTCACCGATCTGCAGAACTCGTTGATCATCTACACCCGCGGCGCCACCAGCGTCGACGCGCTGCGCGCGTTCAGCGCCGGTTTCGACCAACTCGACGCGGCCCCGATCGACCCCGCGCAGTGGCAGTCGGTGGTGGACTACTACCGCGACCGTTTCGAGCGCGACGAGAAGCGTCAGACCGGCCACACACTCGATGTCCGGGCGCTGCTGCCGACCACGAACGCGCAGAAGTACCTGCAGGCCTACTACACCGCACCGTTCGACGACTGGGACAAAGCGATCCAGTTCGACGACGCCCGCGACGGCAGCGCCTGGTCGGCGGCCAACGCCCGCTACAACGACTTCTTCCGCGAGATCGTGCAGCGCTTCCAATTCGAGGACGCGCTGCTCTTGGACACCGACGGCAACGTCGTCTACACCGCCTACAAGGGCGTCGACCTCGGCACCAACATCCTCACCGGACCGTACCGCGAGGGCGACCTGCGCGACGCCTACCAGAAAGCCTTGGCCGCCAACGCCGTCGACTACGTCGGGGTCACCGACTTCAGCGACTACCAGCCCGCCGACGAGCCCACCGCGTGGATGGTCGCGCCGGTCGGTGCGCAGGGACGCGCGGAAGGTGTTCTCGCCCTGCAGTTCCCGATCTCCAAGATCAACAAGCTGATGACCGTCGACCGGCACTGGGAGGCGGCGGGGATGGGGAGCACCGGCGAGACGTTCCTGGTCGGCCCCGACGACCTGATGCGCTCGGATTCCCGGCTGTTCCTCGAGGACCCCGACCGGTTCAAGCGCGAGGTGGTCGACGCCGGAACTCCGCCCGATGTGGCCGACACGGCGATCCGCCAACACGGCACCACACTCGTGCAACCGGTGGCCTCGGAGGCGACGCGGTCGGCGCAGCGCGGGCAGACCGGGACGATCGTCGAGCGCGACTACCTCGGCCAGGAGACACTGCAGGCCTACGCCCCGGTCAACCTGCCGGGTCTGCATTGGTCGGTGATCGCCAAGATCGACACCGCCGAGGCGTTCGCGCCGGTCTCGGCGTTCACCCGCACGCTGGTGTTGTCCACGGCGGTCATCATTTTCGTGGTCTGCATCGCCGCCATGCTGCTGGCCCGGTTGTTCGTCCGGCCGATCCGCCGGCTCGAGGCCGGCGCCCAGCGGATCAGCGGCGGTGACTACCGGATCAGCCTGCCGGTGCAGTCGCGTGACGAGTTCGGCGATCTGACGGTGGCGTTCAACGAGATGAGCCGCAACCTGGCGATCAAGGAGGATCTGCTCGCCGAGCAGCGCCGCGAGAACGACCGGCTGCTGCTGTCGCTGATGCCCGAACCCGTCGTGCAGCGCTACCGCGAGGGCGAGGAGACCATCGCCCAGGACCACCAGGACGTCACGGTGATCTTCGCCGACATCGTCGGCCTCGACGAACTGACCGGCCGGTTGAGCTCCGACGAACTGCTGGCGATCCTGAACAAGCTGACGCGCCAATTCGACGCCGCCGCAGACAATCTGGGCGTCGAGCACGTCCGCACGCTGCACAACGGATACCTGGCCAGTTGCGGCCTGAGCGTCCCGCGGCTCGACAACGTGCAGCGCACGGTGGACTTCGCGATCGAGATGGAACGGATCGTCGAGCGCTTCAACGCCGAGAGCGGTGACAACCTGCGCCTGCGTGCCGGCATCGACACCGGCACCGTCACCAGCGGTCTCGTCGGCCGGTCCAGCCTGGCTTACGACATGTGGGGCGCGGCGGTGAACCTCGCCTATCAGGTGCAGAGCGGCTCACCGCAACCCGGGGTGTACGTCACCACCCGGGTGTTCGACGTCGTGCGCGACAGCCACAACTTTGAGGCGGCGGGCTCGATCGCCGTCGACGGCGAGCAGGAACCGATCTGGCGGCTCACGGAAGGCGAACCGTGACAACCGTGTTCGACGCGCCGTGGTTCTACTGGGCGGTCGGCGTGGCGGTCGGGCTGCCGATCTGCCTGGTGCTGCTCACCGAACTGCACAACGCACTGCTGCGCCGGAACAACGTCCTGGCGCGGCCGGTGCACCTGCTGCGCAACTACATCCTGCCGCTGGGCGCGCTGCTGATCCTGCTCGTTCAGGGCATGCAGATCTCCGGCGAGACGACGCCGGTGCGCATCGTGGCGACCGTGTTCGGGTTCGTGGTACTGGTGCTGCTGTTGTCCGGCCTGAACGCCACGCTGTTCCAGGGCGCACCGGAAGGCACCTGGCGCAAGCGGATTCCGTCGATCTTCCTCGACGTGGCCCGCTTCGTACTGATCGCCGTCGGCGTCGGGCTGATCTTCGCCTACATCTGGGGCGCCAACGTCGGCGGACTGTTTGCCGCGCTCGGCGTGTCGTCGATCGTGCTGGGCCTGGCGCTGCAGAATTCCGTCGGGCAGATCATCTCCGGGCTGCTGGTGCTCTTCGAGCAGCCGTTCCAACTGGGTGACTGGATCGAGACGCCGTCCGGACGCGGCCGGGTCGTCGAAGTGAACTGGCGGGCAACACACATCGACACCGGCGGTGGCATGCTGATCATGCCGAACTCGGTGCTGGCGGCCGCGTCGTTCACCAACTTCAGTCGTCCCCCCGGTACCCATTCGCTGTCGGTGGACACGGTGTTCGCCGTCGACGACCCGCCCGACGACGTGATCGCGATGCTCGAAAAGGTCGCGGCGATGCTGCCGCAGCTGCGCCCGGACGCGACGCCGTCGAGTGTGCACCTGGGCGGATTGCGCTACAGCACGTCGATTCCGCTGACGACCCCCGCCGACGACTACGCCGCGAAGACGCAGTTCCTGCGCTGGGTCTGGTACGCCTCGCGGCGCGCCGGGCTGCACCTCGACGAGGCCGAGGACGAGTTCGAAACCCCTGAGCGCCTGCAGAAGTCGGTGCGCATCATCGCGCCGACCCTGCGACTGAACAAGGCCGAGCAGGAGGCCTTCCTCCCCCACGTCCGGCTGGCGCGTTACGGCACCCATGAGTATTTGCAGTACGCCGGCGAGGTGCCCAAGCGGATGCTGTTCGTCGTCACCGGCACGGTGCGGTTGGTCGTCACCACGTCCGACGGCGCGACCATCGCCGTCCGGACGCTCGAGGCGGGCGACTTTCTCGGCCAGACCACGCTGACCCGCGAACCGGTGACCGCCTCGGCCTACGCGCTCGAGGAGGTCACGGTGCTGCTGGTGGAGCGGGCGCACATCGAGGAGCTCACCGCGCGCAAACCGGTACTGCTCCAGGACTTCGGCCACGCGATCGAGGAGCGCCGGTCCAGTGTGCAGAGGGCAGTGGCCGCTGCGGGCGAGTGAGTTTGCTGGACGGCGGCAGGCACCGCGTGTCGACCATATCGCCGTCGCGCGGGCCGATGTGGTGGCCACCGCCGGTGTGATGGGTCGCTCCCTGCGCTACATCGAGGTCGGAGGCGCAACGCGCCGTCTGCCGCGCGGCGTGTGGCGCGCCGTGGCCGAGTCACACGAGTAACACCGTCCCCACAGGTCACAGCCGCATTCCGGTGTCGGTGAGTCCGCGCCGAGTCAGAATCGTTAGCCAACCGCGACTTCATCACCGCATGTCGGGCGGGGTGTCGGGCACTCCGTGCGTGTTTCATTACGCAGGCATAGCAACGGCAATTGCTTGTGGAAAGCGATGAAAGGTGGGTTGGTTGCCGTTATGAAGTTCTTGGAGAGGTACCGAGGTACCGGCAGAAAATTGATGCGCCGCATGGCGGTCGCTGCCCTCACGGCGGCGGCCCTGCCCGGCCTGATCGGCTTCGTCGGGGGGTCGGCGACGGCCGGGGCGTTCTCGCGGCCGGGGCTGCCGGTCGAATATCTGGATGTGTTCTCGGCGGCGATGAACCGCAACATCCGGATCCAGTTCCAGGGCGGCGGACCGCACGCGGTCTATCTGCTCGACGGGCTGCGCGCGCAGGACGATTACAACGGCTGGGACATCAACACCCCGGCGTTCGAGTGGTACCACCAGTCGGGGTTGTCGGTGGTCATGCCGGTCGGCGGCCAGTCGAGCTTCTACACCGACTGGTATCAGCCGTCGCGGGGCAACGGCCAGGACTACACCTACAAGTGGGAGACGTTCCTGACGCAGGAGCTGCCCGCGTGGCTGGAGGCCAATCGCGGTGTGTCGCAGACGGGTAACGCGGTGGTCGGCATCTCGATGGCCGGCAGCTCCGCGCTGACCTACTCGATCTACTACCCGCAGAAGTTCATCTACGCGGCGTCGCTGTCGGGCTTCTTGAACCCGTCCGAGGGCTGGTGGCCGATGTTGATCGGGCTCGCGATGAACGATGCGGGCGGCTACAACGCCGAGAGCATGTGGGGTCCGTCGTCGGATCCGGCGTGGAAGCGCAACGACCCGATGGTCAACATCAACCAGCTGGTCGCCAACAACACCCGCATCTGGATCTACTGCGGCACCGGCACCCCGTCGGACCTGGACTCCGGAGCGGCGGGCCAGAACCTGATGGCCGCGCAGTTCCTCGAAGGGTTCACGCTGCGGACCAACATCACCTTCCGCGACAACTACGTCGCGGCCGGTGGCACCAACGGCGTCTTCAACTTCCCGGCCCAGGGAACTCACAGCTGGGGCTACTGGGGCCAACAGCTGGAGATGATGAAGCCTGACATCCAGCGGGTGCTCGGAGCGCAAGCCAGCGCCTAGGAACCCGCTCGATCCACCCGGATCCACCCACAACAGGGAGCCTGCCGTACCCCCCGAACGGCAGGCTCCCTGCCATGTGTGGGGTCAGTTCTGCACGGTCGGGCGGATCACCAGCTCGCCGATCTCCACGTCGCGCGGCTGCTCGAGCGCGAACGCGACCGCACGGGCGACGGCCTCGGGTGCGATCGCGAAAGCGGGCATGTGCGAACCGGGTTCGACGTTCTCGCCCGGAGCGCCGAGGTCGGTGCGCACGTAGCCGGGTGAGATCGCGGTCGTGCGGATCACGCCGTCGGTGGACTCCTGGCGCAGCGCCTCCAGCGCGGTCCTGACCGCATTCTTCGTAGCCGCGTAGACGCCCATCTCGGGCACGATCTTCATGCCCGCCGTCGACACCGTCGTGACAAAGTCACCGTGGCCCTGCCGCAAGAACACCGGCATCGCCGCCGCGATCCCGTGCAGCACGCCGCGCAGGTTGACGTCGATCATCGCCGTCCAGGCCTCGATATCGCCGTCGGCGAACGGGCCGAGCGAGGCGACACCGGCGTTGTTCACCAGGACGTCGAGCCGGCCGAACTCGTCGACCGCGGTCGACACCAGCCGGACCAGGTCGTCGGCGCGCGTGACGTCGGTGGCGACGGTGCGGACTCGCTCGGGGGCAAGGTCGGCGGCGATCCGGTCGAGTCGGTCGGTGCGGCGGGCGCCCAGCACCAGGCGGGCGCCGCGGGCGGCGAGCAGACGGGCGACGGCCTCGCCGATGCCGCTGCTGGCACCGGTCACGGCCGCGACCGTGTCGTAGAGGGGTTCTTCAGTCACGTTGGTCACGACTCCGGGCGGGCCGTCGGTATTCCGCCGGGGAACAAACCCGGCGCTGGTGGAGTTGAGCGCATCAGACTCAAACTTTGGAGGATTGATGGCTGAAGTCAAGACGGTTCCGGTCTTGTTCTCGAGCGAGTCGATCGTGCTGCCCGGCATGGTGGTGCCGATCGAGCTCGATGATGCCGCCCGCGCCGCGGTCGACGCCGCACGCGCCAGCGAGTCCGGTGAACTGCTGATCGCCCCGCGGCTCGACGACCGGTATCCCTCGTACGGCGTGCTGGCCACGATCGTGCAGATCGGCCGCATGGTCGGCGGGCCCGCCGCCGTGGTGCGCGGCGGCAGCCGGGCGCACATCGGCGCCGGCGCGACCGGCCCCGGCGCTGCGCTGTGGGTGGAGGTTACCGAGGTCGCCGAGAACCAACCCGGCGACGAGACGTTCAAGCTGGCCGCGGAGTACAAGAAGCTCCTGCTGGCCATGCTGCAGCGACGCGAGGCGTGGCAGATCATCGATTTCGTCAACCAGCTGTCGGATCCGTCCGCGCTGGCCGACACCGCCGGCTATGCGTCGTATCTGACCCAGGTGCAGAAGCGGCAACTGCTCGAGACGCCCGACGTCGCCGAGCGGCTGCGCGCGCTGATCGAGTGGACGGGCGATCAACTGGCCGAGGTCGAGGTCAACGAGAAGATCGCCGAGGACGTCCGCGAGGGCATGGAGAAGACGCAGAAGGAGTTCCTGCTGCGCCAGCAACTGGCGGCGATCCGCAAGGAACTCGGCGACGACGACGGGACCGGTTCCTCGGACGACTACCGCAGCCGCATCGAGGCGGCCGACCTTCCCGACAACGTCCGCGAGGCGGCGCTGCGCGAGGTCGGCAAGCTTGAGCGCGCCGGCGACCAGAGCCCGGAGAGCGGCTGGATCCGCACCTGGCTGGACACCGTGCTCGACCTGCCGTGGAGCGTGCACACCGACGACTCCACCGATCTGAAGGCGGCGCGCGACATCCTCGACGCCGACCATCACGGTCTGGAGGACGTCAAGGACCGCATCGTCGAGTACCTGGCCGTGCGGGCGCGCCGCGCCCAGCGTGGTCTGCAGGTCGTCGGCGGCCGCGGTTCGGGCGCGGTGATGGTGCTGGCCGGTCCGCCCGGGGTCGGCAAGACCTCGCTCGGCGAGAGCGTCGCACGGGCGCTGGGCCGCAAGTTCGTCCGCGTCGCCCTGGGCGGCGTGCGCGACGAGGCCGAGATCCGCGGGCACCGGCGCACGTACGTCGGCGCGCTGCCCGGCCGCATCGTGCGCGCCATCGGCGAGGCGGGTTCGATGAACCCGGTCGTGCTGCTCGACGAGATCGACAAGGTGGGCTCCGACTTCCGCGGTGACCCCGCGGCGGCGCTGCTGGAGGTGTTGGATCCGGCGCAGAACCACACGTTCCGCGACCACTACCTCGACCTCGACCTGGACCTGTCGGACGTGGTGTTCCTGGCGACGGCCAACGTCATCGAGAACATCCCGTCGGCCCTGCTGGACCGCATGGAGCTGGTGCAGATCGACGGTTACACCGAAGACGACAAGGTCGCGATCGCGCGTGACTTCCTGCTGCCGCGGCAGCGGGAAAGGGCGGCCCTCACCGATGGTGAAGTCGAGGTCACAGATGCCGCGCTGCGCAAGGTCGCCGCCGACTACACCCGCGAGCCTGGCGTGCGCCAGTTCGAGCGGTTGCTGGCCAAGGCGATGCGCAAGGTGACGACGAAGCTGGCCTCGACGCCGGGTCCGATCGTCATCGACGAGCCGGATCTCGTTGAGTACCTGGGCCGTCCGCGGTTCCTGCCCGAATCGGCCGAACGCACGGCGGTGCCCGGGGTGGCGACCGGGCTGGCGGTCACCGGGCTCGGCGGCGATGTGCTCTACATCGAGGCCGGCGCGACCGACGGCGAACCGGGCCTGCAGCTGACCGGGCAGCTGGGCGACGTCATGAAGGAGTCCGCGCAGATTGCGCTGTCCTACGTGCGCTCGCACGCCGAGCAACTCGGTGTCGACCCCAAGGCGCTCGACCGGCGCATCCACGTCCACGTGCCCGCCGGTGCGGTCCCCAAGGACGGACCGTCGGCGGGTGTGACGATGGTGACGGCGCTGGTCTCGATGGCCACCGGCCGGCAGGTGCGGTCGGACGTCGGGATGACCGGCGAGGTCACGCTCAACGGTCGGGTGCTGCCGATCGGCGGCGTCAAGCAGAAGCTGCTCGCCGCGCAACGGGCCGGTCTGGCAACCGTTTTCATCCCGCAGCGCAACGAGGCGGATCTCGATGACGTGCCCGCCGATGTGCTCGACGCGTTGGAGGTCAAACCGATGACCGACGTCGCCGACATCGTCGCGCAGGCGCTGGCGCCGGTCGAGGAGCGCGCCACCGTCGCCGCCTGATGTGAAGATTGCCTTCAGGGTCGTGATCGTTGTCCGGTCACGACCCTGAACGCAATATACGGTCGTCGCATGGCCTATGACGAAGACCTGGCCCACCGCATCCGCGAACTGCTCACCGGGCAGCGCGGTGTCGACGAGAAGCGGATGTTCGGCGGACTGGCGTTCCTCGTCGACGGTCACATGGCGGTGGCGGTCAGCGGACGCGGCGGCCTGATGGTGCGGGTGCCACCGGCCGAGGCCGCCACGCTGCTCGCCCGCCCGCACGTCGAGCCGATGACGATGGCGGGCCGCGAGATGCGTGGGTGGCTGCTGGTCGGCGTGGACGGGTTGCGGACCAAACGACAGCTGCAGCCCTGGGTCGCGCGCGGTGTGGACTTCGCCAGGAGTTTGCCCCCGAAATAGCCCGGGTACGTCAGCCGGGATGGACGCCGCAGCGCAGAAGAAGACCGTCGCGAACCTGCTCGAGCAGGCCGGCACCACCTACGCCCGGCAGGCCGGAATCCGGTTGGCGGACAAACCGATGCCGCTGTTCCAGCTGCTGACGCTGTGCATGCTGGCCAGCAAACCGATCGACGCCGGCATCGCGGTGGCCGCGGCCAGGGAGCTGTTCGGCGCCGGACTGCGCACGCCCAAAGCCGTCACCGCCGCCGACCGCGCCGAGATGATCCGTGCGTTCGGCCGCGCGCACTACGTCCGCTACGACGAGAGCTCGGCCACCCGCCTGACCGACATCGCGGCGGCCACCGTCGAGGAGTACGGCGGCGACCTGCGCAGGCTCGACGGGGTCGCCGAGCACGACGCCGCCGCACTGACCGGTGCGCTCAAACAGTTCAAGGGCATCGGCGACACCGGCGCCGACATCTTCCTGCGCGAGGTGCAGGACACCTGGACGTGGCTGCGTCCGTACTTCGACGACCGTGCCGTGGCGGCGGCCCGCTCACTCGGATTACCGGGTGCGCCAGACAAACTCGGTGCCCTGGCGCCGCGGCGCAACGCCGACCTGGCCGCGGCGCTGGTGCGGGTGTCGCTCGACGACGAGCTGCGCGACGCGGTGCGGGGATGAGACCGCGGTGATCCGGATCGGCACGTCGGGATGGTCCTACGACCACTGGAAGGACGTGCTGTATCCGACGGGCACACCGGTGGCCAAGCGGTTGGCGCGCTACGTCGCCGAGTTCGACACCGTCGAGCTCAACGCGAGCTTCTACCGGTGGCCCAAGGACGAGGCGTTCGCCGGCTGGCGCCAACGGCTGCCCGACGGGTTCACCATGTCGGTCAAGGCCCAGCGCGGACTCACCCACTACCGGCGGCTGCGCGAACCCGAGCCGTGGATCGAGCGGTTCGACCGGTGCTGGACGCTGCTCGGGGACCGCAGCGAGGCGCTGCTGGTGCAGCTGCATCCGGAGCTGGAGCGCGACGACGCCCGCCTCGAGCACTTCCTCACCCTGATGCCCGAGCGCATCCCCGTCGCGATGGAACTGCGGCACCCGTCCTGGGGCGACCCCGCCGTCTACGAGCTGCTCGAACGGCACGACGCCGCCTACGTGGTGATGAGCGGCGCCCACCTCCGCTGCGTGCCCAGGGCGACCAGCGGCCGGGTGTACATCCGCATGCACGGCCCCGATCAGGACTCGCTGTACGCCGGGTCGTACCCCGACGACGAACTGCGGCGGTGGGCCGACCGGATCCGCGCCTGGGACGAGGAGGGCCGACGGGTCCTCGTCTACTTCAACAACGACCTCGGCGGGCACGCCGTGCGCAACGCCTGCACGCTGCGGGCGATGCTGGCCGAGCGGTGAGCGACCCCGCATGCCGGCGCCCGGAGCGGTTGCGGCACGCTGAGAGCCGAAATGCGTGCGACATGTCTGATCGCGGCCGCCGCGGTCCTCGCGGCGGGCTGCTCGGGTGAGCGGATCTTCACCACCGACGAACCACGGGTCACGATGCCGACGACCCCCACCAGCACCCCGGCGCTGCCGCCGCCGGCCGGGCCGCACCTGGTCGACGCGTTCGACTACGTCGCGCACCCGCAGGGTGCGGCGGTCTACTACTTCACCTCCCCCAGCGGCCGCTGGGCGTGCGCGATCCTGCCGCGTGACCGGGCCGGGTGTCAGTCCACGGCCGGGCAGGCCATCGGCGTCACCGGCGCTCCCGATTCCGTGCTCGACGCCGCAGGCGAGGAGACCGCGCCGAACGCCATCGTCGTCGACCGCGACGGCGACCCGCGCTTTGTCGCGGTGGAACCGGACGAATTCGTGGCCGAGGATGCAAAAGTGTTGCCGTTCAACCGCATTCTCGCCGTCGCCGGTTTCCGCTGCAACATCCAGGAAGAGACCGGGGTCTCGTGCGCGAGCGAGCGCACCGGCAAGGGGTTCAGTTTCGCGGCCGACGGATTCGTGCCGCAGTACACCGAGGTGCCCCCGGGCGCCCCGTAGCGCGCGAGGAAGGCGGTCGACGTGAAGATCGAATCCGGACAGGTCGCGGTCGTGACCGGCGGAACCAGCGGCATCGGCTTCGCGCTCGCCGACCACCTGACCCGACGCGGTGTCGCGGTGATGATCGCCGACATCCGCGAGGACGCGATCCCCGCGGCGGTCGACGCCCTGTCGGACCGCCCGGGCGCCGCCGCCGGGGTGCGGGTCGACGTGCGCGAGGCCGCCGAGGTCGACGCCCTGGCCGACACCACCCTCGACCGCTTCGGCCGCGTCGACCTGGTGTGCAACAACGCGGGCGTCGTCTGCGAACAGACGCCGGCGTGGGAGCAGGCGTTGCCGACGTGGCGCCGGCTGATCGACGTCAAACTCATGGGAGCCGTGAACGGGGTGCGGACCTTCGCGCCGATCCTCATCACCCAAGGGACGGGCCACTTCCTCAACACCGCCTCCGCAGGCGGCCTGATCGCACTGCCCGACCTGGCGCCCTACAGCGCGACCATGCACGCCGTGGTCGGCCTGACCGAGACGTTGAATGTCGAATTGCGCTCCGCATCACCGCAATTGGGCGCCACCGTGCTCTGCCCCGGCATGGTCGACACGCCGCTGGGCCCGAACTCGGCGGCGCTCACCCCACCCGGCGCGGTCAGCGTGCCCAACGACCGCGACGACGACGCGATGCGCGGTGCGATCAGCCCGGCGGTGGTCGCCGACGCCGCGATCGCCGCGGTCGAGGCGGACCGGGTGCACGCCGTCGTCGGTCCCGGCGCCGCAGAGGCCGCGCGGAACCGGATCGACCGGCTGCTGGCGGATCTCGAGTGATCAGACCAGCGCCGCGGTCCCATCGGCGTTGACCCGCACCTTCGCCCCGGCGATGTCGTCGTCGACCGTCGCCGCCGCCTCGGCCGCATCGCCGATCACCGCGAGCACCCGCGCGTCGTCGGGGGTGCGCACCGACAGGAACGCCTTTTCCGGCGCGCCGTCGCGATCGAACGGTGTCGTCCAGCTCTCCACCGTCCCGACACCTTCCCACTCGACCACGGCGGTCCGGGTCGGTTCCCGGTCGACGGCGGGCTGGACGTCCTCCCAACGGAATCCGTGTGCCGGCGGTTCGGCGCTGTAGACGCCGAAACTGTGCTTGGTGAGGTAGCCGCCGTTGGCGGTGACCAGCCCGCGCTTGCCCGGCTCGGCGGCGAGCCGTTCGGCCATGGTGGCGATCGAGTGGGTGACGTAGTTGTTCCACGGCCCGCCCGCGAACGTCAGACCGCCCGTCACGGTGAGGGGCCGGGCGGGATCGCCGATCGGCAGCCCGAGTTCGGTGGCGGCGACCTGCACCGCGGACGGGAAGCACGAATACAGGTCGATCAGGTCGACGTCGTCGATGTCGAGGCCGGCCAGTTCGAGGGCGCGCCGGCCGCCGATCCGGATCGCCGGGGAGGTGTGGAACTCGGCCCGCTCGCCGATCGCATAGGTGTCGTGGGAGTCGGTGCCCGCGTAGGGAAACACCCAGCGCTCCTTCGGGATCTGCAGATACTCGGCCTTCTCGGCGGCCGCCAGCACCAGCACCGCGGCCTGGTCGACCATGTTGTTGGAGTTCATCAGCTTGGGGTACGGCCAGCTGATCATCCGGTTGTCGGGACCCTCGCGCCAGATCTGCTCACCGGACAGCGCGGTGCGGTTCCACGCGTGCGGATTGGCCGCGGCCGCCGCGCTGAACTGGGCCCACAGTTCGCCGAGGTGCCGCCGGTGCTCCTCGGGCGAGCGGCCCGCGGCGATCCGCAGTGCCTGCTCGAACATCGGGTAGACGTAGGCAGGCCGGTCGAGGTGGATGCGGTTCTCGGCGGGTCCGGCCATCGGCACCCCGCCGTCGTCGGCGCCGTCGGCCATCGGCACCGACTCGTCCTGGCGCGTCCAGTCCGGTTTGCGGCCGTTGCGCCGCAACCGGCTTCGCGTGCGCCACGTCTCGGCGCCGGCGATCAGCACGACGTCGGCGCGCCCGGCTTGAATGTCGCGGCAGGCCTCGTTGACCAGTGACTGCGGCGTGTTGCCGCCGATGCCGGTATAGCGGGTGCGGGCATCGGAAGCGCGAATACGTTGCGCCAGAAGCAGACCCGGATCGCGGTACCGCCACGACAGCAGATTGACCACCCGCACCGAGTCGACGGTCTGCAGTACCCGTGGATCGGCGCCGGCGCGCGCGGCCGCGACCATCAGATCGACCGGCTCGACCTCGGGGTGCTCGTCGCGCTGGTTGACCTGTCCGTAGCCGACCAGCACCGGTGTCCTGGGATCCATCATGTCCTTTCGTCATCGGCGAACAGCGCGCCGCACGCGATCAGCCGCTCGGTCTCGTCGCCCGGCATGCCGAGCAATTCGCGGCAGATCTCGCGGGTGTGCTCCCCCGCCGTCGGGGCCGGACGCAGCTCGGCCGGCGGGATGTCGATGAACGGGGCGGGCCCGGTCTCGGTCAGCAGCGGCGATTCGAACAGCCGGTGCGTCATGTCGGTGAACACCTTTCGCGCCCGCACCTGCGGATCGGTCGGGATGTCGACCGCACGGTTCATCGGGGCCGCCGCCACGCCTGCCTCCTGCAGCAGCTGCGCCACCTCCGTCTTGTCCCGGCTACCGGTCCAGCCCACCATATCCACGCTCCCGGTCAGCCCGGCGAGTCGCCCACCGTCCGCGTCGGATTCGAGGGAGACGACGCACCATTCGTCGTCGCCGGCGCACGGATACACCGCATGCACGTCGGTGCCCTCGGCCACGTCCAGGCCCGCGGCGCGGGCGGATTCGGCGATGTAGCTTGCCGCCAACTGATGGATGGCCGTTTCGGCCTGGGAGACGTGCACGTGCGCGGGGGCGCCGGTGCGCTCCCGCCGGATCAGCGCGGCGAGCGCACCGATCGCGGTGGTCCGCGCCGACACGTGGTCCGGAAAGATCGTGGTCGCGTCGTAGTACTCCCCGTCGTCGGCCCACAGTGAGCTGACGCCGGTGGCGGCCCGCACCAGCGGCCCGTAGCCCATCCGCTCGCTCCACGGGCCCGTCGCCCCGAACGCGCTGCTCTCGGCGAGCACGATCCGAGGGTTGAGCTGCCGCAGCCGTTCATACGGGAATCCCAGTGCGGCAAGCGTTCCGGGCTTGAAGTTGGCGAAGACCGCGTCGGACTCGGCGACCAGCCTGGCGAACAGCGCGGCACCGTCGGGGTGGCGCAGGTCGAGTCCGAGGCTGCGTTCGTTGCGGTGTGTCAGCGCCCACGACCTGCTCATCACCTGGCCGGGCGGGGTCTGCCGCAGA
The DNA here is from genome assembly GCF_900108565.1 of Mycolicibacterium rutilum. NCBI lineage: Bacteria > Bacillati > Actinomycetota > Actinomycetes > Mycobacteriales > Mycobacteriaceae > Mycobacterium > Mycolicibacterium rutilum. The sequence goes on from NZ_LT629971.1 coordinate 4,150,592, forward strand.
CCGTCGGGGTAGGCGGCGCTCTCCACCTTGATGACGTCGGCGCCGAGGTCGGCGAACAACCGGCCCAGTTCGCCGCCGGCGACGATCACGCCCAGGTCGAGGATGCGCACCCCGTCGAACGGCCGTCGCGTCGCGGCCGTGCCGGCGCCCAGCGGTGGGTCCGACCACGCCGGTGCGCTCGATCCGGCGGGCGGCGCGAACCAGCGCACGCCGGCGCGGCCACCGTCGACGACGAACGGACCGACGGGTGCCACGACGTCGGCGCTGCCGAGTCGCACGGTGGTCAACGCCCCGGCGGCGCGAAAGTGCTCGGCCGCCAACGCCTCTGCCGGGGTCAGCACCGCCGCGACCGGCACGCCGCGGGCCTGGCCCTCGGCGACCAGCTCGCCCATCGTCCGGCCGGCGAACAGCGCGGCGATCGCGGCGTTGAGTTCCCGCGACGCCGCGTAGCGCGCCGCGATGGTGTCGAACTTCGGGTCCGCGAACTGGAGGGGTTCGCCGAGCCAGGCGCGCATCCCGCGCCACTGCCGCGGCGAGAGCAGGCACAGCCGCACCCGCCCGTCCGCACAGTCGAAGATCGGGTAGATGTTCTGGTTGCGCGGCCTGCCGCGCCAGATCTCGGTGGTCTTCTTGATCCCGACGGCCGCCTGCCCCTCCGAACCGAAGGGCGGGTCCAGCGACTGCAGCACCCCCTCGAAGCGGGAGAAGTCGATGTATTCGCCTGCGCCGCTGCGCAACCGGCGGTAGTACGCGGCCAGCGCCGCCCACGCCGCCTGGGCGGCCGCGGTTCCGGAGGCCAGGCCGACCGGCGGCGACACCGGGGTGCCCGCCGTCGGCCCGGTGCGCGACAGCGCGGTCGACAACGCGTACAGCACCGGGTCGGTCGCGCGCCACGACGCGTACGGTCCGGTGGTGCCGAAGTCGGTGACCGACAACGCGACCAGGTGGCCGAACCGCTGCGCCAGTTCGACACAGGAGGTGCCGAATTGCGCTGCACCGCCGGGAATCCCGCCGTCGACGACGATGTCGGCGCCGCCGGCGAGTTCGACGAGCGCGCGGCGGTGTTCGGGATCGGCCGGATCCAGCACGGCGCAGCGCTTGTTCGCGTTGTGCACCGCGAACGCCACGCTCATCCCGGCCACGGCGGGAGCGGCGCCGCGGTCCGGGCTGCCCCCGGGCGGCTCGATCTTCAGCACGTCGGCCCCGAGGTCGGCGAGTAACCGGCCGACGCCGTCGGATCCCGCGCCGCCTAGGTCGAGGACCCGCACCGCGTCGAGCAGCGGCTGGTTCATGCCAACAGCCGTTCCGCCCATCGCAGGTAGTCGTCGGTGTCCTCGGCGACATACATGAGGTCGACGAACACGTCGGGGTAACCGCCGTCGGCCAGCACCCGCACCGCTTCGGCGACGGTGTCGGGGGTGGCGCCCTCGGAGACGTTGATGCGCACCGCGGTGTGGATGTCGGCGGGATCGCGGCCCGCCGCCCGGGCCGCGTCGTCGATGGTCTGACGCTGCATGGTGAGCACGTCGGGCATGACGAAGTCGGGCACCACCGCCACGGGCAGCCAGCCGTCGGCGCGCTGCCCCACCCGCTCGAGCGCGGCCGGGGTCAACGCCGACAGGTAGATCGGCGGGCGGGGCCGCTGCGCGGGTTTGAGGTCGATCCACGACGGCGGCAGCGTCCAGTGCTCGCCGTCATGGGCGGCCGGGTTGGTGGTCCAGATCGACTCGAGCGCGTCGAGCATCTCGTCGAGCTGCGCCCCGCGGCGGCGGAACGGTGCGCCGGCGGCGGTGAACTCCTCAGGCGACCAGCCGATCCCCAAACCGGGCCGCAGCCGCCCGCCGCTGGCCACGTCGATCGCGGTCAGCTGCCGGGCCAGCATCACCGGCTGATACCAGGGGGCGACGAGAACGCTGGCCCCCAGCGTCACCCGCTCGGTGACCGCCGCGGCCAGCGCCAGCGCGATGAACGGATCGAAGCCGGCGCGGAACTGCTCGGGGATGGTGTCCGAGCCGGGGTAACCGACGCTGGGGTCCACGGCCGCGATCAGCCGGTCACCGACCCAGAGGCTGTCGGCGCCCATCTCCTCGGCGGCGGACGCGAAGCGAGCGATATCGGCGCGGGCCGATGCTCCGTACTGTGGCAGCGCGAATCCCAACACGCTGGACAGGCTAGACGGTCCGGTTTGCCGCTGCCTGGACCAGTTATGCCCACCCTCGGCGCATGCGTAGCGACCGGCTCAGCGGGTACCCGACTGCCGATGACTGCGCAGGCACTGTCCCCCACACTCTCCGATGACGAGCTCACCCTGCTCGACGCCTACTGGCGAGCGGCCAACTACCTGTCCGTCGGACAGATCTACCTGCTCGACAATCCGCTGCTGCGCGAGCCGCTCTCGGCCGACCACGTCAAACCGCGACTGCTCGGCCACTGGGGCACCACCCCGGGCCTGAACCTGATCTACGCGCACCTCAACCGGATCATCCGCGAGCGCGACGCCGACGTCATCTACATCACCGGTCCGGGCCACGGCGGTCCCGGCCTGGTGGCCAACGCGTATCTCGAGGGCACCTACAGCGAGGTGTACTCCAACATCTCCGAGGACACCGACGGGCTGCGAAAGCTGTTCCGGCAGTTCTCCTTTCCCGGTGGCATCCCCAGCCACGTCGCGGCCGAGACGCCCGGGTCGATCCACGAGGGCGGCGAACTCGGGTACGCGCTGGTGCACGCCTACGGCGCCGCGTTCGACAACCCCGAACTGGTGGTGGCCTGCGTCATCGGCGACGGCGAGGCCGAAACCGGCCCGCTGGCGGCGAGCTGGCACTCCAACAAGTTCCTCAACCCGGTCACCGACGGCGCGGTGTTGCCGATCCTGCACCTGAACGGCTACAAGATCGCCAATCCGACCGTGCTGTCGCGGATTCCGCAGGAGGAGCTGGAGTCGCTGCTGTTCGGCTACGGCTACCGGCCGATCACCGTTGCCGGCGATGATCCGGCCAACGTGCACCAGCAACTGGCCACCGCGTTCGACGAGGCGTTCGACCAGATCGCCGCGATCCAGCGGGCCGCGCGGCTCGACGGCGAGTCCGGCCGTCCGCTGTGGCCGATGGTGGTGCTGCGCACGCCGAAAGGCTGGACCGGGCCGCGCACCGTCGACGGCAAGAAGGTCGAAGGCACCTGGCGGTCGCATCAGGTTCCGTTGTCGCAGACCCACACCAACCCCGAACACCGCGCGCAGCTGGAGGACTGGCTGCGCAGCTACCGGCCCGAGGAACTGTTCGACGACGACGGCGCGCTGCGGCCACACCTGCGGGCCCTCGCCCCGCAGGGCCCGCGGCGGATGAGCGCCAACCCCCACGCCAACGGCGGACAGCTGCTCAAGGACCTCGACCTGCCGCCGTTCACCGACTACGCCGTGACGGTCGACGAGCCCGCGTCGGAGTCGGCCGAGGCGACCCGCGTGCTCGGCACCTTCCTGCGCGACGTCATCGTCCGCAACGCCGACCGGTTCCGGCTGATGGGCCCCGACGAGACGGCGTCGAACCGCCTGTCGACGACCCTGGAAGCCACCGACAAGGTGTGGCTGGGTGAGCTCGACCCCGACGACGAGAACCTCGGCCCCGAGGGCCGGGTGATGGAGGTGCTCTCCGAACACCTGTGTCAGGGCTGGCTCGAGGGCTATCTGCTGAGCGGTCGGCACGGGTTGTTCAACTGCTACGAGGCCTTCGTGCACATCGTCGACTCGATGCTCAACCAGCACGCCAAGTGGCTCTCGAGCAGCAGGGAGCTGTCCTGGCGGCGGCCGATCGCGTCGCTCAATTACCTTCTGACGAGCCATGTCTGGCGGCAGGACCACAACGGAGCCTCGCACCAGGACCCCGGCTTCATCGACCACGTCGCCAACAAGCGCCCCGAGGTGGTGCGGGTGTATCTGCCGCCGGACGCCAACACGCTGCTGTCGGTGGCCGACCACTGCCTGCGCAGCCGCCACTACGTCAACGTGATCGTCGCGGGCAAGCAGCCGGCGCTGACGTACCTGAGCATGGACGAGGCGATCGCGCACTGCGCCCGGGGGCTGGGCATCTGGGAGTGGGCGAGCAGTTCGACCGGGCGCGAACCCGATGTGGTGCTGGCGTGTGCCGGGGACATCCCGACGCTCGAAACGGTGGCCGCCGCCGACATCCTGCGCCGCGAACTGCCCGAGCTGGCGGTGCGCGTGATCAACGTCGTCGACATCATGCGCCTGCAACCCGACACCGAACACCCGCACGGGATGTCCGACCACGAGTTCGACTCGCTGTTCACCGCGGACAAGCCGGTGATCTTCGCCTACCACGGCTATCCGTGGCTGATCCACCGGCTGACGTACCGGCGCACCAACCACGCCAACCTGCACGTGCGCGGGTTCAAGGAGCGGGGCACCACCACCACGCCGTTCGACATGGTGATGCTCAACGACCTGGACCGGTTCCACCTGGTGCTCGACGTCATCGACCGTGTTCCGGGACTGGCCAACCGCGCCGCGGTGCTGCGCCAGCGGATGATCGACGCCCGGCTGGCGGCCAGGAGCTACACCCGCGAGCACGGCGAGGACGACCCGGCGATCTCCGACTGGACCTGGGACCCCGCCTATCAAGGCCCGTCGCTGTCGCAGGACACTCGCAGCGAACGCGATCGCTAGACTGAATTCTCGTGTCCGACCACGCCGCGTCAGCCCAGCACCCGCTGGTCGAACAGCTCTCCGCGCTGCACCACTTCCGCACCTACGTCGACATCGCCGTGGTCGTGGTGGTGCTTGCGCTGACGAACCTGATCGCGCACTTCACCACGCCGTGGGCCAGCGTCGCGACGGTGCCCGCGGCGGCCGTGCTGCTGGTGGCGCTGGTCCGCTCCCGCGGGCTGGGCTGGGCCGAACTGGGGCTGAGCCGCGAGCACTGGCGGGCCGGCGCGGGCTACGCGCTGGCCGCCGTCGGCGTGGTGCTCACGGTCATCGCGGTCGGCGCGCTGCTGCCGTGGACCCGGCCGATGTTCATGAACAACAACTACGCGACGATCTCGGGCGCCCTGATCGCGTCGATGATCATCATCCCGCTGCAGACCGTGATCCCCGAGGAGCTGGCGTTCCGCGGTGTCCTGCACGGCGCGCTGAACCGCGCCTGGGGCTGGCGTGGGGTGGCCGCGGGCGGCTCACTGCTGTTCGGGCTCTGGCACATCGCCACCTCGTTCGGGCTGACCAGCAGCAACGTCGGGTTCACCCGGCTGTTCGGCGGCGGGATCCTGGGCACCGTCGCGGGTGTGGTGCTCGCGGTGGCCGCGACCGCCGTCGCCGGGTTCGTGTTCACCTGGCTACGGCGGCGCAGCGGCAGCCTGATCGCTCCGATCGCGCTTCATTGGTCGCTCAACGGGCTCGGGGCCCTGGCCGCGGCCTTCGTGTGGCACCTGTCGACCTGATCAGTTCGGCGCGCGCCTGCGGGCGCGGAACTCGCGGTTCTTGAGCTTGTTGCCGCACGTCGACATCGAGCACCACGTCCCGCCGTGGTTGCGGGACCGGTCGTAGAACGCCCACAGGCACTCCTCGTTCGCGCAGGCCTTCAGAAGCGGCCAGGTGCCGTCACGCTGGGCGTCGCGGACCGCGAGCAGCAGCTCGACGACCCGGTCGCGCAGCGAGTCACCCGTCGCCCCCAACCGCACCTGACCGTCGTCGCCGAGTTCGGCGTGCGCCGCGCCGGCGGCCGCGACCGCCCGCAGCGGCGCCAGCGCCGCCGCGGTCGGGGCCGGCCCACCCGCATTGCTGACCACCATCGCGCGGAACGCCTCGCGCACCTCGCGCAGGAACCGCAGGTCGTCGTCGTTCACGTCGTCGGCGGCGCCGAGCAGGCCCTGTTCGTGCAGCCACGGCCGGGCGTCGTCGCGGTGCGCCAGGCGGTCCGGGCCCGTCGGCAATTCGAAGGTGTTGATCAGGCTCTGGATGCGTGCCAGCCCCGGCGGCGCCGGCTTGGTCTCGGTGTCACCGAGCCAGGTGCGTGGTGCAGAGCTCATGCCTCCAGAGTACGGACACGTAACCGGTAAAGCAATTTGACTAGTCACGCGTGACCTGTGTAACGTGATTAGTGGTCATTACGTCACACACTGCCGAACGAACGAAACCGATGGATATGTCTGACAACTCAGTGCACCAGGTCCTGCCCACCCGTCCCGCTCCCGCGCCGGCCGCCCCCGCACCCGCGCCGCTGCTCGCCCGCGTGGTCGCCCGCGTGAAAGCGGGCAGCTTCGACCGCCGGATCGCGGTCGGGGGCCCGGCCCCCGCAGGCAGCGCGCTGGCGGCCCACTGCGCACGGCTGACGTCGCGCAAAGAACGCGAGTCGCTCGCGCGCGCACTGCGCCGCGTCGTGCAGGACGCCCGCGGACGCGGACCCCTGATGTCCTCACGGGTGCCGCTGAACACCCGCAACATCGCTGCCGCCGAAGACCTGATCGACGCCATCACCCTGCGGTTGCACTCGCCGCGTCCGGTGTCGGCCCGCGGGATGGCCCGGCTCCGCACGCTGCTCGCCGACGGCACCGGGCCGCTGTACCGGTACGGCCGCGGCGATCTGACGGGCCGGTTGGGTGCGGCGCTGGCCGAACTCTAGATCGTCAGCACCGCGGCGCCCGAGACGCGGCCGGCCGCCAGGTCGGCAAGCGCCTCGTCGGCCCGGTCCAGCGGATACTGCGGGCTGGTGACCGCGATGCGGTGCGCGGCCGCGAACTCGAAGAACGCCCGGGCGTCGGCACGCGTGTTCGACGTCACCGAACGCAACTGCCGCTCCTGGAACAGGTGGCGCTGGTAGTTCAGCGTCGGGATGTCGGACAGGTGGATACCGGCGACGGCCAGGATGCCGCCGCGGTCGAGCGCCTCCAGGGCCGGCGGCACCAGATCGCCGACCGGTGCGAACAGGATGGCCGCGTCGAGGGCGACCGGCGGCCGGTCGGCGGCCCCCTGAGCCGACGCCGCGCCCAGCTCCAGCGCCAACTCGCGCGCTCGCTCACCGCGCGTCATGACGTGGACCTCGGCGTCCTGGGCCAGCGCCACCTGCGCGGTCAGGTGTGCGCTGCCGCCGAACCCGTAGATGCCCAGCCGCCCGCCGGCGGGCAGCTCGGCCCGCATGAGCGCGCGGTAGCCGATGATGCCCGCGCACAGCAGCGGCGCCAGCTCCGCGTCGCTGTAGCCGTCCGGCAGGCGATGGGCGTAAGCGCTTGGCACCGTGGCATATTCGGCGTACCCGCCGTCGGCGTCCCAGCCGGTGTAACGGGACTGCGGGCACAGGTTCTCGGATCCGCGCAGACAGTACCGGCACCGCCCGCAGGTGTGGCGCAGCCACGCGATGCCGACCCTGTCCCCGACCGCGAACCCGCCGGCGTCCTCTCCGAGAGCGACCACCTCGCCGACGACCTCGTGGCCAGGCACGACGTCGGCCCGGTGCACGGCCAGATCGCCCTCGGCGACATGCAGATCCGTGCGGCACACCCCGCAGGCGCGCACCGCGACCAGAAGGTCACCGGGACCCGGATGCGGTACCGGAACCTGCGCGCGCTCCAGCGGTCGGGTCCGCACCGGGCCCGGACGCCGGACCTGCCAGGCCGTCATGGTCGAGGTCATCACGCCATCGTCGCGCCGGATCTGCCACGGCACCAGTCGTTCACCGTCGAACGATGCGGATTTGCGTTCCGCCACCGGGAGAAGGTAGGGAAAATCCCGATTCCTATGTCATAACGACGGAATAACCTGGAGGTCACGGCGGCTGTCCGACGGTCCGCGTGAAGGGGCTTCGTACCGGTCGCAGAATGCCGGTACCGCGAAGAGAGGGTGGAAGATGAAAACACTTGTCGCACTGGCGGTCGGCGCGATGGCGGCCGGCAGCATCGCCTTCGCCGCGCCGGCCAGCGCCGGGTGCCAGGGCGGGTGGACGCCGTGGGGCGGCGGCACGATCTGTGACGGTCCGGTCAGCGCCGACGGCAACTTCGAACGGTGCCAGACCGCGGGCGCCATGGGCTTCGGCGGGACGAACTGCTTCATCCTGAACGTCGCGAATGCGAACCCGCCGCGCGTCGGTCCCTGAAACACCGTCCGCTGAAACGACATCGGGTTCACTCCCCGGCCGAAGCCGCGGAGTGAACCCGATTCGTTTCTGTCAGCTGGGAGGAAGCATCCCCGGCGCGTTCTCCGGTGCGACCGGGACGGCCACCCCGACACCGGGGCGGGCCGGCGGTGCGTTCGGATCCGCCGGCGGTGGCGGTGCGTTGGGATCCGGCGGCGGCGCGTTCGGGTCCGGCGGCGGTGGCGGCGCGTTGGGATCCGCGGGCGGCGGAGGCGGCGGCGCGACATACGGCCGGATCGAGTTGGCGAGCGTCACCGCTTCGTCCTTGGGCACCGGATTGTTCGCGGTGCCGAGCCAGACCACGAACCAGCGTTCGGGGGTGCGCTGGCCGCGCGGCGTGCCGGGCTCGACCGGATTGCCCACGACGCCCGCCCAGATCTGACCGTTCGGCTTGTTCGTGTCGGTGAACTTCACCTCGTAGTACGACGCCACCCCGGGCATGCCGTTCGCGTCGAGCGGCACCGTCTCCTGGTTGAGCCGGGTGCCCGGGAAGGGCATGAAGAACTCGCCCATGTCCGAGGCCAACCGCTGCGCGGCCTTGGTGTTGTCGGTCTCGGCGCCCGCGAACAGCTTCAGGTCGAGGCGGCCCAGCAGCACGCTGGTGTCGCTCGGCGGTTCGGCGCCCTCGGGGGTGATCTTGGTCAGCAGTGCCTGACCGTACGACAACTGGGTGGAGTCGGAGACCTTCCAGCCCGCGGGAACGACATAGCTGAGTCCGCCTTCGGGGACATCGACCCGGCCGGGATCGGCCGGCGGAGGGGGCGGCGGTGCGTTCGGGTCCGCAGGCGGCGCCGGCGGTGCGCCCGGCGGCAGCGGCTCACCCGGTGGTGGCGGAGGCGGGGGCGGAGCGTTGGGGTCCGCGGGCGGCGGGGCGGGCGCGCCCGGCGGCGGCGGAGGAGGCGGACCCTGCAGGAAGGTGTTGCCCGGCGGAGGCGGCGGCGGTGTGGGTTCGGGCTGCGCCTGCGCCACCGAAGGCAGCGCGAGCGCCGCCGCAGTGGCACCGGCCAGCGTCGCCATCGCCAACTTCGTCGAGCGGCGCCTGCGGTGGTGAGAATTCGCGTCCGGCAGATCCATGGGGAAGAAACTACCGTGTTACCGCCGTGACGCAAGTGTGTGTTGCTGAAAAAGGGTCACGATTTGAAATAGCTGTGTAGAGAAAAACCTCAGATAGACAGCGTTTATCGAATTGCTGACACAGCAGCGCGTCCCACGCCCGTCTGGGCGTGGGCGGGTCGCGGGTATCGCCGTCGCAACCGGTCCTCTTCTCCGTTTCTCGCGGCGCGGCGCGCCTCCGTTACGCAGAAGGATGCAGCATGACCGCCTGCGCCTTGACCGCGAAGTGGACCCGGTCGCCGGGCGTGAGGCGCAGCTCGGCCGCGGAGTCCGGCGTGACGTCGGCGGCCAGGCCCGGCCCGCCGTCCGGCTGGGCCTCGGCACGGATCCGGATCACCGGGCCGCGGCTGTCGAGTTCGGCGACCACGACGTCGACCGTGTTGCGCGGGCTGCCGGACGGTTTGTCCCGGTAGACCGCGACGGCCGCCGGGTTGAACAGGGCCACCGCCGGTCGGCCCGTCACCACGTCGTCGGCGGCCACGCCGTGCCATGTCTGTCCCCACGGCGTGGTCAGCACCCCGCTGTCGCCCGCGGTACCCGCGACCAGGTTCACCCCGGCGAACCGGGCCCCGAACCTGCTGCGTGGAGTCGCCAGAACCGTTGCGGTGGAACCGGTTTCGGCGATCTTCCCGTCTTCGAGAACCAAAACCCGGTCGGCCAGCGTCAGCACGTCGAGCACATCGTGGGTGACCAGGACGGCGGACCGTCCGTCGCGGGTGAGCACGCGGCGCAGCACGGTGCGCATGGCCGCCGCCGCGGCCACGTCGAGCCCGGCCAGCGGCTCGTCGAGCAGCAGCACGTCGGGTTCGGCGGCCAGCGCCCTGGCCAGCGCCACCCGCTGCGCCTGTCCCCCGCTCAGCTGACGGGGCCGGCGCCCGGCGAGGTCGGCGGCGTCGACCTCGGCCAGCCAGTGCTCGGGGCGGCTGCTGCCCGGCGGGAACGCGACGTTGGCCAGCACGCTCAGGTGCGGAAACAGCAGCGCATCCTGCAGCAGCAGGCCGACCCGCCGGTCGTGGGTGGGCACGTGGCGGCCGGATCCGGTGTCGGTCAGCACCCGCTCTCCCACGCGCACGACCCCGGCGTCCGGTCGCAGCAGGCCCGCGATGACGTGCAGCAGCGTGGACTTCCCCGCCCCGTTCGGGCCGAGCACCGCCAGCACCGCACCCGCAGCGACGTCGAAGGCCGCCTCGATGCCGCGGCTCTCGACCACCGCGCGCACCTCGATGCCAGTCACCGCGCGCTACCAGGCACTGGCGCCCCGTAACCGGCGGCTGCCGACGCCGAGCACGACGACAGCGGCCACCGCGACCAGCAGCAGGGACAACGCCACCGCGGCGTCGGGGTCGGCCTCGCGCTGCAGATAGATCTCCAGCGGCAGGGTGCGCGTGACGCCCTGCCGGGAGCCCGCGAAGGTCAGCGTCGCGCCGAACTCCCCCAGTGACCGGGCGAACGCCAGCACCGCGCCGGACACCAGTCCGGGCGCCAACAGCGGCAGCGTGACCCGCCACCACACCCGGCTGGGCCGGGCGCCCAGCGTCGCGGCCACCTGCTCGTAATCGGCGCCTGCCGTGCGCGCCGCCCCTTCCAGCGCGATGACCAGGAAGGGCAGCGATACGAACGTCTGCGCCAGCACGACAGCCGTCGTCGTGAACGCGATCCGGATCCCGGCCGCCTCGAGGTGCTCGCCGACCAGGCCGAGCCTGCCGTAGGCGTAGAGCAGGGCCAGCCCGCCGACGACCGGCGGCAGCACCAGCGGCAACAGGATGACCGGCCGGGCGGCGCGCACCAAGCGGCTGTCGGTGCGGGCCAGCACCAGCGCCAGCGGGACGCCGAGCAGCAGGCACAGCGCCGTGCTGGCGGCGGCCGTGCGCAGGCTGAGCAACAACGCGGTGACCGAGGACTCGCTGCTGATCAGGTGCACGAAGTCGGGCCAGTCGACCCTGGCCGCGATCGCGATCAGCGGCAGCGCGACGAACACCGCGCCGAGGGCGGCGGGTACGTAGATCCACCGCGGCAGACCAGCGGAAGCGTTCACCCCGGTGCCACCCTCCGGCTCACGGACCAAACCCTAGGACATCGGCCCGCGTGCCGGTTTCGTCTGCTAGCTACTGTCCAGTAACATTGGCGGGGATTCAGCGTCGAACACGACAGGGAGGTCGCGCCATGGAGGTGCTCGTCACCGGTGGTGACACCGATGTTGGCCGCACAGTCGCCCAGGGCTTCCGCGAGGACGGCCACCACGTCGTGGTCGCCGGCGCCCGCCGCGACGAGCTCGAGGTCGCCGCCAAGGAACTCGACGTCGACGCGATCGTGTTCGACAACACCGATCCGGCCAGCCTCGAGGCCGCCCGGCCGCAGTTCCCGCACCACCTGGACACCATCGTCAACGTGCCGGCCCCGCGCTTCGATGCCGGCGATCCGCGCACCTACTCGCTGGCCGACCTGGCCACCGCCTGGCGCTCGGCGCTGGACGCGACCGTGGTGTCGGCGGTGCTGACCGTGCAGATCCTCGGCGACCATCTGCGCTCGGGCGGCTCCATCGTGACCGTGGTGCCCGAGAACCCCGCCGAGGGCAGCGCCGAAGCGGCGATCAAGGCCGCGGTCTCCGACTGGACCGCCGGCCAGGCCGCCCACTTCGGTACCCGTGGGATCACCGTCAACGCGGTCGCCTCCGGTCGCAGCGCCGAACCGGGCTACGACGGGCTGTCCCGCACCCCGCCCGCGGTTGCCGACGAAATCGCAAGGCTCGCACTGTTTCTCAGCACCCCTGCGGCCCGTCACATCACCGGCCAGACGCTGCATGTCAGCCAGGGCGCACTCGCGAACTTCGGCTAGGCGGATTTATTCCGGCGTTCGCCGGTAGCTAAACGGGGTGCTCGCCCCGCTTAGCTGTGATTACGTGAAGCCCATGATCAAACTCGGACTTCAGATCCCGAACTTCTCCTACGGCACCGGTGTGCCGCAGATCTTCCCCACCGTCATCGCGCAGGCGCAGGAAGCCGAGGCCGCCGGCTACGACTCGGTCTTCGTGATGGACCACTTCTACCAACTACCGGGGCTGGGCACCCCCGATCAGCCGATGCTCGAGGCCTACACCGCGCTGGGCGGGCTGGCCACCGCGACCGAGCGGGTGCAGCTGGGCACGCTGGTCACCGGTAACACCTACCGCAACCCCACCCTGCTGGCCAAGGCGATCACGACGCTGGACGTGGTCAGCCAGGGCCGCGCGGTGCTGGGCATCGGCACCGGCTGGTACGAACTCGAGCACGACAGCCTCGGCTACGAGTTCGGCACGTTCACCGATCGCTTCAACAAGCTCGGCGAGGCCCTGGAGATCATCCTGCCGATGCTGCGTGGTGAGCGCCCCACCGTCGAGGGCAAGTACTACCGCGCCAAGGAGGCGATGGCCGAACCCCGCTTCCGCGACCACATTCCGCTGATGATCGGTGGCAGCGGCGAGAAGAAGACGATTCCGCTGGCCGCGCGGCACTTCGACCACCTCAACATCATCGCGGGCTTCGACGAATTGCCGCGCAAGGTGCAGGTCGTCAAGGAGAACTGTGAGCGCATCGACCGCGACCCCGCGACGCTGGAGACCAGCGTGCTCGCGGTCGCGATCATCGACGAGAACGTGACCGCCGACGTCATTCCCGACGACTTCAAGCAGCAGGCCGTCTACGGCAGCCCGGAGCAGATCGCCGAGCAGGTCCAGACCAAGATCCTCGACGCCGGCGTCGGCGGGGTGATCCTCAGCCCGGTCACGAGCCTCAACGGTTACCAGCCCGGCGGGATCACCGAGTTGGGCAAGCTGCTGACCCCGCTGCTGGGCGGTTAATCCCGGCTGCGACGTGGGATATGCCACAGCAAAGGGAATCGTCGATAGCAGGTTCGGGCGACTACCGTAACGGGTAGAACTGCACGTGAAGCACCGTCGAGGAGCCCAACATGAGCCATCCCGGAGCCACTGCATCTGATCGACACAAGGTCGTGATCATCGGGTCAGGGTTCGGTGGGCTGACCGCTGCCAAGAAACTCAAGCGGGCCGACGTCGACGTCAAGATGATCGCCAAGACCACGCACCACCTGTTCCAGCCGCTGCTGTACCAGGTCGCGACCGGCATCATCCCGTCCGGCGAGATCGCGCCGCCCACCCGGATGATCCTGCGCAAGCACAAGAACTGCCAGGTGCTGCTCGGCGACGTCACCCACATCGATCTGGCCGCCCGCACGGTCAAGTCGGAGTTGTTGGGCCACACCTACGTCACGCCCTACGACACGCTGATCGTCGCGGCCGGCGCGGGTCAGTCCTACTTCGGCAACGACCACTTCGCGGAGTGGGCACCGGGCATGAAGTCGATCGATGACGCGCTGGAGTTGCGGGCGCGGATCCTGAGCGCGTTCGAGCAGGCCGAGCGTTCCAGCGATCCGGCGCGCCGCGAGAAGCTGCTGACCTTCACCGTGGTCGGTGCCGGGCCGACAGGCGTCGAAATGGCCGGGCAGATCGCCGAATTGGCCGATCACACGCTCAAAGGCGCGTTCCGCCATATCGATTCGACGACCGCCCGGGTGATCCTGCTCGACGCGGCGCCCGCGGTGCTGCCGCCGATGGGCGAGAAACTGGGCAAGAAGGCCCAGGCGCGGCTCGAGAAGATGGGCGTCGACATCCAGCTCGGCGCCATGGTCACCGACGTCGACCGCAACGGCATCACGGTCAAGGACTCCGACGGCACGATCCGGCGCATCGAGTCGGCCACCAAGGTGTGGTCGGCCGGTGTGCAGGCCAGCCCGCTGGGCCGGATCATCGCCGAGCAGTCCGAGGCCGAGGTCGACCGCGCCGGGCGCGTGCTCGTGCAGCCCGATCTGACGATTCCCGGACACCCGAATGTGTTCGTCGTCGGCGACATGGCGCACGTCGAGGGCGTGCCCGGGCAGGCGCAGGGCGCGATCCAGGGCGCCAAGTACGCCGCCGACGCGATCAAGGCCGAGCTCAAGGGTGCCGACCGCAGCCAGCGCGAGCCGTTCAAGTACTTCGACAAGGGCTCGATGGCGACGGTGTCGCGGTTCTCGGCGGTCGCCAAGATCGGTCCGCTGGAGTTCGGTGGGTTCATCGCGTGGCTGGCGTGGCTCGGGCTGCACCTGATCTACCTGGTCGGGTTCCGGCGCAAGCTGACCACGCTGGTGTCGTGGACGGTGACGTTCCTGTCGACGCAGCGCGGCAACCTCACGATCACCGAGCAGCAGGCGTACGCGCGAACCCGTATCGAGGAACTCGAGGAGATCGCCGCCTCGCTGCAGGATTCCGAGAAGGCGGCCAGCTAGAGCCGTCGGCCCTGCCACGTCGACAGGCAGCCGCCCGCGGCCAGTGCCAACGGCGTGCCCGCGGTCGGTGCGCCGTCGTCGGGGTAGTGCAGTTCGCTGATCGCCGCCATCGGGGTGCCGAGCTCGTCGTCGGTGACCGAGCCGGCGCCCAGCTCGACGCGGTGCCGCAGCAGCGGTGTGTCGTCCACGTCGGCGTGCAGCGCACCGGACCAAAAGCCATGGCGCTCATCGGTTCTGCCGATCTGCACCCGCTCGCGCAGGCGGACGCTGCCGGTGCTGCCGATGCGTAGCCGGGTCGACGCGTGGTGCCGCGACGCGGCCGCGACGATCGTCGGCTCCGGATCCAGGTCGAGGTGCCCGTCGACGTCGAGCGTCCACACCGCGTGCGACTCCAGCGTGGCCGGACCCGGCAGCGCGACCGTGGCGGCCGCGCTGCGCACCCGCAGGGTGGCGCCGGCCTCCACCACCACCCGGATGTGGAGGTAGTCGCCGCCGAGTGGGGTGGCCGCCGCCGACACCAGATGCACGGTCTGCGGTTCGGTGAGCCGGGCGGCCAGCGCCCCCGTGCACTCGATGTGCGGGCGGCGGTGCGGGCGCGCGGCGATCAGGACCTCGGAGCGCACTAGACCGGCACCCGCAGTTGCTCGCGCACCCACGCCAGCACCGGGGTGGCCGCGGGATCCTCGGCCAGCGACACCAGCACGAAGGGCCGTTCCCCGCGGACAGCGGCGGCGTCGCGGCGCATCACGTCGAGGTCGGCGCCGACCAGTGGCGCGAGGTCGGTCTTGTTGATGACCAACAGATCCGAGAACGTCACCCCGGGTCCGCCCTTGCGCGGCACCTTGTCCCCGCCCGCCACGTCGACGACGAAGATCTGCACGTCGACCAGGCCCGAGGAGAACGTGGCGGTCAGGTTGTCGCCGCCCGACTCGACCAGGATCAGGTCCAGGCCGGGGTGTGCGGCGACGAGGTCGTCGATCGCGTCCAGGTTCGCGGTGATGTCGTCGCGGATCGCGGTGTGCGGGCACCCGCCGGTCTGAACGGCGGCGATCCGCTCGTCGGGCAGGACCGCGTTGCGCCGCAGGAAGTCGGCGTCCTCGGTGGTGTAGATGTCGTTGGTCAGCACCGCCAGCGACAACTCGTCGCGCAGCTGCCTGCACAGTGCCGCCACGAGCGCGGTCTTGCCGGAGCCGACCGGCCCGCCCACGCCGATGCGCAACGGCTCGCCCTGCCGCCGTTCGCGTTTGGGCCGCTGCGGGTGCTGGTGGAGGTCTCCGTCGAGGTAATGCGGTGGCATGGTGGTCCTTTCACGACACGAACAGGGGGCGCTCGCGTTGCGTGTGCCGCTGGGCCAGCACGTCGAGCAGCGGGTCGGACAGATCGGCGAGTTCTTTGACCGCCGCGGCGGCGGTCAGGTCGCAGCACGGCGCCAACTCGAACGTGAGCGCGGCGACGTCGCCGGGATCGAGGGCCAGCAGGCGCTGCGCGGCGGTCGCGCTGCCCGTCATGGTCGTGTAGACCACCGACAGCGCGGTCTGCTCGGGTGTCAATCCCGCTGCGCGGCCGACCATTCCGGCCGCGACCGCGAGATGCGGCGTCGCGCCGAGCCCGGTCCAGTCCTCTGCGGGCCACACCCGGCGGGCGAGCCGCACCAGCCCGCGGCCCTGCGCGCGCGACGCCTCGCGGGCGGCGGGCGCCGGGGTGCGTGCGTCGGTCTCGCGGTCGGCGGCCGCCACCGACAGGCTGCCCGCGTGCACGGCCGCGGCCAGCGACGCCGACACCAGCCCCTGCGTGCGGACCCGGCGCCGCAGATACGCGCCCAGCGTCGGCACGTCGGAGACCAACCCGCTGGTCACCGCCTCCTCGACGCCACCGGAGTGCACGTGCCCACCGGTCGGCAACCGCGAATCGGCCAGCGCCAGCAGCGTCGTGAGGTGCGTCATCAGAACAGGAAATAGCGTTGCGCCATCGGCAGTTCGGCGGCCGGCTGCTCCTGCCACACCTCCCCGTCGATTCGCACCGTGAACGTGTCGGGGTCGACCTCGATGCGGGGCAGCGCGTCGTTGAGCGGCATCTGCGCCTTGCCGACGTGCCGGACGTTGCCCACCGGCGCCAGCCGGCGCTTGACGTCGATGCGGTCGGCCAGCCCGTCCTCGATGGCCTGCGGCGCGACGAAGTGCACCGACGTGGCGGCGGCCGCCGGTGCCGCGGCGCCGAACATCGGCCGCGGCAGCACCGGCTGCGGGGTCGGGATCGAGGCGTTCGCATCCCCCATCGCTGCCCAGGCGATCATGCCGCCCTTGATCACCGCGTGCGGTCGGACACCGAAGAACGCCGGCTCCCACAGCACCAGGTCGGCGAGCTTGCCGACCTCGACCGAGCCGATCTCACCGTCGAGGCCGTGGGCCACCGCCGGGCAGATCGTGTACTTCGCGACGTAGCGGCGCGCGCGGTTGTTGTCGGCCGCCCCGTCGCCCTCGAGTGCGCCGCGGCGGCGCTTCATCACGTGCGCGGTCTGCCAGGTGCGCAGCACCACCTCGCCGATGCGGCCCATCGCCTGTGCGTCGCTGCCGATCATCGAGATCGCGCCGATGTCGTGCAGCAGATCCTCGGCCGCGATGGTCGACGGCCGGATCCGGCTCTCGGCGAACGCAAGATCTTCTGGCACAGCAGGATTGAGGTGATGGCAGACCATCAGCATGTCGAGGTGTTCGTCGAGGGTGTTGACGGTGTGCGGCCGCGTCGGGTTCGTCGAACTGGGCAGCACGTTCGGTTGACCGGCGACGGTGATGATGTCGGGTGCGTGCCCGCCGCCGGCGCCCTCGGTGTGGTAGGCGTGGATCGACCGGCCCTTGATCGCGGCGAGGGTGTCCTCGACGAACCCCATCTCGTTGAGCGTGTCGGTGTGGATGTTGGCCTGCACACCGGCCGCCTCGGCGACGGTCAGGCAGGCGTCGATCGCGGCCGGTGTGGTCCCCCAGTCCTCGTGCAGCTTGAAACCGGCTGCGCCACCGCGCAACTGCTCCCACAGCGCGTCGGTGCTGACGGTGTTGCCCTTGCCGAGCAGCGCGACGTTCAACGGCCAGGTGTCCAGCGACTCGAGGATCCTGGCCAGATGCCAGGCGCCCGGGGTGACGGTGGTGGCCTTGCTGCCCTCGGCGGGTCCGGTGCCGCCCGCGACGATCGTGGTGATCCCGCCGCCGAGCGCCTCCTCCATGATCTGCGGGCAGATCAGGTGGACGTGGCAGTCGATCGCCCCGGCGGTGACGATGCGGCCGTTGCCTGCGATGACCTCGGTCGACGGGCCCACCACCAGGTCGGGGTGGACACCGGGCATGATGTCGGGGTTGCCGGCCTTGCCGATGGCGGTGATCCGCCCGTCGCGAATCCCGATGTCGGCCTTGATGACTCCCCAGTAGTCGAGGATCACCGCGCCGGTGATGACGGTGTCGGGGGCGCCGTCGGCGCGGGTCGCGCGGGACTGCCCCATCGACTCGCGCAGCACCTTGCCGCCGCCGAACACCGCCTCGTTGCCCGCCAGGCCCGGGCCGCCGCTGCGGTCCTCGGTGATCTCGATGAACAGGTCGGTGTCGGCCAGCCGGATCCGGTCGCCGGTCGTCGGCCCGAACAGCGCGGCATACCTGGCCCGCGACAGCCCGCTCATCGGGCGTCCAGCCGGCCGGGCGGGGTCAGGCTCAACCCGTAGACCTCACGGCTCCCGCCCAGCGGGACCAGCGAAACCTGCTGGGCGACACCGGGTTCGAAGCGCACCGCGGTGCCGGCCGGGATGTCGAGCCGGTGGCCGTGCGCGGCGTCGCGGTCGAACGACAGCGCGGCGTTGGCCTGGGGCAGGTGGACGTGGCTGCCGACCTGGACGGGTCGGTCGCCGGTGTTGACCACCTCGAGCTCGAGCCGCGCGGCACCCGCGTTGATCTCGACGTCGCCGTCGCCGTGCAGGACCTCACCGGGGATCATCGGCCGGCTCACGGGATCGGGTGGTGGACGGTGACGAGCTTGGTCCCGTCCGGGAACGTGGCCTCCACCTGGACGTCGTCGAGCATCTCCGGCACTCCCTCCATCACGTCGTCGCGGCTGAGCACCTCGCGGCCGCTGACCATCAACTCCGCCACGGTGCGGCCGTCCCTGGCGCCTTCGAGAAGGTGGTCGGTGATGACCGCGACGGCCTCGGGATGGTTGAGCTTGAGCCCGCGGGCCTGTCGGCGGCGGGCGAGTTCGGCCGCGTACGAGACGAGCAGCCGGTCCTGTTCATGCGGCGTCAATCGCATAGTGCGCGATATTGCCACGGCGCGCGGCCCTCAGCAGCGCACGCGGGTGGCGGCGTGGCTACTCGGCAGGCAGGTTCTGCAGCCGGACCTGACCGCGCGCGACGGTCCGGCCGTCCTCGTCGGTGATGGTGATCAGCCACAGTTGCTGGCGCCGGCCGCGGTGGATCGGGGTGGACTCCGCGGTGACGGTGCCCGCTCGGATGGCGCGCAGGAAGTCG
Source organism: Mycolicibacterium rutilum (assembly GCF_900108565.1). Taxonomy (NCBI): domain Bacteria; kingdom Bacillati; phylum Actinomycetota; class Actinomycetes; order Mycobacteriales; family Mycobacteriaceae; genus Mycobacterium; species Mycolicibacterium rutilum. The sequence goes on from NZ_LT629971.1 coordinate 4,169,666, forward strand.
GTGTTGTTGTTGACGCCCACGACGGTCCCGCCGCCGTGCTCGGCGAGCCAGACCGAGGCGGAGACGCTGGCCAGGCTCTCGATGACCGAGCAGTACACGCCGCCGTGCACGATGCCCCACGGCTGCAGCAGTCTGTCGGTGATCTCGAGCTGGGCGCGACCGCCGTCGGGACTGAGTTCCAGATAGGTCAGGCCCAGTTCGGTGTCGAAACCCTTCCCCAGCTCAGATGGGATGTCGGTGCTCACCCGGACTGTTTACACGTCTGCGCGAAACGCTCTGGTGCCGGGGCGGCGGAGTTAGGGTCGGCCATGGCCAAAACCGCGAAGGACCTCGTAGCCGCCGCCAACGAGGTGGTGCCCAAGATCTCGCACGACGAGGCGCGGGACCTCATCGCCAAGGGCGCGCTGGTCGTCGACGTCCGGGACGGACCGGAACTGGAACAGAGCGGCAAGGTGGCCGGCGCCGTGCACGTTCCGCGCGGCATGCTCGAGTTCCGGGCGGACCCCGAGTCGCCGTACCACGACGCGAACTTCGCCAAGGACAAGCCGGTCATCGTGTACTGCGCTTCGGGCGGGCGGTCGGCGCTGTCGGGTCAGGCGCTCAAGGAACTCGGCTACGGCGAGGTGTACAACCTCGGCGCCTTCGGTGACTGGGCCGAGAACGGCGGGGCCACCGAAAAGGTGTGACCGCAAGGGTTTTGACGAATGCGGAAGGGCCCCACACCGATGGTGTGGGGCCCTTCCTTCGTGTGGACCGGGGGTCTCTGCAGCCCTCAGGACTCCGGCGCGGTCCGGTGGTCGATCGTTTTCGTCGTGCGCTGGAATGAGCATAGGCAAGGCTTGCCTAATTAAGCAAGACCTTCCCCGCAGTCGCCCGTGACGTGCCGCGCACCGGCAGCCCGAAGCCGACCAACGCATCGAGCACCGACTGTCCGCGGCGCATGCTGGTCAGCTCGCTCGAGCCGGCCAGCAGCGGCACCTGGGTGGCCGCGCTGACCACGGCACCGCCGACGACATGCCACATCGCCGCGACCGACATCGCGCCGTCGCTGATGTCGGCCAGCTTGGCGAACAGCGGAGCCAGCGTGCGGTGACTCCGGTGCGCGACCCAGGTCGTCAGCGCCGCCTCGCTGGGCAGCGCGACGATGCCCTCGCGCGTGCTGCGGCCGAGCCGCATCGAGCGCCCACCGAAGTAGGGATCGTCGGGCAGCGCCCGCACGGTCGGATCGACGACGCCGACCCAGTCGATGGCGCCCTCGGAGTCGACATGCACCCACAGGTTCTCCAGGCCGGTGTCCCACGCACGGCCCTCGAGCACGACGAGCGGGATGACGCGGCCGATCACCACGTGTGCAAGCGTCGCGGCCAACTGGTGGGCGACCGCGGTTCGGCTGTCGGTCTCCTCAGCGGCCAGCTCGAACATCGCCTCGAGCCGGTTACCGGTGAGCGCCTCGGCCAGCGGCCACCACCGGCGTCGCGACAGGTCGCCCATCACCGCGACGCCGTAGACCCGCGGACACTCCGGATAGAGCTCGCGCAGCCGTCTGCTCGACTCGTGCAGCGGCAGCGTCCGGCGGATCGCCATGCTCGCGATCAAAGGGTCGTCGACCAGAACCGTCATGTGACCTCCCATTGGCGACTTAGGTTAGCCTTACTATAGCTAGCGAGGTCACCATGACCAGACCCTGTGAGCCGACTCACAGGACGGGCAGAACGCGCGGTGGGAGCGCGGGAAACCGCCGGTCACCGTGCGGCGGGGCAGGTCCGGCGTGCGGGATACGACGCACGGTAGTAAACCCGTAGTAAGCTGGAACGACAGCCTCTAGGAGATGACGAGCATGGCGAAACTGACACGTCTCGGGGAGCTGGAACGGGCGGTGATGGATCACCTCTGGTCTGCGCCCGAGCCCCAGACCGTGCGCCAGGTTCACGAGGCGCTGGCCGCGCACCGGGACCTGGCCTACACGACGATCATGACCGTGCTGCAGCGGTTGGCGAAGAAGAACCTCGTCGTCCAGCACCGCGACGACCGGGCGCACCGCTACGCCCCCACCCACGGACGCGACGAACTCGTCGCCGGCCTGATGGTCGACGCGCTCGATCAGGCGGCCGATTCCGGCAGCCGCGAGGCCGCGCTGGTGCACTTCGTCGAGCGCGTCGGCGCCGACGAGGCCGCCGCGTTACGCCGCGCGCTCGCCGAACTGGAGAGCAAGGACCACATTTCGCCGCCCGCTGGTAATCCGGGCACCGGCTGAGAGACACTGACAGCGTGTCCGCGCTGGCCTTCACTGTCATGGCACTGGTCCTGTCCGGACCAGTGCCGGCAATGTTGGCGCGTGCGACCTGGCCGACCCGCGCGCCGCGCGCGGCGATCGTGCTCTGGCAGGCCATCGCGCTGGCCGCCGTCCTGTCGGCGTTCTCGGCCGGGATCGCGATCGCGAGCCGGCTGTTCGCGCCCGGACCCGACGGCAGGCCGACCGCCACCATCACCAGCGAGATCGCCGTGCTCGGCTGGCCGGTCTGGACCGCCTACGTGGTGGTCTTCGCGCTCACCCTGGTCATCGGTGCCCGGCTGATCGCCGCGGTGCTCCAGGTCGCGATCGCGACCCGGCGCCGCCGCGCCCACCACCGCATGGTCGTCGACCTCGTCGGCACCTGCGAGAAATCTCGACACCTCGCCCGCGCGGGCGTCGGGCTGCGGATCCTCGACGTGGCGCAGCCGCTGGCCTACTGCCTGCCCGGCGTGCGCAGCCGCGTCGTGGTCAGTCAAGGCACACTGACGACGTTGGCGGACAACGAGATTGCCGCGATCCTGTCGCACGAGCGGGCCCACCTGCGTGCCCGCCACGACCTGGTGCTCGAGATGTTCACCGCGGTGCACGCGGCCTTCCCGCGGTTCGTCCGCAGCGCCAGCGCACTGGACGCCGTGCGGCTGCTGATCGAGATGCTCGCCGACGACGCCGCGGTGCGCGCCGCGGGCCGCACTCCCCTGGCCCGCGCACTGGTCGCCTGCGCAGGCAGCCGCACCCCGTCGGGCGCCCTGGCCGCGGGCGGCCCCACCACCGTCGAGCGGGTGCGCCGCCTCGGCGGTGACGGCAACAGCCTGGCGTTGTCGGTCGCCGCATACGCGGCCGCCGCAGCCGTCCTGGTGGTCCCGACCTACGCCGTCGCGCTGCCCTGGCTGACCGAACTGCACCGGCTGTTCAGCGCCTAGGAAGAACTCACGCCTCGCGAAGCGTTCACTGACAACAAAAGAATGAAAGGCTGCCCGAATGAGCTCTGACGCATCTGCCCCGACCACCGGTACCGCTCAGATCGGGGTCACCGGCCTGGCGGTGATGGGATCGAACATCGCGCGCAATTTCGCCCGGCACGGCTACACCGTCGCACTGCACAACCGGTCGATCGCCAAGACCGATGCGCTGCTCGAAGCACACGGGTCCGAGGGCAAGTTCGTGCGCAGCGAGACCATCGCGGAGTTCCTCGACGCGCTGGAGAAGCCGCGCCGCGTGCTGATCATGGTCAAGGCCGGCGATCCGACCGACGCGGTGATCAACGAACTCGCCGACGCGATGGAGCCCGGCGACATCATCATCGACGGCGGCAATGCGCTCTACACCGACACCATCCGCCGCGAGAAGGCGATGCGCGAGCGGGGCCTGCACTTCGTCGGCGCCGGCATCTCCGGCGGTGAGGAGGGCGCGCTCAACGGGCCCTCGATCATGCCGGGCGGGCCCGCCGAGTCCTACAAGTCGCTCGGCCCGCTTCTCGAGGAGATCTCCGCGCACGTCGACGGCACCCCGTGCTGCACCCACATCGGCCCCGACGGCGCCGGGCACTTCGTCAAGATGGTGCACAACGGCATCGAGTACTCCGACATGCAGCTCATCGGCGAGGCCTACCAGTTGCTGCGCGACGGGCTGGGCAAGACCGCCGGGGAGATCGCCGACGTCTTCGACGAGTGGAACTCCGGCGACCTGGACAGCTTCCTGGTCGAGATAACCGCCAAGGTGCTGCGCCAGACCGACGCCAAGACCGGCAAGCCGCTCGTCGACCTCATCCTCGACGAGGCCGAGCAGAAGGGCACCGGCCGCTGGACGGTCAAGTCCGCCCTGGACCTCGGCGTGCCGGTCACCGGGATCGCCGAGGCGGTGTTCGCCCGGGCGCTGTCGGGCTCGGTGGCCCAGCGCAAGGCCACCACCGGCCTGGCGTCCGGCGATCTCGGCGAAAAGCCCGCAGACGCAAAACAATTCGTCGAGGACATCCGCCAGGCCCTGTACGCGTCGAAGATCATCGCCTACGCGCAGGGCTTCAACCAGATCCAGGCCGGCAGCGCCGAGTACGACTGGAACATCACCCCCGGCGACATGGCCCGGATCTGGCGCGGCGGCTGCATCATCCGGGCCAAGTTCCTCAACCGGATCACCGAGGCCTTCGACAACAACGCCGACCTGCCGACGCTGATCGTCGACCCCTACTTCCGCGACGCCATCGAGAACGCCATCGACAGCTGGCGCCGCGTCGTCGTCAAGGCCACCGAGCTCGGCATCCCGATCCCCGGGTTCTCCTCGGCGCTGTCGTACTACGACGGCCTGCGCCAGGAACGGCTGCCCGCGGCGCTGACCCAGGGCCTGCGCGACTACTTCGGCGCGCACACCTACGGCCGCATCGACGCCGACCCGGCCAAGCGGTTCCACACGCTGTGGAGCGGCGACCGCAGCGAGGTCGAGGCCTGACGCGCGTCCTTTTCTCCCGCGAGCAGGTGTGCGGCGACAACTAGACTGAAGCCGACATGCGATTTCTCGAGGGCCACCGGCCCGCCTACGACCTGACCTACAACGACGTCTTCATCGTTCCCGGACGCTCGGACGTGCAGTCCCGGATGGACGTCGACCTGTCGACCGCCGACGGCTCGGGCACCACGATCCCGGTGGTCGTCGCCAACATGACCGCCGTCGCGGGCCGCCGGATGGCCGAAACCGTCGCGCGCCGCGGCGGCATCGTCGTGCTGCCGCAGGACCTGCCGACCTCAGCGGTCAAGGAGACCGTCGACTTCGTCAAGAGCCGCGACCTGGTGGTCGACACCCCGGTGACGCTGTCGCCGGACGACTCGGTCTCGGATGCGACGGCGCTGATCCACAAGCGCGCCCACGGCGCGGCCGTCGTGGTGTTCGAGAACCGGCCGATCGGCCTGGTCACCGAGGCCAACTGCGTCGGGGTCGACCGGTTCACCCGGGTCCGCGACGTCGCGATCGCCGACTTCGTCACCGCGCCCGTCGGCACCGACCCGCGCAAGGTCTTCGATCTGCTCGAACACGCGCCCGTCGACGTGGCGGTGCTGACCGAGCCCGACGGCACGCTGGCCGGCGTGCTGACCCGCACCGGCGCCGTCCGGGCCGGGATCTACTCCCCCGCGGTCGACGCCATCGGACGGCTGCGCATCGCCGCCGCGGTCGGCATCAACGGCGACGTCGGCGCCAAGGCCCGCAGCCTGGTCGAGGCCGGGGTGGATCTGCTGGTCATCGACACCGCGCACGGCCACCAGCTGAAGATGCTCGACGCGATCAAGGCGGTGTCCTCGCTCGACCTGGGTGTCCCGCTGGCGGCGGGCAACGTGGTCTCGGCCGAAGGCACCCGCGACCTGATCAGCGCCGGCGCGTCGATCGTCAAGGTCGGCGTCGGACCCGGCGCGATGTGCACCACCCGGATGATGACCGGCGTCGGCCGGCCCCAGTTCTCGGCCGTCGTCGAATGTGCCGCGGCCGCAAGGCAACTCGGCGGGCACGTGTGGGCCGACGGCGGCATCCGGCACCCCCGCGACGTCGCGCTGGCACTCGCCGCCGGCGCGGCGAACGTGATGATCGGCTCCTGGTTCGCAGGCACCTACGAATCGCCCGGCGACCTGATGCGCGACCGGGACAACCAGCCGTTCAAGGAGAGCTACGGCATGGCGTCCAAACGCGCCGTCGCCGCCCGCACAGCCGGTGACGGCGCGTTCGACCGGGCCCGCAAGGCGCTGTTCGAGGAAGGGATCTCGACGTCGCGGATGGGGCTGGACCCGTCGCGCGGTGGCGTCGAGGACCTGCTCGACCACATCACCTCCGGGGTGCGCAGCACCTGCACCTACGTCGGCGCCGCCACCCTGGCCGAACTGCACGAGAAGGTCGTGCTGGGGGTGCAGTCGGCGGCCGGGTTCGCCGAGGGGCATCCGCTGCCGACAGGTTGGTGATCCGGGGTCTAGCACCCGTTACCATGGTTTTTCCGCAGTCCTCTACGCGAAAGGTTCCCCGTGCCGCAGGCACCCGTCGAGGCCCGGCCGGAAGGGCCCGCCAGGGCCGAGCGGCCCGAGCCTCCCGACGCCGAGCCTTCCTCTAGACGGCCGGGCACCAGGCCCGGCACCGGTGCGGCGGACTCATGACCGTCGCGACCTCGCTGCTCTCCCTGCTGGCGATCGTGCTGCTGACCGCGGGCACCGCGGTCTTCGTCGCCGCCGAGTTCTCGCTGACCGCGCTCGAACGCAGCACCGTGGAGGCCAACGCCCGCGGCGGCGGCAAGCGTGACCAGATGGTCCGGCGCGCACACCGCACGCTGTCGTTCCAACTCTCGGGCGCGCAGGTCGGCATCTCGGTCACCACGCTGGCCACCGGTTTCCTCGCCGAACCCGTCGTCGCCCGGCTGATCCAGCCCGGCCTGGACGCGATCGGGATCCCCGCCCGGTACGCCGGCGGGATCGCGCTGGTGCTGGCCATCGTCATCGCCACCTCGCTGTCGATGGTGTTCGGCGAGCTGGTGCCCAAGAACCTCGCGGTGGCCAGGGCGGTGCCCACCGCCCGCTGGTCGGCGCCGCCGCAGCTGGTGTTCTCGGCGCTGTTCACCCCGCTGATCCGGCTGACCAACGGCACCGCGAACCTGATCCTGCGCCGGCTGGGCATCGAACCCGCCGAGGAACTGCGTTCGGCGCGGTCCCCGCAGGAGCTGGTGTCGCTGGTGCGCAGCTCGGCGCGCAGCGGCTCGCTGGACCCGGTGACCGCGCTGCTGGTCGACCGGTCGCTGCGGTTCGGGGACCGCTCCGCCGAGGAGTTGATGACCCCGCGGCAGAAGATCGAGGCACTCGATGCCGACGACACCGTCGCCGACCTGGTCACCGCCGCCATCCGCACCGGCTACTCGCGGTTCCCGATCATCCGCGGCGACCTCGACGAGACCATCGGCATCGCGCACGTCAAGCAGGTGTTCGAGGTGCCGACCGACAAACGGGCGTCGACCCGGCTCGCGTCGCTGGCCCTGCCCGTCGCGAAGGTCCCCTCGACCCTGGACGGCGACGCGGTCATGACGCAGATCCGCGCCAACGGCCTGCAGACCGCGCTGGTGGTCGACGAGTACGGCGGCACCGCCGGCATGGTCACTGTCGAGGACCTGATCGAGGAGATCGTCGGCGACGTCCGCGACGAACACGACGACGAGGCCCCCGACGTGGTGCCCGCGGGCCGCGGCTGGCAGATCTCGGGGCTGCTGCGCATCGACGAGGTCGCCAACGCCACCCCGTTCCGCGCCCCCGAAGGCGACTACGAGACCATCGGCGGCCTGGTGCTCGAGACGCTCGGCCACATCCCCGAAGAAGGCGAGTCGGTGGAACTCGAGGCGTTCGACCCCGACGGCGCGCCGGAGGACCCCGCCCGCTGGCTGGCGACCGTGCTGCGGATGGACGGGCGCCGCATCGACCTGCTCGAGCTGACCGAACTGGGCCGCCGCGGCACCGACGAGGAGCGCGCCGATGGGTGACATCCTGGGCGTCCTGCTGACCGTGCTGCTGCTGGCGGTCAACGCGTTCTTCGTGGCCTCGGAGTTCGCGTTGATCTCCGCGCGCCGCGACCGGTTGGAGGCGCTGGCCGAACAGGGCAAGAAGAGCGCGGTGACAGTGATCCGGGCCGGCGAGCACCTGTCGCTGATGCTGGCCGGCGCGCAGCTGGGCATCACGATCTGTTCGATCCTGCTGGGCCGCGTCGGCGAGCCCGCGGTCGCGCACCTGCTGGAGAAACCGTTCCACGCGCTGGGCATCTCCGATGCGGTGCTGCACTCGGTGTCGTTCGTGGTGGCGCTGGTCATCGTCGTCGTGCTGCACGTGCTGCTCGGCGAGATGGTGCCGAAGAACATCGCGATCGCCGGGCCGGAATCGGCGGCGATGCTGCTGATCCCGACGTATCTGGTGTGGATCCGGATGGCCCGGCCGCTGATCGCGTTCTACAACTGGTGCGCCAACACCACGCTGCGCGCGTTCCGCGTCGAACCGAAGGACGAACTCGACGTCGCCGTGTCTACCGTCGAGTTGTCCGAGATGATCGCCGAGTCGCTGTCGGAGGGGCTGCTCGATCCCGAGGAGCACAGCCGCGTCACCCGCGCGCTGCAGATCCGCGACCGCGCGGTCAAGGATGTGGCATTCCCGCTGCGCGACATCCGGGCCGTCGAGGTCGCGCACGAGGGGTCGGGGCCGACGGTCGGCGCCATCGAGCAGGCGTTGACCGAGACCGGCTACTCGCGGTTCCCGATCACCGACGCGGCCGGCACCTACCTGGGCTATCTGCACATCAAGGACGTGCTGGCCTTCGTCGACGACCCGACCGCCGTGCTGGACTTCTCGATGGTCCGGCCGCTGCCGCTGGTGCCCGCCTCGCTGCCGCTGCCCGAGGCGCTGTCGCGGCTACGGCGCACCAACAGCCACCTCGCGCTGGTCACCGGCGCCGACGGCAGCGTGGAGGCGATGGTCGCGCTGGAGGACCTCGTCGAGGATCTGGTCGGCACGGTGCGCGACGGGACCCACCGTGTCTGAGACCGCGCTGCGCGCCAGACCCGCATCGGTGCTCGCCGAAGGCGACTGGCAGCAGCGCGCCCGCCAACATCACATTCGCGCCGACGAGTTCTGTGCGCCACACCGCATGCGTGCCCAGGCCGGCCGAAAGCATCCGGTGTGGGACTTCCTGTTCACCTATTACAGCCTGCGGCCCCGGCAGTTACGGGTCTGGCATCCCGGCTACGGCGTCACGCTCGCCGGTGACGGTGCCTCGAGCTACCTGAGCAGGTCCGGCTACGGCGCCGAGGCCGACGGCGTCTCGGTCACCCGCGACTACCTGCTGTCGCGGGTGGACACGGTCGCGTTCATCGCCCGGCTGTTGCGCGCCACGGCGGGCCGGCCGATGCGGCTGAACTGCTTCGGCCTGCACGAGTGGGCAATGGTGTACCGCGCGCCGACGGTGCGCCACGACGGTGTGCCGCTGCGCCTGGGCGCCGCGGGCACCGATGCCGTCGTGGACTCGATTCCGTTGCGCTGCAGCCATTTCGACGCGTTCCGGTTCTTCACCGAACCGGCCGCCGAGCGCAACGCCGACCGGCTGACGCGGCAGGGGCAGGTCGACGCCGAGCAACCCGGCTGCCTGCATGCCGGGATGGATCTCTACAAGTGGGCGTTCAAGCTCGGCCCGCTGGTGCGATCCGAGCTCGTGATGGACTGCCTGCAGCTGGCCGCCGATGCCCGTGAACTCGACATGCGGGCCAGCCCCTATGATCTCCGCGAATACGGATTCGGGCCGATCGCGATCGAGACGCCGGCCGGTCGCGCCGAATACGTCCGAATGCAGCAAAACCTTGCGGAGCGGACCGCGCCGCTGCGGGCCGAACTCGCCGATCGGTGTGAACGGCTCCTCGACGCGGCGGGCCACGGACCGGTTCAGGGCCGACCCACCGCTCGCGGCTAGGGCCGATTACCGCTGGGTAAGCTGGATCGACAGTCCAAGGGAGGAATGATGACCGATCGCGTGACGGTGGGTAACCTGCGCGTGGCCCAGGTGTTGTACGACTTCGTCAACAACGAGGCGCTGCCCGGGACCGACATCGATCCCGACACGTTCTGGTCCGGCGTGGACAAGGTCGTCGCCGACCTGACGCCGAAGAACGAGGAACTGCTGGCCAAGCGGGACGACCTACAGGCCCGCATCGACAAGTGGCACCGGCAGCGGGTCATCGAGCCGCTCGACGCCGACGCGTACAAGGCGTTCCTCACCGAGATCGGCTACCTGCAGCCCGAGCCGGACGACTTCACCATCAGCACCGCCGGCGTCGACGACGAGATCACCACGACCGCCGGGCCGCAGCTGGTGGTGCCGATCCTCAACGCGCGGTTCGCGCTGAACGCCGCCAACGCCCGCTGGGGCTCGCTGTACGACGCGCTCTACGGCACCGACGTCATCTCCGAGGACGACGGCGCCGAGAAGGGCTCGAGCTACAACCGGGTCCGCGGCGACAAGGTGATCGCCTACGCCCGCCGCTTCCTCGACGGCGCCGCGCCGCTGGCCGCCGGGGCGTGGAGCGACGCGACCGGTCTGCGCATCGACGACGGTCAGCTGCTCGTCGACCTGGGCGACGACAACTCGGTCGGCCTGGCCACTCCCGAGCAGTTCGTCGGCTACACCGGTGAACTGGGTTCGCCGCAGTGGTCGGTGCTGTTGCGCAACAACGGCTTGCACATCGAGATCCTCGTCGACCCCGAGTCGCCGGTCGGGTCCACCGACGCCGCGGGCATCAAGGACGTGATGCTCGAGTCGGCCATCACCACGATCATGGACTTCGAGGATTCGGTCGCCGCCGTCGACGCCGACGACAAGGTCCTCGGCTACCGCAACTGGCTCGGCCTCAACCGCGGCGACCTCACCGAAGAGGTGACCAAGGGCGGCAAGACGTTCACCCGCACGCTCAACGAGGACCGCACCTACACCACGCCCGACGGCGAGGGCGAGCTGACGCTGCCCGGCCGCAGCCTGCTGTTCGTGCGCAACGTCGGCCACCTGATGACCAACGACGCGATCGTCGACGCCGAGGGCAAGGAGATCTTCGAGGGCATCCAGGACGCGCTGTTCACCAGCCTCATCGCGATGCACGGGCTCAAGGCCGGCTCCGACAATGGGGGGGCGAACGGCCCGCTGGTCAACAGCCGGACCGGTTCGGTGTACATCGTCAAGCCCAAGATGCACGGGCCCGAGGAAGTGGCTTACACCGTCGAGCTGTTCAGTCGTGTCGAGGACGTCCTCGGGCTGCCGGCCAACACGCTCAAGGTCGGCATCATGGACGAGGAGCGACGCACCACCGTCAACCTCAAGGCCTGCATCAAGGCGGCCGCGGACCGGGTGGTGTTCATCAACACCGGCTTCCTGGACCGCACCGGCGACGAGATCCACACCTCCATGGAGGCCGGGCCGATGATCCGCAAGGGTGCGATGAAAGGCACCGAGTGGATCAAGGCCTACGAGGACCAGAACGTCGACATCGGTCTGGCGGCCGGCTTTTCCGGACGGGCCCAGATCGGCAAGGGCATGTGGGCCATGACCGACCTGATGGCCGACATGGTCGACCAGAAGATCGGTCAGCCCAAGGCCGGCGCCACCACCGCGTGGGTGCCGTCGCCGACGGCGGCGACCCTGCACGCGATGCACTACCACGAGGTCGACGTGTACGCGGTGCACAAGGAACTCGAGGGCAAGCGGCGCACCAGCGTCGAGCAGTTGCTGACCGTGCCGCTGGCCAAGGAGCTGGCCTGGGCGCCCGAGGAGATCCGCGAAGAGGTCGACAACAACTGCCAGTCGATCCTCGGCTACGTGGTGCGGTGGATCGACGCCGGTGTCGGCTGCTCGAAGGTGCCCGACATCCACAACGTCGCCCTGATGGAAGACCGTGCGACGCTGCGTATTTCGAGCCAGCTGCTGGCGAACTGGCTGCGGCACGGGGTGATCACTCCCGACGACGTGGTGGCCAGCCTCAAGCGGATGGCCGCGGTGGTCGACCAGCAGAACGCGTCGGACCCCGACTTCAAGCCGATGGCGACGGACCCCGATCACAGCATCGCGTTCCAGGCCGCGCAGGAGCTGATCCTGTCGGGCGCCGAACAACCCAACGGCTACACCGAACCGATCCTGCACCGCCGCCGGCGCGAATATAAGGCCGCCAACGGCGGTGCGTGATCCGGTGACCGGTCGGCGTCGCAAGTAAGGGCGGAAGTGGGCAGGCACAGCAAACCGGATCCCGAGGACTCGGCAGGCGAGGAATTCGGCGACCAGCACGACGAATCGGTGACCGAGCGCTTCGGTCACTTCGGCGGCTCCGATGCACCGGACGCGGGTCGCGACGACGAGTTCGACGCGCCCGACTACGGGGACTATCCGGACTACACCGATTCGGCGGACTTCCCCGAAGACGACGACGAACCCGACTTCGGCGAGACCGAACCGGGCGGCGCGACTCCCCCGCCGCGGGTGCCCCCGCGGTCGGGTCCGCAGCACAGCGGCGAGTGGGAGGGCGGCGAATGGACCGGCAGCCACCGCGCCGTCACCGCGGGCCGGCGCGGTGTCAGCGTCAGCGTGATCGCGGCACTGGTCGCGGTCGTGGTGGTCGTCGGTGCGGTGATCGTGTGGCGGTTCGTCGGCGACGCGCTGTCGGACCGCACCAGCGCTGATGCCGCCCGCTGCGTCGACGGCGAGGTGTCCGTCGCGGTGGTGGCCGACCCGAACATCGCGGCGCCGATCCAGACGCTGGCCCAGCGCTACAACGACACCGCCGCCCCGGTCGGCGACAAGTGCGTCAAGATCGGCGTCAAACCCGCCGAGTCCGACCAGGTGGTCAACGGGTTCATCGGCCCGTGGCCGGCCGAACTGGGCGAGCAGCCCGCGCTGTGGATTCCGGGAAGTTCGGTGTCGGCGGCCCGGCTCGAGGCGTCGACCGGCGCCGAGACCGTCGTGGACAGCCGGTCGCTGGTGACGTCGCCGGTGCTGCTGGCCGTGCGGCCGCAGCTGAAGAATGCGCTGGCACAACAGAACTGGTCGACGCTGCCGGGGTTGCAGACCAATCCGACGTCGCTGGATGGTTTGAACCTGCGCGGCTGGGGGGCGCTGCGACTGGCGCTGCCGATGAGCGGTGACAGCGACGCCTCCTACCTGGCCGCCGAAGCAGTGGCGGCCGCGGCGGCGCCCGCGGGCCGACCGGCCGGTGACGGCACCCGCGCGGTCAACACGTTGGTGGCCGGCCAGCCGAAGCTCGCCGACAAGAAGTCGTCGACCGCGATGGGTGCGCTGCTCGACACCGCCGATCCCGCGGCGGCCCCGGTGCACGCCGTGGTCACCACCGAACAGCAGCTGTTCCAGCGCGGCGCCGGGTTGCCCGACGCCAAGAATGTGCTGGCGTCCTGGCTGCCGCCCGGACCGACACCGACAGCCGACTTTCCGACGGTGCTGCTGTCGGGGAACTGGCTGTCGCAGGAGCAGAAGACCGCGGCCAGCGAGTTCGCCCGGTTCATGCGCAAACCCGAGCAGCTCGCCGAACTGGTCAACGCGGGGTTCCGTGTCGAGGGCGCGTCCCCGCCGCAGAGCGACGTGACCGACTTCGCGCCGGTGCCCGCGCCGCTGTCGGTCGGCGACAACGAGTCGAGGGCCACGCTGGCCAGTGCGCTGACGGCGCCGGTCGCGAACCCGGCGGTGACGATCATGCTCGACCAGTCGATGCCCGCCGACGAGGGCGGCCGCAGCCGGCTGGCCAACGTCGTCGCGGCGCTCAACGCGCGGCTGCAGGCGCTGCCGCCGTCGTCGGCGGTCGGGCTGTGGACCTTCGACGGCACGGCGGGCCGCTCCGAGGTCAGCACCGGGCCGCTGAGCGACCAGGTCAACGGCCGGCCCCGCTCGGCCGCGCTGACCTCGGTGCTCGACGAGCAGTCAGCTTCCGGCGGCGGCGCCGTGTCGTTCACTACGCTGCGGCTGGTCTACACCGAGGCGATGGCGAATTACCGTGACGGGCAGAAGAATTCGATCCTGGTGATCACCACCGGCCCGCACACCGACCAGAGCCTCGACGGTGAAGGGCTTCAGCAGTATGTGCGCGGTGCGTTCGACGAGACCAAGCCGGTCGCCGTCAACGTGATCGACTTCGGTTCCGACGCCGACCGCGCCACCTGGGAATCCGTCGCCCAGATCAGCGGCGGTCGGTATCAGAACCTGCCCACCTCGGACTCCCCCGAGCTCACCGCCGCGATCGCCGACTTCCTCGGCTGATACTTCCCCGCCGAGCAGACGCGAAGTGCCCAGAAAACGACCGAAAATGGGACACTTCGCGGCTGCTCGCGCAGGGAAACGTCAGGCGAATGCCTCCACTGGCGGGCACGAGCACATCAGGTTGCGGTCGCCGTACGCGCCGTCGATGCGACGCACCGGCGGCCACACCTTCGGCCGGTAGTTCTTGCCCAGCGGATAGGCGGCCTGCTCGCGGGTGTACGGGTGGTTCCAGTCGTCGACCAGCAGCGACTCCGCGGTGTGCGGCGCACCGCGCAGCGGGTTGTCCGCCGCGCTCCAGGTGCCGTCGCCGACCTTGTCGATCTCGGCGCGGATCGCGATCATCGCCTCGCAGAACGCGTCGACCTCGGCGAGGCTCTCGCTCTCGGTCGGCTCGACCATCAGCGTGCCGGCCACCGGGAAGCTCATGGTCGGGGCGTGAAATCCGTAGTCCGCCAACCGCTTTGCGACGTCGTCGACGGTCACGCCGGTCTGCTTGGTGATCGGGCGCAGGTCGAGGATGCACTCGTGGGCGACCATGCCGTTTTCGCCGGTGTAGAGCACCGGGTAGTACTCGTCGAGGCGGCGGGCGATGTAGTTGGCCGACGCGATCGCCGTCAGTGTCGCCGCGCGCAGGCCGCCTGCGCCCATCATCCGGATGTAGGCCCAGCTGATCGGCAGGATCGATGCCGACCCGTACGGCGCCGCCGACACGGTGTGGTCGTCGCCGAGTTCGTCGGCGAGCGGGTGGCCCGGCAGGTACTTCGCCAGATGCTCGCGCACCGCGACGGGCCCCACGCCGGGGCCGCCGCCGCCGTGCGGGATGCAGAACGTCTTGTGCAGGTTGAGGTGGCTGACGTCGCCGCCGAACCGGCCCGGACGCGCCAGACCCACCAGCGCGTTGAGGTTGGCGCCGTCGACGTACACCTGGCCGCCGGCGTCGTGCACGGCCGCGCAGATGTCGGCGATGTCGTGCTCGTACACCCCGTGCGTGGACGGATAGGTGATCATCAGCGCCGACAACCGGTCGGCGTGATCGGCCACCTTCGCCCGCAGGTCGTCGAGGTCGACGTCGCCGTTCTCCCGGCACGCCACCACCACGACCCGCATCCCGGCCAGCGCCGCCGACGCCGCGTTGGTGCCGTGCGCGCTCGACGGGATCAGGCAGACGTCGCGATCCGGTTGGCCCCGCTCGGCGTGATACGCCTGGATCGCCAGCAGGCCCGCGTACTCGCCCTGCGAACCGGCGTTGGGCTGCAGCGACACCGCGTCATAACCCGTGATGTCGACCAGCCACTTCTCCAAATCCGCGATCAGCTTGCGCAGACCCGGCGTGTCAGAGGCCGGCGCGAACGGGTGCTGCCTGCCGAACTCCGCCCAGGTGATCGGTTCCATCTCGGCGGCCGCGTTGAGCTTCATCGTGCACGACCCCAGCGGAATCATGCTGCGGTCCAACGCGATGTCCTTGTCCGCCAGCGACCGCAGGTAGCGCATCATCTCGGTTTCCGTGCGGTACCGGGTGAACGCCAGATGGGTGAGGAACTCCGAGGTGCGCGTCGTGATGCGCGGGCCGTCGAACTCCGTGTCGACCGGCGCCGCCGAGAACGCCGACAGCACCGCCTCGACGTGCGCGGCCGTCGTCGCCTCATCACACGACACCGAGACGTGGTCGTCGTCGACCAGCCACAGGTTGACCCCGCGCGCCTTGGCCGCGTCGCGCACCGCGGCCGCCCGGCCGGGCACCCGCGCCAGCACCGTGTCGAAGAATGCCCGGTGCACCACCTCGACGCCGGCCTCGGTCAGCCCGGCAGCCAGCGTCCGCGCGTGCCGGTGCACCCGCTCGGCGATACCGGTCAGGCCGTCGGCGCCGTGATAGCTGGCGTACATCGCGGCCATCACCGCCAGCAGCACCTGCGCGGTGCAGATGTTGCTGGTGGCCTTGTCGCGGCGGATGTGCTGTTCGCGGGTCTGCAGCGCCAACCGGTACGCCGAGACGCCGTCGGCGTCCACCGACACCCCGACCAGCCGGCCGGGCAACTGCCGCGCGTGCTTGGCGTGCACGGCCAGGTAGCCGGCATGTGGGCCGCCGAATCCCATTGGCACACCGAATCTCTGGGTGCTGCCGAACGCGACGTCGGCGCCGATCTCGCCGGGTGGGGTGAGCAGCGTCAACGCCAGCAGGTCCGCGCCGATCGCGACGAGGGCGCCCCGCTCGTGCGCCTGGGCGACGAGCTCGGCCCAGTCCACCACCGCGCCGGATGCGCCCGGCAGCTGGGTGATGACGCCGAAGAAGTCGCCGTCGGGCAGCCCGTCGCGCAGGTCTGCGGTGACGATCTCGATGCCGAGCGGTTCGGCGCGGGTGGCCAGCACCGCGGCGGTCTGCCGGTACAGGTCGGCGTCCACGGCGAGCCGGTTCGACCGATTTCCCTTCACCGCCCGCTGCATCAACGTCATCGCCTCGGCGGCGGCAGTGCCCTCGTCCAGCATCGACGCGTTGGCGACCTCGAGCCCGGTCAGGTCGGTGACCATGGTCTGGAAGTTCAGCAGCGCCTCGAGCCGGCCCTGGCTGATCTCCGGCTGATACGGCGTGTAGGCGGTGTACCAGGCCGGGTTCTCAAGAACGTTGCGGCGCAACACCGGCGGGGTCAGCGTGTCGAAGTAGCCCTGCCCGATCATCGACACCGCGACGGTGTTCGTGTCGGCCAGCGCCCGCAACTCGGCGAGCGCCTCCTCCTCGGTGGCCGGTGGGGGCAGCTGGTCCAGCCCGGGTGCCAGGCCGCCGGCCGACAGCGCGTCGAGGATGTTGGCGGGCAGCGCCTTGTCGGCGAGTTCGTCGAGGGATCCGACGCCGATGGTCTTGAGCATGACCGCGACGGCGTCCGCGTCCGGGCCGATGTGGCGGTCGGCGAAGTTGGGCTGGTGGTGATCGAACACTTCGGGTTACTCCAGACGCGTCGGGCGCAGAAACCGCTGGGTTCCTCCCCCTCTGTCGTCGACCCGTCGCGGGCGCCTGAGAGATTCGGCGTCCGCACCGGTGCGACGCGCCTTTCCCCATGGGCGGGTGAGAGTGCTCACCGCTTTCCAGAGGCATCGGGGTCTCGCGCGGTCCGGGTGCCTGAGAGGTTGACGGAGAGGTGTTGCTCCTTCGGCGTCCGTGACTGGCCGCCACGAAACTCTCCCGCACGAGTGCGATGCGTTGACGATTCTACCGGCGAGCGGACGCAGCGTCGCACTCAGCGGGTCAGGAGGTCAGCCGATCTTGCGGTCGCGGTGCTTGCGTCGCGACGCCAGTTCATCCTCGGGCGCGGCGATCGACTCGCCGCCGTCGGCCCGCTCGCCGGGGAAGTCGGCGATCGCGCCGGTCAGCTCGCGCATGGCACCGGACACGGCGATGCCGAACACGCCCTGCCCGCCCTGCAGAAGGTCGACGACCTCTTCGGCCGACGTGCACTCGTAGACGGTGGTGCCGTCGGAGAACAGCGTGATGTTGGCCAGGTCGCGCACCCCGCGCTGGCGCAGGTGGTCAACGGCCACGCGGATGTTGTGCAGCGAGATCCCGGTGTCGAGCAGCCGCTTGACGATCTTGAGGACCAGGATGTCCTTGAACGAGTACAGCCGCTGGCTGCCCGAGCCGGCCGCGCTGCGGATCGACGGCACCACCAGTGAGGTGCGGGCCCAGTAGTCGAGCTGACGGTAGGTGATGCCGGCGATCTGGCAGGCGCTGGGCCCGCGGTAGCCGACCAGTTCGTCGGGCACGGAGTTGTCGGGGAAAAGACCCGCCTGCACGGGCTCAGCGGCCTCCGTGGTGGCCGTCGGTGCGGATTCAGCGGGGCCGCTCGCAGCAGTGAGATCCAGCTGCTCCTGACGTGGCGTGTCTCCCACTTCTAGATTCCTCTCGCCGATCGAACCCGCGTCTGTGAGCTGCTGGGCGCACATTTGCCAAGCCCGAGTGTGTCGAGCATACGCTTCTCGCCGATCCTTCGACTGCTCATCAGTGGTCCGGCCCCCAAAGTATGGCTGCCCGAATCGAGGTTGCGGAAAACCCGCCCCGCGTGTCGAGGCCGACGAGACGTATCCGTGACAAACCCGCAGGCGGCGTTCAGGTTGCCTTGAAGTCGTCCGGCGAGACGCTGTCGAGGAACTCCTTGAACTTCTCCACCTCGTCCTCGCGCACCGCGCCGGCGGCCTCGTCGTCGTTCTCGTCGGGGATCAGCAGTCCGGCCTCGGCCAGCACCGCCTCCTCGACGTAGATCGGCACCCCGACCCGCAGCGCGATCGCCACCGAGTCCGACGGCCGCGCCGAGACCTTGATGTCGCGGTCGAAGATCAGGTCGGCGTAGAACGTGCCTTCCTGCAGGTCGACGATCCGCACCTCTTTGAGCGAATGACCAAGCGCGGCAATGACATCTCTGATCAGGTCGTGGGTCAGCGGACGGGCCGGTTCGACGCCCTGCTGTTCGAGCGCGATGGCGGCGGCCTCCGACTGGCCGATCCAGATCGGCAGATACCGGTCGCCATTGGATTCCCTCAGCAGCAGGACCGGCTGGTTCTGGGGCTGTTCCACGCGAATGCCGACAACACGAACCTCACCCATATGTGTCTGCCCTCCGCACCGATGAAGCCAGCCTGAAAGTCACCATTTCGAGTCTAATCCTCAGCGATCCAGTACGTCGCGCACAGCCGACTTGATCAGCGACGTGTGCAGTGTGATCGCCAACGCGGCCACCTCGCGGGCCAGGTCGTCGGCGCGGTCGCGGGCGCCGGCCTTGCCGGCCTTGACGACCGGACCGGCGATCTGCGCGATCAGATCGGACTGCCGGTCGGCCGCCGACCGGAACGCCCGCAGGTGCCGGGGCTCCACGCCGTAGTCGGCGAGTGCCCGCGCGCACTGTGCGATCACCACGGAGTGCTCGTCGAAGAAGATCCCGCCGCCGCCCTTCGACGACGGCGTGATCACTCCGGCCTTGACCAGCGCGTTGAGCAGGTCCTCGGGCACCCCGGACCGGGCGAGCAGATCCTCCCGCGACAGCCGCACCTGCGTCGGCGCGACCGCGGCGACCTCGTGTTCGGCCTGCTCGCGTTCGGTCACCGGAACCAAACGCGGTACGCCGTAAGCGGATCCGCTCTGCGGGAGTTCCCCGTCGGGCAGCGCGTCGAGCTGCGCCTTGATCACCTTCAGCGGCAGGTACTGGTCGCGCTGGGCGGTCAGGATGAACCGCAGACGCGCGCAGTCGTAGGCGGTGAACCGCCGATAGCCCGACGCAGTGCGCTCAGGGGTGACCAGGCCTTCGGCCTCCAGGAACCGGATCTTGGAAATGGTCACGTCCGGGAAGTCCGGTCGCAGCAGATCGAGGACCGCTCCGATCGACATCCCAGTGAGCGCGGGAGTGTCGGGGGCTGTCACTACTAGCTGCCCGGACCGCTGTCGTCGCTCTTCGGGCCGGTGAGGAACACCAGGCGGAACTTGCCGATCTGCACTTCGTCACCGTTGGCGAGCACCGCGGAGTCCACCGGTTCCCGGTTGACGTAGGTGCCGTTGAGGCTGCCGACGTCGACCACCTGGAACTCGCCGCTTTCGAGCCGGAACTCGGCGTGCCGGCGGCTCACCGTGACGTCGTCGAGGAAGATGTCGCTGTCGGGGTGCCTGCCAGCCGACGTGGTCGGCTGGTCGAGCAGGAAGCGTGAGCCTGCGTTGGGGCCACGCTTCACCACGAGCAGGGCCGAGCCGACCGGGAGGCCCTCGACGCCGGAGACGGCGCCCTCGGTGCCTGCCGCCGCCGGAGCGTCCAGCTCGTTGAGGAAGTCGGCGCGGAATACCGATGTCGTTTCCACGGTGACTTCGTCAGACGTCTGGTCGGCTCCAGAGTTCTGGTCGTTTTCCGTCACCCGCTGCTCCTAACTGGCTGCTGTGGCGATACCGCGTCTGATGTCGACCGTACCGCGCGGTGGACGTCGTTGTGCCCACCACCGCCGGATCCGCCCTAGTTGGCGTCCGGTCTGCAAAACCCTAACAACTCGTCATTCGGTCACTGTCTGGCGGTAGCCCTCGGCATCGAGCAGGCCGGACAGCCCCGCCTCGAGCGCCGCGGCGTCGGCCTGCAGCTCGACCAGCCAGCCCTCGCCGTACGGGTCGGAGTTGACCAGCTGCGGATTGCCCTCCAGATCACCGTTGACCGCAACGACTTTCGCGGTGATCGGCGCGTACAGGTCCGACACCGACTTGGTGGACTCCACCTCGCCGAACGACTCCCCGGCCGTCACCTCGGAGTCCACGTCGGGCAACTGGACGAACACCACGTCGCCGAGCGCGGACTGCGCGTAGTCGGTGATCCCGACGCGCACGGTGTCGTCACCGGTGCGCAGCACCCACTCGTGCTCCTCGGTGTAGTGCAGGTCGGCTGGGATCTCGCTCACGGCGCTCCTCGTTCGTCGGCGGTGGGGCTCACTTGACTGGCTGAGCGTATTGGCGCTGTTTCGGTTGCCGCAAGGCGGTCACGTCCACCCGGTCGGCCTGCTGGACGGTCATCGTGCCGCCCACCCGTTCGACGCTGTCCATCGCGCCACCGGGAATCGTCATCGCGGCCGCCAGCGTGGGTGGATCACCAATCGCCAGAACCGAATACGGCGGGTTCATGGTGACCTCGTCGATCACCAGCGCGCCCGGGCTGCCGACCACCCAGGTGTCGACGCCGACACGCACCGCGGTTTGCCGGTCCCCTGTGTCGCCGCGGATCTCCATCGCCTCGGCGCCGGCGTTGCGCAACTCGTTGATCACGTCGAGCAGCGTTTCGGCCGGCACCCCGGGCGTGTCGTCGGTGATGGTCAGCGTGACACCCGGGCCGGTCGCGGGCACGGTGCCGATCAGGATCGACAGCGCGGCCAGCCGGGCCTGGGCGTTCTCGATGGCGGTCTGGTCGCTGCTGCCGGACGCCTGCAACTGCGCCAGCGTCCGCTGCAGGTCGGCCACCTCGGTGTTGAGCGCCGCCTCGCGCTGCTGCAGTGAGTCGAGCAGCACCAGCAGGTCGGCGGGTCGCGCGGTCTCCAGGTTGTCGCCGGACTCGTTCTGACGCACCTGGGTGACGATGCCGATGCCCAGCAGCACGCACAGCAGCACCGCCAGCGCGCCGAACACCACCTGGGTGCGGCCGCGGCGCACCACGCCGTTGACGCCTCCGCCGTGCAGGTCGCCGATCTCGGGGGCGGGCTGGTCCGGCGGCAGTTCGTGGCGGCCGTGATGCTCGGGATCGGACCGGTGCGGGGTGTGCTCACTCATGTCGACACCTGACTATGCGCCGAACAGCCTGCGCCGCAACGCGGCTGCGTTACCGAAGATGCGGATGCCGAGGACGACGATGATCGCCGTCGACAACTGGGTGCCGACGCCGAGCTGGTCGCCGAGGTAGACGATCAGCGCGGCGACCAGCACGTTGAACACGAACGAGACCACGAACACCTTCGAGTCGAAGATCCGCTCCAGATACGCCCGCAGCCCGCCGAACACGGCGTCGAGCGCGGCCACCACCGCGATCGGCAGATAGGGCTGGACGAACTCCGGCACGTCGGGCTGGAACACCAGCCCGAGCACGATGCCGACGACCAGTGCGGCGATTCCGATCATGTGTCTGGTGTCATCCTTCGGTTACGGCGCAAGGGGTTTGGCGAAGTTGATCTCGCGGACGGACCCGGCGGGCAGCGTGAGCGCGTCGCCCGTGCTCACATTGACTCCCACGCCGTAGGACGTCTCCAGCAGGCGCAGCCGCTGTAGGCCCGGACTGCGGTCGAACACGTCCTTCATCGCGTGTGGCGGGCCGACGGCCAGTACTTCGTAGGGGCTGCTGATGGGTTGATTGTCGACCAGGATGCCGCCGCCCGCTTGGCGGATCGTCACATTCGGCCCGATCCGGACCCCGCCGACCGAGACCGCCTCCGCGCCGCTGACCCACAGCGAGTTCACGACGAGTTGCAGGTCGCGATCCAGGATCACCTGCCGGTTGCCGGGCAGCCGCTGCTTGGACACGTCGCTGAGGTTGGCCGACGCCCCCGGCTCAGTGACCGTGATCGTCAGGCCGGGCCCGATCACCGGGGTGGCCGCCGCCGCGAAGTTCGCCTCGTCGAGCTGGGCGAGCAGCTGCTGGCCGCGCGCGTCGCCCTCGAGGCGGCTGCGCCGTTCGGCGTTCACCTGGGCAGCCAGCTCGTCGCGGCGGTCGGTGGCCGCCGTGGCCTCGGTCTCGGCGGTGCGCACGCTGTCGGCGAGCACATGCTGGGTTTCGCGCACGCCGGGCGCGGTGGCCCGCGCCTGCGCCATCGCCACGGCGAACACGACGACGAGCAGCGCCGCGCCAGCCAACTGCCAGGCCCACGCCTGCCACCACGGCCGCACCCGGCCGGCCGCCTTGGCCTCGGCGGCGGCCGCGTACCCGGGGTCGAGGTGCTCGGTCAGCAGCGAGCGCAGCAGCGACGGGACCGGGATCAGCGTCGGCCGGTTCGCCTCGTGGGCGTTGCGGCCGGCCTGCGGGTCGTAGCCGCCGAGGGTCTTGCGGAAGCTCTGCGTCATCGCGGCACCTTCGGCAGCTGCCGAACCACCATCGCGACCTGGATCAGGTACAGCACGCCCGACCACAGGTACATCGCCAGGCCCCAGATCAGAAAGCCCCATCCGATGGCCAGCACCACCCGGCTCCACGTCGCGTCCCACTGCCCCAGCAGGATCAGCGGCAGCCCGGACATCAGCGCGAACGTCGCGGCCTTGCCGATGTAAGTGACGGGCAGCGCGGTCAGCCCGCGCCGCCGCAGCAGCGGCAGCGCCGCGGCCAGCACGGCGTCGCGGCCGAGCAGCGTCAGCACGATCCACCACGGCACCGAACCGTGGATCGCCATCGCGATCGGCACGGTGATCATGTAGATCCGGTCCACCAGCGGGTCGAGCAGCTCCCCCAGCCGCGACGACTGGTTGTCGACGAGCCGGGCGATCTTGCCGTCCGCCCAGTCCGAGAAGCCGCTGAACATCAGCACCGCGACCGCCCACCCGTGCGCCTGCGTGCCCAGCAGCAGCCACAGGAAGACCGGCACCAGCACCAGGCGCAGCGCGCTGAGCACGTTGGGCAGCGTCAGCACGCGGTCGCGGTCCGGCGGCGAAGGCGCCCGGCCATGCGCCTCGGTCATGGGCTCAACCTAGCGGAACACGCCCGGCAGGCTCAGCGCCGACAGCGAGTCGTCGGCGAGCGGGTTGTCGTGCACCATGTACGTCCACGTCGACGTCGGGCGCGCCAGTTTGGACAGGTCCACCCCGGGTTCGTCCTCGATGGCCGGCGCCGTCTCGAACGTCTGCTGGGCGGCCTCGATGGCGTCGGCGGCCAGCGAGGCGAACGCATCGACGGCCATCCGGTGGAACTCGTCGATCGGGGTCTGGTTGCCCAGCGCCCGCAGGTGGATGCTCTCGCGGATGTCGGCCAGGTATGCGAGGTGATCGGCCCAGCCGCGGTCCAGGTGGTAGAGCATGATCAGCCGGCAGATCGACTCGAGCTTGTCCTCGCCCAGCCGCTCGACGGCCTCCTCGTAGCGTTTCGGCGCCAGGTCGGCGAGCTCTTCGCGCGCAGTGGGCGTGCGCAGCAACGTGTTTCGGCGGTCGACGATGATCGCGCGCTGCTGGGCGATGAGCTGGTTGTAGCGCCAGTTGGTGGCGTGGATGTCGAGCATGCGGCCCTCGGCGATGCGCTGCGCGTGGTCGAGCAGGCTCGACGCCTTGCGGCTGATGACGCGCCCGTCCTCGTCGGTCTCCATCGGCAGCTTGTTGGCCTCCAGGTGCGCGGTGATGACGTCGTCGTCCCAGCTGGAGAAGAACACCGACGAGCCGGGGTCACCCTGACGGCCGGCACGGCCGCGCAACTGGTTGTCGAGGCGCTCGGTGTGGTGGCGCCCGGTGCCGATGACGTGCAGGCCGCCGAGCTCGGCCACCTGATCGTGGTCGGACTCGTCGGAGCCGCCGAGCCGGATGTCGGTGCCGCGCCCGGCCATCTGGGTGGACACCGTGACGCTGCCGCGCTTGCCCGCCTCGGCGATCACCGCGGCCTCCTCGGCGTCGTTCTTGGCGTTGAGCACCACCGCGGGCACGCCGGCCTTGACCAGTTTGGCGTGCAGCTCTTCGGATTCGGCGACGTCGCGGGTGCCGACCAGCACCGGCTGCTTGGTCTCGTGGACGGCCTTGATGTGCTCGACGATCGCCGCGGTCTTGGCGGCCGCGGTGACGTACACGCGGTCGGGCTCGTCCTCGCGGATGTTGGGTTTGTTCGGCTCGATCGGCGACACGCCGAGCTTGTAGAACTGGCGCAGCTGCTCACCGGCGGCCAGCGCCGTGCCGGTCATGCCGCACACCGTGTCGTAGCGGTTGATCAGCGCCTGCACCGTGATGGTGTCGAGCACCTCGCCGGTTTCGGTGGTGGCGATGCCCTCCTTGGCCTCGACCGCCGCTTGCAGGCCGTCGGGCCAGCGCTGCAGCTGCGCGATGCGGCCGCGGGAGGCGTTGATCAGGTGCACGGCGTCGTCGCGGACGATGTAGTGCACGTCGCGCTGCAGCAGCACGTGGGCGTGCAGGGCGACGTTGATCTCGGTCAGCGTGGTCGCGACATGCTCCTCGGAGTACAGGTCGATGCCGCCGAGCCTGGCCTCCATCTTCTGCGCGCCGACCTCGGTCAGGTGCACGTTGCGGTTGTCGGTGTCGGTGTCGTAGTCGACGCCGGGGGTGAGTTCGCCGACCATCCGGATGATCTCGACCTTCGGCGTCTCGCGGTGGCTGGTGCCCGCCAGCACCAGCGGCACCAGCGCCTCGTCGACGAGCACCGAGTCGGCCTCGTCGATCAGCGCGACGTCGGGGTTCGGCGAGACCAGATCGTCGACGTCGGTGACCAGCTGGTCGCGCAGCACGTCGAAGCCGATCTCGTTGACCGAGGCGTAGGTGACGTCGCACTTGTAGGCGGCGCGGCGTTCCTGCGCCGTCGAACTCTCGGTGAGCCACCCGACGGTCAGGCCGAGCGCCTCCAGCAGCGGGCCCATCCATTCGGCGTCGCGGCGCGCGAGGTAGTCGTTGATCGTGATGACGTGCACGCGGCGCCCGCCCAGCGCGTAGCCGGCCGCGGCGATCGCCCCCGACAGCGTCTTGCCCTCGCCGGTGGCCATCTCGACGACGTCACCGGCCAGCATCCGCAGCGCACCGAGAAGCTGGACGTCGAACGGGCGCATGCCGGTGGCGCGGTCGGCGGCCTCCCGGGCGATGGCGAGGAACTGCGGGATGTCGTTGGAGTCGGCCAGGTCGCCGAGGTTGAGCAGTTTGGCGGCCTTGCGCAGCTGTTCGTCGTCGAGGGCCGAGGCCTTGTCGTCGAAGTCGGCCGAACTGCGCACCTGCCCCATCGACTGCGCCTGGTCCCGGTCGGTGCTGGCGCCGAGCAGCCGCCAGAACCGATTGCTGACACGACCTGAAGTGCGGGTCTTCGTCTTCGCCACACAAATACGGTACGCGGTCGCCGACCGGTCGCCGTCAGGCGAGGGCGCCGAATTCGATGCGCACGCTGTCGCTGACGGGACGAAACCCGATCCGCTGATAGATGGCGTTCGACGTCGGGTTGGCCAGATCGGTGAACAGCACGACACCGTCGTCGCCGCGATCCAGCGCCATGGCGGCCGAAGCGGCGGTGACCGCGGACCCGTAGCCGTGTCGCCGGTGCTGCGCGGGGGTGAAGACCGGCCCGATCCGCGACACCCCGGCCGCGGAAGCGCGCAGCATCGCCATGCTGACCGGCGCGCCGCCGTCGGACCAGACGACGAACACGTCGCCCTTGTCGCGCGCGCCGTCGACGAACCGTGCGCCCGCCGCGTCGTCACGCGGATGACCGAACGTCTCACCGAAGAACCGTTCGGTCCAGTCGATCAGCACCGGCCGGTCGGCGTCGTCGGCGACCCGCGGCTCGCCCGGCACCGTCACCGGTGACAACAGGGTGGCCAACTCGTACAGCCGTTCCTCCACCGTGACGACACTTGCGCTGCCCGTGAGGCCCCGCCACGCCGCACTGAACGCGCGGGCGATTTCAGGTGCCCCGCGCACGCCGGGCAGGCCGGGCCGCGCCGCGGCGATCTCTGCGGCCACGGCATCGACGGCGTGCGGCGGAATCATGCTGCACGCCAACGGATATGGCGGTGTCTGCAGGGCCGCGCCGACCAGCGCGTCGTCCTGCCACACCGTGAGCAGCAGCGAATCGTCCGGCAGTTCAGCGTTGAGGACGGTCAGCTCGATGGTGTTCGCGACCGGGTCGCGCCGATAGAGCGGGCCGGCGACCGCGCGGAAGTCGTCGGCCGAGTCGTGGAACCGGACGTGCATGGCATCCAGCATGGGCGGCGCGCACCGGGCGGGCGACCGAATTTTTCGTCACCGTGATTCGGACCGGTCGCGGCGGCGCGGTTGGGCGCTTCGAAACGCCGTCCCAAGGTTGTCGCGGTAGGTTGCGCGGGTGGAAATGTTCGTCCCCTCGCTCGACTGGGGCAACGAAGTCTGGGTGTCGCTGGCCTGGATCGGCAAAGCCTGGCTGATGACGGCCGCCGCGACGATGTTCATCCTGTTCCTGATCGCCCGGTTCACCGGATGGGGCCGACAGTGGTGGCGCATCACCGGCGATTACTTCAAGGGCTCCGAGAGCGTCAAGGTCTGGCTGTGGCTGGGCGGGATCCTGCTCCTCGTCATCGCGGGTGTGCGCCTCGACGTGCTGCTCAGTTACTACTCGATGGACATGTCGAACGCGTTCCAAGTCGTGGCCGGGGGGCTGCAGGCCGACAACGCTGAACTCAAAGAGTCCGGCAAGAACGGCTTCTACCTGTCGATCACTGTGTTCGCGGTGCTGGCCGCACTGTTCATCGCCCGACTCTTGTTCGACATGTGGGTGTTTCAGCGATTCGCGCTGCGCTGGCGCGCCTGGCTGACCGACCGGCTCACCGGCGACTGGCTCGACGGCAAGGCCTACTACCGGGCCCGGTTCATCGACGACAAGATCGACAACCCGGACCAGCGCATCCAGAACGACATCGACATCTTCACCGCCAACAACGGACCGCTGCCCAACGTGCCCTACTACGGCTCGGGCAACACGCTGCTGTTCGGCGCGATCAACGCGGTGGTCTCGATGGTGTCGTTCACCGCGATCTTGTGGAACCTGTCCGGACCGCTGACCATCCCGGTGATCCAGTACGAACTGCCCCGCGCGATGTTCTGGATCGGCATCGTGTTCGTGGTCTTCGCATCGGTGATCGCGTTCTGGATCGGCCGCCCGATCATCTGGCTGTCGTTCCGCAACGAGAAGTTCAACGCCGCGTTCCGCTACGCGCTGGTCCGGCTGCGTGACTCCTCGGAGGCCGTCGCGTTCTACCGCGGCGAGGTCGCCGAACGCAGCGGGCTGCGCAAGCTGTTCCGCCCCGTCGTCGACAACTACAAGCGCTACATCGCGCGGTCGCTCGGCTTCAACGGCTGGAACTGGTCGATGGGTCAGCTCATCGTGCCGCTGCCCTACCTACTGCAGTTCCCCCGCTTCCTCAACGGCGAGATCATGCTGGGCGCGATGTCGCAGTCGGCGTCGGCGTTCGGCAACATCCAGGACGGCCTGTCGTTCTTCCGCAACGCCTACGACCTGTTCGCCGGCTACCGCGCGGCGATCATCCGTCTCGACGGCCTGGTGATGGCCAACCAGGAGGGCCGCGCGCTCCCCGAGATCACCACGACGGCGTGCGTCGACGGCACCGTCGAACTCACCGACGTCGAGGTCCGCACGCCCGACGGCAAGCAGCTCATCAAACCGCTGGACCTGCGCCTCGAGGTCGGCGACTCGCTGGTGGTCACCGGCGAGTCCGGCGTCGGCAAGACCACGCTGCTGCGCAGCCTCGCCGAACTGTGGCCGTTCACCTCCGGCACGCTGACCCGTCCGTGCGGGCCCAACGAGACGATGTTCCTGTCGCAGATGCCCTATGTGCCGCTGGGCGATCTGCGCGCGGTGGTCAGCTATCCCAACGAGGAAGGCACGATCGACGACCAGACGCTCAAGCGGATGCTGCACAAGGTGGCGCTGTCGCACCTGGAGCCACGCCTCGACGAGGTGCTCGACTGGGCCAAGGTGCTCTCGCCGGGCGAACAGCAGCGCGTCGCGTTCGCCCGCATCCTGTTGACCAAACCCAAGGCGGTGTTCCTCGACGAGTCCACCTCGGCGCTCGACGAGGGGCTGGAGTACTTGCTCTACAACCTGGCGCGCACCGAGCTGCCCGACACCATCCTGGTCAGCGTCAGCCACCGCAGCACGGTCGAACAGCACCACACCCACCAGCTCGCACTGCTCGGTGATGGTGAGTGGCGGTTCGGCCGCCTCGAGGGCGAAAAGCCGGTGCCGGTCTAGCTTGCGGTGGCGTGCCTGCCGGCCTGCTGCGCGGCGTGGGCTCCCGCCCGCCTGCCGAAGAACGAGCCCTCGCCGAGCTGGGTGCCGCTGGCGTAGCCCTTGCCGTCCTGGGCGATGTTGGATGCGCACGCGCCCGCGGCGTACAGGCCCGGCACCGGTGAGCCGTCTTCGCGCAGCACCTCGCCGTCGACCGACACGTCCAGCCCGCCCATGGTGAAACCCGAGTACATCGCGACACCGAGCGACAGGTCGAAGGCGCCCCACGGGCCGGTGTCCTGTGCGGCGAGGTAGTCGGGCTGCTTGTGGAAGTCCGGGTCCTCGCCCGCGGCGGCGTGCTGGTTGTACCGGTCCAGCGTCGCGGCCAGGTTGCCTGCCGGAATGCCCAGCGCCTCTTCCATTTCCGCGATCGTCTCCCAGCCGTCGATGAACTTGATCAACGGCATCTCGGGCATCTGCAGGTGCGCCTCGTCGACGATCAGATAGGCCTTCTGTTCGGGCTGTTCGAGCACGAACGCCGACGTCCGCGAGTGGTAGGAGTCCTCGGCGACGAACCGATTGCCGTCCTTGTTGACGATGACCCCGGTCAGCAGGATCTCCGGCGGGTAGGCGGCCGCGGTGATGAACAGGCCGTCGAGGTTCTTCGCGACGCCGCCGCCCGACACTCCGAGCCGGATGCCCAGCCCGTCGTCGTTGGGGTTGCCCAGGATGTAGGGCTCCACCTCGCCGTGGTGTTTGGTGCGGCGCTTCTGCCCGAGCGCGGGCGTGTGCTGCGCGACCATCTCCGGGTTCATCGCGAACCCGCCCGCGGCGATGACGACCGCGTCGGCGCGCACCTCGCCGGTCTCGGTGAAGTGCTTCCAGCGCACACCCACCACGGCCCCGTCGTCGACGACGAGGTTGGTCGCGCCCGTCTCGTAGCGGATCTGCACGCCGAGTTCCTCGGCGCGTTTGAGTAGCAGGTCGGTGACCATCGCCGCGCCGCCGAGTTCACCGGGCACCGGCACCGAGTGGCCGCGCGGCGCGGGCTTGGCCTTCTCGTAGAACGGCCACACCTTCTCGTTGCCGGTGTAGGACAGGCCCTCGGTGCCCGGCGGGACCACCACCTTGCCGGGGTAGTAGCTGCGCTCGAACTGAAAACCCAAGCCCTCCAACCAGTTGAAGTGCTCGACGCTGCCCTCGCAGTACGCCCGGATCTTGTCGTGGTCCGGTTCGGGAGACACCGCGACGAGGTACTTGTACATCTCCTCGACGCTGTCGTCGTGCCCGGTCGCCTGCTGCACGGCGGTGCCGCCGCCGAGATAGAAGTGTCCGCCGGCCATCGCGGTGGTGCCGCCGATCGCGGCCGCCTTCTCCAGCACCAGCACCCGGGCCCCGGCGGCGGCCGCGCTGACCGCCGCGCACCCGCCCGCGATGCCGAACCCGATCACGACGACGTCGACCTCGTCGGACCACGACACCTCGGCGGCGCTGACGGTGTCAGGAATCTCGGTACTCACTTCTGCTCCCGCTTGATGTAGTCGAAGAACGATTTGATCTCGTCCGGAATGTGGGCCAGCTCGAGGTAGGGCACGCCGGCCGCCGGCGCCGACACGTAGGCGAACTCCATGCCGCCCGGCATGACCCCGCGCGCGACCACCTCGGCGTCGCGTTCGGACAGCGCGGCGGCGACGTCGTCGACCTCGACGCACACGTGGTGCAGGCCGGGGCCGCACGCGTCGAGGAACTCGGTGTAGACGCTCGCGCCCGGCCCTGGCGCGATGACCTCGAGTTGCGTTGCGCCGGCGTAGCTCAGCGAGATGTCGGCGACGAAGTCGGCGGGCTCACCGCGGTAGGTGCACGTCTCCGGTCCGAAGTGGACGCCGGGCATGCGGACCCATTTCTTGGCGCCCAGCAGCGAGGTGAGCGCCCCCTCGGTCGCGTCGAGGTCCCGCGTCACCCACGCGATCTGGACAGGTGTCTGGGCAAGCATCGCGTCGAGGATATCCTCGGCCTGCCCGGTTGGCTAGAACGTGTTCTAGTTCAGCCTTCGCCGTAGTACGCCGCCAGGCAGCGGTCGGCTGCTCCGCGGGCCTCGGCGGGGTCGGCGCCTGCGGCCACGTTCTCCTGGTACCAGGCCTCGTTGGACAGCGCGAGGAAGCGCCTGCCCTCGGGGGTGGTCACCCACTGCTCGCCGAACCCGGGGTCGATCGACTCACCGGTCGCCAGGTGCAGCGCCAGGCCGAGCACCATGGAGTCCCAGCCGATGCCGACGGCCCCGGGCCCGAACTGCAGGGCCATCTCGTCGCCGACGACAGCGATGTGCTCGATCACCAGCCGCGCCCGCTCGTCCTCGGCGTCCACGGTGACGTCGATCCAGCTGACGTTGCCGGCGTACTCCCAGGTGGCGGTGAAGTTCTTGGGTGGATCGCAGGTCAGCACCGTGCCGCCGGCGTTGCCGTGCAGCTGGTAGGAACCGCCGATCTTCAGCTCGCCCGAGATGGGCATCAGCCAGCGCGGGATGCGCTCGATGTTGGTGACCGCGTCCCACAGATCGTCGCGGTCGGTGTCGTAGGTCTGGGAGATGGTGACGACGTGCGCCTCCCCCGCGTCGATCGTCCTGGTGCCGAGCTTGCGCTGGACGGCGTTGATCTGGTGGTCGACGTCGATCTCGGTCATGGTGCCTTCTTTCGTCGTTGCCGTTTTCCTCGTGCGATCTCGGTGCCCAACGCGTCCAGGCGCGGGGCCCAGAACCGGCGGAACCCCGCGAGCCATTCGTCGATGTCGCGCAGCGCCTCGCCGTTGACGGCGTAGAGCCGTCGCTGACCGTCGGGGCGGACCGAGGTGAATCCGTTGTCGCGCAACACCTTCAGGTGCTGCGAGACGGCGGGTTGGCTGATCGCGAACTCGGCCTGGATGGTGTCGGCGATGGCCCCCGCCGCCAACTCGCCGTCGGCGAGCAGTTCCAGGATCCGGCGGCGAACCGGATCCCCCAGGATGTCGAACGCGTGCACGGGCTCGAGTCTAAGCGTCTGCTTATATAAGTCAAGCCTTTAGTATTTCGTGGTCAGCACGTCGAGCAGCAGCCCCAGCTGACGGTCGAACAGCAGCGCCGGCTCGGTGAGCGTGTCGGGACCGTACTGGCCGAACACCTCCAGGCTGATCGCGCCGATCAGGCCGGCCCACAGCAGCAGGGACTTCGTCACCGCCGCGTCGTCGCCGTGGAAGTCGAACTCCTCGCGCAGCCGCTCGAAATCGCCCGACAACGGTTGCGGGGCAGCGGTTTCCGACGACGGGATGTCGCCGACGGCGATCCCCGCCGCGACCGCGTCGAGCAGGGCGGCCACCACGCGCGTACCGGGGACGACGGTGCGCTCGCGGGGCGCGTGGTAGCCGGGTACCGGGCTGCCGTAGAGCAGCGCCCACTGCGCCGGTCGCTCGACCGCCCACTGTCGGGCCGCGTGGGACATCGCGCGCACCTGCTCATGCCAGGAACCGTCGCGCGCGCGTTCGACTTCGTCGGCGAGGCTGGAGTAGCCGTCGATCAGCAGCAGCGTCAACAGCTCGTCGCGGCTGGCCACGTAGCGGTAGACCGCCGACGACACCATGCCCAGGTCGCGCGCGATCGCGCGCAGCGACAGGCCCGCCGCCCCCTCGGTCGCCAGCTGGCTGCGCGCCAGGTCGATGATCTGCGCCTCGATCCGGTCTCGACTCTCCTGCCGCTTGCCCACGCGCCGAGTGTCGCACAAATCGAGATCACTGCTCTTGTTTTCCGGCGACGGGCGTGGCACCCTGATTAGAGAGCAGTGCTCTCAAATACTTCATTGTGCGGTTTCGTCCGCGACACGCCGCAACGGCGTACCGATCCGCACAGTCGCGAGACAGCAGAGGAGATCGACATGACCGAGCGTTACGACCAACCGTCCACCGCCGCCCGCGCCGTCAACACGGTGTTCCGGTGGCTGGCCGAAGTCGGGATCAGCGTCGCCGGGACCAGGGTGTTGGAGGTGCGCGGACGCAAGTCGGGGAAACCCCGCACCGTCGTGGTCAACCTGCTCACCCTCGACGGGCACGACTACGTCGTCTCGCCGCGGGGCAACACCCAGTGGGCCCGCAACGCGCGCGCTGCGGGTGCGGTCGGGATCGGCCCGCGCTGGCACCGCCGACCGGTCGACATCACCGAGGTGCCCGACGCCGCGAAACCGGTGCTGCTCAAGCGCTATCTCGACCGGTGGTACTGGGAGGTCAAGGGCCACGTCGGCGGGTTGACGCCGCAGTCCAGCGACGAGGAGATCAGCGCGGTCGCGCCGACGATCCCGGTGTTCGAGTTGGTGCGCTGAGGTCAGGGCATCGGCACGGTGGGCGGCGGCGGAGGCCCGACGTTGGCCGAGGCCGCCGAGATGACGTCCTCGCGGGCCTGCTGGCTGGCGATCTGCCAGGACACCGCGGCCGGGTAGCGCCCCCAGGTGCTGTTGAACATCCCGATGATCGCCGCGCGGTGGTCGGGGGTGACCACATACACCGGCCCACCCGAATCGCCCTTCTGGCTGACCACCCCGTTACCCATGGTGAACCAGCCGTTGTTGACGGCCTCGACCGTGCCGCAGCTCTCGCCGGTGACCACACCGAAGTGGCACACCGGCTGACCGGCGGCCGGCGCGAACCCGGGGTCGACGACGAGCATGCGGCCGCCCGGCAGGATGTTGTTGACCTGCACGTCGGGGGCCAGCGTGATGGCTTCCCAGTCGGCGATCTGGTGGTTGGTGTCGACGGTCGCGCCGTTGGGGGTGTTGTCGCGGAACACCGCCTGCATGCCGATGAGGTTGCCGTTGCGGTCGCGGACCGGCCCGCTGCCGCGGCAGTGCCCGGCGGTGAACGCGATCCGGGCCTGGGGTTCGACGAAGCCGAGCGTGCAGACGTTGGAGTCCTGGCGGATCTCCATTCCCGGGTAGACGACGACGCCGGGATTGGCGGGTGCGGGCGCCGACGGCAAGACGAGCGCAGCCACCGGGGCGGCCACCGCTGCGATCACTCGAATCCATCGTCGGCCCATGGCCGCCTCCGCTCTTCCGGTCCAATGACGGTGTCCGGTACCAGGTGTTGCGGACTCCTCTACCCGGGCGTGTGAAGCCACAATCACGCCCGATGCGGAGCAACCACTCGACGAAGGTCCCGTGATTTGCCCATCGATCACCGTGACCGAAACGTTACGCCGCGCGGCGATTGC
Source organism: Mycolicibacterium rutilum (assembly GCF_900108565.1). Classification (NCBI taxonomy): domain Bacteria; kingdom Bacillati; phylum Actinomycetota; class Actinomycetes; order Mycobacteriales; family Mycobacteriaceae; genus Mycobacterium; species Mycolicibacterium rutilum. The sequence goes on from NZ_LT629971.1 coordinate 4,203,366, forward strand.
CGTCTCGGCAGTCAGCTAAGCCGGCCGCTAGGAGTCGAAACCGAGGCCGACCGCGTCGAGCGCCCGCAGGAACAGATTCCGCCGGCCCGCCGAGTGATCGGCGCGGTCCAGCGACCAGCGCGTCGCCTGGATGCCCACGCTGGCCAACGGTTCGGGCGGGAACGGCAGCGGGCGGCGGCGCACCATCTGCAGTTCGGTGCGCGGGGTCGCCCGGCCGTCGAGCAGGTCCAGGCACACGTCGGCGGCGAACCGGGCGGCGCCCACCCCCAGGCCGGTGAAGCCGTTGACATAGGCCACCCGGCCGTCGCGGGCCAGCCCCCAGTGCGCGCAGAACCGGGTGTTGGTGTCGATGGCGCCGGCCCAGCGATGGCTGAACCGGACGTCGTCGAGTTGCGGGAACGTGACGAAGAAGTGCGCGGCCAGGCGGCGATAGGTCTCGGGCCGGTCCTCGTAGGCGGGGTCGACCTTGCGGCCGAAGTGGTAGACCGCGTCGTAGCCGCCCCACACGATCCGGTTGTCCATGGTCAGCCGGTAGTAGTGGAACTGGTTGGCGCAGTCGCCGACACCCTGCCGATCCTTCCAGCCGATGCGGTCCAGTTGGGCGTCGGTGAGCGGTTCGGTGGCCAGCACATAGTCGTACACCGGCACGGTGTGCAGCCGGTTGCGCTTGAGCAGGCTCGGGAAGACGTTGGTGGCCAGGACCGCTTGGCGCGCGGTGATCACCGCGCGGTCGGTCTCGATGCGCAGCCCCACTCCCCCGGAGTCCACCCGCCGCGCGGCGGTGTGCTCGTAGATGTGCACCCCGGCCTGCTCGCACGCCCGCGCCAGTTCGAGCGCGAGTTTGGCGGGATGCACGATCGCGCAGGTGTCGGCGCTGAACAGACCCGCAAGATAGGTCGGCGACGCGACCTGCGCGCGCACCTCGGCCGTGTCGAGCAGGCGGCCGTGCCCGTCGGCGGCACTGTCCTGCAACCACTGCAGCTGGTGCGGTTCGGTGGCCACCGTCAACATGCCGGTGCGCTGCCATTCGGTGTCGAGGCCCAGGCGCGCCAGTTCGTCCTGCATCCCGTCTAGGTTCTCCAGGCCCATCGCATCGAGCGTGTCGATCTCGTTGGGCCAGCGTGCTTTTCCGTTCTCCTCCCCGTGGGTGAGGCTGGCGTCGACGAAGCCGCCGTTGCGTCCGGACGCGGCCCACCCGATGCGGTCCGCCTCGATCAGCACGATCCGTTTGCCGGGTTCGCGTTGCGCGGCGTGCAGCGCGGTCCACAGCCCGGTGTACCCGCCGCCGACCACCACCAGATCGCAGGTGCTCGGGCCGGTCAGCCGCGGCCGCTGCGGCCTGGGAATGTCCAGCCACATCGAGCCGAACGCGCTTGTCGCAAGCGCACGTTCGACCAACGCGGTGTCGACGGGAGCGTCGAAGACGGTATCCACGACAGCGGGCTAGGAGCCGACGGTGGTCGCTTCGCGTGCCGGCTCACGCAGCGCCGGTGCCCAGCCCGGCGGGCCGAAGACGTAACCCAGCCGGTCGCGCCACCGCCGCGCTGCCCGCACGTCGCGCGCGATGGCCACGTACTCGTGGGTCTGCAGCGTCCAGATGTTGTAGGTGTCGACCTGTTTGGTCAGCCCGTAGTGCGGGCGGGTGGTCTCGGCGGCGAACGTGCCGAACATCCGATCGAACAGGATGAAGATGCCGCCGTAGTTCTTGTCCAGATACTGCTGGTCCATCCCGTGGTGCACCCGGTGATGCGACGGCGTGTTGAACACGAATTCGAATGGCGCCCATAGCTTCCCGATGCGCTCGGTGTGGATCCAGAACTGGTAGATCAGGTTGATCGAGAAGCTGGCGAACACGATCCACGGCGGCACCCCGAACAGCGGCAGCAGCGCCCGCAGGAACACGTCACCGCTGATGTTCCACTTCTGGCGCAGCGCGGTCGCGAAGTTGAAGTACTGGCTGGAGTGGTGCGCCTGATGGGTGGCCCAGATGAGCCGGACACGGTGCGCGATCCGGTGGTACGCGTAATAGCAGAGGTCCACCCCGGCGATCGCGATCACCCACGTGTACCAGGCGGTGGACGGCAACTGCCACGGCGCCACATAGACGTAGAGCGCCGCATAACCCAACAGCGCGATGAAGTTCATCACCCCGCTGGTGCCGATCGAGACCACGCCCATCCAGATGCTGGCCCACGCGTCGGCCCGCTGATACGCCCCGGCGGGCGCCCGCTCGGCTTCCTCGTGCGCCAGTCGGCGCGCCGCTGCCCACTCGATGATCAGCAGCAGCAGAAAGAAGGGCACCGCGAACGTCACCGGGTCGTGCATCAGCGGCGGCAATACGTGCGCAAAAGCGGCACTCACGTCCACATCGACACCTCCGGGCAAAGCATACGACTCACCGGAAGCTGAGCACCTGATCGCCCCAGGCCGTCCGCAGGGGCCGGTCGATGTCGTCGACCACCCGGTCGGCGGCGTCGATCACCAGCGTCGCGCGGTCCGCGGCGCGGTACGGCCGCCACACCGGGTCGCCGGGCAGCCCGGCCGGGGTGTGGTCGGCGGCGAAGCTCAACCAGCGGGTGCGCATCCGCGCCGAGACCGTCCTTCCCGCCTTGAGCCCGCCCAGCTTGAACGTCGGGTCCTTCGGCCCGGCGACCAGATTGCCCCAGACATAGGGCAGTTCGGTGGCGTGGGCCGCGCCGAGCCGCAGCAGCCGCAGCATGGGGGTGGCGAAGTCGAACCGGTAGAGATACACCGGCGCCACGTCACGGTGCCCCTCGGCGAACCACACCGACGGCATGCGGAAGCCGATGTCGCTGGCCACCCCCAGGCCGAGGGTCTTGCCGCGCCCCCGGTACGTCGACCGGATCTGCTGCTCGTCGGGCAGTTGCAGGTCCGGCTGCTCGGCGGCGATCTCGGCGAACATCGCGCGGATCGCGGTCGGGGTGATCGGCATCAGCGGGGACTTCATCCACCGGAACAGCGCGGCCTCGTGCTTGTTGGTCCCGATGATCAGCGGCACCGGGTGCGTGCGCCCGGACCGGGCGAGTTCGACCGGGTGCCCGGGCACGATGTCGCCGTCGATGATCGGCGCGAACGCCAGCGTGCCGGGCGTGCGGACCGGGACATGGTCGAACACCCGCTTCGACGCCATCATCAGCGCCGGCGTCGGCACCTCGGTCAGGGTCGAGGCGTCGTCCGGACGCACCTGCAGCTCGTCGAGGAACAGTTCGGCGACCCGCCGCGCCCGTTCGCGGTCGTAGATCGAGGTGGCCGGCGAGCTCTGCGCGATCGCCGCGCCGAACAACCCGGCGGCGGCCGGGCTGGCCAGCAGCGCGGTGATGATCCCGCCCCCGGCGGACTCGCCGAACAGCGTCACCCGGTCCGGGTCTCCCCCGAACCCGGCGATGTTCTCCCGGACCCATTGCAATGCGCACAGCACATCGCGCAGCCCGAGGTTGGTGGCGAACTCGTCGCCGAACGCCGAGAGGTCCAGAAACCCGAGGGCGCCGAGCCGGTAGTTGACGGTGACGATGATCGCCTCTCCACCGGAGGCCAGCGCGCGACCGTGATACAGCGGCTGCGCCGACGAGCCCAGCACATAGGCGCCGCCGTGCACCCACACCAGCACCGGGCGGCCCGCGCCGGGTTCGGTGTCCGAGGACGCCCAGACATTGAGGGTCAGGCAGTCGTCGCCCTGCGGGGCACCGAGATCCAGTGGTATCCGCGGGTCCGTCGGCTGCGGGCAGACCGGGCCGACGCGCGTGGCATCGGCCGGTTCCGTCCAGCGCCGCGGCGGCTCGGGCGGCCGCCAGCGCAGCGCCCCGGCGGGCGGGGCGGCGTACCGGATACCCTTCCAGGACTTGACAATTCCGTCGTCGATGCCACGGACGGGGCCGTAGTTGGTGTCGACGACCAGGCCGTCGCCGGTGGTGCGCCGGGCGTCGGCCGTCACCGGCCGCCTCCCGCGGCCGCCCGACGGTCGTCGTCACTGAACCCGGCGACCTCCGCGGCGACCGGGGCGGCGTTGCGACGCGACACGAAGGCCGAGGTGGACGCCCACGCGGCCCCGACACCGTCGCCGTCGGCGGCGTAGGTGATCGACCGGTCGGCGGAGAAGCCGAGCTGCTGACCGATGGCGACCGCGTCCATGTTCGCGCCGAGAAAGACGAAATCCCAGGAGTATTCGCTTTCCTGACGCCCGATCGCCTTGCTCACCGCGTCGTGCGTCCACTCCTTGCTGGAGTTCTCGTGCCCGTCGGTCAGCACCACCACGGTGACCCGGCCGGGCCGCTGCTCTTCGGGCAGCGCGGCCAGCTCGGCACCGACGTCGGTGATCAGCTTGCCGACGGCGTCGTAGAGGGCCGTCGCCCCGCGCGGTTGCAGCTGCAGCGGCGGAACGTCGGCAACCGGCCGGTTCGCATAGACCACCTCGTACTCGGTGTCGAACTGCGCCAACGTCACCCGGACATCGAGGTCGCCGCCGCGCTGGTCGCCGATGAACGCGTCGAACCCGCCCTCGGTGTCGGACTTGATCGACTCCATCGACCCCGACCTGTCGAGCAGGACAGCGATGAGCGCGCGCTGGGAATCGGTCATGAAAACTCCTCGGGTCGATGAGAACAGCAAATCCAGGCTACGCGCGGGCACCGACAGTCCCGGCTCACCGCGGCAAGCCATTAGCGTGGTGGAGTGCACAAGTGGGCGCTGCTGGGCGCGGCTATCAGCGTGGAGGTCGCGGCGACACTGTCGTTGCGCGCATCGCAGGACCATCGGGCGTGGCTGATCGTCGTCGTCGGCGGCTACCTCGGCGCGTTCGTGTTGCTGACCATGGTGCTGCGTACCGGCATGGCGGTCGGCGTGGCCTACGGCATCTGGGGAGCGATGGGCACCGCCTGCACCGCCGTGCTCGCCGCGGTCCTGTTCGGTGATCCGTTCACCACACCCGTCGTCGTCGGCATCGCGTTGATCATCGGCGGGGTGCTGCTGATCGAACTCGGATCCCATCACGCGGTGCCGCGCCGGTGATGTACGGGACGCTGGCCGCCGCGATCGTCATCGAGGTGGTGGCGACGCTGGCGCTGCGGGCCTCCGACGGCTTCCGGCGCAAGGTGTGGATCGCACCGGTGGTCGCAGGTTACGTCGCCTCCTTCTACCTGCTGTGGCTGACGCTCGGGCTGGGCATGCCGGTCGGCATCGCCTACGGGGTGTGGACGGCGTGCGGGGTGGCGCTGGTCGCGGTGATCGCCCGCTTCCTGTTCGCCGAGCCGCTGACCTGGGTGATGGCGCTGGGCATCGCGCTGATCGTGGGCGGTGTGCTCACGATCGAACTCGCCGGTGTCGCGCACTGAGCGCACCGGCCAGCACCACGATCACCACCCCGACCGCCGGGACCGCCAGCAGCCCCGCCCGCAGGCCCGCCGCGTCGGCGATCACCCCGACCAGCAGGGGCGCGCCGAAGAAGCCGATCCGCATGAGCCAGGTCAGGATGGTCAGCCCGCTGCCGGGCCGCAGCCCGGGTAACTGGTCGGCGGCGTGCATCGCCGACGGGATCACCACCGCCACCCCGAGCCCGGCCAGCGCGAACCCGGCGATGGTGCCCGGCACCGACGGGAACGCCAGCGCCAGCCCCATGCCCAGCGCGGTCACCGCTCCGCCCGCCCGCACCACCGCGCGTTCGCCGAACCGGTCGACCAGCCGGTCGCCCACCAGCCGGCCCACGAAGATGGACCCGACGACGGCGATGTAACCCGAGACCGCGAGGGCCGCGGGGGCGTCCAGGCTGTCGCGCAGATACAGGATCGCCCAGGTGTTTCCGGCGTCCTCGACGGTGGCGCCGGCCACCGCCAGCACCACCAGGGCCAGCAGCGTCGCGTACACCGCCACACCGGCGCGGCCCCGCCCGGACTCCTGCGCGGCCGGATGCCCGTCGTCGTCGGCGCCGGGCAGCAGGTGGCGGTAGGCGACCAGCACCACCGCGCTGCACAGGGCGCCCGCGACGCCGAGGTGCACCGCGCGCGAGATGCCGAGCGCGATCGCGGCGCCGCCCATCAGACCGCCGAGGATGGCCCCGGCCGCCCACACCGCGTGCAGCGAGTTGATGATCGAGCGCCGGTAGATGCGCTGGACCCGCAGCCCGTGCGCGTTCTGCGCGACGTCGGTGACCGAATCGCAGGCGCCGGCCACGAACAGCGCGCCCGCCAGCATCGCCGGTGAGGTGGCCACCCCGGCGACGAGGACGAACACCCCGATGCCGATGGTGCCGACGACCGCGACCCGCGACGAGCGGTACCGCCGGATCAGCGCGGCCGCGGTCAGCCCCGCGGCCAGCGCGCCGACGGAGAACGCCGCCACGGCGGCGCCGTAGGCCGAGTTGGACAACCCCAGATCGGACTTGATCTCCGGATACCGCGGCAGGATGTTGGCGAACACCGCGCCGTTGGTGAGGAACAGCGCCGCCACCGCGACGCGTGCCCGCCGGGTCTGCGCCCGGTCCGGCTCGGTCTGAGTCCGGTCGGCGCCCATACGCACCGACCCTACCGATCCGCCGGGATTGGCTTTCCGTGCAACGGGTATCTGCGAGTGCGTGACGAGACGCGACTGCGCCCGCCGGGCAAGATTGGCGCCATGACGAATCCGGCGGCCGCACTGGTCGAGTTGGCGCACCGCTACGGTGTCGCAACGGAATACGAGGACTGGACGGGAACGGTGACGCCGGTCGCCGCGTCGACCCTGGTCGCGGTGCTCGCGGCGTTGGGGGTGCCCGCAGGCACCGACGCGGAGTGCCGCGCCGCGCTGGCGGCGCACGACCGCGAGTACTGGGCGCGGCCGCTGCCGCCGACGGTGATCGGCCGCGCGGGCACCGCCTCGCGGTTCTGGGTTCATGTCACGCACGGAGATCCGGCGCACCCGTGGCTGCGGCTCGAGGACGGCACCGTGCGCAGCGGCCTTCGTCAACTCGAAAACAACAGCGGCCCTTACGATCTCGACGGCCGGCTGGTCGGCGAGGCGACATTCGAGCTGCCCGTCGATCTGCCGATCGGGTACCACCGGCTGCATCTGCAGCTCGCCGACGCCGAGGTCAGCGCACCGGTCATCGTCTCGCCCGCCTCGCTGCAGCCGCCGGCCGGCAGGCAGTGGGGGCTGGCCACCCAGCTCTACAGCGTGCGGTCGCGGTGGTCGTGGGGCATCGGCGACCTGACCGACCTGACCGATCTCGCGGTGTGGTCGGCGGCCCGGCACGGCGCCGACTTCGTCCTGGTAAACCCGCTGCACGCGGCGGCGCCGACGGCGCCGATGGAACCGTCGCCGTATCTGCCAACCTCGCGGCGCTTCGTCAATCCCATCTATCTGCGGGTGGAGGCCATCCCGGAGTATGCCCACTTGCGCAGGCGTGGCCGGCTGCGCAAGGCGCGCGAGGACGTGCAGGCGCGCGCCGACAAGTCCGACCGGATCGACCGCGACGCGGCCTGGAAGGCCAAGCGCGCCGCGTTGAAGGAGGTGCACGCGGTGCCGCGGTCAGCGGGCCGCGAGCTCGCCTACGCCGCGTACCGGGAGCGCGAGGGCGCCGACCTCGACGACTTCGCGACCTGGTGCGCGGTCGCCGAACGCCACGGCGGCGACTGGCGGACGTGGCCCGAAGATCTGCGGCACCCCGCGGGGCCGGCGGTCGCCGCGTTCGCCGGCAAGCACGCCGACACCGTCGACTTCCACCGGTGGCTGCAGTGGCAGCTCGACGACCAGCTGACCGCGACACAGGCCACCGCCGAGCAGGCCGGGATGGGCCTGGGCGTCATGCACGATCTCGCGGTCGGTGTCGACCCGGGCGGCGCCGACGCGTGGGCGCTGCAGGACGTGCTCGCGCTCGGCGTGACCGCCGGCGCGCCGCCCGACGAGTTCAACCAGCTCGGACAGGACTGGTCCCAGCCGCCGTGGCGGCCCGACGAACTCGAACGCCGGGCCTACGAGCCGTTCCGGGCGCTGGTCCGCGCGGTGCTGCGGCACGCGGGCGGGGTCCGTATCGACCACATCATCGGTCTGTTTCGGCTGTGGTGGATCCCGGAGGCCGCGCCACCCACCGAGGGCACCTACGTCCGCTATGACCACGACGCGATGATCGGCATCGTCGCGCTGGAGGCGCACCGCGCCGGCGCTGTCGTCGTCGGCGAAGACCTCGGCACGGTCGAGCCGTGGGTGCGCGACTATCTGCACGAGCGCGGCCTGTTCGGGACGTCGATCCTGTGGTTCGAGGCCGACCGCGACGGGGGCGGCGGACCCCTGCCCGCCGAACGGTGGCGCGAGTACTGCCTGTCCGCGGTCACCACCCACGATCTGCCGCCGACGGCCGGCTACCTGGCAGGCGAACACGTCCGGCTACGCGACGAACTCGGATTGTTGACCCGGCCCGCGGCCGAGGAACTCGCCGCCGACCGCGAACAGCAGGCGGCCTGGCTCGAAGAGCTGCGCCGCGTCGGGCTGCTCGACGACGACCCGGATCCCGGTACCGCCGCGGTCGTCGAGGCGCTGCACCGCTATCTCGGCCGCACCCCGTCGCGGCTGCTGGCGATGTCGCTGGCCGACGCGGTCGGTGACCTACGCACCCAGAACCAGCCCGGCACCAGCGACGAGTACCCGAACTGGCGGGTGCCCCTGACCGGACCCGGCGGCAGGAAGGTGCTGCTCGAAGACCTGTTCGGCGACGCCGCGGCGGCCCGGCTCGGGGAGATCATGCGGGCCGCGGTGCAGCCCTCCCCCTCGAGCCCGCTGTAACGCCGGCGCACTCTCCTCCGGTTTCACATTCGTCACGTCTGCGATATGTTCGCACCGCACCGACCGAGGAGAGATCACGTGAAGAAGCTTGTAGTGCTCAGCGGCGGGCTGGTCGCGGTCGGTTCCGCGGCGCTGGTCGGCGCCGGGATTGCGATGTCGCAGCCCGCGGCGAACAACTACAACGTGGTCGGCGAGCCCTACCAGAAGGCGCTGCAGCTGCTGAAGTCCCAGGGCGTGAAGGCCTACTTCGGCGGTTCGTTCGGCAGCGTGCTCCCCCAGGCGCAGTGCCTGGTCGACCAGCAGAAGATCACCGGTGGCGGCCGGATGCTGCTGATGCTCGACTGCAGCCAGAAGGCGGCCGACATGCTCGCGGAGATGGGTTCGGGCGGCGGCCCGACCGTCGGTGGCAACGGCATCACGACCGTGACGCCGACGCCGGTGGTCCCGATTCAGGGCGCGCCGGGCGCGGGAGCCCCGCCCCCGCCGGCCTGAGTCAGCTCTCCACCATCTGGCGGAGGTTCTTCAGCGTCGCGCTCATCGTGCGACCGACCTGGCGCGCCGCGACCCGGTCGGCGATCAGCCCCAGCAGGTTGCCGGCCGACTCGTAGGCGAGCCGGAACGTCACCTTCGTGCGGCCGTCGTCGGTACTGCGCAACCGGAACCGGCCGCGCTGCGACACCCCGGTGATGCCGATCCACGACACCTCGCGCGGTACGTCGAACTCCACCACCTCGACCGTGCCGCCGATCGGCACCGAACCCACCTTCCAGTGCACGGTGTAGCGGGACCCCAGCCCCGCGTCTCCTTCGGTCAAGGTCTCCCAGCGCTCCAGGCTGGCCATGAACTGCGGATAGCTGCCGGGGTCGCTGACCACCTTCCACACCTGCTCGCGGTCCGCGTCGATCACGCACTGGCGCTGCACTCTCATGGCGTCACCTCAGCCGATCACCGGGAACCGCCGGCGCGCGGCCAGCGCGTCCACGCCGCTCTGCAGGCTGGCCAGCACCTTGTCGTTGATCACGTCGTCGTCGCTGGCGGCGATGTCCTCGGCGCTGATCGGGTCCTGTACCTCGATCGCGATCTTCGTCGGCAGCGGTAGCCGCGGGAGCATGTCGCTGACCGTCAGTCCCCACGGCGGGGCGAACAGGATCGGCACGCTCTTCAGGCGGGCGGCCTGGTCGACCCGCAGCAGCCGGGCCAGCCACTGCCCGCGGTCGAGGAACAGCGCCGCCTCCTGGCCGCCGACGCTCGCGACCGGCACGATCGGCACGCCCGCATCGCGGGCGAGTTTCACGTACCCCTTGCGGCCGCCGAAGTCCACCTTGTGGCGCTCCCACGACGGCCGGAACACCTCGTAGTCGCCGCCGGGATACACCAGCAACGCCGCGCCCTCGCTCAGCGCCAGCGTGGCGTTGTCGTGGTTGGCCGCCACCGTGCCGAACTTGCGTAGCGACCCCAGCCCGGGCATGGACACGACCAGGTTGTGCGCCAACTGGTAGAACGGCCGCTCGACCCCGAAGTACGAACAAAACGCCAACGTGAACACGAATGTGTCGGGCGGCAGGTTGCCGCCACTGTGGTTGCCCACCAACAACACCGGGCCGTCGGCCGGGATGCGGTCCAGACCGCGCACGTCGGCGCGGAAGTACAGCGACGCCAGCAGCCACAGCCCCGGCAGTTGCTCGCGGATGTAGTCGGCATCGCGCTGGTCGAGGTCGGCCTTCGGGACGCGGGCGGTCACCTGTTGTTTGGCCCAGTCGAAGATCCCCGGCATGGCAGTCCTATTGACGCCACGCAACTACCTGAAACCTGCGTTCCCGGGTAACCGATTAAACTGCAGGCCACAACCATCGGAGGTGAAGCCGCGATGACGCTTCGACCACGCCGGTTCAGCGAGGAGATCGACCCGGGCCCGGTGCAGATCCAGGCGCGCAAGGTGCATTTCGACCTGTCCGGCATCCCGCTGGAATGGATCCCCGGCCATCCCGTCGCCTCTACGATGATCAACCTGTTCAACGTGGTGCTGCCCGCGGCCGAACACTGGTTCGTCGCCGCGCTCGACGAGGCGCTGCCGCTGGTGCGAGACCCCAAGCTGGCCGACGACATCCGCGGGTTCAGCGGGCAGGAAGCCACCCACGCCGCCGCCCACGACGAGGTCATCCGCGACTTCCTGATCGGCAACGGCCTCGATGTGGCGCCGATGCTCGACCTGGTCGACTACATGTTCGGAAAGGTGTTGGCGGCCAAGCCTTTCGACGATCCCGACCGGCGACTGAGCAATCTGTGCGAGCGGCTGTGGCTGATCGCGGCGCTCGAGCACTACACCGCCGTGCTCGGCGACTTCGCGCTGAACTCCAGCTGGGACGACCACGGCGCACACCCGACGATGGTCGACCTGTTCCGCTGGCACGGCAGCGAGGAGGTCGAGCACCGCTGCGTGGCCCACGACGTCGCGGTCTACTTCCACGACAGCTACCCCGATCGCATCCGGGCCATGGCGGTGGCGGCGACGGCGATGTTCGTGTTCTTCCAGCGCGGTACCTGGTACCTGATGAAGTCCGACCCCGCGACCGACATCGGTTGGCTCGAGATGCAGCGGATGCGCCGACGCGACTCGGCTCTCGGGCTGCTGCCGCGGTTCCGCACCCTGTTCGGCACCAACACGCTGTCCTATTTCCGGCCCGGATACTCCCCGGAGGACATGGGCTCGACCGCCCAGGCCGTCGCCTACCTGGCCGCCTCCCCCGCCGCCCGCGCCGCGCATCTGTGATGAGCCTGCGCGAACGCTATCGGGCGCTGCCACCCAACCCGTTTCGCCGGCGCCGCCGCGACATGCTGATCGGCGTGGCCGGAGCGGTGATCTCGGGCATGGAGACCGTGTCCGGCCGCGCCCGGCGGGTGCGACTGCCCGACGCGCACGACTCGACGCTGATGCTGACAGTGGTCGAGCGCTCGGTGGTCGCCCACGACGAGAACGTGGTGGCGCTGCGGTTGGCCGCCGCCGACCACCGGCCGCTGCCGCGCTGGCATCCCGGTTCGCATCTCGACATCGAGTTGCCCAGCGGTCGGCTACGGCAGTACTCGCTGTGCGGAGACCCGCAGGACCGTGACTCGTACCGAATTGCGGTGCGGCGCATCCCCGATGGCGGCGGCGGCTCGGTCGAGGTGCACGACGTGCTGGACGTGGGTGCGACGGTGGCCACCCACGGGCCCCGCAACGCGTTTCCGCTCACCGTGCCGGGATACGGCTCACCGACCCGCCGGCTGCGGTTCATCGCGGGCGGGATCGGCATCACCCCGATCCTGCCGATGCTCGGGCTGGCGCAGCGGCTCGGCGTCGACTGGTCGATGGTCTACACCGGCCGCAGCCGCGACAGCCTGCCGTTCCTCGACGAACTGGGCGCCCTCGGTGGCCACGTCGAGATCCGCACCGACGACGTCGCCGGCCTGCCGTCCGCCGACGACCTGCTCGGCGACTGCCCCGACGGCACCGCCGTCTACGCGTGCGGACCCGCGGCGCTGCTGACCGCGGTGCGGGCCCGGCTGGTCGGGCGTGCGGGCGTGGAACTGCACTTCGAACGGTTCGCCGCCCCGCCGGTGGTCGACGGGACCGCGTTCACCGCCACGGTCGCGTCCACCGGCGCCACCGTCGAGGTCGGCGCCGACGAGACGCTGCTGGCCGCGCTGACCAGGTCCGGGGTGCCCGCGCGGTACTCGTGCCGACAGGGGTTCTGCGGAACGTGCCGCGCCCGGGTGCTGGCCGGGGAAGTCGACCACCGCGACGCACTGCTGACCGATCCGGAGCGAGCCGCGGGACAGATGCTGATCTGCGTGTCGCGCGGCGCCGAGGGCACCGATCTCACGCTCGACCTGTAACCCGTCTCGTAGTATTCGCCCATGCCGTTGGCCGATGGTGCGACGTTCGCCGGTTACACCATCGTCCGGTTGCTCGGCTCGGGCGGGATGGGCGAGGTCTACCTGGCTCAGCATCCCCGGCTGCCCCGCCGCGACGCGCTCAAGGTGCTCCCCGCCTCGGTGTCGGCCGACGCCGAGTACCGCCAGCGGTTCCACCGCGAGGCCGACATCGCGGCCACCCTGTGGCACCCGCACATCGTCGGCGTGCACGACCGCGGCGAGGCCGACGGCCAGATCTGGATCTCGATGGACTACGTCGAGGGCACCGACGCGGCGCGGCTGCTGCAGGACCATCCCGACGGGCTGCCCCCGCGTGAGGTCGCCGCGATCGTCGCCGCCGTCGCCGACGCCCTCGATTACGCCCATCAGCGCGGCCTGCTGCACCGCGACGTCAAGCCCGCCAACATCCTGCTCGCCGGCCCTGACTCGGCGGATCGACGAATCTTGTTGGCGGACTTCGGTATCGCACGCTGGGCCGACCAGATCAGCGGGCTGACCGAGACCAACATGACGGTGGGCACCGTGTCCTACGCCGCGCCCGAGCAACTCATGGGTCAGGCCCTCGACGGCCGCGCCGACCAATATGCGTTGGCGGCCACCGCGTTTCACCTGCTGACCGGTTCGCCGCCGTTTCGTGACTCCAACCCCGCGGTGGTCATCAGCCGGCACCTGTCGGCCGCGCCGCCGGCCCTCGGTGCGCACCGGCCCGACCTCGCGAACCTGGACCCGGTGCTGGCCAAGGCGCTCGCCAAGATCCCGAAGGGCCGGTTCGAGCGGTGCGCGGATTTCGCCCGGGCGCTGAGCCACCACCTCGACGGTTCGGCCGGCGACGACCGCACGACACTGGCGCCGGTCGTGTCGAAACGCTCGCTGATGCGCACGAGCGTGCTCGTGCCGGCGGTGCTCGCGGTCCTGTTGATCGTCGCGGTGGCGGTGGCGCTGTTCGAGTTCCGCCGCGCCGACGAGGAACGCCCGGCCGCCACGGCCCCGACCACCGCGACCACCACGGCGGCCGCCACGACCACCACGACAACGCCCCCGCCGACGACTACCCCACCAACGACCACCCCACCAACAACTACGGCCGCCCCCACGACGACCGCGGCACCCGCCGCCGCCGTCATCGGCGCCGACTGCTCGCCGGTCGGCAGCACCGCGACGACCGCCGACGGCGCCACCGCGTACTGCTCGACGCTGCAGACCACCGGAGCGTCGATCTGGTCGCTGACCGACGGCGACATCCCCAGCCCGACCCTGACCCCCGAACCGACCGAGGAGCCGTTGCCGTTCGCCGAGGAGTCCCCGGTGCGGGTGTGTATGCAGCAGACCGGCGAGACCCGCCGCGAATGCCGGCGCACCATCCGGGAAAGCAACGGACTGCCGCCGCTGCCGTGAAGTTCGCCGTCGTCGCACCCGTCGCCTCCGGGGTCACCGCCGACCCCGGCTACATGGCCGCGTTCGCCGCGCATCTGGAGGCATGCGGGTTCGAGTCGATCGTCGTGGTCGAACACACCGTGCTGATGTCGCAGTACACCAGCGTGTACCCGTACGACCCGTCCGGGCGGGTCGAGCTGCCCGCCGACTGCCCGGTGCCCGATCCACTTGACCTGCTGGCGTTTCTGACCGCGCACACCCGCACGCTGGGACTGGCCACCGGTGTGCTGGTGCTGCCCAATCATCATCCGGTGGCGCTGGCCAAGCGGGTCGCCACCGTCGACGCGCTCTCGGGCGGCCGGCTGCGGCTGTGCGTGGGGATGGGCTGGCTCAAAGAGGAGATCGAGGCGTGCGGAGCGGACTTCGCCAGCCGCGGGCGCCGCGCCGACGAACAGCTCGCGGTGCTGCGGCTGCTTTGGGAGGACCAACCCGACGGCGCCGAATTCCACGGCGAGTTCTTCGATTTCGCGCACGCGATGTGCTACCCCAAGCCGGCCGGGCGGATTCCCGTGCACATCGGCGGGCACAGCCGCGCGGCGGCGATCCGGGCGGGCCGGTTCGGCGACGGCTTCCAGCCGCTCGGCGTCGGCGGCGCCGACCTCACCGCGCTGGTCACCCTGATGCGCGACGAGGCCGAGCGCGCCGGACGCGACCCCGACGCGCTGGAGCTGTCGCTGGGCCATCTGGTGCCCAAGATCGACGCCGAGCGGGCCGGGAAACTCGCCGCGCTCGGGGCGGACCGGCTGATCCTGGCGATGCCACCGGTCGCCGCCATCGGCGAGGCCCGCGACATGCTGTCGGCGTGCGCGGACCGGCTGGGGCTGAGGCGATGACGCTGCGCATCGCCGACCGGTTGGCCGTCGCCGACCTCGTGCACCTGTACGCGTCGGCAGTCGACGACCGCCGCTTCGACGACGTCGCCGAACTGTTCACCGAGACCGCCGAACTGCGGTTGCCCGACCCGCCGCGAACCCTGGAACCGGTGCGCCGCCACCACGGCCGCGACGGCGTGCGGACGGCCATGGCGGCGCTGGCCGCCGTGACCCGCACCGAGCACGCGATCGTCGGTGAGGTGTACGCCGCGGCCGACGAACCCGACTACGCGCTGGGCCGCATCACCTGCATCGCCCACCACTGGACGGTCAGCGACGGCAATCCCACCGACCTGGTGTGGCACGTGCGCTATGACGACGAGTATCTGCGCACCCGCGCCGGATGGCGGATCCACGGCCGCGCGCTGACCATCAACGCGATCGAGACCCGTCCGCTGCGTCGTCTTCGACCACCGTCAGCAGGCGGTCGAGCAGGGGGCGCTGACCTTTCAGCAGCTTCGACCGAGCCTCGGCCACGGGAAACCAAGCCACCCGGTCGATTTCCGGAAACTCCCTGACCTTGCCCGACCCCTTCGGCCATTCCAGGCTGAAGGTGTTGGAGAACGTGCCCTCGAGGTCGAGATCGCCCCGCACGGCGAACGCGGTGATGATCTTGCCGCTGGGTTGCCGGACGGGTGCGAAGTCGACCCGCGGGCCGGTGGGCGGCGGCTTGCCCAGTTCCTCCTCGAACTCCCGGCACGCCACCGTCCACGGGTCCTCACCCTCGGCGTACTCGCCTTTCGGGATCGACCACGCGCCGTCGTCCTTGCGCGCCCAGAACGGACCACCCGGGTGACCGATCAGCACCTGCAATTCGTCGTCGACGATCCGGTACAGCAGCAACCCGGCACTCAACTTCGGCATGCCCACCGTTCTATCGCGAGCGTGCAGAACGCGTCAGTACTTGCGGTCGCCCTCGCTGCTGTCGAAGAAGTCCCAGTCCCCGTCGTCGGTCTTGACCTCCATGCGCCAGCCGAGTTCCGGTTCCGCCTTCTGGTCGACGAACCACGCATGGGCGTCGTCGGCACTCTCGATGTCCTTCGTGTCGACAACCTCGCCCTTGGGGTTCAGCACGCGATATGTAGCCATGCCGAAACAGTTCCCCGCAATCGGGGGTTTGAATCAGTCCGCTTTCGGCATCGGGATGCCCTCGCTGGCGGAGAACTGCGCGTCCTCGCGCGAGGACAGCCCGAACGACACGACGGAGCGGTCCCAGAAGAGATCGGTCAGGTACGCCAGCGTCACCGCCCACCGGTTGACCCCGCGCGGGATGGCCATCACGTGGTAACCACGCGTCACCACCTTCGCCGGAAACCCCGACAGTTGGATGTTCAGCGGATTGGCCACCGCGTAGCGTGGCCCGAGGTCGACGACCAGGCCCATGTTGCGGTGCTTGTACCGTTTGGTCGTCCCGTAGCCCAGGCTCGCGGCGACGTTGTGCGCCAACACTTTTCCCTGCCGGGTGGCGTGCTGGGCGGTTGGCGGCGTAATCTTGCCGGGCTGCGTCACGTCGGGCACCGCCGCGGCGTCCCCGGCGGCGAACACGTCCGGATGGCCCGGTACCTGCAGCTCCGTGGTGACCTTCAGCCGTCCCCGTTCGGTCTCCAGGCCCAGCTTCTCGATCAGCGGCGCACCGGTGACCCCGGTGACCCATGCCACGGTGTGCGTCCGCAGCAACGAATCATCGCTGAGCACAACGTGTTCGGGGTGGACCTCCTTGAGGGTCACGCCGAGCCGCACGTCGATGCCGCGCGATTTGAGCACCCGCTGCGCGGCGGCGCCGAGCTTCTCCCCCACCTCGGGCATCACCTGCTCGGCGAGGTCCAGCAGCACGAAGGTGACCTGGTCGGCGGCGAAGCCCATGTGCTTGGCCGCGGCGTCGGCGAGCGCCCGAAGCTGCACTGCCAGTTCGGTACCCGAGTACGACGCGCCGACGACGACGATGGTGCGCCGGGCCGCGGCACGGCCGGCGTCGTCGTCGACGTTGGCCAGCTGCAGTTGTTCGAGCACATGGTCGCGCAGGTACAGCGCCTCGGCGGTCGACTTGAGGCCGCGGGCGTGCTCGGCGAGGCCCGGCACATCGAACAACCGGGTCACCGAACCGGGTGTCAGCACCAGCCGGTCCCACGGCACCGCCCGGGAACGTTCCTCGGGATCGGTGACGGTGACGGTGCGTCCCTCGAAGTCGACGTCGTCGACCCGACCGCGGATCGCCCGCACCCCGCGCAGCGCGTTCGCCAGCGGGATCGCCACGAAGCGCGCGTCCACCAGGCCGCCGGCGACGTCGGGCAGCAGCGGCGTGTAGAGCATGTAGTCGACGGGTGAGATGATCGAGATGTCGACGTCGGCGCCCGCCTTGCGGAACTTGCGGGACAACGCCCGCGCACACTCGAACCCGGTGAAGCCGCTGCCGACGATTACCACGGAGGTCATTGGCCCCAATGTACGGAACCGGTCGCGAACGGGAATGCTGAAGCCATGACGCGCCCGCTGTCCCTGCGCCGATTCGACCCGTTGCGGCCCGTCGAAATGCTCTCCGCGCTGTGGTCGGCGGCGGCGGTCGCGCCGATCAGCAGCGGTGCGGCGGCGGCGTACCGGACGCTGTTCTTCACGCTGCGCCGGCTCGTGATCGGGCGGCGGCTGACCGTCGGCCTCGACACCGGTGACCTCGTCCTGACCGTCACGCAGTTCGACTCGCGGCTCGACGCGCGCGGACTGTCCGTCGGTCAACTCAACGACGTCCGGCTCGCTGCGCGCGACATCCGTTGGCAGAACGCCGAATTCGATCATGCGACAGCGGTGCTGCACAATGTGCACATCCGGCCGTCGGTGCCGCCGGTGCTGGTGGCCGCGCCGGTCGAGCTCACCCTCGAAGTCCCCGCGCCGGTGCTCGACGGGCTGTTCGAATCCGCCGCGCCGCGGCTGTCCGGCGAGATCGGTCCCGACGGCGTCGCGCGGTTGCGGCTGGCGCGCCGGCCCGGCGCCGGCCACGTCGAGGTCGACGCACGGCTGGACGGCTCGACGCTGTGGCTGCACCCGCGCGGCCTGACGCTGCGCCGCACCCGCTGGACGCTGCCCGGCGGACTGCCCGCCTACCCGGTGCGGCTGCCCGAACTGCCGCACGGCCTGCAGTTCACGGCCATCACGTTCGCGCCCGGGGTGGTGCGGCTGTCGGCGTCGGTGCCGCAGTGGCGGATGGAGCTGCCGCTGACCCACCTCGAGGACATCCTCGGCCAGCTCAGCGTCATCGGCCGCCCGCTCCGGCTGCCCCGGCTGCTGTGACGTCACCCGCGTCGCAGCCTCCGCGCGCCGCTGTGCACAATTCTCGCGTGGTCGAACTCGCCCACTATCAGGACGGGCCGGCGTCGGTGGCGATCTGCCGCGACGACGCCGACGTGGTGTTCCGCATCGACTACGACGACGGCGGACGCTCCGTGGTCACCGAATCCCGGCTGCCGGTCGACGACTTCGTCGCCAAGGGCGAAGGACCCTGGCCGTGGTATGACCTGGGCGTCAAGCGCGACGCCGTGCTGCGGGCGCTCGAGCTGCTCGGGGTGACGCCGCCGGCCTGGACGCGCGCGCTGTCGGCCGACGTCCTCGACCTGTTCGCCCGGGCGCACCGCGGCGACTCCGCGGTGATCGAACTGCTCGCGATGGGCGCCGACCCCGATCCGGTCGACCCGTGCGGCGCCTCGCCGCTGTGGTACGCCGTGCGCTCGCTGGCCTCGGGTATCGCGGTCGCGCTGATCGACGCCGGCGCCGACGCGGGCCGCCGCATCGAGTTGTCCCCGCGTGGCGAGCACTACACGACGATCCTGCACGAGATCGTGCGGGCGGGCCGCACCGTCGCGCTCAACCACGCGCTGGCCAACGGCGTGGACCCGTCGCTCGTCGACTCGGCGGGCGCCACCCCGATGCACGTGTTCGGGGACAACGACAACGTCAACCCGGAGATGGTGCGGACCCTGGTGCGCGCGGGTGCGTCGGTGCACGCGCAACTGCCCGGCGGCACCCAGCCGATCGAGGTCGCCGCCCGCCGGTTGCTGCCCGCGACGGCGGCCGCGATGCTCGACGCCGGCGCCGACCCCGGCCGCGGCCTGGACGCGTTGTTGGCGTGGTGGGCGGTCGCGGCGGAGTTCAACGGCTACCGCGCGGGCGCCGTGACCGATCTCGTCGTGCTGCTGTGTGCGGCCGGCGCCGAGGTGAGCGCGCACCACCGCGAGCTCGCGGCCACCGCCGGCGTCGAACAGGTGACGGCGGCGCTTCCTCACTAGAGTGCGCAACGTGTACTCCCGCTATGTCGCGATCGGCGACAGCCAGACCGAAGGACTATGGGACGGCGACGATTCCGTGGGCCTGCTCGGTTTCGCCGACCGGCTCGCCGCCGTCATCGACCAGCAGCGCCCCGGCCTTCGTTATGCGAACCTCGCGGTGCGCGGCCGCCGGATCCGCGACGTGCTCGACGAGCAGGTGCCGCAGGCGCTGGCCATGCAACCCGATCTGATCACGGTGTGCGTCGGGATGAACGACGTCACCCGGCCGGGCCGCAAGTTCGACCGCGCCCTGGCCGATCTCGACGAGTTGCACGCCCGGCTGGCCGGTTCCGGCGCCGTCGTGGCGACCACGACTTTTCCCGACCTGACGCGGATCCTGCCGATCGGACGGCTGATAGCCGGGCGGGTCCAGCAGATCAACCATGAGATCCGCACGGCCGCCGAGCGGCACGGGTTCCGGCTCGTCGACCTCTACAACGCACCGTCGATGACCGAGCTGGACACCTGGAGCGACGACCGCGTGCACGGCTCCCCGAAGGGGCACATGCTGTTCACCGCCGCCGCGGTCGAAGCGCTCGGCCTGCCGGGCGGCAACCATGACTGGGCGGCCACGGGACCGCGGCAGGGACCGCCGTCGCTGCGGTCGCAGGCGTACTCGCAGGTGCTGTGGACCAAGAACCTGCTGATGCCGTGGGTCTGGCGGCATCTGCAGGGCCGGTCCAGCGGAGACGGACGCGGGCCCAAACGCCCGCAGTTGACCGCGTTAGATGCCGAGGAACGGCAGCGGGATCGGCGAGACGCCGTTTCCGATCGATGACACCACCGTCGGGCAGAACATCGAGATCGCGATACCGGTGAACATCGTCGCCGGGCCCAGCGACATGCCGCCCATGTCGGCGACCTTGGCGGCGACGTTGGCGGCGTTCTGGCCGGGTTCGGCGAGCATCGGGCAGACCTGCTCCCCGATCGCCACGGCGCTGCCGGGATCGCCCATCATCACGCCCGCCTCACTGACCGCGTTCAGGAACGCGTCATCGACGGGGTCGGCGTGCGCAGGGCCGGCGACGGCGGCCGCCGCGGCGAGAAGTCCAGAGGTCAGCGCGAGCGCCGTGAGGGGTTTGCGAAACACCCGCGAATCGTACGCTGCCGGCCGGTCAGACGCCCGTCCAGGCGGTGTCGATGGTCGCCCCCACGTCGATGACCTTCGCCTTCTGCGACGCCGGGCTGTCGATCTCCCCGGCGACGTGCGCGGCGATGAACCGGCGGATCTCGGCGTCGATGCCGCCGAGGATGCGCACCACCTCACCCCGCAGCGATTGAGACGTGACGTGGATCGAGATATCCGAGGCCCGCGGCTTGTCGACGTCGAGAATCAGTAGCAGCGGTTCGGCGGCCCGCGCGGTCGCGCGCAACGCGATCTCGCCGAACACCATGAACTTCGGCTTGTCGATGCGCAGGTCGACGACCATGTCGATCTCCAGCGGGATGCGGATCGCGAACGTGATCAGCGGACCGACCTCCCGGGTCAGCCGCGGTTCCTGGATACGCACCTTGGCCGTGACCTTGGCGATCTTGCCGGGGCCCTGCGCGATCGGTCCCATCTCGAACTCGTCGCCGGCGATGTCGGCGATCGCGCTGCCGACCCGGTCGACGGTCACGGCGGTCTCGAAGAATTTACGGCCGAATTCCTCGTAGGTGATCTCGTCGTCGATGCGCATGGTGCTCATACCGTCTCACGAGCCGCACGGCACCAGCACGAGACGCGACCGAATCGAGACGTCACCCCCCGCGGCACCTGCTTCCGTCAGCGACCGTCGTTGCTGCGCGCCTCGGCGCCCGTCTCGCCGGCGTCGATCGAATCATCGGAGAACGTGCGACCGACGTAGGTTCCGTCGTCGTCGCCTTCTTTGCCGGCGCGCGACGACGCCACGTTGTCGTCCTCGTCGACGTCCTGTTCGCTGTTGTCGTCGTCAGGGCGCGGTGTCATGCGATCCGGTTACCCGTCGCCGGAATGGCCAAACGGTCGTCGGTGCGTGCGGGCACCAGCTGCAGCGCCAGAAAGCCGAGCGCGAGGACCAACGTGACCGGCGTTCCCAGCAGGAACACGCCGGCCGCGAGCGTGGTGCTGGAACCGTTGAGCGCCGACACCGCGACGACGAGGGACAGTGCTCCGGTGGCGGCCAGGGCGACGGCGGTGACGGCGAGCGCGACCGCCACCGCGCGGCCCGGTCCGTAGTGCCGCATCCCGGTGCCGGCCAGCACGGCGGCGAGCGGGACACCGAGGATCGCGGCGGCCGGCGCGGTGCCGTCGACGGTGGCCAGCCTGCCGAGCGCAGGCAGGATCAGGCACGCCGCGAGCACCGCCGCCCCGACCACACCCGCCGCGGCGATCTTGCGCGGAGATGGCATACCCGCCGGTTGCCCGTACCGGCCGATCGCGAAACGACCAGGTCAGTCCCCGGCGGCGGAGTAGTAGCGAATCCGGCTGATCGCGAACGGTTTCGCCGCGACGTCGGCGATCAGCACGGCACGCCCGTCGGCGCGGTCGATGCCGGCCGCGAGGCTGTACCCGGATGCGATCACCTTGCGGGCCCGGCCGCCGGTCAGTCGCGACAACAGTTCGGGGACGCTCATCGGGGTGTGGTCGCCGACGGTGATCCGGGTGGCGCCGAGCCGACGCCGCAGCCCCACCTCGTCGCCCGACGTGGCGGCGCCGAGGAACTCGCCGAACCGCCGCTTGCCCGCCGGCCCGGTCCCGCGGAATCCGCCAAGGAATCCCAGCGTGCCGACCAGACCCTGGTTCGTCAGCAGCCCCCGGGACAGCTGCACCCCGGCGGGCACCGACCGCACGCCCGCGCGCAGGAACTGCCCGACCATCGCGGGCAGCTCCCAATACGCCGACATCTCAGCGATTTTCGGCTCGTCGAGATCGTCTTCGAGGTGGTAACGCAGATAGGCGGGAATGCGCATCCTCACCCCAGCCGACATCGCCACCTCCAACTCGAGATCGCGCACCACCGTGGCTCCGCTGACGATGTCGACGTCGCGGTGGAAGGTGATGTCGCGCGGCCCGATGAACGTGTCGTAGAAGCGGATCAGCGCGGTACTCCCCCTGTGCGGCTGCGACCCCACCGGGTCCTCGACGACGCCGTCGAAGGTGAACGCGCCGACCCAGGCGTCGCGGTCATGGGCGCCGACCGCGGCCGGGGACCGCTCGACCGCGCTCAACGCGTCCGCCGGGGAGATGGCCATACCGTTGCCTACCACCCCGGGGTCACCTCAGTCGACTACCGCCCCTCCCGCGGGCACACTGGTGTCA
Source organism: Mycolicibacterium rutilum (assembly GCF_900108565.1). Classification (NCBI taxonomy): domain Bacteria; kingdom Bacillati; phylum Actinomycetota; class Actinomycetes; order Mycobacteriales; family Mycobacteriaceae; genus Mycobacterium; species Mycolicibacterium rutilum. The sequence goes on from NZ_LT629971.1 coordinate 4,225,946, forward strand.
CTGCCGCGCTGCGGTGCGGGGCGGTGAGGAGGAAGCGTCATGAGCAGCAACGGGCCGTTCGGGTTCGATCCCGAGGACTTCGACCGTGTCGTCCGCGAGGCCGGTGAGGGGTTGCGCGACGCGCTCGACGGCCTCGGCAAGTTCCTCAACACCTCCGGCGAACGCGCCGGGTGGGCCAGCCTCGTCGACGAGTTCACCCGCTCCACCCGGCCCCGCCGGGAGCCGGAGACCACCGGTGAGACCGGCGACGGTGTGTGGGCGATCTTCACCGTCGACGCCGACGGCGGCGCCCACATCGAGCAGGTGTATCCGACCGAGCTGGACGCGCTGCGGGCCAACAAGAACAACACCGACCCGGCCCGCAAGGTGCGGTTCCTGCCGTACGGCATCGCGGTCAGCGTGCTCGACGCGAGCTCGGCGGCGGCCGACGGTGAAACCGGAAACCAGGGCGCCTAACCGCCGAACCGGTCCCGGATGCCGTCGAGCATCTCGCGGTGTGCCTTGACCGCCTCGCGGGCGGTGAACGACGCCAACGGCCGCGGTGCCTCGATCGTCATGTGCTCGGTCAACCGGGTGCCGTCGTCCCCGGCGGCGGCGAACGTGACGACGGTGTGCATGCGGATCCCCGGGAACTGCCGTACCTCGGCGGTCACCTCGCCGTGGGCCGGCACTGTCATCCGCGCGCGGTAGCGGGTTCGCACGACGACCGGGCCGACCGGGATCCGGTCCGTGATCCGGTAGTCCTGGCGGTAGCCGTGGGCCGACGGGATTCGCGGACCGGCGTGCACCGCGACGACGAGCGGGTGGATACGCACGATGTTGCGCAGGTCGGTGTAGAACGCCCGCACATTTTCGGGCGGCGCCCCGATGACGGCGGTGACGACGCGGTGCGCCCGCACCATCGGGATCAGCGGGCGCTCCCGGCGATCCGCAGCACGGCGGCCAGGCTGCGCTCGACGTCGTCGTCGGTGGTGGCCCAGGACGAGACGCTGACCCGCATCGCCGCGCGGCCCTGCCAGACCGTGCCGCCGAACCAGCACGTGCCGTCGGCCTGCACCTGCTCGATCACCCGGCGGGTCGCCTCGTCATCGCCGAACGACACCAGCGCCTGGTTGAGCACGACATCGTTGAGCACCTGGTAGCCGGCGCTGCGCAAGCCGTCGGCGAACCGCCGTGTGTGCCGGCAGCACCGGTCGACGAGGTCGGCCACTCCGGCGCGGCCCAGTGAGCGCAGCCCCGCCCACACCTCCACGCCCCTGGCGCGCCGCGACATGTCCGGCGTGAAGTGGCACGGTTCGCGGTCCGCGCCGGCGATCAGATAGGCCGCGCCCACCGTCATCGCGGCCCGCAGGTCATCGGCGTTGCGCACGAACGCAATTCCGCTGTCGTACGGGACGTTGAGCCACTTGTGCGCATCGGTGGCCCACGAATCGGCGTCGGCGGCACCGGCGGCTAGGTGTGCCAGCCGCGGGTTGGCCGCGGCCCACAGGCCGAACGCGCCGTCGACGTGCACCCAGGCTCCGGCGTCGTGCGCAGCGGCGCAGATCTCGGCGGCCGGGTCGAACGCCCCGGTGTTCACGTTGCCCGCCTGCAGGCACACGATGGTCGACGGGGACAGCGCGGGCAGCGCGTCGGCGCGCATCCGGCCCTGGTCGTCGGTGGGCACTCGTTCGACGCGGGCGCGCCCCAGCCCGAGCAGCGACAGCGCCTTGAGCACGCTGGCGTGCACTTCGTCGCCGACCACCACGCGGATCGGCGGGGCGCCGAACAGCCCGTCCTGTTCGACGTCCCAACCGGCGGTGCGCAGCAGCGCGTGCCGCGCCGCGGCGAGTGCGGTCAGGTTCGCCATCGTGGCGCCGGTCGTGAAGCCGGCGCCCGCCTGCCCCGGCAGGCCGAGCAGGTCACGCAGCCATGCCGCGCTGACCTCTTCGAGTTTCGCGGCCACCGGCGACATCACGCGGTACGCGCCGTTCTGGTCCCACACGGCGGCAAGCAGATTCGCGGCCAGCGCGGCGGGCAGCGTGCCGCCGGTGACGAAGCCGAAATAGCGTCCGCCGGTGGTCGCGACCGTCGCCGGTGAGCCGATCTCGTCGAGCATGTGCAGCACCGCCGCGGGGTCTTCGGGGTGCTCGGGCAGCGGCTCGTCGAACCGTGCCAGCGCGGCGATGTCGGCCGGGGCGGGCGCGACGGGACGGGTGGCGAGCGCGTCGGTGTACCGCGCGGCCCGCGCGCAGGCGTCGGACAGGAGTTCTCTCACTGCGGTAACGCTAGCGCGGCGACGAGGTCGTCGAGGATCGGTGCGGCGGCCGAGGTCGCCAGCGGGCGCAGTTCGCGGTCGATGTGCGCGACGGCGTGGGTGGTCTGCCCGGACTCGACCAATTCGCGCAGCGGCGCGATCGCCGCCGCGCCGAGGACCGATCCGAGCACGTCGACCAGTTCCCAGTCGCGCCACAACGCCAATGACCGTTCATAGAAGCCGAATCCGCTGATTTCCTGGCCGCGCCAGGTGCCGTGGTATCGGTACGGGCCCTCCATGTACTCCAGCGGCAGGGCGTGCGCGGGCGCACGCACCACCGGCTCGCCGGTCAGTTCCAGGCCGAGCGTGGGCGAGCTCAGGTGGTGCCGGTCGGGCAGATAGCGGGCCGCCCGCGGCGGCCGGACCAGTGTTCGGACGGTCTCCGGCCATCGGACGTAGCTGTCGACGGTCACCTCGACGTCGCCGGCGTACTCGGGCGGCGCGTCGGGATGGCTGACGGTGACACCCGAGAAGGGTTGCGGCGCATTGTGATCCGTGCGGTCGAATTGATGCCAGATGCTCAGGTCCACCCCATTGTCCAGGTTGATCGTGCGCCACTCGTGTGCCCGCCACCGGACGTCGCCGCCGGGTCCACCGGCGTTGGCGACCAGCGGGAACCACTGGCGGTCGACGTGGCCCGCGCTGCCCGAGACGTGTTCGGTCACCCCGCCCCACGTCAGCGTGCCGGTCATCGTCATGCCGGTCTGGAAGTACGAGTACGTGTCGGGCTGCCCGAAGCATTCGATCCTGCCGTTGTGTGCGGCCGCCCCCAGCGGCACCGGGCCCCGGGTCGGGGTGACGTGCAGGGCGACGCGCATGGCGTCACCGGTGGCCGGGTCGCACCCGACGAAGTCGACGCCGTAGGTGTAGGGCACCAGCTCACCCCGGTCGTCCCGGCTGGTCTGCCAGGTCGCGGTGCCTGCCGGGCAGGCGTAGGACAGCTCCAGATGTCCCTGTGCCAGTGTGAGTTTCGGTTCTGCGCCGGGGCGCATGTTGGCCGGCGGCATGTCGTAGTCGGTGTAGGTGGCGTACCGGCCGTCGGTCAGGTCGAACAACGCCAACGTGTAGAAGTCGGCCACGATCGACTCGGCGGGCCGGTTCTTGTTGACGATCGACAGGAACGCATAGCCGCGACCGGTGTCCGCGACCAACTCCCCCGCCAGGAACCAGGTGTCGGACTGGCAGTCGGGGTGCTCGGCCTCAGCGGCGGGGAAGTCCAACTGCGGATCGCCGGGAACCAGCGCGTACGGATATCGGCGCCAGTCGTCACCCATGTGTCCACTCCCGGGGTCCCATTTTTGTTATGTTTGCAGCAATAGCAACCTTAGTGGGAGGTGACCATGAGAGCGCTGAGTTACGACGAACTGTTCATCGGCGGTCGCTGGCAGGCTCCCGCCACTGCACAGCGCATCTCGGTGATCTCGCCGCACACTGAACAGCCGATCGGCGAGACGCCGGCCGCCGCCGCCGCCGATGTCGACCGGGCCGTGCGCGCCGCCCGCGAGGCGTTCGATGACGGCCCCTGGCCGCGGATGAGCGTCGATGAGCGGATGGCCAAGGTGGAGAAACTGGCCGCGCTGTACGCCGCGCACACCGACGCGATGGCCGACCTGATCACCGCCGAGATGGGTTCGCCGCGCAGCTTCAGCAGGCTCGGGCAGGCGACGGGCGCGGTCGCGCAGATGCATCTCAATCTGGTTGCCGCGCGCGACTATCCGTGGGTGGAGCGGCGGCGTGGGCTGTTCGGTGACGTGCAGGTGCGCCGCGCGCCGGTCGGTGTGGTCGGCGCGATCGTGCCGTGGAACGTCCCACAGTTCCTGATCATGCCGAAGATGATCCCCGCGCTGATCGCGGGCTGCTCGGTGGTGGTCAAACCGGCACCCGAGACCCCGATCGACGCGATGTGGCTGGCGGAGATGCTGGCCGAGACCGAATTCCCTGAGGGCGTCGTGTCGATCCTGCCCGGCGGACGCGAGACGGGCGAAGCCCTGGTGCGCCACCCGGGCGTCGACAAGATCTCGTTCACCGGATCCTCGGCGACGGGACGGCACATCGCCGCGGTCTGCGGGGAACAACTCAAGCGGGTCAGCCTCGAGCTGGGCGGCAAGTCGGCGGCGATCATCCTCGACGACGCCGACATCGACCGCACCGTCAAGCACCTGAAGACCGCGAGCCTGATGAACAACGGCCAGGCGTGCGTCGCCCAGACCCGGATCCTGGTCAGCGAACGCCGCCATGACGACGTAATCGACGCGCTCGCCGGGATGATGGCGGACCTGCAGGTCGGCGATCCCGCCGACGAGGCCACCGACATCGGTCCGTTGGTCGCCCAGCGTCAGCAGCAGCGGGTGCAGGGCTACATCCAGTCCGGGATCGACGAGGGCGCGCGAATGGTGCTCGGCGGCACCGAATCCCCGCGGGATCGCGGCTGGTACGTCCGGCCCACCCTGTTCACCGGTGCGACGAACACGATGCGCATCGCCCGCGAGGAGATCTTCGGCCCGGTTCTCACCGTGCTCACCTACAGCGACGAGCGCGACGCGGTCCGCATCGCCAACGACACCGAGTACGGGCTCGCCGGCTCGGTGTGGACCTCCGACGCCGCGCACGGCCTGGACATCGCCGCCGAGATCCGTACGGGCACGTACGGGATCAACATGTACACCCTCGACACCACAATGCCGTTCGGCGGGTTCAAGCAGTCGGGGATCGGCCGCGAGTTCGGCGCGGAAGGGCTCTCGGAGTACGTCGAGCTGCAGACCACCGTCAGCGCCGATCCGTTGCCGCCGGTGCCGGCTTAACCGGACAGCTCGAGGGTCACCTCGGCGGGACAACACAATTCGCCGCGCTGGTTGGACACGCTGATCTCGAGGTCGACCAGCCGGCCGTCCCGCTTGCCCACCACCCGGCCCGCGCCCACCATCGAGTCACCGGCGTAGATCGAGCCGAGCAGGGTCATACGGCGCCGCACCACCCGGCTGCACGGCCCGGCCCAGCTCGTCGCGACCCGGTCGATGAAGCCGGCGATGTGCATGGTGTTCACGAAGATGGCCGGATGACCCTGCGCCGCGGCGTATTCGGGATCGTAATGGCCGGGAAAGTAGTCCCACGTCGAACCGGCGTTCATCACGACCCGCTGGTAGTCGATCGGGTCGGCGACTCCGGGCAGTTCGGTTCCGGGCACGATCTCGGCCCAGAGGGGATGGCTCACCGGGGTTGCCGCTCGGGGGTGAAGCGGAACAGGGTGTTGCGGTTGACCGCGACCAGCGTCCCGTCCTCGCGGTGGAACTCGTCGCGGGTCTCGACGAAATGTCCGCTGCCCACTCGCGTCTTCTTGTGCGGCGACACCGACACGACCTCTTCGATCACGTGCAGGCGGTCGCCCTCGACGATGGCGGCCGGTAGCTCGACCTCGTTGGCGGCGTTGATGAACGTCGTGCCGGGCAGCGGCACCCGCAGCGCGATCGCGGCGACGGGCGGTTCCCCGCCGGGCGTCCACGGCGGTGGAATCAGCCAGCCCATCAGTAGCGCGGGCGGCGCCAGCAACCCGCCCCACTGCCGGCACGCGAAGTCGGCGTCCCAGAAGGACGCGTTGTCGTCGCGCACCATCGCGGCGAAGTGCTGGATGCGGGCGGCGCTGACCGCGGTGCCGGCATACCTGGGCGCGGTCCGTGTGCCGACCATGCGCAGCGCGTCGCCGTACGTACCGAACGCCAGGTCGTAGCGGATCGTCACACCGGTAGCACGTCGTGACGCGCGGCGGTGTCCCAGTCGAGCCGGCGCGATGTGAAGTACCAGCCGCCGCGCTCGTAGACGAGGGCGTCGGTGTAGCTGCCGGTGGCCCGGAGGGTGTTGTCGCAGAACAGCAGTGCGATGCACTGTTGCGTCGCCTCGACGCCGTCGACGGTGATGTCGTGGTCGACGGTGACGAGCCGTTGGCCGTCGCCGCCGTCGAACGCGGCGCGCAGGTCGGCCGCCGGCTCGCCGTCGCGCGTGAAGGTCGCACCCGCGTGCCGGAAGGTGGCCAGCCACCCGGCGAGATCACCGGACGAGAACAGCCGGTCGTAGCGCGCGTTCAGGTTGAGGATCGCCGCGCGCGCGGCCAGGCCGTCGAGCACGAACTGCTGCTGGTACGTCAACGTCATAGGTTCTCCTTCACCGACTCAGCGAGTTTTTAGGGTGAGGGGGCGTCGCGCGAAACGACAACGCCGGGCGCGGACGACGCATACCCCTCGCTCATCGATGCGCTGCCCGCGGCCGGCAGGCGATCTCGCCGATCTGGTCCGGAGCCACGGCGCGACCGTCGTCGCCGACGGTGCGCACGTCGAACACTTCGTTGACCGGACCTGATGTACCCGGGAAACCGTTATGCGAAACGTCACCGGCACGTCGCCGATTACCGTCATCACCCGGTCGCCGAATTGTGCTGCGCGGCAGTCGAGCACGGCGGACACGGTGAAGCGGTCGACCCCGAACGCCGCGGGAGCCGGGGCGACGCGCATCAGGCTCCTGCTGCGGCCGGGTCGGGCCGGCCGTCGGCGGTGTAGCCGAAGTCGGTCGGCGACGGGTCGGCGCCGGGATAGAACCGGTGCGCCCACCGGCGCAGCGCGGCGTAATCGCGCGCCTCCTCGGGGGCAAGGTTCGGCTTCTCCAGGTACTTCATGTTCTCCCAGGTGAAAAAGTCCTGCTTGATGACTTCCTGCTGCAGTTGCAGGAATTTCGCGGCGCGACCGGTCGGCCGGTCCCCCGCGTCGCCCTGCTCCCGGATCGACGCCTGGGTGTAGAAGTAGTCGGTGTAGTCCTCGTCGACCGGCGTCTGTCCGGTGACCTGCACCGTCGCCACCAGCTCCGACGGGAAGCGGACCACGCCCAGGCCGAGCGAGTAGTTGTCGTAGATGATCTTCGCGTCCACCGGGCCGTTCGGTGTCAACCACGTCTTCGCCCGTCCCCCACCGAAATTCGCGTTCACCGTGGCGTGCAGGTGGTATCCGGACACCTCGAACGACGCGGTGTTGGCCGGGTTCGCGGCCTTGTGCACATACTGCACGTGGTACGGATCGGCGGCGTTCTCGATGATCATCTGCGCGTGCACCTTGACCCGGTTGACCATGCGGGTGTGCGGATGCAGCGGGTAGTACTCGTCGGTCTCGAGTTCGGGCAGTACCGGCGGTTGCCAGTACGGCGGACGGCCGTGGCGTTCATGCCACACCAGGATGAATCCGTACCACTCCATACAGGGGTAGGGCTTGATGCGGACGTTCTGCTTGCACCCGATCTTGCTGTACGGGATCAGCGCGTTGGTGCCCTCGCCGGTCCAGTGCCAGCCGTGCCACGGGCAGACGATGTTCTCCCCCTCGACCGTGCCGCCGACGCCCATGTTGGCGCCCAGATGCTGGCAGTACGCGTCGAGGACGTGCACCGCGCCGGACGCGGTCCGGAAGATCACCAGTTCCTCGCCGAAGTAATGCGCGCGCTTGACCGCGCCCGGGCCCAGGTCACTGGCGAAACCGACGATGAACCATCCGGTCGGGAAACGGTAGGTCGACAGGCTGATGCCGCTGGCGCCGAACTCGCGCTCAGACGGATCGATGGTGGGCTCGTCGACCGTCTCAGTCATATTGGCTCCGTTCGAACGCAGGTCAGCGCGTCTGCCCGTTGCCTATTTTTACTATTTTAGGCATTCTAGGTCAAGAATCACGAAGGAGCGCTGAATGCCCACGACAACGCCGGTAGACCTGTCCGATCCGATGTTGTGGCAGAACGGCTTTCCAGACGAGCTGTTCGCGGAACTGCGGCGCGACCGCCCGGTTTTCCACCACGAGCTCACCGACGGCGTGGCCGCGACGCTGACTCGGGACTTCTGGATGACTACGAAACTGCGGCACGCACAGCGCATCCACCGAGACACCGACTCGTTCACCGCGGCCGACGGTCCGCTGATCCAGGGTGTGGGAGCGGTCGGAGCGTTTCCCACGATCATCAACATGGACCCGCCGCTGCTGGTCAAGCGCAGGCGGGTGCTGTCGCACGCGTTCACGCCGAAGGCCATCGCCAAACTGGAACGAGACATCCGGCGACGCGCCACCGAGATGGTCGACCGACTCCTCGAGTCAGGTGGCGGCGACTGGGTCGAAGATGTCGCCGACGTGCTGCCCATGTCGGTGATCGGCGACATCATCGGGATACCGGAGGCCGACCGGGCGGAGGTCTTCAAGACCTTCGACCTCATCCTCGAAGTCAGCGACACCGGCTCGGAGGCGGGCGCCCAGGAGCACCTCGAACTGTTCGCCAAGGTGTTCTCCTACGCGCAGGAGCTGACGGCAGAAAAGCGCAGGCATCCCGCTGACGACATTTGGAGCACCCTGACCACCGCCGTCGTCACCGACGACGACGGTGAGCAGCTGTCCATCCCGGCCAACGAGCTGGAGATCTTCTTCTTCGTGCTGGCCTTCGCAGGCAGCGACACCACGAAGATCGCACTGGCACAAGGGTTACGAGCACTCGTCGAACACCCCGCGCAGATCGACCGCTACCGCGCCGATGAGTCCGTGCGGTCGACGGCGGTCGAGGAGCTGCTGCGCTGGGTCTCTCCCATCGCCTTCTGGACCCGCACCACCAAGGTCGACGTGGACATCGACGGCGTGATCATCCCGAAGGGTGAACGCGTGGTGTCGATGCTGCGCTCGGCCAACCGCGACGAAGAGGTGTTCGGCGATCCCTTCGCATTCGACATCGGCCGTCCCGACAACCCCCACGTGGCGTTCGGCGGCGGCGGACCGCACCACTGCCTCGGCGCGATGCTGGCCCGCACCGAGATCCGCGCCGTCCTCGACGAGCTGCTGCTGCGTGCCGACGACATCACGCTGGGGCAACCACAGGTGACCTACCCGAGCTTGGTCAACAACATGACCCTGTTCGAGTCGATGCCGATCTCGCTGCGCGCACGCTGAAACCGCTGCGCTACAGCCCCTTCGGCCGGGTGCCGATCACGCCCTCGGCGGTCAGCGTCGCGAGCTCATCGGGCGTGACCCCGCACAACCCGGTGAGCACCTCCTCGTTGTGCTGCCCGAGGCGGGGCGGCGGGCGTCGCAGCCAGCGTTCGGCGCCGTCGAGACGGGTGAATGGCGGGCACGGGTAGAGGTTTTCGCCGACACTGGGACGGTCGAGGGCTTCGAAGAACCCGCGGTGACGCAGTTGCGGGTTGCCCACTGCCAACGACGGGGAGATCACCACCTCCGCGGGGACTCCCGCCGCGGTGAGTGTTTGGGCGGCTTCCTCCGCGTCGCGGGTGGCCAACCAGGCCGCCACCTCGTCGCCAGTTCCGCCGGTGAGTCCGGCCAGCGCGATGCGCTGCTGCTCGGTGCCTGCGGTGACGGCGAGCCACGTGTCCGGGCCCGCGCACCGGTAGACGTCCTGGATCGCGGGTCCGTGCCCGCGGTTGCCCCGGCGCTCCATGACCCGGCCGAATACCTGGTACTCGATGGTCTGGATCGCCGTGACGTTGAGCACCGTCTCGATCATCGGCACCTCGACGAGCTGCCCGGTGCCGGTGCGTGCCGTGCACTCCAGTGCGGCGAGCAGCGCGAACGCCGCGTGCGCGCCGGCCAGCGGATCGCATGCGCCGCGGGGGGCGACGGGCGGGCCGTCGGGCTGACCGGTCACCCATGCCAGGCCGGCGATCTGCTCCATGGTCGGCGCGAAGCCGACCCGGTCGCGCCAGGGTCCGTCGAGCCCGAAGGCCGGCATCCGCAGCATCACCAGCCGCGGATTGGCCTCGAGGAGCGTCTCGGCGTCGAGGCCGAACTGCTCCATCACCCGCGGCGAGAAGTTCTCCACCACGACGTCGGCCTGCGCGATCAGCCGCAACACGAGCGAGCGGCCCCGCTCGGACTGCAGATCCAGGGTGACCGACCGCTTGTTGGTGTTCATCGCGTGGAAAACCCAGCTGTACTCCCACCAGTCGTCGACGTCCTTGCGCATCCCGCCCGAGTAGCGGATACCGTCGGGTCGCTGCACAGACTCGATCTTGATGACGTCGGCTCCGAACGCGGCCAGCGCGTGGGTGGCCGCCGGGCCTGCCCAGAACGCGGTGAAGTCGACGACGCGTATCCCGTTCAGCGGCAGGTGATTCGGGGTGGCCGGGGCGGCCGCCGAGCGTGGCGGCCACGGGGCGTCTCCGCCGCCGGTTGTCGGTGCGGGACGGACCGGCGCCGGTGCGGCCGCCGACATCAGCCACGGCGGTCGCGGCTGCCGGAAGCCGGCCGGGTTGTCGACGTACACACCGCGCTCACGGAGGTGATCCATCTGCGGGATCGTCGCGCCGTTGCCGATCGGCGCCAGCGGCAACCGGAACAGCTGGCCGAGTTCGACGATCTCCTCGACGGTGCGCCCCGCCAGCCACGGGCCGATGCGCTCCCGGATCCAGTCCCGATAGTCCCAACGGCCGATCTGAAACTGCAGTTGCGGGATTTCGGTCAGCTCAGGGCATTCCACCATCGCGGCGAAGTCGAGCCACTGTTGTCCGGTCACCATGCTGATGCCGACGTAGCCGTCCCTGGCGGGTTCGATCGACGGGACCTCCACCGAGCGCCGCACCGGGGGCACCTGCAGCAGCGCGGAGTGCAGCCACTCGCCACTCTGCATCAGCGTGATCGCCTCGAGCACCGACAGGTCGAGGAGGCCGCCGGGCCCGCCGCCGCGCACCCGGTGGCGCAACGCGAGCGCGCCGTAGGCGGCCCACGCACCGGCCATGTATTCGCCGACCTCGCCGCCGACGGAGATCGGCGGGCCGGCGGGATCACCCCGGAATCCGGTCAGGCCGCTGGCGGCCTGCAGGGTGAACTCGCTGGCCGGACGGTCCGACCAGGGCCCGTGACGGCCGAAGTCGGTGATCGAGACGACGACGCATCGTGGCGACGCCTCGAGCAGTGCCGCGGCATCGACACTGCCGGCGGTGCCGGTGAGGACGACGATATCGGCGCCTGCCAGCAGATTACCGGAAAGCTCTGTGCGACTGCGCTTCCCGGCGTTCAAATAGCTGAACAACGGCGAGTCGGCGGCCTCGTCGAGCGGTGCACCCGTGACGGTGACCCGCCGCAACGCGCTGCCCTCGGGCGGTTCCACCGTGACGACGTCGGCACCGGCGTCGGTCAACAGCTTGCCGCAGTATGCGCCGGCGATCCGGTCGCTGATCTCGACGACCCGCACGTCCCGCAGCGGCGTCGGTGCCGGCTGTGTCACGCACCGTCTCCTGGTTTCTTTGTCATCTTAATAACTATTGTCAGATAGCGACCGCTGGTGAGGACGCTATCGCTGTTAATATTGCCAAGACATGACAACGCTGGGAATCGGACCCGAGGCGCGTCGCCGGCTCGGCGCCCGCCGCACCGCCGAGATCGTCGCCGACGAACTGCGACGGCAGATCATCGAGGGTGAACTCGTCGACGGCGACCTGCTCCCGCGCCAGGAAGTGCTCGTCGAACAGTTCAACGTGAGCCTGGTATCGCTGCGAGAAGCGTTGCGGATACTGGAAACCGAGGGACTGATCTCGGTGCGGCGCGGCAATCGCGGCGGTGCCGTCGTGCACGCCCCCGCCAAGGCCAATGCGGCCTACATGCTGGGGCTGTTGCTGCAGAGCGACTATGTCCCGCTGGCCGACCTCGGTACCGCGCTGCAGGAACTCGACCCGATGTGCGCGGCATTGGCCGCCCGCAGACCCGACCGCGCTGACGCGTTGATCCCCAAGCTGCGGGAGCTCAACGACGCGATGGCCGAACACATCGCGGACGGCGCCCGCTTCACCGAGATCGGCGGCCAGTTTCACGACGAGATCGTCCGCGGCTGCGGCAACCACACGATGGTGGCGGTGGTGGGCAGCCTCGAGACCCTGTGGACCGGGCACCTGAACTGGTGGGCCCAGGAATCGGCCGCCAAGGGCGAGTATCCGTCGATAAGCAGGCGCCGGATCGCGTTGGGTGTGCACATCAAGATCACCGACGCGATCGAGGCCGGCGACGCCGATCGCGCCCGCAAACTGGCCGCCCGCCACGTCGCCGACACCCAGACCTATCTGCTGGCCGGTGACCCCGAACAGCGGATCGTGGCGCTGTCGCCGCAGGCGCTGGCCCAGCGTCAACGGTGAAAGGTTCACTGTGCGAACGGCTTTGATCACCGGCGGCAGCGGCGGGATCGGTAAGGCGTGCGGACGCAGGCTGGCCGAGGCCGGTTACGACGTGGTGCTCACCGCGCGCCGGGAAGCCCCGCTGCGCGCGGCCGCCGAGGAGATCGGCGCCCGCTATGTCGTCGCCGACGCCAGCAGCCCGGAGACCTTCGCGCCGGCCGCCGAGGCGGCCGGCGCGATCGGACTGGTGGTCCACGCATCCGGGATACTGGGCGGAACCTACGCGCGTAAACAGACTTTCGAGCAGTGGCGCGCGACGATGTCGGCCAACCTCGACTCCTGTTTCGTGGTGACGTCGGCGGCGCTGCCCCGGATGACGGCGGGTTCGCGGTTCGTGTTCATCTCGTCGTCGGCCGCGCATGAACCGATGCGGGCGCGGACCGCGTACTCGGCGGCCAAGGCCGGCATGAACGGGTTCGCCGGCGCACTGGCTCAGGAGGTCGACCGCGACGGAATCGCCGTACACATCGTCACGCCCGGCCCGGTGGAAACGGACATGCTGCAGGACGTGCCGTTCGAGATGTACGCGATCCGGGCCGCCGATGTCGCCGAAGCGGTCGCCTGGCTCGACACCCTCGATCCCGGGGTGGACGTGCCGGAGATCAGGCTGCACGCGGTCACCCGCGGTCCGTCAGCTCGGCCACCGGTGGTTCCCCTCGAGGTTCAGCGCCGCGCGTCGTCGGGAGCGCCTTGACCGTCGCGGGCAGCCCGTAGAGCGCGGTCGCGTTGCCGCGCATGATGCGTTCGCGTTGATCGGCGGGGAACCGGCGTACCGCCCACTCCGGCGAGTCGTAGCTCCAGTGCGGGTAGTCGGTGGAGAACATCAGATTGTCGCCGAGATCCATCATCTCGAGATACTCGCGGTACTCGCGAACGTTGACCTCCTCGAGCGGTTGCGTGGTGAAGCGCACGTGCTCACGGACGTAGTCCGACGGCCTGCGCCGGACATACGGCAGGTCTCCGCGGCGCTGCTCCCAGATCCGGTCCATGCGCCACATCAGCGGCATCGCCCACGTGAAGCCGCCCTCGACGAACACCACCCGCAACTGCGGGTGGCGGTCGAACGCGCCGTCGAACACCAGGCTCATCAGGTGCGCCGCGTACAGCAGCGGCCACGACGCGAAGAAGTCGTGCCAGTGCGCGGGGTTGCCGACCGGATAGATCGGGATCAGCTCGTACGGCGTCTGCCCCATCAGGTGGGTCGCGACCGGCAGCCCGTGCCGGGCCGCTGCGGTGTAGAGTGGGTCGAAATACGGGCTGCCGAACGGGATTCCGCGAGTCTGCGGTGTCATCAGCACCTCGGCCATATACGGGTGGTCTGCCCAGCGCTCGATCTCGCGGGCGGCAGCGTGGGGGTCCTGCGCCGTCACGCTGATCGCCCCGCGCCACCGGCCGTGCCAGTTGTTCGCGCCCAGCCACACGTCGGCCAGCCAGTCGTTGTAGGTGGCCTTCAGCACGTGCTCGGCCTGAGGCAGCTGGGCGTCGCACATCGGTTCCAGCATCGCGATGCTCACGCCCGCACGGGTCAGCAGTTGTTCGGCCGCGAAGTCCGGATCGCTGCCGGGCAGTCCCCCGCCGGGCGGTTTGGCGTCCACCCGAAGCGAATTCGTCTTGTACGAGTCGGGGGTGTCGTAGAAGTACCCGACGGGCGCGACGGCGTTGCCCGTCGGCCACAGCGTGTCCTTCCATTCGGCCGGTGCGTAGGACTTCAGCACGTCGGCCGACACCGGCATCGGATGCACATCGGTGTCGACGATCGTCACCGCGACATCCTCGGCCGCTGCCTGCCGCCGCTCCTCCGTCGTCGTCATCACACTCCCGCCTCGACATCGTTCATCAACCCGTACAACTCGTTGGCGTTGCGCCACAACACTTTCTCGCGCTGCTCCGCGCTGAGCCCGGCGGCCGCAGCGGCCGGGTCCGTCGTCGACCAGTGCGGATACTGCGAGCCGTACATCACCAGCTCCGCCTTGTCGGTGAACTCCATCCACCGCTCGGCCAGCCCCGCATCGGTCGGGCCGTCGAACGCCGACGTGCAGAACCGCACGTGCTCGCCGAGGTACTCACTCGGATAGCGGTCGACCCACGGAGTCTGGTCGCGCATCGACAGCCAGAAGGTGTCCAGCCGCCACATCAGCGGAGTGAGAATGTCGTAGCCGCCGTCGGTGAACACGAAGCGCAGGCCGGCGTGTCTGCCGAACGTCCCTTCCACGATCAGCGTCGCGAGGTGGACGAACGCGTTGAGCGGCATGAAGGAGGCGTAACCGGGATAGGTGTGCGCGTGACCGGCGAAGGTCGGCGGGTGATCGACGCCGTTGCCGCCGTTGATGTGGACCGCCACCGGCAGTCCGTGCGCCGCGGCCGCCTCCCAGATCGGTTCGAACATCGGTTTGCCGTACGGTTCGCGCGACTGCAGGGGCACGCCCACCTGCACCATCTGCGGATGGCCGGCCCACCGCTCGATCTCGGCGACGGCGCCTTTGACGTCTTCGGGGTTGACCCGGATCGTGCCGCGGAACCGGCCCGCACCGGCTTCCAGCCAGCGGTCCGCCAGCCAGTCGTTGACCGCCGCGCAGATCCTGCTGTTGAGCAGATAGTCGGCGATGTTCCCACGAGTCAACGGGTTCAGGATCGCCCAGTCGACACCGCCCTGCTCGAACAGATGGTGCGAGACAGCCTCCGGATCCGATCCGGGATAGGGCGCGCCGTAGAGGTCCTGCCGGTAGTCACCGCCGGGTGCCTGGTACCACTGCTGCTCCACGTCGGGGATCGCGCGCAGCTTGTGGGGCGCCGCCAGATACCGCCGGATTTCGGCGTTGTAGCGGAAGTGCGGTTGCACGCACGTGTCGATGACGGTCATGCGGTCAGGAACACCTGCCCATCGGTGACGTCGACCTCGTAGGTGCGCACCCGCTTGGTCGGGTCGGCCAGATTGACTCCGGTGGTGATGTCGAACTCCCACTGGTGCCACGGGCAGCGCACGACGCTGCCGTCGCGCACATGCCTGATCCGGTCGGGCGACTCGGGCGCGTATTCGGTTGTGCCCCTGACGTATCCCTCGCACAGCGGAGCGCCCTCGTGCGCGCAGTAGTTCGCGATCGCGTACAACGCCCCGCCGATGTTGTAGACCCCGACACCGAACGCGCCCGCCGACACCAGCTTCATGCTCCCCGGCGGCAACTCCTCGATCGCGCAGACGGGTCGGCGCTGCATGACGTCTCCTCGGTTCTTGACCTAGACTACCTAAAATAGTAAAGATAGGCGCACCGAGTTGTCGGGGAGGCCATTTGACCGACGGAGAGGACCGGGCGCCGTGAGGAGCCGGGCGGCGATACTGCACGACGTCGGCGGGCCGTGGTCGGTCGAGGACTTCGAGCTCGCTCCCCCGCGCGCGGGCGAGGTGCTCGTCGAGATGGCCGCAGCCGGGCTGTGCCACTCCGACGACCACATCCTGCAGGGCGACATGTCGGTGTCCAACGCGATCGCCGAGGAGTACGGGCTGACCCCGATGTTCCCGATGATCGGCGGGCACGAGGGAGCCGGCACTGTCGTCGCGATCGGCGATCACGTCAGCGAATTCGCGCCCGGCGATCACGTCGTGATGTCCTTCGTCGCGGTCTGCGGCCAGTGCCGCTGGTGCGCGTCGGGCATGGAGTATCTGTGCGACGAGGGCGCCGGGACGATGACGCCCGGCATGCCGACCGACGGTACCTTCCGCCACCACACCCTCGACGGGCGTCCGCTCGGTCATCTGTCCAAGATCGGCGCGTTCGCCACGCACACCGTCGTGTCGGCGCACTCACTGGTCAAGATCGAACCGCACCTGCCCCTGGTGGCCGCCGCGCTGCTGTCCTGTGCGGTGCCCACCGGATACGGGTCGGCGGCCAACCGGGCCGGTGTGCGCGGCGGCGACACGGTCGTGGTCGTCGGTGCCGGCGGGATCGGCACCGCGGCGATCCAGGGTGCCCGGATCAACGGCGCGGCGCAGATCGTGGCCGTCGACCCGGTCGAGTTCAAACAGAAGGCCGCGCTGCGTTTCGGTGCCACCCACAGTGTTTCGTC
This sequence comes from Mycolicibacterium rutilum, assembly GCF_900108565.1. Taxonomy (NCBI): domain Bacteria; kingdom Bacillati; phylum Actinomycetota; class Actinomycetes; order Mycobacteriales; family Mycobacteriaceae; genus Mycobacterium; species Mycolicibacterium rutilum. The sequence continues at coordinate 4,242,484 of NZ_LT629971.1, forward strand.
GATTCCCGAGGCGCTCGACCTGGTCCGCGACCTGACCCAGGGCGTGATGGCCGACAGCGTGGTGGCCGCGCCGTCGCTGATCGCCGGCGACGACGTCGGCGCGTACCTCAAACTGACCCGCAAGGGCGGCACCTGCGTGCTGACCGGGATGACCCCGCAGACCACCCGCTCGGCGAAGATCGCGCTGCAGGACTTCATCCTGTGGAACAAGAGCCTCGTCGGCACCGTCTTCGGGTCGTGCAATCCGAAGGCCGACATCAACCGGCTGGCCCGGCTCTACCAGTCGGGACAACTCCAACTCGAGGAGATGATCACCCGCCGGTACCGGCTCGACGACATCAACGCTGCCTATGACGACCTGCGCAACGGCGAGATCATCCGCGGCGTCATCGATTTCGCGCTGCGCTGACGGTCAGTTCAGGCTGTAGAAGCGCTGCGCGTTGCGGGCGCCGACCTTCGCGCGGGCGGCATCGGAGATGTCGTCGCGTCCACGCAGCGGTTTCGTGCTCTCCGGCCAGTCCCCGTCCCAGTGCGGGTAGTCGCTGGCGAACATGATGAAGTCGTCACCGAGCACATCGATGACGCCGGGCAGAATCGGTTCGCCCGCCTCGCAGGTAACCCAGATGTTGCCCGCCGCAAGGTAGTCGTGCGGATCGCGCCGCCAGCCATCCTCGATCCAGTGACCCCGCTTGACGTAGTGGTCCTGCAGGCGGTCGATGAAGTACGGCAGCCAGCCGACGCCGGCCTCCAGGAACGCCACCCGCAGCGCCGGATGCCGGTCGAACACCCCGCCGGACACCAGCGACGTCATCGCGACCATCTGGTCGAACGGGAAGCTGATCGTGTGCACCTGAACGTAATTGGTGAAGCGGTCCACGCCGATCTTCGGCAGGTGCATGCCGGGGGCACCGTGGACGCCCAACGGCATGTCCAGATCAACGGCCGCGGCGTAGAACGGGTCGAGGTCGGGGTGGTCCAAGTTCTTCGTCCGCAGCCCGGGCGGCAGATGGGTGGCGACCAGGCCGAGGTCCTTGGCCTCGCGCATGATGTCGATTGCGGTGCGGCCCAACTCGATCGGGGTGACCGCGACCCCGCGCAGCCGGCCTCGCGACGATGCGCAGTAGTCGGCGATCCAGCGGTTGTAGAGCCGGGCGAAGCCGGCGGCGAACCCGGGATCGCGCAGTGTCGGCGTGCACAGTCCGAGGCTCGGATACAACACCATGACATCGATGTGGTCGCGCTCGGCGTTGGCGGCGACACCCTCGGCGGTGCGGCAGTTCAGACCGGGCGCCGAAGTCAACCCGTGCTCGGTGGGGCAACCCGCGCCCGGTCCGGTCGACTCCGGGTAATGCCGCCCCTCGATCACCAGGCCGAGACCATCTGTGCGGGGTGCGATGTGCCGCGGCCATCGCTGCATCGCCTCGACCGCCAGCGACGCACCTTCGGCGACGTGCCCGTCGGCATCGATGATCCGCATCAGTTTGCTAAAACTAGCAGGCAAAGCCGAAATCGCAGCCAGTCTCGGCAAGGTTGCGCTCAGGCGCGGTGCGGAAACCGGCCGTCCGTGCGCACTATGGGGGCGTCAGTACTGGCCGAGCGGCCGGCACACGTTCGAGATGGGATTCCAGTACTCCCCAGGCGCGCACGCCAGCGGGGCCGTCGCCACCGGGCCCCGGCACACGTTGGCCACGGGGTCCCACCACCCGCCGGGGCAGTTGAGCGGCTGCGCCGCCGCGGACGGCGCCATCAACAGGGAAAGTGCCGCGACCGGAGCAGCAGCTGCGGTGGCGACCATCGAACGACGAATGATCTTGTGCATGCGTCGAGCTTGCCCCGAACCGGGCCGCCATAAACAGCCGGGTCGCACGTCCTAATTCACTACGACGTCGAGGCGTTCCCAGCCGCGCACCGTCGACGTCGGCGCCAGCCGCGCGGTCGTGGTGTCGATGTCCCATTCGGGCCAGCGGTTGAGCAGCTCGTCGAGCGCGACGCGCCCCTCGAGTCGCGCCAGGTTGGCGCCCAGGCAGTAATGCACACCCTTGCCGAACGTGATGTGGCTGATGTTGTCGCGGCGGATGTCGAACACATCGGGGCGGTCGTAGCGGCGTGGGTCGCGGTTGGCCGATCCGAACATCAGCAGGATGGCCGCGCCGGCCGGCGCGGTGCGTCCGTGCGCCTCGAAATCCCGGGTCACCAGGCGAGCGACATTGTGGCCGGTCGGCTCGAATCGCAGCGTCTCGTCGACCGCGCGGGCCAGCAGCGACCGGTCCTGCACCACGTCGCGACGCTGGTCGGGGTGTTCGGCGAGCACCTTGGCCAGCCAGCCGATCAGCCGCCCGGTGGTCTCGTTGCCGGCGCCGGCCACCACCTGGGTGTAGTGCAGCACCTCCTTGCGGGTGAGCTTGCGCGTGACCCCCTGCTCGTCTTCGAACTCGACGTTCAGCAGCGCGGTCATCAGATCGTCCGACGGGTTCTGCGCGCGCCAGTCGACGTACTCGGCGTAGATGCTGCCGTCGGCGATCTTGTCGGCCCGCACCACTTTCATCGGTGAGCCGGGCTTGGTGCGCAGGCTGGCGTCATTGGCGTCGCGCACCGAGACCTGTTCGGACTCAGGGATGCCCAACAGCATCCCGATCACGCGCATCGGCATCATCGAGGCCAGTTCGGCGATGATGTCGAACCGGTCGACGCCCACCAGCGGGTCCAGGCAATTGACGCAGTACTGCCGGATCTGATCCTCGAGCTCGGCCATCCGCCGCGGGGTGAAGACCCGGGACATCAAGCCCCGCAGCATGGTGTGGACCGGTGGATCCTCCATCATCATCACGCCTTTGGGCATGTCGAACTGCGACTGGATCAGTTCGAGGATGTCGCCGCGGCTGTTGGAGAAGGTCTGCCAGTCGAGCAGCGCGCGCTCGACGTCCTCGTGCCGCGACAGCGCCCAGAAGTCGTACTGCTCGTTGTGGTACAGCGGCGCTTCCTCGCGGAGCCGCTCGTAGGTCGGATACGGGTCGGCCACGATGTCCACCCGGTACGGGTCGTAGTAGACGGCCTTTTCGTCGATTGCGGTCACGTAGGCTCCCTACTTCAGAAGGCTGCCGGCGTCGACCGGCAGTGGCACGCCGGTGATGTAGCGAGCTTCGTCGGAGGCCAGGAACAGCACGGCGTTGCTGATGTCGACCGGCTCCACCCACGGGATCGGCAGGAAGTGGAACGACTGGCAGATCGGCGCCAGGTCCTCGGGTCCGGGGTTCTCGAGGTCGGGGCGGAACAGCCGATAGGTCGGCTCGTTCATCAGCAGCGGCGTGCACACATGCGTCGGGTGCACGCTGTTGACCCGGATCGAATGCTGGCCGAGTTCGACGGCGAAGGTCCGCATCAACCCGACGACACCGTGCTTCGCGGCGATGTAGTGACCCACCTGCGGGTAGGCCTTGGTGCCGCCGACCGAGCTGGTGAGGATGATCGAGCCGCCGGGACCGCCGGCGAGCAGATGCGGAACGGCCGCCTTGACGGTCTTCCACACGCCGCCGAGGTTGACGTCGATCGTCTCGTCGAAGCGGTCTTCGGCCATCTTGTGCAGCTTCACGCCGGTGGTGCCGATCCCCGCATTGGCCACGACGATGTCGAGCCTGCCGAGCTGTTCGACGCCGCTGTCCACGGCCGCCTTCAGCGCGTCGTAGTCGCGGACATCGACCTCGGCGGTCACGATGCGCCGGTCGAGGTTCTTCACCATGTCCGCGGTCTCGGCGAGATCTTCGGGGGTGGCGGCCGGGGCGGTCGAGTACGCGAAGCCGCGGCAGATGTCGACGGCGATGATGTCGGCGCCCTCCTGCGCCAGGCGCACCGCGTGGCTGCGCCCTTGACCGCGCGCGGCACCGGTGACGAATGCGACCTTGCCCTCTACCCGACCGGTCATCGGCGCCGCTCCCCTCACTTGTTGGGCGATCGCCCAACATCTAGGCTGGCGCCATGTCTAGCAGCCCCGTCGGGGAGCGGTCAAGGGGTGGCCGGGAGTCGGCGACGCGGGCCGCGCTGATCGAGGCGACGGCGCAGGTCATGCTCGAAGAGGGCTACGCGGCGGCGACGTCGCGACGGGTCGCCAACCGCGCGGGGGTCAAGCCGGCGCTCGTGCACTACTACTTCCCGAGCATGGACGACCTCTTTCTGGCCGTGCTGCGCGAAGGCGCGGAGGCGAACCTGGCGCGCCAGCGCGACGCGGTGGTCTCCGACGAACCGCTGCACGCGCTGTGGCGGCTCAACAGCACCCACGGCGCGCGGCTGTTCATGGAGTTCATCGCGCTGGCCAATCACCGCAAGGCCATCCGCAGCGAGATCGCGGCCTACGCCGAGCGTTTCGGCGACGCCGAGGAGGCCGCGGTGGCCGCGGCGATGACCGCGCACGGCGTCGACCTGCAGGCGTTTCCGCCGGTGGTGATGTCTATGATAGTCACCAGCTTGGCTCGAATCGTGCTGCTGGAGCGCGGGCTCGGCATCACCCGAGGCCACGCCGAAGCCGAGGCGTTCATCCAGCGCTATCTCGACCGCTTCGAACGCCCGTCGTCGTGACCCCCGTGTGTGACCTGGATCACGCTGCGGAGTCGGTGGTGACCAGCAGCACGATGACTTGAGTTAATCTGTGCCTCAGTGAGAACTTATACGGGCTAAGTTATGTTCAGCGAGATCACAGAGACCGAAAACGACTGAGGGCGGATATGCGCGGCACTGGGCGGGACAAATAGATGCTCCGACTCGCGAAAAAGGTCTGGATCCCCATCGTCATCATCGTGGTGGTGGTGATCGCCGGCTTCACGGTCAGCCGTATCCGCACCTTCTTCGGCGCTGAGGGCATCATCGTGACGCCCAGGGTGTTCGCCGAGGATCCCGAACCGTTCGACCCGAAGGTCGTCAAGTACGAGATCTTCGGAACGGGTTCCTACGCCGACATCAACTACCTCGATCTCGACGCACGACCGCAACGTGTCGACGGTGCATCGCTGCCCTGGTCTCTGACGCTGCAGACCACGGCGCCATCGGCGGCTCCCAACATCGTCGCCCAGGGCGACGGCGGGAGCATCACCTGCCGGATCACCGTCGATGACGAAGTCAAAGACGAAAGAACCTCCACCGGCGTGAACGCTCAAACCTTCTGCTTTGTGAAATCCGCATGAGTTCGGCGACGAACGAACCGCAAACCGACCCCTTCCCGCCGGTCCGGCACGCCAAGCGGCCGTTCATCCCGCGGATGATCCGGACCTTGGCGGTCCCCATCATCATCGGCTGGGTCGCGGTGATCGCGGTGCTCAACATCTCGGTGCCGCAGCTCGAGACCGTCGGCCAGCAGCGCGCGGTCTCGATGAGCCCGGATTTCGCGCCGTCGATGATCGCGATGAAGCGGGTCGGCAAGGTCTTCGAGGAGTACGACTCCGACAGCTCGGCGATGATCGTCATCGAGGGCGACAAGCCGCTCGGTGAGGACACCCGCGCGTTCTACGGCGAGATGGTCGCCAAGCTCGAGGCGGACAAGCGACACGTCCAGAGCGTGCAGGACTTCTGGAGCGATCCGCTCACCGCCTCCGGCGCACAGAGCAGCGACGGCAAAGCCGCCTACGTGCAGGTCTACCTGTCCGGCAACCAGGGTGAGGCGCTGGCCAACGAGTCGGTCGAGGCGGTGCAGTCCCTCGTCGACGGCATGCAGCCACCGCCGGGCGTGAAGGTGTTCGTGACCGGTCCGGCCGCGCTCGCGGCCGACCAGCACATCGCCAGCGACCGCAGTATGCAGGTGATCGAGGCGCTCACCTTCACGGTGATCATCACGATGCTGCTGCTGGTGTACCGCTCGATCATCACGGTGCTGCTGACGCTGGTGATGGTCGTACTCCAGCTGGCTGCGACCCGCGGCATGGTGGCGTTCCTCGGCTACCACGAGATCATCGGGCTCTCCCCGTTCGCGACCAACCTCCTGGTGACCCTGGCGATCGCCGCGGGCACCGACTACGCGATCTTCCTGACCGGCCGATATCAGGAGGCCCGCGGGACCGGTGAAGACCGAGAGTCGGCCTATTACACGATGTTCCACGGCACGGCGCACGTCGTGCTCGGTTCCGGCCTGACGATCGCCGGCGCCCTGTTCTGCCTGAGCTTCACCCGGCTGCCGTACTTCCAGACCATGGGCGTGCCGTTGGCGGTCGGCATGGTCACCTCGGTGCTCGCGTCGCTGACGCTCGGGCCCGCGATCATCAGCGTCGCCAGCCGGTTCGGCAAGGTGCTCGAGCCCAAACGGGCGATGCGGGTGCGCGGTTGGCGCAAGATCGGCGCGGCGGTCGTGCGGTGGCCTGGGCCGATCCTGGTCGCGACGATCGCGCTGTCGCTGGTCGGTCTGCTCGCGCTGCCGGGCTATCGGACCAACTACAACGACCGCAACTATCTGCCGGCTGATCTGCCGGCCAACGAGGGCTACGCGGCCGCCGACCGGCACTTCTCGCAGGCCCGGATGAACCCCGAACTGCTGATGGTCGAAAGCGACCACGACCTACGCAACTCCGCGGACTTCCTGGTCATCGACAAGATCGCCAAGCAGATCTTCCGCGTGCCGGGGATCTCCCGCGTGCAGGCCATCACCCGGCCCGACGGTAAGCCGATCGAGCACACGTCGATCCCGTTCCAGATCAGCATGCAGGGCACCACCCAGCAGATGAACCAGAAGTACCTGCAGGACCGGATGGCCGACATGCTAGTGCAGGCCGACGAGATGTCCAAGACCATCGAGACCATGGAGAAGATGTCCGCCCTCACCGAGGAGATGGCGGCCACCACCCACAACATGGTCACGAAGATGAAGGACATGACGGTCGACGTGGCCGAATTGCGCGACAACATCGCCAATTTCGACGACTTCTTCCGGCCGATCCGCAACTACTTCTACTGGGAACCGAAGTGCTACAACATCCCGATCTGCTGGGCGCTTCGGTCGATCTTCGACACGCTTGACGGCATCGACACGATGACTACCGACATCCAGGAACTGATTCCCGACATGGAGCGGCTGGATCAGCTGATGCCGCAGATGGTCACCCTGATGCCGCCGATGATCGACACCATGAAGACCATGCGCACGATGATGCTGACGATGTATGCCTCGCAGAAGGGCATGCAGGATCAGATGGCGGCGCTGCAGGAGAACTCGACTGCGATGGGCGACGCGTTCGACGCGTCGATGAACGACGACTCGTTCTACCTGCCGCCGGAGGTCTTCGACAACGAAGAGTTCAAGAAGGGCATGGAGAACTTCATCTCCCCCGACGGCAAGTCGGTGCGGTTCATCATCGCCCACGACGGTGACCCGATGACCGAAGAGGGCATCGCCCGGATCGACTCGATCAAGCAGGCGGCCAAGGAAGCCATCAAGGGCACCCCGCTCGAAGGCTCCAAGATCTACCTGGCCGGAACCGCGGCGGTCTACAAGGACATGTCCGACGGCAACAACTACGACCTGATGATCGCGGCGATCCTCGCTCTGGCGTTGATCTTCACGATCATGCTGATCCTCACCCGCAGCGTGGTCGCCGCCGCGACAATCGTTGGCACCGTGGTGATCTCGCTGGGCGCCTCGTTCGGTTTGTCGATCCTGATCTGGCAGCACATCCTGGGCATCGAGTTGCACTGGATGGTGATGGCGATGGCGATCATCATCTTGTTGGCGGTCGGCGCCGACTACAACCTGCTACTGGTGTCACGGCTGAAGGAAGAACTGCACGCCGGGGTCAACACCGGGATCATCCGGGCGATGGGCGGCAGCGGTTCGGTGGTCACCTCAGCAGGTCTGGTGTTCGCGTTCACGATGATGTCGATGGCGGTCAGCGAACTCACAGTCATCGGACAGGTCGGCACCACCATCGGGCTGGGTCTATTGTTCGATACGTTGGTGATCCGCGCGTTCATGACGCCTTCGATCGCCGCGCTGATGGGTAAATGGTTCTGGTGGCCGCAGCGGGTGCGGAGCCGGCCCGTGCCGGCTCCGTGGCCCAAGCCCAAGGAATTGACGACGTCCGGTTCGGAAGGGGCCCAGTAATGAAACGACTGATTGCCGCAATCGCCACTGCCACAGCAGCGTTGGTGCTGGCCGCGCCGGCACACGCCGATCCCGACACCGACTTCGCCAACGAGTTGCACACGTACGGGATCTACGGGCAGAAGGACTACAACGCCTGGATCGGCAAGATCACCTGCAAGCGGCAGCGCAACGGCGTCGACAAGAGTGCGCACGACTCGGCGCGGTTCGTCCAGGCTCAGCTGGACAAGGAGCAGGACAGCACCGAGCAGTCCTATCAGTTCCTGGCCGCGGCACTGCGGTTCTACTGCCCGGACCTGCTGCCGATCCTGGATCAGGCGCGATGAACATGAGGAGTCGAAAAGTGTTCCGTAAGGCGAGCATTGCGCTGGCATCCCTGGGGTGCGCAGCGATGCTGTTCCCCGCCGCCGCGTCCGCCGACGCGACCGACGACTACCCCATCCCGAACCGGATGCTCAAGACGACGTGCACGGTCGACCAGTACATGGCGGCGGTTCGCGACACCGATCCGGTGTACTTCGAGCGGTACATGATCGACTACCACAACCGGCCGCTCGACGTTCAGCAGGGCGCCCGCGACCGGATCTACTGGTTCTTCTCGTTGGACTACGCCGGCCGCCGGCAGTACTCCGAGAACACCGCGACCAACGTCTACTACGAGCAGATGGCCACCCGGTGGGGCAACTGGGCCAAGCTGTTCTTCAACAACAAGGGCGTCGTCGCGCACGGCACCGAGATCTGCATGAACTACCCGCCGAGCCAGCCCGAGATCTGGAACTGGCGCTAGTCGTCAGGGCAGCCCGCCGAACAGCGGGCTGAGCACCATCTGGATCGGGTCCGGCGGCGGTGGTGCCGGCGCGGGCGGTGCCGGCACCGGATCAAGCGGTGCCGCCGGGGCGGGTGGAAGCACCGCGGGTGGCGGAAGCACCGGCGCGGGCAGTAACGGCGCCGGAAGGATCTGCGGCGCGGGCGCGGTCGCCACCACCGGTGCCGCGGGCGCCGGAGCTACCGGCGCGACCTCGGCAGGCGCTTCGGCGACGGCGGGCACCGCCTCCGGCACCGGCTCCGCTTCGGCCACCGTGGGGACCTCGGGCGCGAGGTAGACCTCCGCGACAGGTGGCGCTTCGGGGACCGGTGCGGCCGCCAACTGCTGCACCACCGCGGGCGGTTTCGGCGCCGACGGCACCGCATGCACGCTGATCGACGTCGTCGAGGCCGTCGAGGAACTGGCCGCCTCGGTCGGCACCGGGGTTTCCTCGTCGGCGGTGAACTCCGGACCGATCGCGAACAACGCGACCGCCGCGACCGCGACCACGGTCGCAACACGGGCATGCGGCTTGAACCGAGCATACGAGCGCGGCCTCGACGTCGCGAGCCGCACGGTCTCCTCCGCGACGTCGGCCTTTGCCGCCGGCTCCGGCTGGACCACCGCGCGTAGGGCGGCGCCGCGTGCCAGCGCCAGTTGCGCGTCGTCGGAGGCGACGACCGGCATCGGCAGCGCCTCGTCGAGCGTGCCCGCGATGAGTTCGAGGTCGCCCCGCGTCCCGAGCAGATACAGGCTTTCGGGCTGCGAGCGGTTGACCTCGAAGACACCCGTCAGCCAGCGCGCGATGCCGTCGGCGCTTTCGCGCATCTGCGTCGTCGCCGTCCGCACGAAGTTGTACAGCACCGACACCACGGTCACCGCCGACGGTTCGACCACGCACAGCGCGCACCGGTCGAATCCGAGGTGACGGCCGTACGCCTGCGCCCACTCCTGGGTGGCGTCCGCGAGCGGGACAGCGGCCACCGTGTCAAAGCCCATGTCGGGCAACGATTTCAACAGCAGCGCCGCCTTCGCCTCGACGTCGTTGCTCCACGTCAGGCCGATCATCCGCACCTGGTGGCCGCTGGCCTCGGCGATCGCCCGCGCCCCGCGGACCGCGGCTTCATGCTTGGTGATGTCACCGTCGGTGGCGACGTCGGAGAGCACGGAGAAGTGGTCGTGGTCGAGGGTGAGCGCATCGGCGCCGGTGCCCTGTTGCAGCACCCAGGCGATTCCGGACGACGTCATCGACATGCCGAGCACCGTGTCCACGCTGCCTCACCTTCGTCGATGTTCGATTCATGCCGTGCCCGCCCTGAGGGTGTCGCCGGGCGCGGCGAATCGAGCATAGTTTGCTCCGCGGTGCGGGGCACGTCGAAGCGGAGATGAGCTTCGGCGCTACCGCAGATATCGCGGCGCTGTGTCAGGTGTTACATATGGGGCTCATCTGACGGATGAGCCGAAACGGCGGTCAGCCTCCTGCGCCGCCCGCGCCGCCTGCACCTCCGGCGCCGCCCGCCCCACCGGCGCCACCTGCACCTCCGGCGCCGCCGGCACCACCCGCGCCCCCGGAGCCTCCGGCGCCTCCGCCGTCCTGCCCGCCCTGGCCGCCTGCTCCGCCGCGGCCGCCGGGCGCACCGTCCGGCCCGGCCGGGCCGTCGGGCCCGTCCGCACCGTCGGGTCCGCGTTGTGGCTGCTCAGAGGGCGACGGCGAGGCCGGCGGCGGCGTCGTGCTTGTGGCGCGAGGCGCGGACGGCTCCGAGGGTCTGGAGGTCGCCGAGGTGGTTTCGGGATCGCTCGGCGTCGAACCGGCATCGCAGCCGGTCACCCCCAGGATCACCGCGTGTGCGCCCGCGATCGCTGCGACCGCGAACCGTCGTCCACCGGCGAACAAACGCCGCCCTGACATCTTTGTCTCCCCCATGCCGCCACCGTAGCCGAGTTTGCTCGGTGAATGTCCGGTTAACGCGACGGTAAATTTCTCGGCGGCCAGGCGACGTGCCACCGATAGAGAATGTCGGCGTACGCAACGAGTCGCGCCGACACGGAATTGGTTAACCAGGCTGCGCAGTTCGCTGCAGCGCGATTCCGACTACCCGCTGAGGACCCTCATCTGGTAGGACTAAGGCGGTCCTAACAACGTCGGGAGGAGCTCCGCCGAGGTGAATTCCTGGTGAGCGCTCCGACCCAGCACGCCCAGGCCGCTCGACGGTCTCCGTTGGCCAAGTGGATCCGCCGGTTGTCGATCCCGATCATGATCGGCTGGCTCCTGCTGATCGGCGTGTTCAACATGACCGTCCCGCAGCTCGAGGTCGTCGGCCAGATGCGGTCGGTGTCGATGAGCCCGTCGGAAGCCCCGTCGGTGATCGCGATGAAGCGCGTCGGCGAGGTCTTCGAGGAGTTCAAGTCCGACAGCGCGGCGATGATCGTGCTGGAAAGCGACGAACCGCTCGGCGGCGAAGCGCGGCAGTACTACGACCGGCTCGTCGCCAAGCTCGAGGCCGACGACAAGCACGTCGAACACGTGCAGGACTTCTGGGGCGACCCGCTCACCGAGGCGGCGGCGGTCAGCGCGGACGGCAAAGCCGTCTACGTCCAGGCCTACCTCGCAGGCAACATGGGCGAGGCGCTGTCGAACGAGTCGGTCGAGGCGGTCCAGCAGATCGTCGACGGTCTCCCGGCCCCGCCCGGGCTGAAGGTCTTCGTGACCGGCGGATCGGCTCTGGTCGCCGACCAGCAGATCGCCAGCGACCGCAGCATCCGGATCATCGAATACGTCACGTTCGCGGTCATCATCACGATGCTGCTGCTGGTCTACCGCTCGATCGTCACCGTGCTGATCACGCTCGTGATGGTCGTGCTGGCGCTGGCGGCCACCCGCGGCGCGGTGGCGTTCCTCGGCTATCACGAGCTGATCGGCCTGTCGACGTTCGCGACCAACCTGTTGGTGACGCTCGCGATCGCCGCGTCGACCGACTACGCGATCTTCCTCATCGGGCGCTATCAAGAGGCCCGCACCCTGGGCGAGGACCGGGAGTCGGCGTTCTACACGATGTTCCACGGCACCGCGCACGTCGTGCTGGGCTCGGGCATGACGATCGCCGGCGCGACGTTCTGCCTGTCGTTCACCCGGCTTCCGTACTTCCAGTCGCTCGGTGTGCCGCTGGCGGTCGGGATGACGACCGCGGTGCTCGTCGCGCTGACGCTGGGACCGGCCATCATCACCGTCGCCAGCCGGTTCGGGCTGCTGGAACCCAAACGCGCCATGCGCATCCGGGGGTGGCGCAAGATCGGCGCCGCCATCGTCCGCTGGCCGGGTCCGGTGCTGCTCGCGACGGTGTTCCTGTCGCTCGTGGGGCTGCTGGCCCTGCCCGGCTACCGGCCCAACTACAACGACCGCCTGTACCTGCCGCCGGATCTGCCGGCGAACCAGGGCTTCGCCGCGGCCGAGCGGCACTTCTCGCCGGCCACCATGAACCCCGAGCTGCTGCTGATCGAGAGCGACCACGACCTGCGCAACTCGGCCGACTTCCTGGTCATCGACAAGATCGCCAAGGCCGTGTTCCGGGTGCCGGGGATCTCGCGGGTGCAGGCCATCACCCGGCCCAACGGCAAGCCGATCGAGTTCAGCACCATCCCCGCCCAGCTCAGCCTCAGCGGTGTCAACCAGGAACTGAACCAGAAGTACATGGACGACCGGATGGCCGACATGCTGGTCCAGGCCGAGGAGATGCAGGTCAACATCGACACCATGTCGCGCATGATGGCGTTGATGGGCGAGATGAGCGCCACCACCCACAGCATGGTCGAGAAGACCCGCACGATGACCGTCGACATCGCCGAATTACGGGACCACATCAGCAATTTCGACGACTTCTTCCGTCCGATCCGCAACTACTTCTACTGGGAACCGCACTGCTACAACATCCCGATCTGCTGGTCGATGCGGTCGGTGTTCGACGTCATCGACGGCACCAACCTGCTGACCGACAACGTCCAGGAGCTGCTGCCTGATCTCGAACGCCTCGACGCGCTGATGCCGCAACTCATGGCGCTGATGCCCGAGCAGATCGAGACGATGAAGAACATGAAGCAGATGATGCTGACGATGCACGCCACGCAGGGTGGTTTGCAGAAGCAGCAGGCCGCGCTGACCGAGAACCAGTCGGCGATGGGCGACGCGTTCAACGACTCATGGAACGACGACACGTTCTATCTGCCGCCGGAGATCTTCGACAACGAAGAGTTCAAGCGCGGCATGGAGAACTTCATCTCGCCCAACGGGCACGCGGTGCGGATGATCATCCAGCACGAGGGTGATCCGTTGAGCGCCGACGGCATCGACCGCATCGACGCGATCAAGCAGGCCGCCAAGGAGGCGATCAAGGGCACTCCGCTGGAGGGTTCCACGATCTACATCGGCGGTACGGCTTCGGCGTTCAAGGACATGCAGGAAGGCAACAACTACGACCTGATGATCGCGGGCATCCTCGCGCTCGCGCTGATCTTCACGATCATGTTGATCATCACCCGCAGCCTGATCGCGGCCGCGGTCATCGTGGGCACCGTCGTGTTGTCGCTGGGCGCCTCGTTCGGTCTGTCGATCCTGGTGTGGCAGCACATCCTCGGGGTCGAACTGCAGTTCATGGTCATGGCCATGGCGGTGATCATCCTGTTGGCCGTGGGCGCGGACTACAACTTGTTGCTGGTGGCGCGGCTGAAAGAGGAGATCCACGCCGGGCTGAACACCGGCATCATCCGCGCGATGGGCGGCAGCGGCTCGGTGGTGACCGCGGCCGGCCTGGTGTTCGCGTTCACGATGATCTCGATGGTGGTCAGCGAGCTGACGGTGGTGGCACAGATGGGCACGACGATCGGCATGGGTCTGCTGTTCGACACGCTGGTGATCCGCGCGTTCATGACGCCGTCGATCGCTGCCCTGCTCGGCCGCTGGTTCTGGTGGCCGCAGTTCGTCCGGACCCGGCCCAAGCCCGCTCCGTGGCCGACGCCGGCGAAGACCGACGCCTGACGTCAAGCCTTGGCGCGCACGCAGATTCGCGCAGCTGCCAGGGCCCCGATGAAGCAGCCGAGCATCGCCCATCCCATCGATCCGGTCAGGCCGTTCTTGGCCAGCAGCAGCAGCGCGACCCCGGACGCGATCACCAGGGCGCCCGCCGCCGTGGACGCCGCGCCGGTGGCCGCGGCAGGCGCGTCCCACCACGGCAGCCGACGGTGCTCGAGCGGCGACAGCAACCGGAACATCACGAACATCACCACCGCGAACACCGCGGCCCGCAGCGCCAGTCGAGCCCAGAACCCTGGCGCGTCAACGTCATAGGCGTCGAGGCCAGCGGCGTGCAGTGAGAACGCGGCGATCGCGATCGCGACGATGTGCCACAGGTACAGCGTCATCGCTCCCCCGTTGCCGACGGCGACGACGTACCAGACCCGCGGCCGCCGCGCCCACCGCTGGATCCATCCCGCGGCCGCGACGAACGCACACGACATCCATGTGCAGTGCAGGGCCAGCAGCAGGGTCGGCGGGGAGACGTTCGACAACCGCTCGGTGCCGGTGACGACGAGCGAGACCTCGTACGGCCCGGCCATCGCCAGCGCGATCTGCGCGGCGAGCGCACCGGCCGCGACCGCGAGCGCGGTGCGGTGGGCGATCAGCCGGCGGGCGTAGGCGACACCGATGACGACGGGGATGAGCCAGACGACGACGAAGTTGGGCACACCTGCCATGGCGCTGCCCGCCGCGATGCGGATCGCGTCGATGAGCCCCGCGCCGACAAGTAGACCGGCGACGACGGCCGCGGCGGTGCGGCCGGTGGTCAGGCGGGTCAGCAGCGGGACGAACGCCAGCACCACGAGGTAGACACCCAGGAACCACAGCAGCGCCACGGATTCGCGACCGAGGTCGGCGGCCGATTCCGCGCCGAGGGTCAGCCGGACACCGAGCAGCGCCACCGACCACACCGCGAGGTACCAGAACACCGGGCGGCACAACCGCTGCGCGCGGGTGAACAACCACGAGCCCCAGGCCCGGCCGCGGTGCCAGCCGTAAGCCCCTGCGGCACCGCCGGCCAGGAAGAACAGCGGCATGACCTGCACGACCCAAGTGATCGGCGTGAGGGCGGGGATCTCGCCGAGGATGTTGCCGATGCGGACGCCGTCGTCGATGGTCGCCAGCAGCAGCGCGCAGTGCCCGAAGATCACCACGACGAGCGCGCCCAGCCGCGCGACGTCGATGGCACGGTCGCGGTCCGGCGGGGTGTCGGCGGCGAACTTGTCGGCGCGGGACGCAGGAGTGGTCAGCGGCATGGGTTCAGGATGCCCGGCGTCGTGGTCAGCGGCCATGAGTAGTACTACGTGTCGCTGCCGAGCAGCCGCCAGTACGCCGTCTCGCGTTCGGTCATCGTGTTCGACGTGATGGCCCCGAACGCCGCCGCGTCGCGGGCGAACCGCTGCGTCGCGTCGGGTGCCGCGTCGGGTCCCTCGAGGCGAAAGCAGCTGGGCGCGAGCGGGCCGAAGAGCAGGGCGCGGTGGAGCCCCGGCCAGTGTGACAGGGTCGGCTCGACGCCGGCGGCCCGCGCGAACGTCACCGCAACCAGGTTCATCCGCGTCTTCTGAGGTTCCCCGGGTGGCCGCTCCGGGGTGACGACGGGCGGCTCGACGAGCCCGGCCCAGGCGTAGGCGATCCAGCGCGCCTGCAGCTCCAGCGGCACGAAGTAGCCGCCGGACTGGTCCCACATCCCGACGAACGCCAGTCCCGGTAGCTCCGGGTGGAAGGTGTGGCGGTCCAGCACGCGGTGCATGGTCTCGTCGAGAAACGGCATGGCGACCCGGAAACCGGTGCCGAACACGATGCCGTCGAACTGCTCGCTGCGCCCGTCGGCGAACGTGACGCGATCACCGGCCACCGCAGTCAGCCACGGCCGCACCACGATCCGGCCCTCGGCGACCAGCGGCAGGTAGTGCTGACTGAGCGTGACACCGGCGACCGAGAGCGACGGGTGCGGGGCGGGCGCGCCGTACTGCTGCGGCTCGCCGGCCGCCTCGAGCACGATCTCTTTGAGCTGCCGGTCGATCTCGTCGGCGGGCAGTCGTTCGGCGGCCAGCGCGCCGTAGCGGGTGAACACGCGGTGGTCGGTCGGCACACCGCCGGCGAGCTTGGGCAGCACGTAGCGCTGGCGCCGCTGCGTGAGAACGACGCGGTCGGCACCGGCGAAGACGAGTTCGGCGGTGATCTCGAGCGCGCTGATCGCTCCGCCTGCCACCAGGACCCGCTTGCCGCGGTAGCGCGCCGGGTCGCGGAAGTCGTAACTGCTGTGTGCGCCAACCGAACCCGTGAAGGTGTCCAGGCCGGCGACGGCCGGGAGCACCGGGGTCTGGAAGCGCCCGGTCGCGACGACAACGCGCTCGAACGTCTCGACCCCGCTGTCGGTCGCGACGAGCCATCCGCCGTCGGTGCGACGCACCCGCCGGACCCGGGTGCCGAGCCGCGTGATCGCCGGTAGGTCGAACTGGTCGGCATAGCGATGCAGGTAGCCGAGGACCTCGTGGTTGGACGGGAAGGTGGCCCCGGGCCCGGGATCGAGGTCGCCGAAGGCGGTCAGGACGCGGCTGGTGTTGGTGTGCATCGCCGGCCAGACACCGCTTCGGCCCGGCCGGCCGGTCCATTGGCCGCCGATCTCGTCGCCCTGCTCGAAGATCGTCGTCGTGAAGCCCTGCGACCGCAGCCAGCGGGCCGCGACCAGCCCGCCGGGACCGGCGCCGATCACCGCGACACGGCCGGTTGCGGTCATTGCCGTTCGTCCATCGGGCCTCCCCCGTGGCGGAATCTACGGCAGCACGCGGGACTTGACCTGCCAACCGCGCAAGAGGCGGCCGGCCCGCCACCGGGGGGTGTGACGGGCCGGCCGGGTGGGGATGGTCAGGGCAGACGGGTGAGCACGGGCAGCTTGTCCGCGGGCAACGTGGGGCGGATGCTGGCGCCGTTGCGCTGGGGGGCGGTGGTGGTCGTGATCTTGCCGCCGCGGCAGGAGACGATCTTGCCGTCGACGAAGACGTCCTGGCCGTCGTCGATCGGGATGGGATAGCCGTCGGCGTCGGTGTAGGTGCAGCCGCCGCTGGGCGTGGGCCCGTTGTCGACGGCGTGTGCGGTGGCCGGGGTGAGCACG
Organism: Mycolicibacterium rutilum; assembly: GCF_900108565.1. Lineage (NCBI taxonomy): Bacteria > Bacillati > Actinomycetota > Actinomycetes > Mycobacteriales > Mycobacteriaceae > Mycobacterium > Mycolicibacterium rutilum. The sequence goes on from NZ_LT629971.1 coordinate 4,259,543, forward strand.
AGCACGGCGAGTGCGCCGAGGAGCGTGGCGGCGTAGCGGGAGCGGGAGACGGTGGTCGAGCTCATCGTGGGGTCCTCTCGGGAGTGGGTGGTGCGGGTGCTGTGAGAGGAATGATTCCGAGCTGACGGGGGTGTCCGTAATCGCCGCCGGGCCAGTCTTCTGCGCCGCGGGGATAGGTTTTCCTATCCGCGAGGTAAGGGTGGGATCGTCGCGGTTATCCGAGAATTGTTGGCCTGCAACGAAATAGGTGTATTGCCCTGGTTTGGGCGCGGAGGCGGCAGCTTAATCGTTACCACAACCGTTGCGCATCGTTATCCGAAACTCCGCAGATATCGCCGAGTCGGCGGCACCGCTGGTACACCATGGGCTTCCGTCGCGATTTCGGGGGACATCGCCACGGTGGTCGGTTGAAGAAGGCTGCGTTGGGGAGGGACATATGCGCCGATCCACGGCGGCGCTCGGCGCCGCGATGGTGTGTGTGCTGGTGGGCGGGTGTGCGGACACGGTGAGCAACGCGGTGTCGACGACGACCACTCGCACGATGGTCCCCCGTCCGCTGGTGGCTCGCGAGTTGCCGGAACTGCTGTTGAGCCCGGGAGAGGTCGACGCCGCGATGGGGGCGGTGGGGATGGCGGTGACGAGCACGCAGACGGTGATGTCGGACAACAGCGCGACCATGGCGCCGCGGGAGTGCCTGGCGGTCGACGGCGCGGCCGAGGCGCCGGTCTACGTCGACAGCGGCGCGACCGCCACCCGCGACCAGAGCCTCAACGACGGGGACAACTTCGCCCATTACCTCAAGCAGGCGGTGGTGCTGTTTCCGTTGGTTCGCAAGGGCCGCGCCTTCTTCGACGCATCCGCTCAGCAGTGGCAGGCGTGCCGTGAGTACACGCATCTGCAGAGCGGCACGCAGTGGACCGTGGGCCGGGTCGCGACGGAGAACGATGTGCTCAGCGTCGTGGCGACGCAGCGCGACGCGGCTGCACCCGGATGGGCGTGCGGGCGGGCGCTGGCGGTGCGGAACAACGTCGTCATCGACGTCAACACGTGCAGCGCGAAGCCCGCGGACTCGGCGGTGCGGATCGCCAACCAGATCGGCGAGAAGGTCGCGGCCCGGTGGTGAGCGATTCGCCGGAAGCGACGAGGGGTACTTCTCCCCCTGTCCACGTGAACTGCGGGGGAAGGCGAATCGATGGCTGATCAGGACAACGGTGACGGCGGCCGGTGGGACGTCGGGGCCAAGGACGGTGTGGTGCTCGTCGAGCGGCGCAGCGAGGACAACGAGCAGTTGTTCACCGACCGGCTCGAACCCGAGGACGCCCGCCAGCTGGCCGGGCTGTTGACCAAGTTCGCGGACAAGGCCGAGACGGCGGCGCCGCGCGACGACGACTCCGACGACGATGACTCCGAGGACAAATCGGAGGACGACTCGGACGAGGACTCGAAGGACGACAAAGACAAAAAAGACAAAGACAACAAGGACGACTAGCCGGCGCTCGCCAGGCCGCGATCGGGTGCGGCCATGTCGCCGGTTGCAGGGACGCCGTCGGCCCGCGCGTACTGCACGTAGACGGTGCCGTTCGGGCTGACTGCCGGCGGTCGCAGCAGCGTGAGGTTGGTCGGGACCGCGCCGCCGTCGAACACCTTCTTGCCGACGCCGAGCACGATCGGGTGGATCCACAGATCGATGCGGTCGAACAACTTCTCGCGCAGCAGCGTCTGGACGAGGTTGAGGCTGCCGACGACCTTGATGTTGTCGTGGCGGTCGCGGATCTCGTTCACGGCGGCGGCCAGGTCGGGGCCGAGTTGGGTCGATCCGGCCCACGACAGGTCGGGCGTGCCGCGGGACCCAACGTATTTGGGGATGCGGTTGAACAACCGGGCGATGTCGTCGTCCTCGCCACCTTCCTGGTACGGCCAGTGGGCGGCGAAGACGTCGTAGGTGCGGCGGCCGAGCAGGAGTGCGTCGGTGCCCTGGTAAGCCTCGGCGATCTGGGCGCCGGTGACTTCGTGGATCAGCGGCGCCTGCCAGCCGCCGAACGGGAAGCCGTCGGGATCCTCGTCCGGCCCGCCGGGCGCCTGCCCGACGAGATCGAGGGTCGCGAACAGTTCGAGGTAGATCAGGCCCATGTCGTTCTCCGATGTCGATGAAGTCGTCGACAAAGTAGACACGCGCCGGCCGACGAAGTCATCGCCGAGACGCGCAAAGGCGGCTCCCGATTCCTCGGAAACCGCCTCTGACCTGGAAAAACTCCGGTCGGGCTGACAGGATTTGAACCTGCGACCACTTGACCCCCAGTCGGACGTGTGCCGAGTTCAGCTGCCGCGCAATGCTTTCCGGGTGACATTGACCAGGCGAAACCGTGTCACGACGTCTCACCTCAACCCCACCGTTTTGCATCTAGTTGTGACAACGTCGTGACGACGTCCGCATCTGCACACCACTGCGCGGGTGATCTACTGGCGTTTGCTGGAATCGGATCACTACCCACGCACGATCCGGTCGGGCGCCGTTCGCAGAGCCCAACTGCCTGCGGGGTAAGACTCGAAACGATTTCGCTCGGCAGCGAGGATTTCAGCCACGCGCTCCGAGAAAGAATCGAGACACGACGCCCTGGAGCTAAAGGGCCTGACTCCGCGACGGCAACCAATGCCTTGCGCCGGCCGAGCATCTAAACCACACGCGCACAAGTAATCCACAGCGGCCTCAGCTTGTCGGACCTCGGACGTACCATCAGGAGCGGCAGCTTCATATGAACTGCTCAGAGACGCCGAGGCCCTGCCGAAGCGGACTCCGACAGGGCTCGACGTGTATTGGCGAATACCGCGTCACAGCCTAGAGGCTAGGCCGCACCCGCAGTAGGGGCTCGGTCACATCGGGGTCGCTTAACGTCTGGGTCGCGGCGACGCACCAGGAGGTTGACCCTTGCCCGATGACCCACCCTTACGCCGATCCGTCCGCGACTTCATCAAGCACTACGGGCTGAGCCGGGACCAATATCTCGTCGCGCGCAGCAAGGCCAAGATCAGGCCCAAGGACTGGAGCGCGATGCTATCGGCCAAGGACGAGACGGCCCTGCTGAACCACATCAGCGCGGAGAAACGCACCGACCAGGTGTTTCAGCACATCCGTGAGCGGCAATTGGAGGTGAATACGCAGTTCGCACCGCCGCCCCCACCGCCGATCGACTACGACGCAGAGGTCGAGCGGGTGTCGAAATCGTTGGACAAGTGGCGCCACGTCCTCAGGGAGTTCGCGCATAGTCACGTTACCGACGACCGCACCCACCGGTGTAAACGCTGCCACGCACAGGCACCTTGCCCGACTAAGAGAACGTTGCACCGACTCGACAACGACCTGGTCGAGAGAGTCGCGGTAGCCGATTCCGGCATTCCATCGTCTGGGCTCACTGCCGCGAACCGCCCCGTCGATGTGCAGTCCGAACTCACGCTGAGTCAACTTTATGAGGCGCGCAACCGATGGCGGCGGGCGCTAGTTGATTTGACCATCGACCACATGATCGAGGACAGCAAGGGGCGCTGCGGACAGTGCCCCGCTGGAACGCCATGCGACATAAGCAAGGTAGTCGCACGAATTAATAGGGGGATTGCTCGCCAGATAGAGGACTACGCGTGCATGGACGACGGGCAACGCGAGTTGGCGCTCGGCGAAAGGCCGATCGTCCGCTTGTACGAGGACGACGACTGGGACGCGATATAGCCGTGCCGACGGCGCAGAACGCAACGGGCAAGGATGCGAAGCTGCACCACACGGTGCCACAGTTCTATTTACGCGGTTTCGCCGACAGCCAGGACCGAATCACGACAGTTCATCTTCCCGGCGACAAGTCACGTACAGGGAAGGTCCGGAAGACCGCGGCGACGAACCGCTTCTACTCGATCGACGGACATCCCGATGGCACTGATGTGTTCGAAAAGGCCCTGAACGTCCTCGAGACTGACACGGCTCCGATACTGAAGGAGATTGCCAATGGCGTATGGCCATTGGCCGATCTGCAACGAGAAAAACTGAGCACGTTCTTGGCCGTTCAACACCTGCGCGGTCACACCACACGGCGATCGATGTCATACATCGCCGCTCAGATGGTGCGTCTGCAGGTCCAGTTCGTTGGGCGGGAGCGTCTTCAGGGGTGGGTGCAAGAAAAGTACGGTCACGATGTCACGGACGGCGAGGCTGAAACACTTTGGCAGTACGTTACCCAGGCGGAGGGACCGCCGGTTACGGTCAAACCCACGTTACACATCGAGAGCATTATCGACGGCGCGGGAAAAGTCATTCCCTTCATTATCGCCAGACCATGGACACTCGTCCGGTTCAACAGAAGGTCACTAATTACCTGCGATTCGCCGGTCGCACTCATCCCCGATCCCGACAGCGGGCCATCGCACGGCGTTGGATTTATGACCGCGGCGGCGATCACATTCCCACTTACCCGCGGGCTAGGCCTGATCATGGGCGACGTGCGGCCAATCATCGAATCGAAGTACCCGGTATCACGAGTCCGAGCCGGCGAGTTGGATACCGAGGTGTCCGGCACAACGGCACTGGCGAACTTCATCAACGACAGCACCGTACAGTCGGCTAGCGAGTATCTGTACCACCACCCCGCCGACGAGACCACTGTGCCGTCGCATCTGCCCAACCCCTCGTTGATAACCATCGGGGGCCCAGAATCAGTGGATATTCAGGATCTTCTTTGAATCGTGGTGCTGCGCCCCAGATCGTTGGCGCAGCGGAGTCTGCTCGCCGCACCAGGGCCGAGGCCGGAGCCAACGGCCGCCTTTGGGGATTGAGTTGGTTCCTGCGATCCTCGATTGTGATGTGTGCGTGGAACTTGTCCCGGACGGCGTGTGGATTGCCACCGCACAGTACGTGTAGCGCAGCTCCCAGGAGGCCTTAGAGATCCAGGCTGCCGCTGGAGTCTCGGCTCAGGCCAACACCTCGATCGCGCATCACGCTCCTCACCTGTGCCTGCTGAGCTGCTATCTGCCAGGCTTCGAAGCCGTTGCGCCGCGATTGGACGGCCCGTCGGTGGCATTCCGCGAACTCGGCAATACGAGTGGGCAATGCAGCAGGGTTCGTTTCGGATGCGACTTCGTGGGCGGTGCGCGGAGAGTCGTCTCGGGCGATCAGAGATCGGACGAATTGCATTGCGTCAGTGGGGTTCCCGCGCACTAATGGCGTATTCGCGGTTGAATGTTCTTGGGTATCGGCGATCCGTTCGTAGAGGTGTGGAGTGTTGGTGTGGCGGCCGCGAGTCTGGCTACGTAGAGCAGGTTTCGGGTGGTGTTTTCGCCGAGGACGGCGTGGCTGGTGTCGGCGGTGACGCCTTGGGCGGAGTGCACGGTGACGGCGTATCCGAGGTTGATGTGCTCGCGCAGGTAGTCGCCGCTGAAAACTGCACCGGCGCCGTCGTCGAGCCGCACCGCAGCAATCCGGTACTTCTTCGAATCGATCCCTGCAATGCGCCAACGATTCCCGTTCCTCACCATGGGGGCGGGCTCGGTGGCTCCCGGTTTCTCCAGGATCGTGACGTCGGGATCGTTGCGGCGGCTGACAATCAGATCCCCCACCCCGACCTGCTCTCCGTTCGCGACGGTCAGGGCGGGCTCGTCTCTACCGATGCGTTGTTCATGGAGGCGCCGATTAAGGGCGCGGGTCATTTCGGCGGTGTCGCAGATCAACAGCGCGTCATGGCCTTCCGACAGGTCAGCCTCGTAGGCGGCCAGGGCGTCGTGGGCCATGGTCACGGTGTCCCCGCAGTGCAGCCGGTCACGCGTCCGGTACCAAGAAACGGCGCGGGCGACCTCGGCGGGATTGCCGTCGCGCAATGCGAGTGAGGCGCTGCGTTCGTCGGGGTCGCGCATGCGCCACACCTCGGACAGCTTCTGCGTCCAGGGCAGGTCGTTGCAGAGTTGGGCGAACGCCGCCACGGGCTTTCACCGGGGCCAGCTGATGCTGATCACCGACCAGAACGGTCTTGGCACCGGCTGCGGTGGTGGCGGTGAGGAGCTTTCGCAGATCGTCGGTGCCCACCATCGCGGCCTCGTCGACGACGACCAGCGTCGCCGGACTCAGGTCGAGCTGATGGTCGCGCAGTAGTTGGAGGGCTTTGGCGACGGTGTGTCCGGTGTCGCCGGCCCCCTCCCGCATCGCGACATCGACGGCCTTGCCCGTTGGGGCGAGGACCAGGACGTGGCCGTAGTGGCGGCGGTGCACCGCCGGCATCAGGGCGCGCATCGTGGTGGTCTTGCCCGCACCCGCCGGGGCGGACAAGGGCTGCACCAACCACGGCGAGGCGCCGATGTTCTCCACGGCGCGGCGCTGATCTTCTGATAGCCCGGTCGTGTCTTCGGGCTTGATCCACAGCATGGCGCGCGGCTCCTGCGCGTCGACCAGATCCAGTACCGCTTTCTCTTCATTGAGGATCTGATCGAGGGTGAACCGCTCATGCCCTTCGCGTTGATGCGCGGCGCGCACCCCGGTCACGCGCACCGCCACCGCATCGACCGCCGCGCGCGGCGCTTGTGCGGTGTCCACCGGCAGCTGCGCACCCACGATCTCCACCAGATCGGCGCGCGTGAACGCCGCCTTCTCAATCTTTTCGGCGGCCGCGGCCAGGTGCTCCCGATCAAAGAGTGCGCCCCCCGCTGTGCGCCGCGCGATGCGCGCCGCACGCGCCGTCTCGAACGATGTGCGGTCCAACCGTAGTCCCCGCGCATCCGCAGCCCACTGTTCTTGCAGCTGCCCCCACGAGAGCTCTTCGGGTTGGCGGGGCGGGTGGCTTTCTGCGCGGCCGCCAGCTGCGCCGCCGACACCTTCCCGTCCACCACGGTGAGGTTTCCGGCGGCCCACTCGCGCAGCGCGCTCGAGCGCCGCGACCACGCAGTAATGGAATCCCGGCCGACCCCGGCGAGCTCCGCCATCCCCGTCGCCGGGTCGACGGGCTCCCACTCGAAGCCTAGGGAGCGCTGCATCTCGCGGCGCAGCGTGGCCTGATAGATCACCCCCGCGGCGCGGGCCTCGTGATACAGCGACGTCCCATCAATAGAGATGAGTTGCCCGTCGCCGCGCGGCTGGCGGTTCGGGACGATGACATGGGTGTGCAGGTGCGAATCCCCGCACCGGGAGGTCTCGTGCTGGTAGGCGATCGCCACCAAGCCCGGCAGGCGCACCAGATCCTTCTCCCCTGTGACCGGGTTGTGCAACCTCGTGTAGCCGGCGTGCGCGCTCAGGTACTCCATCGCCTCCGCCAGTGCGGTGGTGTGCGCATCAGTAATCGCTTTCGCACCGACATCGTCGGCGCGCAGCGCCCGCAGCAGCGACACACTTTTGGGTGCGCAGAACGTCAGATCGAACCCGTGCACACCACGCACCCCGAAGGTGCGCCCGTGCGCACCGTTAGGTGCGGTGCCGTCATCGAGCCAGCGCGCCACCACCTCGGCGTCGGCCTCACCGCCCGCCCGTTCGCCATCGGTGAGCCCGACCAGTCGGGCGGCCGTGTGGGTGTCGCCGGCCAGCAGCCACACCGGGGTGCGGGTCTCGTGCTCGCTGTAGTACTCCCCCAGCCCGCCGCCGGCGCGGGCACGATCCTCGGTGGCGCGCTCAGCGGCCTGGGCGGTGTCTATGTAGTAGTTGATCGACCACCGCTTGAGCTTCGCGATCGTCAACACCAGAATCACCCACCCGGGATCGGAGACGGCGGCACTTGCTGCGCCACAACCATTCTCGCACCACTGTGCCATGCAGCATTTCGAGTGTTGATTACGCGGAACTGTTGCTGTGGAGCATATTTGAATAACAGGAGAGACGTGGAGACTGAGAGGGACGTGGAGTGGCAGTGTGAACACCTTTGAGAGTTATGGTGTGAAGTATTGATTAAGGATTGATTCCGCGACCGGAGAATCCATCCGATCGACCGCGCCCGTATTGACCGTGGTTCGCGGATTGTCGATCAAGGCGCGGTGGCGCCAAGTCGCACTCCAGAAGATGGGCGAGGCTACACCTTGCCGGAGACTTCAGGCTGAAGGAGGTACGGGCTCTCAAAAGCACTCACGAGTTGTGCGCTGAGCTTCTTCAAGAAGCGCTTGCCCTCGGCGGTGAGCTGTAGTTTTGGCCCGAGTTCTGCCAAGCGCGCCGCGATAATCTTGTGGCTTACGCCGCCGTCGATCCCAAGCACGGACTTAGCGTAGGTATCAACAGCTTTCGCGATTGTGCAATCGGACTGAAGTCGATCCTGATCTAGCGAGTGCCCCAACTCCTGGAGGAAGCCGTCGACTACCGACAAGTAAGTTGCTCGGTCAACGAGGTCCTCCAATGCCTTTCCTTCAGGAAGTTGAAACACGTGCGATGTCGGAACGCCGGCGGCGATCAACTGCTGCCGCTTCTCGTTGCCGGAATCATCTCCATCGACCAAGAAGGTCGTTATCAGTGCAACAGAACCGATCGCCTTCGAAGCTGACATGCTTGAAAGACCAAACGCCACCTGGAAATCGAGCGTTTCTGTGTTCGTCGCATTGCGCAACAAAGTCGGCAGCAGAATCATGTCGCTTACACCCTCCGCGAGGACCGCACGCCTGAACGCCGAGAAAGCGGCAGCTTCGGCTCCCATCGCGAATAGCAAGTTCGAAAACCCAGGGTCGTTTCGGATCCAAAAATTATTGCTCAGCTTGCTCCGCCCGGGAAACTCGGTGTCTCGCACCACCACGCGGATGCCCGTGCCCAAGTCCAGCGGAAGGCATCCCGGTGAATGTGTTGTATATAGGACTTTGTGAACTTTCAACTCGCTGGTCAGCACACGTACTAGGTCCGCCTGGGCGTCGTAGTGCAGGTTCCTTTCGGCTTCGTCGATCATCAGCACTGGTGGTATCGACAGCTCGGCCGCGATCAGGAAACAAACGAGGGCAAGGAAGGCCCGTAGACCATCACTCCGCTCCCCGATAGGAGTGATGGTTAGCTCCGGACTATCTAGCTCCTCGATATTTACCTCGAGCATTCCGTCCGTGTTGAGGACTATGTTCACCGTGAGTTGCGACTGGCTCCACATAGGCTGGAGTCGAGCCTGAAGAGTCCGGTTAATGCGCTTTTCGAATGTGCGAAGTTGAGCTGTGTCGCCGCGGTCAAGATAGCCCCACACCTCAGCCACTGTTGTACCGGCGACATAGAGGAGATTCCGAAGAGGAGGCGGCGCTTCGGCACGAAGAGCTTCGTCACCAAGGGGGTAGGTCTCGGCGATATTTCTATCGTCATCGGTGAACAGCACAAATTTCGGTACCCGCTGCTGCAACGCGTCTCGCATCGCATCTGCCGGTTCGCCGAGCCGGCCAGCGTTGATCGAATCACCTATCAACCGGGAGAGAGTAACCAGCTGTTCGCGCAAAGCTGCGAAATCCTCGGGCGCGTCTTCGATTCCCTCGATGTTCCTCCACATTGTGTCTACCGAATCAAGCGTACCGGCGAGATTCTCTAACCGATCATCCGTCCAATCTGGATCGGACGGATTGAGAAGAGCGGAGCCTACGCGGAGCACGTTTTCGACCGGCCCGATCCGCTCATCATCGGGTAGCGATTCTGAGTGCTCCAGTAACGCCATGACGCTCGCTATCTGAGCGTTCGCCGCCTTGAAGATGTGGGTGCTGCGCTGCACCTCAGTCGTTATTCCAGTCACGGTAGTGCCGTCCGCCCTGCGTGAGAGTCGAAACTCGGTGACTGTCTTGGCGGTGATCGCGGGCTCGACATCCAGGTCGAGTTGGTTAAGCGCCTCGATGTCGTCCTCATCGAGCTTGTAGCGCGCCCTTACCACTAGCGTTTCTGACTCTGGCGGCGCATCACGATTCTGTTCTTGAATTCGGAGATGACGGGGTGTGTCGGTTAACCATTGAAGGCCCTGCAACACGCTACTTTTCCCAGACTCATTCGGTCCAACCAGTGCAATTACCTTGCCGAGCACGTTGCATTCCGCTTCGACCAGGCGTTTGTAGCCGCGGAACTCAACCTCTGAAAGCCTCAATCTTCCCCCGCTTCAATCGAATAGCTCGTTTCGCAAAACCAGTGGGAAATGTTAAGCGATTCGGTCTATTGCCTTCAGCTGATCCGAAAGATGCTCCCGAGCAATCTCGGCGTCGTACTGAGCCTGCATGTTGATGAAGAACATGTCACTGAGGCCCAGCGCACGCGACAGCCTCAGCGCAGTGTCGGCGGTGATGCTCCGCTTGCCGTGGACGATCTCATTGATCCGACGCGCGGGTACGTCGATTGCCTTGGCGATCCGGTACTGCGTGATACCCATGGGCTCAAGGAACTCCGTCAACAGGATCTCGCCGGGGTGAGTAGGGGCGAAGTCGGCCATTCGTCCTCTCCTTTCAGTGATAGTCGACGAGCTCGACATGCGAAGCGCCGCTGGCGCTCCAGGCGAAGCACACGCGCCACTGGTCGTTGACGCGGACGCTGTACTGGCCGGCGCGGTTGCCGGACAGCTTCTCCAGCCGGTTGCCGGGCGGGACTCGCAGGTCGTTGATGTTCTCGGCCGCATTGATGAGGACGAGTTTGTTGTAGGTGAGCCTGCTGAGCTCGGGACTGAGCTTCTTGACGTACCGGCGCTGCCAGATCGCCTCGGTGTCCTTATCCCGGAACGAGCGGATCACGGTTCAATAGTAACGTCAGTCGTTATTAACGGCAAGCGTTATCATCCTCGAGGGCCTGGGTAGCAGAGAAAATTGTGCATAAAGTAGTCATAGGGCCGAAATACAGTGGTGGAATACAACCCAACACGAGGGGACCTTATGACCCACCACCACTCCCCCGGTGCAACTGATCATAATGCCTTCACCGGGAGACCCATCAAGGGCAGTTTGTTGCTGACAGTCTCAGAAGCAGCTGGCGCTCTTCGCATCTCGCGCTCGTCCATTTACCGGCTCTTCGACGCTGGCGAGCTCGCCTGGGTGCAGATCGGGGCTGCCCGCCGCGTCACGTCAGCCGAGATCCACCGCTTCATCGCTGCCCATACAGAGGCAGCCTCCTAATGTGCGGCCGCGATGGCTGAACGCCGGCAGCTGCCGCCGCAGATCCGACGCGTTGAGCTGGCGCGGCGTGCTGGCAGCAAGCCGGTCGTGCGCTACCAGCTCACCGTGGACACCGGCGTGGTCAACGGTAAGCGCAAGCAGCTGCGCCGCCGCTATCGAACCGAGAAGGAAGCCCGTGCCGCTCTGGCCGAGATTCAGGGTCAAGTGAACGCGGGAACCTACGTCCAGCCATCCACGCTCACCATCGAAAACGCTTGTGCCGACTGGCTGAAGTCTCGACACAGGATTCGCCCCACGACCGCCGCGGGCTACGAGTACGTCCTTCAGCCGGTACGCAGCGAGCTGGGTGAGTTGGCCGTTCAGGATCTGACCCGCCGCCATATCGACGAGTTACTCGTCAAGCTTCGCGCGGGCAGCGTTGTCCGGCCAAGGCGGAAAAGCCCGTAAGCCGTGGAGCGCGCGGTCCTGCAACTACATGCTTGGCGCCTTGTCCCAGGTGCTAGATCAGCTTGTCGCCGAAGGCCGCTTGACAGAAATGTCGCTTCACTTGTCGACCGCGTGCCTGGGAAGGCCAAGAAACTTCAGACGTTCACGCCTGAGCAGGTCCAGACCGTGTTGCGGGGGATCGCAAACGATCGCAACCGTCACGCGTGGCACCTCGCGCTCGCCGGCCTTCGCCGTGGCGAGATCGCCGGCCAGAGGTGGGCAGATATCGACCTCGCGAACAGGACACTTCGCATCGGTGCGACTCGCGTCGATGTCGGGGGTCGTGCTCTCGATCAGGATGAGCCTAAGACTGCCCACGCCGGTCGTGTGTTGCCGATCCCGGACGCGCTCCTGGCGGAACTGGCCGCAGCCCGCAACCGGCAGGCCGCGGAGAAGCTCGCGTTGGGCGAGGCCTACTCCGACCGGGGTTATGTCGTCTGCAACGAGGCTGGCGAGCCCTATCACCCGTCAACTTTGAGCACGCTGTGGCAGGCCGTTATCCGCGACCTCAACGTTCCCCAGATCCGTCTCCACGATGCTCGGCACACCTGCGCGATGCTCATGCATCTGCAGGGCGTCCCGATTGCACTCGTGGCTGCATGGCTCGGCCATGCCGACGTGTCGTTCACCATGCGGACCTATGTCCACGCCCAGCCCGAGGCGCTCGCATTGGCGGCGCAAAGCTTTGCTCCGCCGCTGGCCGATTCTGGCCACTGAAGCACCTCGCACAAGCGTGCGGTGACACCCGCTGTGCTCTGTGACAATCTGTGACAAATTTCGAACTGTCGAACTTTCGTGCGACACCTACTCTTCAGAAAAGAGCAGGTCAAAGACCTTTTCATGGTCGGGCTGACAGGATTTGAACCTGCGACCACTTGACCCCCAGGCTAAAAGGCGGTATGCGTGGGTGTCCGCCAGAGTCCATTTATACCCCTGTGGCACAACGAATTACGTCGTGCGCGGACAGTGACGGACGTATGCGGAAAACCGCGTTCAAATGGACGCAATGGCGGTACGAAAGGCGGTACGGACAGCGATGTAAGCCAGGGCCGGCAGCACCGCATTTCGCCCCGTCCTGCAAGACCCTCGCCGGCCTACTTCACGCCGAGGGCGCGCTCGCCAGCCTTGTGGGGGTGGACGCTCGACTGGTCGCCGACACGGTTTCGTTTGACGTCTGCACCGCGGCGAACCCGGTCGGGTCGCTGCGCCGCCGTCCCGCCGCGATCCGCATCGGCCGCGGGCCTCGTTGTCTCGACGCCGCCAGCTCGCCCAGGCGCTCGACGTCTCCGCGGCCGTGCTGGACGTGATGCGAGCGGGCCCGCTTTGTACCTCGCGGCCGAGGCTATCGCGCAGTCAGGACGGCCAGCATTCTCGCGTGGTTCGGCCGGTAGGCGGCGCTGGACGTCACAGTTGCGCAACTGAAAACAACTTGTTGACCTCGGCATCGATCAACGCTTCATTGGTCGCAATCGCCGCCTGGGTACGCTCAATTTCCCCAAGACGATCTGTGTACCACTCAAGAAACTCCTCTGTCTCTGGGATCGTCAGCCGGTTCCGTTTCTTCACGGCAGCGGCAAGTTGCGCGCCATCGGGCAGGCCTTTTACCTTCACGTTGTACCGCCTGAACAGGAAGGCACCAGTTCTAGCGGCCAGGTTGGCGAAGTCATCTGTTAGCCTCATGACTTCTTTTACTGCATCGCGAACCGTGCGCTGTGTCTGAGCGTCAGCCACAATAAACGGCAATTCCTTGAGATAAGAAAGTTTGACTTGAGGAAATAGGCGACCGCTTTCCAGAACTTTCTGGCGGTACAATTTCTCATATAGGGATGAGTTTAGAACCCCGAGTACAAAGTATGGGTCGACCTTGTCTTTATACTCTTCGCGAATTATGGCGCCTTGTACAGTATTTGCGAACCACTGGTCTTTAGCTAAAGTTGCCCTGATCTTATCGGCCGTTTGACGCCACAGGAGCTTTTCGCCTGCTCGCATCATCGCTTCATCAAAATAGACAATTTCGTTGTCCCGCAGAACTGATTTGTAGTTCTTCCGCAAGTAGAGACTTACCATGCTGGGAGATGAATACCGATTTATATCTGAGCCGGTCAACAACGGATACGTATCGGCCTCTGGCTCAAGCGAATACAGTCGCTGCCGTAGGTCGGTCTTACCCTTATTCACGAGGCCAACACCAACGCGTTGATGCTTGACGCCGGCGTCTTTCATGAGCAGAACCTTATCTAGCGGCACCACTGCTGCATTGCTCATGATTAATAATGGGTCGATCTCCGCGTACTGCGCCAATTCATTAGACGCTAGTATGGAGTGGAGTTCGTCGCGAGGAACCTCCGTGAGATTGAATAGTCTCCGCTTCTTGGTGGCGGACTCCTTCTTCACAAGAATTAGACAGCACGGCAGATTAACGCGAGGAAAGATCTTCTCGCCTAAATTTATGCAAGTCCAATTGTAATTGTCCAGATATTCGCGCACATCTGTGTAGCGCGGTTGATAGAGGAGAGTGCTGGGAGTGACGAAGCCGAGGTAGCCACCCGGACGAATCAAGCCGAGCGCCAACTCAATGAAATGCTTGTAGGTATCCTTGTGTTGCTGCGACGAGTGGGGATATCTCCGAACGATGTAATCGCTCGGACCTTCCGGCAGCTCCGCGCCCCAAGGCGGGTTTCCGATAACGACGTCGAATCCAGCGTGATCGCTGAGAATTTCGGGGAACTCTTCAACCCAAGTGAACGCCTTCTCGAAGGCTAGCGAAGGGTCATCAATAAGGCTGTTACCTACTTTAATATTCTTTTCGAGATTTTCGAGCGGTTCGTCGGCTCTAGCGGTCTTAAGCCACAGGCTAAGTTTTGTGATCTCAGCGCTTTCTTCGTTTAAGTCGACGCCAAATAAGTGGCGGAGCAGAGCAGCGTCATTCGCGTAGGCCCATTCCTGGCTTAGGTCCCTTCGAACCGCGATTCCGTCCTTTGTGGCTTCGAAGAGGCCGGCCACTCGTGCGGACCTCTTTCTCCGCTTCTGTGCATCGAGTTGCGCTTGTTCTTGCTGTTCGAGGGCGGCAGCCTCGATCTCGTCGCGGCGGAGAGCGTACGACTTCTTGAGGTGTGTATGCGCTTGGTTCAAAAACGCTCCACTCCCGCACGCAGGATCTAGAACCTTGAGCGTCTCGAGCCGGTCTGGATGTTCTTCCAGGTAAGCACCCAGGGTCATCTCGACGATATATCTGGTCAAGTATTCAGGCGTGTAGTAGATGCCTTCTTTTCGTTGCTTGGTAGATCGCTTGGCAACAGGCGTCCCCTCGAGTTCTGCTTTTATCGCCTCTATGTCAGCGACGCTCTGCTCGAAGACGTGACCTAACACATTTACATCTAGGTCACTGTGGAAGTCGTATGCATGCAGTTCAAGAACGGGCTTAAGGACGGCGTCGCGGATTACTAAGGCATCAAGCTGGTCGTCCTGTGCAAACAATCCTCCGTTGTATGCGTTGATAGGCGGAATGCGTTGAAGATTTCCGCGGTCGATAGCCCTGAACAGACCACGGCACTGCTTCCAGAGTTCGACTCCGGTTTGTTCGAATGATTGGGCGGCCGACTTGATTATTCCGTCAACCGTGTTGGTCGGCAGCAGGCGCACACTGCTGTCCTCACAGAAGCAAACGAAGATCAGCCGATCGAGGATCTTCTGCGTCTTCTCTAAAAGGACCGGCGGAGCCACTTGCGGGTTTTCTAACACCAAGTCATCGAAAAGAGCTAGACGTCGCTCACTGTAATCATCGTAGAACTGATCGGTTATGTTGCGCGAATACTGGCTGCTTTGGGCCAGAAGGTTATCGATCTCCGATGTGCCGGAGGGATCAATCAAATTTTGACGACATAATAGGTAATAGAAAGTTTTGAATTCTGAAGGATCCGCGAGCTTTTCGAGCGAGAACGATTCGAAATAGTCTTCCGATCGATATTTGCTGTACAGCCTTATCTCGCGGAAGTTGGAAACGATAATCCATTTGCAGGAGTCGATTTTATTGGCGTACCGGTAGCCCTGCTCTACGGGAGTTTCTTTCCGGGCTCGGCCGAGCTGCTTCTTATCTAACGACGTGCCGGCGTCTTTCAGCTCGACTACAGCGAGGTCTGTCTTGAGGTTTCGGCTATAGAACCCGAGGCCGGCGTCTGCCGAGTCCTGTCCAATCGAGAGCTCCGGTATCAGGTGATAGGTTGCGTCTCCCCCTCCTTGGAGCTTGTAACCCAAACAGTCTTGGAAAATCTTCGTGAGAAAAGGGCCCTGGACGCTTGTCTCTTTGGTGATAGAAAGGCCGCTCGACTTCAGCGAGGACGCCCAACCATCGATAATCTGCGCCGCTGCCCTGATCGTCTCATCTGCAACATCGAAGCTCGCACTCTGCCGACGGAGCAGTGGTGTGTTGAACAACTTCACCGCTCAGAGTCCTCCGCCTGTGCAAGCCGGCTCGCGTCAACCGGGCGTCGGGTGGCAGGCGTCGCCCACAGCACCCTCTTTCGTTCAGCTGACGGGCTGACCGCGAATGGCTTTGAGGACAGGTCATCGCTTACGGAAGCCTTCGATAGCGGCATAGTCACGAAGCCTAATTGGGTAGCGCCGCGGCGAGTGGTCACGACTGGCCGTTAGCCACGTCGCGTTCCTGTTCCGGTTCGTCGTGAGGCGGCCCCGCGCCTGGATTATCGACCCGTCCCACGGCCCCGTCGGGCGTCATCGCGGTGCTGAGTGTCTGCTCGCGCTAGGGCGATCGGTCTGGTCCGACATGGAATCGGATGCTATGGCGCGCGCTCCGCGGTATCGCGACATAGCGGGTCCGGTGTCGATCCGTACCCGCATCATCCGCATGTACCCGCGCATCCAGAGCTTCAGGAGGACGAGCGCTTGGCCGGCGTAAGGGTTGCGGTCGCCGGGTTCAGCGAGTGAGCCCTCGTAGAGCGCCATCGTGTATCTCGCGCGCTCCGTCACCCGCCAAGCATGCGGCCGTGCAGGGCAGAGCGGCGGATCCCACGCCGGGCGATGGGGCCCTTAAAGGTTGATGAGAGCAGCACCGACCTCGCTTAGGAGCTCACTCGGCGCAAGCCCGCATCTTTCGCCGGCGACCTTCACCGTGAGGTTCATGACGGCAGTCATCCCGGAGAACAGTTGCATTATTGCCTCCTCAGAATCGAGCCCGGCGTCCGTGAGGTCGTTGAGCGTCGATGTAAGGAAGTTGTCCGGCTCGGTCATGCCCGTGCCAGAAGGGCGGGAGTGTAAGACCGTGATGTATGCCAGCGCGTTTTGGGCGGCTTGCAACCGGCTTTGAGGCGTCCACTGAAATGTCATGGGCGAATGTTAGGAAGCCAGGGTGCATCAGGCGCCGTTGCCGGCGAGGCCGCGGCGATACGCTTCCCCGGCCGATCCAGTGCGCTACTTCCGGTGTGACGATCATCGACAACTGGCACATGTCCTGTGTGGCGGCTACTTCAAGCCCGAGGACACCGGTGTCGAGATCGCGAACGGCCCGACGCGCAATACCGCGGTCACCGGCGCGCACCGTCGGCGGTTGCCTGATCTTCCCGACGACGCCGACCCTGTTTGAATCAGCTAGGCCGGTAGCTTCTCAGCCGCGGCGGGCTCACCGTCCCGGTCCACGCACCTGCCGAGTGTCCGGTGCCAGGCAGTCCTCGCATCCGGCGGAGACGCGGTCGCAGCCACTTCCTCTCACCTGTGGTTTCCTGTGCACACGCCACTTTGTGGTGGTGTACCGACGCGCCATGCGTGCCATCGCAACCGGTGCGTCGCACGGGCTTCAGTCTGAGGTCACCAGCACTCGTGCTTGCCCGATTCCATCTCAGCTGGTGTATACGGAAGGAAGCAGGTACCGCACTTCGTTGGAGTTGCAGGCGCCGTGCAGCCGCATCGCTGGCAATGCGGGCACTTGAAGTCCTGACAGTTCTCGCAGCGGCCGCTGGATTGCTTTGCCTGAAAGGTCTTTTCGCACGCGGGGTTAGAACACTCCTGTGGGGGGAAGGTCCAGGTGCCCGCCCCGTTCGCGGTCGTTGGGCGCAGGGCGAGGAACACGTACCGCTCCTCGTAATCGAGAGCGGCCTCCACCCGCATACCGTCGAGCACAGACCCGGTTTTGTACTCGATGCCCTCGTGGAACTCCCTTCGCACGGCGGACTCCATCGCCTCGGCGGCGACGCGCCTGAACCCCTTTTGCGCGAATCCCTTCGGCGGCTGTGGATCGTCATAGGTGCTCGCTGACGTGGTGACCACCCCGTCGAGGTCCGCGACAGCCAGTAGCCAGCGCGCGCCCTCGGGCAGCATCTCGCGCACACGCTGTAGGGCGGCGGATCGGGAGGCCGCGGATCGCGCGAACAGTCCGGACATAACGTCAGCGGGGTGAAGCGAGGTGGCGTGGCGATCGGTGTCGTCGACCGGCATTAGAATTTGGGCGGCGAACTGGTCGCACACAGCCTCCTCGATCTCGCGGCGCTCCCGGTCGGTCATGTCGATGAGCGCGAAACCCCATTGGTCGTGCGACTGCTGCAGGTGATGGGCGAGCTCATGGAGCAGCGTGAAGTTGTCGCGGCGCGACGTCGCTGGGTGCAGGTGGATCGTGGGCGGTGATGGGCGGTAGTAACCGCCTCCACCGCAACCGGTGGCGGCGAGGCCGTCCTCGATCTCAATGGTGATCTCGGTGCTCCGCACCAGCGTCCCGAGGGGATCATCGCGTAGGGCTGCGAGGTTAAAGGTGGTGCACTCCGCGGCGATCCGAGCGGCGATCGCCTGGGCATCTCGGCCGAATGCGAGATCGTCCCAGCCGTCCACAGCGCTAATTCCTATCCCGTCCGGCACGTCTGATGGCGTCGCGAAGCTTCGTCTCCCGCAGCGCGTCGCCGTCATCGCGGGCGGCGAGCGGGAACTCGCGCCGGACAAGGCGGCGAATGTCCGCCTCGGCGAGACCGGTCTCCTCGGTGCGCGCCACGATGTCCTGCTTGTACCTAGGAGAGGCGATGTCGATTACCACATCTGCGAGGGGATCTTCTCCGACCAGCGACTCGGCCTCGACGCCGAGGCGCTCGGCGACCGCGGCGAGCTGCTCGGCGGTGACCGGCACGACGCCGGTCATGAGCGACCGCAATTCGGGCAGCGCGAGTCCCAACACCTCGCCGACGATGCGTGAGTTGCCGCCGGCCTGCTGAACCTTTTCCGAGTCGAGGAACGCCCCCTCTTCGGCGCCGCCGGTGTTGAAGCACAGCTCGGTCCAGTGGTCGACCATCAGGCGGTCCGCGCCATTGTTCGCGGCGTCACTGGCCGAGCCCGGTGCGAAGGCGAAGCCGGGGTCGTCGCCGTCGTCCATCGCGGACGACAGCGGAAGGATCCGGGCGGGCGGCAGCAGCTGGCCAAGGCTGCGGTCGAGGAGATGGCCTCCCAACCCGGTCTCGCGCGTCGGCCACAAGGTCACGGGCACCCCAAGTGGGGAGTCCTCGACGACGAGTCCGGGTGCGAACGACACCTCACCGGGAAGTGTGACCGGCCAGGCCAACACGAACCCGAGCTTCGCCGCCGCGATCATTGCGAGCCCGACATCGTCGCCGTCCCAGGAGAGGATCCACAGATCACCTGCGCGGACCTGCTTGCTTTGCGCTCCGCGGTCCCACAGCTGGTACGCAGATACCGGTAGGCCGGCCGGTCGATCACCGCCGCTCACTGCTCACCTCCCGTGGTCGTCGCTGCAAAAAGAATCGCCAGAGTACAGGTCATGAGTCGTAAAGCCGACCCCGGTAGACCTCTCGCGCCACCTTCACCTCGTCGTTGGGCAGTTTGCCGAGGTAGTCGCATTTGCCAGCGTGGCCCGTGACGTCCTTCAGGACCGGGTGGATGTAGCGGGCAGTCCACCACCCCGCGGCACCGAGGCGCGTGGCGTGGATCTCGGGCATCGCCCTGCTGGGCTGGTCTCCCGGCTTCTCGTCGCTAGTGATTCGGGGGAGCCCGGACCAAACGGTGTCCGCGTGGCGCTCGGCCATACATGCCATCGGACGGGCGGCCTTCCCGACGCGCGCCGGGTTCTCGGTGGCCTCCTTGGTGACCCAGTACGCGTCGCCGAACTTGGCATCTCCGTCGGGCATGCGCGGCAGCTTACAAGCCGAAGGTGACAGCGTGCGTCGGTATCCGGCGGGGCGCTCGCACGTCCAATTGGCTTCCGGTCACTCATGTCTCACGTGCGAGCCGCTGTCGAGAGTCGGGGCCACAGTGGGTTGGATGAACAGAGTGTGGCCCGCGGGACCCGGTCCCGGGTCGTAGAACGGCTCCCATCCGAGCCGCGCCCAGAATCCGTCGGCCTGCTCGCTGTATGCGAAGAGCCGCCGGCCGGGGTGCCGACGGCTGAGTGCCTGTACCACCCGCGTGCCGACGCCGCGGTTGTGCGAGGCGGCGGCCACCTCGATCAGCTGGATCTCTAGGCGATCGGTGCCGAGTTCCGGCACGTTGAGGTAGGTCGGATTGATGCCGCCCGGATCGTCGAGTTCAATCCGGGCCACCTCGACGCCGTCCTCCAGCACTTGCACGAACCACGGATCGTCGGCGTAGTACCGGACCTCGTCCCACCACCGCTCGTTCGTATAAGCGATCTCCCAGTCGAAGGGCGGCATCCAGGAGTACTTGTCCGCGGGGCCGCGGCGGTGGTCGACTAGATCGAGGCCCATGGGCCAAGCCTATGGACAGGTGCTGACGGAGAGCAGGTGCCGACAGGCGCACTGTTATCGGCGGGGTTTCGCACAAGAAGGAATGAGGGCGCGCCCGTGGTCTCCCGAACCTCGAGCGATAACAAGACGAACGCACTGACCTCGATACGGTGTCCCCGCACGTGGACAGGCAGCCCGCCCCTCATGTACACGCTGGCCTCAGCGCTCGCCTCCGACTTCGACGAGGTGTGAACTACCCCAGGTTTTCTTCCGATCTCTATAGGAGGATTGGAAGTTATGCCCCGTCAGTATTCGCCCGAGTTTCGGGTGCGTGCGTTGCGTTTGGTGGACACCACAATGGAGTCTGCGGAAGTGTCTGAGTTCGAGGCGATCAAGTCTGTTGCGAGCAAACTCGGGGTTGCCGAGGAGTCGGTGCGTCGGTGGCGGCGTAAGTCGCAGATCGATGCCGGCGAACGCCCTGGCGTGACGACCTCCGAGCACGCTGAGATTCGCCGCCTCAAGCGCGAGGTCGCCGAATTACGAAGAGCGAACGAGATTTTGAAGTCTGCGTCAGCGTTTTTCGCAGCGGAACTCGACCGCCCAGGAACGAAATGATCGCCTACATCGATGCGCATCGCGATCAGTTCGGGGTCGAGTTCATCTGCCGTGTTCTGCGGGCAGCTATCCCTGGGTTTTTCACGTCCCGCGGTTACCGCGACGCCAAGACCCGCCCCCGCTGCGACCGCGCTCTGCGCGATGAGCTGCTGATCGCCGAGCTGGCCACCGTGCACCGGGCGAACTACTCGGTCTACGGCGTCAAGAAAATGCAGCACGCCATGATCCGGCGTGGCTGGTCGATCGGACGCGAACAAACCCGCAGGTTAATGCACTTGGCTGGCCTGCGCGGTGTGCGGCGCGGCAAACCGGTATTCACCACAATCACCGACCCCGCCGCGGCCCGACCGGCCGATCTGGTCAACCGGCAGTTCGCCACCAGCGCACCCAATCGGCTCTGGGTCGCCGACATCACCTACGTGCGGACCTGGCAGGGGTTCTGCTACACCGCGTTCGTCATCGATGCCTGCACTAAACGGATCGTCGGGTGGGCGGTGTCGCCCACGATGAGCACCGAAGACTTACCTCTTCAGGCGTTCAATCATGCTGTTTGGCAACAGAACTCAGATCTTTCTGAGTTGATCCATCATTCCGACCGCGGATCGCAATACCTATCGCTGACCTATACCGAGCGGCTACTTGAGCTCGACATCGCGCCATCGGTGGGATCTCGCGGAGATAGCTATGACAACGCCCTGGCCGAAGCAGTCAACGCCGCCTACAAAACAGAACTGATCTACCGCGGCCGGCGCTGGCGCGGCGTCGACGACGTCGAACTGGCAACCGCTCAATGGGTGGCCTGGTACAACCAGGAACGCCTGCACGAAGCCCTCGGCTACCTCACCCCAGCCGAGTACGAGACCGCCCTCACCGCGGACTCACACCATGCGAGCCAGCCAGCCCCGGCCCTCGCAACCGCATAGGAAGAAAACCTGGGGTAGTTCAGTGCGCCCGCTCCGGTGCACGGACCTGTTGCTGATGGCCACAGACGTCACGCGAGGAGCTCGAAGCTAGTGGTGTGTCACGCAATTAGTTAACTGCATGTTCGGGATTATGTGTCGGTGAGTGCATCACCAGCAGCCGCGTTGCCGATTTTGCCGCGATTGACCGCTGCTGCCTGGTGAATGGAGGCCTTGAGCTCTTCGTAGGCACACTCGTGCGGACGGAGGGCTTTCAGCCGTCCGAGTCGAATCGTCTTCTGCTCCGTGACGTTTCGGTTGAGAACACTCGTCGGCAGCACGTAGAACCTCCATTGCGCGACGTCGAGCGGGCGGACATGTTCGCGGTCCGTACCCGTGAGCAGACAGAAGACGTACACGTCGGCGCTTCGCTCCGCACTGGCCACAAAGGTGTTGGCGCGGGCGTCCCAGCCCTTTGCGGGGCGGATGTTGAACGCGATCTCTGATAGCCGGGTTTGCTTCCACGTTTGCACGTAGGCAGCCGACTTCACCTCGACACCGATATCGCCGATGACGAGGTCGTACTTGTCCCATTCGACGCGCTTCGTGTCGCAAATGCCGAGTGCTTTGGCCACGATGTACTCGGCCAGCACACCACGGGTGGTGTTCGTGAGCAGGTCGTCGTACGCCCAGGCTAGAAATTCCTGTTTATCCAAGTAACTCATCGTCGAGCCTTCATCGCTTGCGCAGTTCCCTTTCCCAGTACCGTCGTCACTTTGTGCCGGTCGATGTCGTCGAGGGTCAGCACCGATTCGGGTCGGGCGATCCACTCCATGTCCCTGGCATTCTGCATGTTCCAACATGCGGTTAACCAATAATGAGACGGACCACTAGCGCCGCGAAGCTCGTCACTACGCCGCCGCGCGTCTACGGGTCGATGCCGCCTTAACCTCGCGGCCGGTGCTCGGCTCCCTGGTGCCGTAGGTCGAAGAGATCCGCGTACGGCAGTCGACGTCGCGCAGCGACTTGAGGTTTCGGCCGAAGCTGCGACGTCTCCGGTAGGACAGTGAGCCAGTAAGTTCCCTGCATCTCGCTATCCCTCTCCCACAGTCCGATTCCCGCGCATCAGATCATCGCCTCGTCCCATGGCTCTGACGCTGGCATGGCCAGGATCGCCGCCAGCCAGTCACCCGACGTGTCCCTCCCGCGGGCAGGTTTGTCGATCGCCTCAATCTCGGCCGCGATCAACGTCTGCTGCCGGATCAACGCGGCCAGCGCCGTCGGCTTCGTGGCCGGATCGTCAAGAGCAGCCGCGATCCGATTCCGCATCGCCACCAACAGCTGCCGGCGATCACCAGAGCGCGCAGCAGCCGTCACCGACACCGGCGTCACCTTCCGCGGTGCCCGCTTCGCCGGCACCTTCCGCGCCGCAGCCTTCTTCGCCGACGCCTCGCCGTCCCTCACCACTTGCAGCGTCGCCGGCGACGCCGGCCGCTTCCGTGGAGTCATCAGATCGGCCTTCCTACTTGTAAAAAAAATTTCTGGGCAGGGGGAGAGCCGCCTGTGCTGCGAAGTGCGGCGTGGGGGCTCCCTGGGGGTACCTCCCCCTGGTCTGCTCGGTGTCGCTGGCGGTCACGTCATGGTCCTCGTCGTGGTGGGCCTCGCGGCTGGCGTGCGCGGTGTGCGCTTCCCGGTGCGCCGGCCGCGAGGCGGTCATGCTCCCCATAGGTAGGTGAGGGTGCGGTCGAAGGACCGCTGTTGGAGTTCGGCAAGGTCGCGGAGATCCTTGAGGTCTTCGCCGGCGCTGGGGTTCTCGCTGATGTACGCGTTGATGATGCTGGGCCAGCCGGCTTCGAGTGCTCGCGCGAGGACCGCGGCGGCGAGGGTCTTGTCGTCGGAGCGCAGGGCTGCTGCGAACACCTGCTCTGCCTCGTCGCTTCGCGCGAGGCGCGCTGCTCGGTCCTGCGAATCTCGGTAGAGCAGAACCTGTGCGGGATCGCTGCTCGTCACGCTCGGCAGCCCGAATAGCTTCCGCTCTAGCGTCTGCTTCTTGGTGTTGATGAGCTCGGTTTCTTTGCGCTTGAGGTCGCGGAGCTGCTCGCGGGTCCGGTCACGTTCGGCGTCGAGCTTGGCCTGTCGGCCCTGTTCGGACAGGTTGCGGTCGTTCGCGATGCTGTCTTTGGTTTGGCTCGATCGCTTCTGGATGCTCGCGCCCTGTGCGCGCAGATCTTCGATCTGGGACTTGAGTTGTGTGAGAGACATTGTGCGCGTTTCCTTTCGGTGAGTTAGGCCGCGGTGCGGCCTGTGGTGAGGTTCCAGAGTTCCTGTATGCGGGCTGCTACCGGGTGTTCGCCGAAGTGGCGGATGCCGGCCTGAACGACGTCGCTCCATCGGTGGTCGATGGCGATTTGCAGAATCGCGAGGACAGCGAACCCGTCTGCCGACTGGCTGGCGCAGATGAGGTATCGGGCTGCGGCGGACTCGTCTGCGATGTCGATATCGCCTCGGCCGCGTGCAGCATTGCGGAACACGATGTGTCGCAACTGCGCGATGCGTTCGGTCGTTGCGCGCGCAGCTTCGTCCCGGCGCCGGCGTTCGACGTCTGCCCGGTCGACATTTCGGACGGCCCGTTCGACGATGGTCAGCCCGTCGCGCGCGCTAGTCATCGCGGCCCAGCAGTGATTTGACGAACTGTCGATTGGCTGTGCGGTGCGGGTCGACGTCTTCCGGTTCGGCGTCCTCGGTTTCGGCGAGTACGTCGCGGAGCAACTCGATCTCGTCGTCGGTCATGCTGGCGACCAACCGCGCGATTTCGTCTCTGTTCATAGCCTTCCTTCGATGTGTTCGCGTAACGCTGTCTCGTCGACGAACCAGCGGCCAGCGATCTTTCGGCCTCCTAGTCGCGGGGCGAGTCGGCGGGCCTGCCTGTCCGAAATGTGAAGGCGGGCAGCGACTTCGTCGGCTGGCACGGTGGGTTGTTCCACGGCGACAGCCTTGCTGATCGCAGATGAACGGACGTCCGAGTGACCGGCTACGGCCATCGCCGCGGCAAGTTCGCAGGCCAGAGCCTCGTATTTCTGATATGGAACTCCGCCCCATTTGCGGTGTTTGACTGCGATCAGTGCGCATTCGAGCGCGGCGCGCAGCGCCGGTCCGCTCAACACCACGACACCTTCTGCGCGCAGTAGACCGGTTTCGCTCATGAGTCCGCCGCGGCGGCCGGGGCGGGTGCGCGTGTTTTCCGGCTGCGTGGGCCGTGTGAGCGGTCCGCGCGGGGCGGGGCGGCGATGTCGACGGCCACGACGCTGTGCACGCCGATGCACAGCGGGCCGCATGGCGTGAGTTCGGCTGCGGCAGAGCGCGCTTGCTCGATGGTCTCCCAGTGCGTCCACTCGGCGTTATTCGGCGGGTAGCGGTGGCAGACCAGCACGGCGCGCAAGCTCATTGCTCGGCCTGCTGTCGCTGCGCTTGTCTGCGATGCCATTCGCAGATATGGCCTTCGGCGCGTACCCGGACCCGGCACGGCGGGCCGGCCAATGTGGGTCGGCCGCAACGATAGGTTCGCCGGATCTCAAGATCTAGCTGGAGCTGGCTCGGTGGCCGGCGTCGCACGCACGGCACACGTCGCCGGCGCGGGCCGAGAATGCGGTCGTCGACAGCGAGACAGAACTCGCCCGCCGCGACGCCACACGTTGCACACGGCCAGTCGATCCGGCCGAGGTACGCCGGTGGGATGGATGCAGTCGTCGGCGCCTCACTGCCGTACTCCAGAAGTGCGCTCATGGCGTGCTTGTCGGGCATCGTGATCAGTCCTCGGGATCGGTTGGGCTGTGCGGGGGTTGGTAATACAGGTCGGGTTCGTGGATGGGGACCGTGATGTCTCTGACCGCCGGGGAGGTCGGCGTCCTGTGGGTGCAGCGGACGGCCGGGTCGATCGGTGTGCGGTCCGGGCCGAGCAGCCAGCCGCATGGGTCGCAGCGGCGGCACCGGCGGATCGCGGACGCTCGTTCCTCGCGTGCGGCCTTTTCGATGACGCGACGGCGGCTCATGCTGACGTCCCGGCTGCGATCGCGGCGTCGTGGCATCGGGTGCAAGCAGGGGGTGCGGTCGGCAGATGGCCGTGACGCCGGCAGCGTGGCCGGCCGTCGGGTCCGGGAACCCACGCCGGCGGTTCGGGCTTTGGCAGGGGTTCTCGGCGCACTGGCGTTGTCGGCTCGGCTGTCTTCGAGAAGGCCGTCATGAGGAAGCGCGCCTGTTGTCGCTGCTGCCATTCGTCGCGGATCTTTCGGCGCCGGCCGCACGCGCCACACGACGCGTCAGTGCCCTCGGGCATGTGTGCGTCGCAATAGCGCTGCGGCCCGGGGTCGGGGTCGGGGTCGTCGTCGACGAGTTCGGCGTCGACCCACGCGCCAGCGGGGTCGGTTGACTGTGCGGGGAGATTTCGCGGGGGTGGGTCGTCGTCTGGGTCGGGGACGGGTTCGACGTCGAGCGGTTCGTCCGCAGCCGGCTCGGCCTTCTCCCCCACTTCTTCACTTAGTTCTCCAGATATAGGAAGAATGTTGTGTTTCGCCGCACCTGCTTGTTGTGTTTCGCCGCACCTGCTTGCTGCATTCCGCGCAATGGATTCGGCATTTTCGCGTAATGGCACGTCAGAGCCTTGTTGCATTCCGCGTAATGGCACGTCAGGGACTCGATACGCTTGCGCCCGGTCGCCGTAGAACGAGTCCACCGGCGTCCTTGCCAGCAGCTCGCCCGCGCCTTGCAGCTTGACCAGTGCTCGACGGATCGAATCGCGATGCACGCCGCCGAGCGCTTGGCCGATGTCGTCCTGCGATGCGCGCCACCACATCTCGCCGTCTACCGTCTTGCGGCCGTTCGTTTCACCGGGCAGCCCGTTCACGTATCGGACCAGTGCCAGAATGGCGGCGCCGAGCACACCGACGCGGCCGACGTCGGCGGGCAGCACCATGAGGAACTCGGGCGATCTCATCGCGCACCCGATTTCTTGGCGCGCAGATACCGCGCCCGAACCAACTGCCGAGACCACAACTTGCCGCCAGGCCTGCGCCACTCCAAATACGAGTAGTTCAGCCGGTGCGCGATGTCGGCGTACGCCTTGCCGTTCTCGCGCATGATGACGATGGCCTGGTTAGGGTCTACCGGCTCCGGCTTGCCGCCCCAAACACCCTTGGCGTACCGCCGCGGCAGCGGCCCCGTCTTCTCGTGCTCGGGCACATCGAGTCGGTACCGGCTGCGGTCGGTGTCGAAGAGTTCGTCATTGACGACCAGGAGCACGTCCCGACCGTCTGTGTCGACGGCGACCGCGAGGAGGTAGCCGGCCAGACCGACGTCGCAGAGGCATACGGAGCGCTTCCAGTCGACGAGCGCGGACCCATCGAAACTACGGGCGTCCATCAACCGGCAGCGCTGCGATGCGTGCCGCCCCCGCGGCGGCAGCCAGCTGGTCGGCAAGTTCGATCGCGAACTCAGGCGTGACGCTGTACGGATTCCCGATTCCGCTCCCGACCGCGAGCACGACCAGACCGGGACGCGACGCATTCGCCGCGACGTGAATAGCGGGCTGATCGGGTGGCCGGTTCACGCCACACCGCCGTCGAGCAGACCAGCGACGAAGGCGTCGACGTCAGCTTGCGGAATCAATGTTCTCGCACCGATTTTCACGCGGCGCAAGGTGCCGTCGTCGATCAGCCCATACACGGTGCTGCGGCCGACGCTGAGTTGTCCGCAGACGTCCGGAATGGTGGCCAATTTGCGCTGAGTGGGTGTGGCGCTCGCATTCTCAAGCACAGGGGATCCCCTTCTGAAACGGGAACGCCGAGCAACAGACAAGACCATCTGGGTCATGTCCGTGCTCGGCTGCCGGTTCAGCAAGTCCCGGTGCGGGACTCAGCGGGTGGACCCCAGTGCGGGGCGTGCGCCGTTCGTCTCAGCTCCTACGATCTCGCCGGCCCGGAGTTCCCGGAGGGTAATGCGCCGGTCGAATCCCGCCTGTGTAGCGGGCGTGTCGCCTGTAAGCCTTTGATTAGCGTTCGGAGTTCGGTAGCCGCGACTGTACCCGCCGATTTCGTGCGCGTCCGTGAAGACACGCGCGTACGCCTCCGGCTACCCTGCGGGTGCGACCACTTGACCTCATAGGGGACGGATATGGGAACACGCCGGGCTGATGGCGAGGGTTCATACCGGCAGCGATCCAATGGGCTCTGGGAGGCGTCGACCAGGTACACCGCGGCCGACGGGGAGCGAAAACGGCTCAGCGTCTATGGCAAGACTCGCGCCGAGGCACGCGGCAAGCTCAACGATGCCCGCAAGCGGATCGCCGAGGGCGCTCCCCCGCGCGACGACAGGCAGACGATCGGGCTGTGGCTCGCGTCCTGGCGGACGACGGCGTTGCCGGCGTCATCCCGGAAGGCGACCACCCAGGAGCTCTACGCCAATTTGTGCCGCAAGCACTTGGAGGGCGACACCGAACTCGCCACCCGGCGGCTCGACCAGATCCGGCCGACGCACGTCGAAGCGCTCGTATTGCGCCTGCGCGGTAAAGGGCTGTCCGACAGCACGGTTCGACAGGTGTACACGGTGCTGCGGGCCGCGCTGGACATCGCTGTCCGCGACGGCTTGCTCGCGAACAATCCGACGGCCAAGGTGAAGCGTCCCGCCGTGGCGCCGAAGGAAGCGCGGTACCTGTCCACCGAAGACGTGCGCCGGCTCCTGAACCAACTCGATGGGCTTCGCTACCGGCTCGCGGTGCTCTTGATGGCGGCGACCGGGATGCGCCGCGGTGAAGTCGCCGGGCTGCGCTGGTCCGACGTCGACCTGACCAAGGGTGAGTTGACCGTGGCCGGCATCGTCGTGCGCGTCGCCGGCGCGTTGGAGTGGACCGCGCCGAAGACCGATCGGTCGCGGCGACGCATCCCGTTGACGACCGGGCTCATCACCGAGTTGAAGAAGCACCGCAAGACGCAGATCGCCGAGCGGCTGCACGCCGGCGATCAGTGGACTGACACCGGCGCCGTGTTCGCGACGGAGGTCGGCGGCTGGCTCGACCCGCGCAACCTACTGCGCACCGTTGAGATTGCAGCGGGCAAGGCTGGGATCGAGAACGTCGGCGCGCACACGCTGCGACATTCGGCAGCCGTCGGCTGGCTGGAATCCGGCGTACACATCAAAGCCGCGGCCGACCTGCTCGGGCACGCGTCGATCAACATCACCGGCGATCTGTACGGGCACACCAGCGATGACGCCGCGCGGGCTGCGGTGAAAGGGCTCGGCGATGCGCTCGGACTGTGAAGGCGGTATGCAAAGGCGGTACGCAATGGAAAAGGCACGATCCAATCTCTCGGAAAGTGCCTCTGACCTGCTGTCGGGCTGACAGGATTTGAACCTGCGACCACTTGACCCCCAGTCAAGTGCGCTACCAAGCTGCGCCACAGCCCGCGCGCTGCCGAGGATCGCCCGGCAGCGTGGAAATGCTACCCCAGCCCACCCGCGCGATCCCAACCGCCGCACGGGGTACTCCCCCGCCGTGACCGCCACCGTCAACGACGACACCCCGCTCTGGCTGTTCGCCGACCAACTCGGCCCTGCCGTCCACGGCGGTGAGCACGCGCACCGCGAGGTGCTGCTCATCGAGTCCGACGCCGCGCTGCGCAAGCGTCGCTACCACCGCCAGAAGCTGCACCTGGTCCTCTCGGCGCTGCGGCACGCGCACCGCGACCTCGGCGACCGGGCCACCCTGCTCAAGGCCGACACCTACACCGAAGCGCTGGAACACTTCGGCCGGCCGGTCCTGGTGCACCAGCCGACCTCGCATGCCGCCGAGAAGTTCGTCGAGCGTCTGCAGAAGGTCGGCCTGGTCGCCGACGTACTGCCTACCCCCACATTCGCATTGCCCCGCAGGGACTTTGAAGAGTGGGCGGGTGACCGCACCCGGTTCCGCATGGAGGACTTCTACCGCGAGCAGCGCCGCCGCTTCGACGTCCTGATGGACGGCGTCGACCCGGTCGGGCGCCGCTGGAACTACGACGAGGACAACCGCGAGTCGCCGCCGAAGAAGCAGGCCACCCTTGGCGTGCCCAAGCCCTATCAGCCGCGCGAGGACGACATCGACGAGCAGGTCCGCCGCGACCTCGACCGGATGGACATCGACACCGTCGGCGCCGACGGGCCCCGACTGTTCGCGGTCACCCCGAGCGAGGCTCGCCGCGCCCTCAAGCGCTTCATCGACCACCGCCTGCCCACCTTCGGCCGCTACGAGGACGCGATGATGGGCCAGGACTGGGCGATGTCGCACTCGCTGCTGTCGGTTCCGCTCAACCTCGGCGTGCTGCACCCACTGGATGCAGTCCACGCCGCCGAACAGGCCTACCGCACCGGGGCGGCACCGCTGGCCGCGGTCGAGGGTTTCGTCCGGCAGATCCTCGGCTGGCGCGAGTACATGTGGCACCTGTACTGGCATTTCGGCCCGGACTACACCCGCAACAACGAACTGGACGCGCGTACCGAACTGCCGCGGTGGTGGGCCGATCTCGACGCCGACTCCGTCACCGCCGAATGCCTGCGGCACGCCCTGATGGGCGTCCGCGACCGCGGCTGGACGCACCACATCCAGCGGCTCATGGTGCTCGGCAACCACGCCCTGCAGCGCGGCTACTCACCGCGCCAGCTGACCGAATGGTTCGCCACCGCCTACGTCGACGGGTTCCGCTGGGTCATGCCCACCAACGTCATCGGCATGAGCCAGCATGCCGACGGCGGCAAGCTCGCCACCAAGCCGTACGCCGCAGGCGGCGCCTACATCAACCGGATGAGCGACCACTGCGGTGCCTGCGCCTACGACCCCACCAAACGGCTCGGCGACGACGCGTGCCCGTTCACCGCCGGCTACTGGAATTTCGTGCACCGCCACCAGGACCGGTTGTCGCGCAACCGGCGCACGCAGCGCACCGTCTCGCTGATGGAGCGTCTCGGCGACATCGACGCCGTGCTCGCGCAGGAGAAGGCGCGCCGCTCGTTCTGAACGCCGCTAGCGGCCGACGGCAGCGACCGGCTCGGCGTCGGCCGCCGTCGCGGCGGGCTCCACGACCCGGCGGTACCGCCACGCCACGTACAGCGCCGCCGCCCAACCGAGCACGATCAGCGTGTACACCGCTGTCGACCACGGCCAGTGAATACCGAAGTAGTGCACCAGCTTCTGGCTGTTGGTGAGCACGATCACGCCGCCGACCGCGGTGCCCAGCAGTGCCGGCCGGATCCGGCTGACCAGCCACGCCGCGAACGGCGCCGCGATCACCCCGCCCACGGCCAATCCGAGGACCACCGGCAGGTTCTGCACGAACTCCTCGCGCAGCCCGACGCCGAAACCGATCGACGCGGACGCGGCCACCAGGAACTCCGATGCGCTGACCGATCCGATCACCGTGCGCGGCGCGGTCTTGCCGCGCGACAGCAGCGTGCTCGTCGTGACCGGGCCCCAACCGCCGCCACCGGAGGCGTCGATGAACCCGCCGAACAACCCGAGCGGGCTCAGGAACTTCGCCGAGTGCGGGGTCTCACCGTGCCGCAGCACCGGCGGATTGCGCAACGAGAACCGCAGCAGGACGTAGACGCCGATCGCGACGAGGATGGCCGCCATCAGCGGCGCCGCGTGCTCGGTCGACAGCGACGACAGCACCGTCGCGCCGGCGAACGCCCCGATCGAGCCGGGCAGCCCCAGCTTCAGCACGATCGACCAGTCGATGTTCTTGAACCGCCAGTGCGAGAGCCCCGAGGCCAACGTCGTGCCGACCTCGGCCAGGTGCACCGCCGCACTCGCCTGCGCCGCGCCCAGTCCGCTCAGCACCAGCAGCGTCGACGCGGTGACACCGAACGCCATCCCCAGGGCGCCGTCGACCAGCTGGGCTCCGACACCGACGAGCGTGAAGATCAGAAGCGAACGCACAGGTTCGGCTGCTTTCGAGAATGGTCACCGCGGCAACGGCGACCGGACGGACAGGGGGCGCGCGATCAGATGCGCGCCCGACACCATTCGTCGAAGGCGATGATCCGGCGCGACGGCCAGAACGGCTCCAGCGCGCAGAGGGCCGACGGCGCGGTGCGGAAGCGACGTGCAGCCACCGGGCGGTCCTCTCTTCGAATCATGCGAACGGCTCCACATTACCCAAGGCGCTCAGAGTGTCACCAATCGCCACAGCCCGATGAGCCCCACGACGACGATCACGGCCCGCAGCACCGCCGGCGACATCCGTCGCCCGTAGTGCGCGCCGAGGAAACCCCCGATCAGCGAGCCCGCCGCGATCAGCCCGGCCGCCAGCCAGCTGATCCGGTCGAACGCCACCACGACGTAGGCGACCGCGGCCACGATGTTGACGACCAGCGACAGCAGGTTCTTGGCCGCGTTCATCCGCTGCATGTCCTCGGGCAGCAGCGCACCCATCGCGGCGATCAGCAGAATCCCCTGTGCCGCAGTGAAATAGCCGCCGTAGATGCCGACCGCGAACGTCGCAAACACCACCGCGGCCATCCGCAGCCGCGACACGTCCTGCGCGGACTGGCCGGCCGCCTCGGCCCGGCGCCGCGCGTAGGCCTGGATGCGCGGGCCGACCACCACCAGGATCAGCGCGGCGATCAGCAGGGCTGGCACCACCTGCTCGAACACCTTCTCCGGCAGGTGCAGCAGCAGCCATGCGCCGACGCCCGCGCCGAGGAACGACGCCGGGATCTGCCAGGCCAGGCGGTTCCACTGGCCGCGCAGTTCGCGGCGATAACCCCAGGTGCCGGAGACGCCGCCGGCCACCAGGCCGATCGCGTTCGACATCGTCGCGGTGACCGGCGGGAAGCCGAGCGTCACCAGCGTGGGGAACGTGATCAAGGTGCCGGAGCCGACGAGCGCGTTGATGGCGCCTGCCCCGACGCCGGCCAGCGCGATCAGAACCAGGTCGACGACGGGCACTGGCGCCAGGCTAGTCGCGTCCGCTGGACCGACGCTGAGCGGCTACCGGCCCTTCTTGGCGAAGCGCTTCTCGCGCACCCGCACGTTGATCCGGATCGGGCTGCCCTCGAAGCCGAACGTCTCGCGCAGCCGTCGCTCCAGGAACCGGCGGTACCCGGCCTCGAGGAACCCGGTGGTGAACAGCACGAAGGTCGGCGGCCGCGCGGTGGCCTGGGTGGCGAACAGCACCCGCGGCTGTTTCCCGCCGCGCACCGGCGGCGGGTTGGCCGCGATGACTTCCTTGAAGAACGTGTTCAGCCGGCCCGTCGGCACCCGGGTGTCCCATGACGCCAACGACTTCTCCAGCGCAGGCACCAGACGCTGCACCGCGCGCCCGGTCTTGGCGGAGATGTTGACCCGCGGCGCCCACTGCAACTGGACCAGCTCGCGGTCGATCTCGCGCTCCAGCAGGTAACGGCGGTCCTCGTCGACCAGGTCCCACTTGTTGAACGCCAGCACCAGCGCCCGGCCCGCCTCGACCACCATCGTCAGCACCCGCTGGTCCTGCTCGGTCAGCGGCTGCGACGCGTCGATCAGCACGATCGCGACCTCGGCGGCGTCGATCGCGCCGTGGGTGCGCACCGACGCGTAGAACTCGTGCCCGCTGGCCTGGCCGACCTTGCGCCGCAACCCGGCGGTGTCGACGAACCGCCACAGCTTGCCGTCCATCTCGATCAGCGAGTCGACCGGGTCGACCGTCGTGCCCGCGACGTCGTGCACGACCGACCGCTCGTCCCCGGAGAGCCGGTTGAGCAGCGAACTCTTGCCGACGTTCGGCTTGCCGACCAACGCGACCCGGCGCGGCCCGCCGCCGCCGGAGCCCAGCTCCGACATCGCCGGCAGCGCCTCGATCACGGTGTCGAGCAGGTCGGCCACCCCGCGCCCGTGCATCGCGCTGATCGGGTGCGGCTCCCCCAACCCGAGTGACCACAACGCGGCCGCGTCGGCCTCGCCGCGCTCGGAGTCGACCTTGTTGGCGGCCAGGAACACCGGCTTGCCGGACCGCTGCAGCAGTTTGGCCGCAGCCTCGTCGGCGGCAGTGGCGCCGACGACCGAGTCGACGACGAAGATGATCGCGTCGGCGGTGCGCATCGCCACCGACGCCTGCTCGGCCACCAGTTGCTGCAGACCCTTGGCGTCGGGCTCCCAGCCTCCGGTGTCCTGCAGCACGAATCGCCGACCCGACCACAGCGCGTCGTAGGACACCCGGTCCCGCGTCACGCCGGGCACGTCCTGCACGACCGCCTCCCGGCGCCCCAGGATCCGGTTGACCAGCGTCGATTTGCCGACGTTGGGCCGCCCCACGACGGCCACCACCGGCGGCGCGGCCGACGCCTCGTCGACGGCCTCGGCGATGTCGTCGGCGCTGATCTCCCAGTCGCTCTCGTCGACCCAGGTGCCGTCCTCGCTCATCGCTGCGCCCCCGCGCGTTCCCGTACGAGCTGCTTCAAGTGCTCGATCACCTCTGTCTGCGTCATCGCGCTGGTGTCGACCACCACCGCGTCGTCGGCGGGGCGCAGCGGCGACACCGCCCGGGTGGAGTCCAGGTGGTCGCGTCGCTGCACGTCGGCGAGCACGGACTCGTAGTCGTCGGGCAGGCCGGCCGCGACGTTCTGGCTGTTGCGGCGCCGGGCCCGTTCCTCGGCCGACGCGGTCAAGAAGATCTTCACGTCCGCGTCGGGCAGCACCACGGTGCCGATGTCGCGGCCCTCGACGACGACGCTGTCCTGCCCACCGGCCAGCGCCCGCTGCAGGTCGACCAGTCGCGTGCGCACCGCGGGCACCGCCGACACCGCCGACACCGCCTTGGTCACCGCGTCGCCGCGGATCTCGGCCGAAACGTCTTGTCCGTCAAGGTAAGAGCGGTCCTCGTCGGGGTCGTAGCCGACCGCCAGCTCGGCGCCTTGCGCCACGGCGGCGACGGCCTGCGCGTCGGCCAGGTCGGCGCCCGCGCGCAGCACGGCCAGCGTGACGATGCGGTACATGGCGCCGGTGTCCAGATACCGCGCTCCCAGCGCACGCGCCAAACCCCGTGACACCGTGGACTTTCCGGTGCCGGCCGGCCCGTCGATCGCCACCACCAGTGAGGTCACAACCCCACCGCCTTGTACAGCTCGCCGAGCTCCTTCTGGGTCAGCACCCGGATGCTGCCCGGCCGCTGCTCACCCAGCGACACCGTGCCGATGTCGGTGCGCACCAGCTCCTGCACCGGGAAACCGACCGCGGCCAGCATCCGCCGCACGATGCGCTTGCGGCCCTCGTGCAGGGTCACCCGCACCAGCGTCTTGCCCGGCACCTTGTCGACCACCGCGAAGTCGTCGACGCTCGCCGGTCCGTCCTCGAGTTCGACACCGTCGCGCAGTTGGCGGCCCAGCCCACGGGGCACGGTGCCGACCACCGTCGCCACATACGTTTTCGGCACCTCGTACGACGGGTGCATCAACCGGTGCGCGAGTTCGCCGTCGTTGGTCAACAGCATCAGTCCCTCGGTGTCGGCGTCGAGCCGGCCGACGTGGAACAGCTTCTTGTTGCCCCGCACCCGGTGCTCGACGAGGTCACCGACGCACGGCCTGCCGCGGTCGTCGGACATCGTGGAGTGCATCCCCTTGGGCTTGTTGATCGCCAGGTGCACCAGCGTGTCGTCGACCTTCACCCGCGCGCCGTCCACCCGGATCACCGAGACGTCGGGATCGACGCGGGTGCCGAGTTCGGTCACGACGCGGTCGTCGACCTCGACCCGGCCGTCCCGGATCATCTTCTCCGCCACCCGTCGCGACGCAATCCCGGCCTGCGACAACACTTTCTGCAGCCGGACGCCTTCACCCTCAGTCATGCGGATCGGTGTCCACGTCGAAGGACGCCGGCTGGGCGGGTGCCGGCGCGCCGCCGCTCAACTTGACGAATCGCGGGTCGTCGTCGAGGGATTCGCTCAGGTCGTCGATCACGTCGACGTCCGGCAGCAGCGGCGCGATGTCGGGCAGATCGGCCAGCGACGTCAATCCGAGCCGCTCCAGGAACAGCTCGGTGGTGGCGAACGTCACCGCACCGGAGTCGGGGTCGGTGCCGGCTTCGGTGATCAGTCCGCGGGCCACCAGCGTGCGGATCACCGCGTCGACGTTGACGCCGCGCACCGCGCTGACCCGCGCTCGGGTCACCGGTTGGCGGTAGGCGATCACGGCCAGCGTCTCGAGCGCGGCGCGGGTGAGTTTGGTCCGCGCCCCGTCGAGTAGCAGCCGCTCCACGTACGGCGCGTAGCGCGCCCGCGTGTACATGCGCCAGCCGCCGCCGGCCTCGCGCAGGTCGATGCCGCTGTCGCGGTCGGCGTACTCCTGCGCCATCAGCTGCAGTTTGGCCGCGACGCGGTACGGCGGCTGATCGGTCGCCGACGCGAGCTGTTCGACCGGTGCCGGTGTGTCGACGACCAGCAGCAGCGCTTCGAGCGCCGCGCCGAGTTCGTCGTCGTCGAGTTCGGGCGCCTCGGTGGCCTCGATCCCGAGGTCCGGTGCGGTCGCGACGTCCCCGAGGTTGTCGTCATCCATATTGATCTTCTTCCACCGCCAGCTGCTGATGCGTCGGACGCTCACCGGTCCACGAAATCTGCAGCACTCCAAGCGGTTCCGGTTGTTCGAACGCTACTGCCCGGGCGCGGAAGAGCTCGAGCAGCGCCAGGAACCGCCCGACGATCTCGATCGGGGCCTGGCAGTCGGCCACCAGGTCCCGGAACGAGGCCCACTGGCCGATTCCGCGGCTCTCCAGCAGTGCCATCAGATTACCGACCTGCTCGGGCACCGACACAGCGACGTGGTGCAGATGCTCGGTGCCCACCGTCGGGACCGGCCGCGGCGTGAACGCGGCGGCCGCGATCTGCGCGAACGCCTCGGCGTCCACGCCGATCATCACCTCGGGCAGCAGTTCCTGGTAGCGCTCCTCGAGCGCGACCGACCGCGGGTAGCTGCGCAGCGCCGCGGCCTCCAGTTCGGCGAACATCTCGGCGACGTGCTTGAACGCCCGGTACTGCAGCAGCCGGGCGAACAGCAGGTCGCGAACCTCGAGCAGCGCGAGGTCCTCGTCGTCGTGCACCTCGCCGGCCGGCAGCAGGCGCGCGGCCTTCAGGTCCAGCAGCGTGGCCGCGATGACGAGGAACGCCGTGGTCTCCTCGAGTTCGAGTTGGCGGCCGATCGTCTTGGTGTAGGCGATGAAGTCGTCGGTGACCTGGTGCAGCGCCACCTCGGTGACGTCGAGGCGGTGCGCGAAGATCAGCTGCAGCAGCAGGTCGAACGGGCCCTCGAAGTTGGCCAGCCGGACCTGGAAACCTGACTGCTCTTCGGACTCGGACGTCGCCGCCTGCGTGGCCTCCGGATCCGTCACCGCGGCATTCACGCGCCGAACCGGTCGATGACCTCACGGGCCAGCGAGCGATAGGCTTGTGCACCACCGGATTTCGGCGCCCACGTGGTGATCGGCTCACCCGCGACACTGGTCTCGGGGAACCGCACGGTGCGGGTGATGACGGTGTCGAACACCAGGTCGCCGAACCGCTCCAGCACGCGGGCCATCACCTCGCGGGAGTTGACGGTGCGCGGGTCGTAGCGGGTGATCAGGATGCCGCTGATCGACAGTTTCGGGTTCAGCCGGTCGTGCACCTTGTCGACGGTGTCGGTGAGCAGCGCCAGGCCGCGCAGCGAGAAGAACTCGCATTCGGTGGGGATGATCACCCCGTCGCTGCAGGCGAGGCCGTTGACGGTGAGCAGCCCGAGCGACGGCTGGCAGTCGATCAGCACGTAGTCGTACCGGTCGAGTACCGGATACAGCGCCCGCGCCAGCGACTGTTCGCGGCCGACCTCGTTGACCAACTGGATCTCGGCGGCCGACAGGTCGATGTTGCTGGGCACCAGGTCGAGGTTCTTGACCCGCGTGTTGATCAGCACGTCGTCGATGGACACCCGCGGTTCGACCAGCAGGTTGTGCACGGTGTGCTCGAGCTCGTAGTGCGGTACGCCCAGCCCCGCCGACAGCGCGCCCTGGGGATCGAGGTCGACCAGCAGCACCCGGCGGCCGTACTCGGCGAGGCTGGCACCCAGGTTGATGGTCGACGTGGTCTTGCCGACGCCACCCTTCTGGTTGCACATCGCGATGACCTTGGCCGGCCCGTGCTCGGTCTTGGGTCGCGGCTCGGGAATGTCCCGCGGTGGGCGGCCGGTCAGGCCCAACTCCACCGCTGCTGCGTCGTCGCTCATATCCGACCGTCGCTGGTCAGGCGGTTCATGGACATGGCGGACATCCGGGCAAGTTTAACGGGACACGCCTGCCAGGTCAGCCAGACCCGCGGGCAACTTCGGACCCGATTGCCGAGCGACGCGGCTTAGGCTGACGCCATGGGCCTGAGGCGACGGATGCCGTTCCTGCGCTGGTCGATCTGGCGCCTGGCGTGGGCCATGCCGGGCTTCCTCAAGACGGGCCAGATCGGCGACGGCCGCGAGGCGGCATGCGCGGCGTACGTGGAGGCCAACGCCCGCCGCGGCGACATCGACGACGTGCTGGCGACCATCGACGAGTTTGCCTACGAGCGGTCGATGCTGATGAACGTCGGCGACGAGAAGGGCGCGCTGCTCGACGCCGCGGTCAGCCGCGCCGATCCGGCCCGCGTGCTCGAACTGGGCACCTATTGCGGCTACGGCGCCCTGCGCATCGCCCGCGCCGCCCCGTCGGCGCGGGTGTACTCCGTCGAGTTCGCCGCGGCCAACGCCGACGTGGCCCGCCGCATCTGGTCACACGCCGGCGTCGGGGATCGCGTCACCTGCGTGGTCGGCACGCTGGGTGACGGCGGCCGCACGCTCGCTGCGCTGGCCGATGAGCACGGCTTCACCCGCGGCTCGCTTGACCTGCTGTTCATCGACCACGACAAGAACGCCTACTTGTCCGACCTGCAGAGCATCCTCGACCGCGGGTGGCTGCATGACGGGTCGATCGTCGTCGCGGACAACGTCAAGGTCCCCGGCGCCCCGAAGTATCGGCAGTACATGCGCGAGCAGCAGGGCAAGCTGTTCGACACCGTCGAGCACAAGACTCACGTCGAGTACCAGACGCTGCTGGCCGACCTGGTGCTCGAGTCGCGGTACCGGGGCTGAGCTGTGACTAGCGCGCCCGCGGATGGGCGCCGGCCCACACCTCGCGCAAGGCGTTGACGGTCACCATCGTGTAGATCTGCGTGGTGGTCACCGACGCGTGGCCGAGCAGTTCCTGCACGACGCGCACGTCGGCGCCGCCGTCGAGCAGATGCGTGGCGAACGAGTGCCGCAGCACGTGCGGAGACACCGCAGCGGTCACGCCGGCCCGCTCGGCGGCGTCCTGCAGCACCTGCCAGGCGCTCTGCCGCGACAGCCGCCCGCCCCGCGCGTTGAGGAAGATCGCCGGCGTGCCGCGGCCGCGACGCGCCAACTCGGGCCGCCCCCGCACCAGGTAGGTGTCCAACGCGCTGATCGCCGGACGGCCCACCGGCACCAGGCGGTGCTTGCCGCCCTTACCGCGCAGCAGCACCGAGCGCGCATGGGTGTCGACGTCGTCGAGGTCGAGCCCGACGGCCTCGGAGATCCGGGCGCCCGTCGAGTAGAGCAGTTCGAGCAGTGCGCGGTTGCGCAGCGTCAGCGGGCTGTCGGCGTCGCTGTCTCCGCCGGCACCCTCGAGCAGCGCGACCACCTCGTCGATGGACAGGCTCTTCGGCAGCCGACGGCCGGGTGTCGGCGGCTTGACCGCGGAGGCGACGTCGAGCTCGATGAGTCCCTCGGCCGCGGCGAACTTGTGCAGCCCGCGCACCGCGATCACCGCCCGGGCCGCGGACACCGCCGACAGCGGCGCGGTGCCGGTGTCGGGGTCGCCGCGGCGCAGCGCGACCAGGAACTCGCTGACGTCGGCCTCGGTGACCTTGGTCAGATCGTCGATGCCGCGGGCCCGCAGGAACTCGGTGTAGCGCCGCAGATCGCGCCGGTAGGAACTCAACGTGTTGGCCGCCGCGCCGCGTTCGATGGTCAGGTGGTTGACGTAGTCCTGCACCTGGTTGTCGAGCGCGGAGATGAGTGTCGTCACGGATGCCCCTTGCGGCGACCGAACGCGGTCGGCCGGTCGGTCCACGGCGCGTCGACGGACCGCAGCGTGGACGGGTCGGCGACGGTGTTGGCCGCCAGGATCCCCGCCACGGCAAGGGAATTGACGATGTCGCCGGCCAACACCATGCGCACGGCCTCCTCGAGCGACACCCACTTGAGCGTCAGGTCGGCTTCCTCGTCGGTGGCCTCGGGCCGCCCGACGTCGGTCAGGCCGGTGGCCAGATACACCCGCACGCTCTCGTCGCTGAAGCCCGGCGCCGAGTCGAGGTCGACGAGCACGCTCCAGTCGGTGGCCGACAGCCCGGCCTCCTCCTCGAGTTCGCGTGCGGCGGTCACATGCGGTGGTTCACCGCCGAGGTCGAGCAGCCCGGCGGGCAGTTCCCACAGGCGGCGCCCCAACGGGTGCCGGTACTGGTACACCAACGCGATGTTGCGGTCGTCGTCCATCGCGACCACGGCGACCGCGCCGTAGTGCTCGACGACCTCGCGGCGCGCGGTGTGCCCGCCCGGCATGCGCACCTCGTCGGCGCGCAACGCGAAAATCTTGCCGATGTAGAGCGTTTCGGAGGAGACCGTCTCGAAGTCGTGGTCAGCCACGGGTCGCGGGCTCTTGCAGCAGGGCCCCGACCTCGTCGGCGTGCTCCGCGCCGTTCGAGCGCTCACCGGCGATGTCCATCCCGGGCAGGCGCTCCTCGGCCTTGTAGTCGAGCGCGGCGCCGACGAACGCGACGAACAGCGGGTGCGGCCGGGTGGGCCTGCTCTTCAGCTCGGGGTGCGCCTGGGTCCCGACGATGAACGGGTGCACCTCGGGCGCGTACTCGACGAACTCGACGAGGTGGCCGTCCGGCGAGGTCCCCGAGAACCGCAGCCCGCTCTCGGCGATGCGGTCCCGGTAGGCGTTGTTGACCTCGTAGCGGTGCCGGTGCCGCTCGGATACCTCCGTCGCCTCGTACGCGCGCGCGACGATCGAATCCTCCTGCAGCACAGCGGGATACGCACCAAGTCGCATGGTGCCGCCGAGATCGGCCTCACCGGCGACCGCGTCGCGCTGGTCGGCCATCGTGGAGATCACCGGGTCGGAGGTCTTGGGGTCGAACTCCGCGGAGTTGGCGCCGGTGATGCCGACCGAGCGGGCCGCCTCGATCACGATGCACTGCAGGCCCAGGCACAGCCCGAGTACCGGCAGCGCCCGCTTGCGGGCGTACTGGATCGCGCCGATCTTGCCTTCGATACCGCGGATGCCGAACCCGCCGGGGATCAGCACGCCGTGCACGTCGGACAGCGCCGCGGCCGCGCCGGCGTCGGTCTCGCAGTCGTCGGAGGCGACCCAGCGCATCTCCACCTTCGCGTGGTGGGCGAACCCGCCGGCCCGCAACGCCTCGGCGACCGAGAGGTACGCGTCGGATAGGTCGATGTACTTGCCCACCAACGCGATCCGCACCGTCTCGCGTGGCTCGTGCACCCGGCGCAGCAGGTCGTTCCACTGCGTCCAGTCGACGTCACGGAACGGCAGGTTCAGCCGCCGCACGACGTAGGCGTCGAGTTCCTCGCGGTGCAGCACCTTCGGGATGTCGTAGATCGACGGTGCATCCGGTGTCGAGATGACACCGTCGACGTCGACGTCGCACATCAGCGCGATCTTGTTCTTCAGCGGTTCGGGCACGTCGCGGTCGCAGCGCAGGATCAGCGCGTCGGGCGTG
The DNA here is from genome assembly GCF_900108565.1 of Mycolicibacterium rutilum. NCBI lineage: Bacteria > Bacillati > Actinomycetota > Actinomycetes > Mycobacteriales > Mycobacteriaceae > Mycobacterium > Mycolicibacterium rutilum. The sequence continues at coordinate 4,301,087 of NZ_LT629971.1, forward strand.
ATACCGATGCTGCGCAGCGCGGCCACCGAATGCTGGGTCGGTTTGGTCTTCAACTCCCCCGACGGCGCCATGTACGGCACCAGCGAGCAGTGCAGGAAGAAGCAGTTCTCCCGGCCGACCTCGTGGCGCACCTGCCGGGCGGCCTCCAGGAACGGCAGCGACTCGATGTCGCCGACCGTGCCGCCGATCTCGGTGATCACGACGTCGGGACGGTCGCCGTCGGCGTCGGGGGCGGCCATCTCCAGGATGCGGTTCTTGATCTCGTCGGTGATGTGCGGGATGACCTGCACGGTGTCGCCGAGGTACTCGCCGCGACGTTCCTTGGCGATCACCTGCGAATACACCTGGCCCGTCGTGACGTTCGCCGACCCGGACAGGTTGCGGTCCAGGAAACGCTCGTAGTGGCCGACGTCGAGGTCGGTTTCGGCGCCGTCCTCGGTGACGAACACCTCGCCGTGCTGGAACGGGTTCATGGTGCCGGGGTCGACGTTGAGGTACGGGTCCAGCTTCTGCATCGTCACCCGCAGGCCGCGCGCGGTGAGCAACTGGCCCAGGCTCGACGCGGTGAGCCCCTTGCCGAGCGAGGACACGACGCCGCCCGTGACGAAGAGGTGCTTGGTGGCCGTTTGCGGGTGCTTGCGTAATGCTGGCAAGAGCAACCTCCGTGACGACGGGCAGGGCTTACTTTTCTAGGGGAATTCCTAGTTTGGGGCCTGCCGACCCACGGAACCCCACCCTAACACCGTCGCCGACAAGTCGTCGCTGACGCGCCGCGGGCAGGCGCTTGTGAGACCGAGTCGACGGCTACTGCGGGACGGTGACCGACGTCGCCCCCGGTCCGATGCCGTACTGGCTCGGCCGGCCGCCGTTGATCAGATCGCTCAGCGCGAGCACCGCCGTGATGCGGCCCGATTCGCTGCCGATGTCGTCGACGGTAGTGACCGCCGAACTCAACGCCGCATCGGAACGGATGACCGCGACGGCCGCGGTGCCCGACGCCGAACCGTCCCGGCCGGCCAACACCGTGCCCGCACCGTGCGGTGCCAGCCCGGCGGCCAGGCGGGCGACGGTGGCGCCCCGGTTGCCCGCGTCGTCGCCGAGCGGTCCGCCGGTCACGATCACCGCGGTGTCGGCCGCGCCCACCCGGTCGGCGTAGGTGATGAAGCCGGTGTCGCGCAGCGTGGCCAGCACGGTGTCGCGCTGCGCGTCGTCGACGGTGTTGACCTTGGAGTCGCGATTGATCAGCAACGCGATGCCCAACAGGTCGCCGGCCTGCGAGCCCTGATCGACCGCCACGGTGCTCAACTGCTTGCCCGCGGGCACGATCGGCGAGTTCACCACCGACAGCAGCTTCTCGGCGGCGTTGGCGTCGACGAACTGCTGGGTGAGCGTCACCGCGCCGCTGACCGTGCCGCCGGCCTGCCCCACCAGCCGGGTGACCGCCTCGACGTCGTCGTCGGTGGCATCGGGTGTGCGGAACAGCACCACCGACTTGTCCACCAGCGCGTCGCGCACGATTCGCGCCGACATCTGCGCATCGAATTCACCGGCAGCGCTGAGTTTTTCGTTCAGACCGTTTCGCTCGTCGGTGAGGGTGTTGATCTGGTCCTGCAGTTCGTGCTTGTCGTCGCGCAGGCCCGACAGCACCGTGTTCGACAACAGCCCGGAGCCCAGCGCGACCCCGATGGCCAACGCGAGGAACACCGCCGCGAGCGAGATCGCGTGTGAGCGAAGAGAAATCATGGATGTGCTCCTAGGTGACCCAGCCCTGGACCCACAGCGAGAACCGGTTCCAGTAATCGACGACCCAGTCCAGCAGCGCGGCGTCCACCCGCGCCACCCACAGCGCGACGATCACCGCGACCAGCATCGCCAGCACCAGCAGCGCGATGGCCCCGCCCGAGACCCGGCTGCGGTACAGCGTCGCGACGGCTTTGGCGTCGACGAGTTTCTCGCCCACCTTGAGCCGGGTCAGAAACGTCGACGGGTTGCTCTGCTGCCGCGAGCGGTCGAAGAACTCCTCGATGCTCGCGGTGTGGCCGGCGGTGACGATCAGCGACGCGCCGTGGTGGTCGCACAGCAGCAGCGCCAGGTCGGCGGCCGAACCGGCGGCCGGGAACGTCATCGCTCCGACGCCGAGGTCCTGGATGCGCTCCAACCCGGCGGCGTGCCCGTCGGCGTCGGCGGGCAGCACGACCTGCGCGCCGCACCGCAGCACCTCGGCGCTGATCTTGTCGGGGTCGCCGACGATCAGCTGCGGACGGTAGCCCGCCTTGCGCAGCACGTCGGCGCCGGTGCCGACGCCGACCAGCACCGGCTGGTACTCCTTGATGAACGGCTTGAGCGCCCGCAGGTCGGCGGCCGCGCCGTCGTCCTCGGCGACGATCACAACGTGACGGCGGTTGAGGTCGACGTCGATGTCGGGGATGCCGATGCCGTCGATGAGCAACGGGCTCTCGCTGCGGATGAACTCGATCGTGTTGCCGGCGAACGCCTCGAGGTGGGCCACCAACCCGCTCTTGGCCTCGTGCATGAGTTCGTGGATCTCGTGGTCGGTGCGCTCGGCGCCCAGGATCAGCCGGCGGTCGCCGCTGTAGATGCCGCCCTCGTGCAGGCGCACCCGCGCGCCGTCCTTGACCTTCTTGAAGACGTCGGGCCCGGTGTTGTCGATCAGCGTGATGCCGTTGGCGACCAGAACCTCGGGGCCCAGGTTCGGGTAGCGCCCCGAGATCGACGGGGAGGCGTTGACGACGGCGGTGACGCCCGCCTCGACGAGCGCGTCGGCGGTGATGCGGTCGAGGTCCAGGGCGTCGATGACGACGATGTCCCCGGGGCTGATGCGGCGCAGCAGTCGGTCGATGTCGCGGTCGACGCGGGCGGTGCCGGTGATGCCCGGTCGTGAACTGGCATTACGGGTGAGCAGCGCTGACATCTTCATGGGCCGATTCTGGCGAGACCGCAGCGTGATCCGGTGGAGGCGCGCCGTAACACCAGTCACATAAGTATCAAGCGTCCCACCCGCCACAGCGTTCGGCGTGGCCGCCAGCAAAGTCCCGGCGCGCGGCAGCACGGGTAATTGTCGCTATAGCAAATAATCTGGATCGACCCGCGCGGTCAGGCTTCCGCGCGGTCCTTCTGCGCGGCCTCGAGCAGTTCGCGGGCGTGGGCGCGGCCGCTGTCGGACTCGCCCAGACCGGCGAGCATCCGCGCCAACTCGGCCACCCGGGCGTCGTCGTCGAGGCGCAGCACCTTGCTCGCCTTCAACTTGCCGCCGCCGCTGTCGACCACGAGGTGCACGTCGGCGTAGGCGGCGACCTGCGGCAGGTGGGTGACGACGATGACCTGATGGGTGTCGGCCAGCCGCGCCAACCGGCGCCCGATCTGCACTGCGGCCCGTCCGCCGACACCGGCGTCCACCTCGTCGAAGACCATCGTGGTGCCCTCCACCGAGGCGGCCAGCACCACCTCGAGCGCCAGCATCACCCGCGACAGTTCGCCGCCCGACGCGCTCTTGTTCAGCGGCAGCACGTCGGTGCCGCGATGGGCGGCGAAACCGAACTCGACGAGATCGACGCCGTCGCGCCCGGCATGGACGACGTCACCGGACGGCAGGGTCAGCGGCGCGGAATCGTCGGCCTTCGCGGCCAGCGGTCCGACCGACACGGTGAACTCGGCGTCGGCCATCGCCAGCCCTCCGAGCTCGGCGGTCACCGCCTTGGACAGGCCCTTGGCCGCCTTCGTCCGCGCCTTGGTCAAATCGGCGGCCGCCGCGACGACCTTGCGCTGCAACTCCTCGACACGCCGCTCGAGACCGGTCAGCGCTTGCTCGGACACGTCGAGTTGGGCCAGGCGGTCGCGTGATTCGCGTGCCCAGGCCAGGACGCCGTCGATGTCGGGGGCGTATTTGCGGGTGAGCGTGCGCAATTCGGCTTGCCGCGCGAGCTTGGTTTCGAGCGCGCTGGCATCGTCGGGCAGCCCGGACAGGAAGGAGCCGAGTTCGCCACTGACGCTGGCGATCACGGCCACGGCTTCGCTGAGCTGTTGGGCCAGCGACACCAGCGCGGTGTCACCGGTGGACTCCAACGCCGACTTGGCGTGCGCGACCCCGTGCGATGCCGAAACGTCTTCCGGCGACGGGTCGTCGGGGCCGGCCAGCGCCGCCCGCGCGGTCTGGACGGATTCGCGCAGCGCGTCGAGTTCGGACAGCCGGCGGATGTCGTCGACGAGCGCGTTGTCTTCGCCGGGTTCGGGTGCGACGGCGTCGATTTCGTCCAGCGAGAACTTGAGCCGATCGGCTTCCTGCGCCAGTTCCCTGGTCCGCTGCCTGCGGTCGATCAGGTCCCGACGCGCGGCCACCCACTCGTCGCGGGCGGTGCGGTACTTCTTCAGCGGCCCCTCCACATCGGCGAACCGGTCGAGCGCCGCGCGCTGCTCCTCGGGCCGGATCAGCCGCAACTGATCGTTCTGCCCGTGCAGGGTGAGTAGTTCGGTGGTGAAGCTGCTCAGCGACTTCGCGGGCACGCTGCGCCCACCGAGGTAGGCCCGCGACGGGCCGTCGCGGCTGACCGAGCGCGCCGCGATGATGCTGCCGTCGTCGTCGCGTTCGGCACCGGAAGAATCGAGGATCTCGTCGACGAGGGCGGCGACGTCATCGGTGAGTTCTGTTGTGGTGAAACGTCCTTCAACGACAGCGCGGTCGGCGCCCGAGCGCACCCGGTTGGCGTCGGCGCGGGCGCCACCCAGCAGGTGCAGGCCGGTCACCACCATCGTCTTGCCGGTGCCGGTCTCGCCTGTCAGCACCGTGAACCCACGGTCGAACTCGGCGGTCGCGGTGCTGATCGCGCCCAGGGACTCGATACGGATCTCGGAGAGCACTACTGACCGCGCCACCCTGTGACCGGCAACCGGAACTTGCGCACCAGACGGTCGGTGAACGGGGCGCTGTCGAGGCGCACCCACTTCACCGGTGTGCCGCAGCGGGTCACCTCGAGGCGCCCGCCGGCAGGCACCACCATTTCCCGTCGGCCGTCGCAGAACACCAGCGCGTCATGGCCCCTGGCCTCGATCTCGATCGCGATCGCCGCGTCGGGGCTGGTGACCATCGGGCGGGCGAACAGTGCGTGCGCGTTGTTGGGTACGACCAGAATCGCCTCCAGGTCCGGCCACAGAATGGGCCCGCCCGCCGAGAACGCCCACGCCGTCGACCCGGTGGGCGTCGCGACCAGCACCCCGTCGCAGCCGAAGGACGACACCGGCCGACCGTCGACCTCGAGCACGGCGCCCAGCACCCCGAGGCGCGGCCCCTTCTCGAGGCTGGCCTCGTTCAGCGCCCAGCCCCGGTCGACGATCTCGCCGCCCACCCGGACCACGACGTCGAGCGTCATCCGTTCCTCGACGCTGTAGTCGCGCGCCACGACATGGTCGAGCACCGCATCGATGTTGTCGGCTTCGGCCTCGGCGAGGAATCCGATGCGGCCGAGGTTGACGCCCAGCACCGGGATCTCGACGTTGCGGGCGAGTTCGGCCGCGCGCAAGAAGGTGCCGTCGCCGCCGAGCACGAGGACCAGTTCGCATCCCTCGGCGGCCCGCTCCTCGGCGTCGACCACCTCGATCTCGACGCCGAGCGCGCGCATGTCGTCCGGCGACAGGTGCACCGGGCCGCGGTCGACCGCTTCGGCGGAGAGCACTTTGAGCGCGATCCCGTTGTCGCCGAGCACTTTCTGGACCCGTCGCGCGACCTCGGTGGCCTCCTCGCGACCGGTGTGCACGACCATGAGGATGGTCCGTTCGGTGTTCACTGAGGTCCCTCCGCGACGGCGGTGTGCACCGCCCGCTCCAGTGCCGACCCGTGCAGCGGGGCGTCGGCGCGGGCGCGCAGGTGCAGGAAGTACTCGACGTTGCCGGACGGGCCCGGCAGCGGGCTGGCCACGACCGCGACGGTGTGCCAGTTCAACTCGGCGGCTCGGCGGGCCACGGTCAGCACGGCGTCGGCACGCAGTTCCGGGTCGGCGACGACGCCGCCGGCACCGACCCGGTCCTTGCCCACCTCGAACTGCGGCTTCACCATCGGCACGATATCCCCGTCGGGTGACGTGCACGCCGTCAGCGCGGGCAGCACGGTGGACAGCGAGATGAACGACAGGTCCGCGACGACCAGGTCGACGGGCCCGCCGATCGCGTCGGCGGCCAATTCGCGCACATTCGTGCGTTCCATCACCGTGACGCGGGGGTCGGTGCGCAGCACCCAGGCCAATTGGCCGTAGCCGACATCGGCGGCGACCACCTCGCGGGCGCCCCGGTCGAGCAGCACTTCGGTGAAACCACCGGTCGAGGCGCCGGCGTCGAGACAACGCCGCTGCTCGACCGCGATCTCGAAGGCGTCGAGCGCGCCCAGCAATTTGTGCGCACCCCGCGACACCCAGGTCCGCTCATCGGTGCCCTCGACCGTCAACGACGCCGTGACCGCGACCGCGGTGGCCGGCTTGGCGGCCGGCATGCCGTCGATGCTCACCCGGCCCGCGCCGATCAACTCGGCGGCCTGCTGGCGGGACCGGGCCAAACCGCGTCGCACCAGCTCGGCGTCCACTCGCGCCCGCCGCGTCACGGCGGTCAGCCCTTCTCGACCGACTCGAGCGCCTGCACGAGCACGTCGTGCGCTTCTTCCAGCCGTGCCGCGATGACCTCGATGTCGGCATCGGCCAGACCGTCGAGGTTGGCGCCGTCCGGCCCCGGATCGGGCAGGTCGGCGAGCAACTCCGCGATGCGCGCGCGAATCTGATCGGGATCGGTACTCATGTCGGTGTTCACGCTAGTCGATCAGGACCGGTTAGCAGGGACCAGCGGTGCGCGGCCTGCCGCGCGGTGTCGTCGCCGGCGGCGATGGCCAGCGAGGCGGCGTCGAGCCCGGAATCCCAGACCGCGCTGGCCGTCGCGCGCACCACCGACAGCTCATCGCCCGGGTCGGCGCCGGTGAAGTGAATCGTCACGGCCGCCGCGTCGACATCGACACGCCACGCCGGGTGCGGGCCGATCCGCAAAGCGTCCGCGGGTCCGGTCAACGACCTCAGGTCCGGCGCCAGGAAGTCCGGTCGCTCGTCGAGCGCGGCGCGGACCATCTCCGCGGCGGTGCTGACTCCGGTGAGCACGAGCAGGCTCGGCAGCCCGGCGGCGTTGGCGCCGGCGATGTCGGTGTCGAGCCGGTCGCCGACCACCAACGGCGCAGTGAAGGTGCCGCGGGCGAGCGCATCGTTGAGCAGCGTCGGCTGGGGCTTGCCCGCGACCTGGGGTTCGCCGCCGGTGGCCGTCCGCAGCGCGGCGACCATCGAGCCGTTCCCGGGCAGCAACCCGCGTTCGGACGGCAGGGTCAGATCGACGTTCGCCGCGACCCACAGTGCGCCGGCGCGGATGGCCAGCGCAGCCTCCGCCAGGTCGGGCCAGCTCGTCTGCGGCGAGTGACCCTGCACCACGGCGACCGGGCCGTCGGCGAACTGCCGAACGGGTTTGAGGCCCACGCCGCTGACCTCGGCGGCCAGTGCATCGGTGCCGACGACGAGAACCACTGCGCCGCTGGGCAATTGGTCGGCCAACAGTTTCGCGGCGCTCTGCGCGCTGGTGACCACGTCGTCGGGCTCGGCGGCGAAGCCCAGCGCGTGCAGGTGCTCGGCGACTTCGGCCGGGGCGCGTGACGCATTGTTGGTCACGTAAAGGGTGCGCGCGTCGATGGCGGCCAGGGTGTCGACGGCGCCCTCGGTCGCTTCGTGCCCCCGGAACACGGTGCCGTCGAGGTCGAGCAGCAGGCAGTCGTGGTCCTGCGCGAGGGTGCTCACCTCAGGAGAGCTCCGTGATGCGCTCTTCGGCGTCGGTGAGACCGTCGACGTCGGCGGTCGCGGCGTGGAGGAACCACTGTCGTGCGTCATCGTTACGGCCAAGGGCCAGAAGCGTTTCGGCGTACATGTAGAACAGCCGGGCGGCGGTCTGCCCGGTGCGTGAGGGATCCGGCTGCGGGCTCGACAGCACCGCGAGGGCCTGCTCGTGCTGACCGAGATCCGAGCGGGCGCCGGCCACCACGATCCGCAGTTCGTCGGCGTCGTCGCCGGTGAGCTGAGCGGCCTCGGGACTGCGGGCCAGTTCGATCGCCCGTTCCGGACGACCGACGCCGCGCTCGCAGTCGGCGATGAGCGCCAACAGCGGTGAGCGACTTCCCATTCGGCGCGCGGCGCGCAATTCGGCGAGCGCCTGCGCCCAGTCACCACAGTGGTAGGCGGCGATGCCGACCGCTTCGCGCACCGCGGCGATCCGGCCGGCGCGAGTGCGGGCGGCGCGCGCGTGTTCGAGTGCGGCGGCGGGATCGTCGTCGAGCAGTTCGCCGGCGGCGACCAGATGCCGGGCCACGTAGTCGGCGGACGACTTGTCGAGCGTGGTCAGCTCGCCGCGCACGTCCGGCGCGAGCTGGCGGGCCTCGATGCGTTCGGGCAGCGGCGGGCCGGCCGACTGGCGCGCATCGCCGTCGGGTCGGGGTTGTGCGCGGCGGGCCCGATTCGGTCCCGAGGAGCGCGGCGCCGACCGCTGTGGGCGCCCGTTGTTGCCGCCCCGTCTGTCCTCAGCCACGTATGCCTTTCTACCCGATGACCCTGTGCATGAGCAGCCGTAATGACTTCTCGCGAAATAGAATTACCCCCCACGCAATTGTGGGGGGTAATCCTAATGTGTGTTCGGCGGTGTCCTACTTTTCCACCCGTGTTGGGCAGTATCATTGGCGCTGGCAGGCTTAGCTTCCGGGTTCGGGATGGGTCCGGGCGTTTCCCTGCCGCTATTGACCGCCGTAACTCTATTCACTTGTTGTCAAGTGTTCCACGGTGTGTTGTGGGTGGTGTGTTTTGGTGGTGGGGTGCGGTTGTTTGGTCCGCGTGGAGTGTGTGGTTGCGAGTTTGTGTGTAAGTTTTCGGCCGGTTAGTGCCAGTTCCCTGAACACATTGCTGTGCGTGTAGGTCTGGTCTATCGATCCCGTGGTCTGCGGGGGGCCTTATCCCACTTGATGGGTGAGAAGCCTGGTCTTGGAAGAGGTTTCCCGCTTAGATGCTTTCAGCGGTTATCCTGTCCGAACGTGGCTATCCAGCGGTGCCCCTGGTGGGACAACTGGTGTACCAGAGGTTCGTCCGTCCCGGTCCTCTCGTACTAGGGACAGGTTTCCTCAAGCTTCTGACGCGCGCGGCGGATAGAGACCGAACTGTCTCACGACGTTCTAAACCCAGCTCGCGTGCCGCTTTAATGGGCGAACAGCCCAACCCTTGGGACCTGCTCCAGCCCCAGGATGCGACGAGCCGACATCGAGGTGCCAAACCATCCCGTCGATATGGACTCTTGGGGAAGATCAGCCTGTTATCCCCGGGGTACCTTTTATCCGTTGAGCGACACCCCTTCCACTCGGGGGTGCCGGATCACTAGTCCCGACTTTCGTCCCTGCTTGACATGTACGTCTCGCAGTCAAGCTCCCTTGTGCACTTACACTCAACACCTGATTGCCGTCCAGGTTGAGGGAACCTTTGGGCGCCTCCGTTACATTTTAGGAGGCAACCGCCCCAGTTAAACTACCCACCAGGCACTGTCCCTGAACCGGATATACGGTTCGAGGTTAGAGGCCCAATACGATCAGAGTGGTATTTCAACAACGACTCCACAATCACTGGCGTGACTGCTTCATAGTCTCCCACCTATCCTACACAAACCGTATCGAGCACCAATACCAAGTTGTAGTGAAGGTCCCGGGGTCTTTTCGTCCTGCCGCGCGTAACGAGCATCTTTACTCGTAATGCAATTTCGCCGAGTCTATGGTTGAGACAGCTGAGAAGTCGTTACGCCATTCGTGCAGGTCGGAACTTACCCGACAAGGAATTTCGCTACCTTAGGATGGTTATAGTTACCACCGCCGTTTACTGGGGCTTAAATTCTCCGCTTCACCCCGAAGGGTTAACGGGTCCTCTTAACCTTCCAGCACCGGGCAGGCGTCAGTCCGTATACATCGTCTTGCGACTTCGCACGGACCTGTGTTTTTAGTAAACAGTCGCTTCTCACTGGTTTGTGCCACCCCCTGCCGCTGCCCACCGCGAAGGTGTTGACGGTATGGGGGTCCCCCTTCTCCCGAAGTTACGGGGGCATTTTGCCGAGTTCCTTAACCATAGTTCACTCGTACGCCTCGGTATTCTCTACCTGACCACCTGTGTTGGTTTGGGGTACGGGCCGTGTATGCGCTCGCTAGAGGCTTTTCTCGACAGCATAGGATCACCGAATTCGCCTCACTCGGCTATGCATCACCTCTCAGGATAAGTGTCAGACGGATTTGCCTATCTGACTCCCTACAGGTTTGCCCCAGTATTACCACTGACTGGTACGGCTACCTTCCTGCGTCACCCCATCGCTTGACTACTACCACCGAAGGTCCCGCGCAGCCCCAGAAACCATCACCCCGAAGGGATCAGTGATTCTGGTTTTGGGCGGTTAGTACCGGTGATTCATCAGGGACGCTCATACACGGGTACGGGAATATCAACCCGTTGTCCATCGACTACGCCTGTCGGCCTCGCCTTAGGTCCCGACTCACCCTGGGCGGACTGGCCTGGCCCAGGAACCCTTGGTCTTTCGGCGGGCAAGGTTCTCACTTGCCTTATCGCTACTCATGCCTGCATTCTCACTCCCACACCCTCCACAACACGTTCACACGGCTGCTTCACCGGATGCAGGACGCTCCCCTACCCAACCTATTGTCACCAATAGATTGCCGCGGCTTCGGCGGTGTGCTTGAGCCCCGCTACATTATCGGCGCACAATCACTTGACCAGTGAGCTATTACGCACTCTTTCAAGGGTGGCTGCTTCTAAGCCAACCTCCTGGTTGTCTTCGCGACTGCACATCCTTTTCCACTTAGCACACGCTTAGGGGCCTTAGCCGGCGATCTGGGCTGTTTCCCTCTCGACGCACGGAGCTTATCCCCCGCCGTCTCACTGCCACACTTTCACTTGTCGGCATTCGGAGTTTGGCTGACGTCAGTAACCTAGTAGGGCCCATCGGCCATCCAGTAGCTCTACCTCCAACAAGAAACATGCGACGCTGCACCTAAATGCATTTCGGGGAGAACCAGCTATCACGGAGTTTGATTGGCCTTTCACCCCTACCCACAGCTCATCCCCTCAGTCTTCAACCTAAGTGGGTTCGGGCCTCCACGCGGTCTTACCCGCGCTTCACCCTGGCCATGGGTAGATCACTCCGCTTCGGGTCCAGAACACACCACTACACACGCCACTATTGACGTGATACGCCCTATTCAGACTCGCTTTCGCTGCGGCTACCCCACACGGGTTAACCTCGCGACATGTCCCTGACTCGCAGGCTCATTCTTCAAAAGGCACGCCATCACCCCACCACAAGGGAGGGCTTTGACGGATTGTAGGCACACGGTTTCAGGTACTATTTCACTCCCCTCCCGGGGTACTTTTCACCATTCCCTCACGGTACTGATCCGCTATCGGTCACTGAGAAGTATTCAGGCTTACCGGGTGGTCCCGGCAGATTCACAGCAGATTCCACGGGCCCGCTGCTACTCGGGGAAAACATTTCACGAAAGCCGCCAAGTTTTCGTCTACGGGGCTCTCACCCTCTACGACAGGCCATCCCAGACCACTTCGACTAACCCAACGGTTTATCACTTTCGCCCTCACCGGCGGATGAGAGAAGAAACGCCCCACAACACCGCACACACAACCCCCGCCGGGTATCACATGCACACGGTTTAGCCATCCTCCGCTTTCGCTCGCCACTACTCACGGAATCACTCTTGTTTTCTCTTCCTACGGGTACTGAGATGTTTCACTTCCCCGCGTTACCCCCTGCACCCTATATATTCAGGAACAGGTGACACGACATCACTCGTGCCGGGTTTCCCCATTAGGACATCCTCGGATCCACGCTCGGTTGACAGCTCCCCGAGGCATATCGCAGCCTCCCACGTCCTTCATCGGCTCTCAGTGCCAAGGCATCCACCATGCGCCCTTAAACACTTACAACACAAAACAGTTCAAAAATTCTCGGAAGAATCAAAAAATTGCATTATCAACGCAACAAACCACCCACCCAAGCCGGGTGAGCAATCCATCGCGAGATGCTCGCAACCACTATCCACAAATCAAACACCACACCCCACCACCAAAGCAGGGCAACAACACGCCTCCCACCACACACAGTGGCCAGGGAAACACGGGCCTGTTGTCTCAAAGCCCAATAGTGTGTCTGATGATCTTTTCGCCGCCGGCTTCCCAACCGAACGGACATGTCTGTTGTGCACCCAGCCGGCGCCACTACAGCGACCGACTCCTTCACGGCATCACGTATCCCCCACTGGGACACGCATTCTCGTGGTGCTCCTTAGAAAGGAGGTGATCCAGCCGCACCTTCCGGTACGGCTACCTTGTTACGACTTCGTCCCAATCGCCGATCCCACCTTCGACGGCTCCCTCCCACAAGGGGTTAGGCCACCGGCTTCGGGTGTTACCGACTTTCATGACGTGACGGGCGGTGTGTACAAGGCCCGGGAACGTATTCACCGCAGCGTTGCTGATCTGCGATTACTAGCGACTCCGACTTCACGGGGTCGAGTTGCAGACCCCGATCCGAACTGAGACCGGCTTTGAAAGGATTCGCTCCACCTCACGGCATCGCAGCCCTTTGTACCGGCCATTGTAGCATGTGTGAAGCCCTGGACATAAGGGGCATGATGACTTGACGTCATCCCCACCTTCCTCCGAGTTGACCCCGGCAGTCTCTCACGAGTCCCCACCATAACGTGCTGGCAACATGAGACAAGGGTTGCGCTCGTTGCGGGACTTAACCCAACATCTCACGACACGAGCTGACGACAGCCATGCACCACCTGCACACAGGCCACAAGGGAACCGACATCTCTGCCGGCGTCCTGTGCATGTCAAACCCAGGTAAGGTTCTTCGCGTTGCATCGAATTAATCCACATGCTCCGCCGCTTGTGCGGGCCCCCGTCAATTCCTTTGAGTTTTAGCCTTGCGGCCGTACTCCCCAGGCGGGGTACTTAATGCGTTAGCTACGGCACGGATCCCAAGGAAGGAAACCCACACCTAGTACCCACCGTTTACGGCGTGGACTACCAGGGTATCTAATCCTGTTCGCTCCCCACGCTTTCGCTCCTCAGCGTCAGTTACTGCCCAGAGACCCGCCTTCGCCACCGGTGTTCCTCCTGATATCTGCGCATTCCACCGCTACACCAGGAATTCCAGTCTCCCCTGCAGTACTCCAGTCTGCCCGTATCGCCCGCACGCCCACAGTTGAGCTGTGAGTTTTCACGGACAACGCGACAAACCACCTACGAGCTCTTTACGCCCAGTAATTCCGGACAACGCTCGGACCCTACGTATTACCGCGGCTGCTGGCACGTAGTTGGCCGGTCCTTCTTCTGTAGGTACCGTCACTTGCGCTTCGTCCCTACCGAAAGAGGTTTACAACCCGAAGGCCGTCATCCCTCACGCGGCGTCGCTGCATCAGGCTTGCGCCCATTGTGCAATATTCCCCACTGCTGCCTCCCGTAGGAGTCTGGGCCGTATCTCAGTCCCAGTGTGGCCGGTCACCCTCTCAGGCCGGCTACCCGTCGTCGCCTTGGTAGGCCATCACCCCACCAACAAGCTGATAGGCCGCGGGCCCATCCCACACCGCAAAAGCTTTCCACCACAATCCATGCAGACCGTGGTCCTATCCGGTATTAGACCCAGTTTCCCAGGCTTATCCCAAAGTGCAGGGCAGATCACCCACGTGTTACTCACCCGTTCGCCACTCGAGTACCCCGAAGGGCCTTTCCGTTCGACTTGCATGTGTTAAGCACGCCGCCAGCGTTCGTCCTGAGCCAGGATCAAACTCTCCAAACAAAAACAACCCAACCAAACAAGGCCAGGTGGAATTCGAATCAGAAAAATCCGATCACAAACAAAAGACACCAAAAACTGGCATCAAAAAACACCACACCCACAAACGGGAAAACAGGGCATGGCAAAAAAACAACAAACAAAAACCACCAAACACACTATTGAGTTCTCAAACAACACACCCACCTACCCGCGCAGCGAACCCGCGGCCAAAAGCCGCGTACTCGTCGTGCGGACAGTCAGGAACCCACCGAAGTGAATCTCCCTCTGGAAGTCTGCCGCGCTCTCCGGTCCGGGGACCGTGTCGCGGCGACCTGAGATAAGTTACGTCAGTGGAAACTCGGAGTCAAATGGGCTGGTAGGGCGGGTTTTTCGGACTCCGCATCTACCGCGCGCACCAGGGTGAGTCGACTCCGACATACAGCCCAACGGCCGTGGTGCCCAATTTGTTCCCCAACCTCATCCGGTGCGTTGCACGCCGGCGATGTTGCGCTTGCCACGCCGCAACACCAACCACCGCCCATATAGGAAGTCCTCGGACTGCGGGGTCCAGTCGTCGCTCGCGACGCGGGTGTTGTTGACGTACACCCCACCCTCGGCGACGGTGCGCCGCGCGGCCCCCTTGCTCGCCGCCAGGCCACTGGCCACCAGCAGGTCGGTGATCGCATCCGGCCCGCCCGGCGCCAACTCCGCTACCTGGTTGTTGCTGGCCTCCCGCAACGCCGCCGCCAGCGTCGACTCATCGAGTTCGGCCAGTTCAGCGCGGCCGAACAACGCCTGGCTGGCGTGTTCGACCGACCGGGTCGCGGCCTCGCCGTGCACCAACGTGGTGAGTTCACGCGCCAGTCGCCGCTGTGCCGCCCGCTCGTGCGCGCGTTCGCGCGTCGCTTCGTCGAGTTCGGCCAGGTCGTCGGGCGACAGGAACGTGAACCAGCGCAGGTAGCGCACCACGTCGGCGTCGGCGGTGTTGATGAAGTACTGGTACCAGGCGTAGGGACTGGTCATCTCCGGGTCCAGCCACAGGCTGCCGCCGCCGGTCGACTTGCCGAACTTCTTGCCTTCGGAGTCGGTGACCAACGGCGTCGTCAGCGCATGCACCGTTGCGCTGTCCTTCTGGCGCACCAGCCGTACCCCGGCGATGATGTTGCCCCACTGGTCGGAGCCGCCGACCTGCAATGTGCAGTTGTGGCGCCGGTGCAACTCCACGTAATCGTTGGCCTGCAGCAGCATGTAGCTGAACTCGGTGTAGGAGATGCCTTCGCCTTCGAGCCGGCGCCGCACGGTCTCGCGGTCGAGCATCACGTTGACCGAGAAGTACTTCCCGATGTCGCGCAGGAATTCGATCGCCGACAACGGACCCGTCCAGGACAGGTTGTTCTCGATGATCGCGCCGCTGGCGGTGTCGTCGAACTCGACGAACCGCTCGAGCTGCCCGCGGATCCGGTCGGCCCATTCGGCGACGGTGTCGGCGGTGTTGAGTGTCCGCTCACCGGTCTCGCGGGGGTCGCCGATCATGCCGGTGGCGCCGCCGGCCAGCACGATCGGACGGTGCCCGGACTGCTGGAAGCGCCGCAGCGTCAGCAGTGGGATGAGATGTCCGGCGTGCAGGCTGGGGGCCGTCGGATCGAAACCCGAATAGACGGTGACAGGTCCGGCGGACAGCGCCTCGGCCAGCGCGTCGCGGTCGGTGGACTGTGCGACCAGCCCACGCCATTCCAGTTCGTCGAGGATGTTCGGCGTGCCCATAACAGTCACCTGGTCGATCTTTCCGTACTAGTCGCTCTCGCCGAGAGCCGGTGCCCGCGGGCTGCGCCGATACGCCGACACCTCCGGTCGGCCGGTCAACCAGAACCGCCACGGCCGGTCGGCAGCCTTACTCACGCCCACCCGGGGACCGTCCGCGGCGTCCGCCCGCTCATCGAGGGTCAGCTGGATCGGGCTGTCCGGGTCGAACAGGTCGATCCCGTTGTCGTCCATGGTGATTCCGAGCGCCGAGCACAGATTGCCCGGACCGCGGGCCAGGCCGACGGGCCGCACCGATTCGCCGCGGCGGGCGTGCGCGGTACTCAGCCCGGCCTCGATCGCGGCGGCCCGCAGCAGCACCGCGCCGGCGACCCCGTCGGTGGCGCACACCACGTTGGCGCATACATGGATGCCGTGGCTGCGGTAGGTGTACAGCCGTCCCGGCGGTCCGAACATCACCCGGTTACGCGGTGTCGGCCCGCGGAACGAATGCGCCGCCGCGTCAGGCCACGGGCCATCGGCCGGCCCACCGTAGGCCTCGACCTCGACGATCATCGCGCTCACGCCGCGGCCGGTCAGGTCGGCGCCGAGCAAGCGCCGGGCCGCGGTCAGCGGATCGACCGCCAGCGGATGCGCGGTCATATCCGCATGTCACATCGGCCGGGGAACGCTGCGCTGACCATCGCGAAGGATCCTACGGAACGGTCTTGACACACCGCCGATGCGGAGCGCAGTATTCATCATATGATGACTTCATCGTCTGATGAATTTCCTGCCCGGCCCCGCGCCGCGGTCGACATCGCAGGCCTACGGGTGGTGCGCGGCGGTCGCCCCGCCGTCGACGACGTCTCGCTGCGGATCGCCGCCGGCACCATCACCGGCCTGCTCGGCCCATCCGGCTGCGGAAAGACAACCCTGATCCGCAGCATCGTCGGCACGCAGATCGTCGCCGCCGGCACGGTCACCGTCCTCGGCCAACCGGCGGGCGCGGCCGCGTTGCGTCACCGCGTCGGATACGTCACCCAGGACCCGACCATCTACGACGACCTCCGCGTCATCGACAACGTGCGCTACTTCGCCGCGCTGTACGGCACCGCGCCCTCAGACGCCGACGACGTCGTCGTCGTGGTCGGACTCGAGGACCACCGAACAGCGCTGTGCCGCAACCTGTCCGGCGGCCAACGAATCCGGGTCTCGTTGGCCTGTGCCCTGGTGGCGCATCCGGATCTGCTGGTGCTCGACGAGCCCACCGTCGGGCTGGACCCCGTCCTGCGGGTCGAGCTGTGGGCACAGTTCCGCGAGATGGCCAGGCGCGGAACGACACTGCTGGTCTCGAGCCATGTCATGGACGAGGCCGATCACTGCGACGAGTTGCTGCTGATGCGCGAGGGCCGCCTCCTCGCGCAGACCACACCGGCCGAACTACGGGAGGACACCGGATGTCAGTCACTGGAGGAAGCGTTTCTGTCCGTCATCAAGCACAGCACCGCAGCCAACGCCGCAACCGGCTGAGCGCCCAGGCCTACCTGGCCACCACCACCCGCATCCTGCGGCAACTGGCGGGCGATCACCGCAGCGTCGCGATGATCCTGGTGGTGCCCAGCCTCATCATCACGCTGATGTACTTCATGTTCGACAACGCGCCGCACCCACCCGGCGGACTGTCACCGTTCAACACCGCGTGCCTGATCATGCTCGGTGTCTTCCCGCTGGTGGTCATGTTCCTGATCACCTC
Source organism: Mycolicibacterium rutilum (assembly GCF_900108565.1). Classification (NCBI taxonomy): domain Bacteria; kingdom Bacillati; phylum Actinomycetota; class Actinomycetes; order Mycobacteriales; family Mycobacteriaceae; genus Mycobacterium; species Mycolicibacterium rutilum. The sequence continues at coordinate 4,318,500 of NZ_LT629971.1, forward strand.
GATCACGATGCAGCGCGAGCGCGCATCCGGCACGCTCGAACGCATCCTCACCACTCCCCTGCGCCGCTCCGACCTGCTCGCGGCCTACGGCACCGCGTTCTCGCTCGCCGCCGCGGCGCAGGCCACCCTCGCCTGCCTGGTGTCCTATGTGTTCCTCGGCCTGCACACCGAGGGCAGCCCGGTACTGGTGTTCACCATCGCGATCATCAACGCAATCCTCGGTGTAGGCCTGGGCCTGCTGTGTAGCGCGTTCGCGCGCACCGAGTTTCAGGCGGTCCAGTTCATGCCCGTGGTAATCGTCCCGCAGCTGCTGCTGTGCGGGGTGATCGTGCCGCGCGCGGTGCTGCCGGATTGGCTGCAGTGGATCAGCAACGTGCTGCCGGCAAGCTACGCTCTGGAGGCGCTGCAGCAGGTCGGCACGCACGCCGAACCCACGGCCACCGTCGTGCGTGACATCGCGGTGGTGGTCGGGTTCGCGGTCGTCGCGCTGTGCCTGGCGGCGGCGACGCTACGACGAAGGACACCCTGACGACGTTGACGACCAACGCTGAGCGCAAACGGCCCGGGCGCCCACCCGGGCCGTCGGACACCCGTGAACGCATCCTGACCGTCGCACGAGAACTGTTCGCACGCAACGGAATCGACAAGACATCGATCCGCGCGATCGCGGCGCAGGCCGGCGTCGACCCCGCGCTGGTGCACCACTACTTCGGGACCAAGACCCAGTTGTTCGCGGCGGCGATCCACATCCCCATCGACCCGATGGATGTCATCGGTCCGCTCAAAGAGATCCCGGTGGAGGACATCGGCCGCACGCTGCCGTCGATGCTGTTGCCGCTGTGGGAATCGGAACTGGGCAAGGGCTTCATCGCGACGCTGCGGTCGCTGCTGGCCGGCAACGACCCGTCGCTGTTCCGGTCGTTCCTGCAGGATGTGATCACCAAGGAGATCGGCTCGCGGGTGGACGACCCGCCCGGCAGCGGCCGCGTGCGGGTGCAGTTCGTCGCATCGCAACTCGTCGGCGTGGTGATGGCCCGCTACATCCTCGAACTCGAACCGTTCAAGTCCCTGCCGATCGAGCAGATCGCCGAGACCATCGCGCCGAACCTGCAGCGCTACCTCACCGGCGAGTTACCCGGGCTGAGCTGACGCGCGCTGCAGCATCCGCTGGTGCTCGTCGTCGTCGCCCACCGTCACCGCCTCGTCGACCAGCAGCACGGGGATACCGTCGTCGATGCGGTAGGCCCGCCGCAACCGCGGGTTGTAGAGGAACTCGTCGCCCACCAGCAGCAGCGGGCCGCGGTCCTGCGGGCAGACCAGGATGTCGAGGAGTTTCTCGTCGAGTGCCACAGATCAGCCGAGCGGGACGTTCATGCCGGGAAGCACGGGCACCGGACCGGCGACGGGGCCGTTGGTCGTGATCGAGGCCTGCGCCTGCGCCTGCAGCTTGCGCTGGTAGGAAATGGTGCTCTTGAGCGCCTCGATCAGCGGGGTCTGGTTGGGCCTGCGCTCGAGCGCATCGGCGAGTGCGGCGGCGTTCAGCTGCGACGGCTTGAAACCCTGCTGGCGCAGCTTCATCGCATCGTCGATCAGCGTGGAGATCTGCCCGCCGCCGTCGCCCTGCCGGTACTGCTCGTAGATGGCCATCAGGATCTGGTCACCGTTGACCTTCGGCGCGGTCGCTTCCTCGGCCCGCTTGCAGTCGTCGCCGGTGCACGGCTTCTTCGGGCCGGCCGCCTGGGCCTCGGGTGCCGGCGCCTCTGTAGTCGTCGGCTCGGACGGCTGGGCGAGCGCGGTGGGCGTCGCGACTCCGCACAGCAGGCCGGCGGCCATCACTCCGCCGGCGCCGCCGATGAGGAGGCGACGCCAGAGGTCGCGGTGCATACCGGTCTGCGATGTCATCAATCCTCCAGCTCGGTGGCGCGACTGCCCGGTCCGGCGACGGCCTGCCGCCAGCGGGAGCCTAACAGCGACCGCACCGGGTGGCACGGTCATCCAGGCTGGCCCTCGGCGATCTCGGTGCGGATCGCGACGGTCAGCCGCTTGTATCGATTCGTATCGGCATCGAAATACCAGGCGTTACGGGACGGCTTCGGAATTCCCTCCGCGCGCAGCGGGCTGACCAGCGGGCGGTACGACGCGCTGAGCGCCATCTTCGGCACCACATGGACGATGTCGGGTGGCTCACCGACCGGCAGATCGGCCAGCGCTTCGGACAGGTCGGCCGACGGGATGCTGCCACCTGGGCGCACCGCCAACGCGGTGACGGCCAACTGCTGGCCGTTCACCTCCACGCCGTAGGTCACCGCGAGGTCCACCGCGCCCAGGCAGCCGACGGCGTCGTTGACGGCCGAGGCGTACACGCAGCCGCGCTCGGTGTGAATGATCGCGCCGCGGTTGTCGACGAGCCAGAAATCGCCGTCGTCGTCGCGGCGGAACAGGTACTCGGTGGACACCCAGGTGTCGGCCGGAGCGAACACGCCGCGCTTGACGGGCGCGGTCGGGTCGACCGGTCCGCGGGGCCGGGCCAACAGCACGCCGATCTCGCCGGGTTCGGCCCGGCGGACGAACCCGCGGTCGTCCTCGAGGATCAGATCTTCCTGCGGGTCGTAGGCCGCCAGCTCGAGTTGCCTGCCACCGGGCAGCGGTCGGCCTTTGGCGCCGATCTTGGCCCCGGAGACGTTGGCCAGCACCGCCTGGCCGTCCGTCGTCGCGAAGAACTCGACCACATGCGCCGGCTCGAACACCTCGACGACGCGTTTCCACAGCCCGGTCGGCATGCCCGACCCGATGAACAGCCGCACCGGGTGGTTGCCGTACAGCGCGAACGACGGGTCGTTGATGACCTCGCGCAGCATCGCCCAGGTGTAGGTCACCACGGTGACGCCGTACTGGCGGATCTCTTTGAGGAACCGGTCCGGCTGCAGTCCACGCGACAGCGCGATCCGCGAGCCGCCCACCACCGCGCCGCCCAGGGCGACCAGCAGCCCGGACTGGTGGTGCAGGGGCGTCAGGCAGTAGACGGTGTCCCCGCGGCCGAGGTTGGCCGCCGACGCGGTGCCGAACGCCGAGATCGCCCAGCGGGCGTTGGTGATCTGCCGGGCGATGAGTTCGCCGCCGATCGAGCTGAACGCGACGAACGCCAGGTCGCGGGCCAGCCCGGGGTTCGGCCGGTACCAGCCGGGCAGGGCGACGGCGTCGGGGTCGATCTTTTCCATGTCGACGACGTCGGCGTCCTCGGGCAGGTGCAGATCGCGCGCCTCGCCGCCGCCGAGCACCAGCACCCGCATGTCGAGTCGGCGGGCAACGTCGAGATAGTTCGGGTCGGTGATGATGTCGGTCACCGCGCCGAGTCGGGCGGCGTCGGCAAGGTCGACGTCGGGCGGCATCAGCACCGCGACCGCGCCCAGCCGCGACAGCGCCGTGATGGCGACCAGCGCGCTGGGCCGCGTCTCCATCAGGACGCCGACGCGGGCACCCTGCCGCACACCGACCTCGATGAGACCGCGCACGACGTTGTCGATGCGCCGGTCGACCGCTTCGTAGGTGTGCACCCGGCCGTCGAACAGCAGGCAGTCACCGTTGGGGGCGTCGCGGGCCTGCTCACTCATGATCCGGCCGAGCGAGATCCGGGTGTGCTCGTTGATCTGGCCGAGGCGGGCGAGTCGAGGCAGCGTGCGGGCGGTCTCTACGGCCAGCGCCCGCGCGGACTTGTTCGCCGACACCAGCGCTCCAGCCGCCGATTTGGCGAAGGTGAACGCCATCTCGGTGGCGGCGGCGGTGCTGTGCGCGACCCGCGAGCTCAGCGTCACCCCGGACTCGTGCGGTTCGCTCGGCTGCAGCGCCATCGGGTTGACGCCATCGGGCAGGTCGCCCGTGCCGTCGAGCCACCGGACCCACTGCGCGACGGTCGGCCACGTCTGGCTGGCTGCCTTGGACCCGACGACGAGGCCGAAATGCCCGGCGCGGATGAGGAATTCGTAGACATCAGCTCTGGGTGCGGCACGCTTGATGCCGCGCACCGAGGCCGGCTGGCCGATGTCGTCGACCTCACCGATGACCGCGAGCACCGGGCAGTCGATGTCCGACAGCGTCACCAGGTCGCCGTGGATGGAGAAGCCGCCGCTCATCATCCGGTTGTGCGCGATGAACTGTTTGAGCAGTTCGGCGATCGCGGGACCTGACCAGGCGATCCACCCCTCGGAGGCCAGGAAGCGGCGCTGTTGTTCGCGCGGCAACAACGCCTCGCGGTCGTGCAGCTGGCGCAGGAAGTCGATGCGCGACTGCGCGGTCTTGATCGGATCGAGCATCTGAAACCCGGTGCGCGCCAACCAGCCCGGGATGTCGATGCGGCTGAACACGTGGTCGGCCATGAAATCGGCCGCGGCGGGTGCGATGCTGGCGGGCAGGTTCATCGGCAGCGCGGCCAACGTGTCGACCGGCGAGCCGAACGCGATGATGCTGGCGAGGTCCTTGGAGTGGCGATAGGCCGCGGTCTGGTAGGCGAACATGCCGCCCTGCGAATAGCCGGCCAGGTGGACGTCGCGCCCGGTGACCTCCTTGACGGTGTCGATGGCCTCGCTGAGGGCGACGACGTGGTCGGCGAGGGTGCGCTCCATGCCGCCCTCGATCTGGTCGGGTGAGCCGAAGTCGATCACCCACGGGTCGATCCGCGACTTGTGCAGGATGCCGACGGCGCCGTCGTCGCGGGTCACGTCCCACATGTCGGCCGACATCATCATCGGGTGCACCATCAACACCGGCGGTCCGGGCGGCCGGGCTCCCGGCCGGCTGTCGGGCGGGAAGTAGCGCCGCAGCCGGTACATCGGGACGCTCTGGATGATCTGGAACGGCGACGGCACCGCACCGGTCTCCAACCCGCCGTACCGCAGCACCTCGAGCCCGTTCTGCGCGGTGGCCACCAGCCGTCCGACCGGCCTGGTTATCGCCGACAGATCCACCGCCACGCTCCCCATATGTCCGTGCCCTCGATGACGACGCAATCATGGCACAGCAGGCGGTACATCAGCGTCGACCTATCATCGGCGGGCGATGGCGAACCTGATCAATGTCGAACGCGCGACGGTCGGCTACGGCACCCGCACCCTCCTCGACGGGGTCAGCCTGGGCATCGAGGACGGCGACGCGGTCGGTGTGGTCGGCCGCAACGGGGACGGCAAGACCACCCTGCTGCAGATCCTGACCGAGACGCGCGAACCCGACTCGGGCCGGGTGACCCACACCTCCGGGCTGTCGGTGGGCTACCTGCGCCAGAGCGACGACTTCGCCGCCGACGCGACCGTGCGCGAGGTGATCGTCGGGGGCCGCGCCGACCACGTCTGGGCCGCCGAGCCCGACACCCGCGACGTGGTCTCGCACTTATTGGCCGGCGTCGACCTGGACCGGGTGATCGGCGCCCTGTCCGGCGGCGAGCGGCGACGGGTGGCCCTGGCGGCGGTGCTGATCGCCGGGCACGACGTGCTGGTCCTCGACGAGCCCACCAACCATCTCGACGTCGAGGTGATCGGTTGGCTGGCCGACCATCTCAACACCCGTCGCGCCAAGGCCCTGGTGGTGGTGAGCCACGACCGCTGGTTCCTCGACGCGGTGTGCACCAGGACCTGGGAGGTGCACAACGGGGCAGTCGACGCCTACGAGGGCGGGTACGCGGCGTACGTGCTCGCGCGCGCCGAGCGGATGCGGCTGGCCGCGGGCACCGAGGCGCGTCGGCAGAACCTGATGCGCAAGGAACTGGCGTGGCTGCGCCGCGGCCCGCCCGCGCGCACCTCCAAACCGAAGTTCCGGATCCAGGCCGCCAACGAGTTGATCGCCAACGAGCCGCCGCCCCGCGATTCGCTTGTGCTGCAACGGTTTGCGACCACCCGGCTCGGTAAGGACGTCTTCGACCTGCACCGGGTGCGGCTCGAGGCGGGCGACAACATAGTGCTGGACAAGGTCGACTGGTCGATCGGGCCGGGCGCCCGCATCGGGTTGGTCGGGGTCAACGGCACAGGCAAAACGACCGTGCTGCGGCTGCTGGCCGGTGACCTCGAACCCAGCTCGGGCACGATCAAGCGGGGCAGCACGCTGCGCATCGGGCACCTCAGCCAGGCGCTGGCCGAACTCGAGGGCTCCGAACGGGTACTGGACGCGGTCGAGAACCGGCGCCGGGTCACCGAGCTGGCCGGCGGCCGAGAGATCACCGCCGACACCCTGCTGCGCGACTTCGGCTTCACCGGGGACAAGCTGACCGCGCGGATCGGCGAGCTGTCCGGCGGTGAACGGCGGCGGCTGCAGTTCCTGCGACTGCTCCTCGACGAACCCAACGTGCTGCTGCTCGACGAGCCAACCAACGACCTGGACATCGACACGCTGACCGTGATCGAGGACTACCTCGACGGCTGGCCCGGCACGTTGATCGTCGTCACCCACGACCGCTACTTCCTCGAGCGGGTCTGCGACGTCACCTACGCGCTGACCGGCGGCGGCCGCTGCGACCTGCTGCCCGGCGGCGTCTCGCAGTATCTCGAGGGCCGCGCCGCCGCGTCGACGGCAGCGGGGTCGTCGCCGGCACAGTCGTCGTCGGCGCAAGGCGAGACAGCCTCGGCGCGCGAACGGCGCACCGGCAAGGAGATGGCGCGCATCGAGGGTCAGCTGACCAAACTCGAGGACCGCATCGCCAAGCTGCACGAGACGATGGCCGCCGCGGCCTCCGACCACGTCCGGCTGGCGGAACTCACCGCGGACTTACAGGAGTTGTTGCAGCGCAAGGAGTCTCTTGAGGAAGCCTGGCTGAGCGCCGCCGAGGACTGACGCTAGTCGCGCAACCGCAGCCGTAACCGGTCCGCGGTGTCGCGCACGACGGAGAGCTGGCGGGCCACCTGGACCGGGGCCGTACCACCGCGGGCGTCGCGGGAGTTCACCGATCCCTCGACGGTGAGCACCTCGCGCACCTGCGGGGTCAACTCCGGATGGATCCCGGCCAGTTCGGCGTCCTCGAGCTCTTCGAGCCCGACGCCGCGGGCCTCGGCCGCGCGCACCGCCGCTCCCGCCGCCTCGTGCGCCACCCGGAACGGCACCCCACGGCGCACCAGCCACTCGGCGACATCGGTGGCCAGCGTGTACCCCAGCGGGGCGAGCTCGGCCATCCGGTCGGCGTCGAAACGCAGGGTCGCGACCAGGCCCGCCATCGCCGGCAACAGCAACTCGAGTTGGGCGACCGAGTCGAAGACCGGCTCCTTGTCCTCCTGCAGGTCGCGGTTGTAGGCCAGCGGCTGCGCCTTGAGCGTGGCCAGCAACCCGGTCAGGTTGCCGATCAGCCGGCCGGACTTGCCGCGGGCCAGCTCCGCGATGTCCGGGTTCTTCTTCTGCGGCATGATCGAACTGCCGGTCGACCACGAGTCGTGCAGCTCGATATACCCGAATTCGGTTGTGCTCCAGAGGATGATGTCCTCGGCGAGCCGCGACAGGTCGACACCGATCATCGAGAACACGAATGCCGCCTCGGCGGCGAAGTCACGGGATGCGGTGGCGTCGACGGAATTGTCGGCGGCCGCCGTGAAACCCAGGTCCGCCGCGATCGCGTCGGGGTCGAGGCCCAGCGACGAACCGGCCAGCGCCCCGGACCCGTATGGCGACACCGCCGCCCGCTTGTCGAAGTCAGCGAGCCGGTCGACGTCGCGCAGCAGCGGATGCGCGTGCGCCAGCAGGTGATGCGCGAGCAGGATCGGCTGCGCGGACTGCAGATGCGTCTTGCCCGGCATGATCGCGGTCGGATGGGCGGCGGCCTGGGTGGCCAGCGCGCCGACCACCTGCAGCGCACCGTCGGCGACACGGCGGATCGCGTCACGCAGCCACATTCGAAACAGCGTGGCCACCTGGTCATTTCGTGATCGGCCCGCGCGCAGCCGACCGCCGAGTTCGGGCCCGACACGGTCGATCAGCCCGCGTTCGAGCGCGCCGTGCACGTCCTCGTCGGTGACCAGCGGTTCGAAGGTGCCGTCGGCGACGTCGGAGGCCAGGCTGTCGAGGCCGGCGAGCAGTCCGTCACGCTGCTCGGCGGTCAACAGGCCCGCGTTGAACAGCACCTTGGCGTGCGCCTTGGACGCCCGGATGTCGTAGGGCGCCAGCACCCAGTCGAAGTGGGTCGACTTGCTCAGCGCCGCAAGCGCATCCGATGGTCCGTCGGCGAACCGACCGCCCCACAGCGAGCCTTCATTGGTGCTCACCTGCGCGCCCCCCGTCCAGCGCCGAGACCGACGCAATGGCGGTTTCCGCGGCCACTTTTCGACCAAAACGTCGGTTTCGGCGTCACGTTGCCAGGTCCCGACGCGCGGAGATGCTCGACGACAGCCCGTGGATCTGCACGAAACCGCGTGCCGCGGACTGGTCGAAGGTGTCGCCCTCGTCGTAGGTGGCGAGGTTGAAGTCGTACAGCGACTCGGCGCTGCGGCGGCCGTTCACCGCGATGTGCCCGCCGTGCAACACCATCCGGATCTCGCCGGTGACGTGCTCCTGCGTCTTGGCGACGAACGACTCGAGCGCGGTCTTCAGCGGCGAATACCACAGGCCGTCGTACACCAGCTCGCCCCACTTCTGGTCGACGCCGCGCTTGAACCGGCCGAGCTCCCGTTCGAGCGTGACGTGTTCGAGTTCGGTGTGGGCGGTGATCAGCACCATCGCGCCTGGCGCCTCGTAGATTTCGCGGCTCTTGATGCCGACCAGCCGGTCTTCGACCACGTCGAGCCGGCCGACACCCTGCTCGCCGGCGCGCCGGTTGAGTTCCTCGATCGCCTGCAGCACGGTGACCGGACGCCCGTCGATCGACACCGGCACGCCGCGCTCGAAGCCGACGATGACCTCGTCGGGGGTGCTCCAGTTGACGGTGGGATCCTCGGTGTAGTCGTAGACGTCCTTGGTCGGCGCGTTCCACAGGTGTTCGAGGAACCCGGTCTCCACGGCGCGGCCCCACACGTTCTGGTCGATCGAGAACGGCGAGCGCTTGGTGACGTTGATCGGGATGGCGTTCTCCTCGGCGAACGCGATGGCCTTCTCCCGCGTCCACGCGTAGTCGCGCACCGGCGCCAGCACCTCGAGATCGGGTGCGAGCGAATTGAATCCGACCTCGAAGCGGACCTGATCGTTGCCCTTGCCGGTGCAGCCGTGCGCGACGATGCCGCCGCCGTGCGCGCGGGCCGCGTCGACCAGATGCTTGACGATCAGCGGCCGGCTCAGCGCCGACACCAGCGGGTAGCGGTCCATGTAGAGCGCGTTGTTCTGGATCGCCGGCAGGCAGTACTGCTCGGCGAACTCGTCTTTGGCGTCGACGACGACGGCCTCGACCGCACCGCAGTCGATGGCGCGCTGGCGCACCACCTCCATGTCCTCGCCGCCCTGACCGAGGTCGATCGCGACGGCGACCACCTCGCGGCCGGTTTCCTTGCCGATCCAGCTGATCGCCACCGAGGTGTCCAGACCGCCGGAATAAGCCAAGATGACGCGATCGGACATCAGTTGCTCTCCTTTTGTCGAATGCTTTCGAGTTTCGCCGCCAGTTCGGCGCCGGTCATCGGTTCACGCGCGACGACCAGGATGGTGTCGTCGCCGGCCACGGTGCCGACGACGTAAGACGGTGCCGCGCGGTCGATCGCGCTGGCGAGGTAATGCGCCGCGCCGGGCGGCGTGCGCAGGATGGCCAGGTTGCCGCTGGCGTCGGTCGACACCAGCAGTTCGGTCATCAGCCGCGACATCCGCTCGGTGCCGCCCGAGACCCCGCGCACCGGACTGCCGTCCTCGGGTACGACGTACACGCCGACGCCGCCATCGGCACCGCGCAGTTTGACCGCGCCGAGTTCCTCGAGGTCGCGCGACAGCGTGGCCTGGGTGACTTCGATGCCCTCATCGGCCAGCATCGCGGCCAACTCGGACTGGCTGTGCACCGACTGCGACGACAGGATCGACACGATCCGGGCCTGCCGTCCGGCGCGGGTTGCCGCTGACGTCACGAGTGCTCCAGCAGCCACACCAGCAGCGCCTTCTGGGCGTGCAACCGGTTCTCGGCCTCGTCCCACACCGCGCTGTGCGGGCCGTCGATCACCTCGTCGGTGATCTCGTGACCGCGGTGCGCGGGAAGGCAGTGCAGCACAACGGCATCCGCATCCGCCAACGACATCAGCTCGGCGTTGAGCTGGAATGGCTTGAACGGCCGGACCCGGTCAAGCCCGTCGTTCTCCTGACCCATCGAGGTCCAGGTGTCGGTGACCAGCACGTCGGCGCCGTCCGCGGCGGCTTTGGCGTCAGCGGTGAGGGTGACCGTGGCGCCGGTCTCGGCGGCCCGTTTACGCGCAGCGGCAACGAAATCCGGGTGCGGCTCAAAGCCCGTCGGGGCGGCGATCGTGACGTTGACGCCGGCGGTGACGCCGCCGAGCATCAAGGAGTGCGCCATGTTGTTGGCGCCGTCGCCGAAGTAGGACATCCGCAAGCCCGCCAGCGCGCCCTTGCGCTCGGCCAGCGTCTGCAGGTCGGCGAGCACCTGGCACGGATGGAACTCATCGGACAGCGCGTTGACGATCGGCACGTCAGCGCCGGAAGCCATGGCGGTCAACCGCTCCTGGGCGAAGGTGCGCCACACGATCGCCTTGACGTAGCGCGACAGCACCCGCCCGGTGTCCTCCAGCGTCTCCTCGCGACCGAGTTGCGTGCTGCGGCCGTCGACGACGACCGCGTGCCCGCCGAGGTGCGCGATGCCGATCTCGAAGGAGAACCGGGTCCGCGTGGAGTTCTTGTCGAAGATCACCGCGACCCCCTGCGGACCTTCGAGCGGGCGGCGGCTGAACGGCGCGCGTTTGAGTTCAGCCGCCATCGCCAGGACCTCGGCCTGCTCGTCGGGGGTCAGGTCGTCGTCACGCAGGAAATGACGGATCACGAGGCAGCCCCTTTGTCGAGGACGTCGGGTAGAGCGGTCAGGAAGCCATCGATCTGGGCCTCGTCGATCACCAGCGGCGGTGCCAGCCGGATGACGTCGGCCGCCGCGGCGTTGATCAGGAAACCGGCGTCCCGGGCCGCGGCCTCGACGGCCTTGGCCTTCTCGGCGGTCAGCACGACGCCGAGCAGCAACCCGCGGCCCCGGACATGATCGACCAGCGGGTGGCCCAGCGCTTCGATACCGGACGCCAGCGTCTTGCCCAGCACGTCGGCGCGGCCGACCAGGTCGTCGTCGGCGAGCACCTTGAGGACGGCCAGCGCCGCGGCGGTGCACACCGGGTTGCCGCCGAACGTGCTGCCGTGCAGCCCGGGGGTCAGCAGGTCGGCGGTCGGTCCGACGGCCAGGCACGCGCCGATCGGCAGCCCGCCGCCCAGCCCCTTGGCCAGGGTCACGACGTCCGGGGTGATCCCGTCGTGCTGGTGGGCGAAAAACGCTCCGGTGCGGCCCATTCCGGTCTGTACCTCGTCGAGAACCAGCAGCGCACCGTGTGCCGCGGTGATCTCGCGAGCGGCCACCAGGTAGCCCGCCGGCGGGGTCACCACACCGCCCTCCCCCATGATCGGTTCGAGGAAGACGGCCGCAGTCTGGTCGTCGACGGCAGCCCGCAGCGCGTCGATGTCGCCGTACGGCACGTGGGTGACGTCGCCGGGCAGCGGGGCGAACGGTTCCTGCTTGGTGGGCTGTCCGGTCAGCGCCAGCGAACCCATCGTGCGGCCGTGGAACGCGCCTTGGGCGGCAACGAGTTTCGTCCGGCCGGTCAACCGGGTGATCTTGAAGGCCACCTCGTTGGCCTCGGTGCCCGAATTGCAGAAGAACACCCGGGCCGGGGCGCCCAGCAGCCCGACGAGCGCTTCGGCCAGCGCCACTCCGGGTTCGGTCGCATACAGGTTCGACGTGTGGCCGAGGGTGTTGAGCTGGCGCGTGACCGCCTCGATGACGGCGGGGTGGCGGTGGCCGAGGATGTTGACCGCGATGCCGCCGAGCAGGTCGAGGTACGACTTGCCGGCGTCGTCGGTCACCACGGCGCCGTCGCCGCCGACCAGTGCCAGCGGCGGGGTGCCGTAGTTGTCCATCATCACGGCCTGCCACCGGTCCAGCAGACTCATGAGCGCACCACTTTCGTCCCCGTTCCCTCGTCGGTGAGAAGTTCCACCAGCACACAGTGTTCGACGCGGCCGTCGATGACGTGGGCGCTGGGCACACCGCCCGCGACCGCGCGCAGGCACGCCTCCATCTTCGGCACCATCCCGGTCTCCAGGCTGGGCAGCAGCTGCGTCAGCGCCGCCGAGTCGATCTCGCTCACCAGCGAGTCACGGTCCGGCCACCGGGTGTAGAGGCCCTCGACGTCGGTCAGCATGACCAGCTTCTCGGCGCCCAGGCCCTCGGCGAGCGCCGCGGCCGCGGTGTCGGCGTTGATGTTGTGCACCACCCCGTCGGCGTCCGGGGCGATGGTCGAGACCACCGGGATCCGGCCGGCGGCAATGAGATCGAGCAACGAGCCGGCGTTGACCTGCTCGACGTCACCGACCAGCCCGATGTCGGTGGCCACCCCGTCGACCATGACATCGCGGCGGACCGCGGTGAACAGCTGCGCGTCCTCGCCGGTGACACCGACGGCGTACGGCCCGTGCGCGTTGATGAGGTTGACCAGCTCGCGGCCCACCTGACCGAACAGCACCATCCGCGCCACATCGAGCACCTCGGGCGTGGTCACCCGGAAGCCGCCCTTGAAATCGCCCTGGATGCCGAGGCGTTTGAGCATCGCGCTGATCTGCGGCCCGCCGCCGTGCACGACGACCGGATGCACGCCACAGTTGCGCAGGAACACCATGTCGGCGGCGAACGCGGCCTTGAGCACGTCGTCGGTCATCGCGTTGCCGCCGTACTTGACCACGACGATCTTGTTGTGGAGTTGCTTGAGCCACGGCAGGGCGGCCGCCAGAACCTGTGCCTTGAGCGGGGTTTCGACGCTCATGAACTGTAGGCCGAGTTCTCTTCGACGTAGCCGTGCGACAGGTCCGTGGTGCGGACCGACGCCTGCGCAGCACCGGCGGCCAGGTCGATCGTCACGGCGATGTCCGCCCCGGACAGGTCCACGTCGCGCGCTCCAGGGGTGGGAGCGCCGTCCTGCCAGACCGGAATCCCGTTGAATTGCAGCGTAGTTCGCTCGGCGTCGACCTTGAACGGTGCCATTCCGATGCAGGCCAGCACGCGGCCCCAGTTCGGATCGGACCCGAACAGTGCGGTCTTGACCAGGCTGTCGCGGGCGACCATCCGGGCGCCGACGAGCGCGTCGTCCTCCGACGCTGCACCGGTCACGGTCACCGTGATGCGCTTGGTGACGCCCTCGGCATCGGCCTGCAGTTGCGCGCACAGGTCGTCGCACACCCGCAGCACGGCCTCGTCGAGCTCGCTTTGGCTGGGCGTGATTGCGCTGGCGCCCGAGGACAGCAGCAGCACCGTGTCGTTGGTCGAGCAGCAGCCGTCGATGTCGAGCCGGTCGAACGTGTGGGCGGCGGCCTTGCGCAGCGCCTCCTGCAACGCGGCTGGTCCGGCGACGGCGTCGGTGGTCAGCACGCACAGCATGGTCGCCAGCGAGGGCGCGATCATGCCCGCGCCCTTGACCATCGCGCCCACGGTCCAGTTGTCGGCATGGTGCAGGGCGACCTGTTTGGGCACCGTGTCGGTGGTCATGATCGCGCGCGCCGCCTCGTCGCCGCCGGTCAGCCCGCCGGCGAGTTCGTGCACGATCTCGGTCACCCCGGACAGCACCTTGTCCATGGGCAGCCGATCGCCGATCAGGCCGGTCGAGCAGACCGCGACCTCGATCGCGCCGGTCTCGGTGCCCCAGTCGCTCAGCGCGGTGGCCACCGCCTCGGCCGTCGCGTGCGTGTCCTGAAAGCCCTGCGGCCCGGTACAGGCGTTGGCGCCGCCGGAGTTGAGGATCACCGCGCGCAACCGTCCGGTGGTGAGCACCTGCTGCGTCCACAGCACCGGCGCGGCCTTGACCTGGTTACGCGTCACCAGGCCGGCGGCCGCATAGTCGGGGCCCTCGTTGAACACCAGCGCCAGATCGAGCGCACCGGAGGCCTTGATGCCGGCGGCGATCCCTGTCGCGCGGAAACCCTCCGGGGCCGTGACACCCTGGGTGCGGATCATCCGGCTCTCGGTCACGGCGCCACTCCCACGATCGAAAGTCCTTCTGTCTCCGGCCATCCCAGGGCCAGGTTCATCGACTGCACGGCCGCCCCGCCGGTGCCCTTGACGAGATTGTCGATCGCGGCGACCGCGACGAGCGTCTTGGCGTCCTCGTCGACGGCGACGGCCAGCTGCGCGGCGTTGCTGCCCAGCACCGCACCGGTCTTCGGTAACTGCCCCTCGGGCAGCAGGTACACGAACGGCTCGCTGCCGTAGGCCTTCTCGTAGGCGGCCCGGATCTCCGACACCGACGCGGTGGTGCGCGCGGTGCATGTCGCCAGGATGCCGCGCGAGGTCGGGATCAGCACCGGCGTGAACGACACCGTGATCTCCCGGTCGGTCAGCGCGCTCAACCCCTGTGCGATCTCCGGGGTGTGCCGGTGCTTGCCGCCGATGTTGTAGGCGCGCGCCGATCCGATCACCTCGGCGCCCAGCAGGTCGACCTTCGCCGCCCGGCCTGCGCCGGAGGTGCCGCTGACCGCGACGACGGTGACCGCGGGCTCGATCAGGTCGGCCGCCACCGCGGGCCACAGGGCCAGCAGCGCCGCGGTCGGATAGCAGCCGGGCACCGCGATCCGGCGCGCGTCGCGCAGCTTGTCGCGCCCGCCGGGCAGTTCGGGCAGCCCGTAGGGCCAGCTGCCGGCGTGTGTGGAGCCGTAGAACCGCTCCCACGCCGCGGGGTCGGTGAGGCGGAAGTCGGCGCCGCAGTCGATGATCAGCGTGTCCGGGCCGAGTTGCTCGGCCAGCGCCGCGGAATGCCCGTGCGGCAGGCCCAGGAACACGACGTCGTGGCCGGCCAGGGTGTCCGCGTCGGTGGCAACCAGGGTGCGGTCGGCCAGGGGCAACAGATGCGGGTGATGCTCACCGAGGGTGGAGCCCGCGCTCGCGGCCGCGGTGAGCGCGCCGATCGTCAGCCGTCCGTCAGCGTGAGCGGGATGGCCGAGTAGGAGTCGAAGGATCTCGCCGCCGGCATAGCCGCTGGCGCCGGCCACCGCCACAGAAACCATGCAGCCAATTCTGCATGTTTATGCAGCCAGTTGCAAATTCATTAAGCGGCTTCGGTGCGCTGCCCGTCGCTCAGCGATCGGCAGTGCACCGAAATCGCCATTTCAGCCGCGCTGGACGGCGCCGACGCGCTCCGCCGCGGACTGCACCGCCGCTTCGCGGGCCGCGCTGGCCTCATCCTCGGTCAGCGTCCGGTCGGCGGCGCGGAACCGCAACGCCAGCGTCACCGACTTGCGGCCCTCACCGATCTGCGGGCCGGTGTACACGTCGAACAACCGGACATCCTCGAGCAGCGGCCCGGCGCCCGCGCGCACGGAATCGACCACGTCCGCCGCGGCGACGTCGGCGTCGACGATGAGGCTGACGTCCTGGAACACCGCCGGGAACGGCGACACCCGCGGCGCGGGCAACGTCTCGACGATCGGCACGGCGTCCAGGTCCAGTTCGACGGCGCAGGTGCGCTTCGGCAGGCCGGACCGCTCGACCACCGCGGGATGCAGTTCACCGGCGTACCCGACCACCACCTCGCCGAGCACCACCTCGGCACACCGGCCCGGATGCCACGGCAGATGCTGTGCGGGCCGCAACCGCAGCGTCACGCCGGCGGCGCGGGCGACGATCTGCACCGCCTCGAACGCGTCGGCGGCCTCGGCGGCGCGTCCGGCGCCCCACGGCCCCGCCGGTTCGCGCAGCCCCGCCAGCACGGCGGCGACATGCTGCGGCTGGCGCGGCAACGACGCGTCCAGCCCGGCGATCTCGTCATCGGTCGGTCGCCGGTCGGTGGGAATGCGCTCGACGGCGCGGGTCTCCGACGTCGGCTCCACCACCTGCTGGATGGCGAACAGCGCCACATCGGCGGCACCGCGAGACACGTTGCGGGCCAGCGCCTCCAACAAGCCCGGCAGCAGTGTCGTGGCGAGCTGCGGGCGGTCCGCCTCGAGCGGGTTGAGCACCCGGGTCGTGGCGCGGCGCGCGTCGTCGGCGGGCAGCCCCCACTGGTCGAACACGCCGGCGGGCAGGAACGGCGTCGGCAGGATCTCCACGTACCCGCTGAGCGCCAACGACTTTCCGATCGCGCGGCGGCGCTTCTGCACCGGCGTCAGTCCGCGGCCGGCCGGCGCGCTCGGCAGCACGGACGGGACCGCCTCCAGCCCCTCCAGGCGCAGCACTTCCTCGACGAGGTCGGCGGGTTGGCGCAGGTCGGGTCGCCAACTCGGCGGCGTCGCGGTCAACCGGGCGCCGGCGACGACGACGCGCGCGCCGATCTGGGTCAACCGCCGCTCGGCGGTGCCCGGGGCGTAGTCGATGCCCGCGGTGCGGTCGGGCAGGTCGACGGCCATGGTCACCGGCGGGTGCGACCAGTCCTCCCGCGGCGGATCGCCGCGCCAGTCGGTCAGCGTGGGTTCGGCTGTGCCACCGGCGATCTCGGCCAGCAGTGCGGCGCAGCGATCCAGCGCAGCCACCGACACCGCGGGGTCGACGGTGCGTTCATAGCGGCGCCCGGCCTCGCTGTAGAGGCGCAACCGCCGTTGGGTGCGTGACACCGCGGCCGGATCCCACACCGCGGCCTCGAGCAGCACGTCGGTGGTGCTGTCGCGGACCTCGGTGGTACCGGCGCCCATCACACCGCCGATCGCGGCGGTCGCCACGTCGTCGACGATCAGCACGTCGGCCGGATCGAGTTTGCGTACGACATCGTCGAGGGTGACGACCGTCTCCCCCGGTTCGGCGAACCGCACCCGGAATCCACCGGTGATCAGGCTGCGGTCGTGGGCGTGCATCGGATGCCCGAGCTCGAGCATCACGTAGTTGGTGACGTCGACCGCCGGCGAGATCGCACGGATGCCCGACAACAGCAACCGCCGCTGCAGCCACCACGGCGACACCGCCGCGGGATCGATGCCCGTGACGGGTCGCAGTCCGAACCGCAGCACCCCGGTGCCGTCGTCGATGGTCACCGGCAGCGCCTCGCCCTCGGCGGGCAGCGGGGTCACGTCGGCGGGGTCGACGAAGTCGAGGTCGTAGGCGTTGGCGATCTCGCGCGCCAACCCGCGCACCGACAGGCAGTAGCCGCGGTCAGGCGTGACAGCCAGATGGAACACCACGTCGTCGAGGCCGAGCACATCGGCCGCGGGTGTGCCGGGTTCGGCGGTCCCCGGCGGCAGCACCAGGATCCCCGAGTGGTCGGTGCCGAGGTTGAGCTCGGCCGTCGAACAGATCATGCCGTCTGAGACCCGGCCGTAGGTCTTGCGGCTGGCGATCGTGAAGTCGCCCGGCAGCACGGTGCCCGGAAGCGCGACGACGACCAGGTCGCCGACCGCGAAGTTCGTTGCCCCGCAGACGATGTCGCGCAGCGCTGACTCGCCGGCGTCAACCTTGACCGCGCGGATCGGCTTCTTGAACTCGGTGAGCTCCTCGATCTCGGCGACCCGGCCGACGGTCAGCGGGCCGGTGACCGGGCCGACGGGAATGATCTCCTCGACCTCATGGCCGATCCGGATCAGGGCGCTCTCGAGTTCCTCGGTGGACACGTGCCACCCCGGAGCCCCGGCCTGCACGACATCGCGCAGCCAGCTGTACGGCAACCGCATCAGGCGCCTACCCCGAACGGCAGCGAGAACCGGACGTCGCCCTCGACCATGTCGCGCATGTCGGGAATCCCGTTGCGGAACTGCAACGTACGTTCGAGGCCCATGCCGAACGCGAAGCCGGAATACACCTCGGGGTCGATGCCGCAGGCGCGCAACACATTCGGGTTGACCATCCCGCAGCCGCCCCATTCGACCCAGCCGGGGCCGCCCTTCTTGTTCTCGAACCAGATGTCGACCTCGGCCGACGGCTCGGTGAACGGGAAGAAGTGCGGCCGGAACCGGGTGCGGCCCTGGGGGCCGAACTCCGAACGCGCGAATGCGTCGAGCGTGCCGCGCAGGTGCGCCATCGTCAGTCCCTTGTCCACCGCCAGTCCCTCCACCTGGTGGAACACCGGTGTGTGGGTGGCGTCGAGTTCGTCGGTGCGGAACGTGCGCCCGATCGAGATGATGTACACCGGCAGGTCGCGCTCGAGCAGCGCCCGGATCTGCACCGGCGAGGTGTGGGTGCGCAGCACCTGACGTGAGCCGTCCGGTGCGACGTGGAAGGTGTCCTGTTCGCTGCGCGCGGGATGGTCGGGCGGGAAGTTCAGCGCGTCGAAGTTGAACTGCTCGGTCTCGACCTCGGGGCCCTCGGCCAGCTCCCAGCCCATCGCGACGAACGTGTCGGCGATCCGCTCGGACAGGATCGTGATCGGGTGGCGGGCGCCGACCGGCTGCCGCGTCGAGGGCAGCGTGACATCGATCCGCTCGGCCACCAGCACCGCGGCGTCGCGTTCGGCCCGCAGCGCGGCGATCCGCTCGTCGTATGCGCGTTGCGCCTCGCCGCGCGCGACGTTGACCCGTTTGCCCGCGTCGGCGCGCTCGGACTTGGCCAAGGTGCCCAGCGACTGGCGCGCGAGCGCGATCGGCGAGCGATCGCCGAGGTGCTCGGTCTTGGCGCGCGCCAAGGCCTCGAGGTCGGCGGCCGCGTCGAAGGCATGACGGGCCGCACTGACCGCCTTGGTCAGCGCGTCTTCGGACAGGTCTATGGGCTGATCAGCCACCCGGCGATCATAGGCGATGCCCGAATCGGCCCTCGAACGCATATCGACGTGCCCGAACCGGGCGGCGGCCAGCATGCCCGCCGACAGCGCGACGGCATGTCCGACGCCGGTGAAATCCCCGGCGGCCGCGATCCCGGATCCGCACCGCAGCCGCGACGAACCCGACCGCCACGGCAGCCACTATTCGTGCGCGGGCTGCTCCGCATCGTCCCCGCCATCTGGCACGTGCCTGCGGGTTTTCAGCCGGTACATCACGAAGTCGGCGGGCACGCCGTCCTGCTTGATCGGAAACACCTGTCGGCGAAGGCGTTTGGCGTCGACGCCGAGCGCGTCGAATTGCTCGTCGGGAATGCGCTCCAGCGTGGCTTGCGACACCATCAGCTCGCCGCGCGTCGCGCGCTCCATCACGCGCGCGGCGATGTTGACGTCGACACCGACCCAGTCCGAGCCGATGCGCTGCGGATGGCCGGTGTGCACACCGACCCGCATCCGCGGCGTGAAACCATCCACCTCAACGGCTTTCACCGCTTCACGGGCCGTGATGGCGGCGCGCACGGCCGTCGTCGGCTCGTAGAACACGGCCATGATGCCGTCGCCCAGGCGCTTGACGATGTGACCGCCGGCCGCCAGCAGCGGCGGCTCGACCACCTGCGACACGCGCCGCAGCAGCCGCAGGGTCGCTTCGTCACCGGCGTTCAGCGACCACGCCGAGAACCCCACCAGGTCGGTGAAGACGATCGTCGCCTCCCGGTTGGCCGGTTTCCCCGACACCCGCTCGGTCAGCGCCTGCCACACCTGCAGGGCCCCCAGGCTCACCTCGCGCGTGGCGGCCTCGCGTTCGAGCAGGCGGTCGGCGGCCCTGGCGGCCGCGCTGGGTCCGCCGACACCGGTCGCCGACAGCGGGTCGCCGAACTCCGGGTCGCCGGGCAGTGCCCGCCGCGCGCGGCGCAGGAACGCGATGACGCTCTCGTTGTGGTTGGTGTTCTTGAGCCACCAGAACGGTCCCGAGGACTGTTGGGGCTCGACATCCACCCGACCAGCCTATCCTCCGCTCACCGCCGAGCAATTCCGCGCTGGCAGAACACAATCCGACATGCGAAGGAACCGCCACCAAACGCACTGGTCACAAACGCATGGAGCGACAATTGCCGCTGCGTAACGGTGTGGTGCGGCACGCCCGGCAAATCGTAGACAACGCCTGTTGTCAACATTATCGTGGAAATCACACCGATTCAGCGAGGAGCCGGATGACCGCAACATCGCGTGCTGACACCGCCGGAGCGCACCCGCTCGGGCCCGATTCCCTGACGTGGAAGTACTTCGGTGATCTGCGCACCGGGCTGCTCGGCGTCTGGATCGGCGCCATCCAGAACATGTATCCGGAACTGGGCGCAGGCGTCGAGGACCATTCGATCCTGCTGCGCGAACCGCTGCAGCGCGTCGCCCGCTCGGTGTACCCGATCATGGGCGTCGTCTACGACGGTGAGCGCGCCGCGCAGACCGGCGAGCAGATCAAGGGCTACCACACCACGATCAAGGGCGTGGACGCCGAGGGTCGCCGCTATCACGCGCTGAACCCGGAGACGTTCTACTGGGCCCACGCCACGTTCTTCATGCTGATCATCAAGACCGCCGAGTATTTCTGCGGCGGGCTGACCGAGGCCGAGAAGCGCCAACTGTTCGACGAGCATGTGCAGTGGTACCGGATGTACGGCATGAGCATGCGGCCGGTGCCGGACAGCTGGGAGGAGTTCTGCGAGTACTGGGACCGCAAGTGCTGCGAGGAACTCGAGATCAACCGCGCCACGCTCGACATCTTCTCGATCCGCATCCCCAAGCCGTGGTTCGTGCTGATGCCGACCGGAATCTGGGATCAACTCTTCAAGCCGATGGTGGGCGCGCAGCGCTGGATCGCGGCGGGCGTGTTCGACGACGCCGTCCGCGAGAAGGCGAACATGCGCTGGACCCCCGGCGACGAGGTGCTGCTGCGGCTGTTCGGCAAGCTCGTCGAGCTCGCGTTCGTCGCCGTTCCCGACGAAATCCGTTTGCATCCACGGGCTTTGGCGGCCTATCGGCGAGCGGCGGGCAAGCTGGCCGCCGACGCGCCGCTGGCCGAGGCGCCGTCGTTCATGGCACCGCCCAGTGACCGGCGCGGCATGCCCATGCACTACGTCCCGCCGCGCAGATCGCTGCTCGACCGGGCCGGCTCGCTGGTGCACACGACGTTCGCTTTGACGGGCCTGCGTCCGGCCCGCGGACGGCATAAGGCAGCCTAGGGGGCATGCTCGATTGGTCTGATGTCGATCTCGCGGTGCGCGATGCGGTGCGCGAGTTCGTCGACAAGGAAATCCGCCCGCACGTCGACGCGCTGGAAAGCGGCGAGATGGAGCCCTACCCCATCATCCGCAAGCTGTTCGCGACGTTCGGCATCGCCGACATGGCCCGCGAGTCGCTGAACAAGCGGCTGGCCAAGCTTCGCGACGGCGGCGGGGACGGCTCGAAGTCCTCCTCCGGCGGCGGCGGGATGTTCGGCGACGGCTCCGGCGGCATGGGCTTCGTCGTCGTCAGCGAACTGTGCCGGGTGTCGATGGGCATCGTCACCGGGATGGGCGTCAGCCTGGGACTGACCGTGCCGACGATCATGAGCCGCGGCACGCTGGCCCAGCAGGAGCGGTGGCTGCCGGACCTGGTCACCTACGACAAGATCGGCGCCTGGGCGATCACCGAGCCGGATTCGGGTTCGGATGCGTTCGGCGGGATGAAGTCCTACGTCGTGCGCGACGGCGACGACTACATCCTCAACGGCCAGAAGACGTTCATCACGAACGGGCCCGACGCCGACGTCGTCGTGGTCTACGCCAAGCTCGACGAACCCGGCGTCGACAAGCGCGACCGCAAGGTGCTGACGTTCGTGCTGGACCGCGGCATGGAGGGCTTCGTGCAGTCCCAGCCGCTCCGCAAGATGGGGATCCACAGCTCGCGCACCGGCGAGTTGTTCTTCAACAACGTGCGGCTGAGCCGCGACCGGCTGCTCGGCGAGACCGAGGGAGACGGTGGCACGTCCGACGGCCGCGCCAGCGCCCGGTCCAACTTCTCCGCCGAGCGGATCGGCGTCGCCGCGATGTCGCTGGGCGTGATCGAGGAATGCCTGCGGCTCTGCGTCGACTACGCCAAGACCCGCAAGCTGTGGGGCCAGGAGATCGGGCAGTTCCAGCTGATCCAGCTCAAGCTCGCGAACATGGAAGTCGCGCGAATGAACGTGCGCAACATCTTGTTCCGCGTCATCGAGGCCGCACAGACCGGCACGCCGATCTCTCTGCCGGAGGCCTCGGCGATCAAGTGGTACTGCTCGCAGGCCGCCACCGACGTCGCGATGGATGCGGTGCAGTTGTTCGGCGGCAACGGCTACATGACCGAGTACCGCGTCGAACAGTTGGCGCGCGACGCCAAGTCGCTGATGATCTACGCCGGCAGCAACGAGGTCCAGATCACCCACGTGGCGCGCGGGCTGCTGAGCTAGCTGCGGCGGTGCGCGGCGGCGCTCTGGTACAGGCAGATCGCCGCCGCCGAGGCCACGTTGAGACTCTCGGCGTGGCCCGGCATCGGAATGCAGACCCGGTGCGTCGCCTCGCGGGCCAGTTCGGCGGGCAGACCGTGCGCCTCGGGTCCGAACAGCCACGCTGTCGGTGAGGCCAGCTCGGCGTCATCGAGCGACACCTCGCCGTCGACGGTGGTGGCCAGCACCTGCAGATCCGCCGCCCGCAGCGCGCCGACAACGGCCGCGGAATCAGTCTGGGAGACAACGGGGATCGAGAAGATGCTGCCTGCCGAGGCGCGCAGGCACTTCCCGTTGTACGGGTCGACGCTGTGGCCGGCCAGCACCACGGCGTCGGCGCCCATCGCGTCGGCGATGCGGATCAGCGTGCCGGCGTTGCCCGGTTCGGAGATCTCCACCGCGACCGCCACCAGCCGGGGCGACGCGGCCAGCACGTCGGCCAGCGAGGTCTGCGGCATCGTGCACACCGCGACCAGGCCGACCGGAGTCACCGTCTCCGACAACGCTTTTGCGGCCCGCTCGGTGACCAGCTGAACCGGTGCGTCGGCGAGCAGCGCAGCGAACCGCTCATGCGCGGATTCGGTGGCGAAGACCTCGGATACGAGTCCGCGCCGCAGCGCCGCCTCGACGAGGTTGGGTCCCTCGGCGAGGAAGCGCTCGGCGCGGCGTCGTCCTGTGTGGCGCTGCAGCTTGACCGCTGCGGCCACCCGTGCTGAGCGTTCGGTGAGCGTCAGGCAGCCTCGTCGGCGTCCGACTGCGCGTTCACGTCAGCGGGCAGCGCACCCTTGGCCACGTCGACCAGCGCGGTGAAGGCATCCGGGTCGCTGACGGCGATCTCGGCGAGGTTCTTGCGGTCCACCTCGACGCCGGCCAGCTTCAGGCCCTGGATCAGCCGGTTGTAGGTGATGTCGTTCGCGCGGGCGGCCGCGTTGATCCGCGAGATCCACAGCTTGCGGAACTCACCCTTGCGGGCACGCCGGTCCCGGTAGGCGTAGTTGAGCGAATGCAGCTGCTGCTCTTTGGCCTTGCGGTACAGGCGGGAGCGCTGGCCGCGGTAGCCCTTCGAGGCCTTGAGGATCGTGCGCCGCTTCTTCTGGGCGTTGACTGCGCGCTTGACGCGTGCCATGGCAAATTCCTTCTTCGTTCAGGTCGTACGGGTGTGAGTCGGTCAGCCGTTGAGCATCTTGGTGATGCGGGCGGTGTCGTTGGCCGACACGACGGTGCGCCCGTCAAGACGCCGGGTCCGCTTGCTCGGCTTGTGCTCGAGCAAGTGGCGACGGTTGGCCTTCTGGCGCACAATCTTGCCGGTTCCGGTGCGGCGGAACCGCTTCGATGCGCCGCTGTGGGTCTTCGCCTTGGGCATGAATGTCCTCAGTCTCTGGTCGTTAGTTCGATGTATCGGGTTCTGGGGCCGGGGTCGCTCCGCCCTCGGCCTGCTGCGCCGCCTTGGCGCGAGTCTTCGCGCCGCGGTGCGGGGCCAGCACCATCGTCATGTTGCGGCCGTCCTGCTTGGCGGACGTCTCGACGAAGCCGTACTCGGCGACGTCGGCGCCCAGCCGCTGCAGGAGCCGGAATCCCAGTTCGGGTCGCGACTGCTCGCGGCCGCGGAACATGATCGTCACCTTGACCTTGGACCCCGCCTCGAGGAAGCGGATCACGTGACCCTTTTTGGTCTCGTAGTCGTGCGGGTCGATCTTGGGCCGGAGCTTCTGCTCCTTGACGACGGTCTGCTGCTGGTTCTTGCGAGACTCGCGCGCCTTTTGAGCCGTCTCGTATTTGAACTTTCCGTAGTCCATGATCTTGCAGACCGGCGGCTTGGCGTCCGGTGCTACTTCGACGAGATCGAGATCGGCATCCGCGGCGACGCGGAGTGCATCTTCGATGCGCACAATGCCTACCTGTTCACCACCCGGTCCGATCAACCGGACTTCAGGTACGCGGATGCGCTCGTTGACGCGGGTCTCAGTGCTGATGGGCCCTCCTACTGTTGTCCTCTAGGAGCCCACACCATCAGCGCTCTGTTCACCCAAGAACAGAAAAGCCCTGCTCAAAGCAGGGCCCAAGCCGACCAGGACAGGCATAGGATGCCTGTGACCGGACCGCTGAGCCTGTGGAAAGATCCGGTGGCCAGCGGTGGGAGTGGGACTCCACTTGCTGTCCCTGGCGGATGCCGGGACGGTCGCGCATGCCAGTCTAGCAGGCATGACCGAAAATCCTGACACAGGTGATCTGCCCGACTCGGCCGGCTCAGGCGATCTGAACGGCACAGCCGTTCGTGAGTTGGCCGACATTCCTGCGGTCGAGGTGATCACCCGATCGGCGGTGATGCTGATGAGCGCCGCGGCCGAGAAGCTCGGCCTGTCGGCGGAGAACCCCGACGACAGCCCGCACCGCGACCTCGACGAGGCGCGGCGGCTGATCACCGCGCTGGCGGGTCTGGTTACCGCGTCCGCCGAGTACCTGGGCCCGCACGCCGGCCCGGTGCGCGACGGCCTCAAGACCCTGCAGTTGGCGTTCCGCGAAGCCAGCGCGGCCCCCGACGAACCCGGGCACGGTCCGGGCGAGAAATACACCGGCCCCGTCTGGTAGCCCGGTTTCCGCGGGTCATCACACCAAATTGACCGGTCGAGCGAATATCCTCGCGGCCTATGACCGTCAGTAGCCCCGCTCGTCCTCCGGTGTCGCGCGGGACTTCGTCCCGATACTCGTGGTGGGTGCCCGCCGCGGCCGGCTGGACGGTCGGCGTCATCGCCACGCTCTCGCTGATCGCCAGCGTCTCCCCGTTCGTGCGTGCGGTGATCCGGGTGCCGCGCGAGTTCGTCAACGACTACATCTTCAACTTCCCCGACACCAGCTTCGCGTGGGCGTTCGTGCTGGCCCTGCTGGCCGCGGCGTTGGCGGCACGCAAGCGGATCGCGTGGTGGATCCTCATCGGCTACATGATCGCCGCGGTCGGCTGGAACGTCGGCGGGCTGGTCACCGGCGACGAGTCGGTCGTCGAGGAGATCGGCGAGGTCATCGGCCTCGGCTTCCACCTCGCGGCGATCCTGTTCCTGCTGCTGGCCCGCCGCGAGTTCTGGGCGAAGGTGCGCCGCGGTGCGCTGCTCAAAGCCGCCCTCGTGCTGGTGGCCGGCATGGCGGTCGGCACCCTGATCGGCTGGGGCCTGCTCGAGCTGTTCCCCGGCTCGCTGGCCCGCGGTGACCGGTTCTTCTACGCCCTCAACCGGGTCAGCGCGTTCGCCGGCGCCGACTCGTCGAACTTCTCCGGGCACCCGCACGTCCTGGTCAACGCGCTGCTCGGACTGTTCGGTGCGTTGGCGCTGATGGTCGCGGCCATCGTGCTGTTCCAGTCGCAGCGCGCGGAGAACGCGCTCACCGGCGAGGACGAGTCGGCCATCCGCGGGCTGCTCGAGTTGTTCGGCAAGAACGACTCCCTCGGCTATTTCGCCACCCGCCGCGACAAGGCGGTGGTGTTCGCGCCGAACGGCCGCGCCGCAATCACCTACCGGGTCGAGGTCGGGGTCTGCCTGGCCAGCGGGGACCCCGTGGGCGATCCGAAGGCCTGGCCCGCCGCCATCGAGGCGTGGCTCGCGCTGTGCGAGGCCTACGGCTGGGCCCCCGGGGTGATGGGCGCCAGTTCGGCCGGCGCGCAGGCGTTCCGCGAGGCGGGCCTGAACGCACTGCAACTCGGCGACGAGGCGATCCTGCATCCCGACACCTTCCGGCTGTCCGGGCCGGACATGCGCGCGGTCCGCCAGGCGGTGACCCGGGCCCGGCGCGCCGGTGCCGGCGTGCGGATCCGCAGGCACCGCGACCTCGACGCCGCCGAGATGGCCGAGGTGATCGCGCGCGCCGACGCGTGGCGCGACACCGAGGACGAGCGCGGCTTCTCGATGGCGCTGGGCCGGCTCGGCGACCCCGCCGACGGGGACTGCCTACTGGTCGAGGCGGTCCAGGACATGCGCGTCGTCGCCATGCTGTCGCTGGTGCCGTGGGGCACCAACGGCGTCTCGCTGGACCTGATGCGCCGCTCCCCGCAGTCGCCCAACGGCACCATCGAGTTGATGGTCAGCGAGCTGTGCCTGCAGGCCGAGGACATCGGGATCTCGCGCATCTCACTGAACTTCGCGATGTTCCGGTCGGCGTTCGAGCAGGGCGCCCAGCTCGGTGCCGGGCCGGTCGCCCGGTTGTGGCGCAGCCTGCTGGTGTTCTTCTCCCGGTGGTGGCAGCTCGAGACGCTGTACCGGTCGAACATGAAATACCAACCGGAATGGGTGCCGCGCTACGCCTGCTACGACGACGCCCGGCTCGTCCCGCGCGTCGGGGTCGCCTCGGTGATCGCCGAAGGCTTTCTCGTGCTGCCGTTCTCGCGGCGCCACCAGCAACCGCACACCGGACACCATACGGCGGCGCCGCAGAACCTGATCGAATCCGGCCGGCTGCACCACGACGGCTCCGCACCCGACATGGCCGGGTTGCAGGCCGAGCTGCCCGACGAGGACGAAGCCCGGCTGCCCGAACAGGTGCGGGTCCGGATGGCCAAGCTCAAGACGTTGCAGGACAACGGAATCGACGCCTACCCGGTGGGCAGCCAGCCCTCCCACACGGTCGCGGAGGCGATCGCCGCCGACGATGACGTGCCCGTGACGGTGGCGGGCCGGGTGCTGCGCAACCGCGACTACGGCGGGGTGCTGTTCGCCCAGCTGCGCGACTGGTCGGCCGAAGTGCAGCTGCTGCTGGACAATTCGCTGCTGGATTCGGGGACGACGGCCGATTTCACCCAGGCGATCGACCTGGGCGACCTCGTCGAGGTGTCGGGCACGATGGGCTACAGCAAGAAGGGCACCCGGTCGCTGCTGGTGCACAGCTGGCGGCTGATCGGCAAGTGCTTGCGCCCGCTGCCCGACAAGTGGAAGGGGCTGACCGACCAGGAGGCCCGGGTCCGCGCCCGCTACGTCGACCTGGCGATCAACACCGAAGCCCGCGACCTGATCAGGGCCCGCAGCGGCGTCCTGCACGCCATCCGCGAAACCCTGGTCGGCAAGGGCTTTCTCGAAGTCGAGACGCCGATCCTGCAGCAGATCCACGGCGGCGCCAACGCGCGGCCGTTCCTCACCCACATCAACGCCTACGACCTCGACCTGTACCTGCGGATCGCCCCCGAGCTTTACCTGAAACGGCTCTGCGTCGGCGGCGTCGAGCGGGTCTTCGAACTCGGCCGCGCGTTCCGCAACGAAGGGGTGGACTTCAGCCACAATCCCGAATTCACCCTGCTGGAGGCGTATCAGGCCCACGCGGACTACCACGTGTGGATCGACGGGTGCCGCGAGCTGATCCAGAACGCCGCCCAGGCCGCCAACGGCGCGCACGTGTTCCTGCGCCCGCGCGAGGACGGCACGTTCGAACCCGTCGACATCTCCGGTCAGTGGGCGGTCAAGACCGTGCACGGCGCGGTGTCCGAGGCGCTCGGGGAGGAGATCGGGCCCGAGACCGAACTGCCGGTGCTGCGCAAGCTGTGCGACGCCGCCGACATTCCGTATCTGACGCACTGGGACGCCGGCGCGGTGGTGCTCGAACTCTACGAGCGGCTGGTCGAGGACCGCACCACCGAGCCCACCTTCTACAAGGACTTCCCGACGTCGGTGTCACCGCTGACCCGGCCGCACCGCAGCATCCCCGGTGTCGCCGAGCGCTGGGACCTGGTCGCGTGGGGCGTCGAACTCGGCACGGCCTACAGCGAACTGACCGATCCGGTCGAACAGCGCAGGCGGCTACAGGAGCAGTCACTGCTGGCGGCAGGCGGTGATCCCGAGGCGATGGAACTCGACGAGGACTTTCTGCAGGCCATGGAGTACGCGATGCCGCCGACCGGCGGACTGGGCATGGGCGTGGACCGCGTCGTCATGTTGATCACGGGCCGCAGCATCCGCGAGACGCTGCCGTTCCCGTTGGCCAAACCGCGTTGACAGCCGCCTCACAGCGCGTCCCAAGGATCGGCCGTCACGCTGGACGCCGTGACACTGGCGACACTGGCCGCTTCCCTGCGCACGCATCTGTCGTTGATGCACGGCTGGATACCGGTGACTGTGCAACTGCTCGCGGCGGCCGCCCTGCTCGCCGCGATCGGCTGGCGCACGCGGCGGTGGCGACTGGTGTGGGTGCCATGGGCGGTGCTGTGCGGCGTCGCGCTGGCGGTGGCGGCTTACTGGTTCATCGCCTCGGAAGGTTTGGCCGACAACCCCGCCCCGCGTGAGCTGTGGGTGTGGATCGCGCTGACGGGAACCGCTGCGGCGGTGCTGTTCGCCGGTTGGCGCGGGGCGCGCTGGTGGCGACGCGGCGCCTCGCTGGCGGCGCTGCCGCTGTGCCTGCTGGCGGCGGCACTCGCGGTGAACCTGTGGGTCGGTTATGTGCCGACGGTGCAGTCGGCGTGGAATCAGCTCACCGCCGGGCCGCTGCCCGACCAGACCGATGCGATCACCATGGCCGCGATGCAGCAGCGCCACCAGATCCCGCAGAATGGCACCGTGGTGCCGGTCAGCATCGGCGATTCCGCGTCGGGCTTCCGACACCGCGGTGAACTCGTCTACCTGCCGCCGGCGTGGTACGCGACCGATCCCCCGCCGCCGCTTCCGGTCGTGATGATGATCGGCGGCGAGTTCAACACCCCCGCCGACTGGGTGCGGGTCGGCAACGCCGTCGCCACGGCCGACGCGTACGCCGCCGCGCATGGCGGCAACGCGCCCGTGATGGTGTTCGTCGACGCAGGCGGAGCGTTCAACAACGACACCGAATGCGTGAACGGCAGCCGGGGCAACGCGGCGGACCACCTGACCAAAGACGTTGTGCCGTTCATGATCTCGAACTTCAGGGTGAGCGCCAAGCCGGCGAACTGGGGCGTGGTCGGGTGGTCGATGGGCGGCACCTGCGCAGTCGACCTCGCCGTCATGCACCCCGAACTGTTCAGCGCCTTCGACGACATCGCCGGCGACCTGAGACCGAACTCGGGAACCACCGAGCAGACGATTCAGCGGTTGTTCGGCGGCAACGCGGCGGCCTATGCGTCGTTCGACCCCACCACCGTGATCACCAGGCACGGCCGCTACACCGGCCTGACGGGCCGCTTCGACGTCAACTCGCAGGCGGCCGCGGCGCAGAGCGGGGCGGCCAACTCGCTGTGCGCGCTGGGCAGCGCCAACGGGATCACGTGCTCGGTCGTCACCCAGCCGGGCACCCACGACTGGCCCTACGCCGCGCACGCCTTCGCGACCGCACTCCCCTGGCTGGCCGCGCAGATCGGCACGCCCGGGGCCACCCGCTAGCGAGTAGCGTGAGGTCATGGGTGATGAAGCCGGGGCCGACCAACCCGCGAACGACGAACCCGCCGTCGACGCCGAGATCGTCGACCCCGAACCGCAGGCCACCGCGCCCGTGGAACCGGTCGACAGCGGATACACCCCGGGCGGCGTCCCCACCTTCGACTCGGTGCGCGAGAAGATCGAGACGCGGTACGGCGCGGCGATCGGTTCGGCCGAACTCGACGCCGAGACCCCGGAAGGGCGCAGCGTCGCCGAACAGTACGACGAGCGCCAACGCGCGGCGGCCGCCCGCCTCGACCAGATCCGCGAGCAACTGCGCAAACAGACCGGCGACTCTCAGTAGTCCGCCTCGGCGGCCAGGATCTCGGCGAGGAACGCGTCGTCACCCGGCCGGTTCAACCGCGCCCGCGCCACCGCCCGCACCCGGTCCCGCGTCTGCGCCGACTCCTCGACGTCCGGTCCGACGGTCACCGCGGTGTCGCGCCAATCATGGTTCCACGCCGCCGATTCCGGCACGGGCCGTCCATCGGCGTCCGTCAGCGGGAACCGGCAGCGCCCGTCGGCGGCCAGCACACCCGAGCCGGTGAGCGCGCCCGCGCGCAACCGCACCTCGATCCCGTTCGGCGAGCCGAGGCCGAGCAACTCCACCCGAACCGCCGCCTCCACCGCATCACCGTCGGCGAGGATCGTCCAGTCGACCGTGTTTTCCGCGGCGTCGAAGACTCCCGGCGGCACCGCCGACCAGTTGAGCGACGCGACACCCTCGGCGACGACGCCCGGCACCCGGCGGGCACCGTCGGTGCCCGCAGCGAGCGCGTAGTCGTCGCGCCGCCCGGCGCCCACGTCTGATGCGGCGTCGAGTCCGAGGTCCAGCGCGATCCCCACATCGTCGGCGATCTCGCGGCACCGGTCGACGAGCGCGCTGACCCGCGGATCACCCTGCGTGACCGCGGCATCGAGGGCCGCGACATGGGGAACCAGCAGCTGCGTCACGTCCGAATCGAACGTGTCATCGTCGAAGAACTCCTGCGCGGCCGCGGTCAACAGGGCAACCTCGGCATCCAGGACGGCGGCGTCGAGCACCGCGATCGCGTCGCGCTGACTCGCCGGCCACCAGCGCCGCAACCAGTGTCCGAGCGCGAGCCGGCGCAGGTCGTCGAGTGCTCCGGGCATCAGCTCCACGCCGGCCACGTCGAGGGCGCCGACGGCCGCGCCCGCGTCCAGTGCCGACGCCAGGGCTGCATGCCCGGCCTCGCCGACCACGCGCCAGAGCCAGTCGGCCCGGCCGGGATCGGTGAAGGTGAGCTGCGGCTCGGCGGCCGCATCGTCGACCGCCCAGGACAGTACGGCGCCGCTGACCTCGAGCACCGCCACCAGCGGTGTCGGGGTGTCGAAGCCGCGGGTGCACCACAGCCCCGCATCCGTCATCAGCTTCATCCCGCCACCTGCAATTCCAGCATCGTCTTGATCCGTTGGCGGTGGTCGAGGCTCACCGACCGCGCGACTCCCTCCAGCACCGAGCGGATCTCATCGACGTCATCACAGGGTTCCTGCCACACGTCGCGGCCGTGCAGCCGGGCCCACAGCCGGCTCAGGTACGGCCGCGCGAACGCGGCCAGGTCGTCGATGACCTGTTGCTGACGCGGATGGATCGGCCCGCCGTCGGCCAGATAGCGCCGCGCGTGCAGCACGTACGCCTCCTTGCGCAGCCGGGCCTGCATGACGCTGCCCAAATCGTAACGCGGCTCGGCGTTTTCGCTCAGCGGCGCCAGGTCGACGGCGAGCTCGATGCCGGCGACCAGCGCCGCCTGTTTGTCCTCGGCGAGCAACCCCCACGGCGCGGATGCGCGGTCGACCTCCTCGGCGCACAGCAGCGGCACATCGGGCAGCTCCTCGCGGTCCAGTGCCCGTCGCAGCGTCGCACGCACCCGCTCGACCACGCTGCGGTCCAGCGGGCGTCCTTTGTCGGTGCCGGTGATCCCGGGAGCCTGTTGTGGTTCTGTGGCGCTGAGGCCGACCGCGACGATCGACCATGGCAGCCCCGCAGCGTCGACACGCGCGGCGGCGCCGAGGTTGTACGGCGTGGCGTCGGCGATCATCGCGCGCCACACCCGTTGCCGGGCAACGGAGTCGTGGTATCCGCCGACGGATCCGAGCACGGTCGTCAAGCCGGCCATGAAGGGTTCGGTGATCTCGGCGCCGGCCCGCACATCGCGCCAGCTGGCGTCGAGTTGGCGTTGCAGGCCGGCGATCACGGCGCGGTCCGAGACGTGCTGGTTGAGGACCTCGATCGCGGTGCGGTCCCGGTCGCCGTGCAGCTCGCGCAGCACCTGTTCGGCGGCGGCATCGTGTTGGCCGGGAGCGCCTTTGGTCACCGCCAGCTCGTAGCACACGGGGAAGTACAGTTCCTGGGCGTTGCCGGTGGTGATGCGCAGCCGGCGACGTTCGCGTTTGAGCAGCGCGAACCACTGTGCGGCCGCCCGTAATTGGTCGCCGTGCCCGACGATGACATCGTGCATCGCCTCGGCGACATCGGCCGCCACGAACGGCGCCGAGAACTCGGAGTTCACCCGCAGCCGCAGCACCAGCGGGTCGATGATCCGTTTGACGGTGCGGCGCAACGGCCCGCCGTCCTCGCCGCTGAGCACCTCCACGCCGGGGCCGATCGCACGCCACGCGCGGTCGATGACCGCCCGGCGCGGATGGGCGACGGCGACGGCCGTCTCGGTGCTCATCAGGACAGGATAGGAGGCGGGGCGGCGCGGCGACAGCGGCAAAGTTGGGTTCGGTAGCCGCGCGGGCACGCGAATCTGAGGACCATGTTCACCGCGCTGGTCCCCTTCGTCGTCATCCTGTTCATCGCCATGGCGGCGGCATCGTTACTCGCCGGCCGCGGTGCCGCGCCGCCGGACTCCGACGAGGCCGACGAACGGCTGGCCACCGCCGACGACATCCTCGCCGCGCGCGCCGAGTTCGACCGCATGATGGTCCGCAAGGGCTTGGTGACGAGCCGCCAACTCGAGCTGATCCGGTACGGCACCCGGTCACCGGCCGTCGTCACCGGAATGCGCGCCACCGGGCAGACTCTCGAGGACTACCGCGAGGTCGAACTGGACGTGATGGTGAGAAAGCCTGAAGGCGGTCAGTTCCCGGCGCGACAGACGGCGCTGGTGCCGATCTCGGCGCTGGCCAAGGTCGCCCCGGGCAGCGTCGTGGACACCTACTACCGGGCGGGCGACGAGACCGCGGTGGCGGTGTGCGTAGCGCCGGAATGATCAGCGGGCCCCGTCGACGGCGAAGCTGACCAGCGCCGCCCAGTACAGCGGGTTGGCGGTGAGATCGCCGGCGCACCAGTCGCGCATCCGCTGTCGCTGCCAGCGGTTCACCGCGCAGCCGGCGTCATGGGCCTCGTGCGCGTCGTCGACCGCGACGATCGCCTCGCTCATCGGATCGGCGTCGAGCCCGGCGAACTGGCGGTAACCCGCGGCGGTCGGCAGCGACCACAGCGTGGCTGTGACCAGCTGCGCGCCGCCGAGGATCGACGCCGCCACCAGACCGCTGGCCTCGTCGAACTGGTAGTCGCCCCCGGATGCGCACGCCAGCAGCGCGACTCGCGGCGGAAAGGGCACCCGCGAGGACATCAGGTCCGCCGCGGTCAGCGGGCGGTCTTCGGCCAGGTGCAGGGCAGCCCGGTCGGCGTGACCCACGTCGCCGTCGGCGGCCGTGGCGTGCCCGACGTAGAGCAGGCGACTCGGCCTGCGCGCGAGGTGGTCGGCCAGCCACCGGCGGTCGATGTCGGTGCGGCGGAACAGGTCGACGGGTGCCGACACCTCTGGCAGGACCGGGCGTCGCTTCGCGAGAACGGCGTAATGGCGGGCCAGCGGCGTCTCGGCCGACGGGCGGCCCAGCACCGATCCGAGTGCCGCGTCCGGACGCTGACCGGGCACCCGCGGATCGAGCACCAGCAGCGCGGGCTGCTCGCGCCTGCGCGACCAATCGGCCGCGGCGCGTGGGGCGTTGACGATGTTCGGCGGCGCGGCCATCAACACCTCGACCTGTTCCATCAACCGGTCACCGCCGGGCGCCGCCAGCATCGCCCACGGCACCTGGGCCAGCCGCGCGCTGGGTGAGACGAACATCGTCGCCGTGCCCGCCCGCACGGCGATCAATTGCCAGCCCTCCGGTGCGATGAGCCGCTCGCCGAGCCCGCGGGACAGCTCGAGTTCGGTTGCGGGAGAACGAAACGCGCCTCGTGTCAGGGCGCGGTCGAGCGCGTCGCGACGCGTCTCCTCGCCGACCGGGTCGGGCAGCGCGTCGCGGAGGCGGTTCACCGCGTCGAGCAGTTCGGCCTGCTCGACGACCCAGGTGACGGTCTCGGCGGGTTCGCCCACCAGGCGCAGGCTGGCATAGGTCGCGACGCCGACGTCGGCGAACCGCAGCACCAGCGTCGCGGTCAGGGCCACGTGGACCACGCGGGTTCGTCGGCCGTGACCTCGCGGCCGTAGCGTTCGGCCGCCAGCGCGCGGTAGCGGCTGATGATCGGCGCGCTGCTGGGGTCCATCACCAGCGGCGGGAGGGGCCCGAGCTTGGTCAGCGCAGAACCGCCGACGACGGCGGGCCCCGCCGCGACGAGCGCGTAGTCGTCGACCGATTCGACGGGCACCGCCGCCGTGGCGGTGTCCGCCCAGTCGAGGGCATCGGAGGAGCCTGGTTCAGCGCTGAAAGTGCCTCGCGCACTGTGGTATTCGACCAATTCGCTGACGAGCTCGGTGTTGCCCCACTCCCACGCCACCGCGAAGGCGCTAGCCAGGATCGGCGCGGACACGTAGGTGGCCCAGCGCATCCGCGCGTCGGCGTCGGGAATGGAGTGCCGGACCGAGTCGACGGCCAGCGCCGCGGGCAGCTTGAGTTCGGCGGCCCGCTCCAACTTGTCGGCCGCGCCGGCCGGGTCGGCGAGCGCGTCGGCACGCCAGATGTTGCCCAGCTGGTCGTCGAGGCGCGCGTACTGCAACCAGCTGTGCCGCGGCCAGCCGTCGAGCAGTTCACGGGCCTGGGCGACCCGCTCGACGGCGGCCGCGAAGTCACCGCGGAAGATGTCGACCCAGCTGCGCTGCAACAGGATCCGGTGGATGTGGAGGGGCTTCTCGATCTCACGCCAGTGCCGTTCGGCGTGGCCGAGGCGTTCGTCGGCGTCGTCGAGCGCCCCCACTGCGATGCTGATCAGCCCGAAGTACAGCCAGCACCGCGACACATCGTGGGCGCGCAGGTGTTCGGCGATCGCCGGATACGCGGCGTGCACGAGGTCCTGCGCCTGTGGCCGGTCCCCCGCCGACCACGCGGCGGTCGCCCGCTCGAACTGGGCGCGCGCCGTCGCCAGCCGCCACCCGCGCGCTTCGGCACGCGCGCCCGCGCGCCGCAGCCACGGCTCGGCCTCCGACAGCCGGCCGGTCTCCACGCAGAACCGGCCATAGCCGATCGCGCCGAGCACCAGCAGGTGGTCGTGCGATTCGGTTCCGTCACCGGGCCGCTGGATCACGTCGATCACGCTCTGCCACAACGGTATCGAGCGGACGTGCAGATCGTCGTCGCACAGCGCCACCGCGCAGAGGATCTGCGCGTAGGTGATCAGGAAGCCGTGCTCACCGGCCAGGTCGGGATGCGATCGACCGTCGCCGGCCAGTACTGACAGCGCCGCCTCGGCGGCCTCGTGATCACCGTGCGCGGCGGCCAACCCGATCCGCAGGAACTGCGCCCGCCGCGCATAGCGGCAGACCATCCGCTCGATCTCGGCGGCGGGCATGCTCACCTGGGCGGCGGCCTCGGGAGCGGTTCCGGCGAGGACCGCCTGGTACACCGCCAGGCAGTCGTCGATGCGCCGCACGCACTCCTCGGTGCCGTTGTAGGCGGTTCGCACCAGGTAGAGCTCGCCGAGCAGCGCGAAGATCTCCAGCGCCCAGTCGTCACGGTCGGCGTCCTCGACCTGCGGCAGCAGTTCGAGCAGCAGGTCTTTGGCCGCCTCCTCGTTGGCGGCGAAAACCAGGTGACGCGCGCGCTCGAGGTCCGCGGGAATCGTCACGGTCGAATCATAGGAAGCGGCGGACGCGCAGGCACGCCCGCCGCTTCCCGGGACGCAGGATCAACTGCAGCTGACCGTCACGGTGAACGGCTTGGTGATCATGCCGGCCATCGGGTTGGAGATGTCGGCGCCCGTCGCCTCGCCGGTGATCGTGTACTTGTCGCCGTCGACCTTGACCTCGGCCGAGCCAACCTTGGCGCCCATGGTGTTGGTGACCGCGAGCGCGTTGCCGTCGACGACCATGCCCAGCGATTCCACCGTCGGGGTGGCCTCGTCGCTCATCACGATGCCCAGACCCTGCTGACCGCCGATCGCGCCGCTGGCCACGTTGATCTTGCCGCCCTGCTTCACGCAGGTCACCGAGTTCAGGTCCAGGCCGGCGAGATCCTTGCCGTCGACCTTGACCTCGGTGCTGCCGCCCTGCGCGATATCACCGGCGGCGGGCGAGACCGGGGCGCTGCTGCCCTTGTCGTCCGAGCATCCGACCAGAACGGCGGCGCCCGCGGCGAGCCCGACCATGCCTACGACAACTCGATTCATCGAAGTTCCCTTCGTTTCGGACGTCGCCCCGATGGCGTCCGTCGTGGGACAAGTGAATGCCGGCGAGGCCGCTACCGATCCCAAACTTTGTCCGGCCCCGCAGGTACGGTGTCGAGGCGATGCGCAGGTTCACCGATGACGAGAGACGGGCACGCCTGGCGCGCAGGCATTTCCTCAGCGAGCCCGCCGACGCCGTCGACCGCGTGGTGGGCGCCGTCGTCGGCCTGCACGCCACCGACCCGGCGACGCCGTATCTGTCGCTGTGGAGTCGGCTGCCCGTGTTCACCACCGCCGACCTCGACGCCGAGCTGTACGAGCGGCGCTCGCTGGTCAAGCATCTCGCGATGCGCCGGACCCTGTGGACGGTGCGGTCCGGCGATCTGCCTGCGGTGCAGGCCGCGGCCAGCGACCGGGTGGCCGACACCGAACGCCGCCGCCTGATCGCCGACGCGCAGAAGGCCGGGGTGTGCGCCGACGGCGAGGTGTGGCTCGACGCGGCGCGCGGCGCGGTGCTGCAGTACCTGGCGGCGAACGGGCCCACCGACGCCAAGGCGCTACGCGTCGCGCTGCCGGAACTCGCGGGTGTCTGGGATCCGGCTCCCGGAAAGCGCTGGGGCGGCGAGACTCCGTTGGCGCCAAGGATTCTGACTGTGCTGTCCGTGCAGGGCGACATCGTGCGCGGCCCCAACGACGGCCGGTGGACGACGTCGCGGCCGCGCTGGACATCGGCGGAGACGTGGATCGAACCTACGCAGGCCGTCGCGTCGGAGGCGGCCCGCGCGCTGGTGCTGCGGCGCTGGCTCGCGGCGTTCGGCCCGGCCACGCTCACCGACGTCAAGTGGTGGTTCGGCAACACGTTGACCTGGGCGCGGCAGGGGTTGCGTGACATCGACGCCGTCGAGGTCGACCTCGCCGGCACACCGGGCTTCGTGCTGCCCGACGACCTCGACGAGGAGCCGGAACCCGATCCGTGGTGCGCGCTGCTGCCCGGGCTCGACGTCACCACGATGGGCTGGTTCGAACGCGACTGGTACCTCGGCCCGCACCGCGGCCAGGTGTTCGACACCAACGGCAACGCCGGCCCGACCGCATGGTGCGACGGCCGCGTGGTCGGCGCCTGGGTTCAGGACGACGGCGGCCGCGTCGAGGTCCGGCTGCTCGAAGACGTCGGCACCGCGGCGCACCGGGCGCTGCAACGACGGGCCGCCGAGCTCACCGACTGGCTGGACGGTGTGCGGGTCAGTCCCCGCTTCCCGTCACCGCTGACTAAGCGCTGACCTTGCGCTTGCGGGACTTGGGCTTCGGCCGCTCGACGTCGAGGCACTCGGCCAGGAAGTGCCCGGTGTAGCTGGCGGGATTGGCGGCGACGTCTTCGGGTGTGCCGCTCGCGACCAGCGTGCCGCCGCCGGCGCCACCCTCGGGCCCCATGTCGACGATCCAGTCCGACGTCTTGATCACATCGAGGTTGTGCTCGATGACGATCACCGTATTGCCTTTGTCCACAAGGCCGTTGATCACCTTGAGCAGTTTGCGGATGTCCTCGAAGTGCAGGCCGGTGGTGGGCTCGTCGAGGATGTACACCGTGCGGCCCGTCGAGCGCTTCTGCAGTTCGGAGGCCAGCTTGACGCGCTGCGCCTCGCCGCCGGACAGCGTCGGCGCCGGCTGGCCCAGCCGGACATACCCGAGCCCCACATCCACCAGCGTCTTCAGGTAGCGATGGATCGAGGTGATCGGTTCGAAGAACTCCGTGGCCTCCTCGATCGACATGTCGAGGACCTCGGCGATGGTCTTGCCCTTGTAGTGCACCTCGAGCGTCTCGCGGTTGTACCGGGCGCCCTGGCACACCTCGCACGGCACGTACACGTCGGGCAGGAAGTTCATCTCGATCTTGATGGTGCCGTCGCCGGAACACGCCTCGCAGCGGCCGCCCTTGACGTTGAACGAGAACCGGCCCGGCTGATAGCCGCGCACCTTGGCCTCCGTGGTGGCCGCGAACAACGTGCGGATCTTGTCGAACACCCCGGTGTAGGTGGCCGGGTTGGACCGCGGGGTCCGCCCGATCGGCGACTGGTCGACCCGCACCAGCTTGTCGAGCTGGTCGAGCCCGTTGACCCGGGTGTGCCGGCCCGGCACCTGGCGGGCGCCGTTGAGCTTGTTGGCCAGCACCGACGCCAGGATGTCGTTGACCAGCGTCGACTTGCCCGAGCCCGAGACGCCGGTGACCGACGTCAGCACCCCGAGCGGGAAGCTCACGTCGATTTCGCGCAGGTTGTGTTCACGCGCGCCGACGACCGTCAGCTGCCGCTTCTTGTCGACGGGCCGCCGGATCGCCGGGACCTCGATCTCCTCCTTGCCCGAAAGATACGCTCCGGTAAGCGATTCCGGGTTCTTGAGCAGATCCGCGTAGGTGCCGCTGTGCACGATCTGGCCGCCGTGCTCGCCGGCGGCGGGCCCGATGTCGACCACCCAGTCGGCGTGGGCGATGGTGTCCAGGTCGTGTTCGACGACGATCAACGTGTTGCCCAGGTCCCGCAACCGGACCAGCGTGTCGATGAGCCGCCGGTTGTCGCGCTGATGCAGCCCGATCGACGGCTCGTCGAGCACGTAGAGCACGCCGACCAGGCCCGAGCCGATCTGGGTGGCCAGCCGGATGCGTTGCGCCTCACCGCCGGACAGCGTGGCCGCGGCCCGCGACAACGACAGGTAGTCGAGGCCGACGTCGAGCAGGAAGCCCAGCCGCGACTGGATCTCCTTGAGCACCTGCCCGGCGATGGCCTGCTCGCGGGTGCCCAGCGTCAACGCGTTGAGGAACCCGGAGCAGTCCGCGATCGACAGTTCGGCGACCTCGGCGATCGACTTCGGGCCGAACTCCCCCGCCTCCAACGTCACCGCGAGGATCTCCGGCTTGAGCCGCGTGCCGTCGCACTCCGGGCACGGCACATCGCGCATGAAGCCCTCGTAGCGCTCCTTCATCTGCTCGGAGTCGGTCTGCTCCATGCGGCGCTGCAGAAACGCCATCACGCCTTCGAAATCGGCGTAATACGAACGGGTTCGGCCGTAGCGGTTCTTGTACCGCACGTGCACCTGCTCGTCGCAGCCCTCGAGGATCGCGCGCCGCGCCTTGGCGGGCAACTTCTTCCACGGGGTGTTGACGTCGAAGCCGAGCGCGTCACCGAGCCCGGCCAGCATCCGGGTGAAGTACTCGGCCGTCTGCCCCATCGACCACGGCGCGATCGCGCCTTCGGCGAGGGTCAGGTCCGGGTCGGGGACGACGAGTTCGGGGTCGACCTCCTTGCGGATGCCCAGCCCGGTGCACTCCGGGCAGGCGCCGTAGGGCGAGTTGAACGAGAACGACCGCGGCTCGAGGTCGTCGACGGCCAACGGGTGCCCGTTGGGGCAGGCCAGCTTCTCCGAGAAGCGCTGCTCGCGGTGCGGGTGATCGTCCTCGCGGTCGACGAACTCGAGCACGACGATGCCGTCGGCCAGGTTCAGTGCGGTCTCCACCGAGTCGGTCAGCCGCTGCTTGGCGCTCGCCTTGACCGTCAGCCGGTCCACGACGACCTCGATGTCGTGCTTCTCCTGCTTTTTCAGCTTCGGCGGCTCGGTCAGCGGATAGACCACCCCGTCGACCCGGACGCGGCTGTAGCCCTGCGTGTTGAGTTTGTCGAACAGGTCGACGAACTCGCCCTTGCGGGTGCGCACCACCGGCGCGAGCACCTGGAACCGCAGCCCCTCGTCCATCGCGAGGACCTGGTCGACGATCTGCTGCGGGGTCTGGCGCGCGATGCGCTCGCCGCACACCGGGCAGTGCGGTGTGCCCGCGCGCGCGTAGAGCAGCCGCAGGTAGTCGTAGACCTCGGTGATGGTGCCGACCGTCGACCGCGGGTTGCGGTTGGTCGACTTCTGGTCGATGGACACCGCCGGGGACAGGCCCTCGATGAAGTCGACGTCGGGTTTGTCCATCTGCCCGAGGAACTGACGGGCGTAGGCCGACAGCGACTCGACGTAGCGGCGCTGCCCCTCGGCGAAGATCGTGTCGAACGCCAGCGACGACTTGCCCGAACCGGACAGCCCCGTGAAGACGATCAGCGCGTCGCGTGGTAAATCAAGATCAACACTGCGCAGGTTGTGCTCGCGCGCACCCTTGACGACAAGGCGGTCAGCCACCCGGTGATTCCTCCCAAGACATAGTTGAAACCCACTCTATGTGGACCCTCCGACAACCCCCAGACGAGCCAGATACCGTGAGGACCATGACCGTCGTCGACGACAACTACACCGGCCACGTCGAGCCAGGAACCGCGGCCCGGCGAACACTCCCGGGCGCCTCGATCGTCAAGGTCTCGGTCGGCCCGATGGACAACAACGCGTACCTCATCACCTGTTCCCGCACCGGCGAGACGCTGCTGATCGACGCCGCCAACGACGCAGCGGTCCTGCTCGAGCTCATCGAGAAGCACGCGCCGACACTGGCGTTGATCGTGACCAGCCACCAGCACTTCGACCACTGGCAGGCGCTCGAAGAGGTGGCCAAGGCCACAGGCGTGCCGACCGCCGCGCACCAGCTCGACGCCGAACCGCTGCCGGTGGCCCCCGACCGCATCCTGGCCCACGGCGACAAAGTCGAGATCGGCGATCTGTCGTTCGACGTCATCCATCTGCGCGGCCACACTCCCGGGTCGGTGGCGCTGGCGCTCGACGGCGCCGACGAGTCGACGCACCTGTTCACCGGCGACTGCCTGTTCCCCGGCGGCGTCGGCAAGACCTGGGAGGACGGCGCGTTCGAGCGGCTGCTCGACGACGTCACCGCCCGCGTGTTCGACGTCTACGGCGACGCCACCGTCGTCTATCCCGGCCACGGCGACGACACCACGCTGGGCACCGAGCGCCCCCACCTGGCCGAGTGGAAAGCACGCGGTTGGTAGACGCGCCGGTCGCAGTCGTGACCGGCGCGAGTCGCGGCGCCGGCCTGGGCATCGCGCACGCGCTGGGTGATCACGGCTGCACGGTCTACGTCACCGGGCGCAGCGACGCCGTCCACGACTCCGCGGAACGGGTGACCGCCGCCGGCGGCACCGGAGTCGCGGTCACCGTCGACCACGCCGATGACGCGCAGACCAAGGCGCTGTTCGACCGCGTGGCCGCCGACCACGGGCGCGTCGACATCCTGGTGAACAACGCCGCGGTGATCCGCGACGAGATGATGGGCCGCACCCGGTTCTGGGAAGAACCCATCGAGGTCGCCGACATCCTTGACGTCGGGCTGCGCAGCGCCTATGTCGCGACCGTGTACGCCGCGCCGCTGATGCTCCCGCAGCGACGCGGCCTGGTCGCGTTCACCTCCGCGCCGGGCGCCGCGCACTACGTGTTCGGCCCGGCCTACGGCGTGCAGAAGGCGGGCGTGGACAAGATGGCCGCCGACATGGCGGTCGACTTCCGCGACTTCGGCATCGCCACCGCGTCGATCTGGATGGGCGTACTGCTCACCGAACGTTTCAAGGCCCTGGTGGCGAGCGCACCGGAGCAACTCGCTCACCTGCTCGACAACACCGAGACCCCGGAGTTCACCGGCCACGTCATCTGGGCGCTGTTCACCGATCCGGCGGTGATGGACAAGAGCGGCCGCACGTTCATCGGCGCCGAACTCGCGGCCGAGTACGGGATCACCGACGACGGCGACCGCCGACCGGCGTCGTACCGGGACCTGCACGGCGTGCACCCGATCCCGCAGTTCGACCGGATCCTGCGGTGAAATCCGTTCCCGGTCGGGAAGATGGCGACACGGACAGTGGCCCCCGGCAACGCCGGAAACCCGCTGGCCTAGGGTGATCGCTGAAGTCTGTGAGGAGACAAGGATGAATGACGATCAGTTGAAGAAGGCGCAGAGCGGCGCAGGGTTCATCGCGGCCCTCGATCAGAGCGGCGGCAGCACTCCGAAGGCACTGAAGCTCTACGGCATTGCCGAGGACAGCTACTCCGGCGACGAGCAGATGTTCGACCTGGTGCACGAGATGCGCAGCCGCATCATCACCAGCCCCGCCTTCGACGGCGACCGCATCATGGGCGCGATCCTGTTCGAGATGACGATGGACCGCGAGATCGACGGCCGTCCCACCGCCGACTACCTGTGGAACGTCAAGAACATCGTGCCGTTCCTGAAGATCGACAAGGGCCTCGCCGAGGAGAAGGACGGCGCCCAGACGATGAAGCCGATGCCCGGCCTGGACGACCTGCTCGACCGCGCGGTCGCCAAGGGCATCTTCG
Organism: Mycolicibacterium rutilum; assembly: GCF_900108565.1. Classification (NCBI taxonomy): domain Bacteria; kingdom Bacillati; phylum Actinomycetota; class Actinomycetes; order Mycobacteriales; family Mycobacteriaceae; genus Mycobacterium; species Mycolicibacterium rutilum. Next base: position 4,361,073 of record NZ_LT629971.1, read on the forward strand.
GCACCAAGGAACGCTCCGTCATCAAGCTGCCCGGCGCCGGCCTGCAGGCCGTGGTGGACCAGCAGTTCGAGGTGGCCCGTCAGGTGCTCGCCAAGGGCCTGGTCCCGATCATCGAACCCGAGGTCGACATCAAGAGCCCGAAGAAGGCCGAGGCCGAGGACCAGCTCAAGGCCGCGCTGCTCGACGGCCTGAACAACCTCGGTGACGATCAGAAGGTCATGCTCAAGCTGACCCTGCCCGACACCGACAACCTGTACAAGGACCTCGTCGACCATCCGAAGGTGCTGCGCGTGGTCGCGCTGTCGGGCGGCTACAGCCGCGACGAGGCCAACGAGAAGCTGACCCGCAACACCGGCGTCATCGCGAGCTTCTCCCGCGCACTCACCGAGGGCCTCAGCGCCCAGCAGAGCGACGAGGAGTTCAACTCCACGCTCGACCAGGCGATCGCCAGCATCGCCAAGGCGTCCGCGACCTGATCTCGGTGCGGGGCTCCGCGTCGGCGCTCGTCGCCGGCGCGTTGCCCGCGCTCGCGTTCCCGGCACCCGCGTGGTGGTGGCTGGCGTGGGCCGGGCTCGTCCCGCTGCTGCTCGTCATCCGCAGCGCGCCGACGGCCAAGCACGGCGCCGTCCGCGCATGGCTGGGTCTGGCGGCGTTCGTCGGCGTCACGCAGTACTGGCTGTGGCCGAGCGCCGGTCCCCTGTTGCTCGTGCTGGCCGCCGCGCTCGGCGCGCTGTGGGCGCCGTTCGGCTGGGCCGCGCAGCGGTTGCTCGCGGGAGACCTCACCTTTCGCAGACTGCTCACGGCCGTGATCGTGCTGCCGTCGGTGTGGGTCCTCGCCGAGGCCGTGCGGTCCTGGGACCGGCTCGGCGGCCCGTGGGCCGTGCTCGGCGCGTCGCAGTGGAACCAGCCGGCCACGCTGGCGCCCGCCTCGCTCGGCGGGGTCTGGTTGGTCAGCGTCGTGGTGGTGGCCGTCAACACGGCCCTGGCCGGTGCCGTCCTCGTGCGCACACCCGGTCCGGTCGTCCTCGCCGTTGCGCTGACCGCCGTAGGTCCGGTGTGGTTCTGGTTGGGTCCGGCGCCCGAGCCCGGTCCGACGATGCGGGTGGCGCTGGTCCAGCCGGGCGAACCGGCCGGCGACGCGTTGACCGAGCGGCTGGTCGGGCAGCAGGTGGACCTCGTCGTGTGGGGCGAGAGCAGCGTCGGTGTGGACCTGGCCGCCAATGCGGAGGCGGCTGCGCGGCTGGCCGGGCTGTCGCGTCGGGTCGGCGCCGACCTGCTGGTCAACGTCGACGCCCGCAGCGACGACGGCGGCATCTACAAGACTGCGGTGCTGGTCGGTCCGGACGGGCTGCTGGGGTCCTATGCGAAGACGCGGTTGGTGCCGTTCGGCGAGTACGTGCCGCTGCGGGCCCTGCTCGGGCGGCTGACAGCGTCGACGCAGGCCGCCGCCGAGGACCGGCAACGCGGCACCGGGCCCGTCGTGCTCCACACCCGCACGGCCGCCGTCGGCCCGCTGATCAGCTTCGAGACGCTGTTTCCCGACCTATCGGTCGACCTGGCGCGACTCGGCGCCCAACTGCTCGTCTACCAGAGCTCGACATCGTCCTACCAGGGCAGCTGGGCGCAACCGCAGCTGGCCGCCATGCCTGCCGTGCACGCGGTCGAGACGGGGCGCCCGACCGTACACGCAGCGCTCACCGGGATCAGTTCGGCGTTCGACGCCTCAGGCCGGCGGCTGGCGTGGCTGCCGGCCGACGAGCGCGGCACGATAGTCGTGGACGTCCCATTGGACGCCCGGACCACCGGCTATCAGCGCTACGGCGACTGGACGCTGATGGCGGCGCTGGTGGTCGTTACGGCGTGGTGTGCACGATCAGCACGTCGGTCTTGGACCGGCGCGCGACGTTGGCAGGAACCGAGCCGAGCAGGCGGCCCGCGATGGTGGACAGGCCGACGTTGCCGACGACCAGCAGATCGGCCTTGACCTCTTCGGCCAGTTCCACCAGCGCGTCGACGGGCGCACCGACGATCGCCTTCTCCTCGACGTTCTTGGCGCCGGCCTGGTGGGCGCGTTCCTTGGCCTCGCGCAGGATCGCGTAGATGGGGGCGTTGCCCGCCATCTTGTAGCCCTCGTCCTTGAGTACGTCGGCGGCGCGCTGGTCCTCGGACTGGGGGAAGTACGCCGTCGCGACGATCAGCTTGGCATCGGCACCGGCGATATGACCGGCCTTCTCCACCGCACGCAGCGACGAGTCCGATCCGTCCGTGCCAACCAAGACGGTCTGATAGGCGCTCATCCATATCCTCCCAGTGTCAATTCCTTCGCCATCCGGAACAGTAGCCTCTCATAGGCCGTTTGCCTGCTATTTCGTCCCACATTGGCCGGTACGTCACCCCGGCGTACCCGACGTGACGGCGCCTACACCCCCGCGAAGTGGCTGTCTGAGTGGCCATCTCGATGCCGCCACCGTCCAATCGCGAGCGTCAATTCCGTCGAGCCGGTGTATTCGCCTGTCCTCGGGACGGATTCGCCGACGCGCTGTTGGGTATCCGCTCTGCATGGCTGCACGGACGACTCGTACCGCCGCGGAGTTCGTCCCGGACACCGCGGATATCGCGGTGCTCGCCGACGCCGCGCACGGATGTAAGGGCTGCGATCTGTATCTGGACGCCACGCAGGTGGTGTTCGGCGGCGGCGCCGCGCGCGCCGACATGATGCTCGTCGGTGAGCAACCCGGTGACCAGGAGGACAAGGCGGGCGAACCGTTCGTCGGTCCCGCGGGCCGGGTGCTCGACAAGGCGCTCGACGAAGCGGGCGTCGACCGCGACGGGTTGTACGTCACGAACGCGGTGAAGCACTTCAAATTCACGCTGCCCGAACGTGGCACCCGTCGCATCCACAAGACACCCAGCCGCACCGAGGTCGTCGCGTGCCGGCCCTGGCTGCTCGCCGAGCTCGAAGCCGTCAGGCCCGACGTGTTGGTGCTGATGGGCGCGACCGCGGCACAGTCGTTGCTGGGCAGCACATTTCGGCTCACCCAGCATCGCGGCGAGGTGCTGCGGTTGCCGGAGTCGGATGCCGACCTCGGCATCGACCCGAGCGTCGTGGTGTCCGCGCATCCGTCCTCGGTGCTGCGCGGGCGCCCGGAGGATCGGGAGGAAGCGTTTCAGGCGTTGGTGTCCGATCTGCGGTTCGCCGCCGGCAGGCGAACACGCTGAGGTTCAGCCGAACGCGGGCGCGACGAAACGACGGATGGCCTCTTCCTCGTCGCGCGGGTCGTCGATCGGCCAGTAGGCCAGCGACACCACGACGCGGACGATCCACTGCGCGGCATGCGGATCGTCGTCGGTGATGCCGGTGAGGTCCGCCGCCAGCCGGCTCAGCACCGGCGACGAATGCAGACCGCCGACTTGCGGCACCCGTGAGGCGAACATCAGCCGGCGCAACCGCTCCGAGCGGATCTGTTCGAGGGCGACCGAGATCGCGGTGACGATCCGCTGCCTGCCGACCAAACCGTCGACCGCATCGCGGACCGCGCCGATGATCCCGGCCGACAACCGCATCAGCACGGCGTCGCGAATCTGGGCTTTGCCACCCGCGTAGCGGTAGACGGTCGCCCGGGAACAGTGCACGGCCGCGGCCAGCGTGTCGATGTCCACGGCGTCGAGACCCTCACGCAGCACGAGATCGGTCGCCGCGGCGTAGATCCGCTCGGCCGCCGCCGCATGCCGGTCACCGCCGACCACCCAATCTGACCGCACCATCGCCTGCTCCCCTGCACGTCTCCCAGGAAGTTTCTCAAGTTTGAGATGGAAGGCGCGGGTGAATGCCCTATCTACGCAGCTCAAGGTATGGCCGTGAGACGACGAGCGAGGGCGGCGCGTGGAGGCGGTGGCGATCTGGTGCGCTGCCGTTGACACGCCGGTCGCCGCCGCTCAGCGTTGACGACATGAGCAGCCTCGGCCTCGCGCTCTTCGAGGACCGCTACGTCCAGGACCCGTATCCCCTCTACGCGCACATGCACCGCGAGGGCCCGGTGCACCGGATCGGCGACTCCGGATTCTTCGCGGTCAGCAGTTGGGATGCCGTCGAGGAGGCGGTGGCCCGACCTGACGACTTCTCATCGAACCTGACGGCGACGATGATGTACCAGCCCGACGGATCGATCTCCGCATTCACCATCGGTGAAATCGGCGGCGACACACAGGCATTGGCGACGGCCGACGAGCCGACACACTCGCTGCACCGCAAGATGCTGTTGCCTCACCTGGCGGCGAAGCAGATCGGCGGGTTCGAGCGGTTGGTTGCAGACACCGCGAATGAGCTCTGGGACAATGCGTTTCACGACGGCAGCATCGAGTGGATGTCGGCGATCGCCAACCGGCTGCCGATGATGATCGTCGCGCGCATCATCGGGGTGCCCGACAGCGACGTCGACAAGCTCATCCGCTGGGGCTACGCGGCGACCCAGGTGGTGGAGGGGCTGGTCACCGACGACCAGCTGGCGGCAGCCGGCGTCGCGGTGATGGAACTCGGCGCCTACATCACCGAGCAGTTCGAGAACGCGCTGCGCGACCCACACGATGACCTGATGGGCGACCTCGCCGCTGCCCGGGCGCGCGACGAGATCAGCGCCACCACGGCGCTGGCCATGATGGCGACCCTGTTCAGTGCGGGCGGCGAATCCACCGCCTCGCTGCTGGGTTCTGCGGCCTGGCTGCTGGCGACGCGTCCCGACATCCAGCGCCAGGTTCGTGGAAATCCGGCAATGCTCGGTGCCTTCATCGAGGAGGTCCTGCGCTACGAGCCACCGTTCCGGGGCCACTACCGCCATGTGGTCAACGACACCGAGCTGTTCGGTGTCGAGCTCCCGGCGGGCTCACGCCTGCTCCTGCTGTGGGGAGCGGCGAACCGCGATCCGGACCACTTCGACGAGCCTGACGACTTCCGGCTGGACCGCCCGAGGGGCAAGAACCACATCGCGTTCGGTAAGGGAGCCCACTTCTGCGTCGGCGCGGCCCTGGCCCGGATGGAGGCGCGCGTCGTCCTCGACTTCCTGTTGCGGCGAACCGGCTTCTTCACCGCAAGCCGGACGGGCGAATGGCTGCCGAGCCTGCTGGTCCGGCGCCTCGACCGCCTCGACATCGTCGCTGAGTGACACGCGGCGACTTTGCAGGATGGACGTATGCATCGCGAACTCCTGCAGCGTTGCAGCACAACGACTTTGCCGCGGCACCTGTCGTCGCTTCGCGCGCCGATCAGGGATAAACTCGATGCGGGTCGGATCGCGCGATATTGCTGCAGTAGGGGTTTGATCGTGAACGTAAAAGTGTTGGGAAGCGCAGCTGTCATGGCCGGTGCACTCGCGATGCCGGTGCTCGGGATCGGGGCGGGAATTGCCGGCGCCGAGCCTGGTTCGCCGGCGGTCACCTGGAAACTGGACCGCCCGCACTGGGATGACGACTGGAACGACTGGGACAACGGCCCGCGTGGTCGCGGCTGGGACGGCCGGGGTCACCAGAACGCGTGCGCGTGGGTGCCTCCAGCGGTCTCGATGTGGGTACCGCCAGCGGTCTGCTGACACGAACCCGCATAAACGGCTTTGCAGGCCGGTACCTAGCCATTCAGCCACACCCGCATCGACACGGAACTCTGCCAGGGTGAAGTCCGGCGAGCCAGCTTTGTATTCGCCGTGATCGCCACCTCCCGCGCAAGCGGGTCCGCGGCGGGTTTACTGATCGCATGCACCTGTGGTTGGCGGACGCGCCGTTCTTCGGTGGTCCCGGGCGAGGCACCCGCCAGATCATCGAGTTGTTCGTCGCGTTCGGGTTGACGGCACTCATCGGCCTGGAACGCGAGATCCAGGGCAAGAGCGCCGGCCTGCGCACGCAGACCATCGTGGGAACAGCCGCTGCGCTGATCCTGCTCGTCAGCAAGTACGGCTTCACCGATGTGCTGCAGGACAACCTGGTCGTCGTCGACCCGTCCCGGGTGGCCGCCCAGATCGTCTCGGGCATCGGCTTCCTCGGCGCCGGCATCATCATCTTCCGGCGCGGCTCGGTGCACGGGTTGACCACCGCGGCCGCCGTCTGGGAGTCCGCGGCCATCGGCATGGCTGCCGGCGCCGGCCTGCTGCTACTGGCCACCACCGTGACCGCCATGCACTTCCTGATCATCCTGGGCTTCATGCCGCTGGCCCGACGGCTGACCTCCCGGTTGAGCGGTTCGATCCGGATGCACGTCACGTACGCCGAGGGCGCGGGTGTGATGAGCCGGCTCCTGCAGGCCTGTGAACGCCGGCAGTGGCAGCTCACCGATCTGGAGGCCGATGCGCCCGGTGAACCGCTGGGCGCGGCGCCCGGCCACTCCGGCGTCGTGCTGACACTGGTCGGACGCGGGATCCTCAACGCGCCGATGGTGCTTGCGGCCATCGACGGCGTGACAGCGATCCGGCAGTTCGACGAGGACGCCGACGCCGACTAACGCGGCTGCCCGTAGCGCGGACCGAACGCCTGCGCCGGGATCAGTCCGGCCCCGGCCACCGCGGCGCGAACCGCGTCGGCGACAACCGTCACGTGGTCACGGTCGCCGTCGGTCACGGTCGCCCACGGCGCGTATCCCAGGTCGTCGGTGAGGTCCTCGACGCGGGCTCGGAGCCGCGTGCCCGCCTCGGTGAGCTGACCGTCGCTGCCCACCAGTCCGCGCGTCCGCAACCGCTCGAGCCCGGCGTCCCACTGCTCCTCGCTCCAGCCGCGCAGCGACTGCGCGAACGGCACGGAGAACCCGATGCCCGCCACGGTGTGGCTGACGAGCGCTTCCAGCCCGCTCAAGCCGTTGGCGACCAACGCCGCGGTGTGCCCGTCGCCGCGGTACTCGCGCAGCAGGGTCACCGCGTGCCACAACTGGCAGTGCGCCGACTCCGGCCACGGAAGCGAGGTGTGCGCGGCGAACAGCGGCCGGCCGTCGCCGTCGGGGATCGACTCCGCTGTCCGCCGCAGGATGCCCGCCGCGCGGAACAATTCGGCCGAACGCGTCAACTCCTCCCCCAGGATCCGCGGGAGCACCTCGTCGAGCATCTCGTAGCGCATCGCGATCACCGCGTCCGGTGCCGCCAGCGTCCATGCGCGCGGAATGGATTGTGCGACGAACTCGGGGTTGAAGTTGTAGAACACGGCCGCGACGACCTCGGCGGGCACAGCGCCCATCGGCGCCGCGCGCACCGCGAAATACGGTGTCATGCCCTGCATTCCGAGCGCACCGAAGCGCTCGAAGAACTCCGGCAGGAAATACGACAGCGAATGCAGTGGGTCGATGCTGCGGCACAGGCGGCCCGCGGTGTAGGCATCCACCGACCCGACTCTACGCAATCGTCCGCCCGCTGCGGGTGGACGCCACCAGACCCAGCGCGGCCAACACGGCGAACCCGGCGAGTAGCCAACGCGCAGGCGCGGCGCCGCCGTCGTCGGTCATGTTCACCACGACTCCGGCCAACCCCGCGCCGAACGCCCCGCAGATCAACTGGACGGTGTTGATCGCGGCAGCGGCGGTCGGCCCTTCGGCCGGGTCGGCAACGCGGCTCATCGCCCACGCCGACAGGTGCGGCCAGGCGATGCCCACACCCACCCCCGTGATCAGCATCGCGACCGCCCACACCGCCACCACGGCGAGCGGCGCGCCTGCCCGCATCGTCACCGCCCCGATGGCGAGCCCGGCGGCCATCACCGCCGGCGCGAGCGCCACGACCCGCCGGATCGCCCGCGGGCTGCCCATCGACGCGCTACCGAGTTCGCCTGCCGTCCAGCCGATCGCCAGACCCGCGCCGAGGAACCCCGCCGCCACCGGAGTCAGACCCGCCAGTCGCTGACCGAACAGCGGCACGTACATGTCGGCCATCGTCGCGGCCATCAACACACCCAGCGTCAGGTAGATCCACTTCAGCGGGCCGCGCCCGAAAGCGCTCGGCGGCAGCACACCAGCCGCCGTGCGCCGGTCGACGACCAGGAAGACCCCGACCAGAACCGCCCCGAGACCCAGCAGCGCCGCGGTGGCCCGCGCGTCGTGCGGCACGCCGGCGACACTGACCGCCAGCGCGGCCCCGCCCAGCAACAACAGCGACCAGACCGGCACCGGAATACTCGGCACATCGACCTCGGCGTCGCGGCGGGTCGGCAGCGCAAGCGGAACCAGCACGGCGATGACCGCGGTGAGGATCGCCAGCGCGCCGAAAGCCCAACGCCACGAACTATATTGGGCGAACAGCCCGCCGGCGGCCGGCCCCAGCAGCGTGCCGACACCCCACATCGCCGACACCAACGCGGACGCCCTGGTCCACAAGTACTCCGGCAGCGCGGCATTGATCACCGCGTAACCCAGGCCGGCCAACAGGCCGCCGGCCAATCCCTGCACCGTGCGCCCCGCGAGCAGCAGTTCCATCGTGGGCGCCGTCGCACACCACACGCTGCCCACCCCGAACACGCTGAGCGCCAACAGATACGACAGCCGCGGGCCGAAGCGCATCAGCGTCGCGGACACGGTCGTGGCGGCCACCACCGACGCGACGAGATACACCGTCGTCACCCACGCGTAGAGGCGCTGCCCGCCGATATCGGCGACCGCGCTGGGCATCAGGCTGATCGTCAGGAACTCGTTGGTGGCATACAGCGCCACCCCACCGGCGAGTACGGTCGCCGCCCCGAGGTTCTTCGGGCCCAGCAGTTCTCGCCAGGTCCCCGCCGGGGTGGTCGCGGTTTCGGTCACCGGGTCAGGCTAGGAGCTGAACCGCAGTTGAGGTCAACGGCCGGCCGGCGCTCACTTCAGGCCTGCGGCATCCATGCCGCGCAGTTCCTTCTTCAGGTCGTGGATCTCGTCGCGGATGCGGGCGGCCAGTTCGAACTGCAGATCCCGCGCCGCGGTCATCATCTGCTCGGTCAGGTCCTTGATGAGATCGGCGAGCTCGGCGCGCGGCATGTTCGACGTGTCGCGGCCCTCGATGATGCCCGCGCTGACCGCACGGCCCGGCTCGCCCTGCGCGCGCCTGCCCCGCGACGCGTTGCGGCCGGAACCACCCACCTCGACGTCGTCGGCCTCCCGGTACACCTGGTCGAGGATGTCGGCGATCTTCTTGCGCAACGGTTTCGGATCGATGCCGTGTTCTTCGTTGTAGGCGATCTGCTTGGCGCGGCGCCGCTCGGTCTCGTCGATGGCCTCGCGCATCGACTCGGTGATGTTGTCGGCGTACATGTGCACCTCACCCGAGACGTTGCGGGCGGCGCGACCGATGGTCTGGATCAGGCTGCGGGTCGACCGCAGGAACCCTTCCTTGTCGGCGTCGAGAATCGCCACCAGCGACACCTCGGGCAGGTCGAGTCCCTCACGCAACAGGTTGATGCCGACCAGCACGTCGTACTCGCCGAGCCGCAACTGACGCAGCAACTCGACGCGGCGCAGCGTGTCGACCTCGGAGTGCAGGTAGCGCACCCGGATGCCCATCTCGAGCAGGTAGTCGGTGAGATCCTCGGCCATCTTCTTGGTCAGCGTGGTGACCAGCACGCGCTCGTCGCGTTCGGTGCGCAGCCGGATCTCCCCGATCAGGTCGTCGATCTGACCCTTGGTCGGCTTGACCACGACCTGCGGGTCGACCAGCCCGGTCGGCCGGATCACCTGCTCGACGAACTCGCCGCCCGACTGGCTGAGCTCGTACGGGCCCGGCGTCGCCGACAGGTAGACCGTCTGCCCGATCCGGTCGGCGAACTCCTCCCACGTCAGCGGCCGGTTGTCGACGGCCGAGGGCAACCGGAAGCCGAAGTCGACGAGATTGCGCTTGCGCGACATGTCGCCTTCGTACATGCCGCCGATCTGCGGCACCGTCACGTGCGACTCGTCGATGACGAGCATGAAGTCTTCCGGGAAGTAGTCCAGCAGCGTGGCGGGCGCCGAGCCGGCCGGCCTGCCGTCGATGTGCCGCGAATAGTTCTCGATCCCCGAGCAGAAGCCGACCTGCCGCATCATCTCGATGTCGTAGTTGGTCCGCATCCGCAGCCGCTGCGCCTCCAGCAGCTTGCCCTGCCCCTCGAGTTCGGCGAGCCGCTGCTCGAGCTCCTGTTCGATGGTCGAGATCGCGTGCGCCATCCGCTCCGGGCCTGCCACGTAGTGGGTCGCCGGGAAGATCCGCAGCGACTCCACCTTGCGCACCACGTCACCGGTCAGCGGGTGCAGGTAGTACAGCGCCTCCACCTCGTCGCCGAAGAACTCGATGCGCACCGCCAGCTCCTCGTAGCTGGGGATGATCTCCACCGTGTCGCCGCGGACTCGGAACGAACCGCGGGTGAACGCCATGTCGTTGCGGGTGTACTGCACATCGACGAGCAGCCGCAGCAGCCCGTCGCGGGGCACCTCGTCACCGATCTTCAGCTCGACGCTGCGGTCCAGGTAGGACTGCGGGGTGCCCAGGCCGTAGATGCACGACACCGACGCCACCACGACCACGTCGCGCCGCGACAGCAGGCTCGACGTCGCCGAGTGCCGCAGCCGCTCGACATCGTCGTTGATCGAGCTGTCCTTCTCGATGTAGGTGTCGGTCTGGGCGATGTACGCCTCGGGCTGGTAGTAGTCGTAGTACGACACGAAGTACTCGACGGCGTTGTGCGGCAACATCTCCCGCAGCTCATTGGCCATCTGCGCCGCGAGTGTCTTGTTCGGCTCCATCACCAGTGTCGGCCGCTGCACGCGCTCGATGAGCCACGCCGTCGTCGCCGACTTGCCGGTGCCGGTGGCGCCGAGCAGCACCACGTCGTGCTCGCCCGCGTTGATGCGGCGCTCGAGCTCGTCGATGGCGGCCGGCTGGTCTCCCGCGGGCGCGTACGGGCTGACCACCTCGAAACGGCCGCCGGCGCGCACGACCGAGTCGACAGGGCGGTACTCGGAATGCGCCAGCACGGGGTGTTCAGTAGCGAAAGCCATAATCAACCAGGGTAAGCGCGGCCACCGACAAGTTCATTCCCGTCGCGCCTTGCGCGCGCTAGCGTGACCGGGTGCCCGAACCGTTGCGCGTCGCGCTGCGCCTGCTGGGACTGGCCCTGCTGCTGGTCGCCGTCGCCTGCGTGGTGTTGATGTTCACGCCGGGCCCGTACGCGGTGGCGCAGGCCATGGGTGTCTCGTGCCGGTATGACAGCGGCCTCGGCCCGAACGAACAGTGCACCTGGTGGGACGCGGCGAGCCTGCTGTGGGCCGGGTTCTGGGTCACGGCCATCGCCGGCGCGATACTGCGCATCGCGACCCGCCGCCGCGGCAAGGGCCCGTTGACGCTCGATCTGCGCCGCCGCCCCCGGTTCTGATCTCCTATCCTGGGCTCATCCACGCTCCCAAACACGAGACGTTCGACCTGCTCGCCCGCACCAACACCGACCCGAAGGGCATCGTGCGGGCGGTCGATGTGTACACGGTCGAGCCGTGGGGGCTGTACCTCGCCCGGCCCACCCCCGACCGGGCCCAGTTCCACTACCTGGAGTCCTGGCTGCTGCCGTCGCTGCGGCTACGGGCGACGGTGTTCCACTTCAATCCTGGTCACGAACGCGACCAGGACTACTACCTCGACGTCGGCGAATACACCGCTGGTCCGCAGGTGTGGCACTCCGAGGATCACTATCTGGACCTGATGGTGCGCACCGGTCGGGGCGTCGACCTGTGCGACGTCGACGAACTGCTCACCGCCGTCCGGCACAACCTGCTGACACCCGAGACCGCCGAACAGGCCGTGCACACCGCGGTTGCCGCGGTCGACGGCCTGGCCCGGCACGGCTACGACCTCAACCGCTGGCTGGCGTCGCAGGGCATGCCGGTGACGTGGCGCGGAGCGTCGCCGGGCACCGCGTAACAGAACGCCACCGACGGCCGATCTTGATTGTGATGGCAACGACTTCGAATTTGTGCTGGCCGACGCTGACGGTAATCTCTGGTCACGTGAGCCCCACCACGCGCACCCGGCTCGCGGCGGCCGCCGCTGCGGGCGCGCTGCTGGCCGGCTCGGCGCTGGTCCCCGCGACGGCGTCGGCGCAGCCCGTCGACCCCGAGCCCACGGACACCGCGGTGGCGCCTGCTCCCGCGGAGCAGGACCTGCTGCACAACGTCATCTACCGGGCCCGCGCCGACGGCACCTCCCGGGGCGCGGTCGTCGCGTACAAGATGGACGACCACAACGTCAACAGCGCGACGCCGACCCTGCTGCCCGGGCAGACGTTCGAGGTGAACGCGGTGCTCGCCGACCCGAAGCTGGCCGGCATGGAGATCTCCATCGAGTGGCCGTACGGGTCCAACCTGCACTGCGAGATCCTCGTCGACGACCAGATCGTCGCCAAGGCCGATCAGTTCATCGCGCCGCGGCTGTTCCGGCCGAAGGACGACCCGATGTACGGCGTGCTGCAATGCGGTGCGCCGCTGAACGTTCCGATCGACGGGGCCCCGGCCGCGCCGCCGGTCGACGCTCCGCCGGTCGAGGCGTCCGCACCGCCTGCCGCATAGGCGACGGTCAGGGCCGCCAGCCGGTCGTGTCGGCCCACTCCCACGCCCGTCGGTAGGCGTCGAGGAACCACGGCTCCTTCGCCTCGGCGTAAGCGTTGGTGGTGGCGTGTCCCTCCGCGGCGACCCGCCGCTTGAGCGCTAGGTAGTCCGCCTGCACCCCGGGGTTGGCGCGCAGCCAGTCCACGAACAACAGGGCGAACTGCTGATCTGGCCAGCCGTCCACCCGCAGGTGCACGTTCGTCGGCCGGCCCGGGTCGGCCGAGCTGTGAACACGCTTGTGCCACAACGCATCATCGCTGCTGTGATCGAACGCGGCGACGGTGCTGCGGGCGTCGGGCTTGCCGACGTCGGTGGTGTACGGCAGGCGCACGTAACCCACCGAGGTCAATGCCTCGCTCAACTCGTCGGCCGTCTCCAGCGAATCGACCGTCACCTGGATGTCGATGACGTCCTTGGCGTCCATACCGCGCACCGCGGTGGACCCGATGTGGTCGATGCGCACGGCGCGGTGCCCGCATGCGGTGTTCAGCCGTGCCAGGATGCGACGCGCCTGGTCGGGCCAGGTTTCGTCGTAGGGCACCAGCACCGGTTTCGGGGACGCGGGACGGTTCTGGGTGAGGTTGTGGGCGAACGGCAGGATCCGCTCGTGCCACAGCGCGCGGGCCTGCTCCACGAGTTGACCGGCGCTGCCCGCGTTGTCCAGCCACACGTCCGCGACGGCCCGACGCTGCTCCTCGGTGGCCTGCGCGGCAATCCTGGCCCTGGCGTCCTGTTCGGTGAAGCCGCGGTACTCGATCAGCCGCTTCACCCGGACATCTTCGTCGGCGTGGACGATCACCACGAGCGGGAACATCGGGGCCATCCCGGACTCGACGAGCAGCGGGATGTCCTCGATGATCACCGCATCGGTGGCGGCCGCCTCGATCAGCTCCGAACGCCGATGCGCCACCAACGGGTGCACGATCCCGTTGAGTGTCTGGCGCTTCTCCTCGTCGCTGAACGCGATCGCCGCGAGCGCGGGCCGGTCCAGCGCACCGTCTTCACGCAGAATGTCGCGGCCGAACGCGTCGACCAGCTTGGCCAGTCCCTCGGTGCCGGGCTCGACGACCTCGCGGGCGATCACGTCGCCGTCGACGACGATGCCGCCGAGTTCGCTGAACGTCGCGGACACGGTCGATTTCCCGGCGCCGATACCGCCGGACAGGCCTATGCGCAACACCGCACCAGTCTGTCAGGACCACCGAACGACGAACGCCCCGGCTCGCCATGAGCCGGGGCGTTCGATCGGTAACGAGTTAGGCGTTGCCTGCGAGCTTCTCGCGCAGCGCCGCGAGCTGAGCGTCGCTGGCCAGCGACCCGCCCGCCGACGGCTCGTCGCCGCGCGAGGTGCCGTTGCTGGCCGGGCGGCTGGCCGCTTCGGCCTCGGCAGCGGCGAACTTCTCCATCTGCGCGGTGTGCATCTTGTGCCGGCGCTCCGCCTCGGCGTAGCGGGACTCCCACTCCTCACGCTGCTTCTCGAAGCCTTCGAGCCATTCGTTGGTCTCGGCGTCGAAGCCCTCGGGGAAGATGTAGTTGCCCTGCTCGTCGTAGCTGTCGGCCATGCCGTACTTCGACGGGTCGAACTCCTCGGTGTAGTCCTCGTTGGCCTGCTTGAGGCTCAGCGAGATCCGGCGACGCTCCAGGTCGATGTCGATGACCTTGACCATCGCGTCGTCGCCGACCTGGACCACCTGGTCCGGGACCTCGACGTGGCGCTCGGACAGCTCCGAGATGTGCACCAGACCCTCGATGCCCTCCTCGACGCGGACGAACGCACCGAACGGCACCAGCTTGGTGACCTTGCCCGGCACGATCTGACCGATCGCGTGGGTGCGGGCGAAGTGGCGCCACGGATCTTCCTGAGTCGCCTTGAGCGACAACGAAACCCGCTCGCGGTCCATGTCGACGTCGAGCACCTCGACGGTGACCTCGTCGCCCACCTGAACAACCTCGGACGGGTGGTCGATGTGCTTCCAGGACAGCTCGGAGACGTGCACCAGGCCGTCGACACCGCCGAGATCGACGAACGCGCCGAAGTTGACGATCGAGGATACGACACCCTTGCGGATGGCGCCCTTCTGCAGCTGGTTGAGGAACTCGCTGCGCACCTCGGACTGGGTCTGCTCTAGCCAGGCGCGACGCGAGAGCACCACGTTGTTGCGGTTCTTGTCGAGCTCGATGATCTTGGCCTCGATCTCCTTGCCGATGTACGGCTGCAGATCGCGGACGCGACGCATCTCGACCAGCGACGCGGGCAGGAAGCCGCGCAGGCCGATGTCGAGGATCAGGCCGCCCTTGACGACCTCGATGACGGTGCCCTTGACGGCCTCGTCCTTCTCCTTGAGCTCTTCGATGGTGCCCCAGGCGCGCTCGTACTGGGCGCGCTTCTTGGACAGGATCAGGCGGCCTTCCTTGTCCTCTTTGGTGAGGACCAGGGCTTCGACCTCATCGCCCACGGAAACGACCTCGTTGGGGTCGAC
Organism: Mycolicibacterium rutilum; assembly: GCF_900108565.1. Classification (NCBI taxonomy): domain Bacteria; kingdom Bacillati; phylum Actinomycetota; class Actinomycetes; order Mycobacteriales; family Mycobacteriaceae; genus Mycobacterium; species Mycolicibacterium rutilum. Next base: position 4,376,109 of record NZ_LT629971.1, read on the forward strand.
GTCGTGCTTGATGGACAGTTCCCGGGACGGGATGACACCTTCGGTCTTGTAGCCGATGTCGAGCAGGACCTCGTCACGGTCAACCTTGACGATGGTTCCCTCGACGATGTCGCCATCGTTGAAGTATTTGATGGTCTTGTCGATGGCGGCGAGAAAGTCCTCGCTCGAGCCGATGTCGTTGACGGCTACTTGCGGCGAGGTGACGGAGGGACTTGGCATGTGGTGGGTTGCTCCGGACAGGTTTGATCGTAGGGATGGGACTTGAGTTATTGGTGATACCCGCCGCAGAAGAATGCAAAAACCACAGACAGGTACCCGTAGAGGTTACTCGACGGTGCACATGCTGGACAAACCCGGTCCCCAGCGGGCTGGGGAGACGTCACACGATCCGGGTCGTGTGCTCGCCCCAGTACCGGTCGCGGAGCAACCGCTTGTAGAGCTTGCCGGTGGGTAGCCGCGGCAGTTGGTCCAGCCGGCGCAGCCCCCGGCGGCGTACGTCACCGACTCGCCCGCCCCGGCCGTGGTGCCGCTGATTGGACGAACTCGGCCCGCCTCGGGCGATTCCCGCGGCTAATCTGCTGGGGTGTCACACCCCGGCGCATCACCGCAGACCTGGCTGCCCACACCGCCGTTCCAGCGCAAGGTCCGCAAAGTCGGGGCCCCGCTCGCGGCGATCATCGTGATGGCCACCGTGGTGGGACTGATCATCGTCCTGCTGACCGCGCTCAACCCCGTCGGCACCGCGGTCGGCCTGGTGCTGTCGAGCATGGCCATGCTCGTCGTGGTGCTGGCGTACATCTGGCTGGACCGCTGGGAACCGGAGCCGCCGCGGCTGCTGATCTTCGCGTTCCTGTGGGGCGCGTCGGTCGCGGTCGTGTTGTCGGTGACGGTCGGACTTTTCGTCGAGTCGCTGATCGTGACCGGTGAGTCCGACGAGGTCAGCTGGGTGTCGGTGGCGATCGCCGCGCCGGTCATCGAGGAGGCGGCCAAGGGCGCGTTCCTGCTGCTGATGATGACCGGCAGGCGCCGCAACGAGCTCAACTCGCTGACCGACTGCCTGGTCTACGCCGGGCTGGTCGGCGCCGGCTTCGCCTGGCTGGAGGACATCCTCTACATCTCCAGCGGAGAATCCTTCGGTGATTCGCTGATGACGGCGGCGCTGCGGCTGATCATGGCGCCGTTCGCCCACTCCCTGTTCACCACCTTCTTCGGGATCGGCGTCTACTTCGCGCTGCAGCACCGCAGCGCCCTGGGTAGGGGCGCGCACATCCTGCTCGGCTACCTGGCCGCCGTCGTCATGCACGGGTTGTGGAACGGCTCGTCGCTGCTGGGCGTCGAGTGGTACTTCGGGATCTACGTGGTGTGGATGATGCCGATCTTCGCCCTGGCGATTGTGCTGGGAGTGCAGAGCCGGCGCCGCGAGCAGAACATCGTCGCCGCCAAGCTGCCCGGCATGACGCAGGCCGGGCTGGTGACGCCCAACGAGGCCACCTGGCTGGGGTCGCTCCGCGACCGCAAGGCAGCCCTCGGCCACGCCAACCGGTTCGGTGGCCCGGCGGCGGGCAAGTCGGTGAAGCGGTTCGCCGCCCACGTCGTCGAGTTGGCGTTCGTCCGCGACCGCATCGACCGCGGCTTCGGCGACGCGCGCCTCCAGGCGCTGCTGACCGAGGAGGCGTACGCGGTGCACGCCGCCCGCGCCGCCGCACCGGCATTGCAGAGCCTGGCCGGTTACCGCGCGCCCGGTCGCTGATCCGCTAGGAACTCGGTTGCGCGGGCAGCGATACTTCTGAGATGGCGACCGAAATGGCCCGGCATCTGTGGGATGTGATGCCCGCATTCCTGCTGGCGTGCGTGATCCTCGCGGCCCTCCCGGGCCCGGCGACGGCGTTGTTCCTGCACCGCTCGGTGCGCGACGGGCGCGCGGCCGGCCTGGCCGCGGTTGTCGGCAACGAGATCGGGATCCTGGGCTGGACCCTGGCCGGCGGTGCGGGCCTGTCGGTGCTGCTGCTGGCCAACCGCGCGCTGTCGGTGGTGCTGCACGTCGTCGGTGCGGTGATCCTGATCTGGCTCGGTGTCAGCGCCTGGCGCAACGCGAAACGCCCGACGGAACTCGAGGTGCCGCTGCCACCGCGCGGCCGCACACCCGCGGCGGCGTTCCGGGCTGCGCTGCTGTCGATCGCCGCCAACCCGAAGGCGGCGGCGTTCGGCATCGTGGTGATCCCGCAGTTCCTGCCGTCGAGCGGACCGGTGCTGCCGACCCTGCTCGTGCTCGCGCTGATCCAACTGGTCGTCGACACGTCCTGGTGCGCAGCCGTCGTGCTCGTCGCGGCGCGAGCGCGAGATATGTTGCGCCAGAACCATATTCGACGCCGCATGGAGCGCGTGATGGGCGCCATCCTGATGGCGCTCGGCCTTGGCCTGGCGGCCGACGCCCGTTAGTGCGCCGCGGCGTCCCAGCTGCGGCCGTATCCGACCGACACCTCGAGCGCAACGTCGAGCGGATAGGCGTTGCCCATCTGCTCACGCACCAAGGCCTCGACCGTGTCCCGCTCCCCCTCAGCGATCTCGAGGAGCAGCTCGTCGTGCACCTGCAGCAGCATCCGCGACTTCAGCTTCGCGTCCTTGAGTGCCTTGTCGACGTTGATCATCGCCACCTTGATGATGTCGGCGGCGCTGCCCTGGATCGGCGCGTTGAGCGCGGCGCGTTCGGCCGCCTCCCGCACATTGCGGTTGCTGCTGTCGAGTTCGGGCAGATAGCGCCGCCTGCCGAACACCGTCGAGGTGTAGCCGTCCTTGCGCGCCTGGTCGACCACGTCGCGCAGGTAGTCGCGGATCCCGCCGAACCGGTCGAAGTACTGCTCCATCTGGACCTTGGCCTCTTCGGTGGAGATCTTGAGCTGCGCGGCCAACCCGTAGGCGCTCAACCCGTACGCCAGGCCGTAGGACATCGCTTTGACCCGGCGGCGCAATTCGGCGGTCACCTCGTCGATCGGCACGTCGAATGCGCGTGACGCGACGAACGAGTGCAGATCCTCACCGGTGCGGAACGCCTCGATCAGGCCCTCGTCCTTCGACAGATGGGCCATGATGCGCATCTCGATCTGGCTGTAGTCCGCGGTCATGAGCTCGCTGTAGCCCGTGCCCACGACGAACGCGTCGCGGATCCGACGGCCCGCGTCGGTGCGGATCGGGATGTTCTGCAGGTTCGGCTCGGTCGACGACAGCCGGCCGGTGGCGGCGATCGTCTGGTTGAACGTGGTGTGGATACGGCCGTCGGAGGCCACCGAGTTCAGCAGCCCGTCGACGGTGACCTTGAGCCGGGTGGCGTCGCGGTGGGTGAGCAGGTGCTGGAGGAACGGGTGACCGGTCTTGTCGAACAGCGACTGCAGCGCGTCGGCGTCGGTGGTGTAGCCGGTCTTGGTGCGCTTGGTCTTCGGCATCTCCAGCTCGTCGAACAGCACCACCTGCAGCTGTTTGGGCGAGCCGAGGTTGATCTGCTTGCCGATCACCGCGTAGGCGGCTTCGGCGGCGTCGCGGATCTGGTCGGCGAACTCGCTCTGCAACTCGGTGAGCTGGGCGATGTCGACCGCGATGCCTGCGGTCTCCATCTCGGCCAGCACCCGCTGCACGGGCAGCTCGAGGTTGTTCAGCAGCGCCAGCGAGTCGATGCGCGCGAGCTCCTCGTCGAGCGCGTCGGCCAGGTCCATCACCGCGCTGGCCCGCAGGATCGTCGTCTGCACGGCCTGCTCGTCCGTGCCGTCACTGTCATCGAGCAGCGAGAGTTGTTGTTGTTCAGGGTTTTCCGCGCGCAGTTCGCGTTTGAGGTAGCGCAGCGACAGGTCGTCGAGCGCAAAGCTGCGCTGCCCGGGCCGCACCAGGTACGCCGCCAGCGCGGTGTCGGACGTGACGCCGGCAAGTGTCCAGCCGCGGCCCTGGACGTCGTGCATCGCCAGCTTGGCCTCGTGCAGCGCCTTGGGTGGACCCGAGTCGGCCAGCCACGACGCCAGCGCCGCCTCGTCCTCTTCGGTGAGCGTCGCGGTGTCGATGTAGCGCCCGTCGCCGTCGGCGGCGACGATCGCCAGCGCGGTCGCGTCGGCGTCGAAGGCCAGATGCGTGCCGACGACGGCGAGGCCGAACCGCTGACCGGTGCTGTGCTCGGCCAGCCAGGCGGCCAGCTCACCCGGCTCCAGCGCGCCGCCGCGTACGTCGAAACCCTGGTCGACCTCGGGGTCGGCCGACGCCAGCGTCTCGAACAACCGCTCGCGCAGCACGCGGAACTCCAGGTCGTCGAACAGGCGGTGGATCTGGTCGCGGTCCCACGGTTGCATGCGCAACGTGTCGGGGGTCTGCGGCAGCGGAACGTCCTTGACGAGGTCGGTCAGTTCGCGGTTGAGCACCACAGACGAGAGGTTGGCGCGCAGCGCGTCGCCGACCTTGCCCTTGACCGTGTCGACGTTGTCGACGAGCGCCTGCAGCGAACCGAACTCGGCGATCCACTTCGTCGCGGTCTTCTCGCCGACCCCGGGAATGCCGGGGAGGTTGTCGCTGGGGTCGCCGCGCAGCGCCGCGAAGTCGGGGTACTGCTGCGGGGTCAGCCCGTACTTCTCCTGGACGGCTTCCGGGGTGAACCGGGTCAGCTCGCTGACACCCTTGCGGGGATAGAGCACGGTCACGTCGTCACTGACCAACTGCAGCGAGTCCCGGTCGCCGGTCACCACCAGCACGCGGTACCCGCCCTGCTCGGCCTGGGTCGCCAGGGTGGCGATGATGTCGTCGGCCTCGAAGCCGGGTTCGGCGAGCACGGTGATACCCAGCGCGCCGAGCACCTCCTTGGTGATGTCGATCTGCCCGCGGAACTCGTCCGGCGTCGACGACCGGCCGGCCTTGTACTCGGGATACTTGTCGACCCGGAAGGTCTGGCGCGACACGTCGAACGCCGCGGCGATGTGGCTCGGCTGCTCGTCGCGCAGCAGGTTGATCAGCATCGCGGTGAACCCGTACACGGCGTTGGTGGTCAGTCCGCCCTGGGTCTTGAAGTTCTCCGCGGGCAGCGCGTAGAACGCCCGGTACGCCAGCGAATTGCCGTCGAGCAGCATCAGTGTCGGCTTGTCGGTGGGGTTGGCGGATGCCGTCTTCTTGGCAGTGGCGGTGCTGGCTGGGCTCACGGCCCTAACTCTAGGCACCGCCGCCGACACGCACGTGCTCGCGGGCCAAGGCGATCAGAACCCGGGCCGCGGGGCTGACCGGTCCGCGCGCCCGCCAGGCCAACACCAGGCGCCCCCGCAGTTCCGGCGTCACCGCGACGGGATGTATGTGGGTGCGCGAGCGTGCCACCGAACGGGGAACGATCGCCACGCCCAGACCGTGGGCCGCCAGATCGACGAGTTCCAGCGGCGTGCTGGCCTCCAGGGCGACCCGTACGGACACCCCTGCCGCCGCACACGCCTCGTCGAGCCTGCTTCGGATCCCGCTTCCGGCTGGCAGCGCGATCAGCGGCCGGTCGGCGAGTTCGTCGACCCCGACCGACCGGCGGCCCCACCATGGGTCCTCGCGCCCGACGGCCGCGTCGATCACCTCATCGGTGGTGGCCTCGACCTGCAGGCCGGCGGGCACTTCCGCACTGCCCACGGACGCGATGGCCAGGTCGAGTCGCCCGGACCGGACACCGTCGATGAGTTCGTCGGAACTGTCCGTGCTCAGCGTGATCTCGACCGCGGGGTGGTCGCGGTGAAACTTCGCCAACAGCGACGGCATGTCGACGTTGTGCGCGGTGACCGTGCCGATCGAGACCGACCCCCGCACCAGGTCGCCGAGTTCGTCGACGGCGGTGCGGATGTCCGCGACAGCGCCCAGTGCCGCACGCGCGAACGGCAGCACCGCCTCGCCCGCCGCGGTGAGCCGGACCCGTCGCTGGGTGCGGTCCAGGAGTCGCTCTCCGAGTTCGCGTTCCAGCCGGGCGATCTGGGCGCTCACCGCGGGTTGCGCGACCCGGATCCGTTCGGCCGCCCGGGTGAAGTTGGCCTCCTCGGCGACCGCGATGAGGTACTCGAGCTGCCGCAACTCCATAACCGATGATTATAGTTTCGGTCACTCATCGATATTGGACTTATAGCGCCTGCTCACGCACGGTGGATATATGGCCACCTACGTGCTGATCCCCGGAGCCTGCCACGGCGCCTGGTGTTTCGATGACCTCGCCGCCGCGCTGCGCACGCGCGGACACCGAGTGCTCGCCTACACCCTGACCGGCGTGGCGGAACGCGCCCACCTCGCCCATGCGGGCGTCAACCTCGACACCCACATCACCGATGTCGTCTCGGCGGTGACGGCCGACACCGACGACCGCAACCTGGTCCTCGTCGGCCACAGCTACGGCGGCATGGTGATCACCGGCGTCGCCGACCGGATGGCGGACCGGGTCGACGCCCTCGTCTACCTCGACGCCCTGGTGCCCCGCGACGGCGAATCCTGTTGGCAGCTGGTCAATGACGAGGAGCGCGAGTGGTACCTCGGCGTCGACGACACCGGTTACGGAGTGCCCCCGATGCCGTTCTTCGATCCGAGAGCCACCGCACACCCGCTCGCCTCGTTCCTGCAACGCATCAACCTGGACGGCGATGTCAACCGGTTCCGCAGGCGCGACTTCGTGTACGCGTTGCAGTGGCCCGGCGACTCTCCGCTGCGGCCCTCCTACGAACGTGTGCGCGACGACCCGAACTGGGCCGTGCACGAACTCGACGGCGCCCACAACCTGATGCGCGACAACCCCGACGACCTCCTGCGGATCTTGCTGGCGGCGGCCGCCCACTGACTGGAACACGTTTCAGTTTCACAGGTCGACTGGGTACGCTGACCGCGTGTCAGCATCCACTCAACCGGCGATCGACGGGTGGTTCGCCACCGACGGGTCCGGGTCGCCATACCTGATCGGTGGCAAGTGCCATCAGTGCGGGACCTACGTGTTCCCGCCCCGCGCCAACAACTGCCCCAACCCCGCCTGTGACGGCGACGAACTGGCGCAGGTGCCGATGTCGCGCCGCGGCACGCTGTGGAGCTACACCGAGAACCGCTACGCTCCCCCGCCGCCGTACCCGGCGCCGGATCCATTCGAGCCGTTCGCCGTTGCCGCCGTGCAACTGGCCGACGAAGGCTTGATCGTGCTCGGCAAGGTCGTCGAGGGCACGCTGGCCGCCGATCTGAAGGTCGGCATGGAGATGGAACTGACCACGATGCCGCTGTTCGTCGACGACGATGGCGTCGAACGCGTCGTCTACGCATGGAGGCCCGCGTCATGAGCACACCGGAACCCGTCTACATCCTCGGCGCCGGCATGCACCCGTGGGGCAAGTGGGGCCGCGACTTCACCGAGTACGGCGTCGTGGCCGCCCGCGCCGCGCTGGCCGAGGCCGGCCTGGACTGGCGCCAGATCCAACTCGTCGCAGGCGCCGACACCATCCGCAACGGTTATCCCGGCTTCGTCGCCGGCGCGACGTTCGCCCAAAAGCTCGGCTGGAACGGGGTTCCCGTCACCTCGAGCTACGCCGCCTGCGCCAGTGGGTCGCAGGCGCTGCAGAGTGCCCGCGCCCAGATCCTCGCGGGCTTCTGCGACGTGGCGCTCGTCATCGGCGCCGACACCACGCCCAAGGGGTTCTTCGCGCCGGTCGGCGGCGAGCGCAAGAACGACCCGGACTGGCAGCGGTTCCACCTGATCGGCGCCACCAACACCGTGTACTTCGCGTTGTTGGCGCGCCGCCGGATGGACCTCTACGGCGCCACCCTCGAGGACTTCGCCGCGGTGAAGGTCAAGAACGCCAAGCACGGCCTGGACAACCCGAACGCGCGGTACCGCAAGGAAGCCAGCGTCGAGGACGTGTTGGCCAGCCCGGTGGTCTCCGATCCCCTTCGGCTGCTGGACATCTGCGCGACGTCGGACGGTGCGGCGGCGCTGATCGTGGCGAGCAAGTCGTTCGCCGAGAAGCATCTCGGTTCCGTCGAGGGCGTACCGTCGGTGCGCGCGATCAGCCTGCAGTCGCCGCAGTATCCGCAGCATCTGCCCGAATTGCCGGACATCGCAACGGATTCCACCGCCGTGGTGAAGGCGCCCGAGCGGGTGTTCAAGGACCAGATCCTCGACGCCGCCTACGCAGAGGCCGGCATCGGACCCGAGGACCTGAGCCTGGCCGAGGTCTACGACCTGTCCACCGCACTGGAACTCGACTGGTACGAGCATCTGGGGCTGTGCGCCAGGGGCGAGGCCGAACAGTTGCTGCGCAGCGGCGCCACCACCATCGGCGGGAAGATCCCCGTCAACCCGTCGGGCGGCCTGGCGTGCTTCGGGGAAGCCATTCCCGCACAAGCCATCGCGCAGGTCTGCGAGCTCACCTGGCAGCTGAAGGGACAGGCCACCGGCCGCCAGGTCGAGGGCGCCAAGGTCGGGATCACCGCGAATCAGGGCCTGTTCGGGCACGGTTCGTCCGTGGTAGTTGCTCGCTAGGCAGTTCGAACCGTACGGCCCCTCGTACTGGGGTGCCCTGGCCGTGTTCGCGGTCGGGGCGGTGCTGCTGGTCTGGGCCGGGCGCGGGTTGGCGCCGGCTCGGGCTCGGCGACTGAGCCGCGTCCTCGGCGCGCTCACCGCGGCGATCTACGCGGCGATCCTGGTCTACAACGTGCTGCCGCCGACCTTGGCGAGTTCGGTGCCGCTGCAACTGACCGATCTGGCGACCGTCGTTGCCGCGGTGGCGTTGTGGACCCAGCGTCAGTGGGCCTACACGCTCACCTACTACTGGGGTCTGGTCCTCAGCGTGCAGGCGCTGATCACCCCCGTACTGCGCGGACCGGACTTCCCGCACTACCAGTTCCTGGCGTTCTACGCGATCCACCTGCTGGTGGTGTGGGCGGCGATCTTTCTCACCTGGGGCCGCGGCATGCGGCCCGACTGGCGCGGATACCGATTCGCCGTCGCCGTGACCGCCGGATGGGCGACGTGCACCGTGGTGTTCAACAAGGTCGCCGACACCAATTACGGGTTCACCCACCACAAGCCGGCCACCGCGTCGCTGCTGGACCTGCTGGGCCCGTGGCCGGTGTACATCGTGGTGACGGCCGCGCTCGTGTTCGCCGTATGGGCGCTGATGACCTGGCCGTGGGTGCGGCGATGATCGTCGCGGTGCGCGTCAAGCCCGGCAGCGCGAAGGGTCCCCTGGTCGAGGAGGGCGCCGACGGCGAACTCACGGTCTACGTGCGCGAGCGGGCCGTCGAGGGCAAGGCCACCAAGGCCGTAGCGAAACTCGTCGCCGCGCATCTGGGCGTCGCGCCCAGCCGGGTTCGGCTGGTCTCGGGCGCGGTGTCGCGCATCAAACGCTTCGAGGTGGACCTCTCCTAGGCGACGCCGAGGTAGGCGGCGCGAATGCTGTCGTCTGTCAACAGCTCTCGCGCGTTGCCGGTGCGTGTCACCTCGCCGGTTTCGAGGATGTAGGCGCGGTCCGAGCGGCTCAGCGCCTGCTGCGCGTTCTGCTCGACGAGCAGCACCGTGGTGCCCTGACTGTTGACCTCGGCGATGATCTTGAAGATCTGCGAGATCACCATCGGCGCCAGACCCATCGACGGCTCGTCGAGCAGCAGCACCCGCGGCCGGGCCATCAGCGCGCGCCCGATCGCGAGCATCTGCTGTTCACCGCCGGACAGCGTGCCGCCCACCTGGGTGCGGCGTTCAGCGAGCCGAGGGAACGTCTCCAGTACCCAGTCCAGCCGTTCCTTGTGCTCATGGCGCGACGCGAATTTCCGTCCGTAACAACCCATTTCGAGGTTCTCGACAACCGTCATACCGGGGAAGACGCCGCGGCCTTCCGGTGCCTGCACCAGGCCCTGGACCGCGCGGTGATGCGCCTTGACCTTGCTGATGTCGTTGCCCTCGAACCAGATCGAGCCCGACGTCAGCGGCAGCAGACCCGAGATCGCCCGCATGGTCGTGGTCTTGCCGGCACCGTTGGAGCCGAGCAACGTGACAAGTTCGCCTTCCCGCACGGTCAGTGAGATCCCGTGCAGAGCGCGGATACGCCCGTACTGCACGACGAGGTCGCGCAGTTCGAGGACGACGGGACGCTCGTCGGTCTTCTGCTCACTCGACTGCGTCATCAGGCACTCCCAGGTAAGCGGCGATGACCTTGGGGTCCTCGCGGATCTCGGCGGGCAGGCCGTCGGCGATCTTGCGACCGAACTCCAGCACCACGATCCGGTCGGTCACTCCCATCACCAGCCTCATGTCGTGCTCGATCAGCAGCACGGTGTAGCCGTCGTCGCGGATCTTCTGGATCAACTCGATGAGCGCGGCCTTCTCCTTCGGGTTGAACCCGGCGGCCGGTTCGTCGAGGCACAGCAGCTTGGGTTCGGTGGCCAGCGCGCGGGCGATCTCGAGTCGCCGCTGATCGCCGTACGGCAGGTTCTTGGCCTTCTCCTCGCCGCGGTGCCCGATCCCGACGAAGTGAAGCAGTGCGGCCGATCTCTCGACGGCCGACATCTCCTCACGGCGGTGCCGCGGGGTCCGCACCAGCGCGCCGGGCACCGACGTGAAGTGCCGGGCGTCGGTGCCCACCATGACGTTCTCCAGCGCGGTCATCTCGCCCCACAACCGGATGTTCTGGAACGTACGCGCGATGCCGCGACGGGTGATCTGGTGCCGCTTGATCTTTCCCAGCGGGGCACCGTCGAAGGTGACGGAGCCCGACGTCGGGCGGTACACGCCGGTGATCGCGTTGAAGCAGGTCGTCTTGCCCGCCCCGTTCGGTCCGATCATGCCGAGGATCTCGCCGCGGCGGATGTCGAACGACACCGAATCCAGCGCCGTCAGCCCGCCGAACTTCATCGTGAGATCCGTTGTGCGCAGCAGTATTTCACCTTCGGCCGCGTTGATCTCGCGGTGGACGCCTGCCAGTTCCTCGATGGTCACTTCGCGGCCTCCTTCTCCGGATTGCGGAGTAGGTCGCGCGCCGCCCTGCCGTAGGTCAGCAGCTGCTGGCGCGCCGGGAACAGCCCCTGCGGCCGGAAGATCATCAACGCCACCAACGCCATCCCGAAGAACAGGTACTTCAGGTCGCCGAGGTTGATGCCCAGGAACTCGACGCCCAGCAGCCGGTTGGGCAGGTAGACGATGATGAACGCGCCGACCACCACGCCGAGTTTGTTGCCCTGCCCGCCGAGCACCACCGCGCACAGGAACAGCATCGAGTTGATGATGTTGAACGTGGGCGGCGCGACGAACTGCACCTGGCCCGCGTACAGGGCGCCGGACAGGCCGCCGATCGCGGCGCCGATGACGAACGCCCACAGCTTGAACTTGAACGTGTTGACGCCCATGACTTCTGCGGCGTCCTCGTCCTCCCGGATGGCGATCCAGGCGCGGCCCACGCGGCTGCGTTCGAGGTTGCCGACAAGCAGCAGGATCGCGATGATCAGCACGATGCCCAGCCAGAACCACCACGTGCCGTAGTTGGCCAGGCCGGACGAGTTCCCGCTGGAGAACACGCCTTCGGGTAGCCGTTCACTCTCGCCGACGTGGGGATAGGCGACCTCGTTGAGGCCGCGCGGCCCGTTGGTGATGTCGGCGAGGTTGTCGGCCATCAGCCGGATGATTTCGCCGAATCCCAGCGTGACGATGGCCAGATAGTCCCCGCGCAGCCGCAGCGTCGGCGTGCCCAGGATCAGGCCGGTCAGCGCGGTGATCGCCATGGCCAGCGGCACACAGGCCAGCCACGCCCAGTCCTCGTTGAACCAACCGGTGGCGCCGAGCCTGTTCCATGGGCTGTTCGGGCTGGTCAGCAGTGCGACGGTGTAAGCGCCGACGGCGTAGAAGCCGACGTAGCCGAGGTCGAGCAGGCCCGCCTGCCCGACCACGACGTTGAGGCCGATCGCGATGATCGCGACCATCGCGAACTGCGCCATGGTGCCGCCGAAGCTGATGTTCGGAGTGTTGAGGAACGGCGGCGGGAACAGCGGCAGCAGCGCAAGCACCCCGAACGCGAGCAGTCCGAAGCCCCACTTCTGCACGCGGGTGCGGCCGTCCCACCACTCCCGCAGCCCGTCACCGGGGGCCAGCAGTTTGCGTGTCATGCTCGTGCCTTTCCGAGGCTCTCGCCGAGTATCCCGGTGGGCCGGAAGAACAGCACGAGGACCAGCAACACGAACGCCACCACATCACGCCACTGGGTGCCGAACACCGCCTGCCCGTAGTTCTCCATGATGCCGAGCAGCAGGCCGCCGAGCAGGGCGCCGCGCAGGTTGCCGATGCCGCCGAGCACCGCGGCCGAGAACGCCTTGATGCCGAGCAGGAAGCCGCCGGAGTAGATGATGCCCTGCGGAACCTTCAGCGTGTACAGCAGCGCCGCCGCGCCGGCGAGCAGGCCACCGATCAGGAAGGTGGTCATGATGATGCGTTCGCGGGAGACACCCATCAGCGTGGCGGTGTCCGGATCCTGGGCCACCGCGCGAATGCCGCGGCCGAACTTCGTGCGGTTGATGGCCATGTCCGTCATCAGCGCCAAGAACAGCGCCGCGATGACGATGATCAGCGTGATGTTGGAGACCGCGGCGCCGAACACGGTGAACTGCGTCTCCGGCGCGACGAGCCGGATCGGCTGCTGGGCGTTGGAGCCGCCGTAGCCGTCGATGATCTTCGGCAGGATGAAATGCACGAACTCCTGCAGCACGAACGACATGCCGATCGCGGTGATCAGGAACGACAGCCGCTCGGCTTTTCGCCGGCGCAGCGGCCGGTACGCGATCGCCTCCAACCCCACGGCCGTGCCACCGGACACCGCCATCGCGAACAGCATCGCGATCGCCAGGTACAGCACCGTCAACGCGATGCCCTTGTCGTAGGTGTTACCGCTGGGAGTGAAGCCCAGAATCATGTCGAGGCAGAAATACGCGCCGAACATGCCGAACATGAACACTTCGGAGTGCGCGAAGTTGATCAGCTTGAGCACGCCGTAGACCAGCGTGTACCCCACCGCGACCAGCGCGTAGATCGCGCCCCAGGACAGACCGTCGATCGTCAACTGCCAGAAGCCGTCCCGCAGGCCGTCCAGGTTGAAGTTGATGTTCGCGGCCAAGCAGGCGTACTGCTCGACGCACTGGTGTGTCATCCGGCGGCGGCTCCTCGCGGCAAAGGTCTGGTCACGAGAACGCGCCCGAGCCGTGGTGGCATCGGACGCGTCTCGCTCGTCTTCCTACTGAACCTTGTAAATCCAGATCAAACTGGTGGTCAGCTCGCCCTCGGGGGTCCACTGATACTGCCGGGCGACGCCGCGGCCGTTGTAGTTACGGACGAAGTCCAGCAGCGCGGGCCGCGTGATGGCGCCCGAGTCGATACCCTTGAGCATGATCGTGCCCAGGTCGTAGCCCTCGGAGCTGTACGTGCCGGGTTCCTGGTTGAACTTCTCGGTGTACTCGTCGGCGAAGCTGCCGGTCGCCGGGCCGCACGGGCAGGACAGGATGGCGTCCTTGGACGCATCGCCGGCCTGCTTGACGAACTCCGGATCCTTGGTGCCGTCGGCGCTGACGAACGCGCCCTCGAAGCCGCCGTCCTTGAGCTGCTGCACGAACGGCGACGCCTCGGCGTAGTAGCCGCTGAAGAACACCGAATCCGGCGCGGCGCCTTTGATCTGGGTGACCGCCGCCGAGAAGTCCTTGTCGCCCTTCTTCACCGAGATGTTGCACGCGGAGTCGGCCACCGGACCGAGCGTCTCGCGCACGGTCTGGGCCAGGCCGAGGCCGTAGTCGGTGCTGTCGTCGACCACGCACACCTTCTTGTGGCCCAACGTGTTCTTCAGGTAGTTCGCCACCGACGGGCCCTGCACGCCGTCGTTGCCCAGGCCGCGGAAGAACGTCTTCCACCCCTTCTCGGACAGCGTGACGTTGGTCGCCGAGGCGGTCGCCGCCACCAGGCCGGCCTGGTTGAACACGTCGCCGGTGGCGTTGGTCTCACCGGAGAAGGCGGGCCCGATCAGGCCGATCGTGAACGCGTCGTTGATGATCTGCGGCGCGATCTGCGTCGCCTTCTGCGGGTCGCCTTCGGTGTCGAAGGTCTTCAGCTGCACCTGGCAGCCTTGGTTGGCCGCGTTGTGCTTGTCGACGGCGAGTTGGATGCCGTTCTTGATGTTGATGCCCAGCGCGGCGTCGGGCCCGTTGAGCGCGCCGGCCATCGCCAGCGACACCGGCGGGCACTGCGCCTTGCCGTCCCCTGCCGGGTCGGCGGGCGCGGCGCTCTCGTCGGCCTTCACTTCGGCGCCGTTCTCGTCGATCTGCACCTGCTCGACGATCTTGAGATCGGTCTGCGCGCTGCCGCCTCCCTCACTCGGTTCGGACTGTTGGCAGCCCGCTATGCCGAGCACAACCAAACCGGCACTGCTGATGGCAAATGCTTTCCGTGCCACGCGAGAGCGCACGCTTCACCTCCGTGTCAATGATGTTGTGGGCTTCGGCGCCTCGACCCAGCTAGGCGGGGGCGGCGATGCTTCGGGAGAACCTTAGCCAACGCATGGCCTCGGTGCGTGCTGTTGGAAAAGGCGCGGTGGCTTTCCCGTGATCGTCGGGGCGAAACGGCGCTGTCGGAAACGTAGTTTTTACGCGACCGAGCCTCGGTGGGTCAGCTCGAGGCCGCCGCATCCCCGGGCGTGTCGAGGGTCTCGAGCACGACCTCGGCAACGCGTTTCATCGTCGTCCTGCGGTCCATCGCGGCGCGCTGTATCCACTTGAACGCCTCGGGCTCGGTCATCCCCTGCTTGGCCTGCAGCAAACCCTTCGCCCGCTCCACCAGCTTGCGGGTCTCCAACCGGTCCGACAGCGTGGCGACCTCCTGCTCGAGCGCGGCCATCTCGCTGAAGCGGCTGACCGCCACCTCGATGGCGGGAATGAGGTCGGTGATCGTGAACGGTTTGACCAGGTAGGCCATCGCGCCCGCGTCGCGCGCACGTTCCACCAATTCGCGCTGGCTGAACGCGGTCAGGATGACGATCGGCGCGATGCGCTTGCCCGCGATCTCCGCGGCCGCGTCGATGCCGTCGCGGCGGGGCATCTTGACGTCCATGATCACGAGGTCGGGTTTGAGGCTTTCGGCGAGGTCGACGGCCTCCTGCCCGTCGCCGGCCTCGCCGACGATCTCGTATCCCTCTTCGCGCAGCATCTCCGCCAGGTCCATGCGGATGAGTGCCTCGTCTTCTGCGACGAGAACACGGCGTGCTTGCTGGCCTTCGCTGGGTGACCCGGTCATGGATGCCATTGTGGCGGTAGCAGCCCCGTTCAGCGACCTCGGGTCATCCTCTATGGTGGTAACCCGCACGCCCTCGTATCCCAACTGGCAGAGGAAACGGATTCAAAACCCGTACAGTGTGAGTTCGAATCTCACCGAGGGCACCACCGGCGCTCAGACCGCCAGCAGCATCCCCCACGGCCCCTGCACGTAGGACACGTTCGAGCCGCTGCCACCCGACTTGTCGCCGCCGCCGGAGCTGTCGTTGCCTCCGCTGCCGCCGGAGTCGTCGCCTCCGGAATCCGCGCCTCCGGCACCCGCGCCGCCGGAGCCCGGACCGTTGGAGCCGGGACTTCCAGTGCCAGCACCGTTTCCGGCGCCACCGGTTCCCGGCGTGGCCTTGTTGCCGTCCTTAGTGTCGTTGGCGTTTCCATCGTCCGACGAGTCATCGTCGCCGCGAGCAGTACCGCGGGAATCGTCCTTGCCAGTGGAGGTTTCGTCCTCGTCGCCACCGGTGGTGTCTTCGTCCTCGGCGGGCGTCTGCTCCTCCTCGTCGGTCGGCGCGGGCGCTTCCACCGGCTCGGGAGTCTCTTCGACCGGAACCTCATCGACCGGGACCTCCTCGGCCGGCACCTCTTCGACCGGAACTTCCTCGGCCGGAACTTCCTCAGCCGGGACTTCCTCGGCCGGGACCTCTTCGGCCGGGACCTCTTCGGTCGGGACCTCCTCGGTCGGGACAGGTGCCTCTTCGGCGACCGGCGGCACCTCGGCCGCAGGTTCGGTGACCTCGGCCGGCGGCGCCTCGGGCGCCTCCGGGGTGACCGGATTGTCCAACGCGTCGAGCGAGGACTCGATCGGCTCACCCGTCACGTCCTCGGCGGCCGTGGTGACCGCGCCGGCCAGCGCCATCCGGGTGTCAGCCGGCACGTCGAGGCTGGCCGTCGCCGGATTCGTCAGACCGCCGAACAGGTTGCGCAGTGCATCGGCGATGACGTTGACGACGGCGTTCGCGAGCTGCGTAACGGTCTGTGCGACAACGGTGTACACCTGCTGCAGGACCGCCGCCACCGCCTGCACGAGCGCGGTGACCGGATCGACGACCGGATCTTCTCCCGGATCGACCGGGCATTTGCGTCCGGTGGTCGCGCACTCGATCACGTCGGCCACCAGCTTGCGTCCCCACTCATAGGTGAAGATGCCCATGGTGCCTTCTTCGGTGGTGGAGTTCAGCCGATCCCGCAGCGTGAACAGGAACGCCGGACCGGTGTAATCCTGAGCGCCCCAGTAGTCGAGGAAGTCCTTCACCCAGGCCGCCTGGGTCTCCTCGTCCTTGATGTAGGTGCTCAGGCCGTACTCGGTGGCCCAGATCTTGAGGGCGTCGTCACCGTTGGCGATCATCTGCTGCCGGATCGCGATCAACTGCTCGACCGGGGTCTGCCACAGGTTGTTGGGATCCAGTCCGTCGCTGAACTTGATCTCGTTGTTGTACGGGTGGATCGACAGCGCGTCGAAGTAGCCCTTCGCCCCGGCGGCGTACATCCGCTCCACGAACGTGACGGGGTTCATGGTCAGGCCGGAATCCTGAACGGTGCCAAGGACTCCGGCGACGACCAGCGCGTCCGGGTCGATCGCGTCGATGGCGTCGTATGCAGCCCGGAGGATCTCGGTGTAGTGCTCGGGATCCGGGCCGGCCGTCCAGTAGGCGGTGTAGTTCGGCTCGTTCCAGATCTCGTACGCCGACACCAGCCCCTTGTACCGTTCCGCGACGGTCGCCGCCCACGCGCCGTACAGCTCCGGGTCCGGTGGGGTGTAGATGCCGAAGCCCGGCTCCTCGGGGTCGTCACCCCAGCTCGGCGTCGTGTTCAGCACCCCGAGGACCGCCATCCCGCGATCGGCGGCGGCGTTGATGATGTACTCCGAGCGGTTCCACAGGGACTCTTCCCAGTCCGGCGGCAGCGTGCCCGGCTCCACCGGCTGGATGTCGGCCCACGGGATCAGCACCCGGACGGTGTTGACCCCGAGCTTCTGCATCTCCTCGAGATGCCGGTCGATGGCCTCGGTGTCGATGGTGCCGTCCGGCCTGGTCAGCCCGTAGATGTCGGAGTCGGCGATGCCGATGGTGTCATTGGAATCGTTGATGACGGCGGCGGGAACGTAGCTGTAGCTCACCGGCCTCGGCAGCGGCTCCGTCGGGACAAGCAAATTCGTGACATACGCGCAAAGCACCGCGAGAGGCGCAGCGGCAATCACGCTTGCCACCCCATAGCGACGCAGTCGGCGTTTCCCGATGAGCCCCATGGGCACTCCTGTTCAGTTCTCAACCGGAAGGCAGTCAACGATGCGAGGAACTCAAATTAACGTATTCCGGCGAACCATACACACCTAATGCCAGGAAATCTTCTTGGCCATTAAGCGAAACACCTCGAGGGCGCTACGACTCCATTCCAAGTCAGTTGTATGGTCCGCAATGATGGTCCGCGCCGTGCGAATGCGGCAAAGTCCATACCATTGGTCTTTTTCGCTGCGCGGTCGTCGGAAATAGTCGCTGTCCAGCGCAATCTCCGCAGATGGAGACTACTAATGCCGAAGGCGCGCCGTTGGCAATTCGGCTGCCAAGAATGGCGCACTGCTAGCTACGTTTGCGGGCGGCAATGGCAATGTGCGTTTATTTGCGATCGCGAAAATAACAACGTCGTCTCGATGTTCGTCAGCAATGTGGTCAGCGGAGTTTACGGACAGCCACAGCGATCCCCACACCCGCTTTCGGGATTCGTCACGTGACGGTCACCGTGGACGCCACGATGCGGATGACCACCGTTCGGACCGCAGCTGCGTGTGGCCGATGAAATTTCGGCCGCCGACGAAATCGAGCAAACCTACGGTTAACAGAAGGGCCGGTACGGGCGGCGGAAAAGCAAATAGCCGACCCTGGCAGCCGAGGCCGTCCATCCGTGCTCGCGCCTTGAACGGCAAAACCGCAGGTCGACAGACCTTTCGGCGTTACCCTTTCTGGGTGGAGATGAGGTTGCGCCCGGTCTGCGTGCCGGAACTGGCGCTCGAGAGCCGCAACCCGGCACGCGTCCGCCACTACGTCGACAACGCCGTCCGGCACCGGCGCGTGCTGAACGTGACCTCCCTGATCAGCGCGGCGATCAGCGCCGTCTTCGGGGTCCAGGGACTGCTCATCGGCCAGGACCTCTGGTGGATTGCGCTGATCAATCTCGCCAGCGCGGCGGGATTCGTCACCATCCCGTACCTGTGCAAGTTCGGCGAGCTCGTCGCGCCGCTGGTGTTCTTCGCGATCGCGTACACCACGATCACGGTGGTCTGCATCTTTCTCGGCACGGGGACCGGCCTGCAGTTCTACTTCGTGGTCGCCGCTGCGATCACCGTGCTGGTGCTCGGCATCGATCACATGGTGCTGGCGTCGGCACTCGCCGCCGTCGGTGCGGTGACGGTGGTCCTGCTCGAGTTCTTCGTGCCCAACGACACCGGTTCCCAGCCGCCATGGGCGTTCGCGACGTCGTTCGTCCTCACCGTGCTGACGGCGTGGATCCTGCTCGTCGCCACGCTCTGGTACGCCCTTCGCGAGATCCGTCGCGCCCGGCTGGCGATGGAGGCCGAGTACGAGCGCTCGGAGCGCCTGCTGGCCAACATCCTTCCGGCGCAGATCGCCGAGCGGCTCAAGGATCCGACCCGCACGGTGATCGCCGACAAGTACGACGACGCCTCGATCCTGTTCGCCGACATCGCCGGATACACCAAGCGTGCCAGCGACACCACACCCGACGATCTGGTCCGCTTCCTCGACCGGCTGTACACCGATCTGGACGCGCTCGTCGACCGCCACGGCCTGGAGAAGGTCAAGACCAGCGGGGATTCCTACATGGTGGTCAGCGGTGTGCCCGAACCGCGCCACGACCACATCGAGGCGCTGGCCGGGCTGGCGCTCGACATGGCCGACACAGTCGCGGATTTGCGCTACCCGCGCGGCCGGGAAGTGCCCCTGCGCATCGGGCTTGCCGCCGGCCCGGTGGTGGCCGGCGTCGTCGGTGCGCGCAAGTTCTTCTACGACGTGTGGGGCGACGCGGTCAACGTCGCCTCACGCATGGAAACCACCGACGTGGAGGGCCGCATACAGGTACCACAGGACGTCTACGAAAGGCTCAGCGGCACCTTTGTGCTCGAGCCTCGCGGCGAGGTCGACGTCAAGGGCAAGGGCGTGATGACGACGTGGTACCTGGTCGGGCGCCGAGCAGCGCCGGACGGCCGGGCGCTCGATGCGCTCAGTCGGAAACCTCAGTCGGTTTGAGCCGTTCGGCCAGTGCGGCCAGTCGCCACAACGTCTCCCGGTTGCGGGGGTAGACCGCCAGATCCGAGATCTTGTTCGGCATCACCGCGGCGGGACCGCTGACCGGATACTCGGTCATCTGCACCCGACAGCCGTCCGGAATGTCGCTCAGCCGCAGCACGATTCGTGCGCCGCCGAACGGGCGGCCCTTGGCGTGCAGCACCAGTTCTTCGAGCGGGACGCTCTTCTCGACCACGGTCACGTCGTTCAGCAACAGCGGCCAGACGCCCACCGAGTGGCAGATGGTGGAGCCCGGAGCCGGCCAGTTCGGGTCGACGGCGCGCATGCGGCTGTTGCCCACGACCCACTGCGAGTAGGTCCACCCGTCGGCCATGACGTCCCAGACCTGTTGCCGGGAGGCATGGATATCTCGCGTCACAGTCACGACGGATGGATACCCGCGAACGGCCGAACTAGACCTTGCGATTCTCCGACTTGATCAGCCAGGCCAGCTTCTCGAGCCCGTCGATCAACTGGTGCAGGATGTCGGCGGTGCTGGGATCCTCGGCGTCGACGGTGTCGTGCACGGCGCGGATCGTGTCCACCGCGGCGTACACCCGGCCGGTGATCAGGTCGACGGTCTCTTCGGTGCTCACCTCGAAGGCAGGGAACTGCGGGAGCGTGGTGGACGCCGCGACGGTGTCGGACCGGCCGTCGGGCACCGCGTCCAGTGCGCGCATGCGCTCGGCGACGGTGTCGCTGGACTCGCGGGCGAAATCGACCAGCTCGTCGAGCTGCAGGTGCAGGTCGCGGAAGTTGGTCCCGACGACGTTCCAGTGCGCCTGCTTGCCCTGCAGGTGCAGTTCGATCAGGTCGACCAGGACTCGCTGCAGGCTGGCTGCCAGTTCCGGCGACGCGTGGAATCCCTGAACTTCGGCTTCACTTCGACGTGTTGTGTTCATGTCTTCTTCAACGCCTCCTTATTTGGACTCAGTCCAATCTAGCACGTGCCGTTGCTCACAGTCGAATCCTGTTTTCCCAGCAAGCGGGCGTAACCGGCGCCCATCCCCAGCAGGATCAACCCCACGACGATGAAAACCCCGACCCGGAAGATCCCGTCGAGCGTGCCGAGATCGAACAGGAACAACTTCGCCATCGCCGCGGCCACCACGGCCAGCCCGGCGCCGATCGGTACCGACCGGTCGGCCCGCGGGCGGCGCGCCGCGTACGCGAACAGCGCGGCCGCCACCGCGATCCAGAAGATCGTCGCCGCCATGTGCCCGGCGAAGAAACCGCCGTCGGTCCCGCCGATCAGCACCCCGGCGGTCACCGCGAACATGGTGACCGCATATCCGGTCACGGCCGCCAGCCCCGTCCACACCACGGACTCGCGGCGCGGCAGCGACCAGCCGAGCGTGACCGCGCACGCGATCACCAAGACGCTGGTGACCAACGTCGAAAGGCTATGTGCAGCCGTCGGTTCCGCCGGATAGATAATCAGCGAGGGCGGTGAGTAGGACAGGTAGTGCACGCCACCGACAGCCGCCAGTCCGAACGCGCACACCCGGGCGACCGCGGAGCCGCGGCCGATCGCGGCCACCACGACCGCCATCACCAGCAGCACCGGACCCGCGATGCGCCCATCGAATGCCACCAGCACACCGATCAGCGCCGACAACGTCGCGAGCACGGCCCAGATTCGCCGCACGTCACGGTCGACGCCCGGCAACTGCTCCCCCGCCAGCACGACGGTGAGCAGGGCCGCCGCCAGCGCCGCCGCCATCAGCGCTGCCGCTGCCCGGTCGACGGCCAACCCGACGCACAGCACAGGCAGCACGCCGACCGCGGTCAGCACCGCCATCGCGGGCTTGTTCGCGGTCCGGGGCAGCAGGATCAGCGCAGCGGCGAGAGCCAGCAGTGCGGCGATACCGCAGGCACCGGCCAGCCAGGCATCGTGCCCGTCGTCGAAGTACACCCCGGCCAGCGCGACGAGCAGCGGAAGCGACGCCGCCGCGATCCGGGCGCCGTGCAGCCAGAGCCAGTCGCGGCCCAGCTGCACCGGCAGCGACGCCGCCGCCAGCGCGAGCATGAACGCGACCAGCAGCAGCGTCACACCGCCGACCACGACGGGCGCCAGCACCAGCAGCGGCACCAGGACTAGCAGGCCGAGGTGCTCGGAGTCCCACCGCCGCGCCAGCGTCAGGCCGCCGCCGCCGATCACCGCGGCAAGGACGAGCCCGGCCGGCGCGCTGACCCACTCGTAGATGGTCGTGACCGCGACAACGTCGATGTAGGCGGCCGCGATACCGGTGGCCGCCAACGCAATTGCCCCGGTGCGGCCACCCGGACGCGCGTAGAGCCAGCGGGCGGCCGCGACCAGCACACCCGCGAGCATCGCACCGGCCGCGACCCGCACCTCCGGACGCAGGATCCCGGCCTGCGCCGCGAGCACCAGCAGCAGCGCGACGCCGATCAGCGTGACCGCCACGCCCGCGACGGCGAGCAGCTTGCCGATCCAACCCTCGTCGCGAGACGCCCTGGGTGCGGGGGCCGGCGCCTGCGGCACGGGTGGCGGCGGCTGCACCGGCAGGACGGGCGGGGGCGCCGCGAGCGTGCGGTTGAGTTCGGTCAGGTCGGCGGACACCCGTGCGAGGTACGCGGACAGCGCGGCCACGTCGGCGGACATCCGCGCGATGAGGGCTTGCGGCGGTTCGGTCATGAGAACATCGTCGCCGCGTGACCGGCTCAGCGGATGAGTAGGACTACTCGTCCAGGCCGTGCTCGATCGCGTAACGGGCCAGCTCGACCCGGTTGGCGACCTGCAACTTGCGGAACGTGGCCTGCACGTGGTTCTCGACGGTGCGGTGGCTCAGCGACAGGCGCGCCGCGATCTGCTTGGCCGTCAGCCCCTTGGCCACATGCCGCAGGATCTCCGTCTCCCGCTCGGTCAGGCTCGGGGTCTCCGGACCCGGGTCTTTGGCGATGCGCCGGTACTCGCCGAGCACCAGACCCGCCAGCCCGGGCGTGAACACCGCGCGGCCGTCGGCGGTCGCGCGCACCGCGTCGCCGAGTTCCTGCTTGGAGGCGCTCTTGACGAGATAGCCGGTGGCGCCGGCCTTGACGGCCTGCAGCACGTCGTCTCGTTCATCGGATGCCGACAGCACCAGTATTCGCGACGACGGTGACACTGCCAGCACCTCGGCGGTCGCTTGCGCACCGTCGCCGTCGGCGAGGCGCATGTCCATCAGCACCACATCGGGGCGTACTGCCGCTGCGCGACGGCGGGCGGCGCCGACGCCGTCGGCGGTGGCCACCACGGTGAAGCCGTCCTCCTCGAGGTCGCGAGCCACCGCGTCGCGCCAGATGGGATGGTCGTCGACCACCATCACCGTCGGGGTACCGTCAGTTCCCATTCCGTCCCGCTCTCCGCGCCGGTGGTCAACGTGGCGCTGCCGCCGAGCCAGTTCATCCGTCCCACAATCGATTTCGCGACGCCCACCCGGCCCTCCCGCAGCGCCTCGTCGAGCCGGCCGTCGGCGATGCCCACCCCGTCGTCGCGGATGCTGACGGTCACCGTGTCACCGAGGTCCTCGACCAGCACGTAGGCATGCGCCTCCGGGCCGGCGTGCGCAGCCACATTGTCCAGCGCGTTGGCCGCCGCCGCCGCGAGTTCCGCCGCGACGCCGGCCTCGAGCAGGACCGGCTCGGCGGGCAGGCTCACCGAGACGCGGTCGGACGCGCGCTTGCGCAGCAGAGCGCCGACGTCGGTCAGCGCACCGCCACCCGGATCGGCCTGCGCCGAGCTGACCAGCCGCCGCAGCGCCCGCTCCTGCTCACCGGCGAGCTCGGCGAGTTCGGCTGTCGGACCGCCGATCTCGCGGCCGCGTCGGGACACCAGGGCGAGCACCTGGATCGCCCCGTCGTGCACCTCCCTGGACAACCGCTCGCGCTCCTGGTGCGCCGCCGCCAACCGCGCCGCCTGCTCGAGTTCGGCATGCGCGCGCCGGGCGGTCTGCGCGGCCATCCCGACCGCGAGTCCGACGGCGAGTTCGATGACGATCGTCGCGTTGCGGCCGAGGTCGTAGTTGATGAAACCCTTCACCACCGTGCTGGCGGCCATCACCGCCACTCCGCTCAACATGCCCGCGATCGGCCCGGAGACGATCGCCGCGGAGATCGTCGCGTTGGTGGCCCACAGCGTCGTCGGCCACGACTGGTTGTCGAATGCCCACTGCGCCGAGGCGATCACCTCGGTCGACAGGATGAGCGCGACGACGACGGCGATCTCGGCCACCACCCACGACCACCGCCTGCCGAACCCCTGCAGGTAGGCCACCGCGCACAGCGCACTCCACAGCAGCAGCACACCGAACAACAGCCACGCCAGGCCCGGCCGCTCGAGGTCGGCGTTGACCGACAACTGGAAGCCGAGGGCGTAGAGGCAGCTGAGCAACCGGAACACCTGCGCCGCACGCCACAGCGGCGTGGCCGGGTCCGGTGCACCAGTCGGCATCGGGCTACAGCACCTTGGACAAAAACGCTTTCGTGCGTTCGTGTTTCGGGTTGCCGAGCACCTCGCGGGGCGGGCCGCTCTCCACCACGACGCCACCGTCCATGAACACCAGATGATTGGCGACCTCGCGGGCGAACCCCATCTCGTGCGTCACCACGACCATCGTCATGCCCTCGGCGGCAAGCTTTTTCATCACTTCGAGCACCTCGCCGACGAGTTCGGGGTCGAGCGCGGAGGTGGGCTCGTCGAACAGCATAAGCTTCGGGTTCATCGCCAGCGCACGCGCGATCGCCACCCGCTGTTGCTGCCCGCCGGACAACTGGGCGGGATAGGCGTCGGCCTTGGCCGACAGGCCCACCTGGTCGAGCAGGTCGCGGGCCCGCGCAACCGCGGCGTCCTTCTTGACCCGCTTGACGTGGATCGGCGCCTCGATGACGTTCTCCAGCGCGGTGCGGTGCGGGAACAGGTTGAAGTGCTGGAACACCATGCCGATGTCGCGGCGCTGCTTGGCGGCCTCGCGCGGCGACATCTCGTGCAGCTTGTTGCCCCGCTCGTGGTAGCCGATGAGTTGGCCGTCGACGTACAACCGGCCTGCGTTCACCTGCTCCAGGTGGTTGATGCAGCGCAGAAACGTGGACTTGCCCGAACCGGACGGGCCCACCATGCACAGCACCTCGCCGCGGCCGATCTCCAGCGTGATGCCCTTGAGCACGTCGAGGGCGCCGAAGCTCTTGCAGACCTGTTCTGCTTTGACCATCGGTGTCACGGGTGCGCCTCTCCCACCGTCTGCGCCTTGGCGAGCGCCTCGAGTTGCTTGGTCGTCAGCTTGCGCGACGCGCCCCGCGAGTAGTATCGCTCGAGGTAGTACTGGCCCACCATCAGCACACTGGTGATGACCAGATACCACGTCGCGGCCACCAGCAGCAGCGGGACGGGTTCGAATGTGCGGGCGGCGATCTCGCGCGAGGTGATGCCGTACAGGTCCAACGTGAACGGAACCGCGGTCACCAGCGACGTGGTTTTCAGCATGCTGATGACCTCGTTGCCGGTCGGCGGGATGATCACCCGCATCGCCTGCGGAAGAACGGTGCGACGCATGGTCATTCCCCAGGACATGCCGAGCGCGGTGGACGCCTCGGCCTGTCCCTCGGGTACGGAACTGATTCCGGCACGGATGATCTCGGCCATGTACGCGGCCTCGTTGAGCGCCAGCCCGAGGATCGCCAGCAGGAACGGGATCGACAGCGCCTGCAGGTTCATCTCGAAGAACGCGGGCCCGAACGGCACACCCAGCCGGATGTTCTGGTAGATCGTCGGCAACAGCCCCCAGAACACCAGCTGCACGTACACCGGGGTGCCGCGGAAGATCCACAGATACACCCACGACACCGCTTTGAACACCGGGTTCGGCGACAGCCGCATCACCGCGAGCAGCACGCCGAGGGCGATCGCCAGCACCATCGAATAGATGGTCAGCTGCAGGGTGTTGACCACCCCGACGACCAGCACCCGCTCGTTGAACAGGTATTCCCAGTACGTCGACCATCGGTAGGCGTCGTTGGTCGCCGCGCCGTAGAGGAACAGCGCGAGCAGGAAGACGATGACGACCGCCGCCACCCACCGCCACGGGTGACGCAGTGGGACGGCGTCGATTGCGGCGGGGGCTGCGGGTGACGACGTGTCGACATCGGTCATCGGAAATCCTCTACGAGACAGCGCCGTTGATGACCGGCTTGTCGATCATCCCGTTCTCGACGCCCCAGTTGGCGGCGATCTCCTTGTACGTGCCCGACTCGATGAGGTGCTCGAGCGCCTTCTGTAGGGACTGCGCCAGCGCCGAACCCTTCTGCACCGGCCAGCCGTACGGCGCCGAGTCGAAGATCTCTCCGGCCGCTTCGAGCTTGCCGTTGCTCTGCTTGATCGCGTATGAGGTCACCGGCGAATCCGCCGACATGGCGTCGGCCTGACCCAGCACCACCGCGTTGGTGGCGGCGTCCTGGCCGTCGAACGGCACGATCTCGATCGCCGGCTTGCCCCCGTCGGTGCACGCCTTGCTCTTGGCGGGCAGTTCCTCGGTCTCCTGGGTGGTGGTCGCCTGCACCGCCACCTTCTTGCCGCAGGCGTTGTTCGGGTCGATCGGCGAACCCGGCCGCTGCGCCCACAGCGTGCCCGCGTTGAAGTAGGTGACGAAGTCGACCGACTCCTCGCGCTCCTTGGTGTCGGTGAACGACGACATCCCGACGTTGTAGGTACCGCCCTGGATGGACGGGATGATCTTGGCGAAGTCGGACTCGCGGTACTCCGGCGTCAGGCCCAGCGTGGCGCTGATCGCGTTCATCAGGTCGACGTCAAAGCCGACGATCTTGCCGCTCGGGTCCTTGAACTCGTTGGGCGGGTACGGGATGTTCACGCCGATGATCAGCTTGCCGGACGACTTGATGGCCTCGGGAACGGTATTGGCGATCTCGTCGACCTTCTCCGCCGAGGCGGCCGGAGGCGCACTGCTCGTCTCGCCGCCGCCCGAACCGCCGGTGTCGCTCGCGCAGCCGGCCATGGCGAGCGCACCGGTCGCAGCAAAGACCGCGGCGAAGCGCCAGAATTTCCCTCGACGGTTGTGACAGTCACCTAACACGTGTGCCTCTACTTTCTGCCTCGTGGAGCCGGTGCGAAGCACCGGTAACGGAACAGTAGTGGAGACCTAACGCGCTGGCTGAACTTCTGCGCTGCTACCCCACACCCCATACTTTGGGGCAGTACACGTAGACAGCACCTTCGACGAACGTCGAGGCTTCGGTCTGGGTCCAGCCGCCGGCGTGTTGCAGGTTGTAACCGGCCAGCCAATCCGGGTTTCCCTGCCGTACGGCGTCGACGCAGAACTCCTTGGCCATCCGGATCGCGGTGGTCTCGTTCTTGTACGGGACCCGCTTCTTGTCCAGGAAGTCGATGAAGGTCTGATTCTTGTCTTCCTGCGCATGCGCGGGAGCGACCGCCACCGCTGCGCCGCCCATCGTCAGCAGAACAGCTGCCACCGCGGCGCCTGCGCCGCGCCACAAAGCGGTCGATGCCGTCGATGACATTGTCACTCCTCGCCTGCCGGTGATTTGCCCGTTGCCGTGTACAGACTGTGCTCAGTCCGGGCTACGGAATTGTCATCGTACCGAACGATCAGAGCGTTACCGGTAATCGAGCGTCCCGCGGGCATTTCAAATATTTGCGCGCCAGTCGGGAAATTATTTGCGCTGCATTCGGCACGAATCGAATCGATACCGAAATGCGACGGCATGTCCATTCTGCTGTGCCAAACTTCGGCCATGGAAATCACCGCACCGCCCAGCCTGCTGCAACACCTCTGGAAGACCACGCTCGCCTCGGGAATCCTCGCGGTCGTTCTCGGCGCCCTGGTCTGGCTCTGGCCCGGAAAGACGATCGTCGTCGCGGCCATCTTCTTCGGCGCCTACCTGCTGGTCGCCGGCATCGCGCAGGTGATCTTCGCGTTCAGCCTGCACGTTTCCGCAGGCGGGCGCGTGCTGCTGTTCATCTCCGGCGCGGCGGCCCTGATCCTTGCCGTGCTGTGCTTCCGCAGTTTGCAGGAATCGATCCTGCTGTTGGCCATCTGGATCGGCATCGGCTTCATCTTCCGCGGCGTCGCGACCGCGGTGTCGGCGATCAGTGACCCGACCCTGCCCGGCCGCGCCTGGGAGATCTTCATCGGCGTGGTCAACCTGCTCGCCGGCGTGGTCATGCTCGCCGCGCCGTTCGAGTCGCTGGCCATCCTGACGGTGGTCGCCGGAATCGCGCTGGTCGTGCTCGGCCTGTTCGAGATCGTGTCCGCGTTCGCGATCCGCAAGGCTGCCAAGACCCCCGGTGAGCAGGCCGGACCGGCGCCCGAAACCGCCGACGAGACCCCGGTGAGCTAACCCACACTGATATCTACTACGCCCTGTCGTAGGCTGGTGCCACAGCCACGAAAGAGGGGCCGATGGACGCACTCGATGTGTCGCGGTGGCAATTCGGGATCACCACCGTCTACCACTTCATCTTCGTCCCGCTGACCATCGGCCTGGCGCCGCTGATCGCCGGTATGCAGACCGCGTGGCTGGTCACGGGGAACACCGCCTGGTACCGGCTCACCCGGTTCTTCGGCAAGCTCTTCCTGATCAACTTCGCCCTCGGTGTGGCCACCGGGATCGTGCAGGAGTTCCAGTTCGGGCTCAACTGGTCTGAGTACTCGCGCTTCGTCGGCGACGTGTTCGGTGCACCGCTCGCCATGGAGGGCCTGGCGGCCTTCTTCTTCGAGTCGACGTTCCTCGGGCTGTGGATCTTCGGCTGGACCCGGCTGCCGCGCCTCGTCCACCTGGCCTGCATCTGGGTCGTCGCGATCGCGGTGAACATGTCGGCGTTCTTCATCATCGCCGCGAACTCGTGGATGCAGCACCCGGTCGGCGCGCGCGTCAACCCCGAAACCGGCCGCGCCGAACTCACCAGCATCGTCGCGCTGTTCACCAACAACACCGCGATCGCGGCGTTCACCCACGCGGTGTTCGGGGCCTTCCTCACCGCGGGCGCCTTCGTCGCGGGCGTCTGCGCCTGGTGGATGGTGCGGGCGCACCGCGAGGCGCACACCATGTTCCGCCCCGCAGCGGTGATGGGCGCCCTCGTCGTGCTGGTGTCCGCGGTCGGGCTCGCCGTCACCGGCGACGTCCAGGGCAAGCTGATGTTCGAGCAGCAGCCGATGAAGATGGCGTCGGCCGAATCGTTGTGCCACAGCGAAACCGACCCCGACTTCTCGATCCTGACCGTCGGCACCCACAACAACTGCGACGGCGTCATCCACCTCATCGAGGTGCCCTACGTGCTGCCGTTCCTCGCCAAGGGCGAATTCGACGGCGTCCGCCTCGAGGGCGTGGAAGACCTGCAGGCGCAGTACGTCGAGAAGTTCGGCCCCGGCGACTACCGGCCCAACCTGTTCGTGACGTACTGGGCGTTCCGGGCGATGATCGGGTTGCTCGCGGTACCCGCACTGTTTGCCCTCGCCGTGCTGTGGCTGACCCGCGGTGGGCGAATCCCGCAGTCGCCTTGGTTCTCCCGGTTCGCGCTGGCGACGCTGCCCACCCCATTCCTGGCCAACAGCGCCGGCTGGGTGTTCACGGAAATGGGCCGCCAGCCGTGGGTGGTGGTCCCCAACCCGACCGGCGACCAGATGATCCGGCTCACCGTCGCCGACGGGGTGTCCGGTCATCCCGTCGGCATGGTGGTGCTGTCGCTGACGGTCTTCACCCTCATCTACGGCGTGCTCGCGGTCATCTGGTTCTGGCTCATCCGCCGCTACACCGTCGAGGGCCCGCAGGAACACGACTCCGAACCCGCCGCCCCGTTGCCGCCCGACGAGGTCGCGCCGCTCTCGTTCGCTTACTGAAAGGAGTTGAGAAGCAATGGCATTACCGGATCTTTGGTTCGTCGTCATGGCGGGCCTGTTCCTCGGCTTCTTCATCCTCGAGGGCTTCGACTTCGGCGTCGGCATGCTCATGAGCTTCTTCGGCCGCGCGGCGGGCGCAGAGTCCGAGCGGCATCGCCGCGCCGCCCTCAACACCATCGGCCCGGTGTGGGACGGCAACGAGGTGTGGTTGATCACCGCGGGCGGCGCGATGTTCGCGGCCTTTCCGGACTGGTACGCGACGATGTTCTCCGGGCTGTTCCTGCCCCTGCTGCTGATCCTGGTGTCGATGATCCTGCGCGTGGTGGCCATCGAATGGCGCGGCAAGGTCGACGACCCGCAGTGGCGGCGCTGGGCCGATCTCGGGATCGCCGCCGGGTCGTGGGTGCCGGCCGTGTTGTGGGGCATGGCGTTCGCGATGCTGGTGCAGGGCCTGCCGATCGACGCCGACAAGCAGGTGCGCGCATCGTTCGGTGACCTGATCAACGGCTACACGCTGCTCGGCGGGCTGACCACCGCGGGCCTGTTCCTGCTGCACGGGTCGGTGTTCGTCGCTCTGAAAACCGAAGGCGCCGTGCGCGATGACGCGTTGCGGTTCGCGAACAGGTTGGCGGTCCCGGTGACAGTGGTTCTTGCCACGTTCGCTCTGTGGACCCAGCTGTCGCATGGGAAGACGTGGACGTGGCTGGTGCTGATCGCCGGCGGGCTGGCCCAGTTCGCGGTGCTCACCCGCGTGTGGCGGCGCACCGGCGAGGGCTGGGCGTTCGCGTACACGACGGTGGTGGTGGCGTCGTTGGTGGTGCTGTACTTCGGCGCGCTGTACCCGAACCTGATGCCGTCGACGATCGACCCGGCCTACAACCTGACCGTCGCCAACGCGGCGTCGAGCCCCTACACGCTGACCATCATGAGCTGGGCGGCGCTGATCTTCGCCCCGCTCGTGCTGCTGTACCAGGGTTGGACGTACTGGGTGTTCCGGCAACGTATCTCGGCCGACCGGATACCCGACTCCATCGGACTGGCGCGCCGACGATGAACCTGTGGCGGGCATCGGCGGCCATGCGCCGGTATCTGGTGAAGGCGGTCGGTTGCGGCGTCCTGATCGCCGCCGCGACGATCGCGTCGGCCGTCGTGCTCGCCCAGATCGTCGCCGGGATCATCACCGACCCCGCTGCGTGGCGGTTGGAGCAGTGGGCGGGGCCGCTGGCCCTGCTGTCGGCGCTGTGGACGCTGCGCGCGGTGGCGCAGTGGTGCCAGGGAAGGCTCGCCTCGACCGGTGCCACGCAGGTCATCGCGGAGTTGGCCGGCCGCGTGCTGCGCACGGTCACCGCGCTGCCGACCCGGCGGCTCGCCGCCGAACGGGACACCGCCGCCGCGCTGATCACCCGCGGGCTCGACGGGTTGCGGCCGTTCTTGACCGCCTACCTGCCGGCGGCGTTCCTCGCCGGAATCCTCACCCCGGCAGCGGTTCTCGTGATCGCCGTGTACGACTGGCGCTCGGCGCTGATCGTGCTGGTGGCGCTTCCGCTGATCCCGATCTTCATGGTGCTGATCGGCCTGTTGACCAAGGACCGCACCGAAGCGTCGCTGGCGGCGATGACCACGCTGCAGTCGCGGCTGCTCGACCTGGTGGCCGGGATCCCGACGCTGCGGGCGCTGGGCCGGCTGGACGGCTCGGCCGAACGCATCGCCGATCTGGCCGCTGCGCACCGCCGTTCGACGATGGCCACGTTGCGGATGGCGTTCCTGTCGGCGCTCGTGCTCGAACTGCTCGCCACGCTCGGTGTCGCCCTGGTCGCCGTCGGCATCGGGTTGCGACTGGTGTACGGCGAGATGACGCTGACCGCCGGGCTGACCGCGCTGCTGCTGGCCCCCGAGGTGTTCTGGCCGCTGCGCCGGGTCGGCGTCGAGTTCCACGCCGCGCAGGACGGCAGGGCCGCCGCCGACGCCGCGCTGCGGCTGCTCGACTCGCTCCCGCTGCGCGACAGCGGAACCCGCACGATCGCCGCGCGCGGAGCGACGATCCGGCTCGCGTCGCCGGCCGCCGACGTCCGGCCCGGCGAGGTGACGGTGCTGACCGGGCCCAACGGATCGGGCAAGACGACGGCGCTGCACACCGTGCTCGGACTGCACCCCGGCCGGGTCTGGGTCGACGGCGTCCCGCTCGACGACATCGACCTGCAGAGTTGGTGGCCGCAGATCGCGTGGCTGCCGCACCGCCCCGTGATCGTGCCGGGCAGCGTGCGGGAGAACCTGGAACTCTTCGGCCCGCTCCCCGACCTCGCGCTCGCGTGCCGGTCCGCGGGATTCGACGAAGTGCTCGCCTCGCTGCCGGACGGGCTGGAAACCATGCTCGGCCGCGACGGCGAAGGCCTGTCGCTCGGGCAGCGCCAGCGACTCGGGCTGGCGCGGGCGCTCGGCTCGGCAGCGCCGGTGCTGCTGCTCGACGAGCCGACGTCGCACCTCGACGCGGCCATGGAGGCCCGTGTGCTGGCCGCCATCGTCGCCCGCGCCCGCGTCGGCGCCACCGTGCTGGTCGTCGGTCACCGAGATCCGGTGCTGGCGATCGGCGATCAAATCGTTCGGCTGGGGAGCCTCACCCATGCGTGAGGTGTTGCGGGCTCGGCTCCCCCGGCTGGCACTGGCGGTGGTGCTCGGTGTGTTGTCGTTGGGCAGCGCGCTCGCACTGGCCGCGATCTCGGCGTGGCTGATCACTCGGGCCTGGCAGATGCCGCCGGTGCTGCACCTGACCGTCGCCGTCGTCGCGGTGCGTGCGCTCGGCATCACCCGCGGTGTGCTCGGCTACTGCCAGCGCCTGGCCGCACACGACACGGCGTTGCGCTCGGCGGCCGACATCCGCGAAACCGTGTACCGGCGGCTGGCCGCGGCCCCCGCCGACACCCTGATGCGTCTTTCCGGCGGTGAACTCGTGGCGCGCGTCGGCGCATCGGTCGACGACCTGGCCGACGTCCTGGTGCGCGCCGTGCTGCCGATCGCGGTCGCCGCGGTGCTGGGCGTGATCGCGGTCGCGGCAATCGCGGTCATCTCTCCCGCTGCCGCGGGCGTGCTCGCGATCTGCCTGCTGGTCGCGGGCGTCCTCGCGCCGTGGTTGGCGGCACGTTCGGCTCGACAGGTCGAAGCCGTTGCCGCCGAGCATCATTCGGGCCGCGACGTGGCGGTGATGCTCGCGCTCGAACACGCACCGGAACTACGCGTCGGCGGCCGCCTGGACGCCGTCCTCGCCGACGCCGAGAACCGGCACCACGAGTGGGGCACCGCCACCGACCGGGCGGCCAGGCCCGCAGCGACGGCGTCAGCCGTCGCGACACTGTCGATCGGTGTCAGCGTGCTCGGCGCGGTGATCGCGGCCGTGCTGATCGCCGACTCCGTCGCACCCACCACGCTCGCCATCCTCATGCTGCTGCCGCTGTCGGCGTTCGAGGCGACGAGCGCGCTGCCCGCCGCGGCCGCCCAACTCACCCGCTCACGCATCGCCGCCCGCAGGATCGCCGAACTCACCGAACCGGCGCCATCGAACCGGGCTCGGCCCGACGTCGCGCCCGTCGTTCCGACGCCGGGTGAGCGGCGCGCGATCACCGGCCCGAGCGGATCGGGCAAGACCACACAGTTGCTCAAGCTCGCCGAAAACTGCGACGGCGCAACGTTCTTCGCCGAGGACGCGCACGTGTTCGCGACCACCGTGCGCGACAACCTGTTGGTCGCCAGGGGTGATGCCGACGACGACGAAATCCGGGCCGCCCTGCGCCGGGTCGGGCTCGGCGACTGGCTCGACGCGCTGCCCGACGGGTTGTCCACCGTGCTCGTCGGCGGCGCGGCCGCGGTGTCGGCCGGCCAGCGCAGGCGGCTGCTGCTGGCCCGCGCCCTGCTCAGCCCGGCCCCGATCGTGCTGCTCGACGAGCCCACCGAACACCTCGACGCCGACGACGGCCAACGGATCCTCACCGAACTGCTCACGCCCGGCGGGCTTTTCCCCGCCGACCGCACCGTGGTTATCGCCACCCATCACCTGCCGCTCGGAGTAACCTCACCGGCATGAGCGAACCGGACCCGCCGCAGCAACAGCCGCAGTACGGGGCGTATCAGGGCGGCTATCCGCCGCCGCCGCCGCAAGGTGGTTATCCCCCGCCACCGCAGGGTTACCCGGCCTACCCGGGCTATCCGCCCGGACCGCCGGCGCCGAAGAACGGCCTCGGTATCGCGGCGCTGGTCGTCGCGATCGTCGCGCTGCTGTCCGTCTTCGGCGGCATCGTGCTGGGCCCCGTCGCGGTGGTCCTCGGCTTCCTGGGCTGGAACCGCGCCAAGCGCGGCGAAGCCAACAACGGGGGCATCGCGGTCGCCGGCATCGTGCTCGGCGTGCTGAGCATCATCGAGGCGATCGTGATGATCTGGCTCGCGGTGTGGGGCTTCAACGAGGTCGGCGGCACCGACTACATCGACTGCGTCTCCCGGGCCGGCAACGACCAGGAAGCCGTGCAGCAGTGCGCCGAGCAGTTCCAGCAGCGCATGGAAGACCAGTTCTCCGTCACCTTGACACCGACCCGCTGATCAGCGCGCCGGGAAGTACTTGACGATGCCTTCCTGCACGACACTGGCGATCGGCTGACCCGCCGCATCGAAGTAGTGGCCGGTGCTCAGACCGCGCGAATCCGCCGCCACCGGCGACGACGTCGAATACAGGACCCAGTCGTCGAAGCGCACCGGCCGGTGAAACCACACCGAGTGGTTCGTGGTGACCGCGAAGATCCGGTCGAACCCCCACGACAGCCCGTGCGTGGTGATAATCGAGTCCAGCACCGTGGTGTCCGACGAGTAGATCAGCGCCGCCGCGTGCAGCACCGGGTCGTCGGGCAGCTCGCCGAGCGCCTTCATCCAGACCCGGTTGTGCGTCAACGTCTCGCCCTTACTGCGCATCACCCACGTCGGGTCGTTGGTGTAGCGCCAGTCGATGGGCCGCAGCGCGTTGACGAAGTGCGGCACGACATCCTCGTAGCCGCGCAGCAGGTCGTCGACCGGCGGGACCTCCAGCGGGCCGGACACCGGCGGCGGCTCGATGCCGTGTTCGAGGCTACGGCCGCCGGCCAGAAAGGACACCATCGCGGTGGTCAGCAGTGCGCCGTCCTGCATCACGTCGACGCGGCGGTTGGCGAACCGGCGCTCGTCGCGCAGCCGCACGACGTGGAACTCGAGGTCCTTCTCCGGGTCGCCGCCCGCGATGAAGTGCGCCGACATCGCGCTGGGCAACGTCGGATGGTTCAGGCTGCGGCTGGCCGCGACGAACGCCTGGGCCATCATCTGCCCGCCGAAGGTGCGCACCGGGTTCTTGCTGGGATGCGACCCGACGTAGGTGGCGTCGTCGCTCTGGCGGAGGTCGAGTATCGCGAGCAGTTCGTCGAAGTCCCTCGAGCCGGCCACCCGTTACCTCCTGCTAGACGTCGTCCTCCCCGATCCGGTGCACGTGGATCAGATTCGTCGACCCTACTGTGCCCGGCGGAATGCCCGCGATCACCACCACCAGGTCGCCGCGCTTGTAGCGACCGAGCTCGAGCAGCGACTTGTCGACCTGGCGGATCATCCCGTCCGTGGTCTGGATGTGCGGCACGATGAACGTCTCGGTGCCCCAGCTCAGCGCCAACTGGCTGCGCACCTCGGGCAGCGAGGTGAACGCGAGCAGCGGCAGCGGGGTGTGCAACCGCGCCAGCCTGCGCACCGTGTCGCCGGACTGCGTGTAGGCCACCAGCGCCTTGGCGTCGAGGCGCTCGCCGATGTCGCGGGCGGCGTACGAGATGACGCCACGCTTGGTGCGGGGGACATGGGTCAGCGGCGGCGCGGCCACCGAGTTCTCCTCGACCGCATGGATGATGCGCGCCATCGTCTTGACCGCTTCGAGCGGATACTTGCCGACCGACGTCTCACCGGACAGCATCACCGCGTCGGCGCCGTCGAGCACGGCGTTGGCGACGTCGGACGCCTCGGCACGGGTCGGCCGTGGCGCGTCGATCATCGACTCCAGCATCTGGGTCGCGACGATGACGGGTTTCGCGTTCTCCCTTGCCATCTGGATCGCACGCTTCTGCACCAGCGGCACCTCTTCGAGCGGCAACTCGACGCCGAGGTCACCGCGGGCGACCATGATCGCGTCGAAGGCCAGCACGACCGCTTCGAGGTTGTCGATGGCTTCGGGTTTTTCGAGTTTGGCGATGACGGGCACCCGCCTGCCGACGCGGTCCATCACCTCGTGCACGAGTTCGATGTCGGCCGGTGAGCGCACGAACGACAGTGCGATCAGGTCTACCCCGAGGGGCAACGCGAACTCGAGGTCGTCGACGTCCTTCTCCGACAGTGCCGGCGCCGAGACGTTCATCCCCGGCAGCGACATGCCCTTGTTGTTGCTGACCGGCCCGCCCTCGGTGACCGTGCAGATGACGTCGTTGCCTTCGATCCTGTCGACCACCAGGCCGACGTTGCCGTCGTCGACGAGCACCCGGTCGCCCGGTGAGGCGTCCTCGGCGAGCCGCTTGTAGGTCGTCGAGACCCGGTCGGCGGTGCCCTCGACATCGTCGATGGTGATCCGCACCGTCTCGCCGTTGGCCCAGAACGTCGGTCCGTCCTTGAACCGGCCGAGCCGGATCTTCGGTCCCTGCAGGTCGGCGAGGATGCCGACCGCGTGTCCGGTGGCGTCCGACGCCGCCCGGACTCTCTTGTAGTTGGCCTCGTGATCGGGGTAGTCGCCGTGGCTGAAGTTCAGCCGGGCGACGTCCATACCGGCTTCGACCAGCGCACGAACCGCCTCCTCCGAGGCGGTCGCCGGACCCAGGGTGCAGACGATCTTTCCGCGTCTATTCACGGGAACCGAGCATAGTCGTTAATCGATTCAGACAACCGCTAGCGGAAGCGCACCCGGGATCACCGGCGCGGGCAGATCCGACTCCCCCATCAAGTACGCATCGACCGCGTGTGCCGCGCTGCGGCCCTCCGCGATCGCCCACACGATCAACGACGCGCCGCGGTGCGCGTCCCCGCAGACGAACACGCCCGGCGCGTCGGTCTGCCAGTCCGAACCGCACGCCAGCGCGCCGCGCCGGTTCAGCGACAGCCCGAGCCCGTCGAGCACCGGCATGTGCTCGACGCCCTCGAATCCGATGGCCAGCAGCGCCAGTTCGCACGGGATCTCGATCGGCTCCCCGACCGGGGTGATGACGCGGCGGCCCTCGGCGTCGCGTTCGACCTTCACCTCGGCGATCTCCAACGCCCGCAGGCGGCCGCGGTCGTCGCCGAGGAAGCGTTGCACGGCCACCTCGTAGCGACGCTCGCCGCCTTCGGCGTGCGCCGGCGAGAGCCGCGTGCGCAGCACCAGCGGCCACGTCGGCCACGGTGTGCGGGTGTCGTCGCGGACCTCCGGCGGTTCGGGGTTGTAGTCGAGCTGGGTGACCGACAGCGCGCCCTGCCGGTGCGCGGTGCCCAGGCAGTCCGCTCCGGTGTCGCCGCCGCCGATGATCACGACGTGCTTGCCCTTGGCCGAGATCGGGCTCGGCCCGTCACCCTCGCATTCCTTGTTGGCGGGCACCAGATGCTCCATCGCCAGGTGCACACCCTTGAGGTGGCGGCCCTCGACGTCGTGGTCACGGGCACGCAGCGCGCCCACCGCGAGCACGATCGCGTCGTACTGCGCGCGGAGCTGGTCGATCGTCACGTCGACGCCGACCTCGGTCTCGGTGACGAACCGCGTTCCCTCCGCCCGCATCTGGGCCAACCGCTGATCGAGGGTGGCCTTCTCGAGCTTGTACTCCGGGATGCCATAGCGCATCAGCCCGCCGATCCGGTCGTCCCGCTCGTAGACGGTGACGTCGTGACCGGCGCGGGTGAGTTGTTGTGCCGCAGCCAGTCCGGCGGGACCCGAGCCGACGATCGCGACCCGCTTGCCGGTGGCGATCGCCGCGGGCTGGGGTTCGACGATGCCGTCCATCCACGCCTGGTCGGCGATCGTTTGCTCGATGCGTTTGATCGTGACGCTGCCGCCGGTCTGCTCCTCGGAGATCGACAGCACGCACGCCGCCTCGCACGGCGCCGGACACAACCGGCCGGTGAATTCCGGGAAGTTGTTGGTCGCGTGCAGCCGGTCGCTGGCGGCGTCCCATCGGCCGCGGCGCACCAGGTCGTTCCACTCGGGAATCAGGTTGCCGAGCGGACAGCCGGCACTTCCGGAGTGGCAGAACGGGATTCCGCAGTCCATGCAACGGCGGGCCTGTTGGGACACTTCGCCGGCGCGCTGGTGCGGGTCGAGCTGTTCGTAGACCTCGCGCCAGTCGCCGACCCGCTCGTCGACGGGTCGTTTGGCGGCCTCGATTTTCGGGACTTTCAGAAATCCGGTGGGATCAGCCACGGCTGGCCTCCATGATCGCGGTGTCGACGTCACGCCCCTCGCGCTTGGCCGTGAGGGTGGCTTCCAGCACGCGCTGGTAGTCGCGGGGCATGATCTTGGTGAATTGTGCGCTGCGCCTTGGCCAGTCGGCGAGTACCGAGGTCGCCAGGCTGCTGCCGGTGTACTGGGCGTGCCGGGCGATGACGTCGTGCAGCCAGGTGAGGTCCTCGGGTTCGAGGCGCTGCAGTTCGACCATCTCGGTGTTGACCCGGCGCGGGTCCAGGCCCAGCACGAACGCAATGCCGCCGGACATGCCGGCAGCCATGTTGCGTCCGGTGCGGCCCAGCACCACCACCCGTCCGCCGGTCATGTACTCGCACGCGTGGTCGCCGACGCCCTCGACGACCGTCAACGCGCCCGAGTTGCGGGCGGCGAACCGTTCGCCGACGCGGCCGCGCAGGAACACCTCGCCCGACGTCGCCCCGAACAGCAGGGTGTTGCCGGCGATCACGTTGTCCTCAGCGAGGAACAACACGTCGTCGGGTGGCCGGACGATGATCCGCCCGCCCGACAAGCCCTTGCCGACATAGTCGTTGGCGTCGCCGACGAGATCCAGCGTTATGCCGGGCGGCAGGAACGCGCCGAGCGACTGGCCTGCCGACCCCGTCAGCGTGAGGTGGATGGTGCCGTCGGGCAGTCCCTGTGCGCCGTAGCGCCGGGTCACTTCGGCGCCGAGCAGGGTGCCGACGGTGCGGTTGACGTTGCGGATCGGCAGATCCAGCCGCACCGGATGCGCGTCTTCGAGCGCACCTTCGGCAAGTTGGATCAATGTCTGGTCGAGGGCCTGGTCCAACGCGTGGTACTGGTCGCGGACCTTGCGGCGCGGGGTCGGCTCCCCGGTGTGCCCGTCGGCCGGCACAGCGAAGACCGGGCTCAGGTCCAGGCCGCGGCTCTTCCAGTGCGCGACACCGGGATCGGTGTCGAGCACTTCGGCGTGGCCGATCGCCTCATCGAGGCTGCGGAAGCCGAGTTCGGCGAGGTACTTGCGGATGTCCTCGGCGATGAACCGGAAGAAGTTTTCCACGAATTCCGGCTTGCCGGTGAACCGCGCACGCAACTCGGGGTTCTGCGTCGCCACGCCGACCGGGCAGGTGTCGAGGTGGCAGACGCGCATCATGATGCAGCCGGACACGATCAGCGGAGCGGTGGCGAACCCGTACTCCTCCGCACCCAGCAGCGCGGCCACGACGACGTCACGGGCGGTGCGCATGCCGCCGTCGCACTGGACGGTGATGCGGTCGCGTAACCCGTTGAGCATCAGGGTCTGCTGAGTGTCGGCGAGCCCGATCTCCCACGGCACGCCGGCGTGCTTGAGGCTCGTCAGCGGTGCCGCGCCGGTGCCGCCGTCGTACCCCGAGATCAGCACCACGTCGGCGTGCGCCTTGGACACGCCGGCGGCCACCGTGCCGACGCCGACGCTGCTGACGAGCTTGACGTGGATCCGGGCCTGGTCGTTGGCGTTCTTCAGGTCGTGGATCAGCTGGGCCAGATCCTCGATGGAGTAGATGTCGTGGTGCGGCGGCGGGGAGATCAGGCCGACGCCGGGCGTGGAGTGCCGCGTCTTGGCGATGTTCGGATACACCTTGAAACCCG
The DNA here is from genome assembly GCF_900108565.1 of Mycolicibacterium rutilum. Lineage (NCBI taxonomy): Bacteria > Bacillati > Actinomycetota > Actinomycetes > Mycobacteriales > Mycobacteriaceae > Mycobacterium > Mycolicibacterium rutilum. The sequence continues at coordinate 4,415,624 of NZ_LT629971.1, forward strand.
GAAGCTGGCCGCCCTCACCGGGTTTGGCGCCCTGCGCCATCTTGATCTGGATGTCGGTGGCGTTCACAAGGTAGTCGCTGGTGACGCCGAACCGTCCGGAGGCCACCTGCTTGACGGCGCTGCGCCGCTTCGGATCGTAGAGGCGGTCGGTGTCCTCGCCGCCCTCGCCGGAGTTCGACCGCCCGCCGAGGTTGTTCATCGCGATCGCCATCGTCTCGTGGGCCTCGGCCGAGATCGAGCCGTAACTCATGGCGCCGGTGTTGAACCGCGTCACGATGTTCTCGACCGGTTCGACCTCGTCGAGCGGGACGGGCGGCCTGGTGTTCTTGAACTCGAACAGCCCACGCAGCGTCCCGCCCTCGCGCGAGAGCCGGTTCACCTCCTCGGAGTACCGGCGGAAGATATCGGCACGCCCGGTACGGGTCGAATGCTGCAGCAGGAAAACCACTTCCGGGGTGAACAGATGCAGTTCACCTTCGCGGCGGAACGCGTAGTCGCCGCCGACCTCGAGGCGACGGTGCACACGCTCGGTCGGGTTCTCGGGGTAGGCGCGGCGGTGCCGCTGCTTGACCTCTTCGGCGATGACGTCGAGTCCGACGCCGCCGAGTTGGCTGGGCGTGCCGGTGAAGTACTCGTCGATGACGTGCTTGTCGATCCCGACGGCCTCGAATGCCTGTGCTGCGGTGTAGGAGGCGACGGTGGAGATGCCCATCTTGCTCATCACCTTCATTACACCCTTGCCCAGCGCCTTGCAGTAATTGCGCACGGCCGCAGGGGGTTCGATGCCGGTGAGTTCGCCTTCGCGGACGAGGTCCTCGATCGACTCGAAGGCGAGATAGGGATTGACCGCGGCGGCGCCGAAGCCGATCAGCATCGCGATGTGGTGGACTTCGCGGGCGTCGCCGCTCTCGACGACCAGTGCGACGGCGGTGCGCTCCTTGGTGCGCACCAGGTGGTGGTGCACGGCCGAGATCGCCAGCAGGGACGGGATCGGCGCGCGGGTGTGGTCGGAGTCCCGATCGGAGATGACCAGCGTCCGTGCACCTTTGGCGATTGCGTCGCAGGCTTTGGCCCGTAGATCGTCGATCGCGTCGGCGAGCCCCTCCCCGCCGCGTTCGACGTCGTAGAGCGCCTTGAGCACCGTGGTGCGCAGGCCGGGATGCTCACCGTCGTCGTTGATGTGCACGAGCTTGCTCAGTTCGTCGTTGTCGAGAACCGGCCAGCGCAGCACGATTTGGCGGCAGGACGCCGCCGAGGGTTCGAGCAGATTCTGCTCGGGACCCATGATGCGGGCCATCGAGGTGACGACGGCCTCGCGGATCGCGTCCAGCGGCGGGTTGGTGACCTGCGCGAAGAGCTCGACGAAGTAGTCGTAGAGCAGGCGGGAACGCTGCGACAGCACCGCGGCGGGAGTGTCGGTGCCCATCGACCCCAATGGTTCGGTGCCGGAGGCCGCCATCGGGGTGAGCAGGATGCGCAGGTCCTCTTCGGTGTAGCCGAAGGCGATCTGCCGTCGCACCACGGATTCGTGGTTGGGCTGCATGTGGGCCCGGTCGGGCAACGTCGCGATGTCGAGCAGGCCGGCGTGCAGCCATTCGCCGTACGGTTCCTGCTTGCTCAGCGAGTCCTTGATCTCGTCGTCGCTGACGATGCGGCCGGCCGCGGTGTCGACGAGGAACATCTTGCCGGGCTGTAGCCGCCCCTTGGCCACGATTTGCGCCGACGGCACGTCGAGCACGCCGCTCTCACTGGCCAGGATGATGCGGTCGTCGATGGTGCGCCACCAGCGGCCGGGCCGTAACCCGTTGCGGTCCAACACGGCTCCGACCAGTGTGCCGTCGGTGAACGTGACACAGGCGGGCCCGTCCCACGGCTCCATCAGCGAGGCGTGGAACTGCCAGAACGCGCGCTCGGCGGCGCCCATCGTGGTGTTGTTCTCCCACGCCTCGGGGATCATCATCAGCACGGCGTGCGGCAGGCTGCGGCCGCCGAGGTGCAGGAGTTCGAGCACCTCGTCGAATGACGCGGAGTCGGAGGCCTCCGGGCTACATATCGGCGACAGGCGGGACAGGTCGCCCGGGATCTTGGCGCTGGCGAGCATGGCCTCGCGGGCGTGCATGCGGTTGCGGTTGCCGCGGACGGTGTTGATCTCGCCGTTGTGGGCGACGAAGCGGAAGGGATGCGCCAGCGGCCAGGACGGGAAGGTGTTGGTCGAGAAGCGGCTGTGCACGATCGCGATGGCGCTGCGGCAGCGTTCGTCGCGCAGATCCGGAAAGTATTGCGGCAGTTGCTTGGTGGTGAGCATGCCTTTGTAAGCCATGGTACGGCTGGACAGCGACGGGAAGTAGACGCCTTCGCGTTCGGCGCGTTTGCGCAGTGGGTAGACGCGGCGGTCGAGTTCGATGCCGCTGACGCTGTCGGTGGAGGCGACGAACAACTGCTCCATGTGCGGCATGCAGCCCAGCGCCGTCGCGCCAAGGTCCGCCCCGAGCGGATCGATCGGCAGGGGCCGCCAGCCGAGGACCTTGAGGCCTTCGTCGTCGGCGATGGCCTCGATGGATTCGCGGGCGGCGGTGCGCGCGGTTGGTTCGGCGGGCATGAAGCAGATGCCGGCGGCGAAGGTGTTCTCACCGTCGAGTGCCGGGGGCGGAAGTTCGAAGTCGACGACTTCGCGGAGCAAATCGACGGGAAGTTGGATGAGAATGCCGGCACCGTCGCCGCTGTTGGTCTCGGCGCCGGCGGCACCGCGGTGGTCGAGGTGTTCGAGGGCGATCAGCCCGTCGACGACGATGCTGTGCGAGCGGCGGCCCTTGATGTCGGCGACCATGGCGACGCCGCAGGAGTCTGCTTCGTTGTCTGGGTCGTAGAGACCCTGGGGTTCGGGGAATGCCGAAAACAGCATCGAGGGGCACCTTCGCAGTCCGGAAGTGTTCATGTCCGGGACTGCACCGGCCCGTCGCCCAGTGTATCAGCGAGGTTGCTGGATCACCCGTCGAGAACCGTCGGGGCCAGCGGGAATCCGGGCAGGTTACGAACGATCGTCCACGTGGCGACCGAGACGAAAATCACGACGATTGTCACGGTGTTCATCGCCGGTTTGCCCTGCCGGGACCTCAGGAACAGCCAGGCCAGTAGGACAGGCAGGCCGATGAGGACGAAGGCATTGTCGACGAAAGCCGCGGCGAGGTCACCGTGCAGCAGATCGTGCGTCATCCGGAGGCCGCCGCAGCCCGGGCAGTAGAGCCCGGTGAGGGCGTGGAACGGACACGGCGGGAAGACGAAGCCGGGACCGTGCGGGTCGCCGATGCCGATGTAAGCCAGGGCACCAGCCAGTACCGCGCCCGCCCCGAGCGCCGGGTACAGGCGTTTGGTGGTGGTGCTAGGTGCCATCGCGCAGGGGCCGGCCCTGCGGGTCGCGAACCCGGTCGGTCAGCATCAGGATGGCGTCGATGATGCCCCAGATGATGGCGCCGACGCCGCACGTGAGCACTCCGACGACAAGCTGGGCGACGCCGAGTCCCGTGTAGCCGAGGTAGATGCGGCCGATGCCGACGATGCCGAACAGGCCGATCAGTTGCAGGAGCCCTGCGATGATCTTCGACTTCTCCGAGTAAGGCTCCCCCGTCATCGGGTGCCGGCCATACGGGGCGGTCGGGTCGCCGTAGGCCGAGGGGTAGCCGGTGGGCGGCGGAGGGTACTGCCCAGGTGGCGGCGGGTATGGCGGCTGCTGTGGCGGCGGCGGAGGCGTGCTGCCGTACTCGCTGCCACCGAACTGCGGCTCAGTCATGATGCCCAGCATGCCAGACGGGTGTGCTCGCGGTAAGTAAGGAAAACCCGCCTTTTCGCATGCGGACATGACGATGCGCCCGCGAGCTCCGAATCCCGCTGCGGGCCATCGTCTATCAGGTGGTGGGGATTTCTGTGGTGCTGGGCTCAGCGCGTTCGTAGCCTCAACTGAGGCACCGGGTTTCGTAGGCCGGCGTTGTCAGAAGGGTGGTGGTTCGTCGTTTCTGGCGAGTCGTTCGGCGATGAGTAGGTCTGTGCGGGTGATGCGTGCGGTGTTGTGTTGGCGTTCCAGGGCGATGCGGTAGGTCTTGTCTTCGGTGCGGGTGCGGCGGCGTCTGGGCATCATCGCGCCCCGGTGATCGTTGGGCGCTGCGCTTGGTGTGGTCAGGTCGATGACGCCGGTGGGTTGGGCCAGCGCGGCGAAGAACTCAGCCCCGGCCGGTGTGGTCGTGTACATCTTCCCGCTGGGGGCGCGCCAGATCACGGTGCCATCGGGCAGTTGCAGGTCGCCCCACCCGGTGCGTCCGGTCCAAAACGTCTTCAACAGATGGTGAAACACGCACAGCAGCTTGAGGTTTGACGGATGGGTGGGCCCCATCGGGTAAGCGACCGTGTGGTCGATCTGACACGCCGACGCCGGGACGTCACACCCGGGGAACCGGCACGCCAAATCGCGGCACCGAATGAACCGGGCCAACGCCGCCGAGGGCCGGCAACCGGCCTCCGCACACGGCTCAGGCAACGTGAGCGGGCGCAGTTGGGCGGTGGCGGCGCGCTCGCGCAGCACCGCCGCCGGGATCGCCCCGTACCCCGGCAGATACCCGGGGTTATTGTTCGAGCCCTCCAGGGTGGCCTGCTCGGCGATCACATTGATCACCACCTGCGCCGCCGGCGCCACCGACCCACTATTCGGACAATCGGAGGCACCACAACCGCACACCAACCGCAGCTGGCCTTGCGAGATGGCCACCATCGCGTCCACCCGGCGCTGCTCGGCGGTGCGTGGATCCTCACGACAGACGGTGGCGGCGATCTCGTCGATGCGGGTATCGAAGGCGACGCCTTCGTCGAAGGCCAGCCGCGCCCACACCCCGACCTGAACTACCCCAGGTTTTCTTCCGATCTCTATAGGAGGATTGGAAGTTATGCCCCGTCAGTATTCGCCCGAGTTTCGGGTGCGTGCGTTGCGTTTGGTGGACACCACAATGGAGTCTGCGGAAGTGTCTGAGTTCGAGGCGATCAAGTCTGTTGCGAGCAAACTCGGGGTTGCCGAGGAGTCGGTGCGTCGGTGGCGGCGTAAGTCGCAGATCGATGCCGGCGAACGCCCTGGCGTGACGACCTCCGAGCACGCTGAGATTCGCCGCCTCAAGCGCGAGGTCGCCGAATTACGAAGAGCGAACGAGATTTTGAAGTCTGCGTCAGCGTTTTTCGCAGCGGAACTCGACCGCCCAGGAACGAAATGATCGCCTACATCGATGCGCATCGCGATCAGTTCGGGGTCGAGTTCATCTGCCGTGTTCTGCGGGCAGCTATCCCTGGGTTTTTCACCTCCCGCGGTTACCGCGACGCCAAGACCCGCCCCCGCTGCGACCGCGCTCTGCGCGATGAGCTGCTGATCGCCGAGCTGGCCACCGTGCACCGGGCGAACTACTCGGTCTACGGCGTCAAGAAAATGCAGCACGCCATGATCCGGCGTGGCTGGTCGATCGGACGCGAACAAACCCGCAGGTTAATGCACTTGGCTGGCCTGCGCGGTGTGCGGCGCGGCAAACCGGTATTCACCACAATCACCGACCCCGCCGCGGCCCGACCGGCCGATCTGGTCAACCGGCAGTTCGCCACCAGCGCACCCAATCGGCTCTGGGTCGCCGACATCACCTACGTGCGGACCTGGCAGGGGTTCTGCTACACCGCGTTCGTCACCGATGCCTGCACTAAACGGATCGTCGGGTGGGCGGTGTCGCCCACGATGAGCACCGAAGACTTACCTCTTCAGGCGTTCAATCATGCTGTTTGGCAACAGAACTCAGATCTTTCTGAGTTGATCCATCATTCCGACCGCGGATCGCAATACCTATCGCTGACCTATACCGAGCGGCTACTTGAGCTCGACATCGCGCCATCGGTGGGATCTCGCGGAGATAGCTATGACAACGCCCTGGCCGAAGCAGTCAACGCCGCCTACAAAACAGAACTGATCTACCGCGGCCGGCGCTGGCGCGGCGTCGACGACGTCGAACTGGCAACCGCTCAATGGGTGGCCTGGTACAACCAGGAACGCCTGCACGAAGCCCTCGGCTACCTCACCCCAGCCGAGTACGAGACCGCCCTCACCGCGGACTCACACCATGCGAGCCAGCCAGCCCCGGCCCTCGCAACCGCATAGGAAGAAAACCTGGGGTAGTTCAACCATCCCGCCGCCCATCGGCGCAACGTGCACATAGCGGTCATCGCGTTCCGGTGTGGGTTCACGCACCCCGGCCGGGTCGAACTTTTCGACCCACATGTCGATGCGCTCACCAAGTTTGGGCCCCGACAGGTTCATCCACTTCGGGGCCCGGCGGGCGAACTCGGCGTCCAGGCGGGCCAGCAGCTCAGGGTCTTCGACGTTGCTGCTGCGATTGACCAGCGCGATCACCATCCGGTAGTCGATGTCCCCGGCGGCGAACACCTCCCCGACGTTGGGCAGGCGCTCGCGCAGGTCGATCGCCACATCCAGCCGGCTCGCCGCCCGCCCACGGCTGATATTGAGTGCCGCCGAGATCTCGGCGACCACGTTGGCATGCCCGTCAACCGCCCACGTCAGTCGCTCGTCCTCGTCCTCGGGCGCCCGACGGGCATAGAGCTCACCAATGGCGCGCATCTCTTGACCGCACGCCGCGTTCTGCGCACGCGACGCCGCAGCGATGGCCTCCACCACCGCCACATCATCCGCCTGCTCGAACATGTGTTCGATATTACCCGCGGGGTCGGACGTTGGGGCGAAGAAAAACTTCGCCTGTGGATAACTCGAGATTCGTTCTAGCGATTACGTCGGGCGCGCAGCCAGCGACGAACGCGACCACCAGACTCGGCGGTGGATTGTGCAGCGGGAGTTACGGTTTCGGAGGTGTCAGCGCCTGTCTGATCAACAGCTGACTCGCGAGCCCCCGACTCGTCGGCTGGGGCGTCGTCTGCCTCCTCGCCCTCGACAGCGCCCAGATCGGCTTCGGCTTCGTCTGCGTCGCCGGCCTCGGCTTCGTTGGCAGCTTCGGCTTCCTCGGCCAGCTCGGCGGCCTCGGCTTCGCCTCCTACGGCGGCGTCGTGGGCCTCGGACGCACCGGCCAAGGCGTCGGAGGCTTCCTCACCCTCGACCGCGCCCAACCCGGCTTCGGCCTCTGCGGCTTCGCCGGCTTCGGCGAACTCCTCAGCCTCCGCGATCTCCTCGGCAGGCGCCGCGGCCACCTCATCGGCCAGTTCTTCAGCCTCCGCGACAGCCTCGGGCGTCTCATCGCCGGAGCTGGCCTCCTCAGCCACCTCGGCGGCCTCGGCTTCGCCTTCTACGGCGGCGTCGTGGGCCTCGGACGCATCGGCCAAGGCTTCGGACGCTTCCTCACCCTCGACGGCGCCAAGCCCAGCTTCGGCATCCGCGGCGTCACCGGCATCGGCGAACTCCTCAGCCTCCGCGATTTCCTCGGGCGTTTCCTCGTCGGTACTGGCCTCCTCAGCCACCTCGGTGGCTTCAGCTTCGCCGTCGACGGCAGCGTCGTGGGCCTCAGATGCGTCGGCCAAGGCGTCGGAGGCTTCCTCACCCTCGACAGCGCCAAGCCCAGCCTCCGCCTCTGCGGGTTCGTCGGCGGCGCTGGCTTCCTCGGCCAGCTCGGCGGCCTCAGCTTCGCCGTCGACGGCAGCGTCGTGGGCCTCAGATGCGTCGGCCAAGGCGTCGGAGGCTTCCTCACCCTCGACAGCGCCAAGCCCAGCCTCGGCCTCTGCGGCTTCGCCGGCTTCGGCGAACTCCTCAGCCTCCGCGATCTCCTCGGCAGGCGCCGCGGCCACCTCATCGGCCAGTTCTTCAGCCTCGGCGACAGCCTCGGGCGTCTCCTCGGCGGCGCTGGCTTCCTCGGCCAGCTCGGCGGCCTCAGCTTCGCCCTCGACGGCAGCGTCGTGGGCCTCAGATGCGTCGGCCAAGGCGTCGGAGGCTTCCTCACCCTCAACAGCGCCAAGCCCGGCCTCCGCCTCTGCGGGTTCCTCGGCGGCGCTGGCTTCTTCGGCCAGCTCGGCGGCTTCAGCTTCGCCCTCAACAGCCGCGTCGTGGGCCTCAGATGCGTCGGCCAAGGCGTCGGAGGCTTCCTCACCCTCAACAGCGCCAAGGCCGGCCTCCGCCTCTGCGGGTTCCTCACCGGAGCTGGCTTCCTCGGCCAGCTCGGCGGCCTCCGCCTCGCCCTCAACAGCCGCGTCGTGCGCTTCAGCCGCATCCGCCAAGGCGTCGGACGCTTCCTCACCCTCAACGGCGCCGAGCCCAGCTTCGGCATCCGCGGCTTCACCGGCTTCGGCGAACTCCTCAGCCTCCAGGATTTCCTCGGCAGGTGCGACGGCCACGTCGTCGGCGAGTTCCTCTGCCTCCGCGACGGCTTCCGCGGTGTCGGACGTGGCTTCGGGGTCGTCGCCCTCCAGCGCGAACTCCTCGGCTTCCTCCAGATCGTCGGCGGGCACACCGGCGACGTCGGCGCCGAAGTCTTCGGCCGCGATCTCTCGAGTCGCCTCGTCCTCGGCGGCCTTGAGATCCTCTTCCTCATCGGCCGCAGCAGCTTTCGCCGCGGCCACAACACCCGCAGTAGCGCCGACAGCCGCGAGTTCTTCGGTCAGGTCCTCGGCGCGATCGTCGCCCTGGAGTGTGGCCGGGTCTTCACGACCCTTCGGCGCGACCATGATGTACACCACGGCGCCGATGAACACGAATGTCGACGTGAACGAGTTGATCCGGACGCCGTCGATCAACGTGGCGTCGTCGACCCGCAGCAGTTCGATCCAGAACCGGCCCAGGCAGTAACCCGCCACATACATCGCGAACAGCCGGCCGTGGCCGAACTTGAAGCGCCGGTCGACGTAGATGAGCACCGCGAAAACCAGCAGGTTCCACAGCAGTTCGTAGAGGAACGTCGGATGGACGAGGTGCACCACCTCGCCGGTCGACACACCGTTGAGGTTGTCGAGCGCACCCGAGGCGTCGCGCCGCTCATAGATCTCCAGCGCCCACGGCAGCGTCGTCGGGGCGCCCCACAGCTCCTGGTTGAAGTAGTTGCCGATGCGCCCGATCGCCTGCGCCAGCACGATTCCCGGCGCGATCGCGTCCCCGAACGCGGGCAGCGGTATCCCCCGCCGCCGACAGGCGATCCATGCGCCGACGCCACCGAGCGCGACCGCTCCCCAGATTCCGAGACCGCCGTCCCAGATCCGGAAGACCCCGGCCAGCCCGGCTCCGTTCTCGCCGAAGTACCGCCACCAATCGGTCATCACGTGGTACAGCCGGCCACCGATCAGACCGAACGGCACCGCCCACAACGCGATGTCGTAGATGACGCCCCGCTCACCGCCACGCGCCTCCCACCGGCGGTCGCCGATGACGAGTGCCGCGATGATGCCGACGATGATGAACAACGCGTACGCCCGCAGCGGAACCGGCCCGATGTGCCAGACGCCCTGCGCGGGGCTGGGGATCGCCGCCAAGAAGGTCGTCGTCACGCAGAGATCCTCTGCCGAACTCCGTCAGCGAGTTCCGCGGTCAGCGCCGCGACCGCGTCGAGGCCGGTCTGCAGCGCCGACACCAAAGCCGAACCCACGATGACCCCGTCGGCGTACGCGCCGATCTGCGCGGCCTGTTCGGCCGACCTGACGCCCAGGCCCACGCCGACCGGGATGTCCGAGACCTCTTTGACCCGTCGCACCAATTCCGGTGCCGCGTTGGACACCGCATCGCGCGCGCCAGTGACTCCCATCGTCGAGGCGGCGTAGACGAAGCCGCGCGACGCGTTGACCGTCATCGCCAGCCGCTCCGGCGTCGACGACGGCGCCACCAGGAAGATCCGGTCCAGATCGTGCGTCTCCGATGCTGCCATCCACTCGTCGGCCTCTTCGGGGATCAGGTCCGGCGTGATCAGGCCGAGGCCGCCGGCCGCCGCCAGGTCCCGCGCGAAAGCGTCGATGCCCCACTTCAGTACGGGATTCCAGTACGTCATCACGACGGCGCGTCCGCCCGCGTTGCTGATCGCCTCGACCGCTGCCAGCGCGTCCCGCACCCGCACACCACCGCGCAACGCGACATCCGTCGCCGCCGCGATGACCGGGCCGTCCATGCCGGGGTCGGAATACGCGATCCCGACTTCCACGACGTCGCAACCGTTTTCGACGAGGGTGGTCATCGCGGAGATGGAAGTCGGCACGTCCGGGAAGCCGGTCGGCAGGTAGCCGATGAACGTGGAGCGTTCTTCGGCACGGCAGGCGTCGAACATCGGTCCCAACCGGCTCACGGCGCACCGTCCAGCAACCCGAACCATTTCGCGGCGGTTTCGACGTCCTTGTCCCCGCGGCCCGACAGGTTCACCAACACGATCGAACCGCGGCCGAGCTCGCGACCCAGCTTCAGTGCGCCCGCGAGGCCGTGCGCGGATTCGATCGCCGGGATGATCCCCTCGGTGCGGCAGAGCAACGAGAACGCGTCCATCGCCTCGCTGTCGGTGATGGGACGGTACTCCGCGCGACCGGTGTCCTTGAGGAACGCGTGCTCGGGACCGACGCCCGGATAATCCAAACCCGCTGAGATCGAATGCGATTCGATGGTCTGGCCGTCGTCGTCCTGCAGCAGGTAGGAGAACGAACCCTGGAACGCCCCGGGTGAACCACCCGTGAAAGTCGCTGCGTGCCGGCCGGTTTCGACCCCGTCACCGGCGGCCTCGTATCCGACGAGCCGCACGTTGGGATCGTCGATGAAAGCGTGGAAGATCCCGATCGCGTTCGACCCGCCGCCGATGCACGCGGTCACCGCGTCGGGCAACCGCCCCGCCTGCGCCAGGATCTGCGCGCGCGCCTCCAGCCCGATCACGCGTTGGAAATCGCGCACCATCGTCGGGAACGGATGCGGTCCGGCGGCGGTGCCGAAGCAGTAGTAGGTGTTGTCGGCGTTGGTGACCCAGTCGCGGAACGCCTCGTTGATGGCGTCCTTGAGCGTCTTCGATCCGGCCTCGACCGAGACGACCGTCGCGCCCAGCAGTCGCATCCGCGCCACGTTGAGCGCCTGGCGCGCGGTGTCCACAGCGCCCATGTAGATGACGCACTCGAGCCCCAGCAGCGCGCACGCCGTCGCGGTCGCCACACCGTGCTGTCCGGCGCCGGTCTCGGCGATCACCCGGGTCTTGCCCATCTGCCGCGCCAGCAGCGCCTGGCCCAGGACGTTGTTGATCTTGTGGGATCCGGTGTGGTTGAGATCTTCTCGCTTCAGGAAGATCCGGGCTTCCCCGGCGTGCTCCGACAGCCGCTCGGCCTCGTACAGCGGCGAGGGGCGGCCGCTGTAGTGCTGCTGCAGCCGGTCCAGTTCGTCGAGGAACGTCTGATCGCCGCGGGCCTTCTCGTACGCCGAGGTGACCTCCTCGATCACCGCCATCAGCGCCTCGGCGACCAGGCGGCCGCCGTAGACACCGAAGTGGCCGCGCTCGTCGGGGTCATGCGGGGTCGGCTCGGCCACGGCCGCACTGGAACGGGGCAGTTCAGGCCCGGCGTTGTCGGCCACGGCTCACCGCGAGGGCTTGGGGCACGACGGATGCGTGCCTGCGGTGACGAGATCGGCGACGGCGGTGCGGGGATCACCGCTGGTGACCAGTCCCTCGCCGACGAGTACCGCGTCGGCACCGGCGCCGGCGTAGGCGAGCAGGTCTGCCGTCCCCCGCACACCGGACTCCGCCACGCGGATGACGCCGGACGGCAGGCCCGGCGCGATCCGCGCGAAGCAGTCCCGGTCGACGCTGAGGGTCTTCAGATCGCGGGCGTTGACGCCGATCACGGTGGCACCGGCGGACAGCGCCCGGTCGGCCTCCTCCTCGGTGTGCACCTCGACGAGCGCGGTCATGCCCAGCGACTCGGTGCGCTCCAGCAGCGATTCGAGCACCGGCTGCTCCAGCGCCGCGACGATCAACAGCAGCATGTCTGCGCCGTGGGCACGCGCCTCGTGGATCTGGTACGGCCGCACGATGAAATCCTTGCGCAGCACCGGGATTGACACCGCGGCGCGCACGGCGTCGAGGTCGGCGAGCGAGCCGTTGAACCGGCGCTGTTCGGTCAGCACGCTGATCACCCGCGCGCCGCCGCTCTCGTAGGCGCGGGCCAGATCCGCGGGGTCGGCGATGGCGGCCAGTTCACCGCGCGACGGGCTGGCGCGCTTGACTTCGGCGATCACCGCGATGCCCGGTGCACGCAGCGCCGCCATCACGTCCAGCGGCGGCGGTGCGTCCTTGGCCTTGGCCTTGATCTCGGCGAGCGGGATGAGCTCTTCGCGGGCAGCGACGTCGGCACGAACTCCCTCGATGATCGAGTCGAGCACGGTTGCCGAACTCATGAGTGCCGCTTTCCTTCCCCCGACATGACCGGACGATCTTCAACCACGAAGGGTAGTCGCCACCACAGCATCGGCGATCACCGGCCCTTGTTGTCTGGATCGGTCGGATCCCGGGTCGGATCGGAGCCCTCGTCGAGGGCGTCCCAGATGGCCCGCTCGGACATCGCCTCGGCCGGATCGTCCTGGCGCGCGGCGGTGCTGCGGCGGCTGTACCGGGCGGCGCCGGACGGGTCGCTGCGGGCCGCCCGCACCATCAGCACCGCGCAGGCCAGCGTGAGCACCGCGGCGACGACGGTGATCACCGCGCCGGCGTAGTGACGTTGGGTGCCGACGATGTCGGCGACCGGGGCTTCGGCGAGGTGCGACGCCCGCACCGCGACGTCGTCGATCACCCACAGGCTGACGGCCAAGTACCCGGTCCCGGCGCTGGTCAGGGCGACCAGCACGGCCAGCGCCCGCAGCGGCCAGCCGCGCACCGCGAGCGCCGCGACCGCCGCGGCCAGCAGCAGAACTGCGAGCGGGACCAGCGCCGTCGACCACGTGCCACCGGACAGCGCGACCGTCTTGGGCTGGCCCAGACCGTCGAACGACGTCACGTCGACCCACGTCAGCCTCGACGCGCCCCACAGCGCCGCGGCGGCGAGCACGAGTCCCAGCTGCGCGGCCCTGATCATGGCTCGGTCAGGGTCTCGGCCGCGGCGATGGCGTTGAGCACCGCGCGCGCCTTGTTGGACGCCTCGGTGTACTCGTAGGGGCCGTTCGAATCGGCGACGACGCCGCCGCCGGCCTGCACGTAGGCGGTGCCGTTGCGCATCAGCGCGGTGCGGATGGCGATCGCGAAGTCGGCGTTGCCGGCGAAGTCGAGATAGCCCAGCACACCGCCGTAGAGCCCGCGACGGGTCTTCTCGACCTCCTCGATCAACTCCATCGCGCGCACCTTCGGCGCACCGGAGAGCGTGCCCGCCGGGAAGCATGCGGTCACCGCGTCGAGCGCGGTCCTGCCCTCGGCCAGCAAGCCGGTGACCGTCGACACGAGATGCATGACGTGGCTGTAGCGCTCGATGTGGCTGTAGTCCTCGACGCGCACCGTGCCGGGCTGGCAGACCCGGCCGAGATCGTTGCGGCCGAGGTCGACCAGCATCAGGTGTTCGGCGCGTTCCTTCTCGTCGCTCTGCAGCTCCTTCTCGAGCAGCAGGTCTTCCTCCTCGGTCGCGCCGCGCCACCGGGTGCCCGCGATCGGGTGCGTGGTGGCCCGACCGTCCTTGACGGTCACCAGCGCCTCGGGGCTGGAGCCGACGATCGAGAAGTCCAGACCGCCGGCGGCGTCGGGCACGTTGAGCAGATACATGTACGGGCTGGGGTTGGACACCCGCAGCATCCGGTACACGTCGAGCGGGTCGGCGCTGGTGTCCATCTCGAAGCGCTGCGAGGGCACCACCTGGAACGCCTCGCCGGCTTCGATGTCGCGTACGAGTTTCTCGACGATCGCGCCGTACTCCTCGACCGTGCGCTGCGCCCGGTGGGTGGGTTCGGGTCGGCTGAACGTCGCGACCGTCGACGGCAGGTGCTCGCCGAGCGCGGCGGTCATCACGTCGAGGCGGGCCACGGCGTCGTCGTAGGCCCAGTCGACCCGTTCGTCGGTGCCGTTCCAGTTGACCGCGTTGGCGATCAGCGTGATCGTGCCCTCGTGGTGGTCGACGGCGGCGATGTCGGTGGCCAGCAGCAGCAGCATGTCCGGCAGGTGCAGGTCGTCGACGGCCAGCGTCGGCAGTTTCTCCAGCCGGCGCACCATGTCGTAGGCGAAGAAGCCGACCAGCCCGCTCGACAGCGGCGGCAGGCCCGGCACGGGTTCGGTCTTGAGCAGTTCCAGCGTCGCGCGCAGCGCCTGCAGCGGGTCTCCGCCGCTGGGCGCGTCCTGGGGCGTCGTCCCCAGCCACCCCGCCTCGCCGTCACGCACGGTCAACGCCGACGGGGCGCCGGCGCCGATGAACGACCAGCGCGACCACGACCGGCCGTTCTCGGCGGACTCGAGCAGGAACGTTCCGGGCCGGTTGGCCGCCAGCTTGCGGTACGCCGACAACGGGGTCTCGCTGTCGGCGAGCACCTTGCGGGTCACCGGCACCACGCGGTGGCCTGCGGCCAGCGCGCGGAAGTCCTCACGCGAGGTGGTTATCGCCAGCGGGTTGGCGGTTGTCTGCACCCGTCAAGTGTCCCAGACGCGGTCAGCATCACCGGCGACTGCGCCATGAACCGCGGTGTGCTGCCCCGATGCTCGTCGGCTGCGTGCGCGGTGAACGGGTGCAGCAGATACATGTCGCCCGGCGCGCCGGTGGCGTAGATCACCGGACGCGACGCGCTCGCCTCGTCGACGAGGCGGCCCATCTCGGCGAGTTCGACCGGTTCGGGCCCCAGCACCTGGGCGACATCGCGGTGCGATCCGACCCTGATGCGGGTCGGCGCGTCGTCGGGACCGACCTCGGAGAGCAGCGTGAGCAGCAGGACGGTGTGTGGGCGTCCGGTCACCGCCCAGGAACCGTCGGGCAGCGGGGTGTTGGCGTCGATGTGCCAGCCGCGGTCCTCGGCGGGCCGCGACACCGGGAAGCGCACCGGGATGTTGCCGAGCGATCCCCGCGGCGTCCAGCCGCCGACACCGCAGATCTGATCCAGTGCCGCAGCGAGTTTCGGGCTGCGGACCAGCTCACCGAACGGGCCTTCGCCGGTCATGTCGGCCGCCCAGCGCACCGGCTCGGTCCAGGACTCGGGCGCGTCGGGTGAGAGCCCTAGCTGGCGCCACAGCACCGCCCGCGCCGCGTCGGCCACCGCACGCGGCGCCGCCTGTTCGATCTTGAGGTATCCGTCGGTCGCGAACATCGTCACGAGGTTCGCATGCAGGCGACCATCGGCACCAACGGTTTTCCGTCCTCGAAACCGACGCAATGGTCGATCTGGCGGCCTTGAACCAACCAAAACGTCGGTCTGGGCGTGCGCGGCGTAGCGTGGTCGATCATGAAGCAGGGTGACAGCGTTGCCGATTTCCAGCTGCCGGACCAGACGGGTGCGGTCCGCTCGCTCACCGAGTTGCTCGCCGACGGGCCGATCGTGTTGTTCTTCTACCCGGCGGCGATGACGCCGGGCTGCACGAAGGAAGCCTGCCACTTCCGGGATCTGGCTTCCGAATTCGCGGCCGTCGGCGCCAGCCGGGTGGGCATCAGCACCGACGCGGTCGACAAGCAGGCCGAGTTCGCGACCAAACAGAACTTCGACTATCCACTGCTGTCGGACGCCGACGGGACGGTGGCCGCCCAGTTCGGCGTCAAGCGGGGTCTGCTGGGCAAGTTCATGCCGGTCAAACGGACCACGTTCGTGATCGACACGGATCGCACCGTGCTGGCGGTCATCGCCTCGGAGATCAACATGGACGGCCACGCGGATAAGGCACTCGAGGTGCTGCGGCAACGCGTATGACACCGGTTCTCGAACTCGCCGACGTGACGTTTCGCCGCGACGGCAAACAAATCATCGACGGCATCTCGTTGAGCGTGCACGCGGGTGAACACTGGACGCTGCTCGGCCCGAACGGCGCGGGCAAGAGCACGCTGCTCGGGTTCTGCGCCGCGGTGCAGTTCCCCAGCAGCGGTACGGTGCGCATCCTCGGCGAGCAGATGGGCCGGGTCGACCTGGCCCGACTGCGCCACTCGATCGGCCACGTCAACCCGCGGCACCGGCTGCAGTACTCGCTGACTGTCCGTGAGGTCGTGCTGACCGGCATCACGGCGACCATCGACATCCCGATGCGGTGGACGCCGAGCGCCGCGGAGATCGCGCGCGCCGAGGCGATGATCGACGCAGTGGGCTTGACGCACAAGGCGACTGATGGGTGGGCGACGCTGTCGCAGGGCGAGCGGGGACGGACGTTGATCGCGCGGGCACTGGTGGCCGAGCCGAAGCTGCTGTTGCTCGACGAACCGACGACGGGGCTCGACGTGGCCGCCCGCGAGCAGTTGCTGGAGACGCTGGACTCGCTCGACGAGACGCACCCCGACGTGGCCTCGATCCTGGTCACCCATCACCTCGAGGAACTGCCGACGACGACGACGCACGCCCTGCTGATCGCCGAGGGACGCACGGTCGCAGCGGGTCCGGCGCGGGAGACGGTGACCACCGACAACGTCAGCGCCGCGTTCGCCCACCCGGTTGTGGTCGGTTACGACGAGGGTCGATGGACCGCGCGCGCGAAAGCCACCCGCATCATCGACGTCTGACGTTCACTGCTCCGGAGCGAGCAACTGGTCGGCGTCGAAGCAGGTGTGGTCGCCGGTGTGGCAGGCGCCGTCGACCTGGTCGACCTCGAGCAGCACCGTGTCGCCGTCGCAGTCCAGCCGCACCGAGTGCACATACTGCGTGTGCCCGGAGGTCTCGCCCTTGACCCAGTGCTGCTGGCGGGACCGCGAAAAGTACGTCGCCCGACGGGTTTCCAGGGTGCGGGCGAGCGCGATGTCGTCCATCCACGCGACCATCAGCACCTGACCGGTGCCGCGTTCCTGCACGACGGCGGTGATCAGCCCGTTGCCGTCGCGCTTGAGCCGCGACGCGATCGACGCATCAAGTGTCATCGGACGGTGATCCCTTCGGCCGCCATCGCCGCCTTCACCTGACCGATCGTCAGTTCGCGGAAGTGGAACACGCTGGCGGCCAGCACCGCGTCCGCACCCGCGCCGACCGCGGGCGCGAAATGCTCGGGCGCACCCGCACCACCGCTGGCGATCACCGGGACGTTCACCGCGCCGCGCACCGCCTTGATCATCGGCAGGTCGAAACCGGCCTTGGTGCCGTCGAAATCCATCGAGTTCAGCAGGATCTCACCGACACCGAGTTCGGCTCCGCGGGTGGCCCATTCGACCGCGTCGATACCGGTCCCCCGCCGCCCGCCGTGCGTGGTGACCTCCCATCCCGACGCCGTGGGCTCCTGGTCCTGGGGCACCGTGCGCGCGTCCACCGACAGCACGATGCACTGCGAGCCGAACTGCCGCGACAACTCGGCCAGCAGTTCCGGGCGCGCGATCGCGGCGGTGTTGACCGCCACCTTGTCGGCGCCGGCGCGCAGCAGCACGTCGACGTCAGCCACCGACCGCACCCCACCGCCGACGGTCAACGGGATGAACACCTGCTCGGCGGTCCGCTTGACCACCTCGAGCATCGTGGCCCGGCCCGATGACGACGCGGTGACGTCCAGAAACGTCAACTCGTCGGCGCCCTCGGCGTCGTAGGCGGCGGCCAACTCCACGGGATCGCCTGCGTCGCGCAGGTTTTCAAAGTTGACGCCCTTGACCACCCGGCCGTCGTCGACGTCCAGGCAGGGAATGATCCGCACCGCCAGGTCTTTCGGGTTCATCAGAAGTCCCGGGGGTCGCCGACCGCGCGCAGCAGATCGAGCAGCTGTTCGTGGGTGCCGGGCACCCCGGCGAGCGCCGACGGCGACCGGACGGTCCAGTCGTTGCCCATCAGATCCGTCACCACACCGCCGGCAGCGCGGATCAGCGCCACCCCGGCGGCGTGATCCCACACGTGCCCGCCGAAACTGATTGCTCCGCCGAGGATTCCGGCCGCCGTGTAGGCGAGGTCGATGCCGGTGGCGCCGTGCATGCGCATCCGCGAGCACTGCCTGCTCAGGCTCTCGATCACCGCGAGGCGGTAGCGGCCCGGCACCTTGCCGCGGGAGTCGACGTTGAACGTGCTGACCCCGACGATCGACTCCGACAGGTCCGCGCGCGTCACCCCGGGTTGTTCGACGCCGTTGCTGCGCAGCGGTCCCCCGACGACCGCGGTGAACCGCTCGCCGGTGAACGGCACCCACGTCAGCCCGGCCACGGGTTCGCCGTTGCGCACCAGGCCCAACAGGATCGCCGCCATCGGGGAACCCGCGGCGTAGTTGAACGTGCCGTCGATCGGGTCGAGCACCCACACCAGCGGCGACTCGAGGTCCTCGCCCCCGAACTCCTCCCCGTGCACGCCGATACCGGTGCTGCGGGTCAGCGCCTCGACCACCTGGCGTTCGATCGCCAGGTCCACCTCGGTCGCGAAGTCGTTGCCCTTCTTCTGCACGGCGCTGTCCGCGCGGTGGCCCTCGATGAAGGGGGTGGATGCGGTCTCGAGGATCTGGGCGGCCTCGGCGACCAACGCGTCGAGGTCGGCGGTGTCCAGCGCCATCTACCGCTCCACCGCGGCGAGCGCCTCGGGAAGCGTGAAGCGCCCCGCGTACAGCGCCTTTCCGACGATCGCGCCCTCCACGCCGCGGTCGGTCAGGGTCGCGATGGCCCGCAGGTCGTCGAGGCTGGACACCCCGCCGGAGGCGATCACCGGCGCGTCGGTGCGGTCGGTGACCTTTGCGAGCAGGTCCAGGTTGGGCCCGTTGAGCGTGCCGTCCTTGGTGACGTCGGTGACGACGAAGCGCGAACACCCCTCGCGGTCAAGCCGATCCAGCACGTCCCACAGGTCGCCGCCGTCGGTCTCCCAGCCGCGGCCGCGCAGCCGGTGCTCGCCGTCGGAGATCTTGACGTCCAGGCCGACCGCGACCTTGTCGCCGTGTTCGGCGACCACTTTGGCGCACCACTGCGGGTTCTCCAGCGCCGCGGTGCCCAGGTTCACCCGGGCGCAGCCGGTGGCCAGCGCCGCCGACAGCGAGTCGTCATCGCGGATGCCGCCGGACAATTCGACTGCGACGTCGAGCTTGCCGACCACCTCGGCCAGCAGTTCGCGGTTGCTGCCCCGGCCGAACGCGGCGTCGAGGTCGACGAGGTGGATCCACTCCGCCCCGTCGCGCTGCCAGGTCAGCGCCGCGTCGAGTGCGGAGCCGTACTCGGTTTCGCTGCCCGCCTGTCCCTGCACGAGGCGCACGGCGCGGCCGTCGACCACGTCGACGGCGGGAAGAAGAATCAGTCGTTGCGGCACTGTGGTGGTCTCCTCTTCGCGCGAGCGCTCATCGGTGGTCAACCTAATGCCTTCACCCAGTTTGCGAGTAATGCGGCACCGGCATCGCCGCTCTTCTCGGGGTGGAACTGCGTCGCCGACAGGGGCCCGTCCTCGACGGCGGCGAGGAACGGCACGTGGTGGGTGGCCCAGGTGAGCTTGGCGGCCGGATCGCCTTCCCACTGCTGGGCGGCGTAGGAGTGCACGAAGTAGAAGCGGGTGCCCGCCTCCATCCCGGCGAACAGCGTGCTGCCCTGCGGGCTGTCGACGACGTTCCATCCCATGTGCGGGATCACCGGCGCGTCGAGTCGCACCACCGAGCCGGGCCACTGGCCGCAGCCGGTGGTCTCCACCCCGAATTCGACGCCGCGCGAGAACAGGATCTGCATGCCCACGCAGACGCCGAGCACGGGCCGGCCCGCGGCCACCCGGTCGGCGATCAGCTTGGCCCCGTCGATCTTGCGCAGCCCGGTCATGCAGGCTTCGAATGCGCCGACCCCGGGCACCACCAGGCCGTCGGCGTTCATCGCCGCGTCCGCGTCGGCGGTCACCTCGACGTCGACGCCGACGCGTTCCAGTGCCCGCTGCGCGGAGCGCAGATTGCCCGAACCGTAATCCAGGATGACGACTTTGTTTGTCACAGTGTGCCTTTGGTCGAGGGCACGCCGGTGACGCGCGGGTCGTATTCGACAGCCTGGCGCAGCGCGCGGGCCACCGCCTTGTACTGGGCCTCGGTGATGTGGTGCGGGTCGCGACCGTAGATCGTGCGCACGTGCAGCGCGATCCGGGCGTTGAGCGCGAGCGACTCGAACACGTGCCGGTTGACGACGGTGTGGTACGGCGCCTGCGAACCGGCGATCGTGAAGTGGAGCATGTGATCCGGCTCGCCGGTGTGCACGCAGTACGGCCGGCCCGACACGTCGACCGCCGCGTGGGTGAGCGTCTCGTCCATCGGGATCCACGCGTCGCCGAACCGCCGGATGCCCTTCTTGTCACCGAGCGCCTGACCGAGCGCCTGGCCCAGCACGATCGCGGTGTCCTCGATCGTGTGGTGTCCCTCGATCTCGATGTCGCCCTTGGCGCGCACGGTCAGGTCGAAGCTCGCGTGGCTGCCCAGCGAGGTCAGCATGTGGTCGAAGAACGGCACGCCCGTGTCGATGTGCACCTGGCCGGTGCCGTCGAGGTTCAGTTCGACGACGATGTCGCTTTCCTTGGTCTTGCGCTCGATCGTCGCCCGACGAGGCTCGTTCACGTTGCTCCTAGTGTCGAAAGTTCGGTTGCGGCCAGGCGCGCGCTGGCCGCCAGCAGCGCGTCGTTCTCCTCGGCCAGGCCGGTGGTGGCGCGCAGATAGCCGGGCAGCCCGACGTCGCGGATGAGGATGCCCTCGTCGAGGTAGCGCTGCCAGCTGGCGGCGGCGTCGGCGAACTCGCCGAACAGCACGAAGTTGGCGTCGCTCGGGATGACCCGGAACCCCATGTCCGACAGCGCCTTCGTCACCCGCTCGCGCTCGGCGATCAGGGTTGCCACGCTGCCGAGGGTGTCGTCGGCGTGGCGCAGCGCCGCGCGGGCGGCGGCCTGGGTGACCGATGACAGGTGGTACGGCAGGCGGACCAGCAGCATGGCGTCGATCACGGCCGGCGCGGCGATCAGGTACCCCAGCCGGCCGCCGGCGAACGCGAACGCCTTGCTCATGGTGCGGGTCACCACCAACCGGGTGGGGAACTCCTCGATCAGCCGCACCGCGCTCGGCTGCGAGGAGAACTCGCCGTACGCCTCGTCGACGATCATCACGCCGGTGCTCATCGCCTCCAGCAGGCGGCGCAGATCCTCGAGCGGAACACTCTGTCCCGACGGGTTGTTCGGGCTGGCGACGAAGACGATGTCGGGGGTGTGCTCGCCGATGGCCGCTGCGGCCACCTCCACGTCGAGGGCGAAGTCGTCGCCGCGGTTGGCCACCAGCCACCGGGTCTGGGTGCCGTCGGAGATGATCGGGTGCATCGAGTACGACGGCACGAAACCGATCGCGCTGCGCCCGGGCCCGCCGAACGCCTGCAGCAGCTGCTGCAGGATCTCGTTGGAACCGTTCGCCGCCCAGAGGTTTTCGACGGTGACGGGATTGCCGGTCTGCGCGGCGAGGTAGCGCGCCAGGTCGGTCCGCAGCGCCACCGCGTCGCGGTCCGGGTAGCGGTGCAGGTCACCGGCGGCCGCGGCCACCGACGCGGTCACGTCGTCGATCAGCGCCTTGGTCGGCGGGTGCGGGTTCTCGTTGGTGTTCAACCGCACCGGCACGTCCAACTGCGGTGCGCCGTAAGGCGATTTGCCGCGCAGGTCGGTCCGCAGCGGCAGATCCTCGAGCGTCACCTGGTCTCCGAGGCTCACCTTTCGAACCTCCGCCGGACCGCCTCGCCGTGGGCGGGCAGGTTCTCGGCTTCGGCGAGCGTGATGACGTACCCGGAGACGTCTTTGAGCGCCGCCTCGTCGTAGTCGATGACGTGGATGCCGCGCAGGAACGTCTGCACCGACAATCCGCTCGAGTGCCGGGCGCAGCCTGCCGTCGGCAGCACGTGGTTGGAGCCCGCGCAGTAGTCGCCCAGGCTGACCGGTGCATACGGGCCGACGAAGATCGCGCCCGCGGACCGGATCCGGCCGGCGACCTCGCGCGCGTCGACCGTCTGGATCTCCAGATGCTCGGCGGCGTACGCGTTGACGGTCCGGATCCCGGCGTCGAGGTCGTCGACCAGCACGGTCGCCGACTGCCGTCCGCCCAGCGCCGCATTGACCCGTTCGTGGTGCACGGTGGTCGCCAGCTGGTTCTGCAATTCGCGGTCGGTCGCGTCGGCGAGGTCCACGCTGGGGGTGACCAGCACGCTGGCCGCCATCTCGTCGTGTTCGGCCTGGCTGATCAGATCGGCGGCGACGTGCACCGGGTCGGCGGTGTGGTCGGCGAGGATCGCGATCTCGGTCGGGCCCGCCTCCGCGTCGATGCCGACCTGCGAGCGGCAGATGCGCTTGGCGGCGGTGACATAGATGTTGCCGGGGCCGGTGATCATGTCGACCGGCGCGAGCTCGGTGCCGTTGGTATCGGTGCCGCCGTACGCGAGCAGCGCCACGGACTGCGCGCCGCCGACCGCCCACACCTCCTCGACGCCGAGCAGTGCCGCCGCGGCCAGGATCGCGGGGTGCGGCAGGCCGGTGAACGGCTCGGGGTTGCCGGCCTGCGGCGGGCTGGCGATCACCAGCGAGTCCACGCCTGCGGTCTGCGCGGGCACCACGTTCATCACCACGCTCGACGGGTAGACGGCGTTGCCGCCGGGCACGTAGAGGCCGACCCGCTCGACCGGCACCCAGCGCTCGGTGACGGTCGCGCCGGGGCCCAGCGTGGTGGTGGTGTCGGTGCGGCGCTGATCGGCGTGCACGGCGCGGGCGCGGTCGATCGCGACCTCCAGCGCGGCCCGCACGTCGGCGGGCAGTGCGGCCAGCGCGGCCGCGAGCCGGTCGGCCGGCACCCTGACCTGCGCGGGACGCACGCCGTCGAACGATTCGGTGTACTCCAGGGCGGCCTGCGCGCCGCGCTCGGCGACGGCGTCGACGATCGGGCGCACCCGCGGCAGCACCGCGTCGACGTCGACACCGCCCCTGGGCAGCGCGGCCCGCAACTGCGCCGCACTCAGCGAGCGGTTGCGCAAGTCGATGCGGGCGATCGGCCCCGGCGATACATTCACGCTGTCCATTCTCCCAGAGCAGACCAAATCGGTTATGGAGGCGTCATGCGAGCCAGCGAGCACCCCAACAACGCTCCCGGCGTGCCCATGGTGTTCCCGCCGTGGTTCGAGAATCTGCAGGTCAAATACCTCAACAAGATGGTCCGCCCGTTGGCGAAGGTGATGCCGGGGCTGTCGACGGTCATTCATCGCGGCCGCAAATCCGGCAAGCAGTACGAGACGATCGTCACTGCCTATCGCGACGGCGATACCGTCGCC
The DNA here is from genome assembly GCF_900108565.1 of Mycolicibacterium rutilum. Taxonomy (NCBI): domain Bacteria; kingdom Bacillati; phylum Actinomycetota; class Actinomycetes; order Mycobacteriales; family Mycobacteriaceae; genus Mycobacterium; species Mycolicibacterium rutilum. The sequence continues at coordinate 4,438,940 of NZ_LT629971.1, forward strand.
GTGGCGCTCGGCCACGGCAAGACCGACTGGGTGAGGAACGTGCTGGCCGCCGGCGAGGCCGACCTGCGGCTCGGCCGGCGCGAGCTGCACCTGGTCAATCCCCGGATCGTGCCGGCAGGCGGCGACGGCACCGGGCTGCCGCGGATGGCCCGGATGCAGGTCGGCCGGATGGCGATCTTCGTCGCCGACGTCGCCTGAGCTACGCGCGGGTGAACACCGTCTTGCCGGTCATCGCCGGCCACGCCGACGGCGCCTCTTCCCACGGCACCACCCTTTCGACGACCGACGAAATAGCCTGTCCCGCAAGTAGATCAAGTACGTCCGGCAGTGCCGCGCGGGCGTTGACGCGTCCGGTGACCAGGCGGACGCCCCGGGTGTACATGGACAGCATCGGCAGGGAAACCGCCCCCTCGGCGTAGATGCCGGTGTCGGTGCACACCCCGTCCGGCCAGGTGACGCGCAGCGTGGCGGCCAGCACCGCGGGGTCCGCGGTGGTGTGCACAGTCACCGGGTACGGCTTCGCCGACTTGTCGGGCTTGTCCCGGTCGTGCACGGTCGCGCCGAGCTTCTCGGCGACCGCGAGGCGGTTCGGGTCGGTGTCGACGTAGTCGACGGGCACGCCCAGCGCCACCGCCGTCGCCGCTGCATACAGGCCGATGGACAGCCGGCCCAGCACCAGGACGCGCCGGTCGCCGGGCGGCAGCGCCTCGAGTTCGCGGCGGTAGGGACCGACGCCGCGCCAGCCGTCCGGCACGTTGTCCGACATCGACGCCACGGCTACCGGGTCGGCGCCGTCGGGCACCGCCACCAGCATCGCGTCGGCGTAGGGCACCAGCACGAGGTCGGCCATGAAACCGCCGCCGTCGAAGCCGGCCAACGGCGCCATCCCGTACATCGCCATCAGCGGGAGCGAAGCGCAGGACCCGGTCACTCCGCGCACGCACGCTGCGCAGTGCCCGCAACTGATCTGAAACGGCACGACGACGCGATCACCGACGGACACGGCCCGCACGTCGTCGCCGATTGCGACCACTTCGGCGACTCCCTCGTGGCCGACCGCGTGCCACGACGGCATCGGCAACCGGCCCTGCGCCACCGCCACGTCGAGATCGCAGCACGCCACCGCCAGCGGCCGCACGATCGCCTGCTTGGGGTCGCTGAGTTCCGGGTCGGGCGCCTCGCGCCAGGCGTAGCTTCCCGCGGCTTCGAACATGAGCTGCTGCATCGCGGCGGCACCCTTCTTTAGTGGTCGCTCAACTATTCTTGAGTGACCTTTCTAGTAAAGTCAAGGGATGCCTCGCCCCGACCGCAGCCGCAGCGCACTCGTCGATACCGCGGCCGTGCTGTTCCGCAGGCAGGGCTACGCCGCGACCGGGGTCAACCAGATCCTCGAGGACGCCGGGGTCAAGGCCGGATCGCTGTATCACCACTTCCCCGACGGCAAACAGCAGCTGGCGGCCGCGGTGGTCGAGCGCGTGGGCTCCGACATCGAGCGGCGGCTGCGCGAGGTGCTGGCCACCGAACTGCCGGTGACCGACATCGTCGACGGCTGGATCGACCTGATGGCCGCGGGTCTGGCCGACGATCAGCGCGACGGCTGCCCGATCGAGCCGATCGCCACGGAGTCGGTCAACGCCAGCGCCGAGGTCCGGACGGCCTCGGCCGCGGTGTTCGACAGCTGGCGACGGGCGATCACCGACCGGTTGCGCGCCGACGGCTGGCCGCAGGCCGATGCGGACCGGACCGGGCTCGCGCTGATCGCGTTGGTCGAGGGCGCGCTGCTGTTGTCGCGCATCGCCGGGGACTCCGCCGCGCTGGACGCGGCCAAGACGGCCGCGCGCACGCTGCTGGCGCCTACTTACACAGCTCGGTGATCGTCGTGTTGGCCGCATCGGCGTCGGTCAGCCGTTTCGCTTGCGCCGGTTCGTCGTTGGGCACCCCGGCCGTAGCGTTCGCGCCGATGTCCATCAGGTTGTTGGCGAATTCGCGAACCTTGTCGGCGAGCTGAGCCGGCGTCGCCGGATCGATGCGCTCCAGCAGGTACTGGCCGCCGTCGTACAGCGAGATCCTGGCATTGGCCGCGACGGCCTGCGCGCCGGTGACGTCCTGCGGACCGCCCGCCGGGGCCAGGTTGGTGTTGATCGAGATGCCGCGGCGCACGACGTCGGCCGCACCGCAGACCCGGCCCTTGGCGTCGGCGATCTGCGTCGGGTCGTACTCGGTCTTGCTGAACTCCGTCTTGTACAGCGTCCACCCGGCCACACCCAGCGCCACCACGGCGATGATCAGCGAGATGATGGTCAGCAAACTGAAGCGGCGCGGCTCGTCGTCGTCGTACACGCAAGCGATCGTAGCGGCCCGGCGCCGACGCGAACGGTAGCGGCGCGCTAAACGTCCAACCCGATGTCGAGAACGCGCACCGAGTGGGTGAGCGCTCCGACTGCGAGGAAGTCGACGCCGGTACCGGCGTATTCGGCCGCGCTGTCGAGAGAAAGCCCGCCCGATGATTCCAGTTTCGTCCCCGGCGCCCGGGCATCGCGGCGCTGCACCGCGATCTGTGTCTGCCACACCGGGAAGTTGTCCAGCAGCACCAGTTCGACGTTCTCGGCGAGGACCTCGTCGAGTTGCTCGAGCGAATCGACCTCGACCTCGCACTCGATGTCGGGGGCCGCGGCCCGGACCGCGCGCAACGCCGCGACGACGGATCCGGCCGCCGCGACGTGGTTGTCCTTGATCAGGGCGGCGTCCCCGAGGCCCATCCGGTGGTTGACGCCCCCGCCGACGCGCACGGCGTACTTCTGCAGCGCCCGCAGGCCGGGCAGCGTCTTGCGGGTGTCGCGGATCTTGGCGGAGGTGCCGTCGACCGCGTCGACCCAAGCCGCGGTCGCGGTCGCGATGCCCGACAGGTGGCACACCAGGTTCAAAGTGGTGCGCTCGGCGGTCAGCAACCCCTGCGTCGGCGCCTCGACGGTCAGCACCACGCCGCCGGGCTCCAGGCGGGTGCCGTCCTCGACGCGGTCCTTGACCAGGTAGCCGTCCGGGCCCAGCACCTCGTCGAGCGTCAGCAGTGCGATGTCGACGCCGGCGATCACCCCGGGTTCGCGGACCACCATCGAGGCCGTCGTGCGCGCCTCGGAATCCACCGTCGCGAGCGTGGTGACATCGGGCCCGTAGCGCAGGTCTTCCTCCAGCGCGCGGGCGATGACCCGGCGCGCCTCGGTGAGTTCGTCGGCGGTCAGTTTCATCAGCAGCACGCTCCCGCGGCGATCAGGCTGCGCGCGAACTGCCCTTCGGCGTCGGGGAAGTCGCTCCGGTGATGGCAGCCGCGTGACTCGGTGCGCGCCATGGCGGCTGCGGCAACACCCGTGGCAACCGTCGTCAGCGCGACGTCTTCGAATGTGGCCCGGGAGTCGATCGGCCGCGGCCGAGCGGTGTCCAGTTCCTTCGCCAACAGCCGCAATCCGTCGGCATCGCGCACCACGCCGGCGTGTTTGGTCATGGCCCGCTGCAGATCGCGGCGCGGCAGCGCGCGTCGCACAGCCGGTTCCGGCGGCGCTGCGGTCACGGGCCCGGCGTCGAGCGCATGCGCGACGGCGGCCTTGCCCGCCCGCACGCCGACGACCAGACCCTCGAGCAGGCTGTTGGACGCCAGCCGGTTGGCGCCGTGCATGCCGGTGCGGGCGACCTCCCCCGCGGCGAACAGGCCCGCCAGTTCGGTACGGCCGTGCACGTCGGTGAGCACCCCGCCGCAGCTGTAGTGCGCGCCGGGGACCACCGGAATGGCCTCGAGCAGCGGGTCTATCCCGGCCGCCCGGCACGCGGCGGTCACGGTCGGGAAGCGGGTCGCGAACCCGTCGATACCGCGCGCGTCGAGGAACACGCACGGCGCGCCGGTCTCCTCGAGGCGGGCGTGGATGGCGGCGGCCACCACGTCACGGGGTGCGAGGTCTCCCATCGGGTGGACGCCGGCGGTAACTGAACGACCTTGAGAGTCAACGAGTCTGGCGCCCTCACCGCGGACCGCCTCGGTGATCAACGGACGCCTGCCTGCGTTGTCGCCGTCGAACAACATGGTCGGGTGGAACTGGATGAACTCGAGATCGCTGACCGCCACGCCGGCCCACATCGCCAGCGCCACCCCGTCACCGGTCGAGCCGTCGGGGTTGGTGGTGGCCGAATACAGGTGGCCCAGACCGCCGGACGCCAGGATCACCGACGGCGCGTGCACGACACCGGGGCCGTCCTCGTTGAGCACGAGGACGCCGGTGACCGCACCGGCCTCATGCAACAGCTCGACGGCGACGTGGTTGTGCCGGATGTCCAGCGTGGTGGCCGCGCCGTTGAGTGCCCGCTGCACCTCGGCGCCGGTGGCGTCACCGCCGGCGTGGATGATCCGGCGCCGGGAGTGGCCGCCCTCGCGGGTCAACGCCCACGACCCGCTCGCCGACTCGTCGAAGCGGGCACCCTCGTCGACCAGTTCGCGCACGGCGCGGTAACCGTCGGAGACGATCGACCGCACGGCGTCGGGATCGCACAGGCCTGCACCCGCGGCGAGCGTGTCGGCGACATGGGCGTCCACCGAGTCCCCGGCGTCGCGCAGCGCGTCCGGCAGCACCACCGCGATGCCACCCTGGGCGTAGAACGTCGCGGTGTCGCCGGTCTTGCTCAGCACCACCACCTTGCGGCCGCGCCGGTGCGCGGCCAGCGCCGCCACCAGACCCGCGACGCCCGTGCCGATGACGACGACGTCCGCGCGCTGCTGCCAGTGCCCGGCCCACCGGCCGGACCCGCAGGCCGGCCGATTGCCCATGGCGCGCGTCATTCGCCGCCGCCGGGTTGGCCGATCTCGATCATCCGCTGCACGCTGGCGCGGGCCAGGCGGGCGGTCTCGGGATCGACGTCGACGACGTCGTTGCCGTCGACCAAGCACCGCAGCAGGGCCGCGGGGGTGATCATCTTCATGTACTTGCAGGAGGCCCGGTCGTTGACCGCCATGAACTCGACGTCCGGTGCGGCCCTGCGTAACTGGTGCAGCATGCCGACCTCGGTGGCGACCAGCACCTGACGGGCACCGGTTTCGCGCGCGGCGTCGAGCATGCCGCCGGTGGACAGGATCTTCACCCGCTCCTCGGGCACCGCGCCCTCACCGGCGAGGTACAACGCCGAAGTAGCGCAACCGCATTCGGGGTGGACGAAGAGCTCGGCGTCGGGATGCGCACGGGCCTGGTCGGCGAGCTCGTCGCCGTTGATCCCGGCGTGTACGTGGCATTCGCCGGCCCACACGTGCATGTTCGTCCGGCCCGTCACCCGGCGCACGTGGGCGCCGAGGAACTGGTCCGGGCAGAACAGCACCTCGCGGTCCTCAGGGATCGAGGCGACCACCTCGACGGCATTCGAGGAGGTGCAGCAGATGTCGGTCTCGGCCTTCACCGCCGCGGTGGTGTTGACGTAGGAGACCACCACCGCGCCGGGATGGTCGGCCTTCCAGGCGCGCAGGTCGTCGGCGCTGATGGAGTCGGCCAGCGAGCAGCCGGCCCGCTGGTCCGGGATCAGCACGGTCTTGTCCGGCGACAGGATCTTGGCGGTCTCGGCCATGAAGTGCACGCCGCAGAACACGATCGTGTCCTCGGGTGCCTCGGCCGCAATCCGCGACAGCGCCAGCGAGTCGCCGACGTGGTCGGCGACGTCCTGGATGGCGGGCAGTTGGTAGTTGTGCGCGAGCAGCGTCGCGCCGCGCAGATCGGCGAGCCTGCGCACCTCCGCGGCCCACCACTCGTCGCCGTCAACTCCGGAAAAGCCGGCCGGACCGTCGGTGATCCGGCCCGTCAGATCGTCCGCGGGCATACGGTCGAGAACCGTCATGGCCGCCTCCTTCATCCCGTTGGAGTTTTCGACTTATAATCGAAAACATGGCACATACTAGCACCGCGCACGAGGTGCTCGCCGCTGTGTTCCAGGTTCGGGCGGTCGCGTCGGGAAAACCGGCACTTCACGTGCTGTTGTGGCAGCGGGCGCTCGATCCCGAGCGTGGCAAGTGGTCGCTGCCGGGCGGCCGACTCGGCGACGACGAGGACATGACCAGCTCGGTACGACGCCAACTCGCCGAGAAGGTCGACCTCCGTGAAGTTGCTCACCTCGAACAACTCGCCGTGTTCTCCGATCCGGCGCGGGTGCCCGGCGTGCGCACCATCGCCTCGACCTTCCTCGGGCTGGTGCCCTCCCCCGCCACCCCGGAACTGCCGCCCGACACCCGCTGGCATCCGGTGAGCGACCTGCCGCCGATGGCGTTCGACCACGGCACGATGGTCGAGCATGCTCGCACCAGGCTGGTCGCCAAACTGTCCTACACCAACATCGGATACGCCTTGGCGCCAACGGAGTTCGCCCTGTCGGCGCTGCGCGACATCTACAGCGCGGCGCTCGGACACCACGTCGACGCGACCAACCTGCAGCGCGTGCTGGAGCGACGCAAGGTGATCACCAGGACCGGCACCACGGCGCGGTCGGGCCGCAGCGGCGGTCGGCCCGCGGCGCTGTTCCGGTTCACCGAATCGCGTTATCGGGTCACCGACGAGTTCGCCGCATTGCGCCCGCCCGGGTGAGTCGACTGGATTCTTAAGACTTCCTTAAGTAACAATGGCCGGATGACTTCGGGCAACGCCGCGCCGGCCTCCGGTGCCGACTGGATCGGTCAGACACCCCACGAGGACCTGATCCGCGGCGCGCGCCCGCAGCTGCCCGCCGACGACCCGTTCTATGAGCCGCCGAGCGGTTTCCAGCACGCCGAACCCGGCACGGTGCTGCGCAGCCGCGACGTGGAGCTGGCGTTTCTCGGGCTGATCCCGCAGAAGTTCACCGCCACTCAGCTGCTGTACCGCACCACGGACATGACCGGCGCACCGGAGGCCACCGTCACCACGGTGATCGCTCCCGCGGACCGGACCAACCGGCCCGTCGTCCCGGTCATCTCCTACCAGTGCGCGATCGACGCGGTGACCTCGCGTTGCTTCCCGTCCTACGCACTGCGGCGCAAGGCGCTGGCTCCCGGGGCCCTGGCCCAGTTCGAGTTCCTGCTGATCGCCGCCGCACTGGCGGAGGGGTGGGCGGTCTCGGTGCCCGACCACGAGGGTCTGCAGGGGTTGTGGGGCACGCCGTACGAGCCCGGATACCGCATTCTCGACGGCCTGCGGGCCGCGCTGGGCTGTGAACGGCTCGGGCTGAGCGAGTCGGCGCCGATCGGACTGTGGGGGTATTCGGGCGGTGGACTGGCCTCCGCGTGGGCGGCCGAGATGCACAACCAGTACGCGCCCGAACTCAACATCGTCGGGGCGGTGCTCGGGTCGCCGGTCGGCGATCTCGGCCACGCCTACCGCCGGCTCAACGGCAGCCTGTACTCCGGGCTGCCCGCGATGGTGGTGGCGGCGCTGACCCACGTCTATCCCGAGCTGCACCGCGTCATCCAGGAGCACGCGACCGAGGCGGGCAAGGCGATGCTGCTGCGGGTGGAGAACATGACCACCGCGCACGCGGTGCTGCGGTTCGCGGGCATGGACATGGGCAAGCTGGTCGACCGGCCGCTCAACGAGATCCTCGACATGCCCGAGGTCAAGCACGTCTTCGACAGCATCAAGCTGGGCACCGCGGTGCCGACGCCGCCGGTGCTCATCGTGCAGGCCGTGCACGACAAGATCGTCTCGGTCGACGACATCGACGAACTGACCGAGACGTACCGCTCCGGCGGGGCGGCCGTGACCTATCACCGCGACCTGTTCAGCGAGCACATGCTGCTGCATCCGATGTCGGCCCCGATGGCGCTGCGCTGGCTGATCGACCGGTTCGACGGCAAGCCCGTCTCGGAGCACATCGTGCGCACGACCTGGCCGACGCTGCTGAACCCGATGACCTACGTCGGGATGACCCGGCTGGTCAAGATCGCGGTCAAGGTGATGACGGGCCGGCGGGTGGAGCGGACTCCGCTGTAACGGGCGGCTACCGTCGGGGGTGATGCGATACCGCCGGGTGGCGCCGGCACCGCCGCTGCGCGCGACGGTGGCGTACCTCTGGTGCCTGAGCGACGGACCCACCCACCCACGGGAACGCATCTTGCCGACCGGCAGCGCCGAGTTGGTGATCAACCTGGGCGCCGACGAGATCAGCATCCGCGACGAGACGCGCGACGCCCGCTACTCCGGGGCGGTCTTCACCGGCCCGTACACCCGTGCGTTCGACATCGACGCCGCGGCGCACCGCACGATGGTGGGTGTGCACTTCAAACCCGGTGGCGCACAGGCTTTTCTGTCCGTCCCGCTGGGTGAGCTCGCGGACACGCACGTCGACCTCGAGAACCTCTGGGGCACGCGGACGCTGCGGCCGCAGATGTGCGAGGCCGCCTCGGACGCCGAGCGCCGTCCGCGGCTTGGCCGACGGCGCCTCACGGGTCGGCGACATCGCCGCACTGACAGGACTCAGCCACCGCAGATTCACCGACGTGTTCAGCGCCGGCGTCGGTATGACCCCCAAGCGGTTCGCGCGGCTGCGCCGCTTCCGGCGCGCGCTGGACTGCATCGGAGCGGCGCGAGGGTGGGCCGAGTTCGCGGCCGCGCACGGGTTCTCCGATCAGGCTCACATGATCCGCGAGTTTCAGGCGTTCTCCGGGCTGACCCCCGTCGAACACGTCGTCGGGCGGTCCCATCCGGCCAAGGACGACCACATCGCGCTGGTCAGCTGACTTCGCTTTTGTTCAATGCAACGCCGTCCGCGGCGCGCACACTCGACCCGTGAGCGAATTCCGTGCGGGCGCCGTCCGCTACCTGGTCACCGACCTCGAGCGGTCCGTCGACTTCTACACCGGCATCGGTTTCCTGCTGGTCCAGCAGCGCGGACCGGTCGCGATTCTCACAAACGCGGCGCTGACACTGTGGCTCAGCGGACCGGGCAGTTCCGGCTCCCGACCCCTACCGGACGGCCGCAGCCAGAGACCCGGCGGATCCAACCGCCTGGTGCTCGAGGTGTCCGAGATCGAGTCGCGGATCGCCGAACTGGAGCGACGAGGGGTGCCGTTCCGGAACACGCTCGAGGTCGGGCCGGGCGGCAAGCAGGTTCAGGTCGAGGATCCCGACGGCAACCCGATCGAATTGTTCGAGCCGGCCTCGGGCGGCGGATTCCACGCCGCATCCGCCGGCGGCCAGGCGCCCAGATCGTCGCGCGCGGTCGACACCGCGATCAGCGAGTAGACCAACGCCGCGATGGCGGCGGGAAACAGGATTGTCAGCGCCGCCTGCAGCGGGGAGTGCCCGAAGAACACTGCCGGCGCCTCCGTCACGTAGTGCACCCGATGTTCCTCGGAGACCGGCGCGGCGGCCACGTCGATGCTGCCGTAGCGCAGATGCACGAGCAGCGCCCCCACCCCGGCCGCGGCGCCCGCGGCCGCCATGGCGCCGACGGTCAGCGCGGCCATCATCGTCGGGCCGCGATGCGGCTGCCACTGCCACACCAGCACGGCCGCGACCATCGCGACCACGCACAGCAGGCCGACGAGCAGAAACGCGGCGACGAAGAAGTTGTCCCCCTCGTTGCCCAGGTAGGCGCGGATCCGGTCGCCGTCGCGCGCGAGTGCCACCACCCCGTGCACGGGCGGCGCCAGCCATGCCCACAGCGCACCCGAAAGGACGCCGGTGAGCGCCAGCCCGACGATCACGGTCAGCGCGGCACGTCGGCGCGAATACCGCGGAGCGGCAACGTCGTTCATCTAGCGCTGCTCCAGATCTTTGGAGTCGGTCATACCGTGCCGCGAGCAGGACGCCGACCACCCGTCGGGGCGTACCTGCACCACCATCCGGCGCCCGCACTCCGCGCAGAACCGCGGCGGTTCCAGACCCAGGCTCGCCGCGGTGGGCACGGCGGTGCCGTCGGGCTCGCCGGTGTAGACGTTGAACGCCATATACGGAGTATCTACGGCCGGTGCTCAGAGGGTCGCGTTGAGGGCCTTGATCGGCATCTGCAGATCCTCGAGCAGTTCGAGGTCGGCCTCGGCGGGGCGCCCCAGGGTGGTGAGGTAGTTGCCGACGATCACGGCGTTGATCCCACCGAGGATGCCCTGCTTGGCGCCAAGGTCGCCGAGCGTGATCTCACGCCCACCGGCGAACCGCAGCATCGTGCGCGGCAGCGCCAGCCGGAACGCGGCGACGGCCCGGAGCGCATCGGCCGCGGGCAGCACCTCCAGGTCGCCGAACGGAGTGCCCGGCCGCGGGTTGAGGAAGTTCAGCGGCACCTCGTGCGGATCGAGTTCGGCGAGGTTCGCCGCGAACTCGGCGCGCTGTTCGAGGGTCTCCCCCATGCCGAGGATGCCGCCGCAGCACACCTCCATGCCGGCGTCGCGCACCATCTGCAGCGTGTCCCACCGCTCCTCCCAGGAGTGGGTGGTGACGACGTTGGTGAAGAACGACCGCGCGGTCTCCAGGTTGTGGTTGTAGCGGTGCACGCCCATCTCCGACAGCCGCTCGACCTGCTCGGCGGTGAGCATGCCCAGCGAGCAGGCGATCTGGATGTCGACCTCGTTGCGGATCGCCTCGATGCCCGCGGCGACCTGGGCCAGCAGCCGCTCGTCGGGTCCGCGCACGGCGGCGACGATGCAGAACTCCGTCGCACCGGTCTTGGCGGTCTGCTTGGCGGCCTCCACCAGGCTCGGGATGTCCAGCCACGCGCTGCGCACCGGAGACGCGAAAAGCCCGGACTGCGAACAGAAATGGCAGTCCTCGGGGCAGCCCCCGGTCTTGAGGCTGATGATGCCTTCGACCTCGACGTCGGGGCCGCACCACTTCATCCGCACGTCGTGCGCGAGGGCGAGCAGGTCGTCGAGGCGATCGTCGGGCAGCTGCAGCACCTGCAGCGTCTGCTCCTGGTTCAGGCCCTCGCCGCGGTCGAGCACCTGCTCACGGGCCACTGCCAGAATGTCGCTCACCGAATACCCTCTCGTCACTTGAACACCGTTCAGGTTAGGGTACGGGCGTGCAGCTCCACAAACGGGACGTGGTCGAGGCGGCGACGACGCTGCTGGACAGCTTCGGCATCGCCGACCTGACCATGCGCCGGCTCGCGCGCGAACTCGACGTCTCCCCCGGCGCGCTGTACTGGCATTTCGCCAACAAACAGCAGCTGCTCGGCGCGGTCGCCGACCGGATCCTCGAGTCCGTGGCCGATGCGGACGGGCCGTGGCGGGTGCGCATCGGCCGGCTGTGCACGGGGCTGCGCGACGCGCTGCTCTCGCACACCGACGGCGCCGAGCTGGTGTCGGCCAGCTTCGCCGCGGGCCAGTCGCAGCGGATGACCGAGCTGCTCGGCCACCTCACGGACGCCGCCGTGGATGCGGGCGTACCCGTCGGACAGGCCGAACTGGCCGCGCGCACCGTCGTCTACTACGTGCTCGGTTTCACCGTCGACGAGCAGTCGCGGCTGCAGTGGGACGCCGCCGGCGCCGAGCTGCCCGACGAGCAGTCCGCGCTCACCGACGACGCCACCGCGCGGTTCCGCTTCGGGGTGGAGGTGCTCCTCAACGGGATGAGTGTCGCCGAACGCGAACCTATGCTCGACTGATCGGATGTTCGACGCGGTTGTTGCCGTCCCAGTGGCGCAGCCCGACGATCCGGCCGGACAGGTCGCGGCCCACGGATCTCAGTGACAGCGCGGTGGCGAGCTGTTCGGGCGGTAGCCGCCGCGCCAGCGTGACATGCGGTGTCCAGTGACCCGGATCCGCGTGCGGCAGCGCCCCTTTCGGCATGTGTGGCAGGCAGGCCTCGTGCACCTGGGTGTGCAGCGCCAGCAGGTCGGCCGACGGCACCACCAGCCGCACGAGCGTGAAAACCCGGCCGCCGAACAGCATCGGCGCGCCGATCGTGCACGGCAGCGGTAGCCGGTCGAGCACCGGCACCAGCGCGTCGTCGACCGTGTCGGCCATCTCCTCGGCGACGGTGAGCGTCACGTGCGGCCGGTTGCTCGGCGAGGTGTGCCCGGCCTGGCTGCGAACGCCTGCGCGCATGAGGTCGTCCCAGCAGCGGCGGACGGCGGCATCGGTGGCCTCGTCGAACACCAGCTCCACCGAGTGCACCATCGTCACACCAGGCTTGCGACCCAGTCGGCGTCGAACACCGCCGCGCTCATCGCCTCGAACTCACCGCCGCTCGATCCCCCGGCCCCCGCAGGCAGGACCGCGCGCACCGGCGCCAGGTCGGCGAGCGCCTCGCGGTTGCCCTGTTCGGCCACACCCGGCTGGGCCGGCCACGCGCCGATCACCAAGCCGGCGCACGGAATACCCTGTCCGGCAAGTGCTTCCAGCGTCAACGCGGTGTGGTTGAGGGTGCCCAGCCCGGGGCCCACCACCACCAGTACCGGCGCCGAGAGGTCGAGCGCCAGGTCGCGCAGCGTGGTGCCCGCGCCGATCTCGACGAGCAGGCCCCCGGCGCCCTCGACCAGGGTCAGCTCCGCGTCCACGTCCCGCACTGAGCTCACCAGTTCCGCCCGGGTGGGCAGCGTCAGGCCCGCCCGTTCGGCGGCCGCGCGGGGCGCGAGCGGTTCCGGGTACCGCCAGTGACCGGACAGTTTCGTGACGCCGGACAGCCTGGCGACGTCGGCGAGGTCGTCGTCCTGCGGGCTGCCGGTCTGCACCGGTTTGCTCACCGCCACATCGATCCCGGCCAGCCGCGCGTGGCACGCCAGTGCGGCGGTCGCCACCGTCTTGCCGACGCCGGTGTTGGTCCCGGTGACGATCAGGACGCTCACGCGAGCGCGGACAGCGCGTCGGTGAGAACCGCACGCGCCAAGGTCATTTCGTCGCCGGTGAGCGACGCGCGCGCCGTCAGCCGCAGCCGCGACGTGCCCACGGGCACCGTCGGCGGCCGGAAGCACCCGACCCGCAGCCCCCGGTCCAGACAGGCCAGCGCCGCGCCGAACGCCACCTCGGGCTCGCCCAGGATCACCGACACCACCGCCGACTCCGGACGTTCGTCGACCGCGCACACCGACGCCAGTTCGGCCGCGCGGTCGAGGACGGCCTGCGCCCGCCACGGTTCGGCGATCAGCACCTCGAGAGCCGCCCACGCCGCGCCGACCGCGGCGGGCGCCAACCCGGTGTCGAAGATGAACGGCCGGGCCGCGTCGATGAGGTGGTCGCGCACCACCGTCGGGCCCAGCACCACACCGCCCTGGCTGCCGAGCGCCTTGGACAACGTCGTCGTCATCACGACATCGGGCGCACCGGCCAGGCCGACCTCGTGCAGCAGCCCGCGGCCACCGTCACCACGCACCCCGAGGCCGTGCGCCTCGTCGACGATCAGCAGGGCGCCGTGCCGACGGCACACGTCGTGCAGCGCTCGCATCGGCGCCAGCACCCCGTCGGCCGAGAACACCGAATCGGTCAGCACGACCGCCCGCTCCTCGGTGCGCGCGGCCAGCGCCGCCTCCACTGCGGCGACGTCGCGATGCGGGGTGACGACGACCCGCGCCCGCGACAACCGGCAGGCGTCCACCAGCGACGCGTGGGTGAGCGCATCGGACACCAGCAGCGAACCCGCACCCGAGAGCGCCACCACCGCACCGAGATTGGCGGTGTACCCCGACGAGAAGACCAGCGCGGACTCGGCGCCGACGAACTCCGCGAGCGCGCGTTCGAAACCCTCGTGCAGTTCGGTGTTGCCGGTGACCAGCCGTGACCCGGTCGACCCGGCACCCCAGGTCCGCAGCGCCGACACGCCGCCCTCGATCACCGCGGGATGCTGCGACAGGCCCAGGTAGTCGTTGGAGGCGAGGTCGAGTTCGGCGCCGACGGGCGTGCGGGTCCGCAGTGAGCGGCGCAGGCCGTCGGCGCGCCGCTGACGCTCGACCTCGTCGAGCCAGGCCAGCGGGGAAAGACCTGCGCGGGTCATGGCGCCTCCGTAACTTGAACGGTGTTCAGGTTAGCAGTGCGCGCGCCACGCCGACCATTCCCGAACCGATCGCCGCGATCTCCTCGGGTGTGCAGATGTACGGCGGCATCGCATAGATGAGGTTGCGGAACGGCCGCAGCCACAGACCGTGCTCCAGCGCGGCGGGGGTGGCCACCCGCAGGTCGACCGGGCGGTCCAGCTCGATGACGCCGATCGCGCCGAGCACCCGGACATCGGCGACGCCCGGTATCTTTGCGGCCGGCGCCAGGTGCTCGCGCAGGCCGGTCTCGATGCCGTGCACCGTCGACCGCCAGTCCCCGCCGAGGAGCACCTCGACCGAGGCCACCCCGACCGCGCACGCCAGCGCGTTGGCCATGAACGTCGGGCCGTGCATCAGCGCACCCGGCTCGCGCGTGCTGATCGTCTCGGCGATCTCCCCGGTGCACAGCGTCGCGGCCAGCGTGATGTAGCCGCCGGTGAGCGCCTTGCCCACGCACATGATGTCCGGACAGACCCCGACGTGGTCGGCGGCGAACAACTCCCCGGTGCGGCCGAACCCGGTGGCGATTTCGTCGAAGATCAGCAGAACGCCGTGGCGCGAACACATTTCGCGCAGGTCGGTCAGATACCGCGGGTCGTGGAACCGCATCCCGCCCGCGCCCTGCACGACGGGCTCGACGATCACCGCGGCCAGTTCGGCGGCGTGCTCGGCGAGTTGGCGTTCGAAGGCTTCGATGTAGGCGACGTCGTAATCGCGCGGCACCGCCGCCGCGAACTCCTGGGCCACCAGCACGTCGGTCCACAACTCGTGCATGCCGCCGTCGGGGTCGCACACGCTCATCGGGGTGAACGTGTCGCCGTGATAGCCGCCGCGCCAGGTCATCAGCCGGTGCTTCTCGCCGCGGCCCAGGCTGCGCCAGTACTGCAGCGCCATCTTGACCGCCACCTCGACCGACACCGAACCCGAGTCGCTGAAGAACACCGTGTCCAGGCCGTCGGGGGTGATGTCGACGAGCAACTGCGCCAACCGGGCCGCCGGTTCGTGAGTCAGCCCACCGAACATGACGTGATTCATGGTCGCGAGTTGCGTCGTGATCGCCGCGTCGAGCACCGGGTGCCCGTGCCCGTGGATCGCGGTCCACCAGGACGCCATCGCGTCGAGAACCCACAGCTCACGGCCCTCATGGTGCACGGTCAACCACGCTCCGCCGGCTCCGACCGCGACCACCGGCGGCAGGGCTTCCGCACCGATCGTGCTGTACGGATGCCAGACGTGGGCGGCGTCGACGGCGCTGATCTCGGCGGGCGTCATGGCTGGCACCTTCGGTAGATTATCGGTCGACCATGATGACCCTCGCCCCTCCCCGGCCGGCGCCCGTCACCGATCGGGGTTCACCGTCGCGCGCCGCGAAAGCCCTCAGCGGCACCCGCGGCACGGCGGCCTACCGGCACGATCTCGACGGTCTGCGCGGTATCGCGATCGCGCTCGTCGCGGTGTTCCACGTGTGGTTCGGCCGGGTCTCCGGCGGTGTCGACGTGTTCCTGGCGCTGTCGGGCTTCTTCTTCGGCGGGCGTCTGCTGCGGACCGCGATGACGCCGGGCGCCTCGCTGTGGCCGGTCCCCGAGGTCAAGCGGCTGATCCGCCGGCTGCTGCCCGCCCTGGTGGTGGTGCTCGCCGCGGGCGCCGTGCTGACCATCCTGATCCAGCCCGAGACGCGGTGGGAGACGTACGCCGACCAGAGCCTGGCCAGCCTCGGCTACTTCCAGAACTGGGAGCTGGCCAACTCCGCGTCGAACTACCTGCGGGCGGGCGAGGCGGTCAGCCCACTGCAGCACATCTGGTCGATGTCGGTGCAGGGGCAGTTCTACATCGCGTTCCTGGCGCTGATCTTCGGCACCGCGGTGCTGTTCCGGCGCGTGTTCGGTACCCACATGCGGCTGGCGTTCGTGCTGCTGCTCAGCGTGCTGACCATCGCCTCGTTCGTGTACGCGATCATCGCCCACGACGCCGACCAGGCCACCGCCTACTACAACAGCTTCGCGCGGGCGTGGGAACTGCTGCTGGGCGCGCTGGCCGGTGCGTTCGTCTCGCACCTGCGCATGCCGATGTGGCTGCGCACGACGGTGGCGTTCGTCGCGCTGGCTGCGATCCTCGCGTGCGGCGCGCTGATCGACGGCGTCAAGGAGTTCCCCGGCCCGTGGGCGCTGGTTCCGGTCGGCGCGACCGTGCTGTTCATCCTGTCGGCAGCCAACCGCGTTGCCGACCCCCACACCGCCGGCCGGATGCCGCTGCCCAACCGGCTGCTCGCCACCAAGCCGTTCGTGTCGCTGGGCTCGATGGCGTACTCGCTGTACCTGTGGCACTGGCCCCTGCTGATCTTCTGGCTGTCCTACACCGGGCACACCCGCGCCAGCTTCCTCGACGGCGCCGGCGTGCTGCTGGTCTCCGGTGTGCTGGCGTGGCTGACCACCCGCTACATCGAGAACCCGCTGCGCTACCGGTCGCCGGCCACACCGACGGCGACTGTGCCGGTGCGCAGGCGACTGCGCAGGCCGACGATGGTGCTCGGTTCGGTGGTCGCGCTGCTCGGCGTGGCGCTGACCGCGACGTCGTTCACCTGGCGCGAGCACGTCATCGTGCAACGCGCCAACGGCGAGGAACTCGCCGGGCTGTCCACCCAGGACTACCCGGGCGCTGCGGCGCTGCTGAGCAAGGCCAAGGTGCCGAAGCTGCCGATGCGCCCGACGGTGCTCGAGGCCAAGAACGACCTGCCGCAGACCACCGAGGACGGCTGCATCAGCGATTTCGACAACGTCGACGTGATCAAGTGCACCTACGGCGACCCGAACGCCACCCGCACCATCGCGCTGGCGGGCGGCTCGCACGCCGAGCACTGGATCACCGCACTCGATCTGCTCGGCAGGCAACACCGTTTCAAGGTGACCACCTATCTGAAGATGGGCTGCCCGCTGACCACCGAAGAGGTGCCGCTGGTGATGGGCGACAACCGTCCGTACCCGAAGTGCCACGAGTGGAACCAGCGCGTGATGAGCGAGATCATCGCCGACCGGCCCGACTACGTGTTCACCACCTCGACGCGGCCGTGGAACATCAGGGCGGGCGACGTCATGCCGGGCACCTATGTCGGGATCTGGCGGGAGTTGTCCGACAACGACATTCCGATCCTGGCCATGCGCGACACCCCGTGGCTGGTGCGCAACGGCGAACCGTTCTTCGCCGCCGACTGCCTGGCCGACGGCGGCGACGCGATCTCCTGCGGAACCCGGCGATCCGACGTACTGTCAGAGCACAACCCCACACTCGACTTCGTCAAGCAGTTCCCGTTGCTCAAGCCGCTCGACATGAGTGATGCGGTGTGCCGCAAGGACATCTGCCGCGCGGTGGAGGGAAATGTGTTGCTGTATCACGACGCTCACCACATCTCGAAGACCTACATGCGCACCATGGCGCCCGAACTGGGCCGCCAGATCGCCGACGCCACCGGTTGGTGGGTTGGCTGATGACACCGGACGAGCCGGCCTCGGTACCCACCGTATGGCCGGGCACCGCCTATCCCCTCGGCGCCACCTATGACGGGGCGGGCACCAACTTCTCGCTGTTCTCTGAGGTCGCCGAACGCGTCGAACTCTGCCTGATCGGCAAGGACGGCCGCGAGGAGCGCATCGACCTCGACGAGGTCGACGGCTACGTCTGGCACTGCTACCTGCCCACAGTCACACCGGGCCAGCGCTACGGCTTCCGGGTGTACGGGCCGTGGGACCCGTCGGCCGGGCACCGCTGCGACCCGAGCAAGCTGCTGCTCGACCCGTACGGCAAGTCGTTCCACGGCGCGTTCGACTTCAGCCAGGCGCTGTTCTCCTACGACCTGGACGCCGACGACCTGGCCTCCGGGGGCACGCCGCCGCGCATCGACTCGCTCGGCCACACCATGACCAGCGTCGTGATCAACCCGTTCTTCCAGTGGGCCTCCGACCGCGCGCCGCGCACCCCGTACCACGAGACGGTGATCTACGAGGCGCACGTCAAGGGCATGACGCAAACCCATCCCGGCATCCCCGACGAACTGCGCGGCACCTACGCCGGCCTCGGCCACCCGGCGATCATCGACCACCTCAAGTCGCTGAACGTGACCGCGATCGAACTGATGCCCGTGCACCAGTTCCTGCACGACCACCGGCTGGTGGACCTCGGACTGCGAAACTACTGGGGCTACAACACTTTCGGCTTCTTCGCCCCGCACTACGAATACGCCGCCACCAAACACGCCGGCGGCGCGGTCGCGGAGTTCAAGACCATGGTGCGGTCCTTCCACGAGGCCGGCATCGAGGTCATCCTCGACGTGGTCTACAACCACACCGCCGAGGGCAACCATTTGGGCCCGACGCTGAACTTCCGCGGCATCGACAACGCCGCCTACTACCGGCTACTCGACGGCGACCTGCGGCTGTACAAGGACTTCACCGGCACCGGCAACAGCCTCAACGCCCGCCACCCACACACCCTGCAGCTGATCATGGACTCGCTGCGCTACTGGGTGCTCGACATGCACGTCGACGGGTTCCGCTTCGATCTGGCCGCCACGCTGGCCCGCGAGTTCTACGACGTGGACCGGCTCAGCGCGTTCTTCGACCTGGTGCAACAGGATCCGGTGGTCAGTCAGGTCAAGCTGATCGCCGAACCGTGGGACGTCGGCGAAGGCGGTTATCAGGTCGGCAATTTCCCAGGTTTGTGGACCGAGTGGAACGGGAAGTATCGCGACACTGTGCGTGATTACTGGCGGGGCGAGCCCGCAACCCTCGGCGAGTTCGCCTCGCGGCTGACCGGATCCTCCGACCTGTACGAGGCCACCGGACGGCGGCCGAGTGCCTCCATCAACTTCGTGACGTGCCACGACGGCTTCACGCTGAACGACGTGGTGTCCTACAACGAGAAGCACAACGAGGCCAACGGCGAGGACAACCGCGACGGCGAGAGCCACAACCGGTCGTGGAACTGCGGTGTCGAGGGCCCGACCGACGACCCGGAGATCCTCGCGCTGCGGGCCAAGCAGATGCGCAACATCATGGGCACGCTGATGGTCTCGCAGGGCACGCCGATGATCTCGCACGGCGACGAGATCGGACGCACGCAGTCGGGCAACAACAACGTCTACTGCCAGGACAACGAGCTGTCGTGGATGGACTGGTCGCTGTGTGAGACCAACGCCGATCTGCTCGAGTTCACCCGCAAGGTGACCCGGCTGCGCAAGGAGCACCCGGTGTTCCGCAGGCGCCGCTTCTTCGAGGGCAAGCCGATCCGCAGCGGCGACCAGGTCCGCGACATCGCCTGGCTGACCCCGGCCGGCGAGGAGATGACCCTCGAGGACTGGGGCACCGGGCTCGGCAAGTGTGTGGTGGTGTTCCTCAATGGCGACGCCATCTCCGCGCCCAACGAACGCGGCGAACGGGTTGTCGACGACTCGTTCCTGTTGTGCTTCAACGCCCACGACCACCCGCAGGACTTCATCGCCCCGTCCGACAGCTACGCCGTGGAGTGGACCGCGGCGCTGGACACCGCCGACGGCAGCGGAGCAACGGAGTTGACCGCCAAAGCGGGCGAGAAGATCTCGCTGCAGGCCCGGTCGCTGCTGGTCCTCCGCAAGACGGCGTAGGTGCCGTGATGTCGCCGCTGTCGACCTACCGCCTCCAAATGCGCGGGGACGCTTTCACTTTCGCCGATGCGCAGAAGCTGCTCGACTACTTCGCCGCGCTGGGCGTGTCACATCTGTACCTGTCGCCGATCCTGACCGCCGCCGAGGGCTCCACGCACGGCTACGACGTCACCGACCCGACCACGATCTCACCGGAACTGGGCGGGCGCGACGGCTTCGAACAACTGTCCCGGGCCGCCCGCGACAAGGGCCTCGGCCTCATCGTCGACATCGTGCCCAACCACGTCGGGGTGGAAAAACCGCGGGAGAACCCGTGGTGGTGGGACGTCCTCAAGCACGGCCGCTCGTCGGCGTACGCGTCCTACTTTGACATCGACTGGGAGCTCGACGGCGGGCGTGTGGTGCTGCCCGTGCTCGGATCCGACGGCGACGCAGACGATCTCGTCGTCGACGACAGCGGCGAGGAGCCGGTGCTGCGTCTGGGCGATCTCGTCTACCCCATCGCGCCGGGCACCGCCGACGGCACCGGACCGCAGGTGCACGACCGTCAGCACTACCACCTGATCGGCTGGCGGAACGGGATCTGCGGCTACCGCCGATTCTTCTCGATCACCTCGCTGGCCGGCCTGCGTCAGGAGGACCGCGCCGTCTTCGACGCCACCCACGTCGAGGTCAAGCGGTGGTTCACCGAGGGGCTCGTCGACGGCGTGCGCATCGACCATCCCGACGGGCTGTCCAACCCCGCCGAATACCTGAACTGGTTGCGCGAGATCACCGGCCCGGACGCGTGGATCGTGATCGAGAAGATCCTCGCCGCCGACGAACCGCTGGAACCCACCCTGCCGGTCGCGGGCACCACCGGATACGACGCCATGCGCGAGATCGGCGGCGTGTTCATCGACCCCAGCGGCGAGCGGGCGCTGACCGAGCTGTTCGAGTCGACCGGGGTCGACTATCACGCCCTCGGCGAGTCCGCGCGCACGTTGAAGGCCAACGCGGTGACCGACACACTCGGCAGCGAGCTGGCCCGCCTGCGGCGCACCGTGGCCGCCGCGGCGGGCACGGACCACGACGACCTGCCTGCCGCGATCGCCGCCCTGCTGAGCCGCATCGGTGTCTACCGGTCCGACTATCTGTCGCTGTCCGGCGTGCTGCCCGCGGCGATCGGCGAAACCGCGTCGCAGCGGCCCGATCTCGCAGCTGCACTGGCGGTACTGGCGAGCGCGCTGGCGCACGGACCCGAAACCGGGGTGCGCCTGCAGCAGCTGTGCGGCGCGGCGACGGCCAAGTCGATGGAGGACTGCCTGTTCTATCGCGACGCCCGGCTGGTGTCGCTCAACGAGGTCGGCTCCGAACCCCACCACTTCGGCGTGTCCGTCGCCGAACTGCACCACCGCGCGGCGGTGCGGGCGCAGTTGTGGCCGCACGCCATGGTGTCCCTGTCGACCCACGACACCAAACGCGGCGAGGACGTCCGTGCCCGCATCGGGGTGCTCTCCCAGGTCCCGTCGCTGTGGGCCGAACTGATCGGCAAGTGGACCCTCGCGGCGCCTCCCCCGGACGCCGGAACCGGACTGTTCTTGTGGCAGAACATCTTCGGGGTTTGGCCCGCCGACGGCGAGATCAGCGACGACCTGCGGCAGCGGTTGCACGCCTACGCCGAGAAGGCGATCCGTGAGGCCGGTGCCCACACCTCGTGGAACGAACCGGACACCGCGTTCGAGTCCGGGGTGCACGGGTGGATTGACGCGGCGCTGGACGGCCCGGTGGCCGCGGAGATGAGCTCACTGGTCGCCCGTCTGGACCTGCATGCCCGCAGCGACGCGCTGGGCCAGAAGCTGTTGTCGCTCACCGTGCCCGGGGTACCGGACGTCTATCAGGGCACAGAACTGTGGGAGGACAGCCTGGTCGACCCGGACAACCGTCGGCCGGTCGATTATGCGGCGCACCGCGACGCGCTCGCCGCAGGCAGGCACCCGAAGCTGCGGGTGGTCACCGCCGCGCTGGCCCTGCGCCGAGACCGGCCCGCGGCGTTCGCCGGCGGCTATCTGCCGGTGTTGGCCGACGGGCCCGCCGCCGACCATGCCGTCGCTTTTCAGCGCGGCGACGACGTGCTCACCGCGGTGACCCGGCACTCGGTGCGGCTGTCCGAAACCGGCTGGGGCGACACGTCGCTCACGCTGCCCGCCGGCAGGTGGACCGACCGCATCAGCGGCCGCAGCCACCGCGGCAACGTGCCGGTCGCCGAACTGTTCACCGAGCTGCCCGTCGCACTGCTGGAGCGCGCCGATGACTGAATTCGCGGTGTGGGCGCCGCGCCCGGACCGGGTGCGACTCGACGTCGAGGGCACGCTGCATGACATGGCCCGTTCCGATGACGGCTGGTGGCGCGCCGACGTCGACGCGGCCGGCGACGCCCGGTACGGGTTCGTCCTCGACGACGACCCGACGGTGCTGCCCGATCCGCGGTCAGCGCGCCAGCCGGACGGCGTGCACGCCAGATCCCAGCTGTGGCAACCGGATCCGCAGGCGTGGACCGACGGCGAGTGGGCCGGCCGCTCGATCGAGGGTGCAGTGATCTACGAGCTGCATGTCGGCACCTTCACCCCCGAGGGCACCTTCGACGCCGCGATCGACAAGCTCGACTACCTCGTCGACCTCGGTGTCGACTTCGTCGAGCTGATGCCGGTCAACGCGTTCGGCGGCACGCACGGCTGGGGTTACGACGGGGTGCTCTGGTACGCGGTGCACGAACCGTACGGCGGCCCGGACGCCCTGGTCCGGCTGATCGACGCCTGCCACGCGCGCGGCCTCGGCGTGCTGATCGACGCGGTGTTCAACCATCTCGGCCCGTCGGGCAACTATCTGCCGAAGTTCGGGCCGTACCTGTCCACCGGCAGCAACCCGTGGGGCGAGTCGATCAACATCGCCGACGCCGATGCCGACGAGGTCCGCCGCTACATCCTGGACTGCGCGCTGCGCTGGATGAGCGACTTCCACGCCGACGGGTTGCGGCTCGACGCGGTGCACGCGCTGGTCGACACCACCGCGATCCACATCCTCGAGGAGTTGTCGGCCGAAACCGACGCGCTGGCAGAGCGGTTGGGCCGCCCGCTGTCGCTGATCGCCGAGAGCGACCTCAACGATCCGCGGCTGATCACGCCGCGGGATCAGGGCGGTCTGGGGATGACCGCACAGTGGGACGACGACATCCACCACGCCATCCACTCCGCGGTCTCCGGTGAAAGACAGGGCTATTACGGCGATTTCGGCACCGTCGAGGCGCTGGCCACCACGCTGAAGCACGGCTACTTTCACGCGGGCACCTACTCGTCGTTCCGCCACCGCAGGCATGGGCGCCCGCTGGACACCGCGACCATCCCGGGGACCCGCCTGCTGGCATACACCCTGACGCACGATCAGGTCGGCAACCGCGCCGTCGGCGACCGCCCGTCGCAGAACCTGACGTTCGGCCAGCTCGCGGTCAAGGCCGCGCTCGCACTCGGGTCCCCCTACACCGCAATGCTTTTCATGGGTGAGGAGTGGGGTTCGTCCTCACCGTTCCAGTTCTTCAGCTCGCACCCGGAGCCCGAGCTCGCGCGGGCCACCGCCGAGGGACGCAAGCGTGAGTTCGCCGAACACGGCTGGGACGCCGACGAGATCCCCGACCCGCAGGACCCCGAGACGTTCCGGCGTTCGAAGCTGAAGTGGGACGAGGTCGACGACGGCGAACACGGCCGGCTGCTCGGGGTGTACCGGGCGCTGATCGAGTTGCGGCACAGCGAGCCCGATCTGGCAGATCCGTGGCTGGACAACCTGCAGGTCGACTTCGACGAGGACGCGCGGTGGATCGTCATGCGCCGCGGCGCGTTCGCGATCGCGTGCAACCTGGGCCAGGACGCGGCGGAGGTACCGGTCACCGGTGACGTGGTGCTGGCCTGGGGCGAGCCCGCCGCGACCGCAGGGGGCACCCGGCTCGACGGGCACTCCTTCGCCGTTGTCAAGTCGCCATCCACAACCGGCTGACCTGTGGATAACTGATTACCGCCGGGCGCCCCAACGGGGTGATGCTCGGAGGCATGACACATCCGTACCGGCCGCCGCCGATCGAAACAGCGACCGATCCGATCCACTCACCGGCCGACATGGGCCAGCGCTGGCGGGCTCTGATGGGCGAACTGGGCTTCGACCTGCGGCTGCTGTGGGTCGGCTTCGTCGGACCCGACCGCCGAATGATCAAGGCGCTCAGTCAAGTCGAGCTGCGGGCCACCGCCGATGCCGGCCTCGCCGACGAGGTGATGGCCGGCTGCCGCGACGTCCTGGCCGACTTCCCCGACGGCACCACGGTGGCACTGCTGCTCACCCGGCCGGGCGTCGGGCCGGTGTCGCGACTGGACCGGCAGTGGGCGGAACTGCTCACCGCAGCCGCCCGCGAGCACGACGTCGTCATCGAGCCGATCTTCCGGGCCCACGACGAGTCGCTGGACCTGCTACAGCAGGTAGCGGTAGGCCGGTGAATCGGGCGCGAGCGCCTCGACGTGGATGTCGGAGGCGCGCATCCGCTGCAGCAGGCCGTCGAAGTCGGCCGCCGAGCCGAGCTCGATACCCACCAGCGCCTCACCGGTCTCGCGGTTGTTGCGTTTGACGTACTCGAACAGCGTGATGTCGTCGTTCGGGCCGAGCACCTGGTCGAGGAAGCGGCGCAGCGCGCCGGGCTCCTGCGGGAAGTCGACCAGGAAGTAGTGCTTCAGACCGAGGTGCACCAGCGACCGTTCCAGCACCTCGCCGTAGCGGGAGACGTCGTTGTTGCCGCCGGAGATGACGCACACCACGGTGGAGCCCGGTTCGACGTCGGCCTCCATCAGCGCGGCCACCGACAGCGCGCCGGCGGGTTCGGCGATGATGCCCTCGTTCTGGTACAGGTCGAGCATCGCGGTGCACACCGCGCCCTCGTCGACCGTGATGAGCGACACCATGTCCCCCGCGGCGGCCAGCACCTGATACGGCAGCGAGCCCGCGCGGTTCACCGCGGCGCCGTCGACGAACTGATCGACCTCGTCGAGCACCACCGGCTCGCCGGCGCTCAGCGCCGCCATCATCGACGCCGCGCCCGCCGGCTCGACGCCCAGCACCGAGGTGTTGGTGGTCTTCTCCGCGAGATAGGTGGTGATGCCCGAGATGCAGCCGCCGCCGCCGACCGGGACGATCACCACATCGGGTTCGTCGTCGAGCTGGTCGAGGATCTCGGCGGCGATGGTGCCCTGTCCGGCCATCGTGCGCAGGTCGTCGTAGGGCGGCACCAGCGTGGCGCCCGTGCGCGCGACGTCGTCCAGCGCGGCCGCCGCGGCCTCGTCATAGGTCCGGCCGACGACGATGAGCTCGATGAACTCGCCGCCGTGGTACCGGATGCGGTCACGCTTCTGCTTGGGCGTCTTGCCGGGCACGTACACCCGGCCGCGCACCCCCATCGACCGGCAGGCCATCGCGAAGCCCTGGGCGTGGTTGCCCGCCGAGGAGCAGACCACGCCGGCGGCGAGCTCGTCGGCGGACAGCTGCATCAGGAGGTTGTGCGCGCCGCGCAGCTTGTACGACCGGACCGGCTGCAGGTCCTCGCGCTTGAGATAGACCGTCGCGCCGGTGACGCCGGACAGCCGGTCGCTGATCTGCAGCGGGGTGCGCAGCACCACGCCGGCAATTCGCTGAGCGGCCTCGTCGACATCGGCCGCGGACAGCGGCGACAATCTCCGGGTCTGGCTCAGTTCAGCGGACACCGGTCAATAGTGCCACCAACCTGCCCGTTCCTCTGAATCGGACCGGTCAGCCGACCGGGGTCAGCACGAACACCGGGATCTGGCGGTCGGTCTTGGTCTGGTACTCGGCGTAGTCCGGCCACGCCTCGACGGCCCGCTCCCACCACACGGCCTTTTCCTCGCCGAACACCTCGCGGGCGTCGTACTCCTTGGTCACCGGGCCGTCCTGCAGTTCCACCCGCGGATGAGCCTTGACGTTGTAGTACCAGACCGGGTTCTTCGGCGCCCCGCCCAGCGAGGCGACGACCGCGTACTCGCCGTCGTGCTCGACCCGCATCAGCGGCGTCCTGCGGATCTTGCCCGACTTGGCGCCGACCGTGGTCAGCAGGATGAGCGGCTTGCCCTTCAGGTCGATGCCCTCGGTGCTGCCCGACTCCACGATCTTGTCGGCGTGTTCCCGCACCCAGTCCCACGGGCTCGGTTCATACTCTCCGGAAAGCGGCATGCGACCAGACTAAACCGCTGATCATCTGACAGACCTGAACCGGTGTTTCGGGTGGCCGAAATTTCGATTACGAGCTATCGTCGTGCTATGACCACCGCAGGCAACTTTCGCACCACGGCCGCCCGCGCGGCCTGCGACGTCAGTGTTGCCGGTGTGCCGTGGCCGGCCTACAAGTTGATCGCCCTCGTGCTGGGCGCGGTGGTGGCGCTCGTGGTCGGTGTCGCGACCGCGACGGCGGCCACCGCGGTGCTCGCCGGGGCGGCAGTCGGCACCGTCACGTGGGTGGTCTTCAGCGCGTACTGCTCCTCGAGTCGCTGAGCGGCGCCGGTCAGCTCTCCAGCAGACCCCGCAGCGTCGCCAGATCGGCGGCGACGGCCGCGACGTCGGCGTCGAACTCGTCGTCGCCCATCCCGGGCCTGCGCCGCACCGCGAACACGACCTCGCAGCCGGATTCGTCGCCGGGCGGTCCGCCGGGTTGGACCCGCATCGGGTTGTAGACCTCCTCCCCCGACGGCAGGCGCACGATGTGGTCGAGCACCCCGAACTCGTTGGGAGGCGCCAGCTCGACGCGCACCTGGCCCATCGGCGAGTCGGCTACCCACCCGTCGGCGGTCCGGCGCAGCCCGCCCTCGGCCAGTCCGGCGGCCCACGACGGCCACGTCTGCAGGTCGGCGGCGAACTCGTAGACCGCTTCGGCGCGGGCGGTTATCCATACGCTGACGTGTCGTGACTCCATCCGGCCATCATGGCCCACCAGACTGACACCATGGCCCTCCCGCGGCGCCACCCCGAGAGCACGCTGCCGGTACTGACCGCGCTGCTCATCGCGATGGCGCTTCAACTCGCAATCCCGAAGAGCTACACGTTGGTTCCGCGCTGGCCGCTGCTCGTGCTCGAAGGGCTGCTGCTGCTCGCCCTGCTGGCCATCAACCCGCTCGTCATGTCGCGGCGCACCCGGTTCGGCCGGTACGCCACCCTGGTGCTGCTGACCGCGATCACCGTCGACAACACGCTCTCGGCGCTGGTGCTCGACATCGGAATCTTGTCCGGGGACGAGAGCAAGGATGCGGCCGTGCTGCTGGGCAGCGGTGCGTCGATCATCATCACGAACGTCATCGTGTTCGGGATCTGGTACTGGGAACTCGACCGCGGCGGCCCGTTCGCGCGACACGCCGGCGAGCGCGCGTACCCGGACTTCCTGTTCCCGCAGATGACCACTCCCGGTGTGGCGCCGCCGGATTGGCGCCCCACGTTCATCGACTACCTCTACGTCAGCGTCACGAATGTGATGGCCTTCTCCCCCACCGACACCATGCCGCTGGCCCGCTGGGCCAAGATGATGATGACCGTGCAGGCGATGGTCGCGCTGTCGACCGCGGGTCTCGTAATCGCAAGGGCAGTCAACGTTCTGGGCTGATCATGCGAGGATGTCGGCGTGGCGCGGATCGCGGACCTGCTGACGTTCACCGGCGTCAACGGCGTCCCGGTGGCCGGGTGGTTCGTCCAGCACTGGTCGGCGGGCACCACGCTGACGGTCTACTGGATCGAGAACGTCGCGGCCTGCCTGTTCGTGGCGGTGCGCATCCTCACCCACCAGCGGGTGAGCCCCCGCCGCGGCCACTTCAGATACCGGGCGCCCGACGGCGAGCGCTCGGAGGGTTCGTTCGTCAAGGGGTTCCTGCTCGTCGCGCTGGCCATCTGCGGGGGCCACGCCGTGTTCCTCGCCGTCATCCTCGGCCTCCTCGCCCACAACGGTGAGGCCATGGCCCGCGTCGACTGGCACAGCGTGCTGATCGGTTCGGCGTGGGTGCTGGCGTTCCTGGCCGTCGACCTCGCGGTGGATCTGATGCGCCTGCGCGACTGGACCTTCTGGCGGGTCGAGCAGGCGGCCAACCGCGGCCTCGGCCGCGTCATCGTCGTGCACATGACGCTGATCTTCGGCTTGCTCGGAGTCGCGGTGACCGGTGCGTCGTCGGCGTTGTTCGGCGTTTTCGTGGTCCTCAAAACCCTCTACGCCCTCAGTTGGGTGCTGCCGCAGTACGAACCGGCCGTCGCGCCGCGCTGGCTGAGCACGCTGATGAACAAGGTGCCCGGCAAGACGACCGACCGGTTCGAGGACTTCTGGGCCAAGGAGTCGGCCGAGGAGACGCAGCGCCGTCAGCGCAACGAGGAGCCCTGGGTCAGCCGCCCAGGCAGCCCGGACCGAGCAGCGCCTTGAGATCGCCCATCAACGCCGAGGACGGCGTCACCCGCAGCGCGGCGTCGAGCTCCAGCGTGGTGATCCGCTCGCCGCTGATCAGCCGCAGGTGCACCTGCGACGTGCCGGGGTGGCGCGCCAGCACCTGCTTGAGCGCGGTGACCTTGTCCACGGTGCACTGCCGCGTCGGCAGGCTCACCGCCAGCGGCCGATCCAGCTGAGCGCTCGAGAAGTCAGGCACCACAAGGTCGTTGGCGATCAACGAGATCCGGTCGTCGCGGATCGCCACCTTGGCGCCGACCAGCACGACGGCGTCGTCGGCGATCTCGCCGCCGAACGTGGAGTACGTCTGCGGGAAGAACAGCACCTCGATGCCGCCGGTGAGGTCCTCGAGTTGGGCTGACGCCCACGGCAGCCCGTTCTTGTTCACCCGGCGGTTCACCGACGCCAGGATTCCGCCGACGCGGACCTGCGTCTCGTTGGGCACGTCGCCGTCGAGGATCGCCGGAATCGCCGTGTCGACCTGGGCGGCCAGCAGATGCGCGATGCCGTTGAGCGGGTGGCCGGACACGTACAGGCCGAGCATCTCGCGTTCGAGGGCGAGCTTGTGCTTGTCCTCCCACTCCTCGTCGGGGACTTTGATGGTGAACACCGCGTCGGTCGCGGTGTCGGCTCCACCGAACAGGTCGAACTGG
Source organism: Mycolicibacterium rutilum (assembly GCF_900108565.1). Classification (NCBI taxonomy): domain Bacteria; kingdom Bacillati; phylum Actinomycetota; class Actinomycetes; order Mycobacteriales; family Mycobacteriaceae; genus Mycobacterium; species Mycolicibacterium rutilum. The sequence goes on from NZ_LT629971.1 coordinate 4,467,675, forward strand.
CCCATCGCCTCGGCCTTCTTGGTGCCCAGCACCGAGTCGACGGCGTCGGTGTGCACCAGGAACAGGCCCTTGCGCGGGTGCCCGAGCGAGTCGAACGCCCCGGCCTTGATCAGCGACTCGGTGACCTTCTTGTTGCAGGCGCTGATGTCGATCTTGTTGAGGTAGTCGGAGAAGTCGATGTACTTCCCCTTCTCGGTACGCGAATTGATCAGGGAGGCAACGACATTCGCGCCGACGTTGCGCACCGCACCCAGCCCGTAGCGGATGTCCTCACCGACCGAGGCGAAGTTCAGCGCCGACTCGTTGACGTCGGGCGGCAGCACCGTGATGCCCAGCCGGCGGCAGTCGGCCAGATAGACCGCGGCCTTGTCCTTGTCGTCGCCCACCGAGGTCAGCAGGCCGGCCATGTATTCGGCCGGGTAGTTGGCCTTCAGGTAGGCGGTCCAGTACGACACCAGCCCGTAACCCGCGGCGTGCGACTTGTTGAACGCGTAGTCGGCGAACGGCAGCACCGTGTCCCACAGCGCCTTGATCGCCGCGGCCGAGAAGCCGTTGGACTTCATGCCTTCCGAGAAGCCCTCGAACTCCTTCTCCAGGACCTCGCGCTTCTTCTTGCCCATCGCCTTGCGCAGAATGTCTGCTCGGGCCAGCGAGTAGCTGGCCACCTTCTGCGCGATCCGCATGATCTGCTCTTGGTAGACGATCAGGCCGTAGGTCTCGGCGAGGATCTCGCGCAGCGGTTCCTCGAGTTCGGGGTGGATCGGCTTGATCGCCTGCCGGCCGTTCTTGCGGTCGGCGTAGTCGTTGTGGGCGTTCATGCCCATCGGACCCGGGCGGTACAGCGCGATCACCGCGACGACGTCCTCGAAGCCGGTCGGCTGCATGCGCCGCAGCAGGTCGCGCATCGGGCCGCCGTCGAGCTGGAACACCCCGAGCGTGTCGCCGCGGCCCAACAACTCGTAGGTCGGTTTGTCGTCGAGCGGCACAGATTCGAGGTCCAGCTCGATGCCGCGGTTGGCCTTGATGTTCTCCAGCGCGTCGCCGATGATCGTCAGGTTGCGCAGGCCCAGGAAGTCCATCTTCAGCAGGCCGATGGCCTCACATGACGGGTAGTCCCAGCCGGTGATGATCGCGCCGTCCTGCGGCCGCTTCCACAGCGGGATCGCGTCGACGAGCGGCTCGGAGCTCATGATCACCGCGCAGGCGTGCACGCCGGCGTTGCGCACCAGGCCCTCGAGGCCGCGCGCGGTCTCGTAGATCGTGCGCACGTCGGGATCGGTGTCGATCAGCCCGCGCACCTCGGCGGCTTCCTTGTACCGCTCGTGGTTGGGGTCGGTGATGCCCGACAGCGGGATGTCCTTGGCCATGATCGGCGGCGGCAGCGCCTTGGTGATCCGATCCGCGATCGCGAAGCCGGGCTGGCCGTAGTGCACGCGCGCCGAGTCCTTGAGCGCCGCTTTGGTTTTGATCGTGCCGAAGGTGATGACCTGGGCGACGCGGTCGCTGCCCCACTTGTTGGCGGCATAGCGCAGCATCTCGCCGCGGCGGCGGTCGTCGAAGTCGATGTCGATGTCGGGCATCGAGACGCGCTCGGGGTTGAGGAACCGCTCGAACAGCAGGCCGTACGGGATCGGGTCGATGTTGGTGATGCCCAGCGCGTAGGCGACCAGGGAACCGGCCGCCGAGCCGCGGCCCGGCCCCACCCGGATGTCGACCGACCGGGCGTAGTTGATCAGGTCGGCCACGATCAGGAAGTAGGACGGATAGCCCTTCTCGCAGATGACCTTGATCTCGAAGTCCGCGCGGTCGAGGTACTCCTGCGGGACGTCGGCGGACGGGAAGCGGCGCACCAGGCCCGCCTTCACCTCGTGCCGCAGCCAGGACTCCTGGGTGTGGCCCTCGGGCACCGGGAAGACCGGCATGCGGTCGCGTGGGGTCCACACGTCGGCGTACGACGTGACCCGCTCGGCGATCAGCACCGTCGAATCGCACGCCCCGGGCACCTGACCGTCCCACAGTGCGCGCATCTCGGCGGCCGACTTCAGGTAGTAGCCGTCGCCGTCGAACTTGAACCGGTTCGGATCCGACAGTGTCTTGCCGGTCTGGATGCACAGCAGCGCCTCGTGGTTCTGCGAGGCGTCGCGGGTGACGTAGTGGCAGTCGTTGGTGGCCAGCGGCGGGATGCCCAGCTTCTGCCCGATCTCGAGCAGCCCCTCGCGGACCCGGCGCTCGATGTCGAGCCCGTGGTCCATCAGCTCGAGGAAGAAGTTGTCCGGGCCGAAGATCTCGCGCCACTTCGCGGCGGCTTCGAGCGCCTCACGGTCGTGGCCGAGCCGCAACCGGGTCTGCACCTCGCCCGACGGGCAGCCGGTGGTGGCGATGATCCCCTCGGCGTGCTCGGCGATCAGCTCGGCGTCCATACGCGCCCACTTGCCGAGCTGGCCCTCGAACGACGCCAGCGACGACAGCTTGAACAGGTTGCGCAGCCCGGTGGCGTTCTCGGCCACCATCGTCATGTGGGTGTAGGACCCGCTGCCCGAGACGTCGTCGCCCTTCTGGCTCGGATCACCCCACAGGATGCGCTTGGTGTCGAACCGCGACGCCGGCGCGATGTACGCCTCGACACCGATGATCGGCTTGATGCCGGCGTCGGTGGCGGCGTTGTAGAACTCGCTGGCGCCGAACATGTTTCCGTGGTCGGTCATCCCGATCGCGGGCATCTCGAGGCGCTGCGCCTCGGCGAGCATCGGCTTGACCTTCGCGGCGCCGTCCAGCATCGAGTATTCGGTGTGGTTATGCAGGTGCACGAAGGACTGCGAAGACGGACCGCTCATAGGGTGGCCAGTCTATGGCCGAGGCCCGACAAGTCCCGGCGTGTCGCGGTGCGTGTCTCTCGCCGCGTTCACCGGGTTCGGGAATCGACCCGCCGCGTCCCCGGCCGGACCCGCAGCAGGACGCGTCTGAGCTCGTCGTTGGTCGGCAGCTGCCAGCCGAGTTGAGCCACGACGCCCGCCAGGACGAGGCACGCGATCATGGCCGTGAACCAGAAGCCGATCATGCCCCGAACGCTATTGCGCCGACCGGCGCAGAGGAATCGGGTGTTTCCCTATATCCGGGACCTCCGAGCGGGTCCACCGGCATCACCGCCGGAGCCCCCATCACCGCGAGATCCGCGTCGACCGGCGCGCTCAGCAATCCCCGACGCAGCAGCGTGTTCAGTTGCTTGGCAATGCCGGAGACGCCCGTGGCGCCGTGGATGAAGCCCGCGAACAGACCCATTCCCCAGAACATCGCGAACAGCATGTTGGCCACCGCGTCGGCGTCCACGTGGGCGGAGATCTCGCCGCGGCGGATCGCATCGTCGACCATCCACCGGTAGAACCCGGCCACCGCCTCGGTCACCGCGGTGGTGCTCCCGCGCAGCCTGGGGTGGCGGTGCTGCTCGAGGCGCGACATCACGATGAACCGCATCATCGAGCCGTCGGAGAAGTCCAGCCGGCGCGCCGCGGCAACGAAGGTCGACAGCTGGTCGAGCAGCGTGTCCTGCCGCTTAGCCGCCGCAATGCAATCCGAGACAACTGAATACGCCTCGCGCTGGAGGCTTTCGTAGATCTCTTCCTTGGTGTGGAAGTAGTAGTGCATCGTCGGCCTGCTGAACCCGGCCCGCGCGGCGATGGCCTGGAACGTGGCGGCTTCGTAACCGCGTTCGACGATGACCGTGCGGGCGGCGCGCAGGATGGTCGCGCGCGTCTCGGCCGAGTCGGAGCCGACGGGACGTCCGCGTCCGCGTCCGCCGGGAGCGGGTTCGATCCTGCTGGCCACGAGCAAACGCTAAGACATTGCTAGTGCCAGGTCAACCGCGGGTTCTTTGCAAACGTCGCAAAAGTGTCAGGCGAGTGACTGAGCGGTGGCGCGCCGATCGGCCCGCGTCCGCCGGATCGCATCGACGCTGAACACCAGCAGCGCCGTCCAGATCAGCCCGAACCCGAGCCAGCGCGCCGGCGGCATCGGCTCGTGCCCGACCACCACTCCCCAGGTGAGCTGCATCGCCGGTGTCAGGTAGAACAGCAGGCCCATGGTGACCAGCGGAAGGCGTTGCGCCGCCGCGGCGAACAGCAGCAGCGGCAGCGCGGTGACGAAGCCCGCCACCACCATCAGCACCGCATGTTGACCGCCGTGCATGGCGAACGCGGCGTGCCCGGTGACGTGCAGCATCACCAGGTACGCGACGGCGAACGGGGTGGCCAGGCCCGCCTCGACCCCGACGCTGACGCGGGGATCGACCGGGACCACCTTCTTGACCGCGCCGTACAGACCGAACGACAGCGCCAGGCCGAGTCCGATGTAGGGCGGCGTGCCCACCTCCACCGTCAGCACCACGACCGCGAGCACGGCGATCGCCAGCGCGACGAACTGCGCCCGGTTCAGCCGCTCGCGGAAGATGAGCAGGCCCAGCGCCACGGTCACCAGCGGGTTGATGAAGTAGCCCAGTGCCGCGTCGACGACGTGACCGTTGTTGACCGCGTAGACGTAGATGCCCCAGTTGACCGAGATCAGTGCCGAGGCCGCCGCCAGCAGCAGCCAGGTGCGGCCCGACATCGTTCGCAGGTCGCCCATCCGCCGCACCACCGCGACGACCACGACCAGCAGCAGGAAGCCCCACACGATGCGGTGGGCCAGGATCTCCCCCGCCCCGGCCGGCTTGAGTAGCGGGAAGAACGCCGGGAACACGCCCCAGCACAGGTAGGCGCCGACGCCGAACAGCAGGCCGGACTTGCGGTCCTCGCTCACAGTTCGTGCCGAAGCACGTCGAGGGCGTGCTGCAGATCGGCGGGATATGGGCTGGTGATCTCCATGCGTCTGCCGTCGGCGGGGTGCGCGAACGCCAGCGACCGGGCGTGCAGCCATTGCCGTTCCAGCCCAAGGCGTTTCGCCAGTGTCGGGTCGGCGCCGTAGGTCAGGTCACCGGCGCAGGGGTGGTGCAGCGCCGCGAAGTGCACCCGGATCTGGTGCGTGCGGCCGGTTTCGAGTTCGATGTCGAGCAGGCTGGCGGCCCGGTGCGCCTCGAGCGTGTCGTAGTGGGTGACGCTGTGCCTGCCGTCCTCGACGACGGCGAACTTCCAGTCGTGACCGCGGTGCCTGCCGATCGGGGCGTCGATGGTGCCGCTGGACGGATCCGGATGGCCCTGCACCAGCGCGTGATAGCGCTTGTCGACGGTGCGCTGCTTGAACGCCCGCTTGAGCACCGTGTACGCCCGCTCGGACAGCGCGACCACCATGACGCCCGAGGTCCCGACGTCGAGGCGGTGCACGATGCCCTGGCGCTCGTGGATGCCGGAGGTGCTGATGCGGAAACCCGCCGCGGCCAGCCCGCCGAGCACGGTCGGGCCGTGCCAGCCGACGGTGGCGTGCGCGGCCACCCCCGGCGGTTTGTCCACCGCGACGATGTCGTCGTCGGAGTACAGGATCGTCATGCCCTCGATCTCGACCGGAGTGTTCTCCACCGGGGCGGGCGCCTCGGGCAGCCGCACCTCAAGCCAGGAACCGGCGGTCAGCTTGTCGGCCTTGGCGGCGGTGGCGCCGTCGATGACCACACCGCCGTCCTCGGCCAGCGCCGCCGCGGCGGTGCGGGACAGCCCCAGCAGCCGCGCGAGCCCCGCATCGACCCGCATCCCCGCCAGCCCCTCCGGGACCGGAAGTGAGCGATCGGTCATCTAGTTGTCCCCGTCCGGCCGGCGCCGCCCGACGGTATCGAAGTCGAAACCGAACACCGACAGCACGACCAGCAGGATCGCACCGCCGACCACACACGGGTCGGCGACGTTGAACACCGGCCACCAGCCGATCGACAGGAAGTCGACGACGTGGCCCTGCAGCGGGCCGGGCGAGCGGAAGAACCGGTCGACCAGGTTTCCCAGCGCCCCGCCGAGGATCATGCCGAGGCCCAGCGCCCACCACGGCGACACCAGCCGCCTGCCCATCCAGATGATCCCGAACACCACGCCGGTGGCCACCAGCGTCAGCACCCAGGTGTAGCCGGTGGCCATCGAGAACGCGGCGCCCGAGTTGCGCACCAGCGTCCAGGTCACGGTGTCACCGATGATCGAGACCGGCTGGCCGGGGGTGAGCAGTTTGACCGCAAGCACTTTCGTGACGATGTCGGTGACCAGCACCACGGCCGCGACGATCAGCAGCAGCCGCAGCCTGCGCTGGGGCGGCGCCTCGATGGTCTGTTCGGGCGCGTCCTGGTCATCACTCACGCATCCATCATTCCAAAGCGTCGATGCGGAAGAATTCCGCACCATGGCTCGCATCGTCGTGATCACCACCGGCGGCACCATCGCCACCAGTGCCGGCGCCGACGGGGTCAAGCGCCCGACCCGCACCGGGGCGCAGCTGACGTCCGGGCTGGAAGTTGATCTGGTGGATCTGATGGCGGTGGACAGCTCGCAGCTCGTCCCGGCCGACTGGGACCGGATCGGCGACGCGGTCGGACAGGCCGTCGCGTCGGGCGTCGACGGTGTGGTGGTCACCCACGGCACCGACACCATGGAGGAGACGGCGCTGTGGCTCGACCTGACCTACTCGGGCGCCGCGCCGGTGGTGCTGACGGGCGCCCAGCGCAGCGCCGACGCACCGGATGCCGACGGGCCCGCCAACCTGCGCGACGCGGTGGCGGTGGCGGTTAGCCCCGCGGCCCGCGGGCTCGGGGTGCTGGTCGGGTTCGCGGGCACGGTGTGGCAGCCGCTGGGCCTGTACAAGACCAGCACCGCCGACCTGCAGAGCTTCACCGGCACGGCGGTGGGCTCTGTCGCCGGTGCGCAGTTCACCGTGGCGACAGCCAAGCAGCGACCCGGGCTGGGCGCGGTGTCGGCGGCGCAGGCACCGCGCGTGGACATCGTGAGCGGGTACGCGGGCGCCGACGCGGTCGCGATGGACGCCTGTGTGGCCGCGGGTGCCCGCGGGATCGTCGTCGAGGCGCTCGGCGCGGGCAACGCGGGCGCGGCGGTCATCGACGGGGTGCGGCGGCTGTGCCGCGCCGGGGTCGCGGTGGCGCTGTGCACCCGGGTTCCCGGCGGGCGGGTCAGCCCGGGCTACGGCCCCGGCCACGACCTGGTGGCTGCGGGTGCGGTGCCGGTGCCGTCGCTGCGGCCTGCGCAAGCGCGGGTGCTGCTGATGGCGGCGCTGGCGGCAGGCGAACCGGCCGCCGACGTCCTCGACCGGTGGGGTTGACGCGCGTGGCACCGTGGGGACGTGCTCTTCGACAGAACGATTTCCCGGGCGACCGCGGCGATCGGGGTGAGCGCACTTGCCCTCACCGCGGGCGCGATCGCCAACGCCGAACCGTCACCGGACCCGATCGACCAGTACCCGGTCGCCGAGGGCAACTACCGGCCCGGACCGCCGCCGAACTACCACGTGTTCTTCCGGACCCCGGACGGCCTGTCGTGCGGCATCGGGCCCAACGGCGGCCCGATCGGCTGTGACGGCGTTCCGCTCGATGCGCCACCCGGAACCAACCAGACGTTCCTGACCAGCGGCGGCCCGGCCGAATACCGCCACTCCGACACGCCCACCTTCACCAGGGAGGGCGTCGACGTGCTGCCCGCCGGTCACCGGCTGGAGAACTGGGGCGCCGACTGCGGGGTGAGCCATCAGGGCACGGTGACGTGTGAGACCTACGGCGGGCACGGCTTCACGATCTCGAGCACCTACGGCGTGCTCTGGTAGCGCGCCAACTCCGCGACGTAGTCCGGCCAGTCGAGGCTGTCCACCGGGTTGGCCCGGTCGAGGCCGGGGGTGTCGTCGGGAAAGGTGCGGGCCTGCCCCGGCCCGCTGGCGCGGGTCTCGAACCGGACCGTCATCACGCCGTGGCCCGCACCCTGGATCCAGCCGTGCCCGAAGTCCGGATGCGTGACGTCGTCGCCGATCCGCCAGGCCGGCGGCGTCGCGGCCAGGTCGGTGACGGTCGGCGGAACACCGGTGTGCGCGACCTCGTCGTCGGAGGCCATCAGGTCCAGGTCGGGGAACAGCGATTCCTGCTGCACCTCGGACAGCCCCGAAAACCCAACGCCGAGAAGGCGAATGGGTCCGATCTCGACGGGGTCGAGCAGTAGCCGGCGGGCCGTCGCGATCAGGGTGGCCGCCTCGGTGGTGGCGTACGGCAGGGTGGCCGAGCGGGTCAGCGTGCTCATGTCGGACTTCTTCAGCTTCACCGTCACGGTGCGGGCGCCGCGACCGTCCTTCTCCAGCCGCGCGTGCGCGTGCTCGCCGATCGGGCCCATCGCCTCGCGGAGCTGATCGAGGGTGGTGAGGTCGGCCGGGAACGTCGACTCCGCGCTGATCTGCTTGGCCGGGGCGTTCTCGGCGACCGGCCGGTCGTCGATGCCGCGTGCGAGCCGGTGCAGCGCGGGACCGATCGTGCCGCCGAGGATGTCGGCGGCCTCGGTCTCGGTGAGCGCGGCGAACGCGCCGATGGTCTCGATGCCCAGCCGGTGCAGCTTCTCCCCCGCGACCGGCCCGATGCCCCACAGTCGCCGCACCGGCAGCCCGTCGAGCAGCGTGCGCTGCTCCTCGCGCCGCACCACCCGGATGCCGTCCGGTTTGGCCAGCCCGGAGGCGATCTTGGCGAGTTGCTTGCCCGACCCGGCGCCGATGGAGGCGACGAGGCCGGTCTCCTCGAGCACCCGGGCCTTGACCAGCCGGCAGAACTCGTCGACCTCGTCGGCCGACGCGCCGGCCAGTTCGGCGGGTTCGCCGAAAGCCTCGTCATAGGACAGCTGTTCGAGCACCGGCACCAGCGTGCGCACGGTTTCGAAGACACGGCGGCTCGCGACGCCGTAGACGACGCCGCGGGGCGGCAGCACCACCGCCGTCGCGCCGACGAGCCTGCGCGCCTGGTGCATCGGCATCGCCGACTTGGCGCCGTAGACGCGGGATTCGTAGCTCGCGCCGGCCACCACGCCGCGGCCGCCGAGCCCGCCGACCAGCACGGGGCGGCCCCGCAGGGTGGGACGGGTCAGCTGCTCGACGGAGGCGAAGAACGCATCCATGTCGAGGTGCAGCACCCAGCGACCGTCCACACCTGCCGATGCTAAGGCGCTAGCCTGACGACCATGACGTACCCGGGCGACGGCGGCGAGCCGCTCGACGTCCCGATCCGGGACGGCGCAATCCGACTCGGCCAGTTCCTCAAGCTCGCCGGGCTCATCGACTCCGGCGCCGACGCCAAGACCGTCATCGCCGACGGGCAGGTCAGCGTGAACGGCGAGGTCGAACAGCGGCGCGGCAGACAGCTGCGCCACGACGATGTGGTGGTGTTCTCCGGCCGCAGCGCCCGCGTCGTCGATGGGTGAGTTTGCACCCTGGGTGCGCCGTTTCGAGGACAACGCACAATTGCACGCCCGCGCCGACGCGGCCATCGGGTTTGATGAGCGCTGCTCGCTGCCCGATGAGCTCAGGACACCGCTGATCGACTCGGTGCGCCGGTTCCAGCTCGGCGAGAGCGGCGACGGCGAGCAGCTGCTGGCCAAGTCCGCCGACGACCCCGAATACCGCTGCGCCGCTGAGCTTTTCGTCGCCGAAGAACAACAGCACGCCGAGTTGCTGCTGCGCCTGCTCGGCTACCTCGGCGGGCAGCCGATGGCGCAACACTGGTCCGACGCGGTGTTCGTCCGGCTGCGCAGGCTGATGGGCCTGCGCACCGAGTTGATGGTGCTGACGGTCGCCGAGGTGGTGGCGCTGTCCTACTACGGCGGCCTGGCGTCGGCGTGCCCGGACCCGGTGGTGCGGGCGGCCGCGGCCCGCATCCTGGCCGACGAGCGCGCGCACGTCCGGTTCCACGAGCAGCGGTTGCGCGGCGGGTTCGCCGACTCGTCCGCCGCGGCGCGGGCCCTGGCGTGCACGCTGTGGTGGATCACCGCGATCGGCGCGACCGCCGTGGTCGCCTACGACCACGGCCGGTTGCTGGCAGCGCTCGGCTACCGCCGCCACCGCTTCGCCCGCGACATCCTGGGCGACTTCGCGAAAACCGTTCGCGCCGTGCTGGCTCCGCGCTAGCGGTCCACCTTGGCGATCGCCACCTTGACCCCGTCGCCGATCTCGCTGCCGTCCGCGAGTTCGCCGAAGTCGAAGCTGGTCGCCAGGATCTCGCGGGCGATCAGCCCGCTGTGCGCCTGAGCCCACGCCTGCCGGGCCGGGGGCACCGACATCAGCACCGAGATCCGGTCCGAGACGTCGAGGCCGGTGGACTTGCGCAGGTCCTGCAGCTCGCGGATCCGGTCCTTGGCCCACCCCTCGGCTTCCAGTTCCTCGGTGACCGTGCCGTCGAGCACGACGAGACCCGCGCCGTCGGGCAGCGCGGCGGTGTACTCGGGATCGGCGGCCACCAGTCGCGAGTTGTACTCCTCGGGCTGCAGCACCGCCGGGCCAGCCGTCAGCGTGCCGTCGGAATTCACCACGGCCGCACCGGCCTTGACCGCCTTGATCGCGGCCTGCACGTCCTTACCCAGCCGTGGCCCGGCGACGCGCGCGTTGACGGTCAGCTCGAACCGGCCGTAGGTGGCGATGTCGTCGGTCAGCTCGACGGCCTTGACGTTGAGCTCATCGGCGATCAGATCGGCGAACTGCTCGAGGCGTTGCGGATTGTCAACGGCGACCGTGAGTTTCGGCAGCGGCAACCGGACCCGCAGCTTCTTGGCCTTGCGCAGCGACGAACCCGCCGACGCCACCTCGCGCACCAGGTCCATCGTCTCGACGAGCTCGGGATCGGCGGGCAGCACACCCTCCTCGGGCCAGTCGGTCAGATGCACCGAACGCTGCCCGGTCAGATCGCGCCAGATCCGCTCGGTCATCAGCGGCAGCAGCGGCGCGGCCAGCCGGCACGTCACCTCCAGCACGGTGTGCAGGGTGTCGATCGCGTCGGCGTCCTCTTCCCAGAACCGCGAACGCGACCGTCGCACATACCAATTGGTCAACGCTTCGGTGAACTGGCGCAGCTGGTCGCAGGCGCCGGAGATGTCGCAGACGTCGAGTGCGGCGGTCAGGTCGTCGCGCAGCACGGCCAGCTTGGCCAGGATGTAGCGGTCCAGCACGTGCGTCGAGTCGGTGCGCCAGGTGCCCTTCGCCGGGGCGTAGAGCGCCAGGAAGGAGTAGGCGTTCCACAGCGGCAGCAGCACCTGGCGGACGCCTTCGCGGATGCCCTGTTCGGTGACGATCAGGTTGCCGCCGCGCAGGATCGGCGAGGCCATCAGGAACCAGCGCATCGCGTCGGATCCGTCGCGGTCGAACACCTCGGTCACATCCGGGTAGTTGCGCAGCGACTTGCTCATCTTCTGGCCGTCATTGCCCAACACGATGCCGTGCGCCACACAGGTTTTGAACGCCGGCCGGTCGAAGAGGGCGGTCGCCAGGATGTGCAGCGTGTAGAACCATCCGCGGGTCTGGCCGATGTACTCGACGATGAAGTCGCCCGGGAAGTGCGAGTCGAACCAGTCCTGGTTCTCGAACGGGTAGTGCACCTGCGCGTAGGGCATCGAGCCGGAGTCGAACCACACGTCGAACACGTCCTCGATGCGGCGCATCGTCGACTTGCCGGTCGGGTCGTCGGGATTGGGCCGGGTGAGTTCGTCGATGTAGGGCCGGTGCAGATCGGTGGGCCGCACGCCGAAGTCCCGCTCGAGTTCGTCGAGGCTGCCGTACACGTCGATGCGCGGGTAGGCCGGGTCGTCGGATTTCCACACCGGGATCGGGCTGCCCCAGTAGCGGTTTCGCGAGATCGACCAGTCGCGTGCGCCGGACAGCCACTTGCCGAACTGGCCGTCCTTGACGTGTTCGGGATACCAGGTGATCTCCTGGTTGAGCTCGACCATGCGGTCCCGGAACTCGGTGACCTTGATGAACCACGACGACACCGCGCGGTAGATCAACGGGTTGCGGCATCGCCAGCAGTGCGGATAGGAGTGTTCGTAGGTTTCGTGGCGCAGCAGCACCGCGCCGTTGGCGGCCGCAGGCCCCGCCTGGTTCTTCAGGTCCCGGATGATCTGCGGGTTGGCGTCGAACACGTGCTGGCCGGCGTAGTCCGGGACGGTCTGGTCGAACCGTCCCCTGGCGTCGACGGGTGTGACGGCCTCGATGCCCCCGGCCTGCGCGGTGAGCATGTCGTCCTCGCCGTAGGCCGGCGACATGTGCACGATGCCGGTGCCGTCCTCGGTGCTGACGAAATCGGCGGGCAGCACCCGGAACGAGTTCGGCGTGTCCGCGAAGTACGGGAACGGCGGCAGATAACGGGTGTCGAGCAGATCGCGGCCGGTGTAGGTGCCGAGCACCTCGGGCTCCTCGCCGAGCTCGCGGGCGTAGGCGGCGACGCGGGCCTCGGCCAGCACGTAGCGCCTGCCGTCACCGCCCTGCACGTGCACGTAGGTCACGTCGGGGTGCACCGCGACGGCCTGGTTCGACGGCAGCGTCCACGGCGTCGTGGTCCAGATCAGCAGGTGGCTGTCGGCCAGCGGACCGTCAGTGACCCGGAAGCCGACGGTGATCGCCGGGTCCTGGCGGCTCTGGTAGACGTCGTCGTCCATCCGCAGCTCGTGGCTCGACAGCGGGGTCTCGTCGTTCCAGCAGTACGGCAGGACCCGGTTGCCCTCGTAGGCAAGTCCTTTGTCCCACAACTGCTTGAAGGCCCAGATGACCGACTCCATGAACTCGGGTTCGAGCGTCTTGTAGTCGTTGTCGAAGTCCACCCAGCGGGCCTGCCGGGTCACGTAGTCGCGCCATTCATCGGTGTACTTGAGCACCGACGCCCGGCACGCGTCGTTGAACTTCTCGATGCCCATTTCCTCGATCTGCGCCTTGTCGGTGATACCGAGTTGGCGCTGCACCTCGAGTTCGGCGGGCAGCCCGTGGGTGTCCCACCCGAACCGGCGCTCGACCTTGTAGCCGCGCATGGTGCGATACCGCGGCACGATGTCCTTGACGTACCCGGTGAGCAGATGGCCGTAGTGCGGCAATCCGTTGGCGAACGGCGGACCGTCGTAGAAGACGTACTCGGGGGCGCCGTCGCGGTTCGCGATGCTGGCGCGGAACGTGTCGTCGCTGTCCCAGTACGAGAGGACGTCGGCTTCCAGCGCCGGGAATTTCGGGGCTCCGGCGGCCGGCTTCGGATAGGCGGTCATAGCTCCTGTGCCTCTTACGGGCCTTCGGTGAAAGGCCTCGAGTGTTCGTCAAGGCACGGGGACGACGTCGCACTGGTGTGCGCGCACCGCGGTACCACCCCGCTTGCGCACGTCGGGTCCTCGCCGACGCGCGCCGCTCACTTCAGGGCGATGACGGGCCCACCCGTTCGGGTCTACTGAGCTGTGTGAGCTGTTCTTCCGAAGGCTCCCCGGTGATCGCCGGATCGATGCCGTTGACGACGATTCTAACGACGTCGTGGTGCGAAAACGAAAACGGACTGGATCGGGATCGCCCTGCGGCGAGTCCCCGATCCAGCCCGTGAGTGGCTGTCGTCAGTTGGGCGGCAACGCGTCCGAGGTCATCTCGAACAGCGCCAGCGGGAACTGCTCGGTCAGTTCCTGGACCGTGTAGCTCTCGAACCGGCTGGTGTCGTACCACCAGTCGACGTGGACGTCGCCGTCGGCGCGGTACACCCGCACCTCGAGGGCGTGGCCGAGGCCGGGCGGGGTGTCCTGCACGGAATCGGTCTGCTCGGGCGCCTCACCGATGTAGTTGAAGTACACCTCCGAGGTCGCGGCCGCGACGTGCTCGGACGCCGACGCCAGCGTGCGGTGCACCGATGCGAGCACCTCGGTGGCGGTGGCCTGGCCGGCGGTGGCGCACACCATCGGCACCGCGTCGAGCAGGCTGCCCCGCTCGCTGGCGATGTCGACGCGGACCAGACCGTCGCCGAGCGTGCGGGCGATCGTCCTGGTCAGCGCGGCGAGCAGGATCTCGTCGGCGGGCAGACCGAGCCATTCGGTGGCGCCGTCGAGCTCGGCCGTCAGCTCGTCGCGGGCCGGGGTGGACAGTTTGGCCATCGCGGCACGGCCAGTGTCCACGACGTCGTAATCCGCGATGCGGATCGTTGCTAGGGCAAAATCGCCGGCCGGGTGAAGAACCTCTGTGGCCGACGGAACCATGTACGGGGCAACCATGTGATCAAAGATAGCCCACGTGTCCCAAAATTGGGAGACGCCTCCCAAAACTGTGACGGCCGTGTCAATAAAGGCAACCATATCCAGTTTGCGGACCGCACTGCCCAAACTCGGGACTGTGGTTTACAGTATGTGAGTGCCACGTACCGATGAGAACGGCAGACAGCTCAAAGCCCTGCTCGATTACCTCCTGGACGGGGACATCGAAGCCAAGGACATCTACGACGCGCTGGGTACCTCGAGCAGTACCTATTACCGGCGCATCAAGGAAGCCGACTATCCGGACGCCGAAGAATTGCGTCGCGTCTCGGACCGTTTCGGCCTCAGCTACCCCGACCTGCAGATCCGATTCGGGCTGATGACACGGCAAGAAGTGTTGAACTACGTCGAATCGCTCGAGGTCACCGGCGGTGCCGGGCAGACCGCGGTACGCGAGACGACCAGGATGCGAACCCGCGCGCCGCGACTCTCCGAACTGCGACCGCGGAGTGACGCTCCACCCCTTTAAGCCGTACACTTTGCTGAGTACCACGGCGGCTCGAAGGCAAATTCCATGGCATTGGCGACACTGATCGCGATCACGCTTTGCTGTATCGCCTGGAGCCTGTGGATTCGCCGGGTGACGTGGTCGTCGCGTTGGGAAGTCGCGGCCACCCTCAACATCGCTTTGCAGGGCATGGCCGTGCTGCTGATGTCGCCGTGGGCGTCCGAGACGCTCGGCGTCGCACTGCACGCGCTGACCGGCAAATGGAATCTCGAGGACTTCATCGGCCACGACTGCTACATCGTGGCGGCGTCGGCCGTCGTCTACAACGCGCTGGGCCGGTTGCAGGACGACCACCTGCTGCAGAGGTCGTTCAAGAAGTACGTCGAACTGCCCGCGACGCTGTGCATCCCGCTGCTGCTGGTGACCTTCTCGCTCGGCAACGGGGCCAGGATCTACAAGGCCGACTTCTTCCAGGTGCCGACGGATTTCTGGCTGAACATGTACTGGCTGATCTTGTGCGGCATCCTGATCTATCTGCTGGTGTACGGCTGCCGCGCGCTGCTGGTGCTGCGCAGGGACCCGCGGTCGCGCAAGATCGCCAACGTCTATCTGGTCTCGTCGGCGGCGGGCATCGCGGCGTGCGTCGTGCGGCTGCTGACCGCCTACATCCCCGCCCTGCAGCAACTCGACGCCGGCACCACGCTGGTGTGGGTGTTCGCGTGCATGTGCGGCGCCGGCTTCGCGCTCACCTCGGCCGAGTCGTGGCGCCAGAAGACCAAGTGGTTCAGCAGCGCACCGAACTGATCGACAGGACTACCCGGCGGCGGGCCGCGGCACCTTGGTGAACGGCGCGCCCTGATCGGGCACCGAATGGTATCCGCGTTTGCGGGCGCGGGCCGCGTCCCGCCGGATCAGCGCCCCCAGACCGGCGAAGGTCGCCTGATCGAGCACCATGCGGGTCAACAGCCGGTTGTGCACGAAGCCGAAGGCCAGCCCGCTGGAGGGATCCGCCCAGCCGACCGAGCCGGCCAGCCCGGCGTGGCCGAATCCGGGCATCAACCCGGGCGGCACCGGCAACGAGTGGTACCCGAGGTTGAAGCTCAGCGGCACGAAGATGTTGCGGTCCGGCCAGTAACTCGGTGTTCCGGTCAGCTGCGCGACCCGCTCCTCGGAGAGGAACCGCTGCCCGTCGATGCTGCCGCCGTTGGCGATGGCGCCGTACATCCGGGCCAGGCTGCGTGCGGTGGCGACGCCGTTGGCCGCCGGGATCTCGGCGTCGAGGAACGGGGTGTCGCCCTGCACGACGGCCTTCATCCCCGGGAAGTACATCGAGCCGAACATCCCGGACACGCCGAGCGCTGCCACGCGCGGGGCGACGAAGTTGAAGATCGGATTGGCCAGCGTGCCCTGCGGCGCGAGGATCTGCGCGGCCCGAGTCGGCGCGTCGGCCGACGGTCTGCCCAGGTGCAGGCCGTCGGTTTCGAGCGGTTCGGCGAGCTCCTCGCGGATCAGTTCGCGCATGCCCTTGCCGGTGAGCGCGCGACCCAGCCCGGACATCAACCACCCGTAGGTCAGCGCGTGATAGGCCTGGTGACCGCGCAGCAGCTTGTTGACCGACGCGCGCGCGACCCGGTCCTCCATCACCTGATGGTCGAGCAACTCGGCCTTGGTGCACCCGTTCAGATGCGACAGCCCGGCCCGGTGCTGCATCATCTCGCGCACCGTGATGCGGGCCTTGCCGTTGGCGCCGAACTCGGGCCAGTACTCGGCGACCGGCGCGTCGTAGTCGAGCAGGCCGCGGTCGGCGAGGCGGTGGATCACCGTCGAGGCCATGCCCTTGGTGACCGAGAAGACCATCGCGCCGGTGTCGGCGGTCCAGTGCTGGGTGCCGCGGCGGTCGGAATAGCCCGTCCAGACGTCGACGACGGGTTCGCCGTGCAGGTAGATCGACAACGCGCCGCCGCCGTACCGGCGGCCCGGGAACAGCTGCGCGAAGCCGCGCAGCGTGCACGCGAAGTTGGGGTCCGCAGCGCCCTGGATACCTCGCGGGAGCGCGGCGCTGCGCTCCCCGGTTTTGACACCCGTCACAATAAATGAATTTACTCGGTCCCCCGGCAAATAAACCGGGCGTTACCGATTTGTTAGGTCAGCGCACGTCAGCGGCGTCGAGCAGGCGCTCCGCAGCAAGCGCGGGGGTCAGCTCGCCGTCGCGCACCTGGCGCTCGATGTCGGCGCGGATCGCCTTCACGTTGGGGTTCGACACCACCCGGTCGATGACCGTGTCGCGCACCATCGACCACGTCCACTCGACCTGCTGGGCGCGCCGCCTGCTGTCGAACTCCCCCGTCTCGGTGAGCACGTCGCGGTGTTGGAGCACGGTCGCCCAGAGCCCCTCCAGGCCGGTGCCCTCGATCGCGCTCATGGTGAGAACCGGTGGCCGCCAAAGGGTTTCGCGGGGATAGATCAGCCGGATGGCGCCGGTGAGCTCACGGGCGGCGCGCTTGGCCTCCAGTGCGTACTCACCGTCGGCCTTGTTGACGACGACGATGTCGGCGAGTTCGAGCACGCCCTTCTTGATGCCCTGCAGCTGGTCGCCGGTGCGGGCCAGGGTGAGGAAGACGAACGTGTCGACCATGTTGGCGACCGTCACCTCGGATTGTCCGACGCCGACGGTCTCCACCAGGATCACGTCGAAGCCGGCGGCCTCGAGCAGCACGATCGTCTCGCGGGTGGCCTTGGCGACGCCGCCGAGCGTGCCGGACGTCGGCGAGGGCCGGATGTAGGCGTCGGGGTGCACCGCCAGCCGGGCCATCCGGGTCTTGTCACCCAGGATCGAGCCGGCTGTCCTGGTCGAGGACGGGTCGACGGCCAGCACCGCCACCCGGTGGCCCTGCTCGATGAGATGCATGCCGAGCGCCTCGATCGACGTCGACTTGCCGACCCCTGGCACGCCGGTGATCCCGATGTGCAGAGCTTTACCGGCCTCCGACGTCAGCTTCAGCAGCAGTTGCTGCGCCTGCTCGCGGTGATCGGCGCGGGTCGACTCGACCAGCGTGATGGCCCTCGCCAGCGCGGCGCGGTCACCGTCGGTCAGCGCAGCCGCGAGGTCTGCGATCGGGTCGGCCATCTAGTCGAGGCGGTAGCCCAGCCGCTCGGCCAGCTTGCCCAACAGGCCGACCGCTGCCTCGGCGATGACGGTGCCGGGCGGGAAGATCGCGGTGGCGCCCGCGGCGTAGAGCTCGTCGAAGTCGCCGGGCGGGATGACGCCGCCCACCACGATCATGATGTCGGGCCTGCCGACTTCGGCGAGCGCCTCGCGCAGGGCGGGCACCAGGGTCAGGTGACCCGCGGCCAGCGACGACACGCCGACGACGTGCACGTCGTTGTCGGCGGCCTGGCGCGCGACCTCCTCCGGCGTGGAGAACAGCGAGCCGACGTCGACGTCGAAGCCGATGTCGGCGAACGCGGTGGCGATCACCTTCTGGCCGCGGTCGTGGCCGTCCTGGCCCATCTTGGCGATCAGGATGCGGGGCTGGCGGCCGTCGGCCTCGGCGAACTTGCGCACGAGGTCGGTGGCCTGCGTGATGTTGCTGATCCCTGCGCCCCCCATCTCATCGCGGTAGACGCCGGCGATCGTACGGATCTCGGCGACGTGGCGTCCGTAGACCTTCTCCAGCGCATCGGAGATCTCGCCGACGGTGGCGTTGGCCCGGGCGGCGTTGATCGCCAGCGCCAGCAGGTTGTTGCCCAGCCCGTCCTCGCCGCCGGGCTCGCGGGTGGCGGCGGCCCGGCTCAGCTCGGCCAGCGCGGCGTCGACGGCGGCCTGGTCGCGGTCGGCGCGCAGCTGTTCGAGCTTGGCCAGCTGTTCGGCGCGCACCCGGCTGTTCTCGACCTTGAGCACCTCGATCTCGTGGTCCTCGTCGACCTGGTACTTGTTGACGCCGATCACCGGCTGCTGGCCGGAGTCGATGCGCGCCTGGGTCCGCGCGGCGGCCTCCTCGATGCGCAGCTTCGGGATGCCGTCGGAGATCGCCTGCGCCATCCCGCCGTGTTCGACGACCTCGCCGATGTGCATGCGGGCCGCGGTGGCCAGCTGGTGGGTCAGCCATTCGACGTAGTAGGAGCCGCCCCACGGGTCGATCGGCCGGGTGGTGCCCGACTCCTGCTGCAGCACCAGCTGGGTGTTGCGGGCGATGCGGGCGGAGAAGTCGGTCGGCAGGGCCAGCGCCTCGTCGAGGGCGTTGGTGTGCAGCGACTGGGTGTGGCCCTGCGTGGCGGCCATCGCCTCGATGCACGTGCGGGCGACGTTGTTGAACGGGTCCTGCGCGGTCAGCGACCAACCCGACGTCTGCGAATGTGTGCGCAGCGACAGCGATTTGGCGCTCTTGGGGTTGAACTCGGCGACCAGCTCACTCCACAGCAGGCGGCCGGCCCGCAGCTTGGCGACCTCCATGAAGAAGTTCATCCCGATGCCCCAGAAGAACGACAGCCGGGGCGCGAACTTGTCGACGTCCAGCCCGGCCTCCAGGCCGGCCTTGATGTACTCCACGCCGTCGGCCAGCGTGTAGGCCAGCTCGAGATCGGCTGTGGCACCGGCTTCTTGGATGTGGTAGCCGGAGATCGAGATCGAGTTGAACTTCGGCATCTTCGCGCTGGTGTAGGCGAAGATGTCCGAGATGATCCGCATCGACTCCTTGGGCGGGTAGATGTAGGTGTTGCGGACCATGAACTCTTTGAGGATGTCGTTCTGGATGGTGCCCGCGAGCTTCTCCGGCGGCACCCCCTGCTCCTCGGCGGCGACGACGTAGAGCGCCAGGATCGGCAGCACCGCGCCGTTCATGGTCATCGACACCGACACCGACGACAGGTCGATGCCGTCGAACAGCTGACGCATGTCGAGGATGGAATCGATTGCCACGCCGGCCATTCCGACGTCACCCTGCACCCGCGGGTGGTCGGAATCGTAGCCGCGGTGGGTGGCCAGGTCGAAGGCCACCGACAGCCCCTTCTGACCCGCGGCCAGGTTGCGCCGGTAGAACGCGTTGGATTCCGCAGCGGTGGAGAAACCCGCGTACTGCCGGATGGTCCACGGCTGGTTGACATACATCGTCGGGTACGGCCCGCGCACGAACGGCGGCTCACCCGGGAACGTGTCCAGGGGGTATCCGGCCGCGACCGCGGCGTCGCGGTCGGCGCCGATGTAGACGGGTTTGACGTCGATGCCCTCGGGCGTCACCCAGTCGACCTGCTCGGCGGTGTAGCCGTGCGCGGCCGCGGCGGCCTCGACCTGCGCGCTGACCGCGGCCTGGTCCGGCGCCTCGGTGCCGGTGTCGCTGGCCAGCGGGACGTCGGCGAAGCTGCCGATGTCTTTTCCGATCCCGGCGGTAGCAGTCACCTCAGGCCCCCAATCTGGTGAGCAGGTCCGACAACGTGGCGACCGCGTCGATCTTCGCGGTCAGATAGCCGTCCGGCTTCGAATCCGCCTCGGCGACAGCCTTTTCCGGACCGGCCAGCAGAACATGCGAGACACCCGCGGCGCGTGCGGAATCGACCGCGGCCGAGGCCTCGGCGCCGTACCGCGCGTCGGTTCCGCAGATGACCGCGATCGACGACGTGCCGTCGGTCACCGCCTCGATGCCGCCGGACGCGAGCAGGTTGGTCGCGAACGTGGTGCGCACGTTGTGCTCGGCGAGCGGGCCGAGCGGCAGCAGCAGCACCTGGGGCCGCGAGCCGGTCTTCGCCAGGAAGGCGTCCGACCGGTCCCGCAGCGCCTCGAAGCCCGCCGCGTAGCGCGCCACCTCCGTCAGCGCCTCGCCGGCAGGGAGCGGCGTCTCGGCGAGGTTGGGGAACTCGTTGACCCCCGTCAGCGCGGTGCGCCGGTGCGCGATGTCGGCGGCGCGACGCTCGGCCACCTCCGCGATCTGCGCGACGACGTGGTCGCGGGCCTGGGCGAAACCGCCGCGCGATTCGATGTCCTGGAAGTGTTTCCACGCCTGCTCGGCGAGCTGGTTGGTGAGGTCCTCGACGTGCCACGACCCCGCGGCGGGGTCGAGCACCCGGCCCAGATGCGACTCCTCGAGCAGCAGCAGTTGGGTGTTGCGGGCCATCCGGCGGGCAAAGCTGGCCGCGGTGCCGGGATAGCCGCCGGCGATCGCGACGTCGAACGGGTGCACCTGCACGGTGTCGGCGCCGCCCACACCGGCGGCGAACGCGGCCAGCGTGGTGCGCAGCATGTTCACCCACGGATCGCGCTTGGCCATTATCGGCAGCGACGTGACCGCATGGATGGTCGCGGCACCTTGTTCGGGGGCGCCGACCACCTCGGCGACCCGGGCCCACAGCCGCCGGGCCGCGCGCAGCTTGGCGATCGTCATGAACTGGTCGTCGTCGGCGGCGATGCGGAAACTGATCTGCCGCAGCGCATCTGTCACGTCGACACCGCCCTGGCCGAGCAGCCGCAGGTAGTCGACGCCGGCGGCCACCACGGCCGCCAGCTCCCAGGAGGCGCTCGCGCCGCGGTTGTGGAAGGCGGGACCGTCGACGGTGACGGTCCGGACGTGGCCGCCGAATTCGGCCACCCGCGCGGCGGTCGCGACCACGTCGGCGATCTCCGGCGCCTGCTTCGCGCTCAGCGGGGCCGTCAGCGGGTCGGCGCCGAAGTCGATCGACAACCGCGACCGCCGGTCGGCGTCGAAACCGGCGACCAGCCCCAGCGCCGCGTCGACGGTGGCGGTGAAATCGCTTCCGGCGCAGTCGAAGATGACCGGAACCAGGTCCAGGAACACGCCGTCGAAGAACCGGTCGAGTTCGGCGGCGGCCACCCCGGAGGGCGCCCCGACGCGGACCGCGAGCGCGCTCACTCCTTCGGTGAGGCCCAACAGCACCGCGCCGTTGTGCTCGGCCACGCTGCCGGAGTCGGTCGCCGGGAAGGCCTCGGCGACCCGCCATCCCGTCTTGACGTCACGCAGCGCATCGCCGCCGCGCACGAACGGCCACCGCCCGGGCAGCGGCGGTTCGGGCAGGGCGTCCAGGCTCGTGTAGAGCGGACGGATGGCGAAGCCGTCATACGTCGGCGAATCCAGCAGGCGCTCGGGTTCGGCGGGCAGATCGGCGGGATCGCGTCGGGTGCTCTTTGCCAGCACCCCGGCGACCGCGGAGCGCCAGCGCTCCCGATCGGCCTCGACCGCAGTGGGTTTCTGCACGTCCATCAGGCTAAATGATGGCCATCACACGCTCGTCCGCCGGTCGGCCGACTCACGCCCGCGCCGGCGGGTGCCCGCCGACACCGTTCCGTACGCTTGGTAGGCGTGAATACCGTCGTCAACACCCTGCGAACGCTCGGAGCCGCGGTGGTCGCGACGGCGACGGGAGTGTCGCGGGTCCGGTTGCTCGGCACGTTCGCGGTGATTGTGATTCTCGTCGCAATCGCGCTGCTGGTGCCGCTGCCGACGGCGCTGCAGTTGCGGGACTGGGCCACCTCGGTCGGGCCCTGGTTCCCGCTGGCGTTCCTGGCGGCGCACATCGTCGTGACGGTGTTCCCGTTCCCCCGCACGGCGTTCACGCTGGCTGCCGGCCTGCTGTTCGGTCCCGCACTCGGCGTTCCGCTGGCGGTCACCGCCGCGACGATCAGCGCGCTGCTCGCGCTGCTGCTGGTGCGCGCCGTCGGCCTGCACCTGGACCGGCTGCTGCCGCATCCCCGGATCGGGTCCCTCAACGCCCGGCTGCGCGAACGGGGCTGGCCGACCGTGGTGTCCATGCGGCTGATCCCGGCGGTGCCGTTCTCCGTGCTGAACTACGCGGCAGGCGCGTCATCGGTGCGGGTGCTGCCGTACACGTTGGCGACGCTCGTCGGGCTGCTGCCCGGCACCGCCGCCGTGGTGATCCTCGGCGACGCGCTCACCGGCAACGTCAGCCCGTTGCTGGTGCTGGTGTCGCTCTGCACGGCCAGTGTCGGCGTGGCCGGACTGAGCTACGAGATCTACCGCCACCGGCGTCGGCGGCCCGCCGACGCCGCGGCCGATCAGCCAGCGCGCCTGACGAGGTAGCCGAGCACGCCGTAGAGCACCACCACGAAGAGCTCGAACGGCATCACCCCGTTGACGATCTTGATGACCGCGGACACCAGGATCGCGAGCGACGCGATCACGGCGGCGATCAGCAGGATGCCGTTCGGCCGGCGGCGCACCGTGGCGACGCTGCCGTAGATCAGCAGCCCGCCCAGCACCAGATGCAGCGGGCCGGTCACCCACCACAACGGCGAGGCGCCCTCCATCGTGGCGACCGCGCCGGTCAGCGCGAACCCCGCGATCAGCTCATAGAGCCCGAGCACGACGGCCAGCACCGCGATCGGCACCGTGTACCGGCCGTGCGGGGCGACCGCGACTTCGCTGGTTTCGGTCGATGTGGGCGGTTCCTCCGGCCCCACCGGATCCGTTTCCGCCTGTGACATGGCACCCTCCCCTGCACTGCCGACGGCTGTCGTTGTTTGCTGGATCAACGATAGCCGTCGCGGGGGCGGGCTGACCGGCGATTCGCCGGACAGATGTCAGAGCGAATGCGCTCCGCCGCCGTCGGCGCGCGCCGGCGGGGGCCCGCTGATCTGTTGCGGCGGCGCGTACCCCGGACCGTCGACCGGAGTGCGTGCCTCGGCCTCGGCCTTGGCCACCGCGCGGGCGATCTCGGGGTCGGTCTCGGTGTTGAACCAGTCCGAGACCTCGTCGTCGTCGCTCGGGGGCGGGGTGTCGTCGACCGGCGACGGCGTGTACCGGAACACCCCGTCCTCGCCGGGCGCGCCGAGCAGTTTGGTGAAACCCTGCAGCGCCGAACCGAAGTCGCTGGGCACCAGCCACACCTTGTTGGCCTCGCCCTTGGCCATCTGCGGCAGCGTCTGCAGGTACTGGTAGGCCAGCATCTCCGGCGTCGGCCTGCCCGCCTTGATCGCGGCGAACGTCTTCTCGATGGCCTTGGCCTGCCCCTGGGCCTGCAGGTACGCGGCGGCGCGCTCGCCCTGGGCGCGCAGCATCCGCGACTGGCGGTCGGCCTCGGCGGCCAGGATCGCCGCCTGCTTGGCGCCCTCGGCGGCCAGGATCTGCGCCTGCTTCTGGCCCTCGGCCTGCTTGATCGCCGCTTCGCGGCTGCCCTCGGCGGTCAGGATCATCGCGCGCTTCTCGCGGTCGGCGCGCATCTGCTTTTCCATCGAGTCCTGGATCGACGGCGGCGGGTCGATGCTGCGCAGTTCGACGCGCGCCACGCGCAGTCCCCAGCGGCCGGTGGCCTCGTCGAGCACCCCGCGCAGCTGGCCGTTGATGGAGTCGCGGGAGGTCAGCGTCTGCTCGAGCGTCATGCCGCCGACGACGTTGCGCAGCGTCGTGGTGGTCAGCTGCTCGACGCCGACGATGTAGTTGCTGATCTGATAGACCGCGGCCTGCGGGTTGGTGACCTGGAAGTAGACGACGGTGTCGATGTTGACGGTCAGGTTGTCCTCGGTGATCACCGGCTGCGGCGGGAACGACACCACCCGCTCGCGCAGGTCCACCCTGGCGCGGATCTTGTCGATGAACGGCAGCAGCAGCGTCAGTTGACCGGACACGGTCTTGCTGTAGCGGCCCAGCCGTTCGATCACCGCGGCCTCGGCCTGCGGGATCAGCGCGATCGACTTCGCGACGATGATGGCGGCGAACACCACCAGCACGCCGACGAGTATCAGGCCGGCGACGGCACCTTCCATGACTTCCTCCTCATCGCGCCCAGTGGTCTCTAGGCGAGCTTTTGGACGACGGCGGTGGCGCCGTCGATGTGGACGACGGTGACGTTGTCGCCCGGTTCGTAGATGTCGCTCTCGTTGAGCGGCCGGGCGGTCCAGACCTCACCGTCGAGTTTGACCTGTCCTTCGTGGCGCGCGACCCGGTCGAGCACCAGCGCGGTCTTGCCCTCCAACGCCTTCGCCGGGTCCGGCAGCCCGGTGCCCGACCGGAAATGCCTGCGCAGCGCGGGCCGCACCAACACCAGCAGCAGCACCGACACCACCGCGAACACCGCACCGTGAATCCACAGATCGTCGAAGATCAGGCTCGACCCCGCCGCGGCGAGCGCCCCGCCGCCGAGCATGAGCAGGAACAGGTCACCGGTCAGGGCTTCGGCCCCGGCGAGGGCCAGCGCGGCGATGAGCCAGAGCAGCGCAGCGGGCATGTCGCCAGCGTAACGTCGCAACCGGCCACATGCGGGCGTAACAACTACACTGCGAGCATCATGTGGTGTCCGAGTGTTTCTTTGACGGTGTGGGCGAATGCCTGGCTTGCCGGCGCGGCCGCGCCCGACGACGTTCTTGACGCGTTATCGCTATGGGCGCCAAAGCATTCCGTAACGGCGTATGACTCCGTGGCGGCCGGCCGCACCGGACTTCCGTGGCCGGATCTGCTCGACTCGGGCGCGGTCTCGCTGCTGCAGACGCTGCGCACCGCCGCCGGGCCGGGCCGGACGTCGCCGCCGATCGCGCTGGCGCTGCCGGTCCCGGGTGATGTCCGCGGACTGCCTGCGGGCACCCAGTTCCAGCGCGACGCGGTCACCGCGGGTGAGGCGCTGATCGTGTCCGGCGGCGCGGCCGACCCGATCGGCCTGGTCCCCGATTTCGAGTACGACGAACTCGACGTCGACGACGAGTTCGACCGCGATCCGAGCGCCCTGTCGTGGACGGTGTACTCGCTGCCCGTGACGGCGCCCCCGCAGTACATCGACCTCGGTGAGGCCGAATACGAACTGCGTTCGGCGGTCAGGGCTGCCGCCGACGCGCTGGGCGCGCTGCGCGCCGGCGCCGCCGACATCGACGTCGAGGATCCCCGCGGGCTGGTCGAGGAGATCTTGGAATCCGGTCGCGCGCATCGGCTTCCGGGCCATGCACCGGACCGCGCGCTGCGTGTCCTGGAGAACGCCGCGCACGTCGACGCGATCATCGCGGTGAGCGCGGAACTGATTCCCTCCGGGCTGGCCAGCTCCACCCAGGTGCAACTGGCCAGCGATGCACTGCGGCCACTGGGGTCGGTGGTGCGGTCCGCACGGATCGCGGCGGTGACCGCGATCCTGCAGTCGGCCTGGCGCGGCTAGCCGGCGCAGGCGGGCGTGCACACCACGCCGTCGACCGAAACCCCTTGCAGCGGAGGGGCGTCCGCACCCGCCACCCGGGCCGGGGATCGGCCTTCGCGCAGCTCGCCGAGCAGATCGGCGGCCACCTTCGCGAGGTCGGCGTTGGGCGTCGCGGCCCGGGCGAACGCCACCCCGGCGTCGCGGGCCTGCAACCGCAGTTCGTGGTCGAGGTCCCAGACGACTTCGATGTGGTCGGCGACGAACCCGATCGGGCACACCACGACGGCCTCGGTGCCCGACTCGGCCAGCGTCGCCAGGTGGTCGCCGACATCGGGTTCCAGCCACGGCATCTGCGGCGGCCCCGATCGCGACTGCCACACCTGGTCGTAGTCCGAGTAGCCCGCGGCGGCGGCGACCAGTTTCGCCGCGTGCGCCACCTGCCGCGCGTAAAGGTCGGTGCCGCAGCGGGACCGGGCCGTGTCGGGGATCGAATGCGCGGTGAACACCAGCCGCGCGCCCGCGGGCACCGTCTGCGCGGCGGCGGTGACCGCGTCGGCGAACATCTGCACGAACAGCGGATGGTCGAAGTACTGGCGCATTTTGACCAACTGCGGGGCGTCGGGTCCGGCGGCCTGCCGTCCCCGCGCGATGTCCTCGACGTACTGCGTGCAACTGGAGTACCCGCCCCACGCCGACGTGGTGAACACGGCGGCCCGGCGGACGCCGTCGTCGCGCATGGCCGCCACCGTGTCCTCGACGTACGGCCGCCAGTTGCGGTTGCCGAAGTAGACGGGCAGATCGATCAGGGTCCGCAGTTGTTCGATCAGCGCCCGGTTGATGCCGTTGATCGGTGAGATACCGCCGAAGTGCAGATAGTGTTCGGCGACGCCGGCCAGTCGTTCGGGTGGGATCCCGCGGCCCCGGGTGACGTTCTCGAGGAACGGCATCACGTCTTCGGGAGCCTCGGGCCCCCCGAAGGACAGCACCAGGACGGCCTGGGGATCCCGGAGATCCATCTAGAGCAACTGGGTGCTGGCGCCGCCGTCGGCGTAGACGACGGTGCCGGTGGTCGCGGGCAGCCAGTCGGACAGCAGCGCGCACACCGTCTTGGCGACCGGGGTCGGGTCCTTCATGTCCCAGCCGACCGGCGCGCGCTGATCCCAACCCTCCTCGAGCAGGCGCATCTGTTCGCCGGCTTCGGCGCCGAGCGCGCCGCCGACGATGGCGCTCATCGCCAAGGTCCGGATCGGCCCGGCGGCAACGAGATTGGAGCGCACGCCGTACGGGCCTGCCTCGCGCGCGACGAACCGGTTGACCGACTCCAGGGCGCTCTTGGCGACGGTCATCCAGTTGTAGGCGGGCATCGCGCGGGTGGGGTCGAAGTCCATGCCGACGATGCTGCCGCCGCGGTTCATGATCGGCAGCGTCGCCTTGGCCAGCGAGGCGTACGAGAAGGCCGAGATGTGGATGCCCTTGGAGACGTCCTCGTACGGCGCGTCGAAGAACGGGTTGATGCCCATCCCGGACTGCGGCATGAAGCCGATCGAGTGCACGACTCCGTCGATCTTGTTGCCCTCGCCGATCGCCTCGCCGATACGGCCGGCGAGGGAGTTGAGGTGTTCCTCGTTCTGCACGTCGAGTTCAAGCAGCGGCGCCGGGTTGGGCAGCCGGTCGGCGATGCGCTGGATCAGCTTCATCCGGTCGAACCCGGTGAGCACCAGTTCGGCGCCGGCCTCCTGGGCGACCTTGGCGATGTGGAACGCGATCGACGAGTCGGTGATGATCCCCGTGACGAGGATGCGCTTGCCTTCGAGCAGACCTGCCATGTTGAAAGTCCTTCTCTCCTGGTGAGTTCTAGTGACCCATGCCCATGCCGCCGTCGACGGGGATCACCGCGCCGGCGATATAGCTGGCGTCCTCCGACGCCAGGAAGCTGACGGCGCCGGCGACCTCGTCGGCGGTGCCGACGCGTTTGGCCGGGATGAAATCCAGTGCCCCCGCCTGGATTCGTTCGTCCAGGGCGCGGGTCATCTCGGTGTCGATGTAGCCGGGTGCCACCACGTTGGCGGTGACGTTGGCCTTGGACAGCTCGCGCGAGATCGACCGGGCCATGCCGATCAGCCCGGCCTTGGCGGCTGCGTAGTTGGCCTGGTTGCCGATGCCCCACATGCCCGACACCGAGCCGATGAAGATGATCCGGCCGAAGCGCTTGCGCTGCATGGTGCGCGAGGCTCGCTGGGCGACCCGGAACGCCCCGGTGAGGTTGGCGTTGATGACCTCCTCGAACCGCTCCTCGGTCATCCGCATCAGGAACGCGTCCTTGGAGATGCCGGCGTTGGACACCAGCACCTCGACCGGCCCCTGGTGCTCCTCGACCTCTTTGAAGGCGCGGTCCACGGCGGCGTTGTCGGTGACGTCGCACACCACCCCGAACAGTCCCTCGGGGGCACCGGATCCGCGGTGGGTGACGGCGACCTTGTGCCCGTCGGCGGCCAGGCGCTGGGCGATGGCCAGCCCGATCCCCCGGTTCCCACCGGTCACCAGCACCGAACGCGACACGAACGGCGGACGCCCGCCTCCGGTCTGGCTGGCCGATTCAGGTACTGCAGTCTCGGTCATGCCCGCCAACCTATCGCCTGCACGGCATTCTTAAGAAATCGCCTTAGTCGTGTGGAGCTACAGCGGAAGCCGACGGTTCATCAGCAGGCTCGCCGCGGCGGCCACGGCCGCGACCAGAGCCGCGAGTCGCAGCCACCCGGTGGTCGCCTCGCCCCGCACCGTTTCGTAGCCGATCTGGTCCTGCAGGGTCGAGTAGACCTTGTTCAGTTCCTCGAGGTTCTCCGCGGTGTAGGACTCGCCGCCGGACAGTTCGGCGATCCGCCGCATCATCTTGTCGTCGACGGGCACCGGCACGCGCTCGTTGTTGACCTCCACGGTGCCGTTCGGCGTGCCGAACGAGATCGTCGAGATCGGCACGCCCTGGTCCTTAGCGGCGCGCGCCGCGGTGAACGCGCCCTTGGGGTTGTCCGGGTTGTTCGGCACCGTCTCCTTGCCGTCTGAGAAGAGCACGATGTGCGCGGGCGGTGGTTCGTCACCGCCGCCGATCACCGCGCCGACCGTCGAGATCGACGACAGGGACGTGAGGATCGCCTCACCGGTCGCGGTGCGCTCGGCCACCTGGAGGTTGTCGATGGCGCGCCGGCTCGCGTCGCGGTTCGTCGTGGGCGACACCAGCACCGTCGCGGTGCCCGCGAATGCGATCACCCCGAGGTTGATGCCCGGCGTCAACTCGTCGACGAACTTCTTCGACGCCTCCTGCGCGGCGGCCAGCCGGCTGGGCTCGACGTCGGTGGCGTTCATCGACTGCGACACGTCGATCGCCAGCACCACCACCGCGCGGTTGCGCGGCAACCGCTGGTCGTGCGTCGGGCCGGCCAACGCAATCGTGCACAGCAGCAACGAGATTGCGAGCAGCGCCGCGGGCACGTGGCGCCACCGGCTGGGCCGGCTGGTCGCGACGCTCTCGAGCAGTTCGGTGTTGGTGAACTGCTGCAGCCGGCGACGCCTGCGGATCTGGGCGACGACGTACAACGCGACCAGCACCGCGACCACGATCAGGAACAGCAGGAACCACCACAGGTGGGTGAACCCCGAAAGCGAGACCGGCCCGAGCAGTGGAATCGTCATGTCAGCGGTGTCCTCAGTTCGGCAGCCGACGGTTGATGGCCAACGCCGCCAGGGTGGCCAGTGCCAGCGCCAGCGCACCGAGCCGCAGCCAGCCGATGCTCGCGTCGCCCCGGATGGTCTCGTAACCGATCTGCTGCTGCAGGTTCGCGTAGACCTGCCGTAACTGTTCGAGGCTCGACGCGGTGAACGCGTCGCCGCCGGACAGGTCCGCGATCTTCTTGAGCATCTCGTCGTCGACCGGCACCGGCTGGCGCTGGTCGTTGATCTCGACGTAGCCGTACGGGGTGCCGAACGAGATCGTCGAGATCGGCACGCCCTGGTCCTTGGCCGTGCGCGCGGCGGTGTAGGCGCCCTTGGGGTTGTCCGGGTTCGACGGCACCGTCTCCTTGCCGTCGGAGAACAGCACGATGCGCGCGGGCGGCGGCTCGTCACCGCCGCCGATCACGGCGCCGACCGTCGCGATCGCCTGCAGCGCAGTGAAAATGCCTTCACCGGTGGCGGTGCGGTCGGCGAACTGCAACTTGTCGATCGCGGCCTTGGTCGCCTCGCGGCCGGTGGTCGGCGAGACCAGCACGGTGGCCGTGCCCGCGTACGAGATCAGCCCGAGGTTGATGCCCGCGGTCAGCTCGTCGGCGAACTGCTTGGAGGCCTCCTGGGCCGCGGCCATCCGGTTGGGTGAGACGTCGGTGGCCCGCATCGACTGCGACACGTCCATCACCAGCATCACCACCGCGCGATTGCGCGGGATGCGCACATCGTGGGTGGGGCCGGCCATCGCGACCGTCAGGAACACCAGCGCGATCACCGTGAGGATGGCGGGCACATGCCGCCAGCGCGACGACCGTTTGGGCGCAACGCTTTCCAATAGCTCCATGTTGGCGAAGCGCAGCATCCGGCGGTGCCGGGCGAGCTGGACCACGATGTAGAGCCCGACGAGCCCGAGCACGACGAGCAGGAACAGGAAGAACCACGCGTTTTCGAAACCCGACAGGCTCATCGGTCCGAGCAACGGCAATGTCATATGCGCCTAATCATTTCGATCATCTCCGCGGCCACCGTCAACTAGGCGTGGCCCGCCAGCGCGCCCCGCCTGCGGTTGGCCACGAACCGGACGACGTCGGCGATCCAGTCGCGGTCCGTGCGCAGCGTCAGCAGCGGTGCGTCGCAGCGCCGCAATGTCCTGGCGACCTCGGCGCGGTGCGCCCCCGCGGCCCGCTCGAAGTCGGTGCGCAGCTGCTCGTCGATGGTGAACTCGCGGGTCACCCCGGTCTCGGCGTCCTGCAGCACGACGTCGCCGACGGGCGGCAGTTCGACATCGCGGGGATCGAGTATCTCGATGCCGAGCACCTCGTGGCGGCCGGCGATCGCCCGCAGCGGGCGCATCCAGTTGATCGGGCCGAGGAAGTCGCTGATGATCACCGCCATGCCGCGCCGGCGCTCGGGCCTGCGCAACGCGTCGATCGCCGCGGCCAGGTCACCGCGCACACCCGCGGGCGCCTTGGGCATGGTCGCGATGGTGCGCAGCATCTCCTGCTCGTGCATACGGCCCGACAGCGCAGGCACCCGCCGCACCGTGTCGCCGTTGGCGATGACGGCGCCGATCCGGTTGCCGCCGCCGCTGTTGAGGAACGTGATCGCCGCCGCGGCGGCGACCGCCAGGTCGCGCTTCTCGCAGCCGGTGGTGCCGAAGTCCAGGCTCGCCGACATGTCGACGACCAGCCAGGTCTCCAATTCCCGGTCGGCGATCATCTGCCGCACGTGCGGATGCGTCGTGCGCGCCGTGACCGACCAGTCCATCCGGCGCACGTCGTCGCCGGGTTGATAGAGCCGCGACTCCCCCGGTTCCGAACCCGGGCCGGGCAGCAGTCCCAGGTGGTCGCCGTGCAGCACGCCGTCAAGCTTGCGGCGCACGGTGAGCTCCAGTTTGCGCAGCGCCGCGCTCAGCGCGGGGTCACGAATCTCCCCGCGCTTGAGCGACGGAAGGTCGACCGCCCGCCGAGAACTGGTCACCGACCACCGGCCGCACCTGCGGCGGCGGGTACGACGGGCGGAACCGAATGACCTTGCTGCGGAATCGCATTCACCTGCGGCAGCGCGACGGTCTGCAGGATCCGGTTGATCACCGTCTCGGCGGAGATCTCGTCGGCCAGCGCGTCGTAGGTGAGCACCAGCCGGTGCCGCAGCACGTCCGGGATGACCTCGACGACGTCCTGCGGGATCACGTAGTCGCGGCCGCGCACCAGGGCCAGCGCCCGCGACGCCGCGATGATGCCCAGCGAGGCGCGCGGAGACGCGCCGTAGGCGATCCACGCCTTGGCGTCGGGCATCCCGAACTTCTCGGGCTGGCGGGTGGCGGTGACGATGCGCACCACATAGTCCACCAGCGCGTGATGGACGAAGTTGTTGGCCGCGACGTCCTGCAGCCGCAGCAGGTCGCCGGGCCCGAGGATCTGCTTGGGCTCCGGCGGCTTGACGCCCATCCGGTAGATGATCTCGCGCTCTTCTTCAGGCGACGGGTAGTCGATGTTGAGCTTGAACAGGAAGCGGTCGCGCTGCGCCTCGGGCAGTGCGTAGACGCCTTCCTGCTCGATCGGGTTCTGCGTGGCCATCACCAGGAACGGCTGCGGCAGCGGGAAGGTCTTGCCGCCGATCGAGATCTTGCGCTCGGCCATCACCTCGAGCAGCGCCGACTGCACCTTGGCCGGCGCACGGTTGATCTCGTCGGCGAGCAGGAAGTTGACCACCACCGGGCCGAGCTCGATGTCGAACTCCTCCTTGCCCACGCGGTAGATCCGGGTGCCGATGATGTCGGTGGGCACCAGGTCAGGGGTGAACTGGATGCGGGCGAAGGTACCGCCGACGACCTTGGCGAAGGTCTCGACGGCCAGCGTCTTGGCCACCCCGGGCACGCCCTCGAGCAGCACATGGCCCTTGGCCAGCAGGCCGACGAGCATCCGCTCGACCAGCTGATCCTGGCCGACGATGATCCGCTTGACCTCGAACACGGCCCGCTCGAGCGTGTGGACCTCCTGCTGCAGCCCGCCGTTGGTGGCGGCCCCGGCCCCGGGGTTGGCCGGCGCGGCGTGCGCGCCCTGCTGGTATCCCTGCGGCTGCGGCTGGCCGGGATAGCCTCCAGCGCCCTGCGGCGGCCCACTCGGTGACGTCATCCACGTTCCTTCCACGTAACTCGCTGGTCTGGGCGGCGCTGGCCGGTCCGGGCCGCACGCTCGCCGTCAACTATTCCAGGCACCGCAGAATCCGTCGACGTTGCCCGGCGCTGAGCGCGTACCCGGCGGGCATTTCAAAACACCCGTTCAGGAAGCGCTCAGCTTGCGCTCAGGATTCGATGATGCGGGCCGCGTACGGCTGCAGCCCGCCGCGCCGCACGGGGCTCACGGTGACCTTGCCTGCGCTGCCCGAAGCCTCGATCATCTGCCCGCCGCCGAGGTAGAGCGCGACGTGCTGGCTGCCACCGGGACCCCAGAACAGCAGATCGCCGCGCTTGGCCTGCGCCACGGGCACCTTGCGACCGGTGTCGTACTGGTCGCCGGAGTACTTGGGGATCAGCACGCCGACGCCGGCGAACGAGAACTGGGTGAAGCCCGAGCAGTCGAAGCCGACGGTGTTGGCGCCGGAGTCGACGCCGCGGCTGGGCCCGTTGGGCTTGCCGCCGCCCCATGAGTACGGCACCCCCATCTGGGTCGCACCGCGCCGGATCACGTACTCGATGGCCTGCGGCCCGCGCACCCGCCCGGGCGCGACGCCGGCCGTCGCCGCCTCCGGTGGCGCGAGGCCCAGGGTGGACAGGAACTTGCGCCCAAGGTTCATCGTGACCTCGGTGGCCTGGGCCGTGGCGGCCAGCGACGCGTTCGCGATGGCCAGCGGGTCGCCGGGAGCGCCCGCGCTGATCAGTTTGGGCAGCGTCGGGTCCCACTGGCCGTCATCGGGCGCCGAGGCAGCCGGGATGGCGGTGCCTGCCGCGAGGCCGACCGCCAACGCGACCGCCGCCAGCACGCGTGTGCACCTGGAGTGGAACCGGAATCGCTTGAACTGCAAAGTCTTCCTATCGTTGTGGCTCGGCACCTCTCACCATTCGATGAGACGGGTCGCGTAGGGGGTCATGCCGCTGGTGCGGACCGGGGACACCTTGACCACCGACCCGGTGTAGGGCGCTTCGAGCATCTGGCCGTCGCCGAGGTAGAGCGCGACGTGCTGGCTGGCGTTGGGGCCCCAGAACAACATGTCGCCGCGGCGCATCTGGGACGACGGGATCTTGCGGCCGGCGTTGTACTGCGAGCCCGAATAGTGGTCGAGCTTGATCCCGACACCGGCGAACGCGTACAGCATCAGGCCCGAGCAGTCGAAGCCGACAGTGCCTGCGCCGGAGTCGATTCCGCGGCTCGGTCCGGCCGCGTTGCCACCGCCCCACGAGTACGGGACACCCATCTGCGACATGGCCCGCTTGATCACGTACTCGGTGGCCTGCCTGCCGTAGACCCGCGGGATCCCGCCGTTGTTGGTGTAGCCGGTCGGGGTGGGCAGCAGGCCGAGCTTCTGCAGGAAGCTGCGCCCGAGGTCCTGGGTGACCTGCGCCGAGGTGGACGCGATGCCCAGGATCGCGTTGATGATCGCGATCGGGTCGCCGCTGACGAACGCGCTCGGGATGGCGGGCAGCGTCGGATCCCACGGCATGGCCCAGTTACCGGTCGCCGGATCGGGCTTCTGCGGGGAGCGGTCCCAGTTCGAGTCCGGCGTGCCGACGGGGTTGGCGGCGGGCTGCGCGGGCACGGCCGCGGGTGCCGGCGCCGACGACGCCTGAGCTGCCGCCAGCCGGGCCTGCGCGGCCGAGCGTTCGGCGCTGAGCTTGTCGAGTTCGGCCTGCTGGGTGCGGAAGGTCTCCTGTGCGGCGGTCAACGCGGACACCGCCGACTGTTGGCTGGCCTCGGCGTCGGCGACCGCCTTGTCGGCGCTCTCCTTGGCCAGCCGCGCCGCGGAGTCGCGGTTGACCTGCTCGGTGCGGGCCCGCTGCAGATCGGTCATCACCTGCTGCGAGCTCAGCGAGAGCGTCTGCCCCGCCGCGGCGGTGCTGATGACGTCGGCGGGGTCGGCAGCGGTGAGGTAAGAATCCGACGGCCCGTTGATGTAGGTGGCGGCGGCGAACGAGTCGAACCGCTTCTGCGCCTGCTCGATCGCGATGTTGGCGTCCTGCACCCGCAGCTTGCTGGCATCGACCTCACGCTGCGCGGCGTCGGCGTTGTCCCGCGCGGTCTGCACGTCGAGGATCGCCTTGTTCACGCTCTCCTGCTGTTGCTGGATCTGCGCGCCGAGGTCCTGCAGTTTCTGGTCGGCGTTGGCGACGGCGGCCACCAGCGCGGCGATGCTGTCGGGACTTGCGGGCTGCGCGACGGCCAGGCCGGGGGTGGCGAACACGATCGCGGCGGCGAGCAGCGCCGCGCAGAACCGCCCACGCGGCCGCGTGACGGATGGGCCAGGGGTGCGTCTCATCCGACTCAGTTCTCCTATGGCTCTGATGCGAACGTGCGGACACATTCGTCGGGTGAACTGTGCGCAGTTGTCACACAAAGCACATCCACAACACA
Organism: Mycolicibacterium rutilum; assembly: GCF_900108565.1. Classification (NCBI taxonomy): domain Bacteria; kingdom Bacillati; phylum Actinomycetota; class Actinomycetes; order Mycobacteriales; family Mycobacteriaceae; genus Mycobacterium; species Mycolicibacterium rutilum. Next base: position 4,502,678 of record NZ_LT629971.1, read on the forward strand.
GTTACCGACTGCACCGTACGTCACATCTGACGCCGAAGAAACTTATGTCACAAATTACAAGTTTGTAATTGAAATAGGCGTTATCCGACCGTTATTTCGGCCATTGCCGGGCACTCGCGCGAACCCGCGAAAGTGCTTGTGGCAGTGAGACTTCAGGCCTGCGCACGCGAGACGGCGCGCTTGCTGCGGACCTGCAAAAGTCGCGTTCCGATAACGGCCGCGACGACCCCGAGAACCACCAGAATGGTGAATGTCGTCCAGGGAAAATGCGAGGCGGTGAGTTCGCTCAGGAAGTTCTTCGAACCCTGTACCGGACCGCGCCCCTCGGCGACGTCCTGACCGGCCTCCAGCGTCATCCGGTCGTAGGTCGTCGAGAACGTGCCGGACTCGGTCGGGCTGAGCACCAGCACCGTCGAACCCGGGAACGCCTCACCCACCTCGGTGGCGATGTCGCGCAGCGGGGTGTCGATCGGCGGGTTGCGGTCGACGACGACGATCTTGAGGTCGACGCCCTTTTGCTGGGCCTCGGCGATGACCTCGGGTAGTCCCTCGTTCTCGGGGGTGGGCGCCGCACTGACGCCGTCGTCGCGTACGTCGTCGATCACGAGGCTCATGCACGTGTCGACCGGCGTGGTCGCCGGGTCCTGGCCGACCGGTCCGCACACGTCGGGCGGGATGTAAGCCGGCAGGAACGGAATGACATGCGGTCCGATCACAGGGAAACCGTACGTGATGGGTACTCAGCGGGGTGGCAGCACACACGCGCGGCGACCAGACTGGAGACGGGCCCTGGTTGTTTTGCAGGACAAGCGTACTGTTAGGATCGGAGACGTCGCCGACACAGCCCGTCGGCGGCGAGAACTAGCCGGGAGTTGATGTGAGCAAAGGTAATAACGCCAATTCGTCCTTGAACTCTTTTGGTGCCCGCGACTCCCTCAAGGTCGGGGACAAGAGCTACGAGATCTACCGCCTCGACGCGGTGAAGGGCACCGAGAAGCTGCCCTACAGCCTGAAGGTGCTCGCCGAGAACCTGCTGCGCACCGAGGACGGCGCCAACATCACCAAGGACCACATCGAAGCGATCGCCAACTGGGATCCCGACGCCGAGCCCAGTGTCGAGATCCAGTTCACCCCCGCCCGGGTGATCATGCAGGACTTCACGGGCGTGCCCTGCATCGTCGACCTGGCCACCATGCGCGAGGCCATCGGTGATCTGGGCGGCGATCCCGACAAGGTCAACCCGCTGGCGCCCGCCGACCTGGTCATCGACCACTCGGTGATCGCGGACCTGTTCGGGCGCGCGGACGCCTTCGAGCGCAACGTCGAGATCGAGTACGAACGCAACGGCGAGCGGTACCAGTTCCTGCGCTGGGGCCAGGGCGCCTTCAACGACTTCAAGGTGGTGCCGCCGGGCACCGGCATCGTGCACCAGGTCAACATCGAGTACCTGGCCCGCGTCGTGTGGGAGCGCGACGGCGTCGCATATCCGGACACCGCGGTCGGCACCGACAGTCACACCACCATGCAGAACGGCCTGGGCGTGCTGGGCTGGGGCGTCGGCGGCATCGAGGCCGAGGCCGCGATGCTGGGCCAGCCGGTGTCGATGCTCATCCCCCGCGTCGTCGGCTTCAAGCTGACCGGCGAACGGCGCCCCGGCGTGACCGCGACCGACGTGGTGCTGACCGTCACCGAGATGCTGCGCAAGCACGGCGTGGTCGGCAAGTTCGTCGAGTTCTACGGTGACGGCGTCGCCGAGGTGCCGCTGGCCAACCGCGCGACGCTGGGCAACATGAGCCCCGAGTTCGGTTCCACCGCCGCGATTTTCCCGATCGACGACGTCACGATCGACTACATGCGGATGACCGGCCGCAGCGAGGAGCAGCTCGCACTGGTCGAGGCCTACGCCAAGGAACAGGGCATGTGGCACGACCCCGAGCGTGAGCCGAAGTACTCCGAGTACATCGAGCTCGACCTGTCCGATGTGGTGCCGTCGATCGCCGGACCGAAACGCCCGCAGGACCGGATCGCGCTCGACGAGGCCAAGGAAGCGTTCCGGCGCGACATCCACAACTACGTCGACGAGCACCAGCCGACGCAGTACACCAAGCTCGACGACGCGGTCGACGACACGTTCCCGGCCAGTGACCCGGTGCGCAACATCGAGTACGCCGACAACGGCACGCTGCACGACCACGAGTCCGCCACCTCGGCCGCGGTCGGGGCGAAGGGCCGCCCGAGCAAACCGGTCAGCATCAAGTCCGACGAGCTGGGCGAGTTCGAACTCGACCACGGCGCCGTCGTCATCGCCGCGATCACGTCGTGCACCAACACCTCCAACCCCGAGGTGATGCTCGGCGCGGCGCTGCTGGCCAAGAACGCCGTGGAGAAGGGGCTGGCAACCAAGCCGTGGGTCAAGACCACGATGGCGCCGGGCTCGCAGGTCGTCACCGACTACTACGACAAGGCCGGGCTGTGGCCGTACCTCGAGAAGCTCGGCTTCTACCTGGTCGGCTACGGCTGCACCACGTGCATCGGCAACTCGGGGCCGCTGCCCGAGGAGATCTCCAAGGCGGTCAACGACGCCGACCTGTCGGTCACCGCGGTGCTGTCGGGCAACCGCAACTTCGAGGGCCGGATCAACCCGGACGTGAAGATGAACTACCTGGCGTCCCCGCCGCTGGTCATCGCCTACGCGCTGGCCGGCACGATGGACTTCGACTTCGAGAAGGACTGCCTGGGCACCGACAAGGACGGCAACCAGATCTTCCTGAAGGACATCTGGCCGACGCAGAAGGACATCGACAACACGATCGCCGAGGCGATCAACACCGAGATGTTCACCAAGAACTACGCCGACGTGTTCAAGGGCGACGAGCGCTGGCGCAACCTGCCGACACCGAGCGGCAACACCTTCGAGTGGGCCGACGACTCCACCTACGTGCGCAAGCCACCGTACTTCGACGGCATGCCCGCCGAGCCGGAGCCGGTCACCGACATCAAGGGCGCCAGAGTGCTGGCGCTGCTGGGTGATTCGGTGACCACCGACCACATCTCCCCCGCGGGCGCGATCAAGCCCGGCACCCCGGCGGCCGAGTACCTGGAGTCCAACGGCGTCGAGCGCAAGGACTACAACTCCTACGGCTCGCGTCGAGGCAACCACGAGGTGATGATCCGCGGCACGTTCGCCAACATCCGGCTGCGCAACCAGTTGCTCGACGACGTGTCCGGCGGCTACACCCGCGACTTCACCAACGGCGGTGAGCAGGCGTTCATCTACGACGCCGCGCAAAACTATGCAGCGCAAGGGATTCCGCTGGTGGTGCTCGGCGGCAAGGAGTACGGGTCGGGCTCGTCGCGCGACTGGGCGGCCAAGGGCACCAGCCTGCTGGGCGTGCGCGCGGTGATCACCGAGTCCTTCGAGCGCATCCACCGGTCGAACCTGATCGGCATGGGCGTGATCCCGCTGCAGTTCCCCGAGGGTGAGTCGGCGGCGTCTCTCAAGCTCGACGGCACCGAAACCTTCGACATCAGCGGCATCGAGGCGCTCAACGACGGCAAGACGCCGAAGACGGTGCACGTGACCGCGACCAAGGAGGACGGTTCGAAGGTCGAGTTCGACGCGGTGGTGCGCATCGACACCCCCGGCGAGGCCGACTATTACCGCAACGGCGGCATCCTGCAGTACGTGCTGCGCAACATGCTCAAAACGCAGTAGCGGGAAGGGACAACTCCGTTGCCCCGGGTCACCGACGATCACCTGGCGGCGCGCCGTCGGCAGATCCTCGACGGTGCCCGGCGGTGCTTCGCGGAATACGGTTACGACAAGGCGACCGTGCGACGGCTCGAACAGACGATCGGGCTGTCGCGCGGCGCCATCTTCCACCACTTCAAGGACAAGGACACCTTGTTCTTCGAACTGGCCCGCGAGGACGCCGAGCGGATGGCCGACGTCGCGGCGCGCGAGGGCCTCGTGCAGGTGATGCGCGACATGCTGGCCGCCCCCGACCAGTTCGACTGGCTGGCCACCCGGTTGGAGATCGCGCGCAAGCTGCGCAACGACCCGGAGTTCCACCGCGGCTGGCAGGACCGGTCAGCGGAGTTGTCCGCAGCCACCGAGGCGCGGCTACGGATGCAGAAGCAGGCGGGCCGGCTTCGTGACGACGTGCCCGGCGCCGTGTTGCAGACCTATCTCGATCTGATCCTCGACGGTCTGGTCGCCCGGCTGGCGTCCGGCGACGACCCCGAAAAGCTCAGTGCGGTACTGGACCTCGTGGAGGACTCAGTCCGCCAGTCGCGCAGCTAGTGCCGCCTGCTGCGGTGGTTCGGCCCCCCGCGGCTGCGCATCGTGGTACCGGATTCACGCAGCATGCTGTGAATCGAACCGTATGAGCGTCCGGTGGATGCGACCAGCGTCCGGATGCTCGCGCCGCCTTCGTACGCGCTGCGCAGCTCGTTGAGCAACTCGTCGCGCGACTTGTCCAGTTTCTTCATCAGCACCTCCCCAAGTGGATGCCCCGACGGTTACCCAGGGTAGGAAGCAGCTACACGCCGCTAGCCGAAATTGACGAAACGGTTCGCGATTTGGATCCACCACGACGCAATGCGTCCGAGGTCAGGCGAGTTCGATCAGTTCCGAGTACTCCTCGGACCAGAAATCCTCGGTGCCGTCGGGCAGCAGCACGACGCGCTGGGGTTCCAGCGCCTCGGCCGCCCCCGGGTCGTGTGTCACCAGGACCACCGCGCCGACATAGCTGCGCAGCGCGTCGAGGACCTGCTCGCGCGAGGCGGGGTCGAGGTTGTTGGTCGGCTCGTCGAGCAGCAGCACGTTCGCCGTCGACGCGACCAACCCGGCCAGCGCGAGCCGGGTCTTCTCGCCGCCGGACAACGTGCCCGCCGGTTGCTCCAGCTGCGGACCACTGAACATGAACGCGCCCAACAGACCTCGCAGATCCTGCTCGCCGGTGTCCGGTGCGGCGTGGCGGATGTTCTCCCACACGGTCGCGGTGTCGTCGAGGGTGTCGTGTTCCTGGGCGAAGTATCCGAGCTTGAGACCGTGGCCCGGTTCGATGCCGCCGGCGTCCGGCGTCTCGACCCCGGCCAGCAGGCGCAGCAGCGTGGTCTTGCCCGCGCCGTTGAGGCCGAGCACGACGACGCGCGAACCGCGGTCGATCGCCAGGTCCACGCCGGTGAAGACCTCCAGCGAGCCGTAGTTCTTCGTCAGTCCCTTGACCACCAGCGGCGTGCGCCCGCACGGCGCGGGGGTCGGGAACTTGATGCGGGCCACCTTGTCGGCCACCCGTTCCTCGTCGAGCGCGGCCATCATCCGGTCCGCGCGCCGCAACATGTTCTGCGCCGCAACGGCTTTGGTGGCCTTCGCGCCCATCTTTGCGGCCTGGGTACGCAGCGCTGCGGCCTTGCGTTCGGCGTTGGCGCGTTCGCGTCGGCGGCGCTGCTCGTCGGTGGCGCGGGCGTCGAGATACTTCTGCCAGCCCATGTTGTAGACGTCGACCTCACCGCGCACCGCGTCGAGGAACCACACCCGGTTCACCACGTCGGCGAGCAGATCGACGTTGTGGCTGATGACGATCAGCCCGCCGGTGTGGCTCTGCAGGAAGTCGCGCAGCCAGCCGATGGAGTCGGCGTCGAGGTGGTTGGTCGGTTCGTCGAGCAGCAGCGTCGTGCTCGAGCCCGCCCCGCTCTCGGACGCCGCGAACAGGATCCGCGACAGCTCCACGCGGCGCCGCTGACCACCGGAAAGGGTGCGCAGCGGCTGGGTGAGCACGCGTTCGGGCAGGCCGAGGCTGGCACAGATCCGGCCGGCCTCGCTCTCGGCGGCATAACCCCCGAGCGCGGCGAACCGCTCCTCGAGCTGGCCGTACTTGCGGACCGCCTTGTCCCTGGCCGTGTCGTCGGCGACCTCGGCCATCAACACCTGCTGCTTCTCCAGGTCGGCGAGCAGGGTGTCGAGTCCGCGGGCCGACAGCACCCGGTCGCGGGCCAGCACGTCGAGGTCGCCTTCGCGGGGATCCTGTGGCAGATAACCGATCTCGCCGTTGCGGATGATCGTGCCGGCGTAGGGCTCCCCCTCGCCCGCCAGGATCCGCATCGTGGTGGTCTTGCCGGCGCCGTTGCGTCCGACCAGCCCGATCCGGTCACCCGGCTGGACCCGCAGCGCGGTTCCGTCTGTGGACAGCAACGTGCGCGCCCCGGCGCGGACCTCGAGGTCCGTTGCGGTGATCACGCGGTGCAGTCCTTACTTGTCGTCGGTGAAGACCGGGGCCCGTTTCTCGGCGCGCGCCGCCACGGCTTCTTCGAAGTTGGCGGCGAGCAACCGGACGAATAGTTGTCCGAGGCCCTCGGCTTGCATGTGCCCTTCCAGGCTACCGGCGTCCAGTCCACTCCATAGTGTGCGTTTGGTCAACTCGATTCCGGGCCGCGAGAACCCCGCGATCCGCTCACCGAACTCGTAGCAAACGTCGAGCAACTCGGCTGCCGGCACGGTGCGCGACACCAGCCCGATGCGTTCGGCCTCCACGGCGTCGACGTCGCGCCCGGTCAGCATCAGCTCGAACGCGCGCGAGGTCCCGATCGCGCGGGGCAGCAGGTAGGACAACCCGAGTTCGCTGGCCGTCAGGCCGTTGTTGATGCCTGCCGCCCGGAAGTAGGCGCCGTCGGCGGCGACCCTGATGTCGCAGGCCAACGCCAGGCACAGCCCTCCGCCGATCGCGGCGCCGTTGACCGCGGCGATCACCGGCTGGTGCATCTTGCGCAGCGCCAGGATGACGTCGTCGAGGACCTCCATGGACCGCAGCGCGAAACTCGGCCGGGTCAACCCGTCGATGTGCGGCACCGAGCCTGCGGACTTGTGGTCGGCACCCGAGGAGAAGCCGCGCCCGGCGCCGGTCAGCACCACGGCGCGCACCGAGTTGTCGTAGGTCAGTTCGTCCAGCACCTTCTTGAGCGGCACCATGACGTCGAACGCCATGGAGTTCATCCGCTCCGGCCGGTTCAGGGTCACCAGGGCCAGCCCGGGGCGGGGCCGGTCGACCAGGACGAAGTCGCTGTTTGCTGAATGCTCGGTCACGCAGTGCACGCTATCGCGTGCGGCCGATTACTCCTGCTCGCCGTTGCTCTGCGCGGCGATCGCGGCGTCGATGTCGAATTCCTTGACCTTCTGCACGAGGTCCTCGAGCGCGGCGGGCGGCAGGGCGCCGGCCTGGTTGAACACCAGCTTGCCCTTCTTGAACGCCATCAGCGTCGGGATCGACCGGATGTCGGCCGCGGCCGCCAAAGCCTGCTCGGCCTCGGTGTCGACCTTGGCGTAGACGACGTCGGGGTGGTTCTCCGACGAGGCCGCGAACGTCGGGGCGAAGGCCTTACACGGGCCACACCACGACGCCCAGAAGTCCACCAGCACGATCTCGTTGTCGTTGATGGTGTCGTTGAATTGCTCGGCGGTGATGTCTTGGGTAGCCACGTTGGTTCCTAACGCTGTTGGGCGGCTGGATGTTCCCAGCCTACGGACGAATACCCAGTTCGGCGCGGCCGCGCTCGAAGAACTCGACGACGCGCTCGGTGGTCGCGTCGACATCGTCCGCGGGATCGAGCGCCAGCAGCGCGCCGAACGGTGCATTCCAGAACGCGCCGGTGCGCGGCTGCCACGGGCCGACGTAGGCGTAGGGGGTCGGGTGGGTGTCGTCGCCCGGCGACACCCCGTAGTTCACCTCGGCGTCGACGGCCGCGACGTCGAAATGCTCCGGCCACAAGATCGGATGCTCTTGTGGCAGAACCCGTTTGATCGCGTGACCGCCGGCGTAGAGGCAGCGGTGCAACCACTCGGCAGCGGCCCGGTCGAGGTCGAGTTCGGCGTCGTCGGGCAGCGGGTCGACCAGTTCGTAGACGCCCTCGGGTGGCCCGGCGGTCACCCCGGCCGCCGCCGCGATCGCCCGTACGGGGCCGGCGAGCGCGACGCTGCCGTTCTCGAACACCAGCTCGGTGCCGTGCACGGCCAGCGGCATGGCGACCGCGGCGAAACCGTCCGGGCGCACCGCGAGCCGGATGGTGCCCGCCGCGCGGTACTGCGGACCCGCGATCAGGCTCTCGGCGACACCCCGCAGCTGGCGGCGGGTGGCAACGTAGGACGTCGTCATCACGACGCCAGGCTACGGGCGCGGGTCAGCAGGTGTGCTCGGCGGCGCGGCCACCAGAACACCTCGACGAGCAGCGCGGCCAGATACACCAGCGAGGCGATCGCGCTGCCCCACGAGCCGAAGGTGGCGTCCCACACGGCTGTGCCGAGCGCCACGACCAGGACCACGACCAGCACCCAGCGCACCGGCCGGCCCTCCTCCGCCGCACCACACAGCGCGCGGGCGTATCCGGCGGCCGCCTGCGAGAGCCCCGGATCGAGGTCGTCGCCCCGGCGCACCGCGCGGACCACCGCGACGCGCTGGTCATCCTCAAGCGTCTCCGACTGCGGCCAGTACCGAACCATCCGGCGCGCCATCCAGACGCCGTAGCAGGTGCCGACGACGACCGTGACGATGACACCGCCGACGAGGAATCCGGAGTCGAGCCAGGCCAACACGCCCAAACTCGAGCCGACCACGCCGCCGATCGTCAGCGCGCGACGGCCGAAACCGCCCCGCCACATCACCGCGGGCACCGTGACCATCGGCTCATTCTCGCCAGCCGACGCGCCCGCGGGGTCAGATTTCGGTCAGGGCCTTCGGCCGCAACAACAGCGTCGCCACGACGCTGACGACGGCGGTCGCGACGAGGTAGCTGCACGCCAACCACGGCGACTGATTCGCGGCGGCGATCAGCGCGGTGAGGATCAGCGGGGTCACGCCCGACGCGTACACCCCCGACAGTTGGTAGACCGTCGACAACCCGGTGTAGCGCACCCGCGCCGGGTACAGCGACGCGTACAGCGTGCCCTGGGCGCCGTAGAACCAGGCGTGGATGACGCCGAACACCACCAGCATCCCGAGGGTGTAGGCCGTCAGGCTGCCGGTGTTGAACAACGCGAACACCGGGAAGACCGCGACCGCGTAGGCGGCGATCCCGCTGGCGTACACGGTGCGGGCGCCGAACCGGTCGGCCAGCAACCCCGACACGGGCAGCAGCACCGCCATCAGCAGGGCGGCGACCGTCACCGCGATGAGCACCGGTACCCGCTCCAGGTGCAGCGTCCCGGTCGCATAGGAGATCGCGAACACACCCCAGGTGTTGAACGCCGCACCCTCACCCCAGCGCGACAGCAGGCCGAGCACGGTGTTGCGCAGGGCGGGCGGGCGGAACACTTCGCGCAGCGGGACCGCCGCGCGGTCGTCGTCGTCGCGGACCTTCTCGAACGCCGGCGTCTCGGTGGCCTTCCACCGCACGACGAGCCCGAAGACGACGAGCACGATGCTGATCAGGAACGCGATCCGCCAGCCGTAGGACTCGAACGCGTCGTCGGGCAGCGCGATCTGCAGCAGCGCGAAGACTCCGGTGCCCAACGCCAACCCCAGCGCGAGGCCGACCTGCGGGATGCTGCCTGCGAAGCCGCGCCGGCGCGGCGGGCTGTGCTCGACGGCCAGCAGGATCGCCCCGGCCCATTCGCCGCCGAGCGCGAAGCCCTGCACGATGCGCAAAAGCAGCAGCAGGATCGGGGCGAGCACCCCGATCTGCGCCGCGGTGGGCAGCACTCCCATCAGTGCGGTGGCCCCGCCCATCAGGACCATGGTCAACGCCAACGTCTTCTTGCGGCCGATCCTGTCGCCGACGTGGCCGAACACGAATCCACCGATCGGCCGGACCACGAAGCCGACCGCGAACGTCGCGAACGACAGCATCGTGCCGACCAGCGAGCTCTGGTCCGGGAAGAATGCATGGTTGAACACCAGGCTCGCCGCGGTCGCGTAGAGGAAGAAGTCGTACCACTCGATCGTGGTGCCGACGAGGCTCGCGACGAGTGCGGTGCGGACCCGCTTGGCGTCGCCGGTCGGGTCGGCTTCGGGGGTGATGGGTACGTCGGTCACTGAAGACACGAGGTTCTACCCTGCCGCCGGCGCTACGTGCCAGGAAGGTTTGAACTCTGGGTGATCGAAACGACCGTCAGGTACGGGTCCGCCGGTAGTGCCGTCGCGCTTTCATGCGGTTGCCGCACACCGCCATCGAGCACCAGCGGGCGGTGTTCGGCTTGCTGCGGTCCAGCAGAAACAGCCGGCACTCGGTGTTGGCGCACGGCCGCAGCCGGCCGGGGCTGCTGATCCGCAGGGCGTCCCAGGCCAGCACGACCCGAGCCGCGGCGTCGTCGACCGCCAGCCGCCAGTCCAGGCCGGAACCGCTCACCGTCGGCTCCAGCCGCACGCCGTCGAGGAACCCGTGCAGCGCGGCCGGTTTCGCCTCGCCGCGGACCACGCCCTGGAGCACCGGCCGCACCTCGCGCAGCGCGGCCAGCTGGGCGTCGGTTGGAGCTACTCCCCTGTCCCGCAACCATTTCCGCGCCGCCCGCGACTCGGCCAGCTCGTCGTGGGCCACGCCGTCGATCACGGGCGTGGTGTTGAGCAGGTCGAGCAGCAACGCCTCGTCCGCGGGACCGGCGACCACCAACTCCATACCTAACCTCCAAATCCTTATTGACAGGTTACCGCACGCGGTGTTGACTGTCTCTAACCACTAAAATCAGTCAGAGGAGTTAGCCATGTCGGGTCGAGTTCATCACCGCTACGCCACCGTGCAGGGCCGGACGCTGTTCTACCGGGAGGCCGGCGATCCCGACGCGCCCGCCGTCGTGCTCTTGCACGGGTTCCCGACCAGTTCGTTCATGTTCCGCGACCTCATCCCCCGACTGGCCGACGCGTACCACGTCATCGCACCCGACCACCTCGGCTTCGGGCTGTCTGACGCCCCGACCGTCGACGAGTTCGACTACACCTTCGATGCGCTCACCGACCTGACCGAGGGACTGCTGGACCACCTCGGCGTCGCCCGCTACGCGATCTACGTGCAGGATTACGGCGCCCCGATCGGCTGGCGGCTGACGCTGCGCCACCCCGACGCCATCACCGCGATCATCACGCAGAACGGCAACGGCTACGAGGAAGGCTTCGTCGAGGACTTCTGGCGGCCGGTGTGGGCGTACCACCGCGAGCAGACACCCGAGACCGAGGCCGGTGTCCGCACCGCGCTCGACGTCGATGCGATCAAATGGCAATATCTGACCGGTGTGCCCGACGAGACGCTGGTCAGCCCGGACACCTGGTCACACGACGCGGCGCTGATCGGCCGGCCGGGCAACGATCTGGTGCAGCTGAAGCTGTTCGGTGACTACGCCACCAACCCGCCGCTGTACCCCGCGCTGCACGACCATCTCCGGACGGGCCGGGTGCCGGTGCTGGCCGTGTGGGGGCAGAACGACCCGATCTTCGGGCCCGACGGCGCCCGCGCGTTCGGCAAGGACGCGCCCGACGCGGAGATCCATCTCCTCGACGGTGGCCATTTTCTGTTGGAGACCGCGGTCGATCAGGTCGCCGAACTGATCCGCGACTTCCTGGGCCGCCGCGTGCTCAGACCGTGAAGCCCAGCGCGCGCAACTGCTCGCGACCGTCCTCGGTGATCTTGTCCGGGCCCCACGGCGGGTTCCACACCCAGTTGATCTTGATCTCTTTGACCAGCCCGCTGCCGACCAGCGCGGTGCGGGACTGGTCCTCGATCACGTCGGTCAGCGGGCAGGCGGCCGACGTCAGGGTCATGTCGATGAGCGCGACGTTGCCCTGCTCGCCCGGCTCGACGTTGAGGTCGTAGACCAGGCCGAGGTCGACGACGTTGATGCCGAGCTCGGGGTCGACGACATCGCGCATCGCCTCCTCGAGGTCGGCGAGCAGCTCGTTGTCCGGCACTGCGGTGTCACTCATCCTGCCTCCTGCAATCCCTCCGACGCCTGCGCCAGCGCGTCTTTGAAAGCCATCCAGCCCAGCAGCGCGCACTTGACGCGCGCCGGGTACTTCGCGACACCGGCGAATGCGATGCCGTCTCCGAGTACATTCTCGTCGCCCTCGACCGTGCCGCGCGAGGCCACCATCTCGTTGAACGCCGCCACGGTTTCCAGCGCGCCCGAGACGCTCTGCCCGATCACCTGATCGGTCAGCACGGATGTCGACGCCTGGCTGATCGAACAGCCCTGCCCGTCGTAGGAGATGTCGATAACCCGCTCGCCGTCGTCGGAGAGCGCGACGCGCAGTGTCACCTCGTCCCCGCAGGTCGGGTTGACGTGGTGCACCTCCGCGCCGAACGGCTCGCGCAGGCCGCGGTGATGCGGGTGCTTGTAGTGATCGAGGATCACTTCCTGATACATCTGCTCGAGTCGCACGTCAGTCCCCGAAGAACTCCACGGCGCGGCGCACACCGGCCACCAGCCGGTCGACCTCGTCGAGGGTGTTGTAGAGCGCGAACGACGCCCGCGCGGTCGCGGCGATGCCGAACCGCCGGTGCAGCGGCCACGCGCAGTGGTGGCCCACGCGCACCGCCACCCCGCCGTCGTCGAGGACCTGCCCGACATCGTGGGCATGGACCCCGTCGACGACGAAACTCACCGGCGAGAGGCGGTTCTGCAGCGTGGTGGGTCCGATGATCCGCACGCCGTCGACGGTCGCGAGCCCGTCCAGCGCCGCGGCCACCAGTTGTGCTTCGTGCTCGGCTACCACATCCATCCCGATGGTGCTCAGATACCGTGCGGCCGCGGCCAATCCGACGACCTGCGACGTCATCGGCGTGCCGGCCTCGAAGCGCTGCGGCGCCGGCGCGTAGGTGGTCGCCTCCATCGTGACGGTCTCGATCATCGAACCGCCGGTCAGAAACGGTGGCATCGCGTCGAGCAGCTCGCGGCGTCCGTACAGCACACCGATGCCGGTGGGTCCGAGCATCTTGTGCCCCGAGAACGCCGCATAGTCGACGTCGAGGGCGTGGAAGTCCACCGGCTGGTGCGGCACCGACTGGCATGCGTCCAGCACGGTCAGCGCACCGACCGCCTTCGCCCGCGCCACCAGTTCGTCGACCGGGGCCACCGCACCGGTGACGTTCGAATGGTGGCTGAACGCAACGACTTTGACGCGCTCGTCGAGCTGCAGCGAGTCCAGGTCGATGTGCCCGGCGTCCGGCCCTTCTGAAGTGACGCCGTACCACTGCAGCGTCGCACCGGTGCGCCGCGCCAATTCCTGCCACGGGATCAGGTTGGCGTGGTGCTCGAGCTCGGTGGTGACGATGACGTCACCCGGCCCGACGGCACGCTCGAAGCGGCTGTCCCCGAGCACATAGGCCACCAGGTTGAGCGCCTCGGTGGCGTTCTTGGTGAACACGAGTTCGTCGGGATCGGCGCCGACGAACGCGGCGATGTCGGCCCGGCCGTGCTCGTAGGCGTCGGTGGCCTCCTCCATCAACTGGTGCGCGCCGCGGTGCACCGCGCCGTTGGAGGTCAGCAGGAACTCGCGTTCGGCGTCGAGCACCTGCAGCGGACGCTGCGAGGTCGCGCCGGAATCCAGATACGCCAGCTGTTCTCCGCCGCGCATCTGTTTCTTCAGGATCGGGAAGTCGGCGCGGAGGGCCGCCACATCCAGCCTGCGGACAGGGGCGGTCACGGCTTACGCCCCCGCTGCCGCCGTCTGCGTGAAGCGCACGTAGCCGTTCTCCTCCAGCTCATCGGCGAGTTCGGGGCCGCCGGACTCGACGATGCGGCCGCCGACGAACACGTGCACGAACTGCGGCTGGATGTAGCGCAGGATCCGCGTGTAGTGCGTGATCAGCAGGACACCGCCGTCTTCGGCCTCGGCGTAGCGGTTCACACCCTCGCTGACGACCCGCAGCGCGTCGACGTCCAGACCCGAGTCCGTCTCGTCGAGGATGGCGATCTTCGGCTTGAGCAGCGACAGCTGCAGGATCTCGTGGCGCTTCTTCTCGCCGCCGGAGAACCCCTCGTTGACGCTGCGCTCGGAGAACGCGGCGTCGATCTCGAGGTCGGCCATCGCGCCCTTGACCTCTTTGACCCAGTGCCGCAGTTTCGGCGCCTCACCGCGCACGGCCGTCGCGGCGGTGCGCAGGAAGTTCGACATCGACACGCCCGGCACCTCGACGGGGTACTGCATCGCAAGGAACAGCCCGGCGCGGGCCCGCTCGTCCACGCTCATCTCCAGCACGTCCTGGCCGTCGAGCGTGATCGAGCCCGACGTCACCGTGTACTTCGGGTGCCCGGCGATCGCGTAGGACAGTGTGGACTTGCCGGATCCGTTGGGGCCCATCACCGCATGGGTCTCGCCCGACTTCACGGTCAGGTTCACACCCTTGAGGATCGGGATCTCGGTCTGCTCCGGTGAGGTGACCGAGACGTGCAGGTCTTTGATTTCCAGAGTGGTCATGATTGAGCTGTTCTCGATTCCGTGATCGCTAGTTCTCGTTCGATTGCTTCGGTGAGGCGTTCGCGCACTGCGGGCACGGCGATCTTCGCGATGATCTCGTTGAAGAAGCCGCGCACCACCAGGCGGCGCGCCTGGTCCTCGGGGATGCCGCGCGCCTGCAGGTAGAACAACTGCTCGTCGTCGAACCGGCCGGTGGCACTGGCGTGGCCGGCGCCGACGATCTCACCGGTCTCGATCTCGAGGTTGGGCACCGAGTCGGCCCGCGCGCCGTCGGTGAGCAGCAGGTTGCGGTTGACCTCGAAGGTGTCGGTGCCGGTGGCCTCGGCGCGGATCAGCACGTCGCCGACCCACACGGTGTGCGCGTCGGGCAGGTTCGACGCCGGATCCCCCTGCAGCGCACCCTTGTACAGCACATCGGACTTACAGTTCGGGTGCGCGTGGTCGACGAGCAGCCGCGACTCGAAGTGCTGGCCGTCGTCGGCGAAGTAGGTGCCGAGCATCTTGGCGTCCCCGCCTGGCGCGGTGAACCGCACGTTCGCGGTCGTGCGCACGACGTCGCCGCCGAGGGTAACGTTCACGTGGCCGAGCACCGCGTCCTTGCCGAGCTTCGCGTGGTGCGCACTCACGTGCACGGTGTCGTCGGCCCAGTCGGCGATCCAGATGACCCCGAGCCCGGCCGAGTCGCCGACGATCAGTTCGACGTTGTCGGCGTAGGTGCCGCTGCCGCGCAGGTCCACCACGACGATCGCGCGCGAGAGTTCCTCGACACGGATCTGCAGGTGCCCGTAGGCGACCGCGCCCTCACCAGGGCCGGTGATGTCGACCTCGATCGGCTCGGCCACCTCGGTGTCGCGGCCGACGGTGACGATCGTGGCCGTCTCGAACGACGAATAGGCTTGCGCCGCAACGCGGTCCGAGGGCACGCCGCCCTGTCCGAGGCGTTCGTCGTCGCGGGTGACGGTCTCCACGGTGACGCCGGGGCGCTCGCTGACCGCGATGTCGGCGCGGGCCGTGGCGGATGCCGAGCCGTCGTGCAGGCCGCGCAGCCGCTTGAGCGGGGTGAACCGCCAGATCTCGTCGCGGCCGCCGGGCACCTCGAAGGCGTTGACGTCGAACGAGGTGAAGACCTCACCCTTGTTGAGCGCCGAGCCTGCCGGTGTCCCTTCGACCGCTGTTTGCAGAGGGGAACTCACTTAGCCCACAGCCCCTTCCATCTGCAGCTCGATCAGCCGGTTGAGCTCCAGCGCGTATTCCATCGGGAGCTCCTTGGCGATCGGCTCGACGAAGCCGCGCACCACCATCGCCATCGCCTCGTCCTCGGTCAGGCCGCGGCTCATCAGGTAGAACAGCTGGTCCTCGCTGACCTTGGACACGGTGGCCTCGTGACCCATCGTCACGTCGTCCTCGCGGATGTCGACGTACGGGTAGGTGTCGGAGCGGCTGACCGTATCGACAAGCAGCGCATCGCATTTGACGCTGGACCGCGAACCGTGCGCGCCCTTGTTGACCTGAACCAGGCCGCGGTAGGACGCGCGGCCGCCGCCGCGGGCCACCGACTTTGACACGATGTTGCTCGAGGTGTTCGGCGCCAGGTGCAGCATCTTGGCGCCGGTGTCCTGGTGCTGACCCTCGCCGGCGAACGCCACCGAGAGCACCTCGCCGCGGGCGTGCTCACCGGTCATCCACACCGCCGGGTACTTCATCGTGACCTTGGAACCGATGTTGCCGTCGACCCACTCCATGGTGGCGCCGGCCTCGGCCCGCGCGCGCTTGGTGACCAGGTTGTAGACGTTGTTCGACCAGTTCTGGATGGTCGTGTAGCGACACCGGCCGCCGGCCTTGACGATGATCTCGACGACCGCGGAGTGCAGCGAGTCGCTCTTGTAGATCGGCGCGGTGCAGCCCTCGACGTAGTGCACGTAGGCGCCCTCGTCGACGATGATCAGCGTGCGCTCGAACTGGCCCATGTTCTCGGTGTTGATCCGGAAGTAGGCCTGCAGCGGGATGTCGACGTGCACGCCCGGCGGCACGTAGATGAACGAACCGCCCGACCACACCGCGGTGTTGAGCGCGGAGAACTTGTTGTCCCCGGCCGGGATCACCGTGCCGAAGTACTGCTTGAAGATCTCCGGGTGCTCCTTGAGCGCGGTGTCGGTGTCCAGGAAGATCACGCCCTGGGCCTCGAGGTCCTCACGGATCTGGTGGTAGACCACCTCGGACTCGTACTGCGCGGCGACGCCGGAGACCAGGCGCTGCTTCTCCGCCTCGGGGATGCCGAGCTTGTCATAGGTGTTGCGGATGTCCTCGGGCAGGTCGTCCCAGGTGGCGGCCTGCTTCTCGGTGGACCGCACGAAGTACTTGATGTTGTCGAAGTCGATGCCCTCGAGGTTGGAACCCCAGTTCGGCATCGGCTTCTTGTCGAACGTGCGCAGCGCCTTGAGCCGGATGTCGAGCATCCACTCGGGTTCGCTCTTCTTCGCGGAGATGTCGCGCACCACCGCCTCGGACAGCCCGCGCTGTGCGCTGGCGCCCGCGGCGTCGGAGTCCACCCAGCCGTAGCCGTACCGGCCCAGCGAGGCGATGGTCTCCTCCTGGCTGAGCGGTTCGCCCACCTTGTGGACCTCGGGTGTGGTCGTCATGTCGACGCTCCTTGCTTACTTGTGGGGGCTGCTAGCGGGCTGGAGCTGATCTTGTCGACCAGCGGAACGTGCGTGGTGCAGGCGCAGTCGCCGTTGACGATGGTGGCGAGCCGCTGCACGTGCGTGCCGAGGATCTCGGCGAACGCCTCTTGCTCGGTCTCGCACAGCTCCGGGAACTCCTCGGCGACGTGTGAGACCGGACAGTGATGCTGGCACAGCTGGATGCCGCGGATCGGACCGGCCACCGGCGTCGTCGTCGTCGCGTAACCCGCCTCGGTCAACGCGTCGGCGATGCGGCCTGCAGCAGATTCAACGTCATCGGACCCCTCGGATACTCCCGCGACACCCGCGAGGATCCCGTCGATCCGCCGCCGCGCGAACGTGCGGACGGCGTCGTCGCCGCCGATCTCGCGCAGCTGCCGGATCGCCGCCACGGCCAGGTCGTCGTAGGCGTGTCCGAGCTTGGCCCGCCCGGCCGCGGTGAGCCGGTACCGCTTGGCGGGCCGGCCGCGACCGGTGTGCTGCCAGGCCGCGGCGGCGCTGGACTGCGCGTCGCCCGCCTCGATCAACGCGTCGAGGTGCCGACGCACGCCTGCGGCGGAGATACCGAGCTGTTCGCCGATGTCACCTGCGGTGATGGGTCCGGATTCCAGCAACAGCCGGACGATCGCGCCACGGGTGTGGCGATCTGAGGCGTCCGGACTGACTTTCACAACACTATTGTGACGGAATTCCGAAAGCCGTGTAAAGCAAGGGCACCCTTAGCGTGACGGACCGCATAAGGTCGGCGGTTACGCTGCTGAGGTGGCAGCCCGCCTCCGTTCGTTCAGCTCGTCGATTGCCCGATGGCACGCCGACGAACCGCCGGTCGGGTCCCCCCTCAACGACGCCGAGGTCATCGCGCTGCGCCACACCCGGCTGTTCGGGGCGACCGGCACGGTGCTGATGGCGATCGGCGCGCTCGGCGTCGGTGCCCGCCCGGTGGTGCAGGACCCCACGTTCGGCGTGCGGCTGCTGAACCTGCCGTCGCGCATCCAGACGGTGTCGCTGACGATGACCACCACCGGCGCGGTGATGATGGCGCTGGCCTGGCTGATGCTGGGCAGGTTCGCCCTCGGGTCCCGGCGCATGTCGCGCAGCCAACTGGATCGCCTGCTGTGGCTGTGGGTGCTGCCGCTGCTGATCGCGCCGCCGATGTACAGCCGCGACGTCTACTCCTACCTGGCGCAGAGCGAGATCGCGGTCAACGGGCTCGACCCCTACCGGGTGGGGCCCGCGCCGGGGCTCGGCCTCGACCACGTGTTCACCCTGTCGGTGCCGAACATGTGGCGCGAGACGCCCGCGCCCTACGGTCCGCTGTTCCTGTGGATCGGACAGGGAATCTCGGCGCTCACCGGCGAGAACATCGTCGCCGCGGTGCTGTGTCACCGGCTGGTGGTGCTGCTGGGCGTCGGGCTGATCGTGTGGGCGGTCCCGCGGCTCGCGCGCCGCTGCGGTGTCGCCGAGGTGAGCGCGCTGTGGCTCGGCGCGGCCAACCCGCTGCTGATCATGCATCTGGTCGCGGGCATCCACAACGAGGCGTTGATGCTGGGCCTGATGCTGGCCGGCACCGAGTTCGCGCTGCGCGGGGTCGACGCGGCCGCGCCGCTGCTCCCCCGCCCGCTGAGCTGGCCGCACGGCCGGGAGGGCTGGTCCCGCTGGTGGCCGGCGGCGATGCTGCTGCTCGGCGTCGTGCTGATCACCATGTCGTCGCAGGTCAAGCTGCCCTCGCTGCTGGCGCTGGGCTTCGTGGCGATGGCACTGGCCTGGCGGTGGGGCGGCACGGTCAAGGCGTTCTTCCTGGCCGGCGGCTCCCTGACCGCGGTGTCGGTCGCGGTGATGGCGCTCATCGGGTGGGCCAGCGGCCTGGGGTTCGGCTGGATCTTCACGCTCGGCACCGCCAACGTCGTGCGCAGCTGGATGTCGCTGCCCACGCTGCTGGCGCTGGGCACGGGCCAGGTCGGCATCCTGCTCGGCCTGGGCGACCACACGACCGCGGTGCTCGGCCTCACCCGCGCCATCGGCGTGTCGATCATCGCGATCCTGGTCACCTGGCTACTGCTGGCCGTGCTGCGCGGCCGACTGCATCCGGTGGGCGGGCTCGGCGTCGCTCTGGGCATGACGGTGCTGCTGTTCCCGGTGGTCCAGCCCTGGTACGTGCTGTGGGCGGTGCTGCCGCTGGCCGCGTGGGCGACGCGCCCCGCGTTCCGCAGCGCGACGATCGTGGTGACGTTGGCCGTCGGGATCTTCGGGCCGACCGCCAACGGCGACCGGTTCACGTTGTTCCAGATCCTGCTGGCCGTCGCCGCGAGCACCGTGGTCGCGTTGCTGCTCATTCTGCTGACCTACAACCGGCTGCCGTGGCGGGCCGTGAAGACGCTGCCGCCCGACCACCCGTCCTCGTCGCCGCCACCGGCGCCGCAGCCGGTGCGGCCCAGCCGGACCACCGACGCCTACGCTGAATCCCCGTGACGCAGCTAGGGGCCGCTCACCCCGTGCGACTGCACGGGGTGACCAAGCGCTACGGGGCGACCGTGGCGGTGGCCGAACTCGATCTCGAGGTGCACACGGCCGAGGTGTTCGCCCTGCTGGGCCCGAACGGCGCCGGCAAGACCACCACGGTCGAGATGTGCGAGGGCTTCATCAAGCCCGACTCCGGCACGATCGAGATCTTCGGGCTCGACCCGTCCGCCGACAACGCCCGGGTGCGCGAACGCATCGGCGTGATGCTGCAGGGCGGCGGCGGTTATCCGGCGGCCCGCGCCGGCGAGATGCTCGACCTCGTCGCGGCCTACGCCGCCAACCCATTGGACCCGGCCTGGCTGATGGACACGCTCGGGCTGACCGAGGCGGCCAAGACCACCTACCGCAGGCTGTCGGGCGGGCAGCAACAGCGCCTGGCGCTGGCCTGTGCGGTCGTCGGCCGGCCCGAGCTGGTGTTCCTCGACGAGCCGACCGCCGGTATGGATGCCCATGCACGAATCGTGGTGTGGGAGTTGATCGACGGGCTGCGCCGCGACGGCGTGACCGTGGTGCTGACCACCCATCAGCTGACCGAGGCCGAGGAGCTAGCCGACCGGATCATGATCATCGACCACGGCGTGCCCGTCGCCACCGGCACCCCCGAGGAGCTGATGCGCAGCGGCGCCGAGAACCAGCTGCGGTTCCGTGCGCCGCGCATGCTGGACCTGTCGCTGCTGGTGTCGGCGCTGCCGGAGAGCTATCAGGCCACCGAGACCGCGCCGGGTGAATACCTGGTCGAGGGCGCGATCAACCCGCAGGTGCTGGCGGCGGTCACCGCGTGGTGCGCCCGGCTCAACGTGCTGGCCACCGACATGCGCGTCGAACAGCGCAGTCTCGAAGACGTTTTCCTGGAGCTGACGGGGCGGGAGTTGCGGCCGTGACGACGAATCGCTTTGCGCCGGGGACGTTTTCGCCGGCACCGGGACCGGCCAGCGTGCAGAAGATGCTGACCGCGCAGTTCGGCCTGGAGTTGCGGCTGCTGCTGCGCAACGGCGAGCAGCTGCTGTTGACGATGTTCATCCCGATCACGCTGCTGATCGGGTTGACACTGTTGCCGTTGGGCGACTTCGGCCCGAACCGGGCGGCGACGTTCGTCCCCGCGATCATGGCGTTGGCGGTGATCTCGACGGCGTTCACCGGGCAGGCGATCGCGGTGGCGTTCGATCGCCGCTACGGCGCGCTCAAGCGGCTGGGGGCGACCGCCCTGCCGGTGTGGGGAATCATCGCGGGCAAGTCGCTGGCGGTGGTCGCGGTCGTGATCCTGCAGTCGATCGTGTTGGGCGCGATCGGTTTTGCGCTGGGCTGGCGCCCGCACCTGGCGGGGCTGGCCCTCGGTGCGGTGATCATCGCGCTGGGCACCGCGGGCTTCGCCGCGCTGGGCCTGTTGCTGGGCGGCACGCTGCGCGCCGAGATCGTGCTGGCCGTCGCCAACCTGTTGTGGTTCGTGTTCGCCGGGCTCGGTGCGCTCACGCTCGAAGGCGGCATGGTGCCGTCGGCGCTGCAGTGGGTGGCGCGGCTGACCCCGTCGGGCGCGCTGACCGAGGCGCTGTCGCGGGCGATGAGCCTGTCAGTGGACTGGTTCGGCCTGCTCGTGCTCGCGGTGTGGGGCGGCGTCGCGGCGCTGTGCGCGCTGCGCTGGTTCCGCTTCACCTGAGACGAGTTGCGGCAGCAGGTATTCGAGTTGGCCCACCTCCTCGATGTTGTGCCTGACCCACGCTTCTGCCTTCGCGGCCACGAACTTGCGCCGGAGCACGGCGTTCACCGGCGCGAACAACGCCGAGCGGGCACCGAGGTCCATCACGGTCACGTAGTGCACACCGTCGGCGCCGGCCGACCAGGTGTGTTCGAGTTGGAAGACCGGGACGCCGGCGATGCGCTTGACCAGCCGGATGCCGGTCTCGTCGAGCTTCTCGACGCGGGCGAGCTCGTCGATGGCGTATTCCGGTCGCGCACCGAACGCCTCGACCATCCGGAACCGGGCGCCGTCGGCCGCACCGCCACCGGGCGCGGGGCGCGCGAGCTCCCATCGGATGTGGTCGAGGGGATGCCAGGCGAGGTAGCGGTCGATCACCTCACCGCCGTAGAGCATGGTCTCGCCCAGATGGCTGAACCAGTCGAGCAGCATCGCCGGGGCCAGCCCGCGCAATGGCCGGTGGTCGATCGTGATGCGCCGGCGGCCGCGCGGATAGTCGAGGTGGCGCACGGTCGCGGTGTCGACCGAGCGCAGCGGATAGAGCACGGGACGGGGCTGAGGCAGTTGCATCAGGAACCTCCAAGATACGGTAGCGTTTCTTATAGTTCGAGAGTAGGCAGCTCGGTTAAGATACGCAAGCGTTTCTTCTAAGGAGGTCGGATGTCGCGTCGGCGCGGTGATGAGCTCGATGCGGCGATCCGCACGGCGGTCCTGCAGATCCTGGCCGAGCACGGCCCGGCCGGGGTGACGATGGAGGCCGTCGCCGCCGCGGCGCGGACCAGCAAGCCCGTGCTCTACCGCCGCTGGCCGGATGCGCCGGCGCTGCTGCGCGACACGCTGCTCGGCATCGCGACCGCCGCGATCCCCCACGAGGACACCGGCAGTTACCGCGGCGACATGCTCGCGGTGCTGCGCGGGTGGGCGGCGTTGTTCACCGGACCGCAGGCCGCGCTGATCCGTTCGGCGATCGGCGCGGCCGCCCACGACTCCGAACTCACCGAGGCGTTCCGCGCCGGCGTCATCGGATGGCGCAAGGCGGAGATGGCCGCACTGCTCGCGCGCGGGATCGAACGTGGCGACGTGCGCGCCGACGTCCCGGTCGAGATCGCCCGCGAGTTGGGCCAGAGCGTGCTGTGGCACCGCCTGCTGATCACCGGCGACCCGATCGACGACGCGCTGGTCGTGCAGCTCGTCGACGAGGTGCTGATCCCGTTCGTGGCGCCGCGCTGACCCGCTACTACGGGTTGTAGTTGCGCTGCTCTACCATCGGTACGTGCGACGCGTGTTCCTGCGGCTGGTCGATCTGCTACCGCTGCCCAGCCTGCGGGCCCAGCGCGTCATCGCCCTGCTGGTCATCCTCACCCAGGGCGGGATCTCGGTCACCGGCGCGATTGTGCGCGTCACCGCCTCGGGTCTCGGCTGTCCGACGTGGCCGCAGTGCTTCCCGGGCAGCTTCACGCCGGTGCCGGTTGCCGAGGTGCCCGTCGTGCACCAGGCGGTCGAGTTCGGCAATCGGCTGATCACGTTCCTGGTCGTGCTCACCGCCGCCGCGGCGGTGCTCGCGGTGATTCGTGCCCGCCGGCGGCGCGAAGTCCTGGTCTATGCGTGGCTGATGCCCGCCTCAACCGTCGTGCAGGCGGTGATCGGCGGGATCACCGTGCTGACCGGGCTGCTGTGGTGGACGGTCGCCATCCACCTGCTGGCGTCGATGACCATGGTCTGGTTGTCGGTGCTGTTGTTCGTCAAGATCGGCGAGCCCGACGACGGGGTGCCTACCCGGCGGGCACCCAAGATCCTGCGCCGGCTCGCCCTGCTCAGCGCGCTGGCGCTGGCCGCCGTGCTGGTGACCGGGACGCTGGTGACCGGCGCCGGTCCGCACGCCGGCGACAAGAGCGTCGACCGGACGATCCCGCGCCTCGAGGTCGAGATCACCACGCTGGTCCACCTGCACTCGTCGCTGCTGGTGGCCTATCTGTCCCTGCTCGTCGGTCTTGGTTTTGGGCTGCTCGCGGTGCGGGCGCCGCGGCCGGTGCTCGTCCGGCTCGGCGTGCTGCTCGTGCTCGTGGTGGCACAGGGGTTGGTCGGCACGGTGCAGTTCTTCACCGGGGTGCCGGCGGCCCTGGTCGCCGTCCACGTCGCGGGCGCCGCGGCGTGCACCGCGGCGACCGCCGCGCTATGGGCGTCGATGCGAGAGCGGGCCGAGCCCGAACCGCTCGAGCGCTGATTCCACGGCGAGGACGAACTCGCGCTGCTGCACCCCGCGCGTGGCGTCGTCGAGCTGCGCCCAACCCAGCGACGGCTCGACCAGTTCCACCTCCAGCACGCGCGGATCGGCCCGGCCGCCGATGATGTCGACCCGCGCGTACAGGAACTCCTCCGGCTGCATGCCGAGGTGCGCGGCGGCGGCTGCGAGCGCCGCATGGCCGACGTCCCACAGCTCGAAATCGGGATCGGCCGCGGCGAGCTGCTCCTGCGCGTAGGTGCCCGATTCGTCGAACTGCGGCGCCTCGCCGGGCGCCCGCAGGATCGGCCCCTTGGTGAACGCGTGCGATTGCGCGCCGGCGAGGAACACCAGCGCGGTCTCACCGTCCTGGACTCGTTCGTCGTAGGGCTGCACCAGCACCGTCCGCCCCGCGTCCTGCAGCCGGGCCGCATGCTCGCGCGCATCGTCGCGGTCCGAAAAGCGAAGCGTGTCAACCGAACCCGCCCCTACCGAGGGTTTGACGACGACCTCGTCGCTGTCGGGCAGGCGCACCCGCTCCCCCGGCGCGAAGAACCGGCTCGGAATCGTGGGCACCCCGGCGGCCGCGAGGTCGGCCAGATAACGCTTGTCGGTGTTCCAGGACACCACCAGCGCCGGGTTCAGCAGGTGCCGGACCCGGCGCGTCCAGCCGAGAAACTCGTCGAGCCGCTCGATGTAGTCCCACGTCGCGCGCAGGATCACCAGGTCGGCGTCCAGCGTCGCCGGATCGTCCCAGGACAGCCAGCGAGCGTGCAGGCCGCGCCCGGCCAGCGCCGCGACCAGCCCCGCGTCGTCGCCGTCGCCGTCCGGCAGGGCCGGGCAACCGGCCAACACGATGCGCGGATGGAACACGTCGGGACGGGCGAGCTTCACGGAAGGCAGGATAGAACCATGTACGCCATCGAAGTCGCCGAGACCGGCGGACCCGAAGTCCTCACCTACGTCGAGAAGCCGCAACCCACGCCCGGGCCCGGCGAGGTGCTCATCAAGGCCGAGGCGATCGGGGTGAACTTCCTCGACACCTACTTCCGCTCCGGTCAGTATCCGCGGGAGACGCCGTTCATCCTCGGCAACGAGGTGTGCGGCACCGTCGAGGCCGTCGGCGACGATGTGGCCGCGCTCAAGGTCGGCGACCGGGTGGTGACCGCCCAGGCCAACGGCGCCTACGCCGAATACTCCGTCGCACCGGCCGATTTCGTCGCCTACGTGCCCGACGGCGTGAGCCCGGAGGCCGCGGCGGCGAGCCTGCTCAAGGGCATGACCGCGCACTACTTGATCAAGTCGCTGTATCCGGTGCAGCAGGGCGACTCCGTGCTGGTGCACGCCGGTGCCGGCGGCGTCGGGCTGATCCTGACGCAGTGGGCGACGAGCATGGCGGTGCGGGTGATCACCACGGTGTCCACACCGGAGAAGGCGGAACTGTCGCGGCAGGCGGGCGCGGTGGAGGTGCTGGACTATCCGGAAGATCCCGCCGAGTTCGGCGCCAAGATCAAGGAAATGACCGAAGGTGGGGTCGCCGCCGTGTACGACGGCGTGGGTGCGGCCACGTTCGAGGCCAGCCTGGCCAGCCTCGCGGTGCGCGGCACGTTGGCTCTGTTCGGCGCGTCCAGTGGGCCGGTGCCGCCGTTCGACCCGCAGCGCCTCAACGCCGCGGGCTCGCTGTTCCTGACCCGCCCGACGCTGGTGCACTACACCCGCACCGCCGACGAATTCGCTTGGCGGGCAGGCGAACTGCTCGACGCGATCGCATCGGGTGCGCTGACCATCACGGTCAGCCACCGCTACCCGCTGGCCGACGCCGCCCAGGCGCACACCGACCTGCAGGGCCGCAAGACGGTCGGGTCGGTCGTGCTGGTGCCCTGAGCTAGCCGCCGGGCGCGGGTGCGGGCGCCGCTGCCGGTGGCGGCGGCGGGGCGACCATCCGGTCGTACTTGAGGTCGAAGACCTGCTGGGTCGGGCAGGGCTCGCCCGCCTCGATCCGACGGGTGCCGCTCAGCGTCACGATCGGGTTCTCCGACGGCGCCGGGAACAGGATCTCGTCGTTGCCGAACGAGCGCACCCGCTCCGGCATCCCCGGCCCGCACGACTTCTCGCCGCGGTCCCACCGGTAGGTCCACCGGTCACCGGCGAATGTCAGCGGCGTCAGCTGCGGATCGTTTTCGATCGCGGTGGCCTGGGTGCTCGCACACTCGTCGGTGTTGCGCACACAGAACGTGGCGACGTCGATGGTCAGCACACCGGGCGCCCCGTCCGGCGGCTGCGTGGTGATGGTCTGGGTGTAGGTGCCGCTGAACGCCTGGGCCTTCGACGGCTTGCGGGCCTCGACCGCGCTCGGGTCGATCAGCTGGACACCCTCCGGAACGTCGCCCTGCTTGGTCACGGTGACCGGCATCTGCACCACCCACGGGCAGTCCGGGCCGGTGGTGATCTCGGTCCACGTCCCGGTCAGCGTGTCATTCGGCTGCGGGGTCAGCACCCAGGTGCCCAGCACCCGCGCCGGTTGCCCGCCCGCGCGGCACTTGCTGTCCTCGGCGATGACCATCACCCAGTTGCCGTCGATGAGGTCGAGGGTGCCCTGGATGTTGGTCGGCGACCCGTCCGGCTTGATCCGGGTGCCGGTCGCGATGCAGACGTTGTCGGCCGCGCAGTGCGAGTCCAGCGCCCACCGCGCGCTCATCGGTTCGGTGCGCGGTGAGGCGGCCCCCAGCTGGGTGCGCTTGGCGACGTCGAAGTCGATCTTGTAGAGCCCGTTGAGCACCGGCCCGGCCGCACTGGGCGGGGGCGTCGACGTCGTGGACTCACTTTCGCCGCCCGACGAGCAACCGACCACCAACACCGCGGCCGACATTGCTACCGCGAGCCCTCGCAACCACGACACGTTTCCGCCCCCTGCTAGTCGTTGTTTACGCAACTTCGCAGCACCTTAGCTCAGGAGGTGCGGCGTGCGGGGCGAACTTGCTCAGAGCAAAGTCGGAATTGCGAGAACCGAGTCGATCGCCAGCGCGCAGAAGACCACGGCGAGGTAGTTGTTCGACTGCAGGAACAGGCGCAGCGGCTTGACCGGTTCGCCGCGGCGCACACCGCGGTAGAGCTGGTGCGCCATCACCAGGAACCAGCCGCCGGCCAGCACGGCGACGGCGGTGTACAGCCAGCCGGTGACCGGCACCAGCGCCAGCGTGGCCGCCACCGTCAGCCAGGTGTAGATCACGATCTGCTTGGTGACCTCGCGCTCGGTGGCCACCGCGGGCAGCATGGGCACGCCCGCCGCGCGGTAGTCCTCCTTGTAGCGCATGGCCAGCGCCCAGGTGTGCGGCGGCGTCCAGAAGAAGATGATCGCGAACATCGCCAGCGCGGGCCACGCGATGGTGCCGGTGACGGCGGACCAGCCGATCATCACGGGCATGCAGCCGGCCGCGCCGCCCCACACCACGTTCTGCGATGTCCGGCGCTTCAGCAGCAGCGTGTAGACCAACACGTAGAACGCGATCGTCGCGCCGGCCAGGTGCGCCGAGAGCATGTTGGTGGTCCACCACAGCCAGAAGAACGAGCCGACCGACAGCGCCAGCCCGAACACCAGGGCGTGGCTGCGCGGAACCGTGGCCCGCGCCAGCGGCCTGCGTTCGGTGCGCTTCATCACCTTGTCGATGTCGGCGTCGGCCACGCAGTTCAGTGCGTTGGCGCCCGCGGCGGCGAGCATGCCACCGACCAGGGTGTTGAAGATCAGCAGCGGGTCGACGTGGCCGCGGTCGGCCAGCAGCATGGCCGGAATGGTGGTGACCAGAAGCAGTTCGATGACGCGCGGCTTGGTCAAGGAGAGGTAGCCGAGGAGCCGGTCGCGGATTCGGACAGCCGCCCCGTCAACGAGGTGGCCTTCGCGAACGCTCAACGCAGTTACTCCTGTCGAACAGCTTCTACTACAGACGATGGTAGACCGCAGGACAACGGCGGCCTAATCGTCCCCCGGCAATCTGCATTGGATGACCATCCCGCACTAGGGTGTTTAAACGAGCAGCGAAAAGAGTTCGAAGCCGACCAAGCTCAGAAGCCGACCAGGAGTGCGCCTGTGACCACGCTCGAAGAGATTTCCGCGCTGACCCGTCCGAACCACCCGGACGACTGGACCGACGTGGACACGCTGGCCGTCGACACCGTCCGGGTGCTGGCCGCCGACGCTGTGCAGAAGGTGGGCAACGGCCACCCAGGGACCGCGATGAGCCTGGCGCCGCTGGCCTACACCCTGTTCCAGCGGCAGATGCGCCACGACCCGAGCGACGTGCACTGGCTGGGCCGGGACCGTTTCGTGCTGTCGGCCGGCCACTCCAGCCTCACCCTCTACATTCAGCTCTACCTCGGCGGCTTCGGCCTCGAGCTGTCCGACATCGAGTCGCTGCGGACGTTCAAGTCCAAGACGCCGGGGCACCCGGAGTTCCGGCACACCAAGGGCGTCGAGATCACCACCGGCCCGCTGGGCCAGGGCCTGGCCTCGGCCGTCGGCATGGCGATGGCGTCGCGCTATGAGCGCGGGCTGTTCGATCCCGACACCCCGTGGGGTGAGAGCCCGTTCGACCACTACGTCTATGTCATCGCCTCCGACGGCGACATCGAGGAGGGCATCACCAGCGAGGCGTCCTCGCTGGCGGGCACGCAGCAGCTGGGCAACCTGATCGTCTTCTACGACAAGAATCAGATCTCCATCGAGCACGACACCAACATCGCGCTGAGCGAGGACGTCGCGGCCCGCTACCGGGCCTACGGCTGGCACGTGCAGGAGATCGAGGGCGGCGAGAACGTGGTCGGGATCGAGCAGGCCATCGCCGAGGCCAAGAAGGTGACGGACAAGCCGTCGTTCATCGCGTTGCGGACCATCATCGGTTACCCGGCGCCGAACAAGATGAACACCGGCGGGGTGCACGGCTCGGCACTCGGCGACGACGAGGTGGCCGCCACCAAGAAGATCCTCGGCTTCGACCCGGACAAGACGTTCGAGGTGCGGCCCGAGGTCATCGAGCACACCCGCAAGCTGGTCGACCGGGGCAGCGAGGCGCACGCCAAGTGGCAGAGCACGTTCGACGCCTGGGCGGAGCGGGAGACTGAGCGTAAGGCGCTGCTGGACCGGCTGCTCGCCCAGGAACTGCCCGAGGGCTGGGATTCGGACCTGACGTACTGGGAGCCGGGTTCCAAGCCGTTGGCGACCCGCGCCGCGTTCGGCCAGGTGCTCAACGACGTGGCGCCGAAGCTGCCCGAGCTCTGGGGTGGCTCGGCCGACCTGGCGGGCAGCAACAACACCACCATCAAGGGTGTCAAATCGTTTGGCCCGCCGTCGATTTCGACTGAAGACTTCACCGCCGACTGGTACGGCCGGGTGCTGCACTTCGGGATCCGCGAGCACGCGATGGGCGCCATCTTGTCCGGCATCGTGCTGCACGGTCCGACCCGCGCGTTCGGCGGCACGTTCCTGCAGTTCTCCGACTACATGCGGCCTGCCGTGCGGCTGGCGTCGCTGATGGACATCGACACGATCTACATCTGGACGCACGACTCGATCGGCCTCGGCGAGGACGGGCCGACCCACCAGCCGATCGAGCATCTGGCTGCGCTGCGGGCGATCCCGAACCTGTCGGTCGTGCGGCCGGGTGACCCGAACGAGACCGCGTACGCCTGGCGCAGCATCCTGGCCCGCGGCAACGGCAGCGGGCCGGTCGGGTTCATCCTGACCCGCCAGGGCATCCCGGTGCTGGAGGGCACCGACGCCGATGGGGTGGCGCGCGGTGGCTACGTGCTCGGCGGCGGCAACCCCGCCGACGACGCGGACGTGATCATCATCGCCACGGGCTCGGAACTGCAGTTGGCGGTCGAGGCGAAGAAGCAGTTGGCGGACAAGGACATCACGGCCTACGTGGTGTCGATGCCGTGCGTCGAGTGGTTCGAGTCGCAGCCGCAGGAGTACCGCGACAAGGTGCTGCCGCCGACGGTGTCGGCGCGGGTGGCGGTCGAGGCGGCCGTCGCGCAGAGTTGGTACAAGCTCGTCGGCGACACCGGCGAGATCATCTCGATCGAGCACTACGGCGAATCGGCTGACGACAAGACGTTGTTCCGTGAGTTCGGGTTCACGCCAGAAGCCGTCGTGGCCGCCGCGGAGCGCTCCATAGCCAATTAGGTAGTAGTGGAAAGGCACAGCAATGGCTCAAAATCCGAATCTCGCGGCGCTGGCCGACGCGGGTGTGTCGGTCTGGCTTGACGACCTGTCGCGCGATCGTCTGCAGACCGGCAACCTGCAGGAACTGATCGACACCAGAAGCGTCGTCGGGGTCACCACGAACCCGTCGATCTTCCAGGCCGCGTTGTCCAAGGGCACGGCCTACGACGCGCAGGTCAAGGAGCTCGCCGAGCGCGGTGCCGACGTGGACGCGACGATCCGCACCGTCACAACCGACGACGTGCGCAACGCCTGCGATGTGCTGGCCAAGCAGTACGAACTGTCCGACGGCGTCGACGGCCGGGTGTCGATCGAGGTGGACCCGCGGCTGGCGCACGACACCGACAAGACTATCCTGCAGGCGATCGAGCTGTGGAAGATCGTCGACCGGCCCAACCTGCTGATCAAGATCCCCGCGACCGAGGCCGGCATCCCGGCCATCGCTTCGGTGCTCGCCGAAGGCATTTCGGTCAACGTCACGTTGATCTTCTCGGTGGAGCGCTACCGCCTCGTGATGGACGCGTACCTGCAGGGCCTCGAGAAAGCCAAGGAGGCGGGGCACGACATCTCCCGCATCCATTCGGTCGCCTCGTTCTTCGTGTCGCGGGTGGACACCGAGATCGACAAGCGGCTCGAGAAGATCGGCTCACCGGAGGCGCTGGACCTGCGCGGCAAGGCCGGCGTGGCCAACGCGCGGCTGGCCTACGCGGCGTACGAGGAGGTCTTCGTCGGCGGGCAGCGCTTCGAGGCGCTGAAGGCTGCGGGCGCGCGGGTGCAGCGTCCACTGTGGGCGTCGACCGGGGTGAAGAACCCGGACTACTCCGACACGCTCTACGTCACCGAGCTGGTCGCGCCGAAAACCGTGAACACCATGCCGGAGAAGACGATCGAGGCGGTCGCCGACCACGGCGTCGTCACCGGCGACACCGTGACCGGCACGGCCGACGAGTCGCAGGCGCTGTTCGATCAGCTCTCGGCCATCGGCATCGATCTGCCCGACGTGTTCCGGCTCCTCGAGGACGAGGGCGTGGAGAAGTTCGAGAAGTCATGGCAGGAGTTGCTCGAGGCCACGCAGGGCCAGCTCGACGAGAAAAAGGGATGAGCGCGGAATGACGGACTGGGTCAATCCGCTTCGCGACAAACGCGACAAGCGGATGCCCCGGATCGCGGGGCCGTGCGGGATCGTGATCTTCGGCGTCACCGGCGATCTCTCCCGCAAGAAACTGATGCCCGCGATCTACGACCTCGCCAACCGGGGGCTGCTGCCGCCGTCGTTCTCGTTGATCGGATTCGCCCGCCGTGACTGGGAGGACCAGGATTTCGGCAAGGTGGTCTATGACGCGGTCAAGCAGCACGCCCGCACCCCGTTCCGTCAGGAGGTGTGGGACCGGCTGGCCGAGGGCTTCCGGTTCGTGCAGGGCACGTTCGACGACGAGGCCGCGTTCGGGCGGCTCGCCGAGACACTGGAGAAGCTGGACGCCGAACGCGGAACCGGCGGGAATCACGCGTTCTACCTGTCGATCCCGCCGAAGGCGTTCCAGCAGGTCTGCGAGCAGCTACACAAGTCCGGACTGGCCAACCCGCAGGAGGGCCGCTGGAGCCGGGTGGTCATCGAGAAGCCGTTCGGCCACGACCTGCAGAGCGCCCGCGCCCTCAACGAGGTCGTCAACAGCGTGTTCCCCGAGGAGTCGGTGTTCCGCATCGACCACTATCTCGGCAAGGAGACCGTGCAGAACATCCTCGCGCTGCGGTTCGCCAACGAGCTTTACGAGCCGATCTGGAACAACAACTACGTCGACAGCGTCCAGATCACGATGGCCGAGGACATCGGATTGGGTGGCCGCGCAGGCTATTACGACGGTGTCGGTGCGGCGCGCGACGTCATCCAGAACCACCTGCTGCAGCTGCTGGCGCTGACCGCGATGGAAGAGCCGGTCAGCTTCGGACCCAAGGAGCTGCAGGCGGAGAAGATCAAGGTGTTCTCGGCGACCCGGCCGCTGCAACCGCTCGACGAGACCACCGCCCGCGGGCAGTACGCCGCGGGCTGGCAGGGCAGCGAGAAGGTGGTGGGTCTGCTCGAGGAGGAGGGCTTCTCCAAGGACTCCACGACCGAGACCTACGCCGCCATCACGCTGGAGGTCGACACCCGACGCTGGGCCGGGGTGCCGTTCTTCCTGCGCACCGGAAAACGATTGGGCCGCAGGGTCACCGAGATCGCGTTGATCTTCAAGCGGGCGCCACACCTGCCCTTCGACAAGACGATGACCGAGGAGCTCGGCCAGAACGCCCTGGTGATCAGGGTGCAGCCCGATGAGGGCATCACGACCCGGTTCGGGTCGAAGGTCCCGGGCAGCGCGATGGAGGTCCGGGACGTGAACATGGACTTCTCCTACGGCTCCGCGTTCGCCGAGGACTCCCCCGAGGCCTACGAACGGCTGATCCTCGACGTGCTGCTCGGCGAGCCGTCGCTGTTCCCGGTGAACCGCGAGGTCGAATTGTCCTGGGAGATCCTCGACCCGGTGCTCGACCACTGGGCGGCCGGCGGTAAGCCGGAGGCATACGAGTCCGGCACCTGGGGGCCCGCGGCAGCCGACGAGATGCTGCACCGCATGGGCCGGGAATGGAGGCGGCCGTGATTGTCGATCTGCCGGACACCACCACCAACGACATCAACAAGAAGATCACCGGCCTGCGCGAAGAGGGCGGCGCGATCACGCTGAGCCGCGTTCTCACGCTGGTGATCTCGCTGGACTCCGACACGCTGCTCGAGGAGTCGATCGAGGCGGCCAACTTCGCGAGCCGTGAGCATCCGTGCCGCGTCATCGTGGTCGTGCCCGGCGACCGCGAGGCCGAATCGCGGCTCGACGCCCAGTTGCGCGTCGGCGGCGACGCCGGCGCCGGCGAGATCGTGGCGCTGCGGCTGCACGGTGAGCTCGCCGACCACGCCAACGCGGTGGTGCTGCCGTTCCTGCTGCCCGACACGCCGGTGGTGGCGTGGTGGCCGGCGGGTGGACCGGACGTGCCCGCGAAGGATCCGTTGGGCCGGTTGGCCATTCGCCGGATCACCAATGCGACGCAGTGCTCGGATCCGCTGTCGGCGATCAAGAGCCGGTTGGGCGGATACACCGCGGGTGACACCGACCTGTGCTGGGCGCGGATCACCTACTGGCGGGCCCTGCTCGCCGCCGCGGTCGATCAGGAGCCGCACGAGCCGGTCGAGTCCGCGTTGGTGTCAGGGTTGCGCGACGAGCCGTCCCTCGACGTCCTGGCCGGCTGGCTGGCGAACCGGATCGGCGGGCCCGTGCAGCGCGCGGTCGGGGAGCTGAAGGTGGAGCTGACCCGCGCCAGCGAGACGATCACACTCAAGCGCCCGCAGGAGGGCACCACCGCGACGCTGACCCGCACGAGCAGGCCCGAGGCTCGAATCCCCTTGGCGCGCAGGGAGGCCAAGGAGTGCCTGGCCGAAGACCTGCGTAGGCTCGATCCGGACGAGATCTACCACGAAGCGCTGCAGGGCCTCGACAAGGTGCAGTACCTGTGAGCGCGATCGTCGAACGGTACGTCGACACCGAGGCGCTGGTGGCCGCGGCCGGTGACCGGTTGGTCGCGGCGATACTCGACGCGATCGACAAGCGCGGTGTCGCGCAGATCGTGCTGACCGGCGGCGGCAGCGGTACGGGTCTGCTCAAGCGTGTCGCCGAGCGCGGTGAGCGCATCGACTGGTCGAAGGTGCACCTGTTCTGGGGCGATGACCGATTCGTGCCCGAGGACGACGACGAGCGCAACTACAAGCAGGCGCGTGAGGCGCTGCTGGACCACGTCGACATCCCGGCGGCCAACGTGCACGCGATGGCGGCCAGCGACGGTGAGTTCGGCGACGACCTCGACGCCGCGGCGGCGGCATACGAGCGCGTGCTGGTTTCCGACTTCGACGTCCACCTGCTGGGCATGGGCGGTGAGGGGCACGTCAACTCGCTGTTCCCGCACACGCCCGCGGTGCGGGAGACCGAGCGGTTGGTGGTCGGGGTCACCGACTCCCCCAAGCCACCGCCACGCCGGATCACGTTGACATTGCCCGCTGTTCGGCGCTCGCGCGAGGTGTGGCTGGTCGTCTCCGGTGAGGCCAAGGCCGAGGCGGTGGCCGCCGCGATCGGCGGCGCGGACGCCGACGACATACCGGCTGCCGGAGCGGTGGGCCGTGAAGCCACCGTGTGGCTGCTCGACGAGGCGGCCGCAAGCAAGCTCTGATTGTCGGACCACTGGCGTCAAGGGCTCAAGCGGCGTCGATGAGTTGGATGCTGAGCCAGCGTCGGTGACTTGCGGGCCAGGTGTCATGCCCGTCCTCCCAGGGCTGATGCCGTACTTGCCCCACGGCGCCGGTGAGACAAATCGGTCGAAAGACAACCAGCAGGGCTCCAGCCGCGAACGAGCAGGACCATCCTCACTCGGGACCGCGTATCGGAATCGTGTCGGACCCCGCGAGTAGTATCGAACGTATGTACGAGGGGGCCGATGATGTGGTGGTGGTGGAGGCCATCGCTGCGGCGTCGCGTGAGCAGAACGCGGCGTGCGGTCAGGAGATGCACGCCATTGGTGAGCTCTATGCCCGTCGGGCGCCCGAGGATGAGGATGAGCGGTTGTCGTGGGCGGTTGATGGGCATGCCAACGTGGTCGCCGAGGTCTCGGCGGCACTGAACATCAGCCGCGGCCGAGCGGCGAGCCGGCTGGATCTGGCGATCGACCTGCGCGAGCGCCTACCCAACGTCGGGGAGGTGTTCGCCGCCGGGGACATCGACTACCGCATGGTGATCGCGCTGGTCAATCGCAGCAGCAACGTCGAAGACCCTGAGCTGCTGGCCCGCCTGGACGCCGAGTTCGCCCGCCGGGCCCCGCGATGGATGAAACTATCCGGGCCCAAACTTGGTGAGCGCATCGACATGTGGGTCGAAAAGTTCGACCCGGCCGGGGTGCGCGAACCCACACCAGAACGCGATGACCGCTATGTGCACGTCGCCCCGATGGGCGGCGGGATGGTCGGAGTCTGGGCGCGGCTGGCCTTCGACGAAGGCGTCGCGTTCGATACCCGCATCGACGAGATCGCCGCCACCGTGTGCCGCGAGGATCCACGCACCGCCGAGCAGCGCCGGGTGGACGCGATGATGGCCATGTCCCAAGGGCAGCTGCCGCTGGTGTGCGGTTGCGGTGCCTCCGACTGCCCGAATAGTGGGTCGGTGGCGCCGCCGGCGCAGGTGGTGATCAATGTGATCGCCGAGCAGGCCACCCTGGAGGGCCGCTCGAACAATCCCGGGTATCTGCCGGGGTACGGGGCGATCCCGGCGGCGGTGCTGCGCGAGCGCGCCGCCACCGCCCAACTGCGCCCGCTCACGTTGCCTGAGCCGTGCGCTGAGGCCGGTTACCGGCCCTCGGCGGCGTTGGCCCGGTTCGTCCGGTGCCGCGATCTGGCGTGCCGGTTCCCCGGGTGTGACGTCCCGGCGTCAGCGTGTCAGATCGACCACACGGTCGCTTACCCGATGGGGCCCACCCATCCGTCAAACCTGAAGTTGCTGTGCGTGTTTCACCATCTGTTGAAGACGTTTTGGACCGGGCCCACCGGATGGGGCGACCTGCAACTGCCCGATGGCACCGTGATCTGGCGCGCCCCCAGCGGAAAGATGTACACGACCACACCCGCCGGGGCTGAGTTCTTCGCCGCGCTGGCCCAACCCACCGGCGTCATCGACCTGACCACACCAAGCGCAGCGCCCAACGTGCACCGGGGCGCGATGATGCCCAAACGCCGACGCACCCGCGCCCAAGACAAGGCCTACCGCATCGCCCTGGAACGCCAACACAACACCGCACGCATCACCCGCACAGACCTACTCATCGCCGAACGACTCGCCAGAAACGACGAACCACCACCCTTCTGAGCCGCGGTGAGCGTCGCGGAATCCCCGCTCGTAGTCGGCGCTTCGCCCACCCTGTTCCCGCGTGGCACTGCGCGGGTCGCCCCCGCACTGCCGCGACGTGGTTCTTGACTGGTCCACACCTAGTCAGACGCCGCGTTCCGCCCAGCGGTTCCCCTGCGGGACGCCATAATGACTTTCATGGTGGACAAGAGCAGCCGACCAGTGCGCACGGGACCGGAGCGGATCAGGAAGCTCGCGCAGGCGGCGCTCAATGCCGACGTCACCGTCGAGCAGGTCGACACCATCCTCGAGGGGCTCAGCGAGACCCTCGAGGACCTCAACAGCTCGACGGCCAACCTCGACGCGACGCTCGAACGGTTCAACGAGACCATCAACCAGATCAACGAGCTCGCCCCGCGGCTCAACGCGGTGGTGGGCCGGATGGAGGGCATCGTCGACCGGGTCGAGCGCATCGTCGGTCTCGGCGAATCGGTGATCTCGCCGCTCGCCGCGACCGAACAGGTGGTGCGCGGAGCGGTCAACAAGGTGCGCCGCTCGGCGGGGATCTAGCCGCTGTTGCGCAGCGCGGTGGCCAATCCGCTCATCGTCAGCAGAATCCCCCGCTGGACGAGTTCGTCGTCATCGCCGGACCGGTAACGGCGCAACAGTTCGACCTGCAGGTGGTTCAGCGGCTCCAGATACGGGAAGCGGTTGAACACCGACCGGGCCAGCGCCGGGTTGTCGGCGAGCAGGTCGTCCTGGCCGGTGATGAGCTTGTGCATCCGGATGGTGCGCCCGTGTTCGGCGACGATCTTGTCGAACACCCGCCGCCGGAGCTCCTCGTCCTCGACCAGCTCCGAATACCGCGCGGCCAGGCCGAGATCCGACTTCGCCAGCACCTGCGCCATGTTCGACAGCACGGTGCGGAAGAACGGCCAGCGCCGGTACAGGTCGCGCAGCACCTCGACGCGTTCCTCCTCGACCCCGGCGGCGATCCACTCCTCGAACGCCGTTCCCGTGCCGTACCACCCGGGCAGCATCACTCGCGACTGGCTCCACGCCAGCACCCACGGGATCGCCCGCAAGTCGCTGATCGACGTCGTCGGCTTGCGTGATGTCGGCCGGCTCCCGATGTTCAGCGCGCCGATCTCGCTCACCGGCGTCGACGCCTTGAAGTACTCGACGAATCCCGGTGTGTCGTGCACCAATTCGCCGTACGCCCGCTGGGCGCGCGCGGCGAGGTCGTCGAGCACCTGGTAGGCGGGCCCGGCCTCGTCGCCGAGCCCCTCGACGTCGAGCAGCGTGGCCTCCAGCGTCGCGGCCACCAACGTCTCGAGGTTGCGATGCGCGAGCTGCGGTTCGGCGTACTTGGCCGCGATCACCTCGCCCTGTTCGGTGATCCGCAGCGACCCGTTCACCGCGCCGGGCGGCTGCGCGAGGATCGCGTCGTAGCTGGGCCCGCCGCCGCGGCCGACGGTGCCGCCGCGACCGTGGAACAGCCGCAACCGGATTCCGGTCTTGCGCGCCGACTCGACCAGGTCGAGTTCGGCGCGGTACAGCGCCCAGTTCGCCGCCAGATACCCGCCGTCCTTGTTCGAATCCGAGTAACCGAGCATCACCTCTTGGCTTTCGCCGCGCGCCGTGACGATGTGCCGGTACACCGGA
The DNA here is from genome assembly GCF_900108565.1 of Mycolicibacterium rutilum. Taxonomy (NCBI): domain Bacteria; kingdom Bacillati; phylum Actinomycetota; class Actinomycetes; order Mycobacteriales; family Mycobacteriaceae; genus Mycobacterium; species Mycolicibacterium rutilum. The sequence goes on from NZ_LT629971.1 coordinate 4,539,980, forward strand.
AGGCCCAGCGCCGCCTCGAGAATCGACGCGCCGTGCTGCAGATCGTCGATGGTCTCGAACAGCGGCACGATCCCCACCGGGGCGTAGTGCTCCGAGTCCGACACGTCCAGCAGCCCGGCCTCCTTGAGCAGGACCGTCGCCTCGAGCATGTCCGAAACCGATTGACACATCGAGATGATGTAGTTGGGCACCGCCTGCGGGCCGAACACCCGCACGGCGCGGGCGGCCGCCGCCACGATGTCGAGTTCCTTGCGCGCCAACTCCGACAGCGCCGCGCCGTCCTTGACCAAGGGCCGGCGCGTGGACAGCTCCTTCGACAACAGCTCGACCCGCTCCGGCTCGTCCAGCGACGCGTAATCGGAGTGCACCCCCGCCCACGCCAGCAACTCGGCGACGACCTCCTCGTGCACGTCGGAGTTCTGCCGCATGTCCAGACCGGACAGGTGAAACCCGAAGACCCGCACCGCTTCCCGCAGACGCGCCAGCCGGTCATCGGCCAGCACGGCGCTGCCGTTGGCGCGCAGCGACTCGTAGACCACATCGAGGTCGGCCAGCAGTTCGGCCGGTGTCTGGTACCGCTCGAGCCCGAGGTCGAGGACGTGTTCGGGCTGCCGGTCGAGGATTTCCTGTGCGGTCGCGGTCAGCCGGGCGTGGATGACCCGCAGCGCACGCCGGTACGGTTCGTCGGCCCTGGCAGGCTCGTGGCACTCGTCGGCCAGCGCGGCGAGGTCGTCGCTGATGCGGACCAGCCGCGCCGACATCGACAGTTCCTCTTCCAGCGCGGTTATCTCGGTGAAGTAGTGGTCGAGCGCGAGGTGGGCCGCGCTTCCGGTGGCCAACCGCACGACCTCCGCGGTCACGTTCGGATTCCCGTCGCGGTCACCGCCGATCCACGACCCGGGCCGCACGATCGGCTCGTCGAGCAGACCCGAATCCGGCCACCGTGACTGCAGTTCGGCGCGCACACCGGCGTTGACGGCGGGGATCACCTCGAAGAACGCGGCAGGGTAGTACCGCAGCCCGGTCTCGATCTCATCCTGGATCTTCAGCCGCGACAACCGGATCAGCGCGGTCTGCCACAGGGTCAGGATGTGGCGGCGCAGCTCGTTGTCGATGTCACGGCCGTCGTCGGTGCGGTCGTGCCCGCGCATCCGCAACCGCATCAGCTCGGTGATGCGGTGCTGGGTGTCGAACACCGTGCGCCGGCGGGTCTCGGTCGGGTGCGCGGTGATCACCGGTGACACCAGCGCCCCCGCCAGCGCGTCGGCGACGGTGTCCGAATCCAGTTCGGCGGAATCGAGTTTGGCGTACGTCGCCGCCAGGCTGCTGGGTTGCGGCGGCTCCCCCGCCTCGACGTGGACCGCGCGGCGCCGCTCCCGGTGGATGTCCTCTGCGACATTGGCCAGCAACGCGAAGTGTGTGAACGCCCGGATGACGGGGATCGCCTGGCCGACGTCGATCCCGTCGAACAAGCCCGCGAGTTCGGTGCGGTCGATCTCCGAACGGCGCACCCGGAAGGATTCGACGCGGGCGCGCTCGACGAGGTCGAACACCGCTTCGCCGTTCTGCTCGCGCACCGTGTCGCCGAGTATCGCGCCGAGCAACCGGATGTCCTCACGCATCGGCTCGGTGGCCTCGCGGCCCACCTGCGTGCGCATGACCGCGCCGATCGGTTCCAGTCCCGCGACTTCAGCCATGGTTCCAGTATCGACGCCCCGGAATGGGGCCGCACGGTGAGGAGGTGTGAGCTAGCTGTACTTGATGATCAGCGCGACGCCGACGATCGACACCAGCCAGATGCCGGTGACGAACAGCGTCAACCGGTCGAGGTTCTTCTCGACGACCGTCGACCCCGACAGGCTGGACTGCACGCCGCCACCGAACAGCGTGGACAAGCCGCCGCCCTTGGCGCGATGCAGCAGCACCAGGAGCACGACCAGGACGCTGGTCACGATCAGGGTGATCTGCAGGGCCAATTCCATGGCGACCAGAGTACCTAACGCCGCACCGTGCTCAGGGCAGGGGCCCGCCGGCCGCGATGGCCGACAGCGTGGCGAACTGCTCGCCGTCCAGCGACGCACCGCCGACCAGGGCACCGTCCACGTCGGGCTGGGCCACGATCTCGCCGACGTTCTTGGCGTTCACCGAGCCGCCGTACAGGACGCGGATACCGGCCGCCAGTTCGGGCGTCGCGAGGTTGCCCAGCTCGTCGCGGATGGCCTTGCAGACCTCCTGCGCGTCCGCGGCGCTGGCCACCCGGCCGGTGCCGATCGCCCACACCGGCTCGTAGGCGATCACGACCTGGCCGATCTGCTCGGCGGACAGCCCCGCCAGCGAACCGCGCAGCGACTCGACGTTGTGCTCGACGTGGTTGCCGGCCTCCCGGACCTCGAGTTGCTCGCCGATGCAGATGATCGGCACCAGGCCGTGCCGGAACGCGGCCGCGGCCTTGGCGGCGACCTGGGCGTCGTCCTCGTGGTGGTAGGTGCGGCGTTCGGAGTGGCCGACGACGACGTAGGTGCAGCCGAGCTTGGCCAGGAACGCTCCGCTGATGTCCCCGGTGTAGGCGCCCGAGTCGTGCTCGGAGAGATCCTGCGCGCCGTAGGTCAGCAGCAGTTTGTCACCGTCGACGAGCGTCTGCACGCTGCGCAGGTCGGTGAACGGCGGGATGACCGTGACGTCGACCTTGTCGAAGTACTTCGCGGGCAACGCGAAGGCGATCTTCTGCACCAGGGCGATGGCCTCGAAGTGGTTGAGGTTCATCTTCCAGTTGCCGGCGATGAGCGGCTTACGCGACACGGGTCTCCTCAGTTCTCGAGCACTTCGATGCCCGGCAGGGCCTTGCCCTCAAGGTATTCCAGCGACGCTCCGCCGCCGGTGGAAATGTGCGAGAAGCCGTCCTCGGCCAGGCCGAGTTGGCGCACGGCGGCCGCGGAGTCACCGCCGCCGACGACGCTGAAACCGCCCTTGCCGGTCGCGGCGATGATCGCCTCGGCCACGCCCTTGGTGCCCGCCGCGAACGACGGGAACTCGAACACGCCCATGGGGCCGTTCCAGAACACGGTCTTGGCGTTGCTCAGCAGCGTGGTGAACCGCTCGACCGAGCCCGGCCCGATGTCGAGCCCCATCTTGTCGTCGGGGATCCGGTCGGCGGTGACGACCTCCGATGTCGCGTCGGCGGCGAACTTGTCGGCCACCACCACGTCGACCGGCAGGTGCAGCACGTCGGCGTAGGTGTCGAGCAGCTTGCGGCAGGTCTCCACCATGCTCTCCTCGAGCAGCGAGCTGCCGACCGAAAAGCCTTGCGCGGCAAGGAAGGTGAAGCACATTCCGCCACCGATGAGCAGGCTGTCGGCCTTCTCGGCAAGCGACTCGATGACCGCCAGCTTGTCCGACACCTTCGATCCGCCGAGCACGACCGCGTAGGGCCGGTCCGTGGAGCTCGTCAGCTGCTCGAGCACCTTGACCTCGGCGGCCACCAGCGTGCCCGCGTAGTGCGGCAGCAGGGTCGCCACGTCGTAGACCGACGCCTGCTTGCGGTGCACCACGCCAAAGCCGTCACTGACGAACGCGCCGTCGTCGCCCACGAGCTCGACGAGCGCCTTGGCCAGCTTGCCCCGCTCGGCGTCGTCCTTGCTGGTCTCGCGGGCATCGAACCGGATGTTCTCCAGCAGCAGGACGTCGCCGTCGGTCAGCCCCTCGGCGCGGGCGAGCGCGTCGGTGCCGACCACGTCGCCGGCCAGCTGCACGTGCCTGCCGAGCTGCTCCCCCAGCGCCGCCGCGACCGGAGCCAGCGAGAACTTCGGGTCGGGACCGTCCTTGGGGCGGCCGAGGTGCGCGGTGACGACGACCTTGGCGCCGGCGTCGGACAGCGCCTTCAGCGTCGGCACCGACGCGATGATGCGACCGGGGTCGGTGATGTTGCCGTCATCGTCGAGCGGGACGTTGAGGTCCGAGCGGACCAGCACCCCACGCCCCGAAACACCTTCGGAGAGAAGGTCTTCGAGTGTCTTGATCGCCACGGCTCTAGAGCGACTTGCCGACCAGCGCGACGAGGTCGACGAGGCGGTTCGAGTAGCCCCACTCGTTGTCGTACCACGAGACGACCTTGGCCTGGTTGTCGATGACCTTGGTCAGGCCCGCATCGTAGAGCGAGCTGTGCGGGTCGGTGACGATGTCGCTCGAGACGATCGGGGCGTCGTAGTACTTCAGGATGCCCTTGAGCGGACCCTCGGCGGCGGCCTTCATCGCGGCGTTGATCTCGTCGACGGTGGCCGACTTGCTCAGCTCGGCGGTCAGGTCGGTGACCGAACCCGTGGGGATCGGCACCCGCAGCGCGTAGCCGTCGAGCTTGCCCTTCAGCTCCGGCAGCACCAGGCCGATGGCCTTGGCGGCGCCGGTCGAGGTCGGCACGATGTTGATCGCGGCGGCGCGGGCGCGACGCAGGTCCTTGTGCGGGCCGTCCTGCAGGTTCTGGTCCTGGGTGTAGGCGTGGATCGTGGTCATCAGGCCCTTGACGATGCCGAACTCGTCGTTGAGGACCTTGGCCAGCGGGCCGAGGCAGTTCGTGGTGCAGGACGCGTTGGAGATGATGTTCTGGCTGCCGTCGTACTTGTCGTCGTTGACGCCCAGCACGATCGTGATGTCCTCATCACTGGCCGGAGCCGAGATGATGACCTTCTTGGCGCCGGCGTCGAGGTGGCCCTGCGCCTTGTCCCGCTTGGTGAAGATGCCGGTCGACTCGACAACCACGTCGACGCCGAGGTCACCCCACGGCAGCGCCGACGGGCCCTCCTTGATCGACAGACCCTTGAGCGCGTCGCCGCCGACGTTGATGGTCTCGCCGTCGACGGAGACGTCGAACGGCAACCGGCCCAGGATCGAGTCGAACTTCAGCAGGTGCGCCAGCGTCTCGTTGTCGGTCAGGTCGTTGACCGCGACGATCTCGACGTCGGTGTTCTTGCCCTCGAGCTTCTGGGCCGCCAGGGCCCGGAAGAAGTTCCGCCCGATGCGGCCGAAGCCGTTGACGCCTACGCGGATGGTCACGCTGTCTCCTTAGTCGGTCCTGGTGTACTCGCCAGCCAGCCTAATGGTGTGATACATGCCACGCGCGACCTGGTCAGTGCACGGCCAGGCTCTGGTCGGCGTAGGGGTTGCCGAGCCATTTCCTGCGGATCCGCTGCAGGGTGCCGTCGGCCTCCAGTTCGGCCTGCGCCACGGTCAGCCGGCCCAGCAGCGCCTGGTCACCGGGCGCGACGGCGATCGCGATGTCCTCGACGGTGATGCCACGCTGGACCACCTCCACGCCGGGCAGCGGCCGGACCAGTTCGGTGAGCACCGGCGCGAGCTTCATGAACGCGTCGCAGTCGCCGGTGGTCAGGTCGGTCAGCGCGGTGCGCACGGCGCCGTAGTCGTAGACACGCACGGCGGCGGCCCTGCCGTCGGCGACCAACTGCTCGGCGACCGGCCGGCTGGTGTTGCCGCGCTGCACGCCGATGGTCAGGCCGTCGAGGTCGTCGACGGAGGTCACGCGCGGCAACCGCCGGGTGTCGACCGCCAGCGACTGCCCGGAGATGACGTAGGGCGCGACGAACGTCGCCTTGCGTTCCCGTTCGGCGGTGACGGTGGTGCCCGCGGCCACGCAGTCGTAGGCGCCGTCGCCGAGCGCGTCGAAGATGCCGTCGAAGTCGGCGCCGTCGTAGGCGATGAATTCGGCGGCGGCACCGATCTTGTCGGCGATCGCCGTCATCAGGTCGATGTCGAGTCCACCGCCGTCGGGCATGGAGTTGAACGGCGGGTCGGGGGCGGCCACGCCGACTGTGAGTGTCGCCACGCTGTCCAACCTATGCCGTCGCCATCTCCGGTGGTTCGCGAGTCAGCCCGCGCGTGAGCACCAGCAGGTACGCGATGCCGATCCCGAGCCAGGCCAGCCCCAGCACCAGCGCCTTGGAGTCGAGTTGGGTCAGCAGGTAGACGTCGATGGCCGCGCCGACGACCGGCAGCAGTACGTACCGCCACGGGCTGAGCTGCTCGCCGCGGTGCTTGAGGTAGTAGCCGATGACCGCCAGGTTCACCAACGTGAACGCGGTGAACGCGCCGAAATTGATGAACGACGTGGAGGTCGCGACGTCGAGGAAGATAGCGGCCAACCCGATCGCGCCGCACAGCATGATGTTGAACACCGGTGTGTGGAAACGCTCTGAGAGCCAACCGAACACCCGCGGCGGCAGCACCCGGTCGCGGCCCATCGCGTACAGCAGCCGCGCCACCGCGGCCTGCGCCGACAGCCCCGAGGTGAACTGGCCGACGATGAGCCCGGTGAGGAACACCGCACCGAACAGGCTGCCGCCGATCGTCTTGGCGATGTCGGCGGCCAGCGAATCGGCGTTGTCGAACGTCCCGCCGGGCGACACCAGCGTCACGAAATAGCTGACCAGCACGAAGATCCCGCCGCCGATCACGGCGACGAGCACGATCGCCCGCGGGACCGTGCGTTCCGCGTCGTGGGTCTCCTCGGTCAGGGTGCTGATCGCGTCGAACCCGAGGAACGAGTAGGCCGCGACGGCGGCGCCGGCTGCCAGCGCGCCGAAACCGCTCGCGCCGGTGAACGGCGTCGTCGACACCAGCGACTCCGAACCGTTGACCAGATGCGCGATCGACAGGATCACGAACAGCGCCAGGATCAGCAACTGCACGGTCATCAGCACGAAGTTGGTGCGGTCGGCGACCTTGAGCCCGATCACGTTGAGCGCCGACGTGATCACGATGAACGCCAGGATCCAGACGAAGAACGGCACACCGGGGAACTGGCCGTGCAGATACGAGCCGCCGATCAGCCAGATCACCAACGGCAGGAACAGGTAGTCCAGCAGGATCGCCCAGCCGACAACGAATCCCACCCGGGAGTCGAGCGACTTGCGCACATAGGTGTAGGCCGATCCGGCGACCGGGAAGTGCTTGGCCATCACCGCGTAACTCAGTGCGGTGAACAACATCGCCACGGTCGCAACGAGATACGACCCGGCGCTGCCGCCGTCGGAGAGCTCGGCGATGACCCCGAAGATGCCGAGCACGATGATCGGCGTCATGTACGCCAGACCGAACAACACCAGCGATCGCAGTCGCAGTTGCTTCTGCAGTCGGGGTGTCTCGGTCATGACGCTCCTCTCGGTTCCCACCGGGTCGGATCGATCCGGCCCTGATAGATCGGCAACTCGATCACCGGATCGTCGGCGGCCATCTGCGACCACATCCGGTTGTAGCCCTCGGTGCCGCGTGCCCGCACGAGGGTGACGGCGTCGAGATCCAACTCGACGTACAGCACACCGGGTTCGGCGGTCGGCAGGTCGGCGACGACGGTGCCCTCCGGGTCGCACACGAGCGAACCACCGGTGCCGATCGGGCCGGCCGCGTTCACGCTGAGCATGAACACCTGGTTGACGATCGCGTTCGCCTGCGCGAGCACCCGCTCCTGTTTGCGGTCCGCGCCGATGGTCTTGACGACGTTGACGACGAACTCGGCGCCCATCCAGGCCACGCTGCGGGTCGCCTCCGGAAACCACGAGTCGTAGCAGATCGACAGCCCGGCCCGGCCGATCCCCGGCAGGTCCGCGACGACGAACTCGTGCCCGGACGCCCACGCCTCATAGGGCCGCCACGGAAACACCTTGCGGTACGCCGCAATCAACGTCCCGCCCGGGTCGAACACCACCTCGGTGTTGTACACCCGCCCGTCGCCGCCGAGTTCGGGTACCGATCCCGGGATCAGCCACACCCCGAGCTGTCGCGCGACCTCACCCAGCGCGCGGATACGGGGACCGTCGAGCGGTTCAGCCGCCGCACGCAGCCAGTCGTTGGCGTCCGGGGCCGCGTCGCAGTCACCGCACAGATGGATCTCGGGGAAGACGATCAGATCGAGACGGGCCGAGTCACCGAGGATTTCGGCAACCTGTGCCGCCAGCTGACCGACCGGATCGACACCCGTGATCGGCGGGTACTGCGCGAGCGCGGCGGCGAGGTGACGGCCCATGCGAGTCGAGCGCTACGCGTCTTCGAGCAGGTCCGGCGTGACGGCCGACTCGGTGTCGGCGATGCCTTCCTGTTTGGCTTTCCGGTCGGCCATCGACAGCAGTCGCCGAATCCGCCCTGCGACAGCATCTTTCGTCATCGGCGGATCGGCCAGCCGGCCCAGCTCCTCCAGCGACGCCTGCCGGTGCTCGACGCGCAGCTTGCCCGCCGCCGCCAGATGGTCGGGCACCGTGTCCCCGAGGATCTCCAGCGCCCGCTCCACCCGGGCCGCCGCGGCGACCGCAGCCCGTGCGGACCGCCGCAGGTTCGCGTCGTCGAAGTTGGCCAACCGGTTGGCCGTCGCGCGCACCTCGCGGCGCATCCGGCGCTCTTCCCACGTCAGCCTGGTGTCCTGGGCGCCCATCCGGGTCAGCAGCGCGCCGATCGCCTCACCGTCGCGCACCACGACCCGGTCGGTCCCGCGCACCTCGCGGGCCTTGGCGCTGACCCCCAGCCGGCGTGCTGCGCCGACCAACGCCAGCGCCGCCTCCGGTCCCGGGCAGCTGACCTCCAACGCCGACGAGCGGCCCGGTTCGGTCAACGAGCCGTGCGCCAAAAACGCTCCGCGCCAAGCGGCTTCGGCGTCGGCGACGCTGCCGCCGACGACCTGTGCCGGCAGTCCGCGCACCGGCCGGCCGCGCAGATCCAGCAGGCCGGTCTGCCGGGCCAACGCCTCGCCGTCCTTGGCCACCCGCACCACGTAGCGGGTGCTCTTGCGGATACCGCTGGCCGACAGGACGTGCACGGCCGCGCTGTAGCCGTAGAGGTCGTAGATGTCCTTGCGCAGCCGGCGGGCGATGATGCCGAGATCGACCTCGGCCTCGACCACCACCCGGCCGGAGACGATGTGCAGGCCACCGGCGAACCGCAACAGTGAGGCGACCTCGGCGCGTCGAGCGCTGACCGAATTGACGACCAGCCGGCTCAACTCATCCTTGACCTCGGCTGTCATCGCCACGGATCGTCACCTCTCGGTCCATTCACTGTCGACGTCTGCACCGTCGGCGCCGGGCCCCGCAGCCGCACCCCTTCCAGCGCCGCGGCCAACCGCGCCGGGTCATGTAAAGGTGTACCAGGTCTGGAGACGTCAGCAAACTCCACGGAAGCCTGCAAGATGTTCGCGGTGCGACGCAGTTGCTCACGCTCGCGCTCGCCCGGCACCCGGCTGGCGTCGACGATGATCTCATGCACGGTGAAGTCGGGGGCGTGCTGGGCGAGCACATGGATGTGCCGCTCGACCGAGAAGCCCGCCGTCTCCCCCGGTTCGGCGACGAGATTGAGCACCAGGGCCCGGCGCGCGGCTGTCGCCTGCAGCGCCGCGGCCAGTTCCGGCACCAGCACGTGCGGGATGACACTGGTGAACCACGAGCCCGGCCCCAGTACGACCAGGTCGGCGCTCAGGATCGCGTCGACGGCCTGCCGCGTGGCCGGCGGATCGCCCGGCAGCAGGCGGACCCGGCGCACCTTGCCGACGGTGGTGGCGATCGCCACCTGCCCGCGGATGACCCGGCTCATCCGCGGATCGGACTCCAGTCCCGCGACATCGGCCTCGATGCCCAGACCCACCGGGCACATCGGCAGCACCCGGCCCTTGACGCCGAGGATGCGGCCCAGCTCGTCGAGCGCGGCGACCGGGTCGGCCAGCACCTCGGACAGCCCCGCCAGCATCAGGTTGCCGATCGGGTGGCCGGCCAGCGCGCCGCTGCCGCCGAACCGGTGCTGGATGATCGTCGCCCACAACCGTCCGTGCGGGCTGTCGGAGGCCAACGCCGCCAACGCCATTCGCAGATCCCCGGGCGGTACGACGTCGAGCTCGTTGCGCAGCCGCCCTGATGACCCGCCGTCATCGGCGACGGTGACGATCGCGGTCACGTGCGGGGTCAGCCGTCGCGCCGCCGACAGCGTCGCGTACAGGCCGTGCCCGCCGCCGAGCGCGACGATCCGTGGCGGCATCAGGTCCTCGTCGCGGGTGGGCGTCATTCGCGACCCAGATCCCGGTGCAGCACGCGCACCGTCAAGTCCTCACCTTCCCCGAGCCGCGCCGCCAATGCCTCGGCGATCGCCACGCTGCGGTGCTTGCCGCCGGTACAGCCGATGGCGACGGTCATATAGCGCTTCCCCTCGCGACGGTATCCATCGATGACCACATCGAGCAGCCGATGATAGGTGTCGAGGAAATCTCCCGCGCCCGGTTGCCCGAGGACGTAATCGCGAACCGCGGGATGCTGACCGGTGTACGGGCGCAGGTCATCTACCCAGTGCGGGTTCGGCAGAAACCGCACATCCATCACCGTGTCGGCGTCCATCGGCAGCCCGTACTTGTACCCGAAGGACTCGACCGTGACATTGGTGTGCGCGACGGTCTCGCCGCCGAAGGCGCGTTCGATGCTTTCCCGCAGCGCGGGCACCGACAGCGTCGAGGTGTCGATCACCAGGTCGGCCGACGCGCGCACCGGCGCCAGCAACGCGCGTTCGGCCGCAATGCCTTCGGCGAGAGTCTGGTTGCCCTGCAGCGGGTGGCTGCGCCGGTTCTGCTCGTAGCGGCGGACCAGGATGTCGTCGGACGCCTCGAGGAACAACACCCGCGGCGTGATGTTGCGGGTGGCCAGATCGGTGCGCACCCAGTCCAGGTCGCCGGTGAATCCGCGGGACCGCACGTCCATCACCACCGCGAGCTGGGTGATCCGCGAACCGGCGGCCAGGCCCAGCTCCACCATCCGCGCGATCAACTCCGGCGGCAGGTTGTCGGCGACATACCAGCCGAGGTCCTCGAGCACCTTGGCCGCGGTGCCGCGGCCCGCGCCGGACAGGCCGGTCACCAGGACCACGTCGATACCCGAGTCGGCCGCCGACCCGTCCCGCAGATGCTCGTGCATACCCTGGTCCGTCATCCCGACACCTTGTCCTGATCATTGCCGATTACGGCTTCGGGCGCGTCGCTTTGCGACGGTACGCCAAGCGCCTCGAGCACCGCGCGCGCGGTCGCGACCCCGATGCCGGGCACGGCGGTGATCTCCTCGACCGAGGCCTGCTTGAGCCGGGCCACCGAACCGAAGTGCGTGACCAGCGCCTTGCGGCGGTGCTCGCCCAGCCCGCGCACCGAGTCCAGCGCCGACGCGGTCATCCGCTTGGAGCGCTTGCTGCGGTGGTAGGCGATCGCGAAGCGGTGCGCCTCGTCGCGGACCCGCTGCAGCAGATACAGCCCCTCGCTGTTGCGCGGCATTATCAGCGGATCCGGCTCGGCGGGCACCCACACCTCCTCGAGCCGTTTGGCCAGCCCGATCACCGCGACGTCGGTGATGCCCAGATCGTCGAGCACCGCCTGCGCGGCGTTGACCTGCGGGGCGCCGCCGTCGACGACATACAGGTTCGGCGGATAGGCGAACTTGCGCGACTTGCCTTCCGGGGCAATCTCCGTCGGATGCTGGACGTCGTGCAGGTGACGGTAGAACCGGCGCCTGGTCACCTCGGCGATCGAGGCCACGTCGTCGGAGCGGCCGTCGCCGGCGGCTTCCCGGATCGCGTAGTGCCGGTAGTCCGACTTGCGCGGCAGCCCGTCTTCGAAAACCACGAGCGAGGCCACCACATCGGTGCCCTGCACGTGGCTGATGTCGACGCACTCGATGCGCAGCGGCGCGTCCGACAACCCGAGGGCATCCTGAATGCTCTGCAGCGCAGCGGTTCTGGCGGTGAAGTCGCCGGCGCGTTTGAGTTTGTGCTGCGCCAGGGCATCCTGCGCGTTGCGGCGCACGGTCTCTGCGAGTGCGCGCTTGTCCCCGCGCTGCGGCACCCGCAGGCTCACCCTCGACCCGCGCAGCGCCGACAGCCACGTCGCCAACTCGTCGGCGTTGTCGGGAAGACACGGCACCAGGACCTGCCGCGGCACCGGGTTGGTCGACTCATCGGCGGCGCCGCCCAATTCGGCCTGATCGCCGTAGAACTGCGTCAAGAACTGCTCGACCAGTTGCCCTTGGTTGTCATCGCCTGGCTCGCTTGACTTTTCGACGATCCAGCCGCGTTGACCGCGCACCCTGCCCCCGCGGACGTGGAACACCTGGACCGCGGCCTCGAGTTCGTCGTCGGCGAACGCCACCACGTCGGCGTCGGTACCGTCGCCGAACACCACCGTCTGCTTCTCCAGCGCGCGTCTGAGCGCACCGACGTCGTCGCGCAACCGCGCGGCGCGCTCGAAGTCCAGTTCCTCGGCGGCCGCGTTCATCTGACGCTCGAGGTCACGGATCAGCCGGTCGGTCTTGCCTGCCAGGAAGTCGCAGAAGTCGAGAACGATGCGCCGGTGCTCCTCGGCGCTGACCCGCCCGACACACGGTGCCGAGCACTTGTCGATGTAGCCCAGCAGGCACGGCCGGTCGATCTGCCTGTGCCGCTTGAAAACTCCGGCCGAGCAGGTGCGGGCCGGGAACACCCGGGTCAGCAGGTCGAGCGTCTCGCGGATGGCCCATGCGTGCGAATATGGGCCGAAGTAGCGGACCCCCTTGCGCCGGGCGCCGCGGTACACCATCAGCCGCGGATACTCCTCGTTGAGGGTGACCGCGAGCACCGGATAGGACTTGTCGTCGCGGTAGCGGATGTTGAACCGCGGGTCGAACTCCTTGATCCAGTTGTATTCGAGCTGCAGCGCCTCGACCTCGGTGCTGACCACCGTCCATTCGACGCTGCCCGCGGCCATCACCATCTGCCGGGTGCGCGGCGCCAGACCGGCGATGTCGGCGAAGTACGAGTTCAGTCGGCTGCGCAGGCTCTTGGCCTTGCCGACGTAGATCACCCGGCCGTGCGGGTCGCGGAACCGGTAGACGCCCGGTTCGACGGGGATCGACCCGGGGGCCGGTCGGTACGTCGCTGGATCGGGCACGGATTCCAGGTTACTGCCGGGTCCCGACGCGGCTGATCCACTACCGTCGAGTGATGCGGCCCTCATCGCCCACCACGCTGTTGGCCTCACTCGCGGCGATCATGATGGTGCTCGCCGGTTGCGCCGCCGAGGACTCCGAGGACACCGAGGACCCGCAAGCCGCCGGGCCGTGCGCGATCGTCGAGAACGGCACCCCCACGCGGAAGCCGCCCGCCCCGCCCGCCGGCGGGGCCAGCACGCCGCGCGACATCGCGACCAATCCCGAGGTCGCCACCGGCTACCGCACGGACATGACCGCGGTGCGCACCGCCACGTTCTCGGTGGTCACCGCCAACCCGCTGGCCACGCAGGAAGCGTGCGAGGTGCTGCAGGACGGCGGCACCGCGGCTGACGCGCTGGTCACCGCGCAGGCGGTGCTGGGGCTGGTCGAGCCGCAGGCCTCCGGTGTCGGCGGGGGCGGCTTCCTGCTGTACTTCGACGCCGCCTCCGGTGAGGTGCAGGCCTATGACGGACGGGAGACGGCGCCGGCTGCGGCCACCGAGAACTATCTGCGCTGGGTCTCCGACACCTACCGCACCGAGCCCAAGCCCGACGCCCGCGGCTCGGGCCGCTCGATCGGCGTGCCGGGCATCGTCCGGCTGCTGCAGGAGGCCCACGCCGAGCACGGCAAGACCGCATGGCGCGACCTGTTCGCCCCGGCCATCGCGCTGTCCGACGACGGCTTCGACATCAGCGACCGACTGGCCGCGGCCATCGAGGACGCCGCGCCGGACCTCAAGGCCGATCCGCAAGCCGCCGGGTACTTCCTCAACTCCGACGGCAGCCCCAAGCAGGCCGGCACCCGGCTGACGAACCCGGCGTACTCGAAGACCTTGAACGTCATCGCATCTGACCCGGAGGCGTTCTACACCGGCGACCTCGCCCGCGCCATCGTCGCCGCGGCGGCCGACACGTCCGGCGGTCGCACACCGAGCCTGCTGACGGCGCAGGACCTCGCCGGCTACACCGTCAAGAAGCGCGAGCCGCTGTGCAGGCCCTATCGGGGGCGCGAGATCTGCGGGATGCCGCCGCCGTCGTCGGGCGGCATCGCGGTCGCCTCGACGCTCGGGATCCTCGAGCAGTTCCCGATGGCCGACCACCGGCCCACCGACATGGATCTCAACGGCGGACGGCCCACCGTGATGGGTGTACACCTGATCTCCGAGGCCGAGCGCCTGGCGTATGCGGATCGCGACGAGTACGTGGCCGACACCGATTTCGTCCCGCTGCCCGGCGGCTCACGCGACACCCTGCTCGGCAGTGACTATCTGGCGGGCCGCGCCGCGCTGATCTCGGAGCAGCGCACGATGGGCACCGCCGAACCGGGCCGGTTCGGACCGCCGACCAGCCCCGCCCCGCCGACACCCGAGCACGGCACCAGCCAGGTCAGCATCGTCGACGCGCAGGGCAACGCCGCCTCGCTGACCACCACCGTGGAGTCGGCGTTCGGCTCGTACCACATGGTCGACGGCTTCATCCTCAACAACCAGTTGACCGACTTCTCCGCCGAACCGGCCAAACCCGACGGCGCGCCAATCGCCAACCGCATCCAGCCGGGTAAACGTCCCCGCAGCTCGATGGCGCCGACCTTGATTTTCGACCAGGGCCAGGCCGGTCAACGCGGACCGCTGTTCGCGGTGCTGGGTTCGCCGGGCGGTTCGGTGATCATCCAGTTCGTCGTCAAAACGACTGTCGGCGTGCTGGATTGGGGCATGGATCCGCAGCAGGCGGTGTCCATGGTCGACTTCGGTGCGGCGAACACCCCGAAGACCAACGTCGGCGGCGAGCACCCGGCCATCGACACCGCCGATAACGGTGACCATGACCCGCTGGTTGTCGGACTGCGCGCGTTGGGCCACGACGTCGACCTGGCCGATCAGTCCAGCGGTCTCTCGGCGATCGTGCGCGACGGGAGCGGGTGGGTCGGCGGTGCGGATCCCCGCCGGGAAGGACTGGTGATGGGCGATTCGCGTTGACGTTCCGCGTCGCCCGCCTGCACGAGTCCGACTGGCAGCTGTTCGCCGCGATGCGGTTGCGCGCGCTGACCGACGCGGTCGGCGAGGATGATTCGAGCTACCACGAAGAGGTGATCTTCACCGCCGCGCAGTGGCGACGCCGGCTGCGTGACCACGCGCAGTTCGCCGCGCTGCTCGAGGACCGCCCGGTCGGCCTCATCGGGGCGCAGCTGGAAAGCGCCGAGGTCGTCTACCTGTACTCGCTGTGGCTGGAGCCGACCGTCCGCGGCCGGGGACTGGCTCGCCGCCTCGTCGCCGCCGCGGTCGACTGGGCGGGCGAATGCCGGGTCCGCACAGTCAAACTGCGGGTCGCCGCCGACAACGCGGTGGCGCGCGGGGTGTACGAGAGCCTCGGGTTCAGAGCGGACGAAAACACCGCGCCTGACGGCGAGCTGGCGATGTCGCTCAGCGTGAGTTGACGCCCTTGTAGCGTTCCAGCAGCTCACGCACGCGGTCCATCGCCGCGACCGCGCGGCCCTTGTCGACCGCCTGGATCGCCAGCACCGGAACGTACTCGTCGTCGGGCAGATCGACGCGGGCCCAGCGTGCACCGCGCGGGAACGACACGTCGACCACGTCGGCCCACGGAATCAGCTTGTCGTTGACCAAATTTCGCACGGACAGACCGGACGGTCCGACCCGCAGCCGGGGCCGCGCGAACAGCAGCACGACGCACGCGATCACGACCCCGAGCAACGCGATCGCGATCTGGTCGGCGGTCTGGAAGATCACGCCGGTGGATGCGATCTTGAGCAGCGCACCGACGGTGATGTGCGCCGCGAGGATGATCACCGCGGCGCCGTAGGCGAAATAGGGCGTCAGGTGCGGCCGGATCTCGGCGTCCCAGTCGCTCATCCGTCCGACCGGATCTGCCGTAGGGTCAGCGCCGTCGACAACGCGGCCGCGGCGGCCTGCGCGCCCTTGTCCTCGCCCGACGACGGCAGCCCCGCCCGGTCCAGGGCCTGCTGTTCGGTGTTCACGGTCAGCACGCCGTTGGCGACCGGTGTCGACGAGTCCAGCGACACCCGGGTCAGGCCCTGGGTGACCGCATCGCAGACGTAGTCGAAATGCGGTGTCTCGCCGCGGATCACCACGCCCAGCGCGACGACCGCGTCGTGCTGGGCGGCCAATGCCTGTGCCACCACCGGGATTTCGATGGCGCCCAGCACGCGGGCCACCGTCGGGTTGTCGATGCCGGCGTCGGAGGCGACCTTGCGCGCGCCGTCGAGCAGTGCGTCGCAGATGGTCTGGTGCCAGGTGCTGGCGACGATGGCCAGTTTCAGTCCCGACGCGTCCAGCTGCGGAAGATCGGGAACCCCTTCACCGCTCACAGCGCTCCGCCGAGATCGGTGGGGCGGCGGTCACCGAGCAGGTACACGCCTTCGTCGTAGTCGGCCATGGTGGTGGCTTCGTGGTAGTCGTCGAGCCCCACCAGATCGTGACCCATCCGGTCACGCTTGGTCATCAGGTAGCGGATGTTCTCCTTGTTGGCCCGCACCGGCAGCGGCACCCGCTCGATGATGTGCAGCCCGTAGCCGTCCAGACCGACCCGCTTGGCGGGGTTGTTGGTCAACAACCGCATCGAGCGCACCCCGAGATCGACGAGGATCTGCGCGCCGATGCCGTAGTCGCGGGCGTCGGCGGGCAGGCCGAGTTTGAGGTTGGCGTCGACGGTGTCGTCGCCGGCGTCCTGCAACTGGTAGGCCTGCAACTTGTGCATCAGCCCGATGCCGCGGCCCTCATGTCCGCGCATGTACAGCACGATGCCGCGGCCTTCGCGGGCCACCATCGCCATCGCCGCGTCCAGTTGCGGGCCGCAGTCACAGCGCTGCGAGCCGAACACGTCGCCGGTGAGGCACTCCGAGTGCACCCGCACCAGCACGTCGTGGCCGTCCGCGCCGGGACCGGCGCCAGGGTTGACGATGTCACCCTTGACCAGCGCCACATGCTCGACGTCGTCGTAGATGCTGGTGTAGCCGACCGCGCGAAACTCCCCGTGCCGCGTCGGGATACGCGCCTCGGCGATGCGCTCGATGTGCTTCTCGTGCTTGCGTCGCCACTCGATCAGATCGGCGATCGAGATCAGCGCGAGGTCGTGTTCGTCGGCGAAGATGCGCAGTTCGTCGGTCTGCGCCATCGCCCCTTCGTCCTTCTGGCTGACGATCTCGCAGATCGCGCCTGCAGGCTGCAGGCCGGCGAGCCGAGCCAGGTCCACGGCGGCCTCGGTGTGGCCGGGCCTGCGCAACACGCCGCCGTCCTTGGCCCGCAGCGGCACCACGTGGCCCGGTTTGGTGAAGTCGTCGGAGACCGCGGTCGGGTCGGCGAGCAGCCGCATCGTCGTCGCCCGGTCGGCCGCCGAAATACCGGTCCCCACACCGTTTTTCGCGTCGACGGTGACGGTGTAGGCGGTGCCGTGCTTGTCCTGGTTGACCGCGTACATCGGCAGCAGACCCAGCCGGTCGCAGATCGCGCCGTCCAGCGGCACGCACAGGTAACCCGAGGTGTAGCGGACCATGAACGCGACGAGTTCCGGTGTCGCCTTTTCGGCGGCGAAGATCAGATCGCCCTCGTTCTCGCGATCCTCATCGTCGATGACGACGACGGCTTTTCCCGCCGCGATATCGGCGACCGCGCGCTCTATGGAGTCCAGCCTCGTCACCACATCAGTATGAACCACCAGGGCCGAGAACTTATTGCCGAGGTCTTGACCTGCGTCGATGACCGCTACCGGTCCTCGTCGTCACGGGTCCCGAGCAGCCTCTCGACGTACTTGGCGATGATGTCCACCTCGAGGTTGACCCGGGTGCCGACCTCGGCGCGGCCCAGCGTCGTCAGGTCGAGCGTGGTGGGGATCAGCGAGACCTCGAACCAGTCGTGACTGATCGCCGAGACCGTCAGCGACACCCCGTCGACGGTGATCGACCCTTTCTCGACCACATACCGCGACAACGCGGTCGGCAGCGCGATCCGCACCACTTCCCAACGCTCCGACGGAGTGCGCGCGATCACATGCCCGGTGCCGTCGACGTGGCCCTGGACGATGTGCCCGCCGAGCCGGCTGTTGACCGCGGCCGCGCGTTCCAGGTTGACGCGGCTGCCCACCCGCACACCGTCGAGGCTCGACCGGTTCAGGGTCTCCCCGATGACGTCGGTGGTGAACGCGCCGTCGGACCGGACGTCGACCACGGTCAGGCAGACGCCGTTGACCGCGATCGAGTCGCCGTGTCCGGCGTCGGACGTCACCACCGGGCCGCGGATGGCCAGCCGGACCGAGTCACCGAGATCTTGCTTCTCGACGACCTCGCCCACTTCTTCGACGATTCCGGTGAACACGTCGTCAGACTATCCAGACCGCTCGGCGCTCACCGGAGCGCCGACGCACAGTCACCGGCCGATGTGGCGAAACTGCAGCTCAGCAGGCATGCTTGCAGGTACCATCCGCCCCCGCGCACGGACTCGGCGCGGCCGGACCCTCTACGATGCACTCATGCGCTCCCGCCTGTTGGCGATCTTCGCCGCCCTTGTCTTTGCTGTCGCCTTCCTGTCCAGCTGCTCGAAGTCGGATGAGTCCGCCAAGGACCTGCCTGATGCGGCGACGCTGCTGCAGCAGTCCAGCGATACCACCAAGAACCAGACGAGCGTGCACCTGCGGCTGACGGTGCAGGGCACGATCGAGCAGCTGCCGATCGAGTCGCTCGAGGGTGACCTGACCAACGTCCCGGCGGTCGCCGCCCAGGGCAAGGCCAACATCAACTTCCTCGGCCAGCGTCTCGAGGGCATCGAGTTCGTGGTGTTCGACGGAATCCTCTACGGCGCGATCAACGCCGGCGGCCAGCTCCAGGACTTCGGGCCGGCGGCCGAGGTGTACGACGCGTCGGCGATCTTGAGCCCCGAAAAGGGCCTGGCCAACATCCTCGCCAACTTCTCCGATCCCGAGGCCGACGGCCGCGAGACGCTCAACGGCGTCGAGACCGTCCGGATCACCGGGAACGTCAGCGCCGACGCGGTCAACAAGATCGCGCCGCAGATCGGCGCGACCGGTCCGGTGCCCGGAACCGCCTGGATCGCCGAGGAGGGCGACCACGAACTGATGCAGGCCAAGCTGGAACCGTCGTCGGGCAACAGCGTGACGATGACGATGACGGACTGGGGTAAGCCGGTGACGGTCACCAAGCCCGCCGCCTGATGCCGACCTCGGAGTCAGTGGTCGCGGGGTCCGTCGCGACCAACCGCCGGATCGCGATCAGCGCGGGCAGCCTCGCGGTACTGCTCGGGGCGCTCGACACCTACGTGGTCGTCGCGATCATCCGCGACATCATCGTCGACCTGCAGATCCCGATCAATCAGCTGCAGCGGGTGACCCCGATCATCACCTGCTACCTGCTCGGCTACATCGCGGCGATGCCGCTGCTGGGCCGCGCGTCGGACCGGTTCGGCCGCAAGTTCATCCTGCAGCTGAGCCTGGCCGGTTTCGCGGTCGGCTCGGTGGTCACCGCGCTCTCCAACGACCTGGTGCCGATGGTGATCGGCCGCACGATCCAGGGTGTCGCCAGCGGCGCCCTGCTGCCGGTGACGCTGGCGCTGGCCGCCGACCTGTGGGCCAGCCGCAACCGGGCCTCGGTGCTCGGCGGGATCGGCGCGGCGCAGGAACTGGGCAGCGTGCTGGGCCCGCTGTACGGCATCGCGGTGGTCGCTGCGCTCAACACCTGGCGCGACGTGTTCTGGATCAATGTTCCGCTGGCCGCCGTCGCGATGGTGCTGATCCACTTCAGCCTGCCGGGCCGGCTGAAACCCGAAGAGCCCGAACGTGTCGACGTCGTCGGCGGCGTGCTGCTGGCCGTCGCGCTGGGCCTCACGGTGATCGGGCTGTACAACCCCGCGCCCGACGGCCGCAAGATCCTGCCCGACTACGGATTGCCGGTGCTGGTGGGTGCCGCCGTCGCCCTGATCGCGTTCTTCGTGTGGGAACGCTTCGCCCGCACCCGGCTGATCGAACCGGCAGGCGTGCACTTCCGGCCGTTCCTGGCTGCGCTCGGCGCCTCGCTGTGCGCGGGGGCGGCGCTGATGGTGACGCTGGTCAACGTCGAGCTGTTCGGTCAGGGCGTGCTCGGCAAGGACCAGACCGAGGCCGTCCTGCTGTTGCTGCGGTTCCTGATCGCCCTGCCGATCGGCGCCGTGATCGGCGGCTGGCTGGCCAGCCGCATCGGCGACCGGATCGTGGCGTTCGTCGGGCTGATGATCGCCGCGGGCGGCTACTGGCTGATCTCGAACTGGCGGATCGACCTGCTGTCGGCCCACCATGACCTCGGCTTCATCACCCTGCCGGTGCTCGACACCGACCTGGCGATCGCCGGGTTCGGGCTCGGCCTGGTCATCGGTCCGCTGACCTCGGCGACGCTGCGGGTGGTGCCGGCAGCGCAGCACGGCATCGCCTCGGCGGCCGTGGTGGTCGCGCGAATGGTCGGCATGCTCATCGGGCTGGCCGCCTTGACCGCGTGGGGCCTGTACCGGCTCAACCAGCACCTGCAGACGCTGCCGTTCCCGGCGGGCGCGGACACCCTCGCCGAACGGCTGGCCGCCGAGGCCGACCGCTACCGCGAGGCCTACGTGCTGCAGTACGGCGACATCTTCCTGGTCACCGTCGGGGTTTGTGTGGTGGGCGCCCTGCTGGGCCTGTTGATCAGCGGCAAGAACGAGCACGCCGACGAAGTGGACACCCCGGAGCAGCAGCCGGTGGGCCGCCACCAGCGCGGCTGACGGCGCCGCTCAGCAGCGCTCGAGGCCGCGGGCCAACAGCTGGGGTTCGGGTTCTGGGACCTCCTCGACGGGAGGCTGCCTGCGCAAGACGTCGCAGATCAACGCCTTGACGCTACGGGGAACCATCGGGGGGTCGCTGAGCCAGTCCTGCAGTGCAGTCATGGGTCATCCTTTGTTCGTGCTCACCAGCGCGCACATCGTCGGTGAAAGCGCGATCCGGGGCCGTGCGGTCCCGTCTGAGACGAGTGTACCGATCAAATTCGCCCAGGTTGACTGCTCGTCACGCCGGGTATGCGTGGACCATGGCTGATTCATTGACTGGCAAGAAGATTGCGTTCCTCGTCGCACTCGAGGGCGTCGAACAGGTCGAGCTGACCGAACCCTGGAAGGCCGTCGAGCAGGCCGGTGGCACACCCGAACTCGTGTCGACGGAAGTGGGCAAGGTCCAGGCCTTCAACCACCTCACCCCCGCCGACACGTTCGAGGCCGACAAGGCCGCCGACTCGGTGTCGGCGTCCGATTACGCGGCTCTGGTGCTGCCCGGCGGCGTCGCCAACCCCGACAACCTGCGCACCAACACCGCCGCCGTCGCGTTCGCGAAGGGCTTCTTCGACGCGGGCAAACCGGTCGCGGTGATCTGCCACGGCCCGTGGACGCTGATCGAGGCCGACGTGGTGCGCGGCCGCACCATGACCTCCTGGCCCAGCGTAAAGACCGACCTCGTCAACGCCGGCGCCAACTGGGTCGACGACGAGGTCGTCGAATGTTCGCGCGGGGCAAACACTTTGGTGTCCAGCCGAAAGCCCGACGACCTGCCCGCGTTCTGCAACACGCTGGTGAGCGCTTTCGCCAAGTAGCGGAAACCCGGCCCGCACATGCGTCCGCGTCGGTAACGTCGCCGCCATGCTCATCGCCGCGCTGCGCGACATGCAGTGGAGAAAGCGGCGTTTCGCCATCGCGGTGGTGAGCACGGCGATCATCTTCGGGATGACGCTGGTTCTCACCGGGCTGGCCAAGGGCTTCCAGACCGAGGCCGAACGCACCGTCGACGCCCTCGGCGTGGACCAGTTCGTGATCAAGGCGGGCGCATCGGGCCCGTTCGTCGGCGCCACCCCGTTCGCGCCGGTCGAGTTGCGCCGCATCGCGCGGGCGCCCGGCGTCGAAGCGGCCGCGCCGCTGGCCTACGCGGGCGGCACGGCCACCCTCGACGGCGACACCCGCAACGTCGACATCTTCGGCGCCCCGGAGCAGGGCCCGGGAATGCCCGCGGTGATCGAGGGCCGCGTGCCGCGCGCCGCCGACGAGGTCGCGGTGTCGACGACGTTGGGCCGCAATGTCGGCGACGAAGTCGAAATCGCCTCGCGCAGGCTGACGGTCACCGGCCTGGTGGAC
This sequence comes from Mycolicibacterium rutilum, assembly GCF_900108565.1. NCBI lineage: Bacteria > Bacillati > Actinomycetota > Actinomycetes > Mycobacteriales > Mycobacteriaceae > Mycobacterium > Mycolicibacterium rutilum. Next base: position 4,562,120 of record NZ_LT629971.1, read on the forward strand.
AACTCGACCGCGCTGGCGAACCTGCCCAACGTGTTCCTGACCACCGAAGGCGCCCAGCAGTTGGTCTACGGCGGCGAGCCGCTCGTGGCGTCGATCGGTGTCCGCGGCTCGCTTCAGCAGGTGCCCGAGGGCTACCGCGTCGCCGACCGGGCGGGCGCGATCGAGGATCTGTTGCGGCCGCTGCGGGTCGCGGTGAACTCGATCACCATCGTGGCGATCCTGCTGTGGATCGTCGCGGCGCTGATCGTGGGCTCGGTGGTGTATCTGTCGGCGCTCGAGCGGCTGCGCGACTTCGCGGTGTTCAAGGCGATCGGTGTGCCGACCCGGTCGGTGATGGCCGGGCTGGCGCTGCAGGCCGTGATCGTGGCGCTGCTGGCCGCGCTGGTCGGCGCCGGCCTGTCGCTGCTGCTCGGCCCCCTGTTCCCGATGCAGGTGATCGTGCCGACCGAGGCGTTTGTCGCGCTGCCGGTGATCGCGGTGGTGATCGGGTTGCTGGCCAGCGCGGCCGGGTTGCGGCGCGCGGTGAAGGTCGACCCGGCGCTGGCGTTCGGGGGTCCCTGACATGGGTGACCTGTCGGTGCAGAAGCTGGTGGTCGAATACTCCAGCGGGGGGCACGCGGTCCGCCCGATCGACGGGCTGGATCTCGAGGTGCCCGCCGGGTCGCTGGTGATCCTGCTGGGGCCGAGCGGATGCGGGAAGACGACGCTGCTGTCGTGTCTGGGCGGCATCCTCGCGCCGACCGGCGGTGCGATCAAGTTCGGAGACATCGACGTCACCGCTCTGGACGCGAAAAGCCTTGCGACATACCGCCGTGAGACCGTCGGGTTCGTGTTCCAGGCGTTCAATCTGGTGCCCAGCCTCACCGCGGTCGAGAACGTGATGGTGCCGCTGCGGGCCTCCGGTCTGTCGCGCCGCGCCGCACGAAAGCGTGCCGAGCAGCTGCTGGCGCGGGTCGGCCTGCAGGACCGTCTCGATCACCGGCCCGGCGATCTGAGCGGCGGACAGCAGCAGCGGGTCGCGGTGGCCAGGGCGATCGCGCTCGACCCGCCGCTGATCCTGGCCGACGAGCCAACGGCGCATCTGGATTTCATCCAGGTCGAGGAGGTGCTCAAGCTGATCCGCGAGCTGGCCTCCGACGACCGGATGGTGGTCGTCGCGACCCACGACAGCCGGATCCTGCCGCTCGCCGACCGTGTCGTGGAGATGGTGCCGAACTTCGCCTCGGTCGACCGGCCGCCGGAGACAATGGAACTCGACGAGGGCGAGGTGCTCTTCGAGCAGGGCACGATGGGCGACCTGATCTACACGGTGTCGCGCGGCGAACTCGAGGTCGTGCGTGAAACCCCCGGCGGCGGTGAGGAAACGCTCAAAGTGGTGGCCGAGGGCGACTATGTCGGCGAGATGGGGCCGCTGTTTCATCTGCCACGCTCGGCCACCGTGCGGGCGCGCACGGAGGCGACCGTCGTCGGCTACACCGTGCAGGCGTTCCGGGAGCGGTTGGGGTCGTTCGGCGCCCGAGACCTCGTCGAGCACCGGCCGTTGGAGACCGAGGACTGACCGGTCAGGCCGGCACCAGGCTCAACCGCACATCGGGTCCGATGGGCGAGATGCCGTCGAAACGCCAGCGCTGGGCGTGGGCGATGCTGAGCACACCGACGTCGTCGACGGCGGTGATCGGTCCGCCCAACAGGATCGGCGCCACGTAGGCCAGGATGCGGTCGATCACCCCGGCGCGCAGGAACGCGCCCGCCAACGTCGGCCCGCCCTCGAGCAGCACGTCGGTGCGGTCCGAGAGCGCTCTGACAACCTCCCGCGGGTCGCGGGTGCGGATCACCATCGTGCGCGAGTCGTCGTTGAGAACCTTTGCCTCGTGCGATATTTCGCGTTCGCCGACAACGACCCGCAGCGGCTGCCGGTCGGCCAGGGTGCCGTCGGGTAGCCTCGCGGTCAGTGTCGGATCGTCGGCGAACACCGTGCCCGTGCCGACCACGATGGCGTCGGCGACCCGGCGTTTGCGGTGCACGTCGGCGCGGGCGGCTTCACTGGTGATCCACTGGCTGCTGCCGTCGGCGGCCGCGCTTCGCCCGTCCACGCTGGTGGCGAACTTCCATGTGACGTGCGGTGAGCCGGTGCGCTGCTTGTGCAGCCACTCACGCAGCGGCCCGCGCGACACCTCGTCCGCGAGCACCGCCGCGGTGACGCTGACGCCCGCGTCGGCCAGCCGCGCCGCCCCGCCCGCCGCCACCGGGTTCGGGTCGGTGACCGCGTACACGACCGCGGACACCTGCGCGGCGAGCAGCGCGTCGACGCAGGGCGGTGTGCGCCCGTGATGGTTACACGGCTCCAGCGTGACCACCGCCGTGCCGCCTGCGGCCCGCTCCCCCGCCCTGCGCAGCGCCAGCACCTCGGCGTGCGGTCCGCCGGGCGGCTCGGTGGCGCCGACGCCGGCAACATCGCCGTCACTGTCCAGGATCACCGCTCCCACAGGCGGATTCGGGTATGTCCGACCCTTGACAGCCTCGGACCGTTCGATCGCCAGCCGCATCGCGGCCTCGAGGTTCACAGCTGCAGATGCTGGGCCGCGGAGGCGGCTTGACGACGGAGCGACTCCACCGCGGCGGCCGGGTCCTCGGCGCTGTAGACGGCCGATCCCGCGACGAAGCAGTCCACCCCGGCCTCGGCCGCGGCCTCGATCGTGTCGGCGTTGATCCCGCCGTCGATCTCCACGACGATCGTCAGCTCCCCGGCGTCCACCAGCCGCCGCGCCGTACCCACCTTGGGCAGCACCTCGGGGATGAACTTCTGCCCGCCGAAGCCCGGTTCCACCGACATGATCAGCAGCGTGTCGAACTCGCGCAGGATCTCCAGATAGGGCTCCAGCGGGGTGCCGGGCTTGACCGACAACCCGGCCTTGGCGCCGGCCGCCCGGATGTCGCGGGCCACGCCGACGGGATTGTCGGTGGCCTCGGCGTGAAACGTCACGTTGTACGCGCCTGCCTCCGCGTACGGCGGCGCCCAGCGGTCGGGGTTGTCGATCATCAGGTGGCAGTCCAGCGGGATGTCGGTCACCTTCAGCAGCGACTCGACGACCGGTTGCCCGATGGTCAGGTTCGGCACGAAGTGGTTGTCCATCACGTCGACGTGCAACCAGTCTGCGCCGCGCACCGCCTCGGCTTCGTCGGCGAGCCGGGCGAAGTCGGCGGCCAGGATCGACGGCGCGATGAGCGGTGCTGGCATGGGCCTACCCTACTTTGAGGGCCGCCGCGAACATCGCATCGGTGCCGTGCCGGTGCGGCCAGAGCTGCACGTAGGGGCCGCCGCCGAGACCGGGCACCTGATCGAAGAGCGTGCGGCTGTCCAGCGCGGTCACCGGGTGGCGGCGCAGCGCGTCGGCAACCACACCGACGGTCTCGGGCAGGTGCGGTGAGCAGGTGGCGTAGAGCACCACGCCGCCCGGGCGGGTCAGGCGGATCGCCGACGCCAGCAGTTCGCGCTGCAGCCGGGCCAGCGGCGGCACGTCGCCGGGTTGGCGCCGCCACCGGGCCTCGGGCCTACGTCGCAGCGCGCCCAGGCCCGTGCAGGGGGCGTCCACCAGCACCCGGTCGAAGCCCGGCTCGATCCCGGGGTCGCGGCCGTCGACGCGTAGCACCTCGACGGGCAGCCCGCGGGTGTTCTGTTCGACGAGCTCGGCACGGGCCGGGGCCGGTTCGACCGCGGTCACCCGGAACTCGTCGCTGCGCTGGGTGGCGAGGGCCGCCAGCAGCGCGGTCTTACCGCCGGGGCCTGAGCACAGATCGAGCCAGCGACCGCCGTCGTCGCCGTCGAGGTCGGCAAGGGTCAGGGCCCGCGCGACGAGCTGGCTGCCTTCGTCCTGCACCAGTGCCGCGCCCTCGCGCACCGGCTGCAGCCGACCGGGGTCGCCGCCTGCCAGGTACACCGCGTGAGGCGAGTACCGGCCGACGGTGCCGTCGACCCGCTCGGCGAGTTCGGCCGCCGACAGCACACCGGGCCGGGCGGCGAGGTGGACGGCGGGCCGCTCGTCGTCGCTGGCGAGCAACGCGTCGAGTTCCCCGGCGTCGGCGCCCAGTGCGTCGGCGAACGCCTGGCCGATCCAGCGGGGATGGGCGTGCACGAACGCGGTGTGCCCGATCGGGTCGGTGGCCGCGTCGGGCGCAAGTTCGTCGACCCAGGACTTCTCGTCGCGCGAGGAGATGGTCCGCAGCACGCCGTTGACGAAACCGGCACGCGCCGAGTCGAATTCGATGCCCGCCTGTTCGACGGTGGTGGACACCGCGGCGTGTTGTTCGACCCGGGTGCGCAGCAGTTGGTAGGCGCCCAGGCGCAGCAGATCCAGCAGCACCGGGTCGATCCGCTCGGGCGGCCGGCCCGCGGCGCTGGCGATGACGGCGTCGAGCAGACCTTTCGTCCGGCAGGCGCCGTAGGCCAGTTCGGTGGCGAACGCGGCGTCGCGGCCGCTGATCCCGCGGTCGCGCAGGATCGCAGGCAACGCCAGGTTCGCGTAGGCGTCCTTCTCGGTGACGGCGCGCAGTACGTCGAACGCCGCGCGGCGGGCGGGGTCGAGCGGTTTGCGGCGTTGCTGCCTGCGCGGCTTGGTCATTCGGCCTTCGCCGCCTCGTCGAGTCGCGCGCCGCGCGCCCAGTCGGCCGCGTTCATCGCCTTCTTACCGGGCGGCTGGACCGTGCCGAGCAGCACCGGCGACGAGGCGGTGCCGACGCGCACCCCGGTGCGGTCGGCGCGGATGACGCCGGGTCCGAGACTGTCGGCGGCATCGTCGACGGTGACCGGACCGAGCTTGACGCGCAGGTCGCCGATCATGGTCCAGGCGCCGGGATTCGGCGTGACCGCGCGGATCCGGCGGTCGACCACGTGGGCCGGCAGATCCCAGCGCACGCGGGCCTCGTCGACGGTGATCTTCGGCGCGATCGTGACGCCATCGGCGGGCTGCGGCACCGGCGTCAGCGCGCCGTCGGCGATCCCGTCGAGCGTGCGCTCCAACAGTTCGGCACCCGAAACCGACAGGCGGTCAAGCAGATCGCCCGCGGTGTCGGCCGGCCGGACGGTTTCGGTGACGACGCCGTAGACCGGGCCCGAGTCCAACGCGGGTTCGATGAGGAAGGTGGTGGCGCCCGTGACGGGGTCGCCCGCGGCGATGGCGGCCTGCACCGGCGCCGCCCCGCGCCAGGCGGGCAGCACCGAGAAGTGCAGGTTCACCCAGCCGTGCGGCGGCACCGCGAGCAGCCGCTCACTCAGTAGCGCCCCGTAGGCGACCACCGCGCAGCAGTCGGGGGCGTATCCGGTCAGCTCGGCGATGAACTCGTCGGAGTTCGGCTTGGCGGGCCGCAGCACCGGGATGTCGTGCTCGAGCGCGAGGCGCGCGACCGGGGACGGCGACGGTTTGCCGCGCCGCCCGGCGGCTGCATCGGGCCGGGTCAGCACCGCGACGACGTCGTGGCGCGGGGATTCGATGAGTCGGCGCAGCGACGGCAGGGCGGGCTCGGGGGTACCGGCGAAGACGATGCGCACCGCGCCAGTCTAGAGACGGTAGTATTCGCGCTCCGACACGCCGGTCAGCGGTGCCACGAACATCCACGGGATGGTCGTCACCATCCGGTTCAGGGTGGCCACCGAGTCGTTGTAGTACTGCCGCGCGAACGCCAGCTTGTTCTCGCTGTCGGTGAGGTTCTCCTGCAGGTTGAGGAAGTTGTTCGACGAGTTCAGCTGCGGATAGTTCTGGCCGAGCGCCAGCAGCGGCGTCAGCGCGCTGTCGAGGTCCTTTTCTGCGGCGCTGCGCTGCGCCACCGATGTGCTCGACGTGGCCGAAGTCAGCGCGGCGCGCGCGTTGGTGACGTGGTCGAGGATGCCTTTCTCGTGCGCGGCGAAGGTCTGCACGGTGTGCACCAGGCTCGGGATCAGCGACGCGCGCCGGGTCAGTTCGACGTCGATGCCGCTGAGCGCCTCGGCCACCCGCACGTCGGCGCCGCGTAACTTGTTGTAGCCCACCACGAAAATGATCAACGCCGACACCGCCAGCACCAGCGCGATGATCAGCAGTGTGCTCACCACGATCCGCCTCCTCCTCCGCCGCCGCCCCCACCGCCGCCGCCTCCGCCCCCGCCGCCGCTGAAGCTGCTCCCGCCGCTGCTGCTGCCGCTGCTCGAGGACGCCTGCGACGCGGTGTAGGCCCCGATGGACGACGACAGGGCCGAATCGAAACTGTCAAAGCTCGCGATGGAACCACCGGAGCCGATGAAACCCGTGCTCGTCGACGAGGACGAGTTGTACCAACCCGGTTGCGGCGCAGCGGTTCCGGTGGCCGTCTCGTACTTCTTGGCCCATAGCGCCGCGACGCCCGCGGCCACCGCGAACGGGACGTAGGCCGAATACAGATCCCTGCGCGCGCCGAAGTCGAACCGATCCTCGGCCGAGTCGGTGGTGAGCAGCCGGTGGAAACCCCCTGCGCGCGACCACAATTCGCGTCCGGCCTCGGTGCGTCGGGTGCCGACGCCGGGATTCCAGGAGCCGAGGCTGAGCAGGAAGAACGTCGCGAACGGCAGCGCCCACATGGTGGCCGGGAACATCCACGTGAAGACCCCGCACAGCATGAGCAGGAACGCGCCGACGTTGGCGACGCGGATCCACAGTTCCTCCTTGCGCTTGACCAACAACTTCTCGTCGGCGACCCACTTCTCGACTGCCGCGGTCATGTCGGTCTTGGCCCGGTTGAGACGCTGCCCGGATTTGACCGTCTTCTTGGCGGTGAACTCGGTGTCCGGGCTGTTCACCTTCAACGCCGCCCCGACCGCGACGCTGACCCGGTCGACGTCGGCCCATGCGCTGCGTTCGGCGATCCCCCGGATGCGCCAGGTGTCGTCGCTCATCTGCTGCAGGTCGACCAGCCCCCGCTCGGCGAGGTAGAACAAGGTCGCGGTGAGGCCGTTCTTGGGTATGGCCTCGGTCCGGATGTACTCGGTCTGCACCGGGCCGAGCCCTTCCGGCGGCGTGTACTGCAGCGGAAATCCGGGCGACGGCTCGATGGTGCTGCGGTGCCACAGCAGCGCGCCCAGCCCGAACGCCACGGTCAGGCCCAGCATCCAGAACAGCCCGGTCAGCGAGCGGCCGAGCACCCTGTCCCAGTCGGGAGTCCACGGCACCTCGGCGCGGGCCGGGGTTGGTACGTCGACGCTCGCCCGCACCGTCACCGGCGTGCGGGCCGGCAGGTACCTGGCCGACAGCCGCACCGTGTTCCCGTCGATTGTCAGGTTCTCGCAGGGCTTCCCGACCCCGTAGCCGACCGAGCACTGCGCGCCGGGCACGTCACCGGGCAGCCGCACCGTGATGTCGGCGTTGCGGATCAGGTTGTTCCACGCCGGCGCGATCACGTTCCAGTAGAAGACCGAGGGCGCGTCGCCCGGCGATCCGGTGGCGGCGGCGAACGTCTTGTCCGCCCCGGTGGCGCCCGGATCGAGGACGCCGTCGATGGAGTAACGGATCTCGAACACGTGCTCGCCGTAGCTCAACGTGCGGTCGGGGTCGCCGATCTTGGCCACCCGGAAGCGCTCGTTGTCCTCCCACAACATCTGGTAGGACGCCTCTTTGCCGTCCATCAGAATCGATTTGATCTCCGGTGTCTGCCGGACGTGCGGGCTGTTCTGATTGGTGACGTCCCAGTATCGGAAGATGCCGTGGCGTCCGCCGGGGAACTGTCCGGTGATGGTTTCGACCGCATCGAGGCGGCCGGCGTCGTCGACGACGTATTCCGCCTGGTAGTTGTTGATGACCATCGGGTCGTCGACGGCCGATCCGTCGGATCCGCCGCCGGTGAAGACCAGCGGCCACAACACGCCAAAGGCGAGGAACAGCAACGTGATCGACCATGCGATGAGCCGGCGCATCGGGCCTCCCGTCCGGTCTGACGCCAGGGTCGGGACTCACCCTATGTGCAATGGGTCGATTTGCACACGAACTGGATCTTGATCGTGGCGCGCGCTGAGCACGGCGACGGCTCGGCGTAGCGCCGACGCCAGGTCGAGGCCTGCGGTGCGTGGGACCCGCACCAGCATCCGGATCACGGTGGCGTCGGCGGGCAGGCCGGGTGGTCGGCGGGCGCCGAACGGCAGTTCGACCGGGCCGAGTTGCTCGGCGTCGCCGGGCAGGTCGGCGGCGTCGAGCAGCGCGTGCACGGCGTCGGAGGTGCCGTCCACGGCGGCCATGTGGGTGGCCGGCGGCAGTCCCACCTCGGCGCGGGCGGCCAGTTCGGCGTCCGCGTGTCGCACCGGATCCCACCGGATCAGCGCCTGCACGGTCGGCAGCGTCGATTCGGCGACCACCGCGATGGTCCCGCCGTCGGCGCGGCTTCGCACCAGGGCCGCCGCGGCCATCCAGCGCCGCAGCGTGTCCTCGGCCGCGCGCAGGTCCTGACGCCCCAGCAGCGCCCAGCTGTCCAGCAGCAACGCAGCGCCGTACCCGCCCTCGGCGACGGGTTCGGCGCCCGGGGTGGCGACCACCACCGCCGGATGTGAGCCCACCTCGGTGACCATCGCCTCGCCGCTGGAGGTGATGACCGTCGTGCCCGCGAAGGCGCGGCCCAGCTCCTCTGCGGTGCGCCGCGCGCCGACCACCACCGCGCGCACCTCGTCGGAACCGCAACGCCCGCAACGCAACCGCGGGTCGGCGCGGCCGCACCAGCGGCACACCGCGCCTGCGGTGTCGCGGTCGGGCAGCGACAGCGGGCCCGTGCAGTGCCGGCACCGGGCGACGGTGCGGCACCGCGCGCAGGCCAATGCGGGCACATACCCGCGACGAGGCACCTGCACCAGCACCGGCGCGCCGGCGGCCAGCGCCTTGCGGGCGGCCTGCAGCGCCATCGACGGCAACCGTGCCGACCGCGCGGCGGGGTCGCGTTCCTGTTCGAACCCGCTGTCGTCGAGCGCGACCACCCGCGGTGCGGCGGCCCGCACCGTCGGTCGCAGCGCCACCAGATCGTGCGCCCATCCGCTGCGCACCAGCGCCTGGGCCTCGGCGGTCCTGGCGTACCCGCCGATCAGTGCGGCGCAACGCAGTTGGTGAGCGCGCAGCATCGCCACCTCGCGGGCGTGCGGGTATGGCGCGCGTGGCTCGGCCAGCGTGTCGTCGCCGTCGTCCCACACCATCACCAACCCGAGCGCGGCGACCGGCGCGAACACCGCGCTGCGGGTGCCGATCACCAGTCGGGCGTCGCCGCGCAGCACCGCAAGCCACCGGCGATAGCGCTGGGCGGGGCCCAGCCCGGCCGACAGGGCCACCACCGCCGTCTCACCGAGCAGCCGGACCGCGGCGGCGTGCACCGCGTCGATGTCGCGCTGGTCGGGAACGATGATCAGCACACCGCGCCCGGCGTGCACGGTGACCGCGGCGGCCTCGGCCAGCCGGTCCGGCCACGTCTCCCCCGGCAGCGCCTGCCACACCGCGCGGGCCGCCCGGCCGTCGGCCAGCGCCGCGACGAACTGCTCGCCGCGGCCGTAGGCGCTCCACGCCGCACAGTCGACGGCGGCGGCGGGAATCGGGGCGGGCTGCGGCGGGTCCTGTTTCTCGACCCGTGCGTGGCGCGGCGGGATGGCCAGCCGCAGCACGTCGGCGCGGGTGCCGGCGTACCGCGCCGCGACGGCGTCGGCGAGCCGGCGGATCTCCGGGGTGAGCACCGGTTCGGGTGAGATCACCCGGTCGAGCCAGCCGAGCTTGCCGGCGTGGTCGGTGTCGGAGCGTCGCTCCAGCACGAACGCGTCGACCAGCCGGCCGTTGAACCGCACCCGCACCCGGACGCCGGGCTGGGCGTCGTCGGACTGCTCGGCGGACACCAGGTAGTCGAACTCGCGGTCGAGGTGCGGCACCGTCAGCATCGGCAGCACACGAGCGATCGGCTCGTGCTCAGCCTGAACGCGGGTGCTCGCCACCTACGAAGTGGTAGCAGACCGCCCGGACAGCACCGGAGTCCGGCCGAAGAAGAAGCCCGCGGTGATCAGGATCAGCGAGGCCGCATACGCCCACCAGATCGGCACCGCCAGCGCCTCGGACCCGAGCACGAACTTGCTGATGCCGATCATCGCGTCGGAGACCGCGAAACACACCGCGCCCAGCGCCGTCCACACGGTCGGCAGCCGCGCCAGCAGCGCGGCGCACACCATCGCAGCCAGCACCGCCATGTACAGCGTGACCGGGACCGCCATCCCCTCGGCGATCAGCCTCGGCCAGAACCACACCACTAGGGTCAGGCACGCAGCGACGGTGACGCCCGCCGCGGCGAGCCGCGGCACCGAGCGGCCGACCAGCGGTACCAGCGCGCCCAGAAAGCACAGGTGCGCGATCAGGAACGCGGCCAGACCCAGCACGAACGACGGCGCCCACCAGGGCAGGGCCAACAGGAAGTCGCCCGCCGCCGAGAACAGCAGCGCGGCGACCAGCCAGCGCCTCTCCCGCGCGACCGGGTGGTGCAGTGCGGCGACGGCCAGCAGCACCGCCGCGGCCGCCTTGACGGCCGGCTGCAGCGCGAACTGCCCGGTCAGTTCCGCGCCGACGGGCACCCGCAGCGCGGTGATGATGAGGAACAGGCCGTAGCAGGCGCCGACCGCCGCGGCCGCCACCCACAGAAGCCTGGTCCGCGGGTGAACGTACGGTGTCCCCATGTCAGTCGCTGAAGAGAAGCCGGTCAGCCCGGAACCGATCGACGCCATGCTGCTGAAGGTACTGGAAGCGGTGCCGTTCGAGTTGACAACCGACGGCGGTCCCGAGGCGGCCCGGAGGCGGTTCGCCGACCTGCCCCGTGTCCCGGTGCACCCCGAGGTGGGCAGCGAGGACCGCACCATCGACGGGCCCGCGGGCCCCATCGGCATCCGCATCTACCGTCCCGCGACCGACGCCCCGGCGCCGCTGGTGATCTACATCCACGGCGGCGGGTGGGTGGTCGGCGGCCTCGACAGCTACGACAGCATCGCCCGGCGCCACGCGGTCGCCGGGGATGCGGTGGTGGTGTCGCTGAGCTACCGGCTGGCCCCCGAGCATCCGTTCCCCGCAGCCGTCGACGATGTCTGGGCGGCCACGCAGTGGGTCGCCGCGCACGCCGCCGAACTTGGCGCCGACCCGGACCGTATCGCGGTGGCCGGTGATTCGGCGGGCGGGAACCTCGCGGCGGTGGTGACGCAACTGGCCCGTGCTGCCGGCGCGCCGGCGATCCGGTTCCAGTTGCTCTGGTATCCGTCGACGACGTTCGACCTGTCGCTGCCGTCGTTCAAGGAGAACGCCGACGCGCCGATCCTGAGCACGCAGGCGGCCAGTGGCTACTCGCGCTGGTACATCGGCGATCTCGACATGGCCGACGCACCGGCGACGCTGGTGCCGGCACGAGCCGCGGACCTGTCGGGGTTGCCTGCCGCCTACATCGCGGTGGCCGGCCACGATCCGCTGCGCGACGACGGCATCCGCTACGGCGAATTGCTCTCGGCGGCAGGCGTTCCCGTCGAGGTGCACAACGCCCGGACCCTCGTGCACGGATACGTCGGGTATTCGGGTGTCGTGCCCGCGGCGACCGAGGCGGTGGACCGGGCGCTCGCGGCGCTGCGCAGCGCGCTGCATTCTGACTGACGACCGTCGTCGGCGCGGGTACCGTGGGCGCGAGACCATGGGGAGGCCCTATGACAGTGCCCGATCACGACACCATCATCGTCGGCGCCGGATTCTCGGGCATCGGCGCCGCGATCAACCTCGACAAGGCCGGCCTCGGCGACTACGCGATCATCGAGGCAGGCGAGGGACCGGGCGGTACGTGGTACTGGAACACCTATCCCGGTATCGCCGTTGACATTCCGTCTTTCTCGTATCAGTTCTCGTTCGAGAAGAGCGCCGACTGGTCGCGCACCTACGCCCCGGGGCGCGAACTGCGCGCCTACGCCGAGCACTGCGTCGACAAATACGGCCTGCGGCCCAGGATCCGGTTCAGCACGAAGGTGCTCGGCGCCGCGTTCGACGACCACGAGAACCTGTGGCGGGTGGAACTCGACTCCGGGGACACGCTCACCTCGCGGTTCCTGATCAACGCCTGCGGGGTGCTGATCACCCCACGGCTGCCCGACATCGACGGGGTGGACTCATTCGCCGGGGTCACCATGCACACCGCGCGCTGGGATCACGAGTTGGACCTCACCGGTAAGCGCGTCGCTGTCATCGGGACCGGCGCCTCAGCGGTGCAGGTGATCCCCGAGATCGCGCCGAAGGTCTCGCAGCTCACCGTGTTTCAGCGCACGCCGATCTGGTGTTTCCCGAAGTTCGACGTGCCGCTGTCGGGGCCGGCGCAGCGGCTGATGCGGCTGCCCGGCGGCAGTACCCTGCAGCGCTGGCTCAGCCAGGCCTACGTCGAGCTCACGTTCACGCTGCCCGCGCAGTACTTCACCGTCAACCCGATGGCCAAGAACATGTCGAAGGTCGGTGAGTCCTTCTTGCGCAAGCAGGTTCGCGATCCGCAGGTGCGCGCCAAGCTGACCCCCGACTATGCGGTGGGGTGCAAGCGGCCGGGTTTCCACAACGGTTATCTGGCGACCTACAACCGCGACAACGTCGAGCTGGTCACCGAACCGATCGACAAAATCACCGGCTCTGGGGTGGCGACCGTCGACGGGGCGACCCGCGACGTGGACGTGCTGATCCTGGCCACCGGTTTCAAGGTGATGGACACCGACGAAATGCCGACCTATCCCGTCGTCGGCGCGGGCGGCCGGTCATGGAGCGAGCACTGGCAGCAGCACCGGCTGCAGGCCTATGAGGGCGTCAGCGTGCCGGGTTTTCCGAACTTCTTCACGGTGTTCGGGCCCTACGGATACGTGGGTTCGTCGTACTTCGCGCTGATCGAGGCGCAGACCCATCACATCGTGCGCTGCCTCGCGCGAGCCCGCCGCGAGGGGGCGCGCCGCGTCGAGGTCACCCAGGAGGCCAACGACCGGTACTTCGCCGAGATGATGCGCAAACGGCATCGCCAGATCTTCTGGCAGGACAACTGCCGCAACGCCAACAGCTATTACTTCGACAAGAACGGCGACGTGCCGATCCGGCCGACGACGACGCTGGAGGCCGTCTGGCGCAGCCGCCGCTTCCCGCTCGCTGACTACGCGTTCAGTCGCTGAGGCCGGGGTTTGCGCCGAGACCGACGAAATGGCTGATTTCGGCCGCCCGGATCGACCATTTCGTCGGTTTCGACGAAGGAACTAGACGGAGGCCTTGAGGTCCTCGACCTTGTTCAGCTGCTCCCACGGCAGCTCGACGTCGGTGCGACCGAAGTGGCCGTAGGCCGCGGTCTGCGCGTAGATCGGCCGCAGCAGGTCCAGGTCGCGCACGATCGCGCCGGGGCGCAGGTCGAACACCGAGGTGATGGCCTTCTCGATGCGGGCCGGGTCGACGGTCTCGCTGCCGAAGGTCTCGACGAACAGCCCGACCGGGGCGGCCTTGCCGATCGCGTAGGCGACCTGCACCTCGACGCGCTCGGCCAGGCCGGCGGCGACGACGTTCTTGGCCACCCAGCGCATCGCGTACGCCGCCGAGCGGTCCACCTTGGACGGATCCTTGCCGGAGAAGGCGCCGCCGCCGTGACGGGCCCAGCCGCCGTAGGTGTCGACGATGATCTTGCGGCCGGTCAGCCCGGCGTCGCCCATCGGCCCGCCCAGCACGAACTTGCCGGTCGGGTTCACCAGCAGCCGGAAGTCCGAGGTGTCGAGCGTCTCGTGGTTCAGGTCGGCGAGCACGGTGTTGACGACCTTCTCGCGGATGTCCGGGGTCAGCGTGCCCTCGAGGTCGATGCCCGCCGCGTGCTGGGTCGACAGCACGACGGTGTCGAGGCGGACCGGCGTGGTGCCGTCGTACTGCACGGTGACCTGGGTCTTGCCGTCGGGCCGCAGGTAGTCGAGCACGCCGTTCTTGCGGACCTCGGTCAGCCGGCGCGACAGGCGGTGGGCCAGCGCGATCGGCAGCGGCATCAGCTCGGGGGTGTCCTTGATCGCGTAGCCGAACATCAGGCCCTGGTCGCCGGCGCCCTGCAGGTCCAGCGGATCGCCTGCGCCCTCGACGCGGGTCTCGTGCGCGGTGTCGACACCCATCGCGATGTCGGGCGACTGGCGGCCGATGCCGATGTTGACGCCGCAGGTCTCGCCGTCGAAGCCCTTGTCCGACGAGTCGTAACCGATCTCGAGGATGCGCTCGCGCACGGTGTTGGTGATGTCGGCGAACGCCTCCTTGGCGGCCGTGGTCACCTCGCCGACGACGTGCACCTGGCCGGTGGTGACCAGCGTCTCCACGGCGACCCGCGACTTGGGATCACCGGCGAGCAGCGCGTCGAGCACCGAATCGCTGATGGCGTCGCAGATCTTGTCGGGGTGGCCCTCGGTCACCGACTCACTGGTGAACAGCCGAGCTTCACTCACAGCGATCCTCCCGCTTTCTCAATCGAGATAGTTAGTTCATCAAATTGTATGCGTACCCTGTTGCACCCAAGCCTGCGCGCCGACCGCACGCAAGGGTTACGCGCAGCCGAGTGCGTGATTCGAGTTACCCGCTGCCGCTCTGCAAGAAGGCCACGATCGCGTCCACGATACGGCTGGCCATCAGAGTTTTCGAACCGTGCTCCAATGCGGACTCCGCCCCGTCGGCGGCCAGCAGCCAGCCGTCGTTGTTGTCCACTTCGAACGCCCGATTCTCACCCACCGCATTGACGACGAGCAAATCACAACCCTTGCGCTGCAGTTTCGCGCGGGCGTGGTGAAGCACATCGCCGTTGGCGTCGCCGGTTTCGGCAGCGAATCCCACGATCGCGCGCATGTTGGGCAGCTGACCGTCGGCGCGCGCCCGCACCGCCCCGGCCAGCACGTCTTCGGTGCGGGTGAGCTCGATGGTCGGCGCGGCGGCGTCCGGATCGGCCGACTTCTTGATCTTGCTCGTCTGTACCTGGGTGGGCCGGAAGTCGGCGACCGCGGCGGCCATCACCAGCACGTGCGCGTCGGGCGCGTGCTTGGACACCGCGTCCTTGAGCTGCGCGGCCGACCCGATGTGGACGACGTGCACGCCGGCCGGGTCGATCAGGCCCGCGGTGTGGCCCGCGATCAAGGTGACGTCGGCGCCGCGCTGGGCCAGCACTCGGGCCATCGCGTACCCCTGCTTACCCGAGCTGCGGTTGCCGATGAACCGCACCGGGTCGATCGGCTCGCGGGTTCCGCCCGCGGACACCAGCACCTTGACCCCGCCCAGGTCGTAGGGCAGCGCATCGCCTCGGGCCAGCAGCAGCTGGGCCAGGGTGGTGATCTCCTCGGCTTCGGGCAGCCGGCCCGCGCCGGTGTCGGCGCCGGTGAGGCGTCCGGAGGCCGGTTCGAGGACGACGGCGCCGCGGCGACGCAGGGTGGCGACGTTCTCGACGGTCGCCGGGTGGAACCACATCTCGGTGTGCATCGCCGGCGCGAACATCACCGGGCACCGCGCCGTCAGCAGGGTCGCGGTCAGCAGGTCATCGGCACGTCCGGCGACGGCGCGGGCCAGCAGGTCCGCGGTGGCGGGTGCGACGACGACGAGGTCGGCCTCCTGCCCGAAGCGCACGTGTGGCACCTCGTGGACGTCATCCCAGACGCCGGTGTGGACCGGGTTGCCCGACAGCGCCTCGAAGGTCGCCGCGCCGACGAAGCGCAACGCCGACTCGGTCGGCACCACCCGAACGGAATGGCCGGCCTCGGTGAGCTGCCGGACCACAGTCGCCGCCTTGTAGGCCGCGATGCCACCAGCGACACCGACGATGATCCGCTTGGGCTCCATAGTGGCCGCTCCCCTGGGAATGAATCCCTGCTACTCGCCCTCGGTGTGCTCGAGCAGGTCGGAGTGGATCTCGCGCATCGCGATGGACAGCGGCTTCTCCTGCAGGCCCGGCTCGACGAGCGGGCCGACGTACTCGAGGATGCCGTCGCCGAGCTGGTTGTAGTAGTCGTTGATCTGGCGCGCGCGCTTGGCGGCGTAGATGACCAGCGCGTACTTGCTCGACGCGCGGTCCAGCAACTCGTCGATGGGCGGGTTCGTGATGCCCAGCGGCGTGTCGTAGGCGCCGGCGCCGGACGGGTCGAAGTCGTCCACAGCGGTCAGCTGCGCGTCGGCGTGGGGGGTGCTCACGTAGAAAATCTCCTGGCGGTATGCGGAATGCTCGATAGCTGGCGGACCCGTCGGCGCCGTTACCGGCGCGGCATTATCGGTGGGCCGCCAGCAAGGATACCAATTCTGCGCAGGCAGACTCCAATTGACTGTTCACGACGACCTGGTCGAAGTCGCCCTGAGCAGCCAGTTCGGCCTGCGCGGTCGCCAGCCGGCGCTGCATCGCCTCGGGCGTTTCGGTGCCTCGGCTGATCAGCCGGCTCTCCAGTTCGGCCCAGCTCGGCGGCGCCAGGAACACCGTGATGACCTCCGGCATCGCCGCCTTGACGGCCCGCGCCCCCGCGAGGTCGACCTCGATCAGAACGGGCCGGCCCGCGGCGATCGCGTCGCGGACGGGCCTGGCCGGGGTGCCTGAGCGGTGCAGACCACCGTGGATTTCCGCCCATTCCAGCAGCTCGCCGTCGGCGATCAGCTGCTGGAACCGCTCGGGTGTCACGAACGAGTAATCGACGCCGTCAACCTCGCCCGGGCGCGGGGCTCTGGTGGTGACGGACACGCTGAAGTACATGTCGGGAACGCGTTCGCGCAGGCAGCGAACGACGGTCGATTTCCCGACGGCAGAGGGGCCGGACAGCACGATCACCCGTCCGGCCCCTCGGCCGGCGCTCAATGTATTGCGCCTAGGACTGGTCGAACTTTTCCAGCAGCGCCTTGCGCTGACGGTCGCCGAGACCGCGCAGCCTGCGGGTCGGGGCGATCTCGAGTTCGGTCATGATCTCCTGCGCCTTGACCTTGCCGACCTTGGGCAACGCCTCGAGCAACGCGGAAACCTTCATCTTGCCCAAGACCTCGTCGGTCTCGGCGTCCTTGAGCACCTGCTTGAGGTTGGTGCCGCCGCGCTTGAGCCGGTCCTTCAACTCGGCTCGCGCTCGACGTGCGGCAGCAGCCTTCTCCAACGCTGCCGCGCGCTGTTCGTCGGTCAACTGGGGAAGGGCCACGGGTTCCTCCGTCTCAT
Organism: Mycolicibacterium rutilum; assembly: GCF_900108565.1. Lineage (NCBI taxonomy): Bacteria > Bacillati > Actinomycetota > Actinomycetes > Mycobacteriales > Mycobacteriaceae > Mycobacterium > Mycolicibacterium rutilum. Next base: position 4,579,294 of record NZ_LT629971.1, read on the forward strand.
CACCATCAATAGTTACTGCCTCAGCCGCCCGGAGAAATCTCGGAACAGCCAGCGACGACGACCGTACCCACGCTGGCTGACGAAAGCGAACGCCACCCCCCGCTTTCGGGGTTAAAAGCCCAGCTTGTCGACCGATCGCGGGGTGCAGCCGCGCCCGCCGCCGAGGGCGCCCGAAGCGGTGAAAACGGCCGTGGCGGCCACCGGAAACTGCTGCATTTCAAGGTATTTCGGAGCGTGTGCACGCCGATTTCCGGCGTAGAAGACGTGACCTGGACCACACCGCGACACGCTCGGCGGCGGACAACCAGAAAATTTTCGCTGGTCATGCGCTTTCGGCGTGTCGCACGCGGGCCGCGCTGTGACGTCTGTGACAGCTGTTTTTGGCGGTGATCCTGAGGCTGGGCGCGTGCGCCTCAGGCCAGGTAACGCACCGCATCGGCCATGGTTTCGGCCGCCGAACGCAGCGCGGCGACCGACGGACCCGCCCGCAGCACCTCCCGTGACACCGCGGGCAGCAGCTGGCCCGGCCGGGCGCCTGCGAAGCCCGCCAGCGCGTCGGGTCGCCCGCCCTGTGCGCCGACCCCCGGCGCCAGCACCGGGCCGCCCAGCGCGCTCACGTCGGGCGGATCGGACAGGGTGGCGCCGACGACCACGCCCACCGTTCCGGGATGATCCCGGTTCACCTCTGCTGCGGCGTCGACGATCGTCTGCGCGACAGTGCGCCCGCTCGCTTCGGCACGCTGCACCGTCGCGCCCTCGGGGTTCGACGTGGCGGCCAGCACGAAGACCCCGCGGCCGTGGGCCAGCGCGGTGTCGATCAGCGGCCGCAGCGCGCCGAAACCCAGGTACGGCGACGCGGTCACCGCATCGGCCGCCAGCGGTGACTCCCCCGCCCAGGCCTGCGCGTACGCCGCCATCGTCGAGCCGATGTCGCCGCGTTTGGCGTCGGCGAGCACCAGGACGCCGGAATCGCGCAGCGCGGCGATCGTCTCTTCGAGCACCGCGAACCCGGCGGCGCCGTACCGCTCGAAGAACGCCACCTGCGGTTTGACCACCGCGATGTCGGCGAACGCGGTCACGCAGATGTCGCTGAACCGCCGCAGCCCGTCGGCATCCTCGGATAAGTCCCAGGCGCGCAACAACTCCGGATGCGGGTCGATGCCCAGGCACAGCGGCCCGCGACGGCGCACCGCGTCGCCCAGCCGCGCACCGAAGCCGGTCACGATCCCAGTGTGCTGTGCAGTTCCTGCAGCGACATCACGCCGATGTCGCCGCGGATCGAGGCCTCGATGCCCTGCACCGCCGCCGACGCGCCCTGCACGGTCGTCACGCATGGGATGCTGTTGGCCACTGCGGCCGAACGGATCTCGTAGCCGTCGACGCGTGGACCGGAGTTGCCGTACGGCGTGTTGATCACCATGTCCACCTCACCGGCCTTGATCAGGTCGACGGCCGACGAGGCGGGCCGGTTCTCGCTCGGCTCCTCGAAGTGCTTGCGGACTTCTTCACAGGGAATGCCGTTGCGTCGCAACATTTCCGCGGTACCCTCGGTGGCCAGCACGCGGAAGCCGAGATCGGCGAGCCGTTTGACCGGGAAGACCAGGGAGCGCTTGTCGCGGTTGGCCACCGACACGAACACCGTGCCGTCGGCGGGCAGCGACCCGTACGCGGCGGTCTGGCTCTTGGCGAATGCGCTGCCGAAGTCGTGGTCGATGCCCATCACCTCACCGGTCGACTTCATCTCCGGCCCGAGCAGCGAATCGATCTGCGAGCCGTCCGTCTTGCGGAACCGGTTGAACGGCAGCACGGCTTCTTTGACCGCGACCGGCGCGTTGCGGGCGGTCGCCGCACCGTCCCCGCTGCGGGCCAGCACACCCTCCTCGCGCAGCTGAGCGATGGTGGCGCCCAACATGATCCGCGAGCATGCCTTGGCCAGCGGCACGGCCGTGGCCTTGGAGACGAACGGCACGGTGCGGCTGGCGCGCGGGTTGGCCTCCAGGACATAGAGCACGTCGTCCTTGAGCGCGTACTGCACGTTGAGCAGCCCGACGACGCCGATACCGTGCGCGATCGCCTCGGTGGCGCGCCGCACCGCCTCGATGTCGCTGCGGCCCAGCGTGACCGGCGGCAGCGCGCACGCCGAGTCGCCGGAGTGGATACCGGCCTCCTCGATGTGTTCCATGATGCCGCCGATATAGACCTCGGTACCGTCGCAGAGCGCGTCGACGTCGATCTCGATGGCGTCCTCGAGGAACCGGTCGACGAGCACGGGGTGCTCGGGCGAGAGTTCGGTGGCGCGGGTGATGTAGCCGTGCAGGGTCTCGTCGTCGTAGACGATCTCCATGCCGCGTCCGCCGAGCACGTACGACGGCCGCACCAGCACCGGATAACCGATGTCGGACGCGATGCGGCGGGCCTGCTCGAAACTGGTGGCCAGACCGAACTTCGGCGCGGGCAGGCCGGCGTTGGTCAGCACCTCTCCGAACGCGCCGCGGTCCTCGGCGAGGTCGATGGCGCGCGGGCTGGTGCCGACGATCGGCACGCCGGCGTTCTGCAGGCGCTCGGCCAGGCCGAGCGGGGTCTGGCCGCCGAGCTGGACGATGACGCCGACGACGCCGGGACCGCCTGCGCCGGAGGCCTGTTCGGCGTAGTACACCTCGAGGACGTCTTCGAAGGTCAGGGGTTCGAAGTAGAGCCGGTCGGCGGTGTCGTAGTCGGTGGACACCGTCTCGGGGTTGCAGTTGACCATGACCGTCTCGAAACCGGCCTCGCTCAACGTCGTCGCAGCGTGCACACAGCTGTAGTCGAACTCGATGCCCTGGCCGATGCGGTTGGGCCCGGACCCCAGGATCAGCACCTTGGGCCGCTCGGTCTGCGGCGCCACCTCGGTCTCGGCGGCCGGGTCGAGCTCGTAGCTGCTGTAGTGGTACGGCGTCTTGGCCTCGAACTCGGCGGCGCAGGTGTCGACGGTCTTGTAGACCGGATGGATGCCGAGCCGCTCCCGCAGCGCGCGCACCCCCACCTCGCCGGCGAGTTCGGGACGCAGCGCGGCGATCTGCCGATCCGACAGCCCGTGGTACTTGGCGCGGCGCAGCAGACCCGCGTCGAGCACCGGGGCGTCGAGGATCTCGGCGCGCAGCGCGACCAGCCCGGCGATCTGCTCGACGAACCACGGGTCGACCCCGGAGGCCTTCGCGACCTGCTCGACGCCTGCGCCCTTGCGCAACGCCAACTCCAGGTCATAGAGCCGACCGTCGGACGGGGTGCCCAGACGGGCCAGCAGTTCGTCGACGGTGATGGTGTCCTCGTCGGCGTCCGGTTTGGTCCAGAACCCGGCCCGCTTGGTCTCCAGCGAGCGCATCACCTTGCCGAGCGCCTCGATGAAGTTGCGCCCCAACGACATCGCTTCGCCGACCGATTTCATGGTGGTGGTCAGCGTGCCGTCGGCGCCGGGGAACTTCTCGAACGCGAACCGCGGCGCCTTGACCACCACGTAGTCCAGCGTCGGCTCGAAGCAGGCCGGCGTCTCCTTGGTGATGTCGTTGACGATCTCGTCGAGCGTGTACCCGATGGCGAGTTTCGCCGCGATCTTGGCGATCGGGAAGCCGGTGGCCTTGGATGCCAGCGCGCTGGAGCGCGACACCCGCGGGTTCATCTCGATCACGATGAGCCGGCCGTCGGCGGGGTTGACGGCGAACTGGATGTTGCAGCCGCCGGTGTCGACGCCGACCTCGCGCAGGATCGCGATGCCCAGGTCGCGCATCGTCTGGTACTCGCGGTCGGTGAGCGTCATCGCCGGTGCGACCGTGACCGAGTCACCGGTGTGCACACCCATCGGGTCGAAGTTCTCGATCGAGCAGACCACGACCACGTTGTCGCGACCGTCGCGCATCAATTCGAGTTCGTACTCTTTCCAGCCGAAGATCGACTCCTCGATCAGCACGTTGGCGCTCGGCGAGGCGGCCAGCCCGTCACCGGCCATCCGCTCGACGTCTTCCGCGGAGTAGGCCATCCCCGAACCCAGTCCGCCCATCGTGAACGACGGCCGCACCACCACGGGCAGGCCGAGGTCCTCGACGGTCTCGCGGACTTCGTCCATCGTGAAACACACACGGGAACGGGCGGATTCGCCACCGACCTTGGCGACGATGTCCTTGAAGCGCTGCCGGTCCTCGCCGCGCTGAATCGCCTCGAAGTCCGCGCCGATCAGTTCGACGTCGTACTTTTCGAGCACCCCGTTCTCCGACAGCGCCACCGCGGTGTTCAGCGCGGTCTGCCCGCCCAGCGTGGCGAGCAGACCGTCGATCTTGTTGCCGCGCTCGGCCTGTTGAGCGATCACCCGTTCGACGAACGCCGGCGTGATCGGCTCGACGTAGGTGTGGTCGGCGTACTCCGGGTCGGTCATGATCGTCGCCGGGTTGGAGTTGATCAGCGTGACCTGAAGGCCCTCGGCGCGCAGCACCCGGCACGCCTGCGTGCCCGAGTAGTCGAACTCCGCGGCCTGACCGATCACGATCGGCCCCGAGCCGATCACCAGCACATGGTTGAGATCGCTACGCTTCGGCATCTGGTTCTCCCCCGCGAGCGCTCATTTGTCTCCTGCCATCAGGTCGATGAATTGGTCGAACAGGTAGTTCGCGTCGTGCGGGCCGGCCGCCGCCTCGGGGTGGTACTGCACCGAGAACGCCCGTCCGCTGACGAGTTTGATGCCTTCGACGACGCCGTCGTTGGCGCAGGTGTGGCTCACGACGGCCTCGCCGAACGGGGTGTCGAACCGTTCCCCGGCCTCCCCCTCGAGCGCGAACCCGTGGTTCTGCGCGGTGATAGCGACCGCGCCGGTCTGGTGGTCGATCACCGGCACGTTGATGCCGCGGTGGCCGAACACCATCTTGTACGTCGAGCGCCCGAGCGCGCGCCCGAGGATCTGGTTACCGAAGCAGATGCCGAACAGCGGGATCCCCGCGCCGAGCACCTCGCGGGTCACCCCGACGATGTGGTCGGCGGTCGCCGGGTCGCCGGGGCCGTTGGACAGGAACACGCCGTCGGGTTTGAGGTCGGCGATCTGGTCGAACGTGGTCGACGCAGGCAGCACGTGGCTGCGGATACCTCGCCGAGCGAAGTTGCGCGGGGTGTTGGTCTTGATCCCCAAATCGATCGCGGCGACGGTGAACCGTTGCTGCTCTTCGGGTTCCACCACGTAGGTGACGTCCGTGCTGACCTCGCCGGCCAGGTTGGAGCCGAGCATCCCCGGCTGGTTGCGCACCCGGTCGAGCAGTTCGTCGAGGCCGGCCAGCGCGGGACCGGAGAACAGGCCGGCCTTCATCGAGCCGCGGCTGCGCAGATGCCGCACCACCGCACGGGTGTCGATACCCGCGATGCCGACGACGCCTTGGCGTTCGAGTTCGGCGTCGAGCGTGCCGGTCGCCCGCCAGTTCGAGGCCCGCGGCGACGGGTCGCGCACCGCATAGCCGGCCACCCAGATCTTGTCGCCCCGGCTCTCGGCGTCCTCGTGGTTCCAGCCGGTGTTGCCGATCTGCGGTGCGGTGGCCACGACGATCTGACCGTGGTAGCTCGGGTCGGTCAGGGTCTCCTGGTAGCCCGACATGCCGGTGGAGAACACGGCCTCGCCCAGCGCCTGCCCGACCGCGCCGTAGGTGGTGCCGGTGAAGACGCGGCCGTCCTCGAGCACCAGTAGTGCCTTGTCGGTGTCGCTCACGCGGCCTCCTGTTCCACCCACAGCGAATATTCACGACGGTCGTTGGCGCGGAATCCGGTGTCGATCTCGGTTCCCGACGGCAGCCGCCACCGGATCGCCAGGATCCCCTCGTGCGTCAGGGCCTTCCCCGCGATGCCCCGTTCGGTGCGGATCTCGGTGATCGACTCGTCGGGGATCCAGATCGGCATTCCGCCGCTGCGCTGCAACATGATTCCTTCGGGGTAGCGGGTCAGCACCGCCTTGGTGCGGAACCCGAGGTCGCCGACGGCGACCCGGTCGTTCCAGTGCGGCACCAGCGTGCTGCCGACGTAGAGGCCTTTGGTGGGCGGCACGATCGCGGGCCCGACGGTGTCGGGCATCGGCGGCAGCGAGCCGATCAGTTCGGCCTGGCGCTCGGCGCGCCGGCGCCACCCGCGCATCATCGCCTGGATCAGCACCGCGATCAGCACCGCCACGATGGCCGCCATGATCAGCGACCCGACGAGCGTACCTGTGTTCATGCGCGATCCGCCTGCGCTACTCGCTCGAAGTTCACGCGGGACTCTTCCCGTCGCGCGCGGTGACCTTGCCCCGCAACAAGGTCAGCGTCACCGCCGCGGGCAACTCGAGGGTCTCGAAGGGCGTGTTGGCCGACCGGCTGGCCAGCGCGCTGCCCTCGACGGTCCAGGTGACGTCGGGGTCGACGACGGTGAGGTTGGCCGGTTCGCCGACCTCCAGCGGCCGGCCCTGGTCGGGCAGGCCGACGATCTCGGCGGGCCGCTCGCTCATCACGCGGGCCACGTCGCGCCACGTCAGCAGTCCCGGACGCACCATCGTCTCGACCACCACGGACAGCGCGGTCTGCAGCCCGAGCATCCCGGGCCGGGCGACGGAGAATTCGCAGCACTTCTCGTGTTCGGCGTGCGGCGCGTGATCGGTGGCCACACAGTCGATGATCCCCTCGGCGAGCGCGCGCCGCAGCGACTCGGCATCGGAGGCCTCACGCAGCGGCGGGTTCACCCGGAACCGGCCGTCGTAGCTGGCCAGCCGTTCGTCATCGAGCATCAGGTGATGGGGTGTGACCTCGGCGGTGATCGAGATCCCCTGTGATTTCGCCCATTTGACGAGCTCGACGGTGCCGGCGGTGGAGGCGTGGCAGATGTGCACGCGGGCCCCGGCGTCGCGGGCCAGCAGGGCGTCGCGGGCGACGATCGACTCCTCGGCCGCGCGCGGCCACCCGGCCAGGCCCAGCCGCGCGGCGTTGGGGCCTTCGTGGGCGACGGCGCCGACGGTGAGCCGCGGCTCCTCGGCGTGCTGGGCGATCAGCACGCCCAGACCGGTCGAGTACTCCAGCGCGCGACGCATGATCAACGGGTCGTGCACACACATGCCGTCGTCGGAGAACATCCGGACCTGCCCCGCACCGGCGGCCATCATGCCCATCTCGGTGAGCTGAGCTCCGGCCAGCCCCACGGTCACCGCGCCGACGGGGTGCACGTCGACCAGCCCGACCTGTTGGCCGCGCTGCCAGACGTGGTCGGTGACGACGGGGCTGTCGGCGACGGGGTCGGTGTTGGCCATCGCGAACACGGCGGTGTATCCGCCCAAAGCAGCTGCGGCCGAACCTGTTTCGATGTCCTCGGCGTATTCGCGGCCCGGCTCGCGCAGGTGGGTGTGCAGGTCGACGAAGCCGGGTAGCAGGATCTGCCCGGTGGCGTCGATGACGTCGGCGGAGTCGGGGATCGACAGGCCGGCGCCGATCTCGGCGATCTGCCCGTCGGTCACCAGCACGTCGACGCGGTCGCCCTCGCCGTAGAGACGGACTCCGCGGATCAACACGCTCATGCGCTGATCGCCTCCTTCTCGGCACCGACCAACAGGTGGAACAGCACGGCCATCCGGACGTGCACACCGTTGGAAACCTGTTGCAGCACCGCCGATTGCGGCGAATCGGCGACCGAGAATGCGATCTCCATGCCACGCACCATCGGGCCGGGGTGCAGGACGACCGCGTTGCCGGGCAGCAGCGCCTGGCGTTTCTCGGACAGCCCGTAGAGCACGGAGTACTCGCGGGCCGACGGGAAGAAGCCGCCGGTCATCCGTTCGGCCTGCACCCGCAGCATCAGCACCGCATCGGCCACCGGCAGCTCGGCGTCGAGGTTGTGCGACACGGTGACCGGCCAGTCGGCGACGCCGACCGGCAGCAGTGTGGGCGGCGCGACGAGGACCACTTCGGCGCCGAGGGTGTGCAGCAGCAGCACGTTGGAGCGGGCCACCCGGCTGTGCAGGACGTCGCCGACGATCACCACCCGCTTGCCTTCGATGTCACCGAGCCGCTGCCGGATGGTGAGCGCGTCGAGCAGCGCCTGGGTGGGGTGCTCGTGAGTGCCGTCACCGGCGTTGATGACGGCGGGGCCGTGGCCGTCGGCCTCAGCCGTCCACTCGGCGAGCTGCTGCGGAGCGCCCGAGGCCGGGTGGCGCAGGATCAGCGCGTCGGCGCCGGCGGCGCGCAGCGTGAGCGCGGTGTCGCGCAGTGACTCCCCTTTGGCCACCGACGATCCCGAGGAGCTGACGTTGATCACGTCGGCGCTCATCCACTTGCCTGCCACCTCGAACGACACCCGGGTGCGCGTGGAGTTCTCGTAGAACATCGTGATGATGGTGCGTCCGCGCAGGGTGGGCAGCTTCTTGACGTCCCGGCCGAGCAGCGCCTGGCTGAACCGGTCGGCGTTGTCGAGGATGGCCAGCGCGTCGTCGCGCGACAGGTCGGCCGCCGAAAGTAGATGTTTCACCGAACAGGCCCTCCGTGCGGTGCGATCCAGATCCCCTCGACTTCGTCGTCCTCGGCGAGTCGAACCTTGACATTCTCACTGCGTGAGGTCGGCACGTTCTTGCCGACGTAGTCGGCGCGCAGCGGCAGTTCGCGGTGCCCGCGGTCGACCAGCACGGCCAACTGCACCGCCCGGGGCCTGCCGATGTCGCGCAGGGCGTCGAGCGCCGCTCGGACCGACCGCCCGGTGTAGAGGACGTCGTCGACGAGGATAACCAGGGCGTCGTCGATGCCGCCTTCGGGAATCGAGGTCTCCTCCAGCGCCCGCGGGGGCTTGAAGTCGAGGTCATCGCGGTAGAGCGTGATGTCGAGCGCTCCGTGCGGAACCGCGACGCCGGAGAACTCCTCGATCTTGCCGACCAGCCGGGTGGCCAGTGTCACGCCGCGGGTGGGGATACCGAGCAACACGACGCGGGGCGCGTCGGCGCCGTCGAGTGCGGTTTTTTCGATGATCTGATGGGCGATCCGGGAGATGGTGCGGCCCACGTCCGCTGCGGACATCAATTCCCGGTCGGCGCTCGGCGAGTCTGAATGCGCGCTCAAGCCACTCTGACCTCCTTCTCCGCCTCTCTGGACGGCTCTTTAAAGGACGTCGAAACTTGGCCGAGCTTAGCACCCGCGCTCCAGCCCATCTCGCCTGGTTACGCTGGCGCCGATGAAACTCGACGAGAACCAGGCCTCCATCCGTGAGGCCATCGACGCCGGGCTGCTGGCCGGGGCGGTCACGCTGGTGTGGCACGCCGGTCAGGTGCGGCAGGTCAACGAGCTCGGCTTCCGCGACGTCGACGCCCGGCTGCCGATGCAGCGCGACACGGTGTTCCGGATCGCCTCGATGAGCAAGCCCGTGACGGTCGCGGCCGCGATGGCGCTCATCGAGGAGGGCAAGCTCGCGCTCACCGACCCGGTGGCCAAGTGGCTGCCCGAACTGAGCGACATGCGCGTGCTCGCCGATCCGCAGGGCGTGCTGGACAAGACCGTGCCCGCCCGTCGCGCCATCACCATCGACGACCTGATGACGCATCGCAGCGGGCTGGCCTACGCGTTCTCCGTGCTCGGCCCGCTGGCCCGCGCCTACGGCAGGATGTCGTTTCGCCAGGACCAGGACCGCTGGTTGGCCGAACTGGCCCAGTTGCCGCTGGCGCACCAGCCCGGGGACCGCCTCACCTACAGCCACGCGACCGATGTGTTGGGCATCGCGCTGGCCCGGATCGAGGGCAAGCCGCTGTCGGACGTGCTCGCCGAGCGGATCTTCGAACCCCTGGGCATGGTCGACACCGGGTTCTCCGTCACACCGGCCGGCCGGCGGCGCGCGGCGACGATGTACAAACTCGACAAGGACAACAAGCTCCAGCACGACGTGATGGGCCCGCCGCCGATCACCGATCCGCCGTTCTGCACGGGCGGGGCCGGGCTGTGGTCGACCGCCGACGACTATCTGCGGTTCGCCCGGATGCTGCTGGCCGGCGGCACGCTCGACGGGGTGCGGGTGCTCTCCGAGGACTCCGTGCGGCTGATGCGCACCGACCGGCTGACCGACGAGCAGAAGCGACAGCCCTTCCTGGGCGCGCCGTTCTGGGTCGGTCGCGGCTTCGGGCTGAACCTGTCGGTGGTGACCGACCCGGCGAAGTCGCGTCAACTGTTCGGCCCCGGCGGTGTGGGCACGTTCAGCTGGCCGGGCGCGTACGGCACCTGGTGGCAGGCCGATCCGTCCGCCGACGTGATCCTGATCTATCTGATCCAGAACCTGCCGGACCTCGGTGTCGACGCCGCCGCGATCGCCGGCAACACGTCGTTGGCCAAACTGCAGAGCGCCCAGCCCAAATTCATTCGCCGGACGTACCAGGCGCTCGACCTGTAGCCGATATCCTGGCGCCATGTCGCAGCCGACCGTGGTGATCAACGGCGCCGGCATCGCCGGGCCTGCGCTGTCGTATTGGTTGACCCGCAACGGGTTTCACGTCATCGTCCTCGAGATCGCACCGAGCGTGCGCCCCGGCGGCCAGACGGTGGATCTGCGGGGCGCCGGCGGCGAGGTCGTCGAACGAATGGGCCTCATCGACGAGATGCGCTCGCGCGCCCTCGAACAGCGCGGTGCGGCCTGGGTGCGGTCCGACGGGTCTCGCCGCGCCGAGATGCCGGTGACCGCGTTCGGCGGCAACGGGTTGGTGTCGAAGTTGGAGATCCTGCGCGGCGATCTGGTCGAAGTGCTCTATGAGGCCACCCGCGACGACGTCGAATACCGGTTCGGGACGACGGTTTCCGCGATCGAACAGGCCGCGGACCGTGCCACGGTGACCCTGGCCGACGGCACCGCCGTCGACGCCGACCTCGTCGTGGGTGCCGACGGTCCGCATTCGGCGGTGCGACGACTGACCTTCGGACCCGAGGACCAGTTCGCCAAGCCGATCGGCGGCTACAACGCCTGGTTCTCCGCGCCGGACACTGTCGGACTCGACGGCTGGTATCTGCTCTATCAGGCGCCGGGCGGGCTGAACGCGTCGATGCGGCCCTCGCATGACCCGTCGATCGCCAAGGCGGGGCTGGCGTTTCAGTCCGGCCCGATCGGCTACGACCGGCACGACCTCGACGAGCAGCGCAGCATCCTGACCGACCGGTTCGCCGGCGCCGGGTGGCACTGCGACGCGCTACTGGAGGCGGCCCGCGCCGCCGACGACTTCTACTTCGACTCCTTCGCCCAGGTGCACATGCCGACCTGGTCGTCCGGGCGGGTGACGCTGGTGGGCGACGCCGGGTACTGCGCGTCGCCGCTGTCGGGCATGGGCACCAGCCTGGCGCTCGTCGGTGCCTATCTACTGGCGGGCGAGCTCGGGCAGGCCGAGACGTTCGACGCCGCCGGCCTGCCTCACGCGCTGGAGCGGTACGAGACCGTGATGCGCCCTTACGTCGACACGTGCCAGAAGCTGAACAACACCGTCGACCGGTACGCACCGATGTCGGCGTCCGACATCGCCGTCAACGCCGCGGTGATGAAGTGGATGCAGCGCTGGCCGTTTCGGCCGGTCGCGGCGAAACTCTGGTTCACCACTGCAGATTCGATCGTTTTGCCGGACTACAACGTCGGCTGATCGACCGTCCGGAGAGACTTCAGCTTGGCTTCCGCCATACGGTAGATGCCGTCGAGTGCTGCCTGCTCGACGGCGAGGTACTCGCTGATCACCTCGGGCGCCACCCCCGCGTCCCGAAGCCGCAGCGCCAACGAATAGGACAACGGCAATCTGCGCATGGCCCGCTCCCGGGCGTCGAGTTCGTCCGCCATCCTGCCAGCCTGCAGGACATTCGACCGGCCCAGCCGAGTAGCGCACTACTCGATTTCAGCCCGTGATCATTCGGGCCAGTTGGGCGCGGTCTTCTGCGCCGGTCTTCACCATCGCCCGGTAGATATGACCTTCGACGGTGCGCACTGACAACGTGAGGCGTTCGGCGATCTCGCGACTCGACAGCCCCTGACCGATCAGCGCGACGATCTCGCGTTCCCGGTTGGTGAACGGCACGGGCACGGACGCCTTCTGGAGCGCAGGGGTGCTGAGCCCTCCGCAGCGACGGGCCAGTTCCCGTGCCCGCGACGCGTTCGTCAACGCCGATCCGCTGCGTTCCGCACGCCGGAACGCGGTTGCAGCGTGGCTCGCGGCGTCGACTGCGGCCACCATGTCGCCGATGCCTTCGAACTCAACGGAAACCGCCTCCAACCCCACGCCGTCCCCGGCCCGCAGTGCCTCGGCGAAGCGGGCCGCCAACCCCGCGCGGTGGCCCTCCACGAGCGAAGCGAGCTCGGACAGCCGAACGCCACAGGAGCCGTCCCCGAACTGCACGGCGGTCTGGAGGCACGCCACTTCGGCCGCCAATTGCCCCCGCGACCCGGCGGTTTCGGCGGCCGCCCTGATGGTGCGAATCGCCTCCGAAACGGCACCCTGCGCGGCAGCCACCCATGCCTGCGCGAGTGCGCGCTCGTAGGCGAGGAACTCCCAGCCTTGAGGGCAGGCTGCGGCGATCACCGCCTCCGATGCGGCGGCCTCGGTTACCCGTCCCGACATGGCGAGCGCAGCCGTGAGCGGGAGGCGGTACCGGTACGTCCATCCGATCGGGTCTCCCGACGCCCTCATCAACTCAACGGCAGGCGCCAGCACCGAGCACGCCTCCGCCACCCGGCCCGCGCTGAGTGCCGCGCGGCCAGACACTCCCACGCTGACTGGAGACAACTGCGGACTCGGGAAGGTCGACGCGCGGACGCGCAACACTTCCGCGACGCGCTGCGCGTCGGCCATCCGGCCTGCCAGCCAGTACGCGCTCAGGTGTGCGTCGATGATCACGAGATAGCCGCGAATCCCGATGGGATAACCAGTCTCGGCGATGGCTTCGGCCTCGCTGGTGCGTCCCACCTCGCCGGCGGCTACTGTCATGGCCCACACCGCCATTCGGGCCGCCACATCTGGCAGTTCGGCGGGAACGATGCGTGCGGACGCTTCGAGCGCGGCCCGCGGGTCACCGGTGGCCGCGCAGTAGACCACCCGGGCGGCGTCGACGCAGCCGCCATCGTGTGCCTCGGCACCGTCGATCAATTCCGCCGCGCCCGCGGCATCGCCGAGGCAGAACAGCCGGTTCGTTGCGCGGACGAAAACCAGTTTGGCCCGGTCGATCCCGGTGTACCGGTCCGCGGCGCCGGAAAGCAGGTGTTCGGCTTCGGCGCCGCGGCCCAGCCACGTCAGCAGAAACGCGTGGATGAAGAGCGCGTCCGCTCCTCCGCCCGCGCGCACCGCCGCATCCGCGAGCCGCTCGGCGAGACCGACGTCGACCTGCCAGGCCGCGCCGTGGGCGGCTCGGATGAACAGCTCCGGCGGGGGTTTGAGATCAGCATCGAGGCTCAGGGTGGCGCGCCGCACGACGATCTGCATGTCGTCGCGGTGGTCGGATGCCGCCAGTTCCGCGGCCACCAGCCCGCGCAGCCGGCGTAGTCGTGTCGCGGGCGCACGATTGCGTCGCACCTCACCGTAGAGCGGATGCGCGATCCGGACGACCGGGGTTCCGTCGATGTCGCTCAACGAGATCAGCCCGCGCACGTCTGCCTCTTCGATCGCGGCCGGGTCGGTGATCCGCGCCAGGGCGGACAGTTCCAGCGGCTCACCGATCGCAAGCGCATCGAGCACGTCGCTGACCGGGTCCGGTAGCGCACCGATGCGCGAGTCGATCAGTTCGGCAAGACCCGGCGGGAGGACCGGATGTCCCGTCCACCGCCAGAACGCCTGATGCTTGGCGAGCCGCCCGTCCAGAAGTTCCTGCTCGACGATGTTGCGAAGGTAGAGCACATTCCCCCGGGTCAGCTTCCACAGCCGGCGCACCACCTCGGGGTCGACCGACCCCGTCAGTGTCGCGACAAGCAGCTCCGCGGTCTCGGTCATCGACAGCGGTTGCAGATCAAGACGCTCGAAATGTGAACCGCGCCAAAGATCTTGAAGCGCAGCGGGCAACGGCTCACCGTCGCGCACCGTGACGATGACTTTGGCCGCTTGCCGCACCACGATCTGGTGCAAGACGAATGCCGACAACTCGTCGAGGAGGTGGGCGTCGTCGACGCCGACGATGACCGGCGTATCCGGCGGCGCTGCCGTGAGCGAGTCGATGACGCTGTGCACCAGGCGAAGAGGATCGGTGAACTCGTCCTGGACCCAGGACGCGAAGGCGCCGAGGGGTAGCTCGCGGGCTGACGCGGTGGCCATTGCCCACTGCACTGGCAGTGCCCGGCGGCGACGGCCAGGGCTTCCCGAACGACTCTGCTCTTGGCCGACTCCTGCCGTTCCGCCGACGATGATGCCGGAGACGTCGTGGGCGGAGATCGCGTCGGCGATCGCCGCCATCTCCTCGTTGCGACCCGTCAACGGCCACGTCAAGCGCACGGAAAACAGCGTAGAAGCAGGTGCCCGACCAGTGCAGGGCGTATACACGAAGATCAGTCAGCGAAACCCCGGGGGGAACATGGATACCGCGATGATGGAGGAACTCGTTTCGCGTCATCTGCGCGCCGAGGAACGCGGCGACGTCGACGGCGCAATCGCCGTCTACACCGACGACATCGAGCACGATGTCGTCGGTTTTCCGGACAGTCCTTCGTACGGCAAGGACGGCGCCCGGTCCTTCTACGACGAGTTGACAGCCAACTTTCGCGCGAACCGAGAGCAGGTGCTGCACCGCTACGTCACCGACGAGGCGATGATCCTCGAGCAGCGCATGACCGGCGTGGTGACCGGCTCGATGCTCGGCTTGCCCGGCCGCGGGCGTGAGATCAGCTTCCGGATCCTGCACGTCTTCGAGTTTCGCGACGGACTCATCTGCCGGGAGAACATCTGGCTCGACAGCGCCGCCATCGTCGCGCAACTGAGCTGATACCTAAGGCGCTGCTGCGCAGATGATTTGAGCCAGTGCGGTCACTGCATACTGCGCGACAGCACCCGGCCGAACTGCAGTAGCCGCTGCATCTGCGCCAGCCCGCCGTTGTCGACGGACTTGTAGTAGCGGAAGGACTCACAGTAGATGTCGGATTCGGTCGCCGACTTCTGTCGCGACCGGGTTATCAGCTGCGTGTACATCCGCAGCCGGACCTCCGACAGCCGCCTGGTGTCGTCGTCGAGCATCTCGTATTCGGCGGTGAGCACGTGGTCGGTGATCGTCGAGAGCAGGATCGTGCGCACCGACGTGTTGAGCAGGCGCCGGCCGCGGTCGCCGCTGGTGGACATCTCGTCGTCCGCACGCCACATGATCAGCCGGTGGCCGTCGGTGAGCACCACCTCCTGCCACAGCGACTGGTCGGCCTCGCCCCACGCGTCGTCGGTGACCCCGCGCGACATGATGAACGACTTGATGGTCGGCAGATCCACCACCGACCGCAGCTGGTCGAGCGCCAGGTCGGGATCGCGGAGATAGACACGGGCCGCCTCGTCGACGCTCGAGTACGGCGCCCAGTCCTGCGGTGTGGGCATCTGCTACCCCTCGTTGCCGGTCCCTCGGACTGCCTGCGCTGCGGCCCGGATCTGCGGTGTCACGAGCATCACCTGGCCCAGTACGCCATTGACGAAACCCGGTGAGTCGTCGGTGGATAACTGCTTGGCCAGTTCGACCGCCTCGTCGACGGCGACCGGCTCGGGCACGTCGTCGGCGTGCAACAACTCCCACACCGCGACGCGCAGGATGGCGCGGTCCACGGCGGGCAACCGGTCCAGCGTCCAGCCCTGCAGATGCGCCGCGATCAGATCGTCGATGTGCGCGGCGTGGTCCGTGACGCCGCGCGCCACCGTCACGGTGTACGGGTTGAGCGCTGAGACATCGCCTTCGGTCTCGGCCAGTGCCGTACGCGCGTCGGCCACCTGGGCGGCGGTGAGCCCGCGGGCCTCGGCTTCGAAGAGCAGGTCGACGGCGCGCTTGCGGGCCGCGTGCCTGCCACGATCGCCTCGCCGGTCAGCCATCGACGCGGGCTCCGTCAGGCATTGACGCGGCCCAGGTAGCTGCCGTCGCGCGAATCGACCTTCAGCTTGTCCCCGGTGTTAATGAACAGCGGCACCTGGATCTCGGCGCCGGTTTCCACGGTGGCCGGTTTGGTGCCCGCGCTGGAGCGGTCGCCCTGCAGGCCCGGCTCGGTGTGGGTCACCTCGAGCTCCACGGTGACCGGCAACTCCAGGTACAGCGGGGTGCCGTCGTGGAAGGCGATCTGCACCGGCATGCTCTCCAACAGGAAGCCGGCGGCGCGGCCGACCAGCGACTCGGGCAACGGGTGCTGTTCGTAGTCCTCGGAGTCCATGAACACGAAGTCGCTGCCGTCCCGGTACAGGTAGGTGGCGTCGCGCCGGTCGACGGTCGCCGTCTCGACCTTCACGCCGGCGTTGTAGGTCTTGTCGACGGTCTTGCCCGACACCACGTTCTTGAGCTTGGTGCGCACGAACGCCGGGCCCTTACCGGGCTTGACGTGCTGGAACTCGATGATCTGCCACAGCTGGCCGTCGATGTTGAGGACGAGGCCGTTCTTGAAGTCGGCGGTCGATGCCACGTTGGTAGTACTCCTTTAGAGGATGGCCAGTTCCTTGGGGAACCGGGTGAGCAAGTCTGCGGTCTGATGTCGCCGGCTGCCCGGCTCCGAAGTGCCGCCGCCGACGACGAGCGTGTCCTCGATGCGGACACCGCCACGGTCGGGCAGATAGACACCGGGCTCCACCGTCACCGCGGAGCCAGCAAGCAGTGTACCGGCGGACGCGCCGCTGATTCCTGGCGCTTCGTGGATCTGCAGGCCGACGCCGTGTCCGAGCCCGTGGCCGAAGTTGTCGCCGTATCCGGCGTCGGCGATGACCTGCCGCGACGCGGCGTCGACGTCCTTGAGCACGACCCCCGGCGCGAGCGCCTCGCGGCCTGCCCGCTGTGCGGTGGCGACCAGCTCGTAGATCTCGGTCTGCCACTGCGCGACCGGCGCCAGTACGAACGTGCGCGTCATGTCCGAGTGGTAGCCGCTGACCAGCGCGCCGAAGTCGATCTTGACGAAGTCGCCCGCGGCCAGCACGGCGTCGGTGGGCCGGTGATGCGGGATCGCCGAGTTCGGGCCGGTCGCCACGATCGTCTCGAACGAGGGCCCGTCGGCGCCGTGTTCGAGCATCAGCGCCTCGAGCTCGCCGCGGACCTCCTTCTCGGTGCGTCCCGGCCGCAGGCCGCCGCGCTCGACGAGGTCGTGCAGCGCCGCGTCCGCCGCCTCGCACGCCAGCCGCAGCAGCGCGATCTCGCCGGCGTCCTTGACCTCCCGCAGCGCCTCCACCGTTCCCGCCGCGCGGACAAACTCGGTCTGCTCACCGGCCGCCTTCGTCAGCGTGGCGAACGCGTCGACGGTCACCACGTGGCTTTCGAACCCGAGCCGTCGCACACCGTCGGCCGCGGCGCGCCGTGCCAGATAGGGGCCACAGGCCCGCTCGATGACGAGTTCGGCGTCCGGCGACTGCTGCGCGGCCTGGGTGCGGTACCGGCCGTCGGTGGCCAGCACCGGCGTTTCGTCCTCGACACGGACCAGCAAGGCAGCGTTGGAGCCGGTGAACCCGGACAGGTACCGCACGTTCACCAGATCCGAGATCAGCATCGCGTCCAGCCCGGCCCCGGCGAGCCGGTCGCGCAACCGGTCCCGGCGCTGTGAAATAGTCACGGTCGATGACGCTACTCGCTAAGGTGAGGCCCCATGAGTAAGTGGTTGCTGCGCGGACTGGTGTTCGCGACCCTGATGGTGATCGTGCGATTGCTGCAGGGAGCGCTGATCAACGCGTGGGAAACCAAGGCGGGTCTGATCAGTGTCGTGCTGGTGGTGCTGTTCGCGGTCGCGGTGTTCGTCTGGGGCATCGTCGACGGACGCAACGACGCCCGCGCCAACCCGGACCCGGACCGCCGCGGCGACCTCGCGATGACGTGGCTGCTGGCCGGCCTGTTCGCCGGGATCGTCAGCGGCGCGGTGGCCTGGTTCATCTCGATCTTCTACAAGAGCCTCTACGTCGAGGCGCTGATCAACGAGCTCACCACGTTCGCGGCGTTCACCGCGCTGGTGGTGTTCCTGATGTCGGTCGCCGGTGTGGCGATCGGCCGGTGGATGATCGACCGCAAGGCCGATCAGACCCCGCACCTGCATCACGCCGGTGACGACGACCGCGCCGACACCGACGTGTTCGCCGCGGTCAGCCATGGCGGCACCGAGGAGCCCCCGACCGAGCAAACGCCGCGCGAGGACCGCGCTTAGGCGCTTGTCTCAGGGCCGGCCCGCCTGCACCTCGGCCAGGTCTGGCAGCCGCCAGTGCTTGCCCTGTTCGGCGTCGAACCCGCGCGGCCGGTACCGCAGCAGCCCCCCGCCGGGGTACGGCGTGTACTCGCCGAACCACACCACACCGTCGACGGCGTACAGGTCGACCCTGATGAAATCCCAGTCCGCTCCCAGCGTCGCGGCGATCTCGAGCATGGCGTCGAGCTCAGCGGGCCGCGCTTCGTCGGCGACCGGGCGGATCCGCCAGCGCACGGGTAGCCGGTTCCAGTCGGCGTCGAGAAAGGTCGCGGTCTGGGCACCGAACCGGCCGCGGTTCACCTGCACCAGTTCGACGCGGCCGTCGAAGACGAAGAACTTGTAGTCGGCAGGCGGCTCGCCGTCGGGCGTGGGAATGCGCTCCTCGAGCAGCAGCAGCGGCCGGGCCGCACCGTAGCCCCACTCGCCCAACTCGAGCGGAGTGCGCTTCCACCAGTCTCGGGTCTCGTCCAGCAGCGCCTCGACGTCGGTGTCGGGTTCCGGGCCGAACAGCGCGTGTCCGCTGCTGTGGTTCGGTTTGAGCACCCACGGCGGCAGCGTCCGCAGATCGGGCGCGTCGCGCAGATCCGTGCCGTGCCAGTAGGTTTCCGGGATCCGCAGGTCGCTGCCCGGGTAGGCCGCGCGCGCCATCTCCTTCATCCGCATCTTGTCGCAGGCGGCGACGATGCGGTCGCGTCGGTCGTAGAGAATTCGCCAGTTGACCTTCTCGTTGAAGGTGCGCGGTTCCTCGAAGTTACCCCATCGGTGGATCATGGTGAGGTGAAAGGCGTGCCGCACCAGGGGCACCGGCATCGCAGCGAGCATCCGCCGGTGCGCCGCAAGCAGTTTCGGAGGGGCGGGCCGGTTCGCCAGCAACGGCATGGCTACGCCTGGTTCGTCAGGTAGCCGCCACGCAGGAAGAATTCGTCGCCCGCGTGTTCCGCCCCGTCGGCCGTGCGGACGCCGGTGATCACCAGCCCGTGGTTGCCGCCCCGCACGGCGTCCGGCCCGCACACCGCGACACCGCCGCCCTCCTGGACGATCACCCGTCCCGGCGTCCCGCCGTACCGGGCCTCCGAGATCCGGGCCTCGACGATCTCGATCCGCTCGCCGCGGTAGTGGGTGAACGCGCGGGGATACGGGTCCGACAGGGCACGCACGAACCTCTCGAGATCCTCGGCGGCCCAGTGCCAGTCGATGAGGCTGTCGCGCTCGGAGCGCTTGTGGAAGTACGTGCGCTCCGCCTTGTTCTGCGGACGCCACACGGCCGTGCCGGATTCCAGGGCCGTCAGCGCCTCGTCGAGCGCGCCGGGGATCAATTCCATTCCGCGCAGCACCAATTCGGTGCCCGTCGCAGTCGGCCCGATCGGCAGCGAATGCTGCACCAGGATGTCGCCGGTGTCCAACCCCTCGTCCATCCGGTGAATGGTCAATCCGAACTCGTTCTCGCCGCTGATCAGCGCCCACAACACCGGGGAGAATCCGGTGAATTTGGGCAGCAGGGAATCGTGCATGTTCAGCGTTCCGTGCGGCGGGAGTTGGTAGAGCTCGGGCGGCATCCAGGTGTACCAGCTGTTGACGACGATGACGTCGGGTTCGGCCCGCTTCACCAGGTCGATGGTGTCGTTGTCGATGCGCTCGGTGAGGTGCACCGGGATGTCGCGGTCGCGGGCGAAGTCCTCGACCGACTCGGACCAGATCGCCTTGTAGGCCTGCTCGCTGGCCGGATGCGTGACGGCGAGGGCGACGTCGTGGTTGAGATCGAGCAGCGCTTGAAGGGTTCGGACCCCCCAGGTCTGAAAACCGAACGCGACGATGCGCATCTACACCAACCTTTACTGGAATCGCCATGTGTGGAACGGCGGCGGAGCCGCCTCCCGACGGCCAAGACAGTAGAGCAGATTACGTAAGGCTTAGCTAACTTGCCTGTGCAAAGTCAAGATCGGTTTTTGGCAGGATCGCCGGCCTGTTTTTGCTACAAATGCCGTTTTTAGTAAATCAGCCATTACTGAGCGCGCAGTAAAGCGATAAAGCTAGTTAGCCCAGAATTCCGGGGCCCACCAGAAATTTATTGACGCGACGCATGCGTGTCGAACTCATCGGGCGCCGAGATGCCGCCTCGCTCCGCCGGAGCGGCTCTGCGCCGCCGACATGGTGGACCGTGCTAGCCGGCCGCGCTGTCCTCTGCGGTCGTTGCCAGATACCGCAGAGCAAGGACGTAACCGTGCACGCCGAGACCCACGATCACGCCGGTGGCGACCGCACTCAGATACGAGTGGTGCCGGAACTCCTCACGCTGGTGCACGTTGGAGATATGCACCTCGATCAGCGGCGCCCGCAGCTCGGCGCAGGCGTCGCGCAGCGCGACCGACGTGTGCGTCAACGCCCCGGCGTTGAGGATCACCGGGTCCCCCGCATCGGCGGCGGCGTGAATCCAGCCCAGCAGGTCGGCTTCGCTGTCACTCTGTCGCACAACGGCTTTCATTCCGAGCTCGTCGGCTTCGCGCTCGATCAGCGCCACCAGCTCGTCGTGGGTGGTGCTGCCGTAGACGTCGGGTTCGCGCCGTCCGAGCCTGCCCAGGTTCGGGCCGTTGAGCACCAGCACTGTTCGGGTCACGACGCCACCGCTCCTATTTCTCCGTAGGCCGCCGCCAGCAGCGACGGGTCGGGGCCCTCCAGCCGGCCCGGCTTGCCGAGACCGTCGAGCACGACGAACCGCAACACGCCCGCACGGGTTTTCTTGTCCCCCGCCATGTTCTCGAGCAGCTCGGGGAACGCCTCGGGGTCGTAGCTGACGGGCAGACCCAGCGCGGTGAGGACGGCGCGATGCCGGTCGGCGGTCTGGTCGTCGAGACGTCCGGCCAGCCGGCCCAGCTCCGCGGCGAACACCAGCCCCACCGACACCGCCGCCCCGTGGCGCCATTGATAGCGCTCACGGCGTTCGATGGCGTGCGCCAACGTGTGCCCGTAGTTGAGGATCTCGCGCAGCTGCGACTCCTTCTCGTCGGCGGCGACCACCTCGGCCTTGACCGCGATCGCCCGGCGGATCAACTCGGGCAGCACATCGCCGGTCGGTGACACGGCGGCCTCGGGGTCGGCCTCGATGAGGTCGAGGATCGTCGGATCGGCGATGAAGCCGGCCTTGACGATCTCGGCCATCCCGGCCACGAGCTCGTTGTGCGGCAGGGTTTCCAGCGTGGCGAGATCGACGAGCACGGCGGCGGGTTGGTGGAACGCACCGACGAGGTTCTTGCCGGCGTCGGTGTTGATGCCGGTCTTGCCGCCGACCGCGGCGTCGACCATCCCGAGCAGCGTGGTGGGCACGTGCACGATGTCGATCCCGCGCAGCCAGGTCGCCGCCGCGAAACCCGCGACGTCGGTGGCCGCTCCCCCGCCCAGGCTGACGATCGCGTCCTTGCGGCCGACGCCGATGCGGCCCAGCACCTCCCAGATGAAGCCGACGACGGGCAGGTCCTTGCCCTTTTCGGCGTCCGGGATCTCGATGCGGTGCGCGTCGATCCCCTTGTCCGACAACATTGCTCGGATGGCCTCGGCGGTCTGTGCCAGTGTCGGCTGATGCAGGATCGCGACCTTGTGCCTGCCCTCGAGCACCCGCTCGAGCTCGCCGAGCAGGCCGGTGCCGATGATCACCGGATAGGGCCGATCGACCAGGACGTTGACGGTTACCGGTTCAGTCACGGTTGGCCTTTGCGTTGCGTGCGGCGACCACCGCCGGTGACGGCGGGGCCTCGGTACTGGGTTCGGCGGCCAGTGAGGACGGTCCTCGCCGCCAGGGCGGGCGGCGACGCCGCCGCGCGTTCGCGGTGTCCTCGTTCTCCAGCCGGGCCACGATGTGGCGCACGACGGCACCCGGGTTGCGCCGGTTGGTGTTGACGCGGATGGTGGCCACCTTTCGGTACAACGGAACCCGTTGCGCCATCAGCTCTTTGAACTTCTCACTGCGGTCACCGCCGGCGAGCAGGGGCCGTACCGTGCTGCCGCCGGTCCGGCGCACGCCCTCTGCGGCGCTGATCTCCAGATAGATGACGGTGTGCCCGGCCAGGGCCTCGCAGACACCCGGCGTGGTCACCGCGCCGCCGCCCAGCGACAGGATGCCGTCGTGGGTCTGCAACGCGGACTTGATCACGTCCTCCTCGATCCGGCGGAACTCCTGCTCGCCGTCGGCGGCGAAGATGTCGGCGATGGTGCGCCCGGTCGTCTCCTCGATGGCGGCGTCGGTGTCGAGCAGGGGAAGGCCGAGCACCTTGGCCAGCCTGCGCCCGATCGTCGACTTGCCCGACCCCGGCAACCCGACCAGCACGGCCCGCGGCGCCATCAGCCCGAGGCCTGCACCGGTTGTGAGGAACGCTGCCGCTCGGCGACTGTCCGCAGGTAGTTGTCGACGTTGGCCCGCGTCTCCGCCAGCGAGTCACCGCCGAACTTGTCCAGGACCGCGCGCGCCAGCACCAGCGCCACCATGGTTTCGACCACCACACCGGCGGCGGGCACGGCGCACACGTCGGAGCGCTGATGGATCGCGACCGCCTCCTCGCCGGTGGCCATGTCGACGGTGGCCAGCGCGCGAGGCACCGTCGAGATCGGCTTCATCGCGGCGCGGACGCGCAGCGGTTGGCCGTTGGTCATACCGCCTTCGAGGCCGCCGGCCCGGTTCGTCGACCGCACCACGCCGTCGGGGCCCGGGTACATCTCGTCGTGCGCGACGCTGCCGCGCCGGCGTGCGGTTTCGAAACCGTCGCCGATCTCGACGCCCTTGATCGCCTGGATGCCCATCACCGCGGCGGCCAACTGGCTGTCGAGTCGGTTGTCACCGCTGGTGAACGAGCCGAGCCCGATGGGCAGCCCGTTGGCGACCACCTCGACCACACCGCCGAGGGTGTCGCCGTCCTTCTTGGCGGCCTCGATCTCGTCGATCATCGACTTCTCGGCGGCCTCGTCGAAGGCGCGCACCGGGCTGGCGTCGATCGCGGCGAGGTCACCGGCCTGCGGCGGCGGACCGTCATACGGGGCGGAGGCACCGATGGAGATGACGTGCGAGAGGACCTCGACGCCGAGCGCCTCTTTGAGGAATGCGCGCGCGACGGTGCCTGCGGCGACGCGGGCGGCGGTCTCGCGGGCGCTGGCGCGTTCGAGCACCGGCCGGGCGTCGTCGAATCCGTACTTGAGCATGCCCGCGTAGTCCGCGTGGCCGGGCCGGGGCCGGGTCAACGGGGCGTTGCGGGCGCTTTCGGCCAGCTCAGCGGCGTCGACGGGGTCGGGCGCCATCACCGTCTCCCACTTGGGCCACTCGGTGTTGCCGATCTCGATCGCGATCGGCCCGCCCAGCGTGACACCGTGACGGACGCCGGCCAGCATCGTGACCAGGTCCTGTTCGAATTTCATCCGGGCGCCGCGGCCGTACCCCAGACGGCGCCGGGCCAGCTGCGCGGCGATGTCGTCGGAGGTGACGTGGACCCCCGCAACCATGCCTTCGACCACGGCCACCAGGGCGCGGCCGTGAGATTCACCAGCAGTGGTCCAACGCAACACGCGTCCCATCTTCCCACGTCGCGGTTGTGGCTCCGAATCAGCCGATCACCAGGCCGTCGAGGATGCGGCGGAGCTCGGCGACGGCCTGCCGCTGCGCCGCAGGCTGGTCGTCGGCGCGGGCGACGACCATCGCGGTCTCGCACAGCGCTCCGAACAGGAAATGGGCCAGCGGTCCCGCCGGACGCTTGGCGATGCGGCCCGCGCCGACCGCCCTGGCGATGCCCGTCTCCATCATCTCGAGCAGCGGCGCCTCCAGCCGGCGCATCCGCTCCCAGCCCAGCGCGGTGAAGGCGTCGAGCAGCACGATGCGCTGGGTGCCGGCGTCGAGGCACAAGTCGAGGAAGGCCTGGCAGGCGGTGTGGAACCCGGCCCAGGGATCGCGCTTGCTGCGGTACGCGGCCAGCAGCGGCGCCGCCATATCGTCGATCTCGCGGGTGAACACCGCCTCGAAGAGCTGCGGCTTGCCCTTGAAGTGGTGGTAGACAGCGCCTTTCGTCACCTCTGCGCGCGCCGCAACCGCCTCCAGCGATGTTGCCTCATAACCGTTCTCGGCGAACAGGTCCCGAGCGGCCCGCACCAGCGCCGCCACGGTCGCCTCCGTGCGCTCGGCCTGTGTGCGCCGGGCGGCCCGCGGGCGGCTCGCTGCTGCGTGCGTCGACATTCCCTCAGTATGCAAGGAGTTGGGCCAACTCCCGGGGACGGCTGAGCGCCACGCAATGTCCGGCGCTGATCTCCTCCGGAACGATCCGCAGTCGTTCGGCGACCACCTCCCGCAGGAAAGCGGGCGGAAAGAAGCGGTCCTCGGTGCAGAGCACGAACCGCGTGGACACCTCGGGCCAGTCCGCGAGGGGCCACGGCTCCCGCTGTGACGTCTCCGAGGGGTGCGCGCGCTCCCTGCTCATCGCCTCGTCGGCCAACGCCCGGGGTACGTCGTGGTAGAAGGACACGTACGGGTCGTCGTCGCCCTGCGCCGCTTCGGCGTAGCCGGTGTTCTCCCACCAGTCGCCGGGAGGTTCGCCCGGACGAGGGACCATGCCCGCGACCAGGATGAGCGCATCGGCTCCGAGGCGGTCGGCGACCAGCGGTGCGGTGAACGCGCCGAATGACTGCCCGACGACGACGAGGCCGCTGCGGTCACCGATTTGTTCCGCCACCGCGTCCGCGTAGTCGTGCAGGGTCAACGACTCGTCATCGGCGGGAAGGTCGGGTGCGACGACGTCGTGGCCGCGTCTGACCAACTCGGCGCCCACCAGGTACCAGTACCAACCTCCGTCGCCGGCACCGTGGATCAAAGGGAACGTACTCATGGTCCTCCCACAGGATTCATGACCTCACAGGTAATGGACGCGCGAATCCGGTTCCATCACAATCATTCTGTGACGTACGACCTGCAGAAGCCACCGATTCTGTTTCTGCACTCGGTGTTCGGCCGACCGGCGCTGTGCGAACCGTGGCTCGAGTTCTTCCGGGCGGCGGGATTCGAGTGTCACGCCCCCTCGCTGCCGGGCCGCGACCCGACGGACCGCGCGGTGCTTTCCGCCAGCGGTGTGGCCGAGTTCGTCGAGACGGCCCTCGAGGCCTACGACAGCCTGCGCGCACCCGCTGTCGTGGTCGGCCACAGCATCGGTGGGCTGCTCGGACAGAAGTTGGCCGCGCAGAGGGACGTTCGCGCTCTCGTGCTGCTCGCGTCGGTACCTCCCGGCGTGCTCTGGCCTCAGCTGCGGTCGCTGCCACACCTGTTTCCCGTGCTGCCCGCGGTGCTCGCGGGACGGCCGTTCCTGCCGAGTGCGCGCACCATGCGGGCCGTGCCGTTGAGCACGCTCCCGGGTGTCGAGCAGGATCGTCTGATCCCACAGCTGGTCCCCGACTCGGGCAAGGTGTTCCGCGCGTTGACGTTCGGCACGCGCTCGGTACGCATGGATGCCCGTGCCGTCACCTGCCCGGTGTTGTGCGTCAGCGGCGGTGAGGACCGCAATGTCGCGCCGTGGATCTCCCGCCGCATCGCCGACCGTTACCGCGCCGAGCATCAGGTCCATCCGGACATGCCGCACTGGATCGTCGCCGAGTCGGGCGTGCAGGAGGTCGCCCCTCCTGTGCTCCGGTGGCTGCAGCACACTCTGAGCGACGACCGTCGAGCGGCGCCTGAGGATCACAGCACCCGATAGACCCGGTAGTCGACCCGATTGGGCGAGAGCACGTTGAAGCCCACCGCCACAATCTCGCTGAGCCAGGAGTAGCCCGGGTCGGAGGTGGCGAATCTCGGCGTGGTCCGCACATAGGTCTCGTCGAACGGCAGTGCGTGCCCGGCCGAGAGCCGCTGCAGCCCGTCTGCGGGGACCTTGATGATTCCGGCGCTCTCGAAGTGGATGAGCACCCCGTCGTGCGTGCGCAGGGTCGCTCGCACGTCGACCCGCCCGGTGCCGTCGGCGCCGACGAGCAGCCAGTCACCGCCGCCGGGAACCACTTCACCTCGCAACCTCGGCCCGTCGATGGTGCCGCCGGTGGCGACGAACGTCAACCGGGTGCCCATCGGGGTCGAGATCGGTTGCACTGGAGCCAGATTCACGCGCATATCGAAGAGGTGCTCGACGGGCAGGGCGTCGACCAGCGGCAGCTCGTCGACCGCCGACGTCACGCGCCCGCCCCGTTCACCGTCGCCGTCAACTGGGCCGAATCGATGAACGAGTCCTTGCGCGCCACCAGGCCGTCGGCGGTCACCGTCACCAGATCGAGGCAGTCGAACCGGACGGACCCGTTGATCAGCGCCCAGTCCAGCACCCAGTGGTCGTCACCGTAGAGCACCCGGTAGATCTCGAACGAGAAGTCCGGGAACTGTTCGAAGATCGTCGCGAACGCGTCGCGGGCCGCTTGACGACCGACGGCGGGTGTTGTGCCCGTGTGCGTCCAGAACCGGGTGTCGTCGGTGTGCAGCGCGGCAATCGCGTCGGGATCGCGGGCGGCCCACGCCGCGAAGTACCGCTGGGACAGCTGCTCCAGGTCCGATCGTGACATTTGCATACCCAGAGTATGCACTTACCTACCTGCGGTATGCAACATGAGCGGCCGACACCGTGTCGGTGACAGTGGCGGCCAGCCCGAGGAACGCCTGCCGGGTCTCGGCCGCGCACAACTCGAGGTCGATCTGAGACCCCTCGGCCAGATGGTCGTCGAACGGGATGACGTGCATCGCGCGCACCCGCGGTAGGAACTGCGGCGCCAGCTGGTCGAGGTCGAGCCCCAGCTCCCCCGGCCGGGACGCACTGAAGACGACCGTCGCCCCGGGGATCAGATGTGCATAGCCGTGCCGCTCGAGCCAGCGCAGCGTCGCCCACGCACTGCGCGCCGAATCCACGGCGGGTGAGGCCACGACGATGACCATGTCCGCCTCGCTGAGCACGCCGGCCATCGCCGAGTGCACAAGGCCGGTACCGCAATCGGTGAGGATGATGTTGTAGAACCGCTGCAGCACCTGCAGCACGCCGCGATAGTCCGCTTCGGAGAACGCTTCTGAGGTTGCGGGGTCCCGCTCGGAGGCCAGGATCTCCAGCCGGCTGGTGCTCTGCGAGGTGTGCAGGCGCATGTCCGAGTAGCGCACGATGCGGTCGTCGAGCAGCACGTCGCGCACCGTGGACTCGGTCTCGTCCGGGCCGCGCTGGGCCAGGGTACCGAAATCGGGGTTGGCATCGACCGCGATGATCCGGTCTCCGCGGGTGGCCGCCAGCGTCGCGCCCAGCCCGACCGTGATCGTGGTCTTGCCGACACCGCCCTTCTGCGACAGCACGGCCACGCTGTGCGGCCCGCGTACCGGCTGGTTGACACGCTCGACGAGCGCGCGGTGGCCCGCCTCCTTCGCCGATACGCCCGGGTTGAGACCGGTCACCCGGTGCACCGCACCGCGCCAGCCGGTCCTCGGCACCGGTTGGCGTTGCACCAGGCCCAATTCGCCGTCGGTGGGCACCGCAGGCCACGCCGGCTCGGCGGCGGCACTGACGAACGGCGTTGCCGTAGCGGGGTTCTGTCCGACGTGTCGCGTCATCGTCGTGTTCCTTGTCAGTTCGGCGTCAGCATGCCGAGCACTTGTCGCAGCGCCGCCTGCATATCGGAGACCTCGATGCGCATCAACGAGCTCTCGTCGAGGTCCTGCAGGCTGGTCCCGTGCTGCTCACTCAGCCGGTACTCGCGTTCCTCCTCGGCCGCTTCGATGACGTTGCGGACGAACCGGCCGTTACCGAGCAGGTCGACGCGTCTGCGCAGTTGACCGCTCGGGTCCAGCGCCTCGCCCTCGCACAGCCCGAGGCAGGTCGCGACCAGTTCCTCGTACGCGGCGTCCGACAGCTCCGAGTCACGGGATCGCGCGATGAGCCGACCGATGTCACCGAGTTCGGCGGCGTTGTACGACTGGAACCGGATGCGTTTGGTGAACCGTGACGCCAGACCCTCGTTCGAGGCGAGGAATCTGTCGATCTCGGCGTCGTAGCCGGCGATGATGACCACCAGGCGATCCCGGTCGTTCTCCATCCTGGCGAGTAGCGTGTCGACCGCCTCCCTGCCGAACGCGTCACCGCCGGCCAGGCCCGTCTGGATCAGCGTGTACGCCTCATCGATGAACAGCACGCCGTCCATCGCCGAATCGATCAGGGCCGTCGTCTTGATCGCTGTGCTGCCCAGGTGCTGCCCGACGAAGTCGCTGCGTTTCGCCTCGACGATGTTCGGCGTCCGCAGCAGGCCGAGGCCGCAGTACGTCTGAGCGACAACGCGGGCGATGGTCGTCTTGCCGGTGCCCGGTGGGCCGGTGAAGGCCAGGTGCAGGGAACGCGCAGCGGCATTCAGCCCCTTGTCGCCGCGCACTTTCGCCAGCATGGCGGCCGATTTGAGCTTCGCCACCTGAAGCTTGACCTCGGACAGCCCGATCTGACGGTCCAGTTCCTCCTGCGCGGCCCGCAAATACTCGTTGCCCCGTTCGGACAGGTCGTCACCGACGAGATCGGCCGCGCTGGGGGCACTGTCGGGATCCCAGCGATCGGTCCGCGCGTCGATCATCTCCTTGGATGTGATGACCAAGCGGTACTTGGGATCGGCCAGCGCGGCCGCGTTGGCCTCGAAGCCGGGCTCCTCGCTGTAGATGCGCTCGAAGATGACGCGAGCGTCCTGTTCGTTGCCCATCTCCCGCAGTGTCAGCCCTTTACAGAACTCCGCCGCCTTGCGGGCCGCCGGGATCGGACCTGCGATCGCCTGATCGAGGCGTCGGATTCCCTCGCCGAACAACCCCATCTGGGCGCATGCCGAGCCCACCATGAGGTGAGCGCCCGCGGCGATGTACTCATCGGTGAACGACGCTGAATTGCTCACCGCGGTCAGCACATCGGGCCAGCGTTGCGTGGTGAAGTGCAGCACGCCGCGGATGTAGGCGCAGATGTCGTCGGCCTGACGGTCTCCGTCGGGGACGGTGGCGCGCACCGTGTCCAACTCATCGAGAACCCGTTCGGCCTCGTCAAAGTCCTTGGCGGCGATCATGCTCGCCGCGTACGCGAGATGGATCTCGGTCTTGGTGCCCAGCGGATAGTCGAGATACAGACCCGTCTGAAAGCGACCCATGAGCGTGCGCGGCGGAAGCCCCAGCCTTCGCTGTTCCCGAAACAGCGACGTCGAACTGGTCCGGTACAGGTGATAGAGGACCTCCGCGCCGGTGTCACCGGCAGCCGCGCGGCCGAGCCATGCGTCGCACATGTCGGGGTCGTACTCGGTGGCGCGCTTGAATGCTCGCGCGGCGTAGTCGACGTCGCGCTCGGTCTCCATGCCGTCGATGGGGATGCCCAGCGACAGCACGCCCGCATCGAACACCCGCTGCGCGTCGTTGGTGGCACTCATTTGAGGTGATCAGTCTCCTCACTGCGCTGCGCGCCGCTGAGCGCGATATGCGAGGACAGACACTCGGTCTCGACAGAATGCGTAGTGCTGACGAGTGTTTCGCACATCCTGGGCCCGCTGACTTCCGGACGGACGCTCGTGATTGTACGCAGATTGACCGTTGCGGCGGACCCCGATTTGTCTAACGTAGAACCATGCCGCAGCCGACGGTTCGATCAGCAAATGGTTCCATCGCCGTACGCACCACCGAGCGTGGCCTACCGCTCGCGCTTCGGCTCGACCGAACGGCATTGCAGAGCTCGCCGCAGCAATTGGCCGACGACATCTTGGCGCTGTGCCGGCTGGCGGCAGCGAGGGCACAGGTGGCCCGGCGCCGCGACCTCGTCGAAAAAGGCTTTGACGCCAGCGTAATCCGGACGATGCGGCTGGCGACCGAGGCCGACCTCCTCGATGCTGAGCAGCAGGTCTTCGGCGCCGACGACGATCTTCCCGCGACATGGATGAGGCAGCCGTGACCGGTCTGGCGGACTCTCTGATCGCCCGCATCCAGAAGCAACGCGACCTGATGCAGGCGATGGACGAACACTGCCAATCGATCTCGGCGCGCGTCAGCAGCCGCGATGAGAACGTCACCGTCGAAGTCGACGGCTACGGCGCGATGACCGGGTTGTGGCTGGGCGACAACGCCCACCGCCTGGGCGCCGATGCACTCGCGAGCCTCATCGTGCAGACCGCGCACGCGGCCGCCGCAGTGGCCGCCGAACGGCAGGGCTTTCTGACCGAGCAGTTCGCATCGCGCATGCGCGAGCTCGAACTGGCCCCGTTGACCCGTTGGGATCAAACCGTTTTCGAGCCCAACCGGTAGGCGAGCGCGGACGCACCGTGTCGCATCCTCGAACTCGGTTACCCGACAGCCGTTTTCAAAACAGGCGAAGGGTCCGCGTTCCCCAAGCTGGTAGCTGACGGCACCGCACCGCGACAATCGCCGTGCTGCTCGCACCTCAACCGCACTGTTCACAGGTACACGGACGTGACGACGAGACGGGGCGGTGTAACGGCAGCACGGTCGCCACCACAGCGGTCAATATTTGCTCGGCAATTTTGACGCCAACAATACTAATTATCGCGCCTTTTGAATGCATTCATGCGCGCCGAAAATCGTTAGCTGCTGGCGCGGTACACCGCTATAGTGAATTCCTCTGCGGAGCCAAGTCTATCCCCGAGTCCGGGACGATAGTTCGGAAGGTACTGACGCCATGAGTGACGCATTTCTCGCCGTTCCCGCCGGCATGTCCGCATTCTCCACCGCCAGCCAGTCCGCGTCCGCGGCGATCGTCGCCGCCGGAACCGCGGACTCTGCGGCCGTCGTGAACACGGTGGCCCTTGCGCTCGGACCGATCGGCGCGGCGTTTCTGGCGGCTTACGGGCCAGCTCAGGCAAACAATTTGGCCGGCACCCTGCTGGTCGGCGGTGTGCACGCCGGGGTCAGCGCCGCGACCGACTCGGCTAAGTCCGCCGTCGTTGCCGCCGACAACGGATAGTTCCGCGGCACCGATGGCAGCCCTCGTCCCTCCGGCGCCCGTCAATCCGACCGGGCAGTTGGCGCACACCATCCCCGGCTATGACCCGACGCCGGCGATCGCGGCGCAAGAGCAGAGTCTTCAGGACTTTCTGAATTTGCCAGTAAAGGAAATTTTGGCCCGATTGGGGTTATCTTCTCCGGAAGAAGCGAAGCCGGAAAATGGCGAGGAGCCGCGGCCGGAAGAACAGCCTCCGGAGCCCGAGCCGCAGGCGAGTCCGATGGACCCGAGTGCGCTGATCAGCCCGGTCACCGATGCGCTCGGCACGCTGGGCTCAGGACTGTTCGAAGGGACCGACCCGTTGGCGATGCTGCAGGGCATCTCCCAGGTGTTCCAGTCCACCAGCGGCACGCTTGCGCATTCCCTCGGGGCTGTCGACGACTCGTGGCAGGGCGCCTCCAGCACCGCCGCGGCGGCCAAGACGGCCGCCGCCGTTTCCGACGGCGCGCGCGTCGCCGAACAGTCGGAGGTGTTGCGCAGCAGCCTCGCCGCCGCCTCCGCCGACGTGGCCCAGGCACGCGCGCGAATGATCGCCATCATCGCCGAATTTCAGGCGACCATGGCGGCGATCGGCCCGAACATCATCTTTCCGTGGGGTTGGGCGGCAGCCATCGCGGCGGCCAACAAGGCCATCGCCTCCGCGGCCGAGGTGATCGCGTCACTGCAGGCGTCATTGGGCACGCAGGCTGCCCAGGTCACCGCCGCAGGTGCGCCCGTCGGGGTGACCGCCGCTCCCACGGCGGCCGGCTCCCCCCTCGCGGGCATGGCGTCCCCGCTGATGTCGATGGCGACCAAAGGCGCCCAAGCCGGTATTCAAGCGGCCACCGGCGCCGCAAGCCAAGCCGCGAGCCAGGCGGCGAGCGAATCCGCCGCCGCGGCAGACGAACCCGCCCGTGCCGCAGGCGGTGGTGCGGCGGCGATGGCACCGCGCGGCGCCGGCGGTGGCGGGGGCGGTGGCTACGGCGGCGCCGGAGGTGGATCACCGGCGTTACGGTCCCTGGCGTCCTCACCCATGGTGCAGCCCGAGACCGCGACCACCCAGCAGGCGACGGTACGCGCAACCGCGGGCGTCGGCGCGGGAGGCGGCGGGATGATGGGCGCACCGTACGCCCCGATGGCCGGTGCCGGTGCGGGCGCGAACTCGTCGAACACCCACACCGCGGCGCCGTTCCTGCACACCACCGACAAAGGCGGCGAGATCGTCGGGGATCTCGGCACGTCAGCGCCACCCGTACTCGGCGCGTCCGACCCGAACGAACCGCCGGATGTCGAACTCCGGATCTAGAAGTCAGTGAGGAGCAACGAATGGCCGATAACGCCGGGATGTCGATCCAGCCTGCCGAGGTGCTCGACGTCAGCCGTCAACTCGATGAGCTCGCCGCCCGCGTCGAGCGCGTGATCCACGACGAGTCCGCCCATCTCGCGGTGACCGCGCCGGGCCGCGACGAGGTCTCTCAGCGCGTGGCCGCGACCCTCAACGAGGTCCACGCCTCGTTCGGCACCGCCACCGAGAGAGGCCTCGGCGAAATGCACGAGGTGGCGGCCACGCTGCGGGGCCACTCGAACAACGTCGCCGCGGCTGACGGGGACTTCATCAGCTGATATGGGATTCACCAATGTTGCGTGGGCTTCCCGCAGCACGGAACAACTGGCGCGGGACCTCACCGAAGGTCCCGGGCCGGCTTCCGTGGGTAACGCGGGCGCAGCATGGATTCGAGTCGCCAACGAAATCACCGCGGTATCACAGGATTTCGACAAGCTGCTGATCCGCCTGAAAGGGGTGTGGGAGAGCCAGGCCTCGGACGCGGCCGCGCGGCGCCTCGAGGAGTTCGGCAAATGGCTGCAGGCCGTCAGCCTCAGCGCGGCGGCCAACGGCCAGCGGGCCGAGGAGGCCGCCGTCGCGAACACCGTCGCGGTGCTGGCCATGCCCAGCGTCTCGGAGGCAATCGAAGCCAAGGCGGCACAAGACATGATGGCATCGCTGGCGGCGTACAACGGTGCAGTCCTGACGGGCCGTTTCGCCGAATTCGACGAGGCCGCGACCGCCGATCAGGCCAACGCGGCGGCGGTGATGACGTCGTACGAGGAGGCGGTGGCCCACCTGGCGCAGCCGTGGGAGCAGCCGCCTCCCCCGGACGTGTCGAAAGGCAACGCGCTCGCCGCCGAACGCGGCGCCGCGGCCGAGACCGCCGGTGGCGGGTCAGCGGGCGGCGCGGCGGGTGGCGGGATTCCGGCGATGCCGCTGGGTCCGATGACAGCGCAGGAAGTCAAGTCCACCGCGGACCCCAAGAATCTGCAGCGCACCGCAGCGGCGTCGGCCGGAGGTGCGGGCGGCGCCGGGATGCACGGCGCCCCGTACGCGCCCATGGGCGCGATGGGCCGCGGCGATCAGGGCCGCGACTACGACTCGAGCCAGCCGGCGGCAGCCCTGGACGGCGCCGGCGAATCCGCCGCCGGACTGTCGGATTCGGGTCAGCCGTGGCTTCCGGCCACCGCGGACAACGACGCGCCGTTCACTGTGTCGAACGTCAGCTGGGGGCCGGACACCGCGCTGTTCGACGAGCTGGTCGCGCCGGAGGAGCCTCGTGTGGAGGGGTTCGCCGACGAACCCGAGCGCACGCTTCAGCAAGTGGATGACAGCTGGGTGGCTCCCCCGGTCCTCGGTGTCGATCGGAAGCTGAACCTGTGACCGCGGTGTGCGCAGCGCGTTTCGTCGTCAGTGACGACGAGCTGCAGGTTGCCGCTGCGCGGATCGGCGTGCAGTCGTGGCCGGTCGTCCTCGACGTACGCCCCCGCCACAGCACCGAGTCGGAACTGCTCGCCGCCTCCGATGTTGCGACACACAACCTCACCGAGCGCGGGTTGATCGAACACGGCGAACTCGCCGCCGAGTTGGGCTCGGTGCTGACCGCGCTACAACGACCTCCCCGTGAACTTGCGATGCGCCTGGTCACCCCCGACGGCATCGCGCGGGTCGCCGTCGTTCGGGCGGGCACCCGGGTCGTGACTGCCTGCCGGGTCGGCACCGAGACCACCCTCGAGGATCTCGGTGCGGCACCCGGTCCCGCGTCCACCGGCGTCGCGGTGCGCGCGCTGCTGCGCCACCTGCCCGCAGCCGTGGCCGCCGAGATACCACCGGTGGGTGCTCCGCTCGACGCATTCAGCGAGGCGTTGTCGGGAACGCATGACGCCACGGAGCTTTCGGACCGTATCCGCGCGCTCGGGGCGGAGCCGCGAGCCGCCATGCTGCTCGGTTCGGCGCTGGCGTCTCGGCAGGCGTTCGCCGAAGTGGTGTCGTACGCGCTCGATCCCGAGGACGATCGCATCACCCGCTCCTCCGCCGCGCTCGGGGTGTTCTACACCAAACGGGGGCGGATCGTCGCCGCCCCCAGCGCATCACCGAGCAACCAACTGTGGACAACGTTCAAACCGGGGTCCGATCACGCCATCGCGCAGGGCGTCGATCAGCTCATCGGGCTTGCCGGCGACAGATGGGAGGAGTGCTAGATCCAGCTCAGTTACGAGTCTCAATTCGTGCGGCGGGTAACGCCGTTGGACACAACGAGAGGAAGATATGACGCTCAATCTCACGCCATCCGAAGCCGAAACCAAGATCACCCAGGTCGACGAGGCGATGGGCAACCTTCGGACACTGGCCAGCAAGATCCTCGACAGCACCGAGACCATGACGTCCGGTTCCTGGCTGGGCGGTCGCGCGCAGGTGTTCCGCAGCATCATGACCCAGCACTCCGATGACTTCAATTACGTCATCGGCCAGCTGACGCAGGTCGCCGAAAAGGGCAAGGGCGACATCCGCACGCTGGTCAGCCACGACACCGACTAGAAGGAAGAGACACACGCATGACCGACACCATTCGCTATCAGTACGAGGCCAACAACGCCTCGCTGGAAGACATCCAGGGCCGCACCAACGACGCGCAGGCGTTGCGCGAGGAAGTCGCCAAGGTCTTCAACGCCCTGTCCGGGGTTTACGAAGGACAGGCCGCGGCGGCGTTGCAGCAGAAGCAGATCGAGATCTCGCAGATGCTGGACAACGTGCTGATGGAGATCACCCAGACCCGGTCGGGCGGCAACCAGTCGCAGGACGACGCGAGGGCGCTCGACGCCCACCTCGCGGGCGGGTTCTGACGATCGGCTCGTCGACACTGCGGTCAGGGCGGCAAAAACCGCTGCGCGGACGCCCTGACCGCAGTCTCGACCTCGGGGAAGACAGTTCGACATGATCACCGACGACGTCGCGCCGCTGCGCTATGACGTCGAGCCCTGGTTCATGAGCGGGTTCGACTTCCGGTGCCTGTGGGAAGCGCTCGGTCTCGACCGGCTGCCGTTCCCGCTTGCCTACCGCAACCGGCAGAAGTACATGCGCGAGGTCGAGGCCGACCGGCGCGCCGCGATGGCTCGGCAACGGTCCGAACTGACACCGGATCGGGTGCGCATCTTGGAGGCGCTGCGGTATCCCGCCTTTCTGATGCTGGGGTTCGGCCGGCTCGGATCCGGTGCGGAACAACAGCTCTACCGTCTGTTCGGGATGATCGGCACGAACGGCTACAGCGCGGTCATCACGCAGGATCCCGGGCCACAGCTCATTTTCGGCGAGGACATCCAGATCATCGGCTGCGTGAACGCCGACTTCCCTCAGGTCGTCCTGGAGGCGCTGCCGGACTTCACGGGCGGAACGCGGCCGCGCAAGGAGGCGCAGTTCGCTGACGAGAAGCCGGCGGACTTCTTCGAGGACTGCCCGATCAACGCGTCGATACTGCTCGGTGGTTCGGCGGATTTCACGCACGACTACGAGCTGCGTAACGCGAACTACCTGAACCTGGTGAACATCGCCGACGACGGCGCATACCTGGTCAATGAGGGCACCGACTCGTTCCAGATCGTCCCGGCAACCATCGCCAACCTGATGGCGGCGTTCCACAAGGTCGAGGAGTTGCAGCTGAGCGCGGCGGAACGCCTCTCGGCTGTGGAGATGGACTGACCGTTGGCCTACTTGAGCGCAGTGTCCACCTATGTGCCGGACGGCACCGATGGTGACGGCCGTCCGCGCCATCTCTGCGGCCCGTCCGAAGAGATGGCGTCCGTGCACGATCTCGTGGAACGGGCGGGCGCCCAGCTCGATCCCGGTCTGCTCGGGGCTGCAGCGGAGAGTCTGGCGGCCTCGTTCCACTGCGGAACCCTTTACCAGGGCGAGCATTTCTGGCCTATTCAGAATTCGATCCAGCAGACCGTCCTCGGCCGAGCGTCGGGCGGCGCGGCCACCGAGATTCGGCAGTTCTGTTCCGGTGGCCTCTACGGCGTGATGCTGGCCGACGCGCTGCTCGAGGCGGGCTGGGCCGGTGACTACGCGATGGTCACAGGCGGCGACAGCTTCTTCTACTTCGACCGGCACGAATACGCGACCAGTCCGGCGACCGAGGGCTCACTGATGGGCGACAGCGCCTTCTGCGTGGTGATGAACAGGCACCGTGGGTTCGCTCGTGTCCTGTCCTCCGCGGCGCGGTCGCACAACCCGTCGGCCGGGATGATGCGGAGCAGGACAGATCACGGTCAAGACGATCCGGTGTTTCCCACGCTGTCGGATTGGATTGCCAGATGGGAGGGCTACGAGCATCGCCGTCCCGGTGCGGTGGCCGACAACGCGATGGCCAGTTTCCAGCTCGCCGTCGAGACGGTGGTCGAGTGTTACCGGCGGGCGGGACTCGAACCCGAGGAGATCGACCATTTCGCACCGTCGTTCATCGAACCGAGCTATGTCACTGAAACACTCGCCAAGCAGGTTGCGCTTCGGACGCCCGCCGGGCTGCGCCCGTTCGGTGCGCGTTTCGGACATCTCACGGTGTCCGACTTCTGCGTCAACCTCAGCTATCTGATGAACAATCGGATTGTCAAAGTGGGCGATCTGGTGCTGCTGTTCGCGGCCGGAAACTTCGTGAACTCCGCCGCGATGCTGGTGCGTATCGAAGAGGAGGCGACGCTGCCATTCAACGTCGCCATGTGATGCCGCGTAAACCCACCGAGTATGAGGAAAGATCATGACCAACCCATGGAGTGGCCTCGACGCCGCGACGCAAGAGAAGAATCTGTACCTCGACCCGAGTGTGATACCCGAGCTCAACCGGGTCTTCGAACCCTACAAGGCCAGCCTGCAAAGGCTCATCGATGATGGACTTGACGAGACCGCAACCTATTTCGGGACGGAGAAGAACTCGCTCGCGGTGATCCTCGGCAAAGCCTTCGATGCGCGGGGCAAGGAGTTGACGACATATCTCAACGAACAACTGTCTCAATCGAAGGACTTCGTGAAGACGGCGCAGGACGCCGCCGACGCACTCAAGGCCGCAGAGGGCGACTAGTCGAGACGCGATTCGTGAGGGGTCATTTGGTATGAGCGGCTTCGGAAACTATCTGGGCGCGACACTGAGTAGCGGCCGCGACGACAACTCCGGCAGCGTCTATGACGAGTCCTGGGTCACCAACACCAACTTCCCGGAGCGCCAGACGCTGCTCGACGGCGATGACCTCAAGGACCTCAACTATGAAACTCCCGGCGAGGACAACGGGCAGAACAAGTACAAGCCCGACACCAGCACCCTCGGCGATGTTCCCGGCCTGACGTCGGATCACGGGATTCGTCAACAGGTCTCCGACGCCGTCAGCGGACCCAATTCGGAGAACTGGGAGAGCTGGAACTTCTCCGACCTTCGTGCGGAGAAGGACGCGCTGAAACCGGCTCAACTCCAAACCCTGGCCGACGCGTGGACAGACCACGGTGAGACGCTCAAAACGGATTCCGAAACCTTCAAGGAGTCCGTTCGCGACACGATCAACGGCAAGTGGACGGGCACGAGCGCGAGTGCGGCGGAGGCCGCCACCCAGCAGGTCACCAAGACGTCGATCTATGACTTCACGCCGTCGTCGGAGGCGCTGGCGAGCAGACTGGAGATGCTGAAGGCGGCGTTCGACAGCATCATCGAGAGATTCCCGGATGCGGATCGCGATCTGATCGACGGAGGCGACTTCGACAAGCAGGAGCTCAACGCCGCGATACGGGACTTCAATTCGAAGTACCACCTCGACGACGGCGGCCGGCTGCGCAACAACAGTGACGGCTATGTGTCGGCCTCCGAGGCGATCGAGGAGATGAACAGGATCAACCGCTCCATCGAGGACTTCCAGCTCGCAGTGCAACTCTTCCGCGACACGTACGAACCCACCGTGCTGGCCGTCACGGAGAATTTCCCCACGCTGCCGCCCGCCCCGAACATGAAGTACGGGACCCCGTCCGGCGATCCCGGCGGCGGGGGTGGTCCCGGTACGGGTGGCGGACCCGGTGGCGGCCCAGGCGTGGGCGGCGGCCCGAAAACCGGCACGCCTCCGGTCGGGACGCCGAAGTTCAAATCCCCTGATTTGGGCAAGAATCCGGCGATCTCCGGCCTGGAGGACCAGCGTCTCACCGAGCAGGGTAAGCCGCCGATCACCAACCCCCAGGGGATACCGCAGGGCGGACCGCCGGGACTGGCACAGGGCCTGAAACCCGCGATGGACGCCGCCACCAAAGCCGCGACATCCGGGATCGACGCGGCGACCAAGGCGGCGCAGCAAGCCGCGCAGGCGGCCGGAAAAGGGCTGGGCAAAAACGGTGTCCCGTCGCTTCGCGAAGGTGCGCTGGGACTCGGGGACAAAGCCGGCGCCGGCAAAGGCGGTGGCGCCGGTGCCGGAGGCGCCGGTCTGGGCAAGGGTGGTCCGGGCGTCAACCAGCCGGCCGCCCGGCTCTCCGCGCAACCCACCACGGCGGCGTCCGGGGCACGCCCGGCGGTGCCGGTCGCGTCCAACGCCGGGATGGGGGCCATGGGCGGACCGGGGATGGGCGGCGGACCGGCCGCCGGACAGCGGGGCGGTGACGGCAAGGAACACAAGGGCAACAAAGCGCTCAGGACCCGCAAGAACGGTGCCGACATCATGGGCGAAACCGACGCCGTCGTACCGGTTCTCGGGGACACGGCGCCGGCCGAGGAGAGCGAGCCGGCTCCGGCGCAGCCTCGCCGCCGCATCCCGCAGCGCGGCGCCCCGTGGCAGACCGATCCGGTGAGCGGGGCCGCGCGTTCCCCGCGCCCACCGCAGCCGAGCCCGGCGACGTCCGACTGATGTCGCCGCCGGACCCCGGACGCAGCTAGCCGGCCAGTACCCCGGCCAGGCTCAGCTGATTGACGGCCGCAGCGACATCGGCGCCGGGCACATTGGTGAAGATCGCCGCGACGGCCGCCGTCGTGGCGCTGTGCTCGACGGCCGCCGCCAGCAGCGCGGCGCACTGCGCCTCGGTACCGGGGCCGGTCAGCGCGACCATCGCCGAGACGGTGTCGTCCGGCGTCCGGACCGCCGGCAGCGCGGCGTCGAGTTCACCCGAGGTGTCGGTGGCGCCCCGGTGCCACTGGCCGTCCGCCCACCAGTAGCAGAAGCTCAACAGGCCGTTGCGGATTCGGGTGTTCAACGCGCTGTCGTTGACCCATGCGGGAGCCCCGGTGTACAGGTCGGGCAGCGGCCGTCCACCGTTGTAGGCGGCTTCCAGCAGCTCCGAGTCCCACTTCCCGCCGGACAGCACCGCGCGCTCACCGGGCAGCACGAACAAGGTCGACCCGCTTCGGCGGTCACTCTCGTACCAGAGGTGACCGGGGAAAACGCGTGGCCCCCAGCCTGATTCGACACCGGCGTAGATAGCCGACAACACCGCCCAGCGGGCCCGCAGCTCGGGCAGCGGCGGCAGATCGGCGGTGACGACGGCGGCAGATGCGGCCTCGGCGGCTTCCGCGGCCTGGCGCGGAGCCCTGCTCTGAGCGGCCGGACCGGCGACGTATCCAGCCAGCCACACCGGTATCCGGGAGCGCGGGTAGGCCTCGAGGTCGTCGCGGTAGTGCTCCGGTGCGACCAGTTGGTCCTCCGGGAAGGGCTCGTCACCGTAGTCGTAGTTCACCGTCGTCTCGCCCTGCTTGGTGACGTTCAGAATCAATCGCCACCACGGCCCGGCGGGCATCTGCGCCGCGACCTCGCGTTGGCGGCTGACCAGCGCGGCCACCGACTGCGGCACGGGCACCAGGCCGGTGCGGTCCTGCGAGGAGAACTGCAACTGGGCGATCTGCGAGGAGACGGTGAACGCGAATTCGGCGTCGAACTCCTCCCAGCCGTCCGGTCCGAGCTGGGCCAGCTGTTGCACGATCGGCTCGATGAGCCGCGAGGCCTCCTCGGCGATCGCCGCGTCGTCGTCCGGCCCCTCGGCGAGGTTCGGCCCCTCCGGTGGCGCGTCGACGACGGTGAAGCTGGCGACGGGCGCGTCCTCGCCGGCCGCCTCGTGAAATTGGCGCTCGAACTCGGCCATGAAATCCGCCGCCGAGGTGTCGCCGTTGCTGCCCTGCACACCCAGCTCGGTCGCCGCGAACGCGGCCTGCGCCTGCAGCGGGGGGACCGACGACGAGACCTCCTCGATGCGGCCGGAGTCACCGACCAGGAAGACCGAGCGGCCGACCGGCATTTCGAGGAACGCCATCGGATCGCTTTCATCCACCTCGACCGGCGCGTAGACGCTCCACCCGGCCTCGAAGCGATCGGCTTCCAGGCCCTCGGTGGGATAGTCCAGGCCGCGTGACCGGATCCAATCCGACACCAGTGCTATCGCTCGGGTCGCTTCCATCCGCTCTGTCCTCCTCGTCATGGTCACCCTACGACCGTTCTGCTTCGATCTGGTCGCCCAGCGCCGAGCGTTCGGCCCGGTGCCGGGTGAGCAGCTCGGCGCTGTACGCGGCCCAGGCCGCCCGTTCTTTCTCGGTCATCTCGTCGTCGGCCTCGGCCTCGATGTCGGGGTGCTTTTCGAGAAACCGGTCGAACAGCGCACCCACCTCGCGGCTGTGTCTGCGGCTGAGCTCAATCCGTCGTGGGTCCACCGGCTGTCACTCCTCGTAGAGCGCGAGCTGGTCGTACACGACCAACGCCACCCGCGCGGGGTCATCCGGCGGGTGCACCCGCAACGTGTGATGGGGATTGGGTTCGTCGTCGAGGATCACGACCGTTCGGATGCCCGCCGGAAGGTCAGCGGGCCAATCGATCTCATCGGTGGGTTCCTCGACGAGAACCCGTGCCGTCTTCCCGCGCAGACCGGACTGGTCGTAGCGCAGCGGGGTGAGGCCGTGTTCGTCAGTCATGGGCTCTACTCTCATCTTCCTCATCATCACCGGGCAAGCCCCGCATGCGTGGCATCGGGGGCGGGTTCTCCGGGTCGATGCCGAGCGACTCGTTGACGCTCGGGCGGCTGCGGGTCGCGCTGGCGATGATGGCCTCGTAGATCTCGTCGCCCACCCGACCCTTTGCTTGCTGCCTGGCGACGAGGTCCTCGAAGGACGGGTTGGGCTCGTTGGCGGTCAGATGTTCGGCGGTCTCCCGGTCCGCCATGAGGGTGCGTGTCCAGCTGCGCAGCGAGGCGCGCAGCTCGTACAACGTGCGGGCGCGTTCCTCGAGGTCGGCGCCTTCGTTCTCGAGGCGTTGCGCGACCTCGCGCATCCCGAGTTCGAAGGTGGTGTAGACCGTGCGGGTCTCGGCATTCGACAGGGTGCCCTGCGCGTAGTGGCTGTGGGTGGCGCTGGCGATGATCGCCTCGTACACGGCATCCCCGGTCAGCCCTTTCGACTCGTTCCTGGCGACCAGGTCGTCGAAGGACGGACTGCGCTCGTTGCTGGCGAGGACCTCGGCCGCCGCCCGGTTGCTCATCAGTTCCCGGGTCCAGCTGCGCAGCGAGCCGCGCAGGTCCGACAACAGCCGGGCGCGGTCCTGCACCGGCACACCGTCGCGCTGGAGTTGTTCGTTGAGCTCACGCAGCGCCAACTCGAACTTGCCGTAGACCTGGGTCGTCTCGGCGTCCGACAGGGTGCCGGGCGCATACCCGCTGTGGGTGGCGCTGTGGATGATGGCCTCGTAAACCGCGCCGCCTGCAAGCCCTTTGGCTTCGTTGCGGGCCACCAGGTCCTCGAAGGTCGCGGTGGTCTCCCGGGCTGCCAGCAGGTCGGCGACCTCCCGGTTGGCCATCAGATCTTGGGTCCAGGCCTTCAGAGCGTTGCGCTGTTCGGCCAGGATGCGCGCGCGCTCCCGCAGCTCGACGCCGTCGCGGGCGAGTCGCTCGTCGAGTTCGCGCAACCGCGCCTCACCGTCGCCGTAGACCGCACTGGCCTCGAGTTCGGACAGGGTGCCGCGCCGGTGCTCTCGCAGGCCGAGCACACGGACTGGATCGGGTGGCCCCGGTACCACCGGATCGGTCCCCTGCACGTGGCTGATCCTGTCCGCCGCTGCGAGTTGCAGCGGTACATCGTGTAGGGGCCGCACGGGGTTTCCGTGCTCATCGAGGTATCCGACCGCGGTCCGGGTGACCGCATCCTGACCCCAATCAGGGGGCCACCCGCTGCGTTGCCCGGTCGTGGTGTCGACCAGGAACACGTCGCGGCCGTCGAAGACGGCGAGGTAGGCGTGGCCTCCGGAACGCCCCGAGTTGTGCGCCCAGCGCGATGCGAGAACCGCTGAGGAGTTCGCGGCCATCCCCCGCAGCGTCTCCTCCACCTGCGCATAGGACTGGAACTCGGAACTCGTTCCGACGGCGAGGAAGAGCGCGTGCGCCGTCACTCCCATCGACGTGCGTGGGGCCGCGACCCGGATCTCGCGACCGTACATCCGTGACAGCTCCGATGCGACCGAGACGGCACAGTTCTCGCTCGCGCGCGACCCGCCGAACAACCGGTGCAGAATCCCCTTGACTCCGGTGGGCTGCGCGGGAGCTTGGTCCTCGCGGTAGTACTTGACGTAGTTGAGCCCCTGCTCGCGGCGTGCCCCGACTCCGTTCAACAGTTGCCTGCCGAGATCGGGCTCGGCGGATGTGCTGAGATCCAGGAGGTCGATCGGCTCGGGTAGGTGAGGATTGTCCGGTTCCAGCTGCGGCAGGATCTTGTCGAGCAGGGCCCGGCCTTCGGCGCCGACCGTGCTCCGCAACCGGCCGAGCGAGTCCTTGACCGCGTTCAGCGATTCCTGCAGTTTGCGCGGATCCGGGTCCCAGGTGAATCCCCTTGGCGGCCACGCTGATCCGCCGTTGCTGTGCGTTCTCATCTCGGCGCGGTCGACGCCGGACCTCAGGTAGAGGCGCTCGAACTCCGCCGTGAGGGCCTTCGAGAACCCCCTACCACGCAGCTTCTTGTCCGTGGTGATTTCCAGGCCGGAGTGGATCGCAACCAGGCGGCCCTGACTGTCGCGATCGAAGCTGCGCTGGATGGTGCCGATCTTGGTGTCGCCGTTGAAGATCGAGCCCGTCAGCAGTACTTCGCTGCCGAAGCGATCGACATCGTGCAGGTCGATCCGGTAAGGACCGTACATGCCCGACAGGTCGCGGGCGAGCCTGCGCGCCGACTCCATGTCTCCCGTTATGTCGACGACGTCGCCGGGTGCGTCCGCGTAGCGGGTGTCCACCTGCCGAGTGGCCGGCGGTTGCGCCCGGTACTCCGCCTGACGGCGGGCGAAATCACCCTCGGCGGGGACACCCGCGACGCGGCCGACGGCGTCGGCGGCGTCCAGACGCAGCGGCACATCGACGTT
Source organism: Mycolicibacterium rutilum (assembly GCF_900108565.1). NCBI lineage: Bacteria > Bacillati > Actinomycetota > Actinomycetes > Mycobacteriales > Mycobacteriaceae > Mycobacterium > Mycolicibacterium rutilum. The sequence continues at coordinate 4,623,252 of NZ_LT629971.1, forward strand.
CACGCGTCCCAGAGGTTCGCCGCTCGACGTGAGATACCCGACGGCGGTGAGGTCGACCGCATCCTGCCCCCAGTGCGGCGGCCATCCCGACCACTCCCCCGTGTGCGGATCGAACAGGCGGATCGCGCCGTCGACCTTGCGGGCGAGGTACGCGTGCCCGCCCTGCTGCGCCCCGCTCCAACGCGACACCAACACCGCCGTCGTACCGTCCGGACGGTTCCTCAGCGTCGCTTCGACATCGGCATAGCTCGTGAATTGCGCGTCCAGACCGAGTGTTTCGAACAGCGCACGGGCGGGCACACCTCGCCGCGACGCCCGAACCCCGAGCCGGATGTCGCGATCGAACAGCGCCGACAGTTGATCGGTGACGACAGTCGCACAGTTGGGGATCCGCCGCCAGATCGGGTTCCATATGCGCCGCGGACCGGCCCGCTCGGCGGCCGGTTCGACAGTGCGCCCGCCGTCGCTGGTGCGGTGCCGTTCCACCTGAAGTCGTTCGGGATTCCCGGCCGCGATACGCCCGAAGTTGGCCCCCGATTCGGAGCGGTTCGCCGGCGTCGCAACCGGATCGGTGTGGAGGTAGTAGGCGTGGTGCGTGCCACCCGTCAACGGCAGGTTGCGCCCGTCCGGGAACTCCGCGGCGATGCGCACGGCGCCGAAAACGTCCATCGCCGGGTCGACACCCAACCCGAACGCACGCGTGAGCGCGCCGAGAAGCCGCGAGGTGGCTCCGGGCGTGCGCCCACCCAGCGCGGTCACCGCGTCACGGGAGGAGGACGCAACGTACACGTCCACGCCCGGCCCGAACTCGCTGGCGTGCCGCAGCGGTCCCGCTCCGGGCGAACCGATCAGGGAGATCGTGCGGACGTGACCCGCCAGTCTGCCGTCGCGACCGGCGTAGGCCGTCGTCGTCGAACCGTAGGAGTACCCGAACACGTGGTTCCCGGTGAAGTGGCTGCCGTCGCCCGCCAGGGCGTCGCGTCCCGCGTTGAAGGCTCGGATGTCGCTGTGCAGGATCTCTCCGCCGGTGCGCGCCGCGGTCTGGCGGAGCATGTGTCCCAGCCCTCGCCCGCTCGGGGTGTCGTAACCGATCCACGCGATCGACGCCGCTGTGAGGTTCGGGTTCTCCTGCCGAACGGACTGCAGGTGGTGCAGCGCGTTGCCGGTATAGAAGCCGAACAGCGAGTGCACCGAGGTCTGGACGCCGGGCGCATGCCAGGACACCGAATCTGCTTGATGCGGGTCGTCACCGAAACTGACGACCGCGCGCCCATCGCCGCCGAACTCAGCGGGGTCGAACGCCAGCAACAGCGGACCATCGAGGTTCGCGCGCGCCGCGTCGGCGGCCGCCTTGCGCAGCGCATTGTCCAGCCGATTGACCCGGCGCAGGAACCTGCGCTCCTCGCCGCTCGTGCGGGTCCCCTCATCGATCTTGGACTGCACCTGATCGGCACGGTCCCGAAGCTGTTGGAGTACTTGGCGATTGGCAGCATCGCGGGCCGTCGCCGGGATACCCTCGGCGTTGCCGATGTGCTGCGGGTAGGTCTCGATCAGCGCCTGCCGCTGCTCGTCGGTCAAGCCCTGCCACCAGGCCGCGTTGTTCTGGGCCCGCGCGACTGCCTCGTCCACCACCCCCAGCGGGTTGCGCAGCTCGTCGGGGCGCACCGGCGGGATCCGCTGGGCCAGCGCTTCCTCCGCCACCGCTCGCGTGGCGTCGGTGTCGGGCGTGGGCACCTCGGAGGGTTCCGGTTGCGGTGCGGGGCTGCTCGTTTCGGCCGGCTCTGGGATCAGCGCGCCGGTCTGGCCCGGGTGGTCGGTCGCGATCCAGCCGACGCCGAGGTCGCGGGCGTACTGCACATCGGCTTGCGAGTTGACTGTCCAGCAATAGGTGGTCAGACCCCGCGCGGCGGCGGAATCGACCAGCTCGGGATTGGCGCGCAACGTGGCGATCGACGGGCCGATCCCGGTGGCGCCCACCGCGCCCGCCAGGTAGGGGGCGGTCTGTCCCAGAAGGACGGTCGGCAGGTTCGGCGCCGCCCGGCGCACCCGCCACAGCGCGTCCGGATAGAACGAGATCACCGCCGCGCGAGCCTGCGCGGGCGACTCGGGGTTGGCCATGCCGTAACGCTCCAGCAACGCCACGACCTCGCGTTCCAGGCGCCAGCCGCCGCTGTCGGGATGCTTGGTCTCGATGAACAGGGTGACCGGTTTGTCGTGCTCGGCGACCAGCTGGAGCAGTTGCTCGAGAGTGAGAATGCCGGTGTCACTTCGGGTGTCAGCGACATCTCGGCTCGGGTGCCAGCCGCCGAAGTCGAGCTCCTGCAGCTGCGCCAGCGTCATGTCACCGACGGATCCCGTCCCGTCGGAGGTGCGGGCGACCTGTCTGTCGTGGATGCAGACCAGGTGCCCGTCCTTGGTCATCCGGACGTCGCATTCGAGTCCGCGTGCACCTTGGCGCAGCGCCTCGCGGTAGGCGGCCAGCGTCTGCTCCGGGAAGTCGTGCGACGCTCCGCGGTGTGCCACCACCCGCCCGCTGTCGTCGCGGGGTACCCACAAGTCCGGGTCGGCGGCCGTCGTCGAAGTGTGGATGCGGGTGCGCGCGAGGGTGGCGACATCGCCGCCCTCGGCTACCAGCGCTGCGCGGACAGCATGGAGTGCCGCGATGTCGCTGTGCAGCGCAGGCGCTGCCCGGTTGTCGCCGACCCAGACGATGGCGCTGTCATGAGACTGCAACTGGTCCAGTGCCGGGCCGACGAGGGCACCGATCTCGTCGATGGGCTGCCGTCCGGCGTGCCACGAGACCTCCTGCGCGGTGTACGGGTCGGCGCCGAATCCGATGACGGCGCGTCCGTCACCGCCGAACGCGGCGGGATCGAACGCCAGCAGCAGCGGCGCCGGCAGGCCGGCACGTTGAGCGTCGGCGTCGGCCTTGCGCAGCGCGGCCTCGATCCTGTTCACCGTGTCCAGGAACTTGCGTTCCTCGCGGCTGGGGCGGACGAACTCGTCGAGTTTGCGCTGCACCACATCGGCGCGCCCTCGATACTCCTGCAGCACGCGGCGATTGGCGGTGTCACGGTCGGCTGCGGGGATGCCCTCGGCATTGCCGACGTGCTGCGGGTAGCTCGCGATCAGGTGCTGGCGCTGCGTGTCGGACAGCGCAGCCCACCACGTGGCGTTGTCCTGCGCGCGCTGGACGGCCAGCTCGGCGTCCCCGAGCGGACTTCGCAGTTCGGTTGCGTGGATACCCCGTTCGGTGAGCAGCGTGTCAGCGGCCCCGACGGCAACGTGGTCGGGAAGCCCCTGGACCCGGCCGATGAACGCAGCGGCCGCCAGGTGATCCGTGCTGCCGTCGTATGCGTCGGCGGGATCACCGTTGCGGTCGAGGTAACCGACGGCGGTGCGGCGCACCGCGTCTTCGCTCCACGGCGGCGGCCATCGCCTCTGCTCGCCGCTGTGCGGATCGAGGAGATAGACCGTGCCGCCATCGTTGACCGCCAGGAACGCGTGCCCGGCCTGACCCCGGCCGCGCCACCGGGAGGCCAGCACCGCGGAGGATCCGTCGCCGCGCGCCAGCAGTTCCGCCTCGACGTCGGCGTAGGTGGCGAACTGCGAACGCAATCCGAGGGCCTCGAACAACCGCGCCGCCGGGATGCCGCGCGGTGACGGGGCCAGGGGCAGTAGAAAATCCCGCCCGTAGCGGGCCGACAACTGGTCCATGACGTCGAAGGCACAGTTGCTTTCGCGCCCGAAGCGTGGGTTCCAGAAGTTCCGGCGATTGACTGGGTAGTGGCGGGACGGGTCGTCATGCACGCGCAGCGGCCGGCCGATGGCCGGGTCGACGGTTCCTTCCCCGGGGCTGCGGCCCACTCGGGGACGCTCACGCAGCGTTCGATGGCCTTCGAGGTCGACTCGGTCGATGCGCCCGGCGGCGATCCGACCGAAGTTGGCCAGCGACTCGGTCCGCACCTGCAGTGTCCCCGGATCCAGGTAGGCCCAGTACAGGCTGTGCGTCATCCGCGAGCCGGCGCCGTAGCGATCCAGCACCGCCGGGAATTCGGCGGTGATCCGTTGCGCGCCGAACGAATCCATGGCCGGGTCGATACCTTGTCCCCTGCTGCGGATGAAGCGCCCCCGCTCGCCGGGCCGCTCCCCGCCCAGACCGGTCGTCCGGTCGCGCGACGACGAGGCGACGAACACGTTGTGTGCGCCGATCCCGAACTCGCTGGCATGCCGCAGGGGGCCCGCGCCCGGCGATCCGATCAAGGTGATGGTGCGCACCTGTCCGGCCAGTCGCATACCGGCGCCGGCATGGCTGACCGTGCTCGACCCGTAGGAGTGGGCGAAGATGTGGTTGCCGTTGAATTGCGTTCCGTCACCGGCGAACTCATTGCGCCCGGCGTTGAAGGCCCGGATGTCGCTCGCGAAGATCTGACCGCCATTGCGGGCCATCGTCTGCGAGGTTACGCGCGGGTCCCAGCTGCCCGGCGGCTCGTAACCCAGATAGGTGATCGAGGCCGCGTTGAGGTCCGGGTTCTCGCGCAGGGTCGACTCCAGCTGGTTGAAGCCGCGTTGCATCATCGTCCGCAGCTTCTCGATCGTCGTCGACATCCCCGGCACGTACCAGGAGACCGAATCGGCGGTGTAGGGGTCCGCGCCGAAGCTGACGATGGCGCGTCCGACGCCGTTGAACGCGCGGGGGTCCAGCGCCAGCAGGTAGGGTCCGCCGACCTGAGCTCGTGACGTGTTGCGTTGCGCGGCGCGCAGCCCGTCCTCGATCTTGTTCATCAGCGCGAGGTATTTCTCCTGTGCGCCGTTGAGCGCTACCCCGTTGTCGCGCCGGGACACCAGCAGGTCGCGGTACGCCAGGTACTTGTCGAGCATCAGTGAATTGGCCTGGTGGCGCGCCATCGGCGGGATGCCTTCGGCGTTGCCGACCTGGTGCGGATACGCCTCGATGAGCGCCTGCCGCTGCGATTCGGTCAGGCCCTTCCACCAGCGGGCGTTGGCGTCGGCACGCCGCACCGCCTCATCCACCGCGACCCTGTGATCGGCCGGGCTCATCAGCTGGTCCGCGGTTATTCCGCGCTCCGCCAACGCAGTATCGGCCACCACCTGCGAGGTGGCCGGCACCTGTTCGACGTCGGCGGCGACCAACTCGTCCGCCGACGGGATCGTCTCGGAGGCGGTGTCCGCTGCAGCGGGCAACCGCTGGAACCGTGGGTTCCAGATGTGCCTGCCCTCGACCGAGTGCCTCGCAGTCGGGTCGTCGGCGATTCGCAGGGGCCGGCCGATGGCGGGTTCGACAGTGATCAGGCGCGGCTTGCGGAACAAGCGTTGCTTCTCGACCAGGGTGCGGTGGGCTTCTTGGTCGACCTGATCGAACTGTCCCGCGGCGATGCGACCGAAATTGGTCAGCGACTCGCTGCGGATCCGCAACGTGCCCGGGTCCAGGTACGCCCAGTACAGGCTGTGCGTCATGCGGGAACCCGGTCCCCCGTGGTCGAGCGCCGAGGGGAATTCCGAGGTGATCCGCGTGGCACCGAAGGTGTCCATGGCGGGATCGACGCCCTGGCCCATCCGCCGGATGGTCCGCCCGCGATGTCCCGGCTGCTCGCCGCCCAGCCCTGGGGTGCGGTCGCGCGACGACGACGCGACGAATACCCGTACGTTTTCGCCGAATTCGCTGGCATGCTGCAGCGGTCCTGCGCCTGGAGAGCCGATCAGCGTCACGGTGCTGATGTCTTCGCCGAGCCGTTCGCCGACCGCGGCGTGACTGACCGTCGTCGAACCGTAGGAGTGGGCGAAGACGTGGTTGTTGCGGAAATGGCTTCCATCTGCGGCGAATTCGTCGCGGCCGGTGTTGAACGACAGCAGGTCACTGGCGAAGATCTGTCCGCCGTTGTGCGCCATCCGCTGGAACATGACGTTGGGGTCCCAGCTGCCCGGGGCCTTGTAGCCGATGTACGTGATCGAGGCCGCGGACAGATCGGGGTCCTGCTGCAGTGTGGACTGCAGTTGGTTGAACCCCCGGAGCATCATCGTGCGCAGCTTCTCGATCGTGGTCGTCATGCCGGGCACGTACCACGACACCGAGTCGGCCGTATAAGGATCCGCCCCGAAGCTGACGATCGCGCGGCCGTTGCCGCCGAATGCCCGCGGGTCCAAGGCGAGCAGGTACGGCCCTCCGACGTTGGCACGCGCGGTGTTGCGTTCGGCGGAACGAAGGGCGGCCTCGATCTCGTTCATCAGATCGACGAACTGCTGCTGCTTGCCGCTGAGCTCCAAACCGTTGTCGCGGCGCGACTCGAGCAGGTCCCGATGCGCGAGGTACTCCTGCAGCTTGAGCGAATTGGCGTCGTGCCGGGCCATCGGCGGAACACCCTCGGCGTTGCCGATCTGACGCGGGTAGGTCTGGATCAACGCCTGCTGCTGGGTCGGCGACAACCCCTTCCACCACTGGGCGTTGCCCCGCGCGAGCGTGACGGCCGCCGGCACCGGCTTGGTGTGGTCGGCCGGGCTCATCAGGGCGTCGGCATCGAGACCCCGTTGCGCCAGCGCCTGATCGGCGATGTCGCGTGCGGTCTCGGGGTCGAGATGAATCGCTGCGGTCTCGGCCGGGGTGTCGGTCGTATCGCCGGGACTCAGTTCGCCGGCGTCGGCTTGGGTGGGTTCGACTGCCGCGGGCGGAGGTGTGCGCCACCGTGGGTTCCACGGTCGGCGAACGGAGCGGTCGTCGGCATGTTCACCGTCGTCGAGCCGCAGAGGGCGCCCAGCGGCGGGTTCGACGGTGCGCAGATGCGGGCGGCGGAGCGGCCGCTCGTCGATTGTTCGGGCGGACTCGAAGTCGAGCCGGTCGGGGTGTCCGGCCGCGATTCGACCGAAGTTGGCCAGCGACTCGGTGCGCACGGGCGGGTCGGCCGTCCGGTCGACGAACTTGTAGTAGGACAGGTGCGTCCCCCAGGTGCGCCTGCGGTCCATGGCGGCCGAGAACTCCGCGGTGATCCGCTGGGCGCCGAACGACGACATCGCGGGATCGACGCCGAGGTTGATCCCGAGAATCCGCCCGGCGGCGCCGAACAGTCGGGCGCCGACCGCCGCGATCGGGTCCCGTGACGAGGAGGCGACGTAAACGTCGACGTCCGGACCGAATTCGTCGGCGTTCTGGACCGGCCCTGCGCCGGGTGAGCCGATCAGGGTGATGGTGCGGATGTCGTTCGCCAACCGGCCGTCGCGGCCCGCGTGGCTCGCGGTGGTCGATCCGTAGGAGTGGGCGAAGACATGGTTACCCCGGAAGTGGCTGCCATCGCCGGCCCATGCGTCGCGGGCGGTGTTGAAGGCGCGGATGTCGGCGTAGAGGATGGCCGCGCCGGCCCGCGCGGCGTTCTGGCTGGCCGCCCCGAAAAGTCCACTCGGGGTGTCGTATCCGATCCAGGCGATCGACGTCGCCTTCAGGGTGGGGTTTTCGTGCAGGGTGGACTGCAGGTGTTTGAGCGCGTCCCCCATACAGGGGCCGAGTTGGTCGATGTTCATCTTCAAGCCGGGCACGTGCCACGACACCGAATCCGCCGAGTACGGATCGGCTCCGAAGCTGACCAGGGCGCGTCCGTTCCCGCCGAACGACAATGGGTCGAACGCGAGCAGCATCGGGCCGCCGACACCGGCGTCGTCGGCCGCGTCGCGGGCCTGCGTGAGCTGCTCCTGGATGCGCTCGAGCCGAGCCAGTTGTTTGCGTTGCTCCCGGCTGAGCCGTTCGCCGCGTTCCCTGCGGGCCTGCAGTTCCCGGTGGTCCTTGTTCAGCGACTGGGTGTTGGCTTCGTGTCTCGCGGAGGCGGGGATCCCTTCGGCGTTGCCGATGTGGTGCGGATACGAGTGGATCAGCGCGCTCTGCTCGGCGCCGGTCAGCCCGGCCCACCAGGCGGCGTTGTCGCGTGCCCGTGCGCTGGCCGCCTCCATCAGCCCGAGCGGGTTGCGCAACTGCTCGGCGGAGTCGACCGGCGGCACGCGCCGGGCGAGCGCCGAGTCGGCGACCATGTGCTGGGGCACGACGTCGCGCCAGCGTTCCCCGGCCGAACGGTCCCCGTCGGGCGAGGGTGACGGGTCACCCTCGCCAGGGTGGCCCCGGGCCAGCCCGATCGCGGCCGGCGCGACGAGCTGGCTGATGTCACTCAGGCGGTTGGTCGGGTTGCCGTGTTCGTCGAGATAGCCGACGGCCGAACGTAATACCGCGTCCGGCCGCCAGTCCGGGGGCCACGGCCGACGCTCCCCGTCGGGAGTCTCGAGGAACACCTGCCCGTCCTGGTTGACGGCAAGGTACGCGTGGCCGCCCCGGTTCGGGCCGCCCGCCCACGCCGACGTCACGATCGCCGACGACCCCGATTCCATTCCCTCCAACTCGGCTTTCACCTGGGCCAAGGTCGCGAACTCGCCGCCGGAGCCGACCGCACGGAAGAGTGCCGTGGCCGGTGTGCCCTGCGACGAGGGCAACTCTTCGAGACGGATCGGCCGGCCGTATTTGGCCGACAACACCTCGGCGACCCGCTGGATACAGTCGTTGTCCGACGGGTCCGGAGTGCCGATCGTGGCGTCGGGATCGGGTGCCGGCGCGCCGGTGTCGGCCGTGTCCGGCTGTGCCGCCACGTCTTCCGCGATGCGGGCTGCCGGGATCGCGCCGTCCTGGGTGACCTGGGCGGCCGGTGTCGCCCTGGGCGCCGTGGTGTCGGGGTCCTGGTCGGCGGACGGTGTCTCACTCCGGCGGGGTTGCGACGGCGGTGGTGTGCGTGACGGGGGTACGGACGTGCTCGACGATGTCGGTGCGCTGGTGGTCGATGACGGCGGTGCTGCCGGCGTGCCGGCTGGGGACCCGCTCGGCGTGGCCGGTGAGACCGCGTGGGCCTGGTTCGGGCTCGGCTGGTCCGGAGTGATCGCTCCTGCAACGGAATTGGGCGACACCTCGGCGGAGTCCGTCGTCGGGCCGGCGTCGGCCACAGCTCCGTTGACCGGCTGCCCGGTGGCGGACACATCGGGAGCGGTGTCCGCGGCGGCCAGCCCGGCGATCGGCTCGGCGCTCGAGGTGTCGTGCGCGGTGGGTGCATCGACCAGTCCGGCACCGTCGGATGTCGGCGCCGGCGTGGCGGCGGGGTCTCCGGTCTGTGGCAGCGGCTGAGCCTGCTGTGTTCCTCCGTCGACGTCGGCGGGTGCCGAGTCCCTCTGCACAGCAGCGTGATTCGTTTCCGCGTCGACATTGGCGTGCGACTGCCCTGCGACGGGCTCGGCCACTCGGGCTCCGTCCGTACTGTCTGTACTGTCCGCACTGTCCGGTACCTGACCGTTGACCTCGGCGCGACCGACGGTGTTGTCGGGGTCGCTATTGGTGTCGTTGCCGGCCGGACTGCGATCGCCGGTGGCCGGTTCGGAGTCGTCGGGAGCGGGCTCGTGCAGCGGCCCCCCATCCTCGGGCATCGAGCGCGGATCCGCCGGCGGGCCGGGCAGCTGCCCGTCGGGTGTGCGGCTCGGGGTCGCGGGCATGACACCCGCGCCTTTCAAGCCGCCGATGCTGCTGGTCGTCGAACTGACCATGATCATGAACGGATCGAAATCCCCGCCGACCGAGGCCGTTCCGGCGAGGTTGCCCATCACCCCGGCGGTGAAGAACGTGGTGACACCCTTCGCGCGGGCGCCCGCCATCGTGCGCGCGGGGCCGAGATAAGCCGACACGGGGACAGCGCTCGCCCCACCGGCCCCGCCACCGACAGTCGATGCGATCCCGTTCATCAACAGCCGCTCGCCGTTGACGTTGTACCGGTCGCCCTGCAGCCCGTAGACGATTGCTTCCTGCGTCGCCGCGATGCCGAGTTCCTGAAGCGCCTCCTTGGGACTTTCCTTCAGGCTCGCCTTGACGAGTTGTTTGACCGACGTCCTCGCCAGCATCTCGCGCACCTTGGCGGCGAGGCGTCCCAGCAGCAGGGAGATCAGCTGGCGGATCGATGTGGCCGTCGCCCACTCGATGGGCGGGATGGCGGCCAGAGATCCGCCGAATGTCGGACCCGACATCGCCAGTGCGTAGCTGATCTCGGCCGCGGCCAGGGCCAGTCCCACGACGATCGAGTACTTCGAGTACTGGATCTCGCTGCCGGTGCCGCCGGACGATTCGCCGAGCGCACGCAGGGCGTCGGAGAGTTTGTCGACCGAATAGTCACCGTCGAACAGCATGGCGAACTGATCGTCCGCAGCCTGTGCGGCCTCCCCCATGAGCACCGAGAGTGTCTCGCCCCGCACGCGGTTCAGTTCGGGTATCAGCTCATCCAGCTGGTCGGCAGCGGCCAGCAGATGTTCCTCGATGCGGAACATGCCGTTCTCGCTGCCTTGCGGCCATTGATCCCCGGCCAGATAAGACACCCACTGAAGCCAGGGTGGGATATCGAAGTCCATCGCAGGAAGCCGCGCGGCTCATCGCGCGGCGGGGCCGGCGCTAGGCCTGATCCTGTTGTTCGAAGGAGTTCGCGGCGTCTCGCAGGCCGGTCGAGTAGTAGTCCAGCAGATCGGTCTTCGCGTCGACCGACCCGTTCACCCACTCCTGCTGGGCCAGGTAACCGGCGTCGCCTTTGGCGTACTGATCACCGATCCTGTCGTCGCCCCACGCGGCACCCTCGGCACCGAGGTTCTGCCGCAGCGTCGAGAGCACCTCCTTCATCCTCGTGCTGACGTCGTTGAGGTGCTGCGACGTCGCACGCAGTTCCGGCGGTGTCACTCCAAGCGGCTCTGCCATCGGTCATCTCCTCACAGTGGGAAACATCAGATTGCCCTCGCCGTCGTTGTCATCCGGGTGAGCCGGTGGCGCGGCCACGACCGAGGATTCGACGCCGGGCGGGGTGAAACTCCGTAAGTCGGGCGCCCCTTCGAAGAAGTCGGACAACGACGGCAGTGCCCGTCGGCGCTCGGCGATCGGTGCCATCATGTCGGCGACCGTGCTCGCCGCGGATCGGACGGCCGCCTGCGCCGCCTCGGTGATATGCCCTGCGAGCTCGTCGAATTCGAACTCGTCGAGGTAGGCCTCGTCGATGGTGGTGTCGACGACATGCCCGTGGGCGTTGACGGTGACCTCGACCAATCCGTCGGCCGCCGTGGCGCGCGCGCTCAACTGGGCCTGCGATTTCTGTACGGCCGCGAGTTCCGCCATCTGCTCGTGCACGAGGGCCAGCACCTCGGTCATCTGATGGCGCAGCGATTCGTTGCTCAAACTGCCTCACTCACCAGTACCGCGCCGCGCGTCGCGGAAGACATGTCGGTTCGGCCGATCCTTCCAGATCATCGGCTCGATGCAAGTGGTTTATTACGAATGCCGTTGTATTTGTTAGGTTTTCGACCATCTGCGTCAATAACGCCGACATTGCCGTTCCGGCAGCATGGCGCAGTCGGCGCTTTGCCGACAGGGCGGCGTCCGCGCACTGCCTGCGACGTGGGCCCGGCGAGCGATTGCCCACGAGGAACCGGGCAACGCACGATCTGTTTGCACGAATCCGCGTGCCGCGGTGATAATTCTGGCCGTCACTGGCGGTGGCGGCCGCCGCGTAACCGGGGAAACTTCTCCGCGACCGATCCCGCCAACTCGAGGTAGGCGTCGAAGGTGGCCGGCTTCAATGAATCGATGTCGATGTCGGCGCCTTCGGCGAGATGCGGGTCGAACGGGATCAGATGCACCGATCTGCAGCGTGCTTCGAAATGTTCGTAGACCTTGTCGATCTTCAACGCCGCCGACCCGGGCCGGGATGCGCTGAGCACCACATGCGCCTCACGCACGAGCGCGGAATGTCCGTGCTGCATCAGCCAATCCAACGTCGCCGACGCGCTCCTCGCCGCATCGATGGCGGGCGAGCTGACCAGGACGATGGTGTGTGCCAGGTCGAGGACACCCGCCATCGCCGAATGCATGATCCCCGTGCCGCAGTCGGTGAGGATGATGTTGTAGTACTGGCGCAGCAGGTCGACGGTGTGCCGGTAGTCGGCTTCGCCGAACACCTCCGATACGGCCGGTTCCTGTTCGCTGGCCAGGACTTCCATGCGGCTGCCCGCCATCCGGGTGTGGTTGCGGACATCGGCGTACCGCTTGATGTGCGGATCCGACAGCAGGTCGCGCACGGTGGACTGCGTCGACCTGTCCCGCACGCGTTCTGCGAGCGTGCCGCGGTCGGGATTGGCGTCCACCGCGATGACGCGGTCGTTGCGCATCATCGCCAACGCCGATCCGAGCCCGATCGTGGTGGTGGTCTTGCCCACCCCGCCCTTGATCGACAGCACTGCGATGCGGAAGTCACCGGCGATCGGTGTGCGGATGCGCGCGAGCAGGTCTTCCCGTCGTCGGTCCCTGCGTGATTCGCCGGGATTGAAGTGGCCCGCGCTGGCGCGGTGCACCGCGCGCCGCCACCCCGATTGCGGAGCACGACGGGCGCGACGGACGACTTCGGCCTCATCGAGCGACGGCGGTAGCCGAAAGCCACTCGACGCGACCTCCGGAGGCGGCGGCAGGTGTTGCTGATGCGGCGGCCAACCTGGCGGGGGCGGCAACCAGTGCGGCGGCGGCGGGGGTGGGAACGGCGGCGGAGGGGGTGGTGGGATCGGCGCCGCCCATCCCGGCTGTTCCATCGCAGGCAGGACCGGGGGCGGTTCGACCGGCTCGGTGTCGGCGCGCTCCTCGGGCTCTGCTTCACGCTCGGGCGGGCCGTCGCGGCGCGGCGGCGCGTCGAAACGTTCGGCGAAGGCTCGGTTGCCGATCGTGGTGTGCAGTTGCCACGGCGGCGGGGCGAGCCGACGGGCCGGCGGTCGCTGCGCGGATTCCGCATCTGTCACTGGTGCATCGTCGTCCGGCGGTGGCTCGGCCGCGGACGCGGTGAACTGACCGTTCGGGGTCATGTCGTGCGCCATCTCTCTCCTCATCGGTCGCGTCTGCGGGTCGCGGTCAAGGCGAGGGCGGCCGCCATCAGCAGCACGCTGACGCCGGTGACCGCCCATACGATCGCCCTGGCGCGGGCGTTTCCCGGATCCTGTTGCGGCGCAAGGGCGATCGCCGAACCGGCGGTCGGGGGCGAGTCAGAATCGGTGAGCGGGATCTGGTAAGTGAGCGCAGCGACCGGATCCACTACGCCGTACCCGGTGGCCAGGTCCGGGCCGTGTCCGGGCGTGCGAGCGGTCCGCTTGACCAGATCCATCACCTGGCCTGCGGTCAGTTCCGGAAAGCGCGACCGGATCAGCGCCACCATCCCGGCGACGAACGGTGTCGCGAAGCTGGTCCCGTTCAGTGGCGCCAGGCCCTCCCGCCCCATCTGCGCGTTGATCACCCCTGGGCCGTTGGGGTCCAGCGAGGTGATCTGTTCGCCGGGGGCGGCCACCGCCACCCAGGGTCCGTGCAGGCTGAATTCCGCCGGCGCCCCCGACGGTGTCACCGCGGCCACCGCCAGCACGTAGTCGTCGAACCACGCCGGGCTGGCGATGGTGCCCACGGACTCCCAGGCGACCTCCAGTGGCCGGTTCGGGTCGGCGGTGGTGTTCTGGGCGCTGCACATGCTCTGGGTGTTGAAGTTTCCCGCGGCCGCCACGACGACGACGTTGCGCTCGTAGGCGTAGCGCACCGCGCGGCCGAGTTCCGCATCGTCCAGTCCGGCCGCCACCGGCGCGCACGCCACCTCGGACAGATTGATGACCGTCGCGCCGAGATCGACGGCGCGGGTGATGGCCAGCGCCAGCGTGTGTGTGTTCCCGAATCCCGGCGACACCGCATTCGGGTCATCGCTGGTGTCCGGCGACGCTCCGACCGGGCCGTACGCACCACTGTTCTGCCGGATCGACAGGATGGCTGCCTCCGGCGCGATCCCCGCGAAGCTGTCGTCGGGTGACGGTGTGGCCGCGATGATCCCGGCGACGAGCGTGCCGTGCGCGTCGCAGTCCCGTAGTCCGTCGGAACCGCCGACGTAGTCACCACCGGCCTCGAGTGCGCGCAGGCGCGGATGCGGGTTCACACCGGTGTCGATCACCGCCACCTTCTGCCCCGCCCCCCGGGAGAACCGCCACGCCGAGCGGTAGTCGAGCATGGCCTCGGCACTGGTGCGCTTGGCCAGGTCGGTGGCGGGCAGCACGCCCGTCGGGATACCGCAGATCGCCTTCAATTCGGTCGGGACCGGCGGAGCGACCGGACCGGCGGGTGGCGGTCCGGGATCCACCACCGGCGGGGTGACCGCCCCCGCAGGCCCGACCGTCGTCGAACTTGCGAACGTCGCCATGGCCACCGTCAGCGCCGCGGCGCGCGCCACCCACCGCGTCACGGCACCAACCGCTCGTAGATGCCCAGCGGCCACAACGCCGCCGGTAGCACCGCGCCCACCGCGACGTACTCGGCGTAAGCGGCCGCGGTGGCGATCCAGCGGGGCGGCCGGCCGCCCGCCACCGTCAGCCCCGCCGTCACCGCGCCCACAGCGATGATGCCGAGCGCCGCGATCCCGGCCGAGGACAACCCCAGATCGCCGTGCTGCGCGCGAACGCACACGAACAACACCAGCACCACCGCGGGAACGACCAGCGCGAACCGTTCGGCCGCGTGCGCCAACCGTCTGCTGCGCAGCGCCAGCACCGCGGCAGACACCACCGCGAAAACCGCTGTTTGCCAGCTTGTCCGGGCGTACACCAGGGCACCACCCGCCGCGGCGACGACGATCGCCAGTCCGGCCAAGACGCCGGCCCTCGTCATCGTGGCCGACCGCACCCGCGTCCAGACCTCCTCAGCGCTGGGCATCGCCGCGGCCGCGTCGGCCTCGTCGACGCGCTCAGAGTCGAACCGGTAGGTACGGTCGTCCTCGCGGTGCTCCCCCACCGGCACCCGGTTCCATCGCGCGGTCAGGCTCGGCACGCTCAGGCAGAGCAGGGTCGCCGATGTCGCCGCCGCCACCGCGACCACGTCCTGCCGCGCACCCGCTGAGATCGCCAGCGCCGCAACCGTACCGGCCGCGTAGACCACCGCCGCCGCAACGTAGACTCCGCGGCCCGCTGCGATCAACCGCAGGCACAGCCACGTCGCGGCCGCCAACCCGGCGCACACGCCCGCAGTGACCAGCGGCCCTGCGCCGCGGACAGCCACCCACCCCAACGCGGCGGCCAGCACCACCACAGGCACCGCGGCGGGCGCGGCGATGTCAGGGCGCGCGAGCACGCGGTTGGCCAGCGCCGCGCCGCCGACCAGGCCGACGACCGTCAACACCGCACCGATCGCGACCACACTGCGATGAGCCGAAAGTTCCTCTGCCATCGAAAAATAGATCAACACCGCGGCGCACGCCCAGACGCCTGCGAGTGCCATCATGCGGGCTGCGGCGGCGTCCCAGGCCGCGTAGGAGGCACGGTTGAGCCGCGCAGCCGCGTCCACCACGTCGTCGTAGAGCGTCGGGGGTGACAGCGCGCGTTGTTGCGACAGCACCAGCAAATCGCCGTTCGTGACGCCCGCGTCCCGCAGGGTCTGATCGGGCGCCAACGCGGTGCCGGAGTCGGCGCGGCTGAGCACCCAGAAAGCGCGCCGCCCGTCCCGGTCGGCGAGTTCGCTGTCTCTCGGCGCGTCACGCGAGGTGATCAGGCGGGAAAGTTCCGGCAGGAACGCCGCCACCGCGACCTCGGCGGGCAGCGCCACATCGAGCTGGGTACGCCCACCCAGGACCGCCACCCGGATCATCTCGGGTGCGGCGGACGCGACCCGAACGGTGCGGAGCTCCTCGATACCGGTCACAGGTCGGGCATCCTCGACAGTTGGATCACGCCGCTCTTCATCGTGCGGGACACCAACATTCCGCGTCCGGGTGCCATCGGGGAGGCCTTGTAACCGCCGAACAGCGGCCCTTCCTCCTTGCCCCCGCTCATCACCAAGCCGTTGCACGACAGGTCCTTGAGCCGGCCGACGATGGGGTCGAGCATGGCGCGTCCCGCCCCGCCGCTGCGGCGGGTCACGATGACCCGTAACCCGATATCACGGGCCTGCGGCAGGTACTCCACCAGCGGACCGAGCGGGTGGCTGAGTGAGCCACCGGGGATCAGGTCGTAGTCGTCGATCATCACGAACAGGTCGGGTCCCGACCACCACGACCGCTCCTTGAGCTGCTGCTGGGTGATGTCATCGGGCGGCAGGCGTTCGCTCAACGCCCCCGCCAGCGCGGTCATCAGCTCGGTGCATGACTGCGGGGCGGTCGCGTAGCCGCCGAGATACTCGTCGGCGATCGCGCCGAGCATCGAGCGTCGGAAATCGACCAGGATGATCTTGGCCTCCGCGGGACTGGCGTTCTCCATCACGCCGGCGGCGATGTTGCGCAGCAACCCGGTCTTGCCGCATTCGGTGTCGGCGAACGCGACGAGGTGGGGCTGGGCGTCGAAATCGACGATGACCGGCGCGAGTTCTGATTCGTTGATCCCGATCGCGACGCGCGACTTGCTCAGCGCGCCGGCGGCACGGGCGGCAGTGACGACCGCATCGCGGTCGACGTTGTGCGGCAGCATCCGCACTCGCGGCGCTTCGCGTTCGCCGTAGTGCGCCCGCATCGCCTCCACCGCGCCCGCCACCCCGGCAGGCAGATCCTCCACCCCCGCGCTGGAGTCGAGCCGGGGCAGGCCGACCAGAATGTGCAGCCGCTCGGGGTTGATGCCGCGCCCGGGCCGGCCGATCGGCACCAGTTCGGCGGCCTTGCGGCCGACTTCGCTGTCGATCGGATCCCCGAGGCGCAGCTCGATGCGGGTGCCCAGCATGTCTTTGACGGCGGGCCGGATCTCCATCCACCGCGACGCCGAGATCGCCAGGTGCACACCGTAGGAGAGCCCTTGGATGGCCAGCGACTGCAGCACCGGGTCGAGGGATTCGAAGTCGCTCTTGATCGACGCCCAGCCGTCGACGACCAGCACCACGTCGCCGTACCGGTCCCGGCTCAGCGGATGGCTTGCCGCTTCGTCGGGCCTCAGGGCGGACAGTTCGGCCTTGCGCTGCCGGAAATCGCGGATCGACTCGATGCCCTGGTCGCGGAACAGCTCTTCTCGCGCCCGCAGCACACCGGCGACCTCGGCGACGGTGCGGCGGATCGCGTCGGCGTCCATTCGGCCCGCGACACCGCCGACGTGCGGCAGCTTCGCCAGACCGGTGAGCGTGCCACCTCCGAAATCCAGGCAGTAGAACTGGATCTGCTCGGGGGTGTGCGTGGCCGCCGCCGACATGATCAGCGAGCGCAGCGCCGTCGACTTGCCCGACTGCGGGCCGCCGACGACGGCCACGTTGCCCTGCGCACCGGACAGGTCCACCGTCAGCACGTCGCGGCGCTGGTCATACGGTCGGTCGACGACACCGATGGGCATCCACAGCCGCCCGTTGAGGTTGACCGGCGATCGCCAGTCGGTGTCGGTGAGCAGATCGTTGACGGCCGGACTTTCGTCGAGGGGCGGTAGCCACACCTCGTGCGCAGGGCGCCCGTGCCCGCGCAGCCTGCCGACGGCCACGTCGAGCACGGTGGACTTGGCCGGCGCGGCCACGGTCAACGGTTCCCGGGTTACGGCTGGTTCGTCCGCGGGCGCGCGGTCCGGGGTCGGCGCGACGGGCGCGTCCTTCTTCACCGGTGTCGCGGTGAACAGCTTCGGCGCCATCGCGCCCAGGTGGGCCGCACGTCCGGTCCGGATCGCCACTCGGGGCCGGGTGTACTCGCCGGACACATAGCTGGCGTTGAAGCGGATCGGTTCGGAGGCATCACATTTCAGGAACGCCGAGCCCGGGACGCTCGGCAGGTGATATGCGTCCGGCACGCCGAGGACGCTGCGCGATTCGCCCGCCGAGAAGGTCTTCAGGCCGATTCGGTAGGACAGGTGCGAATCCAGGCCCCGCAGTTTGCCTTCTTCGAGCCGCTGCGAGGCCAGCAGCAGGTGCATGTGCAGGGACCGGCCCAGCCTGCCGATCATCACGAACAGCTCGGCGAAATCGGGCTTCTGCGCGAGTAGCTCGGAGAATTCGTCGACGATGACGAACAGGGCGGGCAGCGGTTCGAGGTCGGCGCCGTTGGCGCGCGCATGCTCGTATTCGCTGACCTTCGAGAAGTTGCCCGCCGACCGCAGCAGTTCCTGGCGGCGGTTCATCTCTCCGGCGAGCGCATCCCGCATGCGGTCGACGAGGGTCAGTTCGTCTTCGAGGTTGGTGATGATCGCCGCCACGTGCGCCAACCCCTCGAATCCGAGAAAGGTAGCCCCGCCTTTGAAGTCGACCAGCACCAGGTTCAGCGCCTCCGGCGAGTGCGAGGTGACCAACGACAGCACCAGCGTGCGCAGAAACTCCGATTTGCCCGAGCCCGTCGCCCCGATGCACAGCCCGTGCGGACCCATTCCCCCTTCGGCAGCCTCTTTGATGTCGAGTTCGAGCGGTTGCCCGCCGGGGGTGATGCCGATGGGCACCCGGAGCCGCTCGCGCGGGGAACGCGGCCGCCAGACGGTCTCCGGGACGATCTCGGCGGCGTCGGGGATTTTCAGCAACGACATCAGCCCGGGGTCCACCGCGCGCGAATCGGGTTCGAGGCTGACGATGTGCGCCGCGTTCGCCGGCCGGAACTGGCCGATCCGCCGTGCGGTCGTCTCCGCCTCGGCAAGGGTGATGGCGTCGGGCGTGGCGAAACGTTCGACACCGACGGCGGTCCGCGCGGCAACGTGTTGCCCGTCGGCGTCCTCCTCCACGACGACCTGCAGCCCGCGCCTGACGGCGGCGCCGTCGCGCGGGCCGTTGAGGTCGAGCAGCGTCACGCTGTCCATGCCGGCGTCGGTGACGAGGCGCTCGTCTCCGGTGACGAAGCCGTCGTCGAGCACCACCACCAGCTGTTTGAGACCCTGCGTCGGTTGGGCGTTGCGGCTGAATCGCCCCCGCTCGTTGAGTTCACCGGACAGCGTCGATTCCAGCAGTTCCAGCGTGGGGAACAGCAGCCGCATCGAGCCCATCCCGTCTCTGATCGCGGCGTGCTGCGCGTGCGGCAACCACTTCACCCAACTCCAGGTGTCGCCGTCGGGGTTGGCGGTCACGATGGCAACTTGAACATGGTCGGGACCGTGAAAGGTGCACAACTCCAACACCATCGAGCGCACCAGTTGCTGCGCCAGCTTGCGGTCACCTTCGAACGTGATGGTGGGAAACGCGCGCAGCGAGACCGCGGTCGGCAGTGCGTGTACCACCGAGTGCGTCTTGACGAACCGTCGTAGCGCCACGGTGGACACCGGCTCGAGGTCTTCGGGCGGGCCGGTCTCCGGCGCCATCAGCCGGGTGGCGAGCCGGTGTGTCCCGACGCCGACGCGCACGTGGCAGTAGTCGGCGTCGGTCGGTCGGCGTTCCCACATCCGGCGCGTTCCCACCACGTCGGCGAGCGCGCGCGGGTCGGGGTGGCTCCACTCCAGCGCGGTGCGTTGCTCCTCCCCGGTCGTATCCGCCTCGTCCCGGAGATTCGCTAAGTAGCTGAAGTAGTCTTTGCGCTCCTCGTTGAGTTCCGCCGCCGCCTTGCCGGTACGGGCGTTGCCGCCCATGAACATTCCGGCCATCGACATGATCATCATCATCGGGAAGATGAGGAACATCGGGTTCCGCGTGAGGTCACGGCCGCCGACGGTGACCATCAACGCGATCATGCCGACGACGGCGACGATCATCACGAACGGCATGAGCTTCATCGCCAGGTTGCCCGGGATCGCCCGGGGCACCTCGGGTGGCGGCGCCAGATTCACTTCGCCACCGGGCATCCGAGGAGGCACCACCCGCAGGCGGCGGACGAAACCCTTCGTGCTCACCCGTTTGCCTTCGACGTTTCGGAACCCGCAAGGGTCTATCGTCTGCGACGATAGACCCAATTCGCAGGAGGCTGACCGCGTTTGACCTTACCGCCGCCATTATCGGACCTGGATCCCGATTCCGAATCCCAGCCCGAGCTGAGCAGGCTCACCCTCGCAGTCGGTGGCCTGAAACTCGACGTCGGGCTGCCGCCGGATGTGAGCATCGCCGAGTACATCGGCGACGTGATCGACATCGCCAACGAGCAGGCGGCGTTGCGAGATCCGCTCGACGGCGCGCTATTTGACGCCTCCGATAGTGACTGGACGCTCGCCCGGCTCGGCGGTGAACCGATCGAACCGCACCGGTCACTCACCGAAGCGGGCGTCCACGACGGTGAGCTGCTGATCATCTGCCATGCCGGACAGCCGATCAGCCCCTTGCTCTTCGACGACGTGGATACCGCCGAGCCGGTGAGCGATTCCGGTGTGGCGGGCTGGGTACGCCGCGAAGCGGCGGCGCTCACCGCGTTCGGCATCGGCCTGGCCGCGACCACGACCGTCGCGGCGCTGCTGCCGCGCTGGGCACAGACTCCGGCCGTCCCGGTCGCCGCGCTCGGGGTCGGGGTACTGGGAATCGCGTTCGCCTGCCTGCTGTCCACCAGACCGCGCGGAGCCGGGCGATCGGCGTGGGTCACGGCGACCGTTCTGCCGCTGCTCTTCGGCGGCGCACTGTACGTCGTCCCCGGTGGTTTCGGGGCGACAGCGCTCCCAATGGCGTTTGCCCTGACGGCCTTGGGTTCGCTTGTCGTGCTGTTGATCTCGAACGCCGGCCGGGCGTTGCACACCGCAGTGGTTGCTATGTGTGCATTCGGCGGTCTGGCCTCGACCGCGCTGCTCCTCACCCAGCCACCGCTACGCACGGTGGGAGCGATCACGGCGACGGCGGCCGTGATCGTGGTGTACCTGGCGCCGAGGGTGACGATCGCGTTGTCCAAGCTGCCGCTCCCCCGCGTGCCGACCGCCGGTGAGCCGCTCGACGACATCGAGACACAGGGTGGCACCACCGTCGAAGGCGTCGCTGCCGTGGGTAAGCAAATCATCCCGACCGAACAGAATCTGACCCGGCGGGTCCGTCGCGCCAACGAGTATCTGACCGGCATCCTGGTCGCGGCCGCTCTGGCCGCCGCAACGGGCAGCTACCTCGCCGCTGATGGAAGCGACGGGTTTTTCTGGCAGGGAACGGCTTTCACGGTGGTGGTGGCAACCGCGTTGTGCCTGCGCGGCCGGCGACACCACGACCTGGTGCAGTCGGCGGTCCAGATCGGTGGCGGGCTGGCGGCCACAGTTGCCGTGATCGTCAAAACGGCTGTGCTCGTGGAAAACTGGCAAATCCGGTCGGTGGTCGTTCTCCTGGTGCTGATCGCGCTGATCGTGGCCTTCGGTCTGGTCGCGCCGGCACGCGAGTTCTCACCGGTGGCACGCCGCTGGGTCGAGATCATCGAGTACGTCGCCATCGGCCTGATGGTCCCGTTGTGCCTGTGGATCATCCGGGTGTACGCGTTTTTCCGCGAGTTGCAGATCTGACGTCAGTTGGGCAGTTGCACAGGTGCGCTGGCCGGGTCGGCGGCCAGGCCGTCGTGGGCGATGAGCGCGGCTTCCTGAGACAGTGCGGGACCCGCAGGCAGCAGCGACAGTACCGGCCACGGCGCACGCTGCGGTGCGTTCGGCGGTCCGTCGGGCAGCCGAACGCCGGTGACGCCGAGTGACTCTGCGGTGGGCAGATCCTTGATGTGGTACCGCAGTCCGGTATCCGAGATGTAGAACAGTTGCCCCGCCGACTGACTGTCGGGCAGCGTCCCGGTCGCCTGAACGTATTCGCCATGGCCGGGTGCCAGGTACACGACATCGACTGCGGGTCCGTTGCCGTCGGCGGAGGCCAGCCGCACCGGTTGTGCGTCGACCGGCACGGGAAGTCGGTGCCCGAGCAGCAGTCGCACGGTCGCATCGCCCGCGGTGTTGGAGCGCTGCCAGCCCATGCACACGACGCGATCGGTGTCCGCGCCGACGATGCGCGGCGGCACGGCGGGGTAATGCTCGACGGCGAGGTGGTGCACGATCGGCACCGCCGCGAGCGAGGCGGGCGCGATGTCTCGTGCGTCGCCGGCACTGTCCGGATTGCCGTAGCGGATGATGTCGGCGGTCGCCGATGAGACAGGTTGCAGACCGTCGCGCAGCACGACGAAGAGTTGCTCGCCGCGGGAGTCGACCGTCCGCACCATCGAACCGACGGGGTGCTGCGGCCCCATCGCCGCGCTCGGCCCCCCGACCCCGTCGATGGTCACCGCCGTGATGGGTTCGACCAACGGGAACGCGTTGAGCAGCCCAGGCGATACCGGGCGAGGTGTCGCGCCCTGGAGGTGAAGACCGTTGAGGACGGCGGGATTCGACATGTCCAGCGGTGCGCGGACGCCGTCGTAGATCAGGAAGGTTGTGCCCCCGGCCTCGGTGAGGACGGCCTCGTTCACCTCGGCGGCCCGCACATCGCCGTCGAGCACCGGATCGTTGGCCAGCACCGCGGTCTGCCGGGTGACGGTGCCGGTCACTTGGGTGACTCCCGGGGTCTGCAGGTTGTCGCACACCGTCCACGACGACATCGCGGTGTTGTCGGCACCGCGGATACTCGTCGGCGCTCCGACGATGCCGACCATCGCGCCGCGCGGCAGCGGGTTGAGGAATTTGTCGTCGACCTCTTTGGGATTTTCGTTCGCGCCGACGATCAATCGCGCGGAGGCGAGGTTCAGCACCGGATGCACCCGGTCACCGATCTTCACGAACACCGCACCGCTGGACTTGCTCAGCAAGATCTGCGCATCACCGACGCTCGGCGCCGGTTTGAAGAAGGCCAGCACCCCGCATGCGCCGGTGATGAGGACGGCGATCACCACACCGACGATCAACGCCCTCATCTGACCCCGCATCGGATCGTGGATCATCCTCGAGTCACCACGGATCAGCGCGTGCTCGAGTCGCCGGATCAGAAATCGGTAGCCGTTGACCTGCGCCCGCGTGGTAACTTGCGCTGGCATATGTAGGGTATAGCACGTCCTCCGAAACGTGGTGCGCCACTTGGCCTTAACAGCGAACAGAATGCCGGCGACGCCTGGTGGCCGACGCCGCCCGTCAGAGGCCGTTCTGGCGACGTCCGATCCGGTGCCGCAGCTAAGGTCCGCCGTCGATATCCGCGTTCGTCGCTTCCTTCCCCTGGCCGATCTTGTCGCCCTGCAGGTTGTCGTTGCTGTCGGCGTGGTCATCGCGATGGCGCTGGATCGGCCCGGCTGGCAGGGAGCGGTCGCCGGACTCGTCGTCGGCGCGGCGTTCGTCGTCCCCGTCCGGGGCACCAATGCGGCCCGCTCGATCACGCTGCGCTGCGGCTATCTGCTGGACCGGCGGCGGAGGGCGCGCAGGCAGGAGTACCCAGAGCCGTTCGACATCACCGCATCGAACGGCGAACAGATCGGATTCCGCTGGGACGGCGCGACTTTGCTGTCGATGGTCCGCATCGACGCCGATCCGCAGGCGTTGACCGTGATGGAACCGCGGGTGACCGTCTCCGGGGAGATGGTCCCCGTCAGCGCCCTCGTCGAGTGCCTGCACCAGTTCGACATCCGGCTGGATTGCATCGACATCGTCAGCCACGGCGCCCGCTCCTACGGACACACCGATATCGCGGCGGTCTACGACGCGGTGCTGGGGCCGTTGCCGGCCATCGCGCACCGCAGCGTGTGGATCGTCTTGCGCTTCGACCCGTCCCGGTGCCCCGATGCCGTTCGTCGGCGCGGTGGTGGCCGCGAAGGCATCCTCCGTACCGCCACCACCGCCACGCGGCGCGTCGCCAACCGGCTGGTCGAGGCGGGGCTGCGGCCGCAGATCCTGACCGCGAGCGGAATAGCGGCCGCCGCCAACCAGCTCGGTGACGGCGTCAATCTCTCCACCGTGCAGGAGACCTGGGAGGCATGCCGCGACGGGCAGTTCCAACTGTGCACCTTCGCGGTCGAGCCGGCGCTGCTGACCACCGAGGGACTCGGGCTGCTGTGGACCGTGCCCAGTTACTCCACCACACTCTGTCTGTCCCTGCGTGAACACGACACCGACGGACTCACCCGGGTGCGGGGGTTGGCCCGTTTCGACGGCGGCATGACCGTTCCTGCGGAGCTGCCCGGACTGATACCGCTTCGCGGACTCCAGTTGTCGGCGTTGGCGAGCACACTGCCCGTCCCGCCGCCGGCCCGGGCGATCGGGCACTGGGGCTACGGCCGGCGAGACGCCGAACTGCGCGGTCTGACGGTGCCGGCATCAGGCTGTGGACAGGTGATCGGCGCAGACGAACTGGGTCGTGCCGTCGCTCTACCGGTGTTCGGCCCGCAGATCCGGAGGGTGCAGATCTGCGGGACCCTGCACCTCACCCAGCAGGTGGTGCTGCGCGCACTGGCGCTGGGCGCGCGGGTGCTGGTGCACAGCCGCCGACCCCAGCGGTGGCGGGACATGGTCGACGTGGTGGCGCGCCAGGACCTCCTGTGGGTCACCGATTTCAATCGGCGTGCGTTGCAGGCCGGATCCGACCGCAATTACACCGTCGAGGTTTTCGACGGTGTGACCGAGCAGTCGGTGCGGGCGGGGGTGACCAGCATCGTGGTGGCGCCGCCGGGCACGCCGGTGTCGCCGGATGCCGAGGTTGTGCTCGAGCTGGTCTCGGTGGAACACGACACCGTCAAGGTGAGCACCAGCTCCGGCGTCGCGCTGGTGACGATGGTCGCCACTGACGAAGAACTGCGCTATATCAAGGCATCCGCCGACGGCATCGACTGAGAGGAGTGATCGTGGTCTACTCGCCTGACAACTACCCGCGGTCCGCCCAGCAGGGTTCTGAGACCGGCCGCGTACGAACACTTCTCGTCGCTGTGGCAGCACTGGGAGCGCTCACCTACGGCGTCGGTTACGCCGATCCGGGTGAGGCGGCCCTGTGGTCGGTCCGATTCGCCGCGGCGGCTGGACTGGTCGCCGGACTCGGTCTGCTGACGAAGGTCGATCGCGTCCCACTGGTGGCCGCGGTCCTGGCCGTGCTGGCCTTCCTCGAGGCGTTATGGACCGTCGTCGGCGGAGCGGCGCCGGGGTGGGCGCCGCCGGTGATCGCGGCGCTCACTGCGCTGCAGGGCATCGCCGCGGCGGCCGCGCTACTCGCCGAGGGCAAGAGCGGACAGGCAGCGCCTGCAGGTTATGAGGCCTACGTCGACTACTACAACCAGGCGGTCCGCAACTACTACGACCAGCACGCGCAGGCCACCGCTGAGCAGACGCCGCGCGGCGGTTACGGCCAAGCGCGCGGCGCCGCACAGGCGTCTGCCCACGATCAGCGCGCGCAACGACCCTCGCAGTACGCCGACTACACCGAACTGGGCTATGCGGCGCCACCTACAGCACCTGCCCAGACCGGGAGTTCGACGGCCGAGCACACTGCGGGCCTGCCCAATGTCGGGCAGGCGCCCGGATCCGCCGAGCGGTACCGGTACCCCCACGGCGAGTCCGCGCCGCCTTCCCCACCGGCCTAGCCGGTCGCCACGCACCGGTGATCCCCGACACAATGAATCGTCCGTGTGAACGCCGGCCCGTGTGGGCTCGTTGTACCCAACAACGAGATGCCTACACGGACAGGACGGTTCGCCATGTCGACAAAGTTGGACGAGCGGTTTCAGCGCGTGCAACCGAGCGAATGGCCCAGCGCAGGACCCGACGCTGCTGTCCGTGACGACGCACCTCCTGCCACCATCACGTCGGGTGGGTGGGCTCGAATCCGCGGCCGTCTCAACCGATTGGCGCAAAGACCGGCCAGGCGCAGGCCCAGCCGACACACTCCGCGGCGCAGTGAGGCCATCATGCAGGACGCCTGCATGGCGCGAGAAATGTACCGTCTCTAGCTGTTGTCCCACGGCCGCTCAGCCCATTGCCAACGCTACTGCCGCAGCTGCGCTCACGCACATCGAAACCCCGTGCGGCACAGTGTCATCAGCCTGCCGCAGCGTCACCACGCCAGCCCACACACCGGAGCACAGAGCCGCGCCCAACGCGGCCAGCACCAAGACGTCAAGGCCGAACGTCCCCGTCAGCGCGCCGACGCCGAGCGCCAGTTTGACGTCACCCGCGCCGAGCGCGGCGGGCGCGAGCAGGTGCACCGCCAGGTAGATCACGAACAGCACCGCCGCACCTGATAACGCGGGCAGCCCGTGACCCAGTGACGCCGCCACGGCCAGGATCACCGTGGCGCCCGGCAGCGTCAGCCAGTTCGGCAGCCGGCGCCGTCGCAGGTCGAAGACGCTGAGCGTCGCCAGCCAGACGGCCGCAACAACAGCGAGCCCCACCCCCACACGGAAAGCGTATGGCCCCCGCGGCACCGCTTCCGCCACTTTTTCGGGCGGGCTCGGCGGCGATCAGCCGCGACAGTGGTTCCCAGTTCTGCTGCGCAGCGGTGGAAGGACCGCCTGCACGTCCCGCGCTGCCTCGGAACAAACAGGCCAAGACTGTGTCTGGCACAGCATCGAGGGAGGTGCAATACATTGGTTTCACGACCTGACTGATCTCGGGGTGAGGAGGGCACATCAAGCATCGCGGCATCCTCAGAATCGTTGCGGCGGCGGCTCTGCCGGCCGTCCTGTTGAGCCCGATCGGGCAGGTGGACGCGCACGCAGACAATCCCCCGGGAAGCGGCGATGGCGCCGTCCTCATCTCAGGTGCCGTCGAATCGCCGCGAACGTTCACCGCGGACTACCTCTCGCACCCGACATGCGGGACACAGTCCGCCACATTCGAAACTCACTCGAGTTCGGAGACTCACCTCTTCCAGGGTTGTGCGCTCGAACCGATGATCATGGCCGCGCAACCCGTCGCACGGGCCGCCGGGAATCTGAGCCTCGGGGTTTTGGCCGTGGGAGCGGACGGATACACGGCGGCCCTGTCGTGGGGCGACCTGTCCCCGATGCTGGCCCGCCGGCCCGCGATCGTCGCCTGGCGTGAAGACGGAAACCTGCTGCCGCGACCCAGACTGGTCGTGCCCGACGACATCAACGGCGCACGCTACGTGAAGCAACTGACCGAGCTGCGCGTCGTTCCCCTCACCGACTGACGACGCCCTGTCACCGGTGGATGTTCGGATCGACTGCAACGAATTTGCTCCGTAATCGTCAAGACGTGCGAGTCGGATTATCGACGCGACTTCCGATCCGGTTTGCTCATCACCGTCCGGGCGCGATTCCGCGATCGCATGTCTTTCAACATACTTCGACGACGTCGAGGGTGAGGAGACGCCTGAGCGGAATGACGACCTGCTCGCCGCTGGCGTCGAGATTCACCGTTCCGGAACGCCCCGGCACCGGCACC
Source organism: Mycolicibacterium rutilum (assembly GCF_900108565.1). Taxonomy (NCBI): domain Bacteria; kingdom Bacillati; phylum Actinomycetota; class Actinomycetes; order Mycobacteriales; family Mycobacteriaceae; genus Mycobacterium; species Mycolicibacterium rutilum. The sequence continues at coordinate 4,650,477 of NZ_LT629971.1, forward strand.
CCGCACACTGACCCCTGCGAGGTCGTCACCTCGATCTTGGGCGCGGTTGGTGTCTCACTCGGTGGTTGCGGCCACCACCAGGTCAGCGCGGCCACTGCGGTCAACACGACCGCGATGAAGGTGAGCGTTATGCCCATGACCAGCCGCGAGATCGCGGCTGAACTGGCTCGCGGCTGCCTGACGACGGGATGTGCGACCGTGGCGACCAGAAGGACAGCCGCGACGGCCATTGCGAGGCCCCCGAACGCGGTCACCACGCCGACCTCCTGCAGCCAGCGGGGACGCGGTCGACTCGAATCCCCGCCGCTGAGAACGCCACACAGCCCGGCGAAACCGATCGCCGCGAGCTGGAGCTTCTGCCACTCGCGGGCCGTGTCTTCGAGCCGGTTGTCGTACTGATACGGGCTTCCCACGGTCATCCCTCTCCGTCCGTCACAGTGCGAAGGCCAGGAATTGCGTCACTTCGAATGGTTGGAAATTGTCGTCGCTCACGAGGACCACGGATTGGCGGCCGTCGGGCAGGACCGGTCCCAACGTGATTCCCTCGATATTGTCGAGAGGCTCGAGGCCGCCGACGGTGTTGAGGTCGACGGCCAACGACTTGACCATCGGGGCGATCGGTTGACCGGTCAACGACGGCATCCCCAGCACGTCGGTGGCAGGCCCGAAATCCGCGTGGTAGAGGCGAACCGCGATGGCGGCGGGCAGACTCGCCGCCCGCTCGATGACAACGAGCGAGCTCTCCGAGAGCGCCAAGATGTCCGCCACGCCGTTCTCACCCGTCCCCGGTGCCGCACGGTCGACCTGATAGGCGAACTGCGCCACCGCATTTCTCGTCTCGACGTCGAACTTGGTGATTCGGACAAGCCCGGTATTGTGTTCATCGGCGGCGGTGCCGTCTTGATACAGGGGATGCTCCATCGCCGCGAACAGGTACCGGCCGTCGGGGGTCAGGGACAGCCCCTCGAGCACTCCGTTGGGGCGAGGCCCGGTGGCCTTGTCGGGCGAGAAGGCGAATCCCGGGGGCAGCGCGAATTCCCCTTGGTAAGCGCCGTCGAGACCGGCGATTCTGATCGACGGCTGCAACAGCCGCGCCGGTCGATCATCGCTGCCCTCGGCGGCGAAACCTTCCGATGACCAGTACAGCCTGTTGCGCACACCGTCGAAGGCGATTCCCTCGGCGTCGGGCATCAGCACCGGCGAATCGGCGGCCATGCTGCTGCGGCTGAACGGCTTTCCCGATTCATCGAGCAGCTCCTGCATCTGGAGGAACTGCCCGGCATCGATCCCTCCCTCGGAGACGCCGAGTCGCACGCTGTAGAACCGGACACCGCCATGCTCGGCCTTGTCGTCGCTGACCGTGTAGTACACGTTGCGCCCCGGGTCATAGCTGATCCCTGAGAGGCCACCGATTACGGTGTTGTGGAACGGGGTTGCGCGAGGGACTTGCCACTGACCGAGATACTGCGGCGTCCAAGCGTGGGCGACGGGCTGCGCCATGGAAAGTAGTGCTGCGGCGGTCACCGAAAGGGCGGCTCTGCTGGCTGAGGTCATACCGATAACAACGACAGATCCGCTCATCGGGTTCGCTGCGCGACCGAGTCACTGCGGCAACCCCAAGTAATTTGGGAACATCGGGGGTTGAAAACTCCACCGCGCCATGACGATTGCTCTACATCAGCGGCTCAATCGCTGCACACCCTAGCGACCGTCGAGCGCTGCTCGCATCGCCTCTTCAGGGGCCGGGCGCCCGGTGAATTGCTCGACCTGGGCGAACGCCTGGTGCAACAGCATCTGCAAGCCGCTGATCACCCGGCCGCCCGCGGTCGTCACCGCCGTGGCCAACGGCGTCGGCCACGGATCGTAAATCGCGTCCAGCAGAAGCGGAACCGTCGCCAGCGCGCCTTCATACACCGCGGCGACGTCGGCGGGGATGGTGCTGACCGCCAGCTCCGCATCGGCGACCGCCGCGGTCAACGCCGGCCCGTCGATGTCGGCCCACTGCGCGCCGGCGCCGACGCGCGTCGCCAGATCCACCAGCGGCGCGGCCTTGTCGGGATTGCGTGCGACGACGGTGATCTGCTGCACCCCGAGTTCGGCGAGCGCGACGATCGCTGCGGGCGCCGTCCCGCCGGACCCGATGACCAGACCGTGCCCGGCGGACACCTCACCGAGCGCGCCGCTCACCCCGTCGATGTCGGTGTTGTCGGCCCGCCAGCCACCGTCGACGCGCAGCAGCGTGTTCGCCGAGCCGACCAGTTCGGCACGCGCGGTGCGTTCGTCGGCGACGTCGAGCGCGGCGAACTTGCCGGGCATCGTGACCGACAGCCCGATCCAGTCCGGCCCGAGCCCGGCCACCAGAGCCGGCAGTTGGTCGGCGGTGCACTCGATGCGGTCATACGTCCAGTCGGTCAGGCCGAGTGCCCGGTACGCCGCGAGATGCAGTTGCGGCGAACGGGAGTGCGCGATCGGCGACCCGAGAACCGCCGCCTTGCGGGTCATCGCGCCGAATCGAGGACACCGTTGCGCCGGGCCACCTCGATGTTCGCCAGGTGCTGCTCGTAGTCGCGGGTGAACAGCGTGGTGCCCTGCATGTCGACGGTGACGAAGTACAGCCAGTCCCCCGGCGCGGGTTGTTCGGCCGCGGCCAGCGCGGGCTGGCTCGGCGAACAGATCGGTGTCGCCGGAAGGCCCGGGCGCACATAGGTGTTCCACGGGTTGTTCTGCGCGCGGTCGGCATCGGTGGTGGCCACCTCGATCCGGTCCAGCGGGTAGTTGACCGTCGAGTCGAACTCCAGGGTGCGGTTCTCGGCCAGCCGGTTGTAGATGACGCGCGCCACCTTCGCGAAGTCCTCCGGGGTGGATTCGCGCTGCACCAGCGAGCCGACGGTCAAGATCTCATAGGGCGACATGTTCATCGCCGCCGCGGTGTCGAGCAGCCCGCCCTGGGCGTACTGCGTCGCGCTGGCCGAGATCAGTGTCGACAGGATGTCCTGAGCCTGCGCCGACGGGTCGATGTTCCAGGTGCCCGCCGCGATCAGCCCCTCGAGCCTGCGGTGGTCGTCGCCCATGGCGAGGACCGGCTGGCTGGCCCATTGCGGCACCTTCAACGCCTCCGGCGTCGCGGTGGAGGCGACCTCCTTGAGCGCGTCGGCCGACACGCAGTTGCGTTCGCCGTCGAGGTCGACGCACGTCGCTTTCGAGATCAGGCTGAGGATGCCGTCGGTGACCGCGTTGGTCTTGACGTCCCGCACGTCGTCGAGCTGACGGCCCTCGGGGATCGTCAGCTTGCCGACCCGGTTCTGCGGATCGGCGAGGCGGGCAACGGCATTGGCGGCCGGGATCTCGGTTCGCACCTTGTAGAAGCCGGGCTGGATCTCCGAGATCGCGGCGTTGCCCTCGGCGGCGTCGACGAACGCGCTGGCGGTCGCGACGACCTTGTGGTCCTGCAACGTCTTTCCGATCGCGGTGGTCGAGTCACCGTCGTGCACCTGGATGACCACGTCGTTGACGCCGTCACCGCTGTAATCGTTGCTCCCGAACAGCGAATGCCACAGCTTCGAGCCGAGGAACACCGCGACGACCACGACGACGATCAGCATCGCCACCGCGAAGCCGCCCGCCACCCGGCGCTTGCGCCTGCCGCGCGCCTCGCGGATGCGGTCGGCGCGCGTCATCCGGCGCCGCGGCGGGCCGACCGCCACGGGTTCGGCGCGCTCCCGGCTCCAATGGTTAGTCATCTGCGACCTCTCCATGCACGGCGTCGTGATCGCTCGGTACTTGCGAGCGCGCCGCGGCGCGCCGTTGGTCCAACCAGTTCTGCAGAATGCTCACCGCGGCGGCCTGATCGATGACCGACCGCTGGCCTTTGGCACGCACGCCGGCCTCCCGCAGAGAGCGCTGCGCCACCACCGTAGTAAGTCGCTCGTCGGCCAGTCGCACGGGTGTCGGCGCGACCCGCCCGGCCAGCGCGTCCGCCAGTGCCACGGCGTCGTGCGCGGAGGTCCCGGACCGGTCGGCGAGCGTGCGGGGCAACCCGACCACCACCTCGACCGCGTCGAGTTCCCGGATCAGCGTCGTGAGCCGGCGCAGGTGCCGATCGGTGCGGTCGCGGCGCACCGTCTCCACGGGGGTGGCGAGGATGGCGTCGGGGTCGCTGGTGGCCACGCCGATGCGGACCTTGCCGACGTCGATGCCGATCCGACGGCCGCGCCCCGGATCGGGTGGGTTCAGCGAACTCCCCGGCCGATCGGGTAAGCGGTCGTCGGTGTGGACCACGCGGTCAGCTCCGGTCGATCTCTGCGCGGAGCGCGGCCAGTGCCGCGTCGATCCCCGCCGCCCCCTTGCCCGAACCCTGTGCCAGATCCGCCTTTCCACCGCCACGGCCGTTCACCGGGGCGCCGAGTGTCTTCACCAGATCGTTCGCGCGCAGCCCGAGGTCCTGGGCCGCGGCGTTGACCGCGACCACGAACGGCACGCTGTCCGCCTCGCCCTCGGCGATCAGCGCCACCACGGCCGGATCGCTGCCGAGTTTGCCACGGACGTCGCCGACGAGTGTGCGCAGATCCCCGGCCGACATCCCGCCGGCCATCCGCTGCGCCACGAGACGGACTTTACCGACAAGTTCGGCTCCGGCGGCGGCATTCACAGCCGCGGCGCGGGCATTTGCCAGCCGCAGCCGGTCGAGTTCCTTTTCCGCGGCGCGCAGGCGTTCGACGAGGTTGGCCACCCGGGCCGGCACCTCTTCGGAGGGCACCTTCAGCGACGACGCCAGCCCGGCCATCAGCGCGCGTTCCTTGGCCAGGTGGCGGAACGAGTCGAGGCCGACGTAGGCCTCCACGCGACGGACTCCCGAGCCCACCGAGGATTCGCCGAGGATTGTCACGGGTCCGATCTGCGCGGAGTTGTGCACGTGCGTGCCGCCGCACAACTCCAGCGAGAACGGGCCGCCGATCTCCACGACGCGGACCTGCTCGGGGTACTGCTCGCCGAACAGCGCCATGGCGCCCATCGCCTTGGCCTTCTCGAACTCGGTGATGAAGGTGTTGACTTCGTAGTCGGCTTCGACGGCCTGGTTGGTGACTTCCTCGATCTGGCTGCGCTGCTCCTCCGACAGGGCGCCCTGCCAGTTGAAGTCGAACCGCAGGTAGCCGGGCCGGTTCAGCGAGCCGGCCTGTACAGCATTGGGCCCCAACACCTCTCGCAGCGCGGCGTGCACCATGTGCGTGCCGGAGTGGCCCTGGGTGGCGCCGTGGCGCCAGCGCTGGTCGACGGCAGCGACCACGGTGTCGCCTTCGACGAATTCACCAGACTCGACGCGCACGCGGTGCGCCCACAGCGTCTTGGCGATCTTCTGCACGTCGGTGACAGCGGCCTTGGCGGCACTGGACGCGCCGGCGCCGGTGATGGCGCCCTCGTCGGCGATCTGGCCGCCGGACTCGGCGTAGAACGGGGTGCGGTCCAGGATCAGCTCGACGCGATCGGGCGCCGCGGCGCCGCCGTCGTGGGACACCACCGGCACTCGCTTACCGTCGACGAAGATCCCGAGAATTCGCGCCTCGGACGACAATTCGTCGAATCCGGTGAATTCCGTCGGTCCAGTGTCGACCAGGTCGCGATACGCCGACAGATCCGAGTGCGCCTGCTTGCGGGCCGCCGCGTCGGCCTTGGCGCGGGCCCGCTGCTCGGCCATCAACCCGCGGAAGCCCGGCTCGTCGACCGTCAGTCCGTGCTCGGCGGCCATCTCGAGGGTGAGCTCGATCGGAAAGCCGTAGGTGTCGTGCAGCGTGAAGGCGTCGGTGCCGGAGAGCACGGTGGCGCCCTTGGCCTTCGTCGCGCCGGCGGCTTCGTCGAACAACCGCGAGCCCGAGGCGAGTGTGCGGTTGAACGCGGTCTCCTCGGCCACCGCGATGCGCTGGATGCGCTCGAAGTCGTTGACCAGTTCGGGGTACGACGGTCCCATCTCGTCACGCACCGTGGTCATCAGGTCGGCCATGATCGGCTGTTCGACACCGAGCAGTTTGGCGGCGCGGATGATCCGGCGCAGCAGCCGGCGCAGCACGTAACCGCGGCCCTCGTTGCCGGGGCTGACGCCGTCGCCGATGATGATCGCCGAGGTGCGGCTGTGGTCGGCGATGATGCGGTAGCGCACGTCGTCATCGTGGTTGCCCTGGCCGTAGCCGCGCGGCGCGATGCCGGCGACCAGGTCGATGACCGGGCGCACCAGGTCGGTCTCGTAGACGTTGTCGACCCCTTGGAGCAGGCAGGCCACCCGCTCGATGCCCATGCCGGTGTCGATGTTCTTGCGCGGCAGCGGACCGAGGATCTCGAAGTCCTCCTTGGAGGTGCCCTCGCCGCGCTCGTTCTGCATGAACACGAGGTTCCAGATCTCGATGTAGCGGTCCTCGTTGGCTTCGGGGCCGCCCTCGACGCCGTACTCGGGTCCGCGGTCGTAGTAGATCTCCGACGACGGCCCACAGGGTCCGGGGATGCCCATCGACCAGTAGTTGTCGGCCATGCCGCGGCGCTGGATGCGCTCCAGCGGCAGACCGGCCACCTCCTGCCAGTAGCCGATCGCCTCGTCGTCGTCGAGGTAGACCGTGGCCCACAGCCGGTCCGGCTCGAATCCGTAGCCGCCCTGGTCGACGGGGTTGGTCAGCAGCGTCCAGGCGAACTCGATGGCCTGCTTCTTGAAGTAGTCACCGAACGAGAAGTTCCCGGCCATCTGGAAGAACGTGTTGTGCCGGGTGGTGATGCCGACCTCGTCGATGTCGGGGGTCCGGATGCACTTCTGCACGCTGACCGCCCGATTCCACGCCGGCGTCTGCTGGCCGAGGAAGTACGGCACGAACTGCACCATGCCGGCGTTGACGAACAGCAGATTGGGGTCGTCGAGTATGACCGAGGCGCTCGGCACCTCGGTGTGGCCCGCTTTCACGAAGTGATCGAGGAAGCGCTTCCTGATCTCGTGTGTCTGCACGTTCGATTCATCCTTGCGTTTGCCGGTACCTGCGACTATTCGACCGCACTACAGTACCGGTCGCGGTTGTCGCACCGGAAAGTCAACGAACGGGCGCGGCGGGCAGTGCCCCGATCAGCCGCCCAGGAAGCTGAGCCGCACGGTGCGCTGCGGGTTGTCGCGGTTCAGGTCGACCAGCACCACGCTCTGCCAGGTGCCCAGCAGCGGTTCCCCCTGCTGAACCGGCAGCGTCACCGACGGCGACACCAGCGCAGGCAGCACGTGGTCGGCGCCGTGACCGGGTGAGCCGTGCGAGTGCCGGTACCGGTCGTCGCGCGGCAACAGCCGTTCCAGCGTGTCGACCAGGTCGTCGTCGGAGCCCGCCCCGGTCTCGATGATCGCCACCCCGGCGGTGGCATGCGGCACGAACACGCTGCACAGCCCGTCGCGGCGGCTGCTGCAGAACGAGCGCACGGCGTCGGTCAGGTCGATGATGCGGCGCTGGCCGGTGTCAATGGTGAGCACGTCGGAGTCCACCCGACCGAGCCTAGGCGTCCGTGCACGCGCCCGTTTATTGACGCCAGTGTCGGGGTATCTGACTGGCACCCGAAACCATGGAGGAAGAGATGACCATCACCGGCGTTATCACCGCAATCCTGATCGGCATCGTGGTCGGCGTTCTCGGCCGACTCGTCCTGCCCGGCAAGCAGCCGATCGGCATGCTGGTGACCATCCTCGTCGGCATCGTGTCGGCGTTCATCGGCACCGCGATCGCCCGCGCGCTCGGCATCCCGACCGCAACCAGCGGCATCGACTGGCTCGAACTGCTCGTGCAGGTCATCGTCGCCGCCATCGGTGTGGCACTGGTGGCCGCCCTGATGGGCCGCAGGCGCACCGGCGTGACCGGCACCCGGCGCGGCGTGCTGCGCTGACTGATCTCGACCTGGCGATCCCGGCCCCTCCCCTCGGCGGCCGGGATCGCCTCATGCGTGTCAGAGGGTGCCGAGCAGTTCGTCGAGCTTCTCGTAGCCCTCGGTCATGCCGCCTTCCATGCCCGACGAGAGCAGCGCGTCGCGGGCCTCGGTGTTGGGACAGATCGAGCGGCCCCGCAAGCGGCTACGCCCCCCGCCGAGGTCCTCGAACCACATGAACTCGAGGTTCACCATGTCCGGTGCGCCCTCGAACTCGAAGGTCTGCAGAACGAACTCGTTCTCGCGGACGGTGTGGAAGGTGCCATTGAACCGGTACTCGCCGCTCGGGTCCTTGTGCGCGTAGCGGTAACCGCCGTGGGACTTGAAATCCCATTCCTCGATGGTCATCTCCAGCCCGCGCGGCCCGAGCCACTTCTTGACGAGTTCCGGGTCGGCGTGCGCGCGGAACAACGCTTCGACCGGGGCGTCGAATTCGCGGGTGAACTCCATGGCCAGGGTGTCGACGGGGGCAGTCAGATTGAATGCGTTGGTCATTCGTCGGTTCCTTTCTCGGTGTCGGTCATCTCCGCCAGGACGGCGTCCAGGCGGCGGTAGTTGCGTTCGGCATCGAGTCGGTAGCGGTCGATCCAGGCGGTCAGCCGCTCCAGCGCGGCGGCGTCCAGGTGCACCGGTCGCCGTTGCGCGTCCCGTGTCCTGGTCACCAGGCCCGCCTGCTCGAGGACCTGAATGTGTTTGGACACAGCCTGTTTGGTGATGTCGAACGGTTCGGCCAGTTCGTTGACGGTGGCCGGGCCTCGCGAGAGCCGAGCCACGATCGCGCGTCGGACGGGATCGGCCAGCGCCAGGAAAGCGCGGTCGAGCCCGGCGTCGGTGCTTGTAATCAACTTCCCCTTTGATCAACGAATTGGTTGAATAAAACCATAGGAGTAGATGCCGGCGCGGTCAAGGGTGGATTTCAGCGTTGGCGGCGGATGATGGCGCGCAGCTTTTCCAGGCGTGTCCTGATCTCGCGTTCCACACCCCGCCCGGTCGGCTGGTAGTAGTCGACGCCGACCAGTTCATCGGGCGGATACTGTTGCGGCACAACCCCATCGGGGTCGTCGTGGCTGTACTTGTAGCCGATCGCGTTGCCCAGCTTGTTCGCGCCGGAGTAGTGGCCGTCGCGCAGATGTGGCGGCACCAAACCCGCCTTGCCCGCGCGGATGTCGGCCATCGCCGCTCCCAACGCGGTCGTCACGGCGTTGGATTTGGGTGCGGTCGCGAGGTGCACGGTCGCATGCGCGAGGGTCAGTTGCGCCTCGGGCATGCCGATCAACTGCACCGTCTGCGCGGCCGCGACGGCGGTCTGCAGCGCCGACGGATCGGCCATCCCGATGTCCTCGCTGGCCAGGATCATCAACCGGCGGGCGACGAACCGCGGGTCCTCCCCCGCGACCAGCATCCTGGCCAGGTAGTGCAGCGCGGCATCGACATCAGAGCCGCGCACCGATTTGATGAATGCGCTGATCACGTCGTAGTGCTGATCCCCGTCGCGGTCGTAACGCACCGCGGCCTTGTCCAGCGACTGCTCGATGACCTCGACGGTGACGTGTTCGGTGGCCTCGGAGGCCACCTCCAGCGCGGTCAAGGCGCGCCGGGCGTCGCCGGCGGCCAGCTGGACGAGCAGATCGACGGCGTCGTCGGCGACCTTCACCTTGCCCGCGAGGCCGCGCGGGTCGTCGATCGCGCGGCGCACCACCGCCCGGATCGCGTCGGCGGTCAGCGGCTGCAACTGCAGGATCAGCGACCGCGACAGCAGCGGCGCGACCACCGAGAACGACGGGTTCTCGGTGGTGGCGGCCACCAGCAGCACCACCCGGTTCTCGACGGCGGACAGCAGCGCGTCCTGCTGGGTCTTGGAGAACCGGTGCACCTCGTCGATGAACAGCACGGTCTGCTCGCCGTGCGCGGCGGCCCGACGCGCGACGTCGATGACCGCGCGCACCTCCTTCACGCCCGCCGACAGCGCGGACAGGGCCTCGAACCGGCGACCGGTCGCGTGCGAGATCAGGGAGGCCAGCGTGGTCTTGCCGGTGCCCGGCGGTCCGTAGAGGATGACCGACGCCGCCCCCGAGCCCTCGGCGAGACGGCGCAGCGGCGAGCCCGGTTGGAGCAGATGATCCTGACCGACGACTTCGTCGAGGCCGGCCGGCCGCATGCGCACCGCCAGCGGCGCCGATGCCCCGACGGGACCTACCGCGGTGGCAGGCGCCTCACCGGGGACGTCGAACAGGCCGTCGGACACGTGTTCTGCTTACCACGGCAGACCGTCAGTCAGCGGCGGGCGCGGTCACGAAGTCGATCAGCTCCTCGACGCGCCCGATCAGCGCGGGTTCGAGGTCGTTCCAGTCGCGCACCCGACCCCGGATCCGCTGCCACGCCCTGGCCGTGTCGGCCTGCTCGGCGGCCGGCCAGCCCAGGGCCCGGCAGACCCCCTTCTTCCAGTCGACGCCCTTCGGGATGACCGGCCACTGCGGAATGCCCAGCCGCTGCGGTTTGACGGCCTGCCAGATGTCGATGAACGGATGACCGACGACCAGGGTGTGCTCACCTCCGGGACCGCGGCGCACCGCATCCGCGATCCGGGCCTCCTTAGATCCGGCCACCAGGTGGTCGACGAGCACACCGAGCCGTCGTCCCGGCCCGGGCCGGAAGTCCTCGACGATCGCTGCCAGATCGTCCACGCCGCCGAGATATTCGACGACGACGCCTTCGACGCGCAGGTCGTCGCCCCACACCTGCTCGACGAGTTCGGCGTCGTGGCGGCCCTCGACGTAGATGCGGCTGGCCAGCGCCACCTTCGCGCGCACCCCGGCGACGGCGACCGATCCCGACGCCGTGCGGGCCGGCTTCGGCGCGCTGCGTTTCGGCGCGGTCAGGATCACCGGCTTGCCGTCGATCAGATAGCCGGGCCCGACCGGGAACGGTTTGCGCCGGCCGTGCCGGTCCTCGAGTTCCATCCGGCCGTACTCGACGCGGACGACCGCGCCGACGTATCCGGTCTGAGCATCCTCGACGACCAGGCCGATCTCGACCGGGCGCTCGGTGGAACGCGGACGCCGTTGCGAGTTGCCGGCCAGGACGTCGGAGCCATAGCGATCAGCCACCGGGTGATCGTAGGGGCCGCCTTCCCCGCGAACAGCCGCAAAGTGGCCACGACACGCCGGGATTTCGGTCACTTCGCGTCTGCTCGCGGAAGGGTGGTGGGCCGTCGGCGACAATCGGTGCCGTGAGCGAACTCTCCCACTACGGACCATGGGCGGTGATCGCGGGCGGCTCCGAAGGCGTCGGCGCCGAATTCGCCCGCCAAGTCGCCGCTGCCGGAATCAATCTCGTGCTGCTCGCCCGCAAGCCCGGACCGCTCGAGGAGACCGCCGGCACCTGCAGAGACGCCGGTGTCGAGGCGCGGACCCTCGCCGTCGACCTCACCGGACCGGACGCGTTCGGCCAAGTGTGTGAGGTGACCGCCGACCTTGAAGTGGGCGTGCTGATCTACAACGCGGGCGCGAACACCTGCAGCGAGCACTTCCTCGACGGACCGCTGGGCGAATTCCAGCGCGTGCTCGACCTGAACATCGGCACGATGCTGGCGATGGTGCAGCACTTCGGCCGCCCGATGCGTGACCGCCGACGCGGCGGAATTCTCATGGTCGGCTCGATGGCGGGCTACCTGGGGTCGGAGCGGCACACCGTCTACGGCGGGGTGAAGGCGTTCGGACGGATCTTCGCCGAGAGCCTGTGGCTCGAGTTGCGCGAGTACGACGTCCACGTGCTGGAGTTGGTGCTGGGAGTGACGCGCACACCGGCGATGGAGCGGGTCGGGCTGAACTTCGACGTGCCCGGCTTGCGGGTCGCCGAACCCGCCGACGTCGCACGCGAGGGTCTGGAACAGCTGCCGCACGGCCCGGTGTACGTGGCGGGCGGCAACGCCGAGGATGTGGTCCGCCGCAACCATCCGGACCGGGCGAAGGTGGTGCTCGGCACCCACCAGTTCATGCAGAAGCTGTTGGGCGAGAGGGGAAGCCGATGACCGACATCGCGGATCTGGAGCGGCGGCTGCAGCGCATCGAGGACGAACGCGCGATCGAGCGCATGATCGCGTCCTACGGTCCGCTGGTCGACGCCGGCGAGGCCGACGCGGCCGCCGAGTTGTGGGCGGTCGACGGGAGCTACGACGTGGAGGGCTGGCGCATGGCCGGCCGCGCCGACGTCGCGGCGATGGTGCGCTCGGATGCCCACCAGGGGTTGATCGGACGCGGTTGCTGCCACTTCCTGGGCCCGGCGGTGGTCACCGTCGATGGTGACGACGCGGTCGCGATGTGCGACTCGATACTGGTGACGCGGCGCGGCGACGGGTTCGCGGTATCGCGCGCGGGCGCCAACCACTTTCGGCTGCGGCGCATCGATGACCGGTGGCAGATCGTCGAACGCCGCACCCGGATGTTGGACGGAAGCGTCGAAGCCCGGCGGTTGCTCACGGACGGGGTCGCCGGGCGCTGAGCTAGCTGAGGTCGTCGACGACGGTGTGGATGAACCGCATCTTGTCGAGCACCGGTGGCGGCAGCACGAACGGGTAGAGGTCCGCCTTGCCCATCGACCGGTTGATCATGTTCAGCGCCCATGACAGCGGTAGCCACTGCTCGATGATCGTGTCGAAACCGCTCGGTCCCAACACTTTTCGTTCAATTGTTGCCGACGCCGGCGCGAAACCGAACGCCGCAGCAGTATCGAGGGTGTCGCGGATGTGCAGATAGTGCGCGAACGTCTCGGCCCAGTCCTCGGCGGGATGCATGGTCGCATACGACGAGACGAAGTTCTGTTCCCAGTTCGGCGGCGGGCCGTCGTTGTAATGCCGGTCCAGCGCCGCCTGGTAGTCGGCGTCGGGATCACCGAACAGCTCGCGGAACTGGTTGTCGTAGTCTTCTGACACGCTGACCAGCCGGTAGTAGTAGTAATGGCCGATCTCGTGGCGGAAGTGGCCGAGCAGGGTGCGGTAGGGCTCGTCCATCGCCTTGCGCAGCTGCTCGCGGTGCACGTCGTCGCCCTCGGCGAGATCCAGTGTGATCACACCGTTCTCGTGGCCGGTGAACACCTTCTCCTGCTCACTGGACAGCAGGTCGAACGCCAGCCCGTAGTCGGGGTCCTCGTCGCGGCCGATGATCGGCAGTTTGAGCTCGTGCAATTCGGCGAGCAGCCGCCGCTTGGCCTTCTCGGACTCGGCGAACGCCGCGAGCGCTTTGGTGTCGGCGTCGTTGGGGCGCGTTCTGGTCAGCGCGCACGCCGGGCACAGCTTGTGCACCGCCTCCTTCTCGACGAGCCAATTGCATTCGGCCAGATGCATGTTCGCGCACAGCTGATACTTGTCGCCGTCGATGAACCCGGCCTGATCCTGCTCGTCGCCGGTGGCGATCACCAGCAACGCCATGTCGTCGAGCGAGAACCCCAGCGGCCTGCCGCACGACAGGCACAGCGAGTTCTCGAACGCCAGGCGCTGTCCGCAGTTGGGGCAGAGGAGATCACGCATGCCGCACTCCCCCGTCGAACGGTTCGACGTCCACCGAGACGTCGATCGCGCTGCTCTCGGAGTTGGTGTAGATGATGCCCCGCAGCGGCGGAACGTCGGCGTAGTCGCGGCCGTAGCCGACGGTGATGTAGCGCTCGTCGACCATCTGGTCGTTGGTGGGATCCAGTTCCAGCCACTGGTTCTGCGGCGTCCACACCGCGGCCCACGCGTGCGTCGCGTCGATACCGATCATGCGTTCCTTCCCGGGGGGCGGATCGGTGGCCAGATACCCCGACACATAACTGGCGGCCAACCCGTTGGCGCGCAGGCAGGCGATGGCCAGCCGTGCGAAGTCCTGACATACCCCTTCCCGCGCCGTCAAAACCTCGCTGACCTGAGTGGACACCGTCGTCGAGCCGGACCGGTAGGTGAAATCGGTGTAGATCCGGTGTGTCAGGTCGGTGAGCACATCGATCAGCGGCCGCTCCGGGACGAAACTCGGTGCGGCATAGTCCCGGACGGCGTCGGTGATCTCCGGCGGCCGCAGGTCGAGGGTGAACTCGGTCGCCAATGCGCCGTCGACCCCGACCGGCCGGGCGATCTCCCACGGCGCCAGCGCCGATCCGGCGCCGTACAGCGACGGCGGCGGCGGGTCCACCTCCACGAGCGCCCTGCTGGTCACCGACAGTTCGCGGTGACGTTCGGTGACGTGGAAGTACGAGCTGATGTTGCCGTACACGTCGCGGCTGGTGGAGCTGTCCGTGGCGGCCGGGTCGACGACGAGTTCGTGCGACAGGCACCGTTGGCGCGCCGAGTCGCGCGGCGTGAGGAAGCCGCGGCCGTAGGACGACGTGACGTCGTCGGCGTAGCGGTACACCGTGCGGTGCGCGATGCGATAGCTGCGGGTCGTCATGGCACCAACCGGCGTTCGTCGGGACCCCACAGGTGCTGCATCTCGCCCGGCAGCGACAGATGTGTCGCGGTGATGATGGTGGACAGCTCGCGCAGGTCGCGGTGCATCCCGTCGAGCAGGGCGGTCAATTCGACTCGCTCGCCGTCGACCACGTCGTCCAGATCGTCGGGATCCAGGCGTCGCAGCCGGGTGCCGATCTCCTCGACCAGTCGCTCGGCCCGCGACGACCCCGACGAGCCGGGCAGCGCCTTGAGCCCGGTGCGCAGCCGCTCCAACTGATAGGCCAGCGAGCGGGGATTGTCGGCGTCGAACAAGACCAGCTCGGCCACCGCGGACATGTCGACCCTGCCGAGCATGCGCCGCCGGTAGATGACCGAGGACTCCAGCACCACCAACGTCGACTCGGTGATCGTCTGCTCGGCGCCCGGGCTGCGCACCGTGGTCAGCGTCGCACCCAGCAGCGCGGTCAGGTTCAGGCCGCGTTCGATGCGCGTGCCGATGTCCATCATCGTCCAGCCGACGTCGCGGATCATCGACTCGGCCGCCACACCCGACAGCGCGAGCATGCCCGCGAGGGTCAAATTGCTCGTCGCCGACAGGAACGCCTCCCCCTCGGCCTGCGAATCAGGCGGCGTGTCAGGCGAATTGAGCAGGGCGCGCTCGAGGGCCGCCAGCACCATCCAGGTGTCGTTGGACAGCTGGTCGCGCACCGCGCGGGTCGCCAGGCCGAGCCGCTCGACCGACTGCGCCAGCGAACCGGGGCGCTGCCGGTCGGCGGTGAGCGACCACAGCGTCGACTGGGCGGTGGCGACCATCTCGGCGTGGTCGCCGTCGGCGCCGGTGTCGGTGCCGGTGATCGTGCCGAGCGCGGCCAGCAGCACCGGCACGCACTCGCTTCCGTCCATCTCGCGGCGGTAGTGGAACTCGTGGTAACGCTCGCGGGTGACCGTCAGCAGCCGGGCCATGTGCTCGGCGCGTTCGGCGTAGCGACCGGACCAGAACAGGTCGGACAGCACGCGCGGCGAGCTCACCGCCCGGGTGGGGCTGGGCGTGATCGCCGGCAGCTCGACCGGCGGGGTCCAGTCGACGCCGACCCGCGCCGAAACCCGCACCCAGACATCCTTGGCCGCAACGGTGTTGAGGGTGAAGGCGGCCTCACCGGCGGCCAGCTGATAGCCGAGGCCGCCGACCATCGGCGCGTAACCGCCGCGCTGCGCGACGGTGAACAGCCGCAGCCCGACGTTGCTGGCTGACAGGCCGCGGTATTGGTAGGCGCTCGGCGCCGACGAGAACTGGGGCAACTCCTGGCCGACCCACTGCCACGGCGCCGCTTCGATGCGTGCCGCGAGCGCCTCGCGCTGGGCGGCCGACAGCGCGGGGCCGACGAGAGGTGCACCGCCGGTGACCGGTCTGATCAGCAGCCGCGTCAGGTGGGTCAGCAGGTGCGATCGTTCGGTGTTGATGCCGCCCCAGTACATCGGAGCGGTCGCCAATTCGGGGGTCTCACCCAGCAACCGCTGCGAGAGTTCGGGCAGGAATCGTTGCAGCCCCGGGCTTTCCAGGATGCCGCTGCCCAGCGTGTTGACGACGGTCACCGCGCCGCGCCGCAGCACCTCGACCAGCCCGGCCACGCCGAGCCGTGAGTCGGCACGCAGATCGAGCGGGTCGACGAATTCGGCGTCGACCCGGCGCAGCACGACGTCGACCCGTTTGAGCGTGCCCATCGAGCGCATCCACAGCTTGCCGTCGCGCACCACCAGGTCGGTGCTCTCGACGAGCGGGAAGCCCAGCACGCTGGCCAGGTAGGCCTGGTCGAAGGACGTCTCGGAGTGGATGCCCGGGCTCAACACCACGACGACGGGTTCCTCGGCCGACTCGGGCGCCGCGTCGATCAGTGCCAGCCGCAGCGCCTGCGCCCATGGTGAGGCGGGCCGCGGGCCGATGCGTTCGTAGAGTTCGGGGATGGCGTGGGCGGCGACGCGGCGGTCCGCCAGCGCGTAGCCCGCGCCCGAGGGCGCCTGCGTCCAGTCGGCGTTGACCCGGAAGCTGCCGTCGGCGGCGCGGCTGACATCGCAGCCGTGCAGGAACAGCTGGTGTCGGCCAGGGATCTCGATGCCGCGGGCGGCGCGCACGTAGCCGGGATGGGCGAACACCAGGGGCGCGGGCAGCACGCCGCTGGTGATCGACTGCTGGGCTCCGTAGACGTCGGCCAGCACGGCGTCGAGCAGTCGGGAACGCTGCACCAGACCGGATTCCAGCGTGGCCCAGTCCTCGGCCGAGAGCACGAGCGGCAGCGCATCGAGGTGCCACGGGCCCGGTTCGGCGGCGCCGTGGCCGTTGGTGTGGGGCTGGCCGACCACCGACCCGTGCCTGCCGACCTGGATGTAGGTGATGCCGTCGTTGTCGACGAGGCTGCGCACCACCCCGCGCAGCTGGTCCAGCCCACTGCGGCCGCGCTCCTCGACGCATTCGGCGACTTCCTGCCAGGCGGGCCGGACATCGCCTGCCGCGTCGATGAATTCGTCGTAGCCGTTGCCGGCGCTCGGCGCGTCGGGCCCGCCGGTGCGCACGTCGAACAACGCCTGCTGCGTTCGCGCGGTGCGGTACCGCCCCAGCAGGTCGTCGGGAGCGTTCGGTGCCGGTAGTGCCATCAGTGCAGAACGGTACGCACTCGCCGGAGGTCGAGGATGCCGGGTGCACCCACATCGGTGGATTGGCGGGCCTGCTTCTCGCGGATGTCGGCCATGTCGGCTCTGCCGGGCGTGAAGCCGATCGCCTCGAAGCGGCGGCTGCGCCGCGATTCGGCCTCGACCGCGTTGACCGGCGGGGTGTCGTAGGCGCGGCCACCGGGATGGGACACGTGATAGGTGCACCCACCGCGCGACATCCCGGTCACGGTGTCGACGAGTTCGAAGCGCAGCGGAGCGTCGACGGTGATCGTCGGGTGCAGGGCGCTGGGCGGTTGCCAGGCGCGGAACCGGACGCCGCCGACCTGGATGTCGGGTTTGTCGGTGGCCAGCAGCGGGACCGGATGGCCGTTCGCGGTGAGGACGTAGCGGTGCCGGTCGGCGCCGACCAGCCGCACCTGGATGCGTTCGACCGACGAGTCGACGTAGCGGGCGGTGCCGCCGGCGGTGGACTCCTCCCCCAGCACGTTCCACGGCTCGATCGCGCCGCGCAGTTCGACCTCGACACCGTCGAACACCGCGGTGCCGATCCGCGGGAACCGGAACTCGGTGAACGGGTCGAGCCAGCTGGTCTCGAAGTCGATGCCGTGCGCGCGCAGGTCCGCCGCGACGTCGGCGATGTCCTGAATGAGGAAGTGCGGCAACAGGTACCGGCCGTGCAGGTTGACGCCGTGGCGGATCAGCGGCGCGCGCAGCGGCTCGTCCCAGAACCAGGCCACCAGCGAACGCACCAATAGCGACTGCACCATCGCCATCTGGTGGTGCGGCGGCATCTCGAAGCCGCGCAGCTCGAGCAGCCCCAGCCGGCCCCGCGCGCTGTCGGGGCTGTAGAGCTTGTCGATGCAGAACTCCGCGCGGTGCGTGTTGCCGGTGATGTCGGTGAGCAGGTGGCGCAGCGCCCGGTCGACCACCCAGGGCTTGGCCGTCGGCCGGGTTCCGTCGGGGCCCGACGTCAGCCGCGCGATCTCGGCGAACGCGATCTCCAGTTCGTAGAGCGCCTCGGCGCGGCCCTCGTCGACGCGCGGCGCCTGCGACGTGGTGCCGATGAACCGCCCCGCGAACAGGTAGGACAGCGCGGGGTGGCGCTGCCAGTAGGTCAGCATCGACACCAGCAGGTCGGGCCGCCGCAGCAGCGGCGAGTCCGCGGGCGTCGTCCCGCCCAGCGTGATGTGGTTGCCGCCGCCGGTGCCGCCGTGGGTGCCGTCGACGTCGAACGACTCGGTGGACAACCGCGCCAGCCGGGCCTCCCGGTAGAGCGTGTCGAGTTGGTCGTTCTGTTCGACGAAGCTGGCGGTGGGCGCGACGTTGACCTCGATGACGCCGGGATCGGGCGTGATCGTCATGGTGGTCAGGCGCGGATCGGCCGGCGGCCCGTAGCCCTCGACGACCACCGCGCACCCGGTCGCCGCCGCGGCGGTTTCGACGCGCGCGATCAGGTCGACGTAGTCGTCGGCGTCCTCGGTCGGCGGCAGGTAGACGTACAGCAACCCGTCGCGGACCTCGGTGACCAGCGCGGTGGTGGGCGCGGCGTCGGCGTCCTCGACCACCGCGGCCGGCCCCTCGTCGCGGCCCAGCGCACCGCGGACCGCCAGCGGGTCGGCGTGTTCGGTGGCGGGCGGCGGCTGCCAGCTGATCGCGTCGAGCGGGAGCCGCAACCCGGCCGGGGAGTCGCCGTCGAGCAGCACGATGCGGCCCCGGCGCAGCCGCCAGTCGGCGCTCGCCCAGCCGCGGCCGTCCGCCCGCCGGTGCAGCGGCAGTACGTACGCGGCGGGTTCGACGACCGACGCGTCGAGCCGGCGCATCAACCGCGCGCGGGCGTCGGGGGCGTCGGAGGCCAGGTCGTCGGCGGCAGCGACCGGGTCACCGTCGGGTTGACGCACCGCGGCGGCCAGCCGGATCAGCGGGTCCTCGTAGGCCGGCCGGACCTGGCTCAGCGGCAGGCCCAGGCCGTCGGCGATCGCGGCGAGCACTTTGTGGGCGGCATCAGGGTCGACGGGTTCGGGTGTGTGGTCGGTCGGCCAGGGATCGGCGAGCAGCGATTCGTCGGCCCACAGCGGCCGGCCGTCGCGCCGCCAGTGCAGGCTGATCTGCCAGCGCGGCAACGGTTCTCCGGGATACCACTTGCCCTGGCCGCGCTGCACCAGGCCGTGCGGCGCCCAGACTTTCTTGAGCCGGGCGGCCAGCGCGGACGCCCGTTGGCGTTTGTGCGGGCCGTCGGCGTCGGTGGTCCACTCGGGGTCGGTCTGGTTGTCGATGGACACGAACGTCGGTTCGCCGCCCATCGTGAGCCGCACGTCGCCCGCCGCGAGCCGGTCGTCGACGTGGGCGCCCAGCGCGCAGATCGTCGCCCATGCTTCGTCGGTGTAGGGCAGCGTGGCCCGCGGGTCCTCGTGAATGCGGGTGACGGTGTTGGAGAAGTCCAGGACGCTCTCGCAGGGCTCGGTGGCGCCGGTGATCGGCGCGGCCGACTCGGGGTGCGGGGTGGCCGACAGCGGGATGTGGCCCTCGCCGGCGAACAACCCGGACGTCGGGTCGAGGCCGATCCAGCCCGCACCCGGGATGTACACCTCGGCCCACGCGTGCAGGTCGGTGAAGTCGGCGGCGGGCCCCGACGGGCCGTCGAGCGCCTCCACGTCGGAGGTGAGCTGCACGAGATAGCCGGAGACGAAGCGCGCGGCCAGGCCGAGCTGACGCAGGATCGACACCAGCAGCCAGGCCGAGTCGCGGCACGACCCGATGCCGGTCTGCAGTGTGCGATCCGGGGTCTGCACACCGGGTTCCATCCGCACGCTGTAGCCGACATCGACGTTCACTGCCCGATTGAGTGCGACGAGGAAGTCGATGGTGCGGGTGTCGCGCGGGATCGTGAAGTTCGACACCCACGCCTGCACCAGGTCCCCGGGCCCCAAGCCCTCACCGTGTTCGTCGACGGGCCGCAGATACGGCTTGAGGTCCTCGGCCAGCGCCTTGGGATACTCGAAGCCGATCTGCTCGGCGTAGTCCTCGATGAAGAAGTCGAAGGGGTTGATCACCTTCATGTCGGCGATCAGCCCGACTGTGATCGTCAGCTCCCGCGTTCTGCTTGGAAAGACCAGCCGCGCAAGGAAATTGCCGAACGCGTCCTGCTGCCAGTTGACGAAGTGGTCGGCGGGTTCGACGGTCATCGAGTACGCCTCGATGGGCGTGCGCGAATGCGGGGCCGGGCGCAGCCGCACGACGTGGGGATGCACCTCGACCAGCCGGTCGAACGTGTAGCTGGTGCGGTGCTCCAGCGCCACTTTGATCCCCATAACCGGTGATCCCACCACAAGGCGTGGGCGCGCGCAGCGTCAGTCGCCGCAGGTGATCGACACCACGGCGCGCGTCAGTCCACCGGTTCGTCGTGTTCGGCCTGATCGCGTTCCTCTTCGATCCGATCCTTGCTGCGCAGCAGCCGCAGCAGGGTCACCAGCGCGAGGCCGCCGACGACATTGCCGATGGTGGTGTACCAGAACCAGGCCAGCCAGTCGAAGTAGCCGAACGGTGCTTCACCGGTGGCGAGCGCGCCGAAGATCAACAGCGAGTCGAGGATCGAGTGGAACAACCCGAGCCCGGCCAGGATGAACGCGCCGGCCACCGCCGCGGCGATCTTGCCGAAAACGGCGTCGGTGCCGTGCTGCATGCGGGTCATCAGCGTGATCGCCATGCCGCCCAGCACCGACAGCGCGACCGACTCCATCGACAGCGGTGCCCAGACGAAGTGCGCGGCCGATTCGACGGTCTGGTCGTGCAGCTTCGGGAACGCGGTCATGATGAGCCACATCAGGATCCAGCCGCCGGCCAGGTTCGCCGCCAGCGTGCCGCCCCACAGCTTGAGCAGCTGTCCCGGCCCGGCGCGTTTGGCCGCGACCGTGGTCACCGGCACCAAGAAGCCCTCGGTGAACAGCTCGCTGCGTCCCAGCAGCAGCGCCAGGAAACCGATCGAGAAGGCCAGCCCGGCGACGAGCTGGCTGTGCCCGGCGTGCAGCACCGACAGGTAGGCCAGCACACCGACGGCCACTTCGGTCCCGCCGAAGAAGCCGGTGACGAGTACTTCGCGCCAGGTGCGGTGCAGCCGTTGCGTGCCTTCGTCCACCATCCGGCGGAACGCGGTTTCGAGTTCGTCCTCGATGGGGCTGTCGGATTCCCCGAGTTGGCGTTGGCTTGTGTTGGACACGGTCCAGCCCTTCTGTTGGTGCCGCGCGGAGATAGCCGGTTCGGCCGCGTGGTAAACCGCGGGTGCCAGACGGGGCGGATGGCCACCTGGTCCGACGTCGGCCGCATCGCCGCGGCACTGCCGGAGACGAGCGAGACCTCGCCGCGGTCCTGGCGCGTGCGCAAGAAGCTGATCGTGTGGGAACGACCGCTGCGTAAGGCCGACTACGCCGCGCTGGGCGCCGACGCCCCGTCCGGCGACATCCTCGGCGCGCGGGTCGCCGACGAGGGCGTGAAGTTCGCGCTGATCAGCGACAATCCCGACGTGTACTTCACCACCCCGCACTTCGACGGCTACCCGATGGTGCTGGTGCGACTGGCCGCGATCGGGGTGGACGAACTGACCGAACTCGTCACCGATGCGTGGCTGGCGCAGGCGCCCAAGACGTTGGCGAAGGCGTTTCTCGCCGAGGAGCGCTGACCGTCACCGGGTCAGCCGGACCGCCAGCTCCTCGGGCGGCACGCGGTGCCCGTCGGCGCACACGATCTCGACGGTGGCCTCAGCGCCGCAGTCGCGGTGCGCCAGGCGCAGCGGCGTGCGGTTGGGCAGATGGCGCCGGCCCCACTCGAACATGGCCCAGACCACCGGCATGAATTCCGAACCCGCCTCGGTGAGCACATATTCGTCGCGGCTGCGCTGACCCGGCTCCTGGTACGGCCGCCGCTCCAGCAAGCCGGCGTCGACGAGGTCGGAAAGCCGAGCGGCCGCAGCGGCTTTGGTAATACCGACGCGGCGCCAGAAATCCTCGAAGCGGGTGGTGCCGTAGTAGGCCTCCCGCATGATCAGCATCGCGGACTTGGTGCCCAGCACCGCCATCGTCTTCTCGATCGGGCATTCCCCGACCGCCGACCAGGCGTCGCGGTCGGCCAGCCGGCCCTGCAGAACTGTCATGGAATTCACTCTACCCCTGGGTTGTTGTCTCTATACCCAGGCTGCTATAGCTGGGTATAGAAGGATTTACTCAGAGTTGAGGAGGCAGCAATGTCGGCATTCGCAGGCCGTGACGCGGTCATCGTGGGGGCGGTACGCACCCCGATCGGGAAGGGCAAGGCCAGCGGCGCGCTGCACGACGTGCTGCCCGTCGACCTGCTCGCCCACAGTCTCAAGGAACTCGTCGCGCGAACGGGTGTGGACCCGGTTCAGATCGACGACGTGATCGCCGGCGCCGTCACCCAGGTCGGCGACCAGTCGGTCAACATCGCGCGTAACGCGGTCCTGGCCGCCGGCTTCCCGGAATCGGTGCCCGGCACCACCGTCGACCGCCAGTGCGGCAGCAGCCAGCAGGCGATCAGCTTCGCCGCCCAAGGCGTGATCTCCGGCGCCTACGACATCGTCGTCGCCGCCGGCGTGGAGTCGATGTCGCGCGTCCCGATGGGGTCGAGCGTGCTGCCCGGCTCCGACCCGTTCGGCGCGATGGCGCAGCGCTACCCCGAAGGCCTTGTGCCGCAGGGCATCAGCGCCGAGCTGATCGCGGCGAAATGGGGCTTTTCGCGTCAGCAGCTCGATGAGTTCTCCGCGGGCAGCCACGAGAAGGCCGCCGCCGCGACGAAGGAAGGGCGCTTCGACAACGAGCTGGCACCGATCGCGGGCCTGGCCACCGACGAGATCATCCGGCCCGGCACCACCGTCGACACGCTGGCGCTGCTCAAGCCCGCTTTCTACAACCCGGCCTACGAGCAGCGTTTCCCGCAGATCGGCTGGAACATCACACCGGGCAACTCGTCGCCGTTGTCGGACGGCAGCGCGGCGGTGCTGATCACCACCAGCGAGGTGGCGGCGAAGCTGGGCCTGCGCCCGCTGGCGCGGATCCACGCGATGACCGTCGTCGGTTCCGATCCGCTGTACATGCTGACCGGTGTCATCCCGGCGACGGAGAAGGTGCTGCAACGCGCCGGGCTGACCCTGGCCGACATCGACCTGTTCGAGGTCAACGAGGCGTTCGCGCCCGTCGTGCTGGCCTGGGCGCACGACGTCGGCGCCGATCTGGCCAAGACCAACGTCAATGGTGGCGCGATCGCGATCGGGCACCCGCTCGGTGCCAGCGGGGCGCGCATCATGACCACGATGGTCCACGCGCTCGAGCAGCGCGGCGGCCGCTACGCGCTGCAGACGATGTGTGAGGGCGGCGGCATGGCCAACGCCACCATCATCGAGCGCCTCTGACCGGTGATTTCGGTGTAGTTGGTTGCGCTCACCGCGACCAACTACACCCAAATCACGACTTGGCGAGCTCGAAGACCGGGATGATGCGACTGGTCTTGGCCTGATAGTCGCCGAACACGGGTGCGGCCTCGACGAGCTTCGGATACAGCGCGTCGCGCTCGTCGCGCGGCAGTTCGCGAGCGGTCACGTCGTACTCGGTGGTGCCCACCTCGATGTGCGCCCGCGGGTCGGCGCGCAGGTTGTGCACCCACGCCGGGTCCTTGTCGGCTCCGGCGAAGGACCCGACGACGAACATCTTGTCGTCCATCGGGAAGTAGGCCAGCGGCGAGAGCCTCGGCTGACCGGACTTGGCGCCGGTCGTGTGCAGCAACAGGATGTAGGCGCCCTCGAACGGCGGGCCCACCTTGCCGCCGTTGGCGCGGAACTCGGCGACGATGCCCTCGTTGAGCTTCTTGATCTCGGAGATGTCGGTCACAGCAGCACCAAGTCGCGTTTCTGCCGCTCGTATTCCCCGAGCCCGCATAATCGGTCACCATGCGGGTGGTTGTGACGGGCGGCAACAGCGGGGTAGGCAAGGCGACGGCGGCGTCGCTGGCGGCCGACGGGCACAGCGTGCTGATCGCGTGCCGCGACGTCGAGAAGGCGCGGCAGGCCGCCGCGACCATGTCTGGCGACGTCGAGGTCGCTGCCCTCGACCTCGGCGACCTGTCCAGCGTCCGCGCGTTCGCCGACTCCGTGCCGACGGTCGACGTGTTGGTGAACAACGCGGGCGTGATGGCCGTGCCGTTGACACGCACCGCCGACGGTTTCGAATCCCACATCGGGATCAACCATCTCGGCCACTTCGCGTTGACTTGCCTGCTGGCCGACCGGATCACCGACCGGGTGATCTCGGTGGCCAGCGCGACCTACCTGTTCAACCGGTTGCATCTCGACGACTTGAACTGGGAGCGGCGCAGATACAACCGGTGGTCGGCCTACGGGGAGTCGAAGTTGGCGAACCTGTTGTTCGTCGCGGCGCTGCGCGAGCGCGGGATGCGGGCCTACGCCACCGATCCCGGCGCCACCGACACCGACATCACGCGGTCGCTGAACATGGCTGAGCACCCCCGCATCCGGCGTCTGATGCACACCCCCGCGCAGGGTGCCCGCGCGAGCCTGCAGGCGGTGACGACCGACCTGCCCAGCGGCACCTACCTCGCGCCGCGCTTCAACCAGTTGGGCCGCCCGAAGGTGACGCGCTTGCTCCGCAAGGCCGTCGACCCGGTCGCGGCGCGGCGACTCTGGGAGCTGTCCGCCGAGTTGACGGGCTGCGACTGGCCGGGTTAACCCTCGGTTTTCGGCTTGGCGTCGATGCCGGATTCCTTGCGCTGCTGGGCGGTGATCGGCGCGGGCGCACCGGACAGCGGGTCCACGCCGCCGCCGGACTTCGGGAACGCGATCACCTCGCGGATCGAGTCCGCACCGGCCAGCAGCGCGGTCGTGCGGTCCCAGCCGAAGGCCAGACCGCCATGGGGCGGTGCACCAAACGTGAACGCCTCCAACAGGAATCCGAACTTCTCCTCGGCCTCGGCCTGATCGAGACCCATCACCGCGAACACCCGCTCCTGGATGTCGCGCCGGTGGATACGGATCGAGCCGCCACCGATCTCGTTGCCGTTGCACACCACGTCGTACGCGTCGGCCAGCACGGCACCGGGGTCGGTGTCGATGCGGTCCGCGAATTCGGGCTTGGGCGCGGTGAAGGCGTGGTGCACCGCGGTCCAGGCGCCGGACCCGACCGCGACGTCGCCGTGGGCGGTCGCGTCGTCGGCCGGCTCGAACAGCGGCGGATCCACCACCCAGGTGAATGCCCACGCGTCGGGGTCGATCATGTCGAGTCGTTTGGCGACCTCGATGCGCACGGCGCCGAGCAGCGCGCGCGACGTCTTCGCCGCCCCGGCCGAGAAGAACACGCAATCGCCCGGCGACGCGCCGACATGGGCTGCCAGACCGTCGCGTTCGGCGTCGGAGAGGTTCTTGGCGACCGGGCCGCCCAGCGTCCCGTCCTCGTCGACGAGCACATACGCCAGCCCCTTGTGGCCGCGCTGCTTGGCGAACTCCTGCCAGGCGTCGAGCGTGCGGCGCGGCTGCGAGGCGCCGCCCGGCATCACGACGGCCCCGACGTAGGGCGCCTGGAACACCCGGAACGCGGTGTCCTTGAAGTACTCGGTGCACTCGACGAGTTCCAGGCCGAAGCGCAGATCCGGTTTGTCCGAACCGAATCGGCGCATGGCGTCGGCGTAGGTGATCCTCGGCAGCGGCAACGGCACGTCGTAACCGATCAGCCGCCACAGCGCGGCGACGATCTCCTCGGCGACCGCGATCACGTCTTCGGCGTCGACGAAGCTCATCTCGAGATCGAGCTGGGTGAACTCGGGCTGACGGTCGGCGCGGAAATCTTCGTCGCGGTAGCACCGGGCGATCTGGTAGTAGCGCTCCATGCCCGCGACCATCAGCAGCTGCTTGAACAACTGCGGGCTCTGCGGCAGCGCGTAGAACGAACCCGGTTGCAGCCGCGCGGGCACCAGGAAGTCGCGCGCGCCCTCCGGCGTCGAGCGCGTCATGGTGGGGGTCTCGATCTCGACGAAGTCGTGGCGCGCCAGTACCTCGCGTGCAGCCGCATTGACCTTGGAGCGCAGGCGAATTGCCTGTCCCGGGCCCTCGCGGCGCAGGTCGAGATAGCGGTACTTCAGTCGCGCTTCCTCGCCCGCGGTCTCGTCGAGTTGGAACGGCAGCGGGGCGCTCTCGCTCAGCACGGTCAACTCGGTCGCGTTGACCTCGATCTGCCCGGTGGGGATCTCGGGATTCTCGTTGCCTTCCGGGCGCACCTCGACGACACCGGTGACCGCGACGCAGAACTCGGCGCGCAACCGGTGCGCAGCCGCCAGGACGTCACCTTCGCGGAACACCACCTGCGATACCCCGGACGCGTCGCGCAGGTCGATGAAGATGACACCGCCGTGATCACGACGACGCGCGACCCAACCGGCCAGCGTCACCTTCTGACCGGCGTCGGCGGGCCGCAACGCTCCGGCGGCATGACTGCGCAACACTGAAACTCTCCTGGGAATCGCCTGATGGGACAACTGCTCAAGTGTAGAGGGGACGATTACGCCGGTAGTTTGGCGGATATGTCCACGCGCATCGCGCTCGTCGGGCCGGGCGCCATCGGCTCCACCATCGCCGCGCTGCTGCACGCCGCCGGCCACCACGTGACGCTGTGCGGCCGCACGCCGCGCGATTCCATCGAGATCCGGCCCGACGACGCCGAGCCGATCACGCTGCCCGGTCCGGTGCTCACCGATCCGGGGGCGCTCGACGGACCGGTCGACGTGGTGCTGCTGGCGGTCAAGGACACCCAGAACGAACACGCCGCGGCGTGGCTGGCCAAGCTCTGCGATGACCACACGCTGGTGTGCGCCCTGCAAAACGGGGTCGAACAGGTGGAGCGCGTCGGCGCCTACTGCCCGGGTGCGACGGTGGTGCCCTCGGCGGTGTGGATCTCGGCCGAGCCCACACCCGAGGGCGCCGTGCGGCTGCGGACCGCGGCCCGCCTGGTGTTCCCCGACATCCCCGCGGCCCGGTCGCTGGCCGAGCTGTTCGCCGGCACCGCGGTCACTGTCGAGATCGACCCCGACTTCGTCAACGCGGCGTGGCACAAACTGCTGGTGAACGCGGTCGTCGGGTTCATGGTGCTCAGCGGGCGCCGCTCGGGCCTGTTCCGGCGTGACGACGTCGCCGCCCTGGCCCGGCGGTACCTGGCCGAATGCCTGGCCGTCGCGCGCGCCGACGGCGCCACGCTCGGCGACGAGGTGATCGACGAGGTCGTCGGCCTGCTGGCCGGCCTGCCCGAGGACGTCACGACGTCGATCCTGACCGACCGCGAGGCGCACCGGCGGCTGGAGTGGGACATCCGCAACGGGGTCATCTCCCGTAAGGGCGCCCAGTTCGGGGTGGCGACGCCGGTCAGCGACGTCATCGTGCCGCTGTTGGCGGCGGCCAGCGACGGGCCCGGCTAGCCGTACGACGATCAAGCGGCGAGGCACGAGCCGCGTTGAGGAGTGCGGCCTTCAGGCTAGACACCGTCCTCTACTGTGTATGGCCATGCAGCCATGCGAACGCGTCGACCTCGAGTTCGTCGACAACGCGCCGTTCCGGTTCGTCAGCACCGTCGACCTCGCCATCACCCCCGAGCAGCTCTTCGAGGTGCTGGGCGACGCCGAATCGTGGCCGCGCTGGGCCAGCGTCATCACCGAGGTCACCTGGACCAGCCCCGAACCGCGCGGCGTCGGCACCACCCGCACGGTGAAGATGCGCGGCGGGATCGTCGGCGCCGAGGAATTCCTCGCATGGGAGCCCTACTCGCACATGGCTTTTCGCTTCAATGAGGCGTCGACGGGAAGTATCGCGGCGTTCGCGGAGGACTACCGCGTGGTGCGCACCCCGCGGGGCTGTCACCTGACGTGGGTGATGGCGATGAAACCCAACGGCCTCGCGGCCCGGCTGGGGATGACGCTCGGCAGGCCGGTGATGGGCTGGCTGTTTCAGAAGTTCCTCTACAACCTGCGCGACTACGTCGGCGAGCGGTTCGGCGTCGAGGCTCAGTAGAGGCCGGCCCAGGCCTGGCGGCGCTCGGCGTCGGGATCGGCGACGACGGTGTCGCGGGCGGACTGGATGATGCGGGTGTAGCGGTCGGCGGTGTCGTACACCGGCCAGTCATGGCCGGTGGACCAGCGGATCACCCCGTCGTCCCAGCCCTTGCCCGCGAAGTCCAGCCAGGCGCGCTGCATCCGGCGCCCGACAGCGGGTTGCCACCGCCGGCCCAGCGGATGCATCTTGCGGCCCAGATACGAGGCGTAGCTGTGCTGGACGTGCACGATCTCGCTGCCGTGCGTGGCGCCCAGCCCGAGGAGCCGCAGGCTGGTGCCGACGTGGTCGAAGCGGTAGACGTGCGTAGGGGCCAGCTGACTGTAGGCGTCGGCGAACGCCCACGCCGGGCCGCCGAACATGACGTCGGAGCCGAAGGCGATCAGCGCCCGTCGGCGCGGGTAGTCGGGATAGGCCGCCAGCACCCGCGCCTTCGCATCGCGTCCGACGCGGGCGAAGTAGGCGTCGACGGTCGTGCGGGTGGTGGGCAGCATCGGCGGTTTCGTCCAGGCGAACATCGACGCCTCGTGACTGTTCGTGCCGATGATCAGCGGCACGCGGCGCAGGCTGCCGTCGCGCGCAGCGTCGACGGGATGGCGCGGCAGCAGGTCGACGCCGTAGGTCAGGCCGTAGGCCAGCGTCGGGCTCCGCGCGGCGCTGTCGAGCTGCAGACTGCCGGCGGCGCGGCGCAACTCGCGCTGCGGCAGCCGCTTGACCTCGGCCGCGGTAACGCCGAGCCGGCGCAGCCACTCGTGGGCCTGCTCGGCTCGGAGCTCGCGGTCGGCGATCAGCGGCAGCGCAGGGCTCTGCGCGATCGCCCGGCTGAACAGCCCGTCGGCGGCCGGTGAGGCAAGCAGCGCAAGCACCGACGTGCCACCGGCCGACTCACCGAACACGGTGACGCGGGCCGGGTCGCCGCCGAACGCGGCGATGTTGTCGCGGATCCAGCGCAGCGCCGCCATTTGATCGCGCAGCGCCAGGTTGTCGTCGAACCCGTCACCGAGGTCGCCGAGCTCGAAACCGCCGAACACCCCGATGCGGTATGTCACGTTGACCACCACGACGTTGCCGTTGGCGGCCAGCCGCGACCCGTTGTACAGCTGAAACTGCCCGGCCCCGAACACGAACGCGCCGCCCGGGATCCACACCATCACCGGCAGCGACGCGCTGGTGTCCGGCGACCACACCGTCAGCGTCAGGCAGGCCTCGTCGCGGACCTTGGGATCGTCGCGGCCGCCGCCGACGAACGACTTGCCCTGCGGGGGCAGCGGCCCGTGCTCGACGGCGTCGCGCAGCCCGGTCCACGGCCGCTTCGGTTCGGGCGCCAGGAATCGGCGCTCGCCGACCGGCTGTTCGGCGTAGGGCACACCGCGCCAGACACCCACGCCGCCGTCGGTCGTTCCGCGCAGGTCGCCGAGCGGTGTGTGCACGACGGCCGAATGTCCGACAACGACTGCCACGACCAAATCGTAGTGTGCGAAGCTGGTGGCCATGACCTTCAACGAGGGCATGCAGATCGACACCAGCACCACCTCCACCAGCGGCGGCGGCAGAGGCCCGGGGCGCGGAATCGCGATCGGCGGCGGTGTGGGTGGACTCCTGGTCATGGTCGTCGCGCTGCTGCTCGGCGTCGACCCCAGTTCGGTGATGCCGCCGCAGCAAGGCCAGCTCGGCGGCCCGGGTGCCGAGGCGCCCGGCTTCGATCTGAGCCAATGCAGGACCGGCGCCGATGCCAACGAGATCCCCGAGTGCCGGGTGGTGGCGACCGGCAACTCGCTCGACGGGATCTGGCCGCAGTTGCTGCCCGACTACACGCGCCCGCAGGTTCGCCTGTTCAAGGGCAGTGTCGACACCGGGTGCGGCGCGGCGACCAGCGACGTCGGCCCGTTCTACTGCCCGGCCGACCAGACCGCCTACTTCGACGTCGACTTCTTCGATGTCCTGCGGACCCAATTCGGTTCGAGCGGTGGGCCGTTGGCGCAGGAGTACGTCGTCGCCCACGAGTTCGGCCACCACATCCAGAACCTCACCGGCACATTGAGCCAGTCGCAGGGTCCCGGCGCGGCGGGCCCCACGGGCGGCGGTGTGCGCACCGAACTGCAGGCCGACTGCTACGCCGGGGTGTGGGCGCACTACGCGGCGATCACCAAGCAGGAAAGCACCGGCGTGCCGTTCCTGGAACCGTTGACCGACAAGGACATCGCCGACGCGTTGTCGGCCGCCGCGTCCGTCGGCGACGACCGCATCCAGGAGAAGGCCACGGGCCGGGTCAACCCCGAGGCGTGGACGCACGGATCGGCGGCCCAGCGGCAGAAGTGGTTCACCGAGGGCTACCGCACCGGAGATGTGAACGCCTGCGACACCTTCGCGACGAACAACCTTGGGTAGGACAACCACGGCCGTCGATGCCGTCGCCGAACGCTACCTCGACACGTTCGCTGCGTTGGACCCGTGTGCTGCAACGGAAATGGGCATCACCGGCCACGACGAGGAGATCACCGACTACTCCCCCGACGGCGTAGCGGCGCGTGCCGACGCCGCCCGCGCCGCCCTGCGCGAGCTCGACGGTGTCACCGCCGAGGACGCCGTCGACGAGGTGACGATCGCGGCGATGCGCGAACGTCTCGGTGTGACGGTCGAACTCAACGACGCGGGCCTCGACGTCGGTGAGATCAACGTGATCGCCTCACCGCTGCAGTCGATGCGCGACGTGTTCGACCTGATGCCGACCGACACCGAGGACGACTGGGCGGTGATCGCGCGACGGTTGTCGCGGCTGCCCGACCGCGTCGCCGGATACGCCGATGCGCTGCGCGCGGCCGTCGCCGGCGGACACCCGCCGGCCGTGCGCCAGGTGGTGCGCGGCATCGACCAGTCCGCCACCATCCAGCACCTGCTGGTCGACATGGTCACCGCGGCGCCGACGGACAACGCGGCGCTCCACGACGAACTGCAGCAGCACGCGGCCAACGCGGCGAACGCCTACCGGGAACTGGGCCGGGTGCTCGGCGACGAGATCGCCCCGCACGCCCGCGCCGAGGACGCGGTCGGACGCGAGACCTACCGGCTGTGGTCGCGGTCGTTCCTCGGCGCGTCCATCGACCTCGACGAGACCTACGAGTGGGGTCTCGAACTACTCAAAAGCATTGTCGCCGAGCAGGACAGCCTCGCCCAGCAGTTGTATCCCGGCACGTCGGTCGCCGACGCGCTGCGTCGCCTCGACGACGAGGAACGCTACCTGGTGCACGGCGTGGACGCGCTGCAGGAGTGGATGCAGGACCTGTCGGACCGCGCCGTCGACTCGCTGGCCGGCACGCACTTCGACATCGCCGAACCGCTGCGCAGGCTCGAATGCCGCATCGCACCCACCCACACCGGCGGGATCTACTACACCGGACCGTCGGAGGACTTCAGCCGGCCGGGGCGAATGTGGTGGTCGGTGCCGCACGGGGTTGACACCTTCCACACGTGGCAAGAGACCACGACGGTGTTCCACGAGGGCGTGCCGGGCCATCACCTGCAGATCGGCCGCGCCGTGGTGCTCGCCGACCAGCTCAACCGGTGGCGGCGGCTGGGCTGCTGGGTGTCCGGCCACGGCGAAGGCTGGGCGCTGTACGCCGAACGGCTGATGGCCGAACTGGGCTGGCTCGACGATCCGGGCAATCGGATCGGCATGCTGGACGCGCAACGCTTCCGCGCGGCGCGGGTGGTGATCGACATCGGCGTGCACTGCGGCATGACCGCCCCCGACGGCGAAGTGTGGGACGCCGAGCACGCGTGGGACTTCCTGACCGCACACAGCGCGATGAAAGACGAGAACCTGCAGTTCGAACTGGACCGCTACCTCGGCTGGCCCGGACAGGCACCCTCGTACGCCGTCGGGCAGCGGATCTGGCAGCAACTGCGCGACGAGACGCTGCAGCGAGGCGTGTCGCTCAAGGACTTCCACAGCCGCGCACTGGATCTCGGGGGCCTGCCGCTCGAAGTGCTGGCCACCGCGCTGCGACGCGATTTCGCCGCGAGCTGATTCGCTTCAGTTCAGCGGCGCGTCCGCTTAGCGTCGACGGCGTGGAGACCGTGACCGTCACGCCGAATCTGACCATGCTCGTCGTCAACGGTTGGCAGGTCTACGTCTGGCGCGACCGCGACTCGGTGACGCTGATCGACACCGGCGCACCGGGATCTGCCGCATCGATCCTGCGCGCGGTGCCCGGTGTCGACCGAATCGTGTTGACACACGGCCACGTTGACCACGTCGGATCGGCGGCGCAGCTACGCGACAAGACGGGCGCCGAGGTGATGGCCGGCGCCGGTGACGCGGCCGCCATTCGCGCCGGCACCGCGCTGCCACGACCGCTCTTCGAGGACTGGGAGGTGCCGATCCACGAGCGGGTCGCCGCGGATCTGCCCGACGCGGCCGATCCGGTCGCGATCGACAAGGAGCTGCGTGACGGTGACGTCCTCGACTTCGGCGGCGGCGCCGAAATCCTGGCGATCCCGGGCCACACCGAGGGCAGCATCGCGGTCCACCTGCCCGAGCACCGCGTACTGCTCACCGGCGACACCATCGCCAACGTCGGCACCCTGATGCTGGGCACGTTCAACCAGGACCGGGCGCGCACCGTCGCGTCGTTTCGCCGGCTCGCCGAGCTGGACGTCGATACGGCGTGTTTCGGGCACGGTGAACCGATCGTCGCCGGAGCCGGCGCGCGGCTGCGCGACGTGGCTGCCACACTGACGCCGTGACCGATCGACCCGACCCCATCGAACCAGACACCAAGGACTGGACCTGGGTGCTCGACGAGCCGTGTCCCGACTGCGGATTCGACGCCGCGTCAACCCCGCACACGGCCGTCGCGCAACGCATCCGCACCGACGCCTCCGATTGGGTGACGCGGTTACAGCGTCCGGGTGTCGAGGTCCGGCCGAGCCCGTCGGTGTGGTCGACGCTCGAATACGGCTGTCACATCCGCGATGTGCACCGGATCTTCGATCACCGGGTGCGGCTGATGCTGACCGAGGATGTTCCGCTGTTCCCCAACTGGGACCAGGACGAGACCGCCCGCGCCGACGACTACGGCTCGCAGGACCCGGCGACCGTGGCCGTCGAACTGTTCGACGCGGCGTCGGCCGTCGCAGCCACCTACGACGACGTTCCCGAGACGGCGTGGTCGCGGCGAGGCCTCCGCAGCAACGGCAGTGAATTCACGGTCGCAACGATCGCGCTCTACCACCTGCACGACATCGTGCACCACTGCTGGGACGTCACCCGCTGACACCGACCGCGTTGTCGAAACCGGCCATGCCGTCGCGAACCGGCCATACCATCAGGCGGCGTCCCGTCGGCGAAGGAGAACACCATGCGCATCGCAGTCGCAGGGGCCACCGGAAACATCGGCGCCCGTACCGCCGCCGCACTCGAACGTGACGGGCACGACGTCGTGCGGATCAGCCGCTCGCTGGGTGTCGACCTGATGACCGGGGAGGGCCTCGACGAGGCGCTCACCGGCGTCGAAGCCGTCGTCGACGCGATCAGCGCACCACCCACCGACCGCGACAAGACCACCGAATACTTCGGCACCACCACGCGCAACCTGCTCGCGGCCGAACACCGGGCCGGGGTGCGTCACCACGTGCTCCTGTCGATCGTCGGCATCCACGGGATCGAGGGCAACGCCCACTACTCCGGCAAGCGCGAACAGGAACGGCTGATCGCCGAGGGGCCGGTGCCGTGGACGGTGGTGCCCGCCACGCAGTTTCACGATTTCGCGGCGATGGTCGCCGGCTGGACCGAACAGGACGGCGTATCCACCATCGCGCCGCTGCTGGTGCAGCCGATCGCGCCCGCGGACATCGCCGAGGTGCTCGCCGAGGTAGCGGTGGGCCCGCCGCACGGCCGCTACATCGACGTGGCCGGCCCCCAGACCCAGGACCTGGTCGACATGGCTCGGCGGACGCTGGCCGTCAGGGGGCGGCAGGTCACGTTGGTCCCGACATGGGACGGCGTCTTCGGGGTGTCGATGGCGGGAAACGTGTTGCTACCCGGCGAGAATGCCCGCATCGCGTCGACCACTTTCGACGACTGGCTCGCCGCGGGCGCCGACTAGACAGGAGTCTCGATGACGGAACTTCCCCTGGCGGGCAAGGTGGCCTTCGTGACGGGCGCGGCCCGCGGACAGGGCCGCTCGCACTGTGTCCGGTTGGCCCGCGCCGGCGCCGACATCGTGGCGATCGACGCGTGCGGGCCCGTCGCCGAGCACAACGGTTATCCGCCGGCGCTGCCCGAGGACCTGGCCGAAACGGTGAGCCTGGTCGAGGGCGAGGGCCGCAAGATCCTCGCCGACCGTGTCGATGTCCGCGACGCCGACGGACAACAGCGGGTGGTGTCCGACGCGGTCGAGCAGTTCGGCCGACTCGACATCGTCGTCGCCAACGCCGGCGTGATGAATTGGGGCCGGCTGTGGGAGATTTCGCCTCAGCAGTGGCAGGAGGTGCTCGACATCAACCTGACCGGCGTGTGGAACACGATCCGGGCCGTCGTGCCGCCGATGATCGCTGCCGGCAACGGCGGGTCGATCATCACCATCAGTTCGGCGGCGGGCATCAAGGCGGTGCCCGGTTGCGGCCACTACTGCGCGAGCAAGTTCGGCGTCGTCGGGCTCACCAATTCACTCGCGGTCGAACTGGGCCAGTACGGCATCCGGGTCAACTCGGTGCACCCGTATGGCACCGACACCCCGATGGGCAACGACACGTCGATGTGGCAGATCTTCGCCGATCACCAGACCTACATCCACAGCTTCTCCCCCGGCGCGCTGCCGACCGAGTCGCTCGCCGACCCGGACCTGATCTCCGACATCGTGGTGTGGCTGGCCGGCGACGCGTCGTCGCTGGTGACGGCGGCCCAGATCCCCGCCGACAAGGGCTACCTGAAGATCTGATTCCGACCGCGAGCAGACGCGAATTCCCCTATTCCGCTGCGAAAATGGGGCACTCCGCGTCTGCTCGCCGGAAAACGCTACAGGCGGGACTGTTCCTTGATCGCCGTGTCGGTGGTGCGCAGCGGACGGATCAGCGCGTCCTGGGTGAACGACGCGACCAGCTCACCGGCCTCGGTGTGCACCGTCCCGCGCACATACGACATGCCGGCGCCGACCTGCGTGCTCTCGTGGCTGTAGAGCAGCCAGCCGTCGGGCCGGAACGGCTCGTGGAAGCTGACCGACACCGTCATCGGCGCCGTCGACACCGTGATGTGCGACTGCGCGGTGCCGATGCCCTCGTGCGCGCGCATCGTCGTCGAGATGCCCAGGTGCCCGGTCAGATACGCGACCAGCGCCTTGGCCAGGTCGTCGCGCTCGGGGGTCTGCTCGTAGCGCACCCACGCGAACAGCTCCGGCGGGCCGACCTCGTCGGGGCTGTTGACGTCGACGACGTCGACCAACCGAATCTCCCTGCCGGGCATCGCCATTCGCGCATCGTTGGCCTCTGCCGGCGACTTCGTGTCCGGTCGCGCGACGGCGTGGCGGATGACGTCTTCGGTGGGGACGTCGGTCAACACGGTCGCGGTGATGCACCGCTTGCCGTTCTGCTTGGCGGCGACGACAGCGGTGGCGGTGGAGCGGCCTTCGTTGACGACGTCGATCTCCAGTTCGATCGGGCCCGCCGCGACCATCACCGCGCGGGAGAACACCGCGTGCGCCGAGCGCACCGACTTGCCCTCGAACCGTTTGGCCACCGCGACGATCACCTGCGCGAGCACCTGCGTGCCCTCGACGACCTGCCGATCCTCCTCGCCGGCGGGTCCGGCTTCGGCGATGAATCGGTTCTCCCCGTCCTGGCGGACGTCGAACAGGTCGAGCAGGGTGTCGACGGTCCACTGCTGCGCTGAGTCTGTCGTCATGACAGGGAACAGTAACCGAGGTTCTGCAAAAGCGGTAACGTCATTACCAGTTGATCCCGCGAGCGGAAGGTGCCGACCATGGCCAAGCCGAGCGGACCGGCGGCGGACGGCGCCACCCGGACGGCCGACGCCGACGCCCGGCCCAAGCGCTTCATGAAGTCGGCGTTGGAAATCCTGGGCGAGACGGGGCGCACCGACTTCACGGTGCTCGAGGTCGTCGAACGGTCGAAGACGTCGCTGCGGTCCTTCTACCAACACTTCTCGACCAAGGACGAACTGCTGCTCGCGCTGGTCGACAAGATCATGTCCGAGTCGACCCGGCGCTGGCGCGAGGACACCGACGGGCTGCCGGCGCCGGCCGCGCTGCGGGTCTTCATCGACCGGGTCTGCACTCCGCCGGAGACCACCACCCAGGACAAGGTCAACCGCGGTCTGACCAACTACAACGACCGGCTCGCGGAGACCCTGCCGCGCGAATACGCCCGCGTCCTCGCCCCGGTCCACGAGCTGATCAAGGACATCATCAACCGCGGCATCGCCGAGGGCGTGTTCCGCGCCGACCTCAACGTCGACGCCCGGGCGGCGCTGATCATGCAGTCCTCGCTGGGCGCGATCCGGCTACAGGTGCTCGGCGCCGAACTCAGCGGCGTGCCGGTCGACGCCGACGACATCTACGCCTACTGCCTGAGCGGCCTCACCCACGCCTGACACCGTCTGACCTGCAGAGAAGACCCCTCTCCAGGACTGCTGTATCTGCAGGTCCCCGAGTGGTAATGTCATTACCACCAGCCGCAAAGCACACTTCCAGGAGGCGTACATGGCCCGCCAACTGTCCTATCCGGTGTTCGACGCCGACAACCACTTCTATGAGCCGAAGGAGGCGCTGACCAAGTTCCTCCCGGACCATCGCAAACACGTCATCGACTACATCGAGGTCCGCGGCCGCACCAAGATCATGGTGCGCAACCAGGTCAGCGACTACATCCCCAACCCGACGTTCGAGGTCGTCGCGCGGCCCGGCGCGCAGGAGGAGTACTTCAAGCACGGCAGCGGCGGCAAGAGCTTCCGCGAGGTGATGGGCAAGCCGATGAAGGCGATCCCGGCGTTCCGCGAACCCGCCGCGCGGCTCGAGGTGATGGACGGCCTCGGGCTGGACTACTCGCTGATGTTCCCGACCCTGGCCAGCCTGGTCGAGGAACGGATGAAGGACGATCCGGAGCTGATCCTCGACGTCATCCACGCGCTCAACGAGTGGATGTATGAGACGTGGCAGTTCAACTACGAGGACCGAATCTTCTCCACCCCGGTGATCAACCTCGGCATCGTCGACCGCGCGCTCGAGGAACTCGAATGGTGCCTGGAGCGCGGCGCCAAGACCGTGCTCGTGC
The DNA here is from genome assembly GCF_900108565.1 of Mycolicibacterium rutilum. Taxonomy (NCBI): domain Bacteria; kingdom Bacillati; phylum Actinomycetota; class Actinomycetes; order Mycobacteriales; family Mycobacteriaceae; genus Mycobacterium; species Mycolicibacterium rutilum. The sequence continues at coordinate 4,687,883 of NZ_LT629971.1, forward strand.
GGCCCGCGCCGGTGCCCGGGGTCCGCGGCACGCGGTCGTTCGGGCTGCCCGAGTTCGACCCGTTCTGGGACGCGTGCGTCAAGGCCGGCATCCCGGTCTCGATGCACGCCTCGGACTCCGGCTACGCCGAATACCTCAACGACTGGGAACCGGCCGACGAGTACCTGCCGTTCAAACCGACCGCGTTCCGGATGGTGTCGATGGGCAAGCGACCGATCGAGGACTCGATGGCCGCACTCGTGTGCCACGGTGCGCTGACCCGCAACCCCGACCTGCGCATCCTGTCGATCGAGAACGGCGCCGACTGGGTGCCCTACCTGTTCAAGCAGTTCGACGGCGTCTACAAGAAGATGCCGCAGGAGTTCCCGGAAAACCCCATCGAGGCGTTCAAGCGCGGCGTGTACGTCGCACCGTTCTGGGAGGACGACTTCGCCAAGATGGCCGATCTCATCGGCGTCGACCGGGTGATCTTCGGATCCGACTGGCCGCACCCCGAGGGTCTCGCCGAGCCGACGCACCTGATCGACGACCTGCAGGGCCTCGACGAAGAAGGCCAGCGGAAGGTGATGGGCGGCAACATGATCGATCTGTTCAAGGTGCCCAACGAGATCGTCCACAACCCGGACGTGCCCGCGCTCGTCATCCCCGCCTGACCCCTGTCGCGAATGTGCGTGCCGATCCCTCGGCACGCACATTCGCACGACTACGAAACGAGAGCCCGTGACCGCGAACAACGGTACGAACCCCGAGGTGCTGCTCTTCGCCTCGACGACGCAGTCCTTCCTGGAAAAGGAAGTGCCGCTGAGCCGAATCCGCGAGATGCACGAGGACGGCATCGCGTTCGACGCCGGTTGGTGGCGCCGGGCCGCCGAGCTCGGCTGGACCAGCCTGCTGGTGCCCGAAGAACTCGGCGGGGGAAGCGTTTCCGGTGACGGGGTCAAGGATCTGGCGCTGGTCGCCGAGATCGCGGGCAAGACCGTCGCCCCGGGACCGTTGCATCCGGTCAGCACCGTGCTCGCCGGGCTGGTCGAGACCCCGGACGGCCACGAAGACACCATCGAGGCGTTGGTCGCCGGCGAGGCCGTGGCGTCCTGGGCGGTCTACGAGCCCGGGCGGGCGTGGTCGCCGCTCACGCCGTCGGTGACCGCGACCGCGACCGACAGCGGTTACCGGCTCGACGGCGTCAAAGATCGCGTCGAGGCCGGCGCCGACAGCCAGATCTTCCTCGTCACAGCCCAATCCGACGACGGTGTCCGGCAATTCCTGGTGCCTGCTGACGCGACCGGCGTGCGGGTGGAACGGCAGCGCTCGCTCGACATGGTCAAGAGCTACGCGCGAGTGGAGTTCGACGGCGTCGAGGTCGACGCGAGCGCGGCCGTCGGCTCCGCCGAACAGACCCCGGCGCTGATCGAGCGCCAATCCCAGATCACCACGCTGCTGCAGTGCGCCGAGATGGTCGGCATCCTGGAAACCGTGCTGGCGTTCACGATCCAGTGGGGCTTCGACCGGCACTCGTTCGGTCGCCCGCTGGGTTCGTACCAGGCGCTCAAGCACAAATACGCCGATCTGAAGATCTGGTTCGAAGGATGCCGCGCCGCGACCAACGCCGCGGCCGCCGCCGTGGCGGCGCGCGCGCCGGGCGCTGCGATGGCGGTCAGCGTCGCGAAATCGTATGTGGGCGAATACGCGCCGGGCATGCTGCAGCTGTGCGTGCAGTTGCACGGCGGGATCGGGGTGACGTGGGAGCACGATCTGCACCTGTTCCTGCGCCGGGTCACGTTGTACCGCTCGCTGTTCGGCACCCCTGAGGACCACAACCTGCGCGTGTACTCGCTGACCAAGGACATGGAGCAAGCGTCATGACCGAGACGACATCGGCCCCGCCCGCCGCCCCGACGGAGTCGGTGGAGGAGTTCGCGGCCCGTGCGGAGGCGTGGCTGGCCGAGAACATGCCGCCGATCGACCCGACCGACCCGCCCGAGCACGACCGCGGCGAAGAGGAACCGTGGCAGCGGGCGCGCGAACTGCAGAAGAAGTTGTGGGAGGGCGGATTCGCCGGCATCTGCTTCCCCACCGAGTACGGCGGGCTGGGGTTGCCGATCGCCTACCAGAAGGCGTTCGACAACGTCTCGCGGTCCTACGAGCTGCCGATCATCCTCAACACGCCGACGTTCACGATCTGCGCCGCGACGATCCTCGACACCGGCAGCGAGGAGCAGAAGCGCCGGCACATCTCCGCGGTGCTGCGCGGTGACGAGGTGCTGGTGCAGTTGCTGTCCGAACCCAGCGGCGGCTCGGACCTCGCGGGTGTCATCACGCGCGCCGACCGCCAGGGCGACAAGTGGGTGATCAACGGGGCAAAGACCTGGAGCACCAGCGCCTTCGCCGCCGACTACGGCCTGATGCTGGCCCGCACCGACTGGGACGTGCCCAAGCACGAGGGCCTGACGATGTTCCTGGTGCCGATCAACAGCCCCGGAATCACGTTGCGCCGCATCAAGCAGGTCAACGGTTCGGTCGAGTTCTGCGAGGAGTTCTTCGACAACCTCGAACTCGGCGACGACGCGGTGGTCGGCGAGGTGAACGGCGGCTGGCACGTCGCGTCTCGCCAGCTCTACCACGAGCGGCGCGCGGTCGGCGGCGGGTCGGAGTTCGCCAGCGGCATCGGCGCCGAGGGCAAGTCCGATGTGCCGACGAATTACGTTGAGCTGTTGGAGAAGTCGGGCCAGGCCGACAATGTCCGGCTGCAGGAGATGGCGGGTCGCGCCCTGGTCCACCGGGCGGTCCGCGAGCAGTTGATCGACCACGTCTACCACGGCGTGCTCGACGGGTCGCTGCCCCCGGCCGCCGGGTCCATCATCCGCATCGCGCACGCCGACGTGCACCACGTCGAGTTCGACACCGCGCTGGCGATCACCGGAAGTGCCGGTGTGATCGACGTCGACGGTGCGCTGATCCGCCACGGCGAGCGCTACCTGTCGCGGCAGGCGGCCGCGCTGGGCGGCGGCACCACCGAGATCGCCCGCAACATCATCGGCGAACGCGTGCTCGGTTTCCCGCGCGAACCGGCCGCCGACCGCGGCGTGCCGTTCAAAGAGGTCAAGCGCAACAAGAGCTGACAGCGCTCAGAACAGGGTGGGCTGCAACATTGGCGCGGGTGGCGGCGGCACCTCAGCGGCACGGAAGGACCGGCGGTCGCGGCACAGCCCGTGCCTGGCGACCAACGGAGCGGCCCTGTCCTGCAACATCTTCCGGTAGTCCTGCGGCAGATACGCCCCGCGACGGTACAGCTCCCGGTACTTCGGCACCAGCTCGGGATGGGAGCGGGCCAGCCAGTCCATGAACCACCCCCGCGTCGAGCCGCGCAGGTGCAGCCCGAACACGGTGACGCTGGTGGCGCCGGCGGCCGCGATCCCGGCGAGCAGCCCGTCGAGGTGCTCGACGGAGTCGGTCAGGTGCGGCAGCACGGGCGCGACCATCACGTGGCAGTCCAGGCCGGCGTCGCGGATCGCGGCGATCAACGCGAGACGGGCCTGCGGTGTGGGGGTCCCCGGTTCGAGGTCGCCGTGCAGCACCGGATCGCCCACCGCGAGCGACACCGCAACGCTGACGTCGACGCGACGGGCGGCCTCGGTGATCAGCGGCAGATCCCGGCGCAGCAGGGTGCCCTTCGTGAGTATCGAGAACGGGGTCCCGGAGTCGGCCAGCGCCGAGATGATGCCCGGCATCAACGCGTAGCGGCCCTCGGCGCGCTGATACGGGTCGGTGTTGGTGCCCAGTGCCACCGTCTCGCGGTGCCACGACGGGCGCGACAGTTCCCGGCGCAGCACGTCGACGACGTTGGTCTTGACCACGACCTGGCTGTCGAAGTCAGTGCCGCAGTCCAGGTCGAGATACTCGTGGGTGGGCCGGGCGAAGCAGTAGCGGCAGGCGTGCGAGCAGCCTCGGTAGCCGTTGACGGTGAACTTGAACGGCAGCATCGTCGGAGCCGGCCTGCCGGCGACATTGGGCCGAGCATTGGGCACCTTGTTCAATGCGGACTTGCACAGGACCTCGTGGAAGGTGATCCCCTCGAACTGCGGTGTGCGTACGCTTCGCACGAAGCCGATCCGCTGCAGCCCGGGCAGCGCCCCGTCGTCGACTCCGACGCCCTGTCCGTCCCACCGCATACGTCCCATTCGAACTCATGTTCGATACGATGTCAAGGTCGGCGCGCGCACTCGGTGAGCAGGGGTACAAAGGAGATTCGGCGCTCGAGGGATCGAGACGATGAAGGAAAGTGGGGCGGCGTGCCGATCGACGGGTACGACGAGGAACTGCGCTCCGAGCAGCGCTACGTGGCCGGGCTGTACGAGCGGCTCGACGCCGAACGCGTGCGGGCCAAGGAGCGCTACGCCGCCGCGCTGCGCGGCACCGGCGGCGAGCTCGTCGACCGCGACGCCGAGGTGCGGGCCGAGGCCAAGCGGATGAACCGCCTCGACATCGCCGACCACGGACTGTGCTTCGGCCGCCTGGACAGCGTGTCGGGTGAACGCCGCTACATCGGCCGCATCGGGTTGCTCGACGAGACCAACGACTACGAGCCGGTGCTGATCGACTGGCGCGCACCCGCCGCTCGTGCCTTCTACGTCGCCACCGGCGCCCACCCCGAGGACATGCGGCGCCGCCGCCAGTTCCACACCCGCGGGCGCCGCGTCCTGGACTTCACCGACGAGGTCTTCGGCCGGCCCGGCGACGGGGAACGAGGCGACGCCGCGCTGCTGGCCGCGGTCAACGCGCCGCGCGGTGACGGGATGCGCGACATCGTCGCCACCATCCAGGCCGAGCAGGACGACATCATCCGGTCCGACCACGCGGGCGTGCTGGTCGTCGAGGGCGGGCCCGGCACCGGCAAGACCGTGGTGGCGCTGCACCGGGTGGCCTATCTGCTCTACACCCATCGCGACCGCATGGAGCGCCACGGCGTGCTGGTGATCGGCCCGAATCCCGCGTTCCTCGACCACATCAGCCGCGTGCTGCCGTCGCTGGGTGAGACCAACGTGGTGTTCATGACGACCGGTGACCTCGTCGGGGGTTTGCACGTCACCGCTCACGACGAGCCGGAGGTGGCGCGGCGCAAGGGCTCGCTGGCCATTCTCGAGGTGCTGGCCGCTGCGGTCGCCGACCGGCAACAGGTGCCCGCCGAGCCGCTGCCGATCAAGCTGGCCGACGTCACCGTGCGCATCGACGCCGAGACCGCGGAATGGGCCATCCAGGAGGCGCGTGACACCGGGTTGCCGCACAACGATGCGCGGGCGACGTTCGTCGACGTCATCACCTGGGTGCTCACCGAACGCGCGATCGCCCGAATCGGCAAGGGTTGGTTGACCGGTGCCGACAAGCAGGCGTGGGAGCACCTGCGCGCCGAACTGCTCGACGAACTCGGCGACCACGACGCGTTCGCGGCCGCGCTCGATCAGCTGTGGCCCGAGCTCACCCCGCAGTCGCTGCTGGCGGGGCTGTACGAGTCGCGCGACCGGCTGCGCGCCGCGGGGGCCGACGAGTCGCTGTGGCGCGCTCAGGGCGACGCGTGGACGGTCTCCGACGTGCCGCTGCTCGACGAGTTGGTCGATCTGCTCGGCGGCATCAAACCCGACCTGGCCGCTGAACGGGAGCGCCAGGAGGAGGCCGCGTACGCCGCGGGGGTGCTCGATCTGATGGTCGCGCGCGAGGACCTGATGGACGACGAGGACCACCTGATCGCCTCGGACCTGTTGCACGCCGACGAGCTCGCCGACCGCTTCGCCGAGCGCGACACCCGCGAGGTCGCCGAACGCGCTGCCGCAGACCGGGATTGGACCTACGGGCACGTCGTCGTCGACGAGGCGCAGGAATTGTCGGAGATGGACTGGCGGGTGCTGATGCGCCGCTGCCCGGCCAAATCGTTCACCGTGGTGGGCGATCTCGCGCAGCGGCGGTCCGCGGCGGGCGCCACGTCCTGGGAGGCGGTGTTGCAACCGTATGTGCCGGGCCGCTGGGTGTACCGGTCGCTGACGGTGAACTACCGCACGCCGGCCGAGATCATGGCCGTCGCCTCGGCGCTGCTCGCCGAGTTCGCGCCAGGAGCGCAGCCACCCGAGTCGGTGCGCGCGTGCGGTGTGCGGCCCTGGTCGCGACCGGTCGACGACGACGAATTAGCTTCCGCGATAGCCGAATTCGTGCAGGACGAGGCGGGACGTGACGGCACCAGCGTGGTGATCGGGCCGCCCGGGGTGCCGGGGACGGTGCCGCCGTCGGAGACCAAGGGACTCGAGTTCGACGCGGTGCTCGTCGTCGACCCGGGCCGGATCCTCGCCGACGGGCCGCGCGGCGCCGCCGACCTCTACGTCGCGCTCACCCGGGCGACCCAGCGGCTGGGCGTGCTGCACCGCGACCCGTTGCCCGCGGTGCTGCACGGCCTGACCGAGCTGGAAACCGTCGCCGGTTCGGACTAACTCACCACTGGCTGAGCTGGCACTGCACCGTGTACGGGCCGTCCTGCTGCACGGCCACCTGACCGTCGATGGCGATCTCGCAGTGCGGAGTCGGCGGCGCCTGCATGGCGTGCACACCGGTGCTCGCGGTGAGGATCGCCCACTGCGGATCCTCCATGGTGGTTTCGAACACCCACGGCACGCCCGGCTGCAGCACGACCTCTTCCTTCTTGAGGTACGCGTAGGCGTCGGCGTTGTAGGCCTCCTTGCTCGGAGGCTGCGCAATCAGATAGTTCAGTTGGAAGTCCGCTGCGGTCGTCGACGTCAACGTGTACCGGACCACCTGACCGGCCGGCTGGGCTTGCGCCGTTGCATTGCTGACCGCGATGGACGCTGCTGCCAGCATGAACACCGCCCCAACTTTGGCTGTAGCTGTTCGCATGTTCGTCACATCGCCGGACCGTACCAAACCGTTACAGCGCCGGCCGTCCAGCTACATCCCGGTAGGTCAACGGCAAACCAACAGCGCCGGAGTCACAGGTTAATTTGTTCGTCACACACAGACATTTCCTAGAAACACCGCGGCTCTAACGTCCCGATTCGACACCCGCGAGGTGTCGCGAATCTCGCACACGACTCGACGCTCATCGTCCGATGTGCGCTGCGGATATATAGGAAAGGCTGTTCATGCGACTACCACGACGGTCCTCGATGAAGCGGTCGGCCCTTGTTGCGGGCGGCATCGTCGCCGCAACAAGCCTGGTGCTGACCGGCTGCGGAAGCAAGGCGACGGAGTCGGACTCGGCAAACGCCGAATCGTGCGTCGACACCTCGGCTCCGACCATCAAGGTGGGTGCGCTGAACTCGCTGTCGGGCACCATGGCGATCTCCGAGGTGACCGTCCGCCACGCCATCGACCTCGCGGTCGAGCAGATCAACGCCTCCGGCGGTGTGCTGGGCAAGCAGATCCAGCTCGTCGGCGAGGACGGCGCATCGGAGCCGACGGTGTTCGCCGAGAAGGCCGAGAAGCTGATCAGCAGCGACTGCGTGGCCGCGGTGTTCGGCGGGTGGACGTCGTCGTCGCGCAAGGCGATGCTGCCGGTGTTCGAGAGCGCCAACTCGCTGCTCTACTACCCCGTCCAGTACGAGGGCCTGGAGTCGAGCAAGAACATCTTCTACACCGGCGCCACCACCAACCAGCAGATCGTGCCGGCGCTCGACTACCTCAAGGAGAAGGGCGTCAAGTCGCTGTATCTGGTCGGCAGCGACTACGTGTTCCCGCAGACCGCCAACCGGATCATCAAGGCCTACGCAGGCGCCAACGGCATCGAGATCAAGGGTGAGGACTACACGCCGCTGGGTTCGACGGACTTCTCGACCATCGTCAACAAGGTGCGCACCGCCGACGCCGACGCGGTGTTCAACACCCTCAACGGCGACTCCAACGTGGCGTTCTTCCGCGAGTACAAGAACGTCGGCCTGACGCCGGAGGCCATGCCGGTGGTGTCGGTGTCGATCGCCGAGGAGGAGGTCGGCGGCATCGGCATCCAGAACGTCACCGGCCAGCTCACCGCCTGGAACTACTACGAGACGGTCGACAACCCGGTCAACAAGGCGTTCGTCAAGGCTTACAAGGACAAGTTCGGCGCCGACAAGCCGACGTCGGATCCGATGGAGGCCGCCTACGTCTCGGTGTACCTGTGGAAGAACACCGTCGAGAAGGCGAACTCGTTCGACGTCAAGGCCATTCAGGACGCGGCCGGTGGCGTGACGTTCGACGCCCCCGAGGGTCTGGTCACCATCGACGGCGAGAACCACCACATCACCAAGACCGCCCGCATCGGTGAGATCCGGCCCGACGGCCTGATCTACACGATCTGGGAGTCGCCCGGACCGATCGAGCCGGACCCCTACCTGAAGTCCTATCCGTGGGCCGCCGGGCTGTCCAGCTGAGTCACACGACGAGCGACGCGACGGGAGTTTGTCCTCGATGGATGTCCTGATCGGGCAGCTGGCAACAGGATTGAGCCTCGGCTCGATCCTGTTGCTGGCCGCTCTGGGTTTGTCCCTGACGTTCGGCCAGATGGGCGTCATCAACATGGCGCACGGCGAGTTCATCATGGCCGGCTGCTACACCGCCTATGTGGTGCAGCAGGTCGTGTCGAGTGCCGGTGCGTCCCTGCTGATCTCGCTGCTCATCGGCTTCCTGATCGGTGGCGCGATGGGCGCGCTGCTGGAGACCACGCTGATTCAGCGGATGTATCACCGGCCGCTGGACACGCTGCTGGTGACCTTCGGCGTCGGATTGGTGCTGCAGCAGGTCGCCCGCGACATCTTCGGCGCGCCGGCGGTCAACGTGGTGGCGCCGGCCTGGCTCTCGGGTGGGGTGGAGGTCTTCGGGGCGGTGGTTCCCAAGACCCGCATCTTCATCCTGGTGCTGGCCGTGGTGTGCGTCGCGGCGCTGGCGACGGCGCTGAAGGTCAGCCCGATGGGCAGGCGGATCCGTGCCGTCGTGCAGAACCGTGATCTCGCCGAAACCAGCGGCATCTCGTCGCGGAAGACCGACATCACAACGTTTTTCATCGGCTCGGGCCTGGCCGCGGTGGCCGGTGTCGCGCTGACGCTGATCGGTTCGACCAGCCCGACGATCGGGCAGAGCTATTTGATCGACGCGTTCCTGGTGGTCGTGGTCGGCGGCCTCGGCCAGATCAAGGGCACCGTCATCGCGGCGTTCGCGTTGGGCTTCTTGAACTCGTTCATCGAGTACAACACCACCGCGTCGCTGGCGAAGGTGATCGTGTTCGTGATCATCGTCATCTTCCTGCAGGCCCGCCCGCAGGGTCTGTTCACCGTCCGGACGAGGAGCCTGGTATGACGACGTTCCTGGGCCGATGGCAGACGTGGGCCGGTTTCGGGGTGGCCGCGGTGCTGTTGTTCGGCGTGGCGCCGGCGGTGCTGTCGGATTTCCGGCTCAGCCTGCTGGGCAAGTTCCTGTGCTTCGCGATCGTCGCGGTCGGCATCGGATTGGCGTGGGGCCGTGGCGGAATGCTCGTGCTGGGCCAGGGCGTGTTCTTCGGTCTCGGCGGCTACATGATGGGCATGCACCTCAAAATCGCCGACGCGCAACTGCGCGGCGACGATGTGCCCGACTTCATGCAGATCGCCGGTGTGCGCGAACTGCCCGGCTACTGGGCGCCGTTCGCCTCCCCCGCCTTCACCCTGCTGGCGATCGTGCTGGTGCCGACGGGTATCGCGGCGGCGCTCGGCTTCGGCGTCTTCAAGCGCCGCGTCAAGGGCGCCTACTTCGCGATCCTGTCGCAGGCGTTGGCGGCGGCGCTGGCGATCCTGCTCGTCGGCCAGACCGGCCTGGGAGGAAGCAACGGGCTGAACAGGTTTCGCACGTTCTTCGGGTTCACCCTGAACGATCCGGCCAACCGGCGGATGCTGTACTTCATCGCCGCCGGTGTGCTGCTCGTGGTGGTCGCCGTGGTCCGTCAACTGATGCAGAGCCGGTACGGCGAACTGCTGGTGGCGGTGCGCGACGGCGAGGAGCGGGTCCGCTTCCTCGGCTACGACCCGGCCAACATCAAGGTCGTCGCCTACACCGCCGCCGCGTTGTTCGCCAGCATCGCCGGTGCGTTGTTCGCGCCGATCGTCGGCTTCATCGCGCCGTCGCAGGTCGGCATCCTGCCGTCGATCGCGTTCCTGATCGGCGTCGCGATCGGTGGCCGCACCACGCTGCTCGGGCCGGTGCTCGGCGCGATCGGCGTGGCGTGGGCGCAGACGCTGTTCTCCGAACGGTTCCCGTCGGAGTGGACGTACGCGCAGGGGCTGCTGTTCATCGTCGTCGTCGGCTTCTTCCCCGCGGGCCTGGCCGGCCTCGGGGTGCTGTTCAAGCGGCGCCGGTTCGGCCGGGCCAAACCGCCGCCCGCACCGCAGCCCGAGACTCAGACCGACCCCGACACCGAGAAGGTGGGCGCATCCACATGAGCACGTCCAAGGAACCCGCCGTCGGCGGCAACGCCGGCATGGGCGCCGAGTACCTCGAAGTGCGCGGTCTCACCGTCGATTTCGACGGGTTCAAGGCCGTCAGCGACGTCGACCTGACCCTGTTCCAGGGTGATCTGCGGTTTTTGATCGGACCCAACGGCGCCGGCAAGACCACCGTCATCGACGCGATCACCGGCCTGGTCAACGCCACCGGCTCGGTCAACAAGTCCGGCGTCGAACTGCTCGGCAAGAAGGTGCACCAGATCGCGCGCCTCGGTGTGGGGCGCACGTTCCAGACGGCCAGCGTCTTCGAACAGCTGACCGTGCTGCAGAACCTCGACATCGCGGCGGGCGCCGGACGGTCGGCGTGGACCCTGCTGCGCCGCCGCAAGGGGGTGCTGCCCGCGATCGAGGAGGCTCTCGAGACGATCGGGCTGACCGAGCTGGCGGACAAGCCCGCCGGTGTGCTCGCCCACGGCCAGAAGCAGTGGCTGGAGATCGGCATGCTGCTCGTGCAGAACGCCGACGTGCTGCTGCTCGACGAACCGGTCGCCGGCATGAGCCACGAGGAACGCGAAGAGACCGGAAACCTGCTGCGGCGCATCGGTGGTCAGCGCACCGTCGTCGTCGTCGAACACGACATGGATTTCATGCGCGCGTTCGCGACGTCGGTGACGGTGCTCGCGCGCGGGCAGGTCATCGCCGAGGGTTCGGTCGCCGAAGTGCAGGCCAACCCGAAGGTGCAGGAGGTGTATCTGGGGACGGCGGCCGCCGGCGCCGCGGGTGTGCCCGAGGAACTGATCGAGGAGAACGCCTGATGCTCACCCTTGCCGACGTGCGTTGCGGCTACGGCCGGTCCGAGGTGATCCACGGGGTCAGCATCGAGGTGCCGTCCGACGGGGTAGCCGCGGTGATGGGCCACAACGGCGCGGGCAAGACCACGCTGCTGCGGGCGGCGGTCGGGCTGCTCAAATGCTCTGCCGGACAGGTGATCTTCGACGGCGAGGACATCACGAAGCTGCGGCCCAGCGCCCGGGTGGCGCGCGGCCTGGCCTATGTGCCGCAGGGCCAGCAGTCGTTCGGCCAGTTGACCACGATGGAGAATTTGCAGGTCGTGGCCGACGGCCGGAAGAACGGCAAGCAGCTCATCGACGAGCAACTCGATTTGTTCCCCGCTCTGAAGGAGCTGCTGACGCGGCGCGCCGGTCTGCTCTCCGGTGGCCAGCGCCAGCAGTTGGCGATCGCCCGCGCGCTGATCACCACGCCGAAGTGTCTGATCCTCGACGAACCCACCGAGGGCATCCAGCCGTCGGTGGTCGCCGAGATCGAGGCGGCGATCACCGACCTGACCAAGCGCGGCGGTCTCGGCGTGCTGCTGGTCGAGCAGCACATCGGGTTCGCGCTCGAGTCGTCGCAGCAGTACTACATCCTGGAGGCCGGGCGCGTGACCTCCAGCGGTACCGGCGGCTCAGCCTCCGAGGCCGACGTACGCGCCGCCATGGCCATCTGACATTTGACAGTTCGTGCACGCTCGCGGCCGGTCGAATGGCACAGTGCAGCCGTGGACACTCCGACCGAGAACCGGGTACTCATCGACACCGGCGGCCTCGTCGTCACTGATGACGGGCGTCGCGTACTGGTCATCGACCGCGGCACCGGCGGGCTGACGGTGCTGGCGTTCGTGCTCGGGGTGCTCACCGTCGTCGTCGCGGGTTTCGGTCTGGTCGCGCTGATCGCGGGCACACCGTCGCGGGCGTTGGGTGGGGTCTTCGTCGCGGTTGGGGCGGCGCTGGCGGTGGCGACGTTCCTGGCGGTCCGCCGGATCCGCCGGTACCGAAGCCGTCCGCTGCATGAGTGCCGCCCGGCCGCCGTCCTGGACCGCAAGCTCGAACTGTTCAGCTACCGCGGCGGCGCGCTCGTCCAGCTGGACCAGGTGCGGTTCGCGCGCAAGTTCCAGGTCGGTTCGAGCTCGCCGAAACTCGTGGCGTTGACGCCCGGCGGCACGCAGGTCCTCAAGCGGGGCAACCCGTTCGACGGCGGGTTGGGCAATATCGACGAGGTTCTGAACGCCGTCGTCCGGGACCAATGACGACCGGACCCGCCGGATGTGCCTGCGGGCATCACGACGACGGGTTGTCCCGGCGAACGATGCTCGCCGCGTCGGTGTCGGCCGTCCTCGGCGGTGTGGCGTTGAGTGCGTCGGCTCCCGGATCGGCAGCGCCGCAAGCGCCTCACGAGCACCCGACCGACGCGCTGATCACCCTCGGCGTGCAGGCCGGCCCTCCCCCGGTGCCCGGACGGACCGGCATCTCGTCGACGCTCAAGGTCGGCGGCGATCTCTACCAGATCGACTGCGGCCTGGGCTCATTGAACGCCTTCACCAATGCGGGGCTGCGGTTCGACTCCTTGAAGGCCATGTTCATCACCCACCTGCACACCGACCACATCGTGGACTACTTCAGCTTCTTCGCCTCAGGCGGCTACACGGCGGCCAAAGGCAAAGCGCCGGTGAACGTCTACGGCCCCGGTCCCGCCGGCGGGCTGCCACCGAGCCGCGTCGGCAACCCGCATCCACCGACCATCGACGCCCCGGCCGCGACGCCCGGCCTGGCGGCCACCACCGCGGCGCTGCAGCAGGCGTTCGCCTACACCAACAACATCTTCATCCGCGACATGGGCATCGACGACATCCAGCGCCTGGCCAACGTCGTCGAGATCGCCGTGCCCCCGGGTTCCGACTACCTCAACAGGGCACCGCGGATCGACCCATTCCCGGTGATGCGCGACGACAACGTCGCCGTCACCGCGACGCTGGTCTCACACTACGACGTGTACCCGGCGTTCGCGTTCCGATTCGATCTGATCAGATCCGGTGTGTCGGTGACGTTTTCCGGTGACACGACGAAATCGGACAACCTCATCGTGTTGGCCAAGGACACCGACGTCCTGGTGCACGAGGCGCAGTTCAGCCTGGACGACGCCTACTACGGAAACCGGTTCCCCCCTGGCTACCTGGTCGCTTCACACACCTCCGCCGAACAGGTCGGCGAGGTGGCCGCCGCGGCCAACGCCGAACACGTTGTGCTGAGCCACTACTCACCCACCGACCTACCCGAAGCGGAATGGTTAAGTGCGGTCGGCAAGCACTTCGCCGGCCGCGTCACGGTCGCCCACGACGGACAGGTGTTCGGGCTGTGAGCGCCTCAGCCCCGCAGGTGAGCCGGTAGGCGGTCACCGAACAGCTCGACGGCGTTGCCGGAGCTGACCTTTCGGCGGGTGGCGTCGTCCATCGGATAGTCGCGCAGGAACTGTGCGCCGGTCGCGTTGTCGTCCATCGGATAGTCCACGGAGAACATCACCCGGTCGGCACCCATCACCTCCAGGGTGCACGCGAACGCCGGGGCGCAGAAGTTCCCGCTGGTGGTGACGTGGAAGTTGGCGCGCAGATACTCCGAGGGACGGCGTTTAACCCGGGTGCCCGAGCCGGATCCCCCCAGCCCGTAATACCGGTCGACGCGGTAGGCCGCGAACGGCAGCATCTCGCCGAGATGGCCGATGATCATCTGCAGGCGCGGGAACCGGTCGAACAGCCCCGAATAGATCAGCCGCAGCACGTGCGTGCCGGTTTCGGCGGCGAAGCCCCACGACGCCAGGTGCAGGCCGTCGTCGACGTAGGGCGCGAACCAGGCGTCCATCACCGCCGGATGCGGGGTGGTGGGGTGCAGGTAGATCGGCACGCCGAGGTCTTCGGCGGTGGCGAACAGGTCGGAGTAGGCCGGGTCGTCGAGGTAGCGGCCCTGACAGTGGCCGTTGATCAGTGCACCGACCAACCCGAGATCGGTTACCGCCCGGCGCAATTCGGTGGCCGCGGCGGCGGGATCCTGGGTGGCCAGCGTGGCGAAACCGCCGAAGCGGTCCGGGGTGCGGCGCACCGTCTCGGCGAGATCGTCGTTGGCGCGGCGGGCCAGCTCGACGGCACGGCCGACGTCGGTCTCGTCCTGCACGCCGGGGTCGAACAGCGACAGGATCTGAAAGTCGATGCCCGCCGGATCCATCTGTTCCAGCCGCAGATCACCTCGGTCGTACAGCCGCTGATACCCGAGCTCGTTATGCTCCCGGAGCCACGTCGCCACGACATTGCCCGTGCTCGCCGGGTCCCAGGCGTAGTGCTCCTCGAGCGCGATCAGCGACATGGGGCCTCCCGTCGACGTGATGTAGCGCGCGTTCAGGCGCGGTTCAGGCGCGCCAGGACCTCGGCGTGGATGCTGGCGACGGCGACGTCGGTCTGCTCACCGGTCGCCAGGTTCTTCACGCCGACGGTGCCGGCCTCGATGTCGCGGTCGCCGGCCACCAGCGCCAGCTTGGCACCCGATCGGTCCGCGGCCTTCATCGCGGCCTTGACGCTGCGGTCGCCGTAGGCCAGGTCGACGCGCACACCCGCGGCGCGCAGCCGAGCGGCCAGCACCGCGAGCGTCACCTTGGCCTGCTCGCCCATCGGCACCCCGAACACGTCGACGCGTGCCGTCCCGCCGACCGTCTTGCCCTCGGCCTTGAGCGCCAGCAGCGTGCGGTCGACACCGAGTCCGAACCCGATGCCGGACAGGTCTTTTCCGCCGAGCTGGTGCATCAGCCCGTCGTAACGGCCGCCGCCGCCGATCCCCGACTGCGCACCGAGCCCGTCGTGCACGAACTCGAACGTCGTCTTGGTGTAGTAGTCCAGTCCGCGCACCATCCGCGGGTTGATGACGTACGGCACGTCGAGCGCGTCGAGATGGGCCAGCACGCTGTCGAAGTGCTGCTTGGCGACATCAGAGAGGTGGTCGAGCATCACCGGCGCGTCGGCGGTCATCTCCCGGATGTGCGGGCGCTTGTCGTCGAGCACCCGCAGCGGGTTGATCTCCGCGCGGCGGCGGGTGTCCTCGTCGAGATCGAGCTTGAACAGGAACTCCTGCAACAACTCCCGATACTGCGGGCGGCAGGTGTCGTCGCCCAGCGAGGTGATCTCCAGGCGGAAGCCGTCGAGGCCCAGCGAGCGGAACCCGGCGTCGGCGATCGCGATCACTTCGGCGTCGAGCGCGGGGTCGTCGACGCCGATCGCCTCGACGCCGACCTGCTGCAGCTGGCGGTACCGCCCCGCCTGCGGGCGCTCGTACCGGAAGAACGGCCCGGCGTAGCACAGCTTGACCGGCAGCGCGCCGCGGTCCAGACCGTGTTCGATGACCGCGCGCATCACCCCGGCCGTGCCCTCGGGCCGCAGCGTCACCGACCGGTCGCCGCGATCGGCGAAGGTGTACATCTCCTTGGACACCACGTCGGTGGATTCGCCGACGCCGCGGGCGAACAGCGCGGTGTCCTCAAAGATCGGCAGTTCGATGTCGCCGTATCCGGCGCGACGGGCCATGTCGAGCAGCCCGTCGCGCACACCGACGAACTGCGCGGAGTCCGGGGGCAGGTAATCCGGGACGCCCTTGGGCGCCTGAAATTCACTCACTTACTCAAGCCTTCGAGAAACGGGTTGTGGCGGCGCTCGAAGCCGATCGTGGTCCTGGGGCCGTGCCCCGGTAGTACCACGGTGTCGTCGTCGAGCACCAACAGTTTGTTGACGATCGAGCCGAGCAGGTCCCGGCCGCTGCCGCCCGGCAGGTCCGTGCGGCCCACCGACTGCCGGAACAGGGTATCGCCGGTGAACGCGATCTCGTCGGGCCCCTGCGCGACGCGGAACACCACCGACCCGCGGGTGTGGCCCGGCGTGTGGTCGACGGTGACCGTCACCCCGCCCAACTCGACCTTGTCCCCGTCCTTGTCGAGTTCGACGAGCTGCTTGGGTTCGCGGAACAGCGCCCCGAACGCGGAGGTGGCCAGTCCCCCGATGAAGCCGCGCCCGAAGTCCTTGATCGGGTCGGTCAGCATGCCGCGGTCCTCGGGGTGGATGAACGCCGGGCAGCCGTACATGTCGGCGACCTTCTGCGCGGACCAGATGTGGTCGATGTGGCCGTGGGTGAGCAGCACGGCCGCAGGCGTCAGGTGGTTGTCGTCGAGGATCCGGCGCAGCGGCCCCATCGCGCGTTGGCCGGGGTCGACGACGATCGCGTCGGCCCCGGTCCGCGGAGCCAGCACGTAGCAGTTGCACGCCAGCAGGCCGGCCGGAAACCCGGTGATGAACACGGCCTCCAGTTTCCCATCCCGCCACGACGTGGGGTGCAGCACCGCACTCAGCAACGCCTGGCACACTCGTTGCGGACCGATCAACACGAGGAGGACACCGGCGTGCCGACCAACGAACAGCGGCGGGCGACAGCGAAGCGCAAACTGGAGCGGCAGCTGGAGCGCCGCGCCGAGCAGGCTCGTAAGCGGCGGCTGTACACGATCATCGGCTCGGTCGTGGGCGCCGTCGTCGTGATCGCCGCGGTGGTCGCGACCGTCGTCATCACCAACCGGGATTCGGACGTCAGCCAGAACACGGCCACCACCAGCACGCCCGACCCCGGCCCCGCGGAGCCCGGTCAGCTGCCCCCGTTCGCCGCACCGGCCGGCCTCGGCGAGAACTGCCAGTACCCCGCCTCGCGGGAGAAGGCCAGCAAGCCGGTCAACCCACCGCGCACCGGCAAGGTGCCCACCAGCGAGGCCGAGGTCAGCGTCAGCATGTCGACCGATCAGGGCAATCTCGGCCTGCTCCTGGACAACGCCAAGGCGCCGTGCACGGTCAACAGCTTCGCCAGCCTGGCCCAGCAGGGATTCTTCGACAACACGCCCTGCCACCGGTTGACCACCGCCGATCAGCTCAAGGTGCTGCAGTGCGGCGACCCGACCGGCAAGGGCACCGGCGGCCCGGGCTACGAATTCGCCAACGAGTACCCGACCAACCAGTACCAGCCCGACGATCCGAAGCTGATGGAAGCGGTGCGCTACCCGCGCGGCACGCTGGCGATGGCCAACGCCGGACCCAACACCAACGGCAGCCAGTTCTTCCTCGTCTACCAGGATTCGCAGCTGCCGCCGAACTACACCGTGTTCGGCAAAATCGACGAGACAGGCCTGGCGACGCTGGACAAGATCGCCGGCAACGGGGTCGAGGGCGGCGGTCAGGACGGCGCGCCGGCCACCCCGGTCCAGGTCAAGTCGATCCTGCTGGACTGACCGGACGACCGTGACGACACCACCGACGGGCGGGCCGCCTCCGCCGGCCGAGCCCTATCCGCCGCCGTACCCCGGGTATCCGCCGTACCCGGGCTACCCGCCGGCGTATCCCGGCTACGGCTATCCTCCGCCGCCGCGGCAGACCAACGCGCTGGCCATCGCGGCCCTGGTGTGCGCGTTCCTGTTCGCGCCGCTGGGCATCGTGTTCGGTCATGTGTCGCTGTCGCAGATCAAGAAGAACGGCGAGGAGGGCCGCGGGCTGGCACTGGCCGGCCTGGTCATCGGTTACCTGCTGACCGTGGCCGCGGTCCTGGTGATCGTCGTGAGCGTCGTCTTCGTTGCGGCCGTCGCGCGTGACCTGGAGTCGCTGGACGGCATGGTGCCCGACCGGACCGCCACCCCGACCGGTCAGCTCGACGAGCTGCCTGCGTTCAAGCCGCCGGCCACGCTGGGCTCCAACTGCCAGTACCCGGCGACCACCGAACCGGCGGACAAGCCGGCCAAGCCGCCGCGCACGGGGCGGGTGCCGGTCACTTCGGAGTTCATCAGCGCGAGCATGACCACCAACGAAGGCAACATCGGCCTGCAGCTCGACAACGCCAAGGCGCCGTGCACGGTCAACAACTTCGCCAGCCTGGCCCAGCAGGGGTTCTTCGACAACACGCCGTGCCACCGTCTGACCACCGGCGAGCTGGCCGTGCTGCAGTGCGGAGATCCGACCGGCAGCGGGACCGGCGGCCCGGGCTACCGGTTCCCCAACGAGTACCCGACCAACCAGTTCCGGCTGAGCGATCCGGCGCTCAAGAAGCCGGTGCGCTACCCCCGCGGCACCCTGGCGATGGCCAACGCCGGCATCGGCACCAACGGCAGCCAGTTCTTCCTGGTCTACGACGACTCCGAGCTGCCGCCGACCTACACCGCGTTCGGCAAGATCGACGAGACCGGGCTGGCCACGCTCGAGAAGATCGCCGCCGCCGGGGTGCAGGGCGGCAGCACTGACGGCGAACCCGTCACCGACGTCGAGATCGAGACGATCCGGCTCGACTGAGCCTCACTCGCTGGGCGCGGTCTCGATGTAGAACTCCACGTCGTCGCCCTCGACCTTGGTCACCCGCAAGTTCGCCGTGTACTCCGTACCTTCGGGTCCGGTGAACGTGCACTCGAAGGTGGTGCCCTCCTTGGCCTCGACGCCGTCGGGGCATGTGACGTCGGTCGGCTTGAAGCCGGTCTGCTCGGAAACCAGGTCGACGACGGACTTCGCCGCTCCCTCAGGCTTGATCGTGGAACTGCACCCGACGACCAGGACGCCGAGCGACGCGAAGACAACCAGCAGAGCGGGGCGCATCGTCGGAGTATCCCAGACCCGGCAAAAATTGACGAGCCTCACCGAAATTTGCCAACGCGGCCTACGCCACTTCTGTTGGATTGCGGCCTACGCCGCTTCTGTTGGATTGCGGCCTACGCCGCTTCTGTTGGATTGCGGCCTACGCCGCGGACGTGACGCGGTAGACGTCGTACACGCCCTCCACGTTGCGCACCACGTTGAGCACGTGACCGAGGTGCTTGGGGTCGCCCATCTCGAAGGTGAACCGGCTGATCGCGACGCGGTCGTTGGACGTGGTCACCGACGCGGACAAGATGTTGACCTTCTCGTCGGCGAGCACCCGGGTCACGTCGGACAGCAGCCGGTGCCGGTCGAGCGCCTCGACCTGGATCGCGACCAGGAACACCGACGACGGCGACGGCGCCCACTTGACCTCGATGATGCGTTCGGACTGTTGCTGCAGCGACGCGGCGTTGGTGCAGTCGGTGCGGTGCACGCTGACGCCGCCACCGCGGGTGACGAAGCCCATGATGTTGTCGCCGGGCACCGGCGTGCAGCACTTCGCGAGTTTGGTCAGCACGCCGGGCGCACCGGGCACCGACACGCCGACGTCGTCGCTGGTGCGCTGGCGCACCGGCATGGTCGCCGGGGTGGACCGCTCGGCGAGTTCGTCGGCGGCCTCCTCGTCGCCGCCGACCAGTGCCACCAGCCGCTGCACCACGTGCCGCGCCGAGACGTGGCCCTCGCCGACCGCCGTGTAGAGCGCCGAGACGTCGGCGTACCGCAGCTCGCGGGCCAGTGCGCCCATCGACTCCGCATTCATCAAGCGCTGCAACGGAAGTCCGCCGCGCCGCACCTCGCGGGCGATCGCGTCCTTACCGGCCTCGAGGGCTTCCTCGCGGCGCTCCTTGGCGAACCACTGGCGGATCTTGGCCTTGGCGCGCGGGGAGACCACGAAACTCTGCCAGTCCCGCGACGGGCCCGCGTTGAGCGCCTTCGAGGTGAAAACCTCGACCACTTCGCCGTTTTCGAGCTTGCGCTCGAGCGCCACCAGCCGGCCGTTGACGCGGGCGCCGATGCAGCGGTGCCCGACCTCGGTGTGCACCGCGTAGGCGAAGTCCACCGGCGTCGACCCGGTCGGCAGCGTGATCACGTCGCCCTTGGGGGTGAACACGAAGATCTCCTGCACCGCGAGGTCGTAGCGCAGCGACTCCAGGAACTCACCCGGGTCGGCGGCCTCCCGCTGCCAGTCGAGCAGCTGCCGCATCCACGCCATGTCGTCGATCTCGGCCGATGCGTGCTGGGTCGGAACGCCGTTGCGGCCCTTGGCTTCCTTGTACCGCCAGTGCGCGGCGATGCCCAGTTCCGCGGTCTTGTGCATGTCGTGGGTGCGGATCTGCACTTCCAGGGGTTTGCCCTCGGGTCCGACGACGGTGGTGTGCAACGACTGGTAGACGCCGTAGCGCGGCTGGGCGATGTAGTCCTTGAACCGTCCGGCCATCGGCTGCCACAGCGAATGCACCACGCCCAGCGCCGCGTAGCAGTCCCGGATCTCGTCGCACAGGATCCGCACGCCGACGAGGTCGTGGATGTCGTCGAAGTCGCGGCCCTTGACGATCATCTTCTGGTAGATCGACCAGTAGTGCTTGGGCCTGCCCTCCACCACCGCGTTGATCTTCGAGGCGGTCAGCGTCGCGGTGATCTCGGCGCGCACCTTGGCCAGATAGGTGTCGCGCGACGGCGCCCGATCGGCGACGAGCCGGACGATCTCCTCGTACTTCTTCGGGTGCAGGATCGCGAACGACAGGTCCTCGAGTTCCCACTTGACCGTCGCCATACCGAGCCGATGGGCAAGCGGCGCAATGACTTCCAGCGTCTCGCGGGCCTTGCGGGCCTGCTTTTCCGGCGGCAGGAACCGCATGGTGCGCATGTTGTGCAAACGGTCGGCGACCTTGATGACCAGCACGCGGGCGTCACGCGCCATCGCGATGATCATCTTGCGGATGGTCTCGCCCTCGGCGGCGGTGCCCAGCGCGACCTTGTCCAGCTTGGTGACCCCGTCGACGAGATGGCCGACCTCGGTGCCGAACTCCTCGGTCAACGCCTCCAGCGTGTAGCCGGTGTCCTCCACCGTGTCGTGCAGCAGCGCCGCGATCAGCGTGGTGGTGTCCATGCCGAGCTCGGCGAGGATGTTGGCCACCGCGAGCGGATGGGTGATGTAGGGGTCACCCGAGCGGCGCATCTGGTCGGCGTGGCGCTGCTCGGCGACCTCGTAGGCCCGCTGCAGCAATTGCAGGTTCGCCTTGGGATAGATCTCGCGGTGCACCGCGACCAGCGGCTCGAGCACCGGGTTGATCGCGCTGCGCTGGGAGGTCATGCGGCGCGCCAGCCGGGCCCGCACCCGCCGCGACGCGCTCGCCGACGTCTTCGGGGTCTCCAGCGGTTGGGTCTCGGGGCCGGGCGCGGTCGGCGGCGACTGCACGGCCTGGCCCGTGCCGGGTTTGTCAGCCATGGTCACCTCCTGCTCGCCCGCCTCCGAGGATATCGCTCAGACGCAAAGCAGTGACGTCACGGCCAGCGGCTCGAGCACCGAGCGGCCGTTCAGCGCGGTCAGCTCGAGCAACACCGCCGCGCCCGTCACCGTCGCGCCGGCGTCGCCGAGCAGCCGGACCGCGGCGGCCGCGGTGCCTCCGGTGGCCAGCACGTCGTCGATGATCAGCACCCGTCGCCCGCGGATGTCGAGGCCGTCGGCCGGGATCTCCAGCGTCGCGCTCCCGTACTCGAGCTCGTAGGTCACGCTGTGCACCGGCGGCGGCAGTTTGCCGCCCTTGCGGATCGCCAGCACCCCGGTGCCCAGCCGCAACGCGACCGCGGCGCCCAGCAGGAAGCCGCGCGCGTCGATGCCGGCGATCAGGTCGGCCCCTTCGCCGCATTCGGCGAGCGCATCGGTGACCGCGGCCAGGCCGTGCGCGTCGGCCAGCAGCGGGGTCAGGTCCTTGAACTGGATGCCCGGTTCCGGGAAGTCGGGGACCTGGCGCATCATCGATTCGATCAGCCCGGAGATGTCGTCGCTCACTGTTCGAGCACCCAACGGTCCATGTTCCAGCCCGCCCCCCACCGCGTCGGATTGCTGCTGACCGCGAACATCTTCTTCGACGTCAGCACGGTCCGCTGCTGACGGTACAGCGGCAGCGTCGGCAGGTCGGCCCACAACACCGGACCGCCCTCGCCGAGCAGCCGGGCGATCTCCTTGGGGTCGGCCGTGATGGCCAGACCGGTGATCACCCGATCGACCTCCGGATTGGAGTACCGCGGCAGGTTGTTGCCGTTGCCGGTGAAGAATTGGTAGGCGTCCATCGCCGACGAACCGGTCGATCCGCTGCCCGACGCGCCGCCCGTGCTGGCGATCAGCACGTCGATCTCCTTGTTGCGCAACGACAGTGGGCCGGTCTGGTCGGTGGCGGCGTCCTCGACTGTGATGCCCGCCGGGGCGCACGCCTTGGCGATGGCGCCGACGGCCGCGGCCAGCCGCGGGTTGGGGCTCTGATAGCCCATCCGCACGGTCAGCGGCCGGTTGGCCAGCGCGCCGCGGGCCGCCTCCGGGTTGGCGGCGACGAACTGGCCGGCGTCGCCCATGCCCTCGGCCGCGGAGTAGGTGTCCTCGGCGGCCGGGTTGAGCCGCGCGTTGGCGATCGGCACCTCGGCGTTGCGGGCGATCACGTCGCGCGGCGTGCACAGCGCCAGCGCCCGGCGCGCCGGCGGCGGCGCCATCACACCGTCCGGCGCGAAGAACAACTGCTGGATGCCGCCCGAGGGCGAATCGGTGCGGACGTAGTCGTCGGGCAGGTTCAGCGTCCCCGACGACCCGGTCGCGATGTCGACGACGTCGTAGGCGCCCTGGTTGACCCGCTCCTGGATATCGGCCCCGCGCGGCCACACGGTGACCCGCTCGGTGACCGGTTTGGCGCCCCACCACTTGTCGTTGGCGACCAGCACGACCGCGCCGTCCTCGGTGACCGAGTCGAGCTTGTAGGGCCCCGACGACGGGAACCTCTTGAGGTCCAGGTCGGGTTTGAGGTTCCAGCCGGTGTTCCACAGTTGGGCGATGCGCTCGACGACCGGTCCGTCGTTGCCGAGGATCGGGGTGGTGACCCCGCCGTCGCCCAGCCCGAGTTGGTCGGCGATCACGTGCGACGGCATCAGCGAGGTCGCGGCGAACAGCTGACCGAAGTCGACGAAGCCGCGGTCCGGCGCGAACGACACGCGCGCCTTCTTCTGCCCGGGCGCGCACTCCACCCCGGTGACGTCGCTGTAGCCGGCGCGGCTGGCGGCGTCGAACGTCGGGAACCGGCCGGATTGGGCCGCCCACGCCAGCACGAGGTCGTCGCAGGTGATCGGCTTCCCGTCGGAGTACACGGCGTTGCCGTTGATCTCGTAGTCGAGGACAAGCGGCGCGCGGCCGACCACCGAGATCGTGCCGAAGTCGTGGTCACCGACGATCTGCCCGTCGGGCCCGTGGTAGTTGAACCCGGTGAGCACCCGCGCGAACGCCTGCGGCCCGGCCGAGGCCGCGCCCGCCACCGTGTTGGTGTTGTAGGTGATCAACACGCCGTCGACGGCGTAGTCGATGCTGTCGGCCGGGCTCGGTGTGCACGCGGCGACCATCGATGCGGCCACTGCCGCGACGGTTGCCACGACCGAGAGCCGACGGGTCACCCGCCTGCGGGTCGTGCGGGCGATCATCGGCACTACCGCCGACGGGTGTCGCGCTTACCCGACGGGCGGCCGGTCCGGCTGGTCGTCGGTCGGGCGGGACGCGCACCGGGTGCCGGCTTGTCCGGCGGCGGCGTGGCGTCCGCCCGCGCGGTAGTGGCCGCGACGGTCTCCGGTTCGTCGGCGACGGTCTCGGTGCCGTCGGTGGCCCCGGTCGCCCGCGCAGAGGCACCCTTGCGGCGGTTCATCACCTTGCGGGTGTGCGAGCGGACCAGCTCGGTGCGTTCGCGCAGCGACACCAGCAGCGGGGTGGCGAAGAAGATCGACGAGTAGGTGCCCACAATCACGCCGACCAGCTGCACCAGTGCCAGGTCCATCAGGGTGCCGACGCCGAGCAGCCACACCGCGACCACCATCAGCGCCAGGATCGGCAGCACCGAGATCAGACTGGTGTTGATCGAGCGCATGAAGGTCTGGTTGACGGCGAGGTTGGCCTGTTCGGCGAAGGTGCGCCGGGTGGTGTGTTCGAACCCGTGGGTGTTCTCCTCGACCTTGTCGAACACGATCACGGTGTCGTACAGCGAGAAGCCGAGGATGGTGAGCAGGCCGATGACGGTCGCCGGTGTCACCTCGAACCCGACCACCGAGTACACCCCGGCGGTGACGATGAGGTCGAACGCGAGCGTGGCCAGCGCCGCGACCGCCATGTAGCGCTCGTAGCGGACCGTGATGTAGATGGCGGCGAGTACCAGGAACACCACCAGCGCGATCAGCGCCTTCTGGGTGATCTGACCGCCCCAGGTCTCCGACACCGCGGAGTCGCTGATCGCCTGCTTGCTGGGCTGGCCGTCGGAGCCCTTCGGTTTGAAGTCTTCGAACAGCGCCGTGCGCAGTTCCTCGGTCTCCTCGTTCGTCAGCGTCTCGGAACGGATCTGCACGGTCGCCGAATCGCCGCTTCCGACCACGACCACCGACTCCGGCGCTTTACCGAGCGTCCGGTTGAAGACGTCCTCGACCTGCTGGGTGGTCACCGTGCCGGACTCGGTGGCCGCCGGCATCGATACCTTGGTCCCGCCTTCGAAGTCGATGCCGAAGGTGAAGCCGCGCAACAGCATGCTGGCGACGCAGACCGCGACGATCAGGCCGCTGACCGCGTACCACAGCTTGCGTTTGCCGATGACCTCGAACGCGCCGGTGCCGGTGTAGAGGCGGACGAAGAACCCGTGCTGAGGCGTGGCCGCCTCGAGGTCGGGCGCCTCCACGGCGCCGCTCTGCTGGTCGTTGGCTGACTTGGCCGCCATGTGTCAATCCCGTCCCGTCGCGTGCGCGGCTGCTCGTCGTTCCCTGGCGATCTGCTGAACGGCCCCAAGGCCGTTGAGCGCCGGCTTGGCCAGCAGCGTCGACTTCGACGCCAGGTACACCAGCGGCCAGGTCACCAGGAAGACGACGACGACGTCGAGCACCGTGGTCAGCCCCAGCGTGAAGGCGAAGCCCTTCACCTGGCCCACCGCCAGGATGTAGAGCACCACCGCGGCGAGCAGTGTCACCGCGTTGCCCGACACGATCGTCTTACGCGCTCGGGCCCAACCGCGCGGCACCGCCGAGCGGAACGAACGCCCTTCGCGTATCTCGTCTTTGATGCGTTCGAAGAACACCACGAACGAGTCCGCGGTCATACCGATACCGATGATCAGACCTGCGATACCGGCCAGGTCCAATGTGTAGTTGATCCATCTGCCGAGCAGTACGAGTATCGCGAAAACCATTGCGCCCGAAGCGATCAGCGAAAGTGCGGTGAGCACACCCAGCATCCGGTAGTAGAGCAGCGAGTACAGCAGCACCAGCGCCAAGCCGACCGCACCGGCGATCAGGCCCGCCCGCAACGACGACAGCCCCAGGGTCGCCGAGACGGTTTCTGCCTCAGACGATTCGAAGGACAGCGGCAGTGACCCGTATTTGAGCACGTTGGCCAGTTCGCGCGCGGTGCTCTGGGTGAACTGCCCGGTGATCTGGGTGCGACCTCCGGGGATCGCCTCCTGGATCTCGGGGGCGCTCATCACCTTGGAGTCGAGGACGAACGCGGTCTGCGTGCCCACGTTGGCCGCGGTGAAGTCCGCCCAGATCTTCGAGCCTTCGCTCTTGAACTGCACATCGACGACATACTCGCCGCGCTGCTGGTCCAACCCGGAGGTGGCGTCCTGGATCTGCTCGCCGCTTAGGATCGACTTGTCCAGCAGATACACCGTCGCGCCGTCGTCGGAGCAGGTGATCAGCGGCAGGTTCGGATCGTCATTGCCCGCCAGCACGTCGTCCTGACCGCAGCGGGTGGCTTGGAACTGCAGGGCCAGGATCTGGATCTGCTGATCGGTGCTCTGGCGCAACTGCTTCTCGTCGGCGATGCGCTGCTGCAGCGGGACGTCACCCGGTCCGCGGGGTCCCGGCGGCGTGGGTGCGGGCTGCCCGGGTCCCGGAGGCGGAGTCGGCTGGGGCGTCGGCGGGGGCTCCGGCGCGGGCTGGGCCGGCAGATCCTGCGGATAGGGCCGCGGCTGCGGCGGGGCAGGCGCGGTCGGCGGTGCCGGCGGCTGCTGCCCGGCCGGCGCACCGCCCGGACCGATCGGTGCGCCCGGCTCGGCGGGGGCGATCGGCGGCAGCCCGGGCACCCCCGGCACCCCACCGGCGGGCGGAGCGCCCCCAGCAGGAGCACCACCGGGCGGGGCGCCCTCGGGCCCCTCGGTCGGCGGCTGCTGGGCCTGGCCCTGCGCGGGGATCTGATACAGCACCGGCCGGATGTAGAGCCGCGCTGTCTGTCCGAGGTTGCGGGCTTCGCTGCTCTCGTTGCCGGGCACCGTGATCACCAGGTTGTTGCCGTCGATGATCACCTCGGACCCGGAGACGCCGAGCCCGTTCACGCGGTCGTTGATGATCTGCTGCGCCTGGTTGAGCGCGTCACGCGTGGGCGGTGAACCGTCGGGCGTGCGCGCGGTCAGCGTGACACGGGTGCCGCCCTGCAGGTCGATGCCGAGTTTCGGCTCGGGCTTCTTGGTTCCGGTCAGGAACACCAGCAGGTAGGCGCCGATGAGCAACACCAAGAACAGCGTTAGGTAGCGGGCAGGGTGAACCGGCGCCGAAGACGATGCCACGTTTCCTCAGGTCTCCTCGAGATCAGTACGAGCACCGCAAAGATTACGGCCTCTTGCTGTGCTGTTGGCCCTCGGACTCAGCCGTCCGTCTTCGTGTTCGGGGTGTCGGTGAGCTCGGTGGCGGTCGACTCGGGCTCAGCGGTGTCGTCGTCGAACTCGTCGTCCTCGGTGATGCGGTCACGCACCGCGAGCTTCATCCAGGTGGTGACGACGCCCGGCGCGATCTCGAGTTCGACGTCGTCATCGGTGATGCCGACGATGGTGCCCTGCAGGCCGGAGGTGGTGTGCACGCGGTCGCCGATCTGAAGCGAATTGTGCAGGTCGATCGTGGCCTGCATGGCCTTCTTCTGGCGTCGCGAGGCGAAGAACATGAAGGCGCCGAGCACGATGAGCAGGGGCAAGAAGACGACGAGGTCCATGGCAAAACTGTCTTTCGTTAGGTTTTGTGGTGATGGCGCAGCGACGGTCGGGCCACGCGCCCATAAGTGACCAGTGTGCCATTGCGGGCGTTTGTGGCCGTGGCCCCGTCACGATCCGGGGCCGCCCGGCCCCGCCAGTGGTCCACGCTCGAGGCGATGGGCGACGAATTCCGTCGCTGTGTGCGACAGCGGGAGATGATCTCGCCACATGCCACCGGCTTTATCAACCGGATCGGTGCCCGCACGGCTAGGCTTTGACCACGATGAGCACCCTCGACCAGAGCCGCTACCTCGCCACCCCGATTCCGGGCCCCCGCTCGCAGGAACTGATCGACCGCAAGGCCGCCGCCGTGTCCCGCGGCATCGGCAACACCATGCCGGTCTACGCCGCGCGCGCCTTCGGCGGCATCGTCGAAGACGTCGACGGGAACCGGTTGATCGACCTCGGATCGGGCATCGCGGTCACCACGATCGGCAATTCGTCGCCGCGGGTGGTCGACGCGGTGCGCAGGCAGGCGGCCGAGTTCACCCACACCTGCTTCATGATCACCCCCTACGAGGGGTACGTCGCGGTCGCCGAGCACTTGAACCGGCTGACGCCAGGCACCGGCGAGAAGCGCTCGGCGCTGTTCAACTCGGGCTCGGAGGCGGTCGAGAACGCGATCAAGATCGCGCGGTCGTACACCGGCAAGTCGGCCGTCGTCTCGTTCGACCACGCCTATCACGGCCGCACCAACCTGACGATGGCGCTGACCGCCAAGTCGATGCCCTACAAGCACGGCTTTGGCCCGTTCGCCCCCGAGATCTACCGCGCGCCGCTGTCGTATCCGTTCCGCGACGGGGAATTCGGCAAGGAGATCGCCACCGACGGGGCGCTGGCGGCCAAACGGGCGCTGACCGTCATCGACAAGCAGGTCGGCGCGGACAACCTCGCCGCGGTGCTCATCGAGCCCATCCAGGGCGAGGGCGGGTTCATCGTGCCTGCCGACGGTTTCCTGCCCGCGCTGCAGGGTTGGTGCCGCGACAACAACGTGGTGTTCATCGCTGACGAGGTGCAGACCGGTTTCGCGCGCACCGGTGCGATGTTCGCCTGCGAACACGAGGGCATCGAACCCGACCTCATCGTCACCGCCAAGGGCATCGCCGACGGTCTGCCGCTGTCGGCGGTCACCGGGCGCGCCGAGATCATGGACGCCCCGCACGTCAGCGGTCTGGGCGGCACGTACGGCGGCAACCCGATCGCGTGTGCGGCTGCGTTGGCCACGATCGAGACGATCGAGGCCGACGGTCTGGTCGAACGCGCTCGCGAGATCGAGACGCTGATGAAGGACCGGCTCGGGCGGCTGCAAGCCGAGGACGACCGCATCGGCGATGTCCGCGGCCGCGGCGCGATGATCGCGATGGAATTCGTGAAGCCGGGCACCCTCGAGCCCGACGCGGAACTGACCAGGGCGCTGTGCGCCGGCTGCCACGCTGCCGGGGTGATCGTGTTGTCCTGCGGCACTTTCGGGAATGTGGTGCGCTTTCTTCCGCCTCTGACGATCAGCGACGACCTGCTCGTCGAGGGTCTCGATGTACTCGAACTCGTGCTCAAAGACCTGTGAAGGAGATCGAATGACCAAGGTGCAGAACTTCATCGGCGGTGAGCTCGTCGACTCGGTCGGCGGAGCCACCATGCCGCTGGTCGACCCGACGACCGGTGAGCAGTACGCCACGGCGCCGATCTCGAACGAGGCCGACATCGACAACGCCTACGCGGCGGCGGAAAAGGCGTTCGCCGATTGGAAGCGCACCACTCCGTCGGCGCGGCAGAAGGCGCTGCTCGACTTCGCCGACGAGGTCGAGAAGAACGCGCAGGCGCTCGTCGAGGCCGAGGGCCGCAATACCGGTAAACCCAACCACGTGACCATGGCCGAAGAGATCCCGCCGATGGTCGACCAGATCCGGTTCTTCGCCGGCGCGGCGCGGATGCTGGAAGGTAAGTCGGCCGGCGAGTACATGGAGAACCACACCTCGTGGATCCGACGCGAACCCGTCGGCGTGGTCGGGCAGGTGGCGCCGTGGAACTACCCGATGATGATGGCGATCTGGAAGTTCGTCCCCGCGGTCGCCGCCGGCAACACCGTCGTCATCAAGCCCAGCGACACCACCCCGGCCACCACGGTGATGCTGGCCGAGTTGGCGGCCAAGCACTTTCCGCCAGGCGTGCTGAATGTCGTTTGCGGCGACCGGGATACCGGTGCCGCGGTGGTGGCGCACCCGACTCCGCAGATGGTGTCGATCACCGGGTCGGTCGCGGCGGGCCGCGCGGTCGCGGTCAGCGCCGGCGGGCACCTCAAGCGCACGCACCTGGAGTTGGGCGGCAAGGCGCCGGTGATCGTGTTCGACGACAGCGACATCGCCTCGGCCGCCGAAGGCATCGCCACCGCCGGCTATTTCAACGCCGGGCAGGACTGCACGGCAGCGACCCGCGTGCTGGCCACGTCGAAGGTGGCCGCTGAGCTGACCGACGCGCTGGCCGAGCAGGCGCGCGGGGCGACGACGACGTACGGCAAGCCCGCCGACGACGAGGACGCGTGGGTGCCGCCGGTGAACAACTCCAATCAGCTGGAGCGGGTGCTCGGATTCCTGGGCGACGTGCCGTCGCACGCGTCGGTCGCTGCCGGCGGGGGACGCCAGGGCGACAAGGGTTTCTACGTCGAGCCGACGGTGATCGGCGGGCTGCGCCAGGGCGACCGGTTGGTGCAACAGGAGATCTTCGGCCCGGTCATCACCGTGCAGTCGTTCTCCGATGAGGATGAGGCGATCGCGTGGGCCAACGGCACCGAGTACGGGCTGGCGTCCTCGGTGTGGACCAAGGATGTGTCACGGGCGTTGCGCGTCTCTGCCGCATTGGATTTCGGCTGCGTGTGGATCAACACGCACATCCCTCTTGTGGCCGAGATGCCGCACGGCGGGTTCAAGTCGTCGGGCCACGGCAAGGATCTGTCGATGTACGGCTTCGAGGACTACACCCGCGTCAAGCATGTGATGGCCTACACGGGGTAGTGCCGGTAGGTCAGAAGACGGCCGCGCCGACCAGTGAGGCGACGAACCGCTGAATCTCGTCGGCGGTGAGTTCGACGCCGTCGACCTCGAGGTCGATCAGGTCCGAGAGCAGGTCGTCGGTCGGCTTCCAGCAGCGCTCGGCGATCTTGAGGTCGACGTACTGAAACAGCGCCTCTTCGTCGCGCGGCGTCATCGGGCCTGCGGCCCATCGGGCGAACATCGCCCAGTCCTCGCGCGGGAAGCCGAAGATCTCGCAGACGGCGGTGGCCGAGTTCTGGCGTGCGGCAATCGAATCGGTGATGCCAGGCCTGTCGGGCATGTCGGCCTCCTGAAGAATAGGGGTGAAAATTACTATCGGGTCCGCCGGCGCCGAGTTCATCGGCTCGATGGCGTACTTCTGCAAACGTTTAGATAGCCACGCTATCTTCCAGAAAACACCCGGTCAGTCACCCAGATCACAGCAGGCGGGTGAGTCTCATCCCATCGGTCCGGCGATGCGACGCACATCACCCCGAACACGCGAAAAGGCGCAAAGTGCCCCGGAAACCCCGAAAAAGAGGGCACTTTGCGCCTGCTCGCGGGAGAAGCCCCGCGGGCCAGTCGGCTAGCGGTGCACGAGGCGGTGTCCGCGCTGGCCGCCGCCACGGAACATGTCGCGCCAACTGCGGCGCCGCGGCTGTGCGGCGGTCGCGGTCGGCCCGATGAGTTCGGTCCGTTGATCGGCCATCACCGGCTGTGCGCCCGAAACCGGTTGCGCGCCGGTGTCCGTATGGGCGATGGCCGGTGCCGGCTCGGCGACAGCCGCCGCGGTCGCAGGACGCTCCGCCCACTCGACGTCACGCACGCTGCGCACCGAGATCCGGCCGAGCGCGGCGGCGCCGAGGAACACGATCAGCGCGCCCAGGCCGTAGAAATAGGTCAACTCGAGCGCGACACGCTTGGCCTCGGTCGCCGCGACCGGCACACCGGCGTCGCCCAGGCCGAGCGGACCCGCCAGCGCCCGTCCGACGATGAACCACGCGCCGGCCGCGACGGCCAGCCAGCCGCCGAGCATCGCGGTCGCGCGGTTGCGAGACTTCAACAGCAGTAGCCCGCCGAGGGCGGTCACGACGCCGGGCAGCACTTCGAGCCACCCGCGGCCGGTCGTCCACGCCCACGCCTGATCGGGGCTGAATGCGAAGTTCAGCTGCGGCCCGATGAATGGGGCGAGCGCGCCCCAGGCACCCAGCAGTATCAACAGGAATCCGCTCGTGGCGCCGCGGCTGCGCGGCATCCGCATCCGTCCACCCCGGGGGGGGCGTACACGCGTATCGGTCATGATGCCTCCTTGGTCGTGACCGGTGGTTACCCAAGCTGACGGCGCCGTAACCCGCACGATCGCTACCGTGTCATGCATGCGACTCGACGCTGAGGCCGCCCGGAACCTGCTGGCCGACGCCTGGGACCGCTGGGCCCGACGGTGCGCCGAGCTCGCCGACGACGACTGGTCGGCACCCACCCGCTGCACCGGTTGGGATGTCGCGGCGCTGATCGCCCACGTCTGTCCCGAGCCGACGATGTTCGACCGGCTCGCCGAGGCGATCACCGATCCCCCGGCGGCGGTCACCGACGCAGCAATCCTGTTGCGCCGCTTCAACGAACCCGACGGCGTCGCCAACACCGGCGCGGACGCGCTCGCCGAGCGCGCGGTCACCGCAGCCGCGGCGCTCACACCGCAGACCGCGGCTGCCCGGTTCACCGAGACCGCCGAGCGACTGCGCGCCAACCACACCCGCGCCGACACCGTGATCGCCTATCCGTTCGTGGACAGCACCACGCTCGCGGTGATCACCGAGACGGCGTTGATGGAGTCCACGGTGCACCTGCTCGACCTGGCGGCCGCGGTCGGTGGCGTCG
The DNA here is from genome assembly GCF_900108565.1 of Mycolicibacterium rutilum. Taxonomy (NCBI): domain Bacteria; kingdom Bacillati; phylum Actinomycetota; class Actinomycetes; order Mycobacteriales; family Mycobacteriaceae; genus Mycobacterium; species Mycolicibacterium rutilum. The sequence continues at coordinate 4,720,002 of NZ_LT629971.1, forward strand.
ACCCCTCCCCCGAGGCGCTGCGCGCCACACGAGACCTGCTGATTGCGGTGCCCGATCCGACGGTGGCGGTCGAGGCACTCGCCGGGCGTGCCGCCCCGTCAACGGCGCTGCCGGCCATCCGCTGACGCGCCAAAATTCGCAGGCGCTCGCCGTCCCGTTCACAGCGAACTGCCAGCTCGGCCCGGAATAGTTTTAGTTTCACTAACGATGTTTCAGGTGGGCGCAACGGGGCGTCCCCCGCAATTCATGTTCGTCCAAAGGATTTTCGTGATGACGACCGATACCCGTGAAGCCCGTCTCCAGCGCCGCATCTCTGACCTGTTCGCCACCGATCCGCAGTTCGCGGCCGCGCGCCCGGAGGAGTCCGTCGCGCACGCGATCGAAGCGGCCGACCTGACCCTGCCCCGGGTGGTCAAGTCTGTCCTGGACGGCTACGCGGACCGGCCCGCGCTCGGACAGCGCGCTGTGGAGTTCGTCACCGACCCCGCGACCGGCCGTACCGCCGCACAGCTTCTCCCCCGGTTCGACACGATCACCTATCGCGATCTGTCCGACCGCGTCGGCGCGGTTGCCGCCGCGCTGGCCGACACCGGCGTGCGTCCCGGAGACCGCGTCGCGATCCTCGGGTTCACCAGCATCGACTACACGACCGTCGACATGGCGCTGCTCCGGGTCGGCGCGGTGTCGGTGCCGCTGCAGACCAGCGCACCGGTCGCCCAGCTGCGTCCCATCGCCGTCGAGACCGAGCCGGTCGCGGTGGCGTCGAGCGTCGACTTCCTCGACGACGCAGTCGAAGTGATGCTCACCGGGCACCTTTCTCAGCGCTTGGTGGTCTTCGACTTCCATCCCGAGATCGACGACCACCGCGAAGCGCTGGAGGCCGCGACCGCTCGGCTCGCGGACTCCCCCGTCGTGGTCGAGACCCTCGCCGATGTGCTCTCCCGAGGGCGGTCACTGCCGACCCCGCCCGCTTATGTGGGCGACAACGACGAGCTCGCACTGCTCATCTACACGTCCGGCAGCACTGGAGCCCCCAAGGGCGCGATGTACCAGCGGCGGATGGTGATGAACTCGTGGCGGCGGTCCAGTATGGCGATGTGGGGCGGCGGAGAAGCGCTTCCGTCGATCACGCTGAACTTCATGCCGATGAGCCACATGATGGGCCGCGGCATCCTCTACGCCACCCTGGGCGCCGGCGGGACCGGGTATTTCGTTGCGCGCAGCGATCTTTCGACGCTCTTGGAAGACCTTGCGCTGGTCCGGCCGACACAGTTGAGCTTCGTGCCCCGCATCTGGGACATGGTGTTTCAGGAGTTCCAGAGCGACGTCGACCGCCGCGTCGCCGATGGCGCGGACCGCTGGGCCGCCGAGACCGACGTACTCGCCGACCTGCGCCAGAACCTGCTCGGCGGCCGATTCATCTCCGCGATGACCGGATCGGCACCGATCTCCGCCGAGATGAAGACGTTCGTCGAGAACCTGCTCGATCTGCACCTCACCGACGGCTACGGATCCACCGAGGCCGGCGCCGTGTTCGTCGACGGGCAGGTGTCGCGGCCCCCGGTGATCGACTACAAGCTGGTCGACGTGCCCGACCTCGGGTACTTCAGCACCGACCGTCCGTATCCGCGGGGCGAACTGCTGGTCAAGTCCGAGACCATGTTTCCCGGTTACTACAAGCGCCCGGAGACCACCGCTGACGTGTTCGACGCCGAGGGCTACTACAAGACCGGCGACGTCGTGGCCGAACTCGGCCCGGACCAACTCGTCTACGTCGACCGGCGCAACAACGTGCTCAAACTGTCGCAAGGCGAGTTCGTCACCGTCGCCAAGCTCGAAGCGGTGTTCGCCACCAGCCCGCTGGTCCGGCAGATCTTTGTCTACGGCAACAGCGCCCGCTCCTACCTGCTCGCCGTGATCGTGCCCACCGACGACGCCCGGGCGCGCTACGACGGCGCGGCACTGAAATCCGCGCTCACCGAGTCGCTGCAGGAGGTGGCCAGGACCGCCGGCCTGCAGTCCTACGAGATCCCGCGCGACTTCCTCGTGGAGACAACGCCGTTCACGCTCGAGAACGGACTGCTCACCGGTATCCGCAAGCTCGCGCGGCCGAAACTCAAGGAGTACTACGGCGACCGGCTCGAACAGCTCTACACCGAGCTGGCCGACACCCAGGCGCAGGAACTTCGCGAGTTGCGGCTGCACGGCGCCGAACATCCCGTCCTCGAAACCGTCAGCCGCGCGGCGGGCGCACTGCTCGGCGCCGCGGCATCCGAGCTGCAGCCCGACGCCCACTTCACCGATCTGGGCGGAGACTCGTTGTCGGCGTTGACATTCGGTAACCTACTCAACGAGATCTTTGAAATCGAGGTGCCGGTCGGCATCATCGTCAGCCCGGCCAACGACCTGGCTGGAATCGCCGCCTACATCGAGACCGCACGGCAGCCCGGCAGCAAGCGGCCGACGTTCGCCGGCGTGCACGGCCGCGACGCGGTCGAGGTCCACGCGAGCGACCTGACGCTCGACAAGTTCATCGACGAGCAGACCCTCGCCGCGGCGCCGACCCTGCCCCGCCCGGCCGCCGAAGTGCGCACGGTGCTGCTCACCGGCGCCACCGGCTTCCTCGGCCGGTACCTGGCGCTGGAGTGGCTGGAGCGGATGGCTCTGGTCGGCGGCACGGTCATCTGCCTGGTGCGGGCCAAGGACGACGCGGCGGCACGTGCTCGCCTGGACGACACCTTCGACTCCGGCGATCCCGAATTGCTGCGGCACTACCGGGAACTGGCCGCCGAGCACCTCGAGGTCATCGCCGGTGACAAGGGTGAGGCCGATCTCGGCCTGGACCGGCAGACCTGGCAGCGGTTGGCCGACACGGTCGACCTGATCGTCGATCCCGCGGCGCTGGTCAATCACGTGCTGCCCTACAGCCAGCTGTTCGGCCCCAACGCGGTCGGCACGGCCGAACTCATCCGCATCGCGCTCACCACGAAGATCAAGCCGTTCGTGTACGTGTCGACGATCGGGGTGGGCGCAGGCATTGCGCCGGGACAGTTCACCGAGGACGGGGACATCCGCGAGATCAGCGCGACCCGCAAGGTCGACGACAGCTACGCCAACGGCTACTCCAACAGCAAGTGGGCCGGTGAGGTGCTGCTGCGCGAGGCCCACGATCTGTGCCGGTTGCCGGTGGCGGTGTTCCGCTGCGACATGATCCTCGCCGACACCACCTACGCCGGGCAGCTCAATGTGCCCGACATGTTCACCCGGTTGATCCTGAGCCTGGTCGCCACCGGCATCGCGCCGTTCTCGTTCTACGAGCTCGACGCCGACGGCAACCGGCAGCGGGCCCATTACGACGGGCTACCGGTCGAGTTCATCGCCGAGGCCATCTCGACGCTGGGCGTGCAGGTCGGCGACGACGCCGAGTTCGAGACCTACCACGTGATGAACCCCTACGACGACGGGATCGGGCTCGACGAGTACGTCGACTGGCTCATCGAGGCCGACTATCCCGTCGAGCGTGTCGGTGACTACGCGACCTGGTTGCAGCGCTTCGACACCGCGATCCGCGCGCTGCCCGAACGGCAACGCCAGGCGTCGCTGTTGCCGCTGCTGCACAACTACCAGCATCCCGAGGTTCCGATCACCGGCTCGTTGGCCCCGACGGACCGGTTCCGGTCGGCGGTGCAGGACGCCAAGATCGGGCCGGACAAGGACATTCCGCATGTCAGTCGCGACGTGATCGTCAAGTACGTCACCGACCTGCAGCGGTTGGGTCTGCTGTAGCCGCTGACGTCACGCCCCGGCGCGGACGCGGTCGACGACAGCAATGATGTTGTCGGAGACGAACTTCGGCTGATACAGCATGACGTTGTGTCCGCTGCCGGTGGCGATGACGTTGGTGGTGCCCAATTCGGCGGCCAGCAGATCGTTGGCCGTGTGGATCTGGGCCAGCGTGTAGTTGTCCGGCGTCAGCGCTTCGGGCGCGGCGAACTTGTCGACGCTCAGCACGATCGCCGGAACGCGGGGCAGCGGCGGCGCGGCGTGGATCCGGGCGAACGCGTCGGTCATCAGCACGGCCTCGTCCCCCGGCTCCGGCGGTGTGGCGGCGTCGCGTTCGAACGCCGCGTTCTGCGCGGGACTGCCCAACGTCATCAGGAACTCCGACACCCCGTCGACCATCACGATGCCCGCCACCAGATCTGGGCGCGTGCGTGCCAGTAGGTCGAGGATCAGCCCGCCGTAAGAGTGCGCGGCGAAGACGAACGGGCCGGCCAGGTGGGCGGCGGCCAACAGCGCGACCAGGTCGTCCACGTCCTGCGCCACGGTGTGCGGTTGGCGCACCGGTGTGGACCGGTCGGGTCCGTCGGGCCGGGTGTCGGGCCGGTCGTAGGCGCAGACCCGGGTGGTCCTGGCCACCGTAGGTTGCACCGCGTCCGGGGTGGCGACGAACCGCGCCCGCTCGACGATGTCGTACGGCGACGAGCGGATCGGATCGTCGGGTGGGATCACGACGTTCCACACCTCGGCGTAGCTGCCCTTGCCCGGGATGACGAACACCGTCGGCGACCCGTGGCCCTGGCACTGCAGATACAGCTGTCGTCCACCACCGATGTCGACCGCACCCACCGGATCGGCGTCGGGTTGGGCAGCACCGGGCGGCGCACTGCAGGCCGCCAGGGCGAGAAGCGCGAGCAAGACGCTCAGCCACCGCCGCACCCGCGAAACGCTACAACGTCACGGCGATGCCCAGCAGCACAATCGCGATCAGCGGGAAGATGCCTTGGACGACGGCGGCGCGCGCCTTTTCCGGTGAGGACACCAGCAGCACGACGGCCGCCGCCAGCATCGACCCGACGCCGGCGAAGATGAGCGCGATACCGACGTAGTTGTAGCCGATGCCGCCGATGATGATGCCCGCGGCGGTGACGATCGCCAGGAACAGGTTGTAGAACCCTTGGTTGAAGGCTAGTTCCTTGGTGGCCAGCGCCTGCTCCTCGGTCAGCCCGAACGTCGCGCGGGTCCGCCGCGAGGTCCAGGTGAACGACTCCATCACCCAAATGTAGACATGCAGCAGCGCCGCCAGCGCGGCGAAGAACAGTCCAGCGAATCCCATTACGCACCTACGCTTTCCACGCGAACCACCGGCGGTATCGCCAACATCAACAGTCCGGTCAGGGCCATCCAGGCGATCACGCAGTAGGCGGCGGGCAGCCCGATCCAGGTGTGCAGCAGCGCGGGCACCGCCAAGACCGCCAGTGCGGCCGACCACTTCGGCAACACCGAGGTGCGCCAGACGACGTAGCCGGTGGCCGCGATCAATACGGCCGACCCGATGTGGCTGTAGTGGTAGACCCACACCGCAAGCCCGAGGAACGGCTGCGAATACTCGACCACGGTGGTGTCCGCGAACTGCACCATCGCGGCGGGTACCGCGACCTCGGCGGCGAGCCCGGCGGCGGTCAGCGTGAGGAACACCGCGCCACCGATGAGCGCCGCGTACACCGCCCCGGTGGGTCCGGCCGCCGACCGCAGCGTCGCGACGAGCACACCGACGAACAGCACACCGCACAGCAGATGGATCAGCGGGATGATCCCATTGGCGGTGAGAAACGCTGAGGCGCTGTCGAAATAGCCGCGGGCATCGGACGGGGTCTCCGGTGAGCCCGCCGTGTACGCCGGTACCGCCGCGCCCGCGGCGGCGATGCCCAGCAGGCCGCCCACCCTGATGGTGCCGCTACCCATCGTCCTCCCTAGTCGAACAGTCCGGCCTGCCCGAGCCCGGTGACCCCGGCGGGCGGCGTCATCCCCAGATGGGTCCACGCCTGCGCGGTCGCGACCCGGCCGCGCGGTGTGCGGGCGATCATTCCGGCGCGCACCAGGAACGGTTCGCAGACCTCCTCGACGGTGGTCGCCTCCTCCCCGACCGCGACGGCCAACGTCGACACACCGACCGGCCCGCCCCCGAAACTCTTTGTCAGCGCGGTCAACACGGCGCGGTCGAGTCGGTCCAGACCGAGTTCGTCGACGTCGTACACCGCCAACGCGGCCTTGGCGACGTCGCGGGTGATCACACCGTCGGCGCGGACCTCGGCGTAGTCGCGGACCCGGCGCAGCAGCCGGTTGGCGATGCGTGGCGTGCCGCGCGAGCGTCGCGCGATCTCGGCCCCGGCGTCGGCGCCCAGCTCGATTCCGAGGATGCCCGCCGAACGGCTCAGTACCCGTTCGAGTTCGGCGGGCTCGTAGAAGTCCATGTGCGCGGTGAAGCCGAACCGGTCACGCAGCGGGCCGGTCAGCGCGCCCGACCGCGTCGTCGCCCCGACCAGGGTGAACGGCGCCACCTCCAGCGGGATCGACGTCGCACCTGGGCCTTTGCCGACGACGACGTCGACGCGGAAGTCCTCCATCGCGAGGTAGAGCATCTCCTCGGCAGGCCGCGCGATGCGGTGGATCTCGTCGATGAACAGCACGTCGTGCTCGACCAGGTTCGACAACATCGCGGCCAGATCACCCGCGCGTTCCAGAGCCGGACCGGACGTGACCCGCAGCGAGGAACCGAGTTCGGCCGCGATGATCATCGCCAGCGACGTCTTGCCGAGGCCGGGCGGCCCGGACAGCAAGATGTGGTCCGGTGTGCCGCCGCGGTTCTTGGCGCCCTCGATCACGAGCTGCAGTTGCTCGCGCACGCGCGGTTGGCCGATGAACTCGCGCAACGACCGCGGCCGCAGGCTGGCGTCGATGTCGCCCTCACCGACAGTGAGCGCCGGTGAGACCTCGCGGTCCTCGGGCACGTCATCGTCGTCGGTGAACCGGCTCATGGGCTACTTCTTACCCAACATCGACAGCGCCGCGCGCAGCGCACTGGCCTGCGTGGCCTCCGGGTCGTTGGCCAGCACCTTGTCGGTGGCCTCCTCGGCCTGTTTGGCCGCGAAACCCAGCCCGACGAGCGCCTCGACCACGGGTGTGCGCACCGACTGACCGCTGAACGCCGTCGCCCCCGACGACGTGGCGAGCCCCACTTTGTCGCGCAGGCTCAGCGCCATCAGCTCCGCAGTCTTCTTGCCCACCTTCGGAATACGGGTCAGCGCGGTGATGTCGCCGTCGCCGATGGCCTGCCGCAGGGTGGGGCCGTCGTACATCGCCAGCGCACCCAGCGCGATGCTCGGCCCGATCCCGGAGACCCCGAGCAGGGTCAGGAACAGATCGCGGGCGTCGGCGTCGGCGAACCCGTACAGCGTCTGCGAGTCCTCACGCACGATCATCGCGGTGATGAGCCGGGCCTCGCTGCCGCGGCGCAGCGTCGCCAGCGTCGACGGTGTGGCCATCACCTTGTAGCCGACCCCGCCCGCCTCGATCACCACGTGGTCGAGGGCGATGTCGAGAACCTCACCGCGTACCGATGCGATCATCGTGCCGCCTTCGCTTTCGCTTTCTGCGCCTTGGCCTTCAGCGTGGCGCGGTACTTGCGTTGCTGCTCGGCCGCCAACGCCTCGGCGGCCGCCATCCGGGCGATCATCGGAGCGCGCCAGCAGTGGCAGATTGCCAGTGCCAGCGCGTCGGCGGCGTCGGCCGGCGTCGGTTTGGTCTGCAGCGCAAGGATTCTGGTGACCATCGCGGTGACCTGCGCCTTGTCGGCGTTGCCGTTCCCGGTGACCGCGGCCTTGACCTCGCTGGGCGTGTGGAAGTGCACGTCGATGTCGCGTTTGGCGGCGGCGAGCGCGATGACGCCGCCGGCCTGCGCGGTGCCCATCACCGTCGACACGTTCTGCTGCGAGAAGACCCGCTCGATGGCGATGACGTCGGGTCGATGCGTGTCCATCCAGTACTCGACGGCGTCGCTGATCGCCAGCAGTCGCCGGTGCAGCGGGTCGTCGGACGGTGTGCGCACCACATCGACGTCCAGCGCGATGACCTGCCGGCCCTTACCGCTCTCGATGACCGACAGCCCGCACCGCGTCAACCCGGGGTCGACTCCCATCACACGCACGCCAGGCCCCTTCTGTGAACATCTGTTCGAGAGCTTAACCGGCGCGCCGGACACTCCCGGGCAGGGACACGCTGACGCTCAGATGAGGAATTGACCGCCCCGACCGCCGGCGGCCACCTGCACCGCAAGTTCGGCGATCCGCCCCTTCGACCGGTTCCACCCGCGGACCAGTTCGCGGCCGACCTGCTGGCCGTCGCGCTCGATGGTGATCACCCAGCGCACACCGAGGAACTTGCCCATCAACCAGAACGGCCAGAGCACCAAGAACAGGACGCCGACGAGGAGTTCGAGCAAACCGAAGGTCAGGTCGAGCGCGTCGCCGGGAAACGGCCACCACCGCCGGTTGATCTGCCACACCGTGCCGCCTGTGTCACGAACCACTGCCACGGGCTAATTGTGCTTGTAGAACCGCCGATTTCGCGTCCGACGCTCTGATTGTGATGTGACGTCGGTGGGTATCGCCGCTACCGTCGCGAAAAAGAATCTGACCCCTATTCAGTGGAGTTGACCTCATCCCTATGCCGGACGAGACCGAACTGCAGACCGCAAGCAATATCGCTGTGACCGCCGCCTGGGCGGCCGGTGCGATCGCCGCCGTGTACGTGTTCGGGGTGGTGCTGACCTGGCTGCTGGCCCGGGTCAGCCGTCGCAGCGACCTGATCAAAGACATCGAGGTCCTCACCCGAAAACCGGTGCGGATGCTGATGATGGTGATCGCCGCGACGATCGCGGTGCGGCGCACCTCGGACACCTCTGACAGCTGGCGCGGCTGGGTCGACCACTGGCTCCTGATCCTGCTGATCGCGTCGATCACGTGGCTGATGACGGGCCTGGTCCGCGTCGTCGAGCGGCGGATGATCGCCCGCTACGGCGGCGGCGGCGAGGAGATCTCCGACGCCGACCGGTTGTGGCGCCGGGTGCGCACCCAGGTCACCGTGCTGCGCAGGCTCGCGATCGCGATCGTCGTCATCCTCGGCGGTGCGGCGATCCTGATGACGTTCCCGTCGTTCTCCGACATCGGCACCACGGTTTTCGCCTCCGCCGGTGTGTTGTCGGTGGTCGCCGGTCTGGCCGCGCAGACGTCGCTGGGCGCGGTGTTCGCCGGCATGCAGATCGCGTTCTCCGGCGCCATCCGCGTCGGCGACATCGTGCAGCTCGAGAACGGCCAGTGGTGGGGCCGCATCGAGGAGATCACGCTGACCTACGTCGTGGTGCGGATCTGGGACGAGCGCCGGCTGGTGCTGCCGTCGACCTACTTCACCACCGAACCGTTCGAGAACTGGACCCGCAGCGCCACCGAGATCATGGGCACGGTCGAGTTCGACGTCGACTTCAACGTCCCGTTCAACGACATGCGCGCCGAGCTGGACCGGCTGCTGGCCCAGAGCGACCTCTGGGACGGCCGGCGCGGCGTGCTGCAGGTGACCGACGCGGTCGGTGGTGTGGTCCGCGTGCGCATCGTCGTCAGCGCGCACAACGCCGGCGCGCTGTTCGACCTGCAGTGCGCGGTCCGCGAAGGCCTGGTCGACTGGGTGCAGCGCACCGGCGGCGTGGTGCCGATCCAGCGCATCGAGCCTGCGGCCGCGGCACCGGAGGCGCAGACACATCGCGAGGTGGCCGGCGAGACCAAGCGCGTCGCCGCGGGGATGTTCTCCGGCAGCCCGGAGGCCGAGGAGCGCGCCAAGGCGTTCGACCACACCGTGGAATGCGACGACGACGAGCTCGCGCGGTCCAACGGCAGCCACTGAGCGAGTGTCAGTACACGACGGGTCCGGCGGGTTCGATCGGCTCACTGGGCTCGTCGGGGTCCGGTACCGGCATCGCACCTGACTGCACTGCGGCGGCGATCTCCTCGATACGGGCGCCAGACGCCCGCCAACCACGCACCCGCTCACGGGCGATCTCGGTTCCGTCGTGCTCCACGAGCACCGTCCACGGCACGCCACACCATTTCAGCACCAGCCAGACCGGCCACATCAGCATGAACGGCAGCACGATCAGAAAGATGACCGCGTCAATCGTGGCGAACCCTGTCTCCCACGGCAGGGTGCGCCACCACCAGCGTCGAACGGTGACCGACTGACCACCGGGCGCGGTCACCTTCGCCATGCGTGGGCCCCGTCGACCGGCTAGTCGTCGTTGTCGAGTTCGGCGGCGACCTCGTCGGAGATGTCGATGTTGGTGTAGACGTCTTGCACGTCGTCGAGATCCTCGAGCGCGTCGACCAGCTTCATGATCTTGCGGGCGCCGTCGGCGTCGAGCGGGACGCTGACCGACGGCTCGAAACCGGCCTCGGCGGACTCGTAGTCGATGCCCGCATCCTGCAAAGCCGTCCGCACTGCAACGAGATCAGTTGGCTCGCAGAGGATTTCGAAGCTGTCGCCGAGGTCGTTGACATCCTCGGCGCCGGCGTCGAGGACCGCCATCAGCACGTCGTCCTCGCTGAGGTCGTTCTTCTCGAGCGTGATCACACCCTTGCGGGAGAACAGGTAGGACACCGAACCGGGATCGGCCATGTTGCCGCCGTTGCGGGTCATCGCGACGCGGACCTCGCCGGCCGCGCGGTTGCGGTTGTCGGTCAGGCACTCGATCAGCACCGCGACGCCGTTGGGGCCGTAGCCCTCGTAGGTGATGTTCTGGTACTCCGCGCCGCCGGCTTCCTCACCGCTGCCGCGCTTGCGGGCCCGTTCGATGTTGTCGTTGGGCACCGACGACTTCTTGGCCTTCTGGATGGCGTCGTAGAGCGTCGGGTTGCCGGCCGGGTCGCCGCCGCCGACACGCGCCGCGACCTCGATGTTCTTGATCAGCTTGGCGAACATCTTGCCGCGCCGGGCGTCGATGACCGCCTTCTTGTGCTTGGTGGTGGCCCACTTGGAATGGCCGCTCATGCAGGTAGTACCTCTCCTGTGCGCTGATTCGTGCGCTAAGTCCGCCCGACGAGTCTACGTGGAGGTATGCGCGCTACCGAACGGCGTCGGGCGACGTCAACGCGACGATCCGGTAGCCGACGCCGGCCGGCCACGCCAGGTGGCCGTGCACGTGCACCTGGATCCACGTCGGCGCGCCCGACGGATCGTCGGTGAACGTGGCGGAGGCGTCGACGATCGCACCGGTCTCCCCCGAGGCCTGCAGCAGCACCGACACCGACAGTGACGCGTCGCTCAGCGCGGCCCGCTGGTAGGGCAGGCTGTCCGGGACGAAGAACGCCGTCGAGAAGTTCGGGACGCGAATCCCCTTGGGCGCGTTCGGTGCTCTGCGCAGCGTCAGGCCGGACACGATCGGTTTGCCGTCGAACCAGGCGGTGCCGACGTACTCCGTGCGCCGGGCCTGGCTGCCGTCGGGGCGGGTGACCAGGGTGTCGATGCGCGGTTGCGGTTCGACCTCGACCGATGTCATGACAGGGTCCCATCGATGTAGCGCTGCAGGTTCGGCGCGACCGCCGCGACGATCTCATCGTCACTCATCGAGGCGACAGGTTCGATCCTCCAGACGAAACGCATCATCGCCAGTCCCATGATCTGCGACGAGATGAGTCCGCTACGCGTGCGCCGGTCGGATTCGTCGGCGCCGAGTTGGGCGACACCCATGAGGCTGCTCTCGACGACGCGGCGCAACTTCTCGCGGGTCGTCTCGTCATGCGCAGCGGTCAGGAGCACCGCGCGCAGCACCGCACCGATCTCATCGTCCCGCCACGCGCCGAGCATCAACCGCAGTAGGGCCGCGCCGAGCTCGTGGCTCGGCGTGGCCCAGGTTGCCGCCACGCTCTCCAGCCACCGCGGCGGCGGGTCGGTCGCAGCGTCGAGCAGCGCTTCCTTGGACCCGAAGTAGTGGTAGACGAGCGCCGGGTCGACGTCGGCGGCCCTGGCGATCGCACGGATCGTCGTGCCCGCCCAGCCGTGCTGGGCGAACTGCTCGCGCGCCGCGGCCAGGATGCGCGCCGACAGGACGCCGCGCTCGTCCCGCGGCCCGGGCGGTGCCTTCTTGGGCATGCGAGGAGATTAGCAGTAATTTCACGTTGCGTTGAGACTAGTTTCAACGTAGCGTGAAATTCGTGACCGGCTTTCGCAAGCAGTTGAACGGCCCGCAGACCACCGGGCGCGAGTACCGCAATCTCAGCTCCGCCCAACACCGGATTCGTCACGACGACAACGTGGCGATCACCGTGCGTGACGGCACCACGCTGCTGGCCGACGTGCACCGCCCCGCCGCCGACGGACGCTTCCCAGCGCTGATCGCCGCGTCGCCGTATCCGCGCCAGATACAAAACCTCGGTGCACCCATGGGCTTCATCGAGGCCGGCGACACCGAATTTTGGGTGTCCCGGGGCTACACGCACGTCATCGCCAACCTGCGCGGCACCGGCGGCTCCGGCGGAACTTTCGGCTTCATGGACGAGCAGGAAAGGCGGGACTGCCACGACCTCGTCGAGTGGGCCGCCGCTCAGCCATGGTGCGACGGCAACGTCGGCATGATCGGCATCAGCTACTTCGCTATCGCCCAACTGGAGGCCGCGGTGCAGAAACCGCCGCACCTGCGAGCCATCTTCCCGATTGCCGCGACGACCGACCTGTACGAGGCGGCCAGCCACCACGGGTTGGTCAGCTCCTCGTTCGTCACGCCATTCCTGTCGATGGTCGGGCTGACCGCCGACCGCGGCGAGGGATTCTGGCGCAGCCTTCCACTCAGAATCGCCCGCGAAGTGCTGCACCTGCCGCCGCTGCACCGCAAGTTCGGCACGATGAACGGCGAGGCGGCCGTGACGATGCTGCGCCAAATGCTCAAGCTCCCGCACAATCCGCACCCCTGGGACGAGTTCTGGCTGGACGTGAACGTCAAGCACCCGACGCGCGACGACTGGTGGGACGCCCGCGATCTCACCCCGCTGCTCAAGAACATCCACATCCCCGTCTACCTGGGCTGCGACTGGGAGAACGTTCCGCTGCACCTGCCGTCGACCTTCATCGCGTGGAAGGCCTTGACTCACAACCCGAACGTGCGCATGGGCATGCTCGACAAGTTCGGGCTGACTTGGCCTTGGGAGAGCCTGCACACCGAGGCGCTGGCCTGGTTCGACCACTGGCTCAAGGGTTTCGACACCGGCATCCTCGACGGTGATCCCGTGCGCTACGCAATGCCCGGCGCCGGGCAGTGGCGCACCAGCCCGTCCTGGCCGCCGCGGGCCGTCGTGCGCGAACTCGCACTGCGCGCGGACGGCGTGCTCGACGCGCAGGAAGGCAAGGAAGGCGCCCGCAAGTACATGGTGCTCGGCGCCGGGCTCGGCCGGGTCAAGAGCAGCGCCATCGACCCGCCCGACCGCCTGGACTGGACAAGTGCACCGCTGTCCGAGGCGCTCGACGTCGTCGGCGAAATCGAGCTTCGGCTCGTCGCGTCGGCCACCGCCGCCGACACTGCATGGATCGCGGTCCTCCAGGACGTCGCGCCCGACGGCCAAGTGACCGATGTGACGGCCGGGTGGCTCCGCGCGAGCCTCCGCGAGGTCGATGAGGAAACCAGCACCCCCGGGGCCCCCGTGCTGCCCTGCCGGACGCCGGTTGCGGTGCCGATCGGCCGCGACGTCGAGTACCGGATTCCCCTGGTGCCCAACGCTCGCCGGTTCGCCGCGGGACACCGCATCCGGCTGACGCTCGCAAGCGACGACCAGGACCCGTCGAGGCCGGCGATCATGAACTTCCGCCACGCCAGCGTCGGCACCAGCAGCCTGAACACCGTGCGGTCGTCATCCCGGTTGCTGCTACCGATCCAGCCCTGACCGGCCTGTTACCTCGGACACAGCTCTGGCCGAGCTAACTTACTCTGAAGTAAGATCTGGTCATGTCCTTCTCGCTTGAGCTGTCGCCGGATCTGGCCCACATCCAGAACTGGGTGCACGAGTTTGCCGCCGACGTGGTCCGGCCCGCCGCCGCCGAATGGGATGAGCGCGAGGAGACGCCGTGGCCGATCATCCAGGAGGCCGCCAAGGTCGGCATCTACTCGATGGAGTTCTTCGCCGAGCAGGCCGGTGAGCCGTCCGGGCTGGGCATGCTCGTCGCGTTCGAGGAGATGTTCTGGGGCGACGCCGGCATCGCGCTGTCGATCCTGGGCACCGGCCTGGCGGCGGCGTCACTGGCCGCCAACGGGACGCCCGAGCAGATCGGTGAATGGTTGCCGCAGATGTTCGGCACCGTCGACGACCCGAAGGTGGCGTCGTTCTGCTCGTCCGAGCCCGGAGCGGGCTCCGACGTCGGCGCCATCCTCACCCGCGCGCGCTACGACGAGGCCACCGACGAGTGGGTGCTCAACGGCACCAAGACCTGGGCGACCAACGGCGGGATCGCCGAGGTGCATGTCGTCGTCGCGTCGGTGTACCCCGAACTCGGCACCCGCGGGCAGGCCACGTTCATCATCCCGCCGGACACGCCGGGATTCCGACAGGGCCAGAAGTTCCTCAAGCACGGCATCCGCGCGTCGCACACCGCCGAGGTGGTGCTCGAGGACGTGCGCATCCCGGGCCGGCTGATCGTCGGCGGCCGCGACAAGTTCGAGGAGCGGATCGCGCGGGTGCGTGAGGGCAAGAGCGCCAAGAGCCAGGCCGCGCTGGCCACGTTCGAGCGCACCCGCCCGACGGTCGGCGCGATGGCGGTCGGCGTCGCCCGCGCGGCCTACGAGTACGCCCTCGACTACGCCCTGCAGCGCGAGCAGTTCGGCAAGAAGATCGGCGAGTTCCAGGCCATCGCGTTCAAACTGGCCGACATGAAGGCCCGCATCGACGCCGCCCGGCTGCTGGTGTGGCGGGCCGGCTGGATGGCCCGCAACGGCAAGGCCTTCGACAACGCCGAGGGGTCGATGGCCAAGCTGGTCGCCAGCGAGACCGCGGTGTACGTGACCGACGAGGCGATCCAGATCCTCGGCGGCAACGGCTATACCCGCGACTATCCCGTCGAGCGGATGCACCGCGACGCGAAGATCTTCACGATCTTCGAGGGCACCAGCGAGATCCAGCGGCTGGTGATCGGCCGAGCGGTCACCGGTTTGCCGATCCGCTGACGCTGCGATTTGTGAGTGAAAACGATCGCTGAGCGAACGGAATCACTCACAAATCACTCGGTGAGTAGGTCGACGAACAGTTTGTGGATGCGACGGTCGCCGGTCATCTCCGGGTGAAACGCCGTCGCGACCGTCTTGCCCTGCCGCACCGCGACGATGTGACCGCCGGCCTCCGCCAGCACCTGCACCTGCGGGCCGACCCGTTCCACCCAGGGCGCGCGGATGAACACCGCGTGCACCGGCCCGTCGACACCCTCGAATGCGATGTCGTCTTCGAACGAATCGACCTGACGGCCAAAAGCGTTGCGTCGCACCGTCATATCGATACCCTTCAGCGGCGTGGCGTCGCGGCCGGCGACCCCGGCGTCGAGGATCTCCGACGCCAGCAGAATCATTCCCGCGCACGACCCGTACGCCGGCATCCCGTCGGCCAGCCGCGACCGCAGCGGCTCGAGCAGGTCGAGTTCACGCAACAGGTGGCTCATCGCGGTGGATTCGCCGCCGGGGATCACCAGCGCGTCGACCGCCTCGAGCTCGCTCAGCCGCCGGACGGTCGACGCCTCGGCGCCGGCCTCGCGCAGCGCGGCCAGGTGCTCGCGGGTGTCGCCCTGCAGCGCCAGCACGCCGACGTGTGAGGTGCTCACGGTGTGTAGTCGCGGCGGTAGCGGGTCAGCCCCTCCTGCATGACCGCCGCCACCATCTCGCCGTACTGGTTGAACAACTTGCCCTGCGTCAGGGCGCGGCCGCCGCACGCCGACGGCGACGACTGGTCGTAGAGCATCCACTCGTCGGCGCGGAATGGGCGCATGAACCACATCGCGTGGTCGAGCGACGCGACCATGAGGTGGTTGCGCTCCTCGACGTGGTTGACCTGGGCCGAACCCAGCAGCGTGAGGTCGCTGAGGTAGGCCAGCGCGCAGATGTGCAGCACCGGGTCGTCGGGCAGCGGGTCGCGGTGCCGGAACCACACCTGCTGCTGCGACGCCTTGCCCGGCGTGTAGTTCATCTGGTCCCGCGGCACGATGCGGACGTCCCACTCGTCGAACTGGCGGAAGCTGGCGTCGTCGAAAACCTTGCTCGCCGACTTGAAGTCGGGGATGTTGTCCGGCGGCGGCGCGGTGGGCATGACGTCCTGGTGCTCGATGCCGCTCTGGTCGGTTTGAAACGACGCCGACATCGAGAAGATCGTCTCGCCGTGCTGGATCGCGCTGACCCGGCGGGTGCAGAAGGAGCCGCCGTCGCGGATCCGCTCGACGGTGTACACAGACGGTGCCCGCGCGTCACCACCCTTGAGGAAGTAGCCGTGCAGCGAGTGCACCTGGTACTTCGGGTCGACGGTGCGCACCGCGGAAACCAGCGACTGACCGGCGACGTGGCCGCCGAAAGTGCGCTGCAGGAACCCGGATTCCGGGCTGAACACGCCGCCGCGATAGATGTTGACCTCGATCTGCTCCAGGTCGAGGATCTGTTCGATCGCCATAAAACAGATGTCTACCAGCCGCGTTCTGCGAGCCGGTGCGGGACCGGGATGTCGTCGACGTTGATGCCGACCATCGCCTCGCCGAGCCCACGCGACACCTTCGCCAGCACGTCGGGATCGTCGTAGAAGGTGGTGGCCTTGACGATCGCGGCGGCCCGCTCGGCGGGGTTGCCGGACTTGAAGATGCCCGATCCGACGAACACGCCCTCGGCGCCGAGCTGCATCATCATCGCCGCGTCGGCCGGGGTCGCGATGCCGCCGGCGGTGAACAGCGTGACCGGCAGCTTGCCCGCCCGCGCCACCTCGACGACGAGGTCGTAGGGAGCCTGCAATTCCTTTGCGGCGACGTACAACTCGTCTTCGGACAGCGACGTCAGCCGGCGGATCTCGCCGCCGATCTTGCGCATGTGGGTGGTGGCGTTGGACACGTCGCCGGTGCCCGCCTCGCCCTTCGAGCGGATCATCGCTGCGCCTTCGGTGATGCGCCGCAACGCCTCGCCCAGGTTGGTCGCGCCGCACACGAACGGCACGGTGAACTTCCACTTGTCGATGTGGTTGGTGTAGTCGGCGGGGGTCAGCACCTCGGACTCGTCGACGTAGTCGACCCCGAGGCTCTGCAGGATCTGCGCCTCCACGAAGTGGCCGATGCGCGCCTTGGCCATCACCGGGATGGTGACCGCGTCGATGATGCCCTCGATCATGTCGGGGTCGCTCATCCGCGAGACACCGCCCTGGGCGCGGATGTCGGCGGGCACCCGCTCGAGCGCCATCACCGCGACGGCGCCGGCGCCCTCGGCGATGCGCGCCTGCTCGGGGGTGACGACGTCCATGATGACGCCGCCCTTGAGCATCTCGGCCATGCCGCGCTTGACCCGGGCGGTTCCGGTCTGGGATCCGTTAGTACCTGCGGTAGTCATCCCCCGGTCGCTTCGCTCCTGCCCACCGATATCCACGCTTATCTCCTCCGATATCTACCGATCCAGTCTACGGACGGCCGCAAATCCATTGATTCCGCGCTTCAGCGGATCGACTGCAACTGCTTCCGCAGTGCGTCGCCGCGCGCGTCGGCAAGTGCGTTGGCTTCTGCGAGCAGCTCACCGAGTTGCAGCGGATAGACGGTTTCGCCTCCGGCGACCAGCTCTCGGATCATTGTCTCATCACACCAGCGGTAGCCGTGAATCGTGCGCCGCTCCAGGGCGGTGTGACCGCCGATCGACGGCTCGAACCGCGCGGTGCGGTGCACGAAAAACAGCTCCTCGCTGCGGATCACTGCGCCGTCGAATTCGAACACCGCCTGCCGCCGCCACAGCGGGCCGACCAGCGCGGCCGCGTCGACCCGCAACCCGGTCTCCTCGCCGATCTCGCGCGCGGCGGCCTGCGCGAGCGTCTCCCCCGGCTCGACCGCACCGCCGACGGTGAACCACCAGCGCGGGGCGTCGGCCAGCCCCGGGTCCGAACCGCGGAACAGCAGCACGGCCCCGGACTCGTCGAGCAGCACCACCCGCGCCGACGTGCGCCAGCTCACCGCCGGCCCACCTCGGCGGCCGGATCCGGCCGTTCGACGATCTCGAAGTACGTTGGCAGCGCCGCCGTCCCGCCCAGCCGCAGCATCCGCACCAACGGTCGTTCGCGCAGCGCCAGCGTGTCGCGCACCGCGTCGTTGTGGAAGCGACGGGCCAGCACCACCCGCGCCTCGGAGTCGGCGAGTTCGGACACCAGCGCCAACGGCACCGACGCGGGATCGACCACCGCCAACGCCGCCGACAGCTCGTTCTCGGCGGCCTCGCGCCCGGACCGCGACGCGCCCTCGGCCGCGTCGGCAAGCGCGGCCAGTCGTCTGCCCTCCGGCGAACCGCCGTAGGCGTCCGCGGCGACCGCCCGCGCGACCACCGCCCGGCGGGCCAGCGCGCCGTCGAGCGCCTGCCACGAGAGGTCGTAGCGCACGTGCAGCCGGTCGAGCCGGTTGGCGGTCTCCAGCGCCCAGCCGGCGACCGCCAGGATGATCACCACCAGCACCGCCAGCGCGATCACCACGATCCAGGTGATCACCGGACCCCTCCGGTCGCCTTCCTGGCGCGGCCGCCGTCGCTGCCGGCCACCCTGACCTTGGTGCCGGCGCCGCTGACGGTCTCGTAGACCCGCATGATCTGGCGGGCGACCACCGACCAGTCGTAGCGCTGAACCGCCTCGCGGGCGGCGTCGACGTACCGCTGCCGCAGCGCGGCGTCGTCGAGCACCGCGATCAGCCCGTCGGCCAGCGCCGCATCGTCGTCGACGGGGAACAGCCGGCCGGCCACCCCGTCGTCGAGCACCCGCCGGAACGCGTCGAGGTCGCTGGCCACCACCGCGGTGCCTGCGGCCATCGCCTCGACGAGCACGATGCCGAAACTCTCGCCGCCGGTGTGTGGGGCGCAGTAGACGTCCGCGCTGCGCATCGCCGAGGCCTTCTGCGCGTCGTCGACCTGGCCCAGGAACCGCAGGTGGCGCGCGAGATCGCCGGCGCTCTCGCGCAGGTCGTCCTCGTCGCCGCGGCCGACGACGAGGATCTCGATGTCGGAAAACCGCTCGACGAGCCGAGGCAGCGCGCGCAGCAGCACGGCCATGCCCTTGCGCGGTTCGTCGTAGCGGCCCAAGAACAGCACCGACTTGCCCGCGCGTGGATATCCGTCGAGCAGCGGGGCCGACGCGAACGAGTCGACGTCCACGCCGTTGGGGATCTCGACGGCGTCGCTGCCGAGGGCCTCCATCTGCCAGCGCCGCGCCAGGTCCGACACCGCGATGCGGCCGACGATCTTCTCGTGCATCGGGCGCAGGATCGGCTCGAACACGGTGAGCGTCAACGACTTTGTGGTCGACGTGTGGAACGTCGCGACGATCGGGCCCTCGGCGATGTTGAGCGCCAGCATCGACAGGCTCGGCGCGTTGGGCTCGTGCAGATGCAGCACGTCGAAGTCACCGTCGGCCAGCCACCGCTTCACCAGCCGGTGCGTCGCGGGCCCGAACCGCAGGCGCGCGACCGACCCGTTGTACGGGATCGGCACCGCCTTGCCGCCGGAGACGACGTAGGACGGCAGGTCGGCGCCCGGCGACGACGGCGCCAGCACGCTGACGTGGTGGCCACGGTCGTGCATGACCTGCGCCAGCTGCAGCACGTGCGACTGCACGCCGCCGTGGACGTCGAACGAATACGGGCAGACCATGCCGATTCTCACGGGCTGGCCTCCAGCCGGGCCCGCCGCTCGGCGGGCAGGTCGGCGATCCACTGCGGTTGCATCATGTGCCAGTCGGCCGGATGCGCGGCGATGTTGCGGGCGAACCGGTCGGCCAGCGCCTGCGTGATCGCGGTGACGTCGCGCGACGAGGTGTCGATCTCGGGGTACACCCGCATGCCCCAGCCGCCGGGCTTGAACCAGCAGTGCACGGGGAACAGCGCCGCGCCGGTCTCGATCGCGAGCTTGGCCGACCCCGCGGGCATCCGGGTGGGCTCGCCGAAGAAGTCGACCTGGACGCCGTTGCGGCTCAGGTCCCGATCGGCCATCAGGCACACCGGGCGGTTGTCGCGCAGCCGCTCGGCGAGCACCTCGAACGGCGGGCGCTCACCGCCGGTCAGCGGGACGATCTCGAAGCCCAGCCCTTCGCGGTAGGCGACGAACCGGTTGTACAGCGACTCGGGCTTGAGCCGTTCGGCGACGGTGGTGAAGGTGCCGTAGTTCTGCGCCAGCCACACCCCGGCCATGTCCCAGTTCCCGCTGTGCGGCAACGCCAGCACCGCGCCGCGGCCGGCGTCGAGCGCTCCCCACAGCAGCTCGATGTCGTCGACGACCAGCTCGCGGCCGATCGCGGCATGGTCCATCGTCGGCAGCCGGAACGCCTCGCGCCAGTACCGGGCATACGACGCCAGCGACGCGCGCATCAACCCGTCGGGCACCCGCTCGGGCGGCACGCCGATGACGCGGGCCAGGTTCTTGCGCAGCTGGGCGGGCCCGCCACCGCGCGCGGCGTAGTGGACTCCGGCGTCAAAAGCGTTGCGGGCGAAGAACTCCGGCACCGCACGGACGACCCGCCACCCGGCGGCGTACCCCCAGTCCGCCAGCCGGCCACCCACCGGGTTGGCACTGGCCGTCGGTCCCGAGGGGGTGGTCGTCACGGCTCCGTCGCCTCCGGTGTGTCCCCGCCTGCGGTGGCGGCGTCGGGTTTGACCAGCTTGTCCATCGCACCCGGCGAGGTGCGCACGCTGTGCACCCGCTGGCCCAGCGTCACCAGGCTGGTCACCGCGAGCACCCACATGCCGATGTGCAGCAGCCACTCCACCCCGAACAGACCGGACAGCCCCGCCGCGACGAGCACGATGATCAGCCGTTCGGGCCGCTCGATCAGGCCGCCCTCCGCCGACAGTCCGCTGGCCTCGGCGCGGGCCTTGATGTAGGAGATGACCTGCGAGGTGACCAGGCAGATCGCGGTCGCGACCACCAGCGACGTGCTCTGCAACCCGAAGGCGGCCCACCACAGCAGCCCGCAGAAGATCGCGCCGTCGCTGATCCGGTCACAGGTGGCGTCGAGCACGGCGCCGAACCGGGTGCCGCCGCCGCGCTGGCGGGCCATCGCCCCGTCGAGCATGTCGGCGAGCACGAAGATCCACACCGCGAACGATCCCCACCACAGCTGGCCGATGGGATACAGCGTGAGCGCGCTGAGCACCGAACCCGCGGTCCCCAGGATCGTGATGCTGTCGGGGGTGAAACCGGCGCGCAGCGCGCCCTTGGCGATCGGCGTGCTGATCTTCTCGTAGGCCGCCCGAGTCATCAGATAGAAGTTGCTCACTGCTGGTTGGCCCATTCCGTCGCCAGTAGTTCGCGGGTCTCCCGCAGCAGTTGCGGCACCACTTTCGAGCCGCCGATGATCGTGATGAAGTTCGCGTCGCCGCTCCACCGCGGCACGACGTGCATGTGCAGGTGCTCGGCCAACGACCCGCCCGCCGACTTGCCGAGGTTGAGCCCGACATTGAACCCGTGCGGCCGCGACACCGACTTGATCACCCGAATCATCTTCTGGGTGAACGCGATCAGCTCGTAGCTCTCGTCGGGAGTGAGGTCTTCGAGTTCGGATACCCGCCGGTAGGGCACCACCATCGAGTGGCCCGGGTTGTACGGGTAGAGGTTGAGCACGACGTAGACCGACTCGCCGCGCGCGACGACCAGACCGTCCTCGTCGGACATCGTCGGGATGTCGGTGAACGGCTCCTTGGACCCGGCCGAGCCGCCCTTCATCGGCGCCTCGGCGATATAGGTCATCCGGTGCGGGGTCCACAACCGCTGCAGGTGGTCGGGGTCACCGACACCGCGGTCGATGATGGTCTGCTCGTCGCGCGGACTCTGCTCCTCGGCGCTCACTTCGATGTGTCCACCTCGAACAGTTCGGCGGTCGGGGTCGCGTTCTGCCGGTCCGCGATCCAGTCGACGATGGCCGCGACCGCGGCGTCGCGGGGCACGCCGTTGATCTGCGTGCGGTCCCCGAAGCGGAAGCTGACGGCGCCGGCCTCGACGTCGCGGTCCCCCGCGACCAACATGAACGGCACCTTCTGGTTGGTGTGGTTGACGATCTTCTTGGCCATCCGGTCGTCGCTGGCGTCGACCTCGGCGCGGACCCCCTGCATCTTCAGTTGCGCCGCAAGGCCGTTGAGGTACGGCACGTGATCGTCGGATACCGGGATCCCGACCACCTGCACCGGGGCCAGCCACGCCGGGAACGCGCCCGCGTAGTGCTCGGTGAGGATGCCGAAGAACCGCTCGATCGACCCGAACAGCGCGCGGTGGATCATCACCGGCCGCTGCCGCGAACCGTCGGCGGCGGTGTACTCCAGCTCGAAGCGCTCGGGGAAGTTGAAGTCGAGCTGGATCGTCGACATCTGCCAGCTGCGGCCCAGCGCGTCTTTGACCTGAACCGAGATCTTCGGGCCGTAGAACGCCGCGCCGCCCGGGTCGGGCACCAGATCCAGCCCGGAAGCGGCGCCCACCTCGGCCAGCACGCTGGTGGCCTCGTCCCACAGCTCGTCGGAGCCGACGAACTTCTTCGGGTCCTTGGTCGAGAGCTCGAGATAGAAGTCGGTCAGCCCGTAGTCGGCGAGCAGGTCGAGGATGAAGCGCAGCAGCGAGGTCAGCTCGTCGCGCATCTGCTCGCGGGTGCAGTAGATGTGCGAGTCGTCCATCGTCAGCCCGCGGACCCGGGTCAGCCCGTGCACGACGCCGGACAGCTCGTAGCGGTACACCGTGCCGAACTCGAAGAGCCGCAACGGAAGTTCGCGGTACGACCGTCCGCGCGAGCGGAAGATCAGGCAGTGCATCGGGCAGTTCATCGGCTTGAGGTAGTAGTCCTGGCCGGGTTTGCGCACGCTGCCGTCGGGGTTGAGCTCGGCGTCGAGGTGCATCGGCGGGAACATGCCGTCGCTGTACCAGTCGAGGTGCCCGGAGATCTTGAACAGCTCGGCCTTGGTGATGTGCGGGCTGTTGACGAACTGGTAGCCGGCCTCGATGTGCTTGCGCCGCGAGTAGTCCTCCAGCTCGCGGCGGATGATGCCACCCTTGGGATGGAAAACCGCCAGACCCGAACCGATTTCGTCGGGGAAGCTAAACAGGTCGAGCTCGGCGCCGAGCTTGCGGTGGTCGCGGCGCTGGGCCTCCTCGATGAACTCGAGGTGCTTGTCGAGCGCCTCCTGCGACTCCCACGCGGTGCCGTAGACACGCTGCATGCTCGCGTTGTCCTGGTTGCCGCGCCAGTAGGCGGCCGAACTGCGGGTCAGCTTGAACGCAGGGATGTACTTCGTCGTGGGAATGTGCGGCCCGCGGCACAGGTCGCCCCACTCCCGTTCGCGGGTACGGGGATTGAGGTTGTCGTAGGCGGTCAGCTCGTCACCGCCGACCTCCATCACGTCGGGGTCGCCGGACTTGTCGTCGACGAGCTCGAGCTTGTAGGGCTCGTTGGCCAGTTCCTCGCGGGCCTGGTCCTTGGACTCGTAGACCCGCCGCGAGAACAGCTGGCCCTCTTTGACGATCTGGCGCATGCGCTTCTCGAGCGCCTCGAGATCCTCAGGCGTGAAGGCGCGTTCGACGTCGAAGTCGTAGTAGAAGCCGTCGGTGATCGGCGGCCCGATGCCGAGCTTGGCCTCCGGGAACAGGTCCTGCACGGCCTGCGCGAGCACGTGGGCGGTGGAGTGCCGGATGACGCTGCGGCCGTCGTCGCTGTCGGCGGGCACGGGCGTCACCTCGACGTCGGCGTCGGGCACCCACGACAGGTCGCGCAGCCGGCCCTCGGCGTCGCGCACGACGACGATCGCGTCGGGGGCGCCCCGGCTCGGCAGCCCCGCCTCGCGCACCGCCTCCCCCGCGGTGGTCCCGGCAGCGACCCGGATCGGGGCTGCTGGGGTGGGGTTTGCGGCGGCGCTCATCGGTGACTCTCCCATTTCACTGTCAACGGACTCAAGACGCGACCATGCTATCGGTGCCGGTGGTCAGGACCCGAAGCCAATAGGGCTCTTCAACAACTCGTGCTCGATGCCGACGAGCTTGCCGAAGAAGCCGAGCGCGCCGAGCAGCCACAGCGAGCCCAGCACGACGGCCGCGGTGAAGACCGCCCCGAGCACCTGCACCCACAGGCCCTGCTCCTTGAACCAGGCCATCGCCTTGTCGTAGCGCTCGCGGACCCAGCCCAGCAGGCGTCGGGCCCAGTCGAACTCGGTGGCCAGGATGCCCAGCCCGACGAACACGATGGCCCAGCCGGGGCCGGGGTACGGGATCGCGAGGATGCCGGCGGCCAGCACGACCAGCCCGATGACGCCGACCGCGATGCGGTAGCCGAACTCGAGCCGGGGCCGTTCACGCAGCTTGTCGCGCCAGCGGGCCCAGCGCCGTTTGACGTCGGTGAGGCTCACGGCTGCCCCGGCTTGAGCTTGACGAACAACGCGTGGGCTTCGGCGACCGTCGTCTCACCGTCGAACACCCGCCCGGAGACGAAGATCTTTCGGCCCTCGATGCCGTCGACACCGGCGTCGACGCGGTACTCGGTCTCGATGCGCGCGATGCTGCGGTAGTCGACGTGCAGGAACGCGGTGCGCTGCGCGCCGCTGCCGCTGAGCTTGAAGGCGGTGTAGCCGAGCAGCGCGTCGAACAGCTGCGCCACCGACCCGCCGTGCGCGGCGCCGTTGCGTCCGAGGTGGAAGCGGCGGAACTGGGCGGTGCCGGCGACCCGCAGATCATCGGTGATGTGCACGTCGAGCGGGATCGCCAGCAGGTTGCCGCGGCCGGGCAGATCCATCCGCCGGCCCGACGGCGACGACCACTCGTCGGCGTAGTACGGCGCCAGCAGTTGGGACACCTTGTCGACGAGGTCGGCCGCCTCCGAGATCACGTCGTCGGGCGCGTCGGCGGCGCGGGCGTGGTCCTGCAGTGTGCGGATCGCGTCGATGAACCGGCCGTAGTCCGGCCCACCCTGCTTCGTCGGTTCGGGCGGGTTGAACCCGCCGCCGGGATGCGCCGCCTCACGTGTGCCCACCCGACCACCGTATTGCCTAACTCACTGGTCGGCGGATCCGGCTTTGCTCAGCGTCTCGAATTCGTCGTCGGACAGCTCGATGCCGGCGGCGGCGACGTTCTCCTCGAGGTGGGCGACCTTCGACGTGCCCGGGATCGGCAGCATGACCGGCGAGCGTTTGAGCAGCCAGGCCAGCGCCAACTGGGACGCCGAC
The DNA here is from genome assembly GCF_900108565.1 of Mycolicibacterium rutilum. Taxonomy (NCBI): domain Bacteria; kingdom Bacillati; phylum Actinomycetota; class Actinomycetes; order Mycobacteriales; family Mycobacteriaceae; genus Mycobacterium; species Mycolicibacterium rutilum. The sequence continues at coordinate 4,745,250 of NZ_LT629971.1, forward strand.
GCGTCGTGGTCGGCGGCGATGCGCTGCAACGGCCCGTCCGGCGCGGCCAGCGGCCCGGCCGCCAGCGGGAACCACGGGATGAACCCGATGCCCTGGGCCTCACAGGCTTCCAGCAGCGGTTCAGCGGTGCGGACGGTGACGTTGTACATGTTCTGCACCGACACGATCGGCGCGACCTTCTGCGCGGCCTCGAGCTGTTCGACGTTGATCTCCGACAGGCCGATGTGGCGGATCTTGCCTTCCTGCTGCAGCTTGAGCAGTTCGCCGATCTGGTCCTCGGCGGGGAACTTCGCGTCGATGCGGTGCAGCTGGAACAGGTCGATGGTGTCGACGCCGAGCCGGCGCAGGCTCATCTCGCACTCCTGGCGCAGGTATTCGGGGAACCCGAGGGGCGTCCACTCGTCGGGTCCGGTGCGTAGCAGCCCGGCCTTGGTCGCCACGACGACGCCGTCGTACGGGTGCAGCGCCTCGCGGATCAGCTCCTCGGACACGAACGGCCCGTAGGAGTCGGCGGTGTCGATGAAGTTGACCCCGAGGTCGACGGCGCGGCGCAGCACGCGCAAGCACTCGTCGCGGTCCCGCGGCGGGCCCCAGACACCTTTACCGGTCAGCCGCATCGCGCCGTAGCCGAGGCGGTTGACGGTCAGGTCGCCGAGTGTGAAGGAGCCGGAGGCGTCTGCGGGGGTGGTCATGGTGTGACCGTACGCCGGTGATGCCATGGTTTCGGAGTGAGACTGAGCGACCTCGCCGCGCTGCCGCTGACCTACCGAGAGGTGGGCGGCACCGCAGGCACGCTGCCGAGCGGCTACCACCATGTGCACAAGACCGCGGTGATCGGGCGCGGTCGCGCCCGTTTCGAGGAAGCCGCGACGGCGGGCATGCGGTGGGGCATGCTGCGCGGGGCGGGCATCCGGGTCGAGCCGACGGCGGCGGTCGCCTCCGTCGGCGCCGAGGTGATCGTGCATCTGGGGCCGATCGCGGCGCCGTGCCGGGTGGTCTACGTGGTCGACGAGCCCGACCGCCGGGGGTTCGCGTACGGCACGCTGCCCGGGCACGCCGAATCCGGCGAGGAGCTGTTCCTGGTGACCTACGACGCGGCGACCGAGGAGGTGTCGGCGGTGGTGACGGCGTTCTCCCGCCACGCCACCTGGTGGAGCCGGCTGGGCGCGCCGGTGACGTCGTTCGTGCAGCGGGTCGTCACCGACCGCTACCTGCGAGCGCTGTGAGACGACGCGCATACGTGTAGGTACGGTGTGCGATCCGCTGCTCGACAGGCAGGTTCAGCGCGTAATCTTGGGCGACTGAGCGAAGGATTTTCTGGATGGTTATTGCCAAGGAACCCGACGAGCGCGAGGCTGCACATCTGCGTATCGCGGAGTTGGTGCGCGGGCTGTACAGCCGCACCGACGCAGACACCGTCATCGCGGAGTTGGCCGAGCATGCGGCCGTCGAGATTCCCGGCGCGCAGTACGCCGGCATCACGGTGACCCGTAAGTCGAAAACCGTCGAGACACCGGCGGCCACGCACCTGTACCCGATGCTGCTGGACAAGATCCAGCAACGCCATCAGGAGGGTCCGTGCCTGACCGCGGCGTGGGAGGAAAAAGTCGTCTACGTCGCCGACCTCGAGTCCGATGACCGGTTCCCGCGGTACCGCGAAGATGCCTTGGCCGAGACGCCGATCCGCTCGATCATGGCGTTTCAGTTGTTCATGGAGAACGAGTCGATGGGTGCACTCAACGTCTACTCCGAACAGCCGCACGCTTTCACCGACGAGTCGCGGATCATCGGTCAGGTGTTCGCGGCGCACTCCTCGGTGGCGTGGAACGCCGCCCGCCGCGACGAACAGTTCAAGCGGGCGTTGGCCAGCCGCGACATCATCGGCCAGGCCAAGGGCATGATCATGGAACGCTACGGTGTCGATGCGGTGCAGGCATTCGACCTGCTGCGCAAGCTGTCTCAGGACTCCAACGTGCCGCTGATCAAGATTGCGTCCGACGTGATCGAGAAGACGCGCACACCGGGTTAGACCTGGCTTCTCACCGCGAGATCACCCGCGGCACCTCCGGATTGACGGGTTCCTCCCGTGGCCGCGGGATCTCGACACTGTTCTCCTGCACAATCACCGGGTCGCCGACTTTGACTGTGTTGAAATACCATTCGGCGTCCTCGGGACTCAACGAGATGCAGCCGTGGCTGACGTTCTCGTGCCCGAGCGCGTTGACGGCCCAGGGCGCCGAGTGCACGAAGATGCCGCGATTGGTGATCCGGACGGCCCACTCCACGTCCATCAGGTAGCCGTCGTCGGCGCTGACCGGGATGCCGACGCTGCTCGAATCCATCAGCACGTCACGCTCTTTGGCCAGCACGCTGTAGGTGCCCACCGGTGTCGGGTATTCCGGTCTGCCCATCGACGCCGGGAACACACCGGGCTTGCCGAAGTGTGGGCGGTGGTGCGGTGCGGGCAGGATCGGGGGCGGGCCGGCGTCGACGCCGTCGATGGTGACGGTGAACGTGTGATCGGTGATGTTGGCCACCCCGACCACCGCGGGACCCGTCGCGATATTGGTCTTCACACCACCCACCGACAGCGCAATTGTGCTGTGCGCGGGCCAGAATCGATCCGGCACCCACTGCACGGTCTGATTATCGAGCCACTCGTAGCGGCCGCTCATCGCGGGCAGCGATGTGATGTCGAGGGACCGCTCCGCCAGTCCCCGATCCGGGACGGGGACCCCAAACGTCACGATGATCGGGTGCGCGACACCGACAACCTCGCCTTGAGCCGGAGCGATGGATGCGATGCCGGTGCGCAGCGACGAGACGGCCGCCGCCGCGCTCTCCTCAGCCGGCCCGGCCACCACGCTGGTGGCAATGACCACCGCGGCAAGTACACACCGAACAACCCCACGCAATCTGTTTGACTCCCTTGAAATTACAACGATGTCAATAATGTTATGGGAGCGGCGGCCGTTTGAACCCCCGCGGGCGCATGCAATTCGATTAAGTCTGCGTCACGGTTCGGCCACGGCGGCCGGGTGGTGCTTGTAGACGAAAATTGTTGTCGATAAACGGATTTGGCCCGACGACGAGTGATCTCGTCGCCGGGCCAACCCGGATGGAATTATCCTCAGCGCACCGCCGCTACACGTTCGGGCCGGGCGGAATCGGCTGACCGGGCAACGGGTCTCCCGGCGCGGGTGCGCCGACCGGGTCACCCTTTCCTGCAGCCGCACCGCCCATCGTCGTCAGCGGGGCGCCGACCGCCACGGGCGCTCCGGCCGCGGGCACGACCGGCACGACGGGAACCGGCGGAACGAGCGGCGGCACGACCGGCGGCGGGGCGACCGGCGGGACCACGGGCGGCGGTGCGACCGGCGGCGGCACCACGGGCGGCACCAGCGGCGGCGGCACGACCGGCGGAACCAGCGGCGGCGGCACGACAGGCGGCGCTACTGGCGGCGGGCCGGGGAAGGCCATCGGCACGCCACCGGCCATGTCAGTGAGCGGCGCGCACACCGCGCCCGGCGGGGCGCCGGCGGGTGCCTCCCCCGACGATGTCTGGACACACTCGTAGCCGCCCGCCAATGCGGCCGGGCTCAACGCCATGGTTACCGCACACAGCCCAGCCCCAACGGCTGCTGCGATGTTGACTCGTTTCAAGGCCGTCATCGGCGTCGATCCCTTCGTTCACGCTGTAGAACATTCCGTCAGGCGGGGCGAGCAACTGCCCGCCCGCCTCGAGGTCGCGTTTATACGACCGCGTAAATATCAGCAGCCCGTCGTCGACGACGCACCATGGCGCACCGCTCCGTATCCAAAAGGTGACCGGTTCGGCATGGTAGAGCGTCTTTCCGATGCGGTTCGGCGACTGAAGGGCATTGCTCAATATCGGCGACGCGACGGCCGCGAGCGATGGTGGTTGCCGAACCGTTGCCGAGGAGTGTTCGCGCCGTCATCGAACGCGGGCGTGAATTTCGGCCGCGGTGACGTTTCATGCGCCCTGACCTAGGGCATCACTGTCGCGACAGATCAGGACAAGTCAGAGGTTGGTATGTGATGGCGGTGCAATCGAAACCTGCCGCAGACGCGTCGATCGGCGAGTTGATGAGTCAGTTGTCGACGCAGACGTCGCGGTTGGTCCGCGACGAGATGCGGTTGGCGCAGAAGGAATTTCAGGAATCGGCCAAGCACGCGGGCATTGGCGCCGGGTTGTTCAGCGTCGCGGGCCTGTTTGCGTTCTTCGGCGCGGCGACGATGATCGCGGCGGCTGTGGCGGCCTTGGCGTTGGTGCTCGACGTGTGGGCGGCGGCGCTGATCGTGGCGGCGGTGCTGTTCGTCGTCGCCGGGATCGCGGCGCTGGTGGGCCGCAAGCAGGCCCAAGAGGTCACCCCCGCCGCGCCGAGGACGGTCGAGACCGTCAAGGCCGACATCCAGGAGTTGAAGGACACTCGCTCATGACCGCACCGAATCCCCGTCCCGAGCCTGGCCCGGAGGCCGGCAAGGACGACATCGAGGCCGACATCGAGCAGACCCGCGCCGAGCTCGGCGAGACCGTCGAGGCGCTGCAGGCGAAGCTGGACGTCAAGGAGCGCGCCAAGGAGAAGGTCGACGAGACCAAGGAAGCCGCCAAGGACAAGGCCGCCGAGACCAAAGAGCGCGTCGTGCAGAAGGCCGAGGCGGTCCGCCATACGGCGACCGACAACCCGAAGCAGACGGTCCCGGTGGCAGCGATCGCACTGGCCGCGGCGCTCGGTGTGGGATTCCTGATCTGGCGGCGACGCCGCTGAATCTCGCCGTCGATCACGCAGCGTCGAAGGTGATCAGGTCGATGCTGAGCCGGCCTTCGAGGCGGCTGACGGTGCGTAGCTGTGGTCCCGGTAGTGGTGGGGCGGTGGATCGGTAGGTCGCTCGCGTGGGTGTGGTGAATTCGGCGTGGTGCACACCGTCACGTTCGCTGGTGATGACTGACCAGCCCGGGGCCTCTTTGGCGTAGTTGCACGCCGCGCATGCGCCGAGGCCGTTGCCGGCGCTGGTCGGCCCGCCGCGGCGTCGCGGGACGGCGTGGTCGCGGTGCCGAATCTCGGCGTCGCAGTAGGGCGTTCGACAGGTCTGGTCGCGCAGGTCGATGAACGCCGCCAATCCCTTGGGGAAGGCTCGGGCCTGCGACTGCATGGCCACCAGCTGACCGCTGCGCGGATGGCGGTACAGCCGGCGCAGCATCGCTTTGGCCGCGGCGTCGCGCACCGCCTCACCGGTCAGCCCCCGTGCGATCGCACTGCAGCGGGCCGTATCCCTGCAGCCACGCGGGCGCGTCGTCGTCGCCCATCAGCGTGGTGTCGGCCATGACCAGGTTCAGCGTCACATCCACCGGCTGCTCGGCAGGCCGGCCGGTGACCCGCTCGACCAGGGTGTCGGCCATGACCTGCCCGCGCGAGCGGCCGTCAAAGGTGGTGTCAGCGGCCCGTTTCAAGCTCGCATAGACAGCGACGACGCCCTGACCAACGGGCAGCAAAGCGGTCACATACGTCATCGAGTCGGGCGCCGGGCGGACGGTGACCCGCCGATCCTTAGCCGCTTTGGCGCTGCGGTCCACCACCGCGGCGACGTCGAGCTCGCAGGCGATCTTTTTGGCCTCGGCCGCGATCCGCTTGTCACCCCACCCGTCGAGACGCGCGACGTCGCGGCACATCTGGGCGTCCAACCGGCGGCGGTGCTCGACACTCAAACACGCCGACTCGCGCACGATCAACGTCGCCCGCCACTCTGAAAGCGCCCCGCACTCCAGCGCGGCCAGCGTGTGCGGCATCTCCTCGACCAGGGCCGTCGCGAACCCCAGATGGCGCCCGCCCGTGGCGGGGGCCTCGTGGCGCGCCAACGCCACCTCGCTGGACAACCCGCGGCCCCGCCTGCTCGCGGGCACCCCGGCCGCCTTCTCGGCGGCGTGGCGCTTGGCCCGCCACAAGGCGGTCGCCCTCGCCTGGGCCGCCGCGGCTTTCGACTTCAGCCGCTCCAGGTCCTCGACCTGCTCTTGCAGCTGAGCCTCACTCGCCTGCGGATCCACCTCGAACACATGTTCGATCACGCTTTCGAAGCTACACCCTGCTACCGACAAGTGCCCCGTCGAAACAGCGCAGCGCTTCGGCGTAGTCGGAACCTCAGGGAGCAGGTCAGTGAGATGAGTCGGAAAGAGAAGGACTGTGTCGGCGAGCCGAAGTCAGATAATGAGGTGGTCCCGGCTGGGTTCGAACCAGCGACCTTCCGCGTGTGAGGCGGACGCTCTCCCACTGAGCTACGAGACCGGGGAGTCGGCCGAATGGCCGAACGACGTCGAAGACTAGCACGCTGGACCGCGTCGACCCGAATCCGCCGGTTCACATCTGGTGCCCGGCAGCGGGCACGGGACTAAGGTCACCGATGATGGCTTCCTGGGGTGGGCGCGGGGCGACTCTGGTGGTGTGCGCTGCCGGTGCTCTAACCCTTCCGGCGTGCGGTTCGCAACCGAGCACTGCGGCGCCGTCCACCTCCCCCGTCCCGACGGCGACGGAGCGGTCCGTCGACGGGCCCACCGGGTTCATCGCGCCGTCGGGCAACATCGCCTGCCGCCTGGACGCCACGTACGCGCGCTGCGACATCATGGACCGCGACTGGTCTTCCCCGCCCAAGCCCGCCGATTGCGAATGGGACTACGGGCAGGGGCTGTTGCTCGTCACGGCCGGGCCGGCGGAGTTCATTTGCGCGGGCGACACCGCGTTCGGCGTCGAGGACGTACTGCCCTACGGCGAGGCGGTTCGCGTGGGCCCGATGCGGTGCGAGAGCGCCGAGGCCGGGGTCACGTGTCGCAACGCCGATACCGGCCGCGGGTTCGTGCTGTCGCGCCAGTCTTACCAGTTGATTTGAGCGTTGAACGCCCCGCGACGCACCGGCAAACGTCGGGATTTGTGCAGCGCTACGTCGGTGGACTATCGTCGTGCTTCGCGACGGGCGGCGAAGTCGTTCGTGGCGCGCGGATGTAGCGCAGTTGGTAGCGCATCACCTTGCCAAGGTGAGGGTCGCGGGTTCGAATCCCGTCATCCGCTCGAGGGTGCAGTGGCATCAACCCCAGCGGTGGAGTGGCCGAGTGGTGAGGCAACGGCCTGCAAAGCCGTGCACACGGGTTCGATTCCCGTCTCCACCTCCAAGTTGGACCCCGGCGCGATTAGCTCAGCGGGAGAGCGCTTCCCTGACACGGAAGAGGTCACTGGTTCAATCCCAGTATCGCGCACCACGTTCGACGCAGGGTCAGAACACGTTTCTCGGGCCACAATTGAACCGCATGAACTGTATGTGAACTGGTCACGCAGGGCGCTAGCAACCCAACATGAGAGGTAGCTGGCCCATGACCAAAACCGATTTGAAATCGAGAAACCCGAACGTCCCATTGCCGCCGGGTGCGCACACCCTTAGCACGTGGGCCGACTGGGACCACCACTATCGAATTGTTTGGACAGAAGACCGGTCAGTCGACGGGCACGAGGCGACGGTCCGCGGTGCCGCAATCCAGATGCCCGACGGACATATCGACGACGGCACGCTTGAGGAAGCACCGGGTGTCCATTTTGAGTTCGCGTCCGCGGTCGACATGACGACTGAGCAGGCCCGCGAGTTCGCCGCCCTGATCGTCGAGACGGCCGATTTGCTCGACGGGTGGGCCGCGCGATGACGATTCCAATCCCGGCCGGCGCTGTCGAACTTCCGATTGGGCCGACGTTGGAAGCCCCGACGAATTCCGCAGCTTTGAGGGTCCGAAGTGGACGCTCCCCGATATCCAGTGGAACAGCGGCGATCACGACCCAACGGGGCTGATTTCTGGCACACAGCTGCGCGACGGCACCGTCGAAGGCCGCTGCATCCGGGTCGACGGGTTGCATTGGGACGACATGCTTAACAGTGACGACGCGCGCAGGCTCGGACAGGCGTTGATCGAGGCTGCCGACAACCTGTCTCGGCTCGGCGAGGGGGTGCTCTGCGGTGACCACCGCCGAGAAGCGCACCAACATGGCGCGCGCCCGACGGACCAGTGGAACGCGGCCTTCAGGTGTGCATCGTGGAGACGGTGGTGATGACGCATAGAACTAACATGACGATTGCAGTTAGTTGAAATATCCCGGCACCGATCAGCCACCTCATTTTCCTTGCTGTACCTACACGTAAAGAAGTCAATACGGTGAGATTGCAGACCGACGTCAGATTGCGCGCATCAATCTCGTCGTCGCCCCAGTGAGGTTTCCCAAGGAAGCTTTGCAGCGTTGCTGCGTTCGTGTACTTCTGCTTCAGCGGCAGCGCGGCAGCAAGGGCGCAGGCGGCCGACATCAGCAACGCCATCACCGCCAGAATCAGGTAAAGCTTCGCGTAGCCCCTAAGTGTGAAGTCTTTTCCCAGGAAGACGGCGAAGACCGCGAGCACCAACGTGACCAGACCCGTCGCGCCAGTTAGCGCCGAGTTGGCGCGTGCCGTTACGGATGCCCGGAGATCGTTCTCAGCCTTTAATTGCGCCTCGATGAAAGCTGAGTAGGTCTTGCCCTGGTCTTCGTTCATTTGCAGTCGTTGCCGATTAGGCCAGAACAGCCGCCATCACTTGTCTTTGTAAGCGTCGGGATCTCCGCTGCGGAACTCACTGTCGAACTCCAGCCAGGAGTGATCGGGCGGATCTCTAGGACTGTCGGATCCTGAAGGCTGCATCTGATCGTCCGACTCGTCGTTGGTTGGGGAGGTCAGCTCCTCTTCCCCTTTTTGCCGAAACGGCTACCGAAGCCCAACCCACTCGTGCTGGGTGGATCCTTGGGCTTGTCCTTGGGCTTGTCGCTTGAACCTGACCCCTTAGTCGAGTCGCCTTTCGCCATCATTCAATCCACCGTTTCTTTCGGACCCGACCGATGGTAAACAAGTTCGCGCCATCAGTTTGATGGGTATCGCGACCGGTGCCATCCGGCGCCCCGGGTCCTCGCATGAAAGGAGGTCACGTCCCGTGGCACGCGGAAGTACCCTTCGTCAAACCTGAGCCACGATGCATCTGGGGCAGCTCGACGATTCCCGGCAGGCGCCCGACCGACGGTTGTCGATTTCATTGGCGTGCGCTTCGATGGCTCTGTCATTGGTGCCTCCCAAGTCGATACGACAACATCGTACTCTTTGTTTGCTGATTAAAGCGGTCAGCGATCGCGGACCGCACGCTTCAACAGCGGCGCACAGCCTGCACATAAGGGCTAGGTGCGTGCAATACGTCGGTGCCCGCCGATATGATCCCCGACTATCGTCAAGCGCGTCACCCGAGTAGCAGCGACCCGCGCCACCGGACCCACCCGAAACGACCTCATGTCATGTCCCGGCACCTAGCTATGGCACGTCGAGTTGACTGAGTCGGGGGGCGCGGAAACTGCCGAGTTGGCGCAGTCGCACTACACCTGATTGGCGGCACGCAGATAAGTACACGGGCCTTTTCGCGACTACTTGCTGGCGTGTCCGCCGACAGTGTCTACAGCAAAAAGCTCTGAACATCCGTCGAAGACAGTTTCCAAGGTTCCGAAGCGGGGGCACGGGCCTGGGCGGCGTTCGTGAGTGCCGCGCCAGGACCGCGGCCACGGGCGTGGCTCGCCAACTCTTAGGATAATCACAGTTCAAGGCATGTACCTCGACACTGTCATTGCGGTTGTGTGAAAATCACACACATGGACCACAAGACGCTTGGACTCCGCGTAGCCCAGGCGCGCGGCGAAAGGGACGTTACCCAGGCCAAGCTTGGTGAAATGGTCGGACTGGAACGTTCGGCAATTAGTCGCGCCGAAAAGGGCGAGCGCAGACTCACCATGGCGGAGATGGTCGCGATCGCCGAAGCATTAGGGCGGCCACTTGGGTTCTTTGTCAACGATCCGCTTCCAGCGGTCGTCAATCGAAGGCGAGATCTCGCCAACGCTCCAGAAGATGCGCGTCACGATACGACCGAGGCACTCGATACTGAGATCGAACTGTTCGCCGCCGATGCCCTCATGCTGCTAGAGATGGGCCTTCTCGCACCAGTCAAACGCGACCGCGAGGCTCGAACTCCGCAAGGCCACGAAGAAGCCGAACATCTGGCTTCAGCGGTTCGTGACAGTCTCGGGGCAGGAGACGAGCCAATACTTAATCTTGGTCAGGCTTGCGAGCAACTCGGCCTGTATACCTATGCCGCTTCCCTAGGAACGAACGGCCCAGACGGTGGCTGCGTAGAGGTCACTGCTGACGACGAGAGCATCGCAGTCGCAGTAATAAACGGTGATGTGGATTCCGGTCGGCGCCGTATGACACTCGCTCACGAATTGGGTCACTGGCTCTGTGGTGACGCCTACGACGCGATGGCTGGCGCAGACTGCGAGAAGATGCTCTTTTCGTTCGCCATTCACTTCCTCGCCCCACGCTCGGGTGCAACGCGGGTATGGCTAGACCACGCCGACTGGAATAGCCGCGACCGAGCACTTGCAGTCGCCGCGGTGTATCACCTGAGTTGGTCAGCGGCTGTAAATCAACTGCGCAATCTGGGGTTGATCGACTGGGAAGAAGCCAAGTCGCTGTTACACCAAGAGCCACGGAGGGGTGACTACGTGCACCTCAAGTTAACGTGGGCAAGAGAACCCAAGAGCCCCTACCTTTCGCCCGGTTTCAGTGCAGCATGTATCGAGGGCTACACATCCGGTCAACTCACAGCAGCCCGGACGATTGAACTGCTGCGCGACACCATGTCGCCAGACGAATTGCCCGAAAGGCCAGTCCTCTCACTGGACGATTTGCGAAGGTCATTCGCGGGCCACGGTGACTGAGCCCGCTCAGTGGGTGATGGACACCAGCACGTACACCCACATTTGTCGTGCTGGGCATCAATCCATCATTCAAAGCCTCGCGCCTCAGGCGTGGTACTTATTCCCGCTGAAGTTAACGTCGAAATCGAACGTGGCAGAGACAACCATTCTGGGATCCCAGCCGTCGGTGCAGTCAGCTGGGCAGCACACATCGTTATGACTGATGAAGAGGAAATGACCGCGTTGAGGGTCAAGGTGGCGCTCGGTGGCGGCACATCTCGGCACCTGGGCGAATCAGCTGTTATCGCTTGCGCCAGCCACCGCAAGTTAACAGCTGTCCTCGATGACCGTGCGGCTGTCGCTCAGGCTCGTCGCCTCCGAGTCGCCTCCATCGACACGATGTGGATCGTCGCCGAAGCCTACAAGTCGCTGTTCAACCGGGACCGAGATCAGACTGTTGCGCTTGTCGACGATCTGCTAGCCACCGATATGTACCTGCCCTTCGACGATGGCGAGGCTTTCTTCTCTTGGGCTTGGACGGAAGGGTTATTACCCTGACCGCCAGCTATCACTCTGGACTAGGTGCCTCTGTCCGGACGTCCCGCAGCAAGAACGCCCGTCACCTCGTCCGTTTCTTCGTCGCCGTCTGCGGGCACAATCACGCCCATGCGGTCGGCGATCTAGTACGGAACGTGCGAGACCAGGGGATGACACAAGCGCCCACCCGTTGCCTCTACGGCCACCCCGCTCGCGCCGAACCAAGTCCTCGTCCGACACGTCGCCTGTCTCCCTCACGGCGGCGGACACACGCTATGGGTCTGCAGAACATGCGGCGAAGTCGTGTACGGTCACCACTTGCCGCACACTGCACCGCACTTGAAGGCCCCGGCTCTGTGCGAATCCCAAGCCGCCGACACTAATGCCTTCGCGAATAGATAGGTTTGCGTCGGGACAATCGTCGAGGGGGCGGACGGAACAATGATGGTGCCTGATGGTCGCATGGATTCAGAGAAGCTCGAAGAACTTCTTGGCAATCCCGAAGATACGCACCTGGACCTCAAAGCCGAAGTCGATCTGGACAGCACTGAGGGCAAGCTCAAATTCACCAAAGACGTTGTAGCCATGTCAAATCGCCCACCGGGCGGCTACATCCTTATCGGCGTCGACGACAACGAAACCCCATGTATGCCCGCCGGAACGATCACCAATTCAAAACGGTTCGACGGCGCACGACTGGGAGGGCTCGTCCGCAGGTACATCGAAGGGGAGGTACATCTAAGCGTCCGAGTCCACGAGCTCCGCGGCAATCAAATCGTCATGATCTTCGTGCCGCATCACCGAGACTGCCTACCTGTGCCCTTCAGCAAGGACGGACAGTTCGAGGAGTCAAGCAAGAACAGGATGGGCTTGGTATTCCGAGAAGGTGGCTCTGGGTCCGCGAGGGCGCCGAGAACGTGCGACTCCGGCATTCTCACTGGCCGGACCTCCTCTCTGAATACGTCAAACAGGTTCGCGCGGAGTCCCTTGAGGGCATGCAGGAGGTGTTGCGGGAAGTCATCGACGCCCGCAAATTAACTGCCGGCACAGGCACCGTTCCTCTGCTGCTGAATATGGATGAGGCTACGTTCGCCAACGCGGCGGAAGCACTCTTAGAGGCTGGCAACGATATTCGGCTCCAACAGTTCGTCGGGCCGCTGAGCGAAGCGTTCGGGCTAGCCTTGAATGTCCCTGACTACGAATCGGTGCTAGACAAATGGGTGATCTTCTGTGCGCAGGCGCGTTTCTTCCGGCGCGAAGACCTCGATGAAGCCGCAACTGACCGACTTTACGCCGTCTTCAAAGCGATCGACGTCGGCACCGACGCCGAACGCAAGCGGCTCGCGGTTGTCATCCGCCTCTACGCTTTAGGGAGCTTGGCGGTCAGACAAGAAGCGTGGAATGGCATCCACTCTTTGGTGCTGCGACCAGTAGCCTCAAATCCCTACTATGCGGAATACATCTACTCCTCATGGATCCGTCAGGCACAGGTGAACGCCGGCCGAGCCATGCTTTACGACAATCGGGGTGGACTTATCTCTGCCGCTCGTGAACTACTGACGGACCATCCGGCGATGCGCCCAGATTTGGACGACAGCGCAATCGTGCCAGCCGACCAAGTCGACTCGAACGATGTACTCCTCAACTCGCTTTGCGGATTCGATATGGCGTACTGTCTCATCGTCGTCGCCGAAGGTACCGCCGCGGATCGGCCTACCCCGCATCGACCAAGTTCGATGAAGACCGCGTGCTTCCGTTGACGCAACGCATCGTCAATGACGAGAACGTTCGACGCCAACTCTTTTCCGGATCGACAGACAGCGGTATATCAGCAGCACTAATTGAGGTGTACGACAGAGCAATCCGAGAATCTGCCCGAACCCCAGGTAACCGCTGGTGGGCGATGCCTCAAAGTGCAGTCGCCTTTGTCAGCCAGCATCCGCCCGTCTCTAGCCGATGACGTGGTATCCGGCTTGGCGAAGGGCATCCTCATGGGTGTACCGGGCGGAATCTCTCGCAACTGACCGCGCTCGCTGAAATTCCCCACTGACGCTCATCGAAATTCCCCACCCGTGTGGCTCCGCCGAGAAGGGCGGGCCTCCCTCGAAGCTGCTGGTGTCTGACGCCAGTTGCTTCACCGAAGGAGGCCCGCTTTCTCATGCTCACATGGGAGGACGATTTGGAAGTACATGCCCTACGCCGTCGTGGCTGGTCGATCTCAGCGATCGCCCGCCACACTGGTTTCGACCGCAAGACGGTCCGCAAGTATCTGGCCGGTGGCGGCGAACCGGGGGTCCGTGCCCGCAGCGGTCCGGACCCGTTCGATCCGTTCGTCGACTACGTCACCGCCCGGTTGACCGAGGACCCGCACCTGTGGGCGCGCACCCTGTTCGACGAGCTCGAGCAGCTGGGGTTCGGCCTGTCGTATCAGAGCCTGACGCGCAACATCCGGGCCCGGGATCTGCGTCCGGTGTGCGAGGCGTGCCGCACGGCCACACAGCGCCCGAACGCGGTGATCCCGCACGCCCCGGGTGAGGAAACCCAATGGGACTGGCTGGAATTGCCCGATCCGCCGGCATCCTGGGGGTGGGGCAAGACCGCGCATCTGCTGGTGGGCTCGCTAGCGCATTCGGGCAAGTGGCGCGCCGCCCTGGCGCCCTCGGAAGACCAGCCGCACCTGGTCGCCTGCCTGGACCGGGTGACCCGAGGCCTGGGCGGGGTCACGCGGGTGTGGCGTTTTGACCGGATGGCCACGGTGTGTGATCCCGGCTCGGGTCGGGTGACCGCGTCGTTCGCCGGGGTGGCCAAGCACTACGGCGTCTCAGTGGCGGTCTGCCCGGCTCGGCGGGGCAACCGTAAGGGTGTGGTGGAGAAGGTCAATCACACTGCGGCGCAGCGCTGGTGGCGGACGCTGGCCGACGAGGCCACCGTGGAGCAGGCTCAGGTGAGCCTGGATCGCTTCGCCGCGGTGCGCGGCGACACCCGGCTGCGGGCCACCGCCGACGGCCGGTCCTCGGTCGCTGTGGTGGCCAAGACCGAGCCGTTGGCACCTGCGCCGGCGTCGCCGTATCTGGTGATCGTGTCGGAGACTCGCACAGCGTCGCGGCAGGCGTTGGTGTCCTATCGCGGTAACCGTTATTCGGTGCCCCCGGAACTGGCGGCGGCTCAGGTCGTGGTCAGCCATCCTGTCGGTGGCCAGTTCTGCGACATCGCCACCACTGGCGGGATCGTGATCGCCCGCCACCGGATGGCCGCCGACGGGCTCGGGGTGATGGTGCGCGACAGCGGCCATGTCATCGCCCTCGATACCGCCGCGATGGCCACCGCCACCACCGGACGCCCACACCGCCGCAAAGAACGCATCCCACCCGGCCCAGCCGCCAAAGCCGCTGCCGCACAACTACTGCGGCTCGATGCCGAAACAATCCAAACATCAACTCCATCAACCAATTCCACCGTCATCGACCTGTCCGCCTACGAGCGGGCCGCCCGGAACAGGACCATCCAATGACCCCCACCCCACGCACCCCGAAGACCACTAGGGCCGCCGCCGAGGAGGCGCCGTCGGCAGCCGCGAGCCGCTATCAACAGCTGCGCTCGCATCTGGCCGAGCTCAAACTGGCTGCCGCCGCCGAAGCCTTGCCCGCCGTCTTGGACCAGGCCAGCGCCGAAGGACTCTCGCTCACCGTCGCCTTGGAGCGGCTGCTGGCCGTCGAAGTCGAGGCCAGCACCGCGCGCCGCCTAGCGGGCCGGTTGCGGTTCGCTTGCCTGCCCACCCCGGCCACCCTCGTAGATTTCGATGTCGATGCCGCCGCCGGGATCGACCGCAAGCTCATCGATGAGTTGGGCACGTGTCGCTACCTCGAATCGGCGACCAACATCTTGCTCATCGGCCCACCGGGCACCGGCAAGACACACCTCAGCGTCGGCCTCGCCAGAGCTGCCGCGCACGCCGGCTACCGGACCTACTTCACCACCGCCGCGGATCTGGCCGCCCGCTGTCACCGCGCCGCCATCGAAGGACGCTGGGCCACCACCATGCGCTTCTACGCCGGACCGACGCTGCTGGTGATCGACGAACTGGGCTACCTGCCGTTGCCCGCCGAGGCCGCATCGGCGCTGTTTCAGGTTGTCTCCCAACGATATTTGAAGACCAGCATCGTCATCACCACCAACCGCGGGGTGGGTGCTTGGGGCGACATCCTCGGCGACACCACCGTCGCCGCCGCCATGCTCGACCGCCTGCTGCACCGCTCCGTGGTAATCAACCTCGACGGCGAGTCCTACCGCCTACGCGACCACCAAGCGGCCGCCGAAACGCTACGCCGAACCACCACCGGCAACCGCCAACAACTACACTGACCGCTGCTCACAGGTGAGGAATTTCGGCGAGCACACCTGAGGACTTTCGATGAGCGCGATCACAACGGTGCTGCCGCTCGCGATGAGCTGCACGAGTGTCGAGCCCTCGATAGTGGCGGCGCGGATCAGTTCACCCGCGATGGCCGAGTGGGGGCGCCGTTCGTCGGTGTTGCGGCGGGGCGAACTACGTCAGCGGACGCTCCCCCCGATGCCTTTCCGGCTCCTTCACTGAATCGAAGATACTAATCAATTACCTACCTGCCTTGTCGAGGTGGAATTGCCCTTCGTCATCCGCGGAACTCCCACCGGGAAACCCCATCCGCACACCCCCAGGCGCTGGCCGAATGACATCATCGGGGGCCACAACCCAGTGGCGAGGACGAGGCGTCAACCGACGCTTATATGTGCGGAAAGTCTCGTTGCACCGCACTGAACGCCCACCCAGAAACCACACGTGCACCACCACCTCCTTACCCGCTTCCAACGCCTTCAACAGAACCGTCGACCGCTCAAAGAACCCCTGCGAGTGATCATCTGGGTTGATCCACAAGCGCTGAGCGTCCGCACTGTGCGCGCGCTCACGTTCGAGCAACGCTTCGTACGCATCCGCCACATGAAGGCCCCCACCAAGCCGCCGCCACCGATGCACCACTAAGCCGAACCACGAGGCTCCCCCCGTGCAGCAGCCCGACCCCATCGCACATCGGCAGCCCGCCGTGCCTTTCGGGTCGCATGCGACTCCACCGCGGCCGGCAACTCCGTCGTCACCTGCTGCACCAGCCGTGCAGCAGCCCAACCCCATCGCACATCGGCAGCCCGCCGTGCCTTTCGGGTCGCATGCGACTCCACCGCGGCCGGCAACTCCGTCGTCACCTGCTGCACCAGCCGTGCAGCAGCCCAACCCCATCGCACATCGGCAGCCCGCCGTGCCTTTCGGGTCGCATGCGACTCCACCGCGGCCGGCAACTCCGTCGTCACCTGCTGCACCAGCCGTGCAGCAGCCCGACCCCATCGCACATCGGCAGCCCGCCGTGCCTTTCGGGTCGCATGCGACTCCACCGCGGCCGGCAACTCCGTCGTCACCTGCTGCACCAGCCGTGCAGCAGCCCGACCCCATCGCACATCGGCAGCCCGCCGTGCCTTTCGGGTCGCATGCGACTCCACCGCGGCCGGCAACTCCGTCGTCACCTGCTGCACCAGCCGTGCAGCAGCCTGACCCCATCGCACATCGGCAGCCCGCCGTGCCTTTCGGGTCGTATGCGACTCCACCGCGGCCGGCAACTCCGTCGTCACCTGCTGCACCAGCCGTGCCGCTGCCTGCTCAAGCAACCGAACCTCCCCGGACAGCTTCACCTTCACCTTTACGTCCGCGGCCTCGTCATAGAGGTCCAACAGCTCCGGTTTCGGTCCAAAATTGACGAAATCTGGCCCAGAACAGCGGTATCGGCGGCGCTCCAATCCAATGTTTGACCTAGCTGCGCAGCTTCGGCAGTCTTCTCTTTCTCCAGCTCACGCAACACTTTCCGCGCCTCAGTACTCTTTGCGGCCATCACGCTCACCCCCAGACTCTGCGTTTGTGCGTGCCCGGACCCCGGTGAAGATTGAAGACCTGTCCGGAGCTGAGCGGCGCACAATGAACATTTCTGCTTCCATCGCGCTGTGCGGTCGCCGATGACGAACCGCCGTTCACAGTTCGGCGCCCGCTCCGGAGGCGTACGGCATCGTTCGGGTAGAGCGCGCGGTCGTCCGCATTGAAGACGGGTTCCGGGGGGCTGCAGTAGACCCTCGCCAGCGACCGACGGAGCGGCCATGCCTGATGAACCACCCGAAATGCTCGCCTACGAGACTGAGTCGTCCGCTGAGCTAAAAGAGATGGCGGGCGACAAGGTTGCCGGCGGCGCCGCGGGCGCCGCCGTTCTCGGCACCGGCTCCGGGGCCGCCGGATACCTCGACGACGGCTCACCGCCTTATTTCCCCGGCGGCGAAGTCGAGGCCCTCGGCCAGGGCGCCGAAGGCTCGCTCGGCGTGGGCGGCACCGTCAACCCCCGTTCCGACGACGAGGAATAGACGTCTACGTCAGCGACCGAAATGTAGGGAAACACCCGATTCCTCCGGGCCCGGTTTCTGCCTAATCTTGATTCGCCTCGGACGGGATCGACTACCAAGTCAATCGTCCGGACAGATCTGGGTTCACAGCTTGCCCATCGGGGGCGTGTGCGTAGCTGCGGGCCGTCCCGTCCGAGGCCACCGGACCTCGAATTCTCCTGCGGCTCAGCGCCTATGGCCCCGTGAAAGGGCCCTGCCTACCGCGACAGCTGCACCGGGAATGTCATCCCACCACACCCCGTAGACCCCGCCAGCGAGCCCGCGTCGATCGACGTCGTGCACGGGATGCCGTCCGAGGTTTGCGTCCAACTCCAGGTGCTGCCCTGCAACCGCATCTCTTTGATGGGCGCCCCGCCGCCCATGTCGAGGCTGGTGCAGTCCGGCCCGCACGGCGTGAACACCCACGTCTGCGTCATCGGAGGGTTGCCGATCGTCGCGGTGTAGCTCCCGCTCAGCGGTTCAGCCGCCGCGGTATTTGCCAGCGCGAGCGATGCGGCCACTGCCGCCGCGCCTGCGATGCCCACCCGAAAAATTGCCATCATTGGTCTCCCCCATCGTTACCCGACCCTGCGCGCCCCCTGCGCGCTGATCATCATCGCAGCAGACGGGCAACAATTTCCCGCATACCGATGAAATTGTCGCCCGAGAAGACGGTCCGTCCGCCTGTGCGGCACCGCAACGCGTCTTGTAGATTTCGTCCATGCGACTGACCGCGGCGTTCTTTGCCAACCATGCCGAGGTCGTCGACAACATGCTCAACGTCGAAGGCGCATTCTGGGCCAGCACGACCGTCGCGCCCAACGCCACCGCCTTCCGCTGCGACGCCGTCGTCCTCTGCGACACCGAACCCGACGACGTCGGCGACGAGTTCACCCTCGTCGTCGACAGCGAGGGCCCCAGCGGGCGGCTGGCCCCGTTTTCCCAGACCTTCTCCGTCACCGGCGAGTCCCTGTTCATCTGCATGCCCGCGACCGTGCTGCCCGTCGAAGCCGGCGGCGGCTACCACCGCTACCGGTTCCGCCTCGACGGCCAACACGAGTTCGTCGAGGTGCGACTGGCGGTGCGGCTGAGCTTCTCGTGACCCGAAATCACTCGGCCCGCCGTGGGCACCTACTACGCTTTGCGAAGACCAACCGGTCATGACGACCCGAGGGTGGGACATGATTCGCCGACTGCTTGCCGCCGCTGCCATCGCCGGCGCCGCCATCTGCGCGGCTCCGCTCGCCACTGCGGACGAGAACAGCTATCCCGACAGCCCCGGGCGCTACGCGACCGACGTGCCCGGGATGAACTACGACGCCCACCTCGCCGGGCCGTGCACCAACATGGAGCTGTTCACGTTCGGCCGCGGCCCCGGCGGCGAAGTCCTGCAATGCCGTTGGATCGCCAACCAGTGGCCACCTGTCTACACCGGCTTCTGGGTCGCCGCCTACGAGTTGTTCGGCGTCCAGGAAGTCGGCGCCCCTTGCCCCAAGCCGCAGTCCGCCGCCCAGGCACCCGACGGCCGGCCGTTGCTGTGCCTCGGTCAGCGCGGCTGGCAACCCGGCTTCTTCACCCGCGAGGGCTTCTTCCCGAGATGACCGCTCAGGCGCCGCGCAGCGTCTGACTCGGCGGCGTGCCGAACGTGCGCTTGTAGAAGCTGCTGAACCGGCCGGCGTGGGAGAAGCCCCACCGCCCCGCGATCGCCATCACGGTGTCGACGCTCGGATCGGCGATCTGCAGGTCCCGGTGCGCACGTTCGAGGCGGATCGAGCGCAGATACTCCAACGGCGTGGTCCCCAGGTGGCGGCGGAACGCGTACTGCACCGACCGCGGTGTCACGTTGACGGCCGCGGCGATATCGCCGAGCGTGATGTCGCGGTGCGCGTTCTCGTGGATGAACGTCGTCGCACGCCGCAGCAGCGCCGGCTGCGTGTGGGAGGTATCGGCATGGTTGCGCATCGCGGTTTCAAATACCCCGACGGACGTTCGCAAAACGGCTTCTCGACCGTTTCACACCGCTGACATGATTTGCCGATGACCGATCGGATCGAAGTCCAGCGCCTTATCTCCGCCCCGCCGTCGCAGATCTTCGGTGTGCTGGCCGACCCGCAGGGCCACGTCGCCATCGACGCCACCGGCATGCTGCAGGACGCCGACGGGTCACCCGTCCGCGCCGCCGGCGACACCTTCGTCGTGCACATGGACCGCGAAGCGCTCAACGACTTCCCGCTGGGCAAATACGACGTCACGGTGTCGATCCAGGACTTCGAGCAGGACCGGCTGATCTCCTGGACGATCCTTGGCCAGATCCGCCCGCAGATCGGCCACGTCTACGGGTACCGCCTCGAACCCCACGCCGACGGCACCCTGGTCACCTCGTTCTACGACTGGTCCGACATCGACCAGCACTGGCGCGACGCCGGGATCTTTCCCGTCGTCTCCGAACTCGCCCTGCGCGCGACCCTCGGAATTCTCGACCGCACCGTGCGCCGCGGCTACCCGAGATCGTCAACCCAGGGTTGACGACACCATCATCGTCAACCTAGAGTTGACGCCATGAACCAGCCCGCCAAAATCACCAACCCGGTTCGGCTCGATGACCTCATCGACGTCATCAAGCAGGTCCATGACGAGCCGCTTGACCAGCTGACCGACGCGGTGCTGGCCGCCGAGTCGCTCGGCGAGATCGCCGACCACCTCATCGGGCACTTCGTCGACCAGGCCCGCCGCTCAGGCGCCTCCTGGACCGACATCGGCAAGTGCATGGGCGTCACCAAGCAGGCCGCTCAGAAGCGGTTCGTGCCCAAGACTCCCAGCGGCGCCGACCTGCTCGACCCCAACGCCGGTTTCGGCCGGTTCACCCCCCGCGCCCGCAACGTCGTGGTGGAGTCGCAGAACCTCGCGCATGCCGCCGGCAACACCGAGATCAGCCCGGAGCACCTGCTGCTGGCCCTGTTCAAGGATCCCGACGGCCTCGCGGTCAAGCTGCTGGCCGGCCAGGGCGTCACCGCCGACACCGTGACGGCGGCCGTGCAGCTGCCGGCCCGCGTCGACGCCGAGCTGCCGGCACTCACGCCGTTCGACGCCGCGGCCAAAAAGGTGCTCGAGCTGACGTTCCGCCAAGCACTTCGCCTGGGACACAACTACATCGGCACCGAGCACATCGTGCTCGCGATGTTGGAGGCCGAAGAGGACGACGGCATCCTGCACCGCCTCGGCGTCGACCGGGCGCGCTTCGAAAGCGATCTGGCCGCCGCGCTCGAACCGTTCACGAAAGGCTGATCTCACAACACCGGTCCGGGGCGCGTCTACATGATGTGAGAGTGCGACCGTTCGAAGACGTGGTGACCCAGTACGGCGCCACCGTGTTCAAAGTGTGCCGCGCGGTCGTCGGGCCCGTCGACGCCGAGGACGCCTGGTCGGAGACCTTCCTGTCCGCCCTGCGCGCCTACCCCGACCTGCCCGCCGACGCCAACGTCGAGGCCTGGCTGGTCACCATCGCCCACCGCCGCGCGCTCGACGTCGGCCGCGCCCGGTCGCGTCGACCCACCCCGACCGACACCATGCCCGACATGCCGGCACCCCGCGCCGACCCGGCCGCCCGCGACCCCGACCTCTGGGAAACGCTGGCCCGCCTACCCACCAAACAACGCCAGGCCGTCGCCTACCACCACATCGCCGGGCTGCCCTTCGCCGAAATCGCCGAACTGCTCGGCAACTCCCCCGACGCCGCCCGCCGCGCCGCCGCCGACGGCATCAAGACACTGCGCAACATCTACCGTGAGGACCAATCATCATGACCGCCAACATCTTCCATGAAGCCGCCGACCCCGCGACCCTCGACCGGCTGCACCGTCGGCTGGAACACGACGCCGAGACCGCCCAGTTGCTCGACATCGCCTACCGCACCGTCGACAGCCCCGTCGGCCCACTGCTGCTGGCCGCCACCCCCGCCGGCGTGCTCCGCGTGGCCTACGCGATCGAGGACCACGACGCGGTCCTTGCCCGCCTCGCCGCCACGGTCAGCCCGCGCATCCTGAACGCCCCGCGCCGGCTCGACACCCTCGCCGCGCAACTCGACGAGTACTTCGCCAAGCGCCGCACCACCTTTGACGTTCCCGTCGACCTGCGCCTCACCGACGGGTTCCGGCGCACGGTGATCGAGCATCTGCGCGCCATCGGCTACGGCCGACGCGAAAGCTACGCCGCCGTTGCCGCCGCCGTCGGCAACCCGCGCGCGGTCCGCGCCGTCGGGACCGCCTGCGGGCACAACCCGCTGCCGGTCGTCATCCCGTGTCACCGGGTGGTGCGCTCGGACGGCTCGGCCGGCCAGTACGTCGGCGGGGCGCAGGCCAAGTCGACGTTGCTCAACCTCGAGGCCGCCTGAGGGAATGAAATCGCGCGGCCCGCGGTAGAACTTCGCATGAAACTCAACGACGCGGCCCGCGCGCTGATCGGCAGGGGTGCCGACGCGACCCTGGTCACCCTCAACCCCGACGGCAGTCCCCAGGCGACGCTGGTGTGGATCGCGCTGCAGTCGACACCGGACGGCGATGAACTGGTCACCGCACACCTCTCCGAGCACAAGAAGGTGCGCAACGTGCGCCGCGACCCACGCGTCGCGGTCACGATCCTGTCCCCCGACGGTGTCGGTGAGGCGATGCGGCCCTATCTGGCGATCACCGGGACCGCGCGCATCGTCGAGGGCGGGGCGCCGGAACTGCTCAAGGAACTGGCGCAGACACTGAGCAACCCCGACGTGTTCCCGCCCGCCGACGCGCCGCCGGGATACCTGACCCGGATCCGCATCGACAAGGTCGGCGGGATCGGTCCGTGGGCCTCCTGACCGGGAAGCCGCTGTAACACGTTTCAGTCTGTGCGATCATGCGTGGATGCGTCGCTGGTTCGTGCTCTTCGTCGCCGCGCTCGTGGCATCCGCCGGAATCGTGGTCGCGCCTGCGTCGGCGGCCTCGTCGCCGATCGGCCGGCTCGGTGAGACCCTGCAGGTCAACTTCCAGGGCCTCGTCGCCGACATCACCGTGCACAGCGTGGACCCGTCGCCGATCCCGCCCGGCTTCGGCTATCCCCCGCGGGCGCCGCGCTATCAGGTGTGGCGCGCCTGGATCACCGTGCACTCGGTGAAGGTGCCCACGCCCTACGCCCAGAGCATCACCTACAGCTTCCGCGGCGTCACCCCGACCGGCGACGCCTACGAGCCCCGCAACACCGACGCCCCCGACGCGCTGCAGAAGTTGCTGGGCAACGCGCCGGCCGGGTCGACGGTCAGCGGCGCGGTGTTCTGGGACTGCTACCGCGACCTGGTGTCGAATGTGGTGCTGATCGACCGGGTCACCGGTCAGCACCTGGCCCAGTGGAACCTCTAGCCGCCGTTGGGTATTGAGGTCACCGAGGCCGTCGACGACGACCTCGCCGAACTGGCCGACGTGGCCGCACGCACCTTTCCGCTGGCGTGTCCGCCCGCGGTGACGGCGGACAACGTCGCGGCGTTCATCGCGGAGAACCTGTCGCAGCAGCGTTTCGGCGACTATCTGCGCGACCCGGACCGCACGGTGCTCGTCGCGCGCGCCGACGACGGGTCGCTGTCGGGTTACGCCATGCTGGTCCGCGGCGTCCCCGATGACGACGACGTCCAGCGCGCGGTCGTCGCCCGGCCCGCGGTCGAGGTGTCGAAGATCTACGTGCTGCCCGAGCGGCACGGCGCCGGGGTCGCCGCGGAACTGATGACCGCCTCACTGCGGGCGGCGGGCACGCTCGGCGCGGCGGTGGTCTGGCTCGGGGTCAACCAGCAGAACCGTCGGGCGCAGCGGTTCTATGCCAAGCAGGGTTTCGAGGTGGCCGGCACCAAGACCTTTCGGCTCGGTGCCGCGATCGAGAACGACTACGTGATGGTGCGCCCGCTTCAGCCGTAGTTGGTGCCCTCCCGCGACAGCGCGAGCAGCCGCGAGATCGCGCGCAGGTACTTCTTGCGGAACCCGCCGGCGAGCATCTCCTCGCTGAAGATGGTGTCGAGTTTGGCGCCCGACGCGACGACCGGGATGCCGGCGTCATAGAGCCGGTCGGTCAGCGCCACGAGCCGCAGCGCGACGTTCTGGTCGTCGATCGGATGCACGCGGGTGACGAACACCGCGCTCACCCCTTCGATCAGGGTCAGGTACCGCGACGGGTGCATGGTGGCCAGGTGCGCGCACAGCGCGTCGAAGTCGTCGATCGTCGCGCTGGACGACTGGGCCGCGCGCTCGGCGACCTCCGCGTCGGTCAGCGGCTCCGGCGCCGGCGGCAGATCCCGATGCCGGTAGTCGGGTCCGTCGATGCGCACGGTCTCGAAAATCGCTGCGAGCGTGTTGATTTCACGCAAGAAATCCTGGGCGGCGAAGCGGCCTTCACCGAGTTGTTCGGGCAGCGTGTTCGACGTCGCCGCCACCGACACGCCCCGCTCGACGAGCGCCGACAGCAGCCGCGAGACCAGCGTCGTGTTGCCCGGATCGTCGAGCTCGAACTCGTCGATGCACACCAGCACGTGGTCGGCGAGCAGTTCGATGCACTCCGCGAAGCCGAAAACGCTTGCCACTTGGGTCAACTCGCCGAACGTCGCGAACGCCTTCGGCCCCGGCACCCGGTAGTACGACGACGCCAGCAGGTGGGTCTTGCCGACCCCGAAGCCGCCGTCGAGGTACAACCCCACCCCGGGCAGCACCTCGCGGCGGCCGAACAGCTTCTTCTTGCCTTCGCGCCGCGCCACCGCCTGATCGCAGAACCGCGCACACGACTGCACCGCCGCGGCCTGCGACGGCTGCCCCGGATCGGGGATGTAGGTGTCGAAGCTGACGTCGGCGAACGTCGGCGGCGGCACCAGCTGGGCGATCAGCCGTTCCGGCGTGACCTGGGGATGGCGGTCGACCAGATGCTGCACCCCGCTGGACCCGTCCATGCACGCACCCTATCGACGTGCTGCAATCGTGTTCATGGCCGATACCGCCGCTGCGGCGCAGTTCACAGTGCTGGCACCCGAGGAGGCCGCGATCGACGGCGCCGATGCGCGGCTGGTCGACCTCTACGCCTACCCCGACGACCTGACGACCTACCGGGTGCGCGGCAACATGATCACCAGCGTCGACGGCGGCGCAACCGCCGACGGCAAGACCGGCGCGCTGGGCGCCGCCGGTGACCGCACCGTGTTCGAGCAGATGCGCTACGCCGCCGACGTGATCCTCGTCGGCGCATCGACCGTGCGCACCGAGAACTACTCCGGTGCGCAGGTCCCGCTCGCCCAGCGCAGCGCCCGCCAGGCCCGCGGGCAGGCCGAGGTGCCGCCGATCGCGGTCATCACCCGCTCGGGCCGCCTCGATCCCGACACCCTGTTCTTCACCCGCACCGAGGTCGCGCCGCTGGTCCTGACGTGCACGGCCGCCCACGCCGACACCCGCGCCCGGCTCGGCGGGGTCGCCGAGGTCATCGACGCGTCCGGGTCCAGCGCTGAGGACGTCGACCCGGCAACCGCGCTGCAGGCGCTGGCCGACCGCGGGCTGCGGCGGGTGCTGACCGAGGGCGGCCCGGGAATCCTGGGGCTCCTGATCGCTCACGACCTGCTCGATGAGCTGTGCCTGACGGTGGCGCCGTTCCTGGTCGGCGGCGCCGCACCGCGGATCGCCTCCGGTCCCGGCGAGGTGCTGACCAGGATGCGCCCGGCCCACGTGCTCACCGACGACGACGGTTACCTGTACCTGCGCTACACCCGCTAGGTCCCCGATCGACCGGGCGGCCATCAGTACTGTGGTCGGCATGCAACGGCGTGGTCAGCTGGTCCGGGTTCTGAGCCTGGCAACCGTGGCGGCGGTCGTCGCGGCCTGCTCACCGGGGTTGGCCGCCAACCCGCGCTTCGCCACCAACTCCGGCGCGGGCCCGCAGGGCGAGCCGCCGCCCACCCAGCAGGCCAGCGGTCCCCCGCCGATCGAGAAGCCCAAGAACGACATGGAGTGGCGCGACTGCACGTCGCGAGTCTTCGGCGACGCGTCGGTGCCGCCGTTGCCCGGCGTGACGCTGGACTGCGCCAGCTACGACGCCGACCTCGACCCGATCAACGGGGCGTCGGGGTCGGTGAGCATCGGCGTGGTCCGCGCCCGCGGCCCGCAGACCCCCGAGGACGCCGGCCCGCTGGTGATGACGACCGGCACCGACCTGCCGTCGTCGCTGCAGCTGCCTGTATGGCTGTCACGCTCGGGCGCCGACGTGCTCAACACCCGCCCGGTCGTCGCCGTCGACCGCCGCGGCCTCGGCATGTCCGGTGCGCTGGACTGCCGCGACCTGTTCGACCGCCAGGAGATGCTCGACCAGGCGCAGTTCCAGGCCGGCGACGACCCGGTGGCCAACCTCGGCGCCATCGTGCAGACCGCGACGACCAGCTGCACCGACAGCATCGCCCCCGGCGACTCGGCCTACGACAACTCGCACGCCGCCGAGGACCTCGAACGGCTGCGCAGCACCTGGGACGTGCCGACGCTGGCGCTGCTCGGCATCGGCAACGGCGCCCAGGTCGCCCTCGCCTACGCGGGTTCGCACCCCAACAAGGTCGCGCGGCTGGTGCTCGACTCGCCGCTGCCGCTCGGCATCGCCGCCGAGGCCGCGATGGAGCAGCGCGTGAAGGGCGAACAGGCCGCGCTCGACGCGTGGGCCGCCCAGTGTGCGGCGACGAACTGCCCGCTGGGCGGCGACGCCAAGGGCGCCGTCGACGCGGTGCTGTCCGCCGCCCGCGAGGGCCGCGGACCCAACGGCGCCGCCGTCGCCACCGTCGCCAACGCCATCTCGACCGCGCTGGCCTATCCGCGCGGCGACCGCATCGCCTCGGGCAACGCCCTGGCCGCCGCGATCGCCGCCGCCCGCAGCGGCGACACCAACCCGCTCACCGACCTGATCACCGAGGCCGAAAGCCTACGCGACACCGACGGCCAGTTCGTCAACGGCTGCAGCGACTCGCTGAACCGCCCGACGCCCGACCGGGTGCGCGAACTCGTGGTCGCCTGGAACAAGCTCTACCCGCAGTTCGGCACCGTCGGCGCGTTGAACCTCGTCGACTGCCTCAACTGGCCCAGCGGCACCCCGCCGGAGGAGCCGAAGAACCTCAAGATCCCGGTGCTGCTGCTGGGCACGCACAACGACCCGATCGTCGGCAATGAAGGTGTCGCCGCGGTCGCCGCCACCGCCATCAACGCCGGCTCGCCCAACCGGCGGGTGATGTGGCAGGGCATTGGACACGGCGCGTCGATCTACTCGCCGTGCGCGCTGCCGCCGGTGCTCGGCTACGTCGACAGCGGCAAACTGCCTGAGACCGACACGTTCTGCCCGGCCTGACGGCTCATGCCCACACAGGTCCGGTACGGTGCGGTCGTGCGCGATCTTGTGACCGCCCCATTCCGGCCCCGGACGTCGCCGCCCGACGTGGCGACGGTGTTGAAGCTCATCCTGTGGCCGCTGGCGATCCTGTTCATCATCCACCGCAGCTACGTGCTCGCCACCAACGGCTACATCACCGACGACTACGGGCCCGTCTACCGGGCGGTCGTCAACTTCAAGATGGGCTGGGACATCTACAACGAGCACTTCAACCACGTCGACCCGCATTACCTCTATCCGCCAGGCGGCACGCTGCTGATGGCACCGTTCGGGTACCTGCCCGTCGACGCCTCGCGGTACTGGTTCATCACGTTCAACACGATCGCGATCGTGCTGGCCGCCTACTTCCTGATCCGGCTGTTCGATTTCGACCACCGCTCGGTGGCGCTGCCCGCGCTGCTGGCGGCGATGTTCTGCACCGAAAGCGTGATCAACACACTGGTTTTCGGCAATATCAACGGCTGCATCCTGCTGGCCGAGGTGCTGTTCTTCCGCTGGCTGCTCGACGGCAAACGCAACCACGAGTGGCTGGCCGGTGCGGCGATCGGGTTGACGCTGGTGGTCAAACCGCTGCTGGCCCCGCTGCTGTTGCTGCCGCTGCTGAACCGGCAGTGGCGCGCGCTCGTCGGCGCCGTCGCGGTGCCGCTGGTGTTCAACGTCGCGGCGTGGCCGCTGATCAGCGACCCGATGAGCTTCTTCACCCGCACCGTGCCCTACATCATGACGACCCGTGACTATTTCAACAGCTCCATCGTCGGCAACGGCACCTACTACGGGTTGCCGACCTGGCTGATGCTGTTGCTGCGCATCGCTTTTGCGGTGATCGCGATCATCTCGCTGTGGCTGCTGTACAAGTACTACCGCACCCGCGACCCCCTGTTCTGGATGGCGACGTCGTCGGGCGTGCTGCTGATCACGTCGTTCCTGGTGCTCTCGCTGGGCCAGGGCTACTACTCGATGATGCTGTTCCCGTTCCTGATGACGGTGGTGCTGAAGAATTCGGTGCTGCGCAACTGGCCGGCGTGGCTGGCGATCTACGGGTTCATGAGCGCGGACCGCTGGCTGCTCGGCCACTGGCCGTCGACCGGGCGGTTCCTCGAGTACATGAAGTTCACCTACGGGTGGAGTTTGATGCTCGTGGTCGTGTTCTCGGTGCTGTACTTCCGCTATCTGGACGCCAAGGCCGAGGGCCGGCTCGACGGCGGCATCGACCCGGTATGGATGACGACGAAGGCGCCGCCCGAGCCGGAGGCGTCGACCGCGCCGGCGAAGCCCACCGCACCGCCGATTAGCTAACCGCGCACCCCGGCGTCGTCAAATCCGGCGCAACCCCGCTTCTTCCTCGTAGGATTGTTTCGCTCGAGGGGAGGCGAGTCCGTGCCGAAGATTCCGGTCGACCCGTCGTCGATCACTGCCGACTGGCTCAGCCAGGCCCTACGCGCCGACGTGCGCACCGCCGACATCGAGCAGATAGCGGTCGGGGTCGGGCTGTTGGGTCGGCTGTTCCGGGTCCGGCTCACCGGCATCGATGTGCCGGAGTCCGTCGTGATCAAGATGCCGACACTCGACGCACGCGCCCGGTCGGTGCTGTGCGAGGACCTGGGGCTGTACCAGCGCGAGATCCGCTTCTACCAGGAGATCGGCCTGTCGAATCCGCTGCGCCCGGCGCGGCCCTACTTCGCGGCGATCGACGAGACGACGCACGATTTCGTGCTGGTCCTCGAAGACGTCGGGCACCGTCGGCGCGCTGATCAGATCACGGGTTGCGCGGCGTCCGACGCGGAGACAGTGATCGACGCGATCGCCGCTCACCACGCTCACTGGTGGAACAGCGACCAGTTGGCCTCCCTGACATGGTTGACGACACTGTGCGAGCCGCCGTTCTCAGGCAGCACCGTGGCCAGTTACCAGGCCTCATGGCCCGAGTTCCTCGGCCGTTTCGGCGACGAGCTCTCGCCCGAGACGCGGGCGTTCGGCGAACGTTTTCTCTCGCTGATGCCGTGGTTGATGGCCGAGATATCGCGTCCCCCAAACACTTTCCTCCACGGCGACTTGCGTCTGGACCAGCTGTTCTTCGCCGCCGAGCCCGGCGATCCGCCGTTGACCGCTCTCGACTGGCAGCTCAGCACGAAGGGACGCGGCGCCTACGACCTCGCCTATTTCATCAGCCAGAGTTTGACGACCGACACACGCCGCGCCTGCGAACGGCAGTTGCTCTCGCGGTACGCCGAACGGCTGGTCGAAGCTGGAATCGATTACGCCCATGAGAAGTTGAGCCGCGACTACCGGCTGGCCACCGCCTGGTGTTTCGCATACCCAGTGCTGGCTGTCGGCCAGATCGACGTCGTCAACGATCGACAGCGCGACCTGCTCCGCGCCATGACGCACAATGCCGCGGCCGCCGCCGAAGACCACGACGCGTTCTCGCTGCGACCGGACTGACGATGACCGAGCACCGCCGAGTCTGCTCCGGCTGCGGCACCGCGAACGAGGAGGATGCACGCTTCTGTGAAGGATGCGGCGCCTCGCTCGCGCAGGTCTGCGCGACGTGCGGAGTCGAGGCACGTGCCACCGCCCGGTTCTGCCGCGCCTGTGGCGCGCCGCTGCAGGCGGGTGCCGCCACCGACGTCTCCGCCACGCCGGTCCGCAAGACCGTCACCGTCCTGTTCGCCGACCTGGCCGGGTCGACGAGCTTCGAAGAGCAGGTGGACGCCGAGACCGCACGTGAGATCATCGGCCGCTACCACGACCTGCTACGCGCAACCGCCGACCGGCACCGGGCCGGCGTGGTCAAGTACATCGGTGACGGGTTCATGGCGGTTTGGGGAGTGCCCGACGTCGGGCCGCACGACGCCGTTCGCGCCGTCGAAGCGGCTGTCGCACTGCAGGAGTCGTTCGTCGACTTCGCCGCCATGGTCAACCGCCGGTACGCCGTAGAGCTGGCGTTGCGAGTGTCGGTCAACACCGGCGAGGTCGTCGTCGGCGCCGACGACGCCGATCTCGTCAGTGATGCGCTCAACGTCGGCGCACGACTGGAGTCGGAGTGCCCGCGGGGGCAGGTCGTCGTCGGCGAGGAGACGTGGCGCGCCACTCGCGGCCGATACCGGTACGAATCACTGGGACGTGTGCAGGTCAAAGGCCGCAGCGCGGCGGTGGCGGTTTACCAGTGCCTCGGGACCGCGGCCGAGGTCACCGACGCCACTCCCCTCGTCGGACGCACCGACGAGATCCGGCGCCTGCAAGCGGTCCTGGACGACGCCGTGACCGGCGGCGGGGCCCGGTTGGTCACCCTCATCGGGGATCCCGGCGTCGGCAAGACGCGGCTCGCGAACGAATTCGGTGCCCGCTCGTCGCATGCGTCGGTGTTGCAGGCCCGGTGCGACACCGAGGGGACGGTGGCACTGGCGCCGCTCGTGGAGATGTTGCGCGGTATCG
Organism: Mycolicibacterium rutilum; assembly: GCF_900108565.1. Lineage (NCBI taxonomy): Bacteria > Bacillati > Actinomycetota > Actinomycetes > Mycobacteriales > Mycobacteriaceae > Mycobacterium > Mycolicibacterium rutilum. Next base: position 4,775,891 of record NZ_LT629971.1, read on the forward strand.
ACCTCCATGTAGCCGTGCCCACGGGCACTCCCGAACGCGACCGGCTACTGCGTGACCTCGACGGATTGACCACCGGTGTCCCCGGCTCGGTCGAGGAGAACTTCTGGGCGCTGCGCCGTTTCGTCGAGGTGTCGGCGACATCGGGCCCCGTCGTACTCGTCCTCGACGACATCCAGTGGGCCGACACGCTGTTGCTCGACTTCATCGAGCACCTGCTGGAATGGGTGCGCGGCGTGCCGGTGCTCGTGCTCGCACTGGCGCGTCCCGAATTGCGGCAGCTGCGGCCCGATCTCGTCACGGCGAGCCGGTGGGTGGCCGAGGCGATCCACCTCGACGGACTCGACGCCGCCGCGACCGCCGAACTCGCCGCCACCGTGCTCGGCGCCAACCGCCTGCCCGACGACCTGCTGCACCGATTACCGGCGTCGACGGGCGGCAACCCGCTTTTCGTCAGGGAGTTCATCGGGATGTTGGCGCACGACGGCGTGCTCGTCGAACAACCGAACGGATGGCGACTCACCATCGACGTGGACGCCATCTCGATACCACCCACCATTCATGCGCTGCTGGCGTCGCGGCTGGAACGGCTCGACACCGTGGATCGGCGGGTCCTCGAAATCGCCTCGGTGGTCGGCAGCGACTTCTCCCCCTCCGCCATTCGCGCCCTGACCACCCTTGACGAGCCAGCGATCAACCTGGCGCTCAACAGGCTTCGCAGGGGCGATCTTGCGCAGCCCAGCGGCAGCTACCTGGGCAACGAGCCGGTGTGGCGGTTTCATCACGTGCTGATCCGCGATGTCGCCTACCGCCGGCTGCTGAAGTCGGAGCGCGCAGAACTGCATCAGCGGCTGGCCGACTGGCTGCGGACCGGCGGCGGCGCGACGTTTGAATCCGACGAACTCATCGCACGCCACCTCGAGGCGGCGCATACCTACCGTGTCGACCTCGGCGAGCCCGCCGACGATCTGGCTCTGCGCGCCGCGCGCTATTACGCCGCGTCGGCCCGGCGCGCACTCGACCGCGACGAGCTGGTGTCGGCGGGCGCGCAGGCGGCTCGGGGAGCGGTACTCGCCGGCGACGACCCGGCGGTGCACGCCGACCTGCTGCTCATCGGGTGTGAGGCGTTCCTGTCTGCCGGCGACGTCGCGTCGGGGACACCGCTGGTCGAGGATTTGGAGCGAATCGCCGGAAACATGTTGCGGCCGTGGGCCATCTGTTATCGCTGCCAGCTGCAGGTTTACACCGAACCCTCCCGCCTGCCGGATGTCGATGCGCGGCTGCAGGAGGCCATCGACGAATTCTCCCGTCGCCAGGATCCAGCGGGTCTGGCCAAGGCGCACCGGGTGCGGGCCAGTGCCCGGTCCCGACTCGGCCGGATCGGTGACTGCGAGGCAGACCTGTTTGAAGCCCTCATCGCCGCGCGGCGCAGTGGAGACCACCGCCAGATCACCGCGGCGCTGGGTGCCGCGCCCAGCGCCGCACTGTGGGGGCCGAGTCCGGTACCCAAGGCGGGCGGCCGCTGTCTCGATGTGGTGCGCATGCAACGGATGACGACGGCCGCACCGTCGCTCGAGGCCACGTCGCTGCGCTGCCTGGCCGTGCTGGAGCTGTTGCGCGGCCGACCCGACAGGGCCCGGTCGATGCTGGCCGACGCCCGTCAGGTGGTGGCCGATCTCGGCCTGCGGCATGGACTGATGGAGACCGAGTTGTTCGCCGGGATCATCGAGTCCATGGACGGCGACCCGGTTGCCGCCGAACCGCATTTCCGCGCCGCGCTGGAAGGACTCGAGGCGTTGGGGGTCGGCGCTGACGCAGGCCAGGCGGCCGCACTGCTGGCCCGCTCGCTACTGGCCCAGGGGCGAGTCGAGGAGGCCGACCGCTACGCGGACATCAGCGAACACCTTGCGGGTCAGAACTTGAAGACGGCAATCGCTTGGCGCGCAGTACGGGCGGAGATCATTTCGGCGCAGGGTAGCCACGACGAGGCCGTCGCGATCGCGCGGGACGCGGCCGAGGTGGCCCGCGGCACCGATCTCATCCTCGACCATGCCGACGCGTGCCTGGCGTTGAGCCGAGTGCTGTCGGCGGCCGGTGATCCCCGCGGAGCAGGCGACGCCCGGGCGGACGCCGAGCGCCTGTATGCGGCGAAGGAGGTGGCCGCCGCCATCTCTCGCCCGGTCGAATCGCTCACGACGGCAGTGGCCGGCACCGGGTCGAGGCTGGCTAGGGCCAACCGCGCAACTGACACCATGGGCGCGGTGGTCGACGCACTGCGGGCCCACGACCTCGAGTCGGCGATGGCCCGGTTCAGCGATCGCATCGTGTTCGATGACCACCGCCGCCTGAGCGGTGATGCGATCGTCGACATGCGCGCGGCGACAGCTCGAGTGCTGCAGCACTACAGCAACTTCGAGTGGGGCGTGCTGGCCGTGCGCGGGGAGCGACTGCAGATGAGCTGGAGCCGCTGGTCCGACGACTCCGGCAACGAGACCACCCACCTGCACATACAGCAGATCGACGTCGGCGACCACATCGTGTACGAGGGCCGCTTCGACGAGGACGACTTCGAGGACGCCTACCGCGAGCTCGATCGCCGGTACTACGCCGGGGAGGGTGCGACGTACGCGCTCAACGGGCTACCAGCCAGCGAGGCTCCGCTACTTATGGCGCACAGTGAGTTCGACCGCCTCGTCGGCGAGCTCAGCGTCCCGGAACTACGCGTGGAGAGCCGGTCCAGCCGGGCTTTCCCCGATCGGACCGGTGCGGATTTGCGCGACAGCCTCGTGGAACTCAACACATTTGTCGCGTCGAAGAAGGCGTGGATGTCGGTGGTGCAGTGGCTTTCGCCGACGGTGACCGTGTCACGCCTGGAACGCGAGGCCGTCGGCGCCGACGGCGAACGCTACACCTGGACGATGCTGCTTGCGACTGAACACCGCGACGGACGGTTCGTCACGATGTGCGAGTTCGACGCCGACGACGAGGAGGGTGCGTTCGCCTACGCCGAGGATCGAGTGCGCGGCGCGTCCACCCGCATGGCCGTCACCAATACGTCGTGCGCGCATATCCCGGAAATCATCGCGGCGTTGCGGGCGCGCGATATCGAGGGCGCACTGGCGGTGTTCGCCGAGGACTTCGTCTACGACGATCGCCGCCGCCTCGGAGGTGACCCGATCGCAGGGCGCGACGGGATGCGCGCGGCCATCGAGCGCGTGTTCGCCCAGTACGCCGACTTCGAATTCCGCGTACTCGCGGTACGTGGCGACCGATTGCACCTAGCGTGGAGCCGCTGGTCGGATGACGACGGTAACGAGGCGATCACCCACTACGTCAACGAGATCGACGAGCGGGGTCGCGTCTGCTATCAGGGCCGTTTCGACGAACACGACTTCGAGGGCGCCTACCGCGAGCTCGAACGCCGGTTCTACGACGGCGAAGGTGCGGCGTTCGCGACCTCGGGCGCGGTCGCGACCGAATACATGGCTGCGTTGATCAACGGTGAAATCGACCGGGCGCTCGGGCACCTCACCACGCCCGACTTCCGCTTGACCAACCATTCGAGAGCCGCATTTCCCGACCCCTCGGTCAGTGATCTGCGGACGAGCTACGCGGACCTCAGCGAGATGGTCGACTCCGCGCGGATGTGGCCGTCGGTCGGACTGTGGCTCTCGGCGAACCTGTGCGTCAGCCGCCTTGAGCAGGAGGCCGTCGGCCGCGACGGCGAACGATATGCGTGGACGTGGATCGCGGTCAGCGAGATCCGCGAGGGCAAGTTCGCGTCGGCATCCCTATTCGATCTCGATGACGAAGAGGCGGCGTTCGCGTACGCCGAGGAACGCACACGCGCGAACGATACTCGCTTGGCGACGACCAATAGGTGCTGCACCAGCGTCGCGACGCTGCAGCGAGCGATGCAGGCGGGCGACCTCGACGGCGGTGTCGCCTGCTACGCGAACCCGTCGGTGTACGCCGACCATCGACGGATACGGGGCGACCCGGTCCGCAACGCCGCGGGCCTGCGCGCCGCTGGCCAACGAATCCTCGCCCAGTACAGCACATTCCAGTGGCGCACCCTCGCCGTACGCGGTGAGACGCTCAGTCTGCAGGCGAGCACGTGGTCCGACAAGGCCGGGAACCGGACGGACTACCTCCATGTCTACGAAGTCGGCGACGACGGACTGTTCGTGTACGAAGGCCGCTTCGACAGCGACGACTTCGAAGCCGCGTACCGGGACCTCGATCGTCGGTTCTATACCGGTGAAGGCGCACCCTACGCGGAGTGCGGCCAGGTGGCGACGGACTGGGTGCTCGCGTTGTCCAACGGTGATTTCGACCAGGCCTTCGGAGACCTGAGTACGCCAGATCTTCGGATCGTCAACAGATCTCATGCGCTTTTCCCCGATCGGTCTGCCGCCGACCTTCGCGCGAGCTTCGAGGAGTTGTCGGCGATGGTCAGCTCGTCGCGATCATGGGTGGCCGCGCTGCGGTGGGTGTCGCCTTCGGTGCTCGTCATTCGCTTGGAACGCGAAGCCACCGGTCACGACGGTGAGGGGTACCGGTGGACGAGGTTGCACGTCTGCCAGTTCCGCGACCTGCGCCTGGCATCGGTCGCCCAGTTCGAGATCGATGACGAGCAGGCCGCATTCGCGTACGCCGCGGAGCAGACGACGGCGCGAGCGAGCCGGCTTCGGGTACAGAACCGAGCCAGCGAGAAAACCGAAGAACTCATGAGAGCGATGGCGGCTCGCGACGTCGATGCGGCGATGGCCTGCACCGCGGCCGGGTACATCTACAACGATCACCGACGACTCGCGGGCGGCCCCGTCGCCGGCGGGGCTGAATTGCGCACCGCCTTGGAGCGGATCCTCGCGCAGTACCAGCAGTCCGAATGGCGGACGCTTGCGGTGCGTGGTGACCGGTTGAGCCTGCACTGGAGCCGCTGGTCCGATGATGCTGGCAACGAGACCGCATACCTGCACCTGTTCGAGATCGACGACGCGGGTCTGTTGTCGTCCGAAAGCCGTTTCGATGAGGACGATTTCAACAGCGCTTACCGGGAACTCACGCGACGCTATTGTGCGGGCGAGGGAGCGGCCGTCGCCGCTGCCACGTCGATTGCGACGGAGGTGATGGTCGCTCTCAACGACGGTGATGTACACCGCGCGTTCGGCGAGCTTCATGACCCCGCGCTACGGGTGACGAATCGGTCCAGTTCCGTGTTCTCAGATCGCACGGTAGCTGAGTTCCGGTCCGCCTTCGAAGGCCTCGCCGAGTTTGTGGTGTCGGTGCGATCGTGGAACTCGCAGGAGCACTGGATTTCTCCAACATGCTGCGTAGCAACCTTCCAGCGCGAGGCGGCCGGGCCTGACGGCGAGCAGTACGCGTGGACGCGACTAGTGGTTGGCGAGTTCGCGGCCGGGCGCTGCTCGGCGTTGTGCGAGTTCGAAATCGATGATGAAGAGGCCGCCTTCGCCTACGCCGAGGAGCGGGTGCGCAGCTCCGCCAGTCGGCTTGAGGTCGCCAACCGAGCAAGTAGCGCCTGGCACAAGGTGGGCCAGGCGATGCAAGCCCACGACCCCTCCGCAGCAGCAGCTTTGTTCGCTGACTGGTACGACTACGACGACCGGTGGAAGATGGCCGCAGAACCCCCCAGCGATGTCTACACGGCATGCGTCCAAATCCTCGACCAGTACTCGTCGTTCGAGGGCGACACCCTGGCGGTGCGCGGTGACACGCTGCAGTTGTCGCGCACCCGGTGGTCCAACGACTCTGGTTACGAGACCCGTTATCTGTATGTGATCGAGACTGACGCCGAAGACCGTATTTGCTACTACGGCCGCTTTGGGGAGGACGACTTCGACGCGGCGTACCGGGAACTGGACCACCGTTTCTACCGCGGCGCGGGTGCCGCGTTCGCGGAGGCGGGTACGACGGTCACGGAGTACGCGGTCGCCCTGAACAACAACGACTACGACCGCGCGCTCGGCGTCCTCAGCACTGCAGACTTCCGCTTGCATGATCGAACGCGGTCAGGCTTCGGGGACCGCTCCGCCGCCGATCTGCGCGTCACCTACGAAGACCTCACGGCGATGATGGAATCCACGCGCATATGGCACTCGTCGATCCACTGGCTGTCGCCGACGGTGGCGATCGGCCGGTTCGAGGGGGAAGCGGTCGGACGCGATGGGAAGCGGCACGCGTGGTCGTTCGTCGATGTGGCCGGAGTTCTTGACGGGCGTCTGGACTGGGCCTGCCAATTCGACCTCGACGACGAGGCGGCGGCCTTCGCGTATGCCGAGCAGCGGGTGCGTGCGGCAGAGGATCGCTAGTAGCGTGGAGTGATGACCATTCCGGCTCCCAAACTGCAGCTGACCGACGACGAGTGGCGCCAGAAGCTGACCCCCGAGGAGTTCCACGTCCTGCGTGAGGCCGGCACCGAGCGCCCGTTCACCGGCGAGTACACCGACACCAAGACCGAGGGCATCTACGAGTGCCGCGCCTGCGGCGCCGAACTGTTCCGCAGCACCGAGAAGTTCGAGTCGCACTGCGGCTGGCCGTCGTTCTTCGACCCCGCGGACTCCGATGCGGTGATCCTGCGGGCCGACGACTCGCTGGGCATGCACCGCGTCGAGGTGCTGTGCGCCAACTGCCACAGCCACCTGGGCCACGTCTTCGAGGGCGAGGGCTACCCCACCCCGACCGACCAGCGCTACTGCATCAACTCGATCTCACTGCGGCTCAAGCCGAACTCCTGACGCGAAGATTGCGAGCAGGGTCGTGATCGGATTCGCATCACGACCCTGAGCGCAATCTTGACGCGAGAGGCAAACTCAGGGCAGCCGGTCGACCAGCTGCTCGGCGCTGATCCGCGGCCCGGTGAAGAACGGCGTCTCCTCGCGCACGTGCCGCCGCGCGTCGGTGGCCCGCAAATCGCGCATCAGGTCCACGATCCGGTGCAGTTCGGGCGCCTCGAACGCCAGGATCCATTCGTAGTCGCCCAGCGCGAACGCCGGCACCGTGTTCGCGCGGACGTCCTTGTAGTCGCGGGCGGCCATGCCGTGCTCGGCCAGCATGCGGCGGCGCTCCTCGTCGGGCAGCAGGTACCAGTCCAGCGACCGCACGAACGGATACACGCAGATGTAGTTGCCCGGTTCCTCACCGGCGAGGAACGCCGGGATGTGGCTCTTGTTGAACTCCGCGGGGCGGTGCAACGCCACGTTGCTCCACACCGGGTCGCTCGCGCGGCCCAGCGTGGTGGTGCGGCGGAAATCGGCGTAGGTCGCCTGCAGCGCCTCGACGTTGTCGGCGTGCGTCCAGATCATGAAGTCGGCGTCGGCGCGCATGCCCGCGATGTCGTACAGGCCGCGGACCACGACCCCGCGCTCCTCCTGCTGCTTGATGAACGTCGCGGTCTCGTCGGCGACCGCCGCACGCTCGTCGCCGAGCTCCCCCGGTCGCACCGAGAACACCGAGAACATCAGGTAGCGGATCGTCGAGTTGAGCGCGTCGAAGTCGAGCTTGGCCATAGCCCTATCGTGCCACGCGGGCGGTCACCAGCGACGCGGCCGCCCTGGTGGCCGCCGCCACACATGCGGGCACGCCGATCCCGTCGAGGAAGGCGCCCGCCACCGCGATCGTCGGCGGCAGTCCGGACCGCAGCTCGCCGATCAGCTCGCCGTGGCCGGGACCGTACTGCGGCATCGCGTCGATCCACCGCTGCACGTGGCAGTCGACCGGTTCGGTGTGCACCCCGAACAGCGTCGCCAGGTCCTCCGCCGCCCAGCCGAGCAGATCCTCGTCGCCGGCGCCGCGAGTCAGGTTGTCGCCGAACCGGCCGAACGACAGCCGCACCAGTTCCACGTTGCCGCGCGGCCCCCACTTGCGCGACGTCAGCGTCACGGCCTTGGCCCGCAGCCGCTGCTCCCCCGACGCGACCAGCACACCGGACTGCTGCGGCAGCGGCGTGCCGCCGGGCAGCGCCAGCGCCACCAGCGCCGTCGACGCCACCGGGATGCGCCGCGCGGCCGCCGCCGTGCGCGGCGCGACGTCGGCGACCATGCGCGCCAGCACCGGCGCAGGCACCGCCAGCACCATTGCGTCGGCGTGGTGGCGGGTCCCTTCGTCGTCGACCAGGTCCCAGCCGGCCGCCGCCCGGGCCACCCGCTCGATGCCGACCTGCACCCACTGCGCCCGAGCCCGGCGGATCAGCTCGTCGACCAGCACCCGGTAACCGCCGTCGACGGCCCCGAACACCGATCCGGTGACCGGCGGCGGCACCGCCTCGCGCACGGCGTCGGTGAGGCTGCGCGCGCCGCGATCCAACGCCCCGGCCAGCGTCGGCACCGCCGAGCGCACCCCGATCGTCGCCGCCGAACCCGCGTACACGCCGGCCAGCAGAGGTTCGACCGATCGGGTGACGACCTGGTCACCGAAGCGGTCGCCGACCAGTTCGGCCACCGACGGGTCCGCACCGTGCCGCCAGCGCAGCGGGCGGTTGCGCTCGTCGTGCATGCGGGCGATCGTCGCGTCGTCGACGAGTCCGGCCAGCGCCGACGGCTGCGCCGGGATCCCCTGCAAGGTGCCCGCCGGCAGCGGGTGCAGCCGGTCCTGGCTGTAGATCAGCGGCCGCGCGCCGGTGGTGCCGACCTGGCGGTTCGCCAGACCCAGCTCGGCCAGCAGCGCCGGCACCTCCGGCCGGCGGGCGACGAACGCCTCCGCGCCGACGTCCATCGCCTGGCCGCCGATGCGTTCGGTGCGCAGCGCGCCGCCGAGCCGGTCGGCCGGGTCGAACAGCGTGATCGAGGCCTGCGGACCGGCCGCGACCCGCAGCCGGTAGGCGGCGACCAGACCGGAGATCCCCCCGCCGACGACGCAGTACGCCGGGCTCATAGCGAGTGCACCAACGTCACCACCTCGGTGATCACGCCGGGATCAGTGCCGGGCAGCACGCCGTGGCCGAGGTTGAACACATGGCCCGCGGCCCCGGCGTCGACGGCGCGCCGGCCGTCCTCGACGACGGCCCGCGCGGCCCGTTCGGCGACCGGGTAGCCGGCCAGCAGCACCACCGGATCGAGGTTGCCCTGCAGCGCGGTGCCGGGCACCACCCGGGTTGCGGCGTCGGCCAGTGCGGTGCGCCAGTCGACGCCGGTGACCGCCGGGGCGCCGTGACCCGACGCGGCCTGCGACATCGCGCCGAGCAGTTCGGCGGTGCCCACCCCGAAGTGCGTCATCGGCACACCGGCGGCGGCCAGCGTCTCGAACACCCGGGTGCTGTGCGGTTGCACGTATTTGCGGTAGTCAGCCAGCGACAGCGTCCCGGCCCACGAGTCGAACACCTGGATCGCGTCGACGCCGGCGTCCACCTGCATCTGCAGGAACCCGATCGTGACGTCGGTCAGCGCGCTCATCAGCGCGTGCCAGGTGTCGGTGTCGCCGAGCATCATCGCCTTGGTGCGCTCGTGGTTGCGGCTGGGGCCGCCCTCCACCAGATACGACGCCAGCGTGAACGGCGCCCCGGCGAACCCGATCAGCGGGACGTCACCGAGCTCGGAGACCAACATGCCGACGGCTTCGGCGACCGGCGCGACCTGTTGCGACTCAAGCGGTTTGACCGCGGCCACGTCGGCGGCCGTGCGGATCGGGTGCTCGATCACCGGGCCGACGTCGGGCACGATGTCGAGCGCGATGCCCGACGCGCGCAACGGCACCACGATGTCGGAGAACAGAATCGCGGCGTCGACACCGTGCCTGCGGATCGGCTGCAGCGTGATCTCGGTGATGAGTTCGGCGTCGAAGCACGCCTGCATCATGGTGTTCTTGGCGCGCAGCTCGCGGTACTCGGGCAGCGAGCGACCGGCCTGCCGCATGAACCACACGGGCACACGACTGGGTTTGCGGCCGCTCGCGGCGGCCAGATACGGCGACTCGGGCAGCTCACGGCGGTTGTTCATCGCTTTCAATGCTGCCATGCGGACGCGCGGGAGCCGCCCTCGCCTCAACCGGACGCGTTGCTCTGACGAATCGGCGCGCCACGCGCACAGACCTGCCCAGATGGGCTAGCGTCAATCGTCGTGACCACCGCCGAACCGGCTCAGTTCCGCGAAGCGGTGGCGGCGATGAATGCCACCACCGTCCGACCGGAAATCGAGCTGGGCCCGATCCGCCCGCCGCAGCGGCTGGCGCCGTTCAGCTATGCGCTGGGCGCCGAGGTCCGCCACCCCGAGACGGCGATCGTGCCGGAACGCTCCGAGGGCGATGCGTTCGGCCGCCTGATCCTGCTGCACGACCCCGAGGGCGCGGAGGCCTGGGACGGCACGATGCGCCTGGTCGCCTACATCCAGGCCGACCTCGACTCCAGCGAGGCCGTCGACCCGCTGCTGCCCGAGGTCGCGTGGAGCTGGCTCGTCGACGCGCTCGCGCAGCGCGAGGAGCACGTCACCGCACTGGGCGGCACGGTCACCGCCACGACCTCCGTGCGCTACGGCGACATCTCGGGGCCCCCGCGGGCGCATCAGCTCGAGCTGCGCGCCTCATGGACGGCGACGACGCTGGACCTCGGGCCCCATGTCGAGGCGTTCTGCGAGGTACTCGAGCACGCCGCCGGGTTGCCGCCGCAGGGCGTCACCGATCTGAGCTCCCGCACCCGCGCCTGACGATGGTCGACCGCGAACCAGCCGACTCGTCCGAGGTGGCCGCCGAACCGAGCGAACCGGCCGAGCCCGACGCCACCCCGCTGCTGGCGCCCCGCGACGGGGTGCCGGACCTGTCGATCAGCGTCAGCGAGATCCGCAGGGCCGCAGAGCTTTTGGCGACCGGGCACGGACCGTTCGCCGTCGACGCCGAGCGGGCGTCGGGGTTCCGGTACTCGAATCGGGCCTACCTCATTCAGATTCGGCGTGACGGCGCGGGTACGGTGCTGATCGACCCGGTCAGCCACGGCGCCGATCCGGTCGCGACGCTGGCGCCGGTCGCCGAGGTGCTCGGCACCGACGAGTGGGTGCTGCACGCCGCCGACCAGGACCTGCCGTGCCTGGCCGAACTCGGCATCCGGCCGCTGCGGCTCTACGACACCGAACTGGCGGGCCGGCTGGCCGGCTACGACAAGGTCAACCTCGCCGCGATGGTGCAACGGCTGCTGGGGCTGCAGTTGATGAAGGGCCACGGCGCCGCGGACTGGTCGCAACGTCCGCTGCCCGACGAGTGGCTCAATTACGCCGCACTCGACGTCGAAGTGCTCATCGACCTGCGCCACGCCATCGCCGGTGTGCTCGAGGAGCAGGGCAAAACCGAATGGGCGGCACAGGAATTCGAGCATCTGCGCACCTTCGAGGCCTCGCCCACCCGGCGGGAAAGGTGGCGGCGCACGTCAGGTATCCACAAGATCCGCGACCCGCGCGCGCTGGCCGCGGTCCGCGAGTTGTGGACCGCCCGCGACCAAATCGCCCAGCGCCGCGACATCGCGCCCGGACGCATCCTGCCCGACGCGGCGATCATCAATGCCGCGACCACCGACCCCGACACCGTCGACAAGCTCACCGCGCTGCCCGTGTTCGGCGGCAACCGCCAGCGGCGCAGCGCCAAGGTGTGGCTGGACGCGCTGGCGCGCGCACGCAGCACCGACGACCCGCCCCGCTCGCAGGAGCCGTCGAACGGTCCCCCGCCGGCGTCGCGGTGGGCCAGGCGCAAGCCCGAGGCCGCTGCCCGGCTGGAGGCGGTCCGCGCCGGGTTGGCCACTGTGTCGCAACGGGTTTCGGTGCCGACGGAGAATCTGATCTCCCCCGACGTGGTGCGCCGGCTGTGCTGGGACTGGGAGCTCCGTGCGGATACCGACGACATCGCGGCCACGGTCGATGAGTTCCTGCGCGACGCGCGGGCGCGGCCCTGGCAGCGGGAGTTGACGGTGCCGGTGCTGGCCGAGGCGCTCAAGCACTGAGCACCTTGTCCACGTGGGCGAAGAAGTGCGTCAGCACCTTATCGGGCGCCTCGAGTTGCGGCCAGTGACCGATGCGGTCCGAGAGCATCACCACATCGGCGTCGGGAATGACCTCGGCGTATCGGCGGGCCATGTGCGCGCCGGAGTTCGGGTCGACCGGGCCGTCGATGAGGCGCATCGGGACCGCCGTCTGCCGCATCGCGCGCACCCACCGGTTGCGGTGGGTGTAGCGGTCGCCGATGAACCGGCCGACCTTGTGCAGCACCTTCTTGCCGTCGTTGTACTCGAGGATCTCGTGGAACCGGTCCATCAGTTCGCGTGACGGTTTGGTGTCGGGGCCGAACATCTCGTTGACCGTGGGTTCGAGGATCCGGCGCGACAGCGGACTGCCTTGAAGCGCGCTCAGCACATCACCCAGCGGGGTGCCCGACATGAGCTTCTGCATCGTCCGCGGCGTGTAAACCTCGTTGAACAGCCCACCGTTGAGCCAGGTGATCGACTCGTAGCGCACCGTCCCGTACGCGTGCTGGCCGAACTCGCTGCGCGCCAACAGTTCCTGGCCCACCGAATCACCGAGATCGTGGGCCAGCAGATGGCAGCGGTCGACCTGCAGGTGGTCGAGCAGCGCCTCGTGCATATCGGCGTGGTCGGGCACCGAGTACCCGTACGCGGACGGTTTGGCCGAAAAGCCCATCCCGATCATGTCGGGGGCAATGACGGTGAAGCGTTCGGTGAGCGCCGGCCAGATCATAGACCAGTCCCACGAGTTGAACGGGTAGCCGTGCACGGCCAGCAGGATCGGTGCAGTGCCCAGCGGCGGCCCGTCGACCCGGTAGAAGATCTCGAAGCCCAGATAGTCGAAGAACTGGCCCGCGGCCTTCCAGCGCTGCAACTCGGCGTCCATCCGCCGCAGCCTACCCGCGGCGGTCAGCCGAACTGGCGCGCCAGAAACGGCGTCGAGTCCGCCAGCGACGCGAGCACGGTGCCGGAGTGGTCTTCGTCGGGATAGACCCGCAGCGTGACGTCCTGATCGTGGGCCGACAGTTGCTCGCTGAACCGCAGCGTGAGATCCGGTGGCACGTCGCGGTCGCGCAGGCCGACGCCGAGGAAGATCGGCCGGTCGTAGCCGTCGGCCGGGATGCCCATGTACGCATCGACGGCCTGCGCGGCGCCGGGTATCGAGGTCAACGGCGCAGTGAAGAAACCCGGGACGGTCGCGTCGGCCAGGGCCGCGGAAAGATCTGCCAGACATTGGGTTTCGGCCTGGTCGGCGGCTCGGCGACCGGCCGGGCTGAGGATGCGGTTCAGGTCGAGGTCGGGGCGCGCCTCGCGCAGCGCGGCGACGATGTAGGCGGTGTAGGCGTTGGCCACCGGGCCGAGCGCCGCCGGCACCGCCATGTCGGGGCCGGCCTGTTTGACGATGGTCTCGACGTGGGCCGGGGTGCCGGTGGCAACCACGCCGCGGTAGTCCAGTCCCGCGCCGGCGCTGAACTCGCTGGCCCACCGCGCGGTCGCGACCGCCGCCGCCCCGCCCTGCGATTGGCCGACGACGGCCCATTTCGGTGACAGCGCCAACCCCATCCGGCGGGCAGCGATGACCGAGTCCACGACGCCGCGTGCCGTGGTGACGCTGTTGAGGTAGCTCATCAGGCCCGGGGTCCCCAGCCCGGCGTAGTCGCTGCCCACCACCGCGTAGCCCTGGTCGAGCCAGTGCGTCAGGTACTCGTTGTCGCGGTCGCTGCGGGCCCGTGCCGACGGTGTGCAGTCGTCCCCGAGGCCGACGGTGCCGTGCGCCCAGGCCACGACGGGCCAACCGCCGGGCGGCGGCGGTGTTTTCGGCGTGAAGACGACCGCCGTGCTGACCGCCGGACGGTCGTGCTGGTCGATGGTGGCGTAGAGGATGCGGTAGGCCGCGCCCGCTCCGGCCACCGACAGCGCGGGATCCAGCGGAACCGATTCGATCAACCCGCCGGGCGCCGGGATCGGCCCGTCATAGTGGCGGACGTCGAGATCCGACCACTGTGGCGCCGCCGCCGACGCCACCGGAATCCCCGCGACCGCGCCCGCCAACAGCAGCGCGGTGAGCAGAATACGAACGACGCCAACCGATTTCATGCGTCAACCCTATCGTTTGCCTGGCGAGCCTCAGCACGCGCCCGCGGTGAACCGCCCCGAAGTGCCCGTGTCCGCGCACGAAACCGCATAGCGTGAGCGGATGGCGGAGCAGGACGAGACCGAACACGAAGAGGACCGGCAACGGTTCGCCGACCGCGTGTTGAGCTTCGCCGAGGACGCGGTCTACTGGGCGATCGCCGTCGTTCTGCTCGCCGGGTCCGTGGCGCTGCTGGTCGCGCAGGTCAACACGATCATCCGCGGCCTCGGCTCGAGCCCCACCAGCACGGTGATGCTCGAGGTGCTCGACGGCCTGCTGCTGATCTTCATCTTCGTCGAACTGCTCTACGCCGTGCGGACCTCGCTGCGCTCACACGAGATCGTCGCCGAACCGTTCCTCATCGTCGGAATCCTGGCGTGCATCAAGGAGATCGTCGTGATGTCCGTCGAGGCCGCCAAACTCGTGCCCAACGGGCCGGAGTTCGCGCGCGCCATCGTGCAGGTCGGCGTGCTCGGCGGCCTGGTGCTGATCCTGACGGTGTCGATCTTCGTGCTGCGGGTGCAGCGCCGCGGCGCCAGCGACGAGGCCGCCGAGGTGGCCGACGAGAACTAGTCCAGGCGCTCGCTGACCTCGGCCTCGGTGACGGCTGCGCCCTGCGCGGCGACCCAGCCGGTGATCTGGCGCGCCACCGTGCGGTCGGTCAGCCCGACCTCGGCGAGCACCTCACCGCGCGACGCCTGCGCGAAGAACTCCTGCGGCAGGCCGACATCGCGGCACGGCACGTCGATCTCCCTGCGCCGCAACGCCGCCGACACCGCCGAGCCGATACCGCCGTTGACGCCGTTGTCCTCGAGCGTGACGACGAGCTTGTGCCCGCGGGCCAGCTCGGCGATCACCTCGGGCACCGGCAGCACCCAGCGCGGGTCGACGACGGTGACGCCGATGCCCTGGTTGCGCAGCAGGTCGGCGATCGACAGCGCCATCGCCGCGAACGGCCCGACCGCGACGATCAGCACGTCGTCGGACAGATCCTCGGCGGGCACGCCGAGCACGTCGACACCGTCGCGGCGCTCCAGCGCCGGGATGTCTTCGCCCACATCGCCCTTCGGGAACCGGATCGCGGTCGGCCCGTCGTTGATCTCGAGCGCCTCGCCGAGTTCCTCACGCAGCCGGGCACCGTCGCGCGGCGCGGCCACCCGCATCCCGGGCACGATGCCCAGCATCGACAGGTCCCACATGCCGTTGTGGCTGGCGCCGTCGGGACCGGTGATACCCGAGCGGTCCAGCACCATCGTCACCGGGAGTTTGTGCAGCGCGACGTCCATCATCAGCTGGTCGAACGCGCGGTTCAGGAACGTCGAGTAGATCGCGACGACGGGATGCAGCCCGCCCATCGCCAGGCCCGCCGCCGACGTCATGGCGTGCTGTTCGGCGATGCCGACGTCGAAGAACCGGTCGGGGAACCGCTGCCGGAACGCGGTCAGGCCGGTCGGCCCGGGCATGGCGGCGGTGATGGCCACCACATCGCGGCGGCGGGCGGCCAGCGCGATCAGCGCCTCGGAGAACGTCGACGTCCAGCCGGGACCCGGCACCGACGTCGCCAGCCCCGTCTCGGGGTCGATGACGCCGCAGGCATGCATCTGGTCGGCCTCGTCGTTCTCGGCGGGCGCGTAGCCCATGCCTTTGCGGGTGACGACGTGCACGATCACCGGCATGTTGAACCCGCGGGCGTGACGCAGCGCGGACTCCACGGCCTGCTCGTCGTGGCCGTCGATCGGCCCGACGTACTTGAGGCCGAGGTCGGTGAACATCACCTGCGGCGACAGGGCGTCCTTGATGCCGGCCTTGATGGAGTGCATGCACTGGTAGCAGAACTCGCCGATGACCGGGACGCCGCGCACCGCCTTGCGGCCCTCTTCGAGGACGCGCTCGTAGCCCGGCTGCAACCGCAGCCCGGCCAGGTGCTCGGCGAACCCGCCGATCGTCGGCGCGTAGCTGCGGCCGTTGTCGTTGACGACGATCACGACCGGGCGTCGCGAAGCGGCGATGTTGTTGAGCGCCTCCCAGCACATGCCGCCGGTGAGCGCACCGTCGCCGACGACGGCGACCACATGCCGGTTGCGGTGCCCGGACAGCTCGAAGGCCTTGGCCAGCCCGTCGGCGTAGGACAGCGCCGCACTGGCGTGGCTGGATTCCACCCAGTCGTGCTCGCTCTCCTCGCGCGACGGATAACCCGACAACCCGCCCTTTTTGCGCAGCGAGCCGAACTCGTGGCTACGCCCGGTCAGCATCTTGTGCACGTAGGACTGATGCCCGGTGTCGAAGATGATCGGGTCGTGCGGCGAGTCGAAGACGCGGTGCAGCGCCAGGGTGAGCTCGACGACGCCGAGGTTGGGGCCGAGATGCCCGCCGGTTGCAGCGACCTTGTGGATCAGGAATTCACGGATCTCGCGCGCCAGATCGCTCAGCTGCGGCTGGCTAAGGTGCTGCAGATCGGCGGGACCGCGGATCTGTTCAAGCATTCCGTCAGTCTACGCAACCCCGTCGTAGTCAGTCCTGCCGAGACTGGTAGATGTCGGGCACACCGTCGTCGTCGGAGTCGGCGGTCTCCTCCTCCCATATGGCCCGGTACTGGCGGTTTCGCAGCCGCAACAGGACAGCCGCCAACGCGGCGGAACACACCGACCCGACCAGGACGCCGATCTTCACGAAATCGTCACGATCGCTGCCCAGCCCGTAGGCGAGGTCGCCGATCAGCAGCGAAACCGTGAACCCGATCCCGGCCAGCATCGAGATGCCGAGCACGTCGACCCAACGAAGCTCGGCGTCGAGGTTGGCGCGGGTCACACCGGCCAACACCCGGGTCGTCGTGAAGATGCCGACCGGTTTTCCGACGATCAACCCGAATACGATGCCCAGCGCGATGGGGTCGGTCAATGCCTCGCCCAGACCCGAGAACCCGCCGATGTTCACGCCTGCGGCGAAGAACGCGAACACCGGAACCGCGATGCCAGCCGAGATCGGTCGGATGCGGTGCTCGAAGTGTTCGGCCAGGCCCGGGCCGGCGTCCGGGCCGCCCGTGGCCTCGGAGCGCTTCACCGGAACCGCGAAGCCGAGCAGCACGCCGGCCACCGTCGCATGCACGCCGGACTCGTGCATCAGCACCCACGTGCAGACCGCCAGCGGGATCAGCAGCCACCAGGAGCGGATGCGGCGCTGCACGCACAGCGTGAACAGCGCCAGCGGGACGAGCATCGACGAGAGCGCAATCACGTTGATCTGTTCGGTGTAGAACACCGCGATCACCAGGACGGCCAGCAGGTCGTCGACCACGGCCAGCGTCAGCAGGAAGATGCGCAGCGCCGACGGCAGATGCGTCGAGATCACCGCCAACACCGCGACCGCGAACGCGATGTCGGTGGCCGTGGGGATCGCCCAACCGCGCAGCGCCCCGTCCCCGACATGGGCAGTCACCGCGGCGAAGATCAGCGCAGGCACGATCATGCCGCCGACGGCGGCTGCGATGGGCAGCGACGCGCGGGCCGGATCGCGCAGGTCACCGGCGACGAATTCGCGTTTGAGTTCCAGCCCGACGACGAAGAAGAAGATGGCCAGCAGGCCGTCGGCCGCCCACGCCCCGACCGTGAGGGTCAGGTGCAGGCCGAAGGGGTCGCCGCCGAGTTCGAGGTCGCGCAGCGCGAAGTAGGCGCCCGACCACGGCGAATTGGCCCAGATCAGCGCGACCGCGGCGGCGACGAGCAGCACCGCGCCGCCGACTGTCTCCCGGCGCAGGACCTCGGCGAGCCGTTTGGTCTCCGGCCAGGAGCCGCGGGTCAGCAGTCGCCGGGTCGGGCGGGGCTCGGTCATCGGTTCTCCCGGTAGGCAGTGTCCATCGAACGCCGACCAGACTTCCCGGCACACCGCGACTGAACCTATCAACGCGACAAGAGACCCGCAGACGATGGCGGCTCGGTTACGTTGACACGACGATGATCATCGAACGTGCCGGCACCGTCGACGCGCCGGTTGCGCGCGTCTGGGAGCGCATCGTCACCCCCGAGGGCATCAACGACGAGATGCGGCCGTGGATGACGATGTCGATGCCGCGCGGCGCCCGCGACCTGACGGTCGACACCGTCCCGGTCGGCACGCCGGTCGGCCGGTGCTGGCTGCGGTTGTTCGGGGTGCTGCCGTTCGACTACGACGACCTGATGATCGCCGAGCTGTGGCCGGGCCGCGGCTTCCACGAGGAGTCGACGATGCTGAGCATGCGGTTGTGGCGCCACGAACGCACGCTCGACCCCGTCGACGAGGCGCGCACGGTGGTGCGCGACCGCCTGACCTTCGAACTGCGTGGCCCGCTGCGAGTGCTGACACCGGTGATCGCGGCGGGCATCGGCGCGCTGTTCAGCCATCGGCAACGACGTCTCGCGCGCCATTTCGGCGGCTGAATCAGATCGCGACGCGGCGCGGCCGGTCCGATCCCGGCCAGACGTACTCCAAGTCGTCGGGAACGTCGGGGAAGAACGTGCGGTAGTGGCCGGGGTCCTTGCGCACCAGCACCGACTGGTGGCTGCGGTGAAACGCCGCGTCGCCCAGCCACGGCGGCAACTCCCCCGCCGCGGCCAGTTCGTCCTGGGTGCGCGGCGTGCCGATACCGATGTTCTGGGTGAGGTCGGTGACCATCGTCGTCGCGCAGGTGTCGGCGTGCCCGAGCAGACACCACGCCGCGCAGATGTCGAGCCCGTAGCGGACCAGCGCCTCCTCGTAGCCGGCCCACATCGCGGCGGCCGGGTGGTGGCGCCACCCATAGCCGGGCACCGTCAGCGCCCGCACCACCTGGATGGCCTCCACCCGCTGCTTGCCGAGGCGTTTCGTGTCCAGCACACGCGCGGTCTCGTCGAACCGCGGGCAGGGCAGGAAGGTCTGCATCCCTTGCGGGATACCCGTTTCTGTCGGAGTCAGCGGCTCAGGATCGCGACGCACTCGACGTGGTGGGTGAGCGGGAACGAGTCGAACACCCGCACCTCCTCGACGTCGTAGCCGTGCTGCCGGTAGAGCCCGACGTCGCGGGCGAACGCCGCGGCCTCACAGCCGATGTGGATCACCCGCGGCACGCCGGCCGCGGCGAGCAGGTCGACCACCTCGCGGCCGGCACCGGTGCGCGGCGGATCGAGCACCGCGACGTCGGCGCGGCGGCGCCGGGTGCTCAGGGCGCGGCGCACCGAGTCGGTGACGACCGACACCCAGCCCAGGTCGGCCAGCGCGGTGCGCGCGGCGCGGGCTGAGCCCCGCGAGGTGTCGACGGTGACGACTTCACCCGTCTCGCCCACCGCATCGGCCAGCACCGCCGCGAAAACCCCTGCGCCGCCGTACAAGTCCCATGCCGTCATGCCCGCGCTGAGCTGCGCCCAGCCGGCCACCAGCTCGCTGTAGACCCGCGCGGCGTCGCGGTGCGCCTGCCAGAACGCGGTGACCGGCACCCGCCAGGTCCGGCCGCCGACGCGCTGGACCGCCTCGTAGTCGCCCTCGATCACCTCGGTGAGCGCCTTGCGCGCGGTCTTGGTGGCCGGCTGCGGACCGGACTGCACGACGTGGCGACGGCCATCGTCGTCGAGCGCGATGTGCAGGTGCGCGCCCGGCGGCCAGGCGCGCGTGTCGAGCTCGTCGAGCATCCCGGCGGGCAACTGCGCGCAGGACAGGTCGGTGACCAGTTCGTCGCTGTGGAAGCGGTGAAACCCGGCCCGCCCGTCGGCGGCGGTGTCCAGCCGGACCCGGGTGCGCCATCCGGTGGCGCCGGTGTCGCCGACGGGTTCGGCGGCGGCGTCGGACTCGTCGCGCCAGTGGTAGCCACCCAACCGCGACAGCTGGTTGGCCACGACTGCGCCCTTGAGCCGGCGCACCGCGTCGGGCGTGGCGAACGCCATGTCGCAGCAACCCGAACCGTGCACGCCGGCGATCGGGCAGAGTGACGGAACGCGGTCCGGCGACGGTTCGACAACCTCGATTGTCTCTGCGTGCCAATAGGATCCGCGGTCGCTGACCACCCGGGCCCGGACGGTCTCGCCGGGCAGCGCGTAGCGCACGAACACCACCCGGCCCTCGTGGCGGGCCACACAGCTGCCGCCGTTGGCGGGCGGCCCGACGGTCAGGGTCAGTTCGGCGGGCTGATCGCTCACTCGAGGAAGCCCCTGCGCGCGTCACCGGGCGCCGACTGCGGCTGCAGCGTCTTGAGCCGCTCCGACGAATTGAGTTGCCACGGAACCGAAGTCACCATGACGTTCGGTTCGAACAGCAGGCGGCCCTTGAGCCGCAGCGCGCTCTGGTTGTGCAGGATCTGCTCCCACCAGTGGCCGACGACGTACTCGGGGATGAACACCGTGACGACGGTGCGCGGGGACTCCTTGCTGATCCGCTTGACGTAATCGAGGACCGGGCGGGTGATCTCGCGGTACGGCGAGGCGATGACCTTGAGCGGGACGCTGATGTCGCTGTTCTCCCACTTGTGCACCAGCGCGCGGGTTTCGCCGTCGTCCACGCTGACGGTGATCGCCTCGAGCGTGTCGGGTCGGGTCGCTCTGGCGTAGGCCAGCGCGCGCATGGTCGGCAGGTGCAGTTTGGACACCAGCACGACGGCGTGGTTACGGCTCGGCAGCACCATGTCGGTTTCCTCGGCGGCCTGCTCCTCGAGTTCGCGCGCCACGGTGTCGTAGTGCTTGCGGATCAACTTCATGATGACGAACATCGCGCCCATCGCCAGGATCGCGATCCACGCTCCGGCAACGAATTTCGTGACGACTACGATGACCAGCACGGTGCCCGTGCACGCGCAGCCGATCGTGTTGATCACCCGTGACCGCACCATCCGGCGCCGGATCACCGGTTCGGTCTCGGTGCGCAGCAACCGCGTCCAGTGCCGCACCATGCCGACCTGGCTGAGCGTGAACGAGACGAACACACCGACGATGTAGAGCTGGATCAGCGCGGTGACCTCGGCGCGGAACGCCACCACGAACGCGATCGCCGCGAGCGCGAGGAACAGGATGCCGTTGGAGAACGCGAGCCGGTCACCGCGCGTGTGCAACTGACGCGGTAGGTACCGGTCCTGCGCGAGGATCGAACCCAGCACCGGGAAACCGTTGAACGCGGTGTTGGCCGCCAGCACCAGGATCAGCGCCGTGACGCCGGCTATGAGGAACAGCCCGATCGTGAAGTCGTGGAACACCGCGTCGGCCAGCTGCGCGATGAGCGTCTTCTGGTGGTAGTCCGCGGGAGCGCCGACCAGCTGCTCGTGCGGCCGCTCGGCGATCTGCACGCCGGTTTCCTTGGCCAGCATGATGATTCCCATGAACAACGTCACCGCGATCAGGCCCAGCAGCGCCAGCGTCGTCGCGGCGTTGCGCGACTTCGGCTTGCGGAACGCCGGCACACCGTTGCTGATGGCCTCCACCCCGGTCAACGCCGCGCTGCCCGACGAAAACGCCCGCGCGACGAGGAACACCAGCGCGAAGCCCAGGATCTCCCCGTGTTCGGAATGCATCTCGAAGCCGGCGGATTCGGCCCGGATCTGTTCGTCGAGCACGAAGATCTGGAAGAACCCCCAGCCCAGCATCGCGAAGATGCCGATCATGAACGCGTAGGTGGGGATCGCGAACGCGATCCCGGATTCGCGGATGCCGCGCAGGTTCATCGACGCCAGCAGCAGGATCGCGATCACCGCGAACAGCACCTTGTGCTGGTTGATGAACGGCACCGCCGACCCGATGTTCGACATCGCCGACGACATCGACACCGCAACGGTGAGCACGTAGTCGACCAGCAGCGCGCTGGCCACCGTCAGTCCCGCGGTCGGGCCCAGATTGGTGGTGACCACCTCGTAGTCGCCGCCGCCGGACGGATAGGCGTGCACGTTCTGCCGGTAGCTCGCGATGACCACCACCATCACCCCGGCCACGGCCAATCCGATCCACGGCGTCATCGAGTACGCGGCCAGACCGGCCACCGACAGCACCAGGAAGATCTCCTCCGGCGCATACGCCACCGAGGACAGCGCGTCGGAGGCGAACACGGGAAGGGCGATGCGTTTCGGCAGCAGCGTGTGCGAAAGCGTGTCGCTGCGGAACGGCCTGCCTAGAACCAACCGCCGCGCGACGGTGGAAAGCTTGGACACGACTGCCAAGAGTAAGCCCGAAGGCAAACAGCCGTCAGAAAGCTGTAGCGTTCCGACTGCGCGGGTTCGACAGAAAGGACCGTGGAGTGCGTGTAGTGGTGATGGGCTGCGGCCGGGTGGGCGCGTCGCTATCGGACAGCTTGGCCCGGATCGGCCACGACGTCGCGGTCATCGACCGGGACAGCACCGCGTTCCACCGGCTCTCGCCGGAGTTTTCCGGCGAGCGGGTCCTCGGGATGGGGTTCGACCGCGACGTGTTGCTGCGGGCGGGCATCGAGGAGGCGGGCGCCTTCGCGGCGGTGTCCTCGGGCGACAACTCCAACATCATCTCGGCGCGGGTCGCCCGCGAGACCTTCGGCGTGGAGCGGGTGGTGGCCCGCATCTACGACGCCAAGCGCGCAGCGGTCTACGAACGGCTGGGCATCCCGACGGTGGCGACCGTGCCGTGGACCACCGACCGCCTGCTCAACGTGTTGACCCGCGAGACCGAGACCGCCAAATGGCGGGACCCCACGGGCAACGTCGGGGTGACCGAACTGGCGATCCACGAATCGTGGGTGGGCCGGCGGATCACCGACCTCGAAGCGGCCACCGGCGGCCGCGTGGCGTTTCTGATCCGGTTCGGCGCCGGCCTGCTGCCCGACCCCAAGACCGTCATCCAGGCCAGCGATCAGGTGTTCCTGGCCGCGATCGCCGGGCACATCGCCGAAGCGCTGGCCATCGCGGCGCTGCCGCCGAGCGAGGACATTGAGAGCTGACATGAAGGTCGCCATCGCCGGGGCCGGCGCCGTCGGCCGCTCCATCGCCCGCGAACTCGTCGACACCCACGACGTCACGCTGCTGGAACGCAACCCCGACCACATCGACGTCGACGCGATCCCCGCCGCGCAGTGGCGGCTCGGCGACGCCTGCGAGCTGACCGTGCTGGAGTCGATCGGGCTCGAGGAGTTCGACGTGGTGATCGCCGCCACCGGCGACGACAAGGTCAACGTCGTGGTCAGCCTGCTGGCCAAGACCGAGTTCGCGGTGTCGCGGGTGGTGGCCCGCGTCAACGACCCGCGCAACGAGTGGCTGTTCGACGAGAACTGGGGTGTGGACGTCGCGGTGTCCACCCCGCGCATGCTGGCCTCCCTGGTCGAGGAGGCCGTCGCGGTCGGAGATCTGGTGCGGCTGATGGAGTTCCGCAAGGGGCAGGCCAACCTCGTGGAGATCACGCTGCCCGACGACACCCCGTGGGGCGGCAAGCCGGTCAAGCGCCTCGAACTGCCCCGCGACTGTGCGCTGGTGACGATCCTGCGGGGGCCGCGGGTCATCGTGCCCGAATCCGATGAACCGCTCGAGGGCGGCGACGAGTTGCTGTTCGTCGCGGTGGCCGAGGTCGAGGACCAGTTGCAGGACCTGCTGCTGCATCCGCAGCAGCGCTGAGGTCAGCGGGCGGCGGCCGGCGGCGGAGTGGCCCGGTCGTGACACCCGGCGACCGACTCGGCCGGTATGCGGGTGACGTCGCACTGCGCGTTGCGGATCCCGACCGCGGCCACCGCACCCGCCGTCGCGAACAGCGCCGCGGTGACCAACGCGCCCTGCCGGAAACCGTCGAAATCGACTCTGCTGCCGACGATCACACCGGTGAACGCCACCGCGATCAGACCGGCGATCCGCGAGATCGCGTTGTTGACCGCCGACCCGACACCGCTCTGTGACGGTTCGACCGCGGCCAGCACGGCCGCCGTCAACGGCGACACGGTGATCGTCAGGCCGAGGCCGAACACCACCAGGCCGGGCAGCAGCTGGGTCCACACATCGACCGGCTCGTGCACCCCCGCCATCAGCACGAAGCCGGCCGCGGCCACCACCGGGCCCACCGCCATGAACAGCCGCGGACCGTGCACACCCGCCAGCGTGCCGAACCAGCGGGCCAGCAGAAACGACAGCACCGGGATCGGCAGCGTCACCAGCCCCGCCTCGGTCGCGCCGAGGCCGACCGTCTCCTGCAGGAACAGCGCCACGATCAGCATGCCGAGCGACACCGCCGCGTACAGGAACACCGTCGCGAGGTTGCCGACCGCGAAGTTGCGCGCGGCGAAGATCTGCAGCGGCATCATCGGGTGCGCGACCCGACGCTCCCACAGCGGGAACGCGGCCAGGCACGCCGCGCCCAGCACCAGTCCCGCGAGCACACCGAGGTGGGCGAAACCGAGCCGCTGGCCCTCGATCAGCGCGTAGACGACGGCGGTGAGACCGACCGCGTTGAGCGTCGCGCCGACCCCGTCGACGCGGCCGTCGCGCCCGGCGCCGCGCTCGTCGGCAGGCAGCCGGGTGGTCAGCGCCAGGGTCACGGCGAGCGGCAGCAGGTTGACCCCGAAGATCCAGCGCCAGTCGAGTGCGTCGACCAGGATCCCGCCCAGCAGGGGGCCGATCACGAACGCGGTCCCGGTCCACGCCGTCCAGGTGCCGATCGCGCGGGCTTGCGCGGCGCCGGTGAATCGGGCGTTGATCATCGCCAGCGAGCTGGGCACCAGGAACGCCGCCCCCACCCCCTGCAGCACGCGCGCGGCGACCAGCACCGCGCCGGTGGGCGCGAGCGCACACAGCACCGAGGCGACCGCGAACACGACCAGGCCCGCGCGCAGCACGGCGAGGCGCCCGAACTGGTCGGACACCGCGCCGGCCACCAGGATCAGCGCGCCCAGCGCCAGCAGGTACCCGTCGAGCACCCACTGCTGAAGCGCGAGACCGGCGTCGAACTCGCGGCTGATCGCCGGCAACGCGAGATTGACCACCGAGCCGTCGAGGAACGCCACGAACGACGCGAGGACCGCGACCGCGATCAGCGGTCGATCGGAGTCCTCAGCGCGCATCCGGCTGGGCCGGGACCTCGTCGGGCGACGCGTCCTGCACCGGCGGCAGCGCGCGCTGCGCCGTGCGGATCGCCAGATAGGTCACCAGCGCGGCGACGGCGGTCAGCGGCCAGCCCATCGCGATGCGCGCCACCCCCAGCCACCCGGTCTGGTCGGCGTCGTAGAGGTGGTGCTGAACGACGAAGCGGGAGGCGAACACCAGCACCCAGACCAGGGTCGCGATGTCGAAGGCCCGCACCGCCTTGCGGACTGCGCGCCAGTCACGGCCGTGGCCGTTGACCCAGCTCCAGACATAACCCACGACCGGGCGGCGGATCAGCACCGAGACGCCGAACACCACCGCCCAGAACAGCGACGTCCAGATGCCGAGCAGGAAGTAGCCCTTGGACTCGCCCATCACGTAGGCGATCAGCGCGCAGATCCCGACGCCGAAGAAACCCGAGATCGCGGGCTGGGCGGACTCGCGGCGGACCAGCCGCCAGATCAGCACGAGCGCCGCCGCACCGAGCGCCGAGATGATGGCCGGCATCAGGCCGGCGAGTTGGGAGACGGGAACGAAGACCAGAACGGGCAGCGACGAATAGATCAGGCCGCTGATGCCGCCCATCTGCTCGAGGACGGCGTTCGCCTTGTGGTTGTTCGGGGTGCCCGGCGCGGATCCGGGGCCGCTCACTTCTGAATCTCGTAGTGCGGGTTGTAAATCGCCTTGGCGCCGGTGTCGAGTTTGCCGACGCGACCGTGCACCTTGAGCGTGCGCCCCGACTCGATGCCGGGGATCCGGCGCTGACCGAGCCACACCAGCATCACGGTGTCGGTGCCGTCGAACAGCTCCGCCTTCACACCGCCCGCGCAGCCCTTGCCGTTGCACTCGACGCTGCGCAGGGTGCCGATCATGGTCACTTCCTGGCCGCGCTGACAATCGATCGCCTTCTGGGCGCCAGTCATGGCGGCTTCGTCGCTGAGCTCTTCGACGTCAAGTTGCTCGGGGTCTTCGGTCAACCGCCGAGTCAGCCGGCGCAGATACCCTTCGGCCGTAGCCATGGCCTCTCCTGACTATCGCAGATCCACCGTGGATCTACCCCAATCAACGCCACGGTAGACCTGTTGGTTCCAAGATGCCACGTGGGGTCACCTCGCCACGCCGGGCCGTTTCGGGCCAAGGCACGATCAAGGCATGACGGTCACTCTGCGCGGCGTCACGACGGTCCTGCTGCCGGGCACCGGGTCCGACGACGACTTCGTCTACCGGGCGTTTTCGGCGGCCCTGCACGCGCACGGCGCCACCGTCGTGACCCCACCGCCCCAACCACACCGGCTCGTCGCCGGCTACCGCGAGGCGCTCGATGAGGCCGCGCGCGGGGGTCCCGTGGCGGTCGGCGGTGTCTCGATCGGCGCGGCGGTCGCCACGGCGTGGGCGCTGGCCCATCCGAGTCGCGCGGTCGGGGTGCTGGCCGCCCTGCCCGCCTGGACCGGATCCCCGCAGTGGGCGCCTGCGGCGGCCGCCGCGCGTCACTCGGCGGAGTTGCTGCGCCGCGACGGGATCGCCGCGGCGACCGCGACGATGCGGGCCTCGAGCCCGCCGTGGCTGGCCGACGAGCTGAGCCGGTCTTGGCTGGGCCAGTGGCCTGCGCTGCCCGACGCGATGGACGAGGCGGCCGGCTACGTCGCTCCGACCCTCGACGAGCTGGGCCGGATGGCGGTCCCGATGGGCATCGCCGGGGCGGTCGACGATCCGGTCCACCCGATCGAGGTCGCCGCCGAATGGGTGGCGGCGGTCCCGCGCGCGGCGCTGCGCACACTCACCCTCGACGAACTGGGCGCCGACCCGGCGGCGCTGGGCGCGGCGTGCGTCGCGGCCCTGCTGGAGGCGTGAGCGTCAGCCGCCGGTGATCGTGCGCAGCTGCTGCATCGCCGACCCCTGCTCGCTGCGACGCGCCGCCGGCTGAGGGGGCGGCGGCTGCTGCAGACCGGCCTGTTGCGCCTGCTGGGCGGCGGCCTGTTCGGCGGCGGCGCGCAGCTGGTTGGCCATCGGTTCGGGCAGTTCAACGGGCAGCGGCGTGCGCACCGGCAGCGGGGTGTCGCCGCGGCGGACGACGGTGTCGGACAACGCTTCTCGCGCCTCCTCGGCGAGCGCGTCGATCTGGTCCTGCGGACCGTTGACTACGCAGCGGAGCATCCAGCGGTAACCGTCGACGCCGATGAACCGCACGACGCCGGGCTGCCCCTGCTGGGCGGCCTGCCCCTGCGGCGCCTGCGCCAGCCCGATGACCTCCCGGCTCCACGGGCCGTCCTGGATCGACACCTGGGCGCCGTCCTTGCGCAGCGAGTCGGCCAGCTCGGTGGCGATCTCGCGCCACAGGCCCGCGGTCTTGGGGGCGGCGTAGGCCGCGATGGTGAACCGCCCGTGCGGCGTGACCACCCAGATGGCGCTCGGCACGCCCTGCTGGCTCAGCTCGACCTGGACCTGACCGGCGGCGGGCAGCGGGATCAGCACCGACCCCAGATCCAGCCGGCCGGTGGCCGCGGCCGCCGCGTCGTCGAAGTCCTCGATGTCGAAGGGACCGTCGAGGTCATCACCCCCGGCGGGATCGACGGCCTGCTCGACCTGGTCCTCGCCGGCCGGTTCGACCCTGTCGTCCTTGTTTCGTCTTCCGAATGCCATCTCACAAACTCGCATGTCCGCCGGAGGAACCGTGGCCGCCATCGCCACGGGTGGTCTCACCCAAGCCTGCCTCGTCGAACGACGTGACCTCGACAAGCTCGGGCAACTCGACCCGCTGAACCAGTAGCTGCGCGATGCGGTCTCCGCGACGCACGACGATCGGTTCGGCGGGATCGAGGTTGATCAGCGCCACCTTGATCTCACCGCGGTAGCCGGCGTCGATCGTCCCTGGGCTGTTGACGATCGAAAGGCCAACGCGGGCAGCCAAACCCGAACGCGGATGGACAAGACCGACCATCTCGTGCGGAATGGCCACCGCGATGCCGGTCGGCACGAGCGCCCGGTGACCGGGCGCCAGCTCGACGTCGAGCGCGCTGTAGAGATCGACACCGGCGTCGCCGTCGTGGGCACGGCTCGGCATCGGCAGATCCGGGTCCAGTCGCACGACCGCCAGAGAGGTGGGCACGACGTCAGAGATTACTCTTGGCCCCGTGACCGACACGCGCGCCACGGCGCAATCCGTGCGCTACCGAGAGCGGCTCTGGGTGCCGTGGTGGTGGTGGCTGCCCGGGATGGGCCTGGCTGCGCTGATCGCGTTCGAGATCACGATGGGCGTGCCGACGCTGCCCGAATGGTTGCCCTACGCGCTGCTGCTGCCCGTTGCGGCCGTCGCGCTGCTGTGGCTGGGCCGCACCGAGGTGCGCGTGGTCGGCGGGGCCGACGACACCGAGCTGTGGGTCGGACCGGCACACCTGCCGGTCGGCGTGGTCTCGCGGTCGGCCGAAGTGCCGCGCACCGCGAAATCGGCCGCATTGGGCCGACAGCTCGACCCGGCGGCCTACGTCGTGCACCGGGCATGGGTGGGCCCGATGGTTCTGCTGGTTCTCGACGATCCCGAGGATCCGACGCCGTACTGGCTGATCAGCTCGCGGCACCCGGATCGGGTGTTGGCCGCGCTACGCAGTTGACCTGACTCAGGCCGCGCAGTCCGAGCAGATCATCATCCCGTTCTTCTCGCTGGCCAGCCGGCTGCGGTGATGTACCAGGAAGCAACTCGAGCAGGTGAATTCGTCGGCCTGCTTGGGAATCACCCGCACCGACAGTTCCTCGCCGGACAGGTCGGCGCCCGGCAATTCGAAGTTCTCGGCGGACTCCGACTCGTCGACGTCGACCACCGCCGACTGGGCCTCGTTACGCCGCGCCTTGAGCTCCTCGAGCGAATCTTCCGAGACGTCGTCCGTCTCGGTGCGCCGCGGGGCGTCGTAATCGGTAGCCATCTTCGTCCCCTCCGGACAACCCTTGTTTGAACCTTGTGCGACAGAGCTTTGTACCAGCGTCGAACGCATCCACCAAATGATTCGTGCCCGTATTGGTACCCGTTCCACTGTGATTTATGTCACAGCTCGTATCCTGCCACCCGAAGAGCCCGGCAGCAGGGGCTTTAGAGTGCATTCCGTGGTCGCGCAAATCACCGAGGGCACGGCGTTCGACAAGCACGGGCGTCCGTTCCGCCGGCGGAACTACCTGCCGGGAGCTTTGCTGTTCGTCGCGCTGTCGGTCGTGACGCTGCTGGTGTGGGTCATCGCCCTCAACCGTCCCGCCGATGTCCCGCAGGCGGTGATCTGCAACCCGCCGCCCGCGCCCGCGGATGCCGCCGCGCCGCCTCCGGCCCTGGGCACGCAGGTGTCGCGCGCCGACATGGTCGAGGTGACGCCGGCCCGGCTCGCCGACACCCGGATCCAGGTGCTCAACGCCAGCGGGCAGGGCGGTCAGGCCGCCGAGGTGGCGGGCGCGCTCAAGGACCTGGGTTTCGCGGAGCCGACGGCGGCCAACGACCCGATCTACACCACCGCCCGCCTGGAGTGCCAGGGCCAGATCCGGTTCGGCGAGGCGGGCCGGGCGGCCGCGGCTGCGGTCTGGCTCGTCGCGCCGTGCGCCGAACTGTTCCAGGACGAACGCCCCGACGACAGCGTCGACCTCGCGCTGGGCACCGACTTCACCGAGCTGAGCAGCAGCGACGACATCGAGGCCGTCCTGGCAAGCCTGCGCCCGGACGCGACCCAGGCCGCCGATCCCGCGCTGCTGTCGAAGGTCCACTCAGGCGTATGCTGACGTAACCCGTTGTAACGCAATCAGTTTCAGCTAGGGAACGCCGGCTGCGCGCAGCAACTCCCCCAGCGCGGCGGCAACTCCCGGCGCCGCGGCGACGATGAAGCCGGGACCGCCCGCCGTGCCCTGACCCGTCGGCAACTGCAGCACCGCGCCGGCCTCGGCGGCGATCAGCGCCCCGGCCGCCCAGTCCCACACGTGCACCCCGTCCTCGTAGTAGGCGTCGAGCTGACCCGCGGCGACCATGCACAGGTCCAGCGCGCAGGATCCGATTCGGCGCAGGTCGCGTACCTCGGGCAGTACTCGGGGAAGGACGGCCGCCTGCCGGGCCCGGTGGTCGCGGTCGTACGAGAAGCCGGTGCCCAGCAGCGATTGCGACAGCTCGACGGCACCGCTGGTGCGCAGCGGCGTGGTGCCGTCGCCGTCGTGCAGATGAGCGCCGTGACCGACGGCCGCCGAGTACAGCGCCCCGGTCGGCACGTTGGCGACCGCACCCGCCACCGACGCACCATCGCGCTGCACGGCCACCGACACCGCATAGGCGTCGAGGCCGTAGACGAAGTTCACCGTGCCGTCGATGGGGTCGAGCACCCAGGTCAGCTCGCCGACTCGGGTGGCGGTGCTGCCGCCCTCCTCCTCGCCGAGCACGTGGTCGTCGGGCCGCAGTGCGGCGAGCCGGTCCCGCAGCAGCCGCTCGGTCTCGGTGTCGACGACCGTGACGGGGTCGGTGGGCGAGCTCTTGGTCCGGACGTCCGACACGCTCGCCGACTCGGGTCCGAAGACCTCGGCGCGGCGGCGACGGGCGAACTCCGCGGCCTCGGTGGCCAGTTGTTCGGCGACCGAGCGGAGCGTGACGGGATCGGCGGTTTCAGACACCCACCCATCGCAACACGTTCGGCCCGCGTTGTCGCGAATAGCTTGCGCGACAGCGCCGCATTGTTTTTCTCGAGCCACTAAGGTGTGGCGCATGACCTGGCCGGACAGTCGGGCCGGAGCTAAGGAGCGCACATGACCGCGACCGATTCACCCGCCGTCGCGCCGGACGCCGGGCAAGGTCAGCGCCGCGGCTTCGGCATCGACGTCGGGGGTAGCGGCATCAAGGGCGGCATCGTCGACCTGGACACCGGGCAGCTGATCGGTGACCGGTTCAAACTGCCCACCCCGCAACCGGCCACGCCGGACGCGGTCGCCAAGACCGTCGCCGCGGTGGCGCGCGAGTTCGGCTGGACCGACAAGCTCGGCGTGACCTATCCCGGCGTGGTGACCGACGGGATCGTGCGCACCGCGGCCAACGTAGACAAGGCGTGGATCGGCGTGAACGCCCGCGACGCGATATCCGCCGAACTGGACGGTCAGCAGGTCACGGTGCTCAACGACGCCGACGCCGCGGGGCTGGCCGAGGAGAAGTTCGGCGCCGGCCGCGACAACACCGGCCTGATCGTGCTGCTGACGTTCGGCACCGGCATCGGCTCGGCGGTCATCCACAACGGGGTGCTGCTGCCGAACACCGAGTTCGGGCACCTCGAGGTCGGCGGCAAAGAGGCCGAACACCGCGCCGCGTCCTCGGTCAAGGAACGCAAGGACTGGAGCTACGACCGGTGGACGGTCGAGGTGACCAAGGTGCTGGTGGCCATCGAGAACGCGATCTGGCCCGACCTGTTCATCGCCGGCGGCGGCATCAGCCGCAAGGCCGACAAGTGGATCCCGCTGCTGAAGAACCGCACGCCGGTGGTGGCCGCGGCGCTGCAGAACACCGCCGGCATCGTCGGCGCCGCGATGGCCTCCGACGTCGACGTCACAGCTACTGCCAAGTAGCCACGCCGACGACCAGCAATTTGCCGCTCGGGGCGGCGCTACCCCACACTGTCGTTACAATGGTCGTCGGCGGCCGCAGCCCGGATAAGCGGAGATCTCAACCGCCAACATTCGATAGCCGACGCTTTTCGATGGCGCACAACCACCCCCGCTTCGCGGTGGGCCCAGCCCGCGATGAGCAGTACCACTAGAAAGGGTGTTCGTGGCAGCGACAAAAGCAAGCCCGGCAACCGACGAGCCGGTGAAGCGCACCGCCACCAAGGCCCCCGCCAAGAAGGCGACCGCAGCCAAGGCCGCCAACGGCACGGCGCCCGCGAAGAAGGCCGCCAAGTCGGCCGCGCCGGCCAAGAAGGCCGCCAAGGCCCCGGCGAAGCGCGCGACCAAGGCGAAGGCGCCCGCGACCCGCGCGAAGAAGGCCACCTCTGCCGATCCGGACGCCACCAAGGCTGAGGGCGACACCGACGAGCTCGACAACGACGACCTCGAAGCCGAGCCCGGCGACGAGCTGGAGGTCGAGGACACCGACATCGACCTGGAGGATCTCGAGGTCGAGGAAGCCGGCGACGACGCCGCCGAGGAGACCGCCGAGGGTGACACCGCGGCCGCCGCCACCGGGGACGCCGCCGCCGAGGACGACGAGATCGCCGAACCGTCCGAGAAGGACAAGGCCTCCGGCGACTTCGTCTGGGACGAGGAGGAATCCGAGGCGCTGCGGCAGGCCCGCAAGGACGCCGAGCTCACCGCGTCCGCCGACTCGGTGCGCGCGTACCTCAAGCAGATCGGCAAGGTGGCGCTGCTCAACGCCGAGGAAGAGGTCGAGCTGGCCAAGCGCATCGAGGCCGGCCTGTACGCCACCCAGCTGATGGCCGAGAAGGCCGCCAAGGGCGAGAAGTTCACCCCGACCGAGCGTCGCGACATGACGTGGATCTGCCGTGACGGCGACCGCGCGAAGAACCACCTGCTGGAGGCCAACCTGCGCCTGGTGGTGTCGCTGGCCAAGCGCTACACCGGTCGTGGGATGGCGTTCCTGGACCTCATCCAGGAAGGCAACCTGGGCCTGATCCGCGCGGTCGAGAAGTTCGACTACACCAAGGGCTACAAGTTCTCGACCTACGCCACCTGGTGGATCCGGCAGGCGATCACCCGTGCGATGGCCGACCAGGCGCGCACCATCCGCATCCCGGTGCACATGGTCGAGGTGATCAACAAGCTCGGCCGCATCCAGCGCGAGCTGCTGCAGGACCTGGGCCGCGAGCCCACTCCTGAAGAGCTGGCCAAGGAGATGGACATCACGCCGGAGAAGGTGCTGGAGATCCAGCAGTACGCGCGTGAGCCGATCTCGCTGGACCAGACCATCGGCGACGAGGGCGACAGCCAGCTCGGCGACTTCATCGAGGACTCCGAGGCCGTGGTGGCCGTCGATGCGGTGA
Organism: Mycolicibacterium rutilum; assembly: GCF_900108565.1. NCBI lineage: Bacteria > Bacillati > Actinomycetota > Actinomycetes > Mycobacteriales > Mycobacteriaceae > Mycobacterium > Mycolicibacterium rutilum. Next base: position 4,808,980 of record NZ_LT629971.1, read on the forward strand.
GCTTCACGCTGCTGCAGGACCAGCTGCAGTCGGTGCTCGAGACGCTCTCCGAGCGCGAGGCGGGTGTGGTGCGGCTGCGGTTCGGCCTCACCGACGGTCAGCCGCGCACGCTCGACGAGATCGGCCAGGTATACGGCGTGACCCGCGAGCGCATCCGGCAGATCGAGTCGAAGACGATGTCGAAGTTGCGCCACCCCAGCCGCTCTCAGGTGCTGCGCGACTACCTGGACTGACCGCGAACAGACGCAAAAGTGCCCCTTTGCCCACGCAGAGGGGCACTTTTGCGTCTGCTCGCCATGAGACTGATGAGACGCCTATCTTGCGGTGAGACTGATGTCTCATTATGATCTTGACGTCTTGATCCCGCCGACTCCGGAGCCGATGGTGCCGCTCACCCGCGCCGACATGGACAGAAAGCTCGACGAGCACTTCGCCTACGAGGCGAGTGACGACGTGGAGGGCGTGCTGGACACGCTGGCCGCCGACGTCGAGCACGACGTGGTCGGCGCGCCGACGGGGCCGACCGGCCGCGACGGCGCCCGCGACTTCTACGAGGGCCTGTTCGCCGACCTGTCCGACGGCACCTTCACCACGATCCGCCGGCTCTACGGCGAGGACTTCATCGTCGACGAATCCCATTGGCGGGGAACAGCATCGGGAAAGCCGTTCGGTCTCGACGGGCGGGACCGGCCGCTGGAGTTCCGGCTGCTGCACGTCATGCAGTTCACCGCCGACGGGGACATCGGCCGCGAGAACGTGTGGGTGGACCGCGCCGCGATCATCGCGCAACTCCCCCAGGACTGACCGTGACCACCCGGCCGAACCAGAAGAGCCGCACGCGAAAAGATCTGCTGCAGGCCGCTTCTCGGCTGCTGCGCGAGGGACGCACGCCGACGCTCGAGCAGGTCGCCGAGGAGGCGATGGTCTCACGCGCGACGGCGTACCGGTACTTCCCCAGCGTCGACGCACTGCTCATCGAGGCCCCGCTCGACGACGAACTCCCCGAGCCCGCCGAACTGTTCCGCGACGTCGCCACCACCGATCCGATCGAACGGATGCTCCTCGTGGACGATGCGATGCAGCAACTGATCTCGGCCAACGAGCGTCCCCTGCGGCTGATGCTGGCCCAGTCGCTTCAGCGCGACAGCGGCGAGATACCCGCGCGCCAGAACCGGCGCACCGCGCTCATCGAGGCGGCCCTGGCACCGGCCCGCGGGGACTTCTCCCCCGACGCGCTCGACACCGTGACCGAGGCGCTGGCGGTGTTCATCGGCACCGAGTCCATGGTCGTGTTCAGCGACGTGCTGCGGGTCGACGCCGAGCGGGCCCGCAGCGTCCGCCGGTTCGCGATTCAGGCTCTCATCGAGGCTGCCCGCAAACATTGATCGGCGCGGAACCTGTAGTGTTCCAGGCCGTGCCCGACAAACCCGCAAAAGTTCCGCCGATGCCGGTGGTCCGCGCCGTCAACCGACTCCGTGCCGGATTGCAACGGCTGCACCGCTCCACGGTGCCCAGCAGCGTCGCGATTCTCGAGATGGCCACCGGCGCCTGGACGACCCAGACCATGTACGCCGCCGCGAGACTGGGCCTCGCCGACCAACTGGCGGCCGGGCCCGCCTCGGCTGCCGTGCTCGCCGATCGGGTGGGAGCCCACCCCGATGCGCTCTACCGGCTGATGCGGGCGCTGGCGTCGAACGGGTTACTCACTCACCGCCCCGACGACACGTTCGCCCTGACCAAAGTCGGTGAGGCGCTGCGCTCCGATGCGCCCGAGTCGATGCACGACATGGTGTTGTTCATCGGACACCAGGCCCGCTGGGAGGACTGGGGCAACCTGCTGCACTCGGTGCAGACCGGCGAGCCGTCGGTGCTCAAGCTCCGCGGGATGTCGTATTGGGATTACCTCGAGCAAGACAGCGAACTGGCGCAGGTCTTCAACGACGCGATGACCGCGACGAGCGGGATCACCAACGAGGTCGCGCTGAGCCAGTACGACTTCACGAACTTCAAGCTGATCGTCGACGTGGGCGGCGGCCACGGGTTGCTGCTGTCGACGATCCTGCGCCGAGCGCCGAAGGCGCGCGGTCTGGTCTACGACCTGCCGTCAGTGGTCAGCGGCGCTGACGCGACCTTTGAGGCGGCGGGCCTGGCCGAGCGCTGCTCGGCCGAAGGGGGCTCGTTCTTCGACCGGGTGCCCGGGGGCGGCGACGCCTACGTGCTCAAGAACATCATCCACGACTGGAACGACGACGACTCCGTCAGGATCCTGCGCAACATCCGGACCGCGATCGCGCCCGACGGCAAACTGCTGCTGCTGGAGATGGTGCTGCCCGACCGGGCCGACGCGTTCATCGGCTTCCAGTTGGACCTCGAGATGCTCGTGACCGTCGGCGGCCGCGAGCGCACCCGCGACGACTTCGCGAACTTGTTGCGCCAGGCCGGGTTCCGGCTGGACCGCGTCATCGACACCGTCGCACCCGTCTCGATCATCGAGGCCTCGCCGGCCTGACGGGGCGCTGACACCGGTTCGGACGAACCTGCCCCATTTCGCGGTGATCTTGTAGATCGCGGCGCTAGCGTACGACGCTGTGAGCCTCGTCGCCGAAATACGTGCCCGCCACCGCGTCAACCGTGAACTCAACACAGGCGAACCCGAACTCAAACTCATTCCGCTGCTGGCCGATCCCGAACGGGACTTCCTCGATGTCGGCGCCAATACCGGCGTCTACTCGTTCATGGCGCTCGGGAGGTTCCGCAGGGTGCTTGCCGCAGAGGCACATCCGGGTCTGGTCGGCGGGCTGCGCCGCATGCTCAGAAACGACGATCAGGTGCTCGCCGTGGCGCTGTCCGACGAAGTCGGCAGCACCACGTTGCATGTGCCGGTGCGGCGCGGCCGCGACGTCACCACGCGCTGTTCACTGCAGGCCGATGCCAATCCCGGCTTCTCGCTGCGCACGGTGACGGTGCCGACGACGACCGTCGACCATCTCGGACTGGACCGGCTCGCGCTGATCAAGATCGACGTGGAGGGGCACGAACTGAAGGTGCTGCGCGGCGCGGCACAGACGTTGGCCGCGTCCAAGCCGGTCTGCATCGTCGAATGCGAGGAGCGGCACAACGCCGGCGGCGTCGCGCAGGCGTTCGCGTTCTTCGACGGCCTGGGTTACCGCGGCTACTACCTGCATCGCGGAGTGCTGCACGACGGTGCGGGATTCGACGCCGCCGAACTGCAGCGTCCGGAGAACGCGAAGGCCGTCGGCGGGGGCCGCAGCGCCGACTACGTGAACAACTTCCTGTTCGTGCACCCGGACAACGCCGAGCCCCTGACCCGGATCAGGCGGGGCCTGACCGGGTAGCTACCGCCGCTTGTCGCGCACCTTATAGGTCGAGGGCCACGACTCGCGGGTCTCGTCGCCGGTCAGCGGGATGCCCTTGCTGCCGATCTTGATGTCGTAGGCCTCCTTGCCGGGCCCGACCTCCCGGTTGGCGTGCTCGGTGGCCAGATAGATCAGCTGGTCGATCTCGGCCTCGGCGAACGCGACGAACGACGTCTTGCGCACGATGTCGTCGGCGCCGGCGGCGATCCGGTCCGGCAGCACCCGGGTGGCGAACGCGGCACCGGCCAGCAACGCGAACGGGATGACCCAGTAGCAGACGAACGACAGCGGGGTCCTGGTGTCGAGGATGGTGGCGTCGCCGTACACGATCGGCGGGATCGCCGACGACACCGTCATCCCGCCGAAGGCGCCCACCCAGATCCACGTCAGCAGCGAGGTGACCTTGGCGAACAGTTCGCTCTTGACGACGTGCGCCGGCTGCCCGACTTCCGCGAACTCCCGGATGAACGGCTTGCCGATCAGCACCCCGGTGAGCGCGACCAGGAAAATCCCGGCGTTGCTCAGTGGCTGCATCCACCGCTCAATGACCGCCTGGTCGAGCGTGAACGTCAACACCGTGAGCACCAAAAAGGTTGCCAGGGCGCCGATTTCGAGGACACGGCCCGGACCGCCGCGGACCCGGCCGAGCACGAACGCCGCGACCGCCACGGCGAGTGCGATCAGCACGGCCACGGTGAACGGGACGTTCCCGACGAGCACCCAGTAGACGATCCACGGCGCAAGACCTAACAAAATGCCCACGATTTGTAATTGTAGAGACGCGCGGTGGCGGCTTGTCGGTGATCTAGTTTTGTCCCCATGTCGCAGCGCCGGAACGTGTCGTCGGACTCGCCCTACGAAGAGACGGTCGGCTACTCGCGGGCGGTGCGCACCGGCCCGTTCGTCGCGGTGTCCGGCACGACCGGGGCCGGCGACGACGTCACCAGTCAGGCCCGCGACGCGCTGCGCCGCATCGAGACCGCGCTACGAGACGCGGGCGCGTCGCTGGCGGACGTGGTCCGCACCCGCATGTACGTCACCGACATCTCCCACTGGCGAGACGTCGGCGCCGTGCACGCCGAGGTGTTCGGCAGCATCCGTCCCGCCGCCACGATGGTGGAGGTGTCGGCGCTGATCGCCCCCGGCCTCCTCGTCGAGATCGAGGCGGACGCGTACGTCGCCGAACCTCAGCCCGACAGCGGGGCGAACCGGCCGTCGGCGCCGGGCAGGTAAGAAGTGACGCGGATCACAGCCGCCGTTGGCAAAGGCCCGTACAGATGCGGGAACACCATCTCCGCGGGATCGGTGGGAACACCGGCCTCCCAGCGAATCGGAGAGGACAGTCGTGCGGAGTCGATGCGCAGCAGCACCAGGTCGGTGCGCCCGGCGTAGAGCCGGTTGGCCGGCAGGTGAACCTGCTCGGGCGTCGACAGGTGCACGAAGCCGTTCGCGGTCAGCGAAACGGGGCGATGCTCGCCGTCGGCCAGCGCTGCTCGCCATTCGTCTTTGCTACACAGGTGTACGAGCACCGGCGGTGACGGAGTCATACCGTCAGCCTGCCGGGTCGGCAATTCGGCGTAACGGTGAGACACGACACACCGGTAAACCCCTTGGGAACAACGCCGGAAGCCAAAACGTCTGAGACAGTGGATGCACGCGAACAGTACGGAGGTCGCCATGACAAACGCAACGCTCACCAGTCCCCAGCTGACCCGGGCTGACCGCTGCGACCGTTGCGGCGCCGCGGCCCGCGTACGCGCGAAGCTGCCTTCGGGCGCCGAGTTGCTGTTCTGCCAACACCACGCCAACGAACACGAGGCCAAGCTGATCGAGCTGGCCGCGGTGCTCGAAGTCAGCCCGGTGGAGGCATAGCAGCCCGACACGGCCAGCCGCCCGGCTGGGCGCGGCGCATTCCGTCAGGAATGCTGGACTGGTCATGACCGACCAGTCCCAACCGCTCCCGACGCGGCCGTCGCGGCACCACGTTCGGCACATCGTCAAGAGGACGCTGTCCAAGAGTTGGGACGACTCGATCTTCTCGGAGTCGGCGCAAGCCGCCTTCTGGTCGGCGCTGTCGTTACCGCCGCTGCTGCTGGGAATGCTCGGCAGCCTCGCCTACATCGCGCCGTTGTTCGGCCCGGACACGCTGCCGACGATCCAGGAACAGATCATCGACACCGCGGCGAGGTTCTTCTCGTCCAACGTCGTCACCGAGATCATCGAGCCGACGATCCGCGACATCGTCAAGGGTGCGCGCGGTGAGGTGGTCTCGGTAGGGTTCGTGATCTCGCTGTGGGCCGGGTCCTCGGCGATCTCGGCGTTCGTCGACTCGATCACCGAGGCACACGACCAGACCCCGCTGCGGCACCCGGTGCGCCAACGCTTCTACGCGCTCGGGCTCTACGTGGTGATGCTGGTCGGCGTGATCATCAGCGCGCCGTTCATCGCGCTGGGCCCGCGTAAGGTCGCCGAGTTCATCCCGGACAGCTGGGACCACGTGCTGCAGTTCGGCTACTACCCGGTGTTGATCGTCGGGCTGATCGTGGCGGTCAACGTGCTCTATCGGGTGTCGCTGCCCAAACCGCTGCCCTCGCACCGGCTGCTGTTCGGCTCGGTGCTGGCCACGGTGGTGTTCCTGCTCGCGACGTTCGGGCTGCGGTTCTACCTGACGTGGATCACCGCGACCGGCTACACCTACGGTGCGCTCGCGACGCCGATCGCCTTCCTGCTGTTCGCGTTCTTCCTGGGGTTCGCGATCATGATCGGCGCCGAACTGAACGCGGCGATCCAGGAGGAGTGGCCGGCGGCGGCCACCCACGCCAACCGGTTCCGCTGGTGGCTCAAGGAAAAGGCCGAGACGCGCAACGGCGTCTCGGCCAACCGGACCAGGCCGGTGCCTGCGAGCCCGGCCGCGGACGCGCCCCCGCCGCCCGCGGCCCAGGCCGACAGCGCTACTTCTTGAGCTGTTCGTAGATGCGCTTGCAGTCCGGGCACACCGGGGAGCCGGGCTTGGCCGCCTTGGTCACCGGGAACACCTCGCCGCACAGCGCGACGACGTGCGTGCCCATCACCGCACTCTCGGCGATCTTGTCCTTCTTGACATAGTGGAAGAACTTCGGGGTATCGCTATCGGTCCCGTCGTCGACGCGTTCGTCGGTGTCGGTGCGCTCGATCGTCTGGGTCTGCATGGAGACCATTTTGCCTGTAATAAATCCGACCCGTACAGCGGAGCGACAATGTGGAACAGTGAAGGTATGAAACAAAGCCGTGAGCTGAGTTTCGACGACGAGGGCCGGCCCGTCCTCATCACACGCGCCGCTCCCGCCTACGAGGAACAGCACCGCCAGCGGGTCCGCAAGTACTTGACGCTCATGTCGTTCCGGATCCCGGCGCTCATCCTGGCCGCGATCGCCTACGGCATCTGGCACAACGGGTTGATCTCGCTGGCGATCCTGGTTGTGTCGATCCCGCTGCCGTGGATGGCCGTCCTGATCGCCAACGACCGGCCCCCGCGGCGCCGCGACGAACCGCGCCGCTACGCCGCCGAACATCGCATCCCGTTGTTCCCGACCGCCGAACGCCCGGCGCTGGAAGCCAGGATCGTGCGACCGTCGCAACCCGAGGATCGCGGCCAGGCCGGCGATGTTCCCAGCTGAGACGCCTCTAGCGCTTTTCTAAGGACATTCTCAGGTCGTCGACGAAAAACCGCTGATCAGAACGTGTGAACCGGCGAACTGCTGGGAACTCTTTGAACCTCGTGGGCGTTGTAGCTCATGACAGTTCGACTTGATCAGGAGGCCGTCATGGCAAATGCCACCATTCGCGTCGACCAGGACCTGGACGCTCAGAGTCCGGCCGCTGACCTCGTGCGTGTGTACCTCAATGGCATTGGCAAAACGGCCTTGCTCAACGCAGCGGACGAGGTGGAACTCGCAAAGCGCATCGAGGCCGGGCTTTATGCCCAGCACCTGCTCGACACGCGGAAGCGCTTGGGAGAGAACCGCAAACGTGATCTTGCTGCGGTCGTCCGCGACGGTGAGGCCGCCCGCCGCCACCTGCTGGAGGCCAACCTGCGCCTCGTGGTGTCGCTGGCGAAGCGCTACACCGGCCGCGGCATGCCGCTGCTCGATCTGATCCAGGAGGGCAACCTCGGGCTGATCCGCGCCATGGAAAAGTTCGACTACGCCAAGGGTTTCAAGTTCTCCACCTACGCCACCTGGTGGATCCGGCAGGCGATCACCCGCGGGATGGCCGATCAGAGCCGCACGATCCGGCTCCCGGTGCACCTGGTGGAGCAGGTCAACAAGCTCGCCCGCATCAAGCGCGAGATGCACCAGAACCTCGGCCGCGAGGCCACCGATGAGGAACTGGCCGCCGAGTCGGGCATCCCGGTGGAGAAGATCACCGATCTGCTCGAGCACAGCCGCGACCCGGTGAGCCTGGACATGCCGGTCGGCAGCGACGAGGAGGCCCCGCTGGGCGACTTCATCGAGGACGCCGAGGCGATGTCCGCGGAGAACGCGGTGATCTCCGAGCTCCTGCACACCGACATCCGGCACGTGCTGGCCACGCTCGACGAACGCGAGCAGCAGGTGATCCGCCTGCGGTTCGGCCTGGACGACGGGCAGCCCCGCACGCTCGATCAGATCGGCAAGCTGTTCGGCCTGTCCCGCGAGCGCGTCCGCCAGATCGAACGCGAGGTCATGGCCAAGCTCCGCAACGGTGAACGCGCCGACCGGTTGCGTTCCTACGCCAGCTAGACCCCCCCTTACGATCCCCGCCGGACCCCCCGCCGGCGGGGATCGTGCCGTCTGCGGGGCGCTGTGTCGCCGACGTAACAACGCAGTTCAGGCCCTCGGACCGGTAGACTCGACCTCTGACGGAGGGTTAGCGAATGAATGATCTAGTCGATACCACAGAGATGTACCTGCGGACGATCTACGACCTCGAGGAAGAGGGCGTCGTGCCGCTGCGCGCGCGCATCGCCGAGCGGCTGGATCAAAGCGGTCCCACCGTCAGCCAGACCGTTTCCCGGATGGAGCGCGACGGCCTGCTGCACGTGGCGGGTGACCGCCATCTCGAGCTGACCGACAAGGGCCGCGCGCTGGCCGTGGCCGTCATGCGCAAGCACCGGCTCGCCGAGCGACTGCTCGTCGACGTGATCGGGCTGCCGTGGGAGGAAGTCCACGCCGAGGCGTGTCGCTGGGAGCACGTGATGAGCGAGGACGTCGAACGCCGCCTCGTCCAGGTCCTCAACAACCCGACCACCTCGCCGTTCGGTAACCCCATTCCCGGTCTTTCCGAGCTGGGCCTGATCAGCACCACCGCCGGCGGCGACGCGGTGAACCTGGTGCGCCTGACCGAACTGCCCGCGGGCATGCCGGTCGCGGTGGTGGTCCGGCAGCTGACCGAGCACGTCCAGCGCGACGTCGACCTCATCAGCCGGCTCAAGGACGCCGGCGTGGTGCCCAACGCGCGCGTGACCGTGCAGACCAACGACAACGGCGGGGTGATGATCGTGATCCCCGGCCACGAACAGGTCGAGCTGCCGCACCAGATGGCGCACGCCGTCAAGGTCGAAAAGGTCTGAGCCGCAACGCTATCCAGCCCGGCGTCGGTATCCTCGCCGCGGCGGTAGCCGCACGCCGAGCTGATCGGCCAACCGGTAGCCGGTGGTGGCCAGCTCGCGGATGCGTTCCGGGCGCAACCCCGCCTGCAGGGCGCGGTCCAGCATGCCTGCCATCCGATGCGTGCCGTCACAGCGCAGCGCCGCCTCCAGCGACACCCCGGCCAGCGGGCCGTCACCGCGCGTGTAGGCCGAAAACGCGAGCAGGGTAAGCGCTTCCACCCGCCACGGCTCCGGCAGCCGCCGCGACAACTCGGCCCACAGCGACTCGGCCTGTCCGGCGCTCTCCCCCACCGCCAGCGCGTAGAGCGTGTCGCGCACCTGCAGATCGGTCAGCGCGGTGCCGAGCCGGGCCACATCCTTGTCGGGCAGCGGGTGACCGTCGGCGACGCGGCCCGCCGCCTCGATGGCGGCCTCGATGTCGGCGCGGGCGTCGGCGTCGGACCGGTCCGGCCCGGTGACGTCGATCATGTCGGCGACCGCGGCCGTCCGCGCGGGGTCGGTGACCGCGATGACCTGCTGCAGGTCGGCGCGCCGGGCGTAGAGCCGGCGACCGTCGAGCACCGCGGCCATGGCCAGCGGCGACGCCGACGGATCCTCGATGACACCCCCCTCTCCGCAGCCGTCCGCGCAGCGCCACCGGCCGCCCGCGGCGACCTGGTCGACGACGTGGGCGGCGAGCAGTTCGACACCCCACTCGGCGAGCCGCTCGGCCAGCGTGGCCGCGAGTTCGCGGTGCTCGTCGGCGCACGACGGGCAGTCCAGGCCCCGGTCGTCGACGATGACGCCGATCGCCGAGTCCGGTCCGGCCGCGGCGGCGACCTCGGCGACGTGGTCGATGCAGTCGTCGATGTCGTCGAGCTCGCCGGGCAGGTCGACGCGCATGACGCAGCCCAGCGTGCCGCGGTCGACCGTCAGCAGCACGAGCGAGTTTTCGGGCACGAAGCCCAGGACGGCGGGTAGGGCCGCGATCAGCACGCCGGGCCGGTTGAGCTGGAAGTCAGGTGAGTGCGATGTCGTCATGGGCTGACCTTCCCCGCCCGGTCGGACGGTGACGGCGCGTCGACGGCCCGGGTCGGCGAAGCTGGGGATGAGTTCGCGGTTGGGGATGAATTCACCCCGCGTTGCCGCCGGTCGGCGTGCGAGATCAGCGCAACCGGCGTACACCTTGTTGCTATGGCTTCGATGCTGGAGTACGACCTGGTCGTCATCGGTTCGGGTCCGGGCGGACAGAAGGCCGCGATCGCGGCGGCAAAGCTCGGCAAGACCGTGGCCGTGGTGGAGCGCGGACGGATGCTCGGCGGCGTTTGCGTGAACACCGGGACCATCCCGTCGAAGACGCTCCGCGAGGCCGTCGTCTACCTCACCGGGATGAGCCAGCGTGAGCTGTACGGCGCCAGCTACCGGGTCAAGGAGAAGATCACCCCGGCCGATCTGCTGGCCCGCACCAGCCACGTGATCGGCAAGGAGCAAGACGTCGTGCGCTCCCAGTTGATGCGCAACCGCATCGACCTGATCCAGGGTCACGGCCGGTTCATCGATGCGCACACCGTGCTGGTCGAGGAACCCACCCGCGGTGAGCGCACCACCCTCAGCGGCGAGTACATCGTGATCGCCACCGGCACCAAACCGGCGCGGCCCACCGGGGTGGAGTTCGACGAGGAACGCGTGCTCGACTCCGACGGCATCCTCGACCTCAAGTCCCTGCCGTCGACGATGGTCGTAGTGGGCGCCGGCGTGATCGGCATCGAGTACGCGTCGATGTTCGCCGCGCTGGGCACCAAGGTGACCGTCGTCGAGAAGCGCGAGAACATGCTGGAGTTCTGCGATCCCGAGATCATCGAGGCGCTGAAGTTCCATCTGCGCGACCTGGCGGTGACGTTCCGGTTCGGCGAGGAGGTCACCGCGGTCGACGTCGGCGCCGCGGGCACGGTCACCACCTTGGCCAGCGGCAAGCAGATCCCCGCCGAGACGGTGATGTACTCGGCGGGCCGGCAGGGCCAGACCGATCACCTCGATCTCGCCAACGCGGGCCTGGAAACCGATCCGCGCGGGCGCATCACCGTCGACAGCAACTTCCAGACCAAGGTCGACCACATCTACGCCGTCGGCGATGTCATCGGGTTCCCCGCGCTCGCGGCCACCTCGATGGACCAGGGCAGGCTGGCGGCCTATCACGCGTTCGGCGAGCCCGCCAAGGGCATGACCGACCTACAGCCCATCGGCATCTACTCGATCCCGGAGGTGTCCTACGTGGGCGCCACCGAGGTCGAATTGACCCGCAACGCAATCCCGTACGAGGTCGGCGTGTCGCGGTACCGCGAGCTCGCCAGGGGGCAGATCGCCGGCGACTCCTACGGCATGCTCAAGCTGCTGGTGTCCACCGATGACCTGAAGTTGTTGGGAGTACACATCTTCGGCACCAGCGCGACCGAGATGGTGCACATCGGCCAGGCCGTGATGGGCTGCGGCGGCACCATCGAATATCTCGTCGACGCGGTCTTCAACTACCCCACGTTCTCCGAGGCGTACAAGGTCGCCGCGCTCGACGTGATGAACAAGCTCCGCGCGCTCAGCCAGTTCCGCAGTTAGCCGCATTCGTCGTCGTAGACGGTCGGCGGGTCGTCGGCAGGCCCGCCGGCTTCGGCGCGGTCCCGCAGGCGTGCCACCGCGTCGTCGAACGGCGGTGAGTACGAGGTGTTTTCGTCGCATCCGCCGCCGTTGAGACCACCGACCAGTCCGGTGACCGTCGATCCCATCACCCACGGCGCGCCGGAGAGGCCGTCGGCGAGGCCGCGGCACGGCAGCGACGGGTATCCGTGCGTGGCCGGCGCGGTGCTGGCGGTGCAGGTGATCGGGCCGCCGCCGACACCCGTCTCGTAGCCGGTGACCGTGACGACCGCTCCCGGCGGCGGCGCCGCCCCGAGCCGCAGCCCGCCGCCCGCGAGCTGCGCCAGGGACGGCCCGCCGTCGCGGCTGACCCGCGCGATCGCGAAGTCGGCGTGCGGGTCCTGGTCGTCGGTCCAGCGGGGGTCGAAGTAGACGGCGTCGAGATGCCAGGAGTCGACGTCGCCGGAGTGCTCGTCGTAGCCGGCGACGAAGGTGGCGTCGTCGACACCGGTCAGGCAGTGCGCGGCGGTCAGGATCAGGTTGCCGTCGGCGCCGTCATTTCCGGGCGCCAGCACCGACGCCGTGCAGGTGTGCAACCACGGGGTGCCGGTGAACACCGCGCCCACGGCCGGGTCCGGCGCCGCCTGGTGCGCGCTGGACAGCGACGCCACCACTGGTGTGGTGCGCGCTGCCGGCGCCTGGCAGCCCGCTGTGAGCGCGGCGACGGCAATACTCACCGTCACCGTCCGCGCGGCGGTCGCGAAGCTCATCTGCCGATTTTGCCCGACCGCACCGACCCCCGGCCGGAGCAAACTTTTCGCTCCCGGTGAGCATGGGTAGTCCGGCAACGGGAACGCAACGTGCGCGAGACTAGTTGTGACTGGTAGAAGACAACACTGTCCGGCACCACGGCGAGGAGGCGATTCATGGCTGACGCTGGGAAACCTGAGCATCACTACCAGCCCGAGCAGTCCGGCATGTACGAGCTGGAGTTCCCCGCACCGCAACTGTCGTCGACCGACGGCCGCGGTCCGGTGCTCATCCACGCGCTCGAGGGGTTCTCCGACGCCGGGCACGCGATCCGCCTGGCCGCTCAGCACCTGAAGAACACGCTCGACACGGAGCTGGTGGCGTCGTTCGCCATCGACGAACTACTGGACTACCGCTCGCGCCGGCCGTTGATGACGTTCAAGACCGACCACTTCACCCATTACGAGGATCCCGAGCTCAACCTGTACGCCCTGCGCGACAGCGTCGGCACCCCGTTCCTGCTGCTCGCCGGGCTCGAGCCGGACCTGCGCTGGGAGCGTTTCATCACCGCGGTCCGGCTGCTGGCCGAGCGCCTCGGCGTGCGCCGGGTCGTCGGCCTCGGCACCATCCCGATGGCCGTGCCGCACACCCGGCCCATCACGATGACCGCGCACTCCAACGACAAGGAGCTCATCGCCGATCACCAGCCGTGGGTCGGCGAGGTGCAGGTGCCGGGCAGCGTGTCGAACCTGCTCGAGTTCCGGATGTCGCAGCACGGCCACGAGGTGGTCGGCTTCACCGTGCACGTGCCGCACTACCTGGCGCAGACCGACTACCCCGCCGCCGCCGAGGCGCTGCTGGCCGAGGTGGCCAGGAACGCGTCGCTGCAGATCCCGCTGGACGCGCTGGCGACCGCGGGCGCCGAGGTGCTGGACAAGGTCAATGAGCAAGTCGAGGCCAGCCCCGAGGTTGCGCAGGTGGTGACCGCGCTGGAACGCCAGTACGACGCGTTCGTCTCCGCGCAGGAGAACCGTTCGCTGCTGGCCAGCGACGAGGACCTGCCCAGCGGCGAGGAACTCGGCGCCGAGTTCGAGCGATTCCTGGCTCAGCAGGCCGAGAAGAAGTCCAAGGACCGCCACCAGGACGGCGACGAGACCGGTTAAGGGGCGTCCCGGCCAGCGGTCGCCCAAATAGCGCACCCCGCGGCGGCCAGCTAAGTTGTCGCAATGGCAGCGCGAAAGGCCAATCTGCGGCCGGTCCGGGAACTGACGCCCACGCTGCAGTTCCGCACCATCCACGGTTACCGGCGCGCGTACCGGGTGGCGGGTACGGGACCGGCGATCCTGCTGATCCACGGCATCGGCGACAACTCCACGACCTGGGAGACGGTGCAGTCCAAGCTGGCCCAGCGCTTCACCGTCATCGCACCGGATCTGCTCGGGCACGGCAAATCCGACAAGCCGCGCGCGGACTACTCGGTGGCGGCCTACGCCAACGGGATGCGCGACCTGCTCAGCGTGCTCGACATCGACCACGTCACCGTCGTCGGGCACTCGCTGGGCGGCGGCGTGGCCATGCAGTTCGCCTACCAGTTCCCGCAATTGGTCGACCGGCTGATCCTGGTCGGCGCCGGCGGGGTCACCAAGGACGTCAACATCGCGTTGCGGTTCGCGTCGCTGCCGATGGGCAGCGAGGCGCTCGCTCTGCTCCGGCTGCCGCTGGTGCTGCCCGCCCTACAGCTGATGGGTCGGGTGGCCGGCGGCGCGCTCGGGTCGACCGGGATCGGCCGCGACCTCCCGCAGGCGCTGCGGATCCTGGCCGATCTGCCCGAGCCCACCGCGTCGTCGGCGTTCGCCCGCACGCTGCGTGCGGTGGTGGACTGGCGGGGCCAGGTGGTCACCATGCTCGACCGGTGTTATCTGACGCAATCGGTTCCCGTGCAACTGATCTGGGGCAGCGGAGACTCGGTGATCCCGGTGAGCCACGCCCGCATGGCGCACGCCGCGATGCCCGGCTCGCAACTGGAGATCTTCAACGGCTCCGGGCACTTCCCGTTCCACGACGACCCCGACCGGTTCGTCGAGGTGGTGCAGAAGTTCATCGACTCCACCGAACCCGCGGTCTACGACCAGGAGTACCTGCGCGGTCTGCTGCGCGCCGGGGTCACCGAGGGCGCCATCGCCGGTTCGGTGGACACACGTGCCGCGGTGCTCGATGCGATGGACGCCGACGAGCGCAGCGCGACCTGACGCGGAGCGACCACCGCCTCCTCGACACGACGTAGCATCGGGGCATGCCTATCGACGTGACCGTGCTGCGCGTGTTCACCGACCCCGACGGCAACCACGGGAACCCGCTCGGAGTCGTCGACGCCGACTCCGTCGACCCCGCCGACCGGCAACGCGTCGCCACCGAATTGGGTTACAGCGAAACCATTTTCATCGATCTCCCCGGCACCGGGGCGAACACCGCACACGCGCGGATTTTCACCCCCGCCGTCGAGTTGCCGTTTGCCGGGCACCCCACCGTCGGCGCATCCTGGTGGCTGCGCGAGCAGGGCACGCCGGTGCACACATTGCAGGTTCCGGCGGGCATCGTGCAGGTTCGATACGACGACGACCTCACCTCGGTCAGCGCCCGCGCCGAGTGGGCGCCGGACTTCGCGATCTACGACCTCGCCTCGGTCGCCGATCTCCTCGCCGCCGACCCTGCGGACTACCCCGACGGCATCAACCACTACCTGTGGACGTGGACGGACAAGGAGCAGGGCCAGATCCGATCACGCATGTTCGCGTCCGATCTGGGAGTGCCCGAGGACGAGGCCACCGGTGCTGCCGCCGTGCGGATCACCGACTACCTGAGCCGCGACCTGCACATCGTGCAGGGCAAGGGATCTCACATCTACACCCAGTGGAGCGCGGAAGGTTGGGTTCGTGTCGCCGGTCGCGTGGTCGACGACGGCGTCAAGCAGGTCGACTGATCCGACTAACTGGCGGTGGGCTGGGGCGAATTGCGGTGCGCCCGCAGCGCCTCGATCTCGCGCTCGAAGTCGTCGGCCGAGGTGAAACCCCGATACACCGACGCGAACCGCAGATAGGCCACCTCGTCCAGATCCCGCAGCGGCCCCAGGATCGCCAACCCCACCTCGTGACTGGGCACCTCGGGGCCGGCGGCCCGCACCGCGTCCTCGACCTGCTGGGCCAGCAGGTTCAGCGCGTCATCGTCGACCTGGCGGCCCTGACAGGCGCGGCGCACCCCTTTGATGACCTTCTCGCGGCTGAACGGTTCGGTGACCCCGCTTCGCTTGACGACGGCCAGCACCGCGGTCTCCACGGTCGTGAACCGTCTACCGCACTCCGGGCAGGATCGCCGCCGCCGGATCGCCTGGCCCTCGTCGGTCTCCCGGGAATCGACCACACGCGAATCGGGATGGCGACAGAACGGACAGTGCATCACCGCTCCTTCGCCAGGCCAACAAACGACTACATCAAACGTCTTCGAGCGTACCCGCGCACTGTCCCGCAGGCCCAGAACAGGGCCGATTGGCGCGTAGGCCACCCATTTGTCGGCGAACATCGCTGCGAGGCAAGGCTTTCGAAACTGGGCGCGCCGCGTCAGCCGACCGGCGCGATCAGCGTCTGACCTGCGTCCAGTGCTGCGGTGTCGAGGTGGTTGAGTTCACGGATCTGCTCGACCACCTGACTGACCGGCGCATCCGGCGCGACCCGCTGCGCGACCTGGTGCAGGCTCTCGCCCATCTGTACCTGCACCACGGCGAGACGGTCGGGCGTCGGCGCCGGGTCGGCACCCACCACGCCGCCGAACTGCGCGACGAGCCCCAGCCACACCGTGATTCCCGCCGCGACCAGCGCCAGCAGCACCGTGGTGCCGGGAGTGATCGGCCGCCTGCGGTGCCCCGCCCGCGACATCGTCACGCCGGGACCGCGGTAGCGCAGGGGCGCCCCGCCCGGACGCTGCGACCGGGGCCGCCGGCTCGGTTCGACCCGCCTGCGACGCGGCTGCGCCGCGGGTGCTGCCTGGATTTCCCGGGTGTCGAGGATCGTCATCGTGTTGCCCTTCCGTCCGCTGCTTTCGCTCTTATGTTCGATGATACTCGATCAGGTGTTCGAGTGATAGAACATGTGATCGAACTGTTGCCAAACGATAAAACAGGGCACCGACAAAAAATCCGGCCGCGTTCGCGGCCACCCACCCCACCGCGACACGCCTCGAACAAATGTTTGATTAATGGGCGGCTGCGGGATACATTCGGCGCCATGGACTCCAGCAGCGATACTCCGGACCGCACCGGCGGGGGCCGAACTCTCGACACCGGTCTGACCGAGCGTCAGCGCACCATCCTCGAGGTCATCCGCGCCTCGGTCACCACCCGCGGCTATCCCCCGAGCATCCGGGAGATCGGCGATGCGGTCGGCCTGACGTCGACGTCGTCGGTGGCCCATCAACTCCGCACGCTCGAGCGCAAGGGCTATCTGCGGCGGGACCCGAATCGCCCACGCGCGGTGGATGTCCGCGGCGCAGACGACGCCGCCAACCCGGTCGTCACCACCGACGTCGCGGGTTCGGACGCGTTGCCGGAGCCGACGTTCGTGCCGGTGCTCGGGCGGATCGCCGCCGGCGGCCCGATTCTCGCGGAGGAGGCCGTCGAAGACGTCTTCCCGCTACCGAAAGAACTCGTCGGCGAGGGCTCGCTGTTCCTGCTGAAGGTGGTCGGCGATTCGATGGTCGACGCGGCGATCTGCGACGGGGACTGGGTGGTCGTGCGTCAGCAGAACGTCGCCGACAACGGCGACATCGTCGCCGCGATGATCGACGGCGAGGCGACGGTCAAGACGTTCAAGCGCACCCGCGGACAGGTGTGGCTGATGCCGCACAACCCCGCGTTCGATCCGATTCCCGGGAACGACGCCGCCGTGCTCGGCAAGGTCGTCACCGTGATCCGCAAGATCTAGTCGGCGCGCACGAAACCGTTCGTGCGGGCGAATTCCTCGCTGGAGAACCAGATTTCGGCGTGCGCGTCATCGTAGTCGGCTGAGCCGGGCAGCCAGTACCGGCCCGACTGGGTGTCGGCCTTGATCGGGTAGCCTTCGGGCCCCTCGGCCGCGTCGTCGAGCGACAGCCGGAACGCGGGGCCCGGGATCTCCGGCTTGTCGACCTCGATGCGGGCATGCCGGCCGGTGTCGGTCAACGGATCCCGCTCAGGCGCCGTCGCCTCACCCAGCGTCTGGATCCGGGTCGGCGCGGTGACGATGTCGTCGGGATTGTCGTCGGGGTTGTCCTCGCGGGCGGGCTGTTCCTCGGGCGCCTCGTAGGGGTCGACGACATGCTCGACGGGCTCGTCGGCGGGACCGGACTCGGGTGGCGGCTCCCACGGGCTGCTCGACTCCGGACCCAGCGCCCCGAGGCCTTCGCTGGCGTAGCGGTCGCCGAACAGCGCCGCGGCGTAATCGTCGTTGCTCGACCGCATCTCCTCGACGTCCGGTTCGCGCGCCCCGACGGTGCTGTAGATCCGGTCGACGTCACTGCCGTAGCCGTCGTCGAACCGGTCGTCGTCGAAGCCCGGATGATCGTCGTCGCGGCGCCGGCTGCGCATCGTCGCGAACACGACGAGGCCGACCAGGATGAGCACCGGCACGATCGCCAGCAGCCACCACCAACTCCACCCGAACCCACCCGAGTCGTCGGCGGCGGAGGGTTGCGGTGCGGCCGGCGTATCCGGCAGATGCCGGCCGGGCACCTGCAGATCCGACAACTGGCTCGCGAGGTTGGCCGGCTCGGTGCTGAAATCACCGGTCGCGCGGTCCCACGAGACGACCCCGCCGCTGAACCGCTGGGTGAGCACGCCGTCGCTTTCGGTCTGATCGGCCATCGGCGCGCCGAGCGTTCCCTCCGCTCCGTCGAGCTTGTCCCAGGCCGCCCGCATCGGGCCCCGGACGAGGACCGCACCGTAATCGGGCGTCCAGAAGATCACCGGGTTGTCCTCGGCGGCGAACGTCGACATCCGGCTGGCCTCGCCCGCTCCGCCGGCCTCCTCACCCGAGGTCGGAAAACCGAGGTCGCCCTCGGGTCCGCCGAGGCTCTCGTACTTGGTGAGCACCTGTCCGGTGACGACCCGCGCACCGGTCGCCGGACTGTAGAAGATCTTGCCGCCCGCGAAGTTCTGTCCGAGGCCGTCAGCGCCGATCTTGTACGGCGGTCCCTCGGCCGCGCCGAGCGGGCCCAGCGCTCCGCCGGCGGCGCGGCGGGCGGCGTTGATCGCCGACGTCGGATCGTCGGGCACCTTGAGCCCGGCCAGCTGCCCGGCGAGATCCGGCGGCACGGTGGTGAAGGTCTTCTCGCGGGTGTTGTACGTCAGCTCGCCGCCGGTGAATTTCTGCGTGACGAGATCGCCGCGATAGGACTCGTCGTCCGCGGGCACGCCGAGCACCCCCGAGGAACCGCCGAGCTTGTCCCATGCGGCGTTGATCGGCCCGCGCACGACGCGCGCGCCGGTGTCGGCGGTCCAGAAGATCACCGGCTTGTCGGCGGCGCTGAACGTGGTGTTGAAGCTGCCCGGCGCGCGGCCGGGGCCGTCATCGATGGTGGGGAACCCCAGATCGCTGTCGGCGGGCCCGCCGAGTGATTCGTACTTCTCCAGGATGGCCCCGCGCACGAAATGGGCGCCGGTCTGCGGGGTGAAGAAGATCTTGCCCGCGCTGTAGTTCTGCGCGAACCCGTCACCGGCGCGATACACCTCGCCCTGCTCGGGTCCGAGCGGACCGCCCGCGCCGCCGCTGGCGTCCCATGCCGCAGTGATGGCGGCGTCGGCGTCGGATTCCGGCGTCGCCCCTGCCGCCGGGCTCAACAGCAGGGCTGCCGCACCAGTGAGCAGAGCGGTCGCCATCCGTGCCCACACCGCTGTGCGCCGGGTGGTTTGCCCGATCATTCGTCCTCCCGCGGTCGACGCGAAATTCTCCACAATTTCGCGCCCGTCAACTGTCTGTCAGCAGACGCCGATCACTAACGAACACGCCAATCCTGGGAAGGAAAATACCCGGCCGCGCGTCATCCGCTGGGATCAGCCCCGTTGCGCCGCGACGATTTGAGCAGCTAAACAGCCGGACCGCGGCCCGCGCCGAGTTTGCACGAGAGCGCCGGAATTCGCCCGCGCCACGGCGTATTGACGCGCGCGACCGTAGCCACCGCGCAATTGCCGGGGGTGATCAAAGCAAATTGATTCATTTCTTTTTCGAATGCAATTTTCGCGTCGCCGCCTCCGGAGAGGGCATTGTGTGGGTCGGACCCAGACGGGTGGCTGGCTTAAGATCGCGCCCATGCCCGCCCCCGTCAGCCTGACACACTGGGGCGCGTTCACCGCGACGATGGCCGACGGTGACATCGCCGCGGTCACCGCGCCCGACGACGACGCCGATCCCTCTCCCCTGCTCGGCAACCTGCCGGGCTCCCTGCGGCACCGCTCGCGGATCGCCACGCCCGCCGTGCGGCGCGGGTGGTTGCGCGCGGGCCCGGGCCCGTCCACCCGCCGCGGCGACGACGAGTTCGTCGCGGTGTCCTGGGACGAACTCACCGAGGTGCTGGCGACCGAGCTGCGCCGGGTGGTCGACGCGCACGGCAACGAGGCGATCTTCGGCGGCTCCTACGGGTGGGCCAGCGCGGGCCGCTTCCACCACGCTCAGAGTCAAGTGCACCGCTTCTTGAACTTCCTTGGCGGCTACACGTTTTCGCGTCACTCCTACAGCCTCGGTGCCACCGGCGTGATCATGCCCCGCGTCGTCGGCACGCATGACGACCTGTTCAAGCGGTCCACCTCCTGGGAGGTCATCGTCGAGCACACCGACCTGCTGGTCTGTTTCGGCGGCCTCGCGCTGAAGAACACCGCGATCAATCACGGCGGCACCACCGCACATCCGGCCCGGGATGCGCTGAAGCGATTCCGCGACCGCGGCGGGCGCATCGTGTCGATCTCACCGCTGCGCGACGACGTCGACGGGGACTGCGACTGGCATGCCCCGGTGCCCGGCACCGACGTCGCGATCATGCTCGCGCTGGCCTACGTGCTCGCCACCGAGGACCTCGCCGACCGGAACTTCCTGGCCACCTACTGCACCGGCTACGACCGCTTCGAGCGCTATCTGCTCGGACGCGACGACGGCGTACCCAAGTCGCCGCGGTGGGCGTCGGCGATCTGCGGGCTACCCGCCGACGCGCTGACCGAGCTGGCCAGGCGGATGGCCGCACAGCGCACGATCGTGACGGTCAGTTGGTCTCTGCAGCGGGTGCGCCACGGCGAGCAGGCCCCGTGGATGGGCCTGACCTTGGCGGCGATGCTCGGCCAGATCGGGCTTCCCGGCGGCGGTTTCGGCCACGGCTACGGCTCGATGAACGAACCGGGCCTGCCGCCGCTGCGTTCGGGGCTGCCCCGGCTACCGCAGGGCATCAACCCGGTCCGCAGTTTCATCCCGGTCGCCGCGATCAGCGACCTGCTGCTGCGCCCCGGCGAGGAGTTCGACTACAACGGCCTGCGCCTGAGATATCCCGACATCAAGCTGGTGTACTGGGCCGGCGGCAACCCGTTCCACCACCACCAGAACATCCCCCGGCTGCGGCGCGCGTTGAGTCGAGTCGACACCATCGTCGTGCACGAGCCGTACTGGACCGCGATGGCCAAGCATGCCGACATCGTCGTGCCGTCCACGACAGCCTATGAGCGAGAGGACTACTCGGGCTCGCGCAACGATCCGGTGCTGATGGCGATGCCCCGGCTCGCCGAGCCGTTCGGCCAATCACGGGACGACTACACCACTTTCGCGGCGCTGGCTGAGTACCTCGGATTCGGTGCCCAGTTCACCGAGGGCCGCTCGGCGCGCCAGTGGTTAGCCCATCTGTACGACAAGTGGGCCGCTGAACTCGATTTCGCGGTGCCCACGTTCGAGGACTTCTGGCGTCAGGGCCGGTTGCGGTTGCCCACCGAAGAGGGGCTCACGCTGCTCGCCGACTTCCGCGCCGACCCGGTGACGCATCGGCTGGGCACCCCGAGTGGGCGCATCGAGATCTTCTCGGCCGACATCGACGGTTTCGGCTACGACGACTGCGCGGGACACCCGACGTGGTTCGAGCCCGCCGAGTGGCTCGGCTCACCGCGGGCCGCGGACTATCCCCTGCACCTGCTCGCGAACCAGCCCGCATCGCGGCTGCACGGGCAGCTCGACGACGGGGCGGTGAGCCGGGCGTCGAAGATCCAGGGCCGCGAACCGATTCGCATGCATCCGCAGGATGCCGCCGCGCGCGGACTGACTGCAGGTGAGGTGGTGCGCGTGTACAACGACCGGGGCGCCTGCCTGGCCGGACTGGTGGTCGACGACCGGTTACGGCCGCGGGTGGTGCAACTGGCCACCGGTGCGTGGTTCGATCCCGCGGATCCGTCGGACCCCGATGCGATGTGCGTGCACGGCAACCCGAACGTGCTGACCGACGACGTCGGGACGTCCCGCCTCGCCCACGGCTGCACCGGCGCCCACGTGCTGGTGCAGGTGGAGAAGTTCACGGGCGAGCTACCACCGGTGAGGGCCCACGAGCTGCCCACGGTGAGGTGAGCGCACCCACACTTCGTTTAGCGGATGACAGATTCGGGAATCAGCTCGACCACACCCCGAACCGACAGGGAGGAAGCCCAATGTCGTCGAACAACAGTGGTCCCGAAGAAGCCGTCAAGGGCGTCGTCGAAGGCGTGAAGGGCAAGGCCAAAGAGGTGCTCGGCGCGGTCGCGGGCCGCGACGATCTGTACCGCGAGGGCCAGGCTCAGCAGGACAAGGCCGACGCGCAGCGCAACGCCGCCGAGAAGGAGGCCGAGGCCGAAAGCGCTCGTGCGGCAGCCAAGACCGCCGAGAAGCGGCAGGAAGCCGAACAGCGGTAACCACATCGACCCGAGGGCGCGGAGAACCACGGCTTCCCCGCGCCTTTCGGCTGTCTAGCGCAGCGCGGCGACCATCGCGTCGGCCAGCGCGCTCGGATTGTCGCGGGTGAGCATGTGATTCGCACCCGGGATCAGGCTGGTGCGCACATCGCTGATCAGGCTCTGCGCGCGGTCCATCGCGGCGCGTGGGCCAGTGCGATACACGACTTCATGTTCGCCGATCAGAAGCGTTGTCGGCGCAGCGATCCGGCGAAGCGAGTCGTCGCTGAACACGGTCGGCGGGGTCACCTCAAACCGCAGCGTCCGGCACGACACGAGGCTGGTGACGATCAGGTCCGCGACGGGATCAGTGCCGATGTCCGGTGTTGACGCCATCCACTCGACGAATCGCGTGGCGAGCCCGCGTGAGCGCAACAAGCCGGTGGAGAACATACGGAAAAAGAACTCGGCGGGGATGGGAGCGAGCGTCGCCGCCGGGGCCACCAGGATCAACCGGTTCACCAGTTCCGGCGCCTGTACCGCGAGATTGGTTGCCAGCCAACCCCCGTAGGACATGCCGGCGACAGCCGCATCGTCGATCCGCAACGCGCCGAATACCTGCCGCAGCCACTCGACCAGGTTCGCCGTCCCGCGCGCGGGTCGGGTCAAAGCACTCTTGTTCGGCTCCGTGATCGTGTCGATGCAATAGCACCGGTGCGATGCACTCAGCGGCGCCATCACCGAGTGCCACATGACCGCGGTAGCCGTCGCACCGTGTAACAAGACCAGGGGCGGCGCGGATTCCGGCCCACTGGCGATCACATGGGTGGCGCCGAACCGAGTCTCGACATCGAACTCGTCACAGGGCACGGGCCAGTCGGCCACGATCGCGTCGTACTGGGCGATGAACCGCGCCCGCCCCTGTGGGCTGCGGAACGGATCCAGCTTCGGCATCGCTGAATGCTAGCGCCGCTGCTACTGGAACGTGGCGTACTCGCGCAGGTTGGCCCACAGCGCGACCGGCACCCGCGCCTTGATCCGGGTGCCCTCGGCGGTGTGCTCGACGGCGTCGACGCGTCCATCGGCGTGCACACGGTTGACCAGGTCGCCGCGGTCGTAGGGGATCGTCACATCGACCGTCGTGTCGGTCGGCTCGATCAGTTCGGACATCCGCTGCTGCAGGCGATCGAGTCCGTCACCGGTGCGCGCCGACACGAACACCGCGTCGGGCAGCGCCTGGCGCAACTGAGCCAGCGTCAGCGGGTCGGCGGCGTCGGTCTTGTTGACCACCAACAGTTCCGGCGCGCGGGCGGCGTCGTGATCGGCAATGACCTCGTTGACCACCTGGCGCACCGCGTTGATCTGCGCCAGCGGGTTCGCGTCGGAACCGTCGACCACGTGCACCAAAAGGTCGGCGTCGACGACCTCCTCGAGCGTCGAACGGAACGCCTCCACCAACTGCGTGGGCAGATGCCGGACGAACCCGACCGTGTCGGTGAGCACGAACGGTCTGCCGTCGGCGAATTCGCCTCGCCGCGTTGTCGGTTCGAGGGTGGCGAACAGCGCGTTCTCGACCAGCACCCCGGCCCCGGTGAGCGCGTTGAGCAGGCTCGACTTGCCGGCGTTGGTGTAACCCACGATCGCGATCGACGGCACCTCGCTGCGCCGCCGCCCGCTGCGCTGCGTATCGCGGATCTTCTTCATGTCCTTGATGTCGCGGCGCAGCTTCGACATCCGCTCGCGGATGCGGCGTCGGTCGGTCTCGATCTTGGTCTCACCCGGGCCGCGGGTGCCCACACCGCCGCCGGCGCCACCGGCGCGACCACCGGCCTGCCGGGACATCGACTCGCCCCAGCCGCGCAGCCGCGGCAGCATGTACTCCATCTGGGCCAGGCTGACCTGCGCCTTGCCTTCGCGGCTGGTCGCGTGCTGGGCGAAGATATCGAGGATCAGCGCGGTGCGGTCGATCACCTTGACCTTGACCGCCTTCTCCAGCGCGGTCAGCTGGGCGGGGCTGAGCTCGCCGTCGCAGATGACGGTGTCGGCGCCGGTGGCCTCCACCACCTCGCGCAGCTCGGCGGCCTTACCGGAACCGATGTAGGTCGACGCGTCGGGCTTGTCGCGGCGCTGGATCAGCCCCTCGAGCACCTCGGAGCCGGCGGTCTCGGCGAGCGCGGCGAGTTCGGCCAGGCTCGCTTCGGCGTCGGCGGCGCTGCCTTCGGTCCAAACACCCACGAGCACAACGCGTTCCAGGCGCAGCTGGCGGTATTCGACTTCGGAGACGTCGGCCAGTTCGGTCGACAGACCGGCCACGCGGCGCAACGCCGTGCGGTCTTCGAGGGCGAGTTCACCCGCGCTCGGGGCGTCTCTGACAGGGAATTCGGGATAGGTCATAGGCGAATAAAGATTCGCACGGAGATCACTTTTCATGCACCTCAATTAACGTTGGGCCGCGCTCCACCATTCCTCCGAGATCTCGCCGTGCGCCACCAGTACCGACGGGCCGCGCAGGAAGCTGCTGGCCTCGGTGACCGTGACGTTGACTTCGCCGCCGGGAATCTGCACGTCGAGCGCCCCGGTGGTGGTGCCCGCGAATGCGAGCGCGGCCACCGCAGCGGCGACGGTCCCGGTGCCGCAGGACCGTGTCTCCCCGACACCGCGTTCGTGCACCCGCATGACGACCGCGCCGTCGGCCGGCGCCGTCAGCACCTCCACGTTGACGCCGTCGGGGAACTGCGCGGCGTCGAACGACACCGGCGCGGCGACGTCGAGCGCCGCCAGTTCCTCGAGCGTCAGGTCGGGATCCACGCACGCCAGGTGCGGGTTGCCGACATCGACGCACAGCCCGGCGAACGGCCTGCCGCCGACGACCGCCTCACCGGTGCCGAGCTGGTTGACCTTGCCCATCTCGACCGTGACGACCGCATTGGTGGCGTCCCAGTCGTGCAGCACCACCGGCCGGGGACCGGCCAGCGTGCCCACCACGAACTCGTCGCGGGCCTCCAGCCCGGCGGCGCGCAGGTAGTGCGCGAACACCCGGACGCCGTTACCGCACATCTCGGCGATCGAACCGTCGGCGTTGCGGTAGTCCATGTACCAGTCGTCGGCGCCGACACCTTCGGGCAGCACCTCGAACAGGCCCGCCTGCAGCGCGGCGCCCGCGGTGGTGACCCTCAGCACGCCGTCCGCGCCCAGCCCGCGACGCCGGTCGCAGAGCGCCGACACCGCCGCCGGGGACAGCGTGCGCTCGAAACCGGTGTCGGGCAGCAGCACGAAGTCGTTCTGCGTGCCGTGCCCCTTGGCGAACTCCACCCGTTCAGGGTACGTCGCGCCACACCCGCAGTGTCTGCTCCGCAAGGTCGGCGTCGTCGGCGCCGTCGAGCCAGGTGATGCGGTGGTCACGACGGAACCAGGACCGTTGCCTGCGCACGTAGCGGCGGGTGCCGACGAACGTGGGCTCCCGGGCGGCGGTTCCGTCGCCGCCGGCGTCGAGGTCGGCGAGCACCTGCGCGTAGCCCAGAGCGCGGGCGGCGGTGACCCCGTCGCGCAACCCCGTGGCGATCAGCGCGCGCACCTCGTCGACCAGGCCGTCGTCGAACATCTTGTCGGTGCGCTGGGCCAGGCGCTCATCGAGAAGGTCTGTGGGCCAGTCGATTCCGATGATCGCGGTGTCCCACCTCGGCGCCCCGATGGCCGGGAACGACGCCGCGAACGGCTGCCCGGTCAGCTCGACGACCTCGAGCGCGCGCACGATGCGCCGCCCGTCGGTCGGCAGGATCGACGCGGCGGCGTCGGCGTCGACGCGCGCCAGCTCGGTGTGTAGCGCGGCGACGCCGATCTCGGCGAGCCGCTGCTCCCACTTGGCCCGCACCGCGGGGTCGGTCGCCGGGAACGTCCAATCGTCGAGCAGCGACTGGACGTACATCATGGATCCGCCCACCAGGATCGGCACGGCGCCGCGCGCGGCGATGGCCTCGATGTCGTCGGCGGCCGCCTGCTGATAGCGCGCGACGCTCGCGGTTTCGGTGACGTCGAGGACGTCGAGCTGGTGGTGCGGGACGCCGCGGCGCTCCTCGACGGTGAGTTTCGCGGTGCCGATGTCCATGCCGCGGTACAGCTGCATCGCGTCGGCGTTGACGATCTCCACCCCGACTGCCGAGCTCAACCGGTCGGCGACGTCGAGCGCCAGCGCCGACTTACCCGTCCCGGTCGGCCCGACGATCGCGATCGGTCGCGTCACGGTTTCCACACGCCGGCGAAATATCCCACCCCGTAGGGTGCGCCGCGGTAGAGCTCCTTGGCCGACCGCGGGGTCTCGGCGAGACCCGCCAGCACCTGGTAGGCGACCCGCCCGATGACCGCGCTCGGCAGCCGGGTCAGCGCCGCCGCGTCGCCGGCTGCCAGCGCGTCGTCAAGCGCGGCCTGCACCGGAACCGAGTCCGGCTCGTGCCCGCCGGGCGCCGACGGCGTCAAGGTGTTGAGCCCGTCGGCGATGACGAGCACGCCGACCGGGTCGGTGGCCTCCTCGATTCGCGCCCGCAGTCGCCGGCCGTGCCGCACCGCGGCGTCGGCGTCGTGTCCGGCCGCGTATGCCCGGACCTCGACCGAGGCGTCGGTGCGCGCCGCGCCTCGGACCCAGCCGGCGATCAGCGCGCACAGCGGCAGCGCGCTCGGCTCGCCGGCGGCCCCCGGCGACAGCGTGACGCGTAGATCCACGCCGTAGCCGGCGAACGTGCCGACCGTCTGCGGGCCCGCCTCGATGTCGGCGTCGGCGACGCCGACGGCCACCCAGCGCGGCGGCAACTCGGCAACGGCGGAGACGACCGCGTCGCGCAGATCGGTCAACTCGGCGGCAGCACCGCCGGCGAGCTCGGGCACCAGCACCGGTGGCGACGGGATGAGGGCGATGGCGCTCAGCACTCGTCCACGCTAATCCGCTGTGGCCGTGCGGCTGACGCTGGCCGCCTCCCCGCGCGCGAGCGCGGCCGTCGACACCACCATCACGGCGACGGCGGCGATCAGCGTCAACCATCCGGCCTCGCCGGGACGCAGCGTCTCGCCCAGCACCACGACCCCGAGCGCCGAGGCGACCACGGGCTCGGCCACCGTCATCGTCGGCAGCGAGGCGGTCAGCGAGCCGGACCGGAACGAGAACTGCTGCCATGCCGTGCCCGCCACCGCCACCGCCGCCCACACGTACAGTTCGGGGGTCACCAGCAGCGCCCACAGCCCGTCGTCGAGCCGGTCGACGACCCCTTTGGTCAGCACCGCGAACACGCCCCACAGCGCCCCGGACACCACGGCGAGCAGCACCGCGCTCACCGGGCCCTGCCAGATCCGGGCCCCGACGACGCACAGCAGCAGCGCCGGTGCGAGCACCACGACGACGGCCGTCCAGGCGTCCACGGAGCCGCGCGCGTGGCCTTCGGTCGGGTTACCGACCGTGACGATCACCGCGACCGAAGCGGCCAGCAGCGCCGCCCACGTCCACTGCCACCGGGTCACGCGGCGGTGGGTGAGCCGCGCGTTGATCGGCAGCGCGAACAGCAGCGACGTGACCAGCAGGGCCTGCACCAGCAGCACCGACCCGAGCCCGAGTGCGGCGGCCTGCAGCGCGAACCCGACGGCGGCCACCGCGCTGCCGAGCCACCACTGCCGGTCCCGGAGCAGCCGGGTGAACAGCTGCACGTGCCCGACCGGTTCGGCGGTGACGTCGTGGGCCTGACGCTGGTGGATGACGTCGCCGATCGCGATGAACAGCGCCGCGCCGAGCGCGAACAGCACCGCGAGATCCGCCCTGGCCATCCCCGTCCTCCCCTCGCTTCCCGACGAGCCTAGGCAGGTCATCGGGTGAAGCCGTGCGCACGGTCCCCGGCGACCTGTTTCAATATTTCCGACAGCGAGCAGGCGCCGCGGTGCGCGGCAGGTGCGCGGTGACCCGCGCGGAGGGCACGAGGATACGGACATGACGACCAGCGAGCCAGGAGGCCAGGCCTCCTCGCCCAAACCCGCTCCCCGGCCCGGGCCTGCGCGTCCCGTGCCGCGGCCGGGCCGGCCGGCAGCGGCGGTGGCGGCGCCGCCGTCGAGTGACCCGCACCGGTTCGGCCGGGTCGATCCGGACGGCACGGTGTGGCTGATCACCGGCTCCGGCGAACGGGTCATCGGCTCGTGGCAGGCCGGTGACCCGGAAGCGGCCTACGCCCACTTCGGCAGGCGCTTCGACGATCTGCAGACCGAGGTGGCGCTGATGGAGCGCCGGCTGGAGTCCGGCACCGGCGACGCCCGCAAGATCAAGGCGGCGGCCCAGGCGCTCGCCGAGACGCTGCCGACCGCGCACGTGCTCGGTGACGTCGACGCGATCGCCGAGCGGTTGGCCGCGATCGCCGCGCACGCCGACGAGGCCGCGCACGCCGACAAGGCCAAGCGCGAGGAGTTCCGGGCCGCGCAGACCGCCCGCAAGGAGGCGCTCGCCGCCGAAGCCGAGGATCTCGCCGCCAACGCCACGCAGTGGAAGGCCGCCGGTGACCGGCTGCGCGACATCCTCGAGGAGTGGCGCACGATCACGGGCCTGGACCGCAAGACCGACGATGCGCTGTGGAAGCGCTATTCAGCGGCCCGCGAGCAGTTCAACCGAAGGCGCGGTTCGCATTTCGCCGAGTTGGACCGTGAGCGCGCCGGTGCCCGGCAGGCCAAGGAGGCGTTGTGTGAGCGCGCCGAGGCGCTGTCCGACTCCACCGACTGGGGCCCGACGGGCGTGGCGTTCCGCGACCTGCTCAGCGAGTGGAAGGCGGCCGGGCGCGCCGCCAAGGACGTCGACGACGCGCTGTGGCAGCGGTTCAAGGCCGCCCAGGACAAGTTCTTCGGCGCCCGCAACGCGGCCAACGCCGAGCGCGACGCCGAGTTCCGGGCCAACGCCGAGGCCAAGGAGGCGCTGTTGGCCGAGGCCGAGAAGATCGACACGTCGGATCTGGACGCCGCGCGCGCGGCGCTGCGGGTGATCGGCGACAAGTGGGACGCCATCGGCAAGGTGCCGCGCGAGCGCGCCGCCGATCTGGAGCGGCGGCTGCGGGTCATCGAGAAGAAGGTGCGTGAGGCGCCGACCCGCGGGGTCGACCCGGAGGCGCAGGCCCGCGCCGACCAGTTCCGGGCGCGCGCCGAGCAGTACGAACGTCAGGCGGAGAAGGCCGCCGCCGCGGGCCGCGACAAGGACGCCGCCGATGCCCGCGCCAACGCCGAGCAGTGGCGGCAGTGGGCCGACGCGGCCGCCGAAGCGCTGGGCAAGGGGCGCTGAGCCGACGGGTCAGGTCGCGGGCTTGTCGCCCTCGTCGTCGGGCCCGGCCGGATCACCGGGTTCGGTGAAGCCGTCGAGCAGGCCCTTCTTCTGACCTTCGGCGACGGCGCGGCGGCGCTCCTCCTCGGCGGCCAGTTGCAGCGCGGTGCGCGCCCACACCGCCCGCGCCCAGTGGAACGTCACCAGTGCGACGGCCACCCACGCGACGATCAGCCCGATGCCGGGCCCGGGATACTGGTCGGGCGCCGTCTGCCGCGACCACACCGCGAGCAGGCCCAGCAGCGTCGCCACCGTCGACCCGGCCAGCGCCACCCAGGCCAGCGCCCAGCGCCGGGTCAGCAGCGCCAGCATCGAAAACCCGGTGCCGAACACCAGAGCCAACCAGGTGAAGACCCGCAGCGGCAGCGTCACGCCCTCGCGTACCGCGGCGTCGCTGTAGGTCAGCACGTCGAGCCCGCGGGCGGACCCGGTGTAGGGCAGGATGAACGACACCAGCAGCGCGAACACGCCGATCGCGATGACCAAAGCCCGTGCGCCCGGGTCGATCTCGCGTGCGACGCGACGTTCGGCTGCTTCCAGGTCGCCCTTGAACTGATCGAAACCGTTGTCGGTCATCGCGCGCACCCCGGTGACGCCTCGGTCGCGGCGGGCGCGCCGATGCCGGGCATGCCCAGGCCCACGCCCGTGCGGGGGCGCTGCCCGGCGGCGTGGGCGTCTCCCGCACGCGTCCGGCGGTGGTGGTGCGGAACAGAATCGGCGATCAGATGGTGCGGCGCCGCGCCGGTGACGGTCGTGGTGACGACGTCGCCGGGCCGGATGTCGCGTCCGTCGGGGTTGAAGTGCACGAGGCGGCCGTCGCGGGCGCGGCCCGACATCCGGGCCGTGCTGGCGTCCTTGCGGCCCTCGCCGGTGGCGACCAGCACCTCGACGGTACGGCCCACCTGCGCGCGGTTCTCCTCGAGCGAGATCCGCTCCTGGAGCTCGATCAACCGCTGATAGCGTTCGCCGACAATGGCTTTCGGGATCTGGTCGGCGAGTTCGGCGGCCGGTGTGCCGGGGCGCTTCGAATACTGGAAGGTGAACGCGCTGGCGAACCGCGCCTGCTCGACGACGTCGAGGGTGGCCTGGAAGTCCTCCTCGGTCTCCCCCGGGAAACCGACGATGAGGTCGGTGGTGATGGCCGCGTGCGGTATCGCCGCGCGCACCCGGTCGATGATCCCCAGGAAGCGCTCGGCGCGGTAGGAGCGCCGCATCGAGCGCAGGATGCGGTCGGAGCCGGACTGTAGCGGCATGTGCAGCGTCGGGCAGACATTCGGTGTCTCCGCCATCGCCGCGATCACGTCATCGGTGAACTCGGCGGGGTGCGGCGAGGTGAAGCGCAGCCGCTCCAGACCGTCGATGGTGCCGCAGGCGCGCAACAGCTTGGCGAAGGCGCCGCGGTCGCGTGGCTGTCCGGGATCGGCGAAGGACACGCCGTAGGCGTTGACGTTCTGCCCGAGCAGCGTCACCTCGAGGACACCCTGGTCCACCAGCGACTGCACCTCGGCGAGCACATCGCCCGGCCGGCGGTCGACTTCCTTGCCCCGCAGCGCGGGCACGATGCAGAACGTGCAGGTGTTGTTGCAGCCCACCGACACCGAAACCCAGGCGGCGTAGGCGGATTCACGCGCGGCGGGCAGCGCCGAGGGGAATTCCTGCAGGGCTTCGACGATCTCGACCTGGGCGGCGCGGTTGTGCCGGGCCCGGTCCAGCAGCGCCGGAAGGGAGCCGATGTTGTGGGTGCCGAACACCACGTCGACGTAGGGCGCCTTGCGCAGCACCGCGTCGCGGTCCTTCTGCGCCAGGCACCCGCCGACGGCGATCTGCATGTCGGGTTCGGCCTGCTTGCGCGGCGCCAGGTGGCTGAGGTTGCCGTAGAGCTTGTTGTCGGCGTTCTCGCGCACCGCGCACGTGTTGAACACGACCACGTCGGCGTCCTCGCTGTCGGCGGCCCGCCGGTATCCCGCGGCCTCCAGCAACCCCGCCAGTCGTTCGGAGTCGTGCACGTTCATCTGGCAGCCGTACGTACGGACCTGGTAGGTGCGCGTCGTCGACCGCTCGGGCGAGGACTCGACGGCCGCGCCATGGCGAACGGCATCGTCAGCCGTCGCCGTTCGGGTCACCATCGAAGTCACGGGCACCATCGTACGGACCGGGGTACGGACTGGTCATCGGGGCGATCGGCGCGGATTGCCGAGTTCCGGGCGAGGTCGGCCACTCCTGGGTAAGGTCTCCACCCATGGATGCCAGCGGGACAGATGGGGTCACCGTCGATCCGGCTCAATCAACCGTGCCCATGATCTCGATCAAGGACGTCAACAAGCACTTCGGCGACCTGCATGTGCTCAAGGACATCAACCTCGAAGTCGACCGCGGCCAGGTGATCGTCGTGCTCGGCCCGTCCGGTTCCGGCAAGTCGACGCTGTGCCGCACCATCAACCGGCTCGAACCGATCGATTCGGGCACCATCACCATCGACGGCGAGGCGCTGCCCGAGGAGGGCCGCAAGCTCGCCCAGTTGCGCTCCGACGTCGGGATGGTGTTCCAGTCGTTCAACCTGTTCGCGCACAAGACAATTCTGGAGAACGTCACGCTGGCGCCGATGAAGGTGCGCAAGGCATCGAAGGACAAGGCCCGCGAGACGGCGATGTCGTTGCTGGAGCGGGTCGGTGTGGCCAACCAGGCCGACAAGTACCCGGCGCAGTTGTCCGGCGGCCAGCAGCAGCGCGTCGCGATCGCGCGGTCGCTGGCGATGAGCCCCAAGGTGATGCTCTTCGACGAGCCGACCAGCGCACTGGACCCGGAGATGATCAACGAGGTCCTCAACGTGATGACGTCGTTGGCCAAGGACGGGATGACCATGTTGGTGGTCACCCATGAGATGGGTTTCGCGCGGGGCGCGGCGGACCGCGTGGTGTTCATGGCCGACGGCGCGATCGTCGAGGCGGCCGCGCCGAGCGAATTCTTCACCAACCCGAAGTCCGAGCGGGCCAAGGACTTTCTCGGCAAGATTCTTCATCACTAGACGAAAGGAACTGGAGATGCCATCCATCTCGAAGCGCGTCCTGGGGGCGCTCGCGCTCGTGGTCGCGCTGCCGTTGGCGGCCACCGCGTGCGGCGGAGGCGGTGACAGCGGCGACACGATCGTCATCGGCACCAAGTTCGACCAGCCGGGCCTGGGCCTGAAGAACCCCGACGGCACGATGAGCGGCTTCGACGTGGACGTGGCCAAGTACGTCGCGCAGCAGCTCGGCTATCCCGAGGACAAGATCGAGTGGAAAGAGGCCCCGTCGGGCCAGCGCGAGACGCTGATCCAGAACGATCAGGTCAAGTTCATCGCCGCCACCTACTCGATCACCGACGCGCGCAAGGAGAAGGTCGACTTCGCCGGCCCGTACCTGATCACCGGGCAGAGCCTGCTGGTGCGCTCGGACAACACCGACATCACCGGTGAGGCGTCGCTGCAGAACAACAAGAAACTGTGCTCGGTGTCGGGTTCGACGCCGGCGCAGCGCATCAAGGACAAGTTCCCGGGTGTGCAGCTGCAGCAGTACGACACCTACTCGGCGTGCATCGAGGCGCTCAAGAACGGCGCCATCGACGCGGTGACCACCGACGAGGTGATCCTGGCCGGGTACGCGGCGCAGAGCCCGGGCGCGTTCAAGGTGGTCGGCGGCACGTTCTCCGAGGAGAACTACGGGATCGGGCTGAAGAAGGGCGACACCGAGCTGCTGACGCAGATCAACGACGCGCTGGTCAAGATGGAGCAGGACGGCTCGTGGAAGAAGGCCTGGGACGAGAACCTGGGTCCGGCGGGCATCCCCGCCCCGCAGCCGCCGCAGATCAACCAGAGCTGACGGGCCTCCACCACTTCAGGAGGTGATGTGGAGGTTCTTCCGGGATACACCGTCGGCCAGATCGTCGAGTCGTTCTGGACGACGATCCAGCTGACGGTCTACTCCGCCATCGGGGCGTTGGTGCTCGGCACGGTGCTGGCCGCGATGCGGCTGGCGCCGGTGCCGATGCTCAACTGGCTCGGCACCGCGTACGTCAACGTGGTCCGCAACACGCCGCTGACGCTGATTATTCTGTTCTGCTCGTTCGGGCTGGCGCAGACGATGGGCATCACGCTGGCGAATCAGCAGTCGCTGACGTCGATCGACGACAGCAACTTCCGGCTGGCGGTGCTCGGCCTGGCGGTCTACACCGCGGCGTTCGTGTGCGAGACGGTGCGCTCGGGTGTCAACACCGTGCCGCTGGGCCAGGCCGAAGCGGCACGGTCGCTGGGTCTGACGTTCGGACAGAACCTGCGACTCATCTTGTTGCCGCAGGCTTTTCGTGCGGTGGTCATCCCGCTGGGCTCGGTGTTGATCGCGTTGACGAAGAACACCACGATCGCGTCGGCGATCGGTGTCGCCGAGGCGGCGCTGTTGATGAAGGAGATGATCGAGAACACCGCGGCGATCATGACGGTCGGGGCGATCTTCGCGCTCGGCTTCGTCGTCCTGACGTTGCCGACCGGGCTGTTCTTCAGCTGGCTGGGTAAGCGAATGGCGGTGGCCCGGTGAGCTCGGTCCTGTTCGACACCCCGGGGCCGCGGGCGCGGGCCCGCAACCGGGTGTTCAACGTCGTCACCGCCGTCGTCGTCCTCGTGGTGCTCTGGGTGGTGTACACGCGGCTGGAGGCCAAAGACCAACTGACCGCAGCAAAATGGGAACCGTTCCTGACGCCGAACCTGTGGACGACCTACGTGCTGCCCGGTGTGCAGGGCACGCTGACGGCGGCCGCGGTGTCGATCGTGCTGGCGCTGGTGTTGGGCTTCGTGCTCGGTGTGGGACGGCTGTCGACGCACAACGGGATCCGGTGGGTCTGCGCCGTGCTCGTGGAGTTCCTGCGCGCGGTGCCCGTGCTGATCATGATGTTGTTCGCGTACTCGGTGTACGCGCTCTACGACGTGTTCCCGGGTAAGCATCTGGCGCTGGCCGGTGTCATCACCGGCCTGACCCTGTACAACGGCGCGGTGATCGCCGAGATCGTCCGCGCCGGGGTGCACGCGCTGCCCCGCGGGCAGGCCGAAGCGGCATCGGCGCTGGGCCTGACCTGGGGTCAGACGATGCGCTCGATCCTGTTGCCGCAGGCCATCACATCGATGCTGCCGGTGCTGATCTCGCAGCTGGTGGTGGTGCTCAAGGACTCCGCGATCGGCTACATCATCACGTTCCTCGAGATGGTCCGCCAGGGCGTGCAGATGGGTGCCGCCTACGGCAACCTGCTGCCCGCGCTGATCGTGATCGCGATCCTGATGATCAGCGTGAACTTCGCGCTGTCCTGGTTGGCGACCAGGGTGGAAGCCAGGATGCGTCGGTCCCGCCGCGGGCCGGCGCCGCTGGAGTCCGAGGCCGTCGAGCAGGAAGGCGCGCCCGGCGCGAAAGCGGTTTAGCCTCGCGTGATTTCGGCGCAGTGCTGCAGCAGTTCGGCACCGGGCGGCTGGTAGAACGACAGCACGACATGCTCGCAGCCCATGTTCGCGTACTCGGCGACGGCGGCGAGTTGGGCCTCGACCTGCTCGGGTTGGTCCGGGTGCAGGAACAGCTGGACGCCGCGCCGGATCGATGACGGGTCACGCCCGGCGTCCCGGCACGCTCGATCGAGGTGGTCGCGCGCGGTCGCCCAGTCCTGCGGGGCGGTGCTCGGCATGTTCCACTCGTCGGCGTGGCGCGCGGCGACCGCGAGCATCTTGGGCTGCGACGCGCCCACGACGATCGGCGGGTGCGGCTGCTGCAGCGGTTTCGGGTCGCAGCGTGCGCCGCGCAGCGTGTAGAACCGGCCGTCGAAGTCGACGGTGTCCTCGGTCCACAGCCGGCGGATGACGGTGAGCGCTTCGTCGACCATCGCCACGCGCTCCCCCGGCGACGGGAAGTCGATGCCGTAGCCGCGGTGTTCGTCCTCGTGCCACCCGGCCCCGATTCCGAAGTCCAGCCGTCCACCGCTGATGTGGTCGACGGTGACGGCCATCTTGGCCAGCACCGCGGGGTTGCGGTAGGTGACGCCGCTGACCAGGCAACCCACCCGTGCGCGACGGACCACCACCGCCATCGCCGAAAGGCTGGTCCAGCCTTCGAGAGTCGGTGTCGTCGGGTCCACCAGGCCGTAGAAGTGGTCGTAGTTCCACACGGCGGGGAAGCCGAGTTCGTCGGCGCTGCGCCAGAACCGCTCGAGGACCGGGTAGTCGAAAGTGGGCGCGAGTTTGGCCGAAACCTGCATCGGCGCAATCTACCTCGCGCGCCGGCAGAATTCGCGGTAGCGGCGCGCGGCCGCAACCCACTACGGGACACTGACCGGTGTGCAGATGAGCTATTCCGCGTTGGAGCTGCTACCCGAGTCGACGTTGCGCACCGGGGTGGACCTGATGGTGCGCCTGGTGGAAGCGGCCGGCGCCGTGGTCATCGTGATCGGCGCCCTGGTGGCGATCGTGAAGTTCTTCGCCGCGTTGCTTCGGCGTGACGCCATCGAGTTCTCCTCGGTGCGGTTGACCCTGGGCCGGTTCCTCGCCCTCGGGCTGGAGTTTCAGCTCGCCAGCGACGTGCTGCGGACGGCGATCTCGCCGTCGTTCGAGGAGATCGGAAAACTGGCGGCCATCGCGGCCATCCGCACGGCGTTGAACTACTTCCTGGCCAAGGAGATCGCCGCCGAACAGCGCGCGATCGAACAGCGCGACGCGCCGGCACCGTGATCGGCCTCGACGACCTGTCCTGGGTCATCGCCGCGGCGGGCATCGTGCTGGCCGCGTTGACGGTGGTGGTGCTGCGCCGGCCGCAGCTGGCTCTGCATGTGCTGCTGGACCTGCTGCTGGCTGCGGGCCTGCTGCGGCTCAGCGCCGACGCGTCCTGGCGGTCGATCGCCGTCACCGCCATCGTGATCGCGGTGCGCCACCTGCTCACCCGCGGCCTGCGGCCCGTTACACCCGGCGGCGTTCGCGTTCGTTGGCCAACGCCACCTTGACGACGTCGAACGCCATGGTCTGGCCGTAGCCGCGCCGGGCCAGCATCCCCACCAGCCGGCGTGTCAGCTTCGCGTCGTCGTCATCGGCGAGTTTCTCCCGGCGCAGCTTGTCGGCGACCAGGCGTTCGGCGCGGGCGCGTTCGGCGGCGGGATCGTCGTCGGCGAGGACCGCGTCGATCACGTCGTTGTCGACGCCCTTGGTGCGCAGTTCGGCGATCAGCGCGCGTCGCCCTTTGCCGGCGTTCGCCCGCCGCGACCGCACCCACTGTTCGGCGAAATCGGCGTCATCGATCAGGCCGACCTCAGTGAGCCGGTCGAGCACGCGCTCGCTGACGTCCTCGGGATAGCCGCGCTTGGCCAGGTGAGTGGTCAGCTCTGCGCGGGTGCGTGCCCTCGCGGTGAGCAGCCGCAGACACAGGTTCCGCGCCTGCTCCTCGCGGGAGGCCTCAGAAGTCGACCGGGGCGGGCAGGACTTCGTCATCTGTCACCACGGCGCCGATGCCGAGCTTCTCTTTGATTTTCTTCTCGATCTCGTTGGCCACGTCGGTGTTCTCGAGCAGGAAGTTGCGGGCGTTCTCCTTGCCCTGGCCGAGCTGCTCGCCTTCGTAGGTGAACCACGAGCCGGACTTGCGGATGAAGCCCTGCTCGACACCCATGTCGATCAGCGAGCCCTCCCGGCTGATGCCCTTGCCGTAGAGGATGTCGAACTCGGCCTGCTTGAACGGCGGCGACACCTTGTTCTTGACCACCTTGACCCGCGTGCGGTTACCGACCGCGTCGGTGCCGTCCTTGAGGGTCTCGATGCGCCGAACGTCCATGCGGACCGAGGCGTAGAACTTCAAAGCCTTACCACCCGTTGTCGTTTCGGGCGAGCCGAACATCACGCCGATCTTTTCGCGGAGCTGGTTGATGAAGATCGCGGTGGTGCCCGAGTTGTTCAGCGCGCCGGTCATCTTGCGCAGCGCCTGGCTCATCAGCCGGGCCTGCAGACCGACGTGGCTGTCGCCCATCTCACCCTCGATCTCGGCGCGCGGCACCAGCGCGGCCACCGAGTCGATGACCAGGATGTCCAGTGCCCCGGAGCGGATCAGCATGTCGGCGATCTCCAACGCCTGCTCACCGGTGTCGGGCTGGGACACCAGCAGCGCGTCGGTGTCCACCCC
Organism: Mycolicibacterium rutilum; assembly: GCF_900108565.1. NCBI lineage: Bacteria > Bacillati > Actinomycetota > Actinomycetes > Mycobacteriales > Mycobacteriaceae > Mycobacterium > Mycolicibacterium rutilum. Next base: position 4,846,751 of record NZ_LT629971.1, read on the forward strand.
GAGCTTCTTGGCGTACTCGGGGTCCAGCGCGTGCTCGGCGTCGATGAACGCCGCGATGCCGCCGGCGGCTTGCGCGTTGGCGACTGCGTGCAGCGCGACGGTGGTCTTACCCGAGGACTCCGGGCCGTAGATCTCGACGACCCGGCCGCGCGGCAGGCCGCCGATGCCGAGCGCCACGTCCAGGGCGATCGAGCCGGTCGGGATGACCGAGATCGGCTGGCGGACCTCCTCGCCCAGCCGCATCACCGAGCCCTTGCCGAAGTTCTTGTCGATCTGCGCGAGTGCCAGCTCGAGGGCCTTCTCGCGGTCGGGTGCCTGCGCCATGGTGGTCTCCGTCCTTCGGATGTCTAGCTGTTCGGTGATCGGTTTCGATCAGTTGGCCGTGACGCTAGAGGCAGCCACCGACAAGTTCGGGACAAGTCGGCCTGACCAGCATCTAGCCGTCGAACACTGCCCACAGTAACGAACGTGTGTTCGATGGCAAGGAGGCGCGCCGTGTCGGGGGAACGCGAGTCACCACTGATCGCGCGGGACGTCGAAGTCCGCGCACAGTGCCCGCCAGACGTCGCGCGGATCGACACCGTCCTCGATGGCCTGCGCGGCGGTGCGCCCGTCCAGACCCGTCAGCACGTGGTCCACGACCAGCGATGCGCCCCGCGCCGGGCCGAACTGCCCGTCCACGAGTTCGCGGAACTCCGTCAATCGCACGAGCCCAAACTACGCCGACGTCGACACGGCTTCATGGCACACCCGTACCGGATCGTCGACGTCCGCGATGGACGCCCCCGCCCTGCGGGCGGCCTCCCGATATCCGTCGCCGGCCAGCACGGCGCGCACCGCCCGGGCCAGTGCGTCCGCCTCCAGCGGCCGCACCAGTTGCGCACTGCCTTGCCGCACAACACGATTGGCGATCTCCCACTGGTCACCCCCGCCGGGCACCACCACCATCGGCACGCCGGCCAGCAGCGTCTTGGAGACCATGCCGTGTCCCCCGCCGCAGATGACGAGGTCGGCGTGCTCGAGCAGTTCGTCCTGCCTGCCCAGGCCGACCACCGCCCACGGCGGCACCCCGACGTCGGTGCCGCCCAGCCGCGACACCACCACCCGCGATCCGGCCGGCAGCACCTCCCCCGGTGTCAGCGCCGCCAGCGCCACCTCGGCCAACCCGCCGGCGCCGGTCGTCGCGGTCGACGGCGCCACGACCACCACCGGCCCCGCGCCGGCCGGGATCTCGAGCGTTGTCGTGGTCGGTTCGAAGTGCAGCGGTCCCACCACGACCGCCTCCTGCGGCCAGTCCGTGCGCGGCACTTCCAGCGCGGGCAGCGTGGCGATCAGCCGGCGCAGCGGCCCCGGGTCGGTCGCCGGCAGCCCGATCTCGACCCGGGCGTCGGAACGCTGCTGGATGCCTTCGCGCCAGGACCGGGCCGACAGCGCCCGCATCACGGCGTCGCGCAGCCGGCCGCGCAGACCCACCCCCGGCGCCAGCCCGCTGCCGATCGGGGGCAGCCCCTTCGACGGCCGGTACAGCGGGTGCGGGTTCAGCTCCACCCAGGGCAGCCCGAGGAGTTCGGCCGCGAACCCGCCCGCGGTGGTGATCACGTCGGAGACCACCAGATCGGGGGCCAGCTCGCGCAACGGTGGCGCGTTGAGCACCGCCATCCGCGCGCCCCGGCGGTGGATCTTGGCGCCCGCGTCGGCGTCGTCGTCGGTGTCGGCGGGGTCGAGGCCCAGCAGTTCCACCGCGTCCAGCCCGGCGGCGCGCGCGGTGTCGAGCCATTCCGTACCGGTCAGCAGCGTCGCCGAATCACCGTTGGCCAGAAAGCGAAGACCCAACGCGATCGCCGGGAACGCATGTCCGGGATCCGGGCCGGCGACGATCGCGACACGCATTGGGCTACCCTGCCACAGCACGTGGCCACTAGGCTGACCCCATGACCGACCAGGCTTCCGGGGTACATACCGACCTCGACAATGTCCGGGCGGTGGAGACCTTCCTCTACGCCCTGCAGGACCAGGATTTCGACGTCGCCGACACCTTGCTCGCCGACAACGCCGAATGGCAGAACGTCGGCTATCCCACGATCCGCGGTCGCCAACGCATCGTCGGGTTGATGCGCCGTGGCCAGGGCCGCTTCGGATTTGAGGTGAAGATCCACCGGATCGCCGCCGAAGGCAACTCGGTGCTCACCGAACGCACCGACGCGCTGGTGTTCGGCCCGGTGCGACTGCAGTTCTGGGTGTGCGGAACCTTCGAGCTGCATGCCGGGCGAATCACGTTGTGGCGCGACTACTTCGACACCCTGGACTTCCTCAAGGCCACCGTGCGCGGGCTGGCCGCGACGGTGTTCCCGTCGCTGCGTCCCACGATGTAGCTAGGCCCCGCGGACGTGCCCGAGTTCGTCGAACGCCTGCGCCCAGCCGATGAGCCGGTCGGTGGCATTGGACAACTCGTCGCGGTAGCGCTGCTGCCACATCGGTGAGGTGGACGCCGGCCCGGCGTTCGCGGCGGACACCAGTTGCGCTGCGGCCGTGACCATCTCGTTGTACTGACGGGCGCCGTGGTCGAGTTGCGCGGTGAAGGCCTGGATCGTCGGCACCAGATGGGCGCGTGACTGCGGGGCCGATCCGATCGCGCGTTCCATCGAGACCACCTCGTTGGCGGTGGCCGCCATCGTCGCCGCGGTCTGGTTTGCCGCTGCGGCGATTTCGCGGAGTTCGTCGGCGGGCAGCATCCGGCCGCGTTCCATCACACCGAGCAGCGAATGCAGTCCGCGTTCGGACGCCGCCAGCGCGGCCATCGGCTGACGCGCCGCCGATCCCCACGGCGGCAGCCGCCGCCCGGCGCGGGACCGCTGCGGCGGCAACGGTTCACCCTTGAGCCAGCGGTAGCGCAGGAACGTCAGCGTCGCCAAAAACGCCGCCCCCGCCGCGATCGGCGCCGGGATGAACAGCGCCCACCACGGGGTGCTCCATGCCGCCAGCAGCGCCGTCACGCCGATCCAGAACACGCACGAGAACCCGAAGAACACCGTCAGCCGCAGCGCCCACCGCCGCTTGCGCAGCAGCTTGGCCCGCGGATCCGCCGCGGCGCTGAGCTTGGCGGCCAGCACATCCGACCACTCCGCGGCGGTGTCCACCCCGCGCTGCATCAGCGAGCGCCACGCCTCCGGCCGGCTCGTACGCGAACTCATGGCATTCCTCGAAAACTACTGTGACAGCGGATTTTCCGGTGTCGCCTGGGTCGGGTTGGCGGCCGGGGTGGCCGGCGATGCCGCGGCGTTGCCGCCGGCGGGCAGCTGCTCACCGCGCATGGACGCGCGGATCTGCTCCAGCCGGGAGTGCCCGGCCATCTGCACACTGGCCTGCTGAACCTCGAGCATCCGGCCCTGCACCGAGTTCTGCGCCAGCTCGGCCTCGCCCATCGCGTTGGCGTAGCGGCGCTCGATCTTCTGGCGCACCTCGTCGAGGCTGGGCGTGGTGCCCGGGGCGGCCAGTTCGCTCATGGACCGCAGCGAGGAGCTGACCTGCTCCTGCATCTTGGCCTGCTCGAGCTGGCTGAGCAGCTTGGTGCGCTCGGCGATCTTCTGCTGCAGCATCATCGCGTTCTGCTCGACGGCCTTCTTGGCCTGGCCCGCGGCCTGCAGCGCCTGGTCGTGCAGCCCCTTGAGGTCTTCGACGCTCTGCTCGGCGGTCACCAACTGCGCGGCGAACGCCTCGGCGGCGTTGTTGTACTCGGTGGCCTTGGCGGCATCACCGGCCGCGGTGGCCTGGTCGGCCAGCGTCAACGCCTGGCGCACATTGACCTGCAGCTTCTCGATGTCGGCGAGCTGACGGTTCAGCCGCATCTCCAGCTGGCGCTGGTTGCCGATGACCTGCGCGGCCTGCTGGGTCAGCGCCTGGTGCTGACGCTGCGCTTCCTCGATCGCCTGCTGGATCTGCACCTTCGGGTCGGCGTACTCGTCGACCTTGGAGCTGAACAGCGCCATGAGGTACTTCCACGCCTTGACGAACGGATTGGCCATTTGAGTTCACTCCGCCTTCGTGTCTGTCGGTTGTCCCGGCCTCACCGATACCCGGCTCACCGTGCTGCCCAATCTATCGGGTCAGCGTGCCTCACCACACCCACAAGACGGGTCAGGCCACCGCCATCGACACGACCTGCGGGATGACGACCTTGGTCGCGGCGTCGATGTTGGCCGCACCCGCGGCGGCGACAGCAGCGCGCTCCTCGCGTTCCATCTCGTCGCCGGCATCGGAGAGCACCCGCGACAGAGGGATGTCGAGGGCCCCGCAGATCGCGCTGAGCAGTTCGCTCGACGCCTCCTTGCGTCCCCGCTCGACCTCGGAGAGGTAACCGAGGCTGACGCGGGCGGTGTCGGAGACCTCACGCAGCGTGCGCCCCTGGTCGACACGGGCCCGACGCAGCACGTCGCCGATCACCTCGCGAAGCAATGCCGTCATCGTGCTCTCCCTTCCGGGGGGTCAGTTCGGGGCTTTCTAATAGCGCAACGCCGCGCCCCGGCCCGATGGTTCCCGGTGTACCCAGATCGCTGTCAAGCTCACTGTCCAGCGACGGCGGCCCGCAACCGGGCGAGCGCCTCGCCGACCGCGGCGAGGCGGATCTCCCATCGCGATCCGGTCAGCGCGAGCGCGACGACGTCGGTGGTCACCGGGCCGGCGATGCCCAGGAACACCGTGCCGACGGGATGCCCGCCGTGCGGTTCGGGTCCGGCCACCCCGGTCAGGCCGACGCCCCAGGTCGCGGCGCACCGCTGCTGCGCACCGACGGCCAACGCCCGCGCGGTCGGCGCGGCGACCGGGCCCACGTCGTCGAGCACCTCGCGCGGGACGCCCGCCAACGAGACCTTGGTGTCCTCCATATAGGTGACCAGCCCGCCGCGCAGCACTGCGCTGGCACCGGCCACTCCGGCCAGGGTCGCCGCCAGCAGGCCCGCGGTCAGCGATTCCGCGGTGGCGACGGTCTGCCCGCGCACGGTCAGGTCGGCGACCAGCCCGCGGGCGGCGTCATCGACCAGCGGGTCGTCCACGGGAGTCCTTGATCGCCGAGACCACGTAATCGACGCCGGTGACGACGGTCAACGCAACGGCCGCCCACATGATCACCCACGCCGCCGAGAGCCAGGCCCCCGACAGCGGCAGCACGAACAGGCCGATCGCCACGGCCTGCACCAGCGTCTTGAGTTTGCCGCCGCGGCTCGCCGGGATCACCCCGTGCCGCAACACGGCGAACCGCAGCACCGTGATGCCGAGTTCGCGGACCAGGATCACGATGGTGATCCACCACGGCAGCTCGCCGAGCATCGAGAGCCCGATCAGCGCGGCGCCGATGAGCGCCTTGTCGGCGATCGGGTCGGCGAGCGTGCCGAACTCGGTGACCATGCCGTAGCTGCGGGCCAGGGCCCCGTCGAAGCGATCGGTGATGACCGCAACGCAGAACACCACGAATGCCGCTATCCGCCAGAATGTTTCATGGCCGTCACCGACGAAGAGCACGACGAGGAAGACCGGGACCAACGCGAACCGCACGCCGGTGAGGACATTGGCGATGTTCGCTATCCGGGCGCGCGGCACCACCGGATCGATATGAGGTTGGCCCGCCACCGCAACAGAATATCGGTAGACCGAACCGATACTCTCCACCTGTGAGCCCTCAATCCGGCCAGGTCGTCGTGCGGCGCGCGCGAACCACGGATGTTCCCGCAATCAAATCGTTGGTGGACATCTACGCCGGCAAGATCCTGCTGGAGAAAAATCTCGTCACGCTCTACGAGGCCGTGCAGGAGTTCTGGGTCGCCGAAGTCGACGACGAACTGATCGGCTGCGGCGCCCTGCACGTGCTGTGGTCCGATCTCGGTGAGGTCCGTACCGTCGCGGTGCACCCGAAGGTGCGCGGCCAGGGCGTCGGGCACGCGATCGTCGACCGCCTGCTCGACGTCGCCCGCGAGCTGCACCTCGAACGGATCTTCGTGCTCACCTTCGAGGTGGCGTTCTTCAGCAGGCATGGCTTCCGTGAGATCGACGGCACACCAGTCACCGCCGAGGTGTACGAGGAGATGTGCCGCTCCTACGACACCGGTGTCGCCGAGTTCCTCGACCTGTCCTACGTCAAGCCCAACATCCTCGGTAACACGCGAATGCTGCTCACTCTGTAGCGCTCTCACCGCCGTTGGCGTCGGAGCCGCCGCGGATCAACGCCAGCGTCGCCGCCAGCTCGTCGGGTTTGACCAACACCTCGCGCGCCTTCGATCCCTCGGAGGGGCCGACGATGTTGCGGGTTTCCATCAGGTCCATCAACCGGCCTGCCTTGGCGAACCCGACGCGCAACTTGCGCTGCAGCATCGAGGTCGAACCGAACTGGCTGGACACCACGAGTTCGACCGCCTGCAGGAAGACGTCCATGTCGTCGCCGATGTCGGGGTCGACGTCGGTGCGATCGCTGTTGGTCTTGGCGTTGGTGACGCCCTCGGTGTACTCGGGTTCGGCCTGCGCCTTGGTCGCCTCGACGACCGCGCCGATCTCCTCGTCGGTGATGAACGCGCCCTGCAACCGGATCGGCTTGTTCGCACCCATCGGCAGGAACAGCCCGTCGCCCATGCCGATCAGCTTCTCGGCGCCCTGCTGATCCAGGATGACCCGGCTGTCGGTCAGCGAGGACGTGGCGAACGCCAACCTCGACGGCACGTTGGTCTTGATCAGGCCGGTGACGACGTCGACCGAGGGACGCTGCGTCGCCAACACCAGGTGGATGCCTGCGGCACGGGCCTTCTGGGTGATCCGCACGATCGCGTCCTCGACGTCGCGCGGCGCGGTCATCATCAGGTCGGCCAACTCGTCGACGATAGCGATGATGTACGGGTACGGCTTGTACTCGCGCTGACTGCCCAGCGGAGTGGTGATCTCGCCGGAGCGCACCTTCTTGTTGAAGTCGTCGATGTGGCGCACCCGCGACGCCTGCATGTCCTGGTAGCGCTGCTCCATCTCCTCGACCAGCCACGCCAGCGCCGCGGCGGCCTTCTTGGGCTGGGTGATGATCGGCGTGATCAGATGCGGTATGCCCTCGTAGGGCGTCAGTTCCACCATCTTCGGGTCGATCAGGATCATCCTGACCTCCTCCGGGGTGGCCCGCACCAGCAGCGACACCAGCATCGAGTTGACGAAGCTCGACTTACCCGAGCCGGTCGAACCGGCGACCAGCAGGTGCGGCATCTTGGCCAGGTTCGCCGAGATGTATTCGCCCTCAATGTCTTTCCCGAGACCGATCACCAGCGGGTGGTGATCGGCGCGGGTCTCCGGATCGGTGAGCACATCGGCCAGCCGCACCATCTCGCGATCGACGTTGGGCACCTCGATACCGACCGCCGACTTACCCGGGATCGGCGCCAGCATGCGGACGCTCTCGGTGGCCACCGCGTAAGCGATATTGCGTTGCAGCGCAGTGATCTTCTCGACCTTCACACCGGGCCCGAGTTCGACCTCGTAACGGGTGACCGTCGGTCCCCGGGTGCAGCCGGTGACCGCCGCGTCGACCTTGAACTGCTGCAGCACTTCGGTGATCGCCTCGATCATCCGGTCGTTTCCGGCGCTGCGGCGCTTGGGCGGATCACCGGCGATCAGCAGATCCAACGACGGCAGCGTGTAGGGGCCCTCGACCACCCGATCGATCGACAGCGCCTGCGCCTTGGCGGCCTTCTTCTTTCGCGGCTTGGCCTCCGGAACGGTGGGTGCCTCGTCCTCGAGCGGGTAGTTCTCCATCGGCGTGCGCGCGTCGAACGGCGCCGGCGCGTCGCCGGCCGGCCAGGGCTGAGCGGCGTCCCCCGCCGGCAGCGCGTTGTCGTAGTAGCCGTCGGAGAAGTCGTCGGAGTCGGTGATGACGGCGGTGTCCTCGTCGTCGTACTCGTCCTCGTAGTACTCGTCGTCGTAACCGCGTGTGGAGAACATCGCCCGCACGGTCGACGGCACTTCGCGGATCGTCGTACCGGTCACCAGCAGCACCCCGAACAGCACGCCGATGAAGAGCAGCGGCGCGGCGATCCAGGCCGTCAGGCCGTCCGACAGCGGGCCGCCGATCGCGAAACCGATGAACCCCGCGGCGTGCTGGCGGTCCGTGGGGTCCGTCGGCGATCCGGCCCACAGATGCCACAGCCCCAGCGCCGGCAGCGCGATCATCACCGAGCCGAGGATCAACCGCGGCCGCGCCTCGGGATCGGGTTCGGTGCGCATCAGCGTCACCCCGACGCCCGCCAGGGCGATCGGCACCAGCACCACCGCCGAGCCGATCAGGATCCTGACGAAGGTGTCGATCCACGCACCGACGGGCCGCGCCGCGTCGAACCAGGACGACGCGGCCACCACGACCGCCAGACCCAGCAGCGCAAGAGCGAGGCCGTCGCGGCGGTGTCCGGGCTCGAGATCGCGGGCGCGTCCGACGGAGCGGGCGGTGCTTCCCGCTCCCTTGGCCAGCATCAGCCAGCCGGCGCGCACCCCGCGGCCGACGGAGACCCCGGCGGCCGAGACCGGCGACGCGTTCCTGCGGGGCGCCGGCTTGCGACGGGGCGCGCTGCGGCCGCTCGCCCGGGAACCCGCCTTTGACCTGCTCGAACTGGTCCGAGAGCGGGCTGCGGTCTTACTAGGCATGGCTGTCAGACTAGTCGCTTTAGCCCCAAAATCACCATCTGCCACACGGGTCACAGATAGGTATCAATCGTCACCGCCTGGCGGCTTACCGTGCGCTCATGACCCGCCCCGACACCGCAGGCAGCGCCCTGCCCAGCACCACCAAGCTGCTCTGCACCGCCTACGCCGCCATCGCGGTCGCCGCCTTGATCGCGACCTGGAGCCAGAATCTCGCCTACGCCGACCGCGGAATCGGGTTCCTCACCGTCTTCTGGCAGGACACCAAGGTCAACGCGGCGTCACGGTCGATCACCGCGGACATCGCGCTGTTCTTGCTCGCGGGGATCGTGTTCATGGTGTTCGAGGCGCGCAAACACGGGATCCGATTCGTCTGGGTCTACGTCATCGCGTCGTTCTTCACCGCGATCAGCGTGACCTTCCCGCTGTTTCTGTTGGCGCGCGAACTCACGATCCACCGGGAGCAGGCGCCGCGGATCGGCACCGCGGACAAAGTGGGGCTCGCCGTCATGACACTGGGGCTCGCGGCCTTCACCATCTGGGTCGACGTGGCGTGAGACTCCGGTGAGTAGGCTGCACTCGTTCAAGCAGCCACTCACCGAGGAGTTCCGCCCATGCCAGTCGTCGTCGTCGCGACCATGACCGCCAAACCCGAATCCGTCGACCTCGTTCGGGAGGCGTGCAAGACGGCGATCGAAACCGTGCATCAGGAGCCCGGTTGCGAGCTCTACTCCCTGCACGAGTCCGACCGGACGTTCGTGTTCGTCGAGCAGTGGGCCGATGAAGAGGCGCTCAAGACGCACAGCGCCGCGCCGGGCGTGGCGACGCTGTTCGGCACCGTCGGCGAGCACCTCGACGGCGCTCCGGACATCAAGATGCTGAAGCCGGTCGTCGCCGGCGACCCGAGCAAGGGAGCGCTGCGGCCCTGATGGGAGCGCTCGCCGGCAAGGTCGCGTTCATCACCGGCGCCGCGCGCGGGCAGGGTCGCGCCGAAGCCGTCCGGTTGGCCGCCGACGGCGCCGACATCATTGCCGTCGACATCTGCGACCAGATCGCCTCCGTGCCTTACCCGTTGGCGACGCCCGACGATCTGGCGGCGACGGTCAAGCTCGTCGAGGACACCGGCGCGCGCATCGTCGCGCGCCAAGCCGACGTGCGCGAGCAGGACAACCTCGCGGCGGCGTTGCGCGCCGGGCTCGACGAGTTCGGCCGCCTCGACATCGTGGTCGCCAATGCCGGCATCGCGCCGATGCAGTCCGGCGCCGACGGGTGGCGCGACGTCATCGACGTCAACCTCACCGGCGTGTTCCACACGGTGGAGGTGGCCAAAGAGGCGCTGATGGAACACGGCGACGGCGGCTCGATCGTGCTCACCAGCTCGGTGGCCGGCCTCATCGGCGTCGGCAGCGACGACCCGGGTGCGATCGGCTACGTCGCGGCCAAGACCGGGATCGTCGGCCTGATACGGCTGTACGCCAATCTGTTGGCCCCACACAGCATCCGGGTCAACAGCGTGCACCCGGCGGGCGTGGACACCCCGATGATCAACAACGACGCCACCCGCGCCTGGCTGGGCAGCATCGCCGACAAGAGCCCGCAGGAGATGGGCAACGCGCTGCCCGTGCAGGTGCTGCAGCCAGAAGACATCGCCAACGCGGTGGCATGGCTGGTGTCCGACGAGGCGCGGTACCTGACCGGGGTGGCGCTTCCGGTGGACGCGGGATCGGTCAACAAGCGCTGACGGTGTGATGGCCCGGCGAAACCGCGCTGCCCAGACCGCTTTCGGTCCGACCGTGCTCGCGGCGATCGAGCAGAACGAGCCGCCGCGGCGCCGACTCGTCGACGATGACTTGGCCGCCGCCCTGTTACCGCTGCGGTTGCGGGTGCTCGTCGCCGCGACGCGGGTGCCGCCGGTCCGGCACGCGGTGGTGCGTGCGGTTGAGCGCGCGGCGCCCGGGCTGTGGGCGAACATTCTGTGCCGCAGACGATTCACCGACGACCACCTGTCCGCGGTTCTGGCCGAGTCCGACGCGGTGATCATCCTCGGGTCCGGGTTCGACACCCGCGGTTATCATTTGGCGGGCCGGTCCCGGGTTCCCGTGTTCGAGGTCGACCTGCCCGTCAACATCGCGCGCAAGCGGGCCGCGGTGACGCGGGCGCTGGGCACCCCGCCGCCGTCGGTGCGGTACGTACCGATGGACTTCGAACGCGACGACCTCGCAACGACGCTCGCCGAGCACGGCTACCGCGCCGGTCACCGCGCCTTCGTGGTCTGGGAGGGCGTCACGCAGTATTTGACCGCCGATGCGGTGCACGCAACCCTGCGGCAGTTGAGTTCTCTCCCGCCGGGCAGTCGACTGACGTTCAGCTACGTGCAGCGTGACTTCATCGACGGCGCAAACCTTTACGGAGCACCAAGCGCCTACCGCAGATTTCGTGTCAGAAACCAGGTGTGGCACTTCGGCCTCCGCCCCGACGAGGTCGCCGCGTTCATCGGTGGGCACGGTTGGACGCTCGCCGAACAGGCCGGTCCCGACTACCACGTGAACCATTACATCCGGCCGACAGGGCGACGATTGGCCGCGTCGGATCTGGAGTGGACGGCGTACGCGGTGAAAGATTCAGCGAACACGTCAATTCCGTGATGCCGGCCATTCGGGACCGGGAAAAACTCTCGGAGTTACCGGCTCTGACGTGCACATTCTATTTTCGCGCGGAACCATGTAGGGAAATGCCTGATTCCCGGTTTCTCGTCGGCCAGCTAATCTCCGTGTCGCATTCCGACCGGGGAGGGGCACGACATCATGGGGTATGCCAAGTACGTAGGCCGCGTCGGCGCACTCGCGGTGGCGATGGGTGTGGGCGTCGCAGTCGGAAGCACGCCAGGAACCGCGCTCGCCGACGAGGACACGTCGAGTCCGTCCGGGCAGCAGACCGCGCAGACCGATCACAACGACCCGACCCAGCAGCAGCCTGCCGTAGCGCCGTCGCCCGACCCTGACCACGACACGACCGCGCCCGATGCCCCCCCGGTAACAGTCGACGTCTCAGGGGGATTGAACACGTCGATCAACGGCGACGAGGTGGATCCCGAGGCGCCAGAACCGGACGACGAGGAGGTCGCCGAAGAGCCGGCCGATGACAAAACGGCCGGCAAGGACGAACCGCCTGCAACACCGCCTATTACGCCGAGGGCAGCCAAAACCGAGACTCCGCCGCAATCGTCACAGCCCCAACCGTCCGCTGCCCGCACCAGTTTCGCGGCAACCCAGGTCGCCCCGAGCCACGACGCCGCGCCCCCGAAACCTGAAGTCGTACCGAGTGTGAAGTCGGCACCGCTCGCCACGAAGGCTCCGGCGCCCGCTGTCGTCGTCAACACGCCTCCCGCCGCCGCTGCTCCGCCGCCGTCGGTGCCGACGGTGATAGCCCGGTTCGTCGCCGCCGCCCTGTCCCCGTTCGCCAACTCGGGCACGGGAACTCCCGCCGCACCACCGGTGATGTGGGCGGTGCTCGCCTGGGTGCGCCGTGAAGTCAACACGCAGACAAACACTGTGAGCACCCCGCCGGTTCAGCAGACCCTCTCCGGCCAGTCCCTGTCCCTCGCCGCCGCGCCTGCGGCCGCCGCGCCCGCACCGAACCTGCTCGGAGCGGTCGGCGGCGTCGTCAGCGGTACCGTCCAGGTCGTCGGGGACCTGCTCAACGGTCTGCTGCGTGGCCTCACCGGCAACGCCGCCCCGACGATCAACCCGCAACTCGATCCGGCCCACCCGGTGACCGGCGTGATCACCGGCCGGATGAACGCCGTCGACCCGCGCAACGACCCGCTGACCTACAGCGTCGTCAGCGCTCCCACGAAAGGCACACTGTCGCTCGTGACGACAGGCGCGGGCGCCGGGTCGTTCACCTACACACCGAATCCCGCGGCACGGGCGGCGGCTCTGCTGACCCCCGGCATCGATACCGACACCTTCGCGATCAGGGTCAGCGACGCGTTGGGCGGGCCGACCGCCACCATCAATGTCGTTGTGCAGCCGCAGAACCGCCCACCCACCAACGGCGCGTTCGCTGTCACCGGCACGAACGCCGGCACCGGAGTCATCACCGGGAAAGTGACCGCCACCGACCCCGACGGCGACACGCTGAGCTACTCCGGACCCACCAGCACCGCCAAAGCCACCGCCGCGGTCAACCCCACCACCGGCTCGGTGACCTATACCCCCACGCCCGCCGGCCGGCACGCGGCGGCCGCGGGCGGTGCGGCCGCCACCGACACGTTCGACGTCACCGTCGACGACGGCCACGGCGCCACCATCACCGTGCCCGTCTCGGTCACCATCCCCGCGTCGGCCACCACCAACCAGGCGCCGACCAACGGCACCTTCACCCCCACGCAGACCGACCCCGCCACCGGGGTCATCACCACCACCGTCTCCGCGACCGACCCCGACGGCGACCCCCTCACCTACTCCGCCCCCGACAGCACGCCCAACGCCGACGTCTCCATCGACCCGAACACCGGCGTGCTGACCTACACCCCGAACCCCGGGGCCCCACCGGTGACCGAGACCATCGACGTCACCGCCGACGACGGCCACGGCGACACCATCACCGTGCCGGTGACGGTGAGCACCGCGCCGACCGGCGGAACCGTGACCCTGCCCAACGGCACGGCGGCCAGCCCGCAGTGGGTGGCGTTCGACCAGACCGGCACCTACGCCTACGTCGTCAACCAGGGCACCGGGACGGTGTCGGTCATCGACACGGCGACCAAGAACGTCGTCGGCACGCTCAGCACCGGGCAGAATCCCGGCTTCATCGCACGCGGACCCAACAACAAGATCTACGTCACCAACCAGCTCACCGGGACGGTGTCGGTCATCGACCCGGCCACCAACACGGTCACCGGTGCCGTCAACACCGGCGGAAACCCGATGTCGGTGACGTTTCACGGCAACCGCGGCTATGTCGCGACCGGCAACAACGGCAACTCGATCAAGGTCTTCGACCTGACCACCAATCAGGTCGTCGACACCTACACCGCGGGCGCGGGCAGCAGACCGGTCATGGCGCGGGTGACGCCCGACGGGCAGAAGCTCTACGTCACCAACCAGTTGGGCAACACGCTGACCGTGATCGACCTGGACACCAAGGCGGTCGAGAAGACGTTCACGCTGGGCAACCATCCCACGATGATCGAGTTCGACGAGGTCAATAAGTTCGCCTACGTCACAGTCGAATTCGCGAACAAGGTCAGCGTCATCGACACGACCAGCCACACGCTGGTGGCAGACATCGCGGTGGGCCAGACACCGATCGGCATCCAGCTACGGCCGGACAAGAAGCGTGCCTATGTCGTCAACTTCACCGCCAACGGGCCGCAGTTCTCCAATCCCGGCACCGTGTCGGTGGTCGACCTCGATCCCGCCAGCGCCACCTACCGCAAGGTGATCGAGACGATACCGGTCGGCAACGGCCCTGTCGGAGCGACCATCTCGCCGGACGGCCATCAACTGTGGGTGATCAACCAGGCGGGCACCATCTCGATCATCCCGGTGTGACGCCTCAGATCTCGATGACGGTCGGCACGATCATCGGCTGGCGGCGGTAGGTCTCGCCGACCCACTTGCCGACGGCGCGGCGCGCGGCCTGCGCGATGCGGGTGACATCGTTGACCCGTTCGGCGGCAAGCGCTTCGAGCGCCTCCTCGACCTTGCGCGTCGCAGGCTCCAGCGCCTTGGGGTCTTCGCTGAAGCCGCGGGAATGCAGATGCGGGGCGGCCGCCGGTTTGCCGCTCCCCCGCTGGACGATGATGGTGATGCCGATGAAACCCGAAGACAGCGTGAGCCGTTCGCCCACGACGGAGTCCCCGACGTCGCCGGTGATCAACCCGTCGACGAACATCTTGCCGGTCGTCACCGCGCCCGCGATCGACGCGCGGCCGGCCTGCAGATCGACGCTGACGCCATTCTCGGCGAGCACGATGTTGTCCTCCGGCACCCCGGTGCGCGCCGCGAGCGCCGCGTTCGCGCGCAGCATCCGCCAGGTGCCGTGGACGGGCATCACGTTGCGCGGTCGTACGCCGTTGTAGAGGAACAACAGCTCACCGGCGTAGGCGTGGCCCGAAACGTGGACGCGCTCCTGGGCGTTCGTGACGACACGGGCGCCGATCTTCGCCAGCGAGTCGAGGACGCCGAAGATCGCCTCTTCGTTGCCGGGGATCTGCGACGACGACATGATGATCAGGTCGTCCTCGGTGAGCGTGATGCTGCGGTGCTCGCCCCGCGACATCCGCGACAGCGCGGCCATCGGCTCCCCCTGGGTGCCCGTCGTGACGAGGACCACCCGGTCGGGCGGCAGCATCTCCGCGGCGCCGATGTCGATGATGTCGTTGTCGTCGGCGAGGGTGAGGTAGCCGAGTTCCTTGGCGATCCCCATGTTGCGCACCATGGAGCGACCGACGAAGGCCACCTTGCGGCCGAGCGCCACCGCTGCATCGATGATCTGTTGCACCCGACCGACATTGGACGCGAAGCAGGCCACGATGACGCGGCCCTTGGCGCCGCGGATCAACCGGTGCATGTTCGGACCGATCTCGCTCTCCGACGGCCCGACACCGGGGATCTCGGAGTTCGTCGAGTCACACAGGAACAGGTCGACCCCGGCGTCGCCGAGCCGCGACATGCCGGGCAGGTCAGTGGGTTTGCCGTCGGGCGGCGACTGGTCGAGTTTGATGTCACCGGTGTGCAGCACGGTGCCCGCGCCGGTGTGGATGGCGATGGCCAGGCAGCCCGGAATCGAGTGGTTGACCGCGAAGTACTCGCATTCGAACACGCCGTGCCGCGAGCTCTGGCCCTCGTCGACCTCGACGAACACCGGCTTGATGCGGTGTTCGCGGCACTTCTCGCCCACCAGTGCCAGCGTGAACTTCGATCCGACGACCGGGATGTCGGGGCGCAACTTGAGTAGGAACGGGATGGCGCCGATGTGGTCTTCGTGCGCATGGGTCAGCACCAGCGCCTCGACCTCGTCGAGTCGGTCCTGGATCAGGCGCAGGTCGGGCAGGATCAGGTCGACGCCGGGCTCGTCGTGCGTCGGGAACAGCACACCGCAGTCGACAATCAGCAGCCGGCCCAGATGCTCGAAAACGGTCATGTTGCGGCCGATTTCGTTGATCCCGCCAAGCGCGGTGACGCGCAGAGCACCCGGGGCCAGCGGCCCCGGCGGGTTGAGTTCGGAGTCCACTACCGCAGCACCGCGGCCGCTCGCATGTCCGCGGCGAGCGCCTCGAGTTGTGCCGGGCTGGCGGGAATCTGGGGCAACCGCGGGTCACCGACCTCGAATCCCAGGAGCTTGAGCCCCGCCTTGGACAGAGTGACGCCGCCGAGACGCGCCTGCGCGTTGCTCAGCGGCCCGAGCGTGACGTTGATCTTGCGCGCGGTGGCGATGTCGCCGGACTGGAACGCCGACAGCATCTCCCGCAACTGGCTGGCGACCAGATGACCCCACACGCTGACGAAGCCGACCGCGCCCATCGCCAGCCACGGCAGGTTGAGCGAGTCGTCGCCGGAGTAGTAGGCCAGGCCGGTCTCGGCGATGATCTGCCCGCCGCCGTGCAGGTCGGCCTTGGCGTCCTTGACCGCGACGATGTTCGGATGCTCGGCGAGAGTGCGCAGGGTGTCCCATTCGATCGCGATGACCGACCGCGGCGGAATGTCGTAGAGGATGACCGGCAGGTCGGTGGCGTCGGCGATCGCGGTGAAGTGCGCCACCAGACCGGCCTGCGGCGGCCGCGAATAGTACGGCGTCACCGCCAGCAGCCCGTGGGCGCCCTCGGCGGCCGCGCGCCGGGCGGCGTGCACGCTGTGCGCGGTGTCGTAGGTACCGACGCCGGTGACGATCCGGGCCCGGTCGCCGACCGCGTCGAGCACGGTCCGCAGCAGGACGATCTTCTCGTCGTCGGTGGTGGTCGGCGACTCGCCGGTGGTGCCGGAGAGCACCAGACCGTCGCAGCCGGCGTCGACCAGGTGGGTTGCCAAGCGGGCCGCGGCGTCGGTGTCCAACGACCCGTCCGGCTTGAACGGAGTCACCATCGCGGTCAGCACGGTGCCCAACCGGGCCGTCACGTCGAATCCGCTGGTGCTCACGCGGCTCAGATTACCCGCTCAGCCTCACGCTTCGGTCGCCAGAGGGGAGGTTGCGACCTCCGTGCCGTCGGCCAGCGTGACGATCTCGAAGTCGCTGAACACCTGGGGCGCGACGGCGGTCAGTTGCCGCAGGCATTCGATCGCGAGTCGGCGGATCTCGACGTCGGCGTGCTCGCTGGCCCGCACGGCGATGAAGTGCCGCCACGCCCGGTAGTTGCCGGTGACGACGATGCGGGTCTCGGTGGCGTTGGGCAGCACGGCGCGGGCGGCCTGACGGGCCTGTTTGCGCCGCAGCACCGCATTGGGCTGATCGGCGAACTTGGCTTCCAACCGCTCCAGCAGCCGGGTGTAGGCGGCACGGCCGGCGTCTGCGGCCTCGGTGAGGATCTCGGTCAGCTCGGGGTCGTCCTCGATGCCCGGCGGCGCGACGACCTGCGCGTCGTGTTCAGGGACGAAGCGCTGCGACAGCTGCGAGTAGGAGAAGTGCCGATGCCGGATCAGCTCGTGGGTGCAAGACCGGGAGATGCCGGTGATGTAGAACGACACCGACGCGTGCTCGAGGACCGAGAAGTGCCCGACGTCGATGATGTGACGGATGTACGTGGCGTTGGTGGCGGTGCGCGGGTTGGGTTTCGACCAGCTCTGATAGCACGCCCGGCCGGCGAACTCGACCAGCGCGGGGCCGCCGTCGGCGTCGGTGTCCCACGGCACGTCCGGCGGCGCCGAGAACTCGGTCTTGGCGATCATCTGGACGCGCAGCGGCGTGGTCTCGGCCACGGCTCACCCTAACGTGGCGCCCCGGTTTAGCCGGATCGGCCGCGGGGAACAAAGCGGGTCTCACTCGGCGTTACCCAAGCGCCGATCTTTGAGGAGTGTGATCAATGGCCACCGATTACGACGCCCCCCGCGTCAAGGAAACCGACGAGATCGCCGACGAGTCACTCGACGAGCTCGCCGCACGGCGCCGGAACCAGGCCGACGTGGCGGTGCTCGATGTCGATGACGACGGTGACCCGGTCGACTCGATCACCCTTCCCGACGTTGACCTGTCGGGTGAGGAACTGACGGTGCGGGTGATCCCGAAGCAGGCCGACGAGTTCACCTGCTCGAGCTGCTTCCTGGTGCAACACCACAGCAGGCTCGCACTGCAGTCCGGCGACAAGACGATCTGCGCCGACTGCGCTTAGCCGCCGCCGTTACGGGGACCACACCCAGTTCCGCCGCGCGTACAGCGGCCGCAAGCCGGCGCGTCGCAGGTTGTTCAGCGACGGGTTGTCGGCGCCCTCAGCCGGTTTCTCGGCTTCGGCGACGATCCACCGGCATCCCGCCTCGGCCGCCGCGGCGATCCGCGCAGCGATGAGCGCGGTCTGCAGACCCCGGTTCCGGAAGGCGGGAAGCGTGGCTCCCGCGTTCAAGAGGCCGATGGAACCATGGACGAGCAGGTTGCCCGTCGCCACGATCTCGCCGTCGACCCACGCCGCGAACTGGTGGGTGTCCCCTGCTTTCGCGCTCGCGGTGATCATGTCGGACAAGCCGTCGGTGGGCATCCCGAACCCGCGCAACGTCGCCGTCGCCCAGGCCTCGGCGTCGGCCGGACCCACCAGTCCCACCCGGGCGTCGGGCGCGGTCAGCACCGGACCCGGTTGGACGTCGTCGACGGAGCAGCCCAGTTTGTAGATCTCGGCGTCGGGTTTGAACCCGTGGCGCTCGCAGATCCGCGGCCAGTCGTCCGGTAGCACCTCCGGCGCGATCTGCACGACCGCACCGCGACTGCGCTCGGCGCGGTAGAAGTCGATCACGCGATCGATCAGGCCCGGTGTCACGGGTTCGGTGAACCCGAACCCGAGTGCCTTGCTCCAGTAACCGGTTACGTCGTTGCGCACCGACAGCACCACTCCGCCGCCCATCCGGGTGGCGCTGATGCCCAGCGCCGCTGTCGTCGACGACTAGGGCGTGTCTGACAAAGGTTTCAGGTGTTATGCCTGAGGCTTGAGAGATGTCACGGTTTCAGTTGCTCTCCGATGAGCAGTGGTCGTTGATCGAGGACCTGCTACCTGCTCCGACGGGTAAGCCAGGCAGGCCTTTTCGGGATGCTCGGTCAATGGTGGAAGGCATCATCTACCGGTACCGGTGTGGAATCGCCTGGCGTGATGTTCCCGAGGCGTTCGGACCGTGGCAGACGATTTGGACCTGGCATCGCCGGATGAGCGCTGATGGGACCTGGGACGCGGTGCTGACCCGACTGCTCTCGGCAGCCCACGCCGCCGGGATCATCGACTGGTCGGTATCGGTGGACTCCACGATCGCCCGCGCCCATCAACACGGCACGAACCTCACTCGCCACACAGGGGGCTGGGTCGAATTACACGAATCCGCGCATCGAGCCGCCTGACCACGGCATCGGCCGCTCTCGCGGGGGTTTGACCAGCAAGATTCATCATCTCGTCGACGGCCGTGGACGCCCGCTGGTGGTGTTGGTCTCGCCCGGTCAGGCCAACGACGCGCCGGTTTTCGAGCACCTGCTGGCCCATCTGCGGGTACCCCGACTCCGCGGTGGTTCGGCACGAACCCGACCCGACCGAGTGCGCGGCGATAAGGCGTACTCGAGTCGCGCCATCCGCGCTGAGCTGCGTCGTCGCGGGATCGTCGCGGTGATCCCACAACCGTCCGACCAGATCGCCCACCGCCAACGCCGAGGGTCACGCGGTGGACGGCCACCAGCGTTCGATACCGCGGACTACAAGAGCCGCAACGTGATCGAACGAGGCTTCAACACCACCAAGCAGTGGCGCGGCCTGGCGACCCGCTACGACAAACTCGCAGTCGTCTACCGCGGCGCAGCAGTCCTACGGGCCATCACCCTCTGGCTGCCACATTTATCAGACACGCCCTAGGCCGCTGTCTCGAATTGGTACATGACCTCGGCTTCCGCGGTCTCGGTCATCGCCACGGTCAGTCGGTCAGCTGCCATCTCGTCCTCCTCGGTAACGGCACCCGCACAGGTGGGTGCATCACTGACTCAGATGCGCGTGCGGCGCGAAACGTTCGACGGGATCGCGTGCCGGCGGTGAGATGTCGATCACGATCGGGTGCGCGGATGCACCACTCGTAGCTGAACGACGCGCTCCTGCCGGATCGACATCACCCAAGCCAGCGATGGCGGACAGTGCAGCGGATCTTCGGGAGGGTTCACGAAGTCGGCCTCCCAGACCACCACGTCGGTGCCGGCGATGACGTTGGTAAGACGTTGTCGCACACCGCTGTTGAGGTCGCGCTCCATCGCGCCGATCAGATAACCGAACCCCTGCGTCTGCAGTCCCGTGGGCATGGTCACCCGGACGTCGGGGCTCCAGTGCTCCGCCAGGGCGCCCGCGAACTGACCGGCTTCCGCGGCCCGCAGGGTCGACACGGCTTCTCGGCGCCGCGCTTCGGTGCGCTTGCCGACGTCGGGGTGGGCGGCCTCCGCGGTCCGCAGGAGCGACGCGTGCAGGGTGCGCCGCGCCTGGTGCAGCCGGCTCTTGACGGTGCCGACCGGCACCTCCAGGGTGACGGCGATGTCGGAGAGCGAGCGCACGTCGGTGAAATACCGCAGCAGGGTCACCAGCCGCGCCTCGGCCGGCAGGTCGTCGATGGCGTGCCACAGCCAGTCGCGCAGGCAATGGTCGTGCAGGAGTGCTGCGGGATCGAGGGTCAGCTCGGGTGGGTGCAGGGCGGCGACGTCGTCGACGGGCACCGGCTTGTTGCTTCGCAGCTGCATCTTGACCGCGTTGCGCACGACCGCCCGCAGCCAGGGCCCCACCTTCTCGGGTTCGCGCAGATCGGAAAGTCGCCGGACGGCGATGATGGACGCCTCCTGGACGGCGTCGTCTGCGTCGAAGCCCGCACCGAGCATGCCGATCGCGGTCGCGCGCATCGACGCCTGGTGACGTGCCAGCAGCACAGCGAGCGCCTGCCCGTCGCCGGCCTGCGCGGCACGCACCAGATCGCCGTCATCGGGCGCTGTTTCGCCCACCGCGCTGCGCACCGTCCCGAGCGTACGGTCGCTAGCTGTGAACTCGGCGCAGGGTCGGCGCCAGGTCACCGTTGTCGCCGACCGTGACGTCCGCCAGCCCCAGCCAGGACGCCATCGACCGCAGCTCACCCGTCAGCGCCTCGGCTACCCGCGCCGGTTTCTGACCGGGTTCGGTGAACGCGCCGACGACGTGCAGTGCGTCGCTGGTCCGGTCGGCCTTGAGGTCGACCCGGCCGACGAGTTCACCGTCGAGCAGAAATGGCCACACGTAATACCCGTACTGACGCTTCGGCGCCGGCGTGTAGATCTCGATGCGGTACTTGAAGCCCCCGAACAACCGCTCCACCCGCGGCCGGAAGAAGATCAGCGGATCGAACGGGCACAGCAGCGCCGTACCGCGGTCGCGCCGCGGAATCGTCTGCCCCGCACGCAGATACACCGGGCCCTTCCAGCCGTCGACCTCGACCTGCTCGAGCGCGCCGTCGGCGACGAGTTTGGCGATCGCCGGTTTCGCCTGCGCGGGCGACAACCGGAAATAGTCGCGCAGGTCCTGCTCGGTGGCCAGGCCCAGCGCCCCCGCCGCCCGCAGCACCAGTTCGCGCACCGCCTCGGCCTCGTCGACCTCCCGCGCCAGCACCTCCGCCGGCAGCACCCGTTCGGCCAGGTCGTAGTGCCGCGCGAAACCGACCCGCGTCGCCGTTGTGAGCACCCCGGACGCGAACAGCGCCTCGGTCACCCATTTGGTGTCGCTGCGGTCCCACCACGGTCCTTTGCGGCCGCGCTGCTCGGCGCCGAGATACGCCTCGATCTGCCCCGCCGTCGACGGGCCCAGTTCGCTCACCGCGGCGACGACGTCGTCGACGAGCTTGGCGTTCTTCTTGACGATCTCCCTGCCCCACCGACCATGGGTGTACTCACGCATCCGCCAGCGCAGCAGCGGCCAGTCCTCGACGGCCATCAGCGCCGCCTCGTGCGCCCAGTATTCGACGAGGATCCTTGGCGAGCGCGCCGAGTGCCGCCACGCCGACCGGTCTAATACGTCGCGGTCGTAGGGCCCGAGCCGGCTGAACACCGGCGCGTAGTGGGCGCGCACCGACACCGAAACCGAGTCCAGCTGCAGCACCTGGATCCGGGAGATCAGCCGGCGCAGGTGTGCGCGGGTGACCGGGCCCTGCGGCTTGGGCTCGGCGAATCCCTGCGCCGCGACGGCGACGCGTCGTGCTTGATCGGCCGTGAGTCTGGTCGGCACGCCCCCATCCTGCAGGACGGCACCGACAAACCGGGCTACCGCCGGTAGCTGTGGAACCGGTACCGGAGCCCGGACGTGCTGGTGAGCCACTCCCCTGTCTCACCGGACCACGACTCGTCGAGCACCGGGGCCATCACGTCGGCGTCTTCGCGGGGCAGGTCGATCTCGACCTCGGTCACCTCGCACCGCGTCGCGGCCGGCAGCGCCGCCTGATAGATCTGCGCTCCGCCGATCACCCAGGTCGGATCGACGCCGAGCGCGTCGTCGAGCGACGTCACCACCTCCGCGCCGTCGGCGACGTAGTCCGACCGATGGGTGAGCACGATGTTGCGCCGGCCCGGCAGCGGGCGGACCTTGGCGGGCAGCGACTCCCAGGTCAGCCGCCCCATCAGAACCGCGTGACCCAGCGTCAGTTCCTTGAACCGGGTCTGGTCCTCGGGCAGCCGCCACGGGATGCCGCCGCCACGGCCGATGACCCCCGAGGTCGACTGGGCCCAGATCAGCGCGACCTCGGGTCGCGTCGTCATACGGCCACGGGCGCCTTGATCGCCGGGTGCGGGTCGTAGTTGACGATCTGAACGTCTTCGTAGGTGTAGTCGAAGATCGAATCGCGGGGTGCCAGAACAAGTTCCGGGTACGGCCGCGGGTCGCGGGTGAGCTGCAGCTCGACCTGCTCGACGTGGTTGTTGTAGATGTGGCAGTCACCGCCGGTCCAGATGAACTCGCCGACCTGCAGGCCCGCCTGCGCGGCCATCATGTGGGTCAGCAGCGCATAGCTGGCGATGTTGAACGGGACGCCGAGGAACAGGTCGGCGCTGCGCTGGTAGAGCTGACACGACAGCCTGCCGTCGGCGACGTAGAACTGGAAGAACGCGTGGCACGGCGGCAGCGCCATCTGCGGGATCTCGCCGACGTTCCAGGCCGACACGATGTTGCGGCGCGAGTCAGGATCCGCCTTGAGCAGCTGAAGGGCGTTGCTGATCTGGTCGATGTGCTCACCGGACGGGGTCGGCCACGACCGCCACTGCACGCCGTAGACGGGGCCGAGATCGCCTGTCTGCGAGGCCCATTCATCCCAGATCGTGACGCCATGCTCCTGCAGCCAGCGCACGTTCGAGTCGCCGCGCAGAAACCACAGCAGTTCGTAGACGATCGACTTGGTGTGCACCTTCTTGGTGGTGATCAGCGGGAACCCGGCGGTCAGGTCGTAGCGCATCTGATGGCCGAACAGGCTGCGGGTGCCGGTGCCGGTGCGGTCCCATTTGGGCGTGCCTTCCTTGAGGACCAACGCCAGCAGGTTCTCGTAAGGCGTGTCGATCGGCACGTCGGTCAGCTTACTTCCAGCCGGGGCGAGTATAACTGTAGCCATGCCGAGCATCACCGCGACCATCGACACCGCCGACGGCTCCTGCCCCGTCACCCTGCACACCCCGAACGGCACCGGTCCGTGGACCGGCGTCGTGATGTACGTCGACGCCGGCGGCGTCCGCGACACGTTCCAGGAGATGGCGGCGCGGCTGGCCGGCTTCGGCCACGCGGTGCTGCTGCCCGACGTGTACTACCGCCACGGCGACTGGGAGCCGTTCGACATGCGGACCGCGTTCACCGAACCCGCGCAGCGCAAGCGCCTGTTCGGGATGATCTCGTCGATCACGCCCGACATGATGGCCTCCGACGCGCAGGCGTTCTTCGACTTCCTCGCCGGCCGGCCCGAGGTCAAGGGCGACGCGTTCGGCGTGTGCGGCTACTGCATGGGCGGACGCACGTCGGTCATCGTCGCCGGCCGGGTTCCCGACCGGGTGGCCGCCGCCGGCTCGTTCCACGGCGGCGGGCTGGTCACCGACGAGCCGACCAGCCCGCACCTGCTCGCCGAGCACATGAAGGCAACCGTGTACGTCGCAGGCGCCAAGGACGACCACGGCTTCACCGCCGAGCACGCTGAGACCCTTGACAAGGCGCTGACCGCGGCGAACGTCCCCCACACCGTGGAGATCTACCCCGCCGGGCACGGTTTCGCGGTGCCTGACAACGCACCGTATGACCAGGAGGCCGCCGAGCGGCACTGGATCGCGCTGCAGGAGCTCTTCGAGTCCGCGCTACCCAATTGACCCTGACGCGGCGCGCGAGGGCGGGTCGATACGCGACGATGTGCGCATGGAGGACCACGAAGGCGAGCACGGTGACGTCGGCGAACGCATCGACCCCGTACTCGCCCGCAGCTGGCTGCTGGTGAACGGCGCTCAATACGAACGGTTCGGCCCCGCGGTGCGCTCCCGCGCGGACATCGTCGTACTCGACATCGAGGATGCGGTCGCGCCGAAGGACAAGCTCGCCGCCCGCGACAACGTGGTGCGCTGGCTCGCCGAGGGCAACACCGACTGGGTGCGCGTCAACGGCTTCGGCACACCCTGGTGGGCCGACGATCTCGACGCCCTCAAGACGACCTCGGTCGGCGGGATCATGCTGGCGATGGTGGAGTCCGTCGACCACGTCACCGAGACCGCCAAACGCCTGCCCGGCGTTCCGATCGTCGCGCTGGTGGAGACGGCGCGCGGGCTGGAGCGCATCACCGAGATCGCCGCGACGAAGGGCACGTTCCGGCTGGCGTTCGGCATCGGCGACTTCCGCCGTGACACCGGCTTCGGGGACAACCCGACCACGCTGGCCTACGCCCGATCGCGGTTCACCATCGCGGCCAAGGCCGCACACCTGCCCAGCGCGATCGACGGCCCAACAGTCGGGTCGAGCGCGCGCAAACTCAGCGAGGCCACCGCGGTCTCCGCCGAGTTCGGGATGACCGGCAAGATCTGCCTGACCCCGGAGCAGTGCGCCACGGTCAACGAGGGCCTGTCGCCGTCACCCGAGGAAATCGCCTGGGCGAAGGAGTTTTTCACCGAGTTCGAACGCGACGGCGGCGAGATCCGCAACGGCTCGGACCTCCCCCGCATCGCCCGGGCCAACAAGATCCTCGACCTGGCCCGCTCGTACGGCATCGAGGTGTCGGAGTTCGACGACGTCGACGACCCCGCGCACATCCCGGCGCCGTCGGACACCTACCACTACTGAGATCGGTTGCGCGACAACGTCCGCAGCGACCGGATCACCCCGCGAGCGGCATAGATGCCCGCGACGACGCTCAGCAGGATCAACACGACGAACATGACCAGCCAGTTCGTCCGGTCGTGGCTGACGTTCCACCAGACGACGGTGAACAGGATCGCGCACACGAACACGACGATGTCGCGCCAATTGCCCTCATACGACATCGCCGCGATGCGCAGTTCGCGGCTCTTCTCCGTGGTCGAGATCAGATCGTCGATACGCGCGTCGATGCTGGCCCGCAACCGCTCCTTGAGCTCGGGGCGGTCGTCGGGAATGCGCTCGAGCAGGTCGAGATCCTTGGCGATCGTCCCGCGAAAGTCCGGACCGCGCAGGTTGCCCGCAGCCATTCCCAGCAGCGCTCCGCCCGCGACCGGCGCAGCGCCCAAGGCGATTTCGGCTATCCCCGGCATGTCCTCACTCCTCCATCAGCGTCGCGGCCAGTGTGCCGCCGAGCTCGTAGGCGCGGTCCCGCACCCCGGCGTCCACACCCCCGACGACGTCCAGCACGTCGGCCGCCTTGGCCAGCGCCAGCCCCGTCGCAAGCTTTTCTACCGCGCCCACGGCGCCCACGGTGTCGTTATTGCCGTGCACCCACAACCCGTACGGGCGCCCCGCGACGTGGTCGAGGCTCGGGTAGTAGACGGTGTCGAAGAAGTGCTTCAGCGCCCCGCTCATGTATCCGAAGTTGGCGGTGGTGCCGAACAGGTAGCCGTCGGCGTCGAGCATGTCGGGCAGCGTCGCCGCCAGGGCGGGCCGCACGACCACGTCGACACCCGAGATGTCGGGGTCCTTCGCGCCGGCGAGGACGGCCTCGAGCAGTTCACGGGTGCCCGGCGAAGGCGTGTGGTGAACGACCAGCAGGGTCCGGCTCATCGTCGGCCCTCCATCTCGACGGCCTTCTTCATCGCCTCGCGGGCGCGGGTCCGGTCACCGGCGTAGTCGTAGGCGCGGGCCAGGCGGTACCAGCGCTGCCAGTTGTCGGGATCGTGCTCCAGTTCCTCGCGCACGCTGACGAACAGCGCGTCGGCGGCGTCGCGCTGGATCCGGCCCGACGCCATCCGCGGCAGTTCGCTGACGTCGAGTTCCATGCCGTCGGCCTTGGCGATCCGGGCGAGCCGCTGGTGGGCGAGCCCGGCGCGCAGCGTGCTGACCATCGCCCACGCTCCGATCAGCGGCATCGCCAGCAGCGCCAGCCCGAGCCCGATGGCCGCCGGTTCCCCGGTCCCGATGAACGCCATCGCGATCCGGCCGAGCAGCAGGAAGTACACGACCAGCGCCACGCACATGAAGCCGATCAGCAGTTGGATGCGCAGCGCGCGCCCGTCGTCGGACATTAGAGCTCGAGCAGGGGCTCGATGCCGATCGTCAGGCCCGGCCGTTCGGCAACCCGCCGCACCGCCAGCAGGACGCCGGGCACGAACGAGGTGCGGTCGATGCTGTCGTGCCGGATGGTCAGCGTCTCGCCCTGCGTACCGAACAGCACCTCCTGGTGCGCGACGAGCCCGGCCAGGCGGACCGAGTGCACCGGGATGCCGTCGACGTCGGCGCCGCGGGCACCGTCGAGGCTGGTCGAGGTGGCGTCGGGGTTGGGCGGGAGGTCTTTGCGCGCCTCGGCGATGAGCCGGGCCGTGCGGGTCGCCGTCCCGGACGGTGCGTCGGCCTTGTGCGGGTGGTGCAGCTCGATCACCTCGACGGACTCGAAGTATTTGGCGGCCTGCCGCGCGAAGTGCATGGACAGCACCGCGCCGATCGCGAAGTTCGGCGCGATCAGCACCGCCACCCCGGGCTTGGCGTCCACCCAGCGTCGGACCTGCGCCAACCGGTCGTCGGTGAACCCGGTCGTCCCGACGACGGCGTGGATCCCGTTGTCGATGAGGAATTCGAGGTTGCCCATCACGACGTCGGGGTGGGTGAAGTCGATGACGGCCTCGGTGCCGGTGTCGACGAGCCGGCTCAGCGGATCGCCCGCGTCGACCCCGGCGGAGAAGGTGAGATCTTCGGCGGCTTCGACCGCCTCGACCATCGTCGTGCCGACCTTGCCCTTGGCGCCCAGTACTCCGACTCGCATGCGGTCACCCTATGGGATTTCGGCCCCCGGTCGATGATCCGCTCCCCTACCATCGGCGCATGCAAGGCGCGAAAGTTCTGGTCACCGGTGTCACCGGTCAGGTCGCCGCTCCCGTCGCACAGGCACTGGCCGCCGACAACGAGGTGTGGGGTATCGCCCGGTTCACCGACACCGCCGCCCGCGACCGGTTGAGTGAGGCCGGCGTGCGGTGCCACCCCGTCAACATGGCGAGCGGTGAGTTCACCGGTCTGCCTTCGGACTTCGAATACGTCCTGAACTTCGCGGTGGCCAAGAGCGGCCGATGGGACAAGGATCTGGCGGCCAACGCCGAAGCGGCCGGTCTGCTGATGGCGCACTGCCGCGACGCGACGGCGTTCCTGCACTGTTCGTCGGCGGCGGTCTACGACCCGCCCGGCGACGAACCCCGCACCGAGACAACCGCACTCGGCGACAATCACAAGCATCTGTTCCCGACGTATTCGATCTCCAAGATCGCCGGCGAGACCGTCGTGCGGACGTTGGCCCGCGCTCTGGGCGTGCCGACGGTGATCGCCCGGCTCAACGTGCCCTACGGCGACAACGGCGGCTGGCCGTTCTTCCATCTCGAGATGATTCTGGCGGGCACACTGATTCCGGTGCCGCCTGGGGCGCCGGCGCTGTACAACCCGATTCACGAGCGGGACATCGTCGCCTCTGTGCCCAAACTGCTTGCCGCAGCGGATGTTCCAGCGGTGACGCTGAACTGGGCGGGTGATCAGACGATCAGTCTGCAGCAGTGGTGCGACCATCTCGGCGAGCTGGTGGGCCGCAAGCCGGTGTTCGCGGTCGACCCGCAGGCGCTGCGCGGCAACCCGGTCGACGTCTCCCGGCTGCGCGCCGTGGCCCCCGCTACGACCGTGGATTGGCGAGAGGGGTTGCGCGCCATGGCGGTCCGGTTCCACCCGGAGCTGGTCGACGCCTGAGCTACAGCGGTGACGCGCCGCGCATGTGCTCGAAGATCAGCGATGTCTGCGTGCCTGCCACGTCGGCGTCGGAATTGAGGTTCTCGACCACGAAGGACCGCAGGTCATCGGTGTCGCGGGCCGCCACGTGCAGGATGAAGTCGTCGGCGCCGGCGAGGAAGTAGACGTCCATCACCTGCGGCCGCTGCCGGATCTGCTGGATGAAGCTGTGGATCTTGCCGCGCGCGTTGGACTGCAGGCTGACCGAGATCATCGCCTGCAACGGCAAGCCGATCGCGGCCGGGTCGATGTCGGTGTAGAAGCCGCGGATGACGCCGAGGTCCTGAAGCCGGCGCACCCGGCCGTGGCAGGTGGAGGCCGCGATTCCGACCTGTTCGGCCAGGGCGTTGTTGGACAACCGGGCGTCGCGGTGCAGGGCGGTCAGGATGCGCCGGTCCACGTCGTCGAGGGTGACGGGCCGAAAATCCTTCGGCCGGTCGGTCGCACCGACGCCTGTTCGTGAAGAAGCTTCGGGCATAGCGGCTCTCCTGAGAATTTCCGACACATTTGTTGCCACTGTATCGAAGGTTTTTCACACTGATGGCAACAAACACTACGCCAAGGAGCGGTCATGCGCGTCGGCATCCCGACCGAGATCAAGAACAACGAGTTCCGTGTCGCCATCACCCCTGCCGGGGTCGCCGAGTTGGTGCACCGCGGCCACGAGGTCATCATCCAGTCCGGCGCGGGCGACGGCTCGTCGATCTCCGACGCCGACTTCAAGCGCGCAGGCGCGCAGCTCATCAACAGCGCCGACCAGGTGTGGGACGAGGCCGAGCTGCTGCTGAAGGTCAAGGAGCCGATCGAAGCCGAGTACGGCCGCATGCGCGAAGGCCAGACCCTGTTCACCTACCTGCACCTGGCCGCATCCAAGCCGTGCACCGACGCCCTGCTCGCCTCCGGGACCACCTCGATCGCCTACGAGACGGTCCAGACCGCCGATGGCGCCCTGCCGCTGCTGGCCCCGATGAGCGAGGTGGCCGGCCGGCTGTCGGCCCAGGTCGGCGCCTATCACCTGATGCGCAGCCAGGGCGGCCGCGGCGTGCTGATGGGCGGGGTGCCCGGGGTGGCGCCCGCCGACGTCGTCGTCATCGGCGGCGGCACGGCCGGTTACAACGCCGCGCGGGTCGCGGCCGGGATGGGCGCGCACGTCACCGTGTTCGACGTCAGCCTCAACAAGCTGCGCGAGGTCGACGCCGAATTCGGCGGGCGCATCGAGACCCGCTACTCCTCGATCCTCGAACTCGAGGATGCGGTCAAGCGTGCCGACCTGGTGATCGGCGCGGTGCTGGTGCCCGGCGCCAAGGCGCCCAAGCTGGTGACCAACTCGACCGTCGCCCACATGAAGCCCGGGGCGGTGCTCGTCGACATCGCCATCGACCAGGGTGGCTGCTTCGAGGACTCCCGGCCCACCACCCACGACGACCCGACGTTCGCCGTGCACGACACGATCTTCTACTGCGTCGCCAACATGCCTGGCGCCGTGCCGCGCACCTCGACGTTCGCGCTGACCAACGCCACCATGCCGTACGTGCTGAAACTGGCCGACCGGGGCTGGCGCGCGGCGTGCCAGGCCGACGCCGCGCTGGCCAAGGGACTGTCGACGCACGAGGGCGCCCTGCTGTCCGAGCAGGTCGCCAGTGATCTCGAGCTGCCCTTCACCGATCCGGCATCCGTGCTGGTCTAGCGCTTTTCTCCGCGTTTCGGCCCGGCGCCCCTTAAGGGTGCCGGGCCGAAATCATAGGGTTTTGCCCGATTCCTCCGGGGTGTTCGATGCCATACCGTTAGGTCCAGCGGCTGGCGCTCAGGGACAGTCCGGGGGGGATCCAGGAGCGCGTGGGGGGACAGCCGCTCACACCAGAAGCGCCCGGCCACGAGGGGTGGCCGGGCCGCTTGGTGTCTCAGGCCAGCAGCTGCGGCACCAGCAGCGCGGCCACTTCCCCGATCACCGGCCGAAGGCCCGGCGCGTCGGCGTCATCGCCCGCCGTCCGCGTCATCAGCGCCAGCAGCAGCCGCTCACCGCTCGGGCCGTAGGCGATACCCACGTCGTTGGTGGTGGCGTAGTCACCGCTGCCGGTCTTGTCGGCGGTCGTCCAGCCGTCCGGCAACCCCGCCCGCATGCTCGAGGTCTCGTTGGCGCGCATCCATTGCTCCAGCAGCCGGCGCTGCGGCTCGGCCAGCACCGTCCCGGTCAGGATCGCCCGGAATCCGCCACCGATCGCCTCGGGCGAGGTGGTGTCGCGTGGGTCCCCGGGAACGGCGGCGTTTAGTTCGAGCTCCCAGCGGTCCAGCCGCGAACGTTCGTCGCCGATACTGCGGGCGAACGCGGTGATCGCCTGCGGCCCACCGAGAGTCCGCAGCAGCAGGTTGGCCGCGGCGTTGTCGCTGACCTGCACCGCGGCCTGGCACAGCTCGTCGAGGGTCATCTCGCCGCCGACCTGCGTCTGGGTGCGCGGCGAGTTGGCCAGGATGTCGGCGGCGTCGATGAACACCCGCTGGTCCAGGGTCAGCCCGCCGCGTTCCACCAACTGCAGCACGCGTGCGGCGGCGTAGGCCTTGAACGTCGAGCACATCGCGAACGACTCCGCCGCCCGGTGCGCGACGGTGCGCCCGCTGTCGAGGTTGGTCGCGAAGACGCCGATGAGCGCGTTGTGCTCACGCTCGAGATCACGCAGCCGCGAATCGAGCGGAGCCTGGGGCTGGGCGACGGCGGGGGTGATCGGGCATGCCGCGAGGCCGGCGAGCGCAAGGCCGCCCGCCAGGACGCGACGCCGGGACAGTCCAGTCATCGCGCCAAGCCTAGGCGATCAGCCCGCGATCGCTCGAAGCGGCTGGGGCAGCGACCTTTTCGATCTTTGCGGACCGAGGACGGCGCCGCCGAACGGACGGGTCAGCAGCCGGCGCGCGACGCTGTTGACCTCGTCGAGCGTGACCGCGTCGATCTTCTCCAGGGTCTGCTCGATGGTGCGATGCTCGCCGTAATGCAGTTCGCTGCGGCCGATCCGGTTCATCCGGGAGCCGGAGTCCTCGAGGCCGAGCACCAGCCCGCCGCGCAGTGAACCCTTCGCGATGCGCCATTCGGCTTCGGTGATGCCGTCACGAGCCACGGCCTGCAGCACGTCGGTGGTCACCCGCACCACTTCGTCGAACCGCTCGGGCAGGCAACCGGCGTAGACCGACAGCGCGCCGGTGTCGGAGAACGTGTCGACCGTCGAGTACACCGAGTAGGCCAGCCCGCGGGTCTCCCGGATCTCCTGGAAGAGGCGCGAACTCAGCCCGCCGCCGAGCGCGGTGTTGAGCACCGACAGCGCCCACCGGTGATCCCAGTGGCGTCCCGGGGTGCGGACCCCCAGCGTCAGATGCGTCTGCTCGGAGTCCCGGCTGACCAATTCCAGGGTCGGCTGACCGCTCACCCGGCCCGTCCCTTTGCGCGGCGACACCGGGGTGCGCCCGCGCACCAGACGCGGACCGAAGTATTCGCGCGCCAACGCGACCACCTCGTCGTGGTCGATGTTGCCCGCGACCGCGAGAACCATCCGCTCGGGGGTGTAGCGACGCACATGGAAGGAGTGCAGCTGCCCGCGCGTCATCGCCGAGATCGACTCCGCGCTCCCGATCACCGGCCGGCCCACCGGATGGCTGCCGAACATCGCCGACAGGAACACGTCGCCGAGGGTGTCCTCGGGGTCGTCGTCGCGCATCGCAATCTCTTCGAGCACCACGTCGCGTTCGATCTCGACGTCGTCGGTCGCGCACTGCCCGCGCAGCACCACGTCGGCCACCAGGTCGACGGCCAGCTCGAGGTCGGTGTCGAGCACGTGGGCGTAGTAGCAGGTGTGCTCGCGGGCGGTGAACGCGTTCAGTTCACCGCCGACCGCGTCGACGGCCTGCGCGATCTCGACCGCCGAGCGCGTCGGCGTCGACTTGAACAGCAGGTGCTCGAGGAAATGCGCCGCGCCGGCGACACTGGGGCCCTCGTCGCGCGAGCCGACGTTGACCCATACCCCGACCGACGCCGAGTGCACCGACGGCAGATACTCCGTGACGACCCGCAGGCCGCCGGGAAGCACGGTGCGGCGCACGCCGGCCGAGGATCCGGTGCCGCGCTCGGCGCGGCGCAACGCCCTAGCTGCTCGCCGCGGCGGCATCTGCCGGTGCGGTCTCCGAGGTGGCGGCCGCAGCATCGTCCTCGTCGACCAGGATCAGCGAGATCTTGCCGCGGTTGTCGATGTCGGCGATCTCCACGCGCAGCTTGTCGCCGACCTTGACGACGTCCTCCACCTTGGCGATCCGCTTGCCGCGGCCGAGCTTGGAGATGTGCACCAGCCCGTCACGACCGGGCAGCAGCGACACGAACGCACCGAAATCGGTTGTCTTGACCACGGTTCCGAGGAACCGCTCACCGACCTTGGGCAGCTGCGGATTGGCGATCGCGTTGATCTTGTCGATCGCGGCCTGCGCCGAGGGCCCGTCGGTGGCGCCGACGAACACGGTGCCGTCGTCCTCGATCGAGATCGAGGCACCCGTCTCCTCGGTGATCTGGTTGATGATCTTGCCTTTCGGCCCGATCACCTCGCCGATCTTGTCCACCGGCACCTTGATCGTGGTGATCCGCGGCGCGTAGGGGCTCATCTCGTCGGGACCGTCGATCGCCTCGGCCATCACCTCGAGGATGGTCAGCCGGGCGTCCTTGGCCTGCGACAGCGCACCGGCCAGCACCTGCGACGGAATGCCGTCGAGCTTGGTGTCCAGCTGCAGCGCGGTGACGAACTCCTTGGTGCCTGCGACCTTGAAGTCCATGTCGCCGAAGGCATCCTCGGCGCCGAGGATGTCGGTCAGCGCGACGAACCGGCGCTCGGTCTTGCCGTCAACCTCGATGTCGTCGGACACCAGGCCCATCGCGATACCGGCCACCGGCGCCTTCAGCGGCACACCGGCGTTCAGCAGCGCCAGCGTCGACGCGCACACCGAGCCCATCGACGTCGAACCGTTGGAGCTCAGCGCCTCCGACACCTGACGGATCGCGTACGGGAACTCCTCGACGCTGGGCAGCACCGGCACCAGCGCACGCTCGGCCAGCGCTCCGTGGCCGATCTCGCGGCGCTTGGGCGAACCGACGCGGCCGGTCTCACCGGTCGAGTACGGCGGGAAGTTGTAGTGGTGCATGTAGCGCTTGGACGTCTCGGGTCCCAGCGAGTCGATCTGCTGGGCCAGCTTCATCATGTCGAGCGTGGTGACGCCCAGGATCTGGGTCTCGCCGCGCTCGAACAACGCGCTGCCGTGCGCACGCGGGATGACCGCGACCTCGGCGCTCAGCGCGCGGATGTCGGTGATGCCGCGGCCGTCGATGCGGAAGTGGTCGGTCAGGATGCGCTGACGCACAAGCTTTTTGGTCAGCGAGCGGAACGCGGCGCCGACCTCTTTCTCGCGGCCCGCGTACTGCTCGGCGAGCCGCTCGAGCACCTCGGCCTTGATCTCGTCGGTGCGGTCGTTGCGCTCGGTCTTGCCGGCGATGGTCAGCGCCTCCGACAGCGCGTCGGTGGCCACCGAGGAGACCGCGTAGTAGACGTCGTCGCCGTAGTCGGGGAACACCGGGTACTCGCCGACCGGCTTGGCGGCGCGGGCGGCGAGCTCCTGCTGCGCCTCACCGAGCACCTTGATGAACGGCTTGGCGGCCTCGAGGCCCTCGGCCACGACGGCCTCGGTCGGCGCCTGGGCACCCGCGCCGACGAGCTCGACGACGTTCTCGGTGGCCTCGGCCTCGACCATCATGATCGCGACGTCACCGTCTTCGAGGACGCGGCCCGCGACGACCATGTCGAACACGGCGCGCTCGAGCTGCTCGACGGTCGGGAACGCGACCCAGGTGCCGTCGATCAGCGCGACCCGCACGCCGCCGATCGGACCCGAGAACGGCAGGCCGGCCAGCTGGGTGGACATCGACGCGCCGTTGATCGCGAGCACGTCGTACAGATCCTTGGGATCCAGGCTCAGCACGGTGACCACGACCTGGATCTCGTTGCGCAGGCCGTCGACGAACGACGGGCGCAGCGGGCGGTCGATCAGCCGGCAGGTCAGGATCGCGTCGGTGGACGGGCGGCCCTCGCGGCGGAAGAACGAGCCGGGGATGCGGCCCGCGGCGTACATGCGCTCCTCGACGTCGACCGTCAGCGGGAAGAAGTCGAAATGGTCTTTGGGGTTCTTGCTGGCGGACGTCGCGCTCAGCAGCATCGTCTCGTCGTCGAGGTAGGCGACGGCGGAGCCGGCGGCCTGCTGGGCGAGGCGGCCGGTTTCGAAACGGATGGTGCGGGTGCCGAAGCTCCCGTTGTCGATCACGGCGGTCGATTCGTACACGCCGTCTTCAATCTCAACTACAGACATAGGTGTCCGTATGGCCTCTCTGGTTCACTGTTCTGTTTTGCGTCGTCACAGCGTTCGAACCACGGGCCTCGATGGCTACGGCCATCGATCGAAGCTGTCGGCAATCGTTCCGGCAGCCACTACCGAAGACCGTGCGCCCAGGCAGGTCCGGTATGACGCGCGGGAGCGGTGTTCGCGGATCTGCGAGAACCGCACCCTGGTCGTCCGAGCCGTATCGGCAATCGAACTTGTCCATCGTACTCTGCGGCGAGTACGCGACCGAAATCCCGGCGCGCTTGCGCGCGCCGGACGGTGTCAGCGGCGCAGGCCGAGCCGCTCGATCAGCGAGCGGTAGCGCTGCACGTCGACCTGGGCGACGTACTTGAGCAGCCGGCGCCGACGGCCGACCAGTAGCAGCAGGCCGCGCCGCGAATGGTGATCGTGCTTGTGCACCTTCAGGTGCTCGGTGAGGTCGGTGATCCGCTTGGTCAGCAGCGCGACCTGAGCCTCCGGCGAGCCGGTGTCAGTGTCGTGCAGGCCGTACTCGGAAAGGATCGACTTCTTCTGCTCGGCGGTAAGCGCCACGAAACAACTCCATCTATTTCAGTCCGCGGGAACATCTGTCGGCGCGGCCGCCGCGAACTGCAGCACACGCCAGGTCGGCCCGAAGTTTAACAGCGGGCGTCGTGCAGCACGAAATCGCGCGGTGTCAGGGCGACGCCAGGATGGTGCGGGCGTTGTCGGTGTCCACGCCCATCTGGGCGACCAGGTCCTCGATGTTGTCGAACTTCTCCTGGCCGCGCAGGCGGGCCACGAAGTCGACGGCGACGTGCTGGCCGTACAGGTCGGCGGCGGTGTCCAGGACGAACGCCTCGACGGTGCGGGTGCGTCCGGAGAACGTCGGATTGGTGCCCACCGACACCGCGGCCTGGTACCGCTCGCCGGGCACCACACTGCCGGTGACGGGTCCGTGCCCGAGCACGGTGAACCACGCGGCGTACACGCCGTCGGCGGGGATCGCCGAGTACATCGGCGGCGCGACGTTGGCCGTCGGGAAGCCCAGCACCCGGCCGCGGCCGTCGCCGCGGACCACGACGCCTTCGACGCGGTGCGGACGCCCGAGCGCCTCGGCGGCGGCGACCACGTCGCCGGCGTCGACGCAGGACCGGATGTAGGTCGACGAGAAGGTCACGGTGTCGTCGGCGCGGGGATCGGCGACCTCCGACACCAGCGTCATGCCCTCGACGGAGAAGCCGAACCGCTCACCGGCCTTGCGCAGCAGCGACACGTTGCCCGCCGCCTTCTTGCCGAACGTGAAGTTCTCTCCCACCACGACCTCGACCACGTGCAGCCGCTCGACGAGCAGTTCGTGGATGTAGCGCTCGGGGGTCAGCTTCATGAAGTCCGACGTGAACGGCATGACGAGGAAGACGTCGACGCCCATCTCCTCGACCAGTTCGGCGCGCCGGGTGAGCGTGGTCAGCTGGGCCGGATGGTTGCCGGGGAACACGACCTCCATCGGATGCGGGTCGAAGGTCATCAGCACGGTCGGCACACCGCGGGAGCGACCGGCCTTGACCGCGTGGTTGATCAGTTCCTGGTGTCCGCGGTGCACACCGTCGAACACCCCGATCGTGACGACACATCGCCCCCAGTCGGTCGGGATCTCGTCCTGTCCCCGCCAGCGCTGCACGAGGGCAAGCCTACGGCGCGCCGGGGACCGCGCGTGCTGCTGGATGCCCAGATGAGGTGACCATTGCCTAAACTTTGATGTGTGAATCCTGCCGGCGATGCGCGTGACCTGACGACGGTTGCCCAGGACTACCTGAAAGTCATCTGGACCGTCCAGGAATGGTCCCTGGAGAAAGTCAGCACCAAACTGCTGGCCGAGAAGCTCGGCGTGTCGGCGAGCACCGCCTCGGAGTCGATCCGCAAGCTCGCCGACCAGGGGCTGGTCAACCACGAGAAGTACGGTGCGGTCACGCTGACCGAGGCCGGCCGGGCGGCGGCGCTGGCGATGGTGCGCAGGCACCGGCTGATGGAGACGTTCCTGGTCCGCGAGCTCGGTTACAGCTGGGATGAGGTGCACGACGAGGCCGAGGTCCTCGAGCACGCCGTGTCCGACACCATGCTCGACCGCATCGACGCCAAGCTCGGTCATCCGACCCGCGACCCGCACGGTGACCCGATCCCGGCCGCCGACGGCCGGGTGCCCACCCCCGACGCCCGCCAGCTGTCGGTGTGCAGCGACGGGGACACCGGAACGATCGCGCGCATCTCCGACGCCGACCCCGAGATGCTGCGGTACTTCGAAAGCGTGGGCATCAACCTCGACTCCCGACTGCGGGTGCTGGCCCGCCGCGACTTCGCGGGCATGATCTCGGTGTCGATCGAGTCCGCCGAAGGCGACGACACCACCGTGGACCTGGGAAGCCCTGCGGCAGAAGCGATCTGGGTGGTCGCCAGTTAGCCGCGCACTGTCAGGCCGTCCATCAGTAGATCGAGCATGCGGCCCGACTGCTCGCGGGAACCACTGGTCAGCAGGACCCCCAGCATGCTCATGACGATGTCGTCGGCGAGTACGTCGTCGCGCAGAGTGCCGTCGGCGATTCCCGCCTCGAGCAGCGTGCCCACCGCTCCCACAATGCTTTCGCGGGTTTCGTTCGGCTCGACCGCGCCGGCGGTGACGATCGCGCGCAACGAGTCCTCCATCCCCTTCTTGGCGGCGACGAACTCGGCGTAGCGGTCCATCCAGCGCCGCAACGCCACGGCGGGCGGATGGCGTTCCAGCAGCGCCGGCGCCAGCGCCGACACCTCGGCGAGTTCCGTGCGGTAGACCGCCTCGACGAGGGCTTCGCGGGTCGGGAAATGCCGATACAGCGTGCCGATGCCGACTCCGGCGTCTCGCGCGATCGCCTCCAGCGCAACGGCGCCGTTTCCCGCAGCGAACGCGGCGGTCGCGGCAGCCAGAAGACGTTCACGGTTACGCCTGGCATCAGCCCGCTCGACCATAGCGGAGGCCCCTCCGGTTATGTTAGGTTCGGTAAACGGAGGTTCCTCCGCATCAGCGAGTATTTCACAGGGAGCAGATATGACCGACCATGCGCCGACGACCGGCCGAATCGGCGACCACACCGTCGCCCGTGTCGGGTACGGGGCGATGCAACTGGAGGACCGCGTGCCGTTCGACGACGCCGTCGCGGTGTTGCGCCGCGCCGTCGACCGCGGCGTGAACCACATCGACACCGCGTCGTTCTACGCCGACGGCGAGGTCAACCGACGGATACGAAAGGCGTTGGCGCCCTATCCCGACGATCTGGTCATCGTCAGCAAGGTCGGCGCCGCCACCGACACCGGACCGATCCCGTTGCGTCCGGCTCAACGACCCGCCGAACTTCGGGCCGCCGTCGAGGAAGACCTCGAACAGCTTGGGCTGGAACGCATTCCGGTGGTTAACCTGCGGCGCCTCGACCTCGGACCGGGACTGAGCGCACACGGCGATCAGATCGTCGACCTCGACGACCAACTCGCCGAGATGATCGCGCTGCGTGACGAGGGCAAGATCGGCGCAATCGGCGTCAGCGCCGTTCCCGAGGGGGTCGTCCGGCGCGCCCTTCCCGCCGGAATCGTCTGCGTGCAGAACGCCTACAGTCTGCTTGATCGCTCGCAGGAGGCGACGCTCGAGCTCTGTGCGGCCGAAGGCGTTGCCTGGGTGCCGTACTTCCCGCTCGGCTCTGCCCTACCGCTGCTCCCCAGCGTCACCGACAATCCCGAGGTGGTGTCCGTCGCCGGCGAGATCGGCGCGACGCCGGCACAGGTCGGTCTGGCTTGGTTACTGGCGCATTCGCCCAACACCCTGCTGATTCCCGGGACCCGATCGCCGGCACACCTGGACGAGAACATCGCGGTCGGCGCGATGACGTTGCCACCGGAGGCGATTGCGCGTCTCGACGCGGTGCCCTCCGTGCCGCTGCCCTCCGGTGTCGAGGCATTCCTGGACGCAGAAGACTGACAGCTCCTGCGGTTTCAGCGGCTCACAGCGTCGCCGGACGCAGCACGACGACGTTCTTGGTGCGCGACGAACCGTCCGTCAGCAGCGCGATGACGTGTCCGCCCGACGCCGTCGCGGCGTAGGTGCCGTCGATGCCCGCCGGGGCGAGCGGGCGCCCGTGGCGGGTGTCCTCCGCCTCGGCGGGCGTGAGGTCGCGGCGCGGGAACGACATCAGGCAGGCCTCGTCGAGGGTGTAACTCAACTCGGGCGTGTCGGTGAGGCCCTCCAGCGTCCGGGCCTCGTCGAGCCCGAAGCGCCCAACCCGGGTGCGGCGCAACGCGGTCAGGTGCCCGCCGACGCCGAGGGCGGCGCCAACGTCGCGGGCCAGCGCCCGGATGTAGGTGCCGCTGGAGCAGTCGACCACGACGTCCACGTCGACGAGGTCGTCGTGCCTGCGGATGGCGAGCACGTCGAAGCGGTCGATGCGGACACGGCGCGCCGCCAGTTCGACGGTTTGGCCTTCGCGGGCGAGCTTGTAGGCGCGCTGCCCGCCGACCTTGATCGCGCTGACCGCCGACGGGATCTGCTCGATCTCGCCGCGCAGCGCACCGACCGCGCTCTCGATCTGCGCGTCGGTGACTTCGTCCGCCGAAACTGCTTGCAGCACTTCGCCGTCGGCGTCGTCGGTGGATGTCGTCTGCCCCAGCCGCATGGTGGCGGTGTACGTCTTGTCGGTCGCCGTCAGCAGTCCCAGGATCTTGGTGGCCCGCTCGATCCCCACGACCAGCACACCGGTCGCCATCGGGTCCAGCGTCCCGGCGTGGCCGACCTTGCGGGTGCCGAAGATGCGCCGGCAGCGGCCCACCACATCGTGACTTGTCATACCCGCGGGCTTGTCGACGACGACGAGGCCGGGCTCGGTCACAGCACGATCGCCGTCAGCGCGATGCCGTCGCGCACCGACCACCGGCCGGCCAGCGTCTGCAGCGGCGGACCGTGCAGCGCCGCCGGGTCGATGAGGATTCGGGACACGAAACCGCCCGACGTGCCGCTGTCGTCGACACTGAAGACGATGTGGGCGTCCTCGAAGCCCAGCCACCGCCGGGTCAGCGGAAACCACGCCTTGTACGTTGCCTCCTTGGCGCAGAACAAGATCCGGTCCCAATGCAGACCATCGGGCAGCCGGCGCAGTTCGGTGCGCTCGTCGGGCAGGCTGATCGCGTCGAGCACCCCGTTGGGCAGCACGCCGTGCGGTTCGGCGTCGATGCCGACCGACCGCACCTGCTCCGTCCGGCCGACCACCGCGCCGCGGTACCCCTCACAGTGGGTGAGGCTTCCGACGATTCCGTCGGGCCAGCACGGTTCGCCCTTCTCCCCCTTGAGGATCGGCACCGGGGGCAGACCGAGCTCCCCGAGCGCCTGCCGCGCACAGTAGCGAACGGTGATGAACTCGTTGCGCCGCTTGGCCACCGACCGCGCAATCAGCGGCTCCTCCTCCGGCAGCGGAATCAGCTCCGGCGGATCCCGGTAGATCTCGGCGGCCGCGAGTGCAGAATTGGTCGCGGGCAGCACGCCCGACAGCAGCGAGGCGGCGATCGTCATCCCCGC
Organism: Mycolicibacterium rutilum; assembly: GCF_900108565.1. Classification (NCBI taxonomy): domain Bacteria; kingdom Bacillati; phylum Actinomycetota; class Actinomycetes; order Mycobacteriales; family Mycobacteriaceae; genus Mycobacterium; species Mycolicibacterium rutilum. The sequence continues at coordinate 4,886,938 of NZ_LT629971.1, forward strand.
CTCTCCCGGATCCGCTGCTGCATCTTCTCGGCGTTCTCCCGCATCTCCTGGGTGATCTGGAAGTGACCGCCGAACTCGTTGAGGTAGCCGGGCGGGTACTGCGGGTCGGGCAGGATCTGGCGCATCCACCGATACGGCTTGCGGCGCCGCCACTCTCGCGGATAGCCGACCGACACCTCCTCGAAGCGCACGCCGTCGTACCAGGTGGTACGCGGGATGTGCAGATGCCCGTAGACCGAGCAGACGGCGTTGTAGCGGGTGTGCCAGTCGGCGGTCGCGGTGGTGCCGCACCACAGCGAGAACTCCGGATAGAACATCGCCTCGCACGGTTCACGCACCATCGGGAAGTGGTTGACCTGGACGGTCGGCGTCATCCAGTCCAACTCTTCGAGACGTTTCTTCGTGTACGCGACGCGCTCGCGACACCAGGCGTCGCGGGTCGCGTACGGCTCCGCCGACAGCAGGAACTCGTCGGTGCCGACGACGTTGCGCTCCCGCGCGATGGCGAGCCCCTCGGCCTTGGTGGCCGCCCCGGCCGGCAGGAACGAGTAGTCGTAGAGCAGAAACATCGGCACGATGGTCGCCGGGCCGCCCTCCTCGGTCCACACTGGGAACGGGTGCTCGGGCGTGACGATGCCCATATCGTCGCACATGTTGACCAGGTAGTCGTAGCGGGCCTTACCGAAGATCTGCATGGGATCGCGGTTGGTGGTCCACAGTTCGTGGTTGCCCGGGATCCAGATCACCTTGGCGAACCGCTTGCGCAGCAGATCCAGCGCCCAGTGGATCTCGTCGGTGCGTTCGGCGACGTCGCCGGCCACGATCAGCCAGTCGTCGGGTGAGGCCGGATACAGCGATTCGGTCACCGGCTTGTTACCGGTGTGACCCGTGTGTAGGTCGCTGATCGCCCAGAGGGTGGGTCGTCGGCCGTCGCGTGTCACAGCCGACCAGCCTACTTAAGCGCCGACCGCCGGCTCGTCCGGCAACTAGAACAGGTTCTCGTTTCCTCTTCGGATGCTTCGGGCGGCCCGCTACACTCCCGGCAGGGTCGGATCGACTGAGAAGGGGTGTGATGGTCGCCAAGCTGCGCTTGGTCTCGGTGCTGTGCGCGCTGGTCACCGCGGTGATCGTGGTGTGGCAGACGACGCCAACCGGCGTGCCGCACGTCGACTCGGACGACATTCCGATGACGAACGTGACCACGTCGATCAAATGGCCCGTCATCGAGACGACCGACCCGTCGCCGTTCAATCCGTGCAAGCAGATCCCGCTGGACGCGGTGCAGGCGATCGGGCTGGCCTTCACGCCGCCCATCCCCGAGGATCAGCTGCGCTGCAAGTACGACGCGGGCAACTATCAGATGGCCGTCGAGGCGATCGTGTGGCGCACGTTCGAACAGACACTGCCGGCCGATGCCGTCCAACTCGACATCGACGGCCACCGCGCCGCGCAGTGGTGGATCATGAAGCCCACCGACTGGAACAACCGGTGGTGGATCACCTGCATGATCGCGTACGACACCAGTTACGGGGTGCTGCAGCAGTCGCTGTTCTACTCGCCGATCTACTCCGAGCCGGATCCGGACTGCATGCAGACCAACCTGCAGCGCGCGCACGAGCTGATCCCGCACTACGTGTTCTGATGCCTCTCAGAACCTCTGCGTAGCCTCTGTGTGGTGACAGCATCCTCCGTGGCCGCTCCGGCGGCAGTTCCCTCGAAGGCCGGGCAGTTCGCCGGACGCACCCTGGCGCGCCTGCTGCGGCTGCCACCGCACACCTGCGGATTCACCGTGAACCGGGTCCTGGTCCCGATGCGCGACGGTATCGAGTTGCGGGCCGACCACTACGCGCCGGCGACGTCTGAACCGGCAGGCACGCTGCTGGTCCGCTGTCCGTACGGCCGCAAGTTCCCGTTCGCCGCGCTGTACGCCGGCATCTACGCCGCCCGCGGCTACCACGTCGTATTCCAAAGCGTGCGGGGGACATTCGGCTCCGGCGGCGAGTTCGACCCGATGGTCAACGAGATCGCCGACGGTGCCGACACGGTCGCGTGGCTGCGCGAACAGGACTGGTTCACCGGCACGTTCGCCACGATCGGGCTGTCCTATCTCGGGTTCACCCAGTGGACGCTGCTCACCGACCCCCCGCCGGAGATGAAGGCCGCCGTCATCACCGTCGGACCGCACGATCTGAGCGGTCCCCGCTGGGGCACCGGCACTTTCGGGCTCGGCGACTTCCTCGGCTGGAGTCACCTGGTCGCGAACCAGGAAGACCCCAACCGGCTGCGGGCCGTGCTCCGCCAGCTGCGGTCGCGACGGCTCCTCGCCCGCGCCGTGGACAAGCTGCCGGCCGGGGAGGCGGGCCGCGCCTTGCTGGGCGACGGCGCCCCGTGGTGGGAGTCCTGGCTGGAGCACCCGGAGGCCGACGATCCCTTCTGGACCTCGCTCAACAACCGCCGCGCCCTGGACACCACCGAGATTCCGGTGCTGCTCATCGGCGGCTGGCAGGACCTGTTCCTCGAGCAGACGATCGACCAGTATCAGCGGTTGCACGAACGCGGTGTCGACGTCGGGCTGACCGTCGGGCCGTGGACCCACACCCATCTGATGACCAAGGCGGCACCCACCGCGATCCGCGAATCGCTGGACTGGCTCGGCGCCCACCTCGGCGGCGCAAGCAGCAGCCGACGCCAACCGGTGCGGATCTTCGTCAACGGCCGCGGCTGGGCCGAGCTGCCGGAGTGGCCGCCCGCGATGCCCGAGGTGGTGCGTTATCTGCAGCCCGGCGGCCGGCTCGGCGATGCCGTCCCGCCGGAGACCGCGGCGCCGGCGTCCTTCACCTACAACCCGGCCCATCCGACGCCGACGATCGGCGGCCGCCTGCTGTCCCCGGAGGCCGGGTACCGCAAGGACACCAAGCTGGCGCAGCGACCGGATGTGCTGAGCTTCACCGGCGACCGGCTGCCGACCGACCTGTACGTGGTCGGCTCCCCCGTCGTCGAGCTGTCCCATTCCTGCGACAACCCGCACAACGACCTGTTCGTTCGGATCAGCGAGGTCGACGCGAAGGGCCGTTCCCGCAACGTCAGCGACGGATACATCGGCGCGGCACCGGATTCCGGCACCGTGCGGATCGAACTCGACGCCGTCGCACACCGGTTCCGCGCCGGGTCACGCATCCGGGTACTGGTGGCCGGAGGGTCACATCCGCGCTTCGCCCGCAATCTCGGGACGGGCGAACCGCTGGGCACCGGCCGTCGGCTGGTCTCGGCCACCCACAGCGTGCACCTGGGTGACGGCGCGTCGCGGGTGGTGCTGCCCGCTGGACCACAACCGCCGTCGAGCAAATAATTTGGCTGCGCGCAAGCCATTCATAGGAAATGCATAAACTGTGCGCACTAATTGTTGAAGACGCGGCGAAACCGCGAACCGGAAATGGTTCGCGGTTCCGTTCGCCCGGGCTCAGTCGCCGAGCAGGAACAGCGGTGACGACGACGGCCCCCAGATCCGCGGCGGGGACACCGCCGGCGGGACGACCTTGATCGAGACGTGGCCGGGGCGCTGCGTGGTGCTGTTCTGACCGGCGTCGCTGCCGCTCGGAATCGTTGCAGCCAGCGCGGCCGGGGCCGAGGCGATCGTCGCCGCCGCAGCCCCCGTCCCCAGCAGCAGTGCGACTGTGCGCAGTGTGACCTTCATGGTGTGCTCCCTTGTTCTTCCGATTCACACCGGCGGTTTTGCCGAATGCTTTGTCGTACAGAATTCAATTTAGGGAGCAATTGCAGGGTCGTCGCGTTCTTCAAATCGAATTCACAAAGACGCCGTTCAGCAAATGTCGCTGAGTCGCCCTGGCAGGGCCCTAAGTTTCGGCCATTACCATCGCGCAGATCCCGACAGAGAGGCGCTTTCGATGACCACCATGACCGCTGTCGCGACGTACCGCGCGCTTCCGATCGACGACCCCGAGGCACTGCAGGATGTGTCCGTTCCGGTCCCCGACCTCGGACCGCATGACGTGCTGGTCCGCGTCGAGGCGGTTTCGGTCAATCCTGTCGACGTCAAACGCCGGTCCACACTGGCCGATTCGCAGACTCCGGTGATCCTCGGCTTCGATGCGGCGGGCGTGGTCGAAGCCGTCGGCGACGCGGTCAGCACGCTCGCGGTCGGCGACGAGGTCTGGTACGCCGGCGACATCAGCAGGCAGGGCACCAACGCGCAGTTCCACGCCGTCGACGAGCGGATCGCAGCGCGGAAGCCGGCCTCGCTTTCCTACGCCGAGGCGGCGGCGCTGCCCTTGACGACGATCACCGCGTGGGAGGCGTTGTTCGAACGGTTCGGCCTGACCGCGGAGTCCACCGGCGACCTGCTGGTGCTCGGCGCGGCGGGCGGTGTCGGTTCGGTGATGATCCAGTTGGCCAAGGCGCGGACGAAGGTTCGGGTGATCGCCACCGCCAGCCGCGACGACTCCCGACAGTGGGCCCTGCAGATGGGCGCCGACGCGGTCATCGACCATCACGATCTGCGTGCCGGCGCCGCCGACGTCGCGCCGGACGGAATCGACTACGTGTTCTCGCCGCACTCCGCGGGCAATGTGGAGACCTATGCCGCGATCATGCGCCCGTTCGGGCACATCACCGCGATCGACGAGCCGCCGGGCCTGGACCTGTTGCCGCTCAAGGAGAAGAGCATCGCGTGGCACTGGGAGCTGATGTTCACCCGGCCGCTGTTCGGCTACGACCTGGCCGCACAGCAGCGGCTGCTCGCCGATGCTGCGGCCATGGTCGACGACGGGGTTCTGCGGACGACGGTGACCACGACGATCGACGACTTCTCCGCGGCCGGTCTACGCGAGGCGCACCGGCAGGTCGAGTCCGGCCGGATGATCGGCAAGGTCGTAATTTGTCGGTGATCGCGGCTCATCCGACGGCGCGACGCACCCGCGCGGCGACCTCCTCGAGTGAAGCGTCGTCGTGCACCGGCGGCCCCCACTGCGGCGCGACGGGCACCTGCACCCAACTGGTGCAGCCGGCGTAATCCGGTGTGCGGATCAACTCCATCGGGGCGAGCAGGGGGCTGGCCTGCACGACCAGTGCGGTGAGCCGGTGCTTGGGACGAAAATCCAGCCGATCGGCGCGGATCGACTGATCGGTCCAGATATGGAGGGGCGCAATGTCTTCCAGATTGTCGGGCCGGTTGACTTCGATCGCGGCGACGACGGCGGCGCCGCCACGGATCACCACCGCCTCCTCGGTGCTGTCGCGGGCGGCCTCGTCGAGCAGGTCGCGGTGCTCGGCGCGGACACGTTCGGCGTGGCTGTGAGCGACCGTGGGGAACAACAGGAATCGCGACGCCGTCACCGAGAACCGCTTCTCGTGGATACCGCCCTTGCGCAACAGCACGGTCTGCCGCCCGTCGAGCAGCGCGTGGATCGCGGCGCTCCACTCCTTGAGCGCCGGTGAGGTCAGCGTCGCGGTCATCTCACCTTGGCCGCCTCGATACGGGCCCGAACCTCGGCCCTGCGCAGCGGCGGCACCGTCTTGGGGGGTTGGCGGCGCGGCGGCAGCGTTGCCAGCAGCCGTTGCGTGCTCGCGGTGACCTCGGCGACCGCGGCTTCGAAGGCATCGGCGTTGGCGGCCGTCGGGCGGGTGATACCGCTGACCTTGCGGATGTACTGCCGCGCGGCCGCCTCGATCTCCTCGTCGGTGGCCGCGGGCTCGAGGCCGCGCAGCTCCGTGATGTTTCGGCACATATTGCCCACGATAGGTTGATCGGGTGACTGACGACATCCTGCTCATCGACACCCAGGACCGGGTACGCACGCTGACCCTGAACCGGCCGCAGGCACGCAACGCCTTGTCGGCCGAGCTGCGGAAGCGGTTCTACGGTGCGCTCGGCCAGGCGCAGAACGACGATGCCGTCGACGTGGTGATCGTGACCGGCGCCGACCCGGTGTTCTGCGCGGGACTCGACCTCAAGGAACTCGGCGACACCACGGAGCTGCCGGACATCTCGCCCAAATGGCCGCCGATGACCAAGCCGGTGATCGGGGCGATCAACGGCGCAGCGGTCACCGGTGGGCTCGAGATCGCGCTGTACTGCGACATTCTGATCGCCTCCGAGCACGCCCGGTTCGCCGATACGCACGCCCGCGTCGGGCTCCTGCCGACCTGGGGGCTGTCGGTGCGGTTGCCGCAGAAGGTCGGGATCGGCATGGCCCGCCGGATGAGCCTGACCGGCGACTACCTGTCGGCCGAGGACGCGCTGCGGGCCGGGCTGGTCACCGAGGTCGTCGCCCACGAGCAGCTGTTGCCCGCGGCCCGCCAGGTCGCGGCGTCGATCGTGGGTAACAACCAGGCCGCCGTGCAGGCACTGTTGGCGTCGTATCACCGCATCGACGAGGCGCAGACCAACGAGGGGCTGTGGATCGAGGCGGCGTCGGCGCGCGAGTGGATGCGCAGCACCAGCGGTGACGACATCGCGGCCAGCCGCGAAGCCATGCTGCAGCGGGGCCGTTCGCAGGTCCGCTGACACTGGGTGCGCACGCTCGTACGCTGACGAGCGTGAACGAGGCGCATGAGTACTGCGGCAGCGACGAGTGGCGGCAGCTGATCCGCGAGGTGATCCTGCCGTGGGCGATGGGCGAAGCGACCCTCGGCGACGACGTGCTCGAGGTGGGGCCGGGTTACGGCGCCACCACCGACGTGCTCAGCACCACGGCCGCACAGCTGACGTCGGTGGAGATCGACGACGAGCTGGCGGCCATGCTGCGCGAGCGGTTCGCGGCCACGCCGTCGGTGCAGATCGTGCACGGGGATGCGACCCGGCTCAGCTTCCCCGACGGAAGGTTCACCGGCGCAGCATGTTTCACGATGCTGCACCACGTCCCGACCGTCGAGCTGCAAGACCGGCTCTTCACCGAGGTCGCCCGTGTGCTGCGGCCGGGGCCGCGCTGATCGCCAGCGACAGCCTCGGCAGCGACGAACTCGCCGTCGCGCACGAGGGCGACACCTACAACCCGATCGATCCGGCCACGCTGCCCGCCCGGTTGACCGCCGCCGGCTTCACCGACATCGCGGTGAAGACAACCGAATACGGCTGGGCGGCAGTGGCTCGCGCCCGGACCCCGGATCGGACCCCGCTGTGACGGGACCCGATCCGGGTCGCGATCAATCGCGTCAGGCCTCGCCGTCGCCTGCGCCGCCCGCCGGCCCGTCGGAAGTGGACGTCTGCGAGTCGCTTTCGCCGGCCTGACCCGCGGGCGCGTCGCTGCCGTCGGCCGGCGTGATCACCGCACCCGGGGTCGTTGCGAAATCTCCGGCGGTCTCGTCATCGACCGGATCCTCATCGCCGGGTTGCGTTGTGCCCATTCCGGTCTCACCGGGTTCGGCCTTCAAGCTGACCCGCACGAGATTGGGTTCGGCGTCTCCTTCGTCAACCTCGGGTGTCGAAACCTCCGCGACCACGGGTTCGGCCGCCGGTTCCTGGGCAACCGGGGCAGGCGCAGCGTCTGCCGTGGGTTCCTCCTCGGCTTCTGCCACGACGTCCACGGTCACGGTCAGGTCAGGCTCCGACTTCAGCGGTGAGTCGCTCACGAGCGCCGTATCGGGAGCCGACGTGCTCTGACGTGCACTGGTCGTGGGCGACGCGATCGCCTGGGCCAGGCTCTTGATCGCGTCCATCACGGCGCCGACCGCGGAGATGCCGAACGGGCCGCCGATCAAGCCGGCCATCGGGAAGTCACCGGGGGCCATGATGCCGTTGAGGAACGCGTCGGTGATCTTGGCCGGAGCGTTGAGTAGAGCGCTGACCAGCGAGATGGGATCGGCACCCATCACGGCGTCCACGATGTCTTCGAGCGAGGCCGCCGTCGCGACCCCGGCCGAGTTCAGCGGGCCGAGAATCCCGTTCAGCAGCACGCTCGGCAGGACAGACGGAACGCGGTCGATGAAGTTCGCGATGTTCCGCAGCGGCTGGGACGCGACGCCCGTCGGGTCGATGATGTTGGCGAGGTCCTTGAACGGCTGAGAGAGCACCCCGGCGATCGGGAACCCGGCCATGATCACCGGAAGACCGATCAGCACGCCGAGACTCGCGAATGTCGTCACGCCCTGCGCGAACTCGCCGCTGGCGAACTGGTCGATCATCTGACGAACCGTCGCGGGCACACCGAACGGGTCGGCGGGATCCATCACCGCGCCCAGCTGGTCGACAACCGATTGGAGGGCGTCGGCGAGGATCCCGACCGACTCGAGCTGGTTGACGATGAACTGTTCGAACATCGCCGGGACGCTGTTCGGATCCGCGGGGTTCATCTGGCCGAGTCGCGCGACGAGCGCCTGCGCGACGGCCGGGAGGTTCGTCGCCATGCCGAGCTGATTGGCCAGGACCTGCCGGAGCAGCGGTGCAGGGTCGGCCAGCCACCGCTGCCCCACCGTGTTGACGTTCGACAGCGACGTCTCGATGACGCGGGCCCATTCCTCGACAGGGTTCGTCATCGCCGACAGTGCAAACGCCGGCGATGACGCATGGACCGCGGGAAGCGGTATCTCCGGTGCGGACGGGGCGATCGGACTGACCGCGATGGCGCTAGCACTCACCAGCGCCACACCCGCAGTCAAATAGGACCGCGAAGCAACGTGCATGGTTTCTCCTCCAGTGTCGGTGAACTCGGGCCGCCGAAACTTACTGACAAGTAGGTTCGCCTGTCAGCCGTTTTCGAAAGCTTGGCAAACCACGGCTGACCGGCTATCCGCGTCCGGCAAAGTCCGGTTGACCAGCAGCTTCAGCGGCAATGAGGCTCCGAATTTCTGCCTACGCGCGACCACCGCCGTCCGCCCGAGATATCTCGACCGCGCTTCCTGGCAATTTGCTGAAACTGTAAGTTGGCTTAGGTTACCGAACCGTAGGGTCGCGCTTTTCGACGGTTGGCGTTAGCGAGCGACTTTCCTGGCTCCGCCGCGGCGGTGGGGTTGCGCCCCGCCGACGGATCCGCCGCAGCCCGTGCCCGTAGCTACCGCAACGCGGCCTCTAGCAAATACTTGACAGAGCTGGTCAATTTGTAAAGTCGACGGAATCCGTAGCCCTCGAAAACTTTTCTGGAGAAAAGTGTCAGCGCGACGGGTGCATGCCGCTCTTACCTGTGACCGCCACCCAACCGGGGTGGCCGCACAGACAGAGACAGCCATGACCACCTTCCAGACCGATCCGACACCCAGACCGTCGCCGCAGGTTGGTCGTCCAGCCCGCTGGGCGGCCCCGACCACGATTTCCTCCTCGACGATCCCGCTGAGCTGACACCGGTCGCGGACACCGACTCCACCCGGTCGGTGTCCCGGCACGCGCTCATCGCCGCTGCCCTGGCGTTCGGCATCGGCGGCGGCGCCGCATTGGGCCTGATGGTCACCGACTTCGGCCCGGGTGACCCGACCCCGGTCACCGAGTCGCCGCGGCCGGCGGTGCTGATCACTCCCGAGGTTCCCGCGATGACGCTCGCGCCTGCTCCGACGGTTCCTCCGGTTGACGTCGCGGCACCGTCGGTCCTGCCGTCCGCACCGGCGCGGAGCACCGTCGTCGCGGTGCCGACGCCGCAGGCACCGGCTCCTCAGGCGCCCGCCGATGACGTCGCGCCGCCCCCGGCGGACGACGCGCCGGCACCCCAACCGGAAGACCCGGCCCCGCAGCCGCCGGTGTTCGATGATCTGCCCTTCGAACTGCCCACGCCGCCGATTCCCGAACCGCCGGTGTTCGATCCGGATCTGCCGCTGGCACCGGCTCCGGTGCCGAACCCTGATCCGTTCCCGCTGCCGGATCTCGACCTCACCGCCAAGCCATAACACGACGCGTGGAAAGACGTCATGACCGCAATATTCGACCCGGACATCCTCGGCCCGGCCGACAGCGATGCGGAGCTGACCCGAGCGGCCGTCTCCGGCGACAAGCGAGCGTTCGCCATGATCTATGACCGTTACTCGAACCGGCTCTACGACTTCTGCGTCGGCATGCTCGGCGACCGCGACGGCGCGGCCGACTGTGTGCAGGATGTGTTCTGCACCGCGGCAACGCAATTGCCGCGGTTGCGCGATCCCGACAAGTTGCGGCCGTGGCTGTATTCCATCGCCCGCAACGAGGCGTTGCGGCGGATCCGCGACCAGCGCCGCGAGACGCCCACCGATGATCTGCCCGATACGGCGTCGGGCGATGCGGGACCCGAGGCGTTGGCCGCGCGGCTGGAGTTGGCCGACCTGATCGCCGACGCGGCCGGGGGGCTGTCCGACCGCGACCGGTCCGTTCTCGAACTGGCTTTCCGGCACGGCCTGAGCGGCCCGGACCTGGCCGCCGTCCTCGGGGTCACGCCGGCGACCGCCAACACGATCGTGCACCGGCTGCGCCAGAACATCGAGCGCTCCCTCGGCGCGCTGCTGGTGTCGCGGCGGGTCCGGGCCGACGGCGGCTGCGCCGAGCTCCGCGCGATCCTCGACGGCTGGGACGGAACTTTCAATGTGCTGATGCGCAAACGGATCTCGCGGCACATCGAATCCTGCGCGACGTGTGATGAGCAGCGGCGGCGCCTCGCCAGCCCCGCTGCGTTGCTGGGCGCCGCCCCGGTGTTCATCCCGGCGCCGGCGTGGCTGCGTGACCAGACCCTGCGCGAGGTCCAACTGACCTCGTCGACTGCGACGGTTCACCCGATAACTGCCCGCGCCGACGAGGGCCGAAGCTCGGTGCTGCCGGTCGCGGTGTTCGTCATCGCGCTGATCGCCGCGCTCGGCACCGTCGCGCTCTGGGCGACCTCGCCGACGACGACCGTGCCGGCACCGATCGAGGCGGGCCAGACGATGGCCCCGCCCGCCCCGGTGCACGTGGTTCCGGCGCCGGTAACGCCGGGTGTCACCGCTGCCCCGGTGACACCCGGGCAGGGGGCAACGGTTGCGCCGCCTGCGGTCACGGAGCTGACCACGGCACCCGTCGCGCCGTCGTCGCCGTCGGTGACCGCGCCGCCTCCGGTCACCTCGCCGGCGCCGCCACCGTCCTGGCTCCCGCTGCCGGACCCGCCGCGGTGGCCGCAGTTTCCGCAGTGGCCGGATGGGTCCGGCCCTGATCCCGGCGATCCAAGCGATCCCCGCGGTACGTTCACCGGCCCGTCGGACCTCGGCAGCCTCCCTCCCGCGGACCCGCCGCCCGTCGGCTGACATCAACCAACAACCGAAAGGACCTGTGTGATGAACGAATTCATCTTGGAACTGCTTCTGCTGCTGCCCGCCCTGTGCCTGTTCGCCGTGAGGATCGCGATGCACATCGGGCGGGATGCACAGGAAATCGCTTCGATCATGGAGGAGGCGGCGCCCTCGGAGGAGAAATACACTTCGGTGTGGCACGACCCGGGCACCGGCTCCGCGCATGGCGACACCTACTTCCTCACCGACAATCGCGTCGCGCCGGACTGACGGCGGTCGGGCGATGTCAGAACAGCAAACGTGCCGAATACGCGCACACCCGGCGCCTACTGCGTACTCTGTGGTACGGCGATGGGGATCGCAATGACCGCAGTACCGCAGTGGCACGTCGAGGATATGCGCACAACCGATGCCGAACTCGTGCGCGGCAGTATGTCCGGCGATCGGGCGGCCTTCGCCGCCATCTACGACCGCTACGCCGACCGCCTCCACGACTTCTGCGTCGGGATGTTGCGTGACCTCGACGGCGCAGCCGACTGCGTGCAGGAGACGTTCTGCATCGCCGCGACCCGGCTGCCGCAGCTGAGGGACCCGGACAGGCTGCGGCCCTGGCTGTATTCGATCGCCCGCAACGAAGCGTTGCGTCGGCTGCGAGAGCTGCGCCGCGAAACACCGTCCGACGAACTACCCGACCATGAATCCGACGACGCCGATGCCGAGACCCTCTCAGCCCGAACCGAACTCGCCAACCTGATCGCAGAGGCCGCCGGCGGGCTGTCGGATCGCGACCGGGCGGTGCTGGACCTCACCTTCCGGCACGGTCTCGACGGCCCCGAACTCGCCGAGGCACTGGGAGTCAGCCGCGCCAGCGCCAACACGATGGTTTCGCGGTTGCGTCAGACAGTCGAGCGTTCCCTCGGCGCGCTCCTGGTCTCACGCCGCGCGCAGAAGAACAACCAGGGGTGTGCAGAGCTGCGTGGAATCCTGGCGTCGTGGGACGGCCAGTTCACCGTGCTCATGCGCAAACGGATCTCCCGACACATCGAGTCCTGCGCCGTGTGCGACGAGGAACGACGCCGGCTCGTCAGTCCGACCGCCCTGCTGGCGGCGGCGCCGGTGATGATCCCGGCACCCAAGTGGTTGCGCGACAAGACAATGCACGACATCGACCTCGTCAGCCACGACACCGCGATGGCCAACGGCGCCGACCGTTCCACCGACGTGCGCGGGGCCCGCGCGGACCGCAGGCGAATGATGGTGGCGGCGTTGCTGATCGCCGAATTGGCGGCGGCGACCGCGCTGCTGATCGCCTACATCAACTCGTCGGCGACCCCCGTCTCCCCCGCTGAGGTGAGTCAAACCGCGACGCCCGACCCGCCGAGCGCGCCGCCCCCGCTACCGCCGCCTCCGCCGGCACCGCCGCCACGCGATGAGCCGACCCCGCGGTCAGCCCCGCCACCGCAGCCGCCTCCGTCGATCGTCGTCGTTCCGCCGCCGGTCCCCGAGGCGGATGTGCCGCCGGCCGAAGAGCCGCCCGCCACGCCGGCGGCTCCCTCCACCAAGCCGCCGATGTCGTTCAGCCCGACGGCGGTGGTGACCCCGGCGCCGCCACCGGATTCCGACGGCGGCGGCAACCGGCGCTCGAGCCGGGCCGGCGCTCCGTAAATCGATTCGCGAAAAAGTGTCAGCGTAGGGCGGGTTGTCGGCTCTTACCTGTGACAGCGACCAACGCGGCCGCAGGTAATCGACAGGAGCACCATGAACACCGCCCCCACCGTCAAGAAGCTGATCACCGTGACGGCCGTCGCCGCCACGGTCGCGTTGGCCGGAGTCGGCTGCACGGCCGTCACTGCCGGGACCGCCATGCCGGACCGGGACGTCGCCGCGGTGTCGGACACCGCGTGCCGTGACGTCGACGCCCCCAAGGTGGAGATCGCGGCCGCGAATACCGCCGAACCGCAACTGCGCATCCCGCAGCCCGAGGGGTGGACGACAACCACCGATCCCGAAGCGGCGCCGGACATCCGCTTCACCCAGACGTTCGAACTCTCCGAGGACGAGTCGCCGCACGTCGTTGTGGTCGCCGTGTCGGAGGTGGCGAACATCAGCGCCGAGGCGTTGCTGGACAAGGGCAGCGCCGACATCGTGGCGCTGCTCGAGGAGGACGGGCTGTCCCTGGACGGGGCGGTGGAGGACCACACCGTCTGTGGCCTACCCGCCCGGACGCTCTCCTGGGAAGACACCCGAATCAGCGAGGACGCCCCGGCCGGCGACGAGCCCGCTCCCGCCGCCGCCCTCCAGGTGGTGGCGAAGGGCGGCGGCCGGACCTATCACGTCCTGCTCATGATCGGCGGCGAGTACGACAACCCGACCTATCAGCGCGACGCCGAGGCGATCCTGGCCGGGTTCGAGGTGCTGCCGGCCAACTCCAGGATCTGACCGCGATCAGTGGGTGCCTGGGATCAGCCAGCGGCCCGAGAAGGCGCGCCACCCGACGAACACCAGGCGCAGCACCATGAACGTCGACAGCCCCGACCAGATGCCGAGGAGCCCCCAGCCGAACACCAGCGACAGCCAGATCAGCGGCAGGAAGCCCAGCAGGGCGCTCGCCAGCGTCGCGTTGCGCATGAACTTCGCGTCGCCGGCGCCGAGCAGCACCCCGTCGAGCGCGAAAACGATTCCGGCGACCGGCAATTGGGCCACCAGGAACCACCACGGCACGCCGATCGCGTCGAGCACAGACCGGTCGTCGGTGAACACGCTGGGGAACACCGACGCACCGACCGCGAACACCGTCGCCAGCACCATCGACGCCAGCGTCGAGAAGATCGTCACCCGCCACGCGACCGACTTGGCGTGGGTCAACTGGCCGGCGCCCAACGCCGCGCCCACCAGCGACTGCGCGGCGATCGCCAACGAATCCAGCACCAGCGCAAGGAAATTCCACAGCTGCAGCACCACCTGGTGGGCGGCGACGGCAGCGGCGCCGAAGCGGGCGGCGACCGCTCCGGCGGAGACAAAGCAGGCCTGGAACGCCAGCGTGCGCACCACCAGATCGCGGCCCATCACGATCTGCGCACGCAGCACCTCGGGCTGAATCCGCAACGGCGCCCGCTCGATCACCAGCGCGCGCACGAACAACACCGCGGCCAGCCACTGCCCCACCAGGTTCGCGACCGCCGAGCCGACCAGCTCGAGCCGCGGCATCCCCAGCCATCCGTACACCAACAGCGGGCACAGCACCGCCGACACCGCGAACCCGAACACCACGTAGCGCAGCGGACGCACGGTGTCTTGCACCCCGCGCATCCACCCGTTGCCCGCCGCCGAGACCAGAATCGCCGGCACGCCCAGGACCGCGACCCGCACCCACGGCAGTGCCTCGTCGGCGATGTCTCCGCCGGCCGCCAGCGCCGACACCAACGGCACCGCCGCTGCCTGCACCGCGGCCACGATCAAGACCCCCAGCCCGAGCGCCAGCCAGGTGGCCTGCACTCCTTCGCCGACCGCGGAGGTGCGGTCCCCGGCGCCGTAGAACCGCGCCGAGCGCGCCGTCGTGCCGTAGGACAGAAAGGTCATCTGCGAGCTGACGGTGCTGAGCACCAGCCCGCCGATCGCCAGGCCGGCCAGCGCGAGCGCGCCGAGGCGCCCGACCACGGCGAGGTCGAACAGCAGATAGATCGGTTCGGCGGCCAGCACGCCGAGGGCGGGCAGCGCGAGCCCGGCGATCCGGCGGCCGGTGACGGGCGGTGCGGCGCTGTCGTGCGGTTCAGCCAAGGCGCCCGCTGACTCCGTCAGCCAAGAGCGGTGCGCAGCGCGGTCACCACGTCGTCGGCGGAGCCGGTGGCCGAGTATCCGGCGGCCAGCCGGTGCCCGCCGCCGCCGAATCCGCTCGCGATCGGCGACAGGTCGAACGACTTCGCCCGCATCGACACCGACCAGTGCCCCGGCTCGATCTCCTTGAACACCGCGGCCACTTCGGCCTGCTGGGTGGTGCGCACGATGTCGACGATGCTCTCGACCTCCTCGGGCCGGGCCTTCGCCCATTCCGGATGATCGACCACCGCGTAGACCAGCCCGCGGCCGTCGACAGCGTCGGGCACCAGGTGCGCCGACGCCAGCACCCGCGACAGCATCGGCAACCAGGCGAACGGGTGGGTGTCGAGCAGCGTGCGGCTGATGGCCGCGTTGTCGACTCCGAGTTCGACCAGCCGCGCCGCGAGCCGGTGCGCGCGCGGCGTGGCCCAGCGGAACGAGCCGGTGTCGGTGGTCAGCCCCGCGTACAGGCAGTGCGCGACGCCGATGTCGATCGGCTTGCCCCACGCGTCGAGGAGGTCGGCCACCAGCATCGTGGTCGAATCGGCCGACGCGTCGACGTAGTTCGCGGTGCCGAACAGCTGGTTCGAGGCGTGGTGGTCGATCACCAGCACCTCGCGCGGCGGTTCGGCGAGCTCGCGCAGGGCGCCCAGCCGGTTCACGCTCGGGATGTCGACGGTGACGACGAGGTCGGCCTCACGCCGCATCTCGGCGGGATCGACGAGCAGGTGCCCGCCGGGTAGCGACTGCAACGACTCGGGCAGCGACGCCGGCGCGGCGAAGCTGACCTGGACGCTCTTGCCGGCCTGATCGAGCACCAACCCGAGCGCCAACCCGGCGCCGATGGTGTCGGCGTCGGGATAGACATGGCAGACGACGCTGACCGAGGCGGCCGACGAGAGCAGGCTCGCAGCACCCTGGGCGTCGACCCGGTCGCCCAGTTCCAGGGCTTCAGTCGTCTTGTCTATCGCGGTCACCGATGTCCTCAGAGTCGTCAAGCCCCCCAGAGCTTTCACCCTCACTGACACGGTACGGGTCCGCATCCCCCGCGTGCTTGGCGCCTGCGCGGACTCTCGCCAAATCCTCATCCGCGGCGCGCGCCCGGGCGAGCAGCTCCTCCATCTTGACGGCGGCGTCGGGCACGGTGTCGCGCTCGAACGCCAACGTCGGGGTGAACCGCACGCCCAGGCTGGCCCCAGCCTTCGACCGGAGCACGCCCTTCGCCTTCTCGAGCGCGGCTGCGGCGCCCTCGTAATCGGGTTCGTCGGACAGCGACGACCCCATCACCGTGTAGTACAGCGTCGCGTCGTGCAGATCGTTGGTGACCTTGGCGTCGGTGATCGTCACACCGGCCAGCCGCGGATCCTTGATCTCGTACTCGATCGCCGACGCCACGATGGTGGAGATGCGCTTGGCCAGCCGCTTCGCCCGTGCGGGGTCAGCCATGTCAGATTGCCTTCTTCACTGCGTTCATCAGGCGGCTAGGTCCGTGCCTTCTCGACCAGCTCGTACGTCTCGATGACGTCGCCTTCCTTGATGTCGGAGTACGTCAGGGTCAGACCGCACTCGTAGCCCTCGCGGACCTCGGTGACGTCGTCCTTCTCCCGACGCAGCGACGACACCGTGAGGTTCTCGGCCACCACGACGTTGTCACGCAGCAACCGCGCCTTGGCGTTGCGCCGCATGATCCCGGACTGCACGAGGCAGCCGGCGATGTTGCCGACCTTCGACGACCGGAAGATCGCCCGGATCTCGGCCCGGCCGAGTTCCTTCTCCTCGTAGATCGGCTTGAGCATGCCCTTGAGCGCCGCTTCGATCTCGTCGATCGCCTGGTAGATGATCGAGTAGTAGCGGATCTCCACACCCTCGCGGTTGGCCAGCTCGGTGGCCTTGCCCTCCGCGCGGACGTTGAAGCCGATGATGATCGCATCCGACGCCGACGCCAGGTTGACGTTGGTCTCGGTGACGCCGCCGACGCCGCGGTCGATGACCCGCAGTTCGACCTCGTCGTCGACCTGGATGCCCAGCAGGGCCTCCTCGAGCGCCTCGACCGTACCGGCGTTGTCGCCCTTGAGGATCAGGTTCAGCTGGCTGGTTTCCTTCAGCGCCGAATCCAGGTCCTCCAGGCTGATCCGCTTGCGGCTGCGGGCGGCCAGCGCGTTGCGCTTGCGCGCGCTGCGCCGGTCGGCGATCTGGCGGGCGATGCGGTCCTCGTCGACGACGAGGAAGTTGTCACCGGCACCGGGCACCGACGTGAAGCCGATGACCTGCACCGGCCGCGACGGCAGCGCCTCCTCGACGTCCTCGCCGTGCTCGTCGACCATGCGGCGGACGCGGCCGTAGGCGTCGCCGGCCACCACCGAGTCGCCGACCCGCAGCGTGCCGCGCTGGATGAGCACGGTCGCCACCGGCCCGCGGCCGCGGTCGAGGTGCGCCTCGATCGCGACACCCTGGGCCTCCATGTCGGGGTTGGCCCGCAGGTCCAGCGACGCGTCGGCGGTCAGCACGACCGCCTCCAGCAGCGCCTCGATGTTGGTGCCCTGCTTGGCGGAGATGTCGACGAACATCGTCTCGCCGCCGTACTCCTCGGGCACCAGGCCGTATTCGGTGAGCTGCCCGCGGATCTTCGACGGGTCGGCGCCTTCCTTGTCGATCTTGTTGACCGCCACCACGATCGGCACGTCGGCAGCCTGCGCGTGGTTGACCGCCTCCACCGTCTGCGGCATCACACCGTCGTCGGCGGCGACCACCAGGATCGCGATGTCGGTGGCCTTCGCGCCGCGGGCACGCATGGCGGTGAACGCCTCGTGACCCGGGGTGTCGATGAAGGTGATCGGGCGCTCGTTGCCGTCGAGGTCGACGGTCACCTGGTAGGCACCGATGTGCTGGGTGATGCCGCCGGCCTCGCCCTCGCGGACGGTGGCGTTGCGGATCGTGTCCAGCAGTCGGGTCTTGCCGTGGTCGACGTGACCCATGACGGTGACCACCGGCGGGCGGAACTCGAGGTCGTCCTCGTCGCCCTCGTCCTCGCCGTAGGTCAGGTCAAACGACTGCAGCAGCTCGCGGTCCTCGTCCTCCGGCGAGACGACCTGAACCTTGTAGTTCATCTCGCTGCCGAGCAGTTCGAGGGTGTCGTCGCCGACGGACTGCGTGGCCGTCACCATCTCACCGAGGTTGAACAGCGCCTGCACCAGCGAGGCGGGGTTCGCGTCGATCTTCTCGGCGAAGTCCGACAGCGATGCGCCGCGGGCCAACCGGATGGTCTCGCCGTTGCCGTGCGGCAACCGCACGCCACCGACGACCGGGGCCTGCATGTTCTCGTATTCGGCCCTTTTCGCGCGCTTCGACTTGCGACCGCGCTTGGGTGCACCGCCGGGACGGCCGAACGCACCCGCGGCACCGCCGCGCTGGCCCGGACGGCCACCGCCGCCGGGACGACCGCGATAGCCGCCGCCACCAGCGGGAGCGCCACCACCGGCGCCGCCGCCGCGGTAGTTACCGCCGCCGCCACCGCCACCGGGACCACCGGGACGGCCGCCGCCGGCACCGGGACCGCGGCCGCCAGGACCGGGACGCGGACCGCCGGGACGCCCCATGGCGCCGGGGCGCGCACCGGGCGGGCGCGGCGGCATGTTGCCGGGTGACGCGCCGCCGGGGCGCGGGGCGCCGGGACGCGGCGCGCCGGGGCGAGGAGCCTGCGGACGGGGCATCGGCCGGTCCACCGGCTGCTGCGACGAGAACGGGTTGTTGCCGACCCTGGGCGCGCGCGGCGCCGGCTTCGGCGCGCTCGGCGACGGGCCGGGCCGCGGGCCTGGTGTCGGTCCGGGACGGGCCGCCGGTGCGGCGGGCGCGGCAGGAGGAGCGGCCGCGGCGGGCGGGGGCGCCGCCGGCGTGGCCTGGGGAGCCGGAGCCGCCGGCTTGGGCGCCGGGGGTGCCGGTTCGGGTGCCTTGGGAGTCGCGGCGGGGGCCTTGGCGGCCGCGGCGGCCGGCGACGGGCCCGCCGGTGCGGCCGGAGCCGGAGCCGACGCGCCGTTACCTGCGGATTTGGCCTTCTCGGGGGCAGCCTTGCCGCCGCCGAACGACTCGCGCAACCGCCGCGCGACCGGGGCCTCCACCGTGGAGGACGCGGATTTGACGAATTCGCCCTGTTCGCTCAGACGAGCGAGAACTTCCTTACTGGTGACACCGAGTTCCTTGGCCAACTCGTGTACACGGGCCTTACCTGCCACTACATCTCCATCTCTAGAGGCGTCAGCGGTGGTAGGCGCCGCGCCTCGGTTTAGCTATGACGCATGGTCATCGGGACTTCACGGTGTGCTCATGTTCTTCGCTACCTGTTCTGTTGCAGTGGGGCCGGGCATGTCCGCACTGTGGTCAGTGCCGACGTACTCGATCACCGCGGATACGTCCGGTGAACCGGTGATGCGCAACGCTCGACCGAATGCTCGCCGCCGGATGGCCGCTTCGAGGCACTGAGGGGTGGGATGCAACCATGCGCCCCGCCCCGGCAGCTTTCCCGCTGGGTCAACGGTCACGGCCCTGAGAGGATTCCCAGCTCCGTCGACGTTGTCGACAGCGACTACCCGAAGCAATTCGACGGCCAGCTCTCGTTTCCGACAACCCACGCAGGTCCGCACCGGTCCGACAGGTCCGTCGGGGCTGCGTCGTTGCGCTGAAGCCGAAGTCTCGCGCTGGATCACCGCTGAGTCTACCGTCACCGTCGCTCGTATTTGAAATGGCTGTGCTGGTCGGCGTGGGAAGCGCCGCCGGCGTCGCGCCCGGCGTGGCTCCCCCGCTGCGCTACCGGTCGTGTACCGCGCCGCGCGCGGCCCCGTGACCGGTTCCGCCACGCTCCGCGCCGGTGTCCGCGCCCCCCTCCGCGGGGCTGGCGTCGCTGCGGATGTCGATGCGCCAACCGGTGAGCCGGGCGGCCAGCCGGGCGTTCTGCCCCTCCTTGCCGATCGCCAGCGACAGCTGGAAGTCGGGCACCACCACCCGCGCGGCGCGGGCGGCCTCGTCGATGACCGTCACCGAGACCACCTTCGCCGGCGACAGCGCGTTGGCGACGAACTTGGCCGGGTCGGGGTCGTAGTCGATGATGTCGATCTTCTCCCCTGACAGCTCGCTCATCACGTTGCGCACCCGCTGACCCATCGGGCCGATGCAGGCGCCCTTGGCGTTGAGCCCGGGCACCCGCGAGGTGACCGCGATCTTCGAGCGGTGCCCGGCCTCGCGGGCGACCGCGACGATGTCGACGGAGCCTTCGGCGATCTCGGGCACCTCCAACGAGAACAGCTTGCGCACCAGGTTGGGATGCGTGCGCGACAGTGTGATCAGCGGCTCCCGGGCACCGCGGGTGACGCCGACGACGTAGCAGCGCAACCGGTCGCCGTGTTCGTAACGCTCGCCGGGCACCTGCTCGGCGGCGGGGATGACGCCCTCCGATCCCTTGGTCTCGCTGCCCATCCGGACCACCACGAGACCGCGGGCATTGGCGCGGGCGTCGCGCTGGATCACCCCGCCGACGATGTCGCCTTCGCGGGCCGAGAACTCGCCGTAGGTCTTCTCGTTCTCCGCGTCGCGGAACCGCTGCAACATCACCTGGCGCGCGGTGGTGGCGGCGACGCGACCGAATCCCTCTGGGGTGTCGTCCCACTCGGTGATGACGTTGCCGTCCTCGTCGACCTCGGCGGCCATCACCTTGACCTCGCCGGTCTTGCGGTCGATCTCGATGCGGGCCTCGGCGGTGTGCCCCTCGGTGTGCCGATAGGCGGTCAGCAGCGCCGATTTGATGGTCTCGACGAGTTCGCCGACCGGGATGCCCCGGTCCACCTCGATGGCGTGCAGTGCTGCCATGTCGATGTTCATGCGTCAATCCCCCTTCCCGGATTGGCCGACCAGCTCCAGCTCTCGCGGATTGGGAGGCGAAAATTCAACTTGCACAACGGCTTTGACAATGCCGTCCAGCGGAATCTCGCGGACGGTGAACGCGCGCCCTTCGCGGACCACCAAACGCACGGTGGCGCCGACGGTTTCGCCGATGCGGCCGGTCAGCTGGGTACCGTCGGACAGTGTCAGCTCGACTTTGCGGCCCCGCGCGCGGCGGTAGTGCTTCTCGGTGGTCAACGGGCGGTCCACGCCCGGCGAGGTGACTTCCAGGACATAGGGCGCGGCCTGGGCGTCGACCGCGTCGAGCGCCGCCGACGCCGACCGGGACAGTTCGGCGATCGTGTCGAGGTCCAGGCCCTCGTCGCCGTCGGCGACGACCGTGATGCGCGGCGGGCGCGCGGCGGCGTCGATGACC
Organism: Mycolicibacterium rutilum; assembly: GCF_900108565.1. Classification (NCBI taxonomy): domain Bacteria; kingdom Bacillati; phylum Actinomycetota; class Actinomycetes; order Mycobacteriales; family Mycobacteriaceae; genus Mycobacterium; species Mycolicibacterium rutilum. The sequence goes on from NZ_LT629971.1 coordinate 4,908,227, forward strand.
ACGTCTTCGATGTCGTAACCCGCGCGCGCGAAATCACCGCTGAGTAGCTCGATTACCTCCGTCTGCGACGGCAATCCCGCAGAACGCTCCGTCACGGCGAGCTCCTCGTCTTGAGTTGTCCGGACACGATTCCCCACGGCAACAACCTGGGCACCAACCTGGAACCGACACCCCACGATACGCCAGGACGACGGTCGCAATCGCCAAACGAGCACCCGACGTGCACATCGCCGCTAATGGCAAGATATGCCTCGTGCCGAGCCCCCCGCCGACCCTCAGCAGGCGACGCGTGTTGGCTTCGGCGGCGGTATTGGCCCTGGTCGGAACCGTTTCGGCGGCGTGTGGCACCCCGCCGCAACCGCCTGAGGTCGACGAGCTCGCCGCCCAGCTCGAGCGGGCCCGAACCGACAGTCAGCTGGCCACCGATGCCGCCGCCGAGGAACGCGGCCCGGTCGCGCAGGCGTTGACCGCCATCGCCGCCGAGCGGGCGGCCCACGCCCAGGCGCTGTCGGACGAGCTGGTCCGGCTGCGCGGCGACGCCGCCCCGACCACGACAGCGACGAGCACCACGGCCGAGGTGGCCAAGGCCCCCACCGTCGCGGACGCCGCCAACGCGCTGCGGGCCTCGGCCGACAGCGCGGCCGAACTGGCCGCCAAATTGTCGGGTTACCGGGCGGGTCTGCTGGCCTCGATCGCCGCCGCCTGCACCGCCGCCTACACCGTGGCCCTGCCCGCGCCGAGGAAGCCGCGATGACGTCGCCGGAACCATCGACACCGACCCGCCCGTCCGATCCGGCCGACGGCGCCCTCTACGACGCGATCGCCGTCGAGCACGCGACCATCTACGGATACGGGATCGTCTCGGCGCACTCGAATCCCGAAGACAACTACCTGGTGTCGAAATCCATGGCCGAGCACCGCGACCGACGTGAGGCCGGGCTGGCCAAGCTCGAGGAACGCTCGATCGCGGGACCGTTGCCGGCAGCGGGTTACCAGTTGCCGATGCAGGTCGACACCCCGACCGACGCCGCCAAGCTCGCGGTGCGCATGGAGGAGGACGCGGCCGTGGCTTGGCGTGCCGTGGTCGAGCAGGCCACCACTGAGCAGGACCGCGCGTTCGGCGTCGCGGCGTTGACGCAGTGCGCGGTCGCGGCCGCGCGGTGGACGCAGGTGCTGGGCACCAAACCGGTGACCGTCGCGTTCCCCGGCGGTAATGAGTAGCCGCACTCAGGACGCGGTCTCGGCCGGCACGTCGTAGCGCTCGACGTACCCGCTGAACCGGTCCCGGATCCGGTCCGCGTGCAGTCCGTAGTCCTCGAGTCGGTAGCGGTGGGCGCCGAAGCGGCCGCGGGGATGTGCGTCGACGTAGTCGCAGATGGCCCGGCGCGCCTGCGGCGAGAGGTCCCGGCCGCAGTCGGCGTAGATCCGCTCGACGGTGCCCACCGGGTTGGTGACCAGATCGGCGTACTGCACGTCGATGATCGCCCGGCCCGGATTCGCGCGGCGGAACGCCTCGATCCGGTCGATCGACGTTTCCAGCATCCCGGTCCAGTGTTCGGCGATGTAGGTGGTGTGGTCGGCGTCGCTGAAGGTCCCGGTCAGGGTGGACAGCAGGCTGCACGCCGACGCGCACAGCACGACGGGGTCGCGGTGCAGGACGACGAGATGGGCGTCGGGATAGACGGCGGTCAACGCGTCCAGCGCGATCGCGTGCTGCGGGCTCTTCAGCGTCCAGTGTCCGCGTGCGCCGTTGCTCTGCAGCACCTGTAGCACCTGCCGGTGATAGGCGTACGCCGAGCGGTGGTCGGCGCCGAGCAGCCAGTCGCTGTAGCTCGGCACGTTCGCGATGGCCTCCCAGGTCAGGCTCTTGAAGTCCTGCCCCAGCAGGGTCAGGCATTCGGTGGGCCCCGCGGCGTCCTCGTGGTGGACCACCTTGATCTTCGGGTTCAGCGATTCGAGCATGTCGATGGCCGCAGCAGCGGCGTCGACCCGCGGGCCCGTCCGCAGTGTCTCAGCAGACGCCGGCGGCACGCTGTCGGCGGCTTCCCAGCGCAGCAGTGACCGGTTGGCAGGATCCTGGTCGAACAGTTCGCTGATGAATGTCGTTCCGGCGCGGAACAATCCGACGACCACCAGCGGCGCCTCGATGGTCTCTGCCGCGGCTGCGGGATGACGACGGAGCCAGTCGGTCACCTTCAGCCGGTTGGCCAGTCCGCCGATCATGTTCTGCTCCACGGCCATCACACCGAGGTCGTTGAGCTGCGCTTCCGTGCCGGCCGACGCGCACAGCGCGGTGAGCCCGTCGTAGAAGTCGGACGGCCCGAAGTCGTCCAGCCCGGCGAGATCGGCGGCGCCGGCCATGATCTCGTCGGCATCGAAGGTCGCCATGTTATTCGTGCCCGATCGCGACGACCGTGCGCCCGGTCGTGCGCCGGTTCTGGTGGGCGTGCAGGGCGTCGGCCACCTCATCCATCGTGATCCGGCGCCCGATCACGGGCCGGATCGCCCCGGAGGCGACGAAATCGCACAGTGCGCGGTGTACCTCGCGGCCTACCTCGGCGGGGAAGAAGTTGAGCCCGAATCTGCGGAATTCCTTGGGCAGTTCGCCGTAGGCGAGGATCACCCCGAGCACCGAGATGTTGGCCATCGACGCCTTGCGCAGTGGGCGCCCGGTCAGGCCGGACTGCGGATCGTCGTTGAACCCGACGGGCAGATATCGGCCCTCCCGGGCCAGGCATGTCCAGATCTCCTCTGTGCGTTGCCCTCCGACCACGTCGAACGCGACATCGGCGCCGTGTCCGTCCGTGTGGGCGAGGACGGCGTCGAACAGGTCGGCGGCGGTGTGGTCGATGCCCGTCGCGCCGAGTTCCTCGCAGACACGCACCTTTTCGGCGCCCCCGGCGACGGCGAGGACGTCGGCGCCCAGGGCGACACCGAGTTGGATGGCCGCCGTGCCGACCGCGCTGGCGCCGCCGACGACCAGCAGTCGCTCCCCCGCCGACAGCCGCGCCCGCCGGCACAGCGCGAGATAGCCGACGTGAAACGGCAGGGTGAATGCGGCGGCCTCGGCGTCGTCGAGTTCGGGCGGCGCCTCGAACACCGACGCCGCCGGCGCGATCGCGCACTCGGCGATCCCGCCGAGAGACTGTTTGGTCATCGCGACGACACGGCGGCCGAGCCACTCGTCGGCGCCGTCACCGGCGCGGTCGACGACGCCGCAAACGTCCATGCCGATCGTGAACGGCGGCTCACCCATGACGCTGGCGACGGTGCCCCGACACCTGGCGATGTCACCGAAGTTCAGCGAGGCCGCGGTCACCGCGATGCGAACCTCGCCAGGGCCGACGTCGGGTTCCGGAACATTTTGCACGGCAAGCACTTCGGTGGGTTCGCCGTGGCGCATGACCTGAACTGCCCTCAACGCTGAGACCCCCCGACCGCGCGGACCCTCCGGCAGCGGTAACGGTAGTAAGCAGGTCTGCTTATGTCAACGGCGCGTTCATCGCGGCGGTCGCCATGGCGATGAGGTTCTGCACGAAGGGCTCGTAGTCCAGTTGCGGACGGCTGCGGCGCCCTCGACGCTCCAGCAGCCGGGCGCGGTCGGCGATGGCGCGCAGGATGAACATCACCAGCAGCGAGAACCGTTCGGTCCGCAGGGCGTCGTCGAGGTGTTGCGTTCGCGCCGTGAGCAATTCGTAGACGTCGTGGCCGCCGGTACGGGTGAGCACCGCCTGCAGCTCGGCACTGTAGGACGCCATGTCCTCACCGGTCAGCTCGGCGATGATGAGCAGACAACAGCGTCCCCGCCATCCGCTGTCGGCCAGTTCCGCGGCGGGCCGGACGATCGCTTCCAGGACCGGGGCCAGCTCGTCGTCGCGGGTGGCCAGCGCGACGTCGAGCAGGTCGCGTTCGCGGCGCGCGAGGAAGTCGGCGTGCCGGTCGATCACCGCGCACAGGATGCCGTCGCGGGAGCCGAAGTGGTAGCGCAGCGCGGCGCGGTTGCGTTGTCCGGCCTGCCGGGTGATGTCGATCAACGACGCGTTGAACACCCCGTCGCGGGCGAAGGCGCGGGCCGCGCAGTCGAGCAGCTTGTCGCGGGTCTTCGACGCGTCCGGCGGCACGGTCGGAGTACCGCTACCGCAGGTTCGTGGCGATCTCGGCGGCCGCCCCGTCGACGGGGATCTCGCGCTTGTCGCCGGTGAACCGGTTGCGCAGTTCCACCACGCCGTCGGCCCAACCGCGGCCGACGACCACCACCCACGGCACACCGAGCAGTTCGGCGTCCTTGAATTTCACCCCCGGCGAGGCGGTGCGGTCGTCGAGCAGCACCTCGAACCCGTCGCGGTCGAGCGTCGCGGCCAACTCCTCGGCTCCGCTGCGCGCGGCCGCGTCCTTGTTCGCGATCACCACGTGGACGTCGAACGGCGCCACCGACGCCGGCCAGCGCAGCCCGAGTTCGTCGTGCTGTTGTTCGGCGATGACCGCGGCCAGCCGCGACACCCCGATGCCGTACGAGCCCATGGTCAGGCGCACCGGCTTGCCGTTCTCGCCGAGCACGTCGACCTCGAATGCGTCGGTGTACTTGCGGCCCAGCTGGAAGATGTGGCCGATCTCGATGCCGCGGGCGCTGACCAGCGGCCCGGCCCCGTCCGGCGACGGGTCACCGTCGCGGACCTGGGCGGCCTCGATCGTGCCGTCGGCGACGAAGTCGCGCCCCGCGACGAGGCCGACCACGTGCTTGCCGGGCTCGTCGGCGCCGGTGATCCACGCGGTGCCGTCGACCACCCGCGGGTCGACGAGATAGCGGACACCGTTGGCCAGCAACGCTTTCGGACCGATGTAGCCCTTGGCGAGGAACGGGTGCCGGGCGAAGTCGGCGTCGTCGAGCAGCGCGTACTCGGCCGGTTCCAGCGCCGCTTCCAGCCGTTTGTCGTCGACCTCGCGGTCACCGGGCACGCCGATGCCCAGCAGCTCCCAGTCGCCGCCGGGCAGGCGGGTCTTGAGCATCACGTTCTTGAGGGTGTCGGCGGCGGTGACGGTGCGATCGAGCGTGGCGTTGGCCCAGTCGACGAGCGTGGCGATGGTCGGGGTGCCGGGGGTGTCGTAGACCTTGGCTTCGGGCTGGCCCTCGATCGGCAGCGGGTCGGGCACCGCCGTCGTCACCGCCTCGACGTTGGCGGCGTATCCGGACTCCAGGCAGCGCACGAACGTGTCCTCGCCGATGTCGCTTTCGGCGAGGAACTCCTCGGACGCGCTGCCGCCCATGGCGCCGGACACCGCCGAGACGATGACGTAGCGGACCCCGAGACGGTCGAAGATCCGTTGGTAGGCGTCGCGGTGCTTGGCGTAGGCCGCGCGCAGGCCGTCGTCGTCGACATCGAACGAATACGAGTCCTTCATGACGAACTCGCGCCCGCGCAGGATGCCGGCGCGCGGCCGGGCCTCGTCGCGGTACTTGGTCTGGATCTGGAACAGCAGCAGCGGAAAGTCCTTGTAGCTGCTGTACTCCCCCTTCACGGTGAGCGTGAAGAGCTCCTCGTGGGTGGGCCCGAGCAGATAGTCGTTGCGGCGGCGGTCCTGCAGGCGGAACAGGTTGTCGCCGTACTCGGTCCAGCGGTTGGTCGCCTCGTAGGGCGCACGCGGCAGCAGCGCCGGGAACAGGATCTCCTGGCCGCCGATGCCGGTCATCTCCTCGCGCACGACGTTCTCGATCTTGCGCAACACCCGCAGCCCCAGCGGCAGCCAGCTGTACAGGCCGGGTCCGACCGGGCGAACGTAGCCGGCGCGGATCAGCAGTTTGTGGCTGGGCACTTCGGCGTCGGCCGGGTCGTCACGCAGGGTGCGCAGGAACAGCTCCGACATGCGGGTGATCACAGCCGACAACCTTACTGATACCGCGTACGGCGCCTACAGTTCACCGGCCTCGACCGCTTCACGGGTGTGCTGCGCGGTCGCGATCTGGCGTGCCGAGAAGCCGATCCAGAACGCCGCGATCCCGACGATCACCGCGACGCCGGCCACCCACAGCAGCGAGTAGGTGTAGCCGTGGCCGAGGGCGTCGAGCTGGGCCGGGGTCATGTCCTTGACCGGGCCGGTGGTGCCGCCCAGATACAGCGTGCGCGACGTCTGCACCGCCTGGATGACGACGAGCACCAGGGGGCCGCCGAGGTTCTGCACCATCAGCGTGATCGACGACACCGGGCCGATCTCGCCCGGCCCGACCCCGGCGATCGCGCACAGCGGCAGGATCACCGCGATGGCACCGATGCCGAAGCCGCCGACCACGATCGGCGCGAACAGGTCTGGGAAGTACGGGATGTTGCGGTCCAGCGTCGAGCCGTAGAGCATCGCGCCGAGCACGAACAGCCCGCCGCCCAGGATCAGCCAGCGCGGGGCGACGTGCGGCGCGAGCCGGGCCGCCACCGCGGTGCCCACCCCGAACGCGAGCGCGAACGGGATGAAGCAGATCCCGGCCCGCAGCGCGGAGTAGCCGAGCACGTCCTGGACCAGCAGTCCGATCATCACGGTCAGCGTCAGCAGCACCCCGCCGGCGAGGAACAGCGCGACGAACGTCATCACCCGGTTGCGGTTGTCGAACACCGAGAACGGCACGATCGGGTGCTGGGCGGTGCGCTCGACGAGCAGGAAGCTGATGAAGAAGATCGCCGCGGCGACGGCGGCGCCGATCACCAGCGGGTCGACCCAGCCGCGCGGCGGGCCCTGCGTGAAGACCAGCACGGCTGCCGAACAGCCCAGCGTCGCCAGCAGCGCGCCGGTGACGTCGAGTTTGAGCCGCTCGTGGTGGGTTTCGGCGAGCTTGAACACCGCGATCGCGATGATCGCGATGCCGATCGGCACGTTGATCAGGAACGCCAGCCGCCACGAGATGACGGTGAGCGCGCCGCCGAGCACGAGCCCGAGCACCGACCCGATGCCCTGCATGGCCGCGGAGATCGCCAAGGCCCGGTTGCGCGCCTGCCCGACGGCGTACGTCGTCGCGATCAGCGCCAGCCCCGTCGGTGCGGCGACGGCCGCCCCGGTGCCCTGGACCGCGCGCGCGACGATCAGCGTGGTGGGGTCGGTCGCCAGCCCGCACACCAGCGAGGCGATCGTGAACACCCCGACACCGGACAGGAACGCGCGCTTGTGCCCGATCGCGTCGCCGACGCGGCCGCCGAGCAGCAGCAGCCCGCCGAACGCCAGGACGTAGGCGGTGATCACCCAGCTCTTGCTGGCGTCGGTAAGCCCGAGATCGGCCTGCATCCGCGGCAGCGCGACGATGACGATGGTGCCGTCGAGCGTCGACATCAGCTGCATACCGGTGATCGCGATGATCGCCGGGCCCAGCACCGACTTGGCGAGGGGTTGCACGGGCGGCGTGGGGCGGTCCATCGACGCCGAGTCCGAATGAGACTCCGGGGAACCACCTGCCGCAGACATGGATTGCCAGCCTACAGAGTGTGGTTTGGGTGTAGTTGGATGCGCGAGGCGCCACCAACTACACCGAAATCACAACTCTCCGGAGTCGATCGCGTCCTTGACTTCCTGCGCGTGCGCCACCTGCGATGCGGTGTAGCCGATGAACAGCGACACGCAGCCGACGATCACCGCGACGGCGGCGACCCACAGCAGGCCATAGGTGTAGCCCTGGTCGAGGGCGTGCAGCTGCGGGCCGCTCATGTCGCTGACCGGTCCGGTGGTACCGCCCAGATACAGCGTGCGCGAGGTGATCACGGCCTGGATGATCGCGAGCACGACGGGACCGCCGAGGTTCTGCAGCATGAGCGCGATCGCCGACACCGGGCCGATCTGGTCGAAGCCCACCCCCGCGATCGCCGAGAGCATCAGCGGCACCACGATCATCCCGATGCCCATACCACCGATCGTGATGGGCAGCACCAGGTTCGGGAAGTACGGGATGTTGGCGTCCAGCGTGGAGCCGTAGATCATCGCGCCGAGCACCAGCACACCGCCGGCGATCACCAGCAGCCGCGGCGGGAACATCTGCACCAGCTGCGACGACAGCCCCAGCCCGATGCCGAGGGCGATCACGAACGGGATGAAGCCGATACCGGCGCGCAGCGGGCTGTAACCCATGATGTCCTGCACGTACAGGCCGATCAGCACGGTCAGCGTGAACATCACGCCGCCGGCCAGGAAGACCGCCGCGAACGTCGCCACCCGGTTGCGGTCCTTGAACAGGTCGAACGGCATCACCGGGTTGGCGGCAGTGCGCTCGACGTAGAGGAACGCCAACAGAGCAATGCAGGCGACGAGGCCGGAACCGAGTGTCAGCGGCGACAGCCAGCCCTGCTCGGGGCCCATCGAGAAGCCGAACACCGCGGCGGTGCAACCCAGCGTGGCCAGCAGCGCGCCGGTGGCGTCGAGCTTGAGCCGCTCGCGATGCGTCTCGCGCAGCGTCTTGCGGGCCAGGTGGATCATCAGCAGCCCGATCGGGACGTTGATCAGGAAGGCCCAGCGCCAGGACACCTCGGTCAGTGCGCCGCCGACGATCAGGCCCATCACCGAGCCGATACCGGTCATCGCCGCGAAGATCGCGGTGGCGGCGTTGCGGGCGGGCCCCTTCGGGAAGGTGGTGGCGATCAGCGCCAGCGCTGTCGGCGACGCGATCGCCGCGCCGACGCCCTGCAGCAGCCGCGCGATGACCAGCGTGGCCTCGTTCCAGGCCAGCCCACAGAGCACCGAGGCGATGGTGAACAGCGCGACGCCGACGATGAAGGTGCGCTTGCGCCCGATCGTGTCGCCGAGGCGACCGCCGAGCAGCATCAGGCCGCCGAACGTCAGCACATAGGCCGTGATGACCCAGCTGCGGCCGGCGTCGGACAGGCTGAGCTCGTCCTGAATCTTAGGAAGCGCGACGATGGCGACAGTGCTGTCCATGGTCGCGAGCAGCTGCATGCCGCCGATCGCGATGACCGCGGCGATGAACCGCCGCGACGGCAGCCACGCCGGGTACCTGCCCGTTCGCTCTGCCGCAGACTGATGCACGTGCACCGGTAGCGCCCGATTTGCCCCGCCCTCGGCGTCACGGCGCATGGCTGCACGCTCTGCGTCATTGAGAGCCGTCATACGGGTTACCTTACAGTAATCTTAAGAATCCTTTAACCGCCGAAAGCTGCCACGGGGCCGATCACGATGATCGCGGGCGGGCGGATTCCGTCCTCCCTGATGCGCTGCGCGACGTCGGTCAGCGATGCCCGCAAAGTGCGTTCGGTGGCCGTCGTGCCGTGCTGCACGACGAGCACCGGAGTATCCGCAGGTCGGCCGCCGTCCAGGAGTACACGGGCGAACAGTTCGATGCGCTCGACGGCCATCAGCAACACGATGGTTCCGGACAGCGCGGCCAGCGCATCCCAATTCACTAACGATTCGGGGTGGTCCGGCGCCACATGGCCGCTCACCACCACGAATTCGTGCGTGACGTGGCGATGTGTGACGGGCACGCCCGCGAGCGCAGGCACCCCTATGGCGCTGGTCACACCCGGCACAACCGTCACGGGAACACCAGCATCGGCGCACGCGATGACCTCTTCGTAGCCGCGCGCGAACACGAACGGGTCCCCACCCTTGAGCCGGACGACGAACTTGCCCGCGCGGGCGCGGTCGATCAGCACGTTGTTGATCGCGTCCTGCGCCATCGCCCGGCCGTAGGGAATCTTCGAGGCGTCGATCACCTCGACGTGCGGCGGCAGTTCGGCCAGCAGTTCCTGGGGCGCGAGCCGGTCGGCGACAACGACGTCGGCCCGGGCGAGCAGCCGCCGGCCGCGGACCGTGATCAGTTCGGGGTCACCGGGGCCGCCGCCGACGAGGGCCACCCCGCTGGCGACCGCGTCCGGCGTGTCGGCAGTGATGACGCCTTGCTGCAGGGCTTCGTGGATGGCCGAGCGGATGGCCGCCGAGCGCCGGTGCTCCCCGCCGGCGAGGACGCCGACCGACAGCCCTTCGTACTCGAATGTGGCCGGGGTCACCGCGGTGCCGTCGCGGGCCACGTCGGCGCGCACACAGAAGATGCGGCGGCGTTCGGCCTCGGCGACGATCGCGGCGTTGACGGCCGGGTCGTCGGTGGCCGCGATGGCGTACCAGGCGTCCTCGAGGTCGCCGTCGCGAAACTCCCGAAGCTGCAGGCTGATTCCGTCCATCGCCTCGACGACCGGGGTGGCCTCACGGGCGATGACGTGCACGTCGGCCCCGTTGGCCACCAGCAGCGGGAGCCGCCGCTGGGCGACGCTGCCGCCGCCCACGACCACGACCCGCTTGCCGGTCAGCCGCAGGCCGACCAGGTAGGCGTCGTCGGTGCTCATGCTCACCGGGTGAGCTTAGAGGTTGCCGCCGCTGGTGCTGAACCGCGACTCCGCCGCGGCCACGAACCGCGCGATCGCCCTGGGGTGTGCGGCGGGGTGGGTGTGCAGGTACCCCGCGTGCACTCCCCCGTCGACCGCGCCGTCGCGCCGGCCGCCGACGTTCCCGCCGGCGAACACCCACGCCGGGGCGTAACTGTCGGCGAAAGAAACTGCGGTGCGGTGAAATTCGTGGCCCATCACCCGGTCACCCACGGCGTGCAGCGGTGAGTCGCTGACGACGACGGCCTCGCGGTAGCCCAGCGTGAGGCGGTCGGTGAAGCGCGCGGAGCCCTTCAGCACCCCGCACATCGGGTGGCCGTCGAGGTCGTCGAGCAGGTAGGTCAGCCCCGCACATTCGGCGTGCACCGGCGCTCCGGTGGCCGCCAGTGCTCGGATCTGCGCGCGCACCGGTTCGTTGGCCGACAACTCGGCGACGAACTCCTCGGGGAAACCTCCGGGTACGACGAGGGCGGCGGTGTCGGCGGGCAACTCGTCGGTGAGCGGGTCGAAGTCGACGACGTCGGCGCCCGCGGCGGTGAGCAGTTCGCGGTGCTCGCGGTAGCCGAATGTGAACGCCTTGCCCGCGCCGAGCGCGACCGTCGCGCGACCGCCGCCGTCCGTCGCCGCCTCGGCGGACCAGGGTTCGGCGGCCACCCGGCTGTCGGCCAGCGCGGCGAGCGCGACGAGGTCGACGTGGCGACCGACGAGCGCGGTCATCGCCTCGACCGCAGCACGGGCGCGCTCGCCGTGCTCGGTCGCGGTGACCAAGCCCAGATGCCGTGCCGGAACGGATAACTCGTCGGCCCGCGGGATCGCGCCAAGGACGGATACACCGGCGTGTTCGCAGGCCTGCCGCAGCACCTCCTCGTGCCGCGGGGAGCCGACGCGGTTGAGGATCACCCCGGCGACGCGCACCGAGGTGTCGAACGTCGAAAACCCGTGCAGCAGAGCGGCGATGCTGTGGCTCTGCCCGCGGGCGTCGACCACCATGACGACCGGCGCGCCGAGCAGCCGCGCCACGTGCGCGGTCGACCCGAACGCGGTGCCCGCCGAGCCCTCGGCGATGCGGCCGTCGAACATGCCCATCACGCCTTCGATGACGGCGATGTCGGCGTCGCGGCTGCCGTGCCGGTACAGCGGCCCGATCAGCGACTCGCCCTGCAACACCGGGTCGAGGTTGCGGCCGGGCCGGTGCGTCGCGAGGGCGTGATAACCGGGGTCGATGTAGTCAGGGCCGACCTTGAACGGCGCGACGGTCCGGCCCGCCCGGCGCAGCGCGCCCATGAGACCCGTTGCAACGGTGGTCTTTCCGCTGCCGGAAGCCGGCGCGGCGATCACCACACCGGGCGCCGACCTGCTCACCACTCAATGCCCTTCTGGCCTTTGCGGCCGGCGTCCATCGGGTGTTTGACCTTCGTCATCTCGGTCACCAGGTCGGCCGCGTCGAGCAGCGCCTGCGGGGCGTCGCGGCCGGTGATCACCACATGCTGGGTGCCGGGGCGCCCGGCGAGCGTGGCGATCACCTCGTCGACGTCGATCCATCCCCACTTCAGCGGGTAGGTGAACTCGTCGAGCACGTAGAAGTCGTGTCGCTGCTCGGCGAGCCGGCGCGTGATCTCCGCCCAGCCTTCGGCGGCGGCTGCAGCGTGGTCGACTTCGTCACCGTGCTTGCGCGACCAGGACCAGCCCGAGCCCATCTTGTGCCACTGCACCGGCCCGCCGACGCCGTGTTCGTCGTGCAGCCTGCCCAGTTCGCGGAACGCCGCCTCCTCGCCGACCTTCCACTTCGCGCTCTTGACGAACTGGAACACGCCGATGTCGAAGCCCTGGTTCCACGCCCGCAGCGCCATGCCGAACGCCGCGGTGGACTTGCCCTTGCCGGCGCCGGTGTGCACGGCGAGCAGCGGGGCGTTGCGGCGCGCGCGGGTGGTCAAGCCGTCGTCGGGGATGGTGAGCGGTTGGCCCTGCGGCATCGGTGACTCCTCGTCAGGCGGCGGTGCGGACGACGTCGGTCAGGCTGTCGGCGCGCAGCTGGGCCAGCCGCACCGCCGGGGCGCCCAGCTGCCGGGCCAGCTCCTCGGCCAACCCCAGTCGCACATAGGACGTTTCACAGTCGACGACCACCGCCGCGGCGCCTTCGGCGACCAGCCGCGCGGCGGCTTCGCGGGTGCGGCCCAACGGATTCGGGCCGCCGGTGGCGCGCCCGTCGGTGAGCACCACCACCAGGCTGCGGCGTGCTCGGTCGCGCGCCTTTTCCCGCACCACGACGTCGCGGGCCGTCAGCAGGCCCTGCGCCAGCGGCGTCTTGCCGCCGGTGGCGAAGCGCGCCAGCCGCCGCGACGCGATGTGCACCGACGACGTCGGCGGCAGCAGCAGCTGGGCCTCCTGCTGACGGAACGTCACCACGGCCACCTTGTCGCGGCGTTGGTAGGCGTCGCGCAGCAGCGACAGCGTCGCGCCGCTGACCGCCGACATCCGGTCGCGCGCGGCCATCGACCCCGACGCGTCGACGACGAAGATCACCAGGTTGCCCTCGCGGCCCTCGCGAACCGCACGGCGCACGTCGCCGGGTTGCGGCCGCGGCACTCCCGGCACCCGCTGGCGCTCGACCGCGGCGAGCAGCGTGCCGAACACGTGGACCCCGTATCCGGGTTCGGCGCCGGAGCTCGCCGCGATGGTCTTGCCGGTGCGGTTGCGCGCCCGTGAGCGACGGCCCGGCGCACCCTCGCCGACCCCGGGCACCACCAGCGATCGCGTGCGAAACGTCGCCGACGGCGCCGCGCTGGGCCGCGAGCCGCCGCCTGAATTCTGTTGCGAAGAAGCTGTTTCCGATTCGCTTTCCGACGACGAGGATCCGCCGCCGGGCGGGTCGGGTTCCGGTTCGTGGTCCTGGTCGGCGGCCTCGCCCGCTTCGGCCATCGCGTCGTCCAACTGGCCAGGGTCCAACCCCGGATCGTCGAAGGGATCGCGACGGCGGCGGTGCGGCAGCGCGAGTTCGGCGGCGACCCTGACGTCCTCCTCGGTCACGGTGTCCGCGCCGCGCCAGGCCGCGTGCGCCACGGCCGTCCGGGCGACGACGAGGTCGGCGCGCATCCCGTCGACGTCGAACGCCGCACACAAGGCGGCGATCCGCCGTAACTCCTTGTCCGGCAACACCACCGAGTCGACCGAGGCGCGCGCCGCGGCGATCCGCCGGGCCAGCTCGGCGTCGGCGTCGGCGTGGCGACCCACGAACGCGTCGGGGTCGGACTCGAACTCCATGCGCTGCCGGATCACCTCGACGCGCACGTCCACATCGCGCGAGGCGCGCACATCGACGGTCAACCCGAACCGGTCGAGCAACTGCGGACGCAGCTCGCCCTCTTCGGGATTCATCGTGCCGATCAGCACGAAGCGGGCGTCGTGGCTGTGCGAGACGCCGTCGCGTTCCACGTGCACCCGGCCCATCGCCGCGGCGTCGAGCAGCACATCGACGAGATGGTCGTGCAACAGGTTGACCTCGTCGACGTAGAGCACACCGTTGTGGGCGCGCGCCAGCAGTCCCGGCGAGAACGCATGTTCGCCGTCGCGCAGCACCTTCTGCAGGTCCAGCGAGCCGACCACCCGGTCCTCGGTCGCGCCGATCGGCAACTCGACGAGACGGCCGTCGCCGATGGCCTCGAGCACCCGGGCCAGGCCGCGCACGGCCGTCGACTTCGCGGTGCCCTTCTCCCCGCGGATCAGCACGCCGCCGATGTCGGGCCGGATCGCGCACAGCACCAGCGCCAGCCGCAGTTGGTCGTGTCCGACGAGGGCGCTGAACGGATAGGTCACGGCTTCAGCATAGGGACGTGCGGAATGCCGTCCTCCAGGAACTCCTCACCGTCGCGGACGAAGCCCAACCGGGCGTACATGTCGGCCAGGTAGGTCTGCGCGTCGATTCGGCACGGGTAGTCGCCGACCTCGGCCAGCGCGGCCTGCAGCAGTCGGGTGCTGTGCCCGTGCCCGCGGGCCTCGCGCTGGGTGCAGACCCGGCCGATGCGGAACTCCTTCTGCCCGCCCGGATGTTCCTCCATCAACCGCAGTGTGCAGATGACCTCGCCGGCAGGCGTTTCCAGCCAGAAATGACGGGTCTCGGCGAGCAGGTCGCGGCCGTCGAGTTCCGGGTACGGCGTGGCCTGTTCGACGACGAACACCTCGACCCGCAGCTTGAGCAGTTCGTACAGCGTCGCGGCGTCGAGGTCCTTGGCCCAGCTGCGCCGCAGCATCACCGTCATTCCACGGCCACCGTGGCGTGCTCCTCGAGCCGTAGCACCCGCGACCCCCAGGCCCACACCTCGTCGAACAGCGCGGGCTCGGCGGACAGTTCGACGTTGAGCGACGGCACCATCTCCTTGAGCTTAGGCAGCCACGCCTGATAGCGCTGGCCGAAGCAGCGCTGCATCACGTCGAGCATCGCCGGTACCGCCGTCGACGCGCCCGGTGACGCGCCGAGCAGGCCCGCGATCGTGCCGTCGCCGGCGGCCAGCACCGTGGTACCGAAATCCAGCACGCCTTTGCCCTTGGCGCCGCAGATGACCTGCACGCGTTGGCCGGCGACGTTCAGCTCCCAGTCGGATTCGGTTGCTCTGGGGGCGAATTCACGCAGTGCGCCGATCCGTTCGGCGTCCGAGAGCATCAGCTGGCCGATCAGGTACTTCAGCAAGCCGAACTGGGTGAGCGCGACGTTGGCCATCGACGCGACGTTGTTCAGCGTGATCGACTCGGGCAGGTCCAGGATGTCGCCCTGCTTGAGGAACTTCGGCGACCACCCGGCGAACGGGCCGAACAGCAGCCAGGACTTGCCGTTGATGACGCGGGCGTCCAGATGGGGAACCGACATCGGCGGTGCGCCCACCGGCGGCTGGCCGTACACCTTGGCCCGGTGCGCCGCGGTCAGCGCCGACACGTTGGTGCGCAGGAACTTGCCGCTGACCGGGAAGCCGCCGAAGCCCTTGGCCTCCTTCATGCCCGCCTTCTGCAGCAGGTTCAGCGCCCCGCCGCCGGCGCCGACGAACACGAACTTCGCGCGCAGCTTGCTGGTCTGCCCGGTGCGCAGGTTGGCCAGCTTCAGCGTCCAGGTGCCGTCGGACTCCTGGCGCAGGTCGCGCACCTCGTGGCCGAACCGGGTGGTCATCCCGCGCTGGGCGACGTAGCCGATGAGTTGGCGCGACAACGCACCGAAGTCGACGTCGGTGCCGTGCTGCGACCAGTTCAGTGCCACCGGGTGGGCGAAGTCGCGCCGCTCGGCCATCAGCGGCAGCCGGCGGGCGAACTCGGTCTCGTCGTCGATGTACTCCATGCCCGCGAACAGCGGGTTGGGCGAGAGCGTGTCGTAGCGGCGCCGCAGGTACTTCACGTTGTCGGCGCCGTGCACGAAACTCACGTGCGGGATCGGGTTGACGAAGCTGCGCGGGTCGGTGATGACCCCGTTCTCCACGGCGTACGCCCAGAACTGGCGGGTCACCTGGAACTGCTCGTTGACGCGCACGGCCTTGCTGATGTCGATGGAGCCGTCGGGCTTCTGCGGCGTGTAGTTGAGTTCGCACAGCGCCGAATGTCCTGTGCCGGCGTTGTTCCACGCGTCGCTGCTCTCGGCGGCCGCGGCGTCAAGGCGTTCGACGAGGGTGATCGACCAATCCGGCTCCAGCAGCCGCAGCAGGGTGCCCAGCGTGCCGCTCATGATGCCCGCGCCGACGAGCACCACGTCCGTCGTCGTTGTGTTCTCAGACACTGACAATCACTTCCTCCGACAGGGCCGATGACGAAGCACAGGTTAGCCCGCACGGCCCTTTTCCAATCCCCTCGCTTGACCTGGTCGCGGACTACTGTTGCGGGGGTGCCGGAGTGGAAGGCTGACGTGCTGCCCGGATATCGGCAGCACACGATGGCGCTGGGGGCGGACCCGGACGGGGAGGGCGACCTGGTCGCCACGCTGGTGCGCCGCGGTGACCCCGACCCGTCGGCCGCTCGCGCGGTGCTGCTGGTGCACGGTTTCACCGACTACTTCTTCAACACCGATCTCGCCGACCACCTCGCGGCCCGCGGCTTCGCCTTCTACGCCATCGACCTGCACAAATGTGGACGGTCGTGGCGGGAGGGGCAGACCCCGCACTTCACCACCGACCTGGCCCGCTACGACGTGGAGCTGGGCCGGGCGCTCGACGTGATCGCCGAGGAGTCCCCGGCCGATGTGCTGGTGTACGGGCATTCGGCGGGCGGGCTGATCGTGTCGCTGTGGCTGGACCGGCTGCGCAGCCGCGGCCTGACCCGCCGCCGCCGGGTGACGGGTTTGGTGCTCAACAGCCCGTGGCTGGACCTGCAGGGCCCGGCGCTGCTGCGTGCGGCGCCGACGACCGCGGCGATCGGCGCGGCGTCGCGGTTCCGCAACCGGCTGGTGGTGCGGACGCCGACGCCGGGCGGCTACGGCACCACCTTGCACCGCGACTACCACGGCGACTTCGACTACGACCTGCGGTGGAAGCCGATCGGCGGTTTTCCGGTGACGCTGGGGTGGATCCGCGCGATCCGGCGCGGCCACGCCAAACTGCACCGCGGGCTCGACGTCGGCGTGCCGAACCTCATTCTGCGCTCGGACCGCAGCGTGCGTGAGGCGAACAATCCGGACGCGATCCAGCGCGGCGACGCGGTGCTCGACGTCCGGCAGATCGCGCGCTGGGCCGGCTGCATCGGCAACCGCACCACGGTCGTGCCGATCGTCGACGCCAAACACGACGTCTTCCTGTCGTTGCCCGAGCCGCGCCGGGCGGCCTACCGAGAACTGGACGGCTGGTTGGACTGGTACATGCGCGAGACATCCGACGCCGCCCACTCACAAGGAGGTTGAGCCCGTGGCCCACTTCGACATCGCGATCATCGGAACCGGTTCCGGCAACTCGATTCTCGACGAGCGCTACACCGACAAGAAGATCGCGATCTGCGAGCAGAGTGTGTTCGGCGGTACCTGTCTCAACGTCGGCTGCATCCCGACGAAGATGTTCGTCTACGCCGCGGGCATCGCCGACGATGTCCGAAACGCCGCGCGCTACGGGGTCGACGCCCACATCGACGCGGTGCGCTGGCCCGACATCGTCTCGCGGGTGTTCGGGCGGATCGATCCGCTGGCGCTCGGCGGTGAGAACTACCGGCGGGCTTCGCCGAACGTGGAGGTGTTCTCCAGCCACACCCGGTTCCGGCCGTCGACTGCCGACGGCCGCCACGCGCTGCGCACCGACGACGGCGACGAGTTCACCGCCGACCAGGTCGTCATCGCGGCCGGTTCGCGGGTGACCGTTCCCGAAGCGGTGACCGAATGCGGTGTGCCGTACCACACCAGCGACACCATCATGCGGATCACCGAGGTGCCCGAGCACATCATCATCGTCGGCGGCGGATACGTCGCCTGCGAGTTCGCCCACGTCTTCTCGGCGCTGGGCAGCCGGGTGACACTGCTGATCCGCGGCGCCACGCTGCTGCGCGGCCACGACGACGACATCGCGATGCGCTTCACCGACCTGGCTTCCAAGAAGTGGGAGGTCCGCAACCATCACGAACTCGCCGACGCCCGCAAGGTCGGTGACGGTGTCGAAATCACCTGTCAGGACGGGTCGAAACTGCGCGGCGACGTGCTGTTGGTGGCGACCGGACGCGTCCCCAACGGCGATCAGCTCGACGCCCATCATGCGGGTGTGAAAGTCACCGCGAGCGGGCAGGTTGTCGTCGACGAGTTCCAACGGACAACGGCGCGGGGCATTTTCGCGCTCGGTGACGTGTCGTCGGACTTCCAGCTCAAGCACGTCGCCAACCACGAGGCCCGGGTCGTCAAGCACAACCTGCTGCAGGACTGGGACGACACCGAGGCGATGATGCCCGCCAACCACCGCCATGTGCCGTCGGCGGTGTTCACCGATCCGCAGATCGCCACCGTCGGGTTGACCGAGAACCAGGCGCGGGCACAGGGATACCGGATCAAGGTCAAGATCCAGGATTACAGCGACGTGGCCTACGGCTGGGCGATGGAGGACACCGTCGGGATCGCGAAGCTCATCGTCGACGACGACACCGGCCTGCTGCTCGGCGCGCACATCATGGGCCATCAGGCCTCGTCGCTGATTCAGCCGGTCATCCAGGCGATGGCGTTCGACCTGCCCGCGCAGGAGATGGCCCGCGGCCAGTACTGGATCCATCCGGCGCTGCCCGAGGTCATCGAGAACGCGCTGTTGGCGCTGTGCGGCGAGCCGCCCTGGCCGCCCTCCCGGCGGCACTAACCGCGCTGGACCTCGAACCCCCACGGCAGTTCGAGCCGGTGTGCGGCAAGCAGATCGGCGTCGGACAGGATGTCGGCGATCGGACCGTCGGCCACCACCGTGCCGCTGTCCATCACGACCGCGCGGTCACACAGTTGGGCGGCATACGGCAGGTCGTGGGTGACGATCAGCATGGTGGCGTCGAGCTTGCTCAGCGTCTCGGCCAGCTCCCGGCGGGCGACGGGGTCGAGGTTGGCCGACGGTTCGTCGAGTACGAGAATCGCGGGCGCGCATGCCAGCACGGTCGCCAGCGCGGCGCGGCGGCGTTGTCCGGCCGACAGGTGGGTGGGGCTGCGGTCGGCTTGCTCGGTGAGCGACACGGTGGCCAGCGCCTCGCGGACCCGGGCGGCCAGTTCCTCGCCGCGCAGGCCGAAGTTCGCCGGACCGAACGCCACGTCCTGCGCGACGGTCGGCATGAACAACTGGTCGTCGGGGTCCTGGAAGACCAGCCCGACGGACCTGCGTACATCGCGTAACGTCTTGCGGCCCACGGTGATCCCGTTGACCTGCACGGTGCCCGAGGTCGCAGTGAGCACCCCGTTCAGATGCAGCATCAGCGTGGTCTTGCCTGCGCCGTTGGGGCCCAGTACCGCGACCCGCTCCCCTGATTCCACCGTCAGGTCCACACCGTCGAGTGCCACATGCCCGTCCGGGTAGACGTGGCGCAGCGCCTGCACCGTGATCGCGGTCATCGCAGCACCCACGCCGTCGCCGCGACCACGACGGCGGCCGCCGCCGGGGTCATCACCGTCACCCACTGCGCCGCGACGGCCCGCGGTGGCGCACCGATCACCGCGAGATCCGGTGCGCGGCCGTCGAACCCGCGGGACAGCATCGCGAGGTACACGCGCTCACCGCGCTCGTAGGACCGTAGGAACAGCGCGCCGATCCCCTTGGCGATCGCCCCTGCCTGGTGCAGCGCGCGCGGTGAGTCGCCGCGCGAGATGCGGGCCATCCGCATCCGGCCGGCCTCGGCGCTGAGCAGGTCGATGTAGCGGATCATCAGCACCAGCACCGAGGTCGCCACCGCGGGCACGCCCAGCCGGCCCAGCGCGGTGGGCAGTTCGGTGGTCGACGTGGTCGCCGCGACGGTCAGCGCGGCCGCCACACCGAGGGTGCCCTTGACCACGATGCCCCACGCCGCCCACAGCCCGGATACCGAAAGCGCAACTCCGGCAACGTCGATGCGCTCACCGCCCTCGACGAACGGCAGCAACACGGCCAGCACCACGAACGGCGCCTCGATCAGCATGCGCGGCAGGATCCACCGCAGCGGAATCCGCGCCATCCGCCACACGCCCAGGATGATCACGGCGTAGACGGCGAACGGCCAGAACATCTCTCGCGGGGTGGCGACGACCGCGAGCACGAAGACGACCAGGCAGGCGATCTTGACCTCGGCCGGCGCACGGTGCACGGTGGAGTCGTCGTGCCGGTACAGCGGGTGGGCGCCCGCACCCATGGCTAGGTGCGGCTTTCGCCGGCGTCGGTCTTGCGGGTGCGCGCGATCAACCAGAACGCGGATCCGGCCACCACGACAGTGGCGAGCACGCCGATGATGCCTGCGACCCCGCCGGTGCCGTCGCGGCCTGCGACCGCGTAGTCGGCCAACGGGCTTGCCGCCAAACCGTGTTCGTCGGCGTGCTGAGCGATGCAGTCACCGGTCAGCTGTTCGCCGTCGGGGGTCTCCACCACGTCGCAACCACGCAGCGTCGTCGAATCCAGGCCGTCGGGGCTGGCGCTCGCGAAGTACGACACCACCCCGGCGATGAGCAGGGTGGCGACGGCGAAGGCCGCCCAGAATCGCCAGTGCGACCTCATACCGCGACCTCCTGACGGCTGCGTCGCAACAGGTACACCAGATCGGGCCGCGCCCGCGCGACGGCCATCACGGTGATCGCGGTGATCAGCCCCTCGCCGATCCCGATCAGCGCGTGGGTGCCGAGCATGTAGCCCGTGACCGCGCCGATCGACGTCGGGGCGGCACCGCCGATGGCGTATTCGAGCACGAATCCCATTGCCGCACAGACGGTGCCGATGAGGGCGGCGATGAACGCGATGGTGCCGAGCCCGGCGACCGGGACGTCGCCGCGCCTGCGGGCGACGGCGTACAGGAGCACCGCCGTGGCGTACCCGGCCGCCAGGCCGATGACCGCCATGTTGACGATGTTGGTGCCCAGTGCGGTGACGCCGCCGTCGGCGAACAGCAGCGACTGGACGACGAGCACGATCGCGATGCACAGCGCGCCGGTGTAGGGGCCGACGAGGATCGCGGCGAGCGCGCCGCCGAGCAGGTGGCCGCTGACCCCGGGCAGGATCGGGAAGTTGACCATCTGGACGGCGAAGATGAACGCGGCGACGAGGCCGGCCAGCGGGACGGTGCGTTCGTCGAGTTCGTTTCGCGCCTTGGCCGCGCAGAACGCCACGGCGAGCGCCGCGAGGACTCCGAAGATCAGGGAGGTCGGGGCGTTGACGATGCCGTCGCTCATGTGCATCGCGACATAGTGGTTGACCACGAACGCGAGCCTAGAACCCCAGTCGACACCTGTCTAGCTGAACAGATGTGCATGTGTAGCGACTTCGGTGTCGCCGGTTGCGCTGGGCGCGACCGACGACACCGAAATCGCGTGTCAGCGCTTGGTGGCGGTCACCAACAGGTACTCGGCGTCCCAGTGCGACCGGCCCGGCTCGCCGCGGTCCCAGCCCTGCAGGAAGGCCAGGAAGTCGGCGTCGAGCGCGGCCACCCGGTCGGCGTCGCCCGCGTTGAAGGTGTACGCCGCGATGGTGGGCCCGTAGTTGCGCTTCCAGTATTCGCGGAACTCGACCGGGGTGTCGCTGTGGTCGAGGCGCACTGTCTGCCTGCGCATGGTGAGGTCGGCCACCCGGTCGCCGAACAGGCCGCGGACGTGATCCTCGTCGCCCCACAGCGGCGCCGGGCTGGCGCCGGGCGGTGGCGGCGGCGCGTAGGGCTTCATGGTGGCGAACAAGTTGCCGATGAAGCCCTGCGGCGTCCAGTTGACCATGCCGATGGTCCCGCCGGGACGGGTCACCCGCACCAGCTCGTCGGCCGCGGCCTGATGGTGCGGGGCGAACATCGCGCCGACGCAGGACATCACCACATCGAAGCTGTTGTCCGCGAACGGGAGTGCTTCCGCGTCGGCCTCTGCCCACTCCAGTTCGACGCCGCGCTCGGCGGCGATCCGCCGCCCGGCGTCGAACAGCTCCGGGGTGAGGTCACTGGCCGTGACGACGGCGCCGAGCTCGGCGGCGGGGATGGCGGCGTTACCCGAGCCGGCGGCGACGTCGAGGACGTGGTCGCCGGCCCGGACCGCGCAGCCCTTGACGAGCTCGGGCCCGAGCGACGGGATCAGTTCGGCCGCGACGGCCGGGTAGTCGCCCGACGCCCACAGCGCGCGGTGTTTGGCCTTGAGGGCCCGGTCGGCGTCGAGATTTGTTGCGGTCATGGTGACCTCCTTCGGGTGTTGTGTGTGATGTTCAGCGTGTGCGCCGGAGCTTCGGCGCTCGTTCGGTGTGGATGAAATGGGCAGTTCAGCGGTGTTATCCGTCGGCGCCGTCGGTGCCGTTGCCACCGGTGGTCTTGGTGCCTGTCCCGCCGGCGCCACCGGTCCCGCCCTGACCGCCCGCGCCGCCGTCGCCCCCGTTGCCGCCACCGCCGCCGTAGCCGTTGGCGACGGGCGCCGACGCGGTGCCGCCCTGTCCGCCTGCGCCGCCGTCCGAGCCGAGGCCGCCGTCGCCGCCGCGGCCGGCCTGCCCGCCGTAGGCCGATCCGCCCGTGCTGAAGCCCTTGCCGCCGGCGCCGCCCTTGCCGCCACCGCCGCCGAACGTCCCGCCGTGACCGCCCTGACCGCCGGCGCCCGCGTAGGTGACGTCCTTGGTGCCGGACGCGACTCCTCCCCCGCCGCCGTGCCCGCCGGAACCTGATGCGATGGCGTCGCCGCCGGCGCCGCCGTTTCCACCGACTCCGGCGCCGTCGTTGCTGAGCGAGTAACCGCCCTCGCCGCCGTTGCCGCCGGCGCCGAACACCGCCGTCCCGCCGTCGCCGGCGTCGCCGCCGAACGCGCTGCCTTTCGGTGTGGCGGCGACGCCTCCTCGTCCGCCGTGCCCGCCGTCCCCGAAGACGCCTGCGGCTCCGCCGTTTCCGCCCTTGCCGCCGGTCGCGTTGCCGGACTGCGCGTCGGCGGTACCGCCCATTCCGCCGTTGCCGCCCTTCTGCCCGGCCAGCCCGTCGCCGCCGCGCCCGCCGTTGCCGAACAGCAGACCGCCTCGGCCGCCGTCCTGGCCCGGTGCGCCCGGGGCGCCGTTGCCGATCAGCAGGCCGCCGTTCTCGCCCGGTTCGTCACCGTTGCTGATGAACACCCCGATCAGCGCGGCCACGGCGTCGTTTCCGGGGACCGGCTGCAGGGTCGACGACGGTCCGCGGTCCGGGTCGGTCCCGGCATCTCGTGTCACGGCGAGGCGCGGCGAGTGCCGGTTCGCGGTCGACCGGATCACCGGCCGATTCGCCGTCGTAGCTAGCGCCGGCGACGCCGGCGACGACGAAACCAGCTGTGGTGCAACGACGATGCTCGCTGTCTGCGGGAGGTAGGCGATTGGCGGCCGTCCGGCGTCCCGCGGCACCGTGGTCACCGCGGGAGGCGTTGCCGCGGAATGCGACAGGAGCACTGCGGGCGCTGCCGCCGTCGGCAGGGACGACGGCACGGGCGCCGGCGCCGCGACCGGTGCGGCCGACGGGACGACAACGCCGCCGACGCCGAGCGCGATCGCGAGGGCGCCGATGTGGCCGATGGCTGAGTAGCGGTTCATGGTCAACTCCGGGGTCGAGGGGCCGTCGTTGTCGTTCGGCCCGGTTGGTGTGATGACTCGACCCTTCAGCGCGACCGTGTCGCAGTCCTGACGGATTTCTGAAATGCGCAGCTCAGAGGCGTCGCAGCACGTCGCGGGCATGCAGGACGGCCTGTACCCCGGTCACCGGCGCACCGTCGTGCTGCACGTCGAGCGGCGACTGCCGGCCGGCGCCGATCAGCGCCCGGTGCAACAGCAGCGCGTCGTCCCGGGCGCCGACGCGCATCAGGAACCGGGTGATGTAGCGCAGGTTGAGCCACTGTTGGCTCCAGTCGCCCACGCGGTCCCAATGATCGAGCACGACGAGGAAATCCGCAGCCGCGGTGGTGGTTTCGCTGTGCACACCGCGCGTCGCCGCCGCCTCCATCAGCGCGATGCCGTGCCACCAGAAGTTGCGCACCGACGCGGCGAGGTCGGCGGCTTCGTCGAACAACTGCAGCGCCGCACCCGGATCGGACTTCTTGAGCACCAGACCCAGTGCGTAGCGCGCCATCGACTGCGCGGTCGGGTTACCGGTTCGGTCGGCGATCACCATCGCCTCTTGCGCCGCCTCGCGACCGGCCTCCGGTGTGCGCAGCGCGGCCTGGCAGATCGCGACGTAGAACAGCGTCCACACCAGCCGGATCGGATCGTCGACGCCGCGGGCGTGCTCGGTCTCGTGTTCGTAGTGCGCCAGCGCGGTGGCGGGATCCCCCTCGTAGAGCGCGACATCGGCGAGCACGTCGCCTGGGTAGGCGACGCGTCCGTTGCCGCGGCCGGGTCGGCGTCCGGCGGCGAGCGCGGCCAGCGTGCGCGCGCCCGCCTGGTCGCCGCGGTTCCATGCGCCCCTGGCGGCGAACCCGACGGCCGCCGGGTACAGCGGATGTTCGGGGTCGGCCACCTCGATGACCCGCTCCGCCCACCCGGACGCCTCGAAACCGATACGCAAATGGACGAATTCGGGCAGCGAGGTCACCAACCGCAGCGCGGAGTCCACGTCGCCGGTGGCCATCGCGTGCTCGAAGGCCGCCCGCAGGTTGGCGTAGTCCGGCAGCGCGCGCTCGACCCACGCCTGCTCGTCGGGTGTGTGCATGCCCGCGGCGGCGCGCTGCGCCAGCTCGGTGAAGTAGGCCATGTGCCGATCGGCGATGTCGTCGTCGGCGGCCGCGAGCCGTTCCCGCCCATAGGCGCGCAGTGTCTCCAGCACGAGATAGCGGGTCCGCTCGACACCGCCCCGCACGGCGACCATCGACTTGTCGACCAGACCGGCGAGCAGCTCGACGGTGTCCTCCTCCGTTGCACCCGGCTCGCCGCAAACGCCGTGCACCGCCTCCAGGTCGAAGCCGCCGGCGAAGACCGAAAGCCGGGCCCGCAGCGCCTGTTCCGGTTCGGCGAGCAGCCGGAAGGACCAGTCGATCGTCGCGGTGAGGCTCTGCTGGCGCGGCAGTGCTCCGCGGGCGCCGCCGCGGAGCAAGCGGAGCCCGTCGAGCCGGCGGGCGAGGTCGAGGCTGCTCATCACGCGAATCCTGGCCGCTGCCAATTCGATTGCCAACGGCAGGCCGTCCAGTTGCCGGCAGATCTCCGCCACCGCGCCGACGGGCTCGCTGTCCAGGTCGAAATCCGGGCGGCCCGCGCGGGCGCGGTCGGCGAAGAGCACTTCCGCGTCGCCGGCGTCCAGCGGCGGCACCGCGAACAGCCGTTCGCCGTCGACGCCGAGCGCCTCCCTGCTGGTGGCCAGCACATTGACCCGCGGGCAGTGTGTGACGATGCGCTCGACGAGGGCGGCGGCCGCGTCGAGGACGTGTTCGCAGTTGTCGACGATGAGCAGCAGTTCCCGCGAACCGAGGTATTCGATCACGGTGGAGTCGATGTCCAGGCCCTGACGTTGCTGCAGCCGGAGCGCGGCGGCCACCGCATGCCCCACCGCGGCACCGTCGTCGAGAGGGGCCAGTTCGCACAACGCGGCACCGTCGCAGAACCGCTCGATCTCCCGGCTCGCGACCTCGACCGCCAGCCGGGTCTTGCCGACGCCGCCGACACCGGTCAGCGTCAACAACGGGCCGCCGCCGAGGGCGGCACCGATCGCGGACAGCTCGGCCTGGCGGCCGACGAACGTGGTCGGCCTGCGCGGCAGTACGGGCGGCCGGCGGGCGTCCGAGAAATCCGGCGCAGGTGTGGCCGCGACGGCGGGCTCGCCGTCGAGGATCTGCTGATGAACCGCGCGAAGCGTCGGGCTCGGGTCCACACCGAGTTCCCCGACGAGCCGGTCACGCGTGCGCCGGAAGGTGTCGAGCGCCTGGGCCTGCTGCCCGCAGCGGTACTGCGCGAGCATCAGCTGGGCGGCGAGGCGTTCGTCGAGCGGGTGCGCGTGGTGCGCGGCGATCAGGTCGGCGATGATCTGGGCGTGCCGCCCGGCCTTCAGGGCCGCGTCGTTGCGGTCCAACGTGACCGAGAACCGTTCGACCTCAAGGGAATTGCGCACCTCGACGATCCACGGTGTGTCGAGGGCAGCGAACGGTTCACCCCGCCACAGCGCCAGCGCGTCGTCGAGCAGCGCGGTCGCGAGCGCAGGGTCGGTGGCGTCGCGAGCGCCGGCGGCCAGGCTGCGGAAGCGGTGCAGGTCGATGGCGGTCTCGTCCGCCGACATCTGGTAGCCGCCGGCCTGCCGCACTATCCGCACACCGTCGACGTCGGCGAACAGCGTGCGGAGCCGAGACATGTAGGCCGCGAGGGCGTTACGCGCATTGTGCGGCGGGTCGGCGGCCCACACGCGGTCGATCAGCACATCGGTGGGTACCGTGCGGTTGACGTCGACGGCCATGGCGACCAGCACGCAGCGCTGCCGGACGTGACCGATCTCGAGGCGGCGTCCGTCCAGCCAGGCCTCGACATCGCCGAGCAGTCGGAACTCCACACCCACGGCGTCTAGCTTTCCCCAGGTTGCGAGCGCGCGTGCAGGCTCTACCGGGCCAGCGCCAACGCCTGCGCTCCCGACAGCACCTGCGCGCCGTCCGGTGTCTCGGCGGCCGGCGCACCGGGTGTCTGGTGGCCGGCCGCCTGGATCGCCCGGTGCAGCGCCGCGGCATCGGCGTCGGCGCCCAGCCGCTCGAGCAACAGCGCGACGTACTTCATCGTCTGCCAGTGCTGCGCACCCGTGCCGGATCCCGCCTTCTCCCAGTGGTCGAGGATCTCGGCGAGTTCGGGCGCGACGGACGTCGGCTCGGCGTGCATGGCGCGGGTCCCGGCAGCCTCCATGCGCGCGATGCCGGTCAGCCAGTTGTTCTGCACGGGAGCGGCGTGCCCGACGGCGTCCGCGAAGTACTGCAGCGCGCGGTCGGGGTCGGCGGGCCTGACCGCCCGGCCCATGGCGCAGCAGCCCATCGCCAGCGTGCTCGGATTGCCGGTGGCAGCGGCGGCTTCGCTCGCCTGCCGCGCGGCGGCCAACCCGGCTTCGGGCGTGCCGAGGGCGTCGAAGGCGATGGTGACCTGGTAGAGCACCCATACCAGCCGCGACCGGTTGCCGGTGGCGCGGGCCGCGTCGACCTCGGCTTGGTAGTGGGCCAGCGCGACGGCCGGCCGGCCCTCGGAGAACGCGATATCGGCCAGCACATCGGCCGGGTAGCCGAGGTAGGTGTGCCCCGCCGCAGGCACCAGCCCGTCGGCGCGTTCGGCCAGTTCCCCCGCGCGGGCGAACTGCCCCAGCACCCAGGCCTTGCGGGCCGCCACGCCGATGACCTCCGCGTAGAGCGGGTGGTCGCGGTCGGCGATGTCGATCGCGCGGTCCGTCCAGTCTGTGGAGGTGTAGCCGACGCGCATCTGCATCAGTTCACCCATCGACGCGACCAGGCGCATGGCGGAGTCGACATCGCCGTCGCCGACCACGCGCTCGAAGGCGGTGCGCAGGTTCTCGGTGTCCGGGGAGGCGATGGTCGCCCCGGCGTCGGGCGCGAGCCGCGCGATCCACATCGCTTCGTCGGGTCCGTGCATCGCCGCGTGGCCGCGCTCGACGATGTCGACGAAGTACCGGGCGTGGCGCTTCTCGTAGGTGTCCTGTAAACCCTTGTCCCGCAGCCGCTCCCGACCGTAAGCACGTAGCGTCTCGAGCACCGCGTACCGCGTACCGCGTAAGCAGCGCGCCGCCGCGGATCACCACCATGGATTTGTCGACGAGGCACGTCAACAATTCGAGCGTGTCGTCCTCGGTGGCGTCGGGCTCGGCGCACACCCCGTGCACCGCTTCGAGGTCGAAGGAGCCCGCGAACACCGACAACCGTTCGAACAGCGCCTGTTCGGCCTCGGCGAGCAGGCGGTACGCCCAGTCGATGGTGGCCGCGACGCTCTGCTGGCGGGGATGCGCCCCGCGCGCGTTCCCGCTGAGCAGCCGCAGCCCGTCCAGCCTCCGCGCGATGTCGAGGCTGTTCATCACGCGGGTGCGGGCGGCCGCGAGTTCGATGGCCAGCGGCAGCCCGTCGAGTCGCCGGCAGATCTCGGCGATGGCGCCGACGGGCTCGGCGTCCGGGTCGAATTCGGGCCGCCCGGCGCGGGCGCGGGCGGTGAACAGTGCGGCAGCCTCCCGCTCGCGCAGCGGCCGCACCGGCAGGACCCGTTCACCGTCGATCGACAACGGCTCACGGCTGGTGGCGAGCAACGTCACCGCGGGGCATTCGCGGGCGATCCGCTCGATCAGCGAGGCGGCGTCATCGAGCACGTGCTCGCAATTGTCGATGAGCAGCAACATGTTCCGGTTACGGAGGTGCTCAACCGCGGTACCCGCCACGCCCAGCCCCGGTTTCTCGTGCACACCGAGCGCGGCGGCGACCGCGCTGCTCACCGCCGCGCCGTCGGAGACCGGTGCCAGTTCGCAGAACACGGCGCCGCGCTCGAAGCCGTCCTGACAGCGCTCCGCGGCTTCCAATGCGAGCCGGGTCTTTCCGACGCCGCCGACGCCGGTGAGGGTGATGACGTGGTCTGCTCGCACGGCCGCCGCCGCGGCCGCCACCTCGTCGGCGCGGCCGATGAAGCTGGTGAGCCTGCGCGGCAGACTCCCAGCGCGGGCGGGCGGCGGTGGCCTCGACGGCGGGACCGGATCGGCGGGCTCGCTGTCGAGGATCTGCTGGTGTACCGCGCGCAGCGCCGGTCCGGGATCGACACCCAACTCGTCGACCAGACGCTCCCGCATACGCCGGTAGGTCTCGAGCGCGGCGGCCTGTCTGCCGCAGCGGAATTGGGTCAGCATCAGCTGTCCGGCGAGGCGCTCGTCGAGCGGGTGCGACTGCAGGGCGGCTTCCACCTCGCCGAGGATCTCGGTGTGGCGGCCGGCGCGCAGCGCCGCGTCGTTGCGGTCGAGGAAAATCGAGAGATGTTCGGCGGCAATGGCGTTGCGCATGTCATCGAACCACGGGGTGGCGATGCCCGCGAACGGCTCACCGCATCCCACCGTGAGCGCCTGCTGGTACAGCGCCAGCGCCTCGTCCGGATCGCCGGCGGTGCGCGCGGCCGCGGCGAGGCGCCGGAACCGCAATAGGTCGACGGCGTCCTCGTTTGCGACGAGGGTGTACCCGGCGGGACCTCTCCCGATCTCGACGCCGCCGCCGGCCAGCAGCGTGCGCAGCCGCGACAGGTATCCAGCGACCGCGTTGCGGGCACGGGCCGGCGGCCGGTCCGCCCAGACCCGGTCGATCAACTGCTCGACGGAGACGGGCCGGTTGACGTCGACGACGAGCGCGGCGAGCACGCACCGCTGCCGGGCATGCCCGATCTCGAGGCGGCGCCCGTCCACCTCGGCACTCACCTCGCCGAACACCCGAAACTGCATCGGTACACAGCGTGAACCAACCGGCTTCGACATGCGCGGCAAACGCGCCGACTTCGTCGGAGTGCCGGCGCGCCGAACGACCGCGGCCTGCGAGGGGTAGGCCGCGGTCGTCGGGGTTGCGGTGGTTATCCCACGCCGCCGTTCTGGCCGTTGGTGCCGTTCGTGCTGCCCGGACTCTTGCCGCTGCCGGTGCCTCCTGTGCCGCCGGTGCCGGGGGTGTTCCCGCCGGGTCCGGCGTCGCCGCCGTCGCCGCCGTTGCCGCCCTTGCCGGTCGCCTTGTTGGTCGCGGAGGTGGCCGAACCGCCGTCGCCGCCGTTGCCGCCCGACGAGCCGGGACCGCCCTGGCCGCCGTCACCGCCTGTGCCGCCCTGGGCCGGACCGTTCACCGAGGTGGAGCTGCCACCCTTACCGCCGGATCCGCCTGCGCCGCCGAACGTTCCGCCGTCGCCGCCGTTTCCGCCGCCGTTGCCGTTGGCGTCGCCGTTGTCGTCGGCACTGGCGCCGCCGGAATCGCCGCCGTTGCCGCCGTTGCCCGCGTTCGCGACACCGTCGGCGCTGGCCGCGTCTCCGCCGGCGCCGCCGCTGCCTCCGGCGCCGCTCAAACCGCCGGCGCCGCCGTTGCCTCCGGTCCCACCGGTGGCGGTGCCGTCGGTGATCGCCAATCCGCCGTCACCGCCCTTGCCGCCGTTGCCCGAGACCAGACCGCCTTTTCCTCCTACGCCACCGTTGCCTCCGGTCGCCCCGCCGGTCGCCAGCACACCGCCGCCGTGGCCACCCGCGCCGCCGTTGCCGAACAGCCCGGCGTTGCCGCCTTTGCCGCCGGCCCCGCCGGTACCCGGTGAACCGGAGATCACGCTGCCGCCGTCACCGCCCGCGCCGCCGTTGCCGAACAACCCGCCGTCACCGCCGTTGCCGCCGGCCTGGCCGAACCCGCCGGCGCCGCCTTTGCCGCCGTTGCCGAACAGCAGGCCGCCGCGGCCGCCGTTCTGGCCCGGACCGCCGTCGGCGCCGTTGCCGACGAGCAGCCCTCCGTTCTCGCCGGGTTCGTCGCCGTTGCCGATGAACACCCCGACGACCGCGGCGACGAGGTTGTCACCGGCGACGGGCGCCAGGCCCGCGGGACCGCCATTGCCGGTCATCGTGGGCGCACTTGCAGCGGCGATGACGCGATGCTCCAGCGCCGACGCAGTGGTGCGCGGGGCCGTCCGGGTGCGGGTCGCCCGCCCCTCACCCGGGATTGCGCGCTGCTGGGGCGTCGCGAACACGACGAACGAGGAAGGCAACGAAAATGGCCCGGCCGTGTCACCGGCGTATGCCGTGGTCCCGCCGGAGGCGACGACGCGCAGTGGCGCGGGCGGCAACGCGGCCGGGATGGTCCGGGCCGGCGCCGCGTGGGCGGCGGTCGCCGCGGGGACGGCCGTCAGGGCGACGGTCTCTGGGGTGTCGACGGGCAGGGATGTCAGTGCGACGCCGACGCCGAGCGCTACGGCCAGGGCACCGACGCGTCCGACGTATCGACTGCGGACAAGCCGCTGGGAATCGGTCATTGCGGTCTCCAATGTGTGGCCCGACTTTCGGGATGATCAAGACGAGCTCACAGTGGACCCAGCGGATGAAACGACGGTTCGGCGGCGATGAAATCCGCAGGTCAGGACGCTAAAAGCGGGATCTACCCGTGGCGCGCACCGATCCAGTGCAGCAGGTCGTGCACGATCTCGTCGTCGAGCCGGTAGCTCACCGCGCGCCCGACCCGCGTCGAGCTGACCCAGCCCTGCTGCCGCAGCACTCGAAGCGCTTGAGAGACAGCGTTTTCCGAGCGGCCCAGCGCGGCGGCGAGGTCGCCGACGCAGATCCCCGGGGCACGGTGCAGGCACAGCAGGATCTCGAGCCGGTTGGGGTCCGAGAGCAGATCGAAGCGCAGCGTCCACACGGCGCTGTCGACCTCGGCGAGCGCCGACGACGCGCGCTTGACCAGCGCCTGGTTGCCGGGCTGTTCCACGACGTCGAATCTAGTCCAGCTGTCGGGCCCAGTCGACGACGTGGGTACCGCCGTGGGCACCCGGGGATTCGTGTGGTCACGGCGTCACCGCATGCGCGGCGTGCCGCCCGCCGCTTGGTGAGGATTGACGTAATCCGAGCTCACGAACGGATTGCGCTCTCGGGCAACATGGTTGAGCATCACGTCTCGGGCAGCCGGACATGTTGGTACGACACCGTTGATGTCCGTAGCCCGGTGCAATGGAGTGTGGCCGTCAGGCCGCGTCGTTTCTCGGGGGTGCGGGTCCGCCCGGTTCTGCGGCGGCGTCCACTGTCGCCGCGGCCTCGGGGTGCGCGTCGCCGATCTCTTGGTCGCCGTCGCGCTCTACCAATACCGCGGTGGCTACTTCTGCGTCGTCGACGGACTCGAGATCGGGCCCGGCGTGGCCCTCTGCGGTGTCCTGCCCAGCTTCGTCGGCGCTCATATCGATGTCCTCGGTGGGCACTGTGAAGTCGGGCTTGGCGCCGCCGTGTTCGATGGTGTGGGCGGGTTTAGAGCGTGGCTCATGGTCGACGGCTTCGGTGTCGTCGGCGGGCTCGGAGTCCGGTTCCGCCGCATCGATTTCGGCGTCGTCGACCGGAACTGTGGTGTCCTGCTCAGCGTCACCTTCGTTGTCGCCCAACGGCTTTGCGGTCGGGGGTTTGATGTCGTCGATGGTGATCGGGCCGACGGGTGCTTCATCGTCGTTGTCGGGTTGGAGGAGTCGTTCGGGGTCGGGTGGCCCGGAGGGGTTGCACCTCCGGGCTCCCTCAGAACCGGGCGTGACAGTCTCCCGTCACCCGGCTCCCATCATCTTGATCTTCAGCGGGGCCGTGACCTGGCTCCAGTGGGCGAACAGCCGAGGATAGTGTGCAACAGCACGGGCCCAGGCTTTACTGGCCTTCCGGTAGCCGCGGTAACGTCGATATTTCTTGCGGATCCAGCGCAGCAGGTAGGCGTTGATGCGCCCAAGGAAGGGGTTTAGCGCTGTGGAGTAAAAGGCTCCGTAGTAGCGCATCCACCCCCGGACGACCGGATTGATCATCCGAGCCAACTCAACGAAGGACAGATCGGTGCGACGGTGCAACTTCCATCGGCGCAGCACCTGCCCCATCTTCTTCAAGGCGTCGGGGCTGACCGCAGGAAGAAACGAGGTGAATACCACTCCGTTTCGATTGCGTGCCCCGCGAGCGCGAAACATGTAACCCAGAAACGTAAACGACGTGTGCTCAGCAGAGCCGCGCCGGTTGGCGTCCTGGCAGTACACGATCCGGGTCTTGTCCGGATGCAGGCGCAGCCCGACAGATTCCAGCCTGGTTGCGATCGCCGCCTGCACCTGGTGAGCTTGCCGCTCACTGGTGCAGTGCACGACCGCGTCATCGGCATACCGCTCGAACGGGACCGACGGAAATTCCCGACGCATCCACATATCGAACGCGTAGTGCAGAAACAGGTTCGCCAACACCGGGGAAACCGCCGACCCTTGCGGGGTGCCACGATCTCGCTGGTGCAGGGTGCCATCGGGCTGCTGCAGTGGTGCGGCAAGCCACCGCTTCACATACAGCAGCACCCATGATTGGTCGGTGTGTGCGGCCACTGCTTTGATGACCAGATCCCAGGGCACACTGTCGAAGAACTTCGCCACGTCCAGATCGATGACCCAGTCGTAGCTCCAACAGCGTTGCCGACAGGCCCCAACCGCGTCGAGGGCCGACCGGTTCGGTCGATAGCCGTAGGAGTCTGGATGAAAGATCGGTTCGACCTGCTCTTCCAGCCGTATGGCCACCACCGTCTGGGCGATCCTGTCCGCGACCGTGGGCACTCCTAGCACCCTGGTCCCGCCGCCATGTGGCTTGGGGATCTCCACCGCCTTCACCGGTGGGGGAAAGTAGGACCCCGAGGCCATCCGATTCCAGATCTTGTAGAGGTTGCTCTTTAGATCAGCCTCGAATGCCTGCAGATCCACACCATCGACTCCCGGTGCACCCTTGTTCGCCTTGACCTTCTCGTAGGCCCTCCAGATTTCCCACTTCGAAACTTCGAACGGTTTCGCTGATGATTTCAGCGTGCTCATACAGCTCCTCCCCGAGACGATTCCCCGGGTTGACCGGACAAACAGCCACAGATGACCCGGCCCCTTCGCTCCACCCCCATTACAGGGGCTTCCTCACTACTACGAGCCGGTCCGCCAGCGCGCCGCGCAACGGTACTCACACCGGGCCATGGCCCGGCTACTCCCTCTCGCTGGGGAATCCGGTTACATCCCAACCGAACTCATTCAGCAGTGTCGTGACGCGCCTTCCCACGTTTCCTGCAAGAGCCGCAGACCAGGCTCATGCCGCCTCAATGCCGGACACCACCTGGCCAGAATCGGGACACCCGCCAAGCCTTGCTCCCGCCGCCCACCACACGGCCGCGGTTTCGATGTCACTCCAAACTATGACGACACATCAACAGCGGTTCGGGGTCACTCATCTTCCTGGTCCCCACCTGACACCTCCTGGGGGTGCCTTTTCCACATCGCTCACCACGACGGTCTTCAGCCAACGCAGCATGTGGTGGTTTGAAGTCTCCGCCCGACCGACGACTCCGAAGGGCCAACCTTCATCTCTTGCAGAACACCGAATCACACAGTCTCGCTACCTACATCGAGCCTCCGATCCTCGTTCGTGGCACACGCGATGGTAGTAGTTGATGCGGTTTTGGCCGGTGTCGAGGTGTTCTGGCGGATACCACTCGGTGTCGTGGTGTTCGGTGATACGGGTGCTCCAGCCGCCGTCGTCGTCGACGGCGCGGTTGTCAGCACCGCAGGCCAGGGTGAGGTCATCGACATTGGTGTTGCCGCCTTTGGCCCAGTCCTTGGCGGCGTGGTGGACCTGGCTGCCGTAAGCACCCACGGTGCAACCCGGTTTGGTGCACCCGCCGTAGCGGGAGATCAGCATGATCCGCTGTGCCGGAGAAGCCACCCGCTTGGACCGGTACAGATTCAGCGCGGATCCGGTGGCGCGGTCGAACACCGCCAGGTAGTGGTTGGCGTGAGCGGCCATCCGGACCACGTCGTCGATCGGCACGATCGTGCCCCCGCCGGTGGTGCCGACCCCGGCGTGGGATTCGAGATCCTGCAGAGTGGTGCGGACGATGATCGACACCGGCAGCCCGTTGAGCTGACCCAACTCCCCACCCATCAGCACGATGCGCCCGGCGGCGATGAACGCGTCATGGCGGCGCTGAGCCGGACTGCGGTGATCGTTGTCGATCTGCTCCTGACTCGGGGTGCCCGAGGTGCACGGCACGGGGTCGTCGGGATTACACATCCCCGGGGCGGCCAGTCTGGCCAAGATCACCTCCCACGTCGCCCACGCCTCCGGCGTCAACCGCGCCCGCAGATCGACCATCCCGTCCTCGCCCTGCGGGGACACCGTCACCGATCGCTGCCGGGCGCGTTCCACGTCGGTGGGCTCGGGGCCGTCCTGATCGATCATCAGCAATAGTTGATTGGCGCAGTCGGTGAGCTCTTTGGGCCCGGCTTTCACCGCCATGCGCACCAGATCAAGCTCGAATCTCTCCCGGGTGGCGGTATCGACCCAGCCGGGCAGCTTGCGCACCGATTTACGAACGATCTCGACATGCTCGGGCGTGATCAACCCGTGCGCCTGGGCGATGGCGGTGGCTTGCAGCAGTGGGGGCAGCGCCGGCCCGGTCAACGCCTGACGCGGGGCAAGATGTTCGGCTTCGGCCAGGCGCCGGTTCGCCTCGGTCGTCGACAGCCGCCACCGCACGGTCAGAACTTCTCTCCACGACTTGGCACCCATCTGCTGCGGCGTGGTCTCGGTGCGCAGCCGCGCCAACAACCGATGCCCCAGCGCCGGCAGCTGACACGACACCGTCTCGAAGTCATCGAGAGCGGCCACCAGCTCAGGCGCATCCAAAAGGTCGAGATCGCAGGCGCTCAGCGCGTCGACGGCCGCCCGCACCGCGGCCATCGCGTCCGACACCTCGCACCCCGCCATATTTCGAACATACATTCGAACACCGACAAAAACGGATGCACGGTCCTTCGACTGCCCTGCTAGGGCGTGTCTGACAAATGTTTCGGGTGTTTCGGTTGAGACTTAGGGCATGTCGCGGTTTCAGCTGCTCACCGATGCTCAATGGTCATTGATCGAAGACCTTCTACCTGTCCGAACAGGTAAGAAGGGCAGGCCTTTTCGGGATGCCCGCTCGATGGTCGAGGGGATCATTTATCGATACCGGTGCGGGATCGCCTGGCGAGACGTGCCCGAGGTATTCGGACCGTGGCAGACGATCTGGACCTGGCACCGACGGCTGAGCGCCGAGGGCACCTGGGACATGGTGCTGGCTCGGTTGCTGGCCGCCGCCGACGAGGCCGGGATCATCGACTGGGCGGTGTCGGTGGATTCCACGATCGCCCGCGCTCACCAACATGCCACGAACATCACCCGTGACACAGGGGGCTGGGTCGAATTACACAAATCTGGCGAGCGAGCCGCCTGACCACGGCATTGGTCGCTCGCGCGGCGGGTTGACCAGCAAGATCCATCACCTCGTCGACGGGCACGGCCGACCGTTGGTGGTGCTCGTGAGCGCCGGCCAGGCAGGCGACGGACCGGTCCTGGAGCATTTGCTCGCCCACCTCAAAGTTGAGCGCTGCGGGCCTGGGCGGCCCCGCACCCGGCCCGATCGCCTGCGCGGAGATAAGGCCTATTCCAGCCGAGCGACCCGGCAGCGGCTGCGCCGACGAGGGATCGTTGCCGTCATTCCCGAACCGTCCGATCAGATCGGCCACCGTAAACGTCGGGGCACCCACGGCGGCCGACCGCCAGCATTCGACGCCGAGGACTACAAGGGCCGCAACGTTGTTGAACGAGGATTCAGCGTCACCAAGCAGTGGCGTGGTCTGGCCACCCGCTACGACAAACTCGCCATCGTCTACCGGGGCGCAGCAGTCCTACGGGCCATCACACTCTGGCTACCGCATTTATCAGACACGCCCTAGTCGAGAAAGCCGTGCAGCAGCGCGGCCGAACCTTCGACGTGGGCGCGCATCGCCTCGGCGGCACCATCGGCGTCGCCGGCCAAAATCGCCAACACGATGGCCTCGTGTTGTTCGTCGGAGTGCGCGATGTTGCGGGGCAGCAACGGGATCTGGTCCAGCAGCGCGTTGAGCCGCATCCGGTTCTCGGCGAGCAGCGGTACCAGCGACGGCGACCCGGCCGCCTCGGCGATCGCCAAATGCAGCCGGGAGTCCAATCGCCGGTAGTCATCGTCGGGCGCCGAGTCGCGCACGTCGGCGAGCCGTGACCACAGCCGCTCGCGCTCGGCCGCGGTCAGAGTGCGCCGCGCCGCCATGTGCGCGGCGCCGACCTCGAGGATCTCGCGCAGCCGCAGCGCATCGTCGATCTCGTCGCGGGTGACGCGGCCCGTATCGCCGGTGTGCCTGGGCAGTTCGTCGGCCAGGAACGTGCCGCCGTAGCGGCCGCGCCGCGACACCAGATAACCCGCATCCGACAGCGACTTGATCGCCTCGCGGACGGTGTCGCGGCTGACCCCGAGGCGGGCGGCGAGTTCGCGCTCCGGGGGCAGACTCTGGCCCGGCGCCAGCACCCCGAGCCGGATCGTCTGCAACAGCCGGCCGACGGTGTCTTCGAACGCGTTCCCCGGCCGCACCGGGCGCAGCAGCGCCTCGGCGGCCGCCTCGGTCTGCCCTTCCAGTGGTGCGTCGGGGTCCGCGGTCATGGTCTAGAGCGGAGTGACGTAGTGCCCGCTGATGCCGCCATCGACCAGGAAGCTCGACGCGGTGATGAACGACGCGTCGTCGCTGGCCAGAAACGCCACCGCGGCCGCGAGCTCCTCGGGTTCGGCGAACCGGCCGACCGGCACGTGCACCAGCCGGCGGGCGGCCCGCTCGGGGTCCTTGGCGAACAACTCCTGCAGCAGCGGTGTGTTGACCGGCCCGGGGCACAGCGCGTTGACCCGGATCCCCTGCCGCGCGTACTGCACGCCGAGTTCGCGCGACATCGCAAGCACCCCACCCTTGGATGCGGTGTAGGAGATCTGTGAGGTCGCCGAGCCCATCACCGCGACGAACGATGCGGTGTTGATGATCGAGCCCTTCTGGTTGGGCACCATGTGGCGCAGCGCAGCCTTGCAGCAGAAGAACACCGATTTGAGGTTGATGTCCTGCACCCGCTGCCACGCGTCGATGCCGGTGTTCTCGATCAGATCGTCCTCGGGCGGGCTGATGCCCGCGTTGTTGAACGCGATGTCGACCGAGCCGTGCGTCTCGGCGGCGGTGTCGAAGAGGCGGTCGACGGCCACCTGGTCGGAGACGTCGACCTGGACGAAGGTCGCGTTGAGGTCGTCGGCGACGGTCTTGCCGGTTTCCGGGTCGATGTCGCCGATGACGATGGTCGCGCCCTCGGCGCGCATCCGCTTGGCGGTGGCCAGCCCGATACCGCTGGCCCCGCCGGTGATCACGGCCACCTTGTCCGCGAGTCGTTGCGTCAGATCCATCAAACCTCCTGCACGGCAAAGAAAACATTCTTGGTCTCGGTGAAGGACAGCGGCGCGTCGGGCCCGAGTTCGCGGCCCAGCCCGGACTGCTTGAAGCCGCCGAACGGTGTGTTGTAGCGGACCGAGGAATGCGAATTGACCGACAGGTTGCCCGATTCCAGCGCCCGCGACACCCGCACGGCCCGGGACAGGTTCTCGGTCCAGATCGATCCGGACAGGCCGTAGGGGGTGTCGTTGGCCAGCGCGATCGCGTCGGCCTCGTCGTCGAACGGCAGCACCGTAACCACCGGGCCGAAGATCTCCTCGCGCACGGTTCGGTCGGTGCGCTGCGGGGTCAGCACGGTCGGCGGGAACCAGTATCCGGCGCCCGAGGGAGCCGAACCCCGGAACGCCACCGGAGCGTCGTCGGGCACGAACGATGCCACCGAGTCGAAGTGCGCCCGCGACACCAGCGGACCCATCTCGGTGTCCTTGGCCCGCGGGTCGCCGACGACCACGCCCTTGACAGCCGGCTCGAACAACTCCATGAACCGGTCATAGACGTTGCGCTGCACGAGAATCCGGCTGCGCGCGCAGCAGTCCTGGCCCGCATTGTCGAACACCCCGTAGGGGGCGGTGGCGGCCGCCTGCTCCAGATCGCAGTCGTCGAACACGATGTTG
This sequence comes from Mycolicibacterium rutilum, assembly GCF_900108565.1. Classification (NCBI taxonomy): domain Bacteria; kingdom Bacillati; phylum Actinomycetota; class Actinomycetes; order Mycobacteriales; family Mycobacteriaceae; genus Mycobacterium; species Mycolicibacterium rutilum. Next base: position 4,946,780 of record NZ_LT629971.1, read on the forward strand.
GCGCTCTTGCCGCCCAGTTCGAGGGTGACGCGCTTGACCTGTTTGGCGGCACCGGCCATCACCCGGGTCCCGACCTCGGTGGATCCGGTGAACACGATCTTGCGCACGTCGGGATGGCTGACGAATCGCTCGCCGACCACCGACCCGCGGCCCGGCAGCACCTGGAACAGGTCGGCGGGCAGTCCGGCCTCGACGGCCAACTCGCCCAACCGGATCGTGGTCAGCGGGGTCCACTCTGCGGGCTTGAGCACGACGGCGTTCCCCGCCGCCAGCGCGGGCGCGAACCCCCACGACGCGATCGTCATCGGGAAGTTCCACGGGGTGATCACCCCGACGACGCCGAGCGGCTCGTTGAACGTGACATCGAACCCACCCGCGACCGGAATCTGCTTGCCCGACAGACGTTCCGGTGTCGCGGAGTAGAACTGCAGCACGTCGCGCACATGGCCGGCCTCCCATTCGGCGTTGCCGATCGGGTGCCCGGAGTTGGCGACCTCGAGCGCGGCCAACTCGTCGATGTGCGCGTCCACCGCCGCCGCGAAGGCGCGCAGCGCTGCGGCGCGGGCGGCAGGCGCCTGGCGCGCCCACTCGCGCTGCGCCACCTTGGCTTTGGCGACGGCGTCGTCCACACCCGCTTCGTCGGTGTGCTCGACGGTGGTCAGCACCTCCTCGGTCGCGGGGTTGATGACCTCGGTCACGCGTTCACCCGTCCTTTCGCATGGGCTCCGGTGGAATAGGTGCGGGCCGCGTCGACGACGGCGGCGAACAACCGCAGGTCGTCCAGCCGCTCCTCGGGATGCCACTGCACGCCGAGAATGAACTGCTCGCCCGGCACCTCGACGCCCTCGATGACACCGTCGTCGTCCTGGGCGCTGATCACCAGGCCGGATCCGAGCTGGTCGACGGCCTGGTGGTGGTAGCACTGCGCATCCGAGGTCTCGCCGATCAACGCGGCCAGCCGGGTGCCCGCCACGGTGCGCACGGTCGAGGTGGTGAACACCGCGTTGCCCTGCTGGTGGCGGGTATGGCCGATGACATCGGGCAGGTGCTGGTGCAGGGTTCCGCCCAGCGCGACGTTGAGAACCTGTGCGCCGCGGCAGATTCCGAGCAGCGGCAGGCCGCGCCGGATCGCACCGCGCACCAGCGCGAGCTCGAAGTCGTCGCGGCTGCGGTTGTCGGGGTTGGCCTCGTTGGTGGCCGGGTGCGGGTCCTGACCGTAGTTGTCGGGCAGCACATCCGGGCCTCCGGTGACGATCAGCCCGTCCAGACCGTCGAGCAACCGGTCGGCGATCTCGTCGTCGACCGGCTGCGGCGGAAGCAGTGTCGCGATCCCGCCGGCCAACTCGACGCCCTCGAAGTAGATGGCGGGCAGGAAGCTGGCCCGCACGTCCCACACGCCGGTCTGGGCCTGCTGCAGGTACGTCGTCAACCCGACGACGGGCCGCGCCTTGCTAGAGCCGCTCAAAGCCTCGAATCCTTTCCCAGTCCGTCACCGCGGCGTTGAACGCGTCGAGTTCGACGCGCGCGTTGTTGAGGTAGTGCTCGACGACCTCGTCACCGAACGCCGCGCGCGCCACCTCGGACTGCTCGAACCGCGCGGCCGCCTCGGCCAGCGTGGTCGGCAGCCGCTCGGCGCCGCTGGTATAGGCGTTGCCCTGCATGGCTTCGGGCAATTCCAGCTCGTGCTCGATGCCGTACAGGCCGCCGGCGATCAACGCCGACACCGCGAGGTACTGGTTGACGTCGCCGCCCGGCGCACGGTTCTCCATCCGCATGCCGTGGCCGTGGCCCACCACCCGCAGCGCGCACGTGCGGTTGTCCAGCCCCCACGCGATCGCCGTCGGCGCGAAGCTGCCCTCGGCGAACCGCTTGTAAGAGTTGATATTCGGCGCGTAGAACAGGGTCAGCTCGCGCATCGTGGCCAGCTGGCCGGCCACGAAGCTGCGGAACATCGGCGACATGCCCTGTGGATCGTCGTCGTCGGCGAACACGGCCGAGCCGTCGGAACCGCGCAGCGAGATGTGGATGTGGCAGCTGTTGCCCTCGCGCTCATCGAATTTCGCCATGAACGTCAGACTCTTGCCGTGCTGGTCGGCGATCTCCTTGGCGCCGTTCTTGTAGATCGTGTGGTTGTCACACGTGACGAGCGCGTGGTCGTAGCGGAACGCGATCTCCTGCTGGCCGAGGTTGCACTCCCCCTTGACGCCTTCGCAGTACATCCCGGCACCGGTCATGCCCAGCCGGATGTCGCGCAGCAGCGGTTCCATCCTCGTGGACGCCAGCATCGCGTAGTCGATGTTGTAGTCCGTCGCCGCGGTCAGCCCGCGATAGCCCTTGGCCCAGGCCTCGCGGTAACCGTCGTCGAAAACCATGAACTCCAGTTCGGTCCCGGCATAGGGCACCAGGTCGCGCTCGGCGAGCCGGTCGATCTGGCGGGTGAGGATGCTGCGCGGCGCGACGCCGACGGGCCGGCCGTCGGTGAACGACAAATCGGCCATCACCATTGCCGTGCCGGGCAGCCACGGCAGCAGCCGCAACGTGGAGAAGTCCGGCGTCATCACCATGTCGCCGTAGCCGGTCTCCCAGCTCGACATCGCATAACCGGCGACGGTGTTCATGTCGACGTCGACGGCCAGCAGGTAGTTGCAACACTCCGCGCCGTGCGCGGCGACCTCTTCGACGAACAACCGCGCGGAGACCCGCTTGCCGGTCAGCCGGCCCTGCATGTCGCAGAACGCGAGGATGACGGTGTCGACCTCACCGGCGGCGACCAGCCGCTCGAGGTCGGCCTCGGCCAGCATGCCCGATGGAACGCTCATCAGCAGGTGCGCCCTTTCCTCGCGGATGACGGGAATGTCGAGTAGTCAACCATTGGCAGCGGTCCGTCTCGGCACTAGTCGCGGAGTTTTACACATTTGTCACTCCCAAAGGTAGGACACCAGACCTTTGGCGAGTTTATTCTCCGTATGCCTCACGACTGCGAGAAGGAGCGAACCCATGGCTCAGGGCAATGCGCAGGACAAGATGAAGAGTTCGGGCGGCGTCACCTACAGCCAGGCGGGCGAGGGCTACTTCGAGAAGCGGCAACTCAAGCGGACCGCCGGCTTCTGGGGTCTGTGGGGCATCGGCGTCGCGGCGGTCATCTCCGGCGACTTCTCCGGCTGGAACTTCGGCATCGGCGAGGCCGGCTGGGGTGGTCTGGCGATCGCCTCCGTCGTCATCGTGATCATGTACTTCGGCATGCTGTTCTCGATCGGCGAGATGTCGGCGGCGATGCCGCACACCGGCGGCGCGTACTCCTTCGCCCGCGCGGCGATGGGCCCGTGGGGCGGGTTCGTCACCGGCTTCGCCGAGACCATCGAGTACGTCTTCACCACCGCGGTCATCGTGTTCTTCTCGGCCAGCTACGCCGACGCGGTGACCAGCGACCTGTTCAACCTGAGCATGCCCGCGTGGGTGTGGTGGATCATCCTCTACGCGATCTTCGTGGGGCTGAACTCGTGGGGCGCGGAGATCTCGTTCAAGTTCGCGCTCGTCGTCGCGATCATCTCGATCGGCATCCTCGTGCTCTTCGGCGTGCTCGCCATCGTCAACGGCGCCGTCGACTTCTCCAAGCTGTTCGACATCCCCGCCGACCCGGAGGTGGCGGGCTCGTCGACGTTCCTGCCGTCGGGTTGGCTCGCGATCGTGTTCGCGATGCCGTTCGCGATGTGGTTCTTCCTCGGCATCGAGGAACTGCCGCTGGCGGCCGAGGAGGCCCATGAACCGGCCCGCGACATCCCCAGGGCCGGCATCTGGGGCCTGCTCACGCTGATCGGCTGCGGTGCGATCGTGTTCTTCCTCAACCCCGCCGTGACCGGGTCGGCCGCCCTCGGCGCGTCCGACGAGCCCCTGCTCGACGGGTTCCGCGCGTTCCTGCCGCAGAACCTGGCCGCCGTGCTGTCGGCGTTCGCGCTGATCGGCCTGCTCGCCAGCCTGCAGGGCATCATGTACGCCTACGGCCGCAACATGTACTCGCTCAGCCGCGCCGGCTACTACCCGAAATCGTTGTCGCTCACCGGCTCCCGGCAGACGCCGTATGTCGCGTTGCTTGCCGGCGCGGTGATCGGCTTCGTCGCCCTGCTGATCGTCAACGCCAACGAGGGCGCGGGCGCGGTGGTGCTCAACATCGCGGTGTGGGGCGCGGTCCTGGCCTACGGGCTGCAGATGATCTCGTTCCTGCTGCTGCGCCGCAAGTTCCCCAACGCCCGGCGGCCGTGGGTCAGCCCGACCGGCAACGCCGGAGCCATCGTCGCCCTCGTCATCGCCGCGGTGACCTTCGTCGGCGTGCTGGTCAACCCGACCTACCGCCCCGCCGTCATCGCGATCGTCATCTTCTACATCGTCGGCTTGCTGGTGTTCGGGTTCTACGGCAGGCACCGCCTGGTGCTCTCGCCCGAGGAGGAGTACGCGGTCACCGGCGGCCTGCACGGGTTCGACCCGGAGGCCGAGGGGCTCGGCGGGACCATCGAGGACGAGATCCTCAAAGGCCATACCGACTGACCCGGAACCCCCGCGTGAGCAGCGCGAAGTAGAGCCAGGTCACACCCGCCCCACGTTTCATCAGTTGACACAGGGGTAAAGTCCAAGGCGTGTGTGGAGCCACCGGCGAGGTGCGTCTCGACGGCCTGACGCCTGACATCGCAGCGGTCTCGGCGATGGCCGAGGCGATGACCCCGAGGGGCCCGGACTCAGCGGGCGCGTGGTCACAGGGCAGGGTCGCGCTCGGACACCGTCGCCTGAAAATCATCGACCTGACAGAAGCGGGCGGTCAGCCCATGCTCGACTCCGAGCTGGGGCTCGCCGTCGCATGGAACGGCTGCATCTACAACTACAAGCAGCTGCGCCGCGAACTGAGCGAGGCCGGTTACCGGTTCTTCTCGCACAGCGACACCGAGGTGCTACTCAAGGCGTACCACCACTGGGGCGACCGGTTCGTCGAACGCCTCTACGGCATGTTCGCGTTCGCGATCGTCGAGCGCGACAGCGGCCGGGTGCTGCTGGGCCGTGACCGGCTCGGCATCAAGCCGCTGTATCTGACCGAGACCCCGCAGCGGATCCGGTTCGCTTCGTCGCTACCCGCGCTGCTGGCCGGCGGCGACGTCGACACCCGCATCGACTCGGTCGCGCTGCACCACTACATGACGTTCCACTCCGTCGTTCCCGCGCCGCGCACCATCCTGCGCGGAGTGAGCAAGGTGCCGCCGGCGTCGCTGGTGGCCATCGAACCCGACGGCCGCCGCATCACCTCCACCTACTGGGAGCCCGACTTCACCCGCCGCGAGGACCGCGCCGACTGGTCCGAACGCGATTGGGAGGACGCCGTTCTCGAGTCGCTGCGGGTCGCGGTCGACCGCAGGCTGGTCGCCGACGTGCCGGTCGGCTGCCTGCTGTCCGGCGGCGTGGACTCCAGCCTGATCGTGGGGCTGCTGGCCGAGGCCGGACAGCACGGCCTGAAGACCTTCTCCATCGGCTTCGAGTCTGTCGGCGGGGTCGCCGGCGACGAGTTCAAGTACTCCGACATCGTCGCCGAACGGTTCGGCACCGACCACCACCAGATTCGCATCGGCACCGACCGGATGCTGCCCGCGCTCGACGGCGCGATCGGCGCGATGAGCGAGCCGATGGTCAGCCATGACTGCGTGGCCTTCTATCTGCTCAGCCAGGAAGTCGCCAAACACGTCAAGGTGGTGCAGTCCGGTCAGGGCGCCGACGAGGTGTTCGCCGGCTACCACTGGTATCCGCCGCTCAGCGAACCGGACGCCGGTGACGTCGACGGGGCGGTCGCCCGCTACCGCAAGGCGTTCTTCGACCGCGACCGCGCCGGATACGACGCGTTGATCTCGCCGTCGTACACCGTCGACGGCGACCCGAGCCTGGACTTCGTCACCGAGCACTTCGCGCGGGCGGGCGCCGCGACCGGCGTCGACCGCGGGCTGCGCCTCGACAGCACGGTGATGCTGGTCGACGACCCGGTCAAGCGCGTGGACAACATGACAATGGCATGGGGGCTGGAGGGCCGGGTGCCGTTCCTCGACCACGAACTCGTCGAACTGGCCGCCACCTGCCCGCCCGAGCTCAAGATCGCCCACGAAGGCAAGGGCGTGCTGAAACAGGCTGCGCGGCAAGTTATCCCGTCTGAGGTCATCGACCGGCCGAAGGGATACTTCCCGGTGCCCGCGCTGACCCATCTGGAGGGCCCGTACCTCGACATGGTGCGTGACGCGCTGTACGCGCCGGCCGCCAAGGAGCGCGGCCTGTTCCGGCCCGAGGCGGTCGACCGGTTGCTCGCCGATCCCAACGGCCGGCTCACCCCGCTGCGCGGCAACGAGTTGTGGCAACTGGCGCTGCTCGAACTGTGGTTGCAGCGGCACGGGGTGACGGGTCCCGCGGCATGACCACCATCGACCCCGACCACACCGAAGCCATCACACTCGGCCTGCACGACGCGTCGCCGCAGCACCTCGTCGACAAGATGGCCGACGACGTCGTCATCGAGATGGGTTGGGGCCGGCTGATTTTCGGTCAGACCTTCGCCGAGCCGGAGACGTTGGCCGAGGTGCTGCGCCAGGAGAGCCTTGGCAGGCGCGACATCTGCATGTACGCGCGCGAGCCGCACGTGCTGGTCTCGATGGCACCCGCCGAACTGTTCATCGACCCCAGCCACACCTACCGGCTGCGGTTCACCGAGGACGACCCGTCGGCGCCGGCGCCGACCGGCTTCTCGGTCCGCGCGCTCGGCAGCGCCGAGGACGCCGACGAGATGAACCGCGTCTACGTGCGGTGCGGGATGGTGCCCGCGCCCGTCGAGGCGTTGTGGCAGAACCATCTCGAGCAAGATGCTGTCGACTACCTGGTCGCGGTGCGCGACGACGACGGCAGCGTCGTCGGCACCGTCACCGGTGTCGACCACGCACGGTTGTTCAGCGACCCGGAGAACGGGTCGAGCCTGTGGACACTGGCCGTCGACCCCACCACCAGCCTGCCCGGCGTCGGGGCCGCGCTCACCCGCGCGCTGGCCGCCATCTACCGCGACCGCGGCCGCTCCTACATGGATCTGTCGGTGAGCCACGACAACGCCGCCGCGATCTCGCTGTACGAGAAGCTGGGCTTCGAGCGGGTCCCGGTGATGGCCGTCAAGCGCAAGAACGCGATCAACGAGCCGCTGTTCACCCATCCGCCCGAGACGGTCGAGGATCTCAACCCGTACGCGCGCATCATCGCCGACGAAGCCATGCGGCGCGGGATCTGGGTGGAGGTGCTCGACGCCGAGGCCGGCGAGATGCGACTGTCGCACGGCGGTCGCACGGTGATCACCCGGGAGTCGTTGTCGGAGTTCACCTCTGCGGTGGCGATGGCACGGTGTGACGACAAGCGGCTGACCCGCCGGCTGGTCGCCGAGGCCGGGATCGTCGTGCCCAAGGGCCGGTTGGCGACGTTCGATGAGCAGGACCACGCATTCCTCGACGAGGTCGGCGACGTGGTGGTCAAACCCACCCGCGGCGAGCAGGGCAAGGGCATCACGGTCGGGGTCAGCGGCCCCGAGGAGCTCGACGCCGCGCTGGCCCGCGCCCGCGAAGAGCACCCGCACGTGCTGATCGAACAGCGCGCCCCGGGTGACGATCTGCGGCTGGTCGTGATCGACGGCAAGGTGGTGGCGGCCGCGCTGCGCAGGCCTGCCGAGATCGTCGGCACCGGCCACCACACCATCCGCGAACTGATCGAGACGCAGAGCCGGCGGCGCGCGGCGGCCACCGGCGGCGAATCCCGCATCCCGATCGACGCGGTCACCGAATCCACCGTCGCCGAGGCGGGCTGGTCGTTCGACGACGTGCTGCCCGAGGGTCAGCGGCTGCGGGTGCGCCGCACCGCGAACCTGCACCAGGGCGGCACCATCCACGACGTGACCGCGAAGGTGAACCCGCACCTGTGCGAGGTGGCGGTGAAGTCGGCCGAAGCCATCGGCATCCCGGTGACGGGGATCGACCTGCTGGTGCCCGACGTCACCGGCCAGGACTATGTCTTCATCGAGGCCAACGAGCGGCCCGGGCTGGCCAACCACGAGCCGCAGCCGACGGCAAAAGCGTTCGTCGACTTCCTGTTTCCCGGCAGCCCTGCGCTCCCCCAGGCGTGGACGCCGGAAGAGGCGGTGAACTGAGTCACCAGGTGCTGGTGCGCATCACGATCTCGGCGGCCAGTTGCGCGGTGGACTCCTGCGCGTTGCGGCGGCCGAGCAGGTCGACCATCCGGTAGTCGCCGTACACGAACTGCTGGCTGGCCCTGGCGACCGCGCGGGCGGCCGGGTTGCTGACCAGCGCGGTGGTGTTCATCTCGACCGGCGGGCAGTGTTCGTCGCGGACCACGCCGGCGGCGTCGGCCACCCGCGGATGCCCGCGGTCGATCACGACCAGCCCGATGAACCGGTCCAGCCGGGTCGCGGCGAGTTCCCACGCCAGTTCCCCACCGATGCGGTCGCCGACCAGCAGCGCCCACTTGATCTCGAGCGCGTCGAGGACAGAGACGACCGACTTCGCGGTCAGCCGGGGGTCGGGCGGCACCACGACGGTGCGCAGCGATGCGGTGTGCAGTCGTTGGCAGACCGGGGTGTAGGCCGCGGGCGACTGATGGGCCGCGCCGAGCAGCACGACGACCGAACCCTTGTCGGGACCCGCGACGTCGACGGGCACGGTGATTCCCTCGACCGTGACCGTGGTGGATGGCATTGGGCCACGCTACAGGCGTTGATCGCGCGCCGGAGTCGTTTCGCGGTCAGTGAACGCGGTGTTCACGCCGCCGCGAGGCGGTCGGCCTGCTTGGCGGTGATGTCCAGAAAGGTCTGCGGCAGCGTGCCTTTGACGCTGATCGACGGGTTCGGGGTGGGAAACGCGATGCCGTAGACCGCCATGGCGCCGATGTTCTCGAACGAGAAGTAGACGCTGTTGTCGGCACCGTCGAGCCGCATCGTCTGCTGGTAGACCAGCGCGTCGCGGCGCGGCGTGTCGAGCCGTGTGGTGGTCATCGGGATGCCCGGTGAGGACGGGTCGAAGAAGGTCTCGAATTGTGCGCACCGCTCGGCGGTGGCCGCCAGCGCGTCGAGGTCCAGGTTCCAGGTCAGCACCGTCATCACGATGCGCGCCCCGTCGAAGCCGACGACGTACTCCGCGGCGCTGCCGGGTCCGCGTTCGGCGGAGTCGGCGATCACCCGGGTCAGCCCGTCGGAGCAGCCCGGCGGTTTGGACAACATGGCGGGCGGACCGCCTCCTTCGCCCTGTCCCGGTTCGCGGACCACCCGGTCGAACTGCACGCCGGGAGGCAGATCGGCGGCGGTGAGGACCGCTCGTTCCAGGCGGGCGCCCGGCCAGGTCGCGGTGCCGGTGACCGCGGGGGCGCATCCGCTCACCGCGACCGCCAGCACGGCGACCGCCGCGAACCGCCCGATCATCTGCTCAGGCTACCGATCTGCCCTGCCGAACGTGGGTTACCGTCACGCCTCGAGCGCCGATCGCGTGCGGGTAACCCACGTTCGGCGCCTCGGCGGGCGGGGGTCAGCGGCAGGTGTAGCCACCGTCGACCGGCAGGCAGACGCCCGTGATCATCGCCGCGTCGTCGCTCAGCAGGAACACGATCGGCCCGGCGATCTCCTCTTCGGTCGCCCACCGGCCCAGCGGCATCTGCGCCAAAAACGGCGGGCCGACGTCGGGACGGCCCCAGTGCGATGCCGACATCTCGGTCATCACGACGGTCGGGTTGACGCTGTTGACCCGGATGTTGTGCGGGCCGAGTTCGAGTGCGCTCACCCGGGTGATGTTGTCCACCGCGGCTTTCGACGAGCCGTATGAGATGTGTCCGGGCAGCGCCACCAGGCTCGCCTGACTCGAGACGTTGACGATCGCGCCGCCGCCGCGGCCGATCATGGCCGGCGCGACGTGCTTGATGACGAGCAGGCTGCCCCGCGCGTTGATGCTGATGACCTTGTCGAACACCGCGATGTCGGTGTCCTGCGGCGTCGCGATCTCCCCGCCGAACCCGCCGCAGTTGACCACCCCGTCGAGCGCCAGACCCGATACGGCGTCGCGGATGTCGTCCTCGGAGGTCAGGTCGAACGGCACCGGGCGGGCACCGGTCTCGTCGGCCAGCGCGCTCAGGCCATCGACGTTGCGCCCGCCGGCGTAGACGGTCGCGCCGTCGGCGACGAGCCTGCGCACCGTCGCCGCGCCGATGCCGCCGGTCGCACCGGTGACCAGGATCGTCTTACCGGTGAAATCAGCCACGCCTCATCATCACACGCGGTCCGATAGCCTGCCCCCGTGACCGGCTCCGTGCGTATCGATGTCGACGGTCTGCTGCTCGACTGCGACGGCGTACTCGTCGACTCGCATGACGCGGCGGCGATCGCCTGGAACCGATGGGCCACCCACTGGGCGCCCGGCTTCGACTTTCACCGCGACATCGAGCACGGCAGACGGATCAGCGACCTGGTCGCCGAATTGATCGGCGACACAAGCCAAGTCGAGGTCGCGGCGGCCGAACTCAAACAGCTCGAACTGGACACCGCCACCGACGTCCGGCCGATCCCCGGCGCGCGCGAACTGCTGGCGGCCTGTCCTCCCGGACGCTGGGCCGTGGTGACGTCGGGCAACCGGGCGCTGGCCACCGCCCGCATGGCCTCGGCGGGCCTGCCGCCCGCGCCGGTGCTGGTGACCGGTGAGGACGTCGACAACGGCAAGCCGTTTCCCGACCCGTATCTGCTCGCCGCGCAACGCCTGCAGATCCCACCTGAGCGATGCGCGGTCTTCGAGGACGCGCCGGCCGGTATCGCGTCGGCCCGCGAAGCGGGGGTGCCCACGATCGTCGGTGTCGGCGCTGCGGCCGCGCCCGTCACCCTCGCCGTCGCCGACCTGCGCGCGGTGCGGTTCGACGGCGCCCGCCTCGAGATCGCGCGCGACGCACTGCTGCCACAGACCGGCGAGTAGCGTCGGAAACCATGCAGATCCCCACCCGGATGCGCCGCGTCGTGGTCTCGTCGGGGTCCATCGACGTGGTCGACTCCCCCACCCCGATGCCCGGTCCCGGGGAGGTGCTCGTGCACTCGGTGGTCTCCGGCGTGTGTGGTTCGGACACCCACGCGGCGCACGGCAGGCACCCGTTCATCGCGCTGCCGTACCACCCCGGTCACGAGGTCGTCGGCGTCGTCGCCGCACGGGGTGACGGCGTCGACACCGTCGAGGTCGGCGCGCGGGTGACCGTCGAACCCGACCTGCCGTGCTGGCAGTGCAAGCAGTGCCGCCGCGGCGCCGAGAACCTGTGTGAGAACCTGCGTTTCTTCGGCTGCGGCTATGAGCAGGGCGGCATGGCCGACTACTTCACCATCCCCGCCGACCGGGTCCACGTCGTTCCCGACGAGCTCGACTACCGCGCCGCGGCGCTGATCGAGCCGCTGTCCACCCCGGTGCACGCCGTACGCCTCGCCGGCGATGTGCGCGGGCAGGCCGTGGTGATCCTCGGGGCAGGCACGATCGGACTCCTCGTGCTGGCCGTCGTGCGCGCGCACGGTGCGCGCCGCGTCGTGATCACCGATCCGCTGCCCGCCAAACGCGAGCGTGCCCTGCGCCTCGGCGCCGATGTGGCGCTCGACGCGGGTTCGGCCGACGGGGTGACGCAGGCTCGGGCAGCCCTCGGCGAGAGCGCCGACTTCGTATTCGACTGCGTGGCAATCGAATCGACGATGCGGGCCGCCATCGGGATGGCGAGCAAGGGCGGCACGGTCGTGGTGCTGGGGGTGCCGACGGGCGACGTCGCTGTCCCGCTGGCCCTCGTCCAGGATCACCAGATCCGGATCCAGGGCAGCGCGACGTATCTGCCGCGCGACTACGAGGAGTCGATCCGCCTGCTCACCGCCGGTGCGGTGCGCGTCGACGAGATCGTCACCGCCGAGGTGCCCATGGCCCGGGCCGCCGACGCGTACGCGTTGTCATCGGGTGGCGATCACGTCAAGGTGCTCGTGGGCATCGACGAGCAGGTGCTGGCGACCGTCAGCTGAGCGGAATGTCGGCCCGCACCGGCGCGATCGACACTGCGCGGTCCGGGTCGGGCACACCGAGCAGCGTGCCCTCGTGTTCGACGGCGGTGGCGCCGAACCGCAGAGCGTTGGCGAACGCCTCCACACTCGACGCGCCCGTATGCGCCGCGGCCAGCCAGCCGGCCAGCACTGCGTCGCCGGCGCCGACCGTGTTGACCACCCGCCGCACCGGCGCGCTGCCGTGCAGCGGGTCGGGCAGGTCCGCGTCGATCAGCACCGCACCGTCGGCGCCGAGGCTGACGAGCACGGTCCGCACGCCGTGCGTGCGCAGCTGATGGGCGGCCTCGGTCACGTCGCCGAGCGTCCGCAGCGACCGCCCGGTCACCTCGGCGAGTTCCTCGGCGTTCGGCTTCACCAGATCCGGCACGACGGCACCGGCCAGCGCCTCCGCCAGCGGTGCGCCCGAGCAGTCGAGCGCGACGCGGCACCCCGCCGACTTGGCCTCGTCGACGGCCGCGGCCAGCCGTGGCGGCGTGAAGCCGGCGGGCAGGCTGCCCGACCACACCACCCAGTCGCCGGCGCCCGACAGCGCCGTCGCGCACAGCGCCTCGACTTCGGCGGGTGACAGCCGGGGCCCCGGTTCGTTGACCTTGGTGGTCCGTCCGTCGGCCTCGACCAGCGTGATGTTCGAGCGCAGCGCGCCCGCGATCGGCACGTCGGCATGGTCGAGGCCGAGATCGTCGAGCAGCGCTACGATCTCGTCGCCGGTGCCGCCGCCGACGGGCAGCACCGCGCGCACGGGGACACCGACGCCGTGCAGGCCCAGCGCGACGTTGACGCCCTTGCCGCTGGGCTCGACCATCGTCGATGTGGCGCGGTTGACTACGCCCGCGACGAACCGCGGCAGGTGCAGCGTGCGGTCCAGGCTCGGATTGGCGGTGACGGTGGTGATCACTCGGCCACCTCCACGGTCACCCCGAGGGCGGTGAGACGGTCGCGGTGTGCGGCGCTCACGGTGGCATCGGTGACCAGGACGTCGACGTCGTCGAGGTCGGCGTGCCTGGCCAGGCTCTCGCGGCCGAATTTCGTTGCGTCGACGAGAAACACGCGTTGCCGGGCAGCGGCGAGCATCGCGTGTTTGACGTGCGCCTCGTCGGTGTCGGGGGTGGTGAGTCCGCGGTCGAAGGACAGCGCGTTGGTGCCCAGGAACGCCACGTCGAGGTTGACGCCGGCCAGCGCCGCGACGGTCAGCGGGCCGACCGCGGCGCCGGTTTCGGGTCGCACGCGCCCGCCCAGGCTGACGACGGCGACACCCCGCTGCAGCAGCACCGACGTCAGCGGCAACGCGTTGGTGTAGACGACGAGATCGCGGTCGGCGGGCAGTATTTCGGCCAACCGCAGCGTGGTCGAGCCGGCGTCGAGCAGCAGCGAACCGCCGTCGGGGACCAGGCTCAGGGCGCGGCGGGCGATCGCCTCCTTCTGCGCGGCGCGCTCGGTTCGGGTGCCGACGGCCGGTTCGTCGCTCTGCCGCTGCTGCGGTACCGCGCCGCCGTGCACGCGGCGCAGCAGGCCGCGCGCCTCGAGGTGGGCGAGGTCCTTGCGGATGCTCTCGGCGCTGACACCGAAATGCCGGGCCAGCTCGGCGCTTTCGACGCGACGCCGGGTGGCCAGCATCCGGAGCACCTCGGCGTGCCGCTCATCGGCGAACCACGTCCGCCCCGGCGTGGTCACGGGCCGACCAGGTGGTCGTCGCGTCCGAGCGCGCCGGTGGCCCGCGCGGCGAGCGTGGCGGCGCCCAACGTCCCGGCCTCGTCGAGGCTCGACACCCGCAGCGCGGGGAACCGAGCGCGCTTGGCGCGCATCACCTCTGCGCTGTGGCGCCATCCGCCGGTGACGACGACGCCGACCGCGGGTCCGACGACGTCGTCCATCGCGCGGTGCAGCGCCATGGCCTCGTCGGCGGCCGCGGCGACCACGGCCTTCCACACCTCCCCCGGCCCGACTCCGCCGGCGATGCCGCCGAGGGTCAGCGCGTCGGTGCCCAGACCGCCGACGATGACCCGCCCGTGCGGTGCGTGCTCGGCCGCGGCGTCGAGTGCGGCCAGGCCCCCTCCAGGCCCGCCGGACACGCCGAGCATCTCCAGCGCGCGACTCTGCGCGAGCCCGCCCTCGGTGCCGCCGAGCAACGTCCAGTGGTCGGGTTCGATGCTGGGATCGGTGGTGATGCCCGCGGCCGCGAGCCGCGCTGTCTGGCCGCGGCCAGGCATGTGAGAAACCGTGCGCACCAATGCTTCCGCGGTGCCCGACGAGTCGAGCTCGTAGCCGGGTGCCGTCGCGCGGGCACCGAGCGCCGCTGCCTGATGGTCGTGGCCGGCGAGGGTGAGCAGCGCTCCACGCAGCAGCGGACCCGCCTCGTCGGCGGTGATGCGGCCGACCGGATCCCCGGCGGCCACGAGCGGCGGCATGAGCGCGCGGGTCGCGCCCGACCACGCGAGCGCGTCGTCCCACCAGTCGCGCCGCGCGACGTCGAGCCAACCGGTGCGCCCGGCCAACGACAGCTCGATGACCGGGTCCACACCGAGACGGCGGACCACCCAGCCGCCGACGTCGAACCGTTTAGTCGCCGACCGCGCGGCCGGTTCGTGGGTGCGCAGCCAGCGGTGCTTGGTGAGCGAGAACTGGCCGCGCGCAGGCTTTCCGGCCACACCGCCGAACGCGTCGGCGCCGATGTCCGCGACGAGACGAGCCACCTCGTCGCCGTCGCGGTCGTCGTGCCAGGCGATCACGGGCGCCACGGGCCGCTCGTGCGCGTCGGTCAGCACACCGGACTCGCCCATGCTCGTGATGCCGACCGCGGCCACCGGCACCTGCGCGGCCGTCGCCGCGTCACGCAGCGCGGTCAGCGCGCTGCGCCACAGGACATCCGCGTCGGTCTGCGTGCCCTGCGGTCCCACATCCCACGGCATGGCGGCGCGACCGGTGCCCAGCACCGTACCGTCGTCGGCGTAGACGACAGCCTTGCTCGACGTGGTGCCGACGTCGAGGCCGGCGAAGGCAGGCATCGCGCTCCTCGGTGCATGCGATTCGGTGGCATTGCGGTGTTGGGTTTGCATGGATATGGTTGCGTCTGATTGGAAACGCGTCAAGTAGGAGCGACATGCCGCTGGCCCCCACCGCCGCCCTTCTCGACAGCGCCCGGTCGCGCGGCGTCGGTGTCGCGGCCTTCAACGTGATCACGCTGGAACATGCCGAAGGCATCCTCGCCGGCGCCGAACGCGTCGGCGAACAGGTGATCCTGCAGGTCAGCGAGAACAGCGTGGCGTTCCACGGTGGGGTCGCCCCACTGGCCGCCGCGCTCAAGGTCCTGGCCGCCGAGGCGGCCGTGCCGGTCGGCCTGCACCTCGACCACGTCGAGACGGCCGCGCTGTGGGAGGCCGCCGCCGCCACAGGTTTCTCCTCGGTGATGGTCGACGCGGGCGCGCTGCCGTACGACCGCAACGTCGACATCACCGCCGACGCCACCCGCCGGCTGCACGCCCAGGGCTTGGCGGTGGAGGCCGAACTCGGCTACGTCGGCGGCAAGGACACCCATGTCGCCAGCGCGCACGCGCCGGGCGTGCGCACCGACCCGCAGCAGGCGGCCGAGTTCGTCGCCGCGACCCGGGTGGACGCGCTGGCGGTCGCGGTGGGCAGCTCACACGCGATGACCGACCGGACCGCGCAGCTCGACCTCGACCTGATCGCGGCGCTACGCGACGCATTGCCGATTCCGCTTGTGCTGCACGGATCTTCGGGCGTTCCCGATGACACGCTGCGCGCAGCCGTCGGCGCAGGAATCGTCAAGGTCAACATCGGCACGGCGCTCAACGTCGCCTACACCGGCGCGGTGCGGGCGGCGCTCAGCGACGGGGTGGACCCCCGCAAGCCGCTGGCCGCCGCCCGCGACGCGGTCGCCGACGTGGTCTCACATCTGATCGAATTGGTCGCTGCCGCTTAGCATTGCGACTTGTAGGCCGCCGCTCCGCCTTCGCCGTCGAGGTTGTCCTGGGTGATGATGGTGAAGCCGGTCTGCACCTTCTTGGTGTTCTCGCCGCCCTCGAGCGCGGTGACCGCCTCGTCGACGCCGAACTTGCCGATCAGACCCGGGTCCTGGGCGACGAGGGCCTGCACGGTGCCCTCCCGCAGCGCCTGGATCTGGTTGGGGCCGGCGTCGAACCCGACCACCTGCACCTGACCGCTCTTGCCCGCCTGCCGCACGCCGGTCGCCGAGCCCTCGGCCGAGAACAGGTTGGTGGCGAAGACGCCGACGAGGTCGGGGTCCTTCTGCAACTGCGCGCCGATCAGTTGCGCGGCCGTCGCCGGATCGTTGTGGCTGTACTGCACGCCGACGTAGGTGAACTTGCTGTCCTCCTTGACCGCGTCCTCGAATCCCTTGGCGCGGGCATCGGTTGTCGAGACGCCCGGGTCGATGTTCATCACCATCACCTTGCCGCCCTCGGGGCGCAATTTCTTGATGGCCTCGAACGCCGCGCGGCCGCCGCCCTCGTTGTCGCTGGCGATCTCGGACACCGCATACGACGGGTCGTTGGTGGTGGTGTCGACGAGCACCACCTTGATGCCCGCCGCGGCCGCCTGCTGCAGCGGCTGCTGCATCGCCTGCACATCGGTCGGCGCCACCAGCAGCGCGTCGGGCCGGCCGGCCACGATCGAGTCGAGGATCGGCTTCTGCAGCGTCGGGTCGAACTTCTGCGGTCCCTGTGTGGAGACCTTCACGCCCAGCTTCGCCGCCTCTTCCTGGGCGCCGCACTGCATGGTGATGTAGAACTGGCCGCCGGATACGCCCTGCAGGAACTGAATGTTGTACTCCTGGCTGGCTTTCGCCGGCGCGGTGACGGTGGTCGCGGCGGCCGCCTGCTGCGCGCCGTCGGCACCCTCTCCCGACTCCGAGCCCGACGATTCGGGTTTGGACGAGGTGCAGGACGACAGCGTGAGGACCGCGACCCCCAACGTTCCCGCGACCGTCATCACGCGTTTACGGTTCACTGGCGTTCCTTTCGTTGCGTTCTGCGTTTGACGAAACTTCGGGACCGCGCGCCGCGCAGCGCGGCCGCACGGCGGGACTGGTCGACGTACACAGCGGCGATGAGGACCGTGCCCACCGCCACGCCCTGCCAGAACGGCTGGACGCCGATGATGACGAACCCGGACTGCAGCACGGCGGGGATGAACAGGCCGACGACGGTGCCGAAGATGCTGCCCTCGCCGCCGAAGATCGACGTCCCGCCGATCACCACCGCCGCGATCACGTTGAGGTTGGTCAGCGACTGCCCGGCGATCGTCGTGGTGCCGAACTGCGCGAGCGTGAGGATCGCGCCGATGCCGGCGAGCGTGCCCGCCAGCGCGTAGACGAGCACGAGGTGCCGGGTCACCTTGATGCCGGTGCGGCGCGCGGCTTCCTCGTTCGAGCCGATCGCGTAGGTGTAGCGGCCGAATCTTGTCTTGTGCAACAGTATTCCGCCGAGCACGACGATCACCAGCGCGACGAACGGCAGGCCCGGGATGCCGAGGATCTTGGTGTAGGCGCTGAAGTCAGTCAGTTCGGTGGGCACCGAGCGGATGTCGATGCCGCCGGTCAGGACCTGCGCCAGTCCGAGCGCCACCGACAGCGTGCCCAGAGTCACGATCAGCGCGGGCACCTTCGCGACCGCGACCAGGATGCCGTTCACGACGCCCCACACCGTCCCGCCGAGCACCGCAGCGATCAGGCCGACGGCGGCGACGCCGGGGCCCGCGCCGCCCATCGCCTCCATCACCTTCGCCGCCACCACCGAGGCGAACACCAGCACCGAACCGACCGACAGGTCGATCCCCGAGGTGATGATGACGAACGTCATGCCGACGCCGAGCACCGCCCAGACCGCGACGTTCTGCGAGATCAGCGAGAAGTTGCCGGTGGACAGGAAGCGGTCGCCGGCGAGCACGGTGAAGCACGCACAGATGACGATCAGCACGCCGAGGATCCAGAACGCCTGTAATCCGCTGATGCGCTTGAGGAACGACTCCGCCGGGTCGTCGGCGCCGTCGCTCACGACCGCTTTCTCGAGGGTGCTCATGCCGCGCCGTCCCGCGAGTCCAGCGCGCCGGTCATCGCGCCGACGAGTTCCTCGACGGTGGTCTGCGCCGCGGTGAAGGTGGCCACCCGCCGGCCCAGCCGCAGCACCTGGATGCTGTCGCACACCTCGAGTACGTGCGGCATCGAGTGGCTGATGAACACCACCGCAATCCCCTTGTCGCGCACCCGTTTGATCGACTCGAGCACGTTGGCGGTCTGCACGACGCCCAACGCCGCGGTGGGCTCGTCGAGGATCAGCACCTTCCTCGCCCACGCCATCGCCCTGGCGATCGCGATGCCTTGGCGCTGGCCGCCCGACATCGATCGGACCGGCGAATTCAACGACCGCACGGTCGCACCGAGGTCACGGAACGACTCGGCAGCCCGGCGCCGCATCTCCTTCTCGTCCATGAAGCCCAACCGCCCGAGGATGCCCTTGCGGGCGATCTCCCTGCCCAGGAACACGTTCTGCACCGGGTTCAGGTGCGGCGCCAGCGCCAGATCCTGATACACCACCTCGATGCCGAGGTCCTCTGCCTGGCGCGGCTCGGACAGGCGCACCCGCTTGCCCTCGAAGTAGATCTCGCCCTCGTCCAGGTCGAGGTTGCCCGACAGCGCCTTGATGAGCGTCGACTTGCCCGCGCCGTTGTCGCCGATGAGGCCGACGACCTCGCCGGCGGTCACGTCGAAGTCGGCGCCGTCGAGCGCACGCACGTGGCCGAAGCTGCGGGACAGGCCGCGCGCGTGCAGCAGTGCGGTCATGTCGTCCTTTCCTGCGGGTTCGTGAGGGACGGAGGCCAGGTGTCGCCCGGCCGGCAGACGAGCAGGCGCGCATCGCCTTCGGTGTGCCAGGGGCCCGAGGAGGCGGGCACCACGAGGGTGTTGCCTGCCGTCACCGCGACGGGCTCGCCCTCTGCGGGCACCACCGACCCCTCGCCCGCCAGCACCACCGCGACGGCGAAGCCCGCGTCAAGTTCGGCGCGCGGGCCGAGCAGGTCCATGTGGAAGAAATCCGCGGCTTCGGCGGGCAGCACCGGTGTCACTCCGGTCGCGTCGGCGTCGGTATGGCGCAGCAGGTCGCCGACGTCGTCGACGGGGGCGCTGTCCACCGCCGAGAGCGCGACGTCGCGGTCCAGGCCGAGGAACACCTCGTCGTCGGATGCGGAGGTGTTCACGCGCTCGAGCAGGATCGACTGGTCGGTGGGCTCCTGCGCCTCGACGAGCAGCACGCCACGGCCGATCGCGTGCGGGGTGCCGCCGGGGACCAGCACCCCGTCGCCGGGCCGCACCGGTATCCGGTGCATCAGCGCGAGCAGGCCCTCGGTGTCCTGCGCGGCGACCAGGTCCGAGAGCCGTTGCGGGTCAACGGTTTCGCGCCAGCCCGCCCACACCGCGGCGTCACCGTCGGCGCGCAGGATGTACCAGGCCTCGGTTTTGCCGTAGGGGCAGCCGAGGTGACGGCACGCGAATTCGCGCGTTGGGTGCACATGCACGGGCAGCCGCTGTCCGGCGTCGAGCAGTTTCACCAGCACGCCGGTGTCGCCGGGCGCGCCGTCGTCGCGACCGAGCCAGCCGCGGGGGTCGCGTTCGACGGCCTCGCGCAGCAGCGTGCCGTCGGCCAGCGTCGCTGGGCCCAGCGCGGGTTCCCCGAACCGTGACACGGTGGCGCCGATCCACTCCTCCGGGGAGCGCTCACCGACCGGCGGCAGTCCGCGCCAGTCGGCCAGCACCGGCCCACCGACATACCAGTGCGGAATGACGTTCGGGGGCAGCAGTTGCGGGTGGACGGTCACTCGTGCGGCACCTCCTGTCTGTTACCTGCGTCACGCCGGACAGTACGCCACATCGCCCGCTATGTCACCGGTGTCAGACAATTCGGCGTACCGAGATGACATCGGTGACATACTGGCGGCGGTTCGAGCGAGGAGGGACGGTCGATGACCACGATGCGCGACGTCGCCGACCGTGCCGGCGTGAGCGCAAAGACCGTGTCCCGGGTCATCAACAACGACCGCTACGTCTCGGCGGACGTCCGCGAACGCGTCGAGCGCGCGATCGACGAACTGCAGTACGTCCCGAACATGCTGGCCGTCACGTTCCGAGCCGGGCGCGACGCCGCCATCGGGGTCGCGGTGCCCGGCGTCGCCGACCCGTTCTTCGCCGGCATCATCGACGCCGTCGAACGCGAAGCCAGCAAGCGCAATGTCGCCGTCATCGTGACCAGCGTGGGCTGGGAGCCGACGCACGAACAGCGGTCGTTGGAGGCGGTGCTCAAGCGTCAGGTCGCCGGCATGATCATCTGCCCGGTCGGCCGCGACATGTCCTATCTGCGGCCGTGGCTCAAGCGCACACCGCTGGTGTTCGTCGACCGCGAGCCGGGTCGCCTGACCGCCGACGCGGTGGTGCAGGACGACGTCGGCGGCGGCCGCGACGGGACCCGTCACCTGATCGCGCACGGACACCGCCGCATCGCGTTCATGGGCGACGACACCGTGACCGGGCTGCTGCGGCTCGAAGGCTGGCGCCAGGCGCTCGATGAGGCCGGACTCGTCGAAGGCCCGGTGCACATCGGCGCCGTCGACGTCGACACGGTGTCGGCCGCCCTGCGCCGCGCGCTCGACGCGCCCGATCCGCCGACCGCGGTGTTCTCCTCCAACGCCCGGTGCACGATCGCGCTCGTGACGGCGTTACAGGCGTTGCGCCGCAAGGACATCGCGCTGATCGGCTTCGGCGACTTCCCCACCGCGGCCGCGCTTCGGCCCGCGATCACCGTGGTCCACCAGGACGGTGACGCGATGGGCCGCTTCGCCGCCGACCGGTTGTTCACCCGCCTCGACGCGCCGACCCGGCGGCTGCGGCGACGCACGGTGTTGCCGGTGTCGCTGGTGACCCGCACGTCGTGCGCGATGCCCGGCGAGCGGGTGCGCGCGGGGCACGAACCCTAGATCGCGCTGACGATCGTCGGCCGCGTCGGCGGTCCGCCCTCGATCAACGCCAGCAGCGCGTCGACATCGAGGTGGCCCGCGAGCAGGTCGGCCATGGTGTCGAGCTGCGCGTCGCGGCGGGCGCCGACGTCGATGTCGTCGGCCACCACGAAACCGGGCGGCGCCACCTCGGCGAGCCAGTGCCGGCGCACGTCGTCGTTGTCGAGCAGGCCGTGCCAGTGGGTGCCGTACACCCCGTCACGGCGCAACCCGACGCCCAGCCAGTCGTCGGCCGCTGTGCGGGTGAGCCGGCCGTGGTGAATCTCGTAGCCGCGCAACCCATCTGTGTGCCGGCGCAGCGTCTTGTCGGCCGCGAACGCGATGTCGGCGTCGAGCAGTCCGAGGCCGGTCACGCGGCCCGCCGCCGACTCGACGGTGTCGTCGATGTGGCGGCACAGCATCTGGAACCCGCCGCAGATGCCCAGCACCGCCCGGCCGCGGGCGGCGTGCGCGGCCACGGCGTCGGCCAGTCCGCGTTCGCGCAGCCACGCCAGGTCGGCGACGGTGGCCTTGCTGCCGGGGAGCACCACGACGTCGGCGTCGGCCAGGTCGGCGGGGTCGGTGACCCAGCGCACCAGCACACCGGGTTCGCAGGCCAGCGCCTCGACGTCGGTGGAGTTGGAGATGCGCGGCAACCGCACCGCGGCGATGTGCAGCCACCGCTGCCCGCGCGGCGGGGCGGGATCACCGACGACGCGATGGGCCAGCACGGACACGGAATCCTCGGTGTCGAGCCATAATCCGTCGGCGTACGGGATGACGCCGTAGGTCGGCCGGCCGGTCAGCGCCTGCAGTTGGTCGAGTCCGGGCGCCAGTAGCGCCGGGTCACCGCGGAACTTGTTGACGATGAACCCGCTGATGAGCCGCTGGTCGTCGGGTTCGAGCACCGCGACGGTGCCGAACAGGTGCGCCAGCAGTCCGCCGCGGTCGATGTCGCCGACGACGACCACCGGCAGCTCCGCAGCGCGCGCCAGACCCATGTTCGCGAGGTCGGTGGCGCGTAGGTTGATCTCGGCGGGAGACCCGGCACCCTCACAGATGACGACGTCGAATTCGCTTCGCAGAGCGCGCAGTTCGTCGGCGACGACCTTCGCGAGGTGTTCGCGGTGGGTGAAGTAGTCCCCGGCGCGTACGGTGCCCGCGACGCGGCCGTGCACCACCAGCTGCGAGGTGCGGTCGCTGCCGGGTTTGAGCAGGATCGGGTTGAAGCGGGTGTGCGGGGCCAGTCCGGCAGCGCGGGCCTGCATCTCCTGCGCCCGGCCGATCTCCCCGCCGTCGACGGTGACCGCGGAGTTGTTCGACATGTTCTGCGCCTTGAACGGCGCGACGCGAATGCCCTTGCGCGCCAACAACCGGCACAGCCCGGCGACGACCATCGACTTACCGGCATCGGACGTCGTACCGGCAATCAGCAGCGCGCCGCCGGCCGGGCTCACAGCTGGGTGAGGATCTCGGCGCCGTCGTCGGTGACCACCAGCGTGTGCTCGAACTGTGCGGTCCACTTCTTGTCGACGGTGGCGACGGTCCAGCCGTCGTCCCAGATCTCGTAGTCGAGTCCGCCGAGGTTGATCATCGGCTCGATGGTGAACGTCATACCGGGCTCGAGCACGGTCTCGACGGCGGGCTGGTCGTAGTGCAGCACCACCAGGCCGTTGTGGAAGGTGGTGCCGATGCCGTGGCCGGTGAAGTCGCGAACCACGTTGTAGCCGAACCGGTTCGCATACGACTCGATGACCCGGCCGACCACCGACAGCTGGCGGCCCGGTTTGACGGCCTTGATCGCGCGCATGGTGGCCTCGTGGGTGCGCTCGACGAGCAGCCGGTGCTCCTCGGACACGTTGCCGGCGAGGAACGTCGCGTTCGTGTCGCCGTGCACCCCCTCGATGTAGGCGGTGACGTCGATGTTGACGATGTCACCGTCCTCGACCACGGTCGAGTCCGGGATGCCGTGGCAGATGATCTCGTTCAGCGAGGTGCAGCAGGACTTCGGAAAACCCTTGTAGCCCAACGTCGACGGATAGGCGCCGTGGTCGACCATGTAGTCGTGTGCGATGCGGTCGAGCTCGTCGGTGGTGACGCCGGGCGCGACGGCCTTACCGGCCTCGGCGAGCGCCCCGGCCGCGATCCGGCCCGCGACCCGCATCTTCTCGATCACCTCGGGCGACTGCACCCAGGGCTCGGTGCCCTCCTTGACCGTCGGTTTCCACGCGTACTCCGGCCGCGGAATCGAGTTGGGCACCGGCAGCGTCGGGGACACGACGCCGGGGCGAAGAGCGGTACGAACAGGCATAACCCCAGCGTAGTCGAGGATCAGCGGCGGTCGAACGGGCCGAGCCGCCAGCCCCGCCGCGGGCCGCGGATGTCCACCGAACCACAAACGACCTTGCCGGTCAGGATCACGTGCGGATTGCCCTCGGCGGGGGCGTCGCGGCGATGGTCGTGCGCACTGCCGACGACGACCTCCACGTCGTCGATCGACGCACTCGCCCCCTCGGGCAGCCGCAACTCCAGCCCGCCGAACTTCAGGTCGAGCTCCACCACCACCATCGGGCCGGCGAACCGCGCCTTGGTCAGGTCCAGGTCGACCGACCCCATCCGGCGGTGCAGCGCCAGCCGACTCGGCACCGTCCACTCCCCGTGCCGCTTGAGCGAGCCGAGCACGCCGCGCAGTTCGACCCGGTCGGCGGCCGAGGTGACGATCGCGCCGGGCCCCGGCAGGTCACCGACCAAGGCGTCGAGGTCGGAGTGCAACCGCGCCCGCGCCACCGCCGCCGAGCGCTCCTCGAACTCGTCGATGTCGATCAACCCGAGCGCGACGGCGTTGTGCAGCCGCCGCAGCGTGCCGTTGCGGTCGGCGTCGGAGACGCGCATCGCGTCGTGATTGGTATCGGTCATGGCCGACTACCAGGCTACTCAAGCCAGGTAGTCGGGTGGCAGACCGTCGAACATGCCCTTGAGCATGCGCACCGCGTACTCCGAGGAGCCGCCGCCGACGATCAACGCCGAGAACGCCATGTCGCCGCGGTAGCCCGCGAACCACGAGTGCGACCCGCCCGCGAACTCCGCCTCACCGGTCTTGCCGCGCACATCCCCGGCGCCCAGCAGATCCTTGGCGGTGCCGTTGGTGACGACCAGCCGCATCATCGGCCGCAGCCCGTCGAGAATCTTCGGATCGATCGGCGGCTGGTCACCCTCCACCCGGGTCTGCCTGCCCTCGATCAGTTGCGGCACAGGCGTTTTCCCGGCGGCGACGGTCGCGGCGGCCAACGCCATGCCGAACGGGCTGGCCAGCACCTTGCCCTGCCCGAAACCGTCCTCGGTGCGCTCGGCCAGGTCGACGGTCGGCGGCACCGAACCGGTGACGGTCGTGAGCCCCTCGACCTCGTAGTCGGTGCCGAGGCCATACTGCGCGGCCGCCGTCGTCAGTCCACGCGGCGGCATCCGGCTGGCGAGTTCGGCGAAGGTGGTGTTGCACGAACTGGCGAACGCCCGCGACATCGGCACCGTGCCGAGGTCGAAACCGCCGTAGTTCGGCACCGCGCGGTGGCCGATGTCCATCGTGCCCGGGCACGGCAGCAGCGTGTTCGGCGTGGCCATGTCGCGTTCGATGGCCGCGCCCGCGGTCACCATCTTGAACGTCGACCCCGGCGGGTAGAGCCCGGTCGTGGCGATCAGCCCCTCGGCGTCGGCGGACGCGTTCTGCGCGACGGCCAGGATCTCGCCGGTCGACGGCTTGATCACCACGATCATCGCCTTCTTGCCGGTGAAGTTGACCGCATTCTGTGCGGCGGTCTGCACCGCCCGGTCGAGGCTGATCCGCACGGCGGGGGCGGGCACGCCGGGCACCTCGTTGAGCACGTCGACGTCGACGCCGTTCTGGTTGACGGTGACGATCCGCCAACCGGGGTCACCGTCGAGTTCACCGGCGACCGACTTCTTCACCTCGTTGACGATCGCGGGGGCGAACCGGTCGTCGGTGGGCAGCAGTTCGGCCATCGGCGTAACGACCACCCCCGGCAGCGCCCCGATCGCGGGGCTCACCCGGTCGTGATCGTCCTTGCGCAGCGTGACCAGGTTCAGCGGCTGCTTCGACGAGCTGGCCTGCTCCGCCAGCCGCTGCGGATCCCAGGTGTTGTCGAACGGGCGCAGCGTGTCGACGACGGCCCGCGCGGTCTGCATCAGCGCGCCGCCCGCCGCCTGCGCGTCGAGCGAGTAGCGATACAGGTAACCGGGCGCGAGCACCGGCGTGCCACCGCGTTCGATGACCGACGCCCGCGGCGGCGCGTCGGCGCGCAGCGCGAACGTCTGGTTCTCGCCGAGCCGCGGGTGCAGGTTCGTCGCGCTCCACCGCACCTCCCAACGGCCCTCGTCGCGGACCATGTTGAGCTGACCGTCGTAGGTCCAGGTCCGCCCCTTGGGCAGATGCCAGGTGTAGCGGTAGGTGACGCTGCCGGTGTCCAGGGCGTACTTGGAGCCGAGGATCTGCGCGTCGAGGTGGGTGGCCTGCAGGCCGGCCCACGCACCGTTGAGGTCCTCTCGCGCATCGGCGGGCCGGTCGCTGAGGTCGGCCGCGCCGGTGGTGTCCCCGGTGGCCAGCGCAGCGAGGAACTTCTCGGCGGTCGGCTCGGGCCCCGCGGGTTTGGGCGTACACGCGTTGAGCGACAGGGCGAGTGCGCCGACCGCGAGCAGCGCCGCCAGACGTGATGCTGAAGTTGCCATTGGGGCAGATGTTACGAAGTCGAGACCTGCAATCCCGGGAGGCGCACCGACTCTCTTCGCGCCGAACGTTGATTACCGCGCGAGAAATCGCCGCGAAATTGTCGAGCGGTAATCAACGTTCGCGGAATCTGGTGAGGTCAGGAGCTCGCCGCGGGAGCGCGGACCACCAGCGGCGCCGCCGGGAAGTACGCCGCCATCTCCGAGCGCGACTTGCGCAGCGCCGCGGTGCCGTACCCCTGCTTGCGGTACGCCGGGTGAATCCAGATGCGCACATTCACCTCCCCGGCGACCAGATCGCCGAACACCATGCCGACCTTCTCCGAGCCCTGCACCGCGACCAGCCAGGCCGCCTCCTCGGCGTCCACGCGCGCCAGGCCCGCGCGGATCTCGTCGTCGAGGTCGCCGGCCGGGGCACCCGACCCGTCACCGGCCTGCGGCACGTCCTCGGTGCGGGCGGCGAAGATGTCGCGGTCCGCGTCGGCGCTGAACGGCCGCAACACCATCGCGTCGGCCGACCGGGCCGGCTCGCCCATCGTGAAGCTGAGCTGGTTGTTGAGATCCTCGAGTTCGGCGGCGATGCGCCGGCGCGCGACCTTGGTCAGCCGGTCGAACGACAACCGCAGCACCGCCTCGGCGGCCTGGTGCGAGGAGCCCAACATCCCGGCGATCGCCTCGATGGCGGCGTCGTAGTCCTCGGCATCGACGATCACGTCGAGCAGTTCGTGCCGCCGCTCGAGCGCGCGAACCATCGTGTCGGCGATTTCCCTGCGGGCGATTGTGCGTTCGTCGTCGGCCATGACGCGAGCGTAGGACAGCCGGCCGGACCGGTTCCGTCAGTCCAGCAGAACGGTGGCGAAGGTTCCCACCTGTTGGAAGCCCACGCGGGCGTAGGTGGCCCGCGCGACGGTGTTGAAGTCGTTGACGTACAGGCTCGCGGTGCGACCCGAGCGCACCACGGCCGCCGCCAGCGTCGCCGTGCCCGACATGCCCAGGCCGCGGCCGCGCCAGTCGGGGTGCACCCACACGCCCTGGATCTGGCCGACGGTCGGCGACTGCGAGCCCACCTCGGCCTTGAAGACCACCTCGCCGCGCTCGAAGCGGGCCCAGGCCCGGCCGGCGGCGATCAGCCCGGCGACACGCCGCCGGTAGCCGCGGCCGCCGTCACCGAGCCGCGGGTCGATGCCGACCTCGCCGATGAACATGTCGATCGAGGCGACCAGGTAGGCGTCGAGCTCGTCGGCGCGCACCGGGCGCACCGCAGGGTCGATCGCACAGATCGGCGCGGTGCTCAGCGCCATCAGGGGTTGCTGTTCACGCACGTCGCGGGCGGTGCCCCAGGCGTGCTCGAGGCGCTGCCACATCGGCATGACCAGCTCCGCGCGCCCGACCAGCGACGAGCAGCGGCGCGCGGTGCTCATCGCCTTGTCGGCGAACGCCTGCAGATCGGGGGCCTCACCGCGCAACGGGATCAGGTTCGCCCCGGCGTAGCACAGAGATTCGGTCGGCCGGCGCCGCGTCCACAGTTCACCGCCGATGGCCGACGGCTCGATGCCGTGTTCGGCGACCCGGCAGGCGACCATGCAGGAGCCGACGGGATCCTCGTCGAGCACGCGCATCACCGCGCCGACGTCGCGCACCACGGACACCCGTCGTTCGTCGGCGTGACGGAACAGCGGCGGAGCCGACATGGAAACTCTTTCTGACCGACGCTCACCCAGTGGCTGGGATCACATTCAGCTTACGGTGACAACCGGTGTGCCGCTGGCATCTGTTCCGGCCTCGTCCATTTCGGAGGCCAACCGCATCGCCTCTTCGATCAGCGTCTCGACGATCTGGGCCTCGGGGACGGTCTTGATGACCTCACCCTTGACGAAGATCTGGCCCTTGCCGTTGCCGGAGGCCACGCCGAGGTCGGCTTCGCGGGCCTCCCCCGGCCCGTTGACGACGCAGCCCATCACCGCGACGCGCAGCGGCACCTCCATGCCTTCCAGGCCGGCGGTCACCTCGTTGGCCAACGTGTAGACGTCGACCTGCGCGCGCCCGCACGACGGGCACGACACGATCTCCAGCCCGCGGGGCCGCAGGTTCAGCGACTCGAGGATCTGGTTGCCCACCTTGACCTCTTCGGCCGGCGGCGCGGACAGCGAGACGCGGATGGTGTCGCCGATGCCCTTGGACAGCAGCGCACCGAACGCGACCGCCGACTTGATCGTGCCCTGGAACGCCGGCCCGGCCTCGGTAACGCCGAGGTGCAGCGGGTAGTCGCACTGCG
The DNA here is from genome assembly GCF_900108565.1 of Mycolicibacterium rutilum. Lineage (NCBI taxonomy): Bacteria > Bacillati > Actinomycetota > Actinomycetes > Mycobacteriales > Mycobacteriaceae > Mycobacterium > Mycolicibacterium rutilum. The sequence goes on from NZ_LT629971.1 coordinate 4,974,925, forward strand.
CGGCCAGCTGCTCGTAGGCGGCGACCATGATCACCGGGTCGTTGTGCTTGACGCTGATCTTGATGTCGCCGAAGCCGTGCTCCTCGAACAGCGAGGCCTCCCACAGCGCCGACTCGACGAGCGCCTCCGGGGTGGCCTTGCCGTACTTCTCCATGAACCGCTTGTCGAGCGATCCGGCGTTGACGCCGATGCGGATCGGGATGCCCGCGTCACCGGCGGCCTTGGCAACTTCCTTGACCCGGCCGTCGAACTCCTTGATGTTGCCCGGATTTACCCGCACCGCGGCGCAGCCCGCGTCGATCGCGGCGAAGATGTACTTCGGTTGGAAGTGGATGTCGGCGATCACCGGGATCTTCGACTTCTTCGCGATGGCGGGCAGCGCGTCGGCGTCCTCCTGGCGCGGGCAGGCCACCCGCACGATGTCGCAGCCCGACGCGGTCAGCTCGGCGATCTGCTGCAGCGTCGCGTTGATGTCGTGGGTCTTGGTGGTGCACATGGACTGCACCGCGATGGGGTGGTCGCTGCCGATGCCGACGTCGCCCACCATCAGCTGGCGGGTCTTGCGCCGCGGGGCGAGCACGGGCGCCGGGGCGGCCGGCATGCCCAGTCCGATTTGGCTTCCCGTTGTGCCTGGGAGGGCCATCATTACTCCTATTGGAAAGGTCTGATCGGGTTGATGAAGTCGGCGGTCACGGTCACGGCCATGTAGCCGACCACGACGATGAGGATCACGTACGTGGCGGGCATCAGCTTGAGGTAGTTGACCGGACCCGCGGCCACCATGCCGCGCGCCGAGCGGATCATATTGCGGATTTTCTCGTAGAACGCGATCGCGATGTGGCCGCCGTCGAACGGCAGCAGCGGGATCAGGTTGACCGCGCCGAGCACGAAGTTCAACTGCGCCAAGAAGAACCAGAACGCCACCCACAGGCCCTGGTCGACCGCGTCGCCGCCGATGATGCTGGCGCCGACGACGCTGATCGGCGTCTCCGGGTCACGCTCCTCGCCGCCGATGGAACGCACCAGCGCGCCCATCTTGGTCGGGATCTTGGCCAGCGACTTGCCGAGTTCGACGGCGAGATCGCCGGTGAACGCGAAGGTTCCGGGCACCGCCGAGAGCGCGTTGTACTGCGTCGGGCCGAACTGGGCGGCGGTGATGCCGACCGTGCCGACCGGAACCGGTTCGGCGGCTTGATCTTTGGCGCCCTCAGCGACGTAGCGCTGGGCCGGGATGACGTCGACGACGGTGGTGAACTCGCGCCCGTCGCGCTCCACGGTGAACGGGGTGGGGCCGTCGAGTTTGCGTACGGCGTCGACCATTTCGTCGAAGTTGGCCACCGACGTGTCGCCGACCTTGACGACGGTGTCGCCGGCTTCGATGCCGGCGGCCGCGGCCGGTGACGGAGCCAGGCAGTCACCGAGCTTGCCCTGGCTGACCTCCGACTTCACGCACGACGTCTCGCCGACGATCGCGGTGGTCGGCGGGTGCAGGTTGGGCAGCCCCCACACCACCGCGATGCCGTAGATCAGCACCAGGCCGATGACGAAGTTCATGCCGGGCCCGGCCGCCAACACGGCGGCCCGCTTCCACGTCTTCTGCTTGTACATCGCGCGGTCGCGCTCGTCGGGGGCGAGTTCCTCGACCGCGGTCATGCCCGCGATGTCGCAGAACCCGCCGAGCGGGATCGCCTTGACGCCGTACTCGGTGCGGTCACCCTGCTTGTTCGCCCGCCACGTCGACCACAGCGTCGGCCCGAAGCCGACGAAGTAGCGGCGCACCTTCATCCCGGTGGCACGCGCCACCCACATGTGCCCGCACTCGTGCAACGCGACTGACACCAGGATGGCCAGTGCGAACAGCACGACGCCGATGACCCACATCATTTGGTGGTGACTACCTCCCGCTCGACCGCGCGCGATGCGCGGTCACGCGCCCACTGCTGGGCCTCAAGTACGTCATCCACGGTAGCTGGTTCGGCGGCCCACTGGTCGGCAGCGCGCAGGACCTCGTCGATTGTGCGCACGATGGACGGGAACCGGATCCGGCCGTCCAGGAACGCCGCGGCGGCCTCCTCGTTGGCGGCGTTGTAGACCGCGGTCAGGCAACCGCCGCCTTCACCGGCCCGGCGGGCCAGCGCGACCGCGGGGAACACCGCGTCGTCGAGCGGTTCGAATGTCCAGGTGGACGCCGTGGCGAAATCGCAGGCGGCCGCCGCCGCGGGGACCCGGTCCGGCCAGCCGAGGGCCAGCGCGATCGGCAGCTTCATGTCCGGCGGGCTGGCCTGCGCCAGCGTGGAGCCGTCGGTGAACGTGACCATCGAGTGCACGATCGACTGCGGGTGCACCACCACGTCGATGCGGTCGTAGGGCACGCCGAACAGCAGGTGGGTCTCGATCAGCTCCAGGCCCTTGTTGACCAGCGACGCCGAGTTGAGCGTGTTCATCGGCCCCATCGACCAGGTGGGATGCGCGCCGGCCTGCTCGGGGGTCGCGGATTCGAGTCGCTCGGCGCTCCAGCCGCGGAACGGGCCGCCGGAGGCGGTCAGCACGATGCGGGCGACCTCGGCGGCGGTGCCGCCGCGCAGGCACTGCGCCATCGCGGAGTGCTCTGAGTCGACCGGCACGATCTGGCCCGGCGCGGCCGCCTTGAGCACCAGCGGACCGCCGGCCACCAACGATTCTTTGTTGGCGAGCGCAAGCCGGGCGCCGGTGGCCAGTGCGGCCAGCGTCGGTTCGAGCCCGAGCGCGCCGACGAGCGCGTTGAGCACGACGTCGGCCTCCGTGTCCTGCACGAGCCGGGTGACGGCGTCGGGACCGGCGTAGGCGACGTCGCCGATGCGCGCAGCGGCGGCCTCATCGGCGACGGCGATGTTCGTCACACCGGTCGCGGCTCGCTGGCGCGCCAGCAGTTCGGGGTTGCCGCCGCCCGCGGCCAGGCCGACGACCTCGAAGCGGTCGGGGTTGGCGGCGATGACGTCGAGCGCCTGGGTCCCGATCGACCCGGTGCTGCCGAGGATCAGTACGCGCCGACGACCGTCGCTTCCGGCGGGAACGTTCACCGAACCATTGTGCCGCCTGCGACGGCCGATCCCTCAATCGACGGCGAGTGTGACGCAAATCTGACGCGATCCATCCGCGCATCGCGTGCCGCCGAATCCCCGGTGTCACACAGCAAAGGACGGGCGAGCCGTCCGCGACAAGGGAGCAGCGCATGAATATCGAGTTCCGCAAGGCAGTTTCGGCCGCGGGTCTGGCGGCCGCGGCAGTGCTGACCATCTCGGCGTGTTCGAACGACGCCACGAGCCCGACGGCCTCGGCCCAGACCGGTTCGAGCGCCACCAGCGCCGCGCCGGCCCCGATGGAGCAGCCGGTGCAGCCGGCGGGTCCGGTCGGCCCCGGCTGCGCGGACTACGCGGCCCAGAACCCGAGCGGCCCGGGCTCGGTGGCGGGCATGGCGATGGACCCGGTGACCGTCGCCGCCTCCAACAACCCGATGCTGACCACGCTGACCTCGGCGTTGTCGGGCAAGCTCAATCCGAACGTCAACCTCGTCGAGACGCTCGACAGCGGTGAGTTCACGGTGTTCGCGCCGACCGACGCCGCGTTCGCCAAGATCGACCCGGCGACCATCGAGCAGCTCAAGACCGATTCGGCGCTGCTCACCAACATCCTGACCTACCACGTGGTGCCCGGTCAGGCCGATCCGGCGCAGGTCGTCGGCACCCACAAGACCGTGCAGGGCGCCGACGTCAACGTCACCGGCGGCGGTGAGGCCATCAAGGTCGACGACGCCAACGTGGTGTGCGGTGGGGTCCGCACCGCCAACGCGACGGTGTACCTGATCGACACGGTCCTGATGCCCTGATCTCTCCGCCGAGCAGACGCAGAACTGTCCTTCGGGCAGTTCTGCGTCTGCTCGCGCGATTCAGGGCGTGTCGAGCTGGGTGAGCAGGCCGTGCAGGTCGAGCTGCCCGCGGTGCGACACCAGCAGGTCGCCCTGGAACCGGTCGATGTGGATCCCCGCGACCGACACCGTGGCGCCGGTCGGGGCGCGGCCCCGGAACTCGCCGCTGTGGGTTCCGGTGAACCGGAACCGCGAGATGCCGTGCGACCCGTCGACCAGCAGCTCCTCGATGACGTGCCGGCCGTCGGGAAATCCGCGGGTGAACTCCTCGAGATGCGAGCGCCACTGCGGCCAGTCCGTCGGTCCCCCACTGCCGACCTCGACGACCAGCCGCGACGACACCAGCTGTTCGACCGTGGACCAGTCCCGCCGATCGACCGACGTGTACAGGCAGTTCACCAGGTCGCGGACCTCGTCTCCGGAAAGGCTCATGCCCGATTCTGACGTCTTCATGACCGCGGCACCCACCGAAACCTCACGCTGTTTCCCTATCGCGATTTGCGGGCAGCACAATGCCATGCCCACATTGCTGTGGTTCCGGCGCGACCTGCGGTTGCGCGATCTGCCCGCACTGCTCGACGCGGCCGCCGCCGACGGCGAGGTGCTGGCCTGCTTCGTGCTCGACCCCCGGCTGGAGGCGTCCTCGGGTGCGCGTCGGCTGCAGTATCTCTACGACGCACTGCGGGCGCTGCGCGACAGCCTCGACGGCCGGTTACTGGTGACCCGCGGCCGCCCCGAGCAGCGCATCCCGCAGCTGGTGAAGAAGTGCGGCGCGTCGGCGGTGCACGTCTCCGCGGACTTCACGCCGTTCGGGCGTCGCCGCGACGAGGCGGTGCTGAGCGCGCTCGGCGACGTGCCGCTGCACGCCTCGGGTTCGCCGTATCTCGTCTCCCCCGGACGGATCACCAAACCCGACGGGACCCCGTACAAGGTGTTCAGCCCGTTCTTCTCGGCCTGGCGTCAGCACGGCTGGCCCAAACCGGCGGCCTCGGGGGCCGAGTCGGCGCGCTGGATCGATCCCGCGGATGTCGGCGGCGGGATCGACATCCCGGATGCGGGCGCCGAACTCGACCTGCCCGCTGGTGAGGCGGCCGCGACCGATCAGTGGAAAGTGTTCGTGGCCAACGATCTTCACGGTTACGCCGACGACCGCAACCGCCCCGACCTCGATGTCACCAGCCGGATGTCGGCGCACCTGAAATTCGGCACCATCCATCCGCGTACGATGGCCGTCGACCTCGGCCGCGGCACGGGTGCGCAGGCGTATCTGCGAGAGTTGGCTTTTCGCGATTTCTACGCGTCGGTGCTGGGCGAGTGGCCGCACAGCGTGTGGTGGAACTGGAACCGGTCCTTCGACGACATGCCGACCGACGACGACGCCGCGGCCCAGGACCGGTTCGAGGCCTGGAAGCAGGGCCGCACCGGCTTTCCCATCGTCGATGCCGGTATGCGCCAGTTGGCCCAGACCGGCTGGATGCACAACCGGGTCCGGATGATCGTGGCCTCGTTTCTGGTCAAGGACCTGCACCTGCCGTGGCAGTGGGGTGCGCGCTGGTTCCTCGATCAACTGGTCGACGGCGACATGGCCAACAATCAACACGGCTGGCAGTGGGTGGCGGGCACCGGCACCGACGCCGCCCCGTTCTTCCGGGTGTTCAACCCGGCCACGCAGGGCGCGAAGTTCGACCCCGACGGCACCTATGTGCGGCGCTGGGTGCCCGAGGTCGACGACGACAGCTATCCGGCGCCGATCGTCGACCACGCGGCCGAACGCAAGGAGGCGCTGCGCCGCTACTCGGCGATCACTTGATGATCTGGCCGCCGTCGACCGGCAACGCCACCCCGGTGACGTAGCGGCCCGAGTCGCCGCACAGGTAGACCATGGCGTCGCTGATCGCCTCGGGCTCCACGGGCGGGATGGCCAGCAGCGGCTGCTGCGACGCGCTGAACGACGGGTGCTCGCCGGACCACTCGGCCAGCGCCTCATTGTAGATCATCGGCGTGGCCACGCCGCCGGGGTGCACCGTGTTGACACGAATATTCTTCTCCGCCAAGCCTCTTGCGAAGTGCCGCATCACGCCGATCACGCCGTGCTTGGCGACGGTGTAGCCGGCCGCGCCGTGGTTCATCGTGCCGAAGTCGACGGTGACGGGCTTGAACCCGGCCGCCGAGCTGGTGATCACGATGGCTCCGCCGTCGCCGTGCGCGAGCAGCGCAGGCAACGTGGCGATGATCGTGTAATAGACGCCGTTGAGCATCACGTTGACCGCGTCGACGAACGCGCTGAGCTCGCCGCCCTGGCTGCCCGCGGCCGGCAGGATCCCGGCGTTGGCGAGCACGAAGTCGATGCGGCCCAGTTCGGCGACGCCGTGCGCGACGATCTCCTGCAGCCGCGCGAGGTCGCGCACGTCGCCGTGCTCGGCGACGATCCGGCGACCGGTCTTCTCGACGAGGTTCACGGTCTCGTCGAGATCCTCCGGGGTCGCCATCGGATAGGCGACGCTGCCGATCTGGTCGCACAAATCCACCGCGATGATGTCGGCGCCTTCTTCGGCGAACCGCACCGCGTGCGCCCGACCCTGACCCCGCGCCGCGCCCGTGATGAACGCGACCTTGCCCTCGAACTGCTTAGCCATGGGGCCTCACCCTACGGATGGCTGATCGCCGCGCTGACCGGCTGTGCCAGAATGTCGGCAGTAGCGAGCCGGATCGTGAGGAGTAGCCGTGGCCAACACCGAGGTGCAGCGACACACCGGGGTCGACGTCGAAGAGGTGCCGTCCGCGGAGTGGGGCTGGTCGTACCACAGCCCCAAGGTGTTCCACATCGGCGGACTGCTGGCGGCGGCGTTCCTGCTGTTCATGATCCACGGCAACCACACCGGCCGCGTCGAGGACCTGTTCCTGATCGGTTTCGCGGTGATCATCGTCGCGTTCGTCGGCCGCGACTGGTGGCTGCGCCGGCGCGGTTGGATCCGCTAGCACCCGCGGTCAGACCGTCGCCAGCCGCCGGACCTCGGCGCGCAGGTCGAACAGCGTCTCGGTGGCGCTGACGCTTCCGGTCAGCTCGGCGGCGGCCAGCGCGCGGGCCTTGAACGCCCGCGCCGCAACACTCAACTGGTGCGGGCTCGGATCGATCCGCCCACGCAGACCATCGGGCAGGTCCACGCCCCAGGCCATGACTTCGACGTCGCCGCGCCGGGCCGTCTCGAACGCGTAGGCGCGCACGCGGGCGTCCTCGCGCAACAGCGTCGCGCTGACGGCCAGCGCGCCGTCGGTCGGCGCCGAGAACAATTCGTCGGTGATCGACCCGGCCGGATCGGCGCCCAGGATCGTCAGTGCGCGCGCATCCCGGCAGCCGTCCACGCGGACCGTCACGTCCCACCCCGCGCAGGCCCGGTCGAACAGCCACCCGCCGGCCAGCCCGACCACATCGGCGAGGTCGGCGGCCAGCACGGTCAGCTGGTGCCGGTTGACCCGGCCGTCACGGTCACCGTCGGTCAACACGACGTCATCGGTAGAGGATCGAGTTGCCATGTGGTCCCATCCGATCTGTGCGCGACGCCGGTCGCGAGCTGCCGACGCTTCCCCTAGAGCGTGACACTCGGATGAAGATCTGTAAAGGTACGGTTTGGCCACGAACCGCCGCGGTCAGCGTGCGAGCGGCAGTGCCGAGCGGATCTCGGCGAACGCGGCCAGCAGGGCGTCGGTCGCCTCGTGCGGGTCCTCGAGCGTACGGTCGTCGGTCAGCACCGAGATGGCCAGCTGGTCGACGTAACTCCACACCGTGATGTTCATTCCGCGGCCGGTGACGACGGGACCGACCGAGTAGATCTCGTTGACCACGCCGCCGGCGATGTGGCCACGTTCGCGCGGCCCCACGACGTTGGAGATCGTCAGGTTCATCACCGCCCCGGACTCCATCCGGGCGGCCTGCATGCGGAAGAACCCCGGCGCCAACGCCGGCGGCAGATACGCCATCCAGGCCGGCAGCACCGTCGGCCCGAGCAGGCGATGGTTCTCCTTGGCGACCCCGGTGGCCACCGCGGTCACCCGAACCCGCTCGAGCGGGTCGTCGATGTGCACCGGCAGCGACGGCAACATGTACGTGAACTCGTTGCCGGTCAACCGATCTCGCGACGGGTTGGTGCAGACCGGAACGCCGGCGATCAACGGGGCGTCGGCCCGGCCGTCGTAGCGCAGCAGCAGCGTCCGCAACGCGCCGGCCGCCGTCGCCAGCACGATGTCGTTGAGCGTGACCCCCAGCCGGTTCGCGGTCTCCTTCACCTCGGGCAGCGACAACGGCGCGGTGGCGAAGCGCCGGCCCGGCGAGACCACATGGTTGAGGAAGGTCCGCGGCGGGGCGAAGCTGCGCGCCAGGTCGGGATGGCGGCCGCGCTCGCCGGCGCGCCTGCGCACCCGTGCCACCCCGGCGCCGGTCTCGGCGAGCAGCCGCGGCAGCCGGCGGACGAGGTCGGCGTGGTCCCGGCCGGCGGCCGCGAGCAGCTGTGAGCGCGACCCCGCGCCGCCGAGCGGTGCGGGCGGCGACGGCTCCCCCGGTGCGAGCGCCTTGGCCAGTTGGTTGGCCGACGCCACACCGTCGGCGAGCACGTGGTGCACCTTGTGACGACCGCGATGCGGCCGTCGGCGAGGCCCTCCACGACGTACATCTCCCACAGCGGCCGGCGCCGGTCCAGCGGCGTGCTCGCGATCTCGCCGACGAGCGCGTCGAGTTCGCGACGGCCGCCGGGGGCGTCGACGCGGGCGCGACGCACGTGGTAGTCAAGGTCGAGATCGGGGTCCTCGCACCACATCGGGTGATGCAGCCGCAGCGGGATGTCGACGAGCCGGTAGCGCAGCGCCGACAGCGCCATCAGCCGCGGATAGGCGACCCGCCGGAACATGTCGAAGCTGTAGCCGTCGACGCCGGAGACGTCGAGGATGCCGACTTTGAGTGTGTGCATGTGGATTTCGGGCGTCTCGCTGTACAGCATCAGGGCGTCGACACCGTTGAGTCGTTTCATCGTCCCCCTTCGCGTCGCTCAGACGTCTTCCCGAATCCGCCGATTCTCATGCCCGTTCGTCGAAGACACGACGTCGTCGCCGAAATTTGTAAAGCTGGCGATATGAGCCTCGTCGCGGCCCGTGGACCGCTCAGCAACCAACCCGCCGGCTGGTTCAGCCCGCCGCTTCCCGCAGACGTGGTGTTCGTCGAACCGCACCCGCGGCGGGTGCAGGGGCTGCGCGACGGGCGCGCGGTGATCGACACCGAGCGGGCGCTGCTGGTGCACCGCCGCGACCACCCGCTGAGCTACGCGTTCCCCGCCGACGAGGCAGCCGGTCTGCCGGGCGAACCCGTCGCCGAGGCGCCGGGATACGTGCACGTGCCGTGGGACGCCGTCGACACCTGGCTGGAGGAGGGTCGCGAACTCGTGCACTACCCGCCCAACCCCTACCACCGGGTCGACTGCCGGCCGACCGACCGGGCGCTGCGGGTCACGGTGGCGGGTCAGTCGCTGGTCGACACCACCGACACCGTGATCGTGTTCGAGACCTCCCTCGACGCGCGCCTCTACGTCAACCCCGCCCATGTCCGCACCGACCTGCTTCGGCCCTCGGCGACCACCAGTTACTGCAACTACAAGGGCTATGCGACGTACTGGTCGGCGACGGTCGGCGACACCGTGGTCGAGGACGTCGCCTGGAGCTACCCGGACCCGCCGCCCGAGACGCTGCCGATCGCAGGGTTCTTCAGCTTCGACGCGGACCGGGCGCAGGTCATGGCGGACCTACCCGGCCGTCGGTGATCAAACTTTGACGATCAGGCTTTGGCGATCACCGTCTCGCCGAACCGCTCGATCGTGTCCAGCACGTGCGTGAGGCTGTCGCCGGGCAGCCCGACCTGGACCCAGGTCACGCCGATGCGCTCCAGCTTCTCCAGACCGGCCAGGTACGCGTCGGCGTCGAAGTCCTCGCCGCCGGGGGTGCCGCCGTCGGGGTTGGTGAACGTGACATCGATGGCCGAGAAGTCGCGGCCGGCCTCGTCGAAGCGGCGGCGCAGGTCCTCGATGCCGGCGGTGAGGCGCTCGACGTCCATGGTCGCGGTGCGCGCCGTCTGCGCCAGCAGCGCGGGAGCGGGGAACGGGCACCAGCCGTCGCCGAACGCGACGACGCGCTTGCGGGCGGCCGCGGTGTTGCCGCCGATCCAGATCGGCGGGTGCGGATCGCTGACCGGCCGCGGATGGGCCGTGATGCCGCTCGCGGTGAAATGTCTTCCCTCGTACGAGAAGTCGTCGGTGGTCCAGATGCCGCAGATGACTTCGAGCGCCTCTTCGAACAGCGCTGCCCGCTCCTCGAAGTCGACTCCGAGCGCGGCGAATTCGCGTTTGAGATAACCGACGCCGACACCGAGGGTGAACCGGCCGTCCGACAGCAGGTCCAGTGTCGCGCCGGCCTTGGCGACGACGAACGGGTTGCGGTACGGCAGCACCACGATGTTGGGGATCAGGCGCAGCGTCGACGTCTTGGCCGCCGCGTACCCCATCGCCACGAACGGATCGACCGCGTCGTGACCGCCGGCCTCCAGCCAGCGCTGGGTCGGCGCGGGGTGGTCGGTGAAGCCGAAGCCGTGGAAACCCGCCGCCTCGGCCGCCGCCGCGACCGTCGCGATGCCGGTACCGGTGACGAGGTCAGGGTTGTAGGGATGCGTGTGCATCGGGTGGGTGAAGGTGAACCGCATATCAGGGCTGCCCCGTTCAGAATGTTCTTCTCATTATCCGAGAATGTCGTTACCATGCGGACCGCGGAAAGTACAGGGCTCCGACTCGGAAGGACGAGATGAGCAGACCCGAGATCGGCGTGTACCTCCCCCAGATGGGGTTCACCTACGAGCAGATGCTGCACCGCACCCGGCGCTGCGCGGACCTCGGCATCGACTCGGTGTGGCTCTACGACCACCTGTACGGACCGGGCGCGCCGGACTACCCGTCGCTGGAGGCCTGGACGCTGGCCACCGCACTGCTCAGCAACACCGAGCGCATCCACATCGGACACATGGTGCTGTGCAATCAGTTCCGCCATCCGGCCGTGCTGGCCAAGATGGCCACGACGCTGGACCAGATCGCGCCCGGCCGCCTGCGACTCGGCATCGGCAGCGGGTCGCTCGAGGACGAGCACCAGCGCGCCGGCCTGCCGTGGGGCACGTTCCGCGAGCGGTCGGAGCGGCTCGGCGAGACGCTGCAGATCCTGGCGCAGGCCTTCGCCGAGGAGCGGATCGACTTCACCGGCAGGCACTTTCAGGTCCGCGATTTCCCCGTCAAGCCGGGACCGGTGCGGCGGCCGCCGATCGTCGTCGGCGGTGTCGGCGAGAAGTACACCTTGCCGCTGGTCGCCCGCTACGCCGACGTGTGGAACGTACCCACCTACGCGCTCGGCGAACTGCGGCAGAAGGTGTCGGTACTGCGCTCACTGTGCGACGACGCCGGCCGCGACCCGTCGACGATCGTGCTCTCGGTCGAGGCGGTGATGGCACTGGCGCCCAATGACCGCACGCTCCCGCAGGTCCGCCAACTGGCCGAAAAGCGGTTCGGGCTACCGGCATTCGGGCTGCACGATGGCGGCCTGATCGGCACGCCGCCGGCGATCGTCGACCGTCTCGGCGAACTGACCGAGCTGGGCTTCGGCCAGATCGTGCTGTTCACGCACGACCGCGGCTCCGAAGAGACCCTCGAACTGCTGGCCACCGAGGTCATCGCGCGACTCTAGGCCGGGCGCTTGGCAGGCGGTGAATAGTTCGGCCGGCCCAGGCCCAGCACGTGCTGGGCGATCATGTTGCGGAACACCTCGAGCGTGCCGCCGTAGATCCCGGTGGGCCCGGCGAGCCGGAACAGGTACTCCGCCGCCCCGTCGTCGGCGGCGCCCTCGGTGCCGACCGGCAGGCTGGCCGCGGGGCCGAGCAGGTCCATCAGATCGGGCGTGACGTCGCGCATGGTCTGGGCGATCGCGACGCGCCCGAACATCTCCGGGCTGCTGGCGGCTGCCTCCATCCGGGCGATCGCGCGGCCGAGCCGGTACCGCACCGAGTCGTCGCGGCGCGCCACCGCGGCCGCCCGGTCGACCGCCTCGCCGAGCAGCAGCAGGTGCTCGGTCATGGTGGCGAGCTTCTGCAGGCCCTGGTCGTCGCGTTCGATGGTGCCGTGTTCGGCGTTGAGGGCGTCGCGCAGCACCGTCCAGCCGCCGTTGACCTCGCCGACGCGGTACTTGTCGGGCACCCGCACGTCGCTGTAGTAGGTGATGTTGGTGCGGTCGCCGTCGACCGTGCGGATCGGCTGGATCTCGACGCCGGGGCTGTCGAGCGGGACCAGCAGCATCGTCAGGCTCTGGTGTTTGGGCGCCTCAGGGTCGGTGTTGGTGATCAGGAAGACGAACTGCGCGTTGTGCGCGTTCGACGTGAACATCTTGGCGCCGTTGACAACCCAGTGGTCGCCGTCGCGCACGGCCCGGGTCTTGCAGGTGGCGACGTCGGAGCCGCCCTCGGGTTCGGTGTAGCCCAGGCACAACCGGACGCGGCCCGCCAGCACACCGGGCAGTATCTCGTCGAGCAGTTCCGGTGAGGCGAACCGCTGCAGGCAGCGTGCGACCATCACGGTGGTGGGCCAGTGGAACCACGGGGTGTGCGCCCGCCCGATCTCGAGTTCCCAGATGCGCCTGCGGACGACGCTGAACCCGCCGTCGGCCTCGGCGTTGAAGTCGGCCGCCAGATAGCCGGCCTCCCCGAGCGCGAGATGCACACTCTCGTCGAAGTTCTCGCCGGTTTCACTGTCCCGCGCGATCACCTCGTCGGTCACCACGCGAGCCAGGAACTCGCGCACCTCGCGCTGAAACGCCTGATCGTCCTCGCTCAACTGCACGCGGGAGAAGTCCATCTGGACACCGTGACACTATTGCGGTTAGTTGTAAAGGCCAACATGTAGCGACAGTTAGGGAAGGCAGCACCTTGGGCATCGTCACCACCAGTTCGGAAACCGCGTTCCCCCATGCCGCGGAGACGATCTACGACTTCGTCACCAATCCGGCGAACTGGCCCAAGACCTACCCCACGAGCGCGAACATCGGTGGGCTGCCGGACTCGTTGCCGCTCAAGGTCGGCGACACCTGGACCGAGACCGGTCCCGACGGTGACCGCGTGTTCACCTGGCACCTCGCGATCGCGATGCGCCCCACCCTGTGGGTGTTCAACTCGGTCGGCCGACTCGGGCACGACCGCGACGGCAACGGCGGGATGGGTGGGCGCATCACCGTGCAGTACCACTTCACCCGCCCCGGCCGGGACGTCACGCTGTTCACCCGGACGATGACGGTGGAGGCGCCGAAGGACGAGCCACTGCCCGACGGCTTCTTCCGCGCGGTGAATCCGGCCCACATCGACCAGTACCACCGAGCGATCGCGCGCGAACTCGGCTGACGTCGCGCACGGCCGCAGGCGTTCCCCCACGAACCGAGAGGCCTCGCCCGCACCGCGGACGGTGAACCAGTCGGTGCGGGTGACGTGGCCGCGCAGGTACGCCAGGTGTACCGCAACCTGGCCACCGCGTTGCAGTCCGTCGGCGCCACGTTTGACGACGTCGCGAAACAGACTGTCTACGTGGTGGATTGGTCCAAGAGCAATCTGCCCAGCTGCTCGACGGGGCTCGAACAGGCGACCACGGAACTGGGCATCACCGCGGTTCGCGACTAGGTGCCCCGGATCGGTGCCACCACGTGGTTCTGGAGGTGGTCGAACACCACGTCGGTGCGCACGCCGGCGACTTCTCGGCGTTTCGTGACCGAGTCCAGCACGAAATCCCGCAGCGCCTCGGTGGACGGCACGGCGACGTGCACGAGCAGGTCTTCGGTGCCGGTCGTGACGAACACCTGCAACGTCTGCGGTAGCTGCACCACGAAGTCGCGGAACTCCTGGATGACCTGACGCGACTGCGGGCGCAACCGCACGGTGACCATCGCCTGCACCGGCCTGCCCAGTTTCGCGAGATCGACGCTGGCGTGCACCCCGGTCAGCACCCCGCGGGCCCGCAACGCCCGCACCCGCTCCAGTGCCGTCGACGGTGCGACGCCGAGGTCCGCGGCGAGGTCGCGGTTGCTGCGCCGACCATCTGCCTGCAGTGCCGCGACGATCGCCGTATCAAGTTCGTCCACGCCGCCTCCCGCCTCTCGCTGACCGAATTATATTCGGCTGATCAACGCATACAAGAGATTTGTGCGTAGCTTCGAGGCTCATGACCGAGCAAATGCTGCATCTGCCCGCCCACACCCCGACCATCACCACCAAGATCGCAGTGATCGTGCGCGACGACCTGCCGACATGGCAGAAGCTCAACATGACCGCGTTTCTGGCCAGCGGCATCGCTGCCAACGCGCCGGACTCCATCGGGGACCCCTACCGCGACGCCGACGGCACCCGCTACACCCCGATGTTCGGCCAACCGGTCATGGTGTTCAGCGCCGACGCCGACCGGATGACGCGCACCCTCAACCGGGCGCTGGCGCGCGGGGTGGTTCCCGCCGTGTTCACCGCCGAACTGTTCACCACGGGACACGACGAGGCGAACCGCGCCGTGGTCGCCGCCCGGGGGCGCGACGACATCGACCCGGTCGGCTTGGCGGTGCGGGCCGACCGCAAGACCATCGACAAGATCGTCGACGGTCTGCGCCTGCACCGCTGAGGTCACACAGGGTGCAGCGCCCGGCGCAGCGCGGCGCCCTGCAACTCGAACAGCCGCCTGCTGGTCTCCCACTCGGGCAGCAGCGAGTCGAACCCGTGACACGTGCCCGGGAAGACGTGCAGTTCGGTGGCGACGCCGGCGCGCATCAACCGCACCGCGTAGTCGATCGCCTCGTCACGCAGCGGGTCGAGCTCCGAACAACTGACGAAAGCCGGTGGCAGACCGCTCAAATCGTCGGCGCGAGCGGGGACGGCCTCGCCCGTGGCGGCGTTCGACCCGAGGTAGTGGCGCCACATCAGTTCGGCCGCCGTACGGTCGAAACCGGGGGTCGTCGTGAACTCCTCCTTCGACGGCGTCGGCCGGTCATCGAGCACCGGTTGATGCAGCAGCTGGAACACCACCGGCGTGCGCTGAGCGAGTCCGGCGGCCAGCGCGGCGCCGGCGCTGCTGCCCGCGACCGCTATTCTGGCGGCGTCCACCCCGAGCTCTGCCGCGTTGCCGACCACCCACTGCAGCACAGCGAACGCGTCGTCGGCCGCCGCGGGGTACGGGTGTTCCGGTGCCAACCGGTAGCCGACCGAGATCACCGTGCAGGCTGCGCGACGCGCCAGCTCGACGCACTGGAGATGATCGGTGTCGAGGTTACCCAGAACGAAAGCGCCTGCGTGGCAATAGATCACCGCCGGGGCGGGTGCCGGACCGCCGCGGTAGATCCGCACCGGAACGTCGCCCGCGTCGCGGTTCTCGAACTCCATGCCCACGGTGCTGACCGCGGCCGCCGTCTCGGCGCGTCGCTGGTTCAGCGAGTCACGGACCACCCCGAGCACGCCCGGTGACAGATCGGTGCGCGCCTCGACGAATCCCCGCAGTGCGGGGTCGAGACGGCGCTGGATCGTCATGGCTCAGCGATTCTCGGCCGCCTGCATCGCACCCGCACCGACGGCGCCGGGTGCCGGAGCGCTGAAGGTGTAGTCCGAGGCCCGGAACCGCCGCGTCATCCGCCAGAACGCCCCGGCGCTGCGCGGCCACTGCGTCACCACGCGACCGTTGGCGGCGCGAAAGTAGTTGCTGCACCGGGTCAGCCACACCGTCCCGGTCATCCACCTGTCGATCTTGGCGAGGAATGCCGCCATCACCTGCGGCCGCACCGCGATATAGGACCGGCCGCGGCGACGCATGTGTGCCAGCGCCCGCACGATGTAGTGGGCCTGCGCCTCGAGCATGAACAGCACGCTATTGGAGCCGACGTTGGTGTTGGGCCCGTACAGCATGAAAAAGTTCGGGAACCCGGGCACCGCCATGCCGAGGTAGGCGTGCGCGCCGTCGCGCCAGGTGTCCCGCAGCGACACCCCGTGCTCGCCGACGACGTCTATCTGGCCGAGGTAGTCGGCGGCGGCGTAGCCCGTCGCGCACAACACCACGTCGACGTCCAGTTCGGTGCCGTCCTCGGTGACCAGCGTCCGGCCCCGCAGCGCACGCGCCGGGCTGGCGATCACTTGGACGTGCGGTTTGGTCAGGGTCGCGAGATAGTCGCCGGCGAACACCAGGCGTTTGCACCCCAGCGGATGATCCGGGGTGAGCCTGCGCCGCAGCTCCTCGTCGGTGACCGTGCTCTCGAGGACCTTCAGCGCGATGTCTTTGAACTCTTTGGTCTTGTCGCTGCCGTGCTCGATCACCGAGATGTTGGACTCGCTGCGCAGCCACAGCCGCGTCCGGTACACCTTCTTGGCCAACGGGATGTGCCGGAACATCCACCGCTCTCGCGGGGTGTACGGCCGGTCGGGCTTGGGCAGGATCCACGTCGGTGAGCGCTGCACGGAGTACACGGTTTCGGCGACCTTGGCGACCTCCGGGAGCAGTTGCGCCGCAGTGGATCCCGTACCCAGCACCGCCACCCGCCTACCGGTGAGGTCGACGGTGTGGTCCCAGCGCGCCGTGTGCATCACGGTGCCGGTGAACGGCTCCTCCTCGACCAGTTCGGGCATCACGGGCCGGGTGAACAGTCCGATGGCCGACACCACGACGTCGAACCGATACTGGTTGCCGCCGCTGCTGCCGAGCACCCAGGCGTCGCCGTCCCAGCGCGCCGAGGTTATCTCGGTGTTCAACTTCAGGTGCGGCTCCAGGCGGTGGCGGCGCGCGCAGCGTTCGAAGTACTCGAGGATCTCGGGCTGCCCCGACCACAACCGCGACCAGTCCGCGTTCAGCTCGAATGAGTACGAGTAGAGGTGCGACTTCACATCGCAGGCCAGCCCCGGATAGGTGTTGATGCGCCAAGTCCCGCCGACGCCGTCCTCGCGGTCGAAGATCGTGAAATCTCGGAATCCGGCCTTGTGCAGAAAGATTCCCAACGCCAGGCCGCCGGGACCGGCGCCGATGATCCCGACCGACAGGTTCTTCCGGGCACTCATCCGATTCGCAGGCACTGTCCTCCGTCCACGACGAGTTCGGTGCCGGTGATGAACGACGCGTGATCGGACACCAGGTAGGCGACGGCGTCGGCCACTTCCATCGGCTGCCCGAGGCGACCGAACGTCGCCGCCAGCCGGCCCTGGGTGGCGTCGTCGAGCATCGGCGTCGCGATCGGGCCGGGGAACACCGCGTTGACGCGGATACCCAGCGGCGCCAATTCGGCGGCGGTGATCTGGGTCAGCCCCCGCAGCGCCCACTTCGACGAACCGTAGGCGGCGTGGTTCGGGAACGGGCGCATCGCACCGGTGCTGCAGGTGTTGACGATCGCGGCGCCGTCGACCTGACGCAGGTGCGCCAGCGCGGCCTGGGTTCCGAGGAACGGCCCCAAACAGTTCACCCGCCAACTGTTTTCGAACCCCGCCGCCGTCTCGTCGGCCAGCGAAGCGCGGTGCAGCACCCCGGCGTTGTTCACCAGCGCCGTCACCGGGCCGAACCGGTCGGCGACGGTGGTCAGCGCCGCCGCCCACTGCTCGGCCGACGTCACGTCCAATTCGACGGCCAGCACGCCGTCGTCGGCGAGTTCGGCGACCCCGGCCGCCAGTTCGTCGGCACGCACATCGCACGCGGCGACGCGAAACCCGTCGGCCGACAGGCGGCGCACGATCGCGGCCCCCTGGCCGCGGGCTGCGCCCGTCACCAATGCAACCCGGTCGCTCATTGCGCCTCCCGCAGGATCTCGGCGGCGCCGCGGCGTAGGGCCTGCGACTCCGAGCCCAGCGTGAGCATGCGGAAACCCAGTTCCGCCATGGCTTTCCCCGGTGCGCCCGCGCCGGCGTGGATTCCCGCGACCAGTCCGGCTTTCACCGCCGCGGCCTGGATCCGCGAGATCGCGTCGAGCACAGCGGGCGCGGTCCATGCCTCGGCCGGCGAATGCCCGAGTGATATCGCCAGGTCGGCGGGCCCGGCGTAGAGGCCGGCCAGTCCGGGGACCGCGCAGATCTCGTCGAGCGCGGCCAATCCCTGTGCGCTTTCGATCATCACGAACACGCTCGTACGGGCCTCGTGTTCGGCCGGATCGTGGCCGAGGTCGGCGCGTAGCGGGCCGTAACTGCGCACGCCGGCGGGCGCGTACCGGGTCGCGGCCACCGCGGCAGCGGCCTGTGCTCCCGATTCGACCATCGCCACGATCACCGCGTCGGCGCCGGCGTCGAGCACCCGCCCGATCGGCGCCGGGTCCACCGACGCCACCCGGACCGCGGTCGCGATCGGGACGTGTTCGAGGCGGCGCAACAGCAGCGCGACGTCGGCGTCGTCGAGATAGCCGTGTTGGATGTCGAATCCGACGTAGTCGTATCCGGCGCGGGCAAATTCCTCGGGCCCGAGGATCGTCGGGCCGACGATCCAGCCGCCCCACAGCCGCTCCCTGGTGGCCAGCGCGTCCTGCAGTCGGCTCGCACTCACGCGACGATCGCGATCTTGACGCGGTCGGGCACGGGCCGGCAAGCGAGGTCGAACGCCGCCTGCGCCTCGCCGACACCGAACGTGTGGGTGACGTAGGCGGGCAGCAGGTCCGGGTGCTGCCGCGCGAATTCCCCTGCGGCGGACAGCATCCGCCGACGCTCGAGGGTGACGCCCGATTTGAGGGTCAGGTTGTTGCGCAGCATGGTCCGCATGCTGATCGGATAGCTGTCGTCGTCGGGCACCCCGAAGTAGAACACCGTGCCGCCCGGCGCTGCGGCCTCGACCGCGTGTCCGAGGGTGGCGACCTGATGGCCCACCGCTTCGATCACCACGTCGGGCCGGTCGCCGGGTGCCAGGTGGCTGACCCAGCGGTCGCTGGTGGCCCGCACGACCTCATCGACTCCGAACCTGCCGGCGATCGCCGACCGGTCCACCGGATCGACGCCCGTCACCCGACGGGCGCCGAAAGCCTGCGCCACATAGGAGAACAACAAGCCGATCGACCCCTGACCGATCACCGCGACGTGCAGACCCGCCAGCGGGGGTAGTTGTTCGACCGCGTAGAGCACGCAGGCCAGCGGTTGCAGCGCGACGGCATGCGCCGGGCCGAGGTTGCGGTCACAGGACGCCAGCCCGTCACCGCCGGCAACGACCTGCTGCATCAGCCCGTCGAATCCGGACGCCCACCCGACCACCAGGTCCCCCACCGCATGTGCGTCGTGCCGGCTGGCGATCACCTCCCCGGCGATCTCGTGGATCGGGAAGCCGGGCAGTTCGGCGGCGCTGGGGCCGCGGTCGCCGGGGATCTTGCCGCGCACACCGCGAAACGGCGGCAGGTCGGATCCGCACACACCGGCGGCGCAGAAATTCAGCAGCACCTGGCCGTCGGTCAGGGGCCCGGGCGACGGAACATCGCACTTCTCGAAGGTGTACGGCGCGATCAGCCGGTAGGCCCACACGTCACACCTCCACCGGGACGCTGTTCCAGCCCCACTGGAAGCTCGACGGGGGGCGCGACGCGGACTCCGCGTCGACGCGCCACTCGGGAACCCTGCTGAGCCATTCGGTCACCATGATGGTGATCTCCAGCCGCGCGAGGTGGACGCCGAGGCAGAAGTGCTGTCCGCGACCGAATGCCAGCAGCCGTTCGATGCGCCGGTCCCAGACGAAACGCTCCGGTTCCGGATACTCGCGCTCGTCGCGGTTGGCCGAAGCGAGCAGGGTGATGATGCGCTGCCCCGGCTGAATCGCGGTGTCGTGCAGCGTAAACGGCTTACGCACGGTGCGGGCGAACCACTGCGCGGGGGCGCAGAAGCGGATCATCTCCTCGCGCGCCGCGGGCACCGTCGCGTCGAGGTCGGCGCGCACGGCGGCCAGCTGGTCGGGGTGTTGCCCCAACTCCCACAGGCCGTGCGCGACGATCTTCGGCACGGTCTCGGTGCCGCCGATGAAGATGCCGAGCAGCTGGGTGGCGGCCTCGACGTCGTTCAGTGCCGACCCGTCGGGCAGCCGGTAGCCGACGAGGTTGTCGACGATCGGGTTGGTCCCCGGCTGCTCGCGGGCACGCGTGATGAGCGGGATGAGGTACTCGAGGTAACCCGGCCGGGCGTTGGCGACCTCGACGCCGCTGCCCGGCTGCGCCAGGCTGCCCGCGTTGACGGTGCCCAGCACGTCGGCGGCCAGTTCGACTGGCAGGCCGAGCAGTTCGCAGACCATCGATGCGGCGACGATACCGCCGTAGTCCTGGGTCAGGTCGAAGGTGCCGCGCGGCAGGAGTTCGTCGAGGCGTTCGTTGGCCAGCTGCCGGATCCGTTCGGCCAGCCCGGCGACCGACCGCGGCCGAAATGGCGCCGACGTGCACCGGCGGACGGTGTCGTAGACCGGCGCGTCGAAGTTCGCGTGGAACGGCATCGGGTGCAGCGCCGGGTCCGGCACCGGCCCGTCGTTGCGGGAAGCCAGAACCGTTGCGGCGGGCAGGGTTCCCTCCGAGGCGACGAAGGTGCCGTCGTTGATCTGCAACACGCGCCAGACGTCCTCGAACCGCGACAGCGCGTAGGTGTCCCACTCGTCGATGTAGTACACCGGGTGGTGATCGCGCAGCGTGCGGTAGTACGGCAGCGGGTCGGCCATCACCGCCGGATCGAACGGATCATAGGAGAACGCCTGCAGCGTCGCGGGATTCATCGCAGCGGAGACGGGGGTAGGGCCTGCAGGATCGAGTCCTCCCAACCGTCGCGCAGCGCGGGCGCGACGCTCATCCAGGTGACGATCTCGGCCGGCGGGCTGTCTTTCCAGGACGGGTAGTGCTCGGCGAAGCAGTCCCAGTCACCATCGAGCGCCCAGTAGTGGATCACCTCGTTGAACCGGAACGTGGTGATGAACGAACCGAGCCAGCGCTTGCCGGTGCGCTCCGACCACGGTACGTAGAGCCGTTCGAGTTCGCGGATGTAGTCGTCCTGGCGTCCGGGTTTGGTCTGCATGATCTCCTGGATCACCAGCCCGGCACCAAATCCGGCGTCCTGCAACTGCTCCAGGGTCCTGTTGAACTTGCCGGCGTACATGATGCGTCCCTCACCGGAGGCGCCGATCTCCGACAGGTAGGTCGACCATCGCGCAGCGGCCGCCGCGTGGCTGCCACCGAGGGCCTGCGCCTTTCCGATTCGCGCGTAGTCGGCGAACCGGTCGATCTCCCAGATGATCGTGACCTGCGGCCAGTGGCCGTTGTACGGCGTGGTCTCCCACATCGCGAACAGGCGCGCGCCGAGGTCGGCCATCATCGGTGCATAGATGTCACTGAACGCCTCGGTGAAGCGGTCGGACCGCCCGGAACCCAGCGCGATCGTCTCGTGCAGGTAGAGCAGGGTGTGGCCGTAGTACTTCTTCATGATCTGCACCCGGTTGACAGTGGCACCCTGCGAGCGTGACACTTGTCGCGTGTTTTGTAAAGGTGTGAGGACAACGGCCGGATGCCGCTGACCGCGCTGGCGAACGGTTTCTGTTTCGGTGAGGGACCGCGCTGGTTCGAAGGGCTGCTGTGGTTCTCCGACATGCTCGGCGAGGCGGTGCACACCGTCGACCTGGGCGGCGACATGAGCACGCTGCCGCTGGCCGGTCACGCGCCCGCCGGCCTGGGTTTCCGGCCCGACGGCTCGCTGCTGATCTCCTCCACCGAACGGCGACAGGTGCTGCGCTACGACGGCGAGTCCGTCACCGTGGTGGCCGATCTCGCGGCGCTGGTCCCGGCGAGCCTGGGCGACATGGTGGTCGACGCCGCCGGCCGCGCATACGTGGGTTCGCAGGCCCGCCAGGGCGGCGTGATCGTGCGGATCGACCCCGACGACACGGTCACCGTCGTCGCCGAGGACCTCGACTTCCCCAACGGCATGGCCATCACGCCCGACGGGGCCACGCTGATCGTCGCCGAGTCCACCGCGCGGCGGTTGTCGGCCTTCACCGTCGGACCCGACGCAGGGCTGACCGACCGCCGGGTCTTCGCCGACGGGCTGGACGGGCCGCCCGACGGGATCTGCCTGGACGCCGAGGGCGGTGTGTGGGCCGCGATGACGCTGACCTACCAGTTCGAGCGCATCACCGAGGGCGGCCGGGTCACCGACCGCATCGACCTCGGTGGGCGCACCGCGATCGCCTGCGCCCTCGGCGGTCCCGAGCGGCGCACGTTGTTTCTTCTGTCCAGCACCGACGCCTACCCGCAGCGACTGGTCGGGACGAAACTGTCCCGCCTCGACGCGACGACCGTCGACATTCCAGGAGCAGGCCTGCCATGAGCGACTCGTACTACGAACTCGTCGACGCCGCCGATCCGCTCGGTGAGCGGTTCCGTGCGAGCGACCTCGTGCGCAGCACCTGGTCGGCCACCATCCAGCAGGGCGCGCCGGTGTCGGCGTTGTTGGCCCGCGCGCTCGAGAGGTGCGAAGCGCGCGACGACACGCGGCTGAGCCGGGTGCTGATCGACCTGCTCGGCGGCGTCCCCGCCGAGGGCGACCTGTGGCTGCGATCGCGAATCGAGCGCCCCGGCAAGCAGATCGAGCTCGTCGGCGCCGAACTGCTCGCGCCGGGCCGCGACGGTGAGCCTCGCCCGGTCGCACGGGCCAGCGGGTGGCGGCTCAAGACCGTCGACACCCGTCCCGTCGTACGCACCTCCGAGGCCCCGCTCCGACCGCTCGCCGAGGCGAAAAGCCGTGACATGAAGAAGGATTGGGACCGCAACTACGTGCACAGTGTCGACTGGCGGTGGTTGACGAAACCGTTGTGCGAGGGTCCCGGCGAGTCGTGGATCCGCCCGGAGGTCGACCTGGTCAAGGGCGAGACGATGACGCCGCTGGAACGGTTGTTCGCGGTCGCCGACGACGCCAACGGCATCGGCACCAAACTCGACATCCGCAAGTGGACGTTCATGAACACCGATCTCGTCGTGCACGTGCACCGGATCCCCGACGGGCAGTGGATCGGCGTGCGCGCCGAAACCGACTATGGGCCCGACGGTATCGGCACGACCGTCGGCACGCTGTTCGACGAACAGGGTGCGGTCGCCGCGATCCAGCAGTCGGTGCTGGTGCGCCCGATGCCGGGTCGATAGTCAGCCGACGCAGGCACCGGTGGGCACCGGCTGGGTGGCGCCAACACCGTTCATCATCAGCCCGAAGACCTGTTTGGCGGTCAGTACGAAACCGGCGTCCGGGTCGTCGACGCCCGCCCCGAAGCTGATCCCGAGCACCCGGCGATCCATGTCGATCAGCGGTCCACCCGAATCGCCTTGCCGGATGGGCCCTCTGATGGAGTAGACCTCGCGGGTCACCGTCTTGGTGCGGTAGATGTCCGGGCCCTGCAGTTCGATGACGTCGCGGATCCGGGCCGGGGTCGCGGTGAACGGGCCACCGCCGGGGTAGCCGAGGACCAGCGCGTCGGTGCCGGTGTCGGCCGGCTTGTCGGCCAGCCCCAGCGGCGGCGCGGCCAGCTCGGGCACGTCGAGCACCGCGATGTCCATGTCCGGGTCGAACACCACCACCGTCGCGGCCCGCTGCTCGTCGCCGACCGCGACGTTGACCGTGTCCGCGCCGGCGACCGCGTGCGCGGCCGACATCACCTTGTTCGGTGCGATGACGACGCCGCTGCCGTCGAGGGTGCGCTGGCAGGCCTGCGCGACGGAGTGGATCTTGACGACGCTGCGCGCCGCCTCGGCGACGGCCGGGCTGTCGGCCAGCGCCGGGTCCGGCGCCTCCACCGAGACGACGGTGGGTTCGGCCGTCGGCACGCCGGTGCCGCCAGGCTGGCTGGACGCGCCGCACCCCGTCGCGCCGATCGACACGGCGATCAGGAGCCCCGCAAGTCTTGTCGGTGTCATCGCCGAAACGATAGCCGCCCGCGGCGGTGGCTCACTCCAGGAGTCGCAGCGCCGCCGCCGGGCACTGGGTCACGGCCTGCTGCATGCGTTCGCGATCCGACTCGGGTCGGTCCGCACCGTGGATCACGGCGTACCCCTCGTCGGTCACCTCGAAGACATCCTCGGCGATCGACTCGCAGATACCGTGGCCGGTGCACCTGTCGGGATCTACTTCGACGCGCATGCTCACTCCCTCAGCGGACGACGGCGGGCAGTCGTTTGACGCCGTGC
The DNA here is from genome assembly GCF_900108565.1 of Mycolicibacterium rutilum. NCBI lineage: Bacteria > Bacillati > Actinomycetota > Actinomycetes > Mycobacteriales > Mycobacteriaceae > Mycobacterium > Mycolicibacterium rutilum. The sequence continues at coordinate 4,999,052 of NZ_LT629971.1, forward strand.
ACGAAACTGCTGTACAGCAGGTCGGGTTCGCCGAACTCGATCGTCGTCAACCGGGTCAGCAACTCCGCGAACAGGTTTCGCAGCTCCGCCTTGGCCAGCTGGCTGCCCAGGCAGAAGTGCGGGCCACCGCCGCCGAACCCGAGATGCGGGTTGGGCGAGCGGGACAGGTCGAACGCCCAGGGTCTGTCGAACGCCGCCTCGTCGCGGTTGGCCGAACAGTAGAACAAGCCGACCTTGTCCCCCGCGGCGACCGGATGGCCGTTGATCTCGGTGTCCTGGGTGACGAAGCGGGCGAACTGCAGCACCGGCGAGGACCATCGGACGAATTCCTCGATGGCGGTGCCGATCCGGCCGTCGAAGTCGTCGAGCAGCCAGTCGCGCTGCTCGGGGTGGGCGACGAGCGCCATCATCGCGTGCGTCGTCGCCTGCTTGGTGGTGTCGTTGCCCGCCGAGGCGAGCAGGATCAGGAACGCGCCGATCTCCTCGTCGGTCAACCGGTGCCCGTCCACCTCGGCGTTGACGATGCTGGTCATCAGGTCGTCGCCGGGATGGCTGCGCCGGAACTTCGCCAGTTCCACCCCAGTGTTGGACAGCAGCGCGATCTGCGCGACGGGGTCGCTGACCCGCTCGTCCTCGGTGGCGTACTCCTCGTCGCTCATCCCGAACAGCTTCTCGGCGGCGTACGCCACCGCGGGCTGATCGGCGCTCGGCACTCCGAGCATGTCCATGATGGTCAGCATCGGCAGCTTCGCCGAACACGCCGACACGAAGTCGATCTCGCCGGCCCCGACGAGGTTCTCGACGATGGTGACCGCGTTCTTGTGGATCTGCTCCTCGATCAGGCGGACGTTACGCGGGGTGAACGCCGAACTGATCAGCCGGCGGTACACGGTGTGCTGCGGCGGGTCCATGGCCAAGAAGAACGCCGCGAACCGCTGGATCTCGGCGGGCATCGGGTTGAGCGCGACCCCGTCGGCGGAGGTGAACAGCTCGGGATGCTGGCTGACGTAAGCGATGTCGGCGCGGCGCGTGAGCGCCCAGAACCCCGGCTCGTCCATACCGAACATCGACGGCATCGGCGGGTGCCAGCTCAGCCCGTCAGCGGCACGCAACCGGGCGAACGATTCGTCGCGGGCGGCGAACGGCCGGCTCCAGAAGTCCTCCGACGTGATGTCGACCGCACGCGCTGAAGTCACCGATTCAGCGTGACACTTAGTGAAAAGTTTGTAAAGCTATGACGGTGCAGGGAGCCGACGCGGACACCTCGACGCGCGAACGCATCCTCGCCGCCACCGCGACGGTGCTCGGCCGCCACGGCATGACCAAGCTCAGCCTCTCGGAAGTCGCGGCACAGGCGCAGGTGTCGCGGCCCACGCTGTACCGGTGGTTCGCCTCCAAGCGTGATCTGCTCGACGCGTTCGTGGTGTGGGAGCGCCAGTACTACGAGCAGGCGGTCACCGCGGCGACCGCGGACCTCCCGCCCGAAGAGCGCCTCGACGCTGCGCTGCAGGTGATCGTCGAGTACCAGCAGTCCTATCCCGGGTTGCGGATGATCGACATCGAACCCGAACTCGTGATCAAGCGACTCTCGCGCGTCATCCCGCTGATGCGTCAGCGGCTGGAGCGCCTCGCCCCCGGGCCCGATCCCGGTCTTGCGGTGTCGACGGCGGTGCGGGTCGCGGTCTCGCATTACCTCGTTCGCAGCGACGACGACGCAGACTTCCTCGCGCAGCTGCGCCACGCCGCCCGGGTCAAGCACCTGGCTCCCTGAGTTCGGCGAGCACCTCCTCGGTGTGCTGACCCAGTTTCGGCGCCACCGACCGCGGCGCCCATGGAGTCCCGTGGAAGTCGGCGGGCGAGGCCGCCATCGGCACCGTCGCGTCGCCGTCGGGCACATAGACGATCCCGCCTGCGGCGTGGAACTGCTCGTCGCCGACCACATCCTCCAGCGAATTGATCGGCGACCAGAACAGATCCGGCTCGGCCGCAAAGGAATCTGCCCACTGCGCCAGCGTGCGGGTGGCGAAGATCTCGTCGAGCTCCGCGATCAGCGCGGCCGCGTTGGACGCCCTGGCCTGCGCGGTGTCGAAGCGCGGATCGGTCAGCCAGCCGGGACGCCCGACCGCGCGACACAGCGGCGGCCAGTGCCTGCGCGCCTCCAGGCCCACGATCCAGAACCGGCGGCCGTCGGCTGCGGTGTAGTTGTTCATGCACGGGTTGCCCATGGTCTCGCGCCGGCCGATCGCGATCGGATGCCCGGTGAGCAGGAAGGTGTTCAGGTCAAAGCTGACGGTGTAGGCGCCCTGGCGGAACAGCGATGTGCTGACCAATTGACCGGATCCGGTGCGCGACCGCGACACCAGCGCCGCGCACACCGCCGCGGCGAGCGTCATCCCCGCCGCGTGATCCCCCATCCCGCCGCGCTGAAACGGCGGCGTGTCACCTGGTCTGGTGAGCAGATGCGCCAGCCCCGAGCGGGCCCAGAACGCGGCGACGTCGTAGGCGGCCCGGTCGGCGTCCGGGCCGGTCTCGCCGTAACCGGTGATCAGCCCGTACACCAGGCGCGGGTTGCGCGCCGCGACCGTCTCGAAGTCCAAACCCAGCCGGGCCAGCGCCGCGGGCCGCACGTTGGTCAGGAAAACGTCTGCCCCGCAGATCAATTCGAGCGCGGTCACGCGGTCGTCGTCGGCGGTGACGTCGAGCACGACGCTGCGCTTGCCCCGGTTGTCCATCTCGAACGGCGGGCTCAGATCGTCCTCGATGCCGAGCATGCGGCCGAACATCCGCGCCGGGTCGCCGCCCGGCGGTTCGATTTTGACGACGTCGGCGCCCCAGTCGGCGAGGATCCCGCCGGCCGCCGGGCCGGCCACCCACACGCCGAGTTCGACCACACGCACACCCTCGAGCGGACCCGCCATCGACACCTTCTTTACATTAATCGGCGAATTTGTAAGCTGGCGTGGTGAAGCACGCTACGCCGGTGGTCGGCCTGGCCGCCCATCTGGGCCGCGGGGTACAACGTATCGCCACCGACGCCGCGATCGGCCGTCTCCGGTCACTTCCCCGATCCGTGTCCGATCTGGACGCGCCGGCCTTGTCGCGGGTCATCGGCCGCCGCGTGACCGCGGTGTCGTTGCTCGGTGGTGACGCCGGCACCTCGGCACGCGCCAGGCTCGCCCTCACCGGCGACGACGTCCCGCCGACCGTGTTCGTCAAGCTGGCCGCCGAGACCGTCGCCACCCGCCTGATGGGTGAGATGGGCCGGCTGGGCGCCACCGAAACCCGCTTCTACCGCGAACTCTCACCGCGGATGACCGGCGTGCCGGACTGTCACGGCTCGGCGTTCGACTCGGTGATCGGCCGCTACGTCCTCGTGCTGGAGGACCTACCGGCCGACGAATGCGAGTTTCCCGACACACTGCACCCGCTCAGCGCCGACCGCGCGGGCCTGATCGTCGACCTGCTCGCCCGGCTGCACGCGAAGTTCTGGAACCGGGTCCCCGGCTGGCTCTACACCGCATCGGGCGACACCGCGTCGCTGCTCACCGGCCCCCTGCTCAAGACATCGGCGCGCCGTATCGGCGAGCGCACCGACATCGCGGTCGACGCCGGGCGTTTCATCGACGAGAACTACCGGGCGGTGGCCCGCCTCATCGACGAGCCGCCGCACACCGTGATGCACGGCGACGCGCATCCGGGCAACGTGTACTTCCGCAACGGCGAGGCCGGATTGCTGGACTGGCAGGCGGTGCGCCGCGGACACCCCGGCCGCGAACTCGCCTACACGCTGGTCACCGGGATGACGCCGGAGGACCGCCGGGCCCACCAACGCGAACTGCTCGACCGCTACCGCGAGACGCTGGCCGCAGCCGGCGGGCCGAACCTGGACCGCGACGAGCTGTGGGACCGCTACCGGCAGGGCGCGCTTTACGCCTACGTCGCGGCGTTGATCACCGCCGGGATGGGCGGGATGCAGGCCGAGGGCATCGCGTTGGAGGGGCTGCGGCGGGCCGTCGCCGCGCTGACCGACCTCGACACTGTCGAATTACTCCAGAAGTCGCTGTGAGAAGGACCTACGATCGTCTCGACCGCTGACGATTGAGGAGCTGTGAACGAACCGCTGCACGACTTCGAGGACACCTCGACGCGGCACCGCATCCTCGCCGCCACCGCCGAAGTCCTCGCGCGCAGCGGCCAGACCAAGCTCAGCCTCTCCGAGGTGGCGTTGCAGGCAGGGGTGTCCCGCCCGACGCTGTACCGCTGGTTCGCCTCAAAAGGTGAACTGCTCGATGCGTTCGGCACCTACGAGCGCGACCTGTTCGACAACGGCATCAGCAAGGCGACGGCCGGCCTGCGCGGCACCGAGAAGCTCGACGCCGCGCTGCGCTTCATCGTCGACTACCAGCACTCGTACTCCGGCGTGCGGCTGGTCGACATCGAACCCGAGGTCGTCATCGCGCAGCTGGGCCGGATCGTCCCGGTGATGCGTGCGCGGCTGCAGCGGCTGCTGTCCGGCCCGAACGGAGCGGTCAAGGCGGCCACCGCAATTCGGGTCGCCATCTCGCACTACATCGTGCGCAGCGACGACGACGACCAGTTCCTCGCCCAGTTGCGGCACGCCACCGGAATCAAAGCGAACGGCTGACACTCGCGCAGAAATTTGTAAAGCTGTCCGCATGACCCAGGTGCAGAGTGAGACCGGCGTCCTGGCCGGTGACGAGCGGATGCTGATCGACGGCGAGTTGCAGACCACCGCCAGTGGCGCGACGTTCGACGTCATCCATCCGGCCAGCGAAGAGGTGGCCGGCAGGGCGACCGACGGCACCGTCGAGGACATGGCCCGCGCGGTGGGTGCGGCCCGGCGCGCCTTCGACGAGACCGACTGGTCCCGCGACCTCGAATTCCGCTACCACTGCCTGACTCAGCTCCACGAAGCTCTCGAACGCAACAAGGAACGGCTGCGGCGCATCCTGATCACCGAGGTCGGCTGCCCGGTGACGGTGACCGGCAGCCAGATCGAGAGTCCGATCGAGGAGGTCAAGCACTGGGCCGAGCACGGCAAGGCGTTCGACTACCTAGTCGACAACGGCGTACACGACACGCCGCTGGGGCCCGCTCGCCGCAAGATCCATTACGAGCCCGTCGGCGTCGTCGGCGCGATCACGCCGTGGAACGTGCCGTTCTACCTCAACGTCGCCGAGACCGTGCCCGCGCTGATGGCGGGGAACACCGTCGTGCTCAAACCCGCACAGCTGACCCCGTGGTCGGGCAGCGAGTACGGGCGCATCGTCGCCGAGGAGACCGACATCCCGGCCGGGGTGTTCAACGTCGTGGTGTCCAACGCCAACGAGGTCGGCGCGGCGCTGTCGGCCGATCCGCGGGTCGACATGATCACGTTCACCGGGTCGACCGCGACCGGGCGGGCGATCCTGGCGGCCGGCGCGCCGACGGTGAAGAAGACGCTGCTTGAGCTGGGCGGAAAGTCGGCCCACATCGTGCTCGACGACGCCGATTTCAACTCCGCGCTGCCGATGGCCGCGATGATGGCGTGCGTGATGAGCGGCCAGTCCTGCATCCTGCCCAGCCGGATCCTGTTGCCGCGCAGCCGCTATGACGAGGGCATCGAGATGCTCAAGGCGATGATGGAAGGCTTCCCGGTCGGCGACCCCTGGACGCCGGGCAACATGCAGGGCCCGCAGATCAGCGAGACGCAACGTCAGAAGGTGCTCGGCCTGATCAAGAGCGGCGTCGACTCCGGCGCGCGGCTGGTCACCGGCGGCGGCATCCCGGAGAACCTGCCGACCGGCTACTACACCCAGCCCACCCTGCTCGCCGATGTCGACCCGAATTCGCAAGTGGCGCAGGAGGAGATCTTCGGCCCCGTGCTCACGGTCACGCCCTACGACACCGACGACGAGGCGATCGCGATCGCCAACAACTCGATCTACGGGCTGTCCGGCGAGGTGTCCTCCGGCGACGTGGACCGCGCGTTCGAGGTCGCCAAGCGCATGCGCACCGGCAACGTGACGATCAACGGCAAGAGCCACTTCGGAATCGGCAGCCCGTTCGGCGGCACCAAGCAATCCGGGTTGGGCTACCGCAACGGCGAAGAGGGGTACAAGGAGTACCTGGAGGCCAAGACGATCGGCATGCCGGAGTGAGCGACGAGGCCGACATCGCCCGGCTGCTGTACCGCTACGCCCGCGCCGTCGACACCAAGGACTGGGACCTGTACCGCTCGGTGTTCACCGACGACGCGGTGATCGACTACTCGTCGGCCGGCATCCCGCCGGGTTCGCGCGACGAGATCGCCGAACTGTTCAGCTCGGCGTTCACCGCGATCCCGTGGAGCATGCACTACATCACCAACATCGAAGCCGACATCTCCGGAGACACCGCCGAGGTCCGGGCGATGTTCTACAACCCGATCCAGCTTCCGGGGATGGCCGAGCAGAGTTCGTGTGGCGGTTACTACTTCCACCAACTGGTGCGCACGGCCGACGGGTGGCGCAGCCGCCATCTGCGCGAGGACAACGTCTGGTTCATCAACCGGCCGGGAGCCGATTGACGTCGAGACCGACGTTTTGGCGGAAATCCGCGCGCGAAATCCGCCAAAGCGTCGGTCTCGGCGCAACGAGAGCTCAGCTCTGGGCCGCCAACTGGCCGCAGGCGGCGGCGATCTCGCGGCCGCGGGTGTCGCGCACCGTGCATGAGACGCCGCGCTCGCGCACCCGCCGGACGAACTCGCGCTCGACGGGCTTGGGACTGGCGTCCCACTCGCTGCCGGGCGTGGGGTTGAGCGGGATGAGGTTGACGTGCGCCAGCGGTCCCAGCGCGGCGTGCAGCTTCTTGCCCAAAAGGTCTGCGCGCCAGGGCTGGTCGTTGACGTCGCGGATCAGCGCGTACTCGATCGACACGCGCCGCCCGGTCACGTCGGCGTAGTACCGCGCCGCGTCGAGCACTTCGGACACCTTCCACCGGTTGTTCACCGGGACGAGCGTGTCGCGCAGTTCGTCGTCGGGGGTGTGCAGTGACAGCGCCAGCGTCACACCGAGCCGTTCGTCGGCGAGCTTGCGGATGGCCGGCGCCAGCCCGACGGTCGACACCGTGACCGAGCGCGCCGAGATGCCGAAGCCGTTGGGCGCGGGCGCGATGATCCGCCGCACGGCGGCCAGCACCCGGTTGTAGTTGGCCAGCGGCTCCCCCATGCCCATGAACACGATGTTCGACAACCTGCCGCCGCGGGCCGCGGGCGCGATCCCGTCGCCGTCGCGGTCGCGCAGTTCCACCGCCGCGGCCCGCACCTGTTCGAGGATCTCGGCCGTCGACAGGTTGCGCTTGAGCCCGCCCTGGCCCGTCGCGCAGAAGGGACACGCCATTCCACACCCGGCCTGCGAGGAGATGCAGACGGTGTTGCGCTGCGGATAGCGCATCAGGACCGACTCGAACGTCGTGCCGTCGACCGCGCGCCACAGCATCTTGCGCGTCTCCCCGGCGTCGGTCTCGATCTCGCGGACCGCGTCGAGCAGCGTCGGGAACAGCGCGTCGGCGACCTGGTCGCGCACGCCCGCGGGCAGATCGGTCATCTGGTGCGGATCGGCGATCAGCCTGCCGTAGTACTGGTTGGCCAGCTGTTTGGCACGGAACTTCGGCAGCCCGAGGTCCGCGACGGCAGCGACGCGACCCGCTTCGTCGAGGTCGGCGAGATGCCGCGGCGGCATCGCGCGGCGCGGCGGGTCGAAGACGAGGGGCAAGGACGTGGGCATGTGAACCCAGTATCCCACTTCCGGCGGGGTCGAAATTAATTCGCCAACGGAGACGTTGGTCGCCACCATGGGACCCGTGCCCCGCCCGTCCATGCCGCTGCGCACCGCGGCGCCGCTGACGTTCTTCTATGCGTTGGGCTATCCCATTGGTGCGCTTGCTGTTTCAGTCATGTCGCCGATGGCGGTGCTGGTGTTCAGATTCGGTCTGGCCGCCGCCATCCTGTCGGCATGGGCCGCGGCCGCGCGAGTGAAATGGCCCACAGGACGAACGCTGGTGCATGTGCTCATCAGTGGGTTGCTCGCCCAGGGTGTGCTGTTCTCGTGCCTGTACCTGGCGCTGCTGCACGGCGCGCCCGCAGTACTCGGCGCCGTGATCATCTCGATGAATCCCGTGGTCACCGCGGTGTTGGCGGCGATGTTCCTCGGCGAGGGCATGACGCCGGCCCGAGTGGGCGCGTTGGCGTTGGGCGTCGCGGCAGTGCTCGCGGCATGCGCGGGACGGTTGATTGCGGTCGGCGGAGTCGATGCGGCGGTGCTGCTGATCCTGGTGTCCTTGTTCGCGGTGGCCGCGGGCGGCGTCTACCAGCAGAAGTTCTGCTCAGGAGTCGATTTCCGCGCAACGGCGGCGCTGCAGAACGCCGCGTGCGTGCTGCCCATCGCCGTGCTGGCCGCCGTCACGCCGTGGTCGGTGACCGATCCGTGGAAGGCCGCAGCCACCGTCGCGGCGGTGGTGCTGTTGAACGCCGTGCTGTCGATGACGCTCTACGTGCGCGGGATCAACGAATACGGCGCCGCGACCGTCGCCATGCTGTTCACCGTCATCCCCGCGGTCGCCGGGCTGTTGTCGTGGGTCATGCTCGGCCAGCGGCCCGACGTCGGCGTCGCGGTCGGCCTGGCCGTCGGCGCCGCGGCGTGCTGGCTCAACGGCACCGATGCACGACGGCGCCGTCAAGATGACCGTGATGCCTGCGGTTCCCACGCCGTGATGCGCGGCAGCCATCGCGGCACATTGCGCCGGTAGGTCGTGTACTCCTCACCGAAGCGTTCGGCCAGATGCGGCTCCTCCCACACCTGAATGAAGGTCGTGAGCATCACGAAAAACGTTGCGGCCCATAGTAACATCCATCCCGACGCCGCGATCGCCGCCTCGCCGAGCAGGATCGCGACGACACCGCTGATCATCGGGTTGCGGACATGCCGATACGGCCCGTGCACCACCAGGTTGACCGGCTGGCCCATCACCTCGCCCACGCCGAGCGTGCCCTTGCCCACCCGGTCGAACAGGTACACCGTCCACAGCAGCATCCCCACGCCGCCGGCGACCAACAGGCACCCGACGAGCAGCAGACCGATGGTCGACGGCGAGTCGTACGCGGGCAGTCGGATGTCGGCCCAGGCCACGATCAGCGCCGGGATGAACACCGTCATCGTCACGGGCGCGACGAGAAACGACAGCGCGTGGCGCCACCACAGCCGACGGTTGCGTGTCTCGGTCATCGGATCCTCCTTTTCATCAACAGGCGTTGAACAATCGACGCTACGCCCGCGGACAGCCATACATCAACGCGTGTTGAAGTATTCTGGGCCGGTGACCGAGAAGAAGCGGGCGGGCCGGTGGCGCACTGGACAGGAGAGCAAACAACGCATCGTGGACGCGGCGCGAAAGACCTTCATGCGCGACGGATACGAGGGCGCCACGGTGCGCCGGATCGCCGCCTACGCGGGTGTCGATGTCGCGATGGTGTACTACTTCTTCGGCAACAAGGAGGGGCTCTTCGGCGCCTCCGTGCTCACCGGGCCGCAACACCCGCTGTTTCAGGCCGACGCGCTCCTCGACGAGGGCACCGACGACATCGGCCGCCGACTGGTGCGCCGCTTCCTCGAGCGCTGGGACGAAGGCGGCGCGTTCGAACCTCTGCTGACGTTGTGGCGGTCGGCGGCGATACAACCCATGGCGCGCAAGGTGTTACACGACGCGCTCGCCGGCCCGATGGCGAAGCGCGTCGCCGCCGAGTTCGGTGTCGACGACGCCGAGCTGCGGGTCGAACTCGTGGCCAGCCATCTGATGGGGTTGGCCTTCGCGCGCTATCAACTCAAGATCGAACCGATGGCGTCCACGTCCATCGACGACCTGGTGGCGTTCGTCGGCCCGACCGTCGAGCGCTATCTGACCGGCCCGGCGCCGGGCTAGGCCAACAGCGTCAACACGATCCAGCCCGCCACCGCCGACGGCAGCATCGCGTCGATGCGGTCCATGATCCCGCCGTGACCCGGCAGCAGCGCGCCCATGTCCTTGATCCCGAGCTCACGCTTGACCTGCGACTCGACCAGGTCACCCAGCACGCCGGTGATCACCAGCATCAGCCCGAGCGGCACCCCGACCCACGCCGGCTTGTCCATGAAGAACGTCACCGACACCACAGCGGCGGCGATGCCGAACACCATCGAGCCGCCCAGGCCCTCCCAGGACTTCTTCGGGCTGATCGCCGGCGCCATCAGGTGTCGGCCGAACAGCACACCGGCGACGTATCCGCCGATGTCGGCGAAGACGACCGTCGCGATCACCGTGAAGACGCGGCCGCCGCCGTGGTCCTGGAAAATCAGGAGCGCGGTGAACCCGGCGAACAGCGGCACCCAGGTCGCCAGCAGGACCGATGCGGAGATGTCGCGCAGGTAGTTCACCGGCTGCTGACGCAGGCCGCGGCCGACGAGCCGCCACACCATGCACACGACGATCGTGCCGCCGTACGCGCCGAGCAGACCGGCCGGTCCGAAGGGCCAGGTCAGCCAGATCATCGCCTGGCCGCCGAGCAGCAGCGGGATCGCGGGCAGGTCGTAGCCGGCCTCCCGCAGCCGGCGGATCACCTCGTGGGTGGCGATCGGGATGAAGAACGCCAGCACCGGCAGCCAGCCGATCGGCGCGAAGAGCAGCGTGCCGATCGCCACGCCGCCGAGCAGGACGCCGACGCCGATCGCCGCGGGTAGGTCGCGACCCGCCCGCGATTTCTTCTTGGGCGGTTCGTCGACCGGCGTCTCTGCCACAGGACTCGAGTGCTGTTCGGTCACTAGACCTCCAGCAGCTCGCCTTCTTTGTGCTTGACCAGCTCGTCGATCTGGCCGGTGTAGTTGGCGGTGGCCTTGTCGAGGTCCTTCTCCGCGCGGGCGACCTCGTCTTCACCCGCCTCGCCGTCCTTCTTGATGCGGTGCAGTTCCTCCATCGCTTTACGACGGATGTTGCGCACCGACACCTTCGCGTCCTCGCCCTTGGCCTTGGCCTGCTTGACCAGGTCACGGCGGCGTTCCTCGGTCAGCTGCGGGATGGCCACGCGGATGACGTTGCCGTCGTTGGTCGGGTTCACGCCCAGGTCGGAGTTGCGGATCGCGTCCTCGATGTTGCGCAGCTGGTTGGCCTCGTACGGCTTGATGACGACCAGGCGCGCCTCGGGCACGTTGATGCTGGACAGCTGCGTGATCGGGGTGGCCGAGCCGTAGTAGTCGACGTGAACACGCGCGAACATGCCCGGATTCGCCCGCCCGGTGCGGATCGCGCCCAGGTCGTCGCGGGCCACCGACACCGCCTTCTCCATCTTCTCCTCGGCGTCGAAGAGGGTCTCGTCGATCACGCTCGTTCTCCCGTCGCTTACGTTCGCCCGATTTCCGGGTCAGGTGGTGACCAGTGTTCCGATCTTCTCACCCGCGACCGCTCGCGCGATATTGCCGTCGGTGAGCAGGTTGAACACCAGGATCGGCATGCCGTTGTCCATGCACAGGCTGAACGCGGTGGCGTCGGCCACCTTCAGGCCGCGGTCGATGACCTCGCGGTGGCTGATCGCGGTCAGCAGTTCGGCGTCGGGGTGCTCGCGCGGGTCGGCGGTGAACACGCCGTCGACGGCCTTGGCCATCAGCACCACCTCCGCGCCGATCTCCAGCGCGCGCTGTGCGGCGGTCGTGTCGGTGGAGAAGTACGGCAGCCCCATGCCGGCCCCGAAGATCACCACGCGGCCCTTCTCCAGGTGGCGGACCGCGCGCAGCGGGATGTACGGCTCGGCGACCTGGCCCATCGCGATCGCGGTCTGCACCCGTGTCGCGATGCCCTCCTTCTCCAGAAAGTCCTGCAGCGCCAGGCTGTTCATCACGGTGCCGAGCATGCCCATGTAGTCGCTGCGGGTCCGTTCCATCCCGCGCTGCTGCAGTTGAGCCCCGCGGAAGAAATTGCCGCCGCCGATCACGACGGCGACCTGCACCCCGCTGCGCACCACCTCGGCGATCTGGCGCGCCACCTGGTGCACGACGTCGGGGTCGAGCCCGACCGCGCCGCCGCCGAACATCTCCCCGCCGAGTTTGAGCAGCACCCGGCGGTAGGGCCGGTTCGAATCGCGGGAGACCTTGCCGTTCGGATCGGAAGTTGCCTGGCCGGTGACACTGGAATCCGCCATCCGACTCCTTCGGGTCTCGCTGAGATTTTCCTCATCCTGCCTCATGGCGCAGCGGTTCGCGGCCAAGGGGGTGAGAGAACCGGCGAGTCGGCTACCCCAGGTGGGCGGACAGCAGCCAGGCAGGCACGGACTTGCGTCCGTTGGGCTCGTCGCGGACGTCCTCGAACGGCATCGGCGCGTCGAAGTTGGGGGGCAGGTTGGCGTGGATGCGGGCGGGCCGGATCTCGTCGATCACCCAGTACTTGGACACCACGTCGCGCAGCTCGTCCTCGGTGACGGGGTTGGCGGGCCCTTCGGGCAGCTTGTTGCGGTCGAACACCAACACGAAGTACGACGCGCCGGGCGCGGCCGCGCGCACGATCGATTGCTGGTAGCCCTCGCGCAGTTCCACCGGCATCGAGTGGAACAGCGTGCTGTCGACGATCGTGCCGAACCGGCCGTCGTAGCCGGTGAACGAGCTGATGTCGGCCACCTCGAAGCTCGTGGTGGTCAGACCGCGCCGCTGCGCCTCGGCACGGGCCATCTCGATCGGCGTCGGCGACATGTCCAGCCCGACGGTGGTGAAGCCGCGCTCGGCCAAATACATCGACGTTGCCGCCTCGCCGCAGCCGGCGTCGAGCACGTCACCGTGGAACTTGCCGGCGTCGATCAGCGCGCGGATCTCCGGTTGCGGCTCGCCGATGCTCCACGGCGGGCGGTTTCCCAGGCCCATCTCCTCGGCCTCGCCACGGTAGGCACTTTCGAACATCTCGTCATGATCAGTCATCACTCGTTGATATCAACGTGGTTGATATATGTCAACATACTTGACATGAACGAATCGCTCGAGGACAAGCCGTTGGGCTTCCTGCTGTCGCGGGTCGCGAACGCCCTGCGCGCGGAGGTCACCGCGACGGTCCTCGAACCGCTGGGCGTGACGTTCCCGCAATACCTCTGCATGCGGATCCTCTCGCAGCACGAGGGCCGGTCCAACGCCGAACTCGCCCGCGACTTCAACGTCTCTCCGCAGGCGATGAACGTGGTGCTGCGTGGCCTCGAGGAGCGCGGACTGGTGGCCCGGCCCGCCACCGTCGCCTCCGGCCGGTCGCTGCCCGCGCGCATCACCCGCGACGGCACGGAACTGTTGAAGCGCACCGATTCCGGTGTCCGCGCGGCCGAGCGCAGCCTGATGGCCAACCTCACGGCGCGGCAGCAGCAGGAGTTCAAGAAGATCCTGGCGGCCCTCGGCACCGACTGAAGTCTGCGAGACTACGCACCATGAAGATCGTGCTGGCCCCGGACTCGTTCAAGGAGTCGATGACCGCGTCGGAGGCGGTCGCCGCGATGCGCGCCGGGGTCGAGGCGGTGCTGCCGGACGCCGAGGTCGTCGGTGTGCCGATGGCCGACGGCGGCGAAGGCACCGTCGAGGCCGTGGTCGACGCGCTGCACGGGCAATACGTCGAGGCGCAGGTCGCCGACGCGCTGGGCCGCAGGGTGACCGCCCGCTACGGTCATGTGCCGCTGCGGGCCTTGGCCGTCATCGAGATGGCCGCCGCCGCCGGACTCGAACGCATCGCCCCGGGTGGGCGGGATGCGCTGCGCGCCAGCACCTTCGGTGTCGGACAGCTGATCTCGTCGGCGCTCGACCGCGGGGCCGAGGACTTCCTGATCGGGCTGGGCGGCTCAGCCACCAACGACGGCGGGACCGGGATGCTCACCGCGCTGGGCGTACGGTTCCTCGACGCCGACGGCAACCCGCTCGAACCCGGCGGCGCCGCGCTGGAACGCCTCGACCGCATCGACACCACCGGCCTGGATCCGCGCCTGCGCGAGGTGCGGATCCGCGTCGCCTCCGACGTCACCGCTCCCCTGCTCGGCCCCACCGGCGCCAGCGCGGTGTTCGGGCCGCAGAAAGGCGCCAGCCCCGCCGACGTCGACCGGCTCGACGCGGCGCTGGCGCGGCTGGCACAGGTCACGGCGGCCACGTTGGGCGGCGCGCAGCCGCAGCGTCCCGGTGCCGGCGCGGCCGGCGGCATGGGCTTCGCGCTGGTCGAGTTCCTGGGCGCCACAAGCGAACCCGGGGTCAATGAGGTCGCGGCCACAGTGAACCTGGAGCGGGCGCTGCACGGCGCCGACTGGGTGTTCACCGGCGAGGGCAGCGTCGACGCCCAGACCGTGATGGGCAAGACACCGTTCGGCGTCGCGCAAGCCGCACACCGCGCGGGCGCCCGGGTGGTGATCTTCGCCGGGCGGGTCGCCCCGGACGCCTCGGTGCTACTCGACCACGGCGTGCACCGCCTGGTGGCGATCACCCCCGACGGCACCCCGCTCGAGCAGGCGCTGCGTGAAGGCGCCGCATCGCTGAGCAGGGCGACCGCCGAGGTGTGCCGCGAGATCGCCTGAGCGTCAGTGGTGGTGGCACGCCTTCGGCGGTGACGGCGGAAAGTCGAGCGCGGGGTTGCCGTCGAAGAAGCCGACCGGCTTGAGGTGAAAACCCGTGTACGCGCATGGCATCACCGGCCAGTCCTCCGGGCGCACCACGTGGTGGGCCCCGACCGTGTACCACAGCACGACGTCGGTGTTCTCCAGCGGCGCGTCGTCCTCGAGATACACGGGCAGGCCCTGCATCTCGGCGGACTGGTACATGTAGTCACCCGCGGCGTACTTCTCGGCGGGGTCGTACTTGGTCACCCACAGGTTGTGCTGGACGAACCGCGCGCGGTCGTAGATGTAGGAGCCCTCCTGCACCATCACCGGCACGACGTCGCGCGGGGTGAGCTTGTAGGCCACCGGATTGCCGACCTCGTTGCGCTTGTTCGGGTTGGTGATCTTCCAGTACCGCCCCGTCGACCAGTCCCAGTCACGCGCACCCGCCGCCTCGGATGCCACCAGCGTGTCGCGGGTGATCCAGGCGTTGTGGTGCGGGTTCAGGGCCGGATCGGGTTCGGGAACGGAATCCACCTCGTACACGCTGTTGCCGGCACCGTCGATGCTCATGTCGAGGCGGAAGTTGAAGAAGTGCTGGTGGTTCGGCCCGTAGATGTTCGGCGCCACCAGCTTTCCCCACCGGGGCTCCTCACCGTCGAGCACCGCACCGGTGGTCAACACACCGGACAGCTTGACCTCGACCTCCATCGAGGCGTCGTTGTAGAAGTACCAGAAAAAGCCGTACTCGTAGTTGCCGACGGTGCAGATCATCGAGATCACCAGCCGCCGCGAGCGGCGCACCTCGACCTCCCCGGTGCGGAAGTCGGTGTGCTTCCACGAGATCCCGAAGTCCTCCTCGTGCATGCAGATCGCGTTGGGAATGGTCACCGGGTTACCCGACGAGTCGTTGAGCGTCGCGTCGAAGTAGTGGATCTCACCGAGACAGTCGCAGCCCAGCGTCAGCGGGTTGGCGCTGAATCCCATGCCCACTTCACCCATGTCGAACACGTTCTTGTTCCAGTGGGTCGGTGAGGAGTCGCCGTAGGGCACCACCATCTCCGACAGCGACGCCCGGTAGATCAGCGGCCGGGTCTCACCGCGGTCGGTGTAGGTGATCTCGTGCAGCGTGATGCCCTCGCGGGCATTGAATCCCAGCCGCATCGACCACTTCTGCCACTCGACCTTCCAGCCGTCGACGGTGAAGCTGGGGCCCTCGGGCTGGGTGATCTCGATCGGCTTGACGTCGGGGCGGAACTCGGTGAACGCCGGGCGGTTGTTCTCGTCGAACATGAACCGCTCGGTGTAGTTGCCTGCCGTCGGGGGCAGCGGCACCGTGCCGTGGTCCTCGACGTCGATGACCTCCATGGCGTCCAGGTTGAACGTCACGATCAGCCCCTCGACCGGGCGCGCGTAGCCGTGCTCGCCCGGCGCGGACCGCACGAACGTCAGCGGCCGGCACACCAGCGGCGAGTCGTCGTAGTGGTCCTGCGGGCCGTAGTAGCCGGCCGGCCACGGATCGATCATCGCCAGGTCGAAGTCGGTGACGCCGCGTTTGCGCATGGCCTCCTGCCAGCGGGGGTCTTCGCGGACCTTCTCCTCGACGCCGGTCATCCACTCCACCAGGTACGACGGGAACTTGCCCGGAATCGGGGTCCACGAGGTGATCAGCCGCGCTCGGACGTCGACGGTGGCCTCGTAGAGCATCTTGGCGCCCGGGTCGTACATCGTGACGAACGCCTCGCGCGGCACGTCGTCGTCGCTGGTGAAGGTGAGCGCCGCCGGTTTCGCCGGCTCGGCCAGCTGGATCATCACGAAACGCAGGGTGGGCGTGGCGTATTCGGATTCCCCGATGACGGTGGCCGCGGTGACGATCTCGGCGCCCGTCAGCGGGTCGAGCGGGTAGCCGGCGGCGTCGGTGGTGTCCGTGGCGGGCACGGTGCTTTCCATCGTCATTTGGTGTCGTCCTTCAGGTCGAGTACTGCCAGATGTGCGAGTGCGTCTTCTTGGGAGACCTTGTGCGCGGACCGCCTGCCGAAGACGTAGACGACCAGGCCCAGCGCGAACATGCCGAGGCTGATGCCGCCGACCCAGGTCATCCAGTTCGCGGTGGACACGTCGATCCAGGGGGTGACGAACGAGTAGTAGACGCCGCCGATCGTGCCGAGAGTACCGACGATGACGGTGATCCACACCCCGACCATTCCGCCCGGGATCCGCCAGAACTGTTCTGTGGCATAGCGATCCGCATACTTCTTGCGGGCGATGATGACCGGGAACAGGAAGAAGAAGCCGGACAGCAGCCAGACGGTCGACAACCCGCCCTGCAGGTAGATCGTGACGTTGGCCATGCTGCTCTGCGAGTACAGCCCCACCAGGATCAGCGAGGAGATCACACCCTGGATCAGGATGGCCGTCACCGGGTTGCGGGTGCGCGGGTTGAGGTGGGTGAAGATGCGGGGCAGATGACGCTCCAGGCCGGAGACGAAGATCAGCCGCGAATACGCCACCTGGTAGGTCATCAGCGCGACGATGATGATGCCGGCCAGCACAACCGCACAGATCTCCATCAGCCCGGGAAACCCTGCGACGTCGAGCATTCCGATGATCCCGGTGACGGGGTCGATCTCGTCGCCGGGCAGCGCCATCATCGTGCCGAGCGTGGTCAGCAGGTAGATCGCGACCAGCGCAACCGAGCCCCACAGGATCATCCGGGGACCGCTCTTGCGCACCGACAGGAACTCGGCGCCCATGTTGTACGGGGTCTCCACGCCCAGCAGATACAGCAGCACCGTGCCGTAGAGGAAGCCGGCGGCGGCGAAGTTCGGCACCGTGGCGTCGTGCCAGCTGAACGGTGTCGCCGAACCGTGTTCACCGGCATAGAGCAGTCCGCAGATGAATATCGTCAGCGTCAGCGCGCAGTAGACGACGAAGACGATGTTCATGATCCGTTGGTTGGCGGCGAGTTTGGCCAGCGCCAGCCCGATCACCGTCCACAGGATCACCAGTTGCAGGATGATGCTGGTCATCAGGCCGAGTTCGGCGTGGAACGCCAGCAGCAGGAACTGCAGCACGACCGCCGGTGAGGAGGCGGCGTTGAGGATCACCGGCACCCACGACAGGTATCCGCCGATGAAACCCCAGGTCTCCCCCATCGTCCGGTACGCCCAGATGTAGACGCCACCCTGACCGGGCCACAGGTTGCCCAGTTCGACCACGGCCATGCCCGCCGGGATCAGGAAGGTCAGGATGCCCAGCACCCACATCGGGATCGCGGTCCAGCCGCCGGAGGCCATCACCGACGAGCCGGTGACCCAGCAGATGATGAAGACGTAGGCGGCGGTCAGCCCGAACGTGCTCATCACCTTCGGCAGGATCTGCTCGGGGACGAGCTCGGTGGTCATGAGTTTGTCGCGGCCGGCCACCGGCGCGGAGCTGCTGGGCGGGGCCGCTTCTGCTTGTGTCATATGTTGTCTCCAAGCGGTTCAGTTGACGATCTGTCCGTCTTTCATCCGGACGACACGGCTCGCTTCGTCGGCCACCGTGGGGTCGTGGGTGCTGGCGACCACGGTGACGCCCATGGTCGAGCACAGGTCGCGCAGCATGCGCACCACCGTCTCCCCCGTGCGGTGGTCGAGATTGGCTGTCGGTTCGTCGGCGAGCACCAGCGTCGGGCTGCTGATCAGTGAGCGCGCGATCGCGGTGCGCTGCTGCTCGCCGCCGGACATCTTGGTGGGCTGATGGTGCACGCGGTGCGCCAGGCCGACGAGCTCGAGAAGTTCGACCGCTCTGGCGCGCAACGCCTTCCGGTCGTACGGCTCGAACATCAGCGGCAGTTCGACATTCTCGACCGCCGACAGGAACGGGATCAGGTTGTAGCTCTGGAAGATGAAGCCGATGGTGTCGTGACGCAGCGCGGCGTACTGGCTCTCGGTCAGCGACGCGGTGTCGGTGCCCGCGATCTTCACGGTGCCCTTGGTGGGCCGATCCAATCCGCCGATGATGTTGAGCAGGGTGGACTTGCCGCTGCCGCTCGGTCCCATCAGGCAGACGAATTCGCTGGGCATCACCTGCAGTTCGGCGGCGACCAGCGCCTTGACGACCTCGTCGCCGAGCTTGTGCAGTTTCCACACGTCAGAGATGTCGATCACCGGGGCCGGACCGTCGGCGGCGGGTACGACGTCGGTGCTGTCTTCGAGAGCGGTCATCGTCAGCCTCCTGCGGTCAGGGAACGGATCGGCGGCTTGGACGCCGCGGTGTAGGTGGGCACGATGCTGGTGGCCAGCGCCGCGGCCACGCTCACCCCCACCGCGACCGCGACACCGGCCAGCAGGCCGCCACCCGAGACGCCGGTGGCGACCAGTCCTGTTGCGCCCAGCACGGTTACGCACACCGCGGCCAGACCGGCACCGGCGAGCGCGCCGGCGACGGCGGCGATCACCGGTTCGACCAGCAGCGCGGCGACCACCGGCCGGCGCGGCACTCCGTTGGCGCCCAGGACCCCGAGTTCGCGGGTGCGGTGCGCGACGGTGCGGGTGGTCGCGACCGCGACCTCCACGACGCCGACCAGCAGCACGGTGATGGCGATCAGCAGCACCGCGCGCCCGATCTCCTCGGCGTGGCCGAGCGAGGCCGACTGCGCGCGGATCCCGTCGGCCATCCCGAACACCACGACCACCAGGAAGGCACCCGTCGCGGTGGTGACAGCCGGCAGCAGCAACTCGCGGAGCCGGCGGCGGGTCGCGAGCCACCCGTAGGACAGTCCCTTGGTCAACATCAGGTTGCCTCCAGAAGGGCGACCGGCCGTTGCTGCAGCAGCCGGTGCACCGGTATCAGGGCGCCGACGATCGCCATCGCCGGCAGGAACGCCGCGACCATCCCGGCCGCCTGCAGCCAGGCGGTCGGCGTGGCGATGCCCGGGATCACCAGCGCCACAGCGCAACCGGCACCCAGCACGCCGACGACGTAGGCGGCGATGAACACGATCGCCGATTCGACGAGGAAGAAGTACAGGACCTCGTCGGCCAGCCCGATGCTCGACATGATGCCGAACTCGCGTCGCCGTTCGTGGACGGCGGCGAGGAACGACGACACCGCGATCACGAAGCCGAGGCCCAGACCGATCGTCGAGATCAGCCCGAGCGTCGAACTGGTCACCTTGCCGGAGAACAGCGCGGAGAACTTCTGCTCGAAGCTGAGCGGGCTGCTGCCGCCGACGGTGTCGTAGATCAGCCCGCGACCGTGCGGGTCGGGTTGCTGCGACGGATCGGCCGTCGAAGCGAGACCGACGGCGGAGCCGAAGGTCTGGGCGATGTCGCGGCGCTTCTCGTCGCCCGGCGGCGCCCACACCGTCCACCAGCCGTTGGCGCCGACGACGGCCGCAGCGACCGGTGTGGCGACCGTGACCGACTGACCGGCGCCGTCGACGCGCACGACCAGTGTGCGCCCGCCGATGCTGACCGGGTCGCCCGGGCGCACGCCGGTGCGGTCGACGACCGCGGATCCGAAGACAGCTTCGCCGGGTGGAGTTGCCTCGTTGCCGCGCAACGAGATCCGGTGTCCGTCGAATTCGGTGACACCGGACAGTGTGCGGACGGCGGTCCACCCGGCGGGCACGTCGAGGTCGGGCGCGGGCCCGTCGGCGACGAGGGCTTCGGCGTTGCTGTCGTAGTGCACGCCCGCGGCGGGGACGACCCACAGCTGGGCGTCGCTGAGCACGTCGGTCACCGAATCGGCGCCGGTGATCGCGAAACTCGCCGAAATCGTGCGCACCACGGTGACACAGGCGATCGCGAGCGCGATGCCGATGACAGAGAGCAGGAACCGCTCTGGACGTCGCCGAATGTTCGCCAGCGCGAACCGGACGAGGCACAGGAACGTGTTGCCGGATGCGGTGGCGATCGCCGGTGATCGAACGGTTGTGGGTGCGCTACTGACCTGACTGGTCTCCACGAGAAGGAATCGTCAGACCGCCAGGTTTCACCTACAGCAGCGCGCAGTGTCTCCTGCGTTAACTCACAACCGTTTCCGTTACGGCGCTGTATCCCGCCGCCCCCCGCCGGCCGGACGCATCACCTCGTCGAGCGCCACGGTGACGCGAAAACCGCACAGCACCAGGATGTGCAGGAGATACAGCCACAGCGCCAGCGCCGAGACCGCACCGACGATCGGCAGCCCGCCGAACGGCGCCGACCACGGAATCGGGATCGCCAGGAACAGCACGAAACCCTGCAGGAACCCGGCCAGGATCGCGCCGGTGTTGAACGCGCCGATCAGCACCGGCCGCCAGGCCAACCGGCCGGGGCCGATCAACGCGAACACGCCGACCAGCGCCGTCGACACCGTCAGCCAGACGACGTGGAAGGCCACCACGATTCCCCACATCAACGCCCAGCCGCCCCGGTCGTACAGCGGGCCGACGTAGGGCGCCGACGCCAACACCGCCAGCACCAGAAACGGTGCGACCGCCGCGACCCCGAGCAGGCCGGCCCGGCCGCGCCAACCGGTGAGAGTGTCGGGCGCAGAGGACATCTGGACGAACGCGCGGCGCAGCCCCTCGCCGTACAGGCTGGCCGGGAACAGCACCACCAGCGCCTGCAGCCACGACATCGACAGCGCCACCGACGTCAGCGTGCGCAGCGCCTCGGGGGTGCCGTGCCCGTCGGGCAGCCCGCCGATCGCCGCGTCCATCGCCCGGGTGACGGCGTCGTGGCCGACCAGGGCGCCGACGGCCCACAACGACGCCAACGCCAGCGGCGCGATCCCGATGATGCCGAAGAACGTCGCGCCCGCCGCCCACAGCGACAGGTCGCTGCCCGGGAACGTGCGGCGGACCTCGGTCGCCAGTCGGCGGGCCCGGCTCACCGCGACCTCCCACCGAGCGACGCCCGCTGCTGGCAGGCTGAGGCCGTGAGCCGAGCACCCGGGGCCGACGACGACGGCTGGTCGGCGCTGCACGACGGCGTCGAACCGTCGGCGGTGGTCCGCGGCTGGCTGAGGATGGTCCGCGCGTTGGCCGCCGGGCCCGTGCTGCGCATTCCTCCCGATGTGTTGTCGGTGACCGGGGTCGCGGCACTGGCGGGCGCGCTCGCCGTGGTCGCCGGGCCGGGCCGGCCGTGGCTGGCGGTGCCGCTGATCGTCGCGGCCGGGGTGCTCGACGGCCTGGACGGCGCGGTCGCGCTGCGCACCGGCCGGGCCCGACCGCTGGGCGCCGTCGTCGACGCGGTGGCCGACCGGATCGGTGATCTGCTGCTCGGCGCCGTGCTGCTGGCGCTCGGAGCTCCGGCGGCGTGGGTGGTCGCGGCGGTGACCCTCGTCCTGCTGCACGAGTATCTGCGCTCACGCGCCCAGGCGGCGGGCATGCCGGGCGTCGGCGCGGTGACGGTCGCCGAACGGCCGACCCGGTTGATCGTCGTCGCGATGGCCGCCGGCGGCGCGGCGGCGTTCCCGGCCGGGCTTCCGGTGCTCGGCTGGAACTGGGGGGCGACGTTCGCGATCACGTGGACCGGAATCGGGGTCGTCGGCCTGGCGCAGCTGATGGTCGGGGTGCGCCGGTCGATACCGCCGCGGTTTCCGCCGGCCCGATGAGCCCGGCGACGATCTCTGCCGACATCAGCACCAGCGGGATGCCGCCGCCGGGATGCGCGGAACCGCCGACGAGATACAGCCCCGGCAGGTGCCCGCGGTTGGCGGGCCTGCGCAGCGCGGCCCGCGGTCCATGGGACGCCGTGCCGTAGATCGCTCCTCCCGGCGCACCGGTGCGGCGCTCGAGGTCGGCGGGAGTGATGGTGTCGGCGAACCGGACCCGGTCCCGGACGTCGGCGCCGCGCTCGGCGAGCAGGTCCAGCACCCGCCGGGTGTACCGCTCGCGCAGCCCGGGGGCGTCCCAGTCGACGCCGCCGGCGGGGTCGTGGGCGGGCGCATTGACGAGCACGAACCAACCCTCGCAGTCGTCGCCGGGCCGCAACGCCGGGTCGTCGGGCGCGTGCACGTAGATGGTCGGGTCGGGCACCGGGTGCGGTGCGCTGCCGAAGATCGCGTCGAACTCGGCGTCGTAGTCGCGGGGGAAGTAGATGCGGTGCGCGGCACCGGGCCGCCGCCCGGACAGGCCGAGCAGCAGCACGAAGCCGGCCATCGACGGGGACCGGCCGCGCAGTCGGCGCCGGGCGCCGGCGGGCAGCAGCCGCTCGTAGAGCACGGTCGCGTCGGCATTGCTGACCACCGCGTCGGCGGCGACCTCGACGCCGTCGACCCGGACCCCGGTCGCCCGACCGCCCGCCACCGTGACCGCCTCGACCGTCGCGCCGGTGCGGATCTGCACCCCGAGGTCACCGCAGCGGTGCGCGACGGCGTCGACGATGCGGCGCAACCCGCCCGGCACGTACCAGGCGCCGAACTCCTGCTCCACGAACGACGTCACCGACAGCACCGCCGGCGTGCGGCGCGGATCCGACCCGGAGTAGGTGGCATACCGGTTGAGCCACAACCGCATTCGCGGGTCAGGCAGAAGCCGGCGGGCCAGCCCGTCGATCGTTCGCCACGGGGCGACCGCCGTCAGGTCGGCCGGTCGCGCGCTCATCCGCGCCAGCGCGGCCAGCGACACCGGGCGCCGCAGCACCGGTTCGCCGACCAGCTCCCACAGCCGCTCCGAGCGCGCGTGCAGCCGCGACCACGCCTCCCCCGCGCCGGGACCGAACGCCGCGTCGAACGCCGCGGGCGCCCGCGACCGGTCGAACGGCAACTCGAGCGTCGTGCCGTCGGCGAAGGTGTAGACGCACGCCGGGTCGACCGGCGTGAGCGGCAGTGCGGCGGGGCCGCCCGTGTCGGCGAACAACTGCTCCAGCACCGCGGGCATGGTGAGCAGCGACGGCCCGGTGTCGAAGGTGAACCCGTCGCGCTCGATCACCCCGAGTTTCCCGCCGACGGTGCCCGCGCTCTCGAAGACCGTGACGCGATGACCGGCGGCACCGAGCCGCGCGGCGGCCGCGAGACCACCGAGCCCCGCGCCGATCACCACCACGTGGCTCATACCGGCCTGCCCTTCCACTGCAGAGCACCGCGCCGCCGCCCCGACCACGACGACGCCAACAGCCCGAGCAACGTCAGCACCGACACCGGATGCGCGACGCCGTCCCACCACCGGCCGCACCACGGCGCCGCCAAGATCCGACCCACCACGGCCGCCGAGTACCCGAGCGCGCCGACCCGCGAACCCGTCACCGCCGCGGCCGCGGGCAGGACGTAGACGACGGCGAGCGCCGCACCGACCGCGACCGCGCCGACCGGGGAGCCGAACGCCGCCCACAGCGACTTGCGGTACCCGTCGCGCAGTTCCCGGCCGCTGGCGTACATCCGGCATGTCGCCAGCCGCGAGCCGTCGGCCAGCCCGGTGCGGCCGCCGGACGTCCGCACGGCCCGCGCCAGCGAGATGTCGTCGAGGACCGCACCGGCCACCGACCGCCAGCCGCCGGCGCGGGCCAGCGCATCGGCCTCGACGAGCAGGAACTGGCCGTTGGCCGCCGCCATCGACGGCCGCCGCGACCGCTCGGCGAGCCGCAGCGGCAGCGTGGTCAGCCACGACCACGCCAGCAGCGGCTGCACCAGCCGGGCCGCGGCCCCGGAGGTGATCTGGCGGGGCCACGGGCTGAGCAGGTCCAGCGGGCGCGGTCCGCGCAGCACCGCGACGGCAGCGGCCACCGCGTGCGGGGCGAGCACGACGTCGGCGTCGACGAACACCAGGATCTCGCCGCGGGCCGCGGCGGCCAGCTGGGCGCAGGCGTGCGGTTTTCCGAGCCAGCCCGGCGGCGGCTCGGCGCCGGTGAGCACGGTGACGCGCGGGTCGGATCCGGCGGCGGCGCGCACGACGTCGGCGGTGCCGTCGGTGGACCCGTCGTCGAGCACCACGATCTCGGCGTCGGACAGGCCGCGCTGCGCCAACAGCGAGCGGATCGTCGGCGCGATGCGGTGCGCCTCGTCGCGGGCCGGGACCAGGATCGACACACCCGCGGTGAC
This sequence comes from Mycolicibacterium rutilum, assembly GCF_900108565.1. NCBI lineage: Bacteria > Bacillati > Actinomycetota > Actinomycetes > Mycobacteriales > Mycobacteriaceae > Mycobacterium > Mycolicibacterium rutilum. The sequence goes on from NZ_LT629971.1 coordinate 5,023,668, forward strand.
CGGCGGCGGGTGCTCGGGCGGGCGCCGCAGCAGGCACAGGTTGACGATCTGGTGGGCCGTGCCCGCGCAGGCAAGTGTCGAACCGGTGACGACGAGTGCGCGCAGGGTTTCGGCAACGCGCGCAGGGGGCACCTTGCAAACTCTACGAAGTCGCACCCGGACCGCCCGGTGCAGGCGTCGTCCCGACAGCGGAGGTACCAGAACTGTGGCGCTGGCCATGCCCGTCGCGCCGGTGCGCGGCACCGTCGTGGTCTGGGCGCTGGTGTCGGCCGCCATCCTGGTGCAGATCGCCTACCCGCTGATGCCTGAGGCCGCGCGCACGACGGTGACGGTGGCCAGCGTCGTGGTGTTCTTCGTCGCGGCGGTCGCCGACGCCGCCCGTGTGCACGGCGCGGCAGGCGCCGGGGTCCTGATCGTGGTGGCCGGCGGCGGCGGTCTGCTCGCCGAGGCGGTCGGCGTGGCGACGGGGTGGCCGTTCGGGCACTACGCCTACACCGGGACGCTGGGTCCCGAACTGTTCGGCGTGCCGGTCGTCGTCCCGCTGGCCTGGGCGATGATGGCCTGGCCCGCGCTGGTGGTGGCCAGGACGCTGGCGGTGCGCGGTGTGGCGGTCGTCGCGCTGGGCGCCGTGGCGCTGACGGCGTGGGACGTCTTCCTGGACCCGCAGATGGTCGCGGCCGGCCACTGGACGTGGTTCGACAGCCTGCCGGGCCTGCCGTTGATACCCGGCATCCCGTGGACGAATTACCTTGGCTGGCTGATGGTTTCGGTGGTGATCATGGCGACACTGAACCGGATGCTGCGCCGGGAGGGGGCACCGTCGGCGCCCGCCGCCGCGCTGTACCTGTGGGTGTACTTCTCCTCGGTGCTCGGGCACGCGGTGTTCTTCGGCCTGCCGGGGTCCGCGCTGATCGGCGGCGTGCTGATGGGTGCGGTCGCGGTGCCGTTCGCGGTCGCGCTGAGCCGGCGTCGCCGCGACTTCGCGGCGGTGCCCGGATGAGCGGCGGACGGGCCGCACCCGGCCGGATGCGGCCGCGGCGGCTCGTCGAACCCGATCCCCTGGCGCCGCGGGACGTCGCGCCGGGCGCCCGTGCGGTCGTCGTCGGCGGCGGTATCGCCGGCATCTCGGCGGCGGTCGTGCTGGCCGAACGCGGGGTGTCCGTCACGGTGCTCGAGGCGGCCGAGCACCTCGGCGGGCGGCTGGGTGCATGGCCGGAACGCCTGCCCGACGGCTCTGAGCAGAACATCGAGCACGGCTTCCACGCCTTCTTCCGCCACTACTACACGTGGCGGTCGGTGCTGCGCCGCGTCGACGCCGACCTGTCGTTTCTCGCACCGGTGCCGAGCTACCCGGTCATCTCGGCGCGGTGGCCGGACGAGAACCTCGCCGGCCTGCCCGCCGCGCCGCCGTTCAACCTGCTGGCGCTGGCGCTGCGGTCGAAGAGCCTGAGCCGGCGCGACCTGACCGGGGCGGACCCCGACGCCGGCCGGGCACTGCTGGCCTATGACCGGGCGACCACGGTGGCCGAACTCGACACCGTCGACGCCGCCACGTTTCTCAACAAGCTGGGCATGTCCGAGCGCACCCGCAGCATGCTGTTCGAGGCGTTCGCACGGTCGTTCTTCTGCAACCAGGGCGAGTTGTCGGCGGCCGAGCTGGTGGCGATGTTCCACTACTACTTCCTCGGCAATCCGGAGGGCATCGGGTTCGACGTGCCCACCACCGACCACGCCACCGCGATCTGGAATCCGCTGCGCGACTACCTGATCGGCCTCGGCGCCGATGTGCGCACCGCCACCGCGGCCACCGCTGTCGAACCGGACGGGCAGGGGTGGCGGGTCAGCACCGCAGCCGGGGACCTCGTCGCGCGCGATGTGGTGCTCGCGGTCGATCCCGGCGCGCTGCGCACGGTGGTCGCGGGCTCCCCCGCGCTGGCGGCGGCCGCCCCGCTGCTGACTTCGCGCTGCGAAACGCTTACCGTCGCACCACCGTTCGCGGTCAGCAGGCTGTGGTTGGACCGCGACGTGGCGCCCGGGCGCGCACCGTTCAGCGCCGTCACAGGGCAGCCGACGCTCGACTCGGTGGCCGTGTACTCACGGCTCGAAGAGCCCAGCGCGCAGTGGGCCCGCACAACCGGCGGCTCGGTGATCGAATTGCATTCGTACGCTTGCCGATTGGACGATGTGGACGCGGCGGCGCGGGCGTTGCGCGACGAACTCGCGGTGTTGTGGCCGGAGACCGCGCACGCCGGCGTCGTGCACGAGCGCCACCGGCTGGAGGCGACGGCGCCCGCGTTCCCGCCGGGGTCGACGGGCACGCGGCCGGGCGTGCGCAGCGACGCCCGCGGCCTGCGGGTGGCCGGCGACTTCGTCGAATTGCCGTTCCTCGCCGGGCTGATGGAACGGTCGGCGATGTCGGGGGTGTTGGCGGCCAACGACATCCTGGCCGAGCTGGGCGCGGCCGCCGAACCCGTCATGGGCATCCCGCAGCGCGGCCTGCTCGCCGGCGTCCCGCGTGTGCGCTGAACCGCGCGAGCAGACGTGAAATCCCCCTTCTCTGCCGCATTTTTGGGGGTGTTCGCGTCTGCTCGGCAGTGGAAATCAGTCCTGGATGCGCCGCCAGGGGCGGGCTTCCTCCAGCTCGTAGGCCAGGTGCAGCAGCCGCTTCTCCTGGCCGAGCGGCGCGGCGAACATCATGCCGACCGGCAGCCCGGACGCCGATTCGGCCAGCGGCAGCGAGATCGCCGGTTCGCCGGTGGCGTTCTGCAGCGGGGTGAATGCCACCCAGTCGACGAGCCGCTCGATGATCTGCTCGTAGTCCTGCGTCGGGTCGAGATGCCCGATGCGCGGCGGGGTGTCGGCGAGCGTCGGCATCAGCACCGCGTCGAAGGTGGCGGTCAGTCGGGCGGTGATCCGCCGGACCCGTGACAGCCGCGCGATCGCTACCGGCAGCTTGTGCAGGTTGCGCGCCGCGTGGCGCTCCAGGCCCAGCGTCAGGTTGTCGAGCCGCCCGCGGTCGAAACTCGGTCCGACGGTGCGGCGGCCGCCGCGCACGAGGGCGAACGCCAGAAACGACCAGTACAGCAGGAAGTCGTTCATGAAGTGTGCGGGCACCGGGTTGTGGATCGTCTCGACCTTGTGGCCCAGTTCCTCGAGCAGCGCCGCGTTTTTCATCGTCAGCTCGCGGATCTCCGGGCTGGCCTCGCGCGCAATGGATTGCGTGCAGACCGCGATGCGCAACCGCTGCGCCCCCGGGCCGGTGACGTCGCCGACGGCGGGCAGCCGCGGATTGGCGTGCACGCGCTCGGCCTCGCGGAAGAACGCCGCGGTGTCGCGCACCGAACGGGTGACGGCGCCGTTGGCGACGATGCGCACCGGCATCGCCCGCATGTCCTTGTCCAGCGGCAGCCGGCCGCGCGACGGCTTGAGGCCGACAAGGCCGTTGCAGGAGGCCGGGATTCGGATCGACCCGCCGCCGTCGTTGGCGTGTGCGATGGGCACCACTCCGGCGGCGACGAACGCGCCTGAACCCGATGACGACGCGCCGGCGGTGTACTCCGGGTTCCACGGGTTGCGCACGGCGCCGAGGCGCGGGTGTTCGGCCGACGCGCTGAAGCCGTACTCCGATAGTTGCGTCTTGCCCAGCGGCGCAAGGCCGGTCGCGAGGAACGACCGTGCGAAGTCGCCGTCGGCGCGTTCGGGCCGCGGTGTCCACGCGTCGGTCCCGCTCATCGTCGGCATGCCGGCGACGGCGACGTTGTCCTTGAGGAACGACGGCACGCCGTCGAAGTAGCCGCCGTACGGGCGGGGCGCGGCGGCGCGAGCCCTGGCGCGGTCGAACGCTTCATACGCCAGGCCGTTGAGGGTCGGGTTGACCGCCTCGGTGCGGGCGATCGCGGCCTCGACGAGTTCGGCCCGCGACACCTGGCCCGCTCGCAGCGCCTCCACCAGCCCGACCGCGTCGAGGTCACCGAGGGCGTCGTCGCCGAAGGCACTTATCCGTGTCATGCCGATGACGGTACCAAGTCGTACCGCCGCTGCCCCCAGAAACGGACGAGCGCTCACCCTTGTACGGTCTGGGGCTTACCAGCCGTACAACGATGAGCGCTCGCCGCGGAAAAAGTTAGGCCTGGCCGACCTCGAAGCGCACGAACCGGGTCACGGTCACACCCGCCTCGTCGAGCAGGGCCTTGACCGTCTTCTTGCTGTCGGACACCGACGGCTGGTCGAGCAGCACGACGTCCTTGTAGAAACCGGTCACCCGGCCCTCGACGATCTTGGTCAGCGCCTGCTCGGGCTTGCCCTCGGCACGCGCGGTCTCCTCGGCGATGCGGCGCTCGTTGGCGACGACATCCTCGGGCACGTCCTCGCGGGTGAGGTACTTCGCCTTGAGCGCGGCGATCTGCAGCGCGACGGCGTGCGCGGCCTCTTTGTTGCCACCCTGGTACTCGACCAGCACACCGACGGCCGGCGGCAGGTCCGCGGCACGCTTGTGCAGGTAGGTCTCCACGGTGCCGTCGAAGTAGGCGACGCGGCGCAGTTCGAGCTTCTCGCCGATCTTGGCCGACAGGTCCGCGATGACCTGCTCGACGGTGGTGTCCCCGACCTTGGCGGCCTTGAGCGCGTCGATGTCGTCGGCCTTGGCGGCCGCCGCAGCGGCGACGATCTGGTCGGCGACGCCCTGGAATTCAGCGTTCTTGGCGACGAAGTCGGTCTCGGAGTTCAGCTCGATCAGCGCGCCGTCCTTGGCCGCGACCAGACCTTCGGCGGTCGCGCGCTCGGCGCGCTTGCCGACGTCCTTGGCGCCCTTGATGCGCAGCAACTCGACGGCCTTGTCGAAATCGCCGTCAGCCTCGACGAGCGCGTTCTTGCTGTCGAGCATGCCGGCGCCGGTCAGCTCCCGCAGGCGCTTGACGTCGGCGGCGGTGTAGTTAGCCATGTTTGTAGCTCTCCCTAAGCTTCTGGAGTCTTCGGTTCGGTCTGGATGTCGGCCTCGGGGGTGCCGGGCTCGGCACCCGCGGCGGTCGGCGATGCGGTGGCCGGCGCGGTCGCGGAAGCCAGCAGCTCCTGCTCCCACTCGGCGAGCGGCTCGGCGCCGGCTTCGGGCTTGTCGCCGTCACGGCCTGCGCCGGCGCGGGCCTGCAGCCCCTCGGCGACGGCCGCGGCGATGACCTTCGTCAGCAGGGCGGCCGAGCGGATCGCGTCGTCGTTGCCCGGGATCGGGTAGTCGACGAGATCGGGGTCGCAGTTGGTGTCGAGGATCGCGATGACCGGGATGCCCAGCTTGCGCGCCTCGCCGACGGCGATGTGCTCCTTGTTGGTGTCGACGACCCACACGGCCGAGGGCACCTTGGCCATGTCGCGGATACCGCCGAGCGACCGCTCGAGCTTGTTCTTCTCGCGGGTCAGCATCAGGATTTCCTTCTTGGTGCGACCCTCGAACCCGCCGGTCTGCTCCATCGTCTCGAGTTCCTTGAGACGCTGCAGGCGCTTGTGCACGGTCGAGAAGTTGGTGAGCATGCCGCCCAGCCAGCGCTGGTTCACGTACGGCATGCCGACGCGGGTGGCCTCTTCGGCGATCGACTCCTGCGCCTGCTTCTTGGTGCCGACGAACATGATCGTCCCGCCGTGGGCGACGGTCTCCTTGACGAACTCGTACGCCTTGTCGATGTAGGTCAGCGTCTGCTGCAGGTCGATGATGTAGATGCCGTTGCGGTCGGTGAAGATGAACCGCTTCATCTTGGGATTCCAGCGCCGGGTCTGGTGCCCGAAGTGGGCGCCGCTGTCCAGCAGCTGCTTCATGGTGACGACAGCCATAGTCGTATGCCTCTTTGCGTTGTCGGTTGTCGCCCGGCGTCGGGTGATGCCAGGCCCTGGTGCCCGCTCGGAATGCCAGACCCGTCTCGGAAGATGGGACCGACGGCATCCGGGTTACGACCCTGGGTCGTGGTGCAGACACGCGAAGTCAGCCCGCGCAAGCGAGCTGCGGTTAGCAGTTTACACCCTGCACAGGGGTGGTTTTGCCACGACGACCTGGCCATCCACAGATCGCCGCGCGGGGCTGGCGCGGTTCGCCCAGTATGCGCTGAACTGGGCAAATGCGAAGGATCGGGGCCGTTGCCGCGGTGCTGGCAGCCGCGTGCGTGTGGGCGGCGCCTGCCGACGCCCAGCCGGACCGGTTGGACTGGCCACTGCGCCCGCGCCCGGACGTCGTGCGGGAGTTCGACGCCCCGTCGCCCGACTGGCAGCCGGGTCATCGCGGGGTCGACCTGGCCGGCGCACCCGGGCAGTCGGTGTACGCGGCCGCCGGAGGCACCGTGGTGTTCGCCGGTGAGCTGGCGGGCCGGCCGCTGGTGTCGATCGCGCACCCCGGCGGGCTGCGGACCAGCTATGAACCCGTCGAGGCCGTGGTGCGGGCCGGTCAGCGTGTCGCGGCGGGCACGGCGATCGGCGCGCTGCGACCCGGGCACTCGGGCTGCCCCGCGTCGGCGTGTCTGCACTGGGGCGCGATGTGGGGGCCGGCGTCGCGCGCGGACTACGTGGACCCGCTGGGCCTGCTCGCATCGACCCCGATCCGCCTGAAACCCACGCGCTAGGTGTACTGACCTGAGAGGTTAGGTACGCGGGTGGCAGGTGGTTGGCCGCCGAGTGCGGTGTGGCCGCGGTGGTGATTGTAGGTGTGCAGCCAGCGGGGGAACTCGGCGCAGCGTTCGGCGTCGCTGCGGTAAAGCCGTGCGTAGGCCCATTCGTCGGCCAGGGTGCGGTGGAATCTCTCCACCTTTCCGTTTGTCTGGGGGCGGTAGGGGCGTGTTCGGCGGTGCTCGATGTCGCCAAGAGCGTCCCTGAACGCATGTGATCGGTAACAGGAGCCGTTGTCGGTCAATACTTTCCGTACCGTGAAACCGCACGTGCTGAACCAGGCTTGCGCGCGAAGCCAGAAGGCTGCGGCAGTCTCTTTGCGTTCGTCTGTTAGCAGCTCGCTGTAGGCCAGCCGCGAGTGCGCGTCGATCGCGGTGTGCAGGAAGTGGTAGCCGCGTAGCGGGTGGCGGTGCTTGCTGCGCTGTCCTGAAGTCTTGTCGGCCTGGGCGTTGCGATTGCCGACGATGCGTCCCAGCATGCGCCATCCTCCGCCGGCAGGGATCTTGCCGAGCTTCTTGACGTCCACATGGACGAGGTCTCCGCAGCACGCAGATTCCATCCGGCGGACGACCTGGCCGGTGGCGCGGTCCAGCCAGCGCAGTTTGGCCAGCTTGTAGCGGGTGAGCACCCGATGCACTGTGGACACATTTAGGCCCAGTAGATAAGCGATCCGGGCCGGACCCCACCGCCGCAGGACACGGACTTTGATGATCCGGCGCTCGGTACGGGTGGGTGTCTGGTTGGGGCTTCGAAGTGGGCGTGAGCTGCGATCAGCCATGCCGGCTGGACCGAGCTCGCGATAACGCGAAGCCCAGCGCTGGGCTGTGGTGACCGCGACCTGAAACCGTTCGGCGGCCCGGCGCAGCGACCAACCGTCCTCGACGACGCAACGGGCCAAGCGCAGACGCCCGGTTTCAGACAATGGGGCATTACGGTGGGACACGAAGACCTCCGGAGTGAGTTGTGCGTTCTTCAGCAGCTCGCACTTCACTCGGAGGTCTTCGTTATGTCACCACGCCACGCCGTACCTAACGTCCGTGGTCAGTACAGCTAGCCACGCGACCGTGCCCTACCGTCGAAACCGTGACCACCGACGCGCACCGATCACGAAAGCTTCGCTTCGGCCTGACCACCGCCACACCGCGCACCGGCACGCAGATACGCGATTTCGCGCGAGAGGTCGAAGCCGCCGGATTCGACGTGCTGACCTTCGCCGACCACCTGGTGCCGTTGGCCCCGCCGTTCACCAGCGCTGCCGCCGCCGCGACAGCCACCGATCGGTTACATGTCGGAACGTTGGTGCTCAACAACGACTTTCGGCATCCGGTCGAGACCGCACGCGAAACCGCCGGGCTGGCTTGGGTTTCCGACGGGCGTTTCGAGCTCGGCATCGGCGCCGGGCACATGAAGTCGGAGTACGACGCCGCCGGGCTCCGGTTCGACGCCGGCGCCGTGCGCGTCTCGCGGTTGGAGGAATCGGTCGCCGTCATCCGCACGCTCCTCGACGGTGAGGCAGTCAACGTCGACGGCGCGCACTACCGCGTGCACGCCGAGGCGGGACAGCTGGTGGCGCCGCCACTCGGTCGGGTCCCGCTGCTGATCGGCGGCAACGGCGAGCGCGTGCTGCGGCTGGCCGGCCGCGTCGCCGACATCGCGGGATTCGCGGGCATCACCCACAACCACGACGCGACCGAGGTGCGGTTGTCGCACTTCGGGCCCGACGGACTCGACGACCGGATCGCCGTGGTCGCCGACGCCGCGGGCGAACGGTTCGAGCGCATCGAGCTCAACGCGCTGATCCAGGCGGTGGTCGCCACGGACCAGCCGCGGCGCGCGGCCGAGCAATTGGCCGCGACGCTCAACGTCTCCCCCGATGCGCTGCTCGACTCCCCGTTCGTCCTGCTCGGCACCCACGAGCAGATGGCCGAAGAACTCGTGCGCCGACAACAGCGTTTCGGCGTGAGCTACTGGACGGTGTTCGACGAGCTCCCCGGCAGGGCGTCGACGATGCCCGACCTCGCCGAGATCATCACGCTGCTGGGCTGAGCGTCTCGAGGAATCCGAGCATGGCGGCCAGAACCACGTCCGGCTGATCCCGCTGCACCCAATGTGCTGCTCCGGCAATGACTTCGAGACGCGCGTCGGGCATCAGGTCGGCTGCTGCGCGCGCCGCCGACACCGGCACGCTGGTGTCGCGGCCGCCGTGGATCAGCAGCGCCGGCCGCGGAAACGACGGCAACCGGTCGCGGTAGTCGGTGCGCAGGCCGGCGAACCCGACCTGGTCACGCTGCCACTGCCCGTAGGCCTCGAACGCGTGCTCGGCCCGCGCGGCGGCGAGGATCTCGTCGAGGAGTTCGGGTGTGCGCGCGGCAGGGTCTCGGATCAGCGCCGGCATGAGCGGGGCCATGAGGGTTCGGCTTCGGCCGGACCACCGGGTGACCGCGCCGAGCAGACCACTGCGCAGCGTCAGCCACGTCGCGGCTTGGCGCATGCCCGACAGCGGCCCGTCCGACAACCGTCCCATGAGGCCGTAGCTCGCCAACAGCATTGCGCCCGTGACGTTTTGCGGTCGTTCCAGTACGTGCCCGATCGTCATGCCGCCGCCGAGCGACAGCCCGCCGATCGCGTAGGACGTCACGCCCACGGCGTCGACGAACTCGCCAACGTAGGCGACCAGGCGGTCCTGGGTCGACGGCCATGGAGCCGGCGGGGTGTGCCCGTAGCCGGGGTGGTCGGGGGCGAGCACGCGGTAGCCGGCCGCCGCGAGCCGCGGCCCGAGGTCACCCCAGGACAGCGACGCACTGTCCACCCCGGCGCCGTGCAGCAGCACCACCGGCGCGCCCTCGCCCCACTCGAGGTAACTGACGTTCCCCCACGGCAGCCGGACCGTCGACCGCTGCACGACTCCTCCTCTCGCAGCGATTTCGGTGTCGGCAGTTGCGCTGAACGCCACTAACTACACCGAAACCGCCAAGGTTAGGCGCGGGGGTGGGCCTGGTCGTGGACCGCCCGCAGCCGCGCGACCGTCACGTGCGTATACAGCTGGGTCGTCGCGAGCGTCGAGTGCCCGAGCAGTTCCTGCACCACGCGCAGGTCGGCCCCGCCCTCGAGCAGATGTGTCGCGGCGCTGTGCCGCAACCCGTGCGGCCCGATGTCGGGCGCGCCGTCGACCGCCGCGATCGTCTGGTGCACGACCGTGCGCGCCTGCCGGGGATCGAGCCGACGGCCGCGGGCGCCCAACAGCAGCGCGGGCCCGGAGTCGGCGGTGACCAGCGCGGGTCTGCCGACGTCGAGCCACGACGACAGCACCGCCTGCGCCGGCTCGCCGAACGGCACGGTGCGCTGCTTGTTGCCCTTGCCCAGCACCCGCAGCAGCCGCCGCGGCATGTCCACGTCGTCGATGTCGAGCCCGCACAGCTCGCTGACCCGGATCCCGGTGGCGTACAACAGTTCCACGATCAGCTGGTCGCGCAGCGCCAGCGGATCGCCCTGTTGCGCACCGGATTTCGCGGCGGCCATGGCGTCGAGCGCCTGGTCTTGCCGCAGCACCGCGGGCAGGGTGCGACGCGCCTTGGGCACCTGCAGCCGCAACGCCGGATCGGCCGCGATCAGCCCGCGCCGCGCGGCCCACGCGGTGAACGTCTTGACCGCCGAGGTGCGTCGCGCCAGCGTCGTGCGGGCCGCACCGGCAGCGGCCTGCGCGGCCAGCCACCCCCGCAGTGTCGGAAGGGTCAGACCGGCCAGGCCGGAGGCGCCGCGTTCATCGATGAACTCGAACAACGCCCGCAGATCGCCGAGGTAGGCGCGCCGCGTGTGGTCCGACCGGCCGCGTTCCAGCGCGAGGTACTCGTCGAACTCGTCGAGGACGGCATCCACGACACCACCGTGGCAGACGCCGGTCGCGACGTTCAGGTGACGCGCCGCAATGTGTCCGGAGTGAGATCAGCCAGTGTCGGATAGCCGTCGACGGCCATCGTGAGATCGGCCTCGGCGAGCAACGAACGCAGCACGTGCACCACGCCCTCGACGCCACCGAGCGCCAGCCCGTACGCGTACGGCCGCCCGATACCGACCCCGGTAGCGCCGAGTGCGAGCGCCTTGACGATGTCGGCGCCGCTCCGGATCCCCGAGTCGAACAGCACCGGCAGACCGTCGGCCGCTTCCACCACGCCGGGCAGGCAGTCGATGGCGGCCAGCCCGCCATTGGCTTGCCGCCCACCGTGGTTCGAGCAGTAGATCGCGTCGACGCCGCCGTCCTTGGCGCGTCGGGCGTCGTCGGGATGGCAGATCCCCTTGACGATCAGCGGAAGGTCGGTGAGCGACCGCAGCCACGGCAGGTCGTCCCACGTCAACGGGTTGCCGAACAGTCCGACCCAGTGCAGGACGGTGGCCTGCGGGTTCTCCTCGGGCGGCTGCGCCAGGCCCGCGCGGAACACCGGGTCGCTGGTGTAGTTGGCCAGGCACTTGCCGCGCAGTTGCGGGAAGTTCGACGTCGACAGGTCGCGGGGCCGCCATCCCGGCACCCAGGTGTCGAGGGTGACGACGATGCCTTTGTATCCGGCTGCTTCGGCGCGGTGCACCAGGCTCGCGGCCAGCTCCCGGTCGGTCGGCGTGTAAAGCTGGAAAAAGCCTGGCGTGTCACCGAATTCGGCGGCCACGTCCTCCAGCGGATCCTCGGTCAGCGTCGAGACCATCATCGGCACGCCGGTGCGGGCGGCGGCCTTCGCCGTTTTGATGTCGCCGTGCCCGTCCTGCGCGCAGATGCCGATGACGCCGACCGGAGCCATGAACACCGGCGACGGCAACGTCAGGCCGAACAGGTCGACCGACAGATCGCGTTCGCGGGTGGCGCGGAACATCCGCGGCATCAGGCCCCAGTTGTCGAACGCGGTGCGGTTGAGCCGTTGGGTGCGTTCGTCACCGGCGCCGCCCGCGACGTAGGAGTACACCGACGGCGGCATCGCCGACTCGGCCTTGGCCTCCCACTCCGCGAACGTCATCGGCAGCGTCGGCACGATGCCCGAAAGGCCCTGCAGATAGATCTCGAACTGGTAGTTCCCGAACGTCATGCCGCCAGCTTGCCAGTCAGCCGCCCTGACCGGACTCCGCTTTGGCCAGTTCGGCCTTCCACTGGCGGAAGGTCTCCTCGGTGCGCCCGCGCCGCCAGTACCCCGAGATCGACGACGCCCACTTGGCCTCGACGCCGCGTTCCTTGCGGATGTAGGGCCGCAAGTTCTGCATGACGGTCTGCGCCTCGCCGTGGATGAACACCTGCACCTGGCCGGGCAGCCACGGGGTTTCCTTGACCGCGGCGATGAGCGGTGCGTGGTCGCCGGCCTGGTCCTCGGGCACCAGGTCGGCGCGTCCGCCGCGATAGATCCAGCGCACCTCGACGCCGTCGGGTTTCTTCAGCGGGATCTCGTCGTCGGGTCCGGCGACCTCGATGAAGACCCGCCCGATCGCGTTGTCCGGCAACGCTTCCAGCGCAACGCTGATCGCCGGGATCGCGGCTTCGTCGCCGGCCATCAGGTGCCAGTCGGCGGCCGGGTCGGGCGCATAGGCGCCGCTGGGGCCCATCAAGTAGGCGGGCTGGCCGGGTTGGGCCTTGGCTGCCCACGGTCCGGCGACGCCGTGTTCACCGTGCGTGACGAAGTCGATGCTCAGTTCGCGGCGCTGCGGGTCGACGTTGCGCACGGTGTAGGTACGCACGGTGGGGCGCTGCTCGGGCGGCAGCTCCGAGAAGCTGTCGAGCGTCAGCGGCTGCGGCAGGCCGGCGACGTCGATGTCGGGGTTGACGATGACCAGCTTGACGTAGGCGTCGGTGAAGTCGTTCGGGGTGAAGGTGTCGAAACCGGACCCGCCCAGCACGAGCCGGATGAGATGCGGTGTCAACTCTTCGGTGCGCACCACCTCGAAGGTGTGTATCGGACGCCCTGCCACGTGTTCCTCCAAATCACGCCGACGTCTCCATACCGGTCGGCATCTTTCGACTATACGAGCGCACTGCGGCCCGCTGGCCCCTACCTTGCGAGGGCCGAAGCCGCCAGTTTCGGCTGCCAGTCGGTCGTCACCAGCGCCCCGAAGTTGTCCTCGCGGTTGTCCTGGTTGGCGGTGTCGGAGTCGCGGATGCTGAAGATGAACGCCGGACCGCTGTACGGGGTCTGCGCCGCACGCCGCAGTCCGTCGAGGATCTGTTTGGCCTGCTCCTGCTGGCTGACCCCTTCGGCGGTCGGGGCGCTGGTCGGCGCGCCCATCTCGGTCATCCAGATCTTCTTGTCGCCGTCACCGTTGGCGACCATGAGCTGACGTACCCGTTCGACGTCGGACCAGCCGTTGAGGGTGTCGGCCTCCAGTCCGTGCGGAAACACGTACGGATGCATCGCCATGGCGTCGAAGAACCCCTTCGCGCCGCGGTCATACATCTCGGCGACGAAGGTCGGCGGTGCGTCGGGCGCGAACGCCGGGCTCAGGCCGCCGGCGATCACGGTGCTGCCGGGTTGGACGGCTTTCACGGCCGGATACGCGGCCTTGAGCAGTTCGGTGTAGCCGGCGGCGCGGTCGCCGAGATAGCCCCAGAACAGGGGCAGGTTCGGTTCGTTCCAGATCTCCCAGTTCGCGACGCGGTCGCCGTAGCGCTGCACGACGGTCGTGACGAAGCTGGCGAACACCGCGGGATCGGTTGGCGGGCCGGTGAAGTAGACGCCGGGCGCGCGCGCCCAGTCGGGGCTGTAGCCGATCAACCCGAGAACGCGGATGCCGCGGGCGAGCGCGCCGTTGATCCAGTGGTCGACGTAGCCCCAGTTGTAGGCGCCGGGCATCGGTTCGACGCGGCTCCAGTCGATGAACACCCGCAGCCACGACGCCCCGGTGCGCGCCGCTGCGTCGAGTTCACCGTCGGCCTCGGCGCGGCTCATCCAGGTCATCGGCGCCCCGACGCTGAACCCGTAGCCGTCGGCCGGCGCGACGACGGCCTCCGCGCGGGCGGTGACCGTCTCGGCGGACAGCATCGCGGCGATCAGCCACCCGGCGGCCGCGACACGGGCCATCACGCTGTTCAGCCGCTTGTTCATGGCGACAACTTACCGGAGCGCGAGTTTCCACCGGCCGTCTCGGCTGGTCACGAGCCCCTGCAGTTCGAGGTTCGCCAGCGGCCCCAGCACGTGGCGGGCCGGCAATCCGGACGCGACGGCGATCTCGTCGGGGGTGCGGGCCCCGCGCCGCGGCAGCGCGTCGTACACGCGTTTCTCGGCCTCGCTCAACTCATCCAGCGGCGAGGCCGGATGTTGTTCTTCGGATGCCAGTTCGCCGATGCGCCCGACACATTCGACGACCTCATCGGCGCGCGTCACGATCCTGGCGCCGTCACGCAGAAGCACGTGGCAGCCGACCGAGGCCGCCGACGTGACGGGGCCCGGCACCGCGCAGACCGGCCGGCCCAGCGCGCGGGCCCACGCCGCGGTGTTGGCGGCGCCGCTGCGCGCCCCGGCCTCGACGACCACCGTCGCCCCCGCCAACGCGGCCACCAGCCGGTTGCGGGTCAGGAAGCGGTGCCGCGCTGGCCGGGTGCCCGGCGGATACTCGCTGATGACCAGGCCGCTCTCGGCGATGCGTCGCAGCAGTGCGGTGTGCCCCGCGGGATAGGGGACGTCGACGCCGCCGGCGAGCACCGCGACCGTCGTCCCCTCGGCGGCCAGCGCCGCTCGATGCGCGGCGCCGTCGATGCCGTACGCACCGCCCGAGACGACCGCCACCTCACGTTCTACCAGCCCGGTCGCCAGATCGGCGGTGACGAACTCCCCATATGCGGTCGCGGCTCGGGTTCCGACGAGCGCGGCCGCGCGGTAGGCGATTTCGTCGAGCGCTGCGGGACCGACGGCCCACAGCACCATCGGCGCATGAGCCTGCGACCGCAGCCGTTCGGGCACACCGCCGAAACCGGTGAACGCCAGCAGCGGCCACTCGTCGTCGTGCGCGGTGATCAGCCGCCCACCCAACCGATCGAGAACTTCGAGATCGCGGGCGGCACAGTCGAGTTGACGACGCGCCTCGGCACTGCGGTTGATGTCCTCCCCCGCCTGGCCCCGTCGCACCCGGTCGGCGGCCTCGACCGGGCCCACCTGTGCCACCAGTTCGGTCAGCGCCGGACACGGCGGTTCGACCACCCGCGCCAGGTAGGCCCACGCCACGGCCAGATCGTCGGTCATCGTGCTCGTCCTCCCTGCCGGAAACTCAGCGCGGTGGTGACGTCGTCCGATGAGGGCGACGCGCGGCCCGCCAAGTCCGCGAGCGTCCACGCCACCCGCAGCGTGCGGTCCATCCCCCGTACGCTCAGCGACCCGCGGGCGAGGGCCAGATCGAGTGGCTTCATCACCTCCCGCGGTAACCGAAACCTGCGGCGGAGCAACGAACCACTGACCTCGGCATTGGTTCGGATGCCGTACGGCCGCCATCGCTCGGCGGCCGCTGCCCGCGCAGCCGCCACCCGTTCGCGTACCACGGCAGTCGATTCGCCGTCGTCGGCGGCGGTGGTGCCCGCGCGCAACGCGTGCATCTGGATGTCGAGATCCACCCGGTCGAGCAGCGGGCCGGACAGCTTGCCGAGGTAGCGCCGCTTCTCCTGGCCGCCGCAGATACAGTCACGCGGGTCCGGACGGGCGCACGGGCACGGATTCGCGGCCAGCACGAGTTGGAACCTCGCCGGGTAACGGGCCACCCCGTCGCGCCGGGCGATCCGCACCTCCCCGTCTTCGAGCGGTGTCCGCAACGCCTCGAGGACCGGGGTGGCGATCTCGGCGCACTCGTCGAGAAACAGCACCCCGCGGTGCGCGCGACTGACCGCGCCCGGCCGCGCCAACCCCGACCCGCCGCCCACCATCGCCGCCACACTTGCCGTGTGATGCGGCGCCACGAACGGGGCCCCGGTGATCAGCGGCGTGCTGTTCGACAACAGACCCGCCACCGAGTGGATCGCGGTCACCTCCAGCGCCTCCTCCTCCGAGAGCGGCGGCAACAGCCCCGGAAGGCGTTGCGCCAGCATCGTTTTACCGGCGCCGGGTGGTCCGGTCAGCATCAGATGATGGCCGCCGGCGGCGGCGACTTCGACGGCATACCGCGCCTGGCTCTGACCGATCACGTCGGCGAGATCGACGGTGGATTCCTGCACCGACGGCGACGAGTCGACCCGCGGTTCCAGCGATCCCTTGCCCCTGATCCATGACCGCAGTTGACGGAGGTGGCGCACGCCCCACACGTCGATGCCGTCGATCAGGCTGGCTTCGGCAAGGTTGTCGACGGGGACGACCGCGGTGGGCCAGCCCTCGCGTTTGGCTGCCGCCACCGCCGGAAGGATCCCCGTGACGGGGCGGACACGTCCGTCGAGCGCCAATTCGCCGAGCAGAACGGTCTTCTCGAGCCGCGCCCAATCCTTCTTGGTGGACGCCGACAACACAGACATCGCCAGCGCCAGGTCGTAGACCGATCCCATCTTCGGGAGCGTCGCCGGGGAGAGGGCCAACGTCAGCCGGGTCTTCGGCCAGTCATCGGTGCAGTTCATGATCGCGGCGCGGACCCGGTCGCGGGACTCGTGCAGCGCCGCATCGGGCAGGCCGACCAGATGTACGCCGGGCAGTCCACCCTCGATGTGGGCTTCGATCTCGACGATCTGACCGTCGAGCGCGCGGACCGCGACCGAGAAGGCGCGCCCCAGCGCCATCTAACCCACCCCCTGCAAGTGCATGATCTCCGGCGTCGGACACCGGCCGAGGCGGACACCGACGACGTCGATGCGCACCTGCGCCCAGCGCGTGTTCTGGTCCGCCAGCCACAGGCCGGCGAGCCGCCGCAGCCGACGCACCTTCTGCGGTGTCACCGCCTCCTCCACCCCGCCGAACCGATCACTGGTGCGGGTCTTCACTTCCACGAACACCACCGCGCCCACCGCGTCGTCGGCGGCGATCACGTCCAGTTCGCCGTAGCGGCACCGCCAATTGCGCGCGAGGATCCGCAGCCCCAGCGACCGCAGGTGCTCGACCGCAAGCTGTTCGCCCAAAGCGCCGATCTCGGCGCGGGTCATCGAAGTCATGCCTGCACCGTCCGGCAGGGCACCGACACCTCACCGGGTTCCGGCTCCCGCCATCCCCAAGTGCGGATTCATCCCCAGATCCGGCCCACGCGGTTGCGTCGAGACAAACCGAGAGATCTCCCCTTCGGCCACGCGAAACGCCGCAACGAGAGGGTCAACTGTAGGGAAACCCCTGATTCTTCACATCGCAAATTCGAGGAGGCTTGCCTGACATTTGCTGAGACCCCGTCAGGGGCAAGGAGGGCTCGGTTCCGTGGGATATGCGCGCTATGTCGGCCGTGTCGGGGCGTTAGCCGTCGCGTTGGGCGTGGGGATGGCGGTCGCCACCACCCCCGGCGTGGCATGGGCCGAGGAGACGGGCGAAGGCACGTCCGACGCCGGACCAGCCGCGGCGCAACCGGCCGCCACCGAACCCACCGCCGAGGGCAGCGACGCGACCGCCGACGGCAACGTCGGCCCGACCACCTCAACATCAGCGACCACTTCGACAACAACGACCGAGGCCGGTCGCAGCACCACGGTGTTCGGCGGCGACGGTACCCCGGAAGTCACGATCAGCGGATCGACCGTCGACATGTCGGAACCCACCTCTGCCGAGCAGACGCCAGAGCCCACGACGCCCGAACCCACGACGCCAGCCGCACCGACGCCGACGGCGCAATCGCCCGCCGCGACCGCCGCGCCAGCCCCCACCTCGGCCGCGCCCACCAACGCCCCGGACTCGAGCGTCGGCGATCTGCCGCCGGCCAACAGTCCGACGGCAACGAAGCAGCCCGCCGCCGAGGACACCGACGCTGACGGAGTCCTGCTGCGCGTGACGAACAGCGCGCCCACCGAGTCACCGGACACCATGGCGGCGAACGTCGCTCGCCTGCTCCCCAACGCCATCGCTCCGGCGCCCGACCCGGTCGACCCGATTGAGGCTGTTCTCGCGCTCGGCGGCACCTTCATCAGCGGTGTGCTCAACGCAATCGTGAACACATTCCTGGCGCCGGTCTTCGGACCCACCGGCCCCCTGTACAACTCGCTGTTGTGGGGCCTGGTCGAGTCGGTGCGCCGCCAGTACAACCAGGCGTACGCCAACTCCACCCCGACGCTGAACCTGCAGACGACCGGCCAGCAGGACGCGGACGATCGCCAAATTCACGGGACCCTGGGCGGTTTCGACCCTGACGGTGACGCGCTGGCCTACAGCGTGCCCACCACCGGACCGGGCGCGCCCGCCCACGGCGAGGTCACCATCAACGCTGTCGCCGGCACGTGGACCTACACCCCCGACGCCGGCTACAGCGGTGCCGACAGCTTCACCATCAGCGCGTCGGACGCGGCCGGTTTTCATATCCACCGCCTCGGCCACACCCACTCCACCACCGACTCGATCACGGTCACCGTCGGCGCCGCCGCCACTGGCCCACAGATCATCTCCGGACCGTCCGGGGCCGGCGGCGACGTGCAGATCGTCACCACGACGGATGGCACACGCGCGCTGACGCAAACGCGCACATACGACGAGGCCACCGGGGCGTACACGACTACGTTGACGTTGGTCGACCTCGAAACCGGCGCCCTGATCGGCGATCCGCGGGTCTTCGCCGGCGATTACGAGTCCACGCACTACAGCGGCGACGACCGCCGACTGTTGACGATCAGCGATTCGGTTGGGAACACCTCGAGCTTCGTCGTCATCGACATGGGCAGCGGAGCCGTCCTGGGTGAGCCGGTGACCGAGACGGGGTGGCTGGTCGTGCACCACAGCAGCGACGCCACGCGTGCATTCCTTTTCTTCCGCGATTCGCCCCTCGAGGCGCAGAGCAGCTTTGCGATCGTGGACACGAGGACCGGGGAAGTGCTGACCGCGCCGGCACCCGGCTACGCGCCGACATACCAATTGTCGGATTTCGAGACTCGGGTTTTCGTCGCCAAGTACGACAGCGATAACGACACCACCGCGATAACCGTCGTCGACACCACAACCGGAGCATTGCTCGGGGAGCCGATAACGCTCGACGGCAACCACCAATGGGTGCAGCACACGGCAGCCGGCGACCGCGTGTTTTCGTACGCGTACAGCGAGTCCCGCGGTACCAGTGTTCTCGCGGTGATCGACCCGGCGACGGGAGCGCTGGTCGGGTCACAGATGACGCTGGCGGGCCGGGCGGTTCAACTCAAGGTCAGCGCGGATGGCACGAGAGCCGTTGCCTACGAACCATCTTGGAGCGACACGTCGAACACCGTCAGGCTTGTGAACCTCGAGACCGGCAGCTTGATTGGGGCCCCGGTCTCGGTGCAGGGCAGTATCTCTTACGTTGCCCTCCCCGACGACGGTGGCAGCGTTCTCTTGATGAGCGGTCCGCAGTTCGGCGATCCGATTTTTGTTACCGTTATCGATGCCGACGCCGGCACGACGCTGGGCGACACGATCGAGATGACTGCGCCAGTCTCCGACATCCGATTCAACGAGGACGCTACCCGGGCCTATCTCATCGCGACCGAGAGCGGGAGCGGGTTCACCAACCTCGATTTCCGGGTCGTCGACACCGCCACCGGTCAAGTGCTCGGCGCGCCGGTCCAGTTCACCGACTACCACCTCACCAATGTGGTGTTCAGCGCCGACGGCAGCCGGGCCATAGTGACCGGGTCGGGTCTACAGACGTCGCTGTACGTATTCGACACTTCGACCGGGGCAACGGTTCTCGAGAAGCACTCCGTCATCGACGCCTACGCGGTGCCGAGCGAGGACGGCACCCGAGTGTACTTTTTGGTGCGTGACTACGCCGCCGACGCCGGTTCCATCGAGATCTACGACACGGCGACCGGGCAGCAGTTGGGCCAGCAGATCGACGCCGGCGCTGCCGACTTCGGGTGGTCGACCACCGACGACGGCAAACGTATCTACGTCGAGCGTCAAGAGAACGACACCACGAGTATCCGCGTTTTCGACGCCTTATCCCTTGCGGCCCTTGGTGATTCGTTCACCGTAGACGGCAACGGCATTTTCAGCATCGTGACGAGTTCCGACGGACGGTATGACTTCGTCCGTAGCATTGCCTACGCCGACGATGCACTCGATCGCGACGAATCGACGATCACCGTGATCGACACCGCCAGTGGGGAGCGGCTTGATTCCTTCACCTTCTTCGCCGGGTCCGGCGAGACCAGCCTGATCGAAACGGACGATCGCATCTACGTCTTCGCCAAACGGGAGGAAGGCTATTGGTCGACCGTTCGCGCCACCACGGTTGCGGTTGTCGACGCCGACACCGGGCGGATACTGGGCACACCCGTCACCATGGACGGGCCGACCACAACGACGTCGTTCAGCGAGGACGGGAGTCGTCTGAACCTCATCTGGCACACGAGTGACGACAGTCCGTGGGTTTCCGAACGCTTCGCTGCCATCGACACCGAGTCTGGCCTGCTCGCAGAGGGTCCGGTGACCTCGACCACGCTCGTGGCCGGGCAAGTGGTGACCGCGCCGGATGGTCGACCGATCCTGATCCTTCAAACCATCGAGTCGCCGGACCGGTCGACCATCGAAACCGTGGTGGTCGTGGGCGGGGCCGGACAACACGATGTACCGGTCGTACTCCCGGGCACCATGCAGAGGTACTGGTACAACGCGGACCAGACGACGATGTACGTGCTGACCACGTCGGGTGACTACCCCGGCGGGGAGGGTGTGGCAACGCACCTCGTAGCCATCGATCTCGCCACGGGTGCTCCTTGGCAGGCCGGCCCAGTCACGGCCGACGGACGAGTCCCGACGGAATTCGGTCAGCACCCTGGCCGGGATGTTGTCGTCGGGGACCGCAACGTGTACCTGACCACGGTGATGACCGGGTCCGACGGGGCCGCCGTCACCCGAACGACCATCGTCGATCGACTGACAGGCGCGCAGATCGGATTCGTCGACGTCGAGGGCCGGCCCACGACCTACGTACTTCCCTCGGCCGACGACAACCATCTGCTGCAGGTCACCGAATCCACCGACGCGGCCTTCGAGAAGCGCACCACACTCGCGGTGATCGACACCCGGACCGCGACCGTGATCGGCGGCCCGACCACCTTCGACAGTGCGTTGCACACCGTGCTGTACACCGCCGACGGCTCACACATCGTCGCCGTGACCCAACCCGGCAAGGAGACACGTGGACCGGTCGGCACCGTTTTCACGCGATACAGCGGGCCGACCACGTTCACGCTCATCGACATGTCGACCGGAGCCGTGGTGGGTGACCCGCTGGTGATCGACAGCACGTTCACCCACTGGGCCGCGTCGCTGGGCAACAACGGTGACCGCGCGATCGCGGTGATGAGCACACGGGACGAGGCAGACACACCCGTGTCCCACGTGTACGTGCTCGACATCGACGGCAACGTGACGGCCACCTAGAGGAGATCCCCGCCTCGGTTTCGTCGTCGTCAAAATCGGGGTACACGCCGGCATGGCCGACAAGTCGTTTACCGGGGTCGCCGACCGCGCGACCGACAGCGATGCCTTCGAGTACACCGCGCGAGCGGGTTTCGCCGTCAGCGGCGTGCTGCACCTGCTCGTCGGATATCTGATCCTGCGGATCGCGTTCGGCGCATCCGGCAACGCGGACCAGTCCGGCGCGCTGGCCACGCTGGCGCAGCAGACCGGTGGCGCGGTGCTGCTGTGGGTGGTCGCCGTCGGCCTGTTGGCGCTCGGGTTGTGGCGGATCGCCGAGGCGATCATCGGCGCCAAGCCCGGCGAGGGCGCCGGCCGCCACGGCGACGACACCCCGGCGTGGAAACGCGCCAAGTCGGTCGGGTTGGCGATCGTCAACTTCGCGATCGCGGTGTCGGCGGTGCGTTACGCCATGGGCAGCGGGCAGCAGAGCAGCCAGCAGAACGCCGGCCTGAGCGCTCAGATGATGCAGTCCGGGTGGGGTAAGGCGGTGCTGATCGCGGTCGGTCTCGGCCTGCTGGCCGTCGGCGGCTACCACGTCTACAAGGGCGTGACGAAGAAGTTCTTCAAAGATCTGCGGGTCCGGGGCGGCACCGGGGTCACCGCCGTCGGCGTCGCCGGCTACGCCGCAAAGGGCCTGGTACTCGCCGGTGCGGGCCTGCTGGTCATCGTCGCGACCCTGCAGGCCGATCCCGCCAAGGCGACCGGGATCGACGCGGCGGTCAAGACCCTCGGGCAGGCGCCGTTCGGCAAGTTCCTGCTGATCCTCGCCGCGGTGGGCATCGCCGCGTTCGGTGCGTACAGCTTCGTGCGCGCCCGGCACGGCCGGATGTGAGCGCGGACTATGACCCCATCGTCTCGAGCAGTGTCGCGAGTTGCACTGGGCTGACCGAGATTCCGCACTGATTACGCATATCGCTGAGCGGGCCGGCGATGCGGCGCAGATCGAGGTACTCGCCCGGATGGGCGGTGAAGTAGGCCCGCACATTGTTCCGCGCCTGATCCGCCGGCTGCGTGGCGGCGGCGGTCAACACGTCGTTGGCACCGGGATGCGCCTCGAGGTAGCCACCGGCTTCTGCGAGCACACCGCTCGCGGTCGTCGCCAGACCGCTCGCCGTGCACGGCGCCGCCGTCGCGGTCGGAGCGGCCACGACCACCCACGCCCCCACCGCCACCGCACCCAGCACCGCCGACCGCATCGTTGTTCTCATCCGTCCCGTCCTCGATGTCGCCGCGGGCCGGCCGCCCCCGGATCGGGTCAACGTACCGCCCCACCGCCGGTACCAGCAGCGTTGTGCCGAAATGGTCACGAAGGGTTAACCGCCGCCGGGAATGCGCACCGCAAACCGGGCCGGTGCGGAGAAGGGGTATCTTCTTTAGGTAAACCTCAGCTAATGAACACCGTTTGAACTGCACAAACGCCGAAAGGACCGGTATGCGACCACGGTGGAAGCGGATCGCCGCTCTAGTGTCGACTCTTGCCGTGGTGGCCGGTGCCACCGCCTGCTCGGGCTCCGACGACAGCGACGAACTCCTGATCTACAACGCCCAGCACGAATCGCTGACCAAGGAGTGGATCGACGCCTTCACCAAGGAAACCGGCATCAAGGTGACCTACCGGCAGGGCGGCGACACCGAACTCGGCAACCAGCTCGTCGCCGAGGGCGAGGCGTCACCGGCCGACGTGTTCCTGACCGAGAACTCTCCGGCGATGGCCGCCGTCGAGCGTGCGGGCCTGTTCGCCGATCTCGACGCCGCGACGCTCGACCAGGTCCCCGCCCAGTACCGCCCGCCGACCGGCAAGTGGACCGGGGTCGCCGCGCGCAGCACCGTGTTCGTCTACAACACCTCCCGCCTGCAGCCCGACCAGCTGCCTAAGTCGCTGCTCGATCTGCAGCAGCCGCAGTGGAAGGGCCGGTGGGGCGCGCCGCCGACCAAGGCCGACTTCCAGGCCATCGTCTCGGCGCTGCTGCAGCTGGAGGGCGAGCCCGCGACTGCGCAGTGGCTGGGCGCGATGAAGGCCAACGCCAAGCTCTACAGCGACAACATCGCCACCCTCAAGGCGGTCAACGCCGGTGAGGTCGACGGCGGTGTGATCTACCACTACTACTGGTTCCGCGATCAGTCGAAAACCAAGGAGATCAGCGGCAATACGGCGCTGCACTACTTCAAGAACCAAGACCCGGGCGCGTTCGTCAGCCTGTCCGGCGGCGGTGTGCTGGCCTCCAGCGACAAGAAGGACCAGGCGCAGCAGTTCCTGACCTTCATCACCGGCAAGGCCGGCCAGGAGGTGCTGGAGAAAGGCACCTCGTTCGAGTACCCCGTCGCCAGCGGTGTGCCCGCCAATCCTGCTCTGCCACCACTGGATACGCTCGACGCCCCCGCGGTCGATCCGTCGAACCTCAACGCGCAGCAGGTCACCGATCTGATGACGAAGGCTGGCTTGCTGTAGGTGGTCGCCGCTCCCCCCGCTCCCCGTCCCGCGGCACCGCCTCCGCGGTCGGAGCGGACGGCCCGGCCGGGCCCGCTGGTCTCGGTGACGGTCGGGATTTTGGTCGCCGCGACCTGCATTCCGCTCGGTTACGTGGCGTGGGCGGCGGTATCGGTCGGATGGGCCCGCGCGTACGAACTGATCGTGCGCCCGCGTGTCGGCGAACTGCTCGTCAACACCCTGGCACTCGTCGTCATCACGGTGCCGCTGTGCGTGGTTCTCGGCGTCGCGGTGGCCTGGCTGGTGGAGCGCACCGACCTGCCGGGCCGCGCAGTGTGGCGGCCGCTGTTCGTTGCGCCGCTGGCGGTCCCGGCGTTCGTCAACAGCTACGCCTGGATCGGGGTGCTGCCCTCGCTGCACGGGCTGTGGGCGGGCGTGCTCGTCACCACGCTGTCTTACTTTCCGTTCATGTACCTGCCCGTCGCGGCCACGATGCGCCGGCTGGACCCTGCCGTCGAGGAGTCGGCGCGCACGCTGGGGTCCGGCTCGGCCGCGGTGTTCTTCCGCGTCGTGCTCCCGCAGCTGCGCTTGGCGATCCTGGGCGGCGCACTGCTGGTCGGCGTGCACCTGCTCGCCGAGTTCGGCGCGTTCGCGATGCTGCGGTTCGACACCTTCACCGTCGCGATCTTCCAGCAGTTCCAGGTGACCTTCGACGGGGCCGCGGGCAGCATGCTGGCCGGGGTCCTCGTCGTGCTGTGCCTGGCCCTGCTGATCGGTGAGGCGGCCGCCCGCGGCAGTGCCCGCTTCGCCAGGATCGGTGCGGGCGCACCCCGCGCGGTCACTCCGATTCATCTGCGGGCGAGCCGCTTTCCGGCGGTGGCCGCGCTGACCGCCCTGGCCGTGCTGGCCATCGGCGTTCCGGTCGGCACCATCATGCGGTGGCTGTGGCGCGGCGGCGCGCAGGTTTGGCTGGTCGACGAGATCCTCACCGCGCTCGGCCAGACCATCGGCCTGGCCACCGCGGCCGCGGTGCTGACAACGGTGCTGGCGTTCCCCGTAGCATGGGTCGCCGTGCGCTCCAGCGGTTTTCTGGCCCGCGCCGTGGAGGGCGCCAACTACGTCACCAGCTCGCTGCCCGGCATCGTCACCGCGCTGGCGCTGGTGACCGTCACCATCCACTTCGCTCGGCCGCTCTACCAGAGCGTGCCGCTGATCGTCTTCGCCTACGTGCTGCTGTTCATGCCGCGCGCGCTGGTCAACGTCCGCGCCGGGCTCGCCCAGGTACCGGCCGGGCTCGAGGAGGCGTCGCGCTCGCTGGGCCGCTCACCGACGGCCACGTTCCTGCGGGTGACGCTGCGGCTCACCGCGCCCGCCGCGGCGGCCGGCGCCTCGCTCGTGTTCGTCGCGGTCGCAACCGAATTGACCGCGACCCTGCTGCTGGCCCCGACCGGCACCCGCACGCTGTCGATGCTGTTCTGGTCGTACTCGAGCGAACTGGACTACGCGGCCGCGGCACCGTATGCACTGGTGCTGGTGCTGCTGGCCATCCCGGTCACGCTGCTGCTGTACCGACAGTCGACGAAGGCGGCGGCGCTGTGAGCATCCTGCAGACCCGACAACTGGCCAAGGCCTTCAACGGCCACACCGTGCTCGACCACATCGACCTCGACCTGCCCCCCGGCACCATCACCGCGGTGGTGGGCGCATCGGGCTGCGGCAAGACCACACTGTTGCGGTTGATCGCCGGCTTCGAAACCCCCGACGCCGGAACGGTGACGATCGCCGGGCGGCAGGTGGCCGGTCCCACCGGCTCGGTGGCCCCGCACCGGCGCGCGGTCGGCTACGTCGCCCAGGACGGCGCGCTGTTCCCCCACCTGACCGTCGGGCAGAACATCGCCTACGGACTGCCCGGCTCGGCGCGACGCGCCGAGGTCCGGGCCCGCGTCGCCGAACTGCTCGAGACCGTCTCACTGGATCCCTCCTACGCCGCGCGCCGCCCGCACCAGTTGTCCGGCGGCCAGCAGCAGCGGGTGGCATTGGCCCGGGCGCTGGCGCGCAAGCCGGTCGTGATGCTGCTCGACGAACCGTTCAGCGCCCTCGACACCGGGTTGCGCGCGTCGACCCGAAAAGCGGTGGCACGCCTGCTGATCGAGGCCGAGGTGACGACGCTGCTGGTCACCCACGACCAGGAGGAGGCGCTGTCGATCGCCGATCAGGTGGCGGTCATGCGCGACGGACGCTTCACCCAGGTCGGCCCGCCGCAGCAGGTGTACCGCCGCCCCAGCGACCACTTCACCGCGGCGTTCCTCGGTGACTGTATTTCGCTGCCCTGCACGGTCGACGGCGACACCGCCGAGTGCGCGTTGGGCCGGATCCCCGTGGCCGACGGCTCCGGGCTGTCCGGCCCGGCGACGCTGCTGCTGCGTCCCGAACAACTCGTGGCGACCGTGGTCACCGACACCGAGCGTCACGACGGCATCGCCACGGTGCTGGCCGTCGAATTCCTCGGCCACGACGTGTTGCTCACCGTCGACCCCGGCGGCGACACCGGCCCGATCATCGTGCGCCAGCACAGCCTCAACCCGCCCCCCGTCGACGCCAAGGTGCACATCGACGTGGCGGGCAGCGGGGTCGCGTTGCCATGAGCCGGTTGGTCGAGCATCTCCGCACCTACGGGGAAAACGTTGCGATCCACACCGACTCGCAGCAGCTGTGCTACCGCGACCTCGCCGACCGCGTCGAGGCCGCGGCCTCGTCGCTGGGCCGCGACCGCCGCCTGGTGCTGTTGGAGACCCGCAACGACATCGCCACCCTGGTGCACTATCTCGGCGCCCTCGCCGGCCGCCACGTCGTGCTGCCGGTACCGGCCGGGCGCGACCACACCGCGGTGCTGCAGACCTACGATCCCGACGTCGTCGTCAGCGACGGCGACGTCCAGCACCGCCGCACGAGCGCCGGTCACCGACTGCACGACGACCTGGCGATGCTGCTGTCCACCTCGGGCAGCACCGGTTCGCCAAAGCTGGTGCGGCTGTCCCCCACGAACCTGATCTCGAACGCCCAGGCCATCGCCGACTACCTCCACATCGACGAAACCGACATCGCGGCAACGACACTGCCGATGTCGTACTGCTACGGGCTCTCGGTCATCAACAGCCACCTCGCCCGCGGCGCCGGGTTGATCCTGACCGACCGCTCGGTCACCGACGAGCGGTTCTGGGAGACGTTCCGCCGTCACCGCGGCACCTCCTTCGCCGGTGTGCCCTACACCTTCGAACTGCTCGAGCGGATCTCGTTCGACACGATGGACCTCCCCGACCTGCGTTATGTCACCCAGGCGGGCGGACGGATGCCCCCCGAGCGCGTGCACCGGTTCGCCGAGCACGCCCAGACCGGCGGGTGGCAACTGTTCGTCATGTACGGCGCCACCGAGGCGACCGCCCGGATGGCTTATCTGGCACCGGAATTGGCGCTGTCACGGCCGGACGCGATCGGCACTCCCATACCCGGCGGCTCGTTCAGCGTCGAAGCCCCGGACGGCGACACCATCGGCGAACTGGTGTACCACGGGCCGAACGTGATGCTGGGATACGCCCGCGGACCCGCCGACCTCGCGCTCGGCAAGACCGTCGACGCTTTGCACACCGGGGACCTGGCCCGCCGCGCCCCGGATGGTCTCTACGAAATCGTCGGTCGCACCAGCAGATTCGTCAAGATGTACGGGCTGCGCATCGACCTGCAGCGCGTCGAGTCGGCGCTGAGCGCCGCCGGCATCAGCGCGTTCTGCGCCGATGATGACGACCGCCTGATCGTGGCCGCCAGGACCGGCCGGGACGCCGGCGTCGTGCAGCGGATCGCAGCCGAGGCCGCGGGCGTGCCGGCATCCGCGGTGCGGGCCGTCATCGTCGACGAGCTGCCGCTGCTGCCGTCGGGCAAGCCGGACTACCCCGCGGTGCGCGAGCTCGCCCAGGAGCACGGCCTGCCGTCGGCGGGCACGCTGCGTGAATTGTTCGCCGACGTGCTCCAACTCGACCCGGCCGATGTGGACCCCGACGCGAGCTTCGTCGACCTCGGCGGTAACTCGCTGACCTACGTGGCGATGTCGGTGCGACTGGAGCGGGCGATCGGTCAGCTGCCCGCCGACTGGCAGCAGCGGCCGTTGCAGGAACTGGAGGCGGTGGCCACACCCGCGCGACGGCGGCGGTTCTGGGCCGCGACGGTGGAAACCAGTGTGGCGCTTCGCGCGGCGGCGATCGTGTTGATCGTCGGCTCGCACGCCGAACTGTTCGAACTGTGGGGCGGCGCGCACCTGCTGCTCGGCATCGCCGGCTACAACTTCGGACGGTTCTGCCTGACGCCGCTGCCCCGCGCCAAACGGGTCCGCCATCTGCGCAACACCATCGGCTGGATCGCGGTCCCGTCGATCCTGTGGGTGGCGCTGGCGCTGCTGCTGACCGACGACTACACCTGGACGAACCTGTTGTTGGGCAACAAGATCCTCGGCCCGCACGACAGCATGACCGCGGGCCGGCTGTGGTTCGTCGAGGTGCTGGTGTGGACGCTGGTCGCGCTGGCCGTGCTGTTCTGGCTGCCCGCGATGGACCGCGCCGAGCGGCGACGTCCGTTCGCCGTCGCCATGGCGTTCCTGGCCGTCGGTCTGGCGTTGCGCTACGACGCGCTGGGCCTCGAGCTCGGCCGCGACGCGTGGTTCACCATGCTGGCGTTCTGGTTCTTCGCGATCGGCTGGGCGGCGGCCAAGGCCACCACGGCGCTGCAGCGGGTGCTGCTGACGGTGGTGCTGGCGGTTGCGCTGCAGGGCTACTTCGACAGCCTCACCCGTGAACTGCTCGTGCTGGTGGGGCTGGCGCTGGTGATCTGGCTGCCGACGCTGCGCTGCCCGGCGGCGCTGACCGCGGCGGCCGGTGTGCTGGCCGAGGCGTCGCTGTACACCTATCTCGTGCACTACCAGGTGTACGCGCTGTTCCCCGGCGACCCGCTGATCGGGGTGCTCGCCTCGCTGGCCGTCGGCATCCTGATCACCCAACTGGTGACCATGGCCCGGCATCGGCTCCGGGCGCGCCGCGGCGCGGTCAGGGCGGCGAAACTCACTCCCGCTCGGCGATAAGGCCTTCCTGCGCCACCGTCGCCGCGATGACGCCGTCGGAGCGGATCAGCGCGCCGGTCACGACTCCCCGCCCGCGGGCAGCCGCGGGCGACGTGGTCTCCAACAGGTTCCACTCGTCGGCGCGCACGGGGTGGTGAAACCAGATCGACGAATCGGTGGTACCGCTGCGGTGTGTCCGCGCCTGCATCGAGTGCCCGTGCACCTGCAGCGCCGGGTCGATCATGTACACGTCGCAGACGTACACCGCCACCAGCGTGTGCACCAACGGATCGTCGGGAAGCGTGATCGTGGCGCGCCACCACAGCCGGCGCACGAACTCGCCCGACGAGGTGTCGTCGGCGATGCGGATGTCGAGCTCCGCCAACGGCATCGACGGCGCCGGGCCGGCGGGCCCGGTCTGCGGCACCGACTCCGGCAGCGACTCCGGCGGCATCGTCCGCTGCCCGTGCTGCGGGCCGGGCAAGGGCACCGCGAACGACACCGTCGCCGCGGTCAGCAGCCGGTCCTGCTGGCGGGACTCGACGCGCCGAGCGGAGGAGGTGCGGCCGTCGAAAACCCGGGTGACGGCGTAGTCGACGTCGTCGCCGGCCTCACCCCCGCGCAGGAACTGCAGGTGCATGTTGGTGGGCAACCGGTCCGCGTCGACGCTGCGGCACGCCGCGGCCAGGCTCTGCGCCATGAACTGCCCGCCGTAGGCCCGCTTGCCCGCCGGCCCGCTGGCCGGCCCGATCCAGTGGTCGGCGTCGACGCCGGGGCGCACGTCGAGCAGGGTGAGCAGCGCGCTCATCCGGCCCGTCCGGTGGCCACCGTGCCCGACTGCACCAACCGGTCGACCTGTTCGCCGGACAACCCCAGCCAGTCGCTCAGCACGCCGGCGGTGTCATCGCCCAGGGCGGGGGCGGCGACGGCGCGCGGGTACGCCCCGTCGAACGCGATCGGCAGCCCCGGTGCGAGATACGACCCGATGCGCGGTTGATCCAGCGCGCTGAACAACGGGTTGTCGGTCACCTTCGGGGCGCTCGCCGTCTCGGTGAAGGTGCGGTAGCGCTCCCACAGCACCGAGGTGGTGGCCAGCGCCGCGGCGATCTCGTCTGCGGTGTGGGTGGCGAACCACTCGCCGAACAGACCCGACAACGCCTCGCGGTGCTCGTACCGCTGGCCTTCGTCGGTGAAATCCGCGCCGAGTGTGTCGGCCAGCGCGGCAACGGCTTTCGCCGTGCCGGTCAGTTCGGCGAGGTCACCGAAATGCCTGCCGGTCAGGGCGACCACCATGAACGAGACCCCGTCGCTGCTGACGAAGTCCTGGCCGTACTGCCCGTATACCGAGTTGCCGATGCGTTCGCGGGCGGTGCCGTTGATCATCACCTCGGTGAAGAAGCCGAGGTTGCCGGCGGTGGCCAGCGCCACGTTCTCCAACGGGATGCTGATCCGTTGGCCCTCGCCCGTCGCGTCCCGGTGCCGCAGCGCGGTGACCACCGCCAGCGCGGTGTAGATTCCGCAGGCCACGTCCCAGGCGGGCAGCACGTGGTTGACCGGCGTGGCGAGTTCGGCGGGTCCGGTGACCATCGGGAAGCCGACGCCCGCGTTGACCGTGTAGTCGACCCCGGTGCCGCCGTCGGCGCGCCCGGACACCTCGACATGGATCAGGTCGGGGCGCATCTCACGCAACGTGTCATACGAATGCCATTGCCGTCCAGCCACATTGGTGATCAATACGCCGCTGGCGGCGATCAGCCGCTGGACGAGTTCCTGCCCCTCCGGCGAGCGCATGTCGGCGGCCGTGGAGCGCTTGCCCTTGTTCAGGCCGGCCCAGTAGATGCTGTCGCCACCGTCGGTGACCGGCCAGCGCCGGTAGTCGGCGGCCCCGCCGATCGGATCGACGCGCGTGACCTCGGCTCCGAGCTGGGTCAGGGTCATGCCGGCGAGCGGCACGGCGACGAAGCTGGAGATCTCGACGATGCGCACACCGGCCAGCGGGCGGGCGAGGTGGGGTGTCTCGGTCATCGGGCACAGTGTAAGCAGCGGCGTCGCGCGCTCAGCCCTCGGTGATCACGGCGGTGCCGTCACGGCCCGACAGGAGAAGGCCGCCGTCGCCGTCGATGATCACGGCGCGCAGCGACCGCCATGCCGGCGTGGCACCGTCGTAGATCTCGCCCTTGATCTCCTCGACGAGGATCGACCGGCCTGCGGCGTCGACCCAGCTGTAGGTCCAGCGCGTCTCGGTCTCGCCCTGGCCGAGGTCCGCGCTCGAGTACCGGAGTTCAACGCCGTCGGGCTTGCTGATGCCCAGCACCGCCAGCACCGCGTCCGGGTCCGAGCCGGGCAGCTCGACGAGCCGGGTGGTCTCGGGCCGCACACGGTAGTCCGCGCCGTCGGCGAAGCGCACCAGTCGCCAGCCGTCGTCCACACCGCGGAACACGATCCGCTCCCCGCTCGGTGCCAGCTCGGCGACCATCACGCTCTCGTCGACGAAAACCGCACGCGCCGAAACGATCTCACCGAGAGCGGCTGCTCGTTGCCGAAGCGCCTGCAGATCCCAGGGCCGGACGGCGGAGTCGAGGGTGTCGTCGGCCAGCCCGCGCACCGCGCCGCTGATCGCCGCGCGGAGCACGCCCTTGCGGCAGCGGGGCGGCGGGTCACCGTGGTCGGCCATGGCGCGCAGCGCGTCGAGCACCTCGGGCGCCAGGTCGACGGTTGTCACACCAGTTCGATGGCCTCGGCGATGGACGGCAGCACCCGGCTGGGCCGGAACGGGTAGCGCTCTACGTCCTCGACGGTGGTCGATCCGGTCAGCACGAGGATCGTCTCGAGGCCGGCCTCGATGCCGGCCACGACGTCGGTGTCCATCCGGTCACCGACCATGACCGTGCTCTCGGAGTGGGCTTCGATGCGGTTGAGCGCGCTGCGGAACATCATCGGATTGGGCTTGCCGACGAAGTAGGGCTCGCGGCCGGTGGCCTTGGTGATCATCGCGGCCACCGATCCGGTCGCGGGCAGCGGCCCTTCCGCCGACGGCCCGGTCACATCGGGATTCGTCGCGATAAACCGCGCGCCGCCGAGGATGAGGCGGATCGCCTTGGTGATCGCCTCGAACGAGTACGTGCGGGTCTCGCCGAGCACGACGAAATCGGGGTCGATGTCGGTCATCGTGTAACCCGCCTCGTGCAGCGCGGTGGTCAGGCCGGCCTCGCCGATCACATAGGCCGATCCGCCGGGCAGCTGATCGCCCAGGAACGCCGCGGTCGCCAGCGCCGACGTCCAGATCGCCTCCTCGGGCACCGACAGGCCGGAGCGGCGCAGCCGAGCCGACAGGTCACGCGGCGTGAAGATCGAGTTGTTGGTCAGGACGAGGAAAGGGCGTTCACGCTCGACGAGGCGCTGCAGGAAGTCAGCGGCGCCAGGCAGTGCGTGTTCCTCGCGGACGAGCACGCCGTCCATGTCGGTGAGCCAGCACTTCGGTGTGTCGCGCACCGGACCAGTCTGTCAGTTCATCGGCATGTCCGGCATCTCGACGTTGCAACGCGCCCGGAAATCGGCGGCGGCCTGCCGAACCGCGCGCAGCTCGTCGCGGACCCGGGGGTTCGCGTCCATGTAGGCCTGAATCTCGGCGGTCATCTGATCACGCGGCTTGCCCTTCAGACCCGTGAAGAACGCGTTCACGTCCGGGTGCGTGAACAGATACGACGACGTGCCCGCCGACACGCCGGCCATCACACCGGCCAGATCGGCGGCCGTGCAGTTCGGCGGATCGGCCGCTGCGGTGCCCGCGGCGCCGAACAAGGCCGCGCCGGCCACTACTATCGCTCCAATTACTCTGCGCGAGAACATATCTGGACTCCTTGCTTCGATGTGACAGGGGACGCCGAAGAATCACCGGGGACCGATACCGCCACCGCCGGGACGGCCGGGCCTGCCGATGTCGATGCCGGGTGGCCCGGGGTCGATGATGATGTCGAGTCCCCAGTCGTCGCTGCAGTACCAAGGGTCGGGACAGTAGCCGGGATACGCGGGGCCCGCCTGAGGGGCGTCTGGCCCACCGCCGCGAACGGTGCCCTGCGCGCACACAGTCGCTGCGCCGGCGCCGGTGCAGTCCGCCGACGCGACGGGGGCGCCCACCGCGCCGACCGGCACCAGGATGATGGACAGGCCCGCCAACACGCAGCGATGTGACGTTCTCATCGCCGCCTCCCTCCTCGACAATGAGTGGCGTACGGCGGATCATCGATCGCCATTCGCCGGCCGATACTCGGTCAGCGTAAGCCCGCGAGCGAGAGGCCGTCGTGGATTCGCGGTTTCCGAGAAAAGCGCGTTCGCTGATATTCGCAGATTGGATAGCAGAACTACGTACCGCCGAGTTTGTTGAGTGCACAAATTGCGTGCGAAGAAATTGCGAAAAAGCTGGACAAGCGTCCGATTTCAGACCGGCCGGCCACGCGACAATTGCCGCCCGATCATTTGACGACGATCGATCGATATTCCGAAAACGAAATGGTGTTCGCGTCGCAGAAGGCGGTGTTACTGTCCGGATACAGCGGCCGAACGGGGGTTGTCCAATGGCGCCGAACGATCAGTGGACGAGCCCAGCGGCGATGGCCATTCCGAAGGAGGGCTATCTCGAATTCGAGCGGGGCCGTTACGGCCCAGTCTTTCCGAGGACGCCGGCGTGTTACGGATTCTCGATCATCGCCAAGGTGAAGGACGGTCGCGAGGAAGCGGTGCGGGCCTACGGCAAGCAAATCGAGGAGGCCATCGCCGGCAGTCCCGACGTGCTCGCCCCGCTTCGCCTGCACTACCTGCGCTGGGTGCTGTTCGACGTCGGCTCTGGATTGCACTTCCAGTACCAAGGCATCTTCGACACCGACTTCGACAAGTACACCGAGGACGCCGTGCGGCTCTTCAGCCAGACCGGTATCACCACGGTGTTCACCAACCTCGAGGGCTTCCCTGAGGACTGGCGGGAAAACCCGGAGGCGTTCGTGAAATTCGTTCGTGAACATCATGTCCCGAGTTTCCTGGAGTACGGCGAGTACCCGTACGTCACGGCGGACGAGATCAAGAAGGCGCTGCGGTTGAAGGCAGCCTTCTCGGACATGCTCGATCAGATGCAGTAGCTGTCGGCGGCGCGTGATGCTTGAACTCGATGACATTCAGCACATCCTGCTGACCCCCACACCCGCCATCACCGGTCGCTACGAATTCCTGTCATTCGACACGCCCGAGGGTGGGCGTGCCTGGCTGACCGCACTGCTGGACAAAGTGCAGTCGGCCGCCGAGGTCCGCGCGACGATGGACGAATCGGATCGCTGGGTGACTGTCGCATTCACCTGGCGGGGCCTGCGGGCTCTCGGCGTGCCCGACGAGTCATTGGCGACGTTCCCCGCTGAGTTCCGCGAAGGCATGGCGGCGCGCGCCGACATACTGGGCGACACCGGCGACTGCGCCCCCGAACGCTGGGTCGGCGGACTCGCCGGCGACGACCTGCACGCGATCGCCATCCTGTTCGCGCGAACCGACGAGCAATGCAGGCGTTCGATCGAGGAGCACGACAAGCTGCTCGGCCGCACCCACGGCGTGCGGAGCCTGTCACACCTCGACCTCAATGCGACGCCGCCGTTCAACTATGCCCACGACCACTTCGGGTTCCGCGACCGGCTGTCGCAACCGGTGATGGAAGGCTCCGGCGAGGAGCCCACCCCGGGATCGGGTGCGCCCCTGAAGCCGGGCGAGTTCATCCTGGGCTACCCGGACGAGGACGGTCCCGTACTCAACACACCGCAGCCGGCAACCCTGTCCCGCAACGGAAGCTACCTGGCCTATCGCCGGCTGCAGGAACACGTGGCGCGGTTCCGTGAGTTCCTGCGCGACAACTCCGACAGTCCCGACGACGAGGAACTGCTGGCCGCGAAGTTCATGGGCCGCTGGCGCAGCGGTGCCCCGCTGGTTCTGGCGCCGGACCGAGACGACCCGGAGCTCGGCGCAGACCCCCTGCGCAACAACGACTTCAACTACAAGGACATGGATCCGTTCGGCTACGCCTGCCCGCTCGGCTCCCATGCCCGGCGGCTCAACCCCCGGGATACCGCCCACAACATGAACCGACGCCGGATGATCCGCCGCGGCGCCACTTACGGCCCCGCACTCCCCGACGGCGCGCCTGACGATGGCATCGACCGGGGTATAGCGGCATTCATCATCTGTGCCAGCCTGGTCCGGCAGTTCGAGTTCGCACAGAACGTCTGGATCAACGACAAGACCTTCCACGAACTCGACAACGAGCACGACCCGATCTGCGGAATCCAGGACGGCACGCTGGAATTCACCATTCCCCGCCGCCCGATCCGAAAAGTGTTCACCGGGCTTCCCGCCTTCACGACGCTGAAAGGCGGTGCCTATTTCTTCCTGCCCGGCATCGCCGCGCTGCGCTACCTCGCGGACCCGCGATGACCGGTGCCAGGACCTACAACCAGGAGCACGCCGCGCGCCGCCACGACGGGCGCCGACGGATCAGCATCTACTGGACATGGAGTTATCCGTGGGAGGCGCAGCGCGATCCCGCCGAGATGTACAACCGGTTCTCCACGATGACCGAGGTGCGCAACGCGTTGTGGCCCGGGTATGAGCAGCCCGAGTACGACGCCGCTCACTTCCTGCAAGGCATCGCCGGGACGCTCGAACTCTTCCACCGTTCCACGCTGGCGTTTCAGCAACTGGCCGGAGAGACGACGGGGCATCCCGTCGCAGTGTTCCAGCGGATCGATCAAGCCGGTTATCGGCAACCCGTCGACGAACGGATACTGGCCGACACCGACACGCTGATGGTCTTCGGGCTCGACCACCTGCTGTCCGAACAGGAGGCCGAAGGCTCGGAGATAGAAGCGATCCGGCGGTGGCTCGACCGCGAGCACACCTGCCTGGTGTTGGCCCCCCATCACGACGTCGGCTTCAGCGACGACTTCGCACAACGACAGATGGAGTTCGAACACCACGGTGACCCGTTGGTGCCTCGCCAGCAGCGCTTCGGCCAGTACACCCGGTCGCTGATGAAAGCCCTCGATGTGCCTGTGCACAACATCTGGGGGCTTCGACCCGCCGTCGTCCCCCGCACCCGGGACATCGCTCCGCTGAACGGTATTCGCGACCTGGACGGAGCACGCTTGCTCGACGACGTCACCACCTTCAATTTTCACCCGCATCTTCCGCACTATGAACTGACCGGCCCGGAAAGCGACGCGGTCCGCGTCCTCGGCCGTCAACGGGTCGACCCGGACCGTCCGCATCCGTTCACCGCCGCAGGCAACACCGAGTTCAACGCGTTGATCTGGATGCCCCCGGCAGGTCGGCGGGCCGGTGACATCGTGCTGATCGATTCCACACACTTCACCACGCTTTTCGGCGGCACCGACAGCCTGCGCAGTCTCTGGCGCAACCTCGCAACCATGAAATAGGAGCCCACGATGCCCACGACCGCACGCCCGCTGTTTTCCACCGGTATGGCGCTGCTCAGTGCCAGTGCCATCGTCATCGCGCCGATCGCCCCCGTGCCGGAGACGGCCGTCGCAGCGCCGGTCCACGCTGCGGCACCGCTGGCTCCACCACTGCAGCTGACGGCGTCCATCGCCGACATCCTCACTTTTCCGGTGCTGCGCGAGTACATCATCAATCAGATCACCGACCTCGCGACCTGGGGCGTCGGCTTTGCCGAGGCCGGCGTGAACCTGACTCAGGCGATCGGGTTACTTCCCGAGACGTTGCGACTGCTGACGCAGCAACTGGTGTCGCTGGATCTTCAGGGTGCGCTCACGACCATCGAAACCGCCCTGGTGGGCACCGTGGCGGCCGTCGGACTGCCGGTCCTCGACGCGCTCATCACCGTCCGCGAACGCAATCTGGCCGTGCAACTGGCGCTGCAGTCGGCCGTACCGGAAGCGGTCATCGGTTTCGGCGCAGCGCTTTTCGGCGCCGTGGACGGCGTGCTGCGGGCCTCGATTTCCGGCGGTCAAGAAGTCGTCGATGCGATCCTGACATTCGATCTGGGCAACATCGTCACCGCGTTCGTGGACGCCACCCGCGACTTCCTCGGGTCGTTCGCCGAGGGCGGGCAGGACATCGTCGACGGAATTGTCTTCGTGCAGCAGACGATCGCCACCGCGCTCGCGACCCCTGCGCCGACGACGGGCATTGCCGAGACCGAGGAGCTGAGCTTCGCGCAGCGGTCCCCGGCAGAGTTCGACGACGGCGGGACGTTCACCGCGCTGTCGACCGGCGAGTCGATCGACGACTCCGAATCCGCTGACACCGACCGCATCGAGAAGCAGGATGTCGCGGAAGACGACGACGTCGACCCCATGGCCGACGAGTCCCTCGATCTCGGAAGTCCCGCAGAAGAAACCGAACTCGAAGAGGCGACTGAACTCGGAGAGCAGACCGACCCCGATACGCAGGGCATTCAGCCCACTGACGACGACGACTCGGACGAAGAGCCGGCCGAAGCCGACACCCAAACTCCCTCGCCGCAGGACGACGACGAGGCAGCCTGACTATCCGCCCGGCCCGTTCGGCCACTTGAGCAGCGACCCGGCGTCGACGCGGATGTGCTGGCCGGTGATGTAGCGGCTCTCGTCGCTGGCCAGAAAAACCCCGAGGTTGGCGATGTCCTCGGGTTCGACGTACGGGATGGGCATGGCCTGGAAGATCGTGAACAGCGGTTCGGCGTCCTCGCGCGCCGGCGTCTTTCCTTCGGCGGTCATGTCCGGCCGGAAGACGCTGTACATCCCGTCGTTCTGCAGCAGATGGGTGTTGCAGTTGGTCGGATGGATCGCGTTGACCCGGATCATCCGTGGGGCCAGGTGTAGACACATTTCGTCGACGTACTCGATCACGACGCGCTTGCTCCAGCCGTAACCGGCACCGCCCGGGCCCATCATCGGATTGTCCGTGGTGCCGCGCATCATTCCCGCGGTCGACCCGGTCACGATGATCGACGCGCCGTCCGGCAGATGCGGTATCGCGACCGCGACGGTGTTCATCACGCCGACAAGATCCACGTCGCTGGCGTCGACGAACTGCATCGGATCGGGCTTGCCCATCGCCATCGGCAGGATCCCGGCGTTGGCGACGACGATGTCGATCTTGCCGAGATCGGCGACGCCCGCCTCGACCGCGTCGCGCAGTTCGTGGCGCTCGCGGACGTCGGCGATCCGCGCGACCACGCGTCGGCCGACCTCTTTGACCGCACGTTCGGTTTCGGACAGATCATCCGGCGTGGCAAGCGGATACGGGTTGGACTCGATCTGTCGGCAGATGTCGACCGCGATGATGTCGGCGCCCTCTTTGGCCATCGCGATCGCATGCGCGCGACCCTGTCCACGCGCTGCGCCGGTGATGAACGCGACCTTGCCTTCGAGCCGTCCGGTCATTGGCTACCTCCTGTGATGTTGACTCTGCGGTGAGGGCGCACACCCCTCGCGAATATGCGCCCTCACCGCACCGTCGATGGGGTGAAGGTGAGGTGCAGTTCGTTGAGCCCGCGCATGATGAACGTCGGCTCGTAGGCGTACCGCCGGTCACCGGGCGGTCCGTGATGCTCCTCGGACACCGCGATGTCGGTCATCCGGTCGAGGATCCTATTCAGCGAGATCCGCCCTTCGGCCCGCGCCAACGGTGCACCGGGGCACGAGTGCACGCCGCGGATGAACGCGATCTGTTCGCGCACATTGGGCCGATCGGGGCGGAAGGTGTTCGGGTCGTCGAACTTTCGTCCGTCACGGTTGCAGGCGCCGGGGAGCAGCATCACCGTCGTGCCCGCCGCGACCTTGACGTCGCCGACGCTGGTGGTGGTGCGCGCCATCCGGAAGTGCGCCTTGACCGGGCTCTCCATCCGCAGCGTCTCCTCCAGAAACGCCGGGATCTTGCTGCGATCGTCGCGCAACGCGGTTTCGAACTCGGCATGCTCGGCGATGACGCGCATCGCGGAACTGACCAGCTTCGTGGTGGTCTCGGTGCCCGCGGCGAACAGGAACGTCGACAGGTTCATTACGTCCTCGATCTCGGGCGTGGAACCGTCCTCGTACTTGGCCTGGGCGAGTTCGGTCAGCACGTCCTGACGCGGCGCGCGCCGCCGGTCCTCGATGTAGCTGTAGAACTTGTCGTTGAGCCACTGCAGCGGGTTGTGTGACGTCGGGGTCTCCTTGCCCAACTCTCCGACCGTCTCCAGCGCGAACGCCGCCTTGAACTCGTCGTGGTCCTCGCCCGGTACGCCCAGCAGGTCGGCGATCACCAACAGCGAGAACGGTTTCGCGTAGTCGGCGAGGAATTCGCAGCTGCCGCGGTCGATGAAGGTGTCCAGTTGCTGATCGGCCAGGCGCCACATGAACTCCTCATTCTCCTTGAGGCGCTTGGGCGTGATCAGTTTGTTCATCAGACCGCGGGTGCGGGTGTGCAACGGCGGGTCCTGCGAGGTGATGTGCTCGGCCATCGGCACCGCGTGGCGGTGCTGCTCGATCAGTTCGCCGACGTCGTCGCGCCCGTCGGGGCCGAACGGCATCCCCGAGAACGGCCCGGCCACCGACACACACGACGAGAACGCGGGGTCCCGGTAGACCGCGAGCGCCTCGTCGTATCCGGTGACGGCCAGCACGTTAAACGGCGTCGCCTCGGCCACCGGGCATTTCGACCGCAGGAAGTCGAAGTACGGGTACGGGTCGGGTACCAACGACTCGTCGGTGAAGAAGTCGACGGTGTCGAAGTCGGTCATGACGCACTCCCGTCGAAGAAGACCGGCAGCGCGGTCGGCGACCGGAACACCTGCCCCCGGATGTAGGGATCCCCGGAGGTGTCCAGCCGCAGGTTCGGCAGCCGGTCGAGCAGCAGGTTGACCGCCACCCGCATCTCGAGGCGCGCCAGGTGCATGCCCAGGCACACGTGCACGCCGTGACCCCAGCCGATATTGGGTTTCGCGACGCGAAAGATGTCGAAGCGGTCGGGATCCAGGTATCGCTCGTCCTGATGGTTGGCCGCGCCCAGCACCGGCATCACTGAACAGCCCGCCGGGATGTGGACGCCGCCCAGTTCGGTGTCGCAGGTGGTGACCCGAGTGATCATGATCAACGGGGGTTCCCAGCGCACCGCTTCCTCGATGGCCTGCGGCAGCAACGACCGGTCCGCGCGCACCGCGTCGAGTTGATCGGGATTGGACAGCAACCCGAACAGCAGATTGCCCAGCGACCGGTAGGTGGTCTCCACCCCGGCGGGCAGCAGCAGCCGCAGGAACGAGAAGATCTCCTCGTCGGAGAGCTTCTCGCCGTCGATCTCGGCCGCGGCCAGGCCGCTGATCAGGTCGTCGCGCGGGTCCTGCCTGCGGGCCTCGAGGATCGGCCCGAGATACTCGGCCAGCGCCTGCGACGCCTGCCTGCCGCGTTCGGGGTTGACGGTGAACGACAGCAGCGAGATCGACCACTTCTGGAACTGCGCGTAGTCCTCCTGCGGCAACCCGAGCAGCCCGGCGATGATCAGCGTGGGGTACGGGAAGTTGAATTCCTTGACCAGGTCGGCGCTGCCGCGGTCGGCGAACCGGTCGATCAGCGCGGTGCCGATCGTGGTGACCAGATCGCCCTCCCACCGCGCCAACGCCTTCTGGGAGAACGCCTTCGAGATCAGCGCCCGGTGGCGCCCGTGCTGGGGCTCGTCCATTCCGAGGATGACGTACTTGCCGAACACGTCGCCGAAGGCCTGGATGATGATCGACGACGAGAACGTCTCGTTGTCGCGCAACATCTGCTGGGCCTCTTCATAGCGGTACACCATGAAGATCGGCTTGCCCTCTTCACCGGGGATGCCCGGAATCTCGATCTTCTGGACGGGCTCTTCGCGACGCAACCGGGCGAGTTCGGTGTACGGGTCCCGGACGTCACCGGAGACGAAGTCGTCGAACTCGCCGAAGTCCTCGAGGTCCTCAAACAGGTGCTGCATGGCGTCCTCTTCAGCCGGCCGGGTAGGCGACGGACTTGATCTCGGTGTACTGGTCGAAGCCGGCGGTGCCGTTCTGGCGTCCGATGCCGCTGGCCTTGTATCCGCCGAAGGGGGTGTCGGCGCCGTATCCGGCGGCGCCGTTGATGCCGAGGAAGCCGGCGCGCAGCCGACGGGCAACCGCCAGGCCGTGCTCGATCGAACCGGCCATCACGTTGCCCGCCAATCCATATGGGCTGTCGTTGGCGATGCGCACCGCGTCGTCCTCGTCGGTGTACGGGATGACCGCCAGCACGGGACCGAAGATCTCCTCCTGCGCGATCGTCATCTTGTTGTCGACGTCGGCGAACAGCGTCGGCTTGACGAAGAAGCCCCTGTCGAGCCCGGCGGGCTGCTCGGATCCGCCGACCACCAGCCGCGCGCCCTCCTCGACGCCCTTATCGATGTAGCCGCGGATCCGGCTGCGCTGTTTGTCCGAGATCACCGGACCGCACAGGGTCGCCGGGTCCTGCGGATCCCCTGGTGCGACGCCTTCGTAGATGCCCTTGAGCATCTCGATGCCTTCGTCGTAGCGCGACCGCGGCAGCAGCAGCCGGGTGGGGTTCGCACAGCCCTGCCCGGCGTGCATGCACGGCGCGATGCCCATCATGCAGCCCAGTGCGAAGTCGGCGTCCTCAAGCACGATCGTCGCGGACTTGCCACCGAGTTCGAGGAACAGCCGTTTCATGGTGGCCGCACCCTTCTCCATGATCCGCTGCCCGACAACGGTGGACCCGGTGAACGAGATGAGGTCGACCTTCGGGGACAGCGTCAGCTCTTCCCCGACGAAGTGGTCGGATGCGGTGACCACGTTCACCACTCCCGGTGGTATGTCGGTCTTCTCGGCGATCAGCCGGCCGAGGCGGGTGGCGTTGTAGGGCGTGTTGGGCGCCGGCTTCAACACGACCGTGCAACCGGTGCCCAGCGCCTGCCCGATCTTCTGGATGGTGACCTCGAACGGGAAGTTCCACGGCACGATCGCGCCGACGACACCGGCAGGTTCACGCCAGACTCTGCGGGTGGTGTTCATGCCGGTGACCGACACGAACGCGTCCCCCAGCGAGTTCTCCCAGGGGTATTCGTCGATCAGCTTGGCGGGATAGCGCAGACCGTCGGCGAGCGGCGCGTCGAGCTGCGGCCCGTGCGTGATGGCCCGCGGGCACCCGACCTCCAGTATGAGTTCCTCGCGCAGCTCCTCCTGCTCGGATTCCAGCGCTTCCTGCAGCTGGAGCAGACAGCGTTGCCGCAGTGCGTGATTCGTCGACCAGTCGGTCTCGTCGAAGGCGCGACGGGCGGCGTCGATCGCCCGGTGCATGTCGGCTTTCGACGCGTCGGCGACCTCGCCGAGGGTCTCCTCGGTGGCCGGATTGATGTTGGTGAAGGTGCCCGCCTGGCCGTCGACGAGTTTCCCGTCGATCAGCATCCTGGTCTCGAACCGGACCTGGACAGTGTCAGCCATTCCTGCGTCCTCCCAACGCGCCGAAGCGCGGAATGCCCATCATCAGCCGCGTCATCTGGTGCAGCCCCGCGGATGGCAGTAATCGGTTGGCGATCATCAGCATTCGTGCGTCCGGGCCGACCGGCTGCTTGACGAACGGTTTCGTGCTGTCGAGCGCCTTGGCCAAACCGGCGGCGAACTTTTCCGGCGAACGCGCCGCCATCCGCATCGCGGCTCTGCCCCGCTTGTCCATGGTGGCGTGATGAGGCGCGTACACCCCGGCCAGATCACGACAGTCGGTGGTCCCGGCGTCGGTGATGATCTCGGTGTCGTAGGTGCCGGTGACCAGAACCGTGACACCGATTCCGAACGGCGCGACCTCGCCGGCCATCGCCTCCCCCCAGCGTTCCAGCGCACCCTTGGCCGCCGAATACGGTGCGGTGGACGGCATCCCGCGCACTCCGCCTTGGCTGGACACCAGGACGATGCGTCCGCGGCCTGCCTCGCGCATCCCCGGCAGCAGCGCCTTGGTCAGCGCCACCGGTCCGAACACCGTCGTGGCGAACATCCGCTCCCACAGGCTGTCCGGTGTCTCCTCGACCATGCCGGCAGCCGAGATGCCTGCGTTGTGCACCAGCGCGTACGGTGCGCCGGATGCCGCTTCGATCGACTTCGCGGCGGCCTCGATCGATGCGGTGTCGGTGAGGTCGAGGGCCACGCCGGTCAACCGCGGGTCGTCGTCACCGGCCCCGGTGGCCGCTCGGAGCGCCTCGAGTCCGGTGTCGACCGAGCGCATCGCGGCCAGCACATGCCAGCCGCGGCGGTACAGGTGGCAGGCCGCCGCGAAGCCCAGTCCCCGTGAAGTGCCGGTGATCACGACGCTGCGTCGATCAGTCATAGTCACCCGCCGGCGCGCACCGGTCACTCTTGGCGCCGAGTTCGACGTCGGGTCGCCCGTCGGGCTGCATGCTCATCCACGTCGACCAGATCCCCGAGGAATACGGTCCGGGGTGACCATTCTCCTCGTAGAACCCCTGCGGGTCATACACTTTGGCCTCGGGATAGGGCCACGGGCAGGCCACCGAGGTGGAGATCCGCGTCCACTTGAGGATCGCGAAACCGGTGCCGTAGGCGAAGTAGGCGACGTTGATGATCACGAACATCACCACGAACATGCCCAGCGCCGGCTTGCGCGCGAACAGCCGCGCGCGCTGCGCGAGCTTCTCGGCCACCGTCCGGCCCGTGTCGTCGCGGTACAGCAGCACACCGGCCGGGATCATCACGAACGTGACCATCACCGTCTCCCAGATGAACGGGAACTGATAGGTCTCGCCAACGAACACCGAGCCGAACGGCACCACCTGCGCGTAGATGTAGAAACCGGTGCGCACCAATGTGATTTCGAGCATCGCGTCGATGAGAATGCCCAGCGGCAGGATCAGCAGCGCCAGGCTGATCAGCGGGTGGCGCCAGACGAATGAGTCGGGCGGCCGTTTGGCCTGCAGCTTGCGCAGGATCCAGATGGCGGGGAAGAACGGGCCCAGATAGAACATGATGTAGCCGATCACCAGGAACGGCTCCACCGTCGGCGAGATCGACACCAGCGGCCAGTCCTCGGGCCAGTGCCAGAGTTCGGGGTTGTAGACCGCGAACGGCGACCAGTTCATGATCGGGTCCTGCCACACGATCAGCGTGGTGACGATGCCCATCAGCAGCACCGGGTGCGCCCCCAACCGGCGCCAGGCGATCACGTACACGATCACGATGATCGACATCGAGATGATCGTGAAGATCTGGAACAGGGTCAGCCAGTGGTCGAAGCCGAACAGCGGCTCCACCGGACGCGGCGCACCGGTCACCTCGGGATTGCGGATGCGCGGCGAGACAGCGCCTTTCCGGGCGTTGACCGCGATCAGGACGAGCAGGACGATGGCGACGGCGATCCACACCGCGGCCCGCCATGATCCCTTCTTCGGTTCGGCGGCATGTTCGGCGGGTGGGGTCGCTTCTTGGGTCGCCATCGGCTCACTCCTCGCCGAACCGGTCGACGAGGTGCGAGTTGACCCCGTCCGCGTCGAGCTGCCTGGCCACCAGATAACCGGCGCCCATCCACGCGCGACGGGTCCAGTTGCCGAACGACACCCGCGTGCCGGGCGCCCCGGATGCGGCGGGCATCATCTTCACCCGCTCCAGGGCCTCCTTGATCCCGCGTGGGCTCAGCGGATGCGCGTCGGTACACGCCCTCAGCAGCGCCGACGCCACGTCGCAGTTGACGACCGGAACGCAGTACTGCGGGCGGCGACCGAACTTCGCCTCGTATTTGTCGAGGAACTGTTGTCCGACGGGGTTTCCCTCGTCGTACTGGTCGACACCGGTCCAGCCCATGAACGCGTTCCACATGACCGGATTCATCCACGCGTTCTGGAAGGCGGTGCTGGTGAACCGCGGCGGATCCCAGCCCAGTGACTCCAGCGCGGTGTTGAGGAAGACGATGCCGAACCCGAACCCGCAGTGCACCAGGGCATCCGGCTTCGCCTCGTGCATGGTGCGCACGGCCTCGGTGACGTCCTGCGCGGTCTGCGCCAACGACGCCTCGGCGACGATGCGAATGTTCTTGCGCCGGCACGCGCTGCGGAAGTTCCT
Source organism: Mycolicibacterium rutilum (assembly GCF_900108565.1). Taxonomy (NCBI): domain Bacteria; kingdom Bacillati; phylum Actinomycetota; class Actinomycetes; order Mycobacteriales; family Mycobacteriaceae; genus Mycobacterium; species Mycolicibacterium rutilum. The sequence goes on from NZ_LT629971.1 coordinate 5,068,457, forward strand.
CAGGTAGGTCTCGCCGACCAGCGACTGTTCGATCAGCACCCCCACCTGGGTGTGTCCACCTTTGGCGAGCAGGTCCGCCCAGAAGATCGGCTCGTCGGTCAGTGAGCCCTGCGGGAACGAAAACGTCCACTCACCGAGCCAGTCGTCGCTGCCCGAGACGCTGAGCGCCGGCACCTTGAAGCGTTCTTCGATCGCCTCCCGGGTGGGGATGCAGTTGTCGCTGATATGCGGTCCGAAGACCGCGAGACACCCCTCGTCGACCAACTCGCCGTATGCGTCGATGACCGCTTTGACCGATCCTTTGGGCAGGCCCTCGACCTCGCGGTAGGTGATCTCGATCGGCCGGTCGATCACCCCCTGCTGCATCGCTTCTTCGAAGATCAGCTCGAACGGGTTGGAGAGGTCTTCCTTCATCTCCTGCGGGTAGAACTCGGGCAGTTTGAAGTCCATCAGGTAGCCCAGTTTGATCGGCTCTGCAGTGCTCTCGTACGACATGCAACCTCCGTTGGCACACGCGGTTGGGCGAGATGGACGTGAAACCTAATATTTGTTCAGACACTAGCGAGGCGGTCCGCGAGCGTCAATCATCTGCTGCGCTCACTGGTCGGCCAGGTAGACCTCGATCATCTCCATCAGTCCGCGGGTGACCGATGGATCGTCGGTGAGGGGGCCGGCGATCGCGGCGCGCGCGGCATCGCGGGTGTCGAGGCCCTCGGCGATCAATCGCCCCGCCGCGATCAGCACGCGGGTGGAGGCGACCTCACGCAATCCCCCGGTCTCCAGCCGTCGGATCGCCTGACCGAGCCGCACCAGGTCGGCTGCGCGGTCGGGTGCCAGACCGGCTTCGGTGGCGACGATCTTCTCCTCGACGTCAGGCGTGGGGAAGGTGAACTCGATGGCGACCATGCGCTGGCGCGTCGAGTCCTTCAGGTCCTTCAGCACACTCTGATAACCCGGGTTGTAGGACATCACCAGGCCGAATCCCGGCGCGGCGTCGAGCGTGATGCCGAGCCGCTCGATCGGCAGCTGCCGGCGGTGGTCGGCCAACGGGTGCAGCACCACAGTGGTGTCCTGCCGCGCCTCGACCACTTCGTCGAGGTAGCAGATCGCGCCGTCACGCACGGCGCGTGTCAGCGGCCCGTCGACCCATTCGGTCTCGCCGCCCCGCAGCAGGAAGCGGCCCACCAGATCCGCCGTCGTCAGGTCGTCGTGGCACGCCACCGTGATCAAGGGACGGCCCAGGTCATGCGCCATCGCCTCGACGAAGCGCGTCTTCCCGCATCCGGTCGGACCCTTGAGCACGACCGAGAGGCCCTGGTGATAGGCGGCTTTGAAGACCTGCTCCTCGTTGCCGACAGGTACGTAGTACGGGCGGGCCGAAGTCACCGGTATCGGTTCCCCTCTGTGCGAAACGCTTTCGCTGCAGCGTACGCGGAACAGATATTTGGTTCAAGGACATCGGTCGTCAAGACACCCTCCGTCGCAGATCGGCCCCGCGCAGCGCCGCGCGGAACAGCGGCCCCACGACATCGGCGAGCTGGGTCGGTTTGGGGATCGATGCATGCGCGGTACTGCCGAAGACCTTGGCCAGCTCCCCGGCGTCGGTCGCCGCGCCGATCGTCAGACACAGACAGCCGATCCCCTGCCTGCGCGCCTCGGCCAGCGCGCGCCGCGCATCGGCGGCACCGTAGGCGCGTTCGTAGCCGTGGTCGTAGGCGAGGCCGTCGGACAGCACCACCAACAGCCGCCGCGTGGTGCCCCCCTTCTCATCGATCACTGCGGCGCCATGCCGGATCGCCGCGCCGAGCCGCGAGTAGGCGCCGGGAACCAGCCCGCCGAGTCGCCGCATGATCACCGCATCCATCCCGTCGTCGAACCGCTTGACCGGGATGAGATTCACCGTCGCGCGCCCTTGTGACCGGAACGCGTACAGCGCCACCCGGTCCCCGAGTTCGTGCAGCGCGATCGTCAACGCGGCGGCCGTTGCGCGCTGCTGCTCGTGGATGTTCTGCCCGAGACTGCCTGCCTCTGCGGCCGATCCCGACACATCGAGCAGCACGAGCACCGAAAGATCGCGGCGCCGGCGCAGGTTGTCCAGATAGACCGACTCGTCGGGTGCCGATCCCGCCAGCAGCTCGACGCGGGCCTCGACCGCGGCGTCGACGTCGATGTCGTCACCCTGCGACTGGCGGTGGCACCGGTCCAAGCCGATACCCAGGCGCGTGAGCGGGCGACGCAGCGCGTGGATGTCGGGCCGGTCCATCGGGTGCGCGCCGAGCTCCGGTTCGATCTCGTGCACCGTGCACCAATCGGGTCGGTAGCGCCTGCGGTGGACGTCCCACTCCGGATATCTGCGCCCTCCCGAGCCGTCGGGGTCGTCGTGCACCTCACCGGCGCCGGCCGCCACCGAGGTCACCGCGCCCGCCCCCGCGGTTCCCCGGCCGGACCGGTGCGTCGGGCTGTCCGCGCCCGGTGTGCCGCCCTCCCGCAGCTGGCGTACCGCACTGAGCATGCGCTGCAACAGTTTTCCGAGTGCACCTCCACCGCCGACCGGGCTCGAGAACAGGTCGACGACATCGGCGCCCTCGTCGGCGTCATCGTCGAGTTCTTCCAGTTCCCCGGTGCTGCCGTTGCGGGGCACGTGGGTGTCCCGGTGCGCTGCCGCGGCATGTGCGGCGAGGAGCTGGCGCGCCCTGATGACGCCGAAGCTGGCAGGCGGGTCGGCGGGCCGGTCCCTGGCGGCCAGTGCGAGGGAGTCGGCGGGTGAGTCGACCCGTGCGGCGATGTCGAGGTCGATGAGTGAGCGCACGCGCAACGGCAGCAGGTCCTCGTTGACCGCCAGCGCGCGATGCCCCTCGACGGCGAGGTATCTACGGGCCAGCGCGGGGCGGCGCCGCACCCTGCGGATCTGAGCGGGCTCGAGACCGCCCGCCGCCAACATCGACGCCTGCACCGCCACCGATTCGACTTGCGCGGCGGGACTCGCGGCGTCGTCGATGAACACCGTGACGCCGTCGGTCCACGCCGGGGACCCCGCCTCCCCCGGCGCCACCGCGACCGTGCGGCCGGCCAACGCCGATGCCAGCAGCGCCAGCGGGTGTGCCTCGCGACGGCCCTCACCGGTGGACTCCAGAACTCACCTCACCCGTCGACCAAACATCTGTTTCCCAGGGTCGCTGACTGCCCTCAGTCCCACACCACCGCCAGGTGCTGCGGGGACCGGAAGAACGTTCCTGCGACGTAGGGTGCGGGCGCGTCAGGGTCCAACCGCAGGCCCGGCAACCGGTCGAACAACGTATTGAAGATCTGCGTGCTCTCCAGCCGCGCGAGATGCATACCCAGGCACACGTGTGCGCCGTGCCCGAAGCCGATGTGGGGCTTGCGTTCCCGGATGATGTCGAACTCGTCGGGGCGGTCCCAGCGTGACTCGTCATGGTTGGCGCTGCCGAGGTTCACCGACATCGTCGAACCCGCCGGGATCGCGTGCCCGTAGAACTCGACGTCACGGGTGGTCTCGCGCATGAAGTTCAACAGCGGTGTCTCCCAGCGGATCCCCTCCTCGATCGCCTGTGGCAGCAAGCTGCGGTCGGCGATGACGGCGGCCAGCTGGTCCGGATGGGTCAGCAGACCCAGCGCCAGGCTGGCGGTGGATCGCGAGGTGGTCTCCGCGCCGGCGGGCAGCAGGTTGCGCATGAACCCGTAGATCTGCTCATCGGACATCTTGACGCCGTCGATGTCGGCTGCGGCCAAAACACTGACCATGTCGTCGCGCGGGCTGCGCCTGCGCTCGGCGAGGATCCCGACGAAGTACTCCTTGAGTTCGGCCGACGCGCGCAGCGCGCTGTCCATGTCGGAGTGGAAACCGAGCAGGTCGATCGCCAGCCGGTGAAATTCCGGCACATCGGCCTCGGGCAGACCGAGCAGCGCAGCGATCACCCGCACCGGGATCGGCATGAACACGCTCTCGACGAGGTCGGCGCGCTTGAGGTCGCGGACACGGTCGACGGTCCGTTCCACCAGCGGGCGAACCAGCTCTGCCTCCCACCGGCGCATCGACGCACGGGCGAACGCGAATTCGTGTAGGCGCCGGTACACGTGGTGTTCCGGTGCTTGCATCTCAAGGATGGTCGGGCCCTGCAACGGTCGCACGATGGCCTCGTAGCACCGCGTGCTGAAGGTGGCGTTGTCGGTGAACACCGCCTTCACGGCATCGAACGAATACGCCGTGAAGATCTGCTGGCCCGCAGCGGGATTCCCGACGATGCCCATCTCCGGCCACCCCGGATGCACGGGCGCCTCGCGCCGCAGCCGGTTGAGCATCGGGTATGGACTGGCGTCGCCGTCCGCGCCCATCCCCGCGTCGAATCTGGCCTGTGCGTCCTTGACGCCCTGCGAGAGATCTTCGGTCATCGGCTCGTTCCTCGGCGGCCCGATGCGGCCTCGCACCGACGACGTTTGCAATGCATGCATCTCCCGCGGGACAGGCGAACTCCAGCCGACCTAACTTTTGTTCAGACCCTAGCGACGGCGCGCCTGAGCGTCAATGATCGTGCCCGCGAACCAGGAGCAGCGGCGAAAACACGCGCTTCTGATACCTTTGAACAAACGTTGGGTCAGTCCGGCGAACCCATACAGGACGTGTGAGCGGTGGAGGTGTCGTGGGGCGCCCTCGGATGACCCCTAAGCGGTCCGATCGGTCCTCGGACGACGGCACGCGTCGCACCGAGATCTTACAGACGGCCGCGCTGCTCATCGCGACGTCGGGGTTGCGCACCTCGCTGCAGGAGATCGCGGATGCCGCAGGCATCCTGCCCGGCAGCCTGTATCACCACTTCGAATCCAAGGAAGCCATCCTCGTCGAGCTGCTCCGGCGTTATCACGACGACCTCGACCGCATCGCCGAGCAGGCGATGGACCGGCTCGACGACGCGAGCCCGGGGTCGGCATTCGACCGCATCGTCGACCTGGGCTCGGAAATCGCGCAGTGCGCGGTCACCCATCGCGCGGCGCTGCAGATGACGTTCTACGAGGCGCCCACCTCGAACCCGGAGCTGGCTGCGCTGGCCCAGAAGCGGCCGTCGTCGGTCCTGGAAGCGATGGTGCAGACGCTGCGGGCGGCGCGCTGGAGCGGTTACCTGCGTGCGGACGTGGACCTTCCGGTTCTGGCGGACCGCATCGTGCAGGCGATGCGCCAGGTCGGGCTCGACGTCATCCGGCACACCGCGGGCGCCGACAAGGTGGCCACGCTGATGTGCAGAATCCTGCTCGAGGGCCTGGCCACCGTTCCCCCGACCGACGCCGCGCTCGACCGCTCGGCGGCGTTCCTCGCGGCCGACGAGGTGGTGCGGTCGTGGAGCGAGGAGGCCGAGTCTGCGCCCGACGACAAGGGTGCCCACGTGCGCGCCGTGGCCCGCGCCGAATTCGGCCGCAAGGGCTATGAGGTCACCACGATCCGAGACATCGCGTCGGCGTCGGGCCTGGGCACCGGGACGGTGTACCGGCTGATCGGTTCGAAGGAAGAACTGCTCGCCTCGATCATGCAGTCGTTCAGCGAGAAGATCGCCGGCATCGGGTGGACCACCGTGTTGCGTTCGGATTCGACGCCCGTGGAGAAGCTCGATGCGCTGAGCTGGGTGCACACCAACGCGCTCGCCCAGTTCGGCGACGAGTTCCGCATCCAGCTGGCCTGGATGCGGCAGTCCCCGCCCGACACCCCGAACATCGCTTGGCTGTTCACCAAGCGGCTGCGCCAGATGAAGTCTGTTCTCGTGGAGGGCATCCGGGCCGGGGAGATCGCCATCGACAGCCCGTCGAACGAGGTCCTCGCACGCTGCGTGCTCGGGGTGTCGTGGATACCGGAGAACATCCTGCATGACATCGGCATCCGGCCGTCGCTGCTGCACGTACGGGACACGATGCTGCGCGGCGTGATTAACCGCGAGCAGTGAGCGCCGTGCTAGCCGACCCTGATCGGTAACTTTCCCCAGCCGCGCACACTGGCGGTGTGCGCCATCGCCGCACCGTCGTAGTCGACGTCCCATTCGGGCCAACGGCTGAGGATCTCCTCCAGCGCAACCCGGGCCTGCATCCGCGCCAGCGCCGAGCCCAGGCAGAAGTGCACGCCCTGGCCGAAAGACAGATGCGCGGCGTTGCGGTGGATGTCGAACCGCTCACCGTCGGGGTAGTGCCGCTCGTCGCGGTTGGCGGATCCGTTGAGCAGCAACATGGTCGAGCCTTCCGGGATGGTCCGGCCGCGACAATCGGAGTCGTGTGCGACGTAGCGTGCCTGCACCGGCGACGGCGCCTGGTACCTGAGCACCTCCTCGATCGCGCCTGGGATCAGCGAGAAGTCGGCGACCAGTTCATTGCGCTGGTCGGGATGTTCGGCCAGCACTTGCCCGATGAACCCGATCAGCCGCGTGGTGGTCTCGTTGCCCGCTCCGGCGATCATGCTGGTGTAGGTGAGCACCTCGGTCCGGGTCAGCGGACGTGTCGTACCGTTCTCCTCGATCCGCGCGTTGAGCAGTTGGGTCATCAGGTCGTCGGAGGGGTGGTCCGCGCGCCACTCGATGTAGTCGGCGAACAACTGATAACTGTTCTCGAACGTCTCGGCGGTGACCGCCTTGAACGTGCCTTCTACGAGCCCGATCGCCCCGCCGGTCGTGTCGCGGATCTGGGCCTGGTCCGTCTCGGGTATGCCGAGCAGATAACCGATGGTGCGCATGGGGATCTGGGCACCGAGATCCCCGATGAGGTCGAAGCTGTCGGCGCTCGCGAGCGGGTCGAGCACTCGCGCACAGAACTGCCGTGTCAGTGGTTCGATCGCGGCCATCCGCCGCGGGGTGAACACCTTCGACAACAGTCGCCGGTGCAGTTCGTGCAGCGGCGGATCCTCGAACAGGATGACCCCCGGGGGTACCTCGATACCGCTCTTGATGACGTCCATCGTGGTGCCGCGGCCCGATCGGTAGGTGTGCCAGTTGGGCAGTTCGCGCGCGACATCCTCGTAGCGGCTCAGCGCGTAGAAGTCGTATTTCTCGTTGTAGTAGAGCGGCGCTTCGTCGCGCATCCGCTTCCAGACCGGGTACGGGTCGTCGTCGATCGCGAAGTCGAACGGGTCATAGTACAGGTCAACGGTCTTCGTGCTCGCCACGCTGCTCCCCTTTCATCAGTCGAAGGCGTACCGCGGCAGCGTGTTCGGCATGTCCAGCGAGCTCAGCAGACCGGCCGGGGCCTCGACGACGTACGGGATGGCGTTGACCACGCGCATCGCGGTCGCCGCCATCGCCGCGTGCCCGGCGCCGTGGCCTTCGGCCTCACCGAGGTTCATCGCGCAGTGGATGTCGGGATCGCCCTCGATGTCGACGCGGTAGGTCGCGTCGAACTCCGACGCCAGCCAGTCGGGTGCCACGTCGCGCGCCATCCGGATGATGTGTTCGATCACGATGGCCTCGCGCCCGTTGACCACGCCGGCGGCCCGGGTGCACACCGCCCCGCAGGTGCCTGCCTTGATGGTGCCGAATGCGACCTCGATGTCGCGATCGGTGAGGCGCCGGTCGAGCGAACCGCGGACCTCGGACACCTCGACTCCCAGGCCCGCCGCCATCAGGTGAATCGGTGCCTTCCAGGCCATTTCGATGAAGCCAGGCGTCTTCAGCAGCGGTTCGAAGTCGAGCGGGTGACCGAAACCCATCCCGTTCATCATCACGTCGGCGACCGGGTAGTGGTCATTGAGCGCAACTTCGGTGACCTTGATGCAGTCGATCTTCTTCGATTGCGTCGCGAGCAGGAGCGCGAGTTGGTCGGAGCCGAACCCGGGGAAGATGCCCGACGCGTAGAACGACGCGTCGCCCGACTTGGCCGCCTGTGCCATCTGGTCGCGCCAGTCAGGCGAGTAGTACGCCGGCGGGTAGACCAAGGAGGTCGACGTGGTGGAAACGACGTTGATGCCCGCTTCGAGCAGGCGGAGATAATCCGGCACAGCACCCGCATCGCGTTCCGGGCCGCTCGCCGCATACACGACGCAGTCGGGTTGCAGTGCGATCAGCGCATCGGCGTCATTGGTGGCGGCGATCCCGAGCCGGTCCCCGCCGGCCAGTTCCCCGGCGTCCTTGCCGACCTTCTCCTCGGAGTGCACCCAGACGCCGACGAGTACCATGTCGGGCCTACGCCGGATCGCGTCGATGGCGATCGATCCGACGCCCCCCGTCGACCAAACCACTGTTCGCAGTGGTGATGTCACATCGCCTCCTGAGTTGTGTCGTGTGCTCGCTCGACCGCCATGGCCGCGCGTTCGAGGTAGGGCCAGGCGATGTCCGACGCCGAAGGCGCAGCAGACGCGCCCGCGGCGACGATGGCGAGCTGCCGGGGTGCGCGCATGTCGACCGCAGCGCGAACATCAGCGCGCCGCCAAGGGTCGTCACACCGACGACCTTAACCTAAATTTTGTTCAGCACGTGCCGGTTCCTGTCGCGGTTTCAGCCTACGGAGCAAACGTTAGGTTTTGAGGGGGCTGACATCCATACGACGCCTTCAGTTGATCCGGGTCACCGTCAGCGGCATCTCGACGTCGAGCACCTTGTTGAATCCGCATGCGCCACTCGGGCCTTCGGTCTTGTCCCATCCGACGTAGCGGCCTGGTTCGGGTGGGTAGACGGCCCAGAACATGAACGACTGCTTGCCCGGGTGGGCGGTGCCGTCGATACAGGGCTCCCAGTCCGGGACGGTGCGGGTGACCTTCCAGCGACCGCTCATGTAGACGAGGTCGCCGCTCCAGCCCTGGTCGCTGACCACGCGTCCGGCGCAGTCCTGATACGTGGTGCACGTCGAGGTGACCGTCCACGTCTGGGTGACGCTGTACTCGTCGTGGCGCGAGTCGTTGGTCTCGGCGAACCGACCGTCCGAGAACACCGTGAACGTGCCGTTGATCGCCACCTCGTCCTGCGCCCGCGCGGGCGTCGCGACGCCGACCGCGCATACCAGCGCCACCGCGGCCGTCGCCAGCGCGCGGATCACGGTGCGCCTCCGGGGAATAAGAGATCCTGCCATGTCCGCGGCGGCTCGACGAGGTCGGTTTGTCTGCCGACGTTCCCGTCCGGCGTCGCGTACTGGCCGCTCTGCGGGTCGTAGTGCGCGATGGCAACCGACGGATCGGGTGCTGCCCCCTCCGCCGGCGGAGGAAGCGCGGTTCCCTCCACGGGTGCGAACAGGTTCTCGTCGGCGGTGACTCGGCCGTCCGGCGGCACGCCCTGTGCGATCAGGTTGGGGTCGATCGGGTACGCGCCCAACGAATGCTGACGCATCGCCAGAGGCTTATAGGGCTGATCGCTGTAGCACTGTTCGACGGTCGGGGCGCGCTTGCCGGGAACCCCCATGCACGGCGCGTTGCGCGCGCCGCGCACCACGATCGGTGAGTCCTGCGGAAGTTTGCAGTAGACGCCGTCCGGGGTGTCGATGGTGGTGAGGTCTGCGGGACTGCGCCACGCCGAGGGCGGGAGGAAGCCGACCGTGCACGGGTTCGGATCGGTCATCTGAACTCTGAAGTCGCCGAGCGGAATTCCGGTCGGATTGTTCTCAGGCGCGTTGGACTGCACGTTGGCCACAAACGACGGCAGCAGCACGAGCACCTGTTCGAGCGACGGCCGGTAGGTCACCGCCACTTGACCGAAGGTGGTCATGTTCGCCAGCAGCACCGGCAGCGTCGGTTTGACCTGCTCGAACAGCGCAGCAGCCTCGTCAGCGGCCGGCGGCCCCTGGGTCAGCAGAGTGCGGATCTGCGGGTCGTCGGCCACCACCTGTCCGGTGATACCGGTGAGGCTGCGCGCCCACTGGCGCAGAGCATCGGTGGTCTGCGCCTGCGCATCGAGAAGGGGCACGGAGTCCTCGGCCAGCGTGGCGGAGCGGGCGGCATCACGGTTGAGGTCGCCCAAAAGCGTTGACGACGAGTCAATCAGGGATCCCATGTCATAACCGGCGCCGCCGAACGCCGTGTACGAGTCGTCGATCAGCGCGTTCAGCTGACCCGTGGGGATGCTCCCGATCAGTGTGTTCATCTGTTCGAGCATCGGGCTGACCGGTTGCGGGATCGTGGTGTCGGCCATCGGGATCACCGACCCGTCCTGAAGGTAAGGCGGCTGGTCGGTGCGCGGGAGCAGTTCGACGTATTGTTCGCCGACCGCCGAGACGCTACGCACCTCCGCAACCAGGTCGGCGGGGATCTTCGGTGAGGTGTCGAGCCGCAGCGTCGCGGTGGCCTTCGTGCGTGACACGTCCATGCCGGTCACCTTGCCGACCTGCACACCGCGGTAGGTGACGTTCGCGAACCGGTAGAGGCCGCCGGAGGCGGGCAGCTCGAGGGTCACGGTGATCTTTCCGACGCCCAGCAGTGTGGGCACCTGCATATAGGCGAACACCATCGCCAGCACACCGACGATCGACGCGATCGTGAAGATCACCAACTGGATCCGGATCAGCCTTGGCAACATCAGCCCCCACCCCCCGGCTCCCACGGCGCGGGCGCCGCGTTGGGAATCGGCCCGAACGGAGGCGAGGTACCCACGCCCAGCGGAAATTTCGTGTAGTACGCGTCGTATCCCGGGTCGCCCGGCGCGGGTACCAGCGACGCCCGGTCCTGGCCGAGCGCCGTGCCCAGCAGCAGTCCCCGTTTGATCCGGGCATTGGTCAGGTCGACCGTCACCCACAGATTCATGTAGTCGCCGCGGATGCCCCGGTCGATCAGGTTCTGCGACATCGGGAAGGTCGGCAACCAGGCCAGTGCGGTGTCGATCTCGGGTCCGACGTCGCCCAACGCACGCAGCGTCGGCGCCAGGTTCTGCAGGTTGGTCACCAGATCGGCCTGGGTGTCGTTGATGAGGCCGGTCAGCGTTCCGCTGAACTCCCCCAGCCGCTGCAGCGCGGTGCTGAACCTGGGCCGCTCCCTGACCAGCACGTCGAGCGCCGGCGGTATCTTGCGCAACGCCCGGGTCAGCACCTGTTGCTCGTCACCCAATCGCTGTGCGAACCGGTTGAGTTCGCCGATGGTGGCGATGATGTTGTCGCGCTGTTGATACAAGGTTCCCACAAAGGTGTCGAGGCGTGTGATCAGGTCGCGGACGTTGCCCTGCCGCCCCGACAGCGCGGCGTTGAAATTGGCGATGATGTCGCCGATCTGGCCCAGCCCCCCGCCGTTGACGACGGCCGCCAGTGAGGCCAGCGTCTGTTCGGTCGACGGATAGGTCGAGGTCCCCTCCAGCCCGACCGTCGCGCCCGGGCGCAACCGCCCGCGCGGCGCCTCCCCCGGCGGTGGGTCCAGCGCGACGTGCATGGATCCCAACAGGCTGGTCTGACCGACGGTCGCGACGGCGTTGGCGGGCACCGCGACGTCCGGTTCGACCGATACCTCGAGGTCGATGTGCCAGCCGTGCAACGTCATCGCACCGACACTGCCGACCACGACGTCGTCGATCATCACCGGCGAGTTCGACTCGAGTGTGCCGATGTTTGCGAGTTCGAGGTGGTAGACGGCCGCGTCGGAGCCGCGCCCGACCGCTCCGGGCAGCGGCAGCGAGTTCACACCCTGAAGCGAACACCCGGTGACCGTCAGCACCGCACTGAGGCTCATCGCCGCCATCCGTCTGCCGATCATGATGGTGTCCCTTCACCATGCGGTTGTTCGGCGGGCAACAGCATCCCGGGCAGCGTCGGCGGCGCCCACCCCGGCGGCGGCGGCACGTCACCCGCACCGGTGTAGGCCGAAACCGCGGGGGGCGGCTCCGGTTCCCGCGTGGGCCCGACCGCTCCCGGCATCAGTTCCGGTTCGGTGTAGCGCAGCATGTACGACGGCGGGTTCGACGACAGGAACAGGCTGAACGGGAACGGCAGATTGTTGAAGTTCGCCGTGCGCAGGCCCGGGCCGAGGTACTGCGCGCACAACTTGCCGGTGGTCGGGGCGGTGACGTTCTCCAGGGCCCCGATCATGCCGCAGATGAACCACACCGGATTCGACATGTTGTTGAGCACGAACACGCCACTGGCGGCACCGGTGCGGGGGTCGAACATGTTGACCGCGTTGGCAATCGAGTGCGGCGCGATGTGCAGCACGTTCTCCAGCGCCATGCGGTTCTCGGCGAGGGTCTGCGTGACATTGGTCAGCCGCTGGATCTGTTCGGCGGTCTTGTCGCGGGTGCCGCGGATGAACCGGGTGGTCTCGCCGACGACCTCGGACAGGTTCGTCAGCGCGGCGTCGAGGTCGGATCGGCTGTCGTCGACCACGCTGGTCAGGGTCGCAAACCGGTCCTGGAACTGGACGATCTGCGTGTTGCTGTCCCGCAGGGCGGTGACGAAGGTCTGCAGGTGGGCGATCGTATCGACGATGTTGCCGCTGCCGTCGGCGAGAATCCTGCCGACGCCGGACAATTGCGCCATCGTTTCGCGCAGCTTGCCACCGTTCCCGTCCAACGCGGTCGCCGCGCTGTCGATGAATCGGCCGACCGATCCGGTGGACATCCCGCCGGCCGGCCCGAGGTCGGTCGCCAGGCGCATCAACTGTTCCTTGACCTCGTTCCACTCGACCGGGATCGCGGTGCGGTCCAGCGGGATCACCGCCCCGTCGGCCATCACCGGACCCGACTCGTACGCGGGAGTGAGTTGCACATACCGGGCGGACACCAGGTTCTGCGCGACGATCACCGCCTTGGCGTCGGCGGGCACGCGGATGCCGCGCTGGACGGCCAACCTCATTTCCGCCTGTGTACCGACCGGACGGATCGACTCGATGGTGCCGACCTTGACCCCGGCGATGCGCACCTCGTCCCCGGGATATATCGCGGTGGCGGTGGCGAACTGCGCGGTGATCACGGTCGGCCGCAGCACCGTCTGCCGGACGAGCACCACGGCACCGCCGAGCAGGATGGCGACCAATGCGACGGCGAGAACCCGCTTTCCGATCGTGCTCATCGCGGCGGCCCCCACTGTTCGTGCGGCATCGGGATCCCGTTGTACGGGAACGGGAGTTCGGCGCGTGGCCCGGCATTGTCGGGCGGCTGTCCGGCGTTGACCCCGCGGCGGAACCCGAACGCGTAATCCAGCCACGGCTGCAGCAACTGTCCGAATGCGATGTTCGGGATGTAGGCCTGGTAATACGGGCCGTTGCCGATCGTCTCGCCGAGCGTGATCTGAAACTTCGCGAGCCCGGGAAGGGCCTTGGCGATGTTGTCGCGGTTCTTCTCCAGCACGGCGGTGACCGCGTTGAGTTTGTCCAGCGTGGGAGCCAGTTCCCGTTCGTTGTCTGCGATCAGACCCTTCAATTGCTGTGACAGCGCCGAGGTGTGGGCCAGCATCTCGACGATGGCGTAGCGCCGGGCGTTCAACACCGAGACGAGGTCGTTGGCGTTGAGGAGCAGAGTGTTCACCTGCTCGCTGCGGTCGGACAGGATGCGGGTGACATCGGCGCCGCCGGCGAGCAGGTCGCCCAGGGTGTCGTCGCGGTCGTTGATCGCGCGGGACAGGTTCGTCAGCCCGTCGAAGGTGGGGCCGAGCTGCGGGGCCACCTCGTCGAGGGTGGCCGACAGGGTGTCCAGGGATTGGTTCAGCGAGGCGGTGTCGGTGCCCGCGGTGTTGGTCGTGAGGTCACTGACCGCCTCGGTCAACGAGTACGGAGACGCCGTGCGCGACACCGGGATCACATCCATGGGCCGGAGCGCACCCTCGCCCTTGGACTCCAGGGTCACGACGCGCTCCCCGAGAAGGGTGCCGGTCCGCACGTGGGCGGTGGTGTCCGAGCCGAGCGTGACCGTTCCGTCGACGGTCAGCGTCACCACGGCATTGCGGCCTTCCAACGCGACGGCGGACACGCTGCCGACCTTGATGCCGGAGATCGTCACGTCGTTGCCGGGCGCGAGTCCCCCGGCGTCGGCGAACTGCGCCTGGTACCGCACCGCCGTCGCCCAGGAGATCAGACGTTCGGGGGCGAGCCCGACGGCGATCACCAGCACGACCAGCACCACGCCGATGATCCCGGCCCGGATGAGGTGTCTGCCACGGTATTTCAGCATCAGGGCTCGCTGCACCTGCCGTTCTCTTGCCGGACCCAGGGGAAGACCGCGGTGCGGCCCTGAAGGTCGGTGACCCGCCACTTGAGTTCGCAGATGTAGTAGTTGAAGAAGCTGCCGTAGGCTCCGGTGCGGATCAACTTGCGGTAGTTCTCCGGCGCCTTCTGCAGGCCGGTGTCGATCCGGTCCTTCTGCAGGTCGAGGTTGGGCGCCAGCCGGTTCAGCTCGTCCACGGTGTCCGCCAGCGGTGAGCGCGCGTCGCTGAGCAGGTCGGCGACCGAGGCGGTGCCGTCGTTGAGCGCGTCGATCGCCGTGCCGATCGGATCCCGTTCGGCCGCAAGCTCGGTGACGAGCGTCTCGAGCTTGTCGATGGTGCCGGAGAACTTCTCCCCTTCGCGGTTGAGTGTCGCCAGCAGGGTGCGCAGATTGTCGATCAGTGCCTGGATCGTCTGGTTGTGCTCGGCGAGCGCGGAGGTGAATCCGGAGGTGTTCGTCAGCAGTGAGCGCAGCGTTCCCCCTTGCCCTTGGAAGATCTGGATCAGCGACGCCGACAGCGCGTTGACGTCCTCCGGATTGAGGCCTCGGATAACGGGTTTGAGCCCGCCGAGCAGCAGATCCAGGTCGAGTGCCGACTGGGTGCGGTCGCGTGGGATCTGGCCGCCGGCCGGCATCGGCGTACCGCCGGGGCCTTCCATCAGTTCCAGGTAGCGGTCGCCCACCAGATTGAGATAGCGCACCGCGGCCCTGGTGCCCGTCGTCATCTGCACGGTGGGATCGGCATCGAAGTGCACGACCACGGTCTTGTCGGGCTGCAGTTTGACGCTGTCGACGGTGCCCACCCGCATACCGCCCACCCGTACCGACTGCCCCGCCTCGAGCCGGGACACGTCGGCGAACACCGCTGAGTAGCCCTTCGTGCTGCCGGTCTGATACTGCCCGAAGATGAAGAACAGCGATGCCGTCAACATGGTCATCACCGCGGCGAAGACACCGAATTTCACCAGCGTCGGGCGCAGCGAGCGCCTCATCCGGGTTGTCCGATCTGCGCGGTGTTGCGGGGCGGCCCGGCAGTTTCGGTGTCGGGGAACATGATCTGCTTGATGATGTCGGCGTTGAGGATGATGCCCGGATAGGTGCGCCGCCACGGGTTGGTGCCGGTGTCGGCGACGACGTAGGGCGCGACGCCTTCGAAGGGCATCTTCGGCAGACCGGTGCACTGGGGGCCGCCTGTCGCACCGGCTTTCGGCAGATCCAGCGGATAGCGGTACCGCTCCTGTGCCCACAGGAAGCCGGCCAGCACCGTGACGCCGGGTTCCTTCAACGGCGGTCGGTGCGACAGTTCCACCATGCCCGAGAGCGCGCACCAGAGCGCCTGGTTGTACTGGTCGGTCAACTCGGTGGTGGGCACCAGCAGATGGAGAACGTCAGTGAGCGGTTGACGATTCGTGCCGATGACGTCGTTGCCCACGTCGGCCAGGCCGATGACACTGACCAGTGCGGCGTCGAGGTTCTGCTCCTGATCGACCACGGTGTCGCTGATACGTGCTGCATTGTCGGCGACAGCCACGAAATCAGTTGCCGCATCGGCATATCCCCGCAGCACGTCCGGTGCGGCGTGCAGATCTGCCGACAGCGCGGGCAGGCTCGGTTCCAACGTCGCCAGGTAGGCGTCGAGATCGGTGAGCATCTGACCGAACTTGTGACCGCGCCCCGACATCGCCGACGCGATGGCACCGAGCGTGGCGTTGAGCTTCGCCGGCTCGACGCTGGAGAGCACCGACGTCAATTGTTCGAAGACCGTGTTCACCTCGACCATGACGTGCTGGGCTTCGATCACCTGGCCGGCACGCAGCGATTCCGTCGCGGGGTCGTCGGGGAACACGAATTGCACTTGTTTGGCACCGAATACCGTCGGCGACGCGATGTCGACCAGCGCGTTGGCGGGGACGGCGTCGAGCATGGCGGGATCGATGGCCAAGTGGATGGCCGCCTCGCCGGTGGGCAGCGCCTCGATGTCCGAGACACGCCCGACCTGGACTCCGCGGATCTGGACCTTCGCGTCGGCGTTCATCACCAACCCCGCGCGCTGCGAGATGACGGTGACCGGGACGGTTTTCGCGAAGCCGCCGCGGAACAGGTTCGCGGACAACACAAACAACGCCACGACCGACACGATGGCGAACAAGCCGACGAGCGGGCGCAGCAGATGCCGTGTCACAGACGGACCCCCACGGTGCACCGAAGGTGTTCAGCTGCGCACACCGCCGATCGGTATGACAAGGCCGATTCACCCCCAGCACGCGTCGGGAACCGATGCAGGACTTTACGCCGGAACATATCTTTGGGTCAATCACTTCGGGTATGGCCTGGCAGGCAACTGGCAGTCCGTCGCTCCTCTCCATCGATCAGGCCGTGGACCGGGCCCGAAGCGTTTGCTGAATAAGCCTGACACACAAGTCTGCGCTGTTCAAGGCTAAAAATGAGACACTGAAGACTTATCTGTCTCGGCCGGTGGTGCGCTGGCAGTTCACAAGACGAGTTAGAAGGCCAGCCGGACCAACGGAACAATTATTTGGCCCGCAAACCAACGGGGAGCCCAGTGAGGGTCCCGACTTCGGCGAAAGGTGATCCTGCCGCGTGGCCCGTGGCCGCGCAGCCTAAATGACAATTTTTATGAGAATAGAGACTGAGAGTCTCGTGGGCTCGCACCCGCGCGGGCCGAATTACTCGGGCAGGCGCAGTTCGGGCTTTTCGACCTCTTCGATGTTCACGTCCTTGAACGTGATCACGCGCACCTGCTTGACGAAGCGAGCGGGCCGGTACATGTCCCACACCCAGGCGTCGCCCAGTCGCAGTTCGAAGTAGACCTCGCCATCGGAGTTGCGCGGCACCACCTCGACGCTGTTGGCGAGATAGAACCGTCGTTCGGTCTCCACCACGTAGCTGAACTGCCCGACGATGTCCTTGTATTCGCGGTAGAGCGAGAGCTCCATCTCGGTTTCGTACTTCTCGAGATCTTCGGCACTCATCGCTCAGCTGTCCTTCATCTTGGTCGCCGCCCCCTCATGGGCTTCATTGTCTCCTACCCCACTTCACCGCGCTGCTCCGGTACACCGTCGTCGACCAGTTCGGTCACCACCTTGATGCCGCCGGCGGTCGCGACCCGTCGCACGTTGATGAACGAGTAGCGGTGCTGGGCGCAGGGCCCCAACTCGGCCAGCGCCGCGCTGTGCGCGGGCGTGCTGTAACCCTTGTGATCAGCAAATCCGTAACCCGGATGTTCGGCCTCCATCTTGACCATCAGCCGGTCGCGGCTCACCTTGGCCAGCACGCTCGCCGCCGCAATGCACGCCGCAGCGGCGTCGCCGCCCACCACTGGGAGCGAGGGTACCGCCAATCCGGGTACCCGAAATCCATCGGAGAGCACATAGCCGGGCCGCACCGACAGCCCGGCCACCGCGCGGCGCATGCCCTCGATGTTGGCGACGTGCACCCCGCGCCGGTCGACCTCAGTCGACGGGATGAACACCACGTGGTAGGCCAGGGCATACCGCCGGATCAGCGGGAACAGCCGCTCGCGTTCCTTCTCGTTGAGCCGTTTGGAGTCGTCGAGGGCGCTCAGGCTCTCGAGCCGGTTGGGGCCCAGCACGCACGCGGCCACGACGAGCGGTCCCGCGCACGCGCCGCGACCCACCTCGTCGACTCCGGCGACCGGTCCGAGTCCGCTGCGGTACAGCGCAGACTCCAGCGTGCGTAGCCCCGAGGATTTTCGGATCACCGTGCGTGGCGGCCATGTCGCCGGCAACACCAACTCCTACTGATCAGCGAGTCACGTCTGCGGGTTCACGCTGCCGACTCCGCCCCAGCGCGCCGGCGGCCAGGCGATGAACCGCGCCTTTCCGATCACATTGTCCACCGGCACCGTGCCCGCCATCGGGTCCCCCGTACAGATCAACCCCTTCTGGGCATCGGCGGGCGTGTTCGTGCAGTGTGCGCGCGAGTCGGCCGAGTGTGTCCGGTTGTCACCCATCACCCAGACCCTGCCCTCGGGGACCTTCACCGGCCCGAATTCATTACCCAGGCACGGGTAGATCGCGGGGTCGGCGCGCATGGTGTTCGGGTCGAGGTAGGGCTCGTCGAGGCGTTTCCCGTCCACGGTGAGTCCGGTGGTCGCGCGGCACTCCACGGTCTGGCCGCCGACGGCGATGATGCGTTTGACGAGATCGTTCTCGTCGGGCGGGATGAAACCGACGAACGACAGCGCGTTCTGCACCCATCGGATGGCGGTGTTGTCCGAGCGGATCGACCGGTAGTTGAGGTTCCAGTTGGGCGGGCCCTTGAACACGACGACGTCGCCGGGTTCCGGCGAGGTGAACCGGTAGGTGAGCTTGTCGACCATGATGCGGTCGCCCGTGCAGCCCGCGCAGCCGTGCAGCGTGGGCTCCATCGACTCCGACGGAATGAGATAGGGCCGCGCGACGAACGTCAGCATGACGTAGTACAGGACCAACGCGATCGAGATGAGGATCGCGAACTCCCGCAGTGCACCACCCTTTTTCTCGGGTTTGTCGGCGGGACTCGCGTCGCCGTCCTCGACTGCGGGTTGGGCTGATGACTCGTCGGGCTCGCTGGGACCGGTCACCGCATCAGGGTAGCCAGCGCGGTTGTCGTCGCCGCGCTGCTCGCGCTCCAAGGATCAGACTCCGGTGCGGATGTGCCGACGGAACGTCAGCGCTTCTCCTTGATCTTGGCCTTCTTGCCGCGCAGCTCGCGCAGGTAGTAAAGCTTGGCGCGACGGACGTCACCGCGGGTGACGACGTCGATATGGTCGATGTTCGGCGAGTGCACCGGGAAGGTGCGCTCGACACCGACGCCGTAGCTCTCCTTGCGCACGGTGAAGGTCTCGCGGACGCCGCCGCCCTGGCGACGCAGCACGACACCCTTGAAGACCTGGATGCGCTCCTTGGAGCCTTCGATGACCTTCACGTGCACGTTGATCGTGTCGCCGGGGCCGAATTCGGGAATGTCGTCGCGCAGCGACGTCTGATCGACGAAGTCCAGCGTGTTCATCGGTGACACTTCCTTGCGGTTGGCGGCTGCGGGCGCTGCTGTCACGGTGGACGCGTGCCGAGCCGATCTGATCGGGCGTATCGGGGTGTATCTCGCAGCGGGCGGAGCTAGCCGTTCCCGGGTCCTGCACAGACAACTGCTCAATTGTGCCAGATGGGGCATGGTGGAGTGAAATCGCTCCCGTCCGTGCTCGGTGAGCGCGACCCCGCTGCGCGCCGCGCGCCTGACCCCGCAACACTCTGCCATACCGTCTAGGCTGAAAATCGGGCCGGATCCGCGCCCGCTACGCGAACTTCCGCACGTAGGGAGGGCCATGCGACGTCAGCCGTCGAGGCTGGTGAGGGCGACCGCAGTGCTCGCCGTCGTGATACCTATCGTCGCTGGTTGCGAAGCCAAAGTGAACGGGATGGCGCCGGACGTCGCGCCGCCGCACCTGACCGTCGTGGTCCCTCAAGGCAGCATGGCGCCGCTGCCCGAGGCCGCCCTCGACGAGCCGCCCGCCTCGTTCGCCGGCCTGCAGGAGCGCACCCAACAAGCCACCGCCGACGCCCAGGCCGTCGGCGCGGACATCACGGCGACGGTGCTGGACCGCTCGACGGGGCAGTTGGTGTCCAACGGCAACAATCGCGGCGTCGCCATCGCCTCGGTGGTGAAACTGTTCATCGCCGACGACCTGCTGTTCCGCGACGAACCGCTGAGCCCCGAGGACCGCGAATCGTTCGACACGATGCTGCGCGTCTCCGACGACAGCCCCGCCGAGGTGTTCTGGAACCGGGGCGGCGGCAGCGCGATCATCACCCGCGTCGCGGCGCGCTACGGGTTGTCCGGCACCCGTCCGCCGAGCAACGGACGCTGGTTCAACACGATCAGCACCACGGCCGACCTGGTCCGCTACTACGACATGCTGCTGTCCGGCGCCGGCGGGCTGCCCGCGGCGAAAGCCGAGATCATCCTGCGCGACCTCGCGGCGTCCGCGCCCGTCGGCATCGACGGGATGATGCCGGGCGGGGTGTACCCGCAGCGGTTCGGGATTCCCGACGGCCTCTACGCCGAACCGGTGGCGGTCAAGCAGGGCTGGATGTGCTGTGTCGGAGCCGACTGGATGCACCTGTCGACCGGCGTCATCGGGCACGACCGACGCTTCGTGATGGCGATCGCGTCCGATCAGCCCGCCGATGCCGCGGAGGCGCGCGACACGATCACCGAGGCGGTCAAGACGATGTTCCCGGACGGGAAGATCTAACCCTCGTCGAGCAGATCGGGTCGACGTTCACGGGTGCGCTGCAGACCCTGTTCGTGTCGCCAGGCCGCCACTTTCGCATGGTTGCCCGACAGCAGCACCTCGGGCACGTCGAGGCCGCGCCAGCTCGGCGGGCGGGTGTAGCTCGGCGCTTCCAGGATCCCGTGCGAGTGCGAATCATCCTGATGCGACGCGGGATTGCCGAGCACCCCGGGTATGAGCCGGACGATCGCCTCGATCATCACCAGCGCAGCCGACTCGCCGCCGGGCAGCACATAGTCACCGATCGACACCTCGGCGACCCGCATCCGACGGGCGGCGTCCTCGGCGACCCGCTGATCGATGCCTTCGTAGCGGCCGCAGGCGAACACGAGGTGCTGCTCGGCCGCCCACGCCTGCGCGTCGGCCTGGGTGAAGAGCCGGCCCGCGGGCGTCGGCACCACGAGAAGTGTTTCAGGTGAACAGATCTCGTCGAGCGCCTCACCCCAGACGGGCGCTTTCATCACCATGCCGGGACCACCCCCGTACGGCGCGTCGTCGACGGAGCGATGTACGTCGTGCGTCCATCGGCGCAGATCGTGCACGGCGAGTTCGACGATACCGGCCTCGATCGCCTTGCCCGGCAACGACTGTCGCAGCGGATCCAGGTAGTCCGGGAAGATCGTCACCACGTCAATGAGCACCGGCGCGCATCCTCACTGGGTCTCCAGCAGGCCCTCGGGCGGGTCGATCTCGACGGTCTGGTCCGCCAGTGAGACCGAGGTGACGATCGCGGAGACGAACGGCACCAGCACCTCGGCGCCGGTCTCGGTGGTCACCGACAGCAACTCCCCCGCCGGCGTATGCAGCACCTCGGCCACAGTGCCGACGAACCCGCCGTCCGTCGTGACGACGCGCAGCCCCTCGAGCTGGTGGTCGTAGAACTCGTCCGGGTCGTCGATCGGGGGCAGCTCGCCGGAGTCGACGAGGAACAACGTGCCGCGCAGCGCGTCGGCGGCGTTGCGGTCGGCCACCCCGTCGAGACGAACCAGCAGCCGACCGCCGTGGGCCCGCGCGGATTCGATGACGAACTCGCGCTCGACGCCACCCCTACCGGGCCGGCCGCGCAGCACGGCGCCCGGCGCGAACCGGGCGTCCGGGTCGTCGGTGCGGACGTCGACGACCACCTCACCGGTGACGCCGTGCGCCTTGATGACCCGCCCGACCACCAGGTCCATGGCTGACTGACCGTCCGGTCTACTGGTCGGTGTCCACCACGTCGACGCGGATGCCGCGGCCGCCGATACCGGCGACCAGGGTGCGCAGCGCGGTCGCGGTGCGGCCGCCGCGGCCGATCACCTTGCCGAGGTCATCGGGATGCACGTGCACCTCGACGGTGCGCCCGCGCCGGTTGGTCACCATGTCGACGCGGACGTCGTCGGGGTTGTCGACGATTCCGCGCACCAGGTGTTCCACCGCGTCAACGACGACAGAACTCACGGCCGCGCTCAGCTCTCGGCCGGCGCGGAGTCGTCCGCTGCGCCTTCGGTGGCACCGGCGACGGTGGCGTCCGCGCCCTCAGCGGGCGGCTCGGACTGGTCCTTGCTCGGCGCCGGGTCGGCGGAGGCTTCGGTTTCGGCGGCCTTCTTGGCCGGCGCCTTCTTCTTCTTGGGCTGGGTGGCCTCGGTGCTCGGGCCGCCCTCGGCCTCGGCCAGCGCGGCGTTGAACAGGTCCAGCTTGCTGGGCTTGGGCTCCTTGACCTTCAGCGTGCCCTCGGCACCGGGCAGGCCCTTGAACTTCTGCCAGTCACCGGTGATCTTCAGCAGCTGCAGGACGGGCTCGGTGGGCTGCGCGCCGACGCCGAGCCAGTACTGCGCGCGCTCCGAGTCGAGCTCGATCAGGCTCGGCTCTTCCTTCGGGTGATAGCGGCCGATGACCTCGATGGCACGCCCGTCGCGGCGGGTGCGCGCGTCGGCGACGATGATGCGGTACTGGGGATTGCGGATCTTGCCAAGCCGGGTGAGCTTGATCTTGACAGCCATAGTGAAGCACTTCTCCTGTGATTGCCACGCTGCAATTCGGCGGTCGAGGCGGGATGCCTGGACCCGGTTTTGCCTTACGTGTGTGACCGCCGCGGGAGCGCCCAGCGAGAAGCCGGAGGCGGGATCGCTCAGAACGGGTCCCGGGGCAGACAGCCGCCTATTGTGCCAGAACAGCGTCGACCGGCAAAAATCCGTCTTGCGAACCGGATGCCACGGTGCGACGTTGAACGCGACATGAACCCACTACGACAGCGCCTGCTGGCCGCCACGGCCGCGCAGCTGGGCCGCCCGCACGGCCCCCTCGGACTCCTGGTGGCCAGGAAACTCAACCAGTCCAACGAGCGGGCGATCGCCGCGGCGGTCGACGCGACCGGCGCCGGGCCGGGTTCGGTGGTCGCCGACGTCGGGTTCGGTGGCGGAGCCGGGTTGCGCATGCTGCTCGACCGGGTCGGCGACGCGGGCACCGTGCACGGTGTCGAGATCGCCGACACGATGCTGCGCCGCGCCCGCCGACGGTTCGCTCGCGACATCGCCGCGGGCCGATTGGTGGTGCACCGCGGATCGTTGACGTCGCTGCCGTTCGGCGATGCCGAGCTCGACGCCGTCGCGACCGTGAACACCGTCTACTTCGTCGCCGACCTCGAGGCCGCCTGCGCCGAGCTGGCCCGGGTCGTGCGTCCCGGCGGCCGGGTGGTGATCGGTATCGGCGATCCGGACGTGATGCGTCACGCGCCGTTCACCGACCACGGGTTCACCCTGCGCCCGGTCGACGAGATCCGCGCGGCGCTGGCCGGCACCGGGCTGACCGTCGAGCACCGGCCGCTGGACGACACACCGATCCCCCGGCACACGCTGGTCGGGCACTCACCGGTCAAATGAGCTTGTCGAAGCACTTCTCCTCGACGCGCTTGCTCATCCGCCAGCCCCGCGCAGTGCGGACGAACTCGTCGACATACCAGATGCCGACGAAATAGATTGCGCTGCTTTCCTTGTCGGCCCCACCCATCACCATCGGGTTGAAGCAGATGGCTCGCGACGTGGCGGTGTCGCCGGAGATGCGGATGTCGACGTTGCCGAGCATGTGGTAGTACGCCGGGAAGTTCGGCAACACATCCTTGAGCCAGGCCTTGACGTCGGGGAAGCGGCCGTCGATGCCTCCGGTGACGCGGTAGTCGATGTAGGCGTCGTCGGTGAAGACCCGGTCGAGGTCGTCGAATCGCTTCTGGTCGATCGCCGTCGAATAGTCGATCAGCAGCTGCTGGATCTCCAACCGGTCCGAGATCTCCTCCAGGCTCAACATGGGTCGATTCAACACGGTCGACCCGCGCCGCGGCGGTGATGGGCGGGGTTAGGCTCGTGACCCATGCGAAAGTCTGTGGCCGCGGTGACCGTGTTGGTCGTCGGCATCCTCCTGGCCGCGCTGTCCCCTGTCGCGGCCGCCGCGCCGGTGGGCGTGGTGCAGCCGGTCGGTTCGGTGCCCGTTCCCGACGGACCCGCGCAGGCGTGGATCGTCGCCGACATGGACAGCGGCGCCGTGCTCGCCGCGCGCGACGAGTTCGGCCAGTACGCGCCGGCGAGCACCATCAAGGTGCTGTTGGCGCTGACGGTGCTCGACGAACTCCCGCTGGACGTGACGGTCGTCGCCAACGAGGCCGACACCAAGGTCGAGTGCAACTGCGCGGGCGTCACCCCCGGCATGGTGTACACCACGCGTCAGCTGCTCGAGGCGCTGCTGCTGGTGTCGGGCAACGACGCCGCGAACACGTTGGCGACCATGCTCGGCGGGCACGACGTCGCGGTCACGAAGATGAACGCCAAGGCCGCGCTGCTCGGCGCGTACGGCACCAATGTCGGGTCGCCGTCGGGTCTGGACGGCCCGGGCATCGACATGTGGTCGTCGCCGCACGATCTGGCGGTCATCTTCCGCGCCGCGATGGCCAATCCAGTGTTCGCCGCGATCACCGCCCAACCGACCGCGGTCTTTCCCACCAAGACCGGCGACCGGGTGCTGGTCAACCAGGACGAGCTGCTCAAGCGGTACCCCGGCACGCTGGGCGGTAAGACCGGTTTCACCGATCGGGCGCAGAAGACGTTCGTCGGCGCTGCCCAGCGTGACGGCCGCCGACTGGTGATCGCGCTGATGTTCGGGATGGACAAGCCGGGCCAGCCGACCTACTGGGATCAGGCGGCCAGCCTGCTCGACTGGGGCTTCGCGCTGCCGCCGTCGACCGGTATCGGCGCGTTGTAGCTTCGGCGAAGTTGCTGATTCGCAACGCTTCCGAGACCGGACCGGCCTGCGGGGCGGATACGCTCGGCGGCCATGCGAGGCTTGCTGGCTGCGTTGGCCATCGCGCTGTCAGCGGCTATCGGCGTCGCAGCGCCCACCTCCGCCCAGCCGGGCGGTGAACCGTCGGGCGCGCTCGCGTTACCCGAAGGGCCGGCGCAGTCGTGGCTGCTCGCCGATCTGGATTCCGGCCGGATCCTGGCCTCCCGCAACCCGCATGAACCGCACGCCCCGGCGAGCACGATCAAGGCGCTACTGGCGATCGTCGTACTGGACCAGCTGCCGCTCAACGGGGTGATCGCGGCCCGGCCGGCCGCAGCCGACGTCGAATGTTCCTGTGCCGGAGTCAAAGCCGGCCGCGCGTACACGGTGCGTCAGTTGCTCGACGGGCTGATGCTGGTATCCGGCAACGACGCGGCGAACGTCCTCGCCGACGGTCTCGGCGGCTACCGGGTGGCCGTCGCCAAGATGAACGCGAAGGCGGCCGCGCTCGGTGCCCGCAGTACGCGGGTGTCGTCGCCGTCGGGGCTCGACGGTCCGGGGATGGAATCGGTCACCACCGCCAACGATCTCGCGGTGATCTATCGACATGCGTTGCGCTATCCCGCGTTCGCGGCGATCGTGCGCCAGCCGTCGTCGCTGTTCCCCACCGACAGCGGACCCAAGACGATCACGAACCAGAACCAGCTGCTGAAGCGGTATCCGGGCACGCTCGTCGGCAAGACCGGTTACACGAACCTCGCCCGCGACACTTATGTAGCTGCCGCGCAACGCAATGGGCGACGGCTGGTGGTCGCGCAGCTGTACGGCAACGGGGACCTCTACGGCCAGGCGATCAAGCTGTTCGACTGGGGCTTCGGCCAACCCTGAAAAAGACGTCTCGTGCGAGCGGGAAGAGGAGCTCAGGCGAAGACGCGGCCGCGCAGGATCACCACGTCGGGGCGGGTGAGCACGGCCGCGCCCTTGCGCGGATCCTCCGAGTAGCACACCAGATCGGCGGGCGCACCGTGCTCGATGCCGGGGCGGCCCAACCACTCGCGGGCACTCCAACAGGCCGCGCCCAGCGCCTCGGTGGGCGTCATCCCGATTCCGGTCAGCGCGTCGATCTCGTCGGCGATGCGGCCGTGGGCGACCATGCTGCCCGCGTCGGTGCCCGCGTAGATCGGCACACCCGCCTCGCGCGCGGCGGCGATGCGCGGATAGCACTTCTCGTGCAGGTCGCGCATGTGCCGCGCGTACGCCGGATACTTCGCCGCCCCGTCCGCGATGCCCGGGAAGTTCGCGATGTTGATCAGCGTCGGCACCAGCGCGGTGCCGTGCGCGACCATCAGGTCGATCGTGTCGTCGGTCAGGCCGGTGCCGTGTTCGATGCAGTCGATGCCGGCCTTGATCAACCCCGGCAGCGCGTCCTCGCTGAACACGTGGGCGGTGACGCGGGCGCCGTTGTCGTGGGCGGCGTCGATCGCCGCTTTGAGCACGTCGTCGGACCACAGCGGCGCCAGGTCGCCGACCTCGCGGTCGATCCAGTCGCCGACGAGCTTGACCCATCCGTCGCCGAAGCGCGCCTGCTCGGCGACGGCGGCCGGCAGCGCGGACTCGTCGGCGAGTTCGATCGCGAAGTCGCGCTGGTATCGCTTCGGCCGCGCGAGATGGCGCCCGGCGCGGATGATCTCGGGCAGGTCGTCGCGGTCGGCGAGGCTGCGCGTGTCGATCGGCGAACCGGCGTCGCGCAGCAGCAACGCCCCGGCGTCCCGCTCCACCTCGGCCTGCGCGACGCAGTCGTCGAGGTTGTCGAGCGGCCCGTGTTCGCCGAGCCCGACATGACAATGCGCATCGACCAGGCCGGGCAGGATCCACCCGCCGTCGAAGACGGTCTCCGCGCCGCTGACCGGTTCGGCGCTGAGCACACCGCGGTCGACCCACCACTCCACCGGCTCCTCGTCGGGCAGACCCCGACCGCGAACGTGGAGTTTCACGCCTACTTCTGACCCGGGAACTTCAGCTTCGACAGGTCGATGTCGGCCAGCCCGGGCGGCAGTTCGTCGAGGCCCTTGGGCATGTCGGACAGGTCGGGGAAACCGGCGGGCAGGCCGGGCATCCCGGCGCCGAGCGGATTGCGCACCTTCGGCGGCGTCGGGCCCTTGCCGCCCTTCTTGCCCTTCTTCTTGTTCTTGGCGTTCTTGCGGTTGTTCTTGCGGCCGAACGGCATTCCCATCTGACCGGCCATGCTCGACATCATCTTGCGGGCCTCGAAGAACCGCTCGACAAGCTGATTGACCTCGCCGACCGTGACGCCGGAGCCGTTGGCGATGCGCAGCCGCCGCGAGCCGTTGATGATCTTGGGGTCGGCGCGCTCCTCCGGGGTCATCCCGCGGATGATCGCCTGCAGCCGGTCGAGCTGTTTGTCGTCGACGGCGGCCAGCGCGTCCTTCATCTGGCCTGCGCCGGGCAGCATGCCGAGCAGGTTGCCGATCGGGCCCATCTTGCGGATCGCCAGCATCTGCTCGAGGAAGTCCTCCAGCGTCAGCTCGCCGCTGCCGATCTTGGCCGCCGCCTCCTCGGCCTTCTGCGCGTCGAAGACCTGTTCGGCCTGCTCGATGAGCGTCAGCACATCGCCCATGCCCAGGATGCGGCTGGCCATGCGGTCGGGGTGGAAGACGTCGAAGTCCTCGAGCTTCTCGCCCGCCGACGCGAACAGGATCGGCACGCCGGTGATCTCGCGCACCGACAGCGCGGCGCCGCCGCGGGCGTCGCCGTCGAGCTTGGTCAGCACGACGCCGGTGAAACCGACGCCTTCGCGGAACGCCTCGGCGGTGGTCACCGCGTCCTGGCCGATCATCGCGTCGAGCACGAAGATCACTTCGTCGGGGTTGACCGCCTGGCGGATCGCGGCGGCCTGGCTCATCAACTCGTCGTCGATGCCGAGCCGGCCGGCGGTGTCGACGATGACGACGTCGTAGTGCTTGGCCCTGGCCTCGGCCAGACCTGCCGACGCGACCGCGACGGGGTCACCGGGCGCCGCGTCCGCGGCCCCGTCCGCCGAGACCCCCGGATGTGGGGCGAACACCGCGACGTCGGCGCGCTGGCCGACGATCTGCAGCTGGTTCACCGCGCCGGGACGCTGCAGGTCGCACGCCACCAGAAGCGGGGTGTGTCCTTGTCCGCGAAGCCATTTCGCGAGCTTGCCGGCCAGGGTGGTCTTACCGGAGCCTTGTAGGCCCGCCAGCATGATGACCGTCGGCGGGTTCTTGGCGAACGCCAGCGTGCGGGTCTCGCCGCCGAGGATCCCGATGAGTTCCTCGTTGACGATCTTGACGACCTGCTGGGCGGGGTTGAGCGCACCGGACACCTCGGCGCCGCGGGCCCGCTCCTTGATGCGGTTGACGAACGCGCGCACGACGGGCAGCGACACGTCGGCTTCCAGCAACGCCAGCCGGATCTCCCGGGTGGTCGCGTCGATGTCGGCGTCGGTCAGCCGCCCCTTACCGCGCAGCCCCTGCAGGGCGCCGGTCAACCGATCGGACAGGGATTCAAACACGCCGTCCAGCCTAAACGTCGTGGGGCGGCGACCGCCCGTGCAGGGCGGTCACCGGCACGGCCCGGGCCCGGGTCAGCCCGCGGCGCCCGCCGCGACCGCCGAGGTCCAGCTGCCGTAGCCGCTGATGTCCGCACCCGCTGCGGCGGCCTGGCCGTCGCAGCCGAAGCCGGTGCGCCAGGTGCCGTCGGCCAACTCCACCTTGCCGAGCTGCATCGGCGCCGGCAGCGCCGCCAGGAAGGACCCGAGCGCACCGGGCGACAGCCGCCAGCGGTGTCCCACCAGGGCGGAGCCGGCCGCGCCGTCGGCCACCCGGGTGATGGCCGGCTTGGCCGGCGAGCTGTCGAGCATCGTCATCCGGTACCGCGGCGCGGTGGTGATCTCCCCCGCGAACCGTGCGCCGCGGTCGGTGAGCTGGTGCGCCAGCGGACCACCGCGCAGGTGCGCGCCGAACACCAGCAGCTCCGCTGAGTCTGCGGCCGCCATCGGCCAGGCGTCGTGCGGGGTGTCTTGTCCGGTCAGCAGTGTCGCGACGTCGAGCGCCACCGCGTCCTCGAACGCCCGCGCCAGGACCGTCACCCCGAACTGGGCGTCGCCTGCGGTGCCCGCGGGCACGGCCACCCCGCACATGTCGAACAGGTTGCAGAAGTGCGTGTAGGTACCCATCCGGGCGTTCGTCCCGAGCGGGTCGGCGGCGACGTCGACGATCCGCGGGTGCATCGGCGCGGTCGGCACGACGAGCGCGTCGATGCCCTCGAGCGCCGCCAGCGCGCTGCGCTTCAGCGCCTCGACTGCGACGCGGTCGCTGACCAGCCGGTGCGCGGGGATGTCGCGGCCGCGGGTGATGATCCCGGCCACGGCGGGGTCCACGGCGGCTTCGGGGTGCGCATCGATGAATTCGCCGACGGCGGAGTACCTTTCGCTGACCAGGGCGCCGTCGTAGAGGAACGCGCCCGCGGCCAGGAACGCGGTGAAGTCGATCGTGACGACGGTCGCGCCGGCTTGCGACAGCGCCGCGACGGCACGGTCGAACGCCGCGCGCCAGGTGGCGTCGAGCAGCGGCAGCCGGTCGGGCACCGCGACGACGGGGTTCGGCGGCGCGGCCAGCCGGGTGTCGGCGGGCCACGGCCGGTCGGCGGCGCCGGCGGCCATCGCCGTCATCGCCCGGTTGGCCAGCCCGACGTCGGCGGCGAAGATCGTCACGCAGTCGTAGGACACGCAGGCGGGCACGACGCCGTCGGTGCTGATCACCCCGACGGTCGGTTTGATCCCGACGACACCCTGCAACGCTGCCGGGACGCGGCCGGAGCCGGCGGTGTCGGTGCCGATCGCGATGTCGGCCTCACCGGTGGCGACCGCCACTGCCGACCCGGAACTCGAACCGCCGCTGATGAATTCGGGGCGACGCGCGTCGCGCACCACCCCGTACGGCGAGCGGGTGCCCACCAGGCCGGTGGCGAACTGGTCCAGGTTGGTCTTGCCGACGACGACGGCTCCCGCCGCGCGCAGTGCGGCCACCGCTGCGGCGTCGCGGTCGGGAACGCGGGCGAACTGCGGGCACGCCGCGGTGGTCGGCACGCCGGCGACGTCGACGTTGTCCTTGACCGCCAACCGCAGACCGGCCAGCGCGCCGCGCCCGGTGGCCAGTTCGTCGGCCACCTCGCGGTCGGGGCGTCGGCTGATCCACACCGTCATGTCGAACCTCTCTGTGTCACGTCCGGCCGCGTGACGGGCCGGTGGATACAGCTTCGTATACGATCCCGGATACCGATACCCGAGCGCGCGAGAGGCGGGCATGAGCGACGCATCTTCCCTGGCGGACCGCGTCTTCGTCGCGTTGCGCGACGACCTGATGTCCGGGCAGCTCGCGCCGACCGAGCGGCTGGCGGAAAGCTCGCTCGCCGAGCGCTACGAGGTGTCGCGCACCCCGGTGCGCGAGGCGCTGGCGCGGTTGCTCGCCGACGGGCTGATCGAACGCCGCGAACGCGGCCTGTATCCGTATCGCCCGAGCATCGAGGACCTCGACCATCTCTACGAGTTGCGCACCACGGTCGAGCTGCGCGGCATCGCGCGCATCGAGGAGGACGACTCGCGCCGCCACGATCGCGACATCCTCGGCCCGGAACTCGATCACTGGAAGCGGTTGCGGCGCAACGTCCCCCGCCCCGACGCGGGTTTCGTCAGCGAGGACGAACGGTTTCACGTCGCCTTGCTGTCCGCGGCCGGCAACCAGGCGTTGGTGGCCGCGCTGGAACTGGTGAACGTCCGCATCCGGCCGGTGCGGATGTTCGACTACCTCACCGAGGACCGGATGTTGGCGACGATCGACGAGCACATCGCGGTCGCCGAACGGGTGGTCGACGGGGATCTGGCGGCCGCCCGCGACGCGTTGTCGACGCACATCGAGGCGTCGCGGCGGGTCGCCATCCGCCGGGCCACCGAGGCGTTGTCGATGGCGGGCATGATCAGGGCGCTGCGCTCGTGACACGCCGGGCGGTTGCGCTAACTGGCTTCCGACACCGGCTTGGCGGGCGGCGGTGTCGGCAGCACCGCGTAGAGGTCGCGTTCGAGTTCCTCGCGCAGCGCGGCACCGGCGGTGATGCCGAACAGGTCGACCACCGAGGACCCCAGCGTGGTGACCTTGGCCCAGGCGATGTCGACGCCGTCGCGCTCGAAGACGGCGGTCAGCTTGGCCAACAGCCCGGCGCGGTCCGTGCTGCGGATCTGCGCGACCAGCTCACCCGGTTTGGCGCCGTCGGACCACAGGATGCGCGGCGGCGCGGTGACATGGTTGATCGGGACCGCGGCGGGCACCTCCCCGGCCCGGCCGGACCCGTGCTGGGCGGACTCCCGCTCGCGGCGGTCCAACGCCTCGAGCACGTCCAGCTCGCCGTCGAGCGCGAGGATCAGCTGCTGGCGTAGCAGTTCTGCCGCGGGCGGCGAGCCGAAATGCGGTGACACCACGAAGGTGTTGATCGCCGAACCCTGATGGCCGTTGACCGACGCCGAGTGCACCCGAAGCGAGTTCAGCGCGAGCACCCCCGCCGCCTTGGACAGCAGCCCACGCCGGTCCGGCGCGATCATCGTGACGTGGTGGATGTGCGGGCTGTCCCCCGCGGTCATCTCGACGTGCACCCCGACATCGGCGGCCATCGAAAGGTGCCGCGGGTCAATGGGATCCGGCTGCGGCAGCGGCTCACCGGCCATCACCATCTTGCACCGGTTCACCAGATCGCCGAGCAGCGAGGCCTTCCAGTCCCCCCACACACCCGGCCCGGTGGCCAGCGAGTCGGCTTCGGCCAGCACATGCAGCAGCTCCAGCAACACCAGGTCACCGTCGAGCGCCTCGGCGACCGCCGCGATCGTGTTGGGGTCCTGCAGATCCCGCCGCGTCGCGGTGTGCGGCAGCAGCAGGTGATGGCGCACCAGCTTGGACAGCACCTCGACGTCCGACGGCCACAGGCCCAACCGGGTGCCGATCTGCGTGGCCAGCTCCGCGCCGATGACGCTGTGGTCGCCGCCGCGGCCCTTGCCGATGTCATGGCACAGCGCGCCCAGCATCAGCAGGTCCGGGCGCGATACCCGGGTGGTGAAAGCGCTTGCCCTGGAGACAGTTTCGACGAGGTGACGGTCCACGGTCCAGATGTGCACGACGTCGCGCGGCGGCAGGTCGCGCACCGCACCCCACTCCGGGAACAGCCGGCCCCACAGGCCGGTGCGGTCCAGCGCCTCGATGGTGGCGACCGCCGACGGCCCGGCGGCGAGCATCACCAGCAGATCCTTGAGCGCCTGCGCCGGCCACGGGGTGCGCAGTTCGGGTGCCGCCGCGGCCAATCGGGCCAGGGTGGAGGCGGCCATCGGCAGCCCGGTGGTCGCCGAGGCGGCCGCCACCCGCAGGATGAGCCCGGGGTCGCGTTCGGGGCGCGCGTCGCGGGCCAGGATGACTTCACCGGCGAACTCGATGACCCCTTCGTCGAGGGGCCGTCGTGCGGGGCGGCGCAGCGCGGCGAAACCGCGGCGCGGCAGCGCGTTGCCCGCGGTGCGGATTCCCGCGTCGACGTAGAAGCTGATGGTGCGCGCGGCGTCGGAGAGCATCCGCGCGAGGTCGAACCGGTCACCGATGTGCAGCGCCGCGCCGATCTCGTCGGCGTGCTGCGCCAGCAGCAGGTCACGACCGCGACCGGCGACGCGGTGTAATTCGGTGCGCACGTTGAGCAGCGCCAGATGCGCCTCACCGAGTGTGCCGATCGGCGAGGCCAGCGACCGGTTCGGATACACATCGGTCAGCTGCGCGATCGCCAGCGCGTTGAGCAGTTGCACATCACGCAGGCCGCCGCGGCCGCATTTGAGATCCGGTTCGGCGCGGTGCGCGATCTCGCCGCTGCGCTCCCAGCGCGCCCGGGTGTGCTCGACGAGTTCGTCGAAACGCGAGGCGATCCCGGTACGCCACTGCCGGCGGGCGCCGCCGATCAGCAGCGACGACAGGTCCGAATCACCGGTGATGTGCCGGGCTTCGAGCATCGCCAGCCCCGCCGAGATGTCCTCACCGGCCACCTGCAGCGCCTCGGGAACGGTGCGCACGCTGTGGTCGATGCGAATGTTGGCGTCCCACAACGGATACCACAGCAACTCGGCGACCTGGCTGACGATCTCGGTGGGCATGTTGTCGTGCAGAAGCGTCAGGTCGAGGTCGGAATGCGGGACGAACTCGCCGCGGCCCAGGCCGCCGGTCGCGACGATGGCGAACCCGCTGGTCGGGGTGATGCCGATCTCGGTGGCCTTGGTGGTGAGCCAGAATTCGTGCAGATCCTGCAACGCCTGACGCAGCGCAGCCGAATCGAGTTGACGCGCACCGCCGGACAGCAACTGCTTGGTGGCGGCGGACAGGTCGGTGGCCGGACGCGACGAGCCCGCCGCCGGCGCGACCCAACGTGAGGGTGCACCGGCGGCGGGTTCGTGTTTCTCGGTCATCTCGCCATCTCCCAACCTGTCGGAATCATTACTCGGTTCATTAAGGTCGGGAGACGACCTCTCAGTTGGTCAAGCGGCTCAAAGGGCGTCGGCTCCACGCTCTCCGGTGCGCACCCGGACCACGGTGTCGACGGGGCTGACCCACACCTTGCCGTCACCGATCTTGCCGGTGCGTGCAGCCTGGACGATGACGTCGACGACCTTGTCGACCGACGCGTCGTCGACCACGACCTCGACACGCACCTTCGGCACGAAATCGACGGAGTACTCAGCGCCGCGGTACACCTCGGTGTGACCCTTCTGGCGGCCGTAACCCTGAACCTCGCTGACGGTCATTCCGAGGATACCCGTCTGCTCGAGTCCGGTCTTGACATCTTCGAGCGTGAACGGCTTGACGATCGCAGTAATCAGCTTCATGTAGTCGATCCCTTCCGAGGAAATTGTTGCCGATCAGACGAGCTCGTAAGCGGTTTCGGCGTGTTCGGTCTCATCGATGCCGGTGTCCTCGTCCTCTCGACTGACGCGCCAGCCCAACGGCTTGACGATAAAGGCAATGATCGCCGTCATGATGCCAGTGAAGATGACGGCCACCAAGGCGATCACCACCTGCACCACCAACT
This sequence comes from Mycolicibacterium rutilum, assembly GCF_900108565.1. Classification (NCBI taxonomy): domain Bacteria; kingdom Bacillati; phylum Actinomycetota; class Actinomycetes; order Mycobacteriales; family Mycobacteriaceae; genus Mycobacterium; species Mycolicibacterium rutilum. The sequence continues at coordinate 5,102,246 of NZ_LT629971.1, forward strand.
GCTGCACACCGCCGCCGTAGAACAGGCCGGTCTCGACGGCCAGGAAGCCGATGCCGACGGTGCCCCACAGGCCGGCCACGAGGTGGACGCCGACCACGTCGAGCGAGTCGTCATAGCCGAACTTGTACTTCAACCCGACAGCGAGCGCCGACAGCACACCGGCGATGACGCCCAGGATCAGCGAGCCGATCGGCGAGAGCGCACCACAGGCCGGGGTGATCGCGACCAGGCCGGCCACGATGCCCGACGCCGCGCCGACGCTGGTGGCGTGGCCGTCGCGGATCCGCTCCACGAGCAACCAGCCGAGCATGGCCGCCGCCGTGGCCGCGGTCGTGTTGACCCAGACCGCACCCGCGATCATGTCCGCCGCACCTTCGGAACCGACGTTGAAGCCGTACCACCCGAACCACAGGATCGACGCGCCCAGCATCACGAACGGAATGTTGTGCGGCCGGTAGGCCATCTTGCCGAAGCCGGAGCGCTTACCGAGCAGCAGTGCGAGCACCAGCGCGGCCATACCGGCGTTGATGTGAACCACGGTGCCACCGGCGAAGTCGATCGGAGCGACGTTGGCCGCGCCTTCGTCGTCGACGCCGAACAGTTTGGCCGCGATGCCGCTCTCCGAAGCCGACAGCAGGCCACCGCCCCAAACCATGTGCGAGAGCGGGAAATACACCAGGGTGACCCAGATGCCGCCGAACAGCAGCCAGGTGCCGAACTTCATCCGCTCGGCCACCGCGCCGCTGATGAGGGCGACGGTGATCACCGCGAAGGTCAACTGGAATCCGACCCAGACGATCGCGGGGACGGTGCCGAAGCCGCCGAGCACGTAGAGCGTGTCCTCGCCGACCTCCTTGGACTCCAGCAGCGGGCTCAGCCCGAACAACGCGAACGGGTTGTCGAAGATGCCGGCGATGTCGCTGTCACCGGTGTGCGCGGAGGCGAAGGACATCGAGTAGCCCCACAGCACGTAGATGACGCTCACCACGCCGAGGGAGCCGAACGACATCATCATCATGTTCAGCACGGACTTCTGGCGGGACAGCCCACCGTAGAAGAACGCCAGGCCCGGTGTCATGAACAAGACGAGCGCCGCGGCGGTGAGTACCCATGCGGTGTCGCCCGCGCTCAGCCCGTCTGGGCCGAACGGCGCGAACGCATCATCGGGTAGAGCTAGGGGTAAGGCTGAAACCACTTTGTGTGAACCTCCTTGGGAAGTGCGCCGAATCGGATCGGCCTCCCGAAGAGACTCTTTTGCCGGGGTTTCACCTGTGATTCCGTTCCGTTTCCGTTAAGTGAACGGACACGCCAGAAGCGTTACGCTCGTGTTTCACGGCACGTCGTCCAGCAAAAACGGCATCAGGTGCGGCGCGACGGTGTCTCGATGCGCTAACCGAGTAGCGCGTCGACGAACGCCGCCGGCTCGAACGGGGCCAGATCGTCCGCGCCCTCCCCGAGGCCAACGAGTTTGACCGGCACACCGAGTTCTTGTTGCACCCGGAACACGATCCCGCCCTTCGCCGTGCCGTCGAGTTTGGTCAGCACCACACCGGTGATGTCGACGACCTCAGCGAACACCCGGGCCTGCGGGAGTCCGTTCTGCCCGATCGTCGCGTCGAGCACCAGCAGCACCTCGTCGACCTCGGCCCGTTTGCTGACGACGCGCTTGACCTTGCCCAGCTCGTCCATCAGACCGGTCTTGGTGTGCAACCGGCCCGCGGTGTCGACGACGACGACGTCGGCGCCGTCGGCGACGCCCTTGTCGACCGCGTCGAACGCCACCGACGCGGGGTCGGCACCCTCGGGCCCGCGGACCACCTCCGCGCCGACCCGCGACGCCCAGGACTGCAACTGGTCGGCTGCCGCGGCGCGGAACGTGTCGGCGGCGCCGAGCACCACCCGGCGACCGTCGGCGACGAGTACGCGCGCCAGCTTGCCGACCGTCGTCGTCTTGCCGGTGCCGTTCACGCCGACCACCAGCAGCACCGACGGTTTGTCGGCGTGCGGCAGCGCCTTGATCGAGCGGTCCAGATCGGGCCGCAGTTCCTCGATGAGGACCTCGCGCAGGACCGCGCGGGCGTCGGCCTCGGTGCGCACCCCGCTCGACGCCATCCGCGCGCGCAGGGACGTCACCACCGATTCGGTGACGACGGGGCCGAGGTCGGCGATCAGCAGGGTGTCCTCGACCTCCTCCCAGGAGGCCTCGTCGAGGTCGCCCGCACCGAGCAGCCCGAGCATGCTCTTGCCGAGCGTGTTCTGCGAGCGGGCCAACCGGCCGCGCAACCGCTCCAGGCGGCCCTCGGTCGGCGCGATCTCGTCGAGCGCGGGTGTGGCGGGCTCCGGCGCGTCCGGTTCCTCGACAGGTTCGGGCTCCGGCTCCGGCTCCGGCTCGGGCTTCGGCACGGGCTTTTCGACCGGCTCCACCACCGGCGCGTCGGGCAGCTGCACATCGGCGATCGGGCGCTTCGGCGCGTCCCGGGGGACGGTGGCGTCGTCACCGACCGCGGGCAGCCCGCTGGTGTCGATTCGCTCGGCGGGCTGAACGGGTTTCGTCGGCGCCGACTGCGAGAACGTGATCCCCGATGAGGCGGTGTAGCCGCCCGAGCGGTCGACCGCGGCGGGCGTCTCGCTCGACTTGAGGCTGATCCGGCGGCGCCGGTAGCGCACCAGGCCGACGACGAGAGCGGCTACCAGCAGAACGGCGATGACCGCGACTGCGATCCACAAACCTTCAGTCACCGAGCCATTGTCTCAAGATGGCTCGGCGCCTCCCCCGCGCCCCGAGGGTCGCCGTCAGTTGGTCGCCGCGACCAGTTCCTGTCCCCGCATCCGCTGGCTGATCACCGTGGTGATGCCGTCGTCGCGCATGGTGACGCCGTAGAGCGCGTCTGCGACCTCCATCGTCGGCTTCTGGTGGGTGATGACGATGAGCTGGGACCGTTCCCGCAGCTGCTCGAACAAACTGATCAACCGGCGCAGGTTGACGTCGTCGAGCGCGGCCTCCACCTCGTCCATCACGTAGAACGGCGATGGCCGCGCGCGGAAGATCGCGACCAGCATCGCCACCGCGGTCAGCGACTTCTCGCCGCCGGACAGCAGCGACAGCCGCTTGATCTTCTTGCCCGGCGGGCGCGCCTCGACCTCGATGCCGGTGGTGAGCATGTCGTCGGGGTTGGTCAGCAGCAGCCGGCCCTCGCCGCCGGGGAACAGCGTCGAAAAGACCTGCGTGAACTCGCGTTCCACGTCGGCGTACGCCTCAGTGAACACCTGCAGGATGCGGGCGTCCACGTCGTCGATCACGTCGAGCAGGTCCTTGCGGGCGCCCTTGACGTCCTCGAGCTGGGTGGACAGGAAGTTGTAGCGCTCCTCGAGCGCGGCGAACTCCTCGAGCGCCAGCGGATTCACCCGGCCCAGCTCGTTGAGCTCGCGCTCGGCCTTCTTGGCGCGGCGCTCCTGGGTGGGCCGGTCGAACGGCATCGGCGCGGGGGCGGTGACCTGCTCACCGCGCTCGCGGGCCTGCTCGTACTCGGCCATCTCCAGTTCGGTCGGCGGCAGCGGCACGTCGGGGCCGTACTCGGCGATCAGGTCGGCGGTGGCCATGCCGAACTGCTCGAGGACCTGCTCCTCGAGTTGTTCGATGCGCAGCGCGGCCTGGGCCTTGGCGACCTCGTCCTTGTGCAGCGCGTCGGTCAGTCCGTTGATCTTCGCGGTGAGCTCGTTGACTTCCTCACGGGCTTTCGCCAGTGCCGTGGACCGGTGCTGCCGTTCGGCGGCGACCTCGTCGCGGGACCGTGACGCCACCGCCACCACCGCGCTCAGCCGTTGCGCGACAAGGCGACCCGATTCGGCGACGGCGGCGGCCACCGCGGCGGCGTGTTCGCGCGCTTCGCGTGCCCGCTGGGCACGCAGCCGGGCCTCGCGCTCGGCCGTCGCCGCCCTGCGCAACGAATCAGCGCGTCCGCGAACGGCATTCGCGCGTTCTTCGGCGGTACGCACCGCCAGCCGCGCCTCCACCTCAGCGGCGCGCGCCACCTCGGCGGCGGCCATCGTCTCCTGCCGATCGACCGGTTCGGCCTCGAACATCGGCGCCTGCTGCGCGTTGTGCAGCCGCTGCTCGAGCTCGCTGAGTTCCTCGACAGTGCGGGCGCGGTTGGTCTCCAGTTCGGCGCGCTGCTGCATCAGGCGCTGCCATTCGTCGTCGGCGGCCCTGGCGTCCTGCCCCAGCCTGCCCAGCTGCTCGTAGATCGCCGAAATCGCCGCATCGGACTCGTTGAGCGCCGCGAGCGCCTGCTCGGCGGCGTCCTGCCGGCTGGACTGTTCGGCCAGCGCGCCCGCCAGCGCGGCCGACAACTCGCCGACCTGGGTCTCGGCGGCCTCGAGTTCGGCGCGGGCCTTGTCGACCTCCGAGGCGATCTCGAGTGTGCTGGGTTTGCGGTCCGACCCGCCGCTGAGCACACCGGCGCCCACGAGGTCACCGTCGGTGGTGACCGCGCGCAGCGTCGGCCGGGCGGTGACCAGATCGAGTGCGGCCGGCAGGTCGGATACCACCGCGACGTCGCCCAGCATCGCCTGCACCGCACCCTGCAGCCGAGCCGGTGCCTCGACCAGCTCGACCGCCCACTGGGCGCCGTGCGGCAGCGGATCACGCTGCGCGGCAAACTGATTGGGCCAGTCGCTCAGCACGATCGCGGCGCGTCCGCCGTCGGACTCCTTGAGCGCGGCGACGGCGGCGCGGGCCGCACCGGCGTTCTCGGCGGCGACGGCGTCGGCGGCGGAGCCCAGCACCGCGGCGACCGCCACCTCGTAGCCGCCGCGCACCTTCAGCAGGTTCGCGACCGAGCCGAGAAGCCCTGCGTCGCTGCGGTTCTCCTGCAGCCACGCCGCACCGTCCTTGCGGTCCAGGCCGACCGACAGCGCCTCGATGCGGGCCCGCAGCGATGCCACCTGCCGTTCGGCGCCGCGTTCGGCGGCCTGCAGTTCGGCGACTCGCTCGTCGGCCAGCCGCAGCGCGGTCACGGTGCGGTCGTGGTGTTCGTCGAGGCCGACTTCACCGGCGTCGAGTTCACCGACGCGGCCCTGCACGGTCTCGAATTCGGCCTGGGTCTGCTGCGCCTTGGCGGCGGCCTCTTCGATCGCGCCGCTGAGCCGGCTCACGGTCTCGTCGATGGACTCGACGCGGGTCCGCATGGTGTCGACCTGACCGGCCAACCGCGCCAAGCCTTCTCGGCGGTCAGCCTCGGCGCGGGCGGCGGCCATGTGCGCGCGCTCGGCCTCAGCGGCCATCCGTTCGCACTCGCTGAGCTCGGCGCGCGCGGCCTCGAGGGTGGCCCGCGACTCGGTCAGCTCGTCGAGCAGTTGGCGTTCCCGGGCGGCGACCTCGTCGGCCTGCGCGTCGAGCTCGTCGGGGTCCGGCCCGGTGGACGCCTCGGGCTCGGCCTCCAGGTGCTGCGCGCGTTCGGTCGCGATGCGGACCGTCGCCCCCACCCGTTCGGCGAGCGCGGACAACGAGAACCACGTCTGCTGCGCGGCATCGGCTCGCGCACTGAGGGTTTCGACCGCCGACTCATGGGCGGCCAGCTCGACGGTCTTGGTCTCCAGCCGGGCCGCGATCTCGTCGTGCTCACGGCGCAGCGTCGTCTCGGCCTGGTTGGTGTTGTCGAACTCGGCGCGGCGGGTGACCAGATCGTCGGCGGCCAGCCGCAATCGGGCGTCGCGCAGATCGGCCTGGATGGTCTGGGCGCGCCGCGCCATCTCGGCCTGCCGCCCGAGCGGCTTGAGCTGGCGGCGCAGTTCGGTGGTCAGGTCGGTGAGCCGGTTGAGGTTGGCCGACATCGCGTCGAGCTTGCGGACCGCTTTTTCCTTGCGCTTGCGGTGCTTGAGGACGCCGGCGGCCTCTTCGATGAACGCACGACGGTCCTCGGGGCGCGACTCGAGGATCTCGCTCAACTTGCCCTGCCCGACGATCACGTGCATCTCGCGGCCGATGCCGGAGTCGGACAGCAGTTCCTGCACATCCATCAACCGGCAACTGCTGCCGTTGATCTCGTACTCGCTGCCGCCGTCGCGGAACATCCGGCGGGTGATCGACACTTCGGAGTACTCGATCGGCAGCGAGTTGTCGGAGTTGTCGATGGTGACGGTGACCTCGGCGCGGCCCAACGGCGGGCGCGAGGACGTGCCCGCGAAGATGACGTCTTCCATCTTGCCGCCGCGCAGCGTCTTGGCACCCTGCTCGCCCATCACCCAGGTGAGCGCGTCGACGACGTTGGACTTGCCGGACCCGTTGGGGCCGACCACGCACGTGATGCCTGGCTCGAAGCGCAGAGTCGTCGGCGAAGCAAACGACTTGAAGCCCTTCAGGGTCAGACTCTTGAGGTGCACGACGTGCCACACTACCGCCGGAACGGCTATCGCTCGGTGAAGCCTTCTAGCGAGTCGCGCGGTTCGGTGAAGTCGGCGACGACGTGGTCGACGTGTCCTGGTGTTTCACCGCTTCGCAGCAGGTCAAGGAGTCGATCGCAGGCGTCGCGCGGCCCCTGCGCCACCACCTGGACGCGACCGTCGGGCTTGTTGGCGGCATAGCCGGTCAGGCCGAGTTCCAGTGCCCGCGACCGGGTCCACCAACGGAACCCGACGCCCTGCACCCGGCCGTGCACCCATGCCGTCAGCCGTACCTTAGCTAACTCCTGCATCACTAACCTCAAACGTCACTTTGGTCCCGGCCTTCAGCGTGCGACCGACCGTGCAGACCTGGTCGATGGCGCGCTCGATGACCGTGAGCACCCGCGCGCGCTCCTGCTCGGAGAGCGCGGACAGGTCGAGCTCCATGCGCTCCTCCAACAGCGGGTAGCGCTCCTGTTCGCGGTCCGCCGCGCCCGAGACCCGGATCGTGGTGTCGTAGTCCTCGCCGAGGCGGCGCTGCAGCGGCACGTCGCTGGCCATGCCGCTGCAGGCCGCGAGCGCGATCTTCAACAACTCCCCCGGCGTGAAGACGCCCTCGACGTCCTCGCTGCCGACGAGCACCTCCGCGCCGCGCGAGCTGCGCCCGGTATAGCGGCGCGGCCCCGTTCGCTCAACCCACAGTTCGGTCATGGCCCCATCTTCGCCGAAACCGACGTTTTGGCGGGAAACCGCGCGCGCAATCGACCATTACGTCGGTCTCGGCGCGGTTCGGCGTACCCGCGGGCGCGGTTGGCACCGCGGGCAGTAGAACGACGAGCGGTTCATGAACTTCTCCCGCCGCATGATCGCCCCGCAGCGCCGGCACGGTTCGCCCTCGCGGCCGTAGGCGTCCAGCGAGCGGTCGAAGTAGCCGGACTCGCCGTTGACGTTGACATACAGCGAGTCGAACGACGTCCCGCCCTGTGCCAGCGCCTCGCGCATCACCTCGGCGGCCGCGTCGAGCAGCGCGGCGAGCTTCGGCCGGGTCAGCGACGACGCCAGTCGCGCTCCGTTGATCTTCGCGCGCCACAGCGCCTCGTCGGCGTAGATGTTGCCGATCCCGGACACCACGGTCTGGTCGAGCAGTTGCCGCTTGATCTCAGAGTGCTTGCCGCGCAACACCGTAACGACACCGTCGCGATTGAAGTGCGGGTCGAGCGGGTCGCGCGCCAGATGGGCGACGGGCATCGGGACGTCCTCACCGTCGATGGTGACCATGTCGGTGAGCATCCACCCGCCGAACGTGCGCTGGTCGACGAAACTCAACGCCAATCCGTCGTCGAGCAGCGCCGCGATCCGCAGATGGTTCTCGTTCGGCACCGCGCCCAGCAGCATCTGTCCGCTCATCCCGAGGTGCACCACCAGCGCGGCCCCGTCGTCGAGCGTCAGCCACAGATACTTGCCGCGCCGCCCGGTCCCGACGATGCGCGAACCGAGCAGCCGCGCGGTCAGGTCGGCCGGGCCGGCCTCGTGCCTGCGCACCGCGCGGGGATGGTGAACACGCACCGCGGTGATGGTCTTGTCGACGACGTGCGCGGCCAACCCGCGACGGACGACCTCGACTTCGGGAAGCTCAGGCATCTACCTCGGAGGCGGTCAGCGCCGTCCACGCCGCCGCGGCCGCCTTGAGTTCGGCCTCCTTCTTGGTGCGCCCGACTCCCCTGCCGTACTCGGTGTCGGCGACGACGACGGTCGCGGTGAACTCCTTGTCATGGTCCGGACCCGTCGAGCTCACGACGTACGACGGCGCGCCAAGGCCCCGGCCGGCGGTCAACTCCTGCAGGCTGCTCTTCCAGTCCAGTCCCGCACCGAGCGTCGGCGCGGTGTCGAGCAGCGTGGCGAACAGCCGCAGGATCACCTCCCGCGCGACCGTGATGCCGTGCTCGAGATAGATTGCGCCGAGCAGAGATTCGACACCGTCGGCCAGGATGGATGCCTTACCCGCGCCGCCGGAGTTCTCCTCGCCCTTGCCCAACAGCAGGTGCGCGCCCAGCCCGTCGTCGGACAGCTGGCGGCCGACCTCCGCGAGCGCCTGGGTGTTGACGATGCTGGCGCGCAGCTTGGCCAGATCGCCCTCGGAGCGCTCCGGATGGCGGTGGTAGAGCTCTTCGGTGATCGTCAGCCCCAGCACCGCGTCGCCCAGGAACTCCAGCCGTTCGTTGGTCGGCAGCCCGCCGTTCTCGTAGGAGTAGCTGCGATGGGTGAGCGCGATGGTCAGCAGCTCGTCGGGCAGCTCCACACCCAGCGCCGCCAGCAGCGCCGCCCGGTCACTCACGCGTGTCCTCGTCGATCCCCGGGTCGCTTCGCTCCTGCCCGCCGGCGTCGGTCCCCGGGTCGCTGTCGTCGAACATGCCCGCCAGTTTCGCCCAGCGCGGATCGAGCTGCTCGTGATGGTGTCCGGGTTCGGCGGTGGCCAGCGCGATGCCGCAGTCCGGGCACAGCCCGGCGCAGTCCGGCCCGCACAGCGGGGCGAACGGCAGCGCGAGCCCGACCGCGTCGATGATCGGCTGCTCCAGGTTGACGGTGTCGTCCACCACGCGCCCGACCTCGTCGGCCTCGGTGCTCTCGTCCGTGGCGCTGGCGGGGTAGGCGAACAGTTCAGTCAGATCGATCTCGACCTCGCCACTGACCGGTGTCAGACAGCGTGCGCACTCACCAGACGTGGGCGCCGACACCGTGCCGGAGACCAGCACGCCCTCCGACAGCGACTCGACCCGCACGTCGATGGTCAGCGGTGCGCCCTCGGCGATCGCGATGAGGTCGAGCCCGATCCTCGACGGACTGGGCACCGTCTCGTGGACAGTCATCATCGACCCGGGTCGTCGACCGAGCCGGGAGATGTTGATGACGAGCGGCGATTGTGACGCGCGATGCGTCGCCGCGTTGGCATGCGTCGCCATAAGTATCGATTTTACGGCGACGGTCGGGCGGCTACCGGGCGGCTACCGGGCCGCGTAGTCGTGGGTGCCCGCGGCGGTGCGCAGCTGGTGCCGTCCACGCCCGACCGAGCGCAGCGTGCCGTTGAGGAAGTCCTCGAACTCGGCGAGCTTGCTGTCGACGTAGATGTCGCATTCGCCGCGCAACCGGTCGGCCTCGGCATGCGCCGAGTCGATCAGCCGGGTCGCCTCGGCGGTCGCGGTCTGCACGATCTCGGTCTGCGACACCAGCCGCTGCTGTTCCTTGATGCCTTCCTGCACGGCCTTCTCGTAGGCGAGGTTGCCGCTCTCGATGAGCCGGTCGGCCTCAGTCTTGGCGCGCCCGGTGCTGGCCTCGTACTCGCGCTTCGCGGTCGCCGCGATGCGGGTGGCCTCGTCACGGGCCTCCACGACCATCCGTTCGCTGTGCTGACGCGCCTCGGCGACCATCCGGTCGGCCTGGGCCTTGGCGTCGGCCAGCAGCCGATCGGCCTCGGCGCGCGCGTGGTTGACCACCGAGTCGGCCTCGGCGGTGGCTGTCGAGACCATCGAATCGGAGTGTTCCTTGGCCTCGCGCAGCATCCCGTCGCGCGCGTCGAGCACATCCTGGGCGTCGTCGAGCTCACCGGGAATCGCGTCCTTGATGTCGTCGATCAACTCGAGGACATCACCGCGGGGCACCACACAGCCGGCCGTCATCGGCACGCCGCGGGCTTCTTCCACAATCGCGCTCAGTTCGTCGAGCGCCTCAAAAACTCGGTACACGGCAACACCCTCCAGGCGTAGTTGACGGTTACTAGTGTGCCTGGTGTTACGCCTGTGACTCAGCTTTCCGGGCGGTGTGTCGCCTCCGACGTCGGAAAATCGTGGATTGCTGTGTCTACCACTTCCCAGGCTGCAACTGCTGACTGAATTGCTGTCCGAATTATTTCAACCGGCGATCAGGCGGGTCGGACGAGGCTACGCCGCTGATGCCGAACCTGAGCTTGTGTGCGAGGAATCGGCGATTTTTCGAACGCAAGCTCAGGTTCGGCGGCAGCAAGGAGGGCCTACTTGAGCGCGCCGCCGATCAGGTCGCGCGCCCGGTCGAGCATCGACGCGAACGGCCCGACCGCGAAGTTCGCCTTGGCCGACTCGACACCGGCGTGCGGATGCGTCGGCGCGATGGCCTCGGCGGCCTGCACCGCGCCGGCCATCCGCTTGAGGTCCGCATCGTCGAGCTCTTTCGACAGCCGGTTAAACTCCTCGCGCTCCTCGTGTTCGGCGTGGTCGATCACGTCGTCGCGGAACTTGGTCAGCTCGTCAATGAACTCCTGCGAACCAATGTCCATCTTCTCCAGCCGCGACAGGAATTCCTTGGCCTCGTGCTCTTCCTTGAGCCGGGCGTCGACGATCGCGTCGCCGTCGTCGACCGCCATGCGCGCCCGCGGATGCACCACCATCTCCTCGGCGGTCTCGTGCACGGCGAGCAGTTGGCGCAGGTCGGTGAAGGCCTTCTCGCGGGCCTTCGTCTCGGAGGCGTTGAGCACCTCTTCGAACAAGTCCTTGATCAGGTTGTGCTGGTCGGTCAGAAACTTGACCACGTCATCGGTGTTCTGGACGAAGGTTTCGGCCATGGCGGGACTCCTGCGAATTTTCAGGTTGTGGTTGGGCGCGCGAAGGGGCTGTGCGCCTTAGCCGACTACCCGGGCAGGCGAACCGTTAACCCTGCCGCAGCTTGGCCTGCACCCGCTCGTTGACCGGCGCGGGCAACAGGTCGGAGACGTCGCCGCCGAGCGAGGCGACCTCCTTTGCCAGCGACGACGACACGAACGAGTACTGCGGCGTGGTGGCCACGAAGAAGGTGTCGACGCCGGCGACGTGCTTGTTCATCTGCGCCATCTGCAGCTCGTACTCGAAGTCGGTGCCGGTGCGCAGCCCCTTGACGATCGCCGTCAGTCCCCGCTGCCTGGCGAAGTCGACGACCAGGCCCTGACCGGATTCGGCCCGCAGGTTGGGCAGGTGCCGGGTGGATTCCTCGATCATCGCGATGCGCTCGTCGAGGGTGAACATGCCCTTCTTGTTGGGGTTGACGAGCACCGCGACTACCACCTCGTCGAACTGCGCGGCCGCGCGTTCGAAGACGTCGATGTGGCCGAGGGTCACCGGGTCGAAGGAACCCGGGCATACCGCGCCGCTCATGACCGAAGACGCTAGCAGGGCGGCTCAGCCGTCTCGGCCGTCGTACTGCGCCAGTTCCAGGCGGGTGTCGCCATAGCTGCGCGACGGCCACACGTGCCAGCCGTGCGGCCAGTCCAGGGCCGCGCCGTGCGCCGAGCGCTCGACGACGACGACCGTGCCCGCCGTCGCCCATCCGCCACGGACCAGCGCGTCGATCACCGAAACCACCTCCGCCGCGGCGACGTCATACGGCGGATCGGCGAGCACCAGGTCGACCGGGCTCGCCGCGCCCGCGGCCACCACGGCCGGCACTGAGCCGCGCCGCACCGCCGCGCCGGTCACGCCGAGCGCGGTGATGTTGTCCTTGATGACGCCTGCCGCGCGCCCGTCGGACTCGACGAACAGCGCCGAGGCCGCACCGCGGGAAAGCGCCTCCAGCCCAAGGGCGCCCGATCCCGCGTACAGGTCGAGCACGGCCGCGCCGTCGAGGTCCACCCGTGCGGCCAGCACGTTGAACAGCGACTCGCGCACCCGGTCGGTCGTCGGCCGGGTACCTGTGCCGGATCGCTGCTGGGGCACCGCGATCCGGCGCCCGCCCAGCGCGCCGCCGATGATGCGGGTCAGCTGACCACCACCAGCAGATCCCCGCCCTCGACCTGGGCCGTCGCCGACACCGCCACCCGGTCCACCTTGCCCGCCTTCGGCGCGGTGATCGCGGCCTCCATCTTCATCGCCTCGATGGTGGCGACGGTCTGGCCGGCCTGCACCTCGTCGCCGGCGGCCACGCTGACCGTGACCACGCCGGCGAACGGCGCGGCGATGTGGTCGGCGTTGGACCGGTCGGCTTTCTCGGCGGCCGGGATGTCGCTGGCCACACTGCGGTCGCGCACCAGCACCGGGCGCAGCTGACCGTTGAGGATGCACATCACGGTGCGCATCCCGCGCTCGTCGGGGTCGGAGATCGCCTCGAGCCCGATCAGCAACTCGACACCGCGTTCCAACTGGACCCGGTGTTCCTCACCGTGCCGCAGCCCGTAGAAGAACTGGTTCGCCGACAGGCTGGAGGTGTCGCCGAACTGCTCGCGGTGCGCCTCCAATTCCTTTGTGGGGCCGGGAAACAGCAACCGGTTCAGCGCGGCCTGCCGCTTGGGCCCGGCCTGTGCGAGCACCGCCTCGTCCTCGGCGTCGAGCTCGACCTGCGGTTTGGCCGGTGCCCGCCCGTCCAGCGCCTTGGTCCGCAGCGGTTCGGGCCAGCCGCCCGGCGGGTCGCCGAGTTCACCGCGCAGGAACCCGATCACCGAGTCGGGGATGTCGAAACGCGCCGGGTCTGAGGCGAACTCCTCGGCGCTGACGCCGGCGCCGACGAGTGCCAGCGCGAGGTCGCCGACCACCTTCGACGAGGGGGTCACCTTCACGAGCCGGCCCAGCACCCGGTCGGCTGCGGCGTAGCTGGCCTCGATGTCCTCGAAGCGGTCACCGAGGCCCAGCGCGATAGCCTGCTGCCGCAGGTTCGACAGCTGCCCGCCGGGGATCTCGTGGTGATACACCCGGCCCGTCGGCGCAGGCAGCCCAGATTCGAACGGCGCGTACACCTTTCGCAGCGCCTCCCAGTACGGCTCCAGATCGCACACCGCCTGCAGCGACAGCCCGGTGTCGTACTCGGTGTGGGCGGTGGCCGCCACGATCGAGCTCAGCGCCGGCTGGCTGGTGGTGCCCGCCAGCGGCGCCGACGCGCCGTCGACCGCGCTGGCACCGGCCTGCCACGCCGCCAGGTAGGTGGCGAGCTGGCCGCCCGGGGTGTCGTGGGTGTGTACGTGCACCGGCAAATCGAATCGCGCACGCAACGCGCTGACCAACGTGTGCGCCGCCTGCGGCCTCAGCAGCCCGGCCATGTCCTTGATCGCCAGCACGTGCGCGCCGGCCTCGACGATCTCGTCGGCCAACCGCAGGTAGTAGTCCAGTGTGTAGAGGTTCTCCCCCGGATCCGACAGGTCGCCGGTGTAGCTCATCGCGACTTCGGCGATGGACGAACCGGTTTCGCGGACCGCGTCGATCGCCGGGCGCATCGAGTCGACGTTGTTGAGCGCGTCGAAGATCCGATAAATGTCGATCCCTGTCGCGGTGGCCTCGGCGACGAACGCCTGGGTCACCGTCTCCGGATACGGGGTGTAGCCGACGGTGTTGCGGCCGCGCAGCAGCATCTGCAGACAGATGTTCGGCAGCGCCTCACGCAGCGCGGCCAGCCGCTCCCACGGATCTTCCTTCAAAAAGCGCAGCGCCACATCGTAAGTCGCGCCGCCCCAGCATTCGATCGACAGCAGTTGCGGCGTCATCCGCGCGATGTAGGGCGCGACCATCAGCAGCCCGGTGGTGCGGACCCGGGTGGCCAGCAGCGACTGGTGGGCGTCGCGGAACGTCGTGTCGGTGACGCCGACGGGCCCCGAATCGCGCAGCCAGCGGGCGAATCCCTCCGGACCCAGCTCGGTCAGCAGCTGCTTGCTGCCCGCCGGCGGCGCGGCGCCGAGGTCGATGTCGGGCAGCTTGTCCTGCGGGTACACCGACGCGGTACGCGGGCCATGCGGCTGGTTGACCGTCACCTCGGCCAGGTAGTTGAGGATCTTGGTGCCGCGGTCGGCCGGGGTGCGTGCGGTCAGCAGGTAGGGCCGCTCGTCGATGAACGACGTGCTGACCCGGCCGGCACGGAAGTCGGCGTCGTTGACCACCGCCTGCAGGAACGGGATGTTCGTCGACACGCCGCGGATGCGGAACTCGGCGAGCGCTCGGCGCGCCCGCGCCACCGCGGTGCCGAAATCGCGTCCGCGACAGGTCAATTTGACCAGCATCGAGTCGAAGTGCGCGCTGATCTCCGCGCCCAGGTGCGTGCCGCCGTCGAGTCGGATGCCGGCGCCGCCGGGTGTGCGGTAGCCGGTGATGCGGCCGGTGTCGGGCCGGAAACCGTTGGCCGGGTCCTCGGTGGTGATGCGGCACTGCATGGCGAACCCGCGCGGAGCCGTCATCATGTCCTGGCCGAGCCCCAGAGTTTCCAGCGTCTCCCCGTCGGCGATGCGCAACTGGCTCGAGACGAGGTCGACGTCGGTGATCTCCTCGGTGACGGTGTGCTCGACCTGGATGCGCGGATTGCACTCGATGAACACGTGGTGTCCGCGTTCGTCGAGCAGGAACTCCACCGTGCCCGCGTAGGTGTAGTCGATCTGGCGGGCGAACGCCACCGCGTCGGCGCAAATCCGTTGCCGCTGTTGCTCGGACAGGTTCGGGGCCGGGGCCATCTCGATGACCTTCTGATGGCGGCGCTGCACACTGCAGTCCCGTTCGAACAGGTGCATGATGTTGCCCTGGCGGTCGGCCAGGATCTGCACCTCGATGTGCCGCGGGTTGAGCACCGCCTGCTCGAGATACAGCGTGGCGTCGCCGAACGCGGACTCGGCTTCGCGCGCCGCGGCCTCGATCGCGTCGGGCAGCGCGTCGATGTCGGCCACGCGCCGCATCCCGCGCCCGCCACCCCCGGAGACCGCCTTGACGAACAGCGGGAACTCCATGTCGCGTGCAGCGGCGAGTAACTCGTCGGCCGACGCCGACGGCGCCGAGGACCGCAGCACCGGCAGCCCCGCCGCGCGGGCCGCCTCGATCGCGCGCGCCTTGTTGCCGGTCAGCTCCAGCACCTGCGCGCTGGGGCCGATGAACGTGATCCCGGCCTCGGCGCACGCGGCGGCCAGCGCCGGGTTTTCGGACAGAAACCCGTAGCCGGGATAGACCGCGTCGGCGCCGGCGTGTTTGGCGACGCGGATGATCTCGTCGACCGAGAGGTAGGCCCGCACGGGATGGCCGGTGTCGCCGATCTGGTACGACTCGTCAGCCTTCAGGCGGTGCAGGGAGTTCCGGTCCTCGTGCGCGTAGACCGCGACGGTGCCGATGCCCATCTCGTAGGCAGCACGGAACGCGCGGATCGCAATCTCGCCGCGATTGGCGACGACGACTTTGGAGATCACACGCTACCTTAACCCCCGGCCGCTGGGCGCAGCCTCAGAGCAGGGTGGACCAGTAGTACCAGAACCGGACCAGGATCATCAGCACCAGCGCCGTGAACCACAGCGCGACCAGCGACCAGCGCCAGGTGTAGAGGATCCGCGCGACCGCGTTGCCCTGCTGCGGCCGCAAAGCGACCGCGGCGACGACGACCAGCAGCGGGATCACCACCGCCCACACCACCATGCAGTACGGGCACAGCGCACCGATGCGGTACAGGCTCTGGAAGATCAGCCAGTGCACGAACGCGACACCCAGCAGCGTCCCGACGGCCAGCCCGGACCAGTACCACCGCGGCAACTGGACGCGGGCGAGCGCGAGCACGCCGCTGACCAGCACGACCGTGAACGCGACGATGCCGATCAGCGAGTTGGGGAAACCGAACGCCGACGCCTGCGGGGTGATCATCACCGAACCGCACGACAGCACCGGGTTCAGGCTGCAGGACGGCACGTACTCGGGATCGATCAGCAGCTCGATCTTCTCGACCGTCAACGCCACCGCCGCGGCCAGCCCCAGCACCCCGGCGATCAGGATCCACACCGCGCTCGGGCGCCCGACCGGTACCCCGGCAGGCCGGTGGGCCGCCGGTTCGGTCGGCGAGGCGTCGGGCGCGGTGACGGTCACGGGGCCGGCGGGGCCTGCGGCGGCGTCGGGTCCGGATTCGGCGGCGGCGCGCCGGCGTCGAGCGCGGGCACCTCACCGACGATCTTCTCGATCTCGGCGATCAACGCGTCCGGCGACGACGGCCGCCAGTCCTGGCCGTTGATCCGGATCGTCGGGGTCGAGTTCACCTCGGTCGCCTTGGCCAGGCCCTTGACCATGTCCTCGTAGCGGCCGTTGTTGATGCAATTGGGCACGTCACCGGCCACACCCGCCTGGCGGGCGACCTCGACGAGCCGGGCGTTGTCGGGGAACGGGCCGACCCCCTCGGCGGGCTGCTGGGCGTACAACGCGCCGTGGAAGCGGCGGAACGCCTCCTTGTCGGCGTCGGCGACGCAGTAGGCGGCGTTGGCCGCACGCGTCGAGTAGCCCTGGCCCTGCCGGTCCAGGATGGAGACCATGTAGTAGTCGGCGGCCACGGCGCCGCTGTCGATCAGCTTGTTGATCGTCGGGCCGAACTGCTTCTCGAAGTTGCCGCACGCCGGGCACAAGAAGTCCTCGTAGAGCGACAGCACGGCCTTGGGTTCGGTGCTGCCCTCCGCGGTGATGACGTTGCTCGACGCCACCCGGATCGACTTGGCTTCGCCCTCCCCCGGCTTGTCCTCTTTGGTCATCACGACGTACCCCACCACCGCGGCGGCGAAGATGATGACGACTGCGGTCAACGCGATCTGGATCGCCAGGTTGCGCTTCCGATCGGCCGCCTTCAGGTCGTAGCGCGGGGTCTTCTTCGGTTTCGTGGCCACGGGGTAAGCGTACCGGCGGCGGTTTCGCGTCCGGTCAGACGCGGGCCAGATGGGCGCGCAGGGCCGAGATCATGTCGGCGACGGCGGTCGCGCTGCCGCCGCCGACCGCGAACATGCTGGCGAATCCGTGGATCAGTGACCCGGCGGGCCGGAAGTCCACCGGCACCCCCGCGG
Source organism: Mycolicibacterium rutilum (assembly GCF_900108565.1). Classification (NCBI taxonomy): domain Bacteria; kingdom Bacillati; phylum Actinomycetota; class Actinomycetes; order Mycobacteriales; family Mycobacteriaceae; genus Mycobacterium; species Mycolicibacterium rutilum. The sequence continues at coordinate 5,119,389 of NZ_LT629971.1, forward strand.
CACGGAGCGCCTCGGCGTACCGGTTGCCCTCGTCGCGCAGCGGATCGAAGCCGCCGGTCAACACCAGCGCGGGCGCCAGTCCGGACAAGTCGTCGGCGAGCGCGGGTGACACGACGGGGTCGGTCACCGCGACCGTCGCGCCGGCGACGTACTTGTCACAGAACCACTCGAGGTCGGCCTTGGTGAGGAAGTAGCCGCGGGCGAACAGCGTCTGCGACCGCGTGTGACCGCTGAGGTTGGTCCACGGGTAGATGAGCAGCTGCAGCGCCGGCGTCGGGAGGCTTTCGTTGCGGGCGCGCTGCGCGACGACGGCGGCGATGTTGCCGCCCGCGCTGTCGCCGCCGACCGCGACGCGGCCCGGGTCGGCGCCCAGTTCGGCGGCGTGCTCGAGCGCCCACTGGTAGGCGGCAAAACCGTCGTCGGCCGCGGCCGGCGCCTTGTGTTCGGGTGCCAGGCGGTAGTCGACGGCGAGCACGTGCACGGCGGCGTCGCGGCAGATCAGGCGGCACAGGTCGTCGTGAGAGTCCAGGTCGCCAAGCACGAACCCACCGCCGTGGAAGAACACCAGGAGCGGGGCGTCGGGCGCGGCGGTGGCGTAGTGCCGGGCCGGGATGGGTCCGATCCCGCCCGCCACCGACAGGTCGGTGACCGCCGCGACCGGGATGAACGAGTCGAAGCCCGCGGACAGGCCGCGCAACTGCGCGCGGGCGGCGATCACATCATCGGGTCCGCTGAGGCCGTCGATGCCGACCAGTTTCTGCCCGGCCAGCAGCAACTGCAGCGTGGTGTCGAGGGTGTTGCCGTCGATGGTCACCGAGCGGCCGCCGAGCAGGAGTCGTTTGACCGCGTCCGGAATGCGCGGCAACGTGCGCAGCGTGACGCCTGCGGCCGCGTTGACCAGCGCCTCACGACGGCCCGGGCTCCAGGCTTCGCGAGCTGGCAGACTCTGGGTCATGGCATCTCCCTCGATCACGCTGAATGACGGTAACTCGATCCCCCAGGTCGGTCTGGGCGTGTGGCAGACCCCGCCCGAAGACACCGAACGAGCCGCGGCCACCGCGCTGGAGGCCGGGTACCGACACATCGACACCGCCGCCGCCTACCGTAACGAGCGCGAGGTCGGCCATGCGCTCGCGCAGTCCGGCGTGCCGCGCGACGAGGTCTTCATCACCACCAAGCTGTGGAACTCCGATCAGGGTTATGACACCACGCTGGCCGCGTTCGACAAGAGCATGGAGCGGCTGGGTCTCGAGTACCTCGATCTGTATCTGATCCACTGGCCGATGCCGAAGACGAACAAGTTCGTCGACACGTTCAAGGCCTTCGCCGAGCTGCGGGAGCAGGGCCGCATCCGCTCGATCGGCGTCAGCAATTTCGAGCCCGAGCACCTGCGCACGCTCATCGACGCGACCGGCATCGTGCCGACCGTCAACCAGATCGAGCTGCACCCGCTGCTGCAACAGCAGGAGCTGCGGGAGGCGCACGCTCAGCTGGGCATCGCGACCGAGGCGTGGAGCCCGTTGGGGCAGGGCTCGCTGCTGTCGAATTCCACCGTCACCACCGTTGCCGAGGCGCACGGCAAAACGCCCGCGCAGGTACTGATTAGGTGGCATATCCAACTCGGCAATATAGTCATCCCGAAATCCGTGACCCCCGAGAGAATCGTGAGCAATTTCGACGTGTTCGATTTCGAGTTGAGCGAGCAGGACATGGCGTCCATCTCGTCGCTCGGCGACGGCACTCGGATGGGTCCCGACCCCAGAAATTTCGAGTTCACAGGGTAGGTGACATGACCTCGTCGGCCACGATCCCCACGGTCACGCTCAACGACGACCACACGATGCCGGTGCTCGGCCTCGGCGTCGGCGAGCTGTCCGACGCCGAGACCGAACAGGCGGTGCTGGCGGCGCTGTCCGCCGGTTACCGTCTGATCGACACCGCCGCCGCGTACGGCAACGAGGAAGCGGTCGGTCGCGCGATCAAGGCGTCGGGGGTGCCGCGCGAGGAGATCTTCGTCACCACCAAGCTCGCGACGCCGGACCTGGGGTTCCAGTCCTCGCAGGACGCCTGCCGCGCCAGCCTCGAGCGGCTCGGCCTCGACTACGTCGACCTGTACCTGATCCACTGGCCCGCCGGTGAGCAGGGCAAGTACGTCGACAGCTGGGGCGGGCTGATGAAGCGCAAGGAGGTCGGCGACGCCAAGTCGATCGGCGTCTGCAACTTCCACGCCGAGCACCTGTCGAACGTCGTCGACCTGTCGTTCTTCACCCCCGCGGTCAACCAGATCGAGCTGCACCCGCTGCTGAACCAGGCCGAGCTGCGGGACATCAACGCCGGCTACGGCATCGTCACTGAGGCCTACGGCCCGCTGGGGGTCGGCCGGCTGCTGGACAACGAGACCGTCACCGCGGTGGCGCAGTCGCACGGCAAGACGCCGGCGCAGGTGCTGATCCGGTGGAGTCTGCAGCTGGGCAACGTGGTGATCCCCCGCTCGTCGTCGCCCGAGCGGATCGCTTCGAACCTCGAGGTGTTCGACTTCGAGCTCACCGACGACCAGATGGCCGCGCTCAACGGCCTCGACAGCGGCACCCGGTTCCGTCCGGACCCCGAAACCTACACCGGCACCTGAACTTCTCCTTGCCGAGCAGACGCAAAACGCCCTACTTTCAGAGCTTTTCGGGTCAATTTGCGACTGCTCGCGCTGAGAACAGCTAGCCCGTCGGGCAGGTGGCCGCGGCCTCGCGCAGCACCGTGGCCGACGGCGCGTCGACCGACAACCGGTATCCGCGCAGCACCTCGACGAACTGCATCGCGTACTGGCAGTGGAACGCGGCGTTCGGCGGCATCCACGCCGACGGCTCCTGATCACCCTTGTCCTGGTTGGCCGCACCAGCGACCGCGAGCAGATTGGCCGGGTCGTTGGCGAACCGCACCCGCATCTCCTCGGGCCAGCCGCGGGCGCCGAGGTCCCAGGCCAGCGCCAGCGGAACGATGTGATCGATCTGCACGTCCGCGCCGGTCTTCTCGCCGCGGGTGAACGGCACCACGGCATTGGTGTAGGGATCGATCAGCGTGCCGGTCGCAACGGCGTTGGGACAGCGCTTGATCGACACGAACGTCTTGTCGACCAGGTCGCGGTTGAGGACGTCGTTGCGGGTGTCGCAGCCGTTGTGCCCGCCGGGCGCCGACGTGTCGTCGGTCCAGCTGTCACCGAACGCCGCCCGACGGTAGTCGTGTCCCCGGATGCGCAGCGGTATCACCGGAATCCCCGCCAGCACGTCGGTCCCGGGGACGACGGTCGGGACGTCGGCCTCGGCGATGAACTCGGCGCGGTCGTGCGAGGACACCACGGTCTGCACGGCGACCGCCACGATCAGCGCGACGATCGCGGTCAGCCACAACAGGTACCGGCGTCTCATGCCTTGTCCAGGAACTCGACGCGGTCGTCGGTGAACGGCGCGGCCAGCGCCGCCATCCCGGTGTGCCCGGGATCCCGTTCGTAGAGCGCCGTGCAGAACTCGCGGGCCTCGACAATGAGTTCGAGGTGGGTCTGCAGGGACAAGAAGCGCAGGGTGATGGCGCGACCGGACTGGCTGTGCCCCAGCACATCCCCTTCCTGCCGCTCATCCAGATCGAGGTCGGCGAGCTTGAACCCGTCCAGCGTGGAGGCGACCGCGGTGAGCCGCTGGCCGGCCTTCGAGGTCTCTGGCAGCCGGGTGGCGAGCAGGCACAAGCTGGGGTGCTGGCCGCGGCCGATGCGGCCCCGCAACTGATGCAGCTGGCTGATGCCGAAGCGGTCGGCGTCCATCACCAGCATCACGGTCGCGTTCGGCACGTCGACGCCGACCTCGATCACCGTCGTGCACACCAGCACGTCGATGTCACCGGCGCGGAAAGCCGCCATCACCGCGTCCTTCTCGTCGGCGGGCAATCTGCCGTGCATCAGCCCCAGCCGCAGACCGGACAGCGGACCCCGGCTCAACCGGTCGAACAACTCGACCACGGTGATCGGCGGCGGGCCGCTGTCCTCCTTGTCCCCCTTGGGTTTGTCGTTCTCGTCGATCCGGGAGGCGACGATGTAGGCCTGCCGCCCGGCGCCGACCTCCTCGACGATGCGCTGCCACGCCCGCTCGAGCCACCGCGGCTTCTCCTTGAGGAAGATCGTGTTGCTGGTGATCGGTTGCCGTCCGCGCGGCAGCTCACGCAGCGTCGAGGTCTCCAGGTCGCCGTAATAGGTCAGCGCGACGGTCCGCGGAATCGGGGTCGCGGTCATCACCAGCAGGTGCGGTACCACCCCGTCGGGTGCCTTGCTGCGCAACCGGTCTCGCTGCTCGACACCGAACCGGTGCTGCTCGTCGACCACCACCATGCCCAGGCGTTGGAACTCGACCGCGTCCTGCAGCAGCGCATGCGTCCCGATCACGATGCCGGCCTCCCCGCCGGCGACCTCGGCCCGCACCGCGCGTTTCTGTTGCGCCGACATCGATCCGGTCAACAACGCCACCCGCGTGGCCCCCTCCACACCGCCCAGCTGTCCGGCCATCGCCAGCGGGCCGAGCACATCGCGGATCGACCGGGCATGTTGGGCGGCAAGCACTTCCGTGGGCGCGAGCAGGGCGCACTGGTAACCGGCGTCGACCATCTGCAGCATCGCCAGCACCGAGACGATCGTCTTACCTGAGCCGACCTCGCCCTGCAGCATGCGATTCATCGGCCGCGTGCCCGCCAGTTCGGCGGACAGCACGTCCAGCACGTCGCGCTGGCCCGCGGTCAATTCGAACGGCAGCCGTCCGCGCATCGCGGCCACCAGCCCGTCGTCGCGCGGCGCCACCGCCGGACCGGATCCGCTGAGCTCACTGTGGCGCCGTTCGGCCAGCGCCCACTGCAGTCCGAGCGCCTCGTCGTAGGTCAGCCGCGCGATCGCCGCGTCCCGCTCGGCAGACCTCTCGGCGGTGTGGATGGCCCGTAGCGCCTCGTCCTCGGTGATCAGACCATGCTGCCGCAGAAAGGGTTCCGGTAAGGGTTCGGGGATCGGATCGAGCACGTCGAGCACCTGCCGCACACACGCGTAGATCTCCCACGTCTGCACCTTCTTGCTGGCCGGGTAGATGGGAAAGAAGTCTCGCTCGAAGGCAGCCAGCAGATCGTCACCTGTCGCGCCGGAGGCCTCGGCGACCGCCCTGAGTGATTTCGATCCGCGCACCCCGCCGCTCTCATGCAACACCAGAAACGCCGGATGGGTGAGCTGCATGGTGCGCCGGAAATAACCGACCTCGCCCGACAGCATCACCTTGGCGCCTTTCACCAGTGTCGACTTGAGGTACTTGACGTTGAAGAAGGTCGCCGTCACCGTCGGTTGCCGGTTGCCCAGAGTGACGACGAGGTATTCACGCCGCGGCTGCCGGTTCGTCCACTTCAGTTCCGCTTTGGTGATGACGTCGATGAACGTGACGTGGACGCCTTCCTCCAATTCCTCGCCCTCGCCTGCGACCGTCATCTCGTCGCTGTACTTGCGCGGGTAGTGGCGCAGCAGATCGTTGACCGTGCGGATCCCGAAGTGTTCCTCGAGCGGGTCGGCCGCTTTGCGGCCGATCACGAAGTCGAGACGGTCGGACAGTTTGGCCACGGCTACTCGACCCCGATCAGCAGCGCGTCGCCGCGGTGGCCGGTGTGATAAGTCACCAGATCGGCGCCCAGATGCCGGTGGTGCACGTGCTCCTGCAGCGCGGCCGCCACGCCGTCGTCGACGCCGCTTCCGGTCAGCACAGTGACCAACTCGCCGCCCGCGGCCAGCAGCAGATCGATCAAACCGGCGCCGGCGGCGACCAGATCGTCCCCGACGATCAGCACCTCGTCGCCCGAGATGCCAAGCCCGTCACCGGGTTTGCACATTCCGGCCCACGTCAGCGCTTCCTCGGTGGCCAGCCGCACCGAGCCGTGCCGGGCCGCCGCCGCGGCCCGCGCCATCGTGTAGCCGTCGTCGACCGCTTGACGCTCGGCGTCGTGGACCGCGAGCGCGGCAAGCCCCTGCACCATCGACGCCGCAGGCACCGGGACCACGTCGATCCCCCAGCCGATCGCGGCGGTGCAGCCCGCCACCAGCTCCTCGGCGGCCACGTAGCCGTTCGGCAGCACCATCGCCTGCCCGGCGTCGGCGTTGACCAGCGCGTGCAGCAGCTGTTTCGCGCTGACGGGCCCGTCCTCGGCGAGCCGCAGCACCTGCGCGCCCTCACCGGCGAACAGCTCCTCGGCGCCCGCACCGTCGACCACCGCCAGCACCACCCGCCCGCGCGACCATCCGGTGGCCGGCCGCACACCCCCGGTCAGCGACGTCACCTGGATGCGGCTGGGCGTGCCCACCGCGAGGCCCGCCTCGATCGCCGCGCCGGCGTCGTCGGCGTGCACGTGCACCGAGTAGTGCGCGGCACCGTCCTGCGACGCCGCGATGGCCACCGAATCCCCCAGCTGGTCGAGTTCGGCTCGCAACGTCTCGACACCCGCGGGGTCGCAACCGGAGAGCAGATACATCACCTCGTAGAGCGGGGTGGCCGCAGCGGGTGCCTGCACCTCGTGGTGCGGATGGGCCGGCAGGTACTCGGCGCGCCGCGGCGCCTGGCCGGTCAGCGTGGCGGTCATCGCGTCCAGCAGTACCAGCAGCCCCCGCCCACCGGCGTCCACCACGCCGGCCTCGGCCAGCACGTCGAGTTGCTTGGGAGTCTCGTCCAGCGACCGGGCCGCCGCATCGGCCGCATGCACCACGACGTCGGACAGCGCCGTGTCGTCGGCGACGGCGCGCTCGGCCGCCGACGCCGCGGCCTGCAGCACGGTGACGATGGTGCCGGGCACGGTCTCGCCCATGGACCCTTCGACCAGGGCCACCGCGTGCCGCATCGAGGCCGCCAGCAGCGGCCCGTCGAGCACCGCGATCGGCCCACCGCGGTCGGCGGCAGCCTCGGCGGTCACGTCGGCCAGCGCGCGCAGGATCTGCGACAGGATCACCCCGGAGTTGCCGCGGGCACCGTGCAGTGCGCCGCGGGCCAGCGCGCCCGCGACCTGCGCGACGTCGTCGCCACGCGTCAGCGCATCGGCCTGCGCCCACGCCGCACGCATGGTGAACAGCATGTTCGTCCCGGTGTCGGCGTCCGCGACGGGGAACACATTGAGCCGGTTGATCTCGTCGGTGTGGGTGATGAGCTCGCCGACGGCGGTGTGGGCCCATTCGGTCAGGGTGGCGGCATCGAGCCGTCGAGCCGACATGGGAAACCTCCACCAGGTGTGACGCCGCGTCGCGCACTCGCGGTGCGGGTCAGCCTAGTCATTGGACCTGACAACGGTGCCGCGACGTTCCCGCCGGTCCCGGGGTTGGGGACGGCATTTTGGTGATCCCCGGGGCTATCGGTATCCTGGTCAGGTTGTCGGGTCACGCGGCGCCCCGCGGTGCAGCGGCCCGAACCCCCACGTACTGATCTGAGGAGTTCTGCATATGGCTGCCGTGTGCGATATCTGCGGGAAGGGCCCCGGCTTCGGCAAGTCGGTCTCGCACTCCCATCGCCGGACCAGCCGTCGGTGGAATCCCAACATCCAGACCGTCCGCGCCGTGACCCGCCCCGGCGGCAACAAGCAGCGGATGAACGTCTGCACGTCGTGCCTCAAGGCCGGCAAGGTCTCCCGCGGCTGACGCCCGCGAGCATTCCGCGCTGAGCGTTTAGCACCGTCGGCGCCGGGGAAGCCCGCGCGCATGACGGCTCATCGAGCACGACCCACCCTGTTCGCGTTGGCTTCCGGTGCTGCGCTGGCGTCGCTGTTGGTCGCCTGCGGCGACGACTCCGGCGGCGATGGCACCACCACCTCGTCGACCACCGAGACGACGTCGGTCACCACGTCGGTCGAGGTGACGGTGTCGCCCAGCGCGCCCGAGACCACCCCCGCGGCGCCCGAATCGCCGGCGCCCACCACCGACGGTGACGGCACCGTCCAGGTGCCGGTACCCGACATCCCGTCGCCGCCGGCCATCCCGTCGCCGCCGGCGATCCCCTCGCCTCCGCCGATCCCGTCCCCGCCGCCGATCCCGGGCGTCGGTTAAACAGCGTCCTCGCGCTGGTCTTCGCGTGAGGGCAGCCGCCAGTCGATCGGTTCGGCGCCCATCTTCTCGAGCAGTTCGTTGGCGCGGCTGAACGGCCGCGATCCGAAGAACCCGCGCGACGCCGACAGCGGCGACGGATGCGGCGACTCGATCGCCACGCAGTCGGCGCCGTCGAGCATCGGCTTCAGCGTCGACGCGTCCCGGCCCCACAGCACCGCGACCAACGGCTGCTTCCTGGCAACGAGCGCGCGGATCGCGCATTCGGTGACGGCCTCCCAGCCCTTGCCGCGGTGCGACGCCGGGCTGCCCGGCCGAACGGTGAGCACCCTGTTGAGCAGCATCACCCCGCGCTCGGCCCACGGCGTCAGATCGCCGGTGGCCGGCGCGGGATGGCCGAGGTCACTGGCGTACTCCTTGAAGATGTTGTCCAGGCTGCGCGGCAGAGGGCGCACCTCCGGCGCCACCGAGAAACTGAGTCCCACCGCGTGTCCCGGCGTCGGGTAGGGATCCTGGCCGACGATCAGCACCCGCACCCGCTCCAACGGAAACGTGAACGCGCGCAGCACATTCTGACCGGCGGGCAGATAGGTGTGGCCCGCGGCGAGTTCGGCGCGCAAGAACTCACCCATCTGCGCGACCTGGCCGGCGACCGGTTCGAGCGCCTGCGCCCAGCCGTCGTCGACGAGTTCGGTCAGCGGCCGCGCGGTCATCGATGTCCTTCGGTCGTCGCGGAAGTCACGAGTCGCCACCCTAGCTAGTCGAAGGACTGCCAGCCGGGATTCCCCTGCCACGCCGCGTCGTCGACGAGCACCCGCGGCGGTCCGTCGAGCACCCGGCCGATCGGTGTCCACCCGTTCGGCGGCGCCTGAGGGAACGTCGCGACCAGCGCGTGGTCCTCCCCGCCGCCGAGCACCCACGCCATCGGGTCGACGTCGAGCGCGGCCGCGGCCTCGGCCAGCGCGTCGCGGTCGGCGGACAGCGCATCGGTTCGCAACCCGATGCCCACGCCCGAACCGTCGGCGATGTGCCCGAGGTCGGCGAGCAACCCGTCGGACACATCGGTCATCGCGGTCGCGCCGGCGTCGGCGGCGACGCGGCCCTGCCCGTATGGCGGCTCCGGCACGAGATGGCGGCCGAGCAGACCGTCGAACCGCTCGATCCCGTTGTGCCACAACGCATATCCGGCAGCTGAGCGGCCCAGCTCGCCGCACACCGCGACGGTGTCACCGGGTCGCGCGCCCGTGCGGCGCACCGGTTCGCGCCCGTCGAGATCGCCGAGCACGGTCACCGAGATGACCCACTGCGGGGCGCTGACCAGATCACCGCCGATGATCCCCGCGCCCAGCAGTCCGGCCTCGTGCCACATGCCGTCAGCCAACTCCAGCGCCAGGTCCGCCGAGGTGTCGGCGGGCGCGCCAAACGCCACCACGAACGCCGTCGCACGCGCTCCCATCGCCTCGACATCCGCGGCGTTCTGCGCGATCGACTTGCGCCCCACCTGATGTGGCGTCGACCAGTCGAGGCGAAAGTGGCGGTCCTGCACGAGCATGTCGGTCGAGACCACGGTCCGGCCGTCGGCCGCACGCAACACCGCCGCGTCGTCACCGGGCCCCACCGCGACGGCGTCGGGCTGGCGCCTGCCGGCGACCAACCGCTCGATCACGGCGAACTCGCCGACCTCGGCCAAGCTCTCGCCGGCGTCGTCGGTCGCCATGTCACCTCCTGACTCCGCGCCATGAACCCCGGACGGACCTGCGGTACGTTAAGCCCCTGCGGCGTGGAGTCTATGCAGCGCCAGGGAGGAACTACGGGTGGTCGAGGCTTTCATGCTGATTCAGACCGAGGTGGGCCGCGCCGAGGTCATCGCGAACCAGCTCGCCGCGCTGCCGGGAGTGCTGTCGGCCGAATACGTCACCGGCCCCTACGACGTCGTGGTCCGCATCGGCGCCGACTCGCTCGAGGAGATGACGGCCTCCGTCGTGCCCGCGGTGCAGCAGGTGACAGGAATCACCCGCACCCTGACCTGTCCGATCGCCAACGGAGCGCATCCCTAGAGTTGGATCCGTGCACGACGACACGGACACCGACACCGACGGGCCGCCGCGAACCCTGCTGATCGCCGCCGTAGTGGTGGCCGTCGCGGCTGTCGTCGTGCTCCTCGTGATCGCCGTCGCGCGCCAGCGGCCCGTCCCGACGCAGCCGGTCCCGCTCGTGGGCATCCCGGCGCCGCAGGCGAGCAGTCCCGACTGCGCCGCCGTCCTCGATGCACTGCCTGCCGAACTCGGCGACAGCACCCGCGCGCCGCTGGCCGAACCGGCACCGCCCGCCGCGGCGGCGTGGCGCTCCGGCGAGCAGGACGAGGCGATCGTCTTGCGGTGCGGGGTGGACCGGCCCGCGGAGTTCGTGGTCGGCGCGCCCGTGCAGGCGGTCGACGACGTGCAGTGGTTCCGGGTCGGAGAGGCGGGCATCGCCGACCCGGGCGCCGGGCGCAGCACCTGGTACGCCGTCGACCGCGGTGTCTATCTGGCGCTGACGCTGCCGCAGGGTTCCGGACCCACGCCGATCCAGCAGATCTCCGACGTGATCGCGAAAACGTTGCCCGCCAAGCCCGTCGAGCCGGCACCGGTCGGCTAGCGCAGCCCGGTGCCCCGCTTCAGCGCGGTCTCGACCATCGTCGCCAGCAGCGTCGGATAGTCGACACCGCTGGCCGCCCACATCCGCGGGTACATCGAGATGGTGGTGAAACCCGGCATCGTGTTGATCTCGTTGATCACCGGGCCGTCCTCGGTGAGGAAGAAGTCCACCCGCGCCAGGCCCTGACAGTCGATCGCGTTGAACGCGCGAATCGCCAACTGCCGCACCGTATCTGCGACGTCATCGTCGACCTTGGCGGGCACGTCGAGCTCGGCGGCGTCGTCGAGGTACTTGGTGGCGAAGTCGTAGAACCCGTCCTCGCGGCCCCGCACACCGGCGACCCGGATCTCGCCGACGGTGCTGGCTTCGATTCGGCCGTCGGGGAATTCGAGCACCCCGCATTCGAGTTCGCGTCCCGGCACCGCGGCCTCGACGATGACCTTGGGGTCGTGGCGGCGGGCCGACTCGATCGCGGCGGGCAGCCGATCCCAGGCGGTGACCCGGCTGACGCCGATCGAGGAGCCGCCGCGCGCGGGCTTGACGAACACCGGCAGGCCCAGCCGCTCGCGCTCGTCGAGGCTCAGCGTCTCCGTGCGGGGCCGCAGCACCACCTGGTCCCCGATCGGGAGGCCCTCGGCCGCCAGCAGCTTCTTGGTGAACTCCTTGTCCATGCCGGACGCGCTGGCCAGCACCCCGGCGCCGACGTAGGGCACGCCGGCCAGTTCGAGCAGACCCTGAATTGTGCCGTCCTCGCCGTAGGGCCCGTGCAGTACCGGAAACACCACATCGACGGCGCCCAGCAGCCGGCCCGCACCCTGCCCGAGCGACAACAGCTGCCCGCCGCGGCCGGGGTCGGCGGCCAGCGCCAGTTCGGTGCCCGATTCCGGGGTCACCTCGGGCAGCCGGCCGTCGGTGATCGCCATGGTGTCCGGTTGCGCGTCGGTGAGCATCCAAGCCCCGCCGGGGGTGATACCGACGGCGACCACGTCGAAGCGCTCGGGATCGAGGTTGCGCAGGATGCTGCCTGCGGAGACGCAGGAGATCGCGTGCTCGGAGCTGCGTCCGCCGTAGACGACGGCGACCCGGACGCGACCCGAGCCGGAATCAGGGCGGGCAGTCACAATCTGGAGAGGCTACCGTCCGGTCCCGCGCCGAGTCGTCCCGGATTTCTGACCTGCGCGTTCAGGACAGCGCCTGCTCGACGTCGGCGACCAGGTCGTCGGTGTCCTCGATGCCCAGCGAGATCCGCGCGAAACCGTCACCGACCGCGTCGCCCCAGCGGGCCCGCCGGTCCACCGAGGTGTGGATGCCGCCGAAGCTGGTCGAGGCCACCAGCAGCGCGCTGCGCCGCACCAGCGCGTCGACCGCGGCCGCGTCGGCCAACTCGACCGCGATCAACCCGCCGAACCGCTTCATCTGCGCGCGTGCCACAGCGTGGGCCGGGTCGTCGGGCAGCCCGGGATAGCGCACCGAGCGCACCGCCGGGTGTGTGTGCAACATCACCGCCAGCGCGGCGGCGTTCTGGCACTGCCGCTCGAACCGCAGACCGGCCGTGCCCAGGCTGCGCAGCACCAGCCACGCCTCGAACGCACCGAGCACCGCACCCGCCAGCAGCCGCTCGCGGGTCAGGGCCGTCATCAGATCGGTGCGACTGCTCGCGACGTAGCCGGCGACGAGGTCGCTGTGGCCCGACAGCGACTTGGTGGCGCTGGCCACCACCACGTCGGCGCCCAGCGACAGCGGTTGCTGACCGAGCGGGGTCGCGGTGGTGTTGTCGACGACCAGGGTCGCGCCGCGGCGCCGGCACTGCATGGCTAGCCGGTACAGGTCGACGACGTCGAGGCCCGGGTTGGCCGGGCTCTCGGCGAGGATCACGTCGGCGTCGGCCGACGCCTCACACATCTGCGCGCTGGTCGCTTCGATGACCGTGACGCCCTGGGCGGCAAGGTATTCCGATGCGTACTGGCGGACCTGGTAGTAGCCGTCGGCCGGGACGACGAGGGTGCTGCCCGGCTTGGCCAGCACCCGCAGCACCGCGGTGATGGCGGCCATCCCGGACGCGAACGCCAGCGCGGCGGTCGCGCCCTCGAGTTCGGCCAGCGCCGACTCCAGTTGCCGCCAGGTCGGGTTCGAGCTGCGCCCGTAGGTGTCCAGCTCGGCGGACTCGTCCTGCGACAGGTGGAAGGTCGCGGCCGAGACCGGCTGCGGGGCCACCGGCGCACCCGGGACATGTTCGGAGGCAACGGCTTTGACGCTGCGAGTGGAGTCGCCGTACTGACCGTCCATCGGTCACTCCGGCTTGGTGCTGCGCCCGAGGAGCAGGGCGACGGCCTCGTGCACCGACAGACCCTTGTGACACACCCGCACGACCGCGTCGGTCAGCGGCATCTCGACGTCGTAACTGGCGGCCAGCGCCAGCACCGACTGACACGACGCCACCCCCTCAGCGACGTGGCCACCGGTCGCCTGCAGCGCGGATTCCATCGTCCCGCCGCGGCCGAGGCGCTCACCGAAGGCCCGGTTGCGCGAATGCGGCGAAGTGCAGGTGGCGACGAGGTCACCGACACCGGCCAGCCCCGCCAGGGTCGCGGGCTTGGCGCCCAACGCGATTCCCAGCCGCATGATCTCGGCCAGCCCGCGGGTGATGATCGCGGCCGCGGTGTTCTCCCCCAGACCGACGCCCGCCGCCATCCCGCAGGCCAGCGCGATCACGTTCTTGCAGGCCCCACCCACCTCCGCGCCGATCACGTCGGCGTTGGTGTACGGGCGCAGATAGCCGGTCGACAACGCACGCTGCAGCGCCACCGCTCGACCCGAGTCGCTGCATGCTACGACGGTCGCTGCGGGTTGCTCGTCGGCGACCTCGCTGGCCAGGTTGGGCCCGGTGACCACGGCCACCCGCGACGGGTCGGCGCCGGTGACTTGCACGATCACCTGGCTCATCCGCATCAGCGTGTCGAGTTCGATGCCCTTCGCGAGGCTGACCAGCGTGACGTCGTCACCGATCAGTCCCTTCCACTGTCCGAGGTTGGTGCGCAGCGTCTGCGCAGGAACCGCGAGTAGCACCGTGCACGCGCCGTCCAGCGCCTCGGCGGGATCACCGGTCGCGCGGATGGTCTTGGGAAGCTCGATGTCCTCGAGATATCCGGCATTGCGGTGGGTGTCGTTGATCTCCTCGGCCAACTCCGGGCGCCGTGTCCACAACCGGACGTCGTTGCCGGCGTCGGCGAGCACTTTGGCGAGCGAGGTTCCCCACGCTCCAGCGCCCATCACCGCTGCCTCGACCACGCCATCAGACTATCGCGGGCCGTCGGCTGGCAGGATGACGCACATGAGCGGGTCACCCGAAGCCGACATCGGATTGGTGATCGCCGTCAAGCGCCTCGCGGACGCCAAGACGAGGCTGGCGCCGGCGTTCTCCGCCGCCCGCCGTGAACGACTCGTGCTGGCGATGCTCCTCGACACGATCAGCGCCGCGATCGCCGTCCCGGCGGTCCGCTCGATCACCGTCGTCACCCCCGATGATGCCGCCGCCGAGGCGGTGCGCCGGCTGGGCGCCCAAGTGTTCACCGACCCGACACCTGCCGGACACGGCGACCCGTTGAACAACGCAATCCTTGCCGCAGAACGGGAGATCCGTCGCCGGACCCCCAATATCGTTGTGCTGCAGGGTGATTTGCCCGCACTGCGAACCGACGAGCTGAGCGCAGCCATCGCCGACGCCCGCTCGCATCCGCGCAGCTTCGTCGGTGACCGGCACGGCACCGGCACGTCGGCGTTGTTCGGTTTAGGGGTGGAACTTCACCCGCTGTTCGGCGCGGATTCCGCCGCGCGTCACCGGTCTTCCGGCGCCGTCGAACTCACCGGCGCATGGCCCGGACTGCGCTGCGACATCGACACTCCCGAGGACCTGTTGGCGGCGCGCGCACTGGGCGTCGGCGCGGCGACCACCGCCGCCGCCGACGCTGTGACCTGAGGTCGCCGACCAACGCTGGCACGAGTGCCGGTGTTTAGGGAATCATCTGAGGCATGACCGAAGCCGAGACGCAGACCCGCGACAGCGGCACCCAGCCGAACTCCAGGGGCGCGGAGGACTCCGGCGATTCGGCACCCGGCGCACCGCCCGCGGCGACCTCCCCCGCGATCGACAACGCCTTGCCCGAGGACCGCTACCTCAACCGCGAACTGAGTTGGCTCGACTTCAACTCCCGCGTGCTGGCGCTCGCCGCCGACCCGTCGCTGCCGCTGCTGGAACGCGCGAAGTTCCTCGCGATCTTCGCCTCCAACCTCGACGAGTTCTACATGGTTCGCGTGGCCGGCCTCAAGCGGCGCGACGAGATGGGGTTGTCGGTGCGTTCCGCCGACGGGCTGTCGCCGCGCGAGCAGTTGCGCCGCATCAACGAACGCACCCAACACCTCGCCAACCGCCACGCGCACGTGTTCCTCGACTCGGTGCGCCCGGCGCTGGTCGACGAGGGCATCGTGATCGTGACGTGGGCCGAACTCGACGAGCCGGAGCGCAACCGGTTGTCGACGTACTTCCACGAACAGGTGTTCCCGGTACTGACACCGCTGGCGGTCGACCCGGCCCACCCGTTCCCGTTCGTCAGCGGCCTGAGCCTCAACCTGGCCATCACCGTCAAACAACCCGAGGACGGCGGCGCCCACTTCGCCCGAATCAAGGTGCCCGACAACGTCGAGCGGTTCGTCGAACTCGCGCCGCGGCCCGATGACGCACAGATCGTGCGGTTCCTGCCGATGGAGGAGCTGATCGCGGCGTTTCTGCACGTGTTGTTCCCCGGACTCGAGATCGTCGAACATCACGCGTTCCGGATCACCCGCAACGCGGATTTCGAGGTCGAAGAGGACCGCGACGAGGACCTGCTGCAGGCGCTGGAACGCGAACTGGCGCGGCGCCGGTTCGGGTCGCCGGTGCGCCTCGAGGTGTCCGACGACATGACCGAGAGCATGCTCGAACTGCTGCTGCGCGAACTCGACGTCGCCCCCGGCGATGTCATCGAGGTGCCCGGCCTGTTGGACCTGTCCTCGCTGTGGCAGGTCTACGACCTGGATCGGCCTGCGCTCAAGGACCGTCCGTTCGTGCCGGCGACACCGCCGGCGTTCGGCGAGCGCGAAACACCCAAGAGCATCTTCTCCACGCTGCGCGACGGTGACGTGCTCGTGCACCACCCCTACGATTCGTTCTCCACCACGGTGCAGCGGTTCATCGAACAGGCCGCCGCCGATCCGAACGTGCTGGCGATCAAGCAGACGCTGTACCGCACTTCCGGCGACTCGCCAATCGTCAACGCGCTCATCGACGCTGCGGCCGCCGGTAAGCAGGTCGTCGCGCTGGTGGAGATCAAGGCGCGGTTCGACGAGCAGGCCAACATCAAATGGGCCCGCGCGCTCGAACGTGCGGGGGTGCACGTGGTGTACGGGTTGATCGGGCTCAAGACGCACTGCAAGACCTGCCTGGTGGTGCGCCGGGAGGGCTCGCTGATCCGCCGCTACTGCCACATCGGCACCGGCAACTACAACCCGAAAACCGCACGGTTGTACGAAGACATCGGGCTGCTGACCGCCGCGCCCGACATCGGCGCCGACCTCACCGACCTGTTCAACTCGCTGACCGGGTACTCCCGCAAGGACTCCTACCGCAACCTGCTGGTCGCGCCGCAGGGTGTGCGGCGCGGCATCATCGAACGCATCGAACGCGAGATCGCCGCCACGCGCGACGGTGCGGACGGCCGAATCCGGGTCAAGGCCAACGCGTTGGTCGACGAGCAGGTGATCGACGCGCTGTATCGCGCGTCGCAGGCCGGCGTTCGGGTCGAGGTGGTCGTGCGGGGTATCTGCGCATTACGGCCGCAGGCCGCCGGCTACTCCGACAACATCGTGGTGCGTTCGATTCTCGGCCGGTTCCTCGAACACTCGCGGATCATTCACTTCCGCGCCATCGACGAGTTCTGGATCGGCAGCGCCGACATGATGCACCGTAATCTCGACCGCCGGGTGGAAGTCATGGCCGAGGTGAAAGATCCGCGGTTGAAGCCGCAGCTCGACGAGATCTTCGAATCGGCGATGGATCCCGCGACCCGATGCTGGGAATTGGGTATGGACGGAAAGTGGACGGCATCGCCGAAGGAGGGGCAGACCGTTCGCGACCACCAGGTGTCGATGATGGAACGCCACCGGCAGCCGTGAGGAGTTGAGGTGTCGAAGGACACATCGAACGGCAGTCCTGCGCCGATCCTCGCCGCGGGCGCCGTGCTGTGGCGGCCCAACCATGACCTGAATGTGCCGGAAGTAGCGGTCATTCACCGCCCCCGTTACGACGACTGGTCACTGCCCAAGGGGAAAGTGGATCCCGGCGAGACCGAACCCGTGGCCGCGGTGCGCGAGGTGTGCGAGGAGACCGGGTACGCCGCGCGCCTGGGCCGGCGCCTCACCTCTGTGAGCTATCCCGTCGAGCAGGGCGTCAAGAAGGTGCGCTACTGGGCGGCCCGCCAGCTGCACGGCGAGTTCAGCCCCAACGACGAGGTCGACGAGCTCAAGTGGTTGCCGGTCGCCGAGGCGGCCAAACAGGTCGACTATCCGCACGACCGAAAGGTTCTGCGCCACTTCGTGAAGTATCCGGTCGACACCAAGACGGTGCTGATCGTGCGGCACGGCACGGCGGGCAGCAAGTCCCGCTACAAGGGCGACGACCGTAAGCGGCCGCTGGACAAGAAGGGCCGCGCGCAGGCCGAGGCGCTCGTCGGGGTGCTGCTGGCGTTCGGCGCCGACACGCTTTTCGCCGCCGACCGGGTCCGCTGCACAACGACGCTGGCGCCGTTGGCAGATGAATTGAACACGACGATCGCCGCCGACGAGCTGCTGACCGAGGAGGCCTACGCCGAACATCGCAAGGCGGCGCGGCAACGGTTCCTGGAGATCGCTGACTCGCCGGGCACACCCGTGATCTGCACGCAGGGCAAGGTGATTCCGGATCTCATCGGATGGTGGTGCGACCGCGACGGCGTCCGGCCCGACAAGTCACGCAACCGCAAGGGCAGCACGTGGGTGCTGTCGTTGCACGACGGGAAATTGGTGGCCGCCGATCACATGGGCAGTCCGCTGGCGGTGATGGTCTGACGCCGCCGCGAATGAATCCAAACTGCGGGGGCGAATCAGTCGCCCGGTAGCGGCTTTTGGCTGACCGAGCCCCGAATGCACAAACACGCCGTGGGTCTGGTGACCCACGGCGTGTTCGAGTGGAACTTACTTGCGGCCGCGCTTGGCGGGCGCCTTCTTGGCTGCGCTCTTCTTGGCCGGCGCCTTCTTGGCGGCGGTCTTCTTCGCGGCAGTCTTCTTGGCCGGCGCCTTCTTGGCGGCGGTCTTCTTGGCTGCGCTCTTCTTGGCCGGCGCCTTCTTGGCGGCGGTCTTCTTCGCGGCAGTCTTCTTGGCCGGCGCCTTCTTGGCGGCGGTCTTCTTGGCTGCGGCCTTCTTCGCCGGCGCCTTCTTGGCGGCGGTCTTCTTGGCCGCGGACTTCTTCGCCGGCGCCTTCTTGGCCGCCTTACGAGCGGTGCCCGCCGTGACGCCTCGCTTCACTGCTGGTCCTTCCGCCGGGAGGCGCTGCGCCCCAGAGACAACCGCTTTGAACTGTGCGCCGGGACGGAACGCCGGCACGGACGTGGGCTTCACCCGAACGGTCTCGCCGGTGCGCGGGTTACGCGCGACACGGGCGGCGCGACGGCGCTGTTCGAAGACGCCGAAGCCGGTGATGGTGACGCTGTCACCCTTGTGAACCGCACGCACGATGGTGTCAACGATGTTCTCCACCGCAGCGGTTGCCGACCGACGATCCGAGCCCAACTTCTCCGTGAGTACGTCGATGAGCTCTGCTTTGTTCATGCATAACCTCCGGAAACCAGTGGTCCACTTTGGACCGACTAGAGGACACGGTAAACCCATTCCCCATTGATTTCCAAGAGCCACGCGCAGTTTCAAGCGCAGCTAGCGAACTTTCTTGCCCCCCTTGACCTCCTGAGGGCACCCCCGAAAACGGGGTTCCGAGACGGCGATTTCGGCCCGCCGGCGGCCGAAATCAGGCCGGGAGCGTCCGCGGTTTCCAGTCCGGCCTGGCCGCTTCGTAGGCCGCGATTTCATCGCATTTCCGCAGCGTAAGACCTATATCGTCGAGTCCCTCGAGCAGCCGCCAGGCGGTGTAGTCGTCAATCCTGAACGGCACCATCACCGTTCCAGCAGAGACCGTTCGATCTTGAAGATTCACAGTGATTTCCAGGCCGGGCTGCTGCTCGATGAGCTTCCATAAAATTTCTACATCATCTTGCGCGATTTCGGCCGCCAGAAGGCCCGCCTTGCCCGCATTGCCGCGGAAGATGTCGGCGAACCGCGACGAGATCACGACCCGGAATCCGAAATCCATGAGCGCCCAGACGGCGTGCTCGCGTGAGGAACCGGTGCCGAAATCTGGCCCGGCGACCAACACCGAACCCCTGTCGAACGGGGGCAGGTTCAACACGAACGACGGGTCGTTGCGCCAGGCGGCGAACAGACCGTCCTCGAAACCCGTTCGGGTGACGCGCTTCAGGTAGACCGCCGGGATGATCTGGTCGGTGTCGACATTGGACCGGCGCAGCGGGACACCGATGCCGGTGTGGGTGCGGAAGGGTTCCATGAGCTTTCTCCTCAGGCGGTCAGGTCGGCGGGCGAGGACAGCGTGCCGCGAACGGCGGTGGCGGCGGCGACGGCCGGCGACACCAGATGCGTACGGCCGCCCTTGCCTTGCCTGCCCTCGAAATTGCGGTTGGACGTCGACGCGCAACGCTGCCCGGGCGACAGCTGATCTGGATTCATCCCAAGGCACATCGAGCATCCGGCCTGCCGCCATTCGGCGCCTGCCGCCGTGAAGATCTCACCGAGGCCCTCGGATTCGGCCTGGGCTCGGACCCGCATGGATCCCGGCACGATCAGCATCCGGACGCCGTCGGCGACCTTGCGCCCCTGCAGCACGTCGGCCACGACGCGCAGATCCTCGATTCGGCCGTTGGTGCACGAACCGACGAACACGGTGTCGACGGTGATGTCCCGCATCGCCGTACCCGGACGAAGGTCCATGTATGCCAGGGCCTTTTCGGCGGCCTGGCGCTCTCCGTCGTCGAACATCAATTCGGGGTCGGGCACCGAATCCGCCAGCGGCACGCCCTGACCGGGGTTGGTGCCCCACGTCACGAACGGGCTGAGGGAGGCGGCGTCGAGGTAGACCTCGGTGTCGAATTCGGCTCCCTCATCGGTGCGCAACCGCCGCCAGGCGGCGACGGCCTCGTCCCACTGCGCGCCCTGCGGGGCATGCGGACGGCCGCGCAGAAACTCGAACGTGGTGTCGTCGGGCGCGACCATCCCGGCACGCGCCCCCGCCTCGATGCTCATGTTGCAGATCGTCATCCGGCCTTCCATCGACAGGGATTCGATGGCGCTACCCCGGTATTCGATGACGTGGCCCTGTCCCCCGCCGGTACCGATCTTCGCGATCACCGCGAGGATGATGTCCTTGGCGCTGACCCCGGGCGGCAATTCACCGTCGACGTTGACCGCCATCGTCTTGAACGGGCGCAACGACAACGTCTGCGTCGCGAGCACATGCTCGACCTCCGAGGTGCCGATCCCCATCGCCAGCGCACCGAACGCGCCGTGGGTCGAGGTGTGGCTGTCACCGCACACGACCGTCATACCGGGCTGGGTCAGTCCGAGTTGCGGACCGATGATGTGCACGATGCCTTGTTCGGCATCGCCCATCGGATGCAGCCGGATGCCGAACTCCTCACAGTTGCGTCGCAGGGTTTCGACCTGAGTGCGCGACACCGGATCGGCGATCGGCTTGTCGATGTCGATCGTCGGCACGTTGTGGTCCTCGGTGGCGATCGTCAGATCCGGCCGCCGCACCGGACGCCCGGCCAACCGCAGTCCGTCGAACGCCTGCGGACTGGTCACCTCGTGCACGAGATGCAGATCGATGTAGATCAAGTCGGGCTCGCGGGCCGACCCCTCGCCGGCACCCGGGACGACGACATGGTCGGCCCACACCTTCTCGGCCATGGTGCGCGGCTTGTTGTCGCGGACTGCGCTGGACACATCGCTGGACATTCGCACTATCTCACAATCTGGGACGCTAGTATCTCCTTATGAGACAGGATAGCGGCATCGGCGTTCTGGACAAAGCCGTGGGCGTGCTGCACGCGGTCGCCGACTCTCCCTGCGGGCTGGCCGAACTGTGCGAGCGCACCGGGCTGGCGCGCGCGACCGCGCACCGGCTGGCGGCGGGGCTGGAAGTCCACCGCCTGCTCACCCGAAACGGCGACGGCCGCTGGCGGCTGGGGCCGGCGGTGACCGAACTCGCCGGCCACGTCAACGATCCGTTGGTGGCCGCGGGTGCGGTGGTACTGCCCCGGCTGCGGGAGCTCACCGGTGAGAGCGTGCAGCTCTACCGCCGGGAAGGGACGTCGCGGGTCTGCGTCGCGGCGCTGGAACCACCGGCCGGGCTGCGCGATACCGTGCCCGTCGGCACGCGGCTGCCGATGACGGCCGGGTCGGGCGCCAAAGTCCTGCTGGCATATGCGGACCCGGCCACCCAGGAGGCGGTGCTGCCGACGGCCAAGTTCACCGACCGCACACTGGCAGAGGTCCGCAAACGCGGCTGGGCGCAGAGCGCCGCCGAACGCGAACCGGGTGTGGCCAGCGTCTCGGCGCCGGTGCGCGACGGCCGCGGGACCGTGATCGCCGCGGTGTCGGTGTCGGGCCCGATCGACCGGATGGGCCGACGGCCGGGCGCGCGGTGGGCGGCCGACCTGCTGGCCGCGGCGGAGGCGCTGACCCGGCGGTTGTAGAAACGACTCGAGACTGCGCGATCTGTGCGCAGTCTCGTGGCGACCGGTGGTACCCCCGATGGGATTCGAACCCACGCTACCGCCGTGAGAGGGCGGCGTCCTAGGCCGCTAGACGACGGGGGCTAGAACTGTTTTCCGGATGGCCAGCATATCTCAGGGAGATTTGTCGGCCTAATCGCGGTGGTTGGCTGGGGTACCAGGACTCGAACCTAGAATGGCTGAACCAGAATCAGCTGTGTTGCCAATTACACCATACCCCATTGGCGACCCGTAACCGCTGGTCACGGACCTTTTTCGGCCTTCTCACCCGGCGAGTGGATCCCGTCGCGTGTTGTGTGGGCCGACGTGCAGACTACCAAAGATTCGCGGGCCGATTTTCACGCCTCCGTCGCCGCGGCGGCGTGCTCGCGGCCGGCCCGCAGTCGGGCCAGGCTCCGCTCCCGCCCCAGCAGGTCGAGCGATTCGAACAGCGGCGGGCTGACCGAGGCGCCGGTGGCGGCGACGCGGATCGGGCCGAACGCCTTGCGCGGCTTGAGCCCCAGGTTCTCCAGCAGCGCGTCCTTGAGCGCCGCTTCGATCGCCGGGGTGGTCCACTCGCCGACGTGGTCCAGCGCGGCCAGCGCGGCGTCGAGCACCTCGACGGCCCCGGCCTTCAACTCCTTGGCCGCCGACTTCTCGTCGAGGGTGAACTCGTCGTCGTTGAGGAACTTCAACAGATCCCACGCGTCGCCGAGCACCACGATGCGGGTCTGCACCAGCGCGGCCGCCTCGGCGAACCGCGCGTCGTCGAGGCCGGTGTCGTGGCCGTGGGCCGCGAAATACGCCGCCAGCCGGGCGGTGAAGTCCTGCTCGCCGAGCATCCGGATGTGTTCGGCGTTGAGCGCGTCGGCCTTCTTCTGGTCGAAGCGCGCCGGGTTGGAGTTGACGTCGGCGACGTCGAACGCGGCCACCATCTCCTCGAGGCTGAACACGTCGCGGTCCTCGGCGATGCCCCACCCCAGCAGGGCCAGGTAATTCAGCAGCCCCTCGGGGATGAACCCGCGGTCGCGGTGCAAGAACAGGTTCGACTGCGGATCACGCTTGGAAAGCTTCTTGTTGCCGTCGCCGAGAACACTTGGCAGATGCGCGAATTCGGGAATGCGTTCGGCGACGCCGATCCGGATCAGCGCCTCGTACAGTGCGATCTGGCGGGTGGTCGACGGCAACAGGTCCTCGCCGCGCAGCACGTGGGTGATCTTCATCAGCGCGTCGTCGACCGGATTGACCAACGTGTACAGCGGTTCCCCGGTGCCGCGGGTCAGCGCGAAATCAGGGACGGTGCCCGCCGGGAACGTCGTCTCGCCGCGGACCAAATCACGCCACCCGATGTCCTTGTCCGGCATCCGCAACCGGACCACCGCGCCGCGCCCCTCGGCTCGAAACGCCGCGCGCTGCTCGTCGGTCAGGTCCCGGTCGAAGTTGTCGTAACCCAGTTTCGGGTTGCGTCCGGCCGCCAGGTGCCGAGCCTCGACTTCCTCGGCCGTCGAGAACGATTCGTAGGCCTCCCCCGCCTCGAGGAGGCGGTCGATCACGTCGCGGTACAGGTCGAGCCGCTCGGACTGCCGGTAGGGCCCGTAGGGGCCGCCGACCTCGGGGCCCTCATCCCAGTCCAGGCCGAGCCAGCGCAACGCGTCGAGCAGCGCGAGGTAACTCTCCTCGGAATCGCGCGCGGAGTCGGTGTCTTCGATGCGGAACACGAACGCCCCGCCGGTGTGCCGCGCGTAGGCCCAGTTGAACAGCGCGGTGCGGATGAGGCCGACGTGCGGCGTGCCCGTCGGCGACGGGCAGAACCGCACCCGGACGGTGTCACTCATGACTTCCCCTTGCGGACAACGGGATTCGACAGGGTTCCGATGCCCTCGACGGTGATGCTGACGGTGTCGGAGTCTTCGATCGGGCCGACACCCGCCGGGGTGCCGGTCAGGATCAGGTCACCGGGCAGCAGCGTCATCACCCGCGAGATCCATTCGACGATGGCGCCCACGTCGTGAATCATGTTCGATGTCCGGCTGTCCTGTTTGACCGCGCCGTTGACCTCGGTGCGGATCGCGAGGTCCGCCGGGTCGAGGTCGGTGACGATCCACGGCCCGATGGGGCAGAACGTGTCATGGCCCTTGGCGCGGGTCCACTGACCGTCCTTCTGCTGCTGATCGCGCGCGGACACGTCGTTGCCGATCGTGTAGCCGAGGATGTTCTCGGCCGCCCGCGCGGCGGGCACGTCCTTGCACGGACGCCCGATCACCACGGCCAGTTCCCCCTCGAAGTGAACGGGATTGGCGTCGGCGGGCAGCTGGATCGGCACGTAGGGCCCGATGATCGCGGTGTTGGGTTTCATGAAGATGACCGGGTCGTCGAATGTGCCGCCGCCCATCTCCTCGATGTGTGCGGCGTAGTTCTTGCCGACGCAGACCACCTTGCTGGCCAGGATCGGCGCCAGCAGCCGGACGTCGGCCAGCGGCCACTGTCGCCCGGTGAACTGCGGGGTGCCGAACGGATGTTCGGCGATCTCGCGGGCGACTGCCTGGGTGGGATCGTCGGGCGGGCCCTCGATGCTGACGAAGGCGACCCCGTCGGGACTGGCGATTCGGCCAAGGCGCATGCGGTCAGCCTAATCGCCGCGGTCGTCCGCGGCTGCGACCGCTCCCCTCGAGGCTTCGTCTCACTATATGAAACCGAAGTTTCGGACTATGAGACGCCTGTGCCACGATGGTGCGATGACCGTCGAATCCATCGGCACCGTGCGGCGATGGTCGATGCTGGGCATCGCGTTGGCGGCCACCACGAGCGCCAACGTGTTCATCAACGGCGCGGCCTTCCTCATTCCCACACTGCACACCGAACGCGGCCTCGACCTGGCCGCGGCCGGTCTGCTGTCCGCCATGCCCAGCTTCGGTCTGGTTCTCACGCTGATCGCGTGGGGTTACGTGGTGGACCGGGTTGGTGAACGATTCGTGCTGACCGTGGGTTCGGCGCTGATCGCCGCCGCGGCGTTCGCGGCCGCGGCGGCGGACTCGCTGTTCGCGGTCGGTGCGTTCCTGCTGCTCGGCGGGATGGCTGCGGCGAGCAGCAACTCGGCCAGCGGTCGACTCGTCGTCGGCTGGTTTCCGCCGCACCAGCGCGGCCTGGTGATGGGCATCCGGCAGACGGCCACCCCGCTCGGAGTCGGGTTGGGCGCCTTGGTGATTCCGCGGCTGGCCGAGAGCCACGGCGTGTCGGCGGCGCTGCTGTTCCCCGCGGTGGTGTGCGCGGTCTCGGCGGTCGTGTGCCTGATCGCGGTGGTCGACCCGCCCCGGCCGCCGCGCTCGGAGGCGCCCGTCGAGCATCTGGCCAACCCCTATCGCGGTTCGGCGCTGCTGCTGCGCATCCACGCGGTCTCGGTGCTGCTGGTCGTTCCGCAGGCAGTCGTGTGGACCTTCACGTTGGTGTGGTTGATGACCGACCACGGCTGGTCGGCGGCGTCGGCCGGCGCGGTGGTGACGGTGGCGCAGGTGTTCGGGACCGCCGGCCGGATCGCGGCCGGCTATTGGTCGGACCGGCTCGGCGAGCGGTTGAAACCGATCCGCTGGATCGCCGCCGCGGCTGCGGTGTCAATGGCGCTGCTCGCGCTCTCCGACTGGGTGGGTTCACCGGTCAGTGTCGCGCTGGTGGTGATCGCCTCGGTGATCACGGTGTCCGACAACGGGTTGGCGTTCACCGCGATCGCCGAGATCGCCGGGCCGTTCTGGAGCGGGCGCGCGCTGGGCACACAGAACACCAGCCAGCATCTTGCCTCGGCCGCGGCGGCCCCGCTGTTCGGGGCGCTGATCGGCGTGGCGGGCTATCCGGCGGCGTTCGCGGCGAGCGCGGTGCTACCGCTGCTGGCGGTTCCGCTGGTGCCGGCGAACTCCCCGACTCAGAGGTAGCCCGCGATCCGTTCGCCGACCTGCGTCGTAGACAGCTTCTCGTCGCCGCGGGTCGCCAGGTGCTGCTCGACGGCCTTGTCCACGCGGGCGGCCGCGTCGGCCTCGCCGACGTGGGCCAGCAGCAGCGCGACGGACATGATCGCCGCGGTCGGGTCCGCGATCCCCTGGCCAGCGATGTCGGGCGCACTGCCGTGCACGGGCTCGAACATCGACGGGTTAATCCGGGTGGCGTCGATGTTGCCGCTGGCCGCCAGGCCGATACCACCGCAGACGGCGGCCGCCAGGTCGGTGATGATGTCGCCGAAGAGGTTGTCGGTGACGATGACATCGAACCGGCCGGGATCGGTGACCATGTGGATGGTCGCCGCGTCGATGTGCTGGTAGGCGACCTCGACGTCGGGGAACTCCGCGCCGACTTCGGCGACCACGCGCGACCACAGGCCGCCCGCGAACGCCAGGACGTTGGTCTTGTGCACCAGCGTCAGGTGTTTGCGCCGGCCCTGCGCCCTGGCGAACGCATCGCGCACCACCCGCTCGACTCCGTAGGCGGTGTTGACACTGACCTCGGTCGCCACCTCGTGGGCGGTGCCGGCGCGCAGCACACCGCCGTTGCCGGTGTACGGACCCTCCGTGCCCTCCCGGACGACGACGAAGTCGATGTCGGACACCGCTGAAAGCGGGCTGCTCACACCGGGATACAGCCGGCCCGGCCGCAGGTTGACGTGGTGGTCCAGCGCGAACCGCAGTTTGAGCAGCAGGCCCCGCTCCAGCACGCCGCTGGGCACCGAGGGGTCGCCGATCGCGCCGAGCAGGATCGCGTCGTGGCCGCGCAGCTCTTCGATGGTCGCTTCGGTGAGGAGCTCACCGGTGGCGTGGTAACGCCGTGCGCCGAGGTCGTATTCGGTCTTGTCGACGCCGGGCAGCACCGCGTCGAGCACCGTGACGGCCTCCCCGATCACCTCGGGTCCGATGCCGTCACCGGCAATGATCGCCAGTTTCACGTCAGGTCCACCACTTCGAGCAGTTTGGCGCCGACCTCCTCGGAGATCGTGGTGCGCACCTCGGCGGGCACCTCGCGGTCGATGCGCAGCAGGATCGTCGCGCCCGGGCCCTCGGCGTCCTCGCTCAACTGCGCGGCGTGGATGTTGATGCCCGCCGACCCCAGGATGGTGCCGATCTTGCCGAGCGTGCCGGGCTGATCGACGTAGTTGACGATGAGGTAGACGCCCTCGGCGCGCAGATCGAAGTTGCGGCCGTTGATCTGGACGATCTTCTCCACCAGCTGCGGTCCGGTGAGCGTGCCCGCGACGTTGGCGGTGGTGCCGTCGCCGTAGACCGCGCGCACGTCGACCACGCTGCGGTGGTTCGGGCTCTCCGAGGCGGTGCTGATGTCGGCCTCGACGCCGCGCTCGGCGGCCAGCGACGGCGCGTTGACGAACGTCACCGGATCCTCGATGACGGCGGAGAACAGTCCGCGCAGCGCCGAAAGTCGAAGCACCTCAACTTCTTCGGAGGCGAGCTCGCCGCGCACCTGCACCGACAGCGAGACCGGCAGCTCGCTGCACAGCACCCCGACGAGCAGGCCCAGTTTGCGGACCAGGTCCAGCCACGGCGCGACCATCTCGCCGACGACACCGCCGCCGACGTTGACCGCGTCCGGCACGAACTCACCGGCCAGCGCGAGCTTCACGCTCGCCGCGACGTCGGTGCCCGCGCGGTCCTGCGCCTCGCCGGTGGACGCCCCCAGGTGCGGCGTCACGACCACCTGCGGCAGGTCGAACAACGGGCTCTCGGTGGTCGGCTCCTTGGCGAACACGTCGAGCCCGGCTCCGCGCACATGCCCGGACCGCACGGCGTCGGCGAGCGCGTCCTCGTCGATCAGCCCGCCGCGCGCGGCGTTGACGATGATCACCCCCGGCTTGGTCTTGGCGAGCGCCTCTTTGCCGATCAGTCCCGCGGTTTCGGGCGTCTTGGGCAGGTGCACCGAGATGAAGTCGGCGCGCCCGAGCAGCTCGTCGAGCGTCAGCAGCTCGATGCCCAGTTGGGCGGCGCGGGCAGCCGAGACGTACGGGTCGTAGGCGACGATGTGGGTGCCGAACGCGGCCAGCCGCTGCGCCACCAACTGCCCGATGCGGCCCAGGCCCACCACACCGACGGTCTTGCCGAAGATCTCGGTGCCCGAGAACGACGAGCGCTTCCAGGTCCTGGCGCGCAGCGACGCGTCGGCAGCCGGGATCTCGCGGGCCGCCGCCAACAGCAGCGCCAGGGCGTGTTCGGCGGCGCTGTGGATGTTGGAGGTGGGCGCGTTGACCACCAGCACGCCGCGGGCGGTGGCGGCCTCGACGTCGACGTTGTCCAGGCCGACGCCGGCGCGGGCGACGATCTTCAGTTTGGGGGCGGCGGCCAGCACCTCGGCGTCGACGGTGGTTGCCGAACGCACCAGCAGCGCGTCGGCCTCGGGCACCGCGGCCAGCAGCTTTTCGCGGTCCGGGCCGTCGACCCAGCGGACCTCCACCTGGTCGCCGAGGGCGGCGACCGTCGACTCGGCCAGTTTGTCGGCGATCAATACAACGGGCAGACTCACGCGGTCAGCCTAATGGGCTTGAATGGTCCGGTGGCCAGTGGGAGAACCGCCAACGCGGATGTCACCGTCGTCGGCAGTGGACCCAACGGTCTGGCCGCTGCCGTCGTCTGCGCGCGAGCCGGGCTGTCGGTGCAGGTGTTCGAGGCCCAGCCGACGCTCGGTGGCGGCGCCCGCACGCTGCCCGACCCCGAGTTCCCCGGCGTCTCGCACGACATCTGTTCGGCGGTGCACCCGCTGGCGCTGGCCTCGCCGTTCCTTGCGGAGTTCGACCTGCCGGCGCGCGGGGTGCGCCTGGAGACGCCCGAGGTGTCCTACGCCAATCCGCTGCCGGGGGCGCGCGCGGCGATCGGCTACCGCGATCTCGACCGGACCGCAGCCGAACTCGACGACGGCCGGTCGTGGCGGCGGCTGCTGGGACCGCTGGTGCGCGACGACGCCGCGGTCGTCGACCTGCTGCTCGGCGACAAGCGCTCGATCCCGGCCAACCTGATCGCCGCCGTGCGGATCGGGCTGCGGCTGCTCGAGCAGGGCACCCCGGCGTGGCGCACCCTGTCCGGCACCGATGCCCGCGCACTGTTCAGCGGCGTTGCCGCGCATGCGATTTCGCCTATGCCGTCGCTGGTGTCCTCGGGCGCGGGGCTGATGCTCGCCACGCTGGCGCACACCGTCGGCTGGCCCATTCCGGTCGGCGGCAGCCAAGCCATCGCCGACGCGTTGGCCGCCGACCTCGTCGCGCACGGCGGCATCATCGTCGCGGGACAGGAAGTGACCGAACCGCCCGCCGGGGTCACGCTCTACGACACCGCCCCGACCGCGCTGCTGAACATCTACGGCGACCGCGTGCCGCCGCGGTACGCAAAGGCGTTGCGCCGCTACCGATTCGGCCCCGGGGTGGCGAAGGTGGACTTCGTTCTGAGCGGCGACATCCCGTGGTCGGACGAGCGGCTGGCGAACGCCCCGACGCTGCACATGGGCGGCACCCGCGAGCAGATGGCCGACGCCGAACGGGAGATCGCGGCGGGCCGGCACCCGGAGTGGCCGATGGTGCTCGCCGCCGTGCCGCATCTGGCCGACGCGAGTCGCATCGACGCCGACGGCAGGCGCCCGCTGTGGACCTACGCGCATGTGCCGTCGGGATCCACGGTGGACCAGGCCGACCGGGTGATGCGCATCTTCGAACGTTTCGCGCCCGGATTCCGTGACGTCGTCGTGGCCGTCCGGTCCGTGCCCGCCGCGCGGCTGGCCGAGCACAACGCCAACCTCGTCGGCGGCGACATCGGCGTCGGCGGCACCACCCTGCTGCACGCCCTGGCCGGACCCACGCCGCGGATCAATCCGTGGAGCACGCCGATCCCGCGGGCCTATCTGTGCTCGTCGGCGACGCCACCCGGCAGTGGCGTGCACGGGATGGCCGGCTACTTCGCCGCGCGCACGGTGCTGCGCCGCGAGTTCGGCATCAAGAGGATGCCCTCGCTGACGCCCTGACCCTATCGATGCAGATTCGATGCATAACTGCGCGAGTTCCGGGTACCCGGGTTGAGCGCAGCCAGACGGGGTACTTGCCTCGCATCGAGTGAAGGGGTCGCTGCTTGAGCGGTTTGAGCGGTTTGAACGGACACACCAGCGCCCCGGTGCTGGCAATAGCGCACCCATCCACTCCGGAGCTTCTGGTCTCTGGTTTCCCGGAGTGGCGCGCCGCGCTGCGCGACTCCGTGCTGACCGCCCTCGCCGACTTCGTCCGCACCCGGTGCGCCGACGACCTCGCCGGCGCGGGCGTCGACGCCGCCGCCGATGTGCTGACCTCGTTCGTCGACGGCGGCAAGTGTGTGCGGTCGACCTTCATGTACCTGGGCTGGCTGTGCGGCGCCGCCGACGACGTCTGCGCGCTGCGGGCGGCCGCCAGTTTCGAACTGCTGCACACCTTCGCGCTGCTGCAGGACGACGTGATGGACGGCGCCACCCTGCGCAGAGGCCGCCCCGCGGCACACGTGCGGTTTGCCGACTGGCATCGCGAGCGGGCGCTGTCGGGTTCGGCCGACCGTTTCGGCGAAGCCGCGGCCGTGCTGCTCGGGGACCTGTGCCTGGTGTGGGCGGAGCGGATGATGCGCGAAAGCGGGGTGCCCGCCGCGGCGTTGGGGCGCGCGTGGCCGCAGTACGACGCGATGCGCACCGAACTCGCCGTCGGGCAGTTCGCAGATCTCGTCAACGACGCCGCCGGTTTCCCGGAGCTGGACCAGGTCCTCGATGTGCTGCGCCGCAAGTCGGGCAACTACACCGTGCGCAGGCCGCTGGAGATCGGCGCAGCGATGGCCGGGTGCACCCCTCCGGTGCTCGAACAGCTCGGCG
The DNA here is from genome assembly GCF_900108565.1 of Mycolicibacterium rutilum. Taxonomy (NCBI): domain Bacteria; kingdom Bacillati; phylum Actinomycetota; class Actinomycetes; order Mycobacteriales; family Mycobacteriaceae; genus Mycobacterium; species Mycolicibacterium rutilum. Next base: position 5,149,866 of record NZ_LT629971.1, read on the forward strand.
GCTACGGCGAAGCGGTCGGTGAGGCCTTCCAGTTGCGCGACGACGTGCTGGGCATCTTCGGATCCCCGGAGATCACCGGCAAGCCGGCCGGGAGCGACCTCTCCGAGCACAAGGCGACAAGCGTGGTGGTGGCCGCCTACCGGCTCGCCGACACCCCGACCCGGCGCCGGCTCACCCAACTGATGAGCTCCCCCGACCTCGACGACGCCGACCTCCGGCAGTGGCGCGCGCTCATCGTGACCACCGGCGCGGTGGAATGGGTTGAACAGCTTATCGATTCGCGTCTGGCCCACGCCCTGGACCTGGTCGACGGCGGGCATTTCGACGCGACGCTGCGCTCCGCACTGGCCGACATGGCTGCCGCCTGCACCGAGCGGGCCGCGTGATGCGCACCGTCGAGGGGCGCACCGAACGAGTGGTCGTGGTCGGCGCCGGGCTGTCCGGACTGGCCGCCGCGCTGCACCTGGCCGGGCGCGGACGCACCGTCACCGTCGTCGAACGCGGTCAGCATCCCGGCGGGCGGGTGGGGCGCGCCGACATCAACGGCTACCGTCTCGACACCGGCCCGACCGTGCTGACGATGCCCGACATCATCGACGACGCGTTCGCCGCCGTCGGCGGAACCCTCGGCGACCGACTCGACCTCATCAAGGTCGACCCCGCCTACCGCGCGTCGTTCGCCGACGGCAGTGCGCTGCACGTGCACAGCGACGCCGACGCCATGGCCGCCGAGATCGAGCGGTTCGCCGGACCCGACCAGGCCGACGGCTACCGGCGGCTGCGGGCCTGGCTGACCAAGCTGTATCAGGTCGAGTTCGACGGGTTCATCGCGGCGAACTTCGACTCGCCGCTGTCGCTGGTGACCCCGCAGCTGGCGCGGTTGGCCGCGATCGGCGGATTCCGCCGGTGGAACAAGATGGTGCACCGCTACATCACCGACGAGCGCCTCGCGCGGGTGTTCACCTTCCAGGCGCTCTACGCCGGCGTCCCGCCGCACCGCGCGCTGGCGGTGTACGCCGTCATCGCCTATATGGACACCATCGCCGGGGTGTACTTCCCGCGCGGCGGCATGCGGGCACTGCCCGACGCACTGGCCGCGGCGGCCTCCGATGCGGGTGTCGAATTCCGTTACGGCTCAGCGGTATCGGCGCTCGAGCGGGCGGGCGATCGGGTCACCGCCGTCTGCACCGACGGTGGCGACCGCATCCCCGCCGACACCGTCGTGCTGACCACCGAACTGCCCGACACGTACCGGCTGCTCGGCCGCACGCCGCGACGGGCGCTGCGGCTGCGGCCGGCGCCGTCGGCCGTCGTCGCCCACGTCGGCTGCCGCGCCCCGGCCGTCGACACCGACCACCACAACATCATCTTCGGCAAACAGTGGGAGCAGACGTTCACCGACATCATCGACGACGGCCGCGTCATGGCCGACCCGTCGCTGCTGGTGACGCGGCCCACCGCAGGCGACCCGTCGCTGGCACCGCCGGGCCGCGACCTGCTCTACGTGCTCGCGCCCGCCCCGAATCTCGATGTCGGACAGGTCGACTGGGCTGTAACCCGCGATAGCTACGTCGCGCAGATGATGGACAACGTCACCACGCGGTTGCCTCAGCTCGGCGCCGACGCCGAGGTGCTGCATGTCGTCGACCCCGCGGACTGGGCACGCCAGGGCATGGCCGCGGGCACGCCGTTCGCGTTGGCGCACACCTTCAGTCAGACCGGCCCCTTCCGCCCGGCCAACACCGTGCGCGGCATCGCCAATGTCGTGCTGGCGGGTTCGTCGACCGTCCCCGGCGTCGGCGTGCCCACCGCTCTGCTCTCCGGGCGGCTGGCCGCCGACCGAATCACCGGCCTGCCAACCCGGCAGACCCGTACCCAGGTGGTGTCCCCATGATCGGATCCGAACTCGACGCCGCAGGCGTACACGACCCGGCGCTGCGCGACGCCTACCGGCGGTGCCGCACGATCAACGCCGAACATGGCCGGACGTTCTTCCTGGCCACCAGACTTCTTGCCCCCGAACAGCGTCCGGCGGTGCACGCCCTGTACGGGTTCGCCCGCCGCGCCGACGACATCCTCGACGACTTCGACCCCGTCGTCAGCATGTCCGAACGCGCCGAGCAGCTGCAGCGGCTGGCCACCCAGCTGTTCAACCGCCTGGCCCAGGGCAGTTGCGACGACGGTGATCCGGCCCTGGCCGCCGTCGTGCACTGCGCGCGCCGCTACGGCATCCCATGGGAGCTGTTCGACGACTTCCTCGGTTCGATGCGGATGGACCTGACCGTCACCGACTATCCGGACCGCAGCGCACTGGACCGCTACATGTACGGCTCGGCCGAGGTGATCGGGCTGCAGCTGCTGCCGGTGCTCGGGACCGTCGGACCGCGCGAGGAGGCCGCGCCCTACGCCGCCGCGCTCGGAAAGGCGTTCCAGCTGACCAACTTCCTGCGCGACATCGACGAGGACCTCGAACGGGGCCGGGTCTATCTGCCCGCCGACGAGCTCGCCGTCCACGGCGTCGACCGTGACGTGCTGATGTGGTGCCACGAGAACCGCCGCACCGACGCCAAGGTGCGCCGTGCGCTCGTCGAACAGCACGCGATCACACGACGCGTGTATGACTATGCGCAGCACGGTATCTCGAAGCTCAGCCCACGCTCGCGGCCGTGTGTGTCGGTGGCGATGACCCTGTACTCGGAGATCTTGGACCGCATCGAGCAGATCGACTTCGCCGTCTTCACCGAACGCGCGACCGTCGGCACCGGCCGCCGGCTCCGCGTCGGCGGCGCCGGCCTGCTCAAGGCGTGGGGCGCCCGGCGCCGGAATCACGGGGCGTGACGATGGACCAGTGGCAGTACCTGCTCGTACTGGCCGCCTGTCTCGCGCTGACGGCGCCACTGGAACTTCTCGGACCCGGGGTCTACCGGCAGGCGGGCCGCGCCGCACGCGCGATCCTTCCGGTGGCGGCGGTGTTCGTGGTGTGGGACGCGATCGCGATCGTCGCCGACGTCTGGACCTACAACCCGCGCTACGTCACCGGCGCCGACATCCTGGGCGTGATGCCGATCGAGGAACTGCTGTTCTTCCTCGTGATCCCGCTGTGCGCGCTGCTGACCTACAACGCCGTCAGCACCATCCTGGGCCGGCTGAAGCGGGCGAAGGACCGCTCGGAGCAGACCACGTGAGCGGCTTGGGATACGCGCTCCCGGCCGTGCTGGCGGTGATCGCGGTATGTGTCTGGGAGTTGGGCTTTCTGCGCACCGGCCTGTTCCGCAAGACCGCGTACTGGATGTCGATCGCGATCGTGCTGGGCTTCCAGATCCCCGTAGACGGGTGGTTGACCAAGCTCAGCTCACCCATCGTGATCTACGACGAACAGCACACCACCGGTGTGCGATTCCCCTTCGACATCCCCGTCGAGGATTTTCTGTTCGGCTGGGCGTTGGTGACAGCGGTCCTGCTGCTGTGGGAGCGGCAGCGCGTCGTGAGGAAGGAAAAATCGTGACGGTCAACGCGAGCGGCGACCCGGCCGATGTGCCCGCCGCCTTCGACGAGGGCGCGCACGCCTACGACACGCTGGTCAACGCCAACCCCGGCTATCACGACCATCTGAGGATCTCCGCGCAGCGGATGCGGCTGCCCGACGAGGGGCGCGGGCTGCGGCTGCTCGATGCCGGCTGCGGCACCGGCGCCTCCACGGCCGCGCTGCTCGCCGCGGCGCCGCAGGCCGAGATCATCGGCGTCGACGGTTCGGCTGGCATGCTCGCCGAGGCCAGGGCCAAACAATGGCCGACGTCGGTTCGGTTCGTGCACAGCCGGATCGAAGACCTCGCCGATGCCGGCGTCTCCGGCCCGTTCGACGGTATCTTCGCCGCTTACCTGATGCGCAACCTGCCCGATGCCGATGCTCAACTGCGCGAGTTCCGTTCACTGCTGCGGCCCGGCGCGACGCTGGCCGTGCACGAGTACTCGGTGCGGGACTCGCGGCTGGCCACGGCGGTGTGGAACGCGGTCTGCTACGCGATCATCATCCCGAGCGGGCGGATCCGCAGCGGCGATGCGTCGCTGTACCGGTATCTGCGGCGCAGCGTCAACCGGTTCGACGGCGCCGCCGGATTCCGGGACCGGTTGCAGCGCACCGGGTTCACTGCGGTGCGTAGTGAAACCATGCCGGGCTGGCAGCGCAACATCGTGCACACCTTCCTGGCCGAGGCGCCGCGATGACCGATCGGCGTCGCGTCGTTCACGCCGCGCCGCCGGGCCTGCCCGACGCCGGTGCGCTGCGTGACCGGCCCCGCGTGGTGGTGGTCGGCGCCGGGATCGCCGGTCTGGCGGCGGCGACCGGGCTGGCCGAACGCGGGGTGGCCGTGGACGTGCTCGAGCGCGAGGGTTACCTCGGCGGGCGGGTCGGGGGGTGGACCGAACAGCTCGAGGACGGCACCGCGGTGGCGATGAACCGCGGCTTCCACGCGTTCTTCCGGCAGTACTACAACCTGCGAAAACTGTTGCGCCGCATCGATCCCGGGCTCGGAATGCTGACGCCGGTGCCGGACTACCCGCTGGTCGACGGGCAGGGCAGACGCGACACGTTCCGCGGGCTGCCGCAGACACCGCCGCTGAACGCACTGGCGTTCGCGCTGCGCAGCCCCACCTTCCGGCTGCGCGACCTGGCGCAGCTCAACGCCCGCGCGGCGGCGCCGCTGGCCGCGGTGCGCGTGCCGGGCATCTACACCGAGCTCGACGATGTCGACGCCGACACGTTCCTGCGCGACATCAACTTCCCGCCCGCGGCGCGGCATCTGGCTTTCGAGGTGTTCTCGCGCAGCTTCTTCTCCGAGCCGGCCGACCTGTCGGCAGCCGAGCTCGCGACGATGTTCCACATATACTTCCTGGGTTCGAGCGAGGGCCTGGTGTTCGACGTGGCGAACGCGAATTTCGAGGCCGCGCTGTGGGGGCCGCTGCGGGACTATCTCCATTCGCGGGCAGTGCGCGTGCACACCGGCGTCTCGGTCACCGACGTAAAGGGTGGATCGCGATTCGTCGTCGGGACGGACACGGGCGACGACGTCACCGCCGACGGCGTGGTGCTGGCCACCGATGTGGCCGGCCTGCAACGCATCGTCGCCGCGTCGCCGGATCTCGGCGACCCGTCGTGGCGGTCGCGGATCGCCGCGCTGCGCACCGCGGCGCCGTTCGTCGTGCAGCGGCTGTGGCTCGACCGCCCCGTGAACCCGGACCGCGCCGCGTTTCTCGGGACGGGCGGGCGGCCTCCGCTGGACAATGTCAGCGTGCTCGACAGATACGAACGCGAGGCGGTCACTTGGGCGCGGCGCACCGGCGGTTCGGTGGTCGAATTGCATTCGTATGCGGTCACCGACGGCGTCGCCGATGTGACCAGCCGCCTGCTGCCGCGCCTGCACGAGCTCTACCCGGAGACCAAGAACGCCAACATCGTCGGCGAGCGGGTGCTGTGCCGCAACGACTGTCCGCGGTTCGCGCCCGGCGACTTCGCCACGCGCCCACCGGTGGCCACCCCGACTCCGGGCGTCGCGCTCGCCGGCGACGGTGTCCGCATCGACCTGCCGGTCGCGCTGATGGAACGCGCCGCCACCACCGGGTGGGCGTCGGCCAACCTGCTGCTCAGCCGCTTCGGCATCACCGGACACGACCTGTACACCGTGCCCACCCAGGGTCGCTTCGCACCGCTGCGGCGACTGGCCGAAAGGCAGCACCGATGAAGAAGTTGAAGGAACTGACCGCTCGGTTCGCGAAAACCTCGCCGTTCGAGGTGCTTCCGCGCACCTCGTGGTCTGGTCAGGTGCCCACCTACGCCGATGCCGAACCCGCGCTGATCAACTCGGCGCTGCGCCGTTCCGCGGGGAGGCCGAGCGGGAACTGGTACGTGTTCGCGGCCAGCGACGACATCGGCAAGAAACCGGTCGCCGCGACAGTGGGCGGTGTCGAGCTGGTCGCGTGGCGCACCGCCGACGGCACCCTGGTCGTCGGACCGGCAGCCTGCCCGCATCTCGGCGCCGACCTGTCCACCGGGTCGGTCGAGTGCGGGGTGTTGATCTGCCCGTGGCACGGCCTGCGCTTCGACGGCGGACGCACCTGGGGCTGGCGCGCCTACCCCGCCCACGACGACGGTGTGCTCGCCTGGGTGCGGCTGGACCGGCTGGGCGGCGAAACCCCTACGGATGAACCGATAGTGCCGAAGCGGCCGGACGGTGTGCGGCTGTCGGCGGTGACCCGGCTGGACGGCACGTGCGAGCCGGCCGACGTGATCGCCAACCGGCTCGACCCGTGGCACGGCGCCTGGTTTCACCCGTACTCGTTCGCCCGCCTCGAGGTGCTGTCGGCACCGCCCGCCGACGACGAGCTCGCCGAGGACGCAGACCGCTTCCTCGTCGCCGTCACCTTCCACATCGGGCGTCTCGGCGTCCCGGTGATCGCCGAGTTCACCGCGCCGGAACCGCGCACCATCGTGATGCGCATCGTCGACGGCGAAGGCGCGGGCAGCGTGGTCGAAACCCACGCCACTCCCCTGGGTCCCGGTCCCGACGGGCTACCGCGCACCGCGGTGATCGAAGCGGTCATCGCGCATTCGGACCGGCCCGGGTTCGTGCACGCGCTGCGCGGCGCTGCGGTGATCACACCGATGATGCGCAGTGCGGCGACCCGGCTGTGGCGCGACGATCTCGCCTACGCCGAACGGCTCTACCGCATGCGCGCCCGGGCGTAACCCGTTTCACAGCAGGCGCCCCGGGTATACGCCCCCAATGAGCAAGGACATCAGCAAGGGCGACAAGGTGCAGTGGAAAAGCCACGGCAGCACCGTCACCGGAACTGTCGAAGAGAAGATCACCTCGGACACCGAGGCCGCGGGTCGCACGGTGCGTGCGGATTCCGACAATCCGCAGTACCGGGTGCGCAGCGACAAGAGCGGCCGCGACGCCGTCCACAAACCGGAATCGCTGAAGAAGAAGTAGCGGCACCGATGGGCAGTCAGGACAACGACACCACGTACGCCGAATTCAAGGACACCGTCAACATGACGGCAGCCGAGCTCGAGAAGTGGCTCGACACACCCGAATCCAAAGAGGTGGGCCAGAAGTGCGGTGACGGCGAGTCGACCGGGCACGCGAGCGGCCGGCGGATCATCGAGTTGTTGCGGACGAAGAAGTCAGATCTCAGCGACGACGACTTCGCGCACATGCGCAAGGTGGTCGGCTACGCGCACCGGCACCTGGCGCAGAAACCGCAGGGCAACACCACCGAATCGGCCTGGCGGTATTCGCTCATGAACCGGGGTCACGATCCGCGAAAGGACTAGCGTCATCCAGCAGCGGGATCTGCTCCATCGCCCACGGGCTGATCGCCCACGGCAGTCCGGCCGCTGAGCGCAGCTGATCCCAGGACACCCACATCCACTCCATGACCTCCGACGGGTCGGCCTGGATCGCGGTGTCGCAGCGCGCCACGAACACCGGGCAGATCTCGTTTTCCACCGTGCCGTCGGCGGCGACCGCGCGATACCGGAAATCGGGCAGCACGCACCGGGGCGCCTCGATGGTCACGCCGAGTTCCTGACGGGCGCGGCGCCGCACCGCCTCGTCGACCTGCTCCCCCGGTGCGGGATGCCCGCAGAACGAGTTCGACCACACCCCGGGCCAGGTCTGCTTGCCGAGCGCGCGGCGGGTCAGCAGCACACGCCCGTCGCTGTCGAACAGATAGCACGAGAAACCCAGGTGCAGCGGTGTTGCCGCGTGGTGCACCGTCGTCTTGGCGGCGCTGCCGATGGGGCGGCCATCCTCGTCGAGCAGGATCACGGACTCGCCGTCGGTGGCCACCGTCGCTGCAGTCGTCGTCACAGACACCCCGTCTACATACCCACAATTGGCGATTCGAAATGATGCCGGCGTCGGGTCATGCCGACCGCTCCCACCGGTGCAGCGCGTCGCGCAGGCTGGTCACGCGCACGCCCGGCGCGGGCTGCGGCACGTGGTCCCACCCGGGGCCGCCCAGCAGGACCTGCGCGTGCCTGCTCACCGCGCGCACGGTGTCGATGTCGGCGGTGTCGCGGGTGTGCGACCACAACACCGCGGTGACCGGCGTCGTCAGCCGGGCGATCGCGTCGATCATGGCCCACGCGGGCACGTCGGCCCCGAGCATCACCGCGCCGTGGCCCCGTTCACCGAGCGCGGCCCGCAACGCCTCCAGCGGCAACACGTGCGTTTCGCGTGCGGTGCAAGCCAATACGACCGACGTATCGGCTCCTGCCGGCGCCAGCGGCGCGCGTTGCAACGTCCGCGCCACCGCCCACGACAGCGCGTGTTCGACGTCGACGCAGCCGCCCTGCTGCTCCTGGCGGGACACGATCGCTGCGTAGGCGGGCCGTACGACGAGCTCCCAGGTGTCGAGCACGCCGAAGTGCTGCAGATGGGATTCGAGCAGCCGGCCCAGCGACAGCAAGTTCAGGTCGAGCGCGGCGGTCAGCAGCGCGTCGATGTCCCCGCGCGGCGGCATGATGGACTCGCCCGCCAGCTGGGCTGCGCTGCGGCGGCTGACGCCGTCGCGGATCAGCTCGTGCATGCGCTGCACGGCCTTGACGTCGTTCTCGCTGTAGAGCCGGTGGGTGCCCGGGGTGTGTTGCGACGGGCCGATACCGTAGCGCTGGCTCCAGCTGCGCAGTGTCGCGGTCGGCACGCCGACGCGTTCGGCCACGACGCGGACCGTGTACTTCGGCTGATCAGCGTCGGACATCGGGGCTGCTCACGGCGGTATCGACGGGGACAGAGTAGACCGCGGCACCCGCAGGCAAACCCGATCAATGCACTATCGATGCGGACATTCGCATTGTGGATAGAAACCCGGGCGGAAGCGGGTACAGGTCAGCCATGACCCAGACAGACGAACAGCACAGCCGCCCCGAGGGCCTCGACGACGCGACGGTCGAGGCCGTCGGCGGGGTGTCGGAGGCGTTGGAGTGGGTGGAACGCGCCCGCGGACACCTGTACTCGTTTCACCAGCTGATGGGTCGCGCCGACCTGCTGCTCGGAGAGGCGTGCGACAAGCTGCGCGAGGCCGGCCACGACAGCATCGCCGAACGGCTGGAGGAAGAGGTCGTCGGACGCAATGTGCTCTACGGGCGCTGGACGTTCCAGATCGTCGAGGATTTCGACGACAGCTACTGGTCGGTGTTCCGCGACCACGAGCGCCGGGTGCGCGACGAGTTGCAGCAGGGTCGCAGGCACGTCTTCGAGTCGGAAATGAAGGAGCGGCGCCGCACCCAGGGTCGCCCCGGGCACGAACGCCGCCCCAACGAGTGATTTCGGTGCACTACCGATCGCCCCGCGACAGGTAGTGCACCGAAATCGCCAATTAAGCCGTCTCGGTGATGGGCCGGTCGACCCAGCTCATCAGGTCGCGCAGCTTCTTGCCGGTCACCTCGATCGGATGCTCGGCGTTCTGCTTGCGCAGGCCCTCGAGTTCCTTGTTGCCGCCCTCGACGTTGGCGACCAACCGCTTGACGAAGGTGCCGTCCTGGATGTCCTTGAGGATGTCCTGCATGCGCTTCTTGGTGTCGGCGTCGATGACACGCGGGCCGGACAGGTAGCCGCCGAACTCGGCGGTGTCGGACACCGAGTAGTTCATCCGCGCGATCCCGCCCTCGTACATCAGGTCCACGATGAGCTTGAGCTCGTGCAGCACCTCGAAGTACGCCATCTCCGGGGCGTAGCCCGCCTCGACCATGACCTCGAAACCGGTCTTGACGAGTTCCTCGGTGCCACCGCACAACACGGCCTGCTCGCCGAAGAGATCCGTCTCGGTCTCCTCCTTGAAGGTGGTCTTGATGACACCGGCACGCGCGCCGCCGATCGCCGCGGCGTACGACAGTGCCAGCGCCTGGCCCTCACTCTTGGGGTCCTGGTCGATCGCGATCAGGCAGGGCACACCCTTGCCGTCGACGAACTGACGACGCACCAAGTGGCCGGGCCCCTTGGGGGCGACCATGCCGATGGTGACGTTGGCCGGCGGCTTGATCAGGCCGAAGTGGATGTTGAGGCCGTGGCCGAAGAACAGCGCGTTGCCGTCTTCGAGGTTCGGCTCGATGTCGTTTTTGAAGATCTCGGCCTGCGCGGTGTCGGGCGCCAGCAGCATGATGACGTCGGCCCACTTGGCGACCTCGGCGGGCGTGTCGACCTCGAGCCCCTGCTCGGTGACCTTCTCGCGCGATTTCGAACCCTCCTTGAGCCCGACCTTCACCTCGACGCCGGAGTCGCGCAGGCTCAGCGAATGCGCGTGACCCTGGCTGCCGTATCCGATGACGCCGACCTTGCGTCCCTGGATGATCGACAGGTCCGCGTCGTCGTCGTAGAACATCTCTACTGCCACTGAATTTCCTTATCTACTCACTGATTTGGGGTTACTCACCCGGTGTGGGCTTACTTGGCGGTACCGATGCCGCGGGGGCCGCGCGACAGCGACACCACGCCGGACTGCACGATCTCGCGGATTCCGTAGGGCTCCAGCACCCGCAGCAGCGCCTCGAGTTTCTCGGGCGTGCCGGTCGCCTCGATCGTCAACGACTCGGTCGAGACGTCGACGACCTTGGCGCGGAACAGGTTCACGGCCTCGATGACCTGGCCGCGGGTGGACGCGTCGGTGCGCACCTTGATCAGCGCCAGTTCCCTCGCGACCGAGTTGTCCTCTTCCTGCTCCACGATCTTGATCACGTTCACCAGCTTGTTGAGCTGCTTGGTGATCTGCTCCAGCGGCGCTTCCTCGACGCTGACGACGATCGTCATCCGCGACATGTTCTTCTGCTCGGTCGCGCCGACCGCCAGGGACTGGATGTTGAACCCGCGCCGCGAGAACAGCGACGCGACGCGCGCGAGGACGCCGGGCTTGTCCTCGACGAGCACCGACAGCGTGTGCGTGGTGGTGCTCATGCGTGGCCCTCCTCGTTGTCGAACAGCGGGCGGATACCGCGCGCGGCCTGGATCTCGTCGTTGCTGGTGCCCGCGGCGACCATCGGCCAGACCTGGGCGTCGGCGCCGACGATGAAGTCGATGACCACCGGGCGGTCATTGATCTCGCGTGCCTGACGGATCACGTCCTCGACGTCTTCGGCACGCTCACAACGCAATCCGACGCAGCCCAGCGCCTCGGCCAGCTTGACGAAGTCCGGGATGCGGCGCGAGTGCGTCGCCAGATCGGTTTGGCTGTACCGCTCTTCGTAGAACAGCGTCTGCCACTGCCGCACCATGCCCAGGTTGCCGTTGTTGATCAACGCCACCTTGATCGGCGCGCCCTCGACCGCGCAGGTGGCCAGTTCCTGATTGGTCATCTGGAAGCAGCCGTCGCCGTCGATCGCCCACACCTCGGCCTCCGGGCGCCCGAACTTGGCGCCCATCGCGGCGGGCACCGCGAAACCCATGGTGCCCAGCCCGCCCGAGTTGAGCCAGGTCTTGGGGTTCTCATAGGAGATGAACTGCGCGGCCCACATCTGGTGCTGGCCCACGCCCGCGACGTAGACGGCCTCGGGCCCGGCCATCTTGCCCAGTGTCTCGATGACGTACTCCGGGGACAGGCTGCCGTCGCTCTGCGGTCCGTAGCTCAGCGGGTAGGTCGCCTGCACCCCGCGCAGGTACTCCCACCAGTTGTCCATCGTCAGCGACGTGCCGTCGCGGCGCAGCGCCGCGATCAGTTCGCCGATGACCGCCTTGACGTCACCCACGATCGGCACGTCGGCGTGGCGGTTCTTGCCGATCTCGGCGGGGTCGATGTCGGCGTGGATCACCTTGGCGTCCGGTGCGAACGACTCCAGCTTGCCGGTCACCCGGTCGTCGAAGCGGGTGCCCAGCGCGATCAGCAGGTCGCTGCGCTGCAGTGCGGCCACCGCGGCCACCGTGCCGTGCATGCCCGGCATGCCCATGTTCTGCGGATGGCTGTCGGGGAACGCGCCGCGCGCCATCAGTGTGGTGACCACCGGGATGCCGGTCAGCTCCGCCAGGTCGAGCAGCTCGGCGCTGGCGTCGCCGCGGATCACGCCGCCGCCGACGTAGAGCACCGGCTTGCGCGACGCGGCGATCAGCTTGGCGGCCTCGCGGATCTGGCGGTTGTGCGGCTTGGTGTTGGGCTTGTAGCCCGGCAGGTCGATGCGCGGCGGCCAGCTGAACGTGCACTGCGCCTGCAGCACGTCCTTGGGGATGTCGACGAGCACCGGGCCCGGCCGGCCCGAGGACGCGATGTGGAACGCCTCGGCGATGGCCTGCGGGATGTCGTCGCCGTTGCGCACCAGGAAGTTGTGCTTGGTGATCGGCATCGTGATGCCGGAGATGTCGGCTTCCTGGAAGGCGTCGGTGCCGATCAGGCCGCGACCGACCTGACCGGTGATCGCCACCACCGGGATCGAGTCCATGTGCGCGTCGGCCAGCGGCGTCACCAGGTTCGTCGCGCCGGGACCCGAGGTCGCCATCATCACGCCGACCTTGCCGGTCGCGTGCGCGTAGCCGCTGGCGGCGTGACCGGCGCCCTGCTCGTGGCGGACCAGCACGTGACGCAGTTTCTGGGAGTCGAACAGCGGGTCGTAGACCGGCAGCACGGCACCACCGGGGATTCCGAAGATCGTGTCGACGTCGAGCTCCTCCAGCGACCGGATCACCGCCTGCGCACCGGTCATCTGCTGGGGCGCAACGCGTTTGGCGGGCGCGGGTGCTGATTTGGCCGGCGGCTGGCCCGCATGCCCGTCGTCGGGCACGGTCGCCACCGCCTGCTCCAGCGGTCGTGTTGTGGGTGCGCTCACGGTGTTCGTTCTCCTAAATCCTGTTTCGGATCCGTGTCTAGGGTCTCAAATCGGTGGTCGGGCAAGAAAAAACCCCCGTCAGCTGGGCTGCTGTACGAGGGTCGCGCGTCGATGCTGGTGGCTATGCCCGAGTGTGGGCCAGCGCATCAACGCGCTTCCCAATTACTACGAGCGTCCCCAGGGTCTGCATAACTGTCGACGGTAGCCTCCGCACTGGTCACAGGTCAAATTGCGGGTCGATGCGAAGATGGCCGGGTGACTTCCGACGCCGATCCCACCCCCGTCGTCATCCGGATCTCCCCGATGGCGCATTTCGCCGTCGCGTTCCTGGTGCTGGGCCTGCTGACGCTGGTCCTCGCGGGTCTGCCGTGGGTGCTGGCGCTGCTGGTGATCCCGGCCGGGCTGTCGGCCTATGTGGTGCGCAACCGCACCGTCGCCGACCGCGACGGCGTGACCGCGCGCACGCTGCTGAGCAGCGAGACCGTGCGGTGGGACGACGTCGACGGCCTGCGGTTCGGCAAGGGCTCGTCGGCCTACGCCCATCTCAAGGACGGCCGAGACATCCGCCTGCCCGCGGTCACCTTCGCGACGCTGCCGCTGCTGACCGAGGCCAGCGGCGGGCGGGTGCCCAATCCGTACTCGACGGACTAGGCGAACGGATTGCCGCCGTTGAGGACGACCCAGATCGCCACGCCCGCGCCGACGCCGAGCACCAGCGCGACGAACGATCCGACGAACGGCCGCCGCGCCCAACCCCGGCCGGCGTCGAACCCGTAGCGGCCCGGCCCGGTCAGCACCAGCACCGCGACGGCGCAGGCGAGGAAGACCTGGTACTCGTGCCCGTCGGTGAGGAAGTCCGAGAGCCGGGCCTCTTCGTGGGCGGTCATCGCCTCGGCGAGCACGCCGGTGACCAGATAGGCCAGCGCTCCTGCGGCAGCCACGGGGGTGAACAGCCCGAGGATCAGCAGCACGCCGGCGGCGATCTGGCCGCCGGTGGCGACGTAGGTCAGGATGTCGGAGTAGCGGAAGCCCATGTCGGACAGCTCGGATTGCCAGCCGTCGAGGCCGGGCCCGCCCCACAGGCCGAACGCCTTCTGCAGGCCGTGGCCGATGAACAGCACGCCGATCGCCAGCCGCAGCAGCAGCAGGCCGAGGTCGAGGGTGCCGCGCCGGTCCGATCCGCGGGTCAGTGGGTCGGGCTCGATCTCGGCCGGTTCGGCGCCGTAGCCGCCCATGGCGTGCCGTCCGCCGGGCTGCACGTAGGGCAGTGGTTCGGGCTCGTTGAGCAGGCCGAACGCGGGTGCGGCGGGCGCGGCGGCACCGGCGTCGTAGTGCGGTATCGCGGTCGTTTCGAAGTCGCCGCCGTAGTTGGCCGCCGGAAGATCGTCCTCGGGGTCGACCAGGCTCGCCGACACCGGTCGCCCGGCCGCGTCGTCGGGCCGCTGCCAGGTGCGTGGGTCATTGGGATGACTGGTCACATGGCCAGGGTAAGTGCAATTCACCCGGTAGCCGCGTATTGGCGCGGCGCTTCTGCACTCCAATTCGCGAGCTCAACAGGGCTGCGGGCGCGGGTGCGCGTGGCACGCCCGGCGGAATGATCCGTAACCTGGCTCGCATGAATGTGCGCCGGCCGCTGCGGGGTGTGTTCGCTGTGCTGTGCGCGGCGTTGCTCGTCGGGTCCGGATGTGCGCGTTTCGACGATGCGCAGTCCCAGCCGTTCACCACCGAACCCGAGCTCGCGCCGGGTCCGACGTCGACACCGCCGCCGCCACCCCCACTGCCGGCGACCCCGTTTCCCAAGGAGTGCCCGGCGCCGGGCGTGATGCAGGGCTGCCTGGAGAGCACCAGCGGCCTGATCATGCTGCCCGACAGCCAGTCGGCGTTGGTGGCCGAGCGCACGACCGGTGTGGTCAAGGAAATCTCGGTGCGGGCCGAGCCGAAGGTCAAGACCACGCTGCCGGTCGACGGTTCCGGTGATGGCGGGTTGATGGACATCGTGATGTCGCCGACCTATCAACAGGACCGGCTGATGTACGCCTATGTCAGCACCCCGAGCGACAACCGCGTGATCCGCATCGCCGACGGCGACATCCCCAAGCCGATCCTGACCGGCATCCCGAAAGGGCCGAGCGGCAACACGGGTTCGTTGATCTTCACCAGCCCGACGACGCTGCTCGTGCAGACCGGGGACGCGGGCAACCCGGCCGACGCCGGCAATCCGGGCTCCCTGGCAGGCAAGCTGCTGCGCATCGAGCAGCCCACCACGGTCGATCAGGCCCCGACGACGACCGCGCTGTCCGGCCTGGGCGCCGGGGGCGGCATGTGCATCGACGCCTCCGACGGCTCGCTGTACGTCACCGACAGCACCCCCACCGGTGACCGGCTGCAGCGGATCACCAAGGACTCCAAGACCTCGACGGTGTGGACCTGGCCGGACCGGCCGGGGGTGGCCGGTTGTGCGGCGCTCGACGGCACGGTGCTGGTCAACCTGGTCAACACCAAACAGACCGTCGCGGTGCGGATGGCGCCCGAAACCGGCGCGGTCACCGGCGATCCCGAGGTGGTCCGGCAGGACCAGCACGGCCACGCGTGGGCGTTGGCGATGTCGCCGGACGGCAACGTGTGGGGCGGCACGGTGAACAAGACCGCGGGCGACGCGCAGAAGCTCGACGACGTGGTGTTCCCCTTGTTCCCGCAGGGCGGCGGCTTCCCGCGCAAGAACGAGGACGCCACGTAATCCGTCACCCGTCAACGAGTCTCAACCCGACGATCCCGGTGACGATGACGGCCAGGAACACCATGCGTCCGACGCTGGCGCACTCACCGAGCAGGATCATCCCCGCCACCGCGACCCCGACCGCGCCGACCCCGACCCACACCGCGTAACCGGTTCCCGCGGGCAGGTGGCGCAGCGCCACCGTCAGCAGCACGAAGCTCAGCAGCGCGGCGGCGACGCCGATCACGCTGGGCCACAACCGTGCAAAGCCGTCGGACTGTTTGAGCGCGATCGCCCAGACGATCTCGAGCAGGCCCGCGACGACCAGGATCACCCACGCCATCGCGCGTCACGCATTCGTTCCACCGTCGACGGTGAGAACCGCGCCGGTGATGTTGGCCGCGCGGTCTCCGGCGAGAAACGCAACGGTGTCGGCGATCTCGCCGGGCGCGGCGTAGCGCTTGAGCGCCGACAAGGCGCGCTGACTGTCGGCGCCCGGGGCGTCGGCCGGGTTCATGTCGGTATCGGTGGAGCCCGGCTGCACGAGGTTGACGGTGATGGCGCGCTCCCCCAGGTCCCGGGCCAGGCCGCGGGTGAAGCCGAGCAGCGCGGCCTTGCTCATCGCGTACAACGTCACGCCCGGTGCCGGCACCCGCTCGGCGAGATTGCTTCCGATGCTGATGATCCGACCGCCGTCGGGCATGTGCCGCACCGCCGCCTGACTCGCGAGATAGACCGCGCGCACATGGATGTCGAGGGTGCGGTCGACCTCCTCCAGCGGCACGCCCTCGATCGGCCCGAAGGGGAACACCCCGGCGTTGTTGACCAGGATGTCGAGGCCGCCGAACGCGGCGGCGGTCTCGTCGACCGCGGCGATGACGTCCCCGGCGACGGCGCTGTCGGCCCGGATTGCCAGCCCGCGCCGACCATGCGCGGCGATCCGGTCGACCACCGCGTCGGCACGCTCCTTGGACTGCGCGTAGGTCACCGCGACGTCGGCGCCCAGCTCGGCCAGCCGGACCGCGATCTCGGCGCCGATCCCGCGGCTGGCCCCGGTCACCAGCGCTGATTTTCCGGACAGTTCAGCCATCCCAGCCTCCTCATATTTTTGTATCGATCACTAAATAATTGAGCCCGCACCGTACACTTGTCAATGGTTTTCTTGTCGGTCGTTACAGAAAGGTAGGTGCGATGGCCACCCGCGGCAGACCTCGCGCGTTCGACCGCGCCGAGGCACTGCGCCGCGCCATGGAGGTGTTCTGGGAACACGGGTACGAGGCCACCTCGATCAGCCACCTGACCGCCGCCATGGGCATCAACTCGCCTAGCCTCTACGGCGCGTTCGGCTCCAAGGAGACACTGTTCCGCGAAGCCGTCGCCCACTACGACGCGACGGAGGGTGCCGCGGTGGCCGCGGCACTGCGGGATCTGCCGACTGCCCGCGAGGCCATCGCAGAGTCGTTGCGCCACAACGCGATCGCCTTCACCGAGCCCGGGCTGCCGCCGGGCTGCATGATCGTGCTGTCAGCGTGTACCGACCGCAGCCAGACCGTGCACAACCATCTGTCGGGTCTTCGGCTCGAACTGGAAAAGGACTTCGCCGAGCGCATCGAACGCGGGATCGCCGACGGCGACGTCCCGGCCGGGGCCGACGCCGCGACGATCGCCGCGTTCTACAACACCGTCAACCACGGCATGGCGATCCAGGCCCGCGACGGCGCCGACCGCGCGAAGCTGTCGGCGATCGCGGAGTCCGCCATCGCGGCCTGGGACGCTCTGGTGTCGACCTGATCGGGCCGTCGGCTCAGCTGCAGGC
The DNA here is from genome assembly GCF_900108565.1 of Mycolicibacterium rutilum. NCBI lineage: Bacteria > Bacillati > Actinomycetota > Actinomycetes > Mycobacteriales > Mycobacteriaceae > Mycobacterium > Mycolicibacterium rutilum. The sequence continues at coordinate 5,167,206 of NZ_LT629971.1, forward strand.
CGCGAGCACCAGTTCGCGCACGCGAGCCGCGTCAGCCTGCCCCTTGGTGGCCTTCATCACCGCGCCGACGATCGCTCCCGCGGCCTGCACCTTGCCGCCGCGGATCTTCTCGACCACATCGGGATTGGCGGCCAGCGCCTCGTCGACGGCCGACTGCAGCGCGGAGTCGTCGCGCACGACCTCCAGACCGCGGTCCTTCATCACCTGCTCGGGCTCACCTTCGCCGGCGAGCACGCCCTCGACGACCTGACGAGCCAGCTTGTTCGACAGCTTGCCGTCGTCGACGAGCGCGACGACCGTGGCCACCTGTGCCGGCGTGATCGGCAGCGCGTCGAGTTCCACCCCGGCCTCATTCGCCTTCTGCACCAGGAAGTTTCCCCACCACGCGCGGGCCGCATCGCTGGACGCGCCCTGCTCGACGGTGGCGGCGATCAGGTCGAGCGCGCCGATGTTGACCAGGTCGCGCATCACCTCGTCGGAGATGCCCCACTCCTCCTGGATCCGATTGCGCAGCACCCACGGCAATTCCGGGATGGTGGCGCGCAGCCGCTCGACCCATTCGGCGTCGGGCGCGACCGGCTCCAGGTCCGGTTCGGGGAAATACCGGTAGTCCTCGGCGGTTTCCTTGCTGCGGCCGGGCGATGTGTACCCGTCCTCGTGAAAGTGCCGGGTTTCCTGGGTGACTCGGCCACCGGCGTCCAGAACCGCCGCCTGCCGCCGCATCTCGTAGCGGACGGCGACCTCCACGCTCTTGAGCGAGTTGACGTTCTTGGTCTCGGTGCGGGTGCCGAACTCTTTCTGCCCGACCGGTTTCAGCGACACGTTGGAGTCACAGCGCATCGAGCCCTGATCCATCCGGACGTCGGATACGCCCAACCCCCGCAACAGGTCTCGCAACGCGGTCACATACGCCCGGGCGATCTCGGGTGCGCGCGACCCGGTGCCCTCGATCGGCTTGGTGACGATCTCGATCAGCGGAACGCCGGAGCGGTTGTAGTCGATCAGCGACGTCGTGGCGCCCTCGATGCGACCGGTGTCGCTGCCGAGGTGGGTCAGCTTGCCGGTGTCCTCCTCCATGTGCGCGCGCTCGATCTCGACGCGCCAGGTGCTGCCGTCGTCGAGCGGCACCTCCAGGTAGCCGTTGATCGCGATCGGCTCGTCGTACTGGCTGATCTGGTAGTTCTTCGGCATGTCCGGATAGAAGTAGTTCTTCCGGGCGAACCGGCACCACGGCACGATCTCGCAATTGAGCGCCAACCCGATCCGGATCGCCGACTCGACCGCCTGCTGGTTGAGCACCGGCAGCGACCCGGGCAACCCCAGGCACACCGGGCACACCTGGGTGTTGGGTTCGGCGCCGAACTGGTTGGCGCACCCGCAGAACATCTTGGTCGCGGTGGACAGTTCGACGTGTACTTCCAGACCCAGCACCGGCTCGTAGCGCGCAACGACGTCGTCGTAGTCGAGCAGTTCGGCGGTCACAGCAGTCATGGTGGCGAGTCTAATGCCGTCGACTCTGCGCTTACGGCGGTGGCCACTCGCAGTTTTGCGCCCTGCACGCAGAGTGAACCACCGAAATCAGCCGAAGAACTCGGCGGCGTCGTCGTAGCGGCTCTGCGGCACCAGCTTCAGCTGGCGCACCGCGTCGGCCAGCGGCACCCGGCCGATCTCCTGGCCGCGCAGCGAGACCATCATCCCGTACTCCCCCGCGTGCGCGGCGTCGGCGGCGTTGACCCCGAAGCGGGTGGCCAGCACGCGGTCGAACGGCGTCGGCGTGCCGCCGCGCTGTACGTGGCCGAGCACGGTGACCCGCACCTCTTTGTTGATCCGCTTTTCCACCTCGAGCGCCAACTGCTGCGCGACACCGGTGAACCGCTCGTGGCCGAATTCGTCGATGCCGCCCTGGCGCAGCTGCATCGACCCCTCGGCGGGCTTGGCGCCTTCGGCGACCACGCAGATGAAGTGCGAATCACCGCGCACGAAGCGCTGTTTGATCAGCCGGCAGACCTCTTCGACGTCGAACGGTTGCTCGGGGATCAGCGTCATGTGCGCGCCCGACGCCAGCCCGGCGTTGAGCGCGATCCAGCCGGCGTGCCGTCCCATCACCTCGACGAGCATCACCCGCTGATGCGATTCGGCGGTGCTGTGCAGCCGGTCGATCGCCTCGCTGGCCACCCCCAGCGCGGTGTCGTGGCCGAACGTGACGTCGGTGCAGTCGATGTCGTTGTCGATGGTCTTGGGTACGCCGACGACCGGCACGTTCTCCTCGGACAGCCAGTGCGCGGCGGTCAGCGTGCCCTCGCCGCCGATCGGGATCAGCACGTCGATGCCGTTGTCGTCGAGGGTCTGCTTGATCTGGTCCAGCCCGGCGCGCAGCTTCTCGGGATGCACCCGCGCGGTGCCGAGCATGGTGCCGCCCTTGGCCAGCAGCCGGTCGTTGCGGTCGTCGTTGGCCAGCTGGATGCGCCGGTTCTCCAGCAGCCCGCGCCAGCCGTCGAGGAATCCGACAACCGACGAGCCGTACCGCACGTCGCAGGTGCGCACCACGGCTCTGATCACCGCGTTCAGTCCAGGACAGTCACCGCCGCCGGTCAGCACTCCGATCCGCATGTCTTCATCCTCCCCGAGCGCACGGTTGTTCGCGCCCTCTGTCGGCGTTTGCGTTCAACTACCGTGCGCTCGGCGGGTCTAGAGCGCGGTGGGCAACTCTCCGCGCGCGGCCTCGTAGGCGGCGCCGACGCGGTACAGCCGGTCGTCGGCCAGCGCGGGCGCCATGATCTGCAGCCCGACCGGCAGGTTGTCGTCCGACGACAGCCCAGACGGCACCGACATCCCGCAGTGGCCCGCGAGGTTCAGCGGCAGCGTGCACAGGTCGAACAGGTACATCGCCAGCGGGTCGTCGACCTTCTCCCCCAGCGGGAACGCCGTGGTCGGAGTCGCCGGCGAGATCAGCACGTCGACCTTCTTGTAGGCCTCGTCGAGGTCGCGCGCGATCAGCGTGCGCACCTTCTGCGCCTGGTTGTAATACGCGTCGTAATAACCCGCCGACAGCGCGTAGGTGCCGATCATGATGCGCCGCTTGACTTCCGCGCCGAACCCGGCGGCGCGGGTCATCGCCATGACCTCCTCGGCGCTGTGCGTTCCGTCATCGCCGACCCGCAGCCCGTAGCGCATCGCGTCGAAACGGGCGAGGTTCGATGACACCTCCGAGGGCAGGATCAGGTAGTAGGCGGGCAGCGAGTAGTCGAAGTGCGGGCAGTCGACCTCGCTGACCTCCGCGCCCAGCGCGGTGAGCTGTTCGACGGCGGCGCTGAACGACGCCAGCACACCGGCCTGGTAGCCGTCGCCACGCAGCTGTTTGACCACACCGATTCGGACGCCCGTCAGATCGCCCGACGCCCCCGCCCTGGCCGCGGCCACCACGTCGGGCACCGCGGCGTCGACGGAGGTGGAGTCGCGGGGGTCGTGGCCGGCGATCACCTGGTGCAGCAGCGCGGTGTCGAGCACCGTGCGCGCGCACGGCCCACCCTGGTCCAGCGACGACGCGCACGCGATCAGCCCGTACCGCGACACCGTGCCGTAGGTCGGTTTGACGCCGACCGTCGCGGTCAGCGCCGCCGGCTGACGGATCGAGCCGCCGGTGTCGGTGCCGATGGCCAGCGGCGCCTGGAACGCCGCGAGCGCGGCCGCACTGCCGCCACCCGAACCGCCCGGGACGCGGTCGACGTTCCACGGGTTGCGGGTCGGGCCGTAGGCAGAGTTCTCCGTGGACGAACCCATCGCGAACTCGTCCATATTCGTCTTGCCGAGGATCGGGATCCCGGCGGCGCGCAACCGGATCGTCACCGTCGCGTCGTACGGCGACGTCCACCCCTCCAGGATCTTGGAACCGCACGTGGTCGGCATGTCGGTGGTGGTGAACACGTCCTTGAGCGCCAGCGGCACCCCGCTCAGCGGTGACGGCAGCGTCTCGCCGGCGGCCACCGCGGCGTCGACGGTGGCGGCCGCTGCGAGCGCGTGCTCCTCTGCGACATGCAGGAACGCGTGGTACTGATCGTCGGTCGCCGCGATCTGGTCCAGGCACGCGCGGGTGACCTCGGTCGACGACACCTCCTTGGCGGCGATCCGGGTCGCCAGCGTCGCCGCGTCCAGCCGGATCAGCTCGGAGTCGCTCATTCGGCCTCCCCGAGGATCCGCGGCACCGCGAACCGGCCCTCGGCCGCTTTGGGCGCCTGGTCGAGCGCCTCCTCCTGCGACAGGCAGGGGGTGACGACGTCGGGGCGGAACACGTTGACGTCGGTGAGCGGGTTGTCGGTGGGGTCGACGCCGGCGACGTCGACGGCCTGGATCTGGCTGACATGGCCGATGATGGCGTCCAACTGCCCGGCGTAGCTGTCCAGCTCGTCCTCGGTCAGAGCGAGGCGGGCCAGCCGCGCCAGATGGGCGACCTCGTCTCGGGAGATTTGCGACACGACACGCAGCCTAGTCATCGCCGTTCGGCCGGCTGAGGCCGGAATGCTCGGCGTCTGGTGCTGTGAAACAGTGTTGCGCGTGCGTTCGTACCTACTGCGGGTCCAGCTCGAGGATCGACCAGGCAGCCTCGGCTCACTGGCCGTGGCGCTGGGATCCGTCGGCGCCGACATCTTGTCGCTGGACGTCGTCGAGCGGGCTGCCGGGTACGCCGTCGACGACATCGTCGTCGAACTGCCCGCGGGCGCGATGCCCGACATGCTGATCACCGCCGCCGAGCAGATCAAGGGCGTCTACGTCGACAGCATCCGGCCGCACACCGGGCTGCTGGAGGCGCACCGCGAACTCGAGCTGATCGACCACATCGCGGCCGCACCCCGCGACGGCAAACTGCAGGTGCTCGTCGACGAGGCACCGCGGGTGCTGCGCGTGGGGTGGACCAGCGTGATCCGGCTGACCGATGCGGGCCCCGAACGGGTCGTCGGCAGCCCGGGCGCCCCCGAGACACAGGCCGCGCAGACGCCGTGGCTGCCGCTCGACCACGCCGAGGCCCTCGACGCCGACGCCGACTGGGTGCCAAAGTGGTGGCGCGACATGGACACCACGCTGGCCGCCGCCCCGCTCGGCGACCCCGCGACCGCGGTGGTACTCGGCCGCCCCGGCGGCCCGCTGTTTCGGCCCTCCGAGGTCGCGCGGCTGGGGTATCTGGCGGGTATTGTCGCGACCATCCTGCGCTGACTTCCGGCGCCCTGAACGGCTGTTACCGTTGGCAGCGATCGCCACTGACCGCACCGCTCAACGTCGAACGGAAGGTTCCGCGTGGACACGCTGCTGATCCTGCTCGCCGCCGTGCTCCTCATCGCGGCCATCATCGTTCTGGTCAAGGCGCTGCAGCGGCCCAAGAAGCCCGCCCGCTCGTCCGGACGCGAAGACCCGCTGAAGTTCGCGGCCACGATGCCGCAGTTCGGGCCGCGCCAACTCGGGCCCGGCGCCATCGTCGCGCACGGCGGCATCGACTACGTCGTGCGCGGCAGCGTCACCCTGCGGCAGGGCCCGTTCGTCTGGTGGGAGCACCTGCTCGAGGGCGGGCCGGAGCCGGTGTGGTTCAGCGTCGAGGAGGACGAGGGCCGCCTCGAGCTGATGATGTGGACGCGTCGCAAGGATCTCGCGCTGCAGCCCGACGGTGAACTCGTCGTCGACGGCCAGCAGTGTCGGGAAACCGAGCGCGGCCACGCATCTTTCACCACCGAAGGCACCACGGGGCTGCCCGCGGGCGGCGAGATGGACTTCGTCGACTACGCCAACGCCGACGAGACGCTCCTGCTCGGATTCGAGCGGTGGGCGCCCGACATGCCCTGGGAGATCTCGACCGGCACGCCGGTGCGGCCCGGCGAGCTCACGGTCTACCCCGCGCCGCCGCCGACAAGCTAGGGCATCCGGGTGCCGCTTCATCGACTCGCCGTGAGCCCGGCCGACGTGTCCGGGTCCACGCTGCGCCTCGCGCTCAACGCCCCCGCCCCTACCCCACTGGCCACGCGGGTGCTGCACCACCCCGACGGCACCACCCTGACCCTCGGTGTGCTCGGCGCGTCGCACCTCGTCACCGTCGACGCCGCCGATCACGCGTTCTCCGAAGAGGTTTCGTGCACCGCGCAGTCCGACGCGGCACTGCCCGGCCACGCCACCGCCCCCGGGTACCGCATCCGGTCGCGCACCGAGATCCGCGGCGCCGCCGACTTCCACCGGCTGGCGCACACGCTGCGCGACAACTGTGAGCGGCACGGCGGCTGGCTCGGCGGGGTCTTCCCCGGCGACGACGCGGCGCTGACCGCCCTGTGCGCCGAACCGGGCCCCGCCGGATGGCGGTGGCAGACCTGGCATCTGTATCCGAGTGAGGCCGGCGGCACCGTCGTCCACACCACCAGCCGGTGGCAGCGGTGAGCCGCACCGCGCTGTTCCTGCTCGCCGCCGGCCTCGCGGCCGCCGGGATCGCGTGCCTGGTCCTGGGAATCTCGTTGCAGAACCGCGACATTCGCACCCACATCGAGGAGAACTACGCCGCCTACTCGCGCACCACCGAAGCCGACAGCTACGAGTGCACCGGGTCCCCCAGCGAGGTCGCCGACCGGCTCGCCGAGTACCAGAGCCCCGAGGCGCGAGCCAGCGACCGGGGCACCGAGTACCTGCGCTACGAGGACGACATCGTGATCGTCGGGCCCGCCGGCGACCGGCCGTGCACCATCCGCGTCGAAGACGTGCGCGGCGGCAGATACATGGGCGGCGGCTTCATCTTCCTCGGGCCGGGCTTCTTTCCCGGCGCACCGGCGGGCGGTTCAGGCGGCAGCCCCGGCGGACCGGGCGGGACGAAATGACAAGCGCGTCAGGCCGATCAGCTAAGGAGAACCCATGATTGTGGCCATGGTCGAGTTCGGCACCATCAGCGGCGAGAACCTCGTCCAGAACGTGGTCGCCGCGGTCTTGTACTTCATCATCGGCGTCGCGGTCCTCGCCGCGGGGTTCGCGATGGCCGACGCATTGACCCCGGGCAACCTGCGCCGGCTGGTGTTCGTCGAGCGGCGACCCAACGCGGTCGCCGTCGCGTCGGGGATGTACGCCGCCCTGGCGATCGTGGTGATCTCGGCGATCGTGGCCAGTTCCAACGACCTGGGCCAGGGACTCGTCGACGCCGCCGTGTACGGCCTCGTCGGTGTCGTGCTGCAGGGGGTCGCGCTGGTAGTGCTCGAAGCCGTCGTGCCCGGCCGGTTCCGCGACCTGATCGGCGAGGAGCGGCTGCATCCGGCTGCCATCGCCACCGCGGTGATGCTGCTGGCCGTGGGAGGGGTGAACGCCGCGGCGCTGTCATGACGGTGACCGGGGACGTCTCGACACCAACCCCGCGGCTGGGCGGGTCGGCCACGCGCTGGCGCGCGGTGCTGTTCGCGGCCGTCGCGACGTGCGCGGCGTGCGGCATCGTCTACGAGCTGGCGCTGTTGACGCTGTCGACCAGCCTGCACGGTGGCGGGGTGACCGCGATGTCGCTGATCGTCGCCGGTTACGTCGCGGCACTCGGCGTGGGCGCCCTGCTGGTCAAACCGGTGCTGCACCGCGCAGGGCCGGTCTTCATCGCCGTGGAGATCGCGCTGGCGATTGTCGGCGGACTGTCGGCGGCCGCCCTGTACGTGGCGTTCGCGTTCATCGGCGGCTCGCTGTGGGTGCTGGCGATCGGCACCGCGCTGATCGGAGGCCTGGTCGGCGCCGAGGTGCCGCTGCTGATGACGCTGCTGCAGCGCGGGCGGGTCGCGGCCGACACCGACACCGGACGGGTGCTGGCGAACCTCAACGCCGCCGATTACCTGGGTGCGCTGATCGGCGGTCTGTTGTGGCCGTTCCTGTTGCTCCCGCAGCTGGGCATGATCCGCGGCGCGGCGGCCACCGGGATCATCAACGTGGTCGCGGCGGCGGTGGTCGCGTTGTTTCTGCTGCGCCGCATCGTCAGTGGACGCGAACTGGCCGCCGCGCTCATCGCGCTGGCGGCGGCGCTGGCGCTGCTGGTGACGCTGCTGGCCGGCGCCGACGGCATCCAGACCTCGACACGCCAACGGCTCTACGGCGATCCGATCGTGGCGTACCGGCAGTCGGCCTACCAGGAGATCGTCGTCACCCGGCGCGGGGCCGACACCCGGCTCTATCTCGATGGCGGACTGCAGTTCTCGACGCGTGACGAGTACCGCTATACCGAGAGCCTGGTCTACCCCGCGCTGGCGGACGGTCCGCGTTCGGTGCTCGTACTCGGCGGCGGCGACGGCCTGGCGGCTCGAGAGCTGTTACGGCACAACGCGATCGAGAACATCGTGCAGGTCGAGCTGGATCCCGCCGTGATCGACGTGGCCCGCTCGACGCTGCGTGACGCCAACGCAGGCGCGCTGGACGACCCCCGCGTGCACGTCGTCATCCACGACGCGATGACGTGGCTGCGCGACCGTCCCGACGGTGTGCCCGTCGGGGGTTTCGACGCGGTGATCGTCGACCTGCCCGATCCGGACACCCCGGCGCTGGGGCGGCTGTACTCCGTGGAGTTCTACGCGTTGATCAGCGGCGTCCTGGCACCCGACGGCCTGGTCTCGGTGCAGGCGGGCAGCCCGTTCTCCACGCCGGACGCGTACTGGCGCACGGTGTCGTCGATTCGGGCGGCCGGTTACGCGGTGACCCCGTACCACGTGCACGTGCCGACGTTCGGGGACTGGGGTTTCGTGCTGGCGCGTCGCGGCGCGACGGCCCCGACACCGACGGTTCCGGCCGGCGCCCCGCCGCTGCGGTATCTCGACCAGCGAGCGTTGGACGCCGCCACTGTGTTCGGCGGCGACACCGCGTCGCGCGAGCTGGAGCCGTCGACGCTGGATCACCCGCGCGTCGTCGACGATGTGCGGCGCGGGTACCGCTGACCGTCAGCCGCCCGCCGGGACCGGCCAGCGGTCGTTGACGTCGGCGTTGGTGTCCTTGCGGGCGCAGTGCGCACAGCAGAAGATCGCTTCTTCGGTCTCGATTCCGTGTCCCAGGATGCGACATCCGCAGTGCGCGCACTCCGGAGCCAGCTGCACCGCCGCGCATTCCACGCTGTCGAACGTCGCGTTGCGGCCGTCGGGCCACGTCACCGTGAACGCCTTGTCGTAGTCGTTGCCGCAGGTATCGCAGATCGCCATCACCACTCCTTGTCGGTTCGCCCCTTCGGGTGCCCGGTGGATGCGGCGAACAAACGCGCGGGCTCAGCCGCTCTGCGGGCCGTTCTGCAACAGCTCGACGAAGCCGTCCTCGTCGAGAACGGGCACGCCGAGCTCGATCGCCTTGTCGTACTTCGACCCGGGTGAGTCTCCGGCGACGAGGTAGGCGGTCTTCTTCGACACCGACCCGGCGGCCTTGCCGCCGCGCGCGACGATGGCCTCCTTCGCGTCGTCGCGCGAGAAGCCGGTCAGTGAGCCGGTGACGACGATCGAGAGGCCTTCGAGGGTGCGCTCGATGCTGGCGTCGCGCTCGTCGGCCATACGCACCCCGGCGGCGCGCCACTTGTCGACGATGGCGCGGTGCCAGTCGACGGTGAACCATTCGGTCACCGCGGCGGCGATCGTCGGGCCCACCCCCTCGACGACCGAGAGCTCGGCTTCGGAGGCCGCCATGATCGCGTCCAGGCTGCCGTACTCGGTGGCCAGTGCACGCGCGGCCGTCGGACCGACATGGCGGATCGACAACGCGACCAGCACCCGCCACAACGGCTGCGCCTTGGCCTTGTACAGGTTGGCCAACAACCGCTTCCCGTTCGCCGACAGGTCGCCGTTCTTCGTGGTGAACAGCTCGGTGCGCAGCAGATCGTCTTCGGTGAGGGTGAACAGGTCGCCCTCGTCGGAGATGACGCCGGCCTGCAATAGCGCGATGCCCGCCTCGTAGCCGAGCCCTTCGATGTCGAACGCCCCGCGGCCGGCGACGTGAAACACGCGCTCCCGCAACTGCGCCGGGCAACTGCGGGTGTTGGGGCAGCGGATGTCGGCGTCGCCCTCCTTGGCGGGTGCGAGTTGGGTGCCGCACTCCGGGCAGTGCGTCGGCATCTCGAATTCGCGTTCGGAGCCGTCGCGCAGGTCCACCACCGGGCCCAGCACCTCGGGGATGACGTCACCGGCCTTGCGGATGACGACGGTGTCGCCGATGAGCACGCCTTTGCGTTTGACCTCCGAGGCGTTGTGCAGCGTGGCCTGGCTGACGGTCGACCCGGCCACCTTCACCGGCTCCATCCACGCGAACGGGGTGACCCGCCCGGTGCGCCCGACGTTGACCCGGATGTCGAGCAGCTTGGTCTGCGCCTCCTCGGGCGGGTACTTGTAGGCGATGGCCCACCGCGGCGCCCGCGACGTCGAGCCGAGCCGCCGCTGCAGCGCGACATCGTCGACTTTGACGACCACACCGTCGATTTCGTGTTCGACATCGTGGCGGTGTTCACCCCAGTAGGCGATGCGTTCGCTGACCGCGTCAAGCCCGTGCACCTGCGCGGTGTGCGCGCTGACCGGCAAACCCCACGCCTTGAGCGCGCGGTAGGCGTCGTGCAACGTCTTGGGTTTGAAGCCCTCGGTGTGGCCGAGGCCGTGGCAGATCATCCGGAGCTTGCGGCGCGCGGTGACCGCGGGGTTCTTCTGCCGCAACGAACCGGCGGCGCTGTTGCGCGGATTGGCGAACGGGGGCTTGCCCTCGGCGACGAGGCCGGCGTTGAGTTCTTCGAAGTCGGCGACCCGGAAGAACACCTCGCCGCGGACCTCGAGAACCTTCGGTATCGGGAATTCGTCGTTCTCGGAGAGCTTTTGGGGCACATCGGCGATGGTGCGGGCATTGAGCGTGACGTCCTCGCCGGTGCGGCCGTCGCCGCGGGTGGCGCCGCGTTCGAGCCGGCCGTCGCGGTACACCAGCGAGAGCGCCACCCCGTCGATCTTGAGCTCGCAGAGGAACTTCGCGTCGTCGCCGATCTCTCCTTTGAGCCGGCCCGCCCAGGCGGCGAGCTCGTCGGGAGTGAACACGTTGTCCAGGCTCAGCATCCGCTCGAGGTGGTCGGCGGGGGTGAAGTCGGTGGCGAAGCCGGCGCCGCCGACCAGCTGTGTCGGCGAGTCGGGGCTGCGCAGCTCCGGGTGCTCGTCCTCGAGTGCCTGCAGTTCGCGCAGCAGCGTGTCGAACTCGGCGTCGGTGATGATCGGAGCGTCTCGCACGTAGTACCGGAACTGGTGCTCGCGGACCTGTTCGGCGAGTTCCTGCCACTGCCGACGCAGATCGGCGTCGGGGCCGTCTTCGGCCTGCTGAGCCAGCGTCGTCTCGGGATCCGGAGTTGCCTTGGCGCTCACTCTCGAAGGCTAACCGAGCGCGCCGACAGCGACGACGAGCCCTCACACCGCGGAACCGGCGTCCGCGCAGCGACGTTCTTGATCCAGCAAATACCCCGCGGTATGCCCCTACTCGTTCACTTGCGATGACGCTGAAAATACAAAAACGTAGGGAAACACCCGATTCCTTACTGACGCTGTCGCCAATAACGTCGCGCGGTGAACCAGTTGCGTGTCACCGGGCACGCAGCGCGCACGGGGGGCTTTCACATGGGGTATGCGAACTACATCGGTCGGGTCGGGGCTCTGGCCGTAGCGCTGGGCGTGGGTGCTGCGGTTGCATCCCAGCCGGGGATAGCGTGGGCCGAGGACACGACGACCGAGTCGCTCTCCGACGCGACCGGCGCGCAACAGTCGACCCAACCGCAGGAGCCGCAATCTCCCGCGGACCCGCCTGCCGGCGATCTCGCCTCCCCTGCTGAACAATCGCCGGTTTCCGGCACCACCACGACGATCGACAACGGCTCGGCGCCAACGGTCGTCGTCAGCAGTTCCGGCGGTGCGCTCACGTCGGGCGATCCGGAGCCAGAAGAGGTAGAACCCCCGACCACCGACGTCCCGACGGCACCGACCCCCACTGCCCCGCCGCCACCGGCTCCCGTCAGCCAGCCGGACAACGGCCCGGTCACACCGTCCGGCGCGGCACCGACCACCTCTCCGGAGCCCGCGAAGGGGGGCAGCACCGCACCGCTCACGCCGGCAGATCCGCCCGGCTCGAGTCAGCGCACGGCCGGCGGGGTCGACGAGGACGGCACTGTCAGCGGAACTCGAACGGCAGCGATGAATGTCGATCTGCCTGCAGCAGAGACGTTCTCGATGGCGGCCGCCGAGGTGGCCGACGTCGCGCCGGTGACCACGCCGCCGCCGTCGCTCGTCGAAACGCTGCTTTCCGTGCCGGCGGCGCTCATCGCGGGCGCGGTCAACGTCGTCCTCAATTTCATCGAGCCGTTCGTGGCACCGGGCGGGCCGTTCGAGAACGCGATGCTGTTCGGCCTGCTGGCGTGGACGCGGCGTCAGTTCAATCAGACCTTGGTCAACAGGAGCCCCGAGATCGGCCAAGACATCAGCCTGACCGTCGACGAGGACAGCGCGGCAACAGTGATCGGGTCGCTCCCGGCGACCGACGAGGATGGCGACACGATCGTCTACTCGGTTCACCCCGACCATGGCCCGAGCAACGGCACGGTGACCATCGTCGGCAACCAGGTCAGCTACACACCGGATGCGGGCTATGCCGGTGCAGACGGGTTCGCGCTCACCGGCACGGACGCCGCCGCCGGTTTCCACGTCCACGCCGCGGGCGAGTCGCACGCCGACACGCTGACGGTAACGGTCACGATCCGCCCCGACGGTGAGAACGACGCGCCGGTTGCCAACGCGGACAGTGGAACCGTCGCCGAGGGCGGCACCGTCATCGTCGACGTGATCGACAACGACACCGACACCGACGGCACCATCGACCCCGCCACCGTCGTCATCGGAACAACGGTCAACGGCACCGCGACCGCCAACCCCGACGGCACCGTCAGCTTCACCCACAACGGCACCGAAACCACCACCGCCAGCTTCACCTACACCGTCAAAGACAACAACGGCGCCACCAGCAACAGCACCACCGTCACCCTGGCCGTCACCCCCGTCGACGACGCCCCGACCGCAGTCAACGACTCCGCCACACCACCGCGGGCGCCCCGGTCACCGTCAACGTGCTGACCAACGACACCGACGTCGACGGCGGACCCAAAACCGTCACCACCATCACCCAACCCACCGCCGGCGGCACCGCCGCGATCACCAACGCCGGCAACACCATCCAATTCACACCCACCCCCGGTTACACCGGCACCACCAACTTCACCTACACCCTCAACGGCGGCTCGACGGCCACCGTCACCGTCACCGTCAACGCCGGACCACCCAACACCGCGCCGGTTGCCAACGCGGACAACGGAACCGTCGCCGAGGGCGGCACCGTCATCGTCGACGTGATCGACAACGACACCGACACCGACGGCACCATCGACCCCGCCACCGTCGTCATCGGAACAACGGTCAACGGCACCGCGACCGCCAACCCCGACGGCACCGTCAGCTTCACCCACAACGGCACCGAAACCACCACCGCCAGCTTCACCTACACCGTCAAAGACAACAACGGCGCCACCAGCAACAGCACCACCGTCACCCTGGCCGTCACCCCCGTCGACGACGCCCCGACCGCAGTCAACGACTCCGCCACCACCACCGCGGGCGCCCCGGTCACCGTCAACGTGCTGACCAACGACACCGACGTCGACGGCGGACCCAAAACCGTCACCACCATCACCCAACCCACCGCCGGCGGCACCGCCGCGATCACCAACGCCGGCAACACCATCCAATTCACACCCACCCCCGGTTACACCGGCACCACCAACTTCACCTACACCCTCAACGGCGGCTCGACGGCCACCGTCACCGTCACCGTCAACGCCGCACCACCGACCAACACTCCGCCGACGGTGGATCCCACGTTCGGCGATCCCGCCCCGGCGACCGGTCTGGTCATCGGAAACCTGAACGCGGTAGACGATCTCAAAGATGCCGACGAGCTCACCTACTCCGTGATCAGCGGCCCCACCGGGCTCGTCGTCAACGACGACGGGAGCTTCACTTACACACCGACAACCATCGAGCGGATCCGGGCCGCGCTCTCCGACGAAACCGAAACCGTCAGCTTCACAGTGTCAGTGAGCGACGGCGTCAACGATCCGGTGTCGGTCACGGTGACCGACGTTGAGGTCGGCGGCGGCATGTACGTGAATACAAAGACCGTCAACACGCCTGGCGGTCTGCCGCCGTTCGACATGGTGTTCGCCGGTGATCGACTGTTCGCCGCGAACCCGGGTAACGCCGGCATCCTGGTCTACAACACCAAAACCGGACTGCTGGAAAATCCCATCCCCACCGGAGGCGCACCCGTCGGCATGTATGTCTCGAACAACACGTTGTACGTGACTGTGCAGGGCGGTGACTCCGCCACGGAGTTCGACCTCACGACCGGAGCGCAGGGACAGGCGTGGCCCGCCGGAGATACACCTGGCCTCGCCGCCGAAAAGGACGGCGTGCTCTACGTCGTCAACCAAGGCACGAACACCGTCACCTTGATCGACGTTCTCGCTCCGCCCGCTGCCGAGCTGAATCAGATCGAGCTTCCCGGCAGGGGTGCGGGGCTGACGCTGGTGGGCGATCAGCTCTATGTGACGAGCTTCGGAGGAGAGTCATCGGCGAACGGCTTCCTCACGATCATCGATACCACGACCGGACAGGCCGGCGACCCCATCGACGTGGGCGTTCGACCGGGCGCGGTGGTCGCGGCCAACGGCAAGGTGTACGTCGTGAACACGGGCGACTCGTCGATCAGCGTGCTCGAGGACGGAGTCGTCGTCGACACGATCGTTACCGACATCGACGCGGCCGCTGCTCCGCTCTACTCCGTGACGGCCGGCCCCGACGGGACCACGCTCGTGATCGGCACCCTCGGACTGTTGGGCTCGCCGGACGCCACCTACCCTGTGTTGATCATCGACACCGCCACCGACGAGGTCGTCCACACAGTCCTCGATGGTCCGCGCCTGTTCTGGATCGAATACGCGCCGGACGGAACGCTTTACGCCAGCGGGGTGGATGAGAACTCCGCGGCGGCATTGTTCCTCTTCGAGTTGCTGTCCCCGGACATCACCCTGTAGCGCGGTTGCTGGGCCCGCCCCGCCTCCGGAACTCCACGTGCAAGGCGGCGCAAGGTCTGGCCGTCTTGCGGCGCTCCTTCGGCGACAGTGACGCCGGGTTCGAGGAAGACGAACCGCACCGTGATGCGTCCACATCGCATAACCGCCGAAGTACAGCGCGCGGAGGTGGTCCCACAATGTGCGGACATCGTGATCGGCGAAGGAGGCGACGGGATCGCGACGAGCTCGCCGTCCGAACGGGCGGTCAACGAACCCGCGCCCGACGCCGCCGCTGGAGGTACCGTGTCCCCTCGATCGCGGCACTGGTGAACACCGCCAGCCCGATGCCGACGCCGATCGCGACGAACGTGTTGTCCTGGAACAACCGGCCACCGGCATAACCGGTGAGAACGGTGTACGTGCTCCATGCCGCACACGAAATCGCGGTGAACGCAGCGAATTTCGCCCAACGAAGCCGAGTGATCCCTGCGGTGAGCGTGACCAGATAGCGACCGACCGGGATGAAGCGCGAGGTGATGAGCACGTAGCCGGCGCGGCTGTCGAGTTCGCTACTCAACCAGTCATGGGTGCTACGCCGCCTGCTCCCTTGTGGCAGCCGCCTTCTCACGCCGTCGGCCAGCAGATAACCGAGCCCGTAGGGAATCATGTCGCCGAGGAAGGCACCGACCGACGTGGCGGTGACCACGGCCAGAAGTTGCGCCTGGCCGCCGGCCGCGGACACGCCCGCCATGACGATGACCGGCTCGCTCGGAATGGCGGGGAGCACCGAGTCGAGCAGTGAGACCCCGAGCAGAATGCAGTACAGCCAGGGCGAGGACATCATGGCCTCGGCGAGGCCTAGCCAATCGATCATGGCGCGGCGTTCTGGCGCGCCAGGCGCACAAGTGGCGCGTTGAGCATCCAATGGTGGAATGCGGCGTAGTTCCGCGCGAATTGTGCGGGGGTGGCGGCATGTTCGACCGCGGCGGACAGTTCCGCGACGTGGGCGTACCGCGGCATGCGATCCGTCTCGTAGGCGTCCAGTGCGGCGGGCACGTCGGCGGGTGAGGTGAGCAGTCGACCGAGCAGCGCGGCATCCTCCACCCCCAGCGTCGCCCCGGCGGTGATGTGTGGCGACATGGCGTGGGCCGCGTCGCCGGCCAGCGCGACGCGTGCGGACGCCCAGCGCGCCAGTGGTGGCACGATCATGATCTGGTTGTGCAATATCGCTTCCTCGGGCGTCGCAGTGATCAACTGGTGCAGGATGCTGTTTTCGCCATCGGCCCCGAGGTGTGCGGCTCGCTGCAGGGCCTGGTGTTTGAGGGTGCCGGCCAATGCTGGTGTGTTGAACTGGTTCACCAACCAGTAGACGAATCCGTCGTGTGTCCGTACGTAGCCTCCGCGGCATCCGTGGGTCCCGAGAATCAGCCGGTCTTCGGGCATCGACAGGCCAGGGTTGGGAATGACTGCCCGCCAGACGTCATGGCCGGGGTGTTCCTGCGCCGTAACGCCGGGCAGCAACTGTTCGCGCACCGTCGAGTAGACCCCGTCAGCACCGATCAGCACGTCGACCGTGTCCGCGCTGCCGTCGGCGAACCGGACGTCGACGTGGTCGGGATGCTCGACGTAGCACTCGAACCCCGCTCCCACGCGGATGTTCTCACGCCCGACCGCGTCGGCGAGCAGGTCGCTCAGCATGCGCCGATGCACCAACAGGAACCGGTGGTCCTCGACACCGAATTCCGGCGTGGTCAGCAGGCGTCCGTCTGCGTCGTGGAAGTACATCTCGCCGGGCTTACGTTGGCTCGTATCTGCTCTCCGACGCCGAGGGTGTCGAAGACCGCCATGGCGTTGACCCATAGCCCCAGAGTTGTCCCGGTGGAACGGATTTCGGGAGCGCGTTCGTAGACCGTGACTTGGACGCCGGCGCGTTGCAGCGCCAATCCGGTGGTCAGCCCGACGATTCCGGCGCCAATCACCGCCGCGCGCATCATCGGTTGTGGGTGAGTGTTCATGCAGGTTCCTCCCGGCTCGCTGTTCTGCCATCGACGCTAACGACGCGCACCGATTGACTCCAGTGCAACGTTGATATGTAGTCCTTCCATATCTGATAATCGGCGGATGGACTACGACCTGAACCTCATCGAGGCGCTGGACGCGCTGCTCGCGGAGAACAGCGTGACCAAGGCGGCCGCACGCCTGCACACCTCGACTCCGGCCATGAGCCGCACCCTCGCCCGTCTGCGTCGCGCCCTCGACGACCCCCTCTTCGTGCGCGCAGGCCGTGACCTCGTCCCCACCCCTCGCGCGCTGGAACTCCGCCCGGAGGTTCAGGCGATCGCGGCGAGAGCGCGCGCAGTGTTCCAGCCGTCGGGCGCCGCCGATCCCCGCACCGCCGTGCGCATGGTCAATCTGCAAGTCGCCGACATGTTGTCGGCGACATTCATTCCGTCGCTCATCGACGATCTGCGCGTACAGGCGCCCGGCATCTCACTGCGGGTGCGTCCGGAAGGACTCGAGGATGCTCACGCGCTGCGGGACGGAGTCGTCGATCTGGAAATCGGCATCATTCGAACGGTTGAACCTGAAATCCGTTCGGAGACTCTGCTCACCGAGACGCTGGTCGGCGTGATACGACCGGACCATCCGCTCGCCGCGGTGAAGACCGTTACGCCCCGCCGCTTCGCTGCCGCCGAACATGTCGTGGTGTCGCGGCGGGGACGTGCCCGCGGCCCCATCGACGAACAACTCGCGGAGCTGGGCTTGCACCGGCACGTGGCGGCCGTACTGCCCAACTTCGCCAGCGCGCTGCATCTGACCCGGTCGACCGATGTCGTCTGCGTCGCCCCCGCACGACTCGGGCGCACGATGTTCGACACCCTCGGTCTGCGGACGTTCCCCATCCCCTTGACCCTGCCGCACATCGCGATCGGTATGGCGTGGCATCCGCGGAATCACCACGACCGCACCCACGACTTGCTGCGCGACCGCACGCGTCGACTGATGCACTCCGCGGGGAAAACGCCGCAGCGTTGACGGGGACGGGTGTCGGTTCATGCGGCTACCCTGACCGGCATGCCGCATCCGATCATGTTCCGCGACGACGACTTCGGGCTGGCCGAGGTGCGCGAGATCGCCCTCGGCTTCCCCGAGGCGTTCGAGAAAGTCTCCTGGGGCCGGCCGGTGTTCTGCGCACCGAAGATGTTCGTGATGTACGGCGGCAGCGTGAAACCTCAAGGCAAGGGCGAGTACCTCCAGTACCCGCACTCGATCCTGGTGAAGGTCGACGAGTCCGACCGCCAGGCCCTCGAGCAGGATGACCGGTTCTTCTTCCCCGCCTACATGGGCCCGTTCGGCTGGCTGGGTCTGGATCTGACGGCCCGTAAGAAACCCGACTGGGACGAGGTCCGCGAACTGATCGACGCGTCGTTCCGGTTGACCGCACCCAAGAAACTCGTCAGGTTGCTGGACCAACGTTGACCGGCGAACGCGCCGCCATGGTTCGATCGGAGCCATGAGCTTCGCGAGCCCCTTCCCTGAGGTCGAGATCCCGTCCACCAGCGTCTACGACTATCTGTTCGGCACGATCAGCGATGGTGACCTCGACCGGGTCGCGCTCGTCGACGCGAAATCCGGCCGCGAGACCACCTACCGCGAGCTCATCGGCCGTGTCGACGCGTTCGCGGGTGCGCTGGCCGGCCGCGGCATCGGGGTCGGCGACGTCGTCGGGCTGCTGTCGCCCAACAGCTCGGGTTTCGCCGTCGCCTTCCACGGCATCCTGCGCTCCGGCGCAACCGCCACCACCATCAACGCGCTGTTCACCGCCTCCGACATCGCCAAGCAGCTGACCGATTCGAAGGCCACCATGCTCGTGACGGTCACCCCGCTGCTGGCGCAGGCCAAGGAAGCCGCTGCGGCCGCCGGCATCGCCGACGACGACCTCGTGGTGCTCGACGGCGCCGGCCGTGATGCCGACGGCCACCCCAACGCGGCGGACCTGATGGGTCCCGGACAGCCGGCGCCGGAGGTGAGCTTCGCACCGTCGTCGCACCTGGCGGTGCTGCCCTACAGCTCCGGGACCACCGGCAACCCCAAGGGCGTCATGCTCACCCATCGCAACCTGGTCGCCAACGTCGCGCAGATCCGGCCGCTGCACGGGATGACCCCCGACGACGTCGTGCTGGCGGTGCTGCCGTTCTTCCATATCTACGGAATGACGGTGTTGCTCAACGCCGCACTGCACGCCCGCGCCCGGTTGGTGATCATGCCGAGTTTCGACCTCGGCGACTTCCTGGGCAACATCCAGAACCACAAGTGCACAATCGCGTTCATCGCCCCGCCGGTGGCCGTCGCGCTGGCCAAGCACCCCTTGATCGACGACTACGACCTGTCCTCGCTCAATGTCGTCATGTCGGGCGCGGCTCCCCTGGACGCCGACCTCGGTCACGCCGTCGCCGAGCGGCTGGGCTGCCGCGTCGTGCAGGGCTACGGCATGAGCGAGCTGAGCCCGGTCAGCCACATCACCCCGTTCGACGGCGGCCGGCTCAACATGAAGGCCGAGGCGCCGCTCAGTTCCGTCGGCTGGACGGTGTCCAACGCCGCGTCCAAGATCGTCGACTCGGAGACCGGTGACGAAATCAACCCGCCGGCAGAGGGTTTGAGCGAAACCGGCGAACTGTGGTTCAAGGGCCCCAACGTGATGGCGGGCTACCTCAACAACGAGAAAGCCACCAAAGAGACCATCGACGACGACGGGTGGCTGCACACCGGTGACCTCGCCCAGGTCGACGCCGACGGCTGCGTGTACATCGTCGACCGGCTCAAGGAGCTGATCAAATATAAGGGCTACCAGGTCCCGCCAGCCGAACTCGAGGCGGTGCTGCTGAGCCACCCGAACATCGCCGACGCCGCGGTGATCGGTGTCAACGACGCCGACGGTGAGGAGATCCCAAAGGCGTTCGTGGTCAAGCAGTCTGGCGCGGAGTTGACCGAGGACGAGGTGATCGAGTTCGTCGCCGGGCAGGTGGCGCCCTACAAGAAGGTGCGCCAGGTGGCGTTCATCGACGCGGTGCCGAAGTCGGCGTCGGGCAAGATCCTGCGCAAGGATCTGCGCGGCTGATCAGACCCGGCGCAACCGCTCGGCGGCCTGTGCGGCCCGCGCCTGGCGGTAGCCGAGCGCAGCACCCGCGGCGGGAATCAGCAGCAGGCCGGCGATGCCCCACAGCGGGCCGCCGGGTTCGGCGGCGGGCGGGCCGACGAACTGCCGGGCGATCGCCGACGACGTGGCCAGCCGGTCTCCCAGTGATGGCGCAGCGGGCAGTGGCGGCGCCGGCGGGGGCGGCGCGGGCTCGGCGACCGCCGCCGGGGCGGACGGCTGCCACGGGGCTCGAGGCGCGTCGCCGCCGCCGTAGACAGGGGTGCGCCCGTTGCCGAAAGTCACCTGCGGGGCCTGAAACGCCGACGCCGGCGCACCGGGCTGATCCGACCCGGCGGTCGAGACGGCGCCCCCGTCACTCGCCGACACCGATCCGCTGCCGATCACCGACTCGCTGCCGACCGCCGAACGGTTGGCAGCGCTGTTGTCCGACGCGCTCGCCGCCGACCGACTGGCCGGCGCCGGGCTGGAGGCGGCGGCCGATCGGTTGCTCGACGGCGGTTGCGGCTCGCTGCGCCCGGAGCCGACCCGCGACGAGGGGCTGGCGCCGGACTTGCCGGTCGTGGCGCTGCGATTGTTGTTGTCGTTGTCGCGGCCCCCGCCGCGGTTGTCATTGCGCCCGGACTGGAAGTCGCGACGGTCGCTGTTGCCCTTGCCGCTGTTGGACCCACGGCCGTTGTTGCTGCCGCGATCCGAGCTGTTGCCGCGGTCGCTGCCGTGCGAATTCCCTGGATGGGCGAACGCGACTGCCGCGCCCGATCCGCTCAGCAGCAGAAATGCTGACAACACTCCGGCACCTGCCGCGAGACGCGGATTCACTCCGGGCACCATTCCTTGATCGGGGGCAAAGACAACGGACGTCCTGTGCAAGCATTCTTACACGTCCGGTGACCTCGCAGCCGCCGCTCTTCCAAACGCGCGCAAATCGGGCAGCGAACGCCTCACTCGTCCTCGACGTAGGCGCGCAACCGGTCGATGGCACGGTCCCACCGCTGCGACAGCCGGATCAGGAACTCGCTGGCGTCGGCCAGCGGAGCCGGCTCCATCCGCCAGATCCGCTCCCGGCCGCTGCGTTGGCTCTGCACCAGCCCCGCCGACTCCAGCAGCAGCAGGTGTTTGGTGGCCGCTTGCCGGCTCACCGGCACGACCTCGGTGAGGTCGGTGGTCGAGCACGGGCCGCCGTCGCACAACCGGGTGACGATGCGCAGCCGGTTGGGGTCGCCGAGCGCGTTGAAGAACGACGACAGCGGAGCCTCTGCCGCCGGGGCGCTCACACTCTCTCGCTGATCTCGAGGTATTTGCGGATCAGGTCGGTCTGCGCGGCCCAGCCCTGGCTGTTGCCCTCGAAGGCCGAGGCTCGGCGCGCCGCGGGCAGCGCGGCGAACCCGGATTCGACGATGCACAGCAGCACTCCCTCGGCGGTCTCTTCGAGGATGAACTCGACCAGCGTGGTGGGCTCGTCGGTGAGATCGAGCCCTTCTTCCGCCCCGTACGGATGCCAGCGGTAGGCGAACCGCCGTTGCGGTTCGACGGCCTCGATGTGCCAGACGTCGGCCAGCCCGGCGTACGGTTCCTGGTCCTTGGCAATCTCGGCGTCGACCGTGGTCGGCGTCATCACGCCGGTCACCGGCACGCCCGCTTCGAAGGGCCCGTCGAACCGGACCCCGAACCAGCGGCCGAACTCCTCGGCATTGCTGATCGCCCGCCAGACGCGCTCCAGCGGCGCCTTCAGCAGGACTTCCTTCTCGATACGATCGGTATTCATATGCAACCTCCTGGTTGCGTCTGAACATACAACCCCCGCACCGCATGCGCAACCCTTTGGTTGCACGTTGTGGGATTTCGTCATCGCGTCGTGGATGCGATGGGAAGATCGGGCGCACCGGGCAGCTACGCGCCTGAGCGCTGCCGCCTCCTCCGTACCCCTGCGCTCAGTATGTTCCTCGGCACCGGCCGGTGTGCGCGTTTTTCGGCGACTTGATTCGATCCACTAAACCGCGTCGGGATCGTCGGCGAAGGCGTCAGCCGCCTTCTGTGCCAACCCGATCGCGCGCCGTGCCCAGCCGGCGCCGGCGCCGGCGAGACCGCAGGCCGGGGTGATGCCGATGCGGTCGGTGAGCACCGCGCGGGCGAACCCGAGGCGGTCGGTGACCGCGGCTGCGGCCTTGGCGATCTCCTCGGCCGACGGCAGGGAGTCGGGAGCGGTCGCCGGGACGACGCCGAGCAGCACGGTGCGCCCGGCCTCGACGAACTCGCCGATGCCATCGAGATCCGCCGCGACGAGCGTGGACGCGTCGACCGACAGCGCTTGAACAGCGCTGCCCTGCAACGCTTTCCACGGCAATCCGGACGCACAGCTGTGCACCGCGACCTCACCACCGGCAGCGGCGACGCAATCGTCGAGCAGGCTCATCGCCACCGGTTCGTCCACCGGATGCACCGGCGTCAGGCTGGTCACCCCGGTGAGCCTGCCGGCCAGCGCCGCGGGCAACAGCGGTTCGTCGAACTGCACGACGACCGAGGCGTCGAGCCGGCGGGCCAGCTGGGCGCGGTGCGCCGCGACGCCTTCGGCCAGCGAGGCCGCCAGGTCGCGCAGCGCGCCGGAGTCGGTGATCGCGCGGTGGCCGCCGGGCAGCTCCAGTTGGGCGGCCAGCGTGACGGGGCCGGGTGCCTGCACCTTGACGGTGCGACCGCCGCCACGCAGCCCGGCCTTCTCCCACGCTTCCTCGAACGCGTCGAGGTCCTCGTCGAGCAGGCTGGCCGCTCGCCTGGCCACCGCCGTGCGCCCCGCCACGATGCGGTAGCCCCGCGGCACGGTGTCGATGTTGATGTCGACCAGCAGCGCACCGCCGCGCCCGATGATGTCGGCGCCGACGCCGCGGTCGGGCAGTTCGACCAGGTGCGGCAGCGTGTGCAGTTCGCCGACGATCACCTCGGCGGCCTCGCGCGCCGACGTTCCCGGCCACGAACCGATACCGGTCGCTGCGGCGAATGCACTCACTCGTTTGACGATATTCGATCGGGCTAGTCTCGGTCGGGAAGGGTTGGGAAGGACGCACCATGCCCGTGGAGCCGCGACAGCTGACCCTGTGGTGTGCGGTCGCGGCGCTGACGGCGAGCTGTTCCCTGGCCGTCGAGGGGCACGCGCTGCGTGCCGTTCCCGGTATCGACGACGACTCGCTGTCGCCGGTCGATGTGGAGACGATCATGCTCGACCAGGCCCAGATGCGCGCGATCACCGGGGCGGGCGAGCACCTGACGATCATCCCGAGCATGGACGGCAAGTTTCCCGTCGACATCGACGCGCTCGCCGAAACCACTCCCCCGCAATGTCAGTGGGTGTTCGCCGAGACCCAGACCTTCGGTTCCGAGGTGGAGGAATTCCACAAGACGACGTTCCAGAACCCGCCGAAGGGCGGGCTGATCTCCGAGGGTGCGGCCGCCTATCGCGACGCCCCGACGGCGCGGCGCGCGTTCGACGACCTCGTTGCGCGCGTCGACGGTTGTGCGGCAACAGCTCTGGGACCGATGTTCGTCGGCGACTGGGTGGTCGGCGACGAGGAGCTGCAAACGCGCCAGGCCAACGGGTGCGGCCGCGACTACCGGGTGAAATCGGTTGTGCTCGTTGAGGTCACCGCGTGCCAGTTTCCCGACTCGGTGCCCGGGATGATCATGGTGAACATCCTCGCGAAGGTCCCGGGCTAGCGCGCGATCGTCGCGCTGCCGAGCACCTCGTCGCCCGCGGGGTCCGGGCGGTAGAGCACCAGGGTCTGGCCCGGCGCCACCCCGCGCAGCGGGGTCCGCAACTCGACCACCACCCGGCCGTCGCGCAATTCGGCCACACCGTCGCCGATCCCGCCGTGTGCACGCACCTGGACCTGGCATTCGATCGGTCCGGTCGGCGCCGCACCGGAGGTGAAGACCGGGCGTTCGCCGACCAGTGTCCAGACGTCGAGATCGTCGGCGGCGCCCACCCGCACCGTCGCGGTGTCGGGGTCGATTCCGGTCACGTACCGGGGCCGACCGTCGGGGCCGGGCCCGGCGATGCCGAGGCCCTTGCGCTGTCCGATGGTGAACCCGTGCACGCCGTCGTGGTCGGCGAGTTTGGTTCCGGCCGCGTCGACGACGGCGCCGCGCCGGACTCCGATCCGGGCGCCGAGGAACGCGCGGGTGTCGCCCGACGGGATGAAGCAGATGTCGTGGCTGTCGGGTTTGTCGGCCACCGCCAGGCCGCGCCGGGCGGCCTCGTCGCGGATCTGCGGCTTGGGGGTGTCGCCGATCGGGAACACCGCGTGCCGCAGCTGTTCTGCGGTCAGCACGGCCAGCACGTAGGACTGGTCCTTGTCAGCGTCGACCGCGCGGCGCAGCCTGCCGTCGGAGAGTCGGGCGTAGTGACCGGTCGCCACCGCGTCGAATCCGAGTGCCATGGCGCGGGCGGCCAACGCGGAGAACTTGATTCGCTCGTTGCAGCGCACGCACGGGTTCGGCGTCTCACCGCGGGCGTAGGACGTCACGAAGTCGTCGATGACGTCCTCTTTGAACCGGTCGGCGAAATCCCAGACGTAGAACGGGATGCCGAGCACGTCGGCGACCCGGCGCGCGTCGCCGGCGTCTTCCTTCGAGCAGCATCCGCGCGACCCCGTCCGCAGGGTGCCCGGCGCGCTGGACAGCGCGAGGTGCACACCGACCACGTCGTGGCCGGCGTCGACCATCCGGGCGGCGGCCACCGAGGAGTCGACACCGCCGCTCATCGCGACCAGGACCCGCATTACTCGACGACCCCCGAACTGGCCAGCGCGGCCTGCCGGGCGCGTTCCACCGCGGCGGGCAGCACCTCGAGCGCGGCGTCGACGTCGGCTTCGGTGCTGGTGTGCCCCAGCGACAGCCGCAGCGAACCGCGGGCGTTCGCCGGGTCGGCGCCCATCGCGATGAGCACGTGCGAGGGCCGCGCGACTCCGGCCGTGCACGCCGACCCCGTGGAGCATTCGATGCCCTTGGCGTCCAGCAGCATCAACAGCGAATCACCCTCGCAACCTCGGAAGGTGAAGTGCGAGTTTCCGGGAAGCCGTGCGGCGCCGGACGCGCCGTTGAGGTCGACATCGTCGATGGCCGCCAGCACGCCGTCGATGAGACGGTCACGCAGCGCCGCCACGCGGGTGCTGTGGACGTCGAGGTTCTCGACGGCAACCTCGGCGGCCGCGGCCATGGCCACCGCTCCCGCGACATTCGGTGTGCCCGAACGCACGTCGCGTTCCTGTCCGCCACCGTGCAACAGCGACACGCACGCGGTGTCGCGCCGCAGCAGCAGCGCGCCGATTCCGGTGGGGCCGCCGAACTTGTGGGCGGTGACGCTCATCGCCGACAGTCCGCTCGCGGCGAAGTCGACGGCGACCTGGCCGACGGCCTGAACGGCGTCACTGTGCATCGGCACGTCGAATTCCGCTGCGACCGCGGCCATCTCGGCGATCGGCATGATCGTGCCGACCTCGTTGTTGGCCCACATGACCGTGACGAGCGCGACGTCGTCGTGCGCGCGCAGCGCGTCGCGCAGCGCGGCGGCCGATACCGACCCGTCCGCTGCGACCGGCAGCCAGGTGACCTCGGCGCCCTCGTGTTCGACGAGCCACTCGACCGCGTCGAGCACCGCGTGATGCTCGACGGGCGTAGTGATGATGCGGGTACGGCGCGCGTCGGCGTCACGGCGCGCCCAGTAGATGCCCTTGACCGCGAGGTTGTCGCTCTCGGTGCCGCCCGCGGTGAAGATCACTTCCGACGGGCGCGCACCCAGCAGGCGGGCCAGCGTCTCGCGCGACTCCTCCATCCGCCGGCGCGCGGTGCGGCCGGTGCCGTGCAGCGACGAGGCGTTGCCGACGGTCGCCAGCGCAGCCGTCATCGCCTCGATCGCAGCGGGATGCATCGGGGTGGTGGCGGCATGGTCCAGGTAGACCGGCCTGTGCGAGGTCATAACCAGTCCAGAATAGCCGCCGGACCGGTGGGGCCCCGATCCGCTCAGGCCGCGAGCAGGTGGCCGCTCGGCGCCGGTGCGCTCTGGCCCTGCACAGCGTTCTCGCAGCGGGCGGCGAGCTCGCGGCGGTCGGTCCCGGGCAGCTGCAGCGATTCGACCTGCACCCGGACCTGCGTCCGCCGCGTGCACACCAGCCGCCGGATGGACGCCGCCAGCGTGTCGTCGCCGACGTAGGCCGCCACCGTCGACGGCCTGCCGTCGCGGCGGTGATAGCTCAGCCGCAGCGGCTGGACCGGCCTGCCCGCCTCGACGGCCGCCTGGAACATCGCCGGCCGGAACCGACCGTAGGCCAGCCCGCAGTACGTGGTGCCCTCGGGGAACGCGACGATCGTCTGCCCGGCCCGCAGACCGCGCGCGACGTCGGCCACCACGGCGGGGAGTCGGCGCAGGTTGTTCCGTTCGATCGGGATCACCTTCATCAACCGGGCGAGCAGGCCGAATCCGGGCCAGCTGATCAGGTCGGACTTGGCGACAAACCGGCCGGGCAGCACCGCGCCGATGACGAAGATGTCCACCCATGAGACGTGCCTGCTGACCACCAGGACTCCGCTCAGGTTGCGGACCGGGCCGCCGCTGACCGTCATGCGAATCCCCAGGCAGCGCAGCATGAGCCGGCAGTAGCCGCGTTGCAGGCGGCCGCGGCCCGGCGCGGGGACGGCCAGCACGGGCGCCATCGCCAGCAGCACCAGCGCGGCGCTCACGCGGACCGCGGCGCGCAGCGTGACGGCCAGCCGTCGGCCGACGTCCTCGGCGGCGGCTGTGACGCAACTCTCGTCGCACCCGGCCTGCGGCACCCAGGGGGTGATCACGAGGCCGCCATCGTGGTGGCCGCGCCGACCGACCGCAGCCGGCGCAGGTACCGGATGTCGGCGCGGCGCTTGTCCAGCAGCGCCGGGAAGTCACCGACGCCGAAGTCCGGGTCGTGCGCCGGGTCGCCGCACACCTGGGCGCCCAGCCGCAGATACCCCCGCATCAGCGGCGGCACGGTGATGCGGGTCGGCGGGTCGATGTCGTCGAGGCTCTTGCCGTCCACGGTCACGGGGCGATACGGGTGCACGGTGTACTGCGCGGGCGCGGGGTGGCGGCGGCGGACGAAGTCGCGCACGCCGCGTATCTGGGTTCCGGCGGCGGGGTCGCCGGGGGCCTGCACCGGCACCGAGACGCAGCCGGTCACGTAGTCGTAGCCGCAGCGGTCGAGGTAGGCCAGGATGCCGGCCCACATCAGCAGCACGACGGCGCCGTTGCGGTGGTCAGCACGCACCACGGCTCTGCCCATCTCGACCAGCCCGGGCCGCAGCGGATCGAGTCCGCGGACATCGAATTCGGTTGCGGTGTAAAGCCCGCCGGCCGCGATGGCGCCGGGCGGGGGCAGCATCCGGTAGCAGCCGACGAGTTCGCCGGAGGTGTCCTCGCGCACCAGCAGGTGGTCGCAGTGCTCGTCGAACCGGTCGGCGTCGAGTCCGTCGGCGGTGCCCGGCAGGGCGTAGCCCGGTTCGGAGGTGAACGCGTCGTGGCGGAGCCGTTGGGCGGACTCGATGAGGGCGGCGTCGCTGGACAGCAGCAGCGTGTAGCGCGGCGTCGTGTCCGGACGTCGCGGGTCGATCTCGTCGGGGGCGATGAGGACAGAAGCTCTGCTCATGGCGCCACCGTCGCCCAGTCGCCTCTCCGGACGGCATCGGGTGCGTGACGTGTCCGTGAGCGCCAGGTGACGAGTTGCCCCCGGCGTGCTCAGTCGTCGAGGAAAACGACGTTGGCGGAGACCGGGTTGCGCGGAATCCGCAACTGGTTGGCCGGGAAGTTCGGATCGGCGTATCCGATGCCGAGGCCGCAGAGGACCCGCAGTTCGTCGGGGATGTCGAGGTGCTCGCGCAGCACATCCGGGAAGTGCGCTACCGAGACCTGCACGCAGGTCGCCAGGCCGCGTTCGGTCAGGGCGAGCAACAGCGTCTGCAGGAACATCCCCACCGCGACGCCGTCGGCGTGGCCGAGGTCGCGGTGCATACAGACCGCCCCGGCCATCGGAGCACCGAAGAAGTCGAAGTTGCGCAACTGCGCGATCCGTCTGCCCTCGGCGTCGTCGCGGGCCACGCCCATCGCGCCGTACACCACCGCACCGAGCTGTTGTCGCAGCACGGCGAAGCTTTCCGGGATGCCGGCCGTCGCCGGGAAGCCCGACGTGGCACGGCGCAACAGCGCCTCGCCCAATCTCATGCGGCGGGCGCCGGTGGCCAGGAACAGCCGCCACGGCTGGATGTTGGAGTTCGACGGGGCGCGCATGGCCAGCTCCAGCGACTCGTCGAGTAGTTCCCGCGGGACGGGTTTGTCCGGCAGGAACCTTCGCGTGGTCCGGCGTTCCCGGATGACGGTGTCCAAATTGGCTGCGGCCGCGGCGGTCCCGCTCACTGCCGGGCCATCCAGTCGGTGATGCGGGTGGCGGCGATCACCGCGCCGTCACCGGTGACGAGGCTGTGCGCGTCGACGGGTGTGCCGAAATAGGTTGCCTCAGAGGTGACCACGACGGGGCGGTCTTCGCCGTTCGCTTGCATCACCGCGCGGGCCAGGTCGGCGAACGACATCGTGTCCGGCCCTCCGACTTCGAGGTGGCCGTTGCGCGCCGGCCCGACCGCGGCTCGGGCGACCTCGGCGGCGACGTCGTTGGCCGCGATCGGCTGGATGTTCGCGTCGGGCGCGTGCACCTCGTCGCCGACCCGCAGCGAGGCGACGATGGCCTCGGCGAATTCATGGAACTGCGTCGCGCGGACCACGGTGTAGGGCAGCCCGGATTCGCGCACGATCGTCTCCTGCTTCACCTTGGCGCGCATATAGCCGCTCTCGGGCAGGCCGTCGGCCCCGACGATCGACAGCGCGACATAGTGACGCACCCCCGCCTCGCCGGCCGCGCGCACGAGGTTCGTCGTCGAGGTGGTGAAGAACTCCATCACCGGGCCGTCCTCGAACGACGGCGAATTCGTGACGTCGATGAGGACCTCGGCGCCGGCGAGCGCGTCGGCCAACCCGGCGCCGGTCACCACGTCCGCGCCGGTGCGACGTGACGCGGCGACGACGGTATGGCCGCCGTCGGTGAGCAGCGGCACCACCTTCGAGCCGATGAGACCGGTTGCGCCGATCACTGTGACGTTCATTGCGACCACCTTCCGACCGACCGCCGAGCGCACGCTTCCGCGCGCTACTACTCGACGTTCACGTACACAAGCGTGCGCTCGGCGCCTACACCGTCGCGCCCTTGAGAGTCCGTGGTCGGGGCCGGAATGCACGAAACCCCGGTGCGCGCGGCACCGGGGTTTCGCGAAAAGCTCGACGATCAGCCCTTGCGAGCCTTGACCGCCTCGGTCAGCTGCGGGGTGACCTTGAACAGGTCGCCGACGATGCCGAGGTCGGCGATCTCGAAGATCGGCGCCTCTTCGTCCTTGTTCACCGCGATGATCGTCTTCGACGTCTGCATACCAGCGCGGTGCTGGATGGCGCCGGAGATGCCGAGCGCGATGTACAGCTGCGGCGACACCGTCTTACCGGTCTGGCCGACCTGGAACTGGCCCGGGTAGTAACCCGAGTCGACCGCGGCGCGCGACGCACCGACGGCGCCACCGAGCGAGTCGGCCAGCTCCTCGACGACCTTGAAGTTCTCGGCGCTGCCGACACCGCGGCCACCCGAGACGACCACGGTGGCCTCGGTCAGCTCCGGTCGGTCACCGGCGACGGCGGGCTCCCGCTTGGTGATCTTCGTCGCGGTCTCGGCCTGCGCGGGCACCTCGACGGTGACGACCTCGCCGGCGCCGTCGGTCGGCTCGGCGTCGACCGAACCGGCGCGCAGTGTGATGACCGGCACCTCACCGGTGGACTCGGCCTCGACGGTGAACGCGCCACCGAAGATGCTGTGCACGCCCACGCCGCCGTCCTTGACGTCGACGACGTCGGTGAGCACACCGGCACCGATGCGCGCCGCCAGCCGGCCGGCGATCTCCTTGCCGTCGGCGTTGGAGGACAACAGAACTCCGGCAGGCGAGGCGGACTCCACCAGCGAAGCCAACACGTCGACCTGCGGGGTGATCAGGTAGTTCTCCGCGTCGTCCGACTCGGCGACGTAAACCTTGGCCGCGCCGGCGGCCTTCAGTCCGTCGATGAGCGGCTCGGCGGTGCCCGGCGCGCCGACGACGACGGCCGAGGGCTCGCCGAGTTTGCGAGCCGCGGTGATCAGTTCGGAGGTGACCTTCTTCAGTGCACCTTCGGCGTGCTCCACGAGCACGAGTACTTCAGCCATGCTTCTTCCTCGTCCTTAGTCTTCGGCAGTCTTAGATGATCTTCTGAGCGACCAGGTACTCGGCGATCTTCGTGCCGCCCTCGCCCTCGTCGGTGACCTTCTCGCCCGCGGTCTTCGGCGGCTTCGGGGTCGACGACAGCACCTTCGACCCGGCGTTGGGGCCGCCGACCTCGTCGGCCTCGACACCGATCTCGGCGAGCGTGAGCTTGGTGACTTCCTTCTTCTTGGCGGCCATGATGCCCTTGAAGGACGGGAAGCGCGGCTCGTTGATCTTCTCGTTCACGCTGATCACGGCGGGCAGCGACGCCTCGACGGTGAACACACCGTCGTCGGTCTCGCGCTCGCCGGTGACCTTGCCGCCCTCGACGGTCACCTTGCGCAGGTGCGTCAGCTGCGGCAGGCCCAGGTACTCGGCGATGATCGCGGGAACCGCGCCGCCGGTGCCGTCGGTGGCCTCGTTGCCGGCGATGACCAGTTCGGTGCCCTCGATGGTGCCGAGAGCGCGGGCCAGCGCCCAGCCGGTCTGGATCATGTCGGAGCCGTGCATGCCGTCGTCGACGAGGTGCACCGCCTTGTCGGCGCCCATCGACAGGGCTTTGCGGATGGCCTCGGTGGCGCGCTCGGGGCCGGCTGTGAGCACAGTCACAGTGCTGTCGCCGCCCTCCCGCTCCTTGATCAGCAGCGCTTCCTCGACGGCGCGCTCATTGATCTCGTCGAGCACGGCGTCGGCGGCCTCCCGGTCCAGGGTGTAGTCGCCGTCGGACAGCTTGCGCTCCGACCAGGTGTCTGGGACCTGTTTGATCAGGACCACGATGTTCGTCATGAGTCTGGTTCGTCCTCCTCGGAAGGCCGGGCGGCCGGCCTGCTTACCACGTTTCAAGCAACAACCACCATGTTACTCGCCGGTAACTTTTGGTGGATCGCAGGAACACCATAGCTGGTCGATGTTTGCGTTCTAGCAGCACGTAGGCGGTGAACCGTTCGCCTGTGGGCCGATTCACGTTAGCCTGCCTTGCAATGAGCGCATTTGTGACCGGCGCGGCGGACAGCCGCCCGGAGTTGCCGTTGACCGGGGAACGCACCGTTCCCGGGCTGACGGAGGAGAACTACTGGTTCCGCCGCCACGAGGTGGTCTACGAGCGGCTGGCCGCCCGCTGCGCGGGTCGCGACGTCCTCGAGGCCGGGTGCGGCGAGGGGTACGGCGCCGACCTGATCGCCGACGTGGCGCGCCGCGTGGTCGGCCTCGACTACGACGAGTCGGCGGTCGCGCACGTGCGCGCCCGCTACCCGCGGGTGGAGATGCGCTACGGCAACCTCGCCGAGTTGCCGCTCGCCGACGGCGAGGTCGATGTCGTGGTCAACTTCCAGGTCATCGAGCACCTGTGGGATCAGGGGCAATTCGTGCGCGAGTGCCTGCGGGTGCTGCGGCCCGGCGGGACGTTGCTGATGTCCACGCCCAACCGCATCACCTTCTCCCCCGGCCGCGACACCCCGATCAACCCGTTCCACACCCGCGAGCTCAACGCCGCGGAGCTGACCGAACTGCTCACCGATGCCGGCTTCTCGGTCGAGGCCGTACTCGGGGTGTTCCACGGGTCGCGGCTCGCGGAACTGGACGCCCGCCACGGCGGTTCGATCATCGACGCGCAGATCGAGCGGGCGCTGGCCGATGCGCCGTGGAGCGAGGAACTGCTCGCCGACGTGGCCTCGGTGCGCACCGACGACTTCGATCTGGTCGACGCTGCCGACCGCGACATCGACGACAGCCTGGACCTCGTGGCGATCGCGGTGCGCCCGTGAGCCCGCCCGACCCCGAGCCCGTACCTGGAGTTTTCACGTTCGTCCTCCACACCCACCTGCCCTGGCTGGCTCATCACGGCCGCTGGCCGGTCGGCGAGGAATGGCTCTACCAGTCGTGGTCGGCGGCCTATCTGCCGCTGATGCGGGTACTGCGGACGCTGGCCGCCGAGGGACGCCAGCACCTGCTCACCCTCGGCATGACCCCGGTGGTCACCGCTCAGCTCGACGACCCCTACTGCCTCACCGGCATGCATCACTGGCTGGCGAACTGGCAGCTGCGAGCGCTCGAGGCGACGACGCTCGGTGATCCGTTGCGCCAGTTCGGTATTCGCGAGCACGCCGCGGCCGAGGAGGCGATCGAGGACTTCCGGGCGCGGTGGGCGCACGGCGGCAGCCCGGTGCTGCGCGAGCTGATCGACGCCGACGCCATCGAACTGCTCGGCGGCCCCCTCGCCCATCCGTTTCAGCCGCTGCTGCACCCGCGGCTGCGCGAGTTCGCGCTCCGTGAGGGCCTGGCCGATGCCCGGCAGCGGCTCGCGCACCCGCCCGCCGGAATCTGGGCCCCCGAGTGCGCGTATGCGCCGGGAATGGAAACCGGTTACGCCGCAGCGGGTGTCGGACACTTCATGGTCGACGGGCCCTCGCTGCACGGCGACACCGCGCTGGGTCGGCCGGTCGGCTCCACCGACGTCATCGCGTTCGGCCGCGATCTGCAGGTCAGCTACCGGGTGTGGTCGCCGAAGTCGGGCTACCCCGGCCACCCCGCCTACCGCGACTTCCACACCTACGACCACACCACCGGGCTCAAACCGGCCAGGGTGACCGGACGTAACGTGCCGTCGGAAGACAAGGCGCCCTACGACCCCGACCGCGCCAGTCGGGCGATCGACGCGCACGTCGCGGATTTCGTCGGCGTGGTGCGCCAGCGCCTACTCGACGAGAGCGAGCGGATCGGCAGGCCCGCACACGTCATCGCGGCGTTCGACACCGAACTGTTCGGACACTGGTGGTACGAGGGACCGGTCTGGCTCGAACGCGTGCTGCGCGCGCTGCCCGAAGCCGGTGTGCGGGTCGGCACCCTGGCCGACGCCAAGGCCGACGGCTACGTCGGCTCCCCCGTCGAATTGCCGCCCAGCTCATGGGGTTCGGGCAAGGACTGGCAGGTCTGGGCCGGCGAGCAGGTCGCCGATCTGGTTCAGCTCAACAGCGAGGTCGTCGACACCGCGCTCACCGCGGTCGACAAGGCGCTCGGCGAGACCGACGCGCCGCCTGCGCGCAACTTCGTCGCCGACCAGATCCTGCGCGAGACGCTGTTGACGGTGTCCAGCGACTGGCCGTTCATGGTGAGCAAGGACTCCGCCGCGGACTACGCGCGCTACCGCGCCCATCTGCATGCGCACGCGACCCGCGAGATCGCCGACGCGCTGGCGTCGGGGCGCGGCGAGCACGCGCAACGCCTCGCGGCGGGCTGGAATCGCGCCGATGGGTTGTTCGGCGCCCTGGACGCGAGGCGACTGCCGCGATGAAAATCCTGATGGTGTCGTGGGAGTACCCGCCGGTCGTCATCGGCGGACTCGGCAGGCACGTCCACCACCTGGCCACCGCGCTCGCCGAGGCCGGTCACGAGGTCGTCGTGCTGAGCCGTCGGCCCAGCGGCACCGACCCGAGCACCCATCCGTCCACCGATGAGATGGCCGAGGGCGTTCGCGTCGTCGCCGCGGCACAGGATCCGCACGAATTCGACTTCGGCACCGACATGATGGCCTGGACGCTGGCGATGGGCCACGCGATGGTTCGCGCCGGGCTCGCGCTGAAAGACCAACGCGGGCAGCCCTGGCGGCCCGACGTGGTTCACGCACACGACTGGCTGGTCGCCCACCCCGCGATCGCTCTGGCCGAATTCTTCGATGTGCCACTGGTTTCCACCATCCACGCGACCGAGGCCGGCAGGCATTCGGGGTGGGTGTCGGGCCGCATCAGCCGCCAGGTACACGCCGTCGAGTCCTGGCTGGTGCACGAATCCGATTCGCTGATCACGTGTTCGACGGCGATGAGCGACGAAATCACCGAGCTGTTCGGCCCCGGACTGGTCGAGACGCGTGTCATCCGCAACGGTATCGACTGTGCGCGTTGGCCCTTCGCTGAGCGAAAGCCCCGGACCGGACCCGCCAAGTTGCTGTACCTGGGGCGGCTCGAGTACGAGAAGGGCGTGCACGACGCGATCGCGGCGCTGCCCCGGATCAGGCGCACGCATCCGGGTACCACGCTGATCGTCGCCGGCGAAGGCACGCAATTGCCCTGGCTGATCGAGCAGGCGCGGAAGCACAAGGTGCTCAAGGCCACGGCCTTCGTCGGGCACCTCGACCACGCTGCGCTGGTCGACATGCTGCACAGCGCCGATGCGGCCGTGCTGCCCAGTCACTACGAGCCGTTCGGCATCGTCGCGCTCGAAGCCGCAGCGACCGGAACTCCGCTGGTGACCTCGAACGTCGGCGGACTCGGTGAAGCGGTGATCCACGGCCAGACCGGGATCTCGCATCCGCCCCGCGACGTGGCGGCGTTGGCCTCGGCGGTCCGCACGCTTCTCGACGATCCGCAGGCCGCGCAGCGGCGGGCCGTCGCCGCCCGCGAGCGCCTCACCTCAGACTTCGAGTGGCATTCGATTGCCGACGAGACCTCGCAGGTGTACCTCGCCGCGAAACGGCGTGAGCGCGAACCACATCGACGCCGGCCGATCGTCGAACACGCGCTGCCGGACCGCTGATGCCAAAAAGCTAGCGGGAGGCCTTTTTACGTTCGATGTCGGCCAGCGCGGCGGCGAGTTCGGCGCGCTGCGCGGCCGACGTCTCCCACGCCAGTTGGCGGTTCTTGACGACCTTCGCCGGCGCACCGACCGCGATCGAGAAGTCCGGGATCTCCCCGCGCACCACGGCGTGTGAGCCCAGCACGCAGCCGCGGCCGATCGCGGTGTTACGCAGCACCGTGACCTTCACCCCCACCCAGGTGTCCGGACCGATGCGCACCGGCCCCTTGACGATGCCCTGGTCCTTGATCGGCACGTTGATGTCGTCCATGCGGTGGTCGAAATCGCAGATGTAGCACCAGTCGGCCATCAGCACCGAGTCGCCCAGCTCGATGTCGAGGTAGGTGTTGATCACGTTGTCGCGGCCCAGCACCACCTTGTCGCCGATGCGCAGCGACCCTTCGTGGCAGCGGATCGTGTTCTTGTCGCCGATGTGCACCCAGCGACCGATCTCCATCGTCGACAACTCGGGCGTCGCCTCGATCTCGACGCCCTTGCCGAGGAACACCATGCCGCGGGTGATGATGTGCGGGTTGCGCAGTTTGAACTTCAGCAACCGCCAGTAGCGCACCAGGTACCACGGGGTGTAGGCGCGGTTCGCGATCACCCATTTCAGCGAGGCCGTCGTCAGGAATTTCGCCTGCCGCGGGTCGCGCAACCGCGACCCCCGCCACCGCTTGTGCAGCGGTGCGCCCCACATCGTCGTCATGCCCGCAAAGCCTACGCGAGCTTCACAGCCCCGAGCGGTTACCCTCACCTGGACTGAAAACGAGGAACGAGAAGGGTTCGAGTGTCCCGGCGATTGACCGTGCTGGCTGTTTCGGTACTGACAGCGCTGATCACGCCCACCCTGGCGGCCTGCCAGAACACCGACTCGTGGGTCGAGGCCAAAGCCGCCGACGGCTGGGCCGCCCAGTACGGCGACGCCGCCAACACCAGCTACGAGCCCACCGCCGGCGCCGACACGCTGCGCCTGGAATGGGTCCGCTCGGTCAAGGGCGACCTGGGCGCCGCCGTCGCACTGGGTTCCGGCGACTACCTGGCGGTCAACGCCCAGACCTCCGCCGGGTGCTCGCTGATGGTGTGGGAGACCAACAACAAGGCCCGGCAGCGCTGGTGCACCCGGCTCGTGCAGGGCGGCGGCATGTCCAGTCCCCTGTTCGACGGGATCGACAACGTCTACATCGGCCAGCCCGGCGCGATGCTGTCGTTCCCGACGACGCAGTGGATCCGGTGGCGCCAGCCGGTCATCGGGATGCCGACCACCCCGCGCATCCTCGACTCCGGTCACCTACTGGTGGTCACGCATCTCGGCCAGGTGCTGGTGTTCGACGCCCACCGCGGCGTCGTGGTGGGCACGCCGCTCGACCTGGTGTCCGGCGTCGACCCGAAGGACTCCGAGCGCGGCCTCGCCGACTGCCAGCCGGCCCGGCCCCGCTGCCCGGTCGCGGCCGCGCCCGCCTTCTCGGCGGCGACGAACGTCATCGTCCTATCCCTGTGGGAGCCCGGCGCCGACGCACCCGTACTCGTCGGGCTGCGGTACCGGCCCGGGCAGTCCCCGCTGCTGACCCGCGAGTGGACCAGCGACGCCGTCGGCGGCGGACCGCTCGCCAGCCCGGTGCTGTCCGCCGACGGGACGACGGTGTACGTCAACGGCCGCGACGACCGGCTGTGGGCGCTCGACACCGCCGACGGAACCGCCAAGTGGTCGGTGCCGCTGGACTTCCTGGCGCAGACCCCGCCGTCGGTGTCGGCCGACGGGCTGATCGTCGCAGGCGGTGGTCCCGGCGCCAAACTGACCGCCATCAGGGACGACGGTGACCGCGGCGAGGTCCAGTGGACCCGCGACGACGTCAGCCCGCTGTCGACGTCGAGCCAAGCCGGCGCCGAGGTCGCCTACACCGTCACCCGCGACGGCGAGGACGGCCAGGCCCTGCTGGTGTTCGACCCGTCCGACGGCCGCACGGTGAACACCTACCCGCTGCCGAAGGCGTCGGGCTGGCCGGTGGGCGTGTCGATCGGGCACGACCGCCGCGTCGTCACTGCCACCAGCGACGGGTTGGTCTACGGGTTCGCGCCCGCCTGACTCACCGTTCGTCGCAGAAAACCGACCGTCCGTCGGCGGCTTACTTCAATGTGATGAGAACGAAACACCGCGCCTCGACCGGCGTGCCACCATGCCACGGGCCCTCATCCGTCGAGCGGAGCCCCACAGCGCCAAGGAGGTCACTTGTCCGCATTCCTCGATGCAGTCAACAGTTACGTATGGAGCAACGCGCTGGTCTATCTCTGTCTGGCCGCGGGCATCTACTTCTCGGTGCGCTCACGCTTCGTGCAGGTCCGGCAGGTGCCGGAAATGATCCGGCTGATGCTCAAGGGCGAAAAGTCGCCGTCCGGCGTGTCGTCGTTCCAGGCGCTGACGATGTCACTGGCCGGCCGGGTCGGCACCGGCAACATCGCCGGCGTCGCGACCGCGATCGCGTTCGGCGGCCCGGGCGCGCTGTTCTGGATGTGGGCAGTCGCGTTCCTGGGGGCGTCCACGTCGTTCGTCGAGTGCACGCTCGGCCAGATCTACAAGACCCGCGACCCCCTCACCGGTGAGTACCGCGGCGGTCCCGCCTACTACCTGAGCCGCGCAATGGCCCACACCCGCGCCGCCGGTGCGTTCAAGGTCTACGGCCTGGTCTTCGCGGCGGTGACCGTGCTGGCGTGCGGTCTGCTGCTGCCCAGCGTCCAGTCGAACTCGATGGCCTCGGCGATGGAGTCGGCGTGGGGTTTCTCGAAGTGGTGGGTCGCCGTCGGCACCGTGATCGTGCTGGCGTTCGTGATCATCGGCGGCGTCAAGCGCATCGCGGCGTTCGCGTCGATCGTCGTGCCGTTCATGGCGATCGTCTACATCGTGCTCGCACTGATCGTGGTCCTGGTCAACGCCGGCCAGGTGCCACAGGTGCTGGAGATGATCTTCGCGAGCGCGTTCGGACTGGACTCCGCGTTCGGCGCGATCATCGGTTCGGCGGTGATGTGGGGCGTCAAGCGCGGCATCTACTCCAACGAGGCCGGGCAGGGCACGGGCCCGCACGCCGCGGCCGCCGCGGAGGTGTCGCACCCGGCCAAACAGGGTCTGGTGCAGGCGTTTGCGGTCTACGTCGACACCCTGTTCATCTGCTCCGCCACCGGCTTCCTGATCCTGTCCACGGGCGCCTACCGGGTGTTCGAGGGCGAAAGCGAAACCGGCGCGGTGCTCGCCGAAGGCGGCCGGCTTCCCGAGGGAGTCGAAGTGGGCCCGGCCTACGCCCAGATCGGGTTCGACACGCTGTGGAGCGGCGCCGGATCGAGCTTCATCGCGGTGTCGCTGGCGTTCTTCTGCTTCACGACGATCATCGCCTACTACTACATGGCCGAGACCAACCTGCGGTTCCTGCTGGGCCGGGCGTCCACGGTGTCGATGCCGCTGATCCGCGGCACCGTCGGCTCGAACCTGACCATGCTGCTGCAGGCGCTGATCCTGGTGTCCGTGGTCCTCGGCGCCGTGTCCACCGCGACCGAGGCGTGGGTGCTCGGCGACATCGGCGTCGGCCTGATGGCCTGGCTCAACATCGTCGGCATCCTGATCCTGCAGCAGCCGGCCTACCGGGCGCTGTGGGATTACGAGAAGCAGAAGAAGGCCGGATTGGACCCGGTGTTCGACCCGCGCGCGCTCGACATCACCGGAGCGACGTTCTGGGAGAACTACGACCCGCTGAAGACCGGCGAGCGCGAATCGACGCGGGCGTAGGGACTCTCAGAGCGCCAGCAGCGACGCCACCGCGGCGCGCGGCAGGGTGGCCTGGACGGGCCCGGCGGATTCGGCGAACATCTCGCCCTGGCTGAAGAAGAACATCAGCGAGTCGTCGGTCAACGCGAAGTTCTGGTACTTCGCCGGGTCCATGCCGTCCTCGGGCGGCATCGGGTCGATCATCCCCTGGTTCTGCAGGAACCGGTTCACCTCGGGATAGATCACGTCGAGCGGCCGGCTGCCCGGCTTGAACAGTGTGTCGAAGGTGATCGGGGCGCGTTTGACGACGTCCCAGTTGAACGCCTCGTAGAACGTCTGTGGATGCGCGCCGCCGACGTTCTGCCACACCGTGAACACCACGCTGCGGGTGCCGCCGATCGGCGGGCCCGAGCGGTAGCCGACGCCGTCGGCGTCGAGTTCGTACGGCAGGTTGTAGGCGTCGGGATCCTCGGCGACGTTGACGAAACCGTCGCGCGCCTGGGTCAGGTAGGACACCAGCGGCCCCTGGTCGGGATAGTCGTTGGGGAAGCTCAGGTCCAGGGTGTAGCTCGGCTTCTCGACGTGGACACGACAGATCTGGTCCGGCCCGACGGTGCCCTGCAGGTCCGCGCACCCGGACTGCGCGCCCGCGACCGCCGTCACGAGCGAGCCCGCAACGGCAACAGCCGCCAGCGGTACACCAAATCTCCGAATGCGCATCGTCGGTCGTCCTTGCAGCCGGCACCGGTTCCGATACCGGCGCATCACTGCCAGGGTACGTGGCCGGTCATCGCGACGGACGACAAATGAATGCCGTTGCCCGGCTTGCCACCCCGGCCCCGATCCGCGCGATCACGACCGACGCTTGCTGGCTGCCGCGCAGGCGAAGCCGGGGCCGCAGCGCGTCGGGATCCACGTCGACGCCTCGGACGAGGATCTCGACGGCGCCGGTGTCGCGGGCCGAAAGCGCCTGGCGCAGGCGTCGTTCGCTGAACGGCAGCTCTTCGAGCACCTCGAATCCGCGCACGCCGTCGGGCAGCCGGTCACCCGACAGGTAGGCGATGTCGGGGTCGAGCTGCCACAGGCCGTGCCGCGCCGCCCAGTGGCGGACCAGGCCGGCCCGCACCACCGCGCCGTCCGGGTCGACGATCCATCGGCCGGCCGGTCCCACCCCACAGTCGTCGGCGTCGGCGTCGGTGACCTCCTCCCCCGTGTCGAGCACGGTGGCCCGTCGCCGGACCCCTGACTGCGCGAGGCCGGCCGACCACAGGCACGCCTCGCGCACGCTGCCCGCAAGCGAGGTCACCTCGATCTCACCGACGAAGCCCAGACCGGCGATCGCGGCGAAATCGATTCCCGGCGCGCACTTCACGACGGTGTCGCGGCCGCGGTACGTGTCGAGCAGCGCGTCGAGCGCAGGCGTGTAGTCCCGCGGGTCGAACCGGCGCCTGCCCGCGCTGCGGCGCGCGGGGTCCAGCACGACGACGGTGTCGCGGGTGACCGGTCTCAGCGCGTCGGCGCGGCACACGTCGACGCCGGCGACGTTGTGTCGCGCCATCGCCAGCCGGACCGGGTCGACGTCGCTGCCGAGCAGAACCGCGGCCGTATCCCGAAGCGCGGCAAGCTCGGTGCCGACCGAACACGTCGCGTCGTGCACCCGCGCGCCGGCCAGCCGGCGTGCCCGGTGGCGGGCCACGGGTTCCGCGGTCGCCTGCTGCAGCGCCTCGTCGGTGAACAACCACCGGTCGCCGTCGGAGAGTTTGGTCGCCGCCTTGCGCCGCAGCAGCGTCGTCTCCACCAGCACGGCCGCGCGGTCACCGAAACGGGCACGCGCCGAGGCGATATCGGCGACCAGCGTGGCTTTCGTCAGCGGTAGCCCGGCGACGTCGCGCAGCGCGCTCGTCCCGGCTTCGCCGCTCAGGTAGGCGACGGCCCCGAGGTCGAAGAGCACGCTCAGTCCGCGGTCGGCTTGACCCCCGTGATCATCACGTTGTAGTACCAGGACTTCGGCACCACGCGGCTCCAGAGGTTCTCGTCGATCCAGCTCAGCGTGATCCAGCTGTTGAACGCGAACTTCGCATAACCCCAGCCCAACCGGCCCGGCGGCACCGCGGCCTCCAGGGTGCGCAGCGGCCAGCCCAGCATCGCGGCGGTGAACTCTGTTGTCGCGGTTAACACCTCGACCGCACCGGCGTTGCGCGCCATGCGCTCGAGGTCGCCGGGCGAGAACGTGTGCAGGTCGACGACGGCTTCCAGCGCGGCCGCCCGCGACGACTCGTCGAGCTCGGTCTGCGGACGCCGCCACCCCGACAGCCCGGGCAGCCGGGTCACATTGGTGACCGCCTTCCACGTCAGCGTGGACAGCGGCCTGGCGTAGTTCTCACCGGCGTTGGTCGGTTCGCCGGCGAACACGAAGCGCCCGCCCGGTTTGAGCACGC
Source organism: Mycolicibacterium rutilum (assembly GCF_900108565.1). Taxonomy (NCBI): domain Bacteria; kingdom Bacillati; phylum Actinomycetota; class Actinomycetes; order Mycobacteriales; family Mycobacteriaceae; genus Mycobacterium; species Mycolicibacterium rutilum. Next base: position 5,208,548 of record NZ_LT629971.1, read on the forward strand.
GCACGACCTCGCGCAGCGACAATTCGACGTCGGGGATGTGGTGCAGCACCGCGTGGCCGACCACCAGGTCGAAGGTGTCGTCGTCGTAGGGGATGCCCTCGGCGTCGGCGACACGGCCGTCGACCTCCAGGCCGAGGTTCTCGCCGTTGCGCACGGCGACCTTGACCATGCCCGGCGACAGGTCGGTGACCGAACCGCGCCGCGCCACCCCCGCCTGCATCAGGTTCAGCAGGAAGAACCCGCTGCCGCAGCCCAGCTCCAACGCCCGGTCGTAGGGCAGCTTGTGCTGTTCCTCGTAGGGCACGGTCACGTCGAACAGGTCGCGGGCGTAGTCCACGCAACGCTTGTCGTAGGAGATCGACCACTTCTCGTCGTAGGTCTCGGCTTCCCAGTCGTGGTAGAGCACCTGCGCGAGCTTGGTGTCGTGGCGGGCGGCCTCGACCTGCTCGGCGGTGGCGTGCGGGTTGGGGGCCGGAGCCGCCCCGGCGGCGACATCAGACGCCGGAGCCGCCCCGGCGGCGCCATCGGAGCGGGAGTCGGTACTCGTCATAACAGGGCAGCCTAATTGGCGAAGGTGGCCTTGGCCGCAGCCAGTGCCTGCGGTGGGTGGTCGACGAACCGCTCGGCCCAGGCCAGCGCGGCGTCGTAGACGCCGTCGGGCGCCACCATCTGGTCGATCAGGCCGAGCGCCGACGCCTCCTTCGCGTCGATGAACCGGCCGGTGAACACCAGGTCCTTGGCCTTGCTCTGTCCGACCGTGCGCGCCAGCCGCTCGGTGCCGCCCGCGGGTGCCCGGCCGGCCAGGATCTCGGTCACGCCGAACTTGACGTTGTCGCCGGAGACCCGCCAGTCGGCGGCCAGTGCCAGGGTCAGCCCCCCGCCCAGCGCGTAGCCGGTGATCGCGGCGACCACCGGCTTGGGGATGGCGGCAACCGCGTCGGCGGCCTGGCGGCAGACCGCGGCAGCGGCGGCCGTCTCGTCGGCGTCGAGTGTGGCCAGTTCGGCGGCGTCGTCGCCGGCGGAGAAGATCTCGTGGCCGCCGAAGACGATCACCGCGTGCACGTCGGCCCGGTCGGTAAGCCCGCCCGCGGCCTGCGCGATCTCGCGGTACACCTGCCGGGTGAGCGTGTTGGTCGGCGGGCGCGCGATCAGCAGCGTCGCGATCCCGGGATGCTCGTCGCTGGTGTGGACGGAGACGAACTCACTCATGAGGTGCGCGCGTCGGTCCCGTAACCCTGCGGCGCCCGGCGGTTGCGGGCGGCGTTGTAGCGGTCGCTGTTGAAGAACTCGATCTCCCAGTTGCCGGTGTCCTTGTTGGCCGCCAGGTGCGGTTCGACCGCGACGATCTGACGTTCCAGCGCAAGCACTTCGGCGACGGTCCGACCGTTGAGCGAGTCCAGCTGGGTCCAGGTCGGCGGCAGCAGGAAGGTGCGGCCGTCGGCGAAGTCGTCGAGGCCCTGCTGCGGGGTGATCCAGTCGGCCCGGTCGGTCTCGGTGTTCTCGCCGTCGGCGCGCTGGCCGTCCGGCAGGGCGCCGACGAAGAAGTAGGTGTCGTAGCGGCGGGTGCGCTCCTCCTTCGGCGTCACCCAGTTCGCCCACGGCCGAAGCAGATCGGCGCGCAGCACCAGGTTCTCCCGACGCAGGAAGTCGGCGAACGACAGGGACCGGTCGACGAGTGCGGCCCGCGCCTCGCGGTAGACCGAGGCGTCGTCGACCAGCACGTCGCTGTCGTCGGCCGCGCCGGCGAACAGCACACCCGACTCCTCGAACGTCTCGCGCGCCGCGGCGCACACCAGTGCCTGAGCCAGATCCGGTTCGACGCCGAATCGTTCTGCCCACCAGGCTGGTTCGGGCCCGAACCACGCGATGTCGGCGTTGCGGTCGCGGTCGTCGACGCCGCCGCCCGGAAACACCATCACCCCGGCGACGAAGTCCATCGCCGAGTGCCGCCGCATCAGGAAGACCTTGATGCCCTCGTCGGTGTCCTTGATCAGCATCACCGTCGCGGCGGGCCGCGGCGTCAATGGCTCGTCAGTCACGCTCTCCTCCTGTGTGCGGCCCGGCTCCTGGCCCGCCGCGCGAAATAGCGTCCGTCGGACACCTCGAGGGTGATCGCCTGACCGAACGCCTTGGACAAGTTCTCGGCCGTCAGCACATCGGGCAGCAGACCGGAATCGACGACCTTGCCCTCGGACAGGATCAGGCCGTGCGAGAAGCCCCGCGGGATCTCCTCGACGTGGTGGGTGACGAGCACCATCGCCGGCGAGTCCGGGTCCAGGGCCAGATCTTCGAGCCGGGCGAGCAGTTCCTCCCGGCCACCGAGGTCCAGACCGGCAGCGGGTTCGTCGAGCAGCAGCAGTTCGGGGTCGGTCATCATCGACCGCGCGATCAGCACGCGCTTGCGCTCGCCCTCCGACAGCGTGCCGTAGGTCCGTTCGGCCAGGTGCTCGGCGCCGACGCTCTCGAGCATGTCGATGGCCTGGTGGTAGTCCATCTCGTCGTACTGCTCACGCCAGCGACCCATGACCGCGTAGCCGGCCGAGACCACCAGATCGCGCACCACTTCGGTGTCGGGGATGCGCTGCGACAACGCCGAGCTGCTCAGCCCCACCCGCGAGCGCAGCTCCGACATGTCCGTGCGGCCGAGCCGCTCGCCGAGCACGTACGCCGTGCCCGACGACGGATGCTCGAGCGCGGCGGCGATACGCAGCAGCGAGGTCTTGCCCGCGCCGTTGGGGCCGATGACCACCCAGCGCTCGTCGAGTTCGACCGCCCAGGTCAGCGGGCCGACGAGGACCTGGCCGCCCCGCCGCAGCGACACCTTGGCGAAGTCGATCAGCAGGTCCGGGTCGGCTGAGTCTCCTTCGGGGGTGGGCACCCGCTCATCGTAGACAGGCGACTTGTGCGTGATTCCGTTCGCCCAGCGATCGTTTTCACGCACAAATCGCCGCGGGCGGCCCCGTCCAGATCGCCCCGAGCGGCAGCCACTCCGCGCCAGCCGCTGACCGCCAGCACCCGCGTCGGGGTCATCCGCACGAACAGCTGCACCAGCGGGCCGATCCCGAGCGCATAGGCGACGGTGCCGATCCCGACGGTGCCGCCGAGCAGCCATCCCGCGGCCAGCACGGTGACCTCGATCGAGGTGCGGATCAGGCGCACCGACAGCCCGGTGCGCTCGACCAGTCCGGTCATCAGCCCGTCGCGCGGACCCGGCCCGAGCCCGGCGCCGACGTAGAGCACGGTGCTCAGCGCGTTGAGCACCACTGCGCCGAGCATCATCGCGACGCGCGCGGGCAGCGAGGAGGGCGCCGCCAGTAGCCACAGCCCGGCGTCCACCGTGACCGCGATGACGATGACGTTGGCGACGGTCCCGATGCCGGGCCGGTTCCGCAGCGGGATCCAGGCCAGCAGCACCGCCGCGCCGACCACCGCCGACGCCATCCCGATCGTCATCCCGGTGTGCAGCGACAAGCCCTGGTGGAAGACGTCCCACGGGTCCAGGCCCAATCCGGCGCGCACCATCATCGCCATCGACAGGCCGTAGCCGGTCAGGCCGACCAGCAACGCCGTGCCGCGCAGCAGCCCCTCACGCATGGTGGGGAAAGCGCATCCTGATCGCCTCCAATTCCCGGGCCATGCGTTCGGCGTCGCGGTCGACGTAGTCGCTGTAGGCGATCGGTGGCTGCCAGGTGAAGAGCCGGGCGAGCCGCCCGCCCAGCCGAGAGATCCAGTTTTCGCTCATGCCCCGATGATTCTGGCCAACTGGCTTGCCCTTCAATAGCCAGTTGGCGAATACTGGCCTGTAATGACGATCGATATGCCCGCACGGGCACTGAATGTGGACCGGTTGGCCCGGGAACTGGGCAACTGGCGGACGTCCAGTCGGACCGGTCCGGCCTACCAAGGTCTGGCCGACGCGATCCGGCTGCTGATCATCGACGGCCGCCTCCCGGTCGGCGCGCGACTGCCCAGCGAGCGCGCGCTCGCCGATGCGCTGCGGGTGTCGCGGACCACCGTCACCGCCGCCTACACCCAGCTGCGCGACGACGGCTACCTCAACGCCCGGCGCGGCGCGCGCAGCACCACGGCGCTGCCGGTCGCCCCGGCCGCGCGCGTCGAGTCCGCGCCGCCGACGGTCAGCCTGGCCGCCGCGGCGCTCTCGGCTCCCGCGGCCGCGGTGATGGAGGCGTTCTCCGAGGCCACCCAGGATGTGACGCCGTATCTGCACGCCCCGGGCCACGAACTCGTCGGCGTCCCCGCCCTGCGGCAGGCCATTGCCGAAAGGTATTGCGAGCGAGGCCTTCCCACCGATCCAGAAGAGATCATGGTGACGACGGGCGCGCTGCACGCCATCGGGTTGATCCTGACGACCTACGTCCAGCCCGGCGACCGCGTGCTCGTCGAGCAACCGACCTACCACGGTGCGCTGTCCTCGATCGCGACGTCCGGGGCCCGCGCGGTGCCGGTCGCGCTGACCGACGACGGTTGGGACCTCGACGCACTGCAGGCCGTCGTGCACCAGGTGTCGCCGAGCTTGGCGTACCTGATCCCCGACAACCAGAACCCGACCGGCATGACGATGCCGACTGCGGACCGAAAACAGTTGGCGCGCATCATCGCCGAGACCCGCACCCGCACCATCATCGACGAGACGATCCTCGACATGTGGCTCGACGATCCGATGCCGGGACCGATGGCGGCCGAGATGACCACACGACGCGATCTGGTGCTGACGATCGGCTCAATGTCCAAGTCGTTCTGGGGCGGGCTGCGGGTCGGCTGGATCCGCGCCGAACGCGCCACCATCGCCACCATCGCGGCGCTGCGGCCGTCGATCGACATGGGCACGGCGGTGCTCGAACAGTACGCCGCCGCAAGGCTTCTCGCGCGCCATACCGAACTGCTGCCGGAGCGGCGGGAGATCCTGCGCAGCCGCCGCGCACACCTGCAGACGCTACTGAGCCGTCACCTGCCCGACTGGGAACCCGGCCCGGGCGTCGGCGGCATGTCCCTGTGGGTACGCCTGCCCGCGCCGATGAGCACGGCGTTGTCGGCGGCGGCGTCCCGGCTGGGTCTGGATCTGCCCGCCGGCCCGCGGTTCGGCGTCGACGGCACCCTCGAGCGGTTCGTCCGGGTGCCCTACGCGCTGCCCGAACCGCAGCTCGACGAGGCGGTGGAGTTGCTCGCGCGGGCATGGCACAGCGTCACGGGGCTGTCGGCGCCCGAACCCACCGCGGTGGTCGTCTAAACCACTGCCGAGCAGACGCAAAGTCCCCCGGAAAGCCGCGAAAAAGGGGGCTTTCGCGTTCCCCTGCCTTCGACGTGGGCCCAGCTCGCGCAAGAGAACGGGCGGTCAGTCGGGGATCTCGACGCGGCGCACGACGCCGTCGATCGCGTCCGCGGCCTCGATCTCGCCGCGGGTGATGCCCAGGATGAACAGCACGGAGTCCAGATACGGGTTACTCAGCGACGCGTCGGCGACCTCGCGCAGAGCGGGTTTGGCGTTGAACGCCACGCCGAGTCCCGCGGCGGACAGCATGTCGATGTCGTTGGCGCCGTCGCCGACCGCCACCGTCTGCTCCATCGGCACGCCGGCCTGATGAGCGAAGTCGCGCAGCGCCTTGGCTTTTCCGGGGCGGTCGATGACCTGCCCGATGACCCGCCCGGTCAGCTTGCCGTCGACGATCTCGAGTTCGTTGGCGGCGACGAAGTCCATCATCAGTTCGTGCGCCAGCGGTTCGATGACCTGACGGAAACCGCCCGACACGATGCCGCAGTGGAAGCCGAGTCGCCGCAGCGTGCGCAGGGTGGTCCTGGCGCCCGGCGTCAGCTCGATCTGCTCGGCGACGTCGTCGAGCACCGACGCGGGCAGTCCCGCCAGCGTCGCGACCCGCCGGTGCAGCGATTCGGCGAAGTCCAGTTCACCGCGCATCGCGGCCTCGGTGACCTCCGCGACCGCAGCCTCGGCGCCGACCCGGGCGGCCAGCATCTCGATGACCTCACCCTGGATCAGCGTGGAGTCGACGTCGAAGACGATGAGCCGCTTGGCCCGCCGCGACAGGCTGTAGTCCTCGATCGCGACGTCGATCTCCTGGTCGGCGGCGACCCGCGCCAGCGTCTTCTGCAGTTCTTCATAGACCTGCTGCGACGGCACCGAGACCCGCAGCTCCAATCCCGTTACCGGGTAATCGGATACGCCGCGGATGGTGTCGATGTTGACCTGCAGCCGGGCCAGTTCGCGGGCCACCACGCCGAACTCGTCGGCGGTGATCGGCCTGCCGAGCACGATGATCGTGTGCGTCGACGGCTCGCGCATCACCGGCTGCCCGTCGCTGCGTTCGATCGTGACGTCCAGGCCGACACCGCGGATCGCGGCGGTCACCTCGTCGCGCAAGGGAGCGCCCCCGGTCACCTCGGCCGACCCGGCCACCAGCACCCCGAGCGTCAACCGGCCGCGGATGACGACCTGCTCGACGTTGAGCAACTCGACGTTGTGGCGCGAGAGCACCTCGAACAACGCCGACGTCACGCCCGGCTGATCGGCGCCGGTGACCGTGATCAACAGCGACGAGCGCTCGCGTGGTTGACCGGTCATGCCGCGATCGTCAGGTGCGGACGTTCGCGTCGTCCAACCGTGTCACGTCGCCGTCCTCGGGGCCGTGGCTGCGGCCGACGTGTGCCTCGGCGCGCATCCGGTCCACCATGTGCGGATAGTGCAGCTCGAACGCGGGCCGCTCCGAACGGATCCGGGGCAGTTCGGTGAAGTTGTGCCGCGGCGGCGGGCACGACGTCGCCCACTCCAGCGAGTTTCCGTAACCCCACGGATCGTCGACGGTGACCGGCTCGCCGTAGCGCCAGCTCTTGAACACGTTCCAGACGAACGGGATCGTCGAGATGCCCAGGATGAACGCGCCGATCGTCGAGACGACGTTGAGCGTGGTGAAGCCGTCCGACGGCAGGTAGTCGGCGTAGCGGCGGGGCATGCCCTCGTCACCGACCCAGTGCTGCACCAGGAACGTGGTGTGGAACCCGATGAACGTCAGCCAGAAGTGCAGCTTGCCCAGCCGCTCATCGAGCAGCCGGCCGGTCATCTTCGGGAACCAGAAGTAGATGCCGGCGTACGTGGCGAACACGATCGTGCCGAACAGCACGTAGTGGAAGTGCGCGATGACGAAGTAGCTGTCGGTGACGTGGAAGTCCAGCGGCGGGCTGGCCAGCAGCACGCCCGACAGGCCGCCGAGCAGGAAGGTCAGCAGGAAGCCGATCGAGAACAGCATCGGTGTCTCGAACGTCAACTGCCCCTTCCACATCGTGCCTATCCAGTTGAAGAACTTGATCCCGGTCGGCACCGCGATCAGGAACGTCATGAACGAGAAGAAGGGCAGCAGCACCGCGCCGGTGGCGTACATGTGGTGCGCCCACACCGCCACCGACAGCGCCGCGATCGCCAGCGTCGCGTAGATCAGCGTCGTGTAACCGAAGATGGGCTTGCGGCTGAACACCGGGAAGATCTCCGACACGATGCCGAAGAACGGCAGCGCGATGATGTACACCTCGGGGTGACCGAAGAACCAGAACAGGTGCTGCCACAGCAGCACACCGCCGTTGGCCGGGTCGTAGACGTGCGCGCCGAGGTGACGGTCGGCGGCCAGGCCGAACAGCGCCGCGGTCAGGATCGGGAACGCCAGCAACACCAGGATCGACGTCACCAGGATGTTCCAGGTGAAGATCGGCATCCGGAACATGGTCATGCCGGGCGCGCGCATGCACACCACGGTCGTGATCATGTTCACGCCACCGAGGATGGTGCCCAGACCACCGACGGCCAGGCCCATGATCCACAGGTCACCGCCGGCGCCCGGCGAGTGGATCGCGTCGGTCAGCGGGGTGTAGGCGGTCCAGCCGAAGTCGGCGGCGCCGCCGGGGGTGATGAAGCCGGCCAGCGCGATCAGCGCGCCGAACAGGAACAGCCAGAACGAGAACGCGTTCAGCCGCGGGAACGCCACATCGGGCGCGCCGATCTGCAGCGGCAGCACCAGGTTCGCGAAGCCGAACACGATCGGGGTGGCGTAGAACAGCAGCATCACCGTGCCGTGCATGGTGAACAGCTGGTTGAACTGCTCGTTGCTCAGGAACTGCAGCCCGGGCATGGCCAGCTCGGTGCGCATGAACAGCGCCATCAGCCCGCCGATGAAGAAGAAGATGAAGCAGGCGACGCAGTACATGATGCCGATCAGCTTGTGATCGGTCGTCGTGATCAGCTTGTAGATCAGGTTGCCCTTGGGACCGAGCCGGGCCGGGAACGGACGTCGTGCCTCGAGTTCTCCGATGGGGGGCGCTTCGGCTACCAACAGGTCCTCCAAAATCCGATCAGGGCTTGCCCGCAGTATTGCTGATGGAATCCTAGCTGGCTCTGTACCCACAAGTCGTCCAGGTCCTACAAACCGTCGTATTCGGCGGTTCGCACCGGTCCACGGGCCGGGAGCTGCCCGGATGTTACCGTCGGCAACGTGCTGATCAGCGGACCGCGGTGGGTGTCGGCGGCCAGGGCGCTGGGCTTGGCGGCGGTAGCCGCGGCGGTCGGTGTCAGCGTGCTCAGCGGGTGCGGCGGCTCCCTCGGCGGACAGGCGCCCGACGGCGCCGCGACGCAGTCGATCATCACCAGCACGACCCGGATCGCGGGCGCCGGGGTGCTGGGCAACCAGCGCAGGCCCGACGAGTCGTGCGCCCCGGAGCCCACCCCGGTCGATCCGGGTCCGCCGGACCGCGCCGTGCGGCACGCCGCGGGTGAGACCGTGGTCCGCGCCGACCCGCAGCGCATCGTGGTGCTCGCCGGTGACCAGCTCGACGCGCTGTGCGCGCTCGGCCTGCAGTCGCGGGTGGTAGGCGCCGCCCTGCCCGACGGCTCGTCCGCGCAGCCGTCGTATCTGGGCCAGGTGATCCACGACGTTCCCGGCGTCGGCACCCGCAGCGCGCCCGACCTGGACGCGATCCGGGCGGCAACGCCCGACCTCATCCTCGGCTCCGAGGCGCTGACGCCGGAGGCGTTCGGTGAACTGTCGGACATCGCGCCGACGGTGTTCACCGGTGCGCCAGGACCTGCCTGGCAGGACAACCTGCGCACCGTCGGAGCGGCGACCGGCCGGCAGGACGCGGCCACCGGCCTGATCGAGGGCTTCGACCGCGCCGCCGACCGGATCGGCGCCGACAACGACGCCACCCACTTCCAGGCATCGGTCGTTGAGTTCACCGATACGACGATGCGGGTCTACGGCGCCGACACGTTCCCCGGCCGGGTGCTGGCCGACGTCGGGGTCGATCGGCCTGCCGCGCAACGGTTCACCGACAAGCCCTATATCGAGGTCGGCGTCACCGACATTGACCTGGCCGACTCCCCCGACCTGTCGGCCGCCGACGGTGACATCGTCTACGTGTCGTTCGCCTCGCCGGAGGCCAGAGACCGCGCACCGGCGGTGATGGAGAGCGATGCGTGGAAGAAGCTGAGCGCCACCCGCGACAACCGGGTCTTCGCGGTGAACAACGAGGTGTGGCAGACCGGCGAAGGGATCGTCGCCGCCCGCGGAATCCTGGCCGACCTGCAGTGGATCAACGCACCGATCAACTGACGCCGTCGACGCCGTAGCGGGCCTGCTGACCGAACTGGCCCGTCACCAGTGAACCGTCGGGCAGCACCAACTCACCGCGGTCGATGCGGTCGCGGAGATAGGCGAAGGTCTGCGCGGTCTGGGCGAACAGGTGCTCACCGGCCCGCAACGCCGGCCGGGGCCCCCGAGAGGCGAACTGCGGCAACGGTTTCACCTCGGTGGCGTAGTCGACGTTGAAGAACAGCGGAAACGAGTAGCGTTCCTCGGCGACCTTGCGCACCCGGTGGCTGGTGGCGACGAACTCCCCGTTGGTCCACAACTCGAGCATGTCGCCGATGTTGACCACGAAGCTGCCTTCGATCGGCGGGACGTCGATCCATTTGCCGTCGCCGTTGAGGACCTCCAGGCCGGGGGCGGTGGGCTTGAGCAGCGTGAAGCATTCGTAGTCGGTGTGCGCGCCGATTCCGGGCCGGTCGGTGACGTCCGGGTTGTACGGGTAGTGCACCAGCCGCAGCTGGCTGGGCGTCTTGGTGGCGTACCGGGAGAAGGTGTCCGGATCCTCGTCGAGCGCGACCGCGAACGCCCACAGCAGCCGACGCCCCTCGGCGAGCACGGCGGTGTAGTAGTCGGTGACGGCTTCGGCGAAGCCCGGCAGGTCGGGCCAGGTGTTCGGACCCAGCATCGGGTTGCCCGCCAGGTAGTCCGGGTCGTCGGCGGGCAGGTCCAGCGCGGTGTCGAACGCCTCCTTGAAGTCGGCGGTTCCGGTCTCCACACCCTCCTCCCCGACCGGGACGTATCCGCGGTGGCAGCGCGACAGCCCGATGTAGGAGCGCATCTTCTCGTCGACCGGCAGGGCGAAGAAGGCTTTGGCCGCGGCCAGCAGCCGCTCGAACAGCGCCTCGCCGACACCGGATCCGGTGATGTAGAAGAAGCCGACTTCGCGCGCGGCCGCGCCGATCTGCTGCGCGACGCGCTCGCGGTCGAGGCGGTCTGCTGAGCGCAGACCGGCGACATCGATGACCGGTATCGAGGTGAACGACGTTGCGCCACTCATGTATTCACGACCCCTTCGGTTTCCTTCACTGTCCATCGCAGCCCGTCGGCGACGAGTTCGCCATCGTCCATCCGCACGCCCAGCGCCGTCCATTCCGCGCCGCCGACCGTGCCGACGATGACCTGCGACGGGTTCGCCCAGCCGAACAGAGTGCCGACCCGCAGCAGCAGAGCGTCTTCGCCGGCGGGGCCGCGCGCAGTGACCGCCCAGCACGGCGCGCGGTCGATGTCCTCGCGAACCCAGTGCTCGATGTAGTCGGCATGCACACCGGTCTCCACCAATATGTCTGCTTCCCAATGCATCCGACCGACATCGGGAGTGCCCGACGGCGGCAGCAGGTCGATCGCCCGGTGCCACTCGAAGATGTCGTCGTGTCGGCTCAACCGGCCCGCGAAGCCCCGCGAGTCGACGTAGCACGTGATCCCCTGCAGCCACACGATGTCGGTGCTGGTGTCGCGGCTGCCGTCGGCCTCGACCAGCAGGATCCGGCGCCACAGCCCGCTGCACCCGTGACGCCCGCGGCTCATGTCGTCACCGGGCCGAACCGGTCCCGGAACTGGCGGGTCATCTCCGGCCATACGTGCGGATCGTGACCCGGGATGAGCGGATACCCCTTGTCGCGGGCCAGGCTTTTGAGTCGCCGGATCGGCTCAATGGTGTCTTCGGGTTCGACGTCGATGAACCCGCCGATCGCCAATTCGTGCTCGATGTTCTCGGTGAGATCGGCGGCGTCGAACGCGAACACGAAGCCGCCGCCGCCGACACACGGGTCGAGGTCGACGACGAAGCTCTGATGCCCCGGGGTGTGCCCGTAGGTGGGCACCGCCGTGATGCCCGGTGCGATCTCGGCCTCGCCGTCGGCCAGCCGCCAGTCGATGGCCGGGTCGTCGAAGTCGATCCGGAAGATCGCGTGCCGTTCCGACTCGGGGTGATTCGACAGGCCGTACTCGACCTCGCGGCGCTGCGCGTGCACGGGCATCTTGCCCGCGAACAGCTTCAGACCGCCAGCGTGGTCGACATGCAGGTGTGACAGCGCGACGAGGTGGATGTCGTCGACGTCGACGCCGATGTCGGCCAGCGCCTCCTCGATCGGCTCGCCGGGACCCGGAAGTATCGGCTGGTACTCGACGCTGGGATAGAACCGCCTGCGCAGCGCCGGGTCGCGGATCAGCGCGGTGTTGAAGCCGGTGTCGAGCAGCACCCACCCGCCGTCGGTCTGCAGCAGCACCCCGGGTACGGGTTCGCGCAGTCGCTCCGCCGGGGAGCTGCCGTGCACGGACACCGATTTCGGCAGCTCCTCCCACCCGAGGGTGAGCAGGACGATCCTGCGGACCCCGCTGGTCGGTGCCATCAGCCGACCGAAAGTGCCGCCAGCCGCAGCGAGTTCGGGTTCGTCACCACATGCGCCTGTTCGACACCCTTGAGCCACGGCTGGGCGACCATGAAGTCGTTGACATCGGCGACGTTGAGCCAGCAGCCGGTCTTGAGCGCCTCGAGTCCGGCCCGGGAGAACTCCTGCGGCGATCCGGTGGGCAGTCCGCGCTGCAGCGCCTCGGTGACGGGCGGCGCCGAGCACCCGAGGTAGTTCAGCCCGCCGTCGGCGTCCCAGGAGATGTGTCCCCAGGTGTAGGGCGACGGCGCGTCCGGCCACGCCAGCAGCGTCAGCAGTTCGGGTGCGGCCTGTCCGTCCCCGCCGATCCAGGCGTAGATCTCCGAGGTCGGGTAACTCTGCACCTTCGCGGTCAAACCCGCTGCCGCCAATTGAGTTTGGATCAGGTTGCTGATCAGCTGGTTGTCGGGGTTGCTGGAGTCGTAGCCGACGGTCACCGTCTTCTGATCGGCGGACAGCCCGGCCGCGATGCCGCTGAGCACCGACGGGTCGTGGCCGGTGTCCTGCTTGGCGTACTCGGTGCCGATCATGTTGGGCGGGTAGATCTGCCCCGCCACGTCGCCGCGACCGAAATAGGTCTGCTTGACCAGTTCGTCGACGTTGACCGCCTTGAGCACCGCGGAGCGGTTCTTCGGATCGGTCAGCATCCCCTTGTGCGGGTTGATGTAGAGGTAGTTCGACATCATGGTCGGCAGCGAGTAATGCGCATATTTGCTGTCGTTGAGATACTGGCCCACCGCCGAGGACGGCAGGTCGTGCAGGATCGCGGCGATCTGGCCGTTGTTGAACTGCAACTGCTGCGCCGAGACGTCGGTGATGACGGGGATCTCGACCTTCTCGAAATACGGCTTCTGCCCCCAGTAGTCCCCGAACGCTTCGAGCGCGTAGCGCGATCCGACCTCGGCGGCGGTCAGCACGTAGGGGCCGGTGCCGAGGTCGTGGTTGGTCAGGTAGCTCTGAGCGTGGTCGTCGCCGGCGTTCTTGGCCAGCCCCTCGGGGCTCATCATGCGCGGCCCGTACGGGCAGGCGAGGTAGTCCAAAAACGCCGAGTTCGGTGCCTTCAAGGTGATGGTCACGTCGTAATCGCCCTGGGTGGTGATCGATTCGACGTCGGCGACCATGTACGCGGGGCCCTGGTTGACCGCGAGCCTGCGGTCGAACGAGGCCTTGACCGCGGCGGCGGTGAACGGGGTGCCGTCGTGGAACTTGACCCCCTGCCGCAGTTTGAAGGTGAAGATCTTGTTGTCGGGCGACGCGGTCCACTCGGTGGCCAGCAGCGGTTCGAGTTCGGGTTTCTCGGTGCCGCTCTTGTACTGCAGCAGACCCTCGTAGGTGTTGGTCGTCAGCAGCAGACCCTGGCCGGCGTAGAACACGTCGGGGTCCGGTGGCTGTCCGATGTCCTGCAGGAACGACAGGTGCAGGACCTTGTCGGTCGGTGCGGCGTTGGGCGTCCCGCCGCCGGAATCCGAACCGCCGCAACCACTCAGCAGCAGCATTGCGGCGGCGCCGACGGCGGCCAGTGCGCGTATGCGGTGCCTCATCGGTTGGCTCCTTCCAGAACTGGTGCGCCGGCGGCGATTCGCGCGAACGCGTCGATGATCTCGTCGCTGGTGCGTAGGGCGCCGGTCTGCAGGTACTCCATTGCGTCGAGCGCGGCGTCGTGGCGGTACTGCGACGAGCCGCCCACACAGTCGGTGACCACGCGGACGTAGTAGTCGCGCTGGTGGGCGTCGGCGAAGGTGTAGTGCACGCACACGTCGGTCAGCCCGCCGATCAGGATCAGCGTCGAGGCCTGCAGGCCGCGCAGCACGATCTCGAAATCGGTTCCGATGAAACCGGAGTAGCGCCGTTTGACGATGTGGAACTCGGTCGGCAGCGGCCGCAGGGTCGGCTCCAGGTCGGTGCCGGGTTGTCCTTCGACGCAGTGCACGCCCTCGACGCCGTCGAGTTCGCGGCCGAAGTCGACGCCGCTGGGCCGGTGCACCTCCTGGAAGAACACCACCGGAACGCCGGCGCCGCGGGCGGCCGCGAGCAGGCGCTCGGCGACCGCGACACGGTCGGCGTGGCCGGGCATCACCGGGATGCCCGCGTCGTCGGCGGACATGCCGCCGCCCTCCTGGATGTCGACGACGACGAGAACCGGGTTCCCGACGATGAGCGGTTGTGTGGGCACTCAGCCTCCTGTCACGGCGATACGGGGATCGGCGGCGGCCTGCAGCAGGTCGACCGCCGTGTTGATGAAGACGTAGAGCGCGCCGAGCATCAGCGTCACGCCGGCGATCGCGGGAAAGTCGGCGACCGGGATGCTCTGGGCGATGTACTGCCCGATGCCCGGCCAGCCGAACACCTGCTCGATCACCAGCACACCGGAGAACATCAGGCCCACTTGCAGACCCGTCATCGACAACGCCGCACCGACCGAGTTGCGCAGCACGTGCCCGGCCATCACCCGGGTCTCGGACAGGCCTTTGGCGCGTGCGGTTCTCGCGTAGTCGCTGTCGATGTCGCCGAGCAGGCTGCTGCGCAGCACCCGGCCGATCGCCACCGCGGGGCCGATCGCGATCACCACCGCGGGCAGGATCAGGTGGCGCAGTGCGTCGGCGACGACGTCGAGCCGCCCGCTGAGCAGTCCGTCGACGGTGAGCAGCCCGGTCGGGCCGTCCGGCGGGTCGGCGATCCCGATGCGCCCGTTGGCTGGCACCCAGCCCAGCTTCTGGTAGAACACGATCAAGCCGACGATGCCGAGCAGGAACATCGGCGCCGACGCCCCGGTGAACAGCACCGCGCGCAGCACGCCCGCGCCGCGCCAGTTCAGCGTCGTGCCGAACGCCAGCACCACCGCCAGGATCAACGCGATCCCGATCCCGAACAGCGCGAGTTCCAGTGTGGCGGGCAGGAAGTCGGCCAGATCCGACGCCACGCCGTGCCGGGTCCGGTACGAGGTGCCGAGGTCGCCGGTGACCGCGCCGGTCAGGTAGTTCCAGAACTGGACGGGGATCGGATCGTTGAGGCCCAGAGCCTCGCGTCGCTCGGCCACCGCCGATGCCGACGCCTGCGCACCGAGCTGGGCCTTCACCGGGTCGAGCGGAGAGATGTTCTGCAGCACGAACATCACCGCGGTCAACGCGATCAGGATCGCCACCATCGCCGCCAGGCGGGTCGCCACGAACGTCTTCATCGCATCATCTCGTCTTCATCAGGTTGCGCAGGCAGTCGCCGGCGATGTTGCCCACCAGGGCCAGCGCCAGCACGCCGAGGCCGGGCATCACCGGGATCCACCACTGCTGCAGGAAATAGCTGAGGTTGCGGGCGGAGTCGGCGCCCAGTTCCGGGGCGGGCGCCGACTGGCCGAGACCGAGGAACGACAGCGCCGCCAGCGTGAGGATCAGCGTGCCGATGTCCAGGCTCGCGGCCACCAGCGCGTTGGGCACGGCACCGGGCAGCAGGTGCCGGCCGGCGAGCCGCATGGGGCTCACCCCGGCGAGTTTGGCCGCCTCGACGTGCGGCCGGGCTTTCAGGCGGGCCACCTCGCCGCGGACCAGCCGGGCGTAGAACGGCCACCACACGATCGAGACCGCGATCAGCGTGTGCACGAACCCGGGACCGAGGGCCGCGACCACCGCGATCGCCAGCACCGGGGCGGGCAGCGACAGGAACGCGTCGGTGATCCGCATCAGCAGCGAATCCAGCCAGCCGCCGGCGGCTCCGGCGATCAGGCCGACCAGCCCGCCGATCACCAGCCCGAGTGCGACCACCGCCAGCGCGGCGAACCAGCTCGACCGCACGCCGAACAGGACCCGCGACAGGATGTCGCGGCCGATGCTGTCGGTGCCGAGCAGGAAGCCGCCGTGGCCGGGCGCCTGCAGCGGCATCCCGACCGGGGTCAACGGGTCATACGGAGCGAGGACCGGCACCGCGAGCGCGATCAGGGTGACGACGGCGATCAGCGACAGCCCGATCCAGTTGACGATCGCCGAGTCGATCTTCGGCAGCGCCAACAGCTTCCGCTCGCGACCGCGCACCAGCGGCGCGGCGGGCAGCGCTCCGGCAGCCGGTGACACACCGGACGACACGAGGGCCATCAGCACGCCTTCCGTTCGATGCACGCGACCTGGTGCGGGTTGCCGGGTTCACCCTCCAGCCGGACGTCGAGTTGCCGATCACCGCAGGCATCGACAGCGATCGGGCAGCGTGGATGGAAGGCGCAGCCCGGTGGCGGCGACAGCGGACTGGCGGGTTCGCCTGCCAACGGCTGTGATTCGCGTCCGAGGTCGGGTATGGAGTCGACGAGCGCCTGTGTGTAGGGGTGCGCCGGCGCGCCGATGACCTGCTCGGCGGGTCCCACCTCGACGATGCGGCCGAGGTACATCACCGCGATGCGGTCGGCGACGACGCGGGCCACCGACAGGTCGTGGGTGACGAACACGACCGACATGTTCAGGCTGCGCCGCAGATCGCCGATCAGGTTGAGCACCGACGCCGCCAGCGACACGTCCAGTGCGCTGGTGGGCTCGTCGCACAGCAGCACCGACGGCGGCACGACGGTCGCGCGGGCCAGCGAAACCCGCTGGCGCTGACCGCCGGACAGTTGCGCGGCCCGCGATTTCGCGACCTCGGCCGGCAGCCCGACCCGTTCGAGCACCTCGGCCACGGCCGCCCGGCGGGCCGAGCGCGATTTCGTCGTCCCGCGCAGCCGTTCCGCGATCAGCTCACCGACCGACAGCCACGGCGTCAGCGACGCGCCCGCGTCCTGGAACACCATCTGCGGGCGCCGCCCGCCGGCCAACTCGACCGTCCCGGCCGTGGGTTTCTCCAGACCCGCGATGACCCGTAGCAGGGTCGACTTGCCCGATCCGCTCTCGCCGACGATCGCGACCGACTCGCCGTGCTCGACGCGCAGCGAAACTCCGCGCAGCGCATGAAGTTTACCGTCATGGTCGGCGCCGCGGTCGAGCCATCGGCGGGTCACCGAGAACGTCTTGGTGACATCGCGCAGCACCACCGAAGCCGGTGCGGCGGCGCGTTCGACGGGTGGCGCCGGGAAGGGCTCGTCGGTGGTCGTCGACTTGGTGCCGAGGTCGCGGGCCACCTCGTCGAGCGGCAACAGGCAGGCGCTGACCCGATTGGCCCCGACCGCGATCGGGTCCGGTGGCGCCTTGGTGCACGCCTCGGTGGTCAGCGCGCAGCGCGGCGCGAACGCGCAGCCGGGCAACGGGGTGACCGGGCTGGGCACGGACCCGGCCAGCGCGGCGAGCCGACGGTCGCGGGCGGTGGTCAGGGTCAGCCGTGAACGCAGCAGGCCGTGGGTGTACGGATGCGACGGCGTCTCGAGGACGGCCGCGGTAGGACCGACCTCGGCGATCCGGCCGGCGTAGAGCACCGCGATGCGGTCGGCGATCTGGGCCGCGACCCCGAGGTCGTGGGTGATCAGCACGATGCTGCAACCGATTTCGTCGCGCAGCCGCGCCAGCAGCCGCAGCACCTGGGCCTGCACGGTGACGTCGAGGGCGGTGGTGGGTTCGTCGGCGATGATCAGTTCGGGGTCGCCGGCGATCGCGATCGCGATCATCACCCGCTGCCGCAAGCCGCCGGAGAGCTCGTGCGGGTAGGCCCGCATCCGTCGCTCCGGCTCCGGGATCCCGACGGCGGTAAGCAACCGCAGGGCCTCTTCGTCGCTGCCCGCGGCTTCGGCGACCTGCCTGCCGATCCGCATCGTCGGGTTCAGCGACGTCATCGGATCCTGGAACACCGCACCAAGATCCAGCCGGCGCACCTTGCGCAGGGCCTTCGCGTCGCCGCGCACCATGTCGGACCCGGCGACCCGTACGGTGCCGTCGATGCGGGTGCCGGCCGGCAGCAACCCGAGCAGCCCGAACCCGAGCACGCTCTTACCCGAACCGGATTCGCCGACCAGACCGAGGATCTCGCCCTTGGCGATGGACAGCGAGACACCGCGCAGCGCATGGACGTCACGGCCGTTGCGCCGGAACGTCACCCGCAGATCGCCGACCGCCGCGACAGGATCCGCCACGGGTGGTGTGTCAGTGGTTTGCGTGTACGCGTCGGCGTCGGATACCGCGATGCCCATCAATCAGAACGCTCCCGCCTTCGAAGCCTGGCGCAGCGGCACGGCATCGGGCTTGCCTGTCAGTTGACAGTTTCGCGCCGGGAAAGCCTCGGCGGGTGTCGCCGGGGTAACCAATTGCGGGAGTAGGTAACCGATAGGTGTCGTGCGTTTCTGTCGTGTGACAGAAACGCAGCGGGCCTGCCGGTGGCGGGGGCCGATGGGTCACGATGACACCATGTCGCTCGCCAGGGCAGGCCGGCCGCGCCTGCACACCCAGCGGCGCCCCGGCCTGACCGCACGCGACGAAATCCTCGACGCCGCAGGCGAATTGTTCACCACGGTCGGCTACGCCGCGACCTCGACACGCACGATCGCGGAGTGGGTGGGCATCCGGCAGGCGTCGCTGTACCACTACTTCAAAACCAAAGACGACATCCTGTGCGCGCTGCTGAACCAGACGGTGACACCGAGCCTGCGGTTCGTCGGCCGCCTCGCCGACACCCATCCCGCGCTGTCCGCGCCCGAACGACTGCACGCGCTGGCGGCCTTCGACGGTGAGCAATTGCTCAGCGGGCGGTGGAACCTCGGCGCGCTGTACCTGCTTCCGGAATTGCGTGATTCGCGGCTGGAGCCGTTCTGGTCCGACCGCGAACGGCTACGCCTGCACTATCTGGAGTGCGGCCGAGGTGTGGTCGCCCAGACCGGGGTGAACGAGGTCGCCGCCGGGCTCCCGTTCCATCTGGTCGAGTCGCTGGTCAACATGTGGGCGATGCCGCCGGGTCCCGGGCGCGTCGAACTGCCGCTGCACGTCGCCGACGCGTGCGTGCGCATTCTGGGCGTGCCCGACGCCGAGATCGCGGCGCTGCGCGAGCGCACCGGCGAGGTGATCTCCGTGCCGGCCGTCCGCTAGCGTTGCCACCGTGTTCCACGTTCTGAAGTCGACCTATCTGCAGCCCGCCGATGTCATCAACCAGACCCGCCCCGCCCACCTGGAATGGCTCAAAGGTGAGGTCGCCGCCGGACGGATCGTGCTGGCCGGACGCCTGGACGATGAGACCGGCGCGGTGCTGGTCACCGGCGACATCACCGCCGAGGAAGCCCAGGACATCGTCGACCGCGACCCATACACGGCCGCTGAGGTGGCCCGTTACGAGCGGACGTCGTTCAACGGCGCGTTCCGCGCGCCCGGACTTTAGGAGCAAATTCACAGCTGCGCGCGGAATCTCTGCGCACTCGCTGTTCGTTGCCCCACAGGATGCCGCAACGTCGCGGTCAGTTTTTGTTGCCGAATATGGGATAGAAGGCCTTCATGAGCACCGTTACCGCCTACGCCGCACCGTCCGCCTCCGCACCGCTGGAGAAGACCACCATCACCCGCCGCGAGGTCGGACCCCATGATGTGGCGTTCGACATCCACTTCGCGGGCATCTGCCACTCCGACATCCACACGGTGCGCGACGAGTGGGGCCGCGCGAGGTATCCGGTGGTACCCGGCCACGAGATCGCCGGCGTCGTCACCGCCGTCGGCACGGAGGTCACCAAGTTCGCCGTCGGCGACCGCGTCGGCGTCGGCTGTTTCGTCGACTCCTGCCGCGAGTGTGAGCAGTGCCGCGCCGGCAACGAGCAGTACTGCACCGGCACCGGAATGGTCGGCACCTACAACGCGATCGGCCGCGACGGGCAACAGACCCAGGGCGGCTACAGCGGCGCCATCGTCGTCGACGAGAACTACGTGCTGCGCATTCCCGAGGGCCTGCCCCTCGACGCCGCCGCTCCCCTGTTGTGCGCGGGCATCACGCTGTATTCGCCGCTGCGCCACTGGAACGTCGGCGAGGGCACCCGCGTCGCGATCATCGGTCTGGGCGGACTCGGCCACATGGGCGTCAAGTTGGCGCACGCGATGGGCGCGCACGTGACGGTGCTCTCGCAGTCGCTGAAGAAGATGGAGGACGGGCTGCGCCTGGGCGCCGACGAGTATCACGCCACCTCTGACGCCGACACGTTCGCCAAGCTGGCCGGCTCGTTCGACGTCATCCTCAACACCGTGTCGGCCAACCTCGACATGGGCGACTACCTCAACCTGCTCAAGGTCGACGGCACCCTGGTCGAGCTCGGTATGCCCGAGAAGCCGATGGCCGTGCCCGCTCATCCGCTCGCCGGCGGCAGGCGCAGCCTCTCCGGCTCGATGATCGGCGGGATCGCCGAGACGCAGGAGATGCTCGACTTCTGCGCCGAGCATGATGTGCTGCCCGAAATCGAGGTCATCACACCCGATTACATCAACGAGGCCTACGACCGGGTGGTGTCCAGCGACGTGCGGTACCGCTTCGTGATCGATACCGCGTCGCTGCGGTAGTCGTCGGGTTCAGTCGACCGGGTTGACTCGGCTGACGATCAGCGGATCGGCCGGCGTGAACGGGAAGTTCGGCAGGTCGTCGATGTGGGTGTTGAACGCCGCGGCCAGCACTTCCCGCGAATACGCGCTGGCCGATGCGCGGTAGCCGATGTCGGCCGGGAAAGGCTGGTCGAAGAAGATCAGGAAGTGCCACTCGTCGCTGCCGATGTTCTCGATGTGGTGTGGATAGGCGCGCGGGATGAAGTACATGTCGCCGGTGGTGAGGTTCCAGGTGTCCAGCGTCCCATCGGGATTCATGATCGTCATCCGCGCGTCGCCGTGCTGGACGTAACCCATCTCGGCGGTGACCGGGTGCCAGTGCGGTTCACGCATACCGTCCTCGGCGACGCGAAGCGAGTACATCGAGATGTCCTTGAGCGCCGGCCAGAACTGGTCGCGGGCGAACCGCGCGTTGCCGCTGACGTAGTTCAAACCCGGTGTCTGGGCTTCGATGTCGAACTTCTGCGGATCCGAGAAGTACGCCGACGGCGGGATCTCGGGGTCCCCGATACGCGCGGCGAGTTTGTGATCGGCGGTGTCGCGGCGGATCCTGGCGAAGTCGGCCGCGGGCAGGTCGTAGGTGTTGCCGAGCACCGCGTCGCTGAACGCGCCGAACGTCGCACCGAGCCCGAAATCCTCGGGGCGCTCGTGGCGGAACGCGATGATGAACTCTGCGACGTCCTCGCCGATGTTCTCGATGTGGTGCAGCGACCCGGAGTCGGCGTGGAACATCTGCCCGGCGGTGACGATGAAACTGGTGAACCGGCTGTGGTTGTCGAGCATCGACACCAGCGCCGTCCCGGACACGCAGTAGGTGAGTTCGTTGGCGTTGGCGTGCCAGTGCGGGGTGCGCATGGATCCGGGGTTGAGCAGCACGCGCTTGATCGAGAGCCGCTTGAGGATCGGCAGGTTGTCGGCGGTGATCCGGCGCATCGAGCCCAGGTCGTTCTCCTCGACGATCTCGCCGTCCATCAGCGAGGCGGTGTGAACGCTGCGGGTCAGTGAAGCGGTCATCGGCGGTTCTCCTTGTTCGTGTGGTGCGGTGCCCTCAGCGTCCTCTCATCGCACCCCCGCGTCGTCGACGTTGGCGGTAATCCGTGCCGCCGAATCCCCGGACGTTGCGCTACCGGCTAGCCGCCAATTCCGCGGCAGCGCCAGCGCCCGGCGCCGCGAGATGCGAGAATCCTGCAAATGTGTGCCCTGCGGGTGGTCATCGCCGACGACGACGTGCTGCTACGCGAAGGCCTGGCCAGCCTGCTGCAGCGGTCCGATTTCGAGGTCGCCGGGCAGGCGGGTGACGCGACCCAGCTACTGGCGCTCGTGCGGGAGCAGAAGCCGCAGCTGGTGCTGACCGACATCCGGATGCCGCCGTCGCACACCACCGAGGGCCTCGACGCCGCGAAGATCATCCGCCAGGAGTCGCCGGACACCGGGATCGTGGTGCTGTCGGCGCACATCGACGTCGACCACGCGACCGAACTGCTCGCCGGCGGCCGCGCGATCGGATATCTGCTCAAATCGCGGGTGACCGATGTCGCCGATTTCGTCGACACCCTGCAGCGAATCGCCAACGGCGCGTCGGTGGTTGATCCGGCGCTGGTCGCCGAACTGGTCGACGCGCGACGCCGCGACGACCCGTTGGCGGCGTTGAGCACCCGTGAGCGCGAGGTGCTCACGCTGATGGCCGAGGGGCTGTCGAATGCGGGCATCGGGCGCCGATTGTGGGTCACCGAGGGCACCGTCGAAAAGCATGTCCGCAGCATCCTGACCAAGCTGAACCTGCCGGAGGCCGGCGACGATCACCGCCGCGTGCGGGCGGTGATCATGTACCTCGAGTCACGCTGAGGCGAGCAGGTCGCGAATCGCGCTCGGCGACAACGCCAACTTGGGCAGGAAACCGCGCGCGGGACTCGCGGCGATCAGATCGGCGAAGTCCTGCTCGTCGTGCGTGGAGATCAGGATGACCGCAGTGTCGGCGAGCTGCTCGGCCAGATCGGCCGCGATGTCGAAGCCGCTCTCGGCGCCCAGGTCGACGTCGACGAGCGCAACGTCGGGGCGCAGGGTCTTGCCCTGGGTCACCGCCTCGGCGCCGTCGGACGCGGTGCCCACCACCGAGATCCCGCCACGCTCGAGCATCGCGCGGGCGGCGTCGCGAAAGCCGGCACTGTCGTCGACGATCAGACAACGCATCGTGGGCCTCCTCGGCGGTTCATACCTTCAGGGTGGCAGGACCCGTGCACCGTTACATTCCCGCTAACCGGAAAGAATCACGCAGGGTCGCGCATTACCATTCGGCCGGTGACCAGCCAATCGCTGCCGAACCGCCTGCTCGCGGCGTTCGTGCGCCCGACGGCGCGCCCGCTGGGCGCCGGCATCGTCGTCGCGGTATGCCTGCTCATCGGCGAGATCCTGGTGGTCCTCGGGTTGAAACGCCTCGCGCCCGACAACGCGTTCGGGGCGATCTTCCTGCTCGGCGTGCTGATCGTTTCGGCGGGCTGGAACCTCGGCCTGGCGATCGCGACCTCGCTGGCCAGCACGCTGGTCTACGTCTACTTCCACCTCGAAGGCCACGACACGCTCGCGCCGTCGATCATCATCTTCCTGACCTTGGCGCTGCTGGCCAACGTGCTGGCCAACCAGGCCCGGTTGCGCACCGCCGAAGCCGAGGAGCGCAGGCGCGAAGCCGCCGGGCTGGCCGGTCAGCAGGCGGCGCTGCGCCGGGTCGCCACGCTGGTGGCGCGCGGAGCCCCGCCGGAGGACGTCTACCGGACAGCGGTCGACGAGCTCGCCCAGAGCCTGGACGCCCAACACGTGACGCTGCTGCTGTTCGAACCGGGTGAGGTGTGCGAGGTATTGGCCACCTGCGACCGGGCGGGCGTGGAATTGTCTGTCGGAGAGAAGTTTTCGCTCGGCGGGGACAGCATCAGCTCGCGGATCCTGCGCACCGCCGAACCCGCGCGCATCGACGACTACTCGGTGACCGCCGGTGAACTCGCCGAGCGTCTGCAGGGCCTGGGCACCCGCTCCGGGGTCGGGGCGCCGCTCATCGTCGACGGTGCGGTGCGCGGCTCGTTGATCGTGGCGGCGCAGGAGGCCAACGCGATACCTGACGGAACCGAGGCGCACATCTGCGATTTCGCCGACCTGGTGGCGACGGCGATCGCCAACGCCGAGACCCGCGCCGAGTTGACCGCGTCGCGGGCGCGCATCGTGGCCGCCGCCGACCAGGCGCGGCGCGGGTTCGAGCGGGACCTGCACGACGGCGCCCAGCAGCGCATCGTTTCGCTGAGTCTGGAGTTGCGCGCGATCGAAGCGGCGGCCGCCGAACCCGAACTGCAGGAGCAGCTGGGCAAGGTGGTCGGTGGGCTCGGCGAGCTCTACACCGATCTGCAGGAGCTCTCGCGGGGGCTGCATCCGGCAATCCTGTCGAAGGGCGGCCTCGGCCCGGCGATCAAGACATTGGCGCGGCGCTCCCCCGTTCCGGTCGAACTCGACCTCGACGTCGACGGCCGGTTACCGGAGTCGGTCGAGGTGGCCGCGTATTACGTTGTGGCCGAATGCCTTACCAACGCGGCCAAACACGCCAACGCGGAGGTGGTGACGGTGGCCGTGACCCGCGGCGAGGACGCGGTGCGGCTGACGGTGCGCGACGACGGCGATGGTGGCGCCGCGCCGGGCGGTGGGTCGGGGCTGGTCGGCCTGCGCGACCGCGTGGAGGCGCTCTCGGGTGAGCTCGCGGTCGTCAGCCATCCCGGCGACGGGACCACGGTGTCGGCGCGGATTCCCGTGCCGGCCTGAACTCAGTAACCGCGGATCTCGACGGCGTTGACGAACATGCCGTGACCGGTGGCGTCGTAGGTGACGCGGGTGCGCAGCCCCTCGGGCTCGATCGTCCAGCCGTTGATCTTGTAGGCGCCGCCGTCGACGGACACCGGGGCGGTCGGCAGCTGCGCGGGATCGGGCAGCAAACCCCGGTCCCAGAAGAACTCACCGGTGCCACGCACCACCGCGAGGTTCAACCGCTGATGCCACTTGGACGACTCCCACGGCGCCATCCCCCACGGCTGGCCGTTGGTCAGCGCGCAGACGGTCATCGGCCCACCGCCGAAGGCCGGGTCGTCGGTGCTGACCAGGCAGCGCACCGACCCCGACTGCAGGAGCACCATCTGGCCCGTGTCGGCAGCGCCGGCCGGTGGTGCCAGCGCAACGAGTCCGAGCATCACGCCGAAGGCCACCGCTATCCGCCGCATGGTTGTCTCCACGTCCTCCGCGATTGAGCTGTCAGCGGAGAATGCTCTCACGCCGGCGATCGCGGCCGGCCGGTTTCCCGCGAACTGTCGCGCGGGTCACCGGGTCAGAAGTCCCAGTCCTCGTCTTCGGTGTTGACGGCCTTGCCGATCACATAGCTGCTGCCCGACCCGGAGAAGAAGTCGTGGTTCTCGTCGGCGTTGGGCGCCAGCGCCGACAGGATCGCCGGGTTGACGTCGGTCTCGTCGCGCGGGAACAGCGCCTCGTAGCCCAGGTTCATCAGGGCCTTGTTGGCGTTGTAGCGCAAGAACTTCTTGACGTCCTCGGTCAACCCGACGGCGTCGTAGAGGTCCTGGGTGTATTCGACCTCGTTGTCGTAGAGCTCGAAGAGCAGCTCGTAGGTGTAGTCCTTGAGCTCCTGCTGGGTGGCGGCGCCCTCCATGGCCAGCCCGCGCTGGAACTTATAGCCGATGTAGTAGCCGTGCACGGCCTCGTCGCGGATGATCAACCGGATCATGTCAGCGGTGTTGGTCAGCTTGGCCCGGCTGGACCAGTACATCGGCAGGTAGAAGCCGGAGTAGAACAGGAAGCTCTCGAGCAGCGTGGAGGCCACTTTGCGCTTGAGCGGCTCGTCACCCTTGTAGTACTGCATGACGATCTCGGCCTTGCGCTGCAGGTTGGGGTTCTCCTCCGACCACCGGAACGCGTCGTCGATCTCGGCCGTCGAGCACAGCGTGGAGAAGATGTTGCTGTAGCTGCGCGCGTGCACCGACTCCATGAACGCGATGTTGGTGTAGACGGCTTCCTCATGCGGGGTCAGCGCGTCGGGGATCAGGCTGACCGCGCCGACGGTGCCCTGGATCGTGTCGAGCAGCGTCAGACCGGTGAACACCCGCATCGTCAGCTGCTTCTCGCTGTCGTTGAGCGTGTTCCACGACGGGATGTCGTTGGACACCGGCACCTTCTCCGGCAACCAGAAGTTGCCCGTCAGCCGGTCCCAGACCTCGGCGTCCTTCTCGTCTTGGAGACGGTTCCAGTTGATCGCCGAGACGCGGTCGATCAGCTTCATGCCATCACTCACGAGAACCCCATTTCACCTGGCTTTTTGTCTGGCGCCGCGGCATCTCTGCGCGACGCCTCCAACACTACAACTGGTGTCGGACATCCCAGCGCTATACGAGATGTTGTGTCTGGCGTGTCGCGTCGATGTCGCAAATCACCGCCGGTAGAAGCCCATGCCCCGGTGGTGTAACTCGTCGGCGGTCACCCACATCCCGACCTAGGCGTGGGCCGCCGGCGCCGCGACGCTGACCCTGGTCATCAGCTCGTCGAGCGCCACCAGGTCGAGGTAGGCCGTCACGCGGGCCACCTGTTCGTCGCGCATGGTCATCACCCAGGCGTAGTCGTTGACGTACGGCACACCGTCACGCGCGGTCGCGGTTCCGCGCCACCGTGCCACCACGACATCGCCCTCGGTGATCAGCTCTCGGACCTCGGCCCGGATCTGGCCCTCGAGGCGAGACACGATGGGCGCGACCGCTTCTCGCAGGAATTGAGATCGGCTGGTGTAGGTCGTCGGATCGGCGGCCCGCGCCACGGTCCACTGGACGTCGTCGGCGAGGATCGCGTAGAAGCCGTGTTCGTCGCCGACGCCACGTGCGAATGCGTCATGCACCACGTCGGCATTGCGCTGTTCCTGCGCGCTGCGAACCGGGCCCTCGGCGTTGCCGGTCGCGCAGCCCGTCGTCACGGCAGCGAACAGCGCGTCAGAGGATCAACGTCGTCGCGCGCAACAGGTGAGGATTCATGGAACCGACGCTAGGAGCGCCGGCGCGAGCCTGGGAGGTTGCGGCTCTCCCAGGATCACCGCACCCGGCTAGCTACTGAAGCTGTACTCCGACGCGTCGAACTTGCGGGTCGCCAGCCAGTACTGCCAGGTCATCCCGCTCCACAGCGTGCGGTTGACGCCGTGCTCGTCGAGATACCAGCTGCGGCATCCTCCGGTGCTCCACACCGTGCCGGCCAGCTCGTCCTGCAGTTCCTCGTTGTAGCGGTCCTGCGCCTCGCGGGTCGGCGCCAGCGCCTGGGCGCCCGCCTTGTCCACCGCGGCGATGGCCTGGGCCGCGTAGCGGATCTGCGACTCGATCATGAACACCACCGAGTTGTGCCCCAGCGCGGTGTTGGGTCCGAGCAGGAAGAACAGGTTCGGCATGTCGGCGACCGTGATACCGCGCAGCGCCGCGATGCCTTCGCGGTTCCACCGGTCGACCAGGTCTTCACCGCGCGGCCCCTTGATCTGGACGTAGGTGTAGGAGTCGGTGACGTGAAAACCGGTGGCGAACACCACGACATCGACGTCGTGGGCGGCGCCGTCGGCGGTGACGATGCCGGTCGGGGTGAACCGCTGGATCGCTTCGGTGATCACCTGGGTCTTCGGGTTGGCGATACCGCGGTAGTAGGTGTCGGAGTTGAGGATTCGCTTGCAACCCGCCCGGTAATCGGGGGTGAGCTTGCGGCGCAGCTCCGGATCCTTGATCGACTTGCGGATGTTCCACTTGCCCAGCAGCTCACCGATTTTCAGCAGCCTCGGCTGCTGGGTCATCGCGAAGCCGACCCCTTCGTGGATCCAGTAGATGCCCGCGCGCATCAACCGGCGGGTGCCCGGCACGGTCGCGAACATGTTGCGCATCCACTGCGGGATCGGGTTGTTGGGCCGCGGCATCACCCACGCCGGGGTGCGCTGGTAGAGCTGCAGTTCGGCCACGTCCTTGACGATCTCCGGCACGATCTGGATGGCGCTGGCGCCGGTGCCGATCACCGCGACTCGCTTGCCCGTCAGCTCGACGCTGTGCTCCCACTCCGCGGAATGGAAAGCGGCACCGCCGAATTCGTCGAGGCCGGGAAAGTCCGGAACCATCGGGATGTGCAGGCCGCCCGCGCCCGAGATGACGAACTGCGCGACGAACTCGCGGCCGTCCTTGGTGAACACGTGCCAGCGGTTCTCGTCGTCATCCCAGTGCGCGCGGTCGACGTGCGAGCCGAACCGGGTGTAGCGGCGCAGCCCGTACTTGTCGGCGACACCCTTGAGGTAGTCGAAAATCTCCGGCTGAAACGACCACATATGGCTCCAGTCGGCCTTCGGTTCGAAGGAGAACGAGTACATGTGTGACGGGATGTCGCAGGCGCAACCCGGATAGGTGTTGTCGCGCCAGGTGCCGCCGATCTCGTCGGCCTTCTCCAGGATCAGGAAATCGACGTTGCGGCGCTGCAGCGCGATCGCCATGCCGAGCCCGGAGAAGCCCGCGCCGATGATCAGCGCTCGGGTGTGCACCGGTTTCGTCGCGGTCGGCTCGGCTGCCTGCTCGGCAAGGGTCATCGTCGTCTCTACTTCCTGGGAACGCCGGTACCGGGTACTTGAAAGCCAGTGTCCGGTTCGGGGCCGACGGTGTCAACGCGCCGTCAGGCGACAGGCTGCTGCTTGGCGACCGCGGTGTGGATGGGCTGGTCGGCGTCGATCTTGATGCCGATCAGCTCGGCGGTGCCGTTGATGGCGCCCACCATGATCGTGGTCATGTGCGCGACGAACTGGTCGGCAGGCATCCGGCGCGGGTTGTCGTCGTCGGCGCCGAGCCACCAGTCTGTCGCGGAGGCGGCGGTGCCGAAGATCGCGTACGCCGCGAGCTCGAACGCCGCCGGATCCGGCGCCAGGTCCTTGAGTTCGGCGCTGATCATGTCGGCGACCGCCAGCGTGATCTCGCTGCCCTTGTTGACGGCGGTCATCGCGGCCGCGGACTGGTCGGCGAACCGGCCCTGCAGCAGGAACCGAACCACGTTGGGGTGCTGCTCGACCAGCTCGACGTAGTGCCCCACACCGCGCGCGACGATCTGGCGCGCCGAGTCGTGCTCGACATCGATCGACGGGATGATCGCCGCCCACAGCATGTCGCGCATCCGCTGACCGATCTCGGTGAACATGTCCGACTTGTCGGTGAAGTGCCGGTAGATCTTCGGCTTGGCGGTGCCGGCCTCCTCGGCGATCTCGCGCACGCTGACGTTGGGACCCAGGCGGTCGATGGCGCGGAAGGCGGCGTCGACGATCTCGGCCCGCACCTTCTTGCGGTGCTCACGCCAGCGTTCGCTGCGGGCGTCGACCTTGACACCCGGTTCGCCGCTGGGGCGTGGCTTGGACCCTCGTCGCACCCGGTCACTGTACCGCTCGGGCACTGCTGACCTGCTCAGACCGCGCTGGTGCGTGTTTCGCGCGGCGCTGGGCAGCCAAGTAATATCGCTGCGACAGCCGAACGACGAGACGAGTTTCATGACGCAGCGATACGACCTGGTCATCGCGGGTGGCGGGCCTTCCGGCTCGGCCGCCGCGTGGCAGGCCGCGCAGACCGGCGCGAAGGTAGTGGTCCTGGACAAGGCCGAATTCCCGCGGGCCAAGCCCTGCGGCGACGGGCTCACCGCCCGCGCCGTGAGCTATCTGCAGAAGATGGGGCTGGCCGAGGAGGTCGCCACCTACCACCGGGTGAACCGCGTGACGGTGTTCAGCCCGAGCGAGTGGGAGCTGTCGTTTCCCAAGCGGCCCGGCATGCCCGACCACGGCCACACGGTCAGCCGTGAGCGCCTCGACACCACCCTGCTCAAGCACGCCGAGTCGGCGGGCGCCGAGGTGCGCCAGGGCGCCGAGGTGAGCGGGCCGATCCTGGAGAACGGCCGGGTCGTCGGGGTGACGCTCAAGAGCGGCGAGAAGGTGTACGGCGACGCGGTGATCGCCGCCGACGGCGCCTACTCCCCCATCAAGCGCGCGTTGAAGATCGACTCGGAGTACAACGGCTACTCGGCGATCGCCATCCGTTCGGAGATGCACGCCAACCGGCCCGACTCCGACAGCCTCGACATCTACCTCAAACTCGTCTTCGAGGGTGATCAGCTGCCCGGATACGGCTGGGTGTTCCCGATGGGCAACGGGATCTTCAACATCGGGCTGGGCTACGTCAACAGTTACAAGAACTGGCAGTCGATCAACGCCACCCAGTTCCTCGGCGACTTCCTGCGCACGCTGCCGCGCGAGTGGGACCTCCCGCCGATCGAAGAGCTGAAGAAGAACAAGAGCGTTCGCGCCTGGCGGCTGCCGATGGGCTTCACCGCGTGGCCGCCGTGGCGACCCGGCGTGCTGTTCACCGGCGACTCGCTGGGCGCGGGCAAGCCGGCATCAGGTGCGGGGATCTCCAAGGCGCTGGAATCTGGTCTGGCCGCGGGCGAGTGCGCGATCGCGGCGCTGCAGAACGGCGGCCCCGACGACTTCACCAATTACGGGCAGCGCATGGAGGCGGCGTGGGGCCGGGAGTACCGGCGCGGCCGCTACATGCACAAGCTCATCGGACAGCCGAAGCTGGCCAACGCGGGCGTGAAGCTGATCGACAACGCCGCGTTCCGCGACCGGATGCTCAAGGCGCTCTACAAGAAGGCCCAGGGCCCGCAGCACACCATCAAGTGAGGCCGAACGGCCAGTTATCCCGTGCGTTTCGCAGCGAAACGTCGGATAATTGGCCGCTCGCCGCGGTTCGAGTAGTAATCGGGGCGAGCGCTCGGTGATCTTCACTAGACTCCGCGTATGGGTGGAGGGGCCAGCGGTGCGGCGGTCGCGCGCGCTGCGGTCACTGCTGTCACCGTCCTCCTGCTCGGCTACCTGGCTGCGATAGCGCTCTATCCTCAACTGCGTCAACGTCTTCCGAACGGTCTGCGGTGGTTCGGCGAGCCGACACCGGTGTCGGTACCGACGATCATCGTCGTCGTGACGCTGCTTCTGGTCGTGGGCGCCACGATCTTTCGCGCGCACGGCGTCCGGGAGACCGGCGCACCGCTGGCCGTGGTGGCCGGGCTGGCGATCATCAGCCTCGGCCTGAGCCTCGCCTCGTTCTGGCGGTGCCACGACGACTCTCACCCGTTTTTCTTCGCGCCGCTGATCGGGGCGGTCGGCGTCGTCAAGGGCGGTACCGGCGCGCTCGAAACCGAGGCCGGTTCGTGCCCCACACCGGTGCCGGTCGCACTGGAGATTGCCCGTCTGTCCGCGCTGGCCGCGATCTTCCTGGGTGTGATCGGTGTCGCGACCGCGCTCTTCCGGAGCCGGATGGACCGGCTGCGGGTCCGGTTCGCCCGATCGGTGACCGTCGTCGTTGGCGTCGACGACGACAGCCAGTCGATGGTTGAGGCAGTCTCTGAGACCCTGAGTCGGCGCAGCACGCTCGTGGTGCTCACCTCGATCCCGGACCGCCACTGCGTGCACGACGCACGGCGTCGTGGGGCCCGAGTGCTCACCACCGATCTCAGCCGGCCCGAGGCACTGGCGACGCTGTCCTTGTGGCGCCGCCTCGACAGGCTGTATCTGCTGTCGGCGGATCCATCGGCGAATCTGCGGCGTCTCGCCGCGATCAACAGCGCGTTGCCGGACCACGAACGGCAGCGCATTCCGCTCATCGTCAGGATCGACGATCCCTGGCAGGCGACGGCGTGGCGCGCAAAGCATTTCGGCGGCACCGACACCCGATGGGCCGCCGACGCCGTGGGCAAGTACGAGGTGACCGCCCGCCGCTTGTTGGACAGCATCACCGCCGAACGGGTCGAGCGACTACTGGTGTGCGGATCCTCGGCGTTGACACTGGCGTTGTGCGCCGACCTTGCGCAGCGTCGCCTGGAACGCGACTATCACGCCGCCGAGGGCACCACTCCGCTACCCCGCCTCGTCCTGGTCGCCGAGAACGCCGACGAGTATCGCCGCGACCACGAGCACAACCTCCGGCAATCGGGTGTGTCGCCGGACCGTGTCACCGTCGATGTAGTCACCGAAAAACCCTCTGTCGCGATGCTTTTGGCGCTCGTCGAGCGCGGCGACCCGGCGGCGACAGCGCTGATCCTCGTCGACGCCCCTACGCTCGACCCGACGACTGCGACCCGGTTGGCCGCACGACTACCGGCCACCAGCATCTGGTCCTGGGACCCGACTGCCGAAGGATCGGACGACCGCGCCGCACTGGTCGGCGAACTTCGCACGTTCCGGCTGAACATGGACATGCCGAACGGCCAAGCTCATGACGCCTGGGAACGCGCCGCCAGACTCATCCACGAGCGCTATTCCGCCGCTACCGCTCACCGCACGGCAGCGACCGCCCCGTGGCGCGAGCTCGACGAGTTCTATCGCGGGTCGAACCGGCGGCAGGTCCAGAACATCCTCTGGATCGTCGAGGCGATCGGCGGGCACACCTGGAACACGTTCGGCGCCGAGACCGAGGTGGTCTCGACCGCCGACCTGCGCGGGCTCGAACCGCTCGAACAGCTCGGCCGCATGGGATTCGACCGCAAGCGAGCTATGGCCATGGCACGCGCGGAGCACGAAGACTGGTGCCGCTACTACCGCAAACACGGCTGGCGGCACGGCCCGGCCCGCGACGACGGCCGCAAGGTGCACGACAAACTGGTCGACTGGGCCGTGATGGCCTCCGACCCCGAACTGCTGGCGCAATCGCTGAGCAGTCTCGCCGTATCGCTGACCGCGATGCGCGAACTCGGTTATCGTTCGCGCCCTGTCGCAGCGGGCGAGGGCGCCCGGTGGCTGCGGTTCCGCCGCGCCGGCACGGTCATCGCGGAGAAGCGCACCCAACCGTGGACGTGGACCGCCGGCTCCGGTGATTCGATGCAGGCCAGTGCGGGTGACTGGGCCGTGCGCGATCCCGACGGCGGGGACTGGTGGTCGGTGCGCGACGACATTTTCACCGCGGGCTACGAACACGTCGACGGCGACCGTTGGCGCAGAGCCGGTTTCGCGATGGCACGCCCCGCCCGGGACGGCGAGGTCGTCGAGACGCTCGAGGGGCCTGTCACCGCGTCGGCCGGTGACTGGGTGGTCCGCGGCGACCGCGACGAGCAGTGGCCGGTGCCGGGCGACCAGTTCGGGCGCCGCTACCAAGGCCCGATCGCGGACTGAGTCAGTCCGGCGCGATCGGTAGCTCGGGGCACGTCTTGATGTAGTCGATATCCGGGGAAACCCAGTCGTCCCACTGCTTTTGACTCATATTCCCCGTCAGTACGGCGCACAGGTCTGCCGGCGACGCGGTCGCGGGCCAGACGCGGCTGGTGCTGTCGACGCCTCCCGCGGCGAACCGCCTGCCGTCCGGGCTCATGGCGAGGCTGACGACCATCCCGGTCGCTCCCCGGTAACTCTTCCCGATCGGTTCTTCGGTCGCGACGTCCCAGAGCCGGACGGTGCCGTCGCGGCTTCCCGACACCGCTCGGTGATCGCTCGGTCCGAAGACGATCGCTGAGACCGGATCCGGGTGACCACGGACGGGCTCGGCATCGTCTTCGATCTCGTCAGGCTGGTGAAATACGACGTCGCCGTCGCCTCCGACGGCGACGGCACCCGAGCGGCTCACTGTCGCGGTGGACATCAGCCCGAGCGGCTCAGAAGAAATCTCCTCACCGGATTCGGCGTTCCAGCGCCAGAGTCGTCCGAACCCGTCGGACCTCTGGGTGGTGCCGAGGACTTCCCCGCCGCCTTCCCGGACCGCGAGGGCAGTGGTCAAGCCTGGCTTCTCAATGGCGGCGCCCACGGCGCTTCCGTCCTGCAGGTCCCACAGTCGAACTGTGCTGCCTTGCCCTCCGGTTGCCGCGAACCTCGCCTCGGGATCGATGCCCAGCGCCACGATGATCGTATCATCGGCGCCGACATCGACCGGAGCACCGAGCGGCCGCCGGGAGGCGACTTCCCAAACCTGTAGTGTGCCCTCGGCGTTCACCGAGACCATACGTTCACCGTCTGCGCTGAACGCCAGGCGCGCCATCTCACCGTCGGCACCCACGAAGGGCTCCCCTACCGGCTCGTGCGTCGCCGGATCCCACAGCCGCAGGCTCCCGTCGATACCACCGACCGCGAGTTTTCCATCGGGGCTGAACGCAACCGTATGTCCGGCAAGGGGAATGACAGCGGGCATACTCCAGATGCGAAGCGAGCCGTCGCTGCTTCCGGCGACCAGTCGCGTGCCGCTCGGGTCGAACGCCAGCGTCGTCACCGTGCCTGACGGGCCGGTGAGCGGGACGCCGACGGGGTCACCGGTGGCCACGTCCCACAGCCGCACGGTGCGGTCGGCTCCGCCACTGGCAAGAAGCCGGTTATCGGGGCTGAACGCCACTTCGGTGGCCTCGCCGGTGTGGCCTTCGAGCGGCTCGCCGGCGGCCCGGCCGGCCTGCACGTCCCACAGCCGCACGGTGAAGTCGGCCGACGTGGAGGCCAGCCAGGCGCCGTCCGGGCTGAACGCCAGATCGATCACATCCTTGGTGTGACCATCCAGGCGGGATGTCGCGCCAGGCGCGCCGAAACTGCCCATGAGGATCGCCGTGTCCCCGGCCCCCCTTCCGTTGGCCGCGATGACGCCTCGGCTGCTGACGGCCACGAGGTCGGCGCCGTTGGCGATCGGCGCGCCCTTGACCCGATGGGACTCCGCGTCGAACACCCGGACCTTTCCGTCATCGGTGTTGACGATGAGTTCCCGCCCGCCCGAGGCGAAATGCACGGACCGCACCGCTGCGGGTTCGTCGTTGGCACCGGCGTCGCCGACGAAGGCGTCACCGGACTGCCTGCCCGAGGCCACATCCCACACCCGCACCGTACCGTCGACGCTCGAGGCGGCCAATCGCTTGCCGTCCGGGCTGAAACTGAGGTCATTCACCGGTTCTTCATGGCCGCGCAGCGGTTCGCCGTGGGGTTGGCCGGTGTCGCTGTCCCATATGCGCACGACATCGTCCGAGCAGCTCGCGGCCAGCAGCCGCCCGTCGGGGCTGAAGGCCGTTCCGGTCACGAGGCCCGGCGTCTGGATCAGCCGTTGGGTCCATGCCTTCTGCACAACGGCGTCGTAGAGCGTGCCTTCGTCGGGGGCCGTGGTCAGCGCGTGCGCGGCCAACAGTTGTTGAAGGGCACGGATATCGCCGCCGGGCTGGGTGTCGGCGAGCATGGCTTGAGCTTCTGCGTTGAGACGCTGGCCCGTTGCCTCCCTGAACTGTCGGGTGGCCTCGTTGCTGGCCGCGTTCGCGCGGACGAAGCCGACGGCGGCCGCGACCGCCACCACCGCCGTGACCGCCAACACCGACCGCAGGATGCGCGAACGTTTGCGCAGTGTCGCCGCGTGTGCTTCAGCGGTGGCCTGCCGTTCCTGCGCCGTCCGAAGTTCGGCCTGTCGTTGTTCCTCCTCCGCGGCCAGTCGCTCGTTCTCCGCGGCGCGTGAGGCGGCGAGAAAGTCGGAGGTACCGGTGAGGCGTTGCTGGAATCCGTCTGCCACCGCGAGGTTCTCGGCGTCCGAGAGGCGGGACCCGGCCAGCAGCCACGCCGGGTCGTGCCCGTTGGTCGCCCACGCGTGGGCGGCCCGTTCCAGGTCGTCGGCATCCTTGAGGGATTTGCGCTCCTCCCGGAGCCAGCCGGCCAGCTCATCCCACTGTCGCAGCAGGCTTTCCAGTGCGACCTCGACGACCGGCTCGCCGCCCCGCGTGTCTTTGACCATCAACCGCTTCGCGACCAGCGCATCGATCAACGGCCGACCGGGCCCGGGCAGATCGGTGTACCGGGCTACTCGACGCAGCGGCTGATCGTTGTCAGGGTTGATCGTGGCCAACCACGGTATGAACGCCGCGCGCAGACTCGCCAGTTGCGAAGCGCGCGTGGCTGGATCCGCGGCCAGCACGTCATCGATCTCCGTCTGCACGACCCGCCGCATTCCGCCCAGCGATTCGTAGTGCGCGGGCGTGAGCTCGCCGGTAATGCCGTAGTCGGTGAAGAGCCGCCACAGGGTCAGCGCCAGCATCGGCAGCGTGTCGGCGCCTTCGCCGGCGTCGACGAGGAGGCGTTCGACGAGTTCCGGTGCCACTCTCAGGGGGCGGCCGCCGTCCGTCGACCGCCGAGCGGGGCCGACGATCACCTCCTGGAACTGGGTGGGAGGCATCGGTTTGAGTTCGTCGAAGAGCACGGTGCCCAGGCCCGACAGCAGGGGGTGGGTCTGCATCGCCTCGTAGCGATCGGTGCGGATGGTCGCCGCCACCACGATTCCCGCCTCCGCGCCGTTCATCTCCTCGATCACGCCACTGAGCAGCCGCAGGAACTGCTCGGAGCTTTCGCCGCCGTCCGCGGTGAACAGCTCCTCGGCTTGGTCGACGGGCACGACAAGGGTTGGCGCGGCCGCTGATTCGCTTCCCTCGTCGTCGTCAGGCACCCGTGCCGCCGCGGCGGCGCGCAGCTCACCGAGTAACCGAATAACTGTCCCGACCTCACCGGCCGCGCATGCCGCCTTCACCTCCCCGAGGGAGGGTTGGGGCAGCCCGTACCGTGCGCGGGTTCGGCACATCGCCTGAGCGAAACCGGATTCACCGGTTATGACATCGCGTTCGGGCCGGACGATGTCGAGGAGTGCGAACCGGCGGTCCTCGCGCCGTAGCCGCGGCAGCAGGCCGGCCCGTAGAAAGGACGACTTACCGGTACCGGACGGGCCCAGCACCACGAACAGCGAGTCGACCCCCGACAGTCGCATACCGCGCACGGCGTCCATCGCCCGCACGATCTGCGCGTCACGGCCGAAGAAGACTGCGGCGTCGGCTTCGTCGAGGGGTTCCCACCCGCGATAGGGCGAGCGCTGCGGATCGTTCGGCGGCGGCCAGGCGAAAGATTCGGCGCCGATCCCCGCGCCGCGGATCCCGTCGCGCAGAAGGTAGAGCCCGGCCGTGAGCAGTTCGACCGGTTCGCCGTCGCCGATGTCGATCCCGGTTTTCGGACCGTCGCCGAACAGGTCGCACCGCTGCCATTCCGAGGTGAGTTCGTCACCGGCCGACGGTTCCAGACGCGCCACGAAGATCTGCTTGTTCAGGTTCTCGGCCGTGCGGTACTCGACCTTGCACTCGTGAGAGGACTCCCAGTTGGTTGACAGCAGGCAGATGACCGCCTCGCAGCGGGCGTTGGCGCGCCGCAGCGCGTCCTTCCAGCGCGTTCCGGTGCGCAACCCGCTCTCGGGGTCGACGTCGAGGAAGATCTCGTTGGCCAGAGGCGGGTCCTGACCGACCAGCCATTGCTTGAGCGCCACCGCGTCGCGCATGTCCCGGCTCGAGTGACTCATGAAGATGCGCGACAAGCTTCCACCCCAACCCGGATCAGCTACTCAATTCGCGCGACGGTTCTGATCGAGCAAATTGACAATGCAGTCAGGGTAGGTGATCTTGTGCTGGCTTGCGTCGGCTTTGGGTAGGCGAGCAACCGGCGCGCAACGACTCAGAAAAGCCGGTACGCCTGGCGCGAGATCGTGAAGCCGTGACCGTCTTCGACGTCACGGCAGGTGACGCCCGACGGTTCACTCTCGCAGCGGAGCACCCCAGCCGAGAAGTCGTCGCCGTAGGCCAGCGGAGCGCCGCCGCCGAGCGCGGTGTCGCCGGCGCAGACGAACCATGCGCCGCGGCCGGGTTGTAGAACGATGCCCTGGCCGTAGTCGAACCGGCATTCCGTCGGTGGTGGCGGAGGCGCCCAGTCACGCTCGGCGATATCGCAGCGGACGTGGTCGACGTCGATGATGCAGCCGATGTTGCCTGAGGGCGAGGTGAATCCGCTGATGTCGGCGTGCGCGGCGGGCAGTGGGGTAAGTAGGGGCGCAGCACCGATGAGAGCGGCGGCAGTAGCCAGTCGGGCGAGCACCATGTCGTGTCCTGTCCAGGAGTCGTTGCACGGTGCTTATCACAAGTTCCGACCCGGTGTCCGGACAACCGTTGCGTTTGCCGAGCGCACGGCTCGGCCCCGGCGAGAAGGTCAGGTCTCGAAGAGCTGCTTGACCTTGAGCAGCAGCTCGTAGACGCCGTAGGCGAACGGGACGGCCACCCAGACCCAGGCCAACACGATGTAGACCTTCGGGATGGTTTCTTGATATTCGTGCAATTCGGCGCTGTGATCGGTCACTGCTTCGCCTCCTGCAGGGTGCCGTCGGCCTGGGCCGGCTCGTGCCATTTGTCGTTGACGGGTCGGATCAACTCGTTGCACACGAAGCCGACGACGAGCAGCCCGATCATGATCGAGAACGACATCGTGTACAGGTCGGGTCCGGACTTGCCCGCCGCCTCCTGGCTGTCGGCGACCGCATTGACCAGAATCGGCCCGAGGATGCCCGCCGCGGACCACGCGGTGAGCAGCCGCCCGTGGATCGCGCCGACCTGGTACGTCCCGAACAGGTCGCGGAGGTATGCGGGGACGGTCGCGAAACCGGCGCCGTAGAAGGACAGGATCAGCATGGTCGCGACGAGGAAGACGACCTTGTTGGAGTTCTCCATCAGCGTGATGGTCAGATAGAGCAACGCACCCACGCCCAGGTACATGCGGTAGGCGTTCTTGCGCCCGATCTTGTCCGACAGGCTCGACCAGCCGATGCGGCCCAACATGTTCGACAGCGACAGCAGCGCAACGTAGCCGGCTGCGGCCGCGGCGAGTGCGGCGGCGGCGACCCCGGCCGCCGGGAAGAAGTCCTGGTAGATCGGCGACGCCTTCTCCAGGATGCCGATCCCAGCGGTCACGTTGAAACACAACACAATCCAGAGCAGCCAGAACTGTGGCGTCTTGAGCGCATTGTTGGCCGAGACCTGACCGCCGGTGACGATCGAGTCCGCAACGGGCGCCGACGGTGTCCAACCGTGCGGTTTCCAGTCCGGCCTCGGCACGCGAACGAGAAGCCAGCCCAGCGACATGAACACCGCATACGCGACGCCGTGCACGAGGAAGGTTTTCGCGATGCCCGAAGAGTCCGTGCCGAACATGTCGAGCATCGCCGTCGACCAGGGTGACGCGATCAGTGCACCGCCGCCGAAACCCATGATCGCCAGCCCCGTTGCCATGCCGGGTTTGTCGGGGAACCACTTGATCAGGGTCGACACCGGCGAGATGTAGCCGATGCCCCAGCCGATGCCGCCGATGAACCCGTAGCCGAGCAGCACCAGCCAGTACTGCCCCAGTGCGAGCCCGGCCGAGCCGATCAGCCAGCCTCCGCAGAAGCAGCACATCGCGGCGAACATGGCCGCGCGCGGGCCGTTGCGGTCGACCCAGGTGCCGAAGATCGCCGCGGACACCCCGAGGACGACGATGCCGACGGTGAACGGCAACGCGCTCAGGGTGCCGGAGATGCCGAGCGCACCTTCCAGCGGGTTCTTGAAGACGCTCCAGGAGTAGGCCGCGCCGATCGACAAGTGGATCGACAGCGCTGCGGGTGGCACCAGCCAACGGCTCCACCCGGGCGAGGCGAC
This sequence comes from Mycolicibacterium rutilum, assembly GCF_900108565.1. Lineage (NCBI taxonomy): Bacteria > Bacillati > Actinomycetota > Actinomycetes > Mycobacteriales > Mycobacteriaceae > Mycobacterium > Mycolicibacterium rutilum. The sequence goes on from NZ_LT629971.1 coordinate 5,247,614, forward strand.
GATGCGGTCCCTGCTGAAAAACGGCGCGGGCCGCGTATTGGTGCCTGCAGTCATTCCTCGCCTTTCATCAGACGCCGCGCGCGGTGTGGTGGACGTCACGGCGCGTACCCCGCAGGACGATAGCGAAAACAACGCGAAATTGAAACGTTTCACAGACAGTGCACAGCGGGGCAAAGAGCAAGCGTTTGCTATGCCATGGCCCGACCACACCCATATCCACACCAGATTCGGGTAACCATTGACTAGCGCTATATCGGTTACACACGATGGAGATTGAATCATGACGCACGAGTTGACGACCCGTGACCTGACCAACGACACGTGGGACGACTTCGTCAGCGCGCTCGGCAGCAACGGCGGTGCCCGCGGCTGCTGGTGCATGCACTGGCGGTTGTCGATCGCCGAGTGGATGGAGGGCAAGGGCGAAGGAAACAAGCGGGCGATGAAGAACCTGTCCCGGCGGAAGCCGGCACCCGGCGTCGTCGTCTACGACGGCGCCACACCGGTGGCCTGGTGTTCATTGGGTCCGCGCAGCGCGTTCGCGCGGTTGGACCGCTCGCCGCTGCTCAAACGTGTTGACGACGAGCAGGTTTGCTCGGTCGCTTGTGTGTTCGTCGCGCGCGGATACCGCAGAACCGGACTGCTGCCGTCGATACTGGACGCGGTGTGCGACTACGCAGCGGCCCATGGCTACCCCGCCGTCGAGGGCTATCCGGTGGATCCGCCCGACGGCCGCCGCGCCGGTTCCGACACGGCGATGACGGGCATCGCCAGCGCTTTTCGAGAGGCCGGTTTCACGGAGGTGGCTCGGCCGCGCAAGGACCGTCCGATCATGCGCCGCGCTGTCAGTTGACGACGCTGCGGTGCCTGCTCGCCTTCTCGCGGTTGCCGCAGGTGCTCATGCTGCACCAGCGGCGGCGCCCGCCGCGCGACGAGTCGAGAAACAACCACCCGCAGCGGTGGCAGGTTCTGATCCGGTCCGGCGGCAGGGTGAACGCTGCGTGGACGGCGAGCAGCGCCAGCGCGGCCGGGATCTTCGCCGGCGCGCTGCACTCGACGTCGAGGTTTCCTCCCGCCACGACCACCCCGGTGACGGCGCCGGTGCCTGCCCGTTCGAGCAGGGCGCCAAACTGCTTGGGCGGCAGCGGTTCTACGTTCGACATTGCCGTGAACACCGCCCATACCTGCTCGCGCACCTCCCGCAGGTCAGCGAGCAGGGTCCGCGAGGCAGCCGTCGTCTTCTTGGGTGGGCGGCCGAGAAGCCCGACGGCCTGGCACCACGTCAGCGCGTCCGCGGGTGTCTTCAGCAGTTCGTTGTCCGGCGCCGGATTCGACCGGTCGACCACGGTGTTGGCCAGGTCGAGTACCGGGTGGCCGCCGATGAAATGCGCGTCGCGCCATGGCCCGCGGGGGCGGACAATCAGGTCGGCGGTAGTAACCATTGAACTCAGCGTAACCGGTTGCAGGCCCGCCCTCGGTTTCGCCGAGCGCACGGTTGTTGACGGTCCCACTCGCGGTTTGTGTACACAAGCGTGCGCTCGGCGAATTCCGCGCTAGGCAATGACTTCGTCGGTCAGCCACTGCATCTCCGGATACGGCGTGGACAGAAGCAGCACGATGTGAGTGAAACCCGCGTCGACCGCTTCGGCGATGGCCGTCCGGGTGGAGGCGGGCGATTCGTAGGACACCGGCAGCACCATGGACCGCGTGATCGCCGCGGGGTCCCGGCCGATTTCGCCGCAGAATCGGTCGAGCAATGCACTGCGACTCGTCGCATCGTCGATATCACCGCCCGGAATGTTCCATACGTCGGCGTGTTCGGCGACCACCCGCAGCGTCGCGGTGGCACGCCCGCCGATGACGATCGGCGGATAGGGGCGCTGAACCGGTTTGGGATTGCCGAACGCGGCGGTCAGTTGGTGGTAGTCACCCGGGAAGTCGAACGGCTCGTTCGCTGTCCAGAGTCGGCGGATGATGGTGCATGCCTCGGCGAGGCTGTTGACCGCGTAATCAGCATCGCGGAACGGCAGACCGTTCGAATCGTACTCGTGCCGGGCGACGGGGTGACCGGGCCGCGATCCGGAGCCGATACCGAAGTCGAGCCGGCCACCGGACACCACGTCGACGGTCGTCGCGATCTTAGCCAGCATTGCAGGTGGGCGGAACCGATTGCTGCTCACCATGATTCCGAGGCGCAGGCGTTCGGTCTGCACCGCCAGCGCCGATAGCAACGTCCAGCCCTCGAAGACCGGGCCGGTCACGTCCCCCACGATTGGTATCAGGTGATCGAACAACCAGGCGTGCTCGATCTCGGGGGTGGCGTCAGCCTCCCGCCACACCCGTTGTATCTCGCGATAGTCGACCTGCTGCGGGGCGGTCATGATGCCGAACCTGGGTGAAGTCATCGAGGTCCTCTCGGCGAGTCTGACATGATGAGCGATAAGCGGAACAACGCTCCTGTTCCGAATATACGGAGCGTTGTTCCGGTTAGCAAGGCGATGTACGGAAAGGACGTTCCTCGTGCCCGATGCTCGACCGCGCAAGCGAGCCGACGCGCGCCGCAACGAGCAGACGTTGCTCGACGCAGCCGCCGCGGCGTTCGTCGCTTCGGGCGTGGACGTGCCCGTGCGCGACATCGCTGCGCGCGCCGGTGTCGGAATGGGCACGATCTACCGTCACTTCCCCACCCGCGCGGACCTCATCATCGCCGTCTACCGCCACCAGGTCGAGGCCCTCGCCGAAGCGGGGCCGGCGCTGCTCGAGCGCCACAGCCCCTCTGTCGCGCTGACGCAATGGGTCGATCAACTCGTCGACTTCCTGGTGACCAAGCACGGTCTCGCTGCGGCGCTGCAATCCGAAAGCGCCGGTTTCGAAGCGCTGCACGCCTACTTCCTCGACCGCCTGCTGCCGGTCTGCGCGCAACTGCTCGATGCCGCGGTGGAGGCTGGCGAAATCATCTCCGGCACAGATACTTACGAGTTCATGCGGGCGATCGGAAACCTCTGCGTCGGCGCCGACGCAGACGACCGGTACGACGCCAGGCGGATGATCGGAGTGCTGCTCGCCGGGCTGCGCACCTGAGCATCAGCGCCGGCCGCGCCCCGTGCGACCCGGCTTGCGGCCGACCTTCCCCGCGGCGGCGCGCGCGGCCTGCTTGGCCAGCGTCTTCTCGCGGGCGGTGCGTTTCGGCGCGGGTTCGGCCTGCCCTCGCGACGAACCGGGTTTGCGGCCGCGGACGATGCCGATGAACTCCTCGAGCATCGCCGACTGCGGTCCTGCCGGGACGGCGAGCGCGACGGGGCAGCTGGGTGCCTCGGCGATCGGGCGGTACGTCAGATCCTTGCGGTGGTGCAACCGGGCCAGCGACTGCGGGACGATCAGCACACCGAGGCCCGCGGCGACGAGTTCGACTGCGTCCTCAGTGGTTTCGGGCCGGTGCTCGACCGGGATGCCGGGCGCGTCGGGCCAGTCGACGACGTCGTCGAGCGGGAGCAGTGTCGGTTCGGCGGCGAGATCGGCGGCGTCGACCGAATCGGCGGCGCTGAAGAGATGCTCGCTGGGCACCACGACGACCGTCGTCTCGTCGTAGAGGGGAATGACCGACAACTCGGAGGTATCGGCCGGCAACCGGATCAGCGCGACATCGACGGTGCCCTCCCGTACCGCGTCCGGCGCATCTGCGGCGGCGACGGCGCACAACTGCAGCGGAACGTCAGGGTGGCGCTGCGCCCAGGTCCGTGCCCACTTCGCGGGTGTCGCGCCCGGCACGTAGCCGAGGGTCAGCGACAGCGGGCTCATCGGTTCAGGCTACCGATACGCTTGATCCATGAGCAGGCCGAACGCGCAGTCCATGAAGCCCGCGACCGCAGCGAAGAAGCTGGATGTGTACCTGCCCGCGACGCCTGCGGAGTTCCAGCAGAACGCGATCACCCGGGGTGAACTCGCTGCTTTGCAAGCTGATCCGCCGCAATGGCTCAAGGACCTCCGCAAGAACGGACCGCATCCGAAGAACCTCGTGGCGGCCAAGCTGGGCGTCTCGATCGCCGCGCTCGCGCGCAACGGCGTCGGCGATGCGCTGACCACCGACGAGATCAACCAGATCCTCGACGACAAGCCGGAGTGGCTGGCCGCCGAACGCGAGAGTTACCAGGAGGTGCTGCGCGAGGAGCGCCGCCTCAAGGCACTGCGGGCTGAGTGCGCCAACGACGACTGAGTGTCCTCATGCGCTCGTCAGCGGTCGAACAGATCGCTGAGGCGGTCGAAGAATCCGTCGACGCGCTGCTCGAGCCGGGAACCCTTGCCCCACTTCTCCCAGAGGTAAATCGAGGCGAACAGCGCTAGGACTATCCCGAGCACCAGGGCGGCGACGAGGATCGCCTCATCGGTCGTGGACAACGGCCGCTACAACATGCAGCTGACGCAATTTTCCACCTCAGTGCCTGCGAGGGCCATTTGGCGCAGCCGGATGTAGTACAGCGTCTTGATTCCCTTGCGCCAGGCGTAAATCTGCGCTTTGTTGACGTCACGCGTCGTCGCGGTGTCCTTGAAAAACAGCGTCAGGCTCAGCCCCTGGTCCACGTGCTGGGTCGCCGCGGCGTAGGTGTCGATGACCTTCTCGTAGCCGATCTCGTACGCGTCCTGGTAGTACTCCAGGTTCTCGTTGGTCATGTACGGCGCCGGATAGTAGACGCGGCCGATCTTGCCTTCCTTGCGGATCTCGATCCGGCTGGCGATGGGGTGGATCGAACTGGTCGAGTGGTTGATGTAGGAGATCGACCCCGTCGGCGGCACCGCCTGCAGGTTCTGGTTGTAGATGCCGTGCGTCTGCACCGACTCCTTGAGCCGCAGCCAATCGTCCTGCGTCGGAATGCGAATGCCGGCATCGGCGAACAGCCGACGCACCTTGTCGGTCTTGGGCTCCCACACCTGCTCGGTGTACTTGTCGAAGAACTCCCCCGACTTGTACTTCGACTTCTCGAACCCGCCGAATGCCTTACCCCGTTCGATCGCAATGCGATTCGATGCGCGCAGCGCGTGGTAGAGCACCGTGTAGAAGTAGATGTTGGTGAAGTCGACGCCCTCTTCGGAGCCGTAGAAGATCCGCTCGCGGGCGAGGTAGCCGTGCAGGTTCATCTGGCCCAGCCCGATGGCGTGCGACTCGTTGTTGCCCTGCTCGATCGACGGCACCGACGTGATCGACGTCTGGTCGCTGACCGCGGTGAGCGCGCGGATGGCCACCTCGATCGTCTGCGCGAAGTCCGGCGAGTCCATCGCCTTGGCGATGTTCAGCGAACCGAGGTTGCACGAGATGTCCTTGCCGACCTTCGAATAGGACAGGTCGTCGTTGAACTCCGACGGTGTCGAGACCTGCAGGATCTCCGAGCACAGGTTCGAGTGGGTGATCTTGCCCTCGATCGGGTTGGCCCGGTTCACCGTGTCCTCGTACATGATGTACGGGTAGCCCGACTCGAACTGCAGCTCGGCCAGCGTCTGGAAGAACTCGCGCGCTTTGATCTTGGTCTTGCGGATGCGCGCGTCATCGACCATCTCGTAGTACTTCTCGGTGACCGAGATGTCGGCGAACGGCAGGCCGTACACGCGCTCGACGTCGTACGGCGAGAACAGGTACATGTCCTCGTTCTTCTTGGCCAGCTCGAACGTGATGTCCGGGATGACCACACCGAGGCTGAGCGTCTTGATCCGGATCTTCTCGTCGGCGTTCTCACGCTTGGTGTCGAGGAACCGGTAGATGTCGGGGTGGTGCGCGTGCAGGTACACCGCCCCGGCGCCCTGACGCGCGCCCAACTGATTGGCGTAGGAGAACGAGTCCTCGAGCAGCTTCATGATCGGGATGACGCCCGAGCTCTGGTTCTCGATGTTCTTGATCGGCGCGCCGTGTTCGCGAATGTTGGTCAGCAGCAACGCCACCCCGCCGCCGCGCTTGGACAGCTGCAGCGCCGAGTTGATCGAGCGCCCGATGGACTCCATGTTGTCCTCGATGCGCAGCAGGAAGCAGCTGACCGGCTCGCCGCGCTGCTTCTTGCCGGAGTTGAGGAACGTCGGGGTGGCCGGCTGGAAGCGGCCGTCCATGATCTCGTCGACCAGCTTCTCGGCCAGCGTGGTGTCACCGGCGGCCAGCGTCAGCGCCACCATCACCACGCGGTCCTCGAACCGCTCCAGGTAGCGCTTCCCGTCGAACGTCTTGAGCGTGTAGGAGGTGTAGTACTTGAACGCGCCGACGAACGTCGGGAAGCGGAACTTCTTGGCGTACGCGCGGTCGAGCAGCGTCTTGACGAAGTTGCGGGAGTACTGGTCGAGCACCTCGCGCTCGTAGTAGTCCTTCTCGATCAGGTAGTCGAGTTTCTCGTCCTGGCTGTGGAAGAACACCGTGTTCTGGTTGACGTGCTGCAGGAAGTACTCCCGGGCGGCCTGCACGTCCTTGTCGAACTGAATCTTGCCGTCGGCGTCGTACAGATTCAGCATCGCGTTCAGCGCGTGGTAGTCCATCTCCCCCGGGAGCGCGTGCGCGCCGGTGGTTACAGGCTCTGCAGCTGTGACGGTTGGTGGCACGTCTGTTCCTTCCAGAATTCTTGCAATCCCGCGCGGACGGCGTCGACGTCGTCCGGGGTTCCCATGAGTTCGAAACGGTAGAGGTACGGCACGCCGCACTTGCGGGACACCACATTTCCCGCATAGGCGAACTCGGCGCCGAAGTTGTTGTTGCCCGCGGCGATGACGCCGCGGATCAACGACCGGTTGTGTTCGTTGTTGAGGAACGCGATGACCTGCTTGGGGACATAGCCACCGTCGTTGATGTCAGGAGTCGCGCGCCCACCGCCGTACGTGGGCAGGACCAGCACGTAGGGATCGGCGACCTCGATACGACCGTGCAGCGGAATGCGAACGGCCGGCAGACCCAGCTTCTCGACGAAGCGATGGGTGTTCTCCGAGACGCTGGAGAAGTAGACGAGGTTGCTCATCGGTTCTCCTTTCCGCCGTCCGGTTACCCCGTTTGTCGTCGTCTGTCCGCTTATGCCGTGGCCGCGACGCCGGCCAGCGCCTTGATGCGGTCGGGACGGAAGCCCGACCAGTGCTCGTTGCCGGCCACCACGACCGGGGCCTGCAGGTATCCCAGCGCCATCACGTAGTCGCGGGCCTCGCTGTCGAGGGTGATGTCGACGACCTCGTAGGCGATGCCCTGCTTGTCCAGCGCCTTGTAGGTGGCGTTGCACTGCACGCAAGCGGGCTTGGTGTACACGGTGATCGTGGGCTGAGTCATCTGCGGTACGGCTCCTGTGCGAACGGGGACTGGCAACTGACGGGGTATTGCGTCCCGCCGAGATTCATTGAATTTCAGCGGTCCGGAGGCTCCGGAAATTCCTGCCGACCGGGGCCGCCGTCGCGGGTGTCGGACTGCTCGACACGACCGGTTCTGGGGCTCCGGCCGGCCCTTCGGAAGCGTGGGAATCGTGGGGGCCTGTCGGTGCTCGAAACACTACACCTAGTGTCCGACATTGCGAAGGGATACAAGATGTTCTGAATAACATTTTTGAAATTCCCAGGTCGTAAGCCTTTCGGACGTGTCGGCACCGGCGTGTCGCACGTCACAAGTGCGTGGCGTGTCGCACGGCACCCCTATATCTAGCAGCGACCACCGACAGCGCCGGGCGAGCGACCGTCGGACAGCAAAGCGCCGGCCGGGTCAGAGACGACCCGACCGGCGCAGCGCGGATAACGCCTCAGCCGACCTCGGCGACCAGCTTCCCGACGATGTCACGCAGGTTCGCGGCAACCTCGGCGTTCTCCCGCGGGTGCTTACCGTCGAGCGACTTGGTGGGCACGGACAACTTGAGGTCCTCGACGACGCGCGGGCCGGCGACCCCGAACGACTTGCGGGTCTCGTCGTGCGCCCACACCCCGCCGTACTGCCCGAGCGCCGCGCCGACGACCGCGAGCGGCTTGTCCTTGAGCGCGCCGTTGCCCCACGGCCGCGACAGCCAGTCGATCGCGTTCTTCAGCACGCCCGGGATGCTGCCGTTGTACTCCGGGGTGATGACGAGCGTCGCGTCGGCCTCGGTGGCGGCCCGACGCAGCGCGACCACAGGTTCGGCGACGTCCTCGTTGTCGATGTCCTCGTTGTAGAACGGCAGCTCCCCCAGCCGGTCGAACAGCCGCAGGTGCACGCCGTCGGGCGCATTCTCGATCGCCAACTCGACCAATTGCCGGTTGATCGACGCTGCCCGGAGGCTGCCGAGCAGCACCAGTACGTTTGTGCCCTTGGAGTCCGACATGTTCATCCCTTCGTCGTCGGTTGCCATGCTCGCACGACTCAACTGGACTACAGTCCGAATAATTCCGGCTGAACTAAACTGCTGACATGGTCGCTCCTCGCCCCCTCCGCGGGTTGCCGGTGGCCGACCAAGCACCGCACGAGCGAGGCGACGCCGCGCGCAATCGCACCCTACTTCTCGACGCTGCCCGACGGCTGATCGCCGAACGCGGCGCCGACGCCGTCACCACCGACGACATCGCCGCGGCCGCCGGCGTCGGCAAGGGCACACTGTTCCGCCGGTTCGGCAGCCGTTCGGCGATGATGATCGTGCTGCTCGACGAGGACGAGAAGGCCCATCAGGAGGCGTTCCTGTTCGGCCCGCCTCCGCTGGGGCCCGGCGCGCCGCCGCTGGACCGGCTGCTGGCCTACGGCCGGGCCCGGCTGGAGTTTGTGCATCTGCACCACGGCCTGCTGTCCGACGCCAACCGCGATCCCCAGATGCGGTTCAGCCCGCCGGCCACGCTGCACCACCGGCACGTGCGGGTGCTGCTGGCCGACGCCGGGACCACCGGTGACCTCGACGCGCAAGCCGCCGCACTGCTCGCCTTGCTGGACTCCGACTACGTGCAGCATCAACTCGGCGACCGCGGTGAGACGCTGGAGTCGCTCGGCGATGCGTGGGAGTCGGTGGCCCGCAAGCTCTGTGGCGCATGACGCGCTGGGTGTTGCACGTCGACCTGGACCAATTCCAGGCAGCCGTCGAGATCCGGCGCAACCCCGACCTCGCGGATCTGCCGCTCATCGTGGGCGGCAACGGTGATCCGACCGAACCCCGCAAGGTGGTCACCTGCGCGTCGTATCCGGCCCGCGCGTTCGGCGTGCATGCGGGCATGCCGCTGCGCACGGCGGCCCGCAAGTGCCCGGATGCGACGTTCGTGCCGCTCGACACCGATGCCTACGACGAAGCCTCCGCACAGGTCATGGATCTGTTGCGCGACTTCGGCCATCCGGTCGAGGTGTGGGGGTGGGACGAGGCCTACGTCGGCGCCGACCTCGACGGCGACCCTGTCGCGTTCGCCCAACACATCCGGGAGTCGGTCACCGCCGCGACGGGGCTGACGTGCTCGGTGGGCATCAGCGACAACAAGCAGCGCGCCAAGGTCGCCACCGGGTTCGGCAAGCCCGGGCGCGGGGCCGATTCGCCGGGTGTGTACCTGCTCACCGACGAGAACTGGATGGCGGTGATGGGCGACCGCCCGGTCGACGCGCTGTGGGGCGTCGGGCCGAAGACGTCGAAAAAGCTTGCCGGCATGGGCATCACCACGGTGGCCGATCTGGCCGCCACCGATGCGGCGGTGCTCACCGCGGCGTTCGGCCCGACCACCGGGCTGTGGATCCTGCTGCTGGCCAAGGGCGGCGGCGAGGCCGACGTCAGCGCCCAGCCGTGGGTTCCGCGCTCCCGCAGCCACGTCGTCACCTTCCCTCGCGATCTCGACGACCACGCCGAAATGCAGTCCGCGATAGCCGATCTCGCACGCAAGACGTTGGCCGAGATCATCGAGCAGCGACGCGTCGTCGCCCGGGTTGCGGTCACGGTGCGCACCAAGACGTTCTTCACCAGGACGAAGATCCGCAAGCTACCTGCCCCAACCACCGACGAGCAGACGATCGTCACCACAGCGCTCGCACTGTTGGCGGACTTCGACCTCGACCGGCCGGTCCGGCTGCTGGGTGTGCGCCTGGAACTCACCCCACCCGAGGGCGGGTACTGATGTTGCAGACGATCGCCATCCGCGGATACCGCTCGCTGCGCGACGTGGTCCTGCCGCTGGCGCAGCTGACCGTCGTCACCGGTGCCAACGGCAGCGGCAAGTCGTCGCTGTACCGGGCGCTGCGGCTGCTGGCGGACTGCGGCCGCGGCGAGGTGATCGGCTCGCTGGCGCGCGAGGGCGGGCTGGAGTCGGTGCTGTGGGCCGGCCCCGAACAGCCCAGCGGCGCTCGCCGAAGCGGCCGTGTCGAAGGCACCACCCGCACCGGCCCGGTGTCCCTCGAATTGGGTTTCGCAGCCGACGATTTCGGCTATCTCGTGGATTTGGGCCTACCGCAGATGGCGGGGCACAATTCGCTGTTCGCGCGGGATCCGGAGATCAAACGGGAGGCGGTGTTCGCCGGGCCCGTCATGCGCAACAGTTCGACGCTGGTGCGCCGCACCCGCGACTACGTCGAGACCAGCGCCGAGTCCGGCCGCGGGTTCGACAAGCTGACCCAGGCGCTGCCCCCGTATCGCAGCGTGCTCGCCGAGTTCGCCCACCCCGGCGCCCATCCGGAACTCGCGGCAGTGCGAGACCGGTTGCGGCACTGGCGGTTCTACGACGGGTTCCGGGCGGACGCGGCCGCCCCGTCCCGCCAGCGCCATGTCGGCACCCGCACCCCGGTGCTCGCCGACGACGGCACCGATCTGGCCGCCGCCATCCAGACGATCGTCGAGGCCGGGTTCGACGACCTGCACCGCGCCGTCGCCGACGCCTTCGACGGCGCGTCGGTGTCGGTGGCCGTGCACGACGGGTTGTTCGACCTGCAGTTGCACCAGCCTGGCATGCTGCGTCCCCTGCGCGCCGCCGAATTATCCGACGGCACACTGCGTTTCCTGCTGTGGGCGGCCGCGCTGCTCAGCCCCGCACCGCCCACGCTGATGGTGCTCAACGAACCCGAGACATCGCTGCACCCGGATCTGGTGCGTCCATTGGCGTCGCTGATCCGCACCGCGGCCGAGCACACCCAGGTGGTCGTCGTCACCCATTCGAAGACGCTGCTCGACCACCTCGACGCCGCGCCGCTCGACGAGGACAACGACGGTGCGGCCGTCGAGATCGCGCTGTTCAAGGATCTCGGCGAGACCCGCATCGCCGGGCAGGGCCTGCTGACCACCCCGCCGTGGGAGTGGGGCAAGCGCTAACGACGCGTGCCAGGCCGCAACGCTCGGGTGAACAACACGTTGGCCTGGCGCATCGCGACGCTGTACGGCCACCAGGCGACCCGCTTGAACATGTACAGCGCCCGGATGTCGACCGAGGTGTAGATGAGGAACCGGTTGCGCCGCACGCCCTTGAGGATGCACTCGGCGGCCCGCTCCGGGGACACCGCGTGGCCGCTGAACCGGTCGGTCCACTTCTTCACCCGCGGGTCCTCCCGGTCCACGCCGGCGATCTGAACCGTCTGCACCAGAGGCGTTTTCACCGCGCCGGGCACCACGACCGACACACCGATGCGGTGCCGTGCCAGGTCGAAGCGCAGCACCTCCGACATGCCGCGCAGCCCGTACTTGCTCGCGCTGTAGGCCGCGTGCCACGGCAGCGCCACCAGGCCGGCCGCCGACGACACGTTGACCACGTGGCCGCCGGTGCCGGCCGCCACCATCGGCGGCACGAACGACTCGATCACGTGGATCGGGCCCATCAGGTTGATGTCGACCATCGACTTCCAGTGCTCGTGCGACAGCGTCGAGACCGTCCCCCACGCCGACACCCCCGCGATGTTCATCACGACGTCCATCGCGGGATGGCGCTGATGGATCTCGTCGGCGAACGCACGCACGGCGTCGAAATCGGAGACGTCGAGGGCGCGGTACTCGGGCACCTGCGCGCCCAGCGAGCGGGCGTCGGCGACCGTCTTCTCCAGCCCTTCGGCGTCACGGTCGGTGAGGAACAGCTCGGCGCCCTCGGCGGCCAGCGCCAGCGCGGTCGCGCGGCCGATACCGCTGGCGGCCCCGGTGAGGAAACAACGCTTGTTCGCAAACCCGCTGTGCGCCATGGCGGTCAGGATACTGGCCCTAGTCGCCGGGCTGACCGGACTGCCGAAGGTGTCCCCAGAACGCCGCGACCCACAAGCGCTCGAGGGCCTCGATGGCCCGGTTCGGGTCGGTGTCGCGGCCGACGAAAGTGCTGTCCTGCGTCAGGGTCATCGTCGTGGTCGCGGCCAGCGTGCGCACGAGGGCCTGCAGGTCGTCGGTTACCGGGCGCGCGTCCTCGTCCTGTTCGAGCAACGTGACCAGTTTGTCGATGATGCCGTCGTAGAAATCGTCCATCATCTCGCGGATCTTGGCGTCGGTGAGGCGGGCCGCCGCGCACGCCGACATCACCGGGTCGTCGTTGGCGTACACCTGGGCCGCGCTGCCGACCATCCGTTTGGCGAACGACTCGGGCGTCTCGCCCGGTTCGCGGGGCGCGAAGTGGTGGGTGAGGCTGTCGAGCAGGTCCCCCGCGTCAGCGAGGATCACCGCCAGCACCGCATACTTCGAGTCGAAGTAGAAGTAGAAGCCGGACCGGGCGACGCCGGCGCGCTCACTGATCGCGCTGACCGACAGGTCGGCGAACGACTGCTCCTGGAGCAGGTCGCGAACCGCTTTGATGATCGCGTCGCGCTGGCGGTCACCGCGGCTGCGACGCGCTTGCGGAGCTGGTTGGGCGGTCATCGTCCTAGACCTTCGCACCGCGACGCGCCAGGACAAAACTTGACATGCGTCAAGTGTGCCATCCAGGATGATGATACGAGTGAGAACGGCCACAGTCCCTTGGCTCAGGAGAACGTGAATGGCAACGATCAGCACCACCGACTACCTGCTCGACCAGGCGAAGCGTCGGCTCACGCCGACGCTGAACAACCTCCCGCTGGGGCCGATCGAGCGGCGACTCAACAACCGTGAGTGGCCGCAGTTCACGCTCGCCGAGCCGCCCGCGGGTAGTGGTCTCAAGCCGGTGATGGGCGACGCGGGGCTGCCGGTGCTCGGGCACATGATCGAGGCGTTCCGCGGTGGCCCGGAGTATGTCCTGCACGTGTACCGCAAGTACGGCCCGGTGCACTACGCGTACTCCCCTGCGCTGTCCTCGGTCTCGGCGCTGGGTCCCGACGCCACACAGGCGGTGTTCTCCAACAAGAACAAGGACTACTCGCAGAAGGGCTGGCACCCGGTCATCGGCCCGTTCTTCAACCGCGGCCTGATGATGCTCGACTTCGAAGAGCACATGTTCCACCGGCGGATCATGCAGGAGGCGTTCACGCGGACCCGGCTGTCGGGCTACGTCGAGCACATCGACAAGGTCGCCTCGAAGGTGGTGGCCGACGACTGGGTCGCCAACGATCCGCGCTTCCTGCTGCACCCGGCGCTCAAGGAGCTGACCCTCGACATCGCGTCGGTGGTGTTCATGGGCCATGAGCCCGGCACCGACCACGACCTGGTCACCAAGGTCAACGAGGCCTTCACCGTCACCACCCGCGCCGGCGGCGCGATCATCCGCACCAGCGTCCCGCCGTTCAAGTGGTGGCGCGGGCTGCAGGCACGCAAGGTGCTGGAGAACTACTTCGAGGAGCGCGTCAAGGAGCGCCGCAAGGCCGAGGGCACCGACATGCTCACGGTGCTGTGCCACACCGCCGACGAGGACGGCAACAGCTTCAGCGACGACGACATCGTCAACCACATGATCTTCTTGATGATGGCCGCCCACGACACGTCCACCTCGACGCTGACCACCATGGGCTACCACCTGGCCGCGAACCCGGAGTGGCAGGAACGCTGCCGCGACGAGTCGTCGCGGTTGGGCGACGGGCCGCTCGACATCGAGGCGCTCGAGAAGCTGGAGACCCTCGACCTGGTGATCAACGAATCGCTGCGACTGGTCACCCCGCTGCCGTTCAACGTCCGGCAGGCCGTGCGCGACACCGATCTGCTGGGCTACTACATCCCGGCGGGCACCAACATCGTCACGTGGCCGGGCATGAACCACCGGCTGCCCGAGCTGTGGACCGATCCCGACAAGTTCGATCCCGACCGGTTCGCCGAGCCCCGCTCGGAACACAAGCGTCACCGCTATGCGTTCGCGCCGTTCGGCGGCGGTGCGCACAAGTGCATCGGGATGGTGTTCGGCCAGCTCGAGATCAAGACCGTCATGCATCGGCTGCTGCGCAAGTACCGCCTCGAGCTGCCGCGGCCCGGCTACACCCCGCAGTACGACTACGCGGGCATGCCGGTGCCGATGGACGGTATGCCGATCGTGCTGCGCCCGCTGCACTGACCCTGCTCGCCGCCGAAGCGGCGCCGATTCAGTCCGTCAGGAGGCGGTTGGCGCACGCGATGATCGCGCTCAACGCCGACTGCGTCGCGTCTTCGTCGAGTCCCATCGCCCACTCGGTCCGCAGCCCGTCGGAGCCGCGGATGAAGGTGGCAGTGCGCTCGCCGACGTGCAACTGGTGAAAGTCGACCATCTCCACCCCGATGCCGCGGTCGTAGAGCATCGCGGTCAACGCGGCGACGGGCCCCGGGGCGGCCGCCGACGACGTGCAGATGCGGTCGCCGATCGCCAGTGTCGCCTGGTAGTGGCGGGCCTGGGGGCCGAGCCTGGTGGCGGGGCGGTCCCCGTCGGCGCAACTCCAGCTGCCCAGCCGCAGCGGGCCCGTGGTCGGTGAGTATTCGGCGAGAAACGAATCGAAGGACATCGCGTCGGCCTCCTCGCGCAGACCGCGCGGCATCGGGGCGTCGACGTGAGCCGCGAACGACGGCGGCGCTGCGGTGGTTGCGGATTCTGGTGCGAACGAGATGGTCATGTGCCGGTCTTCTTCGAGAAGGGAAGTGACCGACTACGTAGCGACGACCCACAGCGAGGGGTCGGTCAGGATCAGACCCCGCTGCGGGTTGCTACTACGAGTCGCCTCGGCACGCGTCCGATGCTATCCCCACCCGGTCGCCTGACGCAAAGGCATAATTGTTCGCATACGGTCGGTGGTTCTTCGCCAACTGGCTGGCCTTCGGCCGACGACGGTGAGAAAGTTTTGGCCTGTTTCTCAAGTCGCACTGACCTGGAGGAATCGTGCGAGACACCGACGCGGCACAACCGGATAACGCGAAGACGACCGACGTTCCGACGTCGGTCGGCGGGCGCGTGGGCACCTTCCGCTACTTCCGCCTCGAGGACCGCTGGGAGTGGTCGGAGGCCGTAGCCGAGATGCACGGCTATGAGCCGGGACAGGTGAACCCCACCACGGCCCTGATGATGTCGCACAAGCATCCCGACGACGCCGCCAGCGTCGCGCTGCTGATCGAGACGGTCACCGGTCAGGGCCGGCCGTTCAGCAGCCGCCACCGCATCATCGACAAGCAGGGCAATGTCCACCCGGTGCTGGTCATCGGCGAGCGGATGCGTGACGAGAACGGCGACATCATCGGCACCCAGGGGCTGTATGTGGACCTCGCCAACGTCGACGAGACCGGCACGGTCGACGCCGCGATCGCCGACTTCACCGAACACCGGTCGATCATCGAGCAGGCCAAAGGGGTGCTGATGCTGACCTACGGCATCTCCGCCGAGCGGGCGTTCGACATCCTGGTGTGGCGCTCACAGGACAGCAACACCAAACTGCGGCTACTGGCCCGGCAGGTCGTCGAGGACTTCACCACCACACTGGCGGTGCCGACGGAGCTGCGCGAGCGGGCCGACCATCTGCTGCTGACCGCGCATCAGCGCGTCACCGCGGTGGGCGCGCGCAGCGACGCCTGCTGATCGCTCAGCGCACCAACCGGCGCAGGCACGCCGAGGCGAGCACGACGCCCGCGACCGCCGCGACGACGAGCACGCCGACGTCGAGCAGCGCGTTGGTCGGTGTGCCGATGAGCAGTCCGCGCAACGCGTTGACCTCGTAGCTGAGCGGATTGACCGTCGACAGCCAGCGCAGCCACTCGGGCATCACGTCGACCGGATACAGCGCGTTGGAGGCGAAGAACAGCGGCATGGTGATCGCCTGCCCGATGCCCATCAATCGGTCGCGGTTGCGCACCAGCCCGGCCAGCGTCATCGACAGGCAGGCGAAGAACGCCGAGCCGAGCACGACGATGCCCATGGCGGCAAGGATTTTCAGCGGGTTGACGGTCATGTGCACCCCGAGCAGATAGGCCAGCAGGACCACACCGACGACCTGCACCACCGAGCGGACGCCGGCCGCGAACGCCTTGCCGGTCACCACCGCCGAGGCGGGCGCCGGCGTCACCATGAGCTTGGCGAGGATGCCCGCGTCGCGATCCCAGATGATCTGGATGCCGTAGAAGATGGAGATGAACAACGCCGACTGCGCGATGATGCCCGGGGCCAGGAACGCCAGGTACGACACATCGCCGGTATCGATGACCCGCAGCGCCGAAAACGTCTGCCCGAAGATCAGCAGCCAGAGCGCGGGTTGCACCATGCGGGTGAGCAATTCGGTGCGGTCGTGGCGGAGCTTCTGCAGTTCGACGAGCGCGAAGGCGCCGATCCGCAATGCCAGCCCCCGCACCCCGCGCCAGCCCCGCGGCGCGCGCACCAACACCGGCTCAACTGACACGACGCGCCGTCCTCCTGCTCGAGCGCACCGCGCGGAACCCGGCCTGCGAGGTGCCCTCGCCCAGATCGGTGCCCGCGTAATGGCGGAACACGTCCTCGAGGGTGGCTTCCGGTGACACCGTCTTCTTCAGCTCGGCCGGTGAGCCGACCGCCTGCAGCCGGCCGCGGTCCATCAGCGCCACCCGGTCGCAGAGCGCGTCGGCCTCCTCCATGTAGTGGGTGGTCAGCAGGACCGTCATGCCGAAGTTCTGCTGCATGTACTGCACCTGTGCCCAGACCCCGTCGCGGGCAATCGGATCCAGCCCCACGGTCGGCTCGTCGAGCAGCAGCAGCGACGGCCGGTTCACCAGCGCCTGGGCCAGCTCCAGGCGCCGCACCATCCCGCCGGAGTAGGTCCCGGCGAGGGCGTCGGCGACATCGTGGAGGTTCATCGCCGACAGCGCCTCGTCGACGCGGGCGCGGCGCTCCCGGCGAGGCACGTCGTAGAGCCGCGCGAACAGTTCGACGTTCTGTCGGCCGGTCAGAGCTTGCTCGATGGAAAGCTGTTGTGGCACATAGCCGATGTTGTGCCGGATGTCCATGGTGTGCCGACGCGAGTCGAGCCCGAACACCGCCACGTCACCGCGCTGCACCGGCGTCAGCGTGGTCAGCACCCGCACGACGGTCGTCTTGCCGGCGCCGTTGGGACCGAGCAGCCCCACCGTTTCACCGGGTGCGACCTGCAGGGTGAAGTCCTCGACGGCGGTGAAATCGCCGTAGCGGTGCGACAGTCCGCGGCAGTCGATCGCGAGGGTCTTGGTCATCGGCCTTTTTCCTGCAGCATGCGGGTCATCTCAGCGAGTACCACCAGCCCGCGGTGCAAATCCTCTTTCTGTTCGACGCTCATGTCGTCGAGCACCGCGGCCAGCGTGGCCCTGCGTGCCGCGCGTGACTCGTCGGCGATGCGCTGAGCGTGCTCGGCCAGGTGCAGCCGGCCGATCCGGCGGTCGTCGGCGTCGACCGTGCGCACCAGCATGCCGTCGGCGGCCAGCTTGGACACCAGCGTCGAGGCGGTGTTGGGCACCAGCGCCAGTTCGGCGGCCGCTTCGCGCACCGAGATTCCGGGACGACGGCCCACCAGCCGCAGCAACTCGACCTGCGACTGGGTCAGGCCGTTGGCGTCGAAACCGCGCCCCGCGCTGCGCCGCAGCTGCCTGCGGAACCGTCCGACCACGTCGAACAACTCGCCGATGACATCGGTGCCCGTCGCCATCCCCATACAATACCTCTGTCACAGAGGTATCCCCGCCCTCCCGTCCGGCGCTGCAGGATCGCGCCGTAACGTGTGGCCGATGTCCTGGGCGCTCCTGTTCGCCGCGGGAGTTCTCGGCGGTCTCACCGGCAGCATCGCCGGGCTCGCGTCGGTGGCCACCTACCCGGCCCTGCTGCTGGCGGGCCTGCCGCCGGTGACGGCGAACGTCACCAACACCGTGGCGCTGGTGTTCAACGGCATCGGGTCGGTGCTCGGCTCGCGCCCGGAGCTGCGCGGTCAGGGCCGCTGGATCCTTCGCACGCTGCCGGTCGCGCTGCTCGGCGGATTGGCGGGTGCGGTGCTGCTGCTGTCGACCCCGGCCGAGGGCTTCGAGAAGGCGGTGCCGATCCTGCTCGGCTTCGCATCGGTCGCGATCCTGCTGCCGCGCCGGCCCGGTGACCCGGACCGGCCGGGCAACCACCGGGTCCGCAGCGTGCTCGAAGCGCTGGCGATCTTCGCGATCTGCATCTACGGGGGCTACTTCGGCGCGGCCGCGGGCGTGCTGCTGCTGGCGCTGTTCCTGCGCACCGGCCACGCCTCCCTCGCCGAGGCCAACGCCGGCAAGAACGTCATCCTCGGCATCGCCAACGCCGTTGCCGCCGTGGTGTTCGCCGTCCTCGCACCGGTGCACTGGTGGGCGGTGCTGGTGCTGGGCCTCGGGTGCCTGCTCGGCTCACGGCTGGGTCCGGTCGTGGTGCGGCACGCACCGCCCGGTCCGGTGCGGGTGGCGATCGGCGCGGCCGGCGTGGCGCTGGCGGTCAAGCTCGGGCTCGACGCGTACGGCTAGCCCTCAGATCTCAAAGGGGCTGTCGCCCTTGGCCACCCGCGTGCCCACGTCGATGAGGTTCTGCGCGTTGGCGTGCAGCGCCTCCCCCGCCTCCCGGCTCGCCTGCCCGACGAGGAAACGCGACCAGGTGCCCTCGATGACGATGCCCAGCTTGAAACACGCCATCGCCAGATACCAGTCCAGGTGTTCGGTTCGCCGGCCGCCGGCGGCGAGATAGGCGTCGAGAAGCTCACGGCGGCTGGCCAATCCGCCCAACGCCGCCAGCCGCGCACCGGCGGTGATCACACTGGTCTCCAGCGGCCAGCAGATCAGCATCCAGCCGAGGTCCAGCAGCGGATCGCCGACCGTGCTCATCTCCCAGTCCACGAACGCCGCGAGTTCGGGCCGGTCCCGGCGCAGCAGCACATTGCTCAGATGCGGGTCCCCGTGCATGACACCGGGCCGGTTGTCGGGCGGCAGATTCGCCGTCAGCCACTCCGACAACTCGGTGACGCCCAGCGTCGCGGGGTCGTAGCGGTCGTGCCGGTAGCTCTCCAGCAGCCGGAGAAACTGCGGAACCTGGCGTTCGGTGAAGGAACCCGGCCGCTTGAGCTCGGCGAGCGGGCTGCCTTCCCACTCGACCTGGCCCAGTTGCGCCAGGCTCGCCGCATATGACAGACCCACCTGGTGCCGCATCGCGGGATCTTGCTCGTAGGCCTCGGACATGTCGTCGCCGGGATTGAACCCGTCGATCTCCTCCATCAGATAGAAGACGACACCCAGCACACTGAGGTCCTCGCAGCCGGCGATGAAGCCGGGGTGCGGCACCGAGGTACCCGCGAGCGTCCGCAGCGCCGCGATCTCGCGCAGCATCGTCTTGTCGCTCGTCGGCCGCGGATGTGCGGGCGGCCTGCGCAGCACCATCGGCCGGCCGTCGACCTTCAGGCGCACGACGATGTTCTGCGTGCCGCCGGTCAGCGGTTCGACATCGCTGACCGTGTCGCCCAGGCCCTGGCGGCGCACCCAGTCCTGCACCGCGGCCTGGTGGTCGGAACTCAGTGTCGGAAGCTGCTGCGCGTCGTCGGGCATGCAGACATGGTGTCAGGCCCGCCGCGCGGTCAGCACCAGATACTCCCATTCCATCGTCGACCCGCCGGCGAGGAAGGAGTCCCCGATCCGCGCGATGGCCGCGTCGAGTTCGGCGATCCGGTCCGCGTCGCCGTCGATGGTGCGGTAGGCGGCGATCGTCGGACCGTAGACGGATTTGAAGTAGTCGCAGAACTCGGCACCGGTCCCGAAGTGGTTGACCGGCAACGTGCGTCGCTCGGTGACGACGTCGGTCACCCCGGTACCGAGGAGACCCCGCACGTGGTCCTCGTCGCCCCACAGTGGTGGCGGCTGTGCACCCGGCGGCGGCGCGGGGGCATACGGCTTCATTGTCGAGAACAGCTGGCCGATGTGGCCCTGCGGAGTCCAGTTGATCAGCCCGATCCTGCCGCCCGGCCTGCACACCCGGATCAACTCGGCGGCCGCGCGCTGATGGAACGGCGCGAACATCACGCCGATGCACGACATCACCACATCGAACTCGGCGTCGTCGAAGGGCAGCGCGTGCGCGTTGGCCTCCTGCCACCGCAGCGTCACACCGCGTTCGGCGGCCAGCCGAGCGCCGTGATCGAGCAGGTCCGGACACAGGTCGCTGGCGATGACGTCGGCGCCGGCCTCCGCCGCCGGGATCGCCGCGTTCCCGGTACCGGCAGCCACGTCGAGGACGCGGTCACCGGGTCCGATGCCCGTCGCGGCGACGAGCACCGGCCCGAGTGGGGCGACGAGTTCGGCGGCCAGCCGCGGATAGTCGCCGGAGGCCCACATGGCGCGGTGCCTGGCGGCGATCTGGCTGTCGTCGACGATTGCGGTGGGTTGGGTCATGGTGGGCCTCCTAGTCGGTGCAGATATCGTCGCGCCGCCCGATCGTGCCGATCCAGTTCCAGATCTGTACCGGCAGTGGTTCGCCCCGCACCTGCCGCATGAGCAGGGGTGTCAGTCTTCGTAATTCAGGCACGCCTCGGCACCGTTGATGACGCCCTCGCGGAACGCCTTGACCCGCGCCCACCCCGCCCCCTGGCGTTCGACGTCGCCCTCGCCGCGGAACACCAGCAGCGCCTTGATCGCCTCGTCGAGGTCACCGGGCGAGATGTGGAAGGTGCTGGTGTCGGGGCGGTTGTAGAGGATGACGCTGGCGGTGTAGCCGCCGGCCAGACAGTCGCCGCGCAGCGTCGACGTCTTCTCGTCCGAGTCGTCGCCCAGCCGCGTCAGCGCCGCCAGGCCCCACTGGGTCGCCAGCAGCGACGCGACCGCGTAGTCGCCGCCCTGCTGGTACACGCGCGGCATTCCGAACTCGTTGTCCCAGGCGACGTAATCGTCTGGGACGCAATAGAACAGCACGTAGCCCTCGGCGAGGGTGTCGCCGCACATCGGCGGCGAATCGGGATGGAACGGTTCGATGCTGCGCAGCGGCGGCCACTGCTGCCCGCCTGCCAGCTCGGGATAGACCTGGCTGAAGTAGTCCTCGATGTCGTAGGGCACGCCGTTGACGATGGAGTCGTAGGGCGCGTTGCCTTCCCGGGCCGCGTCCACCACGTCGGTGAAGGGCAACTCGAGGACCATCGGTTCGTCGTCGCGGTAGTCCTTGCACCGGGCCAGGCCGTTGTCGTAGCCGTCCTGGAAGGCGCTGACCCGGTCGAAACCGCTGCCGTGCGCGTTCGGGTCGATGTGGGAGGTGCCCGGCGTGTCACGCAGGTCGAGGATGCCGGCGAGCGCGGTGTCCAGGTCGGCCGCCGTCACGTCGAAGACCCCGTCGTCCTTGGCGTGCCGCGCCCACGCGCCTGCGAAGCAGTCGGCCTGCAGTTCGCTGGTGACGGTGCGCGCGGTGAAGTTCGACCGGGTCTGCACGGCATGGCCCCATTCGTGCGCCATCACCACCGGGATCGCGAAGTCGCCGAACCGCTCCTGCAGATCGGGCAGCAGCAACTGGGCGTCCCATGCGACGACGTCCTCGGTCGAGCAGTAGAACGCGTTACCGGCCACCTCGTCCGGCGACGTCGTGCAGGGCGGCGCGGGACTGTCCTCGGTGACGGCGTGATAGCCGCCCGCGATCGGTTCGAACTCCTTGTCGTACAACGCGGGAAACTGTTCGCCCCAATACTGTTCGAGGTCGGCGATCGCCTGCATGGCGAGCTTGTTGACCGGCGCCGACGGGTCCCCTTCGATGGTCACCTTGCTGACGTCGGGCGACGCCGCGACCTTCGACTGGCCGGATGACGGGATCTGCGGGTCTGGGCTGCTGCACGCCGCGACCAGCAGCACAGCCGTCGCGACGACGCCCCGCTTCCAGTTCATGAGCAGACATTAGCTGCGGCTTCGTATTTTGGATAGCCGCGCGGCTGATCAGTCGAGGATCCGGCGCGCGACGTTGGTGGTGACCAGGTCCAACAATTCGTCGGCGCGGCCGGCCAGGATTGTCCGAATCGCGTAGAGCGAGAAACCCTTCGCTTGCTCGACGGTGATCGCCGGGGGGATCGACAGCTCCTGGCGCGCGGTGACCACGTCGACGACGGCGGGCCCGTCGTGCGCGAGCGCCTCAGCCAGTGCGGGCTGCAGGTCCGCCGGCTGCTCGACGCGACGGCCGAAGATGCCCATCGCGGTGGCGACGGCGGCGAAGTCGGGGTTGACGAGGTCGGTGCCGAAGTTGACGATCCCGGCGGCCTTCATCTCCAGTTCGACGAAGTTCAGCGACGAGTTGTTGAACACGATCACCTTGACCGGCAACCGGTTCTGGATCAACGTGACGAGTTCACCGAACAGCATCGTCAGGCCGCCGTCGCCGGCCAGCGCGATCACCTGCCGATCCCGGAACGCGGTCTGCGCGCCGATCGCCAGTGGCAGCGCGCAGGCCATCGTCCCGTGGTTGAACGACCCGATCAGGCGACGACGGCCGTTCATCGTCAGGTAGCGCGCCGCCCACACCACCGGCGAACCAACGTCGACGGTGAACACCGCGTCGTCACCGGCCAGCTGATTGGTCAGTCCCGCAACGTATTCCGGCCTGATCGGTGAACGGTCGCGGTCGTTGACGGCCAGTTCGTCGAGCCGCTGGCGGGTCTTGCGGTAGTGCCGCAGCGACCGGTCCAGATGGGCACGGTCGCTCTTCTGGCGCAGCAGCGGAAGCAGCGCGTCGAGCGTGTCGCCGACGCTGCCGACCAGACCGAGATCGACCGGGGTGCGGCGACCGAGATGACGGCCGCGGATGTCGACCTGGATGACCTTCGCGTGGTCGGGATAGAACTGCTGGTACGGGAAGTCGGTGCCCAGCATCAGCAGGATGTCGGCTTCCTTGATGGCCTTGTAGCCGGACGCGAACCCCAGCAGCCCGGTCATGCCGACGTCGAACGGGTTGTCGTACTCGATGAACTCCTTGCCGCGCAGCGCGTGCACCACCGGCGCGTTGAGCAGCCCGGCGGTGCGGATCAGCTTGTCGTGTGCGCCGGCGACGCCGGCCCCGCCGAGGATGGTCACCGCGGACGCGTCGTTGAGCAGCGCCGCGGCCTGTCGCAGGGACTCGTCGTCGGGCCGGATGACCGAGCGCGTCGCGGTGATCGGGCGTGGGCGCCAGTCGGATCCGCGCTGGCTGAAGATCTCGCCGGGGATCACCACCACCGCGACGCCGTTCTCCTCGACGGCGGCGCGCATCGCCATCTCGACGATGCGCGGTGCCATCTCGGGCGTGCTGACGAGTTCGCGGTAGACGCTGCACTCGCGGAACAGGTCCTGCGGATGCGTCTCCTGGAAGTACTCCGAGCCGATCTCGGTGCGCGGGATGTGCGCGGCGATCGCGAGCACCGGCACCCGGCTGCGCTGCGCGTCGAACAGCCCGTTGATCAGGTGCAGGTTGCCGGGGCCGCAGCTGCCTGCGCACACGGCCAGCCGGCCGGTCAGCGCGGCGTCGGCGGCCGCGGCGAACGCGGCGCTCTCTTCGTGGCGGACGTGTTCCCAGCTGATCTCACCCGAGCGGCGGATCGCGTCGGTGAACCCGTTGAGGCTGTCGCCCGGCAGACCGTAGACGCGGCGCACACCGCTGATCCGCAGGGCCTCGATGAGGTGGTCGGCAACGGTCGCCACCCGCTCACCCTATCGGCGATTTCGGTGTAGTTGGTGGCGGTCAGCGCCACCAACTACACCCAAGTCCACGCGAACTACTTGGGGGCGAAGCGCTGGCCGGCGTCCAGGCGCAGGCACTGGCCGTTGAGCATCGGGTTCTCGACGATCGCGGCGACCAGCTTCGCGTACTCCTCTGGCTTGCCGAGCCGCTTCGGGAACGCCGCGTCCTTGGTCAGCGCCTTGGCGAACTCGTCGGGGATGCCCTCGGTCAGGCCGGTGGCGAACAGGCTCGGCGCGATCGCCAGCGCGCGGATGCCGAGGCTGCCCATGTCGCGGGCCATCGTCAGGCACATGCCGGCGATGGCGGCCTTGGACGCGGTGTAGGCGACCTGCCCGATCTGGCCCTCGAACGCGGCGATCGAGGC
The DNA here is from genome assembly GCF_900108565.1 of Mycolicibacterium rutilum. Taxonomy (NCBI): domain Bacteria; kingdom Bacillati; phylum Actinomycetota; class Actinomycetes; order Mycobacteriales; family Mycobacteriaceae; genus Mycobacterium; species Mycolicibacterium rutilum. The sequence continues at coordinate 5,271,888 of NZ_LT629971.1, forward strand.
GGTGTTGATGATGACGCCGCGCTCTTCCTGCTCGTCGTCGACGAGGTCCTGCTGGCTCATCTGCCAACCGGCCAGCCTGCTGATGTTGAAGGTGCCGATCAGGTTCAGGTCCACGCACTTGCGGAAGGTGTCCAGGCTGTGCGGGCCGTCCTTCTTGACCGTGCGCTCGGCCGCGCCGCCGCCGGCGGTCGTGACGATGATGTGCAGCGCGCCCAGCTTGCCGACCGCCTCCTGCAGCACCTTCTCGGTGCCCTCGAAGTCGGTGACGTCCACCTCGAAGAAGGAACCGCCGATCGCGTCGGCCACTTCCTTGCCCTTCGACTGCGGCCGGTCCAGCACCGCCACGTCGGCGCCCCGCTGCGCCAACAGTTCGGCCGTGGCCTTGCCGAATCCGGAGGCGCCCCCGACGACGATGGCCTTCTTGCCCGAGATCTCCACTGAGTCCCCTTTCCAAAAAATGCTCGAATCGTAAAGCAACCTAGCTGACGTCACCGTTCGGTAAGCCCTCTGGGTCGCCCGCGTGAGTACTTTGGCGGCATGACGGCTCCCGCGACCAAGGCGATGGGCGGTATCGCGGCGGCCGCAGTCGCGCTCGGCGTCACCCAGCTGCTCGCCGCGTTCGTCGGGCCGCAGGCCGACGCCCGCACCGCGGTCGGGTCCGCGGTCATCGACCTCACCCCGGGACCGGCCAAGGAGTGGGCCATCCAGACGTTCGGGACGGCCGACAAGCTGTTCCTGGCGCTGGCGGTGCTGGTGGTGATCGCCGCCGTCGCCGCGGCCACCGCGGCGCTGGAGACCCGACGCGTTCCGGTCGGCAGCATCGCGATCGTCGCGGCCGGGGTCGCGGGCTGTGCGGCGGTGCTGTCGCGCGCGGGTGCAACGCTGGTCGACGTGGTGCCGACGGTGGTGGGCACGGCGTGCGGTGTCGCGGTGCTGCGCCTGCTGCTGTCCGGCCGGTTCACCGACGCCCCGCCGGCCGGCGACAGCGGCCCCGACCCGGGCCGTCGGTTGTCGTTGGTGACGCTCGGTTTCCTGGGCGTCGGCGCCCTGACCGGGGTGGGCGGCGCGGTGCTCGGGCGCCTGAGCACCTCGGTGTCGGGTGACCGCAACGCGTTCGCACTGCCGAAGGTCGACGTGGCCGCCCCACCGGTGCCGCCGACCGTGCAACCCCAAGGCGTCGCGCTGCCGTCGTTCGTGACCAGCAACGCCGACTTCTACCGCATCGACACCGCACTGGCCGTGCCGCAGCTGAGCCGGGAGAACTGGCAGCTGCGCATCCACGGCATGGTGGACCGCGAAATCACTTACAGCTTCGCCGATCTGGAACAGTTCGAGGTGATCGAGAAACTCGTCACGCTGACGTGCGTGTCCAACCCGGTCGGCGGTGATCTGGTCGGCAACGCCGCGTGGACGGGATACCGCGTGCGGGACCTGTTGGCGCCGGCCGGAATTCACCGCGATGCCGACATGGTGCTGTCGATGTCGATCGACGGCTTCACCGCGGGCACACCGGTCGACGCGTTCACCGACGACCGCGGGTCGCTGCTGGCGGTCGGTATGAACGGCGAACCGTTGCCGACCAACCACGGCTACCCCGCCCGCCTGGTGGTGCCGGGGCTGTACGGCTATGTGTCGGCGACGAAATGGGTTGTCGACCTCGAGGTCACCCGCTTCGACCGCGCGGAGGCCTACTGGACGCGGCTGGGCTGGTCGGCGCGCGGACCGATCAAGACCGAATCGCGCATCGACGTGCCGCGCAGCGGCCAGGACGTGGCCCGCGGACCGGTGACGTTCGGCGGGGTCGCGTGGGCGCAGGATCGCGGCGTGCGCGCGGTGGAGGTTCGCATCGACGGCCCCGACGGCGAAGGTGATTGGCAGCAGGCCGATCTCGGCGCGTCCTACTCCAACGACACCTGGCGGCTGTGGAGCTACCGGTGGGATGCCACCCAGACCGGGCTGCACACCATCACCGTGCGCGCCACCGACAACACCGGCGCCGTGCAGACCGAAGACATCGCCGACCCGGTGCCCGACGGCGCGACCGGCTGGCACAGCGTCGGCTTCGCGGTCGTCTGAATAATCAGCTGCACATCGGACTGCGCGCGCCTATGTTGGCGTGCCATGACCACCGCACAGACCTGGCGTACGACGCTGCGCGCCGCGCTGCTGACCGCCCGCAAGGACCGCGACCCCGTACGCGTGGCGGCCCTGCGCTCGGCGCTGGCCGCGATCGACAACGCCGAGACCCCGGACGACGCGCGCACCGACGCGCCGGCCAGCGCGACGATCGCCGGCGGTGTCGCGGGCCTTGGCGCCGCCGAGGTCGACCGCCGCGAGCTCAGCGACGCCCAGATCCGCGCGCTGCTGACCGCCGAGATCGACGAGCGCCGCAGTGCCGCCGCCCAGGTCGCGGCCGGTGGGCACCCCGACCGCGCCGCCACGCTGGACGCCGAGGCCGCCGTGCTGGCCGGCCTGATGGGAGATGTCTGACCGGCGTGCCAGGCTGGACGCGTGCAGTTGCTCGATGTCGCCACCGCGTCCACCGAGGTCGGCGCCTCCTCGTCGCGGCTGGCCAAGACCGCCCGGATCGCCGACCTGCTGCACCGCGCCGGCGTGGAGAACGACGCCAAGCAGATCGCCGTCGTCGTGTCGTGGCTGTCCGGTGAACTGCCCCAGCGTCAGATCGGTGTCGGCTGGGCGGCGCTGCGGTCGGTGCCGGCAGCGGCGGCGGAGCCGACGCTGACCGTGCTCGGCGTGCACACTCGGTTCACCGAGATCAAGGCGGTCTCGGGCAAGGGCTCGCAGGCCAAGCGTGCCGAGTTGGTCGCCTCGCTGTTTCGCGCCGCCACCGACACCGAGCAGATGTTTCTGCGCCGGTTGCTCAGCGGCGAGCTGCGCCAGGGCGCATTGATCGGGGTGATGGCCGACGCCGTCGCCAAGGCGGCCGGTGTGCCTGCCGCTGCGGTGCGCCGGGCCGCGATGCTCGGCGGCGAGCTGCCCGCGGTGGCGGCCGCGGTGCTGACCACCGGCGAGGCGGCCCTCGAGCAGTTCACGCTGACCGTCGGTCGCCCCGTCGGGCCGATGCTGGCCCAGACCGCGGCCGGTGTGGCCGAGGCGCTCGACTGTCTCGGCGGCACAGGGGTTTTCGAGGCCAAGCTCGACGGCGCCCGCGTGCAGATCCACCGCGCGGGTGACTCGGTGTCGATCTACACCCGCAGCCTGGACGACGTGACCGCGCGCCTCCCCGAGGTCGTCGACGCGGCGCTCGCGCTTCCGGTCACCACGCTGATCGCCGACGCCGAGGCGATCGCGCTACGGCCCGACGGCCGGCCCCACCGCTTCCAGGTCACCGCGTCCCGCTTCGGGCGCTCGGTCGACATCGCCGCCGCGGCCGCCGCGCAACCGCTGTCGGTGTTCGTCTTCGACCTGCTGCACGTCGACGGCACCGACCTGCTCGACAAACCCGCCGGCGAGCGCGTCGCTGTGCTCGACGCGTTGGTGCCGCAACGGCACCGCGTCGACCGGTTGGTCACCGGCGATCCCGCCGCGGCTCAGGCGTTTCTGGAGACGACGCTGGCCGCCGGTCACGAAGGGGTGATGGCGAAGTCGCCGACCGCGCTGTACGAGGCGGGCCGGCGCGGCGCCGGGTGGTTGAAGGTCAAGCCCGTGCACACACTCGACCTGGTGGTCCTCGCCGTCGAGTGGGGGTCCGGCCGTCGCACCGGCAAACTGTCGAACATCCATCTCGGTGCGCGGAACCCCGATACCGGCGAATTCGTCATGCTGGGAAAGACATTCAAGGGCATGACCGACGCGATGCTCGAATGGCAGACCGCGCGGTTCCTCGACCTGGCTGACGGAGCGGCCGACGGCTACGTCGTCAAGGTGCGTCCCGAGCAGGTCGTCGAGATCGCGTTCGACGGCGTGCAAACCTCGTCGCGGTATCCCGGCGGCATGGCGCTGCGCTTCGCGCGGGTGCTGCGCTACCGCGACGACAAGAGTCCCGCCGACGCCGACACAATAGACACGGTGCGGGCGTTCTACCAGGGCGGAAGTTGAAGCCGCCGTTTTGACACAAGGTCCGCGGGTCCGGTGAAAAGATCGTCACATGGCATCTCCCACCGCCGCTTCAGAACGGACCGAAGAAACCGTAGGTGAGGTCACCTACATTCGTAACGACAAGGATCTGCCGCCGGTGGCGATCGTGGATCGTTCGCCGATCACGGTCAAGCATCGGGTGATCTTCGGGATCATCGCCGTCATCGGCGCAATCGCGTGGGCGGTGATCGCGTTCTTCCGCGGCGAGACCGTCAACGCGGTCTGGTTCGTGATCGCCGCGATCTGCACCTATGTGATCGGGTTCCGGTTCTACGCGCGACTGATCGAGATGAAGATCGTGCGGCCCCGCGACGAGAACGCCACGCCCGCTGAGTTGTTCGAGAACGGCACCGATTACATGCCGACCGACCGGCGGGTGTTGTTCGGTCACCACTTCGCCGCGATCGCCGGCGCCGGCCCGCTGGTCGGGCCCGTGCTGGCCATGCAGATGGGTTTCCTGCCCGGCACCATCTGGATCATCATCGGCGCGGTCGTGGCCGGCTGTGTGCAGGACTACCTGGTGCTGGCGATCTCGACACGGCGGCGCGGCCGCTCGCTGGGCCAGATGGCCCGTGACGAACTGGGTACCGTCGGCGGCGTCGCCGCGATCATCGGCGTGCTGGTCATCATGGTGATCCTGCTCGCTGTGCTGGCCCTGGTCGTCGTCGGCGCCCTGGCCGAAAGCCCCTGGGGTGTCTTCTCGATCGCGATGACCATCCCGATCGCGATCTTCATGGGCCTGTATCTGCGGTTCCTGCGCCCGGGCCGGGTCTCCGAAGTCTCGCTGATCGGCGTGGCGCTGCTCCTGCTGGCAGTCGTGGCCGGCGGCTGGGTCGCCGAAACCTCCTGGGGCACCGACTGGTTCACCCTGTCCAAGGTCTCGCTGTCCTGGGCGATCATCATCTACGGCTTCGCCGCCTCGGTGCTGCCGGTGTGGTTCCTGCTGGCCCCGCGCGACTACCTGTCGACGTTCATGAAGGTCGGCACCATCGCCCTGCTCGCCGTCGGCATCGTGCTGGCCCGCCCCATCATGGAGGCCCCCGCGGTCTCGGCGTTCGCCGGCCAAGGCACCGGACCGGTCTTCGCGGGCTCGCTGTTCCCGTTCCTGTTCATCACCATCGCGTGTGGTGCACTGTCGGGCTTCCACGCGTTGATCTCCTCCGGCACCACCCCCAAACTGCTGGAAAAAGAATCCCAGATGCGCCTGATCGGCTACGGCGGCATGCTGACCGAGTCGTTCGTCGCGATCATGGCCCTGATCACCGCCGCAATCCTCAACCAGCATCTGTATTTCGCGATCAACGCGCCGGCCGCCTCGACCGGCGCCACCGCCGAGACGGCGGCCGCCTACGTCAACAGCCTGCCCGTCGACAGCCCGCCGATCACCGCCGAACAGATCACCGCTGCCGCCGAAAGCGTCGGCGAAGAATCCATCGTCTCGCGCACCGGCGGCGCGCCCACCCTGGCGTTCGGCATGTCTGAGGTGTTGAGCAAGGTCTTCGGCGGCGACGCACTCAAGGCGTTCTGGTATCACTTCGCGATCATGTTCGAAGCGCTGTTCATCTTGACCACCGTCGACGCCGGCACGCGCGTCGCCCGGTTCATGCTCTCGGACGGCCTGTCCAACCTCGGTGGGCCGCTGCGCAAGCTGAAGGACCCCAGCTGGCGCGTCGGGGCCTGGATCTGCAGCCTGATCGTGGTCGCCGCCTGGGGCAGCATCCTGCTCATGGGCGTCACCGACCCCCTCGGCGGCATCAACACGCTGTTCCCGCTGTTCGGCATCGCCAACCAGCTACTGGCCGCGATCGCACTGACCGTCGTCACGGTCATCGTCGTGAAGAAGGGACTGCTCAAATGGGCGTGGATACCGGCGGTCCCGCTGTTGTGGGATCTGACGGTGACGATGACCGCGTCCTGGCAGAAGATCTTCTCCGGTGACCCCAAAGTCGGCTACTGGACCCAACATTTCCAGTACCGCAACGCCAAGGACGCCGGCCAGACCGCCTTCGGGGCGGCCAAGGACCCCGGCGAACTCGACGCGGTCATCCGCAACACCTTCATCCAGGGCACTCTGTCGATCGTGTTCGCCGTCCTGGTCCTCATCGTGTTCATCACCGGCCTGATCATGGTGATCCGCTCCCTACGCGGCACGGGGACACCGACGACCGAGGACGAGCCGGTGCCGTCGCGCATCTTCGGACCGTCCGGGCTGATCATGACCAAACCCGAAAAGGAGGTGGCAAGACAATGGGACGCATTACCGCAGCCGCACGCCAAGTCCGTTGGTACTGGGGCTCACTGATGGGTGACAACCACTATCAGCGCTACCTCGAACATCGCAGACGCACCCACCCCGACCAACCGATGCTTTCCGAACGCGACTACTGGCGCATGCGCCACGCGGCATCGGATGCGAACCCGGGGGCGCGCTGCTGCTAGCCCAACGGTCTAGGTCAAGGTGTAGCGGATCGGCAGGTGCTTGAGCCCGCCGACGAAGATCGTCGCCATGTGCTCGGCGGGTCCGGCCAGTTCGATCGACTTGAGCCGCGGCACCAGTTCGCTGAAGAAGCTGTTGATCTCCATCCGGGCCAGCGCGGCACCGAGGCAGAAGTGCACGCCGTATCCGAACGCGTTGTGCCGGTTCGGGTCCCGGCCGATGTCGAAGCGGAACGGTTCGTCGAACACGTCCTCGTCGCGGTTCGAGGAGGCGTAGGACAGCAGCACCGACTCCCCTTCGCCGATCCGCACACCGCGCACAGTGGTGTCCGCGCGGGCGGTCCGCATGAACTCTTTGACCGGGCTGACCCAGCGGATCATCTCCTCGGTGGCCAGCGGTATCAGGTCCATGTCGGCCTGCAGGCGCGCCAACTGGTCGGGATGCTCGATCAGCGCGTGCAGGCCGCCGGAGACGACGGCGCTGGTGGTGTCGTGCCCGGCGGCGGCGATGATCGCGTAGTAGGACACCGTTTCGATGTCGGACAGCGGTTCGCCGTTGACCGTGGCGTTGGCGATGGCCGACGCCAGGTCCTCCGTGGGGTTCGCCCGGCGCGACGCGGTGACGTTGGTGAAGTAGGCGAACATCTCCAGCAGCGCCATCATCTGCTCTTCTTTGGTTGTCCCGCGCTGCAGTTCGGCGTCGTCGTTGCCGAACAGTTCCTGCGTGTACTTGAGCATCTGCGGGAAGTCCGCCTCGGGCAGGCCCAACATCGACATGATCACGTACAGCGGGTAGTTGACCCCGACTTCCTGCACGAAGTCGAATTCGGGCCCCTTGTCGAGCATGTCGTCGACGAACCGCTTGGCCAGCTCGTCGACGCGGACCTTCAACGCGCGCATCGCCTTCGGTCGGAACCAGTTTGCACCGATCGCGCGAATCTCGCGGTGCTGGGGATCGTCCATGTGGATCAGCGTGCTGATGCCGACGGCCGCCTGCTGTTCGTCGGCCTCCTCCGTCATCAGCACCGGCCGTGGCGAGTTGGTGAACAGGTCGTTGGCCCGCTCGATCTCCATGATGTCGGCATGCTTGGTGATCGCCCAGAACGGCCGGCACCCGGGGACGTCCACCCACGACACCGGGGCGTTGGCGCGCAGGTGCGCCAACGCGGCGTGCAGCCGCGGTTCGTCGGTGTAAACCTGCGGATCGGCGAGCACCCTCGCCGCTTCGTCGATGACACGAGCGCTCATCATGGGCCTCTCACTCATGCGGGCGGGCCGCCGCGTAACTCTCGAACAACTTGCAGGACAGTCTCTTCCGCCACCGACGCCGGGAATCCGATCAGCACCCGGTCGATCAGCCCGTCGCAGCGCGCACGCATCTTGGCCGCCAGTTCCTGGATCGGGGCGACGACGGCGAACGCCTCGAGCACCTCGTCGTCGATCAACATGCCCATCGCGTCCCACTGGCCGGCCAGGCTCAGCCGGTGCAGTTCGGTGTGCAGATCGCCCCAGCCGTGCAGGTCGAGCACCTTGCGGTAGGCAGGGGTCGATCCGTAGAACGCGATCTGCTTGCGGGTGGCGACGGCCGCGGCGGCGAGCTCGTCTTCATCGTTGCCGGTGACCACGAAGATCGGGCACGACACCTGAAAGTCGCTGCGCTGCCGACCCGATCGGGCCATCCCCCGCTGCAGCGCCGGAATGGTCACGTCGGCGAAGTAGCGTTTCGTGGTGAACGCGTGGGCCAGCACACCGTCGGCCACCTCCCCGGCCAGTTCGGTCATCGCCTCACCCACCGCGGCGAGGAAAACCTTCGGCATGCCGTAGTCGTGCGGTTCGGGCGTGAACATCGGCGTCATGAGTTTGTGGGTGTAGAAGTCCCCCTCGAACTGCAGCCGGGTGCCGTCGGCCCAACAGGCCCAGATCTCCCGCATCGCCGAGATGAACTCGTGCATGCGCCGAACCGGTCGGCTCCACGGCATGCTGAACCGCTTCTCGATGTGGGGCTTGATCTGAGAGCCGAGCCCGATGATCAGCCGGCCGCGCGAATAGTCCTGCAGATCCCAGCCGATGTTGGCGACCGTCATGGGATTCCGCGCGAACGCGACCGCGATGCTGGTGCCCAGATCGAGGGTCTCGGTGTGCTCGGCCGCCAGGGTCAGCGGCAGAAAGGGATCGTGGGCCACTTCGGCCGTCCAGCACCCGTCGTAGCCGCGGCGCTGCAGTGTGCTCGCCGCCCCGACGACGTTGGCGAGCTGACTCGAAACCGCCCCGTCGACCTTCAGGCCGGCGCCGCTAAGCATGGTCGTAGACGCTACAGTAAGCAATTCAGTATGGTCAACGAGGACATCCCGGTGCGACGATCACCTAGCCGAGGACAGGAGTTGTGATGACCAAGGCCGATGATTGGCACGCCACACTCGACGAATTGTCCCGTCGGCGGCGCACATCTCACGACATGGGCGGTGCCGAGCGGCTCGCCAAGCATCACGGCAAGGGCAAGCTCGACGCCCGCGCGCGCATCGACCACTTCCTCGACAAGGGCACGTTCCGGGAATTCGGCACGCTCGTCGGCGGTGACATCGCCGCCGACGGCATCGTCGCCGGGTCCGGGCTGGTCGACGGCAGGCCGGTGATGGTCGGCGCCGAGGACTTCACGACGCTGGCGGGCAGCATCGGCCCCGGCGGTAACGCCAAGCGGTATCGGCTCGCCGAGTTGGCGCTGCGCGACCGGGTGCCGCTGGTGATGCTGCTGGAGGGCGCGGGTTTTCGGCCCAGCGGTGAGCACTACGGCCGCACCCCCACCGATCTGCTCGCCCAGGCGCAGTGCTCGGGCAAGGTGCCGATGGTCGCCGGTCTGCTCGGACCGTCGGCGGGCCACGGCGCGCTCGTCGCACCGGTGTGCGACTGGACGATCATGAGCCGCCAGGGCGCGATCTTCACGGCGGGTCCGCCGGTGGTGAAAGAGTCGACGGGCGAGGAGATCTCGAAGGAAGACCTGGGTGGTCCGGGTGTCGCGCTCGCCAGCGGGGTGATCCACAATCTCGCCGAGGACGACGAGGCGGTGCTCGACGACATCCGGCGGTACCTGTCGTACTTCCCGTCCAGCGCGTGGTCGTATCCGCCGTCGCTGCCCGCCGGCGAGTCCGGCGAGCCCCGCAGCACCGCCGACCTTCTCGACATCGTGCCCCGCGGGAACCGGCGGGTCTACGACATGCGGCGCGTGCTCGACGTCGTCTTCGACCGTCCCGACTGGTTCGAGGTGCAGCCGAAGTTCGGTCCCGCGATCATCTGCGCGCTGGCCCATCTCGGCGGCCACCCCGTCGCGGTGGTGGCGAACCAGCCGCAGGTGATGGCGGGGTCGATCGACGCCGACGCCGCAGACAAGGCCGCCCACTTCATCGCGGTCGCCGATTCGTTTCACCTGCCGCTCGTGTTCCTCGCCGACAACCCGGGCATGCTGCCCGGCAGCCGGTCCGAGAAGACCGGCGTGCTTCGCAGCGGCGCGCGGATGTTCGCCGCGCAGACGGCGGCGACGACGATCAAGCTGCACGTCACGCTGCGCAAGGCCTACGGCTTCGGCTCGATGGTGATGTCGCTGTTGGGGTTTGACAACCAGAGCGCGACGTTCGCCTATCCCGGCGCGACGATGGGCGCGATGAGCGCCGCCGCGCTGAGCAAGGCGTCGCACGCCGCCGAGGATGTCGAGGCGCAGTTGCGGCAGATGGAGGTCGACGCGTCGTTCCGGTCGGCCGGCCACCTCGGTTTTGACGACCTGATTCATCCCGAGGAGACCCGCAACGCGCTGTTGGCGGCGCTGCAGCGGGCCGTCTACAGCCGGCAGGCCGCCGCGGAACCGATGGCGCGCACGGTGATCACCCCCTGACCCCGGCGGCTTCGGTGCACTACCTTTCGGTCAGCGATCGGAAGCGCACCGAAATCACTCTGACGCGCGGTAAGCCGTGACGATCGGGGCCAGTTCGTCGGGTGTGCAGCCGTGCAGGATGACCGCGTCGGCGCCGTAGTCGAACTCCTTGCGGACCCGGTCCACGCACTGCTGGGCCGACCCGGTCGCCGACGGCTCGAGCCACTCGTCGGGGATCAGCGTGGCGATGTGTTCGATCTGCTCGGCCGACGCCTTGTGGTCGATCCCGCCGGGGATCGACTGCACGACGGAGTCATCACGGAAACGTTGCAGCACAGCGGGATCCCAGCCGTTCGTGTTGACCAACAGGTCGCCGTAGCCCTGCAGGTAGGTGGCCAGCCGCGCGACGGTCTTCTTCAGCCGCAACTCCTCGGGCAGATGGTCGCCGACCGTGGCGAAACACGACCACACCTGCACGCTGCCCGGGTCGCGACCCGCCTGCTCGGCGGCGTCCTTGACCGTCTTGACCGCACGCTGCAGCGTCTCCGGCGTGAAGTAGGTGTGCAGGATGACGTCGTCGAAGGCGCGGCCGCCCAACGCGAGCGTCTGCGGGCCGAACGCGACGATCGCGAGGCGGATGTCCTCGCGGAAGTCCGGATCCAGAAACAGCACCTGGTACTTGCCGATCGGACCGTCGTGGTTGAAGATCAGCTCGCCGTTCCACAGCCGGCGCATGACCTGCGCGAAATCCTCCATCTGCGCGGTGGTGACGGCGGGTATCCCGAAGGCGCCGTAGATGGCGCCGATCCCGCGGCCGATCCCGAGCGTGAACCGCCCGCCCGACATCCGGTGCATCGTGGTGGCCCACGACCCCGTGATCAACGGGTGACGGGTGTTGTGATTCGTTGCCGCCGTGGCGATCTGCATCCGCGAGGTGACCGCCAGCGCGGCGCCGGTCAGCGACGACGCCTCCTTGACGTTCCACCGCTCGGAGATGAACCCGGTGCCGAAGCCGAGCTCCTCGCCGCGACGCGCCTCGTGCATGAGCGTCGCCGGCCCTTCGCCGCCGGCCCCGGCCAGCAGGTAGTAGCCCAGCTCATCGAGCACCCTGGTGTTGGTCACGCCCAGACTCCTTGTTTGTAGCCGCAGTTCCACACCTCGACGATCCTGCCGTCGACCACCCGGAAGACTTCCATACTGCCGATCGTGGTCTGCGTGCCGTCCTTGAGTTCCATCGGCGACTCGTAGACGATCGCCACGTGCTCACCGTCGTCGCCGGCCACCACGAGGTTGAGGTCGAAGCGGATCGTCTCGGTGATCTCCCACATGTCGACGATCCGGCGCACGGCCTGCGCACGGGTCAGGGTGTGCGCCGCCTCCCCGACCTCGTGTCGAATGATGGTGTCGCCCAGCAGTTCCTCGGCGAGCGCGAAGTCCCGCTGATTCCACACCACCAGGTTGTACAGTTCGACGACTTCTCGCGCCGACCGGGTCACGCGAACACCTCCAGCGCGTCGATCTCGTCGATCGCGGGCACCGCGGCGGTGGTCGTCACGTCTGCGCCTTCCGGGTCGCCTCGGCGAGGAAGCGTTCCGAAGCGTGTTGCACCCCACCTGCGAACAGGTGCCCCACGTGGCTGCCGCGGTGCCAGTACAGTTCGCCGCCCCACCGCTCGTGCAACCGTTCGGCGGGTTCCCGACGGGCCATCTGGTCGTGCCATGCCCCGACGATCAGCCTGCGCGCAGGCGGCGCCGACGGTTCGAGCGCCTGATAGTCGACGACCGCCATCGCCCGCCCGACGGGTTCGGAGCACAGCAACTCGACGGTGTCGCGCACGGACGGGCCCCACCGCCCGAGGTGAGCGGCGATCATCGCGTTCAGCCCGAAGATCGGCGTGTACACCGCGACCGCATCGACCGGCTCGAGGTGTGCGACCAGCCCGGCCACGGGGCTGCCCATCGAAACCCCGGACACCACAAGGGCGCTCCCCTGCGGGCGCAGCCACCGAAGTACCGCCCGCACCTCGGAGACCACGCGGATCATGCCGGCCACGTTGTTCAGCGGGTCCATGTTCGGATACGTCGGCCACCGGTCGCGCCGCACCCCGCACCCGGGCTGCACCGGCAGCGCGATGTTGTACCCGAGTTTCTCCTGCAGCCGCCTCGCCCGCGAGAACACCAGGTCGATCGGCAGACCCTGGCCGGCGCCGTGCACCCACACCAGCCACGGCCGGGTGTCGTCATCGCTGCGGCACAGGTGCACCACGGCGGTCGCCGGCCCGCCGAAGCCCTCCGAGGCCAGCGCCTCGGGCAGGTGCGGGTCGTGCTCATAGGTCAGTTGCTCATAGCGGGTCCGGCCGAACCGCCGCTGCCGAATCGCGCTGGGCCGCAGAGGTTCCGGCGCGACGTGTACGCCGGCCGTGCCCAACGCGGCCAGTTCGTCGGCCACCCGCGCGCAGGACTGCACCGTACGCTCGAGCTTCGGCGGGGGTGCGGTCAGCGTCATCCCGGTCAACGCGAGCTCGTCGAGCACCACCTCGCCCAGTTGTCGGGCACCGGTGAGCGAGAGCGCGTTCCAGTCACCCGACTCTCCGACCGCGGCGTGTGCGCGCGGGACCACGCCTGCGAAGTCGCGCCCGATGCGGTAGGCGCGCTCTGCGGTTCTCATGCGAGCTTGAACCCGGTGTACCCCGCGTCGGCGATCTCGTCGCAGCGGCGCCGGTACTCCGGGATACCGGCGACGTAACCCATGTACAGCCGTTTCTTGCCGGGCACGTTGCCGCCGTTGTACCAGGAGTTGCAACTCGGGTGCACCAGCACGGTCGGTTCGACGAGCGCTGCCGTGTGCTCGATCCACTCGTGCTGCGCCTCGGGCAGCGCTTCGATGGTGGTGTACCCGTTGCTTCTCAGGTACGCGATGCAGTCGCCGATCCAGTCGACGTGCTGTTCGAGTGCGGTCACGAAATTGCTTGCCGGAGCCGGGCTTCCGGGCGCCTGGACGATGAACAGGTTCGGGAAGCCCGCCACCGCGATGCCGAGGTACGCGTAGGGCCCCTCGTTGGTCCAGAAGTCCCCAAGCGACAGCTGGTCGCGGCCCGTGACCGCGATCCGCGTCATCGCGCCGGTCATCGCGTCGAACCCGGTGGCGTAGATGAGCACGTCGAGTTCGTGCTCGCCCTGCTCGGTGCGGATCCCGGCCGGGGTCACCTCGACGATGGGCCCCTCGCGCAGGTCGACGCGCGTGACGTTGTCGCGGTTGAACGTCTCGTAGTAGCCCTGGCCGATGATCGGGCGCTTACATCCGAACGGGTGCGTCGGGGTGAGCGCCGCCGCGGTCCGCGGATCGTGGACGATGCGCGCCACCGCCTCGCCGTAGAGTTTGGCCGCCATCCGGTTGGCCTCGATGTCGAAGAACACGTCGCCCCAGCTGAGCGCGCCGATGATGCCGTCCTCCTCCACCGCGCGCAACTGCTCCTCGCGCGTGGCCGATTTCAGCGGCGGCTTGGTCATCATCTCGAACATCACCGAGAACGCGCTCAGCCGTGCGGCGCCGACCGCGTGTTCGCGCTGCGCGGCGCGGATCTCGGCGTAGTTGGCCTTCAACTCGTCGAGTTCGCCGTCGTCGAACGGGCGGACCTGCCACGGCAGCGTGTAGGCCGGTGACCGCTGGAACACGGTGAGGCGAGCCGCCTGCCGCGCCACCACCGGGATCAACTGGACCCCGGTGCTGCCGGTGCCGATCACGCCGACCCGCTTGCCGGTGAGGTCCACGTCCTGCTTCGGCCATCGACTCGTGAACAACGACAGCCCGGCGAAGGAGTCCATGCCCGCGATCTCGGGCTCTTTGGGGACCGACAGGATCCCGGTCGCCGCGACGACGAACGGCGCGACGAGGGTCTGCCCGTCGCCAGTCCGTATCTCCCACCGCGAGCCGGCCTCGTCGAACGTCATCGCCGTGACCTCGGTGTGGAACCGGATGTCGCGCCGGAGGTCGAGGCGGTCGGCGACGAAGTTCAGATACGCCTCGATCTCCGGCTGACGCGGCATCGTCTCGGTCCAGACCCACTCCTGCTGGATCTTCTCGGAGAAGCTGTAGGAGTACTCGATGCTCTCGATGTCGCAGCGCGCCCCGGGGTACCGGTTGAACAGCCATGTGCCGCCGACGTTCTCGGCCTTCTCCAGGACGACGGTGCGCAGGCCCTGCGCACGGAGCCGATGCAGCGCATACAGGCCGGAGAACCCGGCCCCGACGACGATGGCATCGAAGTGGGCAGTATCTGATGTCGTCACAAGAAGGCCCTCACGTCCAGAAGTCGAGATACTGAAACTATTACAGTATTGCCGCGCACACTCGCGCGGTTTCCGACGAAGACGCTTCCGGAAACTGCTACTGTAAGCTGTTCCATTACGCGGATGAGGGAGGCGGCCGACCGCATGAAAGTCCCGTTCACCTGGAAGGTCACCGGCTGGTTCGTCATCGGCTGGTCCGCGGAGTTCCCCGTCGGCGAGACGCGCCCGCTGCGGTACTTCGGCGACGACCTGGTGGCCTACCGCGACGAGGCCGGCGAACTGCACGTGCTGTCTGCCCACTGCCGGCACCTCGGCGCGCACATCGGCCACGGCGGCAAGGTCGTCGGCGACTGCGTGGAATGCCCGTTCCACGGCTGGCGGTGGGGCCCCGACGGCACCAACCGCTACATCCCCTATCAGCCGGACCGGCCCAACAAGGCGCTGCGGCTGCGGGTCTACCCGGTCGTCGAGCAGTACGGATGCGTGTTCGCCTGGCACCATCCCGACGGCGAACCACCCCGGTGGGAGCTGCCGGACCTGTTCCACAAGTTCCCGCAGTTCCCCACCGACGAAGATGCGTATTACCGCCCGTACCCGGAGTTCTCGAGCCGCGCCGAACGCGAACCGGTGCACCCGCAGATCGTCGCGGAGAACGGCCCCGACAGCGCGCACTTCCACTACGTGCACCACGCCACCGTCACCCCGGTGTGCCTCGACTGGGAGGTCGTCGACGAGGAGTGGCGGTTTTTGACGGGTTGGCCCGACGCCGCCAGCGACGACCCCGACAAGATGGCGCTCTACATCCACAGCCACCTGTCCGGTCTCGGGTTCGCGATCAGCGCCTTCGAGGGCTCGTCGAACCACCGGCTGATCTTCGCGTGCACACCGGTCGAGGACGGCTACTCGGACATGTTCTATTCGATCTGGTGGCCGCGGCTACCCGGTGACACCTCCGACGTCCCACCCGAGGAGGTGCGGAAGAAGGTCGAGCGCCAGTTCATGGGCACCGTGTGGGACGACCTCAACATCTGGCGCTACCAGGAGTACATCGAGAAGCCCGCGCTGTCGCGCATCGATGCGAAACCCTATATGGCGCTGCGGAAATGGGCGACGCAGTTTTACGACGTGCCCGCGTCGGTATGACCGACCTCGCCCAGCTCGTCACACCCGGTCGCACCGCGATCGTCACCCAGGAATGCCAGGGCGCCGTCGTGGGCCCGGACGCGGGGCTCAAGGCGCTGGCCGACGAGGCCCGTCGTGAGGCGGTGCCCAACATCGCGCGCCTGCTGCCGGTGGCCCGCAGCGCCGGTGTCGCGGTGGTGCACTGCCTGGTGCAGCGCCGCGACGACGGTCGCGGGGCCAACTCCAACGCCAAGATCTTCCGGATCGGCAGCGGCGTGGCGATCACCCCGGGCACCCCTGGCGCCGAACTGCTGCCCGAACTGGGTCCCGAACCGTCTGACGTCGTGCTGCGCCGTTGGCACGGCATCGGCCCGATGGGCGGCACCGACCTCGACTCGGTACTGCGCAATCTCGGCGTGTCGACGATCGTCGCCGTCGGAGTCTCGGTCAACGTCGCGATCACGAACCTGGTCATGGACGCGGTCAATGCCGCCTATCGGGTGGTGGTGCCGCGTGACGCGGTGGCGGGCATCCCGACCGATTACGCGGATGCCATCATCGACAACACGTTGTCACTGCTGGCGACGATCACGACGACCGACGAGTTGATGACCGCCTGGAAGTAGCCGCCCCGTGACCGACACCGAGGACCACATCCGCGAGTTCGCCCGCATCCAGCCGACTTCGGGCACGCCGCAGATGGGCCGTTTCATCGCCGCGATGCGCCGCCTGCAGGACATCACGGTCTCCGCCGACCCGGATGCCGCGCTGTGGGAAGCGAGCGCGGCGGCCATCGAGGAGGTGTGCGCGCGACTGGAGGAGCACCGCGCCCCCGCCGGTGTGGCGCCCGCCGGGCGGACCACCAACCTGCCGGGCCACGGCCATCCGCTGATGCCGCCCTGGCAGGTGGTGGCGTCCGGGCCCGAGGAGGTCACCATGCGCGGTGCCTTCAGCCGGTTCCACGTCGGCGGCAACGACGCGGTGCACGGCGGGGTGATCCCGCTGTTCTACGACTGGCATTTCGGCATGGTGGTGTCGGCGGCGGGCCGGCCGGACAGCCGCACCGCCTATCTGCACGTCGACTACCGCCGGGTGACACCGATCGAGATACCGTTGGAGGCGCGGGCCTGGATCGACGCGGTCGAGGGCCGCAAGCTGTTCGTGAGGGCGACGATGACCGACGCCGAGGGCAACGTACTATCCGAGGCCAATGGTCTGATGATCAAACTGCTTGCCCACCAGCCTTGAAAGGCATGACGTCTGTGACCACACAGTTCACCGTCCCGGCCGCCGCCGACGCCGTCGCCGCGACGATCGGCGACCGGGAGTTCATCGTCCAGGGCGACCGGCGCTACACCTACGCCCAGGTCGTCGAGCGCGCCAATCGGCTGGCCGCGTTCCTGCACAGCCGGGGGCTGGGCTGCCACGTCGAACGTTCGGAACTCGGCGGCCACGAGGTCGGCCAGGACCTGCTCGGCATCTACGCCTACAACGGTCCCGAATACATCGAGGGCATGCTCGGTTCCTGGCGGTCGCGGGTCGCGCCGTTCAACGTCAACTACCGGTATGTCAAGAACGAATTGCACTATCTGCTCAACGATTCCGGCGCGAGCGCCCTGCTGTATCACGCGGCCTTCGCCCCGCGAGTCGCCGAGGTGCTGCCCGATCTGCCCAACCTGCGGGTACTGATCCAGATCGCCGACGACTCGGGCAACGACCTGCTCGACGGGGCCGTCGACTACGAGTCGATCGTCGGGTCGGGCACCCCCGTGCTGCCGCCGATCGAACCGTCGCCCGACGACCTCTACGTGCTCTACACCGGCGGCACGACCGGCATGCCCAAGGGCGTGCTGTGGCGTCAGCACGACATCTTCATGACCTCCTTCGGCGGACGCAACATGGCCACCGGCGAGCTGATCACCTCGCTCGACAACATCACCCAGCGGGTCGCCGAGGGGCCCGGCACCAAGATCCTCACGCTGCCGCCGCTCATGCACGGCGCCGCGCAGTGGGCGGCCATGACCGCGATGACCACGGGGCAGACCATCGTGTTCATGGCCACCCCCGGCAGCCTCGACGCCGACGAGGTGGTGCAGACGATCGAGCGGGAGAAGGCGCTCGTGGTGCAGGTGGTCGGCGATGCGGTGGCGCGCCCGCTGGCCGACGCGATCGAGCGCAGCTCGGCCGACCTGTCGTCGCTGGCGGTGGTGGCCAACGGCGGCGCACTGCTCACCCCCACCGCGAAGCAGCGCCTGATCGACGTCAAGCCCGGCCTCATCGTCATGGACGGTGTCGGTTCCTCGGAGACCGGCATCCAGATGAACCACATGTCCGCACCGGGCGCGGTCTCGACCGGCAAGTTCAACGCCGGACCCGACACCTTCGTCGCCGCAGAGGATTTCAGCGCGATCCTCGAACCCGGGCACGACGGCATCGGCTGGCTGGCCCAGCGCGGCTTCGTGCCGTTGGGCTACAAGGGTGACGCGGACAAGACCGCCAAGACATTCCCGGTCATCGACGGGGTGCGCTACTCGATTCCGGGTGACCGGGCCCGCCATCAGGCCGACGGTTCCATCGAACTGTTGGGCCGCGATTCGGTGACCATCAACTCCGGCGGCGAGAAGATCTTCGTCGAGGAGGTCGAGACGGCGCTGCTGTCGCATCCCGCGGTGGCCGACGTCGTGGTCGCGGGCCGGCCCAGCGAGCGGTGGGGCCAAGAGGTGGTCGCGGTCGTCGCCCTGACCGGGGACGCCGCCGCCGACGCGCAGGAACTGATCGACCACGCCGCCAAATCGATTGCCCGCTACAAACTTCCGAAGGCAGTGGTGTTCCGGGCGGCGATCGAGCGCAGCCCGGCGGGCAAGGCCGACTACCGGTGGGCCCGCGAGCAGGCGATCAGCGCGAACGCCTGATCCGACGGCCGGTCCGGTTGCCACCTGCCGCGAAATAGCATTCCTGGTCGCAAACTCGTGCGAACAACAGCCCGGAATGCTCTTTCGGCGACGTCGCACGCCGGTGCACGTCTGAACAGCCCCGCACCTATCGTCGCGTAGTCCGATACTGTAAGCTTTACAGTACCCGTGCTCGTTACTGTCGGACCAGACGAGGGAGATCAACCGTGGATAGCCCCGTACAGGATGTCACGGTCGACGAGACCTTCGACCTGCTACGCGACCCCTATCCGCTGTTCGCGCAGCGGCGCCGGGAAACCAGCGGGGTGTTCCGCGGCAGCGTCATGGATTGGTCGCAGGCCCCGGAGGCGATGCCGGAGAACCTCTACGCCGCAGTGTCTTTCGACGCCGTCAACCGGGTCTTTCGGGACGGCAAGGTGTTCAACTCGCACATCTACGACAACACCATCGGCCTGTTCATCGGCCCGACCATCCTGGCGATGGAAGGCAAGAAGCACTGGGACCACCGCAACCTGGTGTCCGCGGCGTTCAAGTCGAAGTCGTTGGCGCGCTGGGACCCCGAGGTGGTCCGCCCCGTGGTCACCGCACTGATCGACGAGTTCATCGAGGACGGGCGCGCCGACCTCGTGCGCCATTTCACCTTCGAATTCCCCACCCGCGTGATTTCCAAGCTGCTCGGCCTGCCCGAGGATGACCTGCCGTGGTTCCGCAAGCGGGCGGTCGAACTCATCAGCTACCACGTCCGATACAAGCGCGCATTCGAGGCGTCCGCCGCACTGAAGGACTACTTCCTGGCGCAGATCGACAAGCGCAGATCCCAGCCGACCGAGGACATCATCGGCGATCTGGTCGGCGCCGAGATCGACGGCGAGAAACTCAGCGACGAGTCGATCTACTCGTTTCTGCGACTGCTGCTGCCCGCCGGGCTGGAAACCACATACCGGTCGTCGGGAAACCTGTTGCACCTGTTGCTCACCCACCCCGAGCAGTTCGCGGCCGTACAGGCCGATCGCGAGCTGATCCCGGCGGCGATCGAAGAGGGCCTGCGCTACGAGACACCGCTGACCACCGTGCAGCGCTACGCGACCGAGGAAACGGAACTCGAGGGCGTCACGCTGCCGAAGGGTTCGGTCGTCGACGTCTGCATCGGCTCGGCGAACCGCGACGAGAACCGCTGGGAGCGCGCGGAGGAGTTCGACATCTTCCGCAAGCGCGTGCCGCACATCTCGTTTGCCGCCGGCGAGCACACCTGCATGGGCCTGCATCTGGCGCGCATGGAGACCCGCGTCGCGCTGGAATGCCTGCTGGACCGGTTGACCGACATCAACCTCGTCACCGACGACAACCCGCATATCGCCGGCCAACCGTTCCGCTCCCCCACGGCACTGCCGGTGACGTTCGAACCGGTCGGCTGATCGGTGGCCAAACCCGGTAGCCGCCAGCGCCGCGACCGCGGTTCGATCAGTGCCGAGGAGATACTCGAGGGCGCACTGGAAGTGGCGCGGGAGGTTTCGATCGAGAACCTGAGCATGCCGCAACTGGCCCGGCATCTCGGGGTCGGCGTGACCAGCATCTACTGGTACTTCCGCCGCAAGGACGATCTGCTCGACGCGATGACCGACCGGGCGCTGGAGCGGTTCGAGTTCACCGTGCCGACCATCTCCGCGGCGAACTGGCGAGAGTCGTTGCGCGATCACGCCCTGACCATGCGTCGGAGGTTCCGCGCGGATCCGATCCTGTGCGATCTGGTGTTGATCCGCGGGCAGTACGGCCACCGCGCGATGCACCATGCGCTGCAGAAATTGGGGCAGCCGATCGGGGCGCTGGTCGAGGCAGGACTCAGCGTCGATCAGGCCGCCGAGACCTACGGCGCGATCTCGGTGCACATCCGGGGTTCGGTGGTTCTCGAGCGCCTGCAGGAACGCACCGAGGGTTTCCCGGCTCAGCGCGACGACGGCGGCCGCTACATCGCGTTCGCCGACGACATCGACTTCGGCTACATCCTCGACAGCATCCTCGACCACGCCGAGGACATCATCCGCGCGGCGTAGCGCCCGTCCTCGGCGCCCGGTAGGCCACCGTCTTGGACTCCAGGTACTGCTCGAAACCTTCGACGCCGCACTGTCTTCCGACACCGCTGTGCTTGAACCCGCCGAACGGTGCGTCGGCGCCGTAGTACATGCCGCCGTTGACCCCGAAGGCGCCGGCACGGATCCGCCCGGCGATGCTCATCCCCCGCTCGTGCGAGCGCGAGGACACCGCCCCGGCGAGCCCGTAGGCGCTGTCGTTGGCGATGCGCACCGCCTCGTCGTCATCGTCGAACGGCAACATCACCAGCACGGGGCCGAACACCTCCTGTTGGGCTATGGCCGCGCTGTAGTCGACACCGACGACGACCGTCGGCGCGACATAATGACCCTGCTCCAGATGCCCCGGCAGCCCGGTGACCGGTCCGCCGCCCGCGACGATCTCGGCGCCGTCGGCGCGCGCTGCGTCGATGGCGTCGAGCACCCGCTTCTTCTGCGCCGCGCTGATCACCGGCCCCACAAAGGTTTCCGGGTCGAGCGGGTCGCCGACGGGGATTGCCTGATAAGCGGCGGCCACGGTGGCGACCGCGTCGTCGAACAGCGACCGGTGCACCAACATGCGGGTCGTGGCCGCGCATGCCTGACCGGCGTGCACACACACCCCGATCGCCGAACCCAGGATCGCCGCCGGTGGTGCGTCGTCCAGCACGATCGAGACCGACTTGCCGCCCAACTCCAGGAACATCCGCTTCATCGTCTCGGCGCCCTGCCGCATCAACAGCTTGCCGACGGCCGTCGACCCGGTGAACGAGATCATGTCGACGCGCGGGTCGGTGCCGAGCAAGCCGGCGACGTCGTTGGAGGGGGTGGGCACGACGTTGACGACCCCGGGCGGGATGTCGGTGTGCTCGGCGATGAGGCGGCCGAGCCGGGTCGCGTTCCACGGTGTGTTCGGATCGGGTTTGAGCACGACCGTGTTGCCGGTGGCCAGCGCGGGCCCGAGCTTGTTGAGGATGACCTCGATCGGGAAGTTGGACGGCGTGATCGCCGCGACGACGCCGACCGGTTCCTTGACGACGGTGCGCACGTTGCGCTCGCCGAACAGCCCGCCGCCGTCGAGGGTGCGAACCCAGTCGAAGTCGAGCATCAGCCGGGCCGGGAACCGCAGCGCATCGGCGAGCGGCCAATCCAGTTGTGCCGACGCGGTGGTCATCGCGGGGCAGCCGACCTCGGCGATCAGCTCTTCACGCAGATCCTCCAACTCGGCCTCGATCGCGGACTGCAGTTGGTCGAGGCACTGCACACGCAGCCGCCGATTGGTGGCCCAGTCGGTTTCGTCGAACGCGCGCCGGGCCGCGGCGATGGCGCGGTCCATGTCCGGTCGACCGGCCGCGGCGGTGGTGCCGAGCAGGCGCCCGGTGGCCGGGCTCAGATTGTCGAACTCTTCACCCGACGCCGCTGCGACGAGTTCGCCGTCGATGAGCATCCGCGGTTCGGCGCGCCGCGCCGCTCGCTCGCCGACGTCGATGCTGGTTTCGGTCCGTTCTGCTGAATTCATGGCGGAGCTCACCCAGCTACCTCGTAGACTCTTGATGCGGGACGACTAACTGTAATGCTTACAGTAAGTTTATTCAACGCCGGAGCGCCAGGTACGAGGGAGCCGATTTGGTCAAGGTCATGGAGGGCGTGCGCGTCCTCGAGGTCGCACAGTTCACGTTCGTCCCGGCGGCGGGGGCGATCCTCGCCGACTGGGGCGCCGACGTCATCAAGGTCGAGCATCCGGCGCGCGGCGACACCCAGCGCGGCTTCATCAACATGGGCGGCTTCCAGCTCGACCCCAACCGGCACCCGCTGATCGAGCATCCCAACCGCGGTAAACGCAGCATCGGCATCGACGTCTCGACACCCGAGGGGCAGGAGGTGCTCTACGAGATCGCCAAGACGGCGGACGTGTTCCTGACCAATTACCTGCCCGCACAACGCCAGAAGAACAGATTCGACGTCGAACACATCCGCGCGGCGAACCCGGACATCATCTACGCACGCGGCAGCGCGTACGGCGACAAGGGACCCGAGCGCGACACCGGCGGATTCGACGGCACTGCGTTCTGGACCCGCAGCGGCGTCGGCCATGCGCTGACCCCGGAGGAGATCGGCGGGGCACTGTCGCAGGGCATTCCGGCGTTCGGCGACTCGATCGGCGGCATGAACATCGCCGGCGGGATCTCGGCCGCGTTGTTCCACCGGATGCGCACCGGCGAGGCGGTCGAGATCGACGTGTCACTGCTCAGCACCGCGTGGTGGGCCGGCGGGGCCAGCATGACCCAGGGCATGGAGACCGGCGAGACCATTCGCTCGCTGATGCCGGACGCGGCGGGCCCGAGCGTGAACCCGTTCATGGCCAACTATCTGTCCTCCGACGGCGGCACGATCAACTTGTGCATCGTCAGCCCGACCGGATACATCCGCGACGCGTTCGAACATCTGGAACTGCCCGAACTCGCCGACGACCCGCGGTTCTCCGACGTCATGCCGTTGATCGAAAATGCCGCGGCGGCAGCGGAATTGATTCGCGAGAAGATCCGCAGCAAGCCGTTCGAGTACTGGCGTCAGCGGCTGAAGACGATGAAGGGTCAGTGGGCGCCGTTCCAGAGCTTCCTCGATCTGACCACCGACGAGCAGGCGCTCGCCAACGACATGGTCGTCGAGGTGGAGGCCGCCGATGGGGGTGCGCCGTTCAAGGTGGTTCGCGGGCCGGTGCAGTTCAACCACGAGCCGCTGCAGACGACACGCGCGCCACAGGCCGGCGAGCACACCGAGCTGGTGCTGATGGACATCGGCATGGACTGGGATCGCATCGAGGCGCTCAAGGAAAAAGGCGCCATCGCGTAGTTGACTATCAGGCGCGCTCGACGCGGATGGGCACCCCGGTCAGCCACGCCATGCCCGACAGCGCCTCGACATCGCCGGGGTCGCTGGACGTCAGTTGGTTGACGTTGGCGCCGCCGGCGCGGTTGGCCAGCCGCCAACTGCCGGTTCCCTTGTGTCCCCAGCCGTGTGGCACCGCGACGACGCCGGCCACCAAGTCTTTCGTCGTCACCACCGGGACGGTGATTGCGCCGTGCGGCGACGTGATCCGGACCTCGTCGCCGTCGGTGATGGTCCGCTCGGCCGCGTCGTCGACGTGCATCAGCGCGTGCTGGCGCCGGTCGCCACGCATCAGCATCGGCGAGTTGTGCATCCACGAGTTCTCCGAGCGCGGTTCCCGCAGACCGATCATTCGCAGCGGATAACCGTCGGGCACCGCACGCCTCGCCAGCTTGTCGACCTCGGCGGCGATCCCGGGATGGGCCAGCCGCACTCGACGCGACAGGTAACCCACCGCCTCGCGCAGCACACCGGTGCGGATATGCGGTGCGACAACGACGCCGTGCGGATGCTTCTCGGTCAGCCGTCGCAGCGTCAGCCCGCCGCGGCGTAGCCCGAACTTGTCACCGCCCTCCGACATTCGCACGAGCGCGTCGATCATGGTCCGCGGCGACGCCTCGAAACCCAACAGCCCTAATACCTTTCGCACGCCCGCGAACGCCGCGAAGGCCGGCACGCTCCGCGCGAGTCGCCCGGCCAGCTCCGCGACGATGTCCCACTCCCCTCGCGCCTCGCCCACCGGCGCGAGGACGGCTTCGGTCGCCTGCCGGAACGGCGTGGCCTGGAACCCCTGGAACGTGTACGGGAAATCGTCGCGTTCGTACATCGTGGTGACGGGCAGGATGTAGTCGCACTGCGCGCTCGTCTCGGTGACGTAGAAGTCGAGCGCGACCGACAGTTCCAGTTCGCCGAACGCCGCCTCGAGTTCCTCGCCGTTGGGCACCGACAGCACGGGATTGCCCGCCGAGACGAACATCGCGCGGATCCGGCGGTCGCCTGATGTCGTGATCTCCTTGGCCATCAGCGCCGCGGGCTCGGAACCGATCGCATAAGGCGTCCCGCTGATCCGCGAGCGCTTGCGCCGATAGGACCGCCGCATGACGGCGCCCATCGCGACGTTCTGCCAGCGTTGGCCGACGGTGTTCATCGTGCTGAACACCGAACCACCCGGCACATCGAGGTTGCCCGCCACCAGGTTCACCGCGTCGATCAGGTACGTGGTCAGCGTGCCGTGGCTGCCGACGCACGTGCCGAGCCTGCCGTAAACCGCCGCCCGCGGCGTGTTGACCAGGTCGCGCGCCAGCGCCCGCACGCTGTCCGCATCGATCCCGGTCGAAGCGGCCGTCGACTCGGGAGCGAACGGCCCAAACAGGGAGCGCAGCCAGTCGACGCCGTCGGCTCTCACGCGAATCGCGGCCACGTCGACCAGTCCCTCGGCGAACATGACGTTCAGCAGCGAGAGCAACAACAACGAGTCGGTGTCGGGGACGATGCCGAGCCATTCGAACGCCGCCGCGGTCTCGGACCGCCGTGGGTCGACGATCACCACGCGACCGCCACGCTTGACGATGTCGGCCATGCGGTCCTTGATCCGCGGCGCGGTGAGGAAGCTGCCGTGTGACACAACGGGATTCGCGCCCATCATGACCAGCAGGTCGGTTCGCGTCAGATCCGGGATCGGCACCGACGTCGGCACGCCGTAGAGCAGCTGGCTGGCGATGAGCCTGCTGTTGGTGTCCTGCGACGATGCGGTGAAGTAATGGCCGTGGCGGCCGAGGCCCTTCAGGAACAGCAGCGCCGCGAAGGTGTGCGCATAGCTGAACGCCCCGGGGTTGCCCATGTACCACCCGACGGCGCCGGAGCCGTGGCGGCGCAGGATCGCCGAGAGCCGGCCTGCGATGTCGGCCATCGCCTCGTCCCACGTCACCTCTTCGAAGCCGGCCGGCCCGCGGCGCAGCGGCCGCGTGACCCGGTCCGGATCGTTGACCACCTCGGTGAACGCGATGCCCTTCTGACAGGCGAAACCGGCCGACAGCGGGTGGTCCTTGTCGGGCCGCAGGGCCATTAGGCGGCCGTCCTCGACCGTCGCGATCATCCCGCACAACGGCTCGCAGATCCGGCAGAAGGTCGGCTTGTTCTCGATGACCGGCGCCACGCCGATTACGATACTGTAAGAGTTACAGTTACACGTCGGATCGGCGTTGACCAGAGAGGATCAGGCATGCACGACGTGGCGATCATCGGTGTCGGACTACACCCCTTCGGCCGCTTCGAGGGCAAGTCCGCGATGGAGATGGGCGTCGACGCGATCTTCGCCGCCGTCGCCGACGCGGGGGTGGAGTGGCACGACATCCAGTTCGCCACCGGAGGCAGCTGGACCGTCGCCAACCCCGACGCGATCGTCGGCATGGTCGGGCTGTCCGGCATCTCGTTCACCAACGTGTTCAACGCGTGTGCGACCGCGGCCAGTGCCGCCAAGGCGTGCGCAGACGGAATCCGTCTGGGCGACTACGACATCGGCATCGCGATCGGGCTGGACAAGCATCCCCGCGGCGCCTTCACCGAGGACCCAGCCCTGGTCGGCATGCCGCGGTGGTACGCCGAGAACGGCCAGTACCTGACCACCCAGTTCTTCGGGATGAAGGCCAACCGCTATCTGCACGAACACGGCATCTCGCAGCAGACGCTCGCCAAGGTCGCCGCGAAGAACTTCCGCAACGGCGCGCTGAACCCGAACGCGTTCCGCCGCAAGCCGATTCCCGAGGACCAGATCCTCAACTCCACGATGCTGAACTATCCGCTGACGCAGTACATGTTCTGCGCTCCCGACGAGGGCGCGGCCGCCGTGGTGATGTGCCGCGCCGACATCGCCGAGCGCTACACCTCCAAACCCGTCTACCTGCGGGCGGTGGAGGTCCGCACCCGCAAATACGGCGCCTACGAGGTGAACACGACGTTCGCGCCCGTCGAGGAGGACGTCGCGCCCACCGTCTACGCGGCAAAGGCGGCATTCGAAAAGGCCGGTGTGGCACCGCAAGACGTCGATGTCATCCAGCTGCAGGACACCGACGCCGGCGCCGAGATCATCCACATGGCCGAATGCGGATTCTGCGCCGACGGCGACCAGGAGAAGCTGCTCGCCGACGGAGCCACCGAGATCACCGGCTCGCTGCCGATCAACACCGACGGCGGCCTGATCGCCAACGGCGAGCCGATCGGCGCATCGGGCCTGCGCCAGATCCACGAGCTGGTGCGTCAGCTGCGCGGCGAGGCCGGCGATCGGCAGGTGCCCGGCGAGCCGAAGGTCGGCTTCGCCCAGCTCTACGGCGCGCCCGGCACCGCGGCCGCGACGATCCTGACCAGGTGACAGCGCCTGACACCCTGCGGGATCCGGGCGATGGTGGCAGAGTGCGCATAGCTCGACGCACCCACCGGAAGGACCCACATGCCCACGATCACCACCACCGACGGTGTCGAGATCTTCTACAAGGACTGGGGGTCGGGCCAGCCGATCGTGTTCAGCCACGGGTGGCCGCTGTCGGCTGACGACTGGGACACCCAGATGCTGTTCTTCCTGCAGCACGGGTACCGCGTGATCGCCCACGACCGACGCGGGCACGGCCGTTCCGCGCAGGTCGCCGACGGCCACGACATGGACCACTACGCCGACGATCTCGCGGCCGTCGTCGAACACCTCGATCTGCACGACACGGTGCACATCGGCCATTCGACCGGCGGCGGTGAGGTCGCGCACTACCTGGCGCGGCACGGCCAGCAGCGAGCGGCCAAGGCGGTGCTGATCAGCGCGGTGCCACCGCTGATGG
Source organism: Mycolicibacterium rutilum (assembly GCF_900108565.1). Classification (NCBI taxonomy): domain Bacteria; kingdom Bacillati; phylum Actinomycetota; class Actinomycetes; order Mycobacteriales; family Mycobacteriaceae; genus Mycobacterium; species Mycolicibacterium rutilum. Next base: position 5,299,386 of record NZ_LT629971.1, read on the forward strand.
TCCAGACCGACGCGAACCCGGGCGGCCTGCCCAAGGAGGTGTTCGACGACCTGCAGGCGCAATTGGCAGCCAACCGCTCGGAGTTCTATCGCTCGCTGGCCGCCGGCCCGTTCTACGGATTCAACCGTCCCGGTGCCGAGCCGTCGGAGGCCATCATCGAGAACTGGTGGCGCCAGGGCATGATGGGCGGCGCGAAGGCGCACTACGACGGAATCGTCGCGTTCTCGCAGACCGATTTCACCGAGGACCTCAAGAAGATCACCATCCCGGTGCTGGTGATGCACGGCGACGACGACCAAATCGTGCCGTACGAGGACTCCGCACCACTGTCGGCGAAGCTCCTACCCCACGGCACGTTGAAGACCTACGCCGGTTATCCGCACGGCGCGTTCGTCACCCACCACGACGTCATCAACGCCGACCTGCTGGAGTTCCTGCGATCCTGAGCGGTCACTTCATGGCACGCGCGGATGCCTTCAACATGACCCTGCGCAACCGATCGGAGATGTACACCGCGACAAGGCCGTTGAAGATCTCCTCGCGCAACCGGGTCAGCGTCGAACTCGCGAAGCGCCACTGACCGTCGATCTTCTCGTAGGTCTCGTGGTAGTGACCGTACCCGCGCAGGTTGACGCCGGGGCCGAAGCGCACGACGTCCTCGAGCGCCCACACACCCCGCGCAGCCGTGGCCGAGGTCAGCTCGATCTCCGGGGCGTGCACCTGGTGCACCGTGGCCTGGTCGCGCAGGCTCTTGCGGGTGAACGCGACGAACTCGTCGGCGCCCTCGATGCGCTTGCCGCCGGCTTGCGTGGTGTCGCTGACGAAGTCGTCGGCGAACAGTGTCCGCCACGCCGACCAGTCCTTGGTGTCGAGCAGCCGGCAGTAGCGCGCCTTCAGTTGTTTGATCGCCTCGATCTCGACGAGGTCCGCTTCGGTCATCGGGTGGCCGCTTTCTTCGCCTGGTCGATGTAGAACCGCGCCGCGCGCTCGAGGGACTCGGTGGTCGGCCGCGGGTGCCAGCCGAGTTCGCGGGTCGCCTTGCTGTGGTCGGCAGGGGCCATGATGTGCAGCAGCCGAACACCGTTGGTGTTCATCGGCATTTCGCGGCCGAGCAACCGCGCGACCCGCTCGGCCACCCAGACCGCCGCATAGACGACGGGCAGCGGTATTCCGATACGCGGCGGCTTGGCCCCGACGGCCGTCGCCGCGGTGGTCAGCATGTCGCGCATCGGCATGTAGGTCTCGGAGATGATGTAGCGTTCGCCGGTCCGACCGTGCTCGGCGGCCAGCAGGAACGCCTCGGCGACGTCTTCGATGCCGACGACCTCGGTGCACACCCCGTTGATGTACACCGGGACCTTGCCGAACGCCGCGTACTGCACCATCAGGCCCTGATGCGGCTGCCAGTCGCCGGGCCCGTACGGGTTCGACACGCACATCGCCACGGCGGGCAGGCCACGGTCCCGCGCATAGGACAACACCAGATCCTCGGCCTGACGACGGGATTCGATGTAGGGGCCGCCTTTGTCTCCCCAGTCGAACGGCATGTCCTCGGTGACCGGTCCGCGGCCGTCGCCCAGCGCGATCGTGCCGATCGTGCTGCAGAACACGAACCGGTGCAGGCCCGCCGTCACCGCGACGTCGAGGACGCGCCGCAGGCAGTTGACGTTGGTCTCGAACAGCGGCGCCGGGTCGCGCAGGTGGAAGCGGGTGTCGACGACGCAGTAATAGACGACATCGCGGTCGGCCATCGCCGCGCGAAGCGCGTCTTCGTCGTAGAGGTCGCCGTAGCAGCGTTCGACGTCGAGGTCGTCGATGCCGACGGTCGAACTGCTCTTGCGCAGGTACACCCGCACGTCGTCGCCGCGCTCGGCGAGCTTGCGGGTGACGTGGGAGCCGACGAAACCGCTCGCCCCCATCACCAGTGCGCGCCGCGGTAGATCGGTCATGGCTCCCTCACGAGCGTGCAGAAACTGTCGACATTCCGCGGCGTGTCGTGCGCTGACACGCACGCTCGCGCAAGGGACAGACTAGGACGCTTTCCTCGCCGGTGGGGCGTAGGCCGGTTTTCCGAGGCCCAGCACGTACTGCGCGATCATGTTGCGGAACACCTCGAGGGTGCCGCCGTAGATCCCGACCAGCGGCGCGAACCGGAACACGTACTCGGCGGCGCCGTCGTCGGCGGCCCGGTCGGCGCCCAGTGGCAGCGAGGCCGCCGTGCCGTGAATGTCCATCAGGTCCGGCGAGATGTCGCGCATCGTCTGCGCCAGCGCGACGCGGCCGAAGATGTTCGGCGTGGCGAACGACGCCTCCATCCGCGCGACGCTGCGGCCCAGGCGGTAGGCCACCGCGCCGTCGTCGATCGGCCGGCGGCCGCTGGGGTCCGGCTCGCTGAGCTTCGCGGCGGCCCGGTCCACCGCGGCGGCCATGTTGTTGGCCTGGTGCATCATGATCGCGACGTCCTGCAGCCCGTCGGCGGCGGCCTCGACCGCGCCGTGCTCGGCGTTGAGCGGTTCGCGCACCACCGTCCAGCCGTCGTTGACCTCGCCGAGGCGGTATTTGTCGTCGACCCGCACGTCGGTGTAGTAGACGATGTTGGTCCGGTCGCCGTCGACGGTCCGGATGCCCTGGATCTCGATGCCCGGTGAGTCGAGCGGCACCAGGAACATGGTCAGGCTCTTGTGTTTCGGCGCGTCGGGGTCGGTGTTGGTGATCAGGAAGACGTACTGGCAGTTGTGCGCGCCGGTGGTGAACATCTTGGAGCCGTTGATAATCCAGCCGTCGCCGTCGCGCACAGCCCTGGTCTTGCAAGTCGCGACGTCGGAGCCGCCCTCGGGTTCGGTGTAGCCCAGGCACAGCCGCACCTCGCCGCTGTACACCCGCGGCATCACCTCGGCCTTCAGTTCCGGTGAGCCGAACTTGTCCACCGACCGGGCGATCATCGCGGTGGTGCCGAACGTCACCCACGGCACGTGCGCGCGGCGCTTCTCCAGTTCCCAGATGCGGCGACGGACCCGGTTGAACCCGCCCTCGGACTCGGGTTTCCACTCGCGCTCCAGGTAGCCCGCCCTGCCGAGCGCCAGATGCACACCCTCGTCGAAGTTGTCGCCGGTCTCGCGGTCGCGGCGCAGCACGTCCTCGGTGACGATGTCGGACAAGAACGCGCGCGACTCCTCGAGGAACGCCTGATCCTCGGCGGAGAGCTCGATCCGTGAGAAATCCATCAGCTGCCTACTCCGCTCTCGCGTGCCGCGACGATCTCGGCGATGTACTTCGCACTGGCGCCCGGGTCTCCCCCGGCCAGCGCCCAGCCCCTGGCCCGGACCAGGTATGCGCTCGCCGCGGCTTCGGCCGAGACTCCCAGCCCGCCTTGCACATGCACGGCCATCGTGGCCGCCTTGGCGGCTTCCTCGGCCATGAACACGAACGCCGATGGGGCCAACTCACGGCGTTCGTCCGGCTCGTTGTCGAGGAACCACGCCGCCCGCCGCGCCAGGTTGCGCCCGCCCTGCACCGTGATCGCGATGTTGGCCAGCGGATGCGAGATCGCCTGCAGCGTGGAGATCGGCACGCCGAGCGTGTAGCGGGTCTTGGCGAACTCCGCGGCGATCGTCATCGTCTCCTCGACCAGACCGGCCAATGCCGCCGCCGTGAGTGCTCGCCACTCGTCCAGTGCGCGTTGGAATTCCGCCAACGCTTCGGCGCCGCTGGCCACCACCGTCCGCGTGTCGGCGGCGGCCGGGTCGATCCACGCCATCGGTAACCGGCCGATGTTGTCGACCTTGGTGGGGCGGGTGGCGAACGTCAGCTGGACGATGTCGTCGCCGTCGCGCAGGACGATGTGGTCGGCCACCGATCCGCTGGGCACCAGCCGGGTGCCGGTAACGGCGTCGTGCTGCGGATCCAGGCCGACGATCTGCTGGCCGCTGACGATGTCGGGGTCGACGGCACCGAGGCGCCCGAGCAGCCGCGCCGCGCTGACGTGGTCGATCCACGGCACCGGGGCCAGCGACCGGCCGATCTCCTCGGCGACCAGGGTCAGGTCGACCAGCGTCGCGCCGTCGCCGCCGACGTCTTCCGGCAGCGCCATCGTCGTCGCGCCCATCGTGCACAACCGCTCCCACAGGCTCTTGTCGAACCCGGAAGCCTCTGCGGCACGGACGGTCTCGATCGAACAGTGGGTCTTGAAGAAGTCCTTGTAGGCCGCTTGTAGCGCCTGGTGGTCCTCGGACAGGCTGTAATCGAGCCTGCGCAGTTCGTAGCGGTCCATCACTGCTCCTGGTCGTCGGTGCCGAAGAAGAATTGCTGAGCGTTGTTGTACAGGTAGTTGTCGAGCACCTCGGCGGGCAGGTCGAGCGCGAGCGCCTCGGGCACCACCCGGCGCATCTTGAGCACCGGCCAGTCCGATGCGTAGATCACCTTGTCCGGCCCGCGGGTACGCATGTAGTGAAGCAGGCTGTCGGGCAACCGTTTCGGCGACCACGCCGAGGTCATCAGGCGCAGGTTCTGGTATTTGATCAGCAGCCGGATCGCGACGTCCCACCACGGGTCGGCGCCGTGGATCATGCACAACTTCAGCTCCGGGAACCGCACGCAGACCCGGTCGAGGTGGATCGGGTTCTGCACCTCGCCGGGGATCGGTGGGCCCGGCAGCCCGGTGTTGACGCACAGCGGCAGTCCGAGTTCGGCGCACTTGGTGTAGAGCGGGTAGTACACCGCATCGCTGGGCGGGTACTGGCCGTCGCCCCAGAAGCTCGGCCCCACCGCCGCATACGCCACCGGCAGGCTGCCGACGACCGCGCTCAATTCACGTAGCGACGGGATCGGGCGCAGCAGGTTCATTCCGCCGATCGCCAACGCGAACCGGTCGGGTCTGGCGTCGACGAACTTGCGCGCGGTCGTCGAGGGTTTGGTGAGGCTGTCCATCAGGATCGCCTTCTCGACGCCCTGCTCGTCCATCTCGTCGAGCAGTTCGGCGAGGTCGACCGGCCCGAACATCGACTGTGGGCCCTTGAAGTAGTCGTCGCGCACCTTGAGCATCCATGTCGGCTGCTGCTCGGTCTCCCCGAAGTGGACGTTGACCAGGCAATCGATAGCCCTGTTGCTCATGCGTTCACCTGTTGTGCGGCAGCGGCTTTGGCCCAGCGATAGTCGGGTTTACCGTTGCCGAGGCGACGGACCTGGTCGACGATGATGAACTCCTTCGGCGCTTTGAACCTCGCGAGGCTGTCGGTGCAGTGGGTGTGCAGCGGTTCGTGGCCGGCCGGCGCGTCGTCGTGCAGGGCGACGAGCGCCACCACCTCCTGGCCCCAGCGCTCGCTGGGCCGCCCGACCACCAGTGCGTCGGCGACGGCGGGGTGGGCCCGCAGCACCTCTTCGACCTCTTCGACGAAGACCTTCTCCCCGCCGGTGTTGACGACGAGCGCGTCACGGCCGAACAGCTGCAGCGTGCCGTCGGCCGCCAGCGAGCCGCGGTCCCCGGAGATCACCACGCGGCGACCCTCGACGACGGGAAACGTTCTGCGTGTGGCGTGTTCGTCGTCGAAGTAGCCCAGCGGGATGCGTCCGCCGCGGGCGACGAAACCGACCTCGTCCTCGCCCGGCTCCAGGAAGCGGGTGCAGTCCTCCGACACCACCAGCGCACCCTCCCGCAGTTCGAAGGTGTCCTTCTCGTCGCCGCGCTGGCTGCGGCCGAACCCGACGTTGCCGGTCTCCGACGATCCGTACCCGTTGATCAGCGTGATCTGCGGCAGCAGATCCAGCAGCGCGCGTTGATGTTTGGGGTTCGTCGCCGCACCCCCGGTGCCGATCGCGAACAGCGACGACAGGTCGTAGCCGCCGGTGCGGAGCGCGTCGACCAGGGGTGCCGCGTACGCGTCACCGACCATCGTCATCAGGCCGACCTTTTCGCGCTGCGCGGTGGTGAGCACCGCGCGGGGGTCGAACCGGGTCTGGTCGTAGAGAATCACCGCAATGCCGTTGAGCAGCGCGGCGAACGCGGTCCACATGCCGGCCGCGTGCATCAGCGGGGACACCGCGAACCACGGCTGACCCTGGTTGGCGAGCTTGGCGCGGATCTCGTCGGCGGAGTCGTGGTCGGCGCCGTTCATCGAGATGACGTAGGTGTCGCTCTGCCGCCACATCACCCCCTTGGGCCGTCCGGTCGTGCCGCCGGTGCACACCATCATCACGTCGTCGGGTGACGCCGCGATCGGGTGATCGGCATCGCCTTGTGCCAGTGCGTCTTCCAGCGCGGTGGCGCCGGACAGCCGGGGCGCCGACGCGTCGTCGTCGATCTCGATGAGCAGGTCCGCCGAGGCGGGGGGCAGGACGTCGGCGAACTTGGGCCCGAACGACCGGTGGTAGATGACCGCGCGCGGCCGGAGGTACTCGAAGAGTTCGGCGACCTCACGCGGCGTGTAGTTGTAGTTCACGTTCACCGGCACGGTCCGGGCCTTGAGGCAGCCGATCACCATGTCCGGGTAGAGGTCGTTGTGCATGAGCAGCGCGACGCGGTCCTGCCCGCACTCCCAGTTCTGCAGTTCGCCGCGTTCGCGGTGGACACCGAAACCCTGGCCGGCGAGGAAGTTGGCCAGCCGGCGGGTGCGGTCGGCGGATTCGCCGTAGGTGCTGCGGCGGCTCCCGCAGATCGTCATCAACCGGTCGGGCGCCGCCTCGGCGATCGCGTCGACGACCGCCCCGATCGTCCACTCGGTCATCTGCCGGCGCCGGCCGTCACATCCACACCGAGCAGCGTCAATGCGTTGTCGCGCATGACCATTCGGGTGTCCTCGTAGCTGAACTCCGGGAACTGCGGGATGTCGGCGGTGAACGACGTGGGATCCGCCAACCCCTCACCGTGCGGCCAGTCGGACCCGAACAGGATCTTGTCGACGCCGATGGTGTCGGCCAGGAGCTTCACGTCGTCCTCGTAGTACGGCGCGATCCACACGTTGTTGCGCAGCTGCTCGACCGGGTCCTCCTTGTAGTGGTAAGGCGCGTTGTTGGCGGACTTTCGGAGCCGCTTGATCAGCCGGTAGACGAAGTACGAGCCGTTCTCGATGCTGACCACCTTGAGCTTGGGGTGCCGGGTGAACACCTGGTGGACGATCATCGAGGCGATGGTGTCGTGGATGGCGCGGTCGTCCATGATCACCATGTCGAGCGGGTCGCGCTTGCCGAAACCCTTGAACACGCCGCTGCCGCCCCACAGCGCGGGGATCGCCATGTAGCCGGAGTCGGACAGGTGGAACACCACGGGCACACCGGCTTCGGCGAGTCGCGCCCAGACCGGGTCGTGCACCGGGTCGCCGAGCGATCGGGGCCTGACCTCACCGGGCACCGGCGCCGGCCGCACGCACACCAGCTTCGCTCCCCTGCCCAGGACGAACTCGACCTCCTCGACGGCCTGCTGCGGGTCGGCCAGCGAGATGATCGGCGCGGCGATGATGCGGTGATCCGGCCGGTCGAAACCCCAGTCCTCGTCGAGCCACAGGTTGAACGCGTGGACCGAGGCCATCGTGGCCGGGATGTCGTGCTTGAGCCCCTCCTCCACGCCGCAGGCGAAAGTCGGGAGCATGAACACGGTTTCGAGGTTCTGCCGGTCGAGGATCTTCACGCGGGCGTCGCGGTTCTGGTACTCGGGATGGTCGGCGAGCCGGTCGACCTTCATCAGCGACGCCGGGTCGACGCCTTCGGGGATCTCCCCGCGGAACAGCAGATCCAGGCAGCCGGGTTCGATGATCGGGTCGAAGGTGGGGTTCGGGATGAAGTGGTTGATCACCCCGCCGAACACCGCGTAGGTGCGCTTGCCGTCGGTGAGCATCTGCACGCCGCGGCTGCGGAACTCCTTGGGCAGGTGCCGGGTGAGCGCGTCCAGCGGCTCGTAGTAGTGGTTGTCGACGTCGATCGCCATGTAGTCCAGCGGCTGCGGTGCGCTCATGACGCATCCTCCTTCTCGAGAGGCGGGAAGTTCGGCGGGCGTTTCTCGAAGAAACTGGTGATGCCTTCGATGAAGTCGGGGCGCGTCATCGACTCGTGCATCAGCTTCTCGGCGCGGTTGCTGGCTTCGAAGACGCTGAGCATGGTGTCTTCGTACACCTGTTGTTTGATCACCGCCAAGGAACTCGGCGCACAGTTGGCGGCGATGTCGTCGGCATAGCCGAGCGCATGCGGCAGCAGCTGGTCGGGTGCGAGCACCTTGTTGACCACGCCGAGTTCGGCGGCCTCCTCGGCCAGGAACACGCGCCCGGACAGCAGCAGATCCGATGCCACCCCGACGCCGACGACGCGGGGCAGCATCCACGAGATGCCGTATTCGGCGATCAGCCCGCGGCGGGCGAACGAGGTGGTGAACTTCGCGCCGGCGGCGGCGAATCGCACGTCGCACGACAGCGCGAGCGTCAAACCCATTCCGGCGCAGGCCCCGTTGATCGCGGCGATGACGGGTTTGCGCATGGTCATCACGAAATGCGGATGGCGTTCGCCGACCAGCTTGCCGACGTCGGTGTCCGCGGCGGCGTCCACGGTCGCGGCGCTGATCGTGCTGAGGTCGCCCATGTCGGCGCCCGCGCAGAACGCCCGCCCGCTGCCGGTCACGACGATCGCGCGCACATCGGGGTCCGCCTCGGCGTCGTCCATGCACCGGAAGAAGCCGGAGGCCAGGCCACCGCCCCAGCCGTTCATCCGCTCGGGCCGGTTCAGCGTGATGACCGCGACGCCGCTGCCGCCGACCTCGTACCGCACGGGCGGCGCTGGTGAGTCAGCCGGCTGGGCGACGCGGTCAGGAGCACTCACCCGGTAGTCCTCCTCCGCCGGTCCGAACACTGTGAATGCTCATACTGTACATCTATCGGTAGCGGCTTCCGCAAGGGTCGCGGCGGCCCCTCCCACCTCGTTGACTCTGCGCCGTGGGCGTGATTTCGGGCGTGAATCGCGCCCTGTGCGCAGGATCAACGAATGACGAGGGCCCGGCGTCAGGTGAAGTCGCTGCCGCCGTCGACGTTGATGTTCGCCCCGGTCATGTAGGAGTTGCGCCGCGACGCGAGAAACGCGACCACGGGCCCGATTTCGTCGGGCAGGCCGGCGCGCGGTAGATGCGCGGGGTGCCCGAAATGCTCGTCGATCGCCGCCATGAGCGCATACGGATCGGAGCCGTCGACACCGACCGATTCGGCCCAGCCGAGCAACGCCTCGGAGGCGATGCTGCCCGGCGAGACCACGTTGACCATGATCTCGTCCTTGGCCAGCAGCAGCGACAGGTTCTTCGAGACGCTCGTGAGCGCCGCCTTGGCCGCGGTGTAGGCCGGCAGGATCACGCTCTGGCGCTGCGTCGAGTGCGCGGAGAAGTTGACGATGCGCCCCCACTGCGCACCGCGCAGCAGCGGCAGGGCCGAGCGCACGCAGTGCACCATGCCCATCACGCCGCCGTCGAACGCGATCCGCCACTGCTCGTCGGTGAGATCCTCGAAGGTGCCGACGGCGTCGGGGCCGACGGCGTTGACGAGGATGTTGAGTTCGCCCCAGCGCTGCGCCAACTCGTCGAAGACCCGCTGCACCTGATCGGCGTCGGTGGTGTCGGCCACCAGCCCCAGCGCGTCGGGGCTGCCCAGTTCGCTCAGCGCGGTGGCCGCGTCGGCGACGACGTCAGGGGTGCGGCCCACCACGGCGACGCGGGCGCCGTCCTGCGCCAGGCAGCGAGCGGTCGCGAAACCCATCCCGCGCCCACCGCCGACCACGACGGCGGTCGCGTCCTTCAGCCCGAGATCCATGTCGCCTTTCGCTCCGCCGAATCCGCAGAGGACCTTTCTATAGGACTTACAGTAAAAGAGGGTATCGACCTGGACGGCCGCCGGCCGAAGGCCTACCGGTAGGGTTGACAGTAACGGCCTGGCCCCGACACACCTGCATCGGCGCAGATCAACGGCGGCTGCCGAGTAGATTCAGGTTCACCTACCCCGAGTGCGTGCGGCTTATTCCGATGGAGGTGCCATGGCGAGGCAGGCGACCGCCGAGAAGCGTCAGCGACGCGAGCGCGGGTCCATCAATCCCGACGACATCATCAAAGGCGCCTTCGAACTCGCCGAGCAGGTCGGCATCGACAACCTGTCGATGCCGCTGCTGGGCAAGCATCTCGGTGTCGGCGTGACGAGCATCTACTGGTACTTCCGCAAGAAGGACGATCTGCTCAACGCGATGACCGACCGCGCGCTGCGCCAGTACGTCTTCGCCACCCCGTACGTCGAAGCCAAGGACTGGCGCGAGACGTTGGCCAATCACGCGCGCACCATGCGAAAGACGTTCATGGGCAACCCGATTCTGTGCGACCTGATCCTCATCCGGTCGGCGCTGAGCCCGCGTACAGCCAAGGTCGGTGTGCAGGAGGTCGAGAAGGCGATCGCCAGCCTGGTCGAGGCGGGCCTGTCGCCCGAGGACGCGTTCGACACCTACTCCGCGGTGTCGGTGCACGTGCGCGGATCGGTGGTGCTGCACCGGCTACGCGAGAAGAACCGCGCTGCCGGGGACGGCCCCAGCGACCTCGAGGAGACGATGAACATCGACGCCGACAGCACCCCGTTGCTGGCGCTGGTCACCGAGAAGGGCCATCACATCGGCGCGGCCGACGACAAGAACTTCGAGTTCGGCCTGGAGTGCATCCTCGACCGCGCAGGCCGGTTGATCGACGAGGCCGGCAAAGCCAAGAAGTCCGCGCGCAAACGCTAGGTGCCGGACGCCGGGCGCGCGACCGCCAGGGCCGCGGAGGCCAACAGCGCCAACCGGGCGGCGTCCTCGGATCCGGCGTCGGCGTGGTAGACGACCAGGTACATGCCGTCGGTTCCGCTGATCGCCAGGCGTTCGCGGTTGAGCCGCAGTTCGCCGACCTGCGGATGGTCGAACAGCGTCGACCCGCCTCGCTGCGCGATGACCTCGTACCGCGACCACATGTCCCGGAAGCGCGGGCTCGCCAACGACAGTTCCCCGACCAGTTCGATGTAGCGGGGATCGTCGATGTCGGTGCCGACCGACCGGCGCAGGCTGCTGATCAGGCACTCGGTGGTGCCGTCCCAGTCCGGATGCAACGCGATCTCTTCGGGGTCGAGGAACATGTCGAGCAGCTGGTTGTGTCCCACCGCCAGTCGCGGGGAAAGCGCTGTGGCCAAGGCGTTTACGGCCAAGACGTCGAAATAACGGCCCTCGATGAAGGCGGGCTGGGTCAGCTGCGGTAACAGCTTGAGCATGCCCGGCGGCACTGTTTCCGTGCGCGGCCGACGCCGGGTGCGCCGCGGTTTGTCGGCCGCGAGGCTCACCAGGTACGCCGTGTTCTCCTCGTCGAGCCTAAGCACCCGAGCGATGGACTCCAGCACCTGGATCGACGGGTTGCGGTCGCGGCCGCGTTCCAGGCGCAGGTAGTAGTCGGCGCTGATCCCGGCCAGCATCGCCACCTCTTCGCGTCGCAGACCGGGCACCCGCCGCAACCCGGTCTCCGGGATGCCCGCGGCGGCAGGTGTGACGAGCCCGCGGCGGGCCCGCAGGTACTCGCCCAGTTGGTTCGGCTTGTCGCTCACGCCTACGACGTTATGCCGTCGCGCGCGGATGTGACGGGTCCTGCCACGATCCGGGACGGCGAGGGCACTGGCTGCCCGGCACCGGCCCGCGCAGGCTCGAAGCCGACAGCGCCACCCGGAAGGACATCGCATGACCACTGTGAATCGGCAGATCCTGCTCGCGAAGCGGCCGCAGGGCGCCCCGAAGCCGACCGATTTCACGATCGCGACCGGGCCTGTCCCGGTCCCGGGTGAGGGCCAGGTGCTGATCCGCAACCTGCTCGTCTCGCTGGATCCCTACAACCGCATCATCATGGGCAACGCGAACAGCGACCAACCGCCGATCGACCTCGGCGAACCGATGTTCGGCTTCACCGTGGCGATCGTCGAGGCAAGCAACCATCCCGGCTTCCGCGCGGGCGATCACGTCGCCAGCATGTCCGGCTGGCAGGACTACGCCGTGTCCGACGGGTCCGACCTGCGCACGATCGATCCGGCTGCCGCGCCGCTGTCGGCGAACCTCGGGATCCTGGGGATGACGGGGCTGACCGCCTGGGTGGGGCTGACCAAGGTCATCGACCCGCGACCGGGCGGCACGCTCGTCGTCACCGCCGCCGCCGGCGCCGTCGGATCGGCCGCCGCCCAGATCGGCAAGCTGCGTGGTCAGCGGGTCGTGGGTGTCGCCGGCGGCCCCGAGAAGGCGCGTCACCTTCTCGAGGACCTCGGCCTCGACGCGGCCGTCGACTACAAGGCACCCGACTTCACCGCACAACTCGCTCGCGCGGTCCCCGACGGCATCGACACGGTCTACGAGAACGTGGGCGCGCCCATGGTTGCTCCGCTGCTGCCGCATCTGAATCCCAAGGCGCAGATCGCGGTGGGCGGCGTGATGTCGGCGATCACCGCGACAACGGCCGCGGACGGGCCGGACCGGCTGCCGGACCTGCTCAGGGCCGTGCTGTACAAAGATCTGCTGCTGCAGGGCTTTTCGGTGCCCGACTACTTCGACTGCTATCCCGAGTTCCTCGACGAACTCGGCCCGGCCGTGGCCGCGGGTGCGGTGCGCTACGCCGAGCACGTGATCGAGGGCCTGGACGCCATTCCCGACGCGTTCCCGGACATGTTCACCGGCCGCGTGACCGGAAAGATGATCGCGCGAATCGCCTCGCCGGAATTTTCCGCGGAGCGCAGTTGTCGCACCGATGAGACTCTGACGGCGGGATGACTTGTGACAGAAACACTGATGCGACGTTGGAACTGGACGAGATCGGCCGTGACAACCTGACCTTGCGGCGCGTTCCGGTGCCCGATCCGGGTCCCGGTGAGGTTGTGGTGAAAGTCGCGGCCGTGGCGCTGAACTACCGCGGCAAGATGGTGATCGAGACCGGTCGCGGCCTGCCGCTGCGGTTTCCGTTCACGCCGGCTTCCGACCTCGCCGGGTCGGTGGTGGCCGTCGGCACCGGAGTCAGCCGGTTCGAGCCGGGCGACGAGGTGATCTCGACGTTCACGCCGGACTGGCGCGACGGCCGGCGCGGCGGCACGGCACGCACGCCCTCGTACCGCACGCTCGGCGGCTACTACGCCGGTGTCTTGGCGGATCATGTTGTGTTCGATGAGAACTGGTTCGTCCGCGCACCCGCCACGTTGACGGCGGCCGAGGCGTCCACGCTGCCGTGCGCCGGGCTCACGGCATGGTTCGCCCTGGTCGAACGCGGTCGGGTGCACGCCGGTGACGTCGTCCTGGTCGAAGGCACCGGGGGCGTCTCACTGTTCGGTGTTCAGATCGCCAAGATGCACGGCGCGGAGGTGATCGTGTCCGGAAGCGCAGCCAAGCGTGACCTCGTAATGGCGCTCGGCGCCGATCATTTCGTTGATCGCAGTCAGGACGGCTGGCGCGAGAGCATCCTGGGCCTGACCGGGGATCACGGCGCCGACCACATCCTCGAGATCGTCGGCGGGCCACATCTGGGTGAAGCCGTCGAAGTGGCGGCCGTCGGCGGGCACATCCACCAGATCGGTGCTGTCGCAGGGTTCGACGTGAGCGCCCCCGTCATGCCGCTGATGCTCAAGGACGTGACGATCCACGGCATCGGCACCGGGCATCGTCGCGCCCTGGAAAACTTCGTCGCCGCGGTGGACCGCACCGCGCTGAAACCCGCGATCGACACCCGGTACCCGCTCGACCAACTACCGGCGGCGCTGGATCATCTGGATCGCGGCCCGTTCGGCAAGATCGTCGTCGTGCTGGATTAGCGGCTCTCACGCCGCGACAAGCGCAACACACAACCCGAGGAGGGCAAGCCCCTGCAGTACGACGCGCGCGTCGATCACCGACTCCCACCGGGTTTGCAGGCCGCGGGCGTCGGCAGGCACTTCGTCGGCGACCGCCGCGGCGGTGAGCACGGTGTTCACCGGCTTGCTGATCCGGGTGTAGACCACGAGGAAGCCGATCAGCGCGACCGCGGCCAGCGCGGCAGCCGCGGCGCTCACCCACCGCCCGCCGACGGCGGCCGCCACGGCCGTCGCCACCGCGGCGATCAGGCCGACGGCGCCGATCACCGAGAAGCGGCGGTCGGCGATCCGGTGGATGTGGCCGAGCAGCTGGGTGAGCGTGCGGTCGTCCACTGAAGCGACCGCCGGCCGCAGCACGATCGCGCCGAAGACGTCGGTGCCGTAGACGACGGCGTTGGCGAGAATCGCTGCGACCGCGAGGATTTCAATGAGCGTGTGCATCAGTGCTCCTGTCGGGTGAGGATGCGGTGGGTCAGATCGAGGCGAGCCTGCGCCAGGTCGGGCCGCAACCGCCCGCCGACCTGCAGGGTCGCCAGCCCGTGCAGCGTCGACCACGCGACCTCGGCGCGGGTGCCGTCGGCGTCGGGAAAGGCCTCCCGCAGCGCCGCGAACGCGCTCCGGAGCGGCTCGGGGGTGTCGTCGGCGGCGAACGGCAGTCCCGAGGGCATCGAGAACATCGCCTCGTACACCTTCGGGTGCGCGGCGGCGAAGTCCAGGTAGGCCCGCATGCGGGCCATCGGCGTGGCCGCTACCGCCTCCAGCGCCGCGGCCATGTCGTCGAATCCGGCCAGCGCCACCGCGTCGACGAGCGCCTGGCGGTTGGCGAAGACCGAGTACAGGACCGGCTGGCTGACGCCGAGGTCGCCGGCGAGACGGCGCATCGTGACGGCGGCCCAGCCGTCGGACTCGGCGAGACCGCGGGCGGCGCGGATCACCTGGTCGCGCCGGACATCGAGATCGGGGGCGGGGCGTGGCGACATAAAACGTAGTCTAGCATTGTTAGATAACAATGCTAGATTATGACCGCTCGCCTTCGAAGGGACCTATGAAATGCACACCACCGCGCTGGTCATCACGCTCGTCGCCTGCATCGCCATCATCGCGATCGGCGGCCGCTTCCTACTGCAGCCGCGCCAAGCCACCGTCGCGTTCGGCATCGCCGCCGACAACATCCGCGGCCTCACCGCGATCAAGGGGGTCCGCGACATCACGTCGGGACTGGTGCTGCTCGTGATCTGGGCGGCCGCCGGCCCGGGACCCCTGGGCTGGACGTTGCTCGCCGCGTCCCTCACGCCGATCGCGGACGCCGCGATCGTGCTCACCAACGGCGGCAAGCTGTCCGCCGCGCTGGGTATCCACGGCCTCACCGCGGCACTGCTGATCGCCGCGGGGCTCGTGCTGGCACTGGGGATTTCGGTGTAGTTGGTCGCGCTCACCGCAACCAACTACACCCAAACCGCCTAGACCTCGATGACGACCGCGCCGCCCTGGCCGCCGCCGGCGCACATCGCCGCGACGCCGATGCCGCCGCCGCGCCGCTGCAGTTCGTACACCAGCGTGGTGACCATGCGCGCGCCGGACGCGGCGATGGGATGGCCGAGACTGCAACCACTTCCGGAGAAGTTCACCAGTTCCTCGTCGATCCCGTACTCCCGGCACGCCGCGATCGGCACGGACGCGAACGCCTCGTTGATCTCCCACAGCGCGACGTCGGACGGCTTGAGCCCGGCGCGGTCGAGCACCTTGCCGATCACCTTGACGGCACCGAGGCCGCAGTCGCGCGGGGGCACGCCCGCGGCGGCCCAGGCTTTCACGGTGGCCAGCTTGGTCAGGTTCTTGGCGTCGGCGTAGTCGCTCTCGACGAGCGCCACCGCGGCGCACGCATCGTTGGTGCCGCTGCTGTTGCCCGCGGTGATCGAGAAGCCCTCGATCTCCGGGTGCAGGGGCTTGAGGCCGGCCAGCTTCTCGGCCGTCGTATCGCGGCGGGGATGCTCGTCGACGGCGAACTCGATCACCGAGCCGTCGAACTGCTGGACCTTCAGCGGCACGATCTCGTCGACGAACTTGCCGGCGTCGATCGCGGCGATCGCGCGCTGGTGCGAGCGGGCCGCCCAGGCGTCCATCTCCTCACGCGTGATGCCGACGGCCTGCGCGGTGTTCCAGCCGACGGTGATCGACATGTCGCGTGTCGGCGCGTCGGGCGTCTCGACGTGGGTCGGCGGCATCCACTTCTCCTCGAACTTCAGCTCGGGGCCCGGGATACGCCAGTTGACCAGCGGCGACATCGACAGCGACTGCACACCGCCGGCGATCAGCACCCGCTCCATGCCGGACCCGATCTGCGCGGCCGCGTTGCCGATCGCGGTCAGGCTGCCCGCGCAGTGCCGGTTCACCGACTGGCCCGGCACGTCGGACAGCCCGCAGGCGTCCGCCGCGTAGCGCGCGAGATCGCCACCGCCGTAATTGGATTCGGCGAAAATCAGGTCATCGATGTCCGCGGGGTCGACGCCCGAGCGGCGGATCACCTCGGGCAGGACTGTGGTGATCAGCGTCTCCGGCGGAGTGTTGACCAGCGTCCCCTTGAAGGAACGGCCGATCGCGGTCCTGGCGGCACCGACGATGACGGGTGTGGGCATGTTCTCCACCTCGGGTTTCGACGTTAACGACGTTACAAAACTAGCAGATACTGTAGCTTACGCCGCTACTCCGGTTCGGGGACGTGGAAGTGCTCGTCACGCAGCCGGAACGCTTTCTTGGTGCCGTGCTGCGCGCGGGTCTTGACGAAGTTGAACTCGCCCTCGGCGAACTGCAGGTTTGTCCCGTACGCGTGGAACAGATAGCTCGCCACCTCTTCGCCCTGATAGGCCTGGCTCTGCTCGACCAGCCGGAACGCCTCCTTGGCGATGACGACGCCGTCGGCCGGCATCTTGGCCGCCTTCTCGGCCCAGTAGCGCGCCCTGGCCTGCACCCGGTCGTCGGCACAGGTCTCGGTGAACACGCCGAGATGCTCGACCGCCTCGGCCGAGATGATGTCGCCGGTCAGCAGCAACCGGCGGGCCAGCACCGGCCCGAGCCGGTGAAAGAACATGTGCAGGCTGCCCAGCGCCGGACCGAGGAACCGCGTGGCGGGCATACCGATCTTGGTGGTGCGCCCGATCACGGAGATGTCGGTCATCAGCGCCATCTCGAACCCGCCGCCGAGTGCGTACCCGTTGATCTCCCCCACCGTGACCTTCGGGAAGCCCATGAAGTTGTGGTAGAAGCCGAACGACTTGCGGTCCACGGTCAGTCGGCGGCGCTGGCTCGGGCGCCGCTTGGCCTGCGGGGCGTTCTGGTCGCCGTACCAGCCGTAGGCGTTGTTCATGTCCGCGCCCGTGCTGAACACGCCCTCGGCGCCGCGCAGCAGCACCACGGTGATGTCGTCGTCCTCGGCCACCTGGTCGAGGCAGCGACCGACGGTCTCGCGCATCGCCGCGTCGTAGGAGTTGCGCCGCGCGGGGTTGTTGAACGTGATGGTCGCGATCCGCGCGTCGCGGTCGACGTCGAACAGCACACGGTCATCGGCAGATGCGGTCATCGGTGTTCCTCACGAGGTGTTGGGAATGAGCCTGGCGTCAATGGTCTTGTCCGTCCCGACCGCAAGCGTGTTGCGCCGGGCGGCGGCGAGATGGTCGGTCGCCAGCCGCACCGCACGGGCCTCGTTGCCGTCGCGGATCGCGTCGAGCAGCCGCTGGTGATCCCGCAGGGCGGCCCGCATCGTCTTGTCGTTCATCGGATCCGTCTCGTCGCCCCACACCGATGACTCGTGCGCCGACCAGATCAACTCGAGGGACCCGATCAGCAGGATCATCGGTTCGTTGCCGCAACGGGACACGACAGTCTCGTGGAAGCGCCGGGCATTCGGCACATACTGCGATGGATCGTCGAAATGCGCGGTCTGCCGCTCGATTTCGCTCTCCAGGTACGGCACCACCTCGGTCATGCGGTCCGGCCTGGCCGCGCACATCCCCGCGCAGATCGGCTCGAGGTGCAGCAGCGCACCGCTGACGTCGGCGGGGGTGGCCGACCGCGACTGCAACACCATGCTGATCATGTGCGCCGTGCGGTCCGCCGACGGCTGGTGCACGACGGCACCGCCCATGTTCCCGCGCCGCACCGAGATCAGCCCGTCGGACTCCAGGATGTGGATCGCCTCGCGCAGAGCGGGTGGGCTGACCCCGAACTCGGCGAGCAGGCCGTCCTGCGACGGCAGGACGTCGCCCTCCTTGAGCCGGCCCGACAGGATGTCGTCGCGCAGCCGTGCGGCGACGATCTCGGCGACGCGGGGTTGGCGGATCCGCTGTGCCCCGGTCATGTGGCGCGGCGTCTCCCGAACTCGAACACCGACAGCTTGTCCGGCGAGGACGCCTTGGTGCTGAACTCGCCGGTGCACAGCACTTCGTCGCCGAGCAGCAGCCGCGCCGTCGAGGTGACGCGGCCGTCGACCTCGGCGCGGTGTACGTCGAAGCGCAATTCGGTCAGGATCGGCGTGGGCCTGCGGAACGTGACCGTCAAGGCCCTGGTCTTGCCGGTCCGCCCGATCGCACAGCTCTGGTGCTGGGTCACGCAGTCGAAGAACACCGCCAGGTAGCCACCGTTGACCAGTCCCGGCGGACCCTCGAACAGGACCGGGAACGTGACCCGGCCGGACGCGGACTCCTCGCCGAGTTCGTCAAACGTGTACTCGGGGAAGGCCGGATTGTAGGCGCCGATGTCGAAAGCGTGATCGAGATAGACGCGTTGAGATTCGTTGGCGCCGGGGCCGATTCGTGGCGACGGATCCGTCGGCGCCGCCGCTGCGAGCTCGCGTTCCCACACCCCGATCTGCTCCAGCATGGCGTCCACGGTCGGATGTTCGTGCTCCAACGACAGCAGCAGCCCGCTCAGCCGCCGGATGGCGCCGGCCGCGGCAACCGTCTGGGCCAACGGCTGCTCACCATAACTGGGCGTCTGCGTCGCCATCGTGGCCCTTCCGTGGAGCGAGCTGTCCTTGCTAACTTGTACAAGATAGCAATACTGTATGTCTATCCATAGAGCTCGGGATTGGCGGATTCGACGGTGACCGGTGCGACCGACGACGTGACGACGACGCGCGACGGCGCGGTCCTGCGGATCACCCTCGACCGCCCGTCCAGGCGAAACTCACTGAGCCACAGCATGATCGACGCACTCGTGGACGCCCTCGGCACCGCGGCGACCGACGATTCGCTGCGTGCGGTGCACATCCGCGGCGGGGGTGCCGACTTCTGCTCGGGCGCCGACTGGGTGGCCACCAACGCCGGCGGCGGGCGGCCCCGCACCGGGGACCTGGTCCGCCGCATCCCCCACACCGCGAACCGGGTCATCGAGCTCGTGCACACCCTGCACCTGCCGGTGGTGTGCACGGTGCGCGGCTGGGCGGTCGGGCTGGGCTGCAACCTGGCGCTGGCGGCCGATTTCACCGTCGCCGCCGACGACGCGGTGTTCTGGGAACCGTTCATCGGGCGCGGGTTCAGCCCCGATTCCGGCGCCACCTGGCTACTGCCCCGGCTCGTCGGCCTGGCGCGGGCCCGACGAATGCTGCTGCTCGGCGAGAAGGTCAGCGGCGCGGACGCCGCGCAGTGGGGACTGATCCACGACGCGGTTGCCGAGTCCCAGTTGGACGATGTCGCCGACGCGCTGGTAGAGCGGCTGGCCGCAGGGCCCACCGTCGCCATCGGCCTGGCCAAGCAGGCGATCGGCCACAGCCAGCACGCGACGCTGCCGCAGTCGATGACACAGGAATTGTTCAACGTGGAGTTGTCCTGCCGGACCTCGGATTTCAAAGAGGGCCTGGCGGCGTTCCGCGACAAGCGCCCGCCGGAGTTCACCGGACGCTGACGACAGGGACGACGGAGGAACCTTTGACGGACAACTCGTTCGACAACATCATCTACGAGGTCGACGGGCACAAGGCCACGATCACGCTGCACCGGCCCGAGGCGCTCAACGCGTTGAGCCCGCACATGATCACCGAGCTGCGCGCCGCCTATGACGAGGCCGAGAACGACGACAACATCTGGCTGCTCATCGTCACCGGCACCGGGCGGGCGTTCTGCACCGGCGCCGACGTGGGTGAGATCCCCGAGGACGGCCGGGTCATCTACGAGCGGCCGTATCTGTCCACCTACGACCAGTGGGAGGCGCCCCAAGAGGGCACACCGCCGTTTCGACGGATGGCCAAACCGGTGCTCACCGCGGTCAACGGGTTGTGCTGCGGCGCGGGCCTGGACTGGATCACCACCGGCGACATCGCGATCGCCTCCGACCAGGCGACGTTCTTCGATCCGCACGTCAGCATCGGCCTGGTGGCGGCGCGCGAAATGGTGCGGCTGGCCCGGATCCTCCCGCGCAACATCGCGCTCCGCATGGCGCTGATGGGCAAGCACGAGCGGATGACCGCGCAGCGGGCCTACGAACTCGGCATGATCAGCGAGGTCGTCGAGCACGACCGGCTGCTCGAACGGGCGCACGAGATTGCCGACATCGTGAACTCCAATGCGCCGCTGGCGGTCCGGGGCACCCGGCTGACGATCCACAAGACCCTGGACCTGCCGCTGCACGAGGCCGAGATCCTCGCCGAGACGTTCCGCGAACGCGTGGTGCGCACCGAGGATGCCCTCGAGGGCCCGAAGGCGTTCATGGAGAAGCGCGCGCCGAACTGGCAGTGCCGATGACGGCGTTCCAGACGCTGTTGCTCGACGTGGACCCCGACGACCACGTCGCCACCATCACGCTGAACCGCCCCGAGGCGCTCAACGCGTTCAATCGCACCATGTGCGAGGAGATGTCGCGGGCCTGGCAGCTGGTCAAGCACGACGACACCGTCCACGCGGTGGTGCTGCGCGCCGCCGGGGACCGGGCGTTCAGCGCGGGGCTGGACATCAAGACGCCCTACGGGCAGCCCGGCAATGTGTGGAACCACGAGGACCCTGGCGAACACCTCAGCCCCAAGTGGCAGAAGATGTGGAAGCCGGTGGTGTGCGCGGTACAGGGCATGTGCACCGCCGGGGCGTTCTACTTCGTCAACGAGGCCGACGTGGTCATCTGCTCGTCCGACGCGACCTTCTTCGACTCCCACGTCAGCGCCGGGTTGGTGTGCGCGCTCGAGCCGATCGGGATGATGCGCCGCGTCGGACTTGCCCAGACACTGCGAATCGCGTTGATGGGCAACGACGAACGCGTCGGTGCCGAGACCGCGCTGCGGATCGGGCTCGTCACCGAGGTTGTCGCCCGAGACCAGCTGTGGCGCCGCGCGCATGAGATCGCGGCGGGCATCGCCACCAAACCGCCGTCGGCGACGCAGGGCACGGTCAAGGCCATCTGGGAATCACTGGAGAAGCCGTATCGCGCGGCGATGGAGCAGAACCTGATCTACACCCGGCTGGGCAACCCGCTGGGCCAGGCCGAACTCGCTGCGAACCCCACCCGCGTCGAGCCGAGGATCCGGTGATGGCCGACCACGCTCTCAGCAGGCGTATCCGCGGGATCCTCGCGCTCGGACCGGACACCCCGGCGATCGAACACGACGGGCAGTGGTGCACCTGGGACCAGCTGTCCGAGCACGCCCAGCAGATCCACGGCATCGGGGTCAGAGGCCGCCAGGTCGGAATGCTGTTGCGCAACAAACCCGCTCACATAGCGAGTCTACTCGGCGTACTGCTGGGAGGCGGGACCGTCGTCGTGGTCAACCCCTCGCGCGGCGACGACCGGATCCGGGCCGACCTGGCCGCGCTCGCCCTGCCGCTGGTGATCGGGGAACCCGAGGATCTGGCCAGGCTGGTGTCCAGCCCGGGCACCGACAGAGTCGCCATCTCCGCAATCGGTGATCCCATCCGGTTGACCGCCGCCACGGCGTTGGTTCCCGAGGAGACCCGACCGGGTGTTGCGGTGCGGATGCTCACCAGCGGAACCACCGGGCCACCGAAACGCATCGATCTCACCTACGACATGCTCGCCCACTCGGTGATCGGTGCGGACTTCGATTCCGCGCCGGCGCCGACCAGCCTGCGCCGCGGGGTGGCGATCGTCAACGCGCCGCTGGTGCACATCGGCGGGGTGTACCGCGTGCTGCAATCCGTCTGCGAGGGACGCTCGTTCGCGCTGCTGGACCGCTTCGAGCTGAGCCGCTGGGCCGACGCGGTCCGCAGGCACCGGCCCCGCGCGGTGTCGCTGGTGCCCGCCGCGCTGCGCACCGTGCTGCACTCGGACCTGACCCGCGACGACCTCGAAAGTGTCCAGGCGGTCACCTCCGGCACCGCTCCCCTGTCGGCCGACGACGCCGACGCCTTCACCGAGAAGTTCGGCATCCCGGTCCTGACCTCATACGCGGCAACGGAATTCGGCGGCAGTGTCGCGGGCTGGACACTGGCGGACTACCGGCAGCACTGGGCCACCAAACGCGGCAGCGTCGGCAGGGCCAGCCTGGGCGCACAACTGCGGGTCGTCGACGAATCCGGCCGTGTCCTGGGCACCGACGAACCCGGGCTGCTCGAGGTCAAACCCGGCCAACTCGGCCCGGACGCGGACTGGCTGCGCACCACCGACATGGCGCGCATCGACGCCGACGGCTTCCTGTGGATTCTCGGACGCGCCGACCAGGCCATCATTCGCGGCGGGTTCAAGGTCATGCCCGACGACGTGCGCGCCGCGTTGGAGAGCCACCCGGCGGTGCACAGCGCCGCCGTCATCGGCCGCCCCGACGACCGGCTCGGCGAGACACCGGCGGCCATGGTGGAGTTGCGCGAACCGGCCGATGTCGCAACGTTGACCGAGCACGCGCGAAACCGGTTGGCCGGTTACGAGGTGCCGACGACCATCGTGGTCGTGGAGCAGATGCCGCGCACGCCGTCGGGCAAGCCCGACCTGAGCGCGGTCCGGCAGTACTTCGCCGAACATGGCTGAGCGCACGGTCGGCGCCGTCCTGCGGGCCCGGGCCCGCTCCCGTGGCGATCACCCGCTGCTGGTCTGCGACACCGAGCGGCTCAGTTACGCCGACGCCGAACGTTGCTCCGCTGAGCTGGCTTCGGAACTGATCGCGCTCGGCGCGGGCAAGGGCACCCACGTCGGCGTGCTGTTCCCGAACGGCCCGGCCTTCGTCGTGGCCACGCTGGCCGCCGCCCGCACCGGCGCCACCGTCATCCCGATCTCGACGATGGCGACCACCCCCGAGATGCGCGAACAACTCGTCCACGCCGACGTCGAAATCTTGCTCGCGGCAGGGTCGTACCGGGCACACGACTACCGGCGGCGCCTCGCCGAGGTCGGTGAGCTGCCGCTGCTGCGCCACGTGCTGATCGATTCCGAGCCGACCCGCCCCGTTGATGCGGAACGGGTCGCGGGCCTCGAAGCCGACGTCGACCCGTCCGACGTGCTGGCCATCATCTACACCTCCGGCTCGACCAGCGCCCCGAAAGGCGTCGTGCACACTCACGCCGGGCTGCTCGAGCACCAGGTCGTGCTCAACGAGATCCGCGGGCTCACCGCCGACGACAAGCTGTTCAGCAACTCACCGTTCTTCTGGATCGGCGGGTTCGCGTTCTCGCTGCTGGCCACGCTCCTGGCCGGGGCCACGCTGGTGTGCTCGAACGCCGTCGAACCCGGCGACACCCTCGACCTGCTGGAGGCCGAAAAACCCACCATGACCAACGGTTTCGTCGCCGGCATCGCCGCGCTGGCGCGCCACCCGAGCCTGGCGGCGCGCGACCTGTCGTCGCTGCGGCGCGGCAACCTGTACCCGATCATGGCGCCCGAGGTGCGGCCTGCCGACCCCGAACTACGCCACACCATGCTGGGTATGACCGAGGCCGGCAGCGTGATCCTCGCCGACCCCGACGAGTCCGACCAACCCGAACACCGCCGCGGATCGTTCGGCAGGCCGGTGCCGGGTTTCGAGGTCAAGGTCGTCGACCCGGACACCGGCAGACCCGTCGCAGGCGGTGAGATCGGCGAGCTTTGCGCCCGGGGCCCGTTCATGATGGAGCGGTACTACAAACGCAGCCGCGAGCAGTGCTTCGACCCCGACGACTGGTTTCACACCGGTGATCTCGTGCGCACCGACCCCGACGGCTTCTTCTACTTCGTCGGCCGCCGCGGCGCGATGATCAAGACCGCGGGTGCCAACGTCGCGCCGGCGGAGGTGGAGCGGGCCATCGCGAAGGTGACCGGCGCCGTCGCGCATGTGATCGGGCTGCCCGACGCCGAACGGGGCGAGGTGGTCGCCGCCGTCGTCGCGCTCGCCGACGGCGACACCTTCGACGAGGCGGCCGTC
The DNA here is from genome assembly GCF_900108565.1 of Mycolicibacterium rutilum. Lineage (NCBI taxonomy): Bacteria > Bacillati > Actinomycetota > Actinomycetes > Mycobacteriales > Mycobacteriaceae > Mycobacterium > Mycolicibacterium rutilum. The sequence continues at coordinate 5,323,548 of NZ_LT629971.1, forward strand.
CGCGAGCGACTGCGGGAAGAATTGTCGGCGTTCAAGATTCCGCGGCGCTTCGCCGCGCTGCCGAGCGCGCAGATACCGGTGATGTCCAGCGGCAAGATCGATCTGAAGAGGTTGAGTGAGGTGTTCGATGCCTGACACCATCGACGCGTTGGTGCGACTGCGGGCCCGCGAGGACCCGGCCAAGGAGGCGGTCATCGATCCGTCGGCGCGGCTGACCTACGCCGACCTCGACCAGGAGTCGCGGCGGCTGGCCGCTGCCCTGTTCGCCGCGGGCGTCGGCAAGGGCCGCCGCGTCGGGCTGATCATGCCCAACCGCACTGAGTGGGTGGCATTGGCGGTCGCGGTGACCCGGATCGGCGCGGTGCTGGTGCCGCTGAGCACGCTGTTGCAACCTCCCGAGCTCGCCGCCCAGCTGCGCACCGCCTCGGTGCAGTTCCTGATCACGGTCGAGGAGTTCCGGGGCCACCGCTACCTCGACGACGTCGCGGCCGTGCGCGCCGATCTGCCTGCGCTGCGCGAGGTTTGGCGTGCCGATCGGCTGCCCTCGCAGGGCTCGGCCCCGGTCGACGAGATCGCGGCGACGGTGACGCCCAGCGACACGCTGGCGATCATGTTCACGTCGGGCAGCAGCGGGCCGCCCAAGGGGGTCATCCATTCGCACGGCAACGCGCTGGCCGCGGTGCGCTCCGGAATGGCGGCACGCTGTATCGATGCCGACACCCGGCTGTATCTGCCGATGCCGTTCTTCTGGGTGGGCGGCTTCGCCGGCGGTCTGCTGTCGGCGTTGCTGACCGGTGCGACGCTGATCACCGAGGAGATCCCCCAGCCGGAGACGACGCTGTGCCTCATCGAATGCGAACGGGTCACGCTGTTTCGGGGCTGGCCCGATCAGGCGGAGGCGTTGGCGCGCCAATCGTCTTCTGTCGGCGCCGATCTGTCGTCACTGCGACCCGGGAGCCTGCCCGCGCTGCTGCCGGCCGAACTGCGCGGCGCACCGGGCGCACGGGCGAACCTGTTCGGGATGACCGAGTCGTTCGGGCCGTACTGCGGTTACCCCGCCGACACCGATATGCCCCGCTCGGCATGGGGCAGCTGCGGAAAACCGTTCGAGGGTATGGACGTTCGCATCGTCGACACCGACAGCGGTGAGCCGGTGCCGGCCGGGACCATCGGGATGATCCAGCTCCGCGGACCGCACGTCATGCGCGGTATCTGCCGTCGCAGCCGCGAGGAGGTGTTCACCCTAGACGGCTTCTACCCCACCGGCGATCTCGGCCACCTCGACGCCGACGGGTTCATGTTCTACCACGGCCGTGCCGACGACATGTTCAAGGTGAGCGGCGCGACGGTCTATCCGAGCGAGGTCGAACAGGGTCTGCGGACGATCGATGGCGTGCACAACGCCTGCGTCACCGAGGTCGACGGCGCCGTCGGCGCGTTGGTGGTCTCCGCGCGGACGGTCGAGGAGCTGCACGCCGAGGCCCGAAAGGTGCTGAGCGCGTTCAAGGTGCCGACGGTGTGGCTGGTCACCGAGTCCGACGACGACATCCCGCGCAAGGCGACGGGCAAGGTCGACGCCCGCGCGCTGCGTGATCTCCTCGCGACAGTCAGGTGATCACGCCGCGCTCGGTGAGGTGCTCGATCAACGGGTCCGCGCCCGCGGCGAGATGCTCGGACATCGCGGTGCGGGCCAGGTCCTCGTCGCGGCGCTCCAGCGCTTCGAGCAACCGGCGGTGGTGCGCGTTCGACTGCTCCGGCCAGCCGCTGATGATCGGGAACACCGACTCGGGTGCGTACCGGGTGATCTGCGACATCAACTGGGCGAGTTTCGGCGAGGCGGCGGCGACGTTGATCGCCCGGTGGAACTCGTGATTGAGCCGGACCGCCCCTTCGTCGTCGGCCGCGGCATACGCCTGCTCGAGATCGGTCTGGATCTGCAGCAGCTCACGCAACTGCTCGTCGGTGATCGCCGCCGCCGCCCGCGCCGCCAGTTCACCGCCGATATAGGCCTGCACGTTCGACACGTCGGTGACGTCACGACCGGTCACCGGCAGCACGACGAACCCCCGGCGCGGCTGCTGCGCGAGCAGACCTTCGGCCTTCAACTCGAACAGCGCCTCGCGCACCGGTGTGACGCTGATACCGAGCTCGGCCGCCAACTGGTCCAGCCGCACGTATTCGCCCGCGGCATAGGAACCGTCGAAGATGCGCTTGCGCACGAAGCGCGCGACATCCTCGGCCAGCTGCGGCCGGAACGCGAAACCCGGAACGGTCACGGTCAGACCTGGTAGTCGGCCAGCAGCCGCTTGCTGATGATGTTCTTCTGGATCTCGCTGGTGCCCTCGCCGATCAACAGGAACGGCGCGTCGCGCATCAGGCGCTCGATCTCGTACTCCTTGGAATAGCCGTAGCCGCCGTGGATCCGGAAGCTCTGCTGGGTGACCTCCGAGCAGAACTCGCTGGCCAGATACTTCGCCATGCCCGCGGCGACGTCGTTGCGCTCGCCGGAGTCCTTGAGCCGCGCCGCGTTGACCATCATCAGGTGCGCAGCCTCGACTTTGGTTGCCATCTCGGCCAATTGGAACGCGATGGCCTGATGCTCGGCGATCGGCTTGCCGAACGTCTGCCGCTGCTGGGCGTAGCGCACGGCGAGTTCGAACGCCCGGATGCCGACCCCGCACGCGCGTGCGGACACGTTGACGCGGCCCACCTCGATGCCGTCCATCATCTGGAAGAAGCCCTGCCCCGGCGCCTCGCCGAGGATGTCGCCGGCATAGGCCACGTAGCCGTCGAAGATGAGCTCGGTGGTGTCGATGCCTTTGTAGCCGAGTTTGTCGAGCTTGCCCGGGATCGTCAGGCCGGGGGCGACTTCGCCGTAGCCGACGGGCTTTTCGACCAGGAACGCAGTGAGGTTGCGGTGCGGTTTGTCGGCACCCTCGTCGGTGCGCACAAGCACTGCGACCAGTGTCGAGGTGCCGCCGTTGGTCAGCCACATCTTCTGGCCGTCGATGCGATACCTGCCGTCGTCGCGGCGCGTCGCCCTGGTGCGGATCGCGGCGACATCCGAGCCGAGTTCGGGTTCGCTCATCGAGAAGGCCCCGCGCGTCTCACCCGTCGCCATCCGCGGCAGATAGTGTTGCTTCTGGGCGTCGGTGCCGTGCTGGCGCAACATGTAGGCGACGATGAAGTGGGTGTTGAGCACGCCGGAGATGCTCATCCATCCGCGGGCCAGTTCCTCGACGCACAGCGCGTAGGTCAGCAGTGATTCGCCGAGTCCGCCGTACTCCTCGGGGATCATCAACCCGAACAGGCCCATCTCCTTCATCGCGTCGACGATGGCCTGCGGGTAGGTGTCGGTCTTCTCGAACTCGGGGGCGTTCGGGATGATCTCCTTGTCGACGAACTGGCGCACCGTCGCCAGTATCTCGGTCTGCACGTCGGTCAAGCCGACGGTCTGCGCGAGTTTGGTCATGCGTCAACCCTTTCGAAGATCGCGGCCAGTCCTTGCCCGCCTCCGATGCACATGGTTTCGAGTCCGTAGCGCGCGCCGCGGCGGTTCAGTTCGCGCGCCAGCGTCGCCAACATGCGCCCGCCCGTCGCACCCACGGGATGCCCCAGCGAGATGCCCGAGCCGTGCACGTTGGTGCGGTCGTGGTCGGCGGCGCCGAACTTCCACTCCCGCATCACCGCCAGCGCCTGCGCCGCGAACGCCTCGTTGAGTTCGATCAGGTCGATGTCACCCAGCGTCAGGCCGGCCTTGGCCAGCGCGACCTCGGTGGCCGGTACCGGCCCGATGCCCATGACGTTGGGCGCCACGCCCGCCGACCCCCACGACACCAGGCGCACCAGCGGGGTCAGCCCGAGTTCGGCGGCCTTCTCCGCAGTAGTCACCACACACATCGACGCCGCGTCGTTCTGCCCGCTGGCGTTGCCCGCGGTCACCGTCGCCTCCAAATCATCCTTCAGCAGAACCGGTTTGAGTTTGGCCAGCGACTCGACCGTGGTGTCGGGGCGCGGGTGCTCGTCGGTGTCGATCACCTCCTCGCCCTGGCGCGTCGAGACGGTGACCGGCACGATCTCCTCGGCCAGGACGCCGTCCTTCTGCGCGGCGACGGCCCGCTGGTGGGAGCGCACGGCGAGCTCGTCCTGCTCCTGGCGGGAGATGCCGTACCGGCGGCGCAGGTTCTCGGCGGTCTCGAGCATGCCGCCGGGCACCGGATAGTGCCGCCCGCCCGCGGTGGTCCGCCCGCGGGCGAGCCCGTCGTGCACCTTGACTCCGTTGCGCGCACCGCCCCATCGCATGTCGGTGGAGTAGAACGCCACATTGCTCATGCTCTCGGCCCCGCCGGCGACCACAACGTCGTTGTCTCCGTTGGCAACTTGCAGACAGGCCTGGATGACCGCCTGCAGCCCGGATCCGCAGCGCCGGTCGACCTGCATCCCGGGCACGGTCACCGGCAGCCCGGCGTCGAGGGCGACCACACGGCCGATCGCGGGCGCCTCGCTGCTGGGGTAGCAGTGCCCGAGGATCACGTCCTGCACTGCGGCGGGGTCGATTCCGGTGCGGTCGAGCAGGCCCTTGAGCGCGGTCACGCCGAGGTCGACGGCGGTCAGCGACTTGAACATGCCGCCGTAGCGGCCGATCGGCGTGCGGACGGGTTCACAGATGACGGCGTCGCGCATCAGACATGCCTCCCGCCGGTGACCTCCAGGACCGTCCCGGTCATGTAGGACGACAGGTCGCTGGCCAAGAACAGCGCGACCTTGGCGACCTCCTCGGGTTCACCGGCGCGGCCCATCGGCACCTCGGCCAGCTTCTGATCCCAGATGTGTTGCGGCATGGCCTCGGTCATCGCCGATCGGATCAGCCCGGGCTGGATCGCGTTGACGCGGACACCGAGATGGGCGAGTTCCTTGGCGGCGGCCTTGGTCATCCCGACGATGCCCGCCTTGGCCGCGGAGTAGTTGGTCTGCCCGACCAGGCCGACCTTGCCCGAGATCGAGGACATGTTGACGATCGCGCCGCGCTTGTTCTCCCGCATGATCGGCGCCGCGGCCTTGAGCCCGTTCCAGGTGCCCTTCAGGTGCACGGCGATGACCTGGTCGAACTGCTCCTCGGTCATCTTGCGCAGCGTCGCGTCGCGGGTGATGCCGGCGTTGTTGACCATGATGTCCAGCCCGCCGAAGCGATCGACCGCCGCGGCGACCAGCGCATCGACGTCGGCGGCCGTGGTGACGTCGCTGCGCACCGCGATCGCGACGTCGTCGCCGAGGCGCTCCGCCGCCTCCTGCGTCGCCGCCAGATCCAGATCGCCGAGCACCACGCGCGCGCCCTCGGCGATGAACCGCTCGGCGATCGCATAGCCGAGGCCCTGCGCACCTCCGGTGACGACCGCGGTCTGTCCCGTCAACAACGACACCTGCGCACCCCTTTCGCTGTCGCGGCCCCAGGCCGGGGCCGCATCAGTCGAACATCATATTTCATATATGATCGGCCCCAGCCCAGGGCGCCGAACGGTGATTACCGCGCGACTTTTCGCCGGTTTTTCGAGCGGTAATCACCGTTCGCGCGAAAGAGGAAGACGAGGGAGGCGCCTGCCGATGACGACATCCGAGGTCGGCGACGACGACTTTCAGGAGATCCTGGCCCAGACCCGGCACTTCGTGCGCACCGCCGTGATGCCGCGCGAACAGGAGATCCTGGCCGACGACCGGGTGCCCGACGATCTGCGCGAGCAGGCCAAGAAGATGGGCCTGTTCGGCTACGCGATCCCCCAGGAGTGGGGCGGGCTGGGCCTGAACCTGTCCCAGGACGTCGAGCTCGCGATGGAGCTCGGGTACACGACGCTGGCGCTGCGCTCGATGTTCGGCACCAACAACGGCATCGCGGGCCAGGTGCTGGTGGGCTTCGGCACCGACGAACAGAAGAAGCGCTGGCTCGAACCGATGGCCACCGGCGACGTGGTGGCCTCCTTCGCCCTGACCGAACCCGGCGCCGGGTCCAACCCGTCCGGGTTGCGCACGAAAGCCGTTCGCGACGGGTCGGATTGGGTGATCACCGGCCAGAAGCGGTTCATCACGAACGCGCCGACCGCGGACCTGTTCGTGGTCTTCGCGCGTACCCGGCCCGCCGACGACGACGGCCCCGGCATCGCGGTGTTCCTGGTGCCGGCCGACGCGGCCGGGGTCCAGGTCGGGACCAAGGACGCGAAGATGGGCCAGGAGGGCGCCTGGACCGCCGACGTCAGTTTCGACGACGTCCGGGTCCCCGCCGAGGCGCTGGTCGGCGGCGCCGAGGACATCGGTTACCGGGCGGCGATGATCTCGCTGGCGCGCGGCCGCGTGCACATCGCCGCGCTGGCCGTCGGATCCGCGCAGCGCGCCCTCGACGAGTCGGTCGCCTACGCCGCCACCGCAACCCAAGGCGGCACGCCGATCGGCAACTTCCAGTTGGTCCAGGCGATGATCGCCGACCAGCAGACCGGGGTGTCGGCGGGCCGGGCGCTGGTCCGCGACGCCGCGCGGCAGTGGGTCAGCGGCGAGGACCGTCGCGTCGCCCCCTCGGTGGCCAAGCTGTACTGCACCGAGATGGTCGGCCAGGTCGCCGATCTCGCGGTGCAGATCCACGGCGGCAGCGGTTACATGCGCGAAGTCCCCGTCGAACGCATCTACCGCGAGGTCCGGCTGCTGCGACTCTACGAGGGCACCAGCGAGATTCAGCGGCTGATCATCGGCTCGAATCTGGTCAAGTCGGCGCAGCGGGACCGCGCGTGAGCGGCCGGCTGGCGGGACGCGTCGCGTTCATCACCGGCGCCGCGCGGGGTCAGGGCCGCGCGCACGCCGTCCGGATGGCCGCCGAGGGCGCCGACATCATCGCGATCGACATCGCGGGCAAGCTGCCGTCCTGTGTGCCCTACGAGCACGCGACGCCCGAGGATCTCGCCGAGACCGCCCGGCTGGTCGAGGCCGCCGGCGGCCGGATCGTGACCGCCGAGGTCGACGTCCGCGACGCCGACGGGCTGCGCCGGGTGGTCGACGACGGGGTCGAGCGGTTCGGCCGCCTCGATGTCATCGTCGCCAACGCCGGGATCTCGCCGCCGCAGGTGTGGGACGAGATCACCCCCGAGGACTTCCGCGATGTCATGGATGTCAACGTCACCGGCGTCTTCAACACCGTGACCGCGGGTGCGCAGCGCATCATCGACGGCGGGCGCGGCGGGTCGATCATCCTGATCAGCTCGGCAGCCGGAATCAAGCTGCAGCCGTTCATGATCCACTACACCGCGAGCAAGCATGCGGTCACCGGGATGGCTCGCGCGTTCGCCGCCGAACTCGGCAAGCACTCGATCCGGGTCAACAGCGTGCACCCCGGCCCGGTCAACACGCCGATGGGTTCCGGCGACATGATCTCGGCAATCGGCGCGGCGATGGAGACCAACCCGCAGCTGCAGAACATGATGACGCCGTTCCTGCCGACGTGGGTGCTACAGCCCGAGGACGTCGCCGACGTGGTCTGCTGGCTGGCCACCGACGAGTCGAAACACATGACGGCGACGGCCATTCCGGTCGATCAGGGGTCGACGCAGTACTGAGTTGCTTCGGCCGAGCAGACGCAAAGTGCCCCGAAAACTCCAGAAAAAGGGGCAATTTGCGTCTGCTCGCGCGAAAAGAAATCTAGCGGAGGTAGCGGACGATCGACTCCGCGACCGCGGCCGGCTTCTCCGACCCTTCGATCTCGACGGTGATCGGCATCGTCGACTGGACGGCACCGCCGTCGAGTTGGTCGATCTTTGTCAACTCCGCCGTCGCACGGATCTTCGCGCCCACCTTCACCGGCGTGATGAACCGAACCTTGTTGTAGCCGTAGTTGATCGCCATCGCGACGTTGCCGACGGTGTAGAGCTGATGGGAGAAGTGCGGCAGCAGCGACAGCGTCAACAGACCGTGCGCGATGGTCGCGCCGAAGGGACCGTCCTTGGCCCGCTCGGGGTCGACGTGGATCCACTGGTGGTCCTCGGTGGCGTCGGCGAACAGGTTGACGCGCTCCTGGGTGACCTCCAGCCACTCGGTCGGGCCGAGCCGGCTGCCCTCGGCCGCGATGAACTCGTCGAGGTCGCTGAACTTCTTCACTGCTGCTTCTCCTCCTCGCCGGCGCCGGTCAGAAGACGACGGTCTGGTTGCCGTATCGGATTATCCGGTCCTCACAGTGCCACAGCACCGCCCGGGACAGAACAACGCGTTCCACATCGGAACCGAGGCGGACCAGATCCTCCACGCTGTGCCGGTGGTCGACGCGCACCACGTCCTGCTCGATGATCGGCCCCTCGTCGAGGTCGTCGGTGACGTAATGCGCCGTGGCGCCGACCAATTTGACGCCGCGCTCCTTCGCCCGCCGATAGGGCGCGGCGCCGATGAACGCCGGCAGGAACGAGTGGTGGATGTTGATCAGCGGGCAGCCGACCTCCGCGATGAACCGCGGCGTCAGGATCTGCATGTAGCGCGCCAGCACCACCAGGTCGACGTTGCCGCGCAGCAGGTCCAGTTGCCGGTTCTCGGCCTCCTCGCGGATGTCCTGCGTCGCGGGGATGTGGATGAACGGGACCGAGAACGGCCGCACCTGATCGGCGAGGTCCGGATGGTTCGCGATCACCATCGCCACCGACATGTCGAGTTCGCCGCGACGGTTGCGCCACAGCAGATCCAACAGACAGTGGTCCTCTTTCGACGCCATGATGGCCACGCGCTTCGGTTTGGCCGCCTCGGTCAGGCGGAAATCCATGCCGAACGGCCCGGCCACCCGTTCGGCGAACTCACGCTCGAGGTCGTCGCGGGCGGCGGTCAGCCCGGGCAGGTGAAAGATCGTGCGCTGCATGAAGATGCCGCCGGACTGTTCGGTCGCGTGCTGATCCAGCGACACGATGTTGGCCCCCGCGTCGGCGAGGAACGCGCTCACCGCCGCGACCAGACCCGACCGATCCGCGCAGCGCAGCAGCAATCTGCCGACGTCTTTGACGGGCAACGCCCCCCGGCCCGCACTCGGATACTCTCCCACCACCCGAACAGGGTGTCATCCGACCGGTTACCGCGCAGCGAAATTCGGTATCACACAGGCGCATGCTCGGTACCGCCCGCGCCGGGAAATGTCGTCTTGTCACCTCGAGCGTCGCACTCCCAATTCCGTCGCCGTCGCACGAACGGCCAATTCACGCGGCCTGATTGCGCGGCCCATAAAGGGATCGCTGATATACCGTCGGCACGATTGGCGCCGACCATTCATCGGAACCGTCGGCAGCCTGAACCCCTGCGGTGGGAACCAGCGACGCCTGGCCGACGCTCGGGGCGTGTCGATGCCGAGCAGAATCCCGCGCGCAGTCCCCCATTCAGCCCCGGTGCCCTGATCGCGCCGTCGCCGAGTTCGCCATAACAGGCGTTCGGTTTTCCAGCCTGCGCGAATACTGAATGCTTAATTAGCCAGTCTTATGCTGTCGGCCATTGGCGCAGAACCATTCGCCGAAAGAATCGTTCGTTTGCAGGATAAGATTTGCCGGCAAACTGGTAATAAAACGGTGCACAGCGAGATACTCACACATGGTGTGGGCAAACCCACACCCTTTCAGCGGACCGCACGCCCATCACGTCCGCCTGACGATCGGATGAGTATGACCGTTGCCCCGTGTGAGACCGCCGACCACGCCATGGCCAGTTTGCGGCACAGCCCGAGTTGCTGGGATCCCGAAACCGAATGCGACGTCGTCTTCGCCCATCCGGCGATCGAACGCGAGTTGTGGCGGGACTTCGTCCGCGGCGCCGAACGCAGCTACACCAAACGCGGCGTCGAGAAGGCGCTCGACATGCCCGCCCTGCACTCGGGCGCCGACACGATCCTGTTCGCCGCGTGCGTCGACCGCGCGGGCCGGGTGGTCGGCGGCCTGCGCGCCAAGGGCCCGTACCAGTCCGCCGACGAGGCACACGCGCTGCTCGAGTGGGAGGGCCAACCCGGTTTCGACGCCGTGCGGAAGATGATCTCCGACCGGCTACCATTCGGCGTCGTGGAGATGAAAACCGCATGGGTGACTGATGATCCCGAGCGGAGCCGTCAGCTGACCAGCGCGATCTCACGCACCCCGTTGCACGCGATGGGCATGCTGGACATCCAGTTCATCGTCGCCACCGCCGCGTCCTACGTGCTCAAGCGATGGCTGTCCTCCGGCGGCATCCTCGCAACGAAGATCCCCCCGACGCCGTATCCCGATGAGCGTTACGAGACCCGGCTCGCGTGGTGGGATCGGCTGACGTTCGCCAAACATGCTGATCCCAAACAGCTCTCGCTGTACTTCGCCGAGCAGCAGAGGATGACACCCCGACCCGGCGGTGCTGCACGAGTCGCGGCCGCCACCGGGACGGACCGGTGACAGCAGGCGCCGACCCGTCACCTCCCTGCAGCGCGGTGGTGCTCGCCACCGACGATCCGGCCCTGGCCGCGCTGCGCGCCGACCCGCAGGTCGGCTTCGTCGACACCGCACCCGCGCAGCGGACGGCGTTGCGGCAACTGCGTCCGCCGCCACCCGAAGACGTTGCCGCCGAACAGATCCGATGGGCGTACTACCCGTGGCGACGCACCGCGGTCAGCGTGCTCGGCCCCCGGGGCTTCCGGCGTGCTCGGCTCGACCGCAACCGCAACCTCATCACCGCCGCCGAGCAAGACCGGCTCCGCGGGCTGACGGTCGGGGTCGTCGGCTTGAGCGTCGGCCACACCATCGCCTATACCCTTGCCGCACAGGGGTTGTGCGGCGGCCTGCGGTTGGCCGACTTCGACGAGATGGACCTGACCAACCTCAACCGGGTGCCGGCATCCGTTCTGGACATCGGGATCAACAAGGCTGTCGTGTGCGCGAGGCGGATCGCCGAACTGGACCCGTACCTGCCGGTTTCGGTACAGACATCCGGGATCACCGAGCACAACGTCGACGAGTTCGTCGACGGCCTCGACATCCTGATCGAGGAGTGCGATTCGCTCGACACCAAGGTGCTGGTCCGTGAAGTCGCCCGGCGCCGCGGCGTGCCGGTCCTGATGACCACCAGCGACCGCGGCCTGCTCGACGTCGAACGATTCGACACCGAACCGCACCGCCCGCTGCTACACGGGCTCATCGGCGACGTCGAGGCGGCCCAGCTCCGCGGTCTCAGCAGCGCCGACAAGGTGCCGCACTCGCTGCGTCTGGTCGACGCGAGCCAGGTGTCGAGCCGGATGGCGGCCTCGCTCGTCGAAGTGGGCGAGACGCTGTCGACCTGGCCGCAGGTGACGTCGGAGGTGGCGCTCAACGCGGCGGCAGTCGCGGAGGCCGTACGCCGGATCGGGCTCGGCGAGACGCTGCCCTCCGGGCGGGCGCGCATCGACATCACCGACGTCATCGACCGGCTCGCCGCCCCACCGGTCAACCGAACCCCCGTGCCCGCGGCCGACGAGCAGCCGGAGCCACCCGCCACCGATGTACACGAATTGATCGCCGACGCTGCCGCACGGGCGCCTTCCGGCGGCAACGCTCAGCCGTGGCGCATCGACGTGCGCGACGAACTCGTCAGCATCGAGCTCACCACCGACTACGCGACGACGATGGACGTCGCGTTCCGCGGGAGCGCGGTGGCCGTCGGCGCCGCGGCGTTCAACGCCCGCGTCGCCGCCGCCGCGCACCACCTCACCGGCGCGATCGAATTCACCAGCGGCCGTGGTGATTCCCCGCTGATGGCGACCCTGCGCCTCGCGGACGGCACGGACCCCGACCTCGCGGCCCTCTACGAGCCGATGCTGCGGCGGGAGACCAACCGGCGCCCCAGCCGCCGTGCGCCCGTCCCCGCCGACACGGTGCGCCGGCTTGCCGCCGCAGCCGAAGCCGGAGGTGCGACGCTGCGCGTGCTCAGCGGGCCCGATGAGCTCGCGGCGGCGGCGGCCGTGCTGGCGGCCGCCGACCGGATCCGCTTCCTCACCCCGCGGATGCACGCGGAGATGTTCACCGAACTGCGATGGCCGGGCGAGCCGTCCCCGGACACCGGCATCGACGTCCGCAGCCTCGAGCTGGCGCCCGGCGACCTCGTGATGCTCGACATCCTGCGCCGCCCCGAGGTGATGGCGCACCTGAAGGCATGGGACGGTGGTGCCGCCCTGGGCCAAGACCTGCACAGCAGGGTGTCCAACAGCTCGGGTCTGGCGGTGATCTCGGTCGACGGCAACGAACTGGTCGACTACGCCCGCGCCGGTGCGGCCGCCGAAGCGGTGTGGATTCTGGCCCAACAGTACGGGCTTGCGGTACAACCGGTTTCGCCGCCGTTCCTCTACGCCACCGAGGGGCACGAGCTGCGGCGCGCGTCCGCCGCTTTCGCCGACGACCTCGGCGAGCTGCAATACAATTTCCGCAGGCTGATCGGTGCCGGTCCCACCGAGTCTGAGGCGTTGATCCTGAGATTCACCCACGCACCGCGGGCGTCGGTGCCGAGCCGGCGCCGTGCCCTGACCCGGCGACACCGCGCCGACCGCATTATGGAGAGTTGATGCCCGTCCTGGAGAACCTCGTCACATCCGTCGCCACCCGGCTGATGGGGGTCAACGCGGCCACCGCGGTGGAGGTGAGCCAGGCGGTGCTCGCCGACCTCGTCGAGTACTTCGGCGTCGACGTCAGCTTCCTGCGGCACAACGATCACCGCATCCACGCGTCGGTGCTCATCGCCGAATGGCCGGTCCGCCCCGGCATTCCGGATCCCGATCCGCTGAAGGTCGTGTACTTCGCCGACGCCGATCCGGTGTTCGCGCTGTGCGAGCACCAGAAGGAGCCGATCGTCTTCCGGCCTGAGCCCGCGACCGACGAATACCAGCAGACGATCGCCGAGGGCAGGCAGATCCCGTCGACCTCGATGGCGTGCGTGCCGCTGCTCTCCGGCGAGGTCACCACCGGGGTGCTGGGTTTCGTCAAGTTCGGCGACCGCGACTGGACGGAGGCCGAGCTCAACGCCCTCAAGGCCATCGCGTCGCTGTTCGCGCAGGTGCAGGCCCGGATCGCCGCCGAGGACCAGCTGCGGTACCTGGCCGAACACGACGACCTGACCGGCTTGTGCAACCGGCGCGCGCTGCTGGCCCACCTCGACGGCCGCCTGGCAGACGGCCGGCCCGGTCCGGTCTCGGTGCTGTTCTTCGACCTCGACCGGCTCAAGGCCATCAACGACTACCTCGGCCACACCGCCGGCGACTGGTTCATCCGCGTGCTCGCCGAGCGGCTCCGTGAGACCGCCGACGGCGGCAACCTGCTCGCCCGCCTCGGCGGCGACGAGTTCGTGGTCGTGCCCGCGGACCCGATGGATGCCGAGGAAGCCGAACGGTTCGCGCGGCGCTTGCAGACCCGGCTGCATGAGCGGGTGGCCGTCGACGGCGAGATGCTCACCCGCACCGTCAGCATCGGCGTGGCGGTCGGCGTACCCGGCCGCGACACGACGTCTGACGTCCTGCGGCGCGCCGACCAGGCGGTGCTGACCGCCAAGTCCTCGGGCGGCAACAAGGTCGCGGTCTTCTCCGACGACATGGCGCTGGAGTCGGAGTTCCGCAACGACATCGAGTTGCACCTGGCCGGCGACATCGAGCGCGGCGCCCTGCTGTTGCACTACCAGCCCGAGGTCAACATGCGGACCGGGGAGATCCTCGCGGCCGAGGCGCTGGTCCGCTGGGAACACCCCACCCGGGGTCTGCTGTCGCCGAACGCGTTCATCGGGGTCGCCGAATCCATCAACATCGCAGGCGATCTCGGGCGCTGGGTGATGCGGGCGGCGTGCACCGAGTTCGCCGGCTGGCGTTCGCGCGGGGTCGGCCTGGACGCCGTGCTGCGGATCAACGTCTCACCGGTGCAACTGGTCACCGACGGGTTCGTCGAATCGGTCGCCTGCATCATCGACGAGTTCGGCCTCGACGGCGGATCGGTGTGCCTGGAGATCACCGAGAACGTCGTCGTCCAGGACATCGAGACCACCCGCAAGACGTTGGCGGGCCTCAAACAGGTCGGCGTGCAGGTGGCCATCGACGACTTCGGGACCGGCTACAGCGTGCTGTCCCACCTGAAGTCGTTGCCGGTGGACACCCTCAAGATCGACAAGGGCTTCGTGCGCGACCTCGGCGAGAATCCGGGCGACCTGGCGATCGTGCGCGCCGTCATCGCGCTCGCCGATGCGTTCGGGTTGCAGCTGGTGGCCGAGGGCGTGGAAACGCCGGAGGCCGCGGCGACGCTGCTCGAGCACGGTTGTCACCGCGCGCAGGGTTTCCTGCTGTCGCGGCCGGTTCCCGGGTCCGAGATGGAGGCGCTACTCGCCCAGGGTCGGATACCCCTGGACCTTGGTGCACCGCCACGGCTGTAGGTGGCGGTAGGTCTCGCGCATGTTCGTCGCCAGCCGACGGTTGCGGGACCGGCACGTCGGCGAGACCGATTTCGGCACCGATTCCGACGAGATGAGTTCGAGCCGGCCGAACCTGCTCGCGCGCTGACCGACCACGCAGACGCGCAGCGCGGCGTCCGCAGGCAGGTTGGCGGGCACCGGCCCACCGATCTGGGCTGCGCTGCCGGCGACCGTCACGCCGTGGCGGGCCCGGATCGCGACGAGCCCCTCGGCGGTGTCGAACACCGCGCCGATCGCCACGCCCTCCTCGAACACCACGCGCTGCAGGGTGTGCCCGCCGTGGATCTCGATGTCCTCGTGGGCCGCGCGGGCGGCGAGCCAGTCACGTACGGCGGCACCGACGTCGGCGGTGCCGGGGGTCAGCGCGCCGAGTTCGGAGACCTCGAGGATCTCGCCGTCAGCGCCGCGCATCGTCGAGGTCTGCCAATCGGGCAGTCGCGTCGACAGAAAACCGTAGGGTGTCGCCACGCAGCGGGCCGCCCAGTCCCGGAGCTTCGAGCCGACGAACGGCGCGACGGTCCGGCCCGTCTCCGCCTGCACCGGCGGCGGTGGCGCCACCCGGATCGGCACGTCCAGGTCGTAGCTCGAGCGGCGCAGCGGCCCGAGGTCGGAGACCAGTTCGGTGAAGAACTCGCGGGTCTCGGCGTCCGCGATCCCGACATCGAGCCACTCCCGGCCGGCCGTGTGATCAGCGCCGGAGTCGGCGACGAATACGTCGGCACCGACCTCGCTGACCGCGAGCGCATGGGCCAGACCGGCCGCTCCTGCGCCGGTACAGACCACGTCGACTTCGTCGTTCCACGTCACCGTTAATTACTCCAGTATTGCTGTGATGCAAGCTCGGCCGAACCAAACCGCCTCGATTTACGGTTATTTGCCGATTGTAAAGACACTATTTGATTCCGTCCGGTGCGTTGCCATAGTCCGCGGAGGGATTCGAGGGGGTTTGCCAGCGCGGACCATGGCAACAAGCTGAAAATACCACTGGGATTTGCTTGCCGAGCCCGAACACGCTGATGCCGACGACGACGCGCCACCGGTGCCCCACCGAGGCACGCTGGACTCGAAGTCATCACATTAGGCACCTTACATACTTTTTGGCTGTTTCAACCGCATGGACATGACTTAAAGTCTGTGAATATTCCGCGTAATTCTCAGGTGCCACAGCAGACACAGAAGGAGGCGCGCCCGATTGCTGCACCCACCCGACAGGCGGACTCACTGCCGCCCATTCGACGTTGCAGGTGAAAGAATCGCGAGGCTGGTCAAATGACCGCACGCAATTCCGGACGAACGGCGCCACTCCCCCAGTGACCGAACAAGTCGATCGGCGATCGGATGCCACGCGGCTGCAGATCCTGCGGGCCGCCTCGCACCTGTTCGCCCGCAGCCCGTACAGCCGGGTAAGCCTCGACGACATCCTCGCCGACGCCGCGGTCACCAAGGGCGCGATGTACTTTCACTTCCGGTCCAAGCACGCGCTCGCCCTTGCGATCGTCGAGCAGCGCGTCTATGAGGCCACGACCTCGGTGCAGGAGGTCCTCGACCGCAAGATGTCGGGGTTGGAGACCCTCGTCGATCTGACCTATCTGATCGCGACCGACGACATCGGCAACGAGACCGCCCGCGCGGGTCTGAACCTGCTCGAGTCGATCGGTAGGACCGACGGGCTGCAGTCCGATGTCCTCGGCCAGTGGGTGCACGCGTACACCCGGGTGATCGACCGGGCCGTCGGTGAGGGCGACGTCGGCAACGGCACCGACCCGCAGGCGCTCGGCCGGGTCCTGGTGTCCATGTACATGGGTCTGCGCCAGGCCAGCGACCTCGACGACCCTCGACGCTTCCTCGGCGACCTGCAGGCCGCGTGGACGCTGCTGTTGCCCGGACTGACGACCGCCGACCGTATCCCGTACCTGACGGAGTTCATCAAGCGCCGCACCGCGGTCGCCGCGCGCACTGTGACCCCGCTGGAATGAATTATGATCCCGGTCCAGGCCATCACCGCCCGGTACGGCCGACCGACCGCGGAGGTAGACCGGCGATGGTGCGCCAGGCACGGTCAGAGGCGACACGCAAGCGGATCATCATCTCGGCCGTTCAGCTGTTCACCGAGATCGGCTACGCCGCAGCCAGTTTGGGCGACATCATCGAGCGGGCCGAGATGACCAAGGGTGCGCTCTACTACCATTTCGACTCCAAAGAGGCGCTGGCCACCGCGATCATCGAAGAGGGCAGCGAGATGATGTTCGGGGTCTTCAACCGGATCCGCGACTCGTCGGCGCCTGCGATGGAACGCATCATCCACGGCTGCTTCCTGGTGGGCGATCTGCTCCGCACCGACATGGTCGCCCGCAGCGGCACCCATTTGTTGCGCGCCTTCGGCGAATACAACGACTCCGCGGGCCGGATCTACGACCGCTGGATCGACGAGATGTCGGCCCGCGTGCTCGAGGCGATGCAGGAGGGCGACCTCCGGCCGGGACTCGATCACCGGGCGGTCGGCGAAACGATCGTCAGCGCGATGCTGGGCGCCGAACTGCTCTCGAACTCGACCTCGTCGGGTGCCGATGTGCTGGCCCGGCTGGCGCGGATCTGGGAGGTGCTGCTGCCTGCCGTCGTCACCGACGACGCGCTGGGCTACTTCCGGCAGTTCCTGGCGCGCGAGTCCATGCGGCACACGACCGAGGCCACCGACGGTGACGCGGCCGGATAGGCCTAGAGTTCCTCGACCCAGAGTTGCTCGGTCAGGTCCTGGAAGGTCGCCAGCGCGACCGGGTCATCGCCGCGGCGCAGCGCCGACTTGCTCATCCGGGCGCGCACGATCGACCCGTCGGCATGGGTGAGTTCAACGATGAGGTTCGCGTGCGCGCGCATGGCCGAGACCGCCGACTCGTCGGCGGGCATGGTGTGAAAGATCTCGCGGAACTTCAGCGCCCCGACCGCTTCGGCGGGATAGCCGAGCATGTCGGCAAAGGCGGAGTTCGCGAACACGATGGCCCCGTCTTCCGCGATCGCCAGCACCGGGACCGGCAGCCGGTCGAGCACGACCAGCGCGGGCAGTTCGTTGAGAACCGCCATCGGGGATGCCGGCATCTGGCCGTCTCGTCGCCGCTCCATCCAAGTAATTATGCCGCCGCGTCAATGTGCTGCGGACACCAATTTCGCACCGGGTCGGCCCGGAGTGGCTTTGCCCGCCGGCGCGGGGCGGAATTCCGGCGCGACGCGCGGAGCGGCGGACACGCCAGAACCGCCATTCACTTATCGCACCCCGACTCGGCCCACGTAATTAACTAGGTTTACCGTGTGCTCAGCCTGAAGACAGGGGACGACGATGGATCTGAAGTGGTCGGCCGCCGACGCCGAGTTCCGCGATGAGGTACGCAGCTTCCTCGACGAGAAGCTGACCCCCGAGTTGCGCCGCGCGGGTCGCCTGATGACCAGCGTGTACGCCGATCACGAGGCGAGCATGCAGTGGCAGCAGATCCTGCACGAGCGCGGGTGGGCCGCGCCGGCCTGGCCGGTCGAGTACGGCGGCTGCGACTGGAGCCTGACCCAGCACTACATCTTCAGCCGCGAGTCGACGCTGGCCGGTGCGTCGTCGCTGTCGCCGATGGGCATCCGGATGGTGGCCCATGCGCTGATCAAATTCGGCACCGACGCCCAGAAGGACTACTTCCTGCCCGGAATCCTGACCGGCGAGGTGTTCTTCTGCCAGGGCTACTCCGAACCCGAAGCGGGTTCGGATCTGGCGGCGCTGTCGATGGCGGCCGTGGACGACGGCGACGACCTGGTGTGTACCGGCAGCAAGATCTGGACGACGCATGCCCGCGAGGCAAATTGGATGTTCGCGCTGGTGCGCACCTCGCGGACGCAGAAGAAACAGCAGGGCATCACGTTCGTCCTGATCGACATGTCCTCACCCGGTATCGAGATCCGGCCGCTGGTGATGACGTCGGGCGAAGAGGTGCAGAACCAGGTCTTCTTCGACGAGGTCCGCGTGCCCAAGAAGAACGTCCTCGGACAGATCGACGACGGCTGGACCGTCGCGAAATACCTGCTCGAGTTCGAGCGCGGTGGCGGTGCCTCGTCACCGGCGCTCCAGGTCATGGCCGACGAGATCGCCGCGGTCGCAGCCGAACAGCCCGCGCCCGCCGGCGGCCGGCTCCTCGACGACCCCGCGTTCTCCCGCAAGCTCGCCGATGCGCGGATCCGCACCGAAGTCCTCGAAATCCTCGAGTACCGCGTGCTCGCCGCGGTCGCCGAGGGCAGGAATCCGGGCGCCGCGTCCTCGATGCTCAAGGTGCTGTCCACCGAATTGAGCCAGGCGATCACCGAACTGGCGATGGAGGCGGCCGGTCCCCGCGGCCGGGTCTACCAGCCGCACGCGACGTGCCCCGGCGGGCCGATCTCGGAGTTCGAGCCGCCGGCGGACGGCTACCTCAGCGGCGAACCATGGCAGGCGGTGGCTCCGCTGCGGTACTTCAACGACCGGGCCGGCTCGATCTACGCCGGCAGCAACGAGATTCAGCGCAACATCCTGGCCAAAGCGGCTCTCGGACTCTGAACAGGCGGCGTGGAGATGGACTTCAACCTCAGCAAGGAACAGGAACTGCTGCGCGACGGCCTGACCAAGTTCCTGGCCACTCGGTACGACTTGGAGAAGAGCCGGTCCGCGGCGAAGTCGGGAGCCGGGTGGCACCCCGACATCTGGGCGGGCTTCGCCAACGAACTCGGCATCCTCGGCGCGGCCCTGCCCGAGGAGGTCGGCGGCATCGGCGGGGGGCCGGTCGAGGTGATGGTCATCGCCGAGGCGCTCGGCCACGCGCTCGTGGTCGAGCCGTACGTGGACACGGTCGTGGTCGCCGGCGGGTTGCTGCACCGCGCAGGCGGTGAGGTGGCGTCGGGACTACTCGAGCGCATCGTCGACGGCACCGCCATCGTCGCGCTGGCCGCCACCGAGGAAGCCTCCGGACACGACTGGGCGCAGGTCGCCACCACCGCCGACCGCGACGGCGACGGCTGGGTGTTGCGCGGCGCCAAGATCGTCGCGGCGAGCGCGCCGCTGGCCACCCATCTGCTGGTCACCGCCCGCACGAACAACGGGATCTCGTTGTTCGTCGTCGGCGCCCACGCGACGGGCCTGCAGGCGCACCACTACCGCACGGTCGACGACCGGCGCGCGTCCGACCTGATCCTCGACGGTGTGCGGGTGCCTGCCGACGCGCTGCTCGGCGAGGAGGGCGGCGCCTGGCCGTCGCTGGCGCAGGCACGCGACGAGGGGGCGGCGGCGGTGTGCTCCGAGGCCGTCGGATGCATGCGAAAGGTGGTGGCCGACACCGTCGAATACGCCAAACAACGGCATCAGTTCGGTCAGCCGATCGGCAGTTTCCAGGCGCTGCAGCACCGCATGGTGGACATGTACATGGAGCTCGAACAAGCGGTGTCGGCGGCATACCTGGCGGTGCTCAACCTCGACGCCGAACCCGACGTGCGCGCCCGCGCGGTCTCGGCGGCCAAGGCGACGATCGGCCGCGCCGCCCGCTTCATCGGCCAGGAGTCGGTGCAACTGCACGGCGGAATGGGGATGACCGAGGAACTCGCGATCGGGCACTACTTCAAGCGGCTGACCGCACTGCAGTACGAGTTCGGCCCCACCGACTACCACGTCGCGCGCTACGCGGAGCTCAGCCGGGCCTGACAATCGGCGGGCTGTCGGCGGCCGCCCGTAGGGTGTCGGCGTGGGCTCGCGAGGGTGGACGCTGTTCGTCGCGATGAGCGTCATCTGGGGTATCCCCTACCTGCTGATCAAGATCGCCGTCGAGGGTGTGTCCGTCCCGGTGCTGGTGTTCATCCGGGTCGCGCTCGGCGCTGCGGTGCTGCTGCCGCTGGCGTTGTCGCGGCGCACCGTCGCGATGGTGCGGTCGCACTGGCCCGCGCTGCTGGCCTTCTCGTTCTTCGAGATCATCGCGGCGTGGTGGCTGCTGTCGGACGCCGAGCGGCACCTGACCAGTTCGATGACCGGTCTGCTGATCGCCGCCTCACCGATCATCGCGGCAGTGCTCGACCGTTGCACCGGCGGAGAACGGCTGGGCCCCAAGCGAATTGCCGGTCTGGCCGTGGGGATCGGCGGCGTCGCGGTGCTCGCCGGTCCGCACATCGGCGGCACCACATGGCCGATCGTCGAGGTGTTGCTGGTCGCGACGTGCTACGCGATCGCGCCGCTGATCGCCGCGCGCCGACTGGCCGACGTGCCGACGCTGCCGATGACCGCGGTCTGCCTGACGTTCGCCGCGCTGGTGTACGCGGCCCCGGCGGTCGCGACCTGGCCGCGTCAGATGCCGGAGACCCGTGTGCTGGTGGCGCTCGCCGTCCTCGGGGTGGTGTGCACCGCGGCGGCGTTCCTGTTGTTCTTCGCGCTCATCCGCGAGGTCGGCGCCCCGCGCGCGCTGGTGTTCACCTACATCAATCCGGCCGTGGCGCTGCTCGCGGGAGTGGTCGTGCTGGCCGAACCGCTGACGGTCGGCAACGTCGCGGCACTGGCCCTCATCCTCGCGGGCAGCGTGCTGGCGACGCGGCGCCCGACGAGCGGTCCGCCGGACGGGGACCACCGGCATCGCGGGCCGGGACCAAAGTCCCTGCCGCGGAAGCGCCGCCCGGCCTACCGTCGAGGTGTAGTTCCCGGTTCACGAAGGAGTGCGCCATGACCACCCATCCGAACGGAATCCTCGTCGGTGTCGACGGTTCGACGGACTCCGAGGCCGCGATCCGCTGGGCCACCCGCCAGGCGATCCTGCACGAGCAGCCGGTCGTGCTGCTGCACGCGATCCCTCCGGTGGTGGTGACCTGGCCGGTGGCCTACCTGGAGGCCAGCTATCTCGACTCGCAGGAAGCCGCCGCCGCCGAAGTGCTCGCCAACGCGCAGAAGCTCGTGCAGTCGGC
The DNA here is from genome assembly GCF_900108565.1 of Mycolicibacterium rutilum. Lineage (NCBI taxonomy): Bacteria > Bacillati > Actinomycetota > Actinomycetes > Mycobacteriales > Mycobacteriaceae > Mycobacterium > Mycolicibacterium rutilum. The sequence goes on from NZ_LT629971.1 coordinate 5,344,917, forward strand.
GTCCGGCGACGCGGCGCCGCCGACGGTCAAGACCGAGGTGGTGCACGCGGGAGCGCCGTCGGCGATGGTCGGCGCTTCGCGCGGGGCATACATGACCGTCTGCGGCACCCGAGGTCTCGGTGCGATCGGCCGCGCCCTGCTCGGCTCGACGAGCGGCGGGCTGCTGCACCACGGGCACGGGCCGATCGCGGTCGTGCACGCCGACGACACCGTTGACGACACCGCCCCCGTGCTCGTGGGCGTCGACGGCTCGCCCGCGTCCGAGGACGCCACGGCACTGGCTTTCGACGAAGCCTCCCGCCGCGGCGTCGATCTCGTTGCGCTGCATGCCTGGAGCGACGTGGTCTACCCGGCGCTCGGGATGGACTGGCAGGGCTACGAGGAGGAAGGCCGGGAGGTGTTGGCACAACGGCTGGCCGGCTGGCAGGAGCGCTACCCCGACGTCCGCGTGCAGCGGCGCGTGGTCTGCGATCAGCCGGCCCGCTGGCTCGTCGACCTCTCCGATCAGGCCCAGCTCGTCGTGCTCGGCAGCCACGGCCGGGGCGGGTTCGCCGGGCTGGTGCTCGGCTCTGTCGCCTCCCGCGTGGCCCAGTCGGCCAAGGCGCCGACGATCGTGGCCCGGCCCCGCTGACGGTCAGCGCCCGTCGAGTTGCACCTCGACGTAGGTACTGACGACGTCGATCAGCGCGCGCAGTTCCCGGCTGACGTCGATCGGCTGCTCCACGGCCATCCCGGCGACCATCGCACCCATCAACGTCGTCCAGATGAGGTTGCCGACCGCGTCGGCGTGGGTGGCGTCCAGGCCTTCGGCGACGTAGCGGCCCAGCCGGGTCAGCAGCGAGAACAGATCGGCGAGGTGCCGCTGGTCGACGTCGGCGCGCCCGGTCCGCGTCGCGATCAGAATCTCCAACGCCGCAACCGAAGTCGGGCTGAGAAACGCGTCGGCGACGGCGTTGATGACCGCCGCCGTGCGCGCGCGTCCGGTCAGATCGGTGATCCGGGCCTGCAGGTCACCCAGGCACGCGACCAGATGGTTGAAGCCGTCGTCGACGACGGCCATCAGCAACCCGTCCCGGTCGCCGAAGTGGTACTGGACCACTCCCCATGTGACACCTGCGCGTTCGGTGATGTGCTTGGCGCTGGCCGCAGCGAACCCCTCCTCCAGCACGCAGCGCACCGTCTCGTCGATGACCGACGCGCGGGTGCGGTCCGCCCGGACCTGTTTGCCGTTGGCCGGGCGGCGCGGAGCGACGTTGGTCGACTGGGCCATCGGCTACCGCTTGAAGCGGCCCGCGAACCCGCGCAGCGGCAGGTCCGCACTGGTGATCAGCCCGGGCGGCGCGGCGACCACCGACCGGATCGCGTGCAGCGCAGGCATTCCCGTGACCGTCATGCCGATCGACGCGAACGCCTCGGGGTTGGACAGGTCGACGCCCGGCTTGGGGAAGATCATGTGCTTGTTGTAGATACACGGGTCACCCTTGATCTGGGTGATGTAGCAGCCCTTGATGTCCCAGCTGGGGTCGGTGTGCGGGGTCATCTGCCACTCCAGATGCGTCTCGACCCGCGGGACTCCGTCGACCATGCCCTGGTACTTGATGTAGTTCCCGCCGAGCGACCCCTTCGGCAGCTGATACCAGCCGAGGTCGACATCCTTTGTGCAGGCGCCCAATTCGTAGCTGAACTTGACCTCGTCGAGTTGCAGGTCGAAGCAGTCGGCCATCATCAGCACACTGTCGGCGAACACCCGGGTGTACTTCTCCAGCTTGCCGGGGATCTCGGGGTCGTCGACCGGCTGGCCGTAGCCGACCTCGATCCAGGTGTCCCTCGAGTGGTGGCACGACACGTCGACCGACTCGATGGTGGTGACGTTCTCGATCTCGGCGACGTCGGCCGAGCACACCACACCCAGGATCTGGTTCACGCCCGGGTTCATGCCGGTGCCGTAGAACGTCGATCCGCCTCTGCGGCAGGCGTCCTCGAGGAGCTGGGACACGGGCTTGCCCGACGGGTGCGGATGGTTGGTGTCGCGGTGCCAGCCGGTGATCCAGTCGGCAGTCGTGACGATGTTGATGCCGGCCTCGAGCACCCGGACGTAGAGATCCTCGTCGGGGAACACGCCGTGGAACGTCAGCACGTCGGGTTCGGCGGCAATGATCTCCTCGACCGTGCCGGTGGCGGTCACGCCGACCGGGCCGATCCCGACGATCTCGCCGGCGTCGCGGCCCACCTTCTCGGGGGTGTAGCAGTGCAGGCCGACCAGTTGCAGGTCCGGATGTTGGCCGATCCGCTTGATCATCTCGGTGCCGAGGTTGCCGGTCGCGACCTGAAAGACGCGGATCGGTTGGGCGGGCGTTGCGGTCATTCGGGACGGCCTTTCTCGGATGTGCCTGCCGGAGCGGCTGATTGGAGGTCCGCGGCGCTGCCGCCGCGGCCGTCGGGATAGAACTGGGTGGCCCACTTGCGCAGCGCGGTGAACCCTTCGTACTCGGCGGTGGCCAGCGCGGGCGGATCGGAGTAACGCTGATGCGCCCAGATGTGCACGTCCTGGGCGAACTGGCGGATGACCTCGGCGCCGAACTGCTCGGCCTTGGCTTCGGCGCGCTCATCGTCGCGGCCGGGTGTACGGCCGATGTAGACCATGAAGCGGACGTCGGACGTGCGCTCGTCGACCGGGGTGATCGCCGAGATCGTCCGGTTGTCGACCATGCCCCAACTCTTGGTGACCGCGATCCCCAGTCCACCGTTGATTGCTTCGACCCCGCTCTTGACGTCGTCGATCGACTGGTGCTCGTCACCCTCGAACGTGATCGTGAAGTCGACATAGGACCACGGTTCGGCGAAGTCGTGCCGGGTGAACACCGGGACGATCGGCGTCTTGTGCACGAACTTGAAGTGCGCGAAGTCGACGCCGTTCTCCAGCACGTACTGCGGATGCATCTCCAGACCCTCGCGGTAGAGGGTCATCGGCGGGTAGTAATCGGCGGCGGTGCGGTCGTCGCCGAAGCTGGCAAAGATGTCGGGCGCATCGAAATACGGTGCGCGGCCGTCGATGTCGTGCCAGATGTAGATCGAGTCGTTCCGCTCGGCGACCGGATAGCTGCGGATCCGCCTGCCGCGGTTCGGCCGGTCCTGGTACGGGATGCAGACGTTGCGGCCCTCAGAGTTCCACTGCCAGCCGTGGAACGGGCACAAGATGACCTCGCCCTCGACGTGGCCGCCGTACCCGAGATGGGCACCGAGGTGCTCGCAGTAGGCATCCATCACCACGGCCTCACCCGAGGCGGTGCGCCAGCAGATCATCTCGCGGTCGAAGTACGTCATCCGCCGGATCTCGCCGGGTTTGACCTCCGCCGACCAGGCCACCTGGAACCATCCGGTCGGCTTCATGGACAAGGGCGGTTTGGCCATTGCCGTCCTCTCGGGCTGCACCGTTGCTGCGGAACAAATCATAGAGCACTCAATGTAAATCTGCCTCCACAATGGGGCGGTGGGAAACCGAATCCAGACGCTGCTCGGCGTCGACTATCCCGTCGTTCAGGCCCCGATGACCTACATCGCCCGCGCCGAACTCGCCGCCGCCGTGTCCGAGGCCGGCGGCCTCGACATGATCGAGACGCTCACCGATCAGGGCCGCGCCGATCTGCTGCGAGTACGTGAGCTCACCGACAGGCCGGTCGCGGCCAACCTGATGATCCAGGGTTGGAAGGCCGACCCCTCGATCGTCGACACGCTGGCCGCCGCCAGTGTGCGCCACGTGTTCACCTCGGCGGGCGATCCGGCGCTGTTCACCGCGCGGTTGCACGACGCGGGGATGACGGTCGTGCATGTGGTCGGGTCCCTCAAGGGGGCGCACAAGGCCGCCGACGCGGGCGTCGACGCGTTGGTGGTCGAAGGCGTGGAGGGCGGCGGGTTCAAGTCGATGCTCGGTGCGTCGACGATGGTGCTGCTGCCGCTCGTCGCCGAACACGTCGACCTGCCGATCATCGCGGCCGGCGGGATGTGCGACGCCAAGTCGGCGGCCGCCGCGCTGGTGCTGGGCGCCGAGGGCGTTCAGATGGGCACCCGGTTCCTGGCCAGCCTGGAGTCGGCCGTGCACGCGAACTTCAAGGACGCGATCGTCGCCGCCAACGACGCCGGCACGGTGATGCTCAACGTCCCGGGCAACCCCACGATGCGGGTGCTGCACACCGGCCTGGCCGCCCGGGTCGCCGCGCATGATCCGAACGCCTCGCTGCTGGGTCGGATCACCGAGCTGTACTTCGACGGCGACATGGACGCCAGCGTCGCCAACACCGGTCAGGTGTCCTCACGCATTCAGGAGGTACTGCCGGTCACCGAGATCGTGCGCCGGACGTGGACCGAGATCGAGGCGGTGTTGACCACCGCGCGCACGCGTCTCTAGGCGATGCGTTCGAGGGTGCGCACCGGTTCGGCCGTGCGTGCCGGCTGCGCCTCCGGGCATACCGCCCGGGTGGTGCGCGGGCCGCGGGCACGCTGGCGGAGCTTGATCAACGAACCGGACCTGACGACGCCCAGCGGACCCGGGCCGGCGAACCGCGCAATGCCCGACGCCCGCATGGTCAGCGCCGCCTTGGCCTGGCGGTAGCCCAACCGGACGCCGGCCGCGGCGACGATGAGCAGCGCGCCGACACCGGGCAGCGCGACCGCCGCGAGCGCGGTCAACGAGGCCGGAACCAGCACCGCTTCGATCACGTGCTGGAAGATCGACTGAGCGGTCCTCGGCGGGTCCATCTTCAGCGGCACCGTGCCGGAAACCGACAGCGGCTTGGTCAGGTCGGCGGAGGCGACCTCGCCCAGCGACGGGCGCGGAGCGAGCGTGCCGAACAGTGGGCCGCTGTCGACGGGCGGTGCGACCTCGACCTGGGCGGCGTTGGGCCCGAACAGCGGCGCACCGGCCGGCGGGGCCTTGACCTTCACCGCGTCGAACGAGCCGCCCGCTCCGATCAGCGGTTGGTTCGGCGGAACCGGCACGCCGAGGAGGGCGTACAGGTCGCCGGGCACCTGCGCGAGCGGCATCATCGCGCCGGCCACCGTGGTGAGCATCTCCTGCACCGAGGCGATCGCGTCGCGCACCGGGGTCGTGGAGGTCCGCAGCTCGGCGAGGGTTCCCGGAACGGAGTTCATCACGTTGCCGACGGTGCTGAACGCGTTCGTCACCGGCGAGATGGCCTTCCACACCGGGTTCACGGGCGGAGTGACCGCGGAGGGGATCGCGGCGGGAACGACGGGCGGTTGCGCGTCGGGCGTCGACGCGAACGAAGATCCCGCGTCGGCGGGCGAGGTCGCGGTGGGCGTCGGAGCCGGGGCCTGCGTGCTGGCCGACGGCGTCGGCGCGGTCTCGGATCCGGCGGCGGGCGTCGACGGCGTGGCGGAGCCGGTCGGCTCCGAGTCACCGGCCGGAGCCTGGTCCTTCTCGTCGTCGGTGCTCAGCGGGGTCGCGTCGACCGCATCGTCTGGCTCGGTCTGCTGCGACGTCGTCGGGCCGGTCGACGTGTTGTGAACGGTCCCCGTGGTGGTCTGGGTGCCCTGCGCACCGACGTTCGATTCCTTGTTGCCGTCGGCCCCGGTGGAGCCGCCGACCGACCCGGATTCGGATCCCTGGCTCGGTCCCGAGGAGGTGCTACCGGACTCGTCGGCGAGCGCGATCGCACTGCCGCTGAACAACAGTCCGGCGGCGAGCACACATACGCCCGCGGTGATGCGCAGATGTGACGTAGGAATGATCGCCTCCGTCTCCCCAAAAAAAGAACTCTCGAAGAGAGTTTCCACAGCGATTGTTACATAAAAAAGTCCCCGCAATACAGCGATATGGCGGACTTCTTGCAGGCCGTAGCGGTTATCGCTGACCGGTGAGTGAGCCGAGCAAACCACCGAGCAGAGTCAGTACCGCGTAAATGGGATTGCCTGCTGGCGGTTTCGGTGTGGGAGTTACCGGCGGCTGTGATGTCGGCAACGTTGTCGGCGGGTTCGACGAAGTCGTCGTGGGGACGGAAGTTGTCGTGGTCGAGGAGGTCGACGGGGTTGTCGGGGTGGCGCCCGGACCGTGCCCGGGGTTCCAGGTGACCTGCGTGCCCGCCCACGGTGTCCAGGTGATCTTGCCGTTCTGGAACTGCATGGTCGTTCCGGTGAGCCCGCCCGCCTCGTCGGTCAGGGCGAGGCCGAGCTCGGGCACCCAGGCGGCGGCCATGTTGCCACTGCCGGAATGCGCGCCCGTGGCCTCCGAGTACCAGACCCGCAGCCCGTTGGTCTTGTTGAAGTCCTGGTAGCCGTCGGCAAACGGACCTTTGGGGCTCACCACATACAGGCCGGCCTTGATCGCCACCGGGTTGGGCGAGGTGACGAATCCGGTCGCGGTCTCATAGACGGTGTCGACGGTGCGGACCTGCGCCCACACGTTGTCGGTGGTCCGGTAGACCGGCGACAGCGGCGTGCCCGCGGACTCGTCGGTGTAGCCCGCGAAGCGGGTGAACTCGGCGGACTTGGCGATGGCGCCCGACGCACCGGCACGCACCGTCGCCTGCGCGGGTTTGGGCGTCCAGTTGGTGTTGTAGATGCCGACGGTGTCCTCGGCACCGATGCTGCCGGTGTGGCGGTCGCGGGTGGTGTAGATGAACATCGGCCCGGTGTAGGGCAGTTCCTGCCACTTCAGCAGCATGTCGCTGATGTAGTCGGTCTGCCTGGCCACTCCCCCGCTGGAGACGGGTTGGCCGTACTCGGTGCACCAGATCTTCTTGGCGTCGTCACCGTTGGCGACCATGATCTGGCGCATCTGCATCAACTGCAGAACCGGCGAGTTCGCGATGCCGACGCCGGCGGAGAACTTCAGGCTGTAGTGGTACGGATGGAAAGTCAGCGCGTCGAAATACGGGCCGGCGCCCGCGGCGTACATGCGGGTCAAAAACGCGACCGGATTGATCGCCATTCCGTTGACGTCGATGACCGATCCGACGGAACCGCCGAGCACCTCGATGGACGGATCGATCGCCTTGATTTTCGGATACGCCGCCTTGAGTAACTCGGCATAACCGGCGGGGTCGGGGGCGGGCGTATAAAAGGTGATCGCATTCGGTTCGTTCCAAATTTCGACCGCCGCGATTTTGCCCAGGTATCGGGTCACGACTTTCGCGACGAAATCGCCGTACGCCGCCGGGGACGCGGGCCGACCGCTCAGGTACTGCCCGCCCGATCCGACCGCCCAGCGCGGCGTCGAGTTCACCATCGCGACGACGGCCAAGCCCCGGGAGGCGGCCGAGTTGACGGTCTTGTCGACCGTGCGCCAGTCCAGCACGCCGTGGGTCGCTTCCACGCCGGCCCACGGAACCATCAGGCGGACCGCCTTGACGTTGTCGGCCCGCAGGGTGTCCATCGTCTTGTCGACGTCGGCCTGGGTCATCCCGTAGACGTCCGAGTCGGCGATGGCCGTGGTCGTCGGCGCGGGGTTGATCGTGACGGTGGCGACCGCCAGCACGCGCCGGGGGCGCTTGTGCTGGGCGAGGTCGCTGCCGATCACGGTGGTGGCAACCAGTCCGACGGTCACCGCCATTGCTGTGGTCAGCAGGGCCCGCCGTCGTCTGTGACGCACTCTTCACCTTCACGGTCTCGGGCAGCGGAGCCCGGGTGGCTTTGCTGCAGGGTCATCTTGGCGCGCAATGTGACGGTAGTGGCGGATGTTGCCGGTGTGTCGCGTGTGCTGATCTTGAAAGTGCCGGCAGCGTCGCCGCGTCAATTTCTAAGCGGACAGTACAAACAGCCCCGCCGGTCTCCGTCGCTGACAAACTGATCAGCAAGTGGTGACGGTTGCCGAGACCCGGAACGGACGACGCCGGGATTGTTGAACTTCGCCTCTGACGGATCACGTTGCGTCACAGGCGTTCAGCTGCCCCTGATACGGGGCCGCAGACTCGAGGAAGCACGAAGTGTGAGGAGATGAGGTTGCCCGACTACGACTACGAAGAGATGAAGCGCGAAGCCGAACAACACATCCGGTTCGACAAGGACCGGAAGAACCGGATCGCCTACATCACCTTCAACCGCCCGGAGGCGCAGAACTCCACCACGATGGGCATGCGCCAGCTCTATGCGGACCTGATTCACAAGTGCAACGTCGACGACGACGTCAAGGTGGTCGTCATCCGCGGCGAGGGCGAGGATTTCGGCAGCGGCGGCGACCTTCCCGAACAGCGCGACATGCTGGAGAGCCCGGGCATGCCGCTGCTGCACGAGTTGGCGATCAACGACGACGACGTCAGGTACCCGCCGGGCGGCTCCTACCGGTACCTGTCGACGGTGACCGACTTCTACGCCAAGGCGCGGGCCGGCAACCGGCCGCTGCAGGAGCTACGCAAGATCAGCATCATCGAGGCCAAGGGCTACTGCTACGGCTGGCACTTCTACCAGGCCGGTGACGCCGATCTCGTGATCTCGTCGGACGACGCGCTTTTCGGCCACCCCGCGTTCCGCTACGTCGGGTGGGGGCCGCGGCTGTGGTGGTGGGCCGAGACGATGGGCCTGCGCAAGTTCTCCGAGATGCTGTTCACCGGACGCCCGTTCAGCGCCAAAGAGATGTACGAGTGCGGCTTCCTCAACAGCGTGGTGCCCCGCGACCAGCTCGAAGCCGAGACCGAGAAGTACGCACTGGCGTGCTCGAAGTCGCGGCCGACCGACACCGTCGCGGTGCAGAAGACGTTCCTCGAGCTCTACAAGCAGCACAAGGGCGAGTACTTCGGCAGCCTGCTGACCGGCATGGTGGAGGGCATGCTGCCGTTGATCCAGAACGACCAGCAGAACGACGTCGACCTCACCGAAGGCACCTTCGAAAAGGGCCTCAACAACGTGGTCAAGGACAACGACCTGAACTTCCCGCCGGAGTGGCGGCTCAGCCGGTCGGGCCGCAACAAGCCCTGAGTTGTCGTGTCCGCGTTGAGCGGCTTCCGGGTCGTCGAGGTCGCCGAGCAGGTCGCAGGTGAGTACTGCGGCAAGCTGCTCGCCGATCTGGGAGCCGACGTCGTCAAAGTCGAGCGACCCGGGTGGGGCAGTCCCACCCGGGCGCTGGCGCCCCGAGTCGGCGACGGCAGCGCCCTGTTCGCCTACCTCAACACCAACAAGCGCTCGGCCGAGCTCGACCTGGCCGGCGTGCACGAGCTGATCGCCACCGCCGACGCCGTGATCGACGACCACGGCGAGACCTGGGCGGCCGCGCACGGGCTCACGGAGGCCGAGGTCACCGGCCGCCACCCCGGCGTGGTGTTCTGCGCGGTCACCCCGTACGGCCGCACCGCACCGCCGGAGTTCGACACTGCGGTGAGCCTGAACGTCTTTCACGCCGGCGGCTGGGGTTACCACACCCCCAGCCACGCCGACCCGGCCCGACCGCCGCTGAAGGGCCCCGGCCGCTTCCTCGCCGACTACGAGGGCGCGCTGGATGCCGCCCTTTGCGTCGCGTCGGCGTTGTTCGACCGCATGCACACCGGCCGCGGCGAGTTCATCGACGTGTCGCAGCAGGCAGTGCTGGTCTCGCGGGCCGACTGCATGCTGGGCCGGTTCCTCGCCGGTGAGATCGCGCCGCAGAACCGCCGCGACGACTACGACCAGGCCGGCCCGGCGTCGTTCTTCGCCTGCCGCGACGAGTTCGTCTACCTGTACATGACCAGCCGTGCGCACTGGCTCGGCCTGAAAACCTTGATGGGCTCGCCGGACTGGCTCGACGAATTCGCCGACGACTGGCTGGAATTCGGCGTCACGCCGCAGCGGGTGGCCGACTTCCGCCGCGGCTTCGCCGCCTGGATGAGCTCCCGACCCGGCGTGGCCACTGCCGAGCAGGCGCAGCGGCTGGGGGTCCCGCTGGTGCCGGTCAACGACGCCGCGGACCTCCTGAACTCGCCGCAGTATCGGCACCGCCGGTTCTTCCGCGACGTCACCCATCCGGACCTGGGCCGGGCCGCCTATCCCACCGCGGGATACCGGCTGAGCGCGTCGGAGGACCGAAGCCCGGTTGCCGCACCGACTCTCGGCCAACACACTGCGGAGGTACTTGCGGAAGCCCGCAGGCCGCGTACACCGCCAGCCGTGTTGGCGCCGCAACTCAAGGTGCCGTGCCGGGCGCGGGGTGGACCACTGCAGGGTGTCCGCGTGGTCGAGTTGACCAAGGTGTGGGCGGGGCCCTACGCGGGCAAGCTGCTGGCCTTCCTCGGCGCCGAGGTGATCAAGGTGGAGAACTCGCGGGCGCCGGAGGAGATGCGCGCGTACGGCGGCACCGACGTCAACCATGCGCCGTACTTCCTGAGCATCAACCCCGAGATTCTCAGCGTGGACCTCGACATCAAGACCCGCCAGGGCCGGGATGCCCTGTGCGCGTTGATCGCTCGCAGCGACATCGTGCTCGACAACCTGCGGCCCGGCGCCATGGAGCGGCAGGGACTCGCGCACCGCGACCTGGTGGCGCTCAAGCACGACATCATCTCGGTCTCCATCAAGATGTGGGGCAACGACGGTCCACTGGGTCACCAGACGGGGTACGCACCGTGCTTCGCCGCGCTGGCGGGTCTCGCCTCGCTCGTGGGCTATCCGGGCGGACCTCCCCTCGGCGCCAGCATGCGCTACGGCGACTCCACCGTCGGGGCGGCGGCGGCGTTCGCGGCCGTTGCGGCCCTGCTGCACCGGGACCGGACGGGCGAGGGCCAGTTCGTCGACGTGTCCGCGGTCGAGGTGCTGTCGTCGATGATCGGCGACTGCCTGTTCGAGCAGAACCTCACCGGCAGGCTGCTGGGCCCGGACGGCAACCGTCATCCGGACATGGCGCCGCACGGGTGCTATCCGTGCGTCGGCGATAACTGGATATCGATCGCCGTCGCCAATGACGGTCAATGGCACCGGCTGTGCGCCGTACTCGGCGCCGATCATCTCGCCGCCGATGCCCGTTACCGGGATTCGGCCACCCGGCATCGCAACCTCGACAGCCTCGATGCCGACCTGAGCGCGCTCACAGACTGCCACGACGCGACCGACCTCGCACACCGGCTGCGCGCCGCGGGTGTGGGCGCGGCCAAGAGCGCGACGGTCACCGACGTCATCGGCGACGAGTTGCTCTGGCAGCGCGGCGCGTACCGTTTCGTGTCGGACCGGCTGGAGGGCAGGCGGCCGGTACTCGGGCCGCCGTGGCGGATGTCGCGCCCGGCCGACATCGACACCGGCGCACCGGATCTGGGTGAACACAACGACTACGTGCTCGGCGACATCTTCGGGCAGCAGGGAGCGAGAACGACATGACCGCCCTGGCCGGGACGGTGGCGCTGGTGACCGGCGCCAGCAGTGGGATCGGTGCGGCGACCGCCCGCGCGTTGGCGGCCGAAGGCGCCGCGGTGGCGCTGCTGGCGCGGCGGCGAGACCGGCTGACTGCGCTGGCCGACGAGATCACGGCGGGCGGCGGCACCGCGGTGGCGGTCACCGCCGATGTGACGGATTCCGAACAGGTCACCGCCGCGGTGGCCGCCACCGTCGAGGCGTGCGGCCGCCTCGACGTGTTGGTGAACAACGCGGGCCTGTTGCGAATGGGCCCGGCCGCCCAAGCGCCGCTGGGCGACTGGGACGACCTCGTCTCGGTCAACGTGCGCGGCGTCCTGTACACCACCCACGCCGCGCTCCCCCACCTGATCGCCGCGGCGGCCGACTCCCTGCGAGGCGTGGCCGACGTCGTCACGATCAGCTCCACCGGAGGCCGCGTGGCCCGGCCGGGCACCGCCGTCTACTCGCTGACCAAGTTCGGCGTCAACGCGTTCAGCGAGGGCATCCGCCAGGAGTTGATCGGCAGCCGCGTGCGGGTGGGCATCGTCGGGCCGGGCAGCGTCGAGACCGAGATCACCGATCACCTTGACGCAGACGCACTCGCAGCACAGCGGGCGCGCACCGCCGGTGTGCTGAAGCTCGAACCCGAGGACGTCGCCGACGCGGTCACCTACATGGTCACCCGCAACCGGCGCGTCGCGGTCAATGAGATCCTCGTGCGCGCAGCGGAGCAGACGTGGTGAGCATCGACCATGTCCGCGGGGACGCCACCGGCCTGACGTTCCCCGCGCACATCGGCGCGCTGCGCGACGCCGGCACCGCCTTCCTGACCGAGGCGTTCCGGGCCTACGGTGCGCTGGCACCTGACAACGCGGTTGTCGCAATCGAAGGCCTCGAAGAGGTTTCGGGCGGCAGCACCGGGCGCAAGGCGCTGCTCACCGTCCGCTACGCCGCACCCGGCCCCCGCACCGACCTGTTCGTCAAGTTCTCGCGGGACTTCGACAATGCGGTCCGCGACGTCGGGCGCGCCCAGATGGCGGCGGAGACCCGGTTCGCGGCACTCACCCGCTCGCCCGCATTCCCCATCGCGGTACCCGCCACGCAATTCGCCGACTATCACCGCGGCTCCGAGACCGGATTGCTGATCAGCGAACGAATCGCGTTCGGCGAGCACAACATCGAACGGCAGTACCACAAGTGCCTCGATTACGAGATGCCCGCGCAGGCCGAGCACTATCGGGCCCTGCTGACCGCCGTGGCCCGACTGGCAGGCACGGAGCGATCCGGGCGGTTGCCCGCCGACCTGCTCGCACAGTTCCCCGTAGACCTGCAGGCCGCGACGGTAGGCCAGCGGCCCACGCTCACCGCCGAGCAACTCGACCGTCGCCTGCTCCGCCTCACCGAGTTCCTCGAGCGTCACCCGGGCCTGTTCGCCGAGAACCTGCGGACGCCCGAATTCTTTTCCGCGCTGACCGCGCAGGCACGCGTGCTGGCCCGGCGCGAACCCGACGTGTGGCATCAATTGGGTGGAGACGCGGACAGCCTGGCGTTGTGCCACTGGAACGCCAACGTCGACAACGCGTGGTTCTGGCGCGGCGACGACGGAGAACTGCGGTGCGGCCTGATGGACTGGGGCTGCGTCAGCCGGATGCACGTGTCGATGGCGATCTGGGGTGCGCTGTCGGGAGCCGAAACCTCGCTGTGGGACGACCATCTCGACGAGCTGCTGGAGTTGTTCTGCAAGGAGGTGTCGGTCAGCGGCGGTCCGCTGCTCGACCCCGCCACGCTCGAACGGCATCTGCTGCGGTACGCCACGCTGATGGGCGTCACGTGGTTGCTCGACGTGCCCGCGCTGGTCCGCAAGCGCCTGCCCGACGCGGGGCCGCACACGACGCGCACCGACCCGCGGATCAAGTCCGACGAGGGTGTGCGTGCGCCGCTGCAGATGCTGACGAACGTGCTGAACCTCTGGCAGACAAGGGATCTGGACGGCGCGCTGGCCGACCTCTAGTCGAGCAGCGCGCGCACCTGCTCACGGGCGAAGAACTCCTGGTCCTCGCCCCAGCCCTGCAGCCCGTCCCAGCGCCAGTCGGTCAGCGTCCAGAACGTCATCCGTCCCGGCCACCCGAGCCAGCGCAGCGCCGTGCGCACCGCCCCTTCGGCGTGCAGCACCCGACCGCGGTCGTCCTCTGCGTCGAGCACCACCCGAGCCGGAGCACCGGCACGGCGGTCGAGCACCCGTCGCTCCCCGGCCACCAGTTCGCCGATTTCACCGTCGCGCAACAGGTATCCACCGATCACGCGGTCCACACCGGAGCGACCCGCCATCGTGATGGCGTGCCAGCTGGACTCCGGACCGGCGATGGCCCACAGGTAATCGCCGGGTCGCCGGGCGCCAGGACGGTGCGGGCCCCACGTGCGGTCGCGCATCGAGTAGCAGTCGATGTCGAACCGGTCACCGTCGAGTATCGCGGTACCCCGCATGCGGCCGGGCTGGTCGAAGTGGCAGTGCTCCGCCCACGCCGAGCCGAGGACGTGCGGCGCCATCAGCGCTGTCCACTCGAGGTCGAGGTCCAGTCCCAGTTCCGAGTACGACAGCCGATACCGCCTCATCGGTTCCACCACCACGTGCCGCAACGAATTGGGCAGTACGAAGTCGGCGTATTGCAGTGTGCCGGTGGGCGGTTGGGTCCAACGCCAGTCGTAGAACAGGCAGTCGTAGGTCTGTTCGCCGCTGGGATCCCAGATCGCGGGGCCGCCCCCGCTGGTCCCGGTGCGAATGTCGTGGAAGTAGTAGACGAAGCCGATGACATCCCGTTCGGGGATCGAGAAGTGGAACCACCCGCTCTCGTTCCAGTACGGATCGTCGGTGGCGGGGTGGAAGGCTTCGTCGAGGTTGTCTGCCATCGGTTGTCAGCCCGGATAGGTGACGGCGGTCAGCTGCTCGGACAACCGCCACAGCGCGCGGCGTTTGTCGTCGTCGTCGACCGATGTCGGCACCTTGGCGAAACCGACACCGCCGCCGGCGGTTTCGTACAGGCCACGAGGACCGTAGTATGCACCGCCCTCGGCGTCGGGTGACGTGGCGGCGTACAGCGTCGGCTTGATCCCCTCGTCGACGTCGAGCCACATGAACGGCAGCAGCCGCCAGGTGGCCTGCGTGACCCGCGCGTTCAGGGTCGGCTTCTCGCGGCCGTAGGAGGCGCCGCTGAGCAGATTAGTCTTCGACAGTCCGGGATGGGCGGCGTTCGACGTCAGCCCCCACCCGTGCGCGCGGCTGCGTCGGTCCAACTCTTTGGCGAACATCAATTGGGCGAGCTTCGCCATCCCGTACGAGCGCATGGGCCGATAGCCGCGTTCGGCGTTGGCGTCGTCGAACGACAGGCGGCGCTGGGTCGCGGCGATGCTGCCGACGGTGACCACTCGCGCGCCGTTTCGAAGCAGTGGCAGCAGACGGCCGGTCAACGCAAAATGCCCGAGATGGTTCGCCCCGAACTGCAATTCGAAACCGTCCGCGGTGACCTGCCGCTGCGGCGGGGTCATCACACCCGCGTTGTTGATCAAGATGTCGATCGGCCTGCCGTCGGCAACCATCCGGTCCCCCAGCACCGCAACGCTTTCCAGCGACGCGAGATTCAGATCCGCCACGGCGAGCTTCGCGCCCGGCACGGCCCGGCGGATCTGCTCGATCGCGGCCTCCCCCTTGGCCCGACTGCGAACTGCGAGGATCACGTCGGCGCCTGCCTTCGACAGTTCACGGGTCAGCCCGAAGCCCAGGCCGCTGTTGGCGCCGGTGACGACGGCGAGGCGACCGGACAGACCGGGCACGCGCAACTGCAGTCCACTGCTCACGACGGCCTCCTCGACGCGAGCCGACGAGCCGGCGCCTGCCACAGGCCGGTGATCGCGTCGGTGAGCCCCTCCGCGGCCTGCGGCCAGGGCGACCGGGCGACCGGCCCGTGCGCTGCCAGCGCCCCCTCGTGTTCGGCGCAGGTGTGCATGAGCAGGTTGCGCGCCATGACGATCCGCTCGAACCGCACGCGTTTCGGGAGATCGGCCAGGCATCCGGTGATGCCGTCGATCACCTGCACCAGATGCGGCGAGGTGAGAGCGTCCTTGGTGACCACCTCGCGGTAGGTCGGGTCAGCCATGGCTTGAGCGGCGAACCGCGCGTACCAACTCGGGATGCCGAGTTCGTCGAGGTGGTCGATCAGCGGCCGCACCAGGCAGTCCACCCAGTCGCGCAAGCCCGCCGACGGTCCGAGTTCGGCAAGCATGGCGGCCCTCAGCCGCTCGATCGGCACCCGGTGCTTGTTCTCGATGGCGCGCAACAGGTCGACGCGGGTCCCGAAGTGGTAGCAGACCGCGGCGTTGTTGCCTTGCGAGGCGGCGTCGCTGATCTGCCGGTTGGACACCGCGTGCATGCCGCGTTCGGCGAACAGGCGCTCGGCCGCGGCCAGCAACAGTTCCCGGGTGCCCTCAGACCGATGACCGCTGAGCGGCCTGGCTGCTGTCACCGGATCAGTAGACACCGTGCGTCGAGTTAAATCAAGCGATTGATTTAGTTGGCCGTGCTTGTCCGGGACCCGCCGCGCCCGCACGATGAGACGATGCCGGCGAATGCGCGCGTCCTCGTGGTGGGGTCCGGGTTCGCCGGACTGTGGGCGGCGCTGGGCGCGGCGCGCTGCCTCGACGAACTCGGTGCCCGCGACGTCGACGTGACGGTCATCAGCCCGCAGCCCTACCACGACATCCGGGTCCGCAACTACGAGCCCGATCTGAGCGGGTGCCGAATCCCGTTGCGCACGTTGCTCGATCCGGTCGGTGTGCGGCACATCGCCGCCGCCGTGCGCGACGTCGACACCTCCGCGGCGACGGTATGCACCGACGACGGCGCGACACTGAACTACGACCGCCTGGTGCTGGCGATGGGCAGTCGCGTCGTCACACCCGACATCCCGGGCCTCGCGGAGTTCGGTTTCAATGTCGACACCTACGACGCGGCGCTACGACTGCAGCGCCACATCCGCGGGTTGGCGCCCGGTGACCCGGCGTCGGCCACCGCCGTCGTCGTCGGCGCGGGCCTGACCGGAATCGAGACCGCCACCGAATTGCCCGCGGTGCTCGGCGACGAGGTCGCCCCGCGGGTGATTCTGGTCGATCGCAATCCGCGCGTCGGATCGGACATGGGCGACTCGGCACGGCCCGTGATCACAGAAGCGTTGCGCATCAACGGTATCGAGGTACGCACGGCGACCGCTGTCACCGCAGTGGACGCTCGTAGCGTCACACTGTCGACGGGCGAGGTGATCGCCGCGGCCACCGTGGTCTGGTGCGCGGGCATGCGAGCGCATCCGCTGACGGAGCGAATCGGAGTACCACTCGACGGGTCGGGCCGGCTACCCGTCGACGACTACCTGCGCGTCGCACACACGTCCGGCGTCTTCGCCGCGGGTGACGTCGCCGCGGCGCGGATGGACGACGCGCACATGTCGGTGATGTCGTGTCAGCACAGCAGGCCGATGGGCCGGTATGCCGGCTACAACGTAATTGCGGATCTGCTCGGGCAACCCATGCTGCCGCTCCGAATCCCGTGGTATGTGACGGTCCTCGACCTCGGACCCGCGGGTGCGGTGTACACCGAGGGTTGGGACCGTCGGGTGGTCGCCACCGGAGCGACGGCCAAGGCGACGAAGCGGGTCATCAATCGGGAGCGGATCTATCCGCCGCGCACCGGTGATCGCGAGGCGCTGTTGGCCGCAGCCGCCCCGACGCTGCAGGGTGCACCCACGTACGGGGCGTAGCGATCACCTGCCGGTGCGCTCCCGGTGTTTACAGCCGGGCCAACAGCACGGCCGGCGCTTGCCCTCCTCGAGTTCCTCCTGAGTGCGCCGGATGCGGCGCTCGCGGGTCTTGTCCTGCTTGGCGTCCTCGACCCAGCAGATGAACTCGTTGCGGGCCAGCGGCGTGATGTCGTTCCACGCCGCCAGCGCGGTGTCGTTGGCGAGCAGAGCGGCCCGTAGATCTGTCGGCAGCTCGTGCACCACACCACCAGAAACCTGCGCGCTACCCATGGCGGTCACGATAGGTCATGCGTGCGGGCCCGCGGCGCGCCGAAACTCCAATCCGGGAAATCCCTACGTTTTCTCGGCGAGAACGCACCCGCTGCCCACCGCCCGGCCGTAAACGCCCAGTCTGGGCGTATGACGACGACAGTTGCGACGTCAAGGTATTCCGGCCGCAGATATGTACACCTACCACCAAGATCATCGGCGGGATACGCTCCTGCCCGTGCAAACCCGACTCGGCACGCACGGCCGACACGTGTTCGGCTACACCTCGCCGTGCGCCTCGGAGCAGTCGGTGCAACGCCAACTCGAGATTCTGGTCGAGCACGGGGTCGCGCCCGACGACGTCTTCAGCGAGGCGGCTCCGTGGGGCGCCGAGCGGCCGGCGCTGGCGGCGCTGATGGAGCGTCTGGGAGACGGTGACTCGGTCGTCGTCGTCGGCCTGCACCGGCTGGGGCACAGTGCCGCCGAGATCGTGGACCAGGTGCTGGCATTCCAGTCGCGAGGCATCACCCTGACCGTCCTGAGCAACCCCGCCGAGGCACCGCCGCTGCCGGTCCCCGCGATCGGTGGTCCGGCGCACTTCCTGGGCGCGCTGCACGCCAACAGCCATGACGGGCCGACGAAGCCGTTCGGCCGCAGCAGGCCGATTGGCCGACCCGTCGCGCTGGATGCGGCCAGAACCGACACGGCGCGGCGGATGATCGCCAGCGGGATGTCCAAGACCGCCGTCGCCAAGATCCTCGGCGTCAGCAGGCCGACGCTGTACAAGGCGCTGGCCGCCCTCGACGAACAGAGCTGAGCCCGGCGCATGCGGTCGGCACTGACCATCGGCGAGTTCGCCGCGATGACGCATCTCAGCGTGCGGACGTTGCGCCGGTACCACGAAGCCGGCCTGCTGGAACCGGCGTCGGTCGACCCGGCCACCGGCTACCGCTACTACACGGCCGAGCAGATTCCGACCGCGCAGGTGATCCATCGGCTGCGCGAACTCGACGTGCCACTGGCCGAGGTCCGGTCCATCCTCGCCACCGACGATCCGCACCGACGCGCCGAGGTGATCGCCGGCCACGTCCGCAGGCTCGAGGCCGAACTCGACCGCACCCGGGCGGCCGTCGCGTCGCTGCGCCGCCTGCTCAATCCGGAGCCGCCCGACATCGCCGTCGAGTTGCGCTCGCTCCCCCGGCGCACCGTCGCCGCGGTCACCGGTCACGTCACGATCGAGAAATCGCTTGCCTGGTACGACGATGCGATGGCCGAACTGGACGCGGAGTTCCCTACCGCCGAGCGCACCGGACCGCCCGGCGGCCAGTACGCCAACGAGTTGTTCACTCTCGGCGCCGGTTCGATGACCGTCTATCGGCCCGTCCGGGAACCGCGTCGGTCCGGGCGGATCGAGGTGGTCGAGCTTGCGGCCGCCGACCTGGCCGTCGCCGTCCACGCCGGGCCGCACGACGACCTCGACGTCACCTACGGCCGCCTCGGCAACTGGGTGGTGACGCACGCGCTGACCGTCGACGGCCCGGTGCACGAGACCTATCTGGTGGGCCCGCGCGACACGGCTCAGGCCGACGAGTGGCGGACGGAGATCGGCTGGCCGGTCTTTCGGGTGGCACCTACCGTCGATGGGGAGTCAGACCGCGAAATCCGCACCGCGCGATAGCTTCTCATACGCTCGGATCTCGGTCAGCGACTCCTCCAAGGTGTCGACTACGGCGTCGAAGCCGCCGCTGCCAAGGATGAGCCGGCGCGGCGGCGGGTTCTCGGCCATTGCGGAGATCACCGCTCGCACACCGCGTGCGGGGTCGCCGGGCTGCGCGCCGTTCTGCTCAATCATCGCGGCCCGGACCTGTTCGAGCATCGGCCGGTACTCGGCGATCGGCTCGGTGACGGGTTCGTCGGCGAATCCTGTGTAGGCGCGGGTGCGGAAAGCGCCCGGTTCGACGGCCATCACGCGGATCCCCAACGGCGCCACCTCTTCGCGAAGTTGTTCGGTGACCGCCTCGAGCGCGAATTTGGTTGCGCTGTAATAGCCGAAGCCGGTGGCACCGAGCAACCCCGCCACGGACGACATGTTCACGATCCATCCGTTGCCCCTGGCACGCATGCCGGGCAAGGCCGCTCTGGTGACCGTCAGCACTGCGAAGAAGTTCAGCTCGAACATCCTGCGCACGTCGGCCTCGGCCATCCCTTCGATCGACCCGTACCACCCGCGGCCGGCGTTGTTCACGAGCACGTCGATGCCGCCGAAGCGGTCCTCGGCGGCGCCGACCGCCGCCCGGACCTGATCCGCGTCGGTGACGTCCAGATGCAGCACCAGGACCCGATCGCCGAATCCTTGTGCCCACTGGCTCAATTCGTCGGGACGACGAGCCGTGAGCGCCACCCGGTCACCGATCTCCAGCGCCGCCTCTGCGAATGCCATACCGAAGCCACCCGGTGTACCGCCGGTGATGAACCATGTGCGGCTCACGGTTCGATCACCAGTCGAGAGATCAGGCCGCGGTCGAGCGTGAAGCGGAAGTGCAGATCGGCTACGCCGCCAGGAAAGTCACCTTCGAGGTGCTGCACGACGTCGAAGCCTGCCTCCCCGATGGCCGTCGCGCCGACGTATTCGGTGGTGTAGGTGTACTCGCTGCTCGCGGTGGCGACGTCGCGGGCGTCGTGGGCGGCGAGGTACGTGGCGATCGCGGTGGGCAGGTCGGTGTATTGGTTGTTGTGCACTGTCATGCCCTCACCATCAGGTCTCCCCCAGGGAGAGGGTCAAGCCGCTCAAGATCAGTACATTTGAAGCATGGCTGTCGATCACCTTGCGACGATCGTCGCCTACGCCGGGGTGGCAGCCGCCGTCACAGTGTGGTTCTGGCGTACCCAGGGCGGCGATGTGCGGCCGGTGCTGCACGGGGTCGTCGCCGTGGTGTTCGGGGCACTGTGGCCGGTTGCGCTGCCCTACCGCGCGGCCGTTCGGGCGACGCTTCGGGTTCTCGCGCGTCGGCGGAGCGAGAACGATCGCGACAATATTCCGGACACCGCTGACCAGCGGTGACACCATGTCGATGTGGGCACCAGCCGGGCTCGTGGCGGTGAAACGACAGACCTGACCTGCGTATCTTGCGGCAGCCGCGCCGATGCGCCGGGCAGGTTCTGCAGCCAATGCGGGGCTCCGCTCGCGCGGGACCATCCTTGCGCCGAGTACAAGCAGGTGACCGTGCTCTTCGCGGACGTGGTGCGGTCATTGGAAATCGCGGCAACCCTCGACATGGAGCGATTGCGCGACATCATCACTGAGCTGCTCGAGCGCTCGGCGGCAGCGGCACGCCGCTACGGCGGCGGGACCGCCGAGTACACCGGTGACGGGTTGATGGTCATCTTCGGCGCCCCGGCGGCGTTGGAGGATCACGCCGTCCGGGCGTGCCTTGCCGCGCTGGCCATCCAGCGCGCTGTCGGCGAGCTGGCCACCGAAGTGGCGCGCGGTGACGGCGTCACGCTGCAGATGCGGGTGGGCTTGAACTCCGGCCGGGTCATCGCCGGTGAGGTCGGTCTTGGGTCACCGCGATACGCCGCGACCGGTGAGACGGTCGGCTTCGCGCACCGCATGCAAGCGGCCGCGCCCGCCGGCGGCGTGCTGCTTTCCGACACCACCGCGCGGCTCGTCGAACACATCGCGACGTTGGCCGAACCGGAATGGGTGCACATCAAAGGCTCTGCCCGTCCGGTTCGGGCCCGTTGCCTGCTGTCGGTGGAACCGCGGGATGCCCCGCTACGACGCACCGAGGGCAGGCTCGTCGGGCGGCGTGGGGAGATGGCGACACTCGATGCGGTGCTGCAAGGTGCGACGGACCGCCGCGGCGGCATCGTTAATGTCGTGGGCCCCGCGGGGATGGGCAAGAGCCGGTTGGCCAGAGAGGCCGCGATGTCGGCAGCCGGCCTCGGGATGGAGGTGTGCTGGGCGTTCTGCGAGTCACACACCCGCGACGTCCCGTTCTACGCCGTCACCAGGCTGCTGCGAGCCGCCAACGGTCTCGCCGACCTCGACGACGGGGCCGCTCGCGCGAAAGTCCGCGAGCGGAGTCCCGACGCCGACCCGATTGATCTGCTCCTGCTTGACGACCTGCTGGGCATCGCCGATCCCGATTTGCCGCTGCCACAGATGGACCCGGACATCCGCCGGCGCAGGCTGACAGCTCTGATCAGCAGTCGTACGATGGCGCGCACCCATCCGGCGCTGTTCATCCTCGAGGACGCACACTGGATCGACGCGGTCAGCGAGTCGATGCTGGCCGAGTTTCTCGCCGTGATCTCACAAGCGGTGTCGATCGTGCTGATCACCTCGCGCCCTGACTACGCCGGCGCCCTGTTGCGCGTTCCGGGTGCGCAGTTGATCACCCTGGATCCCCTCAGCGACTCAGCGATCACCGAACTTCTCGACGAACTGTTGGGACGCGACGCCTCGGTCGCCGAGCTGTCGGCGACCATCGCCGAGCGCGCCGCGGGCAACCCGTTCTTCGCCGAGGAGATGACCCGCGAGATGGTGCAGCAGGGGGTGCTCACAGGCGACCGCGGTGACTACTTCTGCGACACGGATATTACGGAAGTGAGCGTCCCCGACACCGTGGCAGCCGCCATCGGCGCGCGGATCGATCGACTGAGCGCGCCTGCCAGGGAAACGTTGAATGCGGCCGCTGTGATCGGAACGCGCTTCGACGCGGAATTACTCTGCGCGTTGGGGGTTGATGAGGTGCTCGACGAGTTGCTTGGCGCGGAGCTCATTGATCAGGTGCGGTTCAGTTCGACAGCCGAGTACGCTTTCCGGCACCCGTTGATCCGCGCGGTAGCGTATGAAGCTCAGCTGAAATCCGCTCGCGCCAAATGGCACCGACGCTTGGCGGCCGCAATACAGCACCGTACGCCGGGGTCGGTGGAGGAGCACGCGGCGCTGATCGCCGAGCACCTGGAAGCCGCCGGCGACCTGTGGGAGGCCTACGACTGGCACATGCGCGCTGGAGCATGGTCGACCAACCGCGATCTGGTCGCGGCGCGGACCAGTTGGGAGCGCGCCCAACACATCGCCGACGCGCTCCCGGCGGCGCAGCTGTCCATGCGGATCGCACCGCGAACCATGTTGTGCGCCACCGACCTCCAGGCTCGAGATGTCCAACAGAGCCGGTCCCGCTTCGCCGAACTACAGGACCTGTGCGGCGCGGCCGGAGACAAGGTCTCGCTGGCGATCGGGATGAGCGCCGCCGCGACGGAGGCACTGTATTCCGGCCGTCCGCACGAGGCGGCGCATCTGGCCTCGCAGCACATGGCGCTGTTCGAGTCGGTCGACGATCTCACTCCGGTCATGGGTTTGGCGTCCGTGGCCTTCTGCAGCTGGCACGGCATTTTCGCGTTCGATGACATCCTGCGGTGGACGCAGAGGATTGTCGACATGGCCGCCGGCGACCCCGGGGTGGGCGCGGGTTACGGCGTGGCGTCACCGCTGGCGATCGCGATGGCATGGCGGGGCACCGCCCGGTGGTGTACTGGCCGGCCCGGATGGTGTGAGGACCTGCACGACGCGGTGGAGATGGCGCAGAGCAGCAACGCGGAGACCTTTTCCGGTGCCATCGCGTGGAGTTACGGCTTCGCGATGCAGTTCGGGATGCTGCAGCCCGATGACCACGTCCTGGCCGCCAGTGAACACGCTCTGCGCACGGCGCACCGAGCCAGCAGCGACCGAGCGACGGGGTTGGCCGGCTACACGCTTGCTGTCGCGTTGCTCAACCGTGACGACCCGGACGAGCGTCACCGCGGGGTCGACTTGATGAGGCAGACCCGCGAGTTGTGGCTGCGCAAGCGCGCGCTCTTCCTGCTCCCGGTCACCGACGTGTGGGTGGCCAGGGATACGGCCCGGCACGGCGACTGCGATGCGGCGATCGAGGTGATGCGTCCCGCCGTCGACGAACTACGACGGATGTACCCGTTCTACGGCGTCTGGGGCACCGGGGTTCTGGTGGAGACCCTGTTGGAACGGGGTGGGCGCAGCGATGTGGCTGAAGCGTTCAAGGCAATCGATTGGTTGGCCACCCTGGCGACCGACGGCGGTGCGGCCGTCGTAAACCAGATGCTCTCGAAGCTGAGCGGTCTCGCGGAAACTGTTGCATCCGAACGTCATTGATCGTTCATTCCGAGTCGTCGTCATTAGCTGCGTCGTTTTCGGAGGGACTGTCGTTGGTCGGTGACGGGGAGGACTCGTCATCGGTGCCGGTCTCATCGTCGTCGGCGGACAAATCATCGGCGTCGGTGATCGGACCTTTCTGCTGGCCGTCCTCATCGGACTCCTCTTCGCGATCCGCGAGTTCGGGTTCTGGCTTCTCGGACTGTTTCCTCTCGGTCAGCGAGGTGGCCGGGTCGGACTCTGCGTCGATCGGCGGTTCCGTTCGGGGCGGCGCGCTGTTCCGCACGGCCGGCCTGGCGTTCGCCTCTTCGGGGGCCGGCGCCGAAACCGGTTCTGGCGACGGAGCGCTCGGTTGTGGTGATGCACCGGCGAGGGCCAGCGCATTGTTGACTCCCTCACCGACCGCATTCACCAGGTCTACGGCGAGCTTCACCGGATTGATCGGGGGCAGGAGTCGCGCCGGTGTGGGTTCCCACGGCGGGATGGTGCGGTCGTAGCCCAGCCCGACGAGAACACGGAAGAACGGCTCGAACACGTCGATCACGGCTTCCGGCACGCCAAGTGTGCGCAACGGTCCGAACAGCGGCAGGTCGGCGGTTTCGAAGAAGTAGTAACTCGTGTCGCCGTGTGTGCCCTGATAGGCAGGCGACGTCGTGGGATCTTCGGGCAGGCTGACGTCGAAGGGGTAGGTGTGCACGTACAAGAATCCCAGAAGCGCATTCAGATCAGCGATGAAATTCAGTGGGTACAAGGGAAAGTCGGACACACCGTCGGACTCCCGGATGATGACATCGGTGTGGAACTCGGTGTCAGTCGGCGCTGGCGGGTTGAACGACCAGTCGAGCACCGGGATGTACAAGCCCGGAAAGCGGCTGTAGATGCCGCCATTGGGCACATGGAAGTCGCCGCCGAGCACGAAGCTGATGTCGGGAGCCGCCGTCCCCGCCGGATAGCGCTCGGCGAGCCGGCGCTTCGCCGCCGTCGCGACGATCGCGCCTTGCGAATACCCGTAGATCACCAGCGGGCCATCACCTTGCGCGGCCATCGCCTCCTCGAGGCTGTCGACCCCGGCGCGGATCGACTGGTCGGTGGTCAGGTCGAAGAGGCCCGACAGTTTCCACCACGGCTGGTCCGGCCAAGCTGCACCGCCCGGTCCGAAGAAGCTTGGATCGCCGACCACGCGTCCGGCTAGCCGCATCAGCCCGGTGAGGGGCCACGCCTGCCCGGGTGCGGTCACCGCCTCGGGGGTGATGTCCTGGTTCGGATGTGTGGGCGTGATGAATTGGTTCATGATGCGGTCGACGTCGGCGTCGTGCCAGCGGGGGCAGGTGGTCCCGCACACCAGGAGTGCAGTCGAGGCGGCAGACAGTTGCACGGCTGGCGTCGTCGTGACTGCGGCCAACACGACGGTCGCCATTACCGCGGCCGTCGACGTGCCGATCGACCTCGCCACGCGCGCGGCCGCACGCAACCGCCAAGTGGCCGCTCGGGCATCGGCGTGCTCTGCCGTTGTCATCAGCCCTCCTTCGCCTCGGCGGGGGTCATTGGAAGTCATCGTCTGCTCCGGAGGCGAAAGGGAACTCAGTAGCGCGCTACTGCAATCTCACCGGTCGGCTACTGGCGTTACTGAACCGCAGTAGTAAAAGCCTGTCCGTGCGCGCGTGACTAGCCGTGTGCGTTTGCTGATCGCCACGTCTGTGTGAACGTGTCGTTACTGGCGCCCGGGCTTCGTGCGAGGTCAGGCAACCGCAGCTGAACTTGTCGGTCCCGTCGTTATCCTTTAGCTATGGGGAGACAGGGGTGGATACCCGTGATCGCAACAGCAACCGGTACGGCCGGGTGCTCACGAGCCGGCCTTGCGGTCATGGACGAGGAGGAATGTCCAGACCGAGTTCGTCGGCACCACCAGATAGACCGACCATGAGTCGCAACAATTCGAACGACGTCGGTAAAGGCGTCGGCGGGCTGATCTTCTTCATCTTCGTTCTGATCGCGTTGATCCCGAAAGAGATATGGATCCTTCTCGGCGTTCTTGCGGGGGGCGGGATCGTGGTCGGACTGGCTGCGTGGTCGGTATCTGAATTCAACAAGAGTCGCGCTGCAGCGGAAGCTCGGGAGATCGCCGAGCGCAAGGCGCGGGCGGCTGCCGAGCAACGCGAGCGAGAAGACCGAGCCCGTCGTGAAAAGCACTGGCGCAACAGAACTTTGGGCAAGAAGAACGCCGCGCTGGTCGAATCGGCGTTGGCCGACGTGGAAACGGTAGCCGCTTCGGAAGCGGCACGGGCGGGGTGGCTCGGTGATGTCGACTTCTCGTCCGACATCGCGGCGATCACCGCCGGCTTCGAGAGGGCGCACGCGCTGCGACGAGTCATCAGTCAACTGGCCGCGCTGGACGACCCCAGCCCTGATGACAAGAAGATCCTCGCCGAGGCGAGAGCCGCGGTCGCCGATCTGGACGACGAGGCCGCCGAACGCGTCGAGATGATCGCGAAGTGTGCGCGAGAGGCGCGCCTGGTCGACGAGTCGCTGCGGAACGAACGAAAGGCCGCGCGTACCGCCGAGCAACGCGCCCAATTACACGCGCAATTGAGCGCCATGCTCTATGGGATCGAAGCGGCTCCTGATGTCGCGCCGCCGGATTCAGCGGCGGACGCGGTGATGGCACGGGTGCAGGCGTACCGCGACATCAAGAACCAGATTCAGCTGAATGCGCCCACCAGCCACAACCACGACCTGAGTCCCGGCACCTCGGAACGGCTGCTCGCGTTGAAGGCACAGGTGGCGCCCCGGACAGTCCGGTGCTTCAACTGCGATTACGTGCAGAAGGTCCCGGCAACGGCCACGGTGGTGCCGTGCGTCAACTGTGACGCTCGGATGAAACTCAAACCGCAGCCGACGGCCTGATCACCTTCCGGTCACCTCTGAGTCTCGACGCGTCCAGCCTCTGCGTGTCATGACCTCCATCCGGGTAACCGGAGCTAGGAAGGACTCACTATGGCCATGCTCTCGAGAATCGTTTTCCTGTCTGCTGCGATCGTCGGTGCGCTGACCGTCGCGTCCGTCGCGGCGGCGTCGCCCGAGAGCGACTTCTGTGGGAGTATGACGGGCGCCGGGTTCACCGGTGACTGCGCGACCATATCTACCCTCGCGCGAGACGTGTGCGCGCAGTACGACCGCGGCGCTGATCTGACGGCCGTCCTGGACAAGCTGGATCAGACGACCAAGGACGAGAACTTGTCGAACTACATCGTCGCCGGCGCTCAGCTCTACTTCTGTCCACCACCGACAACTACCTGATCCGTTTTTGTCGGTGGTCGAATGTATGTTCGAACCATGGCAGAGAGCCAGGTGCAGGACGCGATGGCCGCGGTGCGCGCGGCCGTCGACGCGCTGGCCGCCTGCGATCTGGACCTGCTGAATGCGCCCGAGCTGGTGGCTGCTCTCGATGACTTCGAGACGGTGTCGTGTCAGCTGCCCGCGGTGGGGCATCGGTTGTTGGCGCGGCTGCGCGCCGAAACCACGCCGCAGCAGATGGGTGCGCACAACTGGAAAGAGGTGCTGCGCGTGCGGTGGCGGCTGTCCTCACCCGAAGCCCACCGCCGCCTGACCGAAGCCGAACTGCTCGCCCCGCGCCAGTCGGTGACCGGGCCGGCGTTGGCGCCGCAGTTGGCGGCCACCGCGGTGGCCCAGGCGCACGGGTTGATCAACCCTGAGCATGTCGAGATCATCCGCAAATCGGTGGCCAAACTACCCAGCTTCGTCGACACCGCCACCCGCGAGAAATTCGAAGTCGACCTCGTCGGCATGGCCGTCAAAGCCGGACCCAAAGAACTCACCGACACCGCTGAACTGATGCTCTACCTCATCGACCAAGACGGCCCTGAGCCCACCGACACCGACCGCGCCCGCAAACGCGCCGTCACCAAGTCCAAACAAGGCGCCGACGGGATGGTCGAACTGCGCGCGCGGCTCACGCCCGAAGCGTGGGCTGGGCTCGAGGTGCTGTTCGCCAAATACGCCGCCCCCGGGATGTGCAATCCCGATGACCCCGAACCGTGCACCTCGGGCACCCCCACCCAAGCCCAGATCGACAACGACCACCGCAGCCTGGCGCAACGCCAACACGACGCCCTGATCGCGCTCACCCGCATCGCCTTGATGAGCGGCGAGCTCGGTCAGCTCAACGGGCTACCGGTGTCGATCATCATCCGCACCACCTTGCAAGAGTTGGAGTCGCGTGCCGGGGTCGCCACCACCGGCGGCGGTACCCGCATGCCGCTGCCCGACGTCATCCGCCTGGCCGGCCACGCCAACCACTACCTGGCGGTGTTCGACCGCGCCACCGGCTCCGCGCTGGATCTGTACCGGTCCAAACGGGTGGCTTCTCCAGCCCAGCGGATCATGCTCATCAGCCGCGACGGCGGCTGCACCAAACCCAGCTGCCCCGTCGGCGCCTACGGATCCCAGGTCCACCACGTCAGCACCGACTGGGCCCAAGGCGGCAACACCAACATCGACGAACTCGGCCTGGCCTGCAGACCCCACAACTGCAGCGTCGACGACGACAGCGGCTGGACCACCCACATGACCCACACACACAACGTCGAATGGCACCCCCCACCCGGCCTCGACACCGGCCAAAACCGCATCAACTACTACCACCGCCCCGAACTGCTCCTCCAACCCGACGACACCGAAACCGGCGACACAAAGCCGGTGCGCGACAGCGGAAGTGGCGGCGCTAAGCCAAATGCCGAGCCCACCGACGACACCGAAGGTGACGCTGAGCAGGACACCGCAGAACCGGTCGACGACACCGAAATCGATGCGGCGGACTTGGACTCCGAGCCGATCAACGACACCGAAGCCCACGAACCGGAACCGCGCCCTAAGCCCGCCAACACCATCGAACACGGCGGCGCCAAGCCCGACGCCCCAACGCCCACCGACCCCATCGACGTGAGCGCCGGCGACGCCGACGCGCGCGACGCGCAGGCAAAGCTCCGAGCGCGGTTCGACGACATCACAATCGACGACACCCAACCCGACGTCGAGCCGATCGAAGACCCCGAGCCGACCGACGACACGGCCGCCATCGACGAACCCGCAGTCGACAAGGCAGGTGAACCAGGCGGCCCCTCACCGCCGAACAACAACGCGGCCTGACGGCCGTAGAGATTCACTAAACGGGAACGGAGATCGCCGAAGTGGCGCTTCGAGTCATCCGTAGAAAAGTCGGGCGAGGAAACTGCGCCCGGGCCGACCGCTGGTCGCGGTCCCAATTAAGTGGAGCTAAGGGGATTCGAACCCCTGACCCCCACACTGCCAGTGTGGTGCGCTACCAACTGCGCCATAGCCCCTTGAGTCGTGCTCATCGAAGTTACACCAACGGTGCGGGGCCCTCAAAATCGCTGGTTACGGGACTTCGCCGCCGGCCTCGGGACCGAACGGGCGCACCGGCGTGTGCTCGCTCGACGGCCGCGACCGAGTCTCCGGGGCGAATATCCAGCCGATCGCCGCCAGCCCCAAGATGACGCCGCTGACCAGGAACGCCAACCCGAACGAGGTGTACTGCGCGATCAGCCCCACCAGCAGCGATCCGCCGATCGAGCCGAAGTCCGCCATCATCTGGAACGTCGCGACCGCGGTCCCACCGCGCGACTTGTTGCCCACCACATCAGCGACAGCCGCCTGCTGCGGTGAGACGAAGATCCCGGTGGCCGCCCCCGCGACATACGCCGCGACCAGGAACACCGGCAGCGACGTGGTGAAGCCCACAAGCGCCGTCGACACGGCCGCCAACGCCAGCCCGAAGATCACCAACCGGCGCCGGCCCAGCCGGTCCGACAGATACCCGCTCGGGATGACGACCGAGATGTTGCCCACCGCGAACGCGGTCAACGCCAGCCCCGCCGCCCCGGCCGAACGGCCCAGCACCTCGACCACGAACAGCGGCACCAGCGCGATCCGCAGTCCGAACGAGGCCCACCCCGTCGCGAAGTTCGAGAACAGCGCCGCCCGGTACGCCCGGTGCCGCGCCACCGCCCGGAACGACACCGCCGCATCCACATCGTCGTCGGACCGGCCGACGACCGCCGAATTACGCAGGCTGACGAAAACGACTGTGGCCGCGACCAACAGCGCGGCCCCGTAGATCAGAAACGGCGCCGACAGCCCGAAGCCCGCCGTCAGGCTGCCCAGGATCGGCCCGCCCACCGACCCGATCATGAACCCCGACGAGAACAACCCCGCCACCCGCCCGCGCGCGTCGGCCGGCGAGATCCTGATCATCAACCCCAGCGAGGACACCGTGAACATCGCCGACCCGGTCCCGCCCAGCGACCGGAACACCAGCAGCTGCCAGTACGTCTCGGCGAACGCGCACGCCGCCGTCGACACCGCGACGATCAGCAATCCGCTGATGTAGACCCGCCGCTCCCCCAACTGCTGCACAAGCAGGCCCGCGGGCGGCGCCCCGATCAGACGCATCACGGCGAAGGCGGTGATGACGAACGTCGCGGCGCTGATGCTCACCCCGAAGTGACGGGCGTACTGCGGCAGCACCGGCGCCACCACGCCGTAGCCAAGCGCCACCACGACGTTGGCGCATACGAGTACCCAGACCTCCCGGGGCAGCCGAGGCTTGGCGACCGGGCGACAGTCGCTCTCCGGATCAGAGCTCACGCAATGACCTTATTGACCACCTCGCGGGCGGCTTCCTGCACCTCGGCCAGATGCTCCGGCCCCTTGAACGACTCGGCGTAGATCTTGTACACGTCCTCCGTGCCCGACGGCCGCGCCGCGAACCACGCGTTCTCCGTCGTCACCTTCAACCCGCCCAGCGGCGCACCGTTGCCCGGCGCCGACGTCAGCTTGGCGGTGATCGGTTCGCCCGCCAACTCCGTTGCGGTCACCTGCTCGGGCGCCAGCTTGGCCAGCCGCGCCTTCTGCTCGCGGTCCGCGGGCGCGTCGATCCGCGCGTACGTCGGCGCCCCGTACTTGTCCGCAAGCTCGACGTACCGCTGCGACGGCGTCTGCCCGGTCACCGCGAGGATCTCCGAGGCCAGCAGCGCCAGGATGATGCCGTCCTTGTCGGTCGTCCACACCGACCCGTCGCGCCGCAGGAACGACGCGCCGGCGCTCTCCTCGCCGCCGAATCCGATTGTGCCGCCGATCAATCCGTCGACGAACCACTTGAACCCGACCGGCACCTCGACCAGTTTGCGACCCAACCCGGCGACCACCCGGTCGATGATCGACGAGCTGACCGCGGTCTTGCCGACCGCCGTCGACTCCGGCCAGTCCGGCCGGTGCGCGTACAGGTAGTCGATGGCGACCGCGAGGTAGTGGTTCGGGTTGAGCAGCCCACCGTCCGGCGTGACGATGCCGTGCCGGTCGGAGTCCGCGTCGTTGCCGGTGGCGATCTGATACCGCTCCCGGTTGGCGATCAGCGAGGCCATCGCGTTCGGCGAACTGCAGTCCATCCGGATCTTGCCGTCGGTGTCGAGCGTCATGAACCGCCACGTCGCGTCGACCAGCGGATTGACCACGGTCAGATCCAGGTTGTGCCGTTCGGCGATCGCACCCCAGTAGTCGACGCTCGCACCGCCGAGCGGATCCGCCCCGATCCGGATCTTCTCGCCGCTGATCGCGTGCAGGTCGACGACGTTGGGCAGGTCGGAGACATAGGCGTCGAGATAGTCATGACGTTGGGCGCCGGCCAGCGCGCGCGCCAGCGGCACCCGCTTGACGCCCTTGAGCCCGTCGCGCAGCAGTTCGTTCGCCCGCCGGGCGATCGCACCGGTGGCGTCGGTGTCGGCGGGTCCACCGTTGGGCGGGTTGTACTTGAACCCGCCGTCGCGCGGCGGATTGTGCGACGGGGTCACGACGATGCCGTCCGCCAACTCGGTGCTGCGCCCGCGGTTGTAGGTGAGGATCGCGTGGCTGACCGCCGGGGTCGGCGTGTAGCGGTCCGCCGAATCGATCATCGCGACAACGTCGTTGGCCGCCAGCACCTCCAGCGCCGACACCCACGCCGGCTCGGACAGCGCGTGCGTGTCGCGGCCGATGAACAGCGGGCCGGTCGTGCCCTGCGCGGCGCGGTACTCGACGATCGCCTGCGTGGTGGCCACGATGTGCGCCTCGTTGAACGCCGCGTCCAGGCTCGACCCGCGATGCCCGGAGGTGCCGAACACCACCTGCTGATCCACGTTCTCGGGGTCGGGCTCTCGGGTGTAGTACGCCGTCACCACCTGGGCGACGTCGATGAGGTCCTCGGGCTGCGCCGGCTGACCGGCTCGGGGGTTGGCCGCCATGCCCTCGATTCTGCTCCTTGCAATCGCGCGGTGTGCGCCTCGGTCCAGCCATACTTTGCGCTGTGTTCGGATACGACGGCCGTGAGGTGCTCGCGGTCTTTGTCGGCGGTGCACTCGGCACGCTCGCGCGCGCGGCCATCGAGACCCTGGCTGCCCCCGAGCCGGGGCACTGGCCGTGGCCGACGTTCGCGGTCAACATCGTCGGCGCGTTCCTCCTGGGCTACGTGGCCACGCGGTTACCCGAGAACAGTTACCGCCGTCCGCTGCTGGGTACCGGGCTGTGCGGCGGGCTGACGACTTTCTCCACCATGCAGGTCGAGATGCTGCGGATGGTCGAGCGCGAGCACTTCGCGCTGGCGGCCGGCTACGCGGCGGCCAGCATCGTCGCGGGGCTGGCGGCCGCGTGGGTGGCGGCGCGGTGGGCGGAGCGATGACGGTCATCGTGTGGGTGGGCGTCGCGCTGCTCGGCGGCGCGGGTGCGGTGGCGCGCTTCCTCATCGACCGCGCCGTGTCGCACCGGCTGACCGGGTTGTTCCCGTCGGGGATCTTCGTGGTCAACATCTCCGGTGCGCTGGTGCTGGGCCTGCTCTCCGGTCTGGCGCTCGGGCCGACGGCCGCTCTGCTGGTGGGGGTGGCCTTCGTCGGCGCCTATACGACGTTCTCCACCTGGATGCTGCAGACCCTCGAACTGCGCGAAGGCGGGCGCACCGGCTTGGCCGTGCTCAACATCGTGCTCAGCCTCGTGATCGGGCTGGCCGCCGCCGCAGCGGGACACTGGATCGGCACGCACCTGTGAGCCGGGGTAAGCCTAGCCTTACCTGAGTCGACGTAGTACCGTCGCACGCCGTGAACCCGTCTAATCCAGAAGCCGTCAGCGTCGCGCTCGCCGAGATCCTGCGCGACGACATGAACGTCGACGTCCGACGAGTCACCCGCGACTCCCGCCTGATCGACGACGTCGGCCTCGACTCGGTCGCGTTCGCGGTCGGCATGGTGGCCATCGAGGACCGGCTGGGCGTGGCGTTGAGCGAAGAGGACCTGCTCAGCTGTGACACCATCGGCGACCTGGAAGCGGCCATCCTGACCAAAGCGGCTGCGACACCCTCGAACTCGTGACCGAGCTGGCCGCGGCGCTGTCGGCGGCGATGACGGCCGCCCCGACCCGGCTCGCGGTGCTCGACACCGGGACCGGTCAGTGGGCCCGGCACCCGTGGCCGGAGTTGCACGCCCGCGCCGAGAACATCGCCCAGCGGATCACCGACGACGCGGCCACGGCGGTCGGCCTGATCGGCGAGCCGACAGTCGAGTTCATCGCCGCGATCCCCGGCGTATTCTTCGCCGGCGCGGGCCTGTCGATTCTGCCCGGCCCGATCCGCCGCGCCGACCCGGACCAGTGGGCCCGCGGCACGCTGGCGCGGCTCGCCTCGATCGGCGCGACGACGGCGTTCAGCCACGGCGCCGAACTCGCGCTGCTGCGCAAGCACAGCGAGTCCATCGTCGTGCACGACGTCGCCGAGGTGGGCCATCCGCGCCGCTCCACGACGTTCCGCGGACCTGACGACGCCGCCGTCGCGATCCTGCAGGGCACCGCGGGATCGACGGGAACGCCTCGCACAGCGCAGATTTCGCCGGCCGCGTCGCTGGCCAACCTGCGCGGGCTGATCAACCGGATCAACGTCGACCACCGCAACAGGCTGCACAGCTGGCTGCCGATCTACCACGACATGGGGCTGTCTTTCGTGCTGGTGGCCACGTTGGGCCAGGCGGACCTGTGGCAGGCGCCCACGTCGGCGTTCTCCGGTTCGCCGTTCAACTGGCTCAAGTGGCTCACCGAGAGCCAAGCCACCATGACCGCGGCGCCGAACATGGCGTTCAACCTGATCGGCAAGTACGCACGCAGCCTCACCGGATATGACCTGTCCAACCTCGGGTTCACCCTCAACGGCGGTGAGCCGGTCGACTGCGTCGGCTATCAGCGCTTCGCCGACGAGATGGCCCGATTCGGTTTCGACCCCGCCACGCTCGCGCCGTCTTATGGCTTGGCCGAATCCACCTGTGCGGTCACCATTCCCGAGCCGTTCTCCGGTCTGCGGGTCGACGACGTCACGGTCAACACCGATGCGGGCGGTGCCACCCGCCGGTTCGCCGTGCTCGGCCACCCGATCGACGGCATGCAGGTGCGCATCAACACCGGCGGCGCGCACACCACCGAGGTGACCGGGCGTGAGATCGGTGAGGTCGAGGTCCGCGGCACGTCGCTGATGACCGGCTACGTCGGGCATGCTCCGCTCGACCCGCGGGGCTGGTTGCCCACCGGTGATCTCGGCTATCTGACCGACGCCGGCCTGGTCGTCTGCGGCCGCGCGAAGGAACTGATCACCGTCGCCGGCAGGAACGTGTTCCCCACCGAGATCGAGCGGATCGCCGCCGAGATCGACGGTGTGCGCGACGGCTGCGTCGTCGCCGTCGGCACCGGCGAAGCGTCGGCGCGGCCCGGCCTGGTGATCGCCGCGGAGTTCAAGGGCGACGACGAACCCGCCGCCCGCAGCGCCGTGGTGGCCCGCGTCGCATCGCAGTGCGGCGTCGTGCCCGCCGATGTGGTGTTCGCCAAACCCGGTGCGCTGCCCCGTACCTCGTCGGGCAAGCTGCGCAGGCTCGAAGTCCAACGCACGCTGGAGGGAGCAGGCCGATGACGGAGTACGACGAACTGCTCGACCGGGTCTTCGACGACCGTGTGACCAACTGGACCGCGAAAGCCGAAGAGAACGAGAAGTTCCCGCGCGAGCTCATCGAGTACCTCGGCGAGTCCGGAGTTTTTGCCGCCAAATGGCCAGCCGGACAGCAGCATCCCGACGTCGCCAAGGTCATCGCGTTGGCCCGCAAGCTCGGCACCCTGGGCTCGGCCGGTATCGGAGTCGGTGTCGGGCTTCATGATTCGGCGATCGCGATCCTGCGCCGCTTCGGCAAATCCGAGTACCTGAAGGACATCGCCGAGCAGGCCATCCGCGGCGAGGCGGTGCTCTGCATCGGCGCCTCCGAACAGTCCGGCGGGTCCGATCTGCAGATCGTCGGCACCGAGGCGCGTTCGGCGCGCGACGGTTTCGAGGTCAAGGGCGTCAAGAAGTTCGTGTCGCTGTCCCCCATCGCCGACCACGTGATGTGCGTGGCGCGCAGCCTCGACAGCGATCCCAACAGCAAGCACGGCAACGTCGTGGTGATCGCCGTGCCGTTGGCGCAGTGCGAAGTGCAGACGCCGTACCGCAAGGTCGGCGCGGGACCGCTGGACACCGCCGCCGTGCACATCGACACGTGGGTACCCGCCGATGCGCTGGTCGCCCGCGCGGGCATCGGGCTGGCCGCGATCTCGTGGGGTTTGGCGCAGGAGCGGATGTCGGTGGCGGGCCTGGTGTCCACGTCGGCGCAGCGGGTCATCGGAATCACGTTGGCGCGCATGATGACTCGACGCCAGTTCGGCCACACGCTCTACGAGCACCAGGCGTTGCGGCTGCGGATGGCCGACCTGCAGGCGCGGGTGGACATGCTGCGCTTCGCGTTGGACGGGATCGCCGCGACCGGCAAGCTCGACCTGCGCACCGCCGCCGCGATGAAGGTCAACGCCGCGCGCCTCGGCGAAGAGGTCATCAATGAGTGCATGCACATCTTCGGCGGCTCCGGCTATCTCGTCGACGAGACCCCGCTCGGCCGGTGGTGGCGCGACATGAAACTCGCCCGCGTCGGCGGCGGCACCGACGAGGTGCTGTGGGAGCTGGTGGCGGCGGGCATGAAACCCGACCACGACGGCTACGCGGAGTTCAACCAGCTGCCCCGATACCGGCGCAGATCAGTCCGCTCGCGGCAGGGCGTAGAGGGCCATCCGGCGGTTGGACATGTCGTGCTCGCCGAGGAAGTCGCAGCCGGCGTACTCGCACACCCCGCGGGCGCCGGAGTTGCGGTGGTCGGGGTCGAACATGATCCGCTTGCACTGCGGGTCGAGCTCGAAAATGTTCTCAACCAAGCGCGGCAACAGGATTGGCGCGATACCGCGGTTCACGAACCGTATCTCGGCGATCGCGGCGTGCAGGCCGATGTCGTGCGGATCGGCGTCGTAGCGCGGCGCGATCGAATCCTTGGCGGCCCGGTACAGCTCGATGTATACGAACGGCTGGCCGCGGAAGCTGCCGACGAACGGTCGCGAGTACTGCCCGGCGAGTTGGGCGCTCAGGTACCGGTGCCAGCGATGCGGCGGCCAGGCGTACTCCCACGCCTCGACCAGGTGCGGGCGGTTCATCCACTCCGAGATCATCTCCGCGTCACCGTCGGGGTCGGCGAGTTTGATGTCGTACGGCGGGCCCAGCGTCGGCGTCGGCGGAGCCGCGACCGCGCGGACGGCATCGGAGATGTCGGTCAGCTCGCGCGGCAGCACGGATGAGGGCGCGTCGTCGATCTCGGTCATGTCCCGACGAGCCTATCAACCGCCATTAAGGGTAGGGTTACCTTCCTCACTGGTCGAAGAGCCCGTCGAGCACGCCCTGTTCCATCTCGATCCACCGGCCCACACGTTTGCGGACCTTGGCGATCGCCGCGTCGTCCAGATGCTGCGCACCCTCGGGCGTGATCCGGCAGAGGTCCATCGGACCGCCCACGCTCGGCGACGACATGTCGAGTGCGTCGAGCACCCGCAGCGCGGCCACCACGCCGTAGTCCACCGGCCGCTCGGCCATCCCGAAATGCGCCAGCAGCGCGTGCGCCTGCTGCGCCATCGGCGACCCGCTGCCGACCGCGTGAAAGCCGATCTCCTCGTAGTGGCCGATCAACCCGTGCGGGTCGACGTCGACGATGAATGGCTCACCGTCGGCATAGCCGGCGGCCAGCACATACGTCGCGGGCGTCGCGCCGGGCTTGCCCTCCGGCACGTCGCTGATGAAGTTCGCGTAGTGGCGTTTGAGGACCGGCAACACCCGCTCCTGCAGGGCGTGCCCCACGTCGGACGCCTCGACGATCGCGTCGGCCTCGGCGCCGAAGATCCGCTCGAGGTCATAGAGCACCGCGCGTGACCCGCTGCCACCCCACGCGGCGTTCGGGCCCAGCGGGTGCAGCTTCTGAGCCGGATAGCTCAGTCCCCGTTCCGGATCGGTGATCTGTGAGTCCGACGCCACCACCAGTCCGTCGGCGCACCGCAGGGCAAGGACGACCGTCATCGGCGCTGTTTCCCGGGCATCGCCCGATCGTCTCATGCGCGGATGGCATGGTGGGGTCATGCCGGTGGATCGACGAGCGGACTTGCAGCGTTGGCAGGACTCGGGCGCGATCTGGGAGGTTCGCGCGCGGCGCGGCGACAGCGTGACCGTCGCCCTGCTGCGCTGCGACGGGGGCGAGGAGGTCGAGGTGTTCACCTCCGACGATCCGCGGCTGTTGGAGTTCATCGGTGACCGGCGCAGCAGTGAGGAGTGACATGCAGGTCGGCAAGCTGGCCTTCGTTCCCGCGACGACGGCGCCGGACCTGGTGGCCGAACCGGTGCGGCGGCGGCTGACCGAGGGGTTGTGGGTCGCCGAGATCGACCCGACGCTCGCGGATACGGCCGCGTTCTGCGAGCACTACGACGTCGCGCTCGAGGTGTCGGCCAACTGCGTGGTCGTCGAGGCCAGACGCGCCGAACGAGTCTGGTACGCCGCCTGTCTGGTGCTCGCGACCACCCGGGCCGACGTCAACGGCGTGGTGCGCAAACACCTTGGCGCACGGAAGATCTCGTTCGCCGCAATGGACACCGCGGTGTCGCTGACCGGGATGGAGTACGGCGGGATCACGCCGGTCGGACTGCCCGACGACTGGCCGATCCTCATCGACGAGGGTGTGCTCGCCCAGGAGCACGTGATCATCGGCGGCGGCGTGCGCGGCTCGAAGCTGCTGGCCGTCCCCGCGGTGCTGGCCCAGCTGCCGAACGCCGAGGTGCTCGCGATCACGAAGGCGGATTGACCGCGCCGCGAACGAGTTCGGTGAACGCGGCCGCCGCGGCGTCGACGCCGGCGAGGTCGTCGGTCGCGACGAGGTCGAGCAGCAGCCCGCGCGCCACCGCCAGCCCGAGCCGCACCATCGCCGGTTCCGCCCCGGCTTCGGCGAGCCAGTCGTCGACGGCGCCGGGCAGCATCCGCGCGAACGGTTGCTCGCCCTGTACGCCGCGCGCGTAGCACTCGAAGAACAGCCGCTCGAACGCCCGCAGTTCCGGCCGCCGTAGGTTCGCCCACATCGCGGCGATCGCCTCGGCCGGATCCTCGGATAGTTCACGCAGCAGTGCCATCTGCCGTTGCTCGACCGCA
Source organism: Mycolicibacterium rutilum (assembly GCF_900108565.1). Lineage (NCBI taxonomy): Bacteria > Bacillati > Actinomycetota > Actinomycetes > Mycobacteriales > Mycobacteriaceae > Mycobacterium > Mycolicibacterium rutilum. The sequence continues at coordinate 5,383,079 of NZ_LT629971.1, forward strand.
CCGACGATTGCCAGCATCAACTCGTCGCGCGATCCGAAGTGGTGCAGCAGCATGCGGTGGCTGGTGCCGACGGCGGCGGCCAGAGCACGCAGCGACCGGTCGCCGATGCCCGCGGCCGCGACCTCGGCCACGAGCGCGTCCAGCAGGTCCTGGCGACGGCGGAGGTCAGGGGGCCGAGCCATCGGCATGGTGCAGTTGTTCGCAGCGCGCCTTGAGTCCAGCGGCCTCGAGGTCGAGGTAGCGCCGGGTCATCGACCGCACGAGCGCCCCCACCAGCGCGCCGACCGGACCCCGTTGTTCGAGGCGCTGATCGATCCGCGTGGCGGTCGCTGAGGCCGCGGCGACGTCGTGCCGGGCGATGGTCAGCCCGCCCGGCGAGCGTTGCTCCCAGGTCCACGACGCACCGGGGACCATTTCGGTGACCGCCCACACCAGCCGTGGCATCCGCGGCTGCTTGATCGCGAAACGGCGGCCGACTTCGAGCCCTGGTCCATCGAGGGCGACGAGCCGCGTGACCGAGGCTGTCCACTCCGGCCACCGCTCGACGTCGCTGAAGACCGTCCAGACGAGGTCGGCGGGAGCGTCGATGTCGATGCCGCACGCGGTGATCATGTACCAAACGGTACAACAATTGCGCGGCCGTTGTTGCGAACCGCGTAGATCGGGCACGCCGGTCGGTTACCGTACGGCCAACGGAGTTTGCTCGCGGAAGGATTCCGGCAGTGGCAACGACGCCCACGACATATGCCCGGTTCGTCGGCAGAATCGGCGCGCTGGCGGTCGCGCTCGGGGTGGGCGCGGCGGTCGCGACCACGCCGGGCTTCGCGCTCGCCGACGACGGCGGACCGGACACGGCGGACACATCCGGCCCATCGGATCCGGGGCCGGACGCCTCCCCCGCGACGGGCGCGAAGGACACCGACGAAGCCGAGGACAAGGACGTCGAGGATGAGGTCACCGAGGACGACGACGTCGACGACGAGGACGTCGAAGTCGATGACGACGATCCCGCTCCGAAGGACCGCGACAACGACTCGGACACACCGGAACCGCCCCGCCACAAGGCGTTTCGTACGGTAACCACCGAGGAGCCGGAGCCGGTCAGCGTTCCCGACGAGATCGACGCGACCCCCGCGGAACCGGCGCCGGAACCCGAACCCGAACCGACCGTCACCGCGGAGCCGCCGACCCCGGAGCCGCCGACCGAGACGGTGGACGAGACAGTCCTGCCCGCGACGGCGACCGCAACCGTGACGGAAGCGCCCACCCTGGTCACCTCGGTGCTCTCGGCGCTGGGGTTCGGCCCGCTGGCGAGCACCGCACCGGCCGCCCCGCCGTCGCCGCCGCTGCTGTGGACCATGCTGGGCTTCGCGCGCCGCGAGGTCGGCCACACCGCCGAGACCGCCGCGACCACCGAGACGACGGTCAGCCCGTTGGCCACCGCCGAACAACTCGCCGCCGAGCGCGTTGCCGCACGCACCGTCCAGACGTTGCCGGTCATCTTGATGAAAATGGTTCTGCGCCAACAGTTCCTGGCGGCTGCGCAGCGGCTGTACCCGGACGGGATCGACGCCGAGAACATGGCCGCGCTGAACCGCGCCGTCGACGAGTACGCGATGGGCGCGGCGTTCCAGCAGCAGTTGCTCGACTCGATGAACCCGAAGGTCGTCGCGCAGGTGGCCCCGCCGCACGTCTGGTTCGACGAGGCGGTCCCGGGGTCGCGGATCCTCTACGACAACCCCGACACCGTCTACCGCTTCATGGGGGTCAACGGCGCCTCGGAGTACGTCATCACCGGGCGCTTCCACGACCTGACCGCCGACGGCCGACCCTCCGACGTCACCTTCAGCGTGCTCGAGGGCCTCGCCGGTACCACCTCCGCGATCCTGACCGCCGACCATCTCGACGTCAACGAGGACGGCACCTTCACCATCACCGTGAGCCGCGAACCGGCCAACGGGCGCAGGAACCACCTCCAGCTCACCTCGGGATCGACCATCATCGCCGCGCGAGACACGTTGGGCGACTGGAACTCCGAGGTGCCGATGAGCCTGTCCATCGAGCGGGTGGGCGGCCCACCGAACAGCCTGTTCGCCCAGATCGGCGGGTTCGCGTTCCTCGGCCAGTTCGTCAGCGGGAACCCGCTGCTGACCACACTGGTGTCGCTGGTGCCCCCGCTGCCGCACATGCCGCCGCTGCTGCGCGGCGCGTTCACGGCGGTGATCCTGGTGGTGCGCGGCGCCGCCGAGCAGGCCAAGTACATGGCGCTGGCCACCACCGACCCCGACACCGGAGAACCGCGGCCGGTCAACGAGATCAGCCAGCCCGCGAGCAACGCCGAGTTCCTCGCCAACCAGCTGCAGAGCAACGGCCACTTCCAACTCGCCGACGACGAGGTGCTCGTGCTCACCATCGACCCGGGCGACGCGGGCTACTTCATCGTCCCGACCTACAACATCTGGACGATCACCGACGACTACTGGAGCGAACCCGGCAGCCTGAACAACGAGCAGGCCGTCCGCAACGCCGACGGCACCTACACCGTCGTCATCTCCCCCACCGACCCCGGCGCGGCCAACTGGGTCTCCACCAGCGGCCTCAACCAGGGCACCGTCGCGATCAGGTTCCAGGACCTCGGGCTCGTCGACCCGCGCATCGTCGACCAGCAGGTGATGTCGCACGAAGCGTTGCGTGACCACCTGCCGGCTTCCGCGTTCGTCACACCCGAAGAGCGCGCCGCCCAACTCGCGCTGCGGCAAGCCGGGTTCGACAGCCGCTGGTCGTGAGCCCCGCCGCTGTGCGGCAAGATGGCCCGGACATGACCACCGGCGACATGACCACCAGCGGCGAACCCGTCTCCCGCCGACGGCACATCCTGCGGCTCGCCGTGTTCGTCGCCTTCCTGGGCGTGATGTTCTATCTGACCGCGGTCGCCGACGTGATCGATGTCGACCAGGTCCGCCGGGCGGTGGCCTCCGCCGGCCCGGTCGCGCCGCTGGTGTACGTCGTGGTGTCCGGTCTGCTCGGCGCGGTGTTCGTCCCCGGCCCGCTGCTGGCCGCCGCCAGCGGGGTGCTGTTCGGACCGCTGATGGGCACCTTCGCCACCCTCGGCGCCACGGTGACGACCGCCGTCGTCACCAGCCTGGTGGGCAGGCGGGCCGGCCGCGACAGCGCTCGTGCGCTGCTCGGCGAGGAGCGGGCCACCCGGCTCGACGGGTTGATCGCGCGCGGCGGGTTGTGGGCGGTGGTCGGACAGCGGTTCGTGCCGGGTATCTCCGACGCGCTGGCTTCCTATGCGTTCGGCGCGTTCGGAGTTCCGCTGTGGCAGATGGCTGTCGGCGCGTTCATCGGTTCGGTCCCGCGGGCGTTCGTGTACACCGCGTTGGGCGCGTCGATCTCGGATCTGAACTCGCCGTTGACCTACGTGGCGATCGCGGTGTGGTGTGTCACCGCGGTGGTCGGGGCATTCGCCGCGCACCGGGGCCTGCGCAGCTGGCGGCGTAGCCCCGACGAGCCCGGCGCCTAGTCCGGCAGCTGCGCGCTGCCCGCCGGCGGGGCCAGCTGCCAGGTGTCGCAGGCCATCGCGAGCATGCCGTAGGTGCCGACGACGAAGATCAGCTCCATCGCCTGATGCGTGCCGAGTTCGTCGACGAGTCGCCGCCACTGCGCGGGCGTCGCCCGGCCCCGCGCCAGCAACTCGTCGGTGGTCTCGAGCACCAGCCGGTCGACGCCGTCGAACTCGGCGTTGCCGCGCGCTAACCGGTCGATGTCCTCGTCGGACAGCCCGCCGGCCTTCGCGATCCTCATGTGCTCACCCCAGAAGAACGCCGAGCGCCGGGCGTGCGCGAGCCGCAGCACCGCCAGCTCGCGCAGCCGCAGCGGCAGTTCGCCCTGCTGCAACAGGAACGCGTTGAAGCCGAGGAATTTTCGCGCCATCTTCGGATGGCGGGCCAGGACGCCGAGGATGTCGAAATTCGCCGGGTCCCTGGCCTCGCCCGAGCCGGCGCGCGGGACGTCGGCGCCGGGTATGCCCATCAACGCGCCGACCGCGGCGTACTCGTCGTCACCCCATTCGGCGGCGGTCAGCGGCGCCAGCAGTGGAGATCCGTCCTCGTCGGTCATGCTCACCTTTCGTCGTCGCGGTGCAATTCGGCCAGCGCGTGGATCTGTTCGAGGTAGTGCTCGACCGAGCGGTGGATGAACCGCGGACACCACGGTCGTGCCCGCCGCGGCCATCGCCCGCAGCGTGTCCCTGGTCGCGTCCGGGTTGTCGATCGGGTCCAGTGGCCGGTCGGCGGGCAGCACGACCTCGAAGCCGGGCGGTATCTCGCGGGCGCGCAACCATTCTGCGGCGGTCTGCAGCGGGATCCCGAACGGGCACCAGCCGTCGGCGAGCGTGAGCGCACGCCGCAGCGACCGCTGGGTCCGCCCGCCGACCCAGATCGGCATGTGCGCCTGCAGCGCGCACGGGTCCACGGTGAGGCCGCCGAACGAGTAGTACTCGCCGTCGTAGGCCGGCTCGTTGCTCGTCAGCGCCGCGCGCAGCGCCCGCAGCGCGTCGTCGGCGCGGGGTCCGCGGTCCTCGAACGGCGCCCCGAGCAGATCGAACTCCTCCTTGAGCGACCCGACGCCGACGCCGAGGATCACCCGGCCACCGCTGACGTGATCCAGTGTGCCGTAACGCTTCACGATCGCCAGCGGGTGGTGATAGCCCAGCACCAGCGTCATCGTGGCCAGCCGGATGTGGCGGGTCTTGGCGGCAACGTAGCCCAGTGTCGCGAGCGGGTCCCAGTAGCGGGCACCGCGCCGGCCCGCTTCGGAGGCGGGGATGCCGATGTGCTCACTGCAGGTCAGATGGTGGTAGCCCAACCGGTCGGCGGCCTCGGCGACGCGGCCGATGTCGTCGACCGTTGCGTCGCGCTCCCAGGTCAGTTTCGTGCCCGCGACGTTGGTGACGACGGGCGTCGCGATTCCGAGTTTCAATGCAGCGGCTCTTCGCCCGCCAGGATCGTGCGGTGCATCAGCCTGCCGCTGTCGGCGGCGTACGGCAGCGCCCGGTGCATCGTGCCGGTGTTGTCCCAGATGAGCAGGTCACCAACCTGCCAGCGGTGCCGGTAGACGTACTGCGGCTGCGTCGCCCAATCCCGTAGGCGCGCAAGCAGTGCGCGGCTTTGTTCGACGGGCATCCCGACGACGTAGTCGGCCGTCGCGCCCAGCAGCAGCGACTTGCGCCCGGACCGGTGGGTCCACACGATCGGGCACGCCTTGGTCGCCGACTTCTGCCAGAACGCGATCTCGTCGTAGCTCATCTCCGGGGTCACGTAGTACTGCGACCGCTCGGCGCTGTGCACGACGCGCAGATCGGCGATCAGGTCCTTGTCGGACTGCGGCAGATCGTCGTAGGCCGCGTAGGTGTTGCAGAACTCGGTGTCACCGCCCGTGTCGGACAGCCGCACCGCCCGCAGCAGCGTCGCCAGGTTCGGATACGGCTGAAGCGAACCGTCGAAATGCCAGAACAGCGAGCCCTTCAGGTATTTCGCACGCTGATTGACGGTCTCGTCGAGCGAGATCTTGTAGATCCCGTCCTCGCCCTCGTTGGCCACCACCGTGCCGAGTGTCCTGGCGATCGCGACCTGCTGCTCGTCACTGATCTGCAGGCCGCGGAAGAACACCACACCGCGTTGTTCCAGTGTGGCGCGGATCGTTTGGGCTGCCCGCCCGCACACCAGCGTGTCCAGGTCGGTGCGGATCTCGCTGCCGATACGGGGTGTCAGGTCGACGACGTCGAGTGCGGAAGTCAGGCTCACGGCGGCTCAGCTCACTCTCGTCAGGATCGTCTCGGCCGAATGTTTGACGCGCGGTTGGCCCCACAACTCCACCGCGAGCGAGACGGTGATCAGCGAGTACAGCAGGTTGCGCAGATTCGCGACGTCGTCGGGCAGCGGTTCGCCGTACTCGAACTTGTCGACGTAGGCCAGCGCCTCCTCGGCGAAGGGGAAGATCTCGTCGTAGAAGGCGCGGATCTGCTCCATCGAGCTGTTGACCCGCTTGACGTAGCGGTCGTGCCCGTCCTCGATGGCCCATTCGGGCACCAGGTGTTCGAGGTGTGAGAATCCCGGCGGCAGAACGGCGCTCATCGGCCTGCCGTTTCGCCGGCGCTGACGTAATCGCCGACGACCTTGTGGAAGTGGCGCAGCAGGATCTCCTCGTCGTTCATCGTGAAGTGGGTCAGCGCACCGCTGTTCAGCATCGCCTGCAGGCCCTCCGACGGGCTGGCGTCCTCGAGGATGATGTCGTTGAGGAAGGTGACCGTCAGCTCCTGGCCCAGCCGCTCTTTGTGTGTTGTCGGCGGCTGGTAATACGCCTCGGTCTCGAAGATGTGCGAGTGCGGTCCGGTGGGCCAGTGCGTGTGGACGGTGAAACCCGACGCCCCGAAGATCAGCGCGAAGTTCGGGAAGAACTGGAACGAGTCGAATCCGTACTTCTCCGAGCGCGTCGGGTTGATGCCCGGCGGCATCGGCCCGCGGTCGGGCTTCTTGTTCCACGGCCCGGCGGCGCTGGCCTCGAACACGCACTCGATCGGCTTGGAGTACGGCGTCTTTCGGGACGGTTCGCCGGAGAACGAGAACATCCGGTGTGGGCCCTTGAGCCGGTAGGCCAGCGCGTCGGTGAACGGATTCGGTTGGTCGAAGGCGTCTCTGGCCTCGGCGGTGAGCGCGCCGAACGACGACGCGTGGAGGTACGGCCCGTGATAGCTCTCCGCGAAACCGTCGAGGAAGATCTTCCAGTTGCACTGCAGTTCGGCCTTGAACTTGTACACCTGGTGCGGGCCGGCGAACGGGTACCCCTCGATCTCGTGCGCCAGCTCGCCCAGGAAGTCGCGCAGCGGTTCGGTGTTGTGCGGGTTGAGGTTGATGAAGATGAAGCCCTCCCACACCTCGCACTGGATCGCGGGTACCCGGCAGCTGTCGGCATCGAAGTCCAGCAGCAGATCCTTGCGGGTGGCCGAGTGCAACGAGCCGTCGAGCTTGTAGCGCCACCCGTGGAAGCGGCAGTACAGCAGCGGCGCGCGGCCCTCGACTTCCTGGAACGGATCGTCCTCCCACAGCATCTTGTTGCCGCGGTGCGGGCAGATGTTGTGGAACGCCCGGACCACGTCATCCTTGCCGCGCACGATGATCACCGACGTGTTGAGGAAGCGCAGCTCGCGGGTGAAGTAGCTGCCCGACTTGGACACTCGTTCGACGCGGCCCATGTACAGCCAGGTCTTCTTGAAGACGTGTTCGCGTTCCTTGTCGTAGAACTCCGGTGAGACGCAGTCCTCGAGCGAGACCGGCCCGCGGCCGAGTTCCGGGTAGGCGTCGGTCCAGTGTCCGCTCGCGGGTTTGGTCACCAGGCTGTCGTGACTCAACGGTCCTCCTCCGTCGGGCTGGAGACGGTAGGCCGAAGGTACCGCCGGAGAATCCGCCGAAATAGACCCATTCGCGCAACACCGTGTTGCATATTTGGAACGACGACGGGCGCGCGGGAGGTGGAGTGTGGAGCAGAACCTGCCCTTCGACCTCGACGCCCTGCTGATCTTCGGCAAGGTCGTGGAGAACCGCAGCTTGTCGCGGGCGGCGACCCTGCTCGGCATGCCGAAGTCGACCGTCAGCCGCAAGCTCACCAAGCTCGAATCCGACCTCGGCATCAAGCTGCTGCGCAAAAACACCCGCCAGCTGACGGTCACCGACGTCGGCGAGAAGGTGTACCGCCACGCCGTCAACATCCTCACCGAGGCCAACGGCGTGCGCGCGCTGGTGGAGAGCAGCCGCCAGGAACCCCGCGGTGAACTGCGGGTGGCGATCCCGGTCTTCGTCGGCATCGACTACGCGTCGCGGGTCGGCGCGGCGTTCCTGCGGCACTATCCCAACCCGCGGCTCGACATCCGCCTCGTCGACAACATGGTCGACCCGATCCGCGACGGATTCGACGTGGTGTTCGGCACCGGGCCGCTGCAGGATTCCACGCTGATCGCCCGCAAGGTGTTCAGCCTCGAGTTGTTTCTCTGCGCCGCACCGCATTTCGTCGACCAGCTGCCGCAACCGCTCACCGAGCCCGGGCAGCTCGACTCCGTGCCGTTCATCGACTTCGGGTTCGGTGGGCCGCGCCGGCTCGCCGTCACCCGACGGTCGCGCCGGCTGGAAGTGACGCCGCCGGTGCGCGCCCGCGCCAACAACTTTCAGGTGTGCAAGCAGTACATCCTCGAAGGGCTGGGCGTCGGCGCGATGCCGACCCAGATCATCTGCACCGCCGAACTACGTGCGGGCACGATCGTGCCCGTGCTGCCCGACTGGCGCCTCGACCCCCTCGACGTCCACATGATCTACCCGTTCGAGCTGTCGTTCTCCACCCTGATCAGCGCGTTCTACGAAACCGCGCGCGAGATCATCGTCGAGAACATCGCGCGCGCCTGAGCGCGACGTAGCGCACACTTCGGCGCTGGCGTGCATAACCGGGATGTCATTGGGAATACCTGCCGCGATTCTGCCCGGGACACGCCATGGAGACCTGATGTCGAAGTACCTGTACGCGATCGGCGCCTTCAGCTTCCGACGGCGCTGGTGGGTGCTCGGCGTGTGGCTGGCCGTGCTGATCGGCGTCGCCGCGGCCGCGGTCGGTCTGCGCGGCGAGCCCAGCGACAACTTCAGCATCCCCGGCACCGAATCGCAGCGCGCCGTCGAGCAACTGCAGCAGAAGCTGCCCGCGTTCAGCGGTGCGCAGACCCAGATCACCTTCGCCACCCCCGGCGATCCCCGACTGACCGACCCGGCGGTGGTCGACGCGATCAACCGCTCGCTGGACACCGTGCGGTCCATCCCCGAGGTGGCCGTCGCCGCTGGGCCCGCCGAGACCCGGCTGATGTCGGCCGACGCCAACGTCGGGCTGGGTCAGGTGCAATGGAAGGCCCAGCCGGGCGAGGTCGACGACGCGACGCTGACGGCCCTGGAGTCGGCGATGGCGCCCGCGCAGCAGGCCGGAGTGCAGGTCGAGTACTCCGGCAGCGTCTACCCCGGCTACCGGGTCAAGGTCTCGGAACTGCCCGAGATCATCGGAATCGTCGCCGCGTTCCTGATCCTGCTGGTCACCTTCGGCGCGGTGGTCGCGGCCGGGCTGCCGATCATCACCGCCTGCATCGGCGTCGGGATCGGCGCGGCCGGAATCTTCGCGGTCGCCGCCCTTGTCGAGATGCCCACCGCGGCGCTGTCACTGGCGCTGATGCTGGGCCTGTCGTGCGGCATCGACTACGCGCTGTTCATCCTCAACCGCTACCGCAACAACCTGCTGCTGCTCAAACCCGAGCAGGAGGCGGTCGCGCTGGCCGTGGGCACCGCAGGCGGCGCCGTGGTGTTCGCCGGGCTCACCGTGATCATCGCCCTGTGCGGCCTGTCGATCGTCGGCATTCCGTTCCTGACCTACATGGGGCTGGCCGCCGCGGTGTCGGTGCTGATCGCCCTGCTGATCGCGGTCACGCTGCTGCCCGCCCTGCTCGGGTTCGCCGGCAAGCGGGTGGCCAAGTTCATCAAGACCCCGCTGCAGCCGGGACGCGCCAAGGAGGTCGCGCAGGTCGCGGCCTACACCCCGCACCGCACGCTGGGCGCGCAGTGGGGCCGGTTCGTCGTCGCGTTCCGCAAGCCGCTGCTCGTCGCGGGGACCGCGGCGCTCATCGTGATCGGGCTGCCGGCGTTCGGGATGCATCTCGGATTGCCCAGCGGCTCTTCGCAACCCGAGTCGAACACGTCGCGCAAGGCCTACGACCTGACCGCGCAGAATCTCGGCCCCGGATTCACCGGCCCGCTTCTGGTGGTCGCCGACCTGACCGAGGCGCGTGACCCGAACGCCGCGGCCACCATCGCCGGCAACCTGCAGCGTGAGCAGGGCGTGGTGACGGCGGCCCCCGGTATCAGCCAGAACGGCACCGCGATCATCCAGGTCATCCCGGAGACGGGTCCGAACGACACCGCCACCGCCGACCTCGTCAAGCGCATCCGCGCCGACCGCGCCGCCATCGAAGGCGACACCGGCGCCACCATCCTCGTGGGCGGCAACACCGCGTCCAACATCGACACCTCCGAGAAGCTGGCGGCCGCGCTGCCGGTCTTCCTGCTGGTCGTCATCGGGTTGGCGTTCATCTTGCTGACGGTCGCGTTCCGCGCCGCGCTGGTGCCGATCACCTCGATCATCGGGTTCCTGCTGTCGGTGTTCGCCGCGCTCGGAGTGCAGGTCGCTGTGTTCCAATGGGGCTGGGGCGCAGACCTTCTCGGGATCACCCCCGGAGAGACCATCAGCTTCCTGCCGATCATCGTGCTGGCCATCATCTTCGGGCTGTCCAGCGACTACCAGGTGTTTGTCGTGTCGCGGATGAAAGAGGAATTGGCGCGCACCGACGACGCGCTGGAGGCGGTGCGCACCGGCGTGGGGTTGTCCGCGCGCGTGGTCACCGCTGCGGCGCTGATCATGTTCGGGGTGTTCATCGCGTTCCTCGCCGGTGGTGACCCGATCATCAAGTCCGTGGGCCTCACGCTCGCCGTCGGCGTGTTCCTCGACGCGTTCGTCGTCCGCCTCACGCTGATCCCGGCGATCATGGGCATCCTCGGGCGCAAGGTGTGGGCACACTCGCGGTGGTTCGAGAAGTACGTACCCGACGTCGACATCGAGGGCACCGCGCTGGAGCGCGCCGACCGCCGCGAAATGGCCTCCACCGGGACGTAGCGCGTTTAGCCGGCCTCTGGCCGGGTAGTTCCGCGGCGACACCGGCCGTTGGAGGGGACCATGCTCGAAGCAGCAGCCGTGACGAAGGGCCGGTTGGACCGCCGCAGCGAGGCCGTGCTGGCGCAGGCGCCGATCCTGCGGGGCCTGTCCCCCGACGACCGTGCCGAACGGATCGGTTGTTTCGATGCGGTCCGGTTCCGGGCCGGCGACTGCATCTACCGCCAGGGCGAGCGTGACACCCGGCTCTACGTAGTACTGGCCGGCAAGGTCAAGATCGGCTGGAGCTCAGCCGACAACCCCGCGAAGCTGCTGGCGGTCATCGGGCCGCCGGACATCTTCGGCGCGGAGTCGATGTTCGACCCCGGACCACACGCCGATTCGGCGACGGCGCTGACGAACGTCTGCGCGGCGGTGATCGACCGCGAGAAGTTGCAGGCGTGCATCGCCGGGAGCCCGCACGTCACCGAGCGGTTGATGCGGGTGCTGGCGCGCGGCCTGCAGCGCACCGAAGACCTCATCACAGATCTGAACTTCACCGATGTGCCCGGCAGGATAGCCAAGCAACTGCTGTCGCTGTCGCAGCGGTTCGGCGTCCGCCGGGACAACCAACTGCACCTCGACCACGACCTCACCCAGGCCGAGATCGCCCAATTGGTCTGCGCGTCAAGGGAATCGGTCAACAAGACGCTCTCCGAGTTCGCCCAGCGCGGCTGGATCACGGTCAGCGGTAAACGCATCGTCATCCACCAGACCGAGCCGCTGGCCCGCCGGGCGCGCTGAGCCCGGCACATTTGATGGGGTTGCCAACCGGCACGCGGGGGTACCTGTTAGGTCATGGACGCTGACACACTCATCGCGATGGCAGGGCTGACGGCGCTGGCCGCGGCCGCGCTGACCGGAGCGGTCTGGGACAGCGCGTTGGTGAGCAGCCCCGTGCGGGTGCGGCCACGTTCGCGCGGCAGGCACGCGCTCGACGCACCGACACGGGCACGCGAACTCGCCGGCTGACCACCCCGCGGCGATGTTTCGACATGCCGCGCCAGGGGGTAAACCCCAGCAGCCACAGGTTCAGACCCGAGCCGTGCGAGCGATACGGCAGGGTCGAGAGTGAGGAGCCTGTGTGGTGTCAGAGACGACTTCCGAATACGCAGACGTGACGGACATGTTCCGTCAACTCAAGACGCTCGACGCCGGGTCCGTCGCGTATCGGCGCCAGCGGGAGGCGATCGTGGCCCGCACACTGCCGCTGGCCGATCACATCGCCCGCCGCTACCGCAACCGCGGCGAACCGATCGAGGACCTGATCCAGGCCGCCCGCGTCGGACTGGTCAACGCGGTCAATCGTTTCGACCCCGACAACGGCGCCAATTTCCTGTCGTTCGCCGTGCCCACGATGATGGGCGAGGTGCGCAGGCACTTCCGCGACTACGGATGGGCCGTCAAGGTGCCGCGCCGGCTCAAGGACCTACAGGGCCAGTTGGTCAAGGCGCGCGCGGAATTGTCCCAGCAGATCGGGCGGGCGCCGACCGCCTCCGAGGTCGCCGCCCACCTCGGCATCGACCGCGAGTCGGTGATGGAGGCGACGATCGCGAGCAGCAACTACTCCACGCTGTCCACCGACGTGCAGACCTCCTCCGACCACGAGCACCGCTCGGTTGGCGACACCTTCGGCGACGTCGACCCCAACATCGACAAGGTCGTCGACCTCGAAACCGTGCGGCCGCTGATCGCCGCCTTGCCCGAACGCGAGCAGACCGTGCTCACACTGCGGTTCTTCGAGAGCATGACCCAGACGCAGATCGCCGAACGAATGGGCTACTCGCAGATGCACGTCTCGCGCCTGCTCGCCCAGGCGTTGCGACGGCTCCGCGAGCAGGTGGCCGAACCGCCGGCCGATGAACCGCCGCGCGGCAGGCGCCGCCCGCCGCCGGTCAGGCGCGGCGCGGCATGAACACCGGCACGAACGCGTCCTGACCCTGGCGTTCGAAGCGCACCTGCACCGGCAGCCCGATGTGGACCGAATCCGGTTCGCAGTCCACGATATTGGCCGCCAACCGCAGCCCGACCTGTTCTTCGAGCTCGACGATCGCCACCACGTACGGCACCGGCACGGCCGGATTGAACGGCTGATGGTTGACGGTGTAGGTGAACACGGTGCCGCGCCCGGACACCGCGCGCGGGGCCAGTTCCCCGCCGCAGTCCGGGCAGTCGGCGGCCGGCGGTGACACCCACCGCTCGCAGCTCACACACCGGCTGATCAGCAGCCTGCCGTCGCCGCCGCCCGTCCAGAACGGCCGGTTGTGCTCATCGAGAGGCGGCAGCATCCTCGCTGCGGGTGCGACGTCATCGGACACACCAGGCAAAGTACAGTCGACCGCACTGTCTTCACAAAAACGCGCGAACGGGAGCAGGACACCGATGGGCACGAGCACCTTCGAGAAGGACGCGATCATCAGTGGCCTCGGCATTTCGCGCATCGGACGGCGCACCGGCATCCCCGGCATGGAACTGACCATGGAAGCGGTGCACGCCGCGGTTGCCGATGCCGGGCTGCGCGCCGAGGACATCGACGGCGTCGTCACATTCGGCGACGTCCCATCGACCGAAGTGATTGCCGCACTGGGCAATCACGCCACCGACCAGGGCTTCGGCTATCCCACCGGCGGCATCCTCACCCCGGTCATGTCCGCGATGGTGGCGGTGTCGGAGCGTCGCGCGCGACACGTGCTGGTCTACCGGACCGTGCAGATGCTCGGCGGCACGATGAACCAGGCCCCCAGCGGCGCCGACGACAACCCGCTGGCCAATCCGCCCGTCGAACCGCGTACCCCGGGCACGCCGCGCAAGTTGCGGCCGTTCGAGGACGTCGGCGAACTACTGGCCGCGCACGCCTACTCGGCGGCCAACTGGCTCGCGATGCACTGCCGTCGGCACATGGAGTTGTACGGCACGACGAAGGAACAGCTGGGCTGGCTGGCGATCAACAGCAGACGCAATGCCGCGCTCAATCCGCTTGCCGCATACCGTGATCCGATGAGCATGGCCGACTATCTGGCGGCTCGGCCGGTGTCCACGCCGTTCGGGCTGTTCGACTGCGACGTCCCGATCGACGGGTCGATCGCGCTCGTCGTCTCCCACGCCGACCACGCCGCCGACTGCCCGCAGCCCGCAATCCGGGTGGAAGCCGCCGGCGGATCGTATGGTTCGGGCGGATGGTTCCACCGCGACGACTTCCCGAAGATGGCCTCCACCGACGCCGCGGCGCAGATGTGGTCACGCACCGACCTGCGTCCGTCCGATGTCGACGTGGCCGAACTCTACGACGGTTTCACCTTTCTGACGTTCGCCTGGCTCGAGGCGCTCGGGTTCTGCGCCGACGGCGAGGCGGGCCCGTTCGTCGAGGGAGCGACGCGGATCGCCCTCGACGGTGAGCTGCCGCTGAACACCTACGGCGGGCAGTTGTCGGCAGGCCGGATGCACGGATACTGGCTGCTGCACGAGGCCTGCGCGCAGCTGCGCGGGCAGGCCGGTGACCGCCAGCTGGCGCGGCAGCCCGAGGTCGCGGTGGCCGCGGCCGGCGGCGGCCCGATCGCGGGCTGCCTACTGCTGACGCGCTGACTGCGGGTTCGGTCTGCGCAGCGCGCCCCACGCGCCCACGCCGATCCCGATGACCGCGCCGCCGAGACCGATGACGCGCTGCGAGCGCTTCATCTCGTGGTGCACGCCGATCCCGCCCAGCAGGTCGGCGGCGTCGGCGCCGCCGGAAGCCAGGAACCATCCGCGGGTGTCGCGGCCGCGCAGCGCCGCCGACAGCAGCAGCCCGCCGATCAGCGCATCGCGATACCCCATGGACCGCAGCAGCAATCGCGTTGTCGCAGCGGGCTCGTCGGGGTCACCCCAGAGCCGGTTGGCGCGCAGCGGGTCGATCAGGAACGAGACGCCCGAGGCGAAGCGGATACTGCCCGCGACGAGCGCGGCGCGGTCGAGTGCCATGGCCGCAGCCTAAGCGATAGGTTGCCCCGCATGGACGACGATCCTCTGTACTCTACGGGCTCCGCGGCGATGATCCTGGCGATGGCCGCGCTCAAACACGCCGGCGGCACACCGGCCGGTGAGGCGTTCACCGCGGCGCACGAGGAGTGGCGCAACCACGTCCGCGTCCGGCACAAGGATTCGTGGTTGTTCAGCGAGATGCACGAGGCCGTCGCCCGGTTGACGCGCTGACGGGGACTAGCCGACCGCGAACAACTCGAGCTGGATGTTGTCCGGATCGCGGAAGACGACCGTCGCGAACGGGAACGGCTCCTCCCCCGCGCGTACACCGGAATGCGGGATGCCGAGTTCGTCGAGCCGCCGCGTCCACTGGTCGAGTTCGTCGCGCGACGCGACGTTGAGCGCCACATGGTCGAGACCCGTTCGTGCCTCGTCGAACCGCTGGCCGTCGTTGCCGGTGTTGGTGTGCAGTCCGATCACCACCCCGGAGCGCGGTTCGATGAGCAGTTCGCCGTAGCCGGTGTCCTCGCAGTCGTAGTGCGGGAATTTCATCGGCACCCGCTGTGCACCGAGCAGCCGCTCGTACCACGCCAGACTCGCTTCGAGATCGGTCACGGTGATCGAGAAGTGGTGAATTCCGGTGATGGCCGGTTCGGTCATCGCGCCTCCTGTTGCGCTAGACCTCGGCGACGAGCCCGAGGTCCCGGTAGATCTTCGGACGTTCGGCGTGCGCGTCGGGCAGGAACGGGAAGATCGTCCAGTCGTGGACCTGGCCGTTGCGCAGTTCGAAGGTGAAGTCGGCGCCCGGTGTGGCGCTCGCCTTCTGCTGCAACACAAGCACATCCGGTGTCCGCAGGTCCAGTGAGCCGGCGTAGACCGTGGTCGGCGGCAGACCCGCCAGCGACCCGTAGATCGGGCTGGAGAGCGGGTGCTGGGTGCCGTCCGGGTCCCCCGGTGTCTCCAGGCCGCGCGACCACCACAGCCCGTTGCGCTTCGAACTGGCCGCGCTGAGCAACGGATCGTCGACGTCGGCGATGGCCGGGTTGGTCATGCTCGAGTCCAGCGCGGGCGAGAGCAGCACGAGGCGTCCGGGCAGCGTGGCGGCCAGGCAGGCCTGATCACCGTCGCAGCGGCGCACGAGTTCCTGCGCGGCGGCCAGCGCGATCGAACCGCCCGCCGAATCGCCCAGCACGCTGACGTTGTCGCGGCCGTGAGTGTCCACCTGGGCGGCGATGAAGTCGGCCACGGTCGGCACGACCGTCTTGGCGGTGCCGCCGGTGCCCTGCGCGTTGGCGAGCGGGTACAGCGGCACCACCACCGTCGCACCGGTGTCGCGGGCTAGATCGGCGTAGGTCCACCAGTGGAACAGGCTGGCGGTGGAGATGAACGCGCCGCCGTGCATGGCGACCACCACCTTCTCGGTGGGTTCCGGCGGCGCCAGCGTCCACACCTTCCAGCCCTGGTACTCCGAGCTGCTCACCTTCAGCCCGAACGTCACGAAGAACGGCGGCACACCGTCGGTGAAGAACGGGATCCGCGCGCTGGTGCCGTTCAGTTCGATGCCGAACAGGTTGAGCACCGGCTTGATGAGCCGCAGTCCCGCGACGAAGATCTGCGTCACCAGCGACGGCCGGCCGGTGAACACCGGTTCCGCGTCGGTCACCTCGGCGGCGGCCATCGGCGTGCTGACCGATTCGACGACCGGCGCGTTCGACAACAGGGCGCTGTCGACTTCGCGGCGGGCAAATGCCATGAGCGTCAACGGGATCGGTGGCGGCGGAGCGGGTTGGGCGGGCCCGTCGGCCAGGGGCGCCAGCACCGTCGTCAGCACCGCTGAGAGCAGCGTGGCCGTCGTGCTCACCGGGGCCGGGTCGGGCTCGCGGTCCGGCGCGACGGTGACGACGGTCTCGGCCGGCGGCGCCTCAACCGGTTGCGGCGCAACGGGTTCGGTGACTTCGACGAGATCGGGCTCGGGCGGCGTCGCCGGCTCGACCGGGTCGGCCACCTGAGCGGTGGGTGCCGCCGGCTCGGGTTCGGTGACGACGCGGTCCTTGTCGCGCTTGACGGTCCCGGCGCTCTCCGGCGCCGGTTCTGGTTCTGGTTCTGGTTCTTGCGGGTCGTCGTCGCGGTGGTGCGCGCCGCCGGTCGAGACGACGACGCCGACGGGGGCGGACCGGACGTCGTCGCTCTCCGGCTCGGCCGGCTCCGACGGTTCGGCAGGCTCAGCGGACGGTGACTGCTCGGACTCCTGCTCGGCGGGCGCGCTGGCGGGCGTGTCGGGTCCGCTGTCCTCGGTTTGCGCCCAGGCGACGCCGCCGCCACTGAACGCGGCGGCTCCGACACCCAACGCGACGGCCAGACCGCCGATCCGACCGATGTACGTGACAGCTCTGTCCATGCCGACGGTCATATCAGATTGTTTGCCAGAAACCCGTCGGATTGCGCGGATTGCGGTCAGCGGCCGTGGCCGGCGAAGAACTGTCCGGTGGCCTGCGAGGCGTCGAACGGGCTCAGGAAGCCACCCGGCCACACGTGGCCGCCACCGTCGATCTGGACGAACACCACCTCGGTTCCGCCGGCGCAGCCGGCCGCCGCGATCCGGCGCACCGGGCCGTTGACCTCTTCGACGGGCGGCGGGCACCCGTTGACCTCGCGCCACCGCTGCGCCATCGCCGCCGGCGCGACGATGTCGCTGGGGCCGCCGCGCCCGAACATCCGGCCGCCGCCGATCGGCACGACCGGGTCGGCGGTGCCGTTCACCTGCAGGACCGAGACCGCCTGCGCCGGTGCGCACGGCAGCCCCGCGGTGAACGACGCGGCGACCGGGGCGATGGCGGCGAAGACGTCGGCACGCTGACAGCCGAGCCGCGACGCCATGAACCCGCCCGCCGACGTGCCGGTGGCGAAGATCCGGCCGGGATTGATGTCGTAGTCCTGCCGCAGGCGATCCACGAGCGCGACGATGAAGCCGACGTCGTCGACACCCTGACGGTCCGGCACCGACGCGCCCCGCCCGTCGGCCCAACTCATGTCCACGCCGTCGGGGTAGGCGACGACGAACCGGTGCTGATCGGCGATCGCGTCGTAATTCGTCGCCTCGGCCTGGGCGAACCCTGTCATGCCCGCGCCGTGCAGGTTGACGACGAGACCGGCCGGTTCCTCCGGTCCCGGCGGGGTGTGCACCTGATAGGTGCGGTTGAGGCCGCCGACGGTCAACGCGCCCGCCGCGTCCCCTCCGGGGAAGGCCGCCACCGGAGGACTGGGAAAGCCGAGGAGTAGACCGGCCAGCACGGCCGCCCCCCGAAGGATCGCGCTCACATCGCGACTCTAGAAGCCCGCGCCGCGGATTTCGCCACATCGCCGACATGCGTTTGGCCGTCCCGGCGCCGGGTATCACGAGCGGACTCCGGACCTGATTTCCCGTTCGACGATTGGACCGCTTTGATCACCTCGCAGATGACGTCCAACCCGGCCGTGGCTCGCCTGCACCAGTGGCCCGTGCCGGTGAGCATGACGCTCACCGGGACCCTGCGCTTCGTCGCGGACCGCGCCGCCGAGGAGGTGGGGGTGTCGGCGGGCGCCTGCGTCAACCTGCTGACGACGCGCGGTCGGCGCATCACCTCGGTGGCCACCGACCCCGTCGCCGAGCGGCTCAGCGCGCTGCACGACCGGTTCGACGACAACCCCGGCGCCGCAGCGTGGGCGCGCGGCGCGGCGGTCGCGGTCACCGGTTCCAACCACCAGCAGCCGTGGTCCGCGTGGCGCAGGCAGGCGATCGAACTGGGCGCGCCCAGTGTGCTGTTCGCCGCGCTGTGCACACCGCAACGGGTGCTCGGCACCTTGATGGTGTACTCGCCCCGACCCGACGCCTACCGTCGCTCGGACGAGGAGATGCTCGACGGTTACGCGCGCGACGCGGCGATCCTCATCGACGAAACCCAAAGCGCCCGTACGCAGTTCATCCGCACCGCCAAGACCAAGCGCTGAATCAGTCCGCCGTGGCCTGCCGACGGGTCGCTGCACGGGCCGCGAGGTAGAGCACGGCGCCGACGGCCAGCAGGATCGCGGCGAACAACCACACCTTGGCGGTCTGCTGGGTGAGCAACAGCACGCACGAGGCCACACCGAGCACCGGCACCGCGGTCCACACCCGGAAATGCGGGTGCTCGACGTGGTCGCGGCGCAGGACCAGCACGGCGATGTTGGTCGAGATGAACACGAACAGCAGCAGCAGCACGACGGTCTCGGCGAGCGTGGACAGATCGCCGACCAGGCTGAGCAGCATGGCCACCACCGTCGTCGCGAGGATCGCCGCCCACGGCGTGCGTCGCTGCGGCAGCACGCGCCCGAGGACGGCGGGCAGCAGGTTGTGCTCGGCCATGCCGTAGGTCAGCCGGCTCGCCATGATCATGGTGAGCAGTGCACCGTTGGCGACGGCGACCAGGGCGATCGCGCTGAACAGCCAGTCCGGCACGCCGACGCCGGCCGCCGAGACCACGTCGAGCAGCGGACCGGATGACTCCGTCAGATCGCCTGCGGGCAGCGCGATCGCGCTCGCGAGGCCGACCAGCGCGTAGAGCACGCCGGCGGTGATCAGCGCCCCGAACAGGGCGGTCGGATACACCTTGCTCGGGTTGCGGATCTCCTCGGCGACGTTGGCCGAGGTCTCGAAGCCGACGAACGAGTAGTAGGCGACGATGGCACCGGAAAGGATCGCCAGCGCGGGTGTCGCGCCCTCGGGGAACTCGACGACGCGGCCCACGTCGCCCCGGCCGCCGCCGACCATCACCGCGACCGCGATCACGACGATGAGCAGACCGGTCAGCTCGATCACCGTCATCACCACATTGCTCTTGACCGACTCGCTGATGCCGCGGGCGTTGAGGCAGGCGACCAGTCCCAAAAACACGATCGCGGCGGGCACCGCGGGCACGTCGATGAACGTCGTCAGGTAGTCACCCGCGAACGCCAGCGCGAGCCCGGCCGCGCTGGTGACCCCGGCGGCCAGCATGCTGAACCCGACCAGGAACGACACCACCGGCCGTTTGAACGCGCGCTCGGCGAAGACCGCCGCGCCGCCCGCGCGCGGATACTTCGTCACCAGTTCGGCGTAGGAGCCCGCGGTCAGCAGTGCCAGGAACAGCGCCGCCAGCAGCGGCGCCCACAGCACCCCGCCGACGTCGCCGGCGAGCACGCCCATCAGCGCGTAGATCCCGGCGCCGAGCACGTCGCCGAGGATGAACAGGAACAGCAGCGGACCGGTGATCTTGCGCTTCAGCTTGCCCTCGGCAGCCGGATCGCTGGTATCGCTGTCGTGAGCCTTGGCCGCAGACGTCATGCACCTGCAGATACCCCGCGACTTGTGCGTGAAAACGATCGCCTGCCCTCTTTGCCACGCTGGTTGTGAGTCAGTCAGACCGGCGTGAAGGGGTTGGTTTATGTCTATCAGTCCGGGGTTTACTCCTGGCGAGATTCGGGAGCTCGTCGTGGAGTACGAGCTTGTGCCTTATGGGCAAAAGGGGCCGTTCCTTGCTGCTCGGGGGGTGTCGACTCACCAGTTCCGACGGTGGCAGGCGGCGGTGTTCGTTGGTGACCTCGACCGCGCCCTGATTCCGAGGGAAGGTGGTCCTATGACGGTTCCCCCGGCACGACGCAGGGCGTTGGCCAAGGCGAATGCGGCCAAGCAGGATCGCGATGAGGCCGAACTGGCGCATCTACGAGAGCGGGTACGCGAGCTCGAGGCCACGAATGAGGCGTTGGGAAAAGCTATCGGGCTCTTGCACGCGATGAACGCACAAGAGCCCGACGAAGCCCCGCCGACGAGCGATCCCGACGATTCCTCGACCTCGAAAACGAGCTCGTCGCCGAGCTCAGCGCGGCAATCGGATCGCAGCGTCGAGCGCTGAGGTTCATCGATCTGTCGCGCTCGACGTGGCACTACCGCTCAAAGCCGCGCGCGAAAGTGGCCGATCCGCTCCCGCAGAAGGACCGGGCCTACCCCTCTCGCATCCCCCAGGCCGACCGGGCGGTGATCCATGACAAGATCACCGCTGGCTGGCAGACGGGAACATCGGTAGATCACGCCTTCGCTGCGGCTTGGGATCAGGGCGTGATGCTGGCCTCGCGGCGTTCGTGGTGGCGCATCGCGGCCGAGATCATCGATCAAAGCGCCCGCCCGGTGGCGCCGACCCGCTCCCGCAGTAGGACACCGCGGGCGACCCCAGTACTCAAAGCCACCGGCTCGCAGCAGATTTGGAGTTGGGACATAACTGAGTTGCGTAGCCCGTGGCGTGGTGTGACGTTCAAGGCGTATTCGATCATCGATATCTACTCCCGCAAGATCGTGGGTTGGCGTGTCGAAGAACGCGAGTGCGACGCGCTCGCCGTTGAACTACCCCAGGTTTTCTTCCTATGCGGTTGCGAGGGCCGGGGCTGGCTGGCTCGCATGGTGTGAGTCCGCGGTGAGGGCGGTCTCGTACTCGGCTGGGGTGAGGTAGCCGAGGGCTTCGTGCAGGCGTTCCTGGTTGTACCAGGCCACCCATTGAGCGGTTGCCAGTTCGACGTCGTCGACGCCGCGCCAGCGCCGGCCGCGGTAGATCAGTTCTGTTTTGTAGGCGGCGTTGACTGCTTCGGCCAGGGCGTTGTCATAGCTATCTCCGCGAGATCCCACCGATGGCGCGATGTCGAGCTCAAGTAGCCGCTCGGTATAGGTCAGCGATAGGTATTGCGATCCGCGGTCGGAATGATGGATCAACTCAGAAAGATCTGAGTTCTGTTGCCAAACAGCATGATTGAACGCCTGAAGAGGTAAGTCTTCGGTGCTCATCGTGGGCGACACCGCCCACCCGACGATCCGTTTAGTGCAGGCATCGGTGACGAACGCGGTGTAGCAGAACCCCTGCCAGGTCCGCACGTAGGTGATGTCGGCGACCCAGAGCCGATTGGGTGCGCTGGTGGCGAACTGCCGGTTGACCAGATCGGCCGGTCGGGCCGCGGCGGGGTCGGTGATTGTGGTGAATACCGGTTTGCCGCGCCGCACACCGCGCAGGCCAGCCAAGTGCATTAACCTGCGGGTTTGTTCGCGTCCGATCGACCAGCCACGCCGGATCATGGCGTGCTGCATTTTCTTGACGCCGTAGACCGAGTAGTTCGCCCGGTGCACGGTGGCCAGCTCGGCGATCAGCAGCTCATCGCGCAGAGCGCGGTCGCAGCGGGGGCGGGTCTTGGCGTCGCGGTAACCGCGGGAGGTGAAAAACCCAGGGATAGCTGCCCGCAGAACACGGCAGATGAACTCGACCCCGAACTGATCGCGATGCGCATCGATGTAGGCGATCATTTCGTTCCTGGGCGGTCGAGTTCCGCTGCGAAAAACGCTGACGCAGACTTCAAAATCTCGTTCGCTCTTCGTAATTCGGCGACCTCGCGCTTGAGGCGGCGAATCTCAGCGTGCTCGGAGGTCGTCACGCCAGGGCGTTCGCCGGCATCGATCTGCGACTTACGCCGCCACCGACGCACCGACTCCTCGGCAACCCCGAGTTTGCTCGCAACAGACTTGATCGCCTCGAACTCAGACACTTCCGCAGACTCCATTGTGGTGTCCACCAAACGCAACGCACGCACCCGAAACTCGGGCGAATACTGACGGGGCATAACTTCCAATCCTCCTATAGAGATCGGAAGAAAACCTGGGGTAGTTCGGTCAAGTCCAGGGACGTGGTGTACGACGTCGTCGTGTGATTCTTCGATGTGGTCGTTTAGGCGGGCAGTGCCGCGGGGGTGGCCTCCTGTTCGGTCGGGGTGTCGTTGACGGTGCGTGATTTGCTCAGGACGTCGAGTCCGAGGTAGCGCCTGGATTCGGCCCATTCGTCGTGTTGTTCGGCCAGTACCGCGCCGACGAGGCGGATCAGGGCGTCGCGGTCGGGGAAGATACCCACGACGTCGGTGCGCCTCCGGATCTCCTTGTTCAGTCGCTCCTGGGGATTGTTCGACCAGATCTGGCGCCAGATCTGCTTGGGGAATGCGGTGAACGCCAGCAAGTCCGGGCGGGCTGCTTCGAGGTGCTCGGCGACCCTGGGGAGCTTGTCGGCGAGTGCGTCGATGATCCGGTCATATTGTGCGGCAACGGATTCAGTGTCGGGTTGGTCGAACACCGAATGCAGCAGGGTGCGCACCCACGGCCACGAGGCTTTCGGGGTGATGGCCATCAGGTTGGTCGTGTAGTGCGTTCTGCAGCGCTGCCAGGCCGCGCCGGGCAGGGTGGCGCCGATCGCGGCGACCAGGCCGGCGTGCGCGTCGCTGGTGACCAGTTTGACCCCGGACAGCCCGCGGGCGGTCAGTGACCGCCAGAACGTCAGCCAGCCGGCCCCGTCCTCGGCGGTGGTGACGTCGATGCCGAGGATCTCGCGGTAGCCCTCGGTGTTGACCCCCACCGCGATCAGGGCGTGCACGTTGACCACCCGGCCGCCTTCGCGGACCTTGAGCACCAGGGCGTCAGCGGCGACGAAGGTGTAGGGGCCGGCGTCTAAGGGTCGGGTGCGGAAGGCTTCGACGGCGGTGTCGAGTTCCTTGGCCATCACGCTGACTTGGGACTTCGACAGGCTGGTGATGCCCAGGGTCTCGACGAGTTTGTCCATCCGCCGCGTAGAGACACCGAGCAGGTAGCACGTCGCGACCACGGTCGTCAGGGCCCGCTCAGCGCGTTTGCGGCGTTCCAGCAGCCAGTCTGGGAAGTAGGAGCCGTGCCGCAGCTTGGGGATCGCGAGATCTAACGACCCTGCGCGGGTGTCGAATTGGCGATGGCGGTAGCCGTTGCGGGAGTTGGTGCGCTCGGTGCTGCGCTCGCCGTATCCCGCGCCGCACAGGGCGTCGGCTTCGGCGCCCATCAGGGTGTGGATGAAGGTGGCCAGCAGCTCGCGCAGCACGTCGGGGTGGGTGGTGGTGAGTCGTTCGGCCAGCACGGCGGGCAGGTCGATATTGTGGGCAGTGGTCATCGCGTTGATTCCTTTGCTCGAGTGACTTTCGCGGGTCTCTCGAAGAATCACGCGATGACCTTCAATCATTCGGCTACGACACGCCGGTACCGCTGATCAGGCCCGACTCGTACACCACTCTGCTGGACGCAACCGGTAGTTCAGTCGTCGGCATCAACCTTCCCGCCGAAAACGAACCCAACCGACTCCACGCAGCTTGACAACGCCCGCTGCCGAACGGAATCACTCACAAATCGCTGGTTGCGACACGGTCACGGATGTATATCTATCCGCGCACGAAGATCACTTCTGCCTCATCGGTCACTAACGTCACTTGCGCCCTATCGCAGACGTCACCGCGACGTCCGCCTCGGAAAGGTGTGACATGTCGCCGCGTTCCCGCATCTGCTCGGTGTCGATGATCCCGGCGGCCACCGCCACCGTGATCGCGCTGGGCGTCGCGTTCGGGGTGACACCGAGTGCGCTGGCCGAGCCCTGCACGGGCGCCGCCGCGGCCGCGCAGCCGCCCGCGGCACCCAACGCGGGCGCGACGCCGGCGCTGCCGGGCGGCCCGCCGGTCGGGCACCGGCCGCGCGGCACCAACGACGGCGCGCCCCTGCCGCGGCTCGGGCAGCTCCCGCGGTCGGCGCAGGTTCAGCAGCAGGTCGCGGTCGCGCCGACGCCGCCGGCCGATGATATTGCCGCGCAGCAGATCCCGGTCGCGGCCCCGCCGCAGCCACCGCCGCCGCCGGCCCCGCCGGGCACGTCGCTGGTGGGGTGGGTGACCGGACCGGAGAGTCCCAACGACACCATCGGACGGTTCGCCATCACCGGCACCGACCTCGGGATCATGTGGGACAACGGCGATCCGGGCAACCGCCAGGTGCTGATGGCGTTCGGCGACACCTACGGTTACTGCGGCGTGCGCGGACAGCAGTGGCGGTACAACACGCTGTTCCGCACCCAGGACGGGGCGCTGTCGAAGACGGTCGCGGTGCCCGACGGCACGGTGGGCAACCGGTATTCGGGTTCGCCGCTGTGGGCGCCGGGGTTGTCCAAACAGATCATCAACACCACCAAGTGGGCGCCGACGGAGAAGGGCATCATCCCGACGGCAGGCATCGCGGTCGGCGGGAACCAGTACATCAACTTCATGTCGATCAAGAGCTGGGACAGCGACGGCCGCTGGACGACGAACTATTCGGCGATCGCGGTCTCACCGGACAACGGCGAACACTGGGGCGTGTATCCCGGAAGCGTGCGCACTCCGGGCAACGGCAGCATCGAGGGCGCCCGGCACATCCCTGGCAACCAGAACTTCCAGCAGGGCGCGTTTCTCAAGCCCGGTCCCGGCGACCCCTACCTGTACTCGTTCGGCACGCCCGCCGGCCGCGGTGGTGCGGCCTACATCTCGCGGGTGCCTGCGGACGGGATCGCCGACACCGGTCGTTACGAGTACTGGAACGCCGACCGCAACGCCTGGGTGCCACGGGATCCCGGTGCCGCCACGGTCGTCATACCGGGGCCGGTCGGAGAGATGACCGCGCAGTTCAACACCTACCTGAACCAGTACCTGGTGCTGTACTGCAACGGCGCCAACGACGTGGTCAGCAGGACCGCGCCCGCACCGCAGGGGCCGTGGAGTCCGGAGCGGCTGCTGGTGCGGTCGGCAGAGATCCCGGGCGGCATCTATGCGCCGTTCCTGCATCCGTGGTCGACCGGCAAGGAGTTGTACTTCAACCTGTCGCTGTGGTCGGCCTACAACGTGATGCTGATGCGCACCGTGCTGCCCTGATCGCACTTAATCTTGGTGCGCCGGTTGCACTTCGGCGACCTGCGTCAGGCCGCTGACGGTCAACACCGGCAACAGGATCGGGTTCACCACGATCCGACGGATCCGGCCCGCGTGCTCGAACAACGCGTTGATCGCGCCGCTGTCGAGGTACTCGATGCCGCTGAAGTCGACCACCACCGGTTCCGAATCAGCGGCCGCCATCGCTTTGGTGAAGGCCTCGACATTGCTCAGATCCAGTTCACCGGTCGCGCTCACCAGCACCGTGCCGTCCTCCCCGCGGCCGGTGCGCACGTCCACGTAAGTGGCCATCAGGCAATCCTCGCGTGCATGTTGATCGTCGTGCCGTACTCCCCCGGTTCGATGGAGACATCCTGCATCAGGGCCCGCATCAGCGCGATACCCCGGCCTCGGTGCGCAGCCGGATCGAAGTTGGGCGGTTTCCAGACCCCGGTGTCGACGATCGCCACGTGCAGCCGGTCCGCCAGCACGGTCGCGCGCAGCGAGACGGTGCCGCCGGCGCGGTCGCGGTGGCCGTGCTCGATCGCGTTGGCCAGCGCCTCGCCGACCGCGATCAGCACGTCGAGGGCCTGGGCGGGCGCGACGCCGGCCTGCGTGAGCCAGGCGCGCAGCGCGCCGCGGGTTGGCGCCAGTTCGTTGGCGTCGGCGGCGAATTCGATCTCCAGGGGGGCAGGCTGGCGGTACATCATGAGGGCAACGTCGTCCTGGTATCCGTAGTGCGGGGTCAATTTGGACATGACCTCGTCGGCCAAGTCGTCGAGCGCGACGGCGCGGTGGTCGGTCAGCACGCCGGTGAGCCGGCGGATTCCGGTGTCCAACGACTCGCGCCGCCGCTCGACGAGGCCGTCGGTGTAGAGCAGCAGCGTCGCGCGCGGCGGTATCACGTCGCGGCTCTCGGGCCGGACGTGGTCATAGGACAGCCCGAGCGGGGTGACCGAGGCATCGTCGAGCAGCCGGGTGCCGCCGTCGGCCAACACCAATACCGGTGGCGGATGCCCGGCACTGGAGTACACGAGCTCGCCGGTCTCCGGCGTGAGCACCGCGCAGAACGCGGTCGTGCACCGCGCACCGGGCAGCCGGGCCGCGAACCGGTCGAGTGCCGACAGCGCGGCGGCGGGGCTGGGATGTTCCAGAAGCAGTGCGCGGCAGGCGCTTCGGAGCTGACCCATCACCGTCGCCGCGGGCAGCCCGTGCCCGACGCAATCACCGACGATCAGCGCGATCCGGCCGTCGTCGAGGTTGACCACGTCGTACCAGTCCCCGCCGACCTGCAACGGCCGCGTGGCCGGCTGATACCGCACCGCGAACCCGCTGGACACCGTCGGCCCCAGGATCGCGTGCTGCAACGCCAGCGCCGTCTCGCGCTGCTGATCGAGTTGATGCACCCGTTGCAGACCCTGCCCGAGCCGGCCCGCCAGCACGGCCAGCAGCGTGTGGTCCTCGGGGGTGAACGGTCGCCGCTCGGCCAGCTGGAGATGCAGCACCAGCACACCTCGCGGGTGTTGCAGCGCGATGCGCGCCGTGCCGGGTTCGGTGGTGTCGGCGACGAGCGAGTCGGCGGTGCGCAGCGCCAGGATCTCCTGTTGGGTGCCGGCCGGCAGATCGTGCCACCGCAGATGCTTCCCGGCGCTGACGAATTCGATGGGCTCGCTGAGGTTCTCGGCGTCCTCGGTCGGGAAGGTGGCGGCCAGCACATGGTTGGCCCGCCACACCGCGTTGAGCTCGTCAGCAGCGGCGCGGACCGCGTCGCGCAGGGTGTCGGCCGAGGCGAGTTGCTCGTTCAGTGCGGCGAGCGCGGTCTCCCGCTGCACGGTGTAGTGTTCGGCGGTCACGTCGCGGAAGGTGCCGACGAGCATCTTTCGCCCGGTGTCGATCTCCTCGATTTTGTTGAACGCCACGGTGATCCACAGCCGGTGCCCGTTGCGGTGGGTGACCGGGATGGTGAATCGGCCGTTCGGTTCGCTCAGCATCCGGGTGAACGCGTCGCTGACCTGTCGGTGCGCCTCGGGGTCGGTGTCGGCGGCGGGCCACCACGGCTGCCACGGCAGGTACGGCGGGCCCTCGACGCCGAAGCCGAGGATGTCGGTGAACGCGGCGTTGATCTCGATCACCGCACCGTCCTCGTCGCAGACGAAGAAGGCCTCCTGCAGCGAATCCACGAGCGCGGTGCGCCATCGGGCGTGATGGTTGCGCAGCCGGGCGAGCTTGACGTTGGTGCGCACCCGCGCGAGCAGCTCGGCCGCCGCGAAGGGTTTGACCAGGTAGTCGTCGGCACCGGCCTGCAGGCCGTCGATCGCGGCCTCCTGTCCGGCGCGTGCGGACAACAGCAGCACGGGCACGGCTGCGGTGCGCGGATCCGAGCGCAGCGCCGCGACGAGCTGCAGCCCGTCCAGCCGCGGCATCATCACGTCGCTGACCACCATGTCGGGGGTGTCTGCGCGGATCGCGTCGAGCGCGCTCTGCCCGTCGGTCACGGCGTCGACGAGATAGCCGTCGTTGCGCAGCAGTCGAGCGACGTATTCGCGCATGTCGGAGTTGTCGTCGGCGATCAGCACCCGCGGTGTCGCGCCGGCACCGAAGACCGCTGATGCCGCGGACGCCCTGGATGCCGGGGCGACCGGCGGTGCGTCGAACGCCTCCTCGGACGGCAACCAGCGCATCGCCTCCTGCAGATAGGCTTCGGCGCTCTCGGCCCGGGTGCGCGCGTCCGTCGCGGGCACGATCGCGTCGGCCGGCAGATGCGCGCTGCCGACCGGCAGCCGGATGGTGAACGTCGTGCCCACACCCTCGGTGCTGTCGGCGGCGATGCGACCGCCGTGCAGTTCGATGAGCTCCCTGACCAACGCGAGGCCGATGCCGCTGCCCTCGTTGGACCGCGCGCGCACGTTGTCGATGCGGTGGAACCGTTCGAACAACCGCGGCATCTCGTCGGCCGCCACGCCGACGCCGGTGTCGGCGACGGTGACCACGGCTTCGGCGCCGTCGCGGCGCACACCGACAGTGATGCCGCCGTCGAACGTGAACTTCAGCGCGTTCGACAACAGGTTGAAGACGACCTTCTCCCACATGTCGCGGTCGATGTAGACCGGTTCGCCGACGGCGGGACAGTCGACGGTGAACGCGAGGCCGGCCCGCTCGATCGCCGACCGGAAGACGCTGGCGAGTTCGGCGGTGACTGCGCCGAGATCGACCGGCACGTACCGCGCCCGCATCCGGCCGGCCTCGATACGCGAGAAGTCGAGCAGCGTGTTGACCAGCTTCGCCAGGCGCAGCCCGTTGCGCCAGACGATGTCGAGCTCCTCACGGGTGGGCTCGTCGAAATCGGCGCCGCGACCGCGCATCTCGGCGACCGGATCGAGGATCAGCGTCAGCGGCGTGCGGAACTCGTGGCTGATGTTGGAGAAGAACGCGGTCTTGGCGCGGTCGAGCTCGGCCAGTTCCTCGGCCCGCTGCTGCTGCGCCTGATAGTTGCGCGCGCTGCCGACCCCCGCGGCGATGTGTCCGGCGACCAGGGTGACGAACCCGCGATAGGTCTCGTCGAGCGGGCGGTACCGGTTCAGCGCGGCCACCAGCAGACCGCTCGGCGATCCGCCCTGCTGCAGCAGCGGCACCACCAGCGCCTGGACCGGCGGCGCGTCCCACGCCCCCGTCGGCACCTGCGGATACCGGTCGGGGACGAGGTCGACGACCGTCGACTCGCCGCTGACCGCGTGGCTCACCGGCCAGACCCCGGAGTCGTCCGCCGCCAGCCGCGACGGCGCAATGCGGTGTCCGCCAACCACACCCGTCGCCCCGGCCAGCCGTGCGCCGCCGTCGTCGTCGAACAGGTAGGTCAGGGTGAACGGCAGATCGCTCATGTTGTTGCCGAGCTGGCGGTCGGCGAACGCGAGGGTCTCCACTTCGGTGCGCACCACGCTCGGGTCCGAGCCCAGATCGCGCAGCGTCGCCATCTGGCGTTCGCTGATCACCTTCTGGGTGTCCTCGCTGACCACACACAACATCCCGACCACGACGCCGTCGTCGTCGCGCAGCGGACTGTACGAGAAGGTGTGGTAGGTCTCCTCCTGGTACCCGGAGCGCTCGAGGAACAACAGCAGCGCCGAATCCCAGGTGGCCTCACCGGTGGAGAGCACCCGGTCGATGCGCGGTCCGATGTCGGGCCAGATCTCCGCCCACACCTCGCGGGCCGGGCGCCCGAGCGCCCACGGGTACTTGCGTCCCAACGTGCCGCGGCGATAGGCGGCGTTGCAGAAGAACGTCAGCTGCGGGCCCCACGCCATCCACATCGGGAACCGCGACGACAACAAGATGCTGACGGCGGTGCGCAGGCTCTGCGGCCAGTGCGCCACCGGCCCCAGCGGGGTCGCCTCCCACGACACCCTCGCGAGGTCGGCGCCGACCGCGGGGTCGGCACTGAAGACCTCCGGCAAGGGCTGCGGCCCGCGCGGCGCGCTCACCCTTCGACCGCGTCGGCCACGGACCTGTACGGTCGGATGACCTTGTCGAGTCGAGTCACCTCGATGGGACGCACCACCTCGGGGTTGGCGGCCACCAGCCGCACCGAAACCCCCGCGACCGAACCCTGCTCGTAGCAGTCGAGGACGGCGTTGAGGCCGGCGCTGCCGAAGTACGTCACCGCGCCGAGCTCCACGACCAGCAGCTTCGTCGGGTGCCCGCCGGCCGCTTCGAGGGCAGCATCGAGGTGCGGCTGAAGCTTCGTGACGGTGCCGGAGTCGACCTCACCGCCGACCGACACCACCACCGCGGCGTCCCGCACATCCTGCTTGACCTCTAACAGAGCCACGGTCGGGCACCTGTCACCGAGGCAACCGGCTGATCTTCATGGATTGCTGATACCCCAACTCGACAGATTTCAGCTGTGACATTCATGCGGGTTCGCTCATCCGGCGGTCCGCTGGTGCGCGGTCAGCAGCAGGTGGTCGAACTGCCGTCGCAGACCGTCGCGTTGCGCGTCGACCGACCCGAGGCCGGCGACGACCTGCCCGGCCAGCGTGCGCAGTTTGGTGTTCGTCTCCTGCGAGCGCCACATGAGCAACTCGAACGCGGCGTCGGCGTCGATGCGGTAGACGAGCATCAGCGCGCCCTTGGCCTGCTCGATCGCCGCACGCGCCTCGAACATCTCGGGCAACGTCTCCGACAGCGCCTGCCGTCGCGTCTGGGCGAAGGTGTCGGTCAGGTCGACGTAGTAGCCCTCGGTGCCCGCCACCGCACCGGACTCGTCGAACATCCGGTCCCCCAGCACGATGACCGTGTGCACCTTGCCTGCGGTGTCGATGAACCGGTGCCGGCTGGAGAACGACCCGCCGGAGTGCAGCGCGTGGTCGAGAAGGTCCTGCACCTGCTGCCGGTCGTCGGGATGTTTGTGCGACAGCAGCAGTTCGGTCGTGGGCTCGACGGCGCCGGGTTCGTACCCGTGCATGCGGGCCACTTCGTCGGACCACTCCCAACGTTGGCCGACGAACCAGAACCGGAAGGTCCCGACATTGTGGTCCGCGATCGCCCGGTCGGAGGCAGACGGCAGCGGGCTGTTCGCGACCTCCGGCTCCGACATGGGCACATCATCGCATGTCAGCGGCACCGACGAGAGCGTTCGCGAGGTCCCGGTCAGTTCAGTCGGCGGTCGCGCCGACCCGGTCCGGGAACAGCGCCGCCAGGCGTCGCCGCGACGCCGGGGTGCGCACTCGCAGCGGCCACCAGAACCATCGGCCGAGCAGCGCCGCGATCGACGGCGTCATGAACGCGCGCACGATCAGCGTGTCGAACAACAGGCCGAGCGCGATCGTGCTGCCGACCTGGGCGATGCTGAGCAGGTCGCCGACCACGAACGACGCCATCGTCGCGGCGAACACCAGACCGGCCGAGGTGACCACCGAACCCGAACCGGCCATCGCGCGGATGATCGCGACCTTGAAGCCGTGGTGCAGTTCCTCTTTGAACCGCGACACGAGCAACAGGTTGTAGTCCGACCCGACCGCCAGCAGCAGGATCACCGACATCACCAGCACGATCCAGTGCAACCGGATGCCCAGCAGGTGCTGCCACACCAGCACCGAGAGCCCGAACGACGTGCCCAGTGAGAGCAGCACCGTACCGACGATGACCGCCGCCGCGACCACGGCCCGCGTGATGATCAGCATGATGATGAAAATCAGTGCGGCAGCCGATAATCCGGCGATCATCAGGTCATAGTTCGACCCGTCGCGCATGTCCTTGTAGGTGGCGGCGGTGCCACCGAGGTAGATGGTCGACCCCTCCAGCGGGGTGCCCTTGATCGCTTCCTTGGCAGCCAGTTTGATCGCGTCGATGTGGTCGATGCCCTCGGGAGTGGCGGGGTCGCCCTCGTGCTCGATGATGAACCGCACCGACTTGCCGTCGGGCGAGATGAAGTTCTTGATGCCTCGTTGGAAGTCCTTGTTGTCGAACACTTCCGGG
This sequence comes from Mycolicibacterium rutilum, assembly GCF_900108565.1. Taxonomy (NCBI): domain Bacteria; kingdom Bacillati; phylum Actinomycetota; class Actinomycetes; order Mycobacteriales; family Mycobacteriaceae; genus Mycobacterium; species Mycolicibacterium rutilum. The sequence goes on from NZ_LT629971.1 coordinate 5,415,059, forward strand.
GGCAGGTAGAACGAGTCGTCGTTCATCGACTCGTCGAACGCGTCGCCCATGGCGTGCGAGTTCTCCTGCATCGCCGCCATCTGGTCCTGCAGCCCCTTCTGGGAGGACTGCATGGTCAGCATCATGGTCCGCATCGTCTTCATGGTCTCGATCTGCTGGGGCAGCAGCGTGACCAGTTGCGGCATCAGGCTGTCGAGATGCTCGAGGTCGGGCACCAGGCGCTGGATGTCGTCGGTCATCGTGTCGATGCCGTCGAGGGTGTCGAACACCGATCGCAGCGCCCAGCAGATCGGGATGTCGTAGCAGTGCGGTTCCCAGTAGAAGTAGTTGCGGATGGGTCGGAAGAAGTCGTCGAAATCGGCGATGTGGTCCCGCAATTCGGCGACGTCGACCGTCATGTCCTTGGTCTTCTGGACCATGCTGTGGGTGGTCGCGGCCATCTGCTGGGTGAGGCTGGCCATCTTCTCCATCGAGGCGATGGTCTTGCCCATCTCGTCGGCCTGCACCAGCATGTCGGCCATCCGGTCCTGCTGGTACTTCTGGTTGAGCTGTTGGGTGGTGCCCTGCATGCTCAGCAGGAACGGGATCGTGGTGTGCTCGATGGGCTTGCCCTGGGGCCGGGTGATCGTCTGCACCCGCGCGATACCCGGCACCCGGAACACCGCCTTGGCGATCTTGTCGATGACGAGGAAGTCGGCCGAGTTGCGCAGATCGTGGTCGCTTTCGACCATCATCAGTTCGGGGTTCATCCGGGCCGCGTCGAAGTGCCGGTCGGCGACGGCGTACCCGATGTTGGACGGGGTGTCCTCCGGCAGGAAGTGGCGGCCGTCGTAGTCGACCTTGTATCCGTTGAGGGCCAGCAGACCGATCAGCGACAGCGCGCAGGTCGCGGCCAACACCGGTCCGGGCCAGCGCACCACGACGACGCCGATGCGGCGCCACCCGCGCGAGTTGATGGCGCGCTTGGGTTCGAACAACCCGAATCGGCTGCCGATCACGACGACGGCCGGTCCCAGCGTCAGCGCCGCGAGTACGGCGACGAGCACGCCCACCGCGCACGGCACGGCCATGGTCTGGAACCACGGCAGCCGGGTGAACTTCAGGCACAGCAGCGCCCCGGCGATCGTCAGGCCCGAGCCGAGCACGACGTGGGCGGTGCCGTGAAACATCGTGTAGTAGGCGGTTTCGCGGTCCTCACCGAGTTGACGCGCCTCCTGATACCGGCCGATGAGGAAGATCGCGTAGTCGGTGCCCGCGGCGATCGCGATCAACGTCAACAGGCTTGTCGCGAACGTCGACAGCCCGATGAAGCCGGAATTGCCGAGGAACGCCACGATCCCGCGCGAGGCGCCGAGTTCGACGAACACCATGAACAGGATCAACAGCATGGTGGCGACGGAGCGGTAGACGATCAAGAGCATGATCGCGATCACGATCAACGTGGCCACGGTGGCCTTGACCGCGCCCTTGTCACCGGCGACGCGCTGGTCGGCGTTGAGCGCCGCGCCGCCGGTGACGTACGCCTTGATCCCTTCTGGCGCCGGGGTTTCGGCGATGATGTCGCGCACCGCTTGGATCGACTCGTTGGCGATCGTCTCGCCCATGTTGCCGCGCAGGTAGATCTGCACGTAGGCGGACTTGCCGTCGGCGCTCTGCGCGCCCGCCGCGGTCAGGGGGTCGCTCCAGAAGTCGGCGACGTGCTCGATGTGCACCGGATCGGCGCGGAACCGTTGGATCAGTTCGTCGTAGTACCGGTGCGCGGCGGCCTCGAGCGGTTTGTCGCTCTCGAGGATGACCATCGCGTTGCTGTCGGAGTCGAACTCCTCGAAGTTGGCGCCGACGCGCTGCATCGCGATAAAGGCCGGCGCGTCGTGCGCGTTCATCGAGACGGTGTTGGCCTCGCCGACTTTCTCCAGCGAGGGCACGAACACGTTGGTGACCACGGTCAGCACCACCCAGCCGATCAGGATGGGGACGGCGAGCAGCCGGATGGCGTGGGCGATCCGCGACCGCTGGGCAGCAACCGCTTCGGTTCCGCTCATCCCCGGTCCCCTTTGTCGCGCTTACGGGCCTTTACAAACCCCGCTGGTTGTGTCGTATATCTAGCCGGTCGAAGTATTAGCTGTCAACGCGGACTTGACAGCAACTTCACAGCTAAGGCGTGATATTCGGCCACGCGGGTGCGAGCACTTTGCCTGACGCTTGAGGTGGCGACGAGCCGCCTGGGAGCGGCGCTCCTTCTCGAGGGCCCTCTGCCCTGTCACCGCACCGGCGTCGGCAACCTTTCGACCACTCGGCAGCAGATCCCGCGCCGTGACGTGGCGAAGGTCACCATCCGCTGGGGTACGTAGCCCCCGATCGTCAGTGACCCTTGGGTAAATTTCGACTCGGTCGCTTGGTCATGCCCGAGCACCCCGCTTCAGCTGCGATCTCGTCTCGCCGCCGCCAGCCGTAACAGAACCTATGTAGACAAGCGAAGCTCTTGTTTCTTAGGTGAGGCTCAGCTAATCTTCGGCTGCCGTTTGGCAAAACCACAGGCACAACAGGAGAAAACGTGCAGCTAGCAGTTCAGGCGGATCCGCCGGTTTACGGGCCCTCGCCCAGTTACTCACCATCTACTCGTCGTGGCAGCAAGCTGATGGTTGCTGGCGTTGCGATGGCCAGTGCCGGCGCGATCGCCCTCAGCCCGGTCAGCCCGATGCCCGACATCCAGGAAGTCTCGGAGCGCGCGGCGCAGGCCGCGGCGGTCGAGCTCACCGCGGCCACCAACCCGTTCGTCGTGTGGGGCCAGACGGCCGCCAACACCTTCGACAGCCTGTCGAAGCTGACTGCAGGCACCACGGATGCCGCGTCCAATCTGCTGGGAGCGCTGAGCACCGGTTACATCTTCCAGGAGACCGCGAACTTCCTGGTGCAGAACATCCTGAACCCCGGGCCGCTGCTGAACGAGTTCCAGAACTTCAACACGAACTTCGGGCCCACCATCCAGACCGCCCTTGCGAACACCAACACGGCGATGGAGACCGCGTTCGGACTGCTGCCGGGCGTGCTCCAGAAGTCGCTGGGGTACCTGTCGGAAGGCAAGTTCTTCGAGGCGTACTCGGAGGTCAACGGCTGGTTCGTGCTGAACTATCTGGGCGGGATGCGGCCACTGATCCCGATCTTCTCCATCCCTGGTCAGTTCGTGGCCAATCTCCCCGGCGCGGTGAAGCTGCCCGCGCTGCTCGACGTCATCTCCGAATTCGCCGCGACCAAGGCGATCTTCGAACCGATCGTCGGCTCGATCGTCCGCATCACCGAGAGCCTCGACGAGGCGCGGGCGTCGTTCGTCGCCGGCGACCTGGTCGATTTCGCCACCCATCTGGTGAACCTGCCGGTGCTGGCCGTCAACGCGTTGGTCAACGGGTTCATCCCGAAGGCGACCAATCCTCCCGCCGAGTGGCAGGGTCTGCTCGACCGCGGCCTGTTCACCTACCTCGGTGTCACCTTGCCGAACCTGATCGCCAATGCGATCAAGCCGCCCGCGCCCCCGGTCGAGACGAGCTTCAGCACGCAGGGCGGCCCGAGCGACTACAGCCTCGGCGGTGACACCGTGCCGGTGAACCTCGTCAGCGATGGCACAGACGATGGCGAGGGCGAAGGCTCGGGTGCGGGCGCGGGAGAGGAAACCGGCGCGGGCGCGGGCACTGGTGAAGAAACCGGCGCGGGTGAGGGCACCGGCGCGGGCGAAGGTGGCGAGACCGGCTCCGGCTCCGGCACCGGCACCGGCACTGGGAATGACAATGGCTCGGGCACCGGAACTGGCACTGGCAGCGGTGACGACGACCTCGACACCGGCGACGACGCCGATGACCCGGAAACCGGTGACGACGACAACGAGACCGGTGACGACGACAACGAGACCGGCAGTGGCTCGAATACCGGCGGCGGCACCAACACTGGCGGCGGCACCAACACCGGCGGCGGCACCAACACCGGCGGCGGCTCGAACGACGGTGGCGGTTCCAACGACAACGACAACGACAACGACTAAGTAAGCGCGACGGCGACGGCCCCCTCGGCAACGAGGGGGCCGTCTCTCGTCTGCGGCGGAAGCGGAATCAGCGGGCGCCGCGCACCAGCCGGCCCGGCCGGGCCCCGGTGTCGACTCCGTCGCGGCGCACGACCACTCCGGAGACGATGGTCTCGGTGTATCCGGAAGCGCCCTGCACCAGGCGTTGTCCGCCCGCCGGCAGGTCATAGGCCATACGAGCGGGATGCAGGGTCAGTGCGTCCATGTCGATGACGTTGATGTCGGCTTTCTTGCCCACCTCGATCACGCCGCGGTCCGAGAGGCCGAACAACTGTGCGGTGTCGTGCGATTGTTTGCGAATCACATACTCCAGCGGCAGCCTGTCCCCGCGGTGACGGTCGCGGGCCCAGTGCGTCAACAGGAACGTCGGATAGGACGCGTCGCAGATCATGCCGCAGTGCGCGCCGCCGTCGGACAGGCCCACCACGCCCGCCGGGTGCAGCAGCATCTCGCGGATCGCGTCGTGATTGCCGTAGAAGTAGTTGAAGAACGGCAACATCAGCATCGCGGTCGCATCGGACTCGAGCATCAGGTCATACAGCGTCGACAACGGGTCCTCGCCGCGTTCCTTGGCGATGTTCGCGACGGCGCGGTCAGGAGTCGGCTCGTAGTCGGGCGGATCGCCCAGCGCGTAGATCCGGCCGAGCGAATACTGCACAAGCGCAAACATATTGTCGAACAACAATTTCGGGTCGGGCGGCAGGTCGTTTTCGGCCAGGATCGCGCTCTTGACGGCCGGGTCGGCGAGGCGGGCGGCCAACTCCTCGCGACCGCATTCGGCCTTGAGTCGGCGGAAAGTCGGCCGATGGGTGAACGCGTGATGCCCCGGGAAGCCGAACAGCATCCCGAACGGACGCGCGGCGATCTGCGGATAGAGCGGACTGCCTGCCGCGTGCGCCTGCGCCGAAACCTCCAACTGTTCCCGCCACAGGTCCGGCGCCGCATCCACTTGGATCATCCCGAACGAGATCGGCCGGTCGATCTCGGCGGCCAGGCGGCTCATCCACTCGAGTTCGTTCTTGGGCGCGATGATGTCCTCCCCCGCAACGCCCTGCGGCGCCAGTTCGAACACGGCACGCCCGCCCGCGGCCATCGCCCGGCCCAGGCCGAACAGTTCGTTCTCGGCGGCGAAGGTTCCCGGTACCGGTTCGCCGTCGATGGCGCGATGACCGAGCGTGCGCGAGGTTGAAAAGCCCAGCGCGCCGGCCTCGACGCCCTCTTGCACGAGGCGGGCCATCGCGGCGATGTCGTCGTCGGTGGCGGGTTCGTTGCGGGCGCCGCGCTCCCCCATCGCGTACGCGCGGACCGCGCCGTGCGCGATCTGGCTGCCCACATCGATGGCATAGTGCTGCTTTTCGATGACGTCGAGGTAGTCGGGATAGCTCTCCCAGCCCCATGAGATGCCCTCGGTGAGCGCGGTGCCGGGGATGTCCTCGACTCCTTCCATCAGGCCGATCAGCCATTCCTCGCTGCCCGGCCGCACCGGCGCGAAGCCGACGCCGCAGTTGCCGGTCACCACGGTGGTGACCCCGTGGTTGCTCGACGGCTCGAGCAGCCCGTCCCAACTGACCTGTCCGTCGTAGTGGGTGTGGATGTCCACGAAGCCAGGAGCGACGATTTTGCCTGTGGCGTCGATGGTTTCGGCGGCTTCCCCCTCCAGTGGGGGGTCGCCGGGACCCCGGCGGCGAACCTCGACGATCGCGCCGTCCCTGATGCCGATGTCCGCGGTGAAGCGGTCGGCACCGGTGCCGTCGACGACCGTTCCTCCGGTGATTTTCAGATCGAACACGATTGCCCTCCGGACGCACCGACCAGCCGTTATCGTGGGCACTGTAACACCGTTACAGAGCGGTTCGGGGCAACTTCGAAAGGTCTGAGCGTGACGCAAACGACGCCCGACGTCCGACGCGAGGACGCGATCGGAACACCGCCTCCCCGGCCCACTCTGGTGCCCGTCGAGCGGTATCACTCCCCGACCTTCGCGCGGCTGGAGAACGAGCGGATGTGGCCGAAGGTGTGGCAGCTGGCCTGCACGGTCGATCACGTGGCTGAGCCCGGCGACTACTTCGAATACCGCTGCGGCCCCTACTCGGTGCTCATCGTGCGCGACGACGACGGCGTGCTGCGCGCCTTCCAGAACGTGTGCCGCCACCGCGGTAACTCGCTGTGTTCGGGTTCGGGTTCCGAGCTGCGAGAGCTGCGCTGCGGCTACCACGGCTGGACGTGGGACCTGTCGGGCGTGCTGCGTCGGGTGCCGAACCGCAAGGGTTTCGGTGCGCTGCGGCTGACCGATCTGCCGTTGATCGGCGTCGCGGTCGACACCTGGGAGCGCATGGTGTTCGTCAATCTCGACCGCGACGCGATGCCGCTGCTGGAGTATCTGGAGGAAATGCCGGGCGACGTGGAGTGGGCCCGGCTCGGCGAGTTCCGCTGCTACGCAACGATGACCGTCGACGTCGACGCGAACTGGAAGACCATCGCCGACGGGTACAGCGAGACCTACCACATCCAGACGCTGCACCCCGAGCTGCATCGGTGCATGGACGACGTGTATGCGCCACAACGGATCTGGGGTCACACCGGCAAGTCCGAACAGGTCTACGGCGTGCCGAGCCCGAAACTGAAGGACCAGCTGACCGACGCCGAGGTGTGGGACGCCTACGTCAGCACCCAGGGCGCGCTGATGGGTGTCGAGGAGGGCACGCCGCTGCCCGCCGATCGCGCGCCCGGCGCATCGGTCGCCGACGTGATCGCCGCCCGCACCCGCGCGTTCGCCGCATCCCGCGGCGTCGACCTGGACTGGGCCAGCACCGACCAGGTGATGCGGCTTCACCAGTACAACGTGTTCCCGAACATGACGCTGCTCACCAACGCCGATCATCTGACCGTGATGACGTCGCATCCGGGCGCCGACCCGGACCATGGCGAGCTGGTGATGCTGCTGTGGATGCGGATGCCGCCCGGCGCGCCGCGGGCCAAGCCCGTCGACGTTCGGGTTGCTGCGGCCGACGCGCATCCAGGACTGGTTCTCACGCAGGACATTTCGGTACTGGCGGGTCTGCAGCGCGGTCTGCGCCAACCCGGGTTCACCCACCTGACCCTGTCCAACGAGGAGCGGCGGATCATCAACATGCACCGCAACCTCGAGCGGTATCTCGAGCTACCGCAAGCCGACCGGATGACCGGAGGTGAACCCGGTGCCTGACGCGGCGATCTCCGCGGAGACCATCGTCGACGCCGCCGCGGCGATGATCGAACTGGACGGGGTGGACCGCTTCACGATGCGCGGCCTGGCCGACCGGCTGGGCGTGGCGGTGACGTCGATCTACTGGCACGTCGGCGGGCGCGACAAACTGTTCGACAGCCTGGTCGACCGGCTGCTCGACGAGATGGCGCATCTGCCGATGGCCGGCGACACCGCCGTCGACCGGATCGCCTCACTGGCGCACGCCCAGCGCCGGCTGCTGATCGAGCGGCAGCACCTGCTGGCCATCGCGCACTCCCGTGACGCCACGCCGCGATTGTTCCTGCCCGCTCAGCGCGCACTGGCGACTCAGCTGGCCGAACTCGGTGTGACGGGCGCCGACGCGGCGTTGGTGTTGCGGGCCGTCGAGGTGCACGTGATCTCCTCGGCCGTCATGCGATTCGCCGCGGTGCGCGGCGAGAAGCACGACGAAGAGGACCCGACGCTGTGGACTGACGACTGGCCGGACCAGGACCTGGTCGGTGCGCTGCAGTCACCGACCGACTACGACGCGGTGTTCACCTACGGCCTCGAGGCGCTGCTGGCCCGGCTGCGGTGACTACGCCGGTTCGTAGCGCAGCATCGTGACGTCGTGCTCGGGGTAGTCGATGAACACCGGTTTGACCCGCATCCCGACTTTCAGGCCGGCCGGGTCGACATTGACCAGTTCGGTCGAGAACCGCGGGCCCTCATCCCATTCGACGATCGCGAGCAGTTGCGGTACGGCGTCGGCGAAGTGCGGCCCCACCGGCCGGCGGGCCACCGTGAACGAGTACAGGGTTCCCATCCCGGAGATCTCGCGCCATTCCAGGTCGTCGGCGAGGGTGCGCGGCGCGCGGACTCTCGGATAGAACACGTACGCATCCGATGACGGCGAATACTGGATCACGACGCGGTGCTGCGCGAGCGCATCCCAGAAGGGCGCGGTGGTCGGGGTCTTGACGGGCATCGGGCGTTCGAACGTGGTCACGGTCAGTCTCCCTCGAGGATCAGCGCGGTCTGCTCCGAGAGGATTCCGCCGTTGCCGGAGACGAACGCGCGGTTGCAGTCGCTCACCTGCGCGGCGCCGGCGCGGCCCATGATCTGCCGGGTGGCGTCGCACACGTGGTGCATGCCGCCGGCCAGACCCGCCTGCCCGAAGCCGAGTTGGCCGCCCGCGGTGTTGAGCGGGAAGTCGCCGCGGAACGTCAGGTCGTGGTCGGTGACGAACTGCATGCCCTTGCCCTTCTCGCAGAATCCCGCGTCCTCGAGCGACAGCAACACCGTGATCGTGTAGCAGTCGTAGATCGAGACCATGTCCATGTCGGTGCGGGCGAGCGAGGTCATGCCGAACGCTGTTTCGGCGGCCTCGGCCATCGGGGTGTGCAGCAGATCGGCCGCATAGGTAGGTGTCTTGAACGGTACGTGCTCGCCGAAACCCTTGATCCACACCGGTCTGTTGCGGGCGCGCTTGGCGGCGTCAGCGCAGGCGACGACGACCGCGGCGCCGCCGACGCAGGGCATGACGATCTCGAGCATGTGCAGCGGGTCGGCGATCACCGGGCTCGCGAGCACGTCGTCGACGGTGAGCGGCTTGTCCTTCCAGATTGCACCCTCGGTGTGGTTGGCGTTGACGCGCTGGTCCACCACGATCTTGGCCATCGCGCGTTCGTCGTAGCCGTACACCGCACCGTAGCGGGTGGCGACCTGACCGTATGGCCCGTTCTGGCCGAGGTTGCCGTATGGGATCTCGAATTCGGCCTGCGGAGAGCCGTATTGGTTGCTCGACGAGCCGAAGAACACGGCGTCGACCAGCGGCTTGGGTTTCTTCTCCGAGATCGGCGTGATGTAGCGCGCGGGCAGCGCGCACACCACCACGTCGCACAGCCCGAGTTCGACGGCCGCGGCGGCGCGCCACACCATCGCGGCGGCGCTCGCCCCGCCCAGATCGACGATCTCGGCGAAGTTGGCGCGCACCCCGAGGTATTCGGCGATGGTCGACGGGACGAAGATCTCGGACTCCGCCAGGTGCGAGGTGACGATCCCGTCGACCGCATCCGCCCGCAGCCCCGCGTCCTCGAGCGCCGCGGCGGCGAGTTCGGCCCACTGCTCCAGGGTGAACGGCGCCGGAGTGGCCTTGTTCAGTCGCTCCGGTGGCAGTTCGACGTAGCCGACGATGGCGGCGTCACCGCGTAGTCCCTTCCGTCGTGGTCCCATGCGTGTCCTTTTCGTCGTCACTTGCGGGGCAGGCCGAGGATCATCTGGGCGATGATGTTGAGCTGTATCTCCTTGGTGCCGCCGCCGATGAGTTCGGCGGGCACCCGCAGATATGGCGGTACGACGTCGGATTCCGCGGCCATGGCCGATCGGCCCGCCGACGCCAGCGTGGCCGGGAAGGTGCGTCGCAGCAGCACGTTCATCGCGACCTTGGCGATGCTGGACGTGGCGCCGGACGGCTGCCCGTCGAGCAGCCGGAGCGTCTCGCGCACGCCGAGCGCCTTGATGGCGTTGGCGTAGGCGTCCAGTTCGCCGAGTTCGCGCAGCACGTTGTCGTCGACCGCGCCGTCCGCGCCGGCCAGGCGGCGCAGCGGCGCGGCCCGGTCGAACTGCACGTAACCACTGATGGCCGAACGCTCTTCGGCCATCGTGGCGATCGCCAATGCCCATCCGCCGGTGGGTTCGCCGAGCAGCATCTCGTCGGGCACGAACACGTCGGCCAAGAAGACCTCGTTGAACTCCTCCTCGCCGCTGGCCTGCTTGATCGGCTGGATGTCGATGCCGGGCGAGCGCATGTCGACGATGAAGTAGCCGATTCCGCGGTGTTTGGGGGCGGACGGATCGGTGCGGGCCAGCAGCGCGCCGTAGTCGGCCCGGTGCGCCGACGAGGTCCAGATCTTGTGCCCGTTGATCCGCCAGCCGCCGTCGACCTTGGTCGCCCTGGTGGCCAGCGCGGCCAGATCCGATCCCGCGCCCGGTTCGCTGAACAGCTGGCACCAGGCAAGCTCTCCGCGCTGGGTCGGCGGAATCAGTTGCCGCTGAAGCTCTTCGGATCCCGCCCTGATCAACGAGGGCAGGATCCATTCGGCGATGCCCAGCGACGGCCGCACCAGCGATGGCCGCTTGGTGAACTCCTCGTCGATGATGAGCTGCTGCAGGGGGCTGGCGTCGAGACCCCACGGCGGCGCCCAGTGCGGTGCGATCAGACCCGCGTCGGCGATCGCGGTGCGCTGCGGTCCAATGGCGAAATGCTCGTAGTCGCCCTGACGGCCCTGTCCGTCGTTGCGCAGTGCGGCCGCCTCGTCGAGTGTCTCGGCCACGCGGGCACGGAACTCGGCTTCGGCGTCGCCGAGGTCGACCGAGAAGTTGCGCTCCTGCGTGGCGGTCGCCGCGCCGAGGCGCCGCGCCCACCGGTTCGGGGCGCCGGCCGATGCGGCCAGGCTGGTGGCGCGCCGCCAGTACAGGTGCAGGTCGTGTTCCCAGGTGAACCCGATGGCGCCGAACATCGTCAGGGTGTCGAGCACCAGATCGGCGCACGGGGCGACGGCCATCAACGCGGCACCGGCCGCGGCGATGGCGTGCTGCTCGATCGGTTCGCCGACCGCCCGCACCGCGTCCCAGGTAGCGGCGCCGGCCAGTTCGCTGTTGACCAACAGCATTGCGGCGCTGTGCTGCAGCGCCTGAAAGGTGCCGATCAGCTTGCCGAACTGTTCACGGGTGCGCAGGTGTGCCGTGGCGGCTTCCACGCACCACTGCATGATGCCGGCGGCCATGCTCGCGGTCAGCGCGGTGCTCACATACTCGGCACGGTCGGTCACGATGCCGGCCAGCACATCGTCCTGCCCGACCGCATAGCCGGTGAGCCGCAGCCTGCCGAGGTCGGTCAGCAGGTCGGTGGCCGGAACGGGTTCGGCGGTGGCCGCCACGTTCGCGGTGTCGACGGCCACCCAGATCGTCTCACCGTCATCGGTGACGGCACCGAGCACAGCGATTGCGGCCGAACAGATTCCGGCCGTCAACTCCGAGGTTCCGGTCACCGACCAGCCGTCGCGCTCGCGGCGCGCGGTGGCGCCGGAGTGCTGCGGGAGCAGCAGCGCCGCCGGGGCGCCCTCTGCCAGGCGTGCCAGCAGCGCCTCGACCGGCGGTGACTTGTCGGCCAGCAGGGCCACCGCGCCCGCGGTCACGGTCGGCAGCAGCGGCCCGGGCAGCGCCGCCTTGCCGGCCGCCTCCAGCACGCACGCCGCGTCGAGCAGGCCACCGCCCTGGCCTCCGCATCGCTCCGGCAGATGCACGGCGTGAAAGCCGGTGGCCGCGAACTCGTTCCACCAGGACGGCAGCTGACCGTCGCCGAGTGAGGCGAAGGTGTCCCGGGTGCTGCTCAGCGGCGCCCGCCGGGCCGCGAATTGAGCGACCGCCTCGGTGAGTTCACGTTGTTCGGGACGCAGGGCGAGGGTCATCGGTACTCCGTGCGGGTGGGGTGCGACGTGCGGAAGAAGTGGGCGGCGGCGATGATCGCCTCGCATGTGGGCGAGGGCTCCCAACCCAACTCGCGGACCGCCTTCGAGTGATCCGAGCGCACAGTGTCGGGGTCGACGAGGTCACCGCGCCAGACGTCGACGGCCAGCCCCTCGATGCCGCGCGTAGAGCTGGTGGAGCGGAGCAGCACCCGGACGTCATCACCGCGGGCGACCAACTGCTTGGCGACGTGGGAGCCGAGGAAGCCGCTGGCGCCGATGACGAGTTTCGTCGTGGTCACCGGCCAATGTCGCCATCCTCTCCGCTCACGAGACGCAACGTCTCGTCTTGCCAACACTATGGTGTGGTGTCACGATCTGTAAAGACAGATCCGACTACCCGCGGAGTCACCCATGGTCACCGAGGCGAAGACGCCCCGCAGGCGCAGCGAGCGGTCGCGCACGGCGATCGTCACGGCGACCAGGGAGCTGCTGCTGCAGCGGGGGTTCGACGGACTGAGCATCGAGGCCGTCGCGGCGCGGGCAGGCGTGGGCAAGCAGACGATCTACCGGTGGTGGCCCAGCAGGCCCGCGCTGGTCGCCGACGTCCTGCTCGCCGACGCCGACAAGATCCTGCACCCGGTCGGCCACACCGACGACCTCACCGCCGATCTGGTTCGGTGGGCGACGCGGCTCGCGGCCACCCTGACGACCGCGCGGGGCAACGCGATGCTGCGCGTGCTGACCGTCGCCGGGCTCGAGCACGCCGACACCAAAGCCCGCATGTACGAGGCGTTCAGTGTGCCGTTGCACGATGGCGTCGAATCTCGGTTGTCGGCGGCAGGTTTGGCCGAGCCGACCTCCGCTGCCGCGGCCGACGCGATCGTCGGCGGCATCGTGTACGCGATCCTCAACGAGGGACGGTCGTACCCGTCCGCCAGGGCCGAGGTCATTGTCAGGACCGTGCTCGCTGGACTGATGCGATGAGATCGCCGTCGGTGTTCCGCGTCGTCGGCGAAGACGGGGTGGGCGTCGTCGCCGACCGGCTCGGTGATCCGTCGGCACCGGCGGTGGTGTTCCTGCACGGCGGCGGCCAGACCCGCCGGTCGTGGGGGCGAGCGGCGGCCGCGGTCGCCGAGCGCGGGTGGCAGGCCGTCACCGTGGATCTGCGGGGCCATGGGGAATCCGACTGTTCCCCCGACGGCGACTACCGGGTCGAGCGCTTCGCCGGTGACGTGGTGCGGGTGCTCGAGCACCTGCCGCCGGAACCCTCGATCGTCGGTGCGTCACTCGGCGGGTTCACCGCGATGCTGCTCGCCGGTGAAGTCGCGCCGAGAGTGGCGCGCGCGGTCGTGCTCGTCGACATCGTGCCCGAGATGAATCCGGTCGGGGCGTCGCGGATCCACGAGTTCATGACCGACCGGATGCGGTCGGGCTTCGCATCGCTCGACGAGGTCGCCGACGCGATCGCCGAGTACAACCCGCACCGGCGCCGGCCGGCCGATCTCGACGGGCTGCGCACCAACCTGCGCGAGCGCGACGGCCGCTGGTACTGGCACTGGGATCCCAAATTCATCGACGGTACGGCCGCCGCACCGCCGATCGAGGTCACCGACGCCGAGCGGATGCACCGCGCGGTGGGCTCGATCCTCGCCGATGGTGTCCCGATGCTCCTGGTGCGGGGACAGATGAGCGACCTCGTCACCGAGGAGCGTGCGCACGCGTTCCTGCAGCGGTTCCCTGGTGTCGAGTTCGTCGACGTCGGCGGCGCCGGCCACATGGTCGCCGGCGACCGCAACGACCTGTTCGCCGACGCGGTGGTGGACTTCCTCCTGCGTCACTGATCCGCTGCGGTCCGTCCTACGGCAGTGCCCTGATCGGCGGGCGGACCGGTTCGGCACCGGCCATGGCGTCGAGCGTCTCAGGTGACGGCTGGGCGGCGAGGTACGCGACGAAACCATCGAGCAGCGCGCTGACATGCACCGCATAGCCCACCACGGGCGCACCGAACGACAACGCGCGCTGCCGGTCGGCGCATGCGTGTAGACACATAGCGGATACTTGGTGAATTCGGTTGTGACGCAACGTGTCCGGCACATGCTCGATCAGTGCTCCGACTCTGTTGACATACCGCTCGTGGGATTCGCGATGCTCACCGGGCAGCGCGTCCAGCGGGCTGACCGAGTAGTCGTGGCGCAACAGTTGCTCCAAGAACGGCAGATAGAAGCAGTCGCGGTCCTCCGCCAGTTCGATCAGCGGCAACAGATGCGCTTCAACGACTCGACGCAGATCGTCGACCGGCGCGCGCGCCTGCAGCAACTCGCGGTGGCGAGTCAGCTGCTCGAGACGGTTGAGCAGGATGGCCTGCACCAAGCGCTCCTTGGATCCGAAGTGGTACTGCACCGCGGACTTGTTCGCCATGCCCGCTTCGATGCCGATCTGACGCAGCGGCACTCCGTCGAGGCCCCGCTGCGCGAAGAGCCGCTCAGCAGTCAGGACCAGCTGCTGTTTGGCCGATGGCTTAACCGCGCCCGAGACCGTCTCCGTCACCGCACCAGAGTTTCACACTGGACATCCTAAGTCCATCGACTTAATGTTCAGGCATTCGACTTATAGGAGGTGCGATGCGGGCGCGACCTTTCGCAGACGTCATGGATTCCGACCCGCTCGCCGCACGGGTGTGGTCGCGACCAGGTTTGACCAGGCGAGACCGCAGATTCGTCACACTGACGTGCGTCTGCGCCGCCGAGCCCGTCGACCAGATCGACGCACATATGTACGCCGCGCTCGCCAGCGGCGACATTGCGTTCAACGAACTGCTGGAGTTCGTTCTGCACTTCGCGGTCTACTGCGGCTGGCCGAAAGGCTCACAGGCAGAGGGATCCGCGCGTGCCCAAGCGGCTCGGCTGGCCGCGGAGCGAGGACACGCCGCACCGGAACTTCCGGAGTTGCCGGCAGAGTCCCTCGGGACCACGGACCACGCGCAACGGCTCGCCGAGGGTGAACGGTGCTTCGTCGACGTGAATCTGCTGCCCGCCCCGCCGCGCGACTCACCGTACTTCCAGGCGGGGATCTTGGCGTTCGTCTTCGGACATCTCTGGCAGCGGCCGGGCCTCGGGCGGCGCGAGCGCCGGTTGATCACGGTGGCCAGCGTCGGAGTCTCCGACGCCCTCGGCCCGATCTATTCACACGTCGGTTCCGCGCTCGAGTCGAAAGATCTCACCCGCACCGAGATGGACGAGGTGATCCTCCAGTTCTCCGCGTACAGCGGCTTTCCGAGGGGCAGGGTGCTGCAGCGAGCCGCAGACGAGTCCTGGCAGCGGATCTCCGCTGCGCGAGCGAAAGGTTGACAAGCAATGACGAATTCACTCGAGGGACGGGTCGCGTTCATCACAGGAGCCGCCAGGGGCCAAGGTCGGGCGCATGCCGTGCGATTGGCCCGCGCCGGCGCGGACATCCTCGGCGTGGACATCTGCGAGGACATCCCGTCGATGACGTATCCCAATGCGACGTTCGCGGACCTCGAGGAAACCGAGCGGCTGGTCGAAAAGGAAGGACGCCGCATGCTCGCCTGCAAGGGCGACGTCCGCCGACTCGACGACATGCATGCCGCGGTTCAGGCCGGAACCGATCGGTTCGGTCGCATCGACATCATCATCGCCAACGCCGGGATCATCCGGCTGGCCGGCGAGTCCGAGGACTTCATGGCCGACTGGCAAGACGTCATCGACATCAACCTGACCGGCGTCTACCAGACCATACGAGCCGCTCTGCCGGTCATGCGCGACGGCGCGCGGGGCGGCTCGATCGTCATCACCAGCTCGACGGCGGGTCTAAAGGGCACCGCTTCGCTCAATGCCAGCGGCAACGCCTACGCCGCCGCCAAGCGCGGCGTTGTCGCACTGATGCAAAACCTCGCCAATTACCTTGCCCCGGAGTGGATAAGGGTGAACACCATCCACCCCACCGGGGTGCTGAGCGGGATGACGCAGAACGAAGCGATGGCGGAGCTGATGGCGCACGCAGCCGCGGGCGGTCAGAACGCGATCTCCGGGATGGAGAACGCATTGCCGCTGCCCATCCTGCAACCTGAAGACATCGCCAACGCGGTGGCTTTCCTGGTGTCGGATGAGGCCAGATTCATCACCGGCACCCAGTGGCCGCTCGACGCCGGCTTCTCCGTCCGGTGAGGGTGAGTCGACCGTGACGGCCCTGAAGAATGCGACCGCCGTCATCACCGGCGCGGGAAGCGGAATCGGGCGCGCCAGCGCCCACGCGATGGCCGCGCGTGGCGCCCGCGTCGTCGTCGCGGACATCGATGGGGACGCGGCCGAGCGAGTCGCGGAAGAGATCGCCTCCTCAGGCGGACAGGCCGCCGCGGTGGTATGCGATGTGACCGCCGAGCACGCTCATGCCGAGCTCGGGGAGTTCGCCGTCGACCGCTTCGGCAGGGTCGATGTGGTGATGAACAACGTCGGAGTACTGACCAGCGGGCGCCCCGACCACCTGCCGGTCAGCGAATGGCAACGCATCATCGACACAAACCTGATGTCCGTGGTCCGCAGCAACGCCGTGTTCCTGCCGGTGCTGATGCGCCAGGGCCGCGGTCACATCGTCAACACCGCCTCCTTCGCCGGACTGTTTAGCTATTCCTACGACCGGCTGCCCTATGCCGCCACGAAAGCCGCCATCGTGCAGATGTCCGAAGGGCTGCGGCTCTATCTGCAGCCGCGAGGCATCGGCGTCACCGTGGTGTGCCCCGGGCCGGTGGCGACCAACATCCTGTCCTCGATGCCGCCGACGTTCGGCCCGCCGGTCAAGACGGGCCTGCCCGGTGAGCAGTCACGGTTCTTGCGCCGGAAGTGGTCGGCGCGCAGATCGTCGATGCGGTCGTCGACAACACATTCATGGTCGTCACACACCCGCAGATCGTCGAAATGCTGGTGGACCGCGCTTCGGACTGGGAAAGGTTTCTGGCCAGGCAGATCGCTGCACTCGGGGACTGATCGGTCGAACCGCTGCCGCAGCGGGCAGCCGTAGAACGCGAAACCGATGCGCAGGGTATAGCGCGGCGATTTCGGGGAATGACTATGCGGTCAATATGCGCGCGAGGAGTCCCCGATGAACATCGTTTCGACGGCCGCCCGGATCGTGACGAAAACCGCTGACACGGCCACCGCGGCGGCCGGGGCGGTCGGCGGAGCCGCGGTCAGCGGGGTGGTCGGCGGGGTGCAGGGCGTCGCGGCCGGTGTCCGCCGCGGGCTCGACGACGGGAGCCGCTCGTCGGCTGCGGCCGCGCTGACGCTGGGCGCGGTCGGCGCGGCGGGCCTGGTGGAGTGGCCGGTGCTGTTGACGGTCGGCGGGGCGGCGCTGGTGATCCGCCAGCTCAACCGGCACACCGAACCGGCCATCCCCGAAACCGCCGACGATCCCCCGCCCACGCGCAAGACGGCCACGAGATCCAAGCGGCCGGCCGCCAAGGCCTCGCCGTCGCGGCGCGGCAGCAGGTGAGCCTCCTCGGACGGCTGGCCGGAGCCGCGACAACGGTCATGACCGCCCCGGTGGCGGTGACCGCGGTGTGCGCGAACAGTGCCCTGCAGATCGGCGCCAAGGTGGCCGCCGCACCCGGTCTCGACATCCTGGCCGGCGAGTCGATGGGCGCGGTCGCCGCCCTCGCCAAGGAGATGGTCGGCGGTTCGCCCAGCAGGCGCTGCTGGCGCAACGAGGACCGCTGGTGGATCGAGGTGCGCGGGCTCGGTGGCGAGACCGGACGCGCGCTCGGCCGAGACGTCGTGCAAGCCCTGCTGGGCGAACCCGGCGTCCGCACGGCCGGTCTCAATCACGCGCTGTCCCGCGTGGTGGTCACGGTCGACGAGGACGCGCCGCCGCTGGACCGGCTCTGCCGTGTCATCGCGACCGCCGAACGGAACGCGGGCGTCTCCACGCGCCCCGCGTCCGATCTGCCAGCCGACCGTATCGTGTTGAAAGGCAAGTTGATCGGCGCTGCCGCGAACACCGTCGGGCTGTGCGCGGCCGCAACGGGTCGCGTGCTGAGGTGGCCGGGGCTGCCCTCCGGACTCGCCGGTGCGGTCACCACGATCGACTATCAGCCCAAGCTGCGCGCGGCCGTGGAGGACCGCCTCGGCACCACCGCCGCCGACACGGCCATCGCGTTGGCCGCGGCGACCGTGTACACGCTGACGGAGACGCCGAGCTCGCTGGCCGTGGAGGCGGTGCGGCACCTGACTCAGGCCGCGGAGTCGTTCGCGTTCGCGCAGTCGTGGCGGCGCCGCGAACCCGACCTCGCGACGTCCCCGCACGACGACCACCACAGCGCAAAACCCCGTCCCTGCCCGCTGCCACCGGGACCGATCGAACGGCATCTCAACCGCAGCGGGCGGGCCCAGGGCATCGCCGCTGCCGCGGTCGGAGTCGCCACCCGCAACCTCAACACGGCGGCCACGGCCGCGATGGTCGCCACCCCGAAGGCCGCTCGCAACGCGCGCGAAGGGTTCGCGGCGACGCTCGGGCGCGGGCTGGCCGACCGGCACGGCGTCATCGCCCTCGACACCGGCGCGATCCGCCGACTCGACCGGGTCGACGCCGTCGTCGTCGATCCGCGCACGCTGCTGACCGACCGGCTGCGGATCGGCCGGACGCGGGGGGTCGCCGACGGTGATCGCGCAGCGGTATGGCAATGGGCACAGGACAATCTGGCGCGGGAGCGGTCCACGGTCGGCTGGCATCGCGCACCCCTGCACGCCAACGGCGACGGCCCGGCGCAGGTGCTGATCCGTCACGAATGCCGGCCGCTGGCGGCACCGGTCCTGCGCGAGATCCGGCGCGGCGGTGCGGAGTTGGTCTCGGTGGATGCTGACGACCTCGACGACCTGCGGTCCTCGTTCGACGAGCTCGTCGCCGCCGGCGAATCGTTGGAGCAGGCACTGGCCGAGGCGGTCCGCGAGCTGCAACGACAGGGAAGGGTCGTCGCCGTGCTGTCGACAGTGGCGGCCGAGGCGTTGTCGGCCGCCGATGTCGCGATCGGTCTGCTCTCCGAGGAACACCCGCCGCCATGGCCCGCCGACCTGCTGGCACCCGACCTTGCCGCCGTATGGCGGATCGCGCACGCGTTGCCGGCGGCACGCAGGGCCAGCCGCCAGGGCGTCGAATTAGCCACCAGCGCTTCGATGTTGGGTGGGCTGCTGATGGTGCCCGGGGTGCGCGGCCGCGGACCGGGCCCGGTGACCGTGGGCGCCGCGGCAGGTTTGATGATCGGCACCCTGCTGGCGAGGGGTGCGCTCGGTGATGACGTTCCGAACCACGCACCCGAGCTGGAATGGCACGCCATGACCGCCGAACAGGTTCAGGAGCACCTGCCGCCACCCAGAACCGAGGAACCACAAGCACGTTCGCGGTTGAGTGCCACCGCGACCGCATCAGCCGGCGCAGTACAGCAGGTCGCGGGGCCGGCGTACCGGCTGGCCAGGGATCTGACCGTCGCGCTGCGCCGTGAACTGGCCGACCCGCTGACCCCGGTGCTGGCCGTCGGTTCTGCGGCCAGCGCACTGCTGGGTTCGCCCGTCGACGCGGTTCTCGTCGGATCGGTGCTCACCGGCAACGCGGTGCTCGCGGCCTCTCAGCAGGTCCGCGCCGAGCGGCTGCTGAGCCGCCTGCTGGCAGTGCAGGATCCGCCGGCCCGGCGCCTCACCGACGGCCGAGAGGAGACCGTCGACGCCGCACGGCTGCGCCCGGGCGACCTGATCGACGTGCGGCCCGGCGAGGTGGTACCTGCCGACTCCAGGATCATCCACGCCGCCGACACCGAGGTCGACGAGTCGTCGCTGACCGGTGAGTCGCTTCCGGTGCCCAAGCAGGTGGCCGCGACTCCCGGCGCGGCGGTGGCCGAGCGCAGTTGCATGCTGCACGCCGGCACCACCGTCGTCGCGGGCACTGCGGTGGCGGTGGTGACCGCGGTCGGCGCCCGCACCCAGGCCAACCGCGCCGCCCAGCTGCCGTCGCCCGAGAAGTCGGCCGTCGGATTGCAGAGCCAACTCAAGGATCTGACGAACCGCGCGTTGCCGTTCAGCCTCGCCGGCGGGGCGCTGGTGACCGGCCTGGGTGTGCTGCGCCTGGCGCCGCTGCGTCGGGCGGTGAGCAGCGGCGTCGCGGTGGCCGTAGCGGCGGTTCCCGAGGGCCTGCCGCTGGTCGCGACGCTGGCGCAGCAAGCCGCCGCGCGCAGGCTCACCCGGGCCGGCGTGCTGGTGCGCAGCCCGCGTTCGGTGGAAGCACTCGGCAGAGTCGGGGTGGTCTGCTTCGACAAGACCGGCACGCTCAGCGAGAACCGGTTGCGCGTGGCCCGTGTGCACGCCGCACCGGGCGTCGACCGCGACGACGTTCTGGCGTGCGCGGCCCGTGCCACCCCACCGAAGAACGGCGAACGGCACGAGCACGCCACCGACGCAGCGGTGATCGCTGCCGGTCCGCCTCACCAAAAATTTAGTGGCGCAACGTATCTGCCGTTCCGGTCGGGCCGCCCGTTTTCGGCGTCGCTCGACAAGAGACAGCTTTGCCTCAAGGGCGCACCGGAGGTTGTGCTGGCCGCGTGCGGTGACACCGACCCGGCGGTGAGCCGCGCGCTGCACGAAATGGCGGGGTCCGGGCTGCGGGTCATCGCCGTCGCACGCCGCACGGTGTCCGCGCGTGAGGCGGCCGCCGCACGACGCGGCGATGACGCGCTGGCCGGACTCTGTAGGGAACGGCTCGAACTGGTCGGCCTGCTCGGACTGTCCGACACTCCGCGCGCAGAATCGGCACCACTGTTGAAAGCGTTGCGGCAACAGCGGATCGGCGTGCGGCTGCTGACCGGCGACCATCCGATCACCGCGACCGCGATCGCCGCCGAACTCGGCATGGCGGTCACCGCCGACCAGGTGATCAGCGGGGCGGACTGGGACGCGATGTCGCGGCGCGCGCAGGAGGCCGCGGTCCGCGAGCGGCTGGTGTTCGCCCGGATGACACCCGAGCACAAGGTCCAGGTGGTGCAGACGCTGGAACGAATCGGCCAGGTGTGCGCGATGGTCGGCGACGGCGCGAACGACGCCGCGGCGATCCGGTCGGCGACGGTCGGCATCGGGGTGGCGGCGCGCGGCAGCGACCCGGCCCGCACCGCCGCCGACGTCATGCTGCTCGACGGGCACATCGGCGCGCTCGTCGACGCGCTCGACGAAGGCAGGCAACTGTGGCGGCGGGTGCAGGCCGCGGTGGCAGTTCTGTTGGGCGGCAACGCCGGCGAGGTAGCGTTCTCGATCATCGGATCGGCGTTGACGGGATCGTCGCCGCTGAACGCGCGGCAACTGCTGCTGGTGAACATGATGACCGATGCGCTGCCGGCCGCCGCGCTCGCCGTCAGCCCCGCCGTCACGCCGTCCGATGGCGCCGGGCCGAACCAGGCCGCGCTGTGGCGCACGGTCGCGATTCGCGGCACCACGACCGCCGCGGCGGCGACGACCGCGTGGCTGATGGCCGGGTTCACGCTGACCCCCCGGCGGGCGTCGACGGTGTCGCTGATCGCGCTGGTGTCAACACAACTCGGGCAGACGCTGCTCGACTCGCACAGCCCCCTCGTCGTGGGGACTGCCCTCGGTTCGCTCGCGGCGCTCGGCGCGGTGATCAGCACGCCGGGGATCAGCCAGATGCTGGGGTGCACACCGCTGGGTCCGCTGGGGTGGGCGCAGGCGATCACGATCGCGTCGGCGGCCACGCTCGCGGCCGGCGTCGGCCCGCGACTGCTGGGCCATCAGTCGTCGATGTCGACGACACCCAACCGCCACAGCACCGCATACAGTTCGCGCAGCGGGACGGCGAGCAACCCGGATACCACTGCCACGGGATCGGAGGACGGTGCAGACATGTCCTCGACGCTCCCCACAGTGCCCGTCGAGAGGCCCAATTCGCCATGACCGGAAGGTGACCGATGGCTGAATCCTCCCCCACATCGCACCGCGATGCCGTCGAGCGAGTACGCCGAGCGCAGTCGTTCTCAGTTGACCTGCCGGTGGTCGGCCGGGTGCGGATCCCGCGGCCCGAACAACTGGCCTTCTACGGAACACTCGGGGTGCTTGCCGCCGTGGAGATCATCGAGTGGCCGATCGCCCTGGCGTTGGCCGCCGGTCATGTGCTGATGCAGAACGAGCACAACCGGGTGGCACACGAGATCGGCGAGGCACTCGAAGACGCGTGACGGTCTAGGCACCACCGCCGAACACGAAGCGCCGACCGGTGACGCTGAGCGGCTTGATTCGGACATAATGCTGCTTGGCCGTCCCCGTCCACGGAAGCAGTTGCGCGCGTTCGGCTTCGGCGATCTCATCATCGGTGCGCAGGGTGCGCGCACTGCCCTTGACGATTACGCTCCAGCCCTCGGCAACGTTGTGATCGTCGGCTTCGAACAGCACGTTGTTGTTGATCATCGCGCTGACCAACTTGGTACCCTCGGCCGTCCGGAAAAGCACAGTCCGATGCTGCACCGTGAAGTTCACCGGAAACACCTCGGGTTGTCCGTCGACGCTGGTCACGAGCCGGCCCAGCGCGACGCTCGACAGCAGATCCCAGCACTCACTGACCGGCAGTATGGACACGGGCTGGCTTTCAATCGACATGGCCTCACGTTATGGCGACCCGGTTGGTTCCCGGAAGTGACTGAAGTCCTTGAATGAGAGACCGAACGGCAACTGTGACAGTGCCTCAGCCGTCCCGGACCACCAGCACGGGCATGCGCGCCGATTCCACGACAGCAGCACTCACCGACCCGAGGAGCATTCCGGCCAACCCGCCCCTGCCGTGACTGCCGACGACGATCAGCTGGGCTTCCTCCGATTGTCTGAGCAACTCACGGGCCGGATGGTCCATGACGACGACCCGCCGCACATCGACGTCGGGGTGGCGCGCGCGATACGGCGCGAGGCGTTCGCTGAGGAGCTGCATGGCGTGACGCTGCAGGTCGGGCCAGCTGCCCTCGTGCAAGTCCGCGGCCGTGACATCGCTCCACGCATGGACCGCGATCAGGTCGACGTGGCGCCACGCTGCCTCGGCGAACGCGATGCCGGTGGCGGCCTCCGAGACCTGCGAGCCGTCGACCCCGACGACGACGGGCGCTCTGTCGGGGTGCGGCATCAGCGGATCCTCGTCGTGAATCACGGCCACCGGACATTTCGCGTGGCGCACGAGCCCCGAACTCACCGACCCCAGCAGCTGTCGTCCGACGCGACCCATCCCCCGCCGCCCGACCACGAGCATCTCGGCACCGTCCGACACGTCAACCAGCGCGGAAACCACCGGCGGGGCGAGGATCTCGGTGGTGATGCCGACTTCCCGGCCGCGAACGGCTCGACCCGCGACCTCCACGGCATCCTCGAGAAAGCCGTGCGCCGAGGACACCTCCCCGACATGGACGATCGACAGCGGTGACCCGCGCAGCGCGGACTCGCGCGCCGCCCAATCCACGGCCACCCGCGCGCTCGGTGAACCATCGACAGCGACGACGACACCGTGTGGGGTTGCTCCGAGCGGCATCTACGTTTCTCCGATCATCGACACCAGGATCGTCGGTCCAGTACCCAGACGACGAGAGTCCGAAGTCCCCATTTGCGGTCATCACCCGGCGTTCGGCACTACCGTGTGATCGGTCAACCAGCATCGGAGGTCGTCATGGCGGGCAACACGGTCGGCAGGGTAGCCGGCAAGGTCGCGTTCATCACCGGCGCGGCGCGCGGCCAGGGCCGCGAGCATGCGGTCCGGTTGGCCGAAGAGGGCGCCGACATCATCGCCGTCGACGTCTGCGACGACATCGCCGCCGCCGGCTATCCCGGCCCCTCGGAGGCGGACCTCGCCGATACCGCGGCGCTCGTCGAGAAATCCGGCAGACGGGCATTCGTCGCGACGGCCGACGTGCGCGATCTCGACGGGCTGCGCGCCGCGCTCGAACGCGGGGTCGGCGAACTCGGTGCGATCGACATCGTGGTGGCCAACGCCGGGATCAGCGCGAGCCCCGCCCCCGCCGCGATGATCGAAGAGTCGGCGTGGCAGACGATGATGGACATCAACGTGACCGGCGTCTGGCACACCGTCAAGGCGGCGCTGCCGCACATGACCAACGGCGGCGGGTCGATCATCCTGGTCAGCTCGATGCTCGGGTTGCGCGGCGGCGGCTACATGGCCCATTACGCGTCGGCCAAACACGCCGTCGTCGGCCTGATGAACTCCCTTGCCAACGAACTCGCGCCGCAGTGGATCCGGGTGAACTCGATCCATCCGGGCAACATCCTGACGCCGATGATCGACAACGACCACTTCCGTCGCACTGTGCGCCCCGATCTGGCGGAGCCGACGATGGACGACGCGGTCGCGGTGATCGGGCACTTCCACATGCTGCCCAAGCCGCTGATCGAAGCACGGGCGGTGAGCAACGCCGTGCTGTTCCTGGCCTCCGACGAGGCGCAGTACATCACCGGAGCTGCGCTGCCGGTCGACGCGGGCGCGGTCGCGAAGTTCTGAACTCTCAGCGCCGCGACCGGCCGAACCGCGCGAACCGCCAGAGGTAGCCGGGCAGCCGTCGCAGCGGGACGCTGGCCGGCCAGTCGGCGGCGCGGAAGTACGCGTCCGATCCGCCGTCGACGAAGATCACGCTGCCGCACAGGAAGTCGGCGGAATCCGACAGCATGAACAACATCCAGTCGGCGAGCTGCCCGGCGTCGCCGAAACCACCCACCGGTACCGGGAACGCGTTGACCGCCTTGGCCTCTCGGGGCGACGCCAGCTGCTGCTCGAGCAGCGGGGTCATGATCGCGCCCGGGGCAAGCACGTTGAGGCGGATCCCCTCACCGGCCCATTGTGGGGTGACGGCCGTGCGCCGCGCCCAGCGCGAGACCGCGATCTTCGACGCGGCGTAGCCGAGTGCGGGTGCGACCGGCCCGAGCAGGCGCAGCGAACGCGCCGCCTTGGCCAAGTCCCCGTCGAGCAGCGCGCGCACCGTGCGCCGTGGCACCGTCGGCGTGGTCGTCGTTGAATTGCTCCCGATCACAACCACTTTCGCGTTACCCGACGAGGCGAGCGCGGGCCGCAACGCCTGCAGCAGGTCGACCACACCGCCGTAGTTGACCTCGACGATGCGGCGCAATCCCTCGGCGCTCGGCGTCGGCCCGATCCCGGCTGCCATCACCGCGCCGTCCAACCGGCCCTCGGCCGCGGCCAGCACCGCCGCGGCGGCCTGACTGCGACCGGATTCGGTGGACAGGTCCGCGACGACGTCGCCCTCCTTGACGTCGACCGCGATCACCGTGTGCCCGGCCGCCCGCAGCTTGTCCGCGGCCTGACGTCCCATTCCGGACGCAGCGCCGGTCACCACGTACACACCCATCACAGACCCCTGCCCTCGCCGCTGCTGCTCGCCGCGACGCTGCGCCCGGCGTCGACGGCAGCGTAACGACCCCGTCGGAGCGGCAGCAGCACAGGGCCGGACCCAAACTATTACGTTTCCGTCAATTTATCGGCGTAAGCCTGTACAGCAGCCAAGATCAGGGGCTATACCTG
Source organism: Mycolicibacterium rutilum (assembly GCF_900108565.1). Taxonomy (NCBI): domain Bacteria; kingdom Bacillati; phylum Actinomycetota; class Actinomycetes; order Mycobacteriales; family Mycobacteriaceae; genus Mycobacterium; species Mycolicibacterium rutilum. Next base: position 5,440,392 of record NZ_LT629971.1, read on the forward strand.
AGGTGGGCCCGCCCCCGAGACGAGACAATGGCCGGCTCCGCGCGAACTCCCGGCGAGACCAGCAACCATGTCGCCGGGAGTTCCGCTGACGGGAGACGTTTTGGGCCCGCGGACATCGGGCACAGATCGGACATGAGCCACGATCCCCACCCGCCGACCGATCGGGTCAGCTCCGCCCTCTGGGTGGGCATCGCCGCAGGAATCTTCGCGATTGCCTTCCTGTCCGTCTTGTTGGCCGTGGGCTGACCACCTGCTAGTTGGGATCGGTAGCCGCCGACGCCGCCTGTACTCGAGTCACAACGACGCCGCCGGGCGTCGTGTGACGAGAGGAAAAGCAATGAACATCGTGCCCAGCCGCATCCACGATCAGGTGAGCCGCGTGGACCGGAACTACAGCCTGGCCATCGGCATCGCCGCGGGCTTGACCGCGATCTGGTCGCTCTACCGAGTGTTCTGGCTGTTCTACGCCGCTGCGACGTTCTCGACCGTCGGCTGGTCCCCCGTCTCGCTCGTCGTGCCACTGGTGCTGTGGGGTGTGATCGGCGTGACGTCCGGGCTGGTCGCGGTGGTGTTCCTGCAGCGCTACGCCAAGGAACCCTGACCGGTCGATCCGCCGGGCCCGTCGTACGCCTTCGGACGGACCGTATTCTTCGTTGCGACGTTTACGAGCGACAGGAGAACGATGACGATCTTGGACCGGTTCCGCCTCGACGACAAGGTCGTCATCATCACCGGCGCCTCCTCGGGCCTGGGCGTGTCGTTCGCCGAGGCGTGCGCGCAGGCCGGCGCGGATGTCGTGTTGGCCGCCCGGCGGGTCGAAAAACTCGAAGGCACAGCAGAACTCGTCAAGAAGGCCGGTCGGCGCGCGCTCAGTGTGCAGACCGACGTGGTGGATCCCGACCAGTGCACGGCGCTGGTCGACGCCGCGATGCAGGAGTTCGGCCGCGTCGACGTACTGGTGAACAACGCCGGTGTCGGCACCGCCGTACCCGCAGTCCGCGAGACGCCCGAGCAGTTCCGCACGGTCGTCGACGTCAATCTCCACGGGTCGTACTGGGCCGCGCAGGCCTGCGGACGAGTGATGCAACCCGGAAGTTCGATCGTCAACATCTCCAGCGTGCTGGGCCTGACCACCGCGGGGCTCCCGCAAGCCGCCTACAGCGCGAGCAAGGCCGCGATCGTCGGCTTGACCCGCGACCTCGCGCAGCAGTGGGGTTCACGAAAAGGCATCCGGGTCAACGCGATTGCGCCGGGCTTCTTCGAGTCCGAGATGACCGACGAATACTCGCCGGGATACCTCGAGGAGACGCTGGCCCGCCGCGGAGTGCTGAAGCGGATGGGCGATCCCGCGGAATTGGCAGCCACGGTGGTGTGGCTGGCCTCGGCGGCCGGCGGCTACGTCACCGGTCAGACCATCGTCGTCGACGGCGGCGTCACGATCACCTGATGCCGGAGACCGGCGCCGCGGCCAGACTCAGGCGGGACACGATCACGCCCGGGCCGTGCAGGGACGGCCCGGGCGGATCCGGCGGTGACTCAGAAGTAGGTCGTCGCCGTCGTGCTGGTCCCGTTGTCACAGGTGATCGTGACGGTCCAATTGCGGAACCGCGGAACGGCCGGGACGATCCTGAGGTCGTAGGTCGAGTTCGCGGCCAGCCCGAAGCTGCGGTTGAAGTTGTCGGTCGCGTACGTGCACTGCGACGACACCCCGCTGCGATCGGTGATGTGGGCTTCCAGCCCGCCGATGACCGTGTTGAACGAGACCGTCGGACCCAGCTTCGGCGCGGGCGGAGGCGGCGGCGGGTCGTTCGGCGGCGGCGGCGTGGAACCGTTCGCGCAGCCCGAGACGATGATCTTCGCGCCCTGCTGATTCTGCAGCAGGCTCTTGGCCTTGCTCTGGGCGGCCGAAAGCGTTGCGGCAGAAGCCCCGGTGCGCTCGCCGTAGTCGTTCGACGCGGCCGCGGCGCATTCGTTCTTCGCGATGACCTGCGCGGCGCAGTGGCCGGCGCCGTTGCCCGAACAGTTGGTCAGCGCGCTCATCGCGGCGCCCTCCTCGGTGGAGTTGATTCCCGAGCCTCCGGCCATCGTGACGGGAGGATTCTCGTTGACGAATCCGACTGCGAGAGCGATGTACTGGTCGGCGGCGTGCGCCGGCGCAGCGGCGACGATCATGCCGGCGGTGGTCGCGGCGGCGGCCAGTACGACGGCGGCGGTGCTGCGGGCGCGTCGGCCCCTGGTGATGGTGGTCATGATGTTCTCCTGATGCTGCTCGATAGGTGGTCAGGGTGGTGGGTGGTCACCCTGTGCGGCAATAGTCGCCTGGCACAAGCAGTTCGGAGAATCGCCGAAAGGTGAGAACCCGCGGCGACAAAGACAGGTTCTCCTATCCGCCGGGTAAGTGCAGCGCCCGCGCCGCGGCCGTCGCCACGTCACCTTGCAGATCGGAGACCGGGCGGCTACCCCGTAGATGAATCACGTTCGTCAGCAACACCACGTAGCTGTCAGACGCCGGGTCGATCCACAGCGAGGTACCGGTGAAGCCGGTGTGCCCGAAACTGGTGCCGACGGGGAAGATCGTCCCCCGCGGCCGGGAGTGTGCGGTGTCGATGTCCCACCCGAGACCGCGCAGATCGGGGCCATCCGGCTGCTGCGGCGATGTCATGAGCTGAACGGTCGACCGCTCGAGCGGGAACGTGCTCCGTCGGCCGGCCAACCGATCCAGCAGGGCCTGCGCGAACAGGTTGAGGTCGGCCACGGTGGAGAACACGCCCGCGTGGCCGACCACTCCGCCCATGCGGCGGGCGGTCGGATCGTGCACGGTGCCGCGCAGCAGGTGGTCGATGTCGGGGTTGCGGCCCGGGTCGGCCCTGCTCTCCTCGTCGCGGGCGGTCGGTGCGATGTGGGGCAACAGATCGGTGCTCCACGTACCCGCCGGACAGGCGGCCGGGGCACGCCCTGGTGCCCAGGCGATCGCCGCTCCCCTGATCTCGTGTGGCCCACAGGCCTTGGCCGGCGGCAGGTACCGGGTGTCGGTCATCCCGATCGGCGCGAAGACCGCCCGCTGGACGTAGACGTCCTCGGCCTCGCCGGTGAGCGTCTCGACCAGGGCGCCCAGCAGCACGTAGCCGATGTCGGAGTAGCGGAACACCGCGCCGGGGTTCGACTGCAGCGGCGTGGTGAGCGCGCGCCGCACACCTTCGGCCTTGTCGGCGTGCTCGAGGCCCCACGGGTCGCGCAGATCCAGATCGCCGGGCAGGCCCGAGGTGTGGGTGAGCAGCATCCGCACAGTCACTCGGGCCCGCTGCGGATCGTTGGACGGATTGAACGCGGGCAGGTAGGTCTGAAGCGGTTCGTCGACCGATACGGTTACCCGTTCGGACAGCTGCATCACCGCGGTGGCGGTGGCCAGCGGTTTGGTCAACGACGCGATGTCGAAGACGGTGTCCTCGGTCATCGGTTCGGCCGGTCCGGGCGCACCGTCGAGATCTTGTTCGCCGGCGAGCTTGCGCACACCGTAAGCCCGCTGGAACACGACGCGGCCCGCATGCCCGACCGCCACCACGGCGCCCGGGAGTCGGTTGGCGGCGATCGCGTCGTTGATCAGCCGCGAGATCTCCGGGATGTCGGGCGTCGGTGCGGCGCGCGGGACCGGTGCCGCGGAGACCGGAGCCGGTGTCTGCGATGACGGCGGAGGTGGGGGCGGGTTGCCGCACGACGTCAGGGCCAGCACGAGGACGCCCAGCACCGCGGCTGCGCGCGCAGACAGGTCGAGCTTGCTCATCGCCGTCGCCAGCTTAGGGCGTTCCCGACGATTCCGCTGCGAGATGTTGTTACCATCGCGACGTGCATACCCCGGCTGACGGACAACGCCGCCCGTCGCGCCGTGATGTCCTCAAATCCGCTGCGGCAGCGCCGTTTTTCCTGATGGCCGCGCAGATGCCGACGGCGTCCGCGCAGGGTTTGCGGGTGGTCGATTTCACCCATCGGCAGGTGCCCGCCGATCAGATCAAGGCAGCGGGCTACGACGGCGCGCTGGTCTACGTGTCCGAGCTGCGTCCGGGCGCCGATTTCGACTTCAAACCCGTCACGCGCGCCTATGCGGACTCGCTGCGCGCCGAAGGTTTGCACGTCGCCAGCTGCTACCAGTACGGCAAGCCGGGGTGGCCGACGCCGTCGGATTACACGCGCGGGTATGAGGGTGGTGTCGCCGACGCCGAGACCGCGGTGCGCCTGCACACGGCGGCGGGCGGTCCGCCGTCGGCGCCGATTTTCTTCAGCATCGACGAGGACATCGACGGTGATACGTGGAAAACGGTTGCAGTAGAATGGCTTCGGGGTATCAACTCGGTCATCGGGGTGAACCGCACCGGCGTGTACGGGCACGTCGGGGTGTGTGGCTGGGCGATCGACGACGGGGTGATCGGGCGCTCGACCAGCGACGGCCATTGGTGGGCGTGGCAGACGAGGGCCTGGTCTGGCGGTGAGCGCGACCCCAGAGCCGTCCTATACCAGGCCGTGGTGGTCAGCGGGTCGGAGCCCGGTATCGCCATGGGCGGGACTCACGTCGACGAAAACGAGGTGCTGGCAGCCGATTTCGGCCAGTGGGACCTCGACCGGACGTGAGGCTGTTCGAACAGCCGTGGCCCGACGGTGACTTCCGGTTCTTCCAAATCGGCCATGTCGTCGACGACGTGCTCGCCGCGGCCGCCCAGTGGGCACGCACGTTCGGCGTCGGCCCGTTCCATGTGCTTCCGGTCGGTGAGCAACAAGCCGATTACGGCGGTGAGGTCCGCACCGTCCGCATCCAGGTCGCCGTCGCGCAGGCCGGGCCCGTTCAGATCGAACTGATCCAGCAGCACTGCGAAACCCCGAGCGTCTACTCGGACTGGAGCCGCGGAGGGACCAGCGCTGTGCACCAGATCGCCACGCTGACAAACGATTACGACGGCAAGGTCGCCCACTTCGTATCGCTGGGTTATCCGGTCGTCGCGCAGAGTAGGGGCGGCGGGCTGCGGGTCGCCTACATCGACACGGTCGCGGACTTCGGCTTCTACACCGAGGTCGTCGCGGGCCCGCCGACGTTCGTCGACCAGCTGCGTGCGATCTCCGAGACCTGCGCGAACTGGGACGGCCGCGACCCGGTCCGCATCATGACCCGCGACGGCTACCGCGTGCCCTGAGATCGGCGTCTGGCAGGATCCACCTCGTGACAGATGACCTGACGGGTCCGCTGCAGGGCACCGCGCTGAAAAAGGCGGTACTCACTTCGCTGGAAACCCTTGAGCGCGCGTTGACGCCGGAGCCGTTGGGCGGCAATCGGTTTCGGGCCGACAACGAGCGGGACCGGTTCGGCCGGATCTTCGGTGGTCAGCTGCTCGCGCAGGCGCTGTACGCGGCCTCGCGCACCGTCGAGCAGCACGCGCCGGCGTCGTTGCACGCCTACTTCGTGCAGACCGGCGCCTCGGACACGCCGGTCGACATCGCCGTCGATGTCGTGCGTGACGGGCGGTCGATGGCGACCCGGCAGGTCACCGTCGCGCAGGGCGAGCGCACGTTGTTGACGGCCATGGCGTCGTTTCACACCAACCCGGACGAGCCGGTGCTCGACGCGCCCCGGCCGGATGTCCCGGGACCCGAGGAGATGCCGCTGCTGCAGCACTGGGTGCACCAGGTGCCGGCGTCGTTGCGGACGAACGCGCAGAGCTGGGTCGACGTCCCGCCGGCGATCGAGATGCGCATCGCCGAACCGACGAGCTTCCTGGGCGGCCGACAGACGCCGGCGCCACGCTCGCACTGGATGCGGGTGCCGCGCACGATCGGCGACGAGCCCGCGCTGCACGCCGCAATGCTCGCCTACGCCAGTGACTACCTGATGCTGGACATGGCGATGCGTAACCATCCGGACCCGGCCGACTACGGGTCGATCACCGCGGTCAGCCTCGACCATGGGCTGTGGTTGCACCGTCCCGTCCGGTTCGACGAGTGGCATCTCTACACCCAGCAGACGGTGGCCATCACCGGACACCGGGCGTTGATCCGCGGCGTCATCCACGACGCGGCCGGCCACACCGTCGCCAGCACGGCGCAGGAGATGTTGATCCGCCCGCTCTGAACCGGACGCACGCGCTACTGCGCGAGGTATCCACCGTCGACGGGCAGCACGGCGCCGGTGATGAAGGAGGCGTCGTCGGACGCGAGGAAGACGATGGCGCTGGCGACTTCGGCCGGTTCGCCGATCCTGCCCATCGGATGCATGCTTTCCACCGCCGCCAGGTACTCGGAGCCACCCGGCTCTTCCGGGAGACGCTTGACCCGTTCGGTTCGAATGGTTCCGGGGGCAACGGCATTGACTCTGATCCCGCGGTCAGCCCACTCGACCGCCAGGTGCTTGGTCATGCCGGTGGCGATGAACTTGGCGGGCCCGTACGCCGCCTGCCGCTTCTGTCCGGCCAGCCCGGAGATCGAGGAGAGACACACGATGGCGCCGCCCCCGGTCGGCAGCATGGCCTCGATCGCGAATTTGCAGGTGAGGAACATGCCGCGCCCGTCGATGGCCATCACTTCGTCCCAGTCGGCGGCGGAGACCTCGAACGCGTCGCCGAGCGGGATGATCCCGGCGTTGGCGACCAGCACGTCGAGCCGCCCGTAGCGGTCGGTCGCCGCCCTGATCATCCGTCCCGCGTCGTCCTCGACCGAGACGTCACCGACGACCGTCTCGACCTCCGCGCCGGTTTGCCGTAGTTCGTCAGCCAGCGCGAGCAGCGGCCCGCCTTGGATGTCGGTCACGACCAGCCGCGCGCCCTCGCGCGCGAACAACACGGCGGTCGCGCGGCCGATGCCGAATGCCGCACCGGTGATCACCGCGGACTTTCCGGCGAGACGTCCGGGTCCGCGGGTCATTGCCGTCGCTTCGGTCGCCATACGGTTGTTCCCCCTTGTGCGCCGATGCGAAGCGATACCCGTGCGGACGCCCCCAGCCAGGAATCGTAGCCTCGCCGAACGGCAACAAAGCCATGAAATGAGAAGTGGGCCAGAGCGCAATCGCTCTGGCCCACTCTCGTTGTGGAGCTGCCGGGAATTGAACCCGGGTCCTACGGCGTTCCCTCGAGGCTTCTCCGTGCGCAGTCCGCTATGCCTCTACTCGGATCTCCTGATCACGCGGACGAGTCAGGATGACGATCCCAGTCGCTGTTTGATGTCCCCACAGGTCCCGCGACCGAACCCGTGGGTGGGTCCCTCTAGCTGATGCCAGGATCCGGGCCGAGGGCGCTCCCGGGCTGACAGACCAGCCGTCGCTTAGGCAGCGAGGGCGTAGTCGCGCTGATTGGAATCGGCGCTTAATTGGTTGCAACGACGCTTACGGTGGTCTCTTGCCTGCACCGGCACGCTTCCCTTGATTCGACGCTCGAAGTCGAAACCGTTCAGCCCCTTGTTGTGTTGTCGAAACATCACCCTGCCGCGAAGGCAGGACTACTCATGGTACACGAATATCAACGCCGGCCTCCACCGCTTTCTTCCGAGCGGCCGTCGAGCCGGTGCGCGAGTGTGCGCTCAGGGCGAGAAATCGGCCCAGATTTGACCATGGTTTCACAGTCGGCGGGCCGAGCGGCTCAGATCACGAAGTTGAGGTGCTCGACGATGCGCCTGCCGACGGCCTGGTCGCCGCCATAGCCGACGACGCCGTGGTCCAGCGCCTGCCGTCCGCCCGCCAGCCGCGCGAACAGCAGCGCGTCGAGCGTGATCGTCGTCGTCGGCTCGTCGCCACCGAAGTCGTCGACCACCCGGGCGCGACCGTCGACAGCCACGTTGATGGTCCGGCCCAGCGGACCGGTCAACACGATCGACACCCGCGACCCCTCCGGCGCCCGGCCCAGCTTGCCCACCACGAAGCCCATGCTCGCGGTCAACTCGTCGAGCGCGAGTTCCGGCGAGCTGCCGGTCGGGTCCGTCGCCGGCCGCTCGAGCGCGTCGCGGATGTCGTGCTCGTGCATCCAGCAGTCGAAGACACGCACCCGCATGAACCGGCCGTAGCTGTCCGGACCCGCCGGTGTGAACGTCTCGGTGTTCCAGTCGTCGTCGGATATCGCGGCCAGCGCGTCGCGGCGTTCGGCGGTGACATCGCGGTATCGCTGCAGCAACTCGCCGGCCGGCAGGACGCTCAGCTCACGGACCCACAGCTCGTTGAGAACCCCGATGTCGTTGCGGACGTGGGCGAGCGTCGACACGTCGATGTCGGCCTGCGGTGTCGGCGCCCCCTGCAGCATCGACTCCGTCCCGACCACATGCGCCACCACGTCGCGCACCGACCAGCCGGGCAGCGATGTCGGCGCCTGCCACTCGGCTTCGGCGAGGTCCCCGACGACGTCGTCGATCGCGTCCCATTGCGCGAACAGGCCGTCGAGCACCGCGGATTTGTCGAGGAGGATCACCGGTCCGATGCTAGACGGCGGCACCCGCCCACTAACCGGCGGCGATCATCGCGACCGCGGCCAGCGCCAGCACCATGCCGACGGCCTGCCAGCGCGACACCCGCTCGCGCAACACCAGGATCGCCAACAACACCGTCGCCGCCGGATACAGCGACATCAGCACCCCGGCCAGCGACAGCAGCGAGGCCTGCAGCGCCAACAGCATCGCGATGTTGGCGCCGACGTCGAGGAACGCCGCCAACACCGCCAGCTTCAGCGGCGTGCCGGTCGGCGGCCGCAGGTTGCGGCTGACCAGCGCGATCAGCACCACCAGCGCCGTCGCCGACATGCGCGCGAACACCAGCGGCCACAGCTTCGCCTCCACCGGCGCCTGGTCGATCAGCACGAAGTTCATGCCGAACGCCACTCCGGAGCCGACGGTCAGCCACGCGACCGTCGCGGTGAACCGGTGCGGCCGCACGTCCTCATCCGAAACCTCGCGGCTGACCAGCACCACCGCCACCAGCGCCACCACCACACCGATCCCGGCGATCAGGCCCGGCCGCTCCCCCAGCGCCAGGCCGACGCCGACCGGGATGCCGGCCACCAGAATCGCGGTCAGCGGCGAGACCACCGAGATCGGCCCTGACCCCAGCGCAGCGTAGAACCACCAGACACCGAACGCCTGCGACACCCCGCACAGCACGCCCCACAGCACCGCGCCGTGCGAGACGTCGCCGCCGACGACGGCCGCCAACACGGCCAGCAGCACCATCGCGATCGGGTACGACACGAGCACCACGCGCAGCGCGGCGACCCGCCGTGACGCGATCCCCCCAACGAAGTCGCTGATCCCGTAGCCCAGCGCGGACGCCAACGCCAGGACGATTCCGATCAGGTCATGCCCTTGGCGCGTCGCCCCAACTCGCGGATGATCTCGCGGTCGGCGTCGCGGCGCGCGAGGTCCTGGCGTTTGTCGCGGGCCTCCTTACCGCGGGCCAACGCCAACTCGACCTTGACCTTGCCGTCGGTGAAGTACAGCGACAGCGGCACCAGGGTGAGGTTGCCGTCGCGGATCCGCCCGATCAGCTGGTCGATCTGCTTGCGGTGCAACAACAGTTTGCGGTTGCGCCGCGGCGCGTGGTTGGTCCAGGTGCCGTGCTGATACTCCGGGATGTGCAGGTTGCGCAGCCACACCTCGCCGTCGTCGACGGTGGCGAACGCGTCGGCCAGCGACGCCTGCCCCTCACGCAGGCTCTTGACCTCGGTGCCGACCAACTGCACCCCGGCCTCGAAGGTCTCCAGGATCGAATAGTTGTGCCGGGCCCTGCGATTCGTCGCAACGACCTTGTTGTTGCTGGACCTCGACGGGTCCGCCTTCTTGGCTTTCTTTGCCACGGCTACCTTCGTATGTAGAGCCGTAGTGTGACGTACGCCGTGACACCCGACATCGCCAACCCCAGGAACAGCATCAGCGGGGCGCTGAAGTACAGCACGTCGGCGTAGTCGACCTTGGCGATGAGATTCGCTTGGTAGAACTGGTTGAGTGCGTTCTCCAGGAACAGCGCCCGCACCACGATCAGCCCGACGATCGCGATCACCACACCGATCAACGCGGCCAGCATCGCCTCGACGAGGAACGGTAACTGCGTGTACCAGCGACTCGCGCCGACCAGGCGCATGATGCCGATCTCGGTGCGCCGGGTGTAGGCCGCGACTTGAACCATGTTGGCTATCAACAGCACTGCGCCGATCGCCTGCACCAGCGCGACCGCGAACGCCGCGTTGCTGATCCCGTCCAGCACCGCGAACAACCGGTCGATCAGGTCCTTCTGGTTGAGCACGTTGAGCACACCGGGTTGGCCGACCATCGCCTGGTCGAAGTCCTTGTGCTGCTCGGGATTGTTGAGCTTGACGATGAACGACGCCGGGAACGCGTCGCGGCCCGCGACGTCCTTGTACTGCGGGAACTTCGTGATCGCGTCGTCGTAGGCCTCGTCGCGGTTGAGGAAGCGCACCGAACGGACGTCGTCGCGGTCCTCGATCTGCTGGCGCAGCGCCTTGCACGGGTCGGCGTCACACGACGGGTCGTTGGCCGACACGTCGTTGGTCAGGAAGACCTGGCTCTCGACCCGGTCGAGGTAGATGTTGCGGGACTGGTCGGCCAACCGCACGACCAGCAAGCCGCCGCCGAACAGGCCGATCGAGATCGCGGTCGTCAAGATCATCGCGACGGTCATGGTGACGTTGCGACGAAATCCGGTGAGGACCTCGTTGATGAGGAAGCCGAAGCGCACTAGCGATCCATTCCGTAGACGCCGCGCTGCTCATCGCGAACCAGGCGGCCGAGTTCGAGTTCGACGACCCGCTGACGCATCGAGTCGACGATGTGGTGGTCGTGGGTGGCCATCAGCACCGTCGTGCCGGTGCGGTTGATCCGCTCGAGCAGATCCATGATGTCCTTGCTGGTCTCGGGGTCCAGGTTGCCGGTGGGTTCGTCGGCCAGCAGCACCAGCGGGCGGTTGACGAAGGCGCGCGCGATCGCCACGCGCTGCTGTTCGCCGCCGGACAGTTCGGCGGGCAGCCGGTTGGCCTTACCCGAGAGGCCGACCATCTCCAGCACGTCGGGCACCACCCGATTGATGGTTTCCGCGCGCTTGCCGATCACCTCCAACGCGAACGCCACGTTCTCGAACACCGTCTTCTGCTGCAGCAGGCGAAAGTCCTGGAACACGCATCCGATCACCTGCCGCAGGCTCGGGACGTGGCGGCCGGACAGCTTGTTGACGTGGAACTTCGACACCTGGATGTCGCCGTGGGTCGGGGTCTCCTCGGCCAGCAGCAGCCGCATGAACGTCGACTTGCCCGAACCCGACGGGCCGATCAGGAAGACGAACTCACCCTTGTCGATCTTGACCGAGACGTTGTCGAGCGCGGGCCGCGCAGACGACTTGTACTGCTTGGTCACGTTGTTGAGGGTGATCATCACGGGTCGCCAGTGTAGCGGGACGAGGACGCCGCCCTAGCTGGGCGGAGTCGTCGCCGGTGGCTCCGGCGGGAACAGTTGCGGCAGGCCCGGGAACGGCGGCTCCGTCGTCGTCGGGGTGACGGTCTGGGTGGTCGGCGGGCGCGGGCCGAAACCGTCGGGGTCGATGACCGTGGTCGTCGGGGTGGGCTCGGTCGTGGTCGTCCCTGGCGGTGTCGTGGTCGGTGTCGTGGTCGGCGTCGTCGTGGTGGTCGGTGGCGTCGTGGTCGTCGTCGTGTACACGGGTTCCTTGGGCCGACGCACGTTGGTCCTCGGCACCCACGTGTAGTTCGGGTCCGGGACGAAACCCGGCGGCACGACCGCGGGCGCGGGTCGTGGTGGCGTTGCGGGTTGCGGCTGGAAGGTCTGGTTCACCCAGAACAGCGCGACGAACGCGACGATCAGCGCCAGCGTGGAGACCCGCATCCGGCCCAGCCGCGCCCTGAGCCAGCCGGTCACTGCTTCTGCTCCGGCGCGGCCTGGGTCTCCTCGGCGGCTCCGCCCGCGACCGCCGCCGGGTGCGGGATCGCCGCGACCATCGGGTTGTGTCCGTCGCCGGGCGACGAGATGCCGCCGCGGCGCAGCGCGCGGATGACCAGGACCCGCAGCCGCCGGCCGACCTCGAACTGCTTGCCGGGCAGCGTGCGCGCGACCATCCGCAGGTTCACGGTGTCGAGTTCGATGCTCTCCACACCCATCAGCTGCGGCGCGTCGAGCAGCAGGTCACGCAGCCACTTGTCCTCGTAGGCGTTCTCGGCCACCTCGTGCAGCAGGTCGTTGACCTCGTTGAGGTCGGCCGACGTCGGCACGGGGATGTCGATGACCGCGCGGGCCCAATCTTTGGACAGGTTCACCGATTTGACGATCTGCCCGTTGGGGATCGTCATCATCTCGCCCTCGCTGGAGCGCAGCTTGGTGACCCGCAGCGTGACGTCCTCGACGGTGCCTTCGGCGGGCGCGGCCACACCGGTCACCGTCAGCGCCACCAAATCGCCGAAGCCGTACTGCTTTTCGGTGATGATGAAGAACCCCGACAGTAGATCCTGCACGAGCCGCTGAGCGCCGAAGCCCAGCGCGGCGCCGAGCACCGCGGCCGGGGCGACCAGCGAACCGATCGGCACGGCGAGGATGTCGGTGATCTCGACCAGCACGATGACGAACAGCAGCGCGACCGACACCCAGGAGATGACCGACGCGACGGCCTGCCGGTGCTTGGTGCTCTCCGAGCGCACCAGTTGGTCGCTGCCCTCGTACTCGGCGTCGAGCCGGCGCACGATCCGTACGGCGGCCCAGTTGATGAACCGGGCGGCCAGGATGCCACCGATCAGCAGCAGCGCGATGCGCACGCCGCGGTCGAGGATCCAGACACCGATGTCGCCGGACCAGAAGCCGCGCCAGCTGTCACCCATGCTGAGGGCCAGGACGGTGTTGGTGGTCATGGGGTTACTCGTCGTTTTGGCTCTTGCGCCAACGGATCCCGGCCTCGAGGAAGCCGTCGATGTCGCCGTCGAGCACCGCGGCCGGGTTGCCGACCTCGTACTCGGTGCGGAGATCCTTGACCATCTGGTACGGGTGCAGCACATAGGACCGCATCTGGTTACCCCACGAGCTGCCGCCGTCGCCCTTGAGCGCGTCCATCTCGGCGCGCTCCTCCAGGCGCTTGCGCTCCAACAGTTTTGCCTGCAACACCCGCATCGCCGACACCTTGTTCTGCAGCTGCGACTTCTCGTTCTGGCAGGTCACCACGATGCCGGTCGGGATGTGGGTCAGCCGCACCGCGGAGTCGGTGGTGTTGACCGACTGCCCGCCTGGCCCGCTGGACCGGTAAACGTCAACGCGCACATCGCTTTCCGGGATGTCGATGTGGTCGGTGGTGTCGACCACGGGCAGCACCTCGACATCGGCGAATGACGTCTGGCGGCGGCTCTGGTTGTCGAACGGGCTGATGCGCACCAGCCGGTGGGTGCCCTGCTCGACCGACAGGGTCCCGTACGCGAACGGGGCGTGCACGGCGAACGTCGCGCTCTTGATGCCCGCCTCCTCGGCGTAGGAGGTGTCGAACACCTCGACCGGGTAGTCGTGCTGCTCGGCCCAGCGGATGTACATCCGCATCAGCATCTCGGCCCAGTCCGCGGCGTCGACGCCGCCCGCGCCCGAGCGGATGGTGACGACGGCCTCGCGCTCGTCGTACTCGCCGGACAGCAGCGTGCGCACTTCCATCGCCTCGATGTCCTCGCGCAGCTTGGTCAGCTCTGCGTCGGCCTCGCCCTTGGCCTCGGTGGCGGCCGCGCCCTCCTCCTCGTCGGCGAGCTCGTAGAGCACCGGCAGGTCGTCGAGGCGCCGGCGCAGGTCCTCGACGCGGCGCAGCTCGTTCTGGGCGTGCGACAGGTCGCTGGTCACCTTCTGGGCGCGCGTCTGGTCGTCCCAGAGGTTCGGGTCGGACGCCTCGTGCTCGAGCTTTTCGATGCGGCTGCGAAGACCCTCGATGTCGAGCACCCGCTCCACCGTCGTGAGGGTGGAGTCGAGGGCGGCGAGGTCGGCTTGACGATCAGGATCCACGGGAGTTCAGGTTACCTGGGGCGACACCCGGGCCGGTTCTCGCTGACAACCCGCGACGAACCAGGGAACCGATCTAGCATCGGGTGGGTAACCAGCCCGGGCCGCGACGCGACAGCCCCTTGCGCGCGACCGGGCAGCGACAGAAGGCTGTAAATGCGCCCATACCATGTGGCGATCGTCGGCTCCGGACCCTCGGGTTACTTCGCCGCGTCGTCGTTGCTCAAGTTCGCCGACTCCGCCGAGGACATCGACGTGCGCGTCGACATGATCGAGATGCTGCCCACTCCGTGGGGGCTGGTGCGCTCCGGTGTCGCGCCGGACCATCCGAAGATCAAGTCGATCAGCGCGCAGTTCGAGAAGACCGCGCTCGATCCGCGGTTCCGGTTCTTCGGCAACGTCGCGGTCGGCGAGCACGTGCAGCCGGCCGAGCTGGCCGAGCGCTATCACGCGGTGATCTACGCCGTCGGCGCCCAGTCGGACCGGGCGCTGGGCATCCCGGGTGAGGATCTGCCGGGCAGCGTCGCCGCCGTCGACTTCGTCGGCTGGTACAACGCGCACCCGCACTTCGAGGAGATGACGCCCGACATCTCGAGCGGACGCGCGGTGGTCATCGGCAACGGCAACGTCGCGCTCGACGTGGCCAGGATCCTGGTCACCGACCCCGATGCGCTCGCCGCCACCGACATCGCCGACCACGCGCTGGAGTCGCTGCACGACCGCGGTGTGGAGGAGGTTCTGGTCATCGGCAGGCGCGGGCCGCTGCAGGCGCCGTTCACCACGCTGGAGCTGCGTGAGCTCGGCCATCTCGAAGGGCTCGGCGACGTCGACGTGATCGTCGACCCCGCCGATTTCGCCGGCATCACCGACGCCGACCTCGACGCTGCGGGCAAGACCGTGCGCAACAACGTCAAGGTGCTGCGCGGTTACGCCGAGACGACGCCGAAGAACGCCAAGCGGCGCATCGTGTTCCGGTTCCGCACCTCGCCGATCGAGATCAAGGGCGACGGCCGGGTGGAGTCGATCGTGCTGGGCCGCAACGAGCTGGTCGAGGAGAACGGCCGCATCGTGGCCAGGGACACCGGCGAGCGTGAGGAAGTGCCCGCGCAGCTGGTGGTCCGCGCGGTCGGCTACCGCGGCGTGCCGACGCCGGGCCTGCCGTTCGACGAGCGCAGCGGCACGATCCCGCACACCGCCGGGCGCGTCGAGGGCAGCCGCAACGAGTACGTCGTCGGCTGGATCAAGCGCGGCCCCACCGGAGTCATCGGCAGCAACAAGAGCGACTCGCAGGAGACCGTCGACACGCTGATCGCCGACCTGTCCGGCGCGCAGCTGTTCGACTTCGACGAGGACCATTCCGAGCAGCTGGCGCGGTGGCTGGTCGAGCGGCAGCCGAAGGTCGTCACCGACGACCACTGGCGGTTGATCGACGAGTACGAGCGCTCAGCCGGCGAACCGCACGGCCGGCCGCGGGTGAAGTTGACCAGCGTCGCCGAACTGCTGCGGATCGGGCACGGTTAAGGCGCGGGCGGAGGCGGCGGAGGTTCCTGCGGCAGCTCCTGCGGCGCGAACCGCCAGTTGTCCGGGTTCTTCGGCGAGTAGACGACCGGGAACAGCTGGCCCATCGTCGGCCAGTCGTTCACGTCGACCTCGAGGCGCTGGTACACGACGTGCTCGGTGACCGTCGGGCCGTTGATGACGCCCGTGATCGTCACGTACTGCGGCCCGGTGACGTCGGTCGGTCGCGGGCTGACGCCGGTGACCAGCAGTTGTCCCGCCGGCCAGTCGGGCGGGGTGCCGCGGCGTCGCATCAGCATCGGTCGCGCCAGCAGCACCAGCGCGCCGACCAGCAGCAGGATCACCGCGAATTCGAACACCCCCACATGGTAGGACCACAGGCATGGATCGCCCCGAGGATGACCTGACGTTGGCGCTCGCGTTGGCCGACGAGGCCGACGCGCAGACCACCGCCCGATTCGGCGCGGTCGACCTCGTCGTCGAGACCAAACCCGACATGACACCGGCCACCGACGCCGACCTCGAGGTGGAGGCGATGATCCGGCGCCGGCTCGCGTCGGCCCGGCCCGAGGACTCGGTGTTCGGCGAAGAGTTCGGCGGCACCCGGGAATTCGTCGGCAGGCAGTGGGTCGTCGACCCGATCGACGGGACCAAGAACTTCGTGCGCGGGGTGCCGGTGTGGGCGACGCTGATCGCGCTGCTGCACGACGGGGTGCCGGCGCTCGGTGTGGTCAGCGCGCCCGCGCTGCAGCGACGGTGGTGGGCGGTCTCCGGGCAGGGCGCGTTCGCCCAGGTGACCGGACAACCCGAACGACGGGTCTCGGTGTCGAAGGTCGACGATCTCGGGTCGGCGAGCCTGGCGTTCTCGAGCCTGTCCGGGTGGGCGCAGCGCGGGATCCGCGACCGCTTCGTCGCGCTCACCGACGAGGTGTGGCGCGTGCGCGGATACGGCGACTTCTACAACTACTGCCTGGTCGCCGAGGGCGCCGTCGACATCGCGCTGGAACCCGAGGTGTCGACGTGGGACCTGGCGCCGCTGGACGTGCTGGTGCGCGAGGCCGGCGGCCGCTTCACCAACCTCGCCGGCGAACCCGGCCCGCACGGCGGCAGCGCGGTGGCCACCAACGGCCTGCTGCACGAGGCGGTGTTGACGCGGCTGCGCTGACCGCCGCGCAGGGACCTTACTCACGAGTCAGTTCTGGTACCTTACTCTGGAGTCAGTTCGACGGGCTCGGACATCCACCACAAAGCGAGGCAGCCGACATGACCAACACCCTGCCGTCGAAGAACGGGTCGAAACCGAAGCGGCGCGGCGGTAAAGAAAGCGCCGTGGGCCTGCAGAAACACCGGCGCACCGCGACCGACCTGGGCCTGGCGCTCGTCACCCCGCTGGTCGGCCAGGAGTTCCTGGATCGCTACAACCTGCGCGACCCGCTCAACCGCGGGCTCAAGTACGGCGTCAAGCAGGCGTTCTCGGTCGCCGGCGCCGCGGGCCGCCAGTTCAAGCGCGTCTCGGGCAGCCAGAGCAGTCCCACGCGGCTCAAGACCAGCGGCTCGGACTACTTCGACCTCACCCCCGACGACGAACAACAGATGATCGTCGACACGGTCGCCGAGTTCGCCGCGGAAGTCATCCGGCCGGGCGCGCGGGAGGCCGACGAGGCCGCGGCCTACCCCGCCGACCTCGTCGCCAAAGCCTCCGAACTCGGCATCACCGCGATCAACGTGCCCGAGGACTTCGACGGCATCGCGGCGCACCGCGCGGCGGTCACCAATGTGCTGGTCGCCGAGGCGCTGGCCTACGGCGACATGGGGCTGGCGCTGCCGATCCTGGCCCCGGCGGGTGTCGCGTCGGCGCTCACCCACTGGGGCAGCGCCGATCAGCAGGCCACCTATCTCACGGAGTTCGCCGGCGAGAACGTCCCGCAGGCCTGCGTGGCGATCGCCGAGCCGCGGCCGCTGTTCGATCCGACCGCGTTGAAGACGACGGCCGTGCGGACCCCCAGCGGCTACCGCATCGACGGCGTGAAGTCGCTGGTGCCGGCCGCCGCCGACGCCGAATTGTTCATCGTCGCAGCGCAACTCAACGGCAAGCCGGCGTTGTTCATCGTCGAGTCGTCGTCGCAGGGCGTCAGCGTCATCGCCGATCCCGGCATGGGCATCCGCGCCGCGGCCCTGGGCCAGGTGACCTTCGACAGCGTGACCGTGCCGCTGTCGGCGCGCCTCGGCGAGGACGAAGCGACCGACGAGGACTACTCCGAGGCGATCGCGCTGTCACGGCTGGGCTGGGCGGCGCTGGCCGTCGGCACGTCGCACGCGGTGCTCGACTACGTCGTGCCCTACGTCAAGGAACGCCAGGCGTTCGGTGAGCCGATCGCGCATCGGCAGGCGGTCGCGTTCATGTGCGCCAACATGGCCATCGAGTTCGACGGGTTGCGGCTGATCACCTGGCGGGGCGCGTCGCGCGCCGACCAGGGCCTGTCGTTCACCCGCGAGGCGGCGCTGGCCAAACGGCTGGGCGCCGACAAGGGCATGCAGATCGGCCTGGACGGCGTGCAGCTGCTCGGCGGCCACGGCTACACCAAGGAACACCCGGTTGAACGCTGGTATCGCGATCTTCGCGCGATCGGCGTCGCCGAGGGTGTTGTAGTTATTTGAGCCGTCATTCCTCAGAATCCGAAAGTCGAACCATGGCAATCAATCTGGAACTCCCCCGCAAGCTCGAAGCGGTGATCGAGAAGGCGCATCAGGGCGCGGCGGAGATGCTGCGGCCGATCTCCCGCAAGTGGGACCTGCGCGAGCACGAGTACCCGGTCGAACTCGACACGCTGGCCACCCTGTTCGAAGGCATCCAGGGCGCCAAGACGGTCGCGTTCGCCGGCGCCGAGGCGTTCGCCGGTGGCGACTCGCCCAAGGACACCAACCACAACGGCGCGAACATGTCGGCCGTGCTCAACGTGATGGAAATCAGTTGGGGCGACGTCGCTCTCATGCTGTCGGTGCCGCGCCAGGGGCTCGGCAACGCCGCGATCTCCAGCGTCGCCACCCCCGAACAGCTGGAGCGCCTGGGCAAGGACATGTGGGCCGCGATGGCCATCACCGAGCCCGGGTTCGGCTCGGACTCGGCGGCGGTGTCGACGACGGCCAAACTCGACGGTGACGAGTACGTCATCAACGGCGAGAAGATCTTCGTCACCGCCGGATCGCGCGCCACACACATCGTGGTGTGGGCGACGCTGGACAAGTCGTTGGGCCGGGCGGCGATCAAGTCGTTCATCGTGCCGCGCGAGCATCCCGGCGTGACGGTCGAGCGCCTCGAGGACAAGCTCGGCATCAAGGCCTCCGACACCGCGGTGATCCGCCTCGACAACGTCCGCATCCCGAAGGACAACCTGCTCGGCAGCCCAGAGATCCAGGTGGAGAAGGGTTTTGCCGGGGTCATGGAAACCTTCGACAACACCCGCCCGGTGGTCGCCGCGATGGCCGTCGGCATCGCCCGCGCCGCGCTCGAAGAGGTCCGCAAGATCCTCACCGAGGCCGGCATCGAGATCTCCTACGACAAACCCTCGCACGCCCAGAGCGCGCCTGCCGCGGAGTTCCTGCGCATGGAATCCGATTGGGAGGCGGCTTATCTGCTGATGGTGCGCTCGGCGTGGCAGGCCGACAACGCGATTCCGAACTCGAAGGAAGCGTCGATGGGCAAGGCCAAGGCCGGCCGCGTCGCCAGCGACATCACGCTCAAGGCCGTCGAACTGGCCGGCACCGTCGGCTACTCGGAGACGACGCTGCTCGAGAAGTGGGCCCGCGACAGCAAGATCCTCGACATCTTCGAGGGCACCCAGCAGATCCAGCTGCTGGTGGTGGCCCGTCGGCTGCTCGGCCTGTCGTCGGCCGAACTCAAATAGGGCTCGGGTTCTCCGCCGTTTGTGAATCTGACGACGGAAAGCGCCGAAAATGCGTCGCTAGATTCACAAACGGGCCAAGCACCACGCGAAAGTCCCCGGACGCAGGTGGCGTCCGGGGACTTTCGCGGTTCCGGTTACGAACCCAGGTGCGAGATGAGGTCCGGCTTCATCTCCTGAAGCTGCTGGCCCCAGTACTCCCAGCTGTGCGTGCCGTACGGCGGGAAGTTGAACACGCCGTTCTGTCCGCCCGCGGCGATGTAGTTGTCGCGGAACGTGACGTTGGTGCGGATCGTCAAGCCCTCGAGGAACTCGGCGGGCAGGTTCGCGCCACCCAGTTCGTTGGGCTTGCCGTTGCCGCAGTAGACCCACAGCCGGGTGCCGTTGGACACCAGCGTCGGGATCTGCAGCATCGGGTCGTTGCGCTTCCACGCGCTGTTCGGGTCCTCGGTCGGGCCCCACATGTCGTTGGCCTTGTAGCCGCCGGCGTCACCCATCGCCATGTTGATCAGGAACGGCCAGCTGCCCTCCGACGGATTCAGGAACGCCGAGAGCGCACCGGCGTAGATGAACTGGTCGGGGTGATAGGCCGCCAGGATCATCGCCGAGTTGCCCGACATCGACAGCCCCACCGCGGCGTTGCCCTGGGTCGACACGCCCCGGTTCGCGGCGAGCCACTGCGGCAGCTCGCTGGTCAGGAACGTCTCCCACTTGTAGGTCTGGCAGCCCGCCTTGCCGCAGGCCGGCGCGTACCAGTCCGAGTAGAAGCTGGACTGACCGCCGACCGGCATGATCAGCGACAGCGGCGAGTCGAAGTACCACTCGAAGGCCTGCGTCTCGAGGTCCCAGCCGTTGTAGTCGTCGCGGGCGCGCAGGCCGTCCAGCAGATACACGGCCTTGGAGCCGGTGCCCTTCTGAAACTGCACCTTGATGTCGCGGCCCATAGAGGGCGACGGCACCATCAGGTACTCGACCGGCAGGCCGGGCCGGGAGAACGCCCCCGCTGTCGCTGTCTGCCCGGCGATACTCACCACACCCGGCAGCAAGGCCGCCGCGACGGCAGCCACCGCGAAGCGTCGCGCCCACGGGCCACGAATCTTGTCAATCAAGCTCATACTGCAATTCCATCCATCTTCCGGTTGCCTACTGACCAGGCCGTTCCGTCCCACGATCGAGCGATCGCCATCGACACCGCAGCACGTTTTTCGCTGCGCTGTCATGCCCGCTCGACTGACCCGGGGCCGTCGAGCGGACCGAGAAAATTTCAGTTGTCGCGTGTGCAGTAAAACACGATGACCAGCGCGGGATAAACCCAACAGGCCCCAATGCCCGAGGATCGACGCGAAACAGAAACTGACGGAACCGTCGAACCGCGCCTGGTCGGGCCCGCTTCTCCGGCCTTAGGCTGCCGGTCATGGCGAACGCCCGCGGGTCCCGGCTGAGCGCCGACGATTGGATCACCGCCGGGTACGACATCCTCGCCGAGGACGGCGTCAAGGGCCTCAAACTCGAGCCGCTGTGTGCCCGCGCCGGGGCGACCAAGGGCAGCTTCTACTGGCATTTCACCGACATGGCCGCATACCGCACGGCGCTGGTCGAAGCCTGGGGCGAACTGCGCGACGAGGACCGCAGCCACTTCGCCGGGCTACGTGAACTGCCGCCACGCGAGCGGTTGTCGCGAATGATGGAAGCACTGGTCGACGCGCGGCACTGGCGCCTCGAGCGCGCGATGCGCGAGTGGGCGCGCACCGACGACGCGGTGGCGGCCGGGGTGCGCGCCTCCGACGCCCGGGTGGTCGACGCGGTGCGGCAGGCGTTCGTCGACGACGGGTTCGACCCCGACGACGCCGATGTCCGCGCGAACGCCACCTTCGCGGCCGGGATCGGGTTCCTGCACCTGTCCGGAGCCCGGCCGAGCCGCGCGGCGGCCGCGCGACGCGAACGGTTCCTCGACATCATGCTCACGCACTGACAGCGCCGTTCCATACAAAAAAGTATGTTAGCGTCCGGGGCATGACCGTCTCCACTGTCGACGCCGACTTCGTCAGCCGGCTGGCGGACCGGGCGCTGGAGGCCGAACGGCTGCGCCAACTGCCCCCGGCGACGGTCGAGGAGTTCACCGCGTCGGGACTGTCCGATCTGCTGGTGCCTGCCCGGTTCGGCGGCCGGCAGGCGCCGTTTCCCGCGATCCTCGACCCGGTGCGGCGGATGGCCCACGGGTGCGCCTCGAGCGCCTGGACGATCGGCTTTCTCGTCCTGCACAACTGGATGGTCGCGCTGTTCGGCGAGCAGGCCCAGCAGGAGGCGTTCGCGACGCGCCCGTTCCTGGCGCCCGCCCCGTTGGCGCCGACGGGCCGCGGCGTGCCCGTCGACGGCGGCATCCGGCTCACCGGCCGCTGGTCGTGGGCCACCGGCGTGATGCACGGGAACTGGATCATGGTCGGTGCCCTGTGCGGTCCCGACGACGACCTGACCGCGATCTGGCCCGCGCTCGCGCTGCTGCCGATCACCGACGTGGTCATCGAGGACGTCTGGCACACCGACGGCATGCGCGCCACCGGATCCAACGACGTCGTCATCACCGATGCGTTCGTGCCCGAGCACCGGTTGGTTCGGGTGGGCGACATCTACGCCGGCAGCGCCCCCGGCGCGCAACTGCACGACGCCGACACCTATCGCTGGCCGATGGTGCCGGCCGTGGCGCTGCTGGCCGCGATGCCGGCACTGGGCAGCGCCGAACGCGCCGCCGAGATCTACGCCGAGCGGCTGGCGGGCCGCGTGCTGGCCTACGAAGGCCTCACGCAGAAGGACAAACCCCTCGCCCAGGCCCGGCTCGGCGAGGCCGATGTCCGGCTGCGTACCCTGCGCGGCCTGCTGGCCGACACCGTCGGCGAGATCGAAACCGCCGTCGCCGCAGGTGAATCGGTGCCGCGGCCGGTGCGCGCTGCGGCGCGGATGTCCGCCGCGCACATCGTCCACGAGTCGCGCGCCGTGATCGGCTTGCTACTCGAGGCGTCGGGCGCCAGCGCGCACTTCGTCGACAATCCACTGCAGCGCATCAAACGCGATGTCGACGTGATCGCCGGCCACGTCGTGTTCGATTACGACACCGGCCGCGAACTCGCCGGGGCGTTGAAGCTCGGGATGAAAGTGCCGCGGACCGCGATGGTGTAGGAGATTCTCAATGAAGTTGTCAAGCCGCCGCGGCGTTAGGGGCGGTGGGTTGATAGGTCCTGTGGTCGCGCAGCATGGCCCACAGGACGTTGAGGCGTCGGCGGGCCAGTGCGAGGACGGCTTGAGTGTGGGTTTTGCCTTCGGATCTTTTGCGGTCGTAGTAGGTGCGCGAGGCGGCGTCAGTGCGGATGGCTATCTGGGCGGACAGGTAACAGGCGCGCAGCAGGCGGCGGTCGTAGCGGCGGGGGCGTTTGAGGTTGCCGCTGATGCGGCCAGAATCTCGCGGCACTGGGGCCAGCCCGGAGACGCCGGCGAGGCGGTCGGCGGAATCGAAGGCATTCATGTCGCCGCCGGTGGCGGCGATGAACTCGGCGCCGAGCACGACGCCGAAGCCGGGCATGCTCAGGATGATTTCGGCGTGGCGGTGGCGGCGAAATCGGTCCTCGATCATCGTCTCGGTCGCGCCGATTTCGGTGTCGAGGGTCATCACCTCCTTGGCCAGGCGAGCGACCATGGTGGCGGCGAGGTCTTGGCCGGGCACGATGGTGTGTTGGGCGTTGGCCGCCTCGATAGCTTTGGCTGCGACAGCAGAGGCGTTGCGGGCCTTGTGTTTAGCCAGCCAGGCTGTCAGGCGGGCGGCACCGGCGCGGCGCAGCCCGTCGGGAGTTTGGTAGCCGGTGAGCAGGATGAGCGCGGCCTTGCTGGTGCTGTAGTCGAAGGCGCGTTCCAAGGCGGGGAAGTATTCCAGCAGCTGGGCGCGCAGCCGGTTGATCGCCCGGGTGCGATCGGCGACCAGATCGGTGCGTCCAGCGGTCAGGATGCGCAGCTCGACTGCGAGCTCATCGCCGGACCGCAGCGGTTGCAGGTCGCGGCGCATCCGGGCCTGATCGGCAATGATCGCGGCGTCTTTGGCATCGGTTTTGCCGTCGCCGCGGTAGCCGGACGAGGCGTGGTAAACAGTGCGGCCAGAAATGTAGAGCAGCCGCTGCTGGGAAGCGATGAGCAAGGTAATCAGCAGCGCGGCACCGCCGGCATTCAGGTCGATCGCCCACGTAACATCACCGCCGTCGGCCAATGCCATAACCTCGTCGATCAATTCGACCAAGACCGCCTCGTCGTTAGCCACCCGTTGCGACAGCAAGCGCTGCCCGTCGGCATCGATAACCACGCAGTAGTGGTCAGACTTTCCAGCGTCGACGCCCGCCCACAGTTGTTGCCCCACAACCACCTCCGCGATCGTTGTTGTTTCTCTCAACCCAGCAGACGACCACGCCGACTTGTCCTTACACAGCGATCGAATCGCATCTCTCAATTAGCGGTCGAGTCGTCGCGGGACGACGGGCGGCCAATCTCCTTCGGCCATGGAACACCGCAAAAACATGAAAGCCATACCCGCCGTCCCTGGGTGATTCAAAGCCTACGGCCGACGGCCCCGAACACCCTGCAAGAAAGGTAAGGAAGAACATGGCCGAGGACCTGCGCGACCGGATCACCAAGCTGTTCCAGAAGAACGTCGCCAACCGGCTGATGCGGGCGCTGCCGTTCCAGACACTGCTGGAGACGACGGGCCGCAAGTCCGGGCAGCCGCGACGCACGCCGCTGGGCGGCAGCCGGGTCGGCGATCAGTTCTGGTTCGTCTCCGAGTTCGGCGAGCGCTCGCACTACATCAAGAACATCCAGGCCGACCCGCGGGTGCGGGTGCGGTTGAACGGCCGGTGGCACACCGGGGCTGCACACCTGATCCACGACGACGACCCCCACGAACGGCTCAAGTCGCTGCCGCAGTTCAACAGCTTCGGCGTGCGCACGTTCGGCACCAATCTCTTGACCGTGCGGGTCGATCTGATCGACTGAGCACTGTTGACCCGCTCCGTAAGTAAAACTAAAGTCAGTTTTAGTTTCTTGCCGTCGTCGTCGAGGGAGTCACCGTGGAGTCATTCGTACACCTGCGCAAGGGCAAGGGGCCGCGGCGGCTGCACGCCGACCTCGACGGGCTCAAAGACGACGAGCTCGGCCGCGGCGGGTTCACCGGCCGCACGGCCAGCTTCTTCCGGCGCAACGACCCCACCGCCTACCGGACCGTGGGACCGCTGCACCCCACCGACGTGCTCTCCTCGGAGCTGAAGCCCAGCGATGCGACCGACGCCCACGGCGGCCCGCTGCTGATGTTCTCCAACGCCGACTGCCTGGTGCTGCTGAGCCGGCGCAGCGAGGAGATGCCGTTCTTCGTCCGCTACGTCGACGGTGATCTGTTGTCGTTCGTGCACAAGGGTTCTGGCCGACTGGAGACCGAGTTTGGCCCGCTGGACTACCGCGAGGGCGACTGGGTCTACATCCCGAAGGCCTGCACGTGGCGGCAGATCCCCGCCCAGGAAACCACGCTGCTGATGATCCAGGCGACCGACGAGTTCCGGGTGCCGCCGGCCGGTTACCTGGGCAGGCACTTCCCGTTCGATCCCGGCCTGGCCGTGGTTCCCGAGCCCGCGCCGATCGACGACGGCTCCGGGCCGACCACCGACGGGGAGTACGAGGTGCGGCTCGTCCATGACGGCGGCCCGACTTCGCTGTTCTATCAACACCATCCGCTCGACGTGGAGGGGTGGCGCGGCGACAACTTCCCGTTCACGTTCAACATCGAGGACTATCACGTCATCACCTCGGAGAGCGTGCACCTGCCCCCGACGGTGCACCTGTTCATGCAGGCCACCGGCGTCTACATCATGAACTTCCTGCCCAGGCCCGCCGAGGGCGTGCCCGGAGTCGAGCGCACCCCGTGGTACCACCGCAACGTCGACTACGACGAGATCGCGTTCTTCCACGCCGGCTCGCTGTACGGCATTCCGATGCCGCCCGGACTGGTCTCGCATGCTCCGCAGGGCGTGCACCACGGCGCACCCGAGAAGGCCCGTGAACGCGCGCGCCGCAAGTTCGACGACTACGACCGGGTGGACTGGTCGGTGATCGCCATCGACACCCGTCGTCGACTGATCCCGTCCGACGAGATCTTGGCCAACGATCTGGGGCAGCACTGACGATGACGAGCACTACTGAGGCACCCGTGAAGTACGAGTACGATCGCATCCCGTATCTCGTTGCCTACCAGAACAATTCGGCGGTCCGCGATGTCTACGGCGGGGTCGCCGAGCTGGTCGTGCTGGAGAGCTATCTGCTGCGGCCGAAGGACCGGCCGAGCGACACCGTGCTGGTGTTCATGCACCCGATCGGCGGCGGCGCGTACCTGCCGATGATCAACGGCTTGGCCAAGGCCGGCCACCACGTCATCTACTGCAACAGCCGGTTCCGCGGCACCGACTCGGCGCTGCTGATGGAAAAGGTCGTCGAGGATCTCGGCGAGTGCATCAAGGACGCCAAGAACCGGCTGGGCTACCAGAAGGTGGTGCTGGCCGGCTGGAGCGGCGGCGGGTCGCTGTCGGTGTTCTATCAGCAGCAGGCTCAGCACCCGACCGTGACGGCGAGCCCGTCCGGTGACGGTCCCGACCTGACCAAGCTGGGGCTGATCCCCGCCGACGGCATGATGCTGCTGGCCGCGCACGTCAGCCGCCACGGCACGATGACCGAGTGGCTCGACGCGTCGATCCTCGACGAGTCCGATCCGACCAAGCGGGACCCGGAGCTGGATCTGTACAACCCGGACAATCCGAACCAGCCGCCGTACACACCGGAGTTCCTCGAGCGGTACCGGCAGGCGCAGATTGACCGCAATCGTCGGATCACCAAGTGGGTCAAGGACAAACTGGCCGAGCTCAAGGCGGCGGGCAGGCCGGACGACGAGTTCGCGTTCGTCGTGCACGGCACCATGGCCGACCCGCGCTGGCTGGACCCGACCGTCGACCCGAACGATCGCAAGCCCGGCACCTGCTACCTCGGCGACCCGCAGGTGGTCAACAACTCCCCCGTCGGCCTGGCGCGGTTCTGCACGCTGCGCAGCTGGCTGTCGCAGTGGAGCTATGACGACGCCAACGGTGACGCGGTCAAGGCCGGCCCCGACATCGCGGTGCCCACGCTGGTGATCGGCAACCTCGCCGACGACGCGTGCACGCCGAGCCACACCCGCCGGCTGTTCGAGGCGATCGGGCATCATGACAAGGAGATGCACGAGATTCCGGGCGCCAACCACTACTACGCGGGCGCCGATCAGCGCGACAAGCTGCGCGCGGCGGTCGGCGTGGTGACCGACTGGCTGCACCGGCACGGGTTCTCGCTATGAGCGTCGCGGGGCCCCTGGACGGTATCCGGGTCATCGAGGTCGGCACGCTGATCTCCGGGCCGTTCGCCGGACGGCTGCTCGGTGACATGGGCGCCGAGGTCGTCAAGATCGAGCCGCCCGGCGCGCCGGACCCGTTGCGCACCTGGGGGCAGGCCGAACTCGACGGGCACCACTTCTTCTGGACGGTGCACGCCCGCAACAAGAAAGCCGTCACGCTGAACCTGCGGACGGAGGCCGGGCGGGCCCTGTTCCTCGACCTCGTCGAGCGCTCCGACATCATCGTCGAGAATTTCCGCCCCGGAACGCTGGAGAAGTGGAACCTCGGCTACGAGGTGCTGCGCGAGCGCAACCGCGGGATCATCCTGGTCCGCGTCTCCGGTTACGGGCAGACGGGTCCGGAGGCGCACAAGGCCGGGTATGCGTCGGTCGCCGAGGCCGCCAGCGGGCTGCGGCACATGAACGGCTTTCCCGGCGGGCCGCCTCCACGACTGGCGCTGTCGCTGGGCGACAGCCTGGCCGGCATGTTCGCCGCGCAGGGGGCGCTGGCGGCGCTCTATCGCCGGTCGGTCACCGGCGAAGGGCAGGTCGTCGACGCCGCACTGACCGAGGCGTGCCTGGCGGTGCAGGAGTCCACGATCCCCGACTACGACGTCGGCGGCGTGGTGCGCGGACCGTCGGGCACCCGATTGGAGGGCATCGCGCCGTCGAACATCTACCGCAGCGCCGACGGCAGCTGGGTGGTGATCGCTGCGAACCAGGACACCGTGTTCCGCCGGTTGTGCGACGCGATGGGCCGTCCCGAGCTGGCGACCGACGACCGGTTCGCCAACCATGTCGCCCGCGGCCGCAACCAGGACGAGCTCGACAAGATCATCGGCGACTGGGCCGCCGAGCGCGGGCCCGACGACATCATCGAAACCCTCTCGGCCGCAGGCGTTATCGCCGGTCCCATCAATACGGTCGCCGAGGTGGTCAAGGACCCGCAACTGCGGGCGCGCGGGATGCTCGTCGAGCACTTCGACGAACGGGTCGACCGCCCCGTGCTGGGCCCCGGCGTCGTGCCGGTGCTGTCGGAGACGCCGGGCACCGTGCGCTCGGCGGGACCCGCCAGGCCCGGCCAGCACAACGACG
The DNA here is from genome assembly GCF_900108565.1 of Mycolicibacterium rutilum. NCBI lineage: Bacteria > Bacillati > Actinomycetota > Actinomycetes > Mycobacteriales > Mycobacteriaceae > Mycobacterium > Mycolicibacterium rutilum. The sequence goes on from NZ_LT629971.1 coordinate 5,468,334, forward strand.
AGATCTACCGCGGACTGCTCGGCAAGACCGCAGCCGAACTCGAGGCGTGGCAGTCGGAGGGAGTGCTGTGAACGCGTTGCCCGAACATGTGCAGATCCGCGACGTGTCGCTGCGCGACGGGTTGCAGATCGAGGACCCGATCCCGTTGTCGGCCAAGCTCGAACTGCTCGCCGCGATCGCCGCGACCGGGGTGCGCGAGATGGAGGCGACGGCATTCGTCTCGCCGTCGAAGGTGCCCGCGCTGGCCGATGCGCCCGAACTCGCCGCGCACCTGCAGGAGTACCGCGATTCGCACGGCATCGAGTTCTCCGCGCTGGTGGCCAGCCCCAACGGCGCCAAACGTGCGATCGCTGCGGGTCTTTCGTCGATCGAGTACGTCGTGTCGGCAGCCGACGGGCACTGCCGCGCGAACGTCGGCCGCACGTCGGCCGAGGCCACCGCGCTGATCCCGGAGATCACCGCGATCGCCCACGACAGCGGCGCCACCGTCGAGGTGATCGTCGCGACCGCGTGGGACTGCCCGTTCGACGGCCCCACACCGCACCAGCGGGTCGTCGACGTGCTGACCACCGCGGTGCAGGCGTCGGTGGACCGGCTGGCGATCGCCGACACAATCGGCACCACGACACCGCGGCGGGTCACCGAAACCGTTGCCGCGCTGTGGCCGCTGATCGGCGACATCCCGCTCGGGGCGCATTTTCACAACACCCGCGGCGCGGGACTGGCCAGCGCCTACGCCGCGGTCAGCGCTGGGGTGACGCGGTTGGACGCGTCGGTCGGCGGCCTCGGCGGTTGCCCGTTCGCGCCGGGCGCCAGCGGGAACGTCGCCACCGAGGATCTGGTGTACCTGTTGCGCGACAGCGGAATCGGCGTCGACGTCGATCTGGCGGCGGCGATCGACGCGGCCGCCGTGGCGCAGCGTTTGGTCGGTCACGACCTGCCGAGCGCGCTGCTGCGCGCGGGTGACCGGATCCTGGGCTGAGCCGACGTGCCGCAGGCAACGCTGAGCGCCAAGGGCCGCCAGACCCGCGAGGCCATCGAGCAGGCGGCACGGAAGCTGTTCGCCGAGCGCGGTTTTCACGGCACCACCTTGGGCGACATTACGTCGGCGGCCGGTAGATCACCCGCGGCGTTCTACCGGTACTTCGCCGACAAGGAGGACCTGCTGGCGGTGCTGGCCGAGTCGTTCCTGCACGAGGTCGTCGCGCCGTCGGGTTCGAGCATCGACCTGCCCGAATCCCCCGACGACGACGCCTTCTTCCGCGCGGTGGTGACCGGTTACTGGAACATGTTCAAGCAGAACATCGGCATCATGATCGCCGTCGCGCAACTCGCCGCGACCCAACCGCGGTTCGCCGCGGTGCAGAACGAGTTCCGCCGCTTCGGGATGGAGATCGTCGCCGCCTCGGTGCAGCGCGCCCAGGAGCAGGGCTACGGCACCGAACTGGACCCCCAGCCCACCGCCGCGGCGATCGCGCTACTGTTCGAGAACTTCACGTCCGTCTTCGTCGGCACCTCGGGACTCGACGTCGAGATCACCGACGAAGATGCCATCGCGACACTGTCGAGGATCTGGAAGAAGACGCTGTACGGGTTCTAGTCGTTTCAACCCGCCGAGCGCACGGTTGTTGTACACGAAACGCGAGTAGAGGCGCTAGCAACCGTACGCTCGGCGACAACGTAGAGAGGAAATCACCGTGGATTTCGCCCTGCCCGACCATCTACCCGGACTGCTCGCGGAGATGGACGCGTTCATCGAAGCCGAGATCAAACCGCTCGAGCGCGAGAACATCCAGTATTTCGACAAGCGTCGCGAACACGCCCGCACCGACTGGGACAACGACGGCGTGCCGCGCCGCGAGTGGGAGGACCTTCTCGACGAGATGCGCAGGCGCGCAGACGCGGCCGGCTGGTTACGGTACGGGCTGCCGTCGCGGTTCGGCGGCCGCGACGGCAGCAACATCGACATGGCGGTGATCCGCGAGCATCTCGCGCACAAGGGGCTGGGGCTGCACAACGACCTGCAGAACGAGTCGTCGATCGTCGGCAACTTCCCGCAGGTGATCATGATGGACCGGTTCGGCACCGAGCAGCAGAAGGCCGAATGGACCGAGGCGCTGATCACCGGTGAGCGGTCGATGGCCTTCGGGCTCACCGAACCCGACCACGGCTCCGACGCCACCTGGATGGAGACCACCGCGGTACGCGACGGCGACGAGTGGGTCATCAACGGCGCCAAGCGATTCAACACGGGCGTGCACCGGGCCACGCACGATCTGGTGTTCGCCAGAACATCCGGCGATCGCGGTCAGGCGCGGGGCATCACCGCGTTCCTGGTGCCGACCGACGCGCCGGGCTTCACCGTGCCGTACTACTGGTGGTCGTTCAACATGCCGACCGACCACGGCGAGGTGTCGCTGTCCGACGTCCGCGTGCCCGACGACGCGATCCTCGGCGAGGTGGACCGCGGGCTCGAGGTCGGCCAGACGTTCCTGCACGAGAACAGGATCCGGCAGGCGGCCAGCAGCCTGGGCGCCGCGCAGTATTGCATCGACCGGGCCGTGCAGTACGCGGGAGAACGCAAGGTGTTCGGCAAGCCGCTGGCGGTCAACCAGGCGGTGCAGTGGCCGCTGGTGGAGTTGCAGACCGAGGCGCAGATGGTCCGGCTGCTGGTGTACTACGCCGCTTCGGAGTTGGACCGTAACCACCACATGGAGGTCTCCGACAAGGTGTCGATGGCCAACTATCGCGCCAACCGGTTGGTGTGCGAGGCGTCCGACCGGGCGATGCAGGTGTTCGGCGGCGTCGGCTACAGCCGCCATGAGCCGTTCGAGCACATCTACCGGCACCACCGCCGCTACCGGATCACCGAGGGCGCCGAGGAGATCCAGATCCGCCGGGTGGCGCAGCGGCTGTTCGGGTTCGGCAAGCGTTGAGCCGCGAGCTGGCCGACGCGCTGACCGGGGTGCTGCGCCCGGTGCTCGGCGACACCATCGCCGTCGAGAACCTGCGCGCGCTGACCGGCGGAGCCAGCCGCACGACGTGGGCGTTCGACGCCGTCACCGACAGCCGTCGGGCGCTGATCCTGCGCACCGGGCCACCCGACGACGTGCACGCCTCAATGGAGTTGGAGGCGGCGGTGCAGCAGCGGGCGGCCGCCGCCGGCGCGCCGGTGCCGCACATCCTGGCCGCCGACAATTCGCCCGCGGCGCTGGGCAATCCGTACCTGATCTGTGACGCCAAAGGCGGCGAGACGATCGTGCGCCGGATCTACCGCGCGCTCGACGATGCCGGGCGCGCGCGGTTGTTGCAGCAGTGTGCGCAGGCGCTGGCGGCCATCCACCGGGCGGACTACCGGGGCGCCGGGGTGCCGCCGGCCGACCAGCTCGCCGGGTGGCGCGACCAGCTCGACGAGATGGGCGACACCACAGCCACATTCGAATGGGCGTTTCGGTGGCTGGCCGAGCACCGGCCGCCGCTATCGGAGCAGGTGCTGGTGCACGGTGACTTCCGAATGGGCAACCTGATCGTCGACGACGGCGGGCTGGCAGCGGTGCTGGACTGGGAGCTCGTACACGTCGGCGAGCGCTACGAGGATCTGGCGTGGTTCTGCATCCGCGCATGGCGGTTCGGCGCCGTCGAGGAGCTGGGAGCGGGCGGTCTGGGCAGCGTCGAGGCATTCCTGTCGGCGTACGAGGCGGCCGCGGGCATGGCGCTCGACCGCGTCGCGTTCCGCTGGTGGCTGGTCGCCGCCACGCTGTCGTGGGGCGTCATCTGCCGGTATCAGGCCGAGCGGCACCTGTCCGGGCAGACCGAATCGGTGGAGTTGGCCGCGATCGGGCGGCGGGTGGCCGAAACCGAGTGGGACGTGCTGGATCTGCTGGAGGGAGGTGGGCCGCGATGAGCTGGCTCTACGGTCGGCCGACCGCCGCGGAGCTGGTCGCCGCGGTCGCGGGGTTCCTGGAGAACGACGTGCGCAGCGCGACCGCGCCCGGCGGAGGGGCCGATACCGGCCAGGTCAACTTCCACGCCCGCGTCGCGGCCAACGTGCTGCGCATCGTCGAACGCGAACTGCAGGACAGCACCGCGTCGGAGGTGTTCGACGCGCTCGGGCGGCTCGGCTACGCCGACGAGCCCACGCTGGCGGCGGCGATCCGCGCCGGCGAGCTCGACGGCCGGGCGGCCGACGTGCTGCCGGTGCTGCGCACGCTGGTGCGCCACCGCCTCGACGTCAACCACCCCGGCTACTGAGCGATTTGTGAGTGAAAACGATCGCTCAGTGGGTGTTGCGAAATGCCGAGTGAGGTGTTTGGCGTTCGGGACTGAGCGCGACACGATGAGTTATGGCTCGTTCGTATCGTCCTGTGGTGCGTGATCAGGAGTTCTTGTTGCCGCCGAATATGGCGGACTGGCTGCCTGCAGATCATCTGGTGTGGTTTGTCCTTGATGTGGTCGAGCAACTCGACACTTCGAGGTTGCACGCACAGCGGCGCACTGGTGGCGTCGGGCGGGCGGGTTATGACCCGGATATGTTGTTGGCGTTGTTGATCTATGCCTATGCGACAGGGCAGCGGTCATCGCGCCAGATTGAACGGTTGTGCACCGACCATGTCGCCTATCGGGTGGTGTGTGCTCAGGACCGGCCGGATCACACCACGATCGCGCGATTCCGCGCGGCTCACGATGAGGCGTTCACCGACCTGTTCGCCCAGGTGCTGCGCTTGTGCGCCCAAGCCGGGATGGTTCAGGTCGGGGTGGTTTCTATTGATGGCACCAAGATCGCAGCCAACGCCTCGAAATCAGCGAACCGGTCTCAGCGGTGGGTGGCTGAGCAAGCTCGCCGGATCGCCGAGGATGTGGTCAGTCAAGCCGCCGCGGTCGATGCCGCCGAAGACGCCGCAGAAGCCCAAGCCGGCCCGGCGCAGCGCCCGCCGGCCGAATTGGCTACCCCTGCCGGGCGCGCGGCGGCGATCAAGAGGGCCAAGGAAGAGATCGCCCGTCAAGACGCCGCCAACGCCGAGGCCGACGCTGCCGATGAGGCCCGTCAAGAGCACTACCTGCAGCGCGTGGAGGCCGGTGAAGTCGTGTCGAGTCGACCACCGGCTGGAGTGGATCAGGTGCGCCTGTATCAGGCCAGGATTGCCCGTGAACAGCGGCGTCTGGCCCCGTTGCTGAATGTGCGCGGGACCGCAGAGGCCAACCAGCGTGCCGCGATTCGCAAGATCCTCAAGAAGGCCCAAGCCGGATTGGCCCGGGCTCAGCAAGAGCAGGCCGCCGGGCTGGCTGACCGGCGGGGCGCGTCTGAACGCCGACGCGTCCGCCTCGGCGTTCAGCGTGGCCAGGCACGCGGGCCTGTGGTCAATCTGACCGATCCGCAGGCTCGATTGATGGTCGAGGGCGCCGGCGGCGGATCGGTTCAGGGCTACAACAGCCAGATCGTGTGCTCTGATGACCACTTCGTGATCGGGTTGCACATCTCCCAAGACGCCAACGATCTACATTGCTGGACACCAGCTTTGGCTGCGGCCACGACCCACATGGATGCCCTCAACAAGACGATCGAATTGGTCCTAGCCGACAACGGCTACTTCACCGAAGACAACATCACCAGCCCCGGGCCCGAGCGGCTCATAGCCCCGGGCCGGGGTCGAGCCGTTCATCACGACGCTAAACACCAATCCATTCAAGGCCCGCCACCACCGGATCTGTCACCGCGCGATGCGATGCGTCACACCCTGCGCGACCCCGAGCAGGCCCAACGATACAAACGCCGTTCGGCAACCGTGGAACCGGTAATCGGACACCTCAAAGACCGCATCGGCCTACGCCGCTTCGCCCGCCGCGGCCTGGCAGCCGTCAGCGCCGAACTGCATCTGGCCGCCGCAGCACTGAACCTCACTAAACTCCACACAGCCACCGCCGGATAACTCCGGCATCACCGTTGCACCCGGCGACATCCCCACCATCACCGGCTCACCGCTCACAAATCGCAACACCCACTCAGCGAACGAAATCACTCACAAATCGCCCCGGCGGGCCCGCGCCAGCCACGCCGGTTCATCGACCAGCGACCCGGCCGGCTGCCCGAACGCGGCGACGTGGGCCTCCCCGATGACGCCGCGATAGGTCGTCTCGACCAGCGACTCGAGCGTCCAGCCGTCGCCGAACGCGCCGCGGATGTCGTCCTCGCTGACCTGCGGCCCGAAGCCGTGGCCGCGGTCCGACAGCGCCAGCACGTGCACGGTCCCGCCCGGTTCACAGGCCGCGTGCAGGCTGGCCACATACCGGGCGCGGTCGGCGGCGGCGAAGATGTGGAACAGGGCGCTGTCGAGGATCGTGTCGTAGCGGGTCGCGCTGCCGAGGTTCGTCGCGTCAGCCACCGCGAACCGCGCCTCGACATGCTGGGCCGCCGCGTTGGCCCGCGCGTGCTCGATCGCCGCCGGGGCGTAGTCGACGCCGAGCACGTCGTAACCCAGTCGGGTCAGCAGGATCGTGTGCTCGCCCGCGCCGCAACCGACGTCGAGCACGCGGCCGGTGAACCCGCCCGCGCGTTCGAGTTCCACGATCGCGGGCTGGGGCGCTCCGATCACCCAGGGCGGGGTTCCGCTCTTGTAGGCGTCGTCGAATAGGGACAGAGTGGGTGTGACATCCATGCCGCCAGTGTTCAACCTCAACGCCCGTTGAGGTCAAGGAGGACTCATGACCGTCGCCGACGACACGATCACCGACGTGGCGGATCAGCTGTTCGGCGCGATCGAGCGCGGCGACCGCGAGGCGGTGCAACGGTTGTGGAGCGAGCACATCGTGGTCTGGAAGGTTGCCGACGCCGACCGCGACAAGGACCGGGCGCTGCGGGTGATCGATTGGTTCATCGGCGCGACGACGCAGCGTCGCTATGAGATCCTCGACCGAAGGCTGTTCGACGGCGGGTTTGTCCAGCAACACATCCTGCACGCCAGCGGAAGCAACGGCGGGGCGATCGCGATGCGCGTCTGCATCGTGGTCAAGCTGGACGGCGACGGACTGATCAGCTCGATCGACGAGTACTTCGATCCGGCCGAGATCGCCCCGCTGCTCGGGTCGACGAGGTGACGAGGAGACGACATGGCAAGTCTGAGTGAGCTTTTCAGCGATCCGGGATCGGCGGGTCGCTGGGTACTCGACCCCGGACAGTCCACCGTCACGGTGAAAAGCAAGTCGCTGTGGGGTCTGCTGCCCGTCAAGGGGCGGTTCACCGAGCTCACCGGCGAGGGTCAGCTCACCGCCCCGCAGACCGTGTCCGGGCGCGTCGACATCAAGGCGGCGTCGCTTCGCACCGGCATCCGCAAACGCGACGAGCACCTGCACTCCGCGGATTTCTTTGAAGCCGAGAAGTTTCCGGACATCACCGTGGTCGTCACCGGGGCCGACGCGATCGACGGTGACACGCTCGACCTGCGCGCCGACCTCACCATCAAGAACACCACCCGGCCGCTGACACTGCGCGTCTCGGTGACGCCGGTCGGCGACGGCGGAATGCGGCTGAGCACGCAGGCGTCGGTCGACCGGCAGGACTTCGGCGTCGACGGCAACATGGCGGGCATGATCGGTGACAACGCGACGATCTCCGGCGACTTGGTGTTCCGGCACGCCGGCTAGCCGTACCATCACCGCATGGCCGACTCATCGCGTCCGCTGCGGGTCCTCGTCTACAGCGACAACCCACGAACCCGCGAAGAGGTGCAACTGGCGCTGGGCAAGCGGGTCCACCCGGAACTGCCCGAACTGACCTACTTCGAGGTCGCGACCGGCCCGATGGTCATCCGACAGATGGATCAGGGTGGCTTCGATCTGGTGATCCTCGACGGCGAGGCCAGCCCCACCGGCGGGATGGGAATCGCCAAGCAGCTCAAGGACGAGATCGCCGACTGCCCACCGATCCTGGTGCTCACGGGGCGGCCCGACGACGCGTGGCTGGCGCGGTGGTCGCGGGCCGAGGCGGCGGTGCCGCACCCGATCGACCCGATCCGGCTCGGCGACGCCGTCGCGGGCCTGCTGCGCACCCTCGTGCAATAGCCCGCAAATACGCGTATTCGCCTGTCGCACAGGCCTGTTGGAGGCACGACGGCATCGCCGATCGTTGCCAATAGCGATACTAACCAAAACGTGTGGCGTGCATCGCAAAGCCCGCTAGTGTGTGGGTAAGCTCACATCGACAGCCCACGAGGGAGCGTTTGCGCGGTATGGATTTGTACACGCCAATCCTGGTGCTTGGCGCTATTGCGGCGGCGTTCGCAGTCGGCTCGGTCGGCATTGCTCTGCTGGTCGGACCACGGCGCTACAACCGAGCCAAGCTCGAGGCCTACGAATGCGGCATCGAGCCGGTGCCGCACGGCGGCCCGTCCGGTCAGCCCACCGGCCAGCGGTTTCCGATCAAGTACTACTTGACCGCGATGTTGTTCATCATCTTCGACATCGAGATCGTCTTCCTCTACCCGTGGGCTGTCGCTTTCGACAATCTCGGACTGTTTGCGCTGGTAGAGATGCTGCTGTTCATGCTGACGGTGTTCGTGGCCTACGCGTACGTCTGGCGGCGAGGAGGCCTGCAATGGGACTAGAAGAGAAACTGCCCGGCGGAATTCTGCTGTCCACCGTCGAGAAGGTGGCCGGCTACATCCGCAAGGGGTCGCTATGGCCGGCGACGTTCGGCCTGGCGTGCTGCGCGATCGAGATGATGGCCACGGCCGGTCCGCGCTTCGACATCTCGCGGTTCGGCATGGAGCGCTTCTCCGCGACGCCGCGGCAGGCCGACCTGATGATCGTCGCGGGCCGGGTGAGCCAGAAGATGGCGCCGGTGCTGCGGCAGATCTACGACCAGATGGCCGAACCGAAATGGGTGCTCGCGATGGGCGTCTGCGCCTCCTCGGGCGGGATGTTCAATAACTACGCGATCGTGCAGGGCGTCGACCACGTGGTGCCGGTGGACATCTACCTGCCCGGCTGCCCACCGCGGCCCGAGATGCTGCTGCACGCGATCCTCAAGCTGCACGACAAGATTCAGGAAATGCCGCTCGGCGTGCACCGCGAAGAGGCCGTGCGCGAAGCCGAGCAGGCGGCGCTGGCCGTCACGCCGACCATCGAGCTCAAGGGTTTGCTGCGGTGAGCGAGAACAACGGTCCCGAGATCATCGGCGTGCGCCGCGGGATGTTCGGCAACCGCGACACCGGCGACACCTCCGGTTACGGCCGGCTGGTACGCCCGGTGGCGCTGCCCGGCAGCTCACCGCGGCCGTACGGCGGGTTCTTCGACGAGGTCGTCGACCGGCTGGAGGCCGTGCTCGGCGAGGACGGTTTCGCCGCCTCGATCGAGCGGGTGGTGGTCTACCGCGACGAGCTCACGCTCGAGGTGGACCGCACGCAGTTGCCGACGGTCGCCCAGGCGCTGCGCGACGACCCCCAGCTGCACTTCGAGCTGTGCCTCGGGGTCAGCGGGGTGCACTATCCCGACGACGTGGGACGCGAGCTGCACGCCGTCTACCCGCTGATGTCGATCACGCACAACCGCCGGATCCGGGTCGAGGTCGCCGCGCCCGACGCCGACCCGCACATCCCGTCGCTGTTCGGGGTGTATCCCACCGTCGACTGGCACGAGCGCGAGACCTACGACTTCTTCGGCATCGTCTTCGTCGGTCATCCGGCCCTGACCCGCATCGAGATGCCCGATGACTGGGTGGGCCACCCGCAGCGCAAGGACTACCCGTTGGGCGGCATCCCGGTCGAGTACCACGGCGCCGAGATCCCACCGCCCGATCAACGGAGGGCCTACAACTGATGAGCATCGACCAGACCGAGAGCGGCGAGACCGTTGTCGTTGTCGGCGGCCAGGATTGGGACCACGTCGTCGAGGCGGCCAGGGAAGCGGCGGCCGCGAACGCCGGTGACCGGATCGTCGTCAACATGGGCCCGCAGCATCCCTCCACGCACGGCGTGCTGCGGCTCATCCTCGAGATCGACGGCGAGACGATCGTGTCGGCCCGCTGCGGAATCGGCTACCTGCACACCGGAATCGAGAAGAATCTCGAGTTCCGCACCTGGACGCAGGGCGTCACGTTCGTCACGCGGATGGACTACCTGTCCCCGTTCTTCAACGAGACCGCGTACTGCCTGGCGGTCGAAAAACTGCTCGGCGTCGCCGACGACATCCCGGAGCGGGCCAGCGTCATCCGCGTGATGATGATGGAGCTCAACCGGATCTCCTCGCATCTGGTCGCGCTGGCCACCGGCGGCATGGAACTCGGCGCGATGAGCGCGATGTTCTACGGGTTCCGGGAGCGCGAGCAGATCCTGTCGGTGTTCGAGACCATCACCGGTCTGCGGATGAACAGCGCCTACATCCGGCCGGGCGGAGTCGCGGTGGACCTGCCCGACGAAGGTCTGCCCCAGATCCGCGAACTGCTCGGCCTGATGCCCAAGCGGCTCAAGGATCTGTCGGATCTGCTCAACGAGAACTACATCTGGAAGGCCCGCACGCAGAACGTCGGATACCTCGACCTGACGGGCTGCATGGCGCTGGGCATCACCGGGCCGTGTCTGCGCTCGACCGGGCTGCCGCACGATCTGCGCAAGTCCCAACCCTATTGCGGCTATGAGACTTACGACTTCGACGTCATCACCGACGACGGCTGCGACTCCTACGGCCGGTACCTGATCCGGGTCAAGGAGATGGCCGAGTCGCTGAAGATCGTCGAGCAGTGCGTGGAGCGGCTCGAGCGGCTCGCCGGACAGCCGGTGATGATCCAGGACAAGAAGCTGGCCTGGCCTGCCGACCTGAAAGTCGGTCCGGACGGGCTGGGCAACTCGCCCGAGCACATCGCCAAGATCATGGGACATTCGATGGAGGGGCTCATCCACCACTTCAAGATCGTCACCGAGGGCATCCGGGTGCCCGCCGGGCAGGTGTACGTCGGAATCGAGTCTCCGCGAGGCGAACTGGGCGTGCACATGGTCTCCGACGGTGGCACCCGACCGTACCGGGTGCACTACCGCGACCCGTCGTTCAACAATCTGCAGGCCGTCGCCGCGATGTGCGAGGGCGGCATGGTGGCCGACGCGATCACCGCTGTCGCGTCGATCGATCCGGTGATGGGCGGGGTGGACAGGTAGATGAGCGTATTCCTCGAGCTTGGTCAACGACCTGACGAACCCGGCCCGCCGATCAACGGGCCGGTGTCGTATCCGGACGAGGTCGCGACGCGGTTGAGCGCCGACGCGGCGAAGATCGTCGCGCGCTATCCGCAGTCACGGTCGGCGCTGTTGCCGCTGCTGCACCTGGTGCAGTCGGAGGACGGCTGCCTGACCCCGGCCGGTATCGCGTTCTGCGCCAGGCAGTTGCAGCTGACCGAGGCCGAGGTCACCGCGGTGGCGACGTTCTACTCGATGTATCGGCGCACGCCCACCGGCGACTACCTCGTCGGGGTCTGCACGAACACGCTGTGCGCGGTGATGGGCGGCGACGCGATCCTCGACGCGCTGCAGGACCACCTCGGTATCCACGCCGGCGAGACGACCGAGTCCGTCGACGGGGGGCCCAGGGTCACGCTCGACCACGTCGAGTGCAACGCCGCCTGCGACTACGCGCCGGTGGTCATGGTCAACTGGGAGTTCTACGACAACCAGACGCCCGCATCGGCACGGGATCTCGTCGACGGCCTGCGCTCGGGCACGCCCCCGGACCCGACCCGCGGCGGCGCACCGCTGTGCACGTTCCGCGAGACCGCGCGCACGCTCGCGGGCCTGCCCGATCCGCGGTCCAACGGCGGCGCCACCGGCGACGCCACGCTGGCCGGGTTGCGGATCGCCCGCGAACGCGGCATGCAGGCGCCTGAGGCCGAGGCCCAGGGCTCGCCCCCGGAGACGCCCGACGACGCGGCGGCCGCCGCGAACGCCACCAGGAACGCGTCGGCTCCTGGCCCGTCGGCCACCGTTCCCCCGAAACCCGGCACCATCGAAACCAGCCCCGACGCAACGGATTCTGACGCATGACCGCTTTGACCCCCGTGCTCAGCCGGTTCTGGGACGAACCGGAACCATGGTCGCTGGACACCTACCGCCGCCACGGCGGATACCGCGGCCTGGAGAAGGCGCTGTCGATGCCGCCCGATGACGTCATCGCGTTGATCAAGGATTCCGGCCTGCGTGGCCGCGGCGGCGCCGGCTTCCCGACCGGGACGAAGTGGTCGTTCATCCCGCAGGACGACACCGGCGCGGGCGCCAAACCGCACTACCTGGTGATCAACGCCGACGAGTCGGAACCCGGGACGTGCAAAGACATTCCGTTGATGCTGACAACCCCGCACTTCCTGGTCGAAGGTGCGATCATCGCGGCGTACGCGATCCGCGCCCACCACGCGTTCATCTACCTGCGCGGTGAGGTGGTGCCGGTGCTGCGCCGGTTGCACGCCGCGGTCGCGGAGGCCTACGAGGCCGGGTATCTGGGCACCGACATCAACGGCTCGGGCTTCGACCTGGACCTGATCGTGCACGCCGGCGCCGGGGCGTACATCTGCGGTGAGGAGACCGCGCTGCTGGATTCGCTGGAGGGCAGGCGCGGCCAACCCCGGCTGCGGCCACCGTTTCCCGCCGTCGCCGGGCTGTACGCCTGCCCGACTGTGGTGAACAACGTCGAATCCATCGCCAGCGTGCCGCCCATCATGCTCAACGGGATCGACTGGTTCCGCTCGATGGGTACGGAGAAGTCGCCGGGTTTCACGCTGTACTCGCTGTCGGGTCACGTCACCACGCCCGGTCAGTACGAGGCGCCGCTGGGCATCACGCTGCGCGAACTGCTGGAGTACGCCGGCGGTATCCGCGCCGGGCACAAGCTGAAGTTCTGGACCCCCGGCGGTTCGTCGACCCCGCTGCTGACCGACGAACACCTCGATGTGCCACTGGATTACGAGGGTATGGCCGGTGTCGGCACCATGCTGGGCACCAAGGCCCTGCAGATCTTCGACGAGACGACGTGCGTGGTGCGCGCGGTGCGCCGCTGGACGCAGTTCTACGCCCACGAGTCGTGCGGCAAGTGCACACCGTGCCGCGAGGGCACCTACTGGCTGGCCCAGATCTACGAGCGGCTGGAGACCGGTCGCGGCACCGAGGCCGACATCGACAAGCTGCTCGACATCTCCGACAACATCTTCGGAAAGTCGTTCTGCGCGTTGGGCGACGGGGCCGCGGCGCCGATCATGTCGTCGATCAAGTTCTTCCGTGACGAGTACATCGCCCATCTGCAGGGCGGGTGTCCGTTCGACCCGCATGCCTCGACGCTGATGGCGACCGAAGGGGCGGGTGTGTGATGGCGCGATCGGTCCGGCTCTTTTCCGGCGAGCAGACGCAAACTGCCCCGAAAACGGCCGAAAAGTGGGCAGTTCACGTCTGCTCGCGCAAGAAAATGGGGGTGGCTGAGTAGATGACGCAGACCGCTGATACCGGCGCAGCCACCGACGTGGAGATGGTGCAGCTGTCGATCGACGGCGTGGACGTCAGCGTGCCCAAGGGCACCCTGGTGATCCGCGCGGCCGAACTGATCGGGATCCAGATCCCGCGGTTCTGCGACCACCCGCTGCTCGACCCGGTCGGCGCCTGCCGCCAGTGCCTCGTCGAGGTCGAGGGTCAGCGCAAGCCGATGGCGTCGTGCACCACCACGTGCACACCGGACATGGTGGTGCGCACGCAGTTCACCTCGCCGGCGGCCGACAAGGCGCAGCAGGGCGTCATGGAGCTGCTGCTGATCAACCATCCGCTGGACTGCCCGGTCTGCGACAAGGGCGGCGAGTGCCCGCTGCAGAACCAGGCGATGGCGCACGGTCGCGCCGAGACCCGCTTCGAGGACGTCAAACGCACCTTCCCCAAACCGATCAACATCTCCTCGCAGGTGCTCCTGGACCGCGAGCGCTGTGTGCTGTGCGCGCGCTGCACCCGCTTCTCCGAGCAGATCGCCGGCGACCCGTTCATCGATCTGCTCGAACGCGGAGCGCTGCAACAGGTCGGCATCGCGCCGGGCGAGCCGTTCCAGTCCTACTTCTCGGGCAACACCGTGCAGATCTGCCCGGTCGGCGCGCTCACCGGCTCGGCGTACCGGTTCCGGGCCCGGCCGTTCGACCTGGTGTCGAGCCCGAGCGTGTGCGAGCACTGCGCGTCCGGGTGCGCCCAGCGCACCGACCACCGCCGCGGAAAAGTCATGCGTCGGTTGGCCGGTGACGACCCGCAGGTCAACGAGGAGTGGAACTGCGACAAGGGCCGCTGGGCGTTCACCTACACCACCCAGGGCGACCGCATCACGACCCCGCTGATCCGCGACGAGGACGGCAAGCTGCGCCCGGCGTCGTGGTCCGAGGCGCTCGCGGTCGCCAGCACCGGGTTGGCCGCGGCCAGGGGCAGCGCAGGCGTGCTCGTCGGCGGCCGCGCGACCGTCGAGGACGCCTACGCGTACGCCAAGTTCGCCCGAATCGTGCTCAACACCAACGACATCGACTTCCGCGCCCGGGCGCACAGCGCGGAGGAGGCCGACTTCCTGGCCGCCGCCATCGCGGGGCAGCCGATGACGGTGACCTACGCGGACCTGGAGAACGCACCGGCGGTGCTGCTGGCGGGTTTCGAACCCGAGGAGGAGTCGCCGATCGTCTTCCTGCGAATGCGCAAGGCGGTCCGCAAGAAGGCTCTGCAGGTGATCTCGGTGGCGCCGTTCGCGACCCGCAGCCTCACCAAGCTGCGCGGCCGACTGGTCGCGGCGGCACCCGGCGCCGAGGCCGCCGCGCTCGACGCCCTCACCGAGGATCCGCAGCTGCGGCTGCCCGGCGCGGTCATCCTGGTCGGCGAGCGGCTGGCCACCTCCCCCGGATCGCTCTCGGCGGCAGCGCGATTGGCCGCTGCCACCGGCGCCCGGCTGGCCTGGGTGCCGCGGCGGGCCGGTGAACGCGGCGCCGCCGAAGCGGGCGCCCTGCCGCATCTGCTGCCCGGCGGTCGGCCCGTCTCCGATGCCGCCGCGCGGGCCGAGGCCGCGGCGGCCTGGCACGTCGGCGACGTGCCGAGTGCCCCGGGCCGCGACACCACCGCGATCCTCGAAGCCGCGCGCAGCGGCGAAGTGGGGGCGCTGCTGATCGGCGGCGTGGAGGTCGCCGACCTGCCCGATCCGGCCGCGGCGCTGGCCGCGATCGAGGCGACGCCGTTCGTGGTCAGTCTGGAGATCCGCGAGAGCGCGGTCACCGCGGTCGCCGACGTCGTGTTCCCGGTCGCCCCCGTCGTCGAGAAGGCGGGCTCGTTCCTGAACTGGGAGGGCAGGCTGCGCCCGTTCGAGCCGGCACTGAAAACCAGTGCGAGCCCGGACCTTCGGGTGCTGAACTTCCTGGCCGAGGAACTGGGCGTTGCGCTGAACCTGCCGAACTCCGCTGCCGCCGGTGACGAGCTGTCACGGCTGGGGTTGTGGGCGGGCGCCCGCCCCGCCGCTCCGACGGTCGCACCGGGCCCGCCCGCGTCTCCGGCCGCGGGCCAGGCGGTGCTCGCCGGGTGGCGGATGCTGCTCGACGAGGGCCGCCTGCAGGACGGTGAACCTCATCTCGCGGGCACCGCGCGGACCCCTGTCGCCCGGCTGTCCGCGAGCACCGCGGCCGAGATCGGCGCCGCCGAGGGCGATCTGGTGACGGTGCGCACTCCGCGCGGCTCGATCACGCTGCCGCTGGTGATCACCGACATCGGCGACCGGGTGGTGTGGTTGCCGCTCAACTCGCCGGGATCGGCGGTACACCAGAGCCTCGGGGTCTGTACGGGTGATCTGGTGTCGATCGGGCGGGCCGAATCGTGAACCATCCCGATCCGACCCTGTTCGGGCACGACCCGTTGTGGCTGATCGCGCTCAAGGCCGTCGCGATCTTCGCGTTCCTGATGCTCTCGGTGCTCTCGGCGATCCTGATCGAGCGCAAACTGTTGGGCCGCATGCAGATGCGGTTCGGCCCCAACCGGGTCGGCCCGAAGGGGCTGCTGCAGTCGTTGGTCGACGGCGTGAAGCTCGCGCTCAAGGAGGGGCTGGTCCCGGCCGGTGTCGACAAGTTCGTCTACCTCGCCGCGCCGGTGATCGCCGCGGTGCCGGCCTTCATCGCGTTCGCGGTGATCCCGCTGGGCGGCGAGGTGTCGATCTTCGGGCACCGAACGGCGTTGCAGCTGACCGACATGCCGGTCGCGGTGCTCTACATCCTGGCCGCCACGTCGATCGGCGTGTACGGGATCGTGTTGGCCGGCTGGGCATCGGGGTCGACGTACCCGCTGCTGGGCGGGCTGCGTTCGAGCGCCCAGGTGATCTCCTACGAGATTGCGATGGCGCTGTCGTTCGTCGCGGTGTTCATCTACGCGGGCACCATGTCGACGTCGAGGATCGTCGCCGCGCAGGACGGTGTCTGGTACATCTTCCTGCTGCTGCCGTCGTTCCTGGTGTACGTGACGTCGATGGTCGGCGAAACCAACCGCGCGCCTTTCGATCTCCCCGAAGCCGAGGGCGAGTTGGTCGGCGGCTTCCACACCGAGTACTCGTCGATCAAGTTCGCGATGTTCATGCTGGCGGAGTACGTCAACATGACGACGGTGTCGGCGCTGGCCACCACGATGTTCCTCGGCGGCTGGCACGCGCCGTGGCCGATCAACATGTGGGATGGCGCCAACACCGGGTGGTGGCCGCTGCTGTGGTTCATCGCCAAGGTGTGGGCGTTCATGTTCCTGTTCTTCTGGTTGCGGGCCACGCTGCCGCGTATGCGGTACGACCAGTTCATGGGGCTGGGCTGGAAGGTCCTCATCCCGTTCTCGCTGGCGTGGATCATGATCGTGGCCACCGCCCGGGCCCTGCGCAACGAGGGCTTCGACGAGCTCACCACCTGGTTGGCGTCGGCCGCCGCGATCGTGGCGCTGCTGATCGTCGTCGCCCTCTGGCGGGCCGTGCGCACCAGGAACGTGCGCAAGGTTCCGCAGCAGAACCTCGACCCGCAGGTCTTCCCCATACCGCCCCTGCCGGCTGCGAAGCCGACGGCAACGAAGGAGCGCGCCGATGCCTAAATTCATCGAAGCCATCAAGGGTTTCGGGGTCACGTTCGGGACCATGTTCAAAAAGCCGATCACCGAGGAGTACCCGGAGAAGCCGGGTCCGGTCGCCAAGCGGTACCACGGCCGGCACCAGTTGAACCGGTACCCGGACGGGCTGGAGAAGTGCATCGGCTGCGAACTGTGCGCGTGGGCGTGTCCGGCCGACGCCATCTACGTCGAGGGCGCCGACAACACCGAACACGAGCGCTACTCCCCCGGTGAGCGTTACGGCCGCGTGTACCAGATCAACTACCTCCGGTGCATCGGCTGCGGACTGTGCATCGAGGCCTGCCCCACCCGGGCGCTGACGATGACCAACGAGTACGAGATGGCCGACGACAACCGCGCAGATCTCATCTGGGGCAAGGACAAACTGCTGGCGCCGCTGCGCTCGGGCATGCTGCCGCCCCCGCATCCGATGGCCCCGGGCGCCACCGACGACGACTACTACCTCGGCAACATCGGGCCGGTACCGGACAAGATCACCGAGGAAGCCCGATGAGGTTCGACCTGATCGCAGCGGCCGCCGCCGACGCGCCCGGCCGCACGTCGACCACCGAGGCGGTGCTGTTCTGGGTGCTCGGCACGGTCGCCGTGCTGGGTGCGCTCGGCGTCATCATCGCGCGAAAAGCGGTGTACAGCGCGATGTTCCTGGCGCTGACGATGATCGTGCTGGCCGTCTTCTACATCGCTCAGGACGCGCTGTTCCTCGGTGTGGTGCAGGTGGTCGTGTACACCGGCGCGGTCATGATGCTGTTCCTGTTCGTGCTGATGCTGATCGGCGTCGACTCCTCGGACTCGCTGGTCGAGACGATCCGCGGCCAGCGCGTCGCTGCCGGCGTCGTCGGTGTCGGGTTCGGCGCCCTGCTGATCGCGGGTGTCGGCAACGTCTCGGTCGGCGGCTTCACCGGCCTGGCGCAAGCCAACACGAACGGCAACGTGGAAGGCCTCGCGGCGCTGATCTTCGTGCGGTACCTGTGGGCGTTCGAGTTGACCAGCGCGCTGCTCATCACCGCCGCGCTCGGGGCGATGGTGCTCGCGCACCGGGAACGCTTCGACCGCCGCAAGACGCAGCGAGAACTCGCCGAGGAGCGGTTCCGGCCGGGCGGATATCCGACGACGCTGCCCAATCCCGGTGTGTTCGCCCGCAACAACGCCGTGGACATCGCCGCCCGGTTGCCCGACGGCTCCGGGTCCGACCTCTCGGTCAGCCCGGTGCTGGAGAAACGGACGGTTGCCGTACGCAACGGTCGAGGAGACGACGAGTGAACCCCGACAACTACCTCTACCTGTCGGCGCTGCTGTTCACCATCGGCGCAGCCGGGGTCATGTTGCGGCGCAACGCGATCGTCATGTTCATGTGTGTGGAGCTGATGCTCAACGCGTGCAACCTGGCGTTCGTCTCGTTCTCCCGGATGCACGGCACGCTCGACGGTCAGGTCGTGGCGTTCTTCACCATGGTGGTCGCCGCGTGCGAGGTGGTGGTCGGGCTGGCGATCATCATGACCATCTTCCGCGCCCGCAAGTCCGCCTCCGTCGATGACGCCAGTCTGCTGAAACACTAGGTCTGCTGAGAACCGAAGGGCACGATGACGATTCCAGTTTGGCTCACCATCGCACTGCCGCTTGCCGGTGCGGTGATCCTGTTGCTCGGCGGTCGACGCACCGACGCCTGGGGGCATCTGCTGGGCTGCCTGGCCGCGATCGCGTCGTTCGTCGTCGCCGCCGTGCTGTTCGCCGGGATGCTCGGCCGCGGCGGTGAAGACCGCGCGGTCCACGAGTCGCTGTTCTCCTGGGTACCCGTCGGCGGGTTGCAGGTCGACTTCGGGCTGCAACTCGACCAGCTGTCGATGTGTTTCGTGCTGCTGATCACCGGTGTCGGCTCGCTGATCCACATCTACTCGATCGGCTACATGGCCGAGGACCCCGGCAGGCGGCGGTTTTTCGCGTATCTGAACCTGTTCCTGTCGGCGATGCTGCTGCTGGTGCTCGCCGACAACTACCTCGGCCTCTACGTCGGCTGGGAAGGTGTGGGCCTGGCGTCCTACCTGCTGATCGGGTTCTGGGCCCATAAACCGTCGGCGGCCACCGCGGCCAAGAAGGCGTTCGTCGTCAACCGGGTCGGCGACATGGGCCTGGCGATCGCGCTGATGGTGATGTTCGCCTACATCGGATCCGTCTCGTACGAGGGCGTGTTCGCCGCGGCGCCGGCCGCCGGCGAAGGTGTGCTCACCGCGATCGGGCTGCTGTTGCTGCTGGCGGCGTGCGGCAAGTCGGCGCAGGTGCCGCTGCAGTCCTGGCTGGGCGACGCGATGGAGGGCCCGACGCCGGTGTCGGCGCTGATCCACGCCGCCACCATGGTCACCGCGGGCGTCTACCTGATCGTGCGGTCCGGCCCGGTCTTCGACCTCGCCCCGAACGCGCAACTGGGTGTGGTCATCGTCGGCGCGGTGACGCTGCTGTTCGGCGCGGTGATCGGCTGCGCCAAGGACGACATCAAGAAAGCTCTTGCCGCGTCGACGATGTCGCAGATCGGCTACATGGTGCTGGCCGCAGGGCTGGGCCCGGTCGGTTATGCGTTCGCGATCATGCACCTGCTGACCCACGGCTTCTTCAAGGCCGGGCTGTTCCTGGGCGCCGGTTCGGTGATGCACGCGATGAATGACGAGGTCGACATGCGCCGCTACGGCGGCCTGCGCAAAGCGCTGCCGATCACCTTCGCCACGTTCGGGCTCGGCTACCTGGCGATCATCGGGGTGCCACCGCTGGCGGGCTTCTTCTCCAAGGACGGCATCATCGAGGCCGCGCTCGGCGCCGGCGGCGTCAAGGGCATCATCCTCGGCGGGGCGACGATCCTCGGCGCCGGCATCACCGCGTTCTACATGACGCGGGTGATGCTGATGACGTTCTTCGGCGAAAAGCGGTGGGCCGAACATGCGCATCCACATGAGGCGCCTGCCGTGATGACCTGGCCGATGATCCTGCTGGCCGTCGGCTCGGTCGGATCCGGTGCGGCGTTCGCGATCGGCGGCACCCTCGAACACTGGCTCGAACCCGTCGTCGGCACGCACGAGGTGCACCACGTCGCCCCGGTATGGGTGGTGACGACGGTGATCCTGGCCGTCGTCGCGGTCGGCATCCTGATCGCCTACCGCATGTACGCGACCAAGCCGGTGCCCGCCGATGTGCCTGCCGGATCGGCGCTCACCGTGGCCGCGCGCCGTGACCTCTACGGCGACGCGTTCAACGAGGCGGCGCTGATGCGGCCCGGCCAACTGCTCACCCGCGGGCTCGTCGAGATCGACGACGAAGCGGTCGACGGGGCGGCCAGCGGCCTGGCCGGCCTGGTGTCCCGGTTGTCGGATGGCCTGCGCCAGTGGCAGACCGGGTTCGCCCGCTCGTACGCATTGTCGATGCTCGGAGGTGCGGTTCTGGTGCTCGCGGCGATCCTGGCGGTGCAACTGTGGTGAGCACCTTCCCCTGGCTGACCGTGCTGTGGGCCACGCCGACCGTCGGCGCGGCGCTGGTGATCCTGCTGCCCGCCGCCCAGCGGGTGCTGGCCAAGTGGTTCGCGCTGGCCATCTCGGTGGCCGTGCTCGCGGTCACCGCGGTGCTGGCCGTCGGGTTCGACCCGGGCGGTGAGCAGTACCAGTTCGTCGA
This sequence comes from Mycolicibacterium rutilum, assembly GCF_900108565.1. Taxonomy (NCBI): domain Bacteria; kingdom Bacillati; phylum Actinomycetota; class Actinomycetes; order Mycobacteriales; family Mycobacteriaceae; genus Mycobacterium; species Mycolicibacterium rutilum. Next base: position 5,489,096 of record NZ_LT629971.1, read on the forward strand.
ATCGCACCGCTGGATACCGTCGTTCGGCACCGGCTACATCCTCGGCGTCGACGGCATCGCATTGGCGATCGTCGTGCTCACCGCCGTGCTCGTGCCGCTGCTGATCATCGCGGGCTGGAACGACGCCGACGCGTTGACCGGGCTGCGCGGCCGGTCCGTGCAGACCTACCTCGCGCTGACGCTGGCGGTCGAGGGCATGGTCATCATGTCGCTGGTGTCGCTGGACATCCTGCTGTTCTACGTGTTCTTCGAAGCGATGCTGATCCCGATGTACTTCCTCATCGGCGGCTTCGGCGGCGCGAACCGCTCCAAGGCGGCGGTGAAGTTCCTGCTGTACAACCTCTTCGGCGGTCTGATCATGCTGGCCGCGGTGATCGGGCTGTACGTGGTGACCGCGGGCAGCGACGCGTTCGACTCCGGCACCTTCGACTTCCGCCTCATCGTGGCCGCGGTGTCCAGCGGTGAGTTCGTCGTCAACCCCGCCGTGATGAACCTGCTGTTCCTCGGGTTCATGTTCGCGTTCGCCGTCAAGGCGCCGCTGTGGCCGTTCCACCGCTGGCTGCCCGACGCCGCGGTGGAAGCGACGCCGGCGAGCGCGGTGCTGATGATGGCGGTGATGGACAAGGTCGGCACGTTCGGCATGCTGCGCTACTGCCTGCAGTTGTTCCCCGACGCGTCACAGTATTTCCAGCCGCTGGTCGTCACGCTGGCGGTGGTCGGCATCGTCTACGGCGCGATCGTCGCGATCGGCCAGACGGACGTCATGCGGCTCATCGCCTACACGTCGATCTCGCACTTCGGTTTCATCATCCTGGGCATCTTCGTGATGACCAGCCAGGGCCAGTCCGGGTCGACGCTCTATATGGTCAACCACGGCCTGTCGACCGCCGCTCTGTTCCTGATTGCCGGGTTCCTGGTGTCGCGCAGGGGAACCCGCCTGATCAACGCCTACGGCGGTGTGCAGAAGGTGGCGCCCGTGCTGGCGGGCACCTTCCTGGTCGCCGGGCTGGCGACGCTGTCGCTGCCCGGCCTGGCCCCGTTCATCAGCGAATTCCTGGTCCTGATCGGCACGTTCACCCGTTACCCGGTGCTGGCGGTGTTCGCGGCCACCGCGCTGGTGCTCTCGGCGATCTACATCCTGTGGATGTACCAGCGGATGATGACCGGGCCGGTGACCGACGGCAACGACCGCGTGCCCGACCTGCTGCCGCGCGAACTCGTCGTCGTCGCACCGCTCATCGCGCTGCTGCTGGTGCTCGGCGTCTACCCCAAGCCCGCGCTCGACGTCATCAACCCGGCGGTCGACCACACGTTGACCACCATCGACCAACCTGACCCCGCACCCAGACTCGCGGAAGGGCCGACGCCGTGACCCTGACCCCGCCCACCGTCGAATACGGCCTGGTCTCCCCGATCCTGATCATCTTCGGGGTGGCCATCGCCGGTGTTCTCGTCGAGGCGTTCCTGCCGCGGCAGGGCCGCTACCGGGCCCAGCTGCTGCTGGCGTTCGGCGGTCTGGCCGCCGCGCTGGCCGCCGTCGTCGTGCTCGCCCGCGACCTGCACGGCAGCGTCGGACGCTCGGCGGTGATGGGCGCCGTCGTCGTCGACACGCCCGCGCTGTTTCTGCAGGGCACGATCTTGGTCGTTGGCGTGCTCGGCGTACTGCTCATCGCCGAACGCGAGATCCCTGCCCGCGCAGGCGGAGACGACGGCGGACGCGGGCTCGACGGGTTCACCGCGCAGGCGTCCGCGGTGCCCGGCAGCGTGGCCGAGCAACTGGCCACCAAGGCCGCGGTCATCCAGACCGAGGTGTTCCCGCTGACACTGTTCGCGATCGGCGGCATGCTGCTGTTCCCCGCCTCCGACGACCTGCTGACGATGTTCATCGCGCTGGAGGTCCTGTCGCTGCCGCTGTACCTGCTGTGCGGACTGGCGCGCCGGCGACGCCTGCTGTCGCAGGAGGCGGCGCTCAAGTACTTCCTGCTGGGTGCGTTCTCGTCGGCGTTCTTCCTGTACGGCATGGGGATGCTGTACGGCTTCGCGGGCACGCTGAACCTTGACGGCATCGCCGAGGTCGTCCAATCCGGTTCGGGCAACACGTCACTGGCGCTGATCGGCACCGGTCTGCTGCTGGTCGGGGTGCTGTTCAAGATCGGCGCGGTGCCGTTCCACGCGTGGATCCCCGACGTGTACCAGGGCGCGCCGACGCCGATCACCGCGTTCATGGCGGCGGCGACGAAAATCGCCGCGTTCGGCGCGATGCTGCGGGTGTTCTACGTCGCGCTACCCGAGCTGCGTGACGACTGGCGGCCGATCCTGTGGGCGATCGCGATCCTCACGATGGTGGTGGGCACCGTCACCGCCGTCACACAGGTCGACGTCAAGCGGATGCTCGCGTATTCCGCGGTGGCGCACACCGGGTTCATCCTGACCGGCGTGATCGCCGCGAACGAGGCGGGGCTGTCGTCGACGCTGTTCTATCTGTTCGCCTACGGATTCAGCACCGTCGGCGCGTTCGCGGTCGTCAGCCTGGTCCGCGACGCCGCGGGCGAGGAGGACACCGCGATGGCGCGGTGGGCCGGGCTCGGGCGGCGGTATCCGATTGTCGGCATTGTCTTTTCGCTGTTTCTGCTGGCCTTCGCCGGCATTCCGCTGACCAGTGGGTTCGTCAGCAAGTTCGCGGTGTTCAAGGCCGCCGGTGAGGGCGGGGCGATCCCGCTGGTCGTCGTCGGTGTCGTCGCGAGCGCGATCGCCGCGTACTTCTACGTGCGGGTGATCGTGTTGATGTTCTTCACCGATCCGCCCGAGGATGCGCCGACGGTGGTGGCGCCGAGCCTGCTGAGCACCGGGGTGGTGACCGTGACCGCGGCGGTGACGTTCGCGCTGGGCGCGCTTCCGCAGCCGCTGCTGGATCTGGCGAACCACGCCGACCAGTTCCTGCGGTAGCCACTCACGTCAGCAGCCCGACCTGGCGGTAGGCGCTCTCCAGGTAGCGCCGCATCTGCCGCGGCGTCGGCGGATCCGGTTGCAGCACACGGTATGTGACAGCACCGGCGAGCATGTCGACCAGGACCTCGAGGTCGGCGTCCGCGGCGACCACGCCGTCGTCTTGCGCTCGGCGCAGCATGGCGAGCACCGCCGCGCGTCGCGGCGCGATGTGATGATTCCAGTACGTCTGCATCAGGGCCGGATGCGAGACGGCAGACCCGTAGATCTGGGCGACGAGTCCGCGGAACTTCGGGTCGGTCGCCGTGGTGGCGGCGGCGGCGATGTTGCGCCTGATGTGGTCGCGGATGTCGTCCGGCTCGTCACTTGTGGGCCAGCGGATGTCCGCGCTCACATGCGATTCGACGGCGTCGGCGACCAGCCGCTCCTTGGTCGACCACCGCCGGTAGACGGTCGGTTTCCCGACGCCGGCCCGCTTGGCGACCTGTTCCATGCTCATGCCGGCGATGCCGTGTTCGATGAACAGGTCGAGCGCCGCGGTGAGGATCGCCGCATCGGTCGCCGGGTCACGGGGGCGGCCCCGCGTCATCGCACCGTACCCACGGTCAACGCGCGGCGCAGCCAGTCGTCGAGGCTGCCGGGATCGGTTCCGCGCCAGGCCAGGTGGCCATCGGGACGCACCAGCAGGGCATCGCCGCGCCGGTCGCCGAGCAGCGCGACGCCGGGGCCGAGTCGGCTCTGCGCGACATCGTGCAGTGTCTGATCGCCGGACAGCAGTCCCCACCCGCCCTTCAGTTCGGCGCCGGAAACCTCGGCGACGCGGTCGCCGGGGCGGGGCCGCGGATAGGGCAGGGATCTTTCGGCCAGCGGACCGCGCCGGTAACTCACCCACAGTTGCGATGTCTGATAGGTGACCCGGCGCTGCACCCAGGGACGGTTCATCACGGGGACGAGAAGCCGGTCGCGGACGAAGCGGCCGAAACCGTGCTGTGCGACATTGAGTTTCGTCACCGCGCTGGTGCTGCGCAGGACTTCGGTGGCCAGGGGCCGACGTTCGGTCTCGTAGGTGTCGAGCAGTGCGGGTTGTGCGCGGCCGCCGATCACGGTCGCCAGTTTCCACGCGAGGTTCTCGGCGTCGCCCAGCCCGGTGAGCATCCCCTGTCCACCGAACGGTGCGTGGGTGTGGGCGGCGTCGCCCGCGATGAACACCCGTCCTCGCCGGTAGGTGTCGGCGAGACGGCGATGCACGCGAAACGTCGACAGCCATCCGGCGCCGGTGATCCGGACGGCGCGCCCGGTGCGGTCCGGCAGGATACGTTCCAGGCGGACGAAAAGCTCGGCGTCGTCGGGCTTTCCGGACGGACCGTCGGGGTCGTAGGCGATGATGCGCCACATCCCGCCGGGCATCGGCATCGCGCCGAGCATGCCCGCCGGATGGATCCATCCGGTGGTGCCGGACCGGTCCAGATCCCAGTCGAGCGCGACATCGGCGAGCAGGAACCGTTCGCTGAGCTTGACGCCGGGAAAGCCGATGCCGGCGATCCGGCGGACTGCGCTTCCGGCGCCGTCGCAGCCGATCAACCAGTCGGCGTCGAGGTCCGCGCCAGACGCCGCGTGGGCGGTGACACCGGTCGGCGTCTGGGTGAGCCCGGTCAGTTCGGTGCCCCAGGTGATCTCGCCGCCGAGTTCGGCCAATCGTGTGCGCAGGGCGGCCTCGACCTCGGCCTGCGAGATGACCATCGGCGGCGCGGCGGTGTGCAGTCCGGGATCACCGAACTTGATGTGCATGACGGGCCGGTCGCCGAGGTAGGTCGTGATGCTCATCGCCCGGACCGAGCGGTCCGGCAGGTCGCCGAGCGCACCGAGCCGGTCGAGCACCTCGGAGCCGCGCGCGTGCAGGAAGTTGGCCCGCGAGGTCGTCGCCGGCCCGTCGGCGCAGTCGATGACGCGGACCGCGACGCCGTGTGCGAGCAGCCCGCAGGCAGCTGCCAGACCGGTCGGGCCGGCACCCACCACCAGGACCGCGGTGCGCGACATCATCATCCTTTCTAATACGAAACGGTTCCGTAATGGAATCTACGCTTCTCGACGCCGTCCCGCTACATTCATCTGGTGACCGCAGAACCGCTCGTCCTCGTCGCCGACCACGGCCCGGTCCGGGTGCTGACGCTCAACCGGCCCGAAGCCCGAAATGCGTTGAGCCGCGCGCTGATCAAAGCCGCTTACGCCGCGCTGACCGACGCTGACGCCGATGAGTCCGTGCGCGTCGTCGTCCTCACCGGCACCGATCCCGCCTTCTGCGCAGGGGTGGATCTCAAGGAGGCGCAGCGCGACGGGTTGAGCTACTTCGAGGAGTTCCGTTCGCAGAGTTGCATCGCCGCGACCGGCAACATGCGCACCCCGATCGTCGCGGCGATCAACGGCGCGACCTTCACCGGTGGTCTCGAGATGGCGCTGGGTTGCGACTTTCTCATCGCCTCCGAGCGGGCGGTGTTCGCCGACACCCACGCCCGCGTCGGCATCCTGCCCGGTGGCGGTATGACCGCGCGACTCCCCCAACTGGTCGGGCTCGGGATGGCGCGCCGGTTGTCGATGACCGGCGAGGTGGTCGACGCCGCCCGTGCCGAGCGGATCGGGCTGGTGACCGAGGTCGTCGCGCACGGCCGACTGCTGGACCGCGCGTTCGAGTTGGCCACGCAGATCGCCGAGGTGCCGGGTCCGGTCATGCGGGGGCTCAAGGAGATCTACACGACCGGCGCCGCCGCGGTGATCGATCCGGCGCTGGCAGCCGAGGCGGAGATCGCGTTCGCTCAGCACCGCGATTTCGAGGGACTCGGCGATCGGTTCCAGGCGGTCACCGAGCGCAACAAGAGCCAGATCGACGGCTGAATTCGCGGCTACCGAGACGTGCGTTTGAGGATGAACTCGACCGTGCGGCGGCCGTCGAACTCCGGGCGCGGTGTCGTCGTCATATCGACCTGCCTGCGGGCCTGGTCGACGACGGGGGTGTCCGGGTCGAGCACCGACAGGTACACCTTGTGCTCGGCCAGCGACGCGACGGCCCGCTCGAAACAGCCGTCGTCGATCACCTCGGCGTGCGTGACCTCTGGGCCGTTCTGGAACAGCCATCGCGGCGGTTCGGCCAGCGAGTCGTAGGCGTCGAGGACCGCGGCGGCGAACTCCATGTGGTCGCGCTGGTTCGGCGCGCCGGGCGCCCACTCGGGCCCGCCGTAGATGCTGATCACCACATCGGGTCGCAGGGCGGTGATCGCCGTGGTGATGGCCGCCCGCAGTTCGGCGGTGTTGCGGATGTCGCTGTCGGGAAAGTCCCAGAACTGCACGTCGGCGACGCCGACGACGGCCGCCGACCGCAGCTGCTCGCGTTCACGCAGCGGCCCCGCCTGCTCGGGCGGCATGCCGGCGATACCCGCCTCTCCCCGACTGGCCAGCGCGTAGTGCACGGTCCGGCCCTCGCGCGTCCACTTCGCGACCGCGGCCGCGCAGCCGTACTCCGGATCGTCGGGGTGCGGCACCAGCACCAGGGCGGTGCGCCAGTCGGCGGGAAACGGCTCGAGCACGCTCGCTATGTCACCACACCGTGCACGACGATCGCAGTGGTCTGGTCGACCCAGTCGTCGCCGAGTTGCGCGCCGGGCTGCAGCAGCATCCGCAGCAGCGTCGCGCCACCGATCACCTCGACCAACCGGTCCGGGTCGACGTCGGCGCGCACCTCGCCGCGCCGCACCGCCTCGGCGACCCGGTTGCGTACGGCCACAAAGACCTCCGTGAACCGGTTCATCACCCGCACGTTGAGGTCGGCGTCGGCGACCATGTCCGCGATCAGGCCGGGCAGCGCCGCACGCACCACCGGGCTGGTGAACACGTCGCGGGTGGCGGCCAGCATCGCGCGGATGTCGGCGGCGAAACTGCCTGGCGGCGTGTCGATCGCCGACGGCGCGGCCGGGAACGCCGCCTCGTGCACCAACTCGGCCTTGCTCGACCAGCGCCGGTACAGCGCGGTCTTGGTGGTGCCCGCACGCTCGGCGACCGCGGCCATCGTCAGATTCGAATAACCGATTTCCACAAGCAGATCCGCGGTGGCCCGCAATATGGCAGCGTCAATACGCGGATCCCGGGGCCGCCCGGCGCCCGGGGTCTTGTCAACCGAAGACCCGTCTGATTTCATATCGCTACCCAGCGTATCGTAATTCTCGGCCGAAGGAAGTGCTTGTGGCTAGTGAACCGGCTGTCGAAGACATCAGCCGCCTCGAACATTCCAGTCGCGACCTGACCACGCTGCCCGATGTCATGTCGCGGTGGCTGGCCACCGTGCTGCCCGGTGGGGCGACGCCGGACATCACCGTCGAAAGCGGCGTCGACGCCAACGGGATGTCCTCGGAAACCATCATCCTGACCGGACGGTGGACCGACGACGGCCGGCCGCGCGAACAGAAATGGGTGGCGCGGGTCGCCCCGACCGCCCAGGACGTGCCGGTGTTCTCCGAATACCGGATGGACCACCAGTTCGACGTCATCCGGTTGGTGCAGGAGAAGACCGATGTGCCGGTGCCGCAGGTGCGGTGGTTGGAGGACAGCGGCGACGTGCTCGGCACACCGTTCTTCCTGATGGATCACGTCGACGGCCGGGTCCCGCCCGACGTCATGCCGTACACGTTCGGCGGCAACTGGTTCGCCGACTCCACCGCTGAACAACGCCGCGAGCTGCAGGACAACACCGTCGGCGTGCTCGCCAAGCTGCACTCGATCCCCGAGCCGCAGCAGACGTTCGGCTTCCTCGACGACGGGTCCGATCCGAATGCGCTGCGCCGCAACCTGAACTGGCTCAAGGACTGGTATGAGTTCGCGGTACCCGACATCGGGCGCTCCGAACTGCTCGAACGCGGGCTGGACTGGCTCGAGGCGAACTGGCCGGCCGAGGCCGCCGCCGCCGACCCCGTGCTGGTGTGGGGCGACTCGCGCGTCGGCAATGTGCTCTACGACGGATACGCGCCGGCCGCCGTGCTCGACTGGGAGATGGCCACCCTGGGCCCGCGCGAGATGGATGCCGCCTGGATGATCTTCGCGCACAACGTCTTCCAGGAGCTCGCCGGATTGGCGGGCCTGCCCGGTCTGCCCGATTTCATGCGTGAGGACGACGTCAAGGCCACCTACTCCGCGCTGACCGGCGTCGAACTCGGCGACCTGCACTGGTTCTACGTCTACTCCGGTGTGATCTGGGGATGTGTGTTCATGCGCACCAGCGCACGGCGGGTGCGGTTCGGCGAGATCGAGAAACCCGAGGACGTCGAATCGCTGTTCTACCACGGCGCACTGCTGAAACGACTGATGGGAGACAACGCGTAATGCTCGGACCCACAGACGAATTCCCGGTCCACCAACTTCCGCAACCGATCGCATGGCCGGGGTCGTCGGACCGCAACTTCTACGACCGGTCCTACTTCAACGCCCACGACCGCACCGGCGACATCTTCCTGATCACGGGCCTCGGCTACTACCCGAACCTCGGCGTGAAGGACGCGTTCGTCCTCCTACGGCGGGGCGACACCCAGACCGCGGTGCACCTGTCCGACGGCATCGACTCCGACCGGCTCAACCAGCACGTGCTCGGCTACCGCGTCGAGGTCACCGAACCGCTGCACAAGCTGCGGATCATCCTCGAAGAGACCGAGGGCGTCGCCGTCGACCTGACCTGGACGGGCCTGTTCGACGCGATCCAGGAGCAGCGGCACGTGCTGCGCACCGGCACCCGAATCACCCTGGACGCCCAGCGGTTCGCGCAGGTCGGCTCCTGGAGCGGGGTGATCTCGATCGACGGCGAGGACATCACCGTCGACCCGTCGGTGTGGATCGGCAGCCGCGACCGGTCGTGGGGCATCCGGCCGATCGGCGAGCCCGAACCCGCGGGCCGGCCCGCCCATCCCCCGTTCGATGGGATGTGGTGGCTGTACGTGCCGATGGCCTTCGACGACTTCGGTATCTGCCTGATCATCCAGGAGGACCCGACCGGTTTCCGCAGCCTCAACGACTGCACCCGCATCTGGCCCGACGGTCGCATCGAGCAACTCGGTTGGCCGCGGGTGAAGATCCACTACACGTCCGGGACCCGAATCCCCTTCGGCGCCACCATCGAGGCCACCACGCCCGACGGCGCGCCGGTGGTGTTCGAAGTCGAGTCGAAGCTGCCGGTGCCGATCCACATCGGCGGCGGGTACGGCGGCGACTCGGACTGGTTGCACGGTGTGTGGAAGGGCGACAAGTTCACCGAGCGCCTCACCTACGACATGACCGACCCGGCCGTCAACGGACGCGCGATGTTCGGGGTGATCGACCACGTCGGCCGCGCCGTGTGCACGGAGGGCGGTAAGTCGAGCGAAGGCTGGGGCCTGTTCGAGCACGGCGCGCTCGGTCGCCACGATCCGTCGGGCTTCAAAGACTGGCTGACCCTGGCGGACTGAGCGGTGACCAGGGTCGAGTCGGCGGACGCGTTGGCCCGCCTACTCGATGAGCTCGCTTGGTTGCAGGACACCTACTGTCTCGAGATGAGCGCGCCGCCCGGCGCCGCCGTCGCACCCGAGCGTGTCGAGTTGGTGCTGCGCGACGAGGGCACCGGTGGCTTCGACCCGGGCGATGTGCGCGTCCACGCGCAGTCGCGGCTGACCGCGCTCGGCATCCGCGAATGGTCCTTCCTCGGAGAGCATTTCGATCATGCGCCCGACCACTGCATGGCCGGCGCCGACCTGATCGAGGACACCGACAGGTTCGGTTTGGCGTTCGACGTGCCGTCGCCGGTCCGGTTGGTGGCGACCGCGTTCGAGCACGAGCGGCTGCCCGATCACCACGCCGTCGTGCCACCGTGGACCAGCACGTCGTGGCTGCAGGTGACGGCGCCCCGAGCACAGGTCCCGTCCCCCGCAGAGTGGGTGGAGGCGTTCGACGCCGAGGGCGCCGAGGTCACGTGGCGGCTGTACGGCGGTCCCGCCCATCCCACTGAAAACGTGTCCGCCGACTACACCGGTTGGTTCCTCGAGCGGCCATCCCGCGTCGACGAGCACCTCTCCGGACTGTTCATGTTCACCGTCGGATCCGGACATGTGTACGTGGATCGAAAGGATGTCGACGACGATCTGTGGTGGGTGTTCTGCCGGGCCGCCGCACGACTGTTCCCCACCGGCGAATTCGAGTCGGGCAATCTGCGGTTCACCGCCGAGGAGTGGCTCGCCCGACTATCCAGCGAAGGCCACGGCGCCCAATAGCGCCGCCGCGACGGCCTCGACCACAGCGTAGAACCAGTTGGGGTAGAACGGCGTCCGGTCGTCGACGACCGCCGAGATCAGCCGGCCCAGCGCCATCCCGGCCAGCGCCGCGCCGACGGTGAGCAGCACGCCGGTCCGGACGTCGTCGGCGACGACGGCGTACCCCAGCACGCCGGCGATCGCGAGCCCGAATCCGCCGTACACCGCGCGCACCTCGGCTCGCGCGGTCGCACCGCCGAGCGTGGTGCCGAACGGCCGCACCAGTGCCGCCGGTGCCGCCAGCGCGTAGATGCCCATCCCGGCGAAGAACACGGCGACGATCGCCACGACGATGTCCGCCACGGTAGCCTCCTGTCGATCGGGTAGGAGGCCAGCATGACCGCTGACGCGGCGCACGCGCTTCCACAAACCTGCTGTCCGTCGGTGTGGTTGTGGCCGGGCCTGGCGCTGTACGCGGGCCCGAGCCTGAACCTGGCGCCGCACTCCGGATCGGTGTGGTGCCTGGCGGTCGGCATCGGCGGCCCGCTGACCGTCACCGTCGCCGGCGCCGAACCCGTCCGCGCCCCCAGCGTGCTGATCCCACCGCGGCTCACCCATCACCTGGCCTGCCACGGGGACGGCCTGGTCTCCTGCTACCTGGAGCCGGCATCGAGTCGCGCCGAGAGCTGCCGCGCCAAGGTCGGCGCCTGGCACGCCGGCATCGGCAGCGGGCACGTCGACGAGGACCGCCTGCAGTTCACCCCCGACGACGACGAGGCCGCGTCACACTGGCTCGACATCGCCGCACCGGCGGCAGACCGTCGCATCGACCCGCGGATCGCCGTGACCGTCAACAGGATTCGTGACCATCCCGCGGACGCTGCGCCGTCACGCGAACTGGCCGCCGCCGTCGGGCTGTCCGAATCCCGGTTCCTTCACCTGTTCCGCGCCGAGGTGGGCACCAGCCTGCGCCGCTATCGGTTGTGGGCGCGACTGTTGGCCGCGGGCACCGTCATCGCCGACGGAAAGACCCTCACCGACGCGGCGATGCACGCCGGCTTCGCCAGCCCGTCGCATCTGTCGGATCGCTTCAGGTCGACGTTCGGCCTGTCGGCGTCGCAGTTGTTCGCCGCCGGTGTCGCCGTGCGGATTCCCGGCTAACTGGCGACGGGATCGACCGCCACCGGCGCCCGGCCGAACACCATCGACTCCTCGATCCGGTCGATCCGGTGGTCGATCGCGTCGAGCACGTAGTTGTGCCGCACATTCCACGGCCGGTGCGTGCCGGATTTCGGCAACACATGCGCGGCCCGCTGCACGTAGCCGGCATTGATGTTCCACGCGGGCTTCTCGGCCATCGGCTTGTCCCCCAGGTGCGGATAGGCATGCGTGTAGCCGTGCGAACCCATGTAGGACACCAGCTTTGCGAAGGCCCGCGCGGTCAGATCGGCGCGCAGCGTCCACGATGCGTTGATGTAGCCGACGCACCAGGCCAGGTTCGGCACGTCTTCGAGCATGTGCTCCTTGTAGACGAACCGGTCCTGCGGCTTGACCTCCTCGCCGTCGATGTGGATCGCGACGCCGCCGAGCGCCTGCAGCTGGATCCCGGTCGCGGTGATCAACACGTCGGCGTCGATGCGCTCACCCGACCGCAACACCACACCGGTCGCGTCGACGTGGTCGATCTGATCGGTCACCACGTCGAGCCTGCCGGAGTTGATGGTGTCGTAGAAGTCGTTGTCGAGCATCGCGCACAGCCGTTGATCCCACGGGTCGTACCGGGGGTTGAAGTGCACGTCGACCGGATAGCCCTCTGGCAGATTGCGTTTGGCGTATCCCCGGATGTAGCCGCGGCTGACCTTGGGGGCGGCCTTGGCGAACGCGTAGATGAACACCGTGAAGATGGTGTTGTAGACGCGCGCGGCCCAGTACCCGGCGCGACCCGGCAGCACCTTGCGCAGCGCCTGCACGACCGGATGCACCCGCCACGTCGAGAGCATGTAGCCCGGGGAGCGCTGCAGCATCGTCACGTGCCCGGCCTTCTCGGCCAGCGACGGGATCATGCTCACCGCGGTGGCGCCGCTGCCGATGACCAGCAGTCGCTTGCCGGTGTAGTCCAGCGACTCGGGCCAGTGCTGCGGATGCACCACCTCACCGGCGAACGAGTCGAGACCCGGGAAGTCCGGACGGTACGGCTCGTCGTAGTTGTAGTAGCCGGTGCCGAAGAACAGGTAGCGCGCCCGGTAGGTCGTCGGGGCGCCGTCCTCCTCGGCGTGCACGGTCCAGGTGTCGGTCGTCGAATCCCAGTCCGCCGACAGCACGCGGGTGTTGAACCGGATGTGCCGGTCGATGCCGTGCTTGCGGGCGGTCTCGGTGAGGTAGTCGCGGATGTCGGCGCCGTCGGCGACGTTCTCCGGGCGGGTCCACGGTTCGAACGGGTAACTCAGCGTGAAGATGTCGCTGTCGGAGCGGATCCCCGGATACTGGTGCAGATCCCAGGTGCCGCCGATGCGGGAGCGCCGCTCGAGCACCGTGTAACTCACCTGCGGGTTCTTCTCCTGCATGCGGTACGCGGCCCCGATTCCCGAGATGCCCGCGCCGATGATCAGCACATCGGACGCCTGTTCACTCATCCGCAACCTCCCTTGGTCCCGATGAGTACCACCATAGGAGTCAGGCCGCGAGCGCGTCGACGATCTGCGCCAACGCGTCGACGGCGATCGGTCCGGGCTGATAGAGGCAGATCCGGTCGGACACGCCGCCGACCCGGTCGCGGATGTGGGCGGCGATGTCGGCGGGGCTGCCGCAGGCGGCGATGGTGTGCAACACCTCGTCGTCGATGAGCCCGGCCATCTCCTGCCAGCGGCCCTGCTTGGACATCGCGTTCAGCTCGGGTTGCAGATCGCCCCACCCGTGCACGTCGAGCACCGGCCGGTACGCCGGGGTGGAGCCGTAGAACGCCAACAGCCGCCGCGCGGCCGCGTGACCGTCGTCGTCGGCGCCGACCGACACGATGATCTCCGGGACGACCGCGAAGTCGTCGAGCCTGCGGCCGGCGGCGGCCAGCCCGTCGCGCACCGCGGGCATCGTGGCCTCATGCAGGAACCGCTTCGAGCCGAACGGCATCACCAGCAGGCCGTCGGCGACCTCGGCGGTGGCGCGGGTCAGCCGCGGGCCCAGCGCGCCGAGATAGATCGGCGGCGGCCCGTACGGATGGGGTCCGGGGTTGAACGTCGGCGTCATCAGCGTGTGCCGGAAGTACTCGCCCCGGAAATCCAGCCGCTCGCCGGTCTCCCAAGCGGCGAACACCGCCCGCAGCGCACCGACCATCTCCTTCATCCGCGCGACCGGCCGCTCGAACGCGGCGCCGTAGCGTTTCTCGACCTGCGCGCGCACCTGCGTGCCGAGGCCCAGCGTGAAGCGGCCCTGCGCGAGCAGCTGATGGTCGTAGGCCTGGTGCGCGAGCTGGATCGGGTTGCGGGGAAACGCGATCGCGACGTTGGTCATCAGGTCCAGGCCGCCGACGGTCGCGGCCAGCGTCAGCGGCGCGAACACGTCGTGCGGGCCCTCGAAGGTGAACACCCCCGCGGCCCCCGCCTCGCGCAGCTGCTGCGCGCGGTTGACCGCATCCGTCGGCCCGAACAACGCTGTCATGACCTTCACGACGTGAGAGCCTAATCAGGTGGCCTCCGGTTCCCTGCCCTCGAGCACCGACGTGGTGGTGGTCGGCGCCGGATTCGCCGGCTTGGCGGCGGCGCGGGAGCTGACCCGGCTCGGCCACGACGTCGTCGTGCTCGAGGGCCGCGACCGCGTCGGCGGCCGGTCCTCGACGGCGACGATCGCGGGGGTGCCCGTCGACCTCGGCGGCACGTTCATCGGCCCCACCCAGGACGCCGTGACCGAACTGGCCGCCGAACTGGGCTGCGAGACGGTGCCCACGTACAGCCGCGGCAAGAACCTGATCCGCTGGCGGGGCCGGGTCCGGTCCTACCGCAGCACGGTCCCGCGGCTGTCGATCATCGAACTGCTCGACGTGTCGCGGATCCAGTGGCGCTTCGAGCGGGTCTGTCGACGGGTGCGCGTCAACGAGCCGTGGGCCAGTTCCAACGCGTACACGCTGGACGGTCAGACGCTCGACGGCTGGTTGAAGTCGGTACACGCGAGCGCGGGCACCCGGGACCTGATGGCGATCATGTCGCGGGTGACGTGGGGCGCCGAACCCGACGCGGTGTCGATGCTGCACGCGGTGCGCTACGTCAAGGCCGCCGGCGGGCTCGACCGCATGCTCGACGTCGAGGGCGGCGCCCAGCAGAGCCGCTTCCCCGGCGGCACCCAGCAGATCGCGGTGCGGATGGCCGAGGACCTGGGTTCGCGCGTCGTGCTCGGCGCCGTCGTGCGCCGCGTCGAACGCCACAGCGACGGCAGCCTGACCGTCACATCAGATGAGGGCGCGGTCACGGCGAAAGCCGTCGTCGTCGCCATCCCGCCCGAGCACCGCAAGGCCATCGCGTTTCTGCCCGAACTGCCACCCGAGTACGGCAAACTCGCCCAGCACTGGCCGCAGGGCAAGCTGAGCAAGGCCTACGCCGCCTACGAGACACCGTTCTGGCGCACGAAAGGCCTTTCCGGCGAGGCGCTTTCCGACGAGGGTCCGGTGTTCATCACGTTCGACGTCAGCCCCGGCGACGACGGGCCCGGGGTGCTGCTCGGCTTCACCGACGCCCGCACCTTCGACCCGCTGCCGCCGGAGCAGCGCAAGAAACGCGCGCTGACCGGCTTTGCGGCGCTGTTCGGCGACGAGGCGCTCACCCCGATCGACCACCTCGACCACTGTTGGGGCGCAGAGCAATTCGCACCCGGCGGCCCGACGGCCGCGGTGCCGCCCGGATCGTGGACGACGTACGGCCCGTGGCTGCGCAAGCCGGTCGACGGGATCCATTGGGCGGGAACGGAAACCGCCGACACCTGGACAGGCTTCCTCGACGGCGCGATCCGCTCGGGCCGGCGCGCGGCCGAGGAGGTGCACCGCGCGCTCGCGGACCCCTAGGAACTGATGCGGCGTTCGGCAGTCACCGAGTCGATCAGCAGCCGCAGCTGGGTGTTGACCTCGTCGGGGCGCTCGAGGATCGCGCAGTGCCCGCCGGCGAGTTCGACGAACTGCGCCAGGTTGGGCACCTCGCGGGCGATCCGGCGCGCCGACACCATCGGCAGCAGCCGGTCCTTCTCGCTGCCGATCACCAGCGTCGGCACCACGAGATTGTGCAGCCCGATGTGCTGCGGCCCGAGATGGTCGACGAGCGCGCCGGCCCACCCGCCGCGCCCGGCAGGTGCGGTGGCGGCGAACAGGTCGTGCACGAAGCCCGCGATTGCCGGGTCGGCGTCGCGGCCGACCGCCAGCATCGACAGGAACCGCTGGTTGGTGCGGTGCGCGGCGCGCGGCACCGGCACGGCGCCGAACGTCTTCAGCAGTGTGCCCGCGGTGCGGACCCGCACGTGCGCCAACTGCGGGGGCACCGGCAGCAGCTGCACGTGGCGCAGCAGATCGCCGGTGGTGGTGTTGATCAACGCGACACCGTCGGCCCGGTCGCGGACCCGCTCGGGGTAGCGCTCCGACCACGAGGTGATCGCGATGCCGCCCATCGAGTGGCCGGCGATGACGGCCCGCTCACCGGGGGCGAGGGTCGCCTCGAGCACGGAGTCGAGGTCGGCGGCCAGGTGGTCGAGGCTGTAGGCGCGCCGCGACCGCGGGACCTCGCTGCGGCCGTGGCCGCGGTGGTCGTAGGCGATGACGCGGTAGTGCTGCGACAGGTCGGCGATCTGGTGCGCCCAGACCCGGATCGCGCAGGTGATGCCGTGCACGAGCAGCACGGGATAGCCGTCGTCGGGGCCGAAGACCTCGGCGTGCAGGCGGGTGCCGTCGGCGGAGCGGACCGCCACCTCACGGCTCTGCGGCAGTGCGTCGGCGGGGGCGAAGGCGCGCGCCCTTGACCGACTGCGGGGACCACGACTCATGAGCGCTCCATTTCAGCTCGGCAACGTTGCCGCATAACTGAGCTTATCTACACATCCGCAAGCCGGTGGCACTACCCGGCCGAAAGGTGCGCCGAGGGTTTAATGGGCGCCATGCGCGCGATTCAGATAGCCAGCCTGGACGGACCGCAGGCCGCCACGCTCGTCGAGGTCGACGAGCCCGCCGCCGACGGTCAGGTCCTCATCGACGTCCACGCGGCCGGGGTCGCGTTTCCCGACGTGCTGCAGTCGCGCGGCCTCTACCAGTACAAGCCCGACCTGCCGTACAGCCCCGGCGGTGAGGTCGCCGGCGTGGTGCGCAGCGCTCCCGACGGCGCGCACGTGACGGCCGGTGACCGGGTCGCGGGGCTGACGATGCTGTGCGGCGCGATGGCCGAAGTCGTTGCGCTGCCCGCGGAGCGGGTGTTCAAGCTGCCCGACAACGTCTCGTTCGAAGCCGGTGCGGGCCTGCTGTTCAACGACCTGACCATGCATCACGCGCTGCTCACCCGCGGGCGGTTGGCCGAGGGCGAGACGGTGCTGGTGCACGGCGCGGCCGGCGGCATCGGCACGTCGACGCTGCGGCTGGCGCCGGCGTGGGGCGCGTCGCGGGTGATCGCGGTGGTGAGCACCGAGGAGAAGGGCGAGGTCGCCCGTGCCGCCGGTGCGACCGATGTCGTGCTCGCCGACGGGTTCAAGGACGCGGTCAAGGAACTGACCGGCGGCCGCGGGGTGGACATCGTCGTCGACCCGGTGGGCGGTGACCGGTTCACCGACTCGCTGCGCTCGCTGGCGCCGGGTGGGCGGCTGCTCGTCGTCGGCTTCACCGGCGGCGAGATCCCGTCCGTGAAGGTGAATCGGTTGCTGCTCAACAACGTCGACGCGGTCGGTGTGGGTTGGGGCGCTTGGACGTTCACCCACCCGAATTATCTGGCCGAGCAGTGGGCCGAGCTCGAGCCGCTGCTGGCATCGGGGAAGGTGGCCGCGCCGCAGCCGCAGGTGTTTCCATTCGAGCGCGCCGCGGACGCGATCGCGGCGCTGGAGGACCGGTCGGCGAAGGGCAAGGTCGTCGTCGCGGTGCGGTAGGGCTTTTTTGCGGCGCGCTCAGAGGTAGGGGTCGGCCCAGGCGCTGATGATGCGGGCCGCGCGGGCGGCCTGGTTCTTGCCGGTCAGCAGATGGTCGGCGCCCTCGAGCGAGACGAAGCTGCGCGGGTGGCGTGCGCACTGGAAGATGTCGCTGGCGTTGGCGATTCCGACGGTGTTGTCGGTCGGCGAATGCATGACGAGCAGCGCGCGACGCAGCGAGTGGATGCGCTCGCGCAGATCGGCGTTGCGGACGTCGTCGAGGAAGTGGCGTTTGAGCGTGAGTGCTTTGCCGCCGATCGAAAACGGTGCCTCGCCGTCTTTTTCGATCCGATCGACCAGCGCGTCGTAGATGTTTTCGACGTGCGCGGGCTGGTAGGGGGCGCCGATGCTGGCGACCGCGGCGACCGTCGGGCAGTCGTGCGCCGCGGCGAGCACGGCCGACCCGCCGAACGAATGGCCGACCAGCAGGTGCACCTCGCAGCCCTGCCGGCCCATGAACTCGACGGCGCGCACGGTGTCGGCGACCTTGTGGGAGAATGACCCGTCGCTCCAGTCGCCTTCGGAGTCGCCGAGGCCGAGGTTGTCGAAGCGCAGCATGCCGATGCCTTCGGCTGCCAGTTGTTTGCAGATCCGGCTGGCGGCCGGGCTGTCCTTGCCGAGCGTGAACCCGTGTGCGAACACGCCCCACCCCCGGACTTCGCCGACGGGATGGTCGATGAGCCCGCAGAGGTCCGGACCGCTGGTGCTCTCGAACATGACGCGCTCACTCACGCCGCCATCCTGTCATCGGCGGCCGCGTGCTAGTAGCGGATCCGGGCGACCTGGCCGGTGGCCAGCACTCCGGTGGGGTCATGGCGGTCGGCCAGCGCGGCCAGCCTGAACAGCGTCTCCTGGTCGTAGCTGCTGACCAGGCGCTCCGCGCCGGTGGCGGGGGCGAAGTTCGGGAACGCGCCGCCGGTCGACCACGGGTTCAGCGCGTTCACCACCTGCGCGGCGTTCCCGGGCACCGCGGCGGCGATCTCGGGCGCCAGCACACCGATGGTGATCAGGCTGAACGCGGCGTCGCGGTGGCAGAACGCGTCGCGGTGCACCGGCGGGCGGGCGAACGCGCCGCCGAGGTGGCGTAACTCGACGATCGCCTGCAGCGAAGCCGACTGCGGGCCCGCCGCCGCCAGCAGGGCGTCGACGGCCTCGGCGGTCAGTTCGCGGAGCACCGCGTGATCCTCGTGCACCGGTAAGGGTTCCACCGGATCGGCGTGCACGGCCCCGATCGCGGCGTACGGCAACACCGACACCGCGTCGAGGACGGGGTCGGCGACCCGCCGCATCGGCTCCAGCAGTCGCTGCGCCTCGCCGTGGTCGCCGATGGCAGCCAGCCGCACGGAGACACTGAACCGGCCGGCCAGCGGCTCCGGCACGCCGGGTAGCGGCGGGAGTTGTTGCAACGCAATCGAGGTGGTGATGCTCTCCGGCAGATCAGCGCACCAGGTGCGCCAGCCGTGCAGCACGGCAGCGACGTCGTAATACAGTGCACCGCCGTAGAACTCGCGGATCGGCAGCAGTTCGATCTCCACGGCGGTCACGATGCCGACAGTGGACTTGCCGCCGCGCAGACCCCAGAACAGGTCGGGGCTGTCCTGCGGTGTCACGTGCAGAAGGGCGCCGGTGCCCGTCACCACCTCGAAACGGCGCACATAGTTCGACGACAGTCCGATGCTGCGCGCGAGCGGGCCGACGCCGCCGCCGGTGAGCAGGCCCACCACGCCGACCCCGGGTGCCGAACCGCACGGCGGAGCCAGTCCGTAAGGTGTCGTCGCGTCGAGCACCTGCTGCCAGCTCAGCCCGGCGCCGATGCACGCGGTGCGGCCCACGGTGTCCACGTCGAGGGTGGCCAACCCGGCGGTCAGCACCAGGATCGTGTCGCCATCCACTCCGGTGGCGCCGTGGCCGGTGCACTGCACCGCGACTGTCATCCCATGCGCCCCAGCGAATTTGACGGTGTGAACAACGTCCTGCGGGGTCGCCGCCAGCACGACCGCCGCCGGGTTCACCGGCACCCCGTTCCAGGGTGTGCAGCGTTCGTATCCGGGCTCACCGGGCAGCGCGACCGGGCAGCTGACCCGAAAGCGCAACCCGCGCAGCATGTCGGTGCGCGTCCGGTCGCTGGACAGCGTCATCTGCGAACCCTTTCTCGAAACCGTGGCAGTCGAGATCAGATCCAATGACATGGAGTGCCTGCGGAACAGGCACTGGTTGTGCTACCCCGCTACTGCTGGTGCAGCAGGTCGCGCTTGACCTCGAGTCGGCGCAGCTTGCCCGACGAGGTCCTCGGCAGCGCGCCCGGTCGCACGAAGACGACCTCGGCCGGCACGACACCGCATTCGGAGGCGACGCGCGCGATCAGGTCGGCACGCGAGTTGGCCTCGTCGGGGCCGCGGAACTCGGCGACGATCGCCACGCCGGGCCGGATCGACCGCTCCCCCACACCGACAGCGACGACCGCGCCGTCCCGCACGCCGGGAGCGCCGGCGGCGGCCCGCTCCACCTCGGCGGGAAAGATGTTGCGGCCGGCGACGGTGATCAGCTCCTTGGCGCGACCGCAGACCACCAGGCCGCCGTCGACGAGGTAGCCGAGGTCACCGGTGGGGAACCACTCGTCGCGGGTCAGCGGTGCGCCGTCGCGGTAACCCGCCATCATCGAGGTGCCACGGATGGAGATCTCGCCGATCCCGTCGTCGTCGGCGCCGTCGACGCGGACCTGCATCCCGGCGATCGGCTCGCCGAGCACCGCGTGCCCGGCGTCGTCGACGACCAGTCCCCGACCGGGCGCGGGAACGGTTACCGCGCAGGTGGATTCGGCCAAACCGTAGGACGGCGCCAGGGCGCCTGGCGCGAACCCGAACCGGGCCATCTCGTCGGCGAAGCGGGCGGTCAGTGCGACGTCGACGGGCTCGCCGCCGTTGAGCGCGAACCGCACGCTACCGAGGTCGACGTCGGTGACGCGCCGCGAGTACTTGCCGATGAGGCCGTAGGCCATGTTGGGCGCCGCGGTGATGGTCGCGTTGCTCTCGGTCAGCCAGGACAGCCACCGAAACGGCGACGCCTGGAACGCCGTCGTCGGCGCCTGCCACACGTCTGTGCCGCCGAGCGCACCGGCCA
The DNA here is from genome assembly GCF_900108565.1 of Mycolicibacterium rutilum. Taxonomy (NCBI): domain Bacteria; kingdom Bacillati; phylum Actinomycetota; class Actinomycetes; order Mycobacteriales; family Mycobacteriaceae; genus Mycobacterium; species Mycolicibacterium rutilum. The sequence goes on from NZ_LT629971.1 coordinate 5,509,549, forward strand.
GCAGGAAGCTCAGGCCCATGTCGTGGTAGAGCGGCAGCCAGGAGCACCCGGTGTCGGCGGACGTCACACCGATGCGCTCGTTGAGCCCGTTCAGGTTGGCCAACACGGCGTTTGGGGACAGTTGCACCGCGCGCGGGACGCCCGTCGACCCTGCGGTGCCCTGGAGCAGCGCAATCTCGGGCTGCTGGTCGGGCGCTTCGAAAGTGGTGGAGCGGCCAAGTGGCGCAACGGAATCGAGTTCCTTGACCAGCGGGCCGGTCTCGACGAGCGACAGCTGCTCGAGGTAGCTTCCGGCGCTGAGGACGTGGCTGACGCCCATGCCGGTGAACCGGGCCACCGTCGTGGCGGCCCACTTGTCGGTGTCCGCGCCGCGGACGGGCCCGGCTGCGATGGTCACCGGGATCCCGGCCTGGAAGGCGCCAAGGATGGCGGCGATCAGTTCGACGGTCGGCTCGTGGGCCAGGCCCAGCGCAGTGACCTGCTCGTTGAGCAGCCAGTCGGCGACGTTCTCCGAGCGCGCGTGCACCTCCGGCCACGGGTGGCGGACCCATGAGCCGTCCCCGAAGACGTACAGGCAGTTGTCGGAGCTGGCCAGTCGTCGAGCAAAGGCCTGCGCCAACGCGTTCATCGAAACCTCGCAAGAGTCAACCCGCTCGAACGAGCGATTGTCGGTCAGGTCAATTGCAGACAAAGCTAACCGATGAAGATTGGCTGCGGTGAGGTACCCTCCCGCGATGGAGCGTGGGCGTCAGGCTGACGCCGCGGCTTCGCGAGTCTCCTCGGCTCTTTCCGCCATCTCGGAGAACTCACGCTGGATCTCGTCGTCCTCGCGGGCGGTCAGCAGCGAGACGACGACAGCGACGACCAGGCATGCGAGGAACCCAGGAACGATCTCGTACATCGCGCTCGACAACGCCTCCGTCTGGCCCCAGATGCCGACCACCACGGCGCCGGCGATCATGCCGGAGATGGTCCCGGCCGTGGTGAGCCTGCGCCAGAACAGCGACAGGATGATCAGCGGACCGAACGCGGCGCCGAAGCCGGCCCACGCGAAGCCCACCAGGTCGAGGACCGTGCCGTCCGGGTTGAGCGCCAGCAGACCGGCCACCACCGCAACCGCCAGCACCCCGAGCCGCCCGTAGGTGACCAATCTGGCCGGGCTGGTCTCTTTCCCGAACGCCCGGTAGATGTCTTCGACCAATGCCGACGAGCAGACGATGAGCTGCGACGAGATCGTCGACATGATGGCCGCCAGCACTGCGGCGAGCACGATCCCCGCGATCAGGGGATGGAACATCACCTGCGCCAGCTCGAGGAACACCGTCTCGGGGTTGTCGAGCGTCACGCCCTCGCGAAAGAAGTACGCCAGGCCCGCGAAGCCGGTGATGATCGCGCCTGCCGAGGTCAGGATCATCCAGCTGATGCCGATGCGACGGCCGGCCTTGGCATCGGCCGAGGAGCGCATCGCCATGAACCGGACGATGATGTGTGGCTGGCCGAAGTAGCCGAGTCCCCAGGCAGCGGCCGACACGATGGCGAGCAAGCTTCCACCGAAGAACAATGAGGTGCGGTGGATCTCCTCACCCGGATTGGCGGCGTTGTGGGCGGCGTCGGCGGCCTGGACCAGGTTGACCATCTCGCCCGGTCCGCCGGTGGCGATGATCGTGACGACGGGAATGGTGACGAGCGCGGCGAACATCAACACCGCCTGCGCCACGTCGGTGAGCGACGCGCCCAGAAAACCGCCGAACAGCGTGTAGCACAAGGTGACTCCGGCAACGAGAAGCATGCCGACTAGATACGACGAGCCGAACGACGACTCAAAGAACACGCCACCTGCGACCATGCCGGACGACACGTAGAACGTGAAGAAGACCAGGATGATCGTGCCGGCCGATATCCGCAGAACGTGCGACTTGTCCCGCAACCGATTCTCGAAGAAGCTCGGCACCGTGATCGAGTTGTTGGCGATCTCGGTGTAGGCCCGCAGTCGCGGTGCGACGAACTTCCAGTTGAGCCAGGCGCCGATCACCAAACCGATCACGATCCACGACTCGATCAGGCCAGAGGCGTAGATGGCGCCGGGAACGCCGAGGAGCAGCCAGCCCGACATGTCCGATGCACCCGCCGACAGCGCCGCCACCGTCGGGGTGAGCCGGCGGCCGCCGAGCATGTAGTCGTCGAGGTCGCTGGTCTTACGGAAGGCGTAGAAGCCGATCGCGAGCATCAGGGCGAAGTACAACCCGATCGCCAACATCTGAAACGCGGTGTCGGACATCAATATCTCGTTTCTCCAGAGGCTTCGGCGCAGAGCTCTGCGTTTTGATCATGCAAGCAGGACGGCCAGCTGAACTTCTTTGGCCAATCCTATGGGAATCGAGCTTTCTCTTTATCCGGTTCGCCAAAGCGCCCGGGATGATGCGCCCCGGGCGGGAAGGACCGCACACGTACTCAACGGACACGGGCCCCGAAGTGTTCACCGAGGACCGTTTCGGTCAGTAGCAGGATTCGCACAAGGTGCGACTCGTGGAAGCGACTTCCTCAGGTAATGGGATTGCTCATCGAGTACCGCTATGGCCGATCTTCTTCAGGACCAATGCGGCTTCGTCGTAGGGAAAGAGGCGATAGAACAACCGGGATGCCGGTGCGATGAGCGAAGCGGCATCGGCTTTGTCCGTCAGCCGTGGATTCCCCAGCGCGACGACCGTACCCCGCTTGCGCAGTGCCGTTGGGCCACCGGCAAATACGTTCTTGAGCCAGTCCGATTCTGGCCCGTAGCCGACAAGGACGACGAATCCGTCTTCCGTGTGGAAGACGAGGAGCGGTGTCCGATAACTCTTTCCGGATTTGCGTCCGACGTGTTCGAGCGTTCCCAGATACGGGAGCCAGGGCGCAATCGACCGAGCCGCCGGATTGGTGAAACGCCGATTGAGGGTCGCCACGACACGGGGCATACGCATGGAAGTCCCTTCTGCTCGATTTCGGAGAGGCCTCTCACGTAGACCTGTGCCGCCCCTTTCGGCGCCGCGAGGCCCACCGCTTGCCGTCCCGTCCTGGACTGACGACGGCTACGAATACGGCGCCAGCGAAAAGAGTCGCGGACATTCCGTACAGCGCCTGACCCATCGCGTGCATGAAGGCTGCCTCCGCGTGGTTCGCCAGATCAGCGGCCAGCGGACCCAGCTTCACTGCCACTGCCTGCGCGGAGGCCAGGGAGTCGGTCGCCGCCGCGCGGGCGTCGGCGGGCAGAGCCCCGGTCGTCGCGGCTAGCGCGTTGCGATAACCGGCAGCGAGCACCGATCCAGCCACGGCGATGCCGATGGCAGCACCAATTTCTCTGGTGGCATCGTTGACTGCGGAAGCGACGCCCTGCTTTTCGTCAGGGGCCGCTGTCATGATCGCCGACGTGGCCGGAGACATGACGAAGCCAAGGCCGAGCGAGCTCACCACCAACGGGCCGATAAGGTCGACGAATGTCGCGTCCGGGTCGAGAAACGTCATCCACAGCAGGCCCGCTGCGAGTAGGGACAAGCCGGCGGACAACGCGAGCCGCAGGCCGATTCTCGGTAGAAACAGGTGAATGGTGCTGCTGAGAGCCAGCATGGGAATCGCCAACGGTGACAACGCAACAGCGGTTTGCAGCGGGGAGTAGTCCATGACCAAACCCATGAACTGCATGACAAGGTAGAAGAACCCGAACATCGCAAAGAACAAAAAGGTGATGGCAGCTGCGCCTCCGCCGAACCTGGCGTCTGCGAACAGTCGGACGTCGAGAAGCGGATGGGCCGTGCGCAGTTGCAGCCACGTGAACACCGCCGAGAGCAGCACGCTGACCACTAGGCAGCCGACGACGACCGTGTCCGTCCAACCTCGGGTGGGCGCCTCCACGATGCCGAGGACGAAAACCGCGATGGCGCTACCGATCAGGACCGCACCCTGCCAGTCGATCGGGACGGCGGTCTCGTCGCGTGACGAGCCGATCGTCAAGGTCAGGACCAGCATCATCAGACCGGCACCGGCGAACCCGTAGAAAATCGACTGCCAGGAGAAGAAGGCCAACAGCAGGCCGGCACCAAGGAACCCGAAGATGGCGCCTGACCCGGCGACACCTGCCCAGATGCCGACCGCCTTGTTGCGTTCCGCAGGTGGGTAGGCAGAGGTGAGCAGCGACAGCGTCGCAGGCATGATGAACGCCGCGCCCGCACCGGCGACCGCGCGCGCCGCAACAATCTCCCACGGTTCGTCCCAGATGATCGGGGCGGCAGATGCGGCCGTGAAGATCAGCAGTCCTGCGAGCAGGGCGCCGCGTCGGCCGAAGCGGTCGCCGATTGCGCCAGCAGGCAGGAGCAGACATGCCAGGGCCAGGGTGTAGCCGTCGACAATCCACGTCAACTGCGTTTGGGTGGCCGACGTCTCGACGGCCACATCGGCGAGAGCCGCGTTGAGCGCGACCATCGAAGCCATGACCAGCAGGACGTTGGTGCTGGCGACGGCCAGCAGCCACCGTCTGCGGCGGGCAGTGAGGCCGCCCGGCGCGGCGTCGACCGATCTGTCCGACAGCGGGGACTTCGTCGCAGCGTCGGCCACAGGTGTACCTCTCGATGGGAGGACTTTGGAGACCGTCGGTCTCGATTGGCGCTGACCCTACCAGGCGTTGCTCGAGCTGACGAGTCATCTAAAGTCATGCTGTCCTGTCCTGTGCGCACGCCAGCGTCGACAGGAACGGGCTGGTGAATCCACCAATGCGGCGTGATACCAGCAATGAGAGCCTGTTTCAGCACAAGCGCTTCGCACACGGAGGCTGTGGCCATTGACAGCGCACGGAACCTGACAATACATTTAGGTCGTTCCTGTCCAGCATTTGATGTATCAGGTGGTCGGACATGCGTAGGCACGGATGGGCGGGGAACATTCCGGCGTCCGATGACGAGGCGATGAGCCGAATCCTCGATGTCGTCGATTCGCTTGCCGCACAACGTGCAACGGCAATCAGCGTCACTGATGTGGCGCGCAGTCTCGGTGTGAGCCGCCAGACTGTCTACCGGTACTTCCCCGGCTCGGAGGCCATGATGGCCGCCAGCCGCATGCGGTCCGCCGACGGGTTCCTGGAACGACTGCACGAGCACATGCGCGGGCTGCACGACCCGGTCGCCGCTCTTGTGGAGGGCATGGCGTTCACGCTCGAGGCGCTTGTCGGAGACCCTCAACTCGAGCGTGTCTTCGAAGTACGGGTCGACGGCGCTGCGGTCAAGCCCTTCACCTCCGAGGTGGCAACGTCTTTCGGACGTGTCCTGCTGCGACGCTACGACGTCGACTGGGCGGGTCACGGATTTGACGACGCGGCCTTCGACGACATAGTCGAGTTGTGCGCACGCACATTCCATTCGCTGTTCATCGATCCCGGCCGGCTCCTCGGCGACAGCGCCGCGCTGCGCCGCTTCATCGCCGAGTGGTTGGGCCCGGCGATCCACTATCGCCTGATGACCAGAACGGTCGCCGGTCTCGGCGCAGGCGCAGCGACCGGCGGAGTCGACGCAGTGCGCGGGACGCACAAAACCGCATGAACGCCGTCGACGCGGTCTGATCGTGCAATGCGAAACGGCCCCCGGAGTTTCTCCGAGGGCCGTTCCGATTAGTAGCGGGGACAGGATTCGAACCTGCGACCTCTGGGTTATGAGCTAACCGGTCCCAGTCTCGAGTGGCCTCGCGCATCTCAAACGTGCACGTCACAGCCGATCGCCCGTTCAATCCATCACGCCGCGTTTCGCGCGATCTCGACCGCTGCGCCCCGTTTCGTTCACAAATTCGTTCACAACACGTGCCCAAGCCGAGGGGCGTTAGCGGCTACTCGGACGCATCCGGGTTGTTCAGAATCGCCTCGTAGTCGCGCCCGCCATAGAAGACGCCGATGACCACCACCGCGTGGTCCAACACGGCGAACGCGATGATGACCCGCCGCCTGAAGCCGACGGTCCGCAGTCCTGGCCTGATGTCGTCACGCGCTGTGCCGCGATGTGGGAAGGCGGCCAGATCCTCGCAGAACGTAACGATGGTGTCCGTGAAGCGCGCAGCGACTTCTGAGGAAGCAGCGTCGGCGATGTAGCGATACAGCTCTACGAGGTGGTCTTGCGCCTCGGGGGTGAAGACGACGCTGAGGCTCACATGCTCCCGGCCTGCTCGGCCTCCAGCCGCGCCCGCACACTCTGCGCACTCACGGCGCGCGAAGGATCGGCGGCAACAGCGTCGTACGCCGCGGCCACCTCGTCACGCAACCAGGCTTCCACTGCTTGATCGCGAGCAAACAACGCGCGCAGACCCTCTCGGATCAATTCACTCTCGCTGGCGTACTCCCCGGAGCGCACCCGCTCACGAAGCATATCGGCCATCTCGATCGGGAGCGTGATGCTCAATTGCCTCGTTCTCCGCATGACCGGCCTTTCAGGAGAAGTAGGACTAAATCCTACTCCAGCGCCGCACCCGACCAGCTCACCGCCAGCTGTTGCATAGACCCCTTGAATCCAAGGTTCGAATAGGGTGGTGAATTCGAGTGGGCGCTGCAGCGGTCGAGACCGAGACCTTCCTCTCCGAGCATCCAGAGGAACTCGCACCGGTGGTCGGGTTCCTGGCCGCTCACGAACGCCGTCATGGCTCTGCGGCCCCTCCCGCGCTGATCGGTATTGACGAGCACGACCGCATTGAGCTGCCTGGGGTGGTCCACCAGGCCTTGAGGAAGGTTGTGGCGGCACTTCATGGGGGCAGGGCAGCGACCATCGCACCGGAAACGATGACACTCACCACACAACAGGCGGCCGATCTTCTCGGCGTGAGTCGCCCGACCGTTGTGCGCCTGATCAATGACAACATGCTGCCTGCCGAACGAATCGGCAACCGGCATCGACTTCTGCTCGACGACGTGCTGTCGTATCGCACGGAGCGCCGCACGCGTCAATACGACGCGCTTGCAGCGACCGCCGAGGTCGAACGCGAAGATGATCCCGAAACGATCCGAAAGCAACTTCGCGAAGCACGCCGCGCTATAGCCGCGCGCCGAAACAAATCAGCCCAGCCGAGCTGACCCGAGAGGCGGCGATGTCCGCTGCACTCCTCGACAGTGCTATAGCCGAGCTTGCAGCGGGACTTCTTGCTTTCGCCCGCAATCAAATCCGCGCTCTGTTGACACCTGGTAGCCGTTGCTCGACCCAATGCCAGTCGATTCGCTCCTGCTCGAGGCGTACTCGATCCCCCAATCCGTCCCCGACCAGTTCCGAATAGAGGTCCCGCTCGTCAGGCGTCAGTCGCGTGAGAACCGATTTGGCCGAACGATCTTCGGTCACCCATCGGTCGCGATGGGTGAGCAGCGTCTCACGGTCCATCAGCACCGAGCGCGCTCGGGGGAGCCACGCACGTAGACGGTCGAGTATGGCGAATCCGTGGGTATCGATGTCGCCCCAGTACAGGATATCGGCTTCCGCCAGCCATCGCAGCCGACCGACGTTGTCGACTTCGAACCCCTTTCCCCAAATCACGACGCCGTCTTCGGGGACGTCGATACTCAGATAGCTGATCTCGTTCTCGACGATGACCGCGATCCGTGGATCGACCGTAAGCTGTGCCAACTCGTCGGAACGCACCGCCAGCTCAGTGAGCGTCGGGCACGGGAAGCCCAGCGAGGGCGAGGGCCGCAGCCGAACCAATCCGGGCTTCGACCGAAGACCCAGGCCCGCAAGGAATCCCGAGGCGGTCGACGAAACGCCAAGCATCGATGCCAACACCGGTCGGTGCCTCTCAGCGAACTTGGTGTCAACGCCGGGTGCACTGATCTCGCGCAGATACCGATTCGATTGACGGTGACCGTCGAGCCAAACGTAAGCAGCGACCAGCTGCGGCATCTCAGGTCCGAGGCTAAGTGCGCGATGCGGATGGTCGACGACCCACTCTCGAACCCGCGGATGTTGATGTGCGAGAGCGAGAAGCTCATCGAAACGACGGACCAAGCTCGCCACGCCCAACAGCGCCCAGGCCTGCTCGATTGAGGACACCACTGCGCGGACGGGCAGCTGGTTACGGCCGATTTGCCTACCGCCGATCGACTGCCACTGAAGTGTGTATCGGCCGTCGCCGCGACGGCCGGCGTCGAGCGCAGCCACCCAGTCGCGCGCCGCGGCGAGGTCGTCGCCGACTTGTGACGGCTTGGGGCCACGAAGTGGTACTTCAATTGGATCAAAGGGATCACCGTTGGCGTGCGCACGCAACAGCGATCCGTCATCCCACCGGCGTCTGACCCTGGCGGCAATGTCATCTGGTGTGGTCCACCCGGCAGTCATGGCCGCTGTCCCTGACGTCGCGTCCGGTACTCCTCGATCGTCATCGTATGGAGCCGCGAGAACGTTCCGGTTGGATTGTCGACGAATCCGATTGCCTTCACGTACGGCTCGATGACGTGAACCTTCTGCAACGGCGTGACGATGAGAAGTTGCAGCCCGAGCGTCGCGAACAGATCCAGTGCGTAGCGCGTCGAGACATCGGAGCCGCGGCCGAATGCTTCGTCGATGACCGCAAACCGGAAGTCGCGTGACTGCTCGGCACCCCACTCGAGTCCGAACTGGTAGGCAAGCGACGCCGCCAGGATCGTGTAGGCGAGCTTCTCCTTCTGGCCGCCGGACTTGCCGTCGGAGTCGCTGTAGTGCTCCCACTCAAGGTCCGTCTCGACATCACGCTCGGAGGCCGAGAAGACGAACCAGTTACGCACGTCGGTGACTCGTCGGGTCCAGTTCTTGTCCGATTCGGCGGAGCCGTCGCGACCGCGGAAGCGCTCGATGACCCGCTTCACGTCGAGGAAACGCTGCTCTGAGTACTGGTCGCCATCGACCGCAAGGCTGTCGTTGGTCAGGTTGCGCAAGTCCGCACGGAACTGCGCAATGTCCTGGTTCCATGTGGGCTCCTTCTCCACTCGGATGAAGCGACCCGGGTTGTAGGGAACTGCGCCGAGCGCCTCGTTGATGCGGTCCACGCGCTCATCGATCGCCGAGGCTTGCCGGTGGAGCCAGTTGTTGAACCCGGCCAACTCCTGAATGGCGTTCTTGTTGAGCTGTTCCTTGAACTCGCTCTCGAAACGCGGGAGATCGTCGGTGGCGATGCGGTCACGGAACGCCAGGAACTCTTGGCGGGCCTCGACATTGGCGTCCATGTCCGCGCGCAGCTCGGGCCACCGGATCAAGACCTTCAGCATTGACTGGATCAGGCTCTGCGCAAAGCCGCCAAGTTCCTTGTTAAGTCGGTCGATACGTTGATGAAGATCCGCGGAAAGGCCGTTCTCGGTCTCGGCGCAGTCCGCTGCCCGCGTCGGGCGGTTCGTCCCTAGGCGTTCGTTGAGAGCCGGGTAGGATTCGCGGGCGGCCGCCAGCTGCGCCTCCGGCTGATCCGCGACGAGCTCGTCGTCACGCTTCTTGTCCCGTTCTGCCTGCTTTGCCTTCGCGGCGGTAGTGGCTAGCTTGCCCGTGAGTTGCTCGATCGAATTCGCCACGACATCAGATTGTTTGGCGTTGTCCGCCAGCGCTCGGGCGATCTCCTCCAAACGGGATGAGCCAGCCTCCAACCGAACCCTTTCGGCGTCATGTTGATTCGCACGCGACTCGGCCTCGTCAACGTCAAGGTCAATCCAGGAGCGGAACCCCTCAATCCGAAGGAGTGCGTCCAACCTTCCTTGCAGGGCTTCCCGCAACGAGTTGAGCCTGACCTGCTCGGATGCGGCCGCCTCGCGCTCGGCCTCCAGCTCGGCGAGCTCGGTGCGCAGCGCGGCGATCTTTCGTTCGTTGGCCCAGCCGAGAACCCAACGACGGGGGTCGTCGACGCGATGCCGGTCGTCCTTCTCGTGGCGCTCGCCGGAGCGCACTTGGCCCTCACGGGTAACAGCCCGCCGCTCACTGCGGAACTCCTCAAGGCTTGCTGTGCAACGGAAGTCGGCCCGTTTCGTGAGTTCGTTGACGAGGTATTCGCGGAAAGGGCCGTCCTTGACGTCGACACAGTCGGCGAGTAGCAGCCCGTCATACTCCGGTGGCTGGAGCCGAACCCGTTGCCGGGCAACCCTTTCGTAGACCAGCTTAGCTCCGGTCATCTTGCCGGCGCGGCCGTGGAAAGTGAGCCGTCGACTGTTCACCCATCCAGTCACAGCGTCGTAGTGCTGCTGTGGCACCAGCAGCGAGAGGGCAAATCCGCGCAAAACCCGCTCCGCGGCTCCCCGCCACTGCGCGCGCTCGTCGAACACGTCGAGAAGCTCACCCGCGTAAGGAAGATCCTCCGGCGTCAGCCCGAGAGCCGCACAAAGCTCGGCGCGCACCTGCACCTGCTCAAGAGGCAGGTTGCTGGTACGTTGCTCCAAGCTCGCGAGTTCCTCGGTGATGTGATCGCACTTCCGTTGGAGCTCTTTCTCACGCCCGATCGCTTCGGCGCTGGCTGCGTCAAGGTTTCGTTTCTCGGCTGCCAGCCGCGGACGCTCGGCGGAAACCAGAGCGGACAGGGCGGTGAACGCCTCGCTGCCGACGACCGCCTCCAGCCCGGCTTCGGAGACGGCGGCGTTGAACAAAATTCTTGTACGACGGCGCGTTTCGGCCTGGTTCCGCGCCATACTAGCGAGGCGTTCCAACTCGCCGATGCGGTCGCCGCCGGCCTTCGCGCGCTCCTCGATGAGGGATTCGCGTTGTCGCGTCAGCGTCTGTTGGCTGGCTTTGGCGGCGTCCTGCTCCTTCCACAGGGCCGCACCTTGCGCCTCAAGCTCGGCAATCTCGCCCGCCAGCAGATTCGACCGAAACTCTGCGATAAAGAGCCGGACGGCGGATCGCTCGCGCTCCCGAGTGTCGCGCTCTGTGAACGCCGCATCGTACTTCGCCGCCGTCTGTACGACGGGCTCGAGCGCTTCGAGTTGTTCTCGCGCCCGCTTGACGGCGTCGTGCGCCCTGGTGAGGTCCTCGAAGTGGTCAATGATGTCGCGGACGCGGTCGGTCGAATCGCTCGGTTCCAGCATGTGGTCGCGCACGAAATCGTTGAGGTTGCCGACAGACTTCAGCGAGACGGTTTGGTGGAACAGCTCAAGCGCCTGCTCCGATCGGATTCCAAGGAGGCGACGCAACGATGTAGCGTACTTGGGGAATTCGTCGAAGAGGTCTGCTCCGGCGGCACGCAGCCGCCTGCGCAGATCGCGCAGATCGGAGCCGAAGTCGGCGAAGTCCGTCCCGATGGACAGTTCTTTTGTAGCGGTGACGAAGAATCGGTAAGGCTGTCCGGTGCTCTCGCGCTGCTGGAATACCTGGGCCAGTGTGACTGTCTCGTCGTAGCCGTGGTTGGTGAAGACTCCGAGGATCACCGAGTACGTTCGCCGGTTCTCACGCAGGCCCTTGGCGCGGGATTTTCCGGTGGCCTCGTTTCGCTCCGACTTGTAGTGGCCTTCAACGTAGGAGCGCAGAGTGCGTTCCCTGGCCTCGGCACCGGCAGCCTTGTTGTAGGCGACCTTGTGGGACGGCACCAACAATGTGGTGAGTGCGTCGACGATCGTCGACTTGCCCGAGCCGATGTCACCGGTGAGCAGCGCGGTATCGGCGCGAGGAGTGAACCGCCAGACCTGGGTGTCGAAGGTACCCCAGTTCAACACCTCGGCGTGCTGGAGCCGGTAGCCGGACCGTCGGCTGTCGCCGAGTTCGACCGTGGAAGAAGGTGTTTCACTCATCACTGGTCACCGCTCCGGCGTACTCGCGCAGCTTGGCCGAGAAGTCCGACAGGGTCTGGGCGTCGACGTAGGCCTTCAGGATTCGCCGTACCTCCCACTGGTCGCGTTGACCGCGCAACTGACGCAGGAAGCCGAGTTCGGCGGCCTTCTTGATGGTCGTCTCCGCCTGCTCCACAATTCGTGCGTCATTCGTGGACTCAGCCTGGAAAAGCCGCAGCATCTCAACGATCTGGTCGGTGGTGAGAACCAATCGGCCCTCACCGCCGGTCGTCTCGAACTCGACGAGCCTCTTGCGCAGCAGCACCAGGAGCAGGCTGACGTTGTAGGTCAGTGCCCGCCTGCGCACCAGGCGCGGGAGTTCCTCATCGCCCTCTTCGGATGGCTGGGAGCGAAGATAGGCGTATCCCTCGGCGTCATCGACCACGACGTCGACGCCGATAGTGGCGAAATGGTCTCGCACGCCGGCGCCCGAACGTTCTAGCGTCAGCCACGTGTCCTCATCCGATTCGCGGTAGACAACCCCTTGCATCAGCCGGATGATGGCGCTGGCGATCGCATACTCGTTGCTCATCGTCGCCGCACCGTCACTTTCGGCAGTCTCGCTCGCTTGGTGAAGTCCGGATCGGCGGGGTCGGCGTACTCCAGGAGCGTCTCGTCGGCGTCGTCCATGTCGACCGTCACGTTCTCGTCGTTGAGTGCGAGGTAGCCGACGACCTCTGCCGCACCCTGCTCGATCGGGTGTACCGCGATGACGTCGGCCAAGAGAGCCGAAGAGTTCTCAGGCAGAACATCGCGGATGGTCTCGATCAAGCGCGCCTGATCGATGAACGTCTGCGTAAACAGCAGGCCGGTGTCGACCTCCTCTGACGCCGGTGGGATGAGACTCTCGACCGCGACCGCTGCGGGCGGCTGGTAGAGCGGGCGCTCAAACGGGAGCGCGATCTCGATGCCGGGCTGGTCAAGTTCGAGCCCGAACGTCGGCGGGTTGTCGCGGAGTTCCAGAGCAACGCTCTCAACTGCGCGGACTAGGTCGAGTACACGTCGGTTCTCCAGCCAGATCTGGTCATCGAGGAAGCGGCGCAGTTGTTCGGAAATCTGCCGGACGGTGCGCTGGGCTCGATCAGCAGCTTCAGACCAGTCATGGTGAATACCGCGAATCCGATCGTCGGCCTCGATGGTCTTGAGGGCAGAAACCTTGGCCAGAAGTTCGGCGAGTTCGGCCTGGCGCGACTCGGAGAGAAGGAAGTCGTAGAACGCTTGAAAGCTCCGACCCTGATCTGAGCCTGCGATCTCGGAGCGGCTTCCGACCAGCTCCGCGAGCAGTTCGCCCTTGGACCCCTCCCAAGTCGCGATCTTCTCTCGCGCGGCCCGGTCCAGGAGCCGAAAGTTCTCTTCCACCTCGCGGAAGTCTGAGAGCAGTTCCCGTGCGGTCGTGGCGAGCTGTTGGTAGCGGTCGCGGACTGCGGTTGCGTCCAGCACCTGAACAACGCCGGCCTCGACGGCAGCGATCTCGGCGTCAAGTTCGTCGCGGCGGCGCCGTAATTCGACCAGCCGGATATCGGGTTCGACTTCGGTTCCGTGCACGATCTGTCGCAACAGCTCGACCACAGTGTGCAGCCTGGACTCGGTCCCCACAAATGATCTGCCTTTGAGGCCCATGACCCACGCGTAGGCCTTCTCGAACGCCGGTGTCACCTCGTAGTGCACTTCGTCATCGCCAGCCGGGTAGAACCGCCGCAGATACCCGGCGTCGGTGGCCGCCCAGTCCTCCAAATACGACCGAGCGTCCTTTGGAAATCGTTCCTGCCCATTCTCGGTGAGGATCTCAGTGTTCAGCGCGTACAGGTGGTCATCCAACGCGGCCGCGACCTCGCTGGCTGAGCATGCGCCTCGGTTGCCCTCGACGAAAAACATCCCAAGGAAGGACAGGATCAGCGTGGCGTTGCTAGCACGCAGCAGTCGCCAAGCGGAGTGCCGCTCCCGCAATGCGTCGATCGTTGCGTAGTCCACCAGCAAAGCCTACGGAATCCCACCGACAGATTCGGGCGTACTCGCCCGAAAGTACACGCCTGCGAAATTGCGATTGATCGCCCAACATTGCCACGGAGGTTCGAGATAGCCCAAGGACATTCAGCAAAGGCTGGTGTTCACAAAACCGCTCACAAGCGGCATGAAATGACCCCAGAGGTCGCACCTCTGGGGCCATTTCCGATTAGTAGCGGGGACAGGATTCGAACCTGCGACCTCTGGGTTATGAGCCCAGCGAGCTACCGAGCTGCTCCACCCCGCGACGGGTGAACGCTAGGTTACCCAAGTGGTCGTGCGGCCTCCAAATCGCCTGCTCATCGCACCTGCTTCGCACGCTCACTGCGGTACGCGCGTGCACAAACTGCGGGAATTTCGCGGCGTGTCGTGTGCGGACACGCACGCTCGCCGATGGGGGGGTCAGGCCGGGGTGCGGATCACCTGGCCGGTGGCCAGCACCCGGCCCGGGTCGTAGCGGTCGGCCAGCGCCGCCAGCCAGTGCAGCGTGTCGTCGTTGTAGACCCGCGACGGTCGATCCGGGTGATAGGACGGCGCGAAGTTCGGCATCTGCCCGCCGGTCGACCACTCGGCGACGGCCGTCGTCACGCCCGCGGCGTGCGCGGCCACCAGTTCCACGATCTCCGGTGCCGCGACGCCGATCACCGCCAGCGAGTACGCCGCGTCGCGATGGCAGAACGCGCTGCGGTGCTGCGGCTCCCGGGCCAGCGACCCGCCGAGCAGCCGCAGCTCCACGATCACCTGCGGTGAGCCCGAGTCCGGGCCGGCGAGTGCGAGGATCGCGTCGACCGCCTCGGCGGGCAGTTCCCGCAGCAGCGCCTGGTCCTCGGTGATCGGCATCGGGTCGACCGGATCCGCGTGCACCGCACCGAGAGCCGCGTACGGCAGCACAGCGACAGTGTCGAGCACCGGCGTGGCCACCGCCCGCATCGGCGCCAGCAGCCGTTCGGCCTCCTCGAGATCGCCGATCGCGGTGTAGCGCACCGCGACCGTCATCTTGCCCGCGAGCGGTTCGGGGACATCCGGCAGCGGCGGCAGCTGCTGGATGGCGATCGACGTGTTGGCCGTCTCCGGGAGGTCCGCCGTCCACTCGCGCCACGCGTGCAGCACCGTCGCCGCGTCGGCACCATCGAAATAGACTGCGCCGCCGTAGAACTCGACGATCGGCAGCAGGTCGATCTCCACCGACGTGACGATGCCCAGCGTCGCCTTGCCGCCGCGCAGACCCCAGAACAGGTCGGCGTTGTCGCGCGGCGACGCCCGGAACAGCCGGCCCTCGCCGGTTACCACGTCGAAGCTGCGGACGTGATCCGACGACAGCCCGACCGTGCGTACCAGTGGGCCGATCCCCCCGCCCGTCAGGTAGCCGACCACGCCGACGCCCGGCGCCGAACCCGCCAGTGGCGCAAGGCCATGCGGCGCCGCCGCCTCGATGACGTCCTGCCACCGCGCACCGGCGCCGACGCGAGCCGTGCAGGTGCGGGTGTCGATCTCGCAGTGCTTCATCGCCGAGGTCTGCACCAGGATCGTGTCCTGCCCGACCCCCACCGCGCCGTGCCCGGTGGCCTGCACCGTGACCGTGAACCCGTGCGCGGCGGCGAACCGGATCGCGCCCGCGACGTCCTGCGCAGTGGTCGCCATCACGACCGCCGCAGGCGCGACCGTCGCCGCGACGTTCCAGGGCGCGCAGCGCTCGTAGCCGGGCTCTCCCGGCAACGCCACGTGCGTGGCGACGTAGTCGCGCAGCATCGGCAGCACCTCGGCGCGATCACGCGTCAGGTCGATGGTCATCGGAGTCCTTTCGTCAAGCCCTCAGGTCGGGACGAAGCATCGCCGAACCGGCTTGGCGGCCCCTTGGCCACGGATTCAAGAAAAATCCAAGTTCGAATGTGCGGTTTCGTCCGCGACTCGCCGCCGCAGCGGACGAAACCGCACACTCGGCGGGCCCGGCCGAGCGCTCACGCCAGCGCGCGGGCGGCGTCGACCACCGACACCATCCCGATCGCCGCCGCGTCGGCCGCCAATGCCGCCACTGCGGCCGTCCGCTCGGGCCCCGGCGCGGTCAGCTCACACTCCAGCAGGCGGCAGCGCAGCAGCGTGGGCACACCGCCGCTGCGCTCGGCCAGGTCGCGAGCGCGGGCCAGGTCGGCGCGGGCGCGGGCGTCGTCCCCGCGCAGCGCGTGCAGGCGCGCAGTGGCCAGGCTCACCGGGCCCGCCGACCCGACCTGACCGAGCACCCCGATGCGGTCGGCGAACGGCGCGAGCTTGGCCAGCAGCAGGTCGGCGAATTCGGGCAGCCGGTGATCGGCGGCGAGGTGGGCCAGCAGCGTGTGATGGCCCAGCGTCGGCCAGATGTGGCCCTCGTCGGACCCCGCCCAGGTGCGCAGCGCCTCCTCGGCGTCGGCGCGTGCCTGCGGGCCGGTCGACAGCGTCAGCACCCCGGTGCGGACCACGCTGACGACGCCGGGGCCGCCGAACGCGTTGACGTCGCGCGCGGCCATCCAGTCGGCGGGCACGGGCCCGCCCTTCTCCCGCAACAGCGTCGCGGTCGCGAGCAGTGCGCTGCCCGCCTCGTACAGCTCGGTCTGCTCGTGCACGTGCGCGGCGATCGCGTGATGCCGCTCGGCCTCGGCGAAATCGCCGACCCACGCCGCGAGGACCGCCTCCATCCAGCGCAGCTGCGCGCGCAGCACCGGTAGCTTGATGTCCTCGCTGCCGGCGATCCCGGCCTGCAGGTGACGACGGGCCGCGGCGACGTCGCCGAGGTTCATCGCCGCCATCGTCGCGACCGAATGCGCGATCACCGCATCCTCGTGAGAACGGCTGTGCCGCAACGAGTTCAGGCGCTGCACCCACGCCAGCGTCTCGCGGCTGTGGGTCGCCACCCCCGAGTAGGTGACCAGCCGGCCCATCAGCACATCGGCCACCACGTCGCGATCACCTGCGGCCTCCGCGAGCCGGTCGGCGTCGTCGAGCAGCGTCGCGGCGACAGCGGGATCGCGGTGATAGCAGTGGCCCACGGCCAGCGCGGACAGCACCCGCGCGCCGGCCGCCGGGTCGTCGGCGGCGAGCGCGGCGGCCCGCTCGAGCAGCACCAGCAACTCCCCCGGCTCGCGGCCCGGTGCCAGCCACGGCCACCCGCCGCTGGCCCGCAGCAGCGCGCTGGCCACCCGGCCGGTGGTGGCGATCCGCCCGGTACGCAACGCCTCGCCGAGATAGCGCTGCACGCTGTCGAGTACCAGTTGGCCGCGGCCCGCGCGGGAATGTGCCTCGAGCAGTTCCACCGTCAGCGCGTCACGCTCACCGTCGTCCCGCGACGACGAGGGCAGCCGGTCGTAGGCGTCCAGCGCTGCCTGCCACCACTGGGCGGCGATGTCCGAACTCCATTGCGCAGTGGCCTGTTCGGCGGCCAGCCGGCACGCCTGCACGACGTCGCCGGGTTCCACCAGCGGCTGCGCGGCGACCAAATGCTGCGCGCGGCGGGTCGGCGCGTCGGGGTCGGTGCTGTCGGCGAGCACCTCGCCGACCTTGGCGTGCACCCGCTGGCGGCGCAGCGCCGGCATGCCCGCCAGCAGCTGCTCGCGCAGCAGGCCGTGTGCGAACACGTAGCCGCCGCCGCCGTGCGCGGTGACGATGATCCGTTCGTCGGCGGCGTCGTCGAGGTGGTCGGCCAGGGTGTCGAGATCGAGCCCGGTCGTTCTGGCCAGCACCGGGACCGCGGACGCGTCGATCACATCGCCGATGACCGCCGCGGTGCGCAAGATCTGTACCACAACGGGATCCAGTGCGGCCAAACGGCGTTCGAGCACCACACGCACCGCGTGCGGAATCTCGGAGCCCGCCCGTTCGGCGCGGGGCAGCCGGGCGTATTCGGAGACGAAGAACGGGTTGCCGCCGGTGCGGTCGGCGAGTTCGGCCGCCTCGGCCGCGGTGACCGGTTCCTCGGCGATCTCACCAGCCAGCGTGGCGACGTCGGCCGACGACAGCGCGGGAACTTCGATGTGCCGGTTGTTTTTTCCGCGTGCGACGGTGCTCAGCAGGCGGGCCACCTCGGGTGTGTGTTCGCCGTCGCGGACGGTGACGAGCATCAGCACCGGCCGGCCGCGCAGGGCGCCCGCGACGTAGGCCAGGCAGCTCGCCGACGTGGGATCCGACCACTGCACATCGTCGACGACCACCGCCAGCGGCCGGCCCGCTGCCTCCAGCAGCGCTTGAATCCGTTCGTAGACATGAAATCTCGCGGTGTCGGGGTCGGCCCCGGCCGGCACTTCGAGCACCGCGTCGGCGTCGGCGCCCAGCGCGCGCACCAGCTGGCGCATCGGCCACCACGGCGGCGTGGCGCGCTCGTCGGGGCACCCGACCCACACGACGTCGGCGCCGCCCGCCGACACCCGCTCCGAGATCTCCTCGGCCAGCCGCGTCTTGCCGATGCCGGGTGGCCCCGACAGCACCATCCAGCGAGTCGCCCCGGCGATCACCCCGGCCACGATGTCGTCGGCGACGGACAGTTCGCGATTGCGGCCCACCAGCGGGGCGCGATGGGCGACGGGTTCGAAGACAGCCGCCGCGACGGCGTCCGCCGCGGGGCCCGAGATCGGCGCGGCGCCGCTCCATTCCGGCGACCGCGGCCACGCCGCGAGTTCCGGGGCCTGGCGCAGCACCGCGGTCTGCAGTTCACGCAGCTCCGGTCCGGGTTCGAGGCCGAGTTCCGCGTCGAGGAGTTTGGCGTGGCGGGTGTAAACCTCCAGCGCCTCGGCGGCCCGGCCCGCCCGGTACAACGTCAACATCTGCAGCCGGCAGCCGCGATCGGCGAGCGGGTCCAGCGCACGCAGCCGCGACACCTCGGTCAGCGCCGCCGGCAGGCGGCCCAACGCCAGCAGCGAGATCACCCTGTCGGCAACGCATTCGGTGTGCATCTCGGCGATGCGGGCGGCCTCCTCGCGCGCCCAGGCGGCGTCGGCCAGGTCCTCGAGCAGCGGCCCGCGCATCAGGTTCAGGGCCGCGTCGGCCTCGGCGAGTCCCTGCTCCCAGCGTTCGGCCTCCACCGCGGCCGCGGCCCGAGCGCAGTGCGCCGCGAACGCGGTGACATCGACCGAGTCGGGATCGACCTCGAGGTAATACCCGGGCGGCTGCCGCACGATCGGGGACGCCATCTGCGACTCACCGGACGCCGCGCGCAGCGCCCGGCGCAGGTTCGAGATGTAGGCCTGCAGGCTGGCGGTCGCGCTGTCCGGCACGTCGTCGCCCCACACCGCGTCGATGAGCCGGTCCACCGAGACCACCCGGCCCCGCGCCAGCAACAGCGCGGCGAGCACCACCCGCTGCTTGTGCGGGCCGACGTCGACCGTCGAGTCGGCCCGGACCACCTGCAGTGGCCCCAGTAACCGATAGTGCACCGGCGGCGGCTCAGCCCGCCGACTGGTACTTGCTCATCGCGTCGTCGAGACGCTGCAGCGCTTCACCGTACTCAGCGAAATCGCCACCCTGCTGCGCCTCCCGCAGCGCGTCGAGCGCGGAGTTGACCTCCTGCAGCGCAGCGGCTTTCGCACCCGACAACTCCACCGGTCCGCCCGGCGGCACCGCGGCGGGGGTGGGCACCTCCGGAGCCCGGCCCTCCTGGTTGGCCGGCGGC
The DNA here is from genome assembly GCF_900108565.1 of Mycolicibacterium rutilum. Classification (NCBI taxonomy): domain Bacteria; kingdom Bacillati; phylum Actinomycetota; class Actinomycetes; order Mycobacteriales; family Mycobacteriaceae; genus Mycobacterium; species Mycolicibacterium rutilum. The sequence goes on from NZ_LT629971.1 coordinate 5,528,943, forward strand.
CGTCCTGTCGGCGGTTGACCGTCGGCGGGCGGCTGCGCGGCGGGCTGGCCACCCGCGCCGGCCAACGGCGCGGGCCCGGTCGCGGTGGCGTCGGCGCCGGGACCGAACAACTCGGTGAGCGCGTCGCGCACCGTCGGCCCGTAGCCGACCTTGTCGTTGTACATCATCGCCACACGGATCAGGCGCGGATACGACGACGCCGCATCACTGGCGCCCGGCGACGCGTACACCGGTGCGACATAGAGCAATCCGCCTTGGGCCACCGGCAGTGTCAGCAGGTTGCCCCACCGGATGCGGTTCTGGTTGTCGCGGCCGATGACGCCGAGGTCCTGGCTGACCGCGGTGTCGGTGCTGATCGCGTTGAACGCCAGCTTCGGACCGTTGACCTGACCGGGAATGGTCAGCACCGTGAGCTTGCCGTAGGTGTCGGGATCCGAACTGGCGCTGATGTAAGCCGCCAGGAAGTCGCGACGGAACCGGTTCATCGCGCTGGTCAACTGGAACGACGGCGAACTGTCGTTGGCTGCAAGGTCTTTGGCGACGATGTAGTACGGCGGCTGGTAGCTGCTGGCCGTCGGGTTCGGATCCAGCGGCACGTCCCAGAAGTCCGACGTCGAGAAGAACGTGATCGGGTCATCGACGTGGTACTTGGCCAACAGCGCGCGCTGCACCTTGAACATGTCCTCGGGGTAGCGCAGATGCTGCTGCAGTTCGGGGGTGATGTCGCTCTTGGGTTTGATCGTGCCAGGGAACACGTTCATCCAGGCGTGCAGCACGGGATCCTGCTCGTCCTGCGCGTAGAGCGTCACCGTTCCGTCGTAGGCGTCGACGGTGGCCTTGACCGAGTTGCGGATGTAGGACACCTGCTTGTCCGGGGCCAGCCGGTTGATCGCCACCTCATTGGAGTCGGCGGTGGCGCTCGACAGCGTCGTCAACTCCGAGTACGGGTAGTTGTCCAACGTGGTGTAGCCGTCGACGATCCACACCATCCGCTTGTTGACGATCGCGGGGTACACGCTGGTGTCGGTGGTCAGCCACGGTGCCACCGCCTCCACCCGGTCTGCCGGGTCGCGGTTGAACAGGATCTTGCTGTTCTCGCCGATCACGTTGGAGAACAGGAAGTTCCGCTCGGCGAACTTCGCGGCGAACACCGAGCGCGCCAGCCAGTTGCCGATCGGCACGCCGCCGCGGCCGGTGTAGGTGTAGTTGCGGGTCTCGGTGTTGGTCTCGTAGTCGTATTCGCGCGGGGCGCCGTTCTCCCCGACGATCGCGTAGTCGGCCGGGGTGTTGGCGATGACCGGCCCGTAGTAGATGCGCGGCTGGTCGAGCGGGGCGGGACCCGGTGAGATCACCTGACCGTTGGGGCCGACCACGCTGGCCAGGAACTCGGGGTAGCCGCCGTTCTGGTTGGGGTCGTTGGCCACCCCGCGCACGGTGTTGGCCGGCGAGGCGATGAACCCGTTGCCGTGGGTGTAGACGGAATGGCGGTTGATCCAGTCGCGCTGGTTGTCGATCAACCGGTCCGGGTTCAACTCGCGGGCGGCGACCACGAAGTCGCGCAGGTTGCCGTCGCGGCCGACGTAGCGGTCCATCGACAGCTGGTCGGGGAAGTAGTAGAAGTTCTTGCCCTGCTGGAACTGGGTGAACGCGGGGCTGACGATCGTCGGGTCGAGCAGACGGATGTTCGAGGTCGTCGCGCGGTCGGCGGCGACCTGCTGGGCGGTCGCCTGCGCGTCGCCGCTGTAGTCGCGGTAGGTGACCACTTCGTCGGTCAGCCCGTAGGCCTGTCTGGTGGCGGCGATGCTGCGGCTGATGTATTCGCTTTCCTTCTGCGCCGCATTCGGTTTGACGCTGAACTGCTCGACGACCAGCGGCCAGCCGGCGCCGACCACCATCGACGACAGCAGCAGCAGCACCACGCCGATCGCGGGGATGCGCAGATCGCGCAGCACGATCGCCGAGAACACCGCGGCGGCGCAGATGATCGCGATCGCCATCAGGATCAGCTTGGCGGGCAGCACGGCATTGATGTCGGTGTAGCCGGCGCCGGTGAACGGCTTACCGCCGCGCGTGTGGCTGAGCAGCTCGTAGCGGTCCAGCCAGTAGGCGACGGCCTTGAGCAGCATCAGGACACCGACCAGGGTGATCAGCTGGATGCGGGCGGCGCGGCTGAGCGCGCCGGCGCGACCGGACAACCGGATGCCGCCGAACAGGTAGTGGCCCAACAGGTTCGCGATGAACGCCAGGAACGTCGCGACGAACAGGTAGTTCAGCACCAGCCGGTAGAACGGCAGGTCGAACGCGTAGAAGCCGAGATCCTTGCCGAACTGCGGGTCGTTGATCCCGAAGTTGTTGCCGTGCAGGAAGAGCTGCACCGTCTCCCACTGCCCGACCGCGAACAGCCCGACGAACAACCCGATCAGTGCGGGCACCCCGATGCCGACCAGCCGCAGCCGGGTCATCACCGCGGTCCGGTACCGGGCGACCGGGTCGTTGGGCCCGTTGGTCGGCACGAACACCGGGCGGGTGCGGTAGGCCAGGGCCATCCCGGCGAACAGGATGACGCCGATCAGCAACGCCACCACCAGGAACAGGATGATCTGGGTGACCAGCACGGTGGTGAACACCGAGCGGTAGCCGAGTTCGCCGAACCACAGCCAGTTGACGTAGGTGTCGATCAGCCGCTGCCCGAACAACACCAACACCAGGGCGAAGACCCCCACCCCGATGAGGATCCGGCTACGTCGTGTCAGCATCGGCATTCGTGCCGCGGGCCGCATACCCACTCGTCGACTCCAGTCGTTTTTCCCAGATCGTCACTCTGACGTGCCCCAACTCTACGCAACCGCGGTTCGGGTTTGGCCGGGCGTTGACCTAGCAGTGCGGTCGTTCGCCACCGGCGGACAACGTCTTCAGGGCGTCGACGGCGGTCGCCAGGGTGTCGACCTTGACCAGTTCGAGGCCTTCCTGCGGTGCGGTCTTGGCTTCCTCGCAGTTGTCGGCCGGCACCAGGAACATCGTCGCGCCGGCTTCGCGGGCGGCCAGCATCTTGTGGGTGATGCCGCCGATCGAGCCGACCTCGCCGTCGCCGGTGATGGTGCCGGTGCCTGCGACGAACTGGCCGTCGTTGAGGTCGCCGGTGGTCAGCTTGTCCACCACGGCCAGCGAGAACATCAGGCCTGCCGAGGGGCCGCCGATGTTGGCGAGGTTGAACTGGATGAAGAACGGCGCCCACGGCGCGTCGAGCACCCCGATGCCCAGGTAGCCCTGGTCGCGTTCGGGGTGCTTGCCCAGCGTGATCGTCGCGACGCCGGGCGCGGCGTCCTTGCGGCGGTAGTCCAGCACGACGGTGTCGCCGGGTTTGGTGTCGGTGAGCAGCGCCTGGAACTGCTCGAGGTTGGCGACCGGCTTGCCGTTGACGGCGTCGATCGCGTCGCCGTCCTCGAGCTTGCCCGCCGACGGCCCGTCGTCGTTGACGTTCTCCACGGTGACCGACATCGGGTACTTGAGGTAGAGCAGCGCGGCGTACTCGGCGCTGTCCTCGGACTGGCGGAAGTCGGTGGTGTTGGCCTCTTCGACCTCTTCGCGGGTCTTGTCCGGCGGATACACCAGGTCGCGCGGCACCAGCTGTTCGCGGCCCGACAGCCACAGCGCCATCGCCTGGCCCAGGGTGAGCTGGTCGCGCTGCGACACCGTGGTCATGTTGAGGTGCCCGGTCGTGGGATAGACGTCGGTGCCCTCGATGTCGACGACCTCTTTACCGTCGATCTCGCCGAGGGTGTTGAACGTCGGCCCCGGGCCCAGCGACACGTAGGGCACCGTCACCACCGACACCAGCAGCCCGAAGACGAGGATCGGGACGAGCGCGACGAGCAACGTCAGAGTCCGCCTGTTCACGTCGCCCAATGTAAAGGTTGGGGCTGCGGAGCCCCCGGTTCGCTCTCAGCGCAGCCGCCGGTCCACACCGCGCGGCGGCGATGAGTACCGTTGAGGTCATGGCTGACCTGCCTTTCGGCTTCTCCTCCGGAGACGACCCCGAGCGCGACAAGCGCAAGAAAGACCCCGACGGTGGGTCCGGGGACCCCTTCGGCATGGGTTTTGCAGGCGGCTCCGAGTTCGACATGAGCCAGCTGGGCCAGATCTTCAGCAAGCTCGGCGAGATGTTCAGCGGCGCCGGCGGCGCGATGGCCGGCGGCAAGCAGGCCGGCCCTGTCAACTACGACCTGGCCCGGCAGCTGGCGTCCAGCCAGATCGGCTTCGTCGCCCCGGTGCCGGAGTCGACCAGTTCCGCGATCGGTGACGCCGTGCGGCTGGCCGAGACCTGGCTCGACGGGGTGACCGCGCTGCCCGCCGGCACCAGCAAGGCCGTGGCGTGGACGCCGACGGACTGGATCGACAACACGCTGGAGCGCTGGAAGCGGCTGTGCGACCCGGTGGCCGAACAGATCTCGACGGTGTGGGCGTCGACGCTGCCGGAGGAGGCCAGGAGCATGGCCGGTCCGCTGCTGTCGATGATGACGCAGATGGGCGGGATGGCGTTCGGCTCCCAGCTCGGTCAGGCGCTGGGCAAGCTGTCGCGAGAAGTGTTGACCTCCACCGACGTTGGGCTTCCGCTCGGACCCAAGGGTGTGGCGGCGCTGATGCCCGAGGCGATCGAGTCGCTGTCCGAGGGCCTCGAGCAGCCGCGCAGCGAGATCCTGACGTTCCTGGCCGCCCGGGAGGCCGCGCACCACCGGCTGTTCAGCCACGTGCCGTGGCTGTCGAGCCAGCTGCTCAACGCCGTCGAGGCGTTCGCCAAGGGCATGAAGATCGACATGAGCGGCATCGAGGAGCTGGCCGCAGGGTTCAACCCGGCCGCACTGGCCGACCCGTCGCAGCTCGAGCAGCTGCTCAATCAGGGCATCTTCGAGCCGAAGGCCACCCCCGAGCAGACCGCGGCCCTCGAGCGCCTCGAGACGCTGCTGGCGCTGATCGAGGGCTGGGTGCAGACCGTCGTCGCCGAGGCGCTGGGTGACCGTATCCCCGGCACGTCGGCGCTGGCCGAGATGCTGCGCCGGCGCCGCGCCACCGGCGGACCGGCCGAGCAGACGTTCGCGACGCTGGTCGGGCTGGAGTTGCGGCCGCGCAAGATGCGCGAGGCCGCCGTGCTGTGGGAGCGGCTGACCCAGGCGGTCGGCGCCGACGCCCGCGACGCGGTGTGGCAGCACCCGGATCTGCTGCCCAGCCCGCAGGACCTCGACGAGCCCGCGGGGTTCATCGACCGGATGGTCGGCGGCGACACCAGCGGTATGGACAGCGCCATCGAGGAGGCGATCGCCGACCTCGAGAAGGATCTGCAGGATCCCGACCGCGGCAAGGACGACCCGCAGCTCTGACTTGCGCCGAGTGGCCAGTTATCGCGCGGTTTTCGAGGGATCCCGCCGCGTAAGTGGCCACTCGGGCGCATAGCCCTGTGGATAACTCGCGGCGGGGTGGCCGCGGCGTGGCACGCTCGATCGATGACGCGTTACGCGTTGAACTCCGCGACCCCGGTGCTGCTGCGCCCCGACGGCGCCGTGCAGGTGGGGTGGGATCCGCGGCGCGCCGTGCTGATCCGGCCGCCGGCCGGAATGACCGCCTCGACGCTGGCGATGCTGCTGCGCCACCTGCAATCCGGAGCGACGACCGCCGACCTGCAGCAGGCGGCGCCCGACGTCGAGCGCGCCGTGCTGGACGGCCTGATCGGCGCGCTGGTGAAGGCGCGGGTGCTGACCGCGGATGCGGCGCGCCGCGGCCGGAGTGCGGCGGTGCGCGTGCACGGCCGCGGCCCGCTGTCGGATCTGCTGCTCGGCGCGCTGCGCTGTTCGGGGGCCCGGGTCACCCACAGCAACCGCAGCGACGCCGGTGCGCCGCCGGGTTCACTCGACCTGGTGGTGCTCGCCGACTATCTGGTGGCCGACCCGCGAATGGTGCGCGATCTGCACGCCGGGCAGGTGCCGCATCTGCCGGTGCGGGTGCGAGACGGCGTCGGCCTGGTCGGACCGTTGGTCATCCCCGGCGTGACGAGCTGCCTGGGGTGCGCCGATCTGCACCGCAGCGACCGCGACCCGGCCTGGCCGGCGGTCGCCGCCCAGCTGCGCCACACGGTCGGCGCCGCTGACCGCGCGACCGTGCTGGCCACCGCGGCGCTGGCGCTCAACCAGATCGACCGGGTCGTGCGGGCCGTCGGTGGCGAGCGTTCGGGCGCCGGCGATGAGCCGCCCCCTGCGCTCGACAGCACGCTGGAGTTCGACGTCAACGTCGGCGCAGTCGCGGTGCGCCGGTGGAGCCGTCATCCCCGGTGCACATGCTGACTACGGGCGTTGGCAAGTCGTTGCGAAGTGTTCAGCGTCGTCATGGATGATGGTCTGGTGAGTGAGATCAAGCGGGGCAGCGCTGCGCGGAACGCCAAGTTGGCCGGCCTCGGCGCCGGGATGGCAGGGCGGGCCGCGCTGGGCTTCGGCAAACGGCTGACCGGCAAGTCGAAAGACGAGGTCAACGCCGAGCTGATGGACAAGGCCGCCCAGCAGTTGTTCCAGGTGCTCGGTGAGCTCAAGGGCGGCGCGATGAAGGTCGGCCAGGCGCTGTCGGTGATGGAGGCCGCCATCCCCGAGCAGTACGGCAAGCCGTACCGCGAGGCGCTGACCAAACTGCAGCGCGAGGCTCCGCCGCTGCCCGCCCCGAAGGTGCACCGGGTGCTCGACCAGCAGCTCGGCACGAAGTGGCGCGAACGGTTCACGTCGTTCGAGGACAAGCCGGTGGCCTCGGCCAGCATCGGACAGGTGCACAAGGCGGTCTGGTCCGACGGCCGCGTCGTCGCGGTGAAGATCCAGTACCCCGGCGCCGACGAGGCGCTGCGCGCCGACCTCAAGACGATGCAGCGCATGGTCGGGGTGCTCAAGCAGCTCTCCCCCGGCGCCGACGTGCAGGGCGTCGTCGACGAACTCATCGAACGCACCGAGATGGAGCTGGACTACCGGCTCGAGGCCGACAACCAGCGGGCGTTCGCCAAGGCCTACGACGGGCACCCGCGGTTCGCGGTGCCGCGCATCGTCGCCAGCGCGCCCAAGGTCGTGATCCAGGAGTGGATCGAGGGTGTGCCGATGTCGGAGATCATCCGCGACGGCACCCAGGAACAGCGAGACCTGATGGGCGCCAGGCTTTTCGAATTGACCTACGACGCGCCGCGCCGGCTGGAGATGATGCACGGCGACGCGCACCCCGGCAACTTCATGCTGCTGGCCGACGGCCGGATGGGCGTCATCGACTTCGGCGCGGTGGCGCCGCTGCCCGGCGGCATTCCGATCGAGATCGGGTTGGCGACGCGGTACGCGCTCAACGACGACTACGACAACCTGCTGACCGCGATGCAGAAGATCGGGTTCGTCCAGAAGGGCGAGCAGGTGTCCAAGCGCGAGATGGACGACATCATGCGGCAATACGTGGAGCCGCTGGAGGTCGAGGTGTTCCACTACTCGCGCAAGTGGCTGCAGCGGATCACCGCGGCGAACATGAAACCGGACCGCGCGGCCGGCCAGATCAAGGCGGCGCGGCAGATGGACGTGCCGGCCAAGCTCGCGATCCCGCTGCGGGTGATCGCCTCCAACGTGGCGATCGCATGTCAGCTCGACGCGCACATCCCGGCACGGCAGCTGGCGACGGAGCTGGTGCCGGGGTTCGCCGACGCGGCCTAGTTACGCGAACGCCGGGAAGATGACGGGTCGCGTCATCTCCCCGGCGCCTCGCTAGGCGGCTGCACCCGCAGTGTTCTTGCGGGGCCTGCCGCGCGGCCTCTTGCGGGCGATGACCTCGCCGCGCTCGAGGATCTCACCGCCCCAAACACCCCACGGCTCTTGCCTTTCCAGCGCGGCGGCCAGGCACTCGCGCCGGATCGGGCAGGTCGTGCACAACGCCTTGGCGCGTTCGAGTTCGGCGGGGCTCTCGGCGAACCACAGATCGGGATCGTTTCTGTGACACGGCACCGCCAGCTTCGTCTTCTCCCGGCATGTCCTCGATAGGCCGCTCTTGGTTGGAGCGCTCATCGCAGTTGACATGGCTCGTTCCTCTGCTTCCTGGTCGTTTCGTCGCTTCTCGGATCTGTTCTCGGGATCCGGACCAGGTTTTCGGGGGCTCGGGGAGCTCTGAAAACTCAAAGGCCACGGATCCTTGACTGCGGGTCCGTGGCCTTTTCGGCGATATCGTGGGCTTCCCTAGATGGTGCCCCGATCGACGGACGTGGCAGTCGCGGCGGCGGTGCGGCGCTTGCGCTGCGGGGTAATGGCAGCGGCGACACCGGCGGCGGCGTGCGCGGGATGCGCGGCGGCGGCCGGACGCGCCGCGACAGCGGCGGCAGCGACATGGAGGGTCCGCGACATGCCGGCAACGGCTACGCCGGTGAACGCACTGTTGCAATTCATGACGTCGGCACCCTCCTTTCGCACAAGAACATCCCCGACGGGATGTGATTTCGAGGCTAAGCGTAACAGCCAAAACCCACAAGCGATTTTCTGACCTGCGGTTTTGGCATGATCTTTACGGTTGTTGGCGGTCTCGGTCACCGGCTCTGACGGCCCTTCACCAGTTCGAGCACGTCGGCGCCGAACTGCTCGAGCTTGCGCGCGCCGATGCCCGGGATCGCGACCAGTGCGGCGTCGTCGGTGGGCAGCGTTTCGGCGATCGCGATCAGCGTGTTGTCGGTGAACACCACGTAGGCCGGCACGCTCATCTCCTTGGAGGTGCGCAACCGCCAGTCCTTGAGGTCGCTGAGCAGCTGCTCGTCGATGTCGGAGGGGCAGCTTTCGCAGCGGCGCAACATGATTGCGGGCGGCGCCCTGAGCACGGCGTTGCAGACCCGGCAGCGCGGGGGCGCGCCGCGCGGGCGGCGCGGCCTGGCGGGGGTGTCACCGGCGTTCGACGACTGCGGCGCGATGCCGTTGAGGAACCGCGACGGTTTGCGGCTCTGCCGGCCACCCGGCGTCCGGGCCAGCGCCCAGCTCAACGCCAAATGCACTCTGGCCCTTGTGATTCCGACGTACAGGAGGCGGCGTTCCTCCTCCACGGCTTCGCTGTCGGGGCCGTGGGAGAGCGCGTGCGAGATCGGCAGGGTGCCGTCGGCCAGCCCGACGAGGAACACCGCGTCCCACTCCAGCCCCTTGGCGGCGTGCAGCGACGCCAGGGTGACGCCCTGCACGGTCGGGGGGTGCCGCGCGTCGGCGCGCTGGCGCAGTTCGGTCAGCAGTGCGCGCAGGTCCAGCGCGGGCCGCAGCGCGACCTCCTCGTCGACCAGTTCGGCCAACGCGGTCAACGCTTCCCACCGCTCGCGCGCCTTGGTGCCGGTGGGCGGTTCGGCGGTCAGGCCGAGCGGTTCGAGCACGGCGCGCACCACCTCGGGCAGTGGGCCGTCGGGTTCTCTTTCAGCGGCGCGCTGCAGCGCCACCAGCGACTGGCGGATCTCCTGGCGGCTGAAGAACCCCTCGCCGCCGCGGACCTGGAACGGGACGCCCGCCTCGGTGAGCGCCTCCTCGTAGACCTCCGACTGCGCGTTGATCCGGTACAGCACCGCGATCTCCGCCGGTTCGGTACCGGACTCGATGAGCCGCTTGATGTTCTTGGCCACCGCGGCGGCCTCGGCGACCTCGTCAGGATGCTCGGCGAAAGTCGGCGCCGGCCCGGGCGGACGCTGCCCGACCAGATGCAGCCGGCTGCCCGCCATCCGGCCGCGGGCCCCGGCGATGACCCGGTTGGCCAGCGACACGACCTGCGGGGTGGACCGGTAGTCGCGTTCGAGTCGCACGACGGCGGCGTCGGGGAACCGCCGGGAGAAGTCGAGAAGATAGCGCGGGGTGGCGCCGGTGAACGAATAGATGGTCTGGTTCGCGTCGCCGACGACGGTCAGGTCGTCGCGGTCACCGAGCCAGGCGTCGAGCACCCGCTGCTGCAGCGGGGTGACGTCCTGATACTCGTCGACGACGAAACAGCGGTACCGGTCGCGGAACTCCTGGGCGACCGCGGCGTCGGTCTCGATCGCGGCGGCGGTGTGCAGCAGCAGGTCGTCGAAGTCCAGCAGCGTGGTGCCGTCGCGGCGGGCCTTGAGCGCCTCGTAGCCGGCGTAGACCGCGGCCACCTTCGCCGCGTCGAACGGGATGTCGCGGCTGGCCTGGGCCACGGCATCGGGATAGGCCTCGGGACTGATCAGCGACGCCTTGGCCCATTCGATCTCGCCGGCGAGGTCACGCACGTCGTCGGTGGCCGTCGACACCTTGACCCGGTTGGCGGCCTGCGCGACCACCGAGAACTTGGTGTCGAGCAGTTCCCAGGTGGTGTTGCCGACCACACGCGGCCAGAAGTACGCCAGTTGGCGGCGCGCGGCGGCGTGAAACGTCATCGCCTGCACCGAGGACGTGCCGACACCCCCGGCGGCGGCGTCGAGCGCACGCAACCGCGCCCGCATCTCCCCCGCCGCACGCGAGGTGAACGTCACCGCGAGCACCTGGCCGGGCGCGACGTGACCGCCGGCCACCAGGTGCGCGATGCGGCGGGTGATGGTGCGGGTCTTACCGGTGCCCGCGCCGGCCAGCACGCATACCGGCCCGCGCGGGGCCAGCACCGCCTCGCGCTGCTCCTCGTCGAGGTCCTCGACCGTGGGGGTGCGCGCCGAGACGGCATCTACGGACATGCGGTCCATCTTGGCAGTGGGCGGTGACAAAAGCCGGTACGCCGTCGGGCATGTTCGGGTCATCGACTACGTTGACTGCGGTATGAGCGCTGCACAGACCTCCGTGACCATGTACACCACCACGTGGTGTGGCTACTGCGTCCGCCTGAAGAAGGCGCTGCAGGCCGAGGGCATCACGTTCACCGAGGTCGACATCGAGAAGGATCCGGCCGCCGCGGAGTTCGTCGCCTCGGCCAACGGCGGCAACCAGACGGTGCCGACGCTGAAGTTCCCGGACGGGTCGACGCTGACGAACCCGACCCCGCGCGAAGTGAAGGCCAAGCTCGGCGCCTGATCCGGTCAGTCCAGGGCGGCCCAGGACTCGATGATCTCCCGGGCGATCGAGATCGACCCGGGCAGCAGCAGCCGCGACGGTGAGTCGCTGCTCCAGTCGCCGTCCTCGAGGGCCGCGCGGATCTCGGCGCGGGTGAACCAGGCCGCCTCGGCGATCTCGCCGTCGTTGAACGAGAACTCCTGCTCGGGATCGCCGATGGCGTGAAAGCCGACCATCAGCGACCGCGGGAACGGCCACGGCTGGCTGCCGAGATACTGCACGTCGGTGACGGTCAGGCCGATCTCCTCGGCGATCTCGCGCACGACGCACGACTCGAACGACTCGCCCGCCTCGACGAAGCCCGCCAGGATCGAGAACAGCCGTTCGGGCCACACCGTCTGGCGGGCCAGCACCGCGCGGTCGTGGCCGTCGTGCACCAGGCAGATGATCGCCGGGTCGATGCGCGGGAACTCCTCGTGGCCGTTGACCGGGTTGACCCGCGACCAGCCGCCCTTGATGGGGCGGGTCGGCGAGCCGTCGATCGCGCTGAAGCGCGCCTGGTCGTGCCAGTTCAGCAGCGCGGTGGCGGTGGCGACCAGCTGCGCGCTGACGTCGTCGAACACCTGGCCCGCGCGGCGCAGGTCGAGCACCTCGGTCTCGGTGTGCGGGTCCTCGGGCCCCTCGAGCGCGGCACGGATGCCCCACACGTGCCTGCCGTCGGTGAGCCTGCCCAGGAACACCGCGTTCTCCGGCGGTTTGTCGCCGAGCTTGGCGGCGTTTCCGAGGACCACGCTGTTGCCGGCGATCAACACCTGGTTGCGCCGGTCGACGCGCAGCACCAGCGCGTCCGGCCAGCCGGCCAGCGCCGCGTCGACGTCGGTGCGCACGGTGTCCGCGCGGTCGGCCCCGATGCGCGACAGCAGCGGGACATTGCGCAGCTGAAACGACGTCATCTCTCGGCGTCCGCGCTACGGATGTAGAGCAACCGGTCCCCCAGTTCGAGGGCGTCGACATCCGGTTCGTCGACACGCACCAGCGTTCCGCCGCGCACGACGCCCAGCACGATGTCGGACAGGTGCCGCGGTGAGCCGCCGACCTCTTTCGGGGTGACCTCGCGTTCGGCGATCGCGAAGCCGGCGTCGGGGGTGAGCAGGTCTTCCATGACCTCTACAACGCTCGGGGTCTGCACGGCGATACCGAGCAGCCGGCCCGCAGTCTCGGAGGTGACGACAGTGGAGTCCGCGCCGGACTGTTTGAGCAGGTGCTCGTTGTCGGTCTCACGGACCGCGGCGATGATCTTGGCGTTCGGCGCCAATTCCCGCGCGGTCAGCGTGACCAGCACCGCGGTGTCGTCGCGGTTGGTGGCCACGATGATCGACTTGGCGTGCTGGGCGCTGGCGAGCCGCAGCACCTCGGAGTCGGTGGCGTTGCCGCGCACGGTGACCAGGCCCGCGCTCTTGGCGCGTTCGAGCGCGGCGGCGTTCTCGTCGACCACCACGATGTCGGCGGGGGCGATCTCGTCGCCGACCATCGCAGCGGCGGCGGTGCGGCCCTTGGTGCCGTAGCCGACGATGACGATGTGGTTGCGCACTCTGTTCCTCCATCGCTGGATCTGGTAGACCTGCCGCGACTGTGTGGTCAGCGTTTCGACCGTCGTACCGATGAGCACGATCAGGAACGCCACCCGCAGCGGGGTGATCACCAGGACGTTGATGAGTCGCGCCGACGGCGTGACCGGGGTGATGTCGCCGTAGCCGGTCGTCGACAGCGAGACGGTCGCGTAGTACAGGCAGTCCAGGAACGACAGCGGGTCGTCGGGATTGGGGCTGCTCTCGATGTCGCGGTAACCGTGGCGGTCGAGGTAGACGATGATGACCGCGGCGAACAGCGCCCCGAGCGCGTAGACGACGCGGGTGGTGATCCGTCGGCCCGGGGAGACCGGGTCGCTCGGGATCTGCACCCGGTCGGTGATCGCGTGGACCGGCTGGTCCGACAGCGACTCGTCGAATCGGCGGAGCCGGCGCCGCAGTTTGCCTTTAGCCATCCAGCCTCGTCACCGCAAGGGACCGCCGCATCCGCACAATGTAATCATGACCTCATCCTTGCCCGAATCGCAGCAGCAGGCCGATCCGTCGCGCGCCTATCGCATGGCCGCAGGCCTGCTGGGCATCGGGACCCTGCATTTCCTCGCCCCCAAGCCGTTCGACTCGATCATCCCGGCGGAGTTGCCCGGTAGTCCCCGGTTCTACACCTACGCGTCCGGGGTGGCCGAACTCGGCGTGGCCGGGTTGCTGGCCGCGCCGCGGACGCGTCGCTTCGGCGCGCTGGCCGCGGTGGCGCTGTTCTTGGCGGTGTTCCCGGCCAACGTCAACATGGTCCGGCTGTGGTTTCAGGACCCGACGAAGTCGCTGCCGATGCGGCTGATCGCGATCGCGCGGCTGCCGCTGCAGGTGCCGATGATCGTGCAGGCGGTCAAGGTGTACCGCTCGGCCTGACCGCCCGCCGGGTCAGGCCACCTCGCGCGCATCGTCGGCCTCCTCGAGCAGCGCGGCGAGTTCGTCGGCGCCCGGCATCGCGTCGGGGACGACGGTGTCACCACTGCGCACGTAGTGGAAAGCGGCCCGCACGGACTCGACCGCGCACCCGTGCATGCCGGCCCACGCCAGCCGGTACACGGCGAGCTGAATCGCCGCGTGCTGCTTGGCTTCCGGTGTGGCCGGCGGCGCGCCGGTCTTCCAGTCGACGACGGTGAAGCCGCCGTCGTCGGCGGCGAACACCGCGTCGATGCGGCCCCGCACCACCCGCCCGCCGATCAGCATGTCGAACGGCACCTCGACGTCGATCGGCGTGCGGGCGGCCCACGGCGAGACCGCGAACGCGGCCTGCAGTTCGGCGAGTTCGTCGGCGACGGCGGCGTCGTGGTCGACGGCGCCGGGTAGGTCGTCGAGGTCGAACAGCCGGTCGGCGTGGTAGAACCGCTGCACCCAATCGTGAAAGGCCGTGCCCAGCAGGGCATGTGGATCGGGTCGGGTCGGCAGCCGGCGGCGCAGCCGCTGTGCGAGCGCCGCCGGGTCGCGGCCCAGTTCCACCAGCGTGCTGACCGAGACCTGGTCGGGCAGTGAGACGGTGACCGGCTGCTCGGGCCGGTTGCGTTCGGCGAGCAGCGCGTCGACGTCGGCGGCCCAGTCCTCTCCCGGGTCACCTGTGGTGGCGGTCGGGGCGGCCGGGGCGGTCATGGCGGCGGCGACCAGCGCGGCGCCGCGATCGACGGGGCCGCGTTGCGCACCGGCCGGGTCGGCCGGCCACACCGCTTCGACCACCTCGTCGCGCAGCGGGTTGGGGTCACCGTCGGCCGGCGCGGGCGCCCAGTGTTCGACGACGCCGCACGGGTCACCGGCGGCGGCGGACTCCTCGATGATCGCCTTGAGCTCGCACAGGAACTCCGACGGGCCGCGCGCCTTGCCCTCAGCGGCACCCCAGTGGTGCCCGGACAGCAGCAGGGTGTCCTCGGCGCGGGTGAGCGCCACATAGAGCAGGCGGCGTTCCTCGTCGATGCGCCGTTGTTCGAGGCTCTGCTTGTGCTCGGCGATGGTGTCGGACAACCGTTTACGGTCGTTGACGTCGGAGGTGTCGAGCACCGGGACGCCGTGCTCGGACATCGTCGCGCGGTCTCCGCGCAGCAGCGGCGGCAGGTCGCCGGCGTCGGTGAGCCAGGTGCGGGCCGACCCGGTCGACGGGAACACCCGCGCGCTCAGGTGCGGGACGGCGACCACCTGCCACTCCAGGCCCTTCGCGGCGTGGATGGTCAGGATCTGCACCCGGTCGGTGGCCACCGACGTCTCGGCGGGCGCCAACCCGTTCTCCACTTCCTCGGCGGCGTCGAGGTAGGCCAGGAACTCGGTGGGCCCGGCGGTCGAGCGGGCGGCGAAGTCGGCCACCACATCGGCGAACGCGTCGAGATGCTCGGTGCCCGACCAGCCCGCCGACACCGGGCGCCGGGCCCGCGCCTCGGTGTCCACACCCAGCGCGCGGCGCACCTCGGCGACGAGGTCGGGCAGCGGATGTGTCAGATGCGCCCGCAGCGCGGTGAGCTCGCGGCCGAGCGCCACGATCCGCGCGTACCCCGTCGGCGAATACGACTCGGGCGCACCGGGATCGGTGATCGCCTCGGCGAGCGTCGCGGCGTCGGCGTCGGGCACGGCCTCGGCGGCGATGCGGTCGGCGGTGTCGTGGTGTTCGGCTCTGCCCATGCCGTCGAGGTGCACCGCGCGCCGCCACAGCGCCGCGATGTCGTGGCCGCTGAGCCGCCAACGCGGGCCGGTGAGCACCCGCATGGCCGCGCTGCCGGCCGTCGGATCGGCGAGCAGTCGCAGCATGGCGACCACGTCGGCGACCTCGGGCACGCCCAGCAGTCCGGCCAGCCCGACGACCTCGACCGGCAACCCGCGGGCGGTCAGCGCGTCGGCCATCGGGGCCGCGTCGGCGTTGCGGCGCACCAGCACCGCGGCCGTCGGCGCGCCCGTCCCGTCGGGCCGCGGCGCGTGGTAACACTCGGCGATGGAATCGGCAATCCAGTTCCGTTCGGCGACAACATCGTTGAGCAGCGCCAGCCGGATCGTGCCGGGTTCGGCGTCGGGCCGCGGGCGAAGCGAGCGCACCGCCACCGAACGACGCCTCGCCTGCGCCGACACCGCGTTCGCCAGGTGCAGCGCCCGCGGCGGGTTGCGCCAGCTGGTGCGCAGCTCGAGCGCCGGCGCCGGTGTCCCGTCGGCGCGCGGGAAGTCGGTGGTGAACCGCGGCAGGTTGGTCGCCGATGCGCCGCGCCACCCGTAGATCGACTGGATGGGATCGCCGACGGCGGTCAGCGCGAGACCGTCGTCGGCGCCCCCGCCGAACAATGACGACAGCGCCACGCGTTGGGCGTGCCCGGTGTCCTGGTACTCGTCGAGCAGCACCACCCGGTACCGTCGCCGCAGTTCCTCGCCGACGTGCGGGAACCGTTCGGCCAGCCGTGCGGCCGAGGCCATCTGCATGCCGAAGTCCATCACCTTCTCGGCGCGCATCCGCTCGTGCAGCGCGTCGATCAGCGGCACCAGTTCGGTGCGCTCGGTCTGGGTGTTCAGCAGCCGCAGCAGCCATTGGCTGGGGCCGCGGTCGCGTTGATAGGGCCCGGCGGGCAGCGTGTGCACCAGCCGTTCGAGCTCGACGTGGGTGCCGCGCAGCTGCTCGGTGTCGACGAGGTGTTCGGCGAGCTGGCCGGCCAGCCGCAGCACCATCGACGTCACCGCCGCCGGTGTCTTGTCGGTTTCCAGCGCCGGATGCTCGCAAACCACCCGATATGCCATCTGCCACAACTCGGTTTCGCTGAGCAGCCGGGTCTCCGGCTCCACTGGCAGCAGCAACCCGTACTCGCGCAATAGGTTTCCGGCGAACGCATGGTAGGTGCTCACCGTCGGCGGTTCGTCGACGACGCCGACGCCTCGTTCGGCGGTGGGAGCGATGCCCGCGCCCGCCAGCCGGTTCAGCCGGGTGCGGACGCGACGCAGCAGCTGCCCGGCGGCCTTGCGGGTGAACGTCAGCCCGAGCACCTCGCCGGGCCGGGCGTAGCCGTTGGCGACCAGCCACACCACGCGGGCGGCCATCGTCTCGGTCTTGCCTGCGCCCGCGCCCGCGATGACGACCAGCGGGCCCGGCGGCGCGGCGATCACGGCGGCCTGCTCGTCGGTCGGGGCGAACAGGCCCAGCGCGGCGGCGAGTTCGGCCGGACTGTAGCGCGGGTTCATCACCGGTCTCCGTTCTGCGCGGGGCACATCGCCCGCACCGGGCAGTGCGAGCAGCCGTCGTTGATGCGGGCGACGAACTCCGGGCCCTTGGTCGCGGCTGCGGCGCGGTGCACGGCGTCGCGCCATTCGGCCTGCGCCTCCGGCGTCATCGGGTTCTGTTCACGCTCGGTCGCACCGTCCGCTCGGGCCTTGCCGAGGTAGACCAGCCGCCCGCCCCCCGGCGTATCTCCCTCGGAGAGCAGGCCTTCGGCGATCGCGAGCTGGTACATCGCCAGCTGGGCGTGGCGCAGGGCGTCGGCCTTGGTGACCGGGCTCTTGCCGGTCTTGAGGTCGACCACCACCAGGCGGCCGTCGCGGTCGTGTTCGAGCCGGTCGACCCGGCCGCGCACCCGCACGTCGGGCTGGCCGTCGGCGCCGGCGATGACCCCGTCGACGCTGATCTCGGTGCCGACCTCGGTGAGCTCGCCGCGGGTCTGCGCGCGCCACTGCGCGAAGGTTTCGAGCATCGCCCGGTGCCTGCCGAGTTCGTTGTCGGCGTACCACTGCGAGTCGAACGGCAGCTTGGGCCAGATCTTCTCCAGGTCGTTGATCAGCTGGCTCTCGGTCTTGCCGGGATCGGCGACCAGGGCGTGCACCAGTGAGCCGACCGCCGACCGCACGTCGCGCCCGTCGCTGCCGCCGTGGCGTTCGAGCAGCCAGCGCAGCGGGCAGTCGGTAAGCATCTGCAGGGTCGACGGTGACAGCGTGACGGTGTGGTC
This sequence comes from Mycolicibacterium rutilum, assembly GCF_900108565.1. Lineage (NCBI taxonomy): Bacteria > Bacillati > Actinomycetota > Actinomycetes > Mycobacteriales > Mycobacteriaceae > Mycobacterium > Mycolicibacterium rutilum. The sequence goes on from NZ_LT629971.1 coordinate 5,546,490, forward strand.
CTCGCCGTCCCACAGCGGTTGCTCACCGGACAGCGGGGTCATCGTCTGCCACTGCGTGGGCGCGGCGCCGGGCACCCCGGCCGCGGCCAGCCGCGCCAATTGTGTTGCCGCGCAAGCGCGTGACGCGTCGTCGACGGTACCGTCGGGGGCGCACACCACCGCGCGCAACCGGCCCACCACGGCGGCAGGCGCCAGCACGCGCGGCGCGCTGACCGGCGCGGCGACGTCGGGATCGGCGTCGGGGTCGGCGCCGCCGGCCAGCGCGGCCAGCTCGTAGCAGAACGCCGAGGGCAGCATCGACTCGTCGCCGCTGTCGCTGTCGACGGCGGTGACCAGCACGCGGCTGCGGGCCCGGCCCATCGCGGAGATCAGCAGGCGGCGCTCGTCGGCGAGCACCGGCGCGCGGGTGGACACGCCCTGCTCACCGGCGTCGGTGACACCGTCGAGCACATCGACGAGCTGCTGGGTGGCGAGCACCCCGCCGCGTGGAATCGCATTGGGCCACAGCCCTTCCTGCACACCGGCGATGACGACGAAGTCCCACTGCCTGCCGAGCGCGGCGTGCGCGCTGAGCACGGCGACCGCGTCGACGTCGGTGCGGTCGTCGCGGGCAGGCAGCCCGAGCGCGGCGACGTGGTCGATCAGCCCGCGCAGCGACGCGCCCGCGGTGCGGTTGACGTACTGCTCGGCGACGTCGAAAAGCGCTGTGACAGCGTCGAGATCGCGGTCGGCTTGCACGCCGGCCGGCCCGCCCCGCTCGCTGGCCGACAGCCAGCGTCGCTGCAGCCCCGACCGGTGCCAGGCCTGCCACAGGGTGTAGCGCGGGTCGGCGCCCTCCTCGACGCTGCGCCGCGCGGCGGCCAGCACCTTGCGCACGCGGTCCACGGGTCGCGCCAGGTTCTCGGGCAGGCCGTCGGCGCCCCGCTCGAGCGCCTCGACGAGCAGTTCGGCGAACTCGCGGCGCGGCTGCGCGGTGTCGGCGCGCCGCAGCGCCCGGCGCAGCTGGCGCAGCGACACCGGGTCGACGCGGCCGATCGGGCCGGTGACGAGCGCCGTCGCGTGCTCGGCGTCGAGCCCCTGCGCGGTGGCGGCCAGGACCGTGAGCAGCGCCTGCACGGCGGGCTGCTGGGCCAGCGGCGCCGTCGGCGTCGGCGTCTCGACCGGCACGCCCGCGGCGGCCAGGGTGCGCGCCACCGCGGCACCGAGCCGCGGAACCGATCGCACGATGACCGCCATCTGGGACCAGGCCAGGCCGTCGACGAGATGGGCCCGGCGCAGCGCGTCGGCGATCACCGCGGCCTCGGCGTGCGGCGAGGCGGCGATGCGCACCGTCAGCGACCCGTCCCGCTCCGGCGCGCCGGTCAGCACGCGGCCGTCGTCGGCACCGGGCAGCCGCTTCGCGACGTGGCTGATCGCGTCGGCGATCGCCGGTGCGCAACGGTGCGACTCGGTGAGCGTGATCGCGGGCTCGTCGCCGCGCAGCAGGGCCGGATCGGCGCCGCGGTAACCGAACACCGCCTGGTTGGGATCGCCTGCGAGCACGGTGAGTTCGGCGCCGTCGGCGAGCACCCGCACCAACCGCGCGGCCTGGGGATCCAGGTTCTGCGCATCGTCGACCAGCAGGAGCTTGACCCGTGCGCGCTCGGCGGCCAGCAGGTCGGCGTCGGTGCCGAACGCCTCCAACGCGGCGCCGACGAGTTCGGCCGCACCCAATGCGGGGATGGTGGCCTGCGGAGCGGCCATCCCGACCGCCGAGCGCAGCAGCATGATCTGCTCGTAGGCTTGCGCGAACTGGCCGGCGGCCAGCCACTCGGGCCGCCCGGAGCGGCGCCCGATGCGTTGCAGCGCAAGCGGATCCACCCCGCGCTCGGTGCAGCGCGCCAGCAGGTCGCGGAGCTCGGTGGCGAACCCGACCGTGCTCAGCGCCGGCCGCAGGTGCGCGGGCCACGCGACGGCCGAGCGGTCACCGTCCTCGAGGTCGCCGGCGAGCAGTTCACGGATGATGCCGTCCTGCTCGGCGCCGGTGATCAGCCGCGGCGGCGGGTCACCGGTGCGCTGCGCGGCCAGTCGCAGCACCGCGAACGCGTAGGAGTGCACGGTGCGCACCAGCGGTTCACGCACCACGGCGCGCTCACCGGCGGCCAGCAGCGTGGAGGTGATCCGCGCCCGCGTCTGCGCGCCGAGCCGCGCCGAGCCCGTCAGCAACAGAACCGATTCCGGGTCCATCCCCGCCGCGATGTGCGCGACGGCGGTGTCGACCAGCAGCGTGCTCTTGCCGCTGCCCGCACCGCCGATCACGCGCACCACGCCGCGGGTGCCGGGCTCGACGAGCGCCGCCGGGGTCAGGTCGGTATGCGGTGCGGACATGAAGGCATGACACCACGGGGGTCCGACAAGTAGCCGCGACGCGATGCTGGCAGCATCGTCTGCGTGACCCGACCCCTGCATGTTCACCGCTACGGCCCGGACACCGCCGCGCAAGTGCTGGCCGTGCACGGCCTCACCGGCCACGGTCAGCGATGGCAGACGCTGGCGACCCGACACCTGCCCGGGGTCGCGGTCGCCGCCCCCGACCTGATCGGTCACGGCCGGTCACCGTGGGCGGCACCGTGGACGATCGACGCCAATGTCGAGGCGTTGGCGCAGCTGCTCGACAACCCGGTTGTCGTGGTCGGTCATTCGTTCGGCGGCGCGCTGGCGCTGCAACTGGCCGCCGCCCGCCGCGAGTTGGTGTCGGCGCTGGTGCTACTGGATCCGGCGGTCGGCCTCGACGGCGACTGGATGCGCCAGATCGCCGACGACATGTTCGCCTCCCCCGATTACACCGACCGCGCCGAGGCGCGCGCGGAGAAGGCGAACGGGTCGTGGGGTGAGGTCGAACCGGCCGAGCTGGACCGCGAACTCGACGAGCACCTGATCGATCTGCCGTCCGGGCGCGTGGGGTGGCGGATCAACATCCCCGCGATGCTGTCGTACTGGAGCGAGCTGGCGCGGCCGGCCACGTTGCCGCCCAGTCACATTCCGACGACGCTGGTGCGTGCCACCCGGACTCGGCCGCCGTACGCCTCCGACGAGCTGCTCGCGTCGTTAGGGCAGCGGCTCGGGCCGAATCTTCAGGTGCTGGAGTGGGATTGCGACCACATGGTCTCGCAGGCGCTGCCCGCGCAGACCGCGGCGCTGATTCGCGAGCACCTGGGGATGTAGCGATGGCCGCGATCACCGACGAGCAGGTGGAGGCCGTCCGCGCGCTGGTCGCTGCGATCCCGCCGGGCCGGGTGGCGACCTACGGCGACATCGCCGACGCCGCAGGGCTGTCCAGCCCGCGCATCGTCGGGTGGATCATGCGCACCGACTCCTCGGACCTGCCGTGGCACCGCGTCATCCGGGCGTCCGGGCGGCCTGCGCCGCACCTGAGCACCCGCCAACTCGAACGGCTGCGCGCCGAGGGGGTGCTCGCCGACGACGGCCGGGTGTCGCTGCGCGACGTCCGGCACACCTTCTAGAGAACCAGCCGCACCAGCGCGGCGGTGCGCGCGAGACCGGGGAACGCCGCAGCCGTCGACCGTGGATGCAGTGCATGCACGGCGATGCGGAACATCAACGCCCGCAACAACATCTGCGACCACTCCGGTAGCGGGGCCCAGCGTTCGATCAGCCCGTCGTCTGCCTCACCCCACGACAGCGCGTCGACCACCACCACACCGGCGGCCCAGGAGGCGGGCCGCCAGTACGGGATGATGTCGGTGATGCCCGGCGCGGCGGTACCGGCGAAAAGCACTGTGCCGTAGAGATCGCCGTGGACCAGCTGGCTCGGGCTCTTGGTCGGCTTGCGCAACGTGGCGAGCTGGTTGAGCAGTTCGACCGAACGCTGGCCGTCGGCCGAACCGGGCGACACCCGCGCGCCCGGCGGCAGCGAGTGCAGAGGGCGTTCCTCCCAGGCGGCGCGGTCGGCGGCGATGAACACGTCGACGTCGGCCCAGGGCGCGACGGGCGGTTGGGTCAGGAACCGGGGTCGTTCGAGCTTGGCGGTCGCCTCGTGCAACCGGACCGCCGCCGAGACCACCTCGTCGTGGCGCGGTTCGGGTGTGCCCGCGACGAACGTGTCCGCGCGCCAGCCGGCCACCACATAGCGCCCGTCGGTCGAGCGCACCGGCCGCGCCAGCCGCACCCCGTCGACGAACAGGGTTTCGCGCACCTTCGCCGACCAGGCGGCGCGGGCGTGGTCGGCGACCATCGACAGCACGACTTCGCCGCAGCGCCAGCCACCTTCCCAGCTCGACCCGAGCGGAACCGGCGCGACGCCGGTCAGGCCGAACGCGGCCAGCACATGATCCGGTGGCCGTTCGACACTCACCACCTCAGCCTAAGCTGAGATCCGGCAAACCAGCCGTTAGTACATGACCATGTCGGGTTCGAGTTGTCGTCCCCAGGCCACGATTCCGCCCTGAACGTGCACGGCGTCGGAGAAGCCGGCCTTCTTCGCGATGGCCAGCACCTCGGCCGAGCGGACACCGGTCTTGCAGTAGAACACCGGCGTCTTGTCGACCGGCAGCTTGGCCAGCGCCTCACCCGACTCGAACGCGCCCTTGGGGATCAGTTCGGCACCCTGGATGCGGTTGATGTCCCACTCGACTTGTTCGCGAACGTCGATCAGCGCCAGCCGCTTACCGGAATCCATCAGCTCCTTGAGCTCGGCCGGGGTGATCGTGGAGTCGGAGGCGGCTTCGGCGGCGGCCTCGGAGACCACGCCGCAGAACTCCTCGTAGTCGATCAGCTCGGTGATCTTCGGGGTCGACGGATCCTTGCGGATCTTGATGGTGCGGTAGGTCATGTCGAGCGCGTCGTAGACCATCAGCCGGCCCAGCAGGGTTTCGCCGATGCCGGTGATCAGCTTGATGGCCTCGGTGCCCATCACCGATGCGACCGACGCGCACAGGATGCCCAGCACGCCGCCCTCGGCGCACGACGGCACCATTCCCGGTGGCGGCGGCTCGGGGTACAGGTCGCGGTAGTTCAGGCCCAGCCCGTCGGGCGCGTCCTCCCAGAACACCGAGATCTGGCCCTCGAAGCGGTAGATCGAGCCCCACACGTAGGGCTTGTGCGCGAGCACGGCGGCGTCGTTGACCAGATACCGGGTCGCGAAGTTGTCGGTGCCGTCGAGGATCAGGTCGTACTGCTCGAACAGTTCGACGGCGTTGTCGGGTTCCAGCCGGAACTCGTGCAGCCGCACGTCGACGAGCGGGTTGATCTGCTGGATCGAGTCCCTGGCGCTCTCGGCCTTGGACCGGCCGATGTCGGACTGGCCGTGGATGATCTGGCGCTGCAGGTTGGATTCGTCGACGACGTCGAACTCGACGATGCCGATCGTGCCGACGCCGGCGGCGGCCAAATACAGCAGCGTCGGCGAGCCCAGCCCGCCGGCGCCGATGACCAGCACGCGGGCGTTTTTCAGCCGTTTCTGCCCGTCCAGGCCGAGGTCCGGGATGATGAGGTGGCGGCTGTAGCGCGCGACTTCCTCGCGGGTCAGTTCGGCCGCCGGTTCTACCAGCGGCGGCAACGGTGTCGACACCGAACTCTCCTTTATTGACGTTCCCTGTCCATCTCAGCAGGCCTCGGGTTCAACAGCAACGAGACCCCGGTCCTTCCCGCACGCTCGAGCGGGCGCGAGCGTGCGCAGCACGCCGAGATTCGGCGGCGTGTCGTGTGCAGACAGACGTCAGGCGATCGGGTACGGCCAGGGGTTGGGCTTGCAGGTCTTGTTGTCCGGCTGCACCGACTGCGGGTCGAACCGGGCCGCGTCGTTGTTGCTCGTCGAGAACGTCTGCTGCATCATCACCGGCGCCAGTTGATCGTTGTCGCCGCACGGCTCATGTCGCTGGTAGCCGATCGCGTGGCCGACCTCGTGGTTGATCAGGTACTGCCGGTAGGAGCCGACGTCGCCCTGGAACGGCACCGCGCCGCGCACCCAGCGCGCCTCGTTGATGAACACCCGCGGCTGACCGTCGAGATAGGCCGGGTTGTAGCAGGACGCCTCGAGCTGGATGTCGTAGCCGCAGCCCTCGCGGACGGTCATCGGTGTGGTCAACGACACCCGGAAATCGGGCTCGACGCCGGAGGACGCGTCTACGCGGGTGAACGCGAACTGCGGGTTGTGCGTCCAGCTCTTCGGGTTGGCCAGCGTCTCGCTGACCATGCGGGCGAAACCGTCGTCGCCGCCGAACGTCGCGGTGTCGATGCCGTCCTCGACCTCGACGGTGTAGGTGAAGACCTTCGCGGTGCCCTGACCCACCTGCGGCGCGGCGCCCGGCACGACGCGCCACGTCTTGGCGCCGGCCTCGGTGAACGGGCCGCCCTGCGGCAGGATTCCGGTCGGCAGGTTCGCGTCGAACTGGGTCAGGCCCTTGGGCGGCGCGCCGATGATCGCCGTGCTGGCCACCCCGATCGTCGGCGGACCCTGCACCGGCCCTTCGGCCTCCTTGGGCGCGGGCGCGCTGGCCCCGGTGACCGTCTGATACACCACCACCGCGGTCACCACGATCAGGATCGGCAACGCGTACGCGCGCCAGCCGTAGGTCGAGACGAACCGGCCGAGCCAGGTCTGCTTGCGGAAGCCGCGGTGCTCGTCGCGATTGGATCGGACCCGCCCCGAATCCTCGGCCAGCGGGTCGCGTTGCGCGCGCAGCGGCTCACGCCACTGGTCACGCAGCGCGGGCAGTCCCCCCTGGTTCTCTCTGCTCCCACTTCGCTCCGGACCCATCTGTCCCCCTCGCATACGGGAGTCGTAGGTCACCGGAACAGGATGACACAACCTGCTGGCCTCATACTTTTGACGCGCCACCGACAGCGAACGGCACCGCAAGCCGTGCCTGACGTGCGCGCCATGCCAGCGGTAGTAGTGTCGTTGCGACACCGAGCAGATGAAGGACGTGATGAGCGATCTCGCCAACACCGCGAGGAGGGGCGCGCAACGAGGCAGCGGCGAAACAGTCGGCCGCCGCGGCAATCGGCTTCCGCGCGATGAGCGCCGCGGTCAGCTACTGATCGCCGCCAGCGAGGTTTTCGTCGACCGCGGCTACCACGCCGCCGGGATGGATGAGATCGCCGACCGCGCCGGGGTGAGCAAACCGGTTCTGTACCAACACTTCTCGTCGAAGCTCGAGCTGTACCTCGCGGTGCTGGCCAAGCATGTCGAGAACCTGGTGTCCGGGGTCCGCCAGGCGCTGCGCACCACCACCGACAACCGGCAGCGGTTGCGCGCCGCGGTGCAGGCGTTCTTCGACTTCATCGAGCACGACGGCCAGGGCTACCGGCTGATCTTCGAGAACGATTACGTGACCGAACCGCAGGTCGCCGCTCAGGTGAAGGTGGCCACCGAGGCATGCACCGACGCGGTGTTCGACCTGATCAGCCGCGATTCCGGGCTGGAGGCGCACCGCGCGCGGATGATCGCGGTGGGGCTGGTGGCGATCAGCGTCGACTCGGCGCGCTACTGGCTCAACAACGAGCGGCCGATCTCCAAGGAGGCCGCGGTGGAGGGCACGGTGCAGTTCGCCTGGGGCGGTCTGTCACACGTGCCGCTCACGCGCTCCTAACCGGTCTTGGCCCCGAGGCCGACCCCGAATCCGACCCGGCGCACATCGGCGGCGCCGATCTCGACGTAGGCGATCTTCGACGTCTGCACCAGGAACCGGCGGCCCTTCTCGTCGGTGAGCGCCAGCACGCCCGCGTCCTGGGCCAGCGCGTCGGTGAACAACTTCTCGACCTCGCTCGGTGTCTGCGCGCTGTTGAAGCTCAGCTCGCGCGGGCTGTCCGTGACCCCGATCTTGACCTCCACGCCTGGTCCCTTTCCGTCAGCACTGAAGAACTTGAGCCAAGGCTAGTGGACGGCCCCGCCGCCGCGCCGCGCCGGTGAGTTCGCGGGCAGCGAAGCGGGTTCGTACGGTCGCCGCTTCCGAACGGCGACCGAACCGAGTCCGGACCGTAATCGACACACCGGTCGCCGAACCTCACCTGTCACATCCGCCTCGATAGTCTCAGGCGCGGCAACGATCTATGCGCGCGACAAGATCCGGGAAAACCTTTATGAACAGGCCTTATACCGCACATTCACCGTATTCGCTGACGCCGACCGAGCGGATCCGCACCTACCCCGACGAACCGGGGTACGGCTACGACTTCGAGCCGCCGTACGACCCCGACCACGAGCCGCCCACCGAGGACTACGACGAGTTCGCGCCGCAGTACGACGAGGAGCGCATCGACCGCCGGTGGATGTGGATCGCCGGCATCGCGGGCGTGATCCTGTTCGTCGCGATCGGCACCACTGGCATCATCCTCGGCGGCGGCGACAGCGGCTCGGTGTCGGCCACCGCGACCTCGGAGGCAGCCACCTCCGCCGCGCCGGCCACCACGTCGGCCCCGTCGGCGGGCACCGCCGCGCCGATCGCGCCGTCCCTGCCCGCCGAAACCGTCACGACGGTGACCCCGACCGCCGAGACCACGCCCCCGCCCGTCGCCGATCCGCCTGCGACGCCGGCCCCGCAGGCCGCCGCCCCGCCGCCCGCGCCGGCGTCGCCGCGCACGGTCACCTACCGGGTGACCGGCAACCGGCAGCTGATCGATCTGGTGACCGTGATCTACACCGACGGGCGCGGCGCCCTGCAGACCGACGTCAACGTCGCGCTGCCGTGGGCCAAGACCGTGGTGCTGGAGCCGGGCGTCGAGCTCAAGTCGGTCACCGCGACAAGCGTTGCGGGACAACTGAATTGCAGCATCACCGACGCCGCGGGCACGCTGCTCACCGCGCAGAACAACAACACCATCATCGCCAACTGCACGCAGTAGCGGCTCAGGCCAGGCCCAGCTCCTGCATGCGGGCGGCGTGGGTGCGCTGCAACCGGTCGAAGAACTCGGTCATCTGGGTGAGCCCCTCGCCGCTGGACATCACCAGGTCGACGAGCTCGTCGTGGTCGGCGAGCACGAACTGCGCCTGGGTGATCGCCTCGCCGAGCAGCCGGCGCGACCACAGCGCCAACCGGTGGCGCTGCCGGTCGCTGGCGGTCACGGCGGCGCGCACCTCGGCGACGACGAACTGCGAGTGGCCGGTCTCCGAGAGCACCGCTCGGACCACGTCGGCCACCTCGTCGGGCAGCGCGTCGGCGATCTCCAGGTAGAAGTCCGCGGCCAGCGCGTCGCCGACATAGGTTTTGACGAGCGCCTCCAGCCAGGTGCTTGGGGTGGTCAGCCGGTGGTAGTTCTCCAGCGCCGACGCGTACTTCGTCATCGCGGGCACGACGTCGACGCCGCGGCGCTCGAGCGCGTCGCGCAGCACCTCGTAGTGGTTCATCTCGGCGGCCGCCATCGCGGCCATGTTGATGCGTCCTCGCAGGTTGGGCGCCATCCGGGCCTCGTCGGTGAGCCGGTAGAAGGCGGCCACCTCGCCGTAGGCCAGCAGCGCGAAAAGCTCGGTGACGCCGGGGTGCGCGGCGGTGACGCCGGCCGTCGCCGGATCGGTCTGCTCGGGTGCAGGCGGCGTCGCGTTCATGGGGCCAACAATAAACGTCGCCCGGCGCGTCGCCCGAAGGCCGAGATCGACCGGGTATGATGATTGAAGGCAGTGGCATCTGAACCGCCGTTACCTAAAGAAATGTGCGTGCACGCAGTCGGCCCGCCTACCTCAGTGCAGGGCTTCGGTCTAACAGGCCATCAATTCGTTCGAACTCGTGCGCGCGTGGAAGCCATGAGGATGACGATTGAAAGGCCTCGTTTTCGCGTATGACGCATCTCAACCCCACATTTTCTGAACTAGGAGTCCGCGACGAGATCGTGCGGGCGCTCGCCGAGGATGGCAAGGAACACCCGTTCGCCATCCAGGAGCTGACGATGCCGATGGCACTCGCCGGCGACGATCTGATCGGTCAGGCCCGCACCGGCATGGGCAAGACCCTGGCGTTCGGGGTGCCGCTGCTGCAGCGGATCACCACCGACGAGTCCCGCCCGCTGACCGGTGTGCCCCGCGCCCTGGTCGTGGTGCCCACCCGCGAGCTGTGCCTGCAGGTCTTCAACGACCTGGCGACGGCCGCGAAGTACCTGACGGTCGGCGACCGCAAGCTCTCTGTCACGTCGATCTACGGCGGCCGCCCCTACGAGGCGCAGATCGAGGCGCTCGACAAGGGCGTCGACGTGGTCGTCGGCACCCCGGGCCGGCTGCTCGACCTCGCCCAGCAGGGCCATCTCAAGCTGGGTGGCCTGTCGATGCTGGTGCTCGACGAGGCCGACGAAATGCTCGACCTGGGCTTCCTGCCCGACATCGAGCGCATCCTGCGGCAGATCCCCGACAGCCGGCAGTCGATGCTGTTCTCGGCGACCATGCCGGACCCGATCATCACGCTGGCGCGCACGTTCATGAACCAGCCGACCCACATCCGGGCCGAGGCCCCGCATTCGGCGGCCACCCACGACACGACCGAGCAGTTCGCCTACCGCGCGCACGCGCTGGACAAGGTGGAGATGGTCGCGCGCATCCTGCAGGCCGAGGGCCGCGGCGCGACGATGATCTTCACCCGCACAAAGCGGACCGCCCAGAAGGTGTCCGACGAGCTGGCCGAACGCGGCTTCAAGGTCGGCGCCGTGCACGGTGACCTCGGTCAGGGCGCCCGCGAGAAGGCGCTCAAGTCGTTCCGCACCGGCGAGATCGACGTGCTCGTCGCGACCGATGTGGCCGCGCGCGGCATCGACATCGACGACGTCACCCACGTCATCAACTACCAGATCCCCGAGGACGAGCAGGCCTACGTGCACCGCATCGGCCGCACCGGTCGCGCCGGCAAGACCGGTGTCGCGGTGACGCTCGTGGACTGGGACGAGCTGGCCCGCTGGACGATGATCGATAAGGCGCTCAACCTCGGCTGCCCCGATCCGGCCGAGACGTACTCCAGCTCGCCGCACCTGTACACCGAACTCGGCATCCCCGCCGAGGCCGGCGGCACCGTCGGCGAGCCCGTCAAGGCCCAGGGCAGCAAGCGCGCCCCTGCGGAGAAGTCCGCCGACCGGCCCGCCCGCACCCGCAACCGGACCCGTCGCCGCACCCGCGGCGGCAAGCCGGTCACCGGGCACCCCGAGTCGGGCGCCGAGCAGCCCGCCGAGACCGGTGAGAGCGCCGGCGAGGAAGCGGGCGCACCGGCCAAGCGCAGGCGGCGCCGCCGGCCGCGCAAGGCCCCGGCCAGCGCCGGCTAGCGAGGACACCGGCCGCCGGATGGTCAAACCCGAACGCCGCACCAAGACCGACGTGCTGGTGGCCGTGGCGATCGCCGTGGTGGTGGCGGTGACCGCCGGGCTGATCTGGTGGACGAGCGACGCCCGCGCGACGCAGAGCCGACCGGCCGCCGCCCCGGTGCCCGACCTGGTGTCCGCCAGGGAGGTGCCGACCGCGCTGCGGCAGCTGTGGACCGCGCCGAGCGGCAAGACCACGACGCCGATCGTCGCCGGCGGCGCGGTGGTGACCGGTGACGGACGCACGGTGGAGGGCCGCGACCCTGCCACCGGCACCCCGCTGTGGAGCTACGCGCGTGATCTCGAGCTGTGCGGCGTCACCTCCGTCTACGAGTACGCCGTCGCCGTCTATCCCGACGTGCGCGGCTGCGGACAGGTCAGCACGATCGACGCCGAGACCGGGATGCGCGGCGCCGCGCGCACGTCCTACGCCGATGACCGGGTCACGCTGACCTCCGACGGCACCACCGTGCTGTCGGCCGGCGAGAACCGGCTGGAACTGCTGCGCTCGGACATGGTGCGGATGATCAGCTACGGAGCGCTCGACGCGCCGATCAAACCCGGCACCCCGGCCACGCCGCTGTGCCGGTTCGTCTCGACGCAGGCCAGTTCCAGCGCGGTGTCGCTGCTGGAGGCGTGTCCGGGGCAGGCCGACCTGCGGCTGACGCTGCTGCGGCCCGCCGACGACGAGGACGCCCCCGAGCTGAAGTACATCCCGCAGGAGGGCGTCGCCAAGGACTCCGACGCCCGCGTCGTGGCCGTCGCCGACACCACGACCGCGGTCTACGTCCCCACCCCGACGCCGACCGTGCACATCGTCGACGACACCGGCGCCACCACCGCCAGCACCCAGGTGGGCAGGCCGGTGTCACCGCAGGCCACCGCGTCGCGGGCCGGCGACCTGATCACCTGGTGGACCGGGGACAGCGTGATGGTGTTCTCCGCCAACGGACTTCGCTATCTCTACACGATCGCCCCGGCGGGGCCCAACGTCCCGCTGGGTCCGGGCACCGTGATGGCGGGCAAGCTGATGGTGCCGGTCACGAGCGGGTACGACGTGTTCGACGCGCAGACCGGCCGCGGCGAGCGCCACATCGCGCTGGACCGCGCGGGCAGTCCGACACCGGTGGTGCCCGCGGTGGCCGGTACGACGGTGGTGGAGCAGCGCGGCGGCGAACTGGTGGCGCTCGGCTAGATCTCCGGGCTGAACGTCGGCATCGGCTTGCCGCTCTTCCAGTGCTTGAGCAGCGCCTGAGCCAGCTCGCGGTAGGCCACGGCGCCCTTGTTCTTGCGGCTGGCCAGCACCGAGGCGCCCGACGCGCTGGCCTCGGCGAAGCGCACGGTGCGCGGGATCGGTGGCGCCAGCACCGGCAGGTCGTAGCGGTCGGCGACGTCGAGCAGCACGTCGCGGCTGTGCGTGGTGCGTGAGTCGTACAGCGTCGGCAGCGCGCCGAGCAGCCGCAGGTCGGCGTTGGTGATCGCCTGAACGTCGGCGATGGTGCGCAGGAACTGTCCGACGCCGCGGTGGGCCAACGTCTCGCACTGCAACGGCACGATCACCTCGTCGGCGGCGGTCAACCCGTTGAGCGTCAACACGCCCAGCGACGGCGGGCAGTCGATGATCACCACGTCGTAGCCGCTGCTGATCTTGGCGAGCGCGCGTTTGAGCGCGTACTCCCGGCCGGCCCGCATCAACAGCATCGCCTCCGCGCCGGCCAGGTCGATGTTGGCGGGCAGCAGCGCCATCCCCTCGGGCGTCTCGAGCAGCGCCGCGTCGGGCTCGACCTCACCGAGCAGCACCTCGTGGATCGACACCGGCAGCTTGTCGGGGTCGTGGCCCAGCGAGAACGTCAACGACCCCTGCGGGTCGAGGTCCACCAGCAGGACCTGCTTGCCCTTCTCCTGAATCGCCGCACCCAACGACGCGACCGTCGTCGTTTTGGCTACCCCACCCTTTTGATTGGCGACCGCAAGTACCCGCGTCACGGTGTTCATCGTTGCACGGGCCCGCACACCGCGAGCGACCGTGCGGCAGAATCAGTCGGCGTGGGCCTTCTGCAGCACCGTCTGGTACTGCTCCGTCACGGTGAGACGGAGTGGTCCAAGAGCGGTCAGCACACCAGCCACACCGACCTCGAACTGACCGAGACCGGGCGCGACCGCGCGAAGCTGGCGGCCGAGGCGCTGGCCGAACTCGACCTCGACGACCCGCTGGTGTTCAGCAGCCCCCTGCGCCGCGCCGTCGACACCGCCGAACTGGCCGGGCTGACCATCGCCGACCGGACCCCGCTGCTCACCGAGTGGGACTACGGCCGCTACGAGGGGCTGACCACCCCGCAGATCCGCGAGACCGTGCCCGACTGGCTGATCTGGACGCACGGCGCCGACGGCGGCGAAAGCGTCGCCGACGTCACCGCGCGCGCCGACCGCGCGGTCGAGCTCGCGCTCACCCACATGGAGACCCGCGACGTGGTGTTCGTCGGGCATGCCCACTTCTCCCGATCGGTGATCGCGCGCTGGGTGGAGCTGCCCGTGCCCAACGGCATCCGGTTCGCCATGGCGCCCGCCTCGATCGCGGTGCTGGGTTTCGAGCACGGCGTCCGGCAGATCATCGCCCAGGGCCTGACCGGCCACCAGGATCCGTGTAAGCCACGGTGACCCGCGAACCGAGCTTCGTCATGGCCTCCCGCGGCGCGGTCGTCGCCGAAGGAGTGCACACGGCTTTCCCGAACATCGCCGACGCGCGGGCCGCGCTCGCGTCGCACAGCACCCCGATCATCGTGGGCGCCTTGCCTTTTGACATGACCAAGGCGGCGGCCCTGATCCGGCCGCAGAGCGTGCAGTTCCTCGACGCGCTGCCCGACTGGCCGCTGCGTGCACTGCCGGAAGTGCAAATCGCCGAGACTCTGCCGGCGCCCGACGAGCACCGGGCGCGGATCGCCGCGGCGGTGGCGCGGCTCCGCGATCCGGACAGCGGGTTGCACAAGGTGGTGCTGGCCCGCGCGCTGCGGCTGAGGGCCGACGGCCCGCTGGATGCGCGCACCGTGCTGCACCGGCTGGTCGGCGCCGACCCGGCGGCCAACGGCTACCTCGCCGACCTGACGGCGGCCGGCGGCGGCTACTCGGGCAGTGTGCTGGTCGGCGCGAGCCCCGAGCTGCTGGTGGCGCGGCGCGGGGAGCAGGTCGTCTGCGCGCCGTTCGCGGGTTCGGCTCCCCGCTCCCCCGACCCGGCGGCCGACGAGGCGAGCGGCGCGGCGCTGGCCGCGTCGGCCAAGGACCGCCACGAACACCAACTCGTCGTCGACGCGATCGGCGAGGTGCTGCAACCGCTGTGCGACGACCTCGACGTCGCTGCCGAGCCGGAGCTGCGCAAGACCGACGCGGTGTGGCATCTGGCCACCCGCATCACCGGTCGGTTACGCGACAAGTCAACGACCGCACTGGATTTGGCGATCGCACTGCACCCGACGCCCGCGGTCGGCGGTGTCCCGACGGCCGACGCGGCCGGACTGATCGCCGAACTCGAGGGCGACCGCGGCTTCTACGCGGGTGCGGTCGGCTGGTGCGATCAGCGCGGCGACGGCCGCTGGGTGGTGTCCATCCGCTGCGCCCAACTGTCGGCGGACCGGCGCACCGCCGACGCCTACTCCGGCGGCGGCATCGTCGCCGAATCCGACCCTGACGACGAAGTCGCCGAGACCACAACGAAATTCACCACGATCCTGTCCGCGCTGGGAGCCCGGCCGTGAGCGAGGTGATCCGCCGGGTGCGAGCGGGCGACGAGGTCGAGCTCACCGCGATGATCCACGAACTCGCCCAGTTCGAGCACGCCTCCGAGCAGTGCGTCGTCACCGAAGACCAGTTGCGTCAGGCGCTGTTCGGCGAAGCGCCCACCATCCACGGGCACCTCGTCGAGGTCGACGGCCGGCCGGCCGCGGGCGCGTTGTGGTTCCTCAACTTCTCCACCTGGGACGGCGTTCCCGGGATCTACCTCGAGGACCTCTACGTGCGCCCGCAGTTCCGCAGGCGCGGGTTGGCGCGCAAGATCCTGGCGACGCTGGCGCGCGAATGCGTCGAGCACGGATACAGCCGGCTGAGTTGGGCGGTGCTGGACTGGAACGTCAACGCCATCGCCCTCTACGACGCCGTGGGCGGCAAGCAGCAGAGCGACTGGATCACCTACCGGGTGTCGGGCCCGGACTTGTCGGCGCTGGCGTCAGAACTGCCCTGAGCGCCCAGCCACTCCACGGCGGCGGGGCTGAACAACAGGACCAGGGTGGCCACCGCCACCAGCGCGACGAGGACCGCGTAGAGCCACTGGTGCGAGCCCGGGCCCATGTACCAGGCCACCGGCAGCAGCAGCAGCTGCGCGAAGACGGCGATCCCGCGGCCCCAGCGCCGCCCGGTCCACAACGCCCAGGCCGCGGCCAGCACGCCGGCGCCCATCAGCGCGAACCACAGCGCGGTGCCGTATTTGTTCAGCCCGTCCTCCTCGGCGGCCCCGAACCCGCTGATGACGTACACCAGCGCCGCGATCAGCGCCGCGACACCTTCCAGCGCCACGAGAACGGCGGCCTGCCGCACGGTCGTCGGTGAGGGAACGATCACGACCTGAGCGTAGAGGGTGCGCTCAGGCCGTTCGGTGCGCTGAGGCGCTTCAGTAGGCTCGGACCCCGTGCGCGCCGTGCTGATCGTCAACCCGAATGCGACCTCGACAACCCCGGCCGGGCGCGACCTACTGGCGCATGCGCTGGAGAGCCGGGTCAAGCTGACCGTCACCCACACCGACCATCGCGGGCACGCCATCGAGATCGCCCGCGAGGCCGCCCGCGACGGCATCGACGTGCTGATCGTGCACGGCGGCGACGGCACGGTCAACGAGGTGGTCAACGGCGTGATCGAGGTCAACGGACCCGGCGCCGCGGCACCCGCGGTCGGGGTGGTGCCGGGCGGGTCGGCCAACGTGTTCGCCCGCGCGCTCGGAATCAGCCCGGACCCGATCGAGGCGACGAACCAGCTCGTCGACCTGCTCTCGGAGTACCGACGCCGCAAGATCTGGAGGCGCATCGGGTTGATGGACTGCGGTGAGCGCTGGGGGGTGTTCACGGCCGGCATGGGCGTCGACGGCGACGTGGTGGCCGCCGTCGAGGCGCAGCGCGCGAAGGGCCGCAAGGTCACCGCAGGCCGCTACGTGCGGGTCGCGATCCGCGAGGTGCTGGCCAGCGCCCGCGAGGAACCGGCGCTGACGTTGCACCTGCCCGACCGCGAACCGGTCACCGGCGTGCACTTCGCGTTCGTCTCCAACGCCAGCCCGTGGACGTATGCCAACGCCAGGCCGGTGTGGACGAACCCGTCGACGACGTTCGAGACCGGGCTCGGGGTGTTCGCCACCACCAGCATGAGCGTGTGGGCCAATCTGGGGCTGGTGCGACGGATGCTGTCGAAGAAGTCCCGCATCGTGGCCAAGCATCTGATCCGCGACGACGACCTGCCGTGGCTGCGTGTGACGAGCGACGCACCGGTCGCCTGTCAGATCGACGGAGATTTCCTGGGACCGCGGGACTCGATGACGTTCCGGGCCGTTCCGGACGCGTTGGGAGTGCTGGCGCCTGCGCCGGAAAACATCTCTCACCAGCGGTGACACCGTTACGGCGTAGAGTTGAAGGCGCAGTTGGATCGAGTCTAGTACAGCCGAGTGAGTGGTCCGCCAACCGACCGTGCTAGTGAGATTGCGCACTTGTTAACTCGCGAGTATTGACATCTGTCGAGGCTGTGAAAACATCGATAGCAACAGTGCTGAAACATTTCATGTGCACGCGTTAACAGCCGAAGAAAAGCTCGTGCGCCGTGCTGTGCCAACGATTAAGGAGAGTTAGATCTATGGATTGGCGCCATAAGGCCGTCTGTCGCGACGAGGATCCGGAACTGTTCTTCCCGGTGGGAAACAGCGGCCCGGCGCTCGCGCAGATCGCCGACGCGAAGCTCGTGTGTAACCGCTGCCCGGTGACCACCGAGTGCCTCACCTGGGCATTGGAGTCCGGACAGGACGCAGGCGTGTGGGGCGGCATGAGCGAGGACGAGCGGCGTGCACTCAAGCGCCGGAACGCCCGCACCAAGGCTCGCAGCGGAGTCTGATCGCCGCATCCGCGCAATTATCAATACGGCCCCGACATATGTCGGGGCCGTATCTTTCTGCAAATTCAATGAGCGCCGATTCGCGATTTATTGGTCAAATTGCGAATCGTGATCTGGCTACTGTGCGGCCCGGCGCGGGCGCCCCAGCGGCACCCGCAGCACCACGTCGGTGCCCCCGGTCGGCACCTCGTGCATCCCCAGTGACCCGTCGAGTTCGGCCGACACCAGGGTCCGCACAATCTGCAGGCCGAGCCGGTCGGACTTCTCCAGGCTGAACCCCTCGGGCAGCCCGCGGCCGTCGTCGTGGACCACGACGTCGAGCCAGCGCGCCGAGCGCTCCGACCGGATCGTGACGCAACCCTGCCGGGTGGCCGGGTCGAAGGCGTGCTCGATCGCGTTCTGCACCAGTTCGGTGATCACCATGATCAGCGCGGTCGCGCGGTCGGCGTCGAGCACACCGAGGTCGCCGACGCGGGTGATGCGGATCGGACTGTCAACGGCGGCAACGTCGTTCATCATCGGCAGGATGCGGTCGACGACCTCGTCGAGGTTGACCTCCTCGTCGACCGACATCGACAGCGCGTCGTGGACCAACGCGATCGACGACACCCGGCGCACCGACTCGATCAACGCCTCGCGGCCCTCGGCGTTGTTGGTGCGGCGGGCCTGCAGCCGCAGCAGCGCCGCGACGGTCTGCAGGTTGTTCTTCACGCGGTGGTGGATCTCGCGGATGGTGGCGTCCTTGGACAGCAGCGCGCGGTCGCGGCGCTTGACCTCGGTGACGTCGCGGATCAGCACGGCGGCGCCGACCGCCTCGCCGTGCACCACCAGCGGCAGGGTGCGCAGCAGCACCGCGGCGCCGCCGGCATCGACCTCCATGCGCATGCTCGATCCGCCGGCCAGCGAGTCGCGGATGTGGTTGGCCAGCTCCTGGGCCTCGAACGGATCGCCGATCAGCGGCCGGGTCACGCTGACCAAGTTGTGGCCCTCCAGTTCGGCGGCCAGCCCCATGCGGTGGTACGCCGAGATCGCGTTCGGGCTGGCGAAGGTGACGACCCCCGCGCCGTCGAGCCGGATGAAGCCGTCGCCCACCCGCGGGCTCGACCGGGACATCGCGAGGTCCCCGACGTTGGGGAAGGTGCCCTCGGACAGCATGAGCAGAAGATCGCCCGCGCAGTCGAGGTAGGCGCCTTCGAGCGGGCTGGCCTTGCGCGACGGCAGCGCGGTCTGGTGCGTCAGCACCGCGACCACCTCGTCCTTGTAGCGCACCGGGACGGCCTCGACGTTGAGGCCGGGCGAAACCTGTTGTCCCGTACCGGCTCCCACCACGATCTCGCCGGAGGTGAAGGCGGCGGTCACGACCGGCAGCGCGTCGGCGTCGGCCAGCGTGCTGACGGCGTCGGCCAGCAGCACGGTGGAGGCGGTGTTGGGGCGCACCTGCGCCACGCAGACCAGCGCACCGTCGTCGCGGCGCACCCACATCAGGTAGTCGGCGAAGGACAGGTCGGCGAGCAGTTGCCACTCGCCCACCACCGCGTGCAGGTGGTCGACGGCGTTGCCGGGCAGCATGGTGTGCTCGGCGAGCAGATCACCGAGGGTGGACATCGCGAATTACTTCCGGCAGCGCGGCACGCGGACGATCAGCTGATCACCGCGATGAGATCGCCGGCCTGGATGACGTCGCCGGCGGAGACGCTGACCTTGCTGACGGTGCCCGCCACCTCGGCCAACACTGGGATCTCCATCTTCATCGACTCCAGCAGCACCAGGGTGTCGCCCTCGCCGATCTGATCGCCCTCGCTCACCACGACCTCCAGCACACTGGCCACGATCTCAGCGCGAACGTCCTCGGCCATCTTCACCCCTTCGGAGCTTCCAGTTCACCGGCGCACCGGCTGCCAACAGGGTCCTATCGAACCACAACCCCGCGGCGTCAGTGCTGTCGCCGGGCCATGACACAATGGTGTCATCGCGTCCGCCCGACGGCGGAGCTCATCACACCCCGACTGTATGGAGGACCATCATGGCCAAGCGTGGCCGCAAGAAGCGTGACCGCAAGCACTCCAAGGCCAACCACGGCAAGCGGCCCAACGCCTGATACCAGCTAGCCGCGGCGGATGATCGTGGTGCGGCTGATCTCGATGCGCAGCCGCTCACGCAGGCTGTCCGGCGCCCTCTCGCCTCCGCACTTCTGCGCGATCAAGTTCTTGACCCGCTCCTCGACGCCGTAGTGGCGCAGGCAGGTGGGGCATTCCTCGAGGTGATGGCGCAGCTTGTCACGCGTTTCGGGGGTGCATTCGCCGTCGAGCAGCGTCCACACCTCGGCGATCACCGCGGCACATTCGGGGTGCTCCGGATCGACCGGCCCGATCGGCGGGCTCCAGCGCTCTTCGGCGTCTGAGCGATCGCTCACGACGTAACCTCCTCGGGCGTGTCCATCTGTCCCCGGATGAAGCCCCGGTCGCGGGCCACCCCGGCGAGCAGTTCGCGCAGCTGACGCCTGCCCCGGTGCAACCGGGACATCACCGTGCCTATCGGCGTGTCCATGATCTCGGCGATCTCCTTGTAGGGGAAACCTTCGACGTCGGCGTAGTACACCGCCATCCGGAAGTCCTCGGGCAGCGCCTGCAGCGCCTCTTTGATCTCGCTGTCGGGCAGCGCCTCGAGCGCCTCGACCTCGGCCGAGCGCAGCCCGGTCGACGAGTGCTCGGCGTTGGCGGCGAGCTGCCAGTCGGTGATCTCCTCGGTCGGATACTCCGCCGGCTGCCGCTGCTTCTTGCGGTAGCTGTTGATGTAGGTGTTGGTCAGGATCCGGTACAGCCACGCCTTGAGGTTGGTGCCTTCGCGGAACGAGCGGAAACCCGCGTAGGCCTTGACCATGGTTTCCTGCAGCAGATCCTCGGCGTCGGCCGGGTTGCGCGTCATCCGCAGCGCGCCGCCGTACAGCTGGTCGAGCAGCGGAATCGCGTCGCGCTCGAACCGCGCCGTCAGCTCGGCATCGGTTTCCTGCGGCTGCTCCTGCGCAGACGTCTCCGGCGTCGTGTCACCTGTCGACCCGTCGGAGTCGGTCATTGTGGGCAACACCGTCCCTTCTGTCGCGGCGCCACCGATCATGCCCGGTAGATCCACCAAGCGCACGGGAATGTCCACGGCAAGCGCTGGCACCTGACCCCCTTCAAGCAATCGTAGAGGTAATGACCGACAGGGTTGCCGGCCGCTGCTGACGTCGTCGCCGCATGTGGCTGCAACCACCGTCAATAACACCGCGATCGGCCCCGGTTGTTCCCCGATCACGGATGCGTCCGGTGCGCACTATTCTGGCGCGGTGCCACGCGCAGCCACCCCGGCCATCGCGGCCCTGTTGTCCGCGGGCGTCCCTCATGAGGTCCTGCAGTACCACCACGACCCGCGCGCCGAGTCGTTCGGCGAGGAGGCCGTCGAGGCCCTCGCCCGCGACACCGGCATCGAGCCCGCGCAGGTGTTCAAGACGCTGGTGGTGGCGCTGCCGCGCGGGTTGGGTGTCGCGGTGTTGCCGGTGCCCGCGCGGTTGTCGCTGAAGGCGGCCGCGGCGGCGCTGGGCGTTCCCAAGGTCACCATGACCGAGAAGGCCGCCGCCGAACGGTCCACCGGCTACGTGCTGGGCGGGATCTCGCCGCTGGGCCAGCGCAAGCCGCTGCCGACCGTCGTCGACGAGTCCGCGCTGCAGTGGGACCGGGTGTTGTGCAGCGCGGGGAAACGCGGATGGGATGTGGCGGTGGCGCCGCAGGACCTGGTTCGGCTGACCGGCGCGGCGACGGCGGACATCTGCGCCTGACCTTTTCTCGCCTTTTCGCGCCGAACGTGGTGCCTCTCTATTTGTCAAGACGCCTTCTGGATGGTTGTTGGAGGTCGGCCGGTGATGCGTAGTTCATCGGCGTGCATGACTCGCCAGAGGTGGGCGGCGAGGTGTGAACTACCCCAGGTTTTCTTCCTATGCGGTTGCGAGGGCCGGGGCTGGCTGGCTCGCATGGTGTGAGTCCGCGGTGAGGGCGGTCTCGTACTCGGCTGGGGTGAGGTAGCCGAGGGCTTCGTGCAGGCGTTCCTGGTTGTACCAGGCCACCCATTGAGCGGTTGCCAGTTCGACGTCGTCGACGCCGCGCCAGCGCCGGCCGCGGTAGATCAGTTCTGTTTTGTAGGCGGCGTTGACTGCTTCGGCCAGGGCGTTGTCATAGCTATCTCCGCGAGATCCCACCGATGGCGCGATGTCGAGCTCAAGTAGCCGCTCGGTATAGGTCAGCGATAGGTATTGCGATCCGCGGTCGGAATGATGGGATCAACTCAGAAAGATCTGAGTTCTGTTGCCAAACAGCATGATTGAACGCCTGAAGAGGTAAGTCTTCGGTGCTCATCGTGGGCGACACCGCCCACCCGACGATCCGTTTAGTGCAGGCATCGGTGACGAACGCGGTGTAGCAGAACCCCTGCCAGGTCCGCACGTAGGTGATGTCGGCGACCCAGAGCCGATTGGGTGCGCTGGTGGCGAACTGCCGGTTGACCAGATCGGCCGGTCGGGCCGCGGCGGGGTCGGTGATTGTGGTGAATACCGGTTTGCCGCGCCGCACACCGCGCAGGCCAGCCAAGTGCATTAACCTGCGGGTTTGTTCGCGTCCGATCGACCAGCCACGCCGGATCATGGCGTGCTGCATTTTCTTGACGCCGTAGACCGAGTAGTTCGCCCGGTGCACGGTGGCCAGCTCGGCGATCAGCAGCTCATCGCGCAGAGCGCGGTCGCAGCGGGGGCGGGTCTTGGCGTCGCGGTAACCGCGGGAGGTGAAAAACCCAGGGATAGCTGCCCGCAGAACACGGCAGATGAACTCGACCCCGAACTGATCGCGATGCGCATCGATGTAGGCGATCATTTCGTTCCTGGGCGGTCGAGTTCCGCTGCGAAAAACGCTGACGCAGACTTCAAAATCTCGTTCGCTCTTCGTAATTCGGCGACCTCGCGCTTGAGGCGGCGAATCTCAGCGTGCTCGGAGGTCGTCACGCCAGGGCGTTCGCCGGCATCGATCTGCGACTTACGCCGCCACCGACGCACCGACTCCTCGGCAACCCCGAGTTTGCTCGCAACAGACTTGATCGCCTCGAACTCAGACACTTCCGCAGACTCCATTGTGGTGTCCACCAAACGCAACGCACGCACCCGAAACTCGGGCGAATACTGACGGGGCATAACTTCCAATCCTCCTATAGAGATCGGAAGAAAACCTGGGGTAGTTCAATGCGGATCTGGACCATCGCGATGGTGTGGATCGCGCAGTTGAGTTGTCGGTCTCCGTAGCGGGACAGCCGATGCTGGGAGGAGTCGGCGCTGGCGACTTGCACGGGTGCGGTGCCGGTGTAGTTCGTGTACGCCGCGGCCGAGGCGAACCGGACGGCCGATCCGGTGCGGCCCAGGATGCGGGCCGCGAGGATGGGTCCGACGCCGTCGATCTGTTGCAACCTGGTGCCGTGCTCCTCGAGCAGGGCGCTCTCCTTGGCGGCGTTGGCGGCGAGTTGGTCGTCGAGACGACGCACGTCGGCGATGAGGTCTTTGGCCAGCTCCAGCCGAACCCGGTCGGTGCCAGTGCGGGGACGAAGTCCACGCAGCGCGGCGCTCGTCTAGCAGCGCCAGGGAGTCGGTGGTGGTCTCGGAATGAACGGGGCGGGCATCGCCCTGCAGCGCGGCGACACTGGCCGCGGCGGCGGCATCGATGCGGTCGTTCTTGCGCCGGCCGCCGCGGGAGAGTTCCCGTACGCGCGCGGTCGCGGTGGCCGAAACGTCCAAGACGACCTCACCGCGTGCCAGCAGCCACAACGCCAAGTGGTGTCCGAGCCCGTCGGCGTTCTCAATCGCCCAGGTCCGTTCGGGCCAAACCTTCGCCCAGCCGATCAGGCGCTCGTAGTCGGCAACTGATGCCTCGATGCGCAGCGACCCCAGATCGGAGTTGGTGCTCGGGTCCAAGGCGGTGGCGGTGTGTGTCGACTTGTGCGGATCAACACCGATGACGATCATGGAGTGCGGGTTCCCTTCGCTGATGTGGGTGGGGAATCCGCGGCGGACAATCCGACTTCAAGTACCTCGCAAAGCAGCTTGTGGTCATGCATCTCTCGAGTCACGCCGCGAACGCAGACCGGAGGGGTGACACACCACGTTGGAGTCAACCCAAACCTCGGGTGACAGGGTTACCGCGAGTCATTCCCTCCGGTCTGCTACGGCACGCTAGGGGCTGCAATCCCGCTCACCACGCCGTGACACACATATAAGTCGGGTTACCCGCACGCTTTCGCGCGCGACGGCGTGACACAATCCCACACTCGGGCTCGGGGCACCAATAGAGTGGCGGCCATGTCGCTCAACGGGAAGACCATGTTCATCTCCGGCGCCAGCCGCGGTATCGGCCTGGCGATCGCCAAGAAGGCCGCCGCCGACGGGGCCAACATCGCGCTGATCGCCAAGACCGCCGAACCGCATCCCAAGCTGCCCGGCACGGTGTACACCGCGGCCGAGGAGATCGAGGAGGTCGGCGGGCAGGCGCTGCCGATCGTCGGCGACGTACGCGACGGCGAGTCGGTGGCCGCCGCGGTGGCACAGACGGTCGAGAAGTTCGGCGGCATCGACATCTGCGTCAACAACGCCTCGGCGATCAATCTCGGCTCGGTCGAAGAGGTCCCGCTCAAGCGGTTCGACCTGATGAACGGCATCCAGGTGCGCGGCACCTACACCGTGACGCAGGCGTGCCTGCCGCACATGAAGGGCCGGGAGAACCCGCACGTGCTCACACTGTCGCCGCCGATCCGGCTCGAGTCCGAGTGGCTCAAGCCGACCGCATACATGATGGCGAAGTTCGGGATGACGTTGTGCGCGTTGGGAATCGCCGAGGAGATGCGCGACGCTGGGATCGCGTCCAACACGCTGTGGCCCCGCACGCTGGTGGCCACCGCGGCGGTGCAGAACCTGCTCGGCGGCGACGAGGCGATGGGCCGCGCCCGCACTCCCGACGTCTACGCCGACGCCGCGTACGTGATCCTCAACAAGTCGGCCCGCGAGTTCACCGGCAACTCGCTGCTGTGTGAGGACGTCCTGCTCGAATCGGGCGTGACCGACCTGTCGGTGTACAACTGCGTGCCCGGCGCCGAACTGGGCGTGGATCTGTGGGTGGACTCCCCCAACCCGCCCGGATACACCGGCCCCTAGGCGACGACGCAGGGCCGGCCGAACCGGGCGTGCACCCCGGTGGTGAACAGCGCCCGCGGCCTCGGCCCGGCCGGTGTGACACCGGCGGCGGCGACGAGATCGTCGCGCAGATCCAGGATTTCGGCTTCGCACAGCGGCCAGGTGTCGTGTTCGTTGGGCACCCACCACGTGCGGCCGGCCTTGCGGGTGTGCGCACCCCAGCGGGCGGTCAGCCACACCTCCACCGGGGTCGGGCTGATCGGGGCACCGATGCGCACCGTCACCGTGCTGGACAGTCCACGTCGCGGCCATCGCCGCTCGCTGCGGTAGGTGATGGTGTCCGCGGTCCTGTCGATGCGCATCTTCGCCCACGTGTAGGGGACGCCGAGGGCGAGGCGCACGGTGGGCACGACCGCCAGCCGCGCGGTCTCCAGCGACCGGAACAGCACGCCGTGGCGGCCGTCGGCGTCGATCGAGTACAACCGGACATTGGTCTCGGCGAACGTGCCGAAGTAGGGCAGCGGGACGCGACGCCCGATCCGGGTCGCGCGCATGTGGAACGGCACCAGGCCGACGTAGGTCAGCCCGTCGGCGAAGACGTCCGGACGGGTGCCCGGCGGGTAGAGCGGTGCGACGCTGTCCGGGCGCACCGGCCAGTGCACGAATGTGACGTCGCACCAACGGTGTTCGGAGATGACAGGGCGCGGCACCGCGGTGGCGGTGTCGGGGAACCCGGACGGCTGGTCGTCCACGATCTCATCGTGGCACGTTCAGGCGACGCACAACTCGATACCGAGCAGGCGGGCCGGCCAGAACGCCGCGGTCAGCAGGAACGCCCCGATGTCCGAGCCCGCGGGGATGCGGGTGCGCAGCGCGGTGTCGATCAGCTGCACCTGTTCGGCGTCGAAGAACGCCCACACCAGCCCGATGAGCAGGTACGGGATCGCCAGCCACATCACCGTTTCGATCATCGCCTCGACGCTGACCCGGCGGCTCAGCAGGCGACGCAGCGCCGTCACACCAGCGCCTTGTGTGAGCGGACCCGGCGCCGCACGTCGGCGAGCAGCACGTAGCTGCCGCCCTGACGGATGAACACCGGCATGAAGCGGTTGACGAATGCCACCAGCAGGAACAACGCCTCGAAGAGGAACTGCTCAAAGCGGCTCCAGCGCAAGCCCATTGCGTCGCGGAACACCGGGGCCAGGAAACCGGTGGTGAGGAATTTCAGCAGCGGCCGAAACGGCAGGCCGAGCAGCGGGTTGATCATCTTGAGGTTGATCAGGTCGCGCAGGTAGCCGCGAACCAGATCGTCCATCGCCACGCGGTCACAGGCGGTGCGCCAATACTCGTCCAACTCGGCGCGCGTCGGCGGCCACTGGTCCTCGCTCACCTGCAGCGTGGTGCCCAGCGGCCAGGCGGAGCGGTAGAACTGCTCGGCCTGCTGCGGTGTCATCTCGCCGCGCAGCAGCTGGTAGGTGTCCTCGAGCCCGACGAAAAGGCATGCGGCGACCCACATCTGCAGATCACGGTCGAACGCGTTGTAGCGGACCGGGCTGTCCGGTCCGGACTTGACGTGCCGGTGCGCGGAGTTGACCGCCTCGCGGAACGCGGCGCGGTCCTCGGCGGTGCCCAGCACCGCGACCGCCAGGTACTGGAACGTCGTGCGCGCACGCTTCCACGGATGCTTGAGCAGATTGCCCGAGTCCACCTTGCTCTCGGCCACGCCGTAGCCGACCCCGGGCCGAGACAACTGCATGATCACGTTGGCCGCGCCGGCCGCGAACGCCCAGAAGTCCATCGCGTCGGCGGCCGACACGTCGGCCTCGGGGTCCCACCGCGCGGTGCGCCGCCGAACGGAGATGCGGTAGCGGTCGGTCATGCGACGCACACCGCCGAGAACACCATCGCCGGCCAGAACGCGACCGAGCCGAGCAGTTGGACGAGCCAGGCCACGCCGGTCGCGGAGACCTGGTCGGTGTTGAACGCCGTCCACACCATCCCGACCACCACATACGGCGCGGCCAGCATGAGTGCGGTGCCGATCCACTCGGCGATGGTCATCTCGAAACTCAGGACCCGCTTCACCGCGCTGAGCATGCCGTCCTCTCACTCGCCTGACCGCCACTATGTTAATGCCCATTCAGGGACTGTCAGGCGATTCGAGCAATCGGCAGAGCCTCAGGACAGCATGGAGCGCACGCTGTCGGCGAACGCCGCGGTGGTGAAGCAGACCGGTTCGGCGAACTCCTCGAGCGTGAGCGCACCGGCCCAGTCGGCGTCGGCAGCGGCACGCAGCAACGGTTTGGTCATCGCGACCGCATGCGGCGGCAGGGCGGCGATGCGTGTGCACCACTCGTCGGCAGCCTCGGCCAGCCGATCGTGTGCGACGACCTCCTGCACGAGGCCCAGGCGCTGGGCGGCGCGAGCGTCGAGGTGCTCGCCGCGCAGGTAATACGCCAGCGCCCCCTGATACCCCAGCCGCTGCGTCAGTGCCCAGCTGGTGCCGACCTCCGGCAGCAGCCCCAGCCGGCCGAAGGCGGGCACGATCACCGCGTGCTCGCTGGCGATGACGAGGTCGCACGTCAGCGCCCAGGCCAACCCGACACCCGCGGCCGCCCCGTTGAGCGCGGCGACGAAGATGGTGTCCGATCCGGCGATCAGCCGTGCGATGCCGCCGAATTCGCGGCGGATCCAGCGCCAAATGTCGGCGGCCCCCTCCGCAGCGCCGAGTTGCTCGATCGCGGCGTCCATCATCTGCAGATCGCCACCGGCGCTGAAACCGGGGTCGGCGCCGGTGAGCACGACGCTGCGCACGTCGGGGTCGGCCTCCAGATCGGTCAGTGCCCGCCGCAGTTGGCGCACCAGCGGCGCAGAGAGCACGTTGAGCCGCCGCGGTTCGTCGAGGATGACGACGGCGCGGTCCCCGCGGTGCTCGACACGCACCCGCTGCGGCGCGTCGGGGTCGTCACCGGCCGCCACCATTGCCCGGTACAGCCAATCCTTCTCGGCCATCATGCGTCCTCCTCGGTGTCCTTGGCGCGCAACGCCGCCCATGCGGCGTCGGCGAAAACCTCGATCGTGCCCTGCGGTAGGCGTCGGGCGCCGGAGGCGACGAAGTGCCTGCTGTACTCCTGCGCGGGACCCAGCCAGAGCGCCGCGGTGATCGCGACGCTCATCGGCTGCAGAACCCCGTACCGCTGGTGCGGTCGCCACCAGTCGCCGATCGCGGCGAAGAACTGCTCGTTGGACTCCCGCAGCTCGGTGCTGTCGAGGCGCGGGCCGAGCAGCAGGCCCGCCTCGGCGCGGTGGGCGGCCACCCAGCGCAGGTGATAGGCGACGCCGCCGCGGATGCCACCCTCGGCGGTGTCGTGTTTACGCAACATCGCGACGAACCCGGTCTGATACTCGCCGAGCAGTTGCGCAAACACCGCGGTGGCCAGCGAGACCTTGTCCGGGAAATGGTGATACAGCGCGCCGACACTGACCTCCGCTTCTCGGCGCACCTCGTCCAGCGTGGCCGACAGCGCACCGTCGGCGGCGAACCGGCGCCGCGCGACAGCCAGCAATCGGGCCCGGGCGTCGCTCCTGGCAGGCACGAGGATCACTCTACTGTTACCGAGGAATCCTCTGTCAAGGTCACTGTGCCCGGTAGAGGATGCCGCGGCCGATTGCCTCGCGCACCAGCGGCAGCGCAGCCTGCGCGAGCGCGTCGGCGTCCACCCCGTGCACCGACGCCAGCAGATCGAGCAGCGTGCCCAGCGGCACCTCGCCGCGGCAACCCGCCAGCAGCGCGCGGCTCACCTCGTCGACGCCGAGCACGGCGCCGGGCCCGCCGGGCCGACGGACGGCCGCCCCGACCGACTGCCAGCCATCAGGTCCGGGGAGTGAGTGCTCCTCGAGGAACACCGGTGCGGTCGACAACCGGGCCGCGAGCAGTTGCCCGTCGGTGGTGTCGTTCAGGTAGTCGCGGCGCGCGAAGAATGCCTCGATCTCGTCTCCGGTCGGGGCCTCGTCGGCGCCGGTGATCTCCTCGAGGATGTGCTCAGGGGTCCGCGTCTCCCCCGGCCGCGGGGCGCGCAGCGCGATGACGCCCATGCCGACGCCGGCGATGCCCTCGGCGGCGAACCAGTCGAGCCACTGCCCGCCGCGGTGCGCGGCCTGCTCGGGGGTGTCTCGCCGGCATCCGACGTCCACAGCGACACATAGCTGACCGGATCGGCGAGTTCCCGCTGCACCACCCATGCGTGCAGGCCGGTGTCGGCGAGCCAGCCGCGCACCCGGTCCCGCCAGTCGGCGTCGCGGCGCACGATCCAGTTGGCCATGATCTGCGCGGTGCCACCCGGCTGAAGATGGCCGCCGACCTGCTGAATCAGGTTGTGGCACAGCGTATCTCCGACCAGACCGGAGTCGCGATAGATGTAGTCCCGCGCGCCGGCGCCGACCACGAACGGCGGATTGGACACGATGAGGTCGAACCGCTCACCTGCCACCGGCTCGAACAGGCTGCCTGCGCGCAGGTCCCAGGACATGCCGTTGAGCCGCGCGGTGGCCCCCGCCAGGGCAAGCGCGCGCTCGTTGGTGTCGGTGGCGACGATCTGCTCGCAGTGCGCGTCGAGGTGCAGCGCCTGGATGCCGCATCCGGTGCCCAGGTCCAGCGCGCGTTCGACGGGCTGCCGAATCACCGCGCGCGCCAACGACACCGACGCGCCGCCGATGCCGAGGACGTGGTCGCTGCGGACCGGGCCTGCTCGCAGCGCGGCGTCCAGATCCGAGACGACGAAAAAGTCGTGCCGGCCGTCGCTGTGCGGACGGATGTCGAGCGCGGCGCGGACCGTTCCGGATGAGACCGACTCGATGACGCCGTTGGCGCGCAGGGCGTCGACGCCGGCGGTCGGCAGCGCCTCGGAGACGAGGTCGGCGGGTTCGTCGGACCCGAGCAGCAACAGCCGCACCACCGCCGCCAGTCGGCGCCCGTCGCCGCTCAGGGCCCGCTCGGTCGCGCGCGCCGCCGGCCACCACACGCCCTTGGCGAATGCCGCGTAGGCGTCCTCGCCGAGCAGGTCGGCCACCCCGTCGGTGGTGTATCCCGCCGCGCGCAGGTCGGCGGCCAGTGCGTCGACCACGGCCGCATCGACCGGGACCGTCAAAGCAGCGTGCCTTGTTGCGGCTCCGGTTCGGCAGGCTCGATCAGCTCCGGCCCGTTGTTGCGCACGCTGTTGACCAGCCGCGAGACCTCGCGGATCTGCACCCGGTCCAGGTCGCCGTGGCCGCGCAGCAGCCCCTCGTCGATCGGCGCGTCGGGGTCCAGCCAGCGGTCCCAGTCGCGCTGGCTGATGGTCAACGGCATCCGGTCGTGGATCTCCGACAGCGGCCCGGCGGCGTCGGTGGTGATGATCGTGCAGCTGAGCAGCGGCGCTGCGTCCTTGGGACTGTCCTTGGGCCGCCACGTCGACCACAGCCCCGCCATGAACAGCGGCTCACCGTCGCCGGCGTACATGAAGAAGGGCGTCTTGGAGCCCTTCTCGCCCCGCCATTCGTACCAGCCGTCCATCGGCACCAGGCAGCGCTTGTTCTTGGCCGACGTGCGGAACACCGGCGAGGTGGTGAGCTTGTCGGAGCGGGCGTTGATCAGCAGCGGTCCCTTCGTCTCCGGGGTGCCGTCGCCGGTGGCCTTGGCCCACGGCGGCACCAGGCCCCAGCGCATCGACCGCACGCGGCGGGTGGCCTCGTCGTCGGGCTCGCTGTGCCGCTTGACCACGGCGCTGATGGTCGTGGTGGGCGCGACGTTGTAGTTGGGGCCGGTCTCCGTGCCGCCGGTGGTCTCGTCGATCGCCTTGATCTTCTCGGCCAGCAGCGCCGGGTCGGTGGTGACCGCGAAACGTCCACACATGAATCCCATGGTGGCACGCATCGCCGACAGGGGAAGATGGGAGCCGTGAACATCGACGAACCCGCACCGCGGGAGGCCTGGCCTGCACCGACGAGTTCGAGTCCGGTGCACGCGACGGTCACCGTCCCGGGTTCGAAGTCGCAGACCAACCGGGCGCTGGTGCTGGCGGCCCTGGCCACCGCGCAGGGCCCGTCGACGATCGGCGGGGCGCTGCGCAGCCGCGACACCGATCTGATGATCGGCGCGCTGCAGACACTCGGGGTGACCGTGGAGGGCGCCGCCGACGAACTGACCATCGGCGGTGCGATCGACCCGCGCGACGGCGCCCGCATCGACTGCGGGCTGGCGGGCACCGTGCTGCGGTTCGTCCCGCCGGTCGCGGCGCTGGGCACCGCCACGATCACGTTCGACGGCGACGAGCAGGCCCGGGCTCGCCCGATCGCCCCCCTGCTCGACGCCCTGCGTGGGCTCGGCGTGGACATCGACGGCGACGGGTTGCCGTTCGCCGTGCGCGGCGGCGGGGCGGTCGCCGGGGGCACCGTGCGGATCGACGCGTCGGCGTCCTCGCAGTTCGTGTCGGGGCTGCTGTTGTCCGGCGCGGGTTTCCGTGACGGGCTGACCGTCGAGCACACCGGCGATGCGGTGCCGTCGGCGCCGCACGTGGCGATGACGGTGGCGATGCTGCGCGACGCGGGCGTCGACGTCGACGACACGCAGGACAACCGGTGGCGGGTGGCGCCGGGGTCGATCGCCGCCCGGCACTGGGTCATCGAGCCGGACCTGTCGAACGCGGTGCCGTTTCTGGCCGCGGCGGTGGTCAGCGGCGGCACCGTGCGTCTGACCGGGTGGCCGCGGGTCAGCACCCAACCCGCCGACACCATCGTCGCGATCCTCAAGAAGCTGGGTTCGACTGTGCGCCACGGCGATAGCTATCTCGAGGTGTGCGGCGCCCAGGTGTACGACGGCATCGATGTCGACCTGCACGACGTCGGCGAGCTGGCGCCCGCAGTGGCGGCACTGGCCGCGCTGGCCTCCCCCGGTGCGGTGTCACATCTGACGGGCATCGCGCATCTGCGCGGTCACGAGACCGACCGGCTGGCCGCGCTGTCGGCGGAGATCAACGCCCTGGGCGGGCAGTGCGAGGAGACCGCCGACGGGCTGGTCATCACCGCCCGGCCGCTGCACGGCGGGCTGTGGCACTCCTACGCCGACCACCGGATGGCCACCGCGGGCGCCATTGTGGGACTGCGGGTTTCGGACGTCGCGGTGCAGGACATCGAGACGACCGGCAAGACGATCCCCGACTTCCCGCACCTGTGGGCCGACATGCTCGCGGGCCAGACGACGGAGGTCGGCCCGGCTTGAGCCCGCGCGAGTACGACGAGTCCGACGTCCGGGTGCGACCGGGTCGGGGCTCGCGGCCGCGGACCAAGAATCGGCCCGACCACGCCGACGCGCAGGAGGCGATGGTCGTCACCGTCGACCGGGGCCGGTGGGGCTGCGCGCTCGGCGGTGACCCCGACCGGCGCGTCACCGCGATGCGCGCGCGGGAGTTGGGCCGCACGCCGATCGTCGTGGGCGACGAAGTCGGGATCGTCGGCGACCTGTCCGGGCGTCCGGACACGTTGGCCCGCATCGTGCGCCGCGGTGACCGGCGAACGGTGTTGCGCCGCACCGCCGATGACACCGATCCCAGCGAGCGCGTCGTCGTCGCCAACGCCGATCAGCTGTTGATCGTCGTCGCGCTGGCCGACCCGCCGCCGCGCACCGGGCTGGTGGAACGGGCGCTGATCGCGGCCTATGCCGGCGGCCTGGACCCCATCCTGTGCCTGACCAAGACCGACCTGGCCGCGCCGGAACCGTTCGCGGCGCAGTTCGCCGACCTCGACCTGACCGTCACCACCGCGGGCCGCGACGATCCGCTCGACGCGGTCGCCCCGCTGCTGGCCGACCGGGTGACGGTGCTGCTCGGCCACTCCGGCGTCGGAAAGTCGACGCTGGTGAATCGGCTTGTGCCGGAGGCGGATCGGGCGACCGGCGCGGTCACCGACATCGGCAGGGGGCGGCACACGTCGACGCAGTCGGTGGCCCTGCCGCTGGCGTCGGGCGGATGGGTGATCGACACGCCGGGCATCCGGTCGTTCGGCTTGGCCCACATCGAACCCGACGACGTGCTGCTGGCGTTCTCGGACCTGGCCGAGGCGATCAAGGACTGCCCCCGCGGTTGTGGGCACATGGGCGCGCCCGCCGACCCCGAGTGCGCGCTGGACACCTTGACCGGACCGGCCGTCGACCGCGTCGCCGCCGCCCGGCGACTATTGGCCGCACTGCACGAGTCAACCGCCTGGTAGCCCGGTGAACTTCCTGCGCCGTACCCGAGACGGCTACGACGCGACCGCCGCCGCCTATGCCGAACGGTTCCACGACCACCTCCGCGACAAGCCGCTCGACCTCGCGATGCTGTCGGGGTTCGCTGGGCTGATCCGTCCCGGCGGACTCGTCGCCGATGTCGGCTGCGGCACCGGGGCGACCTCGCGCATCCTCGCCGACTGCGGGGTCGACGTCGTCGGGATCGACCTGTCTCCCAACATGATCGATCAGGCGCGGCGGCTCAACCCCGGCCTGCGTTTCGAGGTCGGATCGATGCTGAACCTCGACTTCCCCGACGACCATCTCGACGGTCTCTGCGCATGGTACTCGGTGATCCACATCCCGGATGAGCAACTGCCGCAGGTGTTCTCGGAATTTCGCCGCGTCCTTCGGCCCGGCGGCCGCGCCTTGTTGGCCTTCCAGGTGGGCGACGAGCCGCGGGTGCTGGCCGAGGCGTTCGGCGAGCCGGTCGACCTGACCTTCCACCGGCGCCGGCCCGAGGCGGTCGAGCGGCTGTTGGCCGACGCGGGGCTGCACCCCTACGCGCGGATGGTGCGGTCCGCCGACGACGACGGCCTCGAATCCACGCCGCAGGCCTACCTCGTCGCCTCGACGACGTCCGCGAACTGCTGATCTTCCGCGTCGTCCTCGGCGACCACGTGGCCGCGGGTCAGCGCGAACAACGCCACCGCCGCGGCCGCCGCCGCGCCGAACATCACGACGCCCATCGGCACCGCGCTGCTGCTGCCGGCCAGCCCCACCAGCGGCGGCGTCACCGCGCCCGTGCCGTACTGCAGGAAGCCGAGCACCGCCGAGCCGGACCCGGCGGCATGACGGACCTCGGTGACCGCCAGGCTGGTCGCGTTGGCGTAGACGAAGCCGACCGCGGCCATGAAGCCGGCCATCAGCGCGACGGTCGCCCAGGGCGTCACCCCGCCGACGGTCACGTCGACCAGCATCAGCGTCGCGTCCACCACCATGGCCGCCACGCCGAACACCAGTACGCGCCGCGGGCCGAAGCGCCCGACCACGCGCGCCGAGATCGCGCTGCTGACCCCGACGGCGATCGCGCACCCGCCGAAGGTGAATGCGTAGGCCTGCGGTGAGAGCCCGATGATGTTCTGGAGGACGAACGGCGACGCCGAGATGTAGGCGAACATCCCCGCCGCGGCGAACGCCATGGTCAGCGTGTAGCCGAGGTAGTACCGGTTGCCCAGGACGCTGCGGGCACTGCTCGCCAGGTTGCCCAGTCCACCCGGTCGGCGCAGCTCCGGCGGCAGTGACTCGTCGACCAGGAACACCACGCCCGCCACCATCAGCAGGTTGATCGCCGCCAGCGCGACAAACACGGCACGCCAACCGAATCCGGTGACGATCGTGCCGCCCAGCACCGGGGCGATGATGGGTGCCAGCACCCCGATCAGCATCATCACCGCGAACAGCCGCGCCGCCTCCGCGCCGCGGGACCGGTCGGCGATGATCGCACGGGAGATCACCACCCCGGCCGCACCGGTGAGGCCCTGCACGAACCGCAGCGCGATGAGGACGCCGATCGACGGCGCGACGATGCACAGCGCGGTGGCGATCAGGCACGCGACGCTGCCGATGATCAGCGGACGCCGGCGCCCGAACTGGTCCGAAAGTGTCCCGATCACCAGCTGACCCGAGGCCAGGCCGACGAGGAAGGCGGTCAGGGTGAGTTGCACCGACGACGCCGCCGTGCCGAATTCCGTTGCCATGCGCGGGAACGCCGACAGGTACATGTCGATGGACAACGGGGTGACGGCGTTGAGCAACGCGAGCACGATGATCAGCAGCGCCGAGATTTTCGGCCGCGTTCGGAGTGTCATGGGATCCTTGCAGATAGCTATACAGACATATCTATCGTGCAATAGATATGTCCTCATATGTAAGCTGATGTGATGGATGACACCTCGGTCCGCGAACTCGCGGGTGTGCTGCACGAGCTGGCGTGGCGCATCGCCCGGCTAGGACCGGCCAAGGCGGGTGTCGAACCGCTGCCCTCGTCGGAGTTGGCGGTGCTGCGGGCGATCATGGATCGGCCCGGCAGCAGCGTGTCCGAGGTCGCAGCACAGATCGCGATGCAGTCGAGCAATGTCAGCGCGGCGGTGCGCTCACTCGCCGAACGTGGGCTGGTCGACAAACGCCAGCACCAGCACGACCGCCGAATCTCAGTGCTACAACCCAGCTCTCGGGCCCTCGCCGAGCGCGAGGCCATCGACGACGCGGTGCTCGGCACCGTCACCGCCGCGTTGACACCGCTGGCGCCCGACAGCGTCGCCGCACTGTTGAACGCGATCCCCGCGATGCGGGAACTGACCCGCGAGGTCGTGGCGTCCGGGCGGGCTGCTCAGGTCACCCACCCGGAGCCTCGAAACGTCAGGCAGCCAGGCGCTTCTCGCGCCTCCGCGCCCGCGCGGCCGCGATCGCCGACTTGAGCCCGCGGCGCTGGCCCGGCTCCAGTTCGGCGAACATCCGCTCGCTGCGGGTTTCGGGTGCGTCGTCGGCGGTGTCGCGAAGGAACTTGTCCGGCAACGACAGCTTGGCGATCGTGCGCCAGGTCTTGCCGTACTGCACCAGGAACGAACCCGTCGTATAGGGCAGGTCGTACTTGTCGCACACCTGCCGCACGCGGGTCGAGATCTCATGCAACCGGTTGCTGGGCAGGTCCGGATACAGGTGATGCTCGATCTGGTGGCACAGGTTGCCGCTCATGAAGCGCAGCACGGGGCCGTTCTCGAAATTGGCGCTGCCCAGCATCTGGCGCAGGTACCACTGCCCCTTGGACTCGCCGACCATGTCGGTCTTGGTGAACTTCTCGGCGCCGTCAGGGAAGTGACCGCAGAAGATCACCGCGTTGGACCAGACGTTGCGGATCACGTTCGCCACGGCGTTGGCCGTCAGCGTCGACCGGTACGTCGCACCCGGCGACAGCGAGGTCAACGCGGGGTAGGCGACGTAGTCCTTCACCACCTGCGCGCCCGCCTTGGCGGCGAACTCGCGGGCCCGCATCTTGCTGTCGTCGCGGTTGTCCCGGCCCTTGAAGATCTTGCCGAGCTCGACGTGCTGCAGGCCGACGCCCCACTCGAAACCGAGCGCGAGAATCGCGTTGTACAGCACGTTTCCGAGGTTGAACGGCTTCCACTTCGCATCGCGGGTGACGCGCAGCAAGCCGTAGCCCACATCGTCGTCCATGCCCAGGATGTTGGTGTACTTGTGATGCATGAAGTTGTGGGTGAAGCGCCAGTGCTTGGACGACCCGCTCATGTCCCACTCCCACGTCGAGGAGTGAATCTCGGGATCGTTCATCCAGTCCCACTGGCCGTGCATGACGTTGTGGCCGATCTCCATGTTCTCGATGATCTTGGCCACGCCCAAGGTGACGGTGCCCGCCCACCAGGCCGAACGGCGCGAACTCGCGGCCAGCATCAGGCGGCCCGCGACCTCCAACGCACGCTGGCCGGCGATCGTGCGGCGGATGTACCGCGCATCGCGCTCACCGCGGGAGTCCTCGATGTCCTGTCGGATCGCGTCCAACTCCACGGCCAGACTCTCGATGTCCGCGTCGGTCAGATGTGCGAACTCCGGAACGTCAGTAATTGCCACAGTCGAGCCTCCTCTCGCGTCCTACGCTACCGTAACCTACGTACCCGTAGGTTACTAGCCAGTAAACCTCAGACATCGAGCACACAATCGCCCGACGCGGCCGATACACAGGTCTGTACCCGGCTGCCGGGCTCGTGCTCCACCCCGGTCCGCAGGTCGCGTACGTGGCCGTCGAGCAGGCCGACGACGCACGACTGGCAGATGCCCATGCGGCAGCCGAACGGCATCCGCACACCCGCCTGCTCCCCCGCGTCCATCAACGGCGTCGCGGCGTCGACGTCCACGGTCTTGCCGCTGCGCGCGAACTCCACGGTGCCGCCCGCACCGTGCACGGCGGTCTTGGCCACCGCGAACCGCTCGAGGTGCAGGTTCTCGGCCAGGCCCTGATCGGACCAGGCCCGCTGGGCGGAGTCGAGCATGCCTTCGGGACCGCACGCCCACGTCTGACGCTCGCGCCAGTCGGGCACGTCGTCGGCCAGCCGCGCCAGGTCCAACCGGCCCTCGGTGCGGGTGGCCCGGACCTGCAGCCGGTAGCCGGCGTGCGCGGCGGCCAGCTCGCCGAGCTCGGCGGCGAACATCACATCGGATTCGGTTGGGGCGGAATGCAAGTGGACGATGTCGGTGATCTGGTCACGACGGGCCAGCGTGCGCAGCATCGACATCACCGGCGTGATGCCGGAACCGCCGGTGAGGAACAGCACCTTGGCCGGCGCCGGGTCCGGCATCGTGAAATTGCCCTGCGGCGCGGCCAACCGCACCACCGTGCCGGGGGCCAGCCCGTCGACCAGGTGCGTCGACAGGAACCCCTCGGGCATGGCCTTGACCGTGATCGTGATCGTGCGACTGGTCCGCGACGGCGCCGAGGTCAGCGAGTAGGACCGCCACCGGAAGCGGCCGTCGATCTGCACGCCGATGCCGATGTACTGGCCCGGCTCGTAGTCGAAGGTGAACCCCCACCCCGGCTTGATGACCAACGTCGCCGAGTCCTCGGTCTCACGCCGGACGTCGAGCACCCGGCCGCGCAGTTCGCGCGCCGACCACAGCGGGTTGGCCAGCTTGAGGTAGTCGTCGGGCAGCAGCGGCGTGGTGATCCGCTGCGCCAGCGTGCGCAGGGCGTGCCAGCCCGGATGCTTGTCCGCCCCGACGACCGTCGGCCGGAGAGTGTCGGCGACATTGGCCGAGACTTTGATGTGATTCTTGGCCATGGAAACCTACGGTACCGTAACCTACGCTCCCGTATCCACCCCAGATCAGAGCAGTTCCAGCAGGAACGCCAGCTCCTGCGGTGCGTACCAGGCCAGGTCGTGGTCCTGCGCGTCACCAACGACGAACTCGGCGTCCTCGTCGCCCAGGTCGGCGTCGTCGACCGCGTCGACGGCGGCCAGCACCGCCGACTCGGCCTCGGCGTTGTCGACGTAGGCCGCGATCACATCGTCGAACGCGACCGCGCCTGCCAGCCGCACCACGGCGGCGTCGAGATCGGGTCGCAGCGTCACGTCGTCGGCCTCGGCCTCGAGCACCGCGCGCCGCGGCGGCAGCTCACCGGCGCCCTCCCCACCCAACAGTCGAAGCGACGCCAGCGCCGCCTCGCGCCGCGCCACCTCCGCGAGCTCCTCGTCGTCGCCTTCGGCGTAGGACTCGCGCAGCGCCGGTGTCACGGCGAACGCAGTGCCGCTGCGGGCGTGCAGCGCCCGGTCGGCGACGAGCTGTTGCAGCATGGCCAGGGTCGCCGGGATGTAGACGCGCACCAGGCGAGGTTAGCCGTCCGCGCCGCTTCCGCTCGCCGGGTCCTTCTCGACCGAGATGATGAAGTCGTCGCCGTGTTCGATGACGCCGTGGATGACCGCGCTGTCGACGGCCTCCTCCGCGTACTTCTTGCGCACCACCAGCGGGTCGCGGCGCAGATCCCGCACCAGCGCCACCGCCAGGCCCACCATCACCAGGACGAACGGCAGCGCCGCGATGATCGTGATGGTCTGCAGGCCGGTCAGCGCGTCCTCCCCGCCGACCAGCAGCATCACCGCCGCGACGGCACCGGTCGCCACGCCCCAGAAGATCACCGTGCTGCGGCTGGGTTTGATGGTGCCGCGCTCGGACAGCGAGCCCATCACCACCGACGCGGCGTCGGCACCCGACACGAAGAAGATCGCGACCAGCACCATCACCAGCACGCTGGCGATGGTCGCGATCGGGTAGTTCTCGAGCAGCCCGAACAGCTGGGCCTCGATGCTGCCCTCGCCGGCGAGGTCGATACCGTCCTGCTGCTGGCGGATCGCCGACCCGCCGAACACCGCGAACCAGACCAGCGACACCAGGCTGGGCACCAGCAGCACACCGGCGACGAACTGACGGATGGTGCGGCCCCGCGAGATTCGCGCGATGAACATCCCGACGAACGGGGTCCACGACACCCACCACGCCCAGTAGAAGATCGTCCACGACTGCAGCCACTCGTTGACGTCGGCACCTTCGGCGCCGGTGCGCGCGGACATCATCGCGATGTCGGCCAGGTAGCTACCCAGCGAGGTCGGCAGCAGGTTGAGGATGAAAACCGTTGGGCCGACGACGAATACGAACAGCGCGAGCAGCACGGCCAGCACCATGTTGATGTTGGACAGCCACTGGATGCCGCGCGCGACACCCGACACCGCCGACAGCACGAACGCGACGGTCAGCACCGTGATGATCACGACCAGGATGGTGTTGCCGGTCTCGCCGATGCCGCCGACGATCTGCAGCCCACTGCGAATCTGCAAGGCGCCCAGACCAAGTGAGGCAGCGGATCCGAACAGTGTGGCGAAGATCGCCAGCATGTCGATGACCTTGCCCCACGGGCCGTTCGCCCGCGACCCGATCAGCGGTTCGAACGCCGCGCTGATCAGCTGCAGCCGGCCCTTGCGGTACACGCCGTAGCTGATTGCCAGGCCCACCACCGCGTAGATCGCCCACGGATGCAGCGTCCAGTGGAACAGCGTGGTGGCCATCGCGTTCTGCACGGCGTCGGGATTGTCGGCCGGGCCCGTGCCGGGCGGCGGCGTCGCGAAGTGCGAGAGCGGTTCGGCCACCCCGAAGAACATCAGGCCGATCCCCATGCCCGCGCTGAACATCATCGCGACCCAGGACACGCCGTTGAACTCGGGTTCCTCGTCGTCGCGGCCCAGCGGGATGGACCCGTACCGGCCGATCGCCAGCCACAGGGTGAACACGACGAACCCCGAGGCGGTCAGCACGAACAGCCAGCCGGTGTTGTCCATCACCCAGGTCAGCGCGTTGCCGGAGGCGGTGGCCAGCGACGCGGTGCTGACGAACCCCCACACCAGGAACGCGATCGCGATGACGGCGGTGACGCCGAAGACGATCCAGTCGATCCCCCGCGACCGGAAGGCCTCGGATTCGACCGGCTGGTCGAGGACCGGATGGGGTACCACGTCGCTCGATGGTGACTTGAATGCCCGTTCGGCTGCGCGGGCTGTCGGACTCTTCTCGTTCTCAGGGCGCACAGTCATGGTGGACCAATTCGACCCCCTAAGCGGTTCGCCCGTCAATCCGGCAAACGCACGGACCGCTCTACTTCGCGGCTTCGAGCAGCTCCTCCAGCGATTCGCGCAGCAGATCGGGCAAAACGTCGACATCGCTCATCGCGTCGCGGTCGGCGTTGATGCCGTAGTAGACCGTGCCGTTGTACGACGTCACCCCGATCGCCAGCACCTGGTTGTGCAGCAGCGGCGGCACCGCGTACGTCTCGAGAAGTTTGGTGCCCGCGATGTACATCTGGTGCTGCGCGCCGGGCACGTTGGTGAGCAACAGGTTGAACTGGCGCGCCGAAAACGTCGTCGCGACACGGATTCCCATCGCGTGCAGGGTCGGTGGGGCGAAACCCGACAGCGTCACGATCGTTCTGGCGTCGACCAGGCTGGCCGCGGTGGACGCCGACTCGGTGGCGTGGGCGATCTGCGACAGCCGCACCACCGCGTTGCCCTCGCCGACCGGCAGGTCGACCAAGAACGGGGACACCTCGCTGATGGCCTGGCCGGGTCCGGTCGCGTCGAGTTCGGCGTCGGGGTACACCGACATCGGCGCCATCGCCCGCACCTTCGTCGACGACGTGACCGGCTCGCCGCGCGACATCAGCCAGTTGCGCAGCGCACCGGCCACCACGGCCAGCACGACGTCGTTGACGTCGCAGTCGTAGCGCGCCCGCACCTTCCGGTAGTCCTCCAGCCGCCCGCCGGACACGGTGAACCGCCGGTTGCGCGAGACCGTGGTGTTCAGCGGGCTGTTGGGGGCGGTGCCGCGCGCGACGGTGCGTGCCACGTCGACGACCCGGCGGCCCACGTCGACGAGCTGGCCGGCGTTGGTGGCGATGTCGACGACGGCCGAGCGCACCGCGCCGAACTGTTCGGCCGGGCGCATGATCCACTCGCCCACCGCGCCGAGCAGCAGCTGGCGGTCGCTGGGCTCGCGCAGCGGGATCCAGATGTCCTCACCGAACTCCGGCGGCTTCTGCGTCCGGTCGGCGATGACGTGGCCGATCTCCAGCGCCGTCATCCCGTTGACCAGCGCCTGATGCGACTTGGTGTAGATCGCCAGGCGGTTCTTGGCCAGGCCCTCGATCAGGTACATCTCCCACAGCGGCCGCGACTTGTCCAGTGGCCGGGAACCGAGCCGCGCGATCAGCTCGTGCAGCTGGGCGTCGCTGCCCGGCGACGGCAGCGCCGAGCGCCGGATGTGGTAGGTGATGTCGAAGTCGGGGTCGTCGACCCACACCGGCCGCGCCAGCCCCAGCGTCACCTCGCGCACCTTCTGCCGGTAGCGCGGGATCTGCGGGAGCCGCTGCTCGACGGTGGCGAGCAGCGTCTCGTAGCTCAGCCCGCTGCGGGGCTTGCGCAGGATCGACAGCGTCCCGACGTACATCGGGGTCGCGCTGTTCTCCAGGTGGTAGAACGCCGCGTCAGCCGCCGACAACCTGGTGACCATCGCGGTGCCAGCCCTCCCCCTGATCATCGCGGTTCCGCCGCGAGTGTCGCAGACCCCGCCACGCTAGCCGCCGACCCTGGGTCCCCGCATTGCGGGTGCAATGAACCCCCTGCCAATCATGCGATCATGAAGGGGTCTGTGACTCTCCGGCAGACGCGTCCCGTCACGCCGATCAGCTGGAGAACACCCGTGAGCGCTTCCCGGACCGATCCGTCCGCCGCCGAACACCCGCCCACCGCGGTCGTCGCCCCGGTCATCGACTTCGAGCCGCCGCCGCTCGGGATGGCCGCCTGCTCCCCGCCGACCCCGACGGCACTGCGGCGCCGCAGCCCCGCAAGCGGTCGGGCGCCGCGTCAGGAGCATTTGCAGCGCGCCGCCCCGGCACCGGTGTCCGTCGCGCGGTCCGCGACCGTGTTCGCCGACGCGGCGCTGCGCCGGGTCCTCGAGGTGATCGACCGACGGCGCCCGGCCGCGCAGTTGCGCCCGCTGCTGGTGCCGGCGCTGACCGAGCACGTGCTCGCCCTGACCCGCTGTCCGCAGTCGGCGGCGGCCACGCTGCGCCGGGTCCGGTTGCGCATGGTCGACGCTGACGACAGCCCCGCCGCCGAGGTGTTCGGCACCTACAGCCGCGGGCCGCGGGTGCGCGCGATCGCGGCGCGCATCGCCTACGACGGGCACCGCTGGCGCGTCACCGCTCTGCAGATCGGCTGACCTAGCCTTGACCGCATGGCAGACACGGTCAGCGTGCAGCGGGTCATCGCGGCGCCCGCCCCGGCGATCTTCGCGTTACTCGCCGACGCCGCACAGCATTCCGCGTTCGACGGTTCGGGGACCGTCGACCATGCGCCCGGTGGCGCGCAGCCGCTGGCGCTGGGCGCCCGGTTCGGCATGTCGATGCGGGGGCGGCCGGAATCGCTGTTCCTGCCGTACCGCACGACCAACACCGTCGTCGAGTTCGAACCCGACCGGCGCATCGCGTGGAAGACCACGATCGGCCCGCTGGGTCTGATCGGCGGGCGGATCTGGCGCTACGAACTCGAACCCGCGCCCGACGGCACGCTGGTCCGCGAGACGTGGGACATCTCCGAGGACCGGCAGCGCCTGCTGCTCAGCAGGGGGTCGATGGCCACGCAGGCGCAGGACGGCATGCGCGCGACGCTGGAACGCCTCGCGGCACTCCTCGAGCCCTAGGGCTCAGCGCCTGCGCATCGCCTTCGCGTCGCGGGCCTGCTGGCGCGCGGCCTCACGGCGCTCCTTGCGCGTGGTGCCCGGCGCTGCCGCATGACGCGGACCGCCGCCGCCGTTGGAGCGCTGCACCTGCGTCGAACCGTCCTCGGACGGGCCGGAGTACGTCAGCGGCCGCGACTCGTCGTCGTCGATTCCCTTGGCGCGCAACGGTGCCGGACGCTCCTTGGTGGCCACCGCGCCCTGTCCGCCGTCCTGCGCCTGTGCGGCAGCGGATTTGGCGAACTCGGCCAGCCCCGACGGTGTCGCGACCGGAGCGACCGCCGGTGCCGGTGCCGGCTCGACCGTCACGTTGAACAGGAAGCCGACCGACTCCTCCTTGAGGCCCTCGAGCATGCCGATGAACATGTCGTAGCCCTCGCGCTGGTACTCGACGAGCGGATCGCGCTGCGCCATCGCGCGCAGGCCGATGCCCTCCTTGAGGTAGTCCATCTCGTAGAGATGCTCACGCCACTTGCGGTCCAGCACGTTGAGCAGCACGTTGCGCTCGAGTTGGCGCATCGCGCCCTCACCGGCGATCGCCTCGATCTCCTTCTCCCGCTCGGCGTACGCCCGCTCGGCGTCGGCGATCAGCGCCTCGAGCAGTTCGTCGCGGGTCAGCTCGCCGGGCTCACCGACCGCGTCGGAGTCGATCAGGTCGTGGTGGTCGATGCCGACCGGATAGAGCTGCTTGAGCGCGGTCCACAGCTGCTCGAGGTCCCAGTCCTCGGAGTAGCCCTCGGCGGTCGCGCCGTCGACGTAGGCGGTGATCACGTCGACGAGCATCTTGCGGGCCTGCTCGGCGAGGTTCTCGCCCTCGAGGATGCGGCGGCGCTCGTCGTAGATGACCATGCGCTGCTTGTTCATCACTTCGTC
Organism: Mycolicibacterium rutilum; assembly: GCF_900108565.1. Classification (NCBI taxonomy): domain Bacteria; kingdom Bacillati; phylum Actinomycetota; class Actinomycetes; order Mycobacteriales; family Mycobacteriaceae; genus Mycobacterium; species Mycolicibacterium rutilum. Next base: position 5,590,055 of record NZ_LT629971.1, read on the forward strand.
GTACTTGAGGACGTTCTTGCGGACCTCGAAGTTCTGCTGCTCGACCTGGGTCTGCGCGCTCTTGATCGCGCGGGTCACCATCTTGGCCTCGATCGGCACGTCGTCGGGCAGGTTCAACCGGGTCAGCAGCGCCTCGAGCGTCGCGCCGTTGAACCGTCGCATCAACTCGTCGCCGAGCGACAGGTAGAACCGCGACTCGCCGGGGTCGCCCTGGCGGCCGGAGCGGCCACGCAGCTGGTTGTCGATGCGGCGCGACTCGTGGCGCTCGGTGCCCAGCACGTACAGCCCGCCGACCGCGATCACGTCCTCGGCCTCGCCCGCCGCTTCGGCCTTGACCTGCGGCAGCACCTCGTGCCAGGCCTTCTCGTACTCCTCGGGCGTCTCCACCGGGTCGAGGCCCTGCGCCCGCAGGCGCTTGTCGACCAGGAAGTCGACGTTGCCGCCGAGCACGATGTCGGTGCCGCGGCCGGCCATGTTGGTGGCGACGGTGATCGCGCCGAGCCGGCCGGCCTCGGCGATGATGTTCGCCTCCTGCTCGTGGTACTTGGCGTTGAGCACGTTGTGCGGGATGCGCCGCTTCTGGAACTGGCGGGACAGATACTCCGAGCGCTCCACGCTGGTGGTGCCGATCAGCACCGGCTGACCCTTCTCATAGCGCTCGGAGACGTCGTCGACCACGGCCATGTACTTGGCCTCTTCGGTCTTGTAGATCAGGTCGGACTGGTCGGCGCGGATCATCGGCATGTTGGTCGGGATGCTGACCACGCCGAGCTTGTAGATCTCGTGCAGCTCGGCGGCCTCGGTCTGGGCAGTACCGGTCATGCCGGCGAGCTTGTCGTAGAGCCGGAAGTAGTTCTGCAGCGTGATCGTGGCCAGCGTCTGGTTCTCGGCCTTGATCTCGACGTGTTCCTTGGCCTCGATGGCCTGGTGCATGCCCTCGTTGTAGCGCCGGCCGACCAGCACACGGCCGGTGAACTCGTCGACGATGAGCACCTCGCCGTCGCGGACGATGTAATCCTTGTCGCGCTGGAACAGCTCCTTGGCCTTGATCGCGTTGTTCAGGTAGCTGACCAGCGGCGAGTTGGCGGCCTCGTAGAGGTTGTCGATGCCGAGCTGGTCCTCGACGAACTCGACGCCCACCTCGTGCACGCCGATGGTGCGCTTGCGCAGGTCGACCTCGTAGTGGACGTCCTTCTCCATCAGCGGCGCGAGCCGGGCGAACTCGGTGTACCAGTTCGAGGCGCCGTCGGCGGGTCCGGAAATGATGAGCGGGGTGCGGGCCTCGTCGATGAGGATCGAGTCGACCTCGTCGACGATCGCGTAGTTGTGGCCGCGCTGCACCAGGTCGGCCAGCGAATGCGCCATGTTGTCGCGCAGGTAGTCGAAGCCGAACTCGTTGTTGGTGCCGTAGGTGATGTCGGCGGCGTAGGCGGCGCGCCGCTCGTCGGGGGTCAGGCCGGACAGGATGACGCCGACCGACAAGCCGAGGAAGCGGTGCACGCGACCCATCTGCTCGGCGTCGCGCTTGGCCAGGTAGTCGTTGACGGTGATGATGTGCACGCCGTTGCCGCTAAGGGCGTTCAGGTAGGCGGGCAGCACGGCGGTCAGGGTCTTACCCTCACCGGTCTTCATCTCGGCGACGTTGCCGAAGTGCAGCGCCGCGCCGCCCATCACCTGGACGTGGAAGTGCTTCTGGTTGCGCACCCGCCAGGACGCTTCACGCGCGACGGCGAACGCCTCCGGCAGCAGGTCGTCGAGGCTTTCGCCGCCGTCGACCCGCTTTTTGAACTCGTCGGTCTTGGCCCGCAGCTCGGCGTCGGTGAGCTTCTCGATGTCGCCGGCCAGTGAGTCGACGTAGTCGGCCACCCCGTGCAGGCGCTTGACCATGCGGCCTTCACCGAGACGCAGCAACTTTTGCAGCACGCTATATCCCCTATGGGTTGGAAGTCTTCAGCTGCACCCATGGTAGGTGACGTGCCTGAAAGCACGGTCCCGCTCCGGCGTGCGCGGCGGAAAGCGAAACCGGCCCGGCTCGGATGAGCCGGACCGGTCTCGGAATCAGGTTCTGCGGGTCAGGCCAGCCGGATGAGGCCGTAGTCGTAGGCATGCCTGCGGTACACCACGCACGGCCGGTCGGTCTCCTTGTCGTGGAACAGGAAGAAGTCGTGGCCGACCAGTTCCATCTGCGACAGCGCGTCGTCGACGGTCATCGGGGTGGCCGGGTGTTCTTTGACGCGCACGATCCGGCCCGGCGCGTGCTCGTCGAGCGGGGCGCTGTCGTGTTCCTCGACGGCCGTCGTCTCCACCGGCGGGGTGGTGATGGCGGTGGCTTTGGCGACCGACACCGGGGTCTTGTCCCCGTAGTGGATCTTGCGGCGGTCCTTGCTGCGGCGCAGCCGGTTCTCCAATTTGCTGACCGCGGACTCGAATGCGGCGTAGAAGCTGTCGGCGCAGGCCTCTCCGCGAACCACGGGGCCGCGACCGCGCGCGGTGATCTCCACGTGCTGACAGTTCTTGCGTTGACGTCGGTTGCGTTCGTGGTCGAGCTCGACGTCGAAAAGGTAGATGGTGCGGTCGAATCGTTCCAGGCGTGACAGTTTCTCTGCGACGTAGGTGCGGAAGTGGTCGGGGATCTCGACGTTGCGGCCGGTGACCGCGACCTCGGCGCGCGGCCGGGTTTCGGGTGCTTCGTCCTCGATCACCATGGTGCGGGAGTCCAGGGATTGGCTTGACATGCTTGGCAACTCGTTTCTTTGGCGTCCGCACGCTTCAGCGTGCCCGGGTTGTCGTGGGAGTCGCACCGACGTGGCATGCATGTCTCGCCGCTCGCCGCTCGCCGGTGCAAGGTGTCGACTACTCACCTCCTACCGCTCGCGGGCGATGTTGGCGCTTCGATCCTGAGCGCCGCCGTGAGTCATTCACGGGTGTTGGTGCCGACGGTAGTCCGAGTTCACCCCGTCGTGCCACTAATTCGACGACCCGTTTTCTGTTCTTCACACAGGTTTGATAGTGGGGTGACCGCGGTGCAGGTCAGGCGTTCGCCACAACCAGCACGGCCGCCACGCGTGTCCCACGGGTTTGCAGGACGCGGACCGATTCGGCGGCGGTCGCGCCGGTGGTGACGATGTCGTCGACGACGAGCACCTCGCCGCCGACCGCGCGCAGCGCCTTGATGCGCCCGGCGATGTTGCGCTGCCGGTCCGCGGTCGACAAGCCGACGGAGTCGGCGACGAACGCGCGGGTCCGCAGCGCGGCCGCGACGGTGACACCCGGCAGGCCCGCGGTCGCGGCGCGGGCGGTCCTTGCCACCGGGTCTCCCCCGCGCCGGCGCGCCGCCCACGCTCGCGTCGGTGCGGGCACCACCGTCAGCGGTGTGTCGAGCAGTCCCCAGGTCAGCAGGTGCAGCAGGCCGGTGCGCAGCGCGCCGGCCAGCACGGGGATCAGGTCGGCGCGGCCGTGCTCCTTGACCGCAACGACGGCCCGCCGCCGCGGCCCGGCGTAGCGGCCCAGCGAGAAGACCGGCACGCCGGGGTCGAGCCGCGGCGTGACCAGGTGCGGTTCGTCGGCGCGCACCGTCAGCGCGGCGGCACAGTCACCGCACCACCGCGTCGAGGGGGCGCCGCAGCCGCCGCACTGCAGCGGCAGGATCAGATCGAGCATGCCCGCAGTGTCGCGCCACGGTCCGACATCCGCGGCCTGTGCGTGTCAGCCGCGGACGATCGAATCGCCCTGCACCGAAACGGTTTCGGTCTGCAGCGGTCGGCTGGCCGGGCCCTTGGCCACCGACCCGTCGAGGTTGAACCTGCTGCCGTGGCAGGGGCACTGGATGAGACCGTCGGCGACCTTGTTGACCGCACAGCCCGCGTGGGTGCACGTCGTCGAGAACGCCAGGAACTCACCCGCCGTCGGCTGCGTGACCACGACCTCGTCGACGATCACCCCGGCGCCGACGGGCACGTCGGAGGTCTTGGTGAGCACGTTCGCCGCGGCGGTCGAGCCGGTCGGCGTGTCCGCCGGTGGCGCCTCGGGCTTCTTGCCGTAGGTGCTGCATGCGGCGAGCGTGGTCGCCGCGGCGCCGAGTCCGGCGCCGATGAGGAAGTGTTTGCGGTCCATGGCGTTCCTGTTCTCAGAGCGTGATGCCGGACGTCTGGAAGAACCACAGGGCTGAGGTCAGCCAGACGTACACCAGGCCGAAGAACAGCAGTCCCCCGGCGATCGGGATGACCCATCCTCGCAGTCCCCGCCGGGTCAGCAGGATCATTTTGGTGACGAAGACGCCGTAGAAGAAGCATCCGAACAGCGAGTGGAAGAACACCCGGCCGTCGGTGTCGCCGAACCCGAGCGCGTAGAGGCAGTGCACCGCGACGGGCACGCTCGCCAGCACGGCCAGCCGTCCCGACCACACGTGCGCGGGGCCGATCCACGCCGGGACGCGCCCGGGCGTCAGCCGGTACATGACGAACGCCGACACCAGCTGGAACAGCGCCAGCGCCAGCGCCAACGTCGCCAGCCACGACTTGACCGCGGTACCGCTGGAGAATCCGGCGATGTTAATCGAGAAGAACTGCGGCTCATGGAGTTTGGCGAAGACGCCGAGCCCGACGGCGACCAGCGCGCCGATCGCCACGGCGATGAGCATCGCGGTGTCCGCCGGCGCGCCCGCCCTCAGCCGTTCGGTGGCGGTGTCAGTCAAGCCGGAGTCAGTCATTGCCGTCGCCGTTCACCCGCACGGCGCTGACGGTGCGCCCGCCGATCACCGACGTGCCGTCGGCGGACAGCTCGGGTGCGGGCTTGGTCGAGCCGTCGATGCTCTTGAGCACGCCGGTCACCGCGCCGGCCGAGTCGACGATCCAGCTGCTGCGCAACCCGACCTCGTCGTAGACGTACAGCCCCGCCGGCGACTGGGCGGCGGGGGCGGTGAAGTCCCATCGCTTCTGCCCGATCCACAGGGTGCCGACGACGGTGTCGTCGCGCAGGCGGCCCTCGAGGCGGCTGGTCTTGTCCTGGCTGGCCAGGCTGACGGCGCCGTTCACGGCGTTGCCGCGCATCCAGGACTCGACGGCGTTGCCGTCGCAGGCGTACGCGACGGCCTTCTGCCCGTCGACGGAGACGTCGAGCGTGATGACACCGGCGGCGGTCGGGATCTTGCCGATGTAGTCGGCCTTGGCGGGGAACACCGGCGCGGGTTTCTGAGCGGGTTTCTCGGCGGGCTTCGGGGCGGGCGCCTGCGCGGACGACGGCGCCGGGCTCGCGACGCGCGCGGCCGGTGCCGGCTCCTCGTTGGCGACGTTGACGAACCACATACCGGTCCCGACGGCGGCGGCCGCGCACAACGTGACGAGTGGACCGCGGATCTTCATGTTCGACTCCTGGCTGCTTCAGCGGCGCCCGGTGGCGTCCGTTGACCAGCACGACGAGTCACCGTCGAAGAAGGTTCAACCAGTCGGCTCAGCCGGGCAGCACCGGTTCGGCGCGCGGCACCATCAGCGGCCGCACCTCGGCCCACGCCGGATCGTCCTCGGCCGCCGACCCGGACAGCTGCAGCACGCCGCGGGCGTCGGCGACGTACACCGTCGACGGGTTGGCCGCGACGGTGGTGACCGGCATCGCCAGGTTGCGGCTCGGGCCGTCGGAGTTGACGCCGTCGAGGTTGACGTAGGAGACCGGGTGCTGCGGGTCGGTGCGGCTGACCACGATGTCGTCGCCGGTGCGCCAGGACAGCGACACCACGGTGTTGCCGAGGCCGTAGCCCAACCGGCGCGGGTAGGTCAACGCGAACCCGCCGCCCGCGGTCTGCTCGACGCCGGCCAGGATCACCTGCCCGTCGATCACCATCGCGGCGCGGGTGCCGTCGCGCGACAACTGCAACTCGGTGATGACACCGGGGAACCGACTCGACACCGGCGTCAGGTCGACGGGGATGCGCGCGGGCTGCCCCGAGGCGTCCTGGATGACGCGCACCACGTTGTTGCCGTCGACCACCACCCACACCGCGTGGTCCAGCGACCAGCTGGGCCGCGACAGGCTGCGGGCGTCGAGCGCCTGCGACGCGTCGCCGCCGAGCGGACCGACCCACAGCGACGACGCCATGTCGGGCGCTCCCGGCCGCAGCGTGACGATCGAAGCGACCTCCTGACCGGTGCGCGACACCGCCGCCGCGGTCTGGTCGGGCATCTGGCCGAACGGCCCCGGCACCCGCGGGGTGCGCTGCCCGTCGAGCGCGACCAGCGAGCCGGCCACCAGCGCGTGCAGCCCGGCGGCCGCGCCCGAGGCCGCGCCCGGGTCGGTGGCCGCGACGTTGGTGGTCTCCCACCCCTCGGCGAACCGGTCGTCGAGGGCGGCGCCGTCGGCGTTGATCACATAGGGGCCGTTGATCCCCGCCCGGTTCAGCGTCCAGATGAGTTGCGCCGCGAGCAGTTGCCTGCTGTGCGGATCGGTGGTCGACAGGTTGTCCAGGTCGATCCTGGCGCCGCCGTAGCCGCGGCCCACACCCATCTTGCCGCCGTCGGCCCGCGTCACCGGGCCGCGCAGCTTCAGCGGCGGGCCCAGCAGGTTGCGCACCGTGTTGGCCATCTCCGGGCGCGGCCCGGCGATCAGCTTGCTGACCAGTTCGGTGGCCAGCTGGTCGGGGTCGGACACCGCGACGTACCGCGGGTCGGGCACCACGGTGCTGCCGGTCGGGTCGACGAAGTACAGGGTGTTGCGCTTGTAGGTCGCCTGGAACTGCTGCCAGTCCAGGAACACGCCGTTGGGCAGTTTGTCGATGCGCCAGCCGCCGGGGGTCTTCACCAGTTCGATCGGCCCGGGATCGGGCAGCGCGCCCTCCCCGGTCTCGAACACGCCCATGTCCGACAGCGAGCCGAGGATGTCGGCTCGCATGGTCACCGAAACCCGTTCGGGCGTGCGGGTCTCGACGAACACCACGTTGTCGATCAGCAGCGCGCTGCCCGCGTCGTCCCAACCGCTGGAGGCCGATTCGGTCAAGAACTGGCGGGCGGCCAGGTGCCGGTTCGCGGGATCGGCGGTGGCTTTGAGAAATTCGCGCAGCAACACGTCGGGGTCCATGCCGGGCGTCGGCTTGGGCAGGCTGGGCGGCGCGGGGCGGTCGACGGTGCCGATCGCCTGCGGCGCCGACGAACTGGGCACGCCAGCGCACCCGGTGAGCGCGAACATCAGCAGCGCCGCGACCGCCGACACCAGGCGTTTCACACGCTCTCCTGCGCGTGCTCGCGGTCGCGGCTGGAGCGCGGAACATCCTCGGGCTCAACGGGTTTCATCGGCAGCGGGCTGGTGGTGACCTTGTGGCCGCGCACCAGCGGCAGCGTCAGCCGGAAGCAGGCGCCCTTACCGGGCTCTCCCCACGCCTCCAGCCGGCCCTGGTGCAGCCGGGCGTCCTCGATGCTGATCGCCAGGCCCAGGCCGGTGCCGCCGGAGCGCCGCACCCGCGACGGATCCGATCGCCAGAACCGGCTGAACACCAGCTTCTCCTCACCCGGGCGCAGCCCCACCCCGTAGTCGCGGACCGTGACCGCGACGGTGTCCTCGTCGGCGGCCATCCGGATGCGGACCGGCTTGTGTTCGGCGTGGTCGATGGCGTTGGCGATCAGGTTGCGCAGGATCCGCTCGACCCGCCGCGGGTCCACCTCGGCGATCACCTCGGTGGCCGGCATCTCCTCGATCAGCTCGATGTCGGCGTCGGCGGCGAGGTGGCCGACGTTCTCCAGCGCGCTCTTGACCGTCGACCGCAGATCGACCGACTCCACCGACAGTTCGGCGACACCGGCGTCGTGCCGCGAGATCTCCAGCAGGTCGTTGAGCAGCGTCTCGAACCGGTCGAGTTCGCTGACCATCAGCTCGGTCGACCGGCGCAGCGCGGGGTCGAGGTCGTCGCTGTGGTCGTGGATCAGGTCGGCGGCCATCCGCACCGTCGTCAGCGGGGTGCGCAGCTCGTGGCTGACGTCGGAGGTGAACCGGCGCTGCAGGTTGCCGAACTCCTCGAGCTGGGTGATCTGGCGGTGCAGGCTCTCGGCCATGTCGTTGAACGAGACGGCCAGCCGCGCCATGTCGTCCTCGCCGCGCACCGGCATCCGCTCGGTCAGGTGGCCTTCGGCGAACCGTTCGGCGATGCGCGACGCCGACCGCACCGGCAGCACGATCTGGCGGGCCACCAGCAGCGCGATCGCGGCGAGCAGCCCGAGCAGCACCACCCCGCCGGTGGCCATGGTGCCGCGCACCAACGCGATCGTGGACTCCTCGTTGTTGAGCGGGAAGATCAGGTACAGCTCGAGGTTGGTCACCGACGACGACGTCGGGCTGCCGACGATCAGCGCGGGCCCGGAGAAGCTGTCGGTGTGCACGGTCGCGTACTGGTAGCTGACCTGCCCGGCCTTGACGAATTCGCGCAGCGCCTCGGGCACCTGCTGCACCGGGCCCGCCGCGGTGGCCGCGCGGGGCCCGTCGCCGGGCACCACCAACACCGCGTCGAACGTCCCGGCCAGCCCGGGCCCGGCATCGGCGGTGCGGTCGATGAGCGTGTTACGCGCCAGCTGCAGGCTGCTGTCCAGCGAGCGGGTCTCCTCGCCGCCGACGATCCCGCTGACCGTGGTGCGGGCGCGGTCGATCTCCTCGGTGGCCGCGCGCACCTTCACCTCGAGGATGCGGTCGGTGATCTGGCTGGTCAGCACGAAGCCCAGGACCAGGATGACGGCCAGCGACAGGCCCAGCGTCAGCGAGACGACACGCAGTTGCAGGGACCGCCGCCAGGCGAGGCTCAATGCCCGGCCGAGTGCGCCCAGACCGCGCACCAGCGGCGCCGAACGCCGGTGGATGCGCCGCCTCGAACTGAAGATCACGGCGACCGCCGAGCGCCAGAACCATACTCGGTCACCAGGACGGTGAGACCGTCAGGGGTCACGGAGGTCCGGCCTTGTATCCCACTCCTCGAACGGTCAACACCACCTGCGGGTTCTCCGGGTCCTTCTCGACCTTGGCCCGCAACCGTTGAACATGCACGTTCACCAAACGGGTGTCCGCGGGGTGACGGTACCCCCACACCTGTTCGAGCAGCACATCACGAGTAAACACCTGACGCGGTTTGCGCGCCAACGCCACCAACAGGTCGAACTCAAGCGGTGTCAGCGAAATCTGCTCGCCCTGCCGGGTGACCTTGTGGGCGGGCACGTCGATGTCGACGTCGCCGATGGACAGCAGCTCGGCAGGCTCGTCCTCGTTGCGCCGCAGCCGGGCCCGCACGCGCGCGACGAGTTCCTTCGGCTTGAACGGCTTCATCACGTAGTCGTCGGCGCCGGATTCCAGGCCGAGCACCACGTCGACGGTGTCGGTCTTGGCGGTGAGCATCACGATCGGCACACCGGAGTCGGCGCGCAGCACGCGGCACACGTCGATGCCGTTCATGCCGGGCAGCATCAGGTCGAGCAGCACCAGGTCGGGCCGCAGCTCGCGCACCGCGGTGAGCGCCTGTGTGCCGTCACCGATCACGGCGGTGTCGAAACCCTCTCCGCGCAGCACGATGGTGAGCATCTCGGCCAGCGAGGGGTCATCGTCGACAACCAGAATCCTTTGCCTCATGGTGTCCATGGTGTCACCGAAATGCGATAAACCCCGGCTACCACGCAGGGCGTTTCGCGTGTTGACCGGCAAGCCCGCCGGATCCCGCCGTCACAGGTCGTGTTCGGCGGGGTCGGCGCCGCCCGATATCTGCTGCAGCCGCTGCAGGTCGACCGGGTGGATGTCGCCGCGGCTGGCCACGCTCTCGGTCAGCAGCCGGACCTGGGTGCGCAGCGCGGGCACGTACTCGTCGCGGCCGACCGCGCGGGCGTGCTCGATCAGCATGTGCAGCACCCGCAGCAGCGTGGCGACCACGTGCGGCTGACTGAGCGACGTCTGCCGGATCTGGTCGAACGCGTGCCGGACGTACTCCTCGTGCGACAGGTCCCACGGCCGCAGCAGCACCCGCCCGTCGGCTCCGGCCACCGACTGCGGCGGCATGTCGCGGGCCAGCAGCCGACGCATCAGGCTGCCCAGTCGCAGCACCACGTCGGCGGCCGTCGTCGGATCGTTGACCGCCGGGCTCAGCGCGCGCAGTGCGATGTCGACGAGCTGGCGGATCCCGAAGTCGATGTCCTGTTGCATGGTCCGGATGTCGGCGACCTCGACGGTCGCCAGCAGTCGGCGTTCGACGCGGGCCGGATCGGGCGGCTTGGGCCACAGCGTCATCAGCACCTCGCCGCGATGGATGTAGGCCCCGGTGCGCGTCTCGAGCCGCACCACCGTCGCCGGCGGCACCGCCGCGAGGATGTGCCTGCTGCCCGACTGGGTCACCCACCCGTCGGCGGCGGCGTGCACGGCGAGGTGGTCCTCGGCGATGGGGTCCTTGCCAGTGTGGTCCGGCGGGTTTGGCGCCGGTGTCTCCGCGCGGGTCTCGCGCGCCTGTTCGTCGATGACCTCGTCGGCCTCGGCGGCGATCGTGCGGACCACCTCACCGACCTGCAGTCCGTAGGCCAACCGGTTGAGGTAGGCGATGATCAGCAGCACCGTCGCGACCGCCAGCACGATCGCCGTCGTCATCGACACCCGCGGCGCGTTGGAGGTCGGGTCGCCGCTGATGTGGCGCAGCGTCAGCACGCAGAACACGAACGTCGCCACCAGCGATCCGATGACAAGTTGGCTGACCCGGTCCCGGATGAACGACCGCATCACCCGCGGTGAGAACTGGCTGCTGGCCAGCTGCAGGCTCACCACCGTCAGCGAGAACACGACGCCCGCGGTGGTGATCGTGGCGCCCGCGACGGTGCTCAGCAGCCAGGTGGCGGCGTTGCTGTTCATCTCCACGGTCAACGGCAGCGAGGTGTCGACGCCCACCACGTCGTCGAGGAACGCGGTCACCTCGGCCAGCACCACCCCGGCCACCAGGACGAGGGCGGGCAGCGCGAACAGGCGCTCGCGGAACCGGTACAGCGCCGTGGAGGTCCACAGCGCCGATGACGGGACGCGGCGCACCATGCCGCCCGGTTACCCGGGCCTGCCGGGAACTATCCGGCCAGTTCGGCGGCCAGCGCCGCGGGGTCGACGTCGGGGCCTGCGACCTTCCACTCCCCGCACCAGCCGGCGGCGGCCAGAGCGGCGTAGACGTCCGAGGTGCGCTGCTGCAGGCCACCGTCGCGCTCGTAGGCGTCCTTGGCGCGGTCGGCCTCGGTGTTGGCGCGGTGTTCGGCACGCGCGGCCGCCAGTTCGGTCGGCACCGCGAGCAGCACCTGCCAATCGGGTGTCGGCAGTGCCAGCCGGTCGTACTCCAGGGTGCGGACCCATTCGACGACCGGCCCGTCGACGCCCTGGTGCAGCCGGGCCGCACTGTAGGCGGCGTTGGACGCCACATAGCGGTCGAGGATGACGACGTCGTATTCGCTTGCCAGAGAATTGATTTCGGCTTTGGCGCCGGATCGGTCGAGGGCGAACAGCACGGCCATCGCGTAGACGGACTCGGCGAGGTCGCCGTGGGCGCCGTGCAGCGCCTCGGCGGCCAGGTCCGCTTCGAGGGAGCGGTGATACCGCGGGAACGCCAGGCTGGTCACCGATTGACCGGCGGCCTCGAACGCGGTGCGCAGCCCGTCGGTCAAGGTTCGTTTGCCCGCGCCGTCGACGCCCTCGATCACCATCAGCACGCCGGAAGCGTAACGGCCCGCCGCGATGAGTTCCGGCACCGGCGACAGTCTCTTTTCCGACGGACCCCGTTCCCCGATCACCAGGAGACACGATGACCACGCACGCGGTCGGCACGCGCGACCAGTGGCGAGCCGCCTACGAGCGCCAGCTCGCCGAGGAGAAGGAGTTGACCCGGCGGGCCACGGAGCTGGCCCGGACACGCCAGGAACTGCCGTGGGTGCCGGTCGACAAGCGGTACCTGTTCGACACCACGGCGGGTCCGCGCACGCTGGCCGATCTGTTCGACGGCCGTTCGCAGCTGATCGTGCGGCACTTCATGCACGGGCCCAAGACCCCGGAGGGCTGCCCGGGCTGCACGTTCGAGACGGACAATCTGGTCGGCGCGGTGCCGCACCTCGCGCACCGCGACGTGACGTTCGTGCTCGCGTCGCGTTCGCCGTTACCGGTGCTGACCGCCTACAAGGAACGGATGGGCTGGGACGTCGAGTGGGTGTCGTCGGGCGAAAGCGACTTCGACGCCGACTTCTTCGGATACATGCACGTGCCAACGCCGCGAAGGGATTTCGGGTCGGGCACCGGCAGCATGCTCGACGTGATGGAGCTGATGGCGCTCAGCTGCTTCGCGCTCGAGGACGGCGTCGTCTACCACACGTACTCGACCTACGACCGCGGCACCGAAGCGCTGAACGCGACGTGGCAGCTGCTGGACCGCGCACCCAAGGGACGTGGCGAGGACTTCTCGGACTGGCCGCGCAAGCGCGACGAGTACCCGGCATAGGCCGGCTGGAGGATCGCTGCGGGCATGCTGTGAAAGTCCTTGCGAGCGGGCGCATCAGCGCACGGCGGGACGCACACTGGCAAACGACCGTAGCCCTCTCGACCAGGAGATCCGTGATGCCAAGTACCCGTGCCGTACGCCGAGTGTCGATGTTCGTGTCGTCATCGCTCGCCGCCACAGCGGCGGTGATCGCCCTGTCGCCGTTGGCCAATGCCGAACCCCCGAACTGCACGAGCGCCGACCTCGAGGGGGTGCGGGCGGGGGTGGACGCGTCGACGTCGGCCTACCTGTTCACCCACCCCGACCTCAACGGCTTCATGAGCACGCTGCAAGGCCTGTCGCGCGAGCAGGTGGCCGACCGGACGACGGCCTGGCTCAGCGACCATCCGCAGGAGAAGGCGGAGATGGCGGGCATCCGGCAGCCGCTGCTGGATCTGAAGAACCGGTGCGGCGCCATCTCCTGAACACCGAAACTGCGGACAGATGGCGATGATTCGCGATCTGCCCGCAGTCTCGGATGGAACTCAGTAGCGGTAGTGCTCGGGCTTGTATGGGCCCTCGACGTCGACGCCGATGTACTCCGCCTGCTCCTTGGTGAGCTTGGTCAGCGTGCCGCCGAGCGCCTCGACGTGGATGCGCGCAACCTTCTCGTCGAGGTGCTTGGCCAACCGGTACACCGCGTTGTCGTACTCGTCGTTCTTGGTCCACAGCTCGATCTGCGCGATCACCTGGTTGGAGAAGCTGTTGCTCATCACGAATGACGGGTGACCCGTCGCGTTGCCCAGGTTGAGCAGCCGGCCCTCGGACAGCACGATGATCGACTTGCCGTCGTCGAAGATCCACTGGTCGACCTGCGGCTTGATGTTGAGCTTCTTGGCGCCCGACCGCTCGAGGGCGGCCATGTCGATCTCGTTGTCGAAGTGGCCGATGTTGCCCAGGATGGCCTGGTCCTTCATCGCCCGCATGTGCTCGAGGGTGATGATGTCTTTGTTGCCGGTCGAGGTGATCACGATGTCGGCCTGGCCGATGCCCTGCTCGACGGTGACGACGTCGAAACCGTCCATCAGCGCCTGCAACGCGTTGATCGGGTCGATCTCGGTGACCGCGACGCGCGCGCCCTGACCGGCCAGCGACTCCGCGCAGCCCTTGCCCACGTCGCCGTAGCCGCAGATCAGCACCTTCTTGCCGCCGATCAGCACGTCGGTGCCGCGGTTGATGCCGTCGATCAGCGAGTGCCGGGTGCCGTACTTGTTGTCGAACTTGCTCTTGGTGACCGAGTCGTTGACGTTGATCGCCGGGAACGGCAGCTCACCGGCGGCCTCGAACTGGTACAGCCGCAGCACGCCGGTCGTCGTCTCCTCGGTGACGCCCTTGACCGATTCGGCGATCTTCGTCCACTTGGTCTTGTCGGTCTCGAAGCGCTCCCGCAGCACGCCCAGGAACACCTTCCACTCCGCCGGGTCGTCGTCCTCGGCGGGCGGCACCACGCCCTGCTTCTCGTACTGCGCGCCGCGCAGCACCATCATCGTCGCGTCCCCGCCGTCGTCGAGGATCATGTTCGCCGGCTCGCCCTCCCAGGTGAGCATCTGCTCGGCGGCCCACCAGTACTCCTCGAGCGTCTCGCCCTTCCAGGCGAACACCGGGACACCCTTGGGCTCCTCGACGGTGCCGTGGTGGCCGACGACGACGGCCGCGGCCGCGTGGTCCTGGGTGGAGAAGATGTTGCAGCTGGCCCATCGAACTTCAGCACCGAGGGCCGTCAGCGTCTCGATCAGCACCGCGGTCTGCACGGTCATGTGCAGCGAGCCCGAGACGCGGGCCCCCTTCAGCGGCTGCACGTCGTGGTACTCGTGGCGCAGCGCCATCAAGCCCGGCATCTCGTGCTCGGCCAGCCGGATCTCCTTGCGGCCGAAGTCTGCCAGCGACAGGTCGGCCACCTTGAAGTCGATCCCGTTGCGGGAGTCGGCCTTCAACTCGGTCATGTAGAGCCCCTATTCGTTCGTCATTGCTTTTGGGCGCACGAACGCACGCATCGGCGACGTTCATGCGAAACCCCCAGCCTGCGGGCTCGCGGGACAGGCGCTCGTGCGCTCTGACAGCTACGGGGTATCGATAACACCGTAGCGTTCGGCGAACGGCGTCATCAATCTGGCCAGGTCACGGGCCACGTCATGATCGGCTTCCGGCGGCATCGACACGTAGCTCATCGCCAGCCGGACGATCGCCCTGGCCAGCACGCCGGCGTCCTCCTCGCTGGCCTTGACCCAGCTGTCGATGAACGTCGCGGTCAGCCGCTGGCTGCAGTGCGTGATGATCGGTCCGCTGTCGGTGGTGATGAGCTGCAGCAGATCGGGTTTGGCCTCGCCGGTCAGCAGGGAGATCACCAGCGGGTCGGCGGCCGATTCGGTGAAGAAGTCGCGGAAGCCCTGCAGGAACGCCGCCTCGACGTCGCCGACGTTGCCGTCGATTGCGACGTCGATCTGGTCGACGAGCCGGTCGGCCAGCCGCATCGCGTAGGCCTGCGCCAGGCCCTGTCTAGAGCCGAACTCGTTGTAGATGGTCTGCCTGCTGATCCCGGCGGCCTTGGCCACGTGCGACAGTGTGATCGCCGACCAGTCCCTGCTCAGCAGGAGCTCGCGCATGCCGTCCAGGATGGAGTCGCGCAGCAACACTCTCGACGCCTCGGCGTACGGGATGCGCGGCGCGGTCCGTCGCGGACTGTTCACAGCGGCGAGACTAGTCGTCACGGACGGGCGATCTCGACCATCTCGAAGTCCGACTTCGCCGCGCCGCAGTCCGGGCAGCTCCAGTCGTCGGGGATGTCGTCCCAGCGGGTGCCCGGCGCGATGCCGTCCTCGGGCCAGCCCTTCTCCTCGTCGTACTCGAATCCGCACTGCACGCAGATGAACAGCTTGTAGTCCATCGCTCTTCCTTTCTCTGTCTCATGTCGACCCTGCGTCAACGAATTCAGGCGGGTTCGAAGTCGACCTTCTCGCGCACCGCGCAGTCCGGGCAGGACCAGTCGTCGGGGACCTGGTCCCACGGCGTGCCGGGCGGGAAACCTTCGCGCGGAGCGCCTTTGGCTTCGTCGTAGACGTAGTCGCAGCCGGGGCAGCGGTAGGCGGCCAATGCTCAGGCACCCCGCTCTTCGCGCAAGCGCTCATCGCCCGCTCCGTAGCGAGCCACCACCTTGTCCCGCACCCGGGGGTGGATGTTGACCCGGCTGAGGTCGCCGTCGTAATGCTCGAGCACGCGGTGGTCCATCACCTTGCGCCACAGCGGCGGGAAATAGGTCAGCGCGATCATCGACGCATAGCCGCTGGGCAGGTTCGGCGCGCCGTCCATGCTGCGCAGGGTCTGGTAGCGCCGCGTCGGGTTGGCGTGGTGATCGCTGTGCCGCTGCAGGTGATACAGGAACAGGTTGGTCACGATGTGGTCGGAGTTCCAGCTGTGCACCGGGGCGCAGCGCTCGTAGCGGCCGCTGTCGAGCTTCTGCCGCAGCAGGCCGTAGTGCTCGAGGTAATTGACCGTCTCGAGCAGCGTGAAGCCGAAGATCGCCGAGATGACGATGTAGGGCAGCAGCGCCCAGCCGAACACCGCGATCAGCACGCCGTAGAACACCGCCGACATCGCCCACGCGTTGAGCACGTCGTTGGACCAGTGCCACTTGCTCTTGCCCGCGCGGTCCAGCCGCTTCGCCTCCAGCTCCCACGCCGACTTCAGCGACCCGAACACGCTGCGGGGCAGGAACTCCCAGAACGTCTCGCCGAACCGCGCCGACGCCGGGTCCTCCGGGGTGGCGACGCGCACGTGGTGGCCGCGGTTGTGCTCGATGTAGAAGTGGCCGTAGCAGGTCTGCGCCAGCGTGATCTTGGCCAGCCAGCGCTCCAGCGAGTCCTTCTTGTGCCCCATCTCGTGCGCGGTGTTGATGCCGACCCCGCCGAGCAGGCCGACCGACAGCGCCAGGCCGATCTTGGCCGGCCAGCCCAGCCCGCCGTCGAACCCGAGCCAGCTCAGGTCCGACGCGGTGAACAGGTAGGCGCCGACGACCACGCTGGCGTACTGGAACGGGATGTAGAGGTAGGTGCAATAGCGGTAGTACTTGTCGTTTTCGAGGCGCTCCATCACTTCGTCGGGCGGGTTCTGTCCGTCCGGGCCGAACTTCAGGTCCAGCGCGGGCAGCAGGATGTAGAGCAGGATCGGGCCGATCCAGAACGGCACCTGCGCCGCGACGTGCCAGCCCCACTCGTTGAACGCCCAGACCAGCGGCAGCATCACGAACAGTGCGGTCGGGGCGATCAGGCCCATCAGCCACAGATAGCGCTTCCGGTCGCGCCACTGTGCGATCTCCATCTCGGACATCTGCATGGTCATCGCCAGCCTCCTGTTGTGAGTGCCGTCACGTCGTCGACTTGACTATAGCGGCTCATATGTCGGCTGTCTAGACACGAACCTATGTTTTGTAAACCACCGCAGGGTGGCGAGCGCTCACCCTTGTACGGTTTCGAGCTTGAGCTCTGTACCAGGATGAGCGCTCGCCGATCGGGGATCAGCTGATGCCGGCGGACTCCCTGCGGCCCAGCACCGAGTTGCGGCGGCTGTACACGAAGTAGATGACGACGCCGATCGCCATCCAGATCAGGAACCGGATCCACGTCAGCGCGGTGAGGTTGAGCATCAGCCACACGCACGCCACGATCGAGGCGACCGGCAGCAGGGGCACGCCCGGCACGCGGAAACCGCGTTCGAGGTCGGGCCGCGTGCGGCGCAGCACGATCACGCCCGCCGACACCAGCACGAACGCGAACAGCGTGCCGATGTTGACCATCTCCTCGAGCTTGCCGATCGGGAAGACCGACGCGGTGATCGCCACCAGCACACCGACGATCAGCGTGATGCGCACCGGCGTCCCGTGAGTCCCCGTCTTGGCCAGCGACCGCGGCAGCAGGCCGTCGCGCGACATCGCGAACAACACCCGGGTCTGCCCGAGCACCAGCACGATCACCACCGTCGTCAACCCGGCCAGCGCGCCGATCGAGATGACCTTGGCCGCCCAGTCCACGCCGTTGAGCGCGAACGCCGTCGCGAGATTGGCCTCGGCGCCGGCGTCGCGCAGTTCGGTGTAGCGCACCATGCCGGTCAGCACCACCGACACCGCGATGTAGAGCACCGTCACGATCGCCAGCGAGGCGATGATGCCGCGCGCCACGTCGCGCTGCGGGTTCTTGGTCTCCTCGGCGGTGGTGGCGACGATGTCGAAGCCGATGAACGCGAAGAACACGATCGACGCGCCGGCGAGCAGGCCGTACCAGCCGTAGCTGCTGCCCTCGGCGCCGGTGATCAGCGAGAACAGCGACTGCTCGGTGCCGCTGCCGCCCTCCCCCGGCTGGGCCGGCGGGATGAACGGCGTGTAGTTGGCGGCCTTGATGTAGAACGCGCCGACGGCGACCACGAGCAGCACCACCGCGAGCTTGATCACCGTGATCACCAGGCTGACGCCCGCCGAGAGCTTGGTCCCCAGCGCCAGGATCGTGGTGACGAACGCGATGATCAGCAGCGCGCCCCAATCCAGTTGCACCGCACCGAAATCCGCGACACCGCCGCCGAAGTTGAACACGGTGCCTAGGTAACTCGACCAGCCCTTGGCCACGACCGCCGCCGCGACGGCGAACTCGAGGATGAGGTCCCAGCCGATGATCCAGGCGACGAATTCGCCGAATGTCGCGTACGAGAACGTGTATGCGCTGCCCGCCACGGGCACCGTCGAGGCGAACTCGGCGTAGCACAGCGCCGCCAGCCCACACGCGATCGCCGCGAGTACGAACGAAATCGAGATCGCCGGGCCGGTGAGGTTGCCCGCGGTCGACGCGGTGATCGTGAAGATGCCCGCGCCGATCACCACGGAGACGCCGAACACGGTGAGGTCCCACCAGTTCAGGTCCTTGCGCAACCGGGTGTCCGGTTCGTCGGTGTCGGCGATGGACTGCTCTACCGATTTGGTGCGCCGAGCCATCGCACGTCCTTTCGTGGGGTCCGTTCGGGCAATCTACCGAGTACTGTGCACCCGATGGGGCGGAGTTATAAACACGCGATCGTGATCGGCGCCAGCCTCGCGGGACTGTGCGCGGCGCGGGTGCTCTCCGACGTCAGTGACCGGGTGACGGTCTACGAGCGCGACGATCTGCCCGACGGCCCGGCCAACCGCGCGGCGGTTCCGCAGGACCGCCACGTCCACCTGCTGATGGCCCGCGGCGCCGCGGAGTTCGAGAGCCACTTCCCTGGCCTGCTCGAGGGCATGGTCGCCGACGGCGTCCCGATCCTGGAGAACCGTCCGGACTGCATCCACTTCGGGGCCGCCGGACATGTGCTGGGTACCGCGCACCGGTTGCAGAGCGAGTTCACCGCGTACGTGCCGAGCCGGCCGCAGCTGGAATGGCAGATCCGCAAGCGGGTGCAAGACCTCGCCAACGTCGAGGTGATCCGCGCCGGGGTCGACGAACCCAGCTACGACGCGGGCCGCGGCCGGGTCACCGGCGTCGTGCTCGACTCGGGCGAGCAGGTGCCCGCCGATCTGGTGGTCGACGCCACCGGGCGCGGCACCCGGCTGCCCGCCTGGCTGGAGAAGTGGGGTTATGGGCGGCCCCGCGAGGACGTCATCTTCGTCGGCATCGGCTACGCCAGCCAGCGGGTGCAGGTGCCCGACGGTCTGCTCGCCGAGAAGGTGGTGGTGGCGGGCGCGTCGCGGGAGCAGCCGCTGGGCATCGGGATGCTGTTCTACGAGGACGGCGTGTGGAACGTGACGACGTTCGGCGTCGGAAAGGTCGAGCCGCCACACGATTTCGCGGGGCTCTGCGACCTGGCCGACACCATCCTGCCCGCGCACGTGTCGGCCGCGCTGCGCCAGGGCACCCCGCTCGGCGAGATGGCGTTCCACAAGTATCCGGCGAGCCGCTGGCGCCGTTACGACAAGCTCGACCGACTGCCCGAGGGCATCCTGCCGTTCGGCGACGCCGTGGTCAGTTTCAACCCCACGTTCGGACAGGGCATGACGATGACGTCGCTGCAGGCCGGGCACCTGCGGCGGGCCGTGGCGACGCCGGGCGCCGACGTGGTCGGCGCCTGCATCCGCGACACCGCCAAGACCACGTTCCCGGTGTGGATGATGAACGCGATCGGCGATCTGACGCTGCACCGCGCGACCGGGCCGACGCCGTGGTGGTACAAGCCGGTCGGCGGGCTGTTCGACCAGTTCCTCGGGGCCGCCGAGTCCGATCCCGTTCTCGCGGAATGGTTCCTGCGCCGGTTCAGCCTGCTCGACAGCCTCTACATGGTCCCGTCGGCGCGCCTCGTCGGGCGGGCGATGCGGCACAACATGCGGATGTGGCTGGCCGAGCGCCGGGTTGCCCGGCGGCCGGACGCCGTGCCACAGTCGGCATGAGAACCGGCTCACCGGGTAACTTCATCCCCATGAAGGGCACGCGATGAGCGCCGGGTTGTTCGGGTTACTCGACGACGTCGCCGCGCTCGCCCGGTTGGCGGCGGCGTCGGTCGACGACATCGGCGCCGCGGCGGGGCGCGCGACCGCCAAGGCGGCGGGCGTCGTCGTCGACGACACCGCGGTGACCCCGCAGTACGTCCAGGGCATCACCGCCGACCGCGAACTGCCGATCATCAAGCGCATCGCGATCGGCTCGTTGCGCAACAAGCTGCTGTTCATCCTGCCCGCCGCGCTGCTGCTCAGTCAGTTCCTGCCGTGGCTGCTGACACCGCTGCTGATGCTCGGCGCGACCTATCTGTGCTTCGAGGGCGCGGAGAAGGTGTGGGGCCGCATCCGCGGTCACGACTCGCACGCCGCGCCGACGGCCACCGTCGGTGAGGACGCCGAGAACCAGATGGCCGCCGGCGCGATCCGCACCGACTTCATCCTGTCCGCCGAGATCATGGTCATCGCGCTCAACGAGGTTGCCGACCAAGCGTTCTGGCCGCGGCTGATCATCCTGGTCGTGGTCGCGATCGTGATCACGCTGGCGGTGTACGGCGTGGTCGGGTTGATCGTGAAGATGGACGACATCGGGCTGAACCTGGCCCAGCGGTCGTCGGGCGCGGTGCGCAAGATCGGCCGGGGCCTTGTCGCCGGGATGCCCAAGCTGCTGGCCGCGCTCTCCGCGATCGGCACTGTGGCGATGCTGTGGGTCGGCGGCCACATCCTGCTCGTCGGCACCGACGAACTCGGCTGGCACTTCCCCTACAGCGTCGTGCACCATCTCGAGGAGGCCGTGCACCACGCGGTGCCCGGTGTCGGCGGCGTGCTGACGTGGCTGGTCAACACCGCCGCCTCAGCGGTGATCGGCCTGGCGGTCGGCGCGGTGGTGGTCGCCATCGTGCACGTGCTGCCGTTCGGCAAGGCGCACAAGGACAGCAAGGACGCCAAGGACGGCGCCGCGCACTAGATGCCGACGGTGCTGCGGAACAGCGTCGTGGGCTCGGTCGCCGCGAGCCTGATCGGTCCGTCGTCGGCCGACACCCAGGCCGCCGAACCCTTCTGCAATGTGACCGTCCCGCCCTTGGCGTGCACGACCGTCGACCCCTCGGTGCACAGCAGGATCTGCGGACCGTCGTGCCGGGTCGGCGCGTCGATCTCGTGGCCGATCCGGTCGCCGTCGATCCGCAACACCGAGACCGCGAACTCGGGCGCCGGTGTCGGGTAGAGCGACTCGATACCGTCCTCGACGACCTCCGACCGGACCACCACGTCGGCCGCGGGGGTGAAGTCCAGCACCCGCAGCAACTCCGGCACGTCGACGTGCTTGGGCGTCAGCCCGCCGCGTAACACGTTGTCGGAGTTGGCCATCACCTCGACCCCGACGCCGTTGATGTAGGCGTGCAGATTCCCGGCCGGCAGGTAGATGCCCTCGCCGGGCTCGAGGGTGATCCGGTTCAACAGCAGCGACGCCAACACACCGGCGTCGCCGGGATAGCGTTCGCCGAGTTCGAGCACCGTCTTGGCCTCGTTGGCGAATTCGCTTTTGCCGGAACGCATGTAGTTGATCGCGCCGTCGATCACCGCGGGCACCAGCACGTCGAGATCGGGTTGCGGCGCGGTGATCCAGGTGGTGAACACCGCGCGCAGGCCACCCGCGTCGGGTTGGCCCGAGAGCAGGTGCACGAACGGGTCGAGGTCGGTGACCGCCAGCGCGCGCATCAACTCGATGGTGCGCGGCACCGGGCGGAAACCGGCGAGCGCCTCGAATTGGTCCAGCGCGACGATCAATTCGGGTTTGTGGCTGGGGTCGCGGTAGTTGCGGTTGGGCGCCGACACCGGGATCTGCAGCTTGTTCTCCCGCTCGAACCCCTCCGCGGCCTGCTCGGCGCTGGGATGGGCCTGCAGCGACAACGGTTCGTCGGCGGCGAGCACCTTGACCAGGAAGGGCAGCGTCTCACCGAACCGCGCGCACACCGCGGCGCCCAACTGCCCCTCGGGGTCGTCGCGCAGCGCGTCGATCAGCGACCGCTCACCGTCGTCCGTCTTGAGCATCGCCGGATCACCCGGATGGGCGCCGAACCACAGCTCAGCCTCCGGATGCGCTGTAGGACTTGGCCTTCCGGTGAACTCGGCGATCGCAGTCCGCGAACCCCACGCGTAGGTCCGCACCGCTCCTCGTAGCAGGTGCACTCGGCTAACCTCGCACTAGTCTCAGGTACACGGCCGTCATTTCCAACCGAACGGCCAGCAGCGCCAGCTGCTGTTCCAGCCGGCCCGCGGCGGTCGACTCCCCCTCCGGGCGGGCGGCCCCGTCGGCCAGTTCGGGCACGTCTTGGGCGCTGAGCACGTCGACGCCGTCCATGTCGGCGACGCGCGCCGCGACCACCGGACGGTCGCCCTCGGTGGTCAACACGAACGTCCGGACCCGCGCGGGCAACGGGCCGTCGATCTGTTCGTCGTGGAAGATCGAGCGTTCCCGGTCGTCGGCGGCGCCCATCCCGGTGCGCAGCGCCACCAGCGCGTCGGCCAGACCGACCGCGGCGACCGATCGGTGCGCGATCCGCAGCAGCACCGCCGCGCAGTGCCGCGCCAGCGCCAGCGTGGCGGCGGTGTCGCCGGCCAGCACGACGTCGCGGTCGGACATCTGCCCGGCCAGCGCCTTGGCGGGATTGGTGAACAGTTCCCGGGCCGCGCTGTTGCGCAGCGCCTCGGCATCGAGTTCGTCGGCCAGCGCGGCCAGGTCGACGCGCATGCCCGGGTCGACGACGTGCAGTGTCGCGAGCCCGGCCGCCAGGTAGCGCACCAGCCCGAAGTCGTCGCGCACCCACACCCGCGGGGGCAGCGGCACGGCGCGGCCGGCCGCGACGTCGCGCAGCGGCCCCTCGTACGGCGCGGCCACCACTACGCGGGCGCCGCGTCGCACGCCGGTCGCGGCGGCGTTCACCAGGGCGGGATCGGCCGGGTCGTCGCCGGCGACCACCAGCACGTCGAGCGGTCCGATCCACGGCGGCGCCTCGGCGGCCACGACGATCGGCGCGGCCAGCGATCCGCCCAGCGCGGCGGCCAGCAGCAGGCCCGCGGTCTCGGCGGTGCCGCGGCCGGCGACCCAGATCAGTGTCCGCGGCGGCCCGTCGGCGCGCAGCGGTTCGAGCTCACCCTCGTCGAGTGCGGCGGCCGTGGCCCGCACCTGTGCCCCCGCCGTCGCCGCCGCCCGCAGCAGACCCTCGCGGTCGGCGTCGAGCAGACCCGCCGTGTCGTCGAGGTCGATCACGGCGGTCGAAGACGAGGGGCCCACCATCAGGGCGCCGCCTCGGAAGGCGCCGGAGTGCGCGCCTGCACCGTCGCCGACACCTGCCCGACGATCGCGTCCACCTCGTCGGCGGTGCGGGCCTCGACGTTGAGCCGCAGCAGCGGTTCGGTGTTGGACATGCGCAGGTTGAACCAGGCGCCGTCGCCGAGGTCGACGGTCACGCCGTCGAGGTGATCGAGCGCGTGGATCCGCGCGCCGAACGCCTTGAGCACGTCGTCGACACAGGCCTGGGCGTCGGCGACGGTGAAGTTGATCTCGCCGGACGCCTCGTAACGCTGGTAGTCGGCCATCAGCTCGGACAGCGGCCGGTCCTGCTCACCGAGCGCGGCCAGCACGTGCAGCGCGGCCAGCATGCCGGAGTCGGCGCCCCAGAAGTCGCGGAAGTAGTAGTGAGCGGAGTGCTCGCCGCCGAAGATGGCGCCGGAGTCGGCCATCAGCGCCTTGATGTAGGAGTGGCCGACACGGCTGCGCACGGGAGTACCGCCCCGCTCGGTCACCAACTCCGGCACCGCGCGTGAGGTGATCAAGTTGTGAATCACGGTCGCGCCGATCTCCCTGCCCAGTTCGCGCGCGGCGACCAGTGCGGTCACCGCCGAGGGCGAGACCGGATGCCCCTTCTCGTCGACGACGAAACACCGGTCGGCGTCGCCGTCGAAGGCCAGCCCGATGTCGGCGCCGGTCTGCACGACGTAGGCCTGCAGATCGGCCAGGTTGGCCGGCTCCAGGGGGTTGGCCTCGTGGTTGGGGAAGGTGCCGTCGAGCTCGAAGTACAGCGGCTCCAACGTGATCGACTCGACCGGGCCGAGCACCGCGGGCGTCGTGTGACCGGCCATCCCATTGCCCGCGTCGACGGCGACCTTCATCGGCCGCAGACCGGGCAGGCTGACCAGCGACCGCAGGAACTCGCCGTAGTCGGCGAGCACGTCGCGGTCACTGACCGAGCCGCGCGGGCCGTCGTGACCGGGCACGCCGGCGATGACCTCCTCGGCGATGACCGAGAGCCCGGTGTCCTTGCCGACCGGCTTGGCGCCGGCCCGGCACAGCTTGATGCCGTTGTAGGCGGCCGGATTGTGGCTTGCGGTGAACATCGCGCCCGGGCAGTCGAGCAGTCCGGAGGCGAAGTAGAGCTGATCGGTCGACGCCAAACCGATCCGCACCACGTCGAGCCCCTGCGCGTTCACCCCGTTGGCGAACGCCGCAGCAAGCGCCGGCGAACTCTCCCGCATGTCGTAGCCGACGACGATCTGGGAGGCGTGATCGCGGACCAGCCGGGCGAAGGCGCCGCCGACGTCGGCGACGAACGCTTCGTCGAGTTCCTCGCCGACCAGGCCGCGCACGTCATAGGCCTTGATGACGCGATGAACACCCGCGGCGGGCCGAGACATAGATCTCCTTGTGATGTGGACAACTGCTGGCGCCAGCCTAACCGGCCGGGCAGACGTCTACGGGTTCGAGTGGAGGGCTAGTCGGTGGGATCGGGCAACACCCGCAAATGCCCGCGGCGTCGGCCGGTGGACTCGGGTCGCCGCGCCGGCGCGGCCATCAGTGAGCCGCCGGACGCGCCGGTGGCCGGATCGGAGAAACCGGCCACCACGCCGTTCACCGGCGGCGCCACGTCGCGTCCTTCGCGGACCGCGTCGGCGAGCGCGACGAGGTCGTCCTCGTCGGGGTGTGCGGGCAGCGGGCCGGCGTGGCGCACGAGTTCCCAACCGCGCGGGGCGGTGACGCGGCCGGCGTGCACCACGCACAGGTCCCACGAGTGGGGTTCGGCCACCGTGGCCAGGGGGCCGACGACTGCCGTCGAGTCCGCGTAGACGAAGGTCAGCGTCGCGACCGCATAGTGCGGACACCCGGGCCGGCAGCAGCGACGGGGAACGTTCACAGCCGAGAATCTATCGTGGTCGCACGCCACACGCCGCCGGACACGCGCAGCCACCGGACGGCCGATCTCCAACCGTTACGATCGGCGGTGATCGCCCACGAGAGGAGCACGGACCCGGTGGCCAAGCGGGGATACCTGCGCTCGCGCCGCGGCCGCGAGATGCGCGGGCCGCTGCTGCCGCCCACGGTTCCGGGATGGCGCAGCCGCGCCGAACGCTTCGACATGGCGGTGCTGGAGGCCTACGAGCCGATCGAGCGGCGGTGGCAGGACCGGCTGACGGGCCTTGATGTGGCGGTCGACGAGATTCCGCGGCTCGCACCGAAAGATCCCGACAGTGTGCAGTGGCCGCCGGAGGTGATCGCCGACGGACCGATCGCCCTGGCCCGGCTGATCCCGGCCGGCGTCGACGTCCGCGGCAACGCCACTCGGGCGCGAATCGTGTTGTTCCGCAAACCAATCGAGCGACGGGCCAAAGACACCGTCGAACTCGAAGACCTGCTGCATGAGGTTCTGGTGGCCCAGGTGGCCACGTATCTGGGGGTGGAGCCCTCGGTCATCGACCCGACGATCGACGACGAGTAGCCCGCGCGGCCCGTTAGATGATGCCGCGCTTGAGCCGACGACGCTCGCGCTCGGACAGCCCGCCCCAGATGCCGAAGCGTTCGTCGTGCGCCAGTGCGTACTCGAGGCAGGCGTCGCGCACCTCGCAGCCTTGGCAGATCCGCTTGGCTTCGCGCGTCGAGCCCCCCTTCTCCGGGAAGAAGGCCTCGGGGTCGGTCTGCGCGCACAACGCGCGCTCCTGCCACAAGTCGTCTTCCGGTGTCAGTGCCGGCGCAACATCAATCGGATCTGGCACCAGACTTAACTGGGGACGCCGCGGCGTCTCAACCGGTGCCGGTCCGGAATTGGTGTGCGGCGCGCTGTCTACTGAGCCGAAAAATCGGTTGTCGAACGGGACAACGCGATCGAAATCGCCTTGCTCAAAAGACATCTTCCGCCTCCTCACCTGGTCTCGTTGATCCCCTATACAGCCACACACCGAGGCGTGCGACCCCTCCAATTCGAACAAGTGATCGAATCTCGGTCTGCGGCACCGGAACCGGTTGGCCTACCGGGAAATGACACTGGTGTGATTACACACGCGTTAGCTGCCCCGGTCAAGCGCTGGAACAGGAATTCATACCATTCCGTGATCCAAATACGGCGAGTCGTGACTCGGCGTGTCCGTCACAGCGGCCGGCCTGCGGCGCTCCTGCCCGAACCAATTCCCGTCCAACGGCCTACGCTCGGTCGCTGTGAAGGTCACAGTTCTGGTCGGCGGCGTCGGTGGCGCCAGGTTCCTGCTCGGTGTCCAACATCTGCTGGGACTGGGGCAATTCGGTGTCACTGGTGGTGCTGCTGATACTGATGATACTGATGCGCATGAACTTACCGCAGTGGTGAATGTCGGTGACGACGCCTGGATGTTCGGAGTGCGGATCTGCCCCGACCTCGACACGTGCATGTACACCCTCGGCGGCGGCATCGATCCCGAGCGCGGGTGGGGGCACCGCAACGAAACCTGGCACGCCAAGGAGGAACTCGCGGCCTACGGCGTGCAGCCGGACTGGTTCGGCCTCGGCGACCGCGATCTGGCCACCCACCTCGTACGCAGCCAGATGCTGCGCGCCGGCTATCCGCTGTCC
The DNA here is from genome assembly GCF_900108565.1 of Mycolicibacterium rutilum. Classification (NCBI taxonomy): domain Bacteria; kingdom Bacillati; phylum Actinomycetota; class Actinomycetes; order Mycobacteriales; family Mycobacteriaceae; genus Mycobacterium; species Mycolicibacterium rutilum. The sequence continues at coordinate 5,616,875 of NZ_LT629971.1, forward strand.
CAAGTCACCGAGGCGCTGTGCAAGCGGTGGTCGCCCGGCGCGCGGCTGCTGCCCGTCACCGACGACCGCAGCGAAACCCACGTCGTCATCACCGATCCCGGCCCCGGCGAGCAGACCGGCGAGAAGCACGCGATCCACTTCCAGGAGTGGTGGGTGCGCCATCGCGCGAAGGTGCCGACACACAGCTTCGCGTTCGTCGGCGCCGAGAAGGCCACCGCGGGACCCGGTGTGACCGAGGCGATCGAGACCGCCGACGTGGTGCTGCTGGCACCGTCGAACCCGGTGGTCAGCATCGGCGCCATCCTCGCCGTGCCCGGCATCCGCGGCGCGCTGCGCTCGACGGATGCGCCGGTGATCGGCTACTCCCCGATCATCGGCGGAAAGCCGTTGCGCGGCATGGCCGATGAATGTCTGTCGGTGATCGGTGTGGAGAGCACCTCGGAGGCGGTCGGCAGGCACTTCGGTGCGCGGTCGGGCGTCGGGATCCTCGACGGCTGGCTCGTGCACGAGGGCGACCACGCCGACATCGACGGCGTCGAGGTGCGCTCGGCGCCGCTGTTGATGACCGATCCCGCGACGACGGCCGAGATGGTCCGCGCGGGAATCGATCTCGCCGGGGTCAAACCGTGACCGAGCACGGCTCGGCTGCCGCCGTCGAACTGCTGCCCGTACCCGGCCTGCCCGAGTTCCGGCCCGGTGACCACCTCGCCGCGGCGATCGCGGCGGCCGCACCGTGGCTGCGCGACAACGACGTTCTGGTCGTCACCAGCAAGGTGCTGTCCAAGTGCGAGGGCCGCATCGTCGACGCCCCGGCCGACCCCGAGGAACGCGACGTGCTGCGCCGCAAGCTCATCGACGCCGAGGCGGTGCGGGTGCTGGCCCGCAAGGGCCGCACCTTGATCACCGAGAACGCGATCGGGCTCGTCCAGGCCGCCGCCGGGGTCGACGGGTCCAACGTCGACTCCGCCGAACTCGCGCTGCTACCAGTCGATCCCGACGGCAGCGCAGCGGCGCTGCGGACCGGGCTGCGGGAGCGGCTCGGGGTGTCGGTCGGCGTCGTCGTCACCGACACGATGGGGCGCGCGTGGCGCAACGGGCAGACCGACGTCGCGATCGGCGCCGCCGGGCTGACCGTGCTGCACGGCTACGGCGGTTCGGTGGACCGGCACGGCAACGAGTTGATCGTCACCGAGATCGCCGTCGCCGACGAGATCGCCGCGGCCGCCGACCTGGTGAAGGGCAAGCTGACCGACATCCCGGTCGCGGTGGTGCGCGGACTTCACTTGCCCGACGACGGATCCACCGCGCGCAGGCTCGTGCGCGCGGGTGAAGAGGACCTGTTCTGGCTGGGCACCGAGGAGGCGATCGCGCTCGGCCGGTCGCAGGCCCAGCTGCTGCGCCGCTCGGTGCGCCGGTTCTCCGCCGAGCCCGTCGCACCCGAACTCGTGGAAGCCGCTGTGGCCGAGGCGCTCACCGCACCGGCGCCGCACCACACCCGGCCGGTGCGGTTCGTGTGGCTGCGCGACCGGGACCGGCGCATCGCGCTGCTGGACCGGATGAAGGACAAGTGGCGCGCCGACCTCACCGGCGACGGCAGGCCCGCCGACTCCGTCGAACGCCGTGTGCAGCGGGGCCAGATCCTCTACGACGCGCCCGAAGTCGTGATCCCGTTCCTGGTGCCCGACGGTGCGCACGCCTACCCCGACGCCGAGCGCACCGCCGCCGAACGCACCATGTTCACGGTCGCGGTCGGCGCCGCCGTGCAGGGCCTGCTGGTGGCGCTGGCGGTGCGCGAGGTGGGCAGCTGCTGGATCGGCTCGACGATCTTCGCCGCCGACGAGGTACGCGCGGAGCTGGACCTGCCCGCCGACTGGGAACCGTTGGGCGCCATCGCGATCGGCTATCCCGAGGACGGTCCGACGCCGCCGCGCGACCCGGTGCCCGTCGACGGCCTGTTGGTGGTCAAGTGAGCCTGCACGCCTCGGCCGTTGCGACGCTGACGAATTGGCGTGCGCCCGATCCCGCGCAGGACTCGTTGCGGCACGCGGTGCTGGCGTTCCTGGCGGCCCGCGAGGACGGCTGTCTGCGATCCTGCGCACCCGGGCACGTCACCGGTTCGGCGCTGGTGCTCGATAACACCGGGAGCCACGCGCTGCTGACGCTGCATCCGCGGTTCGGCCGGTGGCTGCAGCTCGGCGGCCACTGCGAGCCCGATGATCCCGACATCGTCGCGGCCGCGCTGCGGGAGGCGACCGAGGAGTCCGGCGTCGAGGGTCTGACAATCGATCCGGAACCCGCGGCGCTGCACGTACATCCGGTGACGTGTTCGCTGGGCGTGCCGACGCGCCACCTCGACGTGCAGTTCGTCGTGCGCGCGCCCGCCGGCGCCGAGATCGCGGTCAGCGACGAGTCGCTGGACCTGCGGTGGTGGCCGCTGGACGCGTTGCCCGAGGACTCCGATTTCGGCCTCACCCAACTGGCGGCGGCGGCCCGCAACCGATGATTTCGGTGCACTCCTGATCGCTCAGCGACCGGTAGCGCACCGAAATCGCAACTAGACGTCGGTCGAGAAGCGGATGCCGCCGTCCGGGATCGTCACACCCGGCCACACCCGCGCGCCACGCAACAACTCGCAGCGGGCGCCGACGTCCGCGCCGTCGCCGATCACCCCGTCGCGGATCAACGCCCGCGGCCCGATCCGCGCGCCGAAACCGATGATCGAGCGTTCGATCACCGCGCCGGCGCCGACCTTCGCGCCGTCAAAGATCACCGCGCCGTCAAGCCTTGCGCCACCGGCGATCTCGGCGCCGCGGCCGACCACGGTGCCGCCGATCAACAACGCGCCGGGGGCGACGCTGGCGCCGTCGTGCACCAGCTCCTCGCCGCGGTGCCCGCCGAGCGCGGGCGAGGGCGCGATGCCGCGGACCAGGTCTGCCGAGCCCCGGACGAAGTCCTCGGGGGTGCCCATGTCGCGCCAGTAGGTCGAGTCGACGTAGCCGCACACCCGCAAACCGTCGGACAGCAGGCCCGGGAACACCTCCCGCTCCACCGACAGCGCCCGGTCGCTGGGGATGCGGTCGATGACCTCGCGCTTGAATACGTAGCAGCCGGCGTTGATCTGGTCGGTCGGCGGGTCCTGCGTCTTCTCCAGGAACGCGGTCACCATGCCGTCGCCGTCGGTCGGCACGCAGCCGAACGCGCGCGGGTCCCCGACCCGCACCAGGTGCAGCGTGACGTCGGCGCCGTTGTCCTCGTGGCAGTTCAGCAGCGCACGCAGGTCCGCGCCCGAGAGCACGTCGCCGTTGAACACCAGCGCGGTGTCGTGGCGCAGCTTGGGCGCCACGTTGGCGATGCCGCCGCCGGTGCCCAGCGGTTCGTTCTCCACGACGTACTCGATCTGCAGGCCGAGCTTGGAGCCGTCGCCGAACTCGGACTCGAACACGCCCGCCTTGTAGGACGTGCCGAGGATGACGTGCTCGATACCGGCGTCGGCGATCCGCGACAGCAGATGCGTCAGGAACGGCAGCCCGGCCGTCGGCAGCATCGGCTTGGGCGCCGAGAGAGTGAGCGGCCGCAGCCGCGTGCCAAGACCACCGACCAGAATGACGGCGTCGACCTCCGCGGGATTCACGCTAGCGCCGTCCTTTCGCTCGGTTGCGCTTCGAGTTCCGGACCACCAGGCTCGCGCGCGCGGCGAGCGAGGCCCGGATCGTCCAGCGCAGCGGCCCCTGCCACCACTTCGGATACCGATCCGCGAGGAAAGTGTAGGTGCTCCGATGATGGGCAGCCAAGTTGCGCGCCGGGTCGCGGCCAGTCGAGTGACCCTTGTCGTGCAAAACCTCCGCCGCGGGCACGTAGACGTTCTGCCAACCGGCCTGCGACAGGCGATCACCCAGGTCGACGTCCTCCATGTACATGAAATAGCGCTCGTCGAAGCCCGAGATCTCCTCGAACGCCGAGCGCCGCAGCAACAGACACGATCCCGAGAGCCAGCCGACGGGGCGTTCGCTGGGCTGCTGTCGCTCCTGACGGTACTCGGCGGTCCACGGGTTCGATTTCCACACCGGGCCGACGACCGCGTGCATGCCGCCGCGCACCAGGCTCGGCTGGTGGCGCGCCGACGGGTACACCGAGCCGTCGGGGTCACGGATCAGCGGCCCCAGCGCACCGGCGCGCGGCCAGCGCGCCGCGGCCTCCAGCATCAGGTCGATGCTGCGCGGGCCCCACTGCACGTCGGGGTTGGCGACGACGAAGAAGTCCGAGTAGTCCGCCTTCGACAGGTACTCCGCGGCGGCCCGGTTCACCGCGGTGCCGTAGCCCACGTTGGCGCCGGTGCGCAGCAGCCGGGCGTTGGGATAGCGCTCGAGCGCTTCCTCGGGTGTCCCGTCAATCGAGCCGTTGTCGGCCATGATCACTGTCACCGACCGGTCGGTGGCGTGCGCAAGCGACGCGAGGAACCGGTCCAGGTGTGGTCCCGGTGAATACGTCACCGTGATCACGACCAGTTCGTCACTCACGGCGTAGAGGGTATCGGGCGGTGCGGGCCCGCCGCCGCGAGCGCGGCATGCAGCGCCTCGCGCCACGGCCGCAGCGGAGTCAGCCCGGCCTCGGTCGAGCGCCGCCCCGACAGCGCCGAGTACGGCGGCCGCGGGGCCGGCCGCGGATGCCGGTCGCTGCCCACCGGCCGCACCCGCTCCGGGTCGGCGCCGACGGCCTCGAACACCGCCCGCGCCTGATCGAAGCGGCTGGCCTCCCCCGCGTTGGCGGCGTGCAGCAGCGGCGCGGAGACTCCGCCGCCGGCGATCTGCAGCAGCGCCGCCACCAGGTCACCCACGTAGGTGGGCGAGCCGATCTGGTCGGCCACCACGTCGACCGTCCCGTCGCCGGCCGCCGCCCGCCGCATGGCCGCCGCGAAGTCGGTGCCGTCGGCGCCCTCGTACACCCACGCCGTGCGCACCACGCACGCGCCGGGCAGCGCCGCGTGCACGGCCGCCTCACCGGCCAGCTTGGTCCGGCCGTAGACGTTGACCGGGCCGGTCGGGTCGTCGATGTCATAGGGCCGCCGCTGTGTGCCCGAGAACACGTAATCGGTGGAGATGTGAATCAGCCCCGCACCGGCTGCGGCGCAGGCCCGGGCGATGTGGGCGGGGCCGTCGGCGTTGACCGCATGCGCGCGGGCCTGATCGGCTTCGGCGGCGTCGACGGCGGTGAACGCGGCGCAGTTGATGACGACGTCGCCGCCCTCGACGAAACGCGCGGCCGCCGACGCGTCGGTGATGTCCCAGTCCGCCGAGGTCAGGGCCAGCACCTCGCGGCCCTGTCGGCGGGCCTGAGCTGCCAGGACGCGGCCGACCATCCCGCCCGCGCCCGCAATAACGATTCGGCCAGACTCGGAGAAAGACACGGTCACGAGTCTGGCACGCCGACTCCGGCTACCCGGTCAACGCCGCTGTCGCCAGTAGCCTGGGCTGATGCCCGGTCGAATGCTGCGCGTCATCGCTGTGTCGGCGGCCCTGGCGGTCGTCATCGGGACGGGCGTGGCCTGGGGCAAGATCCGCTCGTTCGAATCGGGCATCAACCACATCTCGCCGGTGGCGCTGGGCGAGGGCGGCGAGGACGGCGCGATCGACGTGCTGCTGGTCGGCATGGACAGCCGCACCGACGCCCACGGCAACCCGCTGTCGGCGGAGGAATTGGCCACGCTGCGCGCCGGTGACGACGAGGCCACCAACACCGACACGATCATCTTGATCCGCATCCCCAACAACGGGAAGTCCGCCACCGCGATCTCGATCCCCCGCGACTCGTATGTCGAGGCGCCCGGTGTCGGCAAGATGAAGATCAACGGCGTCTACGGGTCCGTGCACGCCGAGAAGATGATCGAACTGGTCGAGCAGGACGGCGAGGACCCCGCGCAGGCGCAGCCGCAGGCCACCGAGGCCGGCCGCGAGGCGCTGATCAAGACCGTCGCCAATCTCACCGGCGTGACCGTCGACCACTACGCCGAGATCGGCCTGCTCGGCTTCGCGCTGATCACCGATGCGCTCGGCGGTGTCAACGTCTGCCTGAAAGAGGCTGTGTACGAACCGCTTTCGGGAGCCGACTTCCCCGCCGGCTGGCAGAAGCTGAACGGTCCGCAGGCTTTGAGTTTCGTGCGTCAGCGCCACGACCTGCCGCGCGGTGACCTGGACCGGGTCACCCGTCAGCAGTCGGTGATGGCGTCGCTGGCCCACGACGTGATCTCGAGCAAGACGCTGTCGAGCCCGGCCACGCTGAACCGGCTCGAGGACGCCGTGCAGCGCTCGGTGGTGCTCTCCGACGGTTGGGACGTCATGCAATTCGCCGAGCAGCTGCAGAAGCTCGCCGCGGGCAACGTCGCGTTCGCCACCATCCCGGTGCTGCAGGAGAACGGCTGGAGCGACGACGGCATGCAGAGCGTGGTGCGGATCGATCCGGCCGAGGTCAAGAGCTGGGTCGACGGCCTGCTGCACGACCAGGACGAGGGCAAGACCGAAAAGCTCGCCTACACCCCGGACAAGACCACCGCCGAGGTCGTCAACGCCACCGACATCAACGGCCTGGCCGCCGCGGTGTCGGCGGTGCTGACCAACAAGGGGTTCACCCCCGGCCCCACCGGCAACCACGAGGGCGATCCGGTCAGCGGCAGCCAGGTGCGGGCAGCCAAAGCCGACGACCTTGGCGCGCAAGCCGTTTCGCAGGACCTCGGCGGACTGCCGGTCGTCGAGGACCCGACGGTGCCCGCGGGCGCGGTGCGGGTCGTGCTGGCCGCCGACTACTCGGGACCGGGATCCGACGGCACCGACCCGACGACCGCGACCGCCGATCCCGTCGCCATCGGTTCCACCGAGGCCGCGCCGCCGCCGTCGCCGATCCTCACCGCGGGTTCCGACGACCCGGCGTGCGTCAACTAGACGTGGCGACACTCAGTTCGGCGATCCTCGATCCGCTGATGGCATCGGACCCCGCCGGTCCGCGCATCACCTACTACGACGACGCCACCGGTGAGCGCATCGAGCTCTCGACGGCGACGCTGGCCAACTGGGCGGCCAAGACCGCCAACCTGTTACGCGACGAGCTCGGCGCGGGACCGGCCAGCCGCGTCGCGGTGTTGCTGCCCGCACACTGGCAGACCGCCGCGGTGCTGTTCGGAATCTGGTGGATCGGAGCCGAAGTCGTGCTGCCCGGCCCGGGGATCGAGGCCGACGTCGCGCTGTGCACGGCGGACCGGCTGACGGAAGCCGACGCCGCCGTGGGCATGGGCGAGGTCGCGGTGCTGTCGATGGACCCGTTCGGCAAGCCCGCCCCCGACCTGCCGGTCGGGGTGACCGACTACGCGACCGCCGTGCGGGTGCACGGGGACCAGATCACGCCCGAACGCTCGCCGGGACCGGCGCTGGCCGGCCGCAGCGCCGACGACGTGCTGGCCGCCGCCCGGGAATCGGCTGCGGCACAAGGTCTTACGGCAACAGACCGGGTGCTGTCGAGCGCGCCCTGGGGCAGCGCCGACGAGCTCGTGCGGAACCTGATCGCCGTGTTCGCCGTCGGCGCCTCGCTGGTGCAGGTCGCCAACGCCGACCCGGCGGCCCTCGACCGGCGCAGGCAGACGGAGAGGGTCACCCGCGGCTGACGCCGTCCATGACCTGGGTGTGCTGGTGCGGGTGCCCAAGCGTCCCGCCGACATCGCGCGCCGCATCGAGACCGCCCGCGCGCTCTATCACCGCCTGGCGTCGCTCCGGAACTGACGAGCGCCGTCAGCGGCGCAGCACGAAGGTCAACCGGTCCAGATAGGCGTCGACGTCGGCGATCACCGAACGCGTCGTGTGCACGCTGATCGCCACCGTGTCACCGATGCGGTGCACGCCGTGCGTCAGCCCCATCATCGGCATCAGCGACGGGTAGGACGCGGTGAGCACCACCGGGCAGCCGCCGAAGCTCAGATCTGCCTCCCCCCGCTCGACACTGGACACGACCGTGTTGCCACGCACCATCGACCAGTTGTCGTCGGGGTTTAGGCGCCAGACGCCCGCCCAGCGCACCGGTGCGGGCACCCCGTCGAAGGCCAGCCGCGCGTCGGCCGGCATCTGGGCGTCCCGTCGCCGAATGCTCATCAGGTCCTCGATGATGCGGGCATACCGTTCGGCCGTCGTCGGGGCGTCGGGATACAGGCCGACGCCGTGCACGGCGAAGTGGTTACGCGCCGTCGGCTTACCGGGTTTGGCGATCGCCACCTCGGCCGTGAGCGCCGACACGTCCTCACCCTGGTCCCTCAGGTGCCCGGCCAACGCATCCGACACCGCGACGAGCGCCCCGACCAACACCGTCGGGCCGGGGAGTTGGTCGCGGTGACACGCGACGGTCCGCAACACGCTCGGACCGTGCGGCCGGGCGTTGGTGCTCAGCGCCGGCACCGGCGGCTTCTCCGGCGGGAGCTCCCCGGATTCTCGGCGGCGCGCGAGCCGTTTGCGGACCCGGTACGCATCGACGACGTCACGCAGCGGACGGGTCCGGCCGGCCTGCTCGACCGGCACCGGCGCCGCCGCCCGCCCGAACAACTGCGCGGCCAGCGCCGCCGTGCGGGTGCCGTCACCGAGCGCATGCGTCATCTGCAGCACCACCACGGTCGCGACACCGTCGTGCCCCGGCACGTCGCGCACCTCGCGGAAGACGTGCAGACGCCAGGTGTTCCGCCGCGGGTCCAGTTGGCGCTGCATCAACCCGGCCAGCGAGTCGAGGACCTGCTGCCAACCCAGGCCGGCCGTCGGCCACACATCGACGCTGTGCGACCCGATCGGAGCCCCCGAAACCCAGTCGGGGAAGCGCAGATTGAGTGTGTGCGGCCGGACCCGCAGCCCGAAGTCGGCACACCGGCGCGCGCGCTCGAGCACGTCGTCGACGGCCTGCTCGACGGAATCGGGGGTGCCCGCGAACGCATAGGCCAGGAACTGGTCGGTGGCAAACTTCGTCGCCAGCCAGTACCACATCGCGTCCACCGGACGCATGGGTTCCACGGCCGCCGTCGGCGGCGGGGTCACCATGGTCTCCATGCCGTCCAGTCAACCAGTTCGCACCGGCCCCGGCACGGCCACACGTGGCGAGCAGCAGCACGCGCCGCTGAGCTAACATGCGGGGGCCGGGGCGAAGCAGGCGGCGACTGGTCAACGTGTCTTCGCAGCGGGCGATCGCGACGCCGTGCTGGACGAGGAGAAGAATTGACCAATCTTCCGCTGGTCGGTCACGCGCGTCCCGAAGTCCAGCGCATCCTCGACCGGTACGTCCATGCCTACCTCGGCGAGGCATCGACACTCGTGATCTCGGCATCGCGGTTCGATTCGGTGCACTCGCACGCCGGGTGGTCGGTGACCGACTGCGCGACGCGATTCGAGACGCTCCCGGGTTCGCCCGAGGCCCACGGCCCGACCGCACAACTGGTCATGGAGACCTCGGGGACGACCGGCGAACCGAAGCTGGTCCGCTACTCCAAAGACGTGATCCGTCGCTGCGCCGAAGCGATTGCCGAGCGCCTCGCGCTCACCGCCGATCGCGACTACGTCGCACTGGTCAATCCCCGCTTCGCCTACGGGATGTCGATCATCCACAGCCATCTGGCCGCCGGGGTCCCCGTACGGTTCTGCGCGCCGCCGGTATCGCTCGACGCGTGGACCGACTTCCGCCGCAGCCTGCGGCCGAACTCGTCGGTGTATCTCCTTCCGCACCAGTCTTTTCTGCTCGCCCAGGATCCGAGCTGGTCGTTCGAGGGCGCCGTCGAACTGATCTTCGCCGGCGGTGCGCTGACCGAGTCCATGGCGGCGAAGCTGCGGCCGTCGTTTCCCCACGCCGGTGTCACCAACATGTACGGACAGGCCGAGTTGGGCCCGCGCATCGCCATCGGCCACGCGACGCTCGCGGACTTCCGCGAGGGCGACGTCGGCACACCGCTGCCCGGCGTCCGGATCCGCATCACCGGCGAGGATCGCGTCGAGGTGGCCAGCGACTACCGGATGCTCTCCTACGTCGACATCGCGGGCGGCGCAGAACCGACCACACCCGAGTGGTGGCCGACCGGCGACATCGGCCGGCTCACCGCCGACGGCCATCTGCACGTGCTCGGCCGCAGCGCCGCCGACATCAACTTCCTGGGTAGCCGTATCGAGCTCTCGGGGCTGCGGCGGCTCGTGCGCGCGGTCGACGGGGTGCTCGACTGCCGCGCCTCGGCGGTGGAGCACGCGGTGTACGGTCAGCAGCCGTCGCTGCGGGTCCTCGTCGAGACGCCCGACCCGACGGCCGAACGTCGGATTCGCAGGGCCCTGGCCGCCGAGGTGGGTAGCAGCGCCTCCGCCGTACTCATCGACGTCGTCGATGTTGCAGGACTGCCGGATTCGGGAAAGCTCTGAGGGAACGAAAGGACGCCAGGTGGCCGCGGATTGGGACGACGTCAGACAACGGTTGCTCGACCGTGTCTTCTACAGCTTCGACGAGCGTGACGTCGAGGCGTCCCAGGATCTGCACGCCGACGGCTACCTCGACTCGCTGGCGGTGCTGGTCACCCTCGGCGTCCTCGAGGAAGAGGTCGGCGAGGGCGTCGCGGTGGAGGAGGCGAAGGTCTCCGACACCGCCTCGATGGCGGCGCTGAAGAACCTCTACCTGCGGCTGTGCGACAGGGTCACGTCAGCGGAGTAGCGCACGCGACATCACCACGCGCTGAATCTGATTCGTGCCCTCGTAGATCTGGGTGATCTTGGCGTCGCGCATGTAGCGCTCGACCGGGAAGTCGGTGGTGTAGCCGTAGCCGCCGAACAGCTGGACGGCGTTGGTGGTGACCTCCATCGCCACGTCGGAGGCGAAGCACTTCGACGCCGAGGAGATGAAGCCCAGGTTGGGTTCGCCGCGCTCGGCGCGGGCCGCGGCGGTGTACACCATCAGCCGCGCCGCCTCGATCTTCATCGCCATGTCGGCGAGCATGAACTGCACGGCCTGGAAGTCGCCGATCGGCTTGCCGAACTGCTTGCGTTCCTTGACGTATGCCACCGACGCGTCGAGCGCGCCCTGCGCGATGCCCACGGCCTGCGCGCCGATCGTCGGGCGGGTGTGGTCGAGGGTGGCCAGCGCGGTCTTGAAGCCGGTGCCGGGCTCGCCGATGATCCGGTCGCCGGGGATGCGGCAGTCCTCGAAGTACAACTCGGTGGTGGGCGACCCCTTGATGCCCATCTTCTTCTCCTTGGCGCCGACGGAGAAGCCGGGATCGTCCTTGTGCACCACGAACGCCGAGATGCCGTTGGCGCCCTTGTCGGGATCGGTCACCGCCATCACCGTGTACCAGGTGGAGTGCCCGCCGTTGGAGATCCAGCACTTGGCGCCGTTGAGCACCCACTCGTCGCCGACCGACTGCGCGCGGGTGCGCATCGACGCGGCGTCGCTGCCCGCCTCGCGCTCGGACAGCGCGTAGGACGCGACCGCGTCCCCAGCGGCGATCGACGGCAGTACCTGCTTCTTGAGCTCTTCGGACCCGCGCATGAGCAGACCCATCGTGCCGAGCTTGTTGCAGATCGGGATCAGCGACGACGAGGCGCACACCCGGGCCACCTCTTCGATCACGATGCAGGCGGCCACCGAGTCGCCGCCCTGGCCGCCGTACTCCTCGGGGATGTGGATCGCGGCCATGCCCGATGCGGTCAGCGCGGCCAGCGCCTCGTCGGTGTAGCGCGCCTTCTCGTCGACGTCGGCGGCGTGCGGGGCGATCTCCTTGTCGCACAGGTCGCGCATGACGGCGCGCAGCTCGTTGTGCTCGTCGGACAGCTGGAAGGCATCGAACGACGGGTTACTGATCGACATACATGCTCCTCGTTACTCGCCAGTAACTTTACTCTGGCCGACGACCGCGATGCGGCGTGGGCCAGGCTACTCCCCGCGCTGACCCCCGAGCAGGCGCTCTCGCAGCGCCGCGTCCTTGGCCAGCACGGTGTCGTGCAGGTCGGCCTGGAACTGCGCGACGCGGGCCCTCAGCGCGGTGTCGGCGGCGCCGAGGATGCGCACCGCGAGCAGCCCGGCGTTGCGGGCACCGCCGATCGACACCGTGGCCACCGGGACCCCCGCGGGCATCTGCACGATCGACAGCAGCGAGTCCAGACCGTCGAGGCGGGCCAGCGGGACCGGCACGCCGACCACGGGCAGCGGCGTGGCCGAGGCCACCATGCCGGGCAGGTGGGCCGCTCCCCCGGCGCCGGCGATGATGACCTCGATGCCGCGTTCGGCCGCGGTCTGGGCGTACTCGAGCATGCGGACCGGGGTGCGGTGCGCGGACACCACGCCCACCTCGAACGGCACGTCGAACTCGGCCAGCGCGTGCGCGGCGTCCTCCATCACCGACCAGTCGCTGTCGCTGCCCATGATCAGGCCGACGCGCGGCGCAGGAGCGCTACTCATGTGGGTCCCATCCGTCCGTCCATTCCGCGTGCGACAACCAGTGTGCCGCCCTGGTGGCGCGTTCGCGTACCGCGGCGACGTAGCCGTCGTCGTCCGCCGAGCCCGTCGCTGCGCCGATGATGTTGACATGGCCGATCTTTCGGCCGGGCCGCTCCGCCTTGCCGTACAGGTGCACCTTCGCGTCCGGCATCCGGGCGAACAGGTGGTGCAGCCGCTCGTCCATCGTCATCGCCGGACTCTGCGGCGCCCCAAGCACATTGGCCATGACGGTGATCGGGGCGATCGGCCCGGTGTCGCCGAGCGGATAGTCCAGCACCGCGCGCAGATGCTGTTCGAACTGACTGGTGCGCGCGCCGTCCATCGTCCAGTGGCCGGAGTTGTGCGGGCGCATCGCCAGTTCGTTGACCAGCAGCGCGCCGTCGACGGTCTCGAACAGCTCGACGGCCAGCACCCCGACCACCCCGAGCTCGGCGGCCAGCTTCAGCCCCAATTGCCCTGCCGCCGAACGCAAATCGTCGTCGAGCCGAGGCGCCGGGGCGATCACCTCGACGCAGATGCCGTCGCGCTGCACGGTCTGCACGACCGGCCACGCCGCGCCCTGGCCGAACGGCGAGCGCGCCACCAGGGCCGCCAGCTCGCGTCGCATCGCGACCTTCTCCTCGATGAGCACCTCGGCGCCGCCGGCCAGGTAGCGCTGCGCGGCGTCGCGGGCGTCGGCGACGTCGCGGGCCAGGGTCACGCCGCGGCCGTCGTACCCGCCGCGCGCGGTCTTGAGCACGACGGGCCCGCCCACCTCGGCGGCGAACGCGTCGACGTCGGCGAGGTCGCGGACCTGAGCGAACCGCGGCATCGGCGCCCCCAGTTCGGCCAGCCGCCTGCGCATCACGAGCTTGTCCTGGGCATGCACCAGCGCCGACGGCGGCGGCGCGACGTTGACGCCGCCGGCCACCAGCTCGTCGAGCAGGCCCGCCGGCACGTGCTCGTGGTCGAAGGTCAGCGCGGCCGCACCCGCGGCGACGCGGCGCAGTGCGTCGGGATCGGTGTGCTCACCGAGCACGACGTCGGGGCTGACCTGCGCGGCCGGGTCACCGGCGTCGACGGCGAGCACGCGCAGCGTCTGACCGAGCGCGATCGCCGCCTGATGGGTCATCCGGGCCAGCTGGCCACCGCCGACCATCGCCACCACGGGCGGCCCACTGGGGTTCTGCGACACGTCCCAATGGTGTCATGACCAGCCGCCCGGGCACCCGCCCGCATACCCGTCGCGACCTGCGCGGGTACGCGTAGGCTGCGTAATTTCCGTACACTGCCCTGTTGTGTCCTTCACCGATGCGACGATCGCACGGCTGCCGCGTCCGGTACGGCCGTACTTCGAACGCCATCACGAACTGATCAAGTTCGCGATCGTCGGCGCGACCACGTTCATCATCGACACGTCGGTGTTCTACACGCTCAAGCTGACGGTCCTCGAGCCCAAGCCGGTGACCGCGAAGATCATCGCCGGCATCGTCGCGGTGATCGCGTCCTACATCCTGAACCGCGAATGGAGCTTCCGCGACCGCGGCGGGCGTGAGCGCCACCACGAGGCGCTGCTGTTCTTCGGGTTCAGCGGGGTCGGCGTGCTGCTGTCCATGGCGCCGCTGTGGTTCTCCAGTTATGTGCTGATGCTGCGGGTGCCCGAGGTCAGCCTGACCGTCGAGAACATCGCCGACTTCATCTCGGCCTACATCATCGGCAACCTGTTGCAGATGGCGTTCCGGTTCTGGGCGTTCCGGCGCTGGGTGTTCCCCGACGAGTTCGGCCGCAACCCGGACAAGGCGGTCGAGTCGCTGACCGCGGGCGGCCTGGCCGAGGCGATGGAAGAGCATCACGAGCACCACGTGGCCGAGCAGGCCGACGAGGGGAATGTCACCCCGCTGCGGACCCGCCGCGCGCGGCGCCTGGCTCAGCTCGGCGACTCCTCCGAGCCCAGGGTGTCGAAGACTTCGTGATACAGCAGCGAGTGGACACGTTCCACTCGCGGGATGTCGTAGAACTCCAGCGGGTCCTGCGCGGCTGACTCGATGATCAGCGTGCCGGTGCGCAGGATCCGATCGAGCAGACCGTGCCGGAACTCGACGCTGTTGATGCGCGCCAGCGGGATGTCGATTCCCGACCGGGTCAGCACGCCGTGCCGGAACATCACCCGGCGGTCGGTGATGACGAAATGTGTTGTCCACCAGTTCAGGAACGGCCACACCGTCAGCCACCCGACGATCACCAGCCAGATCGCGGCGATGACGATCAGCACGACGTTGCGCGCGGTGGGTTCCCAGTCGGTTTGGTTGACGTAACCGGCGCCGAACGCGGCCAGCGCGGTCACCACCAGCAGGATCAGGATCGGGCCGATCAGCCGTTTCCAGTGCGGGTGGCGGTGCAGCACCACCTGCTCCTCGGCGGCCAGCACGTTGTCCGGATACCCCATGATCAGCACTTTATCGGGGAAACTGATCTTGGCATGCGCGAAACAGCCGGCAAAACGCGGGCGGGCGCATTGCCGAGGCAGCCGATGACCCGACCCGGAACGCGATGTCTTTCTAACTTAAAGTTGCGTCATGCGAGAGGTCCTGACGCGCAAGGCGTTCACCGCGGTCGACACCCTCCTGTCGTCGGGACGGGCGGTCGCGCGCCGGGCGCTGGGCGCCGCCCGGCAAAACGGTCAGCGCTACGTGGACCTTCAGGATCGCGCGTGGGCGACCGATATCGCGTTGTCGCGGCAGATGCTGCGGAACATGCAACAGGCCAAGTGGGGTGATCTGCTCTGGGGTGAGGACTGGGCGTCGGGCCAGGTGCCGCTGATCCACTGGAAGGGCGTCCCGAACATCAAGGACCCCTACGACCTGGCGCTGGTGCCCCTGCTGCTGTCCGAACTGAAGCCGGCCACCGTCCTCGAACTGGGCAGTTACGTCGGCGGCAGCGCCCTGTGGATGGTCGACCTGCTCGAGAGCTTCGGCGTGGACTCGCAGATCGTGTCCTTCGACATCGACATCAGCCGGGTCGTCGTGGAGCACCCGCGGATCCAGTTCGTCCAGGCCGACTGCACGAAACCCTCGACGTTCGACGGGCCGTGGTTCGACCTGCCGCATCCCTGGCTGGTTATCGAGGACGCGCACGTCAACACCTACGAGATGCTCGAACACTTCCACCCGCACCTGCGGCCCGGCGACTATCTGATCGTCGAGGACACCGCGTTCATGATCGACAAGTACCAGGCCCTCGAACGCTTCGCCGGCAACCATGCCGGCGACTACAAGGTCGACACCCGGTTCACCGACCTGTGGGGCTACAACGGGACGTTCAGCTTCAACGGCTATCTGCGGCGGATGTGAGCATCACCGCGGGCAGCCGCCGCTGACCGGCTTGTCGGCGAACCGGTCGGCCAGCCAGGCCAGCGCCGCGGTGACGTCGATGTCGTGGTGGTCGCTGCCGGGCTGGAACTGTGTCTCGACGGTGCCGCCGATGCGGCACGCCCGCGCGATGGCGTCGCGGGTCCACTGCTCGTCGATCGAGGCGTCGCGGCCGCCGAAGGCGACGAACAGCGGTGCGCTCAACGGTCCCTGGGGCACCGCCCAGTCGCGCAGGTAGCCGCGCAACCGATCGGCGGCCTGCGGTGTCGCGGGCGCGAGGTCGCCGGGCCGCACCGCGCCCTCGGCCTCCGGCCTGCGGTCCTCGACGTCCCCGCGGCACGCGGTCAGCACGTCCCAGTACTGCGCGACGGCGCCGCGGCGGTAGTCGTCGCGGGCCAGGTCGGGATGGATGCGGGCCAGCGCCTCGAGCGTGGTGGCCAGCGACCGGGTCTGGTCGATGGTCATCGTCCCGGCGAGCGCCTTGTCCACCAGGCCCGACATGTCGGCGGCCGGTGCGATCGCGGCCGCGCCGACGAGGTCGAGTTCCGGCGCGTAGCCGGCGGCCTGTTCGTCGGCCGACCAGGCCGCCGCGCCGCCCTGCGAGGCGCCGAACGCCGCCCACCGCGACGACACGCCTGTGAAGACGTGCCGCAGGGCGCGCACCGAGTCGATCACGTTGTACCCGGCGGTGCGGTGGTCGAAATAGCGGTGCGGCCCCGGTGTGCCCAGCCCCGCGTAGTCGGTCACCGCGACCGCGTAGCCGCGGTCGACGAGCCCGCCGACGAACCCGATCATGCCGCGCAGCGTCGGGGATTGCGACGGCGCGCACTGCTCGTCGATGCCGGTCGTGGGGTGGGCGAACCCGATGACCGGCCAGCCGCCGGCGGGCGGCGGGCCCGCAGGAACGAAGACCATGCCGGTCACGTCGGTCTGGCTGCCGTCGGCCGCACCCGACCGGTAGGTGACCGACGCGCGCTGCATCCGGCGCTTACCCGAAGCCGTTGCGGCGGTGGGTAATTCACGCACCGTGACCACCGAACCGGGACCGGGGGTGTCGGCGGCGGACGGTCGGTCGTCGGCCGCACCGCGCAGCCGTGGCCAGATCACCACACCGGCGGCCACGATCAGCACCGCGGCGACCAGGGCGATGGCCCACCGATTCCGTCGCATCCGGCCCCGCCTACGCCTGGGGCCGCAGGTGCACGATGTCGCCGGCCGAGATGGTCACGGCCTTGCCCGCCGTGTCGACGAGCAGCCTGCCCTCGTCGTCGACGTCGACCGCGGTCCCGACGATCTCCTGATCACCCGGCAGGATCGCGCGCACCCGCTGACCGAAAGTCGCGCTCTGGGCGCGGTAGTCGCGGTGCAGGGCGCTGTCGGCGCCCGCGTTCGCCCGCCACGCCGCGAGGCGGTCACCGAGCGCGCGCAGCAGGTCCGCGACGATGCGGTGACGGTCCGGGCGCGTCACGCCCAGCTTGGTCAGCGACGCCACCCCGTCGAGCGGCACCTCGTCGGCGGCCAGCGAGACGTTGAGGCCGACCCCGATCACCACCGCCTGCTGGCCGGGCGCGACCTCGGCGAGGATGCCCGCCAGTTTGTCGTCGCCGGCCAGTACGTCGTTGGGCCACTTCAGCGCCGCCTCGACGCCGAGCGCGGCGACGGTGTCGATCACCGCCACCCCGGTCATCAGCGGCAGCCAACCCCACGCGCGGGTCGGCACACCGGACACGTCGACGCCGACGGACATGATGACCTGCGCGTGCGGCACGCCCGACCAGCTGCGGCCGCGCCGGCCGCGGCCCGCGGTCTGGTGCTCGGCGATCAGCACCGCGCCGTCGATGTCGTCGTGTTCGGCCCGCGCAAGCAGGTCGGCATTGGTGGACCGGGTCTCGGCGATCACATCGAGGCGCCGCCACACCGGCCCGAGCACGTCGGCGCGCAGCGCGGCGCCGTCGAGCGGGACGCGGTCAGCAGTCATTGGGCGCGGGTTTCCCGGCGAAGCGGTCCGCCATCCAGTCGAGCATGTTGAGCGCGTTGGCGGGGTTGTGCCCGGCCTGGGGATCGAACCGCACCGTGATGACGCCGCCCATCGTGCAGGCCCGTTCGATCGCCCCGGCCGTCCAGGCCGCGTCGATGTAGGGGTCCTTCCCGCCGTACCACACGTAAAGCGGTGCGCTGAGCGGCTTTTGGGGAAGCGCCCAGTCCTGCAGATAACCGCGGAGCCGGTCGGCGGCCTGCGGGTCGCGTGGCGCGAAGTCGCCGCCGCCCAGCTGTTTGACCGCGGTGCCGCGCCGGTACGCGCCGGCTTCGGTGCAGTCGGACAGCACGTTCCAGTAGTGCGCGGCCGCGCCGCGCCGGAAGTCGTCGCGGTCCAGGTCGGGATGCAGCCGCGCCAGCGACTCGACCACCATCTGCATGACCGGCCGCTGCTCGGTGGTCAGCGTGCCCTGCGCGGCCTTGTCCACCAGCCCCGAGATGTCCGCGGCCGGTGAGGACGCCAGCGCGCCGACCAGTTTCAGGTCGGGCGCGTAGGTCGCGGCGAGTTCGTCCGATGCCCACGCCGCGCCGCCGCCTTGGGAATCGCCGAGCGCGGCCCACCGGTCGGACACGTCCGGAAAGGTGTGGCGCAGCGCGCGCACCGCGTCGATCAGATTGCGTCCCGCGGTCGCCGAGTCCGAATAGGGATGCACGCCTTTGACGCCGAGGCCTTGGAAATCGGGCAGTGCGACCGCGTAGCCGCGCCGCGCCAGCACCCGCACCACGTTGACCAGATTGGACAGCGTCGGCGACAGCGACGGCCCGCACTCCCCCTCGATGCCCAGGGTGCCGTGCCCGAACGCCACCACCGGCCAGCCGCCCGCGGGGGCTTGGCCGCGCGGGGTGAACACCGAACCCGACACCACGGTCGGCGCGTCGTCGTCTCCGGACGTCGAGCGGTACACCACCCGGGCCGCGACGAAGTCGCGACCCTCGATCGTGCGGGTGACGCCCGGCATGGTGGTCGCGGTGATCAACGACCCCGGCCCGGAATCGGTGAGATCCGCGGACTGCACGGGCACCGGAGGGCCGCCCGAGGACGGGAACTGGTTCAGGAAGCGTGAGACCACGACGGTCGCGATGGGTTGCAGGTTGGCCGCCGCGACGACCCCGAGCACCACGACGATGACGACACCGGCCCACAACGCTGTCGCGCGCAAACCGCCGCCGCGTTGGTTATTCATGACCTCCGTAGTATGGCCGACGGCGCGCGGTCAGTACGCGCCGGAGCCGACGGCCACCGTGCGGATCGTCTTGGCCGCGATCAACAGGTCGTTGGTGATCGACCAGTTCTCGACGTACGAAAGGTCAAGGCGCACCGAGTCTTCCCACGACAGATCCGAGCGTCCGCTGACCTGCCACAGCCCGGTGATCCCCGGCAGCACCAGCAGCCGGCGCCGGACCTGGTCGGTGTAGGTGTCGACCTCGCGGCGCAGCGGCGGCCGGGGGCCGACCACGCTCATGTCGCGCCGGAGCACGTTGATGAACTGGGGCAGCTCGTCGATGCTGTACCGGCGCAGCAGCTTGCCGATCGGGGTGACGCGCGGATCCTCGCGGATCTTGAACAGCACGCCGCCCGCGCTCTCGTTGATGTGGATCAGGCTGTCGATCTGCTTGTCGGCGCCGTCGACCATGGTGCGGAACTTGATCATCTGGAACGGCTCGCCGTCGAGGCCGATGCGCTCGGAGCGGTAGAACACCGGTCCCTTGCTGGTCAGCTTGATGGCGATCGCCGCGAGCAGCATCACCGGCAGCGCACACATCAGCACGGTGATCGACACGCAGACGTCGAAGGCGCGCTTCTGCAGCTTCTTGGTGCCGCTGTACTGCGGCTTCTCCACGTGGATCAGCGGCAGGCCGGCGACCGGCCGCAGCGTCAGCCGCGGCCCGGCCACGTCCACCACGCCCGGCGACACCACGAGGTCGACGCCGAGCTTGTCCAGATCCCAGGACAGCTCGCGGACCCCTTCGGGGCCGAGGTGGTCGGTGGTCGTCAGCGCGACGGTGTCGGCGCTGGTCTCGAGGATCGCCTCGTGCACCTGGTGCTCGTCGCCGAGGACCGGGATCGAGCCCACGCCCGGAACGTCGAAGGTGCCGCCGCTGGGACGCCCGGTCAGGCACACCCCGACGACCGAATATCCGTACCACCAGCCCCGCGACAGCGACTGCACGAGGCTGCGCACCGCGCGGGCATCCCCGACGGCCAGGACGTTCTGCACGCACTTGCCCTTGAGCCGCTTGCGGGCCAGCACGCGGCGGCACAAGCTACGGCTCAGCAGCAGGCCGAGCAGCCCGAGGGGCAGCGCGACGGCGAGATAGCCACGTGCATATTCCGGCCGCAGGATCATCAGCCCGACCGCGATCACCCCGACGGTAGCCAATGTGGCCGAGAACACACGGCGGTATTCCTCGACGCCCGCGCCGATGATGCGGGGCGACCTGGTCCGGTAGGCAGCGAGGAGGCCGAGCCAGATCCCGGCGACGATGATCGACAGCATCGAGTAGTAGGAGAAGACCGCGTAGTAGGCCGTCGGCGCGTTCAAAACGCTTTCCGGACGGCCAAGTCGCACGACCTGGGCGACGATCATGGCCACGACGACCACGACGGCGTCGGTGGCGATGAGGGCTCGGCGGTACCGCTGTTGCCAGGCCATCGCGGTCGCGGCGCGCACCTCGGTCAAGCGAGCGTTCGCGGGTGCGAAGACCTCTTCTGCCACCGACACGGCTCGACCTACCTCCTGTTTGCTGGCGGTTCCGCAGCTAATTGCGCTCGCTGCTGCTGGTTCACTATGTCAAAGTTTGCTTGACTACGCCACATATTCCGCAAAGTGGCTGGTCAAGAGCAATCGCCCTGTATTGCTGCCTTCGCGAAGCCAGCAAATTGATAGGCGTAGGTCAGCTCCCACTCGGGAACCGAGAAGTCATAGGACCTCGGCACCGCCGTCATGACGGTATCGTCAGCGTGCCCGGAATAGCACTGCCGAAACACGAAGCGTGCGCGGGGCAGGTGATAGCGCCACGTCACCACGATGATCGTCTCCCAGGACCGCTCGTCGGCCAGCTCGCGCATGGCGATCGCCTCGCCCCTGGTCGTCAACAGGTCCGGCCGCACGCAGATCACCTCGACGCCCCGCTCGCCGTCACACACCCGGCTCATCACGTCGTCGTCGGCCGGGTACGGGTTCGACAAGACTACGGTTCCGGCCCAGCCTGCGCGCGCCAACGCGATCCCGTGCTCCTCCCGGCCGTCGTGTTCACCTGCGAGAACCAGAATGGCGTCGGCCTTCTGCAATTCGTCGCCGGCGGCGTTGGTGAACAACACGAAACCCGCCACGGTCAGGTCGATCAGCACGATCACGACCACCACCGCAACGGCCTCGAACGCGATGCGGGCGGTGTCAGTCGATCGCATACTCCGCGAGCCTGTCGGCGCACATCTGCTGGTAGGCGGTCCACATGCCCAGGCCCATCCGCCGCTGGCCGTCGGCGTTGTAGTGCCGGTCCGCGCCCCCGTTGATGCAATTCCGGGCGCCGGGAATGAACGCGGTGTGAGCAAGTCGATTGGGCGTGTCGACATGCACGGCATTGACCGCTGAATAATCCTTGTGGCTCAGTTCCATCTCCTCGGGAACCATTTGCCCGAGCAATACAGGCAACCCAGTTCCGTAGCGAGACCGCAAGTCGTTGATCATGTAATCAAGCTTTGCTTGGTAGACCGATCCGGCCATCAGCGGTACGTCGGTCTCCCCCTGATGCCACAGCACCACCGGGACCTCGCTGCCCGGGTACCGGGACAACACCGTGTCGATAGCGGACACGGCGCGCTGGTAGAGGTTCACCCGGGTGCGGGTGTCGGCCGGATCCCAGGTGTAGCCGTTCTTGGGGGTGAACGACGTGTCACCGCGGGCGCCCGGGATCAGCAGCACCGTGCGACCCGTCGCGTCGGCCAGGTGCCGGGCGAAGGTCGTGCCGAAACCGAGACCCTTGGCCGGGATCTCGTGCAGCAGCGGGTCGACGGCGAGCACGGCGCTGCCCTTGGACGGTCCGCACATCGCCCACTGGTGCACCCGCGGGTGCGGTTTGTCGAGGCCCTCGAGGTCGAGACCCACTCCCATGCCGAACGCGTTCGACTGGCCCAGCACCGGCACCACGAGGTAGGGCGTGTTCGGCGGGTCGACCGGTGTGCCGCGCGGGGCGATCAACCGTTTGACGACGCACTTGGCTTCCACCAGCAGCTGCCGCCACAGCGCGCTGTCGCCGTCAGGGTTGCGTTGGGCACTCATCGGTCACCGGCTTGTTCGCGAACCGGTCGGCGATCCAGCCGAAGTGGTCCGTCAGGTCGACACCTCCGTGCCCCTTCGTCGGGTCGAGCCGCCATGACACCTTCCCGCCCAGCGCGCACGCGCGGGCTAACGCGTCGGTGGTCCATTGTTCGTCGATGAACTCGTCTCGTCCTGAGTAGACCACTGCAAGGGGTGCCGACAACGGCCGATGCGGTAGCGCCCACTTCGCGAGCAGGGAGCGCAGCCGGTCGGCGGCGGCGGTCGAGGCCGGCACCAGGTCCTCGGCGCGCAGTTCGTCGGCGGCGGCGTCGCGGTCGGCGACCATCGGACCCGAGCACGCGTTGAGGATGTCCCAGTACTTCGCGGCCGCGCCGCGCCGGAAGTCGTCGCGGTTCAGGTCCGGATGCAGCCGCGCCATCGACTCCACGATCGCGACGAACACCAGCTGCTGGTCGGCGGTCATCGTGCCGTCGCGCGCCTTGTCGACGAGCCCGGCCACGTCGGCCGACGGCACGTACGCGACGGCGCCGACCAGGTCGAGGTCCGGTGCGTAGCCGGCGGCCTGCTCGTCGGCGGCCCACACCGCCCCGCCGCCCTGTGACCCGCCGATCGCGGCCCACCGGTTGGACACGTCGGGGAACGTGTGGCGCAGCGCGCGCACCGAGTCGATGATGTTCAACCCCGCGGTGCGCGGATCGGGATAGGGATGCACGCCCTCGTGGCCGAGGCCCTGAAAGTCGGCGAACGCGACCGCGTATCCGCCGGAGACCAGCGCCGCGATCGGTTCGCCCATCCCGAGCAGCGTGCCCGACAGCGACGGCGCGCAGGGTTCGTTGATGCCCGTGGTGCCGTGGCCGAACGCGATCACGGGCCACCCGCCGGGCGGGGGTGCGCCCTTCGGGGTGAACACGCTGCCCGACACCTCGGTCTCGGCGCCGGTGTCGCCCGACGTCGACCGGTACACCACCCGCGCCGAGTTCACCCGCTGGCCGTAGTGGGTGTGCGAGAACTCGGGCATCGTCATCGCGCTGATCAGCGAGCCGGGCCCGGTGCCCGACAGGTCGGCGGTCGCGATCGGCTCGGGCTGGCCGGGCGCGGGTTCGCGCCACGACGCGACCAGATTCCAGGCCACCGGGACCAGGCCGATGACGAGGACGACGGCGGCCGCGATGCAGACGCCGATGACGATCTTGCGGAGCATCACGCCCATCGGGCTCGGTAGCGCTTGGCCCAGTTCATCGCGGGCTGCTCGACGAGGTAGTACGTCACCGTGGACACCGCAAGGGTCACGGCGAGGACCAGCGCGGCGTTGCGCAGCATGCCCGGCACCGTGTCGCCGGCCATCAGCCCCCACCGGCCGAGCACGATCATCAGTGGGAAGTGCAGCAGGTAGGCCGACAGCGACACCTTGCCCACGAACCGCATCGGGGCGGTGTCGAGGACCTTCGCGATGCCCGACGCCTCACCCCTGGCGAGCGGGGCGACGATGATCAGGATCGCCAGCGCGCAGGCCACCGCGATGCCCGACGTCGCGTACGGGTTCGCGGTCGCGATCAGGAACAGGAACACAGCGGTCGTCGGCAGCATGGCCAGCACGCTGAGCAGCCGGACCTTGCGGCTGATCCGCTCGCCGAACGCCTTCTCCTCCATCGCGACCACCACGACCGCCGCGATCATGCCGAACGCGAAGGTGTCGGCGTTGGTCAGGAAGCACTTGGTGAACACCGCGACCCAGTTGTCGCCCCATTGGATGACGGTCGGGTCGGTGAGGCCGGAGGCCTCGATCGCCAACGGCACGAATGCGCGCCCGATGAACCCGATGACGATCAGGATCAGCGGTGCCAGCAGCGCCAGCCGCAGCGGCCGGATGGCGGTGCGCTTGCGCAGCGCGAAGAGCAGCACACCGAGCAGGGGCAGCGACGCGTAGAACGCGTACTCCAGCGTCAGCGACCACGACGGGTTCAGGCCGGTCTGGAAGTACTGCGGGATGTAGGACTGCATCAGCGTGAGGTTGGCCAGCAGTTGCCACGGGTCGGTGATCATCCCGGTGCCGTCCTCGGTGCCGAGCGGCTGCATCGAGGCGTTGCCGATGTAGGCCGCCTGCAGGACGAAGTTGACCAACAGGAAGATCGCCAGATAGCCCGGCAGGATTCGGGCGATGCGGTGCAGCGCGAAGTTCTTCGTGCTCGGCAGCCGCGCGGCCGGGCGTTCCTTGCACAGGTTGCGGGTGTAGGGCAGGAACAGCAGGAACCCGCTGAGCGCGTAGAAGAAGATCAGCGACAGCCCGAGCAGGTTGGTCTTCCAGGCCGCTGCGGTGTCCGGCGAGTAGTGCACGGTGACGTGCATGATCGCGACGCCCAGGCAGGACAGCCCGCGCGCCCCGTCGAGACCGATGATCCGCGCCCGGGTGCCCGCGACGCCGAGGTCGGCGGGGGTGGTCGCGGTCCGCGGTTCGGTGGTCATCTGTCGTCTCCGGTGGTCACTGTCCGTCTCCGGTGGTGTCGCCGCTCACGGTCGGCTCCTGTTCGGTGGGTTCGGCTCCGCTGTCGTCGTAGGTCTCGTTTCCGGTCGCCGCTGGTTCGGTGGCGTCGATCCCGGCCTCGGCCTCAGCCTGGTCGGGCGGCGGCGCGGTGAACTCGGCGCACGTGTCGGTGGCGGGCAGCCCGGCGAACCGGGCGGCCAGCCACGCGAACGTCAACGACACGTCGAGGTCGTGGTGCCCCCTGTCGGGTTGGAACTGGATGTCGATGACGTCGCCCATCGCGCATGCCGCGGTGAGTGCACGTCGGGTCCATGATTCCGGCAGCAACTCGTCTTTGCCACCGAACGCGACCATCATCGGCGCGGTCGCCGGCTGGCGCGGCAGGCTGCGCTCGCGCAGATACGCCTCCAACACCGCCTGCGCCTCGGGGGTCGCGGGCCGCAGATCGTCGGCGGTGATGGCGTCGATCGCGGCGACGCGGTCCGCGACGTCGGCGTCGTTGCACGAGGACAGCACGTCCCACTTGTCGGTGACTACGCCGCGGCGGTAGTCGTCGAGGTTGAAGTGCGCACGCTCGCGCTGCAGCGAATACAGCAGCAGCTGCAGCGCACCCTGCTGTTGTTTGGTCAGCGTTCCGGCGCCCGCGTCGACCGCGAGCCCGGTCAGGTCGGTCGGCGGCGACAGGCTGACGGTGCCGAGCAGCGCGAGCCCGGCGCCGTACTGCCCGGCGAGTTCGTTGGCCGCCCAGGCCGCCTGGCCGCCCTGCGACAACCCGACGGCCGCCCAGCGATCGGAGACGTCGGGGACGAGTCGACGCGCGGCGCGCACCGCGTCGATCACGTTGTGGCCCGCGGTCACCGGTTCGAGGTACGGGTGTCCGCCGTCGCTGACGCCGAGCCCCTGATAGTCCGGCACGGCGACGACGTAACCGCCGGCCACCAACGCCTCGACCGTCGCCGACGCGCCGAGCAGGGTCGACGACCGCGACGGCGCGCAGTCGGCGTCGACGCCGGTGGTCGGGTGGCCGTAGATGATGACGGGCCAGCCGCCTGGCGGGGGCTGGCGCGACGGCACGAACACCGTGCCGCTGACGTGGGTCGGTTCACCGTTGAGGCCGGTCGAGGTGTACTCCATCCGGGCGGCCAGCGACGTCACCGATTTCAGCCGGCGGTCGATGTTGGGCAGCGTGCGGGCGGCGATCAGCGCGCCGGGCTGTTCGCCGGCGCCGCTGGTGTCGGGGCGCAGATCCATCCCGGCGGCCGCGTCGTCGGGCGGTGCGGGCGGGGTTTCGGGTCGCTGGCAGCCGGCCACCACCAGGCAGACCGCGAGCAGTCCGCACAGCGAGGCCACCAGCGGGCGCCGGATCATTCGTGGCTCACCGCGCCGAAGTCGTCGATGACGCGCCCGACCTGGCGGCGGTCCAGCAGCGTGTCGCGCACCAGTCCGACGGCGAGCACGAGCAGCGCGCTCACCGCCAGCCCGACCGCGGCGGCCTCGGCGACCATGGTGCTCATCGACCCCGGCCGCGCCACGGTGGCGCCGTCGTCCACCGTGACCAGTTCGGTGTCGGCGGTCTCCACGGTGGCCAGCTGCTTGGACAGCGCGACCATGTTGTCGGCGACGGCCTCGGCGGTTTCCTTGGCGCGCTGCGGATCGGTGCCCATCACCGAGACGTCCAGCAGCACCTGCGTGTCCGGCAGCACGGAGATCCTGGCGGCCAGCTCGTCCGGGGTTTCGGCCAGCCCGAGCTGTTCGATCGTGCGGGTGGTGACCTGACCGCTGCGCGCGAGCTCCAGATAGGTGGGTGCGCGCATCGCCGCGTTGAGCTGCCCGTAGTAGGCGTCGATCGTCGTCGCGTTGCCCGGCGTGATCACGAACAGTTTGGTGGTCGCCTGGTACAGCGGCGGGCCTGCGTACCAGTGCAGCCACCCCGCCAACCCGGAAAGGATTGTGGCGCAGAGGATTATCAGCCAGCCTCCGGCCAGGATGCGCAGGTAGTCCCGTACCCGGGGGACGAACGCCGGCGACTTCACGTGACCCCCTGGCAGGAGTCGGCGAGCTGCTGGCCGTCGAACCGTCCCATCAGCCAGCTCAGTGCACTGTTGATCACCTGGTCGTTGACCGGCTTGGTGTCGCCGATACGCCGCATCACCTCGACCGCGTCGCCCTGCTTGCACGCCGCGACGACCGCGTTGTCGATCCCGGTTCCGGGCACCACGGTGTCACCGGTCCCCCAGATCACCAGCACCGGTGCGGATCCCGGTGTCGGCAGCGGCGACGGAAGAGCGGCCTCGCTGAGCCGCCTGCGCAGATCGTCGGTCGCGGCGAGATCGCGGGGACGCAGGTCGTCGGGCGCGATCCGGTCGAGTGCGCGGACCGCCTCGGTCGGGTTCCCCGGAGCGCAGTCGAGGATCTCGTTCCAGCGCTGGCGCGCCAACCCGCCCCGGTAAGCGTCCAACTGGAAACCGGGAGAGGCGGCCAGGCTCTGCAGCACCATCATGTAGAGCCGGACCTGTTCACCCTTGGTCAGGGTGCCCGCCGCCGCGGCGTCGGCCAGCGGGGAAAGGTCGGCGTACGGCGACACCGCCACCGCCCCGACCATCTCCATGCCGTTGCCGTAGCCGCCGGCCCGCTCGGCGGCCGCCCACGCCGCGAGCCCGCCCTCGCCGACCCCGAAGGCCGCCCATCGCGAGCTCACCTCCGGGGACACCCGGCGCACGGCGCGTGCCGCGTCGATCATGTTGTTGCCCAGCGTCGCCGCGTCGATCACCGAGTGGCCGGGCCCCTCGAGGCCGAGCCCCTGGAAGTCCGGCAGCGCCACGGCGAAGCCGCGGGACAGGAAGGTGACCATCTGCGCGGCGTAGCCCCAGAAGTCGGGGGCGCGCGACGGTGCGCACTTGTTCATCACCCCGGTCATCTCGTGACCGAACGACACCACCGGCCAGCCGCCGGGCGGAGGCGTGCCCGGCGGAACCGCGACCACGCCGGTGACCTGGGTGGGTGTCCCGGCGCCGGAGGTGGACCGGAACACGACCTTGACGGCCGCGGCGTTCGCGCTGTCGAACGACGCGTTGTCGACGACCGGTTCGACCCGCACCAGCGAGCCGGGTCCGTCGTCGGTCAGGTCCGGCGGCGGCAGCGCCGGCGCGCCGGCGAACTGCGGGGTCAGTTCACGCGACGGCCGGTCGTAGGTCGTCGGCGGGGAGGTGTCGCTGTGGCCGCAACCCGACAGCAGCGCCGCCACCACGGTGGCGAGCGCCGCACTGGTGCGCCATCGCACGCTCAGGAGGACCCGTGTCGGGACCGCGACGTCTGCTGCGGTCCGGCGCTGCCCACCAGGCGGCCCTCCCCGATCTTCTCGGTGTCACCGGTGGCGGCACCGAAAGCCGCACCCCCGCGGCGGTTGTCGTCGGTCGTGCGGCTGCTCGCCGTGTCGCGGGCGCCGCGGTCACGGCCGGGGTGGTTGCGCAGCTGGTCGAACGTCACCACGGTGCCGAGCACGGTCACGTTCGCGCCGCGCAGCGCGGTCAGCGCCCGCCGCAACGACGTGCTGGTCGTGTGCCGCAGCCGGGCCACCAGCAACGCGCCGTCGGAGAGCGCGCCCACCACGGCGCCGTCGCTGCACTCGTCGAGGGCCGGCGTGTCGACGACGACGTAGTCGAAGGACTCGGCGAGCTCGTCGAGCAGGCCCTCGCTGTAGTCGGTGGCCCACAGTTCACCCGGGCGCGGCGCGGCCGGTCCGGCGGGCAGCAGCGAGATGGTGTGGTTGCCGACGGGGATACCGCGAACAAGTCCGTCGTCCACGTTGTGTTCGCCGACCAGGAGCGTGGACAGCCCCTTGGTCTGCGCGGCGTTGCGCATCGGCACGGTCAGCGGCAGGCGCGACGCGAGCGTCGGGTTGCGCAGATCGCCGTCGACGAGGACCACCGACTTGCCGGTCTCGGCGAACGCCGCGGCGAGGTCGACGGCCACCGTGCTGCGGCCGTCGCCGCGCGACGGGCTGGTGACCGCGACGACCTTGGGCGCGCGCTCCCCCTTGGCCGTCGTGCAGAAGCGGAGGTTGGTGCGCAGCTCGCGGACCGCCTCGGGATACGCCCCGTCGCTGGTCAGGTCGACCACAGCCGTCCTGGTCCGCACGCGGCTCGCGGGCAGCGCCCCGATCACCGACGAATCAGCTTGGCGCTCAACGGATTCCCGGCCACGCAGCCGCTTGTCGAACACACCGATCAGGATCGCGGCGATGATGCCGATGGCCAGGCCGGCGAGCGCACCGAGGCCGATCCGCAGCGGGAGGCTCAGCCCGGCGGGTTCGGTCGGGTAACCCGCCTCGTCGACGACGATGGCGC
This sequence comes from Mycolicibacterium rutilum, assembly GCF_900108565.1. NCBI lineage: Bacteria > Bacillati > Actinomycetota > Actinomycetes > Mycobacteriales > Mycobacteriaceae > Mycobacterium > Mycolicibacterium rutilum. Next base: position 5,645,850 of record NZ_LT629971.1, read on the forward strand.
CGGCCGCCGGGGTGCCGCCGCGGCGCGAGGTCTCGAGCTCGCTGACGAGGTTGACGAGTTGGTCGGCGACGGCGTTGGCATACGACTGCGCCTGGGCGGGATCAGGGTCGGTGACGCTGACCGACAGCAGCACCGTCTTGGGTCCCGCGGCCGCGGAGATCTTCGCCCGCAGCTCCTCGGCGGAGATCGGCGCCTTGAGTTGGTCGACCGCGCGTGCAGCGACCTGTTCGCTGGTTGCCAGCGAAGCGTAAGAATTCACCCGGTCGATGGAGAACAGATTGTTCTGGTACGCCTCGGTTGCCGTGGTGCCATTCTGCGTCGCTACGAAAAGCGTCGCCGTCGACTGGTACTGCGGCGTGATCAGCTGCGACGTCGCGAAGCCGACGAGCCCGCCGAGGACCGTGAGGATCGCGATGACCCACCAGTACCTGGCGAATATCCGCAGGTATTCCCTGATCTCCAATGCCGTACCCCTCATTACTCTCGTCGCGACGTTTGACAGGCTAGCCCTCGGGCACCGGATATCCCGAGCAGACACGGACGGCTGGCGGTTTGAGCTTAGCTGGCGAAGCTGAGAACATGGCAATCGTGAACGCCCGCGGCGATCTGCCACGCAATCTTCTCGTAGGCCTGGCGATCGTTGCTGTGGCTCCGTTAATGGCCTGGTTGGCCGTTTCCATGGGCCGGTTGGCGTTGTTGGCCGTCATGGGCGTGATCGCCGCGGTCATCGCCATTTATGTCGGGCTTCGCCACCCGCTGTGGTTGTTCTGGGCGCTCGCCTTCACCACCGGCGCGCTGCCGTTCGGCCAATTCCCTGGCGTCAACCTGCCGTTCTATCTGCCGCTGGCGTTCGGCGTCGTCCTCGCCGTTTATCTGCACCCCAGAATGGCGCGCGGAATGCATCCGCTCGAGGTCGCGACCTGGGCGCTGATCGTGTTCTCGGTGATCTCGATGCTGGTGACCAGCATCAGCATCACGAGCATCATCATGATCGTCCGGTGGGCGCTGGTCACGCTGGTGGCGGTGGCGCTGATGCGGTTGGACAACGAGGACCTGGCGAAGTTCGGCCGGATCTTCGTCTACGGCTCGGTGCTCAACGCGCTGTTCGGGCTGTACATCGTGGCGCTCGACCGGGATCAGAGCGCGTTCCGCTACCTGCGGATCTTCGGGTACGCGCCGGAATACACCGCGCCCCGCTTCGCCTACTCCGAAGGCGGTGCGGTTGCGCTCATCCGGCTCGGCGGCACCTCGGTGGACCCCAACGGGGAGGGCATCGCGTTGGCCGCCGCACTTGCGGTGTCGTTCATCGTGTTACGGGGCTGGACCCGGATCTGGCTGACCGGCATCCTCGGCCTCGCGCTGCTGCTGACACTGAGTCGGGCGTCGATCTTCAGCGTCGTCGTCGGGTTCCTGCTGGTCCTGGTGTTCCACAAGATGCGCACCCGCGACCGCGTGCTGAGCCTGGCGGGGCTGAGCGCCGTCGTCGTCGCCGCGGCGTTGACCCCGTCGATCCGGGAACGGTTCGTCAGCGCGTTCTCCAGTGACGACCGCGGGGCCACCGACCGCATCGATTCGCTGCGCGAATTCCCGCACACCATGTCGGGGAATTGGTGGTTCGGGCTCGGTTGGGACCGGCCCGAATACACCGACGGGAATTTGGCGTTCGTGCTCAACCACGTGTCGAATGCGCCGCTGTTCACGATTTACCGCGGCGGGATCTTCACCGGAATCGTTTTCGTGACCATCGCGGTGATGGGCTGTGTCTACGGATACCGCGCAATTCGCTCGAATTCGATGCCCGCCGCCATTTTCGGCGGAATCTTCATCGGATTCTGTGTGGTGGCGCTGCAACTCGACCATCCGGTGGCCGGTAGTCCGCCTGCCCAGCTGAAATTCGCTATCTTCGTCGCATTCCTGGTCTACCTCGATCGGGAGCGAAGCAAAGCGCCGCGACACGACGTTGATCTTGAACGGGAAAAGGATCTCGTTCCGGCACACTGAGTGCGCATTCGCGTTCTCGTGAACGCGATCCGGTCATCGGAGGTCTCGTGCGCGCTCACCGCATTCGGCGGCCCCACCGCATCCGCACTCTGATCGTCGCGCTCGTCAGCGGCGTCGTCACGGTCGCCGCGGTGGTGATCGGAATGCCATCCGACGCGCCACGGCGAGTGGTGGTGGCGCCGAGCGCCAACATCGAGCCGCGGCCCACCACGATCGGCTTCGCCGACGCCGACGTCTACGGGATGAGCCAGGCCGACGTCGACCGCACCATGCGCGCGATGGGCAACACCAACGTGGGCACCGTGCGGTTGATGATCCCGTGGGCCGGCGTGGAACCGATCCAGAACCAGCTCAACTGGTCGATGGTGGACAAGACGGTCAATTCGGCCGCGGCGCGGGGCATGTCGATCCTCGGCTTCATCAACTCGACGCCGGCGTGGGCGGTGGGGCCCGGTGGGCTGCCGATCAGCGGCAGGCCGGCCTCACCGGCGGTCTACGGCGAGTTCGCGGCGAAGGTGGCCGCCCGGTACAAGGGCAAGATCGCCGCGTACGAGATCTGGAACGAACCCAACTCGGCGCAGTTCTACTCCCCCACCCCGGACCCGGCCGGCTACACCGAGCTGCTGCGCGCCGCCTATCCGCGGATCAAGGCCGTCGACCCGTCGGTCACGGTCATCGGCGGGGTGGTCGGCTCGGTCGTGGACTGGGGCAACATCACCTGGAATCCGGTGCGGTTCGTGCAGGGCATGTACGACGCCGGGGCCGCGGACTACCTCGACGCGCTGTCGTTTCACCCGTACCACTATCAGCTGAAGTTCTCCGACGGTGTGCCCGTTGCCAATTCGGCCGCCCAACAGCTGATCGACATGCGCCAGATCATGGTGGCCAACGGCGATTCGGGCAAGAAGATCTGGGCCACCGAGTACGGGCAGCCGACGTCGGTGGTCGACGAGGCCGGCCAGACCGCGTTCCTCAAGGACATGTGGACCAAGTGGCAGGAGATGCCCTACACCGGCCCGCTGTACCTGTACACCACGCGCGACCGCAAGACCGGCAGCACCAGCGACCAGGACACGTTCGGGCTGCTGCGCACCGACTGGACGCCCAAGCAGGCGCAGCAGGCGCTGCAGTTCGCCATCCCGGCCGGGCCGGCGAAATCGCCTGAGTTCACACGGTTCGCGGCGGTCACCGACGCCGCGCACGGGACGGTGCTCAGCCCGGTCTTTCGCGCGGCGCCGACGGTGTGGGCGCAGCTGCGCACCGTCAACGCGCTGTTCGAGATGCCCTCGGGCATGGTCACGTCCCCGCGGGCGGTGGCCCGGGTGGCTCTGGCCCGCAAGGGTGTGCCGAAGACGCCGTTCGCCAACGGCTTCCAGGATTTCGACGCGCCGAACGCGTTCCGGGTGTGGTGGTCGGAGGCCACCGGCGCGCACTGGGCGAGCGCCGCGTTCGCCCAGGCGTATGTGCCGCAGTTAGGGCTGGCGACGAGCGACGAGACGTATCTGAACGGTCTGAACCGGGTCGATTTCGAGCACGGCTACATGACCTGGCAGCCGTGGATCGGCATCAAGGTCTACCTCAACTGAGCGGCGTCTTAGGTCTGCGGTACACCGCGATCGAGAAGCAGATCAGCAGCAGCGCATCGGTGATCGACGTCGCGATGGCCGCGCCGATCGCCCCGCTGAACGCCAACGCCGCCACCAGTGCGAGCTTGACCGGCACCAACCCGACCGCCGACGCCAGCCTCAGCAGGTCACGGCGCTGCGTGTAGAGCACCACCTGGAACACCGACACCACGACCCTCAGCCCGGCGAACAGCGACATGATCATCATCGCGACCGCCAGTTCCCTTGGCGCGGGCCAGAACCACATCACGACGCCGACGGTGAGCACCGCGGTGGCGCCGACCACCGCCAGCACCAGGGTGTTGCGCAGCGGCGGCCCGGCCGAGACGTCACCGTCGGCCTCGCGCAGCTTCTCGTGATAGCTCATGCCGAACGACTGGCCGGCCGCCGCGACCGCCGCACACACCACCCAGGTGAGCGTGTAGTAGCCGACGGTGGTGCTGTTGGTCAGCGCGCCGAGCAGCAGCACGTCGCCCTGCAGATACAGTGCGGTGCCGAGCATCTCGCCGGTCAGCGCGGCCATCAGCCGCGGACTGCCGGGCAGCCCCGGCCGGTGCCCCCACACCAGCCGCGCGCCGAGCACGATGATGACCAGGTAGGGCACGCACCACAGCAGGCTCGCGGTGAGCAGCTGCGGATCGGGCGCGACGAACAGGTAGGTCGCGCCGAGGCCGACGGCCACCAACTGGCGTGCGGTGTCCATTCGCCAGAACTTGTCGGGGTGGCCGTCGCGCGCCAGGCGGCTCTTGACCACGTTGAAGGTGATCTCGCCACCGGCGACGATGATGCCGAACCCGGCCACGTAGCTGATCGGCAGCAGCAGCAGGCCGGTCGCGATCAGCGTGACCCCGAGTAGGTAGCGCGTGGTGCGTTCGGCGAGGAACCGCTCCTCGGACTCGCGGATCGCGCGCACCGAGAACGAATTGTCCAGCGACGGACCGACGATCGAGTTGAGCGCCACCGCCATGCCGTACATGCCGTAGTCGCTGATGCCGAGGTGGCCGACGAGCGCGGTGACCCAGAGCAGGCCCAGGCCGCGGGTGCCGTAGATCCAGAACATCGACACCAGCGTCTTGGCGATGTTGCCGAGGCTGCGTGTGGTGGCCATCCGGTCAGCGGCCCCCGGGCGTGGGCCCGCTCAGCAGGTCCTGCCAGGCGGCCGCGAACGACTCGGCGATCCGCTCCGGGGAGCGGGCGTGCCGGCACTTCTCGGCGTTGGCGCCGATTTCGCGCAGCCGCGCCTCGTCGTTGACCAGCGCCACGATCGCCGCCGTCAGTTCGCCCGCGACCTCGGCGGGCGTCGCGTCGGTGTCGGTGCGCACCACGACGGCCCCGGTCGACTCGCCCAGTTCGGTCAGCGCGCCGTAGGCCGTGCAGACCACGGGGGTCCGGTAGGACGTCGCGTGCGCGACGGCACCCGACGCCGGATACGTCTCGGCGTACCAGTGCCGCTTGTTGTAGGGGATGACGATCGCGCGCACGGATTCGAAGAACGCGTCCTCATCGGGGCCGTCCACCGGGCCGACGATCTCGACACCCGCACTGGGCTTGAGGTTCTCGGTGCCGCGGCCCGCCACGCGGATCAGGATGTCGTCGGGCAGCGCACGGCGGATCCGCTCGATCTGCTCGAAACCCTTGCCCCGGTACACGTGCCCGAAGAACCCGACCGCCTTCTGCCGATCCTCGGCGGGCAGCACGTCGCGCCGCTTCTTGACCAGGTGTGGGACGTAGACGACGTTGGTGCGCGGATAGGTGATGGTGATCGACCGCGAGCCGATCTCGCTGAGCGCGAACAGGGTTCGGCGACCGTTGACTGCGCCCTCCAACGCACGCAACACCGGGCGCAGCGGGTAGTGCAATGCGTGCATCAGCACCCGGTGCTCGGCGACGAACCGGGTGCGCGCCGGCCACCAGGTGCCCTGCGGCGGGTCGTGCACGGTCGCGGTGACCGGCAGGGTCTTGTGCCCAACGATCGACCAGAACGGGCCAACGCCGCCTGCCGCGAGTTCGGCGTGTACGAGCACGCGTCCGCCCGGGGCGTCGCGGGCCGCGTCGGCCACCGTCTTGCGGTACCGCGCGATGTCGCGCACCCCGTCGCCGCCGGGGCCCGCGGTGCGCACCTCGACGACGTCGCCGAAGTAGGGCCGCACCGCACCGACGAAATGTTCCGAGTAGTCGCCGACGGCGGTCTGCCCCTCGGCCGGACCCACGAAGACGAGGCGGAAGTCTGCGAGCAGCTTCGACATCGCCGCGTCATGTCCCCCGCGCGCCGCGCAGCGCCTCCGCGCTGCGCTTGCCGGTCGGCTTCGCGGGGTTCCCGGCGACCACGTCGAGTTCGGCGATGTCCTTGATCACCAGCGAGTGCGCCGAGACGACGGCACCGCGGTGGATGAGGCTCGGCAGGATCATCGCCCGGTTGCCGATCCACACGTGGTCCTCGACGACGGTGGGGATCGGCACCGGCAGGAAGTCCGGATGGTTGATGTCGTGTCCGCCGCCGAGCAGGTGCACGTCGTCGGAGATCTCCACGTTGTCCCCGATCCACAGCCCGCCCCTGGCGTCGAGCAGGCACCGTGGCCCGATCACGGTGTCGTCGCCGATGGTGAGGAACTCGATGTTGAGCACCTTGGTGTTGCGCCCGATCTTCGTGCGCTTGCCGATGTCGGCGCCGCACCGACGCAGGAACCCCTGCCGTGCGCGCTGGCTCGGCAGGTGGCCGAAGACGAGGTTGTAGCCGAGCTCGGCGAGGTAGTTGAACAGTTTGCGCCGGAAGGTCATGCCCTCCTGCAGGATGTCGATCACCCGGCCCTCGTCGTTGTACACCCACTCCGGTGGAGGCGGGATCTTCAACGTCGGCGCGGCCGCGACCTTGCGGGCCACGTCCTCCGGGTCTGCGGTATCCGGTTCCTTTGGCACCGACCTACTCCTGTTCTTCGAGACTGGGATCGCTGGATGGCTCGACTCAGCCGTCCCGGCGCTTTCGCCTCCGGTCGAGCATGCGCGACCACTCCCTCGCGTAGGCCGCGGCGGTCTGTTCGGCCGAACGTTCACCACGTACCCGGTCGGCGTTGGCGGCCAGTGTGCGCATGCGCCCGTCGTCGTTGAGCAACGACTGGATGGCCGGCGAGAACCCGGCGGGCAGGGTCTGCGGGAACGTCGTGCCCATCGGCACCACGACGGCGCCGGTGTCCTCGTTGAACTCGGCCAGCGAGCCGTATCCGGTGCAGACGATCGGGGTCTGGTAGGCCAGCGCGTGCGCGGCGACCGAGGACGCCGGGTAGGTCTCTGCGTAGAAGTGCCGCTTGCCGTACGGAATCGCGATGGCGCGCACCGACTCGAAGAACGCGTCCTCATCGGGGCCCTCGACGGCACCGAGGATCTCCACCCCGTCCTGGCGGGGCAACGACTCGGTGCCGCGCCCGGCGACGCGGATCACGATGTCGTCGGGCAGCTCCCGGCGGATCCGGGCGATCTGCTCGAAACCCTTGCCGCGATAGACCAGTCCGAAGAACCCGACGGCCTTCGGCCGTTCGTGCGCGGGTTTGATCGTGGGCCGCTCGGCCACCAGGTACGGCACGTAGGCGGTATTGGTCTTCGGATAGGTCATCTCGATGGACAGCCGGCCGATCTGGCTGAGCGCGAAGATCGTTCGCCGCCCGTTGACCGCGCCCTCGATCACCCGCGACAACGGCCGCAGGGGGTAGTGCATGCCGTGCATGAGGTACTTGTGCTGGGCGACGAACCGGGTGCGCGCCGGCCACCAGATGCCCTGCGGCGGGTCGTGCACCGTCGCCGAAACCGGAACGTCGCGCAGGCCCGCCGTCGACCAGAACGGTCCGACTCCGCCTGCGGCCAATTCGGTGTGCACCAGCACCCGTCCCGGCCGTCCTTGCGCGACAGCGCTTTTGACGGCCCGACGGTGTTCGCGGATGTCGGCCAGGCTCTCCTTGCCCGGCGCGAGCGTGCGGCGTTCGACGACCTCGCCGAAGTGCGGGCGCAGCGCGCGGATCAGGTTCTCCGCGTAGTCGCCCACCGCGGTCTCGCCGTCGGCCGGACCCACGAAGACCAGCCGGTAGTCCTTGAGGTCGGCCATGGTCACCAGAACGGCGCGCGGAACCTGCCGCTGTACTTCAGTGCCTCCGGGTCGCGTTTGGCGATCACCCGCGCCGGGTTGCCACCGACGATCTCGAGCGCACCGACGTCCTTGATCACCACCGCTTGGGCGGCCACCACGGCACCGCGGCCGATGTGGCACGGCAGCGTCATGGCCCGGCTGGCGATCCACACGTAGTCCTCGACCACCGTCGGGTTGGGCACCGGCAGGAAGTCGGGGTGGTTGATGTCGTGCCCGCCACCGAGCATGTGCACGTCGCTGGCGAGAATCACGTTGTTGCCCAAGTAGAGACCGGCGCGCGCGTCGAGCATGCAGCGGGCCCCGACGCAGCAGTCCTCACCGATGGTCAAAAATTCGATGTCGAGGATCGTGGTGCCCCGGTTGACCGACGAGCCCTTCCCGATCGTGGCGCCGAACAGCCGCAGATACGCCAGCCGCACGTGATGCGACGGGATGTAGGTGATCAGCATGTTGTAGAGCAGCTGCCCGACGCGGTTGCGCGCCTTGCGGAACAGCCCCATGTCCTGCATGCGGTAGTTGTCGACCCGGCCGTCGGGGCGCAGGTCGTATTTCGGCGACGGCGGGATCCGCAAGCCCGGTGCCGCCGCGAGCTTGCGGGCGACGATCTGCGGATCGGTGACGGCCGGCGGTCGACTCACTGGGCGTGCTCCTGTTCCGGGTCCTCGGCGCGACGGTCAGGTCGCATCGACAGCTGCCAGCTCGTCGACGGCCGCATGCAGTTTCTCGGCGAAGCGTTCCTCGGTGAACTGCTCGACGTGGCGCCGGATCTTGTCCGGGTCGAAGGTCGCGTTCTCGAACCGGTCGAGCGCGGCGGCTATCGCGCGCGGTTCGGGCTCGTCGAAGTACATCCCGGTCACACCCTCGTCGATGGTGTCCAGGAAACCGCCGAAACGCAGTGCGACGCTGGGCCTTCCCCATACCCCGGCCTCGATCGGGGTGAGCCCGAAGTCTTCGTAGCTGGCGGCCAGCAGCGCGCGGCAGTTCTTGTACAGCCACGCCATCTGGCCGTCGGTCAGGTCGGAGAGCATGGTGACGTTCGGCGTCTTCATCGCGGCCAGCCGCTCGGCGTCGGGCCCCTTGCCGACCACCACGAGGCGCCGGTCGGTGTCTTTGAAGGCCCGCACGATCACGTCGACGTTCTTGTAGGGCAGCAGCCTCGAGACGACGAGATAGAACCCCTCGTCGTCGGCGGGCAGCTGCGGCACCGGCTCGGTGGTGAAGCTCTGCGACATGGCGACAGGGGCGAACAGCACGTCCGAGTCGATGCCGTAGGTCTCCTTGATGCGGCCCTGGATCAGCGTCGAGATCGCCAGGTACTTGTCCGATCCGTGCGCCATCCGGCGGTCCCACGCCTTGAGGTAGGGCGCGGTCAGCGCCAGCCCGGCCCGCTTGAGCAGGCCGCTGTCCTCGCCGAGGTACTTGTCCGACAGGTACAACCACCGCGCGGGCGAGTAGCAGTAGATCAGCTTGCGGCCGCGGGTGCGAAAGCCGTGCGCCCAGCCGCTGGTGCTGGTGAGCACGATGTCGGCGTCGACGAACACCGAGTTGGCGACGGCGGGCAGCACCGGCAGGAAGGCGCGGTGGTGTTTGCGCGCGAGCCCGACCTTGTTCAGCCCGGAGACCCGCACGTCGAGATCAGCGAACTCCGGGTAGGTGGTCGACGGCTCGTAGAGCATCGTGTAGATCGGTGCGTCGGGGAACGCTTTGCTCATCGAGAGCACGATTTTCTCCGCGCCACCCAGCTGCGTCAGGTAGTCGTGCGCGATCGCCACCTTGGGGCCGTCGACCCCGTCATATTTGCGATTCGATTGCACGCTGATAAGCCCCTTGAACGGCGAGTTGGTCGTTTGCCGACGAATAGCTACATGTCTGATCCGATCGGAACGGCACTAATAGAACCGCAAATCGGTCGTGGTCACAAGCTAATCTGCGCTGACACCATATACGCGTGCGAGAGCCGCGACGTGGACGACGCACCGCGGCGCGTCTCCCGCGAGCGGAATCGTCGCAGGTAGAGCGGCTGACCGGGCGGGAACCTGGGGTTTCGTCGATGACCGCGGCGCATTCGTGGATATCGCGGCGCGGGCCTTCGCTGGGCGTCGTCTCGCGGAGCGAGGAAACCCGTTCACCGGGTATAGTGTGGCGTTCAGCAAATAACCTCCGGAAGTGATCACATGGGAATTGACGACTTCGCCAGCACGGTGATGAGCCGTGACGGCCAAGTTGGATACACCGACCTCGACACCCTGTGGAAGGGCTACGACGCCTTCGTCCACGACCTCGCGCAACGCGAGGGCGTCAAGCGGGTGGCCGAACTCGGCGGTGGCGCGAACCCGATCATCGGCGACGCCGAGCGGTGGGGATTCGCCGATCACCGTGTGGTGATTGACATTTCGGCCAACGAGCTCGCCAAGTCCGCCGGTGACATCGAGACGCGGGTGGCCGACCTGTGCCAGCCGATCACCGAGGAGCACAACACGTACGACCTGTTGTTCTCGAAGATGTTGTGCGAGCACCTGCCTGACGCGCGCACGTTCCACCAGAACTGCTTCAACCTGTTGCGGCCGGGCGGCTTGTCGGTGCACTACTTCCCGACGCTGTTCACGTTCCCGTTCGTGGTGAACAAGCTGATCCCGGAGAAGGCGGCGCTCGCGGTCGTCGACAAGCTGCAGCCGGGCCGGCTGCAGATGGGCAACATGGACAAGTTCCCGGCCTACTACCGGTGGACGACGGGCCCGACCAAGCGCGCGATCCGTCGGTTCGAGAGCGTCGGATTTCAGGTCGAGCAGTGGCACGGGGCGTTCGGGCATCACTACTACCACGTGATCAAGCCGCTCGACGCGATCGAGCGCGCCAAGACCCGGTTCCTGCTCAAGCACCCGGTGCCGGCGCTGACGAGCTTCGCCGCGGTGGTCCTGCGCAAGCCTGCTTAAGGAGACATTAAGGCCGTTCGTTAGCATCGTCTTTCATGACGAGCGTTAGCGAACAGTCGGTCGAGCCGTCGGGCGAACACGAGATCGACATCCACACCACCGCGGGCAAGCTGGCCGATCTGCGTAGGCGGGCCGAGGAGACGCTGCACCCGGTCGGTGAGGCGGCGGTCGAGAAGATCCACGCCAAGGGCAAGCTGACCGCTCGCGAGCGCATCCTGGCGCTGCTCGACGAGGGTTCGTTCGTCGAACTCGACGCGCTGGCCCGGCACCGCAGCACCAATTTCGGGCTCGCCGACAAGCGCCCGTTCGGTGACGGCGTGGTGACCGGCTACGGCACCATCGACGGCCGCGAGGTGTGCATCTTCAGCCAGGACGTCTCGGTGTTCGGCGGCAGCCTCGGCGAGGTGTACGGCGAAAAGATCGTCAAGGTCCAGAATCTGGCTATCAAGACCGGCCGCCCGCTGATCGGCATCAACGACGGCGCCGGCGCCCGCATCCAGGAGGGTGTGGTGTCGCTGGGCCTGTACAGCCAGATCTTCCACAACAACATCCTGGCCTCGGGCGTGATCCCGCAGATCTCGCTGATCATGGGCGCCGCGGCTGGCGGCCACGTGTACTCCCCCGCGCTGACCGACTTCATCGTGATGGTCGACCAGACCAGCCAGATGTTCATCACCGGTCCCGACGTCATCAAGACCGTCACCGGCGAGGACGTCACGATGGAGGAGCTCGGCGGCGCTCACACCCACATGGCGAAGTCGGGCACCGCGCACTACGTCGCCTCCGGTGAGCAGGACGCGTTCGACTATGTGCGGGAACTGCTGAGCTACCTACCGAGCAACAACCACGCCGATCCGCCGCGGTTCTCCGAGCCGGTGCCCGAGGGCCCGATCGAGGAGAACCTCACCGAGGAAGACCTCGAGCTGGACACGCTGATCCCGGATTCGCCGAACCAGCCCTACGACATGCACGAGGTGATCACCCGCATCCTCGACGAGGACGAGTTCCTCGAGGTGCAGGCCGGTTACGCGCAGAACATCATCGTCGGGTTCGGCCGCATCGAGGGCCGGCCGGTGGGCATCGTCGCCAACCAGCCGACGCAGTTCGCCGGCTGCCTGGACATCAACGCCTCCGAGAAGGCGGCGCGGTTCATCCGGACCTGCGACTGCTTCAACGTGCCGATCGTGATGCTCGTCGACGTGCCCGGCTTCCTGCCCGGCACCGGCCAGGAGTACAACGGCATCATCCGGCGCGGCGCCAAGCTGCTCTACGCCTACGGCGAGGCCACGGTCGCCAAGATCACCGTGATCACCCGCAAGGCCTACGGCGGCGCGTACTGCGTGATGGGGTCCAAGGAGATGGGCGCCGACGTGAACGTCGCCTGGCCGACCGCGCAGATCGCGGTGATGGGCGCGGCCGGTGCGGTCGGGTTCGTGTACCGCCAGCAGCTCTCCGAGGCGGCCAAGAACGGTGAGGACGTCGACGCGCTGCGCCTGCAGCTGCAGCAGGACTACGAGGACACCCTCGTCAACCCGTACGTCGCCGCCGAGCGCGGATACGTCGACGCGGTGATCCCGCCGTCGCATACGCGCGGGTACGTGGCGAACGCGCTGCGGCTGCTGGAACGCAAGATCACGCAGACGCCGCCGAAGAAGCACGGGAACATCCCGCTGTGAGCGGAGCGAACGATCCAGCTTCAGTGAGTGATGCAATCGAGAAGGCGGCCGACGTGAGCGACGAGAAGCACGAGGCGCACATCCAGGTGCTCCGCGGTCAGCCGACCGACGAGGAGCTGGCCGCGGTGCTCGCCGTGTTCGCCGCCGCCTCCGGGGCGCCGGCCGAACCCCGCGAGCAGGAAGAGAACCTGTGGGGCCACCCGGTCGACCGGCTGCGGTATTCACCGTTCAGCTGGCAGAAGGTGACCCTCGTGGAACGGACGCACATGCGCCGTCGATGACGCGGGTCATCCTCGCGTCGGCGTCGTCGGGCCGCCGAAAAGTGTTGCGGCAGGCCGGAATCGATCCGCTGGTCATCGTCTCCGGCGTTGACGAGGACGCGGTGGCGGCGAGCCTGCCTGCGACCGCGACCCCCGCCGACGTGACCGTCGCGCTGGCGACCGCCAAGGCCGACGCCGTGGCCGCCGAGCTGGATCCGGCGCTGGCGGCCGACAGCGTGGTCATCGGCTGTGATTCGATGCTCTTCCGCGACGGCGAGTTGGTCGGCAAGCCGGCTTCGGCCGCGGCCGCGCTGGCCGGCTGGCGCACGATGGCCGGGAGCTCGGGCGTGCTGCACACCGGCCATTGCGTGCTGCGACTCGACGGCGGCGCGGTGGTGCACCGCGTCGCCGAGGCGGCCGCGACCACTGTCCACTTCGCGCGTCCCAGCGACGAGGACCTGACTGCCTACATCGACAGCGGCGAGCCGACGGCCGTGGCGGGCGGGTTCACGCTCGACGGCCTGGGCGGCTGGTTCATCGACGGCGTGGACGGCGATCCATCGGCGGTCATCGGCATCGGACTGCCGCTGATGCGCTCACTCCTCGAACGCTGCGGGCTGTCGGTCGCGCGGCTGTGGTCGGCCAATCCGGTCGGCGACTAGCTGTCAGCACACCGACGTCTTCGCGGCATCGACGTCATTTGATGTTGCTGAAAGGAACAAGGCGGCTTTGCACAGCGGCCTGATATTGACGCTCGGACCGTCCCACGCGATTGATCGCCGATTCGTCACAATGGACAAATAACGAAGTTATCCCGGCGCTGCGGCATCCCCACCATTAATTTGCGACCGCGTCAGCCCCCGCCTGCGGCAAACTCGATGCAGCGACAGCGGCATCGACCGTGCACAACGGCCCCGGCCGTTCCGGCCAGGATGCTGTCCCCCGCGCCCGCCGACCGCCCCGACCGCGGGCCCGTGGCACCGCGCCGGCACCATGAATTGCCTGATCATGAAGCATCCGGCAGCACAGCGGTCGACGAGGCCGCCATTCTCCCCGGCCTGCGACTGTGGTAATTCCCTCGGCGATCAGCCGAACCGGCCATGCTGCGGTAATGTCGCTGAAACCTCATCCCAGCGAACTCGGTGTAGTGACGAAGACATTCGCTGATGTTGATTTCAGAGTTCAGTTCGCAGTTCGCAGACCGGCGTGTCGCCAATTCCGGTGACGGCACTCCAAACCCGAAATGGCTCCATATTGCGGAATTGTCTGGAAAGATGTCATTATCTTTGCCAATCGGTTCTGACGCGCAGCCGCGGCAACCTATCTCCGGGCTTCTCCGGGAAAGGACTCTGCAATGGGTGGGAGACACAACGTGCACAAAGAGCGCAGCCATCGCGTCCGCGCTGCCGTCGCCATGGGCGCCCTCGCCGCGGCGGGGGCCGCGTTCGGCACCGAGGCACTGAGCACCGCGCCGGAGTTGCCGGCCAGACCGATCGGCGCCTACGCGACGCCGAACACCCTCTACGCGGAGACCATCCGGCTGGTGAACTCGTCGGAGCCGCTGCTCTTCGGCTCGGCCGCCGCACCGGCGCCGGCCGGCGGCGCAGACGGTGACGGGCCCGCAACTCAGGCAGCGGCCGCTCCGGCGTTCAATCCGGGCAAGGCGCTGTTCGACGGGATCGTCGACTACTTCACCTATCCGGTCCACTACGACGATCAGGCGATCGCCGGCTTCCCGCACTCCGCGCGAATCTATTTCGAGCGGCCCTGGACGATGGTGACCACGCCACTGGCCACGATCTCTGCGGCCCAGGCGTGGACCAACGTCGGCGCCGGCTACATGGCCAAGATGAACCTGATCGGCCCGACGATGGACGCCACGTTCCAGCGCGCCGTGCGGGAGATGGCGGCGATCAACACCGCGCAAGATCCGTTCGCGGTGGCCCAGGACGTCGTGCGTGTGTTCGTCCGCAACGGCGAGGCGCCGGGTGAGCACGGCGGCGTGCTCTTCGGCAACGGCGCTGCCGGTGCGGCCGGCCAGGACGGCGGCGACGGCGGCCTGTTCTTCGGCTCCGGCGGGCGCGGCGGCGACGGCGAGGACGGCCAGGACGGCGGAAACGGCGGCCGCGGCGGGTTCTTCGTCGGCAACGGCGGCGAGGGCGGTGCCGGCGGTGACGCCACCGGTACCGGCGACGTCACCGCGGGCAACGGCGGCCGCGGCGGCGCCAGCGGCTTCTTCGTCGGCACCGGCGGCGTCGGCGGCGCGGGCGGAACGGCCACGTCGACCGACGGCACCGCGACCGGCGGGACCGGCGGCGCGGGCGGCGACGCCGGTGTCATCGGCAATGCCGGAGACGGCGGCGCGGGCGGCACCGCGACAGGTGTCACCGGCGCGGTCGGCGGCGACGGCGGCGGCGGCGGCCACCACGACATGCTCAGTGGCTTCGGCGGCATCGGCGGCCGCGGCGGTGACGCGACGACCGAGACCGGAGACGCCACCGGCGGCGACGGCGGCGACGGCGGCCGCACCGGCATCGACGGCAACAGCGGCACCGGCGGCAACGGTGGCAACGCCTCGACGGGTGCAGGAACCGCAACCGGTGGCGACGGTGGCGACGCCGGCGACGCCGGATTCAACGGCAACACCCAGATGACCGGCGGCCCGTACCGCAACCAGGGTGGCGACGGCGGCAACGCCACGGTCGGTATCGGTACCGCAATCGGTGGCGCCGGCGGTGACGGAGCCAGTTCCGGATGGGACGGCGACGGCGGTCGCGGCGGTACCGGCGGCGACGCCACCGTCAACGAAGAAGGCGACGCGCAGGGCGGAGCAGGCGGCAACGGCGGAGCCGGCGGCTGGCAGGCGGCCAGCGGCCGCGGCGGCCACGGCGGCGACGCGACCAACAACGGCAGCGGCGACGCCACCGGCGGCGCGGGCGGCAAGGGCGGCAGCGGCGTCTTCGGCGTGTTCGACGCGCCCGGCGGCGTCGGCGGCAAGGGCGGCAACGGCACCGCGGCCGACGGCACCGGCACCGGCGGCGCCGGCGGCACGGGTGGTATCGGGCAGGGCGGCGGCGCGCACGGCGGCGCAGGCAAGGCCGGCACCGGCAGCGGCGACAGCGGCGACTCGGGCGGCGACGACGACTGAGCACGGCAGCACGCGAAAGGCCGGGAACCGCAACGGTTCCCGGCCTTTTCGCTGTGGCGGCCCGGCTACATCAGGTCGTTGGCCGGTTTGTCGTCGCGGTGCTCGCGATACCAGGCCACGGTGCGCTCCAGGCCGTCGTCGAGGCTGACCCGCGGTGACCACCCGAGCCCGCGCATCTTCGTCACATCGGGGCAGCGTCGCCGCGTTCCGCCCTTGGGCAGTTCACCGGGACGGATGTCGAGATCGATGCCCACGATCTTGCCGATCCGGCCGGCCAGCTCGCGGATGGTGATCTCGTCCTCGCTGCCGATGTGGTAGATCTCGCGGTGCCCGCCCTTGTCGTACATCGTCAGGATGCCGTCGACGCAGTCGTCGACGTAGAGGAACGACCGCGTCTCGGTGCCGTCGCCCTGGATCGGGAACGTGCCGTCGCCGGCGTCCTTGGCGGCCAGCGCGCGCATGATGAACTGCGGCTCTACGTGCTTCCAGCCCATGTCGGGCCCAAAGATGTTGTGCGGACGGAAGATCTGCACCTTGCGGTAGTGCTCGCGGCCGTAGTTGAACGCGATCAGCTCGCTGACGATCTTGCCGCCGCCGTAGGAGTACCGCGGGTTGAGGCTGTCGGGCAGCATCAACGGGATCGTCTCGGGGGTCGGGATCACCGCGGGCGTCTGGTAGACCTCGGCGGTGGAGGCGAACACCAGATCCGGCACGCCGGCCGCGCGTGCGGCGTTGGTGACCGCCAGCGCGCCCAGCATGCCGACCTCGAGCACGAGTTCGGGGTTGGTGTAGAAGTTTTCGGTGCCGTTGACCGCCGCCAGGTGCATGACCACTTCCGCGCCGGCGAACGCCTTCTCCAGCGCCGCCTGGTCACGCACGTCGCAGGTGAACAACTCGACGTCGTCGGCGACACCCGCGAATCGCTTGGCGTCACCACGAACCATGTTGTCGACCACCGCGACGTCCCAGCCGTCGGCGACCATCCGCTTGGTCAGGTATGCACCGATGAAGCCGCCGCCACCGGTGATCACCGCGCGTCTAGACATCGACCGGCACCCATCCGCTGTTGCCGACCGCGAAGTACGAGTCCCCCAGTTCGGACTTCGGCAGATGGCTGAAGTGGTTCCAGTAGTCGAAGATGAACCCGTCCGGGCTGATGAACTCGCTGATCGTGCGCGGCGAGATCTGGCCGAGCGACGGATGGTTGTTGCCGATCACCACGACCGACGCCCCGCTCACCGCGTCCCCGAACCGGTTGAACACCCGGTCGTCCGGAAACTCCGCGGCCAGCACTTCCGGGGAGGTGACGGGGTCGTACAGGCCGATCTCGGCTTCCGGATGCGCCTTGCGCAACTGGTCGAGCACCTTGATCGACATCGACCCGCGCAGGTCGCTGGTCTCGGGCAGGCCCTTGAACGCCATGCCGACCAGGCTGATCTTCAGCGGTCCCCGCTCGGACAGCTTGCGGCGGTTGATCTCGGTGCTGATGAAGCGGACCGTCTCCTGCGGTTGGCGCTCGTTGATCATCCGGCCCGCGCTCGTCATCTCCAGGTGGACGCCGCGGGTGCGGGCGCTCTCCATCAGGATGTGCGGGTCCTTTTCCAGGCAGGGCCCGCCGACAAGACCCGGCATCGGGATATTCGTGCGGCTGTAACCGAGTTTGCCGGAGGCAATGACTTCGTGCGCGTTGACACCGAATGCATCACATAGCCGGGCGACTTCATTGGCGAATGCGAATTGCACATCGCGGAACGTATTGCTGACCAGTTTGATGATCTCGGCGGTTTCCACCCCGGAGACCTGGACGATGGAATTCGTCAACCGGCGGAACAACGCCGCGGCCCGGTCGGCGACGGCCTGTTCGTCGGCGCCGACGATCTGCGGCAGTTCGCGCAACTCCTGCAGTGCTTTGCCCTCGAGGGTGCGCTCGGGGCACATCGCGATGTCGAACTGCTTGCCGCTCTCGGCCAGCGCCGGCGCGACCACGTCGCGGGTGGTGCCGACCTTCACCGTGGACCGCAGGATGACCAGCGCACCATCGCGCATGTTGGCGGCGATGTCGCGGGCGGCGGCCTCGATCATGTCGACGCGGGCCACGCCGTCCGCGGACAGCGGCGTGCCGACCGTGATGATGTAGGTGTCGCAGGTGAACGAACCGTCGAACCGTTCGGCCGCGCGCAGTTTGCCCGAACGGGTCACACCGGACAGCGCGTCGGGCAGACCGGTCTCGGTGAAGTGCGGGATGCCCTGGTTGGTCATCTCGACGATTTCTGGCCGCGTCTCCACGCCGATCACCGAACTGCCGGACTCCGCGAGCACCGTCGCCAGGGTCAATCCGACATAACCGAGCCCGACTATTCCCACGTCGTATTTTGCTGGCTCAGACATAGGCCTCTCATTCCCATCTGCTGGAGAAGTTTGCGGCATCGCGTCACGACGATACGTTGCCCACACTGATTTCGCGTAATTGAAAGCGCTTTTTAAACGTCAGCGTCAATTAGCAAGACGTTGCCGGCGGTCTCACTGTAGCCGCGCGCTGCCCCTCAGACCCGGATTCCGGCGCGTACCAGATCCTCGAACGACCGGTGCGGTTTGCGGGTCTCCCAGTGCGCCCGGTTCGCCTCGTAGAGGTCGTTGCCCGCCTTGACCGCCACGTCGCGGTCGAGCAGGTGGCGCCGACATTCGGCGATGAACTGCTCCTCGTCGTCATAGGTGGGCAGGTCGAACAGCGCGGGCAGCGACCCGACCGCGGGGCTGGTGCCGATGACCGGCAGCCCCTTGCTGATCGAGTCGAGGATCTTGACCCGCACGCCACCGCCGGTCTTGATCGGCGCCATCAGCGCCCGGCAGGTGCGGAAGAAGCCCGGCAGATCCTCGACGAACCCGAGGTCGCGCACGCCCGGCGGGTAGACCGGGTCCTTGGCGCCGGGCTTCTTGGGGCCCGCGATGCACAGCTCGGCGCCCGGGATGCCCTCGGCGATCCGCGGCCACAGCTGCAGCGCGTAGAGGAAGCCTTCCTGGTTCGGCGGCCAGTCCCGCACGCCGACGAAGCCGAGGCGCGGTCCGGTCGCCGAGACGTCGATCTTCTCCGAGGGCGGCAGCGTCACGTCGAGCCAGCGCGCCCGCGGCTGACCGTTGGCGCGGTACATCTCGGCTTCCTCGATGTCGTAGGTGCCGACGGCGTCGGCGGCCTTGGCCACCCGGATCTCGTCGCGCAGCAGCCGGGGCTCCTCGATCTTGCCGAGCAGTCCCCTGGTCGACAGCCACACCTGGGACTCGGTGTTGATGGTGTTGATGATCAGGCCGCGCCGCCCGGCATGGCTGCTGCGCAGGAAGGATTCGGCCATATAACTGTGCTCGGCGACGAAGACGTCGGAGTCGACGCCGTCGATCGCGGTGACCAGCTCGTCGAAGTCGAACCGCACGTGCGCCAGGCTGCGGCGCTTGGTCAGCGAGCGGGCCAGGATGCGGGCCTTGTCGACCGGCGGTTTGCGCACCCGGGTCAAAGGCAGTCCACCGGGTACGAGATCGACTGTGGCCGAACCATTCTCGGCCGACAGGCACAACGCAGCGACGTCGAAGGAGTCGGCGGCCAGGCGCATGGCGACCCGGGACAGCTCGATGTCGCCGCCGTGCTGGGTCGCGGGGTCTTTCGACAGCAGGAAGGTCACCTTGGTCATCGGTCAGCCAATCGGTCGGTTCGGGAGACGGGCACGCGCGCTAGGAGAACAGCGGGCGGTAGCCCGCGGTGTAGGCCAGGGCCTCGGGATCGCGCTGCCCGATGACCTTGAGGGGATCGCCGCCGACGACTTCGCATTCCTCGATGTCGCGCATCACCGTCGCCTGCCCGGCGATCACCGCGCCGCGCTTGATGTGCGAGGGCAGGACCATCGCGCGGCTGGCGATCCAGGCGTAGTCCTCGACGACGGTGGGCACCGGCACGTGCCGCAGGCCGGGGTGGTCGATGTCGCGGCGGGATCCGATGATGTGCACGTCGCTGGCGATCGTGACGTTGTTGCCGATGAACAACCCGCCGCGGGCGTCGAGCAGGCAGCGCCAGCCGATCGCGGTTTCGTCGCCGATGGTCAGGTACGCGATGCCGTAGACCAGGGTGCCGCGCATGATCGCGGATTTCTCGCCGATGGTGGCCCCGCAGGCCCGCAGGAAGCCCTGCCGCACGGTGTGCGACGGCACATGGGTCAACACCAGATTGAAGATTTGCTCGCCGAGCCGGTCACGCAGCCGCCGCAGCGCGCCGGGCGGGGTGGCGGGCGGCACCTTCAGGTTCGGCGCCGCGGCCCGCCTGCGGGCCACGTCATCGGCGGTGACGTGCGGTGCGTGCGGTTCTAAGCTCACGTGCTCCTGCTCCCGCGGTCGGTGTGGGCGCCGGCTGCGACGGTGTCGACGCCGCGCCTGGCGGGGGTTAGCCAATGACTGAAGGAAAACTCCCCGGACTTCATACCGTAGAAGGTTTGCCACAACAAGCAAGCGCTGAGCCGACCGCGCGTCGTCGGCTGCCTGGGTAGGCTCTGCTTTGTGCCATTGCCTGCCGATCCAGATCCCGCCCTGCAGTCGTACGCCCACCCGGAACGCCTGGTCACCGCCGACTGGTTGTCGGCGAACCTGGGCAGGCCGGGCCTCGCGATCGTCGAGTCCGACGAAGATGTGTTGCTCTACGACACCGGCCACATCCCCGGCGCGGTGAAGATCGACTGGCACACCGACCTCAACGACCCGAACGTGCGCGACTACATCACCGGCGAGCAGTTCGCCGAGCTGATGAACCGCAAGGGCATCTCCCGCGACGACACCGTGGTGATCTACGGCGACAAGAGCAACTGGTGGGCCGCCTACGCGCTGTGGGTGTTCACCTTGTTCGGCCACCCCGACGTGCGGCTGCTCAACGGCGGCCGGGACCTGTGGATCTCCGACGGCCGCGAGACCACTTTGGACGTGCCGAACAAGCAGTCCACCGGCTACCCCGTCGTCGAACGCGACGACGCGCCGATCCGCGCCTTCAAAGAGGACGTGCTGGGCGCACTCGGTTCGCAACCGCTGATCGACGTGCGCTCGCCGCAGGAATACACCGGCGAGCGCACGCACATGCCGGACTACCCGGAAGAGGGTGCGCTGCGCGGCGGGCACGTCCCCACCGCGCGGTCGATCCCGTGGGCCAAGGCCGCCGACGACAGCGGCCGGTTCCGCAGCCGCGCCGAACTCGAGGAGCTGTACGGCTTTTTGAGCTCCGACGACAAGACGATCGTGTACTGCCGCATCGGTGAACGCTCCAGCCACACGTGGTTCGTGCTGACCCACCTGCTGGGGTTGCCCGGCGTGCGCAACTACGACGGCTCGTGGACCGAGTGGGGCAACGCGGTGCGGGTCCCGGTGGCGGTCGGGGAAGAGCCGGGCGAAGCACCGTGAGTATGCCGGCCGCGTTGGCCGAGGTGGTCTCGGACTTCAAAGAGGTTGAGGGACAAGACAAGCTGCAACTCCTGTTGGAGTTCGCCAACGAGCTGCCGCCGCTGCCCGCCGACCTCGAAGAGGCCGCGATGGAGCCCGTGCCGGAGTGCCAGTCGCCGCTGTTCCTGCACGTCGACGCCGACGACCGCGCGCATGTGCGGCTGTATTTCAGCGCTCCCGCCGAGGCGCCCACCACCCGGGGATTCGCCGCGATCCTGGCCGCGGGCCTCGATGACCTGCCCGCCGACGAGATCCTGGCGGTGCCCGACGACTTCTATTCCGAGCTGGGGCTGGCGAAGCTGATCAGTCCGCTGCGGCTGCGCGGCATGTCGGCGATGCTCACGCGCATCAAGAAGCGGCTGCGCTGACGCCAGCCGGGGCAAATTGGTTACTCACGGGTAAGGGACCGGCTCGCCGAGACCTCAGCAGAGCCGCATAAACTCCCTCCGATACATTCTTAAAGACGTTTCTTAAAGAACTTGCCGTCAGGAGGGCCAGTGGCCAGTCACGCCAGCTCGAAGATCTCCAAGGTGCTGGTCGCCAATCGTGGAGAGATCGCCGTCCGGGTCATCAGGGCCGCCAAGGACGCCGGGCTCGAGAGCGTGGCGGTCTATGCCGAACCCGACGCCGACGCCCCGCACGTGCGGCTGGCCGACGAGGCGTTCGCCCTCGGCGGGCAGACCTCGGCCGAGTCCTACCTGGTGTTCGAGAAGCTCCTCGACGCCGCGGCCAAGTCCGGCGCCAACGCCATCCATCCCGGCTACGGATTCCTCTCGGAGAACGCCGATTTCGCCCAGGCGGTCATCGACACGGGGCTGATCTGGATCGGGCCCAGCCCGCAGTCCATCCGCGATCTCGGCGACAAGGTCACCGCGCGCCACATCGCCGCGCGCGCTCAGGCGCCGCTGGTGCCCGGCACGTCGGATCCGGTCAAGGACGCCGACGAGGTCGTGGCCTTCGCCAAGGAGTACGGCGTGCCGATCGCGATCAAGGCGGCGTTCGGCGGCGGTGGCCGCGGCATGAAGGTCGCCCGCACCATCGAGGAGATCCCCGAGCTCTACGAGTCGGCGGTCCGCGAGGCCGTCGCGGCGTTCGGTCGCGGCGAGTGCTTCGTCGAGCGCTACCTCGACAAGCCGCGCCACGTCGAGGCCCAGGTCATCGCCGACCAGCACGGCAACGTGGTGGTCGCGGGCACCCGTGACTGCTCGCTGCAGCGCCGCTTCCAGAAGCTGGTCGAGGAGGCGCCGGCGCCGTTCCTGACCGACGCGCAGCGCAAAGAGATCCACGAGTCGGCCAAGCGCATCTGCAAGGAGGCCGGCTACTACGGCGCGGGCACCGTCGAGTACCTGGTCGGCCAGGACGGCCTGATCAGCTTCCTCGAGGTCAACACCCGCCTGCAGGTCGAGCACCCGGTGACCGAGGAGACCTCGGGCCTCGACCTGGTGCGCCAGCAGTTCCGCATCGCCAACGGCGAGCCGCTCGACATCACCGAGGACCCGACGCCGCGCGGGCACTCGTTCGAGTTCCGCATCAACGGTGAGGACGCCGGCCGCGGCTTCCTGCCGGCTCCGGGCCCCGTCACCAAGTACGAGCCGCCGACCGGCCCGGGTGTGCGGCTGGACTCGGGCGTGGAGACCGGTTCGGTCATCGGCGGCCAGTTCGACTCGATGCTGGCCAAGCTGATCGTCACCGGCGCCACCCGCCAGGAGGCGCTCGAGCGGTCCCGGCGCGCGCTGGCCGAGTTCACCGTCGAGGGCCTGGCCACGGTGATCCCGTTCCACCGCGCCGTGGTGTCCGATCCCGCGTTCATCGGCGACGAGAACGGCTTCACCGTGCACACCCGCTGGATCGAGACCGAGTGGGACAACACCGTCGAGCCGTTCACCGGCGGCGACCCCATCGAGGAGGAGGACACCGTCCCCCGCCAGACGGTGGTGGTCGAGGTCGGTGGCCGCCGCCTGGAGGTCTCGCTGCCCGGCGATCTGGCGATCGGCGGCGGCGGCGCGCCCGCGGGCGGGTCCAACGTCGTGCGTAAGAAGCCCAAGGCCCGCAAGCGCGGCTCGCAGGGCGGTGCGGCCGCTTCGGGTGACGCCGTGACCGCGCCGATGCAGGGCACCGTGGTCAAGGTCGCCGTCGAGGAGGGCCAGGAGGTCTCCGCGGGTGATCTCGTCGTGGTGCTCGAGGCGATGAAGATGGAGAACCCCGTCACCGCCCACAAGGACGGCACCATCACCGGGCTGGCCGTCGAGGCCGGCGCCGCGATCACCCAGGGCACCGTCCTCGCCGAGATCAAGTAGGCCAGTCTTCCGCCGAGCAGACGCAAAATGCCCCTGAAACGCGTGTTTTCTGGGCATTGTGCGTCTGCTCGCGCATAAGAGGCGCCCATCATGGAGCCCGTCGAGATCAACGCCGGCGCCTGGTATCTGCGCGCGCTGCGCGACGACGAACTGATCGACGACCGGCCGGCGCTCGCGGAGATGGGCGAGACCGACCCCGACTACGTCACCCGCTGCCGGGCGCGCTGGGCCTCCGACACCGGCTACTCGTGGGCGGTGTGCGAGCCGACGACCGGCGAGATGCTCGCCGAGATCACCGTCGACCCGCAGATCCCGGTGCTGCACAAGCGTTTTCGGGACGGCCACGGCGACGCCGCGGCGATCGCCGAGCAGTCGGTGCGCCGGTTCGCCGCGGCGATGCTCGGTGTCACGCTCAGCTGACGTCGATGTCGCGGCCGCTCGCCAGGTCGGCGCACTCCACCGCGACGACGTCATCGCGGCCGGCCAGATAGGGCCGCGCACCCTCGTCGCCGCGCAACCGGCCCAGCAGGTCGGGCCAGTGGGCGCGGGCGATGACCACGGGGTGACCCGGCCGACCTTCGTAGCGGGCCCGCGCCAGGCCCGACGTCGAGGACAGCGCCGCGGCCACCACGCGGCGCACCACCTCGGGCCCCACATCGGGGGTGTCGACGGTGTGCACGACCGCGTAGTCGGCGTCGACCGCGGACAGTCCGGCGCGCAGCGACGCCGACAGGCCGTCCGCCCACGCCTCGGCGAACACCGAACGCGCTGGTGGCGGCACCTCGACCAGCGCTGCGCCGAGCACCACCACCACGTCGTCGCACCCGCCGTCGTGCAGCGCGCCGACGGCCGTCGTCAACCATTGCCCCTCGGCGGCAAGGACTTTCGGCATACCGAACCGACTACCCGCGCCCGCGGCCAGCAGTACCCCGGCGACCGTCGTGGACATACCGACAAGTGTGCGGGGCGCACCGGCGGTTCGCCAAACGCGCGTTATTGACGCCAAAGATGACGGAAGGCGCGCCGCTGACCTGCGGCTATGACGACATCACACGATTGATTGTGCGGGGTGGACAAGGGGCGTAGGGTTCAATGCAGGTTGAGTTCACAGCCGCTTACGTCATCGACGTGCAGGGTGAAAACTCCCGCCACTGCTGCGAAGGCTTTGAACACGCAGGGCCCCAAATTTTGACGTGAACCACAGTACGAATCCCGTATTCACTGATGGAGTCACATATGTCTGCTATTTCCCATTTTTCTTCTCCTCAACCGGTCGACCCGTCGACCGAACCGAGCGAGTGCCACACCGCCCATTTCGCCACCCGAGGGCTGGAACCGGGCACGACGGTCGTCGCTGCATACGGTGAGATCGACGCCGCCAACGCGCTGGAGTTCGTCGACTACGCACTGCGCGACGGCGAGCACATCGAGCGACTGGTGGTCGACCTGACCGGAGTCGACTTCTTCGGCACCGCAGGGTTTTCCGCGCTGCACACGCTCAACGTGCGCACTGCGGGCCAGGACATCTACTGGGCGATGACACCGAGCGTGTCGGTCAAACGGCTGCTGCGCATCTGCGATCCCGACGCCGCCCTGCCGGTGTTCGACAGCGTGCAGGCGGCGGTCGACGCGGTGCGGGGCCGCCCGGCGCCGCTACTCAAGCTGGTCCCGTAGCCGCATCAGCGACTTCGCCAACAGCCGCGACACGTGCATCTGCGAGATGCCCACGCGCTCGGCGATCTGCGTCTGGGTGAGCGACTCGAAGAACCGCAGCAGCAGCACCGTGCGTTCGCGCTCGGGCAGCGCGGCGAGCAACGGACGCAGCGCCTCGCGGTTCTCGATCTGGTCCAGTCCGAGGTCGACGTCACCGAGGGTGTCCGCGATCGCGGGCGCATCCTCGGTGCCGCTGCCCCCGCTGTCGATCGACAGCGTGTTGTAGGAACTGCCGGCCACCAGGCCCTCGACGACCTCGTCGCGGTCCATGTCGAGTTCGGCGGCCAGCTCAGAGGCCGTCGGGGCGCGGCCCAGCCGCTGTGAGAGCTCTGCGGTCGCGGCGCCCAGTCGCAGATGGAGCTCCTTGAGCCGGCGCGGCACCTTCACCGACCAGCTGTTGTCCCGGAAGTGCCTGCGGACCTCGCCCATGATCGTGGGCACCGCGAACGACACGAAGTCCGAACCGGCCTCCACGTCGAACCGGATCACGGCGTTGACCAGCCCGACGCGCGCCACCTGAACGAGGTCTTCCCGCGGTTCGCCGCGGCCGTCGAACCGGCGGGCGATGTGATCGGCCAACGGCAGGCAGCGTTCCACGATGCGGTCGCGCTGGCGTTGGAACTTCGGCGAATCCGCCGGCAGTTCCTTCAACGCACGGAACATGTCGGCGACATCCGCGTACTCAGAGTTCGATCGCGACGACGAACCCTGCGACGTCGACGGGCTCACTGCAGCGTGCTCGCTCGCCTCGTCGTCATGGAGATCCCGAATACCTGCGTCTGATCGGGCCCCTGGCCGTCCTCGAACGTGGTGACCTCGTCGGTCAGCGAGCTCAGCACGTGCCAGCTGAAGCTGCCCGGGGTCAAGACGTCGGAGCTCTTACATGTCGTCGACGCGTCGATCACGACGGCGTCGTCGCGGGGATCGATGACCAGAAGCAGTTCGGAGTTCGGCACCGCGGACCGGATGAGGCGGGTGCACGCTTCGTCGACCGCGAGTCGCAGATCGGCGACGGCGTCGAAGTCCAGATCCTCGAATGTCGCCACCGCGGCGACGAGGGTGCGCAGCACAGCAAGGTTCTCGAGCTCGGCGGCGACGCGGAGTTCCACCGACCGCGCGCCGTGCCCGTTCTTCTTGTTCACAGCTGTGTTGGCAACGTCGGCCATTTGACCTCCCGGCATGTCGAGGCGAGATTACCCCAGGCTTTGGTCCCGCTAACCACGAGGACTCCGGTTGCCCCGCAACAGCCACGTGTGCCATCGGCCGGTCCGGGTATTAGCTCTGGCATGGAGAAGTTGCGACCACGAAAATCCCGCGCGCGGTGAAGCCGACAGTGACGCACAGCGTTCTGCGGGCGCGACGAAACCAGACCTCTCCATGGTGGATGTGCTGTACCCCCGACTCCTCGGATGCCAAACATGCGACTGCGGCGTAGCGACGTCAGCGGTCCGGGGCTGCGGCGGGTGCGGCGAGGCCGCGGGTTCTCCTACCACCAGCCCGACGGGAGCCCGGTCACCGATGAGGTGACGCTGCAGCGCATCAAGGACCTGGTGATCCCGCCGGCGTGGCGGAACGTGTGGATCTGCCCGCAACCCGCCGGGCACATCCAGGCGGTCGGCACCGACGCCGCGGGGCGCCGCCAGTACCTGTACCACCAGCAGTGGCAGGAGGAGCGCAACGAGGAGAAGTTCGACCGGGTGCTGCAGATGTCGGCCGCGCTGCCGGAGATGCGCAGGCGCATCGCCGCGGACCTGCGGGGCCGCGGCCTCACCCGCGACCGCGTGCTGGCCTTGGCGCTGCATCTGCTCGACCTCGGCTACTTCCGCGCGGGTTCTGAGCAGTACGTCGAGGAGAACAACTCCTACGGCATTTCCACGCTGTTGTGTGAGCATGTCACGCTGCAGCGCACCGCCATCGAGTTCGACTTCCCGGCCAAGAGCGGGGTGCGGCGCACCCTGACGATCGACGATCCCGAAGCGGTCCGCTCGGTGCGCGCGCTGCTGCGCCGACCGCAGCGCACCGAGCGGCTGCTGGTGTGCCGCAACGGTTCCGGCTGGACCGATCTGCACTCCGACGACCTCAACGCCCGGTTCAAGGAACTCGTCGGCGACGAGTACACGGTCAAGGATCTGCGCACCTGGCACGGCACCGTGCTGGCGGCGGCCGCCTTCGTCGACGCCGACCCGCCGGTCAACAAGACCGTGATCAAGCGGGTGGAGTCGGCGGTGATGAAGGAGGTGGCCGCGGAACTCGGCAACACCCCCGCGGTGGCGCGCGCGTCCTACGTGGACCCGCGGGTCGTGCAGGCCTACGAATCCGAACAGACGATCGCCGCCGCGGTGCGGCGTTCCACGCGGATGAAGATGCTCGCCGACCGCCAGGAGGTGCTCGACCGCGGCACCGCCCGGTTGATCCGCAAGGTCGCCAAAGGTCAATAACCCGAGCGGGTTCCGTTGCCCACGTACCTCAGCCCGGCGTCGGCCAGCGCGGCGGCGTCCAGCAGGTTGCGGGTGTCGAGGACGACGGCGCCGGGCGCCTGTTCGGCGATCGCGGTCCAGTCCAGTTCGCGGAACTCCGGCCACTCGGTGAGCACGACGATCGCGTCCGCGTCCTTGGCCGCCAGGTACGGGTCGTCGACCGGGGTGACCGCGGCGGCTCGCAGCCGGGACTGGTCCAGCGCGCCGAGCCGCGGGTCGTAGCCGGTGACCGTGGCGCCCGCGCGGCTCAACGCGGCGCCGATCGTCAACGCGGGCGAGTCGCGCACGTCGCTGGTGCCTGCCTTGAACGTCAGGCCCAGCGCGGTGAGCCGCGCCCGGTGCAGTGGGACCCGCAGCGCGCGGCGCAGCGCCGCGGCGATGTGGTCGGGCTGGGCGGCGTTGGTGCGGCGGGCCGACTCGATCTCGGGCAGTGCGACACACGCCCGCCTGCCGGTGTGCAGGATCGCGGCGGTGTCCTTCGGCAGGCACGAGCCGCCCCATCCCGGCCCCGGCGCCAAAAAGTGCGGGCCGATGCGCACGTCGGCACCCATGCTGCGGGTGACATCGGTGATGTCGGCACCCACCGTCCCGCACAGCCGCGCCAGTGAGTTCGCATACGAGATCTTCACCGCCAGGAACGCATTGCTCGCATACTTCGACAGCTCCGCGCTCTCGGGGTTCATCACGAACGTCTGGGCGTGGTTGCCCAGGACGCCCGTCACCACGGCGGCCGCGTCGGCGTCCTCGGTGCCGACCACGATGCGGTCGGGGTTGCGGAAGTCGTACACCGCGTGGCTCTCCCGCAGGAACTCCGGATTGGACACCGCGCGGATGCCCGCGGAGCGCACCCGCTCCCCGACCCGACGGGTGGTGCCGACCGGCACCGTCGACTTCAGCACCAGCACCGCCCCGGCGGCGAGCACCCCGGCGAGTTCGTCGACGACGTTGTCGACGGCGGACAGATCGGCCGAGCCGTCCGGTCCGCTGGGCGTGGGCACGCAGACGAACACCACGTCGCGGTCGTCGAGACCTGCGCAGTGCGAGGCGAATTCGAGGGTGCCGCCGGCGAGTCCCTGGCGCAGCAGCTCGGGCAGGCCGGGTTCGTCGATGTGCGCGACGCCGTTGCGCAGCTGTTCGACGCGGTCGGGGTCAACGTCGACGCAGACCGTGTGGTGCCCACGTTCGGCCAGGCAGACCGCGGTCGTCAACCCGACATAGCCGGCGCCGACGACACCGGCGCGCACGGCGGTCATGCGCAGTCCTCGAGTAGGGTCGCGGTGGCCTCCAGCACCCGCGAGACGGTGATCAGCAGCAGGCCGCTGTGCGGGCGGTCACCGTGTGGATCGCCGACATCGCCTGCCCAGACGGCGATGTGGGGGCCGGTGCCCTTGGGTCCCCACCGCGCGGGCGGGGTCGGACCGAACAGCAGCACCGAGGGCGTGCCGGTCGCTGTGGCGATGTGACCGACACCGGTGTCGCCGCAGATCAGCAGGCGGCAGTCGCTGATCAGCGCCACCAGCTCGAGCAGTTCCAGCCGGCCGGCGAGCACGGCCGACGGCGGCAGACCGGCCGCGGCGGCCACCGTGTGCGCGAGGTCGACCTCTCCGCTGTCGCCGGTGATCACCACCTCGCAGCCCTTGTCGCGCAGTGCGGCCGCGACGGCGGCGAACCGGTCCGCCGGCCAGCGTCGCGCGGCGAACGCCGCGCCCGGGTGGACCACCACCACCGACGACCGGTCGGGATAACCGTCCGGCCGGTCGATACCCAGATCGGATGTGTCGCAGGGTATTGCGGCCCACTCGAGCAGCGCGCACCAGCGGTCGACCTCGTGCAGGTCCGGACGCCACGGCGGCCCGTCGACCTCCGGGAACGCGGGATGCCGGTGGCTGAGCAACCGTTGCGGCCGCAGCGCGAGCAGGTCGGCGGTGCTCTCGGGCCCGCTGCCGTGCAGATTGACTGCGAGCGCCGGGGCTTCGGCACGCGGGCGCAGACCTCCGAGCCCCGGGGTCGGGTCGACCTCGTCGACGGCGCCCGAGAGCAGCGCCAGTTCGGTGTAGCGCTGCGGTGCGGCGAGCACGATGTGAGCGTCCGGGTGGGCACGGCGCAATCCGCGCAGCGCCGGGATGCCGGTGAGCAGGTCGCCCAGGCCCAGCGCGCGCAGCACCAGGATGTCGCGGCTCACGGCCACGAAGACTCCGTGGACGCGCACACGACGAGTTCACGTACCTCGCAGCCCGCCGGTTGGGACAGCGCGAACACGACGCTCTCGGCGACGTCCTCGGGTTGGTTGAGTTTCGCGTCGGGCGGCGGCTTGTACTGCTCGTCGCGGCTGTCGAAGAACGCGGTGTGCATGCCGCCGGGGATCAGGGTCGTGACACCGACCTCGCCGGCGAGTTCGGCCGCCAGCGCCCGGGAGAAGCCGATCACGCCGAACTTCGACGCGCAGTACGCCGTCGCGTCGCTGACCGCCTTGATGCCCAGCGTCGATGCGCAGGTGACGATCCGGCCGCGGGTGGTCTTCAGATACGGCAGCGCCGAGCGGATCACGGCGGCGGTGCCGAGCAGGTTGACGTGCACGACCCGTTCCCAGTCCTTGACGGGAACGTCGCCGAGCTTTCCGCAGGCGTCGGTGCCGCCCGCGGTGAACACGCCGTGGAGTTGGCCGTCGCACTGGTCGGCCAGTGCGCGCACCGCCGCGTCGACGGCGTCGGTGTCGGCGAGGTCCGCCCGAGCGAACGCGAAACCGTCCTGCGGGTCGTTGCGGTCGATGATCAGCGGTGTTCCCCCGTGTCGGGCAACGGCTTTCGCGGTGGCGGCGCCGAGTCCCGAGGCGCCGCCGGTGATGATGACATTGCCCAGCGTGGTGTCGAGTCCCATGTGGTGTTCCTTCCGGTCAGGACCGCGCGGCGGCGATCAGGTTCGATGACGAATAGCCCGCGACGGTGGGCAGCAGCACGACCTCGCCGCCGTGCCTGCGCACCACGGCCGCCTCGGGCAGATCGGTCTCGGCGTAGTCGCCGCCCTTGACCCAGACGTCGGGCTGTAGCTGGTCCAGCGCGGCTTCGGGTGAGTGTTCGTCGAAGATCACCACCGCGTCGACGCAGGCGAGTGCTGCGAGCACCCGCGCGCGGTCGTGATCGGCGACGACCGGCCGACGCGGACCCTTGAGCGCGCGCACCGACGCGTCCGAGTTCAGCAGCACCACCAGCGCGTCGCCGAGGTCGCGCGCCTGCCGCAGCAGCCGGACGTGGCCGGTGTGCAGCAGGTCGAAGCACCCTCCGGTGGCCACGAGCCGGCCACCCCTGCGGCGCAAGCGGTCCCGTACCTCGGCGATGTCGCCGGTGATGGCGGTCGACTGCACGTCGTCGGCGCTGCCGCCGGGTACGGCCGCGCTGGACACCCCCACCGCACCGCCGGCGGCGACGAACCGGCTGGCCGCCTCGACCGCGTCGGCGACCGCGCCGTGGACGTCCTTACCGTCGGCGAGCGCCAGTGTCGCGGCGATCGCGAACCGGTCGCCGGCGCCGCAGGTGTCGCCGTGCCCGCCCCCGCCGACGGTGTCCGGCACGGCGTGGTGCGCGCTGCCGTCGACCGTGGCCACCAGCGCGCCCCGCGGCCCGAGCGTCACACACACCGCGTCGGCGTCCCAGTGCACACGCAACGACTCGGCCGAGTTGTCTCCCGCCTCAGCCTGATTCGGCGTCACCAGTCGGCAGCCCGCGACCGGGGGCTCGCCGCGCGGATGCGGGTCCCACACGACCGGCACCCGCCCGGCGACACGGCCCAGCAGTTCGCGGATCTGCGGGTGGGCGGTCACTCCCCTGCCGTAGTCGGCCACACACACCGCCCGCGCGTAGCCGAGGATCTCGACGACCTGGGCGGGCAGCGGATCAGCGGCGGCCGAGCCCTCGCCGTGGTCGACCCGCAGCATCGACTGGCCCGCGGCGCGAATCCTGGTCTTGCAGACGGTGCTTCCCGACATCGGCAACGCGACGACGGTCACGCCCGCCTCGGCCAACAGGTCGGTCAGGGCCCGCCCGTCGGGGTCGTCGCCGACCGCGGTCACCAGCACCACGTCGCGGTCCGCGCGGGCCGCCAGCACGGCGGCCAGGCCTGCGCCACCGGGACGCCGCCAGATCCGTTCGGTGTCGACGACCGGTACGGGCGCCTCCGGGCTCAGCCGGGTGGCGCTGCCCTCGATGTCGACGTCGAGCATGGAGTCGCCGATGATCACCAGCGGTCTACTCATGGAATCCTCCCAGCAGCACGTCGTCGAGCGCGATGCACAGCGCGTGCACCAGCAGCAGGTGGATCTCCTGGACTGTCGCGGTGCTGGGCGCCTCGACGCAGACCGCGTCGTCGCACATCGCGGCGAGCGGGTTCGGTTGTGGTCCGGTGAACGCCCAAGTGGTCAAACCGGTTTCGTGCGCGGCCTTGACCGCCGCGAGCACGTTCGGGCTGGTGCCGCTGGTGGACAGCGACACCAGCACATCGCCGGGTCGGCCGTGCGCCCGCACCCCACGGGCGAATATCTCCTCGACGCCGTAGTCGTTGGCGATCGCGGTCAGCGCCGAGGTGTCGGCGTGCAACGAGATGGCCGACAGGGGGATCCGCTCGTCGCGGAATCTGCCGACCAGTTCGGCGGTCAGGTGCTGGGCCTCGGCCGCGCTGCCGCCGTTGCCGCAGGCCAGCACCCGGCCGCCGGTGGTGAGCACGTCGGCCAGCCGTCGTCCCCAGGCCTCCAGGCGCGGCACCTCCGGGCCGATGTGGTCGACCGCCTGGGACAGTGCCGACAGGTGCGTTTCGATCATCGGTGACATTGCTGTCCTCCAATCCTGTTGACCGCGTCGAGCAGGTCATCGTCGGTGATGCCGTCGAGGCAGGGATGTCCGTCGACCGGGCACACGCGGGCCCGGGTGAGCCGGCACGCGGCGTCCTGGTCGCCAAGCCGGATGACGCGATCGCCGTAGGGGCTCCACTGCGAGGCCGGGACCACCGGAGCGAACAGCGACACCACCGGCGCCCCGACGGCGGCCGCCAGGTGCGCGGGGCCGGTGTTCGGCGCGACCACCACCGCCGCGGCGGCGTAGACCGCCGCGAGGCCGGCCAGCGAGGTGCGGCCGCCGAGGTCGACGGCGACGTCACCGGCGACCGTCGCGGTGAGGTCGCGTTCGGCCGGGTCGCCGGTGACCACCACGCGGTGCCCGGCAGCGGCCAGCGCCGCGACCATCCGGGCGCTGCGTGCGGTGGTCGGCCGGCGCGCGGGCACGGCGGCGCCGGGATGGAACACCACGAACCGTGCAGCGCCCAGGATCTCGGCGATGTCGGCGGGTAGCGGCGGGACCCGCACCCGAAGCCTCCCGTCGTCGTCTGCGGGCAGTTCGCAGCTCGCCGCGCGCACCAGTGACAGCGCGCGCTCGGGTTCGGGGACGCCGGACTGCACATGGTGGCGCAGGTCGAGCAAGGTGCCGGGATAGTCCTCGCAGATCGCCCCGACCCACGGCACCGCGGCCATCCGGCAGATCAGCGCCAGCGGCAGCGGTGACTGGTGAAACGACGTCAGGATGTAGACCCGCTCGGGCGCCACGTCCCGCAGCTGTTTGACCAGGGCGTCGACGTGGTCGGCGGTGAGCCCGGGCGAGTCGAAATCGACCCAGGGGGCCTGCCATTCGATGATGTCGGCCACGCCGGGCAGCAGTTCGGCGGCGGCGTGGCCGCGCGGCCCGACGAGCAGCGTGACGCCGTCGTGGCGGTCGGCCACCGCGCGCACCGCCGGGCCGGTGATCAGCACGTCACCGGCACTGTCGAGTCTCGCGACCACGGCCCGGGTCATCGGCAGTCCTTGAGTACCAACGAAACCGCCTCGTCGATGCTGGACGCGACCCTGGCGCCGGCGCGGGCCCGGTTGATCTCGGGCCGTAGTGTGCGCCGGGTCGGCACCAGCACCGCGTCGGCTCCGGCGGCCAGTGCGGCCTCGACGTCGCCGCCGGTGTCGCCCATCAGCACGCACCGCGACGGGTGCACACCGAGCGCAGCGGCGGCGTCGACGACCATGCCCGGCGCGGGTTTGCGGCAGCGGCACCCGTCGGTGTCGTCGTGCAGGCAGACGTGCCACGAGTCGAACGGTCCGAGCGCGGCCTCGACTGCGGCGTTGACGGCCCGCAACTGGTCGGGGCTGATCAGACCCCTGGCGACCCCGGACTGGTTGGTCACCACCGCGAGCAGCAAACCCCTGCGGCGCAGCCGGTTCAGCGCGTCGACGGCGCCGGGCAGCGGGCGCACCCCGGCGGGGTCGTTGAGATAGGGACCGTCCTCGATGAGCGTGTCGTCGCGGTCGAACAACACGGCCAGCGGCGGATCGGGCCGGGCGCCGCGGAAGGTCCACTCCCCCGCGGCGCGGTGCGCCACCGCCACCGGCGGAATGAGCGCGCTGGTCAACACCATTCGGCCGGCCTCGGCCGCGGTGTGCGGCCCGGCCCAGAACCGCCGCGCGGCGAACTCGGCGGTCAGCAGTGCCCACAGCGCGGCCGCCAACCGCGCTGCCTGCCGCCGGCCGGTCAGCGCGCCGAGTGCCGCGACGACGCCTGTCGCGGTGGTCACCGCGTGCAGGGGCAGCCGGCCGCGGCCCTCGCCGATCTGCGCGCGCCAGCGCCTGCCGTGCTTGCGGCGCAGCAGCGCGTTGTCGCGGTTGCCGACCTGGGCCCGCACACTGCTCATCAGCGTGGCCTGGGCGACCGGATGGGTGCACCGGCGCGCGCCGCGCACGATCGTGTTGCCGGCGCGGGTGATTCGCAGCGCGACGTCGGAGTCCTCTCGGTAGGCGCGGGGGAACCGGTCGTCGAAGCCGCCGACGGCGACCAGCACGTCGCGGCGGAACGCCATGTCGGCGGTGATCCACTGGGCGTCAGCGAGCCGCTGGGTGCGGCGTTCGTCGTCGGTGGCCCGGCGCCCACCCACCCGCGGCACCTCGATCTGCGCCTGCGAGCCGGCCGCCGCCTGCACTTCGGCCTTGGCCAGGTCGTCGGCCAGCGCCGCGAACCAATTGGGTTGCGGCACAACGTCGTCGTCGAGGAAGCAGATCCAGTCCGCGGTGGTGGCCCGCCAGCCGGTGTTGCGCGCCGCCGCCGGACCGCGCCCGCCGCTGCGCAGCACACGCACCGGTAGCCGGCACTCGAGGGACAACGCGGGTTCGGTCGCGGCGCGATCGTCGACGACGATCACGTCGGCCGGTCGCGGGCCTGCGGAGCCCTCGAGTTCGGCGAGCAGGCGGTGCAGCGACGGCCGTCCCACCGTCGGCACCACGACCGCGAATTGCGGGGTCATCCCGGCCGCCTCACGACGAACGGGCCGATCGCCAGCACGTCGATCGGCGCGCTGCCAAAGCATTCGAGCGCATCGCGGGGGCTGTCGACCATCGGCCGGCCTGCGGTGTTGAAGCTCGTGTTGACGATCACTGGCACACCGGTGCGGGCGGCGAACCGGCTGATGGTGTCGTGCAGCAGCGGCAGGCTGCGGTCGACGGTCTGGATCCGCGCGGTGCCGTCAACGTGGGTGACGGCCGGGATCCGGTCGCGCCAGTGCGCGGCGACGTCGTGCACGAACAGCATGTAGGGGCTGGGAATCGGCCCCCCGGAGAAGATCTCGCCGGCGTGCTCGGCGAGCACCATGGGCGCGACGGGACGGAACTGTTCGCGGCCCTTGACGGTGTTGAGCCGCTCGAGGTTCTCGATCCGGCGCGGGTCGGCCAGCAGCGAGCGTTGGCCGAGTGCGCGTGGCCCGAACTCGGCGCGTCCCTGGAACCAACCGATGAGTTTGTTGTCGGCGAGCGCGTCGCCGATGGTGGCGGCCAGGTCGGCGGGCCGCTCGAACGGGACGGCGGCCTCAGTGAGGGTTGCGGCGATCTCGTCGTCGGAGAATCCGCGGCCCAGCGCCGCCGACGGCATCGGGACGATCGGCTCCCCCGCCTCACCGGCGAGCGCCAGTGCCGCCCCCAGCGCGGTACCCGAGTCTCCCGCCGCGGGTTGCACCCAGACGTTCGTGAACCGGCTACGGTCGAAGATCTTGGTGTTGGCGACGCAGTTCAACGCCACTCCGCCTGCCAGGCAGAGGTTTTCGTGGTCGGTGCGGTCGCCGAGCCAGGCCACCAGATCGAGCAGAACCTCCTCGACGACGGTTTGCACGCTGCACGCGAGGTCGGCGTGCTCGGGCTCGGGCCGATCCAGCGCATGCCCCTTGCCCGCGCCCGGCGCCCGCGCCGGGGTGATCGCGTCCCAGTCGACCGGTTCGGTGCGGAAACCGCCGTCCGGGCACGCATAGACCAGTTCGCGGAACCGGTCGGCGAACCTCGGGGTCCCGTAGGAGGCCATCGCCATCACCTTGTACTCGTCGCTGGAGCGCTTGAATCCCAGGTGCTCGGTGAGGTCTTCGTAGAGCAGGCCCAGCGAGTGCGGAAGCGACTGGGTGGCCAGCACATCGAGCTTGTGGTCGCGGTAGCTGCCCGCCAGCATCGAGGCGCGCTCGCCGCGGCCGTCGACGACCAGCACCGCGCAGTCGGGGTGCGGGGAGGCCAGCGCGCTTGACGCGGCGTGCGCGACGTGATGGCGGACGTGCCGCACGATGCCGGGATCGAGCCCCGGCAGCGCGGAGGCCAGGAACCGGGGCGCCCGTTCGGCGTACAGCGTGCGCAGGTACTCCCAGTCGCGGTCGAGACCCGCCAGACCGTCGGTGGTTTCGTCCATCAGCCGGGGGTCGTAGGAGTAGCCGACCAGGTCCAGATCCGCGGGCGTCAGGCCGGCCTGCTGCAGGCACCAGCGCGCCGACTCCACCGGGACCTCCCATGTCGAGAACGGCACCGCCTGCTTGCCGTGCTTGCGGCGGGTGAACCGCTCCTCCTCCGCGGCCGCGACGATCCGGCCGTCGACGACCAAGGCGGCGGCTGGGTCGTGGAATACCGCGTTGATTCCGAGGATTCGCATCGTGTTCTCCTAACTTCCCTGCAGCGCAACGGTTGCCGGGTGGGTCCGGAACCAGTCGACCGTGGCCGACAGGCCCTCGACGTAGCCGATCCTGGGCCGCCAGCCGAGCACCTGCCGGGCCAGCGAGATGTCGGGGCAGCGCCGCTGCGGGTCGTCCTGCTGGGCGGACCGGAACTCGATGGGCGAAGTACTGCCCGCCAGATCGCGGATGGTCTCGGCGATTTCGAGCACGGTGAGTTCGTCGGGGTTGCCCAGGTTGACCGGTCCGGCGCAGTCGGATTCGGCCAGCGCGACCAGGCCCGCCACGGTGTCGTCGACGAAGCACAGCGACCGGGTCTGCCGGCCCGTGCCGTTGACGGTGATCGCCTCGCCGGCCAGCGCCTGGCGGCAGAACGTGGGCACGATGCGCCCGTCGTCGGGTCGCATCCGCGGGCCGTAGGTGTTGAAGATCCGCGCCACCGCGATGTCGACCGAGCGGCTGCGCTGGTAGGCGAACGTGAGCGCCTCGGCGAACCGCTTGGCCTCGTCGTACACGCTGCGTGGGCCGACCGGATTCACGTTGCCCCAGTAACTTTCGGTCTGCGGATGCTCCAGCGGGTCGCCATAGACCTCGCTTGTCGACGACAGCACCAGGCGCGCGCCGCACCGGTCGGCGAGGTCGAGCATGTGGCTGGTGCCGAGCGCCCCGGTGCGCAGTGTCTCGATCGGCAGCCGCAGATAGTCGACGGGCGACGCCGGCGAGGCCAGGTGGAACACGGTGTCGATGCCGATGGGCAGCTCGTGCAACGGCTCGCTGATGTCGTGCTCGACGAACCGGTAGCCGGGCCGTCCGGCGAACGACTCGGCCGTGGCAGGTGCGCTGGTGGACAGGTCGTCGACGGAGATCACCTCGACGCCGGCGTCGAGCAGCCGGTCGCACAGGTGTCCGCCGAGGAACCCGCCGCCGCCGGTCACCAGTGCGCGCCTGATCTCATGCATCGTTTGCCCTTCGCGACAGCGGGTAGCCCGCACGGTCATGTACTCGCCCACCGACGTCTCGTTCGTCATCGCCACGCGCAATCGGGCCGCTGAGCTCGCGACGGTGGTCGCGCGGCTGCTCGACACCACGCGGTGCCCGATCGTGGTGGTGGACAACGGCTCCACCGATGACACCGCGGTCGTCATGAGCCGGATGGCCGACCGGTCGGCGAACCGGCTGCGGCTGATGACGCTGGCCGACAACCAGGGCGCCGTCGGCCGCAACGTCGGGGTGGCGGCGTGCGACACCCCGTACGTGGCGTTCTGTGACGACGACTCGTGGTGGACGCCCGATTCGCCCGAGATCGGTGCGGATCTGTTCGAGCGGCATCCGTCGGTGGGCCTGCTCGCGGCCCGCACGATCGTCTGGCCGCGGCGCCGCCAGGATCCGTTCTCCGCCATGCTCGCCGACAGCCCGCTGGGCCGGCGCCCCGGCCTGCCCGGCCCGTCGATCCTGGGCTTCATGAGTTGTGCGGCGATGGTGCGCAAGGCCGCGTTCGAAGAGGCCGGCGGCTTCAGCGATCTGCTGCACTTTCGCGGCGAGGAGCAGCTGCTGGCGCTCGACATGGCCGCCCTCGGCTGGGACCTCTGCTACTGCCCACAGCTCACGGCCGTCCATCAGCCGTCGTCGGTGCGCGCGACCGCCGCCGCGCAGGCCGCCAGGGTGCTGCGCAACGATGTGCTGACCACCTGGCTGCGGCGCCCGATCCGTCGGTGCGTCAACGCGGGCGGCCGCCTGCTCGCCGCGTCCCTGCGCGACCGCGACCACGCACGCGCGGCCGCCGAGGTCCTCGTTCGGCTGCCCGCGGTGCTCGCACAGCGCCGCCGGCTGCCCCATGCGGTGGAGGAGGCGGTTGCGCTGCTGGAAACGGCGTGAGGCGCTCATCCCGACGAGGCGCTTGTCGTCGCGACCGCGGGGACCCGGTCGGGCACCACTCGCTGGTAGATGCGCTCGGTGTCGGCGGCGACACGATCCCAGGAGTACCGCGCCCGCGCGCGGTCGCGGCCGGCGGCGCCCATGCTCTGGCGCATGAAGTCGTCACGAAGCAGGTCGTTGACGGCCTTGGCCACCTCTTCGGGGCTCTTCGGCTTGACCAGCCGGCCGGTCACATCGTGGACGACGGTGTCGAGCATGCCGCCCACCGCCGACGCCACCACCGGCACGCCGCACGCCATCGCCTCGAGCGGGACGATGCCGAACGGCTCGTACCACGGTGTGCAGGCCACGACATCGGCCGACCGCAGCAGCGCGGGCATGTCCTCGCGCGCAACCGAACCGTACAGCCGCACCCGGTCGGCGACGCCCAGCTGCGCGGCCAGCGCCATCAGCCGGCGCGCCTCCGGATCAGACTGCACCGCGGCGCCGTCGGGTCCGCCGACGATGACCAGCTCGGTGCCGGGCAAGTGCGGCAGGGCGCGCACGACGATGTCGAATCCCTTGCGCGGCACGAACCGTCCGACACTCACGATGCGGTGATGTTCGCTGCGCGGCGCGGCCGGGCCGTCGGGGCTGAACAGATCCAGATCGACACCGCACGGAACCACCGACGTGCGGTCGCGGGTGCGGCCCATCCGCATCAACTCGAACACCTCGTCGGTGCACGTGGCCGCCACCCAGGTGGCCGTCCGTGCCACCATCGCCTCCAGGTGCAGCCGGTCCGGCGGGCTGGTGTCCTGCTTGCCCTGGTGTCGCCGCTTGACGACGCCGAGTGCGTGAAAGGTTTGCACCGCAGGAAGATTCAGGTGTCGCGCGGCCAATTGCGTTGCTATCCCGGACATCCAGAAGTGGGCGTGTGCGACGTCGGGGCGGTCGGCGGCCCAGTGTGCGTCGAGGAACTGGGCGAACGGCCCC
This sequence comes from Mycolicibacterium rutilum, assembly GCF_900108565.1. Lineage (NCBI taxonomy): Bacteria > Bacillati > Actinomycetota > Actinomycetes > Mycobacteriales > Mycobacteriaceae > Mycobacterium > Mycolicibacterium rutilum. The sequence continues at coordinate 5,685,422 of NZ_LT629971.1, forward strand.
ATGTAGCTCAGCAGTTCGTCCTTGGGCAACCGCTCGGCGGGCCCGGCGGGGACGTGGACCACCGTGTAGCCCTGCGCCGTCTGGACCCGCTCGGGCAGTGCCGCGTCGTCGCGCCGCGTGTAGACGCTGACCTGGTGGCCGCGGCGCGCCAACGCCGCCGACAGTTCGGCGACGTGCACGTTCTGGCCGCCTGCGTCCACGCCGCCGAGCGCGGCCAGCGGGCTGGCATGTTCGGACACCATCGCGATCTTCATCGGCGTCCTCCTTCCGATCGTCACTGACAGCACTCGTCGATGAGCGCGTCCCACTCGTTGAGAAACCGTTCGAGGCCGAACTGCGCGGCGGCGTAGTCGCGCGCGGCCTTACCTGCCGCCGATGCGGCCGCGCCGTCGGCGATGAAGTGCTCCAACGCCGCCCCGAGCGTGTCGATGTCGGCGCTGACCACGCCGGCTTCGGGCGGCACCACCAGCGGTGCCATCGTCGATGCGACCGCGACGACCGGCATGCCGAGGAACATCGCCTCGATCAGCGACAGGCCAAGCGACGTCCACCGCGCCGTGTGCAGGAATACCCGGCGGCGGGCGACCTCGGGGAGCAGGCGCGCGGTCGGCACATCGCCTCTCCCGCGCACCTGCGGGCTGAACACGCACTCGCCGATGGTGTCGGTGTCGATGCCCCAGACATCGATCGGCGCCCGCTCGGCGAGCGGGTCCAGCAAATCCGCACCGACGGTGCGCCAGCGCCGGCAGGGCTCGTTGATCATCGTCGCGGCGGCGCCGATCTCACCGGTGTAGAGCAAACCGGGATCGGCGATGCCGTGGGTGATGACGCGGGTGGGCGCCGCACCGTTGTCCCACATCATCTGATTGAAGTCGGTGACGTGCACGATCGGGATGTCGGTGCGCGCAGCAAGCGGGTGCGGGCTGTCCACCGCGAACGGCCGCGGGGCGTTGTGCTCGACGTAGACGGCGGGGATGTCGACGCCCGGCCGCTTGCCCAGCCACTGCGTCGCGAGGTCGATCTCCTCGGGACGTTGCAGCACCACCAGATCGATCGGCTCGCCGCGCAGCGCGGTTGTCGAAATTTCCTGCGCCCGAGGCCATTTCCGTCCCATAAGACCGCGTCCGTCGGCGTCCTTGCTCTCGTTCACAGGAAGTACACAGCGGTGGCGGCCGGCGACGAACGATTCCGTCCAGGAGCCGTGCACGTGCCACAGCAGCAGCGCGCGCGATGGGGTTGGAACCGACATGCGGGCCGCCTACCCGAGCACTTCTCCGGCAAAACGGTTCTCGAAGCGACTCTTCGTTTAGTGAACCCGTCGAAGTTCGCAATGCGGATTGCCGCGGCGACGGGTCGTTTCGACCTGCTCGTTCCCGGCTATCGTGTTCGGTATGCAGCAGAGCCCGGAACTTCCTGATGAGGTCCCTGTCGCCGACGCGGTGGAGCAACAACGCGAGCCCAGCGAACCGCCGGTCGACGAGGAGGCCTCCGCGGCGCCGCGCGACAACCCGCCCCTGGAGGCCTCCCCCGCCGACTGGCAGGAGCAGCTGGGAACCGTCGAACTGGACCCCGACGACGGCCCCATCGACGACTGACCCGCCCCGGTCGCTCACGTTTAGCCGCTCAGGCCCTCGGGAATCCGCAGTGCAGCGCGGGGAAGTCCCCCGGGCGATGACCGATCCAGCGCATCGCGGAAAGGTGAGCATGACCGAGAAGAACAGTGGGCCCGAAGAAGGCATCAAGGGCGTCGTCGAGGACGTCAAGGGCAAGGCCAAGGAGACGGTCGGCACGGTCACCGGACGTGACGACATGGTTCGCGAGGGCAAGGCCCAGCAGGACAAGGCCGACGCTCAGCAGGACGCCGCCAGGAAGGAAGCCGAGGCGGAATCCGCCCGCGCCGGCGCCAACGCCGCCGAGAAGCGGCAGGAATCCGAGCAGCGGTAACTACCTCCACAACGAGAAAGCCCAGCCTTTCGGCTGGGCTTTCTCTTGTGTATGGCTAGCTGCTCGGGCGTTGCCGCTCGGCATCGGGATGCTCTGCGTACCAACGCTCTTCGATCTTGCGGACACGGAGGTGCTCGGCCAGCAGCCAACCGCCGCCGATGACGAGCAGGACGGCCGAACCGCTGCCCAGTCCGATGCCGACGGTGTGGTGGCCGGCGCCGTGGGCCGCCAGCGCCGAGACGAACAACACCAGCGCCAACCCGATGAGGATCAGGCCCGGCATGTTCTTGGTGTCTTTCATCGATTCCCCGGCGTGCGGCCGCGTCGTCCGCGCGTGGTCTACGGGGTCCTTCGGGGTTTTCATCGGTACTCCTCTCTCGGCATACCTCCCCGTGGGGCGGGCATGTCACAACGGTAGAACTACCCGACCGCGCCGTGGCGGAAACGGACAGTGCGGGAACCTCACTGGTAGGACGGATATCCGCCGGCGCGTAGTGCCGCGGCGAGATGGGCGGCGTTGCGGGCCAGCGCCGCGGTCGTCGACGCCACGGGCTCGGGGACCTCGTCGAGTTCCTTGTAGTCCTTGCTCTGCATCGCCTCCCCGGTCCAGTAGGTGCCGCCCTGGGCGGGGATCGTGTAACCGATGTCGTTGAGGCCCTGGAAGCAGTCGGAGATGACCTTGTGCGCGCCGTCCTCGTTGCCGACCACCCCGACGACGGCCACCTTGCCGACCATCACCGGCCGGCCGGCGTCATCGGTGTTCGACAGCTCGGCGTCGAGCCGCTCGAGCACACGCTGGGTGACGCTGCACGGGTGGCCCAGCCAGATCGGCGTGGACAGCACCAGGATGTCGGCGCCGAGCAGCTTCTCCCGGATCTGCGGCCATTCGTCGCCGTCGCCCATGTCGGCCTCCACGCCCGGGGCGATCGCGTAGTCGACGCAGCGCACCGACTCGGTTTCGACGCCGGCGCTGCGCAGGTTCGCGCAGATGTGCTCGGCCATCAGTGCGCTGCTCGATTCGGCGGGGCTGGGTTTGAGGCTGCACACCAGCGCGACGGCGGTCAGCGGGCCGGCGCTCACCCGAACACCGCGGATCCGGTGAGCGGCAGCATGCTGGTGGTCAGGACCAGCAGCGCCGCGGCCATCAGCAGCCAACCGGCGCCGTGCCAGTGCCGCGCCGTCTCGCCGCGGCGCCCCGTCTGAAAGGCGCGGAACCAGGAGCGCAACCCGCCGAGCATCAACACCGCAGGGGCGGCGAGCGCGAGCAACGTGCGCTGCGGGGTGCCGCAGGCGACGGTGTCAGCGGTCGCGCCCTGGCATGTGCTGACCCACAGCATCGCGGCGATCAGCAGACCCGCGCCCAGCACACCGACGCCGAGCGCGAACCGCGCCGCGTCGCGCAAACCATCGCGGGCGTCATTGTCGAGGGTCCGCAGTTGACCTGGGGTGGGATACACGACCGAATTCTTCTCTTCCCGACTTGCTGCTCTGCCCAGTGCGGGCGATGGTGACGTCGAGCAGACTTCCCGGCCGGAACCCCTGGTAAACGTGCAGATCGATCGTCAGGACCGCACGCGGTAATGCGCCGTCAGCAGCAACCGGTCGTAGGCGGCGCGCGGCGGTAGTTCCTCTTCGTAGCTCAACCCGAGGAAGTCCCTGCTGATCTGCTCGGCCAGCGGGCGCAGTTCGGTGCCCGTTTCCTGGGCTCGCCACTTGAGCAGTTCGAAGGCCGAGTCGGCGCTGATCCGGTAGATCAGCATCAGCATTCCTCTGGCCTGCTCGACGACGCCGCGGGTCTCGGCGGCGACGCGGGCCTCCGGCCCCCGGATCGGCGTCGGGGTGATGTCGACGTAGAAGCCGTGGGTGCCGATCACCCGGCCGCCGTCGTCGAACAGTTGATCGCCGACCACGACGACGTGGCGGGTCCGGCCCGCGGTGTCGATGATCCGGTGCCGCGTCGAGAACGCACCCGCGGTGCGGCGGATCTCCTCCAGGGTCGCGGCGACCTGGCCGTGGTCGTCGGGGTGTTTGTGCGAGAGCACGAGATCGGTGGTCGGGTTGGCGGTGCCCGGCTCGTACCCGTGCATCCGTTCGACCTGCGGCGACCACTCCCAGCGCTCGTCGGCGAAGTGGAAACGGAACCAACCGACGCGCTGCGGGTCACCGTCGGCGAGGGCGCGTTCGACCGACGACTGTCCGTCAGAACCGGCCTCCATGCTCGGAGGCTAACGCGGTCCAACACACATGTGGGTCACGGTGCGCGACCGTTCGCATAACGGCTGTCGGGGGCCCCGCCTAGCATTCGCCGGGTGAGGTTCACGGTGCTGGCGACGACGGCCGTCGCCGCCGGCGTCGTCGCCGCCTCGGCCGGCCTGGCGCCGCAGCACTGCCTGCTCGTCGCCGCACTGACGCCGGCGTTGCTCGTCGCGCTGCCGCGTTTCCTCACCGGCGCGGTCGTCGGCGCACTGCGGCCGGACCCCGGCGAGGATGCCACCGCCGCGATGACCGGCACCGAGTTCGAGGACTACGTGGCGCGAGTCGCGAGGTCCTGCGGTCTTCCGGTGATCATGACCGCGATCACCGGCGACTGGGGCGTCGACATCATCGTCGGCAAGCGGCCGAATCGCCTTGCCATCCAATGCAAACGCCAGTCCCGGCCGGTGGGCGCCGGCGCCGTGCAGGAGGTGGTGGCCGGCGCACCGATGCAGGACTGCGCCAGGACCATGGTGGTGACCAACCACCAATTCACCCCCGCCGCACGCAGACTCGCCGAGCTGCACGGGTGCGAGCTGGTCGGCGGCGCGGAACTGCCCAGGCTGCGCTCGACGATCCGGCGCCTGGTGGAGCCGGCGACCGAGGTCAGCTGAGCGCGTCGCGGACGGCGGCCAGCGCCGCGTCGAGCTCGCCGCGGGACACGGTCAACGCCGGCCGGAACCGCACGCTGTCGGTCCCGCTCGGCAGCATGATGACCCGGCGTCGCCACAGCCGGCGGATCACCTCGTCGCGCTGCTCGGTGGTGGGCAGGCTGAACGCGCACATCAGGCCGCGGCCACGGACGTCGAGGACGACGCCGGGGAATTCGTCGGCCAGCGCTTCGAGCCCGTCGAGCAGGTAGCGACCCGCCTTGCCTGCGCGGCTGATCAGCCCGTCGGCCTCGATGACCTCCAGGATGCGCCGGGCCCGGACCATGTCGGCGAGGTTGCCGCCCCAGGTGGAGTTGATCCGCGAGCTGACGGCGAACACGTTGTCGGGCACCTCGTCGACGCGCCGGCCCGCCATCACGCCGCACACCTGGGTTTTCTTGCCGAAGGCCACCACGTCGGGGGTGACACCGAGTTGCTGGTAGGCCCATGGCGTTCCGGTGAACCCGCAGCCGGTCTGCACCTCGTCGAAGATCAGCAGCGCGTCGAACTCGTCGCACAGGGCGCGCATGGCGGCGAAGAACTGCGGCCGGAAATGCCGGTCGCCGCCCTCCCCCTGGATGGGTTCGGCGACGAAACAGGCGATGTCGTGCGGATGCGCCTCGAACGCGGCGCGCGCCTGCCGCAGCGACTCGGCCTCCAGCGCGGCCATGGCGTCGTCGTCACAGCCCGGCCGCAGATACGGCGCGTCGATGCGCGGCCAGTCGAACTTGGGGAACCGGGCCACCTTGTTGGGGTCGGTGTTGGTCAGCGACAGGGTGTAGCCGCTGCGGCCGTGGAACGCGCCGCGCAGGTGCAGCACCTTGGTGCCCAGTTCGGGGTCGCGGCCGTGCGCCTCGTTGTGCCTGCTCTTCCAGTCGAACGCGACCTTGAGCGCGTTCTCGACGGCGAGCGCTCCGCCGTCGACGAAGAACAGGTGCGGCAGGGCCGGATCGCCGAGCACCCGCGCGAACGTCGCGACGAACCGCGCCATCGGCACGGTGTAGATGTCGGAGTTGCTCGGCTTGTTGACCGCCGCACGCGCGAGTTCGGCGAGGAAGTCGTCGTCGCCGGCCAGGTCGGGATGGTTCATGCCCAGCGCGGACGACGCGAAGAACGTGAACATGTCGAGGTAGGACTCGCCGGTGCGCGCATCGACGAGGTGCGAGCCCGAGGACCGGTCGGTGTCGAGCACGAGGTCCATGCCGTCGGCCAGGATGCTGCGCGCGAGCACGTCGTGCACGTCGGCGGGCGCGATTCCGGAGGCGCCCGAGGAGTCCAGGTCATGGCGGGTCAACAAGTCGGTCATGCCGCCATGCTAACAGAATCTTTACGGTCTATTCGCTAGTAGACCGTAGATTTTACGGGATAATGTCGCGACGCTCGTAAAATGTCTGTAGGATGATCGTGCTTCGAGTACGTACGTTGGCCGCGGTCCGGATCCGCTGCAGCAGGTCCTCGAGCGCACGCGCCGACTCGACGCGCACGAGCAGGACGTAGCTCTCGTCCCCGGCCACCGAGTGGCACGACTCGATGGCCTCGATGTGTTCGAGGCGCGCGGGCGCATCGTCGGGCTGGGAAGGATCGAGAGGAGTGATGGCCACGAACGCCGACAGCATGTTGCCGACGGCCTCCGGGCTGATCCGCGCCGAGTATCCGGTCACCACGCCGCGCGCCTCGAGCCGGCGCACCCGCGACTGCACCGCCGACACCGACAACCCGGCGGCGGCGGCGAGGTGGGCCAGGGTCGCGCGGCCGTCGGCGACGAGTTCGCGCGCCAGCTTGCGGTCGATCTCGTCGAGCTCGACCGGTGCGCGGCCGGCGTCGTCGGCTTCAGGCATGGCGGCACTGTATCCGAGGCGGTACGCGCGATGAGCCGACAAGTCGAAGCCTGGCAGCTGCGGGCGCAGTTCGCCGCGCAGCTGTCGCGGATGTACGGCGCGGAGGTGCCCGCCTACACCACGTTGGTCGAGGTGGCCGCGGCGGTGAACCGCGACCACGCCGCCGCGACGCCTGATGCGGAACGGCTGGGCTCACTCGACCGGGTCACTGCCGAACGGCACGGCGCGATCCGCGTGGGCAGCCCCGGCGAGCTCGCCGACGTCGCTGATCTGTTCGCCGCGTTCGGCATGTACCCGGTCGGTTTCTACGATCTGCGCGACGCGGCGTCGCCGGTGCCGGTGGTCTCGACGGCGTTCCGGCCGATCGACTCCGAGGAACTGGCGCGCAACCCGTTTCGGGTGTTCACCTCGATGCTGGCGACGGCCGACGCACGGTTCTTCTCGGCCGATCTGCGCAGCCGCGTCGAGCGGTTCGTCGAGGCACGACGGTTGTTCGACCCGGAGTTGCTCGCCGAGGCCCGGCGCATCGCGGCCGACGGGGGCGCGGAGGCCGAACGCGCCGAGCGGTTCGTCGCCGCCGCGGTCTCGGCGTTCGCGTTGTCGCGCGAGCCGATCGACCGCACGTGGTACGACGAACTGAGCGCGGTGTCCGCGGTGGCGGCCGACATCGCGGGCGTCACGTCCACCCACATCAACCACCTGACGCCGCGGGTCCTCGACATCGACGAGCTGTACGGCCGGATGACGGAGCGCGGGATCACGATGATCGACGCGATCCAGGGCCCGCCCCGCACCGCCGGTCCCGCGGTGTTGTTGCGGCAGACGTCGTTTCGGGCGCTGGCCGAGCCGCGGCGGTTCCGCGAACCCGACGGCGCGGTGGTCGACGGCACCCTGCGGGTGCGGTTCGGCGAGGTCGAGGCGCGCGGTGTCGCGTTGACCCGCGAGGGCCGCGCGCGCTACGACGCCGCGATGGCCGCGCCGGATCCGGCCGCCGTGTGGGATCAGCACTTCCCCGACAGCGACGCGGCGATGGCCGCGCAGGGACTGGCCTACTACCACGGCGGCGATCCCACCAAACCCGTTGTCTACGAGGACTTCCTGCCGGCCTCGGCGGCGGGCATCTTCCGATCCAACCTCGACACCGAAGCACAGGCCACCAATGCCGAAGACGCCTCCGACTACAGCATGGGCTGGATGTCGGAGCGGCTCGGCCACCACATTCACGACCCTTACGAGCTCTACGAGAAAGCAGCACAATGACCACCATGACGACTTCGACGCTCCCCTCGGTCGACACCCTGCGCGAGCGCGCCCGTGACGCGCTGACCGCGATCGGCTGGCGCGGCGACCTCGGCGCACCGGGCGGCCCGGGCCTGCAGGCCAGCACGCCGATCACCGGGGACGTGCTGTTCTCCGTCGCCGAGTCGACGACCGATCAGGCCGACGCGGCGATCGCCGAAGCCGCACAGGCGTTTTCGGTGTGGCGCAGCACGCCCGCCCCGGTGCGCGGCGCACTCGTCGCGCGGCTCGGCGAACTGCTCGTCGCGCACAAGGCCGAGCTGGCCACGCTGGTCACGCTCGAGGCGGGCAAGATCACCTCCGAGGCGCTCGGCGAGGTGCAGGAGATGATCGACGTCTGCCAGTTCGCGGTCGGGCTGTCGCGTCAGCTGTACGGCAGGACGATCGCCTCCGAGCGGCCGGGGCACCGGTTGATGGAGAACTGGCACCCGCTCGGCGTCGTCGGGGTGATCACCGCGTTCAACTTCCCGGTCGCGGTGTGGGCGTGGAACACCGCCGTCGCGCTGGTCTGCGGGGACACCGTGGTGTGGAAGCCCTCGGAGCTGACACCGCTGACGGCTTTGGCGTGCCAGGCGCTGATCGAGCGGGCCGCCGCCGATGTGGGGGCGCCGCGCGAGGTGAGCCGGTTGATCCAAGGCGGCCGCGAGATCGGTGAGCGCCTCGTCGACGACCCGCGGGTGGCGCTGCTGAGCGCGACCGGTTCGGTGCGGATGGGCCAACAGGTCGGCCCGCGCGTCGCGCAGCGGTTCGGCAAGGTGCTGCTGGAGTTGGGCGGCAACAACGCCGCGATCGTCACGCCGTCGGCCGATCTCGACCTGGCCGTGCGCGCGATCGTGTTCTCGGCGGCGGGCACGGCGGGCCAGCGCTGCACCACGCTGCGCCGGCTGATCGTGCACTCGTCGATCGCCGACGAGGTCGTCTCCCGGATCGTCGACGCGTACCGGCAGCTGCCCATCGGCGATCCCGGCACCGACGGCACACTGGTCGGCCCGCTGATCCACGCGGCCGCCTACCGCGACATGGTCCGGGCGCTGGAGCAGGCCGGCGCCGAAGGCGGTGAGGTGTTCGGCGGCGAGCGACAGGACGTCGGAGACGAGTCGGCGTACTACGTCGCCCCGGCGGTGGTGCGGATGCCGGCGCAGACCGACGTCGTGCACGCCGAGACGTTCGCCCCGATCCTCTACGTGATGACCTACGACGACCTCGATGAGGCGATCGCCATGAACAACGCTGTTCCGCAGGGACTTTCGTCGTCGATCTTCACGCTCGACATGCGGGAGGCCGAACGCTTCCTGGCCGCCGACGGTTCGGACTGCGGTATCGCCAACGTCAACATCGGCACGTCGGGCGCCGAGATCGGCGGCGCGTTCGGCGGCGAGAAGCAGACCGGCGGCGGCCGCGAGTCGGGCTCGGACTCGTGGAAGGCCTACATGCGTCGCGCCACCAATACGGTGAACTACTCGACCGAACTGCCGCTCGCCCAGGGCGTCCACTTCGGCTAACTCCGCCGTTTCCGCCGAACGTGCGGTTTCGTACGCAACACGCCGCGTCCGCGGTCGAAAATGCACACTCGCGCGGGGCGCCCTGTGGATAACTCCACCTGAACGCACCGGCGATGTCGTGGTCAGTCGCGACCGTTGCGGCATGGACGAAATCGTTTGGCCGTTTCGAGCGACGGAAGCTGTCGACGCCGGCGAGGTGACACACCGCCAACTGCGTCGCTTCTACATCGCCATGTATCCGGGCGTCTGGATACCCCGTGGCGTCGAACCGACGGCGGTCGATCGCGCCCGCGGCGCCTGGCTGTGGTCGCGGCGCCGCGGCGTGCTCACCGGGTTGTCGGCCTCCGCGATGCACGGCGGCAAATACATTGAGCCGCATACTATCCCTGAATTGGTGCTTGACAATCGTCGCCCACCACAGCTCCTCACCGTGCACAGTGACACGTTGCTGCCCGGCGAGACAGGCTTACGGGCCGGGATGCCGGTGACGACGCCTGCTCGCACGGCCTTCGATCTCGGCAGGCGGCTGCCGACCATCGAAGGCGTACAGCGCATCGACGCACTGATGAACGCCACCGGAGTCACCGTCGCGGACGTGGAGGTTGTTGCGCTGCAGCATCCCGGCGCGCGCGGCCTACGCCAACTGCGAAGCACGCTGGACCTCGTCGACGGCGGGGCCGAGTCGCCGTACGAGTCGCTGACCCGGCTACTGCTTGTCCGCGCCGGATTTCCCCGCCCGCAGACACAGATACGCGTGTTCGACCACAGCGGACGCTTGGTCGCCCGGATCGACATGGGATGGCCCGAATACTGCGTCGGTGTCGACTTCGAAGGCGGTCATCACTGGACCGACCCGAAGCAGCGCACCGCAGACGCCGAACGCTATTGGCTGCTGCCCCGGCTCGGCTGGAACGACCTCAGGCTGACCAGCGGCATGCTGCACAACAACCCGCAGACATTCCTTCGTCGGGTCGGTGAGGCACTTATAGCTCGCGGCTGCCCGAAAACATGGTGAGCGTGCCGTTTCGTTCGCAACACGCCGTGCCGACGGACGAAAGCGCACGGTCGAGACACCTCCGCCCGCCCAGCCGACCCTTGACGACGGCCACTCCGGCGTCCTAGTGTGAGCGCACTCACGAATTGAAACGTTTCAATAACGACGTAAGGCAGGGATGGCCACCACCGCAGAGACCCGACGGGTGTGCTTCCTGCTGCAGTTACGGCCCGAGCGCGTCGCGGACTACCTGGCCGCCCACGACACGGTCTGGCCGGAGATGCTCGAGGCACTGCGGACCGCGGGTTGGCGCAACTACTCCTTGTTCCTGCGAGCCGAGGACGGCCTCGTCGTCGGCTACCTGGAAACCGACGACTTCGAGGCGGCGCTGCAGGGCATGGCCGCCACCGAGGTCAACGCCCGCTGGCAGGCGGACATGGCGCAGTACTTCGGTTCGAACCCCGACCAGGCGATGCGGCCGCTTGCCGAGTACTTCCACCTCGACTAGAACCAGAAGGACTGTCATGAAAGTTGGAGCCCGCTCGACCACCGGCTGGCGCGCGACGATCGCGGTCGCCATGTCGAACTACATCGAGGCCGGTTCGATCATCGCGATCGCGACCAGCCTGGCATTCTGGCAGGCCGAGTTCGGCATCAGCAACTTCGCCGTCGGTCTGCTGGCGGCGTTGAGTGCCAACGCTTTCGGCGCGGCGATCGGCGCGATCCTCGGCGGTCCGCTGTGTGACCGCTTCGGCCGCAAGGCGATCTACACCTACGACCTGATCGTCTACATGGCCGGTGTGCTGCTGGCCGCCTTCGCCGTCAACTTCACCATGCTGCTCGCGGCCTTCCTCATCACCGGCATCGCGGTCGGCGCCGGAGTCCCGGCGTCGTGGACCTACATCGCCGAGCAGGCCCCGTCGGAGGGGCGGGCCAAACACGTCGGCACCGCCCAGCTCGCGTGGTCCGTCGGCCCGATGATCGGCTTCGCGCTCGCCGCCGTGCTGGCCCCGATGGGCCTGATGGGCTCGCGGCTGACCTTCTTGCACCTGTTCGTCGTCGCCGCAGTGGTCTGGTGGGTCCGGCAGGGCCTGCAGGAGTCACAGATCTGGACCGACGAAGCCAAGTCCGAACCCGCCACCGTCGCGTCGACCGTCGGCCTGCGCGGCCTGCGCGGCCTGCGCGGCCTGTTCTCCCGCAAGGTCAACATCACCGCCCTGCTGTTCCTCGGCGGCATCTACTTGTTCTGGAACACCGTCGCGGGCCAGGCCGGGATCTTCATGCCCCGCGTGTACGACACCGCGGGCCTGCACAGCCCGGTCGCGCAGAACCTGCTGCAGGTGCTGGTGTGGGGTTGCACGGTCGCGGCGACCTACTTCGGGTTCATGCGCTACGCCGACCGGGTGTCGCAGCGCTGGTTCTACGCCGGCGGCGCGGCGCTCGGCATCGCCGGATGGGCGGTGCTGGTCGCGTTCACCGACGGCGGCGTCCCCACCATGCTGATCTTCGCGGTGCTGTGGGGTGTCTCCAGCGGCATCGGCGCGCAGGCGTTCTACAGCCTGTGGGCCAGCGAGATGTTCGCGACGCCGTACCGCGCGAGCGCCCAGGGTGTGATGTTCTGCGTGGTCCGCACCTTCACCGGCCTGTTGAGCTACTTCTTCCCCACCCTGCTCGTTGCGATCGGCCTCACCGGAGTCGGTCTGCTGCTCATCGGCTTGCTCACCGTCGCACTGATCATCGGCGCGGTGTGGGCACCGGCAACGCGCGGAAAGACATTGCGCCAGATCGAGATCGAACGCTACGGCCGACCGGTTGAACCCACACCCCAGGACTCCAAGGTGATCGCGTGACCCTGCTCGACAAACTGCAGATCGAACTGCCGTCGTGGGCGTTCGGCAACTCGGGGACGCGCTTCAAGGTGTTCGGCACCCCCGGCACCCCACGCACCATCGAGGAGAAGATCGCCGACGCCGCCACCGTGCACCGCTTCACCGGCCTGGCACCCGTTGTCGCCCTGCACATTCCGTGGGACCGGGTCGACGATTACCGCGCCCTGCGCCGGCACGCCGCCGACCACGGTGTGCGGCTGGGCACCATCAACTCCAACACCTTCCAGGACGACGACTACAAGTTCGGCAGCCTGACGCACACCGACAAGGCGGTGCGCCAGAAGGCGATCGACCACCATCTCGAGTGCATCGACATCATGGCGGCGACGGGGTCGCGTGACCTGAAGATCTGGCTCGCCGACGGCACCAACTACCCCGGCCAGGGCGACATCCGCGGCCGTCAGGACCGGCTGGCCGAATCGCTGGCCGCGATCTACCAGCACATCGGTGAGGGCCAGCGGCTCGTGTTGGAGTACAAGTTCTTCGAGCCCGCGATGTATATGACCGACGTCCCCGACTGGGGCACCGCCTACGCGCAGGTCACCGCCCTGGGCGAGCGCGCGGTGGTGTGCCTGGACACCGGCCACCACGCACCCGGCACCAACATCGAGTTCATCGTCGCCCAGTTGTTGCGGCTGGGAAAGCTCGGCTCGTTCGACTTCAACTCGCGGTTCTACGCCGACGACGACCTGATCGTCGGAGCGGCCGACCCGTTCCAGTTGTTCCGGATCATGTTCGAGGTGATCCGCGGCGGCGGGCTGGACGAATCGTCCCCGGTGGCACTGATGCTCGACCAGTGCCACAACGTCGAAGCCAAGATCCCCGGCCAGATCCGCTCGGTGCTCAACGTGCAGGAGATGACCGCTCGCGCACACGCGGTCGACACCGATGCGCTGGCCGTCGCCCAGGAGACCGGAGACGTGTTGGGCGCCAACGCGATCTTCATGGACGCCTTCTACACCGACATCCGCCCTGCGCTCGCGCAGTGGCGCACCGAGCGCGGCCTGCCCGCCGACCCGATGGCGGCCTTCGCCGAGTCGGGATACCAGGACACGATCAACGCAGAACGAGTCGGCGGCACACAGTCGTCGTGGGGAGCATGACCATGAACGCCATACAGACCGTCGCCGAGCTGATCACCCGATCCAACCGGTTGGGCGCCGACCCGAAGAACACCAACTACGCCGGCGGTAACACCTCCGCCAAGGGCACCGCCACCGACCCGGTCACCGGACAACCCGTGGAGTTGTTGTGGGTCAAGGGATCCGGCGGCGACCTGGGCACCCTCACCGAGGACGGGCTCGCCGTGCTCCGGTTGGACCGGATGCGCGCGCTGGTCGACGTCTACCCCGGCGTCGAACGCGAGGACGAGATGGTCGCCGCATTCGACTACTGCCTGCACGGCCGCGGTGGGGCGGCCCCGTCGATCGACACCGCCATGCACGGACTCGTCGACGCTGCACACGTCGACCATCTGCACCCCGATTCCGGGATCGCGCTGGCCACCGCCGCCGATGGTGAGGCGCTGACCAAGCAGATCTTCGGTGACCGCGTGGTGTGGATCCCGTGGCGGCGCCCCGGCTTTCAGCTCGGCCTCGACATCGCCGACATCAAGCGGCGCAACCCCCAGGCCATCGGCACGATCCTCGGCGGGCACGGCATCACCGCGTGGGGCGACACCTCCGACGAGGCCGAGCAGCGGTCACTGGAGATCATCGACACCGCGCAGCGCTACATCGACGCCAACGGCAGGGCCGAACCGTTCGGCGCCCCGCTGCCCCGCTACGGCCCGCTGCCCGAAGCCGAGCGGCGCGCCAGGGCCGCGGCGCTCGCGCCGTTCCTGCGCGGGCTGGTCTCCACCGACCGTCCGCAGGTCGGGCATTTCACCGATGATCCGCGGGTCCTCGAATTCCTTGCCGCCAGTGAACATCCGCGGCTGGCGGCGCTGGGCACGAGTTGCCCCGACCATTTCCTGCGTACCAAGGTCAAGCCGCTGGTGCTCGACCTGCCCGCCGACGCGTCGCTCGACGACGCCAGGGCCCGGCTGGATGAACTGCACCAAACCTACCGCGCCGACTACCGGGCGTACTACGAGCGGCACGCCGACGCCGACAGCCCGGCGATGCGCGGCGCCGACCCGGCGATCGTGCTGATCCCCGGCGTCGGGATGTTCAGCTACGGCAAGGACAAGCAGACCGCGCGGGTGGCCGGCGAGTTCTACCTCAACGCCATCAACGTCATGCGCGGTGCGGAGGCCATCTCCACCTACGCACCCATCGACGAGTCCGAGAAGTTCCGCATCGAGTACTGGGCGTTGGAAGAGGCCAAGCTGCAACGCATGCCGAAGCCCAAGCCCTTGGCCACCCGCATCGCGCTGGTCACCGGCGCGGCTTCGGGCATCGGCAAGGCCATCGCGACCCGCCTGGCCGACGAAGGCGCGTGCGTGGTAATCGCCGACCTGGACGCCAGCAAGGCCCGACAAGCCGCCGAGGAACTCGGCACCACCGACGTCGCAATCGGGATCGCCGCCGACGTCACCGACGAGCAAGCCGTGCAGGCCGCCGTCGACGCGACCGTACTGGCGTTCGGCGGCATCGACATCGTGGTCAACAACGCCGGGCTGTCGCTGTCGAAGTCGCTGCTGGACACCACCGCCGCGGACTGGGACCTGCAGCACACCGTGATGGCCCGCGGCTCGTTCTTGGTGTCGAAAGCCGCCGCCCGGGCGCTGATCGACCAGAAGCTGGGCGGCGACATCATCTACATCTCGTCGAAGAACTCGGTGTTCGCCGGGCCCAACAACATCGCCTACTCAGCCACCAAAGCCGATCAGGCACACCAGGTTCGGCTGCTGGCCGCCGAACTCGGCGAGCACGGCGTCAAGGTCAACGGCATCAACCCCGACGGCGTCGTCCGCGGATCGGGCATTTTCGCCGGCGGCTGGGGCGCCAAACGCGCCGCGGTGTACGGGGTTCCGGAAGAAGAACTCGGCAAGTACTACGCGCAGCGCACCCTGCTCAAGCGTGAGGTCCTGCCCGAGCACGTCGCCAACGCCGCGTTCGCGCTGTGCACCTCGGACTTCTCCCACACCACCGGGCTGCACGTGCCGGTCGACGCGGGCGTCGCCGCTGCGTTCTTGCGATGACGGGCCACCTCGCGGCGGTCGACCTCGGCGCGACCAGCGGACGGGTCATGGTGGCCACCGTCGCGCCGGGTGCGATCGACATCCGGCCGGTCGCCCGGTTCGCCAACGAGCCGGTGTACCTGTGGAACGGCCGGCGCGCCGCGATGCACTGGGACCTGCCCGGCCTGTTCCGGCATGTGTGCGACGGCCTCGCCGAGGCGACCCGCCGTCACCCCGACCTGCTCGGAGTCGGCGTCGACTCCTGGGCCGTCGACTACGGCCTGCTGCGCGGCGGCGCGCTGGCCGGACTCCCCCACCACTACCGCGACGCCCGCTGCCAGGACGGCGCCGACCGCGTCCACCATCGCATCACCCATCGGGAACTGTATGCCCGCAACGGATTACAGTTTCTGCCGTTCAACACGCTGTATCAGCTGACCGAGGACGACCTCACCGCCGTCGACCAGGCGCTGCTGATCCCCGACCTGATGAACTACTGGCTCACCGGCACGGCGGTCACCGAACGCACCAACGCCTCGACCACCGGGCTGCTGGGCGTGCACGGCCGCTGGGATGACGACCTGATGGCCGCGCTGAACATCCCGCCCGGCCTGTTCCCCGCCGTCGTCGACCCCGGCACCGACCTCGGCCCGGTGCTGCCGGACCTGGCGGCGTCGGCGGGCATCGGCGGTCACCCGCGCGTCAGCACGGTCGCGTCGCACGACACCGCCTCGGCGGTCATCGCGGTGCCGATGGCTCCGGAGGCCGCGGTGTACATCTCCTGTGGCACCTGGGCGCTCGTCGGCGTCGAACTGGAGCGGCCGGTGCTCACCGAGGCCGCGCGGTCGGCGAACTTCACCAATGAAGTCGGCGCCGACGGCCGGATCCGCTTCCTGCGCAACACCATGGGCTTGTGGCTGCTGAGCGAGTCGATCAGACACTGGGAACGCGACGGCGCCGACATCGATCTCGACGTCCTGCTCGAGCAGGCCGCGGCCTGCCGGCCACCGGCGGAAGTGTTCGACACCGACGACCCGGTGTTCGCGACGCCAGGTGACATGCCCGGCCGCATCAACGCCTGGTACACCGCGCGCGGGATCGAGGCGCCGCCCACCATGGCCGAAACCGTCCGGGCCATCATCGAGAGCCTGGCCGCGGCGTTCGCCGACGGCGTCGAGGCGGCGTCGCTGCTGTCGGGCACCGCGGCACGCACGGTGCACGTCGGCGGCGGCGGCGCGCGGAACGCGCTGCTGTGCCGGCTCATCGCCGATCGCGTCGGGGCGCCGGTCGTCGCCGGGCCGGTCGAGGCGACCGCGCTCGGTAATGTACTGGTGCAGGCACGCACGCACGGGCTGCTGGCCGGTGATCTCGAGGCACTTCGCGCCCATGTCGGCGACTCGTTGCTGGTGGGTCGTTACGCACCGCGCGGCGTGGCCAGGACCGGGGCGTCGTCAGGAAGGGCTCGATCATGAAACGCCGGATGCCGAAGGTCGCCGACCTCGCACCGCTGATGCAGTTCAAGAAGCCGCAGTTGAATCCGAAGACCCGGCGGCTGGACAAGGCGCTGACAATCGAGGATCTGCGGCGCATCGCCAAGCGGCGCACCCCGAAGGCGGCCTTCGACTACACCGACGGTTCGGCGGAGGCCGAGCTGTCGATCGCGCGGGCACGGCAGGCGTTCTCCGACATCGAGTTCCGCCCCGCCATCCTGCGTGACGTGTCCACGGTGAGCACCGGTTGGGATGTGCTCGGGGCGCCGGTGGCCCAACCGTTCGGGATCGCCCCGACGGGGTTCACCCGGATGATGCAGACCGAAGGCGAGATCGCCGGTGCCCGCGCGGCGGGCCGGGCCGGCATCCCGTTCTCGCTGTCGACGATGGGCACCAGTTCCATCGAGGATGTCGCGGCGGCGAACCCACGGGGCCGCAACTGGTTTCAGCTCTACATGTGGAAGGACCGCGACCGGTCGATGGCGCTGGTCGAGCGCGCGGCCAAGGCGGGCTACGACACGCTGCTGGCGACCGTCGACGTGCCGGTGGCCGGGGCACGCCTGCGCGACAAGCGCAACGGCATGTCCATCCCGCCGGCGCTCACGCTGGGCACGGTGCTCGATGCCCTGCCCCGTCCGCAGTGGTGGTTCGACTTCCTGACCACCGAACCGTTGGCCTTCGCGTCGCTGGACCGCTGGTCGGGCACCGTCGCCGAGCTGCTGGACACCATGTTCGATCCGACGGTCACCATCGAGGACCTGCGCTGGATCAAGTCGCAGTGGCCCGGCCGGATCGTGGTCAAGGGAATCCAGACCGTGGCCGACGCCCGCCGGGTCGTCGACGTCGGCGTCGGCGTCGACGGCATCGTGCTGTCCAACCACGGCGGCCGCCAACTCGACCGCGCGCCGGTGCCGTTCCACCTGCTGCCCGACGTCGTCGCCGAGGTCGGCCGCGACACCGAGGTGCTGCTGGACACCGGCATCATGTCCGGCGCGGACATCGTCGCCTCGATCGCGCTCGGCGCGCGCTTCACGCTGATCGGCCGCGCCTACCTGTACGGGCTGATGGCCGGCGGGGAGGCCGGCGTCGACCGCGCCATCGCCATCCTGTCCGAACAGGTGGCGCGGACCATGCGGCTGCTCGGTGTCACCTGCCTCGAGGAACTCTCACCCGAGCACGTCACCCAGCTCATCCGCCTCGCGCCACGGGAGAAGCTGGTAAACCAATTGGAGAGGTAGCGCGCAGGAACAGGGGTGACGCCGATGGCAGCGGGGATCCGTGACGTGGCGGCGGCCGCGTCGGTATCCGTCGGCACGGTGTCCAACGTGCTCAACGCGCCGCACAAGGTTGCGCCGGCCACCGTCGAACGCGTACACGCCGCGATCGACAAGCTGGGCTTCGTCCGCAACGACGCGGCCCGGCAGCTCAAGGCGAACCGCTCCCGCTGCGTTGCGCTGATCGTGCTCGACATCGGCAACCCGTTCTTCACCGACGTCGCGCGCGGAGCGGAACGCCGTGCCGCGCAACTGGATCTGACGGTGTTGTTCGGGACGTCCGACGACGACGCCGCGCGGGAACGCTCGTACATCGACGCCTTCGACGAGCAGCGGGTGTTCGGCCTGCTCGTCTCGCCCGTCAGCGACGACCTGTCCCGGATGCTGACCCTGCAGTCCCGCGGCACCCCGGTGGTCCTGGTCGACCGCGACGCGACCGGCACACCGTTCTCCTCGGTGGCCGTCGACGACGTCGCCGGCGGCCGGCTCGCCGCCGACCACCTCTGCTCCACCGGCAGGCGCCGCCTGGCCTTCGTCGGCGGACCGCGCACGCTGCGCCAGGTGAGCGACCGGCTCCAGGGTGCGCAGGCAGCGGTCGCCGAGCACCCCGGGGTGACGCTCGAGGTCGTCGACACCGCCGAGCTCAGCGTGCTCGCCGGCCGCACCGTCGGAGAGCAGCTGCGGGCCCGGCGTCCCGAGGACCGTCCGGACGCGGTGTTCTGCGCCAACGACCTCCTCGCGATCGGCGTGCTGCAGGCGCTGACCCTGATGGGCGATGTCCAGGTGCCGCGCGACATCGCGCTGATCGGTTACGACGACATCGACTTCGCGCGCTCCGCGGTGGTGCCGCTGACGTCGATTCGCCAGCCCAGCACCCAGATCGGCACCGCCGCAATCGATCTGCTCGCCGCGGCGGCCGAACACGACGAACCCCAGCACATCGTGTACCAACCGGAGCTGGTGGTCCGGGCGTCAACCGCTTGACGCCCCCTTCGCCGAGTTCTACGTGAGGGCTGCGAAATCTCGGAAATCACGACCCTGGCGTCGAAATCGCGTGTCAGATCAACGTGTCGAGGGTGATGGGCAGGTCGGTGACGCGTCGGCCCGTGGCGTTGAACACCGCGTTGGCGATCGCAGCGGGGACCCCGACGAACACCAGCTCCGCGAGCCCCTTCACCCCCAGCGGGCTGAGCAGCATGTCCTCGCCGGGTAGGAACGCCGCGTCCAGGTCCCCGATGTCGGCGTTGACCGGCACCAGGTAGTCGGACATGTTGGCGTTGACGATCCGCCCGTCGCGGTGATCGAGGTCGGTCGACTCCAGCAGCGCCATCCCGATGCCGCCCACCATGCCGCCGATGGCTTGGCTGTGTGCGAGCAGCGGGTTGATGATGCGGCCCGCGTCGTACACGGCGTACATCCGGCGCACCCGGGTCAGGCCCAGCTGCTCGTCGACGGTGACCTCGGCGAACACCGCGCCGTAGGAATGCATCGCGTACGCGTCCTGCTCGGCCTCGTCCGGCGACCACGTCTGGGTGGCGTCGAGCGGACCCCAGCCGCGTCTGCGCAGCAGGTCCTGGTACGACTCGCCGCGCCCTCCCGATGCAGTCATCCGCCCGTCGGCGACGGTGACCTCGTCGGGACGCAGCCCGGCCAGCGGCGACCCGGGATCGACGACCGCGGTACGAATGAACCGGTCCCGCAACAGGTTCGCGGCGTGCAACACTCCCGAGCCGACGCTGGCCATCGTCTGAGAGGCGCTGTGCACGGGTGCCTGCGGCATCCGGGAATCGCCGAGCGCGAACCGCACCCGGTTCAGCGGCAGGCCGAGGGCGTCGGCGGCCACCTGCGTCATCGCGGTGTAGGTGCCGGGACCCATGTCGATGCTGCCGGTCTGGACGTCGGCGGTGCCGTCGCGGTTGATCCGCACCGACGCCGCGGAGGCGACGGCGTTGGCGTGGTAGACCGCCGCGGCGGTGCCGAACCCCACCAGCAGGTTGCCCTCCCGCACCGCCCGGGGCGTGGCGTTGCGCCGCGACCAGCCGAAGGTGTCGGCGCCCTGCGCGAAGCACTCGGTGAGCCGGCGTGTCGAGAACGGCAGATCCGTGGACTCGTCGCGGCGGGGCTCGTTGCGGGCGCGCAACTCGATCGGATCCATGCCGAGCCGGAACGCCAGGTCGTCGAGGGCGCTCTCGAGGGCGAACACCCCGCTGACCGTTCCCGGCGCGCGGGTGAAGGTCGGCGGGTTCACGTCGAGCGGCACCGTCCGGTACGTCGACCGCAGGTGGGGCGCCGAGTACATGAACCGCGGCACACCGGTGACGTTGTCCTCGTAGCCGTCGTGGCGTGACTTCTCCACGCGGCCTTCGTGAATGACGCCGGTGATGCGCCCGGAGCGGTCAGCGCCGATCGCCAGCCGCTGCCGGCTCGTCGGCCGGTAGCCGACGGTGGTGTAGAACTGTCGACGCGTCAGAGTGACCTTCACCGGTCGGCCGAGTTCGCGCGCTGCGTACGCCGCGAGCAGCCCGTGCGGCCAGGTCCTGCCCGCCCCGCCGAACGCACCCCCGACGAACGGCGAGAGGACGTGCACCTGGTCTGCGGAGAGGCCGAATGCCTCCGCGTAGGCCTCCTGTGACCACGTTATGCCCTGTACCTTGTCCCAGACGGTCAGGTGCTCACCGTCCCAGCGGGCGATCGTCGACGGCAGCTCCATCGGGTTGTGGTTGTTCCTGGCCAGGGTGAACCGCAGGTCGGTACTGACCTCGGCGCCGCGCAGCGCTGCGTCGGCGTCGCCGCGCGCGTAGTCGGTAGTGCGTGCGGTGCGGCCCGGCTCGGCCTGGGCCTGCGGCGCGTCGACGTCGGTCAGCGGATCCGCGGCGTCGTAGCGCACCTCGACCAGGGTGGCGGCGTGTGCCGCCGCTTCGAGCGTTTCGGCGACGACGACGGCGACCGGCTGTCCGAAGGACGTGATCGTGCGCGGCTCGAAGGGCAGTGTCACACCGCGGAATTCGGTCAGCACCCGCACGACGTCCGTGTGCCGCTGCGCCGCGGCGGTGTCCACGCCGGTGACACCGCCGCGAGCGACGGTGCTGCACACCAGCACCGCGTGCACAGCGTCGGGTACCGGGTTGTCGGCCGCGTAGGTGGCCTGCCCGGTGACCTTGAGGCGTCCGTCGACGCGGGTGACCGGCCGCCCGCTGAACCGCGGTACCGCCATCGGCGAGGTCATGACAGCCCCGCCACGGTCGCGAGCTGGCGTTCGACGGTGCGCTGCAGCAGCCGGACCTTGAAGCCGTTCTCCGACAGCGGACGGGCACCTTCGGCGGCCAGCGCCGCGGCCGCCCGCCAGGTCTCGGAGCTCGGCGGCCGGCCGACGAGTGCCCGCTCGACGGCGGGTAGGCGCCACGGCACGGTGCCCACACCACCGGCGGCGACGCGCGCGCTGCGGACCCGCCCGTTGCGGACGTCCAGCGCGACCGCGGCCGAGGTCAGGGCGAACTCGTATGACGCCCGGTCGCGGACCTTCAGATATCCGGAGCGCCGCGCCTCGGCGATCGGCACCTCGACAGCGGTGATGAGTTCCCCTGCGCCGAGGTTGTTTTCGCGATCGGGTGTGTCGCCGGGCCGGCGGTAGAAGTCTGCCAGCGGCATCGTCGCCTCACCGTCCGGTCCGCGGATGATGAGCACCGCGTCGAGCGCGGTCAGCGCCACCGCCAGGTCCGACGGGTGCGTCGCGACGCACGCGTCGCTGGTGCCGAGGATGGCGTGCGTCCGGTTCCGCCCGCCGACGGCCGAGCATCCGGCGCCCGGGCTGCGCCGGTTGCACGCCGCGCTCACATCGCGGAAGTACAGGCACCGGGGTCGCTGCAGCAGGTTGCCGCCGATCGACGCCATGTTGCGCAGTTGCGCCGAGGCACTCGCCTCCAACGCCTGCGTGATGACCGGAAAGCGTTCGCGAACACCAGGATCCGCCGCCAGGTCGGTCATCCGCACCAACGCACCGACTCGCAGCCGGTTCGGTTGCACGTCGATGTCGCGGTACGGCAGGGCGTTGATGTCGACGACCCGCTCGGGCCGTTCCACGGTCTCGCGCATGAGGTCGATCAGCGTCGTTCCGCCGGCGATGTAACGCGCCCCCGTCGCACCTGCGGCGAGCGCAGCCGGTTCGTCCTCGGCCTTGGTGAAGGTGAAGGTATACACGGTCACGCCTCCCGCACACTGGCGACGGCCGCCACGATGTTGCTGTACGCCCCGCACCGGCAGATGTTGCCGCTCATCCACTCCCGGATCTCCTCGGGAGAACCGTTGTGGCCCTCCTGAATACAGCCGATGCCCGACATGATCTGGCCCGGTGTGCAGAATCCGCACTGCAGACCGTCGTGGTCGATGAACGCCTGCTGCAGCGGATGCAGACGGCCGTTGTGCTCCAGGCCCTCGACGGTCAGGATGTCGGCGCCGTCGTGCATGACCGCCAGCGTGAGGCAGGAGTTCACCCGCGCACCGTCCAACAGGATCGTGCACGTACCGCACGCCCCCTGGTCGCAGCCTTTCTTGGTGCCGGGCAACTCGGCACGTTCGCGCAGCATGTCCAGCAGCGAGGTCCGGTTGTCGACGGTGAGCTCGCGTTCCTGCCCGTTGATCCGCAGCCGGACCACCGATGTCGAGGATTCGTCCGGCGGGGCTTCGCGCGAGCAGCCCGGCAGCAGCGTCGCAGCGGCCACGGTGCCGCCGATCGCGACGGATGTGCCGACGAACGTGCGCCGGGTGAGGGTGAACGGCGTTCCGGGGTCGTGCGGGGCGGTGGTCTCGATGGTCACGAACGCCACGCTAGGAACAGCCGGCACCGCGTGGCCGGAACTCATAGCGGATTCACACGGAATAGCCGCGCGGTGGCCGACGTTGCGCGGACGGTAACCGACACCACGGAGGCGACGCATGAGGATCGGCATCATCGGAGCAGGGCAGATCGGCGGCACACTGACGCGCAGGCTGCGCGAACTCGGGCACGAGGTGAGGGTGTCGAACTCGCGGTCGCCGGAGTCGTTGGCCGACCTCGCCGCCGAGACCGGGGCGACGGCCGTCTGGGCCGCCGACGCCGCCACCGACGCCGACCTCGTCATCATCAGCATCCCGCAGAAGAAGGTCCCCGACCTCGCCGACGGCATCGTCGATGCCCGCAGGCCGGGTGCGCCGGTCATCGAGACCAACAACTACTACCCGCACCAGCGCGACGGCGAGATCGCCGGCATCGAGGACGGCCTGACCGAGAGCGAGTGGGTCGCCGAGCAGATCGGTGCGCCGGTGTACAAGGTGTTCAACGGGATCTGGTGGAAGAACCTCCTCGAGAAGGGCACCCCGACCGGTACGCCCAACCGCATCGCCCTGCCCGTCGCCGGGGCGGACGGAGCAGGCCGCGACCTCGTCCACGAGCTCGTCGACCAACTCGGGTTCGACCCCGTCGACGCCGGGCCGCTCGCCGAATCCTGGCGTCAACAGCCCGGAACACCGGTGTACGGCAAGGACTTCGACGCCGAGAACACCCGTAAGGCGCTCGCCGCCGCCACCCGCGCGCGCACGTCGGACTGGTCCGCGCGCGCGGCCTGACGCAGCGTCCGCCGACATGGCGGTTCGAGCCGGTTAGGCTGGGTACCCGGTAGGTCCGGCGTGACCTGAGCCGGCTACAGGATCTGCTCGAAGGAGACGTATGCGTCGGCGACTGGCGAAACGGGCGATGACGATGATGGCGCTCGCCGGCGTCGCGCTGCTGGTCAACGGGTGCGAGGCGCAGGTCTGGGGTGCGCCGCCGTCTGCCGATTCCGCGCAGGCGACCGTCTCCGCCCCGCAGGCCACGCCGTCCGCGGTGCCGCAGGCGCCGCCCGAGCCCACGGCGGGGCTGGCAGGCCTGGACCCCCGTCTCCGCCAGGCCATGGACGAGGCGGCCGCGGCCGGCGCCGACGTCACCACGATGGTGCTCGACCGCGACACCGGACAGAGCGTCGCCCACCAACCCGATTCCGCGTTCCCGATCGCGTCCGTGGCCAAGCTGTTCATCGCCGACGATCTGCTGCTGCAGGCGTCGCAGGGCGAGACCGAACTGTCCCCCGACGACCGCAAGGCGCTCGACGTCATGCTGCGCTCGTCCGATGACAGCGCGGCGCAGACGTTCTGGGACCGCAGCGGCGGCAACGCCGTCATCGCTCGCATCGTGGCGCGCTACGGGCTGACCGGCACGACGGCACCATGGAACGGGCACTGGGATGTCACGACGAGCACCGCCAGCGATCTCGTGCGCTACTACGACAAGCTGCTCAGCGGTAGCGGCGGCCTGCCGCCCGAACAGGCCGACGTCATCCTCGACAACATCGCCCGGTTCACGCCGACCGGGCTCGACGGCTATCCGCAGCGGTTCGGCATCCCCGACGGGCTTTTCGCCGAACCGGTCGCGGTCAAGCAGGGCTGGTTCTGCTGCTGGAACGGCGGCAACCAGCTGCATGTGTCGACCGGCGTGATCGGCGCCGACCGCCGCTACGTGATGGTGATCAGCTCGCTGCAACCCGTCGGTGAGGCCGCCGCGCGTGCCACCATCACCCAGGCGGTCAAGACGATGTTCCCCGGTGGGAAGATCTGACCGGGGAGATTTCAACGACGACCTTGCCGCCCCGGCGCTCGGCCGCGGCCGTGAACGCCTTGACCGCGTCGGTGAGCGCGTAGCGGTCCGTCACCAACGCGTCGAGGTCGATTCCGTTGAGCGCCATCGCGATTGCCCGCGGATAGGTGTCGTTCATCCGGCGCACCATCGCGAACGTCAGGCCCTTGCGGCGCGCCACCGCCGCCGGAAACGACGACGACTCCTCCGAGGGGATACCCGCGAGTGCCACGCGGGCGCCGGGACGGCTGGCGGCCACCGCGATCCCGATGGCGCTGTCGGTGCCCGCCACCTCGATGACGACGTCGACGCCCCGGCCGCCGGTCGCGTCCAGCACGGCGTCGGCGCCCTCGTCGGGTGACCACACCGCGTCGGCGCCGGCGTCGAGCGTCGCGGCCCGCCGGTGGGCCAGCGGTTCGACCGCGAACACCCTGGCGGCGCCCTGGGTGCGGGCCACCTGCACGACGAGTTGTCCGATCGGCCCCGCCCCGACCACCAGCACGTCCGAATCGGGCTTCAGGTGGCTCACGCCGACCGCATGGATCGCCACGCCGAGCGGTTCCAGCAGTGCGCCGGCGTCGTCGCTGAGGTCGTCGGGCAGCGGGTGCAGCAGCCGATCCGGCCACACCAGGTACTCCTGCAGCGCCCCGTCCAATGTGCCGTGCCCGGCGAACTGCACTGTGGGACAGAGGTTGTGGTCACCCGCCAGGCACCTCTCGCAGTGCTGGCAGGGGATCGCCGGGTCGACGGCGACCCGGCGGCCGGCGTACGGCCCGGTCACCGCGACCGCGGCGAACTCGTGCCCCGGCACCACCGGACGCTCGATCCGGTTCTCGCCGATGCCGCCGTCGCTGAACCAGTGCAGGTCGGACCCGCAGATGCCCACCGAGGTCACCTCGACCAGCGACCACCCCGGCGGCGGTTCACCCGGCCCGGGTTCGGTGGCGACCCGCAGGTCCCCGACGCCGTGCAGCCGTGCCGCGAGCATGCTCACAGACCGGCGGCGACATGGTGGTACACCGCGTTCCACTTGAGTTCGTTGGCGAATCCGCGCGTCGTGGTGCCCGCGTCGATGACGAGCAGCTCGGTGCCGGTCATCGCGGCGAAGTCGTCGATCGTCTCGGTGCTCAGTGCTGTGGTCAGCACCGTGTGGTGCGGCGCAC
This sequence comes from Mycolicibacterium rutilum, assembly GCF_900108565.1. Lineage (NCBI taxonomy): Bacteria > Bacillati > Actinomycetota > Actinomycetes > Mycobacteriales > Mycobacteriaceae > Mycobacterium > Mycolicibacterium rutilum. The sequence goes on from NZ_LT629971.1 coordinate 5,711,485, forward strand.
CGGCCATCAGCCACGCCTCCGCCGAGGCGGACCACGACGGCAGCGGCTCCCACACCGCGCAGGCCACGGGCAGCATGGGCAGGTCGGTCGTCGGTTCGACGACACGAACCTCGTTGGCCACCAATCGGAATCGGGCACCCATGTCGCAGATCCCGATGACCACGGCGTCCGAGGGCGCCGCGGTGAAGCGCAACCGCACCGGGTCGTCGCGGTCGCCGATGGACAGCGGATGGACCTCCAGGGTCGGTGTGGCGGCCGCGATGCTGGGGCACACCTCGAGCATGTGCGCGCCCAGGATGCGCTCCTGGCCCGGCGTCAGGTCGTAGGTGTAGTCCTCCATGAACGACGTGCCGCCGGGCAGACCCTCGGCCATCACCTTCACCGTGCGCAGCATCAGCGCGGTCTTCCAGTCGCCTTCCCCGCCGAACCCGTAGCCGTCGGCCATCAGCCGCTGCACGGCCAGCCCGGGGAGCTGGCGCAGCCCGCCGAGGTCCTCGAAGTTCGTGGTGAACGCGTGAAAGCCGCCGTCCTGCAGAAACCTTCGCAGCCCAAGCTCGATCTGTGCGCCGTCGCGCAGCGACGTGTGCCGGTCGCCGCCGGCACGCAGTTCGTCCGCCAACCGGTAGGTGTGTTCGTACTCGCGGACCAGCTTGTCGATGTCGGCGGGCCGGACCCGCTCGACGACGTCGACCAGATCGTTGACGCCGTAGGTGTTGACCGAAACCCCGAAGTGCGCCTCGGCTTCCACCTTGTCGCCCTCGGTGACCGCCACACCGCGCATGTTGTCGCCGAAGCGCGCCACCTTGAGCGTGGACAGTTCGGCGTTGCCGAGTGCGGCCCGCACCCACGATCCGATGCGGCGTCGTGTCTCGGGGTGGTCGACGTGGCCGGCGATGGTCTTGCGCGGCTGCGACAACCGCGACTGGATGTATCCGAACTCCCGGTCGCCGTGTGCGGCCTGGTTGAGGTTCATGAAGTCCATGTCGATGCTGTCCCAGGGCAACTCGACGCCGAACTGGGTGTGCAGGTGCAGCAGCGGCTTGCGCAGCGTCTTGAGCCCGCGGATCCACATCTTCGCCGGCGAGAAGGTGTGCATCCAGGCGATCACGCCGATGCACTCGGCAGAGGCGTTGGCCTCGGCGAGCACCCGGGCGATCTGATCGGCGTCGGTGACCACCGGACGCCACTGCACCTCGACCGGCACCTCGCTGCTGGCATCGAGTCGCTCGGCGATCTGCCGCGACTGGTCGGCGACCTGGTCGAGGATGTCGGGCCCGTACAGGTGCTGGCTGCCCGTGATCAGCCACACCTGGCTGGTGACGAGGCGCGATGCGATCATCGCTGGGTCTCCTGGATGTCGGACGGTGCGGTCTGGCCGTACACGTTCTGGTAGCGCTCGAACAGCGCGGTGACGTCGGCGGGGTCCAAGGGTGGCGCGGTCCCGAGTTGACGGCTGATGTGCACGGTGCGTGCGACGTCCTCCACCATCACCGCGGCCTTGACCGCGTCGCGGGCTGTGCGCCCGATGGTGAACGGTCCGTGGTTGCGCATCAGCACGGCGGGAGATCTGCTGTCCCGCAACGTCTCCACGATGCCGCGGCCGATGGAGTCGTCGCCGATCAGCGCGAACGGGCCGACGGGAATGTCGCCGCCGAACTCGTCGGCGATCATCGTCAGCACGCACGGGATCGGCTCACCGCGCGCCGCCCACGCGGTGGCGTAGGTGGAGTGGGTGTGCACGACGCCGCCGACCTCGGGCATGTGCCGGTAGACGTAGGCGTGCGCGGCGGTGTCCGAGGACGGGTTCAGGTTCCCGTCGACGAGGTTGCCGTACAGGTCACAGACCACCATGTCGGCGGGTGTCAGCGAATCGTACTCGGCGCCTGAGGGTTTGATCACCATGAGCTCGCGGCCCGGCACCCGCGCCGAGACGTTGCCCGCGGTCCAGATGACCAACTCGTACTGGGTCAGGTGGGTGTGCAACTCGCACACCTGTCGGCGCATCTCGGCGATGACGTTGCCGACCTCGGAGGTGATGGTCATGCGGTGGCTCCCAACGTCTCTTGTGCTCCGATGCGGCGCAGCCGGCGCATCATGTCGTTGCCGCGGCCGAACCACTCGTAGGCCGCGACGTATTCGCGGTAGAGCCGGTCGTAGGCTGCGGCGTTCTCGGGGATCGGCCGGTAGGCGTTGCGGGTGCGGCGACCCATCCGGGCGGCGGCCGCGGGAACGTCGTCGTAGACGCCTGCGGCCGTGGCGGCGTGGATCGCCGAACCGAGCGCGGGCGCCTGGGCCGACGGGACGATCGACAGCGGGAGCCCGACGGCGTCGGCGTAGATCTGCATGAGCAGGCGGTTCTTGAGCAGCCCGCCCGCGACCACCAGTTCGGTGACCGGCACACCGCTGGCGACGAACGTCTCCACGATCATCCGGGTCCCGAATGCGGTGGCCTCCAACAACGCCCGGTACATGTCGACACAGGTGGTCTCCAGCGTCTGGCCGATCATCACCCCGGACAGCTCGTGGTCGACCAGCACCGAGCGGTTGCCGCTGTGCCAGTCCAGCGCGACGAGGCCGTGCTCGCCGACGCGCTGCTCGCTCGCCAGCTCGGTGAGGTGGTCGTGCAGCGACAGGCCGCGCCGCCGCGCCTCGACGTGGTAGCTCTCCGGGACGCAGTTGTCCACGAACCAGCCGAAGATGTCACCGACGCCGGACTGGCCGGCCTCGTATCCCCAACTGCCGTCGCTGATCCCGTCGCGGACCACCCCGCACATGCCGGGGACGTCGCGCAGCACGTCGGAGTTCATCACGTGGCACGTCGAGGTCCCCATGATGGCGACCAGCTGCCCGGGCTCGAGCGCGTCGGCCGCGGCGACGGTGACGTGCGCGTCCACGTTGCCGACGCAGACCGCGATGCCCTCCGACAGTCCCGTCCACGCCGCCGCCTGCGCGGTGAGCTCGCCGGCCCGCTGGCCGAGGCGGCCGATCCGGTGATCGAGCTTCTCGGTGACGAAGTCGGCGAAGCCGGGTCGCACCTCGGCGAGGAACTCGCGTGACGGGTAACGGCCGTCCTGCCGGATGCCCTTGTAGCCGGCGGTGCACGCGTTGCGCAGGTACTCACCCGTCAGCTGCCACACGATCCAGTCGGCCGCTTCGACGAAGCGGTCCATCGCCTCGTACACACCGGGGTCCTCGTCGAAGATCTCGAGCGCCTTCGCGAACTCCCACTCGCTGGAGATCAACCCGCCGTACCGCGGCAGCCAGCTCTCCTGCCGTTGTGCGGCAACGGCGTTGATGCGGTCGGCCTGCGGCTGCGGTGAATGGTGTCGCCACAGCTTGGCGTAAGCGTGCGGGCGGTCGGCGAAACCGTCGAGTTCGCACAGCGGGGTGCCGTCCGCCCGCACGGGCACCATGGTGCAGGCGGTGAAGTCGGTGCCGATGCCGACGACGTCAGCCGGATCGATGCCCGCCTTGGCGACCGCCTCGGGCACCGCGGTGCGCAGCACGTCCACGTAGTCGGACGGGACCTGCAACGCCCACTGCGACGGGAGCCGGACGGTGCTGCCGGGCAGCGTGTCGGTCACCACGGCGTGGGTGTAGACGTGCTCGGCGCTGGCCAGTTCGTGGCCATCGCGCACGCGCACCACCAGCGCCCGGCCGGACAACGTGCCGAAATCGACTCCCACGGTGTATATCTCGTCGCTCATCAAGCCTCCTGTGGCGGTGCCGTGCTGGCACGGATGATCAGTTCGGGGGCGAGGAGCGGCACGTTGGCCGGGGTGCCCTCCAAGGATCTGGCGACCAGTTCGATCGCGCGCTGACCGAGGACCCGGAAGTCCTGTTTGACCGTGGTGAGCGCGGGGTTGAGGTAACCGGACTCCGGGATGTCGTCGAAGCCGACGATGCTGACGTCGTCGGGGACCCGTACCTTCGCCTCCGCGAACGCGTGCATCACCCCGATGGCCATCTGGTCGTTGGCCACGAATACCGCTGTCGAACTTGCTTTTCGGACCAGTTCGCGGCCGATCCGGTAGCCGCTGCCCGGGGTCCAGTCCCCCTCCCACAGCTCGCCCGGCACCAGTCCGGCGTCGCGCATGGTCGCCTCGTACCCGGTGCGGCGGCCCTTGGCCTCGGTGTAGGTCAGCGGACCCGCCACGTGGTCGATGTCGCGGTGCCCGAGGTCGACGAGGTGCCGGGTGGCCAGGTGTGCGCCCTTGATCTGGTCGACGCCGACGGTGAGGCCCTGGCCCGAGAGGTCGCCCTCGACGACGATCAGCGGCACCCCGGCGCTGGCCGAGTGCACGACCTCGAGAGCGTCCTCCTGACCGACGATCATCACGATCGCCTCCACGGACTGGCGCGTGAGATGGTCGAGCGCACTGCGAAGTTCGTCGGCGGTGACCTCGGCCAGCGGCACCAGGCTGGAGAAGTACCCGGCCGCGCGGGCGGCCTCCTGCACGGACCGTTGGATGCTGGTGGGCCCGTACAGTCCGCTGTTGGATCCGATGATCCCGACGATCCCTGAGCGCCGGGTCACCAGCGCGCGCGCCGCCGTGTTGGGCCGGTAGCCGAGTTCCTCGATGGCCTGCTCGACGCGGGCCTTGGTGGCGGGGCGGATGCTCGGTGAGCCGTTGATGACACGCGAAACCGTCTGGTGGCTGACACCCGCGAGGCGCGCGACGTCGGCCATCACCGGTTTCGCCGACATCGGGGGGTTCGATTGAGTGCTCATCCGGGCTTCCTGACTACTAGTCGCTGCACGAGCACGAAGACCAGGAACAGCGCACCGGTCATGATCCGGGTCCAGTACGAGTCCAGGTTCTCCGCGGTCACGAATGTTTGTATCGTGCCGAGCACCAGCACACCGATGACCGAGCCGAGGACGAAACCCACTCCGCCGGAGAGCAGCACGCCGCCGATCACCGCAGCGGCGATGGCGTCGAGTTCCAGACCGATGCCGTTGAGGCTGTAGCCGGACAGTTTCTGCACGGCCAGCAGCAGACCCGCGAGCGCCGCGCAGAATCCGCTGATCGCGTACACCCCCACCCGCGCCCCGGAGGCGTTGAGCCCCATCAGTTGTGCCGACTGCCGGTTGCCCCCGACCGCGTACACGGTGCGGCCGAACCGGGTCATGTGCAGGATGTAGACGGCGGCGACCACCACGACCGCCGCGATGACGACCGTCCACCGGATGAACTTGTCCTCGTAGAGGTACACGTAGTTCAGTCCGATCACGCGCAGGACGGGATCTTTGATCGGCAGCGTGTCGACGCTGATGACGTAGCACAGCCCGCGGGCCAGGAACATGCCCGCGAGGGTGACGATGAACGGCTGGACGTCGAAGTACTCGATGACCAGACCCATCAGCAACCCGAGCAGCGGTCCGACGACGAGCACAGTTCCCACTGCCAGGGGCATCGGCCAGGAGGCCTGGAGCGCGCTGGCCACGATCACGGTGGACAGCGCCACCACCGAGCCGACGGACAGGTCGATGCCGCCGGTCACGATCACGAACGTCATGCCGACGGCCAGCACGATCAGATAGGCGTTGTCCACGAACAGGTTCAGGAACACCTGCGCGGGGCTGGCGAAATCGTAGCGCGCGACGACGGCGACGAACATCACGACCAGCAGCGCCAGCGAGGCCAGCGGTGACAGGTAGCGTCCCTTCACGCGCTTGACGACCTCGGCGGCCACGGTACGGGGCCGGGTCACGGTGGCTGTGGTCATTTCGTCACCATCGCCAACGGTTGCACGGCGTCCCGTGGTGCGGTCGTGGGTGCCGGCCTGGCTTTACGTGGGCTTCGGCGACCCCGCATCCGGGCGCGGAAGGCCGGCGACTGCAGCAGGCACACCGCGATGACGACGAGCGCCTTGAACACCAGCGTGGTCTCCGGCGTGATGCCCGCGGTGTAGACCGTCGTCGTCAGCGTCTGGATGATCAGCGCACCGAGGATGGTGCCGGTGAGGCTGAAACGTCCACCGAGCAACGAGGTTCCGCCGATCACCACGGCGAGGATGGCGTCCATCTCGATCCACAGCCCGGCGTTGTTGGCGTCGGCGGCGGAGATGTTCGACGCGATCATCAGCCCGGCGACGCCCGCGCACAGCGCGCTGAATACGTAGACCACGAAGACGATCGACCGGTGCCGGACGCCGGCGAGCCTGCTGGCCTCCGGGTTGACCCCGACCGACTCCAACAGCATGCCCAGCGCGGTGCGTCGGGTGAGCAGACCCACCAGCGCGAACACCGTCAGGCTGACCAGGATCGCGACGGGCAGGCCGAGGGCGTAGCCCGCGCCCAGCACCTTGAACGGTGCGCTGGCGGTCGTCACGATCTGGCCGTCGGTGATGAACAGCGCGATGCCCCGACCGGCGGTCATCAGCACGAGGGTCGCGATGATGGGCTGCACTCCGAAGACCGATACCAGCATGCCGTTCCACAGCCCCAGACCGACTGCGACGCCGAGGGCGATGCCCATCGCGGTGATCACGGTGCCGGCATTCGCGGGGTCGGCCGACGCGGCGATGTGCGCGCACGCCAGGGCACCGCTGACGGCGACCACGGCGCCGACGGACAGGTCGATGCCGCGCGACGCGATCACCAGCGTCATGCCGAGCGCGACCAGCATGGTCGGTGCGCCGTTGCGCAGGACGTCGATCAGGCTGCCGAACAGGTGGCCGTCCTGCACGCGGATGCTCAGAAAGTTCGGCGTCAGAATGACATTGACGACCAGCAGCGCCAGCAACGCCAGCGCCGGCCACAGCAGCGGCGACGAGGCCAGCTTCGTTCTCATCGGTCCGCCCCGCCGGCGATCAGCGAGGTCAGTTCCCGCACGCTGCATTCCGACCCGACGGTGGCGATGCAGTGCCCGTCGCGCAGCACCGCGATCCGGTCGCTGATCCGGACCACCTCGTCGAGCTCGGCGGAGATGAAGACCACGCCCATACCGTCGACGGCCAGATCGGCGACGAGTTTCTGGATCTGCGCCTTCGCGCCGACGTCGATGCCGCGCGTCGGCTCGTCGAGGATGAACAACTGCGGCTCGGTGATCAGCCAGCGCGCGAGCAGCACCTTCTGCTGATTGCCGCCGCTGAGGTTCTTCACCAGCGCATCGGGATCTCGCGGCCGGATGTCGAGGGCGTCCAGGTAGCGCGCGACCAAATCGTCCTTGGCCTTCGCCGACAGGGGGCGCGCGAACCCGCGGCGGGCCTGCAGGGCGAGCACCAGGTTGTCGCGCACGGTCAGGTCGCCGATGATGCCCTGCCCCTTGCGATCCTCGGAGGAGAAGGCGATGCCCTTGGCGATCGCGGCCCGAGGCGACCGCAGGTGGACGTCGGTGCCCTTGACGGTCGTCGTCCCGCTCGATGCGCGGTCGGCGCCGAACAGCAGTCGCGCCAATTCCGTTCGGCCCGAACCGAGCAGCCCGGCCAGGCCCACGACCTCGCCGCGGTGGATGTCGAGGTCTGTCGGATGGACGACGGGCGCGCGGCCGAGCCCGCGGGCGCTGAGCACGGTCTCCTCGGTGTGGAGTCCGGTGGCGGCCGCGCGGTCGTCTGCGCTCTCGGCCTTGGCTTCCCCGATCTCCTCGAGCAGGCCCAGCTCGTGGCCGAGCATCGCTGCGACCAGCTGGACCCGATCCAGCTCGGCGGTGAGGTACTCCCCGACCCGTCGCCCGTTGCGCAGCACGGTCATCCGGTCGGAGATCTCGTAGACCTGGTCGAGGAAGTGCGAGACGAACAAGACGGCGGTACCGCCGTCGCGGAGCCGGCGCATCACGCGGAACAACTCCGCCACCTCGTCGGCGTCGAGGCTGGAGGTGGGCTCGTCGAGGATCAGCACCCGCGCCTGAACCGCGGTGGCCCGCGCGATCGCGACCAGTTGCTGCAGCGCGATCGGATGGTCACCGAGGGTGGAGGTGGGTTCGATGGCGAGGTCGAGCCCGCCGAGCAGTTCGGCGGCGCGCCGGTTCATCGCCCGGTGGTCGATGCGGCCCAGCCGGCGCGGTTCACGTCCCAGCAGGATGTTCTCGGCCACAGTCAGATTCGTGCACAGGTTGACCTCCTGGTACACGGTGCTGATGCCGGCGTCCTGCGCCTGGCGCGGGCTGGTGAACCGCTGTTCGACACCGCCGACCGTGATGGTCCCCGCGTCGACGCCGTAGACGCCGGTGAGCGCCTTGATCAACGTCGACTTGCCCGCCCCGTTCTCTCCCATCAGGGCGTGGATCTCGCCGGGCAGCAGGCGAAAGTCGACCCCGTCGAGCGCTCTGACTCCAGGGAAGTCGACGGTGACGTCCCGCATGTCCACCACGGCCGGTGGTGCGTTCATCGAAGTTCCTTCGCCGCGGCTCAGTACTTGCGCTCGGGAAGGGCCGCGGCCGCCTGCGCCTGGTCGAAGGTCTGGTCCGGGGTGACGATGCGATTCGGCACGCTCTCGCCTGCGACGACCTTCTTGGCGATGTCCATCAGTTGCGGGCCGAGCAGTGGGTTACATTCGACGAGGAAGTTGAACTTGCCGTCGGCGGTCGCCTGCATGCCGTCGTGGGTGGCGTCGATCGCGACGATCTTGATGTCGGTACCGGGCTTCTTGCCCGCCGCCTCGATGGCCTCGACGGCGCCGAGTCCCATGTCGTCGTTCTGGGCGAACACCACGTCGATGTCCGGGTGCGCCTTGAGGAACGCCTCCATCACCTGCTTACCGCCCGACCGGGTGAAATCGCCTGTCTGCGAGGCGATCACCTTGAGGTTGGGGTTCACGCCGATGGCCTTGGCGAATCCGCTGGTGCGTTCCAGCGCGGGATCGGAACCGGTGGTGCCCTCGAGTTGCACGATGTTCACCGGGCCGGGCGCCGCGGCGAACTCCTTGACGACCCAGTCGCCGGCCCACTGGCCCTCCTGGACGAAGTCAGCACCGATGAACGTCTTGTAGACGTCGGGTTCGGAGGTGTCGACCGCGCGGTCGGTGAGGATGACCGGGATGCCGGCGTTCTTGGCTTCCAGCAGCACGGCGTCCCATCCCGTGCGCACGACCGGGCTGAACGCGATCACGTCGACGCGCTGCTGGATGAACGAGCGGATCGCGGAGATCTGGTTCTCCTGTTTGCCGTTGGCGTCGGAGAATTTCAGGTCGACCCCGGCCTCCTTGGCGGCGTCCTGAATAGAGGTGGTGTTCGCGGTCCGCCACCCGCTCTCGGCGCCGACCTGGGAGAAACCCATCGTGATCTGTTCGCCGCCCGCGGCATCGCCCGACTGCCCGGCGGGCCCGCTGCCACAGGCGGCGAGCACACCCGCCGTCGCGATGCCCAGCATCGCGGTGAGAACTCTATTCACGACAGCTCCTTCGGAATCGTTTTTCGAGGTCAAGCCCGTCTGTGACGGATCTTTGGCGACAAGTGCCGATGTGACCGGCGTTACACCGAGTGGATGTTAACGCTCACATTTTCACTGTGTCAATGGTTTTGTTAGCGCTCACATCGATGCTGGGCGGGGGCTTGACAAAGCGTGATGGCAGTCACATCATCTGGATGTTAACGCTCACATCACGGCGGCTCAGCCCCGTGTCCGCGACTGAAGCAGCATCACACCGAAGGGACTTTTCATGCGCAAATCCTTTGTCCGCGTCGTGGGCGCGCTCGCCGTGGCGGCGGCCCTGACGAGCGCGGGCTGTGGCCGGTCCACCTCGCCCGAGGCGTCCGACGGCGGCGGTGACCGCACGGGCACCGTTGGAATCTCGATGCCCACGAAGTCCTCCGAACGGTGGGTCGCCGACGGCGACAACATGGCCAAGCAGTTCCAGGATCTCGGCTACGACACCGACCTGCAGTACGGCGACGACGTCGTGCAGAACCAGGTGTCCCAGATCGAGAACATGATCACCAAGGGTGTCAAAGTGCTGGTGATCGCGCCGATCGACGGTTCCTCGCTCACCGACATCCTCTCCCGCGCCGCCGATGCCAACATCCCCGTCGTCAGCTACGACCGGTTGATCCGCGGCTCGGACAACGTCGACTACTACGCGACGTTCGACAATTTCAAAGTCGGTGTGCTGCAGGCGAACTACATCGTCGACAAGCTCGGCGTGGCCGACGGCAAGGGTCCGTTCAACATCGAACTGTTCGCCGGCTCCCCCGACGACAACAACTCGACGTTCTTCTTCAACGGGGCGATGAGCGTGCTGCAGCCCTACATCGACAATGGCAAGCTGGTCGTCAAGAGCGGGCAGACGGCCTTCGACCAGGCCGCCACCCTGCGCTGGGACGGCGGGCTGGCGCAGTCCCGGATGGACAACCTGCTCAGCCGCAGCTACACCACCGGCCGGGTGGACGCCGTGCTGTCGCCCTACGACGGGATGTCGGTCGGCATCATCTCCGCGTTGAAGAGCGCCGGCTACGGCACGCCCGCCAACCCGCTGCCGATCGTCACCGGCCAGGACGCCGAACTCGCCTCGGTCAAGTCGATCATCGCCGGTGAGCAGACCCAGACGGTGTTCAAGGACACCCGCGAGCTGGCGAAAGCCGCTGTGCAGATGGCCGATTCGCTGCTGACGGGCGGCACCCCGGAGACCAACGACACAACGACCTACGACAACGGGGTCAAGGTGGTTCCGGCCTACCTGCTCGAGCCGGTCAGCGTCGACAAGAGCAACTACGAGAAGGTCCTCGTCGAGTCGGGCTACTACACCCAGGCACAGCTCGCGTGACGACGACCGACGCGCCGGTGCTGCTGGAGATGCGCGGCATCACCAAGCGGTTCGGCAACGTCACGGCGCTCAGCGAGGTCAACCTCGCTGTCCGCCGCGGCGAGATCCACGCGATCTGCGGGGAGAACGGCGCGGGCAAGTCGACGCTGATGAAGGTGCTCAGCGGGATCTACCCGCACGGCAGCTACGACGGGGAGATCGTGTTCGACGGTGCTCCGGGCGATTTCAAAGACATCCGGTCCAGCGAGCGGCGTGGGATCGCGATCATCCACCAGGAACTCGCGTTGGTGCCCGTGCTGTCGATCGCCGAGAACATCTTCCTCGGCAACGAGCACGCGCGGGTGGGCGTCATCAACTGGCACGAGACGATGACCCACGCCCAGGCGCTGCTCGACCGCGTCGGGCTCCGGGAGAGCCCGAACATCCGGATCTCGGACATCGGGGTGGGCAAGCAACAGCTGGTCGAGATCGCCAAGGCGCTGTCGAAGAAGGTCAAGCTGCTGATCCTCGACGAACCCACCGCGGCGCTCAACGACGAGGACAGCAGACACCTGCTCGACCTGATCCTGGGGCTCCGGGACCAGGGACTGACCTGCATCATCATCTCCCACAAACTCAACGAGGTGATGCGGGTGGCCGACACGGTCACCATCCTGCGTGACGGCCGGACGATCGAAACCCGTTCGGTGGGGGGCGAACTCACCGAGGAACACGTCATCCGCGGCATGGTCGGCCGTGACATGACCGACCGCTTCCCCGACCGCGAGCCGCACCCGATCGGCGACGTCGCGCTCGCGATCGAGAACTGGACGGTGTTCCACCCCCTCGATCAACAGCGCAAGGTCGTCGACGACGTCTCGCTGCGGGTACGGCGCGGCGAGGTCGTCGGGCTCGCCGGACTGATGGGTGCCGGCCGCACCGAGCTGGCGATGAGCGTGTTCGGGCGCAGCTACGGCAGAAACGCCACCGGCCGGGTCTTCAAGGACGGCAGAGAGATCCACACCCGGACGGTTCCCGAGGCGATCGGGCACGGCATCGTCTACGCCACCGAGGACCGTAAGCACTACGGGCTCAACCTGATGGACGACATCGCGCGCAGCGTCACGCTGGCGTCGCTGAAGAAGGTCAGCAAGCGCTCGGTCATCAGCGAGCACGACGAGACCGTCGTCGCCGAGGGGTACCGCAAGGACATGCGGATCAAGGCGCCTTCGGTGCGGGCCACCACGGGCAATCTGTCGGGCGGCAACCAGCAGAAGGTCGTGTTGAGCAAGTGGATCTTCGCCGACCCCGACGTGCTGATCCTCGACGAGCCGACCCGCGGCATCGACGTCGGCGCCAAGTACGAGATCTACCAGATCATCAATTCCCTGGCCGCGCAGGGCAAGGCGGTGATCGTGATCTCCTCCGAACTGCCCGAGCTGATCGGTCTCTGCGACCGCATCTACACCCTCAACGAGGGCCGCCTCACCGGTGAGGTCGCACGCGAAGAGGCCACGCAGGAGACGTTGATGCGTCACATGATGAAGGGACGGACCACATGACCACCACTCCCATGGTGGACGCGACTCCGAGTGCACAGCCGGCACCGCCCCCGCCGGACGGTCCCACCGCACGGCTGAAGGCGGCGTTGCGTGGCAATGTCCGGCAGTACGGCATGGTCGTCGCGCTGGCGGTGATCGTCATCCTGTTCCAGATCTGGACGAGCGGCATTCTGCTCAAGCCGCTCAACGTCACCAACATCGTTCAGCAGAACGGGTACATCCTGATCCTGGCGATCGGGATGGTCATCGTGATCATCAACGGACACATCGATCTGTCCGTCGGGTCGATCGCCGGCTTCGTCGGCGCGATGTCGGCCGTGTTGATGATCCGCAACGACATGCCCTGGCCCGTGGCGGTCGCGCTGTGTCTGCTGATGGGCGCGGTGATCGGTGCGTGGCAGGGCTTCTGGATCGCCTACATCGGGATCCCGTCGTTCATCGTCACGCTGGCCGGCATGCTGGTGTTCCGCGGGGCCACGCAGTACCTGCTCGAGGGCCAGTCGATCGCACCGTTCCCCCGCAGCTTCAGCCAGGTCAGCAGCGGCTTCCTGCCCGAGGTGGGCGAGGGCAGCCTGTACCACTGGCCGACGGTCATCCTCGGCGTCCTCGTGATGGTCGCCGCGGTGTGGCAGCAGGTGCGGCAGCGACGCACGCAGGCGCACTATGGATTCGACGTCGCTCCGCTGAGCTGGTTCGTGTTCAAGTGCGCCGCGATCGTCGCCGCGCTGGGTGCGTTCACACTGCTGCTGGCGAGCTACCGCGGCATCCCCGTCGTCGGGATCATCCTGGCCGTGGCGTTCGTCGTCTACGCATTCGTCATGCGCGGCACCGTGTTCGGCCGCCAGGTCTACGCCGTCGGCGGTAACGAGGCCGCGGCCCGGCTCTCCGGCGTCAAGACCAAGCGCACCACGTTCCTGGTGTTCGTCAACATGGGGCTGCTGTCCGCGCTGGCGGGTCTGCTGTTCGCGGCGCGGTTGAACTCGGCGACTCCGCAAGCCGGCATCGGCATGGAACTCGAGGCGATCGCCGCGGCGTTCATCGGCGGCGCATCGGCCACCGGAGGCGTCGGAACGGTGTTGGGCGCCATCATCGGCGGTTTCGTCCTCGGTGTGCTGAACAACGGGATGTCGTTGATCGGCATCGGCAGCGACGTGCAGCAGGTGATCAAGGGCCTGGTGCTGCTGGCCGCGGTGGGCTTCGACATCTACAACAAGAAGAAGGGCGGGTCCTGACAATGTCTGGCGGTGGCATCGCGGATCGATTCGCGCACGATATCGTCACGTTCATGCGCAACTCGGCGCCGTACGGCTGGCCGCCCGCCGACGAGGTGCTGCCGGATCTGGGTCTGACCCGGGAGCAACTCCTACAGCGCTACCAGCAGATCCTCACCTCCGAGGCGCCAGACCGCGCGATGCCGGCCCCGTGACCGTCACGAGCGCGCCGACGCGCTGGACCCTCGCCGACGGGCGGGAGCTGTTGCTCTTCGACCTGCCCGGCCACCGCAGCGTGCCGGTTCCCGACCGGCGCTCGCTGCCCGAGCGGCGAGACACTCAGTCGGAGTTGCGGTTCGATCGCACCACCGGCGAGTGGGTCATCATCGCGGCCTTGCGCCAGGACCGCACCTACAAGCCGCCGCCCGACCAGTGCCCGCTGTGCCCGGGGCCCACGGGATTGACCAGCGAGATCCCCGCCCCGGACTACGACGTCGCGGTCTTCGAGAACCGCTTCGCCAGTCTGTCCGGCGCCGACGGCCGCTGCGAGGTCGTCTGCTTCTCCAGCGATCACACTGGGTCCTTCGCCGACCTCGACCATCCGCAGGCCCGGCTGGTCGTCGAGGCCTGGCGGCACCGCACCCGTGACCTGTTGGCCCGCACCGGAATCGAGCAAGTATTCTGCTTCGAGAACCGCGGCGAGGAGATCGGCGTGACACTCACGCATCCGCACGGCCAGATCTACGGCTACCCCTACCTCACGCCGCACACCGAGGCGACACTACGACAGGCCGATGCGCACCGCGCCACCCACGGCACCAACCTCTTCGCCGACATCCTCGACCACGAAGCGTCCTCCGGCGCCCGGATCATCACCCGCGCCGAGCATTTCACCGCTTTCGTGCCATACGCCGCGCGTTGGCCGGTGGAGGTGCACATCTACCCGAACCGGCCGGTGCGCAACCTGCTCGACCTCGACGGCGCCGAACTGGACGGGTTCACCGACATCTACCGGACGACCCTGCAACTGCTGGACCGCCTCTACCCCGAGCCGCTGCCCTACATGGCGGCACTGCACCAGTACACCGACACCGACGCCCAGCGCGAGGGACGGTTCCACGCGCAGATCATCTCGACGCGCCGGACCGCCACCAAACTCAAGTACCTGGCGAGTTCGGAATCCGTCATGGGGGCGTTCATCAACGACGTCACCCCGGAATCGCTCGCCGAGACGCTACGCACGCTCGGGGAGGCACGATGACGATGTCCGGAAGCGCCAATGTCGTCCGGTTCGCCGCGCCGGGCCGGGTCAACCTGATCGGCGAACACACCGACTACAACGCCGGTTTCGCGCTGCCGATCGCGCTGCCCGAGCGCACGGCGGTGGCGTTCCAACCCGCCGACACCGACGAGATGGTGGTGTGCAGCGACCGCGCGGACGCCCCGGTCCGATTCCCCCTCGACACGAAGCCCTGCGCAGTCACCGGGTGGGCGGCGTACGTGGCGGGAATCGTCTGGGCGCTGCAGCACGCGGGCCATCCGGTGCCGGGCGGCACGATGTCGATCTCCGGCGGTGTGGCGATGGGCTCCGGGCTGGCGTCGTCGGCCGCCCTGGCGTGCGCGGCGCTCGGCGCCCTGCTGTGCGCCACCGGGCGTCAGATCGACCGCATCGAGCAGGCCCGCATCGCGTGCCGGGCCGAGAACGAATACGTCGGCGCGCCAACGGGGCTGATGGACCAGCTGGCGATCCTGTTCGCCGAGTCGCGACGGGCGCAGCTGATCGACTTCGATCACCTCACCACCCGCTCGGTCGCCTTCGATCCGGACGCTCACGGCGTGGCGCTGCTGCTGATCAACTCGCAGTCGGCCCACCAGCACGCCGCTGGCGAGTACGCCGCCCGCCGCGCGTCGTGTGAGAGGGCGGCCGCCGCGCTGGGCGTGTCTTCGCTCCGCGACGTGCAGGGCCGCGGCGTCGCGGCGTTGCGGGCGGTGTCGGACCCCGAGGATCTCCGCCGGGCGCGGCACGTCATCACGGAGAACCGGCGCGTGCTGGACACCGTTGCGGCCCTTGATGAACGCGACTTCGACGAGGTGGGCCGGCTGCTGAACGCATCGCATGCGTCGATGCGCGACGACTTCGAGATCACCACCGCGCACATCGACCTGATCGCCGAGACGGCCGTGGGTGCCGGCGCACTGGGCGCGCGGATGACGGGCGGCGGCTTCGGCGGCTGCGTGATCGCGTTGGTCCTCGCCGACGAGGTGCAGGCCGTCGAGGCCGCGGTGCGCGAACAGCTGCACAAGACGGGATATCCAGAGCCGGCCATCGCGCACATCCGGGCCGGCGTCGGCCCCGGCCGGCGTCGCGGCCCGGGCCTTCGGTAGCCCGGGGTTGATGGCGTCGACGTGAGCGACTATGACCTGTTCCTGCCGTCGCAAGGGCGGCCGGTTCGCGCGACGGTCTCCGCGATCGGCGCCGCGCTGCGACACCTGTCCGTAAATGGCGTCGCGCTCACCCCCGGCTTCGACCGGGGCACCCCGGCACCGTTCTACTGCGGAAAAGTGTTGGTGCCGTGGCCGAACCGGGTCCGGGACGGGCGGTGGCAGTACGACGGACGCACGCTCCAGCTCGACATCACCGATCCCGAGTGCCACACCGCGCTGCACGGCCTGCTGTGCGCCGGCGAGTACCGACCCGTCGCCCGGTCGCGTTCGTCGATCACCCTCGCCGCGCCGATTCGCCACCCGAACGGCTACCCGTTCGACCTCGACACCGCGGTCCGCTACGAGCTGACCGCCAACGGTCTGGTGACCACTCACACCGTCCGCAACACCGGATCATCCTGCGCGCCGGTGGCATTCGGTGCCCATCCGTTCCTGTCCATCGGCGATGTGCCCGCGGATGAGCTGACGGTGACCGTGGTTGGCCACCACCACATCGACGTCGACGACCAGCTCGTGCCGGTGGGCACGACGGCCGTCGACGGCACCGAATGGGACCTGCGCACCGGACGCCCGGTCGCCGACCTCAAGCTCGACGACTGCTGGGCCGTCACCGGCGAGACCGGCAGGGGCAGCACCCACACCCTGCGCTCCCCCGACGGGCGCTGCCTCTCGCTGTGGGCCGACCGGAACTTCGGCTTCCTCCACGTGTTCATCACGCGCGAATTCCCCAGCGGCGGTGGCCACATCACCGCGATCGCGCTCGAACCGATGACCGCGCAGGCCGACGCCCTCAACAGCGGCGTCGGGCTGCGCTGGCTACCGCCCGGCGGCTCGCTCGCCGCGTCGTGGGCGCTCCGCTACGAAGAGGCCGTACCCGTCGGCTAGAGAATCGGCCGCCCGCCGGTCACCGCGATCCGGGCACCGGTCACGTAGCTCGCCTCGTCGGAGGCCAACATCACGTACACCGGCGCGAGCTCGACCGGTTGGCCCGCGCGGCCCAACGGGGTGTTCTCACCGAACTGCTTGACCTTCTCCGGCGGCATCGTGGCCGGGATCAGCGGCGTCCAGATCGGCCCGGGGGCAACACTGTTGGCGCGAATCCCCTTCTCGCCCAGCATCTGGGCGAGGCTGGCCGAGAAGTTGGCGATCGCGGCCTTGGTCGCCGCGTACGGCGCCAGCGTCGGGCTCGGCATGTCGGAGTTCACCGATGAACTCCCGATGATCGACGCGCCCGACTGCATGTGCGGCAGCGCCGCCTTCACCAGATAGAAGTAGTGGCCGATGTTGAGGCGGAACGTGTAATCCCACTCCTCGTCGGAGATCTCGTCGAGCGTCTGATGGGTCATCTGATATGCGGCGTTGATGACCAGCACGTCGATGCCGCCGAACTCCTCGACCGCCTTGTCGACGACGGACCGGCACTGCGCCGGGTCGGCCAGGTCACCCGGAACCAGCACACATTTGCGTCCGGCCTCTTCGACGTACTTCTGCACCTCTTTGGCGTCGTCGTGCTCGTTGAGATAGGCGACGAGGACGTCGGCGCCCTCGCGGGCGTAGGCGATCGCCACCGCGCGGCCGATGCCGCTGTCGCCGCCGGTGATCACCGCGCGCTTACCGGTCAACCGTCCCGACCCGCGGTAGCTCGTCTCACCGCAGTCGGGTACCGGGTCCATCTCGCTCTGCACGCCGGGCGGGGACTGCTGCTGCTCTGGGAAGCTCATCGGGGACCTTTCGTCTGCGTTCGATTCACGTCTCGATCCGGGTTACCCGGGTCGCGCCCGAATACGCCACCGGCGTTGTTTGACATGTGTTCACTACGATGGGGAGATGGCCGAACCCCGACGCCGGCTCTCCCCGGAGGACCGCCGCAGCGAACTGCTCGCGCTCGGCGCCGAGGTGTTCGGTCAGCGGCCCTACGACGAGGTCCGCATCGACGAGATCGCCGAACGCGCCGGGGTGTCCCGGGCGCTGATGTATCACTACTTCCCGGACAAGCGGGCGTTCTTCGCCGCGGTCGTCCGCGCCGAGGGCGAGCGGCTCTTCGAGGCCACCAACACCCCACCCGAACCGGGGCAGAGCCTGTTCGACCAGGTGCGTGCCGGCGTGCTGGCGTACCTGCGTTACGACGAGGAGTTTCCGCACGGCGCGTGGGCGGCGTACGTCGGGATGGGCCGTTCCGATCCGGTGCTGCGCGGCATCGACGACACCGACAACGACCGGCAGGCCGAGCGCATCCTCGGCCGGATCGACGCCGCGGTCGGCGACCAGCTGGACTCGAAGGTCGAACGCAACCTGCGGATCACCGTCTACGCCTGGCTGGCCTACACCTTCGAGGTGTGTCGCCAGCGGCTGCTCGACCCGTCGCTCGACGCCGACCAGCTCGCCGAATCGTGCGCTCACGCGCTGCTCGATGCGGTCGGCCGGGTGCCCGGCATCCCCGCCGCGCTCCGCGACGCCGTCTCCGCCGACCGCCGCTGACCAGTGATTTCGGTGCACTTCCGATCGCTTGGGCGATAGGTAGTGCACTCGAATCGCAACGGGGATGTCGGTGGCGGGGTGCACCATGGAGGTCGATGAGCAGCTCTTCCCTCGACCGGTTCAGCGAACTGACCCGGGAGTGGTTCGCCGGCACGTTCGCCGAACCCACGCCCGCCCAGGCCCGCGCCTGGGCGGCGATCGCCGATGGCGACAACACGCTGGTCATCGCGCCGACCGGATCCGGTAAGACGCTCGCGGCGTTCCTGTGGGCGATCGACCGGCTGGCCTCAGCCGAGCCGCGACCCGCCACGGCGGGCACCAAGGTGCTCTACGTCTCCCCGCTCAAGGCGCTCGCCGTCGACGTCGAACGCAACCTGCGCACGCCGCTGACCGGCATCGCCCGCGTCGCCGAACGGCGCGGCATGCCCGCACCGGCCGTCCGCGTCGGGGTGCGGTCCGGCGACACCTCGCCTGCCCAGCGCCGTGAGCTGATCACCCGGCCGCCCGACATCCTGATCACCACGCCCGAGTCACTGTTCCTGATGCTGACGTCGGCGGCGCGCGAAACGCTCGCCGACGTCGAGACGGTGATCGTCGACGAGGTGCACGCCGTCGCCGGGACCAAACGCGGCGCGCATCTCGCGTTGTCGCTCGAGCGGCTGGACCAGATCCTGGAGACGCCGGCGCAGCGGATCGGGCTCTCGGCGACCGTCCGCCCACCCGAGGAAGTGGCGCGCTTCCTGTCGGGTCAGGCGCACACCACCATCGTCGCTCCCCCGGCCGCCAAGACGTTCGACCTGTCGGTGCAGGTGCCGGTGCCGGACATGGCGAACCTGGAGAACAACACCATCTGGCCCGACGTCGAGGAACGCATCGTCGACCTGATCGAGGCGCACAACTCGTCGATCGTGTTCGCCAACTCGCGGCGCCTGGCCGAGCGACTGACCTCGCGGCTCAACGAGATTCACGCCGAACGCACCGGGGTGGACCTGGAGACCGGACCCAACACCGGCGTCGCCGGCGGTTCGCCCGCCCACATCATGGGCAGCGGGCAGGCCTCGGGAGCGCCAACCCTGCTGGCCCGCGCGCACCACGGGTCGGTGAGCAAGGAACAGCGCGCGCTCGTCGAGGACGATCTCAAGAGCGGCCGGCTCAAAGCCGTCGTCGCCACGTCGAGCCTGGAGCTGGGCATCGACATGGGCGCGGTCGACCTCGTCATCCAGGTCGAGGCGCCTCCGTCGGTGGCCAGCGGGCTGCAGCGCATCGGCCGGGCCGGCCACCAGGTCGGCGAGATCTCCCAGGGCGTGCTGTTTCCCAAGCACCGCACCGACCTGATCGGCTGCGCGGTCACCGTCAAACGGATGCTCTCCGGTGAGATCGAGACGATGCGGGTGCCGACCAACCCGCTCGACGTGCTGGCTCAGCACACCGTCGCGGCGTGCGCACTGGAACCGCTGGACGCCGACCGCTGGTTCGACGCGGTGCGGCGCAGCGCCCCGTTCGCGACACTGCCCCGCAGCGCGTTCGAGGCGACGCTGGACCTGCTGTCGGGCAAGTACCCGTCGACCGAGTTCGCGGAACTGCGCCCCCGGCTGGTGTACGACCGCGACGCGGGCACGCTGACCGCGCGACCGGGCGCCCAGCGGCTGGCGGTCACCAGCGGCGGCGCCATCCCGGACCGCGGCCTGTTCACCGTGTACCTGGCGACGGAGTCCGAAAAGCCCTCGCGGGTCGGCGAACTCGACGAGGAGATGGTCTACGAGTCCCGTCCCGGCGACGTGATCTCGCTGGGCGCGACGAGCTGGCGGATCACCGAGATCACCCACGACCGGGTGCTGGTGATCCCGGCGCCCGGCCAGCCGGCGCGGCTGCCGTTCTGGCGCGGCGACGGCGTCGGCCGTCCCGCCGAACTCGGCGCGGCGGTCGGCGCGTTCACCGGTGAGCTCGCGCGCCTCGGCAAGGACGAATTCACCGACCGCGCCCAGACCATGGGTTTCGACCAGTTCGCCACCGACAACCTGTGGCAGCTGATCGACGATCAACGCCAGGCCACCGGGGTGGTGCCGTCGGACACCACCCTCGTTGTCGAGCGGTTCCGTGACGAACTCGGCGACTGGCGGGTGATCCTGCACTCCCCCTATGGATTACGGGTGCACGGGCCGCTCGCACTGGCGGTGTCGAGGCGGCTGCGCGAACGCTACGGCATCGAGGAGAAGCCGACCGCCTCCGACGACGGCATCATCGTCCGGCTGCCCGACACCGAAGACGCCGCCCCCGGCGCCGACCTGTTCGTGTTCGACGCCGACGAGATCGAACCGATCGTCACCGCGGAGGTCGGCGGCTCGGCGCTGTTCGCCTCTCGGTTCCGCGAATGCGCCGCGCGCGCACTGCTTTTGCCGCGCCGCCACCCCGGCAAGCGTTCGCCGCTGTGGCATCAGCGCCAGCGCGCCGCGCAACTGCTCGACGTCGCGCGCAAGTATCCCGACTTCCCGATCGTGCTGGAGGCAGTGCGCGAATGCCTGCAGGACGTCTACGACGTTCCCGCGCTGACCGAACTGATGCACCGCGTCGCGCAGCGGCGGCTGCGCCTCGTCGAGGTCGAGACGTCCACCCCGTCACCGTTCGCCGCGTCCCTGCTGTTCGGTTACGTCGGCGCGTTCATGTACGAGGGCGACAGCCCGCTGGCCGAGCGGCGGGCGGCGGCGCTGTCACTGGACAGCGTGCTGCTGGCCGAGCTGCTGGGCCGAGTCGAGTTGCGCGAACTCCTCGACCCGCAGGTGATTTCGAGTACCACGAGCCAGCTGCAGCACTTGGCCGAGGACCGGCGGGCCCGCGACGCCGAGGGCGTCGCCGACCTGTTGCGGCTGCTGGGCCCGCTGACCGAGGACGAGATCGCCGAGCGGTGCACGACGCCGGACGTCGCGGGCTGGCTCGACGGGTTACGGGCCGCCAAGCGGGCACTGACGGTGTCCTACGCGAACCGCACCTGGTGGGTGGCCGTCGAGGACATCGGCATGCTGCGCGACGGGGTCGGCGTCGCAGTCCCAGTGGGTGTGCCGACGGCGTTCACCGAATCCGTCGACGACCCGCTCGGCGAACTCCTGGGCCGCTACGCGCGCACCCGCGGACCGTTCAGCACCCACGACGCGGCCACCCGCTTCGGCCTCGGTCTCCGGGTGACCGGCGACGTGCTGGGCCGAATGGCGGTGGACGGCAAGCTGATCCGCGGCGAGTTCACCGACATCCCGGTCGCGGAGCCGGGCGCCAACGAGCAATGGTGCGACGCCGATGTCCTGAAGATCCTGCGCCGGCGCTCGCTGGCCGCGCTGCGGGCGCAGGTCGAGCCGGTCAGCACCGCCGCCTACGGCCGGTTCCTGCCGGCGTGGCAGCAGGTCGGTGCGGCACACGGCATCGACGGACTCGCATCGGTCATCGATCAGCTTGCAGGCGTGGCCATTCCGGCATCGGCGGTCGAGCCCCTGGTGTTCGGGCAGCGCGTGCGCGACTACCAACCGGCGATGCTCGACGAGCTGCTCGCCTCCGGTGAGGTGACCTGGTCGGGTGCCGGTCCGATCGGCGGCGGCGACGGCTGGATCGCCTTCCACGCCGCCGAGTCCGCGCCATTGACGTTGGGGGCGCCGACGTCGATCGACTTCGCCGAAACGCACCGGACGATCCTGGACACGCTCAGCGGCGGCGGCGCCTACTTCTTCCGCCAGCTCGCCGAGAATCCGACCGACGAACACAAACAGGCGCTGTGGGAACTGATCTGGGGCGGCTGGGTGACCGGTGACACGTTCGCGCCGGTGCGGGCGATGCTGATGGGCAGTCGCGGCGCCGGCCGCCGCGGCGCCCCCGCGCACCGGCAGCGGCAGCGGGCGCCGCGGTTGAGCAGGTACAGCGTCGCGCACGCGCAGACCAGGAACTCCGATCCGACGGTCGCCGGGCGCTGGTCGGCGTTGCCCGTCGCTGAGCCGGAATCGACTGTGCGGGCGCATTTTCAGGCCGAACTACTGCTGAACCGACACGGGGTGCTGACCAAGGGCGCGGCCGGGGCCGAGGGTGTGCCCGGCGGCTTCGCGATGCTGTACAAGGTGCTGACGGCGTTCGAAGATGTGGGCCGGTGCCAGCGCGGCTATTTCGTCGAGTCGCTGGGCGGTGCGCAGTTCGCGGTCGCGTCGACGGTCGACCGGTTGCGCACGTTCTCCGACGAGGTCGACGCGGACCGGCGCAACTACGACGCGGTGGTGCTGGCGGCCGCCGACCCGGCCAACCCGTATGGCGCGGCGCTGCCGTGGCCGTCGCGCAAGGCCGAGAACGACGACGTGACACACCGCCCGGGCCGCAAGGCCGGCGCGCTGGTGGCGCTGGTCGACGGTGAACTGGTGTGGTTCCTCGAACGCGGCGGACGGTCGTTGTTGTCCTTCACCAAGGACCCCGACGCGCATATCGCGGCCGCCGTGGCGTTGGCGGAGTTGGTCGGCGCCGGGCGGGTGGGATCGCTGCTCGTGGAGAAGGTCAATGGGGTCTCGGTGCTGGAGCCGGGCGCCGAAAACGAGCGCGCCGCGGTGCACGACGCGCTGGCGGGTTCCGGTTTCGCCCGAACACCGCGCGGCCTGCGGTTGAGGTGATCTATGCCTGAGGGTGACACCGTCTTCCGAGCTGCCGCCAAACTGCGCGAGGCGCTCGCCGGCAAGGAGCTCACCCGGTGCGATGTGCGGGTGCCGAAGTTCGCGACGGTCGACCTGACGGGCTGCGTCGTCGACGAGGTCCTCAGCCGCGGCAAGCACCTGTTCATCCGCGTCGGGGACGCCAGCATCCACTCGCACCTGAAGATGGAGGGCGCCTGGCTGATCGGCGGGCAGATCCGCCGGGTGCCCGAGCACAAGATCCGGATCCTGTTGGCCACGGCGGACTCTCGCGCCGCCGGCGTGGACCTTGGCGTGTTGGAGATCCTCCAACGCGAACACGACATGGAGGCCGTGGCGCACCTGGGCCCCGATCTGCTCGGCGACGACTGGGAGCCGCGCGTCGCCAAGGACAACCTCGTCGCCGACCCCGACCGTCCGCTGGCCGAGGCGCTCCTCGATCAGCGGGTGATGGCCGGCGTCGGCAACGTCTACGCCAACGAGCTGTGCTTTGTCACCGGGTACCTGCCCACCACGCCGGTCGGGACCGTCCGCGATCCGCTGCGGATGGTGCAGCGGGCTCGGGACATGCTGTGGCTGAACCGGTCCCGCGTCAACCGCACCACCACCGGCGACACCCGCGGCGGCCGTGACCTGTGGGTGTACGGTCGCCGCGGCCGGCCCTGCCGCCGGTGCGGCACACCGATCGAGTCCGACAGCACCGGTGACCGGGTGTCCTACTGGTGCCCGGTCTG
Source organism: Mycolicibacterium rutilum (assembly GCF_900108565.1). Taxonomy (NCBI): domain Bacteria; kingdom Bacillati; phylum Actinomycetota; class Actinomycetes; order Mycobacteriales; family Mycobacteriaceae; genus Mycobacterium; species Mycolicibacterium rutilum. Next base: position 5,735,245 of record NZ_LT629971.1, read on the forward strand.
CCAGAGGTGAGAGCGGCGCAGCGGCTCAGCCCGGCAGCGCGAGCCGGACGATCTTACGCACCACCGTCGCGAACTGCCGCGGCAGCGACCCCTTGTTGTACGGGATCCCGTAACGGGTGCAGATGTCCTTGACCTCTTCGGAGATCTCGGCGAGCCGGTGTGCGGGAATGTCCGGGAACAGGTGGTGCTCGATCTGGAACGACAGGTTGCCACTCAGGATGTGAAACAGCTTGCCGCCAGTCAGGTTCGCCGAGCCGAGCACCTGCCGGAAATACCACTGCCCGCGGGTCTCGGCCTTCGTCTCCTCGATGGAGAACTCCTGAACGTCGTCAGGGAAATGCCCGCAGAAGATGATCATGTAGGACCACACATTGCGGATCAGGTTCGCGGTCAGGTTGCCGGTGAGCACCCACGGCGCGAACGGCCCGGCGAGCAGCGGGAACGCGACGTAGTCCTTGAGCGTCTGCTGCTTGGTCTTGCGCCAGATCCCTTCGAGGATCTCGCGTTTGTCGGCGATGCTGATCTCGCCGGCCCGGATCCGCTCGGTTTCCAGTTCGTGCAGGGCGACGCCGTACTGGAACAGCACCATCAACAGGAAGGCGTACACCGAGTTGCCGAGGAAGTAGGGCTGCCACCGCTGGTCCTTGCTCATCCGCAGGATGCCGTAACCCACGTCGCGGTCCATGCCGACGATGTTGGTGTAGGTGTGGTGCATGTAGTTGTGCGAGTGGCGCCACTGCTCGCTCGGACAGGCCGTGTCCCACTCGAAGGCCCGGCTCGAGATCGCCGGGTCGCCCATCCAGTCGTACTGGCCGTGCATGACGTTGTGGCCGATCTCCATGTTGTCGAGGATCTTCGACAGCCCGAGCATCGCGGTGCCCGCCAACCAGAACGGCGGGAAGATCCCGCCGAACAGCAGGGCCCGGCCGGCGACCTCGAAGCCACGCTGCGCTTTGATGATCCGGCGGATATAGGTGGCGTCACGCTCGCCCAGATCGGCGATGACGCGCTCCTTCAGCGCGTCGAGTTCGCGACCGAAGGCCTCGGCCTGCTCGGCGGTCAGGGTCACCTTGCGGCCCGCGACGGTCTTCTCGAGGGTGGGCTTTTCGGTGCTCTGCGGTGCTGAAGTCAGGACAGTCATGTCAAACTCCTTCGCTCTCAGAGCGCGAGGTCGACGTCACCGACCGGCACGGACACGCAGATCTGCACGTCCTCCGCATCGGGACCCGACACCGCGCCGGTGGTCAGGTTCTTCACCACGCCGCGGGTCTTGCGGCGCGTACAGCTGTGGCAGATGCCCATACGGCAGCCGCTCTCCGGAGTGAGCCCGGCAGCCTCCGCCTGGTCGAGCAGCGGACGGCCGTCGTCGGTGACGGTGAGGCCGCTGTCGGCGAAGGCGACGATGCCCCCGGATGCCGCCGTCGGCGTGCTGAACGTCGGTGGCACGAAGCTCTCCGACGTGACAGTGGGATGGTGGCGCCGCACCGCGTCAGCGAGTTCCGGTGGGCCGCAGACATAGACGGGCGTGTCGGCGTCCAGTCCGGGCATCGCCGCGGCGAGGTGCGCGGGATTGAACCGGCCGTCGAGGTCCGAGCCTGCCGTCGACCGCGTGTAGCCGTGCAGCACCTGCACACCGGACATCGTGGCGAGTTCGTCGCGGTAACAGGCGTCCTCCACGCAGCGGGCGTAGTGGATGAAGGCGACCTCGCCGTCGAAGCGCTCGGCTCGCAGAGTGCGCAGCATCGACATCACCGGGGTGATGCCGGAGCCGCCGGAGACGAACACGATGCGCCGTGGCCGGTCGGCGGGCAGGACGAACTCTCCGCCGACGTTGTCCAGCCCGACGGTCATGCCGGGATGGGCGTGGTCGTACAGGTAGTTCGACACCAGGCCGCCGTCGTGCCGTCCCACGGTGAGCTCGAGGATCCGGGTGCCCTCGGCATTGGCGGGCGAGTACGGGCGGACGCGGCGGCGGCCGTCGATCTCGACGGCGAGGTTGATGTGCTGGCCGGCCCGGAAGCCGGCGAAGGCGCGATTGGGTAGGAGGCCGAGCGTGACGCTGCGCGGCGTCTGGCGCCGTACGGCGACGATCTCGGCGCGTGCTTCGCCCTGCGTCCACGTCGGGTCGATGAGCTCGGTGTAACGGTCCACCCCGTGCGGACCGGTCAGCAGGTCGACCAGCGGGGACCGTAGCACCCGGCGAGTCAACGTTTCAGTGAACATATGTACACCGTGCGCCGCGTCAGACCGTTCGTCAATGCATAAATCACCGTTTGTGGTGGGCTTCACATCAGTGAACGGTTGTATCGGTTTCTTCACACCGGCGCCTACCGCCGCCCATGACTGACCCCCGGCTTGGTTTGCCAGCGCCGCTCAGGAGCATTGCGGTTGCAAGGAACCGCTAGCGGGCTCAGTGAGCGGCCGATGGATGGTGGCAAAGCGGGCGCCGCTGTCGGCGCGCGGCACATAACGGCAGCGCCGGTTTCCTCTGGTCGCGGGCCTGAGCAGCGGCGGCGCAGCTAGTCCGACAGTTCATGCCCGGGCGGCGGACTCACGGAAGGCGTCCGGATATGGACACGGAAGCAAATATATGCTCTACTAATTAACGAGATCGTAAAATTTGCTGGCTCGTTCCTTGAGCAACAACGATACGAGTGTACCGGGAATAGCCGCCAGCTGAGTGCAGAACCGCCCCGGGGGCGTCGAGCGGTGGGAGAGACACCTTGACCCGTGTGACTGGACCTCGTCCCGACCGCACCGTGGCGCGTCACCGAAAGAGCAAGACCCTCCCCCAGGCGACATATCCGGCCTTCACACTCGGTGCGGACGGCCGCGTGCCGGGAGTGTTCGAGCCCGCCACCGCGACGAACTACTCGCGATACGTCGGACGGGTCGGTGCGCTGGCCGTGGCGCTCGGCATCGGTGCCGTGGTGAGCACCGGCCACGGGCTGGGGGTCGCGCACGCCGAGACCGACACCACGTCCGACAACGCGACGTCGCCAGACAATGCGTCCACGACCGCCGAGTCGACGGACCCGACCGACCCGACCGACCCGCCGGCGCCGGCGTCGTCACAGCCGAGCGGCTCGACCACCACGACCTCCGGGGCTGACGAGCCCACCGACAACGACACCGGCGGCATGCAGGTCGGCAGCTCCGGCGGACTGAACAACTCGACCAACGATGCCGGACAGGCCACCGATCAGACCGACACGGCGGAAACTTCGTCGCCGACAACCGAACCGGAACCTGAGACCACGCCACCGACGGACCCGGTCGCCGGCGCCGGAGTGCCGGAGACGCCCCCGACCCCACCGGCACCGTCGGCAACGGACCCAACGAACCCAACGGAAGCCGCGGACACCGTCGCGCCCCCACCGCGACGGGCCGACAACGAATCGCCGTCGACCGAATCCGATTCACCGGCAGACGAACTGGCGTCGACGATCACGACCGTCGACACGACCTCGATCACCGTCGAGTCGGCAGCCGACCTGGACAACCCGCTGGTCGATTCGTCCGCGCACCGGCATGCCACCTCCAGCGCCGCGCCCACCAGGGTGGTCAACCCCCTGCAGGCTGTCCTGGCGGCCCCGAAAGCCATCGTCGACCTGGCGCACAACTTCGTCGCGAGCCTGCTGGCGCCGATCTTCAGCCACGGCCCCTCCGCCCCCGCCCAGCCGCCACTGCTGTGGGCGATTCTCGACTTCGTCCGCCGCGAGGTGCAGCGCACGTTCTTCAACCGCACTCCCATCGTGGTGCCGCAGGAGATCACCCTCGTCCTGCCACCCGGCGAAGAGAGCGGGCCGATCACTTTCCATGTGCACGACTTCGACGGCGACGGACTGAAGTACTACGTGCCGACCCAGGGTGTACCCGGTGGCCCGTCGCACGGATCGGTGACGGTGGACCAGGCGACCGGCACCTTCACCTACACCCCCGATGAGGGCTTCACAGGTGTCGACGAGTTCCGCCTGACCGCCAGCGATGGCCACACCCGTCCCCACCTGCACGGGCTTCTCGGGTTCCTCCGCCCGAACTGGGGCCACACCGACTCCGCGTTGATCCGGATCAATGTGGTTGCCGCGGCCCAACCGCCGACGGCGGCCAACGACTCCTACATCACCGATCAGGGCGGTCCCATCACCGGGAACGTCCTGGCGAACGACGTCGACCCCAACGGCGGAAACCTGGTCACGACCGTCGTTCGAGGACCTCAGCACGGGCGCCTGATGTTGGCGACCGACGGTTCGTTCAGCTACGAGCCCGACCCCGACTATCACGGTGCGGACGAGTTCGTCTACACGGCCTTCAACGGCGAGCACAGCAGCACCGCCCTGGTGACGATCACCATCAACCCGGTCAACCGCGCACCGGTCGGCGTCGATGACGCCTACACCACAGCCGAGGACACGGCCGTCAGCGGGAACGTGCTGACCAACGACAGCGACCCCGACGGCGACAGTTTCAGCGCAGTGCTCGACACACCGGCGAGCCACGGCGACGTCCAGCTCAACGCTGACGGCTCGTTCACCTACACGCCACATGCGAATTACTCTGGCAGAGACGAGTTTTCATACGTCGCCTCGGACGGGAACGCGACGGGCGCGCCGACGGTGGTAACGATCACGGTGACGGCGGTTCAAGACGCGCCGGTAGCGACCCCCGACGCGTACACCATCAACGAGGACTCCAAGCTCACCGGCAACGTCCTGTTCAACGACACCGACGCTGATGGCGACGCCCTCTCCGCCACACTGGGTTCCGGTCCCGCCAACGGCACGCTGCACCTGAATGCGGACGGGTCGTTCTCGTACACCCCGAACCCTGACTTCAGCGGGTCGGACTCGTTCTCCTACACCGTCTCTGACGGTAACGGCAACAGCGCCACCGGCACAGTGTCGATCACCGTCACCCCGGTCAACGACGCACCTGTCGCCGCCAACCACACCTTCGAGACGGCCGAGGACGGCACGCTCAACGGCGACGTCCTGCCCGGCGCCACCGATGCTGACGGCAACTCGCTGAGCGCAGCGGTGTTCTCCGAACCCACCCACGGCACGCTGCAGCTGAACGCGGACGGCACCTTCACCTACACGCCGGCGGCGAACTTCTACGGCACCGACAGCTTCAGTTACACCCTGTCGGATGGACAGGCCAGCAGCGCGCCCGCGCTCGTCGTCATCTCGGTCACCCCGGTCAACGATGCCCCTGTCGCCCACGACGACGCGTACTCCATCGTCGAAGACAGCATCCTTACCGGCAATGTCTTGTCCAATGACGTTGACATCGACCGTGATTCGCTGACCGCCTCGCTGGTTTCCGGTCCGGCCAGCGGCACCCTGGTCCTCAATCCGGACGGCACGTTCACCTACACGCCGGTTCCGAACTACTCGGGAACCGTCTCGTTCACCTACGAAGCCTCCGACGGCTCGACCACCCGCAGCACCGGGGTCGTCACCATCACCGTGACCGCGGTCAACGATGCGCCGGTCGCCGGGGAAGATTTCTTCACAACCCCCGAGGACACTGCCTACACGGGCAACGTCCTGAACAACGACAGCGATGCGGAAGGCGACAAGCTGACCGTCAGCCTGGTCGACCAACCCGCCCACGGCACTGTGACGTTGGCCGAAGACGGCACCTTCACCTATACCCCTGCACCGAACTTCAGTGGCCTGGACCACTTCACCTACACCACGTTCGACGGAACGACCACCACCGCACCCACGATCGTTCTCATCTCGGTGACACCGGTGAACGACCCGCCCACCGCCAACCCCGACTCTTACACGATCAACGAGGACAGCGTCCTGGCCGGCAATGTGTTGTCCAACGACGCGGACCCGGACAAGAACAACCTCACCGCGCACCTGGTGGACGGCCCGGACAACGGCACCCTGACGCTCAATTCCGACGGCACCTTCACCTACACGCCGAACACCGGGTACAACGGTACGGATTCGTTCACCTACACCGCTTCCGACGGCTCCCTCTCCAGCGGAGAGGCTACGGTGACCATCACCATCAGGCCTGTCAACCACGCGCCGGTCGCGGTAAACGACGCGTTCACCACCGACGAGGACACGGCCGCGACCGGCAATGTCCTACTCAACGACACCGATTCCGACGGTGATCCCCGTACCGCGCAACTGGTTTCAGGACCGGCGAACGGCATACTGACCCTCAACGCCGACGGAACCTTCACCTACACCCCGAACGCGAACTTCCACGGTACGGACTCGTTCACCTACAAGGCATCCGACACCTTCGCGACGAGCAACACCGCCACCGTCACGATCACGGTGAACCCGGTCAATGACCTTCCGGTCGCCGGCGGCGACTCCTACACCATCGGCGAAGACACCGTGCTGACCGGCAACGTGCGCACGAATGACACTGACGCGGACGGTGATCCGCTCACGGTTGAACTGCTCTCCAACCCCGCGAGCGGCACGCTCACTCTCAGCGAAGACGGGTCTTTCACGTATACGCCGACGCGCGATTTCCACGGCATAGATTCGTTCACCTACACCGTCTCCGACGGCAAGGGCGGCACGGCGGTCGGCACCGTTTCGATCACTATCAACCCGGCCAACGATGCGCCGGTGGCCGACAACGGCACGGTCACCGTCGACGAGGACAGCAGCTATACCGGTGCGCTTCCCGTTTCTGACGTCGACAGCGACGACGTCACCACCAGCGTGGTGGTCGGACCAGCCCACGGCGAGCTTGTCCTGCACGATGACGGCACCTACACCTACACCCCCGACGCCGACTTCAACGGCACCGACTCGTTCACCTACCGCGCCACCGACGGCGATGGCGCGATCAGCACGGTCGCCACGATCAGCATCACGGTCGACCCCGTCAACGATGCCCCGGTTGCCGGCGACGGCGCCTTCGCCACCGATGAGGACACGCCGCACAGCGGTTCGGTCCCCGCGAGCGACATCGACGCCGGCGACACCGTCACGACGATCGTTGTCGACGAGCCATTGCATGGCACTGTGGAGCTCAACACCGACGGCACCTACACCTACACACCAGACGAAAACTGGCACGGCACCGACTCATTCACTTACCGCGCCACCGACTCTGGCGGAGCCAGCACGGTGGGCATGATCACCATCACCGTCAACTCCGTCAACGACGCACCCGTCACCACCGACACCTCAGTCACCATCGACGAAGACCACGACGGCTACAGCGGAACCATCCCGGTCTCCGACGTCGATGCCGGCGACACCTACACCGTCGTCGTCGACCGAGACGTCGCCAACGGCACCCTGGTCCTCAACACCGACGGCACCTACACCTACACCCCGACCGAAAACTTCAACGGCGACGACAGCTTCACCTACACCGTCACCGACAGCCACGGCGACACCACCAGCGGCACCGTCTCGATCACCGTCAACGCCGTCAACGACGCACCCGTCACCACCGACACCTCAGTCACCATCGACGAAGACCACGACGGCTACAGCGGAACCATCCCGGTCTCCGACGTCGACGCCGGCGACACCTACACCGTCGTCGTCGACCGAGACGTCGCCAACGGCACCCTGGTCCTCAACACCGACGGCACCTACACCTACACCCCGACCGAAAACTTCAACGGCGACGACAGTTTCACCTACACCGTCACCGACAGCCACGGCGACACCACCAGCGGCACCGTCTCGATCACCGTCAACGCCGTCAACGACGCACCCGTCGCCGACGACCACACCTTCACCATCGACGAGGACATGCACCTCGAAGGCAGCGTCCCCGTGACCGACGTGGACGACGATCCGACGGTGACACTGGTCAGCGGGCCCGCACACGGCACTCTGACCCTCAATCCCGACGGCACCTTCACCTACACGCCGAACGCCAACTACAACGGCACCGACAGCTTCACCTACACCGCCTCCGACGACAGTGTGACAACTGAAGTGGCGACCATCACGATCGAGATCAATCCGGTCGACGACGCGCCGATCGCCATGAACGACGGCTTCACCACTGACGAGGACAGCACGCTCGACGGCAATGTCGCCCTGAACGACAAGGAGTTCGACGGTCAGACCGTCACGACGACGCTCATCACCGGGCCGGCGAACGGCACGCTGACACTCAACCCCGACGGCAGCTTCACCTACACCCCCAATGCCAACTTCAGTGGCACCGACAGCTTCACGTACCGGACGTCAGACGGCACGCTGACCAGCAACACAGCCCTGGTCACCATCGCCGTGATCGCGGTCAACGACGCCCCGGTGGCGAATGACGACGCGTTCACCACCAACGAGGACACCCAGCTTTCCGGCAACGTTCTCGTCAACGACACCGATCCTGACCGCAATTCGCTTGGAGCAGTGTTGGTTTCCGGGCCGAGCCACGGCACCCTGACCCTCAACGCCGACGGCACGTTCACCTACACCCCGAACGCGAACTACAGCGGCACCGACAGCTTCACCTACACCGCCGGTGACGGCAGCCTCAGCGACGAAGCGGTCGTGACCATCTCCGTCACGGCGGTCAACGACACGCCGGTCGCCGTCAACGACAACTACACCGTCGACGAGGACACCCCACTGACCGGCAATGTCATCGGCAACGACGTTGACGCCGACAACGACACCCTGACCGCCGTGGTCGTCTCCGGGCCGGCACACGGCACGCTCAACCTCAATCCCGACGGCACCTTCACCTACACCCCGACCGCGAACTACAGCGGCACCGACAGCTTCACCTACACCGTCACCGACCCGAGCACCGCCACCAGCAACATCGCCACGGTCAGCATCACCGTCAACGCGGTCAACGATCCCCCGGTGGCCAACAACGACTCGTACACCACCAACGAGAACACGCCGCTGACGGGCAACGTCGTGAACAACGACACCGATGCCGACGGCAACACCGTGACCGCCGTGCTGGCCGGCGGCCCGTCGCACGGCACGGTGACGCTCAACGCGGACGGTTCCTTCACGTACACGCCGACGGCGAACTACAGCGGCACCGACAGCTTCACCTACACCGCCAGCGACGGTCAGGGCGGCACCGCAACCGGCACCGTCAACATCACCATCAACGCGGTCAACAACGCCCCGGTGGCCAGCAACGATTCGTTCACCACCAACGAGGACACCCCGGCGACGGGCAACGTCCTGACCAACGACACCGACGCGGACGGCGATTCGCTTGAGGCGGTTCTGGTTTCCGGGCCCGACCACGGCACGCTGACCCTCAACGCCGACGGCAGCTTCACCTACACCCCGAACGCGAACTACCACGGCACGGACAAGTTCTACTACCGCGCTGACGACGGCACGGCCACCAGCGCCACCAAGGTCGTCACGATCACCATCGAGCCGGTCAACGACCCGCCAGTGGCCAACAACGACTCGTTCACCGTCAACGAGGACACCACCTACAACGGCAATGTGTTGAGCAACGACACCGATGTCGACGGCGATTCCGTCACCGTCACAGTGGGTTCGGGACCCAGCCACGGCAACCTCACCCTCAACGCCAACGGCACGTTCACCTACACCCCGAGCGCTGACTACAACGGTCCGGACAGCTTCACCTACACCGCCTCAGATGACAAGGGCGGCACTGCAACCGGCACCGTCACGATCACGGTCACCCCGGTCAACGACGCCCCGGTGGCCAACAACGACACCTTCAGCGGCGACGAGGACACCCAGGTGACGGGCAACGTCCTGACCAACGACACCGACCCCGACGGCAAAGCGACGATCCAGTCGGCGTCCGTGGTCACCGGACCCGCCAACGGCACGTTGACCTTCAACCCGCAGACCGGTGCCTTCACCTACACGCCGAACGCGAATTACCACGGCACCGACAGCTTCACCTACACCATCAGCGACGGCGCCGTGACGAGTGACACTGCGACAGTGACGATCACGATCAACGCGGTCAACGATGCTCCGGTCGCCAACAATGACACCGTCAGCACCAAAGAGGACACCGCGGTGAACGGGAACGTGCTGACCAACGACACCGATGTCGACGGCAACCCGCTCACCGCTCACCTTGTCAACGGACCGAGCAACGGGGTTGTGACGTTGAATCCCAACGGGACGTTCACCTACACGCCGGCGGCCAACCACAACGGCCCCGACAGCTTCACTTACAACGTCACCGACGGCCAGGGCGGTACCAGCAACACCGCGACGGTCACCATCGCCGTCACCGCCGTCAATGACCCTGTCCAAGCTGTGAACGACGTGATCACGGGCGCCGAGGATGGCGGCGCCATCACCGGCAATGTGCTCACCAACGACAACGCCGCCAACGTCGACGTCGGCGAGACGCTAACCGTCGTCCCGGCGACCGGCACCACCGCCAACGGAGGCACCTGGACTGTCAATGCCTCCGGCCAGTACTCCTATACTCCCAAAGCCGATTTCAATGGCACTGATACCTTCAACTACACGGTGAGCGACGGCACCTCCACTTCGACGGGCACCGTCACCATCAACGTCACGCCCGTCAACGACAGGCCTGTCGTTAGCAGTCCTACGCTCACCTACAGGGCTTCAGGGCTACTCGGCGGCGGACATGCGTCCGGAAACCTGCTATCGAACATCCACGATGTCGACAGTGACGACGTCGTACGGATACGGATCACTTCGCAGCCGGTAGCAGTCCAGAACGGTGTGGTCAATCTCAACTTGCTGAGTTCCTTCACGGTCGACGAGAACACCGGTGTGTTCGAGACTCGGACCCTGCTGACTCTGGCGGGATTCAAAGTCGAATTCAAGTACGTCGCGTACGACCAGCATGGAGCTGAAAGCGATGAGGTCACTGTCACCGTCAACGTTCCTTCCTCGCTCGTGTTGTTGTAATCGCTAGTTAGCAGCTTGGTGAACGGTTGTACGCTGGTTACGTGGACAAACGACCGAGCGCGCGTTCCAGCCGGTCGCGGTCCAAACCCGCCCGCGAGACGCTGACCCGCGAGCAGCGCAAAGAAGCCACCCGTCAAGCCATCATCGCCGCGGGCCTCAAACTCCTCGAGGAGCGCAGCTTCTCCGCTCTCAGCCTGCGCGAGGTCACCCGCGAGGCCGGCATCGTCCCCGCCGCGTTCTACCGCCACTTCGAGAGCATGGAGGCCCTCGGCCTCGTGCTGATCGACGAGTCGTTCCGCAGCCTGCGCGACATGCTGCGCAGCGCCCGAGCAGGCAAGCTCGACCCCAAGCGCGTCATCGAGTCCAGCGTCGACATCCTCATCGACGGCGTCAACGAACGCCGCGAACACTGGCGCTTCATCGGCCGCGAACGCAACAGCGGGGTTTCGGTGCTGCGGTACGCGATTCGCACCGAGATCCGCTTGATCACTTCCGAACTCGCCATCGACCTCGCCCGCTTCCCCGGGCTGAACACCTGGAGCGGTGAGGATCTCAACATCCTGGCCACCCTGTTCGTCAACGCGATGATCGTCATCGCCGAAGCCATCGAGGACGCCCACGACCAGGCCGCCCTCGACGAGATCAAACGGGTGGCGGTCAAGCAGCTGCGCATGATTGCCGTCGGCGTGGCCGGGTGGCGCAGCACCGTCTGAAAACGCGGCGGTTAGCGTGTTTCCATGTCCGATCTGGAACTGAACCACCCGCGCCCCGACATCGCCGTGCTGACCCTCAATCGGCCCGCCAAACTCAACGCGCTGTCCTACGATCTGGTCCGCGACCTGCACACCGCACTCGACCAGATCCGCGCCGACAACGACTGCCGCGTCGTCGTCCTCACCGGTGCAGGCCGTGGCTTCTGCTCCGGACTGGACCTCACCGACCCCAACCCCAACAAAGCGGGCGAAGGCGTCGAGTCCCCCCGCGCAGGGATGCGCTGGCAGGAGCTCATCGCCGATCTGACCACCAAACTCCAGCGGCTTCGCCAACCGGTCATCGCGGCCGTCAACGGCGTGGCCTACGGCGGCGGGCTGGGAATCGCGGCCGCCTGCGACATCCGCATCGCCGCCGAATCCGCCCGCTTCTGTACGCAATTCATCAAACTGGGCCTCGGCGGCTGCGACATCGGCGTCAGCTACACCCTGCCGCGCATCGTCGGCGCCGGACCGGCATTCGACCTCATCCTGACCGCCCGCGCCATCGATGCGCAGGAGGCCTTGCGAATCGGGCTGGTGAGCCGGATATCAACTGGCGGCGACGTCGTCGGCGACGCACTTCAGATCGCTGAAACACTATGCGGCTATGGCAAGTTCGGCGTCGAGTCCACCAAGCAGGTGTTGTGGGCCAACCTCGAGGCGTCCAGCCTGGAGGCCGCGCTGCAGGTGGAGAATCGCAGCCAGATCCTCGCGTCGACGAGCGGTGAGATGCGCGCGGCTAGCGAGGCGTTCCGCCGCCGTCCACGATCATGACCGTGCCGGTGATGTAACTTCCCGCGTCGGACGCCAACAGCAGTGCGGTACCGACGAGTTCGTCCGGCGACGCCAGCCGCTTCATGAGCGTGCTGTCGGCCATTGCGTCGATGGCCTCCTGCGGGTTGTTGCGCATCATGTCGGTGTCGACGGGCCCCGGCGCGATCGCGTTGACCCGGATTCCCGATGGCGCGAACTCGGCGGCCATCGACCGGGTGAACGACAGCAGCGCCGCCTTGTTCGACGAGTAGATCGCGGTGAACGGCGCGAAGTTGAACGCCCCGACCGAGATCATGTTGATCACCGCCGCATTCGCGCTGGCCTTCAGGTGCGGCAGCGCCGCCTGCACGAGGAACACCGGCCCGCGCAGGTTGACCTCGTACGACTTGGTGAACGCGTCGGCCGTCATCTGACCGAACGGTTGCGCCAACGCGTTCGCGGCGTTGTTGACCACCACATCGACGCCGCCGAACTCGTCGGCGGTCCGCTGCACCAACGCCTCGAGGTCGTCCACCTCACCCAGATGGGTCGGCACTCCGAGCGCCTGACCGCCGAGGTCACGCAGACGCTGCGCCGTCTGTTCGCACGCATCGGCTTTGCGGCTGGCGACGACGACCCGCGCGCCGGCGAGCACGAAACCCTCCGCCAGCGCGCGGCCGATGCCCCGGGTGCCGCCCGTGACGATCACGGTGCGGTCGGTCATGTCGAACAGGCGATCAAACGAGGAACGGTCCACGGCCGTCAGTCAAGCAGATCGCTCAGCCGTGCTCAGATGCAGCCGCTGACGCTGACCCGTCGCCCGACGCTGGCGCACACGTTCACATTCGGCGCCGGCGGGACGTACACCGGCGGCGGCGGGGGCGGCGGGGGCGGCGGCGCCTCGCCAGGCGGCGGTGGTGGCGGTGGTGGCGGCGGCGGGGTCAACGCGTCGTTGAGATACGACAGCGGATCGGCGCAGCCGCTCACGTCGACGTGCCTGCCACCGACCGAGCCGCAGAGGGTCGCCTCCGCGGTCGGCGGGTCCAGGTTCACCACGGTCCCGACCATCAGCGCCGCAGCCGCACACAGCAGAACCTTGCGCACGTCTCCTCCTTCGCCTTGACGTATGGGTCAATTCTGACAGCCGAACCCGCCTTCCGAGGTCGAACAGCGCGCCGTAACGATGTGCGGCAGCGGGTCGATGAGATGGGCGATGCCTTCCTCAGCACGCCTTCCCCAGATCCTCGCCGTCGGCCGTAGCTCATGCTGACCGACATAGTGAGCACATTTAGATTCAATTTGCTCCGCTCAGAAACACCCGGTCTGTTCACCGTCCGGCCGTGGTCGGTGCGGCGCCCCGGCAGGCTCCTACCGGTGGCGCGCGTCTCGTGGCGTTCGGCGTAGCGAGGTGTTAGGCTCGCCAAGCACTCAATCCCGGTATCCGCGCAGCAATATCGTCATGCTGCCATCACGAAGCGACACCTGTTGGCGCCGCTCCGAATTCGCCGATGGCAACGTGCAGACGACAGGTCGCCGCCACCGTACCGAAGTGTAGGGAAATGCCTGATTCCTTTGTGGATCGCTGCTGCCTAAGTTTGCTGTGGAGATGCCGTGCGCCGCGCGCAACCGTTAGTCGAAGTTTCCAGCAGGGGGGACTGAACATGGCCGAAGACACGCCGAACCACCACGTCCGCGTCGCGAGAACGAGGTGGACGACGCTGCGGCGGACGGCCACCGTCGCGCTCGCTATGGTCGCAGCGATGACGTTCGTCAACGCGCCGGCGCACGCCGCCGAGGCGTGGCAACGACAGAGCCCTCCCCTGGCGACCCCGTGGACCCATCTGGTGGGCCCGAACAACGCGCTGCCGGAGTATCCGCGTCCGCAGATGGCACGCGCTCGGTGGATGAACCTCAACGGTGTGTGGGCCTATACCGGCCGGTCCGCCGACGAGGCGTTGACGTCGGCGCCGGCGCTGCGCGACTACGACGAGAAGATCCTGGTGCCCTATCCGACGGAGTCGGCGCTGTCGGGCGTCAAGCGCCACGACGATCAGATGTGGTACCGCAAGTCCTTCCAGTTGCCCGGCACCTGGCGCGGCCAGCGGGTGCTTCTGCACTTCGGCGCGGTCGACCAGACCGCCACCGTGTGGGTGAACAACCGGCGGGTGGCCCACCACGAGGGCGGCTACACGGCGTTCAGCGCCGACATCACCGACGCGCTGCGCTGGTCGGGACCGCAGGAGATCGTGGTCCGCGCCGAGGATCGCAACGAGGCCAACCCGTTCGCGGTCGGCAAGCAACGCAACGAACCGGAGGGGCTGTTCTATACGGGAGCCTCGGGCATCTGGCAGACCGTGTGGATCGAACCGGTGCGCGCGGCCCACATCGACAAACTCGACATCACCCCGGACCTGACCGGTTTCACCGTCACCCCGCGGGTCACCGGGACCACCGACGAACGCGCCGAGGTGATCGTGTCGGCGCCGGACGGCAAAACGCTGGCACGGTCCTCGGGTGAACCCGGCACGCCGGTGCGCGTGCAGGTACCCGAGCCGCGACTGTGGACGCCGGAAGACCCGTACCTCTACGACCTCGAGGTCAAACTGGTCAGCCCCGAAGGCAAGGTGGTCGACGAGGTCGCCAGCTACGGCGGACTGCGCACGATCAGCACCGTCCGCGATCCGCAGGGCCGACCGCGAATCGCGTTGAACAACAAGATCACTTTCCTGCACGGCCCGCTGGATCAGGGCTACTGGCCCGACGGCATCTACACCGCGCCGACCGACGACGCGCTGCGCTTCGACCTCGAGCGGACCAAGGCGCTCGGGATGAACTTCGTGCGCAAGCACGCCAAGGTCGAACCCGCGCGCTGGTACTACTGGGCCGACAAGCTCGGGCTGATGGTGTGGCAGGACATGCCGTCGCTGGACGTCTCCCTCGACATCCCCGTCGGCCCCGCGCCGGATCCGTCGCCCGCCGCGAAGGCGAACTTCGAACGCGAGATGGTCGCGATGATCGACCAATTGCGCAGCGTCACCTCGATCGTCGGCTGGGTGCCGTTCAACGAGGGCTGGGGTGAGTTCGACACCGCACGCATCGCCGGTGTCGCGAAGAAGGCCGACCCGACGCGCATGGTCAACGCCAACAGCGGGGTCAACTGCTGCAAGTCGCGACCGGACACCCGCGCCGGCGACGTCTACGACGACCACACCTACGTCGGGCCGGGCCGCCCGGTGCTGCACGACAATCCGGCGACCCCGCGCGACGAGCGCCTCGCGCTCGGCGACCGTCCGGTGCCGCTCGAACATCGCGTCGTGGTCGACGGTGAGTACGGCGGTCTCGGGCTGATCCCGCACGGCAACCGCTGGCCGGGCAAGCCCCAGGCCTACGAAATGACAAACAGCCGAGTACGTTTGACCGAACGTTACGTCGAGGTCAGTCGTGATCTCGAGGACGCGGTGCGCCGCGGCGGCCTGTCCGGCGCCATCTACACCCAGACCACCGATGTCGAGAACGAGGTCAACGGCTACATGACCTACGACCGCTGGCTGGTCAAGGTCACCCTCAAGACGGTGGCCGACCGCAACCGCGCCGTGATCGCGGCCGGTTCGGTGGTCGACGAGCCGGAGCGGCGCCGCTGAGCCCTCGTGCGGCAATCCGCCACATCGGCAGCGGCGCCGCACTAGGCTCCATCGGAGCCGAGCTCAACCGGGGGGCTGCTGCGGTTCAGACGGCGCACCTCCTCCACCGCCGCCTGATCACCCACGGAGCGACACGTGACCTACCCGACACCCGGGCCGATCCCGCCGGGCCATGATTACCCGGGCTATCACCCTGGCCCGCAACGCCGCACACCATGGCTGTGGATCGCGCTCGCCGTCGCGGTCGTGATCATCGTGGTGTTGTCCGCGGTGTTGATCGCGCAGAGCAAGGACGACGCGCCGACAGCCGCGCCACCCGCAGCGCCCGCACCGTCGTCGGCGATCCAGCCCGGCCCGTCGGATTCCATCCAGCCGCCGCAGAGCACCAACGCCGGTCCGTCGATGACCTGCGACGGCTACACCGCCTCGGTCGACGAGACGTCGCAACCCGGCTGGCACGCGACGATCAACCGGTACGGCCTGGCGTATGCCGCGCCACCGGACTGGACCGTCGCGGCGTGCGGCGTGCGCACCGGCTGGGCGCAGCCGTGCCCACAGGGCCAGTGCGTGATCCGTGAACTCGGCGCGGTGGCGACGGTCCCGAATCCAGCCTGCACCAAGCAAAACCTCGCGATCGCCGGCGTCACCGGGTCGAAGAACCCCGACATCCGGGCCGCGCTCGACGAGGAGATGCAGACGGTGGCGCCGATCTACACTCGCGACCAGAAGACGCCGAACATCGAGTACGCGCCGATACGGGAATTCGCCATCGGACCCCACGCCGCGGTGCAGACCGTCGCCACCGTCACCGGCATCGCCACCAGCGAGTGCACCGGCCCCTCGGCGTTCCACAGCATCGTCGTCACGACGGTCCCCAACGTCGAAGGTTCCGTCGTCTTCGTCATCTCGCTGCGCGAAGGGTCCACTGCCAGCCCCAATTCGAACATCATCAACGAGATGGTCGACACCCTGCGCAGCCCCGCTTGAGCCCTACAACGAACGCGCGCTGACGAGCACGCGCGGCCGACCGCTGAGCGGGTCGACGAACTCCAGCCGCTGCGCCAACAGCTGCAGCGGCCGCGAGAAGTCGTCCGGCGCGACGTCGATCACCTCCGGATACAGCGGGTCGTTGTCGATCGGCAGTCCGAGCGAGTTCATGTGCACCCGCAGCTGATGGGTCCGGCCCGTCGACGGCGTCAGCCGGTACAACCCGTCGCCGAGGTGCTCGACCACCGTCTCGGCATTCGGCCGCCCGTGGCTCTCGACCGCCTGTAAACATCCGCGTCGCTTGACGATTCGGCTCCACACCACGCGCGGGAACCGCAGCGTCGGATCCACCGCGGCCCGCGCCACATACGTCTTGCGCACCTCCCCGCGCGCGAACATCGTCTGATACGCCCCGCGGATCTGCGCTCGCGTCGTGAACACCAGCACCCCGGCCGTCAACCGGTCCAACCGGTGCGCCGGCGACAACTCCGGCAGCTCCAACTCGCGGCGCAACCGCACCAGCGCCGTCTGCGCGACGTGCCTGCCGCGCGGCATCGTCGCCAGGAAGTGCGGCTTGTCCACCACGACGATGTCGTCGTCGCGGTACAGCACCGGGACCTCGAACGGCACCGGCACCTCGTCACGCAGCTCCCGGTAGAGGTAGACAAACGCCCCCGGCGGCAGCACCGTCCCCGGCGTCACCACTGTGCCGTCGGCGCAGACCACCTCACCGGCAAAGACTTTCGCCGCCGCCGCTTCACCGAACCGCGAAGCCAGCTCGACCAGCACCGCACCGCCGCGCAGCCGCACCCGGGCGGGTCCCAGCCCGTCGCGCACCGGGAGCGGCGCCGGCCGGGACCGCCTCAATTCAACGGCACCGGCTCGAGGATCTCGGCGCGGGCCTCCGGCGCGGCCGCACGCAGCGCGTCGGCGGACTCGTCGTCGGGCTCCTGCTGCGACCGGATCTCGGCGTCCACCCGGGCCAAATAGGTCGTCACTTCCCGGTCGATGTCCTCGGCGCTCCAACCCAGCACGGGCGCAACGGTTTCGGCGACCTCGCGGGCGCAGTCCACGCCGCGGTGCGGATACTCGATCGAGATCCGCATCCGGCGGGCCAGGATGTCCTCGAGGTGCAGGGCGCCCTCGGCGGCCGCGGCGTACCAGGCCTCGACCTTGAGATAGACCGGCGCCTCGGTGATCGGAGTGAGCAGTTCGGGCCGTCCCTCGGCCATCTGCAGCACCTCGCCGATCAGCGACCCGTAGCGGTCCAGCAGATGGCGCACCCGGTACGGGTGCAGGTCGTAATGCTTTCCGACACTTTGGGTCTGGTTGATCAGCGCGAAGTATCCGTCGGCCCCCATCAGCGGCACCTTCTCGGTGATCGACGGCGCCACCCGGGCGGGGATGTACTCGGCGGCCGCGTCGATCGCGTCCTCCCCCATCACCCGGTACGTCGTGTACTTACCGCCGGCGATCGCCACCAGCCCGGGTGCGGGCACCGCGACCGCGTGCTCGCGCGACAGCTTCGAGGTCTCCTCGCTCTCGCCGGCCAGCAGCGGGCGCAGCCCGGCGTACACGCCGTCGATGTCGTCGTGCGTCAGGGGCGTGGCGAGCACGGTGTTGACCGTTTCGAGGATGTAGTCGATGTCGGCCTTGGTCGCGGCCGGGTGTGCCAGGTCGAGATTCCAGTCGGTGTCGGTGGTTCCGATGATCCAGTGCGTGCCCCACGGGATGACGAACAGCACCGACTTCTCGGTGCGCAGGATGATGGCCACCTCGCTGACGATCCGGTCGCGCGGCACCACGATGTGCACACCTTTGGAGGCGCGCACCCGAAACCGGCCGCGCTGCTTGGACAGCGCCTGGATCTCGTCGGTCCACACACCGGTGGCGTTGACCACGACGTGCCCGCGCACCTCGGTGACCGCACCGTCCTCGGAGTCGCGCACCTGCACACCGATCACCCGGTCGCCCTCCCGCAGCAGCGACACCACCTGCGTCGAGGTGCGCACCACGGCCCCGTAGTGCGCGGCCGTGCGCGCGACCGTCATGGTGTGCCGCGCGTCGTCGACCACCGTGTCGTAGTACCGGATCCCGCCGATCAGCGAGGACCGCTTCAGCCCGGGCGCCAGCCGCAGCGCACCCGACTTCGTCAAATGTTTCTGCGCCGGAACCGATTTCGCGCCGCCGAGCTGATCGTAGAGGAAGATGCCCGCCGCCACGTAGGGACGCTCCCACCACCGGTTGGTCAGCGGGAACAGAAACTGCAACGGCTTGACCAGGTGCGGCGCCAACGTCGTCAACGACAGTTCGCGCTCGTGCAGCGCCTCGCGCACGAGGCCGAACTCCAACTGCTCGAGGTAGCGCAGCCCGCCGTGGAACATCTTCGACGAGCGGCTCGAGGTGCCCGACGCGAAGTCGCGGGCCTCGACCAGCGCCACCTTCAGACCGCGGGTCGACGCGTCCAGCGCGGCCCCGGCACCGACGACTCCCCCGCCGATCACCACGACGTCGAACTGTTCGCTGCCCAACCGCTGCCAGGCGTCTGCCCGCTGTTGAGGTCCCAGCAGGGTCTGTCCGTTCGCGGGGATCGGGTCACTCACCGGGATGGACTCCTCGTCACTCGTCGGTACCCTGCCCAATTCCCCAGGCTACGGGCAATCAATCCAAATCGTCGCGCGCCATCAGCTGCCGGCCCGCTTCGGTGATCGAACCCGACAGCGACGGATACACCGAGAACGTCTGCGCCAGGTCCTCCACGTCGTTGCCGTTCTGCACCGCCAGCGCGATCGGCATGATCAGCTCCGAGGCGATCGGCGCGACGACCACCCCGCCGATCACCACGCCGGTGGCCGGGCGGCAGAAGATCTTGACGAAGCCGCGGCGCAGGCCCGACATCTTGGCCCGGGCGTTGGTGTTCAGCGGCAGCATGACCGTGCGGGCCGCCACCGAACCGTCGTCGATCTTGGACTGCGGCACCCCGACCGCGGCGATCTCGGGGCGGGTGAACACCGCGGCGGCCACCGTGCGCAGCCGGATCGGTTCGAGCCCCTCGCCGAGCACGTGATACATCGCGATCCGGCCCTGCATCGCCGCGACGGACGCCAGCAGCATCAGCCCGGTGCAGTCGCCGGCGGCGTAGATCCCCGGCACCGGGGTCCGCGAGACCCGGTCGACCTTCAGATAGGCGCCCGGTTCCAGTTCGATGCCGACGCGCTCGAGACCGAGGCCGCTGGTGTTGGGCACCGATCCGACCGTCATCAGCGCGTGGCTGCCCTCGACGGTGCGCCCGTCGGTCATCGTGACCAGGACGCCGTCACCGTGGCGGGTCACCGACTGGGCGCGGGCGTTCTTGACCAGCGTCACGCCGCGCGAGGCCAACGCCTCCTCCAGCACCCCGGCCGCGTCGGAGTCCTCGTGCGGCAGGATCTGGTCGCGGCTGGCCACTACCGTCACCTTGACCCCGAGTTCGGTGTAGGCGTTGACGAACTCCGCGCCGGTCACACCGGAACCGACGACCACCAGGTGCTCGGGCAGTTTCTCCAGGTCGTAGAGCTGGCGCCAGTTCAGGATGCGCTCGCCGTCGGGTTCGGCGCCGCGCAGCACCCGCGGGCTGGCGCCGGTCGCGATCAGCACGACGTCGGCCCGCAGCGTGGTCGTGGTGCCGTCGTGGCAGGTCACCTTGACGCTGTGGGTGGCCATTCCGGGCTGGTCGTCGATGAGTTCGCCGCGCCCGGCGATCAGCGTCACGCCTTCGTTGCGCAGCCGCTCGGCGATGTCGGCGGACTGCGCGGCGGCCAGCTTCTTGACGCGGTCGTTGATCTTGGGCAGCGAGATCTCGGCGTCGGAGAACTCCAGCGCGTAGCCGAGGTCGGGCGCGCGACGCAGTTCGGTGCGCACACCGGTCGACGCGATGAAGGTCTTCGACGGCACGCAGTCCCAGAGCACGCACGCGCCGCCCAGACCGTCGGAATCGACGACGGTGACCTCGGCGACCTCCGGTCCACGGGCCGCGGCGACCAACGCCGCCTCATAGCCGGCGGGCCCGCCGCCGATGATCACGATGCGGGTTGCCACGTCCCCCAACCTAACGCCACTTCACTCGTCGAACCGGCTGGCGGGCCGATTAAGCTCACCTCGTGCCGATCTACGCCGCCTACGGGTCGAACATGCATCCCGAGCAGATGATGGAGCGCGCACCGCACTCGCCGATGGCGGGCACCGGGTGGCTGCACGGCTGGCGGCTGACCTTCGGCGGCGAGGACATCGGCTGGGAGGGCGCGCTCGCCACCATCGTCGAAGACCCCGCGTCGAGCGTGTTCGTCGTGCTCTACGACGTGACCCGCGAGGACGAGGAGAACCTCGACCGCTGGGAAGGCTCGGAGCTGGGCTTCCACAAGAAGATCCGCTGCCGGGTGCACCGCACCGCTTCCGACACCGACTTCGAACCCGTGCTGGCGTGGCTCTACGTCGTCGACGCCTGGGAAGGTGGGCTGCCGTCGGCGCGCTACCTCGGCGTGGTGGCCGACGCCGCCGAGATCGCCGGTGCCCCAGCCGAATACGTGCACGACCTGCGGACCCGGCCGGCGCGCAACATCGGCCCGGGCACCAGCGACTGACTCACCCCCGGGTCCGCACAGCAGGCTAGATCGCGGCCGCCTGGTCGATGATGTTGACCAGCACCCGCACCCCGACCGCCAGCGCCCGCTCGTCGAGGTCGAACGTCGGCTGGTGCAGATCCAGCTGCGGGCCGCGCCCGGTCCACACGCCCAGCCGCGCCATCGCGCCGGGCACCTCCTCGAGGTACCACGAAAAATCCTCGCCGCCACCGGATTGGCGGGTATCGGCCAGCACGTCGGGCCCGACGGTCTCGATGGCGTGGGTCAGGATCCGCGTCGAGATCTCCTCGTTGACCACCGGCGGCACCCCGCGCCGATATTGCACTGTGTGCTCGATGGCCAGCGGCGCCAACAGCGACGAAATGATCTCGCGCATGATCGATTCCAGCGTCACCCAGGTGTCGCGGCTCGCGGTGCGGATGGTGCCGGCCAGGGTGCCGGTCTGCGGGATCGCGTTGGCGGCGACGCCGGCGTTGACCGCGCCCCACACCATCACGGTGCTGTTGCGCGGGTCGATGCGCCGCGACAGCACGCCCGGCACCCCGGTGATCAGTGTGCCGAGCCCGTACACCAGGTCTCCGGTCAGATGGGGCCGCGACGTGTGACCGCCCGGCGAGTGCAGCGTCACCTCGAGCTGGTCGGCCGCCGAGGTGATCGGCCCGGCGCGCACCGCCACCTTGCCGACGGCCAACCGCGGATCGCAGTGCAGCGCGAAGATCCGCGACACCCCGGTCAGCGCGCCCGCGGCGATCGCGTCGATCGCGCCGCCGGGCATCAGCTCCTCGGCGGCCTGGAAGATCAGCCGCACCCCGACCGGCAGTTCGGGCACCGACGCCAGCGCCAGCGCCGTACCCAGCAGGATCGCGGTGTGCGCGTCGTGCCCGCAGGCGTGCGCGACGTTGGGCACCAGCGAGGCGTACGGCGCGCCACTGCGGTCGTCCATCGGCAGCGCGTCCATGTCGGCGCGCAACGCGATGCGCGGACCGTGCTCGGGGCCGAAATCGCAGGTCAGCCCGGTGCCGCCGGGCAGCACCTTCGGGTTGAGGCCCGCGTCGGCCAGCCGCGAGGCCACGAACTGGGTGGTGGCGAACTCCTGGCGCCCGAGTTCGGGGTGCATGTGGATGTGGCGGCGCCATTCGACGAGATCGTCGAAGTGGGCCGACAGCCACCGGGCGGCGGCGTGGGGCAGCACGCTCATGACGCCCGCCTCGCCTGCAGGTCCAGCACGCGGTCGCGTTCGGCAGGCGTCTCGGCCAACCGCGCGACCGTGCGGCCCAGCATGATCGCGCCCTCGACGACGGCCCGGTCCGCGCTGGGTCCCGCGGCCGCCTCGGCGAACGCCGGCTGATGCACCGACGCACCGCCCGCGTCGATCCCGACGATCGGATGGATGCCGGGCATCACCTGCGTGACGTTGCCCATGTCGGTGCTGCCCAGCGGCAGCGCGGCTTCCAGGTCGGCGCCCACCGGCGCGCGCCCGACCCGCTGCATCTCTTCGCGGAACGCCTCGGCCAGCCACCGGTCGGGGGTCAGCTCGTGATAGCTCGGTTCGGTCTCGCTCACCTCGTGACCGCAGCCGGTGGCCACCGCACCCGCCAGGAAACAGTCCGCCATCCGCTTCTCGAGTTCACGCAGCGACGCCGCGTCGTTGGCGCGCATCGTGTACTGCATCTCGGCGCGCGCGGGAATCACGTTGGTGGCCTGGCCGCCGTCGGTGACGATGCCGTGCGCCATCTGCCCCGGCGCCATCTGCTGGCGCAGCAGACCGATCGCCACCTGCGCCACCGTGATCGCGTCGACGGCGTTGACGCCGAGATACGGCGCGACGGCCGCGTGCGCCTCCCGGCCCTCGTAGCGCACGGCCACCTGCGACAGCGCCAGCGACCGCGCGGCGGCGATGTCGAGCGGGCCGGGATGCAGCATCACCGAGACGGCGATGTCGTCGAACGTTCCGGCGTTGAGCAGCAACACCTTTCCGCCGCCGGCCTCCTCGGCCGGGGTGCCGAGCAGCACGACGGTCAGCCCCAACTCGTCGGCGACGTCGGCCAGCGCCAAGGCGGCGCCGACCGCGGAGGCCGCGATGATGTTGTGCCCGCACGCGTGCCCGAGGCCGGGCAGCGCGTCGTACTCGGCGCACACCCCGACGACGAGCGGGCCGCTGCCGTAGACCGCGCGGAACGCGGTGTCCAGCCCGCCGGGCGCCGCGGTGATCTCGAACCCGTACTCGGCGGCCAGCTTCTGGGTCTTGGCGCAGCTGCGGTGTTCGGCGAAGGCGAGTTCGGGTTCGGCGTGGATCGAATGCGACAGCTCGACCAGGTCACCGCGGCGTCGGTGCACGGCGGCCTCGACGGCCTCCGGCGCGGTGAGTGTGGGCATCTTCGCAGTATCTCACTGTGCTCGGGCGCCGGTTCCGACCGCTAGGCTCGCGCACTGTGACCGCTCCGGAGATCAGCGCAGCCGCGCAGGCGATCGCCGAGCGCACCGGCACCGACCGGCACGACGTCGCGGTCGTCCTCGGCTCGGGATGGGCGCCGGCCGTCGACCGGTTGGGTGACGCGGTCGCGGTGGTCCCGGTCGCGGAGTTGCCCGGCTTCTCCCCGCCGTCCGCGCAGGGACACGGCGGTCAGCTGGTCTCGATGCGCATCGCCGAGCACCGGGTGCTGGTGTTCGTCGGCCGCATCCACGCCTATGAGGGGCACGACCTGGCCCACGTCGTGCATTCCGTGCGCGCGGCCTGCGCAACCGGCGTGCACACGGTGGTGCTGACCAACGCGGCCGGTGGGCTGCGGGAGGACTACACGGTCGGCCAACCGGTGCTGATCAGCGATCAGCTCAACCTGACAGGCCGCTCACCGCTGGTCGGGCCACGGTTCGTCGACATGGTCGACGCCTACGCCCCGCGGCTGCGCGACCTGGCCCGCGAGATCGACCCGGCGCTGGCCGACGGTGTGTACGCCGGGCTGCCCGGGCCGCAGTACGAGACACCCGCCGAGATCCGGATGCTGCGCACGCTGGGCGCGGATCTGGTCGGGATGTCGACGGTGCACGAGGCGATCGCCGCGCGCGAGGCAGGAGCGCAGGTGCTGGGGATCTCGCTGGTGACCAATCTCGCGGCGGGCATGACCGGGCAGCCGCTGAACCACGAAGAGGTGCTGGAGGCGGGCCGTCAGTCGGCGACCCGGATGGGCTCCCTGCTCGCCGGCGTCATCGGGCGGCTCTGACGGTCGCGCCGGCGGGCCAGCCGGATCATCGTGCGCGCCAGCAGCGGCGCCGCGAACAACATCAGCAGGATGCGCACCGCCTGGGCGGCGATGACGAACGTGACGTTGGAGCCGGTCTCGACGGCGGTGGCCAGCACCGCGTACACCCCGCCGGGGCTGGTCGCCAGGTAGCCCTCGAGCGGGGTCAGCCCGGCGATGCGTGCGAGCGCCACGCCCAGCCCGGCGGTCACCACACCGAGGACGACGATCAACGCGATCGCCGTCGGCAGCATGCGCCCGACCGCACGCAGCGAGTCGCGGGTGAACGCCAGCCCGGCCTGCCAACCGATCACCGCGTAGCCGACCTGCACCAGCACCACCGGCACGGTCAGCCCGAACGACAGTCCGGTCAACTCCAGCACGACGGTCAGCGCCAGCGGGCCGAGCAGGCCCGCGCCGGGCAGCCGGACCAGCTTGCCGACGGCCGCGCCGACGACCACGAGCGCGATCAGCATGCCGACGCTGAGATACCAAGGTGCGGAATCGGTTTGCGTCCCAGCGGTTTGGGTCACGGTGGCGGGTCGCGACCGGTCGGCGTGGTAGACGAGCGTGACCACCACCGGCATCGACGCGGTCACCAGCGCCACCCGCAGGTACTGCACGACGGAGACGACGCGGTCGTCGCCGCCGAGTTCACGCGCGATCGCGACCAGGCCCGAGGCGCCGCCCGCGACGAGCGCCAGCGATCCGGTCAGCGGGGTGACGTCGCGGTGCATCGCCAGCAGCGCTCCGCACACGACGCTCAGCAACAGCGTCGCCACCGCGACGGCGATGACGATCAGCCAGTGCGGCCCGAGCGCGTCGACCGCGTCCTGGTGCACCATCGTGCCGATGTAGACACCCAGCACGCCCTGCGACCCGAGCCCGGCCACTCTCGGCACCGGGCCGGGTGACCACGCCGTCAGTGCCAGCGCTATTCCGACCACCAGCGCGGCGAACAGTGCCGCCGAGGGCACGCCGAGCAGGGTGAGCGGGTAGGTGACGGCGACCGTCACCACCGCCAACAGCGACCACTTCAGCGCTTTCCTGACCATCGATGACAAGCATGCTCTTGATAAATCACGATCGTAACCAGGCAGTTCATTGGTGACATTGGGGATTTACCAAGGTATAACTTGGTTATGGAGCGTGCTGTGAACTCGAGGTCGGCCGCCACCGAACTGCGGGAGTCGATGATGGCGGTGACCCGTCAGATGCGACGGCACCGGCCCGACCACGGCCTGACCCTGAGCCAGATGGAACTGCTCGGCGAGATCAGCCGCGCCGGAACCACCACCCCGGCCGAACTCGGCGCGCGGCTGCAGGTGCGGGTCCAGTCGCTCACCGACGGGATCAACGAACTGCTCGGCCGCGACCTGATCGTGCGCAGGCCCGACGAAACCGACCGGCGCCGCCAGCTCATCGAACTCACCGCCGCCGGCCGCGACCTGCTCGACGCCGACCGCGCCGAGCGTGACGCCTGGCTGCACGCGACGATGCGCGACAACCTGTCCCAGCTCGAATTCGACCTGCTGATGCTCGTCGCTCCGGTCTTACGCAAGCTGGCTTATGCGGAGTCGAAAGTGGGCACACTGACGGCATGACTGTGTCGCGAGCCACAACGACTGCACAGGAGTGGATCTCACACGACCCCGATCCCAAAACCGCCGCCGAACTGCTCGAGTGCTCCGAAGAGGAACTCGAGGCACGGTTCGCCCAGCCGCTGACATTCGGCACTGCCGGATTGCGCGGGCCGCTGCGGGGCGGGCCCAGCGGCATGAACTTGGCAGTCGTGTTGCGGGCGACCTGGGCGGTGGCCAAGGTGCTCAAGGACCGCGGCCTCGACGGCCAGGACGTCGTGGTCGGCCGCGACGCCCGCCACGGGTCCGACGACTTCGCGTTGGCGGCCGCCGAAGTGCTTGCTGCGCAGGGCTTCCCGGTGACACTGTTCTTGACGGCCGTGCCGACGCCGGTCGTCGCCTTCGCGGTGCGCAATGTGCCCGCGGCAGCGGGGATCCAGATCACCGCCTCGCACAACCCGCCGTCGGACAACGGGTTCAAGGTGTACTTCGGCGGCGGCTTCCCGATCATCTCGCCCACCGACCGCGAGATCGAACAGGCGATGGCCGACGCGCCACCCGCTGACGAGATCCCGCGCCACCCGGTGCAACCCGGCGGTGTCGGCGAGATACAGCGCTACGTCGAACGCGCCGCCACCATCCGGCACACCCACGGCGCGGTGCGCGTGGCGCTGACCCCGCTGCACGGCGTCGGCGGTGAGTTCGCGCTCGACGCCCTGGTGCGCGCCGGCTTCAACGACGTGCACGTCGTCGAGGACCAGTTCGCTCCGGACGCCGACTTCCCCACGGTCGAGTCGCCGAACCCGGAGGATCCCGCCGCGGTCGAGGCGGTGCTCAAACTCGCGGCCGAGGTGGACGCCGAGGTCGCGATCGCGCTGGACCCCGACGCCGACCGGTGCGCGGTCGGCGTCCCGACCTCCGACGGCTGGCGCATGCTGACCGGCGACGAAACCGGTTGGCTGCTGGGCGATTACATCCTGTCGCAGTTCGAGCCGGGCCCGGTCACCGAGCACACGGTGGTGTCCAGTTCGCTGGTGTCCTCACGCATGCTGGCCGCGATCGCCGCGGAACACGGCGCGCGGCACGTCGAGACCCCCACCGGCTTCAAGTGGCTGTCACGCGCGGACACCGACCTGCCCGGGTGCACGCTGGTGTACGCCTACGAGGAGGCGATCGGTCACTGCGTCGACCCGTCGGCCGTGCGCGACAAGGACGGCATCAGCGCCGCGGTGCTGGTGTGCGACCTGATCGCGGCGCTGCGCGACCGCGGGCACACACTGCTCGACGCGCTCGACGACCTGGCCCGCCGCCACGGTGTGCACGACACGACGGTGGTGTCACGCACCGTCGAGGACGCCCACGAGGCGACCGCGGTGATGACGCGGCTGCGCGAGACACCGCCGGACACGCTGGCCGGATATTCGGTGACGGCGACGGATCTGCTGGGCGACGGGACCGACGCGGTGGTGCTGTCGGGCGGCGACGACGGCGTCTCGGTGCGGGTCGTGGTGCGCCCGTCGGGAACCGAGCCGAAGGTGAAGTCTTACATCGAAGTTCACTGCGCCGACGTCAACGACCTCGACGGCGCGCGGGCCAAGGCGCGTCAGGTCCGCACCGAACTCGCCGACGTCGCCGCCCGGCTCTAACGCGGGCCGAACTGGCGGTCGCCGGCGTCGCCGAGACCCGGCACGATGTAGGCGGCCTCGTTGAGGTGGTCGTCGATGGTCGCGGTGATGAGCCGGATGTCGGGCGCCGCCTGCTCCAGCGCGGCCAGCCCCTCCGGTGCGACGACGACGCAGATCGCGGTGATGTCGACGGCCTTGCGGCAGTGCAGCAATTCGATGGTGTGCGCCATCGAGCCGCCCGTCGCCAGCATCGGGTCGAGCACGAAGACCGGCTGCGTGCTCAAGTCGTCGGGCAACGATTCGAGGTAGGGGGTCGGCTCGTGGGTCTCCTCGTTGCGGGCCACCCCGACGAACCCGACGCGCGCCTCGGGGATCAGCGCGTGGGCCTGGTCGACCATGCCGAGCCCGGCGCGCAGCACCGGCACCAACAGCGGCGGGTTGCCCAGCCGGCAGCCGTCGGTCTCGGCCAGCGGGGTGCGCACGCGGGTGGTCTCGACGGCGGCGTCGCGGGTGGCCTCGTACACCAGCATCAGCGTCAGGTCGCGCAGCGCGGCGCGGAACGCCGCGTTGTCGGTGCTCGCGTCGCGCAGCGTGGTCAGTCGTGCGGCCGCCAGCGGGTGATCGACGACGCGCACATCCATGGGGCAGACCTTAACGGGAACCGGACGCCGTCGCGGCGCGTCCTACCGACATGCACGCCGACACCGATGCGATCCGAGCCCTGGCCACGGCGAACGCCGCGCACGCCGACGAACTGGCCGCCATCGCCTCGCGGCTGTCCGACATGCCCTATGCCGCGGCCTCGTTCGGCCCCGTCGGGCGGTCGTTCGTCGCGGCGCTGACGGCCGCGCTCGATCAGGAAGCCCGAGCGCTGGCCGCGCTGCAGGCCCGCGCGCGGCGAACACAAGCGGCCGCCGCACGCACGGCGTCGGCCTACGACGACGCCGACGGCCGCGCCGGCGCCCGGGTCGGCGGCCTCTGAGAATGCCCGGCGGTCTTGCGGACGCGTTGGCGGCGCCGCTGCGCGAGATGGCAGCACTCGTCGGTCCCGGTCCGGACGGTGAGCTGGCCGCCGCGCTGCACAGCGTGCGCACCGCGCTCTACGGGGTGTCGGACTCCGCGGGCCGCGCGTGGCGCGACACCGCCGAGCGCTGGTCGGGGTCGGGCGCCGACGCAGCGGCGGAGTTCCTCACCGCGACGGTCACCGAGGCCGAGGCGCTCGCCGAGCGGATGGGCCGACTCGGCGGCTCGGCGGATGCGGCGGGCACGGCGGTGGGTCGGGCGCATCGACGGCTGCGCGACATCGTCTCGGGGTTCGAGTCCCGCGCGGCGGCACTCGAGCCGTTCCTCGACTCGCCAGAGGTGGTCGAAGAGTTGATCGCCGACGCACGCCGGTCGCTGGCCGAGGCAATCGCCGTGCTCGACGAATTGCGCGCGGAGCTCGACGGCCACGCGGCCGACGTGGCCGCGACCTCCGGCCCGCCACCGGGCGCCTCAGCGCCGGCGGCCACGACCCCGGCGGGTGCATCGTCACCGTTCACCGGCGTTACCGGCGGGCTGAGCCCTTCGTCAGGTGGCGGCTCCGGTGCCGGGGCGCTCGGCACGCTGGTGCGGGACCTCGCCGAGTCGGCCAGACCCGAGCCGCCGGACGCGGCGATGTTCGGCGACGGGGTGGCGGTGCGCCTGCCCGACGGCAGCACCGCGACGGCGCCGAACGCGGTCGCCGCCGACGCGGTCCGGTACGCGCTGACGCAGCTCGGGGTGCCGTACCGGTGGGGCGGCACCACGCCGGGCGTCGGGCTGGACTGCAGCGGCCTGACCCAGTGGGCGTATTCGGAGGCCGGCCTCGGGCTGCCGCGGCTGGCCCAGGAGCAGGACGTCGGTGCGCCCGTCGGCGCCGGCGACCTGCGGCCGGGTGATCTCGCGGTCTGGGACGGTCACGTCGCGATGGTCGTCGGCAACGGCCAGATGATCGAGGCCGGCGATCCGGTCAAACTGTCCGCGATCCGGACCAGCAACGCCGGTCAGGGCTTCCAGGGGTTCTGGCGACCGACCGCCTGACGCCACACGGCCCTGTGCCAGCTTGACCGCGGGGCCCGGTGGTTAGGCTGTGCGCCATGGCTGCTGACCTCGTGCCGATCCGGCTCGGCTTGACCAAGGGCGACCTGTACACGTTGTGGGCTCCACGCTGGCGCGATGGGGGCGACGAATGGGAGGCCCTGCTCGGCAAGGACGAGGACCTCTATGTCTTCGAGTCGGTCGCCGACCTCGTCGCCTTCGTCCGGACCAACACCGACAACGACCTCGTCGACCACCCGGCGTGGGAGAAGCTGACGCAGGCCAACGCGCACCGGCTCGACCCGGCCGAGGACCATCTTTACGACGTCGTCGGCGTGCCCGACATCGTCGCCGAGAAGGTCAACGAGGAGCGGGTCACGCAGCTGCACCGCACCCTGGTGATCGTCTCGTCGATCGGGTCGGTCTGCGAGCTGCCCGCGGTCGCCCGGTTCTTCAACGGCAACCCCGTGCTCGGCACACTCGGCGGCGGGATCGACGCGTTCTCGGGCCGCAGCGGCCGCAAGCGGTGGGCCGAGATCGAGGCCGTCATCGCGCGGGCGTGGGACTCGGTCGTCGACGCGATCGACGAAGTGGTGACCACCCCCGACGTCGACGCCGGCGCGTCGAAGAAGGCCGAGGCCGAACTCGCCGAGCCCGCGCCCGAACCCGAGCCCGAGGACGAGATCGCCGTGGGCGCAGCGGAAGCCGAGGAGACCGAGAGCGGCGAGGACGACGAGGAGACCGACGATGCGCTCGTCTCCCAGGCGCAGAACCAGGTGCTCGGCAGCGACGAGGACTTCTGGCTCAAGGTCGGCATCGACCCGGTCCGGATGATGACCAGCGCCGGCACCTACTACACGCTGCGCTGCTACCTCGACGATCAGCCGGTCTTCCTCGGCCGCAACGGCCGCATCAGCGTGTTCACCTCCGAGCGGGCGCTGGCGCGGTATCTGGCCGACGAGCACGACCACGATCTGTCCGACCTGGCCACCTACGACGACATCCGCACCGCGGCCACCGACGGCTCCCTGCAGGTCGAGGTGACCGAGGACAACGTCTACGTGCTCACCGGCATCGTCGACGATCTGGCCGACGGCCCCGACGCGCTCGATCACGACCAGCTGGAACTGGCCGTCGAACTGCTCAAGGACATCGGCGACTACTCCGAGGACACCACCGTCGACCGCGCCCTGGACGCGGACAAGCCGCTGGGCCGGCTCATCGCCTCGGTGCTCGAGCCCGACACGGCGAGTCGGCCGAGCCCGCCGTACGCCGAGGCGGTTGCGCAGTGGGAGGCGTTGGAGGCGTTCGTCGAATCCCGCCTGCGCCCCGAATAGAGGCCCCCACTCTTCCGGCGAGCAGACGCGAACTGTCCCGAAATCGCCTGTTTCTTGGGCAATTTGCGTCTGCTCGCGCAGAAAAAGGGGGCTAGCCGATCAGGACCGCGTAGCGCGGCTTGATCACGTCGTCGATGATCGACAGCCGCTCGTCGAACGAGATGAACGCCGACTTCATCGCGTTGATCGTGAACCGCTGCAGATCGCTCCAGCCGTAGCCGAACGTCTCGACCAGGCGCAGCATCTCGTGGCTCATCGTGGTGTCGCTCATCAGCCGGTTGTCGGTGTTGACGGTGACGCGAAACCGCAACCGCGCCAACAGGTCGAACGGATGGTCGGCGATGCTGGCGACGGCGCCGGTCTGCACGTTCGACGACGGGCACATCTCGAACGGAACCCGCTTGTCGCGCAACAGCGCCGCCAGCCGGCCCAGCCGCGCGCTGCCGTCGGGCGCGACGGTGATGTCGTCGACGATGCGCACACCGTGGCCCAGCCGGTCGGCGCCGCAGAACGCGATCGCCTCGTGGATGGACGGCAGGCCGAACGCCTCACCCGCGTGAATCGTGAAGCGCGCGTTGTTGCCTCGCATGTACTCGAAGGCGTCGAGGTGCCGGGTCGGCGGGTAGCCCGCCTCGGCGCCGGCGATGTCGAAGCCGACGACGCCCTTGTCGCGGAACCGGATCGCCAGCTCGGCGATCTCGCGGGACCGCGCGGCGTGCCGCATCGCGGTGACCAGGCAGCGCACCGTGATCGACTTCCCCTCGGCGCTGGCGGCCTTCTCCCCGTCGGCGAACCCGGCCAGCACCGCGTCCACGACCGCGTCCAGCGACAGCCCCGCATCGATGTGCAGCTCTGGAGCGAACCGGATCTCGGCGTAGACGACGTTGTCGTCGGCCAGGTCCTCGACGCATTCGTAGGCCACCCGGTGCAGCGCCTCGGCGGTCTGCATCACCCCGACGGTGTGCGCGAACGGCTCCAGGTAGCGCACCAGCGACCCGCTGTGCGCGGCGGTGCGGAAGAACGTGGCGAGTTCGTCGACGTCGGAGGCGGGTAGGTCGTCGTAGCCGCTGATGTCGGCCAGTTCGAGGACGGTCGACGGGCGCAGCCCGCCGTCGAGGTGGTCGTGCAGCAGCGCCTTGGGCGCTTGTCTGATCGAGTCCAGCGTCAGCGGCGTCGTCATTTCGCTCTCCGGTTCAGTCTCCACTCGTGATTCGGTCGATGATCAAGGGACGCGGCGGCGATGCGGTGGCGCCGACGACCCAGCCGCCGTCCAGTTCGGCCATCGCGGGCTCGAACCGCTCGGGCGTCTCGGTGTACAGCGTGAACAGCGGCTCGCCGGCGCTGACCGGCTCGCCGATTCGCCGGTGGATGTGCAGCCCGGCGCCGGACTGCACCCGCTCACCGGGAAGCGAGCGGCCCGCCCCGAGCCGCCACACCGCCAGACCCACCGCCATCGCGTCGATACTCTCCATCGTGCCATCGCGCGGCGCGGTGATGGTTTCGGTGTGGGGACCGACCGGCAACCGCTCGGCCAACTTCGCGTCCCAGTCGCCGCCCTGGGCCGTGACCAGCGCGCCGAATGCGTCCATCGCCGAACCGTCGCGCAGGGTCTGCGCGGGGTCGACGCCGTCGAGACCCGCGGCGTCGAGCATCTCGGCGGCCAGCGCCAGCGTCAGCTCCACCACGTCGGGCGGCCCTCCCCCGGCCAGCACCTCCAGCGACTCGACCACTTCGACGGCGTTGCCGACCGCGCGCCCCAGCGGGGCCGACATGTCGGTCAGCAGCGCGCGGGTGGCCAGCCCGTGCTCGGCGCCGAGGTCGACCATCGTGCGGGCCAGGTCACGTGCTTCCTGTTCGGTTTTGAGGAACGCCCCCGAGCCGACCTTGGTGTCGAGCACCAGCGCGCGGGCGCCCTCGGCGATCTTCTTGCTCATCACCGAGCTCGCGATCAGTGGCAGCGATTCGGTGGTGGCGGTGACGTCGCGCAGCGCGTAGATCTTGCGGTCCGCGGGCGCCAGCTCACCCGCGGCGAAGATCGCCGCGCCGATGCCGGAAAGCTGTTGGCGGATCTGTCCTTTCGGCAGTTCCGCGGTGAACCCGGGGATCGACTCCAGCTTGTCGAGCGTGCCGCCGGTGTGACCGAGGCCACGGCCGGCGGCCTGGGGCACCGCGCCGCCGCAGGCCATCACCACCGGCACCAGCGGGATGGTGATCTTGTCGCCGACCCCACCGGTGGAATGCTTGTCCACCAATGCCAGTGGCTTACCGTCGCGCCGCAGGTCGGTGAAGTCGAGTCGCTCGCCGGAGTTCACCATGGCCGCGGTCCAGCGCGCGATCTCCGGCGTCGTCATCCCCCGCAGGAAGATCGCCATCAGCAGCGCCGACATCTGCTCGTCGGCGACCGCGCCGCGGGTGTAGGCGTCGATGACCCAGTCTATCGCCGCATCCGGCAGCGCTGCGCCGTCGCGCTTGATCCGGATCACCGTGGGCGCGTCGAAGGAGCTCACGGCGTCCCGCCGTCGCGGCGGGCCAGATCCTGCGGCCCGAACGCGTCGGGCAGCAGATCGTCCAGGGGTACGGGTCCGCCGGGATGGTCGATGAGCAGCTGCGGTCCGCCGTGCTCCAGCAACACCTGCCGGCACCGGCCGCACGGCATCAGCACCCGCCCGGCGCCGTCCACACACGCCAGCGCGACCAGCCGTCCGCCCCCGCCGGCGAACAGGTTGCCGGTCACGACGCACTCGGCACAGAGACCTAGGCCATATGAGACATTTTCCACATTGCAACCGGTGACCACTCGACCGTCGTCGACCAGCGCTGCGGCCCCCACCGGGAACCTCGAGTATGGGGCGTACGCATGCGTGGCGGCCTCAATCGCCTTGTACCGCAACAGTTCCCAATCGATATCGGACATCGCCTCACCCTCACCAGGCCGACTCTGAATCCATTCTGAAGTCGCCTGTACCACACCGAGATGCGGAATAAGGCAACCCTAACTTCGGCGTTTTTACAGACACCGACTCCTCGACCGTAGTTCGTTTAGCAGTACAACTGGGATTAGAGTCGCCCCGAGGTTTGGGTGAAGTGCACGAACCGGACCGATCCTCACCGCCCGGTGCCAGCCCGACACCCCAAACGTCCACCGAAGGCGTTGGAGGCCAGATGAGTACTCAAGTATCCGAGGGACCGGCGGTACCGGCACCTCGATCCGGACCGGCGCGCAGACGGACGCTGTATCGCGGCGATCCCGCGATGTGGTCGTGGGTGCTGCACCGCATCACCGGTGCGACGATCTTCTTCTTCTTGTTCGTCCATGTCCTCGACACCGCGCTCGTGCGCGTCAGCCCGCAGGCCTACAACGAGGTCATCGAGACCTACAAGACGCCGATCATCGGATTGCTGGAGATCGGTCTGGTCGTCGCCGTGCTCTATCACGCCCTCAACGGCATCCGCATCATCCTGATCGACTTCTGGCAGCACGGCGCCCGCTACCAGCGAACGATGCTGTGGATCGTGATCGGCGTGTTCCTGGCGATCTTCATACCGTCTTTGGGAGTGATCGGAATGCACATGGCGGAGCGGTTCCTGTGAGCGCGCCGGAGAACAGCGGCGCCGGCGCGGCCTGGACCCCGCACCACCGCGAGGGCCGCATCGCCCCGGTGATGGAGAAGGAACACGACCGCCCGGCCGGTCTGGACCATCCGCGGGCGCCGCGCCGCCCCCGCGGCATCCCGTACTTCGAGAAGTACGCCTGGTTGTTCATGCGCTTCTCCGGTGTCGCGCTGGTGTTCCTCGCGCTCGGGCACCTGTTCGTGATGCTGATGTGGCAGGACGGCGTCTACCGCATCGACTTCAACTACGTCGCCGAACGCTGGGCGTCACCGTTCTGGCAGATCTGGGACATGGCGCTGCTGTGGCTGGCGATGCTGCACGGCGGCAACGGGCTGCGCATCATCATCGGCGACTACGCCCGCAAGAACACCACGAAGTTCTGGCTGAACTCGGTGCTGCTGCTGGCGACGGGCTTCACGCTGGTGCTCGGCAGCTACGTGCTGGTCACCTTCGACGCGAACATCTCATAGAGGACGACTGATGATTCAGGAACATCGCTACGACGTCGTGATCGTCGGCGCAGGCGGCGCAGGCATGCGCGCCGCGGTCGAGGCGGGCCCGCGCGCCCGCACCGCGGTGCTGACAAAGCTGTACCCGACGCGCAGCCACACCGGTGCGGCACAGGGCGGCATGTGCGCCGCGCTGGCCAATGTCGAAGAGGACAACTGGGAGTGGCACACCTTCGACACCGTCAAGGGCGGCGACTACCTCGCCGACCAGGACGCCGTCGAGATCATGTGCAAGGAAGCCATCGACGCGGTGCTCGACCTCGAGAAGATGGGGATGCCGTTCAACCGCACCCCCGAGGGCCGCATCGACCAGCGCCGCTTCGGCGGGCACACCCGAGACCACGGCAAGGCGCCCGTGCGCCGGGCCTGCTACGCCGCCGACCGCACCGGCCACATGATTCTGCAGACGCTGTACCAGAACTGCGTCAAGCACGACGTCGAGTTCTTCAACGAGTTCTACGCGCTCGACGTCGCGATCACCGAGACGCAGTCCGGCCCGGTGGCCACCGGCGTCATCGCCTACGAGCTGGCGACCGGTGACATCCACGTGTTCCACGCCAAGGCGATCGTGTTCGCCACCGGCGGTTCGGGCCGCATGTACAAGACCACCTCCAACGCCCACACCCTGACCGGCGACGGTCTGGGCATCGTGTTCCGCAAGGGACTGCCGTTGGAGGACATGGAGTTTCACCAGTTCCATCCGACCGGCCTGGCCGGGCTGGGCATCCTGATCTCCGAGGCCGTGCGCGGCGAGGGCGGTCGACTGCTCAACGGCGAGGGCGAGCGCTTCATGGAGCGCTACGCGCCGACGATCGTCGACCTGGCCCCGCGTGACATCGTGGCGCGCTCGATGGTGCTCGAGGTGCTCGAAGGCCGCGGCGCCGGACCGAACAAGGACTACGTCTACATCGACGTGCGCCATCTCGGCGAGGACGTGCTCGAGGCCAAGCTGCCCGACATCACCGAGTTCGCCCGCACCTACCTCGGTGTCGACCCGGTCAAGGAACTCGTGCCGGTGTACCCGACGTGTCACTACGTGATGGGCGGCATCCCGACCAACGTCAACGGTCAGGTGTTGCGAGACAACACGACTCCGCTGCCCGGCCTCTACGCCGCGGGCGAGTGCGCGTGCGTGTCCGTGCACGGCGCCAACCGGTTGGGCACCAACTCGCTGCTCGACATCAACGTGTTCGGCCGTCGCGCCGGCATCGCCGCCGCGAACTACGCGCTGGGCCACGACTTCGTCGACATGCCGGAGAACCCGGCGGGCATGGTGGTCGACTGGGTCGGCGACATCCTCTCCGAGCACGGCAACGAGCGCGTCGCCGACATCCGCGGTGCGCTGCAGCAGTCGATGGACAACAACGCCGCGGTGTTCCGCACCGAGGAGACGCTCAAGCAGGCGTTAACCGACATCCATGCCCTCAAGGAGCGCTACGCGCGAATCACCGTGCACGACAAGGGCAAGCGCTACAACAGCGATCTGCTCGAGGCGATCGAGCTGGGCTTTCTGCTCGAGCTCGCCGAGGTCACCGTCGTCGGCGCGCTCAACCGCAAGGAGTCCCGCGGCGGGCATGCCCGTGAGGACTACCCGAACCGCGACGACACCAACTACATGCGCCACACCATGGCCTACAAGGAAGGTTCGGACCTTCTGTCCGACATCCGGCTGGACTACAAGCCCGTGGTCCAGACGCGCTATGAGCCGATGGAACGGAAGTACTGACGACATGACTATCGCGCCTGAGGTCGAGACCAAGGATCCCGAACTGCCGCCCGTGCCCGAGGGCGCGGTGATGGTGACGCTCAAGATCGCCCGGTTCAACCCGGAGGATCCCGACGCCGCCGGCTGGCAGAGCTTCCGGGTGCCGTGCCTGCCCACCGACCGGCTGCTCAACCTGCTGCACTACGTGAAGTGGTACCTCGACGGCACGTTGACGTTCCGCCGGTCGTGCGCGCACGGGGTGTGCGGTTCGGATGCCATGCGCATCAACGGCGTCAACCGGTTGGCGTGCAAGGTGTTGATGCGCGACATGCTGCCGAAGAACCCGCGCAAACAGCTGACCATCACGATCGAGCCGATCCGCGGGCTGCCCGTGGAGAAGGATCTGGTGGTCAACATGGAGCCGTTCTTCGACGCTTACCGTGCGATCAAGCCGTACCTGATCACCAGCGGCAATCCGCCGACCCGCGAACGCATTCAGAGCCAGACCGACCGGGCTCGCTACGACGACACCACCAAGTGCATCCTGTGCGCGTGCTGCACGACCAGCTGCCCGATCTACTGGAGCGAGGGGTCGTACTTCGGCCCGGCCGCGATCGTCAACGCGCACCGGTTCATCTTCGACAGCCGCGATGAGGCCGCCGCCGAGCGGTTGGACATCCTCAACGAGGTCGACGGGGTGTGGCGCTGCCGCACGACGTTCAACTGCACTGAGTCCTGCCCGCGCGGCATCCAGGTGACCCAGGCGATCCAGGAGGTCAAGCGCGCGCTGATGTTCGCGCGCTGACGGCGATTTCGGTGCGCTAACAGTCGCTGAGTGGGTGTTGCGATTTGTGAGCGGTGAGCCGGTGATGGTGGGGATGTCGCCGGGTGCAACGGTGATGCCGGAGTTATCCGGCGGTGGCTGTGTGGAGTTTAGTGAGGTTCAGTGCTGCGGCGGCCAGATGCAGTTCGGCGCTGACGGCTGCCAGGCCGCGGCGGGCGAAGCGGCGTAGGCCGATGCGGTCTTTGAGGTGTCCGATTACCGGTTCCACGGTTGCCGAACGGCGTTTGTATCGTTGGGCCTGCTCGGGGTCGCGCAGGGTGTGACGCATCGCATCGCGCGGTGACAGATCCGGTGGTGGCGGGCCTTGAATGGATTGGTGTTTAGCGTCGTGATGAACGGCTCGACCCCGGCCCGGGGCTATGAGCCGCTCGGGCCCGGGGCTGGTGATGTTGTCTTCGGTGAAGTAGCCGTTGTCGGCTAGGACCAATTCGATCGTCTTGTTGAGGGCATCCATGTGGGTCGTGGCCGCAGCCAAAGCTGGTGTCCAGCAATGTAGATCGTTGGCGTCTTGGGAGATGTGCAACCCGATCACGAAGTGGTCATCAGAGCACACGATCTGGCTGTTGTAGCCCTGAACCGATCCGCCGCCGGCGCCCTCGACCATCAATCGAGCCTGCGGATCGGTCAGATTGACCACAGGCCCGCGTGCCTGGCCACGCTGAACGCCGAGGCGGACGCGTCGGCGTTCAGACGCGCCCCGCCGGTCAGCCAGCCCGGCGGCCTGCTCTTGCTGAGCCCGGGCCAATCCGGCTTGGGCCTTCTTGAGGATCTTGCGAATCGCGGCACGCTGGTTGGCCTCTGCGGTCCCGCGCACATTCAGCAACGGGGCCAGACGCCGCTGTTCACGGGCAATCCTGGCCTGATACAGGCGCACCTGATCCACTCCAGCCGGTGGTCGACTCGACACGACTTCACCGGCCTCCACGCGCTGCAGGTAGTGCTCTTGACGGGCCTCATCGGCAGCGTCGGCCTCGGCGTTGGCGGCGTCTTGACGGGCGATCTCTTCCTTGGCCCTCTTGATCGCCGCCGCGCGCCCGGCAGGGGTAGCCAATTCGGCCGGCGGGCGCTGCGCCGGGCCGGCTTGGGCTTCTGCGGCGTCTTCGGCGGCATCGACCGCGGCGGCTTGACTGACCACATCCTCGGCGATCCGGCGAGCTTGCTCAGCCACCCACCGCTGAGACCGGTTCGCTGATTTCGAGGCGTTGGCTGCGATCTTGGTGCCATCAATAGAAACCACCCCGACCTGAACCATCCCGGCTTGGGCGCACAAGCGCAGCACCTGGGCGAACAGGTCGGTGAACGCCTCATCGTGAGCCGCGCGGAATCGCGCGATCGTGGTGTGATCCGGCCGGTCCTGAGCACACACCACCCGATAGGCGACATGGTCGGTGCACAACCGTTCAATCTGGCGCGATGACCGCTGCCCTGTCGCATAGGCATAGATCAACAACGCCAACAACATATCCGGGTCATAACCCGCCCGCCCGACGCCACCAGTGCGCCGCTGTGCGTGCAACCTCGAAGTGTCGAGTTGCTCGACCACATCAAGGACAAACCACACCAGATGATCTGCAGGCAGCCAGTCCGCCATATTCGGCGGCAACAAGAACTCCTGATCACGCACCACAGGACGATACGAACGAGCCATAACTCATCGTGTCGCGCTCAGTCCCGAACGCCAAACACCTCACTCGGCATTTCGCAACACCCACTGAGCGACCGGTAGCGCACCGAAATCACCCGGCGTCAGTCGTCGCTGTCCGAGTCCGCCTTGTCAGCACCGGTGTCGGCAGCGGCGGTTCCGGCTCCGGTCGGCTCGACGCCCGTATCGGTCGCTGCCGCTTCGTCGGCGACATCGTCGGCCCCGTCGGATTCGGTGACGTCCGCGCTGGTGCTGCCCGGCGAGAACGCCAACCCATTGCGCACCTTCGGCCGGACCGGCTTCTCGACGTCTTCCTCGACATCCACGTCGACATCCACGTCGGCGTCCTTGACGACGTCGATCGACTCGCTCACCGAGACCTGCTGTGCCACCGCGTTGCGTTGCGCCGTGACATCAGGTTGCGAGTCCTGCTGCGGGACATCAATACTCAGCGATGGCGCCTCCGGATCGGGCAGCGCGGTCGGGGCGACGGTGGGCAGCCCCGGCGGCGGATCGATGTCGCGCAGCACCTTGGCGATGACTGCGCTGGCTCCCATCCAGCCCTGCAGGGGTGCGGCCACCAGGCCCAGCGCGGTCGCCGGAATCACGGCCAGCCCGGTCAGCAGCGCGTTGACCGTACGATCGAAGTCCAGGGCCTTGATGCCGCGCCAGACGTCGTCGGCGGTGCCGGCGACCGACATGATGTACGTGCTGCCGGCGACCATGATGGCGTCCACGATCGGGCTGATCACGGCCGGCAGTGCGGTGGCGAGACCCAGCAACCGGTCGATCGGACGCACCAGGATCGGGAACGCTTCGCGGGCCAACCATGCCGTCATGTCGAGCGGGGCCCTCAGTGTCGCGACCAGCTGCTGCACGGCCGCATTGACGTTGCCTGCCTGCAGATCAGCAAGGATCTCCAGAACGTCGGCCGGCAGGTTCCAGGCCGACGTGCCGAGCGACGACACATAGGTCGTGCCGAGGAAGGCGAGTTCGGTGATGCTCTGCGCTTGATTGCGCGCGATCTGCGTCAGGATCGGCGCCGGGTCGGCGAGGTACTCCTCGACGAGCGCTTGCAGACCGCCGACGGCCTGCTGGGTGATCGCCTCCCACAGCGGGAATGGATTGTCGATCGCGGTCAGCTGCACCGACGGCGCGGCGGCGGTCACCCGCTCGACGGCGTCGGGCAGGGGAACCGTCACCGGCGACAGGGCGATCACCGCGGCGCCGGCCAGCGCGATTCCGGTGGCGAACTTCGGACGTGATACTGCGTGCATTTCTTCCTTTGGTCTTCGAATTGGTTTCTCTTGCAGCCGCCCTGCACACATCCAGCGGGCTCTCTGATGAACCTGGTGCGAACGGGCGTCGGTGGGTTTCGGCGGGAAGGTGCTTACATCGGCCTCCAAGCGGCCCGGCGGCACCGGCCCGGGCCGGCGGCGCTTCGCACGGTGCGCTCACGCGCGTCCGCAAACTCGATCGCGGCCCCTGGGGGCCACCTTCGCCCGGTCCCGCTCCCGACCTGGGCGAGGCGGTATGGCATCACCGGGCGGCCGATTCGACAGGGCGCCTGTTGTGCTCGATCCGCATGGCAGATGGTCGACTGAAGTGGCTTGGGCAGCCTTTCGCGCCGTGCCGCAACCGAATCAGTGGCGAATCGCCGTACAGCCGCGCAGCGGACGCCACCGCCCCTCCCCCCTGTCAAGTATCTAACGATAACGTTAATAATGTGCTTGCGATCGCAAATACACAAATCGTGGCGCGCCGCCCGGCAAACATCTCTTCGCCCCGCAAGCGTCCCCAGACCCGGCAGCTGTCACACTTCGGCCGGCCGTCTCGTCTATCGGATATGACCGAAAACGCACAGAAGCCCCGCATCGAACCGCTCCCCCCGCAGCGCGCCTCACTGCTGACGAAGGTCTTCTACCGGGTGGCCAAGCGCCGGTTCGGTGAGGTGCCCGAACCCTTCGCCGTCGCCGCCCACCACCCCCGGCTGATGATGGCCAACGTCGTGCACGAAGGCATGCTGCAGTCGGCGTCGAAGAAGCTGCCCAAGAACGTCCTCGAAATCGCGGTGTTCTGGACGGCCCGCACCGTCGGCTGCTCATGGTGCGTGGATTTCGGTTCGATGTTGCAGCGCCTCGACGGCCTCGACGTCGACCGGCTCAAGCACATCGACGATTACGCGACCCCGCCGTTGTTCTCCGACGACGAGCGCGCCGCCATCGCCTACGCCGACGCGGTGACCTCCGACCCGCACACCATCACCGACGAGCAGGTCGACGACCTCAAACGCCGCTTCGGCGACGACGGCGTCATCGAGCTGACCTACCAGATCGGCGTCGAGAACATGCGCGCGCGGATGTACTCGGCGCTCGGGATCACCGAGC
Organism: Mycolicibacterium rutilum; assembly: GCF_900108565.1. Taxonomy (NCBI): domain Bacteria; kingdom Bacillati; phylum Actinomycetota; class Actinomycetes; order Mycobacteriales; family Mycobacteriaceae; genus Mycobacterium; species Mycolicibacterium rutilum. Next base: position 5,777,403 of record NZ_LT629971.1, read on the forward strand.
AGGGTTTCAATTCCGGTGACGCGTGCCGGGTTCCGTGGGCTACTGCCGAGCCGAACTGACGCCGGCTGCGCCACCGTCAGCGCAGGCATCGGGCGGGCCCGTGGGTTTCATGCCGCGGGCCCGCCTCTTGAGCCGCACGCTGCGCAGGATCTGCAGGCTCATGTTCACCGAAGTGATCATCGGGAACACGCCGAGGAACGTGCGTTCGGACGGCGTTCGCCCGTGCAGCTCCTCGAGGCTGCCGAACACGTAGAAGCAGCCCAGGAAGAACAGCGTGGCCGGAATCGCAAGTGCCAGGGGATTGCCGCGGTCGTTGAGAACCTGACGGGCGAGATGGAGCTCGTCGGTGGTCATCGGCGCGCGCTTGCCCACCCTGCGCACCGCGGCGGTCGCGGCACCGACCCGCAGCGTCGCGGTGACGTGCGCGCGCCGCCTGACCCGACTGGTGAAGATGAACGCTCCGGCGGCGGCCACCCAGATCAGGGAGAACGAGACGATCGCGAGGATGCCGTACAGCGTGAACGGGGTCATGTGATCTCCTGCCGTGTCATGCCCTCCGACGCGGGCGTTGCGGGATGAAAGTGGGCCACCAGAACCAGGAGCCGAGCAGGCGCAGCAGGCAGGGCACCACCAGCGAACGGACGATCATGGTGTCGAGGAGCAGGCCGATACACACGGTCGTGCCCAACTGGCCGATCGTGCGCAGATCGCTCACGAGCATCGACAGCATGGTGAATGCGAACACCAGGCCGGCCGAGGTCACCACGGCGCCCGTACTTCCCAACGCGCGGATCAGGCCGGTGTTGAGTCCGGCTCCGGTCTCCTCCTTCACGCGGGAGATCAACAGCAGGTTGTAGTCAGACCCGACGGCGACGAGGATGATGAAGCTCAGCGGCAGTATCAACCAGTGCAACGGCAGCCCGATCAGGTGCTGCCACACCAACACTGACAGCCCGAACGCGCCGGCGAAGGAGAACGCGACGGTACCGGGAATGACCAAGGCGGCCACCAGGCTTCGGGTCAAATACAACATGATCAGGAAGATCAACACGAGCGCCGCGATCGCCACGATGAGCAGATCCGATGCGGCATAGGTCTTGATGTCCAGGTTGTTCGACGCCGCACCGCCGATGTAGATCCTGGCGCCGGCCAGCGATGTCTCCTTGAGCGCCTTCTTGATCGCGTCGGGGAACTGCTCGACGTGCTCGATGCCTTCCGGAGCCATGGCGTTGCCCTCGTGGGTGATGATGAAGCGGGCGGCCTTGCCGTCCGGTGACATCAGCAGCTTCATTCCCGTCTTGACGTCGTCGTTGTCGAACGCCTCGTGCGGGATGTAGAAGAAGTCGTCGCTGCGCGCCGCATCGAAGTCGTTGCCGACATTGATCTGGTCGTAGTAGGTCTGATCGGTCTGGGTGGATTGCAGATGCGCGGGGCCGTAGTTGTTGGTGATGACGCCCAGCAGGGCCTGGCTGTCGGCGATCATCCGCTCCAACTGCGAGATCATCTGTGGCAGCAGGCGATCGATGGCTTCGAACGAGACGACGGCATTGCCGATCTGCTCATCGAGTCTGTCGATGCCGTCGAGTGAGTCGAACAACGAACGCATGGCGAAGCACACAGGAATGTTGAAACAGTGCGGCTCCCAGTAGAAGTAGTTCTTGAGCGGACGAAGGAAATCATCGAGGTTGGAGATCCCCTCGTTCACGTCGTCCGTCACCTGCTTGAGGTTCTCGAACGTCACAGTGGTCGAGTGCAGTTCGGCCGACATCTGCTGGGTGATCGTGATCACCTGCTGCAGCACCTCGACCGACCGTGCCTGGATCTCGGCTTGCTTGTCGGTGTTCTCGTTCTGCTGTTCGTTGAACGGCAGCTGCTGGCCACTTACGCTGCCCTGCGTGGTGAACAGGTAGGGAATGGTCGCGTGCTCCAGGGGCCGGCCCAGCGGTCTGGTGATGCTCTGCACCATGGCGACGCCGGGCAACTCGATCAGGGCCTTGGCAACGCGGTCCAGGGAGATGAAGTCCGCCGAGTTGCGCATGTCGTGGTCGGATTCGATCATCAGCATCTCGGAGAACAGCTTGCTCTGGTTGAAATGCCGGTCGGCGGCCTGGAAACCGAGATTGGCAGACGCATCGTCGGGTTGGTACGCGCGGTCGTCGTAGTTGACCCGGTACGTCGGGACGAACACCGCACCCACCATGACGATCGCCGTGCTCGCGACGAGGACGGGTTTCGGCCAGCGCACCACGCTCGTGGCGATGCGCCGGTACAGCCGTCCACTATTCGGGCGGGTCGGATCGAACAGTGCCAGCAGGCTGCCGAGGGTGAGCAGGGCGGGGGCAAGTGTCAACGCCGCCGCGATGGTGAACAGCATGCTGATGGCCACGGCCGGGCCCATGGTGTGGAAGTAGTCGAGACGCGCAAAGCTCAGGCACAAGCAGGCGCCCGCGATGGTGAGCCCCGATCCGATGATGATCGGGGCCACGCTTCGGTAGGCGGTGAAGTACGCGTCCTCGCGGGATTCGCCGGCCTGGCGCGCCTCGTGGTAACGGCCGAGCAGGAAGATGCCGTAATCCGTTCCGGCGCCTAATGTCAGCGCGACCACCACGTTCACCGCGAAGGACGACAGCGGGATGAAGCCGAAGTGCCCGAGGGTCGCGATGACGCCCTTGGCGACGAGCATCTCGATGAGCACCGCCGGTAGTGGAACCAACAGGCACGATACCGACCGGTAGACCAGCAGCAACATCACGACGATGAGGATGATCGTGAAGATCGTGATGTTGTTGAGGCTGGAGTTCGCGACCGAGAGGGTGTCCGAGGTCAGTGGCGCTGCCCCGCTGACGTGGACGCTCAGGCCGGGAGGCGGCGCGGTGGCGGCGACAATGTCGCGGACTGCGTCGACGGACTCGTTGGCCTCGAGCTGACCGATGTTGCCCGCGAGACGCAGGAGCACGAATGAGGCTTTGCCGTCGACACTTTGGGCTCCGGCGGCGGTGATGGGCTCGCCCCACAGGTTCATCACGTACTGCACGTGCTCGGTGTCGGCCTGCAGGCGGCGGATCAGATCGTCGTAATACCTGTGGTCGCCCTCGTCGAGTGGACGGTCGGCCTCGAGGACCAGCATGGTCAGGTTGGTCGAATCGGACTCCTGAAACTTCTCCCCGATATGCAGCAGTGCGACCTGCGATGGGGCGTACGTCGGGATCATCGGGCCGGCGAGTTCGTCGGCGACGCGCTCCACCTGCGGGATGAAGGTGTTGGTAATGACCGCGAGCAGGGCCCAGAACACCACGATCGGCACCGCCAACACGCGTACGGCACGCGCGGCGAACGGCCTGCCTGCGCGGTGCGAGCTCATGCGGACTTGACTCGGCACGTGACGTCGGCGTTGGCGTGTGTCGACGAACGCTCATCGCGGACAACGTCGTTCACGAGGATCCGGCAGCCGACCTCGCCGCCCTCGACCTGGGCGGAGATGCTGCCGGACACCACGGTCAGTGTCGTGGTCTCGGTATGTGACCAGGGAAGTTCACTGATGTCGACACGATGCGGGTTGCCGTCGAGGTCGATGTAGGTCAGCATGCCGCCGTCGCCGGGCGACCCGAACAACTCGTACGTCATGGTTTTCGGCGTGAACTGTTCCGGCGCCTGTGCGGGCAGCACCGACGGCACCGGTCCGGGTGCCGACATCTCGTGCACCTTCCACACCGCCACGGACCCGACGGCCAGTGCGAAGACGGTGACGGCAGGCAGCCAGCCCCTCTGCAGGGCCCTGGGCACGACGGTGTGGCGCGTCGTCGTGCGCCGACGCATCGTTCTCGCGGGTGGTTCCTCGGCCACGGGAGTCATATGTATATCACCTATGTGATTCGACGCTGCACGGATCGATTGCCTCGCAGTGTCTGAACTTCCACCCGCCGCCGTAATATTCCCGACTGCACCGTCATCTTGAGATTGACATGCGTCAACTGCCGCTGGAGCGATCGCTTCACACCTCGTTGGATACATCCTGTAGGTGATATGAATGGCCTGTGAGCGTCGTGGTCGATCCCCGCGGAATGGAAGCCATCTCAGAGATGGTCGTGACGAGCGCTGACCTGCTGTGGCGCCACCTCGTCGACCGTGCCTCCTTGAGTGCCAGCGCGACGCTCGTGCTCAACCGGCTCGATCGTCAGGGCCCGATGCGGCTGACGGCCCTGGCCGAAGCCGAGGGTGCGAGCCAATCGGGCATGACGCAGCTGGTTCAGCGGTTGGAGCAGCAGGGCTTGCTCGAGCGCTGCAGCGATCCGGAGGACGGTCGCGCCCGCCTGGTGACGATCAGTGAGGCAGGACGCAAACAATGGGACATCCGCAAGGGAATCCGCCGGCAACGCATCGCCGAACTCATCGCGCAGCTGCCGCCCGACGATCAGGTGGCGCTGGCGCTGGCGGCTCAGGTCGGGGCACGGGTGCTCAGCCAGATCCGCGATGTCGCCGACGGCCCTACCGCTGCGCCAGGGTCCGCAGCGGCGAACCGGTGAACTTGTCGGGGTTGGCGATGTCCCAGATTGCGCAGACCCTGTTGTCGCGCACCGTCATCGCGGTGACCCGCGGCATCACCGCCGGGCGGCCCTCGTTCGGTGTGGAGCCGAACGTGTATAGACCGAGCTGACCGTTGACCATCGCCGGCTGGTTCTGGTCCAGCCAGCCGGGTCCGTAGCGGCGGGCCAGGCCGAACAGAAAGCGCGCCACCTTCTCCGGGCCGACGATGACACGCGGCGCGGTCGGCGCCCGGCGGTTCGAGTCGCCCGTGAAGGTGGCCTCGGGATGCAGAAGGCGCACAACGGCTTCCATGTCACCGGCGGCCAGCGCCATCATCAGCGCGCCGGCGACTTCGTTGTGGACGTCGTCGGGTACGGGCGGCGGTGCCGTCGACACCGCCCGCCGTGCCCGCGTCGCCAGTTGCCGCGCCGAGGCCGCGCTGACCCCGAGCACGTCGGCGATCTCACCGAACGGCACCGAGAACCCGTCGTGCAGCACGAACGCCACCCGCTGATCGGGCGTGAGCTTCTCGAGCACGACCATCGCCGCGAACCGCGCGTCCTCACCGGCCACCACCGCGGCCAGCGGATCGTCGGCGTCCACCGCGGTGACCACCGGCTCCGGAAGCCATTCGCCCACATAGGTTTCCCGCCGATGCGCCGCCGACCGCAGCCGGTCCAGGCCGAGCCGGCTCACCACTGTCGTCAGCCACGCGCGCAGGTCCGCGATGGAGTCCTGATCGGCGGTGCTCCACCGCAGCCAGGCGTCCTGCACGATGTCCTCGGCGTCGGCCACCGTTCCGGTCAGCCGATAGGCCACGGACATCAGATGCGGGCGCAGGTCCTCGAACTCGTCGACACGCGCGCTGGCGGTCATACGACGAAGTGTAGTGCGCTGCCTCGTCTGTGCCGGCGCCCGCGTCGCCACCGGCGCCCTCAGCGTTTCGCGAACACCGTCCGGTGCCACTCCTTGTCGGCGACCCCGGTGATATCGCTCATCACGTGCTTGACGGTGAGGTACTCCTCGAGCGAGTAGTCGCTCATGTCCTTGCCGAAGCCGGACGCGCCGACGCCGCCGTGCGGCATCTCGCTGATGATCGGGATGTGGTCGTTGATCCAGACGCAGCCGGCCTTGATCTCGCGCGACGCCCGCTGCGCGCGGTACACGTCGCGGGTCCACGCCGAGGCGGCCAGACCGTAGTCGGTGTCGTTGGCCTGCCGCAGCGCGTCGTCGTCGTCGGTGAACGCGCGCACGGTCAGCACCGGGCCGAAGATCTCGTCGCGGTACACCTCCGACTGTTCGGCCACATCGGCGATGACCGTCGGCAGGTAGAACGACCCCGGCCGGTCCGGCGCCGCCCCTCCGCACACGATCCGCCCGCCCTGCCCCGGTGCCCGCTCGACCATCCCGGCCACCTTCGCCCGGTGCGCCATCGAGATCAGCGGGCCCAGATCGGTGTCGGGGTCGTGCGGATCCCCGACGACGACCTTGCCGAACACCTCGGCGACGCCGGCGACGAAGTCGTCGTACACCTCGCGGGCGACGATCGCCCGGGTGGCCGCCGTGCAGTCCTGGCCGGTGTTGATCAACGCACCGGCCGCCGCGCCCTGGATCGCCGCGTCGAGGTCGGCGTCGTCGAACACCACGAACGGCGCCTTGCCGCCGAGTTCGAGCTGCACCCGGTGCCCGTGCACCGCGGCGGCGGCCATCACCTTGCGGCCGACCGGCGTCGACCCGGTGAACGTCACCACATCGACGTCACGGTGCCCGGCCAGCGCCGTGCCGACGTCGGCACCCATCCCCGTGACCACGTTGAGCACCCCGTCGGGCAGGCCCGCGTCCTTGGCCAGCCGCGCCAGCGTCAGCGTGGTCAGCGGCGTCAGCTCGCACGGTTTGATCACCACCGAGCAGCCGGCCGCCAACGCGGGCAACACTTTCCACACCGCCATCTGCAGCGGATAGTTCCACGGCGTGATGGTCGCGACGACGCCGACCGCCTCGCGGCGGATGCTGGAGGTGTGGTCGCCGGAGTACTCGGCGCTGGCCTTGCCCTCCAGGTGGCGGGCCGCGCCGGCGAAGAAGTCGATGTTGTCGACGCTGCCGGGCACGTCGAACTCGGCTGCCAGCCGCACCGGCTTGCCGGTCTGGCTCACCTCCTCGGCGACCAGCGCATCGGTGGCGTCGCCGGCCAGTTGCGCCAGCTTGAACAGCACCGCCGACCGCTCGGCAGGCGTCGCGCCCGACCAGTCGGCCAGCGCGGCGCGTGCCGATGCCACCGCGGTGTCGACGTCGGCCGGCGTGGCCACCGCGTAATCGGCCACCGGCTGCCCGGTCGCCGGGTTGATGACCTGGTGAGCGGCGCCGCCGGTGGTGACCGGCGCCCCGTCGATCCAGCTGCCTGCCACGCTGGTGGAAACAGATGTCGCAGTCATGGGCCCAACCTAACCGACTCGGCGTCCTACAGCTACGCAATCCCGCTGCCGAAGGGCCTTCAAACGAGGGATTTCATGGCGATGGTTGCCTGTTACGACGGATTCCGTGCACAATCATCGGCATGCCACCTACCCCGGGTGCTGCGCACAGCATCGGGTCCCTGTCATTCCGCGTCAACCAGTCCCGACCTGGCGCGGCGTTTCAGCTGGACGACCTGAGCAAGCAGATCATCGAGAAGCTGCAGCAGGACGGCCGCCGCTCCTATGCCGGCATCGGCAAGGCCGTCGGCCTGTCCGAGGCCGCTGTCCGCCAGCGCGTGCAGCGCATGGTCGACGCCGGCGTCATGCAGATCGTCGCGGTCACCGATCCGATGCAACTGGGCTTCGCCCGCCAGGCCATGATCGGCATCCGCTGCACCGGTGACACCACCAAGGTCGCCGAGAAGCTGGCCGAGCTCGAGTCGGTGGACTACGTCGTGCTCACCGCCGGTTCGTTCGACGCCATCGTCGAGGTCGTGTGCGAGGACGACGACAGCCTGCTCGACCTGCTCAACACCCAGATCCGCGCCCTGCCGGGAGTGATATCCACCGAAACTCTTGTTTATTTGAAACTTGTTAAACAGCAATACAATTGGGGCACCAGATGACTATCACCGAAAGTCTCACGAGCGATCTCGAAGCCAAGGCCAACCGCCACCTGTGGGGCCATTTCGCCCGGCACGGCGCGGGCATCACGCCGCCGATCATCACCCGCGGCGAGGGCGTCACGATCTGGGACAGCAAGGGCAAGAGCTACATCGACGGGCTGTCGGGCCTGTTCGTCGTGCAGGTGGGCCACGGCAGGCAGGAACTCGCCGAGGCGGCGGCCAAGCAGGCCGAGCAGTTGGCGTTCTTCCCGCTGTGGTCCTACGCCACGCCGACCGCGATCGAACTCGCCGAGCGGGTCGCGAACTACGCGCCGGGCGATCTGAACCGCGTGTTCTTCACCACCGGCGGCGGCGAGGCCGTCGAGTCGGCGTGGAAGCTGGCCAAGAACTACTTCAAGCTGACCGGCAAACCCGGTAAGCACAAGGTGGTTTCGCGCGCGATCGCCTATCACGGCACGCCGCAGGGCGCGTTGGCGATCACCGGCCTTCCGGTGTTCAAGGCGCCGTTCGAACCGTTGACCCCCGGCGGCTTCCGCGCGCCGAACACCAACTTCTACCGCGCACCCGAGCCCTACGCGCACGACGAGAAGGCATTCGGCGAATACTGCGCCAACCGCATCGCCGAGGCCATCGAGTTCGAGGGTCCCGACACGGTCGCGGCGGTGTTCTTGGAGCCGGTGCAGAACGCCGGCGGCTGCTTCCCCCCTCCCCCAGGCTATTTCGAGCGGGTTCGGGAGATCTGCGACGAGTACGACGTGCTGCTGGTGTCCGACGAGGTGATCTGCGCCTACGGGCGGATCGGCTCGATGTTCGCCTGCGACGACTTCGGCTACGTTCCCGACATCATCACCTGCGCAAAGGGTTTGACGTCCGGCTACTCGCCGATCGGCGCGATGGTGGCCAGCGACCGGCTGTTCGAGCCGTTCGACGACGGCAAGACCACGTTCGCGCACGGCTACACGTTCGGCGGGCATCCGGTGTCGTCGGCGGTGGCGCTGGCCAACCTCGACATCTTCGAGCGTGAGGGGCTCAACGACCACGTCAAGGAGAACGCGCCGAAGTTCCGCGCGACCCTCGAACAGCTCTACGATCTGCCGATCGTCGGCGACGTCCGCGGCGAGGGCTACTTCTACGGCATCGAGCTGGTCAAGGACAAGGCCACCAAGGAGACGTTCAACGACGAGGAGTCCGAGCGGCTGCTGCGCGGCTTCCTCACCCCGGCGTTGTTCGAGGCGGGGCTGTACTGCCGCGCCGACGACCGCGGTGACCCGGTCGTGCAGCTGGCTCCCCCGCTGATCAGCGGCGAGAAGGAGTTCGACGCGATCTACCAGATCCTGCGCGGCGTCCTCGAGGAAGCAGGCCGCCTGCTCTGAGTCGGGCGCTGCTTTGAATCCGGCGTAGCGTCGGCGCCATGAGTGCGACCGATTCGAAGAAGCCGCCGATCGACCCCGTCCGCTGGCAGCCGCCGCCGGTCGACCCGCTGCCCGACCTGCCGTCGGCCGAGTTGACCATCGTGCCGTTGCCCGGCGACGCGCCCGAGGACGTCGTCGTCGACGGCGCCGGGCACCTGTGGACGGGCCTGGTCGACGGCCGCATCCTGCGCGTCTCCCCGGAGGGCGACGCGCGCGTCGTCGCCACCGTCGAGGGCAGGCCGCTCGGCATGCACGTCGCCCACGACGGCCGAATCCTGGTGTGCGCCAGTCCCGGTGGGCTGTTCGCACTGGACCCGGACAGTGGCGCGCTGGAGACGCTCGTCGCCGAGGTGGACGACCGGCGGCTGATGTTCTGCTCGAACGTCACCCAATCAGCCGACGGCACAATCTATTTCACCGAATCGACGAGCGCGTTCAGCTACGCGCACTTCAAGGGCGCGGCGTTCGAGGCCCGCCCGCGTGGCAGCCTGTTCCGGCGCGACGCCGACGGCAGCGTGCTCACCGTGGTGGCCGGCCTGTATTTCGCCAATGGCGTCACCCCGACCGCGGACGGATCGGCGCTGGTGTTCGCCGAGACGCTGGGCCGCCGGCTGTCCAAGTACTGGCTCACCGGTGAGCGCGCCGGCTCGGTGACGCGGCTGGCCGAGCATCTGCCCTGCATGCCCGACAACTTGTCGACCGGCGCCGACGGGCGGATCTGGTGCGCGATGGTCTCGGGGCCGAGCGCCGCCGCCGAATGGCTCGCGCCGCGGTCGCCGGCGCTGCGCAAGCTGCTGTGGAAGCTGCCCGACCGGTTTCAGCCCCAGCTCGCGCCCGAGGTGTGGGCGGTGGCGTTCGACCCGGACAGCGGCGAGGTCGTCGCAGGCATCCGCACCGAGCATCCGCAGTTCGGTTTGGTGACGGGTCTGGTCGAGTCCGGCGGCCGGCTCTGGATGGGCACCATCGGCTTTCCCGCGCTCGCCCACTGCCCGATCCCCTGACGCCGAGCGCACGGTTTCGTACGCAAAGCCCGAGTAGCGCCGCAAAAAAGCGTGCGCTCGGCGCAACCCGGAAGTCACAAGCGAAACTCAAGTCACACCAGTAACAGCGCGCCTCCGCGGGATCGCGTCGCCGACGGCCTAATCTGCGCTCACGATGGCGAAGATCCGAAAGTCGTCCCAGCGCGTCGCCGCGCTGGTGGCAGCCCTGTTCGTGGTGGCCGGGCCCGCGGTGGCAAGCGCGCAGCCGCCCGCGGCGCCGGAGGCCACCGCCTGCCCGTACCGCGAGGTGACGCCGCCCGCCGTCGACGCCTCCGAGGAACCCAAGCCCGGGGAGGCGCCGCCGGCGCCGCTGCCGGTGCCCGCCAAGCCGATGGGCGGCGACGCGCTCAGCGGGTGCGGCGTGATCACCGCGCCCGGCACACCGCCGGTGCCTGGCGACGTGTCGGCCGAGGCGTGGGTGGTCGCCGACCTGGACAGCGGTGACGTCATCGCGGCGAAGGACCCGCACGGTAGGCACCGCCCGGCCAGCATCGTCAAGGTGCTGGTGGCGATGCAGGCGATCAAGGAGTTGCCGATCCACAAGGTCGTTCCCGGGACCGCCGAGGACTCCGCCCAGGAGGGCACGAAGGTCGGGGTCGGCGAGAACGGTCACTACTCGATCAACGACCTGCTACACGGGCTGCTGATGTACTCGGGCAACGACGCCGCGTTCGCGCTGGCTCGTCAGCTCGGCGGCTGGGACGCCACGCTGACCAAGCTCAACGATCTGGCCCGCAAGCTCGGCGGCCTCGACACCCGGGTCGCGACGCCCTCGGGTCTGGACGGGCCGGGCATGAGCACGTCGGCCTACGACATGGCGCTGTTCTACCGCTACGCCTGGCAGAACCCGATCTTCACCGATATCGTGGCCACCAGGTCGTTCGACTTCCCGGGCCGCGGGGACGTCGGCTACCCGATCGAGAACGACAACAAGCTGCTGCTGAACTATCCGGGCGCGATGGGCGGCAAGACCGGTTACACCGACGACGCCGGCCAGACGTTCGTCGGCGCCGCCGAACGCGACGGCCGCCGGCTGGTGGCGGTGCTGCTCAAGGGCACCCGTCAGCCGATCGCGCCGTGGGAGCAGGCGGCGCATCTGCTCGACTACGGGTTCGCGACGCCGCCCGGCACCAAGGTAGGCACGCTGATCGAGCCCGATCCGGGGCTGCTCGGCCAGAAGCCGACCGCCGACGGTGCGAACCCGGCGGTCAACGCCGCGCCGCTGCTGCCGGAGGTCGACGCGATGCCGGTGCGGGTGGGAGTCGCGGTCGTGGGCAGCGTGATCGTGTTCTTGCTCATCATGGGCGCCCGCTCGCTGAACCGGCGCTCAGCGTAAGTCCTCGGCCCACCGGCGCAGCAGCTGTTCGGCGCCCGCGCACAGCGCGTCGATCACGTCGGCCGCCGACCGGGGTTCGCGGAGCATGCCGACGCCCTGCCCGGCATTGACGGGTGCGACGCGGTAGTCGCCCGCCTCGACCGCGTCGGCGAGGGCCGCGCGCGCGTCCGCGCCGATCGCGTCCTCGCGGCCGTCGTAGCGGTCGACGAATTCGTTGCGCAACACCCGCTCGGGAAGCGTTGCGGGCCACGGGTATTGCAGCGCGACGTCGAACGCGCGGGTGGTCGTGGTCGCGTCACCGGGCGCGGCCAGCAGCTCGTACCGCGCCGCCGCCGACGTCAACGCCTCCGGGCATGCGGTGAACGCGGTGCCCAGCCACGCGCCCGCTGCTCCGGCGGCCAGCACCGCGGCCAGCCCGCGCGCCGACGCGATACCGCCCGCCGCCAACACCGGCACGTCCACGGAGTCGAGCACCTCGGCCAGCAGCGGCAGGGTCGCCATCCGGGGCCGGCCGTGGCCGCCGCCCTCGGCACCGCGCGCCACCACCACGTCCGCACCGGCGTCGGCCGCCCGCCGCGCTTCGGCCACGTCGGCGATCTGCGCGGCCACCGCCACTCCGGCGTCGTGCGCCCGGCGGACCCAGGACCAGTCGTCGCCGAAGCTGACCGACAGCAGCGCGGGCCCGGCCGACAGCGCGAGATCGAGCAGGTCGGGATGGTTCACCGCCACCCAGTGCACGAGACCGATGCCGAACGGCCGCTCGAGCCCGGCCACGTGCGGGAGCTCGGCGGCCAGCGCTGCGGCGGTGGCCGAGCTGCCCATGCCGATCATGCCGAGGCCGCCCGCGCGTGACACCGCCGCAGCCAGCCGCCCGCCGGCCGCACCACCCATGGGGGCGTTGACGATCGGCGCGGACAGCCCCATCTGCGACGACCACGACGTGTTCAACGGCACAGGGCGCGACGTTACGCCTTTGTTAACGTGGATGGTGATCGCCTGTGGTTCCGGCGATCCGGACGAGGCGCACCGTACCCGGCCAGCGACAAGACGGTTGCGATGGAGGCGTCTGATGGCTTGGCTGATTCTGATCATCTCGGGGGCGTTCGAGGCGGTCTGGGCGGTCGCGTTGAGCAAGTCCGAAGGCTTCACCCGCCCGGTCCCGATCGTGGTCTTCGTGGTGGCGGCGGTGATCTCGATGGCCGGGTTGGGCATCGCGCTGCGCGACCTGCCCGTCGGCACCGGCTACGCGGTGTGGGTAGGCATCGGTGCGGCGCTGACGGTGCTCTACTCGCTGGCGACCGGCGCGGAGACCGTGTCGCTGATCAAGGTCGTGCTGATGCTCGGCATCGTCGGCTGCGTCGTCGGCCTGCAAGTGAGCAGCTAGCGACGGCGCAGTCGTGAAAGACCCAGTGCGCCAACGGCACCGACGGTCGCGGCGGTCAACGCACCGGCCACGCCCAGACCTTCGCGGACCTCGACGCGCGGGGTGATCGTGGCCGCGTTCGGCGGCAGCACCGGCGCAGCTTCCATGTTCTCGATCGTCGTCGCGGCCCACGCGGTGGCGAACAGGATGAGGCGCGCGGTGATGTAGGCGAACACCATCAGGCCCAGCACCGGGCCGAACGTCGCCCCCGCGGGGCCGGTCACCACCGACCGCAGGTAGATCGACGCGACCTGTTTGAACACCTCGAACGCGACCGCCGCGAGCAGCCCGGCGCGGATCGCCGACCGGAAGCTGATCGACTCGCGGGGCAGGCGCGCAATGATCCAGGTGAACAGCACCCACGACACCGCGACCGACATCGCCAGCGAGATCATCCGCAGCACGATGCTCACACCCGGAACTTCGCCCAGCCCAACCCATTCGACGACGCTTCGGGCCAGCCCGGAACTGCTCAGCACGGTCAGCGCGATGGTCGCCGCGATCGCGAGGAGCAGGCCGACGATCGCGGTGAGGTCCGAGAGCTTGGTGCGCACGAACCCCGCCGTCTCGCGCCGCTGCAGACCCCACATCTGGCTGAGCGCCTCGCGCAGGTTGGCCATCCAGCCCAGCCCGGCCCATCCGGCGGTGAGCAGCCCGATGACGCCGACGGAAGTGCGTGACTCGATCGCCGAGTCCATCAGCTCGACGAGCTGGGTGGCGAAGTCGCCGGACACCGCCGCCCGGATCCGCTCCTGCAGTTCGGCGAGCAGGTCGGGCTGGCTGGCCAGCACGAAGCCGGCGACCGCGAAGCCGACCATCAGCAGCGGGAACAGCGCGAAGATCGTGAAGTAGGTGATGCCCGCGGCGTAGAAGTCGCCCTTGCTGTCGTTGTAGCGGCCCTGGGCGCGCATGACGTGGTCGAACCAGCCGTACCGCGCGCGCAGCCGGTCCACGAAACCCGGTTTGTCCGGCTCGGCCGGAGGTGTCATGCCTAGCCTCCCGAGGGTCAGCCGCGCGGCGGCAGGAATCCCATCCGGTCATATACCCGCTTCAACGTGCCGGCAGACACGTCGCGGGCGCGTTCGGCGCCGACCGCCAGCACCGACTCCAGTTCGGCCGTGTCGGCGAGCAGTTCGTCGACACGGGTCTTGATGGGGGTGACGAACTCGACGACGGCGTCGGCGGTGTCGGACTTCAGGTCGCCGTATCCGCGTCCGGCGTAGCCCTCGACGAGCTTGTCGATCGGCGTGCCGGTCACCGCCGACTGGATGGTCAGCAGGTTGGACACCCCGGGTTTGGCGTCGGGGTCGTAGCGCACTTCGCGCTCGCTGTCGGTGACCGCCGAACGGATCTTCTTGGCCGACACCTTCGGATCGTCGAGCAGGCTGATCAGTCCGGCCTCGGTGGCCGCCGACTTGCTCATCTTCGCCGTCGGGTCCTGCAGGTCGTAGATCTTGGCGGTGACCTTCGGGATCATCGGCTCCGGGACGACGAACGTGTCCGGGAACCGGGAGTTCACCCGCTGGGCGACGTCGCGGGCCAACTCGAGGTGCTGGCGCTGGTCCTCGCCGACCGGCACCACGTCGGTGTCGTAGAGCAGCACGTCGGCGGCCATCAGCACCGGATAGGTGAACAACCCGACCGTGGTGGCCTCGCTGCCCTCCTTCTGCGACTTGTCCTTGAACTGGGTCATCCGCGAGGCCTGGCCGAAACCGGTGAAACAGCCCAGCACCCAAGCGAGTTCGGTGTGCTCGGGGACGTGGCTCTGGACGAAGATGGTCGCCCGGCCGGGGTCGATGCCCAGCGCCAGGTACTGCGCGGCGGTGGCCAGCGTGCGACGCCGCAGTTGTTGGGGGTCCTGCGGGATCGTGATCGCGTGCAGGTCGACCACGCAGAAGAACGTCTCGTAGTCGTCCTGCAGGCCCACCCACTGGCTGATCGCGCCCAGCGCGTTGCCGAGGTGCAGGGAATCGGAAGTGGGCTGGACGCCGGAGAACACGGTCCTTCCGTGCGCGGCCGCGCGGTCATCACTCATGATGGATCGATCATTTCACGACCCGTATTCGACGGTGACCGGTGCATGGTCGGACCAGCGCAGCGCGTAGGCCGCCGCCCGCTCGACCCGCGCGCTGACCGCGCGCCCCGCCAGGCCGGCCGTCGCGAGCTGGTAGTCGATGCGCCAGCCGGCGTCGTTGTCGAAGGCACGGCCGCGCCATGACCACCACGCGTACGGGCCGGGCACGTCGGGATGCAGCGTCCGCACCACGTCGACCCAGCCGGAGGCGAGAAGCTCGGTCAGCCACTGCCTTTCGCTGGGCAGGAACCCCGATTTCTTGACGTTGCCCTTCCAGTTCTTGATGTCGTTCTCGGTGTGCGCGATGTTCCAGTCGCCGCACACCACGGCGTCGCGGCCGCCGGCGGCCAGCGCGGCCATCCGCTCGGCCAGCGCCGCCATGAACCGCTCCTTCTCCAGCTGGAACGGGGTGTCCGCCTCGCCGGTCGGCACGTACACGCTGGCCACCGTCACCCCGGCGGTGTCGACCTCGAGATAGCGGCCGTGCGAGCCGAATTCGGCGGAGTCCAGCAGCCGGGTCGCCTCGATCGGGTGCCGCGACAGCACGGCGACGCCGCTGCGCCCCTTGACGTGCGGCTCGGCCGACGCGAGCAGCCAGCCGTTTGCGGCCGCCGGCGCCAGCGCCTTGGCCACCTGTTCGTCGTCGGCCCGCGTCTCCTGCAGGCAGACCACGTCGGCGGTGGTCTCGGCCAGCCACGGCAGCAGCCCGAGATTCTCGGCGGATCGCTGCCGCACGGCCGCGCGGATGCCGTTGACGTTGATGGTGCTGACGACGAGCGGGCTCACAGCGGCAGACCTTAGCCGACCTACTTGCGGTACCGGCGGTATCACCTTACTGTCGGGCAGCATGACCGAGCGTGCCCCGATTCACGTCGGCTCCGGGGAGCCAATGTTGTTGCTACATCCGTTCATGATGTCGCAGAACGTGTGGAAACAGGTCGCACCGCTGATTGCTGACAAGGGTCGATACGAGGTGTTCGCGCCGACCATGCTCGGCCACAACGGCGACGGGCGCGGCCCGTTCTTCCTGGACACCAACTCGTTGGCCGACGACGTCGAGCGCCGGATGGACGCGCTGGGCTGGGACACCGCCCACATCGTCGGCAACTCCCTCGGCGGCTGGGTCGCGTTCGAACTCGAGCGGCGCGGCCGGGCCCGCACCCTGACCGGCATCGCACCCGCGGGCGGCTGGCGGCACTTCACGCCCGCCAAGTTCGAGATCGTCGGCAAGTTCCTCGCCGGGCTGCCGCTCTACATCGTGGTCAAACTGCTCGGCAACCGGGTGCTGAAACTGCCCGTCACGCCCTACCTGACCTATCCCGCCGTCAGCGCCACCCGGGCGGGTCTGAGCGACGAGGACGTCGCCGACATCATCGACGACGTCGCGCACTGCCCGGCCTACTACCAGCTGCTGGTCAAATCGCTGACCATGCCCGGACTGCTCGAGATCGCCGACGGCAAGGCACCGACGCACCTGGTGATCTGCGAGAAAGACCGCGTGCTGCCGCATCCGCGGTTCACCCGGCACTTCACCTCGCAGCTGCCCTCCGACACGAAGGTCACCCACCTCGACGGCGTCGGGCACATCCCGATGTACGAAGCGCCGCAACGGGTCGCCGACCTGATCGTCGAGTTCGTCGACGGCTACGCCGCACCGCCGCCACGCGAGGCGCTCGGCGGTTAGCCCTGCGTCACCGGCGCTTCGGTCGCGCCCTCGAGCACCGAGTTCAGCGTCTTGCTCGGCCGCATCACCGCGGTGGTCTTCTCCGCGTCCGGGTAGTAGTAGCCGCCGATGTCGACCGAGTCGCCCTGCACCTCGGCGAGCTCGTTGACGATGGAGTCCTCGTTGTCGCCCAGCGCCTTGGCCAGCGACGCGAAGTGGTCGGCGAGCTCCTTGTCCTCACCCTGCTCGGCGAGTTCCTGGGCCCAGTACAGCGCGAGGTAGAACTGGCTGCCGCGGTTGTCGAGCTCACCGGTCTTGCGCGACGGACTCTTGTTGTTGTCCAACAGCTTTCCGATCGCGGAGTCCAGCGTCTTGCCCAGCAGCACGGCGCGCTCGTTGCCGGTCTTGCGGCCGATGTCCTCGAAACACGCGCCCAGAGCCAGGAATTCACCCAGCGAGTCCCAGCGCAGGTGGTTCTCCTCGACCAGCTGGTGCACATGCTTGGGCGCCGAGCCGCCGGCCCCGGTCTCGTACATGCCGCCGCCGGCCATCAGCGGGACGATGGACAGCATCTTCGCGCTGGTGCCCAGCTCCAGGATCGGGAACAGGTCGGTCAGGTAGTCGCGCAGGATGTTTCCGGTGGCGGCGATGGTGTCCTGGCCGCGGATCAGCCGCTCGAGCGTGTACCGCATCGCCCACACCTGCGGCATGACCTGAATGTGCAGGCCCTCGGTGTCGTGGTCGGCCAGATAGGCCTTGACCTTGTTGCGCAGCTCCACCTCGTGCGGGCGCTCGGTGTCCAGCCAGAACAGCACGGTCATGCCCGAGGCGCGGCCGCGGTCGACGGCCAGCTTCACCCAGTCGCGGATCGCGGCGTCCTTGACGATCGGCATCCGCCAGATGTCGCCCTCTTCGACGTTCTGCGTGAGCAGCACCTCGCCGGTCTCGTTGTCGACGATGTCGGCGACGCCGTCCTCGGGGATCTCGAAAGTCTTGTCGTGACTGCCGTATTCCTCGGCTTTCTGCGCCATCAACCCGACGTTGGGGACGGTGCCCATCGTCGTCGGGTCGAACTGGCCGTGGGTCTTGCAGAAGTTGATCATCTCCTGGTAGATCCGCGAGAACGTCGACTCCGGGTTGACCGCCTTGGTGTCCTTGGTCCGTCCGTCGGCGCCGTACATCTTGCCGCCGAGGCGGATCATCGCGGGCATCGACGCGTCGACGATCACATCGGACGGCGAATGGAAATTCGTGATGCCCCTTGCCGAATCGACCATCGCCAGTTCCGGCCGGTGCTCGTGCACGGCGTGGATGTCCTGGACGATCTCCTCGCGCTGCGAGGCGGGCAGCGACTGGATCTTGTCGTACAGATCGGACATGCCGTTGTTGACGTTGACGCCGAGCTCGTCGAGCACCTGCTGGTGCTTCTCGAACGCCTCCCGGTAGAACACCTTGACGGCGTGGCCGAACACGATCGGGTGGCTGACCTTCATCATGGTCGCCTTGACGTGCAGCGAGAACATCACGCCGGTCTTGTAGGCGTCCTCGATCTGCTCTTCGTAGAAGGCGATCAGCGCCTTCTTGCTCATGAACATGCTGTCGATGATGTCGCCCTCATCGAGCTTGACTTCGGGCTTGAGGACGAGGGTTTCACCGCTCTTGGTCTTGAGCTCCATGCGCACGTTGCGCGCCTTGTCCAGCGTCATCGACTTCTCGCCGTGGTAGAAGTCGCCGCCCTTCATGGTCGCGACGTGGGTGCGCGACGCCTGCGACCAGTCGCCCATGCTGTGCGGGTGCTTGCGGGCGTACTCCTTGACCGCCTTGGGTGCACGACGGTCCGAGTTGCCCTCGCGCAGAACGGGATTGACGGCGCTGCCGAGCACCTTGCCGTACCGCTCCTTGATGGCCTTCTCGTCGTCGTTCTTCGGCTCACCGGGATAGTCGGGCAGGTCGTAGCCCTTGGCCCGCAGCTCCTTGATCGCCGCCAGCAGCTGCGGCACCGACGCGCTGATGTTGGGCAGCTTGATGATGTTGGTGTCGGGCTCCTGGGTCAGCTGACCGAGACGGGCCAGGTTGTCCGGGACACGCTGCTCTTCGGTCAGCCGGTCGGAGAACTCGGCGAGGATGCGCGCGGCCACCGAGATGTCGCTGGTTTCGACGTTGATGCCGGCCGGTTCGGTGAACGTGCGGATGATCGGCAGGAACGCGTACGTCGCCAGCAGCGGCGCCTCGTCGGTGAGCGTGTAGATGATGGTCGGCTGCTCGGCGGTCATGCGGTGTTCTCCCGGCTCGTTGTCGGTCAGGTTCAGGCGTCTCAGTCGCCTACCAGTATTGCTCCGCACCCGACGCTACGTGTGAGCCAGGGGGTCCGCCCGGGTCCGGTGTGATCTGGCTACTGACCAGTAGCTTTCGCGCCGGCAAGCACACGCTGGCCCACGGTCAGGAAGGTGCGCTAGGCTTCTGGTCGGTCATGAGCGCCAGCGACAAGCCCCGGCTTGCTGGCCGGCAACCCTCCAACCGCGGTGGGGTGCCCCGGGTGATGACCAGGTTGAGCGGCCGCTAGCGAGCGGTCGCCGGCAAGCGCGGGTCCGTTGTGACGGACCCCCCGAGAGCCAGATGGAGGTCCGTTCCGCATGAGCACGCCAGAAGACCCGACTGCCAATTGGGCGTTCGCGACCAAGCAGGTCCACGCCGGGCAAACCCCCGACCCCGCCACCAACGCGCGGGCGCTGCCGATCTACCAGACGACGTCGTACACGTTCAACAACACCGACCACGCCGCAGCGCTGTTCGGGCTCGCCGAGCCGGGCAACATCTACACCCGGATCATGAACCCGACGCAGGACGTCGTCGAGAAGCGCATCGCCGCGCTCGAGGGCGGCGTCGCGGCGCTGTTCCTGGCTTCGGGTCAGGCCGCCGAGCACTTCGCGATCCTCAACCTCGCGAACGTCGGCGACCACATCGTGTCCAGCCCGCGGCTCTACGGCGGCACCTACAACCTGTTCCACTACACGCTGCCCAAGATCGGCATCGAGGTCAGCTTCGTGGAGGACCCCGATGACCTCGACTCCTGGCGCGCGGCGGTGAAGCCGAACACCAAGGCGTTCTTCGCCGAGACGATCTCCAACCCGAAGATCGACGTCCTCGACATCCCCAACGTCGCGGCCGTCGCCCATGACAACGGTGTGCCGCTGATCGTCGACAACACCATCGCCACGCCGTACCTGATCCAGCCGCTGGCCCACGGCGCCGACATCGTCGTGCATTCGGCCACCAAGTACCTCGGCGGCCACGGCGCGGCGATCGCCGGTGTGATCGTCGACGGCGGCACGTTCGACTGGACCAACGGCAAATTCCCCGGGTTCACCGAACCCGACCCGAGTTACCACGGGGTGGTGTTCGCCGAACTCGGCCCGCCCGCCTACGCGCTCAAGGCGCGCGTGCAGCTGCTGCGCGACCTGGGCTCGGCGGCCTCGCCGTTCAACGCGTTCCTGATCGCCCAGGGTCTGGAGACGCTGTGCCTGCGCGTCGAGCGGCACGTCGCCAACGCGCAGAAGGTGGCCGAATACCTGGAAGGCCACGACGACGTGCTGTCGGTGAACTACGCGGGCCTGCCGTCGTCGCCGTGGTACGAACTCGGAAAGAAGCTGGCCCCCAAGGGCACCGGCGCGGTGCTGGCGTTCGAACTGGCCGGCGGCGTCGACGCGGGCAAGGCGTTCGTCAACGCGCTGACGCTGCACAGCCATGTCGCCAACATCGGTGACGTGCGCTCGCTGGTGATCCATCCGGCGTCGACCACGCACGCGCAGCTCTCCCCCGAGGAGCAGCTGGCCACCGGCGTCACCCCCGGTCTGGTGCGGCTGGCCGTCGGCATCGAGGGCATCGACGACATCCTGGCGGACCTCGAGCAGGGCTTCGCCGCGGCCAAACCGTTCAGCGCCGCGAGCGCGACGGACCCGAACACTGCGGCGGCGTTCTGATGACGCTTTCTGACCTGGAAGTCGAGGTGCCCCTCCTGAACCTGCCCGCGGAAGGCGAGATCGGCGTGGTCGACATCGGCCCGCTGACGCTGGAGAACGGTGCGGTCATCGACGACGTGTCGATCGCCGTGCAGCGCTGGGGCGAGCTGTCCCCGGAGCGCGACAACGTCGTGGTCGTGCTGCATGCCCTGACCGGCGACTCGCACATCACCGGTCCGGCCGGCCCCGATCATCCGACCGCCGGCTGGTGGGACGGGGTCGCGGGGCCCGGCGGCCCGATCGACACCGACCGCTGGTGCGCGGTGGCGACCAACGTGCTGGGTGGCTGCCGCGGCTCGACCGGGCCGAGTTCGCCGCACCCCGACGGCAATGCGTGGGGTTCGCGGTTCCCGGTCATCTCGATCCGCGACCAGGTCGCCGCCGACATCGCCGCGCTCGAGGCGCTCGGCATCACCGAGGTCGCCGCGGTGGTGGGCGGCTCGATGGGCGGCGCGCGGGCGCTGGAGTGGATGGTCGGGTATCCGGAGCGGGTGCGCTCGGCGCTGGTGCTGGCCGTCGGTGCGCGCGCCACCGCTGACCAGATCGGCACCCAGAGTTCGCAGATCGCCGCGATCAAGGCCGACCCGAACTGGTGCGGCGGCGACTATTACGGCACCGGCCGCTCCCCCGACCTCGGCATGGAGATCGCCCGCCGGTTCGCGCATCTGACGTACCGCGGCGAAACCGAACTCGACACCCGGTTCGCCAACGACGCGCAGCCGGGTGAGGATCCGGGGCGCGGCGGCCGCTATGCGGTGCAGAGCTACCTCGAATACCAGGGCCGCAAGCTCGTCTCGCGGTTCGACGCGGGAACCTATGTCACGCTGAGCGATTCGCTGTCCAGCCACGACGTGGGCCGTGGCCGAGGCGGCGTGGAGGCCGCGCTGCGCGGCTGCCCCGTGCCCGCGGTGGTCGGCGGCATCACCTCCGACCGGCTGTATCCGCTGCGGCTGCAGCAGGAACTGGCCGATCTGCTGCCCGGCTGCGACGGGCTAGACATCGTCGACTCCATCTACGGACACGACGGGTTCCTGGTCGAGACGGACGCGGTGTACAAGCTGATCCGCCAGACGCTGGAGCTGGCTTCGAAATGAGCCCGCGGTGAGCCGGCCGGAGCAGGACCGCTCGCTGTCCTTCGGCGCGGAAGCCGCCGCCTACGAACGCGGCAGGCCGTCGTACCCGCCCGAGGCCATCGACTGGCTGCTGCCGCCCGACGCGCGCACGGTGCTCGACCTGGGAGCGGGCACGGGCAAGCTGACCACCCGGCTCGTCGAACGCGGTCTGGACGTGGTCGCCGTCGACCCGATTCCGGAAATGCTTGAGCTGCTGAGCAATTCGCTGCCCGACACGCCCGCGCTGCTCGGCACCGCCGAGGAGATCCCGCTGCCCGACGACAGCGTCGACGCGGTGCTGGTGGCCCAGGCGTGGCACTGGTTCGACCCGGAGCGCGCGGCCAAGGAGGTGACCCGCGTGCTGCGGCCCGGCGGCCGGCTCGGGCTGGTGTGGAACACCCGCGACGAGCGGATGGGCTGGGTCAAGGACCTGGGCCGCATCATCGGTCACGAGGACGACCCGTTCAACCACAAGGTGACCCTGCCCGAGCCGTTCACCGGCGTCGAGCGCCGCCAGGTCGAGTGGACGAGTTATCTGACCCCGCAGGCGCTCATCGATCTGGTGGCGTCGCGCAGCTACTGCATCACCTCACCGGAGAAGGTCCGCACCCGCACGCTGGACCGCGTCCGCGAACTACTGAACACGCACCCGGCGCTGGCGAATTCGAGTGGGCTGGCGCTGCCGTACGTGACGGTGTGCATCCGCGCGACGATGACCTGACGCCCCAACGTCGAGTTGCGCTCGAGAATCTGCCCATATCTCACTCATAACTTGACGTTCGGCGAGCCGAGCTGATCGCGGCCACCGCGAGCGCCGCAGTGGCCGACAGCACCGCCAGTACCGTCGTCGACGAGTGCAGCGCGGTCAGGAAGGCTTGCTGTGACGCCTCTGCGACCGGCCGGCCGCCCGGTCCCAGTGACTGCG
This sequence comes from Mycolicibacterium rutilum, assembly GCF_900108565.1. Lineage (NCBI taxonomy): Bacteria > Bacillati > Actinomycetota > Actinomycetes > Mycobacteriales > Mycobacteriaceae > Mycobacterium > Mycolicibacterium rutilum. The sequence goes on from NZ_LT629971.1 coordinate 5,800,010, forward strand.
CGATGCGCACGGCCTTGCCGAACCCGTCGGCGACCTCGTCGGCGAGCGGCCGGGGCAGCCCCGCCAGCCGCGTGCTCACCTCGGCGGCGTAGCGGTCGGCGAGCACCGAACCGGCGACGGCCATCCCGACCGCGGCGCCCAGTTCGCGGGTGGTGTCGTTAATCGCCGACGCCACACCCTGCTGGTCGTCGCGCAGCGCCAGCATGATCGTCGACGTCGCCGGCGCGGTGGCCAGTCCGATGCCCGCACCGATGATCACCGACGACAGCAGCAGGTTCGGGTACGACGAATCCGGTTGCAGCAACAGCATGCTGGCGAAGCCGGCCGCGATCACCGCCAGCCCCGCGACCAGCGGACGCACCGGTCCCCAGCGCGGCACGATCCGGTGCGAGAGCACCGACAGCGCGACCACCGGCACCGCGAACGGAGCGAACGCGCCGGCGGCCGTCAGCGCCGAATAGCCGAGCACCAGCTGCGCGTACTGCATACCGAGGTAGAAGAACCCGAACGTCGCCGCGAACAGGGCGGTGATCGTCACCGCGCTCGCCGCGAGCAGCCGGTCGGTGAACAACCGCGGATCCAGCAGCGGTGCGGTCATCCGCCGTTCGGTCAGCACGAACAGCGCGGCGGCCAGCGCGCCGCAGCCCAGGCAGCCGAGGGTCCGCCAGTCCGTCCAGCCGCGGGTGGGGGCCTCGAGAAGCCCGAACACCACCAGCGCGACCGCGAGGGCGATCAGCAGCGACCCGAACCAGTCGATGCCCCCGGTGGCGTGCTCGCGCTCGGCGTCGGGCGAAAGCGTCAGCGCCGCAAGGAGAACGACGACACCGGCGCCCGCGAGCGCCCAGCAGATGGCCTGCCACTCGCCGTTGGCGAGCACCAGTCCGGACCCGAGCAGCCCCAACACCCCCGCGCAGCCGGCGACCGCCGCCCAGATGCCGATGACCTTCGCGCGCTCCTCGGCCGGGTAGGCCCGCGACAGCAGCGACAGGCCGGCGGGCATGACGAACGCGGCGCCGGCACCGGCCACCAACCGGGCGGCGATCACCTGTGTCGGGGCGTCGAACAGCACCGGCGCGGCCGACGCGATCGAGAACACCGCGAGCCCGCCGATCAGCGCGGCGCGCCGGCCGTAGCGATCGCCGATGGCGCCGGCCAGGAGCAACAGGCAGGCCAGCGCCAGCGTGTAGCCGTCGACGATCCAGTTCAGCTGCGTCTGGGTCGCCGAGGTCACGGCCGCGACATCGCCGAGTGCGGTGTTGAACGCGACCATCGAGCCGACCACCACCGCGACGCTGAGGCAGCCGACGACCAGAGTCAGCATCCGCGACGACGGCGGCCCGTCGACTTTCGGCATCGGCGATACCTGCGTCATCCCGCACTCCTTAGCTTCGGGCGACCGCGCGCCGCCGACTTCGCATGGCGTCAGGGATTCGACGCAGAAGCGATGCGGGATGGGTGCCCGCGGCGGGTTATCCGAAACCCCTACCCGGCGCCGAACCAGCGCGCGAGGGCGACCCGCAGCGCGTCAGCCGCAGTGTCGTCGACCCGGTCCGCCGCCCAGGCCACGTACCCGTCGGGGCGGATCAACAGCGCCGCGGCGGGCGGCGGCGTCATGGTCGTGACCGCGGCGTCGACCCGGTCGGCCCACGCCGCAGCGGCCGCCGCCGCGGCGCCGCCGGACAGGTCGAGCAGCACCGCGCGCCCCCGGTGCAGGAGTTCGGCGACACGCCGACCGTCGTCGAGCACCAACTCCGGCACCATCCGCCCCGACAGCGGGTGTCCGTCGCCGACGTCGTAGCGCACGTCGGAGCCCGCCAGCAGGTGCGCCAGATGTTCGACGACCACGCGGTGCTCGGCGAGCTCGCCGAACAGCGTGCGCAACGCGTCCACGTCGGGTCCGGGTGCCGCGAGCGCGAGCTGAGCCTGCGAGTGCATCATCACGCGCTTGCCGACCGGGTAGCGCTCGGACTCGTAAGTGTCGAGCAGGTCGTCGGAGTGCCGGCCGTTGACGACGGCGGCCAGTTTCCAGCCGAGGTTCACCGCGTCCTGCAGTCCGAGATTCAAGCCGGGCCCGCCCATCGGCGAGTGCACATGGGCCGCATCGCCGAGCAGCAGGACACGTCCGACCCGGTAGCGCTCGGCCTGGCGGGAGTTGATGTTCTCGAGCCGCCGAAGTGCATGTGGGCCCGCGGCTTTCGGGGTCTGCAGCGGTACGTCGACGCCGATGATCCGACGGACACTGGCCCACAGTTCGTCGAGGGTCATCGCGTCGTCGGCATCATCGACTGTCTGGCCGTACTCGGTGGTGCCCAGCAGCGGCCGTTCGGGCTCCAGCGGGAAGACGATGATGCTGCCGCGCTCGAATCGGTTGTAGCCGAACTTGAGACGGCCGAATTCGGGAATGTCGTATCCCTGACCGGGAACGAGCCATTCGTCGGGCAGCCCGACGTGCGCGATCCGGCTCACGATCGGCGATGTGTGGCCGAGAAAATCGACGCCGAGGCGCTTGCGGACCATGCTGCGACCGCCGTCGGCACCGACCAGATAGCCGGCGCGCAGGCCGTAGGTCTGCCCCTCTGCGGCCACTGTCACCGACACCGAGTCGGCGTGTGCCTCCAGATCGATCAGCTCGTGCCCCCAGCGGATGTCGACGCCCAGGCCGCGCGCGTGCTTCTCCAGCAGCCGCACCAGCAGCGGTTGCGTGATCAGCAGGGCGTGCATCGGGTTGTCGTCCAGCTCGAGGAAGCTCAGCGCCATCCCCGCGAACGGCCACCCGTACACCGGCCGCGGCGGACCCTCCTCGCCACCGAGCACGTGGTACAACCCGCGCATGTCGAGGTGCCGGATCACCTGGCCGACAAGGCCGTTGGCCTTCGGTTCGTCGCTCGGTCCGGGCAGCCGGTCGAGGACGACCGGGCGCACACCGGCGAGCGCGAGTTCACACGCCAGCAGCAGACCGTTCGGACCCGCCCCGCTGATCACCACACTCTCGCGGCTCATGAGGCGCTCGGATCCGGCAGTCCGGCGGCCACTTCGGCGAAGCCGGCGCGAATCAGCGTGGTGATCGGAACCGGTGGATCGGCCCGCACATACGTTTCGGTCGCCGCGTCTCCGACGGCCCGGACGACGGCGGCGACCAGGCGGGGATACATGTCCACCTCCGGGTCGGTGCCGGTGCGCTCGGCGACCACGACCATCCACTCGTCGAACAGTTCTTTGGAGACCACGTCGCGAATTTCCGGTCGCATCAGCAGTTTTCGGATCTCCGCGAACTCCTCCCGGCTGGGTATCCGGTTCTCCGCGGCGTCCGAGTCGGCGAAGTCCTCCTCGAGCGGCGCCAGCACCGACTCGGTGATCGACGTCCACAGCGGCTCGTCGGCGGGCCGCTGGCGCAGCACCGCGATGCTGCGGCGCAGGCGTTCACTCTGCCGGTAGGCCAGCGCCTCGTACTTGCCGGTGAAGTAGTTGTTGAAGGTGCGCAACGAGACGCCGGCCAGCTCGGCGATCGCTTCGCGGGTCACCGAGTCCACGCCCCGCTCCAGGACCAGCTTGAGCGCGGCATCGCTCAGTGCGCGTTTGGTGTCGAGCTTCTTGCGTTCCCGCAGTCCGGTCATGCGGCCAGGCTAACCCGAAACTTGCACAGCGGGCAAGATTGCCCGTTGAGCAAATTTACCGTCGGCGCCGAAACTGAGGTTGTGCAGGCTCCTACTCGCACTTTTTCTGCAGATCCTCAGTTTCGGCGAGCGCGCGGCGAGCGCGCGGGTCAGCTGGTGCCCAGCGGGTCGATCGTCCAGGCGATGTAGAGCATCGCCGCGCTCACCACCGCCGTCGTGACGACGTCGATCATCCGGCTGCGCACCGCCAGCAGCCCCGCGCGCTCGTCGCTAAGCATCAACCGCAACCCCGCCGCGACGCCGACGCCGATCGCCATCACCAGCGCACCGCGCCGCCAGTACCCGGTGACCACGAGACCGAAGGCGGCAGCCAGGATCAGGCCGACCAGCCAGAACGGCCACTGCCCCGCGAAAACCTTGCGCGCGAACTCCTTTGGGGTCACGTTGCGGCGAGTGCCTCCGCCCGCTCGACGACGTTGGTCAGCAGGAAGGCCCGGGTGAGCGGGCCGACGCCGCCGGGGTTGGGCGACACGTGGCCGGCCACCTCCCACACGTCGGGGTGCACGTCGCCGACGAGCTTGCCGTTGTCGTCGCGGCTGACCCCGACGTCGACGACGGCCGCGCCCGGCCGCACCATCTCCGCGGTCACCATGTGCGGGACGCCGGCCGCGGCGATGATGATGTCGGCCTCCCGTGCGATCTCGGACAGATGCCGAGTCGCGGTGTGGCACAACGTGACTGTGGCGTTCTCCGAGCGACGGGTGAGCAGCAGGCCCAGCGGCCGCCCGACCGTCACACCGCGGCCGATGACGACCACGTGCGCGCCGGCGATCTCCACCTCGTAGCGGCGCAACAGGTGCACGATGCCGCGCGGCGTGCACGGCAGCGGCGCGGGCTCGTTGAGCACCAGCCGGCCCAGGTTCGTCGGGTGCAGGCCGTCGGCGTCCTTACCGGGATCCACCCGCTCCAGGGCGGCGTTCTCGTTGAGGTGCTTGGGCAGCGGCAGCTGCACGATGTAACCGGTGCACTCGGGATTGGCGTTGAGCTCGTCGATCGTCGCGTCGAGTTCGGCCTGGCTGATGTCGGCGGGCAGGTCGCGGCGGATCGAGTTGATGCCGACCTTCGCGCAGTCGGCGTGCTTACCGCGCACATAGGCGTGCGAGCCCGGGTCGTCGCCGACGAGCACCGTGCCCAGTCCCGGTGTGCGGCCGGCCGCGGTCAGCGCCGCAACCCGCTCCTTGAGGTCGACGAAGATCTCGTCGCGCGTGGCCTTGCCGTCCAGTGTCATCGCACCCACGGGTGTCAGTCTGGCATGCTCCTCACTATGAACACTCAGCCCAATGTGTTCACCCCGGCCAAGCTCGGCCCGGTGACGCTGCGCAATCGAATCATCAAAGCGGCGACGTTCGAGGCGTCGACGCCGAACGCGCTCGTCACCGACGAGTTGATCAACTACCACCGGCTGCCCGCCGCCGGCGGAGTCGGCATGACGACGGTGGCGTACTGCGCGGTGGCCCCCGGCGGGCGCACCGACGGCTGGCAGATCTGGATGCGCCCGGAGGCGGTGCCGGGTCTCAAGAGGCTGACCGAGGCGATCCACGCCGAAGGCGCGGCGATCAGCGCGCAGATCGGCCACGCCGGCCCGGTCGCCAACGCCAGGACCAACAAGGCCAAGGCGCTGGCACCGATCCGCTTCTTCAACCCGCTGTCGATGCGGTTCGCCAGGAAGGCCACCCGCGAGGACATCCGCGAGGTCACCGAGGCGCACGCCAGCGCCGCGCGGCTGGCGATCGAATCCGGCTTCGACGCCGTCGAGATCCACCTCGGCCACAACTACCTCGCCAGTTCGTTCCTCAGCCCGCTGCTCAACCGCCGCACCGACGAGTTCGGCGGCTCGCTGGAGAACCGCGCCAAGGTCGCGCGCGGCGTGGTGCGCGCGGTCCGCCAGGCCGTCGAGAAGGAGGGCAACCCGATCGCGGTGACGGCCAAGCTCACCATGTCCGACGGTGTGCGCGGCGGGATCAGCATCGAGGAGTCGCTGCAGACGGCGAAGTGGCTCGAGGAGGACGGCGGGCTCGACGCCATCGAGTTGACCGCGGGCAGCTCACTGGTCAACCCGATGTACCTGTTCCACGGCGACGCACCGGTCAAGGAGTTCGCCAACGCGTTCAAGCCGCCGATCCGGTGGGGCATCCGGATGACCGGCAAGAAGTTCCTGCGCCAGTATCCGTACCGCGAGGCGTTCCTGCTACGCCATGCCAAGCAGTTCCGCGCCGAGCTGAAGATGCCGCTGATCCTGTTGGGCGGCATCACGAATCGCGAGACCATGGACCTGGCGATGGCCGAGGGTTTCGACTTCGTCGCGATGGGTCGCGCGCTGCTGGCCGAACCCGACCTGCTCAACCGCATCCAGGCCGACAGCTCGGTGCGCTCGATCTGCGACCACTGCAACAAGTGCATGCCCACCATCTACAGCCACACCCACTGCGTGCTGACGGGCGCACCGGATCACTATCAGCCGGTGGTGCGCGGCTCCACGTAGGCCACCATCGGCTCGGTCACGAGTACCCGATCCCCTTCGGCGACAACGAGTTCCTTCGCGGAGAAGGTGTAGGCGACACCGTCGTTCTCGGCGTTGAACACACCGGCGCCGGTTCGGTCGGCGGCCAGCGTGAGCAGCGCATCGTCGCGGAGCCGGACGCCGCGGTACTGATAGCCGTCGCCGGTCTTGCAGATCACCACCAGCGCGCTGGCGGTGCGGCCGAACGCCACCCCGGATGACGCGGTCTCGCAGCGGGCTTCGGTGCCGACGAATCCCCTGCCGTCGATGGCGACCGCTCCGCCTTGGGCATCGACCGTCGGCGCCAGCAGCGCGGCGACGACGCACAGTCCGGTCACTCCGATGAACAGCAGGGCCGCTCGGGACACCATGCTCAATGGTGACCACGAACTCGCGCGGATTCCGCGCGACTCGCCGGACGACCGGCAAACTTTCAGTCGGCGATCAGCGCCGCGGCGCAGTCCGCGACGATCTCGTCGGCGCTGGGTGGGATCACCGCGCCGGCCGACAGGTGACGGCGCACGACCGCGTAGGGGATGTCGATGACGGCGGCGTTCACCCGGTCGGTGTCGGCGTGCAGATCCTTGAGCAGACGGCGCAGTTCCCGATGCAGGCGGCGGCGCCGCGCGGCCACGGCCGACGGCCAGTCCGCAGCGCCCAGCGCGTCGGCGCCGGCCAACAGGACCCCGGCCTCGCTCGGATTCTGACGACACCACGCCACGGTGAACCGGGCGCCGGCGACACATCGCTGACGCGCATCGCCCGGCGCCGAGAGCGCCGCGGTGAAACCCCCGACGAACCGCTCCTCGGTGCGCATCCACAGTTCGGCGCAGAGGGCCGCCCTGCCTGCGAAGCGGTGATACATCGAGCCGCTCGGAGCGCCGGCCGCACGGGCCACCGCGGACATCGTCACCGCGGCGGGGCCCCCGTCGGCGAGCACCTGAGCAGCCGCGTCGAGGAGGTCGTCGACGGTGAACTGCGCGGGCCGCGGCATCGCACTACCCTATAATAGAGAGCACTCTCTAATATTTGAAGGAGCGCCGATGACCACCGCCACCGATGTCGCCCAGCGGCTCTACGCCGCGCTCGCCGCCGCCGACGGCGAAGCCCTTGTCGGATTGCTGACCGACGACTTCGTCGGAACGGTCAGCGCGGGCATGCCCCATCAGGTCGGCGGCGTGCACCGCGGCGCGCTCGACATGATCGGGACCGTCTGGGGCCGCATCGCCGAGCTCTACGAGATGCATGTCGACCCGACCGAATACCTCGCCGTGGACGCCGACCGCGTGGTCGTGCTCGGCCGCTACCGGGGCCCGGCCCGCGACGGTGCGACGACCGTCGACGCCGACTTCGCTCACGTCATCACGACCCGCGGCGAGCGCATCGCGGCTTTGCGGCAGATCACCGACACCGCGAACTGGCGAATCCCGCGGCGCTGACCACGGGTCGCACCTCCGCCGAAGCCGGCCCTCCTGCGGTTAGAGTTGGGCCCGATGAGCCGACCCGCTGCACCTGCGCTGACCGTTCGGTATGACGGATCGACCCGGACCTTCGCGGCCGGAAACGATGTCGTCGTCGGGCGTGACCTCCGCGCCGACGTCCGAATCGCCCACCCGCTGATCAGCCGCGCACACCTGGTGCTGCGGTTCGATCAGGGCCGCTGGGTCGCGATCGACAACGGCAGCCTCAACGGGATGTTCGTCAACAACCGGCGGGTGCCCGCGGTCGACATCTCCGACGGCCAGACCGTCAACATCGGCAACCCCGACGGCCCCCGGCTGACCTTCGAGGTCGGCCGCCATCAGGGCGCTGCCGGCCGGACCCCGACCACCGCGGTGCCCATCGCGGGTCAGCAGCGCCAAGCCCCGCCGGCCTACCCGCAGCACGCCTCGGCCCCACGTCAGTACGCACCGCCGCCCGGCCCTCCGTCGCGCCCGCACACGTATCCGACCGCGCCGCCGCCGCGCTACCCCACCGCGCCGCACGCCTACGCCAGCGGACCGACGGCCTACCCGACCGCACCGCCGAGCACCGCCCCGACCCCGCCTCCGCTCCGGCCGTCGCAGCCGCCGCCGATCTCCTCGCCGGAGCTGGAGTCCGCGACGATGATGGGCCCGACCGCGGCACCCCGCTCCAGCGACGGCAACCTCGCGACGAGCATGCTCAAGATCCTGCGGCCGGGCAGCCGGCCCGCGGACAACGTTCCCGGCGCGGTGAAGATCGGCCGCGCCACCGACAACGACATCGTCGTGCCCGACGTGCTGGCGTCGCGCCACCACGCCACCCTGGTGCCGACGCCGGCCGGGACCGAGATCCAGGACAACCGCAGCATCAACGGCACGTTCGTCAACGGCGCGCGGGTGGAATCGGCCCTACTGCACGACGGCGACACCGTCACGATCGGCAACATCGACCTCGTCTTCTCGGGCGGCACGCTGGTGCGGCGCACCGAGACCGAGGCCGCGACCCGCACCGGCGGGCTCGAGGTGCACGGGGTCACGTGGACCATCGAGAACAACAAGACGCTGCTGGACAACATCTCGATCGCCGCGCGGCCCGGCACGCTCACCGCCGTCATCGGCCCGTCCGGTGCCGGCAAGTCGACGTTCGCGCGCCTGGTCGCCGGCTACACGCACCCGACGACGGGCACGGTCACCTTCGAGGGCCACAACGTGCACGCCGAGTACGCCTCGCTGCGCTCCCGGATCGGGATGGTGCCGCAGGACGACGTGGTGCACGGCCAGCTGACCGTCCGCCAGGCGCTGATGTACGCCGCCGAGCTGCGGCTGCCCCCGGACACCACGAAAGCCGACCGCGAGCAGGTCGTCATGCAGGTCCTCGAGGAACTCGAGATGACCAAGCATCTCGAGACCCGCGTCGACAAACTCTCCGGCGGCCAGCGCAAGCGCGCGTCGGTGGCGCTGGAGCTGCTGACCGGCCCGTCGCTGCTGATCCTGGACGAACCGACCTCCGGTCTGGATCCGGCGCTGGACCGGCAGGTCATGACGATGCTGCGCCAGCTCGCCGATGCGGGCCGCGTCGTGCTGGTCGTCACGCACTCGCTGACCTACCTCGACGTCTGCGATCAGGTGCTGCTGCTGGCGCCGGGCGGCAAGACCGCGTTCTACGGTCCGCCCAGCCAGATCGGCCCGTCGATGGGCACCACGAACTGGGCCGACATCTTCAGCTCGGTCGCCGGTGACCCGGATGCGGCCGCTCAGCGGTTCCTGGCCCAGCACGGGCCGCCGCCGCCCCCGCCGCCGACCGAGGAGCCGTCCGACCTGGGCAGCCCGACCAGCACCAGCGTGCGACGGCAGTTCTCCACGATCGCGCGGCGCCAGGTGCGGCTGGTGATCTCGGACCGCGGCTACTTCTCGTTCCTGATGCTGCTGCCGTTCATCATGGGCGTGTTGTCGCTGTCGGTGCCCGGTGACGTCGGGTTCGGCGTCCCGATCCCCGCGCTGCAGGGCGGTCCGGCGCCCAACGAGCCGGGCCAGATCCTGGTGATGCTCAACGTCGGCGCCATCTTCATGGGCACCGCGCTGACGATCCGGGCGCTGATCGGCGAGCGCGCGATCTTCCGCCGCGAGCAGGCCGTCGGGTTGTCCACCACCGCCTACCTGCTGGCCAAGGTGTTCGTGTTCACGCTCTTCGCGATCGTGCAGTCGGCGATCGTCACGGTGATCGCGATCATCGGCAAGGGCTGGGGTCCCGGCGCCGTCGAGTCGGGTTCGGTGCTGGGCAACCGCAGCGTCGAGTTGTTCGTCGACATCGCGGTGACGACGGTGGCCGCGGCCATGGTCGGTCTGGCGCTGTCGGCGTTGGCCAGGTCGAACGAACAGATCATGCCGCTGCTGGTGGTGGCGATCATGTCGCAGCTGGTGTTCTCGGGCGGCATGATCCCGGTGACCGACCGTATCGTGCTCGACCAGATGTCGTGGTTCACCCCGGCCCGGTGGGGTTTCGCGGCGTCGGCGTCGACGATCGACCTCATCCGGCTGGTCCCCGGCCCGCTGACCCCCAACGACCGGCATTGGCAACATACGTCCGGAGCGTGGCTGTTCGACATGGCAATGCTCGCCGCGATCTGTATCGGCTACACCGCTTTCGTGCGCTGGCGGATCCGGCTGTCGAGCAGCTGACCTACCGTCCGTAACGCCAGTTGTTCTCTGCACGACAGTCCTTGTGCGGGCGGCGTTCGCCGCTGGCGGAAAACGGCGAGCACCCTCGCGATGGTGTTAGCGTGGTCTGATCGTGACCAAAGTGGCGGAAGGTATATAACGCATGCGCACAGCGACGAAACTGGTTGTCGCCTCGGGTGGTCTGGCTCTACTGCTGGGAGCAGGGGCCGGCGTCGCCTCCGCCCAGCCGGTGGACGACGTGATTGTGAACTCCACCTGCACCTACCCGCAGGCGATCGCCGCGCTGGAGGCTCAGGACCCCAAGCTCGCCCAGCAGCTGCAGGCGGAGCCGGCGGCGACGGGCTGGCTCAAGAGCCTGATCGCGGCATCGCCGGATCAGCGCCGGGTGATGGTCGCTCAGGCCAGGGCGTTCCCCGGTGTGCAGCCGTTCATCCCGGTGATCACCGCGGTGGCGAACACCTGCCAGAACTTCTGACCGGTCAGCCGTCGGGCACGGCGCTCGCAGTCACGGACTATTCGCCGTGGATGTCGAGGCCGTGCGCGACGGCGTAGGCCACGGCCTGGTCGATGTCGATCTTCGCGCCGCGCAGGCTCGCCGTAGTCCACAACGTGGGATCGATGCGGGCGGCGCGCAGGTCGGCGTCGTCGAACCGGGCGTTCTGCACGCGCGCACCGGTCAGGTCCGCGGTGCGCAGCACCGCTTTGCGCAGATCGGTGTCGACGAGGCTCGCCTCGCGTAGCCGGCACCCGCTCAGGTCGACGCCACGCAGATCGCAGCCGCCCAGCACGGCCAACGTCAGATCCACTTCCGCGAAGGTCACCGGCCGCAACCGGCTCTCGGTGAAGACGGATCCGAGCATGCTGCACTGACGGAAGCTGCTGTGGTGCAACGTGGCCCGCTCAAAGCGGCAGTTGCGGAACGCCGACCCGACGTGCTCGGACTCGGTGAGGTCGACGCCGCGGAAGTCGCATTCGTCGAACACCACCCGCTCGGTGCGCAACCGGCTGAGGTCCTCGTCGCGGAAATCGCGGCCGCTGAATTCCTCTTCGGCCCAGACTGTTTCGTCCTCGGACACCGAGTCAACCCGGCAGCGCGCTGAGGCTGGCGAGGGCGTACTCGGTGATTGCGATGAGCGCCGCCTTGGCCGACTGGCGGTCACGGGCGTCGACGGTGATCACCGGGATGTGCTCGGGCAGCGCCAGCGCCTTACGCACCGCGGCCACCGGATGCCGTGGCGCGTCGTCGAATTGGTTGATCGCGACGAGGAACGGAAGCCTGCGGGCCTCGAAGAAGTCGACCGCGGCGAAGCTGTCCTGCAGGCGGCGCACGTCGACCAGCACGATCGCCCCGATCGCTCCGCGCACCAGGTCGTCCCACATGAACCAGAACCGGCGCTGCCCCGGGGTGCCGAACAGGTACAGCACCAGGTCATCTGCGAGGGTGATGCGGCCGAAGTCCATCGCCACGGTCGTGGTGTTCTTGTCCGGCGTGGCGTCGAGCCCGTCGAGTCCCGCCGAGGCGTTGGTGACCAAAGCCTCGGTGCGCAGCGGCATGATCTCGGAGACGGCGCCGACGAACGTCGTCTTGCCGGCGCCGAAGCCGCCCGAGATGACGATCTTCGTCGACGCAGCGTCAGAGTGCCCTGAGGCCACGCAGTGTCCTTCCTATCAACTCACGTCGTTCGTCGAGCGTGCTCGACTCGGTCAAGGTGCCGCGCACCGCGACATAACCCTGCAGCACCAGATCCCCGATCAGCACCCGCGCCACGCCGAGCGGCAAGGATAACTTCGCGGCGATCTCGGCGACCGACGGATGTTCGACGCACATCGCGACGATCTGGCCGCGCACATCGCCGCCCGGCCACTGCGGCTCGGCCGCCTCGAGCGTCTCGATCGGCGCCTCGAGCGGAAGGTCGACGCGCGACGTGGTGCGGCCCGAGGTCAGGATGTACGGCCGGACCAGGCTCGGCTGGTCGCCGGCGTCCTGCTCCCACAGCGGATGCCCGGCGGCGCCGTCCCCTCCCACTGGTTCGTCCATGGGCCGCTCACGAGTGCTGCGGTGCGCGTCGTCGTGCCGACTGGACGACGGTGCCCACCCGCTCGACCAGAATGGCCATCTCGTAACCGATTTGGCCGATATCGCAGTTGCGGGTCGCCAACGTGGCCAGGTTCGACCCGTCGCCGACGCGCATCAGCAGCAGGTAGCCGTGCTCCATCTCCACCACCGACTGCAGCACGTGACCGCCGTCGAACAACTGCGCGGCACCGGTGGACAGGCTGGCCAGCCCCGAGGCGACGGCCGCGAGTTGGTCGGCGCGCTCGGTCGGGATGTGCTCGCTGGCGGCCATCAGCAGCCCGTCGGCCGACACCAGCACCGCGTGCGCCACCCCGGCGACGTCGCGGGCGAACTTCGACACCAGCCAGTCGAGCGATTCGCGCTGCGACGGACGGGGCGGGTAGGTCATTCGGTCTCTGTTCCTCTGGTCTCTCTGGCGTGCGAGCGGCCGGCGCGCACCCCGCCGAAGTGGCTGCTGATGCTCGCCCGGACGGCCTCGGGATCACGCGGCGGAGACGGTTCCGCGCCGGGCGCGGATCCCGGGTCGCCCCCGAACTCAGCCGCCGATGCTACCTGCTCGCTGCGGTGGGCACCCCCGTTGCGCTGCTGGGGGTCGCCGAACATGCGGTCCGCGAGGTCGGCCGCGCCCGGCACCAACCTGGCCCCCGGTTCGCGGACCGGCAGGCCCTCGTCGGTGACCTGGGTGACCGGCGCCTCGTCGGCGGCGGCCGCGACCGACCAGCCGCGGTCCCAGACCGACTCCCAGTTCAGGTCTTCGCTGTTGGCGAGTTCGGTCGGGTCGACCAGCCATTCGGACAGCATCTTCTGGTAGATCGCATCGTCGGAACCCCCGTCGTCGGACGCGGGCGCGGGCTCCGAGCGCACCGGCTCGGGTGCCGGCTGCGGTGCCGGGTCGGGGGCGACCTGCGCGCGTGCGGCGAAGAATCCGGAGGTGTCGGTCGGCCGGACCGGCTCGGGTGCGACCGGCTCCGGTGCGACCGGCGGTTCGGGCGTCTGGGCGGGCATGGAATCCGCCGGCCACTCCTCCTGATACACCTCGGCGGGCGGCGCGGTCAGCGAGCCGGGAACGTCGGAGATCCCGCTGGCACCCGGATTTCGTTGCGGCAGCAGCGAAACCGGCACCTCGAAGTGGCCGTTGAGTTCGTCGTCGTACCGCCCGCCCTGGTCGGCGTACGGGTCGTGCTGCTCGGCATGCGCGGGCGCCTCATGGTTCTCGTCGAGATGGTCCTCGTCGAGCGCCAGGGCCGTCGCGATGCCGGCGTGCGCGTCGGCCGGGGTCGCGTAGTCGGGTGCGCTGAACTGGTCCGGCCGGCCGGCGTGGGTCAACAGTTCGGCGGGCACGTACACCCCGGCGGTGGTGCCGGAGTTCGGCTCGCCGTTGACGGTGCTCCGCAGCCGCACCACCAGCCCGTGCTGCGCGGCCAGCCGCCCGACCACGAACAGGCCCATGTGCCGCGCGGTGTACGGGTTGACCTCGCCGCCGGACTGCAGGCGGGTGTTGGCCACCCGCAGGTCGGATTCGGTCATCCCGAGACCGATGTCGCTGACCTCGATGACCAGCCCGCCGTTGGCGGTGTGCACCGCCGACACCCGCACCTGCGAGATCGGCGGCGAATACCGCAGCGCGTTGTCGAGCAGTTCGGCCAGCAGGTGGACCAGGTCGCCGGCGACGGCGCCGGTGACCTCGCTGTCCGGCACGGTCGCGGTCACCACCCGGGTGTAGTCCTCGACCTCGGAGGCCGCCGCGTTGATCACCGCGGACACCGGCACGGGCTCGGCCTGCTCGCGCGGCACCTTCGCCCCGGACAGCACCAGCAGGTTGGCGCCGTTGCGGCGCATCCGGGCGGCCAGGTGGTCCAGCCGGAACAGGCTTTCCAGCCGGTCGGGGTCCTCTTCGTCGCGTTCGAGGCGGTCGATCAGCGACAGCTGCTGGTCGACCAGGGAGCGGCTGCGCCGCGACAGCGTCTCGAACATGTCGCCGATCTGCAGCTGCAGCCGGGACTGCTCGGCGGCCAGGAACACGGCCTGCTCGTGCAGTTCGTCGACGGCGTGCGCGACCTGTCCGACCTCCTCGGAGGTGTGCACGGGGATCGGTTCGATCGGCGCGGCGTCACCGCCGGCGCGGACCTGCTCGATCTCGCGGGTCAGGTCGTCGTGGGCCACCTTGAGCGCGCTGTCGCGCAGCCGGCGCAGCGGGCGCACCAGCGAGCGCGCGACCAGCACCACGACGATCAGCGCGAGCAACAGCGCGGCGCCGACGATGGCGGCGTCGCGGATCAGCGTGCTGCGTTGCTCGGCGGCCTTCTGCTCGACGGCGGCGGTGATCGAGCCGGTGGTGCGGTCGATGATCTGGCGGGCGATCTGATCGGTGGCGTCCACCGACGCCAGCAGTTCGGGGTTGTTGACCAGCGGCACTGCCGGATTGGTCATCAGCGCCATCCGTTTGACGAACTCGGCCTGCAGCTTCTGCGCATCCGGCGAGCCGACGCCGAGTACCTGGCTCATCCCCAACAGCGTCGACGGCTCGGTGCCCGCCAGCGCGATCACCGCGGTCCGCAACTCGGGTTCGGGCAGTTCGGCGCCGCGGGTCAGCGCCAGCCGCTGCATCATCATCTGGCCGCGCGCGCCGATCGCGCGGGACACCCCGACGGTCTCGGCGCGGATGCGTTCGTCGTCGACGCGGACCGACGCCGTCACCGTGTCCTCGGCGGGCAGCAACAGCAGCGCATAGGCCTGGATGCTGTCGCGCAGCCCGATGCTGTTGGCGGTCACCTTGTCCATCAGCGCCTGGCCGTCGTCGATCAAGGTGGTCACGCCCTCGCGGACGTCGGGGGCGATGTCGGTGTCGGACAGCCGGCGCTGCAGGTCCTGGCGGCTGCTGTCGAACGTGCTCAGCGCGGCCTGCGGGTCGCCTCCGGTGGGCGCGGCGAGCATCGCGCCTTCCAGCGAGGCCATGTAGTTCTCGATCGCGGGCACCATTTCGGCGCGATCGGCGGCGCGACGCAAATCCGTTTCGGCCGTCGCACTTCCGTAGATTCGCAAGCCGCCGAACGTTCCGGCCAATATCAGCGGCACCAATACGATCGCCAATACTTTCCACCGGACGGGCCAATTGGACAGCGCCCAGCGCGACGGCCGCTGCACGGGTGGCGCCTTCTCGCGGTCGAAATCCACCAGCGTGCCGTCGGCCTGCTTGAGCTGGGAGAACGCGCTCATCGTCGGCAGCCCGCGTTATCGGTCGGCGATCCGAATTTCAGTAATGGCGCGTCGTTCATCTGACTTCCTGCTGATTTCAGCTTCTCCAGTTGCTATTGCCCACCCCCGGCGGGCGCGCTCGGCCCCTGGCAATTGATCGAGTATGCCAGCGATGTGAACCGGGTTCCACAATTCTTACTGAACAGACAGAGTTCAAACCCGCAGGTCGGAAGTGGTTGTGCTGATTCGAGCAAATACCGGAACGCAACCGTGATGCGACGGGGTCAGGCGGGCCGCAGGACCGCCACGAGGAAGTCGGCGTCGTCGGTGAACGGCCGCGCGTCCCAGGTCGACAACAGCAGGTCGGCGGCGAAACCCGCGCCGGCCGCATCATCGAGGAAGTCGGCGAATGCGTAGTCCCGCCCGGCGCCGAACCCGATGACGGCACGGCCGTCGTCGCGCAGGTGGGCCCGCAGCCGGGACAGCACCAGGCCGCGGGTGCTCGGCGCGAGGAACGTCATCACGTTGCCGGCGGACACGATCACGTCGAACCGCTCGGTGATGCCGTGCGCGGACAGGTCGAGCTCGGCGAGATCGCCGACGAGCCAGCGCGGTCCGGGATGATCCTGTTCGGCGGCCTCGATGAGCGCCGGGTCGACGTCGACGCCGACGACGCGGTGACCGACCGTGGCCAGGTAGCCACCGACGCGACCGGGTCCGCAGCCGGCGTCGAGGATGTGCGCGTCGCGGGGCGCGATCGCGTCGACGAAGCGGGCCTCGCCGGTCAGGTCCTCGCCGGCGCGCGCCATGGCGCGGAACCGCTCGATGTACCAGCGGGAGTGCGCGGGGTCGGCCGCGACCTTCTGCATCCAGAGACTCTGCGCGACCATGCCCTCATTATTGCCATGCCCGACCCGTGCGGTCGCAGCGTAGATTCGTCGAGTGTTTCGGCTGCTGTTCTATTCGCCGCGCATCGCCCCCAATACCGGCAATGCGATCCGGATGGTCGCGGCGACGGGCGCCGAACTGCACCTCGTCGAGCCGCTCGGGTTCGACCTGTCCGAGCCGAAACTGCGCCGCGCGGGGCTGGATTACCACGATCTGGCGTCGGTCACCGTGCACCCCGACCTGCCGGCCGCCTGGCGGGCGCTGGCGCCGCAGCGGGTCTATGCCTTCACCGCGCACGCGACGACGTCGTTCACCGACGTCGCCTACCAGCCCGGCGACGTGCTGATGTTCGGCCCCGAACCGACGGGCCTGGACGCCGCGACGCTGGCCGACCCGCACGTCACCGCGCAGCTGCGGATCCCGATGCTCGCCGGTCGTCGCTCACTGAACCTGTCGAACGCCGCCGCCGTCGTGGTGTACGAGGCCTGGCGCCAGCACGGGTTCACCGGCGCGGTCTGATACTCACCAGGTGTTGAAGTGCGCGAACTGCTCGGCGGGCAGCCGCTTCGCGCGCCGGAAGTCGGTGCCCTTGGTGTAGGCGATCGGGAACAGGCCACCCTGGCTGTACTGCTCGTAGGGGATTTCGAGCACGTCGGCGGCCAACTTCTCGCCCTTGCCGAGCAGGTGCAGTGTCGTCCACGCCGAGCCCAGACCCCGCTCCCGCAACGCGAGCATGTAGCTCCACACCGCGGGCAGCAGCGAGCCCCAGAACCCGGCGCTCTGCCCGGCGGGGGCGCCGTCGGGGCGGCCCTCCAGGCACGGGATCAGCATGACCGGCACCTCGTGCAGGTGGTCGTTGAGGTACTTCGCGGACTCGGTCACCAGCGGGCGTTGCTCGTCGCGGGTGTCGCCGAATTCGGGTTTCGGCGCGTCGAGATACGGCGTGGCGTTGTGCCGGTAGATGTCGGCGAGCGCCTTCTTCTTGTCGGGGTCGTCGACGAACACCCACTGCCAACCCTGGGCGTTGGAACCCGTCGGCGCCTGCAGCGCGATGTCGAGGCATTCGAGAAGCACCTCGCGCGGCACCGGCTTCTCCAGGTCGAGCCGCTTGCGGACCGAACGCGTGGTGGTCAGGACTTCGTCGGCGGACAGGTTCAACGGCATCCTTCGACCCTACATTCGCCGGGGTTCAGGACCTCACCTGCGAGCGGACCGGCCGCACGGCCGCCGCGCACAACCCGATCAGGGCGATGACGACGAACGCCGTCCTGGCTCCGGTCGCGTCGATCAGCGCACCGGCGGCGGGGGCGCCGACGGCCTGCCCGGCCGCGATCGTGAAGAACCCCAACCCGACTCCGAACGAGGTGCTGTCCGGATACAACCGCGCGCTCCACAGCAGCACCAGCCCGGTCAGCGCGATGTAGGCCCCGCCGAACAAGGTCGACGCCGCGACGATCACCGCCAGATGGGACGGTGCCGCGGCGAGCAGGAGCGACGCCGCCGCCATCGTCGCCGTGGCGAGGACCCACGCCCGGTGCAGGCCGATGCGCTGCGCGGCGTCACCGGCCAGCGCGCCGACGATCCCCGCGGCGCCTATCACGATCCACATCAACGACGACCGCGTGGCATCCGCACCGCCGACCGTGGTGATCAGGTCGCGGCCGAACGTCCACACGGCGACGCTGCCCAACCCCGTCAGCAGCGAGGCCGCCAGCATCGCGAATGTTCCTGCGCGCCAGGGCTGCTCGACGACCAACCCGCTGCGGCGCTGTCGCGACGGGGGGATGGACCGGTACACCCACACGGTGACGATCGCGGTGATCGCGGCGAAGATCGCCCAGGCGCCGCGCCAGTGGCTCAGCAGCAGCAGCGCGATGGGCGCCGACAGCACCACGCCGATCCCGGTGCCGCCGTTGACCACGGTCTGAGCCCGGTCGGCTGACTCCGCGGGCACATGCTCGGCGACCGCCGCGGCCAGCGGCGGCGACACGATCCCCGTGCTGCAGCCGGCGACCAACACCCCGACCGCCAGTATCCACGCCGTCGGCGCCAGCGCGATGATCGAGATGCCCACTGCGGCAACCACTCCGGCCGCGACGGCGACTGTGCGCGGTCCGAGTCGGTCGGTCAGCAGCAGGCTGGCGACGATGGCCGCGCAGTATCCGACGTAGCTGCCCGCCCCGATCACACCCGTGATCGTGGCGTTGAGGCCGAACGTCTCGGCGAACACGGGCCCGAACAACCCGTAGGAGAACCGGCCGAAGCCGTAACAACACGCAATGAGCGCGGTGCCCGCGCCGATGAGAAGTAAGCCGGGTCGCCGCACCGTTCAACGTTAGCGACCCCTTCTCGCCCGGTCATCTCGGACCGGCGAAGCGACTGCATCAAGTTTGCTGTGAAGTCACTCGACTGCCGCGGGGCGCGGTTCCAGGCGGGCCACGAGCCGGTTCTCACCGGCGTGCACCGATATCCGCGGCGGGAGTCGCTGCGGGCTGGGGCGAGCCGCCGCGCGGATCTCCGCTCGCGGCGTCGCGAGCGGTGCCGCGGCCGGCCGTGTAGTCGGGAGCCAGCCCATCCAGGTACGGACCCGACAATGACAACAAACGATGTCTGTAATTGCTACGCGCACATTGAGCGCTTTGCTGAATTCGCATCAGCAGGGCGAGAGCGGTTTGCGCGCGGATCAGCCTAGCGACGATTTTTCGCTGCATATGGCCAGTTCACAGTCACTATCCGCGCAGCACGGCGAAACTGGTGCCGGGGTGTGTCGAGGTGCTGAAAATTGCTAGTTTCGTGCAGTTTCGCAATCCGTGATCTGCCAGCGAAGTTAACCCGACCTCAGCGCCCAAGATCAATTACCGCATTCGTCAAAAAAGGGGGAAGCTGGCTTGCTGTTCGGTTAATTTGAGGGACATAACTCGACCTATGGCGCACCGAACGAGGTCTGAAGGGAGCAAGCATGAGGTGGTGGACTCCGCCGCGGCGGCGTTGGAGCGCGGTACTGGCGGTGATCATGATGGTCCCGATGGCCGCCATGCTCATGGCCCCAAATGATTTGCTCAGCGACAAGCGTCGGCTGGTCGCGATGCCCTATGTGCTGACCGCTGCCATCGAGGAGTCCGGGTCGACGGTCGGTATGGCCGACTCACACATCTGGGAGTTGACGACGCCGGCCGGCCAGCCCGATTACGCCGCGATGGACGAGCACCTCGAAGCGATGCAGCAGTTGGGCATCGACACCGTCCGCGTCATCATCCCGTGGCGTGGCAACGAGCCGTGGGGCCCGCCGGGCACCGTGGCGTCGCCCATCGAGCAGTCGTACTGGGCCCGTTCGGACTACATCATCAACCGCGCGCCCGAGCGCGGCATGGCCGTGCTCGGTGTGCTCAACCACGCACCCGAATGGGGCAGCGCATTCCCCGAACCGTGGGCGACGATCGGCTTCGAGGAAGCCCCGGATCCGGAACTGTATGCCGAGTACGCGGCCCGGGTCGTCGAACGCTACGGCGACAAGGTCGGCGCGTACGAGATCTGGAACGAGCCGAATGCGGTGACGGGCTGGGCGCCGAATATCGATGCGGCCCTTTACACCGAGGTCCTCAAGGCGGCCTACACCGCGATCAAGAACGTCAATGGTGACGACCCCAACGACCCGCTGGTTGTCGCGGGCGTGTTGGGCGCGGTCGTCACCACGCCGCTGCTGACGCTGGACCCGCGCGCGTTCGTCGCGACCATGTACGCCAGTGGGGCTCAGGGCTACTTCGACGCGCTGTCGTTCCACCCGTATCACTACAGCCTGCCGTTCTCCGAGGGCGAGGTCACCAACAGCGAGCCGTGGAAGATCAACTCGCCGCTGGAACAGGTCATCGCGATCCGGCAGCTGATGCTCGCCAACGGTGATGCGGACCTGCGCATCTGGGCAACGGAGTACGGCCTGCCCACGTTCGGGCTCAACGGAGTCACCGAGGATCAGCAGCGGGACTACATCAAGGACTTCCTCGATGCCTGGGCCAAACTCGAAGACGAGGACGGCACCAACTACGCCGGTCCGGCGTTCCTGTACACGCTGCGCGACGCGTATCTGAACGGTGAACTGACCGAGGCGACGTCGTTGGGCCTGTTCAAGTACGACATCCTCACCGGCGAGTGGATCGCCAAGGAAGCGGCCAAGTGGCTCAAGGACTTCCTCGCCGATCCGACGAATCCGACGGACCCGCCGCCCGCAAGCGGTGGCCCGAGCAACCTGGGCGAGGCGATCGCCCAGGCGATGCAGGCGTTCTTCGAGCAGATCCGGGCGACCGTGCAGCTGTTCCAGCAGCAGGTCGAAGGTCTGGTGAACTCGGTCAACGCGATGATGCGGGCGGTGGCGCAGGCGATCGCGTCGATCTTCAATCCGCGTAGCGCCGTGGCGCCGGCACTGGCGCCCGAGGTTCAGGACGCCGTCGCCGCGGGTGCGAGGACGGCGGCGTCGGCGCTGGCCGCCGAAACCCAGGAACCCACGGCTGACGTCGTGGGCGGTGAGGAGTCGGCGGACGCATCGAAGACGGCCGTCGAGACCGTCGAGTCGGAGCCCGTGGTGGTCGAGACCGCACCGACGGTCGAGGTCGAACCGGTCTCGGCACCCGAGGTCACGTCCCCGGTGGAGGTGCCGGCGAGTGAACAGGAAGCGGTTGCCGTCGAGGGGTCGGCTGCCGATGAGGAGTCGAACCCCGGCGCAATGCCGACCGAGGTCGACTCGGTGACTGACGAGACAAGGGAGGACGAAACCGGCACGGGTACAGCTGATCCGGTGGTCGCCACGGATGACGACACCGACCTCGCCGATGAGGCTGCGACCAAGTCACGCCAACCCGATGTGCGGGTCGGGATCGTGGCGCGGCCGGGTGGGACCGGCGATGACGACGGTGACGTCGACGACGCCAAGGACAGTGCACCCTCGACCGAGACGGCGGACGACACCGACGACTCGGCGGATACGTCCAGTGCCGACTCCAGCAGCGAGAGCTGACCGGTAGGCCCGATCGTCATTCGAGAGCCGCCCCGGCCTTGTGCCGGGGCGGCTTTCGTTTGACCCGTGTCCGGTCAGCGGAAGTCGCGGGATCTGGAGCCGACCGCCATCGTGAGCTGACCCAGACGCTCGGCGACGACTGTCACGGCCCCGGTCGCGTTCTGCACCCGGCCGCGCACCAGCAGGGCCGCCGCCGTCTGCGCCAGCTTGCGGTGGCGTGCCCACACCCCGCGTGAGCACACGACGTTGACCATCCCGGTCTCGTCCTCGAGGTTGAGAAACGTGACCCCCTGCGCTGTCGCGGGCCGCTGCCGGTGTGTCACGGCCCCGGCGATCAGCACCCGCGAACCGTCGGGCACGCTCAACAGGCGGTCCGCGCAGACCACTCCGAGAGCGTCGAGATCCTCGCGCAGGAACTGCGTCGGGAAGCTGTCGGGCGAGACGCCGGTGGCCCACACGTCGGCGGCCGCCAACTCGAGTTCGGTCATCCCGGGCAGCGCCGGAACATGCGACGACGCACCCACTCCCGGCAGCCGGTCGGGACGTTGACTCGCGGCCGCGCCCGCCGCCCACAACCCTTCGCGGCGGGTGATCCCGAAGCAACCCAGTGCGCCCGCGGTGGCCAGCGCCTCGGTCTGCGGCACCGACAGTTGCACCCGCTGGGTCAGGTCCAGCAGGGAGGTGAACGCGCCCTGTGCGCGTTCCTCGACGATCCGCTCCGCCAGTTCGTCGCCGATGTGGCGGACGTTGCCCAGGCCCAACCTGACCTCGGTGCCCGCGTTCTCCAACGTGGCGTGCGCGAGGCTGGCGTTGACGTCGGGTCCGTGGACCGTGACGCCGTGCCTGCGCGCGTCGGCCACCAGCGTCTGCGGCGAGTAGAAGCCCATCGGCTGGGCCCGCAACAGCGCGGCGCAGAACGCGGCGGGGTGGTGCAGCTTGAACCACGACGAGTAGAACACCAGCGACGCGAAGCTCAGCGAATGGCTCTCGGGGAAGCCGAAATTCGCGAACGCCTCCAGCTTCTCGTAGATGCGGTCGGCCACCTCTCCGGTGATGCCGTGCCGCTGGCGCATCCCGTCGTAGAACCGGCCCCGCAACCGGCGCATCCGCTCGGTGGAGCGCTTGGACCCCATCGCCCGGCGCAGCTGGTCGGCCTCGGCGGCGGTGAACCCCGCGCAGTCCACCGCCAGCTGCATCAACTGCTCCTGGAACAGCGGCACGCCCAGCGTCTTGTGCAGCGCCGGTTCCATCGACGGGTGGTCGTAGGTGATCGTCTCTTCGCCGTTGCGCCGCTTGATGTACGGGTGCACCGATCCGCCCTGGATCGGGCCCGGGCGGATCAGCGCTACCTCGACGACCAGGTCGTAGAACACCCGCGGCTTCAGCCGGGGCAGGGTGGCCATCTGCGCGCGCGACTCCACCTGAAACACCCCGACGGAGTCGGCCTTCTGCAGCATCTCGTACACCGCGGGCTCGGACAGATCCAGGTGTGCGAGGTCGACGTCGATGCCCTTGTGCTCACGCACCAGGTCGATGCAGTAGTGCAGCGCCGAGAGCATGCCGAGCCCGAGCATGTCGAACTTGACCAGTCCGATGGCCGCGCAGTCGTCCTTGTCCCACTGCAGCACGCTGCGGTTCTCCATCCGGGCCCACTCGACCGGGCACACGTCGGCGATCGGCCGGTCGCAGATCACCATGCCGCCGGAGTGGATTCCCATGTGCCGCGGCAGGTTCGACACCTGCTTGGCCAGGTCGATCACCTGTTCGGGAATGTCCTCGGTGTGCGGCGCCTCGGACAGGTTGCCCCACTGGCCGAGTTGCTTGCTCCACGCGTCCTGCTGGCCCTGGGAGAAGCCCAGCGCCCTGGCCATGTCGCGCACCGCGCTGCGGCCCCGGTAGGTGATCACGTTGGCCACCTGCGCGGCGTAGTCGCGGCCGTAGCGCTGGTAGACGTACTGAATCGCGTTCTCGCGCAAGTCCGATTCGATGTCGATGTCGATGTCGGGTGGACCGTCGCGGGCGGGCGACAGAAACCGCTCGAACAGCAACTCGTTGGCGACCGGGTCGACGTTGGTGACCCCGAGCGCGTAGCAGACCGCGGAGTTGGCCGCCGATCCCCTGCCCTGCGCCAGGATGCCGTTCTCCTTGCAGAACCGGGTGATGTCGTGGACCACCAGGAAGTAACCCGGGAAGTTCAGCTGCTCGATGACCTTCAGCTCATGTTCGATCTGCGCGTAGGCCCGCGGCGCCCGCGCGGGCGGACCATAGCGTCTGCGGGCGCCCTCCATCACCAGGTGCCGCAGCCAGCTGTCCTCGGTGTGCCCGGCCGGCACGTCGAACGGCGGTAGTCGCGGCGCGATCAGCGCGAGTTCGAACGCGCACTGCTCGCCGAGGTCGGCCGCGGCCGTCACCACCTCGGGCCGGTCGGCGAACAGCCGCGCCATCTCCACACCCGACCGCAGATGCGAACCACCCAGCGGTGCAAGGAAACCGGCGGCCTCGTCCATCGAGTTGCGGGCGCGGATCGCGCCCATCGCCATCGCCAGCCGGCCCCGCGACGGTTCGGCGAAGTGAGCCGCGGTGGTGGCCACCACGCCAAGGCCGAACCGCGGCGCCAGCTCGGCCAGCACCGCGTTGCGCTCGTCGTCACACGGATGCCCGTGGTGGGTGAGTTCGACGCTGACCCGGTCGCGGCCGAACCGGTCCACCAGGTCGGCCAGCGC
This sequence comes from Mycolicibacterium rutilum, assembly GCF_900108565.1. Lineage (NCBI taxonomy): Bacteria > Bacillati > Actinomycetota > Actinomycetes > Mycobacteriales > Mycobacteriaceae > Mycobacterium > Mycolicibacterium rutilum. The sequence goes on from NZ_LT629971.1 coordinate 5,824,217, forward strand.
CTTGTTAGCGGCTTCGGGTCCACCCGTCGAAAGCGCGTGCCGGACATGGCCTTTGCGACAGCCGGTGAGAATGTGCCAGTGCCCGCCCGCCGCCTCGGTCAGCGCGTCGTAGTCGTAGCGCAGGATTCCCTTCTCCCCGCCTGCGAGGTGCGCCTTGGCGAGTTCGCGGGACAGCCGCCGGTAGCCCTCCGGGCCGCGCGCCAGCACCAGCAGGTGCGGGCCTGGCGGGTCGGGATCCTCGGTGCGGTCACCGCCGCTCAGCGACAGTTCCGCGCCGAACACCGTCGACATCTGCAGTTCCTTAGCGGCTTCGGCGAACCGGACCACGCCGTAGAGCCCGTCGTGGTCGGTCAGCGCGATCGCGCGCAGGTCCAGCCGGACCGCTTCCTCGACGAGTTCCTCCGGCGTGCTGGCGCCGTCGAGGAAGCTGTAGGCGGAATGCGCGTGCAGTTCGGCGTACGGGACCGTCGACGTGGGCCGTTGCACGTCGAGCGCCTGGTACTCTCCCCGCTTGCGCGACCAGGCCGGGCTGTCGCCCCCGTCGCCGATCTGCTGGTCGATGGGCCAGCCGGCGCGGCGCGGTTTGCTGTTGAGCACCCGCTCCATCTCCGCCCAGGTCGGCGGCCCGAGATGCCAGCTCATGCCGACAGTCTATCGAACATGCGTTCGATCTTGAATGGTCGACTCTGCGGCTAGGGCCCCCAAACCGGCCGATAACGCGCCCTCAGCGCAGAGTCAACGCGTCACGGCAGGTCGTCGCGCCCCAGTTGGTCGCGCGGCACCACGACCATCGGCACGTCGAGCACCCGCAGCATCTTGGCCGCCGTCGACCCGAGGAACAACCGCCGCGGGGCGCTCAACCGGCTGGACCCCACCATGATCAAGTCGCCGTCCTGCCAGTCCAGCTTGCCCACCGCGTCCTCGACCGTCGTCCCCTCCACGATGGTCGAGGTCACCGGGAACCCGTCGGGCAATTCGGCCTTGGCGGATTCGAGTACGGCCTCCGCGTGCGCCAGCGCCCGCTGCCGCACCGCGTCGCCGTCCGCGCGCAGCACGCCGAACGTCGGGTCCAGCGCCACCAGCGACACCAGCCGCAGCGGGGTCCCTGCCGCCAAGCTGTACCGAACGGCGGTGTCCAGCAGGACATCTGCGCCATCGCGTTCGCCGATCGCGCACGTCGCCTCGTGGACCCGATCGACTGTCGAATTGCGCGTTCCGCGCGGCGCCACCGCGACGGGCAGGGGTGCCGAATGCAGCAGTCCGTTGACCACCGAACCGAGCGAGTAGCTGCCGGCCAGGCCGCCGCCCGCCCCGCCGACGATGATCATGTCGGCCTCGACGCGGGCGGCCTCCTGGATCAGCCCGTCGGCCGACGAGTCGTCGATCCGGACGTGGGTGCGGACCGTGACGTCGTCGGGCACCGTGGCCGCGGCCTCGGCGAGCCACTCCTGCGCCTGGGCGGCGAGGTGCTGTTCGAAGTCGCCGACCGGTTTGATCGACGGCGCCACCCGGTCCGGCGGCAGCACCATGCACAAATCCAGCTCGGCGCCGAGGGTGCGGGCGAACCGCACGCCGAGCGCCACCGCATCGGCACCGCCCGGGGTGGCCAGATAACCAACGACGAACCTCATGGTCGATCATCCTGTCAATCGGCGGCGCTCGATGCCTGCGGATCGACCAAATGACGGTCAGTCCGTGTATTCGGCGGCACCGTCCTCGAGGACCAGCCGGGTGTTGGAACCGTCGGGACCGGCCGCCTCGGTGCGGAACACCGCGCGGCCGGCCTCGGTCCGCCAGATCGACGTCGTCAACGTCTCTCCCGGGAACACCGGCGAGGTGAACCGGGCGTCGATGGCGCGGACCTTTCTCGCATCGCCGCCGCCGAGCTCGGCGACCAGCGCGCGGCCCGCCACCCCGTAACTGCACAGCCCGTGCAGGATCGGCTTCGGGAATCCGGCCAGCTCGCGGGCGAACCAGGGATCGCTGTGCAGCGGGTTGCGGTCACCGGAGAGCCGGTAGATGAGTGCTTGATCCTCCCTGGTGGGCAACGAGATTCGCGCGTCGGGCGCCCGCTCGGGGATCTGCGGGGCGACGGGGCGCTGACCCGGTTGCCCGCCGAATCCCCCTTCGCCGCGCAGGACTGCGGTCGTGAAGGTCTCGGTGACGACGGCGGAGGTGTCGGGATCGGTGCCCGTCGCCTTGAGCATCACGATCGCGTTCTTGCCCTCGCCCTTGTCCTGGAGGTCGACGACTTCGGCGACGACGCTGAGCCTGCCCGCCGGCTTGAGCGGTTCGTAGAGCCTGATGCCCTGCGATCCGTGCAGCAGCATCGCGAAGTTGAACGAACCGACCAGACCGATCGCCGCGAACGGCAGGCACGCGATCACCGCGTAGGTGGGCAGCACCTGCTGTTCGACGCCGTGGCTGTTCTCGGTGGTGAACACGAGATCGTCGGTCCCCGCGCCGACGCCCAGCGCGTAGAGGAGCGTGTCACGGTCCGTCCATTCGAACAGGTGGGGTTCGGTCTGGGCGCCGATGGCTTTGGGGTCGAGTGGCATACCCGGACGATAGCCGCTTCGCCTCACCGCGTGCCCTATCGTTGTCGGGGTGACGCACCCGGTCTTCGCCGACGTCGACACCGGCGTGGACGACGCGATGGCGCTGACGTATCTGTTCGCCAGCGACGACGCCGAGGTGGTGGGCATCGCGTCGACGGCGGGAAACGTTCCGGTGCACCAGGTTTGCCGCAACAACCTGGGCCTGCTGCAGCTGTGCGGGTTGTCGGGCATCCCGGTGTCGCAGGGCGCCGAGGCACCGCTGAGCACACCGCTGCGCACCGCGGAGGACACCCACGGCCCGCAGGGCATGGGGTACGCCCGGTTGCCCGCCACCGAACAGCGGCTCACCGGCCATGACGCTGCAGATGCGTGGGTGCGTGCGGCACAGTCGCATCCGGGTGAACTGATCGCGATAGCCGTCGGCCCGCTGACCAACCTGGCGCTGGCCCTACGCAAAGAGCCTGCGCTGCCGACACTGCTGCGCCGGTTGGTGATCATGGGCGGGGCGTTCGACTACCGGGGGAACACCACCCCGGTGGCCGAGTGGAACATCAGCGTCGACCCTGAAGCCGCGGCCGAGGTGTTCGGCGGATGGACCGCGGCGTGGGGCGGGCGGCCACCGGCACACCTGCCGATTGTGTTGGGGCTGAACCTGACCGAGAACATCGCGATGACGCCGGCGCTGCTCAACCGGCTCGCGACGGCGGCGGGCGTCACCGCGGATCCGATGAGTGTGCACGACGAGCGCGGCGCCCGGTCCGCATCAGCCAACCCGTTGATCGCGGTACTCGAGGACGCGATGCGGTTCTACTTCGAGTTCCACCACGACCAGGGCGAGGGGTATCTGGCGCACCTGCACGACCCGTTGGCCGCGGCGGTGGCGTTGGACCCGAGCCTGGTCGAGTGCCGGGCCACCACCGTCGACGTCGAACTGACCGGCACGCTGACGCGCGGGATGACGATCGCCGACTGGAGCAACCGGTGGGGCCGCGAGCACAACGCGCTTGTCGGCGTCGGCGTTGATCCCGGCGTGTTCTTCGACCGGTTCATCGACCGCGTCGGAGCGTTCGCCCGGCAGGTCGGCTCCTAGAGCCCGCCCATCAGCACCCACACCACTGCGGACAGGAACAGCAGCACAAAGATCGCGATCGCGATGACGCTGATGACCGCCGTCGGCGTCCAGCGGCTGCGCCCCGGCGGCGACTCCACGGCGCCGATGCCCGAGGTCTGGTCGGAGTCCGGCGGCGTCGACCCGGGCGGCACACCGCCACCAGGCTCGAGGTCGGGGACGTCAGCGGGATCGGGGTCCGGAGGTATGGCGGTCATCGAAAAGCGGATACCCGCTCATCCGGTCATCATTCATAAATCCCTTCGACATACCAGCGCCGCTGCCGGTAGCACAGCAGCAAGGCCTGACCGGGCCGGCCGTCACGGTCGAGCAGCACCTGCGCCCGCGCGGTGCGGCCGGCCTTGACCTGTTCGGGATCCCACCACCGCTCGTCGACCGGCCACGGCCCGGCCCACCAGGCCAACCGGCCCGTCGTGACCGCCTTGCCCGGCGCGGCCAGCCGCGACGGATCGGCGGAGAACAACCCGCGCGCGGTCACCCGCACCGGGCGGTCGTCGGCGTCGAACAGGTCGACGGGATCGTCGAGCAGCACCGTCGGCGACGGCTCGGGCAGCTGACCGGGCCACGGCTGTGCCGGGTCGGCCCGCGGCACCGGTTCGTCCCCGAACGGGGTGAGCGTGATGCGTTCGGCGGGTCCGCGGCCGCCGCTGAGCACCGGAACCTGCACCGCTTCCGGCCCGAGCAGACCCTGCACGCGCACCAGCGCGCGGCGGGCCCGCAGCCGGTCCTCTTCGCCAACTCCACCCCACAGCGGCAACTGAAGCGCCTCGGCCGAGACCACCTCCACCGGGCGCAGCCGCAGCACGGTGATCGGCGCTGTGGGCCGGTCGTTGGGGTTGCGCCGGTTCAGCCAGCCGTCCAGCTGCCAGCGCACCCGGTCGGCGGTGGCGTCCTCGGTCAGCGGTTCGGCACAGCGCCAAACCCGTTCCAGCTCTTTGCCGTCGGCGGTGATGGCGCGGATGGCCAACCGGGTGCAGCCCACGCCCGCCGCCGCCAGGGTGCGGTGCAGGTCGGCCGCCAGCGACCGGCCTGCGAAGGCTGCGGCGTCCACCCGGTCGATCGGCGGGTCACAGTCCATCACGGCGTCGAGTTCGGGTTCGGGTTCGCGACCCGACGGGCCCCGCGTCGGCTCCCCGCAGGCGAGCTGGTGCGCGGCCACCGCGTCGGCGCCGAACCGCGACGCCACATCGCTGCGGGACAGCGCGGCGAACTGCCCGACGGTGCGAATTCCCATGCGCCACAACAGGTCAGCCAGATCCTCGCGGCCGGGCTCGGCCAGGCTGGGCTCGGTGGCCAGCTGGCGGATCGACAGCGGTGACAGGAACTGCGCGTCCTGGCCGGGCTCGACGATCCGGCCCGCCCGCGCGGCGAAGACCGCGGTGGGCAACTGGTCGGCGATCCCGACCTGGCATTCGGCCCCGGCGGCGGCGACCGCGTCGACCAGACGTTCGGCGGCGTCCTGCTCGGAGCCGAAGTAGCGGGCCGCCCCTCGGACCGGCAGCACCAGCAGACCCGGCCGCAGCACCTCGGCCCGCGGCACCAAGTCGTCCACCGCGAGCGTCACCTGCTCGAAGTGCCGGGCGTCGCGGGCCGGGTCGGCGGCGGCCACGTGCAGTTCCGGACAGCGGGCCTGCGCTTCGCGGCGGCGCAGACCGCGCCGCACCCCGACCGACCGGGCCGCCGCCGAACACGCGATGACCCGGTTGGCCAGCGTCACCGCGATCGAGGCGGTGGACGGCAGGTCGGCTGCGGCGGCCGCGGCGACGGCCGGCCAGTCCATGCACCAGATGGCCAGCACACGCGAAGCACTCATCCGCCGACCGCACGGGCGGGACCGAAAGCTCGACCGGCCGCCCGCATGGCGAGCCGGACCCGGCTGATGCGGCCGAACCCGGGACGCCCGTGACCCGTGATCTCATAGCCGCTCACCCGGGCCTCCAGCCGGGTGGCCGCCCCCTGCCAGTCCCCATCGGTGACCAGCAGCGTGCACCCCTTCTGCCGGGCCCTGGCCACCACCGCCCGGGCGCGGGTGGCAGGCACCGCCCGTCCAGCCAGGCCGAGCACGACCATGTCCATGCCGTCCATCAGCACGGCGGCCACCTCGACCGGATCGGCGCCGGGTTCGGGAATGACCGCGATACGGCTCAGGTCGGCGCCCATCTCCACGGCCGCCAGCAGACCGACGTCGGGTTGGCCGACGATCGCGGCGTGCCCGCCCTCTGCCGTCACCGCCGCCACCATGCTCAGCGGCAGCGACCGGGCCCCCGACACCACTGCCACCGTCCCCCGCGGCAACGGCTTCGGGAGGAGTTCGGCCAGCGTTTCGGGCACTGGCAGCAAAGTTTCCGAGTCGGGAAGCGGGTCGGCGTCCTGCGCCGCGCCGCGTCGCCCGCCGCCGACCTTGCTGGAGACCGCCGCCATCTTGCGGCGCAGGTGTTCGACCTGTTCAGCCCGGGTAAGCTGACGGTGATTCAGGTCCGCCGCAGCAGTCACAGCAGCACCTCCTGCATCATCAGAATCACCGGTCATTCGAATGTATGTTCGATACACCGAGTAAACACCCACCCACCGACAGCGTCAAGCGCGCAGACGCCCTGCACTATCGCCATTGAAAATTGCTGACATTGACAAATGTCATCATTGGCTGTTGCACTAAGGCGGTGCTCACAGAAGAGCCCGCCCTGCCGTCGCGCGGTTCGCTGCGCGCCCGCGGTGCGGCAGCGATCAGCAGCCTGACCTTGCGCCAGATCAGCGCCGTCCTTCCGCCTGACCAAGCCTGGGGACTGTGGTGTTCCCGCCAGATCGTGGCGCGCGTGATGGATACCTTCGGACCATCGCTGTCCGGTACTCGGGTGCGCCGGGTCGACACCCGAACCGCACGCGGAAACCGCGTAGTCGGCGAATGGGTGTACGGCGCGAAAGTGCCCCGCCGTGGCACCGACGCGGCCGTCTACTACGTGCACGGCAGCGGCTACGCCCTCTGTTCGCCGCGGACGCACCGCCGTCTTGCGTCCTGGGTGTCGACGTTGACCGGCCTGCCGGTCTTCAGCATCGACTACCGACTCGCTCCCCGACACCGATTTCCCACCGCCGCAGACGATGTCCGCACCGGTTGGGAGTGGCTGACCACCGAACAGGGATTGCGGGCCGGCCGGGTCGTCATCGCAGGCGATTCCGCGGGCGGTCACCTGGCGGTGGATCTGCTCCTGCAGCCCGCCACCGCACATCCCGCGGCACTGGTGCTGCTGTCTCCCCTGCTAGATTTGACGTTCGAGCTGGCCAGAGCTCGCGAGACCGTGCGCCGCGATCCCGCCATCCGGTCCCGCGATGCCCGGCGGCTCATCGAGTTGTATTGCGCCGGCATCGATTCCACCCACGCCCGGCTTCGCCTCGACGTCGCGTCCGGTCGGGTCCTGCCACCGACGCTGATCCAGGCCGGTGGCGCCGAAATGCTGGCCGCCGACGCCATCGCGCTCACCGACGGCATCCGTGCCGCCGGCGGCACCTGCGACCTCGAGGTGTGGCCGGACCAGGTGCACGTGTTCCAGGCCCTACCGCGGTTGACCGCCGAGGCGGCCCCCGCCATGCGCAGGATCGCCGCGTTCATCGCGCGGTCGCTGCGCGCCGACGACATCGACCAGATTGCGGGGTGAGGTCATGATTTTCGGACGCCGACGTAGCCGCAACGCCGACGCCGTCATCACAGGAGCGGGCAGCGGAATCGGTGCCGCCTTCGCCGCCGAACTCGCCCGCCGCGGCGGCCGGGTGGTGTGCAGCGACGTCGACGAAGGATCCGCCGAGGTCACCGCCGAGGTAATCAATACTTCTGGCGGACAGGCTATTTCGGTTCGGTGTGATGTTACCGAACTCGATGACGTGCGACGACTGGCCGACGAGGCGCAAACCTGGTTCGACGGTCCCCCCACCCTGGTGATCAACAACGCCGGCGTCGGCGCAGGCGGACTGCCGATCGGCGAGACCGAGATCGACGACTGGCACTGGGTGCTCGACGTCAACCTGTGGGGGCCTGTTCACGGCTGCCATGTGTTCGCACCGATGATGAAGCGGGCCGGGTTCGGTGGTGTCATCAACGTCGCCTCCGCCGCCGCCTTCGGCGCGGCGCCCGGGATGGCGGCCTACAACGTCAGCAAGGCGGGCGTGCTGTCGCTGTCGGAAACCCTGGCCGCCGAACTCAGCGGAACCGGCGTTCACGTGACCGCGCTGTGCCCGACGTTCGTCAAGACCAATATCGTCGAGGCGGGCCGGATCTCTGACCGCTCCACCCAACTGGCCGATCGCCTGATGCGCTGGACCGGCTTCTCACCCGAACGGGTCGCCCGCATGTGCCTGGACACCCATGACCGCGGCGGCCTGTACTGCATGCCGCAACCCGATGCCCGGATCGGCTGGGGCATCAAACGTTTCACCCCGACGGTGTACACCCGCGCCGTCGGCCTGACCACCCGCGTCACTACGTAAGGAGAATCGAGATGGCGATCGACATGGACGCGATGCTGGCCAAGATCAAGGACCGGCAGTGGGCGCTGGCCGACATCGACTGGGATGCACCGGGTGCCGAGCTGATCACCGATGAACAGCGTCCTCAGCTCAAGGCCTTCATGGCCGACCTGTGCTGGATCGAGAACATCGGCGCGCGCGGATTCGCCGCACTGGCCAAGAAGGCGCCGACCCCGACGATCGCGGAGATCTACCGCTACTTCCACGCCGAGGAGCAGCGCCACGCGAACGCCGAACTGGCGCTGATGAAGCGCTGGGGCATGCTCGAAGACGGTGAGGTGCCCGAACCCAACGTCAACATCCGCCTGGCCATCGACTGGCTGGATCGCTGGGCCGACGACATGCCGCTGTCACTGCTCGGCACCGTCATCCCCATGCTCGAGGTAGCGCTCGACGGTGCGCTGCTGAAGTTCCTGCTCGACGAGGTCGACGACCCGGTCTGCCACCAGGTCTTCGAGAAGATCAACAACGACGAATCCAGGCATCTGGTAGTCGATTTCGAGGTGCTCAACATGATCGGCCACGCCAAGGTCCGGCGGTTGCTCATCGACTTCGTCGGCCACAACGCCACCCCCGGCCTCATCATCGGTGCCATCATGGGCGCGCCGCTGATCAACCGCATCCGTAACGAGATCGTCGCCATGGGGATGGAACCCGAGCGGTTGTATCGGGCGGTCAAGCGGTTCAAAGAACTCGGCGATCGCGGTGAGCACACCCGACGGGTGCCCACCTATCTGTTCCTGCGGCGCTACGCCGCGGTGGTCACCAACCCGCGCCATCCGTATCACCTGCTGGCGAACTCGATGGTGTGGTTGTCGGACCGCTACCCGCGGCCGCTGCTGCCATCGGTGCCGAGCTGGGTCAAAGAGGTCACCCACGAGCCGGCGGCCTGACATGGAGAAGATCTACGACACGCTCGTGGTCGGCGCCGGCTTCACCGGCATCGGTGCCGCGATCAAATTGACCGAAGCCGGGGTGAACGACCTCGTCATCCTCGAGCGCGGCGACCGCGTCGGGGGCACCTGGCGCGACAACACCTATCCCGGTGCCGCCTGCGACATCCCGTCGCTGTTGTACTCGTTCTCTTTCGTCAAGAACCCGAACTGGTCGCGATCGTATGCGCCGGGCGATGAGATCTGCGCCCACATCGAACACATGGTCGACGATTTCGGGCTGCGGCGGTTCATCCGGTTCCGCACCGAAGTCAGCGGTCTGCATTTCGACGAGGCACAAGGCATCTGGACGGTGCAGGTCAAAGGCAAACGAGCGCGTGCTTTTCGCGCGCGCACCGTGGTGCTGGCCTCTGGTCCGCTGCCGGACCACAGGTGGCCCGACATCCGCGGTCTCGAGTCGTACCGGGGCCACAAGATCCACAGCGCCGACTGGGACCACGACTACGACTTCACCGGCAAGCGGGTGGCCGTCGTCGGGACCGGCGCCAGCGCGGTGCAGATCGTCCCTGAACTGGTCAAGCGGGCGGACTTCGTCAAGGTGTTCCAACGGACACCGGGCTGGGTGCTGCCGCGCCTTGACATCGCCACCCCACCGGTGGCGCAGGCGTTGTTTGCCAGAATACCTGCGGTACAACAAGTTGCGCGGCAGGCAGTCTTCTGGGGCCACGAGCTCACCGCAACGGCGCTGGTGTGGGACACACCCCTGACCGGTCTGGTGGCCCGGCTGGCCAAGGCGCATCTGCGTCAGCAGGTCTCCGACCCGTGGCTGCGCCGACAGCTCACCCCGAACTTCACCCCCGGCTGCAAGCGGATGCTGATGTCCAACGACTACTATCCTGCGCTGCAACGCAACAACTGCAAGCTCATCGACTGGCCGATCGCCACGGTCAGTCCGGTCGGCATCCGTACCAGCGACGGGATAGAACACCACCTCGACGCGATCGTCTTCGCCACGGGCTACGACGTTCACCTCACCGGACCGCCCTACCCGGTCACCGGAATCGGCGGACGGTCGCTGGCTGACGAATGGGCCGGCGGCGCACAGGCATTCAAGACCGTCAACGCCCACGGCTATCCCAATCTGTTCTTCATGACCGGCCCCAATTCCGGGCCAGGGCACAACTCGCTGCTGGTGTACGTGGAGGGCCAGCTCGACTACACGGTACGAGCCATCACCACCATTCTCGGCCAGCGGTTGCGCTATCTCGACGTGCGCAAGGACGTGCAGCAGCGCTACAACGAGCGGCTGCAGAAGCGGCTCACCAAAACCACCTGGATGTCGGGATGCAGCAGCTGGTACCTCACCGCCGACGGATACAACGCCGCGATGTACCCCGGGTTCGCCACCCAGTATCTTCGACAGATGCGGGACTTCCGGACCTCCGACTACGTCGCGATCACGCGGGACGCGCTGCACGCGGTGCCGACGCCGGCCTGACATGACGGCACGGCAGCCGCGGCCGCAGGCGGGCGCGATCTCGGCGATCCTCAACGGACTCCGCCGCGCGCCCAGACGCGTCCGCCGCGGGTCGCGTGACGTCATCGAGACGGCAGTGTCGCAGCTGTTCGACGCGGCGGTGCAACCGCACGGCGTCGAGGAGTCCAACGAGTACCGCATCGACGAGTTGGCCAGGCTCGCCGGCACCACCACCCGAAACATCCGGGTGTACCGCGACCGCGGATTACTGCACCCGCCGCTGCGAGTCGGCCGGATCGCGCTGTTCAACGACACTCACCTGACCCGGCTGCGGCTGATCACCTCACTGCTCGACCGCGGCTACAACATCGCGCACGTCCGCGAGATGCTGTCGGCCTGGGAACAGGGCAAGGACGTCGGTGACCTGCTCGGGCTGGAAACCGCCATCGCCGGCAGTTGGGCGACCGAGAAACCCGAGCGGATGAGCCTCGCCGACGCGAGGCGGCTGATCGACGACGACCCCGGGTTCGAGCGCATGGTCCATCTCGGGGTGATCAAACTCGACGACGGCGAGGCTGTCGTCGTACGGCCGAGGCTCATCGAGGCATTCAACGAGATCCGGCAGTACGGCGTGGCCACCGGCAAGCTCATCGACCTGCACGAACAGATCGCGCCGCTGGTCGACCAGATCAGCGGCCTGCTGGTGCAGGCGGGCATCGAGGAGGTGCTGCACCGCATCAATCCCGGTGCCGAGTTGCCGCCGGACACCGAGATCGCCGAATTGATCACGATGCTCGTGCGGTTCCGCACCACGGCGGTGTCCGCGGTGTCGGCGACGTTGGCGTTCTCCATCGAGTCGACGATCGAGTCGGCGGTCGGTCAGATCCTCGGCGAGCTCATCGACAAGGAACCGGACGAGTAGTCACTCCCACTCGATGGTGCCGGGCGGCTTGCTGGTGACGTCGAGCACGACGCGGTTGACGTCGGCCACCTCGTTGGTGATGCGCGTCGAGATGCGCTCGAGCACCTCGTACGGAATGCGGGTCCAGTCGGCGGTCATCGCGTCCTCACTGGAGACAGGGCGCAGCACGATGGGATGTCCGTAGGTGCGGCCGTCGCCCTGCACACCGACCGACCGGACGTCGGCGAGCAGCACCACCGGGCACTGCCAGATCTGGTTGTCCAGGCCGGCCGCGGTCAGCTCCTCGCGGGCGATCGCGTCGGCGCGCCGCAGCGTCTCCAGCCGCGCCGCGGTGACCTCGCCGACGATCCGGATGCCCAGTCCGGGACCGGGGAATGGTTGGCGCGCAACGATTTCCTCAGGTAAGCCGAGTTCGCGGCCGACCGCGCGGACCTCGTCTTTGAACAGCAGCCGCAACGGTTCGACGAGCTTGAACTTCAGGTCGTCGGGCAGGCCGCCGACGTTGTGGTGGCTCTTGATGTTCGCCGTACCCGCACCACCTCCGGACTCCACCACGTCGGGATAGAGCGTGCCCTGAACCAGGAAGTCCACCTCCGGACCGCCGCCCTCGACCAGCTCGCGCACGGCGCCCTCGAACGCGCGGATGAACTCGCGGCCGATGATCTTGCGTTTGCCCTCGGGGTTGGTCACCCCAGACAGCGCCTCGAGGAACCGGTCGGCCACGTCGACGGTGACCAGGTTGGCATGCGTGGCGGCGACGAAGTCGCGTTGCACCTGCGCGCGCTCCCCCGCCCTCAACAGCCCGTGGTCGACGAAAACACAGGTCAGCCGGTCGCCGATGGCGCGCTGGACCAGTGCTGCGGCGACCGCCGAGTCGACCCCACCCGACAGCCCGCAGATCGCCCGGCCGTCGCCGACCTGCTCGCGCACCTGCTCGACGAGCGCGTCGGCGATGTTGGCCGGGGTCCAGGTCGAATCGATTCCCGCGAACTCGTGCAGGAAGCGACTGAGCACCTGCTGACCGTGCGGTGTGTGCATGACTTCGGGGTGATATTGCACACCCGCCAACCGCCGGCCCCGGTTTTCGAACGCCGCCACCGGGGCACCGGAACTGACCGCCACCACCTCGAAGCCGTCCGGCGCGGCGGTGACCGCGTCACCGTGGCTCATCCACACCGGCTGGGTCTCCGGGAGATCCGAATGAAGTTCTCCGCCAGTGACTTTCAGTTCGGTGCGGCCGTACTCGCGGGTTCCGGTCCTGGCGACTGTGCCGCCCAGCGTCTGGGCCATGGCCTGGAAGCCGTAGCAGATCCCGAACACCGGCACCTCGAGGTCGAACAGTTCGGGGTTCAGCTGCGGAGCGCCGTCCTCGTACACGCTGGCGGGTCCGCCGGACAGCACGATGGCCTGTGGGTCGCGCGCCTTGATCTCCTCGACGCTCGCCGTGTGCGGGACCACTTCGGAGTACACACGGGCCTCGCGCACGCGGCGCGCAATCAGTTGCGCGTACTGCGCGCCGAAGTCGACCACCAGAACGGGACGGGGAGATCCAGATGTCACCCGGCCAGTCTAGTTGGCTCCGCCGGGCTCACACCTGCAGCGCAGTGAACGGTTCAAATGGCAAGTTGCGCACCACGAACCAGACCACGATTGCCACCAGCGCCGCCGGCGCGGCCCATCGCAGGTGGTGCCAGGTGCGGATCGGTCTACCGACCGCGAGGCCGTACCCCCACGTCACATACGCGCTCACCAGCAACAGCACCGCCACGACGCCCAGCGCGTTGAACCGCACCGCGGCCGCCACGTCGAAGTGCAGCAGTGAGTAAATCATGCGCAGGCTGCCGCAGCCGGGACAGGCGACGCCGAGCAGGGCCTTGGTCGGACAGACCGGCAGCACACCGCCGGGTGTGGTGGGGTCGGCCAGCCAGATCGCCACGCATCCGCCCGCCGCGGCGGCGGCGACCGCCATCGGTGCGGCGAGCGGACGCACGGTCATCACATGTATGCGAACCCGCCTCCGACGAGCCCGATGAGCGCATAGATGACGAGGACGACCACGCCGGCGATCGCACCCCAGATCGCCCACTTCTTGGCGTCGTCGGAAGCCTTCTGCGCCTGCGCGTACTGACCCTGGGCCCACAGGCCGGACACCTTGGCCGCGTTGATGATCGAGACGATGCCGAACGGCAGGCAGCACAACACCGTGACGAGGATGCCCCACACCAGATTGCTGTCGGGTTGCTGCGCGGGGACGCCACCCGGCGGGGGTCCGTACCCCTGCGGAGGTGGTGGCGGCGGAGGTGGCGGATACGTCATCGGTGTCCCCTTTTCTCGAGTAGCACCCTGCGTCGGTGGTCCGACTGGTGAGCCCGCTCAATATAAGTCACCGGTTTGCTGTGCGCGCGGCTTTCGATCATCGCCGCCACAGCACGAAAACGCCGTCTGAGCTGTGCCCCATCGCCTGTACGAAGGCCTCGTTGTCGAAGCCGGGCAACCGTTGCAACCGGGGCAGCAGCTCTTCGCTGTCACCGAGCCCGATCGCGGTGGAAGGCCCGTCGGCATAGGCGAATACGAAGAACACGTCCTCCTCGGCAGGCCCGCGGTCGGTGGTGCGCAGCGACACCTCGGTCAGCGCGTCCCACCGCACGCCGGTCAGGTCGTCGGGGGTCAAAACCGCGGGGTGTTCGGTTGACAGCGCGTTCGGTCGGGGAACTCGAAACATATTGCCCGCCAGGCGCCCAGCGGAATCGGCCCGATCCTGCGGGAGTACTGCTGTTCGGTCAGGCGCAGACTGCTCAGCAGCCAGTCACCGATCACGCCCGCACCGATCAACGTCCAGTCCGGCAGGCCGCCGGCCAGCTCGGCGTCCACCCACGTGAAGTTCGCGGCGGCCACGAGTTCCTCGTCCGCGAACGGCTGGGTACGTTCGATCAGCAGCCGCGTACGCCTGCGCGCCAGTAAGTTCATCGAAGCGCAAGTATGCCCGCGCACCATAACGGGAATGGGTGAAATGTGCCTGGAGCCGACGAACCACACCACGCGCTCGGTCTGCCCGACGAGATCCGCGCCGCACTGTTCGACCTCGACGGCGTGCTGACCGACACGGCCAGCGTGCACAAAAAGGCATGGAAGTCCATGTTCGACGACTTTCTGCGCCGACGAGCCGAAGCCGACGGCGCCGAGTTCACCCCGTTCGACATCGGCGCGGACTACCTGACCTATGTCGACGGGAAGAGACGCGAGGACGGCGTGCGGTCCTTCCTGGCCAGTCGCGGTATCGAACTGCCCGAGGGCAGCCCCGACGACGGACCGCAGACCGACAGCGTCTCCGGTCTCGGCAACCGGAAGAACGCCTTGTTCACCGAGGTGCTGCACACCGACGGCGTCGAGGTGTTCGACGGGTCGCGCCGTTATCTGCAGGCGGTCGCCGACGCCGGACTCGGCGTCGCGGTGGTGTCCTCGAGTGCCAACACCCGTGAGGTGCTCGAACTGACCGGTCTCGACCGGTTCGTCCAGCACCGCGTCGACGGCGTCGTACTGCGCGAGGAGAACATCCCGGGCAAGCCCGCGCCGGACTCGTTCCTGCGGGCCGCCGAGCTGCTCGGGGTGCCGCCCGCGCAGGGCGCGGTGTTCGAGGATGCGCTTTCGGGGGTGGCCGCGGGGCGGGCGGGTCACTTCGGCCTCGTGGTCGGCGTCGACCGGGCCGGACACGCAGATGCGTTGCGGCACAACGGCGCCGACATCGTCGTCACCGACCTGGCGGAGCTGCTGTCATGATGATCAACGACCAGGTGTTCCCCGTCGAGCCGTGGCAACTGCGCGAGACGTCGCTCAACCTCGACATCCTCGCGCAGTCCGAGTCGTTGTTCGCGTTGTCCAACGGGCACATCGGCATGCGGGGGAACCTCGACGAAGGCGAACCGCACGGCCTGCCGGGCACCTACCTCAACTCGTTCTACGAGGTGCGCCCGCTGCCGTATGCCGAAGCGGGATACGGCTATCCCGAGGACGGGCAGACCATCGTCAACGTCACCAACGGAAAGTTGGTGCGCCTGCTGGTCGACGACGAACCCTTCGACGTGCGGTACGGCTCGCTGCTCGAGCACGAGCGTGTCCTCGACTTTCGCGCCGGCACCCTCAAACGCACCGCGCTCTGGGAGTCCCCGGCCGGCAAACGGGTGAAAGTCACCACCACGCGGCTGGTTTCGCTCACCCAGCGCAGCGTCGCGGCCATCGAGTACGTGGTCGAGGCGCAGGACGATTTCATCCGGGCCACGGTGCAGTCCGAACTCGTCGCCAACGAGGAGGTTCCGCAACCGTCGAAGGATCCGCGGGTGTCCGCGGTGCTCGAGAAGCCGCTCGATCCGGTGCAGCACGAGAACTCCGACCGCGGCGCGATCCTGCTGCACCGCACCCGGGCCAGCGACCTGATGATGGCCGCGGCGATGGACCACGACGTCGAGGTGCCCGGCCGGGTGGAGGTCAGCACCGGTGCCGGGATGGACTGGGCCACGACCACGGTGATCTGCGGGCTCCGTCCCGGACAGCGGCTGCGGATCGTGAAGTATCTGGCCTACGGCTGGTCGAGTCTGCGGTCGCGGCCCGCCCTGCGCGATCAGGCGGCCGCCGCGCTCAGCAGCGCCCGCTACACGGGGTGGCCGGGAATGCTCGACGCGCAGCGCGCGTACCTCGACGACTTCTGGGACGGCGCCGACGTCGAGGTCGAGGGCGACAACGACTGTCAGCAGGCGGTGCGGTTCGGGCTGTTTCACGTGCTGCAGGCCAGCGCGCGCGCCGAGCGACGGGCGATCCCGGGTAAGGGCTTGACCGGCACCGGATATGACGGCCACGCGTTTTGGGACACCGAGGGTTTCGTGCTTCCGGTGCTGACCTACACCGAACCCGCGGCCGCGGCCGACGCACTGCGCTGGCGCGCGTCGATCCTGCCGCTGGCCAAGGAGCGCGCCGCGCAACTGGATCTCGAAGGCGCGTCGTACCCGTGGCGCACCATCCGCGGCGAGGAGTGCTCGGCGTACTGGCCGGCGGGCACCGCCGCGTTCCACGTCAACGCCGACATCGCGATGGCCTTCGAGCGGTACCGCATCGTGACCGGCGACGACTCGCTGGACGCCGAATGCGGGCTGCGGGTGCTCGTCGAGACCGCCCGGCTGTGGCTGTCGCTGGGTCAGCACGACCGGCACGGGGTGTGGCACATCGACGGGGTGACCGGACCCGACGAGTACACGGCCGTGGTGCGCGACAACGTGTTCACGAACCTGATGGCCTCGGCCAACCTGCGGGCCGCCGCCGACGCGTGCGGCCGGCACGTCGACGCGGCGCTGGCGATGGGCGTGACCACCGAGGAGATGGCCGCCTGGCGCGACGCCGCCGACGCCGCACACATCCCGTTCGACGAGGAACTCGGTGTGCACCCGCAGTGCGAGGGATTCACCACGCTGCGGGAATGGAATTTCGTCGACAACACCGTCTACCCGCTGCTGATGCACGAGCCGTATGTGCGGGTGTATCCCGCCCAGGTCATCAAGCAGGCCGATCTGGTGCTGGCGATGCATTGGCAGGGCCACGCGTTCACCGCGGAACAGAAGGCCCGCAACGTCGACTACTACGAACGCCGCACCACCCGTGACTCGTCGCTGTCGGCGTGCACGCAAGCCGTGATGTGCGCCGACGTGGGCCATCTGGAGCTCGCACACGACTACACCTACGAGGCCGCGATGATCGACCTGCGCGATCTGCATCGCAACACCCGCGACGGCCTGCACATGGCTTCGCTGGCCGGGGCGTGGACCGCGCTGGTGGCCGGATTCGGTGGCCTTCGTGACGATGAGGGGCTGCTCACGCTCAATCCTCGTCTGCCCAGTGGGATCTCGCGGCTGCGGTTCCGGTTGCGCTGGCGCAACTTCCGGCTCACCGTCGACGTCAATCACGCCGACGTCACCTACACGCTGCGCGACGGCCCCGGGGCGACGCTGCTGATCCGCCACGCGGGTGAGGACCTCGAGTTGACGTCGCAGGAGCCGACGACGGTTCCGGTGCGCCGATGTGAACCCATGCTTCCGCCGCCGGCGCAGCCCCCCGGTCGGGAGCCGCTGCGCCGGCGGCGGATGTGACGTCACGCACCTTCGAGCAGCCAGGCCTGTTCCTGACCGGGTTCGGGCAGTACGCGGCCACCTTCGATGGCGAACCGGGCGGGGCTGTTGCCGATGACGACCAGCACCCGCTCCGGCGGTATGCCGGTCACTTGCGTTGCCGCATGCGCGATCTCGGTGACCAGCCGGCTGGTCTCCTCGTCGGGATGTCCAGAGCGTACCCAGCCGTTGATGATCAGCGGCCGTGTGGGCTTGGCGTCGGTGTAGACATTGTCGGGAGCGAGCTCGTTGAACACCACGTTGACGTAGGTGCTCGGCACGTGGTTGACGTCGGAGTGGATGCGGGTCACCTCGGCGGCCAGGTCCGCCTTGGTGGCGGAGTCGAGCGTTCCGGCCGCGGTGGTGATCGTGTAGATGGGCATCGGAGTTCCTTTCAGAGTCTTCGAGAGCCAGTACCGAGGGTCAGCCCAGTCGGGGCAGTTGCGGGACGGTGGGCACGACGAGCACCGTCGGGCCGTCGGCCTCCAGCGCGGTCTTGAACTCGTCGGCCAGCATGTCGGTGCTGTCGACGTTGACCGCGCGGCAACCGAAACCGGCTGCCACCGAGGCGATGTCGAGGCCCGGCAGGTCGAGGGCCGGAACGTTCGGCGTCTTCTCCAACAGCGCGAACGACTTCAGGATCGCGTACTCGCCGTTGCGAAGCACCACGAACACGATGGGCAGCTTGTGCTGCGCGGCCGTCCACAGCGCCTGGATCGAGTACTGGAACGAGCCGTCGCCGATGGTGGCCACGATCGTGCGGTCGACGCCCCGGGCGCGGTCGCCGAGCGCCAGGCCGACGGCCGCGGGCAGGCCCCAGCCGATGCCGCCGCTTCCGGTGGCGTAGAAGCTGCCGGACCGGGTCGTGGGCAACCAGTTGAACAGGTCCGGCATCGTCGACGTCGACTCCATGACCACCGCCGCGTCATCGGGCTTGACGGTGCTCAGGGTCTCGTAGACGGCGTTGGACGACATCGGCGCCTGCACAGGGCCTTCGGACTGCCGGTTGCGCACCAGCGGTCCCGGCGGCTCGCGGTCGGCGGGCACCCGGATCAGGTCGGTCAGCTGCGTCAGCGCGACGCTGACGTCACCGACCAGGCTGTCGCCCACGGGGGCGATCCCGGCCATGTGCGGATCGGATGTGATCTGCAGCAGCTCACTGCCCTCCGGCAGGTACTCGCCGGGCACGTACGGGTAGTAGCGGAACACCTGCGCGCCGATCACGATGACGAGATCGTGGCCGCGGACCTGGTTCTCGACGTCCGCGATCGTCATGCCGAGCGGACCGGCGTACAGCGGATGGTCCTCCGGGAAGGAGACGCGGTCGGACAGCGCGCTGCCGTACACCGGCGCCCGCAGCTTCTCGGCGAACGCGATGCCGGCATCCCAGCCGCCTGCGCGGTCGACTTCGGGGCCCAGCACCAGCATCGGCCGCTGCGCGGCGCTGATCCGCTCGGCGAACTCGGCCAGGCGCTGCGCGTCGGGCGCCACGCGGTTCGAGACGGTGCGCACGACCGCGGGTCCGAGCGCCGGCTTGTCCCAGTCGTCGAGCGGAATCGACAGGAACACCGGGCCTTTCGGCTCCTGCATGGCCATCGCGTAGGCCTGCATGAACGCGGCGGGCACATCCTCGGCGCGGGCCGGTTCATACGACCACTTCACCCACGGCTTGGGCATCTCGGTGGCATCGGGATTGTTCAGGTACGGGTCGACGATCGACATCTCGCGGGTCTGCTGGCCGGCGGTGATGATCAGCGGCGTGTTGGCCCGGTAGGCGGCCACCAGGCTGCCCATCCCGTTGCCGGTGCCGGCGGCGGTATGCAGGTTCACCAGGGCGGGCTTGCCGGTCGCCTGGGTGAACGCGTCGGCCATCGCCACCGCGGAGGCCTCCTGCAACGCCAGCACGTACTCGAAGTCGTCGGGGAAGTTCTGCAGGAACGTCTGCTCGGTTGAGCCGGGATTACCGAAAACTGTTGTCACACCCAGCTTCCGGAGAAGGTCGAAGGTCACGTCGTGAACGGTCTGCTGCTCGGACATCGGAACCACCTGTCTTTCGTGGATGGAATATCGTCGACTGAAGAGCCGTTGCTCCTCAGTTGGATAAACCATCGCGGACAGGCTCGGCGCGGTCATCGACGCTGCCGGGTATTGCAGCGGGCACCTTCCCGGAAGCCGGTGGTACCGCTAGCAGGTAAGAGGCGGGCGCTAGGCCATCTGCTTGTGCATCGGCAGCCCGCCGGTCGCCTCGAAGACCACCCGCTTGCCGATCTCGACGGCGTGGTCGGCGAACCGTTCGTAGTAGCGGCCGAGCAGCGCCACATCGACCGCCGAGCACACCCCGGTCTGCCACTTGTGGTCGATCAGCAGCGTGAACAGGTGCCGGTGCTCGGCGTCGACGGCGTCGTCCTCGTCGCGCAGCCGTGCCGCCTTGTCGGGATCACGCGTCAGCAGCACCTCGCGCGCGGTCGTCGCCAGCTGCACGGCCCGCGCGCCCATCTCGGCGAAGCTGGCCCGCACGTCGGCCGGCAGCGCGCAGTCCGGGTGCCGCAGCCGGGAGATGCCCGCGACGTGGACCGCCAGCGCGCCCATCCGGTCGATGTCGGCGGCGATGTGGATCGAGCCCACGACGGTGCGCAGGTCGGTGGCCACGGGTTGCTGCAACGCCAGGATGCGCAGCGCGCTCTGTTCCACCTGCCGGTTCCGCGCGATGATGTGCTCGTGGTCGGCGATGACCTGTTCGGCCAGCGTCAAGTCGGCCTCGAGCAGCGCCTGCGTCGCCCGCTCCATCGCGACCACCGCGAGCCCGCACATCTCCCCCAGCTGAACGGACAGCCCCGTCAACTGCTCTTGATATGCGGTGCGCATTCCGGCCCTCCTCCGCTCGGGACACGGGCGTCCGAGCGCAGGTCGGAGTACCCGCTCCGGCGGGTTCTAACCGCCTAGCCCGCGGAACTGACCGGCTCGATCGGCAACCACCGCAGCGCGGCAGGGGCATCGGCGGGCACCACCGGATGCTCCGGGGCGACCGGGTCCAGCCTGCGGTACGGCTCGCCCTGCGCGGGCCGCAGGTCCTGCTCGCCCTTGTTGGGCCACAGCGACGTCGCCCGCTCGGCCTGCGCGGTGATTGAAAGCGACGGATTCACACCGAGATTCGCCGAGATCGCCGCGCCGTCGTGCACCGACAGCGTCGGATATCCGTACACCCGGTGGTAGGGGTCGATGACGCCGTGTTCGGGGCTGTCGCCGATCGCGGCGCCGCCGAGGAAGTGCGCCGTGAGCGGAATGTTGAACAGTTCGCCCCAGGTGCCGCCCGCGACGCCGTCGATCTTCTCGGCGATGCGCCGGGTGACCTGGTTGCCGACCGGGATCCACGACGGATTCGGCGCACCGTGGCCCTGCTTGCTGGAGAACCGGCGGATACCGAACCGGTTGCGCTTGGTGAACGTGGTGATCGAGTTGTCGAGATGCTGCATCACCAGCGCGATCAGCGTGCGTTCGCTCCACCGCCGCACGTTGAGCAGTCGGAGGGTGCCGCGCGGATCCTGCCGGGCGTTGATGAACAGCTGCCGCCAGCGCGGGATACCGGGCCCCTCCGGACCGTCGCCGTCGGTCATCAAGGTCTGCAGCAGTCCCATCGCGTTGGAACCCTTGCCGTAGCGCACCGGCTCGACATGGGTGTCGGGCGTCGGGTGGATCGACGACGTGATCGCGACGCCGTGGGTCAGGTCGAGATCGTCGGATACCTCGAAACGTCCTGCGCCGACGATGGATTCGGAGTTGGTGCGAGTCAGCACGCCGAGCTTGTCGGACAGCTTCGGCAGCTTGCCCGCGTCGCGCATGTTGAACAGCAGCCGCTGGGTGCCCCAGGTGCCGGCCGCCAGTACGACGTGGCTCGCGGTCAACGTCTTGCGGCGGCGCCGCACCCACGCGCCGGTCTTGGCGGTGCGGACCTCCCACAGCCCGTCGGCACGCTGTTCGAAACTCGTCACGGTGCTCATCGGAATGACTTCGGCGCCATGGCGTTCCGCCAGTCCGAGGTAATTCTTGAGCAGGGTGTTCTTGGCGCCGTAACGGCAGCCGGTCATGCACGAGCCGCACTCGATGCAGCCGGTGCGCTCCGGGCCGGCGCCGCCGAAGTACGGGTCGGGCACGGTCTTGCCGGGCGCCTTGGTGCCGTCGGGTCCGAAGAACACGCCCACCGGCGTCGGCACGAACGTGTCGCCCACGCCCATGTCGTCGGCGACCTGCTTCACCACGCGGTCGGCGTCGGTGAACGTCGGGTTGGTGACCACCCCGAGCATGCGCTGGGCCTGGTCGTAGTGCGGCATCAGCTCGCCGCGCCAGTCGGTGATGTCCTTCCACTGCGGGTCGTTGAAGAACGGGTCCGGCGGCACGTACAGGGTGTTGGCGTAGTTCAGCGATCCGCCGCCGACGCCTGCGCCGGCCAGGATCATCACGTTGCGCAGCAGATGGATTCGCTGGATGCCGAACATCCCGAGTCGCGGTGCCCACAGGAACTTGCGCAGGTTCCACGAGGTCTTGGCGAATTCGTCGTCGTTGAATCGCCGCCCGGCCTCGAGTACACCGACGCGGTAGCCCTTCTCGGTGAGCCGCAGTGCGCTGACGCTCCCCCCGAACCCCGAACCGATCACGAGCACGTCGTAGTCAGGTTTCATGCCTTCAGTATGGCGTTACCCAGCGGTAACTTCTAGACAGGGGGGCCTAACTTGTAAAGCAGATGGCACGGGGTTAGCTGCCGACCGTCAGCCCGACCTTCTGGAACTCCTTGAGGTCGCAGTACCCGGCCTTGGCCATCGATCGGCGCAGGCCGCCGACCAGGTTCAGCGAGCCGAACGGATCGTCGGACGGCCCGTCGAGTACCTGCTGCAGCGTCGGCCGCTCACCGAACGCGACCTGCAGGAACGCCCCGCGGGGCAGCGACGGGTGGGCGGCGGCGGCGGGCCAGAACCAGCCGTTGCCAAGCGCCTCTGCCGAGGTCGCCAGCGGCGTGCCGAGCACCACGGCGTCGGCGCCGCACGCGATCGCCTTGGCCAAGTCGCCCGAGGTGTGCATGTCCCCGTCGGCCAGCACGTGGACGTACCGCCCGCCGGTCTCGTCGAGGTACTCGCGCCTGGCCGCGGCGGCGTCGGCGATCGCGGTGGCCATCGGCACGCTGATGCCGAGCACCTCGTCGGAGGTCGTGACCCCGGAGGTCGACCCGTAGCCGACGATGACGCCGGCCGCGCCGGTGCGCATCAGGTGCAGCGCGGTGCGGTGGTCGAGCACGCCGCCGGCCACCACGGGCACGTCGAGTTCGGAGATGAAGGTCTTGAGGTTCAGCGGCTCACCGTCGTTCGCCACCCGCTCGGCGGAGATGATCGTGCCCTGGATGACCAGCAGGTCGATGCCGGCGGCCACCAGCGTCGGGGTCAGCGCCTGGGCGTTCTGCGGGCTGACCCGCACCGCGGTGGTGACGCCGGCGTCGCGGATCCGGGCGACGGCGGCACCCAGCAGATCCGGGTTCAGCGGCGCGGCGTGCAACTGCTGCAGCAGCCGGATCGCGGCCGAGGACTCGGGCTCCTTCTCCGCGGCCTCGATCACCTGCGCGATCTTCTCTTCCACGTCGGCGTGCCTGCCGATCAGGCCCTCGCCGTTGAGCACGCCGAGGCCGCCGAGCTTGCCCATCTCGATCGCGAACTCCGGCGAGACCAGCGCGTCGGTCGGGTGCGCGACCACCGGGATCTCGAACCGGTACGCGTCGAGCTGCCACGCGGTCGAGACGTCCTTCGACGACCGGGTGCGCCGCGACGGCACGATATTGATGTCGTCGAGTTCGTATGTGCGGCGGGCGGTTCTGCCCATGCCGATCTCAACCATGTCTCGCACGGCCCGTTATCTCCTCTTTGAGCAGGCGCTCACCGGCACTACACCCGGTCAGCGGGTGGTGTAGTTCGGCGCCTCGACGGTCATCGTGATGTCGTGCGGATGGCTTTCCTTGAGCCCGGCAGCGGTGATCTGCACGAACTGCGCCTGTTGCAATTGCTCGATGGTCGCCGACCCGGTGTATCCCATCGCCGCGCGCAGCCCGCCGGTGAGCTGGTGGATCACCGTCGCGAGCGGACCGCGGAACGGCACCCGGCCCTCGATCCCCTCGGGCACCAGCTTGTCCTCGCTGAGCACGTCGTCCTGGAAGTAGCGGTCCTTGGAGTAGGAGCCGCGGACCGCCCCCGCCGCGTTGCGGCCCTGCATCGCGCCGAGCGAGCCCATGCCGCGGTAGCTCTTGAACTGCTTGCCGTTGACGAGGATGAGGTCGCCGGGCGACTCGGCGGTGCCGGCCAGCAGCGAGCCCAGCATCGCCGTCGAGGCGCCCGCGGCGAGCGCCTTGGCGATGTCTCCGGAGTACTGCAGCCCGCCGTCGGCGATGACCGGGACGCCCGAGGGCGCGCACGCCGCCACGGCCTCGAGGATCGCGGTGATCTGGGGTGCGCCGACGCCGGCCACCACGCGGGTGGTGCAGATCGAGCCCGGCCCGACGCCGACCTTCACCGCGTCGGCGCCGGCCTGCACCAGCGCGGCCGCGGCGGCGCGGGTCGCGACGTTGCCGCCGATGACCTCGACGCGGTCCCCGACCGCGGCCTTCACGCGGCTCACCATGTCCAGTACGCCGCGGTTGTGGGCGTGGGCGGTGTCGACGACGAGCACGTCGACGCCCGCGTCCACCAGCGTCATGGCGCGCGTCCAGGCGTCCTCACCTACGCCGACCGCGGCTCCGACCAGCAGCCGGCCGTCGGAGTCCTTGGTCGACAGCGGGAATTGCTCGGTTTTGACGAAGTCCTTGACGGTGATCAGCCCGGTGAGCTTGCCGTGGCCGTCGACGATCGGCAGCTTCTCAATCTTGTTGCGGCGCAACAGACCCAGCGCCGCCTCGGCGGACACACCTTCGCGCGCGGTGATCAGCGGCGCCTTGGTCATGACCTCGGAGACCGGCTTGGACTGATCGACCTCGAAACGCATATCGCGGTTGGTGATGATGCCGACCAGTTCGCCGGTGTCGTCGACGACGGGCAGCCCGGAGATGCGGAACCGCGCGCACATCGCGTCGACCTCGGCCAGCGTGTTGTCCGGCGAGCAGGTGACCGGATCGGTGACCATCCCGGCCTCGGAGCGTTTGACCGTCTCCACCTGACCGGCCTGTTCGGCGACCGGAAGGTTGCGATGCAGCACACCCATCCCGCCGGCCCGGGCCATGGCGATCGCCATGCGGGCCTCGGTCACGGTGTCCATCGCGGAGCTGACGAGCGGCACCTTGAGCCGGATCTTGCGGGTCAGCTGGCTCGAGGTGTCGGCGGTCGCGGGCACGACGTCGGACGCGGCGGGCAGCAGCAGGACATCGTCGAACGTGAGGCCGAGCATGGCGATCTTCGTCGGGTCGTCGCCGCCGGTCGGCACCGGCACCGCGAACGGGATGTTGTTTTCGCCGGTCGACATGGGTGTCGATGTGGGTATCGACAAGGCGGGCCTCCAGTAACAAATGCAGCCGAACACAGTCGTCGAGCTAGAGATCCATCCTATCGGCTGCGGGCTGCGCGGCCGGTGTCACGGGCCATGACGCTGATAACTATTCGCCTGGCCGTTTTTGGCTGTCCGACACGGCCCGGCCAGTCGCCGCTAACGGCTGGCGCGATACCAGCACCGCTGCGTAGTGTGGACTCGTGCGAGATCACCTGCCGCCGGGTTTGCCACCCGACCCGTTCGCCGATGACCCGTGCGACCCTTCGGCCGCACTGGACGCGCTCGAGCCCGGCCAGCCGCTGGACCCGCAGGAGCGGACCGCGGTCGAGGCTGATCTCGCCGATCTCGCGGTCTATGAGGCGCTGCTGGCCCATAAGGGGATCCGCGGCTTGGTGGTCTGCTGTGACGAATGCCAGCAGGACCACTACCACGACTGGGACATGCTGCGCGCCAACCTGCTGCAGCTGTTGGTCGACGGCACGGTCCGCCCGCACGAGCCGGCCTACGACCCCGAACCCGACGCCTACGTGACGTGGGATTACTGCCGCGGGTATGCAGACGCCTCGCTCAACGAGGCGACGTCGGACACCGACGGCTACCGCTGATCGATAACTCTTTCTAACCGGCCTCGTTGTCAGGCTCGGGCACCACGACGGTCGTCGTGACCGGCGCCCGCTCAACGGGCTGCTCGGGCGTCGGCGCCTGCGCCGGCGGCTCACTTTCCTCCTGCACCACCGACGCCGGGGTCGACGGCGTCGGCAACTCCACCCGGGTGGTGGGAGTGGGCTGAGGCGTCGGTTGTGGTGTCGGCACCGGCGTCGTGACCGTCGAGCGCGGAATGCTCGTCGGACTGGGCAGCGGTGAGCTGGCCGACGGCGACGGCAACGGGGTCGGCGACGGGGTGCTCGGCAACAGCGTGGGCGCCTGCGTGGTCGACGGCGAGGGTGTCGGCGACGGCGTAGACGACGGGCTCGGCGAATCGCTCGGCGAGGTCGGTGGCTCGCTCGATGGCGACGAGGGCGAGGTCGGTTCGCTCGCCGACGTCGTATCCGACGCTGCCGAGGTCGTCGTCGCATCCGACGGCGGCGTGTCAAGCACGGTGACCGGGATGTCGGGGAACGTCGGCAACGGGGCGCCGGGCGGCACGGTCGCCGCCGGGTCCTGCGCCTCCACCTTCACCGTCAGCTCCTGCCACTGGGTGACGAGCTCTTCCTTACGTTCGGTGTCGCCGACGGTGGCCACCGTGGTGGTCAGCGTCTCGAGCTTGTCCTGGGCGGCTTGCCACTGCCCCTGGTCGATGAGCTGCTGCACCTCGGCCATCTGGGTCTGGGCGGCGAGCACGACGGCGTCGTCGCGCTGGCTGTGCTGTTCACCGAACAGCATCGTGCGCAGGCCGTAAAGCGCATCGCCGGGACCGGATCCGGCGACCACTGCGCCGAAACCGCCGAGGCACAGCACTGCGGCAGCGGTCGATCCCACGACTGCCAGCGAGAAGCGGGTGCGACGTCGCGATGCGGCCGCACGGTCGAGGGCCAGCACCGCGTCGCGCGGTGTCACCACCGCGGTGAGCGGGGCCTCGCGCACCTCGTCGCGCCAGCCGGCCAGCAGGTTCGCCAGTTCGGCCTCACCGGGATCGGTCGAGTACACCGGCTGCTGGTAGGCCAGCGAGTCGAGGAACCGGTCGGTGCGGTTGATCTCGTTGAGCGACGGGTCACCGCCGTTGGAAGTCCAGCGTCCGAAGTCAGGCATGGTCACGCCCCGTCGCCACGATCTCGGCCTTGAGCCGGGCCAGCGCACGGTGCTGGGCGACCCGGACGGCGCCCGCCGTGCTGCCGACCGCTTCGGCGGTCTCTTCGGCGCTCATGCCGACGACCACGCGCAGGATCAGGATCTCGCGCTGCTTCTCGGGCAGCACCGCAAGCAGCTTGTTCATCCGCTCGGATGCCTCGGAGTCCAAGGCCATCTGCTCGGGACCGGCGTCCATCGAGAACCGCTCCGGCACGACGTCGGTCGGGTCGGATCGATTCCTGGCTGCCGCGCGATGCGCGTCAGCAACCTTGTGGGCGGCAATGCCGTAAACGAAGGCCAGGAACGGTCGTCCCTGATCCTTATACCGCGGCAGCGCCGTGATGGCGGCCAAGCAAACCTCCTGCGCAACGTCGTCTGCTGAAAGCCCACTACGTTCAGTCGTACCGACCCGTGCCCGGCAGTACCGAACAACGATCGGACGAATGGTCTCCAGCACCTCCCGGAGCGCGTCCCGGTTTCCTGCCACAGCCTCAGCAACGACAGCATCGAGACGTTCTCCCGAAAATGTCATCGTGGGCGATCTCTCCAACGTTACGAACGACGCATCCCAGGCTGGGCGGCCAGCTAAACAATAACTTTCAGAACGGCGTTGACCCGGTCACCGCACCGACCACACGCCGCCCCGACGACGCACTGTATCGGCGCAGTCGTCTCGGATGGCCGCGGTGGCCGGTGTCGTATGGCGGGCGCTGCCGATGTCGGTCAGCAAGCAGGCTAACGCCCACTGCAGCGGAACCATTCCGAGCCGCTGCGTGTCGTCCAGCGCCGCATCGGCCACCGCCCGCGCAGTGTCGAGGTCTCCGGCGCTGCACCGCGCCGCCGCCAGCACCACGGCGGACTTGACGGTGTGGCGTGCCGATCCGAAGGCCTTCGCGTGGTCCACGGCGCGCTCCGCGTGACCGATGGCGGCGCTGCCCTGCCCGCGTGCCATCGCCAATTCGGCGGCCACCCAGGCCTCGCGGACCTGCAGTCGAACCTCGTCAGCGTCGGCGACCCGATCGGCCGCGCGGTCCAGCGCGCGCGCAGAGGCACCGAACCGGCCCACCCCGAGTGCGTCGGCGGCCAGCCCGATCAAGGCGTCCGCGGCCGCCTCCGGGTCCGGTCCGGCGAGCGCCAGTGCGCGCCCGTCCCACGCCCGCGCCGTCTCGTGCCAACCGAGCTGCCGGAGAAACGACGCCTGGGTGCTGCAGGCCAACGAGCCCTCGCGTCCCCCGCGGGAGTAGAGCGTCGCCAGTTCGGCGCGCGCACTCGCGTAGCGACCCTGGCCGCCCGCGGCGACGGCGCGCAGCCAACGTTGCCGCGGCGTCGCGGCGGCCGGCAGGGGCCACAGCGCCGGCGCCGAGCCGAAGGCCGCATCGGCCAACACAGTGTCTGTGGGGATGGACATCGAGTCGCGACGCTATCAACCGACCCTCGGCAGCGGTTAACAGTTGATGGGCGCGATGTTAATTCCATGTAAGCGGACGGAGATAGCTGTCGCGCGGTGAATTCGAACGAACAGGACAAATGGGCGCCGCAGTGAACCGCGGTCCGTTTGCTTAGCACCGAACTCGCTACGTGTAAGTCGCAATGATGAACGTGATGTAAATTCTGGGCCTGCGGTTATGTCTTTGAGCACATGATCGGGCTATTGACGGAATTTCGTGCTCCCCCATACTTTGTCACCACGAGTGGTCATCGGCGACTTGAGCTCGAATCGGTCTTGAGACTCACGCATCCGATTCATCGCGAAAAAGGTGCGCAGAGAGGGGTTTTCCAATGCCACAGCCGCAACAGCTTCCCGGACCCAACGCTGACATCTGGGACTGGCAAATGGCCGGACTCTGCCGAGGCGTCGATTCCTCGATGTTCTTCCACCCCGACGGTGAGCGGGGCCGCGCTCGCGCGCAGCGGGAGATGCGCGCCAAGGAGATGTGCCGGCGCTGCCCGGTGATCGCGCAGTGCCGGTCACACGCCCTTGCCGTCGGCGAGCCCTACGGGATTTGGGGCGGGCTGTCCGAATCCGAGCGCGAACTGTTGCTGAAGCGGGGTATTCGCCGCGCCTCGTAGGCTCGCGGCCTACCGGTTCACCGCGCCAGCTCCCGCAGCACGGATTCCGTGGTCGGCCAATCCATGCACTTGTCGGTGACCGACTGGCCGTAGGTCAGCGGACGAGCTTCGGGCGCCTGCGCCCCGCCGACCAGGAAGCTTTCGAGCATCACGCCACTGATGGGCGAGCCGTCCCGCACGAGCTGAGCAATCTCGGCTGCGACCTCGGCCTGTCGCACGTGGTCCTTCCCGGAATTGGCGTGGCTGCAATCGATCACGACGCGTGCGGGTAGCCCGGCAGCGGCCAGCTTGGCGGCGGTCGCGTCGATGGACTCCGCGTCGCAGTTCGGTCCGTCGGTGCCGCCGCGCAGGATCACGTGGCACTCCTCGTTACCGGCGGTGCTCACCAGCGCGCCACGGCCGAGGTCGTCCATCCCGAAGAAGACGTGTTGGGCGGCAGCGGCTTTCACGCCGTCGACGGCGACCTGGATGTTGCCGTCGGTGCCGTTCTTGAACCCGACCGGCATCGACAGCCCGGAGGCGAGCTGGCGGTGCACCTGCGACTCGGTGGTGCGGGCGCCGATCGCGCCCCAGGCGACAGCATCGGCGATGTACTGCGGGCTCGTCGGCTCGAGGAACTCGCAGCCCACCGGCAGGCCGATGTCGACGATGTCGAGCAGCAGTTGACGGGCCAGCCGCAGACCGCGGCGCACGTCGAAGGTGCCGTCCATGTCCGGGTCGTTGATCAGGCCCTTCCACCCGATCGTGGTGCGGGGCTTCTCGAAATACACCCGCATCACGATCTTGAGCTTGTCGCGGAGTTCGTCGGCGATCCGCACCAGCCGGCTGGCGTAGTCGAGCGCCGCGGCGGGGTCGTGCACCGAGCAGGGGCCCACCACAACCAACAGTCGGTTGTCGCGGCCGGCGAGGATGTCGGCGATCTCGGATCGGTCGCGGGCGACCCGCTCGGCACGCCGGGGACCGAGCGGGAACTCGGCGAGCACCTGGTGCGGGCTGGGGATTTCGCTGAAACTGCGGATCCGCCGGTCCGAGGTGGCGGGCGGGGTGGCGGTCTGCGCCGAAATCATGTCGAGGGTGCCTTCCTGGTTGTGGGCACCCGGGTGACTGCCCGGGGCCCTTGAATGACGAAAGGCAGCGACCTGATGGTCACTGCCTGGGCTCCGGGTGGATGCGTGCTTAGCGCTGCGCCTTATCGGCTCCGCCCGGAGCCTCGATAAAGCGCCAATAGCCGGCACGTCCGATGTTCACGTCGGACAGGGTATACCGCGACCTGGGCGCCGCCAAATCTGGTCCGCCGTTAGTTGCTTATGCAATCACTCACGGCAAACCTTTCGTACTCGGCTACGCAGAACGGGATTTCCCTGGCAGGCTGTGCACCGAGTGCACAACAATGGGGGGAACTATTCGCATGCCTACGCACAACCGCACCGCCGCAACCATTCTCTGGGGTATCGCCGCGGGTGCCGCCGTGGCCCTGGCGCCCGCCGCGGCCGCGCAGGACCCGCCGCCGGCCGAGCCGACACAGCAACAGCAACCGCCGGTGGATCCCGCGGGCGTCGCCACGTCGGCGATCGACGGCGCCATCGAGAACCTGCCGCCCGCCAGTCCGTATCCGACGAGCGGACCGCCCGGAGGGGTGTGCATGCGGATGAACGGCTTCCCGATCTACGTCCCGCCCGGCGGCCTGCCGAGCGAGCTCGTCGCATCCGGCGTCCCCAGCGGTCCGGTGCACGCGGGTAACTGCACCAGCGAGGACGGCCCGGTGGGCGCTGCGGCGGATGTCGCCACCGACGTGGTGGATTCCGCGATTCCGCCGGCGCAGAGTTCTACGCCGCCGCCACCGCCGCCTCCGTAGCGCCGGCTACTCCTCGGTGTAGCGGTAGGTGCCGATGCTGCACACGTCAATCCGGTTGCGCACCAGCTCTTCTCCGTCGTCGAACACCGCTTTGAAGTCGTAGAGGCATGCTTCGGTGCCGTCGTCGACGTTGATGTTGACCGACTGCCCCACCGGCAGCACCGACTCCCCGAGGATGTCCTCCTCCCAGGTGTCGCGCCCGATGTTGGAGGCGTAGAACTCCACGATCGTGTGTCGTGTCTCGTTGATGACCTCCACGTTGCGGTCCTGCGCGCCGGCCGGGGCGGCCAGCCCGACCATGACGACTGCGGCCGCCCCGATGCCGACGGTCAGCTTCTGCACGGTCTTGTCCATAAGAACCCCCTCTTTGAAAGGGAGCTGCGACTGCAGAGGCCCCCCACCACTGAGGACGGCTATCTCCCAGGCGGACGAATGTAGCCGACTAGCAGGTTCGACGACGCGGTTTCAGCATTTCAGCGAAATAATGATCTAGATTCGCGGCGCAGGCTTTACGCGGCCGCCGCCATAGAGCGGGGCACAACGCCGGGCGTCTACGGTGACCCTCCTCATTGCCAGCCTTGCGGCGACAATGTCGCTGAATTACGACTGGATGTAGTTCCGCGGGGGGTTGGTGTGCAGGGGTGGGTGGCATCGAATATGTCGATGCTGCAGGGTGTTTCGGGGGTTAGTTCGGTGAGGGTTTGTAGGGTTCGTACCACCACCATTCGGCGCGCTCACCCAGCGGCCCGTGCCAGGGCGGCACCGCCGGAGGTGGTTCGGTGGGTGGTCGGGCCAGCGAGGCGCTGGTGATCGGGTCGCCGTCGCGGTCGGTGATCACGAGTTGGTCAGCGGGGCCGCGGATGGTGATCTCGCCGCGGTGATGCATCCGGTGATGATGCGGGCACACCAGCACCAGATTGTGCAGCTCGGTCTGTCCACCGTCTTCCCAATGCACGATGTGATGGGCGTGCAGCCCGCGGGTCGCCCCGCAGCCCGGGACTGCGCAGGTGTTGTTGCGGTATTCCAGCGCCCGGCGCAACCGCCGGCTGATCACCCGCGTCGTGCGGCCGGCGCCGATGACCTGTCCGCGTTGTTCGAGCCACACCTCACAATCGGCGTCACACAACAAATACTGCCGATCCGCATCAGACAACGTCGGGCCGGCGTGGATCCAGCTGGCCCGTTTGTCGACATCCAGATGCACCATCACCGTGGTGTGCGCACTGTGCGGGCGCCGCGCGACCTCGGCGTCCCAGGCGGTTTCGACCATCCGCATGAACGCATCGGTCAACGTCGGAAACGGCGGCTTGGTGCCCTGGGCTTTTTCCCGTTCGTATTGGCCGCTGGCCGCAAAACTCGGCGCGTCAGGGTCACCGGCGGTGTCGGGGCCGTGATCGCGGCGATACTCATTGATCAACGCGTCGCGGTGCGAGGCCAACGCGGCATCGACCTTGGCCGCCTCCAGATTGGGCACGGTGATGCGGTAGGTCGTGTAGTTGTCGCCGGCGCTTTTGGAGAACGACCGCTTGAACTCGGGTTCGGGTTCGCGCTCGGGTTCAGGCCGCACCTCCAAGCTGAGCGCCTTGCGGATTTGGCGCACCGTGGCGACTGCCGCGAAATCGGCGTAGTGATCATCAGAGCCGTCGCCGGCCTGCTGGGCGATCACCCCGACCTGATCCAACGACAACCGCCCCGCACGCATCTCCGTGGTGCACCGCGGGAACTCCTCATACCGATCGGCGATCGCGGCCACATTGCCCGCGGTGGTATCCGACATCCCCAGTCTCCACGCCACCAACGCCTTGACCGACTTGAGCCCCGTGCCGGCCCACAAACCGTCGCGATCGATCTCGGCCACAATCTCCACGATCTGACCGTCGATAGCGTTGCGCTGGCCCGACAATTCCGCCAACCGCCCATACAACTCCAACAACCGGTCACCACGGCTCACCGCCGAAGCGTCATCAGAAGCCGTCACCGAAGCCATACCCGCATCATGCCAACGAGGTCTGACAAATCTTCGTCGCGCGAGCCCGGCCACGGATGAAAAAGGGTGTGTAGACGCGGTTGTCGACAGCCGCTGCTAGAGCGCGGTGCCCACCGGGGCTGACGCCACGAGGTTCACCGCGCGTTCGACGGCCGTCTGTCCGTTGAAGCTGCGCCAGTCGTGATAGTGGATGTGCGGGTTGCGTGCCAGGAAGTCGCCGACCACGATCGCGGTTCTGACGACTTTCGCGAAGGTCTCGGGAGCGTTGGCGAGGTTCAGAAGATCAAGGAACTCATTGCTCTGGATCAAGGTGAGGATCTTGAGCGCGAACGGCAGGTCGAGTTCCAAAGGGGTGAGCGCCTCGTAGCCGAGGTGCAACAGGGTGTCGTCGGTGGTTGTGGCGTACATGTCGCCGTCGAGGACGAAGTCGTATGTGCGCGCGCGGAATTGGTCTGGGGTGTAGAACCCGGCGATGCCGGCTCCCGGCGGGTTGTTGCCCACCAGCGTCGGGCCGGGCGGGCGGCAGGGACTCCCGAACTGGATGACACCGAGCAGGTCGCCGGCGCGGTGGGCCAGCGGTTGGCCGGGCAGCATCAGCCGCAACACTCGCACCACGACCTCGGCGCCCTGACTGTACCCACACAGATAGAAGCTGCCGGCGTTCATCAGTATCAGCCGGGTGAGTTCGACGACGCCGAGGGCGACCGATTCGTTGTAACTCATGAACGGGTTGGGATACAGGAAGCCGGCGGCCGGATAGCCGACCGGCTGGTTGCGCACCAGCCCGCGTTGCTCGAGTTGCCAGCCCGTGTCGAACGGGGGCCCCATGAAGGGCGTGGCCCAGGTCCCGGACGCGGTGTAGAAGAACGGACGATCTGTGGGCAGCGATGGCGGCTGATCGAAGTTGAGCCCGAGGCGGCCGAGCGTCGCGGGGCCCGCGATACCGTCGACCGCCAAGCCGGCGCGCCGTTGGAACTCTCTGACCACCGCCGTCGTCTGTGGGCCGTAGATGCCGTCGACGGTCAGCCGGGAAT
The DNA here is from genome assembly GCF_900108565.1 of Mycolicibacterium rutilum. Taxonomy (NCBI): domain Bacteria; kingdom Bacillati; phylum Actinomycetota; class Actinomycetes; order Mycobacteriales; family Mycobacteriaceae; genus Mycobacterium; species Mycolicibacterium rutilum. The sequence goes on from NZ_LT629971.1 coordinate 5,858,109, forward strand.
ACAACGGGTAGTCGCGGTTCAGCCGGGCTTGAAGGAGCCGGACAAGATCATTGCTGTCGTTGGGCCGCAGTATCACCGCCATGATGCACTCCTCAGTTCGACGCGATCACCCCACAGTAGCGCTGCGCGCTGACACCAAATACTCTGCGGCTCAACCGAATATGTCGATGCATTAGCCAGCGCAGGTACGGTCAACGAGGTTCCGACCGAATAGGATCAGCTCACCGGCAGTCGATGCCCGTCAGAGCGAACGTACGCCGGATCGCGAAGATCGCACCCGGGGGTCGAGTCCGTACACCTTGACGGGAGTCGACTTTCCTTTGAGTGAGAAAGATCCCCTCTCGGTCAGTCCAGACTGTCCGGAACCTAGGGACCCGACCGACTGCTGAGTCATCAGAATCGAATCACCGGTGGTCTTGGTGAGCTGCTCCACACGGGCCGCGACGTTGACCGCATCGCCGATCAACGTGAACTCCAGCTTGCCCGCCGCGCCGATCGTGCCCGCGATCACCACACCGGTGTTGATTCCGATCCCGATCCGCAACTCTGCGCCGAAGCGCTCTGGCACCAACCGCTGAATGCTCACAGCCGCGCTCACCGCCGCATCGGCATGACCCACAAGCTCATTCGGAGCACCGAACACCGCCAATGCACCATCACCGAGGAACTTGTTGACGTGGCCACCAGCATCCACCACCGCAGGCACCACGATCCCGAGAAAGGCGTTCAACCGGGCCACCGTGTCCTCGGCGGTGTTCGACTCGGCGAACGGCGTGAAGTCACGCACGTCGACGAACATCACCGTCACCTCGCGCCGCTCGCCGGTGAAAACATCATCACCCTGCTCGAGCAACCGCGACGCCAACACCGGATCGACATAGGTCCCGAACGCCGCCTGAAGCCGTTGACGCTCAGCCAGACCCGCCTGCATCCGATTGAACGAGGCCGCCAATGCACCGAGATCATCGTCTTGGACCACCGGCAGCCGCTGACTGTAAACACCGGCCGCCACCCGCTCAGTACCCTCCGCCAGATCGCGAATCGGCTTCAGTGACGGTGAGAAGGCCGTTCCGACGGTGATCGGTACGGCGAAGCCGATAGTCAGGGCGGCGCCGTTCACCACCCAGTAGACGGGCGTCTCGCCGGCGCGTTCGAAAACGGCCGCCAGTGCCGAGCCCGCAACCGCGAAAGAGAACGCAACGGCAAGCACCGATGCGTTGGACCACGCAGCGAATGTCGGTCGCGACCGAGGCAGGTGGTCGCCGATTCCGGTATCACCGACCAGGGCAACCCTGGCCGGTCGCATCAACGCCTCCACGAGGCTGTGCACAGCGATCAGCGCCAGCGAAGCGCCCACCGACACACCGACGATTCCGTACTGGACAATCCGCGACCATGGCGCACCGGCGGCCGCGCCCACCAGTGGCCACAGCGCGCCCGACAGAATGGCGGTTCCCGCCACGCCTCTTGTCGCCGCTCCCCGCGCGAATGAATAGGTGCCCGCCAAGGCGGTGTTCCGATCGACGTTCTCACCGTCCGACCACCGCTCGACCATCCGGATGTCGCGACGCCCCGCAGGAAGGAACGCGTAACCCTGCACGAGCAGAACGATGACGACGACGACCGCGGCCTCCGGGTACACCGTCGAGTCCTCGAAGCTGACGATGAGAAACGCCACGAAGAGATAGACCGGCAACAACACCACGTACGCGATGGCCAAGATCGCCCACGAATACCTCGATGCAAACCGGTCCCAAGCCCACTGCCCGATGCGGTCCATGCCGACTACGAAACACCCCCGGCCGATTGCAGTGGGAGTGTTTCGTCGGACTGCTCGGCTGCGCTGACATTGCAACGTCACGGCGTGTGGCTGAAAACGAAAACACCCCCGGCCCAACCGGACCGGGGGTGTTTCGTCGGAACTACTCAGTGATGGTGGTGATGACCGTGGCCGTGGCCATGGCCGTCGTCCTCCGGCTCCTCCGGCTTGTCGACGACGGCGGTCTCCGTCGTCAGCACCATGCGGGCCACGGACGCGGCGTTGAGCACCGCCGAACGCGTCACCTTCACCGGGTCGACGACGCCGTCGGCCGCGAGATCGCCGTACTCCAGCGTGGCGGCGTTGAAGCCCTGCCCCGCAGGCAGTTCGGCGACCTTGCTGACCACGACCGAGCCGTCCAGGCCGGCGTTGGTGGCGATCCAGTACAGCGGGGCCGTCAGCGCGGACGCGAACACCTCGACACCGAGGCGCTCGTCACCGGAGAGGGTGTCGCGCAGCTTCTCCACCGCGCCCCGCGCCTTGACCAGAGCCGCACCGCCACCGGCGATGACGCCCTCCTCGACGGCCGCCTTGGCCGCCGCGACCGCATCTTCGACGGCTTCCTTGCGCTTCTTGAGGTCGGTCTCGGTGGCCGCACCGACCTGGATGACGGCGACGCCGCCGGCCAGCTTGGCCAACCGCTCCTCGAGCTTCTCGCGGTCCCACTCCGAATCGGTCGCCTCGATCTCGGCGCGCAGCTGAGACTTGCGCGCCTCGATGGCGTCCTTGGTGCCGCCGCCGTCGACGATGGTCGTGCTGTCCTTGTCCACGACGACGCGCCGGGCGCTGCCCAGCACCTCGAGGCCGACCTCGCGCAGCACCAGGCCGACGTCGGGGTTGATGACCTCGCCGCCGGTGACGATCGCCAGGTCGTCGAGGAACGCCTTGCGACGGTCGCCGAAGAACGGCGCCTTGACCGCGACGGCCTTCAGCGTCTTGCGGATCGCGTTGACGACCAGGGTCGAAAGCGCCTCACCCTCAACGTCTTCGGCGACGATCAGCAGCGGCTTGCCCGCCTCGGCGACCTTCTCCAGCAGCGGGAGCAGGTCCGGCAGCGAGCTGATCTTCTCGCGGTGCAGCAGCACCAGCGCGTCCTCGAGCACCGCTTCCTGGGCGTCGAAGTCGGTGACGAAGTACGCCGACAGGTAGCCCTTGTCGAAGCCGACACCGTCGGTGATCACCAGCTCGGTGCTCAGCGTCGAGGACTCCTCGACCGAGACGACGCCGTCCGCGCCGACCTTGGTCATGGCCTCGCCGACCAGGTCGCCGACGTGCGCGTCACGCGAGGACACCGTGGCGACCTGCGCGATGGCGTTCTTGTCCGACACCGGGGTCGCCGCGGCCAGCAGCGCCTCGGAGGCCGCGTCGGCGGCCTTGGAGATGCCCGCGCCGAGCGCGATCGGGTTGGCACCGGCGGCGACGTTGCGCAGCCCGGCCTTGACCAGCGCCTGCGCCAGCACGGTCGCGGTGGTGGTGCCGTCACCGGCGACGTCGTTGGTCTTGGTCGCCACAGACTTCACCAGCTGGGCGCCGAGGTTTTCGAACGGGTCTTCCAGGTCGATCTCGCGGGCGATGGTCACACCGTCGTTGGTGACGGTCGGCCCGCCCCAGGACTTGGCCAGCACCACGTTGCGGCCACGCGGCCCCAACGTCACCCGCACCGCGTCGGCCAGCTTGTCTACGCCGGCTTCCATTGCGCGGCGCGCAGTCTCGTTGAACTCAATCTGCTTGCTCATAGCTGTCTTTCTCTGGGGTGCAATAGCTACAGACGCATGCCGCCCCGGAAATCACCCGCGTAACGGGGATTCCCGGGGCGGAACACGGGTGCTTACTTGTTGACGACGGCCAGCACGTCGCGGGCCGACAGGATCAGGTACTCCTCGCCGTTGTACTTGATCTCGGTGCCGCCGTACTTGCTGTAGATGACGGTGTCGCCCTCCGCGACGTCCAGGGGGATGCGCTTCTCGCCCTCATCGTCCCAGCGGCCGGGGCCAACTGCGACGACGGTGCCTTCTTGCGGCTTCTCCTTAGCGGTGTCGGGGATGACCAGACCGGAAGCGGTCGTGGTCTCGGCCTCGTTGGCCTGTACGAGGATCTTGTCCTCGAGTGGCTTGATGTTCACGCTCGCCACGATGGAGCCCTCCACTAGTTCAGGTGTTCGACCCGGGGTCCCGGATCTCTCGATTACCAGGTGTTTCGGCATGGCGTCCGTGCCCACGCACCGTCGTCGCGGGTGCCGGCGCAGGGATTGGCCGCCTGCCACCTAGCACTCTATACATGCGAGTGCTAGCACTCAAGGCTAGCCCTCTGCCTATTTCCCGTAGGAGTGCGGGTCGATCATGAGGTGGGCCGACACGTCACCCACCATCTCGACGTCGACCCGGCGTTCGGTGAAGTACCAGCCGTCGTCATCGCAGCCGAAGGCGTCGGAGTACCGGCCGACCACGATGGGCTGCAGCGGGACCGACTCGGTGTTCTGCACGACGCAGAACGTGGACCGTGCGGTGGCCGTGCGGTCCTGGCTGATCTCGACAATCGGGTTGAGCACGAGGTGGCGGGTGCGCGGCGTATTGCCGTGCTCCGGGTAGCGCCGAGTGGTCGACGCGAACAGCCCGGCGATCGCGTCGGCGCCCGCGACCCCCATGAAGTTGCCCCGGCCGAGCAGGCGTCCGACCCCGCCGAAGTCGCCGGCGTCGATCAGCTCGGCGTAGCGGTACAGCAGTTCGGTGACGGCCAGCTTGTCGGCCAGCTTGTCTCCCGGGCTCACGCGACCTGTCCCTGCACCACCGGCAGTCCGGGATCGCTGACCGCGTCCAGCGGCGACGGCGCGGCGCCCGCGGCGATCAGGTGCGCAGCGAACGACGCGATCATCGCGCCGTTGTCGGTGCACAGCCGCGGCCGCGGGATCCGCAGCGTCAGGCCGTTGGCCGCGCAGCGTTCCTCGGCCAGCTCCCGCAGCCGCGAGTTCGCCGCCACCCCGCCGGCGATGAGCAGCGTCGAGACGTTGAGCTCCTTGGCTGCGCGCACCGCCTTGAGGGTCAGCACGTCGGCGACCGCTTCCTGAAAGCCCGCGGCCACGTCGGCGGGCGCGGCGTCGGGGTTCGCCTCGACGTACCGGGCCACGGCGGTCTTGAGCCCGGAGAAGCTGAACGCGTACGGGTCGTCGCGCGGCCCGGTCATTCCGCGCGGGAACACCACCGCATCGCGGTTGCCCTCGCGCGCCAGATCGTCGAGCACCTTGCCGCCCGGATAGCCCAGGCCCAACAGCCGCGCCACCTTGTCGTAGGCCTCCCCCGCGGCGTCGTCGACGGTGCTGCCGAGCTCGATGATCGGCTCGCCCAGCGACCGCACGTGCAGCAGGTTGGTGTGTCCGCCGGACACCAGCAGCCCGACGCTGTCGGGCAGCGGGCCGCGATCGAACACATCGGCCGCCAGGTGCCCGCCGAGATGGTTGACGGCGTAGAACGGCACCTGCCACGCCGCCGAATAGGCCTTGGCCGCTGCCACTCCCACCAGTAGCGCACCGGCCAGTCCGGGCCCGATGGTGGCGGCGACGATGTCGGGCTTGTCCAGGCCGGCCGCGTCCAGCGCGCGGCGCATCGTCGGCCCGAGCGCTTCGAGGTGGGCGCGGGACGCGATCTCGGGGACGACGCCGCCGAACCGGGCGTGTTCGTCGACGCTGGAGGCCACCTCGTCGGCGAGCAGCCGCACCGAACCGTCGGCGCCCAGTTCGGCGATGCCGACGCCGGTTTCGTCGCAGGAGCTCTCGATGGCCAGGATGATCGTCATGTCACTTCGCGCCTCATCGTATAGGCGTCGGCGCCGCTGGCCCGGTAGTAGCGCCGCCGCAGCCCGACGTTGACGAACCCGAAGCTCTCGTAGAGCTTGATCGCCGGCACGTTGTCGGTCCGGACCTCGAGGAACACCGTGCCGTCGCCCGCGTGTTCGAGCAGGTCGGTGAGCATCCGTCTGCCGATGCCGCGGCCGTGGTAGGCGGGGTCGACGCCGATCGTGTGAATCTCGTACTCGTACGGCTTCTTTCGGCCCAGGCGCGCGATTCCGGCGTAGCCGACGAGCTTTCCCTCGTCGCGTGCGGCGACGTAGCGGATGTGCTTGGCGGCGAGCTCGGCGAGGAACGCGCGTTCGGGCCACGGGTCGTCGCCGTCGAACAGCTGGGCCTCGAGCTCCGCGCACCGCGCCGCGTCGGCCGGCGTCAGCGCGCCGTAGACGATGCTCACCGCTTGGCCACCGACGGTTTGGCGTCCGGGCGCCGCAGATACAGCGGCACCAGCGGCGCAGGCGGGGCCGACCAGTCTGGCACGGCGCGCACCAGTCCCGCCGCGGTCGGATACTGCGGCTCCTGACGCGGTAGGTCGAACAGCGCGGCGTGGTCGGGCGATCCGGCGACGGCGGCGGCGCCGCCGGGGACGTCGGCCGGGGCGCAGACCGCGGGACCGTCGACGCGGCGCCCGTCGCGGTAACGCGCCCAGTACACCTCGCGACGCCGGGCGTCGGTCACCACCAGCACGTCTCCGGCGGTGTCGATGCCGATCGCGTCGAGGCTGCACACCCCGTGCACCGGGATACCCAGCGCGTGCCCGAACGCGGCCGCCGACGCCATCCCGACCCGCAGGCCGGTGAACGGGCCAGGCCCGCAACCGATCACGATCGCGTCCAGGGCGCCCATGTCGACCCCGGCGTCGCTCAGCGCGCCGACCGCGTTGGGGGTGAGTTGCTCGGCGTGCGCCCTGGCGTCGACGGTCACCCGCTCGCCGAGCACCGAGTACCCCTCGACGCGGACGACACCCGCGGTCACCGCGGGGGTGGCGGTGTCGATGGCCAGGACCAGGGTCACGGTGTGCTCCAATTCCACACCGCGGTACGCACTTCGGTATCCGAGGCGCGTTCCAGCCGCACGTCGAGGTGGTTGTCCGACAGCCGCTCGGCCAGCCCTTCACCCCATTCGACAACGACCACCGCGTCCTCCAGGTCAGTGTCGAGGTCAAGCGAGTCGAGTTCGGCGAGCAGGTCGACCGACGCATGATCGAGCAGCCGGTACAGGTCGACGTGGATCATTTCCGGCGCACCCGGCCGACGTGCCCGGTGCACCCGCGCCAGCACGAACGTCGGCGAGATGACCGGCCCGTCCACGTCGAGCGCCTGCGCGATCCCCTTCGCGAGCACCGTCTTTCCGGCGCCCAGTGGGCCGGACAGCACGACGACGTCGCCTGCGCGCAACTGCCGGCCGAGTTCGGCACCCAGCGCGATGGTGTCCTCGGCGGTCGGCAGCTCTGCGGTGCCCGCGGTGCGCTCAGCCATTTCGGACCCTCTCGCGCAGCCGGCGGGTCAGGGCGACGAGCTTGGACGGTGTCGCCCGCTCGACCAACCGGACCAGAGCCTCGTTGATCGCCTCGGGCTGCTCGAGCTGCACGAGATGCCCTGCACCGCCGACGATTCGGAGCTCCGCCTTCGGCAGTGCGGCCGCCATCGCCTGCGAGTACTCCTTGGGTGTCAGCAGATCGCGATCGCCGCACGCGACGAGCGTCGGGATCTTCGCCAGGGTGGCGAGGCCTGCGGTTTCGTTGTGCACCTCGAGTGCGTGCAGGAATTCGACCAGCGTCGCGATCGGTGTGCCGTGCATCATCTCCTCGGAGAACGCGACGACGCTCGGGCTGATCTTCTCGTCGCCGTAGGACGCGGCCCGCAGGATCGGGGCGACGACCGACTTTGCGGCGCCGCGGGTCCGGTGCACCAGCCTCGGCGCGTAGCGCACCGCGAACCGGACCGCCTCCAGCGCCGGGTTGCGCAGGATCTCACCGAGCGGCGAACGCGAAACCCCTTCGGCCGCAGACGCGATCAGCGCGGCACCCGCGATGCGCGTCGGGTACCGCTGCGGATACTGGCGCGCGTGCGAGAGCACCGTCATCCCGCCCATCGAGTGTCCGACCAGCACCACCGGCCCGGTCGGTGCGACCACCGCCAGCACGCTCTCCAGGTCCTGGCCCAGCTGGGTCACGGTGTAGGTGTCGGGTGGCGCCTCGTCGGACTGGCCGTGGCCGCGCTGGTCGTAGAACACCATCCGGACCTGGTCGCCCCACTGCTGCGTCAGCCGGACGCGCTGAAAGTAGAACGCCCCCATGCGAAGGCAGAATCCGTGCGCGAACACGACGGTCAGCGGCGCATCCTGCGGGCCGACCTCACGCACCGCCAGCGAGATCCCGTCCGGGGTGGTCACCACCGAACTGCGGTCGACGTCGAGCAGCTCGAAATCCTCGTCGGCGTACTGATCGTAGGCGGTGAGCCGGCGGCGCAGCGAGCGCGCGGCCGACAACCCGGCAGTGGCACCGACCGCGGACAACCCCGCCGCGCCCGCCAACCACCGCGCGTTCGAGTTCCGCCCGACCGGCAGCGGGATCACGGGTTCGCTCACCGGTCGCCCTTCGCGGCGGAGTCGATGTAGGTCCGCACGATCCGGTTGCGCGGGCTGGTCACCACCTCGTAGTTGATGGTGCCCAACAGATCTGCCCAGTCCTGCGCGGTGGGCTCGCCGCGGGTGCCCGGGCCGAACAGGATCGCCTCGTCGCCTTCGGCGGCCGCGCCGTCCGGCCCCAGGTCGACGACGAACTGGTCCATGCAGATCCGCCCGACATTGCGGTAGAGCCGGCCGTTGATCAGCACCTCGAAGCGGTTGCTCAGATTGCGGAAGATGCCGTCGGCGTAGCCGACCGGCAGCAAGGCGACGGTGGTGTCGCGGTCGGCGACCCAGGTGTGCCCGTAGGAGACGCCGTCGCCCGCGCGAAGCGACCGCACAAGCGTCACCGGGCATTTCACCGTCATCGCGGCACGCAGGCCCATGTCGCCGCGCTGCGGGATGGGTGTCTGCCCGTAGACCGCGATGCCCGGCCGGACCAGATCGAAGGCCAGGTCGGGACGCGTCATGGCGGCCGGGGAATTGCTCAGGTGCGCCACCTCGAAGTGCACACCCTGCTCGGCGGCGTAGCGCCGCATCTCGGTAAGCCGTTGCGCCTGTTGATCATTGAAGGGGTGCTCCGGCTCGTCACCGTGCGCCAGATGCGACATCAGCCCGCGCACCCGGATCGTGCCGTCGGCATGGGCGCGCTTGATCGCGGCGACGAGCTCAGGGAAGTCGGCGGCGCCGACGCCGTTGCGACTCAACCCGGTGTCGGCCTTGACGGTGACGGTCGCGGGGCGGCCGGCGCGCCGCACACCGTCGAGCAGTTCGCCGAACTGCCGCACCGAGGACACCGCGATCTGCACGTCGGCGCTGACCGCGGGCGCGAAGTCGGTGCCCGGCGGGTGCAGCCAGGCGAGCAGCGGGGCGGTGATGCCATCGCGCCGCAGCGCCAGTGCCTCCGTCACGGTCGCGACGCCCAGCTCGGCGGCGCCCGCGGCCAGCGCGGCCCGGCCGACCTGCGCGGCGCCGTGGCCGTAACCGTCGGCCTTGACGACCGCCATCACGTCCGCGCCGCCCGCGAGCTCACGCAGCAGGCGCACGTTGTCGGTGATCGCGCCGAGGTCGATCACCGCCTGCGGGGCGGCGATCGTCGCCGGTGTCGTCAGCTCGGTCGTGTGCATGGTCTCCTCACCACGGCCGATTGTCCCAGACGCGCGCTCGAGGCAGGTGCGTCGGTCAGTGCGCGAACGGCTGTTCGCCGTTGAAGTGACCCTGCGGCTTGAGCTCGTCGAGGTGGGCGATCACCTTGACCAGGTCGTCGTGCAGGGCTCTGGCCAGGTCGGCGGAGAACCCTTCACGCACCACGATGCGCAGCATCGTGACGTCCTCGGCGCCCTCGGGCATCGTGTACGCCGGCACCTGCCAGCCGTAGCCGCGCAGCGCCTGGGACACGTCGAACTCGGTGTAGCCGAAGTCGCCGGAGAGCTTGAAGCTCACCACCGGGATCGCCGAACCGTCGGCGACGACGTCGAAGTGCCGACTCTCGCGCAGCTGATCGCCGAGCCAGCGCGCGGTCTCCGACAGGCAGTGCATCACCTGCGTGTAGCCGGCGCGGCCCAGCCGCAGGAAGTTGTAGTACTGCCCCACCACCTGATTGCCGGGCCGCGAGAAGTTCAGCGTGAACGTCGGCATGTCGCCGCCGAGGTAGTTGACGTGGAAGACCAGGCCCTCGGGCAGGTACTGCGCGTTGCGCCACACCACGAATCCGATTCCGGGATAGGTCAATCCGTACTTGTGGCCGCTCACGTTGATCGACACCACCCGCGGCAGCCGGAAATCCCACTCCAGGTCCGGATGCAGGAACGGCACCACGAAACCACCGCTGGCGGCGTCCACGTGCACCGGGACGTCCAGGCCACCATCACCGGCCAGTTTGTCCAGCGCCGCGCAGATCTCGGCGATCGGCTCGAGTTCACCGGTGTAGGTGGTGCCCAGGATCGCGACCACGCCGATGGTGTCCTCGTCGACGGCGTCGAGCACCTGCTCGGGGGTGATGACGTAGCGGCCCTCGGCCATCGGCAGATACCGCGGCTCGACATCGAAGTAGCGGCAGAACTTCTCCCACACGACCTGGACGTTGGCGCCCATCACCAGGTTCGGGGTGCGTCCTTTCCAGTTCTCGCCGACCTTGTCGCGCCACCGCCACTTCATCGCCAGCCCGGCCAGCATCACGGCCTCGCTCGACCCGATCGTCGACACCCCGATCGCGCTCGACGGGTCGTCGCGCAGGTCCTCGGCATGGAACAGGTCGGCCACCATGCACACGCAGCGCTGCTCGATCGCCGCGGTCGCCGGGTACTCGTCCTTGTCGATCATGTTCTTGTCGAACGTCTCGGCCATCAACCGCTCGGCCTGCGGGTCCATCCACGTCGTGACGAATGTCGCCAGGTTCAGCCGCGAACTGCCGTCGAGCATCAGTTCGTCGTGGATGAACCGGTAGGCAGCGTCGGGATCCATCGCGTCGTCGGGCAGGCGCAGCGACGGCACGGGCGCCATCGCCAACCGTCCGGTGTAGGCGGGAGCAACCTGCGGCGCGTGACTGCGCGTGGGCGACATGGTGATTCCTTTCGTTGCGATTACAGACCTGCGATGGCGGAGCGGACGTGCGCGAGGATGCGGGACGACGACGTCGGTGCCGGACGGGGCCCGGGGTCGCGGGCGGCCAGGTCGGCGGCGCGGGCGTGGACGAACGCCGCGGCCGCGGCGGCCTCACCGGGCGGCAGGCCCGCGGCCAGTAGCGCGCCGATGACACCGGACAGCACGTCACCGGAACCGGCTGTCGCGGCCCAGGATTGGCCTGCCGGATTGAGATACACCGGGCCGTCGGGTTCGGCGATGACGGTGACGTTGCCTTTCAACAGCACGGTGACGCCGAGGCGGTCGGCCAGCCTGCGTGTGGCGGCGACGCGGTCTTCACCGGGCGGCGCACCGGCCAGGCGCGCGAACTCGCCGGCGTGCGGGGTCAGCACCGTGGGCGCGTCGCGGCCGGTGACGAGGTCGGGATGCGCCGCGACGATCGTCAACCCGTCGGCGTCCACGATCACCGGCAGGCCACTGTCCAACGCGAACCACAGCGCCGCCGCGCCGGTGTCGTCGGTGCCCAGACCCGGCCCGACGACCCAGGACTGCACGCGCCCGGCGGCACTGGGGCTGCTGGTGGCGATCACCTCGGGCCATTGCGAAAGCACTTGTTGGGCAGCGGTTCCCGCGTAGCGGACCATCCCCGACGTGGCGGCCACGGCGGCTCCGGTGCACAGCACCGCGGCCCCGGGATAGGTGGCCGATCCGGCGAGTATGCCGGTGACGCCCTGGGTGTACTTGTCGTCGGTCGGCCCGGGCATCGGCCAGCGCGCGGCAACGTCGGCAGCCTCCATGCCGACCATGGCCGGCTCCGGCAGGGTCAACCCGATGTCGACGAGCTCGACGCGGCCGCACTCCCCCAGCGCGTGCACGGGCTTGAAACCGCCGAAGGTGACGGTCAGCGCGGCCCGCACATGCGGCCCATCGGCGGCCCCGGTGTGCACATCGATACCGCTGGGGATGTCGACGGCCACCACCGGAATACCCGCATCGTCGACCGCGGCGAACACCTCGGCGGCGGCGGGTCGCAACGCACCGGATCCGGAGATGCCCACCACGCCGTCGATCACCAGATCGGTTGCCGCCGGGACGGTTTCGACGATGCGGCCGCCGGCACCGGTGAAGGCCGCCAACGCCTTCGCGTGGGCGCGTTCCGGATTGAGCAGGACCGCGGAAGCGCCGGCTCCGCGGCGGCGCAGGAACGTCGCGGCCCACAGCGCGTCGCCGCCGTTGTCGCCGGAGCCGACGACCGCGCACACCCGGCGCCCGCTGACGCCGCCGGTGCGCCTCACGAGCTCGCGGACGACCGCATTGGCCAGGCCGGTGGCGGCGCGTCGCATCAACACGCCGTCGGGCAGCGCCGCCAGCAGGGGTGCTTCTGCTTCCCGGATCTGCTCGGCGGAGTAGTAGTAGCGCATCGAGGTCAGGATTCCACGTCGAGCGCGTTTCGGGTCGTCGACAAGCCCAATACGTTTGACGCCGCCGTCATCCCCGCGCCGAACAGCAAATTCCGACGTCAAACGAAGTCGCTATCCGCTGCGCGAATTATAACGATTTGATAACAGCGCGCGACGGCGGGCCGCGCGTCGAAAATTTGCCCTTTGCGCTGGATGATCGCCGGATTCGCGATGGTGGCGAGCGTTAACTAGGCCCCCTCGTCGCTTGATCAGCAATGCGTAAGTGTGCTTTGGTCGGCCTACCGATGACGTGACGTAGTGGTTCGAGACTTTTGATCGGCGGTGAACAGCTAACTGTTATGAGCGTGCGTGTTCCCAAACCTGGGAAAACCGGCCTGCAAACTCCCGAAATTCGCCTGCGTCGGCCGCGAGCCGCCGACGCCCTGGCCATGCATCGCGTGGCGGAGGCGACCGAGGTGCTCGACCTCAACTCCACCTACGCCTATCTGCTCTGGGCGACCGACTTCGCCGACACCTCGATCGTGGCCGACGCCGACGGCGAACTGGTCGGCTTCATCACCGGGCATCGCCCTCCGCCACGCCCCGACGTGCTGTTCGTCTGGCAGGTTGCCGTCGACCCGTCCGCTCAGGGCAGAGGATTGGGCAGTCAGATGCTCGACGGTCTGCTCGCCCGGGTCCTTGCCGACCGCCGCGGACAGCCGGTGACGGTGGAGGCCACCGTGGCGCCGGGCAACGCGCACTCACGCGCGCTGTTCGGCGGGTTCGCGCGCCGTCTCCGCGTGCCGCTCGTCGAACACGAACACTTCACCGCCGACCTCCTCGCCGCCGATGGTGGACACGAGGACGAACCGATCCTTCGGATCGGCCCCATCGCCGAACCCCCCAACTGAAACGGAGACGCAGTGTCGCTTCTCGAAACCAACATCCCCACAACCGATTCCGGGCTGCCCGAGGTGTTCGCCTCGGTCGAGTCCGAAGTGCGCAGCTACTGCCGCAACTGGCCCACCACCTTCGAGACCGCGCAAGGGCCGTGGCTGACCGACACGACCGGCAGGCGCTACCTCGACTTCTTCGCCGGAGCCGGCGCGCTGAACTACGGGCACAACAACCCGGTGCTCAAGCGCGCGGTGCTGGACTACCTCGCCGGTGACGGCATCGTGCACTCGCTCGACATGGCCACCACCGCCAAGCGCGAGTTCCTCGAGACCTTCTCGGCACTGGTGCTCGAGCCCCGCAACCTCGACTACAAGGTCCAGTTCCCCGGGCCGACGGGCACCAACGCCGTCGAATCGGCGCTCAAACTCGCCCGCAAGGTGACCGGGCGCGAATCGATCATCAGCTTCACCAACGCGTTTCACGGTATGACGCTGGGCTCGCTGTCGGTGACCGGTAACTCCATGAAACGGGCGGGCGCCGGTATCCCGCTGGTGCACGCCACCCCGATGCCGTACGACAATTACTTCGGTGGGGTCACCGAGGACTTTCACTGGTTCGAGCGGGTGCTCGACGACTCGGGCAGCGGCCTGAACCAGCCGGCGGCGGTGATCGTCGAAACCGTGCAGGGCGAGGGCGGACTGAACGTCGCGCGCGTCGAGTGGCTGCAGGCGCTGGCCGAACTCTGCCATCGCCGCGAGATCCTGCTGATCGTCGACGACGTGCAGATGGGTTGTGGCCGCACCGGGCCGTTCTTCAGCTTCGAGGCGGCCGGCATCGTGCCCGACATCGTCACGCTGTCGAAGTCGATCAGCGGATACGGCTTGCCGATGGCGCTCACGCTGTTCCGCCGCGAACTCGACGTCTGGGCGCCCGGCGAGCACAACGGCACCTTCCGCGGCCACAACCCGGCCTTCGTCACCGCCACCGCGGCGCTGCAGACCTACTGGGCCAACGACAGCCTCACCGCGGCCACGACGGCCAAAGGCGAACTGGTCCGCGACCGGCTCGAGGTGATCGCCGACAAGTACGATGGCGTATCGGCCCGGGGACGCGGCATGGCGCAGGGCCTGAAGTTCGAGCAGGCCGACCTGGCCGGCGAGGTGGCGCGGGCGGCGTTCGACCGCGGCCTGCTCACCGAGACCAGCGGTCCCGCCGACGAAGTCGTCAAACTGCTTCCCCCGCTGACGATCTCGGAACACGACCTGATGTCCGGGCTGGACATCCTGGCCGAGTCCGTCGCCACCACTGTCTGACCCGAAGGGAGTTCATCGCATGATTGTCCGAACCACCGAGGAGATCACCGGCACGGACCGCGACGTCGACGGCGGGAACTGGCGGTCCAAGCGCATCATCCTGGCCGGCGACGGTGTGGGCTTCTCGTTCCACGAGACCACCATTCTCGACGGCGCGGTGTGCGAGTTCCACTACCAGCACCATGTCGAGGCGGTGTGGGTCGTCGAGGGGGTCGGCACCCTGACCAACCGGGAAACCGGTGAGCAGCACCAGCTTTCCGCAGGCACCATGTACCTGCTCAACGGGCACGAACGCCACACCGTGACGTGCGAGCGGCAGCTGCGGATGTTCTGTGTGTTCAATCCGCCGGTCACCGGCCAGGAAGTGCACGACGAGACGGGCGCCTACCCGCCGCCCGCACCGGCAGCGTGACCGCGATGCTGAGCACGCTCGACCACTACCCCACCCGGCTCGATCGGCCGAGCGCGCCGATCCCGCGGATCGAACCGACGGTCTGGGGCGAGCCGGTGCACGGACCGCTGGACCAGGCCGCGCTCAACAGCTTCGCCGAACAGGGTTACCTCGTGCGGCCCCAGACCGTCGGCGAGGACTGGCTGCCCGCGCTGAGCCGCGAGCTGGAGCGTGTCGGTGCCGATGTCGACGACGCCGATCCCCGGGTCATCCGTGAGCCCAACGGGGCCGTGCGCTCGGTGTTCGAGCCGCACCTGCTGTCGGATCTGATCGCCCAGGTGGTCGCCCTCGACACCGTGCTGCCCGTCGCACGCCAACTGCTGGGCAGCGACGTCTACATCCACCAGGCGCGGATCAACTTCATGCCGGGCTTCACCGGGACGGGGTTCTACTGGCACTCCGACTTCGAGACCTGGCACGCCGAGGACGGCATGCCCGCGATGCGTGCCGCTTCGTGTTCGATCGCGTTGACCGACAACTTCTCCTACAACGGTTCGTTGATGGTGATGCCCGGCTCGCACCGCACCTTCTATCCGTGCGTGGGCGCCACGCCGGAGAACAACCACAGCAAGTCGCTGGTCCGGCAAGAGCTCGGGGTGCCCGACCGCGCGGTGCTCACCGCTGCCGCCGAGCGGTTCGGGATCAACCAGTTCACGGGTCCGGCGGGGACCGCGCTGTGGTTCGACTGCAACCTGATGCACGGTTCCGGTTCGAACATCACCCCGTTCCCGCGGTCGAACATCTTCCTGGTGTTCAACTCGGTCGAGAACGCGTTGACCGAACCGTTCGCCGCACAGCGGCCGCGCCCGGAGTTCCTGGCCGCGCGTCAGATCCGGCCGGTCGGGGCCTCCGTCCCCGCGGACTGAGCCGACGCCGGCGGCGTTACTGTGGTGCGATGATGCGCGCGCCGCTCGCGGCTCTGGCGGCTGTGGCGGCCGTCGTGCTGGCCGGCTGCGCGCAAGTCGTGACCGGGATGCCGAAGGTGCCCGCCGCCGTGTTGCCGGCGATCACCTCCACACCCGCCCCCGACGCCGTCGTCGAAGCCGCGCGGCACAGCGTCGTGAAAGTGCGCGCGCCGGCGGGCGATTGCGGCAGGCTGCTCGGCGGCACCGGGTTCGTCGTCGCGCCGAACAGGGTGCTGACCGCCGCGCATGTGGTGGCCGGCAGCGACAGCGTCTCGATCAGTGCAGACGACACCGTCCTTGACGGACAGGTGATTTCGTATGACGCCGCCGCCGATGTGGCGATCATCGACGTGCCCGGGCTGGCGGCGGCGCCGCTGAACCTGGCCGGGCTGCCGGTCGCGCCGGCCACCGAGGCGGTGGCGCTCGGCTTCCCCGACGGCGGCGCGTTCACGGCACTGCCCGCGCGGGTGTCGCAGGTGGTCGACCTCACCGGCCCCGACATCTACCGGACGACGACGGTGACGCGCGCGGTGTACATCGTCTCGCTGCCGGGTGGCCTGCCGGCGGGGGCGAGCGGCGGTCCGCTGGTCGACCGATCCGGGCGGGTGCTGGGCATCATGTTCGGCAACGACGTCGAACACGCCGACACGGGTTTCGCGCTCACCTCGGTCGAGTTGGCCCGCCACACCACCGCGCTCACCGGCGGCCTGCCGGTGTGGACCGGCGACTGCGTCAGCTGACCGGGCGGTCCACGTCGGCCCAGAATGCGGCGGCGCGCTCGGCGATCTCGGCGGCGTATTCGCCGTTGATCGCGTGTGAGGCGTCAGGCCAGAGCTCGATCTGGCCGTGCCGCAGCGTCTCTCGTGCCCGCTTCGCAGCCTTGCCCGGATTGTGCATCACGCTGCGCCCGGCGATCAGGGCCAGCACCGGGATGTCGAGCCCGCGCAACTGCGCATCGGTGATCATCTTCGGCATCGCCTTGCGCAGCGCGTAATCGGTTGCCGCGGCGTCGATCAGCGTCGCCTCGGTCTCGGCGGTATCGAGGTCGGCGCCCCCGGAGATCCAGCGCAGCACCCGCTCGCGCACCGCCTTCGGCACACCCGGCACGAACAGGGCGGGTGAGGCCAGCACCGCCTTGACCGTGATCGGGGCGAAGGTGAACACGGGGTCCAGCAGGACCAGCGAGGCGGCCCGGCCCGGCCTGCGGACCGCGTAGTTGGCGGCCGTCCATCCGCCGATCGACACGCCCATCAGGTGCACGCGGTGCGATCCCAGCCCGGCGAGCGTCTCGTCGAGCCACTGGGCTTCGTCGTCGGGTCCGGTGATCGGGTCGTGCTGCACCGACATTCCCGCCTCACCGAGCAGGTCGACACCGATCACCGACCGGCGGGTCAGCAGCGGTCCGATGTTGCCCCGCCACATCGGGGTCGACGCGTTGCGTCCCGGCAGCAACACGACGGGCGCCCCGTCGGCGGGGCCGGTGAACCGGTATACCCGAACGGTGCCGAAGGACGTTGGCACGTCCTGTGTTTCGCTGATGGCGGGAAGTTCGGCCAGCGCGGCCCGGTACACCCTGAGGAAGTGGGCACGGGCCGACTCGCTCTTGAAGTCCCCGACCCGGCCCGGCACTACTCGACGGTGACCGACTTGGCGAGGTTGCGCGGCTTGTCGACGTCGTACCCGCGGGCCTGCGCGACGCCGGCGGCGAACACCTGCAGCGGGATCGTCGACAGCAACGGCTGGAACAGTGTGGAGACCGCGGGGATCTCGATGAGGTGGTCGGCGTACGGGCGCACCGTCTCGTCGCCCTCCTCGGCGATAACGATGGTCACCGCGCCGCGGGCCTGGATCTCGCGGATGTTGCTCAGCAGCTTGGCGTGCAGCATCGGCGAGTTCTTCGGCGACGGCATCACGACGATCACCGGCAGGTCGTCCTCGATCAGCGCGATCGGGCCGTGCTTGAGCTCGCCTGCGGCGAAGCCCTCGGCGTGCATGTACGCCAATTCCTTGAGCTTGAGCGCACCTTCGAGCGCGACCGGGTAACCGACGTGCCTGCCGAGGAACAACACGGTCTGGGATTTGGCGAAGCGGTGCGCCAGCTCGAACACCGGGTCGATACCGTCGATCACCCGCGCCACCAGCTCCGGCATGGCCTCCAGATCGTGGTACTCGCGAGCGACCTCGTCGGGGTACTTGGTGCCGCGCGCCTGCGCAAGCGCCAGCCCGACAAGGTAATTCGCGGCGACCTGCGCCAGGAACGTCTTGGTCGACGCCACGCCGATCTCGGGTCCGGCGCGGGTGTAGAGCACCGCATCGCACTCACGGGGGATCTGGCTGCCGTTGGTGTTGCAGATGGCCAGCACCTTGGCCTTCTGTTCCTTGGCGTGCCGGACGGCCTCGAGCGTGTCGGCGGTCTCACCGGACTGCGAGATCGCCACCACCAGCGTGTGCCGGTCCAGAACCGGGTCGCGGTAACGGAATTCGCTGGCCAGTTCGGCCTCGACCGGCAGCCGTGTCCAGTGCTCGATCGCGTACTTGGCCAGCAGCCCTGAGTGGTAGGCGGTCCCGCACGCGACGACGAACACCTTGTCGACCTCGCGCAGTTCCTGATCCGAGAGCCGCTGCTCGTCGAGCACGATCCGGTTGTCGACGAAATGGCCGAGCAGCGTGTCGGAGACGGCGGCCGGCTGCTCGGCGATCTCCTTGAGCATGAAGTACTCGTAGCCGCCTTTTTCGGCCGCCGAGATATCCCAGTCGATGTGGAACGGGCGAGCGCTTCCGGCGTCGTCGGTGCCGTAGAAGTCGGTGATGCGGTAGCCGTCGGCCGTGACGACCACGGCCTGGTCCTGCCCGAGTTCGACTGCGTCGCGGGTGTGTTCGATGAACGCCGCGACGTCGGAGCCGACGAACATCTCGCCGTCGCCGACACCCACCACCAGCGGTGTGGAGCGGCGCGCGGCCACGATCGTGCCGGGGTCGTCGGCGCTGGCGAACACCAGCGTGAAGTGGCCCTCGAGCCGCGGCAGCACGGCGAACACCGAGGCGACGAAATCGCCGGCGCTCGGCCCGTGGTGGTACTGCCACGACACCAGGTGCACGGCGACCTCGGTGTCGGTGTCACTGGCGAACTCGACGCCGGTCGTCTCGAGTTCGGCGCGCAGCGCGGCGTAGTTCTCGATGATGCCGTTGTGGACGACGGCGATCTTGCCTGCGGCGTCGCGGTGCGGGTGGGCGTTGCGGTCGGTGGGCCTGCCGTGGGTGGCCCACCGGGTGTGGCCCAGGCCGGTGCTGCCCGCCAGACCGGCGGTGTCGGTGTCGGCCAGCGCGGCCTCGAGATTGGCCAGCCGGCCGGCGCGCCGACGGACGGTGAGACCGCCCTGGCCGTCGAGCAGCGCGACCCCCGAGGAGTCGTATCCGCGGTACTCCATCCGGCGCAGCGCGTCGACGACGATGTCGCAGGCAGGGCGCTGCCCGACGTAGCCGACGATTCCGCACATAAGCCTTCAGGGTAGTGCAAGACCCCCTGGGGGCCCGGTGAGCTACGGTCATCGGGTGGCCAGCACGAAGAAGCTCTTCAAGGCGTTGACCCGCCGCGGCCCCCACCGCGTTTTGCGCGGTGACCTGGGCTTTGCCGGCCTGCCCGGCGTGCTCTACACCCCGGAGGCGGGGATGAACCTGCCCGGCGTCGCGTTCGGGCACGACTGGGTTGCCGCCGCGGACCGCTACGAGGGCACGCTGGAGCATCTGGCGTCCTGGGGGATCGTCGCCGCGGCACCGGCCACCGAGACCGGCCTGGCGCCGTCGGCGCTGAATCTGGCCTATGACCTGGGCACGACGTTGGACATCATCGCCGGGGTGCGGTTGGGCTCCGGCGACATCAGCGTGCACCCGCACAAGCTCGGCCTCGTCGGCCACGGATTCGGGGGTTCGGCGGCGGTGTTCGCCGCGGCCGGGATGCCGGTCAAACCGAAGTCCGTCGTTGCGATTTTCCCCACACTGACCGCCCCACCCGCCGAGGAGCCCGCGGCGACGCTGCAGGTGCCGGGGCTGGTGCTCAGCGCACCGGGTGACCCGATGACGCTGCGCTCGAACGCCGTCGAGCTGGCGCGGGTGTGGCGGACCGCGACACTGCGGACCGTGCACAAGGCCAAGGCCGGCGGTCTGATCGAAGGGCGCCGGGTGGCGCGGGCGCTCGGCCTGCCGGGCGCCGATCGCAGCACCCAGAAAGTGGTTCGCGCGCTGGTCACCGGCTATCTGCTGTACACGCTGACCGGGGACAAGACCTACCGCGATTTCGCCGATCCGGAAGCGGTGCTGCCGAAGGCCCCGCCGGTCGACCCGTTCGCCGAGGACCCGGTGGACCTGGAGAACAAGGTCGTCGCGCTGCTGAAGCCGTGACGCCCCACCGAGTGCCAACCAACCGGTTGGGTGTATAACTCGAGGATGCGCACCGGGATCTTCCTCAACTACACCGACGGCTTCCTCGACGCGGTGGACCAGGTCGTCGAACTCGAGAAGGTCGGCGTGGATCTCGCGCTGGTGGCCGAGGCGTACTCCTACGACGCGATCAGCCAACTCGGCTTCCTGGCCGCCAGGACGTCGCGCATGGAACTGGGCACGGGCGTGGTCCCGATCTACGTGCGCACCCCCACACTGCTGGCGATGTCGGCGGCGGGCCTGGACTACGTGTCGGGCGGAAGGTTCCGGCTCGGCATCGGCACCTCGGGACCGCAGGTGATGGAGGGCTTCCACGGCGTCCCGTTCGACGCGCCGCTGGGCCGCACCCGCGAGGTGGTCGAGATCTGCAGGCAGGTCTGGCGGCGCGAGCGGGTCCAGTTCGACGGCAAGCACTACCAGATTCCGCTGCCTGCCGATCGGGGCACCGGGTTGGGCAAGCCACTGAAGCTGATCAATCACCCTGTGCGGGACCGCATTCCGATCACCATCGCTGCGCTCGGCCCGAAGAATGTCCAGCTGACCGCTGAGATCGCCGAGGGCTGGCAGCCGGTGTTCTTCTATCCCGAGCGCGCCGACGACGTGTGGGGCGAGTCGTTGCGCGCGGGCTTCGCCAAGCGGGACCCGGCACTGGGCCCGCTCGATGTGATGGTCAGCGCCGCGTTGGCCATCGGCGATGACGTCGACGAGCGGCTGTCCTGGGTGAAGCCGCAGCTCGCGCTCTACATCGGCGGAATGGGCGCGCGGGGCCGCAATTTCTACCACACGCTGGCCACCCGGTACGGCTACGGCGAGGTCGCCGACCACATCCAGGATCTCTACCTCGCGGGCAAGAAGGCCGAGGCGATCGCGGCGGTGCCGGATGAGCTGGTGCGCAACGTGTCTCTGGTCGGCCCGCGGGGCTTCGTCAAGGAACGCCTGGCCGCGTTCGCCGAAGCGGGCGCGACGACGCTTCTGCTGCAACCGCTTTCGGTCGACCGTCGTGAGATCGTCGGTTTCGTCGAGGATCTGCAGGGCCTGCTGCCCTAGCCGGATTACGCAATACCGCCGCGCACCTGTACAGTGGTCGTAGCGGCATCTTCTGTTCTGCCTTTTGTCGCTTCTCGATCGTCACACCGAGCGCCGCGGATTCACCGCGCCGGGCAGGACGACCACACTACCTTTTTTCGGAGTATTTACTTGTCTGACCAAAACGTAAGTGGCACAACCGTGCCCACGTTCGCCGACCTCGGTCTCCCCCAGTCCGTCGTCAGCGTTCTCGCCGCCAACGGCATCGACGCCCCCTTCCCGATCCAGGCAGCGACGCTGCCCGACTCACTCGCCGGACGCGATGTGCTCGGGCGCGGCCGCACCGGATCCGGCAAGACGTACGCGTTCCTGCTGCCGTTGGTGACGAGGCTCACCAACAACCCGGCCAAGCGCGTTCCCGGCCGGCCGCGCGCGCTGATCCTCGCGCCGACCCGCGAACTGGTCGCGCAGATCAACGAGTCGCTGGCGCCGCTGGCGGCTGCCACCAACCTGCGGTCGGTGACCATCATCGGCGGTGTCGGACCGAACCCGCAGATCCAGGCGCTGCGCCAGGGCGTCGACATCGTCATCGCCTGCCCCGGCCGGCTCGAAGACCACGTGAAGTCCCGCCACGCCGACCTGTCGGCGATCGAGATCACGGTGCTCGACGAGGCCGACCACATGGCCGACCTGGGCTTCCTGCCGCCGGTCAAGCGACTGCTGGACAAGACTCCCCGCGACGGCCAGCGGATGCTGTTCTCCGCGACACTCGACGGCGGCGTCGACGTGCTGGTCAAGCGGTACCTGACCGACCCCGTCGTGCACAGTGTCGACTCGGCGCAGTCGCCGGTCGCCGCCATGGAGCACCACGTGCTGCACGTCGAGAAGGCCTCACGGCTGAGCGTGCTGACCGATCTGGCCGCATCGCCGGGCCGGACCATCGTGTTCGCCCGCACCAAGCACGGCGCCAAGAACCTTGCTCGCCAACTCAATTCGCGGGGCGTGCCGGCGGTCGAGTTGCACGGCAACCTGTCCCAGAATGCGCGCACCCGCAACCTGGCGGCGTTCTCCGACGGGACGGCCGCGGTCCTGGTGGCCACCGACATCGCCGCGCGCGGCATCCACGTCGACGACGTGAGCCTCGTCGTGCACGCCGACCCGCCCGTCGAGCACAAGGCGTATCTGCACCGGTCGGGTCGCACGGCGCGCGCGGGCAACGACGGCACCGTGGTCACGCTGATGCTCGACGAGCAGGTCTCCGACGTCCGGCAGCTGACGCGCAAGGCCGGCGTGAAGCCGACCATCACCCGGTTCAGCGGTTCGACGCACCCGGTGTTGACCGAAATCGCCCCGGGCGAACGCACGTTCGGCGAACCGATCGTCGCGGCCAGGCCCGAGCCCACGCGGCCGCACCGGCCGTCGGCGGGCAGGGGTCAGCAGCAGCGTCGGCGTCGTCCGACGCGGTCACGCCGCCCGGCCAACGCCTGACCGGCGCCTGACCGCGATCTCGGCCAGCAACGCGACCACCACGCCGAACGCGAAGTACAGCGGCACCAGCCACGGCCCGACGCCGAACAGGCCGTCGCTGGCTTCGTGATAGGCGAACACGTCGGCCTGCGCAAGCACGATCTCGACGATCGGGCCGATGACCGCGGCGAGCGCACCGCAGATCACCGACGGCCCGTCACCCAGTGCGCACCACGTGATGGCTGCCATCGCGATGATGAGCACGGTGGCCGGGACCGCCGGCGCGGTGTGCACCAGCGCCGTGGCGACATAGATGCCGAGCACCGCGGCCACACCGGCCACCCCCTGCCGGACCGTGACGTCGGTTCGCGGTCTGGGCAGATGGAGACGCAGTTCCGCCAGGGACGCCGTCGCCAACGCGACCAGTACCGGAAACCAGACCGGGCTGCTCCACACGAACGGCACGGCATCGGTGAAGTACACCGTGGTGCCGGTGACGACGTGGCTGTGATCGCCGACGAGCGACGCCACGGCGCCGACCACGAAGAGCACCAGTAACTCCGGCCAACGCAGTTTCACGCGGGCAACGCTATCGCGCGCGTCTACGTCTCCCTTCGCGAGTTCTACACCAGGGCTGTGAAAAACGCCGAAGCACGACCCTCATGTCGATCTCGCGGTCACTCGCCGACCTGCGGGAGTTCATCGGCGGCGATCTCGCACGGCGTCCCGTCGGCGACCGGCTCAGCCGGCGGCTCCGCTGGAGGCTCCTCCGGCGGGATCAGCGGTGGCTCGGGTGGCGGCGTCGCGGCGGGCTCCTCCTCCGGCGGTGGGCAGACAGGCTCGGCGGGTGGGTCCTCGACCTCGGCGGCGGGGTCTTCAACCGCTGCGGGGTCGACCGGCTCCTCATCCTCCGGTATTTCCTCGTCGAGCGCCTCCTCGTCGAGTTCTTCGTCGTCGACCACGTCCTCGGCGGGATCCTCGAGGGCCAGGTCGTCGGGTTCCGCGAGCGCGCCGTCGCCCATCAGGCCGCCGAGCAATTCGCCCAGCTGCTGCCCGAACGACGATAGACCGCCGCCGATTTCGGGCATCCCGCCACCCAGCGACGGCATCGAGGGCATCGACGGCCCCGACATCGGCGCCGCGGCCGCCGGATCCGCGGCTGCCGCCGGTGTGACCGGCCCGGGCTCGACGGCCGCCACCGGTGCGCTCGGCGGTGGCGCCGCGGGCGAACTCCATGACGCCGGCGTTGCGGGTGCCGCGGCCGGTGCGAATGCGGCGGGCGTCACGGGCGTCGGGGCGGTCGGCGACGTAGGGAGTTCAGCCGGTGCCGGCACAGGTGTCGGCCCGAGCTCATCCGGCACCTCGAACGTCGCCTCGGACGACCCGAATGACGCGACGGCCTCCCGGTATGCGGCCTCGACGGCCTCGGTGGCGGCCTGCACCGCGGTCACGAACTGGCCGCCGATCACGTTGTCCACGAACGGTTTCACCTCGTGGTCGACCAGTTCACTGGCCACCGCGCGGTCACCTGACCCCGTGTTCACGGTCTGCGCGGCCGCCAGCCAGTCCGCGCGCCGCGACTGCGCGCCGTCCCCGATCGCCAGCACCGTGCCGGCCTTCTCGTCGACCGCCTGCCACAGTCGATCGCGCAGATCGGCGAGCGCGGCGGCGGCAGCACGGACTGCGTCCGCGGCGCGCCGAGACGATTCGCCGTGCCGGGTCAGAAATGCCCGCGACGCGTCGGCACCGACGCCCCGCCATGCCGCGACGAGCACGCCCAGTTGGGCGTCCTGCCGAGCCAGCGCGTCGTCGGCAGCCGCCGCAACCGTTTGCAACGCGGCACAATCGGCGCCCAACGCCCGCAGATCCATCCCGTCCTCGCGCAGGTAGCGCTCGCGGACCTGGCCCGGATGCGCGGTCAGGTCCGGATGCTCATAGCCGAGCGACCGGCACGCCGACACGTACTGTTCGATGTCGGTGACGCCGGGCAGTCCATCCGCCAATCGCCCTGTGGCGTCGTATCTTTCGGCCACCGTCAGCCCATCCGTCCAACGGCGCGCAGATCGGCTTCGGCATACCGGTCGGCTGACGCACGAAGCGCGCCGGCGATCTCCGACGCGGCCCGCGACCACCGCCACAACTGGTCGGCGACCTCTTCCACCGCCCTTCGCACGGCGTCGCCGTGAGCGACGTACGCCTGTCCCGCAGCGGCCCCGTCGAAGCTCAGTGCGGCCAGGTGCGTGCGCGCCGCGGCGGCGACGATGTCGGCGGCGGTCTGGTACTGCGTGGCGACGCTCGCAAGAGCCGTAACGTCGACGCGCGCGGCGTCGGTTCCTCCCATGTGAAGGTTGGACGCGTCGGGCGGCCCGACGGTTCCACGATCAGCGTTGCGCGCTGACCTGTTCGGCGACCCGGACCGCCATCTGCCGCGCGGTGTCCTCGTCGGCGGCCTCCACCATGACGCGGACCACCTGCTCGGTCCCGGAGGGCCGCAACAGGATCCGTCCGGTGTCGCCGAGTTCGGCCTCGACCTCGGCGACCGCCGTGCGAACGGACGGCGCGTCGGCGACGGTGGCCTTGTCGGCGACCTCGACGTTGATGAGCACCTGCGGCAGCGTCTGCATCGGTTCGGCCAGCGCGGCCAGCGGCATGCGGGTCTGCGCCATCCGCGACATCAGCCGCAGGCCGGTGACGATGCCGTCGCCGGTCGTGCCGAAGGCGGGCATGACGATGTGGCCGGACTGTTCGCCGCCGAGCGTGTAGGCACCGGCTCGCAACTCTTCGAGCACGTAGCGGTCCCCGACGCTGGTGGTGCGGACCTCGACGCCCGCCGCCCGCATCGCCAGGTGCAGCCCGAGGTTGCTCATCACCGTGGCGACCAGGGTGTTGCCCGCCAGTTCGCCGGATTCGCGCATGGCCAGCGCGAGGATCACCATGATCGCGTCGCCGTCGATGACCCGACCGTCGGCGGCCACGGCCAGGCAGCGGTCCGCGTCGCCGTCGTGGGCCAGGCCGAGGTCGGCCCCGTAGGACACCACCGCCGACCGGAGGGCGTCCATGTGGGTCGACCCGCAGCCGTCGTTGATGTTGAGCCCGTCGGGCGCGGCGTTGATCGTGATCACGTTGGCTCCCGCGGCGCGGTAGGCCTGCGGTGCGGCGGTCGATGCGGCGCCGTTGGCGCAGTCGACGACGACGGTGAGCTCGTCGAGCCTCGTCGTGACCGCCTTGCCGGCGTGGCGCAGATACCGGTCGAGTGCGTCCTCGGCGTCCACCACGCGGCCGATACCCGCGCCGGTGGGCCGACCACCGGGGCCTTGCGAAACGAGTTCCTCGATGCGGTCCTCGGTGGCGTCGTCGAGCTTGTGCCCGCCGGGACCGAAGATCTTGATCCCGTTGTCGGGCATCGGGTTGTGCGACGCGCTGATCATCACGCCGAAGTCGGCGTCGTATGCGCTGGTCAGATACGCGACGGCCGGCGTCGGCAGGATCCCGACCCGCAGGGCGTCGACGCCCTCACTGGTCAGTCCGGCGATCACGGCGGCCTCCAGCATCTCGCCGGAGGCGCGCGGATCCCGGCCCACCACGGCCACCCGACGGGCGTGTCCACCGGTGCTGGCCAACCGCCGGGCGGCCGCCGAACCGAGCGCCAGCGCCAACTCGGCGGTCAGGTCCTGGTTGGCGACGCCGCGCACTCCGTCGGTGCCGAACAGTCGAGCCATGCCGACAAACTTCTCATACCGGGCCGCCGGAGGGCCAACCGCCGGCGTCGGCAGCCGTGCCGTCGCCGAATCGGTACCCGGACGCGACTCACCGCCCGCATCCGGGTGGACACGGGCGGTGAGGTTTCGCTGATTAGCTGCCGTCTTCGGCAGTGGTCGGCTCAGCGGGTGCCGGCGTCTCCGACGTCGGCGTCTCCACCGAGTCCTGCGCCTGACCCGGCGCGTTCTCCGACTGGCCGGGGCCGTTCTGCTGGATCACGATCGTGCCCACGGTGTTCGTGCACGCGGTCTGATCGGTGCCCTCGGTGTCGGCGGCCTGCGCCAGCTCGTTCACCGCGGCCACGTCGGTGTCGCACACCCCAGCCGCGATCTGCGCGGCGGTGGCCACCTCGACGTCCTCGAGGACTCCGGCGTTGCCGACGGCGACGTTCACACGCCCGTCGTCAGCGGTGTCCGGCTGCGCGAGGGCCATACCCATACCGGCGGTGAACAGCAGCGAGCCGCCCAGCACAGTTCCGGCGCCCAGGGTCTTCACGGTCTTCGCGACGTTCCTCATGCATTGCTCCTTCTCAGTCGGGAAGCGACGGTCCGGTCCCCCAACGAGGTGACTGCCTCGAACCGGTGGCAGGAGCGGCCTGCCGCGCACGCAGCGCCGCCGCCTCCAACCTGATTGGTTTTACGACGCGCCCGCGATCCAAACGGATCTGGCCCAAATGTGACCCAGCACGCACCCACGTGAATGCAAAACCGCCGGGTGTGCGGTTGCACACCCGGCGGTTTCGCAGGTCGATCAGCGCTTGCTGTACTGAGGCGCCTTGCGGGCCTTCTTGAGGCCGTACTTCTTGCGCTCGATGGCCCGCGGGTCGCGGGTCAGGAAGCCGGCCTTCTTCAGCGCGGGCCGGTCCTCCGGCTGCACCAGGATCAGCGCGCGGGCGATCGCGAGGCGCAGGGCGCCCGCCTGGCCCGACGGGCCGCCACCATCGAGGTGGGCGTAGATGTCGAAGCTGTCCAGCCGGTCCACGGTCACCAGCGGGGCCTTGATCAGCTGCTGGTGCACCTTGTTCGGGAAGTAGTCCTCGAGGGTGCGCCCGTCGAGGTTGAACTGGCCGGTGCCCGGCACGAGCCGGACGCGGACGACGGCCTCCTTGCGGCGGCCGACGGTCTGGATGGGCCGGTCGATGTAGACGGGCTCGCGCGGCGCCGCATCCACGGCGGCGTCGGTCACGGCCTCGACATCGGTGGTCTCAGGGGTCGTATCCACGGTCTCGGTCACTGGGCCACCTGCTTGATTTCGAACGGAATCGGCTGCTGCGCGGTGTGCGGATGCTCCGGCCCGACGTAGACGCGCAGCTTCTTCTTGATCTGACGACCCAGCTTGGTGTGCGGGATCATGCCGAGGATCGCGCGCTCGACGACGCGGTCGGCGTGCTTCTGCATCTCCTCGTTGAGCGACCGCTTCCGCAGCCCACCGGGATAACCCGAGTGACGGTAGTGGAATGTGCGGTCCGCCTTGTTACCGGCGATGGAGATCTTCTCTGCATTGATGACGATGACGAAGTCACCGCCGTCGACGTTCGGCGTGTACGTCGGCTTGTGCTTGCCGCGCAGCAGATTCGCTGCCTGAACGGCGAGCCGGCCGAGCCGCACGTCGGTGGCGTCGATGACGTACCACGAACGTGTGGTGTCACCCGCCTTCGGCGTGTACGTAGGCACAGCGCTACCTCTCTTCTATCGGGTTTCGTGTCCCGGTGACCCGGGTGCCGGTCAGGCATGGGCGGTGAGGTGATCTCGGCGACCGACAGTGACCCGAGGACCCGTGCGTACCGCACGCCAACGAGGCAGCTTACCCGGCGGCGTCGTCGCTGGTCAAAACGCCCTTCGGCCGGCTGACCCGGCACTCGACGCAATCGTAGGGAAACCCCGGATTCCTTTCGGACGCCGCGGCCCTAGCGTCGTGCCGGGACAGCGACCGGCCTGGTCGCCGTCCGCCGGGGGAAAACACCATCAAATCGGAGTGAAATGTTTCGTGCACTGATCATCGCCGTATGTGTCGTGGGGGCGACGGCCGCGGGCGCCGCGACCGCACATGCCGACATCTATTACAAGAACTGCTCGGCGGCCCGCGACGCCGGCGCGGCGCCGATTCTGCAGGGTCAGGACGGCTACGGCGAGCACCTGGACCGCGACGGCGACGGTATCGCCTGCGAGTGAGGGTTTGCGCCACCGTGGCCGTCTCTCCTACGGCCACGGTGGCGCGAACTGCGCGGTCCCCGGCTCCCCTCCTGCGGAACCACGCAGGCTTGTGGTCAGCCGCCCCAAGCGCGGGCTGCGCTGCGGTCGGTCAGCGCCACGTCGTCGGCGCCGTCGCGGACCGCGTTACCCAGGCTGAACAGAATCTCGTTGAGCCCACCGGCGGCCTGCTCCCAACGGGCCTGCTCGATGCGGTAGGCCTCGGCGGCCTCTCGCGTCCACACCGCCTGAAGCGGGGCGATCTGGGCCCGCAACTCGTCAAGTGCGGCGTTGAGGCGGGCCGACGTGGCGTGGATCTCCTGCCGGACGCCGAACTCGATCTCATCGAAGTTGTACGACAGCACATGGTCCATGGCGCGCTCCTCACAGGTGGTTGGCGACCGCACCGATCTGGTGCGAATGGCTCTCGGTGGCCTCACGCAGCGTCTGCGCGTTGAGGCGGATGTTCTCGGCGATCCGCTCGAGGGCCGCGTGCAGTCGCAGCGACTCGGCGTTCCACCGGTCGACGACGTCGCGGAACCGGGCCGCGGCGGCCCCACCCCACACCGACGGCGGCACCGTGCTCATCCGTCCGATGAACGACTGAAGCATCGCGCGGATCTCCTCGTTGCGGGCATCGGTCTTGCTCGCGACCGCGGCCATCAGGTCGAAGTCGGTGTTCAGAGCGCCGCCTGCCGGTGTTGTCATGGGCGTCCTTTCGTCGGGTGTTGTTTGGTTCGACGCAGCGGGTCTTCGTTCGGTTCCATTCGGGTCAGGAATGCGCCCGCGCCGACCTGATCGCCTGTTCGCAGGCGTCGCGCACATCGGCTTCGCGCCCTGGCGCACTCTGGCACCCGATGGCGATGCGCACACCGGACTCGACGAGCACCGTCCAGGCGACCTGACGACCGGCCCGCATCTCCCGGTAGGTCACGGCGGGGCGACCGGCCCGGGTGTCGGCCGGGGTGAAGTCGACGAACACCCCGTCGGGTTCGTAGGCGAGCGCGGCGGACAGCGCTTCGGCGGTCTGCGCGAGATCGGGGCCGACGGACTGTGTCAGGTGCAGTGCGACGTCGCCTCCTGACGGTGAAATTGCCTGCAGCCGAGCCGAACCCGGCCCCGAGGTGATGCGCCGCACCGGCCAGTCGGCCGGGACCAGCACGCCGATCCGGCCCTCGACCAGCAGCCGTGCAGCGCGGTCCGGCGGCTCGTCGACGGGACCCCGCAGCCCGAAACCGGCGCACACCGCGACGGTGACGCCGACTCCGGCCAGCACCGCTGCCCTCGGCCGACGACCGGCGCGCTGCGGCACCACCGCGGTGGGCGCGAACCGCCCAGCGGCGTACCGCTGCACAACTCCTTCGTCGACGCTGCGCACCGCGACACCCGAGGCCCTCAGATGCTCGGCAATGCAGTCCGCGGCGATGCGGGTACGCGGACCGGCGGGTCGATCGATCGTCACCGGGCCGCGGCCGGCGACCGCGGCGGCGACCCGCCGGGCAACATCTGTCACGTCGTCGGCGACCGGGTGGACGACGGTGCGGGCGTCGGAGGTGACGACGACGAGGTCGGGCGAGACTTCGACGACAGGACCGGACAACTCGTCGAAACACTCTGCGCGCCGGATGATGTCGACCTCGGTCGTCAGCACAGTGACCGCGGCGAGTATCCGGTCGATGCGCGTGTCCGACCACCAGGACGGGCAGATGAGCACGATCGCGTCGGCCCCGGCACTGACGGCGCGCAGGACGTCGACCCAGATGTCCTGGACGGGCACCGCGCGCTCGTCGAGCAGCGCAAGATCGTCGTCGATGCAGTCGAGTGCCGTCGAGATCAGTTCGGGTGCGGCCGGTTCCGGCCCGCGGATGTCCTCGGGTCCCACCTCGACCACGATCGGGTTCACGGTGACCAGCCGACCTGGATGAGTTGTTCACCGTCGCCGCGGGTGATCAGCGTGCCCCGGCCGGGCGGCTGTGGAGCGGGCCGGACCGCCCCCAGCAGCACACCCTCGTCGGGGCTTGCGCTCATCATCAAACCCGCGCAACTCATTTCGCGCAGCCGCGCCAGCACCGGGTCGAACATGGCCCGCGCCGCGCCCCCGCTGCGCCGGGCCACGACGACGTGCAGGCCGAGATCAGTGGCGTGCGGGAGCAGATCGGCGAGCGGCACCAGCGGGTTGCCGGTCGATGCGGCAACCAGGTCGTAGTCGTCGATGACCAGGACGAGGTCCGGGCCCGACCACCAGGAACGCTCCCTGAGTTGCTGCTGGGTGACGGTGTCACCGGGCATGCGCTGCTCGAGCCGGGCCAGCAGCTTCGGCACCCTGGCGGTCAGCGCCGCGGGCGAGGCGGTGTAACCGGACAGGTGGTCGGACTCGACGACGCCGAGCAGCGCGCGGCGGAAGTCGACGATCTCGAGTTGGACGTCGGCCGGGTCCGCGGTGCGCATGAGCTCGCGACAGAGGAGGCGCAGCAGGGCGCTCTTGCCGCAGCCTGTTTCGCCGAGCACCAGCAGATGCGGTTGCTCGTTGAAATCGATTGTCACCGGCGCGAGTTCACGCTCACCGACCCCGACCACGATACGACGCCCTGGCGGCGCGGAGGCGATCAGATCACGGTGGCTGACCTGGGTCGGCAGCAGTTCGATCCGCGGGGCCCGCAATCCCGCCCAGTCTGTGCGCCGCCCGACAGCGGACGGGTCCGCGATCACGAGTTCCCGGCCGTCTGCGGTGATCCCATGCCCGGGCGCGAGGTTGGGCAACATGCGGGCCCGGCGCCGGTCCATCTCGGAGTCGGCCGGGTCGCCGAGCCGCAGTTCGACGCGGGTGCCGATCTGGTCCTTGAGCGCGGGCCGCAGTTCGGCCCACCGCGACGCGGTCACAACCACATGGACACCGAACGCCAATCCCTGCGAGGCGAGCGCCGTGACCGGAGCTTCCAACGCCTCGAACTGCTGGCGGAACTGCGCCCAGCCGTCGATGACCAGGAAACCGTCGCCGTAGGAGTCCTCACCCGCGACCGCGTCGCCGGCCGCGCGCCGTTTCTCGCGCGAGCGCAGCACCGACTCCACGACAGCGATGATCCGTCGGCACAGATCCGCGTCCGCGCGGCCCGCCACCGCCCCGACATGCGGCAGCTCGGCGAGCGTCGACAGTGTGCCGCCGCCGAAATCCAGGCAGTAGACCGTCACGTCCGCCGGGCTGTGGGTTTCGGCCAGGCCGGTGATCAGCGTGCGCACCGCGGTCGACTTGCCGGAACGCGGCGCCCCGACGACCGCGACATTGCCCCCGGCCCCGCCGAGCGCCGCGGTCAGCACGTCGTGGCGTTGCGCGAACGGGCTGTCCACCAGTCCGATCGGGACGCTGAGGTCTCCGCCGGCCGCGTGGCCGTGGAGCAGCGCGTCCAAGGGCGGCGAAACGGTCAACGGCGCCAACCACACCGGATGAGCGGCCGGCCCGCGGTCCGCGATGCGGTCGAGCACGGTGTCGAGCACCGTGGGTAAGGCCGCCGGGTCGTCGCGTCGCTGCGGTTCGTGTTGACGCGTCGCTGTGGCCGTGAACAGCGTCGCTCGCGGCGACGTGGGTTCGGTCTCGTAGCGGACGTGCGGACAGGCGCCGGAGACGAACGCGGTCTGGAAGCGGGTCAGCTCCCCGCCGGCCGTCTTCAGGTACGCCGCGCCGGGCGTTGCGGGCAGGTGGTGTGCGTCGGGCACGCCCAGGACGGCGCGCGACTCGCCGGCCGAGAACGTCTTGAGGCAGATGCGATAGGACAGGTGGGTGTCGAGCCCGCGCAGCCGGCCCTCGTCGAGTCGTTGACTGGCGAGCAGCAGGTGAATACCCAGTGACCGACCCAGCCTGCCGATCGCCAGGAACAGGTCGGCGAAGTCCGGGTGCTGGGTCAGCAGTTCGGAGAATTCGTCGACGACGATGAACAGCGCGGGCAGCGGCGGCAGTGCGGCGCCCCGCGACCGGGCCTGCGCGTACGCGGCCGTGTTGACGAAATTGCCCGCCGCGCGCAGCAATTCCTGCCGACGGTGCAGTTCACCGGCGAGTGCGTCGTTCATGCGGGCGACCAGATGCGACTCGTCGGCCAGGTTCGTGATCACCGCGGCGACGTGTCGCGCACGCTCCAGACCGAGAAACGTCGCACCGCCCTTGAAGTCGACGAGCACCAGGTTGAGGACGTCGGGCGGGTGGGCCGTGATCATGCCGAGCACAAGTGTTCTCAGGAACTCCGACTTGCCCGACCCGGTCGCGCCCACACACAGTCCGTGCGGACCGATACCGCCGTGGGCGGGCTCGTTGATGTCGATGCGCACCGGCGCTCCGGACTCAGACACACCGACGGGTACGGCGCGGAGCCGGCTCGTTATGCTCCAGTACTTTTCGATACTCAGTGTGTCGATGCCCATTTCGATGCCCATCAGCTCGAGCCAGCCGCGCGCGCCCGGCGCCCTGGCCGCGGTGTCGGCGGTGCGGAAGCGGGCCAGTCGCCGTGCGCACGCGCTGGCCTGCGACAGCGTCAGCGCGTCTGGTCGGCTCAGCGTGTCCACGTCCACGCGCAGCGCGTCCACCGACGGGATCTCGCCGAGCGAGACGACCGACACCGTGTCGGCGGGCGCCGTTTCAGCTGGGGCGCCGTCGGCGATCACGATCAGGTGGCGGTCACCGGGTGCGGACTCGGCTTCGCCGTAGTGCGGCAGCCATTTCAACCACTCCCAGTGCTCGCGCTGCTCCGGCCCGGTCGCGGCCGCGACCGCCACGGTATCCGGGCCGTGCAGCACCACCAGTTCGCACACCATCGCCCGCAGCACCGCCCTGGCGCGGTGATGGTCCCCGGTGAGCGTCACGAACCGGTGCTGCAGCAGCGGAACTACCGTCGGCAGCTGCGCGACGGTGCCCCGGCGCCGGATCAGGGTCCGCATGGCCGACACGGTCACCGGGTCCTGGTCGTCGGTGTCGACCTCCGGTTCGCGCAGCGGCGGGCGCAGCGACTGGTCAGCGAGACCGGTTCGCAGACAACCGAAGACCGCGTCGTTGCGCCGGCGTTCCCACATCCGGTCGGTACCCACCAGTGTCCACAGCACTTCCGGTGCCGGATGCACACGGTGCTGCGCGTAGTGCTGAGCCGCGGTGGCGTCGGCGAGCTGGGCGTCCAGCGTGTCCAGGTACCGCAGATAGCTGCGCCGGTTCTCGTCGATCTCGGCGGCTCGGCCTGCTCCGCCGCGCGCGCCGTAGGCCACGGTGCCGAGCACCGACATGAGCATCATCACCGGGAAGAACATGAACATCGGGCTGCGGGCGGTGCCTGCGCCGGAGGTGAGGTAGACCGCCATCATGCCGCCGCCGGCGACCAGCACGGCCACCGGAAGTAGCCGGGCGACCGGATTCGACGCGACCGGTTTGGGCAGCGCCGGTGGCGGTTTCACCACCAGCTCACCGGTGGGCGGTTGTGGCCTCACCTCCCGATAGACGCACCGGAGGTCCCCACGGTTCCATCCCCAGCCCGCGAAATTGCCGCTCGGCCGCCCGCACGAGCCGGGTTACCGTGGGCACCCGGGGGGATACGATGAGGGACTCGATGCGCCGGGTGACGGTACACACCGACAACGACACCATCAGCCGCACAATTGATCTCGCGGTGCCGGCGACGGTGTGCCTCGATGAGGTGCTGCCGTCGATCGTCGGCATGGCATACGGCGGCGCACCGCCGAGCGCGCGGTGGCGGCTGCGCCGGGTGGGTGGTTCGCCGCTCGACGAGTCGCTGTCGCTGCGCGACAACCGGGTGGACGACGGCGAGCTGCTCTGGCTGACCGCCGACGAGGTGCCCGAACCCGCGTGGTCGGACCGCGACGGGTTTCACACGGCGGCAACACAACTCACCGACGGCCCGGTTCCGCCTCTTCTCTGGGTGGCCGTCAGCGTGTCCGCCGCGGCGCTCGCCGCCGCCGCGTTGGCATCGGCAGCCCGTACCGCGGCGCCGCCGGTGGCGATCGCCGCAGTGGTGGCTGCCGCCGCGGCCGCCGGTGCGTTGGTGGCGCACCGCGCGCGTCCTGAGCAGCCGCTGCTGGTCACGACCGTGGGGATGGTCGCGGTGATGTTCGGGGCGATCAGCGGGGCGCTCGCGGTGCCGGCCGGCCCGGTGGCGGCCCACGTGCTGCTCGCCTCGGCCGCGGCGATGTCGGTGGCGACGCTGCTGCTGCGGCTGACGATCGGCGCGGCCACCCCGTTGACCGCCACGGCGGTTGCCGCGCTGCTGACATCCGCGGCCTCCGCCGTCGCGCTGGCCGGGCGCCTCGATGCCGGCACTGCGGCTGCGATTCTCGCGACGCTGTCGGTGGTCACGCTCGGCGCGGCGCCCCGGATCGCGATGGTGGTGGCGCGCATCGGGCCCGCGCCGCCCGACGTGGACGAACCCGAGATCGTCGACCGGTTCCGCGCCGCGTTGGCCCACGAGACGCTCACCGGCCTGGTGACCGGTGCGACGGTGACCACGTCCGCTGCCGTCCTGCTCCTCGCGGGTACAGGACACTCGGCGCCGCCGGCGACCGCATTGGCCGTCGCGCTCGGCGCGATCCTGCTGTTGCGGGCGCGCACACATGTCGGCACTGGTCGGCGCTGCGTACTGATCGTCGGCGGGTTCGTCTGTCTTGCTGCGGGTTTGGCGATGACGGTCACCGCCGCGCCCGAGTACGCGGCGTGGATCGCGCTGGTGGCGCTGGCCGGCGGTCTCGCCGCGACGGCACCGCTGCTCGGCATGACGGCCGGCCCCGGCGCGCGTCGGGCCGCCGATGTGGCCGAGTGCCTCGTGCTGGCGGCGGCGGTCCCGCTGGCGTGCTGGATCGCCGGGGTCTACGGCCTTGTACGCGATGCGGGGCTGTCATGAACACACCGGCCGGGACGGTCCTGCGGATCGGCATGGTCGCCGCCCTGACGCTGCTCCCGCCGCTGGCGGCGCCACCCGCGGCCGCGGTCACCCCACCGGAGGTCGACGACACCCTGCTGCCCGACGCCGGACCCGCGGCGCCGCCGACCCGCACGGAGCAATCCGAGCCGTGCGTCGCGTCCGCGGATGTCGACGACGCCTCGGGCGGGCAACTCGGCGACATCGATCTGCCGTCGGTGTGGCGCCTGACCCGCGGCGCCGGTCAGACCGTCGCGGTGATCGACACCGGGGTGGCGCGTCACCGCCTGCTGCCCCATCTGGTGCCCGGCGGCGACTTCGTGTCCGACGGTGACGGCACCGAGGACTGCGACGGCCACGGCACGATCGTCGCCGGCATCATCGGCGCGGCGCCCGACTCCGGGTTCAGCGGTATCGCACCGGACGCCACTGTCATCGGAATCCGGCAGTCCAGCAACAGGTTCCGCGCCGCCGACGGTCCGGGCGGAAGCGGGTTCGGTGACGTCGAAACGCTCGCGCGTTCGGTGCGCGCCGCCGCGGACATGGGCGCGACGGTCATCAACATCTCCACCATCGCGTGCGTCGGGGCCGACGAGGGGCTCGACGACCGGGCCCTCGGCGCCGCGCTGGCCTACGCCGTCGACGTCAAGAATGTCGTCGTGGTCAGCGCGGCGGGCAACGTCGGCGCGCCCGGGCAGTGCCGCGAGCAGAATCCCGTCGGGGCAGGCCGACCGGACTGGACCGACGTCCGTGTGGTCGTGAGCCCGGCGTGGTACGACGACCACGTCCTCACGGTCGGGTCCGTCGGCCCGGACGGGACACCGTCGCCGTTCAGCGCCGCGGGCCCGTGGGTCGATGTCGCGGCTCCGGGTGAGCGGGTGGTGAGCCTGGACCGCGACGGCGAAGGCCTTGTCACCACATTGGCGACACCCGACGGTGCCAAGCCGATCGCGGGAACGAGTTATGCCGCACCGGTTGTCGCCGGTATCGCGGCGCTGCTGCGGTCGCGGCATCCGCAGCTGACCGCCCGCCAGGTCATGCAGCGGCTCGAGCAGACCGCGCGCCCTCCCGCCGCCGGATGGGATCCCGTCGTCGGCCACGGCCTCGTCGACGCGCTTGCGGCGGTGACGAACGGGACGGCACCCACCGCGGAGCAACACCGCCATGCCACGATCTCGGTCGCGGCCGCGGCGTCCGATGAGCAGCCGACGTCTCGAGTCGCGGTGGCCGGTGCGGCGGTCTGCATCGCCGTGACGGCTGCGGTGATCGCGCTGACGTTGTCGGTCAACCGGTTACGACGTCGGACCGGCGGTGTCCCGCGCGATTGACGCCTCCGGCACGCTCAGTTCCGGACCGCGCGGAAGATGTGCGAGCAGGGGCCACGGTGCGGGGACCGGCGGTGCGGACAGCCCGAGGCGCTCGGCTGCCTCGTCGTCGCGGACTCCGTACAGCACGCCCTCCTCGGTGAGCAGGTAACGGGTCCCGGTGCGCGCACCGTCACCGCTGACCCCGGCGGCGCGGACGAGCGCGCTGTGCCCCGGGGTCACCGTCACCTGATCGACTCGGGCGCCCGACTCGTCGGCCTGTGCCAGCCGCACCGGTGTCGCCCCGTGCAGCGGGATGGCGCGGGCCGTGGTGACGGCCGTGTCCGGCGCGCCCGTTTCATCCGACCACCGCCAGCGGGCGCAGACGACGGGCTCGGTCACCGTCCCGGGGCGAGCGGGGAACAGTGCCACCGGGAGGGTGTCGACCGTCGGAACACCGCCCAGCACGCCGGGTTCGACGGTGACGATCTCGCGCGATCCGTGGGACTGGCTGAACCGGATCAGGTCGGCCGCCACCTCACCGATCCGCTGCACTCCCGTCGCGAGCACGACGTGCAGTTCGGCGGCGCCGGCGCGGGCGACCCGGATGACGGTGCCGACCCGGATCCCGTGCAGGGCGGCGGGTCCCGGCTGCCCGGCAGCGGGGATGCTCGGCGCGGCGATCTCGGGAACCTCGGGCAGGGTGTCCAGAAGTGCACGCGAGACCGGTTGCGGCACAACACTGTCCAACCGCAGCGCCCGCACGACCGCGGGGCTGCGCAGGTCCACCCGGGCGCGCCGGCCGTCGTACAGCAGGTAGGTCGCGGCGCCGCCCTCCCCTCGGGCGCTGACCAGAATGCTGTCGGAGGCCGCGGGTGGGGCTTGATCGCGGCCGACGATCAGCGTCGTCGACGCCGCGTCGTCGCACACCTGCCAGCCAGACTGCTCGGCGCTCAGCGGCGCGGCGATCATGTCCGGCGCACCGGGGATGCCGACGGCAGGGCCGCGACGAGCCCCGGCGACCGCGGCCGCGTTCACCAGCCGCGGTGTGACCGCACCGGCTACGAGCCGCGCCGACGCGAGGTTCGGCACCGGATGCCAGGTGTCGTCGACGCGGACGTACAGCGCCCCCGAGTCCCGCACCATCACCACCGTGGTGTCGCCGAGCGAGCCGCGCGGCTGCAGAAAGGCGAGCACGGCGCAGACCGCGACGCCGATCACCGCCAGCACGCAACCGGCGACCATCGCCGTGGACTGCGACCGCAGCGGATCGTCGAGCATCCGGACGTCGCCGCGTACCAACGCATGCGCCATCCGCCTTTTCAGAAACCGGTGGCCGCTGATCAGCAGCCTGGTGCTCGAATGCTCAGCCATCGCTCCCCCGGGGCCAAGCCTAATCGGGTTGCGCGAGTGCCCGACTCACCAATTTGCGGCCGGTCAGCGCCAGCGCGCCCACACGTACGGCACCAGTGCCCGCAGGAAGTCGAGGTCCGGTCCCGGCTGCGCATCGGCGAAGGCCTGCTCGAAGTACTGCTCGGCAACCATGAGGATGC
Organism: Mycolicibacterium rutilum; assembly: GCF_900108565.1. Taxonomy (NCBI): domain Bacteria; kingdom Bacillati; phylum Actinomycetota; class Actinomycetes; order Mycobacteriales; family Mycobacteriaceae; genus Mycobacterium; species Mycolicibacterium rutilum. Next base: position 5,896,583 of record NZ_LT629971.1, read on the forward strand.
CTTCGGCGTACTCGATGGTGAACGCGATGCTGCCGTAGGTGTCCATCAACTCGCGGATCGCGCGCACGGTGTCCGCCGAGCGTTCGGCCCGAGATCGGCGCAGATGATCGCGCACGAGGTCCAGGTCGGCGCCCCGCGCCGACGACAGCAGGTGGACCAACGCCAGTGTGCGCTTGCCCTCGTACAGGTCGCCGAGAATCTCCTTGCCATAGGCTCGTTCGTCACCGACGAGGTTGAGCAGGTCGTCGCGGATCTGGAACGCCGCGCCGAAGTGGAATCCGAACCGCACGAGCGGCGCGAGATCCACGGTTCCGCGGGACCCGACGATCGCGCCCACCCGCAGCGGGTGGATCGTGGTGTACCAGCAGGTCTTGTGCATGATGAGGTTGAGGTAGTCCTCGGGGCCGACGTCCTCGACGTTGTCGATCTGCCAACCGACCTCGATCGCCTGCCCCTCCAGCGTGCGCAGCGCCATGGTGTCGAATTCGCCCCACACCAGGTCGGCGAGATCGCGGTCCAGCGTGCGGGTCGCGCGGCGCAACACCCCGCTGGCCACGATCGCGAGCCCGTCGCCGGCATTCAGCGCCGCGGCCATCCCGTGGGTCGACGCCAACGTGGGCCTGCCGCGACGCATCTCGCTGCCGTCGGCGATGTCGTCATGAACCAAAAAAGCGTTGTGCAGTAACTCGATTGCGGTGGCGATGCCGAGCAGCTCGTTGGGATCGGCACCGAACGCGCGGCCCGCCGACAAGCACAGCGCCGGCCGCAGCGCCTTGCCCGGGCGAGACGGATACTCGCGCATCGGGCCGTACAGCCATCGGACCGGTTCCCCGTCGGGCATCGCGTCGAGCATGGAACGCCGGACCGTGCGCGCCACCCGGCGGAGCCGGCTCTCGACGTCGTCGATCAGGCCGGCCCGCTCGACGGTCCCGGTCATCCGGCCCGGGCCACAGTCAGCGCGACCGGCAGCCAGACGTCCGGGTGCCCGTCGGCCAGCACGGTGCCGCGGTAGCAGCCGGGCGAGACGTTGTCGGCCACGTCGATGTCGACGACGACCCCTCGGCTGCAGCGGGCGAACACCGGAACCGGGTTGGGTGCGAACCGGACGGCGGCCGCCGCGATGACGGCGCCGTCGTGGGACAGCAGATCGCTGCAGCGCAACCGGATGTCCCCGAGGTCGGCGGCGCCGCCGTTGTGCAGCCATACCTCCGACGACGCAGTGCCGGGGCCGTCGCAAACCAGCGCGACTCGCCCGCTGGCCTGATCCCCGTCGAAATCTACACGCGCAGTGTCTGATTCAGCCGTTCGAACCGACGTGTTCAGCGAAACCAGCAGCCGATCGGCAAGTTTGCGCCATGCCGCGAGGACACGCTCCGCGTCGCTGCCCGGAGAATTCGGCGAACTGTCGGGCTCACTACGGGGTTCGGAGTCGGTGTCGGGTTCGGCGAGCCGCACGAACCGGTTGACCACCTCGGTGGCCGCTCGAAAACCGCGCGCCTGCACCGAGCTGAGCACCCGTGCGTTGGCCGCGGGGTCGAACGCCGCGGCCCACGGCAGGTCCGCGGTGCTGCCGTCGTCGAGTATCTGCCTGCTGACCACCCGATTTCCTCCCCGAATTCGCCCCAGTTCCGGGCGCGCCCACCGGTATGCTAAGTCGTCACATGGCGAAAGGCGGGGGCAATGGCCATACGTCAATCCGTGCTGGCCCTCTACGGCGCGATCTCGGAGGGACTCGACGCGCTGAACCGAGGACTTACCACTCCCAGCGAAGATCCTGAAGATCTGCGCACGGTGGCGGCGGAGCTCACCGGACTCACGGGCAGCGCGGGAGAGCGCGGCTGGTACGGCGAGCTGCTCCGGTACTTCGACCAGAACCGCATCGGCGACGACCGCGTCACACCACCGACATGGGACGACATCATCGGCGACCTCACCTCGACCGAGGAAGACCAACGGCTCACGCCGATGTGGGCGCACCGCGCGATCGGAGCCGCCTACGTGCTGGACCGGCTCGCGGAGGCCGGCGCCGGCCCGCGCGAGAACGCCGACCTGCTGGCGCTGGTCATCGCGGCCGCGCCCGCCGAGGGCGCGGGCCAGCGAGGTGTGGGACGGCTCAGGAGTCTGCGGGCCGCGCCTGATCGAGTCGGACTCGATCGCGCCACCGAAATCGCCGCCTCGATGCTGCAGACCCGCATCAATCACCGCGTACCGTTCTGGGAACAGCTGCAGGCCAAGTCGGGAACGCTGGCGACCGCCGTCACCTCGATCCGGAGCACGTCGCGGCTACGCAAGGTCAAACGTGAGTACTGCAGCGTCGTCAGCACCACCGCCGAATGGCCCGACATCAGCTACGCAAAGCTGAAATCGGTTATCGAACCGACCAATTGGAGCAGCTTCTACAAACAATTCTTCTGCGCGATGCAGGCGGTCACCCCCGACGACGCCTTCGGCTGGTCGCGCATCCGCGAGTCGGTGAGCGGCGACTGCGACCGCTACCGTCTCGACACCGCGCTGAAATTCTGGAAAGAGGAACGCTCCGGTGGGCTGTTCCTCAACTACGACATGGACGCCGACCGCACCGGCACCGACCCGCTGGTTCTGGTGGACAATGGCTATATCGGGATCCGACCGATCGATCCGGCCAAACCCGACAAGGGCGTGAAAGTTCGCACCAGCAAGCAACTGTTGATCAGCGGGATGAGCGCCACCGCGATGACCAAGCTGGCCGAGACCCTCGGCTGGGCGGGCAATGCCACCGACATGTTCTATTACGCCGCCCAGTACAAGGGCCCTTCAACCCAGTTCGCGAAGTCACAGATCCTCAAGCCGCCCCAACCCGACACGTCGACGACGTGGCCCGTCGTCGTGCCATGCCTGCCGCCCGATCTGCGCGGCGAATACGCCTCCGACGCAACCGAATGGCTGAAGAAGCGATTCGACTTCGCCAACGACTTCTCCCAGGAGTTCGCCGAACGCTGGAAGGACGGCCTCGACCTCGCCGAGATCGACGAACTCAACGACATGATCACCGCGGAGGTCAAGACCGCCGGCAAGGAAGCGCTGGACACCGCGACCGACAATTTCCGCCCCAAGGCACCCACACCCTGACGCGAGCAGGAGGAACCGATGGAAGACCCCAGCGTCGTCGCGGCCCGCCTGACCGCAACCGCCAAGGATGTCACCGAGCAGGCCAAGAAAATCGCCCAAGAGGCGATCGCCGACACCGCGGACCCTGACAACGTCACCGCGGCCAAGCTGATCGGCAGCTACATGAAGATGGTCGACCTCGCGCTGACGGGCGGGGTGCAGGCGACCAAGCATGTGCTCGGCGTGGACACGCCCAGCACGTCGGCCGACGCCGACGCCGCCGAGGGCCGTCGCCTGGTTGCCGACGCGATGGAGGCGATCACTCGCCGGATGCTGCGGCAGTCGAGCGTGGTGGCCCAGGAGACCGCCGACCTGCTCGACAAGAAACCCGCCAGCCCGAACGTCTGGGCTCAGGCGATGGTCAAGCTGGCCGACATCACCATGCTGGGCGCCACGGAACTGGCCGAGACCGCGCTGATCGGGCCTGCGCCCTTCGAACGGGAGCCGGCGCGCTCGGACCCCTATCAGGTCGGCGGCAAGGGCCCCCGCACGCTCGTCGTCAAGGCGCCGGGACTCATGCGTCCGGGCACCGCGGACGCGGTGCCCGCCGCCAACCTGAAGTTCATGGCGCCGATCGACGCCACGACCGGCAGAGAACTCGTCGGCGGCGTCCTGGCGAGCACCGACGACGAGTTCTACCTCATCGCGAACCCGGCGGGCATGATCAGCGGAATTTACATCGGCACCGTCGACGTGAAGGCTGCCGACGGCAGCGTCCTGCAGTCGATCGCGGTCGAACTTCCTCTGTGACAGCCGGATTGCGCCGCCGGTGAGCCGGCGGAAGGAACGCGTCGCGATCCTGGGCGGCGGGATGGCGGGGCTGACCGCCGCCTGGCGGCTGAGTGAGCCCGGCTGGCGCGAGCAATTCGAGTCGATCACCGTCTACCAACGCGGGTGGCGCCTGGGCGGCAAGGGGGCGTCCAGCCGCGGCCCGCACGGTCGTATCGAGGAGCACGGTCTGCACGTGTGGATCGGCTCCTACGAGAACGCGTTCACCCTGATCCGCCAGTGCTACGCCGAACTCGACCGCGCCATCACCGATCCGTCGGCGCCGGTCCAGACGTGGGATCAGGCATTCGTCCCCGCCAACGACGTCGGTGCGACCGACCGGTGGCAGGGTGAGTGGCGGCTGTGGTTGGGCCGATTCACCGGCAACGAGTTACTGCCCGGTGAGCCCGACGCACCCGATCGCGGATTGACCGTCACCGACTTCGTCGAGCGCGCCCTGCAGCTGATCCTGGACTTCACCTCCTCGCTGCGCACCATGGGCGATGCCGGGCTGATGCTGTCGGCTTCGGCGCAAAGCCCTGCGTCGCAACGCAATCTGGACACCGTGCAACGGGCGGTGCTGGCCGCGCTGATCGCGCTGACCGAGACGGGGCCGGCCACCGATACCCAACTCGGCCCGCTGGGCCACGCCCTCGACGCGATCCGCGACACCCTCGACTACGAGCACCGGGCCGATCACCGGCTGTCGTGGACGCTGTTGTCGCTGTTGACCGCAACGGTGCGCGGTGTGATGGCCGACGGCCTGCTGACCGACCCGCGCGGTTTCCGGTCCGTCAACGACGAGGACTATGCGATGTGGGTGCTGCGCCACGGGGCCCACCCGGAAGTGCTCGAGTTTCCGGTGCTGCGCGCGATGTACAACATGGTGTTCGGCTACGAAAAGGGCCACCTGCAGCGCCCGACCGTCGCGGCGGGGGTCGGGATGCTTCTCGTCGGCTTGATGTTCTTCACCTACAAGGGCGCGATCTTCTGGAAGATGACCGCCGGCATGGGCGAGATCGTCATGGCCCCGCTGTACGAGGGATTACGCAGACGCGGAGTCGATTTCGAGTTCTTCCACCGCGTCGACGCGCTGCACCTCGACGAGGCGCGCCACAACGTCGAGGCCATCACGATGGGCAGGCAGGTCGACCTCGCCCCCGGAGTGGACCGCTATGAACCGTTGACCCGGGTGCGCGGGCTTCCGGTCTTCCCCGACCGGCCGCTCGCCGACCAGATCGAAGACCGGGCGGACATCGACGGCCTGGAATCGCATTTCGGGTCCCGGGACGACGCCGAGACGCGGGTGCTGCGCCGCGGCATCGATTTCGACCGGGTGGTGCTGGCCGTGTCGCTGGGAATGCTGGAGGTGGTCGCGCAGGAACTGATCGCCGACCGGCCCGAGTGGCGTGACATGACCACGCACGTGCGCACCATCGGCACGCTGGGCCTGCAGATCTGGCTGCGGGCAGACCACGACGAACTGGGGATGGCGGCGCCGGCCATCACGACGAGCGGCTACATCCCGCCGATCGACACCTTCTCGTCGATGCCCCAAACACTGTGGGCCGAGGACTGGCCTGCCACCGACAATCCGCGGGCGGTGGCCTACTTCTGCGGGGCCCTCGACGTCGACTGGACGCCCGACGGCGACCAGGACGCCTACGTCCGCAAGTGCAGCCACCTCGCCGAGACCGAGGCGCTGAACTTCCTGGACAACCTCGTCGGGGTGCACCTGCCCGGCGCGGTGACCGAACACGGTTTCGCCTGGCACCTGCTGGCGGGAGCAGACGGGCAGCGCGACGCCGAGGCGCTGGCCACCCAGCATCTCAGCGTGAACATCGACCCGTCGGACCGCTACGTGCTGTCGATCCCCGGCACCGACGACTACCGGCTGCGGCCCGACGAGTCGGGCTACGACAACCTCGTCCTGGCCGGTGACTGGACCGACTCCGGATTGAACTCGGGGTGCATCGAGTCGGCCGTGCTGTCCGGTCTGCAGGCCGCCAACGTCCTGCTGGGCCGCGGCCGGTTCCACCGGATCCGGGGGCTGTATCTGCCATAGCTGCACGTCGCCGACGTCCAATGGCACGCAATTTTCGGTTCCGGCGGTCACAATTGATGGCGTGACCGACCCCGGACGCAACCGGTCGGCGATCGACGAGATGCTCGATCGGGCCGTACGCGCCATCAACAGCGGCGACCGGGCCACCGCTGACGCACTCGCCGGGCGGGTCCTTGCCTTCGATCACGCCAACGTCGATGCCGAGGAACTGCTGGCGGCACCGGCAGACCATGGCGAGCTCAGACGGATCACGATCCTGTTCGCCGACCTCGTCGACTCCACCGCGTTGTCCACGCGCATCGAACCGGAGACCTACCGCACCGTCGTCGGGCACTACCGCGACGAGGTCATACGTCTGGTCAACGAATACGAAGGTCATATCGGCAACACCAAAGGCGACGGCCTGCTCGCCGTCTTCGGGCATCCGATCGCGCACGAGGACGACGTGCGCCGTGCCGTCCAGTCGGGCCTCGACATCACCCGGGCCGTCGCTCGGTTGAGCGAGCGGGTGCAGCGCCGGTTCGGCTTCGACATCGACGTCCGGGTCGGAATCCACCGCGGCCTGGTGTATCTCGACACCGCGCAGGACGACGTCTACGGGTTCGCCGCCAACCTCGCCGCCCGGATGTGCAGCATCGCCGAACCCGGCACGGTCGCGGTGTCCGAGGCCGTCGAACGGCTGATCCGCGACACCTTCCACCTCGAGCGCGGGGCGGCGACGAAGGTCAAGGGGGTCGAGGCCGAGGTCATCCCGTTCCGGGTGGTCACCGAACGCGAGATATCCACTCCCGCAATCGGTCCCCTGGTCGGCCGTCAGCGCGAGGTGCTCTACCTCGAGTCGGCCCTGGAGATGGCCAGGGCCGGCACGCTGCACATTCCAGGGGTTGCGTTCTGCGGCGATCCGGGTATCGGTAAGAGTCGACTGGCCCGTGCGGTGATCACCATGGCCGAGCGATCCGACGACGTCGTCCTGCAGGTGTTCGGTTCGCCATTTCACACCGACGTCGGCCTGCATCCGATCCGCAAGCTGTTGGAGCGTCGGTGCGGAATCACCCGCGCGGCAACACCACACGACCGGCTCGTCAAGCTGAGGTCAGAACTCGAAAGCCAGCACTTGAACGCCGAGAACCTGGTGCCCTGGCTCGCGCCGGTGCTTGGGCTCGGCCCCGAAGTCGGTTACGACCCCGCACCCGCCGAAGGGCACAAACTCCACGAGCACATCACCGCAGCCGTCACCGAGTACCTGTTGGCCTGTTCCACCGGACGGTGCGGCGTCATCGTCGCAGAGGACATGCACTGGTTCGACCCCTCGACGACCGACGTCGTACGAGCGCTGCTCAGTACGAAGACCGGCGGGATCCTGGTGGTGATGACCTCACGCGAACTGGACACCCTGCCCGGTGACCGTACTGAAAGCCATGTCTTCCAACTGGATCCGCTCACCGACAACGAGACCGACATCCTGGTCTCCGCGCTGCACCCCGACATGCCGGCGGCCGCGCGCGACACCGTCCGCCGACGGTGCGACGGGGTCCCCCTCTACATCGAGGAAGTGGTCGCCAAGCTCAAGGCGCAACCCGACGACGGCGGCGAATCGACGACGGTGCCGGACTCGCTCTACGAGGCGTTGTTCGCGCGGCTGCGTTCCAGCGAGGCCGACATCCGGGTGATTCAGGCGGCCGCCACGATCGGCAGCACGTTCGACCACACGTTGTTGGCTGCCGTGGTGGAGGCTGACCACGGGCAGCTGGACGGCGCGCTCGACGCGCTGCGCGATCACGCTGTGCTGGAACAGATCAGCGGTGACAGTTGGCGGTTCCGCCACGAACTGCTGCGCGAGGTCGCCGCCGAGTTGGCACCGCCCAGCATCCGGCAACGCCTGCACGGGCAGGTCGCCGATGCGCTGATCGCGGCGGCATCCCAGGACTGGCCGTTGATCGCGAACCATTTCGAGCAGGCGCACCGCTTCGGCGACGCCGTGTCGGCCTATCGGCAGGCGTCGGCGGTGGCCCGGCAGCGCGGGGCGCTCGACGAGGCCCGCAGATACCTGGATCGGGCGCTGCAGCAGTTCGACCGGCTGTCACCCGGACCCGACCGCGACGAGTTGGAGATGGACCTGCGGCTGCGCCACGGGTTCCTGGTCGCCGCCGCGGACGGGCCTGGAAGTGCCGAAACCGCAGCCGATTTCGAACGTTGTCTGCAGCTGTGCGGCACCGACCCCGACGCCGACGGCTTGTTCGCCACCCTGATGGCGCTGTTCACCTACTACGTCACCCGTGCCGATTTCATGCGCGCCCGACAGATCGTCGACTCGCTGCGGTTCGGTGTCGACGCGGGCCGCGAGTGGTGGCGCGCCGAGAACCTGGGCGGCGCCGCGACCGTGGCGTGGTTCGCCGGTGACTTCGCGGAGGCGTTGGAAAAGCAAGAGCAGGCCGACCGGTTGCTGGTCTCACGCGGCCAGCGCGACGTGGACGCCGAGTGGTTCATGCCCCACGACCCGATCGTGCTCGGCCTGTGCAGCCTCGGACTTGCGCGGTGGACGCGTGGGGATACCTGCGGCGCGGACGAGGCGTTGGCGCGCAGCGAGTCCCGGGCCACGGAGCTGAAGTTCCCGCAGGGCCCGTTCAGCCTCTGCTACCTGCGCTATCCGCAGATCTGGATCGCCCTGGAGTCGGGGTGCCTGGACCGGGCCGCCGAGTTGGCCGCCGACATGACCGAACGCGCGGAGCGTTACGGCTTCGATCAGTGGCGGGTGCTCGGGATGACGTTCATGAGCCTTTCGCCTGCGTTGGCTGCGCTGGAGGCCGGCCGTCGCGACGGTCCGGAGATATCGGCGGCCATCGGCGCAGTGAGCGCGTGGGTGCAGGCATGCCGGTTCCTCGGGGCGACCGTGTTCGTCCCGTCCTTCGACGGCCATCTCGCGCGGTTGCACATCGCCGCCGGCCGGCCGGCCGAGGCGCGCGTTCAGATCGACGCGGGGCTGCGCCTCGCCGAGCAGACCGGCATGCATTTCTACGACGCTGAACTGCTGCGACTCCGCGCCGCAACCCATGACGAGCCCGAGGCGCGCCGAGGGGATCTGGGCGCGGCGTTCGAGCTGGCCCGCCGGCAGGGGGCTGCCGTTTTCGCGATGCGCGCCGCGCTCGACGCGCAGCAGCTCAGCGCGGACACGCGGCTGCTACAGGAGGCGGCCGGGATGTTCCCGACCGACAGCGGATGCCGCGAATTGCAGCGCGCCAGAACAATTCTGGCGTCCTAGACGGACCGGTACACCTCGTACTCGACACCGAAACCCTCGCGGCACCGGCCGCGAGCGAGGAACACGCTCTGCTGCATCCACGCATACCGTGGGTCGCCGGTTTCGACCCGCGGGGTCGTCCGGAAGTACTGGTCCTCGAACGCGGTGGCGCTACCCGTCGCCAACGCCTCGGCGACCGCGGCGTTCATCTCGAGCAACCCGGTGTAGTGCATGTAGACGTGCGCACCATCGTCGGTGGCGAGCTGGAGCCGGACATCGATGCGCCCGAAGCCGTCGGGGGCGATGAGCAGCCAGTCACCGCCGCCGCCGACCGCGCGGGCGTTGAACCTCGCGCCCGTGGCCTCGCCCTCGATGACCTCGGCGTAGACCCGCTGCCCGAGTGGGCCGGCGCCGAAATCGATGGGCGGCTTGAGCGCGGCCCACAACGAGAACTCGTGCTGCATCTCGAGACCCATGACCCGCCCCCTCGCCCCCCCGGTTACCGGCGCCTCACACGATACGTCGTCACCCTTCTTTCGCGCGGCGTTCGCGATACGCGGCGACATGTTGGCGATTGCCGCAGTTTCCGGTGTCGCAGAACTTCCCGGAGCGGTTGCGCGACAGGTCGACCAGCACCGCGTCGCAGTCCGAGGCCGCGCACGTTTTCAGCCGGCGTAGTTCGCCGATGCGGATCAGGTCGGCCAGGGCCATCGCCATCTCCGCGCCCATGCGCTGCCACAGCGGGTCGTGCACCGACGCCAGGTGCAGATGCCACTCGGGCATCTCGGCGTGGCGGGTCAGCCACGGGGAGGCCTTGGTGTCGCTGAGCAACGCGTTGACCTGCCCGACGGTGCGCTCCTCGTCGTCGGCGACCGCCCAGATCTTGCCCAGCCGCGTGCGCAGCCGGTGCACCGATTCCAGCTCGGCGTCGTCGTGGTCGCGCCGCCCGGTCCAGCCGAAGCTGTCGAGGTAGGTGTTCAGCGACGGCATGTCGCCGAGTTGTTCACCGTCCACCCGGTTGCTGTTGATGAGCACGCAAGCCGCCCGAAGTGTGAGCTCGGTGTCATGACTGAAAAGCATTTGACTCATGACGCCTCTCGTCGCTAGTGTCAGGACCAAAGCTGATTTTACTCATTACATCTCTGGAGGTGCCGCAATGGCGGTCAAACCGCAGGACACCCGCCCGGCCGCGGACCATTTCCGGCTCGGACTGGTGCTCGCCGTCGCCTCGGCGCTGGCGTTCGGTTGCTCGGGACCGTTCGCCAAGGCGCTGATGGGTGCGGGCTGGAGCCCCACCGCGGCCGTCGTCGCCCGACTGGCGGGCGGCGCGCTGGTGATGGCCGTCGTCGCCACCGCGGTCCGGCGGGACTGGATACGCCAGGCGCTGCGCCATCCCGCGACCGTCGTCGCCTACGGCGCGATCCCGATCGCCGGCGCGCAGCTGTTCTACTACAACGCGGTCGCGCACCTGTCGGTCGGCGTCGCGCTGCTGCTGGAGTACACCGCGCCGATCCTGGTCGTCGGTTGGGTGTGGGCCACCAGCCGACGGCGCCCGACCGCGCTGACCCTGGCCGGCGTGGCGGCGGCCGTCGCGGGGATGACGCTGGTGCTCGACGTCTTCGCCGGCGCGCACATCAACCTCGTCGGTGTCGGCTGGGGTCTGGCCGCAGCGGTGTGTGCGGCCTGCTACTTCCTGATGTCGGCGAACGCCAACCACGCGCCCGGCGACGAGGGCATCGACCCGATCACGCTGTCGGCGGCGGGCCTGATCGTCGGTTCCGCCGTCGTCACGCTGCTCGGCGTCAGCGGCGTGATGCCGCTGACCTTCACCGCCAACGACACCGTCGTGGCCGGTCACACAGTGTCGTGGATCGTGCCGGTGATCGCGCTCGGCGTCATCGCCACCGCGGTCGCCTACACGCTGGGCATCATGGGCATCGCCCGGCTGCGTCCGCGCTTCGCGTCCCTGGTGGGGCTGTCGGAGGTGATGTTCGCGGTGCTCGCGGCCTGGCTGCTGGTCGGCGAGGCCATCACCCCGACGCAGGCGATCGGCGGGCTGGTCGTGCTGGCCGGCCTGGCGCTGGCCCGCGCCGGCGACCGGTCGGAATCGGTCACCGAGGCGACCTGGCCGGACGGCCCGGTCGCGGACCCGACCGCGGAAAAAGCCAGCTGTTAGCCGCCAGCCGCCTCGGTATGTGAATATGTCCGCGTGACTTTGCTGCGTGGAACGCTGGCGGCCGTCGTGGCCACCGCCGCACTCCTCGGCCCAGCGCCGCTGGCCGCGGCCCAGCCCGGTCCCCCGCCGGGTCCCATCGGTCCCGGTTACGACCCCGGCCCGGTGGCCGCCCCCAGTTCGTCGTGCCCCGACATCGAGGTGATCTTCGCCCGCGGCACCGACGACACCCCGGGCCTCGGCACGCCGGGCACCGCGTTCGTCAACGCCCTGCGCGGCATGGTCGGTGGCCGCAGCCTCAACGCGTACGCGGTGAACTACCCCGCCTCCTACGACTTCCTGGCGGCCGCCGACGGCGCCGCCGACGCCACCAACCGGGTCGCGATGATGGCCCAGCAGTGCCCGTCGACGCGGCTCGTGCTCGGCGGCTACTCGCAGGGCGCCGCGGTGATGGACATGCTGGCCGGCGTCCCACCGCTCGGCAACAAGATCGGCTCGATCGGTTCCGCGCCGCCGCTGCCCGCCAACCTGTTGCCCAACATCGCGGCCGTAGCGGTGTTCGGCAACCCCGCAGCGAAGTTCAGCAACCCGATGACCAGCTCGGTGTTCGGCGGGCGCGCCATCGACCTGTGCAAGGACGGCGACCCGATCTGCTCGCGCGGTCGTAACCCGTTCGCGCACAACGATTATGTGAGCACGGGACTGGTGCAGCAGGCCGCGAGCTTCGTCGCAGGCCGGGTGTGAATCACCCCGCCTCCGGCCCCCTTGCCGCGGTGATCGCGTTCGCATCTGGCGAATTATCCTGCCGCCGCGTTGATTAGTTCCGTTAAGATCGGCGGGGTGCAAAACGATCTTGTTCGCTCTTGGGTCCGTCGGGGCATGCTGCTCGCCGGGGCGGTCGTATTGGCGGTCGCCGGGCTGATCACTCCGGCCGCCGCGGTCGGGCCGGGCGGACTGCCCGTCGCCGCCGCCCAGTCGTGCCCGCCCGCCGAGCTCATCTTCGCGCGCGGCCGTACCGAGGCGCCGGGTGCGGGGGTGATCGGCAACGCGCTCATCAGCGCGATCCGCAACAAGACGGACAAGACCGTCAACCTCTACTCGGTGGCCTACCCGGCCGACTACCAGATCGACATCGGCGCCAACGACATGAGTGCACGCATCCAGGACATGGCCGGTCGGTGCCCCGACACCCGGCTGATCCTCGGCGGCTACTCGCTCGGCGCCGCGGTCACCGACGTGGTGCTGGCCGCGCCGATCGCCGCGTTCGGCTTCAAGAACCCGCTGCCGCCCGGCATGGACACCCACATCGCCGCGATCGCGTTGTTCGGCAACGGCGCCGCGTGGGTCGGGCCGATCACGAATTTCAGCCCGCTCTACCGCGAGCGCACCATCGAGCTCTGCCACGGCGCCGACCCGATCTGCAGCCCCGCCGACCCGAATACCTGGGAAGGCAACTGGCCTGACCACGCGGCGCGGGCGTACATCAACGCGGGCATGGTCAACCAGGCCGCGGACTTCGTCGTCGGCCGCATCTAACCGGGCGATTTCGGTGTAGTTAGATGCGCTGAGCGCAACCAACTACACCCGAATCACTTGTCGGCGATCCGCAGATCCCGCGTCACCCGGGTGCGGGCCTCGAGTTGGTCGTCGGGCGGATAGTCGACGCCGACGAGTGTCAACCCCTGCGGCGGGGCCGCCGCGAACTCGCTGGACCGTCGCTGCGCGGTCAACAACCCCGCGCACCAGGCGGGGTCGCGCCGGTGCTCGCCGACGGCGAGCAGCGCGCCGACCAGCGACCGCACCATCGACCAGCAGAACGCGTCGGCGCTCACCGATGCGGTGACCCGGTCGCCGTCGCGTGACCAGTCCAACCGCTGCAGTTCGCGGATGGTCGTCGCGCCCTCGCGGTGCCGGCAGAACGCGGCGAAGTCGTGCAGTCCCAACAGTTCCCGGGACGCGGCGGCCATGGCGTCCACATCGAGCGGTCGCGGCCACGCCGTGACGTATCGCGCGTCCTGCGGTTCGACACCGTACGGCGCCGTCGACAGCCGGTAGACGTAGTGCCGTCGCAGCGCCGAGAACCGGGCGTCGAAACCCGGTGCGGCCCGCGCGATTCGGAGCACGCGGACATCGGCGGGCAGGAACCGCCCGAGCCGTCGCACCAGTGGGAGGAACTCACTGTCGCCGGCGCGGGCGGACCGCGGATAGGCGTGCGGTAACGCGTCGGCGGGGACGTCGACATGCGCCACCTGACCGGTCGCGTGCACTCCGGAATCGGTGCGGCCCGCCGCGCGCAGCTGCACCGGCGTGCGGAACACCGTCGTCAACGCCTCGTCGAGCACCCCGGCCACCGTGCGCTGCCCGGCTTGCGCGGCCCACCCGGCGAATTCGGTTCCGTCGTAGGCGATATCGAGCCGAAGACGAACATGCCCGCCACCGGAGTCGATGGCGGGCATGTTCACAGAGCTGTCAGGACTTGTCGTCATCCTTGTCGGCTTCAGCCTCGTCAGCAGGAGCCTCGGCCTGGACCTCGCTCGACTCGGCCTTGGCCTCCTCGACCGACTCGTCCTCGGTCGGACCTTCGGCGGCCTCCGGCTCGACCGACGCCTGCGGCGCGGACGCGGCCGCAACCGCCTGCTCGGTCTTCTGCGACCCGGCCGCACGCCTGGCACGGTTGGCCTCCGACGTCACGGTCTTCTCCCGCACCAGCTCGATGACCGCCATCGGGGCGTTGTCGCCCTTGCGGTTCTCGACCTTGATGATGCGGGTGTAGCCGCCCTCGCGGTCGGCGAAGAACGGGCCGATCTCGGCGAACAACGTGTGCACGATGTCCTTGTCGCGGATCTTCTTCATCACCTCACGCCGGTTGTGCAGCGTGCCCTTCTTGGCGTGCGTGATGAGCTTCTCCGCATAGGGCCGCAATGCCCTCGCCTTGGGTTCGGTCGTCTTGATCCGGCCGTGCTCGAAGAGCGACGTGGCCAGGTTGGCCAGCAGCGCCTTCTGGTGGGAGGACGACCCGCCGAGGCGAGGGCCCTTGGTGGGCTTGGGCATTGCGACTATCTCCTATGTGGGGCCGACCCCCGTATCAGGTAGGGCCGGGACGGAATCTCTCTTGGGCGGGCGTAGCTGGGTGGGAAAGCCCTTAGAGTTGTTCGGTTTCGGCGTAGTCCTGGTTGTCGTCCAGGTCGTAGCTGGCATCGCTGTTCCAGGTGCCGGTGGCGACGTCGTAACCGGCGACCTCCGACGGATCGAACGTGGCCGGGCTGTCCTTGAGCGACAGACCGAGCTGGTGCAGCTTGATCTTCACCTCGTCGATGGACTTCTGACCGAAGTTGCGGATGTCCAGCAGGTCGGACTCCGTGCGGGCCACCAGCTCGCCCACCGTGTGCACACCTTCGCGCTTGAGGCAGTTGTACGACCGCACCGTGAGGTCCAGGTCGTCGATCGGCAGCGCGAAGCTGGCGATGTGGTCGGCCTCGGCGGGCGACGGGCCGATCTCGATGCCCTCGGCCTCGACGTTGAGTTCCCGTGCCAGACCGAACAACTCGACCAGCGTCTTACCGGCCGACGCCAGCGCGTCACGCGGGGTGATCGAGTTCTTGGTCTCGACGTCGAGGATCAGCTTGTCGAAGTCGGTGCGCTGCTCGACGCGGGTCGCCTCCACCTTGTAGGTGACCTTGAGCACCGGCGAGTAGATCGAGTCGACCGGGATGCGGCCGATCTCGGCACCCGACGCCTTGTTCTGCACGGCGGGCACGTAACCGCGGCCGCGCTCGACGACGAGCTCGACCTCGAGCTTGCCCTTGTCGTTGAGGGTGGCGATGTGCATCTCGGGGTTGTGCACCGTCACGCCGGCCGGCGGAACGATGTCGCCCGCGGTGACCTCACCGGGACCCTGCTTGCGCAGGTACATGGTGACCGGCTCGTCCTCCTCGGACGACACGACCAGGCCCTTGAGGTTCAAGATGATGTCGGTGACGTCTTCCTTGACGCCCGGCACCGTCGTGAACTCGTGCAGCACACCGTCGATGCGGATGCTGGTGACCGCCGCGCCCGGAATGGACGACAGCAGCGTGCGCCGAAGCGAATTGCCAAGGGTGTAACCGAAACCCGGCTCCAGCGGTTCGATGACGAACTGGGAGCGGTTCTCGGCCTTGACCTCTTCGGACAGAGTGGGTCGCTGAGAAATCAGCATTGTTTCTTTCCTCCTCTACGGCACCCGCTATTTGATGCCGCAATCCCAAACCGCCATCTGGGCGGCGGGAAGTATTACTTCGAGTAGAGCTCGACGATCAGCTGCTCGGACAGCGGGATGTCGATCTGCGCGCGCTCCGGAAGCTGGTGCACCAGGATGCGCTGACGCTCGCCGACGACCTGCAGCCACGACGGGATCGGGCGCTCGCCCGCGGTCTGCCGGGCCACCTCGAAAGGCAGCGTGTTGAGCGACTTCTCCTTGACATCGATGATGTCGTACTGCGAGACGCGGTAGCTGGGGATGTCGACCTTCACGCCGTTGACCAGGAAGTGGCCGTGGCTGACCAACTGGCGGGCCATGCGCCGGGTGCGGGCCAGGCCCGCGCGGTACACGACGTTGTCCAACCGGCTCTCGAGGATGCGCAGCAGGTTGTCACCGGTCTTGCCGGGCAGCCGGTTGGCCTCTTCGTAGTAGCGGCGGAACTGCTTTTCCATCACGCCGTAGGAGAAACGCGCCTTCTGCTTCTCCTGCAGCTGCAGGCGGTATTCGCTCTCCTTGATCCGCGCACGGCCGTGCTGGCCGGGCGGGTAGGGGCGCTTCTCGAACGACTGATCGCCGCCGACCAGGTCGACGCCGAGGCGACGCGACTTGCGGGTTGCGGGTCCGGTATAACGAGCCATTTTTCAAATCCTCCCTAGACCCGGCGCCGCTTCGGCGGACGGCAGCCGTTGTGCGGCTGCGGCGTGACGTCGGCGATCGCGCCGACCTCGAGGCCGGCGGCCTGCAGCGAACGGATCGCGGTCTCACGGCCCGAACCCGGGCCCTTGACGAACACGTCGACCTTCTTCACGCCGTGCTCCTGCGCCTTGCGGGCAGCGTTCTCGGCGGCCAGCTGCGCGGCGAACGGCGTCGACTTGCGCGAGCCCTTGAAGCCGACGTGTCCCGACGACGCCCAGGCAATGACGTTGCCCTGCGGATCGGTGATCGACACGATCGTGTTGTTGAACGTGCTCTTGATGTGGGCGGCGCCGTGCGGGACGTTCTTCTTTTCCCTGCGACGGGTCTTCTGCCCCTTCTTGGGGGCGCCCTTCTTTGCCTGTGCCATCGGGGGTTACCTGGCCTTCTTCTTGCCGGCGATGGTGCGCTTCGGGCCCTTGCGGGTGCGCGCATTGGTCTTGGTCCGCTGGCCGCGCACCGGCAGGCCGCGACGGTGCCGCAGGCCCTGGTAGCAGCCGATCTCGATCTTGCGGCGGATGTCGGCCTGGACCTCGCGGCGCAGGTCGCCCTCCACCTTGAGGTTGGCTTCGATGTAGTCGCGCAGCTGGGTGACCTGATCATCGGTCAGGTCCTTGGTGCGCAGGTCCCGGTCGATGCCGGTGGAGTCCAGGATTTCCTGGGAACGGGTACGGCCGATGCCGTAGATGTAGGTCAGCGCGATCTCCATGCGCTTGTCGCGCGGAAGATCGACGCCCATGAGACGTGCCATCAGGCAGTGTTCCTTCTTCTATGCGGAGGTCTTGTCCCAGTCCGTTCCCGCCTCGCGGGGTTCGGCCTCCAACCGAACGTGCTCGAGCGGCTCATCCGCTCAGTGGCACTGGGATTTCGTCATTCAGTTGTCGGCGAGCAGAGGTGGGTCTCAGCCCTGCCGCTGCTTGTGGCGTGGATCTGAGCAGATCACCATGACCCGCCCATGCCGGCGGATCACCCTGCACTTGTCGCAGATGGGCTTGACGCTCGGGTTCACCTTCACGGCTGTTCGATCCTGTCCTTGTCTTGTCTTCTTGCGAGTTACTTGTACCGATACACGATGCGGCCCCGGGACAGGTCGTAGGGAGACAGCTCCACCACGACGCGGTCCTCGGGCAGGATGCGGATGTAGTGCTGCCGCATCTTGCCGCTGATGTGGGCGAGCACCTTGTGTCCGTTCTCCAGCTCAATGCGGAACATCGCATTGGGCAGGGGTTCGACCACGCGGCCCTCGACCTCGATGGCACCGTCTTTCTTGGCCATTGGTTTCGGAGATCCTCCGTGTCCGTCTAGATAGTTGGCGCCTTCTGGCGCAGAATCGCTCCGACTACAAAACGTGAGCCAGTAGCCAGAAATTCCAGACAAAGGCACGCAAGAGTCGGCGCGCTAACCGCACCGTTGGTCCATGTTACCCGGTCCGGCGTCGTCACCAAAATCGTCGAACCCGCAGGTAGCGCCCGACACCGGAGGACAGATGACCGCGCTGTTCATCGCTTTGATCATCATCGGTGTCGTCGACGTCGCCGTCATGCTGACGATCGACACCTTCATCCGCCTCAGCGGGCGAAAGGACCCCGGTGCCTGGCATCTGGTGCGGGCGGCGGGCTTCGTGGCCGCCGGTATCGGAGGGCTCGCGATGGTCTGGGGCGGCATCGGCGAGTTCGGTTTCAGCATCGTCACCGTCGTCATGCTGGGCGCCGCGGCGGCGCTCATCTACAAGGTGATCGTCCCCTACACGCGCCGGCGCTGGCCGAGCCCGCCGTCCGACCCGGCCGACCAGCAACGGGTACGTCCCGGCTGACCCCGTATTCGCTGGACAAGCGGCGCATACTTGATCACGATGACCGCGCCTGAAAACCAGCCCCGCAGACCCGCCATCTTCACCGTCGACGACGACCCGGCGGTTTCGCGTGCCGTCGCGCGCGATCTGCGCCGCCACTACGGGGAGCGCTACCGCGTCGTGCGGGCCGAGTCCGGCGCCGACGCCATCGACACCCTCAAGGAACTCAAGCTGCGCGGCGACACCGTCGCGGTGTTCGTCGCCGACTACCGGATGCCGCAGATGAGCGGTATCGAATTCCTCGAGAAGGCGATGGACTTCTTCCCGCTGGCGCGCCGCGTGCTGCTGACCGCCTACGCCGACACGCACGCGGCGATCGACGCCATCAACGTCGTCGACCTCGACCACTACCTGCTCAAGCCGTGGGACCCGCCGGAGGAGAAGCTCTACCCGGTGCTCGACGGGCTGCTCGAGGAGTGGCGCGCGGTCGGCGATCGCGCGATGCCGTACACCAAGGTGATCGGCCACCGCTACAGCGACCGCTCGTGGGAGGTGCGCCAGTTCCTGGCCCGCAACGAGTACTCGTTCCGGTCCGTCGACGCCGAGAGCCAGAAGGGCCAGCAGCTGCTGGAGGCCGCGGGCCTCGACGGCAGCAAGCTGCCCGTCGTCATCACCGAGAAGGGCGAGACGCTGGTCGAGCCGAGGGACGCCGAACTGGCGTCGCTGCTCGGCCTGTCCACCGCCCCGCAGCTGGAGATGTATGACCTCGCGGTGATCGGCGGCGGCCCGGCCGGTCTGGCGGCCGCGGTGTACGGCGCCTCCGAGGGCCTCAAGACCGTGCTGATCGAGCGGGCCACCACCGGCGGGCAGGCCGGGCGCAGCTCGAAGATCGAGAACTACCTCGGCTTCGAGAACGGTGTCTCGGGAGCCAGCCTCACCACGACGGCCCGCAGGCAGGCCGAGCGCTTCGGCGCGGAGGTGATCACCACCCAGGAGGCCGGCAGGCTGAAGGTCGGCGGTGTGGGCGCCGCCCATTCCATCCAGCTCAGCGACCACAGCACCATCGGCGCGCGCGCCGTCATCCTCGCCACCGGCGTCGAGTACCGCGAACTGCAGGTCAGTGGGTGTCGCGCGACGCCGGACGACCCGTCGGAGGCCAACTTCGTCGGGCGCGGCGTCTTCTACGGCGCCTCGGTGTCCGACAACTCCGAATGCGCCGGTGAGGACGTCTACATCGTCGGCGGCGCGAATTCGGCGGGCCAGGCCGCGATGTACATGTCGCAGACCGCCAAGTCGGTGACCATGCTGATCCGCGGGCCGTCGCTGGAAGCGGGCATGTCGCAGTACCTCGTCGACCGGATCCGGCGCACCCCCAACATCGTCGTCCGGACCTGCACCGAGGTGGTCGGCACCGTCGCCGAGGGCGACCACCTCTCAGGGCTGGTCGTGCGCGACAAGCAGACCGGTGAGACCGAACAGGTCGGCTGCGACCGGATGTGCTGCTTCATCGGCGCGACCCCGCGCACCGATTGGCTCGAGGAGGCGGGAATAGCCCGCGACGACCACGGTTTCATCCTGTCGGGACCGGATCTGCGCGAGAAGGTGGGCTGGACGTTGGACCGCCCGCCGCATCACCTGGAAACAAGCGTCCCGGGTGTCTTTGTTGCAGGAGACGTGCGATCGGAATCCGCCAAGCGGGTCGCGGCCGCCGTCGGCGAAGGATCGATGGCCGTGATGCTGGTGCACCGCTACCTGGCGGAAGCTTAGAGAGGGAAGTCCCATGGGCGAACAGTGCGTGCGCGACGAGCTTCGGACGCTGTTCCTGTTCGAGAAGCTCAGCGACGAACAACTCGACACGCTCTGCGAGGCCGGCAGCATCGAGACGTTTCCCGCCGGGCCCGTCTGCGTCGAGGGTGAGCCGGCGTCCTGCTTCTACGTGATGATCGACGGCGAGCTGATCATGTCGAAGCGCTCCGGCGGCGTCGACATCCAGACCAACCGCACCTCCCAGCGCGGCGTGTACTTCGGCGCGTGGTCGGCGTACGTCCCCGGCGAGGAGCACATCTACGAAGCGTCGGTGCGGCTGACCAAACCGTCGCGCTGCTTCGTCCTGGATTCGAGCGCGTTTGCCCGCTTCATGCAGACCGAGTTCCCGATGGCCGTGCACCTGCTCGAGGGGCACCGTGTCGGCGGGCGCCGGCAGAACCAGATCATCGGCCAGCGGGAGAAGCTGCTGGCGCTGGGCACCATCACCGCCGGGCTGACCCATCAGCTCAACAACCCGGCCGCGGCCACCGCCCGTGCGGTCGCCGATCTGCGCGAGACCGTCGGCAAGATGCGCCACAAGCTCTCGATGCTCGCCGACGGGAAGTTCAGCCCCGAGGCGCTGCGCGCGCTGGTGCGGATCCAGGACGACGTCGCCGAGCAGGTCGCCAAGAACCGCGATGTCGAACTGTCGGCGCTGGAGGCGTCCGACCGTGAGGACGCGATCGGCGACTGGCTCGAAGCGCACGACATCCCCGGCGCCTGGGACTACGCGCCGACGTTCGTCGAAGCCGGCCTCGACACCGATTGGCTCGAACGCGTGCACGCCTCCGTCGAGGAGGTCGACGCCACCGCGTCGCTGCAG
Source organism: Mycolicibacterium rutilum (assembly GCF_900108565.1). Taxonomy (NCBI): domain Bacteria; kingdom Bacillati; phylum Actinomycetota; class Actinomycetes; order Mycobacteriales; family Mycobacteriaceae; genus Mycobacterium; species Mycolicibacterium rutilum. The sequence goes on from NZ_LT629971.1 coordinate 5,917,325, forward strand.
GCCGCGGTCGGATGGTTGAAGTACACCATCGACAACGAGCTGCGGATGAACGAGATCGGTGAGGCCAGCAAGCGGATCTCCGCGCTGCTCGCCGGCGCCAAGCAGTACTCCCAGATGGACCGCGGGGCCTACCAGCGCGCCGACGTGCACGAACTTCTGCGCAGCACGCTGATGATGTTCGGCGACAAGATCGGCATGGAGCGCAAGGGCAAACCCGTCACCCTGGTCAAGGACATGGACAAGACGCTGCCCGAATTGCATTGCTACCCCGGCGATCTCAACCAGGTGTGGACCAACATCATCGAGAACGCGGTCCAGGCGATGGACGGGCACGGCACGCTGACGATCCGCACGGCGCGCGAGAACGACCAGATGATCCGGGTGGAGATCTGCGACGACGGGCCCGGTATCCCCGAGGACATCGTCGACCGGATCTTCACGCCGTTCTTCACCACCAAGCCGTTCGGCCAGGGCACCGGCCTCGGCCTGGATCTGGCCTGGCGGATCGTGGTGGAAAAGCACGGCGGGAACATCTCGGTACAGTCGCAGCCCGGCGACACCCGGTTCGTCGTGTGCCTGCCGCTGGTGGCCCCCGCCCCGGTGGTGCCGACACCCGGCGAATTGTCCGCCGCCGGCACGGAATAGCCGCGACGCCGCCCGCGGTTGACCCGATCATGACCAAACCCCAGCTCGGCACCTATGGCACCTTCGGCCTCTACTCGATGTGGCAGCAACTGAGTCCCGATCAGCTGCGCGCGATCGAAGACCTCGGCTACGGCGCGATCTGGGCCGGCGGCTCCCCCGCCGCCGACCTGCCGTGGGTCGAGCCGATCCTGGAGGCCACCTCGACGCTCAAGGTGGCGACGGGCATCGTCAACATCTGGACCGCCGACGCCGGCCCGGTCAGCGAGTCCTACCACCGCATCGAGAACGCCTACCCCGGGCGTTTCCTGCTCGGCATCGGCGTCGGCCACCCCGAGGCGCACACCGAATACAAGAAGCCCTACGACGCGCTCACCGAGTACCTCGACAAGCTTGACGAGTACGGCGTGCCGCAGGACCGCCGGGTGGTGGCCGCGCTGGGCCCGCGCGTGCTGAAGCTGTCTGCGAACCGGGCCGCGGGCCCGCATCCGTACCTGACCACACCCGAGCACACCGCCGAGGCCCGCGAACTGCTCGGCCCGGACGCGTTCATCGCTCCCGAGCACAAGGTGGTGCTGACCACCGACGCGGAGGCGGCCCGCGCGGCCGGCCGCAAGACGCTCGACGTCTACCTGAACCTGACGAACTACCTCAACAGCTGGAAGCGGCTGGGCTTCACCGACGAGGAGGTCGCCAAGCCGGGCAGTGACCGGCTTGTCGACGCCGTGGTGGCGTATGGCACCGTCGACTCCATCGCCGCACGGCTGAAGGAGCATCTCGACGCGGGCGCCGACCATGTGCCCGTGCAGGTGCTCACCGAACCGGACAAGCTGGTGGACGCGTTGGCAGAATTGGCGGGTCCGCTCGGCCTGAAGTGACGTCACCACCGAAGGGATCGCATGACTGAGCTCAAGCCCGACCTCGGCCGCTACGGCGTCTGGACGTTCGGCACCCCCACCCCCGAGCAGGCCGTCGAAATCGAGAAGCTCGGATACGGCGCGGTGTGGATCGGCGGGTCGCCCGCGGGTGACCTCAACTACGTCGAACCCATCCTCGAGCGCACCGAGAACCTGACCGTCGCCACCGGCATCGTCAACGTGTGGACCGCCGCGGCCCAGGAGGTCGCCGAGGCGTACCACCGCGTCGAGGATGCCTATCCCGGCCGGTTTCTGCTGGGCATCGGGATCGGCCATCCCGAGCACACCGAGGAGTACCGCAAGCCCTACGACGTCCTGGTCGAGTATCTCGACGTGCTCGACGCGGCGAAGGTGCCGACCAGCCGGCGCGTGCTCGCGGCGCTCGGGCCCAAGGTGTTGCAGCTGGCTGCCCGGCGCAGCGCGGGCGCACACCCGTACCTGACGACCCCGCAGCACACCGGCGAGGCGCGGAACCTGCTGGGGCCGACGGTGTTTCTGGCGCCCGAGCACAAGGTGGTGCTGGCACGCGACGCCGAGGCGTCCCGCGAGATCGGCCGCCAGGCGGTCGACTTCTACCTGAACCTGTCGAACTACCTGAACAACTGGAAGCGGCTGGGCTTCACCGACGACGACCTCGCCAAGCCCGGCAGCGACCGGTTCGTCGACGCGGTCGTCGCGCACGGGACACCCGAGGCGATCGCCGCCCGCCTCGAGGAGCACCTCGAGGCCGGTGCCGACCACGTGACGATCCAGGTGCTCGGCGGGTGGGATGTGCTGCTGCCGACGCTTACGGAGCTGGCCGGACCACTCGGGCTCAAGGGCTAGCTGCACTCGTTTGTGCGCGGGTCACCCCAGCTGCTGCAACCGCTCATGGATGGACATGGCCAGTCGTTCGTCGACGGTGAGGTGGAGGTACAGGGGCTCGAACGCTGCGGGAAGTTTGCCTCGCAGCGCCAGCCTCTGCAGGTGCTCCAACCGCAGCAGCGCATCGTTGACGAAACCGGCCATGTCCTGGACAAGACCGTTGAACAGCCGGACTGTGTCCGCCATGAGGTCGGCGGATTCGTCTGGCGGCAACCACATTCGGCACTCCTCGGCGTTCGAGAGCACCTGCTGGTAGCAGTCACCGAAGACGTGGGCTGCCGCGACGATGGCCGAGCCGTCCGCAACGTCCTCGTTGTTGGGCGCACCGAAGACCGCCGCGAGAGCGGGGTCGGCGAGCAGGCTCGTGAACTTGGCAACCCCGTTCTGCGCATCGCACAGACGCTCCGATACGAACCACGCGACGTCCGGGTCTGACAGCAGCACGCCCTCCGGCATCACCGGCGAGCCCAACACCTGCGCTATCTTGCGCTCCTCCAGCGCCGCCCAGCGATGGACCAGCACCGACGCGAACGCCGCCCAGGTCCAGCACACCGGCCTGTCCCTGATCATCCGTTCGACCAGGTCCGGTGTGGGAACGACATCCGCGATGCGATTCATGAGCTCACGTTAGGAGCGGGCACCGACAGAATCGGTCCTCCGACCAGCGCCCGCCCCGCGAGTGAGAAGCCAGGGCTGCCAGATCGCTCGAACCACGACCAGGAATGCTCTTTCGGCGCCAAGGCGCGGCCGCCGACCCGCTACTGTCGGTGACCATGCGGTTGCTGGTCACGGGTGGTGCGGGCTTCATCGGCGCCAACTTCGTGCACGCCTTGCTCCGGGACGATGTGCGCGACCACGCCGACGACGTCACGGTCCTCGACGCGCTGACCTACGCGGGCAGCCGCGAGTCGTTGGCCCCGGTAGAAGACGACATCCGCCTGGTCGAGGGTGATATCACCGACGCCGCCGTGGTGGACGCGCTCGTCGCCGACGCCGACGCCGTCGTGCACTTCGCCGCCGAGACCCACGTCGACAACGCGCTCGCCGAACCCGAACCGTTCCTGCGCTCCAACGTCATCGGCACGTTCACCGTCCTGGAGGCGGTCCGCCGGCACGGTGTGCGCCTGCACCATGTCTCCACCGACGAGGTGTACGGCGACCTTCCGCTGGAGGGCCCGCAGCGGTTCACCGAGGCGACGCCCTATAACCCGTCGAGCCCGTACTCGTCGACCAAGGCGGCCGCCGACATGCTGGTGCGCGCCTGGGTGCGGTCCTACGGTGTGCGCGCGACGATCTCCAACTGCTCCAACAACTATGGGCCCTACCAGCATGTGGAGAAGTTCATCCCGCGCCAGATCACGAACGTGCTGACCGGGCGGCGGCCCAAGCTGTACGGCAGCGGCGCGAACGTGCGCGACTGGATCCACGTCGACGACCACAACAGCGCGGTCCGGCGGATCCTCGCCGACGGACAGCCCGGGCGGACCTACCTGATCGGGGCGCAGGGTGAACGCGACAACCTGTCGGTGATGCGGATGATCCTGCGCCTGATGGGCCGTGACTCCGACGACTTCGACCACGTCACCGACCGCGTCGGCCACGACCTGCGCTACGCGATCGACGCGTCGGCGCTCACCGACGAATTGGGTTGGCGCCCTGAGCACACCGACTTCGAGGAGGGTCTTCGTGCGACCATCGACTGGTACCGGGCGAACGAGTCGTGGTGGGCTCCGTTGAAAGACGCGGTGGAGCGTGGCTATCAGGGGCGCGGCCAGTGAACGTCCGCGAACTCGACGTCCCCGGCGCGTGGGAGATCACGCCCACCCTGCACGCCGACACGCGCGGCGTGTTCTTCGAATGGTTCACCGACGCCGCGTTCCGTGGGTTCGCCGAGCATCCGCTCGACCTGCGCCAGGCGAACTGCTCGGTGTCCGCTGCAGGCGTGCTGCGGGGGCTGCATTTCGCGCAGGTGCCGCCGAGCCAGGCCAAGTACGTCACCTGCCTGCGCGGCGCGGTGTACGACGTGGTGGTCGACATCCGCGTGGGTTCGCCGACCTTCGGGCGGTGGGACGCCGTGCGACTCGACGACCGCGACCGGCGCACCGTGTACCTCTCGGAAGGCCTGGGCCACGCGTTCTTGTCCCTGGAGGACGAGTCGACGGTGATGTACCTGTGTTCGGCGGGCTATGACCCGCAGCGCGAGCACACCGTCGATCCGCTGGACCCCGCGATCGGCATCGAGTGGCCCGTCGCACCGGATGCGGTGATCCTGTCCGACCGCGACCGCCAGGCCCCGACCCTGGAGCAGGCCCGCGCCCAGAACCTGCTGCCGACCTGGGACGAAACCCGGGCGTTCGTGGAGTCGCTGCGGTCCTGAGCGGAGCCGTTCGCAGGTCCTTGCGCTCACCCGGGAGCAGTTACTAGGATGTCCTAGTATTCAGCCGTTCGGCAAGGGGCCACGATCATGACCACACAGATTCCGCATTTCATCAACGGGCAGCGCAGCACCGGTATCTCCACGCGCACCGCTGACGTCTTCAATCCGAGCACCGGCGAGGTGCAGGCGCAGGTCCTGCTGGGCTCGGCCGCCGATGTCGACGCCGCCGTCGCCGGCGCCGCCGAGGCGCAGAAGCAGTGGGCGGCCTGGAACCCGCAGCGCCGCGCCCGCGTGCTGATGAAGTTCATCGATCTGGTCAACCAGAACGCCGACGAGCTCGCCGAGCTGCTCTCGCTCGAGCACGGCAAGACCCACGCCGACTCGCTCGGCGACATCCAGCGCGGCCTCGAGGTCATCGAGTTCAGCGTCGGCATCCCGCACCTGCTCAAGGGTGAGTACACCGAGGGCGCCGGTCCGGGCATCGACGTGTACTCGCTGCGCCAGCCGCTCGGTGTCGTCGCAGGCATCACCCCGTTCAACTTCCCGGCGATGATCCCGCTGTGGAAGGCCGGCCCCGCGCTCGCGTGCGGAAACGCGTTCATACTCAAGCCTTCCGAGCGCGACCCGTCGGTCCCGGTCCGGCTGGCCGAGCTGTTCATCGAGGCGGGCCTGCCGCCGGGCGTGTTCCAGGTCGTGCACGGCGACAAGGAAGCCGTCGACGCCATCCTGCAGCACCCGACGATCCAGGCGGTCGGCTTCGTCGGCAGCTCAGACATCGCGCAGTACATCTACTCCAACGCGACCGCCTCCGGTAAGCGCGCCCAGTGCTTCGGCGGCGCAAAGAACCACATGATCGTCATGCCCGACGCGGACCTCGACCAGGCCGTCGACGCGCTCATCGGCGCCGGCTACGGCAGCGCCGGCGAACGCTGCATGGCGATCAGCGTCGCCGTGCCCGTCGGCGAGGAGACCGCGAACCGGCTGCGCGCCCGGCTGGCCGAGCGGGTCGCCGAACTGCGCGTCGGCCACAGCCTCGACCCCAAGGCCACCTACGGCCCGCTGGTCACCGAGGCCGCGCTCAAGCGGGTCCGCGACTACATCGACGCCGGCGTGGAGGCCGGAGCCGAGATCGTCGTCGACGGCCGCGAACGCACCAGCGACGACATGCAATTCGGGGACGCCAGCCTGGAGAAGGGCTTCTTCATCGGGCCGACGCTGTTCGATCACGTCACCACCGACATGTCGATCTACACCGACGAGATCTTCGGGCCGGTGCTGTGCATCGTGCGGGCCAACGATTACGAAGAGGCGCTCGCGCTGCCGTCGGAGCACGAGTACGGCAACGGCGTGGCGATCTTCACCCGCGACGGTGACGCCGCCCGCGACTTCGTGTCCCGGGTTCAGGTCGGCATGGTCGGCGTGAACGTGCCGATCCCGGTGCCGGTGGCCTACCACACCTTCGGCGGCTGGAAGCGGTCCGGATTCGGCGACCTCAACCAGCACGGCCCGCACTCGATCTTGTTCTACACCAAGACCAAGACCGTCACGCAGCGCTGGCCGTCGGGCATCAAGGATGGCGCGGAGTTCGTCATCCCCACGATGAAGTAAGCGGCATGGACTATTTCGGGTTCGACGACGACGAACGCGTGATCGCCGAGACGGCGGCCGCGTTCGCCGACAAACGCCTGGCGCCGTTCGCGTCGGAGTGGGACGAAACGCACCACTTCCCCACCGATGTGCTGCGCGAGGCCGCCGAACTCGGGATGGCGGCGGTGTACTGCAACGAGGACGTCGGCGGCAGCGGGCTGCGCCGGCTCGACGGCGTGCGGATCTTCGAACAGCTCGCCACCGCGGATCCGACGGTGGCGGCGTTCCTGTCGATCCACAACATGTGCACCTGGATGGTCGACACGTACGGCACCCCCGAACAGCGCAAGAGCCTGGTGCCGCGGCTGGCGTCGATGGAGCTGATCGCCAGCTACTGCCTCACCGAACCGGGCGCCGGGTCGGACGCAAGCGCGTTGCGCACCAGGGCCGTTCGGGACGGCGACCACTACGTGCTCGACGGCGTCAAGCAGTTCATCTCCGGCGCGGGCGCATCCGACGTCTACGTCGTGATGGCCCGCACCGGCGGCGAGGGACCGCGGGGCATTTCCACGTTCATCGTCGAAAAAGACACGCCGGGACTGAGTTTCGGCGCGGACGAGGCGAAGATGGGGTGGCGCGCACAGCCCACCGCGCAGGTGATCCTCGAAGGTGTGCGGGTGCCTGCCGACGCCATGCTCGGCGGCTCCGACGGTGAGGGCACCGGCTTCGGCATCGCGATGAACGGGCTCAACGGCGGCCGGATCAACATCGCCGCGTGCTCGCTCGGCGGAGCTCAGGCGGCCTACGACAAAGCCGTCGCCTACGTGCGCGACCGGGAGGCGTTCGGCGGCGCGCTGCTCGACGAGCCGACCATCCGGTTCACCCTCGCCGACATGGCCACCGCGCTGGAGACGTCGCGAAACCTGTTGTGGCGCGCGGCCCGCGCGCTCGACGAGAACCACCCGGACAAGGTCGAGCTGTGCGCGATGGCCAAGCGGTACGTCACCGACGCGTGCTACACCGTCGCCGACCAGGCGCTGCAGTTGCACGGCGGCTACGGCTACCTCAACGAGTACGGCATCGAGAAGATCGTGCGCGATCTGCGGGTGCACCGCATCCTCGAGGGAACCAACGAAATCATGCGCGTGGTCATCGGGCGGTCGCAGGCCGCCAAGGTCCGTGCGTCGGCTTAGGAGAGGTCATCAATGACGACGATCGCGTTTCTGGGGCTCGGCAACATGGGCGGGCCGATGGCGGCCAACCTGGTGAGTGCCGGGTTGACCGTCCGCGGCTTCGACCCCGTGCCCGCGTTGAAGGAGACCGCCGCCGGTAACGGCGCGACGGTGTTCGACACCGGCGCCGAAGCGGCCGCCGAGGCCGACGTCGTGATCACGTCGCTGCCCAACGGCGACATCGTCAAGTCCTGCTACGCCGAGGTGTTGCCCGCGGCCAAGCCCGGCACGCTGTTCATCGACACCTCGACGATCTCCGTCGACGACGCCCGCGCGATTCACGGCCAGGCCGCCGAGCGCGGCTTCGCCCAGCTCGACGCGCCGGTGTCCGGCGGGGTCAAGGGCGCGACGGCGGGCACGCTGGCGTTCATGGTCGGCGGCGAGGCGGACGCCGTCGAGCGAGCCCGGCCCATCCTGGAACCGATGGCGGGCAAGATCATTCACTGCGGCGCATCGGGCACCGGTCAGGCCGCCAAGCTGTGCAACAACATGGTGCTGGCCGTGCAGCAGATCGCGATCGGCGAGGCGTTCGTGCTGGCCGAGAAGCTGGGCCTGTCGGCGCAGTCGCTGTTCGACGTGATCACCGGCGCCACCGGCAACTGCTGGTCGGTGCACACGAATTGCCCGGTGCCGGGACCGGTTCCGACGTCACCGGCCAACAACGACTTCAAGCCGGGCTTCGCGACCGCGCTGATGAACAAGGACCTCGGGCTGGCGATGAACGCGGTCAAGTCGACGGGCGCGACCGCCCCGCTCGGCACCCACGCCGCCGACATCTACAAGAAGTTCGCGGCCGACCACGCCGACAAGGACTTCAGCGCAGTCATCGAACTGCTGCGCCAGAGCTGAGTTTTCGCGAGAGTCGGTGCGCTAGGCGGCCGACGTCTTGTGTGACTTCCACCAGGTGGTGTGCAGCCGCTGACAGTCCGCGATCCGCAGCGGGTTCGCGCCGTCGAAGGACGGTCGCACCGCCAGGGCGGCCGGGATGTCGGGCGTGCCCTCGCCGGTGATCACCACGGTCGGCATGCCGGCGCTGTTGGCCGCGCGCAGGCCGGACGCGGACCCCGTGATCGCGATCGCGTCGTCCGGACACACCCCGAGCTCCCACAGCGCGTGCCGGTGCGCCTCGGGGTCCGGCGTCGGCTTGACGACGTCCTCCGCGGACACGACGCTTTCGACCAGCCCCTCCCCGACCAGCTGACGCACCAGCGGCTCGGCCCAGCCGCGCTGGCCGTTCGTCACCACCGCGATCTGCATGCCTGCGCCGACGGCGTCCATCACGAAATCCACCAGCCCCGGCCGCGGCGCCAGGTCGCGCTCGAGGATCAGCTCGTCGAACAACATCGTCTTCGTCGTGTAGATCTCGTCGGCCAGCAACTTCGTCAACACGTCGACTTCGGTGGCCACCCCTCGCTTACGCAACTCGGCCGCGACGCGCTGCCGCTCATCGCTGAGCGCCAGCAACTGCCGATAGCGCACTACCGACCACTCGAAGTCCAATCCGTGCGCGGCGAACGCCGCGTTGTAGGCCACCCGGTGCCCGTCGCACTCGATGTCGGTGAGGGCGTCGAGGTCGAACACCACGGCGCGTAACGCGCACGTCGAGGTGGTCGAGGCACAGTCCCACCAGAACCGGCCCGCGCGCCATGTCGTCTCCTGCGTTGTCGGCATGAGTAGAGAGTGGTTCACGTCACAAGATCAGGCCTCCCCCAATCGGGGGATCGTCAGCGCCAAACGCCGCTCCAAGTTCCTCTATCTGCGATTTGACCGCCACTAAGGTGGTCCCATGCCCCCACCGGTGCGGCTCGTGCTGGTCGACGACCACGAGATGGTCATCGAAGGCCTCAAGGCCATGCTGGCGGCGTTCACCGACCGTGTACAGGTCGTCGGCCAGGCCGTCGGCGCGGAGCGGGCCCGGGCCGTGATCGACGACCTCAACCCCGACATCGTGCTGTGCGACGTGCGGATGCAGGGTGCCAGCGGCCTGGACCTGTGCCTCGAGCTGCGCGCGCACGACCCCGACCGCAAGGTCGTGATGCTGTCGGTCTACGACGACGAGCAGTACCTGTTCGAGGCGCTGCGGGTCGGCGCGTCGGGCTATCTGCTGAAAAGCATCAGCAGCGACGAGCTGGTCCGTCAGCTCGAGTTCGTGCACCGCGGCGAGACGGCGATCGACCCGGGCATGGCCGCGCGGGCCGTCGACACCGCCGCACGCCTGCAGCGCGACGAGTTCTGGCCCGGCGCGCGCCAGGGCCTGACCCAGCGCGAGAGCGAGATCCTGTCGTTCGTCGTCAACGGCCTGTCGAACCGGGCGATCGCCACCAAGCTGGTGATCGGCGACGAGACCGTCAAGACGCACCTCAGCTCCATCTACCGCAAGCTCGGCGTCAGCGACCGCACCGGCGCCGTCGCCACCGCACTGCGCGAAGGCATCTACAAATGAACCCGCCCGGCGGCCCGTCGAACGCGGTACGCGAACTCAGCCAGTACGCGCTGGCCGCCGACCGCGAGCTGGCCCTGCTGCGTGAGCTGATCCAGGCCGCGTCCAAGGGCCCGGGGGTGGAACCGCTGGCCGCCGCGGCCGCGCGGATGATCACCGCGGCCACCGCCAGCGACGTGTGCTTCGTGCACGTGCTCGACGACACCGACCGATCGCTGACGCTGGCCGGGGCGACGCCGCCGTTCGACGCCGAGATCGGCAAGATCAGACTTCCGCTGGGACAAGGGATTTCGGGTTGGGTCGCCAGCAACCGCGAACCGGTGGTGATCACCCAGGACAAGGAGTCGGACCCGCGCTACAAGCCGTTCCCGGCGCTGCGCGGCTCGGACTTCACGTCGATGGTGTCGGTGCCGATGGAGACCGACCCCGGCGGGCTGGTCGGCGTGCTCAACGTGCACACCGTGGAGCGCCGCGAATTCACCGCCCGCGACGTGGAGTTGCTCGTGGTGATCGGCCGGCTGATCGCCGGCGCGATGCACCAGGCCCGGCTGCACCGGCAGCTGGTGGCCCGCGAGCGCGCACACGAGAACTTCGTCGAGCAGGTGATCGAGGCCCAGGAGCTGGAGCGACGACGGCTGGCCGGCGACATTCACGACGGCATCTCGCAACGGCTGGTGACGTTGTCGTACCGGTTGGACGCGGCCGCCAGGTCCGACGACGCCGGCGTGGTCGCCGAACAGCTGGGTAAGGCCCGCGAGCTGGTCGAGCTGACACTGCAGGAGGCCCGCGCGGCGATCAGCGGGTTGCGCCCGCCGGTGCTCGACGATCTCGGGCTGGCCGGCGGACTGGCCAGCCTCGCGCGGTCGATCCCGCAGATCGGCATCGACGTCGAGCTGGCCGAGAAGCGGCTGCCCGACCACATCGAGTTGGCGCTGTACCGGATCGCCCAGGAGTGCCTGCAGAACGTCGTCAAGCACGCGCGGGCGACCTCGGCCCGTCTGACGTTCGTCGTCGACAGCGGCGACACCGGTACCGTCGCGCGGCTCGAAATCGTCGACGACGGAGTCGGTTTCGACACGTTCGAGCATCCGCTCGGCGGTGACGAGATGGGCGGATACGGGTTGCTGTCGATGGCCGAGCGCGCCGAGATCGTCGGCGGCCGGCTCAACATCCGGTCGCGCCCGGGCGCGGGTACCGCGGTGACGGCGACGATCCCGCTGCCGTCGTCCACCTCCTAGGGCGTCCACCTCCTAGGGCGTGGTCACTCCAAGGAACACTCGGTCTCCCGATGCCGCTCGATGGCGGCGAGCACGTCCTCGGACATCTGCCGCATCGCCGCCATCCGCTCCGGTCCGAGCACGTCGACGAACATCTCGCGGACACGCGCCGCGTTGGCCGGCGCCGCGGTGCGGATCGCGTCGCGGCCGGCGTCGGTCAGCACGATGTCCGGGTAGCGGGCGCCCGAGTCCTCCCGGCAGATCAACCCGCGTTTCTCCATCCGGCCCAGGTGGTGCGACAACCGGGTCTTCTCCCAGTGCGTCACCCGGCCCAGCTCGTAGGCCCGCATGCGCCCCTCCGGCGCGTCGGACAGATTGACCAGGATCTCGAAGTCGGAGTCCGACAGCCCGAAGTCGCGCTGCAGGTGCTGGACCAGGTGTCGCTCCAGCGTGTGCCGCATGTCCACGAATGCCCGCCACGCCGTCAGCTCGTCGTCGTTGAGCGCACCTTTTCTCGCCATATCCCCCACCGTACCGGTTCTGGTTGACATATCAACCCGACGGAGTATCGTAGGTCGGGTTGACATATCAACCCAAAGAGATGGAGCTGAAGATGACTACAGATGTGATCGCCGTCGTGGGAGCCACCGGCAATCAGGGCGGCGGGCTGGCTCGCGCGATCCTCACCGACCCCTCCTCGGCCTTTCGGGTGCGGGCCATCACCCGCGACGCGACGTCGGCGAAGGCCCGCCAACTTGCCGCCGATGGCGCCGAGGTCGTCTCGGCGGACCTCGACGATCTCGACAGCATGACCCGCGCCTTCGACGGCGCCCGGGGCGCGTTCGTCGTCACGAATTACTGGGCGAACCGCACACCGGAGGAGGAAGCCGCGCGCACCCGCGCCGAAGCCGAACTCCACCAGGCCGAAACCGCCGCGCGGGCCGCGAAGGCCGCCGGCGTGCAGCACGTGATCTGGTCGACGCTGGAGGACACGCGCGAGCACTTCGGCGACGACGAGCGGGTGCCGACCGTCGAGGGCCGCTACAAGGTGCCGCACTTCGACGCGAAGGCCGAAGCCGACAACTTCTTCACCGAACACGGTGTGCCGACGACGTTTCTCCGCACGACGGGCTTTTACGAAGGTTTCACCAGCGACCTGCAACCGGTGCGCGGCGAGGACGGCACGCTGGTGCTGACCCTGCCGATGGCCGACAAGACGATGGCGGCGATCGCGGTCGGCGACATCGGGCGCACGGCGCTGGGCATCTTCAAGCGCGGCGCGGAGTTCGTCGGCGAAACCGTGAGCATCGCCGGCGATCATCTGACCGGTGAGCAGTTCGCGGCAGAACTCGCGGCCTTCCACGGCGAGCCGGTCCGCTACCGTCCCCAGACCTGGGATGGGTTCCGCGCGTTGCCGTTTCCCGTCGCCGTCGAGATGGGCAACATGTTCCAGTACTACGCCGAGGACTCCGAGCGGTTCGTCGGCGTGCGTGATCTGGACGTCGTGCGGTCACTCAACCCGGAACTGCAGTCGTTCCGCGACTGGCTGGCACAGCAGAAAGTCTGACGAAGGCGCGAGTTGGGCCCAGGCCGCAGGCGTAGGCCCAACTCGCGACGGGCTACGTCTTGTCCGGGTCTACCGCGTCCTTGAGCTTGCCCATCAACCCCTTCTCCGTGCCGAACGACGGCGTGCGGGGTTCGCCCATCGCGCCGTCGTAGGTCACGTAGAGCTTCGGGTCCGGCGGCGGGCCGGACTGCCGGTCGCCCAGCGGTTGCGGGTCGGCCAGGAACTGACCGGTGTGACGGCCGTCGGGCAGCGGCCCGATCCAGCGGCCCTTGTCGGAGTCGGCGCCGTCGGACAGGTGCCACAGCGTGCTGGCGTGCTCCTCGAACTCCTCGTCGAACAGATCGTTGGGCGCCACGATGCCCTCCACTCCGTCGGCCTGCAGTTCCTCGATCGCGGCCAGCCACATGTTCTGGTGATAGGTGTCGCGGGCCAGGTTGAACTTCAGCATCGCCTTGACGCCGGGATCGTCGGTCATGTGCCACAGTCGCGCGGTCTGCACGCGCCCCTGCGCCTCGGCGGCGACGTTGGCGTGGAAGTCGGCGAGCAGATTACCCGACGCCACAACGTATTTGCCGCTCCACGGTGCGCCCTGGCTGTCCGACAGCGTCGGCGCACCACCGGAGACGATGGCCTGCTGCGGGTCCATCCCGCCCATCACGGCCGCCACCACCGGGTCGCCGAGCGCGTTCTCGGTCGCATCGGTGGCCGGTGCGCTCTCGAGCAGCCGGGCGATCATCGTGGCGATCATCTCGACGTGGCCGATCTCCTCGGTCGCGATGTCCATGATCAGGTCTTTGTACTTGCCCTTCATGCGACAGTTCCAGCCCTGCATCAGGTACTGCATCGTCACGGTCATCTCACCGAAGGCGCCACCGAGGAGTTCCTGGAGTTTGCGGGCGTAGACGGGATCGGGCTTTTCTGGCTTGACGTCGAATTGCATGTAGTCGGTATGTCGGAACATTCATCACTCCGATTCGGCCCGCTTCGGCCGGCCTTCGCGGCCGCTGATACGCCGCACGATGGCTGTACGGTCCCGTCGCCATACCCGGGCACAAGTGGGGAAAACCTGATCACACCGACCAATCGCGCAATGTTTGGCCGACGCGTCAGAGGGCATCGCGTGAACCATGAGCCCATCACTGGCAGACCAGACCGTCGCGCAACTCGGCGGTCCGCATAGCGTGCTGACCCGGCAGAAACGGGACCACATCGAACTCGACCGGTTGATCGAAAGTATCGACGCCGCAACGGGCGACGAACGCGGCGCGCTGCTGAACCGGCTGTGCCGGCTGGTGTTCCCGCACGCGTTTGCCGAGGAGTCGGTGCTGTGGCCGGCGATCCGCCGCTGGGTGCCCGAGGGCGAAGAGCTGACGCTGGAGATCGAACGCGAACACCAGGAGATCAACGAGCTGTTCACCGAGTTGGAGAAGCTGGACGTCGACAGTCCGCAGCATCACGAGCTGTGGCGCCGCATCGTCGCGCTGCTGCGCGAGGACGTCCGCGACGAGGAGGACCGGTTGTTGCCGATGCTGCAGCAGGCGGTGCCGCACCGGGCGCTGGTCGCGCTGGGTTGGGCTTGGGAGGCGACGCGCCGCACCTCGCCGACGCGTCCGCACCCGGTCGTCGCGCGTCGGCCGCCGGGCAATGTTGCGGCCGCCGCACCGCTGACCTTCGTCGATCGCGGTCGCGACCGGCTCGATCAGCTCAGCCGTCGCTCCGGCGGAACGCTCAGCAGCGCCAGCACCTCACTGAGTGGGGCGCTGGCCCGCGTCGCCGGGGTGATCGAACATCTGCCGCCGCTGACCCGCGGCGAGGACCCCAGCACGTACAGCGGGCGCACCCCTTGAGCGCGAGCAGACGCCAACTGACCCGTTTCGGCCCGTTTCAGGGTCACTTCGCGTCTGCTCGGCCATATTCGGCCGCGCCTAGAAGTCGCCGGAGTTGCGGCGCAGCGTCTGGATCGAGGCGGCCAGCGCCCGCGATTCGGCGTCGGACATCCCGATGTCGGCGAACACCTCGTTGTTGAGCGTCACCGTGGCGTCCTCGACGGTCGACCGGCCCAGCTCGGTGATCCGCACCAGCGTGGTCCGTCCGTCGGTCGGGTGTGGGATCCGCTCGACCAGCCCGGCGGCCTCCAGCCGGCGGATCGCGTGCGTGACGCTGGTGACGTGCACCTGCAGCCGGTCGGAGGCCTTGGTGATCGGCAGCGCGCCGTTGCGGGTGAAGGCCAGCAGCCGCAGCAGCTCGAACCGCGAGAAGCTCAGGTCATAGGGCCGCAGCGCGCCTTCGACCCGCGCGAGCAGGATCTGGTGGGCCCGCATCACCGAGGTCACCGCCACCATGCCGTCGGCGACGTCGCTCCATCCCGACCGCTCCCAGTTGTCGCGGGCGAGCGCGATCGGGTCCCGGTGGTCCTGCCGCGAAGGCGGTGACGGTTCTGGGGCCACGCCTCTTCATACCGCATCCTCCGGCGGCGTCCGCGGATTTGCGGTCGGCGGCGCCACCGCCGCCAGCACCGCGCGGGTGGACCCGCGGTCGCCGACGGTGATCCGCACGCCACCGCCGGCGTAGTGGCGCACCCGCAGACCGCTCGCGTCGAACACTCCGCGCCAGTCGCCGGGAAGGTAGACGAAATTCGCGTGGCTGTCGGCGCTGTACACGCCGGCCGCCCGCAACCGCCTCTGCAGGTATCGGCGCTCACCGGCGATCATCCGGATCCGTTGCTGCAGTTCGGCTTCCGCGTCGAACGACGCCGCCACGGCGACCAGGGCGGTGATCGCCACCCCGAACGGCAGCTGCATCGTCCACAGCCGACGCGCCAGCGCGGGCGCGCAGAACCCGTAACCGATGCGCAGGCCGGCCAACCCGTACGCCTTGGAGAACGTCCGGATCACAACGAGATTCGGATACCGCGCGATCAGGGACATGGTGTCGAGACGGGAATCGGGCGGCAGGAACTCGGCGTAGGCCTCGTCGAGCAGCACCACCGTCTGCGGCGGCACCTGCGACAGGAACCAGTCGATGTCGGCGGCGGGCTCGACCGTGCCGGTCGGGTTGTGCGGCCGGCACACCACCACCACCCGCGCGCCGGCCGCCGCGGCCGCCATGGCCTCGAGGTCGTGATGGCCGTGCGCGTCGAGGGCGACGGTGACCGACCGCAGCCGGGCCATCTGCGCGAAGATCGGATACCCGTCGAACGTCGGCGCCGCCATCACCATCGTCTCGCCCGGGTCGGTCACCGCGTGCAGTACCTGCATGATCACCCCGGTCGCGCCGACGCCGATGACGATCTGATCGTCGGCCACCCCGATGCGGCCGGCGATCAACGAGCGCAGCCGCTCGGGCAGGTACTCGGGATACCGGTTGGCCGCTTCGATCGACGCGCTCAACGCGGTCTGCACCGACGGCAGCGGCGGGAACGGATTCTCGTTGAGCGACAACGCCGTTGGGTCCGTCGCGGTGGGCAGCGCGCCGACCGCGCCGAGTCCGGCCGGTAGCGCCATCAGTCCCGGCCGCCCCACCGCACCGCCGCGGCGCCTGCGAAGTCGCCGGCGTGCGCGAACGCCGCCATCAACACCACATCACCCGCGCCGAGTTTGCCGTCGGTGACCGCCCGGTCGAGGTTGATCGGGATGCCCGCGCCGAACAGGTTGCCGCACTCGTCGAACGTGTCGACGTGCCGTTCGGCGGGCAGTTCGAGCGCCTCGCGCCAGTTCCGCAGGAACACCCGGTTGGGCTGGTTGGAGACGAACAGATCCAGATCGGCGGGCTTGACGCCGATCCTGTCGCACACCGCATACGACACCTCGGGGACCTGTCGATTGCCGCGCGCCAGCACCTTGGTGATCTTGCTGTCGGTGAAGCCGATGTAGCCCTCCCCCGGACCCGGCTGCCACCACTTGCGCGGCGGGTCGGCGGCGATCGTCATGTCGCCGGCGTATTCGCCGTAGGTGCGGCATTCGACGGCCAGGATCGGCGAGCGGTCCGACACCGCCACCAGGCCGACGGCCGCCCCGTCGCCGGGCACCGCCGCCTGGGCTTTGCGCCGCACCCCCGGTTGGTCGAACACCTGGCCGGCGGCGTTCTGCGCGACGGCGATGACCGCGGTGCGCCCGGCACCGGTGGCCAGCAGCTGCTGCGCCAACTGCAGGCCCAGGACGAACGCCGCGCAGCCGCCGTTGTGCAGGTCGAACACCCACGCCGGTTTCATGCCGAGCCGGTGGGCCATGGCGCCGCCGCCGCCGTAGAACGGCATGTCAGGCATCTGGGTGTGGGTGATCAGCACGTCGGCGCCGGTGATCGCGTCGTGGCCGTGGCGCTCGATCAACCCGGCCGCGGCGCGTTCGATCATGTCGACCGCGGTCTCGTCCTGCGCGACGTGATGGCGCCACTTCGGCGCCCGGAACATCACGCTGTCGCGCAGCTCGTCGGACTCGGCGAACTGCGCGTAGTAGTCGGCGCCGATCGGTTCGCCGGGCAGATAGGTGGAGACGTCGAGCAGGCTGACGGTCATCGGTGCTCACCTCATCCAATCCGGGGTGACCGAAAGACCGTTGCGGTGACGGTATTCCGCGATGGCCTTGAGGTTGCGCAGCTCCAACAGGTGTCCGGCGCCGAACATGTCCCAGAAATCGCCCACCCACACCGGACGCTGCGGCGGAGCGGTCTGCGGGTAGGGGTTGTGGTCGTAGAACGGATGGTGGCAGTTCGTCCACAGCACCACCGAACCGGGCCGGTCGAACACCACCTGCGCGTCGACGATGCGCATCAGGTAGATCATCCACAGGTGGGCGCCCTGATCCCACGCGCAGTGGTAGTCCACGGTCCTGGCCTGCCGGTTCGCCACGGTGCGGGTGAAGATCCTTGTCTCCGAACCCAACCGGTCGTACGCCGACCACAGCCCGGGCTCTTCGGTCGGAGCGAAGCCGCGCAGGCTGTAGGTCCACTCCTCCAAACATCGGGTGTCGGCGAGGTAGTCGAACAGGTCGTCGGGCGGACAGTCGATGTGGCTGTTAACCGTGCAGTACTCGCCGAACACCTCGTCGTGCGGGTAGACCGACCGCATCATCTCCATGATGAGCGGGGTTGCCCGTTCCCGCGGTGACGTCTCGATGCGGATCAACCCGTCGAGCGGTTCGGGTGAGCCGCGGTGGGCGGTGATGTCGTCAAGCGCGGGCAGTGTCATGACCGGGGTGCTCCTTTGCGGTAAATGGTGTGCCGAGAAATGCTGCGAACGGCGGGATTTCGTCGGCCGAACAGTCGACGCTGATCACCGCGGGCCCGTCCGTGTCGAGCGCCGCCGACAGCGCGGCGCGCAGCCCGTCGACGTCGTCGACGTCGGTGGCGGGCAGGCCCGGGAACATCGCGCGCAGCCCCGCCCCGAGGTGGCTCGCGCCGAACCGGTTGTAGCTGTACCGGTCGCCGTAGAACACCTGTTCCCGGGTCACGCACATCGCGTGCGCGTGATTGTCGAAGAGGCAGAACGTGATCGGCAGCCGGTATTGCCACGCAGTGTGGATCTCCATGCCGTGCATGTAGAAGCTGCCGTCGCCGGCGATGACGACGGTGCGGTTGCACCGCGCGAACGCCATGCCGATCGCGGCGCCGAAGCTGTAGCCCATGCCGCCCATGCCGAGCGCGACGACGAACCGCCCGTCGCGGCGCGCCGGGAGATGGTGGATGGCCGCGGCGCCGATGTTGCCCGCGTCGACGACGACGTCGACGCTGCCGGGCAGCAGCTCGTCCAGCGCCACCATCGCGTCGCGGTAGCGCACCCCGACGCCCGAGTGCGGCGGCGTCGGTAATTCGGTGCGCGGCAACGCCTCCGGCACCCGCAGCCGGGCGGGCCGGCCCTCCCCTGAGAGCGCGGCGATCAGCGTCGTCAGCGAGACGCGCAGATCGTCGCTGTGCACATGGGTGCATCGCGGGTACGGCGGCGCACACCCGAGGGACAGGACCGGCACCGCCGCCAACGCATCGTCGAGACCGGCGCGCGCCGTGACGCTCATCCGCGTGCCGACGAGCAGGCACACCGCGCTGTCCGCGACGGCCGCCGCGACCCCGGGATGGCCCATCACGCCGGTGACGCCCAGCGCCGACGACGACCCGCGCCCGGGCGTGCCGGCCACATCCTTGGCGTCCGGCACCGTGGCCACCCGGGCCCGCAGCAAGGCCCGCAGACATTCGAGTTCACGTCGGGCGTCGTCGCGCGCCACCTGCTCACCGGCGATGATCGTGACCGGGCCCGCGGCGCTGCGCAGCGCCCGGGCGATCGGGTGCGGGTCGGCGGACCGGGCGCCGGTACTCGCATCGCCACCGAAGCCGTTGACCGGAACTGCGCCCTGCTGAACATCTTTCGGGAGCAACAGCACCGCCGGGCCGCGCAACTCGCGGGCCGCTGCGACGGCGGCGGGCAGCGCGGAGACGATGTCGACCGGCGTCGTCACCCGTCGGCAGAACACCGACACCGACGCGAACAACGCCGTCGCGTCCAGCGCGCCGTTGCGGCCGCTGGTGTCCTGGAACGCGCCCCGCCCGTCGAGGGCCGTCGGCGGCTGCCCGATCAGCGCCAGCACCGGCACCCGGCTGGCCAGCGCCTCCCCAAGTCCCGGCACGGTGTTCAGGCACCCGCCGCCCGACGTCGCGGCGAGCACACCGAACCCGGCGCCGCCGCGGCTGTAGCCGTCGGCCATGGTGGCCGCGGAGAACTCATGCTTGGCGAGCACGGCGGTGATGTCGGCGCGGAAGACCGCGGCGTCGTAGAGGTCCTCGATGTTGGCGCCGTCCACACCGAAGATGTGCCCGACGCCGATCGCCGCCAGGTATTCGACGATGTGATCGACGACCCGCATGTGTCACCTGCTTCCGCACGCCCTAGCAGTGACACGCGCCACACCGCGATCCGGTTCACCGGATCGGTGGATTTACACCGGACGTTCCAGCAGCACCTTGCCCGAGTCGGGCGAAACCAGTTGCACGGCGGCGATTTCGTGCATCTGCAGCGGGGTGTTGGCGCTGGGCAGCGCGGTCGCCCCGGACAGCCCCAGCCAGGTGGCGACCTGATTGCGGCTGCCGTCGTGGCCGACCACCACCATGGCCAGGTTCTGCGGGTCGCCACCGCTCTGGCCCCAGTCCCCGTACGAGCACGCCATGTCGATGCGGGTGCCCCAGCCGTAGCCGGTCATCGAGACCGTGGCGTTGATCGGCGTCTCGGACACCTTGTTCATCTCCAGCTGCTGGCCGGACGCCTGCGGCGGCGCATCGCTGCCCAGCCCGAACGCGTCCGGGCGGATCACCAGAACCAGGCCGACGGCGAGCACCGCGGCCGCCGCGCCCACCGCGGCCGTCGCGAGCCAGCGGGTGCGCCGGCGCCGGGCGCGCACCTTGTCCAGCAGCGTGTCGAGGAGTTCGGCGGGCGGTTCGGCGTGCGCGGGGTCCAGGTCGGTGAACGCGTCGGGCCCGATCTTGCCCAGCAGCGCGGGAATTCCGCTCAGCTCGGCGACCGCGGCCCGGCAGCTCGCGCAGGTCTTCAGATGCGCCTCGTAGGCGCGGCGTTCCTCGCTGCTCAGCGAACCCAGCACGTAGGCGGCGTCCCAGGTGACGTAGGAGTCGGTCACCGCGTCACCCCCATTTCTTGCAGTTTGAGCTTGAGCGCCCGGACCCCGTAGTGCAGCCGCGATTTCACGGTGCCCTCGGCGATGTGCAGGTCGGCGGCGATCTGCGCCGTCGACCAGCCCTGGTAGTAGGCCCGGCTGATCACCGCGCGGTGCTCGTCGGACAGTTCTCTGATGGCTTCGCCGAGCAAGATCCGGTCCAAGGCAGACTCCACCTCATCGGGGCCGGCCCAATCCGCTTCGGCCTCCATGTCCGCGGTGCCGGACTCGCTGCGGAACCGGGCGCTGCGCCGCTCATCGATGATCAGGTTGCGGGCCACGGTGAACAGCCAGGCCCGCGCCGATCGCGAGCTGTCCGCGGTCACCTCGGGATGCCGCCATGCGCGCAGTAGCGTCTCCTGCACCACATCCTCCGCCCGGGCTCGATCACCCGTCAGCCGGACCGCATACCGCCAGATGGCAGCGGCGTGCTCCGCATAGAGCACGCGCATCACGGTTGCCTCGGGGTCGTCCAAATTCAACCTCCGCTATGGATACGAATTTGCCCGTCGTGTGGTTCAGTATCGGCCCCCCGAAGCTCAGAAGGGCATCGAGCGGCGTCCTTCGGCGTCGCCGCCGGTGAACCGTTCGTGCATCGTCAGCAGCACGGCCGCGCACGCCGCGCGCTCGGCGGGGTCGATCTCGTCGAGCACGCGGGCCAGTTCCCGCCGCCGATACGCGGTGACCTGCCGGACCAGCTTGCGGCCCGGCGCGGTCAGCTCGAGCGTGACCACGCTGCGATTCGACGGATCCGCACCCCGGACCAGGTATCCCGCGGCGTGCAGCCGGTCAGCCAGCCGTGTCACGGTCGAACCGACGACACCGAGTGCCTTCGCGCATTCGGTGGACGTCGAGCGGCCCCGCTGCGCGAGCACGGCCAGCAACCGGAACTGGGGCAACGACACGTCGACGCGGTCCACGCTGCGCAGCGCCAGCCCGACCAGGTCTCGCGCTGCCACCTCGAAGGCCGTCAGCTCCTCGACGGGAGTCTTGGTCACGTCAGTTTCCATGATCGGCGCATGGCGAAAAGTATTCCACGCGAGAGTCGATGACCGAGCCTCCGACAACTGTTGCATAAGGCAAGTCTTGCATTACGCAAGACTAAGAGGCAGACTTGAGTCTGGACTCGATCAAGTTTTATGGAGGCGGTATGCCGGCGACCCAGTGGCGCGACGCACTGCGCTCGGCCGGCCTGCGGGTGACCCAGCCGCGGATAGCGGTTCTCGCCGAGGTGCACAGCCATCCCCACGCAGGCGTCGACGAGATCGCCGCGGCCGCCCGACGACGCATCGGGAAGCTGTCGACGCAGGCGGTTTACGACGTGCTCTACGCACTGACCGGCGCGGGCCTGGTGCGCCGCGTCGAACCGGCAGGCTCCCCCGCCCGCTTCGAACTGCAGAACGGGGACAACCACCACCATGTCGTGTGCCGGCGCTGCGGGGCGATCGACGACGTCGACTGCGCAGCCGGGCGGGCACCGTGCCTGCACGCCGGCACCGACACCGGCTACCTGATCGACGAGGCCGAAGTGACGTTCTGGGGCGTCTGCCCCGGCTGTCAGCACGAACGACCAACCAACTGAACGGAGATCACCATGACCGCTTCGAAATTCGGTTCCACCACCGGTACGGGCGCACCCGCCGCCAGCGACCGCAACACGCTCAGCGTCGGGCCCAACGGCGCCCTGCTGCTGCACGACGTGCACTTCCTCGAGCAGATGGCGCACTTCAACCGCGAGCGGGTCCCTGAACGCAACCCGCACGCCAAGGGCTCCGGCGCGTTCGGCGTGTTCACCGCCACCGAGGACGTTTCCCAGTTCACCAAGGCCGCACTGTTCCAGAAGGGCGCCAAAACCGATCTGCTGGTGAGGTTTTCGACTGTGGCCGGTGAGCAGGGCAGCCCCGACACCTGGCGCGACGTGCGGGGTTATGCGATGAAGTTCTACACCTCCGAGGGCAACTACGACCTCGTCGGCAACAACACGCCGATCTTCTTCGTGCGCGACCCGATGAAGTTCCCGCACTTCATCCGCAGCCAGAAGCGCCTGCCCGACTCCGGTCTGCGCTCGGCGCAGATGCAGTGGGACTTCTGGACGCAGAACCCGGAATCGGCGCATCAGGTCACCTATCTGATGGGTGAGCGGGGGCTGCCGCGCACCTGGCGACACATGAACGGGTACGGCTCACACACCTACATGTGGGTGAACGCGGCCGGCGAGAAGTTCTGGGTGAAGTACCACTTTCACACCGACCAGGGCCTGGAGTTCCTGACCAACGACGAGGCCGCCGCGCTGGCCGGCGAGGACGCCGACTTCCACCGCAAGGACCTGTTCGACGCGATCGCCCGCGGCGAGTACCCGAGCTGGCGGCTCTCGGTACAGGTGATGCCGTACGCCGACGCCGCCGACTACCGGTTCAACCCGTTTGACCTGACCAAGGTGTGGCCGCACGCGGACTACCCGCTGATCCCGGTCGGCACCTACACGCTCAACCGCAACCCGGAGAATTTCTTCGCCCAGATCGAACAGGCCGCGTTCTCGCCGGGCAACACCGTGCCGGGCATTGGGCTGTCACCGGACAAGATGCTGCTCGGCCGGGCGTTCGCCTACAACGACGCCCAGCGCAACCGGATCGGCACCAACTTCCACCAACTCCCGGTGAACCAACCGCAGAACGGCGTGCCGGTGAACACTTACATGTTCGACGGCCAGATGGCCTATCACCATTCCGGGTCCGCGCCGGTCTACGCGCCCAACAGCGGCGGGCGGCCGTGGTCGGACACCACCGGACCGGTCGAGGACGGTTGGCAGGCCGACGGCGAGCTGCTGCGCGCTGCGTACGCCCTGCACGCCGAGGACGACGACTTCGGTCAGCCCGGCACGCTGGTGCGCACGGTGTGGAACGACGAACAACGCGGCGCGGCCGTCGACACGATCGCCGGCAGCCTCAGCGGGGTGAGCGGTGAGGTGCTCGACCGGGCTCTCGAGTACTGGCGCAACGTCGACGACGACCTCGGCGCCCGCATCGAGAAGGTGGTCCGCCAGGACACGGCACCCGAACCCGTCCAGGGCATGGGCGAGGGATGAATCGACGAGGTCGCGGGCGGCCTACCGGGTGAGGATCCGCGGCCCGTCCTCGGTGACGGCCACGGTGTGCTCCCAGTGCGCCGCCCGTGACCCGTCCGCGGTGACGACCGTCCACTCGTCCTCGAGCACCACGGTTTTCGTGGTGCCCAGCGTCAGCATCGGTTCGATGGCCAGTACCGAACCGACCTCCAGATACGGGCCGCGGCCCGGGGCGCCTTCATTGGGCAGGAACGGGTCCATGTGCATCTGCCTGCCGATGCCGTGCCCGCCGTAGCCGTCGACGATGCCGAACTTGCGGTCGAATTGCCGTTCGGCCGCGCGGGTAGCGGTCTCGATGGCGTGCGAGACGTCGGTGAGCCGGTTGCCCGGGACCATCGCGGCGGCACCGGCCTCCATCGCCTGCCTGGTCGCCGCCGACAGCGCCTCGTCGACGGGGATCAGCTGTCCCACGCCGAAGGTGATGGCCGAGTCGCCGTGCCAGCCGTCGACGATCGCGCCGCAGTCGATGGAGACCAGGTCACCGGCGGCCAGCACCTCCGTCGCCGACGGGATGCCGTGCACCACACGGTCGTTGACCGAAGAACAGATGCTGGCGGGGTACCCGTGGTAGCCGAGGAATGACGGTACCCCGCCGCCGTCGCGGATCACCGACTCGGCGATCTCGTCGAGGGCCAGGGTGGACACGCCGGGCGTCGCGGCCTGGCGCACCGCGGCCAGTGCGGACGCCACCAGCGCACCCGCGACCGCCATCGCGTCGAGCTCACCGGCGGTGCGCTGCGGCACCACCTTGCGACCACGCAGACCGGGCAGACCGATCATGAATTACTTGCCGAGCGCCTGCAGCGCGCGCGCGAACACCTCGTCCAGGGTGCCCACCGCGTCGACCTGCTGCAGGTTGTTGTGGCTGTAGTACTCGAGCAGCGGATAGGTCTCGTCGCGGTAGACCTGCATCCGGTTGCGGATCACGTCTTCGGTGTCGTCCTCACGGCCGCGGGCCTTGAGCCGCTTGAACAGCTCATCCTCGGAGACCTTGAACTCCAGCACCGCGTCGAGCTTGGTGGCGTGCTGCTTGAGCATCTCGTCGAGGGCCTTGGCCTGCTCTACCGAGCGGGGGTAGCCGTCGAGGATGAAGCCGTCGGCGGCGTCGGCCTGGGCGATACGGTCTTCGACGAGCTTGTTGGTCAGCTCGGAGGGCACCAGGTCGCCGGCGTCGAGGTAGCGCTTGGCCTCCACCCCGAGCGGGGTGCCGTCGCCGATGTTCTGCCGGAACAGATCGCCGGTGGAGATCTGCGGGATCCCGAGCTTCTCGGAGAGCTTCTGGGCCTGTGTGCCCTTACCGGCGCCGGGGGGTCCGAGCAGAACGAGTCTCACTTCAGGAATCCTTCGTAGTTGCGTTGCATCAGCTGGCTCTCGATCTGCTTGACCGTGTCCAGGCCGACACCGACCATGATCAGCACGCCGACGCCGCCGAACGGCAGGTTCTGCACCGGCCCGCCGCTGCCGACGGTGAGGAACAGGTTGGGCAGCACCGCGATGACACCGAGGTAGATCGAGCCCGGCAGGGTGATGCGGCTCAACACGTAGCGCAGATAGTCGGCGGTCGGCTTACCCGGACGGATACCGGGGATGAAGCCACCGAACTTCTTCATCTCGTCGGCGCGTTCGTCGGGGTTGAAGGTGATCGACACATAGAAGTACGTGAAGAACACGATCAGGCCGAAGTACACCCCGATGTAGACCGGGCTGCTCGGGTCCGTCAGATACTCCGCGACGAAGCGGGTCCACCAGTTCGTCTCGCCGGGGTTCGAGCTCCCACTCTGGATCAGCTGCGTGATCAGGTGCGGGATGTAGATCAGCGACGACGCGAAGATCACCGGGATGACGCCGGCCTGGTTCACCTTCAGCGGCAGATACGTCGACGTGCCGCCGTACATCTTGCGGCCGACCATGCGTTTGGCGTACTGCACCGGGATGCGGCGCTGGCCCTGCTCGACGAACACCACGCCGACGATGATCGCCAGGGCGCCGGCGCAGACCAGCGCGAACACCAGCCCGCCGCGGCTGTCGAGGATCGCCTGCCCCTCACCGGGCATCGCCGAGGCGATGCTGGCGAAGATGATCAGCGACATGCCGTTGCCGATGCCGCGCTCGGTGACCAGCTCGCCCATCCACATCACCAGCGCCGCGCCGGCGGTCATCACGAGCACCATCACGACCAGGGTGAAGATGTTCAGCCCGGCGTCCTGGCCCTGGATGATCTCGAGCGAGCAGCCCTGCAGCAACCCACCGTTGGCGGCCAGCGCCACGATGCTGGTGCTCTGCAGGATGGCCAGCGCGATCGCCAGATAACGCGTGTACTGCGTCATCTTGGCCTGACCGGCCTGCCCCTCCTTGCGCAGCTGCTCGAAGCGCGGGATCACCACGGTCAGCAGCTGCACGATGATGCTCGCGGTGATGTAGGGCATCACGCCCACCGCGAAGATCGACAGCTGCAGCAGCGCCCCGCCGGAGAACAGGTTGATCAGCGAGTAGAGCTGTCCTGATTCACCGCCGGTGACCTCGGCGATGCACTCCTGCACGTTCGGGTAGTTGACCCCCGGTGACGGGATCGAGGCCCCGGCCCGATAAAGGATCACGATCCCCAACGTGAACAGGATCTTCTTTCTCAGGTCGACAGTCCTGAGTGAAGAGATGAAAGCCGAGAGCACTCTTCCTCCTGCGCAGCCGGGGTGTCGATCGCGGCGTGCGAATGGGGCTGGATTCGACCAGCGTCGTGGTTAAGTCGTGTGCGGACCCCCGTCAAGCGCGCAGCCTGCAGAGTTACCCGCCAAACAGTCTACGAGAGTAACAGTTGGGGCCCAGTAGCTCCGCATCCCGCCAAATGCTCCGCGCTCACAGGGCCTTCCCAGCACGGGAACATACCGTGGCACCCATCTCGTTATATGCCCTAAGTAATGATGGACAGGAGCTGGGAATGGCACGCACGGACAACGACACCTGGGACCTCGCCTCGAGCGTGGGAGCCACGGCGACCATGGTCGCGGCGGCTCGCGCGGTCGCAAGCATCGGCGAGGACGCCCTGATCTCCGATCCCTACGCCGAGCCGCTGGTGCGCGCGGTCGGGGTGGACTTCTTCACCCGGCTGGCGTCCGGGGAGCTCAAGATCGAGGACCTCGACACCGATAACGCATCGATGGGCATGGCCCGGATGACCGACAACATGGCCGTGCGGACGCGGTTCTTCGACGAGTTCTTCACCGAGGCCGGCCGCGCGGGCATCCGCCAGGCCGTGATCCTCGCGTCAGGCCTCGACGCCCGCGCGTACCGGCTGTCCTGGCCGGCCGGGACGACCGTCTACGAGATCGACCAGCCCGAGGTGATCGAGTTCAAGACGACGACGCTGGCCGGGCTGGGCGCCAAGCCGACCGCCGAACTGCGCACCGTCGCGATCGACCTGCGCTACGACTGGCCCGCGGCGTTGACGGCAGCGGGCTTCGACCCGGCTCAGCCGACGGCGTGGAGCGCCGAGGGACTGCTCGGCTACCTGCCGCCGGACGCGCAGGACAAGCTGCTCGACACCATCTCCCAGCTGAGTGCACCGGGCAGCCGGGTCGCCGTCGAGAGCGGGCCGACCGCGATCGACGAGGCCGATCGCGACAAAGCCATCGCCCGGATGCAGGAGGCCTCGCAGCGGTGGCGCGAGCACGGCTTCGATCTCGACTTCGCCGAGCTGGTTTATCTCGGCGAGCGCAACGAGGCGGGTACCTACCTCGAAGACCGCGGCTGGCAGCTCACCCGGCGCACCGTGCAGGAGTTGCTGGTCGCCAACGGCCGGCCGCCGCTGCCCGAGGACGACGAGCTCGGCAACTTCGCCGAGCTCCAGTACGTCACCGGGATACTCGGGTCATGACCCGCACGGACTCGGACAGCTGGGACCCGGCCACCAGCGTGGGCTCCACGGCGACGATGGTCGCCGCGGCCCGCGCGCTGGCCAGCCGCGAGCCGGACCCGCTGTTCGACGACCCGTTCGCCGCTCCCCTGGTGCGCGCGGTCGGCGTGGAGTTCTTCACGCGTCTGGTGGACGGCGACGTCGAGATCAAGGACATCGACGGCGCGGGGGCCGACTTCATGGCCGAGCTGATCGCGGTGCGGACCCGGTTCTTCGACGACTTCTTCATGGCGGCGGCGGCGGCCGGTGTGCGGCAGGCGGTGATCTTGGCGTCCGGGCTCGACTCCCGCTCGTACCGGCTGCCGTGGCCGGACGGCACCATCGTCTACGAGATCGACCAGCCGCAGGTCATCGAGTTCAAGACCACGACGATGTCGTCGCTGGGCGCCGCGCCGGTCGCCGAGCTGCGCACGGTCGGTGTCGACCTGCGGGACGACTGGCCGAAAGCGTTGCGCGACAGCGGTTTAGACCCGACGCAGCCGACGGCGTGGAGTGTCGAGGGGTTGTTGATCTACCTGCCGCCCGATGCGCAGGACCGGCTGTTCGACGACATCACCGCACTCAGCGCCGCGGGCAGCAGGGTCGCGACCGAATACCACCCGGACGCGGCCGCCACCATCGGCCAGCGCAGCAAGGCGATCAGCCGGCAACTCGGCGACGATGGCGCCCACGTCGACATCGCCGACCTGTTCTACCCCGGCGAGCGCCACCACGTCGCCGACTATCTGGAAGAGCGGGGGTGGCAGGTGTCGACCAGGAAGCGGCCCGAGCTGTACACCCAGTACGCGCGCGAGTTCCCCGACAGCGATCTGCTTGCCCCCATGCGTGATTCCCTCGCGATCATCGCGACCCGACAGGAGGATCAGGATGGCCCGCACTGACAACGACACCTGGGATCTGGCCTCCAGTGTCGGATCGACCGCGACCATGGTCGCCGCGCAGCGTGTGCTCAGTACGCGCGAAGGGCTGATCGACGACCCGTACGCCGAACCGTTGGTACGGGCGGTCGGACTGGATTTCTTCGTCCGCGCACTCGACGGCGAGGTGAACCTCGACGACATCGACCCGCGCTTCAACACCCGCCGCGCGGCCGAGGGCATGGCGGTGCGCACGCGCCACTTCGACGGCTTGTTCGCCGACGCCGCGCGCGACGGTGTACGGCAGGCGGTGATCCTGGCGTCCGGCCTCGACGCGCGCGCGTACCGGTTGCCGTGGCCTGCCGGGACGACGGTGTTCGAACTGGACCAGCCGGAGGTCATCGCGTTCAAGACCCAGACGCTGGCCCAGTTGGGCGCCGAGCCGACGGCGGACCGTCGCGCGCTGGCGGTCGACCTGCGCGACGACTGGCCGAAGGTGCTGCTGGACAGCGGGTTCGACCCAACCCAGCCCACCGCCTGGATCGCCGAGGGGCTGCTGATCTATCTGCCGCCGGAGGCGCAGGACCTGTTGTTCGATCGGATCGACGAGCTCAGCGCGGCGGGCAGCCGGGTGGCCTGCGAGCACATCCCCGACGTCAGCATGTTCGCCGACGAGCGGTCGCAGGAGATCGCCGCACGGCTGAAGGCCTACGGCCACGACATCGAGATGGGTGAGCTGATCTACCACGGCGAGCGCAACGACGTCGTCGACTATCTGAGCGCGCGCGGTTGGGACGTCACGACGCAGAAGATGCCGGACGCCTACGCCGCCAACGGTTTCACGTTCGACGAGAGCACCACGATCGGCTTGTTCAGCGACATGTCCTACCTGTCGGCGGTGAAGCGCTAGAAGCGGTAGTCCCCCAGCCACAGTGCGCTCACCCCGGTGAGCGACCGCTCGGCGTGGCCGACCATCTGCGCGATCGACCGGCCGAACAGCGCGCCGAGCGCATCCGGCAGCGACGCGGCCGCCGGCTGCGACGACGGCTTGGGCCGCAACCGGTCCATCAAGGACGACCCCGGATAGTTCACGATGCGGACCTCGGCGTCGGGCTCCAGACCGGACAGCACCTTGGCCCGCGTCACCGCGGTGCGCAGACCACCGAGATGGTCGACGAGCCCACGCTCGCGGGCATCGGCGCCCGTCCACACCCGGCCGCGCGCGATGGCGTCGACGTCGGCGACGCTCATGTCGCGTCCCTCGGCCACCCGCTCGATGAAGTCGGTGTAGAACAGATCGGCCTCAGCTTCGACGTGCGCGTGCTGCTCGTCGGTGAACGGCGCGTTGGCCGACCAGGCGTCGGCGTTCGGGTTGGTGCGCACCGCGTCGGAGCCGACGCCCAACCGGTCCTTGAGCTCGCGGGCGACCAGCTTGCCCGTCACCACACCGATCGACCCGGTGATGGTGCCGGGATTGGCGACGATCTCGTCGGCGCTCATCGACACGTAGTAGCCACCCGACGCGGCGACCGCGCCCATCGACGCGACCACCTTCTTGCCCTTGGCGCGGATCCGATTGACCTCGCGCCAAACGGTTTCCGATCCGGTGACCGATCCGCCGGGGCTGTCCACCCGCAACACGATCGCCGACACGTCGTCGTCGGCGGCCGCCTCACGCAGCGCCGCGGCGATGGTGTCACCGCCGGCACTCGAACTGCCCAGCGGCAGCGGCTGCGGCCCGCCCCGGCCGCTGACGATCGGACCGTGCAGCGTCACCACCGCGATCGTCGGCTTGCCCTTGCGTCCCGGCAGCGACGGCATCGGCGGCGAAGGGCGGTCGGCGGCGGCCTTGGCGTACCGCGACAGGTACAGCCGGGGCGGCGCGTCGTCGGAGTCCGCGTCGAAGGTGTCGGACGTGCCGACGGGGGCGCCCGCGAGTTCGGCGATCCGTGCGTACGCCTCGTCGCGGAAACCGATGCGGTCGATCAGGCGGCCGGCGACGGCGTCGTCGCGCAGCAGCGGCGCCTTGTCGGCGAGCGCGTCGACCTCCTCCGGCGCGATGTGCCGCGACTCGGCGACGGCCTCGAGCACCTGGGCGTGCAGGCTGGTGATCAACCGCTCGTCGGCCTCGCGGTGCGCGTCGGTGTAGCGGTCCTGGGTGAAAAGGTTTGCCGCCGACTTGTATTCGCCGCGCGCGATGAACTGCGCCTCGATGCCGGCCTTGTCCAGCGCGTCGCGCAGGAACAGCGCGTTGGTGGCGAACCCGATCAGCCCGACCGTGCCCGACGGTTGCATCCACACCTCACGGAACGCCGACGCCAGGTAGTACGACAGCGTGCCCGGGTAGGTCTCGGCCCATGCCAGCGACGGTTTGGCGTCGCTGAACGCCGCGATGGCCGACCGCAACTCCTGCACCGGACCGGCGGACGCGGCGGGGATCTGCACCTTCGCGATGAGCCCGGCGACCCTCGGGTCCTCGGCGGCCCGGTGGATCGCGGCGACGGCCTCACGCAGCAGCAGCGGACGGCCGGCGCCGGTCAGCAGCGCGAACGGGTCGAACCCACCGGTCTCGTTGGGCACCGCCTGCAGGTCGAGTTCGAGCACGCAGCCGTCGGGCACACCGTGGTGCCGGGCGGTGTCGACGCGGCGCACCAGCGCGCGCAGGTCGTCGGGACCGGGGATGCCGGGCAGGAAAGCGAACATGCAGCGAGCCTACCGACGGTTCACACCGACTCCTCGGCGTCGGCGAGGACCGGGCACAGCGAACGCGCCTACGGTGGTCCGGTGAGGTTCTCCATCTCGTTGCCCCAGCGGGTCGCCGACGGTTTCGACGCCGCGGGCACCCGCGACTATCTGATCCGCGCCGAGGAACTCGGTTTCGAGGGCGTCTGGACGCTGGAGCAGACCATCGGCCCGTCGCCGTTGGTGGCGCCGCTGGAGCTGTTGTCCTGGGCGGCCGCACACACCGAACGCCTGCGCCTCGGGGTCGCGGTGCTGGTGACGTCGCTGCACGATCCGCTGCAGCTGGCGTCGGCGGTGACGGCGGTCGATCAGCTCAGCCACGGCCGCCTCGACCTCGGCGTCGCGCCCGGCGGCGGCACCCGCAAGTTCGCCGCCTTCGGAGTCGACGCCGACACGTTCGTCGCCAACTTCACCGAAGGCCTGGCGTTGATGAAGGCCGCGTGGTCCGACGAACCGAAGGTGACGTTTCACGGCCGCTTCCGCGACGTCGAGGCGCTGCCGATCCAGCCCAAGCCGGTGCAGCGGCCGCATCCGCCGATCTGGTTCGGCGCCAACGCTCCTCGCGCCATCGCCCGGGCGGTGCGGCTGGGTGACGCGTTTCTGGGTGCCGGTTCGTCGAGCACCGCCCAGTTCACCGCCGCCGTGCAGACGGTGCGACGCGAACTCGACGAACAAGGCAAGGACGCAACGCGATTCCCGATCGGCAAGCGGGTATACCTGATGGTCGACGACGACGCTGCGCGCGCCCGCGAACGGGTGCTGGCCGGTCTGCGGCGCATCTATGGTTCGATGGCGGGCATCGAGACGGTGCCGGTGGCGGGCACGCCCGCCGACGTCGTGCGGGGACTGCGCGAGGTCATCGACGCCGGCGCGCAGACGGTGCTCCTCAACCCCGTCGGCGAGAACGTCGCCGAGGACCGCGAACAGATGGAACGCCTGGCCGCCGAGGTCATCCCGCAGCTTTCCGATTCGCCGAGCGCACGCTTGTGAGCGCGTCGTCTCGGCGTTTACGTACAGAACCGTACGCTCGGCGCAAGGAAGACTAGCGGCCCATGAAGCGGGAGTGCTGCGGGCAGTAGACCGCGACGGCCGCGCGCATCAGCCCCGCCGCCTCCCCGCGGCTCATGCCGCTGGTGGACAGCCGGTTGATCACCCCGCGGACCACGGGCACCGGGTTCACGCTGCCGGCGAGCCCGGTGGTGAGCATGTCGCAGATGCCGTGCCCGAGGGCGGGCAGGTCGACGTCGCCGACCGGGATCTGCAGCGCCGCGACCTGATCGGCGAACCGCGCGTCGTCGTCCTGGGCGTGGGCGGTCGCCGTGCCCGCGGACACCGCCAGACCGGCGGCCACGGCCACGACGGTGAGCCGGCGGAGGAAGGTCATGTGTGCTCCTGAATATTGCGCCTGCGCACTGTAGATCGGGTGGGTCGGGAACGGTGTTACTCGGCCGAACACAAGAGCCCCCACCGGGACACGGCAGGGGCTCTCGGCGCGGCGGTCTAGACCTCGGTCGCAGACCCGCCCGCAGCGGTGATCTTCTCGCGTGCGCTGCCGCTGAACTTGTGCGCGGTGACGTTCACCTTGACGGAGATCTTGCCGTCACCGAGAACCTTCACCAGCGTGTTCTTGCGCACCGCACCGGCGGCCACCAGCTCGTCGACACCCACATCGCCGCCGTTCGGGAACAGCTTGTTGATGTCGCCGACGTTGACCACCTCGTACTCGGTACGGAACCGGTTACGGAAGCCCTTGAGCTTGGGCAGCCGCATGTGGATCGGCATCTGGCCGCCCTCGAACATCACCGGGACGTTCTTGCGGGCCTTGGTGCCCTTGGTACCGCGACCGGCGGTCTTGCCCTTCGAGCCCTCGCCGCGACCGACGCGGGTCTTGGCGGTCTTCGAGCCGGGGGCCGGCTTCAGGTCGTGCAGTTTGATGACGCTCATTTGACTTCCTCCACCTCGACGAGGTGATGCACAGTGTTGATGAGCCCGCGCGTCTGCGCGTTGTCCTCACGGACGACGGACTGGCGGATCTTGCGCAGTCCCAACGACCGCAGGCTCTCCCGCTGCTTCCAGCGCGCACCGATGGTGCTGCGCACCTGGGTGATTTTCAGCTCTGCCATGGTTACGAAGACCCTTCACGTGCGGCCGACGCGGCGAGCGCCTCGGCCTCCCGCCGCGCCCGCAGCATGCCGGCAGGCGCGACATCCTCGATCGGCAGCCCACGCCGGGCCGCAACCTCTTCGGGACGCTGCAGCAGCTTCAGCGCGGCAACGGTGGCGTGCACCACGTTGATCGCGTTGTCGCTGCCCAGCGACTTGGCCAGGATGTCGTGCACGCCTGCGCACTCCAGCACCGCACGGGCGGCGCCACCGGCGATCACACCGGTACCGGGGCTGGCCGGACGCAGCATCACGACACCGGCGGCGGCTTCGCCCTGCACCGGGTGGGTGATGGTGCCGCCGATCAGCGGAACCCGGAAGAAGTTCTTGCGTGCTTCCTCGACGCCCTTGGCGATGGCGGCCGGAACTTCCTTGGCCTTGCCGTAGCCGACGCCGACCATGCCGTTGCCGTCGCCGACGATCACCAGCGCGGTGAAGCTGAACCGGCGGCCACCCTTGACCACCTTGGAGACGCGGTTGATCGAGACGACGCGCTCGAGGTAGTTGCTCTTGTCGCCGCCGTCGCGGCCGCCACGGCCGCCGCGGTCGTCGCGCCGGCCACGCCCGCCGCGGTCATCGCGCGAGCCACGGCTGTCCGGGGGGCCGCCGGCAGTTGCCTGTTCGGCCATCATGCAGTCCTTCCGTTGAAAGTCATGGTCATCAGAATTTCAGCCCGCCTTCGCGCGCCGCGTCGGCCAGCGCCGCGATCCGTCCGCCGTAGGTGTACCCACCGCGGTCGAACACGACGGAGTCGATGCCTGCGGCCTTTGCGCGCTCGGCGATCAGCTGACCGACCCGCACGCTCTGGGCTTTCTTGTCACCGTCGACCGCACGCACGTCGGCCTCGATCGAGGACGCGGCCGCCACCGTGGTGCCGTTGAGGTCGTTCACCAGCTGCACGTGGATGTGCCGCGACGAACGGTTGACCACCAGGCGCGGCACCTCGGCCGTGCCGGAGATCTTCTTGCGGAGCCGGGCGTGCCGACGCAACCGCGAGACCCGCCGGGTCTCGGAGATGTTCTGGCCCACGGCCTTCCGCGCTGGGGACTCAGTCTTTGCAGCCATTACTTACCTGTCTTTCCGACCTTGCGGCGGATCTGCTCACCCTCGTAGCGAATGCCCTTGCCCTTGTAGGGATCGCTCTTACGGAGGCGGCGGATGTTGGCCGCGACCTGGCCGACCTTTTGCTTGTCGATGCCGGAGATCGAGAACTTCGTCGGCGTCTCGACCGCGAACGTGACACCCTCGGGCGCCGTGATGACGACCGGGTGGCTGTAGCCCAGCGCGAACTCCAGGTTGGAGCCCTTGAGCTGGACGCGGTAACCGACGCCGAAGATCTCCATCTTGGTGGTGTAGCCCTCGGTGACACCGGTGATGAGGTTGGCCACCAGCGTGCGCGACAACCCGTGCAGCGAACGGCTGCGCCGCTCGTCGTTGGGACGCGTCACCACGATGGCGCCGTCGTCGTCACGCGCCACCCGGATCGGCTCTGCCACCGCGAGTTCCAGGGTGCCCTTGGGCCCCTTGACCGACACGTTCTGACCGGTGATCGAGACGTCGACCCCGCTGGGGACCGCGACCGGCTGCTTTCCAATACGCGACATATCTCTAGCTCTCCCTCTCGCCTACCACACGTACGCGAGGACTTCGCCGCCCACGCCCTCTTGGGCTGCCTGGCGGTCGGTCCGGAGGCCGGACGACGTGGAGATGATCGCCACGCCGAGGCCGCCGAGAACCCGCGGCAGGTTGGTGGATTTCGCGTACACCCGCAGACCGGGCTTGGACACGCGGCGCAGGCCGGCGATGCTCCGCTCGCGGCTGGGGCCGTACTTCAGTTGCACGACGAGCGACTTGCCGACGCGAGCATCCTCGGTGCGGTAGTCGGAGATGTAGCCCTCTTTCTTCAAGATCTCGGCGATGTTGGCCTTGATCTTGGAGTGGGGCAGCGTCACCTCATCGTGGTACGCCGAATTGGCGTTGCGCAGACGTGTCAAGAAGTCTGCGATCGGGTCCGTCATGGTCATGACAGCCGGCTCACCTTTCTCGCGGTGGTTCCCAGCTCCAAAGCCTGGAGTCGGGCCTGCCGCAACCTGTTTGGTTGGTCTGGTCGGTTGGGCTGGATTACCAGCTGCTCTTCTGCACACCGGGCAGTTCGCCCGCGTGCGCCATTTCGCGCAGGCAGATCCGGCACAGGCCGAACTTGCGGAACACAGCGTGCGGGCGTCCGCAGCGCTGGCAGCGGGTGTAGGCGCGCACCTTGAACTTCGGCTTCTTGTTGGCCTTGTTGACCAGTGCCTTCTTTGCCATTACTCAGTTCTCCTTGAACGGAAAGCCCAGCGCCCGCAGCAGCGCTCGTCCTTCGTCGTCGGTCGTCGCCGAGGTGACGACAGTGATGTCCATGCCACGGGGACGGTCGATGGAGTCCACGTCGATCTCGTGGAACACCGACTGTTCGGTGAGCCCGAAGGTGTAGTTGCCGGTCCCGTCGAACTGCTTGGGCGACAGGCCGCGGAAGTCGCGGATACGCGGCAGCGCGATGGAGATCAGCCGGTCGAGGAACTCCCACATCCGGTCGCCGCGCAGCGTGACGCGGGCGCCGATGGGCATGCCCTCGCGAAGCTTGAACTGCGCGATGGACTTACGCGCCCGGCGGATCTCCGGCTTCTGGCCGGTGATCAGCGCGAGGTCGTTGACCGCACCGTTGATCAGCTTCGCGTCGCGGGCGGCGTCGCCGACGCCCATGTTGACGACGACCTTGACCACGCCGGGGATCTGCATGACGTTGGCGTAGCCGAACTCCTTGAGCAGGGCGTCGCGGATCTCTTCGCGGTAGCGCTGCTTCAGGCGCGGCAGAGTCTTTTCAGCTGTAGTCATGTCAGTTGATGTCCTTGCCGTTGGTCTTGGCGATGCGGACCTTCTTGCCGGTCTCATCGTCAATGCGGAAGCCGACGCGGGTGGGCTTGCCGTCGGAGTCGACGACCATCACGTTGGAGACGTCGATCGGCGCCTCCTGGGTGACGATGCCGCCGGACTGTGCGCCGCGTTCGTTGCTCGACACCGCGGTGTGCTTCTTGATCCGGTTCACGCCCTCGACGAGGACCTTGTTGCGGGTCGGGTAGGCGACCAGCACCTTGCCCTTGGCGCCCTTGTCCTTACCGGAGATGACCAGAACCGTGTCGCCCTTGTGGACCTTCATCTACAACACCTCCGGAGCGAGCGAGACGATCTTCATGAAGCGCTTCTCGCGCAGTTCCCGGCCGACCGGCCCGAAGATGCGCGTGCCGCGCGGGTCGTTGTCGGCCTTGATGATGACGGCGGCGTTCTCGTCGAACTTGATGTAGCTGCCGTCGGCGCGGCGGCGCTCCTTGACGGTGCGCACGATGACGGCCTTGACCACATCGCCCCGTTTGACGTTGCCGCCCGGGATGGCGTCCTTGACGGTCGCCACGATGACATCGCCGATGCCGGCATAGCGCCGCGACGAGCCGCCGAGCACGCGGATGCACAAGATCTCCTTGGCACCCGTGTTGTCGGCGACCTTCAGCCGCGATTCCTGCTGAATCACTCGATCTCCTCAACCTAGCCCCGGGTCGCTGGCGCTCCTGCCCCACCGGGACGACCTGGTTTCTGTATGCACGCCAGATTCCGACCTGGACGTGCGCGGTCTTGCTGTCACCGAAGAGCACGCGGGGCCTGCCGCACGCGGCCGGCCGAGGTCTGCCCAAGGCAACTGCTTGAGTCTATGGGACGACCTGCAGGAAGCCAAATCACTCGGCCCGTTCCGCGAGCGTGCGGGTCTGCCCACGACACGCCGCGGATTTCCGGCATCTCATGCACGCTCGCAGGATTCTCGGCGGCCTGTCGTGCGCCAACCCGCACGATCGCGCCAAAAGTGCAGGTCAGGAGGGTATCGCGACGGAGAAGTCGTCGAGCAACGGCGAGGTCAGCGGGTCGAAGTCAGAGGTGCGCACCGGCGCCTCCACGTGCACCGCGACCAGATAGGCCGTCTCACCGGTGGGAATGTGGGCGATCCGGTCGCCGAACGTGACGGCCCGCTGCGGCGACTCCGACCAGGATCCGAGCAGTTTCTGACCGCTGTAGCCGCACAGGTCGCCGGGCAGCACGCTGACGCTGCTCACCGTGGAGGCGCCCAGCGCGTCATCGGCGTACTGCTCGAACGCCGCACCGGGATCCAGCGGCGTGCGCCGGATGGTGACCGTCGCGGTCTCCCCGTCGGGACCGGTCAGCCGCGCGCCCACGTCCCCGTCACCCGCACTGGTCGACCAGCCGGTCGGCAGCGCCACCGTGATCTTGGGCGCCGCGGGGTCGTCGATGGACGCGGTGACGCCGACCGGCGGCGGTTCGTCGGGCGCACAGGTGGCGCCGGCGGGCGCAGGGGCCGCGGTGGGGACGACGCCCGGTTGCTCGCCGGCTTCGACGACGGCCGGCGGTCCCGGGATCGGGCGTGCACTCGACGACGGCGCCGCGCTTCCCGCGATGACACCCTGCCCGGCGACCGGCGTCCCCGCCACGGTGTTCGCGCACGCCGACAGCACGGCGCACCCGATCGCCGCGCACGTCAGCGCAACCCGAATCACTCTGCCCTCCAGGTAGTTTCAGTCCCTCGCGAAAGCTCGCGCGAACTCCTTTTCGACGTCGACGTAGGGCTTGCCGGAGACGTCGACGTTCACCTTCGCGATCGTGCCGCCGGTGAACGGGAACGGCGCCTTGTACGCGCGCGAGACGGGCGATCCGGTGTTGCGCCCGACACTGAGCGCCGCCGACGCGAGCCCGAATGTGGCGGGCAGCGTGCGCATTCCGGACAGCGTCGCGACCTGCTGGTCGTCGATGTAGAGCGCGGTGTCGCCGACGGGCGTGTGGCTGCCCTCCGCCGTCCCGGTGCGCTGGAACGCGACGCCGAAGGTGTGCTTGCCCAACGGGACCGCTTCCGACGACGACAGCGTCTGCTCCTCCTCGCCGAGGAAGTTGTACACGTAGTGCAGCCGGCCGTCCTGGCAGAACAGCACGTGCCCGCCGTGGGCGCCGCCGTGTTTGATGACCACACCCTCGGCGCCGGGGCTGTCGATGGTCACCTCGGCGATGAGCGCGAACGACCGGCCCTGCAGTTCGACCGATGCGCCGGCACCGAGGTCGGCCGTGCCCGGGTAGTACGTGTACGAGTCGCGGTCCCCCGCCAGATGGGGACGCCACCGCCCGAGCGTCTCGAGCATGTTGAGGTCGCCCAGCGGCAGCCCGTTGTAGCGTTCGGCCTCGGCGAACCACAGCGCCTTGAGTTCTTCGAGTTTGTCCGGGTGCTCGGCAGCGAGGTCGTGGCACTGGCTGCGGTCGGCCTCGATGCGGAACAGTTCCCAGCGATCCTTGTCGAAGTGCGACCAGCCCGCCGGCGACGCGGCGTGCACGGCGCTGGCGAACCAGCCGTCGTGCCAGATCCCGCGGGTACCGAGCATCGTGTAGAACTGCGTGTGTTTGTCGGTCTGCGCCGACGAATCCTCCAGCGCAGCTTTGAAACTCACCCCGTCCAGCGGCTTCTGCGGGACGCCGCGCACCGTTTCGGGCGGGGTGATGCCCAGCAGCTCGTACACCGTCGGAGTGACGTCGCAGACGTTGACGTAGTTGTCGCGCACCTCACCGTGAGCGGCAATGCCGTTGGGCCAGCTGATGATCGCGGGATCGGCGATGCCGCCCTCGTGCGAGGCGTAGCGCTTGTAGAGCTTGTAGGGCGTGTTGAACGCCATCGCCCAGCCGATCGGATAGTGGTTGTAGGTTTCGGGGCCGCCGAGGTTGTCGATCAGCTTGAGGCTCTCCTCGACGGTGTCGATGTATCCGTTGAAGAACTTCACCTCGTTCACCGAGCCGTTCGGCCCGCCTTCGCCGCTGGCGCCGTTGTCGGAGATCACGACGATGATCGTGTTGTCCAGCTGGCCGGATTCCTCGAGATAGTCGATGACGCGGCCGATCTGGGCGTCGGTGTAGGACAGGAAACCGGCGAACACCTCGGCCATCCGGGCGAACAGCCGCTGCTCCTCGTCGCTCAGCGAGTCCCAGGGCCGCACGGTGTCCTGCTGCGGCCAGGGTTCTCCGTTGGGCCCCTGCACATCCCGGTAGGGGTTGACCTCTGACAGCTGAGTGTCGGGCGGGACGATGCCGAGTTTCTTCTGGTTCTCCAGCACGATCTCGCGATACCGCTCGTAGCCCATGTCGAACGTGCCCGCGTAGCGGTCGGCCCAGTCCTTGAAGACGTGGTGCGGTGCGTGTCCGGCGCCGGGGCAGACGTAGGAGAACCAGGGCTTGTCCGGCGCGATCACCTTCGCGTCGCGGATGAATTCGATCGTCTTGTCCGCAAGGTCCGACGACAGGTGGTATCCGTCCTCCGGCGACGCCGGCGGAGCAACCGGGTGGTTGTCGTAGACCAGTTCCGGATACCACTGGTCGGTCTCCCCGCCCATGAACCCGTAGAACCGCTCGAAGCCCCGTGACAGCGGCCAGTGCCGTTTCGTGGAAGCGAGGTTGGATTCCTCGATCGGCGTCAGGTGCCACTTGCCGATGCAGTAAGTGTTGTAACCGTTTTCGGCCAGCACCTCCGGCAGCAGGGCGGTGTCGAACGGGATGCGGCCGTTGAAACCCGGGAAGCCGTCGGTGAATTCCTCGATGGTCGCCATGCCGACGGTGGTCGGGTTGCGGCCGGTCAGCAGCGACGCGCGCGTCGGTGAGCACAGCGCGGTGGTGTGGAACTGCGACAGCCGCACTCCGCGCTCAGCGATGCGGCTCATCGTCGGCATCTCGACCAGCCCACCGAAGCAGTCCCAGGTGGCGATGCCGATGTCGTCCCACACGAGATACAGCACGTTGGGCGCACCCTCGGGGGCGGTCGGCGCCGCGTAGGGTCCCCAGTCCGGTTCCGAGTCACGGATGTCCAGTTCGATCTTGCCGTTGAATTCGGTTGCCATACCGTCCTCGTCCTGACGCGCGTCGCCGTTGACCTGATCTTGGCCCGCAATCTACACCGGTCTCGTCGCCGCGAGCTGACGAATTGACGACGATGCAGTTAACCGGGCGCCTGTTCAGCCACCACTGCACGGCGGTCAGCGGCACGAGCCACCCCAGCCAGCCACCCAGGCCGGCCACGAACCACAGGTAATGCTCCTCGTTGCCGCCAAAGATGCTGTCGCGCAGCGGATAGCACATCATGAACAGCACCGGCGCCCAGATGCGGTTGGTGATGATCGACAGCGCGAGCGTCGCGCTGCGCACCATGTGCCGGCGGTGATCGGACACCCGACCAGAGCGGATGGCGCGGTAGCCGGCGACTGTGAACCACAGCCACAGCACCGCGAGGACGACGTTGCTCACCGCGAGCAGCGGGCCGAACGGGGTCAAGGCGCCGATGACCACCGCCGAGAGCGCGGCCGGCACAGCGGTTACGACGTAGACGCGTCCGGAGCGGCGATGCAGCACCCGGTGGCGGGCGCGCAGCCCGGGCCAGATCTGCACGACGGCGGCGACCGTCGCGATGCTGCCGAGCGCTACGTGCCCGACCAGCAGCGGGTAATGCCACGCGAACGTGGCAGGGACCCGGGTCCCGCCGGTGAGGTAGGGCGGCAGCGAGTAGGCGAGAAAGCCGCCCACCACCACGGCCAGAGCGGCGGCCCAGCGCATTGCGTATGTCATACGCACAAAGCGTACGCCATACGCACGCAACCGCCCAGTGGGCTAGGCTCGGCGGCGATGAGCGAACCACTCCCCCGCGCGCTGGAGATCCTCTGGCGCGAGCCCGCGGGCTCCGGCCGATCGGCCGGGTTGAGCAGGGACCGGATCGTGCGCACGGCCGTCGACCTGGCCGACGAGGCCGGCCTGGCCGCGCTGTCGATGGCCCGGCTCGCCGACCGCCTCGGATGCGGGACCATGTCGCTGTATCGACACGTCGCGAACAAGGACGAGCTGCTGACCTTCATGCTGTCCGAGGCGGTCGGCGCGCCCCCGTCTATCGACCCGGCCAATTGGACTGCGGCGCTGACGGATTGGGCCTTCGGTTTATGGGAGGTGTACCACCGGCATCCCTGGATCCTGCAGGCGGGCGCCGCCGGGCCGCCCGCGGACCCCGGGCAGCTGGCCTGGTTGGACGCGGGACTCGCGGCACTCGAACGGACCGGTCTCACCGAGCGCGACAAGCTCGCCGCGGTGATGGCCGTCCTGCACTTCACCCGCGGCGCGGCCGCCCTGGACCTCGAGGCCGCCAACACCGACTGGCCGGAGTATCCGGCGCTGCTGCGCCGGCTCGTCGAGGAGGACCGCTTCCCGGCGGTTGCCACCGCGCTGCGTGCCGGCGTCTTCGACCGCGCGGACGGCGATCCGCTGGCCGAGTTCCGCGCCGGCCTGGGTCAGCTGCTCGGCGGCATCGCCACCAGGGCTGCCCGCTAGCTTTCCGGCACGGGCTCGTTGACCCGGTACAGCCGCCAATTCGGTTGACTGTCACCGTCGTTGGGGATCTCGAGCTCCAGCGTCGCGATGTCGGCGCCGTTGTCGTAGAGCGTCGGATACCGCACGTTGAGCGCATCGGAGACACCGCGACCGGTCGGCGGCACGGAGAGCAGGTACTCGACGCCCTGGCCCACCGGGTCGTTGAGCAGCGCGGTGAAGTCCGGGTCCGACGGCACGACGAAGGTCTTCGGCCGTGTCGAGGCCGCCACCACCGCGAACCCGTAGACCGTGTCGGTGATCACCGAGCTGTCCGGCAAACCGAGACCGTCGAGGTAGCGGGCGATCTCGCGCTCGGTGGAAAACGTTGCCGCCACCCGCCGTTCGACGGCCCGCCGGTCGGAGACGTCGCCGGGGTCGGGCGCCAGCACCGCGGCCGACGCGTACTCCTGCGGCGCGTACTTCGGCAGGCTCATCCCCCACGCCGCGGCCGGGACGGTGACGGCGAAGACCACCGCGACCGGCGCGTAGGCGGGCCACCCGCGGCGCCGTGGCGGCTCCGCCGGCGCGGGCGGTGCGTGCCGGCCCGGCCGCTTGAAGGTCACGTAACCGCGTTCGGGCACCGCCAGCATCGCCAGGCACGCCGCGAACGGGATCGCCGCGATGTAGAACCGCAGAAACGGGAACGTCGACCCGGAAGCGTAGCTGTAGGCCTGAAACGCCAGCACGCCGCCGTAGAGCGCGAGCGGGATGATCAGCGTCGGCCAGTAGGGCCTGCGCAGCCGGAGGATCCCCGCCCAGATCGCCAGCGGGATCAACGTCGGCGCCAGCAGCATCACGCAGGTGGCCGCGAACACCACGCCGCCACCGAAATCGACGGTCGGAGTGCCGGATTGCTGCAGGATCGCGGCGTTGCCGTACTGGGACGTGAACTGCGCGAAGGGTTCGCCGGTAATCAGCCAGCTGGCCACCGCCCACCCCAGGAACGACGCCAGACCCGGTCCGCTGACCAGCAGCAGGTCCAACAGGGCGCGGCGCAGCCGCGGCGCCTTGCGGGCCCGTCGGTAGGTGGTGACGCCGACGATGACCCCGGCGGCCGCGATGCACGCCACCGCGTCGTAGCGGGTGAGGTAGGACAGTGCCATCGCGATCCCGCCCGCCGCGATCAGGTGGTGGACGTCGTCGTCGATCATCCACATGGTCAGCCGCCGCACGGCCCAGGTGATGAAGAACAGGAACGGCGCCTCGCTCATCCCGTTGGAGCCGTAGAACACGATCATCGGATTGAGCGCGAACAGCACCGTGATCGCGATGATGTAGGCGCGCGGCAGTTTCCGGTCGGTGCCCATGCTCAGCACCTGCACCACGCACCCGGCCATGAACACCGCCGACATGATCGACCCCGCGAACGCGCGCGCGGTCAGATCCGGCCACAGCGGGCTGAGCAGCACCGCGGGTATCTGCAGCATCGCGGTCAGCGGCGTGAAGATGAACCCGATCGCGGCCAGATGCGGGTCGCGGCTGAACAACACGCTCTGCGCGGCGGACACCCGCGACAGCGCGTCGCCCAGGATGAACCCGTTGTCGACCTGCAGCCAGTAACCGACGGCGACGTACACCAGAAACGACGCCGTGAACGCCACCACCTTGAGGCGATGGTCCGAGACCCCGGTCATGGCGTCGCGTCCAGATCCTCGTCCGGTTGGCTGCTCAACCCGTGAAAGGTCTTCTCCCAGTACGACGGGTTGCGAATCAGCTGGTAGGTGCCCTTGGCGGCGGCTACGCTCATCATCAACCAGAACAGCGGCACGGTGAGCGCGGGCACCAGCAGGTCGGAGCGGTCGTCCTCGCGCAGCGCGATCAAGTTCATGTACAGGGTCGCGAAGTTGCCCAGGATCAACGCGATCA
Source organism: Mycolicibacterium rutilum (assembly GCF_900108565.1). NCBI lineage: Bacteria > Bacillati > Actinomycetota > Actinomycetes > Mycobacteriales > Mycobacteriaceae > Mycobacterium > Mycolicibacterium rutilum. The sequence continues at coordinate 5,960,959 of NZ_LT629971.1, forward strand.
ACGCCGGGAAGTAGATGAACCACGGGAACACCGCGCCGATCGCGGCCGGCTGCCCGAGGAACCACAGGATCGTGATCAACCAGAACGCCAGGTTGAGCACCGCGATGATCGGGGTGCCCGCCAGCACCAGGTTGAACCGCAGGAAGCTGCGAAACCCGATGGTGCGCAGCAGCTTGACCGGGCGGCGGATGTGCACCAGCCAGGTCTGCAGGTAGCCCTTGTACCACCTGGACCGCTGCCGGATCCAGTTGATCGGGTCGCTGTTGGCCTCCTCGAGGGTCTGCGAATCCAGCACCGCCGTGTGATAACCCGACGCCGCGATGCGCAGGCCGAGATCGGCGTCCTCGGTGACGTTGTGCGGATCCCATGCACCGATGTGGTCGAGCACCGAACGTTTGAGGTGATTGGAGGTGCCGCCCAATGGGATCGGCGTGCCGGTCCGCATCATGCCCGGCAGCAGATACCCGAACCACAGCCCGTACTCGGCGGTGAACCATCCGGTCAGCATGTTCTGCCTGCCGTTGTGATACGCGAGTTTGGCCTGCACGCAGGCGATGTCGTCGGGTAGTTCGGCGAAGGCGGCGACCACGCGGCGCAACTGCAGGGGCTCGGGCAGGTCCTCGGCGTCGAAGATCGTCACGATGTCACCGGTGGCGAAGTGCAGCCCGTAGTTGCAGGCCTTGGGTTTGGTGCGCGGGTCGGCGGGCGGCACGAGCAGGATGGTGATCGCCTCGGATTCCTTGCAGCGCCGCGCCGCTTCGATCGTCACATCGTCGTCGGCCTCGAGCAGCAGCAGGACCTGCAGCTTGTCCTTGGGGTACTCGAGACGCGCCATCGCGCCGATGAGATCGTCGACCACCTCTGGTTCGTTGTAGGCGGGCACCAGGATCGTGTAGGGCGGCAGCTCGTCATCGGTGAGCGCGCGGGCCTGCTCGTCGGTGACGGTGATCGGCCGCGCGGCCAGCCCGCGGCGGAAGATCATCACCCGGTCGGCCATCGTCAGCACGTAGCCGAAGGTGCACAGCCCGATCATCGCCACCCCGGTCTGCATCGGGCGCCAGATCGCGAACACCACCACGGCGAGCAGGACGACCGCCAAAAACCCCTTCTGCCAGCCCATCACGGGGATGGCGGCCGAGCGCAGCGGATCGTCGTCGCGCAGTCCGTTGATCGAGCGGTCCAGCGCGTGGTCGCGTTGCTCGTCGGTCAGGGTGTCGATCGTGTACGTCACTGCAGCCGGCCGAGAGGTTGGAGTTGGGCGGCGACCATACCGCGCCCGAACGTGGTGAGCAGATCGACATCCTTGAACGTGGGATTGTCGTCGTTGACGGCGGAGTTGCCGCGGAACAACACGGTGAGCAGCGTGCTCAGCGTCGGCAGCAGTGCGCCGTTGGGCTCCGGGAACGGCGCGCTGTCCTCGTGATTGTCGACGGTGATCAACACGATGCGTTGGGCGCGGTCGCTGTTGCGCCACATCCACTGCAGCATGTTCCAGGTGACCATCAGGTGGTCGTCGACGACGGAGACCATCTCCCCGGTGACGCCGTAGCCGAGGTCGATCCGGCGCGGTGTGCTCAGCCGGGTCGCGGTCGCGTCGTAGAGCACCTTGGTGGGGTACACGTTGAACGAGAACGGCCGGTCGGTGATGACGTTGTCGACCATCACGGTCCTGGGCTTGGCGTCCTTGTCCCACTCGGGGTTTCCCGCGTCGGCGACCATCTGCTGCCGGGTCAGGTACGAGATGCGGCCGTACAGGCGCTGCACCCACGGGTAGATCTCGGTGTCGGCGACGTGGAAACCGGCGGGCGGGTTCAACGGGCCCGAGATCTGCAGCCCGTTGAACTGGGGCGCGGGCGGACTCGTCCAGGCGGGCAGTTTGACGAGCGAGAGCAGTATTGCCACGACAAGTACCAGCGGCAGGGCGCGCACGATCTGGCCGGCGGCGAGCGGTTCGACCTTGCGGTCCATCGGCCGCTTCGGCGCGCCGCGGCGCGCGATGAGGAACATCGCCAGCCCGACGATGGCCGTCGAGAGCAGCGCCGGGACCGCCTGATACACCCACACCGGGGCGTACGGGGTCCACCACGCCATGATCGCGAGCAGGACGAAACCGACGACGTACGCCGAGAAGTAGCCGATCCAGCCGCGCCGGCTGGACCGGCTCACCGCGATACCCGTGGCGGTGGCCGCGATGACCAGGGTGGCCGCCCCAGCCGCAATTCGGTTGCCGCCCAACAAGATCACCATGATGTGGTACGGCAGCGCGAAGATCATCGCCGCGAGCGCCCACACCCAGACGAACCGGCTGACCGGTCGCAGCCCGAACAGGATGATCGCGGAGCTGAGCACGAAGACCCACAGCGCCAGGAAATCGAGCCGGAGCAGGTGGAAGTGCAGCGCGTACCGCTGCAACAGCACCCCGTGCAGCAGCAGCGCGAACACCAACCCCATCGTGCCGAGGATGATGTCGGTCTGCCGGTCGTGGATCGGCAGCTCGGTGCGCGGCTGGCGCGCGACGCCCTGCGCGGCCAGGATCGCCGCGGTCGGGATGATCCAGATGTAGCCGTTGAGTCCGCTGCCGCGGGTGGTCTCCACCAGGCTGCCGAAGCTGTCCCAGAACGCGAACACCGTCAGGACACCGATGAACGACCATCGAAAGATGATGCGCGCGAGGGTGTAACTGCGGTCCTTCTGGGGCGGGGCCGCGGCGGGGGGTTCCGGTTCGGCCTGGGTCGGCGCCGCCATCGTCACACCCGCCTAGGCACGGCGACGGCGGCGCAGCAGCAGCCAGCCGATCAGGGCCGCGGCGGCGGCGACGGTGGCGCCCGCACCCAGCCAGAGCGTCGCGGCCGGTTTGGTCTCCGTGTCGGCCGCCTGATCTGTCGCGGGACTCTCACCCGCCACGGTCACCGGTTCCTCGCCGGCCGGCGCGATGACGGCGACCCCGCTGAGCCGAGCCCAGCGACGGGAGTCGCCGTCCAGCCAACCGAGCAGCGAATCGAGTTCGCCCGCATCGCCGTTCGAGGTGGCCACCAGAACGGTCCGGTTGTCGTCGGACACCGTCTGCAGAGAGCCGAACCGCAGGCCCGGGTCGAGCCGCAGCGTGGTGCGCTCACCGTCGAGCCGGTCGACGTCGAGTTCTCCGTCGGCTGCGCTGCTGACCGGAAGCTCCGGCCGGTCGCCGGGCCAGCCGTCGGCGGCGACGACGAGCGCGGGGCTCTGCGTGGCGAGTGCGTCGTCGACCGACACCACCTCGGTGTCGATCGGCAGCGCGCTGAGCCGCTGCAGGCCCTCGGCGATCGCCACCGCGCGACGGGTGTCGGCGAAGTCCGCGCCCAGGCCGACCAGCATCCGCGGCATCACCGCCTGCGGCAGCGACTGAAAGCCGGCGGGCACCGGCGGATCGGCCTGGGTCGTCTCGACGGTCGTCGCCCCGTCGATCGTCAACGTCACCGGCTGGAACTCCCCGCACCGGCCGGTGTTGCCGCTGAGGTCAACCGCCACACCGAGATTGGTGTAGCGCTGCAGCAGTTCGTCGGGAACGTCCACCCACCGGTCGATCGCTCCGCTGGCGTCGATCGGCCACCGGTCGACCGTCTGCCCGTTGACCGACGCGACCACCTGGCCGCCGAGGCTCGCGGGCAGCGGCGTGTACGAGCCCTTCAGGTGGACCCGCACCCCCTTGACCGGCCTGCCCAGCCGCGTCTGATCCAGTCCGACGGTGACCTGCGGTTTGAGCGCGGTCGCATTGACCCCGGGCTGGCCCAGTTCGCGGATCGTGGTCTCGTTGCCGGGCAGTTGCGGACTCGACTTGATCGGTCCCGCGACGGCTTTCGACGCCAGCGCGAGTTGGGACAGGTCGCTGCTCAGCAGCCGTGCTTGGTTGAGCAGGTCGTTGGCCGGTCCGGTGATCAGCAGCGCGGGCACACCGTCGGTGCCCTGCAACGACACCGCCGCGTTCGGGCCTTCGCGGACCACGATGTTGCGCTCGAAGGGACCCGACGGCGTCGGCGGCGCCATCGCGTCACCGCGCAGCGCTTCGACGTCGACGTCGGTGCGCTGCTCGCCGTAGCGCGCGACCACGGCGGTGGTCAGCCGCACCGCGGCGTCCGATTCGGCGCGCGACGGTGACTCCGGCACGTAGATGGTCAATCGCTCCAGCACGGGCGGCAGGAAGTCGGCCACCACCTGCGGCGGCGTCTCCCGGCCCGTGTAGACGACGGCGGCGTTGACCAGCCGCAGCGGAATTGCGGTGTCGTAGAGGCAGTATCCGGCCGGCGGCAGCAGCTGGCTGCGCAGCAGCACGGTTACCGCGTTGTCGACCACCTCGGCGCCCGCCAGCGGGATCGAGATCGGCGCGCGGTCGGGCGGCAGGTCCACCCGGGACACCGTGCGGTTGTCCTGGGTGACGGCGATGCTGCCCGCGGTGACGTTCGGCGGCAGCTCCACGGTCGCGGTCAGCTCGGCCGGTGTCAGACCGGCGGGCACCGGGAAGTTCAGGGTCTGCGTGCCCTGCAGTCCGTAGAGGGCGAGATCGGCGTCGGCGCCCAGCGTCGGCAGCCCGAGAGTCGGCGCATCGGCCACCGCTCCCCCGTCACCCGGTGCAGCGGACGCGGGCGCTACGTCAGCCAACGTCGTTGCGGCCAAAAAGAATCCGAGCACAGCCAGGGCGGCAATGCGTCGTTGCAGGTCCCCCACTCCGCGAGACTAACCCATAGTTTCGGTTAGCAAACAATCTTCGAGGTAAGCCGCGCTGAAGTGGGGACAAAAAGGCCCCCGCAACTGTGCGGGGGCCTGATTGCTCGATCCGGTGCGAAGGCTACTTGGCCTTCTCCAGGATCTCGACGAGCCGCCAGCGCTTGGTGGCCGACAGCGGACGCGTCTCCATCAGCGACACGCGGTCACCGATGCCCGCGGTGTCGTTCTCGTCGTGCGCCTTGACCTTCTTGGTGGTGCGGATGATCTTGCCGTAGAGCGGGTGGCTCTTGCGATCTTCCAGCTCGACCACGATGGTCTTCTGCATCTTGTCGGACACCACGTATCCGATCGCCGTCTTGCGGCGGCCGCGCTGCTCTTCCTGGCGCGGCGTGTGCTTGGGGCCCTTGCCCTGTGCTTCTGCCATTACGATCCCTCACCCACGGGTCCGGAGGCCAGACCCAACTCACGTTCGCGCAGCACGGTGTACACCCGCGCGATTTCCTGACGCACCGTGCGAAGCCGGCGGTTATTGGACAACTGGCCGGTGGCCATCTGGAAGCGCAGGTTGAACAGCTCTTCCTTGGACTCACGCAGCCGATCGGTCAACTCGTCGTCGGTCAGCTCGCGCAGTTCGCCCGGCGTCACTCCCACTGCCATCAGAAGTGCTCCTCTCGGGTAACGATGCGTGCCTTGATCGGCAGCTTGTGGATCGCGCGTGTCAGCGCGGCCCGCGCGGTCGCCTCGTCGGGGTAGCTCAGCTCGAAGAGCACGCGACCGGGCTTGACGTTGGCCACCCACCACTCCGGCGAACCCTTACCCGAACCCATGCGGGTCTCGGCGGGCTTCTTGGTCAGCGGGCGGTCCGGGAAGATGTTGATCCAGACCTTGCCGCCACGCTTGATGTGCCGGTTGATCGCGATACGCGCGGACTCGATCTGCCGGTTGGTGATGTAGGCGTGCTCCAGTGCCTGGATGCCGTAGTCACCGAAGCTCACCGACGTCCCGCCGCTGGCGATGCCGCGCTGCTGGGGGTGGTGTTGCTTGCGGTGCTTGACCTTTCGGGGAATCAGCATGATTCAGCTCTCCGTGTTTTCCGTGGGCGTCTCGGCCGCAGCCGCCGCCTGTGAAGCCGCGGCATTGTCGGCGACGCTGCCTGCAGGCGCCGTGCCGCTCTCCGAGCCACCCGTCGCCGCCCGGCCCGCGTCCGTGCTGGTCGCGGTCGTGCCCGACGCGCCGCTACGACGCGGCCGGGTGCCCGACGGGCGTTCCCGACGCGGCCGGTCGGCCGCGGGCGCGGCGGCGGACAGCTCGCGCTTGCCACCGACGATGTCGCCCTTGTAGATCCACACCTTCACGCCGATCCGGCCGAAGGTGGTCTTGGCCTCGTAGAGGCCGTAGTCGATGTCGGCGCGCAGCGTGTGCAGCGGCACCCGACCTTCGCGGTAGAACTCCGAGCGGCTCATCTCGGCGCCGCCCAGGCGACCCGAGCACTGCACCCGGATGCCCTTGACGTTGGGCTGGCGCATCGCCGACTGGATGGCCTTGCGCATCGCGCGGCGGAACGCCACGCGATTGCTCAGCTGCTCGGCGACACCCTGGGCGACCAACTGCGCCTGCGACTCCGGGTTCTTGACCTCGAGGATGTTGAGCTGCACCTGCTTCTTGGTGAGCTTCTCCAGGTCGGCGCGGATGCGGTCGGCCTCGGTGCCGCGGCGACCGATCACGATGCCCGGGCGCGCGGTGTGGATGTCGACCCGGACCCGGTCACGGGTGCGCTCGATCTCCACGTCGGCGATGCCGGCGCGCTCCAGACCCGTGGCCAGCAGCCGGCGGATCGCCACGTCTTCCTTGACGTAGTCCTTGTACTGCTTGTCGGCGTACCACCGGGACTTCCAGTCGGTGGTGATACCGAGCCGGAAGCCGTGGGGATTGATTTTCTGGCCCACTACTCCGAGCCCTCCTTCGCCTCTTCAGAAGCCTTGGTCTTGGTGGCGGCCTTCGCAGGAGCCTTCTTCGCCGCGGCGGCCTTGCTGCCCTGCGCGCGACGGGCGCGCGCGGTGTCGGCCGAACGACCGGCGCCGCGCTCGTTCTTCGAGGGGCGGCTTTCGACAATCACGGTGATGTGGCTGGTGCGCTTGCGGATCCGGAACGCGCGGCCCTGGGCACGCGGCCGGATGCGCTTGGCCGTCGGGCCCTCGTCGGCGTAGATCGCGGCGACCACCAGGGTCGAGGGATCCAGTCCGTCGTTGTTCTGGGCGTTGGCAGCCGCGCTGGCGATGACCTTGGCAACCGGCTCGCTGGCGGCCTGGGGCGCCCAGCGGAGGACGTCGAGCGCCTCGGCCACCGGCTTACCGCGCACCAGGTCGATGACCCGGCGCGCCTTGGTGGCGGAGACGCGGACGAACCGGGCCTTCGCGGTCGCGGACGGATATTCAGTCGTCGTAGTCATTAGCTATTTCCTTCGCTCTTCGCGCAAGCGCTCATCGCCGCTTCGCCTTCCGGTCATCCTTGATGTGACCCTTGAACGTGCGGGTGGGAGCGAACTCACCCAGCTTGTGGCCGACCATCGACTCCGAGACGAACACCGGCACGTGCTTGCGACCGTCGTGGACGGCGAAGGTGTGACCGATGAAGTCGGGGATGATGGTCGAACGACGCGACCAGGTCTTGATGACCTGCTTGGTGTTCTTCTCGTTCTGCGCGTCGACCTTCTTGAGCAGATGGTCGTCGACGAACGGACCCTTCTTGAGGCTGCGTGGCATATTCGTTACTCCTGCCTAGCGCTTCTTGCCGGTGCGCCGGCGACGGACGATGAGCTTGTCGCTCGCTTTGTTGGGCTTGCGGGTGCGGCCCTCGGGCTTGCCCCACGGGCTGACCGGATGGCGGCCACCGGAGGTCTTACCCTCACCACCGCCGTGCGGGTGGTCGACCGGGTTCATCACGACACCACGGACGGTGGGGCGCTTGCCCTTCCACCGCATACGACCGGCCTTGCCCCAGTTGATGTTGGCCTGCTCGGCGTTGCCGACCTCGCCGACCGTGGCGCGGCAGCGCACGTCGACGCGGCGGATCTCACCAGAGGGCATACGCAGCGAGGCGTAGGTGCCTTCCTTGCCCAGCAGCTGGATGCTGGCACCCGCCGACCGGGCCATCTTCGCGCCACCACCGGGACGCAGTTCCACCGCGTGGATCAGCGTGCCCGCGGGGATGTTGCGCAGCGGCAGGTTGTTGCCGGGCTTGATGTCGGCGTTGGCGCCGGACTCCACGATGTCGCCCTGCTTGAGACCCTGCGGCGCGATGATGTAGCGCTTCTCGCCGTCCAGGTAGTGCAGCAGCGCGATGTTCGCGGTGCGGTTCGGGTCGTACTCGATGTGCGCGACCTTGGCGTTGACGCCGTCCTTGTCGTTGCGACGGAAGTCGATGACGCGGTAGGCGCGCTTGTGCCCGCCACCCTTGTGGCGGGTGGTGATGCGGCCGTGGGCATTTCGCCCACCCTTACCGTGCAGCGGACGAACCAGCGACTTCTCCGGGTGGTCGCGGGTGATCTCAGCGAAATCGGAGACGCTGGCACCGCGACGACCGGGGGTCGTCGGCTTGTACTTGCGAATTGCCATGTTTCTCAGGTTCTCCCTGCCGGCTAGGCCGGCGCTCCGAACAGGTCGATGGGCTTGCTGCCCGCGGCCAGCGTGACGATGGCGCGCTTCGTGCTCTTGCGCTGTCCGTACCCGCTGCGGGTGCGCTTGCGCTTGCCCTGCCGATTCGCGGTGTTCACCGAGTCGACCTTCACGTTGAAGATCTTCTCGATCGCGATCTTGATCTGCGTCTTGTTCGAGTCCGGGTGCACGACGAACGTGTACACGTTGTCCTCGATCAACCCGTACGACTTCTCCGAGATGACCGGAGCCAGGATGATGTCGCGGGGGTCAGTGACGGTTGCCATCAGGCCGACACCTCCTCGTTGGTGTTCGCGGTGTTGGCCGCGATGTAGGCGTTCAAGGCCTCCACGCTGAACACCACGTCGTCGGCGTTGAGCACGTCGTAGGTGTTGAGCTGGTCCGGCGAGATCACGTGCACACCGGGCAGGTTGCGCACGCTCTTCGCGCCGACCTCGTCGGTGCGGCCGATGACGACGAGCACCTTGCGGCGATCGGTCAGCGTCGCCAGGAACGCCTTAGCGCTCTTGGTCGACGGGGTCTGGCCCTCGACTATCTCGGTGATCGCGTGGATGCGGTCGTTGCGCGCCCGGTCCGACAGCGCACCGCGCAGGGCGGCACGGATCATCTTCTTCGGGGTGCGCTCGCTGTAGTCGCGCGGCTTGGGACCGTGCACGGTGCCACCGCCGGTGAACTGCGGCGCCCGGGTCGAACCCTGACGGGCCCGGCCGGTGCCCTTCTGCCGGTACGGCTTCTTGCCGCCGCCGGAGACCTCACCGCGGGTCTTGGTGGAGTGCGTGCCCTGCCGCGCCGCGGCCAGCTGCGCCGTCACCACCTGGTGCATCAGCGCGATGTTCGCCTCGACGTCGAACAGCTCGGCGGGCAGCTGAACGGAGCCGTCCTTCGTTCCCGCCGGGGTGCGGACATCAACTTTGAGAGCCATTACTTTTCGCCTCGCTTGGTTGCGCTGCGGACCATCACGAGCCCGCCGTTGCGGCCGGGGATCGCGCCCTTGATCAAGAGCACGCCGTTCTCGGCATCGACCTTGTGCACCACCAGGTTCTGCGTCGTCACCCGGTCGTTGCCCATGCGGCCCGACATGCGGGTGCCCTTGAACACGCGGCCCGGGGTGGCGCAGCCACCGATGGAGCCGGGGCGACGGTGCACGGCCTGCGCGCCGTGGCTGGCGCCCTGGCCGCGGAACCCGTGGCGCTTCATCGTGCCGGCGAAACCCTTGCCCTTGCTGGTGCCGGTCACGTCGACGAAGGTGCCGTCGGCGAAGATCTCGGCGGTCAGCTCCTGGCCGATCTCGTATTCGGCGGCCGCTGCCTCATCGTCGAGCCGAAGCTCGGCCAGATGCCGGCGCGGGTTGACCCCGGCGGCCGAAAACTGGCCCGTGACAGGCTTGTTGACCTTGCGCGGGCTGATCTCGCCGTAGGCCAGCTGCACAGCGCTGTAGCCGTCGCGCTCCGGCGTACGGATGCGCGTGACGACGTTGGGGCCGGCCTTGACGACCGTCACCGGCACGATGCGGTTGTTCTCGTCGAACACCTGCGTCATGCCCAGCTTGGTGCCCAGAATGCCTTTCCTAGCCATTTTCTGGTCTCTCCTACTGGATGTTGACGTCGACGCTGGCCGGCAGATCGATACGCATGAGCGCGTCAACGGTCTTCGGCGTCGGGTCGAGGATGTCGATCAGCCGCTTGTGAGTACGCATCTCGAAGTGCTCCCTCGAGTCCTTGTACTTGTGCGGGGACCGGATGACGCAGTACACGTTCTTCTCGGTCGGCAGCGGCACAGGGCCGACCACGCTGGCGCCGGTTCTGGTGACCGTTTCCACGATCTTGCGCGCCGAGGCGTCGATCGCCTCGTGGTCGTAGGCCTTGAGCCTGATGCGGATCTTCTGTCCCGCCACGCTTCTCCTACCTCACTCATACTGGGCCCGTTCCCGGGCCGCTCTCACCGGCGCAGCCTTCGCGCTGCTTAGCCGCCGCTGTTCTTCTGTCTGTGGTCCACCGGTCCCCGCGGTCGGGTGTGTCGCCCGCACGCACACTCGTTCGCGACGAAATCGTCACGCTCGAGATTGGCACCGGATGCGCCCGGGTGGGCGCCGGTCGGATGCCCCGGCCACGCGGTCCGAACTGGCACCGGCCCGGCTCAAGGCAACCCGAACAGTATGCCCTAGAAAACGGCACGCTCCAAATCCCTGGCCATGGGAAACCGGCCTGCGCGGGTGCCGCGGCGTCCGCGCAACCTTACCCAGAAGTAAGGTAGCTCGCCATGGTCGCGCCTACCTCTACCTACCGCGCGTGGCAGCGCCTCGCGAGCCTGCCCGGCGGCACCTGGGCTTTTTCGGCCGCGGCGATCGCGCGGGTGCCCTATTTCGCCTCGATCGCCCCGCACGTCGTCCGGATGGAACCCGGATTCGCCGAGGTCACCGTGCCGAAGTGGTTCTTGGTACACAACCACCTGCACACAGTGCATGCGATCGCGTCGTGCAACGCCGCCGAGATGGCGATGGGCATGCTGATGGAGGCGACGGTGCCGGCCAGCCACCGCTGGATCCCCAAGGCCATGAGCGTGGAATACCTCGACAAGGCCACCACGTCGCTGCGCGCGCAGGCCCGCCTGGCGGCGCCGGACTTCGCGGCGATCACCGAGGGCGTCGACGTCACGGTGCCCGTCAGTGTCGTGGACCGGGCCGGCACCGAGGTGGTGCACGCCGACATCACCTGCTGGGTGACACCGCGCTAGGACAGTAGGTGCCATGGCCTTCGCGGACCTGCCCGTCGGCGTCGAAGATCAGCACCTCGTTGACCAGGTCGCCGCGCTGGTTGCGGTAGTGGATCACCAGCGTCGACTCGCCGCGGTAGACGTCGACGACCTCGAAGTGCAGGTCTGGCAGCCCCTGCAGCGCGGTCGTCCAGTAGCGGCGCAGCGCGTCCTTGCCCCGCACCACTCCCCCGGTCTCCGGCAGTACCCGCGCCGCGACCGGTGAGGTGAACAGCACGTCGTCGTGGAAATGCGCGAGCACGGCCTCGACGTCGTGCGCGTTCCAGGCACGCACCCAGTCGTCGGCGAACCGGTGGGCGTCGGGAGTCGGCATCGGGTCAGCGTGACAGACCGGCCCAGAACGCGCATTTGTGTTTCTGCGCGAAGTCGGTGATCACCCGGTTGCCGCCGGGCTGCAGCCACAGCCATTCGCGACGCTCACCGACCTGCGGCCAGCCCGCGCCGGGTGAACCGTCCGAGACGAAGCGCGCCCAGTAGTCGATCATCTCCTCGGCCAGCCGCTGCTGCGCCGGGTCCGGCGGGGGCGCGCCGCCGACGTCGAAGAGGTACCGCAACTCCAGCGAGTGCGCGGCGCCGATCGGAAAAGGGGCCTCGCGCAACGGTTCCGGGGCCGGGGCGGCGCGGTCGCCGAACTCCGACGCGTAGACGGGTCCGTCGGCGAGGGCGTCGGCCATCCGGTCGGCCACGCAGGCGAAGTCGGCCGCGGTGACCGCCGCGGAGTACGCCAGCGCCACGTTGCCGCCGTAGCTCTCCGGCGGATACTGCGCCGCCACCGCGGCGGCAGCGGGCCCGAACGCCTCGGCGAGCAGACCCGGGTACGCCGCCGCGTCCAGCGCCCTCCCGCGCAGGAACTGCAGCGCTGCGAACAGGTTGAACTCGTCGGCGGTGGTGTTGATCATCACCGGCACCCGGGCGGCGCGGCCCTCGCGCATCGCGGTGAGCGGGTCCTGCGGCAGCACCGCGGTGCCGGTCACCGGTCCGCTCAGCCGCTCTGTGCCGAAGCGCCCGTACAGCAACGGCTTTCGCAACCTGTCGGCGGGCAGCGCACGCATGCACTGCAGCAGGGTGCGCGCGTCGCCACAGCCGAGCTCGGCCGCGTACTCCTGACTGGCGCGTTCCGCCGCGGGCAGGTCGTACTGGGCGTGGCACAGCCCGCTCTGGATGATCGCCGCATCGAAGAGGTCCGCCGACCCCGGCGCCACGAGGTGATCACACACCGCCATGCCGCCCGCCGACTCCCCGGCGATGGTGACCCGGTCGGGATCGCCGCCGAATGCGGCGATGTTGTCGCGCACCCAGCGCAGCGCGGCCTGCTGGTCGGCCAGCCCGAAGTTGCCCGATTCCGGCCCGAGTCCGGGGTCGGCGAGGAAGCCGAGCGCGCCGAGGCGGTAGTTGACGGTGACGACGACGATGCCGCGGCTGGTCAGGCGGCGCGAGTCGTAGATGTCGCCGCTGCCGTTGAGGAAGCTGCCGCCGTGGAACCACACCATCACCGGCTTGCGCGCCTCTGACGGCGGCGGCGTCCAGACGTTGAGGGTCAGGCAGTCCTCACTGGTCGGACCGGGATCGACATCGGCACTGGTGTCCTGGGTGCAGCGCGGTCCCGGCCGCGTCGCGTCGCGAAACCCCGTCCAGTCGGCGAGCGGCGCGGGCGGTTGCCAGCGCAGCGGACCCACCGGTGGTCCGGCGTAAGGGATTCCGGCGAAGTAGCGGTTGAAGATCGAGACCGTCCCGCGCACCGCGCCACCGGTGACATGGGCGATGGCGGGGTCGACGGGTACGTCGATGGAGTCCCCGTCGGTGCCGGTCTGCCCGCGGCCACAGCCGCTGAGCAGGACCGCGAGTACCGTGAGCGCCGCGGCCGCCCGCCGGCAGCGCCGGACCGTTCGCCTCAGCACGTCGCGAGCCTACTGACGCCCGCCCGGTGACCCACCACGCGATCGTCACGATGACGTCTTCACGCTGAAACTTGACACCATCAAGAGCGCTGGCCGTGATTCAGGGCAACCTCACAGCGGGACGTGGCGACAGTCACATACACTGTCCTTGACACCCGTCAAGTTCGTTTAACCGGATGTGAAGGAGCCCGTATGAGCACGCCGACGATGGATGACGCCGCCAAGGTCCTCGCCGATCCGGAGGGCTACGCAGACGACGCACGACTGCACGCGGCGCTGACCCATCTTCGCGCGAACAACCCGGTGGCCTACGTCGACAATCCGCCCTACCGGCCGTTCTGGGCGATCACCAAGCACGCCGACATCATGGCCATCGAACGGGACAACAACCTGTGGCTGTCCGAACCGCGGCCGCTGCTCGCCGCCGCCGAGGTCGACGACGTCCTCAAGGCCCAGCTAGTGTCCTGAGTCATTAATTCCGGTCGAGTTGTTAGACTGGGTTATGCCGACTCCCCATGCCGCCGAGATCGTGTTGACCGATGCTGAGCGAGTAGAGTTGGAGGGTTGGGCGCGGCGACGCCGCAGCGCCGGGGACTTGGCGATGCGCTCACGAATTGTGTTGGCCGCAGCTGATGGCGGTTCCAATACCGAGCTATCGCAACGACTCGGACTTGCGATCACCACGGTGCGGCGGTGGCGTAACCGGTTTGCCGTCGATCGTCTCGACGGTCTGCTCGACGAACCGCGCCCGGGACGGCCACGAGTAGTTGGCGACGAGCGGATCAAGGACCTGATCACCACGACGCTGGAGACCACTCCACCTAATGCCACCCACTGGTCGACGCGATCGATGGCCGAGCACCTGGGATTGAGTCAGTCGATGGTGTCGCGAGTGTGGCGGGCGTTCGGATTGACTCCGCACAAACAGGATTCGTGGAAGTTGTCCAAGGATCCTCAGTTCGTGGACAAGGTGCGCGACGTGGTCGGACTCTACCTCGATCCTCCCGAACGAGCCGTCGTGCTGTGCGTCGACGAGAAGACCCAGATCCAGGCCCTGAACCGGACTCAACCCGTGTTTCCCATGCTGCCGGGGACGCCGGCGCGGGCCAGCCACGACTACGTGCGCCACGGCACATCGACCCTGTACGCCGCTCTTGATCTGGCCACCGGCAAGGTCATCGGCTCACTACACGCGCGTCACCGCGCCCGCGAGTTCCTGGCATTCCTGAAGAAAATCGACGCCGAGGTACCTGACGATCTGGACTGCCATGTCGTACTCGACAACGTCTCAACGCACAAGACACCCGCGGTAAAGCGCTGGCTGACAAACCATCCCAGATTCGTCTTGCACTTCACGCCCACCAGTTCATCTTGGCTGAACTTGGTCGAGCGCTGGTTCGCCGAGTTGACCACCAAGAAACTACGTCGCGGCACTCACACATCAGTGCGCCAGCTCAACACCGACATCCGCGCATGGATCGACACCTGGAACGACAACCCACGCCCCTACGTCTGGACCAAAACCGCCGATCAAATCCTCACCAGCATCGGCAACTACTGCACCAGAATTAATGACTCAGGACACTAGAGGCGGGCATCGGGCTGCGCACCCTCATCCACATGGACGACCCGCACCACCGCAAGGTGCGCGCCATCGGCGCCGACTGGTTTCGCCCGAAGGCCATGCGCGACTTGAAGGTTCGCGTCGATGAGCTGGCGAAGCGCTATGTCGACCGGATGCGTGACGTGGGTCCCGAATGCGACTTCGTCACCGAGATCGCGGTGAACTTCCCGCTGTACGTGATCATGTCGCTGCTGGGCTTGCCGGAGGAGGACTTTCCGCGCATGCACATGCTCACCCAGGAGATGTTCGGCGGCAACGACGAGGAGTTCCAGCGCGGGAAGACGCCGGAGGACATGCTCGCGGTGCTGGCGGATTTCTTCAACTACTTCGCGACGCTCACCGCGTCACGGCGCGCGAATCCCACCGATGATCTCGCCTCGGCGATCGCCAACGGCCGCCTCGACGGAGAACCGTTGTCCGACATGGACACCGCCTCGTACTACGTCATCGTCGCCAGCGCCGGCCACGACACCACCAAGGACGCGATCTCCGGCGGGCTGCACGCGCTGATCGAGAATCCCGGCGAACTGGAGCGGTTGCGCACCAACATGGATCTGATGCCGCTGGCCGTCGAGGAGATGATCCGGTGGTCGACGCCGGTCAAGGAGTTCATGCGCACCGCCGCCGAGGACACCTCGGTGCGCGGGGTGCCGATCGCCAAGGGCGAGTCGGTGTACCTGGCTTACGTGTCCGGTAACCGCGACGAAGAGGTGTTCGACGACCCGTTCCGGTTCGACGTCGGCCGCGACCCCAACCGGCATGTGTCGTTCGGATACGGCGTGCACTTCTGCCTCGGCGCGGCGCTGGCGCGCATGGAGATGAACAGCTTCTTCACCGAACTGATCCCGCGGTTGGACTCCATCGAGCTGGCCGGCGCGCCGGAGCTGACCGCCACCACCTTCGTCGGCGGCCTCAAGCACCTGCCGGTTCGGTACTCGCTGAGGTGATTTCGCTCGGCTTGCGCGCGTGCGTGGCCAGGAAGCCGTCGACGGCGGCTTCCGCGCACGCGCGGTAGTCGAAGTCGGCCACGGTCGAGAGCTTGCCGAGGATCAGTGGGCCGATGAGCAACGCGATGGTCTGGATGCGATCGGTCTCGTCGAGCTCCTCGGCCGCCTGCGGGCTGTCGAGGATCGCATCGAACGGCACCGAGTACAGCTGCACGATCCGGGACCGCAGCGTGCCGACGGCATCCGAATCCGCCTCCCGCACATCGGGATAAGGGCCGACATCCGGTCCGGACGCCATCCAGGTCATCGCGGTGAGCATCGCGGGCACCTCGGCGATCGACTCCGCCCAGCCCTCGACCACCGCGATCAGCCGGTCGCGCAGGCTGCCTTCGGCGGGCGGCATCGGCGCGGGGCTGAGCAGCCCCATGAACGCCGCGGCCATCAGGTCGTTGGCACTGGAGAAGTGGCGGTACAGCGTGGCCCGCGCGACGTTCGCGGTGCGGGTGACGGCGTCGATGGTCACCGCGTTCGGCCCGCCGGTCCGCAGCAGCGTCGTGGCCGCTTCGAGCAGGCGCGCCCGGGACCGGGCGGGCCGCGGATCGCTACTCGGGCCGCTCATCGTTTACCCCACCTCCACACCGGGAACAAGACTATCGGTCTCAGTACAAGACTGTTAGTCTCAAAAATCTCATCCGCCCGAAGGAGAACGACGGTTCATGGTCAACACCCTCGAACGGTCTGATCAGGATATCGACGCCAACCTGAGCACCCTGAGCAGATTCGGGCGTTTCTGGCTGCTGACGATCGCCAGCCTCGATGTGCTGCTGGTCATCGCATCGATGGTGGCGCTCAACGCCGCGATGCCCGACCTCGCGATCGAGACCTCGGCCACCCAGACCCAACTGACCTGGATCGTCGACGGCTACACGCTGGTGCTGGCCTGCCTGCTGCTGCCCGCCGGCGCGCTCGGCGACCGGTATGGGCGCCGTGGCGCGCTGCTGCTCGGGCTGGCGATCTTCGGCCTGGCCTCGCTTGCGCCGGTGTTCTTCGACAGCCCGACGCAGATCATCGTCGCGCGGGCGGTCGCCGGACTGGGGGCCGCATTCGTCATGCCCGCGACTCTCTCGCTGTTGACCGCCGCCTTCCCGAAGGACGAGCGCAACAAGGCCGTCGGCATCTGGGCCGGAGTCGCCAGTTCGGGGGCGATCGTCGGTTTCCTGGGTACCGGCGTCCTACTGCACTTCTTCTCGTGGCAGTCGATCTTCTGGGCGTTCGCCGGTTCCAGCCTCGCGTTGCTGTTGTGCACGTTCACGATCCGGTCCTCCCGGGACGAGTCGGCCACCCCGCTGGACTGGGTCGGGGCGGTGACGATCGGCGGCGCGGTCGCCGTCTTCGTCTACGGCGTGATCGAAGCCCCGATCCGCGGGTGGAGCCATCCGATGGTCTGGGGCTGCATGGCCGCCGGCGTGCTGCTCGCCGGCGTGTTCACCGCGGTGGAACTGCGGCACCGCCATCCGATGCTGGACGTGCGATTGTTCGCCAAACCCGACTTCGCCACCGGATCGCTCGGCATCACCTTCCTGTTCTTCGCCAACTTCGGTTTCTTCTTCGTCGAGATGCAGTACCTGCAGCTGCTGCTCGGCTACAGCGCGCTGCAGACCGCGTTCGCCTTGTCCCCGTTGGCACTTCCGATCATGGTGCTCGGCGCGACCATGCACCTGTACCTGCCGAAGGTCGGGCTGCGGGCCGCGGTGACCACCGGGTTGCTGTTTCTGGCCGCCGGGTTGTTCTGGATGAGCAGGCTCGGCGCCGACGCGGCGTACATCGATCTCGTCGGCCCGCTGTTGGCGGCGGCGGTCGGCATCGGGTTGTGCGTCGCGCCGACCACCTCGGCGATCATGAACGCGGTGCCGACGGAGAAGCAGGGCGTGGCCTCTGCGGTCAACGACACGACCCGCGAGGTCGGTGCCGCGGTCGGCATCGCGGTCGCCGGTTCGGTCCTTGCCGCGCAGTACAATTCGTCGCTCGGGCCGGCGCTGTCCACGGTTCCGGAGCAGGTGCGGGGCGCCGCGTCGGACTCCCTTGCCAATGCCCTGGCGGTGGCGCAGCAACTCGGAACCGCGGGCGCCGACCTGGCCGCCGCGGCCACCGCCGCGTTCGTCGACGCCATGAGCCTGTCCCTGACGGTGCTCGCCGTGGTCCTGGTGGTCGCCGCGGCGTTCGTCGCGGTCTGGGCGCCGGGCCGCGACGGCGAGCAGTTCGGCTTTGTGAAGCGGCGACGTGCGTCAGCCGATGAACTCGGCGGCGCGGTGCCCGAGCATGCAGATGCTGGCGTGCGGGCCGCGGCTGGTGATCGCCGGCAGAACTGACCCGTCGACCACCCACAACCGATCCACCCCATACACCCGGCACTGCGGGTCCACCACGGCGCGGTCATCGCCGTCGACACCCATTGGCGCCGTGCCCGCCAAGTGCTGTGAGGTGGACCAGGACACCGGGCCGAATCCGGTTGTCCTGCCGATCAGTTCGCGGACCATACCGACACCCGAGCGCAGCAGCGCCACGTCGCCGGGCGCGCTGTCGTACCGGTGCTCGATGACCGGCGGGGTGTTTGGGTCGGCGGTGCGCACCGTCAGCCGGCCGCGCGACGTCGGTTGCATGACCGCCACCCCGATGTGGGGATGGTCGGCGGGGTCGTCGCGCCGGCCGCTGACCATGGCACCGAACCCGGCGGTGTACGGCCGGATCTCCAGGCCGTCGGCCGTGGTCAGGACGGCTTCCAGCGGCGGCACCCCGTGGGTCTCCGCCCAGTGCACCGGCAGCACCCACTCCGGGTGGTCCGAGGTCGCCGCACCCACCGGAAGGTCGGCCACCACCGGGATACCGGCGGCCTGCAGCGCGTCGGCCGGACCGATGCCGGACAGCATCAGCAGGTGTGCCGACCCGATCGCCCCGGAGCACAGGATGATTCGGTCGCCGCGCAGGTCGGCGGGGCCGTCGGGTCCGACCGCCTGCACGCCGACGGCCCGACCGTCGGCGATCAAGATCCGCAGGACGCGGGTGTCGGCGAGCAGGGTGAGGTTCGGCCGGTTCATCGCCGGTTGCAGGTAGGCCCCGCCCGGGCCGACGCGCGTGCCCTGCTGGATGTTCAGCGGCACCGCCCCGATCCCGGAGCCCAGGGGTTGCTCGAGCGTCGACCCGTTCAGGTCGGGAATCCAGGGATGCCCGGCTGCGGTTGCTGCTTGAACGAAAGACGCTGTGCAGCCGTCGAATTCCGAAACCCTGCGGACTGCGATCGGGCCGTCGTCACCGTGCAGGGGGTTGGTGAAGTCGAGGTCGGTCTCGATCGCGCGGAAGTGGGGCAGCACGTCGCTGAACGACCAGCCCGGCAACCCCCAGCTGTCGAAGTCGGCGGGCAGACCGCGGCAGAAGTAGCCGCCGTTGACCGCCCCCGATCCCCCGACCACCGCGCCGCGCATGATCTGCGCCGCCCGCGGCGGGTCGACGGTGAGCGTGGTCGGGTACCGGTGCACGACCGAGCTGGCGTCGCCGATCGGCAGCCGCAGGCCGTTGCTGATCTGTGCGTGCACGCGCGGGTCGGACGGCGCCGGGCCGGCCTCGATCAAGGTGACTTGGCACGACGCATCGGCGGAGAGGCGTTCGGCGAGAACGGAACCAGCGCTGCCCGCGCCGACGATCAGAACGTCAGGCACGCGATCGGTGCCGCTTCACGTTCGGATCTGGGGCTTGAGCGCGCCGAGGTGGCGCTCGCGGACCACACCGGACCACAGGCCCACGCCGTAGGCCAGGTCGTCGAGCCGCTTGAGCAGCACGTAGGTCAGCAGCCCGACGGGTTTGGTGTCGTCCTCGGCCTTACCGTTGCGGGTCAGCCAGTCGACCACCCCGTCGACCACCGCGGCCACCAGCACCACCTGTCGGCAGCGCCGCGACACCAGCGCCGCGATCAGGGCCACCGGCCAGTAGTGCCGGCAGATCGCCGACGCCAACTGCATCGCCGCCGACCACAGACCGTGGGCGGCGACCACCGCGACGTCCTTGGGTTCGGTCTCCACACTCGACAGTGACTTGGCGATGCGCCGTCCGGTGAGCATGGCGACGACGACGGAGGCCAGGTAGCCGATCGACGATCCCATCGCCAGCAGCATCCACGCCACCAGCGTCCACCCCGAGATGACCAGCGGAGCGGTCTTGCCGGGGTGCCGCGAGGCCAGGGGCGCGGCGGAACTGCCGTAGAATGCCTTGCGCAAGAACCACTCTCGCATCTGGGTGCGGTGATCATGGGCCACCAGAGCGATCGGCTCGTACCGCAGCCGCGCCCCGGACTCGATCAGCCGCCAGCACAGGTCGACATCCTCGCCGGAGCGCAGCGTCTCGTCGAACCCACCGACCTCCTTGAGTACCGACCGGCGACAGATGATCGCCGCACTCGGGACGTAGGAGACCGTGCCGTAGGGCACCACCGGGGCCTCGCGCAGGCCCAGGTCCAGCGAGGAGCGCACGGCCTCGTAGCGGCCGACCAGACTGTCCGGTTCGCGCAGCCCGACGATGCGGGGCGCCACCAGCGCGACGGCCGGGTCACAGAAGTGGCCGAGCAGCGCCTCGAGCCAACCGCGCCGCGGCACCACGTCGCTGTCGAGGAACGCCACGTAGTCGGTGTTGCATGCGGCCATGCCGGTGTTGCGCGCGGCGGCCGGTCCCCTGCTGCGCGCGTGGCGCAGCACCTGCACGTCGCTGTGGACATCGGCCAGGTCGACCTGCTCGAGCGGTGTCTGCGAACCGTCGTCGACCACGACGACCCGCAGCCCACGGACCGCGGTGAGCAGGCGGCGAACTCCAGAAGCATTGTCCCGCACCGGGATCACGAGCGTGACATCGCGATGCGACGGGCCGCTGGCCGGCCGCGGGTGCGCGACGGTGGCGTCGAGCAGCGTGCGCGCCAGCTGAGCGCTGACCGCGTCGTGGACTTCGAGCCTGCCGCCGTTGAGCATGGTCTGCGCAGCGGGCGCGAGGCGCAGCAGCCGCGTCGGGGATCCGCCGAGCAGCGCTGACCCCTCCCCGAGCACCTTCACCCGGCGATCAACCTGAACGGCGAACCCGTCGGGGAGCCGTGGACCCGTCATGTCAACATCCCGTCGCGATCGGGTACCCAACGCTCGATTCGCTGCAAACATGATTCGACCATGGCGTCGAAAATGCGGGCGCCCTCGTCGGCGGTGGCCGTCGTCGGATCGCCGAGCACGCCGACGTCGCTCACGGCCGCGATGCCGCCACGACGCAATTCGGGCATCAGCTCGCGCAGCGGCGCGCAGTTTCCCGGCACGCGTTCGTCGACCGCGACGTCCCGCGGCGAAAGATGTAGCAATACAGACGTTTCGGTATGGCCGGCGTGCGCGTCGGCCCCGGCGACCGTGCACGGACACCACGCCACATCGCGCTCCTCGTACCGAAGCAAAGCCGTTGCGGCGGCCAAAGCCTCCACGTTCCCCCCGTGCCCGTTGACGAAGACCAGCCGCGACGCCCACCGCGACGCCGAGCGGCCAAACTCCACCAGCAACAACCGCAGCGCCGAGGTCCCCACCGAAACCGTGCCGTCGAAGGCCTCGTGCTCACCGCTGGCGCCGTAGCCGATCGACGGCGCGATCCGCCAGATCGATCCATCTCCGCGGGCCAACCGGTCAGCAACCGCGCGCGCCACCGCGTCGGCGATCCTGGTGTCGGTGTCCAGCGGCAGATGCGGGCCGTGCTGTTCGGTGGATCCGACGGGCACCAGCAGTGCCGACGGTGTGCCTTTCAGCTGCTTCGACGTCGCATTCGCGAGCTCGCTGACGAAAGGCACCCGCCGATGGTAAGCCGAATTCACCTGGTATGCGCCAATTGTTCGTGCATGCGCAGCAATTGATTCGCCGGAATTTTCACGGGCGACATCGACACTGTCCCGTCAGTCCCCTGCGCCACGTCTGTACCAGGAGCTTTGCAAATTCGACGCGCGCGACGGCGCACCGGACTGCGGTCAGGTGTCCGTTCCGCCGGGCACCCCGAGCGCCCGCTCGAAGCCGGGCGGCACCAGGATGTCGTCGGCGCCGAGGTCGTGCACCGACGCGCGGCCCAGACCCATCAATGCAGAATCGATGCCCCCGCGGAGCACGTCGAGCACGTTCTCGACACCGGCCTGCCCGTTGGCGGCCAGGCCCCACAGGTACGCCCGGCCGATCATCACGGCGCGTGCCCCCAGCGCGACGGCCTTGACGACGTCGCTGCCGCGCCGGATGCCGCCGTCGAGCAGCACCTCGATCTCGTCGCCGACGGCCTCGGCGATCGCGGGCAACGCGCGGATCGCCGCCGGCGTCCCGTCCAGGTTGTTGCCGCCGTGATTCGACACCGAGATCGCCGAAACACCGGCGTCCACAGCGCGTTTCGCGTCGTCGACCCGCATCACGCCCTTGAGCATGAACGGGCCGCCCCACAGCTCACGCAGCCACGCGATGTCTTCCCAGGTCGGCGGCGGGGTGCCCATCCATTCCCCGTAGGCGTGGAAGAACGGCGGGCCCGCCTCGCCGCGCGCGGCCTGGTTCGGCACCCGCAAGTTCGGCGGCCGCATCGTCTTGCCCCACTGCCACATCCAGCTCGGCCGGGTCAGCCCGGTCGGCAGCATCCGCACGGTGGTGCGCAGGTCCATCTGCTCGGGGATCTTCGGGCTGCCCCAGTCGCGGCCGTGCGAGAAGCTCCAGTCGGTGGTCACGATCAGCCCGACAGCGCCGGCCGCGCGGGCCCGCTCGACCCGCGCCGCGATCGCGTCCCGGCCGCCGAGCCAGTAGACCTGGAAGAACAGCTTGGGGTTGGCGGCGATGACCTCTTCGATCGGCTTGCTCGCGAACGACGACAAACCCATCGCGGTGCCGCGCGCGGCGGCGGCGCGGGCGACGGCGACCTCCCCGTCGGGGTGCACGGCCTGCACGCCGGTCGGCGAGATCAGCACGGGCAGCGAAATCTCCTGGCCCATCACGGTGGTCGCCAGATCGCGCTTCTCGGTCGCGCCGATGACGTGGGGCGCGAAGCCCAACTCCGCGAACGCCTCGACGTTGTCGGCGACCGTCACGCCCTTCTCGCTGGCCGCCAGCAGCGCGGAGTACACCGGCTTGGGCAGACGCCGCCTCGCCCGCTCCTGGGCGGCGGCGACGGTTTCGAACCAGGTGTCGGCCATGACTTACACCGGACTTTCGTTGCAGAGGCGTTTCGGAGGCGCGCCGGCGCCGACATCCGACCTTGGGGGTTTGGTCAGCAGCTTCAGTGCGACGGGCCCGCTGCGGGAGTGATCGACGCTGGACTTGGGCTTGACCCGCTCGCGGGCCAGCGCGGGAGCGCCGTAGCCCTCCACACATTCGGGGTCCGGGCCGTCCATCGGCAGCCCGGTGAAGAACTTCGCGGCCATGCAGCCGCCGCGGCAGCTGTCGTAGTGGTCGCAGCTGCTGCAGGCACCCGCCGACTGCGGCTCGCGCAGCTGGCGGAACAGCGGAGCGTTCTTCCACACGCTGTCAAAACCGCCGTCCGACAGGATGTTTCCGGCCAGGAAGCGGTCGTGGATGGCGAACGGGCACGCGTAGACGTCGCCGACCGGGTCGATCAGGCAGACCACGCGGCCGGCGCCGCACAGGTTCAGGCCCGCCAGCGCGCCGGGCGCACCGAGGCCGGACAGGTGGAAGAACGAGTCGCCGGTGAGCACCCGCTCACCCTTGGCCACCAGCCAGTTGTACAGCTGCACCTGCTGTTCTGAGGTGGGGTGCAGATCGTCCCAGACGTCGGCGCCGCGGCCCGACGGCCGCAGCCGGGTGATCCGCAGTGTGGCGCCGAACTTGTCTGCCAGGGCGACGAATTCGTCGAGCTGGTCGACGTTGTGGCGGGTCACCACCACCGAGATCTTGGCGTCCTTGAAACCGGCATCGGCCAGGTTCTGCAACGCCCTGGTGGCCATCTCGAACGAGCCGGCGCCGCGCACGGCGTCGTTGACCTCGGCGGTCGCGCCGTCCAGCGAGATCTGCACGTCGACGTAGTCGCTGGCCGCCAGCCGGGCCGCCACCTGCGGGGTGATGCGCACCCCGTTCGTCGAGAACTTCACCCCGACGTGGTGCGCGGTGGCGTAGTCGACGAGCTCCCAGAAGTCCGACCGCACCGTCGGCTCACCGCCGCCGATGTTGACGTAGAACACCTGCATGCGCTCGAGTTCGTCGATGATGTCCTTGCACTGCTGGGTGGTCAGCTCGCGCGGGTCGCGCTTACCCGACGACGACAGGCAGTGCACGCACGCCAGGTTGCACGCGTAGGTCAGCTCCCAGGTCAGGCAGATCGGGGCGTCCAGTCCGTGCTCGAACTGCTCGACGAGCCGAGGCACCGGGGCGATTGAAGTCATTGGGGCACCAGCATTTTCGATTGAGCAAGCACACCGAGTGCATGCAGATACGGCGCCTGCTGCGCGTCGTCGACACCGGCGGCCCGGCAGGCGGATCGGACGTCGGGATGCTCGGAGAGCACGTTGACGACGTCGACGATGGTGCGGTTCTTCAGGAACGACAGCTTGCGTGTGCCGAAGTGGTAGAGCAGCGCACCGAACGGCTCGGGCCGCACCGCCACCTGGTGGTGCAGCCGCCAGCCGCGCTCGGGGTCGAAGACCGCGTCCTCGGCCCCCGTCGACGTCGAGGTCACGGTCAGTAGACCCCGCACATCCCGTCGATCGACACCTCTTCGACGAGGGTCTCGGTCACGAGCTCGTCGTTGTTGACCTGCTGATTCGGTTCCATCGGGCTCCGCCTTTCACTTCACCGGTTCTCGACAATGTGATCGAGGTCGCAATAATATGGCATCGAGTGCCTAAATGGAAAGGGGGCCCCTGACGGACGAGCACCGGGTGGGCCGACGGCGCTCCACGACGTGGGACCACATCAGCAACGTCGCGATCGACCTCTTCGCGACCCGCGGCTTCGACGAGGTCAGCGTCGACGACGTCGCGGAGGCCGCCGGCATCGCGCGCCGCACCCTGTTCCGCTACTACCCGTCGAAAAACGCTTTGCCCTGGGGCGATTTCGACGCTCACCTGGCGCACATGCGCGACCTGCTGGCCGATTCCGATCCCGACGTGCCGATCCGTCATGCGTTACGCACGGCACTGCTGGCGTTCAACACGTTCGACGAAACCGAGACCGCACGACACCGCAGGCGGATGCGGGTCATCCTCGAGACGGCCGCGCTCCAGGCGTACTCGATGACGATGTACGCCGGCTGGCGCGGGGTGGTCGCCGACTTCGTCGCCAAGCGGCTGGCCACCACGCCCGGGGACCTGGTGCCCCAGACCGTGGCGTGGACGATGCTCGGGGTGGCGCTGTCGGCATACGAGTACTGGCTCGCCGACGAGGCGGTGCCACTGGCCGACGCGCTGGGCGCCGCGTTCGACACCGTCGCCGACGGACTGCGCGCGCTGGATCCCTGATTCACCCGGCTCCGGTCGCGGGCCCGCGCTAGTTTTGGGCGATGCCGGAGAAGAAGACGGGACAGACGCTTCTGTTCGACGGGCTGTGGACCAAGGGCACCGCGTTCACCGAGCAGGAGCGTCACGAATTCCGTTTGCTCGGTTTGCTTCCCACGGCGGTCAAGTCACTCGAACAGCAGACCGAGCACTCCTGGCTGGAGTTCTGCCGCCGGCGCGAACCGCTGGACAAACACATCTATCTGCGCAACCTGCAGGACCGCAACGAGACGTTGTTCTACCGGGTGCTGCGCGACCACATCGCCGAGACCATGCCGATCGTCTACACCCCCACCGTCGGCGAGGCGTGCCAGCGGTTCAGCGAGATCTACCAGCGGCCCCGCGGGCTGTTCGTGTCCTACCCGGACCGCGAATTCCTGCGCGAGGTGCTGCGCAACCGTCCGCGGCGCGAGGTCGACGTGATCGTCGTGACCGACGGGCAGCGCATCCTCGGCCTCGGCGATCAGGGCATCGGAGGCATGGGCATCCCGATCGGCAAGCTCTCGCTCTACACGCTCATCGGCGGCATCGACCCGGCGCGCACGTTGCCGATCGTGCTCGACGTGGGCACCGACAACGTCGAACTGCTCGAGGATCCGCAATATCTGGGTTGGCGGCACCGCCGCATCGGCGACGACGAGTACTACGCATTCATCGACGATTTCGTCACCGTCGTGCACGAGGAACTGCCCGACGTGCTGCTGCAGTGGGAGGATTTCGCGACCGCGCACGCGCTGCCGATCCTCGAGCGTTACCGCGACAAACTGCTCACCTTCAACGACGACATCCAGGGCACCGCCGCGGTGACGCTCGGCGCGCTGCACGGAGCGGCCCGGGTGGCCGCTCGGCCGCTGTCCCACCAGCAGGTGGTGATGCTCGGCGCCGGTTCGGCGGGCATCGGCGTGCTCGACATGGTGCACCGCCAGATGGTCACCGAGGGCCTGAGCGAGCAGCAGGCCGCGGCGCAGATCTGGGTCGTCGACATCAACGGACTGCTCACCGACGACCGCACCGACCTGTCCCCCGGCCAGCGCCGGTTCGCCCAGCCCGCCGACCGGGTCGCCGGCTGGGGACTGTCCGGCCCCGCGCAGCTGGCCGACGTCGTGCACCACGTCGAGGTCGGCGTGCTGCTCGGATTGTCCACCGCCGCAGGCGCATTCACCGAAGAGATCGTCCGGGAGATGGCGGGCAAGGTGGACCGGCCGATCATCTTCCCGCTGTCGAACCCGACCAGCCGCGCCGAGGCGCACCCGGCCGAGCTCGACGAGTGGACCGACGGCCGCGCGCTGATCGCGACGGGTTCGCCGTTCGCGCCGCTGCAGCGCAACGGCCGCGAGCATCCGATCGCGCAGTGCAACAACGTCTACATCTTCCCGGCGATGGGCCTGGCCGTCACCGCCGCGCAGGCCACCCGCGTGACCGACGAGATGATGCGCGCCGCGGCCGCCGCGCTCGGCGACGCCTCCCCCGCACTCGCCGACCCGGACGCGCCGCTGCTGCCCGCCTGGTCCGATGTGCCCGACGTCGCGCTGAGCATCGCCCACGCCGTCGCGGTGCAGGCCGTCGCCGACGGCGTCGCGCCCGAGCGCAGTCCCGAACAGCTGACCCAGCGGATCACCGAGGTGCGCTGGACGCCCGAGTACCGCAGCTGACGCTCGCCGAAAAATTTTCCGCCAGGACCCGTCGGAGTTCGGTGCCCGGCGGCGACGATAAGGGTGTGAGCGC